>NZ_CP096395.1:0-147500 GCF_054161305.1 Pseudomonas sp. Z2-11
GCACCATCCGCAAACACCTGGGGGATAGCTTCCCCTTGATGGTCGATGCCAATCAGCAATGGGACCGACCCACCGCCCAGCGCATGTGCCGCCAGTTGGAACAATACAACCTGGTCTGGATCGAGGAGCCGCTGGATTGCTATGACGCCGAAGGCCACGCTGCGCTGGCGCAGCAATTCGACACGCCGATCGCCACCGGTGAAATGCTCACCAGCGTTGCCGAGCACTGGGAATTCATCAAGTTGCGCGCTGCCGATTACCTGATGCCTGATGCGCCACGTGTCGGCGGCATCACGCCTTACCTGAAAGTCCAGGCAGCAGCCGAACAAGCAGGGCTGATGATCGCGCCGCACTTTGCCATGGAACTGCACATCCATCTGGCCGCCACTTACAGCCGCGAGCCTTGGGTGGAACATTTCGAATGGCTGGAGCCATTGTTCAATGAACGCATGGAAACCCGTGACGGAAGAATGCTGGTGCCCACCCGGCCTGGCCTTGGGTTGTCCTTGAGCGAACGCGTGGCGGGATGGACAGCCGACCAGGTCGAGATCGGGCGGCGCCCGTGATCAGGTCAATGAGGAGCACGTCATGGCGTTGAGCCCTGAGTTTATCCAGAGCATCGAGCACGTCGTGGGCGCTGCGGGCGTGGTACTGGATCCGGCGCTCATGGCCAGCTATCTGACAGACTGGCGTAGCGCCTATCAAGGCCAGGCGGCGTTCGTGGTCAGGCCCGCGACCACCGAGGAGGTCGCGGCAGTGGTGCGGCTTTGCCACGACGCCAGGGTGGCGCTGGTACCCCAGGGCGGCAATACCGGTTTGTGCGGTGGCTCGATTCCGGATACATCCGGCAGCCAGGTGGTGTTGTCTTTGACCCGGATGAAGCGCATCCGTGAAATAGACCTCGCCAATGAAACCATCACGGTCGAGGCCGGGGTGATCCTGCAGCACCTCCAGGAGGCCGCCAGCCAGGCGGGGCGCCTGTTCCCGCTATCGCTGGGGGCGGAGGGCAGTTGCACGGTGGGTGGCAATCTGGCGACGAACGCTGGCGGCACGGCGGTGCTGCGCTACGGCAACATGCGTGAGCTGACGCTCGGGCTTGAGGTGGTATTGCCGGACGGACGAATCTGGAACGGTCTGCGGGGGTTGCGCAAGGACAATACCGGTTACGATCTCAAGCATTTGTTCATCGGCTCGGAAGGCACGCTGGGCATCATCACTGCGGCGGTGCTGAAGCTGTTTCCGGCAACCTGCAGCACGGCGACAGCCTGGGTTGCGCTGCCTTCGCCGCAAGCGGCGGTGGATTTGATCGGCCATGTCCGCAGCCTGTGCGCCGACCGCCTGACGGGCTTCGAGATGATGTCGCGCCAGAGCCTGGATTTCGTCCTGGATCATGTGGCGGGTTGCAGCGATCCGCTGGAGACGAAACATCCCTGGTACGCGTTGATTGAATTGCGCGACACGGTGCCCGATGCGCCTTTGGCGCTGCTGCTCGAAAACGGCTTGGCCCATGCCTTCGAGCAAGGTTGGGTCATTGATGCGGTGTTGGCCAGCAGCCAGGCGCAGGCCGCCGCGCTGTGGGCGCTGCGCGAAGGGATTTCCGAGGCACAGAATCACGAAGGCCCCAGCCTCAAGCATGACATCAGCGTGCCTGTCAGTCGGATTCCGGAGTTCATCGAGCGCACTGACAAAGCCCTGCAACACGACTTTCCAGGCGTGCGCATCGTTTCCTATGGGCACATGGGCGACGGCAATCTGCACTACAACATCAGCAAGCCGATTAGCGATGCGGACGCTTCGTTCAAGGCCCGCGAAAACGCGATCATGCAAGTCATCTACCGGATGACGAGCACCTTCAATGGCAGCATCAGTGCTGAACATGGGCTGGGGCAAGCCAAACCCGACGCGGCGGTCCGCTTCAAGGACCCTCTGGAGATGGAGCTGATGCGCGCCATCAAACTCACGCTCGACCCTGCCGGGCTAATGAACCCCGGCAAGGTCTTCACTTCCCATGGCCCTTGATACCTGGATCAGGAAGGTGTGCTGGGCGTACGCACAAGTCACTCCAGAAAACACCGATCAAAAAGATAAACGCTGGCCGGTTTGAGATTTTCCACCGTGCGTTGCGGTCGGCCGCCGTCGCCGGCTTTTTTACGACCGGTTTCCTGCAAATAACCGGCCTCGGTCATTTTCAGCAGACGCTGGCGCATGCTGGTCTTGAGCACCGGACGACCGAGCACCACGGAGAAAATATCTACCGCTTCCGGCGCGCTGAATTCCGGGCCCAGGAACATCAGCGGCAGGCTGCTGTAGAGGGCTTTGGACAACAATCGTTCCTGGACCGCCGCGACCAGGCTGTTGTGATCGAAAGGAAGTTTGATCGAGGCATCAGCGACATCCTTGAGGGGGAAAAATCCCTGATGCTCGGCGAGCAGGACCGCCTCGTTGGCAACCGCCAGGTAGAACGTCGAGGATGACCAGCAGCGTGGGTCGCGGAACGCGTCGCCGACGGTGCCGACCTGTTCGATCCAGGCCAGCGGCATGCCTACCTTGTTTGAATTGCGCAGGCGCTCCACCGCGTCGTTCAGCGTGAGATCTTCGACATCCCCATTGACCACGATCCCGGGCAACGCCCAATGGCCGGCGAACGGCTCGGCTTCCCGTCGGTTCAGGAGGATTTCCAGCGCCTGGGTCTCCCGGCAAAAGCGCAGCACGCAGAGGTCGATGGTATGCAGATAACCGCGCGCGGTGGCTGTGCTAGTGGGCATGTCGATTTCCGTGGTTAGCGTAAAGGTCATAGTTTAACGGGTTCATGCCGGGAGCTATCCAGTGGCTGGGCAGCGGCTTGCCCAAGGCCAGTCGTTCGCGAACCGATGTGCTGCGCACGTGGATCTTTTCGCTCACGCGAAGGATGGAAAAACGCTCAAGCAGTTCCTGGCCGCGATAGAAAGTCGGCAGCAAATCCGCGACATCCTCGCCCACCACCAACGCGATCCGCTTGCCGTCCAGGGCCAGGCTGTCGGCGAGATGGGCGAGCAGGGTATAGCTGTAGATGGCGCCTTCAACGCCTCGGGCCACGACCTGCTCAACCCGGCTTGCGCGCACTTCGGCGTAGCACAGGGGCTGGACGTGTTCGACGATCGATTCCAGCCATTTCAGGCGAACGTCATAGTCGACCATTTGTTTGCCGTAGGGATGCCGGAAGCTAGGGGCGACCAACACGCGCCTGGCCTGGTTCGAGGCCTCGATCATCACCTGGGCGTGACCGGCATGAGGGGGATTAAAAGCACCACCATAGACGGCTATTTCGAACATGGCTCATTCTCTTTTGGTACACGACATGTACTTTATAGTAAAAATCTTTCATGTAAACCTGATTGGCTTCCAATAAATACTCGGCCGATGAAACAAACCTGTCGAAATTATCTTTCGAGAAAGGCTTGCCATGAAAGTACATCATATGTACTCTCGTGGCCATTGAAGAGGAGAAAACCAGCATGAACAGCCTGACCCGGAAAACAGCTTCCTTCGATGTTGATGCGCAAAAGAGCTTTACGCCGCTGTGCCCTGATGAGCTTCCGGTGCCGGGCGGTGATGAGATTGCCGGTGAGCTGAATTTCATCGCGTCCCTGGCCAGCCTTCGCATCGGCAGCAAGGATGCCCATTCGCCCCTGGCCCCGTGGGTGGTCTCCGATCATTCGAAAATGTTCGTGCCGACCGGGCTCGAGCACGCCGACATCACCTGGGTCAGCCACTGCGTTCCCGGCACCGAAGGTTTCACCCTGCTGGATCAACTGCCGGCCCCATACGATTACGACTATTTCGTCTGGAAGGGCGTCGAGCCGGATCTGCACCCCTATGGCGCCTGCTACCACGACTTGCACGGCAAGCTCTCCACTGGCGTGATCGAGTACCTGAAAGGGTTGAAAGTGGAGCAGGTAATTGTCGGCGGGCTGGCGCTGGATTTCTGCGTCAAGACCACCGCTCTGCAACTGGCCGCCGCTGGCTTCAAGGTCATCGTTCACCTCCCGGCCTGCCGGGCCATCAGTGAAACGGGGGCCAACCAAGCCATTCAAGACCTCGAGCAAGCGGGCGTCGCGGTTACCGCCACTCGCGAAGAAACCATCCGCTTGGCAAACGCATAAGGAAGAGCCATGGACAGCGCATTCGACTCAAGCAGCGGCACTATCCAGAGTCTTCTGGACACCGACTACTACACCTTCACCATGATGCAGGCGGTCTTGCACCAGCACCCGAATGTCGAGGTGGAATACCAGTTCATCGTGCGTTCCAAGGAGCGGCTCGCTCACTTGATTCCAGACATTCGTGTCGAACTGGAGAAGCTCGCCGGGTTGCAACTACGCGAAGGCGAGCAGCGGTTTCTGTTCAACAAGCGTTTCCGTGAATACCTGACACCGGATTTCGAACAGTTTCTCGGCCTGTTTCGCTTCAACCTGCGCTACATCCACGTTTCGGAAGTCGACGGCCAACTGCACATTCGTGTCCGTGGGCCGATGCTGCACTGCATCATGTTCGAACAACCGGTATTGGCGATGGTCAGCGAACTGCGCAATCGTGAGAAGTACCCGGAAGTCGAGTTGGCCGACGTTACCCGCAAGCTGTACCAGAAGTTTGAATGGCTGGAGAAAAATGCCAGTCGTGAAGAACTTGCCGAGTTTCGTGTCTCGGATTTCTCCACCCGCCGGCGGCTGTCATTCAGGGCCCAGCGTGAAGTAGTAAATGTCATGCGCAGCGATTTCCCCGGGGTCTTTGTCGGTACCAGTAACGCTCACCTGGCGTACGAATTCGATCTCCCCTTGATCGGCACAATGGCGCACCAATGGCTGATGGTGCACCAGCAACTTGGCCGGTTGCGTGAAAGCCAGAACGCGGCATTGGAGAACTGGGTGCACGAGTATCGCGGCCGGCTCGGTATCGCGCTGACGGACTGCATCAGTACGGATTTCTTCCTCAAGGATTTCGACCTGTACTTTGCCAAGCTCTATGACGGTCTGCGTCAGGATTCCGGTGACCCGATCATCTGGGCTGACAAGGTGCTGGGGCGTTACCAGGAGCTGGGCGTCGATGCGCGCACCAAGGACCTGATGTTCTCCGATGGCCTCAATTTCGAAAAATGCCTGCCGATCCTGCGCCACGTTCGTGGCAAGGCGAAATTCGGCTTCGGCATGGGCACCAGCCTGGCCTGCGACGTCGACGGCGTCGAACCGCTGAGCATCGTCATGAAACTGGTGCGGGTGCATGGCGAGCCGGTCGTCAAGTTTTCCGACGATCCGATCAAGAACGTGTGTGAAGACGCCTCATTTTTGCGCTACGCCGCTCAGGTGTTCAATGTCGCCCTGGTCAATCCACAGATGGGAGCCTGATATGACTTCGCTTCAGCAAGAAAGCATTGCCCGGGAGCTGGGCATCGACTGTCAACTGCAACAGGGCGGCGAAGCCGCCGAGATTGCTCGCCGCGTCGAGTTTATAAAGCAGGTGCTGCGTGAGTCGGGTTGCAAGTCCCTGGTGCTGGGGATCAGTGGCGGCGTCGACTCCCTTACTGCCGGCCGTCTTTGCCAGTTGGCAGTGGAGCAACTGCGCAATGAAGACTACAAGGCGCGGTTTATTGCGGTCCGGTTGCCGTACAAGGCCCAGGCGGACGAGCGAGACGCCCAAGCGTCCTTGGACTTCATCCGGCCGGACTCGATCACCACCAGTAACATCGGTGCTTGTGTTGACGGGCTGATGGGTCATCTCGCTGTCGACGGCTTGCAGCCTTCGGCCGAACTCATCGACTTCGCCAAAGGCAATGCCAAAGCCCGGGCACGGATGCTGGCGCAATACGCCATTGCCAATCTCAGCAACGGGCTGGTGGTTGGCACCGATCATGGGGCGGAGGCGGTGATGGGATTTTTTACCAAGTTCGGCGACGGTGCCTGCGATTTGGCACCGCTGTCCGGGTTGACCAAAACCCAGGTGCGATTGTTGGCCGACGCGATGGGTGCCCCCGCTTACCTGGTGCGCAAGGCACCGACCGCCGATCTGGAAGACCTGGCACCCGGCAAGTTGGATGAAGTGGCATATGGATGCAGCTACGAGGAAATCGATGCGTACCTGATGGGTGAAGCGGTGTCTCCCAAGACCCGAGAAATTATTGAACGCGCTTACCAGAAAACGGCTCATAAACGCGCATTGCCACGCGTCCCGGCATCACGTTGAATGAGCCGGGTATTGAAGTGAGTTTTCTGGTCCCGAACGGAGTGGGTCAATGACACAGCCAATCAGCACGCAAGACCGTGTACGCATCAAGAATGTCGAAGTCCTCTCGGACAACTGGTACATCCTGCGCAAGACTACCTACGATTACCTCGGTCGCAACGGCCAATGGCGCGAGCTGACGCGCGAAACCTATGACCGTGGCAACGGTGCGACCATCCTGCTCTACAGCAAGGCCAAGCAAACCGTAGTGCTGACCCGGCAATTCCGCTTCCCGGCGTTCGTCAACGGGCACGACGGCCTGTTGATCGAAACCTGCGCCGGCCTGTTGGACAACGACGACCCGCACACCTGTATCCGCAAGGAAACCCAGGAGGAAACCGGCTATATCGTGCGGGACGTGCGCAAGGTGTTCGAGGCGTTCATGAGCCCAGGGTCGGTGACCGAGCGTGTGCATTTTTTCGTCGGTGAGTATTCCGACGAGGACAAACAGCACGAAGGTGGTGGGCTTGAGGCGGAGGGCGAGGAAATCGAGGTGCTGGAGATGCCTCTCGATCAAGCCTTGGGCATGATCGAAACCGGCGAGATCTGCGACGGCAAGACCATCATGTTGCTGCAGTACGCCAAGTTGCATCGGTTGCTGGATTGACCCGGTTGGCCCGCGCGGCGCCGAATCGTTCGCGATAGGTTGAGGGCGGCAGGCCAACGGCGTTGCGGAACGCCGCCCGAAAACTCTCCACCGACCGGTACCCGCAGGCCTGGGCAATGCAGGCTGTGCGCTGGTCGGTACTTTCCAGCAGCTCCCGTGCCCGGTTCAGGCGTTCCTGCTGTAGCCAGGCCTTGGGCGGCAGGCCGGTGGTTTCAACGAAGCGCCGCAGGAAAGTCCGTTCGCTCATGGCGACGCGGGCAGCCAGGTCGGCGACGTTGAGCGGCTGATCCAGATGTTCTCGAACCCAGTGCAGGATCCGTGTCAGTTCATTGCGCGGCGACTTATCCACAGGCGCCGCGATGAATTGCGACTGGCCGCCGGTTCGCTGTGGTGCCATCACCAGACGGCGGGCTACCGAATTGGCGATGTGGGTACCGAAATCCCGGGCGATCAAATGCAGGCAGGCGTCGATACCGGCGGCGCTGCCGGCCGAGGTGATCAACTGGCCCGCATCGACATACAGCACGTTCGGGTCAACGGTGATTCTGGGGAATCGCTCGGCGAGCAAGGATGAGAATTGCCAATGGGTGGTTGCGGTCTTGCCATCCAGCAATCCGGTGGCGGCCAGTGCGAACACGCCAGAGCAGATGGACAGTAAGCGGGCACCGCGGGCATGAGCGCGGCGCAATGCTTGCAGCAACGCTTCAGGTGGCGGTTCATGGTGGCTGCGCCAGCCGGGAATGATGATGGTTCGCGCGCTATCCAGCGCTTCGAGTCCCGCGTCGACAGCTATTCGCAGGCCTCCCAGCGCATGCATCGGCCCAGGATCGACGGCAACGATCTGATGGCCGTACCACGGGACATCCAGTTCCGGACGCGGCAGGCCGAAGATCTCCAGAGCGATGCCGAATTCGAATACGCAAAGACCTTCATAAACGAGGATCGCCACTGTTCCGGGGTGAGCGTGCATTTGGCGTGATTCCACCGTTTATTGTCATGCGCTGCACTGTAGCGGACAGCCTTGCTTTCCTACAATCGTCGTCAGGAAATCGGCGAAACCTCGACGGTAGGGCCTCGCGAAGCGGGCAAGGAAAATCAAAAATGAAGAAGATCGCCGTGGTGGGATGTACCGGCGCAGTAGGCATGACCATGCTGCAATTGCTCGAAGATACCGACCATGAAGTGGTCTGCATGGCCTCGGAACGTTCCGCTGGCAAGCGCTTGGCGGTGGGCGGGAGCCGCCATCTGATCGAGCCTTTCTCGGTGGAAGGTTGCGCCTCGTGCGATATCGTTTTCCTGTGTGTTTCCGGTGCCTTTGCCCTGGAATACGGTGAGCGCCTGGCTGAAAGCTCGTATGTAATCGATAACTCCTCGGCGTTTCGTTACCACGAAGCCATTCCATTGCTGGTGCCGCCTATCAACGGCCGGCGTTACCGGGGCGAAAAACTGATTGCCAACCCCAACTGCTCGTCGGCCATCGCGTTGATGGTGCTGGGTCCGCTGCACGACGCGTTCGGGTTGGAGAGCGCGATCATCTCCACGTATCAGGCGGCCAGTGGGGCGGGGCAGCCGGCGATGCTCGAGCTGCGGGAGAAAGCCAGGTCCTTCAGCGACTACGGTGATCGCGATGACAGCGAGTACTTCGCCCATAACCTGGCGTTCAACGTGATTCCCCAAGTCGACTCATTCGAAGCCAATGGTTACACCCGTGAAGAGATGAAAGTGGTCTGGGAGTTGCGCAAGGTTCTCGACGAACCGGCGTTAGCTGTCAGCACCACTGCGGTCAGGGTGCCGACGTTGCGGTCCCACGCCGAGAGTCTGAGCCTGCGCTTCAAAAAACCCATCCAGTCGCTGGATCGCGTGCGCACGTTGTTACATAACGCGTCAGGGGTCGAAGTGGTGGATGAGCCTGAGTTCGGCGCTTATCCGATGCCCATGACCTCAACCTACAAACATGCGGTGGAGGTAGGGCGGATTCGCTACAGCCTGATCTATGGCGAGCATGGGTTGGACCTGTTCATCAGCGGCGATCAGTTGCTCCGTGGTGCGGCGCTGAACGCTTTCGAAATCATGCAGTTGATCAGCGATTGATCCAAACGCGCAGCAGTCCTGACGGTTGCCCGTCGCTGTTCAGCTGGACTGTGCCTCGCTGTCGTCCTGCATATCGTCCAGGTACTCCGGCTGGTCCGTCTGCTCCAGCAGTTCGGTGACGACGCTGAAGTCGCTGATTTCGATGGCGCCTGTGCCATGGCCGAGCAAGTGGAAGGAAAACGCCTTGCGCGGTTGCGGGTTGTCGAAATGGATGTCCATCACCAGCGGTTGATCGGCGGTTACCGTCACGTCGGTGGGCAAGTCCATCGTCACGTCCTGCTCGAACTCCTTGGCCTTGAGGGAAATGTAGGCGGCGTGATCGTTTTCCACTGCGCGAATGGTCAGGCTGACGCGGGTGCGGGTGCCCTTGGGCATTTCCAGGTATTGGGCGCCGATCAGGTTGTCGGTCCAGTCGTTGGAAACCTGGGCAGGAAGGGTGATTTTCTCCGCGCTGCCGAACTGATAATGCTGGTTCACCGATGAACCCAGCAGCGTCTGGTCCAGGGCGGTAGCCCGGGCGCTGATCAGCCTCGCGCGCTGGCCGCTGTATTGACCCAGGTACGTGGCGCGGTCGGCGATGAAGCCTTCGCTGGCGTAATACCGGCAGCGCTGCTGGAAATCGCATTCGGTAAAGGTGCCTTTGCCATCGTGGTAGCGCAGCTTGCCGTTGGTGAACGACATGATTTCCCGGCCCGCCGCGTAGTCCCGGAACAGAGAGCGGCCGGATAACGAGGTGGGCACCGCGTATCCGAAGTAATCGAGGATCGACGCGCTCAGGTCGACGTGGCCATGGACGCCTTGCTTGATTCGCGGCAATGGCTCCGGCGCCAGCGTCAGGTTGAAGCCCCAGGACGATGCCAGGCGCACATCGTCGATGCCATGGGATTCGTCCGAGGTGATGACCACCAGGGTATTTTCCAGGATGCCTTGGCGTTCGAGGTTTGTCAGGAAGCTGTCCAGCGCGTCGTCCAGATAACCGACGGCAGCCTGTTTGGCGGTGTCGTAGCGCTCCAGGTAGTCATCTGGCGCCGAGTACGGCTGATGCGTGCCCACGGTCAGCAGGGTGAGCATCCAGGGTTTGTCTGCCTGTTGCAGTTGTCCGACGTAGTCCAGCGCGCCTTCGAAAAAGGTCTTGTCGTCCTTGCCCCAGGGAAACTCGAGGTAGGCCGGTCGGGTGAACCACTCCATGCCCAGGGTCGTGTCGAAGCCGATATGCGGCATGATCCGGTCCTTGGCCATGAACCGCAGGCCGGCACCCTGCAGGAAATGAGTCGAGAAGCCGTGCCTGCGCAACTGGGCCGGCAGGCAGGCCTGGTTGCGTTGGCGCTGGTTGAGCATTTCGACGCCCTTGGGCGTGCCATCGTCGAGCTTGTCGTAGTCACCGCAGAGCATTGCGTACAGGCCACGAATGGTCTGGTGGCTGTGCAACACGTAGTCGGGCGTGTTCATGCCGCGCTCGGCCCAGGTGCTGAGGCGCGGCATCAGGTTTTCCTGATAACTGCTTTTCAGCGCTTGGCGGTTGGTTTCCAGATAGGCACCGGGAATGCCCTCCAGGGCGATGATCAGCACATTGCGCGCGCTACCCGGCTCGGTGAGCAGTTTCTGCCCATCCAGATCGAGCCGGGTAAGCCCGTGCATCGGTGGCGCCTGGTCCGGCGTATCACCTGCGAGCCATTGTTCGATGTGCTCCTGGCCGGCGGCGACGCCAGCCG
Organism: Pseudomonas sp. Z2-11; assembly: GCF_054161305.1. Taxonomy (NCBI): domain Bacteria; kingdom Pseudomonadati; phylum Pseudomonadota; class Gammaproteobacteria; order Pseudomonadales; family Pseudomonadaceae; genus Pseudomonas; species Pseudomonas sp. Z2-11. The sequence goes on from NZ_CP096395.1 coordinate 10,666, forward strand.
TCATCAGTTGATGAGGCAGGTTGAACAGATTCCACTGGTCTGCCTCGCTGGGCCGCCAGGTTTGCGCCGTGCCGTGGGCCAGGAAAAACACCATGGGGATCGCCCAGGCGTGGCGGGGCAAGGGAGGTGCCTGGCGGCTCCGATTGGCCCATCGGCTGGCCAGCCAGAGTGGCAGGGCCGCCAGCATGATCGCGGCGAGCCAGGGATGCGCAAAGCTTCCGCTGGTGGAGTTCTCGACGAATTGCGGATCGACCAGGTATTGGATGTCCGCCGGGGTGGGCATCCTTCCGACGGCATTGACCAATTCGATGCTGGCCAGGGTCAGCGCACACCAGGCCAGCAAAACCGGCAATGCCAGCCACCAGGGGCGTCGATGCAAGAGCACGATCAACAAGCTGCCGATGGCCATGTCCGACAGATAGCCCAGCGGGTCGGACCAGCCGAGCAGGAGGCGCAGGCCCATGGGGACCAGGAGCACGTATCCGGCCAGGGCGCAGATGGCAGCGTGGGGGTGGGTGAGAGCTCGGTAAAGAAAATTCACGGAAACGGGCCTTTCGGTTAACCAATCCATCAAACATCGCGCAACCTTGGTGGGAGTGAGCCTGCTCGCGAAAATCAGCTCTCAGCGACGCAAATGGTGGCTGACAGATAGCTTTCGCGAGCAGGCTCGCTCCCACAGGGTTTTCTTTTTGGTCATGAATCTGTCATGACAATGTGCCCGATGGTACCAAGCGTAGCGGTCCTCGGCGGCTCGATGTCCTGCGCCGGGCTGCGGTTCGCCCGCCTGACCCTCTACAATGGCGGTACGGCGCGGCTTTGAGGCGTAGGCATAACTTGTATCAGGATTTCTCATCGGGGGACGGATGGACAGGTTTCAGGAAATGCAGGTGTTTGTCGCCGTCGCCCAGGACTGCGGATTTTCAGCGGCTGCCCGGCGCCTGGGCTTGTCGGCGGCGAGCGTGACACGCGCCGTGGCGGCGCTGGAACAGCGTATCGGTACGCCGCTGCTGGTTCGTACCACCCGCAACGTTTACCTGAGCGAAGCGGGCCAGCGCTTTCTTGAGGACTGTCGGCGGATCCTCGGCGATTTGCAGGAGGCCGAGGATTCGGCGGCCGGCAGCCACGCCCAGCCCCGCGGACAACTGACGATTACCGCGCCCGTGCTGTTCGGCCAGTTGTTCGTCATGCCGGTGCTGGTGGATTACCTGGGGCGATTTTACGAAGTCTGCGTCAACGCCTTGCTGCTGGATCGCACCGTCAGCATGGTCGAGGAGGGCATTGATGTCGCGGTGCGCATCGGTGAGTTGCCCGACAGCAGCCTGCATGCCGTGCGTGTCGGCGAGGTGCGGCGGGTGGTGTGCGGTTCTCCGGAATTCTTCGACCAGCATGGCCGACCCGAGCATCCGCAGGATCTGGAGCGGATGCCCGTGGTGTCGTCATCAGCCATCGGCCAGGTCAGGAACTGGACGTTCATCGAGGCCGGTCAGCCGTTGTCGGTCCGGCCCACGCCCCGGCTCGTGGTCACGGCCAACCAGGCTGCCATCGGTGCGGCGTGCCAGGGTTTGGGGATGACCCGGGTCCTGTCCTATCAGGTTGCGAACAATATCGCGGCCGGCGAGCTGGAAATCGTCCTGGCCGATTTCGAGCTGCCGCCATTGCCAATCCACGTGGTGTATCAGGGCGGGCGCAATGCGCCGGCGCGGGTTCGCAGTTTTGTCGACTTCATTGTGAGTGCAATACGAGAACATCCAGCCTTGAAGAACTGACGCATTGTTTCGCCTGCAGAAATAATGGATTGCGTTTGCAGGTGATTCCATAGCTCGGTGCTTGAGCAGAAGATGACTCCATCGACGCCGCAAACCGATGGCGTCATTCTCGGCGGAGTCGACCATGAACCCTATCAAGCTCTATCACTTCCCACTGTCCGGCCATGCGCACCGTGTCCAGCTGATGCTTTCCTTGCTTGAGTTGCCGGTCGAGGTCAATTTTGTCGACCTGGCCAAGGGCGCGCACAAACAAGCGGACTTCCTCGCAATCAACCCGTTCGGCCAAGTACCGGTGATCGATGATAACGGTGTGGTACTGGCCGACTCCAACGCCATTCTGGTGTACCTGGCAAACAAGTACGGCGAGGGCCGCTGGCTGCCAACGGACCCGGTCGGCGCCGCTCGCGTCCAGCGCTGGTTGTCGGTAGCGGCCGGGCCATTGCATGCCGGACCGGCCACCGCGCGCCTGATCACCGTGTTCGGTGCTTCTCATAACGCCGAGGATGTGATCGCACGTTCCCACAACCTGCTCAAAGTCATCGACCAGGAACTGAGCAACAGTGCCTATCTGGTGGGTGACATTCCGACCATCGCCGACATCGCAGGCTACAGCTATATCGCCCATGCGCCAGAAGGCAACGTTTCGCTGCAGGACTATGCCCATGTGCGCGCGTGGCTGGCGCGGATCGAAGCCTTGCCTGGGTTCGTGGGGATGCCGCGTACCGTTGTCGGCTTGCAAAAAGAGGCCTGAGCAACAGGCACAAAGTGGCGAGCGTGCAACTGCCCTCGCCACGTATTTCGGTAACGCCTCGCAAGGGTTAATCTGCCAGCCTTTTCCCGGGGTGGCTTCGCTTCATGACTTTTATCCACAGGCTGACGCTGACCTTCGCCGCGTTGTTTTTGAGCGGCTGCGACCAGCCCCCTCTGCCTGCCCTCGATCAGCAACTTTATATCTGGCAACGCCAGTGGACGCCGGCCCATGAACTGGCGCTGAGCCAGAGCCGTGCGGACTTTTCCAGCCTGCGGGTGCTGGCGCTGCAAGCCTTCCCGGGCGCCGGCTGGAGCCACGCGCGGATCGATCCGGCATTGCTCAAGGCTGACGGTTGGCCGTTCATCGCGGTGATTCGCCTGGATGGCCAGCTCAAATCCCTCGATCAGGACGAAATAATCTCGCGGATCCGGCAGTTGCTGGCCGACTGGCAAACCCTGGGCCTAGGGCCGATGGGCATTGAAATCGACCACGACGCCGGTAACGCACGGCTGCCAGCCTATCGGGACTTCCTCGTCCGCTTGCGGCAGGCCTTGCCGGCCGCCTTGCAGCTCAGCGTCACCGCGCTGCCGGCCTGGCTCGACAGTCCCGAGTTGCCCGGTCTGTTAAAGGTTGTGGACAGCAGCGTCCTGCAGGTACACGCGGTCAGCGATCCGCGTCAGGGGCTTTTCGATCCCAGCCAGGCTCAACGTTGGGCCGAACGCTGGAGCGACCTCACCACACGACCGTTCTACCTGGCCTTGCCGGCCTATGGCGTGGCGCTGCTGACCGAAGAAAACGGCGCACCGGTGGTGGAAAGCGAAGTGCCCATCGACCGCGGCGGCGAGCGCCGGGAGTTGCTCGCCGATCCAAAACAAGTGGCCGGGCTTGTCGCGCAACTGCGCGCCGAGCCGCCAGAGCATCTGGCCGGATTGATCTGGTTTCGCCTGCCGCTGGCGGGGGACCGGCGCGCCTGGAGCCTGGCCACTCTTGGCGCGGTGGCGCGTGGTGATCGCCTGGACAGCCATTTGGCCCTGCACCTGCAAGAGCAGGGCGGACTCTATGACATCCGGCTGGTGAACCAGGGCAATCTCGACAGCCCCTGGCCGCAGCGGCTGACACTCGCCGTGGGCGGGTGTGATGGCGTCGATGCCTTGGCCGGTTATACGTTGCAACAAACCCCCGGACTGCTTACCTTCACCCGCATCCAGGAAGGCCGCTTGGCTGCCGGTGCCCAACGGGCGATCGGCTGGGCGCGCTGTACAAAAATCGACCAAGGAGGAATGAATGTCTACCCGTAAGTGGCCTCGTCGCCTGCTGTGCCTGAGCCTCGGTTTACCGCTGTGCCAGGCATTGGCCTGCGGGCCGGATTTTCCGATGCGCCTGCTGGATAACCGGGCCCAATCGCTGGCGGAGCTGCCCGAGGGCAGCTTTCGCTTCGAGGTCAGTCGTCTCGGCCAGGCCATCGCCGGATTGAAGCCGGCTACGGAGGCGACACGCAACCCTGACTACAGCTACGACGATGTGTCTTCCTACGTGGACCAACGCAACAAGGCCGAACAGCTTGGCCTGACCCCACCGCAGCAAGCCGTTGTGGAGCGCTTGCGGGCAATCAGCGATATCGAGCAGGTCGTCGCCGAAGCGGCCAACCTGCCCGCCGAGCTGCGGCTGTACGCAATCGGAGCGGCAGCGTTCAACGCTGGCGATCATCTGCGCGCAGCCGAATCATTCCAGCAACTGCTGGCGCTGCCGGCTGACGAGCGTCGGTTGCGCAGTACCTGGGCGGCGTACTCCCTGGGGCGGGCGCTGTTTGCCATGAGCACCGAGGCTGGCCGTGGCGAACCGACTGCCTTGCGGGATCAGGCACGGCAGGCGTTCCGCCAGGCTCGCGAATTGACTATCGCCGGCTTCAGCGACCCCTTGGAGCTGGGCGTCGCCAGTCTGGGCGAAGAAGCCAGGGTGGCCTACACCGCCGATGACTGGGACAGCGCCATCGGACTGTATGCGACCCAGAATCTGCAAGGCTCCCCGGTTGGCTACAGTTCGCTGCTGCAGTTGGCGGGCGGCCTCAGCGTCGAGTCGGAGGAGCGCGTGGGCGAATTGCTCAAGGCCAAGGCCGTGCAGCGCCTGGTGACTGCTTATCTGCTCAGCCGCGTCGGCTGGTGGGACGGCGAAGAGCCCTCCGGCGAGAAAACCCTCCTCAAGCTGTTGCAAGCCAGCGCCCAGGGCAACCTCGATGATGCCGACCGCTTGGCGGCAGTGAGTTATCAACATGCTGACTACGACAGCGCGAAAGCATTTGCACAAAAGGCCGGCGACAGCGGACTGGCGTGGTGGGTAAGGGCCAAGCTCGCGCTGCGCGAAGGCGACAAATCCGCTGCGGCCGCCGCCTATGCCAAGGCCGCCCAGGCCTTTCCGAAGGACGAATCCTGGGGCGACCGCCGTACGCCGGATTGGGATTACGAGACGGTACAACCCAAGTGCCGAATCGAAGGCGAAAGCGCGATCCTGGCCTTGCAGAGAGGCGACTACCTGCAGGCTTTCGACCAGCTTTATCGCGGCCAGAACAACTATTGGTACGACGCCGCAACGGTCGCCGAGCGTGTACTGACCGTCGAGGAGCTCAAGCAGTACGTTGACGCCCAGGTCCCGGCACCGCCGCCGTTGAGCCAGGAAGATCGAGACAACTACGTACAGTTGTCGGTGGCGGCGAACCTGCGCAACCTGCTGGGGCGTCGTTTGCTTCGCGAAGGACGCTACGACGAGGCGCCGGCTTATTTCGACAATCCCGAGCTGCAGGACAAGGCCCGCACCTATGGGCAGTTGCGCCAGGATGCGGAATCCAAATGGTGGCCGACCAGCCGGGCCGAGGCGTATTTCAAGGCGTCGGTGATCGCGCGCAGATCAGGGATGCAATTGCTGGGCTACGAAATGGCGCCGGATTACGCCAGCCTGGACGGCAACTACAGTTTTGAGCCGGTGGAGCTGAAGGTCGGACCGCTGGTGGCCGAAGGCGAGGTCCAGCGCCAGCAGGCCAGTGCCGCCCAACCGGACATGCGTTACCACTACCGTTTTGTCGCCACGGCGCTGGCCAGCCAGGCCGCCGATCATCTGCCGCACACCAGCCAGGCGTTTGCGGCGGTGCTGTGCAGGGCGGTGGGGTACAACTCAAGCCTCGAAGAACAAAGCGCGCTGTATCAGCGTTATGTGAAGGACGGCCCCTACGTGGAGTGGGCCTGGGATTTCGGCCGTCAGTGCGAGGAACCGGCATTCGATCAGGCGGACAAGCGCTATGTCACTCAGGCCCTGACGCCGATTCGCTCGGCGCTGCGGCCGTTCAAGACAGGGTTGGAAGTGGGCGGCGCGGTGCTGGTGGTGGCCGTGGTGCTGGCGCTGATCAGTCGGCGCAAGCGCAAGGCTCGCATGGCAGCGAGCTGACAATGGGTCTGGATGTGGCGAGGGAGCTTGCTCCCGCTGGGGGGCGAAGCCGCCCTGAACTCAATCGACACGGTTTTGCGGTGAGCCGCATCGATCAACTTGCGACGGCTTCGCCGCCGAGCGGGAGCAAGCTCCCTCGCCACAGGTGTTCCATTCAGCCGGGTGACTACATCTGCGTCGCCATCCCCTCCACGTTCATCGCTGCTTGGCGCAACGCCTCCGAGCGAGTGGGGTGAGGGTGGCAGATCAGGGCGATGTCCTCGGCCGAGGCACCGAATTCCATCGCTACGCAGTACTCTCCGATCATCTCGCTGACGCTCGGGCCTACCAGGTGCACGCCGAGAATTTCGTCGGTGCGCTCGTCGGCCAATACCTTGGCGAACCCCTCGGTTTCATGATTGATCTTCGCCCGGCTGTTGGCGGTGAACGGAAATTTCCCGACCTTGTAGGCGCGGCCTTCGGCCTTGAGCTGCTCTTCGGTCCTGCCGACGCTGGCCAGTTCAGGACGGGTATAGATGACGTTGGGGATCAAGTCGTAATTGACCTCGCCGGCCTTGCCAACAATCTGTTCGATGCAGGCCATGGCCTCGTCTTCGGCCTTGTGCGCAAGCATCGGTCCGGACGTCACGTCGCCGATCACCCAGAAGCCGGGCGCTTCGGTGCGGTGGCGCTGGTTGGCGAGCATGCCGCGTTGGTCGGTCGCCAATCCGCAATTTTCCAGCCCCAGGCCTTGGGTATAAGGCCGACGGCCGATGGCAACCAGTACGTAGTCGGCGTCCAGGGTTTGCGCCTCGCCTCCGGCCGCGGGTTCAATTTGCAGTTGCACGCCGCTCGCCGAGGAAACGGCGCGGGTCACCTTGGCGCTCAGCTTGAACTGGATGCCCTGCTTGGCCAGCGCCCGCTGCAGGGTCTTGCCGGCTTCGCCGTCGACGCCTGGACAAATGCGGTCGAGGTATTCCACGACGGTGACCTCGGCACCCAGGCGCCGCCAGACTGAACCGAGTTCAAGGCCGATGACGCCAGCGCCGATCACCACCAGGTGCCGAGGCACTTCGCTCAGGGACAACGCACCGGTGGAATCGAGAATGCGCCGGTTATCGATGTCGACCCCCGCCAGTGGCGTCGGCTCGGAGCCGGTGGCGATGACGATGTCCTTGGCACTCAGTTCGGTCTTGCCCCCGTCCTCACCGGTGACGGTCACTTTGCCAGGGCCGTCGATATGGCCCCAGCCCTTGATCCAGTCAACCTTGTTTTTGCGAAACAGAAACTCGATGCCCTTGGTCAGGCCCGCGACGCTTTCATCCTTTTGTTTCATCATTTGTGCGAGGTCGAGGGTGGGGCTGACGTTGATGCCCAGCTGGGCGAATTCCGCGCCCTTGGCTGCTTCGTACAGTTCGGAGGCATGCAGCAACGCCTTGGAGGGCATGCAACCGACGTTCAGGCAAGTGCCGCCGAGGGTGGCACGGCCTTCCACGCAGGCCGCCTTCAACCCCAACTGTCCGGCCCGGATCGCTGCGTTATAGCCGCCAGGGCCGCCGCCCAGAATGATCACGTCGTAATTGCTCATTACCGGTTTCCTCATGTCTGGCGAAAAATTATGACCGTAATATGAGCGTTTTCGCCGATAACGGTCAAGGCTTAAGTCAAGCGTTCGCCGCAGGGTTTGCCATGAAGAATTCAAAACGGAAATTTCACAGCGTTGGTTATAAAGTAACGACATGTAACGGAACGATGCGGTGACGTAGGCCTCGCGTGTCCGGTTCTCGAATGCCACAAGCAGTGGAGTGACATGCAAGTCGATCTGGAAATAGACGGGGCACACGTGGCCGACTGGCCGCGCTTCCAGCGCGCCGCATTCCAAGGGCTGCGCTTGAAGCGGATCGCGCTCGTATTGGGCAGCCTTGCGGGGCTGGGGCTGGTGTCGGCGTTTTTCATCGGGCTTTTTTCGCCACAATCGATATGGCCGGCGTTGCTGGTGAGCCAAGGCGCGGCTTTATCGGTGCTGGTGGCCGGATTGCAATCGGCCTGGTGGATCACGCAATGGCGCAGCAAGGCCCTGCTGCCGGTGGTGGATATCCTGCCTGTTGAAGACGAGCCTGTTGATAACTCGGGTTGGTACGAGCGCCTGCTTGAGCGAATCAGCGCGCGCTGGATCGGTCTGCTGCAGCAAATCGGCGGACCGCTTCTGTGGCTTGCCGGCTGGGCGCTGCTGTCGTTGCTGGTTCTGGAGCAAACCTGGGACTTGGCGTTGCCTGCCGCTTCGCTTGGCGTGGCGGCCAGCGTCGGCGCGGTGCTTTCGTTAGTGCTGGCGTTCGGGTTGCTGGTGTTCGAGCGCCAACTGGCTCAACAGTCGCCGATCGAATGGCCCGAAGCGGCGCCGCTGGCGCAACTGACACGGGTGCCGATCATCGTGCTGGTACTGGCTGCCGTGTGTCTGCTCTTCGCCGGGGAGGCGTCCCTCTGGCCGGTACGCCTGGCGGTGCTGATCGGTTTGTTGCCGGGCCTGGTGGCGGTGGAGTTGATGCTACGCGCGCTGCTGGCGTTATTCAGCCCGCGCCGGAACACCTTGGAACCGACACTTTTGGGACGCAGTGTGGTCGCCGATCTGCTGCGCTGGCCGCCGCGACCGCTGTTGGCCCTGCAGCATGAGTTGCACAATCGTTTTGGCATCGACCTGCGCCAGATCTGGGCGTTCAGCTACATGCGCCGGGCATTTGTTCCGGTGCTGGCATTGGTGGCGCTGGTCGGGTGGCTGCTGACCGGCGTGCATGAGGTGCCGCTGCAAGGGCGCGGCATCTATGAACGTTTCGGCAAGCCGGTACAGGTCTTTGGTCCGGGCCTCCACGCTGGTTTGCCATGGCCATGGGGCAGGGTATTGAGCGTCGAGAACGGTGTCGTCCACGAGTTGGCTACCAGCGGCGACGGCAAGACGGCCTCGGTCGCGGAACCGGCAGAGGGACCGGCTCCGGCTATCGCCAATCGGTTGTGGGATGCCAGCCACGTGAATGACAAATCCCAGGTTATCGCCAGCCGTCGCGCGGATCAGCAGAGCTTCCAGATCGTCAACATGGACGTACGCTTCGTCTATCGCATCGGCCTGACGGATGCAGCGGCGCTGGCGGCGACTTACCACAGTGCGGATGTGCCGACGCTGATTCGCAGCACGGCCAGCCGCGTCCTGGTGCATGAATTTGCCTCGCGCACGCTGGATGGCTTGCTGGGCGCGGACCGTGTCAGCCTGGCGGAGGAAATCGGTCGCGCTGTACAGGCCGATCTGCAATCGCTCGACAGTGGCGTAGAGATTCTTGCGACAGTGGTCGAGGCGATCCATCCGCCGGCCGGCGCAGCCAATGCCTACCACGGTGTGCAAGCGGCGCAGATCGGCGCCCAGGCGTTAATCGCCCGCGAGCGTGGCGCCGCTGCGCAGCAGGTCAACCAGGCGCAACTGCAAGCCAGCACTGCCAACGACCAGGCCCAAGCCACGGCGCGTGAAATCAACGCCACTGCCCAAGCCGCCGACCTGCGCTTTCGCGCCGAGCGCCAAGCCTACGCGACGGCTGGCCATTCCTTCGTGCTGGAGCAATACCTCGGTCAACTGAGCCAGGGCCTCGGCAGCGCCAGCTTACTGATCCTTGACCATCGCCTGGGCGGCAACGGCAACGCGCCGACCATTGACCTGCGCACTTTCACGCTGCCGGCGGATCCCGCATCGCCAAACCAACCTGTCCAGCCAGGAGCTGCCCATTGAGCCAGTCCTCTTCCCATGGTCATCACGACCATGCCGGTCACGATCACGGTCATGCCGGGCATCATCATGGACATCACCACCATCATGGCGATCCGCAGCAAGCCGGCCCGTTTCCATGGCGGCGGATGTGCTGGGCCGCGCTGCTGGTGGCGTTTGCCGTTGCGGCCGCCAGCCTGGTACAGGTGCGTTCGGGGGAGGCCACTGTCATTACCCGTTTCGGCAACCCGGCGCGGGTACTTTTGCAACCCGGCCTGGGCTGGCGCTGGCCGGCACCTTTCGAGGCGGCGATCCCCGTAGACCTGAGGCTGCGCACCACCTCCAGCGGATTGCAGGACGTCGGTACGCGTGACGGTCTGCGGATCATCGTCCAGGCCTATGTGGCGTGGCAGGTCCAAGGTGACCCGGACCATGTGCAGCGCTTCATGCGCGCCGTGCAGAATCAGCCGGACGAAGCCGCGCGGCAGATTCGCACCTTCGTCGGCTCGGCGCTGGAAACAACGGCGGCCAGTTTTGATTTGGCAAACCTGGTCAATACCGACGCCAGTCAGGTGCATATCGCCGATTTCGAAGCCCAGTTGCGTCAGCAGATCGAGCAACAATTGCTCGCCACTTATGGCGTTCGGGTTTTGCAGGTGGGCATCGAACGCCTGACGTTGCCCTCGGTGACGCTCACCGCGACCGTGGACCGCATGCGTGCCGAACGTGAAACCATCGCCACGGAGCGCACAGCCATCGGTAAACGCGAAGCGGCGCAGATTCGCTCGGCGGCCGAACGCGATGCGCGAATCATGCAGGCTGATGCCACGGTTAAAGCAGCCAGTATCGAAGCGCAGTCCCGCGTCGAAGCAGCTGAAATCTACGGCAAGGCCTATGCCGGTTCGCCGCAGCTTTATAATTTGCTGCGCTCGCTGGACACCTTGAACACCATTGTCGGCCCCGGCACCAAACTGATCTTGCGCACTGATGCGGCACCGTTTCGCGTTCTGGTGGATGGTCCACCCGCCCTGGAGCCTAAAGGTGGAACACAACCATGAGCGTGGTTCCACGTGGAACAAATGAGTTATCCAGCCCGTGGATTCAAGCCGGGCGTCTGGCGTTCCTCGCGCTCTATGCTGTGACTGTCCTGGCGGCGTTGGCCTGGGTATTTTCCAATGTGCGGCAAATCGATCCGCAGAGCCGGGCGGTGGTTTTACACTTTGGTGCGTTGGACCGAATCCAGAACGCCGGTCTGTTGCTGGCGTGGCCGCGTCCCGTGGAGCAGGTAATTTTGTTGCCGGCGGCAGACCGGGTGCTGGAGCGCCGGGTGGAAAGTCTGCTGCGTTCGGATGCGGCCTTGCAGGCTGATCGCGTCGCCAGTTTTGCCACGCCGGTCAGCGATGAACTCGCGGGCTCCGGTTATCTGTTGACCGGCGATGCGGGCGTGGTGCAACTTGATGTGCGGCTCTTTTACAAGGTCATCGAGCCTTATGCGTTTGTCCTCCAAGGCGAACGTGTATTGCCAGCGTTGGACCGGTTGGCGACGAGAAGTGCGGTGGCGCTTGCCGCGGCGCGAGACCTGGACACCATTCTGGTGGCCCGCCCCGAACTGATGGGCAGCGATACCCAGGCCGCGGAGCGCCGTGAACGCTTGCGTGGCGACCTGGTGCAGGGCATCAATCGGCGCCTGGCTGACCTGACCGCGACAGGGCAGGGCTTGGGGATCGAAGTGGTGCGGGTCGACGTGCAATCGAGCCTGCCGGGGCCGGCGGTGAGCGCATTCAATGCGGTGCTGACGGCCAGCCAGCAGGCCGACAAAGCGGTCGCCAACGCCCGAACCGAGGCGGAGAAACAGACCCAGGCTGCCCGCGAGGAAGCCGACCGTGCGTTACAAGTCGCCCATGCCCAGGCCAGCGAACGACTTGCCAAGGCGTCGACCGATACAGCCTCGGTGTCGGGGCTGGCGAAAACCCAGGACAGCGATCCGCAGATGCTGCAGCGTCTGTACCGCGAACGCATGCCCGGGATTCTTGGTCGGGCTGGTTCCGTCACCACGGTCGACCCGAAAGACGATTCTCGTCTGATCATCCAGGGAGGCGGGCAATGACCGCGCAGAGTATCAACATGCCGATGCTGTCCACCGCCGAGCAACGCTCGGCCGCTCGGCAACTGACCCTGGCGATGCTCGCCCTCGGCTTGCTTGCCCTGGGCCTGGCCTGGCGCGTCTGGTTGCCGGAGCAGGGTACCGTCAGCCAACTGCTGTTGGGGTTTGCCTCGCTGTTGGTCGCGGTGCCGGTGATGCGCTCGGCCTGGTACAGCCTGCGTTATCCAAGCCTGCATGGGATTACCGATCAATTGATCGCCCTGGCGATGCTGGGGGCCTGGGCTACCGGCGACCTGCTGACGGCGGCGCTGTTGCCGATCATCATGATTTTCGGCCATGTGCTGGAAGAGCGCAGCGTCATCGGGTCCCAGGAAGCGATCGATGCCCTTGGCCAACTGACCCGCAGCCAGGGACGCAAAGTGCAGGCTGATGGCTCGATCATCGAAGTGGACAACGCTACGTTGCGACCCGGCGATGTGGTGGAGGTCCGCGCCGGCGACCGGGTGCCCGCCGATGGTCGGGTGCTGTCCGGCCAAGCGAGCCTCGATACCGCGCCCATTACGGGTGAGTCGGTGCCATTGGAGGCCATGGCGGGTGTTGAAGTCTTTGGCGGCGCGATCAACCTCGACGGTCTGTTGCGCCTGAAGGTGACCCGCACCGGCGATGAATCGACGCTGGGCAAAGTCATTGCGCTGATGCAGAACGCCGAGCGCTCGAAACCGCCTATTACTCGTTTGCTGGAACGCTACGCCGGAAGTTATCTGGTGCTGGTGTTGTTGCTGGCGGCGGTTACCTGGTTTGTCACCAATGACGCCCAGGCGATGTTGGCGGTACTGGTGGCGGCGTGTCCCTGTGCCTTGGTGCTGTCAGCCCCGGCGACAGCCATCGCCGGGATTGCGGTGGCGGCGCGCCACGGCATCCTGATTCGCAGCTCGGCTTTTCTCGAGGAGCTGGCGGACCTCACCTCGTTGGTCATCGACAAGACCGGGACCCTGACCTACGGCACCCTGCGCCTGCAATCGATCGAAAGTACCGAGGACGACCCTGCCGCATTGCTGCCATTGGCCGCGAGCCTCGGATCGGCCAGCAGTCATCCGGTCAGTCGTGCCTTGGCGGGGCTGGTGACAGCGCAAGATTATCTGCCGCTGACCGATATTCACGAACGCCAGGGCCTCGGTGTAGTTGCCATGACAGGACAGGGGGAGGCCGCCCTTGGCCGACCCGAATTGTTTGCCCGGTTGGGCATCGAGACACCGACCGTTCCCAGTCATGACGGCCCGATCGCCGGCCTGGCACTGGACGGGCAGTTTCGCGCCTGGCTGCTGCTGGCCGACAGCGTCAAGCCGGAAGCGCGGGTGGCCATGACCGAACTGCGGGCGCTGGGGTTGGGACGCCAGTTATTGCTCACGGGTGATCGCCAGAGTGTGGCCGCCGCCCTGGCGCACGATGTCGGTATCAGCGAGCTGCAGGCACAGGCGCTGCCGGAGGATAAGCTTGACCGAGTCATGGCCGAAATCGACCAGGGTTTCCGTCCGATGGTGGTGGGTGACGGGATCAACGATTCGCTTGCGCTGAAAGCCGGTGTGGTGGGCGTAGCGATGGGCGCGGGCGGTGCCGATATCGCCCTGGCGTCGGCGGATATCGTGCTGATCGGCAGTGATCTGCGACGTCTCGGAACTTGCGTGCGGTTGAGTCGCCAGTGCCGACGCACGTTGCAGGTCAACGTGATCATCGGCTTGGGCTGGACGCTGGCGATCGTCGCTTTCGCTGCGTTCGGCTGGCTCGGAGCAGCGGGGGCGATGATTGCCGCGTTGCTGCATAACCTGAGCACATTGCTGGTGCTGGGCAATGCGGGACGACTGCTGCGGTTTCACGAGCCCTTGGCGAAGATCCAGCCGGGTAGCCGCTGACGACCCCCGAGCGAACTGTCGCCCGCACCCGCAGTCTCTAGCGAGAGGGCCCACCAATCCAGGCAGTCACCGCTCGGCGGTAGATGGAAGACGATAGAAAAAGGCTATAAATTCGATAGCCTGCTATTTTTCCACGATGGTCTACCCTCATTTCAGACGTCTGAAACAATCTGAAACATGGGGAGGTTATTACATGCTGGCTCAACTTCCACCGGCCTTACAGAATTTGCGCCTACCGCTTCGGTTGCGGCTCTGGGACGGCCATGAATTTACGCTGGGTGCCGATCCCAGCGTCACGATCGTGGTAAAGGACCCACAAATGGTCGCGCAATTCACCCATCCCAGCCTGGATGCCCTGGGAGCGGCGTTTGTCGAAGGCAAACTCGAATTGGAGGGCTCGATCAACGAAGTCATCCGGGTGTGTGATGAGCTGAGCCAGGCTCTGGTGGACGAAGACGAGAGCCACCTGCCGGTGCGTGCGGTGCACGACAAGGAAACCGACGCCAAGGCCATCTCCTATCATTACGATCTGTCCAACGCGTTTTATCAGCTCTGGCTCGACAGCGACATGGTGTATTCCTGTGCGTATTTCGAAACCGGCAGTGAAACCCTCGAGCAAGCGCAACAAGCCAAATTCCGCCATCTGTGCCGCAAGCTACGCCTGCAACCCGGCGATTACCTGCTGGACGTCGGATGCGGCTGGGGTGGGCTCGCGCGCTTTGCCGCACGGGAATTCGGCGCCAAGGTCTTCGGCATTACCCTGAGCAAGGCGCAGCTTGCGTTGGCGCGGGAGCGGGTAAAGGTCGAAGGCCTGGAGGACCAGGTAGAGCTCCAGCTTCTGGACTACCGGGACCTGCCCCAGGATGGCCGATTCGACAAAGTGGTCAGCGTCGGCATGTTCGAACACGTCGGGCATGCCAACCTGGCGCAGTACTGCAAGACGCTGTACGGCGCGGTCCGTGAGGGTGGGTTGGTGATGAATCACGGGATTACCGCCAAGCACACCGACGGGCGTCCGGTAGGTCGCGGCGCGGGTGAGTTTATCGAAAAGTATGTATTCCCGAACGGTGAGTTGCCTCATCTGTCGATGATTTCCGCCGAGATCAGCGAAGCGGGGCTGGAAATTGTCGATGTGGAAAGCCTGCGCATGCATTACGCGCGCACTCTCGACCATTGGAGCGAGCGCCTTGAGGACAACCTCGAAGCCGCTTCCAGGGAAGTGCCGGAACAGGCGCTGCGGATCTGGCGTCTTTACCTGGCCGGCTGCGCCTATGCATTCGCCAAGGGCTGGATAAACCTGCATCAGATCCTCGCGGTGAAGGCCCACGCTGATGGTAGCCATGAGCTGCCCTGGACCCGCGACGACATCTACACGCCTTAAAGAATCGGCGAAATCAGCCGGGCGATCCGCATCCCGACCTTCTGCAGGCGGTGGGTTTCCCGGCTTTCCCGTTTGGCCACTTCGTGGGCCTGGGCGAAGTCCTTTTCGAGCATCTGCTCGACCTCGCTGGCAAAGGCCATGTCGACGGTCAGCAGCATGACTTCGAAATTCAGCCTGAACGAACGGTTGTCCAGGTTCGCGCTGCCGATGGCGCTGATTTCCCGGTCGATCAGCACCACTTTCTGGTGCAGGAAACCCGGCTCATAACGAAACACCCGCACGCCGGCGCGCACCGCTTCGAACGCATAGAGACTGGACGCAGCGTAGACGATCCGGTGATCCGGTCGCGACGGCAACAGGATGCGCACGTCCACGCCACGCAGCACGGCCAGGCGCAAAGCCGCGAAGACCGCTTCGTCGGGAATGAAATACGGCGTGGTTATCCAGATGCGTTCGCTTGCCGCATGAACGGCTTCGACGAAGAACAGCGAGCAGGTTTCGTAGGCATCGGCCGGACCGCTGGCCAGCAGTTGGCAGAGCACTCCATCGTCCGGATAAGCGTCCGGCAGAATCAGCGGCGGCAGGGAGCGCGCCGCCCAGAACCAATCCTCGGCGAAGGACTCCTGCATGCTCGCTACCACTGGGCCGCGTACCTCTACATGAGTGTCGCGCCACGGTGCCAGGGGTGGTTTTTCCCCCAGGTATTCATCGCCCACGTTGTGCCCGCCGACGAACCCCAGGACGCCGTCCACGGCGACAATCTTGCGGTGGTTGCGAAAGTTGACCTGGAACCGGTTAAGCCAACCGCTGCGAGTGGCAAACGCTTTGACGTGAACGCCACCGTCGCGCAACGCCTGGACATAACGATGGGGCAGGGAATGGCTACCGATACGGTCGTAAAGCAGATAGACCGCCACACCTTCAGCGGCTTTCTTCAGCAGCAACGCATGCAAGCGCTGACCGAGCCGGTCGTCGTGGATGATGAAAAATTGCACCAGAACCGCTTCGCGAGCGCTCTCGATGGCCTGGAAAATCGCTTCGAACGTAGCTGGGCCATCAACCAGCAGACGCACCTGATTGTTTGCCAGACACGGCGTGCGTCCCAACTTCGGCATGGCTCGTAACGAGGCGTAGGCCTGGGACGCGCGAGCGGCCAGCGCTTCTTCGACCCAGGGGCGCCAGTTGAGCTCGGAGATCGCCTTGCGCATTTCCTCGTTGGCTTGTCGACGTGCCTTGATGTAGCCGTCGAAGGTGCTGCGGCCGAAGACCAGGTAAGGAATCAACGTCAGGTAGGGGATGAATACCAGCGATAGGGCCCAGGCAATCGAGCCCTGGGCGGTACGCACCGTCAGCACCGCATGGACGGCGGCGATGGAGCCGAGGGTATGGAGCAGCGCGATCAGGTAACCGAAAACATGCGGGCCAAAAAAATCCATGGGGCTGCCTTGCTCCTGAAACTTCAATGCTTAACAGACCATGTTCCAGGGCGAATGTCCCTATTTAATTCACTCGGTGCGGGTCTGAACCGAAGCCTGAAGGCAGCGTCTAACGGCCACTTGTCTTCTGGAGTTTGTGCAATGAATGTTCGTCTGCTGGGTTTGGCCTTGGCCGTTGGCTTGTCGGTTCCTGTGGCGGCTCAGGCGCAGATGCTTCAACCAGGCTTGTGGGAATTGACGACCAGCAACATGAAAGTCGACAACCAGAACCTGCCGGACCTTCAATTGATCCTTGGTCAACTGCAGAACCAGATGACGCCTGAACAGCGGGCAATGCTCGAAAAGCAGGGCATCACCATGGGGGGCAAGGGGATTCGGGTGTGCCTGACGCCGGCACAGGTGCAGACCAATGACATCCCGCTGCAGGATCCGCAATCAGGCTGCAAGCAGCAGATCACCGAGCGTACCGGCAACCAGTGGAAATTCCGCTTCAGTTGCCCGAAAGCCCAGGGCAACGGTATCGCGACATTCCAGAGCGATCGCGAATTCACCACCAAGGTCAATGGCACGTTCAACGCCACGGGTATCCAGCAGAACGGCAGCCTGGACACCCGCGCCGTATGGCTGGGGCAGGATTGCGGGACGGTCAAGCCGAGGGCTTGATCAGCGGCCTGTTATCAGGGCCGCCCCAGTGCCTCGTAGAGTGTGTTGAGGTTGTATTCGAAGAGACCGGTAAAGGTGCTGGCCGGTCCGCTGGCGGCGAGGGCATCGGAGTACAGCGTGCCACCGATGTGCGCGCCGCTTTCGTCGGCGATCTGCTTGAGCAGGCGCGCGTCCTTGATGTTTTCCATGAACACGGCTTTGACTTTTGCCTGACGAATCTGGGTGATCAACGCAGCGACTTCCGCGGCTGACGGTTCACGCTCGGTAGACAACCCTTGCGGCGCCAGAAACTCGATACCATAAGCCTGGCCCAGGTAACCGAACGCATCGTGGGACGTGACGATCTTGCGATTGCCCGGTGGCAACGCAGCGAACTTCGCCTTGGCTTCGGCGAGTAGTGCATAAATCTTCTTCAGGTACGCCTGGCTGTTACGTTCGTAGTCGGCCTTGTTCGCCGGGTCGGCCGCCTCCAATGCCTTGGTGATGTTGCCGACATAAAGCACGGCGTTGGCGAGGTTATGCCAAGCGTGCGGGTCGGGGATGGTCTCGCCATCTTCTTCCAGCGAGCGTGGAATCACGCCACGGCTGGCACTGATGACCGGGGCACCGGTTTCGGTGCTGGTCACCAGGCGATCCAGCCACGGCTCGAAGCCCAACCCGTTCTTGATGATCAGTTTCGCCCCGAGCAACGCCTTGGCGTCGTCCGGCGTGGGTTCATAGGTATGTGCGTCAGCGTCAGGCCCCACCATGTTGGTGATCTGGACATGCTCGCCGCCGACTTGTCGGGTCATGTCGGCAAGGATGCTGAAACTGGTCACCACCTTGAGTTTTTCAGCAGCAGACAGGGACATGGACAGCATCAAGCTGAATATCAGGAGCAGGGCGCGCATCAGGTAACACCTCATTGGGATGTAAGCAGGGGCGGGCGGCGCAGCAAGCCGTGCACCGGACCGAATACCACGGACAACAGATATGACGCGCCCGCCACCAACACGATGGCCGGCCCGCTGGGCAGCGAAAAATAGAAGGACAACAGCAGGCCCAGCCACACCGAGAGACAACCGAGCAATGCAGCGACCAGCATCAACATCGGCAGGCGACGACTCCAGAATCGCGACGCGGCCGCCGGCAGCATCATCAGGCCGACCACCATCAACGCGCCGATGGCCTGGAAGCCGATGACCAGGTTCAGCACCACCAGGGTCAGGAATACGCCGTGGGCCAGTGGACCCAGACGGCTGACGGTTTGCAGAAACAGTGGGTCCAGGGTGTCGAGTAACAGCGGGCGGTAAATCAACGCCATCGCCACCAGACTGGCCGCCGAAACCCAGAGCATGCCGGTGAGTGTCGGGCCGTCCACCGCCAGCGCCGAGCCGAATAACAGGTGCAGCAAGTCCAGGCGTTTACCGGCCATACCGAGGATCAACACCCCGGCGGCGAGAGAGATGGGGTAGATCGCCGCCAGGCTGGCATCTTCCCGCAGGCCGGTGCGGCGGGTGATCCACGCCGCCAGCCCGGCCATGCTCAAGCCAGCGCCCAGGCCACCCACCGTCAAGGCTGGCAGGCTCAGACCGGCGAACCAGAAACCCAGGGCCGCGCCCGGCAAGATGCCGTGAGCTACCGCATCGCCGATCAGACTCATGCGCCGCAAAATCAGGAACACGCCTAGCGGAGCCGTGCTGCATGCCAACACCAATCCGCCCAACAAGGCCCGGCGCATGAAGACAAATTCTTGGAAGGGCTGCCAGAAGTGGGTGGCGGTAAGCATCAAGCGACCTGTGTGTAAGGCGTCGGGGCGATCAATTCGGCGCTGCGACCCAATACGCAGCCGGACGGATTGATCAGCAATGTATGGGGAATGTGTTGATGCACCGCAGCCAAATCGTGACAAACCACCACCAGGGTGCGCCCTTCGCGATGCCATCGCTGAATGTTGTCCCACAGCAGTGCCTGGCCTTTTTCATCAAGGGCTGCGTGGGGTTCGTCCAGCAACAGGAGTGGCGCTTCGGTCAGGCTCAGTCGCGCGAGCAGGGCCCGTTGCAACTCGCCACCCGATAACGCCATCAGCGGACGGTGTTCCAGACCGCTCAAGGCCCAGTCGTCGAGAACCGCCTTGAGTCGTTGGTTGCGTGCGGCAGGTTCCTGTCGATTACCCCAGGAACCTGCTGCCACCAATTCCTGCAGACTGATGGGAAATTGCCGATCCAGGTGCTGCTGTTGAGGCAGGAACGACACGCCGCCGCGCCGTTGAACGTTGAGCGAGACCTTCCCCGTCAGTGGCTTCTGTAACCCGGCGATAACTTTCAGCAGGCTGCTTTTCCCTGATCCGTTGGCGCCAATGATTGCGGTCAGGCTGCCCTCCGGGCGCTCCATGTGCAGAGGTGGAGTGAGAGGGTGCCCGGGGATACCCCAACTCAATCCCTGGCAACGAATCATGATTCCTCCCGTTGCCAATGGCTTTGGGCGACGGCATCGTGGGCGTGCAGGCTTTCCGCATGAACGACTCGTACGTCAAGAGAGGAAATCCAGGGCAGCGGCCTCAGCGCTATATTCAAGCGCCGCGCGGCATCTTCGCAGAACATCAGGTTCTGCCCATTGGCGAGCGCGAAGGCTTGTTCATCTACGCGTTTGACGGCGGTTTGGACAGCGGTGCCGAGCGCCGCCTCCGCCTCGTTGATCAGCGGTAACACCGGAAACTCATCGAGCTTGGCGTCCAAGCGCAGGTTCAGGATGGCTACGCTGCGCTGGCTATGAGGGGTGGCCACGATACCTTTCTGAGAACCTAGCCACGCGAGAACTTCAGCGTGCTCCAGATTTGTATTCGCGAAATCGTCGAGGAATTTCTGCTGGATCAATTGCCGCGCCAGCGCCGCCGAACAAGGGCAAGTAGACGAGTAAGGAATTCCGATTTGAAGTTCCACGTGGAACACTGAGTGTTTAAGGCGGGCTTCGATAACGATGGGATAACGCTTCCAGCCGGCGAGTGGGCTGATCAAAGCGGGGCGCTTGTACATCAGATCGGTGCGCAGGGTCAGTGATGCACTCCGGGACAGACCTTCATGACTGTCCAGAAACTCTTGCAGGATCCGGCGTAACAGGTCCGGAGAAAGCGCGGTGTCCTCAAGCTTTTCGAGTGCCACATACAAACGCGACATATGGATGCCACGCGCTTCGCCATCATCGAGACTGACGCCCGCATCGGCAGAGGCGCTCAAACGCTGGCCGTCCACCAGCACCGGCACGGCAATATCGCACATGCCCACCCAATCCAGCGGCATGGCTTGACGAGACGCCTGCGCCGCAATGTCCGGCAGAGTTAACGCGTTCATTTTCAAGGTCCAAGAGAGATTCGTTTTTAATGTTATAGTATAACAATAAAATCGACGAGACCTTTTTCATGAATAGAGTTTCATCCCCGATGGTTCCACGTGAAACGTTAGCGTGAAGACTCCTGACAGCCGTTCATGCGACCGCACATAAAACTGCCCTTGGTGCCGCCAGAACTGGAAAAACGGTTGATCGTCGTCCAACCCACTCGGCGGCTGTATCCAACCCAGGCTTCGCCATCGGAGGCCAGTCCAGTGAAGAAGGTCAGTTGGCCGTATCGGCTGTTTGTCTGGGCCCAGTAGCGGTGGCCAGCCACCTCGTATCCTCGCAGATAAATTGTATTGCCAGCCGTAGCGACGCTGTAGGCATTGCCCTGTCCATCTACGCAGGCCAGCACATTGGCGCTGCGGGTGCAGGTACCCAACAAAGCGCCTTGCGCCGAAACGCCCATCGCTATCAGCAGCAGTGGCGCCGCGAACAGGTATTTGAAGAAGCTGAGCATTTTGTAAAAGCCCGGAAGCAGAAAGGGTTGGCTGTATTTGAGTGTAATACTATAACATAAAAAAAGACTGACCCCTTTAGCCGAACCGAAACCTGATACGAGCCACAGAAGCGGCCGCCCCGATGAGGATAAACCTGATGCCTAACCGTCTTCCCGTTACCGTGCTGTCCGGATTTCTCGGGGCTGGTAAAAGCACCTTGCTCAATCATGTGTTGCGTAATCGCGACAACCTGCGCGTTGCCGTTATCGTCAACGATATGAGCGAGATCAACATCGATGGCAGCGAAGTGCAGCGAGATGTCAGCCTCAATCGCGCCGAAGAACGGTTGGTCGAAATGAGTAATGGCTGCATTTGCTGCACGCTGCGCGAGGATCTCTTGGAGGAAGTGGGCAAGCTTGCCAGGGAAGGCCGCTTCGATTATCTGCTGATCGAATCCACGGGCATTTCGGAGCCGATGCCGGTCGCCGAAACCTTCACCTTTCGCGATGAAGAAGGGCGCAGCCTGGCGGACGTTGCGAGGCTCGACACGATGGTGACAGTGGTCGATGGCGTGAATTTCCTCAAGGATTACCAGGCCGCCGAAAACCTTTCCACCAGGGGCGAAACCCTAGGAGAAGAAGATGAGCGCTCGATAACCGATTTGCTGATCGAGCAGATCGAGTTCGCCGACGTGATCCTGATCAGCAAGATTGATCTCATAAGCCGCTCCGAACGAGAAGAGTTGAGCGCAATCCTGTCGCGTCTCAATGCCCAAGCGCAGATTATTCCCATGGTCATGGGTCAGGTACCGCTGGAGCAGATCCTTGATACGGGCCGCTTTGACTTTGAACGCGCGGCCCAGGCGCCCGGTTGGCTGCGCGAGTTGCGCGGCGAGCATGTGCCCGAAACGGAGGAATACGGCATCGCATCGACTGCCTACCGCGCCCGTCGACCGTTTCATCCACAACGTTTCTTCAACTTCATCGACCGCCCATGGACCAACGGCACGCTCCTGCGCTCCAAAGGTTTCTTCTGGCTCGCCAGCAAACATGAGGAAGCCGGCAGTTGGTCCCAGGCCGGCGGGTTGATGCGTCACGGGTTCGCCGGGCGCTGGTGGCGGTTCGTGCCGAAAAGCCAGTGGCCGCAGGATGAGGAGAGCATCGCCGCGATCATGAAAAACTGGCTGGCGACCTCCGGTGATTGCCGCCAGGAGCTGGTATTCATTGGTCAGAATATAGACTTCGCGCTGCTCGCCACCGAACTGGACGCTTGCCTGCTAACAGACGGGGAGATGAGCCTGGGCATCGAGCGCTGGCGGCAGTTGCCAGACCCGTTCGGCCCGTGGCATGACGAGGTTGCGGCGTGATGCTGGCGCCTCGTCTGAAGCAGCTGCGTCAGGTCCACGGAGATACGCCGCTTACCTTCGCGCAGATTCTGGATGACGACACCAACCTGGCCGTGTGGCAGCGTCACCTCCCGGCGCATATCGGCGATTTTGCGGCGATGCTGCTTTCGATGGGCCAGCCCCTGGCCGAGTCAATGGTGCTTGAGTTGCCGGGCGAGGATACGCAGCCGGTGTTGCATGGCCTTGCCTCGGGTTTCGGCGATCTGCACGGATATGAAGGGTTCGTCGCGGATGTCGCCTGGCTGGTCAGTGCGTTTGCCTGCCTCCTCGGTGCCCGGCGCGTCGGTCTGCGCTTGCGAGCGTTGGATAATGCAATGTGCCCCCGTTTTCACGTCGACCATGTGCCGGTGCGGCTGATCACCACCTATGCCGGCGTCGGCAGCCAATGGCTCATGGAAGGCGTCATGGACCGTCGACGACTAGCCCAGCCTGAAGCAGAGCCTGCCGACGCGAGTCTGATTCAGCAGATGCGCAGCGGTGATGTGGCGCTGCTCAAAGGTGAAAAGTGGCAAGGCAATGAAGGTCACGGGCTGATCCATCGCTCACCGCAACTGGCGCCCGGCGAACGGCGTTTGATCCTTTCGTTGGATTGGTTGGCCTAAGGCTTGAGCCAGTTTCCCTGGCTTTGGCTTTCGCAAAAGGGTTTCAGGTAAGCCGCATCGGTGGCCACGCCGTAATAGTGAATATCCTGGCGATAAGGCATATTGGCGACCTGGGCGTTGCTGCAAATGCCAAATGCCCCGCCAGGGCACTGATCGACATACTGCACATCGACCTTCTGCCCGGCCAGACTGGGTTGGCAGAAGCCGTCGGCGAACAGTTTTTGCGGAATGTTGCGGTTCTGCTGGCAGACTCTGACATCGAGCCGTTCCGCCTGGCTGTGCACTACACACGCCTGGGCCAAGGCCTGGGTCGAGGTCAGCAGCAGTAACAGCCAACCGATCATTCGCATTTAAACCTCCGTTGAAGCCTATCGATCATGTTGCAGAACATACCCACCCATGTGATTGCCGGCCCTTTGGGAGCAGGCAAGACCAGCCTGATCAGGCAATTGCTGGCTCAGCGTCCGGCTGATGAGCGGTGGGCCGTGCTGATCAACGAGTTCGGCCAGATCGGCCTGGATGCCGCGCTGCTGACCCAGGCCGCCGATGGTATCGCATTGGGCGAAGTGGCCGGGGGCTGTTTGTGTTGCGTCAATGGAGCGCCGTTTCAGATCGGCCTTGGCCGTTTATTGCGCAAGGCGCGGCCGCACCGTCTGTTCATCGAACCCTCCGGGCTGGGTCATCCGGCGCAGCTCTTGCGACAGCTGAACGAAGCGCCCTGGCTTGGCGTGCTGGCGATCCAGCCTTGTGTGTTGGTCCTGGATGCCCAGGCAATGGCGAACGGCAAGCCGTTGCCCGATGCGCAACGACAGGTCCTGGCTGACGCCGGGTTGCTGGTGCTGAACAAGTCCGAAGACCTTACCGACGCCGATCGCGTGGGCATTACTTCCCAATTGCCCGAGACTGCGCTGTATTGGACCCATCAGGCTGCGTTGCCGATTGATCGGCTGCCCGGCCTGGCGAATCGCGGCGACGGAGCTATGGATAACTTGGCTGTGGATAACTTGAATGTGCCCAAGAGCCTGGGGCAGATGCCGGCCATCTGGAGTGACCCGACGTTGCCAATCTGCCTGCATCAGCAGCAGGGCGAAAGCTGGAGTATCGGTTGGCGCTGGCATCCAGACCTACGATTCGACGTCGGGCAGCTGTCTCGATGGCTGCACGGCAAAGGCTGGAAACGCGCGAAGATGGTTATCCACAGCGAGGGCGGTTGGGTTTCCGCCAATGCGTTGGACGCAGGGCCGCTAGAGTGGCAAGCGAGCGAGTGGCGAGAGGATTCGCGAATCGAACTGATCTTCGCCGAACCACAAGACGTGGGAGTCCTTCAAGCGAGCCTGGCGAGCTGCCGCCACCCTTGAGTCAGCCTCGTTTCAGGGCTTCCATTTATTGTGTTCCTGACGCCACTGGCTCAGCTCGATAACCTCGGCCCGGGGCCGGGTCTGGACCGGTTCGATGGGCGCCTGCACGGTTTCTTCGAACGGCATCGGATAGGGTGCCAGTTCGATGTGTGCACTGTGGGCGCCGAATTGAGTGATGGTGCCGGTATGACGCGTCTCGCCCGTCACTGTGAATTCGAAGTTATAGACACGTGCCAGGCGCCGTCGCCCGCTGCCGTCTTTCACAAACCCGATCTTGCGCAGCGCCACGTTGCCATCCAGCAGCTCGATCTTGAGATTGGCGCAGTGTTGCATGACCCTCGCCAGAGCCCGTTCGCGCAAGCCGTGGTTGTGCCACAGCCAGGCGCCACCGGTAGCCAGCAGCATCAGCACGAAAATGTTTCCAAGGGTCAGCATGAACGAAGTGCTCCAACAAGTTGCCGTCAGCTTAACTGCGTCGCCGGTCTGTCGTACAGGCTGCGTTTAGTCGCATACTGCGCCGCTTGAATTTCATTCGTTTTACGGAAGCTTCCTGCATGAAACGTACGCCTCATCTGCTTGCCATCCAGTCCCATGTGATATTTGGTCACGCCGGCAACAGTGCTGCCGTGTTTCCAATGCAGCGAGTCGGCGTCAATGTATGGCCGCTCAATACCGTGCAGTTTTCCAATCACACCCAATACGGGCAGTGGGCCGGAGAAGTGTTGGCGCCTGCTCAGATTCCACTTCTCGTTGAGGGGATCGCGGCCATTGGCGAGCTGGGCAATTGCGACGCGGTGCTGTCCGGTTATCTGGGTAGCGCGGCCCAGGGGCAGGCGATCCTGGCAGGCGTTGCGCGGATCAAGGCTTGCAACCCCAAGGCGCTGTATCTGTGTGACCCGGTCATGGGGCATCCGGAGAAGGGCTGCATCGTGGCGCCCGAGGTGAGCGAGTTTCTGCTGGAAGAGGCCGCTGCCGTGGCGGACATCATGTGTCCGAACCAATTGGAACTGGACAGTTTTGCCGGGCGCAAGGCGCAATCATTGTTCGATTGCCTGGCCATGGCACGTGGGCTGTTGGCTCGTGGACCGAAGGTGGTGCTGGTCAAACACCTGGCTTACCCCGGCAAGCCCGACGACAGCTTCGAGATGTTGCTGGTCACGGCTGACGGGGGCTGGCACTTGCGTCGTCCATTGCTGGCGTTTCCCCGTCAGCCGGTAGGGGTAGGTGACCTGACCTCGGGGTTGTTCCTGGCGCGGATACTGTTGGGCGACAGCCTGGTGGCAGCATTCGAATTCACCGCTTCGGCGGTACACGAAGTGCTGCTGGAAACCCAGGCGTGTGCCAGCTACGAGCTGCAACTGATCCGTGCCCAGGATCGTATTGCCCATCCACGCGTGCGCTTCGAGGCCACGCCGATCAGCCTTTGACGCATGCAAACTGAGGGGAGCGAGCCAGATTGATGTCTGGTGCCCCTGTGGCGAGGGAGCTTGCTCCCGCTCGGCCGGTCCGACGTCTCGGGCGCAGCAGTCGCGAAACCGGCTGATGCGGTCTGCCTGCAGGAGTGCCAGGGCCTGCTACGCAGGCCAGCGGGAGCAAGCTCCCTCGCCACGGGATTTCGGTTGCCTGGGCTGACGCTATCGCGAGCAGGCTCACTCCCACAGTTGGTTTTCGGTGGCTTTACGGCCCGTCCGCCTTGATTTCCTGATAACGCCGTTCCAGCTCCTGGCGGATCTGCCGACGCTGCTGGGCTTGTTCGTAGCGGCGCTTCTCCTCACTGTTCTGCGGGTGCAATGGCGGGACGGGAGCAGGTTTGCGTTGGTCATCCACGGCCACCATGGTGAAAAAGCAGCTGTTGGTATGGCGCACCGAGCGTTCACGAATGTTCTCGGTCACGACCTTGATGCCCACTTCCATCGACGTGTTGCCGGTGTAGTTCACCGACGCCAGGAACGTCACCAGCTCGCCGACGTGGATCGGCTCACGAAAGATGACCTGGTCGACCGAAAGCGTCACCACGTAGCGGCCGGCGTAACGGCTGGCGCAGGCATAGGCAACTTCATCGAGGTATTTGAGCAAGGTGCCGCCATGGACATTGCCAGAGAAGTTGGCCATATCGGGGGTCATCAACACCGTCATCGACAGCTGGGCGTTTCCGGGTTCCATAACGTTCTCACGGTTCAAGGCAGCAATTTCGGGGAGGCGCCTCTGCGGGCGTTGGGGTGTGGCCACTCGTTTTCCAGCCACCCATATCGGGACGCTGCGCCGTTGCTTGCCGTCACGCTTGGGTGGATCTGTTTCCATATATTGCACCGTCTTTTTGCAGGAAGTCGCGGTGTTAACCTGCAAAAGCCCGTCAACTTAGGCATTTCCTACAAAAGGACCGGAACCGCCCGACTCCGCGTCGAGGTAATTCACACAAGGAGCCCTCACTATGCATGCCATCAGCTTCATTCAGGACCTGGCGATCATCATGCTGGTGGCGGGGCTGGTAACGGTACTCTTTCATCGTTTCAAGCAACCGGTGGTGCTGGGCTATATCGTCGCCGGCTTCATCATTGGCCCGCATACGCCACCGTTCGGTTTCATCCACGACGAAGAAACCATCAAGACCCTGGCCGAGCTCGGGGTGATCTTCCTCATGTTCTGCCTTGGGCTGGAATTCAGCCTGCGCAAACTGTTCAAGGTTGGCGCCACGGCGTTTATCGCAGCATTCCTCGAAATTGTCCTGATGATCTGGATCGGCTATGAAATCGGCCGCTGGTTCGACTGGAATACCATGGACTCGCTGTTTCTCGGCGCGATCCTGGCCATCTCCTCAACCACGATCATCGTCAAGGCGCTCAATGACCTGAAAATGAAAAACGAGCGCTTTGCGCAGCTGATTTTCGGGGTACTCATCGTCGAAGATATCCTCGGCATCGGCATCATCGCCCTGCTCTCGAGCATCGCCGTCAGCGGCACGGTGAGTTCCGGCGAGGTGTTCTCCACGGTCGGCAAGTTATCGTTGTTCATGATCGTGGCGTTGGTCATCGGTATCCTGCTGGTGCCCAGATTGCTGGCGTACGTGGCGAAATTCGACAGTAACGAGATGCTGCTGATCACGGTGTTGGGACTTTGCTTCGGCTTCTGCCTGCTGGTAGTGAAGCTTGAATACAGCATGGTGCTGGGGGCATTCCTGATCGGTGCGATCATGGCCGAGTCCCGGCAGTTGCTGAAAATCGAACGTTTGGTAGAGCCGGTGCGCGACTTGTTCAGCGCGATATTTTTCGTGGCGATCGGGCTCATGCTCGATCCGGCGATCTTGCTTGAATACGCCTGGCCGATTGCCGTGATCACCTGCGCAGTCGTGCTGGGCAAGATGCTCTCCTGTGGTCTCGGCGCCTTTATCGCTGGCAATGACGGACGCACCTCCCTGCGAGTCGGGATGGGACTTTCACAGATCGGCGAATTTTCGTTCATCATCGCTTCGCTGGGCATGACCTTGCAGGTCACCAGCGATTTTCTTTATCCGGTGGCGGTGGCTGTGTCGGTACTGACTACGCTGCTGACGCCTTACTTGATTCGGGCCGCGGATCCGCTGTCAGTCAGGCTGGCTTCGGCAATGCCGCAACGGCTGACGCGCGTGCTGGGCATGTATGGCGAATGGTTGCGCAGTATTCAGCCACAGGGCGAGAGCGCCCTGGTGGCCGCCATGATCAGGCGAATCCTGCTGCAGGTTGGCATCAACCTGGCATTGGTCATCGCGATTTTTGTTTCGGGCGGCTATTTCGCCGAGCGGATGTCGGCTTACCTGCAAGCCTGGATCAGCGATCCGAGCTGGCAAAAAGCACTGATCTGGGGTGGGGCGCTGCTGTTGTCGCTACCGTTCCTGATCGCTGCGTACCGCAAGCTCAAGGCGTTGTCGATGCTGCTGGCGGAGTTGGGTGTCACGCCGGAGATGGCCGGCCGCCACACGCAGCGCGTGCGTCGGGTCATCGCCGAAGTGATCCCGATCCTGTCGCTGCTGGTGATTTTCCTGCTGCTGGCAGCCTTGTCGGCCAGTATCTTGCCGACCAACAAGTTGCTGGTATTGATTGCCGTGGTGGCGACTGCGGTGGCGGCGCTGCTCTGGCGCTGGTTCGTCCGCCTGCATACGCGGATGCAGGTGGCCTTGCTCGATACGCTGGACAATCACAAGGAGTCGTCCGGGCATTGACCGACGCCAGGCATGGGCGCGTCAGCTTTCCAGCCAGACATCCCGTGCCCAGTGCCAGACCGATTCCCAGGTTTCCTCGGCAATCAGCTCTTCCTCGGCCTGCCACAGCACCACCGTGCCGTCTTCTTCGACGCAATAATAATCGTCGCCGTCCTGGCAGATCGGGATCAGGCTGCGATCGACACCCGCATCCCAGGCATTGGCTGCCACGTCGGGCAAGTAGGTATGGGATTGCGGATCGGTAACGGTCACCGGCTCCAGGCTGCCATAGACTACGTCGCTGACAGTCAGCAAAAACTCCCTGAAGACGAACGGGATATCGATGAACAGTTGCTCCTCGATCTCTACCAGCAAGTCTTCGTCAGGCAACTCCAGTGGAACCGGTACAGGTTCGTTGGCTTCACGCAGTTGTTCGATGATTTCTTCCACGTCCGGGGATCCTCTTTCTCAATGGCGCGGTTTCATATGGGGCGGTTTATACAGTAGCTCGCTATAGATGCAACCGTGAAATAGAAAACCCCGGCCAAGGCCGGGGTTTTATTTCAACATGCGAAACGCGCAAAGGTTCAACCGTTCTGGCGGATACCTGCAACCAGCCAAGGCTGGTTCTCGCCTTGGGCACGTTCCATGTTCCAGCTTTCGCTGAACGCTTCGCCCTGGTCGAAGCGAGAGTCCTTCGACACGCCGACAAAGGTCAGGGTGGCGATGGTCTTGTCTGCCCGATCGTCGACGCCGTCCAGTTGCACCTGCAGGTTGTCGATGTAGGTGGACTGGTAGCCGTCGCCCAGTTCGGCGCGTTCACGCTTGAGGAACTCCAGCAATTGCGGGGTTACGAACTCGGCGATCTTGTCCATTTCGTTCGAGTCCCAATGCTGCTGCAAGGACATGAAGTGGCTGCGAGCGGCTTCGATGAAGCGCTGTTCGTTGAACCAGGCGGGTGCGTTGATCACCGGGCGGGCGGCCACTGGAGCGGCTGAGCCACCGAAGATCGAGCCGCTGGCAGGCTGCTGGTTGAACACTTCACGTTGCATTGGCGCGTGACCGGCCGGAGCGAGTTGCTCCTGCTGCTTGCGACGACGGGCGGCAATGAAGCGGAAGACCAGGAAGGCGATGACCGCCATGATCAGGATGTCGAAGATCTGCATGCCCTGGAAGCCGTCGCCCATGAACATGGAGGCGAGCAGGCCACCGGCGGCGATGCCGGCCAGTGGGCCGAGCCAGCGCGAAGCACCGCTGGCTTTGGTGGCAGCGCCAGCCGCACCGGCAGCGCCTGCGGTGGCAGCGGTTGAACCGGCGGCAGAGGACGGCGCCATCTGGCTGGTCTGGTGAGTCGGGGCGGCGCCCGAACTTTTACCACCGCCAAAACGCTTGGCGGCATTGGCGTCGATGGCCATCGTCAGGCCGATGCACAACGCCATGGCGATGCTAAGAAAACGTTTCATATTAAGGCATTCCCATTTGTGGATAGCACGCGCGCCATGTTGCACAGGTGAACTGTTGCTGGCTAGCGGCAGAGTGTTTCGGGCTTTTGCGTGACAGCTGAGGTTCAGCTTCAGATGCGCTAGAAGGCCTGTTCGCTTTGGGCTGTAGGAAAGGGGGACAAGTTCTATCGGAATGCTGAGTGGTTCCCTGTGGGAGCGAGCCTGCTCGCGAAGACACTGTATCAGTGACATCAATGTCAACTGATCCAACCCCTTCGCGAGCAGGCTCGCTCCCACAGGTTCTTTTAGATCGCTTCCAGCTTGGCATACCCCAGCATCAGCCATTTGCTGCCTTCGCTGAAGTTGACCTGGACGCGGGCCTGGGCACCGGCGCCTTCGAAATTGAGGATCACGCCGTCGCCAAACACCGAATGCCGCACAGCCTGGCCGAGGCTGAAGCCGGTTTCCGGAATGTCGCTACCGCCAAACAGGCTGCTCGTGCCTTGCTGGTTGCCGCCAAACGGTCGGCTGACGCTGTTGGACAGGCGTACTTCCTGGATAAGACCTTTCGGCACTTCGCGTACGAAGCGTGACACTTTGTTGTAGGTCTCGCTGCCATACAGGCGACGGGTTTCAGCGTAGGTCAGCACCAGGTTCTGCATCGCGCGGGTGATGCCAACGTAGGCCAGGCGACGTTCCTCTTCGAGGCGTCCCGGCTCCTCCAGGCTCATCTTGTGGGGGAACAGGCCTTCCTCCATGCCCACCAGGAACACATACGGAAACTCCAGACCCTTGGCGCTGTGCAGCGTCATCAGTTGAATGCTGTCTTCATGCTCGTCGGCCTGGGTATCGCCGGCTTCCAGGGAGGCATGACCGAGGAAAGCCGACAACGGGGACAGGTCTTGGTCTTCTTCGGTGTTTTCGAAGTTGCGCGCGGCGCTGACCAGTTCCTCGAGGTTTTCCACCCGCGCCTGGCCTTTCTCGCCTTTTTCTGCCTCGTGGTAGGCGATCAGGCCGGACTGCTCGATGACGGTCTGGGTCATCAGGTGCAGCGGCATCTCGGCGCATTTGGCGGCGAGGTCTTCGATCAGGTCCATGAACGCTTTCAGCGCACCGGCGGCGCGGCCGGTAACGCCTTTGTTGTCGACCAGTTGGCGCATGGCCTCCCACATTGACACGTGGCTATGGCGCGCATGGTCGCGAATCGCCTCGACGGTTTTCTCGCCGATGCCCCGGGTCGGCACGTTGATCACCCGCTCCAGGGCCGCGTCGTTGCCGCGTCCTTCGATCAGGCGAAGGTAGGCCATGGCGTTCTTGATTTCCGCGCGCTCGAAGAAGCGTTGGCCGCCATAGATTCGGTAAGGGATCCGTTCGCGCAGCAGGGCTTCTTCCAACACCCGCGATTGGGCGTTGGAGCGATAGAGAATGGCGATATCGCTGCGAGCCAGGCCGGTTTTCAACGCGCTCTCGATGGTCTCCACTACATAGCGGGCCTCATCGTGTTCGTTGAAGGCGGCGTACAGATTGATCGCCTCGCCTTCGCCGCCGTCGGTCCACAATTCCTTGCCCAGGCGCCCGGTATTGTTTGCGATCAATGCGTTGGCGGCCTTGAGGATACCGGCGGTGGAGCGGTAGTTCTGCTCCAGGCGGATGACCTCGGCGTCGGGGAAATCCGCCGAGTACTGATGAATGTTTTCGATCTTGGCGCCGCGCCAGCCGTAGATCGACTGGTCGTCGTCACCTACTACCATCAGGCTGTCGCCACCCTTGGCCAGCAGGCGCAACCAGGCGTACTGGACAGCGTTGGTGTCCTGGAATTCGTCCACCAGCACATGCCGGAAGCGTTTCTGATAATGCGCCAGCAGGCCCGGGTGGTCGCGCCACAGGTCCAAGGCTCGCAGCAGCAGCTCGGAAAAGTCGATGACTCCGGCGCGTTGGCATGCCGCTTCATAGGCTTCGTAGATGCTGCGCATGGTCGCCAGGAACAGGTCACCACTGGCCTGGATGTGCTGCGGGCGCAAGCCTTCGTCTTTCTGGCCGTTGATGAACCATTGGGCCTGACGGGCGGGCCAGCGCTGTTCGTCCAGGCCCAGTTCACGGATGACCCGCTTGACCAGGCGCTGCTGGTCATCGCTGTCGAGGATCTGGAAGGTCTGGCTCAGGCCGGCCTCCTGCCAATGGGCCCGCAACAGGCGGTGCGCCAGGCCGTGGAACGTGCCGACCCACATGCCGGCCGGGTTGAGACCCATCAACTGCTCGATGCGATGGCGCATCTCGGCAGCGGCCTTGTTGGTGAAGGTCACCGACAGGATCGAATGGGGCGAGGCGTTCTCGACCTGGATCAACCAGGCGATACGGTGCACCAGCACTCGGGTCTTGCCGGAGCCGGCACCGGCCAGGACCAATTGACGACCGACGGAGGCAGCAACTGCCTGGCGTTGGGCGTCGTTCAGGGAATTCAGCAGAAGGGAGAGATCATCGCGCATCGAGGCATTCTAGGGTGCGGCGTCACCCCGGGCAAACCGAGCTTTGCATCAGCCGATAAAAAGCCTCCTGGGTGATGACCGGTTGGTCAGCGGCTACAAGCACGGGCGGGGCTCGCTTTCCAAGGTTATTACCCAATGGAATCGCGACTTTTTCGCTGTTTTTATGAGCAGGAGCAGTGTGGGATGGCCTTTGGCTTGTGTATGCTCGGTGCTCGTTTCGGGTGCAGCACGCGCCCCTGAATAAGAACAAGAACATCGCCTATGACCTCCAGTTCCGATCTGGCGGGGCCCTGCGTGGAGCCGCGCCTCATCTGCAAGCAGTACGCCACGGAAATGGCCGTCGAACGCACCAGGCTGTTATATCAGGGTTCGCTGCTGCCCACGCTGTTCATGCTGCTCAACGGGCTGGTGTGCGCGGCGCTCTTATGGACGCCGTCGCGCTACTTCCTGGTCAGCGTCTGGTTGGTCTGGTTGCTGTCGCTGGTGGCGTTGCGGGTGATTCAGGTGGCCGCGTTCGATTCGGCGATACCAAGCCGCCAGGCGCACCCGATCTGGTTGCGCATGTTCCTGCTGGGCTCGGCCATGACCGGCCTGACGCTGGCTGGTGCCGGTATCGCCCTGGTCCCGGCGGACAGCTTCCAACAACAGGCCTGGGTATTCGGCCTGATCGGCGCGGCCACGCTGTCGGCGAGTGTCGCCTATGCCGTGAGCCTTGCGGCGTTCCTGTCCTTTACCTTGCCCTGCCTGTTGCCGGCCATCGGTTATCTTTTCTGGGGCGGCGACGAGCAGCAGCGTGGCTGGGGCTGGCTTGGGCTGGTGGTGCTGGTTTCGCTGAGTGTGGTGGCCTGGCAGGTCAATCGGCTGATACAGAACGGCATGCTGCGCCGGTTCCAGAACCAGGCACTGATCGAGCATCTGCAGCAAGCACAAGCCCGCGGCGCCCAGCTTAACGAGGCATTGGCCCGGGAGGTCGAACAACGCCGTTCTGCCGAAGCCCTGCTGCGTACGGCGCAGGTTGGCCTGGAGGCGCGGGTCGCGCAGCGCAGCCTTGAACTGGAGGCGGCCAGCCAGGCGCTGAGTAAAAGCGAAGCACGCCTGGCACTGGCGCTCAAGGCCAGTGAGCTGGGGTTGTGGGACTGGAACCTGCAGACTGATGAAGTCCATCACACCCAACTCAAGGAGCTGTTTGGCCTGGAACCCGAGTACATAACGGCCATGCTCAGTCATCTCACCCCGCGCCTGCATCCACAGGATCTTCCGGCGCTCAAGCGTGCCCTGGTTGAGCATCTCAAGGGCCGCAGCGAGGATTACCAGATCGAATACCGCGTCCGTCATGGCGACGGCCATTGGGTCTGGATCGAAGACCGTGGCCGGGCGGTGGAACGCAGCGCCACTGGGCGGGTGCTGCGCATGGTCGGCACCCGGCGAGACATCAGTGCCAGCAAAGAGCTTGAACAACAGCGGCAACTGGCGGCCACGGTCTTTGAAGCAGCCAGCGAAGGCATTGTGATTTTCGACCCCAACTACGCGTTGCTGGCCGCCAACCAGGCGTTCGCGCGGGTTACCGGCTTCGATATCGCCGACATGCTGGGGCGCAGCGTGGTCGACCTGCCCTGCAGTCGCGATGCACGCCGGCACTATCCGATCATTCGCCAGGCCCTCAAGCAGCATGGCACCTGGCAAGGCGAGCTGGTGGAAGCGCGGGCCAACGGTGAGCTCTACCCGCAGTGGTTGCAGTTGAATGTGGTGCGTGATCTGCGAGGAAAGGTCAGCCATGTAGTGGGCTTCTTCGCCGATCTCTCGGCCCGCCGCGAATCCGAGGAGCGGATGCGCTACCTCACTCATTACGACGAGCTGACCGGATTGGCCAACCGTTCGCTGTTCCGCGAGCGCCTGCACGAGGCCCATCAACGGGTTCGCCAGGGCGGGCGGCGCAGCCTGGCACTGCTGCACATCAACCTTGATCGCTTCAAGTTGCTCAACGACAGCCTCGGCCACGACATCGCCGATCAGTTGCTGCAGAAAATGGCTCGCCGCCTGATCAATGCGTTGCCGGAAGCCGGCACCATTGCCAGGCTGTCCGGAGATGAGTTCGCCGTGTTGTTCGACGCCTATGGCAACCTTTCCAGCCTGGCGAGGGTAGCGACCCGGCTATCAGCCAAGCTGCGGCTGCCACTGACGATCGAGGGACATGAGCTGGTGGTCAGCGCTTCGATCGGCATCAGCCTGTTGCCCGACAACGCTCGGGAAATCTCCACGTTGGTCAGCCAGGCGAACATGGCGATGCAACACGCCAAGCACCTGGGCGGCAATAGCTTCCAGTTTTATACCGACAGCCTTCAGGCCAGCACGCTGGAACGTCTGCAATTGGAGAACCAATTGCGCAAGGCGCTTGAGGAACAGCAACTGAGCGTGTTCTACCAGCCCAAACTGTGCCTGGCGACCGGCCGCCTGAACGCAGCCGAGGCGCTAGTGCGCTGGGACCATCCGACCATGGGCCAGATTCCACCCGCTGACTTCATCGGCTTGGCCGAGGAGACCGGGCTGATCGGACCCATTGGCGAATTCGTGCTCCGCCAGGCCTGCTGGCAGGCGTGCGAATGGCAGCGCCAGGGGCTTGCGCCTATCAGGGTGTCAGTCAATCTCTCGGTGCATCAGTTGCGCCAGGGCAAACTGGTCAGTCTTGTACGCCAAGTGTTGGAGGAGACCGGCCTGGCCCCGCAATACCTGGAGCTGGAGCTGACCGAGAGCCAGTTGCTCGACAGCGTCGAGCACATCATCGCTACGTTCCAGCAACTGCGTGATCTTGGGGTCAAGCTGGCGATCGATGACTTTGGCACCGGCTATTCTTCGCTGAGCTATCTCAAGCGTATTCCGGTGGATTACGTGAAGATCGACCAGGCATTTGTTCGTGGCCTGGCGGAGGGAGGGGAGGACGCAGCCATCACCCGGGCAATCATCGCCATGGCTCATGGGCTGTCGCTCAAGGTAGTGGCCGAAGGTGTCGAGCGGCAGGAGCAGCTGGATTTCCTGAAAAACGAGCAATGCGACGAGGTTCAAGGCTATCTCATCAGCCGACCGGTGGGAGCCGAAGGCCTGGCCCGCCTGATGCTCGAGCAGAATAAGCCTGCTTTGTAGCAAAGGGCCCGAGGTCCTGCGATGGCTAGCCTTCGTAACGGCTACACGAAGCGTCCCCCGCCAAAACAAGGGGGAACAAGGCCAATTCAGTTACGTATTGGGCGGGCAGAAAGCCAATTCCTGTAGTATAACTACAAGCTTGCTACATCCCGGCACCCGCCCCATAACAAGAGTCCAGTCCTTTGAACCTGTTGCAACACATCGCCCAGTCGCGCCATCTGCTACGCAAGTCGGAACTGAAGGTCGCCGATCATGTACTGCTTGATCCTGCGGCAGTGATGCACAGTTCCATGGCCGATCTGGCCCATAGCGTCGGCATCAGCGAGCCGACCATCGTGCGTTTTTGCCGCGCGATTGGTTGTTCGGGTTTCCAGGACCTGAAACTCAAATTGGCGCAGAGCTTGGCGGCGGGTGCAAGTTTTGGCCAATTCGCGATTCATGAAGACGATTCGGTCGCCGATTACAGCTTGAAAATCTTCGACACGACCCTGCACACCCTGATGGAAGTTCGCGAGAAGCTCGATCCGGTGGCGCTGCAGAAAGCGGTTACGGCCATGTCCCAGGCCCAACGTGTCGAGTTCTATGGTTTTGGTGCTTCTGGCGCGGTCGCGGCCGATGCCCAGCACAAGTTCTTCCGTCTGCTGCTCACGGCGGCGGCCTATTCCGATCCACACATGCAAGCAATGTCGGCGGTGACGTTGAAGCCTACCGACGTGGCGATCTGTATTTCCCAGTCGGGTCGCTCCAAGGACTTGTTGATCACTGCGAACCTGGTACGTGAAAGCGGTGCCTCGCTGATCACCTTGTGCCCGAGCCAGACGCCATTGGCTGAATTGTCGACGGTGAACCTGGCGATCGACGTGCATGAAGACACGGAAATCTACACGCCATTGACCTCGCGCATCGCGCATCTGGTGGTTATCGATGTGTTGGCCATGGGCGTCGCCATGGCGCGCGGCCCGAGCCTGGTCAATCACCTCAAGAGTGTGAAGCGCAGCCTTCGCAGCTTGCGGTTGTCGCCCAAGTCGGTGAAGGCGCTGGATGACTGAGCGCTGTTCCCGGGGTCGAGGGGTTTCTGTGGCAGGGGAGCGCCCCTGCGAATTCATCGTTCTGTAACGCTCGCGCCGCCAAATCGTCATCCCGCGCCGTCATCTTGAAACTCCCGTATACGTCTTGGGAGTCTCGACATGACCCAGTCCTACGAAGACCGCAGCGCCGCCAAAACCCGTCGCCAACAGGAAGACCAACGCCGCATGGCGTTCCGCCGTGCAATCGAAGATCGCTATGAGCAACGGCAGCTTCTGGCAGAAATCAGCGAATTTCCTGACGCCGTAGAGTTCAATTACTGGCAGGCAGCGCCGGCGGCTTCCCGTCGAAACGCTCAACCAGGCCGATAATCTGGGCGCGCTCGCCGCGTACGAATGCCAGGAAGGCATGAGCCACCGGTGACAGACGTTTTGCCCTGGCCTGCACCAGGCACCAGCTGCGGTACAGCGGCAACTCCTCAACCGGCAACTCGATGAGTGCGCCGGAGCTTAGCTCGCGGCTTACGGCGTGGCGCGTCAACAGTGCCACGCCCAGCCCGGCCACCACGCACTCGCGCTGGGCCTCCGCCGACGCCACTTCCAGCGTCTGGGTGAAATGCACCCGCTTCTCCTTGAAATACTCCTCGCACGCCAGCCGCGTCCCCGAACCGGGCTCGCGCAACAGCAACGTATAAGGTTCCAGGTCCTGCAGGCGCAACGGGCCGATGTGGCAAAGCGGATGGTCGGGCGGCGCCACGGCAACGATCGGGTTGTTGAGAAATGGCAGGAATTCCAGGCCCATGTCCTGGGGCACCATTGACATGATTACCAGATCGTCACGGTTGTCTGAAAGGCGCCGGATCACCTGGCCGCGATTGACCACGGTGAGGTTCAGATTGACCTCGGGATGTTGGCGCTTGAACGCGGCGAACAGGTGCGGGACGAAATATTTGGCACTGGACTCTACCGCCAGCTTCAATTGCCCCTGCAGCGAACCCTGCATGTCCGAAAGCTGCATGTCGAGGTTCTCCAGCCGCCCGAAGATATCCCGACTGGCGCGTTGCAGGGCTTCGGCCGCTTCGGTCATGTAGAGTTTTTTTCCGACGTACTCAAACAGCGGCTGGCCAATCAGCTCTTCAAGCGATCGAATCTGTAGGCTAACGGCCGGTTGTGTCAGAGACATTTCATCAGCCGCGCGGCTGTATGACCTCAGGTCGCACACCTCATTGAAAATCTGCAATTGACGCAATGTCATACGCATCAATGACTTACGCATATATCTGGCTCTCGGGGCGGGGGCGGGCAAGACGACTATAAGTCTTTGCTTATGCACGACCCAACAAATATTCATTTTTGTTAATCAACGACCGGGACTAGTGTGGAGCGGCGACCAATTGTTACATCTGGTCACGCATCGGCCTGGACCTCAGGCCGTGGGTATCACCGGCTCAAGGGAACCTCCAATTGATAACAAAGATCCTGATCGCCAACCGCGGTGAGATTGCCGTCCGAATCGTGCGCGCCTGCGCCGAAATGGGCATTCGCTCGGTCGCGGTCTATTCCGACGCCGACCGCCATGCCTTGCATGTCAAGCGTGCGGACGAGGCCCACAGCATCGGCGCCGATCCGCTGGCCGGCTACCTCAATCCGCGCAAACTGGTGAACCTGGCGGTGGAAACCGGTTGCGACGCGTTGCACCCCGGCTACGGCTTCCTCTCGGAAAACGCCGAACTGGCGGACATCTGCGCCGAGCGCGGGATCAAATTCATTGGCCCGTCGGCGGAAGTCATTCGCCGCATGGGCGACAAGACCGAAGCGCGCCGCAGCATGATCAAGGCCGGCGTGCCAGTGACCCCGGGTACCGAAGGCAACGTGGCGGGTATCGAAGAGGCTCTGACCGAAGGTGATCGGATCGGTTACCCGGTGATGCTCAAGGCCACGTCCGGCGGTGGTGGCCGTGGTATCCGTCGCTGCAACAGTCGCGAAGAGCTCGAGCAGGCCTTCCCGCGCGTCATCTCCGAAGCCACCAAGGCGTTCGGCTCGGCGGAAGTGTTCCTGGAAAAATGCATCGTCAATCCCAAGCACATTGAAGCGCAGATCCTCGGTGACAGT
Source organism: Pseudomonas sp. Z2-11 (assembly GCF_054161305.1). Classification (NCBI taxonomy): domain Bacteria; kingdom Pseudomonadati; phylum Pseudomonadota; class Gammaproteobacteria; order Pseudomonadales; family Pseudomonadaceae; genus Pseudomonas; species Pseudomonas sp. Z2-11. The sequence goes on from NZ_CP096395.1 coordinate 49,387, forward strand.
TTCGGCAACGTGGTGCATCTGTTCGAACGGGATTGCTCGATCCAGCGCCGTAACCAGAAGCTGATCGAAATCGCCCCGAGTCCGCAACTGACGCCTGAACAGCGCGCCTACATCGGCGACCTCTCGGTGCGCGCCGCCAAGGCCGTGGGCTACGAAAATGCCGGCACCGTGGAGTTCCTGCTCGCCGAGGGCGAGGTGTACTTCATGGAGATGAACACCCGGGTGCAGGTGGAACACACCATCACCGAAGAAATCACCGGTATCGACATCGTTCGCGAGCAGATCCGCATCGCCTCCGGGCTGCCATTGTCGGTCAAGCAGGAAGACATCCAGCACCGGGGCTTTGCGTTGCAGTTCCGCATCAACGCCGAAGACCCGAAAAACAACTTCCTGCCCAGCTTCGGCAAGATCACCCGCTATTACGCACCGGGTGGCCCGGGGGTGCGCACCGACACAGCAATCTATACCGGCTACACCATTCCGCCGTTCTACGATTCGATGTGCCTGAAACTGGTGGTCTGGGCGCTGACCTGGGAAGAAGCGATGGACCGTGGCCTGCGAGCCCTGGATGACATGCGCCTGCAGGGGGTCAAGACCACCGCCGCGTATTACCAGGAGATCCTGCGTAATCCGGAATTCCGCAGCGGCCAGTTCAACACCAGCTTTGTTGAAAGCCATCCCGAACTGACCAATTACTCGATCAAGCGCAAACCCGAAGAGCTGGCCCTGGCCATCGCCGCCGCCATTGCCGCCCACGCAGGCCTGTAAGGAATCATGACAATGTCCAAGAAGATCCACGTTACCGACACAATCCTGCGCGACGCCCACCAATCGCTGCTCGCCACCCGCATGCGTACCGAAGACATGCTGCCGATCTGCGACAAGCTCGACAAAGTCGGCTACTGGTCGCTGGAAGTCTGGGGCGGCGCCACCTTCGACGCCTGCGTGCGCTTCCTGAAAGAAGATCCGTGGGAGCGTCTGCGCCAACTGCGCGCAGCGCTGCCCAACACGCGCTTGCAGATGCTGCTGCGCGGCCAGAACCTGCTCGGCTATCGCCATTACAGCGATGATGTGGTCAAGGCGTTTGTCGCCAAGGCCGCGGTCAATGGTATCGACGTGTTCCGTATCTTCGATGCGATGAACGACGTGCGTAACCTGCGCGTCGCCATCGAAGCGGTGAAGGCTGCCGGCAAGCATGCCCAAGGCACCATCGCCTATACCACCAGCCCTGTGCACACCATCGAAGCCTTTGTGGCGCAGGCCAAGCAGATGGAGGCCATGGGGTGCGACTCGGTGGCGATCAAGGACATGGCCGGCCTGCTGACTCCCTATGCCACTGGCGAACTGGTCAAGGCGCTGAAGGCCGAGCAATCGTTGCCGGTATTCATCCACTCCCATGACACCGCCGGCCTCGCCGCGATGTGCCAGCTCAAGGCTGTCGAGAACGGCGCCGACCACATCGATACGGCGATTTCCAGCTTCGCCTGGGGCACCAGCCATCCGGGTACCGAATCGATGGTGGCGGCTCTCAAGGGCAGCGAGTTCGACACTGGTCTGGACCTGGAACTGCTGCAGGAAATCGGCCTGTATTTCTACGCCGTGCGCAAGAAGTACCACCAGTTCGAAAGCGAGTTCACCGCGGTGGATACCCGCGTCCAGGTCAACCAGGTACCAGGCGGAATGATTTCCAACCTGGCCAACCAGTTGAAAGAGCAGGGCGCACTGAACCGCATGAACGAAGTGTTGGCGGAGATTCCGCGAGTGCGCGAAGACCTCGGCTTCCCGCCGCTGGTAACCCCGACCTCGCAGATCGTCGGCACCCAGGCATTCTTCAACGTGTTGGCCGGTGAGCGCTACAAGACCATCACCAACGAGGTGAAGCTCTATCTGCAAGGCGGCTACGGCAAGGCGCCAGGTGCGGTGAACGAGAAGCTGCGCCGCCAGGCCATCGGCAGTGAAGACGTGATCGACGTCCGTCCCGCCGACCTGCTCAAGCCGGAGATGACCCGGCTGCGTGGCGAAATCGGCGCCTTGGCCAAATCCGAGGAAGACGTGCTGACTTATGCGATGTTCCCGGACATCGGTCGCAAGTTTCTTGAGGAGCGCGAAGCCGGCACCTTGACCCCGGAAGTGCTGTTGCCTATCCCCGAAGCGGGCAGTGTGAGCTCTGCGGGCGGCGAGGGTGTGCCGACCGAGTTCGTCATTGATGTCCACGGCGAAACCTACCGCGTCGACATTACCGGCGTGGGCGTCAAGGCCGAGGGCAAGCGTCATTTCTATCTGTCCATCGACGGCATGCCGGAAGAGGTCGTGTTCGAACCGCTCAACGAATTTGTCGGCGGCGGCAGCAGCAAGCGCAAGCAAGCCACTGCACCGGGCCACGTCAGCACCACCATGCCGGGTAACATCGTTGATGTGCTGGTCAAGGAGGGCGATGTGGTGAAAGCCGGCCAAGCCGTGTTGATTACCGAAGCCATGAAAATGGAGACCGAAGTCCAGGCAGCCATACCGGGCAAGGTCACGGCCATTCATGTCGCCAAGGGCGACCGGGTCAATCCGGGCGAGATTCTGGTCGAAATCGAAGGCTGATCCAAACAGCCTCGATGCAACGTTTTACCTCGGGGGAGCAGGTGCTCCCCTTTTTTTTGCCCGTCAGAACGCCATCCGCCACTGTCCCACCAGCGCACCGTTGCGGTTGTCCTGCCCTGTTTCGCCGCTGTAGCTCAACCCCAGGGTATGACGTGGCGAAACCGCCAGGTCCAGCCCTGCCTGCAGAAGCAAGCTGTCGCGGTCCAGTTCGCCACCTTTGATGTGATAAGTGCTGCTTCCCCTGGCCAGGCGTTGATGGGAGCTACCCTGGACGTCTCCATACAAGTGCTTCCAGCCGATGTCCAGACGCGGCGTCACGCGCATGCCGCGATCAAGCAGGAAGGGGCGGGCGAGGCGCAGGCCCAGGTCGCTGCTGAAGTGTTCCTGGGCCTGGCCGTTGTACTGCAATGCCGCATCGCCGCCTTTCTCCGTGAAGCCGCCACGTTGATAACGTTGGTAGCCCACTTGGGCATAGGGCTCGAGTTCGAAATGGCCGATATCCAGCTGGTAGCCAAGTTGCCCGAAGACCTGCTGCGTCGTCGCATCGTAGCGACCTTTCAGACGATCCCTGAACCTATTGAAGGCAACGTGGCGCTTGGTACTGCCGTCATGATTGCCATGGACAACGCCCAGGCGCAGCGCCAGCGGCCCGTCCTGGCGCAAGGCATACGCGCCCACCAGCCAACTGTCGAGAGCTCCGTCGAACTGATCGCCGTCGAGCCGCGTCCGGGTTGTGCTGCCGATAAGGCCCAGCCGCCAATCGGGGCTGACAGCCCAGTCGGTTCCCAGCATCAAACCTTGTGTCGAATGCTTCATGGCAACGCCGCCCGGTTGCTTGGCGAGGCTTCCACTATTACCGATGGCCTGGACCCAGACCTGGCCGTTGCCGTGCCCAGCCGCCGGGTTTCGCCGGCCCATGGCCGAGAGCATACCGCTGCTGACTGGCGCGACGCTGCTCAGGGTGGCGTTGCCAAGGTTTGCCGTGTCATGGCCGCTCAGTTGGTCGATGGCGACAGCGGCGGTGGCCATATTGGTGCCAAGCAGGGCGTTGATGGCGGCGTTGGTTTTGGGGGCCGGCTTGACCTCGGTGCTGGCAACAACCGTGGAGGGTGCGGTGGGCACTGACGTTGGACGATCGGCTTCCGGCTCGGCGGCAGGCGAGTGCGCAACTTGTGCCGCGATGCCGGGCTCGGGCTGTACAGGGCTAACCGATTGCTGCGGCTCAATGGCCTCCACGAATTCGAGTCCGTTGGCGGAGGAAGCCGCCTCTCCCAGCGGGACATCGTTGCGCTCGAAGGTCAGCCCCACCTGTTTTTCGAGGGTGTAATCAGGAGTGGCGGTCAAAAAGGCGAGTTCATCGACAACCTTGCCGAATGTCCCTTCAATCTTTTCCGCCTCGATCACGATGCGTCTGTTTGTGTCGACGAACTCACCCGGTACGGAGGGGATCTTCAGAGTCGCATTGCCCAACGTAGCGGTGCCGCCAACCTTGATTGTGCTGCTGCCTTTCTCGGCGTCGATTGCGTAAACCAGCGTCGCGCTCTTGGAAAGCTTCAGGTCATTCGTCACCGAAGGGGCTCCCATTGCGGGGCCGACTTCCAGGGTGCCCGCCACGTCCAGCGCATCGACCGTCCCGCTGCCGTTGAAGCGGGCCTTTTTTCCCACGAAGACAGGTCCGGTGACAGTGCCTTGGTTGGTGAGTTCGCCAAGAACGTGCACCGCGCCGTTGATGTGGCCGCTGTTCAGCAATTTGGCCTTCGAGTCGACCAGGCTGTTTGCGTCGATACGACTGCCGTTCGACCACTCGCCTTGCTTCAAATACAGATCCTGGAAATTGCGTATCTCGCCTAATTCGCCTCCCTGGGTATCCAGCTGCAAGACATTGGCTCCGCCGCCGCCGTCGGTGAGCCCGAAGAGTCTGCCTTGCTTGCTGACCATCACCAGATCGTTGCTGTCGTCCTTCAATAAGGCGTCTTCGCGAACGGTCGTCACGTTGTCGCGTTTCGTATCCGCTGTTGGTGCCATGAACGCCTTGAGACGAGCCTGCATCTCGGTTGTTGTTTCCAAGGGGCGGGTTTCCCCGGCAACTGACTGAGCTATCGAAGACTCGACACAACCCAGTGCCAAGGCAATCGCCAGTGCGAGATGTTGGGGCAGGAATACATGTTTGGTAGGCATCGAATGCGATCTCTCATGAATGAGGTCGCACTTTAGAAATTCCCTCTGGATGGCGATGCCAGCCATGTTCTCGCCGCAGACAGGATTTGGCGGATGGAATCTGTAGGCTGTTCGTGCTGCGATCAGCGCGTCGTCCGGTTGGATTTCAGGGTTCGCAGCTTTGCCCTACAGCTCTTATGGGCCTTTCTGTTTGATCGACACCCGAAGTTGTTCGTCGGGCCGCACCCAGTGCTTTCGGCCCTTGAGGAATGGCGGCTTTTCGCGGGCAATCGTCGTGTTCGGAAGGCTTGTTTATGTCCTTGGGATGAGAAGAGACGAGCTCCCTCTGAAAGCGTAATTGACCAACTGCTCGATACAGATTGAGCACGCGATGGTAGGCTTGCGGCCGACCAAAGTTGGCTTTGTAAACCCATTCTGCGTTTCGCGTAGGATAGTTCCGGGATACAGAAATCCAGCGTTGTATCGTTGGGACCTCGTCTATAGTCCTCTCGTCATCGACAAAATCGGTGATCGATCTTAGCCGGTCGAACAAGAGTGCACGAGCGCCCCCAATGGCGGCGCTTTTTGCTGCCCGTGTTTTTACATTTATGGCGGCTGTGCGGGGGACATCTTCGGGTGTGCCGGATTCTCTTGTCCGGTCGGCTAACCCGCGTACAGCTGCCACCAATATTCGTTTAGCCGCGAACGGTGGTAGCTCCTGACTCAAGAGAGCAAACCGATGACCAAGTATCACCCCCTTCAAGCCAATACCAGCGGCGGCCCCACACTGTTTATCGACACAGAAGCTGGGGCCTCCGATCTTCTGGAAACCGCTGCGCACCGCATCAAAGCCGCTCGCGACTTACTCAACAGTGTTTCCTGTCTCTGCATGAAACACGCCGAGGGTTATGACCTGGAGCATTTCGCCAACGCCGCGCATCTGTTGTTACAGGACGGATGTGATGCATTGGAAGTGTTGGGGTGGAGTATCGGTGGAAGTGATATCCAATCCTCACCTGCTAGCGATTCTGCTGTACATCAGGCAGATCTTCCCGTCTAACCACTAAGCTGCAGAGTTGGAGGGACCTTAGGATTGGGACTGAAGACTTTGAATGGTCCGGCCTCTTCGCGAGCAGGCTCGCTCCCACAGGGATCCCTGTATGCCGTGAGGTCTGGGTCTGTCGAAGGTTCAGTGTGGGAGCGAGCCTGCTCGCGAAGGCGGTGGGTCAGTTGCGCAAGTGCTGGCATGCGCCCCGCTCTTGCTCTTGCTCTTGCTCTTGCTCTTGCTCTGCTTTTGATTTTGATCTCAGCGCCCCGTTAACCACGCTGGCCGAACGCAGGCATTGCGCAGTGGGTAACCCGGCATGGATGCCGGGTTAGCCGCGCTGGGCCATGGATGGCCCTTCGCGGCGGCCCACGGAGCAATGCCGGAGTGAGGGCATGCCGAGCCCAAGCGAGGCACCGAGTGGTGGGGCAAAGGCGTTTTGCTTACTTTTGACTGGGCCGGCTTCCGGGCCCCTTAAAAGTGAGCCGCCGTAAGGGCGGAACCCTAAGCAGCCGTGACCGCAGCAACGGATATGTACACCACCCCCCGGAATACACACCATCCTGCAACAGCTCAGCGATTATGCAGATAAGCCTTCCCATAATGCCGCTCCATCCGCGCCTGAATCAGCTCCAGCGCAATGGACATCAACCAATAGATAACCGCCGCCGTAGTCAGCATCTCGATATACCGATAGCTGGAACGACCATAGGACTGCGCCAGAAACATCACCTCCCAGACCCCCATCACCGAGATCAGCGAAGAATCCTTGAGCATCGAGATGAACTGGTTGGTGGTCGGCGGGATGATGGTACGCATGGCCTGGGGCAGGGTAACGCGCCAGAAGATCACGGTTTCGCCCATGCCCAGGGCGAGGGAGGCTTCCCGTTGGCCGTGAGGCACGCCGAGAATCCCGGCACGGAAGATTTCGCTCAAGTAGGCGCCGTAGTTGAGTGACAGGGCGATGATTCCCGCAGCGATGGCGCCTGGGACCACGCCCAGTTGCGGCAGGCCCAGGTAGATCAGCAGGATCTGGATCAACAGCGGCGTGCCACGAAAGAACGACGCATAGAAGCTGGCGATGCCGAACGCCACCGCGCTGCTGGACAAGCGCGCCAGCGCGGTGATGAAACCCAGCAGTGACGAGGCGACGATGGAGCACAGGCACAGGAACAGTGTCAGCACCGCGCCCTGCAGAAAGCCGTTGGGCGCCAGGTGCACGCCCAGCAGGTTCGGCAGTTTGTCGAGGATGATCGAGAACTTCAGGTCGAAACTCAGGAAGAAACTGGCGAACAGCACCAGCATCGCGGCCCAGGTCAGATACAGCCGTGTGCGAAAACCGAAGATTTTTTGCAGGCGCGACTCAGCCACCGGTGGAGGTGGCTGGATAGGGGGCGGAAAAGAACTCATTGGCTGATGTCGGCACCGATCCATTTTTGCGAGAGCTTGCTCAGGGTGCCGTCCTGCTTCAGTTGGGCAAAGACTTCACGCACCTTGCTGTTCCACTCGGCGTCGCCTTTCTCGATGGCAACCGAATTGGGCTCTGAATACAGTGGTTCGCCCGCCAGTTTGAAGCGCTTGTCTTCGGTCAGGCGTGGCTGCGCGGTCACCAGGTTGGTCAACACCGCATCCAGCCGAACCCCGGCGCCGAGGCCCAGGTCCTGGAACGCCACGTTGTCGGTATCGTATGGCGCGATTTGCACGTCCTCGAACGGGTAGCTCAGCTGGGTACCCTCGGCGCCTTCGATCACCAGGTTCTTGTTCAGGTAGCTTTCGTAGCTGGAGGCGCTGGTGAGGCCGACTTTCTTGCCGCTCAGGTCCTTGGCGCCATGGATGCTGTCGTCCTTGGCGTTGACCACGATCACCGCTGGCGAGGCGTAGTACTGCACGGGAAAATCGAACACTTCGGCGCGGGCCTTGCTCGGTGTCATCGAGCAGATGCAGATGTCGTAGCGGCCACTCCAATGGCCGGCCGCGATCACATCCCACGAGGGCGTTTCCAAGCGCAGCTTGACCCCAAGCTTTTGCGCGACGGCCTTGGCGACGTCCACGTCGAAACCGTCAAGCTGGTTCTGGTCATTGAGAAAAGAGAAGGGCGGGTAGCTTTCCATCAACACGCCGACCAGTTCTTTTTTCTGCTCGATACGGTCCAGCGTGGTGCCGGCAAGGATCGATGAGGAAGCGGCCAGCAGCGTCAAGCCCAGGGCAAGCGGTAAAGGTAATTTCACGATAAATCCCAGGCTGAAAAATAGGTTGTGATTGGCGGAAGAGTGCGCATTAAATAGTTATAAGAACGACTCCGATAGTGAGTATTTTTCATAAGCTTATGAGTGAATCGCATATGGCCGCAGCAAGGACAACTATTCTCGACGGCGGCATGGGCCGTGAGCTACAACGCCGTGGTGCGCCGTTTCGACAGCCCGAGTGGTCGGCCCTGGCCCTGAGCGAAGCGCCCCAGGCTGTGGAGGCGGTGCATGCGGCTTATATCGCCAGCGGCGCCGATGTGATTACCAGCAACAGCTACGCCGTGGTGCCCTTTCATATCGGCGAAGCGCGCTTTGCCGAGGAAGGCCAGGCGTTGGCGGCATTGGCGGGGGAATTGGCCAGGCGGGCGGTGCAGGCTTCAGGCAAAGCGGTGCGGGTGGCCGGATCGCTCCCTCCGCTGTTTGGTTCCTACCGTCCCGATCTGTTCGACGCCTCTCGCGCCAGCGAGCTGCTGGCGCCATTGGTTGCTGGCCTGACACCCCATGTCGACCTGTGGCTGGCCGAGACCCAGAGTTCGATCGTCGAGGCGCGAGCCATTCACGCCGGACTGCCGAAGGACGGCAAGCCGTTCTGGCTGTCGTTTACCTTGAAAGACGAAGACACCGATGAAGTGCCGCGCCTGCGCTCCGGCGAGCCGGTGGCGGACGCCGCGGCAGTTGCGGCGGAGCTGGGGGTCGAGACGCTGCTGTTCAATTGCAGCCAGCCCGAGGTGATCGGCGCTGCGATCGACGCGGCGCGCGAAACCTTCGAGCGCCTAGGCGTGAAAATCCACATCGGTGCCTACGCCAACGCCTTCCCACCGCAGCCCAAGGAAGCGACAGCCAATGACGGGTTGGACCCGCTGCGCGAAGACCTCGATCCGCCGGGCTATCTGCGGTGGGCGGCGGACTGGCGCAAGCGTGGGGCCAGTCACTTGGGCGGCTGTTGCGGCATCGGGCCGGAGCACATTGCGGTGTTGGCACAGCAACTGCGCTGACCCTGGTTGCAAGCCCCGTGGCGAGGAAGCAAGCGCCCTCGCCACGCAGACGCCGGGCGGTTCGCGCCGAGGGTCAGGCTCGACACTGGGCGAGACTGCGCACCTGGCCATCCGCGCTCTGGTTTTCCTCACTCAACCAGCGCTCGAAGGCTGCGCCGATCGCTGGCCATTCCGAGTCCAGCATCGAATACCACGCGGTGTCGCGGTTCTGCCCCTTGACCACCATATGTTGGCGGAATACGCCTTCAAACGTGAACCCCAGCCGCTCGGCGGCATACCGGGAACGGGCGTTGGCGTTGTTGCATTTCCATTCCAGGCGTCGATAGCCCAGGGCGAAACACTCTTTCGCCAGCAGGTACACCGCCTCGGTACTTTTCGGCGAGCGCTGCATCGGCGCGCCGAAGGTGACGTGGCCAATCTCGATACGGCCCTGGGCCGGCACGATGGACATCAGGCTGAGAATACCTTGCACGTCGCCACTGGCGCGGTCGATCACGCTGAAGAAATACGGATCGACGTTGACCGCATGGTTGTTCAGCCAGGCATCGAACCCGCTGCGCTCCTTGAACGGGCCGTAGGGCAGATAATCCCAGAGTTTCGGATCGGCGCCGGGACCTTCGAGGGCTTGCCACAATCCGTCGGCGTGACGCGCCGGGTCGAGTTTTTCCAGGCGGATGAAGCGTCCTTCTAGCAAGCGCGCAAACGGCGCCGGGACACCTTTCCAATCAGCGAGCGAAGTGGACATGCTGCGTTCCTTAGAGGGCTTTGCGAAATTGAGTGAAGCCAGGGCGTTCGGCAATCCGCTCGTAGAGCTGGATTGCGGTCGTGTTGGTCTCGTGGGTCAGCCAGTGCACTTTGCAACATCCGTCGGCCTTGGCGGTGGCGTAGACAAATTCGATGAGTTGGCGACCTGCGCCCTTGCCTCGGCAGTGTTCTGCCACCAGCAGATCCTGAAGATAGCAGGAGTTCTCGATGCTCCAGTTGGAACGGTGGTAGATGAAATGCACCAGGCCCACCGCCGTGTCGCCATCCCAGGCGAGCGCGCCATGGGTGGGCTCACGGTCGTCGAGCAAGCGTTGCCAGGTGCTCTGGCTCACCGCGTCTGGCAGTTCGGTGTTGTAGAACCGCAGGTAGGCCTGCCATAGCGGCAGCCAGGCAGCGTGGTCGGCGGCGGTGACAAGGCGGATCTCGAGCTGGCTCATGTTCACTCCTGAGGCAATTGTTCAGGCATCAGGCGTGCGAGTGCCTGGTCCTGCGGGTCGGGGCTCATGGCGAGCCCGTTACGAACCCCGGCGGCATCCGCGGGGCTGCGGTTCTGGCTGAGCTTGCGCTTGCCTTCCAGACGCTGGATGGGCAGCGCGAAGCCGACGATGGCCTTGAGCATGCTGTCGATATATTCCGCCGGGGCGTCGTCGATTTTCCATGGCTGGGCCCGACCGCTTTCATGGCGGTGGGTGAGCTCGCCGACCAGGTTGCGCAGCCGTTGAGGATCGCCGAACACCTCGGCGTTGCCATAGGCGTGGACGGCGAGGTAATTCCAGGTGGGCACGACCTTGCCGTGCTCGGCCTTGCCCGGATAGAAACCCGGGCTGACGTAAGCGTCGACGCCCGCAAATACCACCAGCGCTTCGGCACCGGCTTCCAGGTCACGCCACTGCGGATTGGCGCGCGCCATGTGCCCATGGAGGGTTCCGTTCGGCCCCTGTCGAGTGTCCAGCAGCAGCGGCAGATGGCTGGCCTGCAAGCCGTGTTCGCCGTGGGTAATCAATACGGCGAGGCGACAGTCATCCATCATGCGATGCAAGTGAGGCAGGTCTTCCATAGCAAAGGCTTTTGGGTTGTACATGGAAATTGTTCCTTGGCGATTGGCTTCATCGTAGGCAGGCTATTGGTCTGTTGTAAGAGCCACTTTCGGCAAATTCGACAGGTCCATTTGCAGGTGCAGTCATGCCCGATGCCGTACCGCCATTGTCTTTCAATCCCGCCGGCATCGAGCTGGACCGTCGCCATGGGCTCAGTCGCCAGCTCTATCAGGCCCTGCGTGCGCGAGTACTGGACGGACGCCTGGCCAGCGGCACACGGTTGCCGGCCAGCCGCGACCTGGCGGCGGCGTTGTCGATTTCCCGCAACAGCGTGGTACGCGCCTACGACCAGCTGTATGCCGAAGGCTTCATAGAAGGGCGAGTGGGTGACGGCACCTACGTGGCGAAACTTTCACCGCTGGCAATGCCGTCGGGAAAATTATCCACAAAACCATCCACAGGGTTTTCAACAGGCTTACCCACAGCCTTATCCACAATTCGGCTTGATTCCCCTGTGTTTCCATCCAGCAAAGTTATCCACAGCAACGCGCTCGAACGGGTCGAAAAGCATCATTTGGCCCAGCCCCCGAGCGGACCGCCAAGAGCGTTTCGGGTCGGCGTCCCGGCGTTCGATCTGTTTCCTTTCGACGTGTGGGCCAAGCTGAACGCGGCGTTCTGGCGAAAGCCGGACCTGCAGCAGTTGTGCTACGGCGATGCCCAAGGCGATGCGCGCCTGCGCGGCCTGGTCGCGGCCTACCTGCGTAGTTCACGGGGTTTGCACTGCTCGGCTGAGCAAATTGTGATCACCAGTGGCGCGCAACAGGCGATCAGCCTTTGTGCACAGTTGCTGGTGGACCCTGGCGACATCGTCGCGGTGGAAAATCCGGGCTATCGCGCCGCGGGGCATGCGTTTGCCGTGGCCGGTGGCGATGTGCGGGGCGTGCCGGTGGACAGCGACGGGCTCGATTGTGCAGCGCTGGCTGCACTGGACCACTGTCGGCTGGCTTACGTGACGCCATCCCATCAATATCCGACCGGAGTAGTCATGAGCCTGGCACGGCGTCTGGAACTGCTGGCCTGGGCCGGGCGCAACGATGGCTGGATCGTCGAAGACGACTATGACGGCGAGTACCGCTACAGCGGCGCGCCGCTGGCGCCCTTGGCTGCGCTGGATCGCGGAGGCCGTGTCTTGTATGTCGGGACGTTCGGCAAGGTTGCGTTCCCGGCGTTGCGCCTGGGTTACCTGGTGCTGCCGCCCGGCCTGGTCGATGCCTTCGCCCGCCGTCGGGCAGTGGATGTGCGCCATTCTGAAGTCAGCACTCAAGCGGTGATGGCCGAGTTCATGGCCGCTGGACATTTCCAGCGGCACATCAGGCGCATGCGTCGGGCCGCTCTGGCCCGCCGCGATGCGCTTCTGGCGGGCTGGCCGGAGGCTGTCGCAGGCGTTGGCGCGATGCCCACCGTGGTCGCCGGGCTGCACGTCACGGTTCCAGTGCAGAGCATCGAGCGCGAGCGCGAGCTGGTTGCCCAGGCCGCCGGCGTGGGCATCGAAATCAACGGCTTGAGCAGTTATTGGTTGCCCGCCACGGCGCCGTCCCAAATCCGTGCAGGCATGGTGCTGGGGTTCGCCGCCGTGCCGCCTGCGGCGATAGATACTGCGCTGGCAAGCTTGGCAAAAGCCTGGGGAATCCGTTGATACGGAGCCGGGCGCAAGCGCCCGGCCCTGAAGCCCATACCGAGGCTGCAGCCTGCGTCACTGGCCGGATTTAATCCTCGTCCAGGCCCTCGTCCGTGCCCGCTCGGCATCCCTCGGCAAGGGTTGCAACGTGTACAGCGTCGCCATTGCCGCCTCGGTCGGATACAGGTTGGGATTGTTGCGGATCGCCGGATCGACCATGTCGGTGGCGTCCTTGTTCGGGTTCGGGTAGCCGACAAAATCACTGACGGGTGCGATCACCTTCGGCTGCAACAGATAGTCGATGAAGGCGTAGGCGTCGTCCGGGTTCTTTGCACCCTTGGGAATGGCCAGCATGTCGAACCAGATCGGCGCGCCTTCCTTGGGCAGGCGCATGTCCACGGTCACGCCGTTCTTGGCCTCCTTGGCGCGATTGGCGGCCTGGGAGAAGCTGCCGGAGTAGCCGACCGCTACGCAGATGTCGCCGTTGGCGATGTCGGCCATGTATTTGGATGAGTGAAAATAGGTGATGTGCGGCCGGATCTTCATCAGCAGCGCTTCGGCCTTGGCATAGTCCGCCGGTTTCTTGCTGTTGGGATCCAGGCCCAGGTGCTGCAAGGCCAAGGGCAGGATTTCCGAAGGCGAATCGAGCAGGGCCACGCCGCACTGCTTGAGCTTGCTGACGTTTTCTTCCTTGAAGATCAGGTCCCAACTGTCTACCGGCGCATTGTCGCCCAGCGCGGCCTTGACCTTGGCCGGGTTGAAGCCGATCAGGATGGTGCCGTACATGTAGGGCACCGCAAACTTGTTGCCCGGATCGTTGGCTTCGATCAGCTTCATCAGCTTGGGATCGAGGTGGTTCCAGTTCGGCAATTTGCTGCGGTCCAGGGGCTGGAATACGCCGGCCTCGATCTGTTTGGCCAGGAACACATTGGACGGCACGACCACATCGTAGCCGGCGTTACCGGTTAGCAGCTTGGCCTCCAGGGCTTCGTTGGTGTCGAAGATGTCGTAGACCAGTTTGACCTGGCTGTGCTGCGCCTTGAAGTCTTCCAGGGCCTTGGGCGTGATGTAGTCGAACCAATTGTAGACACGCAGGGTGCGCTCCTCGGCCTGGACCGCGCCGCACAGCAGCGTGGCGCAGAGGGCTGGAGCCATCAGACGCTTGAGTCTTTTCATGCTGATATTCCTCATTGGGCGCTTTGAAAACCTTCGAGAACGTTCACCGCGTTGATGCCGATTTCGGTCACCGCATAACCACCCTCCATCACGAACAGCGTCGGTTTGCCGAGCGCCGCGATGCGTTTGCCCATCGCCAGGTAATCTGGACTGTCGAGCTTGAATTGGGAGATCGGGTCGTCCTTGAAGGTGTCCACGCCCAGGCAGACGACGATGACATCGGCGTCATAGTCCAGGACCTCGCCGCAGGCCTGTTCGAGGGCGGCGCTCCAGCTGTCCCAACCGGAACCGGCGGGCAGCGGGTAGTTGAAATTGAATCCCGTGCCGGCACCTTCGCCGCGCTCGTCGGCGTAGCCCAGGAAGAACGGGAATTCGGCTTCGGGATGGCCATGGATCGAGGCGAACAACACATCGCTGCGTTGGTAGAAAATCGATTGGGTGCCGTTGCCATGGTGGTAGTCGACATCGAGGATCGCGACCTTCCGGTGGCCCTGGTCAAGGAAAGCCTGGGCGGCGATCGCCGCGTTGTTGAGGTAGCAATAACCCCCCATCAAGTCGCTGGCGGCGTGGTGCCCCGGTGGCCGGCACAACGCGAAGGCACTGCGGGCACCGCGCTGGATTTCGGCCTGGGCGGTGAGGGCGACCTGGGCTGCGCTGTAGGCGGCCTGCCAGGTGCCGGCGGTAATCGGGGCGCCGCCGTCGAAACTGTAATAGCCGAGTTGACCGTGCAGGCTCGTCGGGATAACGGTACGCAGGGTGCGCGCCGGCCAGGTATAGGGCAGCAGGTCGCCGTCGCGGTTGAATTCGCTCCAGCGGTCCCAGGCACCTTCGAAGAATTCAAGGTATTGCGCACTGTGGATGCGCTGGATCGGCGCCAGGCCGAAATCCCGTGGCGCCTCCACCGGCCCTAACGCCCGGGCCTTGACCCGCTCCAGCACATGATCGGCGCGGGAGGGCATTTCGAAGCAGGGCATCAGTTGCCCGTCCATCAACTCGCAACGTCCATGGTGCAGGTGGTGATCGTCGGAATAGATCGTCAGCATTCTTGTTCTCCGCAGGGGCTGATCCGGTATCCACAGTCTTGCGGCGCGCCGCGTTTGGGAGAACGGCAGGAGAGGCCAAAAGGGGATCGAAATGGCCAAAATAGTTGACCGTAAATCGCCCCTTGTTGGCGCGGGCATGCGCCGGTTCGGGGCAACACCGAGATTCAGGCCTCCCCTAATGTCCCGTGGCGAGGGAGCTTGCTCCCGCTGGGTGGCGAAGCCGCCCCAAAACGCTTGACACATCTTCTACAGATACACCGCGTTATCCGATCTACGACGGCTGCGCCGCCGAGCGGGAGCAAGCTCCCTCGCCACAGGGCAGCGTTCATGGCCTGAACTGACTCGGCGCCACGCCGCTCCAGCGTACGAATGCGTGGCGGAAGCTGGCTGTTTCGCTGAAACCGAGCATTTCGGCGATCCGGTAGATCGGCAATTGATCTTCACCGAGCATCTGCTTTGCCCGTTCGAAGCGCAGTTCGTCGAGCAATTCCTGGTAGCTGCAGCCCAGGTCCTTGAGATGCCGGCGCAGGGTGCGCGCCGAGCAGTTCATCTGTTCGGCCAAGCCTTCCAGGCCTGGCGGGGCATCCAGTTGTGCGGCGAGCGAGTGGCGGATGCGTCCCAGCCAGGCCTGCCTGCCAGTGAACTCGGTGTTCTGGCGGCGGCAGCGTTCGGCCATGGCGTGATGAGTGATGGGGTCAGCCAGTGGCAAGGGCTGCGCGAGCCAGTGACGATCGAAGGCGAACGCGTTGTCGATACTGTCAAAACGCACAGGGCATTCGAACAGGGCCTCATAACGTGCCTGATAATCCGGTGCCGAGTGTTCGAAACGTGTCGCTCGCAAGGGGAGCGCATGACCGAGCAGGTCGTTGCAGATGACCCTCAGCGAGACCATGCAGAACTCGGCATTGAACACCGCCAGGGCCGGGTTTTCCCGATAGTCGCTGGCGCTGAGCCAGATGTGCTCGCCGTCGTCTTCCAGTGTCAGCTCAAAGAGTGTTCCCAATAGCGCCGGGTAACGCAGCGCCAGGCGTAAAGCGTCACCTAAGGTGGCGCTGGTGAGCAGGGCATAGCCGAGCATGCCGTAGGACGAAACGTGCATGTTGCGGCCCAATTCCAGGCCTATGTCACGTTTGAGCGCCACGGCGTTGGCGCAGACCTGCATCTCCTGGTTGGTGGTGATACGTGTGTCCGCCCGGCTCAGGTCCGCCATGCTGATGCCGCTGCCGGCCAACAGCGCTTCACTGGGCAAGCCTTCGTTCCTGAACGCGTTGAGCACCAGGGAGACCGCGTTGAGCGTGGTGAGGTGGGAATGCAGCATGGTCCGTTTCCAGCCGGGGGAGGCTGGAAGGAGGGAGCAAGTTGTATGCCGGATGTGTCTGCGACCTTATCTAACGAAGCTGATCTTGTAGCCACCGAGCCCATAAGTTTCGGCATCTGGATCATAGGGCGCGAAATCGACAGAAACTCCGCAACTGCAACTTACCTCGGAAGGAAAAGCATAGGCCTGCGGTGGAATACGAAAGCAATAAGGCAGGCCTGGCGCTGCCGGGACTCTCTGCTCCAGGCTATAAAGCTCGACACTCCCGCCATCTACAGGTAGTGACACAATCCAACTACACGTTACGACGCTGGGATATTCCAGATTCTCGATGATAGCTTCAGTCACATCCAGCCCGTCTGGGTAGTCGGTCACCTTGAGCTTCGAGTCGATTACCCCCTCCACGACGGGGCGGGTATAAACCAGTGGCAAGGTGACCTTGGCGAACAGTTCCTCGGAGCCGACCGGTTCCTCATCGGACAGCTCGACGAAGTAGCGGATGGCCAGTTCCTTGCCCGCGAAAAGCTTGAGGTGTTTTTGCGGTATCTCGATGATCATCGTTTCCGGCGGGCTGATAGGCAGGCTTTCAGAAGCGAAGCCAGCGCTGCCGTCGAGCGCCCGGACCTTGATGGAAACGGTGGCGGTATCCGGCAGGTCGGCTGTGGGGATATGCACATACACACGAAGAGGAGAAGAGGCCAGCTCGATAGGGATAATAATTCCTAGCGTTTCATGGGGAATGAACGGGCTCTTGGAGCGATAAAGGGTCGGTGGCACTCGTTGCCGTTGGGAAAACAGAGTGTTTGAAGACCGCTGAAAGCCCTCGAACGTCGAGTTGTCGAGGAATCTATGCGTTTTCATGCTTGAGCTCCGAGATCGATATCGACCCGCGCCCGATCATGTGACGCGGATCTACCGGAACTCACGTTAGGCGTGAGGGACGCGGCCAGCTACTGTCAGAACTGATAGTTGACCAAGCAGTTCTGATGGGCCGGGCCTTACAAGTGGGTCATGCCAGCTCCCGGCAAAGATCCAGCTCAACCAGCCGCCGAACCTCATCCACCGGCAAGCCCGCACCAATCAATGCCTGTAGCTTGCCGAATGCAGCCTCGCGGGTCATGCCGCCGCCGGACAGCACGCCGACGCCGCGCAAGCGACTGCCCGCTTCGTAGATGTCCAGCTCGACGCCGCCTTCATGGCATTGAGTGACCGCCACGACCACCACGCCGTTGTCCCGCGCCCGTTCCAGGCTGGCGAGGAAGGCCGGGTTGTCGCTCGGACCGGTGCCGCTGCCGTAGCACTCCAGCACCAGGCCCTGGATGCCGCTGCCCAGCAAGCCATCGATAACCTCGGCGCCAATGCCGGGGAACAATGGCAGCACCACGACGTTTGCCAACTGTTTCGGCTGGTTGTAATTCAACTGCGCCGGCAGCGAGGTGGCCTCGATGCCGCCGCCCTGGCGCTCCAGGCGCTTGAACGGATGGCGACCAAAGCTGCGCACCTTGGCGCAGCGGGTCGGCGCCAGCAGTTCACCGTGGAAATACAGGTGCACGCCCGGCGCCAGGCCCTGGCCGAGGGCGACCAGCGCGCCGCTGAGGTTTTCCCAGGCGTCGCTGTCGGTCACGCCGGCCGGCAGCATCGAACCGGTGAAGCAAACCCGCGCGTGCGAGCCGAGCAACTGGAAACTCATGGCGGCGGCGCTGTAGGCCAGTGTGTCGGTACCGTGCAGGATCAGCACACTGTCGCAGCCCTGTGCATCGACGGCGTCGACCACCGCTTCGCGCAGTTGCTGCCAATAGGCCGGGGTCATGTTGGCGCTGTCGATCAGCGGCGACATCTCCCGGAAACGCCATTGCGGGATAACCAGTTCGGGCTGGCTGTGCAGGTAGTCGCGCATCCGCGCTTCGAAACCGGATGCCGGGGCCAGGCCGTTGGCGCTGGCCTGCATACCGATGGTGCCGCCGGTATAAAGCACCATGACGTGCTGGGCGGCGGGATAGGTCGAGGCATTCATGGGGTGTTCTCCGAGGACGAAAACAGCAGCTTCACTCGCTGCTGCAACATAAGGCCGAGCATGACGCCGACCTTGTGTTGTGTCACGCCGGGCGCAGGGGATGCGCCCGGTTTTTTTCAAACAACCTGCTGATCAGCGTTGCGCTGCGGCCAGGCTCGCGGAGGCGTTGCCGGATTCAGCGGCGGGGGTCGACGGGTTCGCTGGCCAGGCCTTGCGGTCCAGGTCCAGGTCGGGGAATTTGCTGGAATCGAAGACCGGAACCTTGATACCAGCCGAACGCTGGTCGTCATAGTCGCGCAGGATGCGCATGCCGACCTTGAACAGCAGGAACAGCGCGATCAGGTTCACGAACGCCAGCAGCGTCATGGTGATATCGGCGAAGGCGAACACGGTGCCGAGGTTCTCGATGGCGCCCCAGAAAATCAGTCCCAGGACCAAGGCGCGATAGGCCATCAGCGCCTTGCGGTTTTCACCTAGCATGAAGCGCAGGTTGTTTTCGCCCAGGTAATAGTTGTAGAGGATCGAGGTGAACACGAACAACGACAGGGCTACGGAGATGAATATCCGGCCCCAGTCGCCGACCACGGCCGCCAGGGAGTTCTGGGTCAGGGCAATGCCGTCGCCTTCGAAGCCTGGGGTGTAGAAACCCGACAGCAGGATCAGCAGCGCGGTGCAGGTGCAGATCACGAACGTGTCGAGGAAAACGCTGAACGCCTGGACCACGCCTTGCGCGACCGGGTGCTCCACCGACGCCACGGCGGCCACGTTAGGCGCACTGCCCAGGCCGGCTTCGTTGGCGAACACGCCACGCTTGACGCCCATGACGATGGCGCTGCCGATCAGGCCGCCAAAGGCCTGGTCCAGACCGAAGGCGCTCCTGACGATCGTCGCCAGCATGCCTGGTACATGTTCGAATTGCAGCACGATCACGTAGAGCGTCACGGCGATGTATGCCAGGGTCTTGACCGGTACCAGCAGGTCAGCAACCTTGGCGATTCGCTTGATCCCGCCGATGAATACCAGGCCCAGCAGCACCGCCAGGCCGAGGCCGGTGTAGGTGGTATCGAGGCCGAAGGCGTTATTCAGCGAGTGAGTGACGGCGTGGGCTTGCAGGCCGTTGAAGGCGAAGCCGAAGGTGATCAGCAGCAGGAACGCCATGATCATGCCCAGCCAGCGTTTCTGCAGGCCGTGCTGGATGTAGTAGGACGGACCACCACGGAACTGGCCTTCGGAATCGCAGCGCTTGTAGAGCTGGCCGAGGGAGCACTCGAAGAAGCTGCTGGACATGCCGACCAGCGCGGTCACCCACATCCAGAACACCGCACCAGGCCCGCCGAGGGTCACGGCGATGCCGACACCGGCGATGTTGCCCGCGCCGACACGGCCGGCAAGGCTGAGCATCAGGGCCTGGAAGGAGCTGAGCTGGTCAGTGCTGCTTTTCAGGCTGTCCCGGAACACCGAGAACATATGAAAGAAATGACGGAACTGGACGAAACGCGAGCGGATCGTGAAGTAGCCACCGAGCCCGACAATGAGCACGATCAGCACTTTCCCTGAGAGGAAGTCGTTGATGACTTCGAGCATGAGTATTCCTCGCTGTTTTTTGTTTAAGCAAATGCTGGCCATTTGGAAACATCGTGTTACATCGGCCGGCGCGCGGCACGACAGTTGAGGCGATGTTCGTCCCGGTCCACTTCGCGGGTTTGTTATTAGTTCGGTTTTCGCATGTTGTGAGGTCTCGCTACCGACGACCACTCATGCGAAGAGGGGCGGCACTATACCTATCAGTGCGGCGCCCGTCTGCACAGTTGTGGTGCGTGCGACGAAACGAACCCTTGTATCTCCTGGCCCTTCGGTCAGGTTCTTGTGGAAGTGAGCCGGCTCTAGATAGCTGGCGACGCGGGGTACAACGGCAGCGCGTCGCTGTTTATCGCGAGTAGGCTTGCTCCTACAAATCTGCTCCCGCTTTCAGTTGTCGGTTAAAAAAAAGGGCCTGGGGAACGAGTCCCCAAGCCCTCAAAAGGTGAGAGGTGTCTAGTCCCTCGACCTGGTGAGCAGTGGTCGCGTCGATCAAGCCTTCAGTGGGACCAGACGCGGGGCAATCATGTTTTCCGGGCGCAGGATGTCGTCGAGCATGGCGTCGTCGAGCAAGCCTTCCTCGCGCACCAGTTCCAGCACGCCGCGGCCACTTTCCAGGGCGACGCGGGCGATGCGGGTGGCGTTTTCATAGCCGATGTACGGGTTCAGGGCGGTAACCAGGCCGATCGAGTGCTCGACCAGCTCGCGGCAGCGCGCTTCGTTGGCTGTGATGCCGACGATGCAGTGCTCGCGCAGCATGTCCATGGCCCGTTGCAGCAGGCGGATCGAGTCGAAGATTTTGAAGGCGATCAGCGGCTCCATCACGTTCAGTTGCAGTTGGCCGCCTTCGGCCGCCATGGTCAGCGCCAGGTCGTTGCCGATGATCTGGAACGCGACCTGGTTCACCGCTTCAGGGATCACCGGGTTGACCTTGCCAGGCATGATCGAACTGCCTGGCTGGCGGGCCGGCAGATTGATTTCGTTGATGCCGGTGCGTGGGCCGCTGGACAGCAGGCGCAAGTCGTTGCAGATCTTCGACAGCTTGACCGCGGTACGCTTGAGCATGCCGGAAAACAGCACGAAGGCGCCCATGTCGGAGGTCGCTTCGATCAGGTCGGCGGCCGGAACCAGCGGTTGGCCGCTGATGGTTGCCAGGCGTTGTACGGCCAGGGCCTGGTAACGCGGATCGGCGTTGATGCCGGTACCGATGGCGGTGCCGCCCAGGTTCACTTCGGTGAGCAATTCAGGCGCCAGGGTTTTCAGGCGCGCCAGGTCTTCGCTCAGGGTGGTGGCGAAGGCGCGGAATTCCTGGCCCAGCGTCATCGGCACGGCGTCTTGCAGTTGGGTACGGCCCATTTTCAGTACGTGGCTGAATTCCTCGCCCTTGGCGGCGAACGCCTGGATCAGGCTGTCGAGGCTGGCCAGCAACGCGTCGTGGCCCAGCAGCAGACCCAAGCGGATCGCGGTCGGGTAGGCGTCGTTGGTCGACTGCGCCATGTTCACGTCGTTGTTCGGATGCAGGTACTGGTATTCGCCCTTCTGGTGACCCATGGCCTCCAGCGCGATGTTGGCGATGACTTCGTTGGCATTCATGTTGGTCGACGTGCCGGCGCCGCCCTGGATCATATCCACCACGAATTCGTCGTGGAAATCGCCGCGGATCAATCGTGCACAGGCTTCGCTGATGGCGGCGTGCTTGGCTTCGCTGAGCTGGCCCAACTCACGGTTGGCGTCAGCGGCGGCTTGCTTGACCATTGCCAGACCGACCACCAGTTTCGGGTAATGCGAGATCGGGACGCCGGAGAGACGAAAGTTGTTGATCGCTCGCAGGGTCTGGATGCCGTAATACGCTTGCGCCGGTACTTCGAGTACGCCAAGCAGGTCTTTTTCTGTGCGGAATGATGCAGCGGAGGACATGATGTCAATCATCTCAATAAGGACCCGGTCTGAGCCGGAACGCTGTGAATCCTAGGCTTTCATAAAATTTAGGGCCAATGCTGTTAAGCACTGGCCTATGCACATTCGGCATAATGCACGTGTGACGCCGATGATGCGTCGAACGTGTGACCTGTTTTGGTGCGTCCTACGGGAGGACGGAAATGAATCTTGAAAGCAAATGGCTGGAGGACTTCAGTGCCTTGGCCGCGACGCGCAGTTTTTCCCAGGCGGCCGAGCGCCGCTTTGTGACGCAACCAGCGTTCAGCCGGCGGATCCGCAGCCTGGAGGCGGCGCTGGGGCTGACCCTGGTCAACCGCTCCCGTACGCCGATCGAACTGACTGCGGCGGGACAGTTGTTCCTGGTGACGGCGCGCACGGTGGTCGAGCAGTTGGGCGAAGTGCTGCGGCACTTGCACCACCTGGAGGGCGGGCAGGGCGAAGTTATCCAGGTAGCGGCGGCGCACTCCCTGGCGTTGGGTTTCTTTCCGCGCTGGATCGCCCAGTTGCGCAACGAAGGCATGAACATCGCCACGCGGCTGGTGGCGACCAATGTCGGCGATGCCGTGCATGCCCTGCGTGAAGGGGGCTGCGACTTGATGCTGGCCTTCTACGACCCGGATTCGGCGATGCAGATGGACCCGGAGATCTTCCCGTCGTTGCACCTGGGCCAGACCGAAATGCTCCCCGTCTGCGCGGCCGATGCCGACCGCAAGCCGTTGTTCGACCTGGAGGGCGAGACCAGCGTGCCCCTGCTGGCCTACAGCGCCGGCGCTTTTCTGGGCCGTTCGGTGAACCAGTTGTTGCGCCAGCGCGCCCTGCGTTTCACCACGGTCTACGAGACGGCCATGGCCGACAGCCTGAAAAGCATGGCGCTGGAAGGCCTGGGCATCGCGTGGGTGCCGCACCTGAGTGTGCGCAACGAACTGGCCCGGGGCGAGCTGGTGATCTGCGGGGGCGCGCAATGGCACGTGCCGCTGGAAATCCGCCTGTACCGCTGCGCCCTGGTGCGCAAGGCCAATGTGCGGTTGTTGTGGCGCAAGCTTGAAGGCGGGGCGGCCAGCCCTGCGGCTTGAAAAGCGTGAAAACCGCCGTCTGGGCTTTCACGCCGGATGGGCGGGTCAGTCGAAGCTGTCTACATAACTGCGGATGTTTGCCCGGTTCTTTTCGGTAAAGCGGTAGGTATTGCCACGAAAGTTCGAGAGTTCGTCGCCGAACATGATCGAATTATGCCACCAGCCGTCATATTCGATTGCGCCGTCATCATGGGTCGCGCCCAGCATATGGCCTATTTCATGGGCGGGTGCTCGGTATTGAGTGATTGAAGCAATGGCCGCGTAGCCCTTGACGTTTGCGATACCGGCAACTTTGCTGTTGAGATTGTCCCGAGTCAGCAACAGGATCTTGGTGAGGGAGGGCTCAAGGCCGCGGTTATGCACCGTCTTGATGTGCAGTTCCTCCACCAGTCGGCGCCACTCCCGGATGGTTTTTACTTCGTCTGCATGCTTGTAATTGAATCCCGAGAGCGAGGGGTAAGTACCCACGGGATGGACTGTGATCTGGACTTTACGATGTGCAACTCTTTCCAGCTCGGTGTTAAACCAGGAAAAATAATCGGGATAGAATTGGCTCACACTGTAATCTTTTAGATCGTCGTGTTGGATAACTAGGATCACGATAGGTTTTGGCATGTTTGAACGTCCTGTTCAATAAGTGCTCCAGAAAGTGCCCCCTTGGTTACAAGAGCGCACCGTGCCGGATTCTTATAGGCTGCTTTTTGAACTGGATAAACCGCTGCTGCACCTCAAGATATTTCGCCGTAAATGAGCCCGGCGCACTGACTCGATAGTCAGGAAAACCGCGGTTTGCGCAACGCATGACAGATGGTCGCGACAGGGGCTGTTTATCTGCTTCATTACGGTATACTGCCCGGCCTTCGGTCGGTCCATCCGGCCATAATTCGTACAACAAGCCACGCCGGTTTCCTGCGTGGCTTGTTGTTTTTTGACGCGCCCCAGGGCGCCCAGAGAGAAGAGGCACGACGATGAGTGCACTGGTTGGCGTGATCATGGGCTCCAAGTCCGATTGGTCCACCCTTAGCCACACCGCCGATATGCTGGAAAAGCTCGGCATCCCCTACGAGGTGAAAGTGGTGTCCGCCCACCGCACCCCGGACCTGCTGTTCCAGTACGCCGAAGAAGCCGAGGCGCGTGGCATCGAAGTGATCATCGCCGGCGCCGGCGGCGCGGCTCACCTGCCAGGCATGTGCGCGGCCAAGACGCACTTGCCGGTACTGGGCGTGCCGGTACAGTCATCGATGCTCTCGGGCGTCGATTCGTTGCTGTCGATCGTGCAGATGCCGGCCGGCATCCCGGTTGCCACCCTGGCCATCGGCAAGGCCGGCGCGATCAACGCAGCCCTGTTGTCGGCGAGTATCCTGGGCGCCAAGCATCCGCAGTTTCATACCGTGCTGAAAAAATTCCGCGCTGAGCAGACAGACAGCGTCCTGGACAATCCAGACCCACGCATTGCCTGAGGTTGTTGACGAATGAAGATCGGTGTAATCGGTGGCGGCCAGTTGGGTCGCATGTTGGCCCTGGCGGGTACGCCGCTGGGGATGAACTTCGCTTTCCTGGATCCGGCGCCGGACGCCTGTGCCGCGGCACTGGGTGAACACCTGCGTGCCGATTACGGCGATCAGGATCACCTGCGCCAGCTGGCCGATGAAGTCGACCTGGTGACCTTCGAATTCGAAAGTGTCCCGGCCGAGACCGTTGCCTTCCTGTCCCAGTTCGTCCCGGTTTTCCCGAGCGCCGAAGCCTTGCGCATCGCCCGCGATCGATGGTTCGAAAAGAACATGTTCAAGGACCTGGGCATTCCGACCCCGGCCTTCGCCGACATTCAGTCCCAGGCCGACCTGGAAGCCGCCGTTGCGTCCATCGGCCTGCCGGCCGTGCTCAAGACCCGCACCCTGGGTTACGACGGCAAGGGCCAGAAGGTCCTGCGCAACCCGGAAGACGTCCCCGGCACATTCGCCGAGCTGGGCAGTGTCGGCTGCCTGCTGGAAGGTTTCGTGCCTTTCACTGGCGAAGTCTCGCTGATCGCCGTGCGTGCCCGTGACGGTGAAATCCGTTTCTACCCGCTGGTGCACAACACCCACAAGGACGGCATCCTCAAGCTGTCCGTCGCCAGCACCGACCACCCGCTGCAAACCTTGGCTGAAGACTACTCCAGCCGGGTACTCAAGCAGCTCGATTACGTCGGCGTCATGGCGTTCGAGTTCTTTGAAGTGGATGGCGGCCTCAAGGCCAATGAAATTGCCCCGCGCGTGCACAACTCCGGGCACTGGACCACCGAAGGCGCCGAGTGCAGCCAGTTCGAAAACCACCTGCGGGCGGTCGCCGGGCTGCCGCTGGGGTCGACGGCCAAGGTCGGCGAAAGCGCGATGCTGAACTTCATCGGCAAGGTGCCGGACACCGAGAAGGTCCTGGCGATCGCCGACTGCCACCTGCATCACTACGGCAAGGCGTTCAAGGTCGGGCGCAAGGTTGGTCACGCCAACCTGCGTTGCGCCGACCGGGCCACGCTGGCCCAGCAGATCATCAAGGTCGAGACGCTGATCGCCGAGCAATAATCTGAAACATCGGTGGAACCATTCGTCGGCCGTCTTCTCTCATGGCAAGGTGCCAAAGTCTGACTAGGCTTTGGCATAGCTACTCAATCAGAGGGGAATACCATGGGAATCATCGGAACCATTTTTATCGGCCTGATCGTTGGCCTGCTCGCGCGTTTCCTGAAGCCTGGCGATGACAGCATGGGCTGGATCATGACTATCCTGCTGGGTATCGGCGGTTCATTGGCAGCCACTTACGGCGGCCAGGCCCTGGGCATCTATCAGGCAGGCGAAGGCGCTGGTTTCCTCGGTGCCCTGGTGGGCGCGGTGGTGCTGCTGGTGATCTACGGCCTGATCAAAAGGAACTGATCAAAGCGCGAAAGTCCTCTGCGCGTGGCGCGCGCGGAGGGCTAGAATGCCCGGCGTCGTATTTTTCCCTTATGCCGAGCCCTTTCATGCGCCGTTTACTGCTGACCTTCCTTCTGCTGGGCACTGGCCTGGCCCACGCCGCCGAGCTGCCCGAAACCGACTGGCTCGAACTGATGCCCAAGTCGGACCAGAAGGCCCTCGAGGCCATGCCCGAGATCGATCACAACTCCCCTGAAGCCAACGGCACCTTCACCGAAAAGGGTGGCCTGAAGCAGAGCAAAGGCTTGCCGGCGGTGATGTATTCGACCAAGACCGTGGCATCAATGAACGACAAGCACATCCGCATCGGCGGATACCCGGTGCCGCTGGAAACCGACGCCAAGGGCCGCAGCACGCTGTTTTTCCTGGTGCCATACCCCGGTGCCTGCATCCACGTCCCGCCACCGCCACCCAATCAATTGGTGCTGGTGCGTTATCCCAAGGGCCTGAAGCTGGATGATATCTACACGCCGCTGTGGGTCACCGGCACGCTGAAGATCGAAAAGGTCGACAATGACCTGGCGAGCGCGGCGTATGCGATGGAGGCGCAGAAGGTGCGGGTGGTGCAGGAGGCGGATTTGTAGGCTTGGCATCAACCCATTGTGGGAGCGAGCCTGCTCGCGAAGGCGGTGTGTCAGTCAAGATATGTATTTACTGACACGCCGCCTTCGCGAGCAGGCTCGCTCCCACAGGGGATATTTGTTCAGTGTGTTTAGAGCGGTTTGCTGCGAATGCTCACGCCCAGCGTATGGCTGGCATCCGGCAACAGCGTCACCACATCATCCATCACATTGGCCGTCTCGATGCAGAGCATGCGTTGCCAGCCATCATCGGCCATGTCGCTGAAGGCCTTGGCCCGTTCGGTCCAGGGGTTCCAGATGACCGCCGAGCGCGAGCCGCTGCTGGTCAGTTCGATTCGTCGCTGCCAATGCGCGTCGACGATGCTCAGCGTCGGCGGCGTTTCGAGATAGATCCGGTCGGTTTCGCCGGCAAAATGCAGCTCGCCGGCCTGGGTATGGACGTTCCAGTCATCCAGGGTCTCGACGTAGCGCAAGCCATCCACTCCGTCGACATGCACGTTGCGCACGTCGCTGACCGCGAAATAGCTGTGCAGCGCCTGGCTCAGGCTGACGGTTTCGCTGCCACGGTTATGGCTGGTCAGATGGATATGCAGTTGCTCGTCCATGACGATGGTCAAGGTCAGGTCGACCTGATGGGGCCAGCCGGACAAACCGTTTTCGGGGTAGGGCAGCACGAATTCGATCTTCAGGCTCTCGCCCTCGGCTTCGATGCCCTTGAGTTCCCAATCCATTGCCCGTACCAGGCCGTGGGCGGTGGCCGGTTCGTTGCTGACGCGCATGGCCTGGACGCTGTCGGGGTTGCGCGTAAGGTTGCCGAACCACGGCCAGCACACCGGTACGCCGGCACGGATGCTCTTGCCGGTCTTGAACGTCGCCTGGTCGTTGAGCCAGATCAGCGGCGGCTGGCCGTCCACCTGATAGCTGAGAACGTGCGCGCCTTGCTGGGCCACGAGCAACTCGGCCTGACCGTGGCGGATGCGCCAACCGTTCAGTTCATCCAGTTTGACGGCTTCGACGTTAGGCGTTGGCATGCTGCAAATCTCGTTCAGGAACATGGACTGCAATGGACCGCAAAACGGCCGCCGTGTTTAACGCGCCCGAGGTGGAACCGAGCGGGTACGACCACTGCCATCGATGGCGACGAACACGAACACCGCTTCGGTGACCTTGCGCCATTCGCTGGACAATGGGTCGTCACTCCAGACCTCGACCATCATCTGGATCGAGCTCCGGCCGATTTCCAGGGCCTGGGTGTAGAACGACAATTGCGCACCCACTGCCACCGGCACCAGGAACGCCATGCGATCGATCGCCACGGTGGCCACGCGGCCGCCGGCAACCTTGCTGGCCATCGCGGTGCCGGCCAGGTCCATCTGGGACACCAGCCAACCGCCGAAAATATCCCCGAAGCCGTTGGTCTCTCGGGGAAGCGCGGTGATTTGCAGGGCCAGATCGCCTTGCGGGATTGGATCTTCTTGTTCGAGCTCTATCATGCCGGGGGTGCCTCTGACCCGTAACGCTGTCTTGTACTTCAGGTGAGTAGCCGTCCTTAAAAAAACGATTCAGCCCGAACATGCTGCGTTCGTCACGTTTTTCGTCAAGGCGTGCCAAAGGGAAACTCTGCGAAACCGGCTGATCTCGTATTGCGCCACCAACGACGTTTTCGCACAGCAACCCCTTACAGAGTATTGCAAGGTTGCGAGTATATCGGGCGATAGTCGTCGAGACGACCACTCGGTTCTGATTTCGACTGTCAATTACGCGCCTCTATGTGCTTTTTCGAACAATTTGCTATCGTGCCGAACCTGCCCGGGCGCCCATTCAGCGTTGTCGGGGCCGCAGAATCGACTATAAGAGAAGCCCTTGCCATGACCACTGCGCCTTCGAGCACGGCGACACCCGCACAACCGGCCCGTCCGCTGACCCGTAACGACTACAAGACCCTGTCGCTTTCTGCCTTGGGCGGTGCGCTGGAGTTCTACGATTTCATCATTTTCGTGTTCTTTGCCACCGTGGTCGGCAAATTGTTCTTCCCGGCCGAAATGCCCGAGTGGCTGCGCCTGATGCAGACGTTCGGCATCTTTGCCGCCGGTTACCTGGCCCGGCCGTTGGGCGGGATCATCATGGCCCACTTCGGCGACCTGCTGGGGCGCAAGAAGATGTTCACCCTGAGCATCTTCATGATGGCCGTGCCGACCCTGATCATGGGTTTGCTGCCCACTTATGCGCAGATCGGCATGTGGGCGCCGATTCTGCTGCTGCTGATGCGGGTGATCCAGGGCGCCGCAATTGGCGGCGAAGTGCCGGGCGCCTGGGTATTCGTTTCCGAACACGTGCCGGCGCGCCACATCGGCTATGCCTGCGGCACGCTGACGTGTGGCCTGACGGCGGGAATTTTGCTGGGTTCGCTGGTCGCCACGGCCATCAACAGCATTTATACGTCGGTGGAAGTGGCGGATTACGCCTGGCGGATCCCGTTCCTGCTGGGCGGCGTGTTCGGACTGTTTTCGGTGTACCTGCGCCGCTGGCTCCACGAAACCCCGGTATTTGCCGAGCTGCAATTGCGCAAGGCCCTGGCCGAAGAAGTGCCGTTGCGCGCGGTGCTGCGTGATCATCGCGGCGCCATTGTCATTTCGATGCTGTTGACCTGGCTGCTGTCGGCGGGCGTCATCGTGGTGATCCTGATGACACCCACCGTGCTGCAGACCGTGTATCACTTCAGCCCGACCACGGCGTTGCAGGCCAATAGCCTGGCGATCGTATTCCTCAGTTTCGGCTGTATCGGCGCGGGTGTGCTGGCTGACCGCTTCGGCGCCGGGCGGGTGTTCGTCTTTGGTAGCGGCTTGCTGCTGATTACCTTCTGGACCTTCTACCACAGCCTGTTCGAGCACCCCGAGTGGTTGTTCCCGCTCTACGCCTTGAGTGGCTTGCTGGTGGGTACCATCGGCGCGGTGCCCTACGTCATGGTCAATGCCTTCCCGGCCGTGGTGCGCTTCAGCGGACTGTCGTTCTCTTACAACCTGGCCTACGCGATCTTCGGCGGGCTGACCCCGATGATCGTGACCCTGCTGTTGAAAGAGAGCCCGATGGGGCCGGCGTACTACGTGGCGATCATCTGCGGGATCGGGATGTTGATTGGTGGGTATCTCTGGAAGAAGGGCCGATAACCGGCGCTTTTTTCCCCGCCTGTACTGGCGTTTTCGCGAGCAGGCTCGCTCCCACATGGGTTCGCATTCCCTGGTGGGAGCGAGCCTGCTCGCGAAAAGGGCACCATGAATCATCCTGCGAAAGCCAATGCTGGCCTTTCATCCAATTGTCATATTTCAGCCATAGAGTGTTCATAAGGCTTATCGATACTTGGCCGACTTAACACACCCTATCTGCTAGGAGTAAGGCATGAAACTGAAGCGTTTGATGGCGGCAATGACGTTTGTCGCTGCTGGCGTCGCGACTGCCAACGCGGTTGCCGCTGTTGACCCTGCGATCCCGAGCTACACCAAGACCACTGGTGTGTCGGGCAACCTGTCCAGCGTCGGCTCCGATACCCTGGCTAACCTGATGACCTTGTGGGCCGAGAACTACAAGAAGGAATACCCGAACGTCAACATCCAGATCCAGGCCGCCGGTTCTTCCACCGCGCCGCCCGCACTCACCGAAGGCACCGCTAACCTGGGCCCGATGAGCCGCAAGATGAAGGACAACGAGTTGCAGGCCTTCGAAACCAAGTACGGCTACAAGCCAACCGCTATCCCGGTTGCCGTGGATGCCTTGGCGGTATTCGTGCACAAGGACAACCCGATCAAGCATCTGACCATGGCTCAGGTCGATGCGATCTTCTCCTCGACTCGCCTGTGCGGCGCCAAGGCTGACGTCAAGACCTGGGGCGACCTGGGCGTGACCGGCGACCTGGCCAACAAGCCAGTCCAGCTGTTTGGCCGCAACTCGGTGTCCGGCACCTACGGCTACTTCAAGGAAGAAGCCCTGTGCAAAGGCGATTACAAGCCAAACGTCAACGAACAGCCAGGTTCGGCTTCGGTTGTGCAGTCGATCAGCAGCTCGCTTAACGGCATTGGCTACTCGGGTATCGGCTACAAGACCGCCAGCGTGAAAACCGTTGCCCTGGCCAAGAAGGAAGGCGGCGAGTTCATCGAGGACACCGAAGAAAACGCCCTGAACGGCAAGTATCCGCTGTCGCGTTTCCTCTACGTCTACGTCAACAAGGCACCGAACAAGCCTCTGGCCCCGCTGGAAGCCGAGTTCGTCAAGCTGATCCTGTCCAAGCAAGGCCAGGAAGTCGTGGTCAAGGACGGCTACATCCCGGTTCCAGCCAAAGTCGCCGCCAAGGCACTGGCTGACCTGGGTCTGCAGGAAGGCGGCAACGTCGCCAAGCAGTAACGCCTGAGCCCAGGCCCCTGTGGGAGCGAGCTTGCTCGCTGCCACAGACCAAATTTCCATCCGCTGCCGGTTCCCACCGGCGGCGGATTTGTTGCGTCACTTCACTGTCATCTTTCTGTCATACAGGATCGCTAGGGTGTGCGCATGAATGATCTGGCCAACTCCACAATGACTACGACTTCCCCTCCCAAGCGCATTGACTTCAATACGCCTGAGCTGCAACGCAAGCGCCGCATCCGCGCGCTCAAGGATCGCCTCACCCGTTGGTACGTGCTGGTTGGCGGCCTCGCCGTCCTCGCCGCCATTACTTTGATTTTTTTCTTCCTGGCCTACGTGGTACTGCCGCTGTTCCAAGGCGCGGACCTGACCGCCAAGGACTCGATTACCCCTGCCTGGATGCAAGACGCCGGCAAGCCGCTGATGATCGCCATCGAAGAACAGAACCAGGTGGCGATGCGGGTTTCGGACAAAGGCGTGGCGCTGTTCTACAACCTCGACAGCGGTGCCGAACTGCGGCGTGTCGACCTGCCGATCCCGGCCGGCGCCACTGTGACGTCCATCGGTGAAGATCAGCCCGGCAGCCCGCTGGTGGCGATCGGCTTGTCCAATGGCCAGGCCCTGGTGTTCCGCCACACTTATAAAGTCAGCTACCCCGACGGCAAGAAAACCATCTCTCCGGCCATCGAATACCCTTACGGTGAAGCGCCGATCGCGTTGAACGAGCAGGGCGCGGCCCTGGAGCATGTCAGCCTCAACGCTACCGATTCGACGTTGCTGCTGGCTGGCTCCAGCGGCGCGCAGCTCTATGTGCTGTCGCTCACCAGCGAAGAAAACATGATGACCGGTGAAATCACCAGCGAGCAGACGCGTATCGATCTGCCGCAGATGACCGAGCCGGTAAAAAACATCTTCGTCGACCCGCGCCAGCAGTGGCTGTATGTGGTTAACGGGCGCGCCCAGGCCGATGTGTTCAGCCTGCGGGACAAGAGCCTCAACGGTCGCTACAAGCTGCTCGAGAACGCTGACGCCCAGGTCACCGCCGTTGCCCAGTTAGTCGGTGGCATATCGCTGATCATCGGTGATTCCAAGGGCGGCCTGGCCCAGTGGTTCATGGCTCGCGATCCGGACGGCGAGCTGCGTTTCAAACAGATTCGTACCTTCCAGATGGGCAGCGCGCCCATCGTCGAGATCAGTGCTGAAGAGCGTCGCAAGGGTTTCGTTGCGCTCGACGCCGCCGGCAAGCTTGGCGTGTTCCACAGTACTGCCCACCGCACCTTGCTGGTTGACCAAGTAGTCGATGGCCAAGGCCTGTTCGGCATGTCGCCACGGGCCAACCGCCTGATCGTGGAGCAGGGCGGCAAGCTGCAACCGCTGGTCCTGGAAAACCCACACCCGGAAGTCTCGTGGAGCGCCTTGTGGAGCAAGGTCTGGTACGAAAACTACGATGAGCCCAAGTACGTCTGGCAATCGACTGCCGCCAACACCGACTTCGAACCCAAGCTGAGCCTTTCGCCGCTGACCTTCGGCACCCTGAAAGCGGCGTTCTACGCGATGCTTCTGGCCGCGCCGCTGGCGGTTGCCGCCGCGATCTACACCGCCTACTTCATGGCCCCGGGCATGCGCCGCAAGGTCAAGCCGGTGATCGAGCTGATGGAGGCGATGCCGACGGTGATCCTCGGTTTCTTCGCCGGTCTGTTCCTGGCGCCGTACGTCGAAGGGCATCTGCCGGGCATCTTCAGCCTGCTGATGTTGCTGCCGATCGGCATCCTGGTCGCCGGTTTCGCTTTCAGCCGCCTGCCGGAATCCATTCGCCTGCGGGT
This sequence comes from Pseudomonas sp. Z2-11, assembly GCF_054161305.1. Taxonomy (NCBI): domain Bacteria; kingdom Pseudomonadati; phylum Pseudomonadota; class Gammaproteobacteria; order Pseudomonadales; family Pseudomonadaceae; genus Pseudomonas; species Pseudomonas sp. Z2-11. Next base: position 81,780 of record NZ_CP096395.1, read on the forward strand.
GCCGGACGGCTGGGAAAGTGCCTTGCTGATCCCGGTGATCCTGTTCGTCGGCTGGCTCTCGCTGTACATGAGCCCGTACATGGAAGCCTGGTTCTTCGGCGGCGACATGCGCATGTGGATCTCCCATGACCTGGGTATCACCTACGACCAGCGCAACGCCCTGGTGGTCGGCCTGGCGATGGGCTTCGCGGTGATCCCGAACATCTATTCCATCGCCGAAGACGCCGTGTTCAGTGTGCCTCGCGGCTTGACCCTGGGCTCGCTGGCCTTGGGCGCCACCCCATGGCAGACCATGACCCGCGTGGTCATCCTCACCGCCAGCCCGGGCATCTTCTCGGCGCTGATGATCGGCATGGGCCGGGCGGTGGGCGAGACGATGATCGTGCTGATGGCAACCGGCAACACCCCGGTGATGGAAATGAACCTGTTCGAAGGCCTGCGCACCCTGGCGGCCAACGTCGCGGTGGAGATGCCCGAGTCGGAAGTCGGCGGCAGCCATTACCGCGTGCTGTTCCTGTCGGCCTTGGTGCTGCTGTTGTTCACCTTCGTCATGAACACCCTCGCCGAGCTGATCCGTCAGCGTCTGCGCAAGAAATATTCGTCGCTTTAAGAAAGGTAGAAGTCTGTGAAACAGAACTCCCTGAAAGGATGGTTCAAGAGCGGCGCCCCGGGCGTCTGGATCAGCGGTGGCGCGGTGTCCATCGCGGTCATCATGACCATTGGCCTGTTGGCGGTGATTGCCGTGCGCGGCCTCGGCCACTTCTGGCCGGCCGACCTGATCCACGCCGGCTACAACGTACCGGGCATGCCGGCGCACCTGGTGGTCGGCGAAGTCGTACAGAAAGAAGAAGTGCCTCGCGAGCGCCTGAAAAGCGCTGGCCTGCCGGTGCCGGACGAAGGCCCGGAGTTCATGACCCGCGAACTGGTCAAGGTCGGTAACCGGGATCTCAACGGCACCGATTTCACCTGGATCGTCGGCGACTGGCTGAGCAACCAAACGACCCCGCCGGAGCTGATGGCTCTGGAGCGACGTGAGTGGGGCAACTTCTACGGCTACCTGGTCAACGTCAAGGAACAAGGCAAGGTCATCGCCGAGGGCGAAGCCGCCTGGCCGCAGTTGCAGGCGCGTATCGAGCGGGTCAATCAACTGGCCGACGAACTCAAGACCCTGGAAAAAGTCGATATCGGCGCGATCAACGCCGGCCTCGAGCGCATCCGCCTGCACGGTCGCAAGCTGGAGCTGGACGGCAAGCTCGACGCCGCAGCCCAGGCTGACCTGGAAAGCGAACGCGCCGAACTAAACGCCCGCTACAAGGACATCGAAGCGCGCCTGACCGACCTGCATGCGCAGTTCAACCGCGACAGCCTGACGGCCCGCGATGCCAACGGCAAGGAAGTGGAAATCGAGATCGGCAAAGTGGTGCACGCCTACCAGCCAAACGGCATGGGCACGTTCACCAAGATGGGTTTCTACTTCAGCAAGGTCTGGGAGTTCCTCAGCGACGATCCGCGTGAAGCCAACACTGAAGGCGGGATCTTCCCGGCGATTTTCGGCACTGTGATGATGACCCTGATCATGGCGATGATCGTCACGCCGTTCGGCGTGCTGGCAGCGGTCTACCTGCGTGAATACGCACGCCAGGGGCCGATGACCCGCCTGATCCGCATCGCGGTGAACAACCTTGCAGGCGTTCCGGCCATCGTCTACGGCGTGTTCGGGCTGGGTTTTTTCGTCTATGTGCTGGGCGGCTCGGTTGACCGGCTATTCTTCCCCGAGGCTTTGCCGGCACCGACCTTCGGCACGCCGGGCCTGCTCTGGGCTTCCTTGACGCTGGCGCTGCTGGCCGTACCGGTGGTGATCGTGGCCACCGAGGAAGGCCTGGCGCGGATTCCGCGGACCGTGCGTGAAGGTTCCCTGGCACTCGGTGCAACCAAGGCCGAAACACTGTGGAAAATCGTCCTGCCGATGGCGAGCCCGGCGATGATGACCGGCATGATCCTCGCCGTGGCCCGTGCCGCCGGCGAGGTAGCGCCGCTGATGCTGGTGGGCGTGGTGAAACTGGCGCCGTCGCTGCCGCTGGATGGCAACTACCCGTACCTGCACTTGGACCAGAAAATCATGCACCTGGGCTTCCATATCTATGACGTCGGCTTCCAGAGCCCGAACGTCGAAGCAGCCCGGCCATTGGTCTACGCCACGGCGTTGCTGCTGGTGCTGGTGATCGCGACCCTGAACCTGTCGGCGGTGTGGATCCGTAACCACCTGCGTGAGAAGTACAAGGCACTGGATAGTTGAGGGTCTGTGGGAGCGAGCCTGCTCGCGAAGCTTTTGGCGGCCTCAAGGCCCCCTTCGCGAGCAGGCTCGCTCCCACATTGGAATTTCATGGGGTCGCCACACAGGCGTTCCGAACCGAATTTGTTAGCACAGGGAGCCTCCCATGCAACACGAAGCACCTACACACGGCATCAACATGTCGGCCCTGGGCCGCGACAAGCAGAGCCTGAACCTGGCTCAGGAAACCGTCGCCATCGAAGTGCCCGGCCTGAACCTGTTCTACGGTCAGAAACAGGCGCTGTACGATGTCAGCCTGAACATCCCGAAACAGCGCGTCACCGCGTTCATCGGTCCGTCGGGCTGCGGCAAGTCGACCTTGCTGCGCACCTTCAACCGCATGAACGATCTGGTGGACGGCTGCCGCGTCGAAGGCGAAATCAACCTCTACGGCAACAACATCTACCGCAAGGGCGAAGACGTTGCCGAACTGCGTCGTCGCGTGGGCATGGTGTTCCAGAAGCCCAACCCGTTCCCCAAGACCATCTACGAGAACGTCGTCTACGGCCTGCGGATCCAGGGCATCAACAAGAAGCGCGTACTCGATGAAGCCGTGGAGTGGGCACTCAAGGGCGCGGCGCTGTGGGATGAGGTCAAGGACCGCCTGCACGAATCGGCGCTGGGCCTGTCCGGTGGGCAGCAGCAGCGTCTGGTGATCGCCCGCACCATCGCCGTGGAGCCGGAAGTGCTGCTGCTCGACGAACCTTGCTCGGCACTCGACCCGATCTCGACGCTGAAAGTCGAGGAACTGATCTACGAGCTCAAGTCCAAGTTCACCATCGTCATCGTGACCCACAACATGCAGCAGGCGGCGCGGGTGTCCGACTACACCGCGTTCATGTACATGGGCAAGCTGGTGGAATTCGGCGACACCGATACCCTGTTTACCAATCCGGCCATGAAGCAGACCGAGGACTACATCACGGGTCGCTACGGCTAGCCGTAGAGCCGCAAGCTTCAAGCTACAAGCGGCAAGTAAAGGCGGTTTGAGTAACGACACATATCAGCTTGCAGCTTGAAGCTTGCAGCTCACAGCTTTTGCGGAGCAAAACCATGATTTCGAAGGAAGGCCTCACCCACCACATTTCCGCGCAGTTCAACGCCGAGCTGGAAGAGGTGCGCAGCCACCTGCTGGCCATGGGCGGGCTGGTGGAAAAGCAGGTCAACGACGCGGTGACCGCGCTGATCGAGGCTGACTCCGGTCTAGCCCAGCAAGTGCGCGAGATTGATGACCAGATCAACCAGATGGAACGCAACATCGACGAAGAATGCCTGCGCATCCTGGCCCGTCGTCAGCCTGCGGCTTCCGACCTGCGCCTGATCATCAGCATCTCCAAGTCGGTGATCGACCTTGAGCGGATCGGCGACGAAGCCACCAAGATCGCTCGTCGCGCCATCCAGTTGTGCGAAGAAGGCGAAGCGCCGCGCGGTTACGTCGAGGTTCGCCACATTGGTGACCAGGTGCGCAACATGGTCCGCGATGCGCTGGACGCCTTCGCCCGTTTCGACGCCGACCTGGCGCTGTCGGTGGCCCAGTACGACAAGATCATCGACCGCGAGTACAAGACCGCCCTGCGCGAGCTGGCGACCTACATGATGGAGGACCCGCGTTCGATTTCCCGGGTGTTGAGCATCATCTGGGTGCTGCGTTCTTTGGAGCGTATCGGCGATCATGCACGCAACATCTCGGAACTGGTGATCTACCTCGTGCGTGGCACCGATGTCCGGCACATGGGGCTCAAGCGGATGAAGGAAGAAGTTGAGGGCACCCCGTCCGAAACCGCTAATGTTCCCGGTCAAACTGACGATAAGTAAGATTGCCAAGAAAAGCGCCCGGCCTTCTGGTCGGGCTTTTTTTTGCGGTTTTTTTAATCAAAAGCAGCACCCCGCGAACGAAAAGTCCCGGCGTGACTGAAGGTTTTTGGCGATGTGCCATCAGTAAGGCGGTATGCTTGCCGGGATTTTTTAGAGGTGTATCTGGATGAGTAAGGTCAGTGTGTTGGTCGTGGACGATGCTTCGTTCATTCGTGACTTGGTGAAGAAGTGCCTGCGCAACTACTTCCCAGGCATCCGCATCGAAGACGCGGTGAACGGCAAGAAAGCCCAGGCCCTGCTGGCCCGTGAAGCGTTCGACCTGGTGCTGTGCGACTGGGAAATGCCAGAAATGTCCGGCCTGGAATTGCTGACCTGGTGCCGCCAGCAGGACAATCTCAAGGGCATGCCTTTTGTGATGGTGACCAGCCGTGGCGACAAGGAGAACGTGGTCCAGGCGATCCAGGCCGGCGTTTCCGGCTACGTCAGCAAACCCTTCACTAACGAACAGTTGCTGACCAAGGTCAAGCAGGCCTTGAACAAGGTCGGCAAGCTCGACACGTTGATGAACAGCGCCCCGACCAAGATGAATTCGGCGTTCGGCAATGATTCGCTCAGTGCCCTGACCGGCGGCAAGGCCGCTCCGGTTGCAGCGGCTGCGCCAGCGGCGAACCCGTTTGCCAAGCCCGCTGCCGCGCCTGCACCCGCTGCGGCTGCGGCTGCCGCTCCGGCGGCACGCGGCTTGCTCAACAGCCCGCCCGTCAAGGCACCTGCCGCGTCCGCACCCACTGCCAATCGCGGCCAAGGCCAGTTGCGCCTGTCAAGCGGCACCCAGCAATGCGTGATCAAGGCCCTGAGCCTCAAGGAAGCGTTGCTGGTGGTCAAGCGCACCGACATCCTGCCGCAAGTGCTGGAGAGCTCGGTGCTGGACATGGAGCAGGGCGACAACGCCGAAACCGCTCGTCTGAACGGCTACCTGCACGCCATCGTCGCCCATGAGCAAACCCCTGACAGCGAATGGCTGCAACTGACCTTCCGCTTCGTCGACAAAGACCCGCAGAAACTCGACTACATCTCCCGCCTGATCGCCCGCGGCACGGCGCAGAAGCACTTCGTACCGGGCGCCTGATCTGGCGGCGCCCCTCAGTCCGCTTTCGCGAGCAGGCTCGCTCCCACAGGTTTTTTGTAGGGCACAGATTTGTGTGGCCTGCACAAATCACTGTGGGAGCGAGCCTGCTCCGGGCGGCGATCCGACGAAAAGGCCATCAGCTTCAACCCGACCGCCGATCCAATTTTGAAACATCCGTCGACTACGCTGGTCCATCCCAGCTGCTAGGCTGCTTTGCAGGCCTTCATTTCGACAGAATTCTTGCCCATGCTCGTGCCGTTGCTGTTCGCCTGTGGTCTTGTCCTGGCCGCCACCCCGGCCTTGGCGATGACCATCTACAAATCCACCGACGCCAATGGCGTGGTCTCCTACAGTGACCGCCCCAGCAAAGGCTCCCAGGTGTTCGTATTTCGTGATCGCATGGTCGAGCGCCTGGAGCGCCAGGTGTTTCTCGACATCAGGAAGCAGAAGGGCGCGGACGCGGTGTACGTGCGCAACGACCTTTATGCCCCGGTGGAAATCGAGCTGAGCTTCGCCGGGTTGCGCAACGTCAGCGGGGCGCCGAGCCGGCCGATCCGCCGCGTGCTGCCGGCGCGCAGCAATCTGCGCCTGGCGCTGCTGACGGCCACTCGGCCCGGCAGGCCTCTGGCTTATACCCCAAGGTTCGAATACTCCCTGGGCGACCCCGCAGGCACGGCGCAAGCTTATCGCTATCCGTTGCCCTGGCGTGGCGGGCCTTTCCGGTTGAGCCAGGGCGCCAACGGCCAATACAGCCATTACGGCCCGAAGAACCGCTACGCCATGGACATCGCGATGCCCGAAGGCACGCCGATCATCGCGGCGCGGGGCGGCGTCGTGGTCAAGACCGAGAACGAGCAGACCGGGCGCGGCACCGACCCTGCCGGCAACTTTGTGCGGGTGCTGCACGATGACGGGACCATGGGGGTCTACCTGCACCTGCAGAAGGGCTCGGTGAGCGTCCAGGAGGGGCAGCGGGTCGTGGTGGGCACGCCGCTGGCGCTGTCAGGCAATACCGGCAACAGCTCCGGCCCGCACCTGCACTTCGTGGTGCAGCGCAACACCGGGCTGGGGCTGGTGTCGATTCCCTATCAGTTCAACCAGCCGGTGGGTGACTTGCCCAACTTTGCGTTGGGCAAGCAGTAGCTGTGTGCGGAGGCTTTTCGTGGCGAGGGAGCTTGCTCCCGCTCGGCTGCGAAGCAGTCGTCGCTTTTGGGGTCGCTTCGCGACCCAGCGGGAGCAAGCTCCCTCGCCACAGTGGGTTATGCCTTCAACTTGCGGGCAGATCGACACTCAATCGAGCATCAACACCTTCGCCAGGATGATCTTCGGCCCTTTCATCTTCTTGATGATGATCCGCAGGCCTTCGACTTCCAGCACTTCTTCCTCTTCCGGCACCCGTTTCAGGGTTTCGTAGACCAACCCTGCCAGGGTTTCCGCTTCGATGTGGTCCAGGTCGATGCCCAGCAGGCGCTCCACCTTGAACAGCGGGGTGTCGCCGCGCACCAGTAGCTTGCCCGGCTGATAGGCAAGGATGCCGCGCTCGGCCTTGCGGTGTTCGTCCTGGATATCGCCCACCAGCACTTCCAGAACGTCTTCCATGGTCAGGTAGCCGATGATATTGCCGTCGGCTTCTTCGACCACGGCGAAGTGCGAACCGCCCTTGCGGAACTGCTCCAGCAGCTGCGACAACGGCATGTGCCTCGATACTCGCTCCAGCGGGCGGGTCAGTTCCGCCAGGTTGAACGATTCGGGGATGTGGTCCAGGGCCGCCAGTTCCAGCAGCAGGTCCTTGATGTGCAGCAGGCCGACGAATTCCTGGCGCTCGCTGTCGTACACCGGATACCGGCTGAACTTGTGGCGACGGAACATCGCCAGGATTTCCTTGAGCGGGGCGTTGAATTCCAGCGTTACCAGGTCTTCCCGGGAGTTGGCCCAGTCCACCACCTCCAGCTCGCCCATTTCCACGGCGGAGGCCAGCACGCGCATGCCTTGGTCGCTCGGGTCCTGGCCACGGCTGGAGTGCAGGATCAGCTTCAACTCCTCGCGGCTGTAATGGTGTTCATGATGCGGGCCGGGCTCACCCTGGCCGGCGATACGCAGGATCGCGTTGGCGCTGGCATTGAGCAGGTAGATCGCCGGGTACATGGCCCAGTAGAACAGGTACAGCGGCACGGCCGTCCACAGCGACAGCAGTTCCGGTTTGCGGATCGCCCAGGATTTGGGCGCCAGCTCGCCGACCACGATGTGCAGGTAGGAAATGATGAAGAACGCGGTGAAGAACGACACGCCCTTGATCACTTCCGGCGACTGGACGCCAACCGCGCCCAGCAGCGGTTCGAGAATGTGCGCGAACGCCGGCTCGCCGACCCATCCCAGCCCCAGGGAGGCGAGGGTGATACCCAACTGGCAGGCCGAGAGATAGGCGTCGAGCTGGCTGTGGACGGTGCGCAGGATATGTCCGCGCCAGCCGTTCTGCTCGGCGATGGCCTCGACCCGGGTCGAGCGCAGCTTGACCATGGCAAATTCGGCCGCAACGAAAAAACCGTTGAGCAAGACCAGGATCAGAGCAAAAAGAATCATGCCGAATTCGGCGAAGAGTGTAGCGAGGGACAAGCCAGGGGAAGGGTCCATGATGGAGTTTTGCAGGTTCCGTATGTTCGTATGATGGGAAATTCAGTGCCTGAAAAGGCAGGCACAAGTCAGCCAATGTAGCGGCTGACCGGGCGATTGCCTAGTGGGGAACGCCCGCCGGCGTCATTCGTCGTGGCTGGAGTGCCGTCCGCGGACCACCTGCGCCGGGGTGAAATGGCAGGTAAACGTACTGCCATGGCCGGGCACGCTGCTGATTTCCATGCGTCCACGATGGCGCAGCAGCACATGCTTGACGATTGCCAGACCGAGCCCGGTTCCGCCAGTGTTGGAGTTGCGGCTGGAGTCGACCCGGTAGAACCGTTCGGTCAGGCGCGGCAGGTGCTTGCTATCGATGCCGATGCCGGAATCGCGCACGCTCAGGTGTGCGCCTTGTTCATCGCCCCACCAGCGCACATGGATCCGCCCTTGTTCAGGCGTGTATTTGACCGCGTTGAACACCAGGTTGGAAAACGCGCTGCGCAGTTCCGCCTCGCTGCCCTTGAGTTGTACGGTCGGGTCTGCTTCAAGCGTGATGGACTGCTGCTTGGGGCCGGACAACTCCTGCGCATCTTCGGCAATGACTTGCAGCAGGTCCTCGATGGGCACCGGCTGGTTGTCCGAGGGATAGTCGGTGGCTTCCAGCTTCGCCAGCAACAGGAGGTCGTTGAGCAGCGTCTGCATGCGTCCGCCCTGCTGCTGCATCTGTTGCAAGGCACGGGTCCAGCGCGGGTTCACCTCCTCGACATTGTCGAGCAGGGTCTCCAGGTAACCGCAGATCACCGTCAATGGCGTACGCAGTTCATGGGATACGTTGGCGATGAAATCCTTGCGCATCTGTTCCAGTTGATGAATGCGCGTCACGTCGCGCACCAGCATCAGGTGTTCGTTGTTGCCATAGCGGGTGATGTACAGCTGGATGCGCAGCCGATCATTGGTGGGCGACGGGATTTCCAGCGGTTCGGCGTAATTGTCTTGCTCGAAATATTCCTTGAAGCGCGGATGGCGCACCAGGTTGGTCACCGGCTGGCCGCTGTCCTGTGGCGTCTTGAGGCCCAGCAGGGTTTCTGCGGCGCGGTTCCACCATTCCAGGTTGCCGTCGCTGTCGAGCATGATCACCGCGTCTTTGAGCGCGGCGGTGGATTCCTGGACGCGGTCGATCACCGCCTGCAGGCGGCCGCGAACGCGCTGGTCGCGCCGTTGCAGGTGGTAGATGCTGTCGAACACCTCGCCCCACAAGCCGTAGCCGTCGGGCGGGGCCTCGTCGGGTTGGTGCAGGCGCAGCCACTCGTGCAGGCGCAGCAATTGCTTGAGGGTCCAGGCCAGGTAAAGCGCCAGGCCCACGGCCAGGCTCCAGCCGTAGTAGCCGGTGATCAGGCCGATCAACAGGCAACCGGTCACCAGCAACAACATGTGGCGGATCAGGGTGCCATGCCAGTTTTGATTCACTTGAGCGCGCGTCCTTGTCAGCTTGTCGGGCGGTAAGGGCTCGGGTCAGGCCTTTGTCGAAAAACGATAACCGGTGCCGCGCACGGTTTGTACCAGATTCTCATAGGCGTCGCCGAGGGCTTTGCGCAAGCGCCGGATGTGCACATCCACGGTGCGCTCCTCGACATACACGTTGCCGCCCCAGACCTGATCCAGCAGCTGCCCACGGGTGTAGGCGCGCTCCTGGTGCGTCATGAAGAACTGCAACAGGCGATATTCGGTCGGGCCCATCTCGGCGGGCTTGCCGTCGATGGTCACGCGGTGGCTGATCGGGTCCAGCAGCAGGCCGCCAACTTCGATCGGCGCTTCGCCATCGGTCGGCCCGGCACGACGCAGCACGGCCTTGAGGCGCGCCACCAGCTCCCGAGGGGAAAACGGCTTGGTGATGTAATCGTCGGCACCGACTTCCAGGCCCTGGATCTTGTTGTCTTCTTCGCCCTTGGCGGTGAGCATGATGATCGGGATGTCACCCGTCAGCTCATCGCGCTTGAGACGCCGCGCCAGCTCGATGCCGGAGGTGCCTGGCAGCATCCAGTCCAGCAGGATCAGGTCGGGCTTGCGATCGACGATGATGGCGTGGGCCTGTTGAGAGTTTTCTGCTTCCATGCAGTCATAGCCGGCCATCTCCAACGCAACGGCGATCATCTCGCGGATGGGCGCCTCGTCGTCGACGATCAGAATGCTCCTGCCAACCATGGGGTAATCCTCTTGTCATTTAACTGTCTTGCGCCGCATTAGATAACGGAATTATTGCAGTCGTGTGACAGTTATTTCCCCGGACGGCAGCAGAGGCGATCTTGGGCTAGGCTTTTGGGTCCGAATCCTGACAACTGCAAAGGAAGGTTTCCATGGCTTATTACATTCAATCCATCAAGGCGTTGGGGCTGGTGGCTGCGCTGGCGTTGCCAGGAATGGCGCTTGCGGCTGGCGAACCGGCTATGGTCAAGGATGGCGTGCTGGTCGATCACAAGGGCATGACGTTGTACACCTACGACAAGGACGACGGAGGCAAGTCGGTATGCAACGATAAATGCGCCGAAAACTGGCCACCGCTCAAGGCTGAAAGCACCGCGACTCCTGCGGGCGAATGGACCGTGATCACCCGTGACGACGGCGCGTCACAGTGGGCCTATGACGGCGATCCGCTGTACACCTTCGTCGGCGACAAGAAGGCAGGGGATAAGACCGGTGACGGCAAGGGCGGCGTCTGGAAAATCGCCAAGCCCGACTGACCAGCACCAAACCGCTCTTCGTGGCGAGGGAGCTTGCTCCCGCTGGGCTGCGAAGCGGCCCCAAAAATCTTGCGGTCGCTACGCAACCGAGCGGGAGCAAGCTCCCTCGCCACAGGGTTCTTCTTCATCCCAAACCCAGCGCTCGGCCACAGAACTCATCGCAACCCGTAATCCAGCACAATCCCGACAAAAATCGCCAACCCGGCCCAATGGTTGTGCAGGAACGCCTTGAAACAGCGCATCCGGTCCTTGCCGCGGGTGTACCAGAACTCCCAGGCAAAGCACGCTGCGGCGGCCACGAGACCGAGATGGAACCAGCCCCCCAGCTTGAACTGAGCCCCGGCCAGCAGCAGGCAGCCCAAGGCCAGGCCTTGCAGTGTCAAGATGATCACCCGATCGGCATCGCCAAACAGGATCGCCGTGGATTTCACGCCAATCTTCAGGTCGTCGTCCCGGTCGGTCATCGCGTAGTAAGTGTCGTAGCCCACCGTCCACAGCAGGTTGGCAATGTACAGCAGCCATGCGGCGGCCGGCAGATGGCCGGTTTCGGCGGTGAAAGCCATCGGCATGCCCCAGGAAAACGCCGCGCCCAGCACCACTTGCGGGTAATAGGTGTAGCGCTTCATGAACGGGTAACTGAACGCCAGCGCCAGTCCGCCCAAGGACAACAGAATCGTCGGCGCATTGGTGCACAGGACCAGCAGGAAACTCACGCTCATCAAGACCGCGAAGAACACCAGGGCTTCCTTCGAGCTGATCTTGCCGCTCACCAACGGGCGCTGCTCGGTGCGTTTGACGTGGCCGTCGACCTTGCGGTCGGCCCAGTCGTTGATCACGCAACCGCCGGCACGGGTCAGCACTACGCCCAGCACAAAAATCAAGATATTGGCCAGGGACGGCGAGCCTTCGCCGGCAATCCACAGCGCCCACAATGTCGGCCACAGCAACAGGTAGATGCCGATGGGCTTGTCCATGCGGGTCAGTTGCACGAAGTCCCAGGCCCGCGGATTGAGGCGGTTCAAGGATTTGAGCAGTTGCACGTACATCAGCAATTCTCCGAATAGGCGCGAGCGACGGTCCACAGCGGCGGCAGGAAAATCTCCGCCACCAGCACGCTCAACGCACCGCGATCGAAACGCGAGCGACGGCCCCACAACGCGTGGGCGCGAACCTCGGGTGGCAACCATTCGCTCGGGTAATGGCACACCTCGATCGCCCGGCGCTGGAATGCCTGGTCACAAAAAAGCAGCTCGCCCAAGGAGCGGCTGCCCAGTGCGTCCATCTGCAAACCGTCGCCCTGCAACGCGCTGCGTGCCGCCACGCTGCGGGCGAACACCCAAGGCTGGCCATGACCGCGCAGGTAGACTTCGCGCACCCAGCCTTCGCTGCCCTCGGCCAGGTCCAGCGCGGCACACTCGTCGGCGCGCAACGGCTGCCAGCCCTCCAGCAGCGGTGTCACGCTGAAGTGGTCATCCGACAGGCCTGTAAGGCGCCGGGTCAGGGAGCCCTGGTCGAACAACCAGTCGAGCACGCAGGCATCGGGACGGGGCGACAGCAGGTGCTGGGGAAGCCATCGAAGTGTAGGAAATATCGAATTTGTAGGCGGCACAAGGGTCTTGAATGGCAGCGAATGAGGCCGCGAGCTTACCATGCCGGTCGGCGATTTTGGCCGAGCCAGGGCGCCGCTGCGCCGATCCCGCTTGCATCTGTCGCGACCGATCAGTACAAAACGGCCCTGAGCCGGAAAATACCGGCCAAGGCCTGACATCTTGAGGAAGTATCGGAATGAAAAAGTGGCAATGTATCGTCTGTGGCCTGATCTACAACGAAGCTGACGGCTGGCCCGACGATGGCATCGCGCCCGGCACCCGCTGGGAAGATGTGCCGGCGGACTGGCTGTGCCCGGACTGCGGCGTCGGCAAAATGGATTTCGAAATGATCGAAATCAACTGATCGTTTCATCAAACGGAGAGCAACATGAGCGCACCTGTCGTCATCGTCGGTACCGGCCTGGCTGGCTATAACCTGGCCCGGGAATTTCGCAAGCTCGACAGCGAAACCCCGTTGCTGCTGATTACCGCGGACGACGGCCGCTCCTACTCCAAGCCGATGCTCTCCACGGGGTTCGGCAAGAACAAGGACGCCGATGGCTTGAGCATGTCCGAGCCGGGCGCCATGGCCGAGCAGTTGAAGGCCGAAGTGCGCACCCACACGCGCATCAGCGGCATCGACCCGGGCCACAAACGCCTGTGGATTGGCGAGGAAGCGGTGAGTTATCGCGATCTGGTCCTGGCCTGGGGCGCTGAAACCGTGCGCGTGCCGGTGCAGGGCGATGCGGCGGACCTGATCTTCCCGATCAACGATCTCGAAGACTACGCACGTTTTCGGGCCGCCGCCGCTGGCAAGCGCCGGGTGCTGCTGCTCGGTGCCGGCCTGATCGGCTGCGAATTCGCCAACGACCTGGTCCTCGGCGGCTACGAAGTGGAACTGGTGGCCCCCTGCGAGCAAGTCATGCCGACGCTGCTGCATCCGGCCGCTGCCGCAGCCGTCCAGGCCGGGCTGGAAAGCCTCGGCGCACATTTCCACTTGGGGCCGGTGCTCAACCGTCTGCAACGTGTGGCCGACGGATTGGAGGCGCATCTGTCGGATGGCCAGGTGATTCCCTGCGATCTGGTGGTCTCGGCCATCGGCCTGCGCCCACGCATCGACCTGGCGGCTGCCGCCGGGTTGGTGGTCAATCGCGGCGTGGTGGTTGATCGTCAGTTGAAAACTTCCCACGCCAATATCTACGCTTTAGGCGATTGTGCCGAAGTCGATGGCTTGAACCTGCTCTACGTCATGCCGCTGATGAGCTGCGCCCGCGCCCTGGCCCAGACCCTGGCTGGCAACCCGACCGCTGTCAGCTACGGCGCCATGCCGATCACTGTGAAAACCCCGGTCTGCCCGCTGGTGGTATCGCCGCCACCACGGGGCAGCGAAGGCGCGTGGAGCATCGAAGGGGAGGGCGCCGACATCAAGGCCCTGTGCCGCGACGCCCATGGCAATCTGTTGGGCTACGCCCTGACCGGTACGGCGGTGATGGAGAAACTGGCGCTGAACAAGCAGCTTCCGGCACTGCTGGCGTAAATACTGGTCGCTCTGTCGCATATGCCCTGCTTTTCCGGCCACAAACGCCCGCCGGACACTGGCGCCGGTTGCGGCCCCGTGCCATCCTCACTCCGGTCTGCCGCAGAGTAGAGCCTGCGGCGCCTTAGGGGTTGTTCCGAAGAGAACAGCACGGACATAACAACAAAAAAATCGTCAAAGGGGCTTCATTCATGCGTAAACCAGAACTCGCCGCCGCCATTGCGGAAAAAGCGGACCTCACCAAAGAACAAGCCAACCGCGTCCTCAACGCTGTTCTCGAAGAAATCACCAGCGCCCTGCATCGCAAGGACAGCGTTACTCTGGTCGGCTTCGGCACCTTCCTGCAACGCCACCGCGGCGCCCGCACCGGCAAGAACCCACAAACCGGCGAGCCGGTAAAAATCAAGGCCAGCAACACGGTTGCGTTCAAGCCAGGCAAATTCCTGAAGGACAGCGTTAACCCATAACTGCGCCGACTACCTCGGTCGAGGAAGCAAGCGGCAACAAAAAGGCATACCGATGAAGTCGATATGCCTTTTTTACGTCCGTAACAAACCCCATGGTCAGGAAGCTTTAGCCCTAGCCCAGCAGTTTGTTCGCAAGCGCCAGGTCGAACTGCTTGTTTCCGAATATTGATTTGGTCGCCAGAGCTTTCTTGAGCACATCTGAATCCAGACCCAGACCGTTTTTTTGCGCTGCAAAGAGAATCGTCAGGAACGGGAATGCGTAGTTGTCAGGCTCGGCCAATACATCATCAATCAATGCAGGCATGCCGAGAATGCAGTGCTCTGCCTTGGACAGGTAAAACTTTTCGAGCCGTTCGCTTATTTTGTTGACGGTTGCGCTGAGGGTCTGGGGAGACGGGGTTCTGATGATGCCTCCCAGTTCGTCACCGAATTGTTTCGTCTCTTCCGACAAGGAACTCTTCGACAAAAATGACGCGTTCAACAACCGACTCTGGTAAGGCGGCGATTGCTCTTTGCAGAAGCTGAAAGCCTCGCATGCATGGATCTCCAACCCAGCGTAATAACCATCGGCTTTGGTCAGGTGCTGAATGTAGATTTCCCCAAGCTTTTCCTTGGCTTTGAACAGACCAATTTTATTTTTGCTGGCCTTCAGATCCAGGTGTGGTGACGTTGTGTTTTTCAGCGTCGCCAGTAACTCCACTTCCACATTTTTGCGAATTTCTTGGCTCATGGTAATCACTTGTAAATTAAAAGATTGAAGGTGGCATTGTGCTGTGCGCCTTTGCCGCCTAGCGGTACGCCAGGCTTGCCTTTGGTATCAACCTTGAACGATCCCTTCGTGCCGGCGGACGGTTTGATCGTGCCCCCACCCAGATGTTGCGTAGTGTTGGCCGGCTTGGTCATGTCAAAGACTTTTGAATCGGTCTGGTTGGGGGTCAGTTTCCCGGTGCCGTGCTTGACTTCAAATACGTGCAGTTTTCCACGTTGGTCTCTGGCGACAAAGTCGGCGCGAATACGTTTACCGTTGACCTTCATGGTGACTTCCTCCGCGACGATCTTGAACTTGTTGCGTTTGAGATCGTTGATCGCCTTGGTTCGGCCTTTATTGCCACTGACTGCGCTTCGGCAAGCCCATCCCCATGGATCGATCCAGGTCAGGGGGTTTGGTGCATATTGGTAAAGGTTCAATCCTCCCAGCCACCCGATCGGATCCGGCGTGGTAAACCGCCCTATATCCGGATCATAAAACCTGAACGTATTGAAATGCAGCCCGGTTTCCCGGTCCAGGTACTGCCCCTGGAACCGCAGGTTCTGCTCTTCGATGTAATACGGTTCGCGAACCTCCTCAAGCGTGTTGCCCCACACCCGATACGTGGCCTGCCAGACGGAGTGCCCATCGGCTTCGGTAAGTTGTTCCGGCAAGCCGTTGAGGTCGTTGTGGTAGTAGCGGATCTTTTGCAGCGGGCCGCTGCCGTCGACGCGGGCCAGCGGCTCGTAGCCGTCGTCTTCGTAAAGATAGAGGCTGGTTTGCTGGTGGCGATGTTCCTGCAGCAGGCGCAGCCCGTCCCAGGTGAAGCGGGTTTCGCCCAGCGGGTAGCCGTGGCTGTCGTGCTCGGCTTTTTCGATGCGCCGGCCCAGCGGGTCGTAAGTCATCCTGACTACGCTGCCGTTGTCGTTGCGCACTTCGATCAAACGGCTTTCGGCATCGTAGGCGAAGCGTTGCAGGCCGCGGGTGGCGCTGCGTTTCTCGATCAGCCGGCCGAAAGCGTCGTAGCGGTAGCGCTTGTCCTGATAGGTCAGCAGCTTGTTGTGCACCACCAGTCCGGCGCCGGGCGCCGGGCCGTCCAGCAGGTTGGCGGCGGCGTCGTAGGCAAAGGTCTCGCGCTGGCCGTGCAGGCTGTCCTGGCTGGCGATGATGCGACCGGTGGCGTCGTAGTGCAGCAACTGGCGCTGCTGAGTGGCGGGTTGCTGGTCGAGCTTGCCAATCAGGTTGTCGGCGGGGTCGTATTCAAAGTGTTTCTGCACCGCCGCCGGCAGCAGCGCGGGCTGACTGCTGTGGCGACGTTGACGGGCGCGCAGGCGGCCGCTGCGGTCGTATTCGCTGCGGGTGCTGATTTGCCCTTGGGTGCGCAGCACCTCGCGATGCAGGCGATCGCGTTCGAAATCGCTGATGACCTGGCCGTCGAGGTTGATCTGGTGCAGGTGACCGCTGCCGTAGTACAGCCGATTGACCCAGCGGCCATCGGGCAGTTGGCTCTGGATCAGGTTGCCGAGTTCATCGTAGTGGTGCCGGAGGCTGCCGGCGGCGCTGTTTTCGGCGAGCAGCTGGCCGAGGGCATCGTAGGCGAAACTCAGGGACTGCGCGGCGCCTTGCAGGTCAGTGAAGGTAACGGCGGTGAGCTGGTCCAGCGGATCATAGGTATATTCGGTGCGGCCATCATCGGTGACTTTGGCGATCAACCGGCCCGCGGCGTCGCGTTCCAGACGGTGGACGACAGGCGCCGGTGATGTTTCGGGAACCTGCGCCAGGCCGCTGCCGTGAGCCGCCGGAACAGCCGTCACCCGCGCAACGTTGTCCAGCCGGTCATAAGCGTAGCGCTTGGCGCTGCCATCCAGGTCCTGCTGTTCGACCAGCCGATCCGCGGCATCCCAGGCGAACCGATAGCTTTCGCCGTTCTCGTTGATCAGCGCTTGCAGCCGGCCGAAGCTGTCGTAGGCAAACTGCACCTGCCGGCCCTGGGCGTCGATGCGTTGGCGCACCTGGCCGCGGCGGTTGTGCTGGTAATGCGTGGTGTGCCCGGCCGGGTCGGTGTGGCCGGTGAGCTGGCCGGCGCTGTCGCGCTGGTAGTGCTCGGTGCGACCATCCGGCAACTGGCTGCCGAGCAGGCGCCCTTGGGCGTCGTAACTGAATCGGGTGCGCTCGCCGAGGGCGTCGGTGAGGGTCTGCAGATAGCCGCGCGGGTCATAACTGAAACGCGTCGGGTAGCCCGAGCAGTCGATGTGTTCCACCAGTTGCCCGAACGGGTTCCAGCGCAGCTTCTTGCTCTTGCCGGTGGCGTCGATGATTTCCACCACCTGGCCGTGGGTGTCGTAACGGTAGCGGGTGACCTGGCCCAGCGGGTCGGTTTCGGCGACACAGTTGCCGCGCTGATCGTAGCGGTATTTCCAGCTGTTGCCGGCGGCATCGGTTTCCACCAGTGGCAGCGCCCAATGCTCGAGCCAGAGGGTAGACTCGCTGCGGCCCAGTGGGTCGGTTTCGCCGATCAGGTTGCCGGCCTCGTCGTAACTGAAATGGTACTGGCCGCCTTGCGGGTCGGTGGCGCTGAGCAACTGGCGTTCGTCGTTCCACTCGAACGACCAGGTCTGGCCGAGATTGTCGGCGAACCGGGTGATCTGGTGCTGGCTGTTCCAATGCCGGATGCTGATGCGTTGCAGGCTGTCGGTGATACGCGTTATGCCGGCCGTGAGGTCATAGTCGAACTGGTAGGCGTCGCCTTCGTCAGTCCAGTGGCGGACCACGCGCCACTCCTGGTTTTCGATCAAGGCCCATTCGTAGAAGCAGCGCAGGCCGGCAGGCAGTTGATGTTCGACCATCCGCTGCCCGGCGTCGTAGCTGAACCGCCGCTGCACCTGGCCGCCAGCGTCGCGCACTGCGGTGAGATTGCCCGCCGCATCGTAGGCGTAGCTGACCAGCACTTCGCGCTGCTGGTCGGAGTAGAGGCGTTCGATCCGACTGACGCGTTCGTTTTCACGAGTCAGCTCGACCTGGAGCAAATCAAACGTATCGCGCAGCCGCACCAGGCGGCCTGCTTCGTCATAGTCGAGATGGATGCGATTGTCGTTGCGGTCACCCAACTGGCTCAAGCGCAGCCGCGATGAGTTTCCAGGCGTCGGTTCGAACAAACGGTACAAACCGTCGTCGCTTTCGATCAGCAGTTGTCCGCTCACATGGCGCCGCACTGCGAGGCCTTCGCCGGGGCTGAACACCGCGCCGCCCAACGGGATCGAGCCCATGTCGATGGGGCGGGCCTGTTCGTCGGTATACAGCAGGGTCTCGCCGCCGTCGGGGTGGGGCAGGATGTCGACCTGAACCTCGTAGGAAACGCTCCAGCCGGCGCCGAACAATCCGTCGCGGCGTTCGTCACGGCTGTTGTAGAAACGCTGCCAGTCAATCGGCAGGATGCCAGGCAACACGAAGTCCAGTTCTGCATCGCCGCCCAGCACCTTGGCCCCCGTGGCAGCATGCACCGGGTTCGACGAGCCCATGGCGGCGTTGGCCGCGGCATTGGCCGCGCTGCTCGCGGCCATGGACACCGCGCCGCCCACCAGCATGCAGGGCAACTTGCTGAAGAACTTGCCCTTGCCGCCCTTGAGCATCAGCAGTGCCGTGACGGCCAGCCCCACGCCCGGCGTCTTGCCGCTGCGGATCTCGCGCACCACCACCGAGCCACCGCCAATGGTGACGTTGGGCGAAATCAGCCCGGACGACACGACCTTGGCATCGCAAGTACTACGGTCGCCGCTGCGCACGGCGGGCTGGCCGTTGATGGTGACCTTGCCCGAGCCCTCGGCCATGAACTGCGGTGGCATTGGCGGGTGCTTGGTACACAGCACCAGGTCTTCCGGCTTGGGCACCGCGCCCGGCGCGGGCGTGGCGACGGTGGGGCGCCACATCTGCGAAAAGAACGCCCCGGCCATGTCCAGGTAGCTGGGCTCTTCTTCAGGCTCAGGGGCTTCGAGCTCCGTACCGGCGGCGGCAACGTGAGACTCGATTGCCCCGGCCGCACGGGCCGCGCGAATGTTGTTGGTGAAGGTATCGTCGGAGCCGGTGAGGATGTTGGCCTGCACCGTGGGCGGGAAAAGGGCGTTGCCGATGCCCTCGCATATATTGCTCAGGCCCCTGTCGGCTCCGGTCTTGCTCATCGCCAGGCCAACCACGGTGCCCACCACCAGGCCGAGCACGAAGCAACCCAGCCCGCCGGTAACCACGGTAATGCCCGTGGCCGCGACCACCGCGGCGGTCGCCAGGGCGGTGATCGCAATATTCGCCGCCACCTCCAGTACGCCGCCAAGTATGTCGGCCATCATTGAGGTGTGGTCCAGCGCGTCGCCCAGGCGGGCGGCCCAGAGCGCATCAGACATGCCGCGGGCTCATGCGCGCGGAGCGTTCGACAGCTATGGTTTCAAGCGATATGAAGCCTTCCATTGCGCCCCTTCCCTGTGGGTGATGGCTCGCTGACCAAGGCTACGCCAAGGCGTCTGATCAGCTTCGATTTCATGAGGCAATCGGCGGGTCGTATGTTAACCACGGCAGGCGCTTCCTGTCGCTTTCGCCAAGGACTTTTTTTGTCAAATGATCGCATCGATATCCAGCGTATAAGGCTTACCGATGACGTACCCATGAGCACCATGGACCAGCTCGATATCGGTCCCGGCCGCAGGCGCCATGGCCAGTTGTTCAGCCACGCGATTTTCCGGATGGGCCTGCCAGCGGGTCAGGTGTTGCGCCAGTTGCTCAGGGTGTTCGGACAGGCTGCCGTAAACGTCTTGGTCGCTGACCAACGTGGTGTGCAGCCCTCTGAGGCGAGCCCGTGTGGCGTGCACCTTGTCGACCTCACGGGCGAGGGCATCGATGATCGGTTGGTGGGTGCGCTCGTAGCCATCTGGACGCCCGATCAACTGTCTGTTTTCGTTACGCAACTGCCGAGTGATCTGTTCCAGCGCATTTTCGATGCATTCGTATTCACGCTGTGTCACCAGAGGGCTCTTCGACTCCAGAGCTTCCTGCCAGCGGCGCAGGGTTGCCCAGCACGCAGGAAGATAGCTGGAGGTCATGAGGTGGTTACCGGCCTGAAAGAGCTGGGCGGTGAACTTTGCCCGGTCCGGCAAGCCACGTCTCCGCTCCAAGGCCAGCTCGCAAGCGGCATGTTGCGTGAGGGTGTCGCAGCCTGGCGTCCAGAGGATCGACGACCGCTCCTGACGACCGAACTCCACGGGCAGGAAATGGCGCAAGGTGCCGTGGTGTTCATAGGACTCGCCCGTCCAGTTGTAGATGCCGGCCACGAACACTGAAAAGCCGGTCGGTACGTTGGCGAACATCAGCGCGAAACCCGTGCCATAGACACTCGCGTTGGTGTCCATCCAACTGCCCGGTACGCTGGGTATCGGGTCGTTGTGGTTGACCATGCGGTAATGCACCAGGGGGGCGGCACTTTCGACGAAGGCCGCGTCGGCGGCGCGAGGGGCACCGTAGGTGTAGAGTTGGATGTCGTAGCTGAATCCTTCCCTCAGACGTAGCATTTCTGCAAGCAGCAATGCCACGGCGCCGCCCAGGCTGTGGCCACAGATCAGCAGTTTCTGACCGGCATAAAACCTTTCCAGGTAATCAATTACGAAGGCAGCAGCTTTTTTGGCTGCTCCGTAAAACCCCTGGTGCACCTTACCGTCACCTTCCTCAAAGGGAACCTGGAGCGCGTCGGCGTCACGCAGGCCATCGGCAAGCATCTGCGCTGTGCCGCGCACTGCAATCAGGATTACTCCGTCGTTGTGAGTGATGAAGGCTTGGGTATCGGTGCTTTGTCCTTTGAGTTTTGTGTCGTCAAAGAAATGGACGACGGCCGGATGCTCCTGCTCTGCGCCCAGTTCCGGATTGTTCATAGGGTAAAGAGCAGGGTCGAACGGGACGATTTCCAGTCGCTTGGAGTAGGGCACATCCTCATACAAGGGGTAATGGTGTTTTACCTGTCCCGGGTCAACCTTCCAAAGCTCCTCGGACTTGGCCAAGGCATCGCCGAACCAGTTGCCCACGCTCGGTTGCTCGGGAAAACTCACCGATAAGTGTATTGGAGCCTCGCCGGGCTTCTGGCCGAAGGGGCAGTAACTCAAGGTCGCCATGAGCGCCAACTGGTACAGGTTGAGCGCGCAGAATTGCGGAGTGATGGACAGCATGGGCCGCAAGGCCCGCAGCGGGCGCACTTCCAACACGGTATGCAGTTGAGGCATCAACGCTACGCCAGTCTCGCCAAACTTTCCCATGAGCCGTGCCGGCCCCTGATTGGTTGGGTAATGTCGGTACACCCGCGGCGGCAGATGGGCGACATGCTCGACCAGGTCGCGCACCTCCACTTGGAGGAACTGACCGGCGCAGGCTTGGGCGGGGTTCTCTCGGGTGCTGGTGGCGTTGTCGTTAAGGTAGCGGGTTCGTTCGGCGCGGACTTGGAGTTCGGTGATTTTGAGCGGGTAATGCGGCCTTGTTTGTAGGAACGAATACGCCTTTTCGAGCCCTTCATAGTCCTGGTCAAAAGACAGAGCAATCGGGCCGGCAAAATGGCTGCTTACCTTGCCCATCCCCGCCGCATCGAGATTGCCTCGGTACGTTTGCCCTTCCGAATCGATGACGCGGTAAGCTAGCCAAGCATAAGGCTCGCCGGAGCCAAACTCGTCAACCAGCTGGAAGCTGGTCCACCGGCCTCCGGCAGGACACGCGAGAATACGACTGCCCAGACGGGACTGAAAGTCCGTTTTCGATAACGTCATGCATTGAATTCCTTATTCGGTACAGCCTGGGTAGAGGGTGCATTGCTGCCCATCCGGCATTTGAAAACCGCTGAAGTCCTTGTAATTGCCGTAACAGAAGGCGTAGTGGTCTTCGAAGTTATCGCCCATGCAGCGTTTCCAACCGTTTGGCACTTTTACCCACGTATCGCCGATGGCGGGTCTTTCCTCATCTGCCAACTTGATTTTCATCCTCACCGTTTTCCCCGGCAGTTGATCAAGCGTGAACGCCGAAAAAGGCCGACCAATTCCAACGTCGCCCTTTGGGTTGGTTTTTTTGCAGTCGAGGATTTTTACGATGCGTCGTTTGGCCCCGGAGGTGCGGAATAGCCACTGACATTGGCCGTGGAAGGTGCTCTCACCCGCCTTGCTGAAGGTGCCCTTGTATTCCCCCTCCAATTCATCGCGGATGACCACGTTGGCAGTATCTCGACTGGCATCGAGCCAATGCGGACCATAGGCGGATCGGATTTGGAGCTTGATACGGCTGACCACCAACGGACAGCCACTGACGGTTCGGTAGAGGGGGACTTCAGCGTTCGGCAGATAGTCCTTAGGCCATTGCAGGTTGTATCCGAGTTCAGTGTCTCTTCCTCCCGGCACGGTGCAGGTCTGGCCTTTGTTCGGGGCATACACCGCGATAGCCTGATAGCCGAAACCCGGCGGCAAGTCCGCCGTAAAAGTAAATGTGTCTGGTTGTTTGTCGGCACATCCCGCAGTGATTGCCATGCAGCAGCCCAGGCATGTGCCCCGTAAGACCCGTGTCATGGCGATGCTTCTCCTTGCCAGAAGTCCACCATCAATCGCACCCGTTCAAAATGCTCCTCAGGGCTCTCGCCTTCGCGTGCTTGCCACTGCGTCGGCGTCCGTGTTGGCGTTTGCATGCGCTGGGCCAGGAAAAAAGCCAGTTGTTCGGGCGCCAACCAGTTCCATGCTTCGGCCTGGTCGAGGGTGGCACGCAGCCAGGCGTCCGGGTCCCCGTGTTCGGCGAGCTTCGCGTAGGAGTCCAGGTGCTCGGCCAATAGAAAGCGTCGGGCATTGATCCGGCGCGTTGCTCGTGCTTGCTGTTCGGGTATGGGCACTTGCAACCAAAGCGGTACCTCCGGCACCGGATGGACCCCGGGGGAGGGATTGTCGATGTGTTCCCAGCGCTCACCTTGCCAATAGCACACGCTATTGGCCGGACCGAGATAGGCGGCATGCGCTTCGACTGGCAGATACGCAAGCGCCCGGGCCAATACCCGGTTGTCGTGGAAGCGATACACCGCTTGATGAGGACGCTCCCCGACAATCAATCGCTCGCGCCAGTGCTCGACCAACTGGGGCAGGTGGCCCTTGGGGAGGCTGGCGAGCCAACCCCAATGACTGTCCGGTCGACTGAGCAACTCCTGGAGATTTTTATCGTTAGGGTTATCGAAGGTGAAGACAAACGGCCCGACCTCGCTGAGATCGGCAATCAGGGTTTTGCTGTAGACGCTCAGGTATTGATCGGGTCGACTGTTTTTGATCAGTGCCTGGAGCATCGGTTGTTCGCCGTCCGCATCCAGGATCACACACAGGGCATGGCTGAGGCGGAGGTGTTCAAGCAGCCACTGCCGAGGTTGGGTATCGTTCATGCGGCTATGGGCTCCATCGGGCATGCGCCCTCGCGGCAGGCTTCGCAAAGGGGGCAGAAATCCGCTCCGGCGACCTTGCTGGTTGTCATCAGGGCGCGTTGGGTGGGCGCAAGCGTGGGCGGCAGGCTGAGCAGCGTAGCCAACGGGTCGATCGACCCTGGATCGAATGCTGCGGCACGTGCACCGGGAAGCGGGGCGCCACCCAATTGGATTGCGCTACTGCTGAAAATTCCGCCATGGCCGATCACGATATGCTCGCCTCCGGCACTCAGGCTGAGCGTCGCTCCCCCTTCCAGGACCAGATGAGCACCGGCTTTTATATGCACCTGCTGGCCGGCCTCGACGACCAGCGCCTGGTCCGCGTGGGTATGGCGATTGGCAACGTGCAGGTAGTCGTTGGCTTTTACCTGGACCGTGCGATCGGCGGCGATGGTCCGGTGTTCACCGGCGTGCAGCACCGTGGTGCTGTTGCCCTTGATGTTTTCTCGACGTTCATTGCCGATCTCCAGTCGGCTGTCATGCTCGATCTTCTGCTCCATGTCGCGCTGGGCTCGGAGGTAAATCAGCTCCTGCCCCGCGCGGTCTTCCAGCTGTAGCTCATTGAAACCTCGGCCACCCGGTGAGCTGCGGGAACGAAACACCGTTCGGGTCTTTTGTGCGGGCAACTGATAGGGCGCGGCGTTGCTGCTGTTGACCAGGCAACCGCTGATCAGAGGTTTGTCTGGATCGCCTTCCAGGAAGGTCACCAGTACTTCCATGCCTACCCTGGGGATGGTGACGGCGCCGAAGCCGTTCCCGGCCCAATTGGACGCCACCCGCAGCCAGCAGCTGCTGTTTTCACTGGTATCGCCGGCGCGATCCCAGAAGAATCTGACCTTGACCCGGCCGTACGCGTCGCAATGGATTTCTTCGCCTTGCGGACCGGTAACGATAGCCGTCTGGCTTCCGGACATTCGCGGTTTTTCATGAGCCCGTGGTGAGCGAAAAATCGAATCCCACGGCGTGGCGACAAAGCTGTTCCGGTAGCCTTCGTTCTCAGGGCGTCCGACATCGTCGTCCAGGCCTTCCTCCAGCACTTGCGACTGGCTGCCTTGATGATGCAACTCGGTCAACAGCCACAAGTCGTTCAACTCCGGGCGCGGGTGCTCACTTAACATCAGGAAATGGCCGGACACCAATTCTGGCTGATCACTTGTACCCTCGGCCCTGCGATAGTCGGCGCGATGGCTTTCAAAGGCCCGCCGGGTCAATCGCTTCCCATGCTCCTGTTGGATGAAACCCCCGGGGTAGTCATAAGCCTCCAGGTCCGGTCGAATTTTGTTGATCGCTGGCTGGTAGTCCTGTTCGAGGGTGAACGTTGACTTCTCAAAATCATAATCACGACGAGTAACCCTGCTGGCCCGGGTTTCCAGCCGCACATCGAAACGTTGTACAACCGGCTCCTCGCCCAGCAGGCCGTTGCCTTGTTTATAAGCCGTGGGACGATCAAGCCTCTGGAACACGGTCTGGTCATCGCCAAACACCAAGTGGTGGCCCGACTTACTATGCTGGAAATGGTAGTGCAGGCCTTCTTCCTGGCACAGGCGAGCGATAAAAGCCAAGTCCGATTCGTGGTACTGGACACAGTAGTCACGCGGTGGATAGCTCGTACCCAGTCGGAAGCTATAGGCGTCAGCCAGTATTCCATATTCATTGAGAATGGAAGAAATGATTTCGGAAACAGTGATTTGCTGAAAGATGCGTTGATTGGTGCGGTACTGCAAATAAGCCAGCCTGGGAGTCAGCTGCACGTGGTAATGAGCCAGGCGTTTTGCGGAGTCGCGTTGAGTTACCTGGTGGATCTGTCCATGGACGCCACAACCCTTTGCATTAAACCCAAGAAACGCCTGTCTGTGTAAGAGTTTCTCGAGGTCCAGATTTTTTCGTT
Source organism: Pseudomonas sp. Z2-11 (assembly GCF_054161305.1). Lineage (NCBI taxonomy): Bacteria > Pseudomonadati > Pseudomonadota > Gammaproteobacteria > Pseudomonadales > Pseudomonadaceae > Pseudomonas > Pseudomonas sp. Z2-11. Next base: position 107,091 of record NZ_CP096395.1, read on the forward strand.
CGCTGACCAGTTCTATATTGAACAGATAAGGGGTACTGATTGCTTCGCGACCTTCGAATTTCAGTACCTGAAGATCACGCCCGAAGTCCTCGATATCAAGGTGAAACGTTGGAAACGCGTGATGAGTGGGCATGCTCCGTTCCTTCGCAATGGGCTGGCTTCCCTTCATTGAAGCAAGCCAGAGGACTACCGCACTCCATTACGATGAAAAAAGACGGGTATGTAAGAATTTTCTAAATTAAGCGTAGGTAGAAATCATTCGTCTCAATTCTGCTTCGAATGGGTATGTTAAAAGTTAGAAAAAAATAGTAGGGCTCTCGGGGTTGTAGTTTGAGTGCTAAAGATTTCTTTGATTAATACCGTATTTAGAGAAGTTTCCTACATTTTTATTTTTAGAACCTTGGCATGCTTCGCGTCGAACGGATAGCGGTGCATGAGTCAAATCCGCTTGCATAAGTTATCGCTGATGAAAAAATTCTGGCGGTTACGTCAAAACTAGTGTTGATGGCTTGCCGCTGATTAATAAAGCTGAGCAAATTTTGAAGGCATACATGTCTTACTCTGAAAAACTCTCTGCCCATTATCTGGTCCTTGCCAGTTCTCCCGTTTCCAGCGAAAACTTCGCGGGGGTAGATGTGCGTTTTTCAGATGAATATGAAGTTTTGGAACGCGAGCTCGGCAAAGCCCAGTCGATGCATGAGAACGGCCAGATCGACTGGCTGAAGATCCTTGAAAAAAGTGAAGCCCTGCTGCGTACCCAGTCAAAAGATTTGCGAGTGGCCGCCTGGCTGACCTGGGCGTTGTACCAGCGTGAGTCGTTCCAAGGGTTGCTAGCCGGCCTCGGGCTTTTGCGACACCTGTGCAAGAACCATTGGCTTGAGCTCCACCCGGTCAAGACCCGAACCCGTGCCGCCAGTTTTCATTGGTTGGTGCCTCGCCTGGAGCAGGCGTTAAGTGAAGATGTCGCGATAGGCAAGCAACTGCCGTTGTTCCGTCATCTGGCAGAACAACTTGAAGACCTTGATGCCGTCTTCACCACTCATCTCGGCAATGACGCGCCTTTGGTATTGCCGCTGTGCCGACGTCTCAAGGGCATGATCCAGCGTGTGACCAGTGGCCAGCCGCAGCCTGGATCTGTCGGGACGATGGTGGCTCAAGTAAAGCAAGCCGCTACCCAACTGCTCGCTTCCGGTGCTCCGATCGAAAACGAAAGGGATGCCCACAAGGTGTTGCGGGCTCAGCAGGAGAGCGCTCGTACGTTATGCGCCTGGTGGCTCAAGCAAAAAGTGACGGATGCGCGCGCGCTGCGCCTCAACCGCACCTTGCTCTGGTTGGGCATCGACGCGGTGCCGGAGCGCAATGCCGAACAGGTTACCCAGCTACGCAGGCTTCCGGTGGATAAGCTCAAGGCTTATCAGGACAGACGCGAGCGGGGCGAGTACGCGGACCTGCTGGTAGAGATCGAGACCAGCCTGACAAAGGCGCCGTTCTGGTTCGACGGTCAGCGGCTCGCATGGGAGTGTCTTCAAGGGTTGAATGCCGAATCGGCCATGCGCGAGGTAGAGGTCCATTTCGCACTATTCATCCATCGCCTTCCGGGCGTCGTCGAGCTGCGCTGGCACGACGGCGAGCCGTTCGCCGACCCGGCCACCCGGGCCTGGATCGCTGCGCAGGTCATGCCTCGCCTGGAACGCCCCAACACTGCGCCACGAGTCGAGACCATCGATAACCAGGCGCCTTGGGAGCTGGCCCTGGAAGAAGCCGGATCAATCCTGATCGTGGACGGCCTCAAGCCTGCCGTTCAGTTTCTCAGGCAAGGGATGCAAACCGCTGAGGGTGCGCGGGCGCTTTTCCTTTGGCGGTTCTCATTGGCTCGCTTGTGCTTCTCGGCCAAGAAATACGAGCTTGCCAAGGTCCAGCTAGAAGCGCTGAACCAGGCGTTGCAAGACGCGGGCTTGAATGCCTGGGAGCCCGATCTCGAGCTACAGGTCCTGCATCTGCTGCATCACTGCTGTGAGTTATTGCCCCAGAACCACCTCGTTCGCGAGCGCAAGGATGAAACCTACCGCAGGTTGTGTCATCTCGACCTGGAACGGGTCATCGAATAGGCCTGCAGGCCTCTAATCGCAAGGAGAAAAGTCATGGCCAAAGAAGGCTCTGTAGCCCCCAAGGAACGCATCAACGTCACCTTCAAGCCTGCTATCGGAGGGGGCCAGGAAGAGATCGAACTGCCCCTCAAACTGTTGGCAATCGGTGACTACATCCATCGCAAGGACGAACGCAAGATCGAGGACCGAAAACCGATCAGCATCGACAGGATGACCTTCGACGAAGTATTGGCCAAGCAAGAGCTGAGCCTGCTCCTGAGCGTACCGAACCGCCTCCAGCAAGAGACCGATACCGACGAGCTCGCCGTACAACTGCGCTTGCGTTCGATGAAGGATTTCAACCCGGCGAACCTGGTCGACCAAGTGCCTGAACTCAAGAAGTTGATGGAGCTGCGAGATGCACTGGTGGCACTCAAAGGGCCGTTGGGCAACGCACCGGCGTTTCGCAAGGCCATAGAAGGCGTGCTTGCCGACGATACATCCCGCAGTCGCGTGCTGGATGAACTGGGCCTGGCTGCCTCAGCCCCGGACGTTTGATTCTCTCTCAGCCAAGGAAGTCGCCATATGAATAATCACGCAGCGCAGCACCGAGATAGCGGCGAGTACAGCATTCTCGAAAGCATCATCGCTCAAACGCGCCTGACGCCTGAAGATGACGCCTATGACATTGCCAAGCGAGGCGTGTCGGCATTCATCGAAGAGCTTCTCAAGCCGCAGAACAGCGGCGAGCCAGTCAAGAAAGCCATGGTTGACCGCATGATCGCCGAGATCGACTCCAAGCTCAGCCGCCAGGTGGACGAGATCCTCCATCACGCCGACTTCCAGGCATTGGAGTCGGCGTGGCGTGGCCTGCAGCTATTGGTTGATCGCACGGATTTTCGCGAGAACATCAAGATTGAGATGCTCAATATTTCCAAAGACGATTTGCTGGATGATTTCGAAGACTCGCCGGAAGTCATGCAGTCGGGTTTGTACAAACACATCTACACCGCCGAATACGGTCAGTTCGGCGGCCAGCCGGTCGGGGCGATTATCGCGAACTATTTCCTGTCTCCCGGATCCCCCGATGTGAAGCTGATGCAGTACGTAGCCAGCGTGGCGTGCATGTCCCATGCGCCCTTCATCGCTGCGGCCGGTCCAGGATTTTTTGGTCTGGAAAGCTTCACTGGCCTGCCAGACCTCAAGGATCTCAAAGGGCATTTTGAAGGTCCGCAATTCGCCAAATGGCAAAGTTTTCGTCAATCGGAAGACGCACGTTATATAGGCCTTACCGTGCCGCGGTTCCTTTTGCGTACACCCTATGATCCGCAGGAAAACCCGGTCAAATCGTTCGTCTACAAGGAAACCGTTGCCAATGACCATGAGCATTATTTGTGGGGCAACACGGCGTACGCATTCGGCACTCGGCTCACCGATAGCTTTGCCAGGTTTCGCTGGTGCCCGAACATCGTCGGCCCCCAGAGCGGCGGCGCGGTTGAAGATCTGCCATTGCACCACTTTGAAAGCATGGGCGAGATCGAAACCAAGATCCCGACCGAAGTGCTGGTCTCCGACCGTCGCGAATACGAGCTGGCCGAAGAAGGCTTCATCTCACTGACCATGCGTAAAGGTAGTGATAACGCTGCGTTCTTCTCCGCCAGTTCCGTGCAGAAACCGAAATTCTTTGGCATCAGTGCCGAAGGCAAGGCGAGCGAGTTGAACTACAAACTCGGTACGCAACTGCCTTACATGATGATCGTTAACCGTCTGGCTCATTACTTGAAGGTACTGCAGCGTGAGCAGCTCGGCTCGTGGAAAGAACGCACCGACCTTGAGCTGGAGCTGAACAAGTGGATCCGCCAATACGTCGCCGACCAGGAGAACCCGAGCTCCGAAGTCCGTGGCCGGCGGCCGTTGCGTGCGGCCCAGGTCATCGTTACAGACGTGGAGGGTGAGCCGGGCTGGTATCGCGTCAGCCTGAATGTCCGCCCACACTTCAAGTACATGGGCGCCGATTTCACCCTGTCGCTGGTCGGCAAGCTGGACAAAGAGTAAACGGAGCTCGCGCCATGACTGGATACGGCAGCCTTTTCGAACGCTTGAATGGCGATACCGAAGCACGCTCGGGATTGAGTCGCGATGCCTGCGCCGGAGCGTCCGTGGCTGCCCATTTGGCAAAAATGCTTTGCACCCGAGCGGGCAGCGCACAAACCGCAGCCGATTACGGATTGCCCGACCTCAACGATATGCGGCTGAGTTTGCACGACGCCCGTGGTCAGGCCTGTCGTGCGATCCAGGCCTCTATCGAGGCTTACGAGCCGCGCCTGAGGAATGTCTGTGTCGTTTCAGCGCCCAATGACGCCGACCAGCTCCGCCTGTCTTTTCGCATTGACGCCTTTCTGGAAGTGGAAGGCTTCAGGGGAGCGGTGAATTTCTCCGCATGCCTGGACGGCAATGGCCAGATCAAGGTCATTCAAGGATAGATATGTCATTCAATCAGTACTACCAGAGCGAGTTGAGCGCGCTTCGCCAGTTGGGCCAGCGTTTTGCCGAGCGCAATCCTGCGCTGGCACCGTTTCTCGGCCAGGCTGGGCGCGACCCTGACGTTGAACGGTTGCTGGAGGGCGTCGCGTTCCTGACAGGGCGTTTGCGGCAGAAGCTCGATGACGAACTGCCGGAGTTGAGCCATTCGTTGATGCAACTCCTTTGGCCCAACTACATGAGGCCGCTACCGTCCTTCGGTATCTTGCAGTTTGATCCGCTACAGCGGGCTGGCCCCGCATTGCAGGTCGAGCGTGATACGCCGGTGGAGAGCAAGCCGATCAAGGAGGTGATCTGTCGTTTTCGAACCTGTTACCCGACCGAGGTATTGTCGCTGGATCTGACTGGGCTCGGTTACTCGGTAAAGGGAAACGGCTCGTTATTGAGCCTGCGTTTGCAGATGACTTGCGATGGCCACCTGGGAGAGTTGCAGCTAAACCGTCTGCGCCTGCATCTGACCGGCGAGCGTTATATCAGCCAGATGCTCTACCTCAATCTGATGCGCAACCTGGAACATGTCGAGCTGATCCCGTTGGGCGGTGATGGCGGTCCCGTAACCGCTGCGAATGGTGATCCCCTGACGTTCAGGATCTCCGCCAGCCAAGTCCGGCCGGTGGGGTTCGCCGACGAGCACGCGCTGGTCCCTTATCCGTTGAACACCTTTCGCGGCTATCGCTACCTGCAAGAATATTTCGCGTTCCAGGAAAAATTCCTGTTCATCGACGTCAATGGCCTCGATGTACTCAACACGTTGCCGCAAGACATCCTGAAACAGATGCGAGGGCTGGACCTGCGTTTCGACATCGGCAAGAGCGGTAATCAGCGGTTACGTCCGACGCTGGATAACGTGAAGCTTTATTGCACGCCCATCGTCAATCTGTTCAAACATGACGCGCAGCCGATTCGCCTGGATGGGAAGCAGGATGAATACCTGCTCTTGCCGGCCCGATACGACCCTGAACACTGCGGCGTGTTTTCCGTCGAGAGCGTTACTGGCTGGAACCCCGGTGGGCTGGGTTACCAGGCCTACGTGCCTTTCGAATCGTTCGAACACGATTCCAGTTTCGACGTACCTGGCAATCGCGGTTATTACAGCGTTCGCCAACGGCCTTCGTTGCTTCACGGTGGCTTTGACACTTGCCTGGGATTCGGCATCCGGCCCAACCCGACCCACGAGACGCTGTCGATCGAGTTGATGTGCACCAATCGGAACCTGCCGCGCCAGCTCAATCCGGGTGATATCAATCAACCGGGCGACAAGAGCCCGGCGTCGCTTGGTTTTCGCAACATCGGTCCGGTTACGCCGAGTTACGCGCCTCCGTTGGATCGTGACTTCCTCTGGAAGCTCATCAGCAACATGTCGCTCAACTACCTGTCGCTCGTGGACGTCAATGCGCTGAAAGTAATACTCGAGACCTACGACTTTCCGCGTTACCACGACGAACAGACCGAAAAGGTCAGCAAGCTTCTGCTGAGCGGCCTGAAGGCGATTGAACACCACCATGTTGATCGACTGCATCATGGCTTGCCCGTTCGCGGCTTATGTACAGAGCTGACGATCGATCCTCAGGGCTATATCGGCGAAGGTGATTTGTACGTCTTCGCGTCCGTCCTCAACGAGTTTTTCGCGCTCTACGCCAGCCTTAACTCGTATCACCAGTTGCGGGTAAACAGTACGCAGGGAGAGGTGTACCAATGGACACCCCGTATGGGCCAGCAGCCGCTTCTATGAGCGCGCTGACGAGAGGTATACGCGAGTATTCGTTGTTCCAGGCGATCTTACTGGTGATCGAGCGGCTGCGCGGCGCCCATCCCGGGCTGGATGACGAAGCACTGTATGACCAGTTGGAGTTCCAGGCCAACCCGAGCCTGGGGTTTCCGGCCAGTGATATCGAGCGCGTGGAATTTTTCCAGGAGCATGGGCAGGTGCGGGCTCGCCTGAGTATCAACCTGATCGGCCTGGTGGGAACAGGATCACCGGTACCGGCGTTTTATGGCGAGCAGGCGTTGGGAGACGGCGATGGCAATCCGACTCGCCAGTTCCTCGACGTGTTCCACCATCGCCTCCAGCGGTTGATGCTGCCGATATGGCGCAAATATCGTTACTACCAGAGTTTCCAGACTGGCGCTAGGGACCCGTTTTCGGAGCAACTGTTCGCGCTGATCGGTCTGGGAGGCGAAGAAATTCGCAAGGCTACTCAACTGAACTGGAAACGCCTGCTGCCCTACCTGGGCCTGTTGAGTCTCCGAGCCCATTCGGCGGCCTTGATCGAAGCGGTGCTGCGTTATTACTTCAAGCACGCCGAGCTAAGCCTGGAACAGTGCGTAGAGCGCCGGGTCGAGATTCTCGCCGAGCAGCGCAATCGACTTGGAGGCGCCAATAGCCTGTTGAGCGAAGACCTTGTGCTGGGCGAAAGGGTTCGTGATCGCAGCGGCAAGTTCCGGATCCATATTCGCGAACTGGACTGGCAACGTCTGCACGAATTTCTGCCAATCGGCGTTGGCTACCAGCCTCTTTGCACACTGGTGCGCTTCACTCTGCGTGATCCCCTCGAATATGACATTCGCCTGGTCTTGCGCCAGCAGGAAATACATGAGCTGCGTATTGGAGAGCAGAACACTTGCCGCCTGGGATGGACCAGTTGGCTGGGGCTTGAACACGCCGACGGCGTGGTGTCTCTCGGCAGCAGCATTCATCAGGAACGAGTGAAATGATCAATGTGGATCTTCAGCAACTTATCCAAACGCTGGACGCAGATACCCGGGGCGATCTGGAGCGCTCGGCGCAGCGATGTGCGGATCGTGGCGCAGACAAGATCCTGGTGGATGATCTGTTGCTGAGCCTGCTGGAACGTAGTCAGAGCTTGCTTGTGCGTGCCTTGCTGGATGCCGGGATAAGTCCAGGCCAGTTGAGCGCGGTTCTTCAACCTCGGGCTGAACACGGCGCTTCACGCAATCCGGTATTTGCCCTTGAGCTGGTGCAATGGCTGCAGGATGCGTTGTTGGTGGCGAATCTCGAGCTAGGTCAAGGCAGTGTCACGGAGGCCGCGTTGATCCTGGCGTTGTTACGCAACCCCATTCGTCATGCCGGCACTCGGTACCAGCCGTTGCTCGCCCGGTTGAGCATCGAGCGGCTGATGGATTTCGCCCTGTCCCGACAGTCCCAGACGAACGACAGTCAACCCGCCATGCCGGGCGATTCGTTACTGGAGCGCTTCACTCATAACCTGACCCGGCAGGCTCGTGACGGCAAGCTTGATCCGGTGCTATGCCGGGACGGCGAAATCCGGCAGATGATCGATATCCTTTCGCGTCGCCGCAAGAACAATCCGATCGTTGTCGGTGAAGCCGGGGTCGGCAAGACTGCCATCGTCGAGGGGCTGGCGTTGCGCATCGCCGCAGGGGAAGTGCCGTCAGGGCTTGAAGGGGTACAAATCCTTTCGCTGGACATGGGGCTGCTGCAGGCCGGAGCCAGCATCAAAGGGGAATTCGAACGTCGCCTCAAAGGGGTGATCGACGGCGTAAAGTCTTCATCCACTCCCATTATTCTGTTCATTGACGAGGCCCATGCATTGGTCGGCGCAGGTGGAAGCGCCGGCGGTTCAGACGCGGCCAACCTGCTCAAGCCGGCGCTGGCCCGAGGTGAATTGCGCACAATTGCGGCCACGACATGGGCCGAGTACAAGAAATACTTCGAAAACGACGCGGCCCTCGCACGTCGTTTCCAGCCGGTGCAACTACACGAGCCGACTGTCAGTGATGCGGTGACAATCCTGCGTGGGTTGGCCCGGGTCTATGAGCAGAGTCATGGCATCTATCTGCGTGATGATGCGGTGGTCGCCGCGGCGCGGTTGTCAGCTCGCTATCTGGCCGGTCGTCAATTGCCGGACAAGGCCGTCGATGTGCTGGATACCGCCTGTGCTCGGGTGCGTATCAGCCTGGCTGCAGCGCCGCGAAGCCTTGAGCGCCTGCGTGGAGAACTGGCCGAAGGCGAGCGACAACGCCAGGCCTTGTGTCGTGATGCACAGGCCGGGTTGCCGATCGATCACGAGGCATTGGCGACGCTTGAGGTGAACCTGGAAGCTATTGAAGAAAAGCGCCAGGTTCTGGAGTCTCGTTGGGTCGAGCAACGAGTGCTTGCCGAACGCCTGTTAACACTACGCCAGCAATTGGTCGGGGCGCGGAAGGATGGGTCGCAGGTCATGGAAGTCGAGACGCTGGAAGCGGCGTTAGACGAAACCCACCATGCGCTGCTAATCGCCCAGGCCGATGAGCGCCTGGTCAGCTTTGAAGTGTGTCCACGCCTGGTAGCTGAAGTAATCAACGCATGGACTGGCGTGCCGTTGTCGCAGCTGGCATGCGAGCACAGCAGCAGGATCACCCGTTTCGCGGATGACTTGCGCGCGCGCATCAAGGGGCAGGAACCAGCCGTGCAGGCCCTTGATCGCGCGATGCGGGCGGCCGCTGCTGGCTTGAACAAGATCGATGCTCCTGCGGGTGTGTTTTTGCTGGTGGGCCCGAGCGGTGTCGGCAAGACCGAAACGGCGTTGGCCCTGGCGGATTTGCTATACGGCGGAGACCGTTTTATCACGACGCTTAACATGGGCGAGTTCCAGGAGAAACATACCGTTTCCCGACTGATCGGCGCGCCACCGGGTTATGTCGGGTTCGGCGAGGGCGGCATGCTCACCGAAGCCGTCAGGCATAAGCCCTATTCTGTTGTGTTGCTCGACGAGGTTGAGAAAGCTGATCCGGATGTGCTGAATCTGTTCTATCAGATTTTCGACAAGGGCCTGGCCAATGACGGCGAAGGACGGGAGATCGATTTTCGCAACACGCTGATTCTGATGACGTCGAACCTGGGCAGTGAATGCATCAGTCAATTGTGCCAAAACAACACGCGGCCAAGCGCTGAACATCTCGAAGAAGCTATCCGTCCATTGCTCAGTCAGCATTTCAAACCTGCATTGCTGGCGCGGATGTGTGTGGTGCCGTACTTCCCGGTAAGTGGTGCGGTGTTGCGTGAGCTCGTGGAGATAAAAATGGCTCGCTTGGGCGAGCGGCTGAAACGTCGTCAGTTGGGATTCACTTATTGCGCGCAGCTTGTGGACCAGTTGGTCGAACGTTGTGACCGCAGCGACAGCGGCGCGCGGCTTATCGATCACTTGCTCGATCTTCATCTGATGCCGCGATTGGCCGACCGCTTGCTCATGGCGATGGCGAACAATGAACAGCTGCGGCATGTCCACGCCACGCTTGATGATCAAGCCAGCGTAGTGTGCGAGTTCATTTGATGAGCGCAATGTTCACGCAGGTACCGCAGCCGCTGGCTTATGCAGAAGCCCTTTTGGCCGAGTTTTCAACCCTGTCGCGATCTGGCGACGACGTGTCACTGCTTGGGGATTTCATCAGGGGCATCGCACGGCTCAGTACGTGTGAGGTGGCGCAACTATACCTTCTGGATACCACGCACGCCCGGTTGGAAATGTACGCTGAATATCTCGAAGAGCAGCTGCAATTTCCTGATCGGGCAAGCGTGTCCTGCGACTATAACGATGAACAACTGTTGCAGTACGTCCTGCGCCAGAATCGTGTGGTATGCCTGGGTGCGTTGAGTGACAGCTTGCACGATACGGCGTTCCTGCCGGTTCGTGCCGCGCCTTGGCAATCACTGCTCTGCGTGCCGCTTGTCGACATGCGAGGCGCCACCGCCGGACTGTTGCTCTGCGCCAGCGTCAAGCATCTCGACTTGAAGGGGTTCGCTGAGTCCTTCGGGCATCTGGGGATGTTTGCGCTCAGGCAGATGCACCTGCTGCAGTGCAGGCAACTTCCTGCCGACGGCCTCCGGCAAGTTGCCATTACCCTGCCAAGTGCCAACCGCTATGGTTTGATCGGCAAGAGCGACGCGATGCGTCAGACCTGCCTGTTGGTCAGCAAGGTAATCAACAGCCCATACACCGTGCTGTTGTGTGGCGAGACCGGGACGGGCAAGGAAGTGGTTGCCCAGGCCCTTCATGATCATGGTCCGCGTCGCACGGAGGCATTCATTGTTCAGAACTGTGCCGCGGTTCCCGAGCATTTGCTGGAAAGTGAGTTGTTCGGTTATCGCAAGGGGGCTTTCACGGGTGCCGATCGGGATCGCCCCGGGCTGTTCGATGCGGCTGACAGAGGCACATTGTTGCTCGATGAAATCGGTGACATGCCGTTGTCTCTCCAGTCCAAGCTGCTACGGGTATTGCAGGAAGGCGAGATTCGTCCGCTGGGGTCCAACCATACCCACAAGATCGATGTGCGCATCATTGCCGCTACCCACCGGGACCTGAAGCAATTGATGAACGAGGGCAAGTTTCGCGAAGACTTGTATTACCGCCTCGCACAGTTTCCGATCCAGTTGCCCGCGCTACGTCAGCGCGGCCCCGACATCATTGAACTGGCGCGACACTTCACTGACAAGGCCTGCGCACTCCTGCAACGAGACGTTCCGCGCTGGTCCGACGCAGCGCTGGTTCACCTGGCGGCCTATGATTTTCCAGGCAACGTACGCGAGCTCAAAGGCATCGTGGAAAGAGCCGTGCTGCTGTGCGATGGCCCCGAACTGCTGGAAGAGCATTTTTCCCTGCACATCAAGGATCTGTCCGAAGAGGGCCGCGTTAGCCTGCGTGAACGGATGGAGCAAATCGAGCGCAGTCTGGTAATTGATTGCCTGCGCAAGAATCTCGGTAACCAGACGCTGACTGCCTGTGAGCTCGGCTTGCCCCGTCGGACACTGATCTATCGGATGCACCGGCTGAAAATCAGCCGTCGGGATGTTGAAGTATGAATCCCACTCCCTCATTGGCTCCCATCTATTCAAGTCTCCGGAGGCTCTGGATGCCTGTTCGTGCCTGTCATACCGTTCTGCTTGTTTTCATCGTGTTGTTCGGCCTTGGCGCCTGCAGCGGCAATTATAAATTCGACGATAAAGATTATCGCCCATTAGGTGATCCGCAAGCGGTCAGTCGTGGCCAGTGAACCAAGGAGCGTTGTCGATGGAACTCGTTTTAGAAATGCTCACTGCCAGGCAGTTCATCACCCCGGAACTCTGCCGGAAGATTTTCGGGCCGGCCGGCGGTGTGATTGGGCGGGGGGATGATTGCGACTGGACCATTCCGGACTGCGAGCGCCTCCTGTCCAAGCGTCACGCACGAGTGAGTTTCGAGGAGGGCAGGTTTTTTCTGACCGATACCAGCGGCAACGGCATATCCCATCGTAAAAGCGGCATGCGATTACCCAAGGGGCAGCCAGTGCACATCGAGGATGGGGATGTGTATGTGATGGGCGACTGCACTGTCCAGGCGCGGCTGGTAGAGGGGGCGGCGAGCCGCGTTGCAGACCGCTGCCGTTCAGTACCGGTCGACGGCTTCATACCGGACGACGCGTTCTTCAATCTTGATCCGCTGAAAACCCTCGATCAACAGGAACGGGCATATTGTGGGATTGATGAGCTGATCAACCCCGGTGCGGCGGCCACGTTCGGGTCCAGTTGCCCGGACCATGGGCGTGTGGATACGGAGAGCCTTCTGCTTCCTGAACTGGTCGAAGCACCGCGCGAACCCGAGCTACACCTGTCGTCAGAACCCGCTGCGCTGGTAAGCCAGGATTTCTGGAGACGCTTCGGCGTTGCGCTGGGCATGGATCTCGACAATTTGGACAACGAAGGCCGGGAGGCCCTGGCGATTGATGTTGCTCGGTTGTTCCAGCAAAGCATTCGAGGGCTGCAACAGAGCGTGCGAACCCGTAGGGAGTTGAAAAGCGAATTGCGCCTGGCGCCAACGCAGATTCAACGCGACCAGAAAAATCCATTGAAGTACACCGATGACGCCCTGCAGATGTTGTTGCAACCGAGATCGCCAGGAATGTTGTCGGCGACCGATGCCATCGCTAGCGCATTCAGCGATCTTCAGGCTCATCAAGTGGCGGTGCTCGCCGCCAGTCGCGCCACCTTGCGCGCAACGCTGGAGCATTTTTCACCTCGGCAATTGATCCTTCGACTGGAACGAGAGCAACGACTGCTGATCAGCACACATGGTCGCTACTGGCGAGCATATGGTCGTTATCACCAGGCGCTTTGCCTGGACGACGACTGGACCGAGCGACTGCTGGCCCGGGATTTCGCCAAGGCTTATGAGGAGCAGGTTCGCCTGATCTCCACCCTGCAAAACGACTCTCATGGATGACGTACATGTCTCGCAGCACCGTGCCTTTATTCAAGCCTTTGATGTTGGCGTTCGTAACCTCGACGCTCATGACCGGCTGCGCCTCGCTGTCACCGTTTTCGACGATGACCAAGCTCAACCTCACCCTGATCGCCGGCAATCAGCTCAACCCGGATCTCAACGGACGGCCATCTCCCGTGGTGGTGCGCTTGCTTGAGCTCAAGCATCCAGTGGCTTTTGAGAACGCGGACTTCTTCAGCCTCTACGAGCGTGCCAGGGAAACTCTTTCACCTGACCTGATCGCCAGCGAAGAGCTGGAGTTGCGTCCCGGCGAAACCGTCAGGCTCCGGCTCGACATTGCAGGGGGCGGTCGTTATGTCGGGATACTCGCGGCATACCGTGATCTGCCGCAAGCAAAGTGGCGCTACACGCTGCCGATCATTGCGGGGCGAGTGACTGACGCGAGCCTGACGCTTGATCAGGATGGGATCGCCACTCGTCTTGGAAAGCCGGCAGGGTGGGTGATCGATGAATCACGATAAAGTCATCTGGCAGGAAGGCATGCTGCTGCGGCCGCAACATCTGCAGCACAACGACCGCTATTTCGATCACCAGTTGAAGGTCCGCACGCGGCTATTGAGCGGCTACACCTGGGGCTTCCTGGCGCTGGAAATCGATGCGCAGTTCCTCAACATGGGACGACTGGTCGTCAACAGAGCCTCCGGTGTCCTGCCGGACGGTAGCTTGTTCGAGTTGGACGGCAGCGCTGAACCGCTCGTCCTGGAAGTCCCGTCCAATATCTGCAATACGCCGATCTACCTCGCGCTGCCACTGGTAACGGGCAATCACATCGAGTCTCGTCGTCCAGAGCAGTCGGACGTGCTGGCGCGCTACATCACCTATGACGCACAAGTGTCTGATTCAAACGCTGCGGATTCCTCCAGCAGCCAGATCAGCTGTGGCCGCCTGGATTTTCGTCTTCTGCTGGGTGAGCAGCAGGGCGATCAGGTTTTTGTGAAACTGAAACTCTGTGAAGTGCTTGATACCACGCCCGACGGTGCGATCACGCTCGATTCGGATTTCGTGCCTACGTTTATCCAAGTCAAGTCGTCCGCTTACCTATTGTCGTGTCTCAAGGAAGTGATCGGCATGCTGGGCCACCGGGGCGAAAGCCTCGCCGAGCGAATTCGCTCCTACGGAAAGTCGGGCGGGGCACAAGTCGGCGATTTCATGATGTTGCAATTGATCAACCGCACCGAGTTGTTGCTGCGGCATCAACTGGAACTGGAGCTGGCTCAACCCGAAACGCTATACCGGATGCTGTTGGCCCTGCTGGGAGAGTTGGCGACATTTTCCACTGACAGCAAGCGACCGCCCCTCGACAATCGGTATCAGCACAGCAACCAGGGCGAGTGCTTCCGAAGCCTGATGCAGTCAGTCCGTCAGGTACTGTCGATGGTACTTGAGCAGCACGCCATCGAACTGCAATTGCAGGCTCGCCAGTACGGCATCCTTGTTTCTCAAGTGAACGATCTTTCGCTGTTGGACTCGGCTTCATTCGTATTGGCCGCGAGCGCCGACTGTGACGGTGAAGAGCTGCGTCGTCGCTTGCCGTCGCATCTGAAGATCGGTTCGGTCGAGCAGATTCGCCAACTGGTCAATCTGCATCTGCCGGGCATCAGGATCAGGCCGTTACCCGTAGTGCCGCGGCAGATTGCGTTCCATGCCAACAAAGCCTATTTCATCCTCGAACCCAGTGCTGAAGATTTAGCTCAAGTGAAGCGCTCAACTGGCTTTGCCTTCCATGTGTCTGGAGAGTTTTCCGAGCTTGAACTGAATTTTTGGGCGATCAGGAACTGACCGAAATGGATATGGAAAGTCCTCAGGACGAAACAACCGTTCTGCTCGATGCTGAGGGAAAGCGTCCGGCCTCAGGTCCTTTGACCGATGCCGTGACGCCGCCGCGTGTAGAACATCTGCACGAGCGGATGATCTATGCCGCTCGTCAACCGCATTCGCAAATGTTCGTTGCCAGCCTCAATCCGTTGGTGACGGCAGCGTCCGGGCTGTTATCCCGGGTGGTGCTGCTCAGGCAGGGCCGCGATCGCGGAGATCTGAACATGCTCAAACAGGAGCTGGCCCTCGACTTGAAAGACTTCGAAGCCCATGCATTGAGGTTGAACGTAGTGGAAAGCCAGCTGATCGCCGCCCGCTATGTGTTATGCACGGTTCTCGATGAAGCGGTGGTGGCTGCGCCTGGGGGGCAGGGAAGCAACTGGTCACAAATCAGCCTGCTGAGCAGTTTTCACAACGAGACTTTCGGCGGCGAAAAAGTTTTCCAATTGCTTGATCGCTTATCGAAAGACCCCGTCAAGCATTTGCATATGCTTGAGCTCTCATACCTGTGCCTGTCCCTGGGCTTTGAAGGCAAATATGGAATGCATGCCCGTGGCGGATTTGAGCTCGAAGGCGTGCGCGATGCTCTCTACCGGTCGATCCGGCACGTTCGCGGCGACCCCCCTCGGCACTTTTCCCATGTTGGGGACGGTTTTGTTACTCCTCGCCGCGCCCCGATGCGCATTGTCCCCGCCTGGATGGTGATGGTCTTCGCCCTGGTCAGTCTGGGAGCGATGTATTCGGGCTTCGCCTGGGTCCTGCAGGAGCAACGCCAAAGCGCATTGCAGCCCTATCAATTGCCAGAGCCGGTTATCGCTCAGCCGCTGCCGTAGAACAGGGACGTATCATGAAATCGCTTTTCAGGAAAATGGGCGCCTGGTTGCGTCGGACTTGGGTCTGGACGCTGTCCTGGGTGCTTTTTATCGGATTGCTGGTGTGGTTTGTCGGACCGTTGCTGGCTGTTGCCGATTACAAGTTCTGGGCGAGCCCGACGGCACGTCTACTGACCCTCAGCGCGATGTTTCTGGCATGGGGACTGGGCATGGTTTTCTACTCTGAGCGCGTCTCGGAAAGCGAGAAGAAAGCCGAAGCCAATTCGCCACGTACTTTCAGTCGGACCAGGATAGACGATCAGCGCCGCGAGCTGCGCTCGCGCTTCAAGAAGGCTTTGGAAACGTTAAAGACCTCAAGCCTGTATTCCGGCCACGGCGAGTACTGGCGTGATGATTTACCCTGGTATTTGGTGATGGGCCCTGCTGCCAGCGGAAAGACCAGCCTGCTGGCCTGTTCGGGTCTTGAATTTGCGTTCGACAGGTTTGAGCGTGATTCCTCGGAAGACGCTTGCGGTACACAACATTGCGATTGGTATTTTGCCCAACAGGCTGTGTTGGTCGATACGCCGGGACGCTACCTGACCCAGGCGGATCCAGATGTCGATGCTGATGCCTGGAGCGGGTTGCTCGAATGGCTGCGCAAGCGTCGCCGTCATTGTCCATTGAATGGCGTGCTGTTGACGGTGCCTGTGGAGGTGCTGCTGGGAAGCGAGGATGAGGTTGCCCGGCTTGCCAGTCATATCCGGGCTCGTCTGCAGGATATCCAGCGCCAACTGCGCGCCGACATGCCGGTCTACCTCGTGCTGAGCAAGGCGGACTGCGTGCCTGGCTTTAATGAATTCTTCGACTCGATGACCCGGGAGGAGAGCGACCAGGTACTGGGCGCGAGTTTTGGTCGGGGCCCGCACGGTAACGATGTGACCGTATCGCGAACCGAATTCGAGTCGCTACTGCACAGGCTCAACAGTCAATTGCTCACGCGTCTGCATCAGGAGCGAGATGCCGGACGTCGTGGTCTCATCCTGGATTTTCCCCAGCAACTGGCGCAGATGGGCACACATCTCTGTCTGCTGCTCGCGCAAGTCTCCAATGGCAAGGCGTCCCCAATTCGGGGCTTTTACTTGACCTGCGCCTCGCAGCCTGGCGCTGCGGCTGCCAGCCCCGGCGATGCGAGCCCTGGCACTCGCCGCGAGCTTTCGAGGTCCTCTCGCGAAGGTATCAACTCCCGATTTATCCACCACTTGCTGACGCGGGTCATTTTTCCCGAGGCCGATCTGGCCCGCTTGGGGCGGAGCGAACATAGGCGTATCCGTCGGAACCAGCGTATGGTTTATTTCGCAGCGCTGGCGCCCGTTGGATTGTTCGGGCTGCTGTGGGCACAGGGTTTTTCGGCCAACCACGAACGTCTGGAACATTTGTGGATGTTGGGCCAACGTTGGGAACAACTGCGCTTGGCGCCGATGGCCAGCGACGACTCGATTGCGCTGCTCGATTCGCTTGATGTCCGCTTCGAGGCCACTCAGGTCTTTGCTCCGGAAAAAGCGGTGCCACTGCATGAACGCATTCGTTTATATCAGGGGGATGCAACCAGCCCCGTGGTGGTTGGCGCCTATGAACACGAATTGCAATCGCGACTCCTGCCTCGGGTCGCAAAAATGCTTGAGGAGCATATTCAGGGCAATCTGGGTGACCGTGAACGTTTGCTCAACAGTCTGCGCGCGTATTTGATGCTGGCCAGGCCCGAGCGACGCGACGCGGCATGGCTCAAGGATCGGCTTGCCCGCGATTGGTCGCTGCGTTATCCCGGCAATCCAGCGATCCAGAACGGCTTGAACACTCACTTCGAGCGTCTATTGGACCTGCCTCTCGCCTATGAGGTGGACGAGTCATTGGTGGCCCAGGCTCGGAAAATCCTGCGCGGTGAGTCCCTGGCGGACGTCGTTTACCGAATGCTTCGCGAGCAGGCCAACCCGCTGCCGCCATACAGTCTCAGCCAACATCTGGGCCCGCAGGGTGCGTTGCTGGTCGGCACTGACCAGATCATTCCGGGCTTCTATACCCGTCAAGGTTATGAGCAGTACTTTTCAGTCCAAGGCACGACGCTGATTACCGGACTACTACAGGACAACTGGGTGCTGGGCGAAGGTGCGAATCCCAGCGGCATGGACATGCGTCGTCTTATGAGCGAACTGGAGCAATTGTACTTTCGTGACTATGCCGAACGCTGGAGCGTGGCGATCGGGCGGGTCAGCTTGCGAAGGGCTGGTAGCACCAGTGAAGCCGCCGGGCAATTGGCAGAGCTGACGTCGGCGTATTCGCCTCTGGTGCAATTGCTGGTGCAGGTGCGTGAGCACACGCGCATCCAAGGCATTGCCGAACGTATGGATGAAGCGACGCAAACGACCGGAAACAGCAGCAGTACCGTTTTGCATACGGTCGCCCTCGCTGGCAAAGCCGCCAGCTCCGTGGCAGCGAGGCTGCCGGAAGTCGGGCAGAAATCCTTACAACGGCGTTTTGAGCCATTGCACCGTCTGCTGGACGCTGAAGGTGGCCCCGCAGGCGACCTGATCCTGGCGTTGCGCGCTCTTGATGACGTCGACTCGCAGTTGGCCACCCTGACCCGCGCGAGTGCACCGGAGCAGGCCGCCTTCGAATTGGCGAGGCATCGCATGGGTGTTCAGCAAGATGCGCTGAGCAATTTGCGTAGCGCGTCGGCACGCTTGCCGCGCCCGCTCAATGGATGGCTCAACGGGCTTGCAGAGGATAGCTGGCGCCTGGTGCTCGATGATTCATATCGATACCTGAACCAGCGCTACCAGAGCGAGCTCTACACGTTCTACGCAAAGGCAATCAACAAGCGGTATCCGTTCAATGCCCACAGCGCCAGCGATGTCGCGATCAATGACTTCCGGGAGTTTTTCAAGGACCAAGGCATTGTCGATCGGTTCTTCGAGCGTTACATGCGGCCGTTCGTCAGTGGTCATTCGGGGCACTACCGTCTGCGCAGTGTCGATGGCCAGAGCCTGCCCATGTCCAGGGTCTATCTGGAGCAAATGGCAACGACACATACCATTCGCCAGAGCTTCTTTGCGGAAGATCCTGTCGAGCCAAAAGTCCAATTCAAACTCGAACCCTACACGCTCGACCCGGCGGTCAGCCGATCCGAATTACGCCTGGGCGACCAGACGCTGGAGTACCGGCATGGGCCGATACAGCCTGTCGCTTTCACCTGGCCAATCGAGGCGCAGGACGGTCGAGCGGCCTTGGTACTGGACAGGATTGTCGGCGGGCAGGGGGTCGGCATCGAGAAGAGCACCGGGCCCTGGTCGCTGTTTCGTTTATTCGACTTGATGCAGATGGAATACCTGGTCGGTCGCGATGTGCGTGTGCTCAAGGCTGATCTCGGTGGCCTGCGGGCCAACTATCTATTGATGAGCCAGCGCACGCCGAACCCTTTCGACATGAGCACCTTGCGTACCTTCCGGATGCCGGTACAGCTGTGATGCTTCACTCCCGCAGGTGGCGCAGCGCTGCGCGTACCGATCCCGGCAAGGTTCGCTCGCGTAACGAGGATGCCTACCTGGAATGTCCGGAGCAGGGAATCTGGGCCGTTGCCGACGGAATGGGCGGCCATTCGGGCGGCGATATGGCCAGCCAACTGGTAGTTGCCAACCTCGCGGAGCTGCCCATTCATCGAGACATCGATGAGCGTTCGAGAGCGGTGCGCCAGTGCCTGCGCTGGACCAATCGAAGACTGAGTCAGGAATTGACAGTTACTGCTGAAAATCCGCTCGGCATCATGGGAAGCACCGTCGTGGTGCTGTTATTGGAAGGCAAACGTGCCGCTTGTATCTGGGCTGGCGACAGCCGCTGCTACCTATGGCGTGATCGGCAGCTGTATCAATTGTCCAAGGATCATTCCCTGCGCCAGCAAATGGTCGACGAGCATCAGGCCAGTCTCGAGGAGGCAGATGCTCACCCCGCGGCGAAGGCGCTGACCCGCGCAGTAGGCGCCTCGCACGAACTGAAGTTGGAAATCCTTAAGTTGGACGTTCATTACGGTGATACGTTTTTGTTGTGCAGCGACGGTTTGTATCAGGACCTTGGTGGAAAAGCGCTCGGTGATGCGATGAGCCTGGCTTGCCCGAGCAGAGCATTGGAACATCTTTTCGCAGGAGCTTTGAGCGGTCGGGCGAGGGACAACCTGACGGCGGTGGTGATACGTAAGTGAACGGTCCCGCCACAACTTCAGGTGCCCCAGACGGCGATGAGAAAAGTCTCATCTGTTCCGCCTTCGGTGTGTCGTCTGCTTTGCCATCGAGTCAGCGCTGTATTGGCGAAATGCCAAAGATACTTGCCGGCCGCTATTGTCTCGAACGATTGCTCGGTGCCGGTGGCATGGGGGTGGTCTATAGGGCCCGCGACCTGCTCCATGAACAGTACGGCGATCCGGATCCTTACGTTGCGGTAAAAATGCTCAGCGAGGAACTCGGTGATGCCCCGGACGCGGGTGCGCTGCTTTATAGCGAGTTTGCCCTGAGCCGGCGCTTGAGCCATCCGAACGTGCTGCGCCCATACACGTTTGAAGTCGACGCTGCCCAGCGACGGGTTTTCATCACAATGGAGCTGATGCGCGGCTTGACCCTGGACAAGTTACTCTGCGAATCCCCCCTCGGTTTGCCCTGGCCCGAGTTGAGACCGATCGCAATTCCACTGCTTGACGCCATCGCACATACCCATGGCCGAGGCGTAGTGCATGGTGACATCAAACCGAGCAATGTCATGCTGAGTGCAGAAGGTGTGCGTTTGTTTGACTTCGGCCTGGGCCTGACTGAGGAGGGCCCCTTGAAAGGCTTGCCTTCGCTGAACCGCCAACGTCTCGGCGCCTGGACGCCGGCCTACGCCGCCCCAGAATTGCTGGAGGGAAGCCCCGTTTCTGCATGCACCGATCTCTATAGCCTGGCTTGCGTGCTGTACGAACTGGCGAGCGGCAGACACCCATATCGGCGTCTGCCTTCAACCCAAGCTCGCGATACCGGGCTGGAACGTGAGCTCAAGGCTCCGCGCAACTTGCCCAGGCGTTACTGGACAGCATTGCGCACGGCGCTGGCCCTTGATCCTGAGCGGCGCAGTATCAGTGTGACGCAGTTGCGGGCGCTGATGGCAGGTGGCTCGTTCTGGTGGTGAGAAGGCTCGCCGTTGGCGATGCTGCCAATGCTTTCAACGCTGCCTTTCGCTCATCCATCGCCAACCGACCAAGCTTCTCCACGGCGACATAAAACCTGACCCAATCTTCGCCCTCACGCCTGAACAACGCCGCGAACGCCGGCACCCATTGGTCATACAGGCCGAAGGGCAACAATCGGGCGTTGTTCAGTGGTGCGTAGACCCAGGCGTCGTAGCGCTTGTCGCCGGCCCATTGGGTGTCGCGCATGTGCTCGTAGTCGGCACGCAGGCGTTCGAATTCCGCGGCCTTGCGCTGGCGCATCTGTTCGGCCGGCAGGGGGAGGGCGTAAAGGGCTTCGAGCCGCTGGCGGGTGTCGAGGATCAATTGGATGAATTGCTCGCGTTGGTGCACCTTGTTGCCATTGTCCGGTGTCAGTCCACGTTGGGCGCGCCATTGGCGGGTGCCTTCCTGCTCGACGAAGGTGGCAAAGGATTCATTGAATTCGGTGTCGTCCTTTACGTAGAAGCGCTGGTGCGCCAGTTCATGAAAGATCAGCGTCGCCAAGCGCTCGTCGCCCCAGTGCAGCATCGAACTGAGGATCGGGTCATTGAACCAGCCCAGTGTCGAATACGCCTCTACGCCACCAATCGAGACATCCATGCCGCGCAAGCGCTGCATCGCAGCCTCGCCTCGGGCGGCACCCTGGCTGTAGTAGCCGCGATACGCCACACAACCGGCAATGGGGAAGCAGTGGATTTGCGGGGCCAGGGAAAATTCCGCGGTGGCGAAGACATTCCAGACGACAAAGGGACGGCCAATGTCCGCGTACAGGCGATAGCTTTGGTTGTCGGGCAGGTGCAGGTGGGCGCTGGCGAACGTCCGGGCTTCGCGCGCCTGGGCCAGATGCGCGCGCAATTTTGGATCACGGGCGGGGTCGGCGATGACCCGCTCGATCGGCTCTCGAGCTTGCAGCAGTCGTATCTGCCCACTGGCGAGCTGGCTGTAGTAACCGAGGCTGGAACAACCGTTGAGTAACAAAAGCACGAGGGCCGGAAACAAAATCCTGAAAACACGGTCGAGTAACCGATGGCGTGAACGCTGCCTGATCAATTTGGAATCACCCTGGGAAGTCTGCCTCAAGACTATCTCGCCTGCCCGGAGCTTCGCTATGCGCGTGTTGATGCTGACTTGTGGCCTGTTGCTGCTGACCGGTTGTGCCGGTTTGCCTGATCCCGATCCCTCTCAAGCGTGGATCGACCTGGGGAACCATCGGGACACGGCTTTGCAAGCGCTGGAAGTCGATGACAAAGCCTCTATCGACCGTCGTTATTTCGAAGTGCAGCCCGGCAGCCATGAGCTGACGGTGCGTTATCAATTTGCCGTGGAACCGGGCAACATCGGCCCGGATGCCGAACCGTTGTGGCGTGATTGCCGGTTGAACGTGAAATTCAAGGATTTCAATGCGGGCCGGCGCTACCAGCTGCAGGCCGGCAGTATCGGCTTCCGTCCGTGGGCCAAGCTTTATGACGAGCAACGAAAGGTGGTGGGCCAAGGCACGCCGGCGGGCTGCCAGCAAAGCTGATCGGCGCTATGCTCGGCGCCTGACTTGAGGAAACCGATCATGCGCCTACCTACGCTGTTGTTGGCTCTCGCCACGTTGAGCGGATGTGCAACGAGCCCATTGCCTGAAATGGACCCGAACATGGCCTGGGTCGATTTCGCCACGCCAATGCCGGGCGGCAAATTGCTGATGGCTGAAAGCCTGGACGGCCAGCGACTGCGGGACGGGCGATTTTTCCAGGTCTCGCCGGGTAGCCATGAATTGAAGGTGCGCTTCGACTTCGAGGTGTTCGGCGCTGGCGGTGGGCTGGGCATGATGAGCGAGCCGAAAGAGCGGCTGTGCTACCTCATCGTACGCTACGACCATTTCGAGGCCGGCCAGCGTTATCGCCTGGAGGCTCGCAACCTGGCTTACTCCCCAAGCGCCCGGCTCTATAACGCCAAGCGTGAAATCGTCGCCGAGGATCGGCAGGCCAATTGCCTGATGTAGCGCTGTCTAGCGGTCGTTCTTCTGGTAGATGATTTTTTTTGTGCCGTTCTCGCAGGAGCCCACCACCATGTTCTGGTCATGGACTTCTTCATTGGTGACGATTTCAAGCGTGTAGGAGGCCACGCCTTGGGCCTGGATCTTGGCTTCGATCTCGCTCTTGAGTTCTTCACAGGGCTTGGGTGCCGCGAGGGCCGATGTGGCCAATGCGCAACCGATGACTGCCAGGGCGAATCGTTTCATGCTGGAATCCCTCAATACAGCGCGCACTGCCTGTGCGCTGAAACTGCAGACCTGCATTCGATCACAATTGCCTTCGGGCAAATAGATCGCCCATCAAAAAGACCGCAGCCTGTGGAGAGGCTGCGATCTTTTCAGTTCATCAATTTACCAGCGAGGCGTCCAGGGTGATTTTGGCGTTGAGCACCTTGGAAACCGGGCAACCCTCCTTGGCTTTGTTGCTCAATTCCTCGAATTGCGCTTGGGTGGCGCCCGGAATCTTGGCCTTGAGGATCAGTTTCACCGCGGTAATCGCAAAGCCGCCATCAACCTGGTCCAGCGTCACTTCGGCGTTGGTGTCGATGCTGTCGGCCTTGAGCCCGGCATCGCCGAGAATCATCGAAAACGCCATGGAAAAACAGCCCGCATGGGCCGCGCCGATCAATTCTTCGGGATTGGTGCCTTTGCCGCCTTCAAAACGTGCCTTGAAACCATAGGGCGCTTCGCGCAACACGCCGGTTTCCGTGGAGATGGAGCCGATTCCGGTCTTCAGGTCACCTTCCCAGTGAGCCGATGCTTTCTTGACGATAGCCATGTGTGCCTCCTCATGATCCGGCGCGAGGGTTCGCGCCTGGTTATTTTTCAGTGCCAGGATTGTGAGGATAGACCGGCTGATAAAGTTCACCTGGTCGATTAGTCGACTAATTTAGTAGGAAATTTCTCCGCTACTATTGAATCTCGGGTATATGCCCACATTCATAGGACACACCTACAGAAACGGCAGGCTTTCGCCCACAGGAAAGCTGGTACGCCGTTGGAGATGCCAGCCCATGAAACAGCTGTCCGAAGTCAAATTTTCAACCCTCGACCTTGTCCCCGTTCGTGCCGACGGCAACGCTGCCCAGTCCTTGCGCAACTCCCTCGACCTGGCGCAACACGTGGAAAAATGCGGCTATACCCGCTTCTGGGTGGCTGAGCACCACAATATGGACGGCATCGCCAGCTCCGCGACGGCGGTGTTGCTGGGCTATCTGGCGGGCGGCACATCGACCATTCGTGTCGGCTCCGGCGGGGTGATGCTGCCGAATCATGCGCCTCTGGTCATTGCCGAGCAGTTCGGCACGTTGGAGAGCCTGTTTCCGGGCCGGATCGATCTCGGGCTGGGCCGCGCACCCGGCTCCGACCAGATGACCGCCCGGGCCCTGCGCCGTGAACGCTCCGGCAGTGCCGATGATTTCCCTGACGATGTGGCTGAACTGATGCGTTACCTCGGCCCGCGAACCCCGGACCAGCGCATCATTGCCATGCCGGGTACGGGGACGAACGTGCCGGTGTGGCTGCTGGGTTCGAGCCTGTTCAGTGCGCAACTGGCCGGAGAGCGCGGGTTGCCCTACGCCTTCGCCTCGCATTTCGCACCGCGTTTCATGCATGAAGCGATTCGCGTCTATCGCAATCATTTCAAACCGTCTGCGGTGCTGGACAAACCTTACGTCATGCTCGGCGTACCGCTGGTGGCAGCGGATACCGATGAGCAGGCGGATTACCTGGCGACTTCGGTATACCAGCGCATCCTCGCGTTGATGCGCGGCCAAAGTCTGGTACAGCGCCCGCCAGTGGAAACCATGAATGGCCTGTGGCTGCCCCATGAGAAAGAAGCGGTCGGTGACTTCCTTGGCTTGGCGATGATCGGTGGGCCGCAGAAAATCCGCGCCAGGCTGGAGGTGCTGATCGAGCAAACCCAGGCCGACGAGCTGATTTTTACCAGCGATCTGTACGAGCACACCGACCGGCTGCACTCCTATGAGCTGCTGGCGCAAGTCATGAAAGGCTGAATCACAGCCACAAAAAAGCCGACGCACCGCGTCGGCTTTGATTTGAACGCGCAATCAGCCGCGTTTGTAGACGATTTGCTTTGAACCGCCTTCGCAGGTGCCGACGACTTCTCCGTCAGCCGCTGCGCCTTTATCGACAACTTCCAGTGAATAACCCGATACACCTTTGGCATCAAGCTTCGCCGCGATTTCGCTTTTCAGCTCTTCGCAGGGCTTGTCGGCCGCAAACGCGCTACCCGCAAGGCTCAGCAGACCCAGGGCCACCATCAACTTCTTCATCGCTCGCACTCCTTGGACGGATCAAATAGGGAGGTATCAGAAAGGCCTGATGCGCCAACCATAGCGCATGGCCATTCCCTATGGCACTCCGCCAGCGTGCAAGTTCAAATCAGCTCAGCTATTGGCGATCCGGAACCCGACCTTAATGGTCACCTGGAAGTGCGCGGCACGGCCATTTTCGATGTGACCGCGGGTTTCGGTGACCTCGAACCATTCCAGGTGCTTGAGGCTTTTGCTGGCCTCCGCCAGGGCATTGTTGATGGCGTCTTCAATGCTGGTGGGAGACGAGCCGACCAGTTCGACCTTTTTGTACGTGTGATGATCACTCATGACGTTCTCCTTGGTTGTCTTTAACAGCCTAGCAGCGATTTTTCGCCTTACGTGTGTCGCCGTTTTCGCTGCGAAAGTTCAGATTTACTGCACTTTCGCAAGCGGTCGCAGTCCCAATCCTCACACGCTACTCAACCACTGCAGGAGAGAGCCACCATGGCCAGCACTTCGTTACGTAAAGCCTCGTTGCAAAGCATGGAAGCGGAGATCGAGAGTCTGCTCAAGTCCTTGGAAAGCCTGAAAGACGACGCTTCGGACGAGTCGCGCAAAACCCTCAAGTCGCTCAAGGCCAATGCCGAAAGCGCGCTGAAACACTCTCGGCATCTGCTCAGCGATGCGTATGAAGAGGTCAAGGTGAAAACCCGTGAAACCGGGATCGCCACCCGTGATTACGCTCAAGAACATCCTTGGACCACGGCCGGTGTCGCGGTTGGGGCGCTTGGTTTGCTGGCCGCTTACTTGTTGTGCAAGCGCGGTGACTGAATGGGTGGGCTCAGCTCATGCCTGAGCCACTGTGCCAATTGCCGGGCGCGCCCATCCGCGGCGCGCTTGGGCAGCCACAACGCCAGCCGCGCCGGGGTTTCACTGAAGCCCCACGGCGCGACCAGGCGTCCGGCACGAACGTCCTCGGCTACTAGCGGTTCCGGGGCGATTGCCACGCCAAGCCCGGCTACCGCGGCCTCGAGTAAATAATACAGATGCTCAAAACCTTGCCCGAATCTCAGTGACTGGGGTTCCAAGGCATTTTGCCGTGCCCAGGTTGGCCAGGCCTGTGGGCGGGAGGTGGTATGCAATAGCGGCTCGCCCAACAGTGTGCTGGCCGGTGCGTCCCGCAGTTGGGCGAATCCGGCGTAGCGCGGGCTGATCACCGGGCCGATTCGCTCGCTGGCCAGTTCATACACTTGCATGTCGGCTGGCCAGGGCGGTTCGGCGAATACCAGCAGGGCGTCCAGTCCAGGTCGCCTCGGGTCCAAGTCGCCTTCGCCGGCGGACAGGTGCAGGCGCAAGTCGGGAAGATCAGCGTTGAGCCTGCCCAGGCGGGGTATGAACCAGCGCGCCAGCAGGCTGCCCGAGCAGCCCAGCACGAACGGCGCGTCCGCAGTGCTTTGCGTCAGCTCCGCGCAAACCGTGCGCAGGCGTTCGAATGCGTCGGCACTGGCGTCACGCAGACGCAAACCTGCATCTGTGAGTTTCAGGCCACGGCCGTCCTTGATGAACAGGCTGACACCCAAGTGCTCTTCTAGCACTTTCAATTGCCGGCTGACAGCACCATGGGTGACGTGCAACTGTTCCGCCGCCTGGCTTACGCTGTTCAGGCGGGCGGTGGCTTCGAAGGCACGCAAGGCGTTTAGCGGCGGAAGATCGTGGCTCATGGTATCTGTGAGTTTTCCTGACAGGTTGCGGCGATCTTATCGGTTTTCAGAGCGCGATGGCAGGGGTAGAGTGACCCTCACTGTTTTTCTACGCATTCGCCTGGAGCGCCCGATGACCCAGCCTACGACCTCTTTCAACCTGCGCAGCGGCCCCGATGCCAACGGCCTGTTTGGCGCGTTCGGCGGCCGCTACGTGGCCGAAACGCTGATGCCGTTGATCCTTGATCTGGCCCGTGAATACGAAGTGGCGAAGCAAGATCCTGCGTTCATTGAGGAATTGGCCTACTTCCAACGGGATTATGTCGGTCGTCCGAGCCCGCTGTATTTCGCCGAGCGCCTGACCGAGTACTGCGGCGGTGCGAAGATCTACCTCAAGCGTGAAGAGCTGAACCACACGGGCGCCCACAAGATCAACAACTGCATCGGCCAGATCCTGCTGGCGCGGCGCATGGGCAAAAAACGCATCATCGCCGAGACCGGCGCTGGCATGCACGGCGTGGCGACTGCCACCGTGGCTGCGCGTTTTGGCCTTGAGTGTGTGATCTATATGGGCACCACCGACATCGAGCGCCAGCAGGCCAACGTGTTCCGGATGAAACTGCTCGGCGCCGAAGTGATCCCGGTGGTTGCTGGCACCGGCACCCTCAAGGATGCGATGAATGAGGCGCTGCGCGATTGGGTGACCAACGTCGACAGCACCTTCTATCTGATCGGCACCGTGGCCGGGCCGCACCCTTACCCAGCGATGGTCCGCGATTTCCAGGCGGTGATCGGCAAGGAAACCCGCGATCAGTTGCAAGCCCAGGAAGGCCGGCTGCCGGATAGCCTGGTGGCATGCATCGGTGGCGGCTCCAACGCCATGGGCCTGTTCCATCCGTTCCTGGATGACAAGAGCGTCGATATCATCGGCGTTGAAGCGGCTGGTTATGGCATCGAGACCGGCAAGCACGCCGCGAGCCTGAACGGTGGCGTCCCGGGTGTGCTGCACGGCAATCGTACGTTCCTGCTGCAGGACGACGACGGTCAGATCATCGACGCCCATTCCATATCTGCAGGTCTCGATTATCCGGGGATCGGTCCGGAACACGCCTGGTTGCATGACATCGGTCGGGTCCAGTACACCTCGGTCACCGACGCCGAAGCTTTGGAAGCTTTCCATAAATGCTGCCGTCTTGAAGGGATCATTCCTGCGCTGGAAAGCGCCCACGCCTTGGCTGAAGTGTTCAAGCGTGCACCGAACCTGCCCAAGGATCACCTGATGGTGGTCAACCTGTCCGGCCGCGGCGACAAAGACATGCAAACCGTAATGCACCATATGGAACAGTCCCAGCAGGAGAAACATTGATGAGCCGCCTGCAAACCCGTTTTGCCGAACTCAAGGAACAGAACCGCGCCGCGCTGGTGACCTTTGTCACCGCCGGTGATCCGGACTATGACACTTCGCTGGCGATCCTCAAGGGCCTGCCTGGCGCTGGCTCGGACGTGATCGAGCTGGGCATGCCGTTCACCGATCCGATGGCTGACGGCCCGGCAATCCAGCTGGCGAATATCCGCGCCCTGGGGGCCCAGCAGAACCTGGCGAAAACCCTGCAGATGGTGCGTGAGTTCCGCAAGGACAACACCGAGACGCCACTGGTGCTGATGGGGTATTTCAACCCGATCCATCGTTATGGCGTGCAGCGTTTCATCGGCGAGGCGCTGGACTCCGGCGTCGATGGCCTGATCGTGGTGGACATGCCGCCCGAGCACAACAGCGAACTGTGCGAACCGGCCCAGGCCGTCGGCCTGGACTTTATCCGCCTGACTACGCCAACCACTGACGACGTGCGCTTGCCTACCGTGCTCAACGGCAGCTCCGGCTTTGTCTACTACGTGTCAGTTGCCGGTGTGACCGGTGCCGGCGCCGCAACGCTGGAACATGTGGAAGAGGCCGTGGCGCGTTTGCGTCGCCATACCGATCTGCCGATCAGCATCGGTTTCGGTATCCGCACGCCTGAACAGGCGGCAGCTATCGCGCGGCTGGCCGATGGGGTAGTGGTTGGCTCGGCGCTGATCGACCATATCGCCCGTGCCGACACGTCGGAGCAGGCGATCGATGGCGTGTTGAGCTTGTGTGCTGCCTTGGCTGACGGCGTGCGCAAGGCGCGTCTGGGCTGATTCCAGGTTCGGTTTGCAGCTACAAAAAAGGGGGGTTCAGAACTGAGTTCTGAACCCCCCTTTTTAAAGTTTCATCCAAACGGGTCAGGGCAACTCCAACCCGCCCCCGGCCTTGTGCAGCTTGCGCAGATGTTCGCCGATTACCTTCACGTTGGCCTCGCTTGCAGCAATTTCAGCTGCGCGGCTCGGCTCCAGCAACGCTCGAACCTCCTTATCCAGGTCGCCTGTGAGCGTTTGCAGTTGCTTCTGGCGCAGGCTGCTTTCCGATTCCAGTCGTTGCCACTCGCTGGGTTGCGGCAGACCATAGCCGCCGCTGCCCAGCAATTCGGCCGGGCGGCTCAGGAAACCGCTGTTGGCGAGAATCTGCTGCAGCGTCGCGTTTGCCCGTTCCATACCGCCGTTCTGCAATTCGCGGGCATTGAGGTAGCGCTGCTTGACCTCATCCTGAGCCAGCAGCAATTGCCGGCGGAAACTCGCCTGCTCCAATAGAAGCAGCGCCGCGCTGGTGCGCAGGTCTGCCTGCTCGAACCAGGCGCGGCGTTCAGTGGCGTCCAGGGCCAGCCAGTCTTCAACGGTTTGCTGTTTGATGGGCAGATGTTTTTTCAGGACTTCGAACATCGCCTGGTAGCGGTCGCGGAACGAGTCAAAACGGTAACCGAGGCGCAGTGCCTCCTTGGGATCATCCAGTACGCTGGTATCCGCCAGGCCTCGACCCTTGAGGATTTCCAGCAAGCCGTTGGGCATGATGCTGTCCAGGCCTTTGAGCTGCTCGTTGTCACTGCCGCTGCGCAGCAGCTTCAGGCTTTCAACCGCGCAGTTATTGGAGAGGAAATAGTAGTTTCCGTCGTAGCTCCAATGCATTTCGGCGGCACGTTCGACGGTCTCCTCGATCTCGGCACGAGACAAGTTCAGCGGAACTGATGCCAGGCTGCGCAGTTCAGTCTTGGTGTATTCATCGATTACCTGGGCCAGCGGCAGCACAAACAGGCGCGATGGGTATTTGCCCACCAGTCCGTCCCAGCTCGACAGCTGTACATCACCTACAAACGCACGGTAAGACAACACCAGATGCTGATCCAGGTCCAACCGGCAATCCGGCCCACGTGGTCGGCCCGGCGCGCAGATCACCAGCCGGAGCATGCTGTGGCCCCAGCGACTGACCCAGTTCTGGTTAGCTTCGGCCAGCAGGTAATCGATGGCGTAGACGCGCTCCGGATCGACCTTGCCCAGCGGCGTCTTGGCAAAATCATTGCCGGCGTTGAGAAAAGCAAAGGACTGGGCGCAGGTGTCCTTGGCGGCAGGCGCCCAGCCGACGTGTCCCTGATAATAGCGATACAGGGCGGGGCGCCGGCACGCATAGCTCGGGTCCAGGAGGAAATACTCCATGTTCACCGCGACGAACTCCTTGGGACTGCTCGTCTCGTAGAGGTCCGGGCTGCGGGCGACCTGGCGGTTATGCTGTTCCCGTTCGCCGCGGCGGCCGACGTATTGCGGCCAACCGGCCAAGTCGAGCAAGCGTGGATCATCGCTGAGGGTGAAGCGGCGGTCGTTCTCGCCCCGGCACTCATCCGGAAGCCCGATCAATCCTGCACTGCTGTTGCGCCGCGTACAGCGCTGGATCAGCGCACGTTCGGCATCCGGCCATAGACGCGAGCGATCATAGATATGAGTCAGTTCGTGGAGGACCGTGGCGAGCATTTCTCGCCGCACCGTGCCGTGCGGCCGCTGGGTCTTTTGCCTGGCGGCGCTGCCGTCGGTGAGGCTGTCGAGCAGGTTACGGTTGAGATCCAGCTGTGACACCAACGAAGCCTGGCCGTAGGCGTTTTCCGGCATTTGGTCGGTCCAGCCGACATCGATGCGCCGGTCCAATCGCTCGATGAAGCGCGGAGGTAATGCTTGCATGGCTTCATCGAGCAATGCCTGACTGGCCTGCTGTTGCGCCGGGCTCAAGCCGTCGCTATTGAGGTGTAGCTGCAGGCCGGCCTGGGCAGTGCTGCCAATGAGCAGCACGACCCCGGCCGTCAGCCAGGCGGCGAGTTGCCTCACAATGCGAGGATGGCTTCGGCGAGAACCTGATCACTGGCGTCGCGAGCTTCCGGTACGCGGGTACGCAAGGTTTCGAAAGCGGCCTCGAGATGAGCGCCACGGATTTCGCCATTGCTGGCGACGAAGCTGGCCGCGTCATCGTGGGCTTCACGGACGATTTTCGAATCACGGATGGAGGTAGTGGTGTCAGAGGTGAAATCGATCGAGCGCTGGGAAGCGCGAACGATGATGTTACTGGTGGCTACCAAGGTATGTGCCTGGGCCACATCGGCCAACACCAGCAGGCCAAGGGCGGCAGCAATCAGCGGGCTACGCATGGAACGACTCCGAAAAGAAAAATACAGATAGCTATTGGACGAGAATTGCCTGTGCCAGTTCAAGGTCGCTGGCGTGAAGTTTTGGCTGGCTTCGGCGCAGGTAAGCCAAGGCCGATTCCAACTGTGCGCCTCGCAACTGTCCATCGCTGGCAATGAATGTTGCGGCGTCATCGCGAGCGGCGACGACCAGTTTATTGTCGAAGGGTGCCGAGGTCACGAGGCTTGTGGCATAAGCGCTGGCCACCAGCTGTTGGGTGGACACGTCAAAGGCTTGGGCCGGAACAGACCAGCAGAAAGCTGCGAAGAAAAAGGCTCGGTACAGATTTGAAAAACGCATGGGACTCGACAGTTGTTGGCGAGCCTGAAGGCTAGCGCAAACCGGCGGGCCAGAGCCAGCGCTGAAACATCGGAACACCTCTGGGTGCCCGATGTTTCATGTTGCATCAAATAACCAGGATGGCCTGTGCCAACTGCGCATCGGTGGCGTTGAGCTGTGGAGCCTGCTGGCGAATGAAATCCAGCGCGCTTTCCAGCTTCACGCCACGGATGGCCCCTTCGCTAGCCACGAAGCTGGCGGCATCATCACGGGCAGCTTGAACAATCTTGTTGTCCCGCAGTGAAGAGGTGGCGTCGGAGGTTACGTCGGAAGTGGCTTTTAGTGCGCCGACGATGGAGTCAGTCGTGACGATAAAGCTGCTGGCGCTGGAATGGGCGGCTACGGCCAGCAGGACAGCTGTGCTGAGCAGGCGAAGACGGATCATGATGTAACTCCTTGATGATGAAGGATGCCGGTGCGTGTAGCTGGAAGGAAGAGACGCAGATTCGACTCGCTTCGCCACGTCAGGATCGATATTAGGACAGAACGCGGCGGCTGGCAGCTACAGAACAATAATAAGGCGAGCAGTTTTAACTGTACTTGTCATAGTTTAAAATTTTAAAACTGTTCAGTTTCAGTGGAAATTCAACCCCGGGCCCATAAACGACGAGACCCGTCGTGGTTTCCCACGACGGGTCTCGTTTATTCAATTCGATGCTGGCGATGGACCCGGTGGGTCAGGGCCAGCGACGCTGAGTTAGCGCCAGAACGGCTTGCTCAGCTCTTCGTAGCGTTGTGCTTCGCTGATACCGGCGTCAGCCAGCAGACGCGAATCCAGACGAGCCAGTTGATGGCGGCTGGCAATGCGGCGCTGCCACAACATCAGGTTGGCGATAACGCGAAGAGGCAGGGAAGCCTGGTTTTTTTCAGCTTTGTCTTCGAAAAACAGCTCGGAACTGAGTGTACGTTCCATGGTTGACATCCTTCCGCTTGTGGCGGGATCAGGTAGTGGTTTGACTGGTGCCCATGATCCTCTCGTTTGGCCAGTCTCTCTAGATACAGTTCATCTGTATTGTGAGAGACCAGTTAACTGTTAAAGAGCGGTGTACTGGTCGATATTGAGGCAACTGTACCTGTCTGCACAATTTAGGTGCATTTTAGGTCGTTCTTCCCGGTTTTGTAGGAATGGGGCGTAAGAAATCACCGGTACAGTAGTACAGTTTTATACGGTGACCGCCCCTGCCGTAAGCATTCATCGAAACTGTTATTGCCGTATCGCTAGGCCAGCTGTATCAAATCGCCAACATGCGCCCGGTTTCCTCGAGGTTGAGGTGCCAACTGAGTGCATCCTTCAGGATATGCGGCGTATGTCCGCCCAGCTTACAAGCGGCTTCAAAATAGTCGCTGAGCGCCTGGCGATAGATAGGGTGTACGCAGTTGTCGATGATGACCCTCGCTCGCTCCCGTGGTGCGAGTCCCCGCAGGTCGGCCAGGCCGACCTCTGTTACCAGGATGTCGACATCGTGCTCGGTATGGTCCACATGG
This sequence comes from Pseudomonas sp. Z2-11, assembly GCF_054161305.1. Taxonomy (NCBI): domain Bacteria; kingdom Pseudomonadati; phylum Pseudomonadota; class Gammaproteobacteria; order Pseudomonadales; family Pseudomonadaceae; genus Pseudomonas; species Pseudomonas sp. Z2-11. The sequence goes on from NZ_CP096395.1 coordinate 140,271, forward strand.
CTGACCATCGGCACGACGCTGGAAATGGCACCGCCCTTGGCGATGGATTTGGTAACGAACACCGCCAGGTGCGCATTCCGGGCGAAGTCGCCCGATCCGCCAATGCCGTTCATCATCCGCGTGCCGCACACATGGGTTGAGTTGACGTTGCCGTACAGATCGAACTCCAACGCTGTGTTGATGCCGATGATGCCCAGGCGGCGCACAACTTCTGGATGGTTGGAGATTTCCTGCGGGCGCAGGACCAATTTGTCCTTGTACCTTTCCAGGTTGCCGAAGACATCGGCATTGCGTCGAGCCGACAAGGTAATGGAACTGCCGGAAGCGAAACTCAGCTTGCCCGCATCGATCAGGTCGAAGGTCGAGTCTTGCAGCACCTCGGAATACATGGTCAGTTCTTCGAACGGGGAATCGATCAAACCGCACATCACGGCGTTGGCGATATTACCGATTCCGGCCTGCAAGGGGCCGAGCTTGTTGGTCATTCGTCCGGCTGCCACCTCTTGCTTGAAAAAATCGACCAAGTGATCGGCAATAGCCTGTGTATCGCTGTCAGGTGGCAGGACGGTGGAGGGTGAGTCCGCTTGATGGGTGATGACAATGGCGGCAATTTTTTCCGCGGGGATTGGAATGGCAGGGCTACCGATGCGGTCCTCGACCTTCACCAGGGGAATGGGTGTGCGGGTTGGGCGGTAGCTCGGGATATAGATGTCGTGGAGCCCTTCCAGATTCGGGTTGTGGGCCATATTGATCTCGACGATCACTTGTCTGGCGAAAATCGCAAAACTGGCCGAATTGCCCACTGATGTGGTGGGCACGATATGACCTTGTTCGGTAATGGCCACGGCTTCGATCACGGCGATATCGGGCAGCTTGAGCTGCGCGTTGCGCATCTGTTCAACGGTCTCCGATAGATGCTGGTCGATGAACATGACCTCGCCAGCGTTGATGGCCTTGCGCAGGGTGCTGTCCACCTGGAAGGGCATGCGTCGCGCGAGCACGCCTGCCTCCGTGAGCTCCTTATCGAGATCGTTGCCCAGGCTCGCCCCGGTCATCAGGCTGATTTTCAACGGCATGAGCTTGGCCCGTTCGGCCAGTGCATGAGGTACCGCCTTGGCTTCTCCGGCGCGGGTGAAGCCACTCATGCCAACGGTCATCCCGTCCTCAATCAGCAAGGCTGCCTCGGCAGCGCTCATCACTTTGTCCAACAACGAAGGCAGGCGGATGCGGTCACGGTACATGGATGGTTGTCTCGGGCAGGAAGCAGGATGCGCAGTGTAGAGAATTCGCGCCGTGCCCGACCCGCTACAAAAGTCGCATTTGAGGCGTCTATTACGGGCGTTTCAGGCAAAACATCATTACCGTATCGGTAACTTTCAGCCTTGATACAAATCAAAACGCCCCGACAAGTCGGGGCGTTTTGATAACACAGCGGAGCTTATTCCACGGCCTTGACCATGTCCTCAATGACCTTTTTGGCGTCGCCGAACACCATCATGGTCTTGTCGAGGTAGAACAGCTCGTTGTCCAGGCCGGCATAACCGCTGGCCATCGAGCGCTTGTTGACGATGATGGTCTTGGCCTTGAAGGCCTCGAGGATCGGCATGCCGGCAATCGGCGACTTCGGATCGTTCTTCGCTGCCGGGTTGACCACATCGTTGGCGCCCAGCACCAGCACCACGTCGGCCTGGCCGAACTCGGAGTTGATGTCCTCCATCTCGAACACCTGGTCGTAAGGTACTTCGGCCTCGGCCAGCAGGACGTTCATGTGCCCGGGCATGCGACCGGCCACCGGGTGGATCGCATATTTGACGGTCACGCCATGGTGGGTCAGCTTCTCGGTCAGCTCTTTCAACGCATGCTGCGCCCGTGCCACCGCCAGGCCGTAGCCCGGCACGATGATCACTGTGTCGGCGTTGGTCAGCAGGAAGGTCGCGTCATCTGCCGAACCGGATTTCACTGGGCGGGCTTCTTTCGAGCCTGCCGGGCCAGCCGCATCTGCGGCGTTGCCGAAGCCACCGAGCAGCACGTTGAAGAACGAACGGTTCATCGCCTTGCACATGATGTAAGACAGGATCGCACCGCTCGAACCTACCAGGGAGCCGGCAATGATCAGCATCGAGTTGTTCAGCGAGAAGCCGATACCGGCGGCCGCCCAGCCCGAATAACTGTTGAGCATCGAGACCACCACCGGCATGTCCGCGCCGCCGATCGGGATGATGATCAGCACACCCAGCACGAAGGCCAAGGCCAACATCAAGGCGAACGCGCCGAGGTTGCCGGTAAACATGAAGGTCAGGCCCAGGCCCAGCGTTGCCAGGCCCAGGATCAGGTTGAGCTTGTGCTGGCCGCCAAACTGTACCGGTGCGCCCTGGAACAGGCGGAACTTGTACTTGCCCGACAACTTGCCGAAAGCGATCACCGAACCGGAGAAGGTGATTGCACCGATGGCCGCGCCGAGGAACAGCTCCAGACGGTTACCGGCCGGGATCGAATCGCCCAGTTGCTTGACGATACCCAGCGATTGCGGCTCGACTACCGCCGCGATGGCAATGAACACCGCCGCCAGGCCGATCATGCTGTGCATGAACGCTACCAGCTCCGGCATCTTGGTCATCTCGACGCGCTTGGCCATGATCGAGCCGGCGGTACCGCCAACCAGCAGGCCGACGATGACGTAGCCGATGCCAGCGGTCGCTAGCTCAGCGCCCAGCTTATAGATGAGACCCACGGTGGTGATCACCGCCAGCGCCATGCCGAGCATGCCGAACAGGTTGCCTCGGCGAGAGGTGGTAGGGTGCGACAGGCCTTTGAGGGCCTGGATGAAACAGATCGACGCAATCAGGTAGAGCGTCGTTACCAGGTTCATGCTCATTACTTGGGCGCCTCTTCTTTTACGGCTTTCGGGGCTTTTTTCTTGAACATCTCAAGCATGCGGCGCGTCACCAGGAAGCCACCGAACACGTTGACCGCGGCCAGGGCCACGGCGAGGGTGCCCATGGTCTTGCCCAGCGGCGTTACAGTCAGGGCGGCGGCGAGCATGGCGCCGACAATCACGATTGCCGAGATGGCGTTGGTCACCGCCATCAACGGCGTGTGCAGCGCGGGTGTAACGTTCCAGACCACGTGGTAACCGACATAAATCGCCAGCACGAAGATGATCAGGTTGTAGATACCGGGGGAGATAAGCTCTTCCATTGTCTGAATCCCTGCTTAGGCGTTTTTGCGGATGACTTGGCCGTCGCGGCACATCAGGCACGCGGCGACGATGTCGTCTTCCAGGTTCACGTCGAACTGACCTTCCTTGGTGAAGACCAGCTTCAGGAAGTCCAGCAGGTTTCGGGCGTACAGCGCCGAAGCGTCAGCCGCGACTTCACCGGCCAGGTTGGTCGGACCGCAAATGGTCACGCCATTCTCGATCACCACCTGATCGGCCACGGTCAGCGGGCAGTTACCGCCCTGGGCCGCCGCGAGGTCGATGACCACCGAACCCGGTTTCATCTGCGCCACGGTTTCCGCGCTCAACAGCGTCGGTGCCTTGCGGCCCGGAATCAATGCGGTGGTGATGACGATGTCCGCCTGCTTGGCGCGCTCGTGCACGGCCTGGGCCTGGCGCTGCATCCAACTGGCCGGCATCGGCCGGGCGTAGCCACCGACGCCGACGGCGCATTCACGCTCTTCATCGGTTTCGTAAGGCACGTCGACGAACTTGGCGCCCAGGGATTCGATTTGCTCTTTCACTGCGGGACGCACGTCCGACGCCTCGATCACAGCGCCCAGGCGCTTGGCCGTGGCAATCGCCTGGAGTCCAGCCACACCCGCGCCGAGAATCAGCACGCGCGCCGCTTTCACGGTGCCTGCGGCGGTCATCAGCATCGGCATGAAGCGCGGATAGTGATGGGCGGCCAGCAACACGGCTTTATAGCCGGCGATATTCGCTTGAGACGACAGCACGTCCAGGCTTTGAGCGCGGGAGGTACGCGGCGCGGCCTCAAGGGCGAATGCGGTGATGCCGCGTTCGGCCAGCTTGGCGATGGTTTCGTTGTTGAACGGGTTGAGCATGCCCACCAGAACGGTGCCGCTCTTGATCAGCGTCAGCTCGCTGTCGCTGGGGGCGACCACCTTGAGGATCAGTTCGGCCCCGAATGCATCACTGGCGCTGCCAATGGTTGCGCCCGCTGCCTCATAGGCACTATCGATAACGCTGGCCTTGATGCCGGCGCCGCTTTCAACAGTGACTTTATGGCCTTGGCCGACCAGCTTCTTGATGGTTTCCGGGGTAGCAGCAACCCGTGTTTCACCCGTCTGGGTTTCGAGAGGAACACCAATGTGCACGTCAAATCTCCTGCGTGATCTTATTGAGTAAACCCAGGCACTTCGGATGGTGCGACTGGGGCGGCCGATCAGCACGATCCCGCCTGACCAGGCGGGGCGCGGCATTTTGCAGGCGAATATTCAGCCCTTCAAGGGATTATGACGTGTGACGTAAATATAACTACAAGTCACCCTGTGACCGAATGTCGCAACTGGCGAGGTAAAGGTCGCTAAACCCAGGCAAATCAAGGGATAACGGCAATTATGATTCTTTTTGCATCGGTCAGATGAATGGAACGATATGACTCGCTCGATATGGCTTAAAGCCACGTATTTCAACGGTTATAGGACGTTTGTACCGATATGATCACAGTTTGGTTAAATGCGACAAATAGTTATATCTGTAGTGCTTGAGATAGTATTACTACTTATTTGCGCTGTCATTTTTTCCTTAATTTTCAAAATCATAGTTTCTAGCTTCGGTGACCAGCCAATCGCGAAATGCCCGCAGCGAGGCCGATTCCACCTTCCGTTCCGGGATCATCAGGTAATACGCCTTGAGGCTCGACAGGGCATTGGGGTTGGCAATGACCAGGCGCTTCTCCGCCAGTTCGCGCTGGATCAGGAAGGGCGGGATCAAGGCAACACCCATATCGTGCATGGCGGCTTGGGCAAGCATGGAGAATAGTTCATAGCGCGGACCTGTCAGGTCGCGCGCGATATTAAGGTCTTGTGAGTTGAACCACTGGCGCCACGCGTATGGGCGGGTTGTCTGCTGGAGCAGGGGGAGCTCCGTGATTGCCTCCGGCGTCAGAGTTTTGCGGTTGCCCAGCAAGGAGGGGCTGCATACCGGCAACGGCTTTTCCCCCATTAATTTGTGAGATTCGGTACCGGACCAGTCCGCGTCGCCGAAGTAGATGGCTGCATCGAAATCCGTATCGGCGAACAGGAAAGGGCGCGTGCGGTTGGTGAGATTGACCGTCACCTCAGGGTGCTGCCCCTGGAAATCCTTGAGGCGTGGCAACAGCCATTGAGTGCCGAAGGTGGGCACGACGGCGAGTTCGATAACGTTCGCGCCGGTGTGCCCCATCACTGAAAGGGTATCGCGCTCGACGGCATCCAGTTGCGTGGCGATTCGACGGCTATATGAAAGCCCCGCTTCAGTCAGCTTGACGCCGCGTCTCGAGCGTCGGAAAAGCTCCACGCCAAGGAAGTCCTCCAGGCTGGCAATCTGTCGGCAGATAGCGCCTTGGGTGATAGAGAGCTCCAGTGCCGCCTTGGTGAAGCTTTCGTGGCGTGCGGCAGCCTCGAAGCTGATCAGGGCGGCGGTGCTTGGGATTTTACGACGCATATACGCAAGCCTCACTCGTTATCCGCACAACAGCGGTCTATGGTGTTTACGGAGTGAGAAATTAGCACAACACCATGCCGAATCCTCGTTTGCTCTTGTGGGAAACCGGGCCTAGGATCAGTCCACGATTTTCCATTTGATTGGCGAGGACTTTTTCATGGCCAGTAAGGCGAGCTTCAGCTGGATCGATCCCTTGTTGCTGGACCAGCAACTCACCGAAGAAGAACGCATGATTCGCGACACTGCCGAGCAGTTCGCTCAGCAGAAGCTGGCGCCGCGCGTACTGGAGGCGTTCCGTCATGAAAAGACTGACCCGGCGATCTTTCGTGAAATGGGCGAAGTGGGCCTCCTGGGCGCCACCATTCCCGAGCAATACGGCGGCAGCGGCCTGAATTACGTCAGCTACGGCCTCATCGCCAGGGAAGTGGAGCGTGTGGACTCCGGCTACCGGTCGATGATGAGCGTGCAGTCCTCACTGGTCATGGTGCCGATCAACGAATTCGGCACCGAGGCGCAGAAACAGAAGTATCTGCCGAAGCTGGCTTCAGGCGAATGGATAGGCTGCTTTGGCCTGACCGAGCCGAACCATGGTTCCGACCCGGGCGCGATGATCACTCGGGCGCGCAAGGTTGAAGGCGGCTACAGCTTGACCGGCAGCAAGATGTGGATCACCAACAGTCCGATCGCGGATGTGTTTGTCGTTTGGGCGAAGGACGACGCCGGCGATATCCGAGGCTTCGTGCTGGAGAAGGGCTGGAAGGGCCTGACTGCTCCGGCGATTCACGGCAAGGTCGGGCTGCGTGCTTCGATTACCGGCGAGATCGTCATGGACAGCGTATTCGTGCCGGAAGAAAACATCTTCCCGGACGTGCGTGGCTTGAAAGGGCCGTTCACCTGTCTGAACTCGGCTCGCTACGGCATTTCCTGGGGCGCCCTGGGGGCTGCCGAGTTTTGCTGGCACACCGCCCGTCAATACACGCTCGACCGGCAGCAGTTCGGTCGCCCGTTGGCTGCCAATCAATTGATCCAGAAGAAACTGGCCGATATGCAGACTGAAATCACCCTCGCGCTTCAAGGATGTCTGCGTCTTGGGCGTATGAAAGATGAAGGCACGGCTGCGGTAGAGATTACTTCGATCATGAAGCGGAACTCTTGCGGTAAGTCCCTGGATATCGCACGCATGGCGCGGGACATGCTGGGCGGCAATGGCATCTCCGACGAGTTCGGCATTGCTCGTCATTTAGTGAACCTTGAGGTGGTGAACACCTACGAGGGTACGCACGATGTTCATGCGTTGATCCTTGGCCGCGCGCAAACCGGCATTCAAGCGTTCTATTAATAGGGGAACGGCCATGGGCGCGCTTTCGCATCTGCGGGTGTTGGATTTATCGAGGGTTCTGGCTGGGCCTTGGGCCGGGCAGATCCTCGCGGACCTGGGGGCGGAGGTCATAAAGGTCGAGCGTCCGGGTAACGGTGACGATACGCGTGCCTGGGGGCCGCCCTTTCTGAAAGACGCTTATGGCGAGAATACGACCGAGGCGGCTTATTACCTGTCGGCCAATCGC
>NZ_CP096395.1:152500-745000 GCF_054161305.1 Pseudomonas sp. Z2-11
TCCCTAAGGCGAGGCTGAAAAGCGTAGTCGATGGAAAACAGGTTAATATTCCTGTACTTCTGGTTATTGCGATGGAGGGACGGAGAAGGCTAGGCCAGCTTGGCGTTGGTTGTCCAAGTTTAAGGTGGTAGGCTGAGATCTTAGGTAAATCCGGGATCTTAAGGCCGAGAGCTGATGACGAGTTACCCTTTGGGTGACGAAGTGGTTGATGCCATGCTTCCAAGAAAAGCTTCTAAGCTTCAGGTAACCAGGAACCGTACCCCAAACCGACACAGGTGGTTGGGTAGAGAATACCAAGGCGCTTGAGAGAACTCGGGTGAAGGAACTAGGCAAAATGGCACCGTAACTTCGGGAGAAGGTGCGCCGGTGAGGGTGAAGCACTTGCTGCGTAAGCCCACGCCGGTCGAAGATACCAGGCCGCTGCGACTGTTTATTAAAAACACAGCACTCTGCAAACACGAAAGTGGACGTATAGGGTGTGACGCCTGCCCGGTGCCGGAAGGTTAATTGATGGGGTTAGCTAACGCGAAGCTCTTGATCGAAGCCCCGGTAAACGGCGGCCGTAACTATAACGGTCCTAAGGTAGCGAAATTCCTTGTCGGGTAAGTTCCGACCTGCACGAATGGCGTAACGATGGCGGCGCTGTCTCCACCCGAGACTCAGTGAAATTGAAATCGCTGTGAAGATGCAGTGTATCCGCGGCTAGACGGAAAGACCCCGTGAACCTTTACTATAGCTTTGCACTGGACTTTGAATTTGCTTGTGTAGGATAGGTGGGAGGCTTTGAAGCGTGGACGCCAGTCTGCGTGGAGCCAACCTTGAAATACCACCCTGGCAACTTTGAGGTTCTAACTCAGGTCCGTTATCCGGATCGAGGACAGTGTATGGTGGGTAGTTTGACTGGGGCGGTCTCCTCCTAAAGAGTAACGGAGGAGTACGAAGGTGCGCTCAGACCGGTCGGAAATCGGTCGTAGAGTATAAAGGCAAAAGCGCGCTTGACTGCGAGACAGACACGTCGAGCAGGTACGAAAGTAGGTCTTAGTGATCCGGTGGTTCTGTATGGAAGGGCCATCGCTCAACGGATAAAAGGTACTCCGGGGATAACAGGCTGATACCGCCCAAGAGTTCATATCGACGGCGGTGTTTGGCACCTCGATGTCGGCTCATCACATCCTGGGGCTGAAGCCGGTCCCAAGGGTATGGCTGTTCGCCATTTAAAGTGGTACGCGAGCTGGGTTTAGAACGTCGTGAGACAGTTCGGTCCCTATCTGCCGTGGACGTTTGAGATTTGAGAGGGGCTGCTCCTAGTACGAGAGGACCGGAGTGGACGAACCTCTGGTGTTCCGGTTGTCACGCCAGTGGCATTGCCGGGTAGCTATGTTCGGAAAAGATAACCGCTGAAAGCATCTAAGCGGGAAACTTGCCTCAAGATGAGATCTCACTGGGACCTTGAGTCCCCTGAAGGGCCGTCGAAGACTACGACGTTGATAGGCAGGGTGTGTAAGCGCTGTGAGGCGTTGAGCTAACCTGTACTAATTGCCCGTGAGGCTTGACCATATAACACCCAAGCAATTTGCTGATCCTGCTCTGGAAACGGAGAAAGGCGCCAGATTGCGGTGTGTGAAGACGAGATGAACCGAAAGTTCGAGTCAAAACCCACAAACTATCGCATACCCATTCGCTGGAACGTGACCGCAAGGCACGCGCTGGCTACCGAATTTCTTGACGACCATAGAGCATTGGAACCACCTGATCCCATCCCGAACTCAGAAGTGAAACGATGCATCGCCGATGGTAGTGTGGGGTTTCCCCATGTGAGAGTAGGTCATCGTCAAGATTAAATTCCGAAACCCCTATCTGCTGACGCAGGTAGGGGTTTTGTTTTAGTAGAAGTCTTCGATTTTCACCGACACGTTGTTCCTGAACGGGTTGGTTACCGAATTTCTTGACGACCATAGAGCATTGGAACCACCTGATCCCATCCCGAACTCAGAAGTGAAACGATGCATCGCCGATGGTAGTGTGGGGTTTCCCCATGTGAGAGTAGGTCATCGTCAAGATTGAATTCCAGAACCCCTGTCTGCCAATGCAGACAGGGGTTTTGTCGTTTTCGGAGCCGATAATCGGATCGCCATCCTAATTGACGCCACCCCCCGGCAAACCCCCAAGCCGTTGCTATGCTTTGATTGTCGGGCTTTGCAGCAACAGCCCGCGACGTGACTGGTCATGGGGATTCCAATAATGAAAAACCCTTATGCTCCCGGCTTCTGGTGCGCTGTCGCGGCCTTGGTGCTGCTATCGGCCACCTACTTCTATGGCGTCATGCTGACTCACCATATCGACAAGGCACTGATTTTCCTGGATAGCGCGGCTGCGCTGATCGGTGTCATTTCTGTCGCAATCGTCGCCTGGGCTTCTCTTCAAGGCCAGCGCATCAAGAAGAAGCAGCTTGTGCAAGGCAAGACACTGGTCCTGATCTGGGATACCAAGGTTGCGCTGCGCCGGGTTGAAACGGTATTCGACCGTTATTTCTGGGGCAGCTATTGGCAGCCTGGACGCACGTTTCAGGAAGTCATGGGTGAGCTCACCGGCACTCCGCTGGAGAAAAGCCTCGAGGCACTGAAAACTCAATGCGCCGCCTTGGACAAGCAAGTCGCGCAAGACGACTGGCATTGGCTCAACAATGCCCGCGAGCTGTGCGATGTGGCCAACGCGATGGCTCGGGAGCGCTATCAATTGGACTTCTACGATGGGCGTGACGATTCATCGGGTGCGGCAGTAATCAATCGAGATTTCGAAGTGTTGGTCTACACCTGGACAGCACGCCTCAAGACCTTCGATCATCAACTTGACGAGATCGAAGTCGAATATTCGTAGACCATTTCTCAAGAACACGCTTTTTCCCCTTTAAACATTGGGCTTGCTGACTTGCCTGATGCTAATCTCCCCACCACTTTTATCGCGTCGTACCACAGCCCTTTGCGGGTCAAGGAAGACGACTCTTTTCAACCATGGAACACGATCGGATCACTCATGAACAAATCAGCAAACGTACTTCTGGGAATCGTTGTGGTTGTTGGTGCAATCAGTGCGGGTGGCGCCTGGTATACCGGCACCAAGCTTGAAGGCGTACTGCAAACCGCTATTGCCGACAGCAATAAGCAACTGCAAACGGCTTTGGCGGGTTCCAATGGCACCGCTTCGATTGAACTGGTCTCCCTGGACCGTGGCACCTTCAGCAGTACCGCCCGTTATCGTCTCAAGGGTGAAGGCGAAATGTTCGGCGGCGAACCGGTCGAGCTGCTGTTCGTTGACAACATCGAACACGGTCCACTGCCATTCTCGCGCCTGATGACGCTCAAATGGTTGCCGGTCATGGCCACCAGCCACACCGAACTGGAGCGGACTCCGCTGACCGAGAAGTGGTTCGTTGCCGCCAAGGATAAATCGCCTCTCAAAGGCGTCTTCAATCTCGGTTACGATCAATCCACCAACGGCACGTTCGAACTGCTGCCTCTGGATACCAAGCTGGATGAGCAATCCCAGCTGATCTTCTCCGGCCTGAAAATCGATGTGGCCGCCAGCGCCCAGGCTGAGAAGATCAAGGCCGACGGCTATATGGACAGCTTCAAGTTGACCACCGTCGCCGAAGATCAGACGCCGGTTCAGGTAGAGTTCAATGGCCTGACATTGGCCAGCAACCTGACCAAGAGCACCTATGGCTACTACAAGGGCGACAACACCCTGTTGCTGAGCAGCAGCAAGACCACCTTCGGCGAGCCGAAATCGGTATTGGGCCTGAAAAACTTCGAGATGAAGAACAACAGCTCCGAGAACGGCACCAGTGCTTCGGGACGCGCTGATTACAAGATCGGCGAGTTGTCGTTCAATGACAAGGTCATCGGTTCTGCACAGATGGCGGTCAGCCTGAAGAACCTGGACATCCCTGCCACCATGTCGCTGATGCAGGTCTACCAGGCCAAGCTGCAACCCTACGAAAAGGCAGCTGCCGAGGCCGCTGAAGCGGGCGAGCCGGCTCCAGAGCTGAACCTCACCGAGGCAGAAGAAGCGCAGGTCAAAGCCGACCTGGAAAAACTCCTGGCTGGCGCCCCGCAAGTGGCCCTGGAGAACCTCTCGTTCAATACCGCTAACGGCGAAAGCCGCGCGAGCCTGGTTGTCGATCTGGCCAAGCCGCAGTCCATGGACCTGCCACCCGATGAGCTGGGCCGCCAGTTGCTCGCTCTGCTGGACTTCAAGGTCAAGGTTTCCAAGCCAATGCTGGTGGATCTCCTGACCGTGCAAGCGCAGATGGAAGGCCAGACCGACGCAAAACTGATCGCCGACCAGGCGACTGCCACCAGCGATATGTTCAGCGCCATGGCGGTAGGCACGGAGCTGGCGAAGCTTGAAGGCAATGATGTGGTTACCAATCTGCACTACGCCAACAATCAGGTCGATTTCAACGGCCAGAAGATGACCGTTGAACAGTTCACCGCGTTTGTGATGAACAAGCTGGGCGGTGGCGTCGCCATTCAGTAACCCGTCCCAGGCAACATCTGAAGACCGGTCCGTGCCCTGTGCACGGGCCGGTTTTTTTTTGTCCGTTGAAAATGCCGCGCTGAAATCTGCATGGATTCTGAAGAATTATGGCGATCTGGAAGATGACCCGCCACGGAGTGCAAAACTAGGCCCGTTAGAGCTTGGCTGGGTTCCTTTGATCCGGCCTTCTGTTTGATGGGCAAGGGGGCACTGCGACCCGGCTGGCCATGTAAGGATGCTGACGAATGCCGCGTACTGTGGGTCCTCTTATTCAATTCGGTTTGCGCCCGTTGTTTCGCGTCGCGCTGTGCAGCCAATTGTGCTGGTCGGTGGCGGCGTTTGCCGATACCGCTTATGACCAGATGGTGCTCGACGCCCGCGCGGGGCATTACACGCCCGCGTTGTCCGTATTGCGCCAGGTGCCGGTTGGCCAGGCCAGCGCCGCACAGATCAGTGACCATCTGCAGATCGCCAGTTGGGCCGGTCTTGATGCCGAGGTGGTGAAAGTCTACGAAACCCAGGGCCGCTACCGCGACCTTCCGGTTCAGGCGCTGACCGCAGCTGCTCGCTCCTATCGCAACCTCAAGCGCTGGGATCCGGCGGTCGAGTTGTATCGCCGGGCGTTGGCGATAGATCCGCAGAACCCCGATCTGCAACTGGGTCTGGCCTTGACCCAGGCCGATGCCGGCAAGCCAGATGAAGCCGTCAGCCGCGCCAGGGCCCTCGTTGCGGCCAAGCCAGAAGATCCGATGCGCCGGTTGGCCTTGGGTTATGCGCTGACGCGTGCGGACAATCCCCACGAAGCGCTTTTCGAATACGACCAGGCTTTCACCCGTGCCGGCAGCAACAAGCCTGAAGTCGCCCGCGAGTACGTCTACGCCCTGCAACGCGCCCGTTTGCCTGAGCCGGCCCTGCGCCTGGCCCGGCTTCAGCCCGGCCTGATCGATCGTGGCGTGCAGCGCAGGCTCGAAGGCGATGTGGCGGCCGAGCGGGTGCGCCTGGCGGATATGGCCAGTCGCAGCGAAACAGAACGTTTTGTCATTGCCGATCGCGCGCTGGCGGACTACGACAAACTGCTCGCCACCTGGACTCCGGTGGCCGAGGCCCACGATGATGTCTTGCGCTGGCGGATCGACCGCATGGGCGCCCTCAACGCCCGGGCTCGCCGGGCCGAGGTGATCGCCGAGTACCAGAAGCTGGTCGCTGAAGGGGTCAGCATTCCAACCTACGCGCTGCGCTGGGTGGCTTCTTCCTATCTGGAGCAACGTGAACCGGAGATCGCCGTCGATCTGTACCGCCGCGTGCTGATTGCACCGGATGCAGATCCTGCGGACCGCTTCGAAGACAGCACTGCGCTCTACTACGCCTTGCTGGAAAGCGAAAAATCCGAGGAGGCCCGCGCACTGGCCGAAGACCTGGCGAAAGCACAGCCGGCCCGCGTGGAACTCAAGGGGCTGCCGATCGGTAATCCCAACGACGAATGGATGGACGCGCAGCTCCTGGCCGCTCAGGCAGGTACCTACGGCGCCGATCTGCCTACCGCCGAGGCGCGCCTGGACGCTCTGGTCTACCACGGGCCCGGCAATATCGGCTTGCGCCTGGCCCAGGCCGATCTGTACCAGGCACGTGACTGGCCGCGGCGTTCAGAAAGCCTGCTCAAGGAAGTCGAGGCCACAACGCCGCGCAATCGCGACTTGGAAGTTGCCCAGGCTCGCGCCGCCATGGATCTGCAGGAATGGCGGCAAATGGATGCGCTTACCGATGACGTCGTCGCCCGCTATCCCGAGAACGCTCACGTCAAGCGCCTGCAACGCCAGCGTGACGTCCATGACATGGCTGAACTGCGCATCGAGGCCTACACCGGCAAGAGCTACGGTGGCGGCAATGGTGACGCTGGCGCGGTGACCGGCAGCCGTGATTTCGGTGTCGAAACCTTGCTCTACAGCCCGCCCATCGATGAAGACTGGCGGCTGTTCGGCGGTGCCGGTTACGCAACCGGCGACTTCGAGGAAGGCACCGGCCACCATCGCTGGCAGCGCCTGGGAGTGGAGCGGCGCACCCGCGACATGACCCTGGAGGCGGAAGTCTCCAACCATTCGTATGGTTCCGGTGACAAACAGGGCGCGCGAGTAGCCGTGGCCCGGGACATCAATGATCACTGGCAGTACGGCGGCAGCCTGGACTACCTCTCGGCCAACACTCCGTTGCGGGCTCTCAACAGCGGGATTCGCGCCAATGGTGGAAGCGGTTTCGTCCGCTGGCGTGCCAATGAAAGACGCGAGTGGCGGCTGGCTGTCAGCCCGTCCCACTTCAGCGATGGCAACAACCGCCTCGAGACCTTGCTGACCGGCCGCGAGGGCATCTACAGCGCTCCGAGGCTACAAGTGGAGCTGGGCCTGGAAGTCGGTGCCAGTCGTAACAGCGGCGCCAATGAAGTGCCGTACTTCAATCCGAAATCGGACTTCAGTGTCATGCCGACCGTGAGCGCCAATCACGTGCTGTATCGCCGCTACGAAACCACCTGGAGCCAGCAGTTCCAGGCGGGTGCCGGCACTTACAGCCAGAGTGACTACAGCACCGGCGCCATGGGGTTGCTCAGCTACGGCCAGCGTCTGCTCTGGAACGATGTGCTTGAAGCCGGGGCCGCGCTGAGCTGGCTCAACCGCCCTTACGACGGCGATCGTGAAAGCGATCTGCGCCTGCTTGTCGACCTCACCTACCGCTTCTAGAAGAGTTTGAAAATGCCCGTCATTTCGCGATTCATCCTTCTGCTGGGAGTCTTGCTGATCAGCGCTTGTGCCCAGCAGGCCCCGGCATTTGCCCCGCCTTCGCAACGGCCGGTGATGGCCAACGATGCGCCATGGCCGAAAAACCACGTGCTTGGTATTGCCTACCACGACGTCGAAGACCGCGACCCTGACCAAGCCTTGGTGGCCGTGCGCACCGAGCGCCTGATCGAGCAATTGGCCTGGCTGCGGGAAAACAATTATCAGCCGGTCACGATCGATCAGATCATCGCTGCCCGCAACGGCGGGCCCGAACTGCCACCGCGCGCAGTACTGCTGAGTTTCGACGACGGCTACTCAAGCTTTTACACCCGCGTCATGCCCATCCTGCGCGCCTACAACTGGCCGGCCATCCTTGCTCCGGTCGGCAGTTGGATCGACACGCCGCTGAATCAACCGGTGGATTTTGCCGGGGTGCCGCGCAAGCGTTCCGAGTTCCTGACCTGGGAGCAGATTCGCGAGGTGTCGAAATCGGGCCTGGTGGAAATCGCCGCCCACACCGACGCCAATCACAAAGGCGTACTCGCCAACCCGCAAGGCAACCAGCAGCCGGCGGCGACCACGCGGCGCTACGATCCGGCTACCGGTCGTTATGAAGCGGAAGCCGATTTCCAGGCGCGTCTGCGCAAGGATGTGGCAGCCATTTCCGAGAAGATCCGCAAAGTCACCGGCTACAGTCCGCGCGTCTGGGTCTGGCCATACGGCGAGGCGGACGGCACCGCGTTGCAGGTGATTGGCAGCCAGGGCTACCAGATGGCCCTGACCCTGGAAGACGGCCTCGACAGCCTCGATAACCTGATGAGCGGCCCGCGCTTTCTGGTGGCTTCCGATCCGGACGGCGCTCACTTCGCCGAAAGCATCGTCTCGGTGCAGACCATGGACCCGATGCGGGTGGTCCACGTCGACCTGGATTACGTCTACGATCCGGACCCCGTGCAGCAGGAGGCCAACGTCGGCAAGCTGGTCCAGCGTATCTACGATCTCGGCGCGAACACTGTCTTCCTGCAAGCTTTTGCCGACCCGAAGGGCGATGGCCTGGTCCATTCGCTGTACTTCCCCAATCGGCATCTGCCGGTACGCGCCGATCTGTTCGATCGGGTCGCATGGCAATTGCGCACCCGGGCCAACGTGAAGGTGTATGCCTGGATGCCGGTGCTCAGTTTTGCCCTGGACCCGAAGTTGCCGCGTGTACAGCGCTGGGATCCTGAAACCGGCAAGATTGGCGTCGCCCCGGACCAGTACGTACGCCTGTCGCCCTTCGACCCGAACGTGCGCAAGGTCATCGGCGAAATCTACCAAGACCTGGCGCGGATGAGCTCGGTGGACGGCGTTCTGTACCATGACGACGCGGTGTTCTCCGACTTCGAGGACGCCGGTCCCGCCGCGATGAAAGTCTACGCGGCCAACGGCTTGCCGACCTCCATCGCCGCCCTGCGCGACGACCCGGCGGCCATGCAGCGCTGGACCCGTTTCAAGAGCCGCTACCTGATCGACTTCACCGCTGAGCTCACGGCCAAGGTCCGGGCAATTCGTGGTCCGGAGCTGCGCACGGCGCGCAATATCTTTGCCGAGCCGATGCTCAACCCGCAGAGCGAGGCCTGGTTCGCTCAGAACCTCGATGACTTCCTCGGCGCCTACGATTGGACGGCTCCGATGGCCATGCCATTGATGGAAAAACAGACCCGCGAGCAATCCGGGCCCTGGCTCGAACGGCTGGTGGAAACCGTCAAGGCTCGCCCCGGTGCGCTCAAGCGCACGGTATTCGAATTGCAAGCGCGCGACTGGCACAGCAAGCCGGTGGCCGATATCGAAGGTGAACAACTGGCCGACTGGATGGGGCGACTCAAGCGCCAGGGCGTGACCAGTTTCGGCTACTACCCGGACAACTTCATCGAAGACCAGCCTGCCGTGAAAGCCGTGCGGCCTGCGCTCTCCAACAAGTGGAATCCTTGACATGCTCGACAGACTGCTCGCCGTCCTGGTGCTGGCGATCGTCCTTGGGGTGCCCCTCGGCCTGATCTTCCTGGTCACTGGGCAATTCCTGATGGACTTCGTGTTCTTCTACCCGCTGTTCATGTCCGGGCTGTGGATCGCCGGCGGCCTGTATTTCTGGCTGCACTGGGAGCGCCACTGGCCGTGGAAAGACGACACCTTGCCGCCGCCCCTGGCCGGCGAACCGCTGATCAGCATCCTGATCCCGTGCTTCAACGAAGGCGACAACGTTGCCGACACGATTCACGCAGCGCTGGGCCAGCACTATCCGAACATCGAGGTGATCGCCATCAACGACGGCTCCAAGGACAACACCGCCGAGGTGCTGGACCGACTGGCGGCCGAAGACTCGCGCTTGCGTGTGCTGCACCTGGCGGAAAACCAGGGCAAGGCCGTAGCCCTGCGCATGGGCGCCATCGCTGCACGCAGCGAATACCTGGTGTGCATTGACGGCGACGCGCTGCTGGCACCGAATACCTGCGCCTACCTGGTGGCGCCGATGCTCGACAACGCCCGCCTCGGCGCGGTGACGGGCAACCCGCGCATTCGCACCCGTTCAACATTGGTGGGTCGGGTCCAGGTCGGTGAGTTTTCCTCGATCATCGGCTTGATCAAGCGTACCCAGCGGGTCTTCGGACGGATCTTCACAGTGTCCGGTGTGATCGTCGCCTTCCGTCGCACGGCGCTGCACCGGGTCGGCTACTGGAGCCCGGACATGATCACCGAGGACATCGACATCAGCTGGAAGCTGCAACTGGACCACTGGAGCATCTTCTACGAACCCCGTGCGTTGTGCTGGATCCTCATGCCCGAAACCCTGCGCGGCCTGTGGCGGCAACGGCTGCGCTGGGCCCAGGGCGGTGCCGAAGTGCTGTTCAAGAACATCCGCGGCATCTGGCAATACCGCCACCGTTACCTGTGGCCGCTGCTGTTCGAATACTGCCTGTCCACCGGTTGGGCCTTCACCTTCCTGCTGTCGGTGATCTTCTGGGGCGCCGGCAAATTCATCGAGATGCCCGCCGCCATCGCGGTGGACCACCTCATGCCGCCGGCCTTTACCGGGCTGTTGCTGGCGGTGGTGTGCCTGATGCAATTCGCGGTGAGCATCCTGATCGACCGTCGCTACGAAAAAGGCCTGTGGCACATCATGTTCTGGGTGGTCTGGTACCCGTTGGTGTTCTGGTTGATCAGCCTGTTCACCACCCTGGTGAGTTTCCCCAAGGTGCTGTTCGGGCAGCATCAGAAACGTGCGCGCTGGGTCAGCCCGGATCGCGGGATCAAGCCGTTCGATGACGAAGAAGAGGAAGTGATCCGATGAAAATTATCAGGACCCGGCAGCGGCCTTTTCTGGTGGTCATCGATGTGCTTTTCACCGTGCTGGCGTGGGTTGGGCTGTTGTATCTGCTGGTCAACGGGCTCTGGCCGTTGTTCGACAGCCATGCCGGGCCGCGCCTGGGTGGTTCGTTGTTCGATACCCTGGGAACCTTGCAGATCTATGGCTGGATCGCGCTGGTCAACGCAATCATCCTGATTACCTGGGCGCGTTACCAACAGCGCAAAAGCCGCAGCTTCGCCCAGCGTCGGCTGCCGAGGCCTGCGGTGGATGACCAAGGCCTGAGCGCAAGTTTCAAGCTGACTGACGAACGACTGGAAACGTTGCGCCAGCCTGGCTCCAAAATCATCCATAACAACCCGGATGGCGACATCAGCCACGTAGTGCCGCACTTCCATCTGCTGAGCCCGGACTTGCAACCGCCGCCCCTGGCACCGCTGGACCGGCCGCAGGTGATTCATCTGCCGGCTGATCGCCCTGCGTAGTCAACGCAAAACACCACAGGTTTTATATTGTCTTCAAGACAAGCTACACCGAAAAATCCCGGACCAGCCGCCAGGCCTCATCCACCGACAGCGGTTGCTTCATGCGCTGGGCCAGCGCCGCCATGGCCCGGCCTTCATCGCAGGCCACGACGGCGGCAACGAGACCGTCCTTGCCGAGCAGAGCGATGAACGGAGGATGCTCAGGCGTGCCCTTGAATTGCACCTCGTCCCATTCCTCGGCATGGCCGAGGTAGTCGTAGCGTTTGCCGAAGTGGTACGTCCAGAAGAACGGCACATCCAGGTAGTGTTCCTCCCCGCCGAGCATGTTCGTCGCGGCGATGCGTGCCTGTTGCTGGGCCAGGCGCCAATGTTCGATGCGCCGGGGTTGGCCGTTGAGGGGAAAGGTGGCGATATCGCCAACGGCCCAGACGCCATCGGCGACGCGCATGCCGTCGTCAGCGATCAATGATTGATCTTTTTCCCGTGGCAGATCGGCGAACGGCTCGGTCGCCGGGCGCACGCCGACACCGATGATGACCAGGTCCGCCGCGAAACGCTGACCGTTATCCAGCACCACGGCTTCAACCTTTTCCGCACCTTCGATCCGCGCCGCTTCGCCCTCGCTGTGATAGACCACACCATTGGCCCGGTGTCGGGCCAGGATCGCCTTGCCGATGCTGTCGCCAAACTGCGCGGCGAACGGGACCGGGTGGCGGGCCAGGACGGTCACGCTCAGTTCACGTTTGCGCAGGGACGAGGCGACTTCCATGGCGATGAAGCTGTCGCCGATAATCACCGCTCGCTGCCCCGGCTGGGCATGGTCGAGGATTTGCCGGGTATCGGCCAAAGAGCGCAGGGTGAGCACATTGGGCAAGTCGAGGCCCGGCATGTCTGGCGTCCTGGGCACTCCACCGGTGGCGATGAGCAGTGCGTCATAGTCCAGGCGTTGACCGTCGGCGAGATGAATCTGGCGCGCGCTGATGTCGAGACCGGCCACTTCGCCGTTGCGCCTTTCGATGCGTTGCCGGGTGAAGTAGGTTTCATCGCGCAAGGCCGGCGTCTTTTCCGCGGCCATGTCGCCGGCCAACACGTATTTGCTCAGTACGGTGCGGTCATAACCGGCCTCGGCTTCGCGGTCGATCATCTGGATCCGGCCACCGAAACCCTTCTCGCGCAGCGCCGCCGCGCAAGCCGTGCCGGCCGCTCCGGCGCCGACGATGACGAAGGTGCGCGGGTCATCGGCGGGAGGGATTTTTTCGGCTGGCAGTGGTTGCTCATCGACCCATACTTCATCGCCCCGCAGCTCGACGTGATAACGCTGCAGGCTGTCGAGGGCCGGCGGCTCGCACAGAGCGCCGTCTTCGGCACGGAACGCGGCCTTGTGCCACGGGCAGATCAGCCTGCCGTGACACACCGCGCCCTCGGCCAGCGGCGCCCCGGCATGCGGGCATTTGCCTTGGAAGGCTCGGACCTGTCCGCCAGCCCGCAGCAGCAGAATGGGTGTTTCGTTGAGGGTCACTTCGAGGCCGCGGTCCTCTCGCACATCAGCGAGGCGGGCGACTTGATGCATGGGCATGGTCGTTCTCCGACAGGCGTTTCCCGTTCGAGTCAGGGGAGTGCAACGAGGTTCAGCATAATTGTCACTGCAACCGGGCCGGCGCTGCGGCTATAGTTCGCAGGCCGTCCATGGCCTGAATCGAATTAAGGTGCCCGGTATGACTCGATTGACCTCCCTTTCCTCCTGGCTCGCGGCCGTCACCCTCGTGCTGTGCGCGCAAGGGGTTGTCCAGGCCGAAGAGCGTTTCACCCTGAGCATTCCCGGTGTGTCGGACGACCGCCTCTTCACTGCCGCCGCCGCGAGCGACGCGAACACCTGCGGCGGCAAGAATATTTCTCCGGCGCTGAGCTGGAACGCCGGCCCGCCTGGCACCCTCAGCTATGCCATCGTCATGCTCGATCCCGACGGCCAGCGCGGGCAGGGCGTCGACCACTGGGTCCATTACGGGATCAAGGCCAGCACCCGACAGATCCCGGCGGGAGTGGGCACCAAATCCACCCTGGAAGGCATGAGCGGCATCAACAGCAAGAATACGCACGGCTACATCGGTCCGTGCCCACCCGTTGGCGACAGCGCTCATCACTACCTGATCCAGATATTCGCCCTGGACCTGCCACCCGACGCATTGCCCGCCGGCCTCACACGCGCCCAGTTGATGGAAAAACTCAAAGGCCACGTACTGCGCAACAGCAGCGTGGTGCGCCGCTACCACCGCTGACCGGCAGCCCCAATCGTCACGTAAGTTGGCATCGAGCGCCAAAAGCGAGCACTATCGGCGCCTGTTCACTCATACCGGAGGATGGCGATGACGCAGCAAACCGACGGCATCGCCCGCCTCAAGAACTGCCCCACCAAGGGCGACGAAATACGCCGGGCCATCGCCCAGAGCCGCAAGGATTTTCTGCCTGCTGACGAGGCCGTAGACGCCGAGCCAGGCCAACCGTCGGCGCAGCCCGTGGGCAAGGGTCCCGCTGCCTGATCCGACGCCTTCTTCCAACCATTTTTCCAAACATGCCTATGACTGCCACCCATCATTTGCCAGGCGCGCGGTTCAGCCGCTCCGACTACAAGACCCTGGGCCTCGCCGCCCTCGGCGGCGCGCTGGAAATCTACGACTTCATCATTTTCGTTTTTTTCGCCCTGACCCTCAGCCAACTGTTCTTCCCGCCGGAAATGCCCGAGTGGCTGCGCCTGCTACAGAGCTTCGGGATTTTCGCGACTGGCTATCTGGCGCGTCCCCTGGGCGGGATACTCATGGCGCACTTTGCCGATCGCCTGGGCCGCAAGCGTGTCTTCAGCCTGAGCATTCTGATGATGGCGTTGCCGTGTCTGCTCATCGGTGTACTGCCGACCTATGCGCAAATCGGCTATTTCGCCCCGTTGCTGTTGTTGGCGCTGCGCATCCTGCAAGGCGCGGCGGTGGGCGGGGAGGTGCCGAGTGCCTGGGTGTTCGTGGCCGAACACGCGCCGTTGCGGCATCGCGGCTATGCCTTGGGCTTTCTCCAGGCGGGCCTGACCTTCGGCTACTTGCTCGGCGCCTTGACCGCCACGGCGCTGGCGCGGATCTTCACCCCGACCGAAATCCTCGACTACGCGTGGCGCTTGCCGTTCCTGCTGGGCGGGGTATTCGGCGTGATCGGCGTCTGGCTGCGCCGCTGGCTGAGTGAAACGCCGATCTTCATGGCCCTGCAAGCCAATCGCGAAGGCGCGACGGAGCTGCCGCTGCGCACGGTTTTGCGCGACCATCGACATGCGTTGCTGCCCGCCGCCATTCTTACCTGCGTACTGACTTCCGCCGTGGTGGTCTTTGTGGTCATCACCCCCACAGTGATGCAGAAAAGCTTCGGCCTGACCCCCAGCCACACGTTTGCCCTGAGCAGCCTCGGCATCGTTTTCCTGAACATCGGCTGCGTCCTGGCCGGCCTCGTCGTCGACCGCATCGGCGCCTGGCGCACCGTCATGCTCTACAGCCTGCTGTTGCCGCTGGGCATCGCCGTGCTCTATGCCAGCCTGATCAGCGGCAGCGACTGGCTGGGCCTGGCCTACGCCGTGGCCGGCCTGGGTTGCGGCGTGGTCGGCGCGGTGCCTTCGGTGATGATCAGCCTGTTCCCGCCGAAGATTCGCGTGTCCGGTATCTCCTTCACCTACAACATCGCTTATGCACTCTGGGCCAGCATGACGCCGTTGTTGTTGATTGCGCTGGTGCCGTGGAGCCCGTGGGTGTGCGTGGTGTATTGCGTGGTGATGGGCGCGGTGGGAGTAGCGGCGGCGGCTTATTTTCCGAGGCGGCATGCAAAGATCCTGCGGCCCTCTTTGGCCTGTGAAACCTGATCGTGCGCTTGCTCGACGGCAATCGCTACGCTTCCAGCAAGGAAAGCGCTGACTACCTGCTGGATATCAACGCCGTCTACGCCCGCCGTGTCCAGGACACCCAAGGTGGTTTGATGAACAGTATCGTTGCCGACGGTACGTACCTTGCCAGTGTCGACTTCAGTTACCAGGTTTAGGTGAAGAAGGCCGGCGCCGAGGTGCTGCATTTCACCCAGGCTCGCGAGGGGCTGATGCCGGCCGGCGCGATCGGGCAATTTCACGCCATGAAAGGCATCGCTGGTGCCCTCACGAAACGGGGCAATTCCGATGTCGAGGAGTACTACACCAGCCAGCTGAGCCGTTTCATCGCCGATGACCTGCGGGCCATTCCGTCTCGCTGATGCTATTTGCCGCCGCTGAGGGGACCAGGGCATGAAAATTTTCTGGTCGTTAACCCGAACCACTGATCTCTTGCGTCTGACCTTGTGAACGGATCTTCCACTCACGAGGTTCAGCCCATGTCCCGTCCGCTTTCGTATATGCGTCCTGCCACCCAGGGCTTTGCCGTCACGCTGCTGGTGGCGTTGGCCGGTTGTGGGTTGTCTTCGTCCCGTGAAGCTGCCAAGCCGGCCGAACCGGTGGCGGCGGCGCCCATCGTCGCGCCGCAAGGGGAGATCGCCTACGTGCGCCAGACTATGGCCAAGCGCATGGCCGCGCCGGCATCAATGCCTGCGCCGATGGGCGATGTTGCCTCCAATGATTACCGCAGCGAGCCGCGCGAACAGTACGAGAAGCTGCCGGAAAATCCTGTCCACAGCGTCGCCGAGACACCGGTCTCGACCTTCAGCGTGGATGTCGATACCGGCAGCTATGCCAACGTGCGACGTTTCCTCAACCAGGGCAGCCTGCCGCCTGAGGGCGCTGTGCGGTTGGAGGAAATGGTCAACTACTTTCCTTACCACTACGCGTTGCCCACCGACGGTTCGCCCTTTGGCGTGACCACCGAAATCGCGCCATCGCCCTGGAACCCTCACACCCGGTTGTTGCGTGTCGGGATCAAGGCCAGCGACCGCGCCGTCTCAGACCTGGCCCCGGCCAACCTGGTGTTTCTGGTGGATGTGTCCGGCTCGATGAACCGTCGCGAAGGCCTGCCGCTGGTCAAGAACACGCTGAAATTGCTGGTGGACCAATTGCGCGATCAGGACCGGGTGTCCCTGGTGGTCTATGCCGGTGAATCCCGGGTCGTGCTCAAGCCCACCTCGGGTAGCGACAAGGTGAAGATCCGCAACGCCATCGATCAACTGAACGCCGGTGGATCGACCGCCGGTGCCTCGGGCATCGAACTGGCCTATCAGATGGCTCGGGAGAGCTTTATCGACAAAGGCATCAACCGCATCCTGCTGACCACCGACGGTGACTTCAACGTCGGCATCAGTGATTTCGACAGCCTCAAGCAGATGGCCGTGGATCAGCGCAAAAACGGCGTCTCCCTGACGACACTGGGCTTCGGTGTGGATAACTACAACGAACACCTGATGGAGCAACTGGCTGACGCCGGTGACGGTAACTACGCGTACATCGACAACCTGCTCGAAGCGCGCAAGGTCCTGGTGGACCAGCTCAGCTCCACCCTGGCGGTGGTAGCGCGAGACGTGAAGTTGCAGGTGGAGTTCAACCCCGCTCAGGTCAGCGAATATCGACTGCTGGGTTATGAGAACCGCGCGTTGAAGCGTGAGGATTTCAGCAATGACAAGGTCGACGCAGGCGAGATCGGCGCTGGGCATACAGTGACCGCGCTGTATGAAATTGTCCCGAAAGGAGAGCAGGGCTGGTTGGAGCCGCTGCGTTATGGGAACGCGTCCAAGTCGGACGGCAAGTCCGGCGAACTGGCGATGTTGCGCGTACGCTACAAGCTGGCGGAAGGCGGTAGCAGCCGGTTGATCGAACATCCCATTGCCGTTTCACCGCGCAATGACAAAACCAGCGACGACCTGCGCTTCTCGGCCGCCGTGGCAGCCTTCGCCCAACAGCTCAAGGGCGATGGACGCTACACTGGGCAGATGACCTTGAAGGATACCGCGCAGTTGGCGCGCTCGGCGCGCGGTGACGATCCGTTCGGGCTGCGTGCCGAGTTCGTGCAACTGGTGGAGCTGGCCCAGAGCCTCGAACCTGCGGCCAAACGCTGATCCCGGCCACAATGAGGATCAAATGTGGGAGCGAGCTTGCTCGCGATGGCGTCGGTTCAGTTGCATTTATATTGCTGACACACCGCTATCGCGAGCAAGCTCGCTCCCACGGGGTCTGCCAGGGCTGTGTTGCAATGATCGCCAAAGGAGTTCGACACGGACATGCCCGCTGCGCTTGATTCTCCCAGCGACGAATCGCTGCTGGCCCGCTATCGCGAAGGCGACGGGGCTTGTTTCGAAGCCCTGTACGTCCGCCATCGGCAAGGGCTTTATCGTTTTCTCGTGTCCTTGAGCAACAAGGCCGAACTGGCCGAGGAAATTTTCCAGGACACCTGGCTCAGCCTGATTCGCAGCACCACCCAGCCACAAGGCCGGGCGAGTTTTCGTACATGGTTGTTCCAGATTGCCCGTAACCGCTTGATCGACCACTGGCGCAAGCACGGCGTCCACAACCCGCTGCACGACAGTTACGACGAGCAGCTTCATGTCCAGCCCGACGACACCGGCAACCCTGAGCAACAGTTGAGCCTGAGTCGCGACCAGGCTCGTCTCGACGCCGCATTGCAGGCCTTGCCCGAGGATCAGCGGGAAGTCTTCCTGCTGCGCCTGCACGGTGATCTCGAACTGCCACAGATCGCTGCCCTGACCGGCGTTCCGCTGGAAACGGTCAAGAGCCGCTTGCGTTACGCCCAACAGAAGCTGCATCGCCTGTTGGCCGAGGAGGTACCCGCATGATCGACCCCAAACAGACGCCGGATTCCATCGACGAAACGCTGGTCGAACATTTCCGCCAACACGCCAGCGGCGAGCCGCCGGCCTCCATGGACGCCTTCATCCTGGCCACCGCGCGCCGTGAAGCCCCGACGCCGGCGCCGAGCCTGTGGCAGCGCTGGCTGCAGGCTTGTCAGCGACCCCGGTGGCAAATGGCGTTCGCCACGGTTGCCGGTGTGGCGCTGATGATCGGCCTGGTGCTGCGTACGCCGACCGAGGAGCAACTGGTTTCACCCGCCTCCATGGAGTTTTCCGCCGATCGGCAACAGCCCCCGGTTGCCGCTGCCCCGCCGCCAGCCATGCCGGCCCCCGCACCGATCACTCGCATGGCGCCCCAGGGCGAACTGGCCCGAGCCCCGGCCAGCCCGATGCAGGCGTTGGCGGATAAGCCCGCAGCGAAAATGAGCAAATCCGCGCCCGCCGCAATGCCAACACTGGAGCAGGAGCTGCTGGAAGTGCTGCGATTGCGCGAGGCGGGTGACAGCAAGGCGGCTGATGAGAAGCTGCTGGCGTTGCACAAGCGCTTTCCCAAGGAAGACTTGCCGGCGCGGTTGGAAATATTGCGTAAGCGATGACCGAGCGCCCGTGGCGAGGGAGCTTGCTCCCGCTGGGCTGCGCAGCAGCCCCAAAACTACCCAGTTCAGAATCGGGTAAGGACAGCGCCACAAAAAAGCCCCAATCCGCGAGGACTGGGGCTTTTGATTTTTCATATATGGTGCACCAGGCGGGATTCGAACCCACGACCCCTGCCTTCGGAGGGCAGTACTCTATCCAGCTGAGCTACTGGTGCAACGCGGGCGCCATGATACTCATAAGCATGGCGGGCGTCCATGCTGCTGATTTGCCGTTTGTTTTCGCCTCGCTCGGCGGCTGTTGGCTACGCTGATCAGAAAAAACAGGCAAATGCAGCTTTTTCGTTCTTTTTTTCGAACAGGCTATTGTCCTCCAACCCCATCGGCCCTAGGATTCGTTTGAGATTTCAAACGCTCTTGTCTGGGTGCTGAACCGCACGTCTGTGCTTATGTGCGTTATTTCTGTGCTTCAGCCCGGTGGATGATTTCCCTGACGGCAGCCCATGAGGCGCCTTTCTACAACTCTAATTCGCTCCGCGTGCGCGCGGTGCTGTTAAGGAAAGCCGACATGCAGCTTAAAGACACCCAGTTGTTCCGCCAGCAAGCCTTTATCGATGGCGCTTGGGTCGATGCGGACAATGGTCAGACGATCAAGGTCACCAACCCGGCGACGGGCGAAGTATTGGGCACGGTGCCGAAGATGGGCGCTGCCGAAACCCGTCGCGCGATCGAAGCCGCCGACAAGGCGCTGCCGGCCTGGCGTGCGTTGACCGCCAAGGAACGCGCCAACAAGCTGCGTCGCTGGTATGAATTGCTGATCGAAAACCAGGACGACCTTGGTCGCCTGATGACCCTGGAGCAGGGCAAGCCGCTGGCCGAAGCCAAGGGCGAGATCGTCTATGCCGCCTCCTTTATCGAATGGTTCGCCGAAGAAGCCAAGCGCATCTACGGTGATGTGATTCCCGGCCACCAGCCGGACAAGCGCCTGATCGTGATCAAGCAGCCGATTGGCGTGACCGCCGCCATCACGCCGTGGAACTTCCCGGCCGCGATGATCACCCGCAAGGCCGGCCCGGCCCTGGCCGCCGGTTGCACCATGGTCATCAAGCCGGCTTCGCAGACGCCGTTCTCGGCCCTGGCCCTGGTAGAGCTGGCGCACCGTGCCGGCATCCCGCAAGGCGTGTTGAGCGTGGTCACTGGCAGTGCCGGCGACATCGGGGGCGAGCTGACCAGCAACCCGATCGTGCGCAAGCTGTCCTTCACCGGTTCGACCGAGATCGGTCGCCAGTTGATGGCCGAATGCGCCAAGGACATCAAGAAGGTTTCCCTGGAGCTGGGCGGCAACGCGCCCTTCATCGTGTTCGACGACGCGGACCTGGATAAGGCCGTCGAAGGCGCGATCATTTCCAAATACCGCAACAACGGCCAGACCTGCGTCTGCGCCAACCGCCTGTACGTCCAGGATTCGGTATACGACGCCTTCGCCGAGAAACTCAAGGCAGCGGTGGCCAAGCTCAAGATCGGCAACGGTCTGGAAGACGGCATCACTACCGGTCCGTTGATCGACGAAAAAGCGGTTGCCAAGGTACAGGAACACATCGCCGATGCGGTCAGCAAAGGCGCAACCGTGCTGTCGGGCGGCAAGCCGATGGAAGGCAATTTCTTCGAGCCGACCATCCTGACCAACGTGCCGAAGAATGCCGCCGTGGCGAAGGAAGAAACCTTCGGCCCATTGGCGCCGCTGTTCCGCTTCAAAGACGAAGCCGAAGTGATCGCGATGTCCAATGACACCGAGTTCGGCCTGGCTTCGTACTTTTATGCCCGCGACCTGGGCCGTGTGTTCCGTGTGGCCGAAGCCCTGGAATACGGCATGGTCGGCGTCAACACCGGTTTGATCTCCAACGAAGTCGCGCCGTTCGGCGGCATCAAGGCTTCGGGCCTGGGCCGTGAGGGCTCCAAGTACGGCATCGAGGACTACCTGGAAATCAAATACCTCTGCCTGGGTATCTGATCTGCTACAAGCGCAAAGGGCACGAGAGCGCTGTCCCTTTGCGCGTTTCACCCCGTTCTGTTTCTTGTGGCCGGAACGCTGCGGCAGTCGATCATCGCATGCTGTCGCAGTTGCCTCCCCGCCATGTATTCCTTGAGCCACGCCGACCGATGAGCGGCGAATGAGGACATTTTTAATGAGCAAGACCAACGCAGACCTGATGGCCCGCCGTACCGCCGCTGTTCCCCGCGGTGTCGGCCAGATTCACCCGATCTTTGCCGAATCGGCGAAGAACGCCACGGTTACCGACGTTGAAGGTCGTGAATTCATCGACTTCGCCGGTGGTATCGCCGTACTGAACACCGGCCACGTGCATCCGAAGATCATCGCCGCCGTCACCGAACAGCTGAACAAGCTGACCCACACTTGCTTCCAGGTCCTGGCCTACGAGCCGTACGTGGAGCTGTGCGAAAAAATCAACGCCAAGGTCCCGGGTGATTTCGCCAAGAAAACCCTGCTGGTGACCACCGGTTCCGAAGCGGTGGAAAACGCCGTGAAGATCGCCCGCGCCGCCACCGGCCGTGCCGGTGTGATCGCCTTCACCGGCGCTTACCACGGTCGTACCATGATGACCCTGGGCCTGACCGGTAAGGTCGTGCCTTACTCGGCCGGCATGGGCCTGATGCCTGGCGGCATTTTCCGCGCGCTGTACCCGAACGAGTTGCATGACGTGAGCGTCGACGACTCCATCGCCAGCATCGAACGCATCTTCAAGAACGACGCCGAGCCACGCGACATCGCCGCCATCATCATCGAGCCGGTCCAGGGCGAGGGTGGCTTCTATGTGGCGCCGAAAGCCTTCATGCAGCGCCTGCGCGCCTTGTGCGACCAGCACGGCATCCTGCTGATTGCCGACGAAGTGCAGACCGGTGCCGGTCGTACCGGTACGTTCTTCGCCATGGAGCAGATGGGCGTCGCCGCCGACCTGACCACCTTTGCCAAATCCATTGCTGGCGGTTTCCCGCTGGCCGGTGTGTGTGGCAAGGCCGAATACATGGATGCCATCGCACCGGGCGGCCTCGGCGGCACCTACGCCGGCAGCCCGATTGCCTGCGCCGCTGCGCTGGCGGTGATGGACGTGTTCGAAGAAGAACACCTGCTGGATCGCTGCAAGGCCGTGGGCGAGCGCCTGGTGACTGGCCTCAAGGCTATCCAGAAGAAGTACCCGGTCATCGGTGAAGTCCGTGCCCTGGGCGCCATGATCGCCGTGGAGCTGTTCGAAGATGGCGACACCCACAAGCCGAACGCTGCCGCCGTTGCGCAAGTCGTGGCCAAGGCGCGCGACAAGGGCTTGATCCTGCTGTCCTGCGGCACCTATGGCAACGTCCTGCGCGTGCTGGTGCCGCTGACTTCGCCGGATGAGCAACTGGACAAAGGCCTGGCAATCATCGAAGAGTGTTTCTCCGAGCTTTGATATTTACGAGCTCTGATTTTCACGAGTTCTAAGCTTTGTGCTGATCCACAAAAAACCCGCTTCGGCGGGTTTTTTCATATTCGGCTACAGATCCCCGGTGGTTTCGACCTGTCTGGAATGGCCGTTATTGTCTAAGGTGCATGTATTGCAAGGGAGCGATGCGGCATGACTGCTGTGGATTTACCCGCTGTACCGCGTGTGTTGATTGCCGAGGCCGATCCGGCGTCCAGGGAGCTGCTTGAACAGGTGCTGTCCGGAGTGCGTTGCGATGCGCGGATAGACACTTGTGGCGAGGGACGGCAGGCCTTGGAGCTCCTGGCGCATAATTCTTACGACCTGGTGATCGCCGATTGGGAACTGCCGGGTGTCGACGGCCTGAGCATCTTGCGCAGCTTGCGCCAACACCATCGCACGCCCGTGTTGCCGTTCATCCTGGTGAGCCGGCGCAACGACAGCGCCAGCGTGCGCGAGGTCTTGCCCCTGGCGCCG
The DNA here is from genome assembly GCF_054161305.1 of Pseudomonas sp. Z2-11. NCBI lineage: Bacteria > Pseudomonadati > Pseudomonadota > Gammaproteobacteria > Pseudomonadales > Pseudomonadaceae > Pseudomonas > Pseudomonas sp. Z2-11. The sequence goes on from NZ_CP096395.1 coordinate 174,986, forward strand.
ACGGCCTATCTGACCAAGCCCTTGAACCGGGAAAACCTGACCCAGCGTCTGCAAGGGTTACTTCTCCATAGCGAAGACACATCCAACGCCGCGCCAATTCCAGGACCGGGCCTTACATTGGCAACGTTCCTGGAGCGTCGACGAGACATGGCCGAAGGCGCGCCGTTGATGACCGATGTGCAGGTCGCGATCAAACGCAGCCTCAATCCTGGTGGACTGGATCTGAAACTGCTGGAAGAAGAGCTCCGTACTGACCCGCAGATCACCGCCGTGCTGATTGCCGCGGCCAACAGCACCGCGCAACATCAGGGCGGCGGTCCGGTGCAGACCGTGGCCCAGGCGCTGCATCAGCTAGGCACCGGGCAAAGCATGAACCTGATACTGGGCTTGACCCTCAAGCGCTGTGCCCGGTTGAACCTGCCTTGGCTGGCGGACTATGCCGAACGTTATTGGGAGTTGTCGTTGCACACCGCCGAGTACGCCCGGACGATGGCGCGCATGCTTGATCTGGAGCAGGAGCGTTGTTATTGCGCCGGCCTGTTGCATCGCTTGGGCGACCTGGCACTGCTGCGCTGCATGGAAGAGTGGAAGCAGGCCGGCGGCGAGCTGGACGAGCCGGAGGAAATCGGCGATTCGCTCGAACAGTTCGGCGCCGGTTTTGGCTCGGCGCTGCGTACCCGCTGGCGCCTGCCGCTGGAGCTGCGCGAATTGATCGCGGCGGTCTACGGTCTCGGTGGCGGGGTTTATTCCCGCGAGGCGCTGGTGATGAACATGGCGGCGCAGATGGCGCATTTACCCGCGCACGAAGGGCTTGAAGAACTGGCCCGGGGACGCACGGCGCGCTTGCTGAAGATCGGGCTGCCAGAGTTGATGCGGTTGCGCCGCCAGTAAAACGACCACTGGCCCCTGTGGGAGCGAGCCTGCTCGCGAAAGCAGTGTGTCAGTAACGGATAAGTTGACTGACATACCGTATTCGCGAGCAGGCTCGCTCCTACAGTTGATTGATGGTGAGACACTCAAGCCGCGATGATGCGGTTCTTGCCCTGGCGCTTGGCCTCGTACATCGCCGCGTCAGCACGGGCGAACAGGTTGTCGAGGGTCTGGTCTTCGGCGCTGATCCCGGTCAGGCCCTGGCTGACGGTGATGCCGAAGTTATGCTCCCCGCAGCGAAACGCCAGGCGCTGGATTTCCCGCTGCAAGCGCTCGGCGACCTGCAATGCCATGTCCGGGGCACAGCCAGGAAAAACAGCGGCAAACTCTTCACCACCGATCCGACCGAAGAGGTCACCGCGCCTGAGCACGCTCCGCCCGCTCTCGGCGATCTTCTGCAATACCGTATCGCCTTCCTGGTGGCCGTAAGTGTCGTTGATCAGTTTGAAGTCATCGATGTCCAGCAACAGGAATGCCATCGGCGTGCCTTGCAGCCTTGCCTGCTCGAATTCCCGATGGGCGCACTCGAAGAAATGACGGCGGTTGCTGCTCTGGGTGAGCACGTCGGTGGTCGCCAGTCGCTGCAGTTCGCTTTCGAGCAGCTTCTTCTCGGTGATGTCTTCGGCGATGCCGACCACAATCACCGGTTGGCCCGGATCGGCCTGACGGTTGATGAAGCACTTATCGCTGAGCCAGCGGATCTGGCCGTCGGCGGCGATGATGCGGTATTCCCGATCCTCGACGGCACCTTTGACCAACACCTCGGCCAGGCTGCGCTCGGCGTAATCCAGATCGTCCGGGTAGATTGCGTCACGCCATTCGTTGTAGTCAGCCAGCACGAGGCCGGCCGGGCGGCCGAAAATCCGCTCGTAGGCGGGGCTGACATACAGCACTTGCCGGGTTTCCCAATTGAATGCCCACAGCACCGCGTTGACGCTGACCAGCAACGAACTGAACAACTGCTCCCGCTCGCTCAGACGCGCCACTTCCCCTTGGGCGTGCATCAGCGCCATGAGTGTCTGGGCCGCTTCTGGCCAATGTGGCTGGGATGAATCCTGTAGGTTCTTGTCGACCATCGGCACAAATCTCAAGGAACGTGCATTGCTATGGATTTGCACGCGCTCACTCCAAAGCCCGCCAGGATGGCGAAGTGCTCTTGAGATAGGGGATTGTGGGCGAAGTTCCTTTTCAGGCGACGAAGGGCGGGAGCTTTCGTTCGAACATGTGGGATGAACTTGTGGCGAGGGAGCTTGCTCCCGCTCGGCTGCGAAGCAGCTGTGAACCGGCGGGCCTGATGCTCCGGTTTCGGCGGGTTCTGGGGCCGCTTTGCGGCCCAGCGGGAGCAAGCTCCCTCGCCACAGGGGCGTCAGGCGGTGGCTGGCCGCAAGGAATAGGTCTTGAGCTGGTCGGCAAAATCGCGCAGTGACTGGATGCCGCTGGCCTCGGCTTCGTGGACCCATTCCTTGATAGCCGCGAGCATGTCATGGCCGTTGCTGCTGGTCTTGACCCAGATCTGCTGCAATGCCAGGCGTTTTTCGTAGATCACCTTCAGCGCCTGGCTGTGCTCCAGCATGTTCTGGATGCGCACATGATGGCGCTCGTCCAGCAGGCTGGTTTCACGCGACAACAAGCGTTTGGCCCGATGAAACTGGTGGCGGACCGAGTGATCGACTTTTTCCAGCTCCTGCTTGACCAGGGGCGCGATGACCAGCCTGCGGTACTGGGCCATGATCTGGAAACGGTTGTTGAGGATCGCCATGGCGGTATCCATGTCCAGGTGGCCCTTGCCTTCGACCCGGTGGGCGATCGGCGCGACCCGCTGGACCTTGGCCAGGCGCAGGAAACTGAAGACCTTGATCCAGGCCCAGCCCAGGTCGAATTCCCATTTGCGCACCGACAGCTTGGCCGAATTGGGATAGGTGTGGTGGTTGTTGTGCAGTTCTTCGCCGCCAATGAGGATGCCCCAAGGCACCAGGTTGGTGGCCGCGTCACGGCATTCGAAATTGCGGTAGCCCACGGCATGCCCGAGGCCATTGACCACGCCAGCGGCCCAGACCGGGATCCACATCATCTGGATGGCCCAGATAGTGATGCCGATGGTGCCGAACAGCAGCAGGTCGATGATGCCCATGATCGCTACGCCCAGTAGGGGGAAGCGGCTGTACAGGTTGCGTTCGATCCAGTCCTCGGGGCAGTTCTTGCCGTAGATGCGCAAGGTTTCCGGATTTTCCGCTTCGGCGCGGTACAGCTCGGCGCCCTTGCGCAGCACCGTAGACAGGCCTTTGATCACCGGGCTGTGGGGATCATCCTCGGTTTCGCATTTGGCGTGGTGCTTGCGGTGGATGGCGGTCCACTCGCGGGTATTCTGCGCCGTGGTAAGCCACAGCCAGAAGCGGAAGAAATGTTTGAGACCGGCGTTGAGTTCCAGGGAACGGTGAGCCGAATACCGGTGCAGGTAGACCGTGACGCTGATGATCGTCACGTGAGTCATCAGCAGGGTGACTGCCACCAGCGACCAGGCCGACAAGCCAAGAAAACCTTCGTACCACATAGGCTGTAGGGCCCTCGATAAAGATGAAAACTGCCGTTGCATTATCCCTGGCCCCGGCGATAAAACCAGTCGGCCTTTCAGATAAGAGTGGCAGAATGTTTCTTCCTCTATAATCCCCTCACATTACAGGGACATGGATGACCGCATGACCGTCTATCACCGCGCTGCCATGCGTGGGGCACTGCTTTATCTGGTGCTGTCAGTCGCCTGGCTGCAGCTGGTTGGTTATTTATTGAGCAGTTTCTTCGATCATTCGGCCGATCGGCTGCGTTGGCAACTGATCAACGGTTATGCCTGGGTACTCGTCAGTGCCGGATTGATTTTCATCGCACGGGTGCGGATAGCACGCTTTTTCGAGCAAGCCGAAGGTAATGTCGACCGTGAACGGTTACGCCAGGCCGCCGCGGTGTTCGACTGCACCCGCGAAGGCGTCCTGGTCACGGACCGCCATGGTTTGATCGTGCATGTGAACCGGGCATTCATGGCAATCACCGGCTATGCCCGCGACGAAGTGTTGGGCCGGCAACCGAATCTGTTCAAGTCCGGCCGGCATGGCCCGGCTTTCTATCGAGAGATGTTCGCGGCGCTGTCCAGCCGCGGCGAATGGAGTGGCGAAATCTGGAACCGCCGCAAGAGCGGTGAAATCTACCCGCAATGGCAGACTATCCGCGCCGTCGTCGATGACTCCGGCGAAGTCAGCCAATACGTCGCGGTGTTTTCCGATATCAGTGCGATCAAGGACTCGGAGCATGAGCTGGCGCACCTGGCCCATCATGATCCGCTGACTGGCCTGCCCAATCGCCTGCTGTTTTCCGATCGCGCCGAGCAGGCGGTGGCTTCGGCGCAACTGCACAAGCGTGGGTGCGCGTTGCTGCTGCTGGACCTGGATCATTTCAAGAACATCAACGACAGCCTCGGGCACAACGTCGGTGACGAGCTGCTCAAAGGCGTTGCCGAACGCTTCCTCGGGCTGTTTGCGCCCGGTATCACCCTGGCGCGGCTAGGCGGTGACGAATTCGCGGTGCTGGTGGAAAACTGCTCGCAGCCGGGTCAGGCCGCGGCTTTGGCCCGGCGTATCCTCGATGCCTTGAAAGCACCGTTGCAGCTCGGCGAGCAATCGCTGTTTATCAACGCCAGCATCGGCATCAGCCTGTTTCCCGGTGACGCCCTCAGCGCCGGGCAACTGCTGCGCAACGCCGACTCGGCACTGTTCAAGGCCAAGAACAGCGGACGTGACGGCTACGCGTTATATACCGAGGAACTCACTGCCCATGCCCAGCAAAGGGTCGAGATCGCCTTCGAACTGCGTCGCGCGCTCCAGCAGCAGGAGCTACGGGTGCATTACCAACCGGTGCACGACCTGGCCACCAGCCGGTTGATCGGCGTCGAGGCGCTGGTGCGTTGGGAACACCCCGTGCGCGGGTTGGTTTCGCCGGCCGAGTTCATTCCCATCGCCGAGCGCACGGGGTTGATCGCTCAGATCGATGCCTGGGTCATGGACCAGGCTTGTCGGCAAATGTGTCTTTGGCGACAGGCCGGTGTGGTTTTGTCATTCGTTGCGGTCAACGTCTCCAGCCGTTTGTTTGCTCGCCGCGAATTGTATGAGCAGGTCGCCCGTGTACTTCACGACACGGGCCTCGATCCGGCCTTCCTGGAGCTGGAGGTGACCGAAAGTGCGGTCATGGATGATCCGGAGGTGGCGCTGGAACAAATGCACCGTCTGCGGGCGTTGGGCGTGCGGTTGGCCATTGATGATTTCGGCACAGGTTATTCGTCGCTGCTGCGGCTCAAACGTCTACCGGTGCAGAAACTCAAGATCGACCAGGGTTTTGTCGCCGGGCTGCCCTGGGATGAAGACGACGCGGCGATCGTCCGGGTAATCATTGCCCTGGCCCGCAGCATGGGCATGCAGGTGCACGCTGAGGGTATCGAGCAGCGAGAGCAGGCGGCGTTTCTGCTTGAACAGGCGTGTGAGCTGGGGCAGGGATATTGGTTTGGACGGCCGGTGGCGGCGCAGCAGCTGGATTGGGATCGGGCGCCGACGATCGCCTGATAGCGGAATTGCGATTTGGTTATATAAAAATTCTTAAATAGTCTTTTTAAGAATATCCGCACTTATCTAATATTGCTCCCACGCCGCAAGCAGTGCCGCCCACTGCCAGGCATTCATTCAAAGGAGCAGCAGCATGAGCGCATCCCTACGTAGCGTTGACGGCCAGGACGAAGCAACCATCTTGCGCGAGATCCAGAGTGCATTGCGTGACCTGCGCTTTGGCGCGGTGGAGATTACCGTGCACAACGCGCAGGTGGTCCAGATCGAGCGCAAGGAAAAATTCCGCTTGCAGCAACCGAGTCATAAACCGAGCTGAAGGATCACAGCCTGCGCCAGCCCCTGCCGGGGGGTTGATGTAGGAGCTGCCGCAGGCTGCGATTCCGGTTACCGGACAAACGATTTCCAGAAGCCATAAAAACCAGAATTCCAGGAGCTTTCACCATGTCGTCGATTCGCCGTTATGCCTTGGCCGCCCTGGCCAGCGCTGTTTTTGCAGGTTCCGCGGTTGCCAAGGACTACGAGTTGCTCAACGTGTCCTACGACCCGACCCGCGAGCTGTATCAGGACTACAACGCCGAATTCGCCAGCTTCTGGAAAAAAGCCCATCCGGACGACACCGTGAAAATCCAGCAGTCCCATGGTGGTTCGGGCAAGCAAGGCCGAGCAGTAATTGACGGCCTGCGTGCCGACGTCGTGACCCTGGCGCTGGCCGGCGACATCGATGAAATCGCCAAATTGGGCAAGTCGCTGCCGGCGGACTGGCAAAAACGCCTGCCGGATGCCAGCACGCCTTACACCTCGACCATTGTGTTCCTGGTGCGCAAGGGCAACCCGAAGGGCATCAAGGACTGGGGCGACCTGATCAAGGATGACGTCTCGGTCATCACGCCAAACCCGAAGACCTCCGGCGGTGCCCGCTGGAATTTCCTCGCCGCCTGGGCCTACGGCCTGAAAGCCAACGGTGGCGACGAAGCCAAGGCCAAGGAATATGTGCAGGCGCTGTTCAAGCACGTGCCGATCCTCGACACCGGTGCCCGTGGCTCGACCATCACGTTCGTCAACAACGGTCAGGGAGACGTGTTGCTGGCCTGGGAAAACGAAGCGTTCCTGGCGCTGAAAGAGGACGGTGGCGCGGACAAGTTCGACATCGTTGTGCCGTCGCTGTCGATCCTCGCCGAACCGCCGGTTGCGGTGGTGGACAAGAACGCCGAGAAGAAGGGTAATGCCGAGATCGCCGAAGCGTACCTCAAGCACCTGTACAGCCCGGCCGGCCAGGAAATCGCGGCGAAAAACTTCTATCGTCCGCGTGACAAGGACGTGGCTGCCAAATACGCCCGGCAGTTCCCGAAACTTGAGCTGGTGACTATCGACAAGGACTTCGGCGGCTGGAAAACGGCACAGCCTAAATTCTTCAATGATGGCGGTGTGTTCGACCAGATCTATCAGGCGCAGTAAGCTGGGCTAGTCGGATCCAGGCCGTAATTCATTGTGGCGAGGGAGCTTGCTCCCGCTGGACCGGGCTGGCGCTCCAGTGCGAAGCGCTCCCAGAATTTCTGGGGCTACTTCGTAGCCCAGCGGGAGCAAGCTCCCTCGCCACGGTAAGTGCGTTCTCAACCAAGGACCTTTATGTCGCGTCGCATATCCCCCGTCATACCCGGCTTCGGGCTGACGCTGGGCTACACCCTGGTGTACCTCAGTCTGATTGTGCTCATACCCCTGGCGGCGATGTTCGTACATGCCGCCCAACTCACCTGGGAACAGTTCTGGGCGATCATTTCGGCGCCGCGGGTGCTGGCAGCCTTGAAGCTCAGTTTCGGCACCGCGCTGTACGCTGCGATCATCAATGGCGTGATTGGCACGCTGCTGGCCTGGGTGCTGGTGCGCTACACCTTCCCGGGGCGCAAGATCATCGACGCGATGATCGATTTGCCGTTCGCCTTGCCCACCGCCGTGGCCGGTATCGCCCTGACCGCGCTGTACGCGCCGACCGGTCTGGTCGGCCAGTTCGCCACCGACCTGGGTTTCAAGATTGCCTACACCCCGCTGGGCATCACCCTCGCGCTGACCTTTGTGACGCTGCCGTTCGTGGTGCGCACGGTGCAGCCGGTGCTCGCCGACATTCCCCGTGAAGTCGAAGAAGCCGCCGCGTGCCTCGGTGCCAAGCCATGGCAGGTGTTCCGTCATATCCTCGTTCCGGCATTGTTGCCGGCCTGGTTGACCGGCTTCGCCCTGGCGTTTGCCCGGGGCGTGGGCGAGTACGGTTCGGTGATTTTCATCGCCGGCAACATGCCGATGAAAACCGAGATCCTGCCGCTGCTGATCATGGTCAAGCTCGACCAATACGACTACACCGGCGCCACCTCCATCGGCGTGCTGATGCTGGTGGTTTCCTTCGTCCTGCTGCTGCTGATCAACTTGTTGCAGCGGCGCATCGAAACCCCATAAGGAGGCGCGAACCATGTCCCAATCGTCTATTTCCGCTGCCTCCACCAACGCTGCCCGCCGCGGCAGCGCGGTTTCGCGGCGCATCCTGATCGGCCTCGGCTGGCTGGTTTTTGCACTGTTTCTGCTGCTGCCGCTGTTCATCGTGGTGTCCCAAGGCCTGAAGTCGGGCCTGGGTACTTTCTTCGCGGCGATCTTCGAGCCCGATGCGTTGTCGGCGCTCAAGCTCACGGTGATTGCGGTACTGATTTCGGTACCGTTGAACCTGGTGTTCGGCGTCAGCGCCGCATGGTGCGTGAGCAAGTATTCATTCCGTGGCAAAAGCATGCTGGTGACGCTGATCGACTTGCCGTTCTCGGTGTCGCCGGTAATCGCTGGCCTGGTCTACGTGTTGATGTTTGGCGCCCAGGGCCTGTTCGGGCCGTGGCTGTCGGATCACGACATCCAGATCGTGTTCGCGCTGCCGGGCATCGTCCTGGCGACGATCTTCGTCACCGTGCCGTTCGTGGCCCGTGAACTGATCCCGCTGATGCAGGAGCAGGGCACCCAGGAAGAAGAAGCCGCGCGCCTGCTGGGCGCCAACGGCTGGCAGATGTTCTGGCATGTGACTGTGCCGAACATCAAGTGGGGCCTGATCTATGGCGTGGTGCTGTGTACCGCCCGGGCCATGGGCGAGTTCGGCGCGGTGTCGGTGGTTTCCGGGCACATTCGCGGGGTGACCAACACTCTGCCGCTGCACGTCGAGATCCTCTACAACGAATACAACCATGTGGCCGCATTCGCCGTGGCGAGCCTGTTGCTGATCCTGGCGCTCTTCATCCTGCTGCTCAAGCAGTGGAGCGAAAACCGAATCAACCGCCTGCGCGCCAGCGCCGCGGAGGAATAAGTCATGTCGATCGAAGTCCGTAACGTCAGCAAGAATTTCAACGCCTTCAAGGCCCTCGACGATATCAGCCTGGACATCCAGAGCGGCGAGCTGGTGGCGCTGCTCGGCCCGTCGGGCTGTGGCAAGACGACCCTGCTGCGGATCATTGCCGGCCTCGAGACGCCGGACCAGGGCAACATCGTGTTCCATGGTGAAGACGTATCCGGCCACGACGTGCGTGATCGCAACGTCGGTTTTGTGTTCCAGCACTACGCCCTGTTCCGCCACATGACGGTGTTCGACAACGTCGCTTTCGGCTTGCGCATGAAGCCCAAGAACCAGCGCCCGAACGAAAGCCAGATCGCGACCAAGGTTCATGAGCTGCTGAACATGGTGCAGCTGGACTGGCTCGCCGACCGTTATCCGGAGCAGTTGTCCGGCGGCCAGCGCCAGCGTATTGCCCTGGCCCGCGCCTTGGCGGTGGAACCCAAGGTGTTGCTGCTGGACGAACCGTTCGGCGCCCTCGACGCCAAGGTCCGCAAGGAATTGCGCCGCTGGCTGGCGCGGCTGCACGAGGACATCAACCTGACCTCGGTATTCGTGACCCACGACCAGGAAGAGGCCATGGAAGTCGCCGACCGGATCGTGGTGATGAACAAGGGCGTGATCGAGCAGATCGGCTCCCCGGGCGATGTGTACGAGAATCCGGCCAGCGATTTTGTCTATCACTTCCTGGGCGACTCGAACCGTCTGCATCTCGGGGAGGACCGGCATGTGCTGTTCCGTCCGCATGAAGTGTCGCTGTCGCGCTCGGAACTGGAAGACCACCACGCCGCCGAAGTGCGCGACATTCGTCCGCTTGGCGCGACCACGCGGGTGACGTTGAAGGTCGAAGGCCAGAGCGAACTGATCGAGGCCGAAGTGGTGAAGGACCATGACAGCCTGGTTGGGTTGGCGAAGGGCGAGACGCTGTTCTTCAAGCCGAAGGTCTGGCAGAAGGTTTCAAACCTTTAAAAGCTTCGCGAGCAGGGCTCGCTCCCACAAGGGATTTGTGTACGATGCCAATCCAATGTGGGAGCGAGCCCTGCTCGCGAAGGCGGCCTCAGGCTGCGGCCCGCTTCTGATTGACCTTTACCGGCCCGGCCTGCGCCTCGATCTGTTGTTTGAGGTCATGGCGCATGCCCAGCAGGAATCCCGCCTCGACCACGACGAACAACGGCCCGACAATCAACCCGGTCAGATCATCGACGAACGCCGGTTTGCGCCCTTCGTAATAATGGCCGACGAACTGGATCACCCAGCCCACCACAAACATGCCCAGGCCGCCGGCCAGCCATATCGCCGTGCTTTGCGCGGCGAGCACCTGGCCCAGCCAGACGGCAAGCCCCAGCAGCACGGCCATCAGCACACCCAGGCGCAATTCCAGGCGCAGGTAGAACCAGGCACTGGCCGCTGCCACCAGCAGCGCGGGCGAAATCAAAATCGCGCCAACCGGCCATCCCGGCCGTGACAACAGCACGGCGACGGCAACGAAAATCAGCGGAATACCGATGAAGTGGCTGGCAATGTTGCGTGGGTCGCGGTGATAGGTCGCGTATTGACTGAGATGATCGACGAGGCTTTTCATTGTTGTTCCTCCTGAGGTGATGCCCGCATGATGCCCAGGTTCCACCAGGCGCTCTGTCAGCTAGCCGACACTTGTCCCGGAGTTTCCATGAATACTCATCCCTGGCACGCGCACTTGATGACCGGCCACTGGTACAGCCATCTGCCCGCCGAGTTACAGAATAGTCTGCTGGAGATGTCGCGGCTGCGTCGCCTGTCGCCCGGTCAGCGGTTGTTCAAGCGCGGTGATCCGCCGTGTGGCGTGTACGCGGTGCTCGAAGGGGCGGTGCGGATCGGCGCCGTCAGTGAGCAGGGCAAGGAAGCGCTGTTGAGCGTCGTGGAGCCACCCTATTGGTTCGGCGAAATCAGCCTGTTCGATGGCCAGCCACGTACCCATGACGCGCAGGGGGTCGGGCAATGCACGTTGTTGCATGTACCTCAGGCCGGGCTGTTGGCTTTTCTCGAAGAACAACCGGGTTATTGGCGGCAGCTGGCCTTGTTGATGAGCCACAAGTTGCGCCTGACCTTCGTCAACCTCGAACACCTGAGCCTGATGCCTGCTCCGGCCCGCGTGGTCCACCGCCTGCTGATGATTGCCGAAGGCTACGGTGAAATCGAACCGGCCCGCCGGGTTCTGCAACTGCCCCAGGACCAGCTGGCGTTGATGCTTTCCCTGTCGCGCCAAACCACCAACCAGATTCTCAAGGATCTGCAGGGGCAGGGCATTCTTCAGCTTGGTTACGGCGAGATCGAAATCCTCGATATCGAAGGGTTGCGGGCATTGGCCACGAGCTGAGCAGGGGTGGAGTCGAATATAAAACCCGTGGCGAGGGCTGTTTGGGCGAAAGTCATCGCGAGCAGGCTCTCCCACAGGCTCCATGGACGCCGCAGATCAAATGTGGGAGCGAGCTTGCTCGCGATGAGGCCGGCCCAGGTACGGTAGATCCCTAACGCAAGCCATCCCGAAACTGCCCCGGCGTCATCCCGGTCCAGCGCTTGAACGCGCGGCTGAAGCTGCTGGTATCAGCAAAGCCCAGCAGATAACTGACCTCGCTCAATGAGCATTGCGGATCGCGAAGGTGTAGCAACGCCAGGTTTTCCCGGCATTCATTGAGCAGCGCGTCGAAGCGGCAACCTTCGTCGGCCAGATGCCGCTGCAGACTGCGCAGACTCAGGTGCATGGTCTGGGCGATGCGTTCGGCGCTGGGTTCGCCTTCGGGCAGTTGTGCTTCGATGGCGGCGCGGACCTTGCGCTCCCAGGTCAACGGCTGGAGCTGGGCGAGGGTGCGCTTGAGCACGGTTTCGTTGTGTTCGGCCAGCTCCGGGTTGGCGTCGTCCAGGTGACTGTCGAAATCGGCGAGGCTGAACTCCAGGCAATCGTGTCCGGCATCGAAGTGTACCGGTGAACGGAACACTTTGTGCCAAGGGGCGGGGTCTGCCGGCTCCGGTCGCCGCAGATAAACCGCCAGCGGGGCGTAATCGCGGCCGAGGCGGTTGCGACAGGTGCGCACGTAAATCGCGGCGAACGCGTCGATGGCTTCCAGGGCCGGCGCCGGACGTCCCGTCGGTACGTCGAGACTGAAGCGGTAGCGATCCTCGCCACGGCTCAGTTGCAGGGTCAGCGCATCGCTGACCACCGGGTGGTAGCGCACGATCCGCTCGAACACTTCCCGCAGGCTGCCGCTGGCTACCAGGGCATAACCCAGCGCATGAAAGGTGGTGGGGCTGACAAAGCGCGACACCCGCAGGCCGATCGCCTGATCACCGCTGGCCTGCACCGCGAGCGCCCACAGGCGCGTGGTGGCCGAGAGCGGATAACGGGCGTTCGGGTCATCCATCCATTGTGGGTCCAGGCCCGCCTCCAGGCACAAGGCATGGCTGTCCAGGCCCAGTGCATCGAGCTGTTTGCGCAGGGCGCGGGTCCAGCTGGCGAGGGAGGTGGGTTCCGTCATGACAATTGGCGCTTGCGGTCAACAGGTTGGCGTCTGCGGCTATCACCCTGTGAGGCAAGGCCCGGCAGGATTAGCTCATCGATAACAGAGGATTAAGCCATGCACGGCACTTGCGCAAGCCCCGAGCGATTGAATGCACAGCAGCGCTCCGCCCATATTCGCCAGGTGGTCCTGGCCCGGGGCGAAGAATTGCGCGAGCGCTATCCGGTCCTGCGGCACCAGGATGCGCTGGGCGCGGGCATCCTGGCGTTCGCCCTGGCGGGGATGACCGGCTCGGCGCTGCTCTACATCAACGGCTATCTGGCCGGCTGGGCGTGCCTGCTGCTCAACGCCTTTTTTGCGTCCCTGACCCACGAGCTGGAACACGACCTGATCCACAGTATGTATTTTCGCAAGCAGCGCGTGCCGCACAACCTGATGATGGGCCTGGTCTGGCTGGCGCGGCCGAGCACCATCAATCCGTGGATTCGCCGCCACCTGCACCTCAATCATCACAAGGTTTCCGGCAGCGAGGCGGACCTGGAGGAGCGCGCGATCACCAACGGCGAGCCGTGGGGATTGGCGCGCTTGCTGATGGTTGGCGACAACGTGATGTCGGCGTTCATTCGCCTGCTGCGAGCCAGGACCTGGGCGCACAAGCGCAGCATCCTCAAGCGCACGCTGAAGGTGTATTTCCCGTTGGCGCTGTTGCATTGGGGCGCGTGGTACGTGTTTCTCGGTTTCCATGGCGCCAACGCGGTTGCCGGGCTGCTCGGCACTTCGATCGACTGGTCGACCAGCACTCTGGCGACCCTGCACGTCATCGACATCGCGGCGGTGGTGATCATCGGCCCGAATGTGCTGCGCACCTTTTGCCTGCACTTCATCAGCTCGAACATGCATTACTACGGCGACGTCGAGCCAGGCAACGTCATCCAGCAGACCCAGGTGTTGAACCCTTGGTGGCTGTGGCCGTTGCAGGCATTCTGCTTCAATTTCGGCAGCAGCCACGGCATCCATCATTTCGTGGTGAAGGAGCCGTTCTACATTCGCCAGATGACGGTGCCGGTGGCGCACAAGGTGATGCGGGAGATGGGCGTGCGCTTCAATGATTTCGGCACGTTTGGGCGGGCGAATCGGTTTGCAGCCGAGGAAGGGGTAGCTAGGGAAGAAGCGAAGGCGATCCAGGCTTAGGAACAAGAACATGCCTTTGTGGCGAGGGAGCTTGCTCCCGCTGGGCTGCGCAGCAGCCCCAAGATCTTGCGGTCGCTACGCACTGGAGCGCCAGCCCGGCCGAGCGGGAGCAAACGCACTCGCCACAGAAGTGAATCAAAGCAGAAAACGGGTCAGAACTGATAACTCACCGTAGCCGCCACGTTGCGCTCCTCGCCCATGTAGCAATAGCTCAGGCTGGCGCATGACGCGATGTAGGTCTCGTTGGTCAGGTTGTTCGCGTTCAGGCGAACATCCACGCCCTTCAAGCCGACCTTGCCCAGGTCATACCCCACCGAGGCATCGAACAACGTGTACGACGGCACCTTCATGGTGTTTTCCGCGTCGGCCCAGCTGTAGCCGACATACCGCACGCCGCCGCCCAGCCGCAGGCCATCGAGCGTGCCGCTGTCGAATTTGTAGTCGGCCCACACAGATGCCATGTGGCGCGGGGCCTGGGTCGGAGAGTTGCCTTTGTTTTCGATGATGTCGGTGGGCGTGCTCAGGGTGCTGACCATCGATTTCGAGTATTCGATGTCGGTGAAGGTGTAGCTGCCCAGCACCTTGAACTGCTCGGTCAACTGCATGTGCGCTTCCAGCTCCAGGCCCTGGGAACGAACAGCGCCAACGGCGCGGTAGAAGTTTTCCTGGGGCAGCTTGGTCGCCAGGTTCTCCTGGTCGATGCGGAACAGCGAGGCAGTGTACAAGTCGTCGGTACCCGGCGGCTGGTACTTCAGGCCCAGTTCCCATTGCTTGCCGTCGGTGGGCGGCAGCGGGTTGCCGGCGCTGTCGGCGTAGGAGTTGGGGTTGAATGACTCCGAGTAGCTGATGTACGGCGCCAGGCCGTTGTCGAACAGGTACAGCGCCCCGACGCGACCGGTGAGTTTGGTGCGCTTGTCGTTGATCTCGGTGCCTTCCGGGCGACCGAATTCGGCGATGCGGTTCTCGTCCGAGGTCTCGACCCAATCCTGGCGCAGGCCCAGAGAGAAGCGCCACTTGTCCATTTCGATCAGGTCTTGCAGATAGACGCCGGTCTGCTCCAGGCGCCGCAGGTAGCTGGTGGGGCTGAAGTAGCTGATCGCCGAGTTGCCGTAGACCGGGTCGAAGGCGTTGATCGGCGCGAGGCTGCCGCTGGTCCAATCGACCACGGTCTTGCGCCGCTGGTAGTCGGCGCCCATCAGCACGGTGTGTTTGGTGGCGCCGGTGAAAAATTCCGCCTGGAGCATGTTATCGACGATGAAGGCGTGGAGCTTTTCTTCAGCGCCGGTGTAATAGCGGTTCAGCTCGTTGCTAGTCGGCGTGGTCCAGTCATAGGCATAGACCTGGTCATTGCTGACGTCCGAATCCAGGTAGCGGAAGTTCTGTCGGGCGGTGAAGACGTCGTTGAAGCGGTGTTCGAACTGATAGCCGAACGACTGCTGGTCACGTTCGTAGCCGTCGACGCCAGGCTCGCCTTCGAAGAAGTTCTCCGAAATCCGCCGGCCGTTGCGCTTGTGCAAGGTGCCGTTCGCCGGCATGCCGCCGTGGTAACCGCCGTCGGGGTCATGCTGCAGGTAGGCTTGCAACGTCAGCGAGGTGTCTTCGCTAAAGTCTATGCTCACGGTGGGCGCGAGGGCGAAGCGCTTTTCCTTGTTGTGGTCGAATTGCGTGTCGGACGTATCGGCCAGGCCGACCAGGCGGTAGGCGATGCGCTTGTCGTCATCCACCGGGCCGCTGAAGTCGAAACCCATGCCGCGTTGGCCTTGGGTACCGACCGTGGCCTGGATCTGGTGATAGGCCTCGTACAGCGGTTTCTTGCTGGTGAGCGCCACCAGGCCACCCGGCGAGCTGCGGCCATAGAGCACCGAGGACGGGCCCTTGAGAATGTCGACCCGCTCGAGGAAATACGGATCGACCTGAATCGAGCTGTAGGTGCCGCTGTCACCCATCGACTTCAAACCGTCCAGGTAGATGTTGTCCACCGAGCCATCGTTGAAGCCGCGCATCGCCACGTAGTCGTAGCGGTGGGTCGCGCCATAGGGGTTGGTCAGCACGCCAGGGGTGTAGCGCATGGCCTGGGACACGGTTTGCGCGCCCTGATCGTCCATTTGCTCGCGCGTGACCACCGATACGCTTTGCGACGTTTCCCGCAGGGCGGTACTGGTCTTGGTCGCCACCTGGCTGTGGGTGGCGTTGTAGCCTTCCATGCTGCCGAGAGCGTTACCCAGGGCGAAGCCTTTGACGTCGGTGGTCGGCAACGCCAACGTGCTTTCGGGGGCCACGGTTTGCAGCACATAGCTGCCGCTATCCTGGCTGACGGCAACCAGCCCGGAGCCGCTGAGCAACTGCTGCAGGGCCTGGTCCGCCGAATATTCGCCTTTCAGGCCCGGGGACTGGACGCCGCTGGTTTGTCCAGGGGTACTTGCCAGGGTGATGCCGGCCTGGCGGGCGAACTGGTTGAGTACCTCGCTCAGCGGGCCGGCGGCAATGTTGTAGATCCGGGGGCCGGCGATCGCGCCATCCTGCGCCGCGACAGCGGACATCGGTAGGGCGCCGACACCGAGCGCAGTGCTCAACAGCGCGGCGCGGATGGCCTGGCGCAGCAGGCCGGTGGGCGAGGAACAGCCGAGGGAAGTCTTGAGAGTCACGCGCTCAGTCATTGTAGGTTTCCGTTGGAGTCGCTGGAGGCAGATAAGCGTTGCTTACTGTCCTAGCCGGACGCCCGCGCAAAACCCGCCAAAAAAAATCAGGCCGTACGCTCCACCGTGATCCACCAGCGGGTTCGGTAGTGTATTTGCACGGGGAGCGTGTGCGGCAGGACGGCCAGCAGCTTGTCGGTGTCTGCCAGACGGAAGACGCCTGACAAGCGCAAATCGGCGATCGAGGCGGCGCATTTCAGGTAGCCCCGGCGGTAACGTCCCACTTCGTTGAGGAAGTCTTCCAGGCGCATGTTGCGCGTGACGATCAAGCCGTCGGCCCAGGCGCCGGTGTCCATGTCCAGGGGGGGCGCGAGCGTCGCGGTGGATGCGCTGATCAGGTAGCTTTGGCCAGCTTCCACCTGGATCGGGGCGCCGTCGCTGCCGACATGCGAGCGGATGGCGACGTGTCCGCTGGTGACACTCAGGCGCGTGCAGTCGTTGTCCTGGCGCACGACGAAGCGGCCCTCCAGCCCCTCGAACAAGCCGTGTCGGCTTTTTACCAATAATGGGCGTCCGGGATCGCCGCCGCAGGTGAGCATGATTTCGCCGCGCGTCAACGTGATCAGGCGTTGTGAAGCCGTGAAGTCGAGGTCGGCCGCGCTGTTGGTATTGAGCTCCAGTCGCGTGCCGTCTGGCAGTTGGAAGCCACGTCGTTCGCCGGTGGCGGTCGCAAAATCGGCGCTCCACGGCTGCCAGCCCAGGTCCTTGCCCAGCCAGGCGGCGCAGCCCATCACCGCCACGCCTGACAACAGCTTCAGGGCCTGGCGCCGGCCGAGGCGCTGGGCGCTGGTCTCCAGGGTTTCGAGGGCAGTCCGGGCGCCAGGTACCGCCCGCAGGCTGGAAGTCAGTTCGCTGTGCAGCGATTGCACCCGTTGCCAAGCCAGTTCGTGGTCATGGTGAGCGATGCGCCAGGCCTCGCACTGTTGGCGCAGGGCCGGGTTGGCGGCATGGTTGCGCAGGCGCAGCAACCAATGGATCGCTTGCTTGACCACCTGCTGTGATGGGCCCCGGCCCGAAGGCTGGTCCATCGGTTCAATCTTCATAGCGCAGCACATAGCAGTGGTACAACGCGTCGGCAACGTAGCGTTCCACCGAGCGCAGGGAAATGCCCATCTGTTCGGCGATCTGCTTGTAGGTCAGGCCTTCGCACTGGGCCAGCAGGAACGCCTTGCGCACTTTGGGCTTGAGGCCTTCGAGCATCCGGGCGATGGCCTCCAGCAGCTCCAGGATCAATGCCTGGGCTTCGGCGCCGGGCGTTTGCGCTTCCGGCAGGTGCGCGATGGTCTCAAGGTAGGCGCGTTCGATTTCCGCTCGGCGCCAATGGTCAATCACCAAGCCCTGGGCGATGGTGCGCAAAAAGGCGCGTGGCGCCTTGAGTTCCAGGCGTTCGGTGCGTTGCAGCAGGCGCACGAAGGTGTCCTGGGCCAGGTCCGCCGCATCGGCGGCATTGCCCAATCGGTTGCGCAGCCATGTGTGGAGCCAGCCGTGATGGCTGCTGTAGAGCGCCTGTACTGCAAACTGGGGGGATGACATGAACGCGACGGCCTGGGGTCACAAATGATAATAGGTCGCATTGTCATCAGCGCGGGTCAATTTTGCAACCACCATTCATTCGCCTGCGGCCGTCACGGCACGCCGATCCAGCCGTTCCGTCGGACAATCGAACAACGGCCTAATTTTTTGTAGGCATTGGCCGACAGAGTGATATAGGTGCACCAAAATGGAGCGGATCCAATATCGCGCCCACCGGTTACATGGCAGTTGCACTCCACTTCCTGCATAAGAAGCCCACCCATGAATCTCAAGTTCAGTCACAAAATCCTCCTGGCCGCCTCTGGTGTGGTGGTCCTGGCTTTTGCCCTGTTCACGCTCTACAACGATTACCTGCAGCGCAACACCATCGGTCGA
Source organism: Pseudomonas sp. Z2-11 (assembly GCF_054161305.1). Lineage (NCBI taxonomy): Bacteria > Pseudomonadati > Pseudomonadota > Gammaproteobacteria > Pseudomonadales > Pseudomonadaceae > Pseudomonas > Pseudomonas sp. Z2-11. The sequence continues at coordinate 193,161 of NZ_CP096395.1, forward strand.
AGCCTGGAGTCGTCCATCGAGCAATCCGGCGACCTGACAGCCAGCAGCGTCCAGAACTGGATGAGCGGCCGTGTGCTGGTGTTGGAGAACCTGGCGCAGAACATCGCACACCAGGGCGCTGGTGCCGATTTGCCGGGGCTCGTCGACCAGCCGGCATTGACCTCGAATTTCCAGTTCACCTATGTCGGCCAGAACACCGGCGTTTTCACTCAGCGGCCTGACGCCAAGATGCCCGACGGCTACGACCCGCGTCAGCGCCCTTGGTACAAGCAGGCGGTCGCCGCGGATAAAACCATGTTGACCCCGCCCTACATGGCAGCCGTCGGCGGGCTGGTGGTAACCATTGCCCTGCCGGTCAAGCACGACGGCGAACTGCTCGGTGTGGTGGGTGGCGACCTGAGCCTGGAAACCCTGGTGAAAATCATCAACTCGGTGGATTTCGGCGGCATCGGCCATGCGTTCCTGGTCAGCGGCGACGGTCAGGTGATCGTCAGCCCGGACAAAGACCATGTGATGAAAAACCTCAAGGACATCTACCCAGGCACGCCGGTGCGCATCGGCAAAGGTATCCAGGAAGTCGAGCTGAACGGGGAAGACCGCATCCTTTCGTTTACTCCGGTGGCGGGCTTGCCGAACGCCGAGTGGTATATCGGCCTATCGATCGACAAAGCCAAGGCCTACGCGCCGCTGAGCCATTTCCGTACGTCTGCGTTGATTGCGATGTTCGTCGCGGTGGCGGCGATTGCGTTGCTGCTGAGCCTGCTGATCCAGGTCTTGATGCGTCCGTTGACCACCATGGGCCGCGCCATGCAGGACATTGCCCAGGGCGAAGGCGACCTGACCCGCCGTCTCGTCGTGCAGGGCAAGGATGAGTTCGCTGTGCTGGGTGGTTCGTTCAACCAGTTCGTGGAGCGCATCCACGCATCGATTGCTGAAGTGTCTTCGGCCACGCGGCAGGTGCACGATTTGTCGCAGCGGGTGATGACGTCGTCCAACGCCTCGCTTGTCGGCTCGGATGAACAGAGCGCCCGCACCAACAGCGTGGCCGCCGCGATCAACCAGCTGGGCGCCGCGACCCAGGAAATCGCCCGCAATGCCGCCGATGCGTCGCAACAGGCCAGCGGCGCCAGCGAGCAGGCCGACGACGGGCGCCAGGTGGTGGAAAAAACCATCCAGGCGATGACCGCGCTGTCGCAGAAGATCAGCCTGTCGTGCACCCAGATCGAAACCCTGAACGCCAGCACCGACAACATCGGGCACATCCTCGATGTGATCAAGGGCATCTCTCAGCAAACCAACCTGCTGGCGTTGAACGCCGCCATCGAAGCGGCCCGTGCCGGTGAAGCCGGGCGTGGCTTTGCGGTGGTGGCCGATGAGGTGCGCAACCTGGCGCACCGCACGCAGGAGTCGGCTGAAGAGATCCACAAGATGATCACTTCGTTGCAGGTCGGTTCTCGTGAGGCGGTAACCACCATGAACGCCAGCCAGGCCTCCAGCGAAGAAAGCGTGGAAGTGGCCAACCAGGCCGGCCTGCGCCTGGTCAGCGTGACCCAGCGTATCGGTGAGATCGACGGCATGAACCAGTCGGTGGCCGCCGCGACCGAAGAACAGACCGCCGTGGTGGAAACCCTCAACATGGACGTCAGCCACATCAACCTGCTGAACCAGCAGAGCGTCGCCAACCTCAACGAAACGCTGAAGGATTGCGATGCCTTGTCCCAACAGGCCAATCGGTTGAAGCAACTGGTGGACAGCTTCAAGATCTGATCAGCCGAACCAGCGCCATCGCGAGCAGGCTCGCTCCCACATTGGTCTTGGGTGTACGTGAAACCCAGGACCACCACCGGTCTCCTGTGGGAGCGAGCTTGCTCGCGATGGCGATGCATGGTTCTCCATGGGTTTCCCTGTGGCGAGGGAGCTTGCTCCCGCTGGCCTGCGAAGCGGGCCCCGGCATTCTCCAGACGGACCGCATCAGCCGGTTTGGCGACTGCTGCGCAGCCGAGCGGGAGCAAGCTCCCTCGCCACGGGGTTTTGGGTTGTCCATGAGGGGATAGTGGTCAGGTGAACATCTTCACCACGTTCTCCATCGCTTCATCGGCGAACCCTTGCAGGAAATCCCTGAAGCCCGACGGGGTGTGGGCGTCGGTGTGGTCGGCAATGATGGTCCAGGTGGCGCGGCAGCGGTTGTCCGCCAGGGGCTCCACGCGCATGGCCGCCCAGAGGTTGTCGATGCCCAGGGTGTTGTAGATCAGCGTCCAGGTCATGTGCATGGCCTGGTCGTCACGGCTGTTGAGCTGTTCCACCACCAGGTTCTGTCCGTCGACGAAGAATTTCTTGCGCAGGGATCTCACCCCTTCGCCGGTCATTTCGATGCGCTCAAGCGCGGGGATAAAGCGGTTGAACCCGCCAAAATCGCCGACCACTTCCCAGACTCGCGCCGCGTCAGCGGACACTTGCACCGAGGTTTCAATGTGGCAGGCTTGAGGATTCTTGATCAGTGTGTCGGGTCGAAATGTGGTCATGGTCTTGCTCCTTGCTTTGGGGTGGGATGGTTCAGATGAAATCAATGGCCTTGAGGTAGTCCGCGCCACGGCGTAGCAGGGCCGGGGATTTTTCCGGGTAGCGCGCGCCCATCTGCCGGACGCCGGACCGGGCGTTGTCATGGCGGATCAGCGAGATGTCGCCGATGTCCTCCTCGAAGCCGTTCAGATAGAAACCCAGCACGCCGAACAACGCGTTGTCGGCATCGACCCGCGCCAATTGCCGTTGCCAGTCGGCGACGCTCACCAGGGAAAACGCCCGGCCGCTGTCCCGGAACGACGCCACGTAGGCGTCCCAGCTCAGCGGTTCGGGGTTGTGCAGGTTGAACACGGCCTGGTTCGGTTGGTAGCGGCTGGCGTGGAAGGCGATGAAACGGGCCAGGAAGTCCACCGGCATCAGGTCGAAGTTGAGCGACAGGGCCGGCACCTGGCCGAGCTGGATCGAGCCCTTGAGCATCAGCATCAACCGGTTCTTGTGGGGTTGGCAGACCCCCGTCTGGCTGTTGAAGCTGATGTTGCCGGGACGGAACAGGTTCACCCGCACGCCAAGGTCACGGGCCCGCTGCAGGATTCGCTCGCCGACCCATTTGGACAGGTTGTAGCCGTTCTTGATGTAGATCGGCGGTGTCTGCGCCGCTGGTTGCTCCAGCACCTGGCCATCGGCGTCCAGGGCGCTGGAAGCCGAGAGCGTCGAGACGAAGTTGAAGATCTTCTTGCGCCGGCCTTCGCACAGGCGCAGGCATTCGAAGATCGGCTCGACGTTGTCCCGCGCCAGGGATTCGTAGTCGAGCACGTGGTTGACGTGGGCCGCGTTGTGCACCAGCGCGCCGAAGGTGCTGTCGATGCGTTGGTAGATGTCGTCCGGCAAACCCAGTTGCGGTTGGGTGATGTCGGCGGCGTAGACGCTGACGCGACTCAGGTCCAGGTGCTCCAGGCGATTGTCCCGCAGGGCCTGGGCGAACCGTTCGGCCGCGCTTTGCCCGCCGGACTCACGCACCAGGCACGCAACCTCGGTGGCGCCCCACGCCAACAACGCCTCGACGAGGTGCACGCCGAGAAAGCTGTTGGCGCCGGTCACCAGCACTTTGTGCACGTCACCGCTCTGGCTGATGGGCAGTGGATCAAGGTTGAGCTCCGCCTCGGCGTCGATGAAAGCCTGCGGGCTCAGCGTTGACGTACCGCTCTGTTCGGAGTCGTCGAGCAGCTTCGCCAGGGTGATCAGCGTCGGCGCTTCGATGAAGCGATTGATCGACAGGCTACGGCCGAACGACTGGCGGATGCTCAGCAACAATTGCGACAACAGAATCGAATGCCCGCCGAGGTTGAAGAAGCTCTCGTCGGTGGCGATGTCCTCGGCCGGCAGTTCCAGCAGCTCGGCCCAAAGCGCACGCAGCTGGTTTTCCAAGGCGTTCTGCGGCTGGCGTCCCTGGCCTTCGGCCTGGACCGGCCCCGCCGAGGCAAGCAACGCCCGGCGATCAACCTTGCCGTTGCTGGTGTAAGGCAGGCTGGGCAACTCGATGTAGGCCGTCGGGTGCATGTAGCTGGGCAACCTGTCCTGCACATGTTCGCGCAATGCCTGAAGAGCCGCGCCGGGAAGTTCTTGCACAGGGTTCACCAGGAACGCCAGGATCCGCCGGCGTTCATCCACCCCCACCGCCACCTGACGAAACAGCTGGCTGTCGCGCAAGCAATGCTCGATCTCCTCGGGCTCGACCCGAAAGCCACGGATCTTCACCTGGTTATCGCGACGTCCACACAGCTCGATCCCATCGTCCGTCCACTGGCCGATATCACCGGTGCGATAGGCCCGCAGCGTCTGCCCGGTGGGCAGCGTCAGGTTGAGGTAGCGCTCGGCGGTCAGCCCCGGGGCGTTCAGGTACCCCAGGCCGACACCCGGCCCGGCGATGTAAAGCTCACCGGGCGTGCCGTCAGGCACCGGTTGCCGTTGCTCGTCCAGAATCAGCAACCGGGCATTGGCAATGGGTCTGCCAAGGTTGCGATTGTTGTCGCCGCTGCCGAACTGCCGCGTGGTCGCCAGCACCGTGGTTTCGGTCGGGCCATAGATATTGTGGAAGCGGCACTGTGGCGCCAGTTGCTCGATCACATACGGCTCGCAGACATCCCCTCCGGTGACCAGGTGATCCAGCCCCAGCGGCGCGTCCAGTGGCAGTACGCTCAACAGTGCCGGTGGCAGGAAGGCGTGGCTGACGCGCTGTGCGCGAATCAACGCGACCAGTTGCTGCGGGTCGCGGCGCTGGTCTTCGCTGGGCACGATCAACAGTCCGCCCTGGATGAACGTCGGCAGGATGTCCAGCAGCGACGCGTCGAAGTTGATGGTGGAAAACTGCAGTGCGCGACTGTCGCGCTTCAACTCGACATGGTCGCAGTACCACGCGCAAAAATGGCTGAGGTTGCGTTGGCTGAGCAACACGCCTTTGGGCTGGCCGGTGGTACCGGAGGTGTAGATCGCCACGGCCGGCTCGTCGATGCCCGCCACGCGCCGGATTATCGAGAGCGGGATGGCCGGTTTCGAAGAGGGCAGTCGATGGACGTTCAGCCTGGGTATTGCGCAGTCGTCCAGGTCGCTTTGTACGTCATGCAGCAGCAGATCTGCCTGGGCATTTTCCAGGATGAAGCGCCGCCGCTGCGCCGGGTGTTGCGGGTCCAGCGGCAGGTACACCGCTCCGCATCCCAAAACCGCCAGGATCGCTGCATACAGCGGCGCGGATTTGGGCAGGCACACGCCGATCACCTTCGGGCGATCAGCCGCGCCCGGCAGGATTTCCAGCATCGATTGTTGCAACCTGAGCGTCAGGTCGCGCAAGGATCGGTAGTCGATGAGCTGACCGTCGACCCACAGGGCCGGTTGCGTCGGCTGATCAAGCATGCGTTGTTCGATGCTATTCATCACCGGCACTTGGGCGGCGGCCAGGAGCCAGGGCACCGGGGCGCGGTTGAGGTGATGTTCGAAAGCCAGCGGCTCCAGCGCATCGAGCCCGTGCAGGTGCTCGTCTGCAACGGCGGTTTCCAGCGTCGGCCAGGTGTCGAAGCGGGTCTCGTCCCGCGAGAGTTGGCTGACCAGCCGGGCGCCGTGCTCGACCACCGCCGCCAGTGCGCAGAGGCGCAACGACTGGCCGTTGCCCCGGCTTGGCGGGGCAATCACGGCCTCGGATAACAGGCGCTGTGCAGCGTCGCGGAAAACCACCACCGGTTGCGGCAATGCCTGGCCTGGCAGGGCCTGGAGCGCCACGCGCACATGAAGTCGAAAGCGCGCCTGTGTGGCACACGGCAGCGTACCGTCATCGATCGACAGGTCGACCGCGCCGTGGGCGGTTGGCGATCGAAATTCCCTGACCGAATGACCGTGAAGTTCAAGTTCCCGGGCCAGTTCGGCCATGGCCTGGCTGGTGCCTGATAGCGCAATTTCGAGGCGTTTCATCGAAAGCTCCTCATGGGGTCAGGTAGTCGGCCAGGGCATCGCGCACGCACGGTGATGCGAGCATCGAGCTGGTGCGAAAAAAGCGTGTGATGTTGCCCACCAGCGGGTGAAAACGATTGATCGGGTACGCCAACGCACTGGCGTCATCCCGCAGCGACTGACGTACCGATTCATCGACGGGCAGATGGGCGATCAGCTCGAAATCGAACTGTTGTTGCAGGTCGCTCGCCAGGTACTCGGCAATGAAGCCGGGCATCAGTTGCGCGATGGCTTGGCGGTCTTCTTCCGGTGCGGTGCGCCAGTAAATCTGCACCAGCCGTGTCCAGAAACCGGAGTGTCGGCCCTCATCCTGCAAGTGGTCCGCCATCAGACCCTTGATCGAGGCCTTGACCGAATCATCCCGGGCAAAGGCCGCCACTTCGTTGGTCACCGTGTTCTCGGCAATGGCGATGCAGATCAGCTCCACGGCACTGAGCAAATGCTCCGGTGCGCGCGCCAGCGTGGCTGGGACCGCGCGGCTGAGTTCGATCTGGTCGGGCAGCGGGATCGGCTCGATACCGGTCATGTCGATGGTCTGTTGCATGAAGTCCATGGCCACCAGCGCGTGATAGTCCTCATCCACCACCACAGTCATCGCGTCGTAGCGACAGGCGAACGGAAACTCGATGCCGAAGCGGTTCTTGGCGATGCGCCGCGCGGTGTGGTCCACCAGCTCAGTCTCGAAAATCACCACGTCATTGATGAATTTGTAGAGGCTCTGCACCAGGACAAAATCGCGCAACTGCGGGCAGTGGCTGAGAAAGGTCTGGCTGTGCACAAGAGGCTGACGGCTCATGGGGAAGATCAGCTTGTCGTCATCCTCGACCCGGCGCCGTGGTCGGGTACGGATGGTGGCGCGGCTTTCCCAGGTGTCGGCGAAGGACTGGTATGAAATGGCGTTCATGGCGTCACCTGCGCAACGGGCAGGGCCATGCTCTGGCGCAAGCCATCCCACAACGCCGCGCGGCTGTGGACGGCGGCGAGGGCGGCGGCAAGGACTTCGCGCTCGCGCTGCGGGTCGCCATCGATCAGCCGTGCCAGGAGTTTTTCCGCAGCCGGGCCGTGGTCTTCGGAGTCCATTTCGATATGCCGTTGCAGGTAATAACGAAACGTCGGTGCCTGGTCCAGGCCGATGCCCCAGGCATCCAGCATGCGCTGGAACATCTGCGGGATGACGCTTTCGCGACCGTGCACGAACGCGGCGGCCACGCTGTGGGCCGGGGCGTGCAAGGCAGTGTGCAAGGTCTGGCGTACGAAGCGCGCCGCGGCCGGGTCTACCTCGACGCTGTCCAGCGCGGTCTCGGGGCTGACGCCTTCCTGTTGCAGGGCAATGAATTGCTCAATGGCCCGGGTATCCGCGCCGACCTCGCGCATGGCGTCCAGGTAAAGCTCGAAATGGCTGCAATAGCCCGCTCCGGGACGGTCATCGGATTCTTCCCCCAAGACGATTTCATTGATCAGCCGTGCTGCGTGCGGGTCGGCCGGAGGTAGCCACGGCAACTGGATACAGGTCAGCTCGCGTTGCAGGCGCTTGGTCAGGGACATGAAATCCCACACGGCAAAAACATGACTTTCCATAAAACGGCGCAACAGGTCGATTGATGTTATTTCAGAAAAAACCGGGTGTTCACCAAGTTCGAGTTTCTTCAGGAATAGTTGTTCTTTGGTTGGCTGCATTGGAACGTCCTCATCAATGATTTTTGTCCGGAAGTTGCTTCGCCAGTTTTTTCGGTGCGAGCGAGCGCGTGAACCGGAGTCCATGTTTTCTTGATACAGATGTTTTATTTTTGCTCAGGGTTGAAAGGCCTGCTGGAGGCCTTTCTGTCATGAGTTTTGGGGTCGAAGGCAACTCGACGTAGAAAAAGTTAGTGCATGTAACAAAGGCTCTGCAAGTTATTTTTTATATATTTAAGTTAGCGTATTTCTTGGGCGTGAAGAGGGTTGTTAAAACTTTTCATGTAAGTTTTATTGGGTCGAAGTTGCTCCTTCCGATTTGTAACTATCAGAATCGAATGGTACGAGTGAATGCCTCACCCGGAGCACTTCAGAGAACGGGAATTAAGTAAGTGATGTTTTGTGGGCGGGAGACCGACCAGACTTGCGGGTCATCTCGCCGTTCGGACGACGCTCCTTGCGTGATGGCTTCGATTCGCCTGGGCCACAGCCAGGCGCTGACTTCTTCAGGTCTTTTTTGAATCGATAAACGCAAGAGTGAGCCCAAATGGATAGCAGTTCCATCGGACTGACGTCGCGATGGAACGCGGGCGCAGTCAGACCGCGCCGGGCAGGGCCATGGGGGGTGTAGGAAGGATGTGTAAGAAAGTGCTACGCCGGCCGCGTCGCCGGCGCAGAGATGGGGTTGCGCTTATTGGTTGAGGTATCGGCGCATGGTGACGGAGGCTTTTTCCAAGTGCTGCTCAAGCAAGGCGACCGCTGTGTCGACATCCTTCGCCACCGCGGCTGCGAGCATCGCGCGGTGGTCGTCCTGGGTCAGCGTGCCCAGGCCCATCGATGACATGTGAAAACGCAGGAAACGCTCTTCCTCATTGAGCTCGTGCTCGACCAGGTCAAGCAGCTTGGCGTTGGGTGCCCTGTGGTAAAGCGACATATGAAACAGCCGATTGAGCCTGGCGATCTCGGCGTAGTCGGTTTGCGCCTCGAGTTGCTCGATGTACTGGGCGGCCATCGTCAGGTCGTTGTCGTTGAGCAGCGGAACGGACAGGCGCAGGGCGAAGCTTTCCAGGACCGAACGCAAGGCATAGGTCTCGATCGCATTGCTGGTGATCAGCGGAGCCACCACGGCGCCCTTGTGCTGTACCACGTTGAGCAATGACTGCGCCTCGAGCTGGCGTAATGCCTCGCGTACCGGCATGCGGCTGACGCCGAACAGGTCGGCCAGTTCCTGTTGGCGTAGCGCGGTGCCACTGGGCAGGCGCCCATCGAGAATGGCTTCACGCAGGGAGCTCTCGATGATGGCGCGGGCCTGGGAGGCGGGAATGGGGCCGTTGACCTGGATAGTGCTTAACGGGTTGGGCTTCTTTGTCACGACAACACCCTGACTGGTAGTAACGAAATTGGATCCAAGCCAACATTAGTTACAGATTGCCAAGCCGTCAAAGTCTCGCGGCGCCGGTTCCTGAACTAAAGTTTAGACTGCTTGCGGTGATTGCATCCTGCCATTGTCTTTTGCCCGGCCAGGCTTCACCATCCAACGAATTTTCCAACGGCCCTTTTCGGACGTATTCCCCTTGGCTGCACCTTTTCCTGTCCTTAGGTCCATGCGTTGGCTGTGTTCGGCATTGTTGCTGGCCGGCCTGCTGCTGGGCGGCCTGCGGGCCGATTGGGACTTTGCGCAGATCAGCCGCCGGGCGCAAGCGTTATATGGGCCTTTGGGCGAAGGGCAGCAACGGATCGACGCGTGGCAGCAACTGTTGGCGACCCAGAAGCAGATTCCGGAACTGGAACAACTCAAGGTAGTGAATCTGTTTTTCAACAAGCAGGTGCGCTACGTCGAAGACATCGACCTGTGGCGTGAGGTTGATTACTGGGAAACCCCTATCCAGGCCTTATGGAAGGGCGCGGGTGATTGCGAGGACTACGCCATCGCCAAGTATTTCAGCCTGCGCCGGCTCGGGGTGTCCAGTGACAAGCTGCGCATCACCTACGTCAAGGCCTTGCGGCAGAACCGGGCGCACATGGTGCTGACCTACTACGCCACGCCCGATGCCATGCCCTTGGTACTCGACAGCCTGATCGACGGTATCCAGCCGGCCAGCCAGCGAACCGACCTGCTGCCGGTCTACTCTTTCAATGCCGAAGGGCTGTGGCTGCCGGGCGCCAAGGGCAACAAAAAAGTGGGTGACACCAAGCGCCTGTCCCGCTGGCAGGATGTGTTGAAAAAAATGCAGGCCGAAGGTTTTCCGGTCGAGACGACTAACTAGGAGCGCGCGCTCAGATGTCCTTGTTCAAACAGCTGTTGATCGCTATCTGTCTGTTCCTGGTGGTTGCCTTCAGCGGCAGCTTCATGGTCAGCCTGGAAAGCTCGCGGACCCAGTACGTCAATCAATTGCGCTCGCACGCGCAGGATGCGGCCACGGCGCTGGCCTTGTCGCTGACGCCGAATATCGACGACCCTGCAATGGTCGAGCTGATGGTCAGCTCGATCTTCGACAGCGGCTACTACGCAAGCATCCGCGTGGTCGACGTGAAGAACGACAGCACCATCGTCGAACGCACCGGCGTCCCGGACGCCGGCAACGTACCGCAGTGGTTCATCAAGCTCATTGGCCTGGAGCCGGCCGGCGGCGATGCGCTCGTCAGTCGGGGCTGGGAGCAGGCAGCACGGGTCGAAGTGGTCAGCCACCCTATGTTCGCCCTCGCCAAGCTGTGGCAGAGCGCGCTGGGCAGCCTGGGTTGGCTGTTGCTGTGCGGCGCTGTGAGCGCGGTGTTGGGGGCCTTGCTGCTGCGCCGTCAGCTCAAGCCGCTGGATTACATGGTGCACCAGTCCCATGCCATCGCCCGTCGGGAGTTCCTCAGCTTGCCGGAGCTGCCGCGTACCCCTGAGCTGCGCCGGGTTGTGCAGGCGATGAACCAGATGGTCGAAAAGCTCAAGGCGCTGTTCCAGGAGCAGGCCGAGCGCAGCGAGAAGCTGCGGGTCGAGTCCTATCAGGACAACCTCACGGGTCTGGCCAACCGACGTTACTTCGAAATGCAGCTGCATGCCCGGGTGAGCAATCCCGAGCAGGCCAGTTCCGGTTATCTGCTGTTGTTGCGGGTCAGGGACCTGGCCGGGTTGAACCAGCGGCTGGGCGGGCAGCGCACCGACCAGTTGCTCAAGGCCGTGGGCGAGCAATTGCTGCGTGAGTGCGCGCGTTATCCGGAAACCCATAACCTGGTGACGCGCATCCGCGGCGGAGAGTTCGCCGTGTTGGCGCCCGGGCTGGTGCGCGAGGAAGCCTTGCAACTGGCGCAGAATCTCGAAGGCGCGTTGTCGAGCCTGCACGCCACCGGCGCGACGGACGTGGCGTCGGTGGCCTCCATCGGGCTGGCGCCGTTCGTCCACGGCGACTCGCCGCAAGCGGTGCTCCAGCTCGGCGACCAGGCGCTGGCCCAGGCCGAAACCCAGGGTGAACCGGGCTGGGCCTGCCTGGATCACAGCGCGTCGGCCAGCGTTGGCGATGATCACCATGCCTGGCACAACCTGCTTGACCAGGCGCTGAGCAACCAGCGCTTCGAGCTGTATTTCCAGCCGGTGGTGGCCGCCCAGGACACCCAGGTGGTGCTGCATTACAAAGTGCTCTCGCGGCTGCTCGACGATCAGGGCCAGAGCATTCCCGCCGGGCGTTTCCTGCCATGGCTGGAGCGCTTCGGCTGGACTGCGCGCCTGGACCGCCTGATGCTCGAACAGGTGCTCAGGCAAATGGCCGGGCACGAGCAATCCCTGGCGCTCAACCTGTCCTCTGCCACGCTGGCCGACCCGCAGGCTTTGAACAAGGTCTTTGAAATCCTGCGGGCTCACGGCAATCTCGGGGCGCGCCTGACCCTGGAGATCGGTGAGGAGCAATTACCTGAGCAAGCGGTGCTGGAGCAGTTGACCCGGCAGTTGCGCGAGCTCGGTTTCTCCCTGAGCCTGCAGCGTTTCGGCGGACGGTTCAGCATGATCGGCAACTTGTCGCGGCTGGGGCTGGCGTATCTGAAAATCGACGGCAGTTATATTCGCGCCATCGACCAGGAAAGCGACAAGCGCCTGTTCATCGAAGCCATCCAGCGCGCCGCCCACAGCATCGACCTGCCGTTGATTGCCGAGCGGGTTGAGACGGAAGGCGAACTGGCGGTGATTCGCGAGATGGGGTTGTTTGGGGTGCAAGGGCAGTTGGTGGGCGAGCCTAAGCGTTGGGGATGAGTGCTGCGTTGTCTGTCAGTGAGCCTTCGCGAGCAGGCTCGCTCCCACATGGTTTTTTGTTGGGCTGAAGATTGAAATCTACCCCCCATCCACTGTGGGAGCGAGCCTGCTCGCGATGGCGCCAGCTCAGACACCGTATAACCCCGTGGCTAGGGAGCTTGCTCCCTAGCCACGGTCAGCGGTGAATCAGATCAACCCCTTCTCATCGTCATCGATCAACCGACTCAACCCGCCCAGCGCTTCCCGTGCCTGGTTGCGGTCCATCAGCTTGGCCTGGGCCGCTGGCGGCAGGTCGGTGACGCGGATGACGCCTTTGCTGGTGAGTACCTGAATCAGGTCGTCGAGTACCCGGATCATCTCCAGGTCGCTCTGCTTGAGTTGCTTGAGGCTGTTCTCTACCGCCTGGTTGGCGAACCAGTCCTGGATCTCATGGTTGTCGGCCGGCAAGGTCTCGGTGGCCTCGGCATAAGCGGCGGCTTCGACGCGCACCAGCAGGCCTTGCGCATCGCGTTGCACATAAAACATCGGGCATCCCTCATGTATGAAGCGGCGTCATGCTGGGCAGCATAGGCCAACTGTGGGGATTATGAACACTTATCCTGTGGCGAGGGAGCAAGCTCCCTCGCCACAGAGTCTGTGTCAGGTTCAGCTGTTGTTGTGATCGATCTTGATGGTCGGGTCACTGCCAGCGATGAGCGAGTTCAGGTTGATGTTCGACCAGTTGTTGCCTTCCAGCTTGATCGTCACGTCCGGCGTCGCCGCAGTGTTGGCCGCGTTGAATTGACCGGTGGTGCTGACTTGCAGAGAAGAAACGCCATCGACCGTGCTGATCTTCAGGAAGTGGTCGATGGTGCTGCCGGTTTCGCCCTGCAACAGGTCTCGCAGGTCGATCCGGTCACCTTCGGCGGCCTTGAAGTCCTTGATCACGTCAGTGCCGGTGTCGCCGGATTTCCAGACGAAGGTATCGCCGCCCAGGCCACCGATGAGCGTGTCGTTGCCCTTGCCTCCGATCAGGATGTCGCTGCCGCTGCCACCGAGCAGGATGTCATTGCCCTTGCCGCCGTCGAGCAAATCGTTGCCGCCCTGGCCGAAGAGGATGTCGTTGCCGGCGCCGCCCAGCAGAGTGTCATTGCCATCATGGGCACCGGACACATCGAACGCGGTGTAGTGCTCGGTGATGTACTGGTGCACGTTCGAAGTGCTGACCTTGCTGACGTCCACGCCGCTTTGTTGGGCCACGAACGACTGGATGGCCTGGTAACCCTCGCCGGCGATGCCGTTGAAGCTCACCAGGTCGCCGAACAGGATGTCGTTGCCGTCGCCGCCATTGACCGTGTCGGCACCTGGCAACGTCGCTTCGGTGTGGCCGATGATCGAGTTGGCCAGGTCCTTGGGGTCGATGTTGGTTTGCGGCTTGCCATCGGAGTCGTACGGCTTGAGGTCGTCCAGGGTGACGCCGTTGTTCAGGCCGATGGCTTCAACGTTGCTCAAGCCTTTGAGCAGGGTGAAGCTGGCCGCTGAGCCGGCTGCTGCCGAGGAGTCGCCCCACCCGCCGCCGTCCAGGTTGGAGAACTCGAACGTGCCGTTGCCCTCGGCACGCACCGTGCCGACGTAACTGTCATTCCAGTTGTTCTTGCCGCTCTTGGTCGACAGGTACATGTCGCCATTTTCTTCGATGGTGAATTTGTGTGTGCTGTCGATCGTCTGGGTGTAGTACTTGCCAACGGTATAGTTGGACGCACTCAGCACGTCGTCGAGCTTGACGGTGCCGTACAGCGTCGGGTTCGTCTGTTCGCCGGACTGGTAGCGCGTTGGCTCACCGTCGGTGATGAAGTACGTCAGGTTCTTCGCACCGGTATTACTCAGGGCCTGGGTGCTGTTGAAGAAGTTTGCGGTGGTCTTGAACACGTCTTCATAGTTGGTATTGCCGCCGGACACCATCGAGTCGAGCACGCTCTTGAGCAGTGTCAGCGCGTTCGGATCGTTGAGGTTGACCGCAACGTTCTTGTTGACCTGGTTGTCGAAGTCCGCCAGGAAGATGTTCACCGTCCCGGAGTTGCTGCCCAGGCTCTGCTTGAGCGTATTGAACACCTGGGTCAGCGAGTTCTTCGCGGCTGTAACGGACGACGAACTCATGCTGCCGGAGCTGTCGACCATGAACGCGATGTTGTAGTTGACGCCCGGTACCACGGTCAGGCCGCCGATGTCGGCGATCACGATGTCGTTGCCGTCGGTACCGGTAACATTGTCGCTGCCGGAGGTGGCGGTGACAGCGTTATAGGTCGCCGGGTAAACGGTGACCGGGATCTGCGCGGTCGTCACTGCCGACCCGCCGAGGGATTCGGTGGAGGTCGACGTTACGGTCAGGTTGATCTGGCCGCTGAAGTAGGTCGGTGGCGTCAGGTTGAGGCTGCCCAGGTTCCAGCCGGTGAGCGAAGCTTCGCCGTTGGCGCCCACGGTTGCGGTGTGTCCCGCGCCATCGCTCAGCACACTGCCTTCCGGCATGCCGCCGATTTTCACGCTCAGGCTTTCGGAGCCATCGGTGTCGGTCAGGGCGGTGGTGATTTTCGACAGCTTCACGCTGCCGCCTTCGGCGCCTTCGTTGAGCTTGTAGCCGTCGTAGTAGCCTTCGCCATTGGTGCCGTGCAGGTCGGAAACGGAAACCCCGGCATTCACCAGGTCAGCCACGCCGGTATACAGCGGTACGCCTGCGCTGCTCAGGTCCACCGGCGTGCTGCCGTTGACCGACAGGTTCACGTCATAACTGCCTGGGCCGGTCTGGTTGTGGTGGTAGATGTCCAGGGTGTAGTAGCCGCTGGTGGTCGGCGTGAACGAACCGTTCAACTGGCCGCCCGCACCCCAAGTGATGGCCGCGGCGGTCTTGCCGCCGATGGTCACCAGCAAACTGTCGTCGCCGGTGCCGCTGAAGGTGTAGGTCTTGCCGGCTTCCAGGAAGATCAGGCCCGAGGTCTTCGACGCGGTGCCCGGATTGACGTTGCCGTCGTTCTGAACGTTGCTCACATTGGTGCTGCTGTTCGGCGTGCCGGCGGCGTCGATCACCGACTTGAGCGTGCCGGACGGCGCGCCATTGCCATCGGTGCCCAGGCCCGACAGGCCGGTCCAGACTTCCTTGATCAGGCCGGTAGAGGTCACGTTGTTGCCGGCGACGTTGAGGGTCGGCGCATCGGCGGTTGGCGTGATGTCGATCTTCACGGTACCGGTGTTGCCCAGAGTCTGGCCGTCGGTTGGCTGGAACTTGATCTGCGCGTAGTCAGCCTGCTTGTTGCCCACGCCGCTGCCGCCGTAGCCATCGGCCCCGGATTCGTTGGCATCGGGTGTGAAGCGCAGCTTGCCGGCGTCGATGTCGGCCTTGGTGAAGGTCTGGTTGTTGGCCACGTCCTTCCACGTCGCCCCGTCCAGGTACTGCAACTTGCCATCGCCTGGCAGCCCGGTAATTTTCACGCCCTGGCTGGCGGCGGAGCTGTCCACATCGCTGACGCCGAACGTCGACCAGCCGAGGACCAGTGAAGTGTCTTCGGTACCGGTCACCGCGCCACCGGTGGCTACGGGTGCGTCGTTGACTCCGACCACGTTCACGGTGGTGGTGGCGGTGTTGGAGTAGCTCGTGCCGTCGGTCACTGTCACGGTGATGACGCGCGGTACGGTGCTCGGATCTTCGCTGTTGTTGATGAAGCTGATGTTCTTGATCTGCTGCATGTAGTCGGCCAACGTCGCATTGCCCGTCAGCGTCAGGACGATTTTGCCGTCGGTGCTATTGGCGTTGATGCTGATGCCGTTGACGCTATTGCCCAGGTTCAGATGATCGCCAGGCTGACGGTTGGTCAGCACGATGGTGGCGCCGGTCAGCTGGGTGCTGTCCGGGTCGGTGATTTTCAGGTCAGTGTCGCCGATCGATACGCCTGGGCCCGCGGTGCCTTCGGTGAAGGTCACCTGGTAATCGGCGCCGGTCTTGCCGCTGGAATTGTTGGCATCCAGATCGAGTACCGGCGCCGCATCGTTGTCGATGATCGAAGTGCTGACGCTGCCATTGGTGCCGCTGACCGCCAGGTTCTCGAAGTTGCCACCGGTGGCCGAGTCGATCTTGACCACGAAGTTTTCAGTGCCTTCGGTGATCTTGTCGTCCAGGGTCGCCACGTTGAAGCTGGCGCTGGTGGCGTTGGCCGGGATCTTCACGGTGTAGACACCGGTGAAGTCCGAGCCATCGGCGGCGGTACCGCTGTAGACGATCTTGACCGTTACCTCGGTTTGCGCCGGGTTCGTCAGGTTGACCGTGTAAGTAGCGACTTGGCCTTCGGTGACCGAAGTGCTGCCGGTGATGCTGACGGTGGTGTTGTCAGGCGTGTCGGTAACGGCGGTCGCTGCAGGCGTGGTGCTCGGCACCAGGTGCTCGAAGTTACCCCCGGTGGCCGTCTTGATCGTTGCTTCGACGTTGCCAGCATCTTTGTAGACGTCGTCCTTTGGCGCATCGACAGTTACGGTGCCAGTCTTGGCACCGGCGGCGATGTTGATCACCGCGCCGTTGCTCAGGGTCACGGTCACCGGCGAACCGGCGGCGTTGGTGAGGGTCGCGGTATAGGTGATCTGGCCGCCCTCGGCGACCGAGTTGGTGGCGCTCAGGCTCAGGCCGGTGGTGTCCTGGACATCGGTGACGGTGGTGCCGGCAGGCTTGCCGTCGATTTCGAGGTTTTCGTAATTGCCGCCCTTGGCGTCGTCGATCTTGACGCTGAGGTTGCTGCCGCCCGCCAACGCATCGTTAGGCGCGGTGAAGTTCACCGAGCCGGAGCTTGCGCCGACTGGGATGGTGATGGACTGGCCGTTGCTCAAGGTCACTACGAGCGGAGCGCCGGTGACTGGAGCGTTCACCGAAGCGGTGTAAACCACAGTGCCGCCTTCGCCGACGGAAGGGGAAGCGGTCAAGCTGACAGTCGAAGCGTCGAGCGTGTCGGTGACGTCGGTCACCGCTGGTGCAGTGTTCGGGACCAGGTTTTCAAAGTTGCCACCGGTGGCTTTATCGATGCTGACTTCGACCTTACCGGCGTCCTTGTAGACGTCGTCTTTTGGCGCGTCGACGGTCACGGTGCCAGTGGTGGCACCAGCCGCGATGTTGATCACCGCGCCGTTGCTCAGGGTGATGGTCACCGGCGAGCCGGCAGCGTTAGTCAGGGTCGCGGTGTAAACAATCGAACCGCCTTCAGCTACGGTGTCGGTCGCGGACAGGGTCAAGCCCGTGGCATCAGTCGAATCGGTGACTGCGGTGTCCGCAGGCTTGCCGTCGATTTCGAGGTTTTCGTAGTTGCCGCCTTTCGCGTCGTCGATCTTGACGCTGAGGTTGCCACCGCCCGCCAGCGCATCGTTAGGCGCAGTGAAGTTCACCGAGCCAGAGCTTGCGCCGACTGGGATGGTGATGCTTTGACCATTCGACAGGGTGACGACCAGCGGAGCGCCGGTGACTGGAGCGTTTACGGATGCTGTGTAAACCACAGTGCCGCCCTCGCCAACCGTCGAAGTTGCGGTGAGCGAAACGGTGCTGGTGTCGAGGGTATCGGTCACGTCGGTGACGACTGGTGCAGTGTTAGGCACCAGATTCTCAAAGTTACCGCCAACGGCCGTGTCGATGCTGACTTCAACTTTGCCGGCGTCTTTGTAGACGTCATCTTTCGGTGCGTCGACAGTTACGGTGCCAGTGGTGGCGCCAGCGGCGATGTTGATCACCGCGCCGTTGCTCAGGGTGATGGTGACAGGCGAGCCGGCCGCATTGGACAGGGTCGCTGTGTAAACGATGGAACCACCTTCAGCGACAGTATCAGTCGCGGACAGGGTCAGACCGGTAGTGTCCTGGGTATCGGTCACGGCGGTGTCCGCAGGCTTGCCGTCGATTTCCAGGTTTTCGTAATTGCCGCCCTTGGCGTCGTCGATCTTGACGCTGAGGTTGCTACCGCCCGCCAACGCATCGTTAGGCGCGGTGAAGTTCACCGAGCCAGAGCTTGCGCCAACTGGGATGGTGACGGTCTGGCCGTTGCTCAAGGTCACTACGAGCGGAGCGCCGGTGACTGGAGCGTTCACCGAAGCGGTGTAAACCACGGTGCCGCCTTCGCCCACGGAAGGGGAAGCGGTCAAGCTGACAGTCGAAGCGTCGAGCGTGTCGGTCACGGCGGTCACGGCTGGTGCAGTGTTAGGCACCAGGTTTTCGAAGTTGCCACCGGTAGCTTTATCGATGCTGACTTCGACCTTGCCGGCGTCCTTGTAGACGTCGTCCTTCGGAGCATCAACAGTCACGGTGCCAGTGGTAGCACCGGCGGCGATGTTGATGACCGCGCCGTTGCTCAGGGTGATGGTCACCGGCGAGCCCGCTGCGTTTGTCAGGGTCGCGGTGTAAACGATGGCCCCGCCTTCGGCTACGGTGTCGGTTGCAGACAGCGTCAGACCGGTAGTGTCTTGGGTATCAGTTACTGCGGTATCCGCAGGCTTGCCGTCGATTTCCAGGTTTTCGTAGTTGCCACCTTTCGCGTCGTCGATCTTGACGCTCAGGTTGCTACCGCCAGCCAATGCATCGTTAGGTGCGGTGAAGTTCACTGAGCCAGAGCTGGAACCCACGGGGATAGTAATGGACTGGCCGTTGCTCAAGGTCACTACGAGCGGAGCACCGGTGACTGGAGCGTTCACCGAAGCGGTGTAAACCACGGTGCCGCCTTCGCCCACGGAAGGAGAAGCGGTCAAGCTGACAGTCGAAGCGTCGAGCGTGTCGGTGACGTCGGTCACCGCTGGTGCAGTGTTAGGCACCAGGTTTTCGAAGTTGCCACCGGTAGCTTTATCGATGCTGACTTCGACCTTGCCGGCGTCCTTGTAGACGTCGTCCTTCGGAGCATCAACAGTCACGGTGCCAGTGGTAGCACCGGCGGCGATGTTGATGACCGCGCCGTTGCTCAGGGTGATGGTCACCGGCGAGCCCGCTGCGTTGGTCAGGGTCGCGGTGTAAACGATGGCCCCGCCTTCGGCTACGGTGTCGGTTGCAGACAGCGTCAGACCGGTAGTGTCTTGGGTATCAGTTACTGCGGTATCCGCAGGCTTGCCGTCGATTTCCAGATTTTCGTAATTGCCGCCTTTGGCGTCGTCGATCTTGACGCTGAGGTTGCTGCCGCCCGCCAACGCATCGTTAGGCGCGGTGAAGTTCACAGAGCCGGAGCTGGAACCAACTGGGATAGTGATGCTTTGACCATTCGACAGCGTGACGACCAGCGGAGCACCGGTGACTGGAGCGTTCACCGAAGCGGTGTAAACCACAGTGCCGCCTTCGCCCACGGAAGGGGAAGCGGTCAAGCTGACAGTCGAGGTGTCGAGCGTGTCGGTGACGTCGGTCACGGCTGGCGTGGTGCTCGGCACCAGGTTTTCGAAGTTGCCGCCAGTCGCTTTATCGATGCTGACTTCGACCTTGCCGGCGTCCTTGTAGACGTCGTCTTTCGGCGCGTCGACGGTTACGGTGCCGGTCTTGGCGCCGGCAGCGATGTTGATCACCGCGCCGTTGCTCAGGGTCACGGTCACTGGCGAACCAGCGGCGTTGGTGAGGGTCGCCGTATAGATGATCTGGCCGCCCTCGGCGACCGAGTTGGTGGCGCTCAGGCTCAGGCCGGTGGTGTCCTGGGTATCAGTTACTGCGGTGTCCGCAGGCTTGCCATCGATTTCCAAATTCTCGTAATTGCCGCCCTTGGCGTCGTCGATCTTGACGCTGAGGTTGCTGCCGCCCGCGAGGGCGTCGTTAGGCGCGGTGAAGTTCACCGAGCCAGAGCTCGAACCGACTGGGATGGTGATGGACTGGCCGTTGCTCAAGGTCACTACGAGCGGAGCGCCGGTGACTGGAGCATTCACCGAAGCGGTGTAAACCACAGTGCCGCCTTCGCCCACGGAAGGGGATGCGGTCAAGCTGACAGTCGAAGCGTCGAGCGTGTCGGTGACGTCGGTCACGGCAGGTGCAGTGTTCGGGACCAGGTTTTCGAAGTTGCCACCAACAGCTTTATCGATGCTGACTTCAACTTTGCCCGCGTCCTTATAGACGTCATCTTTCGGTGCGTCGACAGTTACGGTCCCAGTGGTAGCACCAGCCGCGATATTGATCACGGCGCCGTTGCTCAGGGTGATGGTCACCGGCGAGCCCGCTGCGTTGGTCAGGGTCGCGGTGTAAACAATCGAGCCGCCTTCAGCAACGGTGTCGGTTGCGGAAAGCGTCAGGCCCGTAGCATCAGTCGAATCGGTGACTGCGGTGTCCGCAGGCTTGCCGTCGATTTCGAGGTTTTCGTAGTTGCCGCCTTTCGCGTCGTCGATCTTGACGCTGAGGTTGCTGCCGCCAGCCAACGCATCGTTAGGCGCGGTGAAGTTCACTGAACCAGAGCTTGCGCCGACTGGGATGGTGATGGACTGGCCGTTGCTCAAGGTCACTACGAGCGGAGCGCCGGTGACTGGAGCATTCACCGAAGCGGTGTAAACCACAGTGCCGCCTTCGCCCACGGAAGGGGAAGCCGTCAGGCTGACAGTCGAGGTGTCGAGCGTGTCGGTGACGTCGGTCACGGCAGGTGCAGTGTTCGGGACCAGGTTTTCGAAGTTGCCACCAACAGCTTTATCGATGCTGACTTCAACTTTGCCCGCGTCCTTATAGACGTCATCTTTCGGTGCGTCGACAGTTACGGTCCCAGTGGTAGCACCAGCCGCGATATTAATCACGGCGCCGTTGCTCAGGGTGATGGTCACCGGCGAGCCCGCTGCGTTGGTCAGGGTCGCGGTGTAAACAATCGAGCCGCCTTCAGCAACGGTGTCGGTTGCGGAAAGCGTCAGGCCCGTAGCATCAGTCGAATCGGTGACTGCGGTGTCCGCAGGCTTGCCGTCGATTTCGAGGTTTTCGTAGTTGCCGCCTTTCGCGTCGTCGATCTTGACGCTGAGGTTGCTGCCGCCAGCCAACGCATCATTAGGTGCGGTGAAGTTCACCGAGCCGGAGCTCGAACCGACGGGGATGGTGATGGACTGGCCGTTGCTCAAGGTCACTACGAGCGGAGCGCCGGTGACTGGAGCGTTCACCGAAGCGGTGTAAACCACAGTGCCGCCTTCGCCGACGGAAGGGGAAGCGGTCAAGCTGACAGTCGAAGCGTCGAGCGTGTCGGTGACGTCGGTCACCGCTGGTGCAGTGTTCGGGACCAGGTTTTCAAAGTTGCCACCGGTGGCTTTATCGATGCTGACTTCGACCTTACCGGCGTCCTTGTAGACGTCGTCTTTTGGCGCGTCGACGGTCACGGTGCCAGTGGTGGCACCAGCCGCGATGTTGATCACCGCGCCGTTGCTCAGGGTGATGGTCACCGGCGAGCCGGCAGCGTTAGTCAGGGTCGCGGTGTAAACAATCGAACCGCCTTCAGCTACGGTGTCGGTCGCGGACAGGGTCAGGCCCGTGGCATCAGTCGAATCGGTGACTGCGGTGTCCGCAGGCTTGCCGTCGATTTCGAGGTTTTCGTAGTTGCCGCCTTTCGCGTCGTCGATCTTGACGCTGAGGTTGCTGCCGCCCGCGAGGGCGTCGTTAGGCGCGGCGAAGTTCACCGAGCCGGAGCTCGAACCGACGGGGATGGTGATGGACTGGCCGTTCGACAGGGTGACGACCAGCGGAGCGCCGGTGACCGGAGCATTCACCGAAGCGGTGTAAACCACAGTGCCGCCTTCGCCCACGGAAGGGGAAGCGGTCAAGCTGACAGTCGAGGTGTCGAGCGTGTCGGTGACGTCGGTCACGGCAGGTGCAGTGTTCGGGACCAGGTTCTCAAAGTTACCGCCAACGGCCTTGTCGATGCTGACTTCGACTTTGCCGGCGTCTTTGTAGACGTCATCTTTCGGTGCATCGACGGTCACGGTACCGGTCTTGGCGCCGGCGGCGATGTTGATCACCGCGCCGTTGCTCAGGGTGATGGTGACAGGCGAGCCGGCCGCATTGGTCAAGGTCGCGGTGTAAACAATCGAGCCGCCTTCAGCAACGGTGTCGGTCGCAGACAGGGTCAGGCCCGTGGCATCAGTCGAATCGGTGACTGCGGTGTCCGCAGGCTTGCCGTCGATTTCCAGATTTTCGTAGTTGCCACCTTTCGCGTCGTCGATCTTGATGCTCAGGTTGCTACCGCCCGACAGCGCATCGTTAGGTGCGGTGAAGTTCACAGAGCCGGAGCTCGAACCGACGGGGATGGTGATGGACTGGCCGTTGCTCAAGGTCACTACGAGCGGAGCACCGATGACCGGAGCGTTCACCGAAGCGGTGTAAACCACGACGCCGCCTTCGCCAACCGTCGAAGTTGCGGTGAGCGAAACGGTGCTGGTGTCGAGGGTGTCGGTCACATCGGTGACGACTGGTGCAGTGTTCGGCACCAGGTTTTCGAAGTTGCCACCGGTAGCTTTATCGATGCTGACTTCAACTTTGCCGGCGTCTTTGTAAACGTCGTCCTTCGGAGCATCAACAGTCACGGTGCCAGTGGTAGCACCGGCGGCGATATTGATGACCGCGCCGTTGCTCAGGGTGATGGTGACAGGCGAGCCGGCCGCATTGGTCAAGGTCGCGGTGTAAACAATCGAGCCGCCTTCAGCAACGGTGTCGGTCGCAGACAGGGTCAGGCCCGTGGCATCAGTCGAATCGGTGACTGCGGTGTCCGCAGGCTTGCCGTCGATTTCCAGATTTTCGTAGTTGCCACCTTTCGCGTCGTCGATCTTGATGCTCAGGTTGCTACCGCCCGCCAACGCATCGTTAGGCGCGGTGAAGTTCACAGAGCCGGAGCTGGAACCAACTGGGATAGTGATGCTTTGACCATTCGACAGCGTGACGACCAGCGGAGCACCGGTGACTGGAGCGTTCACCGAAGCGGTATACACCACTACGCCGCCTTCGCCCACGGAAGGTGAAGCGGTCAAGCTGACAGTCGAAGCGTCGAGCGTGTCGGTGACGTCGGTCACGACTGGTGCAGTGTTAGGCACCAGGTTTTCGAAGTTGCCGCCAACGGCCTTGTCGATGCTGACTTCAACCTTGCCGGCATCCTTGTAGACATCGTCTTTCGGCGCGTCGACAGTTACGGTCCCAGTGGTAGCGCCGGCGGCGATGTTGATCACCGCGCCGTTGCTCAGGGTAATGGTGACAGGCGAGCCGGCAGCGTTAGTCAGGGTCGCGGTGTAAACGATGGACCCGCCTTCGGCGACGGTGTCGGTTGCGGACAAGGTCAGGCCG
Organism: Pseudomonas sp. Z2-11; assembly: GCF_054161305.1. Taxonomy (NCBI): domain Bacteria; kingdom Pseudomonadati; phylum Pseudomonadota; class Gammaproteobacteria; order Pseudomonadales; family Pseudomonadaceae; genus Pseudomonas; species Pseudomonas sp. Z2-11. Next base: position 216,329 of record NZ_CP096395.1, read on the forward strand.
GTAGTATCAGCCGAATCAGTGATCGTAGTAACCGCAGGCGTCGTGCTCGGCACCAGATTCTCGAAGTTGCCGCCGGTTGCGCCGGTAATCGTAGTGCTGACGGTGCTGCCATTGTTGTAGACGTCGTTGGCTGGGGTATCGACAGCCACGGTGCCGGTGGTCTGGCCGGCGGCGATAGTGATCACCGAGCCATTGCTCAACGTCACGGTCACCGGCGTCTGAGCAGGATTGGTCAGCGTCGCGGTGTAAGTGATCTGACCGCCTTCGGTGATGGTTTCGCTGGCGCTGAGCGTCAGGCCAGTCGTATCAGCCGAATCAGTGATCGTAGTAACCGCAGGCGTCGTGCTCGGCACCAGGTTTTCGAAGTTGCCGCCGGTTGCGCCGGTGATCGTAGTGCTGACAGTGCTGCCGTTGTTGTAGACGTCGTTGGCCGGGGTATCCACGGCAACGGTGCCGGTGGTCTGGCCAGCGGCAATGGTAATGACCGAGCCATTGCTCAACGTCACGGTCACCGGCGTCTGAGCAGGATTGGTCAACGTGGCGGTGTAGGTGATCTGGCCGCCTTCGGTGATGGTTTCGCTGGCGGTCAAAGTCAGGCCAGTGGCGTCAGCCGAATCAGTGATCGTAGTAACCGCAGGCGTGGTGCTCGGCACCAGATTTTCGAAGTTACCGCCAGTAGCGCCGGTAATCGTAGTGCTGACGGTGCTGCCGTTGTTATAGGCGTCGTTGGCCGGGGTATCCACGGCAACGGTGCCGGTGGTCTGGCCAGCGGCAATAGTGATGACCGAGCCATTGCTCAACGTCACGGTCACCGGCGTCTGGGCCGGATTGGTCAGCGTGGCGGTATAGGTGATCTGGCCGCCTTCGGTGATGGTTTCGCTGGCGGTCAAAGTCAGGCCAGTGGCGTCAGCCGAATCAGTGATCGTAGTAACCGCAGGCGTGGTGCTCGGCACCAGATTTTCGAAGTTACCGCCAGTAGCGCCGGTAATCGTAGTGCTGACGGTGCTGCCGTTGTTATAGGCGTCGTTAGCCGGAGTATCGACAGCCACGGTACCGGTGGTCTGGCCAGCGGCAATAGTGATGACCGAGCCATTGCTCAATGTCACGGTCACCGGCGTCTGGGCCGGGTTGGTCAGCGTCGCGGTGTAGGTGATCTGGCCGCCTTCGGTGACAGTATTGCCGGCGCTCAGGGTGACGGTGGTGGTATCGACGGTGTCGGTGATCTGCGTCACGGCTGGCGTGGTCGGCAGGGTCACGGCGATGCCGGTGCCGCCAGTGGTGCCGGTGACGGTCACGCTGACTTGGCTGGGGTCGTTGTAGGCCGTGTCGTTCGGTGCCAGGGGCACGTTGACGCTACCGGTCAGCTGCCCGGCCGGGATCACGATCACCGCGCCGTTGGACAGGGTTACGGTCAGGTTGGTTTGCGGCGCCTGGGTGACGGTCGCGGTGTAGACCAGCACGCCCCCGGCCTCGGTCAGGGTCGGGGTGGCGCTCAAAGTCATCGTCGCATTGAGCACTGCGTTGGCGGTGGTATCGGCGTTGTCGTCGCCACCCAGGATGTTGTCATCGGTTGCCGCGGCCGCAGCGAGGCCTTCGGTCGGGAAGCCGATGGTGGGGTCGACGCTGCCGGCCGTGGCATCCAGCACGACGAAGCTATGACCGCCGCCCACGGCTCCGCCTGTACCGGCAGCGGTGGCGCCGGCCGCGGTGGCTTCCAGGGCGGTGGTCGGGTCGACACCGGCGGCGATGGCTTGCTGCAGCTCTTCTACTGAAGGCGCGGCTTGGGCAGTGGCCTGTTCGAGGTCGGTGGAAGAGTCCGGCGCGCTGGCGCTCCACTGGGTATCGCGGCCCAGGTCGAGCGTGCGGCCGTCAGCCAGTTCCAACGTGACGGCGCCGGCAGGGCCGGTGTCCAACTGGTCGCCTACGTTGAGGCGATCGCCTTCAATGAGTACGCGCCGAATGCCCTCGGGGGAAACGACGAAAACCTGACCAACAATGCTTTTGACAACGGCAATAACACTGCTCATTGAAGACTCTCCGGGTACCACGTTCAGTAGACTTCCATGGACCCGACAGCCTCGTTGGCCATAGCGGTCTGGACGTTCATGCGCACAAAGGGATAATGTTTTGACGCTGGAAATATGACGATATTTTGACAGCTAGGTCGGCTTATTTTGTTTCTGCCAAACTATTGACCTTATGCTGGCCATCCTAAACAATCGCCCCTGTAATGTCACATTGATATTTAAGCGGCGACCTGTTCTTTCGGTGCGTGTTCCTGCCCCTGTTCTGAACTTTCCGACATACGGTCATTCCGGTTGCCATCATCCGATGCAGCGACACGTTTCGCTGTGATTCAAGACAAGAGTTTCGGGAATTTTCCAACCATGCGTTCGCACCTGTTCAAGGCTTTACCCTTCGCCCTGGCCGCCAGTTTCGTACAAGCACAAACCTTGCCGCAGGCCATGCAACAAGCATTGGATGTTCATCCGGAAATTCAGGCAGGCGTGAACAGCCGCCTGGCGGCGGACTATCAGCTGAAGGCGGCCAAGGGCGGCTACCTGCCTAGAGTGGACCTCGCAGCCGGTTACGGCCGTGAAGGCACCGACAGCGTGACGACCCGTTCGGGCAGTAATAATCATTGGGAAACCCTGAACCGCAGCGAATCGAGCCTGCGTCTGTCGCAAATGGTTTTTGACGGTTTTGCGACGTCCAGCGAAGTCGGGCGTCAACAAGCCAACGTCAGTGCTCGCGCCTATTCCTTGCTTGATGCCTCCGAGCGCACCGGGCTGACCGTCGCCCAGGTGTACCTGGACGTACTGACCCGCCGTGAGTTCGTGCGCCTGGCCGAGGAAAACCTCAAGAGTCACGAGCGCATCTTCGATCAAATCAAGTTGCGCACGTCCCGGGGGGTAGGCAGCGGCGCCGACCTGGACCAGGCCGAGGCGCGCATGGCCCAGGCCCGCAACAACCTGATCACCGAGCAGACCAACCTGGCCGATGCCGAGACCAACTACCTCAGCGCCGTAGGACAATTGCCTGACCAACTGGAGCGCCCCGCCGACTTTCTGGCGTTGCTACCGGCCAACCTGACCGAAGCCCGTGCCCAGATGCTGGAAAACAGCCCGGTGCTGCGCTCGGCTGAAGCCGACATCGCCGCCGCCGAGAAGCAGTACGAGGCCGCCAAGTCGAGTTTCTACCCTCGCTTCGACGCGGAACTGGGCCGCACCGCCGACAACGACCTGGACGGCCAGAACGGCCACAACAACGAATGGCAGGCCATGTTGCGCATGCGCTTCAACCTGTACGCCGGTGGTAGCAACAAGGCCGACCTGGAATCCAAGTCCTACCTGTCCAACCAGGCGCTGGATATCCGCAACAACGCGCTGCGCCAGTTGAATGAAGAGCTGGGCCTGGCCTGGAACGCCCTGAACAACGCCAACGCCCAGGTGCCGATCGCCCAGCAATACGTGGATCGCAGTGCCAACGTGCGCACCGCCTACCAGAAGCAATTCAGTCTCGGCGAGCGGACCCTGCTCGACTTGCTCGACAGCGAAAACGAGCTGTTCAGCGCCTCCCGCCGTCTGGCGGAAATCAAGAACGTGCAGCTGTTCAGCCAGTACCGGATCAAGGCGACCATGGGCCAGTTGCTGAAAAGCCAAGGCGTGGTCGCGCCGTTGGCATCCGTTGTGCAGAACGACGTGAAACCCAAGGTCCAGTTGCCTGGGATGAATTAAGCCATCCATCCGTTTTTCAGCGAAAGAGTGCCGAGCGTGGAATCAGAAGTCAGTCCAGTCGAACTAGTTCACGACCCGCGCACGCTGCACGATGACCCGCTGCTGGATGGTTTGCTGGCGCTCTGCATGCTGCACCAGAAACCTGCCAGCGCGGCGATGCTGACCACCGGCCTGCCGTTGCCCAAGCAACGCTTGAGCGTCGACTTATTGTCGCGCGCGGCGGCCCGTGCCGGTCTGCAAGGCCGGGTGTTGCAACGCAAGCTCGAACAGATCCCGGCCATCGCCATGCCGGCTCTGCTGCTGCTCAAAGAAGGCCGCAGCGCCGTGCTGCTGGGCTGGGCCGGTGACGACCAGGCGCGCTTGCTGCTTAGCGAAAGCGATGGCGGAGAGGTCACCGTCAGCCGCGAGCTGCTGGCCGATGACTACAGTGGCAAGGTTTTCTTCGCCCAGCCGCAGCATAAATTTGACGTCAACCACGGCACGCTGATCCCACGGGCGCGTTCCTGGTTTCGCGACACTCTCAAACGCTCCCGCTGGTTGTACGCCGATGCCATCGCGGCCAGCCTGCTGATCAATATCATCGCCATGGCCGCGCCGCTGTTCGTGATGAACGTCTACGACCGCGTGGTGCCGAACCAGGCCGAATCAACCCTGTGGGTACTGGCGGTCGGCATTACCGGCGCCTACATTTTCGACTTGATCCTGAAGATGCTGCGCAGCCTGTGCCTGGATCTGGCAGGCAAGAAAACCGACCTGATCATTTCTGCGACGCTGTTCGAGCGCATCGTCGGCATGGCGATGAAATATCGTCCGGCGCGGGTCGGCAGCTTTGCCCAGAACATCCACGAGTTCCAGAGCCTGCGGGACTTCCTCGCCTCGCTGACCCTGACCAGCCTGATCGACTTGCCGTTCACGCTGTTGATCTTCATGGTCATCGCGATCCTGGGCGGGCATCTGGTGTGGATCCCGGTGCTGGCGTTCCCGATCGCCTTGCTGATTGGCTACGCCTTGCAGAAGCCATTGGTAGCGACCATGGAAAAAACCATGGCCCTGGGCGCCGAGCGCCAGTCCAGCCTGATCGAAACCCTGGCCGGCCTGGATGCGGTGAAGGTCAACAACGCTGAAAGCGAACGGCAGTACCAGTGGGAACAGACCATCGGCACCCTAAGCCGCCTTGAGCTGCGCGTGAAGATGCTGTCCGGCCTGGCGATGAATATCACCTTGCTGATCCAGCAACTGGCCGGGGTGATCATGATCGTCTTCGGCGTCTACCAGATCATCGCCGGCAACCTGAGCATGGGTGGGCTGATCGCCTGCTACATGCTCAGCGGCCGCGCACTGAGCCCATTGGCCTCGTTGTCGGGCCTGCTGACCCGCTATCAGCAAGCGCGGGTGACGATGACTTCCGTCGACCAGATGATGGAGCTGCCCCAGGAGCGCAATTTCGACGAGCGCCCGCTCAGCCGCAAGGTGTTGCAGGGCGCCATTGAATGTCGGCAATTGAATTTTACCTATCCGAACCAGCAGAACGCCGCGCTGAAGAACATCAACCTGGTGATCAAGCCGGGCGAAAAAATCGGCATCATCGGCCGTAGCGGCTCGGGCAAAAGCTCCCTGGCAAAATTGCTGGTGGGGCTTTACCAGCCGGATGACGGCGCGTTGCTGGTGGACGGCGTGGACATCCGCCAGATCGACGTCAGCGAGCTGCGCTACAACATCGGCTACGTGCCCCAGGACATCCAGCTGCTGTCCGGAACCCTGCGCGACAACCTCACTTCAGGTGCCCGCTACGTCGAGGATGAATTGGTGCTTCAGGCCGCGGAGCTGGCAGGCGTACACGAATTCGCCCGCCTACATCCGCAAGGCTATGAACTGCAAGTCGGTGAGCGCGGGCAGAACCTGTCCGGCGGCCAGCGCCAGAACGTCGCCCTGGCTCGCGCGTTGCTGCTCAATCCGCCGATCCTGCTCCTGGACGAACCTACCAGCGCGATGGACAACACCGGTGAAGAGCGCTTGAAACAACGCCTCGCCGCCGTGGTGGAAAACAAGACCGTGTTGCTGGTGACGCACCGGGCATCCTTGCTGTCGCTGGTGGACCGCCTGCTGGTGATCGACCGTGGACAGATTCTCGCCGACGGCCCGAAAGCCGCCGTCATGGAAGCGTTGAAGAAGGGGCAGATCAGTGTTGCTTAAATCCGGTTTCAAGGGTGCTGTTGGCCGTTACTTCAAAGGTTCCGACTCGCTGCATGGCCAACCGCTGCCCGAAGTCAACAAGGCGCTGATCGAAGACGCCCCCCGCGTGGTGCGTCTGACGATCTGGGGCATCATCGGTTTTTTTGTGTTCCTGGGGCTGTGGGCCAACTTCGCCGAGATCGACGAAGTGACCAAGGGCGACGGCAAGGCGATTCCTTCGTCCAAGATCCAGAAAATCCAGAACCTGGAAGGCGGTATCGTCGCCGAGCTGTTCGTAAAGGAAGGGCAGATCGTCGACGCCGGTGCGTCGTTGATTCGCCTGGACGACACGCGCTTTGTCTCCAACGTCGGCGAAACCGAGGCGGATCGCCTGTCCATGCTGTTGCGGGTCGAGCGCCTGAGTGCCGAGGTCGATGACCGACCGCTGAATTTCCCGGCTGATGTACTCAAGGCCGTACCGGGCCAGGCTGCCAGCGAAGAATCGCTGTACATCAGCCGCCGCCAGCAGTTGCACGATGAAATCGGCGGCTTGCAGGAGCAGTTGATCCAGAGGCAGCAGGAATTGCGCGAGTTCGTCTCCAAGCAGTCGCAATACCGCTCCGGCCTGGCGCTGCAACGCCAGGAAATCAACATGTCCGAGCCGCTGGTGGCCCAGGGCGCGGTATCGCCGGTGGAAGTGCTGCGGCTCAAGCGCGCCGAGGTCGAGACCCGTGGGCAACTGGACGCGACGACGCTGGCGATCCCCCGCGCCGAGTCGGCGATCAAGGAGGTGCAGCGCAAGATCGACGAGACCCGCGGCAAGTTCCGCAGCGAGGCACTGACCCAACTCAATGAGGCGCGCACCGACCTGAACAAGGCCCAAGCCACCGGCAAGGCCCTGGAAGATCGGGTGAGCCGTACCCTGGTGACGTCGCCGGTACGCGGCATTGTCAACAAACTGCTGGTCAACACTATCGGCGGGGTAATCCAGCCCGGTAGCGACCTGGTGGAAATCGTGCCGCTGGACGACACCATTCTGGTGGAGGCGAAGATCCGTCCCCAGGACATCGCCTTCCTGCACCCCGGCCAGGACGCCACGGTGAAATTCACCGCCTACGACTACACCATCTACGGTGGGATGAAAGCCAAGCTGGAACAGATCGGCGCCGACACCATCACTGATGAAGACAAGAAAACCACCTACTACATCATCAAGTTGCGCACCGAACGCAGCCACCTGGGCACGCCTGAAAAGCCCTTGCTGATCATCCCCGGGATGGTGGCGTCGGTGGACATCATCACCGGCAAGAAGACCGTGCTGAGCTACCTGCTCAAGCCCATCATCAAGGCCCGGGCCGAGGCGTTGCATGAGCGGTAAGCCCTGGACTCAGTGCTCGTAGCGTTTGTGGCGAGGGAGCTTGCTCCCGCTCGGCTGCGAAGCATTCGCAAAACCAGGCAAGATGGTCAGCCTGAAAGAATGCCGGGGCCTGCTTCGCAGGCCAGCGGGAGCAAGCTCCCTCGCCACACGGCCGTGTTGCTCCCACAGCTTCTGCCATATGGTTATGCATTTTAAGTATTTAAATTAGCCTTCTTATACCCTTAAAGTCATCCCCCTGCGTACCTGCCGACCAATCGGCGCGCCGCACGACACAAACCGACACGGTGACCCCGTGAGTTTTTGATCGACTGCGCGCCCATTCAAGCGCGCCGTGCGTGGGAGTGATGTATGCCAGCCGTCTCTTTTTCTCCAGATTCAAATGCCGCGAACATCGCGCCGCAATCATTCGAAGTACGCCCATTCAGCGGTGCCGTAGGTGCCGAGATCGTCGGGCTGGACCTGTCCCGGCCAGTCAACGTTCAGGACTTCGCGCGCATCCACCGCGCGCACCTGGACTATCACGTCGTGGTGTTCCGCGATCAGCGCATCACACCCGAGCAGCACATCGCTTTCAGCCGCCGTTTTGGCGTGCTGCAAATCCATGTGCTCAAGCAATTCCTGCTGGCCGGGCATCCGGAAATTCTCATCGTCTCCAACATCATCGAGAACGGCCAGTCCATCGGTCTGGGAGACGCCGGCAAGTTCTGGCATTCGGACCTTTCCTATAAGGAACTGCCGAGCCTCGGCTCGATGCTCCACGCCCAGGAGCTGCCGAGCGAGGGCGGCGACACGCTGTTCGCCGACATGCACAAGGCCTGGGACGGTTTGCCCGAAACACTGCGTAAAGCGATCGAGGGTCGTTCGGCGGCGCATTCCTACACGGCGCGTTACAGCGAGACCAAATTCGAAGGTAACTGGCGCCCGACGCTGACGCCTGAACAGTTGGCCCAGGTCGCCGAAGTCGTGCATCCGATCGTCCGCACCCACCCGGAAACCGGGCGCCAGGCGCTGTTCGTCAGCGAAGGCTTCACCACCCGCATCGTCGGCCTGCCGGAGGATGAAAGCAAAGCCATCCTGGCCGAGCTGTATGCCTACAGCGTGCTGCCCCAGAACATCTATCGCCATCAATGGCAGCCCCACGACCTGGTGTTCTGGGACAACCGCTCGCTGATCCACCTCGCCGCCGGATGCCCGAGCCATCTGCGCCGCAAGCTGTATCGCACCACTATCCAGGGCGACGCCCCTTTCTGACCGGCTGCGCAGTGCGCAAAGAGCCCGGAGAAACACCATGTCCAAACGCATCGCTTTTGCACCGCTGGCTGCGGCTATCGGCCTGGGGTTCAGCTTGCTGGCCGGCAGCCTGGTCGCGCCGGCCAGCGCCCAGGCCGAGGGCGAGATTCGCATCGCCGAGCAGTTCGGCATCGTCTACCTGCTGCTGAACGTGGTCCGTGACCAGCAATTGATCGAGAAGCACGGCAAGGAGGAGGGCATCGACATCAAGGTCGACTGGACCCAGCTGTCCGGCGGCGCGGCGGTCAACGATGCGTTGCTGTCGGGCTCCATCGACATTGCCGGGGCGGGTGTCGGGCCGTTGCTGACGGTCTGGGACCGCACCCGTGGCAAGCAGAACGTCAAGGCCGTGGCCTCCCTCGGCAACTTTCCCTATTACCTGTTAAGCAACAACCCGAACGTCAAGACCATCGCCGACTTCACCGAGAAGGACCGCATCGCGGTGCCGGCGGTAGGCGTGTCGGTGCAGTCGCGTTTCCTGCAGTACGCCGCTGCGAAGCAGTGGGGCGACAAGGAGTTCAATCGCCTCGACAAGTACACCCTGGCCGTCCCGCACCCGGACGCCACGGCCGCGTTGATTGCCGGCGGCACCGAGTTGACCGGGCACTTTTCCAACCCGCCGTTCCAGGATCAGGCCCTGCAAAATCCCAATGTTCACGTGGTGCTCAATTCCTATGACGTGCTCGGGCCAAATTCGCCCACGGTGCTGTTCGCCACCGAGAAATTCCGCGATGAAAACCCGAAGACCTACAAGGCCTTCGTCGAAGCGCTGACCGAAGCGGCCGAGTTTGCTCAGAAAGACAAAGGCGCGGCGGCGGACACCTACCTGCGCGTGACCAAGGCCAAGATCGACCGGGCGACTCTGCTGAAGATCATCGAAAACCCGCAGATCGAATTTACCGTCACGCCAAAAAACACCTACCCGCTCGCCGAATTCCTCTACCGCGTCGGCGCCATCAAGAACAAACCGGCCTCCTGGGAAGACTACTTCTTCCAGGACGCCAAACCGCTGCAGGGGAGCTGATTGTCATGAACGCGCCATTGCCAGGCCACGCGGCCAGCAACGCCACCCGCACCGACACCGCGCTGTTGTCGGTGGATAACGTCAGCCTGGAATACCGCACCCCGCAGCGTGTAGTCCGCGCCACCCATCAAGTGAGTTTCGAGGTGGATCCGGCAGACCGCTTTGTACTGCTCGGCCCGTCCGGATGCGGCAAGTCCACGTTGCTCAAGGCCATTGGTGGTTTCATATCGCCGTGCGAGGGCGAGATTCGTCTGCAAGGCCAAGCCGTCAACGCGCCGGGGCCGGACCGGATTGTGGTGTTCCAGGAGTTCGATCAACTGCCGCCGTGGAAAACCGTCAAGCAGAACGTGATGTTCGCGCTGCTGGCGTCGGGCACGCTCAAACGTCGCGAGGCCGAGGAGCGGGCGCTGCACTACCTCGATAAAGTCGGGCTGGCAGCGTTTGCCGATGCTTATCCGCATACCTTGTCTGGTGGGATGAAGGCACGCGTCGCGATTGCCCGGGCGCTGGCGATGCAACCGAAGATCCTGCTGATGGACGAGCCTTTTGCGGCGCTAGATGCGCTGACCCGCCGCAAGATGCAGGAGGAATTGCTGCTGCTCTGGGAGGAGGTGCGCTTCACGCTGTTGTTCGTTACCCATTCCATCGAAGAAGCGCTGGTGGTGGGCAATCGCATCCTGCTGCTGTCACCGCATCCGGGGCGGGTCCGGGCGGAAATCCACAGCCATCAATATGATCTGCACAGCCTTGGCGGCGTCGGGTTCCAGCACACGGCGCGGCGGATTCATTCGCTGCTGTTCGAACAAGGCCAATCGCCGGATGCTGAACGCGAGCTGGGTTTTGCCGACATTCGTATCGCGTACTGAGGGGAGCCTTTCATGAGCCAGTTATCGCCTGCGCGCGAAGAATACGAAGTCGATCTGCAACCGCTGACCCACGTACCACTGCAGCGGGAATTGCCCCTGGGCCAGCGCCTTTGGCAGCAGGGTTGGTTGCGTAAATGTTTGATCCTGTTGGTGCTGGCGCTGGTGTGGGAGGGCGTGGCGCGTTACCAGAACAACGACCTGTTGCTGCCGAGCTTTTTGCAGACTGCCAGTGCGCTACATGACGGTTTGCTCAGTGGCGAGTTGCTGGGCAAGGTGTGGATTTCCCTGGTGGTGCTGCTCAAGGGTTATTTGCTCGGCATCGTCCTGGCGTTTGGCTTGACCACCCTGGCGGTGTCGACGCAGTTGGGGCGTGACCTGCTCAGCACCCTGACGTCGATGTTCAACCCGTTGCCGGCCATCGCGCTGTTGCCGTTGGCGCTGCTGTGGTTCGGTCTGGGGCAGAACAGCCTGATTTTTGTATTGGTGCATTCGGTGCTGTGGGCGCTGGCATTGAACATGTATGCGGGGTTTCTCGGCGTGTCGGAAACGCTGCGCATGGCCGGGCGCAACTACGGGCTCAAGGGCCTGCGCTTTGTGCTGTTCATCTTGATTCCGGCGGCGCTGCCGTCGATCCTCGCCGGGCTGAAAATCGGCTGGGCCTTCGCCTGGCGCACCCTGATCGCCGCCGAACTGGTATTCGGCGCCACCAGCGGCAAGGGCGGCCTGGGCTGGTACATCTTCCAGAACCGCAACGAGCTGTACACCGACAAGGTCTTTGCCGGGCTGGCGGTGGTGATCCTCATCGGGCTGCTGATAGAGAACCTGGTATTCGACAGCCTGGAACGGGTGACGGTGAAGCGTTGGGGGATGCAAAGGTAAGCCATTCATGAGCATCCGTGGCGAGGGGGGGTGTCTGGGCTGACGCCATCGCGAGCTTGCTCGCGATGGCGGTCTTCGATTCACCACAGGCCTTTCAACCTGACGCTTGAATTCCAGCCGATCCATTTCCCCGCCAACTGACTCCAGGCAGTGGATTTTATTTATCGCTGCCCGGCTTGTTAGCCAAGTAAAGCCCCTTCCTTTTCCATTAGACTTGCCGCCTCCAAGCAAGCCTTCAGGACACGGAATGCCAGTCCCTCCCAGCCCCCTTCGCAAAGCCCTGGTCGTTTGGCTGTACGCTGCGGCCCTGATGCATCTGCTCGCCGGTCTTACGCTGACCTGGGCCGGTCACTCCGGCTTGCTCGATGATTACCTGAACACCATCGAGCAGGCGTTCTGGGGTGCGGACATCGTGCCGGTTACCGTCCGCACGCAACAGGTCTGGTGGCTGGCGCTGTTCGGCGCCACGTTGCAAAGCTATGCGTTGTACATGCTCGCCCTGGTCCATCTCGGCGATCGCCTGAAAACTGCCATGCCCTGGGGCTGGCTGATCGTCGGCATTCTGCTCTGGGCGCCTCAGGACATGCTGGTTTCCGCCCAGGCGCGGGTCTGGTCGCACCTGTGGTTCGACAGCTTTGCATTACTTGTTTTACTGCCGCCGCTGTTCTGGCTTTATCGCCATGATCGCCGCACCGCCCTGACCGACAACACATCGAGTGAGTCGAACCATGCCTGATTTTTCGCCGCTGGACTGGGCCATTGCCCTGCTGATTGCCCAGGCCATCCTCGGTGCGCTGGATACTCTGTATCACCATGAACTCACCGTTGCCTTGCCCTATCGCCACAGTGCGCGGCTGGAACTCTCCATCCACTCCCTGCGCTCGTGTTTCTACGGGATCCTGTTCCTGGGTATCGCGCATCTGGCCTTCGAAGGGACATGGGCGATCGTCATCGCGCTGCTGTTCGCCCTGGAGATCGGCCTGACGCTGTGGGATTTCGTGGTCGAGGACCGTAGCCGCAAACTGCCGCCCATCGAGCGCATCATGCACACCGTGCTGGCGGTCAACGGTGGGGCCTTCTTCGCGCTGTACGGCGTGCAACTGGCGCAGTGGGCGAGCCTGCCGACCGGCCTGAGCACGATCGACCTGGGCTGGCGCGGCTGGCTGCTGACGTTGTTTGCCATCGGCGTCACCGCCTCGGGCATTCGCGACGGCTTGGCCGCCTTGCGCATGCAGCGCCAGGGCAAGCCGGGCAACCCGTTTGCCGGTGTTGCCTACAAGCGCGTGCTGGTCACGGGAGGCACCGGGTTTATCGGCGAGACCCTGGTCAATCAGTTGCTCGATGCCGGGCACACGGTCAGCGTGTTGGCCCGCGATCCATTGAGGGCGGCCTATCTGTTTGACGGCCGCGCCCGCTGCGTGCGTTCGCTGGGCAAGCTGGGCCATGACGAAACCTTCGATGTACTGATCAACCTGGCGGGCGCGCCGGTGGCCGGGCCGCGCTGGAGCCCGAGGCGCCAGGCGCAACTCATCGCCAGCCGGGTCGATACCACCGAAGCCTTGATGACAGGGTTGAAGAACGCCCGGCACAAACCGGCGTTGTGGATTCAAGCGTCGGCCATCGGTTTTTATGGCGTGCGCGACGCCAGCGAAAGCCTCGATGAAAGCGCCAGCCAGGGCGATGGTTTCATGGCCGAACTCTGTTCGCGTTGGGAAGCCTCTGCGCGGCCCGCAACCGAGTTGGGCGTGCGACAGGTGGTGATGCGCCTGGGCGTGGTGTTCGGTCCGGGCGGTGCGTTGCTGCCGTTGCTGATTCCGTTTCGCCTGGGGTTCGGTGGGCGGATGGGCGATGGTCGGCAAATCATGAGTTGGGTGCACCGCGACGATGTTATCCAGGTGATCGCCCGTGCCTTCGAGGACGAAAGCCTGAGCGGCACCTACAACCTGGTAGCGCCGGAAACGGTCAGTCAGGCTTTGTTCGCCGAACGTGTCGGCCAGGCGCTCAAGCGCCCGGTGTGGTTCCACATCCCGGCCGCGCCGGTGCGCGCCCTGGCTGGCGAGATGGCCCAGCTGTTTTTCGACGGCCAGCGCGTGGTGCCCGATCGTCTCGTTCAGGCCGGTTATACGTTCCGTTACCCCACACTCGACGCTGCCCTGCGCGACCTGGCCTGAGGACTGTCCATGAGCAAGCCGAGGATGTACCTGCTGGCCGGCAACGGTAGCGCTGCCGATTGGTGGGACGACGCGTTGCCGCACTTCAAACGCTACGACGTGGTGCCGCTGGAGCTGCCCGGTTTCGGCGACAACCCTCAGGCTCCTTGTGAAGACCTGGCGGCCTACGCACAGGCGTTGCTCGCGGCAACGGTAAAGGGCAGTGCGATAATGGCGGTCGGGGTGAACGCCTTGCTGGTGCTGCACGCCTTGCAACGCCGGCCCGGACACTTTTGCCGCAGCGTTTTGCTGGCGCCGGTGGGTGCGTTCTTGTGGCAGCGACGATTGCCGGCGCTGATGTCGCCGCTGCCGATTCGCAAGACCATTCACTGGCTGCTGGCGAACAAGCCAAGGCTGTTCGCCCACAAGTTCTCCCGCCAGCAATGGACGCCCGCGCAGTACCAGCGCATGGGCGCCGGCTATGCCCGCTGCCGGGCCTTTGTGCCGCATTGGGATCTGGTGCGCGCCGACACCGCGTTGCCGTTGCTGGAGTGGATCAGCGACCCGGTCGAACTGGTATGGGGCGATCAGGACAAGATGCTCGGCATCGCCCAGGCAGCGGCATGGTCAGCCATTCTTGCCCGCGCCGACTTGACCATCAGCTTGAAGCCCGGTTGGGGCCACTACCCGTGGATCGACTCACCGGCTGAATTCGCCGCCTGGCTGGAGTCCGGCGAGCGCGGGTTCGTCGCGCACACCAAGGGTGGCCGCTTGCGCCTGGCGGAGCTGGCCGGGCAGCCGGTGCCAGCGGCGCTGTCACTCAACGATTGTCATGATCCACGCTTGCCAGGATTTTTGTGCAGCCAGCCGGATGCTGCCTGGGCCGTGCGTTCCTCCAGTTACGGGGAGGATCAGGCCGATGCGGCCAATGCGGGCTTGAGCACCACCTACTTGCGCGAGCCGACACACAATGTGCCGACACGCATTGCCGAGCTGAGCGCGGCGGGTGTCGAGGAAGTGGTGGTGCAGCGTTTCATCACCCCACGGCTGTCCGGGATCGCCTTTGTGCGTCACCTTTCGGTTGAGCTGGAATGGGTCGAAGGCCATCTGGAGTCGTTGGCCGATGGCAAGGTGAGCCCTGATCGAGCGATCATTTCCCGTCTCGGCGAGTCTTGGAACAGTGGTACATTCACGCCGGCCCATGGCCTGACCGCCGAAGCGCTGTGGCAGTTTCTCCAGGGCGTGCTGCGGGTCTTCCACTACGTGCCCGGTGATGTCGAATGGGCCTGGGACGGCACGCAACTCTGGTTGCTGCAATACCGGCCGATCAGCGACTACGGCTGGCGCCGCCACCTGACCGCCGCCAACATCGCCGAGATCCTGCCGCCACAGCCCAGCGTCCTGGTGGAGTACGCCCAGCGTCGTGCGGCGGCAAGCATTCCGGCGATCATGGCGCGTTGGGATTCACGGATTTTGCAGGACAACGAGCCTTTCACCGCGGTGTTTGGCGGCGCCTCGTATATCAACAACGACCTGTTTCTCGCCCGGCTGACCGACTGGGGCGTCAGCGCCAGCAGCTATGCCGGCGAGGTCGGTGGGGCAACGCCGCACTTGCCTTGGCGGCCGCTGCGCCTGCTGCGGTCGCTGCCGTTGTTTTTGCGCATGCAGCGTATCGCTCGCGGGCATCTGCTTACCTTGGAAAACGGTTTGCGCCGTTTCGACCGAGAGCTGCACGAACTGACCGGACAAGGCGCTGACGGCCAGCACCTGGCCGATTGGTTTACTCGCTTCTACGTGTTCGTGGTGCAGGGCAACCTGTGCATCGCCAGCGCCTTGGCCAGCAGTGGCGGCGACTGGCTGGGGCGACCGCCGACCGCCTATGACAATCTCGAACACAGCCCTCATCGCTTGCCTTGGGAAACCGATCCGGCAACGCCGCGCCCGGCGCCGACCGAGCTGCCATTGCAACCCTTCCCGCAATGGCCGTTAACGATTCGCCTGGCCCATGGCGCCGGCCTGCCAGGGCTGCGCGGCTACTACTTGCAGGTGCGCGAATGGTATCGCGACAACCTGATGCGGATCTTTTTCCGCCTGCACCACGCCATGCCGAGCGCCGACCGCGAGCATTGGTTCGCGCCGCACCGGGACATCCGCAGCCGCGACGGCAGCTTCTGGCAGGACGGTCGTGAAGGCACCGAGCAGGCGAGCGGATTCCTGATCTACCCGGGCCAGGCCCAGGGCATTCTTGGCGACGACATCCTGTTGGAAGACACCCTGGACCCTGGCCGCCACGCTCACTATCAAGGCGCCCGCGCCGTGATCGCGCGCATGGGCGGCCGCCTGTCCCATGGCTCGACGTTGCTGCGTGAACTGCGCAAACCTTCGGCGGTACTGCCTCAAGTAGACGTGGGATGGTTGGGGCGTGAGGTGGTGTATTGCGATGGGGAGTTGAGGCTGGTGGAGTAGGAGGGTCTAGACTGAGGAACACAGCCAGCCATCCGTTCATGCTCAGGAGTCCCGCATGGAATCCCCAGTCCATACGCTGCCCGCGTTATTCAAACAACTCGGTCTGCCCGACGACGCCGTCAGCATCGATCAGTTCATCGCCATCCACTCGCCGCTCAAGCCCGAGCTGCACCTGTCCGAAGCGTTCTTCTGGAACGAGGGCCAGCGGCAGTTGCTGCGCGACGAAATTCTTGAAGATGCCGACTGGGCGGTGGTGGTGGATCAACTCGACGTGCTGTTGCGCAAGGGACGGAGCGAGTGACTCGCGGTAAAAAAACTGTGGCGAACTGTGGGAGCGAGCCTGCTCGCGAAAGCGGCAGTCTGCCGCATCTATGCTGATTGATGGTCCTATTCGCGAGCAGGCTCGCTCCCACTGAGATAATCGTTTTATTCGATTTTAGTATTACCAAATAGCTCCTTATTCCTTAAATAATATAACTCTCCTCCTTATACTCGTCCGGGAACAGACAAGCAGGAGAGCACCCATGCGCAACGAATCGATTCGCTACCTGATTGTGCCGGGCTGGCAAGGATCGCCGGAAAATCATTGGCAAACCCACTGGCAGAACAGCCTGCCCAACAGTGCCCGGGTCGAGCAGGCTGACTGGCTGACGCCACGGCGTGAAGACTGGGTCGCCGCGCTGGCCGAAGCCATCGCCAGCGACAGCACACCGGTGATTCTGATCGCCCATAGCCTGGGTTGCATCACCGTGGCCCATTGGGCCGCCACCGCGCCGGTGCCATTCCTGCGGCAGGTGCGTGGCGCGTTGCTGGTGGCGCCGGCGGATGTCGAGCGGCCCGCTTGTGCCTCGGCGCTACGCAACTTCGCGCCGATTCCCACGGACTTGTTGCCGTTTCCCAGCCAAGTGGTCAGTTCCGACAACGACGCGGCGGTCAGTGCCGCGCGCGCCATGGAGCTGGCGCGGAGTTGGGGGGCCGAGGCCGGGATCCTGGCCGGGGCGGGGCACATCAATGTGAAGTCCGGCCACCAGCGCTGGGAGCAGGGTTTCGCTTATCTCTATCGTTTGCAAAACCGCATGGAGCATCACGCCCTGCGTCGCGCCTGAATTTTAATGCCCTCCGTCTCGCCGGCGGTTTGGGGCGGGAGCCTGCCATGAGCCTGCATGAAACCTTCGGTCAGCCCTTGCTGACCTTTCCCGACTCGGAAAAAAGCCCCCTGAGCATCCGTGCCAAGGCACTGGTGTTCGTCGACCCGCGTTCGCGGCAGTTGCGCCAGGAGTTGGAACAACTGGCGCCACGGGCGGTTTCGGTGCTGATTCGCGGCGAAACCGGCACCGGCAAGGAGCTGCTGGCCCGGCATATCCATCGCGAGAGCAATCGCGGTGGGCTGTTTGTTTCGGTCAATTGCGGCGCTATCAGCCCGACCTACGCCGACGCCGAATTGTTCGGTTATTCCGCCGGCAGTTATAGCGGTTCGGCCAGCAGTCGGGCCGGGTGGTTCGGCTCGGCCAACGGCGGCACGCTCTACCTGGATGAGATCGGAGACCTGCCGCTGCCGATCCAGATCAAGTTGCTGGCGGCGCTGGAAAACCATGAGGTCACGCGTGTTGGCGCCCAACAACCGAGCCCGGTGGACGTGCGCCTGGTGGCGGCCACCAGCATTGATCTGGCGCAAGCGGTGGACGCCGGAAAATTTCATGACCGGCTTTATCACTATCTGAGCGAGGGACAGCTCGAGTTACCCGCCTTGCGCGAGAGGGTGGGCGATATCCTTTCCCTGGCCGAATACTTCCTGGGCATCTACAGCCAGCGCCTTGGCCTGGCCGTGCCGCTGATCAGTGCAGCGGCGCAACGGGAGCTTGAACGCCACAGCTGGCCGGGCAACACCCGCGAGTTGGAGAACGTTATTCATTTTGCATTGCTGGTGAGTGCCGGCGATGAGATTTTGCCGGAGCATCTGAATTTGCCACAACCGTTGGAGCCGTTAGTACTCATTGAACGAATGGTCCAAGAGTTAAGGAACCATGACCGGGCGCGTCTCGATCAACTAAAAGAATGGATAAGTAAACTCTAAATGTTTTTTTGTCCAACCCTGCGGTGACGCGTGGTTTCGGTCTGGCTATTTCGTCGGGGTGCGATGTGTTTGTGCTCTATCACGTAGATTGATGCAATAGCCGGACATGGTTTGTTAGTGTCTGGCGCTTGATAAGGATCGAAAATTATAGACTAATGGGCGCGGAAAAAATGGCCATCCTGATTAGGGAGGCTAATCGTAACCTGTAACTATAGTAAGGATCTCGAAATGGACTTCGATAATGATGCGCCCATGGAAAATGGTGAGCACTCTGAACATTTATACGAACATGACAATCTTCTAGAAAGTGGTGATGCCCCTTCTCCCTCCATAATTGACGATCAACTTTGTTGGTCCGACTTGTCCAGATTTGAAATATTCTCTGCCAACGGTGGAGAGCACTTGTACATGAATGGTTTCCAGCAGTTGAAGTTGTTTGTTGTCGTCAAGGCTGATGATGAGCGCGGGTCTGCCGTAGGCCTGTCCCAGGCAGAGCTGGACTCCATTGTATTGACCGACAGGAGCACAAATGAACCGCTGACTGAGACTGTCTATACCTCGCATCAAGAGCCTGGGATCTGGAAGTATACCCGGCACCATAATCGCACTTACCGGTCGTTTCCTTCCAATACCGCCATCAAGGGCTCTGTAGACCCTGGGGAATTTGTATCCGTTAAGGAGTTTTACGTTACCACGACAGCCAATGAACCCATCGTGATCAGGCCTCGTATTACTCGTAGTGATGGCAAATATTTTTATGCGGACAAAGCCACTGACTTCGGCTCTGTGCAGTTGACGCCAGTTGATGTTCCCCTGTATGGCAGCTCCCAATATTCTCTGGTTTCAGAGGAGAAGAGATATTACGGCGAGCTTCGAGACTTTACCGAAATCCAGGCTTACGAACTAAAGTTGATGGAGGGGCCGCGACAGGTAAAATTCGTTGCCGAATGTCGGATGGCCAACCAGTTACAAATAGGTGCCGAGAGTGATCGGTATGCAGGTTATTACGCCGTTGGCTATTTTTCCGGGCGGAATATCACGAATTCGTTATCGTTATGGCAGATGCCCGATAACGCTGTATGGGATAAGGAGA
Source organism: Pseudomonas sp. Z2-11 (assembly GCF_054161305.1). Lineage (NCBI taxonomy): Bacteria > Pseudomonadati > Pseudomonadota > Gammaproteobacteria > Pseudomonadales > Pseudomonadaceae > Pseudomonas > Pseudomonas sp. Z2-11. The sequence continues at coordinate 235,458 of NZ_CP096395.1, forward strand.
AACTTGCCTTGGTTCTCGTGTTTGCAAGAAAAGGCGGAGACGTGACGGTGCGCGAGCACATAGCGGTTGTGGAGTTGAGCGCGCGTGATATATACGGCAATCCACATTCAATAAAGGTTCGGCTGTCCGAAAATCCTGTTGCCATAACCTTGGCTTGACCCGCCAAAATTTCCTCAAGGATGAGTGATCAATATGGAAACAAAATCCGAGCAATCGCTGGATTCGGCTGCCTTCAAGTTTGACAGCTTCATACGTTCGGGGGTTGATCCGCGCACGGGAAGTTTTAGTTGCAGCCTTGCATTGAATACGACTTCTGTCGACGCGCCTGACGGGGCTAAGGTTCCGCTTGTTTTTGCCTACGACTCCTTCAACCGTCGACATTAGGGCCTGGGAGCCGGCTGGGCCCTGCGAGTATGTTGCTACGATCAGCATCGACGTAAGTTGACGCTTTCAAACGGTGTTACCTACCGGCTGCGAATTCTCAACGGCCAGGCCATTTTTGAAGACAAGAAGCTGGATAATCTTAAAGCCCAGATGCGAGGTAACGATCTTTACATTGACCACATTGATGGAACGACCGAGGTTCTTTCCCGACCCAATGAGACGTCCGGAGAATGGTTGCTGACCAGCCTTTTCACTCCTCAAGGTCGTGAGACTGCCTATTCGTATCGCGTCATATCGGGACGGCGGCAATTGACGGAGGTCCGTGACCAGCATCATCGCCTCTTGAGCATTGATTACGCCGTTGACGGGCGGCAATCACCGGCGATCATTCTGTGGCCTGATATCCCTTCTAAAAGGCTTCAATACTCGCTGCTCCGCCATAATGAATTGCTGAAACACATTAGCTTGGTCACGGCCGAAAACAAGGTTTTGACGTGGTCTTTTGAATATAAGCGGATCAGCGGCCTTTCAGTGATGGCCGAGGTTCTACAGCCCAGCGGATTGCGCGAAGTCCTGGTGTACAAGCCCGACGCCCATCGTTTGCCAACGGGGGCGCCGGTGCCTTCGGTACCTGCTGTCATCCAGTCAACCCTGTCGCCTGGAGGTGGGCAGCTGGCACTCGTCACCCGCTACGAATATTCGGCGCAAAATTTTCTGGGTTTTAATTCCCGTGTGTCCTGGACGGAAGATGAGGACGTACTTTTTCGCCTGAACTGGGCTTACGAATACTCCTGCACCGAGATCCACATGGCGCTCGTCAACGGAGAGCGACGCGAGGCTTCGCGAGTGACGCGCACCTATAACCGATTCCATTCCATGGTTTCGCAAGAAACGAACAGCGCCAGCAAAGTGCACTTGCGCAGGATTGAATATCATGAGGTGCCCAATAAGCCGTTCCGGGACCAACCCGCCCAGTTTCAGATGCCTCGTGCCGTGAGCGATAGCTGGTTTGACCGTCGGGACATTGGAGATGGCCGGCAGGACAAAATTCGCGAGGAAGTAACCCGCACTGTCTACGATGGACATGGAAACCTGCTGGAAAAAACCGACCCGAGCGGCGCCCGCGAGGTTTACGAGTTTTTCCCAATGCAGGGAAACGTCGATTGTCCCGCCAGTCCTTTGGGTGTGCCTTGCTTTCTCAAGCAGAAGCGCGTTATTGCTTCCCCCGGTTTCGTCGCCGCACCGACAGTCGTGGTCCGTTATACCTATGTTGAGCTGCCTTCATTACGTACCGACGGTGCCCGTTGCGTTCAGCTTGCCAGCGAAACGCTGCATGAGGAGGGCGTGAGCGAACCGCAGGTCGACTGCCGCCTGGAGTACATCAGCGACATTCACGACCTGTTCCATGGACGGCTGAAAAGGAAAGTTGAAACGGTCGGCGGCGTGCCAGCGGTATACCTCTATCGGTACGTGCGCGAGAGCGCAAATGTATGCACGAATCAGGTCTTTAGCGCCGGAGGACTCAGTCATTTGCGGCAGAGCTGGCATGATGAGTCCGGCTGGTTGGTCAAGTCTGAAGACGCTGGCGCCAACAGCATTACCATGGAATACGATTCGCTGGGGCAGTTGACTCGCGAAACGGTTATGCCGGGTACCGACAGTTCTGCATCCCGCCAATACACCTATCGACCCTATTCGGCCGCAGATCCGTTTATTACAACAGTGGCGCAGGATTCGCGGGGCGCCCTTACAACAACCCGCGCCGATGGGCTCGGCCGAAAAATAAGCGTTCACAAGCAAGACGTCGACGCACCCGGCGCTCCCATGCGCCTGATTTATCGAGCCGAATATGACAGTCTCGGTCGCCTGAGGACCGATGAGCACGTGGACTGGTTCGCGGGGGCGGCGAAAGCGCTCAGGAGCGTCTATGAGTACGACGCATGGGGACAGCAGAGCCGCATCGGCCGAAGCGGTCAGGCTGTCGTGCATGACGAGATCGACCCGATAGCCATTACGCATACGCAGTGGACGGAGGGAGGCGGCAAGACGCGTACGTTCAGCAATGTTTTCGGCAAGCCGTCGCGGGTGGAGCGGATGGACATGACCGGCGTGGTGTTGGAGGTCACTTCCTATAATTATGACGGCCTGGGACGATGCGTGAAGCAGACGGCTTCCGATGCTGGCGTAACTCTCTATAGCTATGATCTTGCCGGCCGGTTGCTGAGCACGACGTTGCCGGACGGTACTCAGGTCAAGAAAAAATACGCGGCGCAAAGCCAAGGTGATTTTCCGATAGAAATCAGCGTGAACGGCTATGTAGTGGGCAGTCGCGACTTCGATGGGCTGATGCGCATCGTTTGCACCCGTACCGGTGAGCGAGTCGAGCGGATGATCTATGAGGGTTCCAGCCGCAATCCTTCGCAGAAGATCACCGCGGGCGGCAAAGTCCTGAACTTCACTCTGAATCCATTGCTGGATGATTGTGTCACCGAACGCAACGGCAGCCAGGCGCAGGTTTTCACAAAACACCGGTACGACCCGCATACCGGTTTGCTGCAGGAATCTGCCAACTCCACGGTGCAACGACGCCTAGAATATTTTGCTTCAGGCCGAATCAGGCATGAGATATGGATGACCTCATCCAATCGATACGAAAGCTCCGAGACTTATTCGTTGATGGGTAAGCCGATCAGCCATACAGACGTCAATGGGACGGTCCGCACCTGTCGCTACGACGAGACGGGGCGCTTGTCGGGTATTACCCAGGGCGGGGTGATAGTCGCCTACATCTACGATGCTCGTGGTCTGCTTTCTTCTCAAACCCTAACCGACGTTCGCTCGGGCGTTTCAGTCGTCACCGATCTAGCGTATGACGAGTTCGGACGCGAGATTCTTCGCCGCTCACTGGCCCAGGGCAATGATGTTCAGGAATTGGCCCAGTCCTTCGGGCCTGGCGATAAACTGAGCCAGCGCGTGCTAAAGGTTGGAGGTGTGACGGTACGCTCCGAATCCTTCATCTACGATCCTCGAGGGCGGTTGAAGCATTACACCTGTGAAGGCGAACAGGCGCCAGTGGACGTCCAGGGTAAAAACATCACTTCGCAGGATTTCATCTATGATTATCTGGATAACATTCGTCAGGTCGTCACACGTTTCGCCGGCGGCGAGAACATCGCGAATTATCGATACGACCTGCCAGACAAGACACAACTGAGCGCTGTTAGCCACAGTCATCCGGACTACGCGTCTGCCCATGCCACCTTCCGCTACGACGCCGATGGCAACCTGCTCAACGATTCGCAAGGACGCAGTTTCTTCTACGATGAATTGGGCCGTCTGGAAAGCGTAGGCTCGGCTGGCTCGGAGTCAGTGTCGGGGCGCTATCAATACGATCCTTCGGACCGGCTCCATGCCGTGGAGTCTGTGGGCCAGAAGCCATGCCAACGGTTCTATCGGGAAGACCGGTTATGCAGCGAAGTAACGGAGGACGACGGCCGCAGCATCATGAGTGAAGAACAGCAGTTGCTGGCCTTGGTGCAAGGCCAGGAAACGACATTGTTCAGGACCGATGGCTGTGGCAACGTCCTGCAAGCTTTTTCTGGCGGCAGCAATACTCGGCACGCGTATCTGCCCTATGGCCAACGCCCGCTGACAGATGGATTGGGTAGCCTGTTCGGTTTCGGCGGCGAGCCGCAGGATGCACAGACCGGTTGTTACCTGCTTGGCAACGGCTATCGTGCCTACGATCCGGTGCTGATGCGATTCCATCGGCCGGACAGCTGGAGCCCTTTCGATGGCGGCGGCCTCAACCCCTATGCCTATTGCTTGGGGGACCCGATCAATCTTCGCGATCCGACGGGTCATATTTCCACTATCGGCTGGATCAAGATCGGCCTCGCCGTTGCGTTCACGCTGGCGTCCATTGCACTCACCGTTGCGACCTTAGGCGCCTCCACGCCTTTGGTGGGGCTATCGTTTTCGGCCGCCGTGGCCTTGACGCTGGAGGTAGTGTCAGGTGCGGCTTCGATTGCATCGGCCGTGTTGGACGAAACGGCTCCGGACGCCGTCGTCACCCAGGTCCTGAGTTACACCAGCATTGCCTTGTGCGTCGTCTCTGGTGGCGCTTCCCTGGCAGGTAAAGTACTGGGCAAAGGTACGTCTGTTGCCCTGGCGAAAACTGTCGATTCGCTCGGTGACCTAGTGACATTAAGCCGCAGCAATGCCATGCGTGTTACACGCATTGGCATGTATGCCAAGGCGTCGAGCCCGATAATCCGGGGCGGTGGGCAGCGCAACCACGTGGTTCTGAAAAACCGTCTTGAAAATTTGCTGACAGCCAAGGATAGGGTCGGTTATGTCAATTACTTCGCCAAGGGCGTCATCTATGCGGTCGAAGGAGACAAGTACATTAAAAAGGCCGAAGGCTATGCGGAATCAGCAAAAAAATGGTACTACGATGAATTCGTCAAATGGTACGTCGATGTCTATGGTGACATCATCAGAAGGGCCGCGGAGATCCGCTTGGCATGAAGGTTCTTCCAAGCTTCGAAAATTCATTATTGATATAAGCACATCAATAAAAGATATTGTTAAGGCATAAAAAATATCGGTATCTTCCGCATCACGCCAGCGATAGCACTTCGCTGGCACGCCCACATTTGGCCGTCGTCCAAGACGACAGTGATATTCGATAAGGACACTGCATGAAAAAGGTTCTGTTGTTCACCGCATTGGCGGCAGCCCTGACCTCGGGCCTGGCCCAGGCGGCGGAAAAACTGGTCGTGGCTGCCACACCGGTACCCCACGCTGAAATCCTCGAGCTGATCAAGCCGGCCCTGGCCAAAGAAGGCGTGGACCTGGAAATCAAGGTGTTCACCGACTACGTACAACCCAACGTACAGGTTGACCAGAAGCGCCTTGACGCCAACTACTTCCAGACCCTGCCTTACCTCAAGAGCTTCAACGAAGGCAAAGGCACCAACCTGGTGACGGTGATCGGCGTCCACGTCGAACCGTTTGGCGGCTACTCGAAAAAAGTAAAAAGTCTGGCTGAGCTGAAAGACGGCGCAACCATCGCCATCCCTAACGAAGGCAGCAACAGCGGTCGTGCCCTGATCCTGTTGCAGAAGGCTGGCCTGATCAAACTCAAGGACCCGAAAAACGCCTTGGCAACGCCAAAAGACATCGCCGAGAACCCGAAGAACTTCAAGTTCAAGGAACTGGAATCGGCCATGCTGCCGCGTGTGCTGGATCAGGTCGACCTGGACATGATCAACACCAACTACGCCCTGGAAGCAGGTCTCAACCCGGCCAAGGATGCCTTGGTGATCGAGGGTTCGGATTCGCCTTACGTGAACTTCCTGGTGGCCCGTCCGGACAACAAGGACAGCGCGGCCATCCAGAAACTGGCCAAGGCGCTGACCAGCCCGGAAGTGAAGGCATTCATCGAGAAGAAATACAGCGGCGCGGTACTGCCGGCGTTCTGATTGGCGCGGTAGACCTTAACGCAGTTACAAACGCCGACGGCTGATACAGCGTCGGCGTTTTTTTGTGCTCAACATATCGTGTAGCGGCACGGCTTACCCGTGGCGAGGGAGCTTGCTCCCGCTCGGCTGCGCAGCAGTCGCAAACCGGCATGCGGTCTACCTCAAGAATAGAGGGGCCTGCTTCGCAGGCCAGCGGGAGCAAGCTCCCTCGCCACAAGATCAAAGGCGGTTTCACACCGCCTGATCGACAAGAGATAGTTTTTCGGGTGATATCCATATGCTTTAACGGTATTTAAATTTCAATTCTTATACCTTTAAAGTCAGCGCTTGCCGAGCAGCTACCCGCTGCCCAAGGACCGCGCTACCGCCGCTTATCGAGCGGCGTCCAGGATGTTCAATGAACTTCGATTACGCTTTTATCCTCAGCACCCTCCCGGCGTTTCTCAAGGCCGTGGGCGTGACGCTGCAGGTCGGCCTTGTCGCCATCGTTACCTCGCTGCTGGTGGCGCTGTTGAACGCGACGATTCTGGTGTCGCGCACGCCTTACCTGCAACGCCTGGTCGGCCTGTATGTGGAGTTGGCGCGCAATACGCCGCTGCTGATCCAGTTGTTCTTCGTCTATTTCGCGTTGCCGGCGCTGGGTATCAAGGTTTCGGGGTTTGCCGCAGCGATCATCACCATGACGTTCCTGGGCGGTGCCTACCTCACGGAAGTGCTGCGTGCGGGCGTGGACGCGGTGCCGCAGGCGCAATTGGAATCCGGTCGTTCCATTGGTCTGTCCCACGGGCAATTGCTGCGCTACGTGATTCTGCCGCAGGCCGGGATTCTCAGCCTGCCGTCGCTGTTCGCCAACTTCATTTTCCTGCTGAAGGAGACCACCGTGGTCTCGGCCGTGGCGGTGCCGGAGATTCTCTACACCACCAAAAGCTACATCGCGCTCTACTACAAGACTTACGAAATGCTCGCCGTGCTGACGTTGATCTGCGTGCTGTTGTTCTTGCCGCTGTCGCTGTTGCTCAGCCGTCTGGAAAGGAGGCTCCAGCATGGCCAGTTCGGGTCTTGAGTTGTTGTGGGTGTCGTTGCCGCAACTGGGCAAAGGCGCCGTGCAGACCTTGTCGATTTCTTTCCTGGGCATCGCCTTCAGCACCGTCGGCGGCTTGCTTTACGGCGTGTTGCGTACGCTGGGCGTGAAGTGGCTGGACGCTGTTCTGCGGATCTACCTGGAGCTGTTCCGGGCGATCCCGGTGCTGGTCTGGTTGTACCTGCTGTTTTTCGGGCTGCCGATTTTTTTCGGCCTGAGTATTCCGAGCTTCTGGTGCGCGGTCCTGGTGTTGTCGCTGTGGGGTTCCAGCGAGGTCGGCGAAGTCGTGCGCGGCGCGCTGCATTCATTGCCGCGCGGCCAGCGTGAGGCGGGATTGTCGATTGGCCTGAACGGCGCGCAACTCTACGGCCATGTGCTGTTGCCGCAAGCCCTGAGGCGCATGACGCCGCCGACCATCAACGTCTACACGCGCATCATCAAGACCAGTTCCCTGGCGGTGCTGATCGGCGTGGTGGACGTGATCAAGGTCGGCCAGCAGATCATCGAGCGGACCTACGAATCGGTGCTGATCTACGGCGCATTGTTCCTGTTTTTCTTTTTCATCTGCTACCCGCTCTCGGCCGCCTCCCGCGTGCTGGAGCGGCGCTGGACGCAAGCATGAGCGCATTGATCGAGTTCAAGGGGTTCAACAAGTTTTTCGGCGAACAGCAGGTACTGGACGGCATCGGCCTGCAAGTGCAGGCCGGGGAAGTGATCGTCATCCTCGGCCCCAGCGGTTGCGGCAAAAGTACCCTGTTGCGGTGTCTCAACGGGCTGGAAGTGGCCCACAGCGGCAGCCTTGAATTGTCCGGTCGTGAGTTGCTGGACAAGGGCACCGATTGGCGCGAGATACGGCAACGGATCGGCATGGTGTTCCAGAGCTACCATCTGTTCCCGCACATGAGCGTGCTCGATAACCTGCTGCTCGGCCCTGTCAAAGTGCAAAAGCGTGACCGCGGTGAAGCGCGCGCCCAGGCCGAAGCCTTGTTGGCCCGTGTAGGCCTGTTGGACAAACGCGATGCTTTCCCACGCCAGCTCTCCGGCGGTCAGCAACAACGCATCGCCATCGTTCGCTCGCTGTGCATGAACCCTGAAGTCATGCTGTTCGACGAAGTTACCGCCGCCCTCGACCCGGAAATGGTCAAGGAAGTGCTGGAAGTCATCCAGGGCCTGGCCCGCGAAGGCATGACGCTATTGATCGTCACCCACGAAATGGCCTTCGCCCGCGCCGTGGCTGACCGCATCGTGTTCATGGATGCCGGGCGGATCCTTGAACAGAACCCTCCCGAGATTTTCTTTACGAACCCGCAAACCGCACGAGCGCAGCAGTTCCTGGAGAAGTTCTCCTACGTCGCCGCACTACCCCAATCGACTCTAACAAAGGAACTGCAACTGTCATGAAAACTGCCAAGTCGTCTCTGCTGCTATTGCCGCTGCTCGCTGGCCTCTTGCTCGCCGGCTGCAACAAAACCGAAGAGCCTCCCAAGCCCAATGCCGCCAGCCAAGGCACCGCACCGGCCAGCTATCTGGAAAAGATCAAGGCGCGGGACAAGCTGATCGTTGGGGTCTTCACGGATAAGCCGCCGTTTGGCTTCGTCGATGAGGCGGGGCGTTATGTCGGCTTCGATACAGACATCGGCCGTAGATTTGCCAAGGACTTGCTTGGCGACGAAAACAAGGTCGAATTCGTTGCAGTCGAGCCGGCGAGCCGGATTCCGTTCCTGCAGAGTGACAAAGTTGACCTGATCCTGGCCAACATGACCGTGACCCCGGAGCGCAAGGAAGCGGTGGATTTCACCAATCCGAACCTGAAAGTGGCGGTGCAGGCGCTGGTGCCGCAAGCCAGCGAAGTGAAAACTCTCGATGACCTGGCGACCCGCACCACCATCGTCACCACCGGCACCACGGCGGATATCTGGCTGACCAGGAATCACCCGGACTGGAAGCTGCTCAAGTTCGAGAAAAACTCCGAATCCTTGCAGGCACTTGCCAACGGTCGAGGCGATGCGTATGCCCAGGACAATCTGGTGCTGTTCAGCTGGGCCAAGCAAAACCCCGGCTATCGCGTGCTTGAGCAGAAACTGGGTGCCGAAGCGCCGATTGCCCCGGCGGTGAAGAAGGGCAATATCGAGCTGCGCGACTGGGTCAATGCGGAACTGGCGAAGCTGGGTGAAGAGAAATATTTGCTCAAGCTGTACGACCAGTACGTGCGCAAGGAACTGAGCGATGACACCAAACCTGAAAGCGTGATTGTCGAGGGTGGCAAGTGGCAGGGGTGAGCCGCTGATTTTTGGGTAAATCTTCCGATCGCCATCGCGAGCAAGCTCGCTCCCACAATGGATCTTCAGTGAACACAGTTCTGTGGCCATATGGAAATCCTGTGGGAGCGAGCCCGCTCGCGAAAGCGGTTTGTCAGTCACTACTTATTCAGGCCAATGCCACGCCGGCTCATCCAGCATCCGCTGTCCGACGATTGCGGTCTGTCCCAAGTCTTTTTCCAGCACGATGCAATTGCAGTTTTCATCCTGCTCCAGCGCGGCGATCAGGCGTGTGGCATGGGACACGACCCAGACCTGGCAATTGGCCGAAGCGCGGGTGATCAAGCGTGCCAAGGCCGGCAACAGATCCGGGTGCAGGCTGGTTTCCGGTTCGTTGAGCACCATCAGCGAGGGCGGGCGCGGCGTGAGCAGGGCGGCTACCAGCAGCAGGTAGCGCAGGGTTCCATCGGACAGCTCGGCGGCCGACAACGGTCGCAGCAGGCCGTGTTGCTGGAAGGCGATGGCGAAACGCCCGCCCTGCAGTTTGTCGATGTGCAGTTGAGCGCCAGGAAACGCATCGCCAATGGCGGCGTGCAGGGCTTCGAAGTCGCCTATCTCCAGAATCGTTTGCAGCGCTGCAGCCAGGTCGCGTCCGTCGTGGTGCAACACCGGGGTGCGAGTGCCCAGTTGCGGCTGGCGCACCGGGGCGTCGGCATCGCTGCGAAAGTGGTCGTAGAAGCGCCAGCGACGGATGAACTCGCGCATCTGCAAGACCTCCGGCGAAGCGCGCAGGCTGCCGACCTGATCGAACAGGCTATCGAAGGTCGGGGTGTGTTGGGCCAATACGTCCCACGAACGGCTTTCACGGGCGCGGATCATCGGCCCGTTGCGGTCCACCAGCAAGCTGGCAGGCCTGTACACCGGTCCGGCCCAGATGCATTCGCGCTTGATTTCAGGGTCCAGTGAAAACGCCGAACGACTGGGTTCCGGCAGGCCCAGGGCGATCGAATAGCTGAAATTTTCCCCGGCAAATCCGAGGCGCAGGCGCATGCTGCCCTGACGCACGATGCCCTGCACAGGTACCTCGCCGTTACGCATGCGACGGCTTATTTCTTCCGGGCCGGCCCAGAAGGTCGAGCCCAGCCCACCTTCACGGGCCAGGGCATTGACCACGCCACCCTGCGCCGTCTCCGCCAGCAGGCGCAGGGCGCGATACAGATTCGATTTGCCACTGCCGTTGGGCCCGGTGATCAGGTTCAGTCTGCCCAGCGGGATGACCAGTTTGTTGATGGACCGGTAGTTGGCCACCGCCAGGGTCGTGAGCATGCGAATTCCCTTCGTACATGGATGTCACAGACGAGTCTGCCCGATTCCTGTGCATTCGGTGAACCCTGTTCTAAGCTCACAGTCGTATCGTCACTGGTACGTCCGTACAACGCAAAGGAGTCTGCATGGCTGGTCCTGGAATCAAATTGATTGTTGGCTTGGGCGTGTGTGCGGTGTTGGCGGGGTGCGGTGACAAGAAGCCCGAGGAAAAAGCCTTGCCACGGGTTTTCGTGCAGCAGGCCATACCTTCCGAATACGCCGCCTCGGTGACGCTTACCGGCGATGTCCAGGCTCGCGTGCAAGCTGACCTGTCGTTTCGTGTCGGCGGCAAGATCATCGAGCGCAAAGTCGACGTCGGCGACCGGGTCTCGGCCCGGCAAGTGCTGGCCCGGCTCGATCCGCGGGACCTGCAGACCAACGTCGACTCCGCCGAGGCCCAGGTGGCCGCCGAACAGGCGCGGGTCAAGCAGAGTGCGGCGGCATTTGTGCGCCAGCAGAAGCTCTTGCCCAAGGGCTATACCAGCCAGAGCGAATACGACGCGGCCCAGGCGCAACTGCGCAGCAGCCAGAGCGCGCTGACGGCGGCCCAGGCACAACTGGCCAATGCCCGCGAACAGCTGAGCTACACCGCACTGATCGCCGAGGCGCCGGGCATCATCACGGCGCGCCAGGCCGAAGTGGGCCAGGTGGTCCAGGCCACGGAGCCGATCTTCAGCCTGGCCCGGGACGGTGAGCGCGACGCGGTGTTCAACATCTACGAGTCGCTGCTGAGCGAACCGCCATCGGCGCCGGACATCGTCATCAGCCTGCTCGACAACCCTGCCATCAAGACCACCGGTACGGTGCGCGAGATTACGCCGGCGGTGTCCGCCGAGACCGGCACCGTGCAGGTCAAGGTCACGCTCAACGACTTGCCCGAAGGCATGCGCCTGGGTTCGGTGGTCAGCGCCACCGCCAAATCCGCAGGAAAAACCGCCGTGGAGCTGCCCTGGTCGGCACTGACCAAGAATCTCAGTGATCCGGCCGTGTGGCTGGTGGACGGCGAAGGCAAGGCGCAATTGCACAACGTCACCGTCAGCCGCTACCTGACCGGCAAGGTCATCGTCAGCGACGGGCTCAAGGGCGGCGAAAAAGTCATCATTGCCGGCGGGCAGTTGCTTCATCCGGGCATGCGCGTCGAGATCGCTGAAAACAGCTATGAGAAAAACCCGCCAGGAGCCCAGCCATGAAGCGCCTGTGGATGGTCGCGGCCGGCCTGTTGCTGGCCGCCTGCTCGAAAGAAGAAGCACCGCCGGAGCCGGTGCGGCCGGTGTTGTCCATTGAGGTCCGGGCCTTGGACCAGCAGGCTCTGGGACGCTTCGCCGGGAATATCCAGGCGCGCTACGAAACCAACGTGGGTTTTCGTGTGCCGGGGCGCATCGCCAGTCGCAACGTCGATGTCGGCGCGGAAGTGAAGAAGGGCGACCTGCTCGCAACCCTCGACCCCACCGACCAGCAGAACCAGTTGCGCGCCGCCCAGGGCGACCTGGCGCGGATCGAGGCGCAGTACATCAATGCCCAGGCCAACGCCCGTCGCCAGCAGCAATTGTTCGACCGTGGCGTCGGTGCCCAGGCACAACTGGACATCGCCCAGACGGACCTGAAGACCACCGCTGCCTCCCTGGAACAGGCCAAGGCCACGGTGGAACAGGCCCGCGACCAGCTCAACTATAGCGAACTGCGTACCGACCATGACGCGGTCGTCACCGCCTGGACGGCCGAGGCGGGGCAGGTGGTGACCGCCGGCCAGCAAGTAGTGACGCTGGCCCGCCCGGACGTCAAGGAAGCGGTGATCGACTTGCCCGCCGGGCTGGCCGAGCGCCTGCCCGAGGATGTGGTGTTCAAGGTCGCCGCGCAACTCGATCCGGCGACCCACACCACGGCCATCGTGCGCGAGATCGAGCCTCAGGCGCAAAGCGCCACCCGTACCCGCCGCGCGCGCCTGACCCTGACCGATACCCCGCCGGGCTTTCGCCTGGGCACCGCCATCGGCGTGACCCTGAGCTCGGCCATCGAACCGCGCATCGAGCTGCCGCTCAGCGCGTTGCAGGAAGTCGACGGCAAGGCGCGAATCTGGCTGATCGACCCGCAGAGCCAGACAGTCTCGCCACGAGAAGTACAGATTATCGAGCGATCGGCCGGATCGGTCCTGGTCGCCAACGGCATCAAGCCTGGCGACCGCGTGGTCAGCGCCGGGGTGAACAGTCTCCAGCCGGGGCAAAAAGTGAAACTCGACGAGGACGCACGATGAAAGGGCCTTTCAATTTATCCGAATGGGCCCTGCGGCATCAGTCTTTCGTGTGGTACCTGATGTTCGTCGCATTGCTGATGGGCGTGTTCTCGTACATGAACCTGGGCCGCGAAGAAGACCCGTCGTTCACCATCAAGACCATGGTCATCCAGACCCGCTGGCCCGGCGCGACCCAGGAAGAAACCCTCGACCAGGTCACCGACCGCATCGAGAAAAAACTTGAAGAGCTTGATTCCCTCGATTATGTGAAGAGTTACACCCGGCCGGGGGAGTCGACGGTGTTCGTGTATCTGCGCGATACCACCGGTGCGGAGGAAATCCCGCAGATCTGGTACCAGGTGCGCAAGAAGATCGACGACATCCGCGGCGAATTTCCCCAGGGCCTGCAGGGGCCGGGGTTCAACGACGAGTTCGGCGATGTCTACGGCTCCGTGTACGCCTTCACCGGCGACGGCCTGTCGATGCGTCAGTTGCGCGATTATGTCGAACAGGTGCGCGCCGAGATCCGCGACGTGCCCGGCCTGGGCAAGGTGGAAATGGTCGGCGAGCAGGACGAAGTGCTGTACCTGAATTTTTCCACGCGCAAACTCGCCGCACTGGGCATCGACCAGCGCCAGGTGGTGCAGAGCCTGCAGTCGCAGAACGCCGTGACCCCGGCAGGGGTGATCGACGCCGGGCCGGAGCGGATCTCCGTGCGCACGTCCGGCCAGTTCCAATCGGAAAAGGACCTGGCCAACGTCAACCTGCGACTCAACGATCGTTTCTATCGCCTCGCCGATATCGCCGACATCCGACGTGGTTATGTCGACCCCGCCACGCCGATGTTCCGCTTCAACGGCACGCCGGCGATCGGTCTTGCCATTGCCATGAAGAAGGGCGGCAACATTCAGGAGTTCGGCAAGGCGCTGCACGCGCGCATGGATGAACTGACCGCGGACCTGCCGGTGGGGGTCGGTGTGCATACGGTGTCGGACCAGGCCGAAGTGGTGGAGGAAGCCGTTGGCGGCTTCACCAGCGCCTTGTTCGAGGCGGTGATCATCGTTCTGGTGGTCAGTTTCATCAGCCTCGGCATCCGCGCCGGGCTGGTGGTGGCCTGCTCGATCCCGCTGGTGCTGGCGATGGTGTTCGTGTTCATGGAATACAGCGGCATCACCATGCAGCGGATTTCCCTCGGTGCATTGATCATCGCCCTTGGTCTACTGGTGGACGATGCCATGATCACCGTGGAGATGATGGTCACGCGCCTGGAAAAAGGCGATTCCAAGGATCAGGCCGCGACGTTTGCCTATACCTCGACCGCCTTTCCGATGCTCACCGGGACCCTGGTGACCGTGGCCGGCTTCGTGCCCATCGGCCTGAACGCCAGTTCGGCTGGCGAATACACCTTCACCCTGTTCGCGGTGATTGCCGTGGCGATGCTGGTGTCCTGGATCGTCGCGGTGCTGTTCGCCCCGGTGATCGGCGTGCACATTCTCAGTCCCAACGTAAAGCCCCACAGCAACGAGCCGGGACGGGTCGGACGGGCCTTCAACGGTGGCCTGCTGTGGGCGATGCGCAATCGCTGGTGGGCAATCGGCATCACCGTGCTGCTGTTCGCACTGGCGGTATTCTGCATGCGCTTCGTACAGAACCAGTTCTTCCCGTCCTCGGACCGCCCGGAGATCCTGGTGGACCTCAACCTGCCGCAGAACGCCTCGATGGACGAGACGCGCAAGGCGGTTGATCGCCTGGAGGCCACCCTCAAAGGCGACCCGGACATCGCGCGCTGGAGCACTTACATCGGCGAAGGCGCCATTCGCTTCTACCTGCCGCTGGACCAGCAACTGCAGAACCCGTACTACGCGCAACTGGTGATTGTCAGCAAGGATCTGGAGTCGCGTGCGGCTCTCAGCGAACGCCTGCAAAAGCGCCTGCGTGAAGATTTCGTCGGCATCGGCAGCTACGTGCAGGCGCTGGAAATGGGCCCGCCGGTCGGTCGGCCGATCCAGTACCGGGTCAGCGGCAAGGACATCGACCAGGTGCGCAAGCATGCCATCGAGCTTGCCACCGAACTGGACAAGAACTCGCACATTGGCGAGATCATCTACGACTGGAACGAGCCGGGCAAAGTACTGCGCATCGACATCGCCCAGGATAAGGCGCGGCAACTGGGATTGTCTTCGGATGACGTGGCCCGGCTGATGAACAGCATTGTCAGCGGCTCGCCGGTGACTCAGGTCAACGACGATATCTACCTGATCGACGTGGTGGGTCGCGCCGAAGACGCCGAGCGCGGTTCGCCGGAAACCTTGCAGAACCTGCAGATCGTCACACCGGGCGGAACCTCGATTCCGCTGCTGGCCTTTGCCACGGTGCGCTACGAACTGGAACAACCGCTGGTATGGCGTCGCGACCGCAAGCCGACCATCACCATCAAGGCTGCCGTGCGCGATGAAATCCAGCCGACGGACCTGGTGCGGCAGCTGCAACCGGACATCGACAGGTTCGCCGCCAAATTGCCGGTAGGCTACAAGGTCGCCACCGGCGGCACGGTGGAGGAAAGCAGCAAGGCCCAGGGGCCGATCGCCAGCGTGGTGCCGCTGATGTTGTTCCTGATGGCAACGTTCCTGATGATCCAGTTGCACAGCGTGCAGAAATTGTTTCTGGTGGCCAGTGTCGCGCCCCTGGGCTTGATCGGCGTGGTCCTGGCGCTGGTGCCGACGGGTACGCCCATGGGCTTTGTGGCGATCCTCGGGATCCTTGCGCTGATCGGCATTATCATCCGCAACTCGGTGATCCTGGTGACCCAGATCGACGAATACGAACGTGACGGCTATGAACCCTGGGATGCGGTGGTGGAAGCGACCGAGCACCGGCGCCGGCCGATCCTGTTGACGGCGGCGGCGGCGAGCCTGGGGATGATTCCGATCGCCCGGGAAGTGTTCTGGGGCCCGATGGCCTACGCGATGATCGGCGGGATCATTGTCGCCACGCTGCTGACGCTGCTGTTCCTGCCAGCGCTGTATGTGGCCTGGTACAAGATCCGCGAGCCCAAGCGCGAGTGACACGGCTGCGGCATATCCAACATCAATGCAAGCTGACCCACCGCTTTCGCGAGCAGGCTCGCTCCCACAGGGGATTTGGGACTGACACGAATTTGATGTCTATTGGGAGACCAGTGTGGGAGCGAGCCTGCTCGCGATGGCTGCGGCATATCCAACATCAATGCAAGCTGACTCACCGCTTTCGCGAGCAGGCTCGCTCCCACAGGGATTCCAGGACTGACATGGATTTGATGTCCAGTGAAGATCAGTGTGGGAGCGAGCTTGCTCGCGATGGCTGCGGCACATCCAACCTCAATGCAAGCTGACCCACCGCTTTCGCGAGCAGGCTCGCTCCCACAGGGGATTTGGGGACTGACATGGATTTGATGTCTATTGGGAGACCAGTGTGGGAGCGAGCTTGCTCGCGATGGCTGCGGCATATCCAACATCAATGCAAGCTGACCCACCGCTTTCGCGAGCAGGCTCGCTCCCACAGGGGATTTGGGGATGGGCATGGATTTGATGTCCAGTGGAGATCAATGTGGGAGCGAGCCTGCTCGCGATGGCTGCGGCACATCCAACATCAATGCAAGCTGACTCACCGCTTTCGCGAGCAGGCCAGCCCGGTCGCTCTGATTTTTACTTGCGCAACAACCGCAACCCATTGAACACCACTAGCAAGCTCACCCCCATGTCGGCAAATACCGCCATCCACATGGTGGCGAACCCGGCGAAGGTCACCGCAAGGAAAATCGCCTTGATCACCAACGCCAGGGCGATGTTCTGCTTGAGGATGCTCGACGTCTGCCGCGACAGCCGGATGAATGCGGGAATCTTGCGCAGGTCGTCGTCCATCAGCGCTACGTCAGCGGTCTCGATGGCGGTGTCGGTGCCGGCCGCCGCCATGGCGAAGCCGATTTCCGAGCGGGCCAGGGCCGGGGCATCGTTGATGCCGTCGCCCACCATGCCGACCCGGTGACCCTCGGCATAGAGCTTCTCGATGACTTGCAGCTTGTCTTCCGGCAACAGGTCGCCGTGGGCTCGGTCCATGCCCACCTGTGCGGCAATCGCCTCGGCGGTGTGGGCGTTGTCGCCGGTCAGCATCAGCGTCTTGATGCCCAGGTCATGCAACTGCCGGATCGCTTCGCGGCTGGAGTCCTTGACGGTATCGGCCACGGCAAACAGGGCCAGAGGCCTGGTGCTGCCGAGCAGCAGCACGACGGACTTGCCTTGTTTTTCCAGGGCGAAGAGTTTCGCTTCCAGCTCGGGAGAGCACAGGCCCAGGTCTTCCACGAGGCGATGGTTGCCCAAGTGATAGGTCTGGCCGCCGATGTCGCCGCGAACGCCGCGCCCGGCAAGCGCCGCGAAGTTATCCACAACCTGCTGCGCCAGTTGTTTATCCACAGCCGCGTGGGCAATCGCCCGGGATACCGGATGGTCCGACCGCGCCGCGAGGCTGGCGGCCAGGGCCGGTGCGGTGGTTTCCACGCTCGGGTCGAGTGCCAGGTAGTCGGTCTGCACCGGTTTGCCGTGGGTGATCGTGCCGGTCTTGTCCAAGGCCAGGTAATCGAGTTTGTGGCCGCCCTCCAGGTACACGCCGCCCTTGACCAGGATGCCTTTGCGCGCCGCTGCCGCCAGGCCGCTGACGATGGTCACGGGGGTGGAAATCACCAGTGCACATGGGCAGGCGACCACCAGCAGGACAAGCGCCCGGTAGATCCAGTCGAACCAGACTGCGCCCATGAACAGCGGCGGGATGACGGCCACAGCCAAGGCCAGGGCAAACACCGCCGGGGTGTAGATTGTCGAGAACCGGTCAACGAAGCGCTGAGTCGGTGCCCGGGCCCCCTGGGCCTGCTCCACGGCATGGATAATCCGCGCCAGGGTGGATTGATCGGCCGCGGCGGTCACGGCGTATTCCAGTTCGCCGGCCTGGTTGATGGTGCCGGCAAACACTTTGTCGCCCACGGTCTTGTCCACCGGCAGGCTTTCCCCGGTGATCGGCGCCTGGTCGATGGTCGAACGGCCTGCGACCACATCGCCATCCAGCCCGACGCGTTCACCGGGGCGAACCCGCACCCGCGCGCCAAGGGCGATGCTCTTCACTTCCTGGACCTGCCAACTGCCATCGGCCTGCTGCACGGTGGCCTGTTCCGGCGCCATCTGCATCAGGCCGCTGATGGCGTTGCGCGCACGGTCGAGGGACTTGGCCTCGATCAGTTCGGCCACGGTGAACAGGAACATCACCATCGCCGCTTCCGGCCATTGGCCAATCAACACCGCGCCGGTCACGGCGATGCTCATCAAGGCGTTGATGTTCAGGTTCAGGTTCTTCAGGGCGATCCAGCCCTTCTTGTAGGTGGCGAGGCCACCGCTGAGGATCGACACCAGCGCCACCAACGCGACGACCCAGTTCGGCGCCGCGTTGGTGAAGTGAATCATCTCGGCGCCCAATGCCGTGACGCCGGACAACGCCAGCGGCCACCATGGTTTGGCTGGGGCGGGCGGGGTGTGAGTCGGTTTGTCCTGGCCAGCCGTCAACGGTTCCGCCTGCATTCCCAAGGACTCGATGGCCTTGATGATCGGCGTGTCGCTGGGCAGGTCATGGGTTACGCCCAGCACACGGTTGATCAGGCTGAATTCCAGTCGCTGCACGCCTTCAAGTTTGCCGAGCTTGTTCTGGATCAGTGTCTGTTCGGTAGGGCAGTCCATGGCTTCGATGCGAAAACTGCTCAGCCGCGCACCGTCCGTCGGCGTTTTGTCGAGCGTGACTACCGCCGGCGCTGCTTTGGATGAGCAGCAGGAGTGCCCGTGCTCATGGCCATGGGCGGGTCGGGGTGTATGGATGGAATCGTTCATCGGGTTACGTCCGTGAAAAGTGCCTGTTGCGCAGTAAAGACCCTGTAGCCACTATAGGGTCAAGCACCTATTTGGAGTTCATCCGATGAAGATTGGCGAACTGGCGAAAATCACCGACTGCCAGGTCGAGACCATCCGCTATTACGAACGTGAGGGGCTGCTGCCGGAACCGGCCCGCAGTGACGGCAATTATCGCGTCTACACCCAGGCCCATGCCGAGCGGCTGACGTTCATCCGCAACTGCCGGACCCTGGACATGACCCTGGAGGAAATCCGCAGCCTGCTGGCCTTGCGCGACAGCCCCCAGGACCAATGCGAGAGCGTCAACGCACTGATCGACGAACACATCCACCACGTCAAGGCGCGCATCGACGGCCTGCAGGCCTTGCAGGCGCAACTGATCGACCTGCGCCATCGCTGTGGCGAAGGGCCGGATCTTGAGCAGTGTGGGATCTTGCAACGGTTGGAGGTGAGCGGGGCGGTGGCGCCGGAGGTGGAGCATTCACATGTGGGCAGGAGTCATGGGCATTGACCTGATTTTGAAATAACGGAGACCAGGTGGGAGCGAGCCTGCTCGCGAAAGCGGTGGATCAGTCACATAATTTGTATGTGATGACGCTTTCGCGAGCAGGCTCGCTCCCACAGGGGAGACGGGGTGTTTTTTAGACCGCCATCGGCGCGGTCATCGGCGCATGGTGTTGGTAGCCTTCGAGGGAGAAGTCGCTCGGTTCGACCTGCTCCAGCCACTCGGGCTGGTATACGCCGGTCTTGGCAAACTCCGGCACGCGCTCGGAAATCACCAGTCGGGGCATCGGGAACGGCTCGCGCGTGAGCTGTTCATTGAGCATGTCCAAGTGGTTTTCGTAGACGTGGGCATCGCCGATGAAATAGGTGAACCAGCGCGGCGTATAACCGGTCAGGCGACCAATCAGGCTTAGCAGCGCGGCGCCTTCGGTGAGGTTGAACGGCGTGCCCAGGCCCAGGTCGTTGGAGCGGATGTAGAGGGTCAGGGAGATTTCCCGGGTCTCGACATTCGGATGGAACTGATACAGCAGGTGGCACGGTGGCAGGGCCATTTCATCGAGCTGGGCGCAGTTCCAGCCGTGAAACAGGATGCGCCGGCTGCCCGGGTCCTTGATGATGGTGTCGACGCACTGGCGAACCTGATCGATGGCCTTGTACAGCACCACGTAGGCCTGGCCGTTTTCTTCGCCTTCGGCGATCTGCCGATAACCCTGGGCCAGCGTCTGCTCGATGGCGGCCGGGTTGCTCAGCGGGATCTGCTTGTAGGCCGGCCACTTGCGCCATTGCACGCCGTAGATCTCGCCCAGGTCGTCCTCGCCCTGGCGGAACGGATTGGCCAGCCATTGCGCGTTTTCGTTGGCGTTCTGGTCCCAGACCTTGCAGCCCAGGGCCCGGAATTCGGCGGCATTGTTCACGCCACGCAAGAAACCGCACATCTCGCCGATCGCCGACTTGAAGGCCATCTTGCGCGTAGTGATGGCGGGAAAGCCTTCCTTCAGGTCATAGCGCAGCATCGCGCCAGGGAAACTGATGGTGTTCACGCCGGTGCGGTTGGCTTGCTTGGTGCCGTTCTTGATGACGTGAGCCACCAGGTCGAGATATTGCTTCATGGGTTACCTGTGTCCTTGAACCCGGGGTCAGCGCCCCGGGGTCCGAATTTTAAACCTTGGCCGCCGCAGCCGGTGCACGGTTATAAGCCAGCCAGATCAGCGCCAGACCACCGATGATCATCGGCAGGCATAGCACCTGGCCCATGGTCAGCCAGTTCCACGCCAGATAGCCGAGCTGGGCGTCCGGTACGCGGACGAACTCGACGATGAAACGGAAGATCCCGTAGAACAGCGCAAACATGCCCGACACCGCCATGGTCGGCCGCGGCTTGCGCGAGAACAACCAGAGAATCAGGAACAGTGCCACGCCCTCCAAGGCGAACTGGTACAGCTGCGACGGGTGACGCGGCAGTTGGGCCGGGTCGCTGAACGGCGGGAAGACCATAGCCCACGGCACGTCCGTAGGCTTGCCCCACAGCTCGGCGTTGATGAAATTGCCGATGCGCCCGGCGCCCAGGCCGATCGGCACCATCGGCGCGACGAAGTCCATCAGTTCGAAAAACGACTTGTTGTTGCGCTTGCCGAACCACAGCGCCGCCAGCATCACGCCGATGAAGCCCCCGTGGAACGACATGCCGCCCTTCCAGACTTCAAAGATCAGTGTCGGGTTGGCCAGGTAGGCGCTCAGGTCGTAGAACAGTACATAACCCAGGCGCCCGCCAACGATCACGCCCATGGACAGCCAGAACACCAGGTCCGAGAGCTTCTCTTTGTTCCAGGTCGGGTCAAACCGGTTGAGCCGGCGCGAGGCCAGCCACCAGGCACCACCGATACCGATCAGGTACATGAGACCGTACCAGTGGATTTTCAGCGGGCCGATGGCCAGGGCAACCGGATCGATCTGCGGGTAAGGCAGCATTGATATTCCTCGTGAACGTCAAAAATACCCGGGCGAAGCTGCCACCTCGGGATTAAGCCAGGATTGCGTCAGAGCAGGAAACTCAAGCCCACACTGAACAACAAAGCGGCGAACAGCCGCTTGAGCAAGCGCGGCGACAGGCGATGGGCCAGTCGCGCGCCGAAACGGGCGAAGATCATGCTCGTCAGGGCGATGCCCAGCAGTGCCGGCAAATATACAAAACCGAGACTATGGGGCGGCAACAGCGGATCCTGCCACCCCAGAATCATGAAACTTAACGCACTGACCAGGGCGATGGGCAGCCCGCAGGCCGACGAAGTCGCCACCGCTTGTTGCATCGGCACGCTGCGCCAGGTCAGGAACGGCACGGTCAGCGAACCGCCGCCGATACCGAAAATCGCCGAGGCCCAGCCGACAACCGTGCCGGCCAGGCCCAATCCGACCTTGCCCGGCACGGTACGGCTGGCCTTCGGCTTGAAATCCAGCGCCAGTTGCAGGGCAACGAGCATGGCGAATACGCCGATGATTTTTTGCAGATGCGGGCCGGAGATCGCTTCGGCGGTAATGGCGCCGAAACCGGCACCGATCAGGATCCCGACGGTCATCCAGGTAAAGATCTGCCAGCGCACCGCGCCTTTGCGGTGATGCTCGCGTACGGCATTCACCGAGGTAAAGATGATCGATGCCAGGGACGTACCGACAGCCAGGTGCGTCAACACCTGCGGGTCGAAACCCTGCAAGGTGAAACTGAACACCAGCACCGGGACGATGATCATCCCGCCGCCGACGCCGAATAGCCCGGCGAGTACACCGGCACAGGCGCCGAGCAGCAGATAAAGCAGAAATTCCACCAGCGTCGCCTCGACCATCGCAAACAAGAGCGGCATGGTAACGGATCGAGGGCCCTGGGCTCCACTGAAGGCGATGGATGCGTTGGTGATGTGTGGGTAAAGTAGGCACCACGAAAGCGGAGCTCGGATTTTTCACAGGACAACCTGATGTGCCTGATCGTATTTGCCTGGCGGCCCGGCCACGCCCAGCCGCTGATCGTGGCGGCTAACCGCGACGAGTTCTATGCGCGCCCGACGCTGCCACTAGCGCAGTGGCCTGACGCACCGCACGTGCATGCCGGTCGCGACCTGGAGGCGGGCGGCACCTGGCTCGGGGTCGGCGCCGGGGGCCGCTTTGCCGCGCTGACCAACATCCGCGATCCTGGCCAGCTCCCGGCGTTCAAGTCTCGCGGCGAGCTGGTGGCGCGGTTCCTGACCGGGAACCTGTCGATCATCGATTATCTGAGCGAAGTCGTGCCGCGCGCCGGCGAGTACGGTGGCTTCAACCTGCTGCTGGGCGATGGTGCCGAACTGTGGCACTACAACGCACGCGATACACGCCCGCAGTTGTTGGCCGAAGGGATCTACGGATTGTCCAACGCCGGGTTGAACACGCCCTGGCCGAAATTGCTCAAGGCCCGGACGGCGTTGAGTGAGGTGCTGCATGACCCGCAACCCCAAGCGCTGCTGACGCTGTTGAACGATCCGCAACCGGCCCCGGTGGCCGAGCTGCCGGACACCGGCGTGGGACTGTCCACGGAAATGCTGCTGTCGAGCGTGTTCATCGCCAGCCCGGCCTACGGGACGCGGGCGAGCACGGCGCTGATCGTTAATGCTGACGGGACGCGGCAGATGGTCGAGCGCAGTTTCGGGCCGCATGGGGGGCATTTGGGGGAGGTGGAGCTGCTCGTTTAATGCCGACGATAACCCCGCGGCGAGGGAGCTTGCTCCCGCTGGGCTACGAAGTAGCCCCAAAGCTTTTGGGCGGGCTTCGCCCGCCAGCGGGAGCAAGCTCCCTCGCCACAAATGCTCGCCGCGGGATCTAGAGGGTCTTGTTCGAAGCCGGGTTGATCATCCGCGCCAACCCAAGGTTTTTCAGCGCCAACTGCAAGGAGCTATGGATCACCTGCGGATTGTCGATGGTCATCAGCTCCGCCAGCAGCTCCTGGGCCTTGCTGAGGTTGATCTGGCGCAGCATCCATTTCACTTTCGGCAGGTTGGTGGCGTTCATCGACAGGCTGTCGAAGCCCATCGCCATCAGCAGCACCGCCGCCGCCGGGTCGCCAGCCATTTCGCCACAGATGCTCACCGGCTTGCCCTCGGCATGGGCGTCGCGAACGACGTTCTGCAAGGCTTGCAGCACGGCCGGGTGCAGGTAGTCGTAGAGGTCGGCCACCCGTGGGTTGTTGCGATCCACGGCCAGCAGGTACTGGGTCAGGTCGTTGGAGCCTACCGACAGGAAGTCCACCTGCCGCGCCAGTTCCTTGGTCTGGTACACCGCTGCCGGAATCTCGATCATCACGCCCACCGGCGGCATGGGTACGTCGGTGCCTTCGTCGCGCACCTCGCCCCAGGCCCGGTGGATCAGGTGCAGGGCTTCTTCCAGCTCATGGGTGCCAGAGATCATCGGCAACAGGATGCGCAGGTTGTTCAGGCCTTCGCTGGCCTTGAGCATGGCGCGGGCCTGGACCAGGAAGATTTCCGGATGGTCGAGCGTGACGCGGATCCCGCGCCAGCCGAGGAACGGGTTGTCTTCCTTGATCGGGAAGTAGGACAGCGATTTGTCGCCGCCGATGTCCAGGCTACGCATGGTCACCGGTTGCGGATGAAACGCGGACAATTGCTCGCGGTAGATCGCCAGCTGTTCCTTTTCGCTGGGGAAACGCTGGTTGATCATGAACGGCACTTCGGTGCGGTACAGGCCCACGCCCTCGGCGCCACGCTTCTGCGCCCGGGCCACATCGGCCAGCAGGCCGGTGTTGACCCACAGCGGCATGCGATGGCCATCGAGGGTTATGCACGGCAGGTCGCGCAGGGCATCCAGGCCCAGGGAGAGTTGCTTCTCTTCCTCCACCACATCGGCGAATTGCTTGCGCAACACGTCGCTGGGGTTGGTGTAGACCTCGCCGTGGTAGCCGTCGACGATCATCTGGATGCCGTCGACCTTGGAATACGGCAGGTCCACCAGGCCCATGACCGTGGGAATGCCCATGGCCCGGGCCAGGATCGCCACGTGGGAGTTGCCCGAGCCCAGTACCGAGACCAGGCCCGCCAGCTTGCCTTCCGGCACTTCGCCGAGCATCGCCGGGGTCAGCTCTTCGCTCACCAGGATGGTGTTGTCGGGGTAGACCAGGGTCTGCTGACGCTCTTGCTGCAGGTAGGCGAGCAGGCGGCGACCGAGGTCCTTGACGTCGGAGGCGCGCTCGCGCAGGTAGGCGTCGTCCATCAGTTCGAAACGGTTGACGTGGTCGGTCACCACCTGGCGCAACGCGCCCTGGGCCCATTGGCCGGTCTTGATGACCGTGGTCACTTCGCTGCCCAGGGAGGCATCGTCAAGCATCATCAGATAGACATCGAACAACGCGCGCTCTTCAGGCCGCAGTTGCGTCGCCAGCTTGGCGGACAGGGCGCGCATGTCGGCTCGCACGCCTTCGATGGCGGTCTTGAACAAGCCCAGCTCGGCATTGATGTCGGCGATGGTCTTGTCCGGCACCACGTCGAGGTCGGCGGGTGGCAGCATGACCACCGCGGTGCCCACCGCCGCGCCGGGTGAACCCGGCACGCCGACGAACTTGGCTTCCTGGATGCCCTTGCCCTGGCGGCCCAGGCCGCTGATCGAGCCGGTAGCCTCGGCGTGGGCGATAACGCCGGC
Organism: Pseudomonas sp. Z2-11; assembly: GCF_054161305.1. NCBI lineage: Bacteria > Pseudomonadati > Pseudomonadota > Gammaproteobacteria > Pseudomonadales > Pseudomonadaceae > Pseudomonas > Pseudomonas sp. Z2-11. Next base: position 260,360 of record NZ_CP096395.1, read on the forward strand.
CAGTTGCGCGCTCATGGTCACAAGGAAGGCTTCTTCGCCCTCGTCGAACTGGCGGCGCTCTTTTTGCTGGATGACCAATACGCCGACGACGCGGCGGTGGTGAATGATCGGCGCGCCGAGGAACGATGCGTAGCGCTCTTCGCCGGTCTCGGCAAAGTAGCGATACCGCGGGTGATCGGCGGCGTTTTCCAGGTTCAGGGGTTCTTCCCGGGTACCGACCAGGCCGACCAGGCCTTCGTTGGGCGCCATGCTGACCTTGCCGATGGAGCGCTTGTTCAGGCCCTCGGTCGCCATCAGCACAAAACGGTTGGTCTCGGGGTCCAGCAGATAGACCGAGCAGACCTGGCTGCCCATGGCCTCTTTGACGCGCAATACAATAATCCCCAACGCCGCCTTGAGATCCTTGGCGGAGTTAACTTCCTGGACGATCTTGCGCAGCGTATTGAGCATGGCTCGGGGTCGAACTCCGTCGTCAGTCGCGCGTCAGCAGGCGCGGGGCAAGCTCTTTGAGAGCGCGTCGATACACCTCGCGCTTGAATGTCACCACCTGGCCCAACGGATACCAATAACTGACCCAGCGCCAGCCATCGAATTCCGGTTTACCGGTCAAATCCATCCGCACCCGCTGCTCGTTGGAGATCAGGCGCAGGAGAAACCATTTCTGCTTCTGGCCGATACACAGCGGTTGGCTGTGCGTGCGGACCAGGCGTTGCGGCAAACGATAACGCAACCAGCCTCGGGTGCAGGCGAGTATTTCCACATCCTCTCGCTCCAGCCCCACTTCTTCGTTCAACTCGCGGTACAAAGCCTCTTCCGGCGTCTCCTGGGGGTTGATCCCTCCCTGTGGAAACTGCCAGGCGTCTTGATTGATACGGCGAGCCCATAGCACCTGTCCGGCATCATTCGTAAGAATGATCCCCACATTGGGACGGAAACCATCGGGATCGATCACGGCAACAACCTCGCAAACGCATGTCGCCGCATTGTTCCACAAAGGTTGTGAAAGCAGCAACGAGGCTGCCCACCTTATGTGCACTCTTGTGAAAAGTCCGTATTCTGGGCGCCTTTCTCAAGAAATTTCAGCGAGTAACTGCAATGCGGCTGGCTTTATTCGACTTGGACAACACGCTGCTGGGCGGCGACAGCGATCACGCCTGGGGCGATTACCTCTGCGAGCGCGGGTTTCTGGATGCCGTCACCTACAAGGCGCGCAACGATGAGTTTTACCAGGACTACCTGGCCGGTAAGCTGGACAACGCCGCGTACCTGAATTTCTGCCTGGAAATCCTCGGCCGTACCGAGATGGAGGTGCTGGCGCAGTGGCATCTCGAATACATGCGCGACTGCATCGAGCCGATCGTGTTGCCCCAAGCCATCGAGCTGCTGAAGAAACACCGTGATGCCGGCGACAAGCTGGTGATCATCACCGCCACCAACCGCTTCGTCACCGCGCCGATTGCCGAGCGTCTAGGCGTCGAAACCCTGATCGCCACCGAGTGCGAAATGATCGATGGTCGCTACAGTGGGCGCAGCACCGACATCCCCTGTTTCCGCGAGGGCAAGGTGACCCGGCTGAACCGCTGGCTGGAAGAGACCGGGTATTCGCTGGACGACAGCTACTTCTATAGCGACTCGATGAACGACTTGCCGCTGTTGGAAGCAGTGACGCACCCGGTGGCGGTCGATCCGGATCCGAACCTGCGGGCCGAGGCCGAGAAACGCGGCTGGCCGGTGATCAGCCTGCGCGACTGACCTGTCACGCAGGCTTGGCCACCATCAGGTAGAAGATCACCATGAACGCGAGGAACGCCGGCCAGCCCAGCGCAAACCACCAGCGCATGTAGGTGCTGGCCTTGAGCGGCATGGGCGTGCCGTCCTGCAAGGCTTGCTCGGCCATTTTGTGCACGCGGATCTGCAACCAGACCACCGGCAGCCAGCAGGCGCCCGCCAGGCAATAAAGGCCGATGCTCCACATCAACCAGCTCTGTTGCAGTGGCCAGCCGGCCACATGCATCAGGGCCAGGCCGCTCAGCGGCTGGAACACGGCGGTGGTGGCCGTGAACGCCCAATCGGCGAAGACCAGATGCTTGAAGGTGACGGCAATGACTTCAAGCTTGCCGCTGCGCCAGGCCCGCAGCGCGTAGTAGGCGGACCCCGCGCCCAAGCCGAAGAGGATGGTCGAGGACAGGATGTGCAGGGTTTTCAGCAGCACGTAAATGCTCATCGGCGTGGTTCAGTCCAAAGCAGCCATAAAGTGGCGACTATCAGCACCAGGTTCTTGGCGACAGCCGCATAAGGGTCAAACCAATAGTGCGGCAGGATAAAACTGATGCACAGGGTATAGCCGAGCATCAATCCCAACTGCAACCGCAATGCCTGGCGGCGCCAGCGTTTGAATAGCATGCCCATGCCCAGCGCGCCGTCACACAGCGCGCCGGCGACTACCGCAAGCTTCGCCCAGGCGCCGTGGACACCGGCTTCGGCCATGATACGCAAGCCCCAATCGTAGCCGGGGCCGAGGCAGACGATGGCGGTACCCAGCCAGATAATCGCCAGTACCGCGAGCATCAGCGGGCGGATCGCTCTGAGGCTGCTCTGGGCTGCGCTGGGCCAATCCTGCAAGCGGGTTTGTACGGGGGCGGCGTAATACCCGCAGATTGACGCGAGTGCCGCGGGGTCGGCCAGATTGTCCCGTTGTGCCAAGGCCAGGCTTTGCCTGTTCAATGCGCGCCAGCCGAACCGATCCCCAAGCCGGCTACCCGGTTCAGTCAACAGCGCAGGGGCCTTGATGTAGCGGGCCGGCGCCCAACCTTGGACGGCGCGCAGATGATCGATGAGTCGGGCCAGCGTCATCGGCTCCGGTCCTACCAGCGGCAACACCACCGACTCGGTCGGCCATTGCCGCAGCAGGGCGAGCACCGCGCCCACCAGGTCATCGACATGTACGGGCTGGATGCGCGCTTGAAGATTCAGCAGGGGAATCAACGGCCACGGCGAAAGGCCTTCCATCCAGCCGCTGCTCGCGCCGCCTGGTCCCACCACCAACGAGGGCCGCAGCACCACCGATACGCTGTCCAGCGTGCAAAGATATTCATCAGCCAAGCCTTTGCTCGCCAGGAACGGCACGTCCGATTGCGCACTCGCGCCCAGCGCGGAAATCTGCAGGATCCGGACGCTGCGGCGCGCGGCCTGGTCGAACAACGCTCGCGTGCCCCGATCCTGGACCAGGCTCAGCGCCTCGGTGTCGACGCTGAGCAGGCCGGCCGCGTTGATCAGCAAATCGACGTCCAGGGGCAAGGCAAAGTGTTCAGGGTCGCCTGCCAGTGCACCGAGATCCAGCTGCCGCCATTCAACCCCAGGCCAACCTGGCGCCTGGGGTTCACGACTGGTTGCGATGATCGAGTGACCAGCGCTGTGCAACGCTCGCAGCAGATGGCGCCCGATAAAACCGCCGCCTCCCACCAGTAGGATCTTCATGCCCGTCCCTGTCGCTTAAATCGGCTTGGCGCCCATCAGCGCGGCGATGGACAGGAAGCCGACGCCACCGATGATCGCCAATGCCAGGGTAAACCTGCTGCTGCCACCGCTGCCCAAGCGCAGGCGATTGAGCCTTGCCAGCAGCCAGAAAACGCAGAGCGTCGCCACCGTGTAGATCACGCTGGAGCCCAACAGCCAGCTTTGCCCCAACGGCCAGCCCACCAGGTGAACCAGCCACCAGCCGGTGAGTGGCATGCTCAGCATGCAGACCAGCATCACGCACCAGGCCAACAGCCAAGGACGCCGCAGCGTGCTGGCCGGTCCCTCGCTGCGTTTACGCCAGGCCAGGACGGCAAGGACTACACCGCAAGCCAGCAGCAGGACCGTGGCCGCGACGTGCAGGACTTTCAAGGTCAGCAGAGTTTCCATGGGATTTCCTTAAGGCCGATGTCCTTCAGCGTAGCCCTTCAACCAAGAAACAGCTGATAGGCCGGGTTATCGCTTTCATCCCAATATGGATAGCCGATTTCTTCCAGGGCGGCCGGTACCAGGTGGCGTTCATCGTGAGGCACTTGCAGCCCGGCGACCACGCGACCATCCGCCGCGCCATGGTTGCGGTAGTGGAACATCGAGATATTCCAGCGCCCGCCCAGCTTGTTGAGGAAGTTGAACAACGCGCCCGGACGCTCCGGGAACTCGAAACGCAGCACCACTTCGTCGATGACGTGGGCGGCGTGTCCGCCGACCATGTGGCGGATGTGCAGCTTGGCCAGCTCGTTGTCGGTCAAGTCCAGCACCGGGAAGCCTTGCTCGGTCAGGCTGGCGATCAACTTGCTGCGCGGATCGTTTTCCGGATGCGTCTGTACGCCGACGAAAATGTGCGCTTCGCTGCCGGTGTTGTAGCGGTAGTTGAATTCGGTGATCTGGCGTTTGCCGATGGCTTCGCAGAAGGCCTTGAAGCTGCCCGGCTGCTCAGGAATGGTCACGGCGATGATCGCCTCGCGCCCTTCGCCCAGCTCGGCGCGCTCGGCCACATGGCGCAAGCGATCGAAGTTGACGTTGGCGCCGGAATCGATGGCCACCAGGGTCTGACCGCTGATGCCCCGCGATTCGACGTACTTCTTGATCCCGGCCACGCCCAAGGCGCCGGCCGGCTCGGTGATCGAACGGGTATCGTCGTAGATATCCTTTATAGCTGCGCAGATCTCGTCGGTGCTGACGGTGATCACTTCATCCACGTAGTGCTTGCAGATATCAAAGGTGTGCTGACCGATCTGCGCCACGGCCACGCCGTCGGCGAACAGGCCGACGGTCGGCAATACCACGCGCTCACCGGCGGCCAGGGCCGCTTGCAGGCAATTGGAGTCATCAGGCTCGACGCCAATGATCCGGATCTCGGGGCGCAGGTATTTCACGTAGGCCGCGATGCCGGCAATCAGCCCGCCACCGCCCACCGGGACGAATATCGCATCGAGGCGCCCGGGGTGCTGGCGGAGGATCTCCATCGCCACGGTGCCCTGCCCGGCGATGGTATGAGGATCGTCATAGGGATGGATATAGACGTAGCCCTTTTCGTCGACCAGCTTCAGCGAATACGCCAGCGCCTCGGGGAACGAGTCGCCATGCAACACCACTTTGCCGCCGCGGGAGCGTACGCCTTCGACCTTGATTTCCGGGGTGGTCTTGGGCATGACGATGGTGGCTTTGACGCCCAGCACCTTGGCTGCCAGCGCCAGGCCCTGGGCGTGGTTGCCCGCCGAGGCCGTGACCACGCCACGGGCGCGTTCTTCGTCGCTGAGCTGGGTCAGCTTGTTGTAGGCCCCGCGAATCTTGAACGAGAACACCGGCTGCAGGTCTTCACGCTTGAGCCAGACGTCATTGCCCAGCCGCTCGGAGAGCTGGCGGGCGGTCTGCAGCGGGGTTTCAACGGCAACGTCATAAACGCGCGAGGTGAGGATCTTCTTGACGTACTGTTCGAGCATCGGAAAGCATCACTGAGCGGGTTGGGCAGGGCCAGGGAGTCTAACCCGGCTTTTGGCCGGGCGACCACACGAATTAAGGCAGCCGGCGCACACAAGTCCCCGTGGCGAGGGAGCTTGCTCCCGCTGGATCGCGTAGCGGTCCCAGAAAAAGCGATGAGCGCTTCGCACTCAAGCGGGAGCAAGCTCCCTCGCCACGGTTGCTGCACGGTCCAGCGGGCGGAAGCTCCCTTGGCACGCTGGATCTGTGCCAAACAGGCAATGACCAAGGCGGCTCCGACGCCTATAATGCCGGCCTCTCGTTCCCTCTCGGCACCCTCGGAGCCCGCATGACCCAGGATCAACTCAAACAGGCCGTGGCCCAGGCCGCCGTCGACCTCATCCTCCCGAAGCTGGATGACAAGAGCATCGTCGGGGTCGGCACCGGCTCGACCGCCAATTGCTTCATCGACGCGCTGGCGCAGCACAAGGGTGCGTTCGATGGCGCGGTCGCCAGCTCCGAAGCCACCGCCGCGCGCCTAAAGGGCCACGGGATCCCGGTGTACGAGCTCAACACCGTGAGCGACCTGGAGTTCTACATCGACGGCGCCGATGAAAGCGATGCGCACCTGAACCTGATCAAGGGCGGTGGCGCTGCATTGACCCGCGAGAAGATTGTCGCGGCAGTCGCCAAGACCTTCATCTGCATCGCCGACGCCAGCAAGCTGGTGCCGGTACTCGGCGCCTTCCCGCTGCCGGTGGAAGTGATCCCCATGGCCCGCAGCCACGTCGCCCGTCAGTTGGTGAAACTGGGCGGCGATCCGGTGTATCGCGAAGGTGTGCTGACCGACAACGGCAACATCATCCTGGATGTCCACAACCTGCAGATCACCAACCCGGTTGAGCTGGAAAGCCAGATCAACGCCATTGTCGGCGTGGTCACCAACGGCCTGTTCGCCGCGCGTCCGGCGGATGTGCTGTTGCTGGGGACTGCTGAAGGGGTGAAGACGCTGCGGGCTGAATAACCGATTCTTTGAGCGGTATCAGTCCCGGTGGGAGCGAGCCTGCTCGCGAAGCGGTCTGTCCGAGACATTATGTGTTGTCTGGCATATCGCCTTCGCGAGCGGGCTCGCTCCCACATTGGATTTTCGGGGTCAGGGTGAGAGGTTCAAGGCTGCGCCTTCTTGAACACATAAAACAGATTCGGCTCACTCACCACATACAGGTTGCCATCGTCATCCATGGCCAGGCCTTCAGCCTGGGGGACGGTTTTTTGCAGGCCGTGGCGGCCCTTGCTCAACGACAGCGTGCTCAACGGACGGCCGTTGATATCCAGCTCGATGATCAACCGCGACTCGTCGGACAGCGCCATCAGGTGACCGCTGCGCTCATCGTATTGCAGGCTTGAAAGGTCGCGCACAAAGAGCCCGGCGTCACGCTTGGGATTGTTGACGACGTGCACCGCATAGGATTTTTCCGGGTTGTGGTGGGGAAACCCGTGGACCTCGTAGATCAGCATCGGGTCGCGCTCCTTCGCGACGAATAGCCGCTTGCCCAGGGAGTCGTAGGCCAGCCCTTCGAAACCCTTGTTGCTGCTCATGTGCACCCCGAGCGAGATCTGCTCGGCTTCGGCCGCGTCCAGGAACCGGGTGTCGTCGTCCAGATGGATCTTGATCAGCCGTTGTTGGCGCTCGTCGGTGATGACATAGATGTTCTCGCTGATGAATTCCACCGCTTCCGAATCACCAAACCCGACCAGGGCTATGCGCCGCAAGATCTTGCCGTCCAGCGACAGCTCGATCAGCTCGGGATTCTTGTTGGTCACGGTGAACAGGGTCTTGCGGATCGGATCGAAGGTCAGCGCCGAAACGTCATCGTCCAACCCTTCGATCACCTGCGCCTCAAGCGCGACCTGGTACTGATCCAGTGCGATTGCCTGCTCGTTGACGGGGTGCCACAGGCTGCTCATGTTGAACCAGGCGCGTTCGAACAGGCGAAGGTACTGGCCCGCCGCGATAAGGGCGATCAACACGATGGCCAGCAACAGCAGGAACAGTGGCTTGGGACGGACAAGTCGACGCATGTAGGAGGGCTCGGATAAAAACAGGTGGTTGGAAATACCACGACTGCCTGAACTGAAGCTTAATGGCCGCGTGCCACATCCTACACGATGGTGGGAAGTGTCTTACAAAGTCGCGCTGTCAGTGCTGTTTTTCGAAACGGTAGAACAGGTTCGGTTCACTGACGATGTAGAGGGTGCCGGCTTCATCGACAGTGACGCCTTCGGCGCGAGGGATCGTGTCCTTCAGGCCGTTGAAGCCGCCGAGCAGGGTCATGAAGCTGACCTGATCGCCTGCTTCGTCCAGTTCCAGCAATAAATGGGAGTCGGCCGATAGCACCAGCGTGTGGCCGGTGCGCGGGTCTACGGCCAGGGCGGACAGGTTGCGCAGGTCGAGTTCGTTGCTGACATGGATCTGCTTGTCGCCCTTGAGCAACTGGCTCCCGTCGCTTTTCCAGGTGAACAATGCCGGTGGGCGCTCTTCGCCAAGGATCAGCTGCTGATTCTTCGGGTCCCAGACGATGGCTTCGAATCCCTTGTTCTGGTTCTTCGACGTGCCCAGGTCATATTGGGGGAAGTCCTTGATGTTCAGCTCGCGGGTATTGGCATCAACCTGGACGATCGACAGCGTGTGCTTGCGTTCATCGGTGATGGCCAGCAGGCCGTTTTCCATGAAAGCCACGCCTTCAGGGTTGCCCCAGCCCACCAGCGGCATCTTGCGCAAGACGTCACCCTGCAGGTTCAGCTCCACCAGGAATGGATTTTTGCCCATCACCGCGAACAGGGTCTTGGTCTGTGGGCTATAGGTCAGGTCGGACGCTTCGTCGTCTTCCATTCCCGGGAGCGCCTTGGCGTCAATGACAGCGTGGTAATCAGGCAGCCAGATGCTTTCCCGGCGCTCGGCCTGGCTCTGAAAGCGCTCCGACACCCAAAGCAGGCCCCGGTCATCCCAATGCATGGCGAATGCCAGGCCATAAGCGCTGGCGCCCGCGATCAGCAGCCAGACATACCAGGGCAGGGCGAAGCGAGAGCGACGAGATGCTTTGGGGGTGGGCAGTGCTTGGGTCTTGGCCATCAGGGGACACGTTCCAGGAAATTCGGCTAGGGGCTGGCTGGCTCAGATGCCGCATTGCCCGGAATTATCCGGATGGCATGTGAAAAAAACGGTAAAAATACGGTCTTCAGGAAGCGCTGTATTTCTCATGTGGGAGCGGGCTTGCTCGCGAATGCGGTGTGCCAGACGACATTTATGTGTCGGATACATCGCATTCGCGAGCAAGCCCGCTCCCACATATGATCGGCAGCGTCACAAGACCGAGTTAACGAACACTGCTCTCGAAGCGGCTCGCGCCCGGCAGTTCCAGCACCAGCTCGTCACCGACGTTCAACGGCCCGACGCCGGCCGGCGTGCCGGTCAGGATCACGTCGCCGGCTTGCAGCGAGAAACAGCCGGCCATGTACTGGATCATCGGCACGATGGGGTTGAGCATCAGGCTGCTGTTGCCGTCCTGGCGCACTTCGCCATTGATGACCAGGCGAACGGGGATGTCGGTCAGGTCGGCGAAGGTGTCCTTCGAGACGAACGGGGCGATCACCGCCGCGCCGTCGAAAGACTTGGCGACTTCCCAGGGCAGTCCCTTGCCCTTGAGCTCGGCCTGCTTGTCCCGCAGGGTCAGGTCCAGGGCCGGAGCGAAGCCGGAGATCGCGTCCAGCACTTCCTCAGCGCTGGGCCGGGTGGACAGCGGCTTGCCGATCAGCACGGCGATTTCCGCCTCGTAATGCACCGACCCGCGGTCGGTGGGAATGCTGAAACCGCCTTCCAGCGGCACCACGCAGCTGCCTGGCTTGATGAACAGCAGCGGCTCGGTGGGCACCGGATTATCCAGTTCCTTTGCATGCTCGGCATAGTTGCGGCCAATGCACACCACTTTCCCGATCGGGAAATGAATACGCGTACCGTCGACATACTGGTGCTGATAGCTCATAACCGACTCCTGCCTTTGGATTTTCATCAGGTGTTTATAAGGGTCAAACCGCGAAGATCTTGCCCGGGTTCATGATGCCGTTGGGGTCAAAGACTGCCTTTACCGCTTTCATGTACTCGATCTCCACCGGCGAGCGACTGTAGGTCAGATAGTCGCGTTTGGTCATGCCCACGCCGTGCTCGGCGGAAATCGAGCCGTTGTACTTCTCGACGGTCTCGAACACCCATTTGTTCACCGTCGCGCACTTGGCGAAGAACTCATCCTTGCTCAGGTTTTCCGGCTTGAGGATGTTCAGGTGCAGGTTGCCGTCGCCGATGTGGCCGAACCAGACGATTTCGAAGTCCGGGTAGTGTTCGCCGACGATTGCATCGATTTCCCGCAAGAATGCCGGAACCTTCGAGACGGTTACCGAAATGTCGTTCTTATACGGCGTCCAGTGCGAGATGGTTTCGGAGATGTACTCGCGCAATTTCCACAGGTTCTGCAACTGGGTTTCGCTCTGGCTCATCACGCCGTCCAGCACCCAGCCTTGTTCGACGCAGTGCTCAAAGGTTTCCAGCGCGTGATTGGCGACTTCTTCGGTGGTGGCCTCGAATTCCAGCAGGGCGTAGAACGGGCAGTCGGTCTCGAACGGCGCCGGCACGTCGCCGCGACCGAGGACCTTGGCCAGAGCCTTGTCTGAGAAAAATTCGAATGCGGTCAGGTCAAGTTTGCCCTGGAAGGCATGCAGCACCGGCATGATCGAATCGAAATCCGGCGTGCCGAGCACCATCGCGGTGAGGTTTTTCGGTGCCCGATCCAGGCGCATGGTGGCTTCGACCACGAAGCCAAGCGTGCCCTCCGCGCCGATGAACAGCTGCCGCAGATCGTAGCCGGTGGCGTTCTTGATCAAGTCCTTGTTCAGCTCCAGCACGTCGCCCTTGCCGGTGACGACTTTCATGCCCGCCACCCAATTGCGCGTCATGCCGTAGCGAATGACTTTGATCCCGCCGGCATTGGTGCCGATATTGCCGCCAATCTGGCTGGAACCGGCTGAAGCAAAATCCACCGGATAGTACAGGCCATGTTCCTCGGCCTTGTTCTGCAGTTGTTCGGTGACCACGCCCGGCTGGCACACGGCGGTGCGGTCGGTCAGGTTCACGTCGAGAATCTGGTTCATGTAGTCGAAGGACACCACGACTTCGCCATTGGCCGCCACGGCCGCGGCGGACAGCCCGGTACGTCCGCCCGAGGGGACCAGCGCGACCTTGTGCGCATTGGCCCAGCGCACGATGGCCTGGACCTGTTCGATGGTCTTGGGAAAGACGATGGCCACCGGCGCCGGAGCGAAATGCTTGGTCCAATCCTTGCCGTAAGCATTCAGGGAGTCGGCATCGGTCAGGACCTTGCCAGGCTCAACCAGGGTCTTCAGCTCATCTATCACGGCAGGATTGGTCATCGACAGAACTCTCGAACAATTCATGGTCATCCTGAGAACGCTTCACGTCGCAGGAATGGGTGTTTGCGGGGGGCATATGCTAGCATACCGACCCCGCAGCGTAGTGCCCAACGGCTGTTCTGCGGCGACGGCTGTCATGCCGGTCGGGCCGGCCCAGGCTGCCCGATTCCCTGCCATTTTTCTCCGGGACACAGGTTTACGCAGATGAGCAAGACTTCTCTCGATAAGAGCAAGATCAAGTTCCTTCTTCTCGAAGGCGTCCACCAATCGGCTGTCGACGTCCTCAAGTCGGCGGGCTACACCAGCATCGAGTACATCACCAGCTCTCTGCCGGAAGCCCAGCTCAAGGAAAAGATCGCCGATGCTCACTTCATCGGTATCCGCTCCCGTACTCAACTGACCGAAGAGATCTTCGACCACGCGAAGAAACTGGTCGCGGTCGGCTGCTTCTGCATTGGCACCAATCAGGTTGACCTCAACGCGGCCCGTGAGCGCGGTATCGCGGTGTTCAACGCGCCGTACTCCAACACCCGTTCCGTTGCCGAGCTGGTGCTGGCCGAGGCGATCCTGCTGCTGCGCGGCATCCCCGAGAAAAACGCTTCCTGCCACCGTGGCGGCTGGATCAAGAGCGCGGCCAACTCCTTCGAAATCCGGGGCAAGAAGCTGGGTATCGTCGGCTACGGCTCGATCGGCACCCAGTTGTCGGTACTTGCCGAAGGCCTTGGCATGCAGGTGTTCTTCTATGACACCGTGACCAAGCTGCCGCTGGGCAACGCCACCCAGGTCAACGACCTGCACGAATTGTTGGGCATGTCCGACATCGTCACCCTGCACGTACCGGAAACCCCGGCCACCCAGTGGATGATCGGCGAGAAGGAAATCCGTGCCATCAAGAAAGGCGGGATCCTGATCAACGCCGCGCGTGGCACCGTGGTCAAGCTCGACGCCCTGGCCGAAGCGATCAAGGACAAGCACCTGATCGGCGCTGCCATCGACGTGTTCCCGGTGGAGCCGCGCTCCAACGACGACATCTTCGAGAGCCCGCTGCGTGGCCTGGACAACGTGATCCTGACCCCGCATATCGGCGGGTCCACCGCTGAAGCCCAGGCCAACATCGGCCTGGAAGTGGCGGAAAAACTGGTCAAGTACAGCGACAACGGTACTTCGGTATCGTCGGTGAACTTCCCGGAAGTGGCCTTGCCCGCTCACCCTGGCAAGCACCGCCTGCTGCACATCCACGAGAACATCCCGGGTGTGATGAGCGAGATCAACAAGGTCTTCGCGGAAAACGGCATCAACATTTCCGGCCAGTTCCTGCAGACCAACGAGAAGGTCGGCTACGTCGTGATCGACGTCGATGCCGAATACTCGGACCTGGCGCAGGAGAAGCTGCAGCACATCAACGGCACCATTCGTTGCCGCGTGTTGTTCTAAGCAGGCTGGACTTGCAATAAAAAACGGGAGCCCCGCAGGGGGCTCCCGTTTTTTTATCTGGCACAACACAAAACCCTGTGGGAGCGAGCCTGCTCGCGAAGGCGCAATATCAGCCAACACAAATATGTCTGACAGACCGCTTTCGCGAGCAGGCTCGCTCCCACAAAAGATGCTGCGTTTTCAAGCCGGCGTTACTTCACATTCACCGTGATTTTCTCGGACACGATCGACGGGTCGAACGGCATATGGCCGCTGTCGCCCAGGATCAATTGCAAGGTGTGCTTGCCCGGGGCCAGTTTGATGGTGGCCTCGGTTTGTGCCTTGCCGAAGTGCATGTGGTGGGCGTCAGTCGGAATCGGCGCGCCTTCCTTCGGCACGTCGTCGACATCGATCAGCAAATGGTGATGGCCAGTGTTTTTGGTCACATCGCCCGCCGGAGCCAGGGCGATATCCTTGACGCCGAACTTGACCTTGAATTCCTGGCTGACGGTGGCGCCATCTTCCGGGGAAACGATGAACACTTCTGCACCCTTGGGGGCCGGGGTCGCCGCTGTTGCCAGCATCGAGGTGCCCAACAACAGGCCAGCCAACGCGGCACGAGACATAAAGCTTTTCATTTTTTTCTCCAGTTTTTCGATGAAATCCGCTGAGTCATGACAACTTCATGAACAATCGTTGTCGAAGCCTGCAACAACCATAGCAAAGCGAGCCTGAGACGAGCGTCGCTTGTATAAATTCTAGGAGTGACCATGCGTTTCCTGCCTGGCCTGATCTGCCTGCTACCCCTTTTGAGCCCTTTGGCCCATGCCGAATTGATCGACGATATCAACGACCGGGGCGAGTTGCGCATCGCTCTTGAGGCCAACGCGGCGCCCTTCAATTTCAAGGAAGACGGCAAACTCACCGGCTTCGAAGTGGAACTGGGCGAAATGCTCGCGAGCGAGCTCGATGTACGGGCCGATTTCGTTGTCACCGATGCCGAGGATTTGTTGGCCGGTGTGGAAACCGGCAAATACGACGTCGCCATCAATCACATAGCACTGACCCCGGAACTGGCGGATCGTTTCGATACCAGTACCCCCTACAGCCAACCCGATGCGCAGTTGCTGGCGAGCAAGGACGAGTCGCAACGTCCGCTGGTCATGGCGCAGTCGTTCCAGGCGCAGGAAAAGAAAGGCCCGCCGCCCAGCCTGGTGATTCCATTCCAGAAGGACAACCCGGCGTTCAAGGCCAGCCTGGACAATGCCCTGGCGCGGATCAAGGAGGATGGGCGGCTGGAGCAGTTGTCGCAGAAGTGGTTGAAACAGCCGGAGTGAAAAAATGCAATCACCCGTGGCGAGGGAGCTTGCTCCCGCTGGGCTGCGAAGCAGTCCTAATCCGGTTCAGGTGATTTCCCAGGCAGACCGCATCAGCCGCCTTGCGACGGCTGCGCCGTCGAGCGGGAGCAAGCTCCCTCGCCACGGGGGTAGCATTCATCCGCTCGATTGATCTGTCTTCAAGGCTTACGCCACACACTGGCCAACCATGGCTGCTGTTCCCGTGGCAGCCCCGCTGGCCGGTAATAATGCTCCAGCTCCACAAAACCTGCCGCGCCCAGCAGCCTGCGCCAGGCGTCGAGGTCGTGGTAGGCGCCGAAGCGCTGGCCGTTCCAGCCTTCCTGGTTTTCGCCCCGTGGATTGGAACTGAACAGGACGCCTCCAGGCTTTAGCGTGGCGTGCAGTTGCCTGAGCACGCGGGGCAGTTCCTGGACTGGAATATGAAACAGCACCGCGTTGGCAAAAATCCCATCAAAACGTCCATCCGGCAGGTCGAGTTTCAGGAAGTCCTGTTGCCACACCTCGCACCCGCTGTCCTGGCGGGCCATCCGGGCGAATTCTTCGGAACCGTCCAGGCCGACCGCGACATGGCCCATGCCGGTAAACGTACGCAAATCCCGCCCCGGACCGCAGCCGAAGTCGAGGATATGAAACGGCGCCTGGCCCTGGATGTGGCGCAGCAACGCATCGATGTTCTGGCTGACATCATGATCGCGGGTGCCTTCGCGAAAATTCTCGGCCACGGCGTTGTAATGACCCAGGGTCGTGGCGGTGATGACGTGCAGGTCTTCGGCAGTGTGTTTCATGGTCGCGGGCTTTGCTGGGGAGTGTTTGACGACTATACCGCAAGCCCGCCGGCCGCCAATCGCGAGCAGGCTCGCTCCCACAATGAGTCGCGCTTCAGCGTTTGTTCAGGCCGCGCGCCAGACGATCGCCCCCCAACTGGATCACCGCGACCAGCGCCACCAGCATCACGATCACCGTGAGCATGATCTGGCTGTCGAACCGCTGGTAGCCGTAACGGTAGGCGATGTCACCCAGGCCACCGGCGCCGATCGCCCCGGCCATGGCCGAGGAATTGATCATGGTCACCAAAGTGATGGTAAAACCGCCGACGATGCCTGGCAGCGCCTCCGGCAGCAATACGTGCCAGACGATATGCCAGCGCCGGCAACCCATGGCCTGGGCCGCTTCGATCAGGCCGTGGTCGACTTCCCGCAGGCTGACTTCGGCGATGCGGGCAAAAAACGGCGTCGCGGCGATGGTCAGCGGCACCACCGCAGCCCACACGCCGTAGGTCGTTCCGACAATCAGCCGAGTGAACGGAATCAGCGCCACCATCAGGATCAGGAACGGGATCGAGCGAAACAGGTTCACGAACGCGCCCAAGGCACGGTTCAGCGCCGGAGCCTCGTAAATGCCGCCCTTGCCGCTGGTGACCAGGATAACCGCCAGCGGAATGCCCGCCAGCAACGCGATCAATGACGACACACCGACCATGAGGAACGTGTCGATGAAGCCCTGCAATAAACGATCAATCCACATAACCCAGCACCTCCACCCGTTGCGCCCATGCACCTGCCCGCTGACGCAACTCCTCGGCGTCCAGTGAGGAGCCGCTCACGGCCAGCAGTAATTGTCCCAGCCCATGTCCCTGGATCCGTTCGATGCCGCCGTGCAACAGTCGCACCCGGCCACCGAGGGCGCCGAACAGGGCTGCGAGGTCCGGTTCATCGCGGGCGGTACCGGTGAATTGCAGGCGCAGCACCGTGGCGGCGTCCGCCGAGGCCGGTTGCGGCTGCAAGCGGTTCTGCAGTTCTTCAGGCAGCGCGTGCTGCAACGGCGCCAGCAGCGTCCGGCTGACCTCATGTTGCGGATTGCCGAAGACTTCCCAGACCGGCCCCTGTTCGACGATCCGCCCTTGTTCCAGCACCACTACCCGGTCGCAGACTTCGCGGATCACCGCCATCTCGTGAGTAATCAGCACGATCGTCAGGCCCAGCCGCTGGTTGATCTCCCGCAGCAGGCCGAGGATCGACTGAGTGGTCTCCGGATCCAGCGCCGAAGTGGCCTCGTCACACAGCAGGATCTGCGGATCGTGGACCAGCGCCCGGGCGATGCCGACCCGCTGCTTCTGCCCGCCTGAGAGTTGTGCCGGATAGGCCTTGTGCTTGCCATCCAGACCCACCAGTTCGAGCAGCTCGCGGACCTTGCGCTGGCGTTGCTCCTTGGGCACCCCGGCGACTTTCAGCGGCAGCTCGACGTTCTGCCAGACGGTCTTGGCCGACATCAGGTTGAAATGCTGGAAGATCATGCCGATGCGCCGGCGCAGCTCGACCAGGCGATCCTCATCGAACTCGCCGATGTCCACCTGATCGATCAGCACCCGACCGCTGGTGGGTTGCTCGAGGCGGTTGATGGTGCGAATCAGTGATGACTTGCCGGCGCCGCTGCGGCCGATGATGCCGAACACCTCGCCGCGCTGGATCGCCAGGTCGATGCCGTGCAGCGCGTTCACCGGTCCCTGGGCGCCCAGGTAGGTTTTGCCCAGGCCGACAAAACGCACGTGTGCCCGGTTGAGCTGTGGGTGCAGCTCGGTGCTTTCGGCGCTTCGGCGCGTGGGCGTTTGCTGTTCAAGCAAAGCGTTGACGGCATTCATATCAGCTTTCCCAGCCGGCTTGATAGAGCTTGCCATGGGCCTTGTCCAAGGCTGCGCGCACGGCCGGGGAGTGCTGATAGATATCGACGAACTTGATCAGCCGCGGGTCGCTTTTGCTCTTGGGCTGGATCACGAACTGGATGACGTATTCCTTGTGATCGAGGCCGTCGAACAGCAACGCGGACGTCGCGTCGAAGGTATTTGCCAGGCGGATATAGGCCGGATAACCCTGCACCAGATCGGCGTCTTCATAGGCGCGCACCAGTTGCACGGCTTCGACCTGCAGGATCTTGATCTTTTTCGGGTTGGCGACAATGTCGTCTTCGGTGGCCTTGTAGCCGACGCCCGGCTTGAGCTGGATCAGCCCGGCCTTGGCCAGCAGTTGCAAGCCGCGACCGCTGTTGATCGGGTCGTTGGCTATGGCGACGCTCGCGCCTTCGGGCAGCTCGTCGAAGCTTTTGTATTTTTTCGAGTAGAGGCCGACGTTGTTGATGATGCCCGGCGCGAACGGCACCAGGTCGAACCCAGCGGCGGCCTTGGCGTTTTCCAGGAAGGGAATGTGCTGGAAATAATTCACGTCAATGTCACCCGAAGCGAGGCTGACGTTAGGCGCGATCCAGTCACTGAATTCCACCAGCTCGACCTTCAGGCCTTGTTTGCCGGCCTCTTCGACAGCGGCCTCCAGAGGAATGGCGAAGGCGGCGGTGGTGCCGATTTTCAAAGGGGCGTCGGCGGCGAACAGCGCTGAGCTGAACAGGCCGAGGGCCAGGGCCAGTGCTTTGACTGGCAGGGTCAGGAGTTGCTTGGTCATGTCGGTTGTTCCAGTCATTAATGAGTCATGTGCTTTCGTGGCGAGGGAGCTTGCTCCCGCTGGGCTACGAAGTAGCCCGAGCTTTTTTGGGCGGGCTTCGCCCACCAGCGGGAGCAAGCTCCCTCGCCACGGAGTTCATCGCCGGTAGTTCGAGCCAGTGTGTTGGCCGGGTAGTCGCGCTTGCGCGTGAAACAGCTTTTCCCGCAACGTCCCCCCGTCGTATTCGGTCTTGTACGACCCGCGGCGCTGCAGCTCGGGAATCACCAGGTCGATGAAATCCACGTAGCTTTGTGGCGTGACGATGCGGGTCAGGTTGAAGCCGTCGAGGCCGGTCTCGGCGATCCACGATTCCAGCTCGTCGGCGACCTGTCCGGGCGAGCCGACAACGGTGATGTAGCGACCGCCCAAGGCGTGTTGCTCCAGAAGCTTGCGTCGGGTCCAGTCGTTGTTCTGCAAGGTCTTGGTCGCGGACTGGATGGCGTTGCTCTTCACGTACTGGATCGGTTCGTCCAGTTCGTACTCGGAAAAATCGATGCCCGTCGACGCGGAGAAATGCGCCACGCCGGCCTCGGCGCTGGCATACCCCAGGTACTCGGCATGCTTGGCCCAGGCCGCTGCTTCGGTCTCGCCGACAATCACGTTCAAGCCCATGAACACCTTGATGTCCTCGGCATTGCGCCCGGCCGCGACGGCGCTGGCGCGGACCTTGTCCACCTGGGCCCTGGTCGCCGGCTTGTTCTGGCCGCTGATGAACACGCACTCGGCATGGCGCCCGGCGAACAGCAGCCCGCGCTCGGAGCTGCCAGCCTGGAACAGCACCGGTGTGCGTTGGGGCGATGGCTCGCAGAGGTGATAACCGTCGACCTGATAAAACTCGCCCTGGTGCCTGACCTTGTGCACTTTTTCTGGCTGGGCGTAGATCCGCTGCTGGCGATCGTTGAGCACCGCATCGTCTTCCCAGCTGCCCTCCCAGAGTTTGTAGAGCACCTCCAGGTACTCGTCGGCCTGGTCATAACGGCGGTCGTGCTCGACCTGCGCGCCAAGGCCCATGGCTTTCGCGGCGCTGTCCAGGTAACCGGTGACAATGTTCCAGCCAACCCGGCCACGGCTCAGGTGATCCAGCGTGCTCATGCGTCGGGCGAACAGGTACGGCGGCTCATAGGTGAGGTTGGCGGTGAGGCCGAAGCCGAGGTTGCGGGTGACGGCAGCCATTGCCGAGACCAGCAGCAATGGGTCGTTGACCGGCAGCTGGATCGACTCTTTCAGCGTGACCTCCACCGATTGCTGGTAAACGTCATAGACCCCGACGATATCGGCAATGAACAACCCGTCGAACAGGCCGCGCTCCAGCAGCTGGGCCAGCCCGGTCCAGTATTCGAGCGTGTTGTACTGGGTCGAGGTGTCCTTCGGATGCGTCCACAAGCCGTGATTGATATGGCCGATGCAGTTCATGTTGAACGCGTTGAGGAGGATTTTTTTCTTGCCGAGGGCCATCAGATGGTCCCTCGCAACGGTGGTTTTTCGTCGTTGAGGTAAAAATTGCCGACCGCGTGATATTTCCAGCGCACCGGGTCGTGCAGGGTGTGTACCCGGGCGTTGCGCCAGTGACGATCCAGGCCATGTTCGGCCAGGGTCGCCTGGCTGCCGGCCAGTTCGAACAGCGTGCTGCCGGCAGCCAGGGAGATTTCGGTGCTGATGGCCCGGGCTTCGGCCACGGCAATCGAGGCCGCCGCCACCGTTTCGGCGTTGCTGTCGGCCTGGGCGCGGTCGAGGAATTCGCCGGCGCGCTCCAGCAAGGCTTCGGCGGCGTGCAGGCGAACGCCCAGATGACCGAAGCTCTTGAGCGTATGCGGATCCTGGGTGGCGACATCGCTGGTGGCGTCGATCCACGGCCGGGTTTTGCTGCGGACAAAATGCAACGCATCTTCATAGGCGGCGCGGGCAATGCCGGTATCGATGGCGGCATGGAGAATCTGCGCCAGCGGGCCCACCGGAGTAGGGCGTTCGAAGGCGCTCTGGAACGGCACGATGTCTTCGGCAGCGACCTGCACGGCTTCGAACACCACCGAGCCGCTGCCCGTGGTGCGCTGGCCGAAACCGCTCCAGTCGTCGATAACCGTCAGGCCCTGGCTGCTGCGCGGAACGAACGCCAACTACTGCACGCCGTTCTCGTCCACCACCGAAGTAGGGATGCGCTGGGCATAGATCGCCCCGGTGGCGTAAAACTTGCGGCCGTTGATGCGGTACCCGTCGCCATCGCGAAGCAGTTGGGTGGTGCGCTCGTGAGCAGTCCTGGTTCCCAGCTCCGCCAGGGCATTGCCGAACCGCTGACCGCCCAGCACTTCGGCATACAGCCGTTGCTTCTGCGCTTCGCTACCGTTTACCCGCAGCACTTCCAGGGCGTAGTAGTGGTTCTGGGGGATTTGCCCGAGCGAGCCATCGGCCTGGGCGATCAGCGCCACGACCTTCGCCAGCGTGACGTTGGAAACGCCGGCGCCGCCGTAGGCCTTGGGCACGCTGATGCCCCACAGGCCGGAGCGGGTGAAGGCTTCCAGCTCCGGGTGCGGCAGGCGCCGTTCGCGATCGCGCAGGGCGCTGTCGCGCTTGAAGTCATCGGCCAGGTCGCTGGCGACAATCAGGGCTTGTTCATCGCTGGTGATCACCGCGACGTGTTGGGAAAGCGTCATGTGCTGCTCCAGTGGTCGGGTCGTCAGATCCAGGAATGTCGGGCGGGCAAGGTCCCGTTCAGGTGGTAGTCGCCGATTGCGTGGTATTTCCAGCGCACCGGGTCGTGCAGGGTGTGGACCCGCGCGTTGCGCCAGTGGCGGTCGAGGTTGAACTCGGCAAGGGTGGCGCGGCTGCCGGCCAGCTCGAAGAGTTTTTCGCTGGCTTGCAGGGCGATTTCGGTGGTCAGCACCTTGGCTTCGGCGACGGCTATCGAAGCGCGGGCGGCGGACTGTGCCGTGATCGGCGCGGCGTTGACCTGGTCCAGTACATGCCCCGCCTTGCGCAACAGAGCCTCGGCGGCATGCAGTTCGATTTTCAGCTTGCCGACGTCGGCGATCACGTACAGATCGTCGCAGGCCCGCTCGACCTTGGCATCGATCCAGGGCCGCGCGCGTTCGCGAACGAAGGCGATAGCGTCATCGATAGCGCCGCGGGCGATGCCCAGGTCAATCGCCGCCTGGATCAGCTGCGAGAAGGCGCCTTGCACGTTTGGCGTTTCGTTGATGCGCCAGTTGTCCAGGACCAGTTCGGCGTCGGCCCGCACATTGTTCAGCAGCACGGTGCCGCTGGCCGTGGTGCGCTGGCCGAAGCCCGACCAGTCGTCGACGATGCGCAGGCCCGGGGTGCCGCGCCGGACGAACGCCAGCACTTGGCGACCTTCGTCATTCAATGCCTTCACGGCGACCCAGTGGGCGAACAGGGCGCCGGTGGAGTAGAACTTCTGTCCATTGATGACGAAGCCATCGCCATCGCCGGTGATCCGCGCCTTGAGGTCCAGGGTGTTGCGGGTGCCGCGCTCCGGCCCGGCGTTGCCGATGCGCCAGCCTTCGAGCACGCTCTGGAGGAGAGTTTTCTTTTGCCGTTCGGTGCCCGTGGCGAGAATCAGCTGGAGCACGCCGAACTGGTTCTGCGGGATCTGCCCGAGGGCCGGATCGGCTGCGGAAATGATTGCGAACACTTCGGCGATGGTAACTGAAGAGACTTGCGGCCCGCCGTACTCACGAGGAACGGCAATGCTGCCAAGCCCGCTGCGGGTGAATTGCTCGATTTCCGCCCAGGGCAGCTTGCGCTGCTGGTCGCGGCGCGCGGCCTGCTGGCGAGCAACCTGTGCGAGTTCATGCGCGGCCTTGATTGCCTCGGCATCGGTGCGCAGCACCTGTGCCGGCAATAACAATGGAGCGACATCCAGGTCGCTATGGACCTTTGCTTGCGCCAGATCGGACATTACAGCCACTCCGTGGCTGCGTGCAGTGCCTTGGCGCCCTGCACTGGGGCGATTGTGTTCCGTACCATACCCACCTCACATCTCAAGAAAACACCGCGATGAATGCGGTGGCGAAAATCAAGAATGTCCGGTGGTCCGGTCGATATACCCTAAACGCGTATAAAATGTTTTTGAACTATCTTTTAGGAATATCGATAGGCTGGATTTAAATTCATGGAGCCCGCATGGGCGAAACGGCTCTTGTGGTGAGGGAGCAGACATCCCTGCCACAAAAACCGATTACTTTTTGACGGCGCGCTTCAACGGCCATAAACGAGGTTTTGGACGGGCCTCTTCAGATTCGCATTCGCGCAACCGATCTTCAATGTCCGTGGCGGTGCCCAATGGGAGGTGTTGCCTACACGATCAAGGATGCAATAGGTCACTTCCAGGCGCAGGTCTTCGCCGGCTTCGGTGATTATTTCCGGTGGCACCCAGACATGGATCGGCTGGCCCACCTCGCAAGGTTTGATCCGAGGCAAGTCCATGCGTACATCGCCCCAGCGCACGGTGATCGCATCGTCGGCGGCCATGTTCAGGTAGGGCTCGATGGTCAGCGGTACGCCACGCTTGATCTGATTCGGATTGACGCCCTGGCGACGGATGGCCTGGGGGATACGCACCGGTGCCAGGCTCTGGTTTTCATCGCCGATCAAGGTCGAGGGCCGACCTCCGGGGCAATCGAGTTTGACTTGCACCCGTTGCGGGGCTGACAGCGCCGGCCCACGCCCGACCCGCATGACGCGATAATGGATGCATGACGTCCCGTTGACGACGAAGCTTTCCGGTATCCGCAACGTGATGCCGCCATGGGTATCTGCCTCGGATACCTGGCGGGAGCCGACGTAGCAGTTATCCCAGAACAGTTCGATCAGATCGCCCGCGTCCATGCCGGAATAAGGTGTGATGAGCACTTCCAGCCGAGCGGCGCTGGTGATGTTGATACCGGTAGGCAGGGTATTGGCCAGCGCGGGCGCGGCCAGTTCGAGGATCGGTGACGTACATGTCATGGTGTTCTCCTTGGTGTCCATATCGAGCTGTTTCATAAAGGTCAAAGGCACGGATAAACGCGGCATTGTTTATTGCGTTGCAATAAAATCATGAACTTTCAGTGCGGGACTGAGGGGAATTAAAATAATGCGCGTCGCCTGTTGGCTTCTAGATAAGGGTTGGGCAGTTACAGTGTCAATAGAAGGGCGGGATTAATGCTTGATTGGCCAACTCTTCAGAAGTTTCCTACGCGGTGCAGTTAGTATTACTTGCTGTCAGACGCCACTTTCCTTGCCCCGGCGTCTGTCGTATTGCTTACGGTAGCTGAAGGCGCGAGACAACGGGCGAGGGGTCCGACATAAGTGTTACGCAAGGTATACGCATGTCGTGCTGACAAGTTTCTCAACTGAGGGCGGGGCTGTAAGTTGTTTCGTAGCGGTCAAGAGTATGAGATCCGAGTTATCCACTTCCTTCCGTGGAAGTGTGCCGGATAACTTATTGCGCGGCGTGTGCGGAGAGGAACTTGCTGAGGAATTGTCGAGTACGCTCTTCTTTAGGGGCCGCGAACAAAGCCTTGGCTTCCCCTTGCTCGACGATCACACCTTTATCGAAGAACACCACGCGATTGGCCACGTCCCGGGCGAAGCCCATTTCATGGGTGACGATCACCATGGTGCGTTTTTCTTCGGCCAGGCCGCGAATGGTCGCCAGTACTTCGCCCACCAGCTCGGGGTCGAGTGCCGAGGTCGGCTCGTCGAACAGGATCACCGCCGGCTCCATCGCGAGCGCCCGGGCAATTGCCACGCGCTGCTGCTGGCCGCCGGACAGGCGCCGTGGGTAGGCGTCCTCCTTGCCGGCCAGCCCGACCTTGGCCAGGAGCTTGCGGCCCAGGGCTTCGGCTTCGGCACGGGGAATTTTTTTCACCACCTGGGGACCTTCGGTGACATTTTCCAATGCGGTGCGATGGGGAAACAGGTTGAAATTCTGGAATACGAACCCTACCTGCTGACGCAAACGCCTGACCAGGCCCTGTTGCTGGTTCAGCGGGCGGCTGCCATCGATCTCGATGTCGCCGACCTTGATCCGGCCACTGCTGGGTTCTTCGAGGAAGTTCAGGCAGCGCAGGAAGGTGGTCTTGCCCGAGCCGCTGGGGCCGATGATCGCTACCACTTCGCCTTCCTCGATCTTCAGGTCGATGCCGTTGAGCACTACCTGACCCTTGAACTGCTTTGTCAGTTTTTCCACGACAATCATCGGTCAGGACTCCTGGTCATGCCGATTGACCCGGGCTTCCAGGACGTTCTGCAAGTGCGAAAGCACGGTGGCAAGAACCCAATAGATCAGCGCGGCGGCAAGGTACATGGTGAAGATTTCGAAGGTTCTGGCGGTGATCAGCTGCGCTTGGCGGAACAGCTCCGGTACCTGGATGGTCGCCGCCAATGCAGTGTCCTTGACCAGGGAGATGAAGCTGTTGCCCAACGGTGGCAGGGCTGTGCGTGCGGCTTGCGGCAGGATGGCCCGACGCAGGGTCTGCGCGCGGGTCATGCCGATACTGGCCGCCGCTTCCCACTGGCCGCGTTCGATGGAGCTGATCGCGGCCCGCAGGATTTCGCAGGCGTAGGCCGCCATGTTCAGCGAAAAACCGATCAGTGCCGCCGGCAGTGGGTCCAGCTCGATGCCCAGTTGCGGCAAGCCGTAATAGATCACGAACAACTGCACCAGCAACGGCGTGCCGCGAAAGAACGACACGTAGATGCGGGCGATCCAGTTCACCGGTTTGAAGCGCGACAAACGCATCAGCGCCAGGCCAAACCCGAGCAGCAAGCCGAAGAACATGCCGCCCAGGCTGAGGATGACCGTGTAATACGCGCCCTTGAGCAAAAAGGGCGCGGAGTCCAGCGCGAGTTGAAGAGCTGCTTCCATTATTGAGTGACGTCAGCGCTGAAGTATTTTTCCGAGAGCTTTTTCAGCGTGCCGTCGGCGCGCAGTTTTTCGATGGCTTTGTTCACGGCTGCCAGCAGCTCGGGCTCGCCTTTGCGCAGGGCAATGCCAGACTCCTGGCGAGAAAAGGCTTCGCTGGTGACGGTGGTGTCCTTGGCTTTCTTGGCGTATTCCAGCGCGGCCAGGCGGTCAATCAGAATGGTATCGATGCGGCCGACACGCAGGTCCTGGAACTTGGTTGGATCATCGTCGTAGGTCTTGACCTGGGCGCCCGGTACTTCTGCCTTGACCCACTGCTCATAGTTGGTGCCCAGGCCCACGCCGACTTTTTTGCCGTCCAGGTCAGCGGCCTTCTTGATGTTCAGTTCGTCGGCTTTTTTGCTCAGTACCAGCGCCTGGATCCCGGAGACAGTGTACGGCTCGGAGAAGTCGTACTTTTTCTTGCGCTCTTCGGAGATGGTCACCTGGTTCACCACGGCGTCAAGACGCTTGGATTCCAGGGCGGCGAGGATACCGGCCCACGGGGTCGTCTGCAGCTTGACCTTGACCCCCAGTTCCTTGGCCAGGGCTTCGGAAAATTCCACTTCGAAGCCAGTCAGTTTGCCGCTGTCATCAACAAAACTGAACGGTGGATAAGTGCCTTCCAGGCCGATCTTGATCTCACCAGCGTCCTTGATTTTTTGCAGCTGCTCACCGGCAACCGCTTGCCCCATCA
This sequence comes from Pseudomonas sp. Z2-11, assembly GCF_054161305.1. Taxonomy (NCBI): domain Bacteria; kingdom Pseudomonadati; phylum Pseudomonadota; class Gammaproteobacteria; order Pseudomonadales; family Pseudomonadaceae; genus Pseudomonas; species Pseudomonas sp. Z2-11. Next base: position 285,134 of record NZ_CP096395.1, read on the forward strand.
GCCCGGCGCTCAATGCCAGGCCCAGCGAACCCACCAGCAGGTTGCGACGTAATGCGGAAAAATTCATGACAAGCCCCTGTATTTTTATGATGACGTTTATCTGGAAGAGAAAGGCGTAGCCGCGATCCGAAAGAATTGCCACATCCTGCCCTAAAAGCAGGCTTTGCGTCTCGTGGCAAATACGCCTGCGGCGCGACTATAGGTTGGGTCGTATAGATTGGAAAATAATATTAAATCACGATCATATTCCAATATGTAATCAACATCTTGTGGGAGCGAGCCTGCTCGCTCCACAGCGACATTTACCGAGCCTGGAACACCGAGTCATAGGCAAACAGCGTCGGTGCACCGCCGGTATGCAGGAAGATGATCGGGCCGTTTTCAAAGCGGTCGCGACCGATGCCGTCGAGCAGCCCGGCCATGGCCTTGCCGGTATAGACCGGATCGAGCAGCAGGCCTTCCTGGCTCGCCAGCAACTTGACCGCCGCCAGCGTACCGGCGTTGGGCTCGCCGTAGCGGGGGGCGAAGTACTCGTCCCAGAGGTTCACCTTGAAGGCCGGCGGCAGGGCCATTTCCAGCAACTGCGCCGTACGTTCGGCAAGCCCCTGGACTTTCGGAAACTGGTCTTCCTCGCTGCGTGAAACCGTCACGCCAATCACGGGAAGGTCCGGCAGGGTTTCGCTCAGTGCCAGCGCCAGGCCGCCATGCGTGCCGGCACTGCCCGAGGCCAGCACCACGGAGGCAAATTCAAGCCCGGTGTCCTTGATCTGTTCGGCCAACTCCAGGCCCGCGCGCACATAGCCCAAGGCACCCAGGGCATTCGACCCGCCAATCGGCACCAGGTAAGGTTTTTTCCCGTTGCTACGCAGGCGGCCGGCAAGGGCCTGCAACTGTTCGTCTGCGTTGTCCAGGTTTTCGACAAGTTCGACCTTGGCGTCGAACAGCTCCAGCAACAGCCGATTACCGTTGCCCAGGTAATTGCTTTCCTCAGTGCCGATGGGGTTTTCCAGCAACGCCACACAACCCAGGCCCAGCTTCGCGGCCAGGGCAGCGGTCTGACGGACATGGTTGGACTGGATCGCGCCGGCTGTGACGAGCGTGTCGGCGCCTTGGGCCAGGGCGTCGGCGGCAAGGTATTCAAGCTTGCGCAACTTGTTTCCGCCCAGTGCCAGAGGCGTCAGGTCGTCGCGCTTGACGTAGATGTCGCGACCGAGCCAGGCGGAGAGACGGTCGAGTTTTTCCAGAGGCGTCGGATGGCTGAGCAGGTCGAGACGATGGAAGCGAGACAACTGTTCTTTGATCATGAGTCCGTACTGGCTGTAAGCGATATCCGGACTATAGGCAGCTGAGTATTCACGGGCAACCGGGATGTGGGCGTTGAGGATGACATTTAATAAGGCAATCAACGGACCCGTGGCGAGGGAGCTTGCTCCCGCTGGGCCGCGCAGCGGCCCCAAAACCTGCCAGATGCGGAGCGTCAGACCCACCGCACTCGCCGGGTTACGACTGCTTCGCAGCCGAGCGGGAGCAAGCTCCCTCGCCACAGGCGCATCATTCTCTCAACTGAACCGCTCGCACAGGATTTGCGTTACCACTGAACGAATGATCTGCGAACTGCGTCATACCCACCCATGGGCTAGTGTAGGAAACGTGCCATCGAGCCCTGCGATTAGTCCTTGGCAGCCTATTCATGTTTAACTTGAACGTTCATTCAAGTTAAACCATTGGTTTGCTGCCCGCTCACAACAGGAGGCTTGCCTTTGCCGAGTCCGTTTGCGCACGTCATGATTTCGCTTTGCGAGGTGCTCCATCGATGAGTACTTCGTCCCTCCCATCCAGCGGCCTGGTCCGCATGAATCCGCCGGTGTTTTATTTCGCCGCGACCTTCATCCTGCTGTTCGGCCTGGTCGTCATTGCCGTGCCGGAGCAGGCCGGCGCCTGGTTGCTGGCCGCGCAGAACTGGGCGGCCAATACGGTCGGCTGGTATTACATGCTGGCGATGACCCTGTATCTGGTCTTCGTGGTGGTCACCGCCTTGTCCGGCTACGGCAAGATCAAGCTCGGTGCCGACCACGACGAGCCCGAGTTCAGCTACCTGTCCTGGGCCGGCATGTTGTTTGCCGCCGGGATCAGCATCACCTTGTTTTTCTTCTGCGTATCCGAGCCCCTGACCCATCTGGTCCAGCCGCCCCAGGGCGAAGCCGGCACCGCTGATGCGGCGCGCCAGGCGATGCAGATCCTGTTCCTGCACTGGGGTTTGCACGGCTGGGGTGTGTTCGCTTTCGTTGGCATGGCCCTGGCGTACTTCGCCTACCGGCACAACCTGCCGCTGGCCTTGCGGTCGGCGTTGTACCCGCTGATCGGCAAGCGCATCAACGGCCCGATCGGTTATGCGGTGGACGGTTTCGGCATCATCGCGACCGTGTTCGGCCTTGGCGCGGATATGGGCTTTGGCGTGCTGCACCTCAATTCCGGTCTGGATTACCTCTTCGGCATCGCTCACACCCAGTGGATCCAGGTCGGGCTGATCGTGCTGATGATGGGCGCGGCAATCATTGTTGCCGTGGCTGGCGTCGACAAGGGCGTGCGCGTCATGTCCGATATCAACATGCTGCTGGCCTGCGCGCTGTTGCTGTTTGTGCTGTTCGCCGGACCGACCCAGCATCTGCTCAATACGCTTATCCAGAATCTCGGCGATTACCTCGGCGCCCTGCCGATGAAGAGTTTCGACCTGTATGCCTACAACGAGCCCAGCGACTGGCTGGGCGGTTGGACAGTGTTCTATTGGGCATGGTGGATCGCGTGGTCACCGTTCGTGGGGCTGTTTATCGCACGGATATCCCGTGGCCGGACGATCCGTGAATTCGTGTTCGGCGTGCTGCTGATCCCCTTGGGTTTCACCCTGGCGTGGATGTCGATTTTCGGTAACAGCGCCATCGATCAGGTCCTGAACCATGGCATGAGCGCCCTGGGCATGTCGGCCCTGGACAACCCGTCGATGAGCCTTTACCTGCTGCTGGAAACCTACCCGTGGAGCAAGACGGTAATTGCGGTCACGGTGTTCATCAGCTTCGTGTTTTTTGTCACGTCCGCCGACTCCGGCACCGTGGTGCTGTCGACATTGTCGGCCAAGGGCGGCAGCCCCGATGAGGACGGGCCGAAATGGCTGCGGGTGTTCTGGGGCGCGATGACTGCCCTGGTGACAAGTGCCTTGCTGTTCTCCGGCAGCATCGATGCCTTGAAGTCGGCGGTGGTGCTGACGTCCTTGCCGTTCTCGCTGATTCTGCTGCTGATGATGTGGGGCCTGCACAAGGCGTTCTACCTGGAGTCGCAGAAGCAGATCGCGCAGTTGCATTCCCTCGCGCCGGTGTCGGGCTCCCGGCGGGGCACTGGCGGTTGGCGTCAGCGCTTGAGCCAGGCGGTGCATTTTCCTTCCCGCGACGAGGTGTATCGCTTCCTCGATACCACGGTGCGCCCGGCCATCGAGGAGGTGAAGGCGGTATTCGCCGAAAAGGGCCTGACGGTGATGACCCAGCCAGACCCGGCCAACGACAGCGTCAGCCTGGAAATCGGCCACGGAGAACAGCATCCGTTCATCTACCAGGTGCAGATGCGGGGTTACTTCACGCCGTCCTTCGCCCGGGGTGGCATGGGCTCCAAACAGATCAACAATCGTCGCTACTACCGCGCCGAAGTACACCTGAGCGAGGGCAGCCAGGACTACGACCTGGTGGGGTATTCCAAGGAGCAGGTCATCAACGACATCCTCGACCAGTACGAGCGGCACATGCAGTTTCTGCATCTGGTGCGCTGAAAGGAAAGAGTCTGCACCGCTCCGACGTCTTCGCGAGCAGGCTCGCTCCCACAGGGACATGCGATACCCCTGTGGGAGCGAGCCTGCTCGCGAAGGCGGTTTGGAGGGTGCCGCAGAGCACGCCTCAGACCAGCCCTCCGTTAGCTCGCAGGATCTGGCCGTTCACCCAACCAGCGGCCGGGCTTACCAGGAATGACACGATGCTGGCGATGTCTTCCGGCTGGCCGAGGCGTTCCAGGGGCGGCATCCTGGCATAGTGCTGGACCTGCTCTTCGCTTTTGCCCTGCATGAACAGCTCGGTGGCGACCGGCCCCGGGGCCACGGCGTTGACGGTGATCTGGCGACCGCGCAGCTCCTTGGCAAATACTTGGGTCAGGGATTCCACTGCGGCCTTGCTGGCGATGTACACCGAGTAGCCCGGCAGGTTCATGCCCACGGTACTGCTGGAAAAATTCACGATGCGGCCGCCATCGTTCAGCCGGGTCGCGGCCTCGCGCAAGGTGTTGAAGGTGCCACGGGTGTTGATGGCGAACGTGCGGTCGAACAGCTCGTCGCTGTGCTGCGCCAACGGCATGACCTGGAGGATGCCGGCGTTGTTGATCAACACATCGACCCTACCCAGTTGCGCTTCGACTTCATCGAACATCCGGCTGACGTCGGCGGCAACCGACACGTCGGCCTTCACCGCTATGGCCGGGTGCCCGGCCTGACGCAACTGCACCGCCAGCTGCGAGGCCTCGGTGGCGCTGCTGGCGAAGTTGATGGCGACAGCAAACCCGTCGCTCGCCAATTGCCTGGCTATCTGCGCGCCGATCCCACGGGAGGCACCGGTGACGATGGCGACTTTGGCGTTTTGAGCAGTCATGGCAAGGATCTCCTTGAGATGTCGTGATGGGTTGATGCGAGATTCACATGTTTACGTGCAGCGATAAATGCAGGAGAGTTGCCTTGACTGTTCAACATTTCTCAACAATCAGGGCTTCAGATGGACCAGGTCAAGGCGATGAAGGTGTTTGTCCGTATCTACGAGCGCAGCAGCTTCACCCTGGCTGCCGAAGACCTGAACATGCCCCGGGCCACGCTGACCCACACGCTCAATCAATTCGAAGCCTGGCTGGGTGTTCGTCTGCTGGAGCGCAGCACACGCAGGGTGCGTCCGACCCTCGATGGCGAGGCCTACTACCCACGTTGCGTGCAATTGCTGGCGGAACTCGAAGAAGCCGAGCTGGCGTTTCGCGGCGTGGCGCCCAAAGGCAAGTTGAGGGTGGACCTGCATGGAACCCAGGCGCGGTATTTCGTGATCCCCGCGTTGCCGCAATTCATGGCCCGCTACCCGGATATCGAATTGTTCATCAGTGAAGCGGACCGCTTCGTCGACTTGATCGCCGAGGGCGTCGATTGCGTCGTGCGCTCCGGTACGTTGGCGGATTCGTCGTTGATTGGCCGGCGTGTTGCCAATCTTCGCCAGATCACCTGTGCCAGCCCGGCTTACCTGCGCCAGTACGGTGAACCGAAAAGCCTGGAGGATCTCAAGCAGCACAAGGCGGTGAACTACGTCTCGCGCACCACCGCCAAGCTTTATCCATTCGAATTCATGGTCGACGGCGAACTCAAGGAGGTTTCGATCGGGGGCACGTTGTCGGTGTCCGGGGCAGAAATCTATGCGGCGTCGGCGATCGCCGGCATGGGCCTGATCCAATGCCCGTATTACCGAATGGAGGAGCCGATCCGCCAAGGCCTGATCCGCGAAGTGCTCGCCGCGACACCTCCGCCGTCCATGCCGGTGTCGGTGGTTTATCCACACAACCGACACATGTCACCACGAGTACGGGTGTTTGTGGATTGGGTGGCGGAGGTGTTTGCGCAGGCGCGCTAGCTGACCCCTATATTATTAGCGTTTCCCTTGTGGGGAGCGAGCCTGCTCGCGAAGGCGGCAATACATCCAATATCGCTGCCTACTGACCCACCGCTTTCGTGAGCAAGCCCGCTCCCACAGGGTTTTGCGAACTTTCGACCTGACTGGTGCGTCTGTGAAATGTTAGCTTCTGCCACCAGCCGTCCGAACAGAGAGTTTTTTCGATGACCTACACCGCTGCGCAAAATCGCTACGAATCCATCCCTTACCGCCGCGTCGGGCGCAGCGGGCTGGTACTGCCGGCCTTGTCACTCGGCTTGTGGCACAACTTCGGCGACAGCACGCCGATCGACACTCAGCGGGCCTTGTTGCGCACGGCGTTCGACCTGGGTATCAACCACTTCGACCTGGCCAACAACTACGGCCCGCCCTACGGCAGCGCCGAAATCAATTTCGGCCGGTTGCTGCGGGAAGATTTCCAGCAATACCGCGACGAACTGATCATCTCCAGCAAGGCCGGCTGGGACATGTGGCCAGGCCCTTATGGTCAGGGCGGCGGTTCGCGCAAATACGTGCTGGCCAGCCTTGACCAGAGCCTTCAGCGCCTCGGTCTGGATTACGTGGACATCTTCTACTCCCACCGTTTCGATCCCGACACGCCACTGGAAGAAACCGCCAGCGCCCTGGCCACCGCCGTGCAGCAGGGCAAGGCCCTGTACATTGGCATTTCTTCCTATTCGGGCGTGAAGACCCGGGAAATGGCGGCGCTGCTTCAGGAATGGAAAGTGCCGCTGTTGATCCATCAGCCGGCCTACAACCTGCTCAACCGTTGGGTCGAGAAGGACTTGCTGGACGCCACCGAGGAACTGGGCACCGGCGTGATCGCCTTCACGCCGCTGGCGCAGGGCCTGCTGACCGACAAATACCTCAAGGGCATTCCCGCCGATGCGCGGGTCAATCGCCCGGGCGGCGGTTCGTTGCAGGCCTCGCATCTGTCAGATGAAAACATCGCCCACGTACGCGCCCTCAACGAGATCGCCCAGCGTCGCGGCCAGAGCCTGGCGCAAATGGCCCTGGCCTGGACATTGCGCGATCCGCGGGTCACCTCAGCCCTGATCGGCGCCAGCCGACCGGAGCAGATCGTCGAGAACGTCGGGGCGCTGCAAAATCTCGAGTTCAGCGCCGAAGAACTGGCCGAGATCGACCGGTTTGCCCAAGAGGGCGGGATCAACCTGTGGGAGAAGCCTTCGACGGCTGAGTGATTCCAGCCGGTTTATCAGGTTGAACGCAGGACCCGTGGCGAGGGAGCTTGCTCCCGCTGGGTCGCGAAGCGGCCCCCAGTTCATGTTGCTTGCGCATGATTAACTGATCCGAGATTTTGGGGCTGCTACGCAGCCCAGCGGGAGCAAGCTCCCTCGCCACGGGGATATGAGCCGTGGCGAGGCACTCACCTGAAAAACGGCACATCCCCCAACACCGTCGCCCGATGCATCACCCGCCGGTTGGGGCGGTAGTCGTCCACGGCGAAATGCTGGGTCACGCGGTTGTCCCAGAACGCCACGTCGTTGGCCTGCCAGCGCCAGCGAACGGTGAACTCCGGACGCGTCGCATGGGCAAACAGCAATTTCAGGATCGCCTCGCTTTCGGTTTCCGACAGCTCGTTGATGCGCGTAGTGAAGCCTTCGTTGACGAACAGTGCGCGGCGGCCGCTCACCGGATGAGTGCGAATCACCGGATGCGACAGCGGTGGATTCTTGCGCCGTGCTTCTTCCCAACGTAGCCGGTCTTCCGCCGTGTTGCCAAAGCGCTCGAGCGGAAACGAACGGGTAAAGTCGTGGGTAGCCGTTAGGCCTTCCGACAGGCTTTTCAACGGTGCCGACAAGGCTTCGTAGGCCGCGATGCCGCTGGCCCACAACGTATCGCCGCCGAATGCCGGCAGCAGCTTGGCGCTGAGTACCGCGCCCATGGCCGGGGTCGGCAGGAAGGTCACGTCGGTGTGCCACACCGCGTTGTCGCGCACATCGGTGACGGCGGTGTCGAGCACCAGCACTTCGGGCTGCTCCGGCACGTTGGGGTAGATCGGGTGAATGTGCAGGTCGCCAAAGTACGCGGCGAAACGGGCCTGTTGTGCGGGTTCGATCGGCTGGTCGCGGAAGAACAGCACCTGATATTCGAGCAATGCCTGCTCGATGGTGTCACGGTCTTCCGGGGCCAGTGGCTGGCTGATATCGATCCCGCTGATCTGCGCGCCGAGGGCAACGCTCAGAGGGGTAACGGTCGGACGGCTCATCGTCGTTCTCTCGGATCGGCGCCGAATGGTCGGCGTGGTCAATAAAGGTTCAGTGTGCCTGGCCGTGCCACGGCACCAGTCTGCGTTGCAGGGCGCGCAGGCCCATTTCCATGGCAAAGGCGATCAGCGCAATCACCAGGATCCCCAGCACCACGACATCGGTGACCAGGAACTGCGCTGCCGACTGCACCATGAACCCCAGGCCGCTGGTGGCCGCGATCAGTTCGGCGGCGACCAGCGTCGACCAGCCCACGCCCAGGCCGATGCGGATACCGGTGAGGATGTCGGGCAGGGCGCTGGGTACGATCACATGGCGAATCAGTTGCGCCCGCGTGGCCCCCAGCGATTGGGCCGCGCGCAGTTTGGCCGGGTCGACGGTGCGCACCCCGGTTGCAGTGGCGATGGCGATCGGGGCGAAAATCGCCAGGTAGATCAGCAGGACTTTCGACAGCTCACCGATGCCGCACCAGATCACGATCAGCGGCAGGTAAGCCAGGGGTGGAATCGGCCGGTAGAACTCGATCAGCGGATCGAGTACGCCGCGGGCAATACGGTTGGTGCCGATGGCGATACCCACCGGCACCGCCGTCAACACCGCGAACAGCAGGCCCAGGCCAATCCGCCCGAGGCTTGCGCCGAGGTGCTGCCAGAGTGTGGAATCCATGTAGCCGCTGGTAGCCAGCAGCCAGCCTTTTTGCAGCACGGCGGAGGGCGGCGGCAGGAAGAGCGGTTCGATCAGGCCGCTGGCGGTTACGGCCCACCAGAGCAACAGCAGCGCCACCAGCGTCAGGCCGCTGATCCATCGCGTGCTCAGGGTACGGCGCGCGAGGACTGGAGGGCGGGCGGCCACGGCGTCGCTGGCCACGGCTGGAACTTCATAGCTGCTCATGCGCGCTCCTGCTGCCGAGTGGCGCTGCGTTGGGAGAACACTTTCGCCAGCACATGCTCGCGGGTTTCGATGAAGCGCGGGTCGGACTTGATCGACCGCGCCGCTTCCCCCGCGCCGTAGCGACGCCCGAAATCCAGGCTCAGGCGCTCGACGATCTGCCCCGGATCGGGGGCCAGCAGGATCAGGTCGGTGGCAAGGAATACCGCCTCTTCAATGTCATGGGTAATCAGGAACACCGGTTTGGCGGTACGTTGCCAGACTTGCAGCAGCAGTTCCTGCATCTGTTCACGGGTGAACGCGTCCAGGGCGCCGAAAGGTTCGTCCATCAGCAATACCCGTGGATCGGCCGCCAGCGCGCGGGCCAGCCCGACGCGTTGCTTCTGACCGCCCGACAGCTGCCAGACACGGCGCTTTTCGAAACCGGCCAGGTCCACCAGGGCGAGCATTTCCCGAGCGCGAGCCTCGCGCTTCTCCCTGGCAACACCCGCCAGTTCGAGGCCGAATCCGACGTTCGCCAACACGTCTTGCCAAGGCAACAGCGCATCGTCCTGGAACACTACGCCGCGCTCGGCACCCGGGCCCTTGACGGGAATGCCGTCTAGGGTGATCTGTCCGGCGCTGGGTTCCACAAACCCGGCAATCAGGTTGAGCAGCGAAGTCTTGCCGCTGCCGGAGGGGCCGAGGGCAACCAGCAACTGCTGCGGGCCCAAGGTCAACGAAATATCCGCCAGTACCGGTTTCGTTGCGCCGGGGTACTGTGCGCTGATGCGCTCCAGCTGTAGCAAGGCCATCTCGACGTCTCCTGTTTGATCAGCGGGTGATGTATTTGGCGCTGACGTATGGCGCGTAGTCCGGCAGCACGGCTTCAACCTTGCCTTGCTCCTTGAGGAACGCGGCGGTGTTGGTGATGGCCTGGGTGGTTGGGGCACCGAGGCTGACCACCTGGTCGGCGGCCAACGGGAATACGTTGCCTTGCAACAGCAATGGAATGTCGCTGGCCTTGGCGCCGGAGAGTTTCACCAGCTTGTCGATGTTCGATGCGTCGGCCAGCCAGGCTTGCGGGTCCTTGCGGTACTGGGCGTAGGCGTCCAGGGTGACCTTGGCGAAAGCCGTGACGATCTCGGGATGCTTCTGGGCAAAATCCTTGCGCACGATCCAGGCGTCGAAGGTTGGCGCGCCGAACTGGGCCAGTTCGGCGGAGGTGATCAGCACCTTGCCGTTTTCCTTGGCCACGCCCAGGGCCGGGTCCCAGACGTAGGTGGCGTCGATGTCGCCGCGCTTCCAGGCGGCGATGATGGCCGGTGGCGCGAGGTTGAGCACGGTGACTTTCGACGGGTCGATGTTCCAGTGTTTCAGCGCGGCGAGCAGGCTGTAATGACCGGTGGAAACAAACGGCACGGCGATTTTCTTGCCGATCAGGTCCTGCGGGGTCTTGATGCCGGAGCCATCACGGGCGACCAAGGCTTCGGCGGCGCCGATCTGGGTGGCGATGAGGAAGGTTTCCACCGGAACCTTGCGGGTGATGGCGGCGGTCAGCGGGCTGGAACCCAGGTAGCCGATCTGCACGTCGCCCGAGGCGATGGCGGCGATGATGTCGGCGCCGTTGTCGAATTTTCGCCAGTTGATCTTGGCCTGGGTGGCTTTCTCATAAGCGCCGTCGGCCTGGGCGACTTTGGCCGGGTCGACGGTGGTCTGATAGGCCACGGTCAGGTCGGCCGCTTGGGCGAAAAGGCTCGCCGCGGCCAGGGAAGCGGCCGCGAGAAGGCGAAGGGGGAAACGCAAAGACATGGGGAAGCTCCTCAACAGGCCGCCGGAGAGTCGGCGTTGGAGGAGACTAAATGATCTAAGAATGAGTAAATAAATAACTTTTTCGAATTAGCTTATCTGCGAACACATCTATCCAGGATGGCTGATAACCCCCGTGGCGAGGGAGCTTGCTCCCGCTCGGCTGCGTAGCGGCCGCAAGATGGGCCTGCTGCGCAGACCAGCGGGAGCAAGCTCCCTCGCCACGGAAGCGTCCTCGTCAAGGGGAGCTCAGTTACTGATCGCCAGGATGCTCGCCTGATACGAACCCACGAACACGTCGAAATCCCCCACCTCGTTCTGCTCCAGCTCGGTTTGCTGGACCAAGGACTGGCGAGCGGTTTCTTCGAACGCGACTTGCTCTTCGGTCGACAACGGTTCGGCGCGGAAGAACTTGGCGTGGGCCTTGCTCTGGCGCAGGGAGAACTGGGCGAAGCTTTCCTGGTGCTCGGCCATGGCGGCCAAGACCTTGGCGGACGGCGTCAGCGACGGGTCGCGGACTTTTGCCTGTTGCGCGTCGAGAGCCTGGCGATGGGCATCACCGCCTTGGCTCTGGTCAAGCAGGGCGGCCAGCGGAGCAATCTTTTCCAGCAATTCCATGGCCCAGGTTTGCATGTCCACCGATTGACCCTGGCGCTGCAATTGCAGGCCAGGCTTGCGGCCTTCCTTGACCACGGTCAGGAAGTTGCTCGTGGCGTTGCTGCACTCGTTGTTTTCCAGTTGCGGGCTGTCGTTGAGGCCGCAGTACAGCAGGAACGCATCGAGGAAGCGCGACTCGGTCAGGTCGATGCCCATCGGCAGGAACGGGTTGATGTCCAGGCAGCGCACTTCGACGTACTGGATCCCTCGGGCCATCAGCGCCTGGATCGGCCGCTCGCCGGTGTAGGTCACGCGCTTGGGGCGGATATTGGAGTAGTACTCGTTTTCGATCTGCAGAATGTTGGTATTGAGCTGCACCCATTCGCCGTTCTGGTGAGTACCGACTTCGACATAAGGCGCATAGGGCGTTGCGACGGCTTTGCGCAGGCTGTCGGTGTAGCTCGCCAGGTCGTTATAGCAAGGTGTCAGGCCGGCTTGGGCGTTGCTCTGGTAACCCAGGTCGCTCATGCGCAGGCTGGTGGCGTAGGGCAGGTACAAGGTGTCCGGGTCCAGTTGTTCCAACTGGTGCGGACGGCCGCGCAGGAAACCGACGTCCAGGGCCGGCGAGGCGCCGAACAGGTACATCAGCAGCCAGCTGTAGCGGCGGAAATTACGGATCAGCGCGATGTAGGCCGAGGACTGGAAGTCGCGGTCGCTCACGTCGCTGGCTTCGTCCTGGCGCAGCAGGGGCCAGAGCTTTTCCGGGAGGGAAAAGTTGTAGTGGATCCCGGCGATGCATTGCATGGTCTTGCCATAGCGCAGGGCCAGGCCCTTGCGGTAGACATATTTGAGTCGACCGATATTCGAGGTGCCGTAGTAGGCGATCGGAATGTCTTCCTCGGCCGGCAGCGGACACGGCATCGAAGGGCTCCACAGGTACTCGTCGCCGAGCTTGCTGTAGACAAACCGGTGGATCCTGTCGAGGCTGTGCAGGGTGTCGGCCGGGTTGGCCAGGGCTGGGGTGATGAACTCCAGCAGCGACTCGGAATAGTCAGTAGTGATCTGTTCGTTGGTCAGCGCCGAGCCCAGGGATTCGGGATGCGGGGTCTGCGCCAGGCGCCCGTCGCCCGTGACGCGCAGGCACTCACGTTCGATACCGTGCAGGCACTGCTCGAGCAGGGAGAGGTTGGCGCGCTCGCCGAGCAGGGCCAGGCGGCGGTTTAAAAGGTCGCTCAAGTTGAATTCCTTCACGCGTCAGTCGCCCCAATATGGGGGTGGGCAAGACGGTCTACAAGGGTGAAGTTGAAACTGGCGTTTTCGCCTGGTTTTTGTGCCAAAGGCCAGCCACCGCAACCCCACTGTGAGAGCGAGCTTGCTCGCGATGGCGGTATGTCCGTCAATTTTATATTGACTGGTCCATCGCTATCGCAAGCAGCTCGCTCCGACAACAGAGGTCGGCACGGCATTCATGGCGTCGAAATTACCCTAAATCGATGACAGCGAGCTATAGGACAGCGAACGTGCCTTGCGCTTTTGCGACCAGCTTGTCGCCCTGCATCACCTCGGCCTCGACCACCAGCGTGCGCCGGCCCGGGTGGATGACCCGGGCGGTGCACAGCACTTCGCCGTCGGACACGGCGCGAATGTAGTTGATCTTGCACTCGATGGTTGCGCTCTGCTGGTCGAAGCCATGGACGCTGGAGCAGGCCAGCCCCATGGCAATGTCAACCAGGCTGAACAGCGCCCCGCCGTGCAGCTTGCCACCGCGGTTGCGCAATGGCGGCTCAAGGCTCAGGGCGACTTGCGCCACCCCGTCACCGAGGCTCTGCAGACGGCAGCCGAGCAGCTTGAAAAACGCGCTCTCCACCAACCCGGCCGGCGCCTCCATCAGCGTTTCTTCAGTTGCTTGGCGTTGGCGAACAGCGAGGCCATGGCGTTATTCGCCGGGGCCGCGGTGGCAGTTTCCTTGCGCGGCGCGGTGTTCTGCGACTGGCGTGGCGCGGCGCCTGGACGGGCACCGCGGGCGCCGTCGATTTTCTCGCCCGGCGTGTCGCTCATGCGCATCGACAGGCCCACGCGTTTACGCGGGATGTCGACTTCCATGACCTTTACTTTCACCACATCACCGGCCTTCACGGCTTCGCGCGGGTCCTTGATGAATTTCTCCGACAAGGCCGAAATATGCACCAGGCCGTCCTGGTGCACGCCGATGTCGACGAACGCGCCGAAGTTGGTGACGTTGGTCACCACGCCTTCGAGGATCATGCCCGGTTGCAGGTCCTTGAGGTCTTCGACGCCTTCCTGGAATTCAGCGGTCTTGAACTCCGGACGTGGGTCGCGGCCCGGTTTCTCCAGCTCTTGGAGGATGTCGGTCACGGTGGGCAGGCCGAAGGTTTCGTCAGTGAATTTCTTCGGGTCCAGGCGCTTGAGAAACGCCGCGTCGCCGATCAGCGAGCGAATGTCGCGGTCGGTCTGGGCGGCGATGCGTTGCACCAGTGGATAGGCTTCCGGGTGAACTGCCGAGGAGTCGAGCGGGTTGTCACCATTCATGACGCGCAGGAAGCCGGCGGCCTGTTCGAAGGTTTTTTCACCCAGGCGCGGGACTTTTTTCAACGCGGCGCGGGTCTTGAACGCGCCGTGTTCGTCGCGGTGGGTGACGATGTTCTGCGCCAGCGTGGCGTTCAGGCCGGAGATGCGCGCCAGCAATGCTACCGAAGCGGTGTTCACGTCCACGCCCACGGCGTTCACGCAATCCTCCACCACGGCATCCAGGCCACGGGCCAGCTTCAATTGCGACACGTCATGCTGGTACTGGCCGACACCGATGGATTTCGGGTCGATCTTCACCAGTTCCGCCAGTGGGTCCTGCAGGCGACGGGCGATGGACACCGCGCCACGGATCGACACGTCCAGGTCCGGGAATTCCTTCGAGGCCAGTTCCGACGCCGAATAAACCGAAGCGCCGGCCTCGGAGACCATGACCTTGGTCATTTTCATGGCCGGGTATTTCTTGATCAGCTCGGCGGCCAGCTTGTCGGTCTCACGGCTGGCGGTGCCGTTGCCGATGGCGATCAGGTCCACCGAGTGCTTGGCGCACAGGGCGGCAAGGATAGCGATGGTCTGGTCCCACTTGTTATGCGGCACATGCGGGTAGACCGTGGCGTGGTCCAGCAGCTTGCCGGTGGAATCGACCACGGCCACCTTGCAGCCAGTGCGCAGGCCCGGGTCCAGGCCCAGCGTGGCACGCGGCCCGGCCGGTGCGGCCAGCAGCAGGTCGTGCAGGTTGTGGGCGAACACGTTGATCGCCTCGGTCTCGGCGTTGTCGCGCAGTTCGCCCAGCAGGTCGGTTTCCAGGTGGGTGTAGAGCTTGACCTTCCAGGTCCAGCGCACCACTTCGGCCAGCCACTTGTCGGCGGCGCGGTTCTGGTTCTGGATGCCGAACTGCTGGCCGATCATGCCTTCGCACGGGTGCATGGTGCCGGGCAATTCTTCGCCGACTTTCAGCGATGAGCTGAGGATGCCTTCGTTGCGACCGCGGAAAATTGCCAGGGCCCGGTGCGACGGTACGCTCTTGAGGGGCTCGTCGTGTTCGAAGTAATCGCGGAACTTGGCGCCTTCCTCTTCTTTGCCGGCGATGACGCGAGCACTCAGGATCGCCTCCTGCTTGAGGTAGTTGCGCAGTTTTTCCAGCAGGTTCGCGTCTTCGGCGAAGCGCTCCATGAGGATGTACTTGGCGCCTTCCAGCGCAGCCTTGATGTCCGCCACGCCTTTTTCGGCATCGACGAAACGCGCGGCTTCGGCTTCCGGCGCCAACGTGGGGTCGTTGAACAAGCCGTCGGCCAGTTCGCCGAGGCCGGCTTCCAGGGCAATCTGGCCCTTGGTGCGGCGTTTCTGCTTGTAAGGCAGGTACAAGTCTTCCAGGCGGGTCTTGGTATCGGCCAGCTTGATGTCGCGTTCCAGTTGCGGAGTCAGCTTGCCCTGCTCCTGGATGCTCGCCAGGATGCTGATGCGCCGTTCGTCGAGTTCTCGCAGGTAGCGCAGGCGCTCTTCCAGATGACGCAGCTGGGTGTCATCGAGGCTGCCGGTCACTTCCTTCCGGTAACGGGCGATGAAAGGCACCGTGGAGCCTTCATCGAGTAGCGCGACGGCCGCTTCGACCTGTTGCGGGCGTACGCCGAGTTCCTCGGCGATGCGGCTGTTGATGCTGTCCATAAAACCACCTGACAAATTGTGAATCAGGCCCGCCGCCACAGTAGGAGGGCGCGGCGAGGCTGGTTGAGCGGCCTGGCTTGCGTCGCTGCCGGGGGCAGGGGACGGCCAGTGACCCGCTGAATTCAAAAAGTGCTGCCTGGCCAGGGAGAACGGTGCGCCGGTATAACGATCCGGCATCCCCTGGCGCAAAAGGCCGCGCATTATAACCAGCGTTCCGCTGTTCGGGGGGGGCGTGACCTGCGGGATGGATGGGTGAGCTACTGAAGATAGAGGAAAAATCTGCTAACAATGCACTCGGTGCGTATAACGGCAGCTAAGCCATAATGCGCGCCAAGATCAAAGGAGCTTCCTATGAGCAGCACCGCACAAACTGCTGAAGGCGAAAAAATTCTGATTGTTGACGACGATCCGGGGCTGAGCAGCCTGCTGGAGCGCTTTTTCGTCAGCAAGGGCTATCGCGCCCGCACCGTACCGAACACCGAGCAAATGGACCGGCTGCTGGCCCGTGAGGTTTTCAACCTCGTGGTCCTCGACCTGATGCTGCCTGGCGAGGACGGCTTGACGGCCTGTCGCCGCCTGCGGGGCGCCAACAACCAGATCCCGATCATCATGCTCACCGCCAAGGGCGACGAACTGAGTCGTATCAAGGGCCTGGAGCTGGGCGCCGACGATTACCTGGCGAAGCCGTTCAATCCGGATGAGCTGATGGCCCGAGTCAAGGCTGTCCTGCGTCGCCAGTCGGCGCCGGTGCCGGGCGCACCGGGCAGCGAAGACGAGAGCGTGACCTTCGGCGACTATGAACTGTCGCTGGCCACCCGCGAGCTCAAGCGCGGCGATGAGATCCACATGCTCACCACTGGGGAGTTCGCCGTGCTCAAGGCCCTGGTGATGAACGCCCGCCAGCCGCTGACCCGGGACAAGCTGATGAACCTGGCCCGTGGCCGCGAATGGGATGCGCTGGAGCGCTCCATCGACGTGCAGATTTCCCGTTTGCGCCGGATGATCGAACCCGATCCTTCCAAGCCGCGTTATATCCAGACGGTCTGGGGCGTTGGCTACGTGTTCGTGCCGGATGGCGCTGCCGGCAAGTGATCGGCGATTTGTAGGAGCGCGCAGCCTGGCGGGTGAAAATCTTTCCAGGCGACTCGCGGTCCGTCATTGTGCGAGCATCGCTCGCTCCTGCAAGTATGTAGCGGTTACTCATGAAGACCCCCGTCTGGTTCCCCCAGAGCTTTTTCTCCCGCACCCTCTGGCTGGTGCTGATCGTCGTGCTGTTTTCCAAGGCGCTGACGCTGGTTTACCTGCTGATGAACGAAGACGTGCTGGTGGACCGCCAATACAGTCACGGCGTTGCCTTGACCCTGCGCGCCTATTGGGCAGCGGACGAAACCAATCGAGTCAAAATCGCCGAGGCGGCGACTTTGATCCGGGTGGTCGGCGCCGGTGTGCCTGAAGGTGAGCAGCATTGGCCATACAGCGAGATCTACCAGCGGCAGATGCAGGCCGAACTGGGCGCCGATACCGAAGTGCGGCTGCGCATGCATTCGCCGCCGGCCTTGTGGGTGCGTGCCCCGAGCCTTGGCGATGGGTGGCTGAAGGTTCCGCTGTACCCCCATCCGCTGCGCGGCCAGAAAATCTGGAACGTGCTGGGCTGGTTCCTGGCGATCGGCCTGTTGTCGACGGCTTCAGCGTGGATTTTCGTCAGCCAGCTCAACCAGCCACTCAAGCGCCTGGTCTATGCAGCCCGGCAACTGGGCCAGGGCCGCAGCGTGCGGTTGCCCGTCAGCGATACGCCCAGCGAGATGACCGAGGTGTACCGCGCCTTCAACCAGATGGCCGAGGATGTCGAGCAGGCCGGACGCGAGCGTGAGCTGATGCTCGCCGGCGTCTCCCATGACCTGCGCACGCCGCTGACGCGGTTGCGGCTGTCGCTGGAACTGATGGGCGAGCACACCGACCTGACCGACGAAATGGTCCGCGATATCGAAGACATGGACGCGATTCTCGATCAGTTCCTGGCGTTCATTCGCGACGGCCGTGACGAATCGGTAGAGGAGGTGGACCTCAGCGAGCTGGTACGGGAGGTGGCTGCGCCCTACAACCAGAACGAAGAGAAGGTCCACTTGCGCCTGGAGCCCATCCAGCCGTTTCCGCTGCGCCGCGTGTCGATGAAGCGCCTGTTGAACAACCTGATCGGTAACGCCCTCAACCATGCCGGCACGGGCGTTGAAGTCGCCGCCTATGTTTCCGGCGACACCAGCGCGCCTTATGTCGTCCTGAGCGTCATGGACCGCGGCGCCGGCATCGACCCAGCGGAGCTGGAAGCCATTTTCAACCCGTTCACCCGCGGTGATCGGGCTCGGGGAGGGAAGGGTACCGGGCTGGGCCTGGCCATCGTCAAGCGCATCGCCTCGATGCATGGCGGCAACGTCGAACTGCGCAATCGAGCTGGCGGCGGATTGGAGGCCCGGGTGCGGTTGCCGTTGGGCTTGATGCTGCCGCGGGATGCGGTATAGAAGCAGCTACGAGTTATAAGCTACAAGCTGCAAGCTGAAGCAGTTCGGCTTACAGCTTGCAGCTTGAGGCTCGCAGCTGCTTTTTTAGCCTTTGCCCTTGGTCCGGGTCATGTTCGGCCCGCCATTTTTTTCCAGGTGTTCGATGATGATCCCCGCCACGTTCTTGCTGGTGGTGGTCTCGATTCCTTCCAGGCCTGGCGAAGAATTGACCTCCATCACCAGCGGTCCGTGATTGGAGCGCAGGATATCCACGCCGGCCACCGCCAACCCCATGACCTTGGCCGCGCGCAGGGCAGTCATGCGTTCTTCCGGGGTGATCTTGATCAGGCTCGCGCTCCCGCCGCGATGCAGGTTGGAGCGAAACTCACCGGGTTTGGCCTGGCGTTTCATCGAGGCGATCACTTTATCGCCGACCACGAAGCAACGAATGTCCGCGCCACCGGCTTCCTTGATGTATTCCTGGACCATGATGTTCTGCTTGAGGCCCATGAACGCCTCGATCACCGATTCCGCCGCGGTTGCGGTCTCGCACAGCACGACACCGATCCCCTGGGTGCCCTCAAGCACCTTGATCACCAGCGGCGCGCCGTTGACCATCGCGATCAGGTCGGGGATGTCATCGGGAGAGTGGGCGAACCCGGTTACCGGCAAGCCGATGCCGCGTCGGGAGAGCAATTGCAACGAGCGCAGCTTGTCCCGGGAGCGAGCGATAGCGACAGACTCATTGAGCGGGAACACCCCCATCATTTCGAACTGCCGCAGCACTGCGCAGCCATAAAAAGTCACCGATGCGCCGATACGCGGGATCACCGCATCAAAGCCTTCCAGCGGTTTGCCGCGGTAGTGGATCTGCGGCTTGTGGCTGGCGATGTTCATGTAGGCGCGCAGGGTATCGATCACCACCATTTCATGGCCACGTTCGGTCCCTGCTTCAACCAGGCGACGAGTGGAATACAGGCGCGGATTGCGCGACAGCACAGCGATCTTCATGCAACACCTGTGGCAGAGGTAGTGGACACCGGAAATACCGGTTTGTCTTGAACGTATTTGATGCCTGGATTGACGACCAGCTGGCCGTCGATCAAGGCTTTGGAACCCAACAACAGGCGATACCGCATGGATTTACGACAGGCCAGGGTGAACTCCACCCGCCAGAACCGATCACCCAGCGCCAGCGTGGTGCTGATCACGTAGCGGACCTGGGCGTGGCCGTTGGAGCTCTTGATGGTCTTGCGCGCCACCAGCGGGGCTTCGCAGCGGCGGTGGCGCAGTTGCACCACCGTCCCCAGGTGTGCGGTGAAACGCACCCACTTCTCGCCATCGCGCTCGAATGGCTCGATATCGGTGGCGTGCAGGCTGGAGGTGCTGGCGCCGGTGTCGATTTTTGCCCGCAGGCCTGCGACTCCCAGATCCGGGAGCGCCACCCATTCGCGCAGACCGACGACGGTCAGATGGTCAAAAGTCTTCAATAAAAACAACCTGAAATTGGCGCATCGGATAGCGGGCTCCGCAATCGCGGTATTCACGCAGAATAATCACAAAATGGCGACAGTTATCTACGTACTTGTTTACAGGTGTAACCGATACCGGCGCATGCCAATGCAAGCGAGCGGTTCGGCGGGCATTCTATCCGTCGGAGCGGATTCGTGCGCCCGACAAAAACGGTAGTACAGTTCTGGCTATTGGTTGAAAAGAGGAATTGCAGTGACACAAAAAAGCGAAGAGGACGACAAGGTCCGTCTCGATAAATGGTTGTGGGCAGCGCGATTCTATAAGACCCGTGCCCTGGCCAAGGCCGCCATCGAAAGCGGCAAGGTTCACCATCGCGGTGAACGTTGCAAGCCTGGCAAAGAGCCACGTATCGGCGACGAATACGTCATTCGCGCCGGGTTCGATGAAAAAACCGTGGTGGTCGAAGCCCTGTCGATTGTGCGGCGCGGCGCGCCAGAGGCGCAGACACTCTATCGCGAGACCGACGCCAGCATCGCCAAGCGCGAAGCTGCGGCCGCACAACGCAAGGCCGGGGCCCTGGGCGTCAGCACCGATGGCAAGCCGAGCAAGAAGCAGCGTCGCGACCTGTTCAGGTTCCATGGCAGCAATAGCGAATAAAACATCGGCACACCGGTAACCCGTGGCGAGGGAGCAAGCTCCCTCGCCACGATGTGCCAGGCCTGCAAATCCAGATGAGCCCTTCCGGTCAGGCAAATCCTCACCTTGCTTGGAACCCACCCGGAATGCCCATAAAATGCCCGTCATCATTTGTCATCACCGCAGATACCAGACCCTATGACTGATTTACCGGATACCGACTACACCCAGCGTTTCATCTTCGATGACAGCGACGCCCGTGGCGAGCTGGTGGCGTTGGAGCGTAGCTATGCCGAAGTCCTTGCCAAGCACCCCTATCCGGAGCCGGTCGCGCAACTGCTAGGCGAACTGATGGCGGCGGCGGCATTGCTGGTGGGCACCCTGAAGTTCGATGGCTTGCTGATTCTCCAGGCGCGCTCCGACGGTCCGGTCCCCTTGCTGATGATCGAATGCTCCAGCGAGCGCGAGATTCGTGGCCTGGCCCGGTACCACGCCGAGCAGATCGGCGCCGACGCGACGCTGGCCGACATGATGCCAAACGGCGTGCTGGCCCTGACGGTCGATCCGAGTCATGGCCAGCGTTATCAGGGCATTGTCGATCTTGACGGCGCGACGCTGGCCGAATGCTTCACCAATTACTTCGTCATGTCCCAGCAGACCAACACCCGCTTCTGGCTGTACGCCGACGGGCGGCGCGCCCGTGGCCTGCTGTTGCAACAATTGCCCGCCGATCGCATTCGCGATTCGGAAGAGCGTGACGCCAGCTGGCAGCACGTCACCGCTCTGGCCAGCACCTTGAGCGCCGACGAGTTGCTGGGCCTGGACAACGAAACCATTCTGCATCGTCTCTACCACGAAGAGCAGGTGCGCCTGTTCGAGGGTCAGCCGTTGCGCTTCCAATGCAGTTGCTCCCGTGAACGATCCGGCAATGCGCTGGTCAGTCTGGGTCTGGAAGATGCGCAGCAACTGGTGATCGAGCATGGCGGCGCCATCGAGGTAGATTGCCAGTTTTGCAATGAGCGCTACCTGTTCGACGCGGCGGACATCGCACAATTGTTCGCCGGTGCGGGTGTCGACACACCGTCAGATACTCGTCACTAAAACGGTTCAGCGCAGGTAAATCTCCTGGCAAACGCCGGATTTACGCCGTACTGACGGGAGGGCCCTACTCTTTTTGGGCTTTTCTGGCATAATCCGGCCCACTTTTTTCGGGTAGTAGTGCGCGACTTCCTACTACAAAACGTTTGGAGCACTCGGCCACGGGCCGACGGGGAATCTCATGACGCAAGCCAATAACGCCGTGTATACCGATCTGAGTGTCGATGATCTGGTCAAAGAAGCCCTGAATCGCGGTGAAGGCGAGCTTGCCGATACTGGCGCGCTGGTTGTTCGTACCGGTCATCGTACCGGTCGCTCGCCAGTCGACCGTTTCATCGTGGAAGAGCCGACTACCCAGGACGCCATCGCCTGGGGCCCGATCAATCGCAAGTTCCCGGCCGACAAGTTCGACGCCCTGTGGAACCGCGTCGAGGCCTACCTGGGTGAGCGCGAGCGTTTTGTTTCCCACGTGCATGTAGGTTCCGATCCTGCGCACTACCTGCCGGTCAAGATGACCACCGAGACGGCCTGGCACAACCTGTTCGGTCGTTGCCTGTTCATCAATCCCGAGCAGTACAACGCCGGCGGCAAGGACGAGTGGCAGATCCTCAACGCGCCGAACTTCGTGTGCGAGCCTGAGCGCGACGGCACCAATTCCGACGGCACCGTGATCATCAACTTTGCTGCCAAGAAAGTGCTGATCGCTGGCATGCGCTACGCCGGCGAAATGAAAAAAGCCCTGTTCTCCGTGCAGAACTTCTTGCTCCCAGCAGTCGACGTGCTGCCGATGCACTGCGCCGCCAACATGGGCGAAGAAGGCGACGTGACCTTGTTCTTCGGTCTGTCGGGCACTGGCAAGACCACCCTGTCCGCCGACGAAAGCCGTTACCTGATCGGTGACGACGAGCACGGCTGGGGCGTGGGTGTGGTCTTCAACATCGAAGGCGGTTGCTATGCCAAGTGCATTGACCTGTCCGAGAAGAACGAGCCGGTCATCTGGAAAGCCATCCAGCACGGCGCCGTCCTGGAAAACGTGGTCCTGGACCCGGTCACCAAGAAAGCCGACTACGCCGACGACAGCCTGACCCAGAACAGCCGCGCCGCCTATCCGCGTGAGCTGATCGAAAAACGCGCGCCGAAAAACCTCGGTGGCGAGCCAAACGCCGTGATCTTCCTGACTTGCGACCTGACCGGCGTGCTGCCACCGGTGTCGATCCTCAGCGAAGAACAAGCCGCCTACCACTTCCTGTCCGGCTACACCGCACTGGTGGGTTCGACCGAAATGGGCTCGGGCAGCGGCATCAAGTCGACCTTCTCCACCTGCTTCGGCGCGCCGTTCTTCCCGCGCCCGGCCGGTGAATATGCAGAGCTGCTGATCAAGCGTATCCGTGGTTTCGGTTCCAAGGTCTACCTGGTCAACACCGGCTGGACTGGCGGCGGCTACGGCGTCGGCAAACGCTTCAACATCCCGACCACCCGTGCGGTGATCGCGGCGATCCAGAGCGGCGCGCTGATCGGTGCTGAAACCGAACACCTGGATATCATCAACCTGGACGTGCCGCTGGCTGTCCCAGGCGTCGAAACCGGCCTGCTGAACCCGCGCAACACCTGGGCCGACAAGGCTGCCTACGACGAAGCCGCCAAGGCACTGGCCGGTCTGTTCATCGAGAACTTCAAGAAGTTCGACGTGAGCGATGCGATCAAGGCGGCGGGTCCGCAGCTGTAAGGCTTGGTGATTGAATGAAAAAGCCGCCCTTTGAGGGCGGTTTTTTTTGTGGGCTATTTTTTCTCCACTTCTTGCGTATCCCATCGTTGCGCCTTGACTGCCTTGTAGAGCATGCCGATGGTCAGCGGCAGCTTGTCTCCCCGGCCCTTGGCCCTGCGTTTTTGAAACACATCAAAGCCTTCCGGTTGGAAGTAACGATAGGCGTCGTAGTCGACAAGGTCGATGACGAACCGCTCCTCCAGAGCTTCCATCAGGTGCCGGGCATCCGCGCCATCGCAGCCCAGATCGAAATTGACCGCAGTGTCCAGGCGAATGGTCTTGCGTTCCGGCAGGCCGAGTTCTTCGTGGAGTAATTCCATGAGCTGACGCATGGCGAGATCGTCGGGGAAGTCTGGGGCGAGGTGCATAGGGAAAATCCGGATGAATCGGGTGGACAATAATGCTGTGCGCCGTAGGGGTTGGAGGGAATGGTCCAAGTGAGTTTAATCACATCACCGGCGCACAGACCAAAAAAGCGGATAAGACGAGGGCGGTAGAACCATGAGCTTTGTTGTATTGGGATTTTATCCAGGTAAAGACAAATTGGTATTTGAACAGAGCATCGACCTGTCAGTAGATGACTTGGCGTCCGTGATGGAATGGGCTAACAGCATTGATTACCTCGGCGCTGACTTCAGGCTTTCAACGAAACAAATTATAGAAATCGAGCGCTTGGCGTCGCTGGTTTTCCCTGGAGATCTTGATCTGTACCTGACATCAGGCGAATAACCTGCGACCGCGTCGATGAGCGAGCGGAGTCGAGAAGAGTCATGAAGCGCCCGGTTTCATATCGCCCTGTGGTCATGCAAACGGGTAGGCAGGCTGTATCATCCGGTATCGTATTTACCCCGACCTTTTCTCGACTCGCTGCGCTGCCCGACTAGGCTTCTGGCACCACAGCAGTCAAAGGAGCGACCGCTTTATGCACGGCACCCTGGAACAGGTTTTCGGTTATCCACAGTTTCGCCCCGGTCAGGAAGCCACCATCCACGCGATTCTCGCCGGGCGGTCGGCGGCGGCTATTTTTCCTACCGGGTCCGGCAAGTCTCTTTGCTATCAGTTGTCTGCCCTGTTGTTGCCGCACCTGACCCTTGTGGTCTCGCCACTGCTGGCGCTGATGCAGGACCAGTTGGCGTTCTTGCATCGCCACGGTATCGCGGCGGCGAGTATCGATTCGGCCCAGAGTCGTGACGAAGCCAGCCACGCCATGGCGCGGGCCCGTTCGGGCGAGTTGAAGGTGCTGATGGTTTCGGTAGAGCGGCTGAAGAACGAGCGCTTTCGCAATTTCTTGCAGCAGGTACCGATTTCGTTGCTGGTGGTGGATGAGGCCCACTGCATTTCCGAGTGGGGCCACAACTTCCGCCCCGATTACCTCAAGCTTCCCGATTACCAGCGTCAATTCAACATTCCCCAGGTACTGCTGCTGACGGCCACCGCAACGCCCAAGGTTATCGGCGACATGCAGGCGAAGTTCGCTATCGTCGCCACCGATGTAGTGACGACCGGCTTCTACCGTCCCAACCTCAATTTGCTGGTGGAGCCCGTGCGTGGCGAGGACAAGCGGCACAGGCTGGTGCAATGGCTGGGCGAGCGCGCCGGGCAGCCGAGCATCGTCTATGTCACCTTGCAGCGAACCGCCGAACAGATTGCCGGGGAGCTGAGCCAGCACGGAATCGGTGCCGAGGCTTATCACGCCGGCTTACCCCATGAGCAGCGCGAAGCCATCCAACGGCGATTCATGGGCGGGCAGTCCAATTGCATCGTTGCAACGATCGCGTTCGGCATGGGGATCGACAAGAGCGATATCCGTAACGTCGTACATTTCGATCTGCCCAAGTCCATCGAGAACTACAGCCAGGAAATCGGTCGAGCGGGACGGGATGGGCAGCCGTCCGATTGCCTGGTACTGGCCAACCGGGACAGCCTCAACATTCTGGAAAATTTCGTCTATGGCGATACGCCGGAGCTTTCCGGCATCCGGTGCGTGCTTGATGAGCTGAAGACTGCCCGCCGCGACGGGCAATGGGAATTCCTGCTGGGACCATTGGCTGATCAGAGCAATATCCGGCAACTGCCGCTCAAAACGCTGCTGGTCCAACTGGAGCTGCGTGGGCTGGTTGCGCCGCGCTATGCCTATTACGCCGAGTACCGCTTCAAGTTCCTGACCGAGCCGCAGGCACTGCTGGAGCGCTTTGAGGGCGAGCGAAGGGACTTTGTCTCGGCCATCATCCAAACCTCCAGTCGGGCCCGTACCTGGGCTACGGTGAATTTTGAGGGGATGTACCAGCAGTACCACGCGGATCGAAGTCGAGTGGTCAGGGCGCTGGATTATTTCCAGGAGAAAGGCTGGATCGAGCTGGAAAGCAAGCAGATGACCGAGGTCTACAGCGTTCTCGACGCCGATTTCGATTCAGGGCTGTTAAGTGCCGAGCTGCACGCTGATTTTACTCGGCATGAGGAAACCGAGATTGCGCGGATCCATGCCATGCTCGAATTGTTCGCCACGGACCGCTGCCTCGGTTATAGATTGGCGGAGTATTTCGGAGATGAAAACGCGCCGCGACAGTGCGGCCACTGCTCGGTATGCCATGGGCATGTCGCTCGATTGCCGGAACCACCGCCGCTGCCATCCCTTGTGGATAAAAATTTCGAAAGTCTGTGCGACGACTTTATCCACAAGCATGAGCAGCATACGGGCGACGTGCCTTCCGTCGAGCGGCTGACCCGATTCTTCTGCGGCATCAGCGTACCGCTGTTCACCAAGCTGAAGGCGCGAACGATTCACGGATATGCCGCTCTGGAGCAGTATCCGTACGCCGAAGTTCGCCACTGGGCCCAGGCACACCTGTGAGCTGCATCCATCCGCTGAATGCCCGGCATCACACGAATAAATTTCAAAAATATCCGCCGGCTGACTAAGGTGAACGCTGTCTTTGGATCACCAACAAGAGAGCAGACATGAGCCAGACATCCTTTGATATCCAGCGCGCCGCGGTGGTCGGGGCGGGCACCATGGGGCGAGGCATCGTGATGTGCCTGGCCAATGCCGGCGTTACGGTGCAGTGGGTCGACAATAATCCGCAAATGCTTGAGCAGGCGCTGGCGGCGGTGGCCGACACCTATGCCCATAACGTACGCCAGGGCCGTATTGAGCAAGGCGAAGCCGATGCGCGCATCGCCCGAATAGCTCGGGCGGACGACTACGCGGCAATTCGCAATGTGGATCTGGTCATCGAAGCGGTCTACGAGAACCTTGAACTCAAGCAGAAGATCTTCCGCGAGCTGGACGGCATGCTCAAGCCCGAGGCAATCCTGGCAAGCAACACCTCGGCGCTGGACATCGATGCGATTGCCGCCGCCACGCGCAGGCCGACCCAGGTGCTGGGCCTGCATTTCTTCAGCCCGGCGCACATCATGAAATTGCTCGAAATCGTTCGTGGCGCGCAAACCTCCCGGCCGGCGCTGGATGCCGCCCTGGCGCTGGGCAAACGCATGGGCAAGGTGAGCGTGGTTTCGGGCAATTGCCACGGGTTTATCGGCAACCGGATGCTTCATCCCTATGTGCTGGAGGCGCGCAAGATGCTGCTGGAGGGAGCGTTTCCCCATCAGGTCGATGCCGCGCTGCAGGGTTTCGGCTTTGCCATGGGGCCGTTCCGCATGTATGACGTGGTTGGGATCGACCTGGAATGGCGCGCGCGCGAGCTGGCGGGTAAAGGTCAGGATGCGCCCGAAGTGCAAGTGGACAACCGCCTGTGCGAGATGGGGCGGTTCGGCCAGAAGAGTGGTAACGGGTACTACCACTATGAGCCGGGCAGCCGCCAGGCTGAGCAGGATGTCGAGGTCGACGCGCTGGTGCTGCGGGTCAGTGAGGAGCTGGGGTTTCAGCGCCGCGAAATAGCTGCCGAGGAGATTCTGGAGCGCTGCTTGCTGGCATTGGTCAACGAAGGTGCGAAGATCCTCCAGGAGGGCATTGCCGAGTCTTCCCGCGATATCGACCTGGTTTATCTCAATGGCTATGGCTTCCCGGCGGACAAGGGCGGTCCGATGGCCTGGGCGGATCAGCAGGGCCTCGAAGACATCCACGCACGGTTGCTGGAGCTCGAGACGAAGCAGGGGGACCAATGGAAGCCTGCCCGTCTGATTGGCGAGCTGGCTGCGCAAGGCAAGAGCTTCTCGCAGCGATAGTATCTGCACCCTGCACAACGCCTCAGATAGCCTGACCAAGGACAAGTGATGCCCCAACGCGCCGAGTATCTGCATTTCCAGCCAGTGACTACACGCTGGCATGACAACGATGTGTACGGTCACGTCAATAACGTCACCTACTACAGCTTTTTCGATACAGCGGTGAATACCTATCTGATCGAGACCGGCGGCCTGGATATCCATGAGGGGGAGGTGGTGGGCTTCGTCGTGAGTTCAGCCTGCGATTATTTTGCCTCGATCGCTTTCCCGGACCGGATCGAAATCGGCCTGCGAGTCGGGAAGCTGGGCAATAGTTCGGTGCAGTATGAGCTGGCGGTGTTCAAGGCGGGTGAGGAGGAGGCCTGTGCGGCGGGGCGTTTCGTGCATGTATTCGTAGACCGGACGTCGAATCGGCCAGTGGCGATTCCCGATCGGCTACGCGGGGCGCTGGAGCGGTTGGTGGCCTGAAAACGAAAATCGCAGCCTTCGGTCAGTCTCTGCGAGAAGGGCCGAAGGCTGCGATCATTCAACGGTCTGGATCAAGCCAGCCGTCAATCGTCGTGATAGCGATGTTTGTGCTTATGCTTGCGATGGCCGTAGGCATGGCCGCGACCCGGGTGGCCGTCACGGTAGTAGCGGCGATCACCACGGCGACCTTCATAACGGTCGTCATCGTCGTCCTTGCCCATGTAGTTACCCAATGCGCCACCGGCGCCACCGCCCGCTGCGGCACCGATCAGGCTACCCGTGCTGCCGCCCACGCTGCGGCCAACCACGTTGCCGCCGGCTGCGCCCAGCGCGCCGCCGATAGCCGCTTCGCCGCGGCTGCGTTTATCGGCACCGACCGCACTGCCACCTGCGCCGCCCAGGGCCGCGCCGATAGTGGAACCGGTGTTGCCGCCCAGGGACTGGCCGACGACCGAACCCAAAACCCCGCCCAATGCGCCGCCTACACCTGCTTCGGCGGTACCGCCGGCAGATGCGACGCCACTGATCAGGCCAAGGGACAACAAGAGAATGGAGGAGAACTTCATAGAGGAGCCTCAAAGGGATGACGGCGCGATCCTGAGGCTGGCTTCGCTTGGTTACAATCGAAATCCGACGAGTAACACGACTTGTGCACAATTCTCTAAGTTACTGTTTTTTGGGCGGAACTTAACGTTATTTCGCCGGTCTTTAGCTACTTCGGACAGGCCGTTTTTTTGAAAAACGGCCTTTTTTGTGCCCGTTGGAAAAGTGCCCGAGGGGCCAGAATCACCCCTCGGAACTGCTTCAGGCCGACTTGGCCATGATCAACCCGTTCTCGCTTGCGGCCTCCAGGCGGATAGCCACGAACTTCGAGGTCGGGGTGTGGCTGCCGTCGCCGGTGCTTTCCAGCGGCACCAGCGGGTTCACTTCAGGGTAATAGGCGGCAGCCTGTCCGGCCGGGATATCAAAGGCCAACAGGGTAAAGCCCTTGACCCGGCGCTCGCGGCCGTCATCCCAGAGCGAGACGATGTCTGCCTTCTGCCCTGGCTTGAAGCCCAGGCGGATGATGTCCGCTTCGTTGACGAACAACACGTCACGTTGGCCCTTCACGCCACGATAGCGATCATCGAGGCCATAGATCGTGGTGTTGTACTGGTCATGCGAGCGCATGGATTGCAGGATCAGGTCCGGCAATTGGCCTGTAGCCCGGGTGCGTTCGTGGATCAGGTCGGTCGGCAACAGGTTGGGCTTGAAGTTGGCGCGGCCCGAAGGCGTGTTCCAGCGACGTGCCCCCGCGCTGTTACCCAAGTAGAAGCCGCCGGGGTTCTTGAGTTTTTCGTTGAAGTCCTTGAAGCCAGGGATGGTCTCGGCGATCAGGTCGCGGATGCGGCTGTAATCGGCCACCAGCCAGTTCCAATCCACCGGGCGGCTGCCCAGGGTGGCGGCGGCGATGCCGGCAATGATCCACGGCTCGGAGCGCATCTGGTCCGACAGTGGCTGCAGTTGGCCGTTCGAAGCGTGGACCATGCTGAAGGAGTCCTCCACCGTCACCGCCTGCGGGCCATCGGCTTGCAGGTCAATGTCAGTCCGGCCCAGGCAGGGCAGGATCAACGCTTCCTTGCCATGGGCCAGGTGGCTGCGGTTGAGCTTGGTGCTGATCTGTACCGTCAGGTCGCAATTGCCCAGCGCCTGGAAGGTCCGGTGGCTGTCCGGCGTAGCCTGGGCGAAGTTGCCGCCCAGGGCGATGAACACCTTGGCCCGGCCCTCGGCCATGGCGTGGATCGCCTCGACCACGTTGTGGCCGTTTTCACGCGGTACCTTGAACTGGAAGCGCCGTTCCAGAGCGTCGAGGAATGCAACGGGCGGGCGCTCGTTGATTCCCATGGTCCGGTCGCCTTGCACGTTACTGTGGCCACGCACCGGGCACAGGCCGGCGCCTGGCTTGCCAATGTTGCCGCGCAGCATCATCAGGTTGGCGATTTCCTGGATCGTCGCCACCGAATGGCGGTGCTGGGTGATACCCATCGCCCAGCACATGATCACGTTCTTGGCCTTGGCGTACATGCGCGCCGCTTGTTCGATTTCGGCGAGCGTCAACCCGGATTGCTCGGCGATCTGCTCCCAAGGGGTGTCGTCGACCACCGCCAGGTAATCCAGGACGTTGGCGCTGTGCTCGTTGAGGAACGCATGATCGAATACCGCAGGGGCGCCGCTGTTCTGCGCGTCACGTTCCCATTGCAGCAGGAACTTCGCCATGCCCCGCAGAACGGCCATGTCGCCGCCCAGAGCTGGGCGGAAATACGCGGTGTTGGTGGGTTTGTCGCCGTTGGTGAGCATTTCCAGCGGGTGTTGCGGATGTTGGAAGCGCTCCAGGCCACGCTCTTTCAGCGGGTTGATACACACCACTTGGGCGCCGCGCTTCACGGCTTCGCGCAGAGGTTCGAGCATCCGCGGGTGGTTGGTGCCGGGGTTCTGGCCCCAGACGAAAATCGCGTCGGCATGCTCGAAGTCGTCAAAGGTTACCGTGCCCTTGCCCACCCCGACACTTTGGGACAGGGCCACGCCGCTGGCCTCATGGCACATGTTCGAGCAGTCAGGGAAATTGTTGGTGCCATAGGCGCGCACGAACAGCTGGTACAAATAAGCCGCTTCATTGCTCGCGCGGCCCGAGGTGTAGAACTCGGCCTGGCTCGGGCTGGAAAGCCCTTGCAAGTGTTTGCCGATCATCGCGAACGCGGCTTCCCAACTGATGGGCTTGTAGCGGTCGGTTTGCGCGTCGTAGCTCATAGGCTCCGTCAGGCGGCCCTGGTATTCGAGCCAGTAGTCGCTCTGCTCCAGCAACGACGTCACGCTGTGCTTGGCGAAAAAAGCCGCGTCGACACGACGCTTGGTCGCTTCCCAGTTCACCGCCTTGGCGCCGTTCTCGCAGAACTTGACCATGCCGCTTTCCGGCGAGTCACCCCAGGCGCAGCCAGGGCAGTCGAAACC
This sequence comes from Pseudomonas sp. Z2-11, assembly GCF_054161305.1. Classification (NCBI taxonomy): domain Bacteria; kingdom Pseudomonadati; phylum Pseudomonadota; class Gammaproteobacteria; order Pseudomonadales; family Pseudomonadaceae; genus Pseudomonas; species Pseudomonas sp. Z2-11. Next base: position 315,684 of record NZ_CP096395.1, read on the forward strand.
GCCGTTCTGGTTGGTCTTGAGCATCATGCGAATGTTTTTCAGCGCGTTATCGCTGGTCAGCCAGGCCTGGGCGACGCTGATCAGCGCGCCCCAACCACCGGCCGGGCCCTTGTAAGGCTTGTAGCGCGGTGTGGGTTTCTGGTTGGCTTGTTGATGATTGCTCACGCTTGATTCTCCATCGCAGGGCTGTAGACCCGCGGCGCACTTTTTTGCGGCAGGTGGATGAGGTTGAGGTTGTGTTGGCGAGCCCACTGCACGGCGAGGCCCGTGGGCGACGACAGGCTGACCAGCGTCTGGATGCCCGCACGCAATACTTTTTGAATCAATTCGAGGCTGCAGCGGCTGGTGACGATCGCCAGGCCCCCGGCTATCGGGATCTGCTGCCGGATCAGCGCACCGATCAATTTATCGAGGGCGTTGTGGCGACCGATGTCTTCGCGGCCCAGCAGCAGTTCACCCTGGTCATTCATGAACAGCGCCGCGTGTACCGCGCCGCAGTGCTGGCCCAGGGGTTGGAACTGGCCGATGCGCTGGCGCAGGCCGTCAAGCCATTGCGCCGGTGGCAGCGGTGCGCCCGGCAGCATCTTGAGGTTGGGCAGCGCCTGCTCCACCGCCTCCACCCCGCACAGCCCGCAACCGCTGGTGCCGGCCAGTTGCCGGCGTTGTTGCTTGAGGTTCCAGAAGGCGCGGTTGGCAATGGTGACCTGGGCATATTGCGCGGAACCGGCTCCGCTCAGTTGCAGGTCATAGATATCCGCCGGGTCTTCGATGATGCCGCTGCCGAGGCTGAAGCCGACGATAAAATCTTCCAGGTCAGTGGGCGTGACCAACATTACCGCTTGGCTGATGCCGTTATAGGCAATCGCCAACGCCACTTCCTCGGCCAGCGCGGCGCTGTCCGATTGCGAGTGGTCCAGGTTGCAGTAGCGATAGCTCTGGCTGGCGGCTGGCTTGGAGGCTTCCAAGGCAGGCGCAGGACAGACCGGAGGCTTGTCGTTCATGGGCATCACTGAGAGTAGGAATAGTCCTAAGACTAAATGCGGCAATCTGCCACGTCTAATCGCTATTACTGATCCTTCAATAGATGACGTCGATCAAGGAATGGTTACTGATTGCTGATAAAGGGCGAAACAGGCCTCCGCCAATGCCGAGCGTGGGGCACCGCGCCGCATGATCAGCCCCAGCGGGACCAGCGTCTGGGCGCTGTCGATGGGCTGGATTCGCAGGTCTTCGGTGAGCTTCAGCCCGCTTTCCAGCGGTACTACGGCGCAACACAGTCCGCCGTGCACAGCTTGTAACAATTGGTGCACCGCGTCGGTTTGCAGCAGCGGTTGGGGTGTCAGCCCCCGGCTGTGGAAGTGATGGTCGATGGATTGGCGAAAATGCATGCCGCTGGTGAGCATGCCCAGGGGCAGCTCCACCAGCGCTTCCCAGCTCAGCGGTTCTTCGCCAAAAAAGAAAAACCGTTGGTCGTATAGCAGGCCCATGCGGGTATGGGCGAAGGGCAGGGCTTCGAAACGTTCGTTGTCCAGACGTTCCAGGTAAGAGATGCCCAGGTCGATCCGGTTGTTCGCCAATTGTTCGAGAATGCGTTCGGAGCTCAGGGACGACAATTCGAAACGCAGGCTGGGATGGTCGGTGTGCAGGCGCTGCATCATCGCCAGCGGGTCGAAATCCGACAGCGGAACCACGCCCAGGCGCAGCGTGCCCACCAGGTTGCCGCGACAGGCCGCCGCTTCAGCCTGTAGTCCGTCGTAGGCCGCCAACACCGTGCGCGCCCAGGCAAGCACCCGCTCACCCGGTGCGGTAAAACCCTCGAAGCGCTGGCCGCGATTGACCAGTGGCAAACCCAGCTCTTCCTCCAGGCTGCGCAGGCGCATCGACAAAGTGGGCTGGGTGATGTGACAGCGGGCTGCAGCCTGGCCGAAGTGGCGGGTTTCTTCGAGCGCGATAAGAAATTTCAGCTGCTTGATGTCCATCTTCGCTCCTGGGCGCGGGAAGATTCGGATTCTAGCGCCTTGACGGTGGCGAGGTCATTGGTCGGCTGGGAAACGGGGTCGGTTGGCTTGGTCTAGTCTTTTGCGTCTGGACATTCAAACCAAGGAGCATGTGCCATGAGTATTTTTAGTTTTGTGAAGGAAGCGGGGGAAAAGCTTATCGATCTGCTGACCCCAGGTAATGCCAATGCCAGTGAGCAATTGAAAGAGCACATCAGCAAAGTCGGGCTGGGTAATCCGAATGTACAGGCGACTGTTGAGGGCGACAAAGTCACCGTTACGGGTGAAGTCGCAAGCCAGGAAGAGAAAGAAAAAATCTTGCTGGCTGTTGGCAACATCGAAGGTGTCGGTAGCGTTGACGACCAGATCACCGTGACGGGGCCGGTGGCAAAGGCTGCGCGTTTCGTGACAGTGAAGAAGGGCGATACGCTCAGCGCCATATCCAAGGCCGAGTATGGCGACGCGAACCAGTACAACAAGATTTTTGAAGCCAACAAGCCGATGCTGTCGCACCCGGACAAGATATATCCGGGGCAGGTATTGCGTATCCCTGAATAGGATTTGAGCTCGGCGGTGTCCTTAATCGCGAGCAGGCTCGCTCCCACAGAGATTACTGGTTCGCCGCGAGCCCAGGTGGGAGCGAGCCTGCTCGCGATGAGGACGGTGCGGTTCAAAGCCCGGCAATCAAATCCCGATAGTCTCTGACGGCATCGAACTCCCCCGTATCCTTCGGCCCCTTGCGACTGTCCGGCTCGCTGACCGCCAGCAAATGTGCGATGCCAAAATCCCGGGCGCTGCGCAATACCGGCAGGGTATCGTCGATGAACAGGCTGCGGGCCGGGTCGAAGTCCAGGTCGGCTTGCAGTGCGTCCCAGAATTGCGGGCTTTCCTTGGGAGAGCCGTAGTCGTGGGAGCTGATCAGACGCTCGAAATACGGGGCCAGTTCGATGCGTTCCAGCTTCAGGGACAACGAGTCGCGGTGGGCGTTGGTGATCATCACGACCCGTTTGCCGGCCTGATGGATGGCTGCCAGAAACGTATCGGCGTCCGGGCGCAGGGCGATCAGGTGAGCGGTTTCCAGCTTCAGTTCGCGCACCGGCAGCTGCAGCTCGGCACTCCAGAAATCCAGGCAGTACCACTGCAACTGGCCGGCGTTGCGCTCGAACAGCGGCTGCAGTTCCATCTCCGCCATGGCCCGGCTGACGCCATGCAGTTCGGCATAGCGCTGGGGCAGGTGCTCCAGCCAGAAGTGATTGTCGTAATGCAGGTCCAGCAGGGTGCCGTCCATGTCCAGCAGAACCGTATCGATGTCGTGCCAGGGCAACAACGCCATAAAAACTTCTCCAGCGGTAATCAGATATCCGACGCAAACAATCAGGATAGGCCGGGTATAGTAGCCTGCTATCGCCCAGGGAGCCGTTTATGCGCCAGACACCCACCATACTCGACCGACGGATCGTCGCCACCAGCCGCCTGTTTTGCGTGGAAGAACTGAAACTGCGTTTTTCCAACGGTGTGGAACGCACCTACGAACGCCTGGCGGGCAAGGGCGCAGGTTACGGTGCGGTGATGATCGTGGCGATGCTCGACGCCGACCATGCGGTGCTGGTGGAAGAGTATTGCGGCGGTACCGAGGCCTACGAATGGTCCCTGCCCAAGGGCCTGATCGAGCCGGGTGAAGATGTGCTGGCGGCGGCCGAGCGCGAGCTCAAGGAGGAAGCCGGTTTTGGCGCCCGTCAACTGGAACACCTGACTGAGTTGTCATTGTCTCCCGGCTACATGAGCCAGAAGATTCAGGTGGTGCTGGCGACCGATCTGTACGAAGAGCGTCTGGAAGGCGACGAACCCGAGCCAATGCGTGTGGACAAGGTCAACCTGGGCGAGCTGTCGGCCCTGGCGCAGAATCCTCAATTCACCGAGGGCCGGGCGTTGGCGGCGCTGTACCTGGCCCGCGATCTGCTGACTCAACGCGGAGCCTACCTGCCATGAATTTTCCGCATCCCCTGATGGCCCCGGTTATCGAGCTGGCGCTCACGGCTGGCGACGCGATCCTGCCCTTTTGGCGGGCCGATGTGGAGGTCGTGCGCAAGGCCGACGAATCGCCGGTGACCGCCGCGGACATGGCAGCTCACCATGTGATCGTGGCCGGGCTCAAAGCCCTGGCGCCGGATATCCCGATCCTTTCCGAAGAGGATGCCGATATTGCGCAAAGCGTCCGCGCCGGCTGGCAACGCTGGTGGCTGGTGGATCCGCTGGACGGCACCAAGGAATTCATTTCCGGCAGCGAGGAATTTACCGTGAATATCGCCCTGATCGAGGGCGGGCGAGTGGTGTTCGGTGTAGTGTCGATGCCCACCAACGGTCGTTATTATGCCGGCGGTGCGGACCTGGGTGCGTGGCGCGGCGACAGGGATGCCGAGCCTGCGGCCATTGCGGTGCGTAACGTGCTGGCGCCCGGTGAAGCCTTTACGGTGGTCGCGAGCCGCCGTCATACCAGCCCGGAGCAGGAACGCCTGTTGGCCGGTTTGAGCGAAAGCCTCGGGGCGCTGCAATTGACCAATATCGGCAGTTCTCTGAAGTTCTGCCTGTTGGCTGAAGGTGCGGCGGATTGCTATCCGCGTCTGGCGCCGACGTCGCAGTGGGACACCGCCGCTGCCCAGGGCGTGCTGGAGGGCGCGGGTGGCGAGGTACTCGACCTGCAGGGCCAGCCGTTCTGCTATCCGGCACGGGAATCGTTATTGAATACGTCTTTCCTGGCGCTTCCGGCGAAAGCGCCGTGGCGTGGGAAGTTGCTGGAGCTGGCTCGTTCTTAAAATCTGATCTTTTAGCCCAGAAGCTTTTGTGGCGAGGGAGCTTGCTCCCGCTGGGCCGGTCCGACGCTTCGGGCGAAGCGGCCCCAAAGCGTCTGCTGCGCAGCCGAGCGGGAGCAAGCTCCCTCGCCACGGGTCTATGCGCCAATCAGCGATGCAGCACGTACTGCCCTTCAAACCGCACCGCCACGTCCTCGCTATCCACATTCACCACCTGCGTCTGCAAGGCCAGCCTTGCCCGTCCGTAGCGACGATAAGTGGCCAGGAAACGCGTCCAGGTCTTTTTATCAGGCGCCTCACAGAGGACGGTCGCGTCGCGGGTAACCGGTAGCGGATAACTGATCTGCCCTTCCTGGATCACGATGTGCCCGTCTTCGATGCCTTCCTCGCGCAGCGCCAGGTGCAGCCAGCCCCAGCCACCGAGCACGGCGCCGCAATACAGGCTGCCGCCGAACATGGTGCTCTTGTGGTTGACGTTGGCTGCGATCGGCAGGAACAAGCGTAGCTGCCGGGCTTGCCAGCCGAGCACCTTCAGGCCCATGTCCTGCGTCAGCGGGATGTCCCGGTGCAGGATCGTTTCCAGGTAGTGGCTGTCGCGGTTCATGCAGGCCCTCTTGGCTGAAAGTGAAAGGGTGGAGCTCAATCCGACTCTTCGGTCGGGCCATGGCTGCTGTCGCCGAAGTTCAGCCCGTGTTTGCGCAACTTGTCGTGCAGCGTCTTGCGCGGAATGCCCAGGGCTTCGGCGAGACTGCGTACGGAGCTGTGGGAACGGGCCAGTTCGGCGGCGATCAGGGTTTTTTCAAAGTTCTCCACCTGCTCGCTCAGGCCGCCGCTGATCACATCCACCGCAGCGGGGCCGCTGTCCGGCGCGCTGTTGTCCAACGCCAGTTCCAGGCCCAGGGCAAAACGTTCGGCGGCGTTCTGCAATTCGCGCACGTTACCCGGCCAGCTGTGGCGCAACAGCAGCGCCCGGTGGGGCGGCTGCAGTTCGTGCGGCGGCAGGCCATGGCGGGTGCTGGCTTCGTTGGCAAAGTGCTGGAACAGCATCAGCACATCTTCGCCGCGTTCGCGCAACGGTGGAATGCGCAGCGGCGCGACGTTCAGGCGGTAATACAGGTCGGCGCGAAAACGGCCCTGGTCGGCGGCCTGGCGCAGGTCTTCCTTGGTGGCGGCGATGACGCGGATATCCAGCGGGATCTGCTGGTTGCCCCCCAGCCGTTCCACTACGCGCTCTTGCAGCAGGCGCAGCAGTTTGACCTGTACGTCCAGGCTCATGCTTTCGATTTCATCGAGGAACAATGTGCCGCCATTGGCGAATTCGAACTTGCCGATACGGCGTTTTTGCGCGCCGGTGAAGGCGCCGGGCTCGTGGCCGAACAGTTCGCTTTCCACCACTGACTCAGCCAGGGCGCCGGCGTTGATCGCCACGAAGGGCCCGTTGCGCCGGCTTGAGAGGTCGTGCAGTGCGCGGGCGACCACTTCCTTGCCGGCCCCGGTTTCACCGAGGATCAACACGTCGGCGCGGGTCGCCGCCAAGGCGCCGATCTGCTCGCGCAGGCGCAGCATGGGCGCCGATTGGCCAACCAGGCGGGCGCTGAGTTCATGCCGGTCACTAAGGGCCAGGCGCAGGCTGCGGTTGTCCAGGACCAGGCGACGCAAGGCCAGGGCTCGGCGAACGCTGTCGAGCAGATGATCGCTGGCGAAGGGCTTCTCCAGGAAGTCATAGGCCCCGGCGCGCATTGCCTGGACCGCCAGCGGTACATCGCCGTGGCCGGTGATCAACAGGACCGGCAGCTCCGGATCCTGGGCGTGCAGCTGGTTCAGCAGTTCAAGGCCGTCCATGCCGGGCATGCGAATGTCGCTGACAACCACGCCGGGCCAGTCTCGGGGCAATTGCCCGGCCAGGCCATTGGCCTCGCCCAGGGGCAGGATCTTCAGGCCGGCCAGGTCGAGGGTCTGGCTCAAGGCCTGACGCAGGTGGGGATCGTCGTCGATCAGCACCACCTCAATCTGGTTATCGATGGTCATACACTACGGTCCTCGGACGGTTGCAGGCTCACCCCGGGCGCGCCCGCGCGCAGCTTCAGGGTAATCAGGGCGCCACCTTCCTTGTGATTGGCGAACAACAGCTCGCCGCCGAAGGCGCGCATTAGGGTGTCGCAGATCGCCAGCCCCAGGCCAAGGCCCTGGGTGCGGGTCTTGGTGGTATAAAAAGGCTCGCCGGCCCGGCCCAGGGCTTCCATGCAGAACCCCGGGCCGTTATCGCGTATGTACAGGTTGACGCCGGTTTCCGTTGCCTGGGCACTGAGCCAGAGTCTGCGCGGTGGGCCCTTTTCGGTCAGGGCATCAAGGGCGTTTGCCAGCAGGTTGCCCAGCACTTGGCGCAAGCGTGTTTCGCCGGCCTCGACCCACAAGGTGGCGGCCGGCAGGTCACGGATCAGTTCCACTTCCATACTGCGCCGACGTTTGGCGAGCAGCGCCAAGGCGTCGTCCAACGCCGGTTGCAGGGCGACGCTTTCCGGCGCGTGGCGGTCGCGGCGGGCAAAAGCGCGCAAATGGGCGATGATCGAGGCCATGCGCCCGGTCAGTTCGCTGATCAGCTTGAGATTGCCCCGGGCGTCGTCGGTGCGCTGATGGTCGAGCAGGATCTCGGCGTTTTCCGCGTAGCTTCGAATGGCCGCCAGCGGCTGGTTGAGTTCATGGCTGATGCTCGCCGACATGGTGCCCAGGGCCGACAGTTTGCCGGCCTGCACCAGGTCGTCCTGGGCGCGGACCAGCTCCTGCTGGGCCTGCTCGCGCTCCAGCACTTCCTGGCGCAGGCGCCGGTTGAGGCCTTCCAGGTCACTGGTGCGTTCCGCCACCCGACCTTCCAGCTCATGCCGGGCCTTGGCTTCGAAGGCGATCCGTTCCAGGTAATGGCGCCGGCGCTGCATCATCAACCCGAGCAGCAACATCAAGACCAGCAACGCCGAGCCACCAATGACCACCACCGTGCGCACCGGACGATCGATCAGCGTTCGCGGGGCCAGGATGCTCACGTTCCAGCCAGTCTCTTCGATGACCTGGGTCTGGGTCAGCCAGGCGTTGGCGTCCAGATGAAGCGGCTTCGGATCGCGGGTCGGGTAGGGTTGGACCGCGCTGATTGCCTTGCTCTCTTCGGTGCTCAAAGGGCGGGTTGCGCGGAACCGCCATTCCTGGCGTGAAGTCAGAATGACCACGCCATTATGGTCGGTCACCAGCAATTGCTCAGGGGTCTTGCCCCACAGGCTTTCGGTGTGGTCCAGGTCGACCTTGACCACCAGTACGCCAATGACTTTTTCGCGATCACGTACGGCGGCGGCAAAGAAGTAACCGCGCTTGCCCGACGTGGTGCCCAGGCCGAAGAAGCGTCCAAGACGCCCGGCCATGGCTTCGATGTAGTACGGGCGGAAAGCAAAATTGCGCCCGACGAAACTGTCGTGCTTGTCCCAGTTCGATGCCGCCAGGGTCTTGCCAGTGGCGTCCATCAAGTACATGACTTCAGCGCCAGTCTGGGCGCTGATGTTCTTCAGCAATCGATTGGCATTGCCCTGGGTAACGCCATCATCCGGCGCAGACAGGACTGCGCGCAGGGGCGGCAGCTCGCCAAGAATCTGCGGCAGCACTTCATAGCGGTGCAGGGTGCCCAACAGGTTGGCGACGTAGAGATCGAGTGTCTGGCGATTCTGCCCGGCCAGCTCGCTGCGGTAGTAACGCTCCGCCAGGTGCTCCAGCGGCCACAGCAACGGCGCCAGGCACAGGGCCAGCAATGCCAGGCTGCGCCAACGGGGTCTGCGGGGGAGAGTGGAATTCATGAGCATGATGCGCCTGTGGGAACAGGCGCATTATGCCTAGGACATGCGTCAACGTCTTCGATCAGGCGAAGACGTCTGCCTGTTCCAGGGTCGAAGCCGCCAGGTCCTTGCCGGACAGTTGCGGCTGGATATCCCCCAACTGCCAGTCGATGTCTAGCGCAGGGTCGTTCCACAACAGGCTGCGTTCGGATGTCGGGTCGTAGTAGTTGGTGGTCTTGTACAGGAACTCCGCGAATTCACTCAGGACCACAAAGCCGTGGGCGAACCCTGGTGGCACCCAGAGTTGACGGTGATTGTCGGCGCTGAGGCGTACCGCAACCCATTTGCCGAAATTCGGCGAACTGCGGCGGATGTCCACGGCCACGTCGAGCACTTCACCGGCGGTGACGCGCACGAGTTTGCCCTGGGTGTTCTGCAATTGGTAATGCAGGCCACGCAGCACGCCTTTCAGCGAGCGAGAATGGTTGTCCTGCACGAATTGAGTGTCGATGCCGGTCGCGTCCTTGAATGCCTTGGCGTTGAAGCTTTCATAAAAAAAACCGCGCTCGTCACCAAATACCTTGGGTTCGATGATCAGGACACCGGGCAGGTCGGTGGCGATTACATTCATTGGGTGTCTCCATGGGAATGGCAGCAGCAAGGATGTCCATTCTTGCCCAAAGCAGTGGTCGGCGCGAGCCCCGAGTCAAAGAGGGGGTTGCTTATCCAACGACTCGGTGGCGAGATAGGCATCCAGACAAAACCACCCCAGGGGTCGTTGTATGCCACTCGCCACGTTGGTTCACCGTGCCAGTTTGCCAAGCCCACAGATCCGCGCCGAACAGGCACTGGTACTGCTGCGCTCGAATTACGGACTCAGCGGTGACCTGCGACCCCTTGGCAGTCATCAGGACCTCAACTACCGCGTCGACAGCGAACGCGGGCGGTTCGTGCTGAAAATCTGCCATGGCGACTACGCCGTCCAGGAGCTCCAGGCCCAACATGCCGCGCTCAAGCAGTTGGCCGGGCACCGCGCGGTGAAGGTGCCGCGGGTGATCGAGGCCGCCAATGGCCAGGACCTGCTGACGCTAGAAGTCGACGGGCAAGCGATACACATGCGCCTGCTCGAGTACATCGACGGCCAGTCCCTCACCCAACTCAAGCACCTCACGCCTGATCTGGTGACTGGGCTGGGCCGCCTGTGCGCCGACATGGACCTGGCCTTGGCCACATTCGACCACCCGGGCCTGGAGCGAACCCTGCAATGGGACGCGCGCCACGCGCCAGCCTTGATCGAACACCTGTTGCCTGTCATCGACGATGACCAACGGCGTCAGTTGATCGCCGACGTCGCACAGCAGGCCGAACGGCGCTTGCAGCCGCTCAAGGCCAGCCTGCCGATGCAGGCGATCCACATGGACATCACCGATGACAACGTGGTCTGGCAACGCGATGCGCAGCGCCAATGGCAACTGCAGGGCGTCATCGATTTTGGCGACCTGATCCGCACCTGGCGTGTCACCGATCTGTCGGTCACCTGCGCGGCGCTGTTGCATCATGCCGATGCAGATCCGTTTTTCATCCTGCCGGCGATCAAGGCCTATCACGCGGTCAATCCGTTGCAGCGTGAAGAGCTCCAGGCGCTTTGGCCGTTGATCGTGGCCCGCGCCGCTGTGCTGGTACTTAGCGGAGAGCAACAGGTCGCTGTCGACCCGGATAACCAATATGCTCGCGACAACCTCAGGCATGAATGGGAAATCTTCAACGTCGCCCATTCCGTGCCGCTTGAGTTGATGGAAGCGGCGATCCTTGCCGCCGTGGGCCATAGCCTGCCGCCCGTTGCCAACGAGGGTTTCGCACCGCTGTTGCCGACTTTGGTGGGACGTGATTTCGCCCTGATCGACCTGGGTGTGCTCAGCCCGCATTTCGAGGCGGGCAATTGGGAGCAGCCGGGGATCGACCAGCGCCTGCTGAGCGAAGCCGCCGCCGTGCATGGGTTGGCGGCCAGCCGTTACGGGCAGTATCGGTTGTCCCGCACCCGGCCGGACAGTGCCGAAGAGCCCGATACTTATCCGCTCCATGTGGAACTGCACATTCCTCACGGTACGCCGCTGGAATCGCCCTTCGCCGGGGTGTTGCACAGGGATGCTGACGGCTTGCTGCGGCTCGATGGCCCGCAATTGAGCGTGCGTTTGTGGGGCGTTTCCTCGTCGCTGCAGCCCGGGGCCGCGCTGGCAAAGGGTCAGGTAGTGGGCGAGGTGGCTGGGCCATTGCTGGTCCAGCTGTGCCGGGGCGCGCATCTGGCCCCGCCATTGTTCTGCACACCGTCCCGGGCGCAGGCCTGGCAAGCGCTCTGCCCATCACCCGCGGTGCTGTTGGGGCTGGCTTGCGATGCCGAGCCGGAAATCGATCCGCAGGCGCTGCTGGCCCGTCGCGATGCCAGTTTTGCCCGTTCGCAGAAGCACTACTACATCGACCCGCCGCGCATCGAGCGTGGCTGGCGCAACCACCTGATCGACATGCAGGGCCGCTCGTACCTCGACATGCTCAACAATGTCGCGGTGCTGGGCCATGGCCATCCGCGCATGGCGGCGGTCGCGGCCAGACAGTGGTCGCTGCTTAATACCAACTCGCGTTTTCACTACGCGGCGATCGCCGAGTTTTCCGAACGCCTGCTGGCACTGGCGCCGTCGAACATGGACCGGGTGTTCCTGGTCAACAGCGGCACCGAAGCCAACGACCTGGCGATCCGCCTGGCCTGGGCCTACAGCGGCGGGCGCGACATGCTCAGCGTGCTGGAGGCCTATCACGGTTGGTCGGTGGCGGCCGATGCGGTCTCGACGTCCATTGCCGACAATCCCCAGGCCCTCAGCAGCCGTCCGGACTGGGTGCACCCGGTGACGGCGCCGAGCACCTATCGTGGTGAATTCCGCGGTGTCGACAGTGCGCCGGACTACGTGCGCAGCGTCGAGCACAACCTGGCAAAAATCGCCGAACAGAAACGTCAGCTCGCCGGCTTCATCTGCGAGCCGGTATATGGCAATGCCGGCGGCATCGCGCTGCCACCGGGGTACCTGAAACAGGTCTACGCCTTGGTGCGCGAGCGCGGTGGTGTCTGTATCGCCGACGAGGTGCAAGTCGGCTACGGGCGCATGGGCGAGTTTTTCTGGGGCTTCGAGGAGCAAGGCGTGGTGCCGGACATCATCACCATGGCCAAGGGCATGGGCAACGGTCAGCCGCTGGGGGCCGTCATCACCCGCCGGGAAATCGCCGAGGCGCTGGAAGCCGAGGGGTATTTTTTCTCTTCCGCCGGCGGCAGCCCGGTCAGTTGCCAGGTCGGCATGGCCGTGCTGGACGTCATGGAGGAAGAAAACCTGTGGGAAAACGCCCGGATCGTTGGCGGACATTTCAAGGCCCGCCTGGAAGCGCTGATCGACCAGTATCCATTGGTCGGCGCGGTGCATGGCTCCGGGTTCTACCTGGGCGTGGAGCTGATCCGCAATCGCGACACCCTCGAACCGGCCACCGAGGAAACCACCGCGCTGTGCAATCGCCTGCGGGAGTTGGGCATCTTCATGCAGCCGACTGGTGATTACCTGAACATCCTCAAGATCAAGCCACCGATGGTCACCAGTCGCCAGAGCGTGGACTTCTTCGTCGACATGCTGGCAAAAGCCCTGGAGGAGGGGTTGTAGTTTATCCGGCACAGCACGCTGTTTTCCTGTGGGAGCGAGCCTGCTCGCGAAAGCGGTGGATCAGTCAACGTCAATGTTGAATGTTCCCCCTCTTCGCGAGCAGGCTCGCTCCCACAGGTTTATTGGGTATTAATTCGATTTTTGTCGGTGTTTTGATGACAAATTATCTGCTTTATGGTTTTTCATGCTTCAAATGCCGATTTTTATCGGCTATAAAGGCGCTACTGTCCATCGCCTGGGAGATGATTCATGAGTCGTATCGTTACCGTAGCCGCCACGCAAATGGCCTGTTCCTGGGATCTCGAAGCGAACATCGAGACCGCCGAGAAGCTGGTCCGCCAGGCCGCTGCCCAAGGCGCGCAAGTCATCCTTATCCAGGAATTGTTCGAGACGCCGTACTTCTGCCAGAAGCCGAACCCGGATTATTTGCAGTTGGCGACTCCGGTTGACGAGAACGTCGCCATCAAGCACTTCCAGAAAATCGCCGAAGAACTGCAGGTCGTGTTGCCGATCAGTTTTTTTGAACGGGCCGGGCGTGCGCGTTTCAACAGCATTGCGATCATCGACGCCGACGGTCGCAACCTGGGCATCTACCGCAAGAGCCACATCCCGGACGGTCCTGGCTACCATGAGAAGTATTATTTCAACCCTGGCGATACCGGCTTCAAGGTGTGGAATACCCGCTATGCGAAAATCGGCGTAGGCATCTGTTGGGACCAATGGTTTCCAGAGTGCGCCCGCAGCATGGCGTTGCAAGGTGCGGAAATTCTGTTTTACCCGACCGCCATCGGCAGCGAACCGCACGACAAGACCATTTCATCGCGCGATCATTGGCAGCGTGTACAACAGGGCCATGCCGGCGCCAACCTGATGCCGCTGGTCGCCAGCAATCGCATCGGCAACGAAGAGCAGGATGGCTATGACATCACGTTCTACGGCTCCTCGTTCATCGCCAATCAGTTCGGTGAAAAAGTCCAGGAATTGAACGAGACCGAAGAAGGCTTGCTGGTACACAGCTTCGACCTCGACGAACTGGAACACATTCGCAGTGCCTGGGGCACTTTCCGTGATCGACGCCCGAACCTGTACGGCGTGATCAAAACCCTCGACGGCTCACTGGAGTCCTGAATCATGACAACTTTGCACAGCACTCCGCGCGCGGACGGTTTTCACATGCCTGCCGAGTGGGCGCCCCAGACTCAGGTCTGGATGATCTGGCCCGAGCGCCCGGATAACTGGCGCCTGGGCGGTAAGCCCGCGCAGGCCGCTCATGTGGCGGTTGCCAAGGCCATCGCCCGTTTCGAGCCGGTCACCGTGGCGGTATCCGCCGCCCAATACGAAAACGCTCGGGCGCGGCTCGATGTGCCGAATATCCGCCTGGTGGAGATGTCCAGCGACGACGCCTGGGTCCGGGACACAGGCCCGACGTTCGTGATCAACAACAACGGCGAAGTGCGCGGTGTCGATTGGGACTTCAATTCCTGGGGCGGCTTCGAGGGTGGGCTGTATTCCCCATGGAACCGGGACTCGCTGGTGGCCGGCAAGATTCTCGAAATCGAGCGCAGCCCGCGCTACCGCACCGAGGGCTTCGTCCTCGAAGGTGGTTCGATCCATGTCGATGGCGAAGGCACGTTGATCACCACCGAGGAATGCCTGCTCAACCACAATCGCAACCCGCACCTGAACCGCCAGGAAATCGAGGCGGTGCTCAGTGCCCAATTGGCGGTGGACAAGATCATCTGGCTGCCCGATGGCCTGTTCAATGACGAAACCGACGGCCATGTGGATAACTTTTGCTGCTACGTACGCCCTGGTGAAGTGCTGCTGGCCTGGACCGACGACCCGCAGGACCCGAACTATGCCCGCTGCCACGCGGCGATGGATGTGCTGCAAAACAGCACCGACGCCAAGGGCCGCTCGTTCACGGTGCATAAAATGCCGATTCCCGGGCCGCTGTATGCCACCGAAGAAGAATGCGCCGGCGTGGACGTGGTACACGGCTCACAGGAGCGCAAACCTGGCGAGCGTCTGGCCGGCTCTTACGTGAACTTCCTGATCGTCAATGGCGGCATCATCGCCCCGAGTTTCGACGATCCACTGGACAGCACGGCCAGGCAAATCCTGCAGGACCTGTTTCCCCAGCACGAAGTCATCATGGTGCCTGGGCGAGAGCTGTTACTGGGGGGCGGAAATATCCATTGTCTTACCCAACAGCAACCTGCCGCGCACACAAAATGAGTGGGGACGTAACAGCCCGGTGACTTCAATCGCAGCGGCTCTACACCGGTGCTTTTGGATCCATCCTGGCAAGCCCGCGCCCCCATTGGGGCGCGGGCTTTTTTGTGCGCGGTTCGTCGGCGAGCCGTTTACCTTGGCATAGCTCTTGTATCGACATCCGTGCAGTTCTGGGGAGTGGAGCTGCGTTGTTTTGTCATAAACCTTGGATAAATTGGCCGCTCATCAACCAGGAGAGGGCGCTGGAATGAATATGATAAGCGAGCGCACATGCCATCCCTTGGCCGTAAATGGTGAGTCGCTTCAAGCGTTGGCGCAGTGGTTGAAGTCCAATGGCACGCGTCAGATCAGAGAACCTGATCCGCGCCGGATGATCATCGAGCGCTACCCCGTTGGCCTGTTCAGCGAGGCGGAGCTGGAAGCGTTGTGGGATGTCATGCAGGGATAGAATTCGAAGGATTGATAAAAAGCGCTGGCCGAAAGGCTGGCGCTTTTTTTGTGGGCGTGCTTTTTCGCCTGATTACCGAAGATTCACGAAATTGACACGGACTTCAGGGCGCGACTAGGATTCGCCCCACGCCTGTGGCCAACAGCCATGACTCTTAAATAATAAAAAGGCCCGACACGCTCAATCCGTGGCCGGGCCTTTTCATTATTTCCAGGAGCAAGAGTCCGAAAAAGAGCGCAAAGCGCCATTTCGGTTGCCGGTTACGGTGCGTATCAACCCGTACAAGGAAAATAATCATGTTGAACAAACGCTTTACTTTGCTAGCACTGGGGATTTTGAGCACAACACACGCCATGGCCAGCGATCAGTCCGAGTCCAAGGGGTTCGTCGAAGACAGCAGCCTGAAAGTCCTGTTGCGCAACGCCTACATCAACCGCGACTACAAGGATGGCAACAAGGACAAGGCCGAATGGGGCCAGGCCGCCATCGGTACGTTCTCGTCCGGCTTCACCCAAGGCACCGTGGGCGTCGGCGTGGATGCGTTCGGCTTGTATGCACTGCGTCTGGACGGCGGCAAGGGGCGCACCGGTGCACAAGGCATCGATTTCTTCAAGAAAGGCGACAGCGGCAACGCGGCCGATGATCTCTCCAAATTCGGCGCCGCGGTGAAATTCCGTGTCTCCAACACAGTGCTGGCCTACGGCGACCAGATGCCGGCCCTGCCGGTGTTGAACTACGACAATTCGCGCCTGCTGCCAGAAAGCTACACCGGCACGCTGATCACCTCCAAGGAGATCAAAGGGCTCGAATTGAACGCCGGCCGCTTCACCGCCGAGTCCCGTAAAAGCGCTGAAGGCCGTGACAGCGGTGGCTTGAAATCGATCAACGTACTGGGCGGCAGCTACCAGTTCACCGAGCAATTCAAGGCTTCGCTCTACGCATCCGATGTCGAGGACGTATTGAAGAAGCAATACGTGAACGCCAATTACGTGTTTCCGTTGGCCAAGGACCAATCCCTGACCCTGGACTTCAACGGCTATCGCACCAAGCTGGACGACAGCTATGTTCGCGAAAACGGCGTCACTGGCGACGACAACAAAATCTGGAGCCTGGCGGCAACTTTCGCCACCGGCCCGCACAGCTTCACGCTCGCCCACCAGCGCAGCACCGGCGACAGCAACCTGGGCTACGCCTACGGCGGCTATCAACGTGATCAGAATCGTGTCGGCGACGGTGGCAACACCATCTACCTGGCGAACTCCTATTGGTCCGACTTCAACGCCGAAGACGAACGCAGTTGGCAGCTGGGCTACGGCCTGGACTTCACCACCTTCGGTGTACCGGGCCTGACCTACAACGTGGCCTATGTGCGTGGCGACAACATCACCACCTCCACCAGTGAAGGCGGCACCGAGCGCGAGATCTTCAACCAGTTCAAATACGTGGTCCAGAGCGGCCCGGCCAAGGACCTGAGCGTACGGTTGCGCAGTTCGGTCCTGCGCGTGTCGCAGAAATCCAGTGAGTACAACGTCAGCGGTAATGAGCTGCGGGTGTTTGTGGATTATCCGATTAACGTTTTTTGATGATTCGCACTGTTTGAAACGCGTCTCGACCGGGTTCGGGACGCGCTTCGCCTGACGAAGAATGCCGTTGTCTCCCGGCGAGAGGACGGCGTTTCTTCCCATACCCTTTTTGACAGCATCAGCCTTGTTCCAGGATAAGGTCCTCGAGCAGCGCATCGCGCAGGTTTTCCGAAGCATCCACCCGGCTGACGAAACGGGAAATTTTCTGCTTCAGATTGTTTTCTGACCAAGCGGCGTGAACACCTGGATGCTCTTCTTCCAGCCATTGCAGCAGAAGGCCGACGTGCATGGACCGGTTCTCGTCCGGCAACATGTCGAGCACCTCCTGCGGAATGTCCCACCATGGCCAGTCCCTGACAGCCGGAACTCTCCTTGGACCGATCTCCAAGGCCTTGCCGTTTATCAGGTATCGATCGAACGTCGGCAACATCTGCCCGGCCGCCGCGCCGAGCTTTTCAAGCAGCGGATAAATGAACCGCCCATCCCAGAACCGGAAAAACACCGGGTTCCCGTCCGGCATCCGCACTTGCGTCAAGCTGCGCAGATGCGTCAGTACCTCGCCGGGTTCGCAGTGGGACACGGCCAGCCAGCCCCAATCGAGGGCATCGTTCCCAGCGATCCACGTCAGGAACGCCGAGTCGGGCTCAAGCTTGGTGACATAGGGCATCACAGCTTGCCAGGCAGCGTAGGGGGTGTCGCTCCAGATGGGCAGCAATGGATGAGCGAGAACTGAAGTGCGAAGGGCTTGCAACGCACCGGCTTCGC
The DNA here is from genome assembly GCF_054161305.1 of Pseudomonas sp. Z2-11. Lineage (NCBI taxonomy): Bacteria > Pseudomonadati > Pseudomonadota > Gammaproteobacteria > Pseudomonadales > Pseudomonadaceae > Pseudomonas > Pseudomonas sp. Z2-11. Next base: position 333,029 of record NZ_CP096395.1, read on the forward strand.
TCGCCGCGCTGATGATCAGGTACAGGTGTTCGTTTTCCTGCAACGGCTGTTGCGCCAGCCATGTCCTGGGGTCGAGGGGCGTGAACGCCGATGGCGCCATGGGGCTCTCCTTGCCGAAAGGTGGTGTCGGAACCGGGATTTGCCCCGGGGGCCGCACTTCTATCAAGGAATGAGCCAGGTAATTGGGAACGCCCGCGAGCCGGCGGCTCCAGAGATTTCCAGGAATACTTCAGGCGGGCTGGGCTGGTTTTTTCACAGAAAAATGCCTAACGGATTGCGTTGTGCTGCGTCGGTTTTTGCGCATTCAGGGCAGCGGCAATGTTTTCACCAGCGCTCGCTTTAAAAAGGTCCTCTTGAGGGTGATCTTCATGGCAAAAAGTCGCACTAATGAAATTTTTTGCACCGTTTCAAGCGCGGCTTGAAATGCCTCAAATACTTTCTCATGGACGGAAATCCTGCACCTAATAGATTAGTCCGCTCATTGCAGTGGAGACCTGAGAAAAATGATCGTACTGAACAGGGAAGTGGGCGAAGCGCTAAGGCGTGACAAATACGTCAACGTCCGCGGTGGTGACTTCAATCTCTACGGTCATTTCGGCGACTTTGTCCGGCTGACCAAAAGCTGGGAAAACATGGAGCCCGACAGCTATTACGGTCAGGCCGAGTCCGGCATGCGTTTCCGTCGCTATAGCGATTTCGAATACAATCCAGCAACCCGTGAGCTCAAGCAACTCGAGCACCGGGCCTATGTCCAGTCCAAGGCCAACAACAGCTATGTCGGCGGGCTGGAGCGGCACTTCCAGGATTTCTCCAACGAAGTGATCAATTCGCCGGTCATGCGCAGCCTGATCGACACGGACTTCGAGGTGTACAAGAACGTCCTCCCGCAGGAATTGCACGATGAGATCTGGCAGTGCCAGATCCACCAGATCCGCATCGAGATCAAGCCGGGCAAGCAATTGGAAATCACCCCCGAGGGCATCCATTGCGATGGGTATCCGTTCAGCGGCGTGCACTTCTGGGGCCGCAACAATGTGGCGGGCGCTGAAAGCCGTCTCTACAGTCCCCAGGAAGAGCAACTGGCGGCGACCACCTACGAGGACATCCTCGACACGACGTTCTTCCTTGATCGCGACATGCGCCATTACGTTACCCCTGCCCGCAACACCCATAGCCATGAAATGGCCTTCAGGCAGATTCTGGCAATTTCCTTTTCGCGGCCCGGGACCGCTTTCGACATTGTTCGCTGAACAGCTCGAACCCATGGATGAGTCGGCGCAGCAGGTCCTGCTGCGCCGGGCCATGGTCAGGGACGCCGAACGACTGGAGCAGTTTTTTCGCGGTTTTGCCGAAGTGTCATTCTGCGAATGGCAGGATGCCCGGTTCCTGCGTGGGGTGTTGCTGCAGGAAACCACCACTGCCTACCTGGCCTTCGATGCGACGGGTGACGTCGTCGGCGCGGTCATCGGCGGTATGCTTGGCACTCGCGGCACCATCAATCACCTGGCCGTCAGCCCAAGGCATCGCACTCAAGGCCTGGGCCAGCGGCTGGTGGAGGCGGCATCGGCCGACATGAAGCGGGTTGGCGTGCTGCGCATGTTTCTGTTCGTCGACGAAGCCAATCTGGCCGGCAAGCGTTTCTGGGCGGCCCAAGGGTTTTGCGAACCCCGGGGTGAAATCACTTTCGAGAGGGATTTATGAACAAGACTTCCAGCCAGCCGCTGGCGGTCGAACCACAAGCCTCGCGAACCTTTGCTGAAGCCAGTCCGGTGGTAGCGGGTTATTTCACGGTTTCGTTTGTGTTCGGTCTGATGGCGGTCAACGCCGGCTTGCCTTTGTGGCTGCCAGTTGCGATGTGCCTGTTCGTGTACGCGGGAGCTTCACAATTCGCCGCGCTGGCGTTGATTTCCAGCGGGGCCTCCTTGACCACCATCGTGCTGACGACATTCCTGATCAATGCCCGTCACATGCTGATGTCTGTCTATATGGCCAAGGCTTTGCGAGCACTGGGGCTTAGCCGCTTCGAGCGCTGGTGCTACGCGTCGGGGCTCACCGACGAGTCGTTCGCTTTCCACAGCGTCAAGCTCGGCAGCGGGGCGCCGGTAAGCGTGCGCTACCTGATCGGTTTCAACCTCTTCTGCCACACGTCTTGGGTGCTGGGCGGTTTGCTGGGTGCTGTCTGCGCCCAATACGCCGCGCACCTGATCAAGTATCAGCTCGATTACGCCCTGACCGCGATGATGCTCTATGTGCTGGTTTCGCTGTGCAACACGCGTAACAAACTGATCGCGGCGCTGGCGGCCGTGGCCTGCATGGGCGCGCTGAGCCTGCTGGGCAGCTCGCCGTTCAACGTATTCATTGCCACGTTTTTTGGCTGCGGGGTGGGCGTATGCCTGACCAAACGTTCCTGATCCTGGTTGTGGTCCTGATGATGGCCGTGACCTTCCTGCCCCGGGCCTTGCCGCTGCAGGTCAACACCGAAAACTGGCCACCCTTCGTTGCCCGTGCACTGGAATACCTGCCGGTGGCGATCGTCGCTGCGATCACCCTGACGCCGTTGTTGATCAAGGACCAGCAGATACAGCTCGACCGTCCAGAGTTCTACGCCGCGATTCCGACCCTGCTATGTGCGTATTTCAGCCGCAACCTGTTTCTCAGTGTGGCGGTGGGCACGGCGGCGTATATCGCGCTCGGTTCGTTCCTGTAGCGTCAGGTCCACCACATCATGCAGCGCCTGGTCGGAAAGCTCAGGGTTGTTTACCGCCAGGCGTACTTCCAGGAAGTCCTCGAAATCCGGGAAGATAGCCAGGCCGTTGCGCAGCGCCGCGTCCCGGGAGACAAGGCCCAAACCGTCGAGCTGGGTAATCAACGACAGCGTCAGGGTTTCGCTGCAGGAATAGACCATTCGCTGACTCGGCCCGTATTCACCGAGACCGGCGTCGAGAAAGCGCAGGAAACTGCGCGAATAAGGACATTCCTCTGCCGGACGCACCTGGAACCGGTCACCCAGCAGGCCGAGGGAATCATCTTCTTCGCCACAATGGGCGCCGACCACGCGTACCTGGACATCCGGCATCGCGATGCTGGTAAATCCGCTCGGCTGTCCGACCAGGATCGCCAGGTCAAAATGCTCGTTCTTGAGCTTGCTCAGGTTCTCCATCGATTCGGCGTAGCTGAACTCCAGCTGATACTGGGGGAAAACGGCGATCAGGCGTTCGATCATCCGTCGATTGAATTCCGCCGGCAGCGTCGTGTTGAGCGCTACCTTGAGGGTGCGTCGCCGGGGCGTCTTGAGCGCTGCGACTTTTTCCTCCAGCTGCCGGGTGGCCGCCAGGACTTGATCCATGAAGGGCGTCAGTTCCGAGCCCTGGCTGGTCAATGCGAGGCCTTTGTTCGAGCGGCGGAACAACCGAAACCCGAATTGTTCTTCGACCTTGTTCAATTGTGCCGCCAATGCCTGCACCGTCAGGCACGACTGCTCCGCCGCAGCCGACAACGAGCCGGTCTGCACGATGCGCATGAGGTTGCGTAAGGTTCTGCTATCCATGAGGTAATGCCCTCTGCTTAAGTGGGCTCGCTGTTATTTGGCACCTGGCCAGACTCTGGCGGTGCGATGCTGGCTATCATCAAGCACCTTGCCACGGTTGTCGCGGTTTTGTGGCGAAAAGCTCCGGCAGGCGATGATTGGAGCTTATGCGCGATTCTGATTTTTTGCTGGTGCTGTGTATAGGCCGAAACATCTGCGGGTAAATCCAGACTTCCCGGTCCTCAATCTATTCGCTTGCGAATTAAAACTTAATTTTTATCCGTTTATGTATTAGTCTTTACGCAACAGTCCGTAATACAGGAGCCCAAACCTCATGGCGACTTCCTCCATCACGCTCAACGCACAGCAACAATTGGATTCCCCGGACGCGGGTCGAATCGCGTTGAAGTTCTTCTTCAATCTCATGGAGTTGTGGGGCTGCAGCGTCGAGCAGCAGCGCACGCTGTTGGGCAAGGTAGGGAACACGACTTTTTACAAGTACAAACAATTACCCGACAACGTAAGACTGCCGCGCGATACCCTCGAGCGAATCTCCTACCTCATGGGTATTCATAAAGCCCTGAGCATCATCTTCAGCAACAGCCGGGACCGCGTGTATCAATGGGTCAGCAGTCCCAATAACGCGGCACCATTCAACGGCCAGTCGGCGCTTTCCTACATGCTGACCGGGCGAGTGGTGGACATCGCTGATGTGCGGCGATACCTCGACGGAGTGCGCGGCTGATGACGCCACCACTGGCGGACCCGCAATGGAAACGGGCCTATCGGATCGTCAACAGCAGCTTTCCGCCGATCACGCTGTTCGAAGACGTGCTTGATCCCGAAGACCTGCCCACCGCCTACGCCCTCGAAGCGCTGACCAATGACCGGCTCATGGAAGAGGCCGGTGTGCTGTCCCGGGTACGCCCCGAAGACCGGGTTTCCGGCCCGGGCTCCTCGCCGGTAATGGCGGCATTCACTCACATCGGCAAGCGCAGCCGCTTCAGCGACGGCACCTTCGGCGTCTACTACGCTGCCAGCAGCCAGGAGGCCGCGATTGCCGAGACCTGCTACCACCAGGCACGCTTCCTTGGCGCCACCAACGAGCCGGATCTGGAGTTGACCATGCGCACCTACGTCAACAAGATCGTCAAACCCCTGCACGACATCCGCCACGATTATCCCCATCTGCATAACCCGGACCCTGACGCCTACGGCCCGTCCCAGCTATTTGCCCGGGAGCTGCGTGAAACCTTGTCGTGGGGCCTGCTGTACAACAGCGTCCGCTTGCCCGGTCATGAATGCGTGGCCGCGTTTCGCCCGCCGGCGGTGTCGATTCCGGTGCAGGGCAAGCATATTCGTTACGTGTGGAGTGCCCAGAAACGGGAGATTTCGTTTGTGTTTGAGGTCAGCCAAGTGTGAAGGAGCTGCCGTGCGGCCAGCGGGCAAGCTCCTTTACCCCACCTACAGGCGGGCGTGGTTGATCAAATCTTGAACTGCTGCACCGAAGCCTGCATCGAGCCCGCGGCATCGTTCAGATGGTCAGCCGTTTTCGTCAGATCGTGAATCGAGCGGGTGTTTTCCCGAGACTGCTCGGCTATTGCTTCTACCCGCTGAGCCATTTCATCACTGGCTTTTGATTGTTCGGCAATGGTCTGGGAGATTTCCTCCACCACTTCGGCGGCATGCCGTGCGCCCGTGCGGATTTCGCTGATCGACACGCCGGCCTGCTGGGCCAGGTTGACGCCTTCGTCCACGCGGCTGACGCAGGCCTGCATGTTCGCCACCGCATCCCGGGCGCTGGACTGGATGCGCTCGATCATCGCGGTGATCTCCTGGGTGGACTGAGTGGTGCGCGCCGCCAGGTTGCGCACCTCATCGGCCACCACCGCAAAACCGCGGCCCGCCTCGCCGGCTCGAGCAGCTTCGATAGCGGCGTTGAGGGCCAGCAGATTGGTCTGTTCGGCGATGCTCTTGATCACCTGGATGATCGAATGGATATCCTCGGACGACGCATCCAGGGCGGTGATCTTGCTGGAAGACTGGTTGACCACCTCGGCGATCCGGTTCATGCCTTCCACTACACCCAGAATCACCTGCCCACCGCTGCTCGCCAGTTGTTCGGACTGCGCCGAAATCGTCCGCGCGCTGTCGGCGTGCTGATGGATCTGGCTGATGTTCGCCATCATCTGCTCCATGCTCGCCGCCATGCTGGTAGCGCTCTGGGCTTGCTGGTCGGCGCTGGACACAATCTGCCGCGCCGTATCGCCCAGATTGCGGGACGTGCCATGCAACTCATCGCTCTGGCTACGGATCGTCGCGATCATCTGCCGTAAGTTTGCCTGCATCTGTTCGATCACCGCCTGTAACTGGCCCAGCTCATCATCGCCATGAGGGCCCATCGAGCGCTGCAAATCGCCTTGAGAAATCGCCTGGGTATTGATGATGATCTTGTTCAGCGGCGTGAGCACCGCCTTGAGCAGGCTCCATGACAGCAATGCAAGCGCCACGCAGGTGGCCAGCAAGGTTATGATCAACCAGCGCTCCGAGGTATGGATGCTGTGGTCCTGATGTTCGCGAGAAACTTGCGCCTGGCTTTCGATCAATTCACTGACCGCTTCGTTACGCTCTTCCAGCGCCGAAAACGCTTTATCGAACTCGGTACGCAACGCCCGGCCATCCTGAGCCCCGCTCAACGCCTTGCCAATCACTTGCTTCGCCGAGGCGATATAGGCCTCGGCCTGAGGCTTCAGCTCGGCAATGGTCTGGGAAATCGTACCCGGCAACCGAGCCTCGGCGTTCTCCGCGATAACCTTGCGCATCCGCTGCGAATGCTCGTCGAACGCCTCGGTGACTTCCTTCGCGCCCTCGGCATCTCCCGGTGCAACCAGCAAGGCTGCCAACACATCGCCACGAATGGCGTCGTGCATCATGTCCGCCTCCATGTGCTTGCGCATCGCCGAGATACTGGTCTCGTTCTGCGCCAAGGCGTCGGTCATGGCGTGGTAGCCCCACAGCCCGATACCGCCCAGCAACAGCGCAAAAAACAGGCTGACCAACCCCGAACCTACAACCTTGGTGCGGATTTTCATCGCTTGTTGCTCCTGGAGCGGGGGATTTGGGCAAGTGTAGATGACCGCTCGCCGAGCCTTGGAAAGGCATGCTCTTGATTGAGGCTATCGGCGGGGAAAATAAATAGATGAATGCTCCATTAACCCGTGGCGAGGGAGCTTGCTCCCGCTGGGCTGCGAAGCGGCCCCCTCTTTGCTACAGACGAAACCCAATGCTGCCCCCGCACACGGAGCAGCATCGCGTCACTGCGCCTTAATCAGGATTACTCCCCGGCGCCTCCAGCACCTTCACCACGTCGTCGATGACGGCTTTGCTCATCTCCTGCAAATAACACGACGCCCAGGCATAACGATCCGTACCCCGAACCATCGCCGCATCATCGGCCAGGCGCATGGCGATGTGGAGAAGATCGGAGGCGTGGGAGAGGGCTTCGCCGATGGGGATGCCGCTGTTGACGCGGAACAGGGGGCGGTCAGAGTGGTAGGAGAAGGGGGTTAGGCCTGGGGTTTTGAGGTCTCGCGGGTTTGGCATGGTCTGGCTCCTTGACTATGAGAGCCGCCTACCGTCCTTTCCTACGGGATGGGGTGGCGGCCGTGCACGGGGTAGGAAAACCGGGAATCAAGGCACCCGGCACACCCGAAGGTGTCCCGCGCACAGCCGCCATAACGCGTATCGCAGACACAAAAAAAGCGCCTGCAATAATAAGCGGGGCGCAGCTGATGCGCCTTGATTATTTCGGGTTTCCTACGCCCGGCCGCTGAATTGGCAGCGACGATCAGAGAGTATTGGGTGATTGGAAAGTACGCAATCGTGGCGCGATGGTGGCGAGTGATGCTTTGTGTGTCTCAAGCAAGTCCAGCAAAGCGGATGGGCCTGAGAACAAAAAAATCGTGAAGCGTCTCGCGACGAGTTATCAATTCAAGCCAGCGCCAAGCGGTGTAATATGCCAAAAACTCGCTCATCATCGAGGCTGTCATGACCGGGATACACTTGACCCTGCCGGAAGACCTTTCAAATTCTCTTGCTGATCTGGCCAAGACTAGTGGCCAAAGCGTGAGCTATTTGGCCATGGAGGTGCTCCGTGACTACATCGAGCACGAAAAGGCGCTGACTACGCAAATCGAACTGGCGGTAAAGGAGGCCGATCAGGGTAAATTTGCCTCGGATGATCAGGTCGCGGCAATGCGCTCCCGGCGTTGGAGCAGGAATGCAGGTTGAGTGGCTGGAAAGAGCACTCAAAAATCTGGAGGACGAAGCTAGCTACATAGCCTTGGAGAATCCCAAGGCTGCCGATGACTTTTCCGATGCTATTTTTGCCAGCGTGAACAAGCTAGCCCAATTCCCAACCATGGGGCGCGAGGGCCGAGTCAAAAACACCCGCGAATGGGCTGTTCCCAATTGGTCTTATCTCATTCCCTATCGGGTACGCGGCGATCGTCTTCAAATCCTCGGTGTATTCCATACAAGACAACGGCCTCGTATCAAGTGGTAACGGGGGGCGCAGCGTATTTGCGGGGAACTCCACGGCTCTTAGGGAATTGGGCGCAGACCCGATATTGTGGGAAAAAGGGGACGGATTTATTTTGACGAAAAAGGGGACGGATTTATTTTCGAAGAGAGTGCGCTCAGAAGTGCTAGGTTTGACATAGCGTTTACCCAGCCAGCACTGTTCCAGCGTCAAGTTAATCCCGACCCAAAGGAACCCCTGTAATGGACCTACACAGCGAATTCGAAAAGAGCAAATACTTCCACCATGCCCGTATCGACCGGCGCGCGGCCGATGCCTTGATAGGGTTGGCCGCAGGGATCACGGCGGACGGTGACGTGAACACCACGGAAGCGATTTTCCTGAAGCAATGGTTAGAAAACAACCTCGCGCATCTCAATGATCCAGTAATCAATCTGCTTTATTCACGTTTGGCGTCCATGCTTCAAGACGATGCGCTGGACCCGGACGAGTCTCATGAGCTGCTTAACATCCTGCGTGGTTTTTCTGGAGCGAGTATTGAGCCTTCGCAGGTTGGCAGAGCTGTTGCGGTTGCCCCTACGGACCTGCCGTTCAATTCACCTGCCCCTGATTTGCTGTGGGATGGCCGAATGTTTGTCTTTACAGGCGTCATGGCCTTCGGGCCGCGCAAGGATTGTCAGGCGTTGGTCGAGGAGCGGGGTGGTTTGATAGGGGGTGGCGTGAGCAAGAAAGTGCATTATCTGGTCGTGGGTAGCGTGGGTAATGAACAGTGGCGCCACAGTACCTACGGAACGAAAATCATGAAGGCAGTGGAGCTACGGGAGGCCGGTGCTTCGATTGCTATTGTGGGTGAGGATCACTGGCAGAGAATGCTGTTTGGTTGAGATGGCTTCGTTGGTGTCGTTCTAACGAAGGCAGCCGTGTCTTGGCCGGCAGATTGTCGGTAGGACTGACGGCCTCATCGCGAGCAGGCTCGCCCCCATAGGTTTTCAAGGTGTAGGGGGAAGTGAACATCCCAGAAACAACAAAGCCCCCGCATTTCTGCGAGGGCTTCGTTTTGTATGGTGCCGGCACCAGGAGTCGAACCCGGGACCTACTGATTACAAGTCAGTTGCTCTACCAACTGAGCTATACCGGCGTGTGGGCGACGATTATAGCGATTGGGCCGGTTCTGTAAACCCCTGAATTCTGACTATTTTTACGCAGGCCGTGGCTCGGCGGTGCGGCGGAGCTTGCGTGCGGGCATCAATCGACGCACGGCCAGCGAAAATGCGGCCCTGACGGCGTTAAAACCACCGTTATGTCGGTTTGTTTTAGCGCTTATGCACAATGGGAAGGAAGCGCCGAACGGAATCTTTCCTTTTTGTGACATTTTTCTCGTTTGCGCGCAAATCCCTGTTTTCATGGTTTTTTATCCATATGAACAAAAAATGAACAGCTTGGAGACGCTCAGAAAATCACGACCTACTTGGATCCGCGCTTATTTCATCAACAGAGTTATCCACAGGCTGTGGCGCAAGGACGACGCTCTGCCAAGAGCAACAGATTTCTTGGCGTAAGAGGTGCTTCGCAGAAGATGCCAAGGCGCACGTCATAGCCCTTTTGGCTGAGGAAAAGTGCCCGGTCCAGTACCAGCCAAAGCTCCAACGGCCGTCGGAAAAGGCCTCGCACCAGTTCCAGGTTGCGCACCTCGGCCAGGCGTTGATAACCCCCAGCCTCCAATTGCTCCCAATTGGGGGAATCGACTATGGATAAATTCTTCAGGGCCGCCAGGTCGGTGCAGTAGTGGGGGAACGGTTTTTCCAGCCAGGCGCTGGGTAATGACGGTGTGGGCAGGTAGTCGTCGCTGCGGCGGATTTGCCTTTGCAGCAGGTCGAAGGCCAGGCGTCGGGCCATGGATTTGTCCCGTTGCCGTCGGACGCGCGCGCCGGCGGTGACGGTTTCGCTCAGTGGCAGGCCGAGGTCGTCCAACGACAGTTGCAGGCGGGATTGGCTGGCCGCGTCGGACAGCGGTTGATAATGCGCCGTGCTGATGCGGTTGTAGCAGCACGGCGCGATAGCGATTTGTGCGCAGCCGGCGGTACTCGCCAGGTGCATGAGCCGCACATGCAGGTCGCCGCAGGCGTGGAGGGCTACCGGGGTGTGTTCCGGTTGGATCGTCTGGGCCGCGTCCGGCGCCAATACATCTTGCTGCAAGTGCATGGCGGGCAGGTTGTGGTGCTGGCTCAGTTGCTGGCCTGCGGCGACCAGCTGGGGGTTGTATTCCAAGCAGGTCAGGTGCTGGCCGTCGTGCAGTAACCGTCGGCCCAGGTGGCCTTTGCCGGCGCACCAGTCGAGCCAGTGGGTCGGTTCGGTGATGAAGTTCAGGCGGCTGGCGAAGGCTTCGATCTGCTGCCATTTGCGCCCGGGTACGTCGACGTTGAGGCGATGAGTTGGCGCTTTCAGCTGGCTGGCGGGCAGCTCGGCGACAGCGCTCAATGCGCGGGCGGTAGCGGCCCATTCCGCAAACGGCGCGGGCGCGTTTTCAATCAACCACGGCTGATGATGGGCGTTTTCCGCCGCTTGCAGCGAACGCTGGCGTAGCCATTGGGCCAGTTCGGGGTGGGACGTTTCCCAAGGTAGCTGCAGATGAGTGAAAGGGCGGGGCTTCCATAGCGCCTGGTGCTCTGTGAGAAAAGCATCCAGGGCCATGAAACGGGCGAGCAACGCTTCGCCCGTCAACACCTCGCTCTCAGCGCCCTTGGCAGGCATCGACGCGCAACCAGCGTTCCAGTTGCTTGAAGCCTTGTACCAGGACGAAGGACATCAGCAGGTAGAACATGCCGGCCGCGAAGAAAATCTCTACCGGCAGGTAGGTCCGGGCGATGATCGTACGGGCCATGCCGGTGAGTTCCAGCAGGGTCACGGTGCTCGCGAGGGCACTGGCCTTGAGCATCAGGATCACTTCGTTGCTGTAAGCAGGCAGGCCGATGCGCGCGGCGCGGGGCAGCATGATGTACAGCAGCGCCTTGGGGCGAGACATGCCCAGGGCCCGCGCGGCTTCAATTTCGCCACGGGGAATGGCCTGGATCGCGCCGCGCAGGATCTCGGCGATGTAGGCGGCGGTGTGCAGGGTCATGGTGGCGGTGGCGCACCAGAACGGGTCCCGCAGATAAGGCCATAGGGCGCTGCTGCGCACGGCGTCGAACTGCGCCAGGCCGTAATACACCAGGAACAGCTGAACCAGCAGCGGAGTGCCGCGGAAAAAGAAGATGTAGGCGTAAGGCAGCGCCCGCACGTACCACAGGCGCGATGAACGGGCGATGCCCAGCGGAATCGCCAGCAACAGGCCGGCGATCACGGCGATGGCCACCAGCTCCAGGGTCAACGTCGCGCCCTGGGCCAGTTTCGGCAGCCACTTGATGATGACTTCCCAGCTCATTGCGTGCTCCTGGCGAAACCACGGGCCGCGCGTCGTTCAAGCAGGTGCATGCCGATCATGGCGAGTACTGTCAGTCCCAGGTACATGAGCGCGGCGACCATATAGAAGGTGAACGGCTGTTTGGAAATGGTTACGCCGATTTGCGCGTGTCGCATGATTTCTTCCAGGCCGATCACCGAGACCAGCGCGGTGTCCTTCATCAGGATCATGAACAGGTTGCCCAGGCCGGGCAGGGCGATGCGCCACATTTGCGGCATGATCAATCGGGTAAAGATCCGCCATTTCGACAGGCCCAAAGCGACGCCGGCTTCACGGTGACCCTTGGGGATCGCCAGGATTGCGCCGCGAAACACTTCAGTAGCGTAGGCGCCAAAGCACAGGCCGAGTGCGATGACGCCGGCGGCGAAGGCGTTGAGAGCAAGGTCGGGATTGCCGAAGTACTCACCCAAGGTGCGCATCAGGTTGACGGTGCCGAAATAGATCAACAGCACCCAGAGCAATTCCGGGATTCCGCGGACCAGCGTTGAATAAGTGCCACCAAGCCATTGCAACGGCTTGTATGACGAGGTCTTGGCCAGGGCACCGAGCAGCCCGAGTACCAGCCCCAGGCATAAGGCAGAAAGGGCCAACTGGACGGTCATCAGCGCGCCGGCGGCTAGCGCCGGGCCGAATCCGTAGAGGTCAATCATCATGGGTATGCGTTCATATCGCGGCAGGCTTTGCTAAGGACCGGCGCCGTACACAGCGGCGCCGGCCAGGCACGTCAGGATCAATAGATGCTGAACGGGAAGTACTTGTCGTTGATCTTTTTATAGGTGCCGTCGGCAACGATCTCTTTTAATGCGGCGTTCAGCTTGTTGCGCAATTCATTGTCACCCTTGCGCACGGCGATGGCGATTTTGTCGCCGTCTACCACCGCGTCACCTTTGAATTCGTAAGCCCGGCCAGCGTCGGTTTTCAGCCAGTCGTAGTTCGCGTATTTGTCTGCCAGGATCCCGTCGAGACGACCGGAGGTGAGATCCAGATAGGCGTTTTCCTGGGTGTCGTAGAGTTTCAGTTCGACACCTTCCATGTTGTCTTCCATCCAGGTGCCGGCGAGCGTGGAGCGCTGTGTCCCGATGACCTTACCCTGAAGAGACTCTTTATCGATTTTGAAATCGACGTTTTTCGGCGCGATGAATTGCAGTTTGTTGGTGTAGTACGGGTCGGTGAAATCCACCGCTTGCTTGCGCTCTTCATTGATCGAAAGCGAAGAGATCAGGAAATCGAACTTCTTCGCCATCAAGGCCGGAATGATCCCGTCCCAGTCGGAAGTGACCACTTCGCACTCGACTTTCATCTTGGCGCACAGGGCGTCGCCGATGTCTTTGTCGAAACCCACGACCTGGCCGCTGGCGTCCTTGTTATTGAACGGAGGGTAGGCTGCTTCGATGCCCATTTTCAGTTTGCCGTCCGCCATGGCGTTGGCCGAAAGGACCAGGCTGGCCGCAGCGGCCAAGAGGATTTTCCTGTAGGTCTGCATAGGTACTGCTCCGTTAGCGGTTGCTGGACATGAATTGTTTGCAGCGCGCCGAAAGCGGGCTTTCGAAAACCTGCTGTGGCGTTCCTTGTTCTTCGACCAGGCCCTGATGAAGAAATACCACTTCGCTGGAAACCTGGCGGGCAAACCCCATTTCGTGGGTAACCAGCAGCATGGTGCGGCCTTCTTCGGCCAGGGCGCGGATCACACTAAGTACTTCCTGGACCATTTCCGGGTCAAGGGCAGAGGTGGGTTCGTCGAACAGGATCACCTTGGGCTGCATCGCTAGCGTACGGGCAATGGCGGCGCGTTGCTGCTGGCCGCCGGACAATTCGGCCGGGTAGGCGTGGCGCTTGTCGGCGATGCCGACCTTGGCCAGCAGGGCTTCGGCGATATCGACGGCTTCGGCCTTGCTCTGGCCGAGCACCCGGCGCGGAGCCTCGATGATGTTGTCGAGCACGCTCATGTGCGGCCAGAGGTTGAAGTTCTGGAAGACAAAACCGATCTCGCTGCGTATGCGGTTGATCTGTTTGCCGTCGGCGGCTACCAGTTCGCCGTTTTTCGCCGCCTTGAGCTTGAGCTCTTCGCCAGCCACCAGGATCTGCCCCTGGTTGGGGTTCTCCAGCAGGTTGATACAACGCAGGAACGTGGACTTGCCGGATCCGGAAGAGCCGAGGATCGAGATCACGTCGCCGTCGCGAGCGGTCAGCGAGACGCCCTTGAGCACCTCCAGCTGGCCGTAGCGTTTGTGCAGGTTGCGGATTTCAAGCGCGGGCGTGGCCTGGGCCATGTGCGTTCCTCATGATATGTGCTCCCTTGCTGTCGGCAGCCTTCCTGGCGAGGCGGCCAAGCTAGCATGCGTCCGGATGGCCGCCAACAGCGCTACGCGCGGTAAACCGGCGACTTGCGGCAGCTTGTCGCATCGGCGCAGCAGACTGTCGCGCCGTCAACAACCGAACGGCTGTTTGAACCTGCCTGTCAGCGAATTGCCTGGGGAGTCGCGTAAAAAAAGGCGCGATGGTGCCAGCTTTGGGCGGGGGTGGGAAGGGTTAACCGGATGAGCGTGCCTATTCCAACTGGCATTCGGACCAACTCCCAATCGATCTAAACATCGGTGTTCATAGTCGATCAAACGATGGCGTCCAAAATCAGGAGTGGTTGCCATGAACTCGCTATCTCGCCTCGTCGCTTTAGGCGCGCTGATATTTCCCATCTTCCTCAACGCCACCAACCTCGCGCCCATCGACAACACAGGCGTCCAGATCCAACCCATGCAGCAGAACGGCATTACTTATCTGTCCGGCGGCATCGGCGAAGACGAAGCCCGGGCCATCGGGCAGGCCCAGGGGTACAACCTGCACATGACTTTTGCGATCGGCCCGGAGAACAAATACGTTCCGGATGTGGACGTGACTGTGCTGAACGCATCAGGACAAACATTACTGACGCTCAGCGATGCGGGCCCGCTGGTGTATGTGCAATTGCCGCCGGGCAAGTACAGCGTGGTGGCGACGCGCAACGGGGAGGAGCGCCGCGACACCGCCGATGTGGGCAGCGGAGCCGCGCGCAAGCTGGTGTTCCACTGGAACAGCAGCGAGTAGCCTGCCCGCTTATTCGCCGGCGGGCCCTTCCATCGACTGGCGATAACGGTCCAGCGCCTCGCTGAAGTCCTTGATGAACTCCGGCGTGCTGAGCCAGCGCTGGGCCGCCTCGCGGTCCATGTCGTCGACCCACATGCGGTAGTCCACCAGCATGTCGGCAGCCAGGTTGGTGGCGGCCATGCTCTCGTTTTCGGCGTTCTTCAGATCCAGCAGGCCCGGGCGCTCGATGATCATTTCGCTGACGTTTGCCAGCAATGTGTCGAGCATTTCGCTGCGGCTGACGGCCTCGGCGTCGCGCAGCTTGACGAACAACTCCTGTACGTAAACCGGTGGCTGGGCGGTTGCATGGGCCGGATCGCCATACATCGGGATGGATTTTCGCCCGGTCATGCGGATCTGCTTGGCTTTGTCTTTGGCACGCTTGGCGCGTTTCTGCTGTTTGTTCAGTGAGGCCATTGGGCTTCGGTTTCCAATTCGTTAGGGGGCGGTGCCCGGCTCAGTCGATTTTCGGCACGGTAAAGCGGAATTCACTGCCCTGGCCTGGCTGGCTTTCGGCGTGCAGTTTACCGCCATGAGCCTGGACAATCCCCTTGGATATATACAACCCAAGTCCGGTGCCATTCGGGTTGCCTTCCTTGGTGGTCCAGTAGCGGTCAAAAACATGCGGCAACTGTTCGGGGGCGATGCCTTCGCCGGTATCGCGGACGCTGAACACGATCTCATCGCCCACCGACATCGCGCTGATGCCCACGGTCCCTTGCTGCGGCGTGAATTTGATGGCATTGCCGATCAGGTTGGACAGCACCTGGAACAGCCGTTCGGGATCTGCGTTGATCTTGAGGTTGGGCTCGGCATGGAAAGAAATATCGATTGCCTTGGCGGAGGCCAGCGGCGTCAGTAGCGAACAGGCGTCTTCGAAGATCTGGCTGACGTCCATCGGCTGAGGGTTGATGGTGTAGCGCCCGGCGTCGATGCGCGAGGTGTCGAGCAGGTCTTCCAGCAGTGCATTCATGCGACTGGCGGCTTGTTGCATGGTGTCGATGGCCGAGGCAATTCGCTTCGAGCTGTGTGAGCCGTCGGAGCTGAAGGCCTTTTGCATCATGCCGCAAAGCATGGAAATGACCGTCATCGGGTTGCGCAAATCATGGGACACGACCGCCACCAGTTCATCGCGCGCTTGCACCGCCTGGCGCTCCTTGCGTACCTGTCGGGCCAGATCATTTTCCAGGGCCGAGCGGCGCAGGTCGTTGGCGGCGAACAAGTCGCCATGGCTCCACTTGGCGCTGATACCGTCCATCTCGACTTTCCAGATTTCAAACGAGGTGCGCGGCCGCAGGCGTAATCCGGTCTCGCTGTCTTCTAGGTCGAGGGGTTTTTGCGGGTCGCCGCTCCAATTGATGGTTTGCTTCACTTCGGGACGGAACCACAGCACGCCGTTTTCCACAGGCTTGGGCAGATGAATCGCCAGCACCCCGCTCGCTACATCCTGAAAAGCCTTGGCCGGGGCGAAAACGCTGCCCAGGTTATGGTGAGAGAAGACCGGCTGACCTGTTGCCAATATCCACTTGTGCAATTCGCGGATTTGCTCCGGTTCGGGGCACTGACCGTGGCGATGCAGTTTGTTGTCCTCGAAGATCGCAACGCCACTGGCCCCGGTGAGGTCCATCAGGCGTTTTGGCTCGCGGCACAGGCCATCGAAGACGTTTTCGCTGGATTCGGCCATGGCGGCGGCAAGCGCCTGTAGGTCCTCCAGCTTGGCGTCCCGTTGCCGAGTCAGTTCAAGGGTTTCCATGGCGCTGATCTGCAGTGACAGGATCTGGCCGATGGTCTGGCAGGCCATGCGCATTTCATGGGGCACGAGCAGCGGCTGGCGATTGCCGCAGCTGATCAAGCCCCACAGCTGTTCGCCTTTCATCAACGAGATGCTCATCGACGACAGCACGCCCATGTTCTTCATGTATTGACGGTGGATCGGCGAGACGCTGCGCAGCGTCGAAAAACTCAGATCCAGCGGCGCCTGGGTATCGGGACGCAGCTCGGGCACCAGGGGTATCGGCGTGTAGTCGGCGTTGGGGATGATGCGCAACCAATTGGTGCGATACAGCTCACGGGCCTGCTCGGGAATATCCGAGGCTGGAAAAAACAGTCCCTTGTAAAGCTCCATCGATGGCGCGCTGGCTTCGGCGATGACCTGCCCGTGGCCTTCTTCCTCAAAACGATAGATCAGCACGCGGTCGTAGCCGGTCATGGCCTGGATTTCCCGCACGCTGATTTCGTACAGCGTTTGAAGATCTTTTGCGCTTTGCAGGCGCTGGAGCATACGGCCCAGGTTGGCCTCGCCGCTGACGCCTTCGGGGCGATAGTCGCTCAGGTGTTGTTCCAGCTCGATGATCAGGGCGCCCTGATGGCGATGCACCAAGGCGTCAAAACGCTGCTGGTTCACGACAATGGCTACGGGCGCGTTGTCGTTTCCCGGGGCCGCGTGACAGGCAATGAGGATGGCTTCTGCCTGCTCCAGTCCCACCAGTGCATCAAGCGTCTGGTCCAGCAATCTGTGGGGATCCTGTCCCATCAATTGCAAGACGTTGGCGCTGACCTGACGGATTACGAAGTCGGGCTCGGACAGCATCAGCAGCACGCCATGAGGCTGGATGGCGCCGGGGAAGCGAATCGGTTCGTCTGCGCAATTAGCCAGCAGTTCTTCGAAGGCTTCCTGGTTTTCCGGGGTCATAGCAGTACCTTTTGGCTGTCCAGCCAGTGTTCAAAATGAGTAAACGTCGACCTGGCGGCGCGTGTGACTTCGAGCGTCTGGGGTTCGCCAAGGTTCCTGTCGTCCAGGTATTGGAGGAAATCCTTCCAGCGGCGGCCGGTGAGTTCACCATACACGTTGAGAAAGGCAGCGCCGCTGGAGGCATCCAGGCCAAGCTGCTCCGCCACCCTGCGTCGCAGAATCTGTCCGCCGAGGGTCGCCCCCTCCAATACGTAGGAAACCCCGAGGGCGGCCGCGCGGGAGTCGATCTGCGGCAGTTGCTGGCAAACGGGCAACGCCTCGATAGCGGCGGCATCCATGCCCAGCGCCGTGAGATCGGCCCGCAATACCGGAAGCTTGATGCGCAGGGATTGGTCCAACCCGGACGGAATCAATGCCAATACCTGAAGCCGTTGTTCCAATGGCTGGTAAAAACCGTAATAGGCCGCCATCAGGCGTCGGTACAGATCCAGATCCAGCCGTTCCGAAAAAAACGGCAGGCGTTTTTCCAAGGCGACATGCAACTCGGCGGTTTCAGTCCGCAATGCCTGGATCAAAGAGGGGTGGGTTGCGGCCGGTGACATGCAGAATGAAGCTCGTTGGCTGGAGCGTTGCTGAAAAAAAACGCATCAATATTACATGGGTTTTTTGAGTATGCGTTTATCGGTAACGGCTTCATTTCTTCAGGTCGCTGCGTCCGGGGGGGGGACTCCTCAAGTCGCGCCCGTTCGCAATCCAGCGCCTTGCGCAGTTCTTCTTCGGTGGGGAGCACCAGTTGATACTGGCTGGCGAACAGCTGTTCATGGCCTTGCAACACGGAATAACGCACCACCGACTCGTCTTTTTGTGCACAAAGAATGATGCCGACGGTGGGTTTATCATCAGGGCCGCGCCTGAGCTCATCGTAGAGTCGCACATACATATCCATCTGGCCGATGTCCTGGTGGCTCAGCTCGCCTCGCTTGAGATCGACGATCACAAAGCATTTGAGCAGATAGTTGTAGAAAACCAGGTCGAGGTAGAAATCCTTGCTTTCGGTGCTAATGCGCTGCTGGCGGGCGATGAAGGCGAAGCCTTTACCCAGTTCGAGCAGGAAGCCCTGCAGTTGGTTGATCAGGGCTTGTTCGAGATCGGTTTCCAGCAGCATGCCTGTGTTTGGCATTCCAAGAAACTCAAGGACTACCGGATCCCTGACGATGTCCCTGGGCCCGAAAGCAAGTTGCTCAAGATGGGTTGCTGCTTCCTGCTCTACCGCAGGTCGATCGCGGCTTGCCAGGAGGCGTTCGTAATAGAACGTGCCGATCTGGCGCTCCAAGGCGCGGGTGGACCAGTTCTGGGTGGCGGCTTCGTTCATGTACCAACTGCGTGCATTCTTTTTTTCGACACGCAGCAGCGTTCGATAGTGAGTCCAGCTCAATTCGTGACGCAGTGCGTCACAGATTGGGAATGCCTGATAAAAAAGTCGCATGTAACGCAGGTTTGAGGCATCAAACCCTTTCCCAAACCGCCCCGTCAGCACCTTCGCCAACGAGGCTAGCAACCTTGCGCCATAAGCCGCGCGTTCGGCGCCTCCTTGCTCGAACTCGATGATGTGCCGGCCGATCTGCCAGCAGGTCTGTACCTGGAGAGTGTCAACGGCACGCAACACTTTCTGGCGTGCCTGGCGAATCAGCTCGCCTAGTTCGTTGATCAAGGGCGCGAGCTGTGGATCGTCTTGGGGCAGTATCGGCTTCATCGAAGTGTCCAGCCATTGGAAGGGGCGGACCAGAAGAATGCTCCCATGAAAGCTTCGATGATGTCAGACGGAGCTGATTGCTTTGGAGGAAAAATAGCTGATTGATGCAGGACGGGTATGACGCCGCCCATGCTGGTGGAGCTTGGTCTGTAGGAGCCGTCCCATCAGCGTATCATCCACCGCCAGCCGCAGACTGAAGTCAGCCTTGGCCTTGCGTCAGCGCCTGGGATGCGGCGACATAATCAGCCTGGAACTGCTTGCTTTCCACCCAATCCAGGGCAGTCTGCTCATCGACGCCCGTGGTCAGGCGACGGTATTCGATCAAGGCGGTGATGATGAAGTCGGTCGCTTCTTCTTCACCTTCCTGTTCCAGCACGAGCGCCAGCAGTGGATGGCCCAGGAACGCTTCGCACATGGCTTTCTGACTGACCTTCTCGGCGAGGCTCATGATGCGGAACAGGTCAGACAGGTCCACGGTTTCCAGGTCGATGCGCTCGTCGTTCGGGTCCAGGAAGTCGTTCGGCGCAGCGGCACGCTGAATGCGATTCTTCTTGGCTTTCTCCTTGGCGCGCTGGCTGCGTTTTTGCTGTTTGTTCGCCGATGACATGGTCGGATTCCTGATGAATAAGGCCATCTATCCTACAGCTTCGACGCGAACGCTTCGAATCTCAATCCACCACGAACAGCGTCGCCCCTGATGGAGTGGAGGAGCGATGAGGCTCTGCCTGGTCGGCCACCTGGTAGCTCATGCCGGGCCTGAGCAGGAATTGCCGGCCGTCTTCGAGCTCGGTGTTCAGCTCGCCTTTGAGACAAAGCAGGATATGGCCCTTGGTGCACCAATGGTCGGCCAGGTAGCCGGCCGTATATTCCACCATCCGTACCCGAACGCTGCCGAAATGCTGCGTGCGCCAGTAAGCGGTTCCGGTAATGCCTTTGTGTTCGGTGGGTTCGATGGTGGACCAGTCGGTGGTGCCGAAGGGGATGCCGGTGATATCCATGTCGACTCGCATGCAGGAGGAGGGGAGCGGACGAATGTAGCTGAGTCGACAGGATGCAGGAAGGAAATCCCGGACAATAAAAAACCCCGATCAATTTCTTGATCGGGGTTTTCGGTATTTGGTGCCCAGAGACGGAATCGAACCGCCGACACGGGGATTTTCAATCCCCTGCTCTACCGACTGAGCTATCTGGGCAACGGGGCGCATTAAACGGGTTTTTCAGGGGGGCGTCAAGCAAGTTATCAAAAAATATTTAACTATTACCGTCGCTTACGATTCGCCCCCGCTCCGGGCAGCTTATTCGGAGGGCGGCACGTAGCCCTCGGCCTTGGCGTATTCTTCGCCGGAAAAGAACTTGTCCATCTCCCCTTGAAGATATTTGCGATCTTCGGCATTCATCATGTTCAGGCGTTTTTCGTTGATCAGCAGCGTCTGGTGTTTTTGCCAGTCGCCCCAGGCCTTGGCTGATACGTTGTCGTAGATGTCCTGGCCCTTGGCACCGGGAAACGGTGCGCGCTCCAGGCCTTCCAGCTGTTCTTTGTACTTGCGGCACATGATGGTGCGGGTCATTGCAACTCTCCTGCGTTCAATACAGCGGCCGCGCGTTCGAGCAATGTCTTGACCGGGGCGGCGAGGCCCAGGCGCGGCGGGGTGGCGAGGTTATACCAGAGCCAGTCGGCCTCGGCCACGTGATGGCCGGTTTCGCGGACCCGGACCAGCCAGGGTTCGATTGCCAACTGGAAGTGGCTGAAGGTGTGTACCAGGCTTGGCATTGCCTGTTGCTGACCCAGCTCCAGCGAATGTTGCAGGGCCAGGTGTTGCAGGTCGTCGAGGTCGTCGAGTTCCGGCAGGCTCCACAGACCGCCCCACAAACCGGTGGATGGGCGGCGGTAAAGCAAGATGGCGCCTTCGCGGTTAGCCAGCATCGGCATCAAGGTGCGTTTCTTGGGCACTTCCTTGCGCGGCTTGGGAATCGGATAGCGGGTTTCCAGGCCCAGCATGTGGGCTTCGCAGCCTTTTTCCAGCGGGCAGAGCAGGCAACTGGGTCTGCTGCGGGTACAGAGCGTGGCGCCCAGGTCCATCATCGCCTGGGTGTAGGCATTGACCCGATCCTGAGGGGTAAAGCGTTCGGCGGTGGCCCAGAGCTGTTTCGCAACCTTTGGCTCGCCTGGGTAGCCTTCCTGGGCAGTAAAGCGCGCCAGCACCCGCTTGACGTTTCCATCGAGAATCGGCGCCCGCAGGCCCATGCTGATGCTGGCAATCGCGCCAGCGGTGGATAGGCCGATTCCCGGCAGTTCGGTGAGCTTCTCCACCCCCCGGGGAAATTCGCCGCCATATTGCTCGACGACGATTTTCGCGGTTTTCTGCAGATTACGAGCGCGGGTGTAGTAGCCCAACCCGGTCCACAGGTGCAGCACTTCATCCTCCGGCGCGGCGGCAAGGGCCTGGACGGAAGGCAGGGCGGTCATGAACCGGTCGAAGTAATTGAGCACGGTGCTGACCTGGGTCTGCTGGAGCATGATCTCCGAGACCCATACCCGATACGGGGAGATGTCTTGCTGCCAGGGCAGGTCATGGCGCCCGTGGCGGTCGAACCAATCCAATACGGCGCTGGAAAACTGCTCGGATGTCATCGCTTGAACAGCCCCTTCAGCGCGTCTTTGAGCTCGGGGCTGACCTTGTCGCCGAGCTTCTCGTCGATCTTGTCGCCGAGGCGGTCGCCGGCCAGCTTCGCGGCAACCTTGCCCAGCCCGTCGTTGTCCAGGCGGCAGGCTTTCGCGCCCAGCTCCAGCGGGCCTCGGCAGCGTAACGGCCACTCGACATCGACATAACGCTCGTTGACCTGGCAGGCCGGGTCGGGCATGTCGCTCTTGTCGCCTTCAACGATGACGCCGACGCGGTAGTCCATGCCCAATACGCGCAGGTCGATGTCACCGTTGCCATTGACCGTCATGCCGGGGATGCGCACTTTCAAGTCCGGGTTGCTGGCCACGCCATTGTGGAAGGTAAGGTTGCCGTCGAGTTGCTGGAACGGTGTGTCCTTGCCGCGCGGTTCACCGCTGAGACTCTTGCGGTTCAGCGTGGCGATGCCTTTGCACAGCTGCTGTTCGAGGTTGGCATTGAGCAGCACGCCGTCATTGATGACGAACCCGGCATTGCCGTTCAGGCTGTCGATCAGGGCCTTCTGGCTGTTGCCGCTGGCGGTGACGGCGCTGTTGAGCGTCACCAGGCCTTTGACGGGCGGATTTTTGCCCTGGCTTTCGATGATCTTGTCGGCCGGCACCCGGTTGATGCGGGTTTGCAGGCTCAACTGCGGCGTGGGCTGGCGCACGTCCAGCGTGCCCTTGGCTTCGAAGTTGCCGTTATACAAATCGCCCCGCAGGTTTTCCAGCGTCAACAGGCCGCCGAGCCCGGTGGCCTTCAGCGCGGCATTCTGGATGGGCAGCTTGTCGAGGGTCAGCTGGCCGAAGCTCAGGTCGGCATCGACATCGAGCTTGCTCAGGCGCTCCACCGGGAACAATCGATCGTTGCTCCACGCGCCTTGGGTCGGGGCGCTTGGTAGCGGTGAGCTGCCGGCACCGGCCATGGCGCTGGCCTCGGTGTTGCTGACTTCGGCCTCGCGGGCAGCCTTGGCGCTGTTGGCTTCGGCGGACTTTGGCGGCAGGTAGCGATCAACATTGAAGGTGTCGGCCTTGAGCTGGGCACGCAGTGACTGCTTGGCGATATCTTCCACGGCGATGCGACCACTGAAATTGCTCTCATCGATTTTCAGGTTGATGTCGTTGAGCTCGACGCTGGTCGGTGTGGCTGCAATGCGGCTCGCCAGCTCGACCTTGCTCAGGCTGCCATCGGCCATCGCCGGCAGTTTCTGGCCGATGCTGTCGATGAAGCTGGCCAGGTCGAATGAAGCAATCGACACGCCGCCATTCAGCTGCGGCGTTTTGTCGAGATCGTTGACCTTCAGCTCGCCCAAGGCGCGAAGCTGGTTCAAGGAAAGCTTGATACCGGTCCATTCGGCAACGTTGGCTGCCTTGTCGAGGAACAGTTGCCCTTGCGCCGCAAAGCTCACGGTCTTGCCTTGCAACGGATCGCCGGTGGCTTCACCGGACAGCTTCAGGTCTTCGAATTTGTAGCGTTGCAGTGCGCGTTCGAAGCGCAGCTCGCCAGTCACCTCGGTGCGCACCCGAACAGCCGGTTGGTTGCTGGACAGGAAAGCCGTGAGGGTAACCGGGATATTGGTGGAATCGTGGATCGGGCCGGTGCTCAACTGGATGCTTTCAGCGGTAAACAGCTTGCCGGTCTGCTCGTCGCTGTATTCGACCCGGGCGTTGTTCACGGTCAGGCTGTCGATGTCCAGGCGAGTGGGTTGGGCCGGTTTCTCTGTCGGAGCGTTGGCCGGCGGGGCTGGCTGTTCGGTTGGCGCCGGCGCCTTCGTAGCGGTCGTGGAGGCGGGCGCCTTGCCGATGTCTTCCCAGTTGCCATGACCGTTCTTGTCGCGGTTGAGCCGCAGGTTCAGGCCTTCGACCCGTACGTCACTCATTTGCACTTCACGGCGCAACAGCGGCATCACCCGGACTGAAAGCCCAAGCATCTGCAAGTCGGCAAAGGGTTGGGTCGGATTGGCCAGGGTCGCAACGCTGGCTTCGTGCAATTCAAGACCCAGCCATGGAAACAGGCTCCAGCCGATATCGCCATTGAGGGTCAGCTCGATGTGGGCCTTGTCGCGGGCTATCTGGCGGATCTCTTCCTTATAGTCGTTGGGATCGAAGAGGTGGGTCAGGGCAAAGCCCAGGGCCACAATGATCAGCAACAGCCCGAGAAGTACCAGACCCAGGATTTTGCCGAACGCTTTCATGGGCGAATCCTTGTAGGTTGAGTTCAAATTTTACCGGAGAGTATAACGTCCCGGGTTGGTGGAGCGTTGGGTCATCGTTTTTCGATCCTCCACTGGTGGAACGGCAGGCGCGGTTCACCGTGGCGAGGGAGCTTGCTCCCGCTGGACTGCGAAGCAGTCCCAAACCAGGCGAATCAGGACGCCTGGCACACCGTGGAGACAGCTTTAGGGGGCGCTGCGCTCCCCAGCGGGAGCAAGCTCCCTCGCCACGGGATATGACCCGGTCACCGTCAGCTTTCATTCAGCGATATCTTCAGCTTTGCCGCCAAGGCCTGCACCTTCAGATGCCCGGCCGGTGCCTCGAGCCGAAGCCCGGCGTCTTCCTGTCGAGCCATCCGCCGTGCTTCGCTCACCAAGCGCTCAGCTACGCCACGGCGGCGGGTAACCTTTCTTACGCACAGGTGAGACAAGTACCAAGCGTCCTGGTGCCGTTGCAGGCGTGCGGCGCCGAGCAGTCGGTCGTTGAACCGTGCCGCAATCAGCGTACCTTCCGTCAGGCAACTGTTGATCAATTGCCCGGCATCGCTGAACGGCTCGAACAGCCAGGCCGGGGCGTCCTGGTAGATTTTCTGCAGGTCCTGATGATCCTGATGAGTGGCTTCATTCAGACGCTCGACAACGATGGGCATGAACATTCCTGAAAAATAAACGAATAACGCCCTACAGAAAGTGAGAAGAGGCGCGATAAGACGAATGACAGAAAAAAGGTGATAGCACTTTGGTTTTTCTGTCACGAGCAAATGGTAACCTTTGTCAGTTCGCCCGTCCTTCTGCGACGTGATGTCGCACCAAAATGGAGCTTTACCACAAAATACAGTCATGCCTGCGTGCAAATGAAGACTGAGGGTGATGCGTGGCTGGCGAACCTATTCCAATAACTGGGGGATACACAATGAGCACGAGCATTACGGCGGACGGCGTTGCCGACCAGCCTGCGTTCCTCTCCAAGGAACGCATTATCGCCAAGCCTGGCTTCAACCGCTGGCTGGTACCACCGGCCGCGCTGGCCATTCACCTGTGCATCGGCATGGCCTACGGCTTTTCGGTGTTCTGGTTGCCGCTGTCCAAGGCCATGGGCATCACCAAGCCGGTAGCCTGCGCGCCGGACATGAGCTTCATCTCGCAAGTCTTTTCGTCCCAATGTGACTGGCCGATCTCGATGCTCGGCTGGATCTACACCCTGTTCTTCATTTTCCTGGGTTGCTCGGCAGCCATCTGGGGCGGCTGGCTGGAACATGCCGGTCCGCGCAAGGCTGGCGTGGTATCGGCCCTGTGCTGGTGCGGTGGCCTGCTGATTTCGGCGCTGGGTATCTATACCCACCAGATCTGGCTGATGTGGGTCGGCTCCGGTGTCATCGGTGGTATCGGCCTGGGCCTGGGCTACATCTCCCCGGTCTCGACGCTGATCAAGTGGTTCCCGGATAAGCGCGGCATGGCGACCGGCATGGCGATCATGGGCTTCGGCGGTGGCGCGATGGTGGGTGCCCCGTTGGCTGCAGCGCTGATGAGCCATTTCGCTACGCCAACCGACGTGGGCGTATGGCAGAGCTTCCTGGTGATGGCCGCGATCTACTTCGTGTTCATGATCGGTGGCGCCCTGTCGTATCGCGTACCGCCAACCGGCTGGAAGCCTGAGGGCTGGAATCCTGCACCGAAAAAAGCCGCGAACGCGATGATCACCCATCGCCACGTTCACGTGAACGTTGCCTGGAAAACCCCGCAGTTCCGTCTGGTCTGGCTGGTGCTGTGCCTGAACGTATCCGCCGGTATCGGCATCCTGGGCATGGCTTCGCCACTGCTGCAGGAAGTGTTCGGCGGCAAATTGCTCGGCAACGACCTGCCGTTCGGTCAGCTGGACGCCGCGCAACTGGGCCAGATCGCTGCCATTGCAGCCGGTTTCACCGGTTTGCTGAGCCTGTTCAACATCGGTGGCCGGTTCTTCTGGGCCTCCTTCTCGGACTACCTGGGTCGCAAAAACACCTACTTCGTGTTCTTTGCCCTGGGCGTGGCCTTGTATGCCCTGATCCCGAGCCTGGGCCACCTGGGCAGCGTCGCGCTGTTCGTGGCGGCGTTCTGCATCATCCTGTCGATGTACGGCGGCGGTTTCGCCACCGTGCCGGCCTACCTGGCGGACCTGTTCGGTACGCAAATGGTCGGTGCGATCCACGGTCGCCTGTTGACCGCCTGGGCGGCAGCCGGTGTGCTGGGTCCGGTACTGGTGAACTACCTGCGTGAATATCAACTGAGCATCGGCGTTGAACGCGCCGCGGCCTATGACATCACCCTGTACATCCTCGCCGGCCTGCTGGTGCTGGGCTTCCTGTGCAACCTGATGGTTCGCCCGGTCGCCGACAAGTACTTCATGACCGACGCCGAACTGGCCGCAGAGCAAGCGCTGGGCCACGACAAGGGCGCCGACAGCACCACTTCGCTGGAATGGAAAGCCGCACCGGGCACCAAGCCCTTGGCGATCGCCGCCTGGCTGGTGGTGGGCATTCCGCTGGCGTGGGGTGTGTGGGTAACCCTGCAGAAGACGGCGGTGTTGTTCCGCTAAAACCGTTGCCCTGGCCAGCGGGTCAGGGCAATCCTTGTGGGAGCGAGCCTGCTCGCGAATGGGGCGTGTCAGTCGACAACAATGTCTTCTGACGCACCGCTTTCGCGAGCAGGCTCGCTCCCACATTTGTTTTTATGAGTCCTGGAAGACTTGTATGGACATGTCTAACGCCGCCGCATCGGTTTCAGCCCGTCAGCGGTGTCACCTCTTTTGTTTCTGTTTGCCGCTCGCGCCCCTATAATGGCTGCCTTTTTCGCCCAATGATTTTGCGGAGCTGGTGATGGCCGAACGTAAGGCGTCTGTCGAGCGCGACACTCTGGAAACCCAGATCAAAGCCTCGATCAACCTGGATGGCACCGGAAAGGCCCGGTTTGATATCGGCGTGCCTTTTCTTGAGCACATGCTCGACCAGATCGCCCGTCACGGGCTGATCGACCTGGACATCGTCAGCAAGGGCGACCTGCATATCGACGACCATCACACCGTCGAAGATGTCGGTATCACGCTGGGCCAGGCTTTCACCAAAGCCATCGGCGACAAGAAGGGCATCCGTCGCTACGGCCATGCCTACGTGCCGCTCGATGAAGCGCTGTCGCGCGTGGTCATCGATTTCTCCGGCCGCCCTGGCCTGCAGATGCATGTGCCGTACACCCGCGCCACCGTCGGCGGCTTCGACGTCGACCTGTTCCAGGAGTTCTTCCAGGGCTTCGTCAACCACGCCAACGTGACCCTGCACATCGACAACCTGCGTGGGCACAACACCCACCACCAGATCGAAACCGTGTTCAAGGCGTTCGGCCGCGCGCTGCGCATGGCTGTCGAGCTCGACGACCGCATGGCCGGCCAGATGCCTTCCACCAAAGGCGTCCTGTAATGCAGACGGTTGCGGTTATCGATTACGGCATGGGCAACCTGCACTCGGTGGCCAAGGCCCTCGAGCACGTAGGCGCCGGCAAGGTATTGATCACCAGCGATGCCGACGTGATTCGCGAAGCCGACCGGGTGGTGTTTCCCGGTGTCGGCGCGATTCGCGACTGCATGGCCGAGATTCGGCGCCTGGGCTTCGACAAGCTGGTGCACGAAGTCAGCCAGGATCGCCCGTTCCTCGGCATCTGCGTGGGCATGCAGGCTTTGCTCGATCGCAGTGAAGAGAACGACGGGGTCGATTGCATCTCGCTGTTCCCGGGCCAGGTCAAGTTCTTTGGCAAGGACCTGCATGAACACGGCGAGCACTTGAAAGTGCCGCACATGGGCTGGAACGAAGTGCGGCAAACGGTGGACCACCCGCTGTGGCACGATATTCCGGACCTCGCGCGTTTCTACTTCGTGCACAGCTATTACATCGCCGCCGGCAATGCCCGGCAGGTGGTGGGCAGCGGTCACTATGGTGTCGATTTCGCCGCGGCCCTGGCCGATGGCTCGCGCTTCGCCGTGCAGTTTCACCCGGAGAAGAGCCATACCCATGGCCTGCAACTGCTGCAGAACTTCGCGGCGTGGGACGGGCGCTGGTAATGGCCCGCAAGAAACCGCCGATCCTCACCCTCACGCCTGAGCAGGAAAGTGAGGCGAACCGCAAGATCCAGCGGTTCATGGAGGAGCGTTTCGAGCTGGACCTTGGCTCGTTCGAAGCGGCGGAAATTCTTGATCTGTTTACCCGCGAAATTGCTCCGCACTATTACAACAGGGCGATTTTCGATGTGCAGGCGCACCTTAAGGAAAGGTTCGAAAGCATCGAAAGCGACTTGTGGGCGCTCGAGAAAAACTGATTTTCGAGCCAAGCTGAATTTTCGTATTTGAAGGTTTGCCAGATGCTGATTATCCCCGCTATCGATCTCAAGGACGGCGCTTGTGTCCGTCTGCGCCAGGGCCGCATGGAAGACTCCACGGTGTTTTCCGACGACCCGGTGAGCATGGCCGCCAAGTGGGTGGAGGGCGGTTGCCGTCGCCTGCATCTGGTTGACCTGAACGGTGCCTTCGAAGGCCAGCCGGTCAACGGTGAAGTGGTCACCGCCATCGCCAAACGGTACCCGAACCTGCCGATCCAGATCGGTGGCGGCATTCGTTCGCTGGAGACCATCGAGCACTACGTCAAGGCCGGCGTGAGCTACGTGATCATCGGCACCAAGGCCGTCAAGGAACCCGAGTTCGTCGCCGAAGCCTGCCGTGCCTTCCCGGGAAAAGTCATCGTTGGCCTCGACGCCAAGGACGGTTTTGTCGCCACCGACGGCTGGGCTGAAGTGAGTACCGTGCAAGTGATCGACCTGGCCAAGCGTTTCGAAGCCGACGGCGTGTCCGCCATCGTCTACACCGACATTGCCAAGGACGGCATGATGCAGGGCTGTAACGTTCCGTTCACCGCTGCCCTGGCCGCAGCCACGAAGATCCCGGTGATCGCCTCCGGCGGCATCCACAACCTGGGCGACATCAAGGCACTGCTCGACGCCAGGGCGCCGGGCATCATCGGTGCGATCACTGGTCGCGCGATCTATGAAGGTACCCTGGACGTCGCCGAGGCCCAGGCCTTCTGCGATTCCTATAAAGGCTGAGGACTTATCATGGCGCTGGCCAAACGCATCATCCCTTGCCTGGACGTGGATAACGGCCGGGTGGTCAAGGGCGTCAAGTTCGAGAACATCCGTGACGCTGGCGACCCGGTGGAAATCGCCCGTCGTTATGACGAGCAGGGTGCGGACGAGATTACTTTCCTGGATATCACGGCCAGCGTCGACGGCCGCGATACCACGCTGCACACCGTCGAGCGCATGGCCAGCCAGGTGTTCATCCCGCTGACCGTGGGCGGTGGCGTGCGCAGCGTGCAGGACATCCGCAACCTGCTCAATGCCGGCGCGGACAAGGTATCCATCAACACCGCGGCGGTGTTCAACCCGGAATTTGTCGGCGAGGCGGCCGAGCATTTCGGCTCGCAGTGCATCGTCGTGGCGATCGACGCGAAGAAGGTCTCCGGCCCGGGCGAAACCCCGCGCTGGGAAATCTTCACCCATGGCGGGCGCAAGCCAACCGGGCTGGACGCCGTTGAATGGGCGAAGAAGATGGAAGGCCTGGGCGCCGGAGAAATCCTGCTGACCAGCATGGACCAGGACGGCATGAAGAACGGCTTCGATCTCGGCGTCACCCGTGCCATCAGCGATGCCTTGGGCATTCCGGTGATCGCTTCTGGCGGTGTTGGTAACCTGCAGCACTTGGCCGATGGCATTCTGGAAGGCCACGCCAGCGCGGTATTGGCGGCGAGCATTTTCCACTTTGGCGAATACACCGTGCCGGAAGCCAAGGCCTACATGGCCCAGCGCGGTATCTGCGTCAGATAAGCCGAGAGTCCGGCAGGCGAGCCGAGGGCGAATCAGGGCGAGTCCTGGATATCCTTGAGCGGGGTAGGGTTCAGGATGTCCATTCTTGGCTCGGATGCTTGTCTGGATATGTCATAGGCAATGGTGCAGAGCTTTCCAGGCAGATCCGAATTGTCCAGCCATGCGTCTATGTATTCGATGTTGCTGTAATCGGTTTTGTCTGAACAGTCAGTCGACTCTGTCGGGCCGAACTTGTAGGCGTAGGTTCGATGTGGCAGTTCATTCGCAGCTGTCGACAGTTGCACGCCTGCGGTGAAACTCAACTCAGGCTGAGCTGTTGGAGCGTTGTCGAGAATTTCGACCGGAAGGGACAACACGTTGTTGATGAGCCCCTCTGAGGGGCGTTGATCAGCGGAGTCGACACCCACGATGCAGAGGAAGTACATGCCCACCTGGTCGCCTATCCCGGTGTTTATGAAAGCGTCCTGCGCACTTGTTACTCCGCTGTAGTCTTGCGGCCTTTCGCAATCCATTGCGGTTCGAACGGTCTTATGACGATAGAACGGCGTGTTGATTGTGAAGTGGTAGTTCCAGGTCGGGATGTCTGGGCTGCCGTCGTCTTTCTTCCCGATCCTTACGTACCTTTGCGGGCTGTCCGCTGCGGCGCTGACGGAAAAGACCGGATACAGCGGGCAAGACGAATTCACGTCTTGAACGAGGAGGCCCTCTACAAAGCAGCGGCTGAGAAAATCCGTAGGATTCCCATAAACATCGTCCGGTATAGCTTTATAGCTGTCGCCAACTGGAGTGCAAGGAGCGTGCTGCTCGCAGGGGTGGGCTTGGATGGTCAGGTTGCCAGTGCCTATCACGCCGATGATCTTATTGGTACGGCGCTCCAGTAGCGGGCTGCCGGAGCCACCACCTTTCAAATCCTCGCAGCGGGTCATCAGCGTATTACGCCAGACCCAGCGGCCCTCCACGATCTCCTGGGCAGGTTGCAAGGTACAGGCAGCCAGCCGCAGCGTGTTCTGATCGTGGACTGGGGCGCCTACGATCAGGACATCCGTCCCGTCGACGGGGCGCTCGGTGGCCAAGCCCAATGGCTGTATCCCGTCCTTGAGCAAGGTTTGCAGGCTGACGTCCAGTTCAATGATTGCCATGTCTACGCCCTGGATGCTTCTCCACGCGATTTTTTTCATCGGGTAAGTCAGGTAGGGGGCGGTATCGGCGAAGTAGTTGAACTGCATGAGGCCGAGGATTGGCTTGTTGGTCACGATGTTTGCGTTGGTCAGCTCGGTGCAATGTCCCGAGGTCAACACGTAGGCGGGCGTGGGCATTGTCCCGGAAGGGTCATGGGTATCGAGAAGTGTCGCAGTACAATTCCCGTTCATCGTAGAGAAGCGTCCAATACCCTGCCAATGGTCATGTGATCCATCTTTGTTGTTCAGGATTTTTGAGTCGGCGAAGTTCTGAACCCCTTCGCCATAGTCTTTGCCATGTGCAACGCTCAGTGCGCCAGACAGGCAAAACAGACCGCCCAGTAACAAGTAGATCGTTTTCATTGAGTCATGCCTTTGATTAATTGGGGCCGGTCTTGACCGGCTTCGTTAATTAATCAGCCTCGGCGTGATGGAAGGTGGTAATTAATTACCTCCGCCAAGGTTGCGTTTGCGCGCATCCTGTTTGGTTAGGTGTTGATGTGAAACGACGGTAGACACGTCGGCGGGCCCAAGGCACTCTGGAATACGCCATGGACCCGGGTAATCAGATATGTTCAAACGCGCTCTAGTTGTTGTTACCAGTACTTTCCTGCTGTTCATGAGCGGGGCGCAGGCCGGGGACGGCCGCGATGCTGGCCTGGTATTGCTGACGGAGAACTTTCCGCCCTACAACATGGCGAAGAACGGCAAGAACTTCGCCCAGGACGAAAACATCCATGGCATTGCGGTGGACATCGTCCGCGAGATATTCAAACGCGCCGATATTTCCTACAGCCTGACGCTGCGTTTTCCCTGGGAACGAATCTACAAGCTTGCCTTGGAAAAACCTGGTTATGGGGTGTTTGTAACGGCTCGGCTGCCTGAGCGGGAAAAGCTCTTCAAATGGGTTGGCCCCATCGGCCCGGACGATTGGATCATGCTCGCCAAGGCCGACAGCAAGATTGCCCTCGACTCGTTGGAGCAGGCGCGTCAGTACAGGATTGGCGCCTACAAGGGCGATGCAATTGCCGAAACATTGGCCAAA
The DNA here is from genome assembly GCF_054161305.1 of Pseudomonas sp. Z2-11. NCBI lineage: Bacteria > Pseudomonadati > Pseudomonadota > Gammaproteobacteria > Pseudomonadales > Pseudomonadaceae > Pseudomonas > Pseudomonas sp. Z2-11. Next base: position 365,116 of record NZ_CP096395.1, read on the forward strand.
CAGGGGCTCAAACCCATTGTCGTGTTGCGCGATCAGGACAACGCCAGAAAACTCGTCAATGGCCAGATAGACCTATGGGCCACCGGCGACCCGGCAGGGCGTTATCTGGCGCGTCAGGAGGGGGTGAGCGATCTCAAGACCGTACTGCGATTCAACAGTGCCGAGCTCTACCTGGCCTTGAACAAGGACGTGCCGGACGAGGTGGTGAGCCGCCTGCAAAAGGCTCTGGATGAGCTGCGCAAGGAAGGCGAAGTGGACGCGATCATGGCGCGCTATCTCTGAGACGCCAAGCCTAACGATAAACCCCATCCTTCCCGTGCGCGGCCATCGCTCGGTTGCTGCGCAGGCTGATCATCGACTTGATGTCGATCCACTCGATGCCCTGGGCCTTGAGCTTGGGCAGTTCGCGCTCGAGCACGGCGAGGGTCTGCGGATAGGGATGGCCGATCATCACGGCCGAGCCCTGCCGCCGAGCCAGATCGATGGCGACCTGAAGCTGGCCGGCGATAGCCGCTTCGGTGCGCTCGTCATCAAGAAATACATCCCGCGACACGCTGGCGAGGCCGATCTTTTGTGCTTCGGCAGCGGCGACCGTCTGCGCGCTGGTGCGGCTATCGACGAAAAACTTGTGACGCTGTTGCAGATTCGCCATCAGCCATGCCATCGCCTGGGGTTGCGCGGTCATGCGGCTGCCCATGTGGTTGTTGATACCGCTGGTGTAGGGCACCGCGGCAAACGCGGCGTCCAGGCGCTTGCCCAATTCTTCGATGGATAATTCCGGATGCCAGGCGAACGGCCCGGTGGCCGGATCCATGGGCATGTGCAGCATGACGAGTTTGCCGGCGCGATGAGCCTCGCGGGCGATTTCGGCGGCGTGGGGCGTGTCGGGCATGATTGCCGCGGTGACCGGACCGGACAGGGCCAGGACACGGCGATCCCGGGGCAGATTCTGCCCCAGGTCATCGATGATCAGGCTCAGGTAAGCCTTCTGCGGCGGGGAAGCTGTGGCGGGAGCCGCGTTAACGGCTCCCGCCAGCAGGCACAACAGGACGAAAATGAAACGCTGGCCCATCTCAGCGGCCGGACGTGATGTTCAACCCTTTGAGCAGGCTCAACGCCTGGGCCAACTGATAGTCGTCATCCTGCGGCATCGGCTTGGCCTTGGCGCCGGAGCCGGTCGGTTTGTCCGCGCCGCCGTTGCCATTGCCCAAGTGACCTTGCAGGTCGGCTTCCTTGAAGTACTCGCTGTCCGCCTCGCTGGTGATCTTGGCCTTGCGCACCTCGATGTCCGGGACAATGCCCTGGGCCTGGATGGAACGGCCGTTGGGCGTGAAGTACAGCGCGGTGGTGATCTTCAGGGCGCGGTCGTTGTTCAGCGGCAACACGGTTTGCACCGAGCCCTTGCCGAAACTGGTGGTGCCCATGACAACGCCACGTTTCTGGTCTTGCAGAGCACCGGCGACGATCTCCGACGCCGATGCGCTGCCACCGTTGATAAGCACGACCAATGGCACGGCTTCGCTGAGGTCGTTGCCGGTGGCCGAGAAGCGCAGTTCGGAATTGGCGATGCGGCCCTTGGTGTAGACGATCAGGCCCTTGGTGATGAAATGATCCACCACTTCCACGGCCGATTGCAGAACGCCGCCGGGGTTGTTGCGCAAGTCCAGGACTAGGCCGTTGAGCTTCTTGCCGTTGTCCTTGCGCATCTTGGCCAGGGCCTTGGCGACTTCCTCGCCGGTCTTGACCTGGAACTGGGTGATGCGGATGTAGCCGTAGCCGGACTCCAGCAGTTGGCTCTTCACGCTCTTGACCTGGATGACCGCCCGGGTCAGCGTCACGTCGAATGGCGTACCGCCGTCGCGCACCAGGGTCAGGGTGATTTTTTCGCCGATCTTGCCGCGCATCTTGTCCACGGCTTCGGTCATGCTCTGGCCACGGGTCGGTTGGCCGTTGATCTTGACGATGAAGTCACCGGCCTGGATGCCAGCCTTGGAGGCGGGCGTATCGTCGATCGGCGAGACCACCTTGACGAAACCGTCTTCGCTGCCGACCTCGATGCCCAGGCCGCCGAATTCGCCGCTGGTGCTTTCCTGCAACTCGGCAAAATCCTCAGGGCCCAGGTAGGCCGAATGCGGGTCAAGGTTGCTGAGCATGCCTTTGATGGCGTTCTCCAGCAGCATCTTGTCGTCCACCGGTTCCACGTACGCGGCTTTGATCCGGTCCATGACTTCGGCAAAGGTGCGCAGTTCATCCAACGGCAGCGGGGCCTTGGTGGTGGCGGCCGTAGCGGCGGTCGACGCCGGCGCGGGTTGCGCGGCGAAAGCCAGGGGCGCGCCGATCACGAGGGCGATCGTCAGGGCCAGCGAGGTGAGGCGGGACAAATGCAGCATGTCGAACGAACTCCTGAGTTGGATGGGCGCGCTTATCCTTGCGCACGACACCATTGTGCCGGGTCACTGGGGCGACCCTGCTGGCGAATAGCAAAATACAGTGCTGGCGTGTCCTGCCCGCCACTGTTGCCGACCGTGGAGATGGACTCGCCGGCCTTGACCACATCACCCGCCGATTTGAGCAGCGTCTGGTTGTGGCCGTAAAGGCTCAGGTATCCGTTGCCGTGATCGAGGATCACCAGCAGGCCGGCACCGCGCAGCCAGTCGGCAAACACCACGCGCCCGCCATGTACAGCGTGCACCTGGCTACCGGCGGATGCGCTGATCATCACGCCGTCCCACTTGGTGCGGGTATCGTCGCCACGGGTTTCACCGAAGCGTGCAAGTAATCGACCATTGACCGGCCATGGAAGTTTGCCCCGGGCTGAAGCAAAAGCGCCGCCGAAGGTTTCGCCATCGCTGGAAACCACTGCGCCGGGGCTGGATTTAGCCGGCTTGCGCGGGGCTTCGCCGGCATCGGCGTCGGCCTGGGCTTCACGCAAACGCTTTTTTTCGGCTTCCTGCTGGGCGATCAGCGCTTTCTGCCGCGCTTCTTCCGCCTCCCGAGCCTGGCGAGCCAAGGTTTCTTCGATGGTTTTCAAGACATTTGCCAGTTCGGCCTGGTCCTGTTCGCGGGCCTTGAGCTTGCTGTCGCGAGCCTTAACGTCGTCATTGAGCTTGGCCAGGGCCACCTGGCGCTCCTTGCGAACCTTCTCGAGTTCTTCACGCTGGGTGTCGAGGCTGCTTTTCTGCACGAGCAACTGGGCTTGCTGCAGCTCGATGTCTTTCTCGACATTGGCCAGCTGGCGCAGGGTTTCATTGAAGCTCTTGAGCTGCTCCAGGCGGGCCTGGCTCAGGTAGTCGTAATAGGTGAGGGTGCGAGCGAATTTCTCGGGATTCTGCTGGTTGAGCAGCAGCTTGAGGTATTCCTGGCGACCGTTCTGGTAGGCCGCCCGAGCCTGGATGGCGATCAGCTTTTGCTGTTCAGTGCGCGCGCTCTGGAGTTTTTTTTTCTCTCCATCGAGGCGTTGCAACTCGGATTCGCTTTTCTTCAGCTCTTTCTGCAGGGCGTCGACCTGCTTCTCCAGCTTGCCCATCTCGGTTTCGGTGCCGCGCAGGTCTTTCTGCACGCTGGATTTTTCTTCCTGCAACTTGTTCAGCAGCTTCTTCAGCTCGGCGATGTCCTGGCGCGTGGCTTCCAACTGTTGTTGGGTTTGCGCGCGCTCGTCCGCGAAGGCCGGTTGGAGCAGGCAGGTCAGAGCAAGGGCTATCAGGACGCGGAGCATAGAGGCGGGTGGCACCAGGGAAAGGGACGGCCTAGTATGCCCGCCCCACGCTGCAAAAAAAACGCCCATTTGGGGCTGTGTGATAACTGGCCGAAAAAACACCAAGAACCAATGTGGGAGCGAGCCTGCTGTGGCGAGGGAGCTTGCTCCCGCTGGGCTGCGAAGCAGCCCCTCGACAATAGATCAAGCCAGAAGCCTCTGCGATGGCTGCGCCATCGAACGGGAGCAAGCTCCCTCGCCACACAAACAGTGCTCAATGCTGCGACGTCAGACCAGGATCGAAGTCCCGGTCATCTCCGCCGGCTGTTCCATGCCCAGCAGCATCAGCATGGTCGGTGCGACGTCGGCCAATACGCCGCCGTCGCGGACCTTGAAGTCACGCTTGCCGACATAAATGAATGGCACCGGCTCAGTGGTATGGGCCGTGTGGGCCTGGCCGGTGGACTCGTCGGACATCTGCTCGACGTTGCCGTGGTCGGCGGTGATCAGCGCTTCGCCGCCGACTTTTTCCAGCGCCTCGACGATGCGGCCGACGCAGGTGTCCAGGCATTCCACCGCCTTGACCGCTGCGTCGAACACGCCGCTGTGACCGACCATGTCACCGTTGGCGTAGTTGACCACGATCACGTCGTAACGCTGGTTCTCGATGGCGTCGACGATGCGGTCGGTCACTTCCGGCGCGCTCATTTCCGGTTGCAGATCGTAGGTGGCGACCTTCGGCGACGGGATCAGGATGCGCTCTTCGCCCGGGAAGGGCTCTTCGCGGCCGCCGGAGAAGAAGAACGTCACATGGGCGTACTTCTCGGTTTCCGCGATGCGCAGCTGGGTCTTGCCGTTTTTCGCCAGGTAGTCACCCAGCACGTTTTCCAGGCTGCCGGCAGCGAAGGCCGATGGCGCGGGAATGCTGGCGGCGTATTGGGTCAGCATCACGAAACCGGCCAGCTTCGGCTGGCGGGCGCGCTCGAATTCCTTGAAATCGTCTTCGACGAATACCCGAGTCAGTTCGCGGGCACGGTCGGCGCGGAAGTTCATGAACACCACGGCGTCGCCGTCTTCGACTTTTACCGGCTCGCCGAGGGTGGTGGCCTTGACGAACTCGTCGCTTTCACCACGTTCGTAGGCAGCTTGCAGGCCTTCTTGTGCGGTGGCGGCGTGGAATTCGGCATTGCCGTCGACGATCAGGTTGTAGGCCTGGGCGACGCGGTCCCAGCGGTTGTCACGGTCCATGGCGAAGTAACGGCCGATCAGGCTGGCGATCCGGCCCTTGCCGAGGGTCTTGAACGTGTCGTCCAGCAATTTGATCGACGATTCGGCGCTCTTCGGCGGCGTGTCACGGCCATCCAGGAAGGCGTGAAGGTAGATGTTTTCAGCGCCGCGCCTGGCGGCCAACTCGGCCATGGCGATCAGGTGGTCCTGATGGCTGTGCACGCCACCGTCGGACAGCAGGCCCATGAAGTGCACGGCCTTGCCGGCGGCCACGGCTTTATCCACGGCAGCGCAGATGGTCGGGTTTTCGAAAAACTCGCCGTCGCGGATCGATTTGGTCACGCGGGTGAAGTCCTGATACACCACGCGGCCGGCGCCGAGGTTCATGTGGCCGACTTCGGAGTTGCCCATCTGCCCGTCGGGCAGGCCGACGTCCATGCCGCTGCCGGAGATCAAGCCGTTCGGCACGGTGGCCCACAGGCGATCCAGCACAGGCTTCCTGGCCGCGTAGACGGCGTTGGATTCGTGGCTGTCACTGTGACCGAAGCCGTCCAGAATCATCAGGACCAAAGGTTTAGGCGTGGTAGTCATGGAATCCACTCGTGGCTGGTTAAAAGAAGACGATGGAAAAGGGACGGGCAGTTTAAAGGTAAGTTCCGGTGCCGTCACCGCCGGGCGGGGTTTGGCCGGCCTTGCGTGCTGTGTATACTGGCCGACATTTTAACGCCCTGGAACCTCCTTCGATGGTTGCTCACCTGATTGAATTTGCCACTAACCACTACATTCTCGTCGGTATCTTCGTCGTATTGCTGGCGTTGCTGGTTGCCCACACGATGCAGGGCGGCGGACGCAGCCTGAGTACCGGTGAGCTGACCGCGCTGGTCAACAAGGACGCCGGCGTAGTGGTCGACATCCGTCCGACCAAGGATTACGCCGCCGGTCACATCGTCGGCGCGCTGAACATTCCTCAGGACAAACTGATCGCTCGTGTGGCCGAACTGGAAAAACACAAGGCCAAGACGCTGATCCTGGTCGACGCCCAAGGCCAGCAGGCCGGTACCCTTGCCCGCGAACTGATGAAGTCCGGCTTCACCGCCGCCAAGCTGTCTGGTGGCGTTGCGAGCTGGAAAGCCGACAATCTGCCCCTGGTGAAGTGACATGCCCCACGTAGTTGTCTATTCCAGCGATTACTGCCCCTATTGCTCCCGAGCCAAGATGCTGCTCAAGAACAAGGGCGTAGCCTTCGAAGAGATCAAGGTCGACGGCAAGCCGCAACTGCGCGCCGAAATGACCCAGAAGGCCCGGCGTACCTCCGTGCCACAGATCTGGATCGGCGACACCCACGTGGGCGGTTGCGACGACCTGTTCGCCCTGGAGCGCGCCGGCGAGCTCGACGCGCTGCTGAAGGCCTGAATTCCCAATTAATAGAACCTGAAAGTAAGAAGGATCTGCGATGACTGACCAACAGAACACAGCTGCCACTGAAGAAGAAGCCGCACCGCAATTCTCCTTGCAGCGCATTTACGTTCGCGACCTGTCCTTCGAAGCCCCGAAAAGCCCGGCGATCTTTCGCCAGCAGTGGGAGCCGAGCGTGGCCCTGGACCTGAATACCCGCCAGAAAGCCCTGGAAGAAGATTTCCACGAAGTGGTGCTGACCCTGTCGGTGACCGTGAAGAATGGCGACGAAGTCGCGTTCATCGCCGAAGTCCAGCAGGCCGGTATCTTCCTGATCAAGAATCTCGATGCCGCTTCGATGAGCCACACCCTGGGCGCGTTCTGCCCGAACATTCTGTTCCCGTACGCTCGCGAAACACTGGACAGCCTGGTGACCCGTGGCTCGTTCCCGGCCCTGATGCTGGCCCCGGTGAACTTCGATGCCCTGTACGCGCAAGAGCTGCAGCGCATGCAACAGGAAGGCAGCGCGACGGTTCAGTAAGCGGCGCTGTCAGCCGAGTATCAAACCTGTGGGAGCGAGCCTGCTCGCGAAAGCGGTATATCAGTCAATCAAGTACCGACTGAGCTGACGCTTTCGCGAGCAGGCTCGCTCCCACATTTGTTATGCGGTGCTACTGAAAGCCGTTCTGCCGCCACGCCTCATAAACCGCCACCGCCACGGTGTTTGACAGGTTCAGGCTGCGGCAGCCTTCACGCATCGGCAAGCGCAAGCGTTGGTCTGCCGGCAGTGCGTCGAGCACTTCGGCCGGCAGGCCACGGCTTTCCGGGCCGAACAGGAATGCATCGCCGGCGACGAAGCTGGCGTCATGAAACGGCCGCGAGCCCTTGGTGGTGAAGGCGAACAGACGCGGATGCCCCAGGCTTTCCAGGCAACTGGCCAAGTCGGCGTGCCGCTGCAAGGTGGCATACTCGTGGTAGTCGAGGCCGGCGCGGCGCAGGCGCTTGTCGTCCATTTCGAAGCCCAGCGGTTCGATCAGGTGCAGGTGGCAGCCGCTGTTGGCGCACAGCCTGATGACGTTGCCGGTATTGGGTGGTATTTCCGGTTGAAAAAGGATGACGTGAAACATGCACGGCTCCGCAGATAAAGATGAGCGGCATTCTACGCCGCAAACCGATCGGCGTTCGAAGCTATTGCCTCGGGTGATGGGCTCTCTGGCGATCGTCGGCATGATGGTCGGGCTGATGATCGGCCGCCTGACAACGCCCGATCCGAGCGAGCTGCAACAGGTCGAGGTCACCCAGGGAGGGCTGGTGGCCTGGTTCAACAACGAACCGGAGCTCCATGGGGAAATCATCGACGGCACTGTGGCGCTGTTGTTTCAGGCGCAAGGTCGGCCGCAGAAAGGCCAGCTCAAGCTCAACGGCAAGGACGTGAACTGGCGGGTGCGGTTGAGTGACAAGGGGCTGTTGCTGACTTTGGTGGCGGCGCGTCCGTTGCGAGGGGAGTGGACCGGCAGCGAAGTCGATGACCGCTGGCGGCTGGAGATCCGTCTCCAGGAGCAATAAAAGAGGGAATCCCCGGCCTGCCTGTACCAAGGTCCCCAAAACGGGAGGGCTTGCCGTGAAGGCGCGGCCCGGATGTAAAGAAGGGAAACCTTGACCTGCCTGTATCAAGGCTCCCAAAACAGTGGGCTCGATGAGCCCGGTGTAAAAGAGGGGAATCCCCGGCCTGCCTGTACCAAGGTCCCCGAAACTGGGTAGTGATTGGGTTGTTGCAGGGGGCGTGCCAGTTTTAAATGGCTTGTCACAAAAAACTGCTGAAGATGCGAAAAAGCCCCGTATTCCGGGGCTTTTGCTTAGGTGTTGAGCGGTTTTTTGGAGCTGGGCGATCGGTTCTGGCTCGTCGTACATGAGCAATTGCGGTTCGCAGTGCATTGAAGCGGTGCACGAATCTTCAGAAGCTTCGCGAGCAGGCTCGCTCCCACATTGGATGGTATTGGCCTTTGTGGGAGCGAGCCTGCTCGCGATTGGATTTTGAATTCAGTGCTGGACCAAAGGCTGATCAGCCCTCATCCCCCTCATCATCATCCCCACCATCAACCTTCATCCCCAATTCCTTGATCTTGCGAGTCAAGGTATTGCGGCCCCAGCCCAGCAGCACGGCGGCGTCGCGGCGGCGGCCGGCGGTGTGTTTGAGGGCGGTTTCGATCATGATGCGCTCGAAGGCCGGGACGGCGCTGTCGAGCAGGCTCGATTGACCGCGGGCCAGGGCCTGGTCGGCCCATTGGCGCAAGGCCTGTTCCCAGTTGGTCACCGGCGCCGAATCCTGTGGCAGGCTCAACAGTTCCGGTGGCAAGTCGCTGATATGCACTTCGCGACCCGACGCCATCACCGTGATCCAGCGGCAGGTGTTCTCCAGCTGGCGCACGTTGCCGGGCCACGGCAGGTTCTTGAGGTATTCCTCGGTCTCGCTCTTGAGCAGCTTGGGCTCCACCGCCAGCTCCTGTGCCGCACGGCCGAGGAAGTGCCGGGCCAGGGTCGGGATGTCCTCGCGACGGTCCGCCAGGCGCGGGATGTGTATGCGGATCACGTTCAGGCGATGGAACAGGTCTTCGCGGAACTTGCCGGCGTGGACCAGGGTTTCCAGGTTCTGGTGGGTCGCGGCGATGATCCGGACATCGACCTTGACCGGCGTATGCCCGCCGACTCGATAGAACTCGCCGTCGGCCAGTACCCGCAGCAGCCGGGTTTGGGTGTCAGCCGGCATGTCGCCGATTTCATCCAGGAACAACGTACCGCCATCGGCTTGTTCGAAGCGGCCCCGGCGCAGGTTGGCCGCGCCGGTGAACGCGCCCTTTTCATGGCCGAACAGCTCGGACTCCATCAGGTCCTTGGGAATCGCCGCCATGTTCAGCGCAATGAACGGCGACGCCGCACGCGGGCTGTGGCGGTGCAGGGCGTGGGCAACCAATTCCTTGCCGGTACCCGATTCACCGTTGATCAGCACGGTGATGTTGGAATGGCTCAGTCGACCGATGGCGCGAAACACTTCCTGCATCGCCGGCGCTTCGCCGATGATTTCCGGGGTGCGGGCCAGGGCCGGGACTTCCTCCAGGCCTTGTTGCTCCTGGGCGTGCTGGTTGGCGCGCTTGACCAGGGACACGGCTTCGTCGACGTCGAACGGCTTGGGCAGGTATTCGAACGCACCGCCCTGGTAAGACGCCACGGCGCTGTCCAGGTCGGAATGAGCGGTCATGATGATCACTGGCAGCCGCGGATGTTGCTCGCGAATCCGCGCCAGCAAGTCCAGGCCACTGGCGCCGGGCATGCGGATATCGGAAATGATGACGTCCGGCTGCTGACGGGCCAGGCGGCTCATCACCCCGTCGGCGCTGTCGAAGCTCTGGGTGGTCATGCCTTCCTGTTGCAAGGCTTTTTCCAGGACCCAGCGGATAGAACGGTCGTCATCGACGATCCACACGGTTTCACTACGGCTCATGTCGATGTGGCTCCTTGTTCCAGTGGCAGGAAGATCGAGAAAGTGGTGTGGCCGGGGTGGCTTTCACATTCGATCAAGCCCTGATGCTGACTGATGATGTTCTGGGTGATGGACAGGCCCAGCCCGGTACCGTCCGGGCGGCCGCTGACCATGGGGAAGAAGATGGTTTCCTGCAGTTCCGCAGGGATGCCCGGGCCGTTGTCGATGATTTCGATCTTGGTCACCAGGCGATGGCGCACATGACCGATGGTGAACTGGCGCATGGCGCGGGTGCGCAGGCTGATGCGACCCATGCGCAGCTCGTTCTGGCTGCTGATGGCCTGCATGGCGTTGCGCACGATGTTCAGCACCGCCTGGATCATCTGCTCGCGGTCGATCAGGACGTCGGGAATGCTCGGGTCGTAGTCGCGCACCAAGGTGATGCAACCCTGGCTCTCCGCCTCCACCAGGCTGCTGACGCGCTCCAGTACTTCGTGAACGTTGCACAGCGCCAGTGAGGGCAGCTTGTTCGAGCCAAGCATGCGATCCACCAGGTTTCGCAGGCGGTCGGCTTCTTCGATGATGACGTTGGTGTAGTCCTTGAGGCTTTCTTCCGGCAGTTCCCGGGCGAGCAACTGCGCCGCGCCACGAATGCCACCCAGCGGATTCTTGATCTCATGGGCCAGGCCGCGCACCAGCATCTTGCTGGTTTCCTGCTTGGACAATTGCGCCTCCTCCTTGGTGATGCGCAGCAGGCGATCACGGGGATGGACTTCCAGAAGCAGGAGGGTGGCATTGTTGTTGAGGATCGGCGTTACCGCGTAGTCGACCGTCAGGGTCTGGCCGGTCAGGGCGGTGAGCATCGCTTCGCGCTTGGTGAACGGGTGGGCCTGTTCGACGGCCTGGCGCAGGGAATTCAGCGCTTCGGCGGATTCGGTAAACAGTTCGCTGATGAACTGCCCATGGCTGCGCTGGCCGCTGACGGCCAGGAGCATCTCTGCCGCCGGGTTCATGTACTCCAGACGCAGTTCGGCGTCGAGCAGGATGGTCGCGGTGGTGAGATTGTCGAGCAGCAAACGGTGTAGTGCGTCGCTAATGGTCATCAGGACCTCTTTTAAAGCGTAGCGATCAAGGGCAAGCCCCCAAATCGCGCGCGCGATTCATGCGCTGATACCAGCAAAATGCAAAAACCAAACCAAGGCTCCGAAAAGAAGCGTTTCAGGCGTCAAATAGCCTTTTCTCGCCCGTCTGTGTGGCGTTCTGCCAGTTTTCGCGGGTAGTTTCGAACCAAAATGGGTTGGAATCTGGGTAGAGGTGCAGAGCTGTGCACTGACATGGTGCGCCATCCTGAATGGCATTAGAAGAAGGGCAGGATGCTGCTTTTTTCCTCTTCGGGCTTGTCCGCCAGGGGGCATTCGGGGCGTTGGCCGTAGTCGGCGATAGCACAGGGTTTGACGCGGCGCTTTTGCGCCAGGGACATGCGCTGCATGTGGAAGGGCTGGTTGGCGGTGCGCTCGACGATTCGCGCTTGCTCGTCGAGGATCTCCACTGCCAGGTGATGCGTGCCGCGATCAATGTTCTTCAGCGCAAACACTGGGCTGGGTCCCGGCTCGCCAGTGGGCTTGCCGTCCAGCAGCAGACGGTAGCGGTGACCTTTCTGCAAACCGGGCTCACTGGTGGCGGTGACGATCAGTTCCCCTGCGGTACTGCGTATCGTCGCATCTGGCTCGGGTATCAGCAGCCGGAGCATCTCATATCGGAACAAGGGCCCGGCGGGTGGCTTTTCGGCGGTCGTCGTCGGCGTAGTCCCGGAGGGCGTGGCCGGCATCCGGTTGCCGGGCGGTAGCGGCACTTTCTTCGCGTTGCCGGGACGTGGCTGGTCGGTGAAGACGCGATTGCCCTGGGCGTCGATGTAGGTGTAGACCTGCGCCAGGCTCGGTAGCGCCACCAGCAGCAGGCCGAGGGCGAGCAGCCAGCGGATCATGGAAGGTGAATCCGCTGGACAGTGAAGGTAACGGTTTCGCTTTGTTGCACGAGACGTTCCCCGTTGATGACCTGGACTGCCAGGCTGTGTTCGCCGCGGTCGATGTTCACCAGTTGCAGGCGCGGCACGTTACTCGGCTGCCCGTACGGCTGGCCGTCCAGCAATAGCCTGAACAGATGCGGGCCTTGCAGGCGCGGCTGCGCCCGGACGCCAACGGTGAAGGTACCGTTATTGGAGCGCAGGGCTTCCTCGGTGGGGATGTCGGTCAGTTCCAGGATGTCATAGGCGTTACGCTGCGCGTCGCTGCCTTGCGCGGCCGCAGGTGCTTCGCGGCTGGCCGGTGTCTGGGCCTCCACGCTGTTGAGCGGCGGCAATTCTACGGCCTGGGCGGGTACGCCGTCGGGCGGCTGATTGCTGTAGGCGGTGTTGCCGTCGGCGTCGGTGTATTTGTAGATCTGCGCGGTAGCAGGCAATGCCAACAGCGATAAGAGGATGATTGAGAAAACACGACCCATGGAAAATCGACCGAAAACGAAAGGTGATGGGTGCAGCATAGGCCAGCGTGGCTGGTTGGCCCAGTTGCTGTGTTGCACGTATTTCCTGTGGGAGCGGGCTTGCTCGCGAAGGCGGCGTGTCAGGCGCTGAGGTGTTGAATGTGCTGGCCTCTTCGCGAGCAGGCTCGCTCCCACAGGGGATCTGCTGTGAACACGAATCTTGTGGCGGCGCAGATCCCCTGTGGGAGCGAGCTTGCTCGCGATGGCGGTGTGTCAGGCAGTGAGGTGTTGGATAGGTTGGCCTCATCGCGAGCAGGCTCGCTCCCACAGGGGGGAGTTTTGGTGTGTCAGGATTTTGCGGACACGCACAGTCCGCCGGTTGCTCGGATCAAGGCAAGCCTGTGTATTGGGTGTTGTTTGTTGTGGTGGGTAGCGCGGGCCAGCCATTGCGGGCACTGCGGGTCGGTGCGGTAGGGGGCGAAGTCGGCCAGTTGCTGCAACAGACGTTTTTGCAGTCGATCGAGTTTGGGGCGGATCTCGCCCACCAGGTCCGGGCGTGGCAGGTCCGGGGCCTTGCCGTCGAGGGCCCAGTCGGACAGGTTGATGTATTGCACCAGTTTGTTGGCTTCAATCTGGGCGGCGAAAAACGCTTCCACGGTTTCACCGGTCAGTTTGTAGGCCGGCGCCTGGGCGACGGCGGCGGCAATGACTTCACGCTCGCGCTGGCGATCCTCCACCGGTTTGCCGCTGTCCCATTTGCTCAACGCCACCTGATCGGCGATGGTCAGGCGTTCGCCGATGGCGTTCAGCAGTGGAGTAAGGGCTTCGGGGGCGTTGCTCGCTTCGGCGTTGGTGGCCAGCAGTGCGGCGGACAGGGCAAGGCAGAGCTTGAGGCGCGGAGTCATGGGCAGTCTCGTCTTTATGGAGGAGCGACGAGGCATCATGCCTGTAACCGGCGCCCATGAAAAAGGCCTCCCGAAGGAGGCCTCTTTTATTTCACGCCGTACGTGACGGCGCTACCGGATCAGCAGCTGTAGTACAGCTCATATTCCAGTGGGTGTACGAAGGTGCGAACCTTGATCTCTTCTTCGCTTTTCAGCGCGATGTAAGCGTCGATGAAGTCATCGCTGAATACGCCGCCCTTGGTCAGGAATGCACGGCCCTTGTCCAGCTCTTCCAGGGCTTCTTTCAGGCTACCGCAAACCTGTGGGATTTCCTTGGCCTCTTCAGGCGGCAGGTCATACAGGTTCTTGTCGGCGGCATCGCCGGGGTGGATCTTGTTCTGGATACCGTCCAGGCCGGCCATCATCAGTGCTGCGAAGGCCAGGTATGGGTTGGCAGCCGGATCCGGGAAGCGCGCTTCGATACGACGGGCTTTAGGGCTGTTCACGTAAGGAATACGGATCGAGGCGGAACGGTTGCGAGCCGAGTAGGCCAGCATGACCGGTGCTTCGAAGCCTGGAACCAGACGCTTGTAGGAGTTGGTCGACGGGTTGGTGAAGCCGTTCAGGGCCTTACCGTGCTTGATGATGCCGCCGATGAAGTACAGGGCGGTGTCCGACAGACCGGCATAACCTTCGCCAGCGAAGGTGTTCTTGCCGTCCTTGGAGATCGACATGTGCACATGCATGCCCGAACCGTTGTCGCCGTACAGAGGCTTCGGCATGAAGGTCGCGGTGCGGCCGTAGGCGTCGGCAACGTTGTGCACGCAGTACTTCAGGGTCTGGACTTCGTCAGCCTTCTTGACCAGCGTGTTGAACTTTACGCCGATTTCGTTCTGGCCGGCAGTTGCCACTTCGTGGTGGTGAACTTCGACGGTCTGGCCCATTTCTTCCAGCGCGTTGCACATGGAAGTACGGATTTCGTGGTCGAAATCGAACGGCGGAACCGGGAAGTAGCCGCCTTTGACGCCTGGACGGTGGCCTTTGTTGCCGCCTTCCACGTCCTGGTCGGACATCCACGAACCCTGTTCGGAGAAGATCTTGAACATGGAACCGGAGATGTCGGATTTGAACTTGACCGAGTCGAAGATGAAGAATTCAGGCTCAGGACCGAAGAAAGCGGTGTCGCCGATACCGGTGGACTTCAGGTATTCCTCGGCGCGGTGGGCGATGGCGCGTGGGTCGCGGTCATAGCCTTGCATGGTCGAAGGTTCGATGATGTCGCAAACCAGGATCAGGGTCGGCTCTTCGGTGAACGGATCGAGGACCGCGGTTTCGTCGTCCGGCATCAGGATCATGTCGGAGGCTTCGATGCCTTTCCAGCCGGAGATGGAGGAACCGTCGAACATCTTGCCGATTTCAAAGAATTCGTCGTCCAGCGCATCACGGGCCGGCATGGTCACGTGATGTTGAGTGCCCTTGGTGTCAGTGAAGCGCAGATCAATCCACTTGACGTCATGATCTTTGATGAGTTGAACCGACTTCGACATATGTCCTCCGGGTGGCTTCGGGCGGTAATGGTGTGCCCTTAGATATGGGTGATGCCGGCGCGAATACTCTGCCAAGGCAACCTGCCTCACAAGGGAGCAATTTGCATGCCAGTGCCCCAGCATGGGTTTTTTGCACCAAATCCTCGCTTTTGAAAGGGGCTGGACGCGGATTGTCGGACAATTGCGCACCGCAATGTGGCGTCTTTTGTGGAATGCGACCTGTTTTGGTGCGGCCAAAACCAATTGCAGATTAACTGGTTAAACCTTGAGCAATTTCCGCTATAATCCGCGCCCCCCTTTTTCGGCTGGCCGTTCGCGCGCTGTTTTCATGAAACTAATCGTAAAAGTCTTCCCCGAGATCACCATCAAGAGCCGCCCGGTACGGATGCGTTTCATCCGCCAGTTGGCCAAGAACATCCGTGCCGTGCTCCGTGACCTGGACCCGGCCGTGGTGGTGAATGGCGTGTGGGACAACCTCGAACTGGAAACCCGCGTCAGCGAACCCAAGGCCTTGAAGGAAATGACCGAGCGCCTGAGCTGCATGCCGGGCATCGCGCATTTCCTCCAGGTCGACGAATATCCGCTGGGGGACTTCGACGATATCCTCGCCAAGTGCATGCTCCATTATGGTGACGCCCTGGCCGGCAAGATCTTCTCGGTACGCTGCAAGCGCGCCGGCAAGCATCCGTTCAGCTCGATGGACGTCGAACGTTATGTCGGCAGCCAGTTGCGCCGGCAGTGCGGCGCGGCCGGTATTTCCCTGAAAGACCCTGAAGTTGAAGTGCGCATCGAGATTCGCGACCAACGGTTGTTCGTGATCCACAGCCAGCACGACAGCATCGGCGGTTATCCGCTGGGTTCGCTGGAACAGACGTTGGTATTGATGTCCGGTGGTTTCGATTCCACCGTCGCCGCCTACCAGATCATGCGTCGCGGCTTGATGAGCCATTTCTGCTTCTTCAACCTCGGCGGGCGCGCCCACGAACTGGGCGTCATGGAAGTGGCGCACTTCATCTGGAAGAAGTACGGCAGCTCCCAGCGCGTGTTATTTGTGAGCGTGCCGTTCGAGGAAGTCCTGGGCGAGATTCTCGGCAAAGTCGATAACAGTCATATGGGCGTCATTTTGAAGCGTATGATGTTGCGTGCCGCGACGAGCATCGCCGACCGCCTGCACATCGACGCGCTGGTCACCGGCGAGGCGATTTCCCAGGTTTCGAGCCAGACGCTGCCGAACCTGTCGGTGATCGATTGCGTGACCGAGAAACTCGTGCTGCGGCCACTGATCGCCAGCCACAAGCAGGACATCATCGACACGGCCACGGAGATCGGCACCGCCGATTTTGCCCGGCACATGCCGGAGTACTGCGGGGTCATCTCGGTCAATCCGAAGACGGCGGCCAAGCGCGGGCGTGTGGAGCACGAAGAGAAAGAATTCGACATGGCGGTACTCGAACGCGCGATCGAGAACGCCAGGCTGGTGCCGATCGATCGGGTCATCGACGAATTGGGCCAGGACATTCAGATTGAAGAAGTCGGCGAAGCGCTGGCCGGTCAGATCATCATCGACATCCGTCACCCGGACGATGCTGAAGACGACCCGCTGAGCGTCGCCGGCGTCGAGGTACAAACGATGCCGTTCTATGCAGTGAACGCGCGTTTCAAGGAACTGGACCCTACTCGCCAGTACCTGCTGTATTGCGACAAAGGCGTGATGAGTCGCCTGCATGCCCATCATTTGCTCAGTGAGGGGCATGCCAATGTGCGCGTTTATCGACCGAGCTAAGTGCCCGGGGCTGTTTGCCTGTGGCCTGCGTCACCGGCCCCCGACGCCGCCGACACGCTGTAACTGTCGGACTCTACTGTAAATCGCTGCCACGACCTGTCAGCACACCGAATCCTCTGATCGAGATACACAAGTGATCGAAAATCTACGCAACATCGCCATCATTGCTCACGTTGACCATGGTAAGACCACCCTGGTAGACAAACTCTTGCGTCAATCCGGCACCCTGGAGCGCAACGAGCTCAACGACGAGCGCGTGATGGACTCCAACGACCAGGAAAAAGAGCGCGGTATTACCATCCTGGCGAAAAACACCGCCATCAACTGGAACGGCTACCACATCAACATCGTGGATACCCCGGGCCACGCCGACTTCGGTGGTGAAGTCGAGCGCGTGATGTCGATGGTCGACTCCGTGCTGCTGCTGGTCGACGCCCAGGACGGCCCTATGCCGCAAACCCGTTTCGTGACCAAGAAGGCCTTCGAAGCCGGCCTGCGTCCGATCGTGTGCATCAACAAGGTTGACCGTCCAGGCGCGCGTCCGGACTGGGTTCTGGACCAGATCTTCGACCTGTTCGACAACCTGGGCGCCACCGAAGAACAGCTGGACTTCAAAGTCGTCTACGCCTCGGCCCTGAACGGTATTGCCGGTCTGGACCACACCGAAATGGCTGACGACATGACCCCGCTGTACCAGTCGATCGTCGACAACGTACCCGCGCCGAAAGTCGACCGTGACGGCCCGTTCCAGATGCAGATCTCGGCACTGGACTACAACAGCTTCCTGGGTGTGATCGGTGTTGGCCGTATCGCCCGTGGTCGCGTCAAGCCGAACACCCCGGTCGTGGCTATCGGTGCCGACGGCAAGAAGCGCAACGGTCGTATCCTGAAGCTGATGGGTCACCACGGTCTGCACCGTGTAGACGTTGAAGAAGCAGCTGCCGGCGACATCGTCTGCATCAGCGGCATGGACTCGCTGTTCATCTCCGACACCCTGTGCCACCCGGACACCGTTGAAGCGATGAAGCCGTTGACCGTCGACGAGCCGACCGTTTCGATGACCTTCCAGGTAAACGACTCGCCATTCTGCGGTAAAGAAGGCAAGTTCGTGACTTCCCGTAACATCAAGGAACGTCTGGACAAAGAGCTCCTGTACAACGTTGCACTGCGCGTTGAAGAAGGCGACTCGGCTGACAAGTTCAAGGTCTCGGGCCGTGGCGAACTGCACCTCTCGGTTCTGATCGAAACCATGCGTCGCGAAGGCTTCGAAATGGCTGTAGGCCGTCCGGAAGTGATCATCCGTCTGGTTGACGGCGTGAAGCACGAACCGTTCGAAAACGTCACCATCGACCTGCCGGAAGAATCCCAGGGCAAGGTGATGGAAGAGATGGGCCTGCGTAAGGGCGACCTGACCAACATGGTGCCGGATGGCAAGGGCCGTGTACGTCTGGAATACAACATCCCTGCTCGTGGTCTGATCGGTTTCCGTAACCAGTTCCTGACCCTGACCAACGGCGCTGGCATCCTGACTTCGATCTTCGACCGTTACGACGTGATGAAGTCCGGCGACATGTCCGGCCGTCAGAACGGCGTTCTGGTTTCGGTTGAAACCGGCAAGGCGCTGACCTACTCCCTGGAAACCCTCCAGGCGCGTGGCAAGCTGTTCGTTGAACATGGCCAGGAAATCTACGGCGGCCAGATCGTTGGTCTGAACAGCCGTGACAACGACCTGGGCGTGAACCCTACCAAGGGCAAGAAGCTCGACAACATGCGTGCTTCGGGTAAAGACGAAACCATCGCCCTGGTTCCACCTGTTCGCTTCACCCTGGAACAGGCTCTGGAATTCATCCAGGACGACGAGCTGTGTGAAGTGACGCCTAAGTCGATCCGCCTGCGCAAGAAGATCCTGGACGAAAGCGAGCGTACCCGCGCCGCCAAGAAAGCCAAGAACTGATTTAGCCCAGGCTGAATGAAAAACGCCCCCGGTTGTGAGACCGGGGGCGTTTTTTTGTGCCTGGGATTTATGCAGTGCCTGTCAGAGCCCCTTCGCGAGCAGGCTTGCTCCCACACGACTAAGCGTCCGACAAAAGTCTACTGTCGGAGCGAGCCTGCTCGCGAAAGCGATGGTTCAGACACAAAATAACTGACGGTCGATCAAAATCGGTCCAGCGTCCGCGGATTACGCTCGCGCTCCACTTCCTTGGGCTTGTAGGCGCAATACCCAGGCCGTGGCCCGACCCGTGGATGATTGCGGCAGGTGTCCGGGCGCTTTTCGTAAATGGTGCACAGCCGGCTCTTGCGATCCAGATACAGGCAATCGTTGTTGCTCATGCGCTGGAGCGTGAAGATTTCCGATTTCTGGTTGTAGCGCTCGACGATCCCTTCCTTTTGCAGGCGCTTGGCGATGTTTTTCGGCGGGTCGCCCAGCTCGAACTCATCGACGATGCCGATGCGGATCAGGTCCTTGATCTTGACCTCCACCGGCAGCGTGCAGCAGCTCGACACGCAGGAACCGCACATCGGGGCGGAATACTTGGCCCAGGTATCGAGTCGGTCGATCTCCGCGGCGGCGATCAGGTTGGGCTTCATCATCACGGTTTACCAGCATGCATCAGGGCGCGCGATCATACCGGGACTGGTGAAATTTTGAACGACCATCTGCCGGTTTTTTTTACCTCGCGGCAAAACCCCGCCTGGACCGGCACGGCCCCTGCATTCACTCGCCTATCTGGCAATTCTCTGGCGGCGATTCTCCGACACCGGGGAAAAACCACCGAACCAAGAGCCCGTACCGTCTGTCAGACCGTCTAGGCTCAGACATTTCCATGCTCGTTCGAGGTCTCATCAATGACTCAAGAACCACTTGTTCGCGAAGCCGAGGTTGCGGCTTTTCGCGACGCCGTGTTGACCAAACTCACTTATGCCGTCGGCAAGGACCCCGATCATGCGTTTGATCACGATTGGTTCGAAGCCATCGCCCTCGCTGCCCGCGACCATATGGTCGAACACTGGATGGACCATACGCGGCAGATCTACCGAAAGGGCCAGAAGCGCGTCTACTACCTCTCCCTGGAGTTTCTCATCGGCCGGCTGCTGTACGACAGCCTGAGCAACCTCGGCTTGCTGGACACCGCCCGCGAGGCCTTGACCGAGCTGGGCGTGGACCTTGAGCGCATCCGTCTGCTGGAGCCCGACGCGGCCTTGGGCAACGGCGGTCTCGGCCGTCTGGCGGCGTGCTTCATGGAAAGCATGTCGACCCTCGGAATCGCCGGCCATGGTTATGGCATTCGTTACGAGCACGGCCTGTTCCGCCAGGCGATTGTCGACGGCTGGCAACAGGAGCAGACCGAACACTGGCTGGACTTCGGCAACCCGTGGGAATTCGAGCGGCCGGAGGTCGTCTACCCGATCGGCTTCGGCGGCAGCGTCGAGACGGTCACCGACGACACCGGCAAGACCCGGCAAGTCTGGTCCCCGGCCGAAACCGTACGGGCGATTGCCTATGACACGCCGGTCGTCGGCTGGCGTGGTGCCAGCGTCAATACCTTGCGCCTGTGGCGCGCCCGAGCCGTGGAAGACCTGCATCTGGAGCGCTTCAACGCTGGCGACCACCTCGGCGCAGTAGCGGAAGTGGCCCGCGCCGAGAGTATTTCCCGCGTGCTGTATCCGGCCGACAGCACCGAAGCCGGCCAGGAACTGCGCCTGCGCCAGGAATATTTCTTCGTCGCTGCTTCGCTGCAGGATTTGCTGCGCCGCCATCGCAACATGCACACCTCGGTACTGACCCTGGGCGATCACGCGGCGATCCAGCTCAACGACACTCATCCGTCGATTGCCGTGGCTGAGCTGATGCGCCAGCTGGTGGACGTCTACGACGTGGCGTGGGACGCGGCCTGGCAGATCACCCAGGACACGCTCTCCTATACCAACCACACGCTGCTGCCAGAAGCATTGGAAACCTGGCCGGTGGGGCTGATGGAGCGCATGTTGCCGCGGCACATGCAGATCATCTACCTGATCAACGCCCAGCATATCGATTCGCTGCGGGCCAAGGGCGTGCACGATTTCGACGTGTTGCGCTCGGTGTCGCTGATCGAAGAAGACAACGGCCGCCGGGTGCGCATGGGTAACCTCGCGTTCCTCGGTTCCCACAGCGTCAACGGCGTGTCCGGGCTGCACACGCAACTGATGCGCAGCACCGTATTCTCTGAGCTGCACAAACTTTACCCGGACCGGATCAACAACAAGACCAACGGCATCACTTTCCGCCGCTGGCTGTTCCAGGCCAACGCCGAACTGACCTCGATGATGGTCGACGCCCTCGGCCCGAGCGTGCTCGACAACCCCGAGGAGCGGCTGATCGAACTGGAGCCGTTTGCCGACAAACCGGCGTTCCGCAAGCAATTCGCCGAGCAGCGCCTGCACAGCAAGAAAGCCCTGGCCTACCTGATTCACGAGCGGCTGGGCATTGCCGTCAACCCGGCGGCGATGTTCGACGTGCAGGTCAAGCGGATCCACGAGTACAAACGCCAGTTGCTCAACCTGATGCACACCGTGGCGCTGTACCAGGCGATCCGCGCCGAGCCTGAGGTGGATTGGGTGCCGCGGGTGAAGATCTTCGCCGGCAAGGCCGCCGCCAGTTATCACCAGGCCAAGCTGATTATCAAGCTGACCAACGACATCGCCCGGGTGGTGAACAACGACCCGACCGTGCGCGGCTTGCTCAAAGTGGTGTTCCTGCCCAACTACAACGTCAGCCTGGCCGAAAGCATCATCCCGGCGGCGGACCTCTCGGAGCAGATTTCCACGGCCGGTTTCGAGGCCTCGGGTACCAGCAACATGAAGTTCGGCCTCAACGGCGCGCTGACCATCGGCACCATGGACGGCGCCAACGTGGAAATGCATGACCGCGTCGGTGGCGAGCACATGTTCATCTTCGGCCTGACCGCCGAGCAGGTGGAAGCGCGCAAGCGCAACGGCGAATTCAGTGCCGCGCCGGACATCGCCGCATCCCATCGCCTCAACGATGTGCTGCAGGCGATTCGTGGCGGGGTGTTCTCGCCGGACGATCCGATGCGCTACACCGGGCTGGTGGACTCGCTGGTGGATTACGACCGCTTCCTGGTCTGTGCCGATTTCGACGCCTACTGGAACGCCCAGGCCAAAGTCGAGGAGAGGTGGCACGATCCCAAGCAGTGGTGGCGCTCGGCGGTGCTCAACACCGCGCGCATGGGCTGGTTCTCCTCGGACCGGACCATTCGCGAATACGCCACCGATATCTGGAAGGCCCTGGACTGACTGTTGCAAGAAATGTGAGCGAAGCCCAACGGCGGTAGGGCTTCGTCGATATACTAAGCGTCAGTTTCGCCGGGCTGCGGTGTCGCAGCTCAGTCAAAAGTAACCTTTGTGGGAGCGAGCCTGCTCGCGAAAGCGGTTTCTCAGCCAATTTGATGTTGGGTCTGAGGCCCTCTTCGCGAGCAGGCTCGCTCCCACAAGGTATGTGCCGTGCTACTAGACTGAGCCAGACCCCACATCACCCCGGTCATGCCCGCAACGGGCCGCTTAGGGATATCGACCATATGCAATGGATTTTGACACTGTTGGGCCTGGCACTCGGCTGGGTGGTGGAAGAGTCGTTTGCCGACGCGCTGATCGGTGCGCTGGTGGGACTTGGCATCGCCCAGTCGTTTCGACTGGGACGCCTGGGTATCCAGGCCGCCAAGCAACAGATCCTGCTGCAAGATGCCCAACGCAGCTTGCTCACGCTGGAAGCGCGTCTGGCGGTGCTCGAACGCGGCAACGTGGCCGAACCGAGTGAACCGGCTCCAGCACCGGAAATTGTCGTTGCCCAAGCGGCGAAGCCCGAGGCGCGCACCGATCCGGAGCTCATCTGGCAGCTGCCGCCAGAACTCGAACCAATCCCCGCGATGGCCACCCAGGCCAGCCAGCCGTTGCCCGATGACGTTTGGAAACCCGCGCCCGAAACATCCAGTCGGCGCGCAACCCGCGACTTCGAACCTCTGCCCCTGGAACCGAGGACTACCGAGCCGACGGCCCCTCGCGGTCCGAATCTGATCGATCGTGCCTGGACGGGCGCGCGCAACTGGCTGTTCGGCGGCAACACCGTGCTGCGGGTCGGCGTGGTGCTGTTGTTCCTCGGCCTGGCCTTCCTGCTGCGCTACGCCACTGAAGGCATGGTAGTGCCGATCGAGTTGCGTTACGCCGGCGTCGCGGCCAGTGCCTTGGGCCTGTTGGGCCTGGGCTGGTGGTTGCGCCACCGCAACAGCAACTATGCGTTGATGTTGCAGGGGACGGGGATTGCGGTGCTGTACCTGACCGTGTTCGCCGCCATGCGCCTGCACCCGCTGCTCGATTCCAAGGCTGCCCTGGGCCTGTTGGTTGCAGTCACGGTGTTTTCCGCGATCCTGGCCGTTACCCAGAATGCCCTGGGGCTGGCGGCAGCTGCCGCACTGGGCGGCTTCGCCGCGCCGATCCTGACCTCCACCGGCAGCGGCAACCATGTCGCGCTGTTCAGCTATTTCATCCTGCTCAATACCGGCATCTTCGCGATTGCCTGGTTCCGCGCCTGGCGCCTGCTCAACCTGATCGGCTTCGTCGGCACTTTCGGCATCGGTTTCGCCTGGGGCCTGCGTTCCTATACGCCGGAGCTGCTCTGGAGCACTGAGCCGTTCCTCATCGTGTTCTTCCTGATGTACCTGGCGATCGGGTTGCTGTTCACCCGGCGCAAGCTGCTGGAAATGAGCGATGCGCCTGAAGATGACAGCCGCCAAGCGCTGCTGCGCTGGTCGGCGCGCAAGGGCGACTATGTGGACGGCAGCATGCTGTTCGGTCCGCCGCTGGTGGGCTTCGGCTTGCAGTTCGCGTTGGTGCAGCATCTGGAATTCGCCGCCGCCTTCAGCGCCCTGGCCCTGGGCATGATCTATATGGGGCTGGCCCGCGTATTGATGGGCGGGCGCGCTGTATTGCTGGCCGAAACCTGCCTCGCCCTGGGCGTGATTTTCACCAGCCTGGCGATTCCCCTTGGCCTCGACGCCCGTTGGACTGCCGCAGCGTGGGCGGTGGAAGGCGCCGGGATCTTCTGGCTCGGCCTGCGTCAGCAGCGACCTTTTGCGCGAATCTTTGCCCTGTTGCTGCAATTGGGGTCGGCGCTGGCCTTCGTCAGCGAACTGCATGGCGGCGAAGGCAGCCTGCTGGAAGGCTCATGGCTGGGCGCGTTGATGCTCGGTGGCGCCTTGCTGTTCAGCTTCTATCAATTGCGCAAGGCCGAGCCCGGGCACGCCGCCAGTTGGGAGCTGCGCGGGCAACCCGTGCTGGCGGTGCTGGGGCTTGGCTTCCTCTACCTGCTGGCACCGCTGTTTTTCTTTATTCATGGTACTGCCATCGCCTGGGCGTTGGCCGGGCTGGTGACGCTGTTTGTCGGCCTGCGCCTGCAATCACGCAGCTTCCTGTTTACCGCTTTCGCCGTGCAACTGCTCGGCGGTGCGCTGTTCCTGCTGCGTCTGCAAGGCGCCGAAGGCGATTCGGCGGCGGTGTTCAACGCTGGTTGGAGCGGTCTGCTCAGCGCCTCGTTGATCGGCCTGGCATTGATCGGCGGTATGTTGCTGGCGGCGCGCGACGACATGGTGCGCAACGATGTGCGCTTGCTGCGCGGCTTGTCGGTGGTGTTGCTGGCTGGGTTGGTGCTGATCAATCTCGCGGTACTGTTCGTGTTGCCCTGGCAAACGGCGAGCGGCGTGTGGGCGGCCAGCGGTCTGTTGATCATCTGGCTGAGCCTGTACCTGAAGCAGCGCGTGAGCTTTGTCTTTGGCCTGCTGCTGCAAGTGATTGGCGGTGCGGCTTTCCTGATGGCAGGGCCGGCGCTGCTGGGCTCGCTTGATGCCGAGGACCTGCGTCCCTTGGCCCACAGCGGATTCTGGACACCGCTGATGCTGGGGCTGGCTGCGCTGGTGGGCGCATGGCGTCTGCAAAAGGCGCACGCGGCGCGGGAACTCGATGCCTTGAGTTTGCAGCGCCTGTCCGAGCTGCTGCTGATCTGGGGCGCCGGTTGGTGGGCGCTGGCGTGGGGCAGCGAAGTGCTGCGCTTTGCCCCGCAAAACCTGCAAGGCAGTTTGTTGTTGATTGTCGCGGCCGCCAGTGTGGCGGTGTGGAGCGTTTTGTCGCTGCGCTTGAAATGGCCGGCGCTGGGGTTACTGTGCACCTTGTTGATTCCAGCAGCAGGCTGTGTGCTGGTGGCGATCGGGCACAGCCGTTATCACCCTGCGGCGGATTTCGGCTGGCTGGCCTGGCTGGCGGTATTTGCCGTGCATTTCCTGTCGCTCAAGCGCCTGGCCGCGACGCTGCCGGCCCAGGCGCGCAGCACCGCCCACGTGCTCGGTTGCTGGTTGTTGATGGCGGTGCTGATGCTGGAGTTGCGTTACGGCCTGCTGTTGCTGTCCGAGCAGTACAATGCCTGGCGGTGGTTGGCCTGGGCGATCCTGCCGGGCCTCTACCTGGTGCTGATGGCCACGCCGCGTACCTTGCCGTGGCCGGTGTCGGCCCAACCGCGCGAATACCGCGTCTACGCGGCGGCACCCATGGCACTGTTGATGCTCGGTTGGTTCTGGCTGACCAACACGTTCAGTGATGGCAACTCGGAGCCGCTGCCTTATGTGCCGTTGCTCAATCCGTTGGAGCTGGGTCTGCTGTTCGCCTTGTTCGGTATCTATGTGTGGGCCCGCAACGCCGTGGAGCAAACGACGAACCGCTGGAGTCGGATCGGACAGGTCGGTCAGTTGATCGCCGGCGTGTCGCTGTTCGCGTTCTTCACCGCCTTGGTGATGCGCACTGCGCACCAGTGGATGGATGTGCCGTTCGAGCTGGATGCATTGCTTGAATCGATGTTCGTGCAGGCCGGGTTGTCCATTGTCTGGACCCTGATCGCCCTGGGCCTGATGATTGGCGGACACCTGCGGCATCGTCGCGAGGTGTGGCTGATCGGCGCGGCGTTGATTGCGGTGGTCGTGGCCAAGCTGTTCTTTGTCGAATTGAGTAACCGTGGCGGTCTGGCGCGGATCGTGTCGTTCATCGGCGTGGGCGTGTTGCTGTTGGTGGTCGGCTACTTTGCGCCGCTGCCACCCAAACGCCCGGAGCCGGCCGTGGATGCCGAGCCGCCGATGCCTGTCAGTGAGGGAGTGTCATCTTGAGTCGCAAGTTGAGTCGAATCGGGCTGGGCGTGGTGGGGTTGTGGGTGGCCATGTCGGCCGCGGCACAGGAACAACCGCAAGACTTCGCCCATCAGGTGCCGTTGGCCTTGAGCGGCGAGGGGCCGTGGTATCGCCTGGCGTTGCCGCTGGACGTGCAGTTGCAGGCGCGCCAGACCGACCTGAGCGACTTGCGGGTCTTCAACGCGGCGGGCCAGGCCCAGGCCTACGCATTGGTTCGCGAGTCGGCGCAGAGCCGGGAAAGTCGCACGCTCACCGATGTGAAATGGTTCCCGCTGTACAACGCCGCCGATGACAGCGAGCGTGCGCCCAGCGTGCGTGTGCAATCGAACGCCAACGGCACGCTGGTGGAAGTCCAGCCGTCCAGTCGGCTCGAGGCGGGCGAGGAAGAGTTGCGCGGCTGGTTGCTGGACGCCAGCGCGATCAAGGCGCCGTTGCAGCAATTGATCCTCGACTGGACCAGCGAGCGCGATGGCTTCCAGCGCTTCACCATCGAAGCCAGCGACGACTTGCAGCACTGGCAGTCGTGGGGCGAAGGCCAGATCGCCCGGCTGACGTTTGCCGATGAGCGGGTCGAGCAGCATGAGGTGAGCTTGCCGGGGCAGTCGGCGCGCTACTTGCGACTGCTGTGGGATTCGCCGTCCTCGGCGCCGGTGCTGACCTCGGCCCAGCTGCAAAGCGCCAGCCGCGAAAGCCTGCCACTGCCGTTGGTCTGGTCGCAGCCTCTGGCCGGTGGCACGACCAAGGCCGGCGAATACACCTGGCAGTTACCCATGGGGTTGAACGTCGAACAGGTGCAGATCGAGTTGAGCCAGGCCAACACCCTGGCGCCAGCGACCCTGGCCGGTCGCCGCGAAAGCAGCCAACCCTGGCAGCCGATGGGCAGCGGTCTGCTCTATCGCCTGACCCAGAATGGCCAGGACGTGTTGCAAAACCAGCTGCAACTGTCCGGCCAGACCGTTCAACAACTGAAGCTGACGGTGGACGAGCGCGGCGGCGGTCTGGGCGCCGAGGCCCCGGCCCTGCGCTTTGCCGTGCGTCCGACCCAGGTGGTGTTCCTGGCGCGCGGCGAGGGCCCCTGGCGCTTGGCGCTGGGCAGTGCGACAGTCAAGGCGGCCAGTTTGCCATTGACCACGTTGGTGCCCGACTACAAACCTTCGCGGCTGGCGACGTTGGGTACGGCGACGGTGAACGGCACGGCCACGTCGACCCCGAGAGTCGAAACCACGCCTGCGCCCGTCGAGACCAATTGGAAAAAAATCGGCTTGTGGGCGGTGTTGCTGCTGAGTGTGCTGTTCCTCGCAGCGATGGCGTTCAGCCTGTTGCGCAAGCCACCGGTCAAATCCTGAAATGCAAACCGAGTTGTCTGTTTCGCGAGCAAGCCCGCTCCCACAGGAATCCGCGTTCCAATGTGGGAGCGGGCTTGCTCGCGAAAGCGGTCTCCCTGCCACCTCAAAATCACGAGCAACCGCCACCCCGTGAACTCAATCCTCCATATCCCGTCTCATAGGAGGAATTAACTCCCGACTCGCGCTAAACTGCGCGGGTTTTCCGCCCCCTATTCTTCGGAGCCGTCCATGTCCCGCGTTACCTTGAGTCGCTATTTGATTGAGCAGACCCGCAGCAACAATACCCCTGCCGATCTGCGCTTTTTGATCGAAGTGGTGGCGCGTGCGTGCAAGGAAATCAGCCACGCCGTTTCCAAGGGCGCGCTGGGTGGTGTCCTTGGCAGCATGGGCACCGAGAACGTGCAGGGCGAAGTGCAGAAGAAGCTCGACGTACTGTCCAACGAAATCCTGCTCGAAGCCAACGAGTGGGGCGGTCACCTGGCCGGCATGGCGTCCGAGGAAATGGACAATGCCTACCAGATCCCGGGCAAGTATCCCAAGGGCGCCTACCTGCTGGTGTTCGACCCGTTGGACGGCTCGTCGAACATCGACATCAACGCGCCGGTCGGCACCATCTTCTCGGTACTGCGTTGCCCGAACGAGTACCTGAGCCAGAACGAAGCGTTGAACGAAAAGGCCTTCCTGCAGCCAGGCACCGAACAGGTCGCCGCCGGCTATGCCATCTACGGGCCTCAGACCATGCTGGTACTGACCTTGGGCGACGGCGTGAAAGGCTTCACCCTGGATCGCGAGATGGGCAGTTTTGTCCTGACCCACGAAGACATCACCATTCCTGAGACCACTCAGGAGTTCGCCATCAACATGTCCAACCAGCGTCACTGGGAAGCCCCGGTACAACGCTACGTCAGCGAGCTGCTGGCCGGCGAAGAAGGCCCGCTGAAGAAGAACTACAACATGCGCTGGGTCGCCGCGATGGTTGCCGATGTGCACCGCATCCTGACCCGTGGTGGCCTGTTCATGTACCCACGCGACAGCCGCGAGCCCTCCAAGCCAGGCAAGCTGCGCCTGATGTACGAAGCCAACCCGATGTCGTTCCTGGTGGAGCAGGCCGGTGGCGCTTCCACCGATGGCCACCAACGCATTCTCGACATCCAGCCCGAAGGCCTGCACCAGCGCGTAGCGGTGTTCCTCGGCTCGAAGGAAGAAGTGGCGCGCGCCACGGCCTACCACAAGGAATAAATCATGGCCGAGCCCTGGCAGCCGTTGCTCGATTGGTGGTTCGGTTCAGCCGAATCACCCGATGACATCGCGGCTGACAAGGGCAAGCTGTGGTTCGGCAAAGGCCATGATCGCCAGGCGCAAGAGCGCTTCGGCGCTCAGGTCGAGCAGGCACTGGCCGGCGGATTGACCGAATGGGTGCAACGCCCGGAAGGTTGGCTGGCCCTGGTGCTGTTACTCGATCAACTGCCGCGGATGATATTTCGCGACACCCCCAGAAGCTTTTCCGGCGACCTGCGTGCCCAAGCGCTGGTAGCACAGGGGCTGGCGGCGGGTTTCGACCGGCAACTCAAGCCCATCCAGCGCGTATTCATTTATCTGGTACTCGAACACTGCGAAAACCTCGCGGTACAGAACGAAGCCGTGTCGCGGTTCATCGACCTGGTCCGGGAGCAACCGGAGGCGCAGCGGGCGGTGTTTGAAGACAACCTGGATTATGCCGAACGGCATCAGAAGATCATTGCCCGGTTTGGACGCTTCCCTCATCGCAATGCGGTGCTTGGGCGTGAGTCCACGGCTGAGGAGCTGGAATTCCTGAAGAGGCCTGGATCCAGATTCTAAATTGTGTTGTGGCCGCTATTGCCATCGCGAGCAGGCTCGCTCCCACAGTCGATCGCGTTTCTCTGATAGAACTCAGTCAACTGTGGGAGCGAGCCTGCTCGCGAAGGGGCCCGCAAGAAATCAGATCCGGAAACTACCCACCAATTGCTTCAACCGCGCCGCCTGCTGCTCCAGGTCGGAACAGGCCCGCAACGTGGCTTGCAGGTTTTCCACGCCTTCCTGGTTTAGCGTGTTGATCTCGTTGATGTCGACGTTGATCGATTCCACCACGGCGGTCTGTTCTTCGGTGGCGGTCGCCACGGACTGGTTCATGCCGTCGATTTCGCCGATGCGCTGGGTCACGCTGCCCAGGCGTTCGCCCGCCTGGTTGGCGATGCCAACGCTGCTTTCGCTCTGACGCTGGCTGTCGGTCATGGTCAGCACCGCTTCCCGCGCGCCGACCTGCAACTCTTCGATCATCTTCTGCACTTGCTGCGCCGAATCCTGGGTACGGTGGGCCAGGTTGCGCACTTCATCGGCAACCACCGCGAAACCGCGACCGGCTTCACCGGCACGGGCGGCTTCGATGGCGGCGTTCAGGGCGAGCAGGTTGGTCTGCTGGGAAATGCTGGTGATCACTTCCAGGATCTGGCCGATGTTCACCGTGTTGCTGTTCAGGGTTTCGATGTTGCCGCACGAATCGCTGATCTTGGCCGACAGCTGCTGCATCGCCGTAATGGTCTTATCCACTACTTGCTGGCCGTCTTCGGCCAGGTTACGGGCTTCACTGGAATGCTGCGAGGCGAGGGCGGCGTTCTGGGCGATCTCCTGGGCGGCGGCGCCGAGCTGGTTGATGGCCGCGGCCACGCTGCTGGTCCGCGAGGCCTGCTGGTCGGAGTTGTACATCGACGAGTTGGACGCGCTTACCACCCGCAGGGCGACTTCGTTGACCTGGCCGGTCGCCGAAGCCACTTCGCGGATCGAAGTATGGATACGCTCGACGAAGCGGTTGAACGAGGTACCCAGCGCACCGAATTCGTCCTGGCCATGAATGGTCAGGCGCCGAGTCAGGTCGCCTTCGCCTTCGGCGATATCGTGCATGGCGCGGCCCATGGTCAGCAGCGGTTGCATCAGCACCCGGATCAGCATGCCCAGAAGGGCGATGATGAACACCACGGCGATGATCATGGCGATCAGCGCCGAGGTGCGAAATTCGCTGAGCATCGCCAGGGCGGTGTCTTTATCGAGTACCAGCGCCACGTACCAGTTGGCTCCGGGCACGCCGTTGACCTGGGTAAAGGAGATGAATTGAGTCTTGCCGTCGAGTTCGACTTCCTTCAGGCCCGGGCCGATTTGCGGTGCGCCGTTGGGGTAGGCCTCGGCAAGCGTCTTGAGGACACGCTTGCTGTCAGGGTGGATCAGGATCTTGCCGTCGGCGCTGACGATGAACGCATGGCCATGGCCGCCGAAGTTCAGCGAGTTGATGATGGCGCTGACGCTCGACAGGTCGATGTCCGCGCCAGCCACGCCGATCATCTGGTTCTGACGCTGTACCGGCGTGGCAACGGTGATCACCAGCTTGCCCGACGAGGCCGCGATGTAGGGCTCGGTGACGATGGTCTGCTGGGCGCTATTGGCGGCCTTGTACCAGCCACGGGCACGCGGGTCGTAGTCGGCGGCACGATTACCGGCCGGTATCGAGAACATCACACCGTCGGTACCGCCGAAATAGCTGAGCTGGAAATTACCGGTGTAGGCCGGCAGGCCCACGGCGCGTTTCAGGCTTTCGGCACTGTTTCCGTCGATGGCGATTTGTTGGGCCAGCGATTGCAGCAATTGGATTCGGCCTTCGACCCATGTCTGGATATTGCGACTGGTCAGGTTGCCGAGTTCCTGCATGGACGTCTCGGTGCTGGTGTTGAGACTTTGTCGTTGACGATAGTCGTTGAACAGGATGAAACAGGCGAATGCGACGGCCACCACAAGGGCGGCAGCCAGCAGGATTTTGTGGCTGAATTTCATGTTTCTGGTCATTAAGAACGCTACCGCGTAGGGACGGGTCAGGAAGGGCTGCCAATTTGCCATAGTGCAAGATTTTGCGCTGTTACTTTTTATCGGCGCAAAAGCCCGTCCCATCAGGCGTCGAGGGGGCGCTCCCGACGAAAGGCACGACCGCGTCACAAACCGGTTGATTTCCGATGAAACACCGCTGCACAGCCAATAAATACCAGGGGCACGAGGGAACCAGACAGGGGTTTTCTCTTCTAAGGATCAGGTTGGCACCCTGCCACCTCCCTTCCGCTCCAGGAGTTACTCATGTCGCTGCGATCCATCGCCCTGCTGTTTGTGTGCGTCGTCTTGACCGCATGCAGCAAGGTCAACCAGGAAAACTATTCGAAGCTGTCGGCTGGCATGCCCAAGGCCGAAGTCGAAACGTTACTGGGGAAACCGACTGATTGTTCGGGCGCGCTCGGCATGTCCAGCTGCACCTGGGGCGACCAGAAAAGCTTTATCAGCGTGCAGTATGCCGGTGACAAAGTGTTGATGTTTTCCGGCCAAGGCCTGAAGTAACCTGAAGTAAACCGGGGCCAAGCGCCCACGGGAGAAAAAAATAATGATGCGGTTAGTTTTTGTGCTTCTGGCTGGCCTGGTATTGGCCGGCTGTGCCTCTTCTGGCGTAGACCCGTTGGCGCCCAAGACAGTCAACAGCGTCAATCTCAAGCGGTACCAAGGGACCTGGTACGAACTGGCCCGCCTGCCGATGTACTTCCAGCGCAACTGCGCGCAATCCGAAGCGCATTACACCCTCAAGCCTGACGGCAACATGGACGTATTCAACCGCTGCCTGACTTCCGACTGGAAATGGGAAGAGGCCAGGGGCACGGCTTACCCGCAAGTGCCGGGTAAAACCGACAAGCTCTGGGTCGAATTCGATACCTGGTTCTCGCGGATCCTGCCGGGCGTGGCAAAAGGGGAATATTGGGTGTTGTACGTCAGCGACGACTACAAGACCGCCATCGTCGGCGACCCGAGCCGGCGCTACATGTGGTTGCTGTCCCGGACGCCGACGGTGAAGGTGGATGTACGTGAAGAACTGCTGAGCAAGGCCCGCCAGCAGGGCTATGACACGACGCGGTTGGTCTGGCGCGCATCGGACCGGCAGATGGCGAAGACTTCGGACTGACTCCGTAACATCTGTGGGAGCGAGCCTGCTCGCGAAGAGGGCTTCATATTCAACACATAAGTTGATTGATGGTCCGCCTTCGCGAGCAGGCTCGCTCCCACATTGTTGTTATGAGGATCAGCCCAGCAGCTCGCGCAACACCTGGGTGAACGCCCGTGCGCTTTCCTCTTCGCCGGCATGGCGCCCATCGCGCACCACCCACTTGCCACCCACCATCACATCCCGCACCTGGCGATCGCCACCGGCGAACAGCCAACGATTGAGAATACCGTCGCCGTTGGCCGTGGCCAGGTACGGATCGTTGCCATCAAGCACCAGCCAATCGGCGCGCTTACCTACTGTGAAAGCACCGATGGGTTGTCCCAGGGCCTGGGCGCCACCGTCCAGCGCGGCGTCATACAGCGTGCGCCCGACCATCGGTTGGTCCGTTCGATATAACCGGTTGCGCCGCTGGTCTCGCAATCGCTGGCCGTATTCCAGCCAACGCAACTCTTCCACCACACTCAACGACACATGGCTGTCGGAACCGATGCCCATCCGCCCACCTTGGGCGAGGAAGTCCACGGCCGGGAAAATCCCGTCGCCCAGATTGGCTTCAGTGGTCAGGCACAACCCGGCAATCGCCCGGCTCCTGGCCATGAGGCTGACTTCCTGGGGGTTGGCGTGCGTTGCGTGAACCAGGCACCAGCGCTGGTCGACTTCGGTATTTTCGTACAGCCATTGCAGCGGCCGCGCGCCACTCCAGCTCAGGCAATCGTCGACTTCCTTTTGCTGTTCGGCGATGTGGATGTGCACCGGGCAATGCGGATCGCTGGCGGCCAGTACGTCCTTGATCTGTCCGGGCGTCACGGCGCGCAAGGAGTGGAAACACAAGCCCAGCGCCTGATTGGCTTGCCCGGCCAGGACGGGTTGCAAGCGCTCCTGAAGCTTCAGGTAGTTTTCGGTGCTGTTGATGAACCGGCGCTGCCCCTCGTTGGGCGCCTGGCCGCCGAAGCCGGAATGGCTGTAGAGCACCGGCAGCAACGTCAGGCCGATGCCGGCGGCGCTGGCGGCGTGGCTGATGCGCAGCGCCAGTTCAGCGGGGTCAACGTAGGGCGCGCCGTCGACGTCATGGTGCACGTAGTGGAATTCGGCGACCGAGGTGTAGCCGGCCTTGAGCATTTCGATGTACAGCTGGCGGGCGATAATGCCGAGTTGCCCGGGGCTGATTTTCCCGACAAGGCGGTACATCAGGTCACGCCATGTCCAGAAGCTGTCGTTGGGGTTGCCGGCCACCTCAGCCAGTCCGGCCATGGCCCGCTGGAAAGCATGGGAATGCAGGTTCGGCATGCCTGGCAAGAGCGGGCCGTCCAGTCGTTCGGCGCCGTCTGCGTGGGCGTCGGCCTGGATGTGGGTCAGGATGCCGTTGGCGTCGACCTCAAGACGTACATCATTGGCCCATCCACTAGGCAGCAGCGCGCGTTCGGCAAAGAAGGCGGACATGATTGACCCTCATCTGTGAAATTTGTATATACATATACAGACGTTTGCCTGGCCGGTAAACTCCGGCAAGCTAGCCACCTAATTTGCAGAACAGGGAACCGCCGTGCCGACTCCGCCTGCCAAACCGCCGCTGGCCGCAACCATGGGTGACAGTCCGGCGCCCTTGTACGCCCGCGTCAAACAGATGATCACCCAGCAGATCGACAGTGGAAACTGGCCGCCGCACTATCGCGTGCCGTCGGAAAGCGAACTGGTCAGTCAGTTGGGCTTCAGCCGCATGACCATCAACCGTGCCCTGCGGGAAATGACCGCCGATGGCCTGTTGGTGCGCATGCAGGGTGTCGGCACGTTCGTCGCCGAGCCCAAGAGCCAGTCCGCGCTGTTCGAAGTGCACAACATCGCCGATGAAATCGCCTCCCGGGGTCATCGCCATACCTGCAAGGTCATTACCCTGGAAGAGGAGGCCGCCGGCTCCGAACGTGCCCTGGCCCTGGATATGCGCGAAGGCCAGAAGGTCTTTCACTCGCTGATCGTGCATTTCGAGAACGACATTCCCGTGCAGATCGAGGACCGTTTCGTCAATGCGCTCGTGGCGCCCGACTACCTCAAGCAGGACTTCACCCAGCAAACGCCTTACGCTTACCTGAACCAGGTCGCGCCGCTGACCGAGGGGGAGCATGTGGTCGAGGCGATCCTGGCCGAGCCGAGCGAATGCAAGCTGTTGCAGATCGAGCGGGGCGAGCCGTGCCTGCTGATTCGCCGTCGCACCTGGTCCGGGCGCCAGCCGGTGACCGCCGCGCGCCTGATCCATCCGGGCTCCCGCCATAGCCTGGAAGGACGCTTTCACAAATGAGCCAGCTGAAGGTTTTACGCGCCGCCAACTACCCACGCATGCCGTGGAAAAACGGCGGTGGCAGCACCGAAGAAATCACCCGCGATGCAGGCACCGGCCTGGAAGGTTTCGGTTGGCGCCTGTCGATCGCCGATATCGCTGAGTCGGGCGGTTTTTCCACCTTCGCCGGTTATGAACGGGTCATCAGTGTCTTGCAGGGTGACGGCATGACGCTGAATGTCGATGGCCAGGCCACGCGGGCATTGCATCCGCTGGACCCGTTTGCGTTCAGCGGCGAAAGCCATGTGCACTGCACCTTGCTGGGCGGGCCGATCCGCGATTTCAACCTGATCTATGCGCCGCAGCGTTACCGCGCGCGGTTGCAGTGGATGGGTGGGCAGCAGCATTTTCTCAGCGAGGCGGGGACGGTGTTGGTGTTCAGCGCGGCGCCGACGCTGAGGGTCAATATTGACGAGGCGGTCCAGACGCTGGGGCTTTATGACTGCCTGCAACTGAGCGGCAACACCGGGCTGCTGGAGATCACCACCCACGGCCAATGCTGCGTGATCGAGCTGACGGCCCACTAAGTCGCCTGGCGATAGCGCTTTTGTGGCGAGGGAGCTTGCTCCCGCTCGACTGCGCAGCAGTCGCAAAATAGGGGCCGCTACACCGAAGCGTCGGACCGGCCCAGCGGGAGCAAGCTCCCTCGCCACAAAAAGCCTTTCATTGTTCCTTCTGCACGCACCAACTTGTTACCGAACGCCCCAGCGTGGCGCAATACCACGCTTTTATGCCCCTCCGACTGACCCCTGAAAAATCCTTTACAAAAATTTCATGCAACTCGGCAGCCCTTCAACCACAGGGCTTTCAGCCAACTCCCCAGCTGTTTATGAACATCGCCTCGGACAAGTTGGCCGCTTGATTGCATATGCTTGTACATACAAGTAAAGACGTATGCGTATGAGTCGCCTGCATTCAACGCAACGTTCGCTGAATCACTGCCCACCGCCCGGGCTGGTCTGGATTGATCGCTGAGGAGTTTTTGCTGTGACCGACGCTACCCGCAAACCTGAAAAATACCGTGACGTTGAAATCCGCGCGCCTCGCGGTAACACGCTGACCGCCAAGAGCTGGCTGACTGAAGCGCCGCTGCGGATGTTGATGAACAACCTCGACCCGGAAGTGGCGGAGAACCCGAAGGAGTTGGTGGTCTACGGTGGCATCGGTCGCGCGGCGCGCAACTGGGAATGCTACGACAAGATTGTCGAAAGCCTGACCAACCTGAATGACGACGAAACCCTGCTGGTGCAATCCGGCAAGCCGGTGGGCGTATTCAAGACCCACAGCAACGCTCCTCGCGTACTGATCGCCAACTCCAACCTGGTGCCGCACTGGGCCAGTTGGGAGCATTTCAACGAACTCGACGCGAAGGGCCTGGCCATGTACGGCCAGATGACCGCCGGCAGCTGGATCTACATCGGCAGCCAGGGCATCGTCCAAGGCACTTATGAAACCTTCGTCGAGGCTGGTCGCCAGCATTACGATTCCAACCTCAAGGGCCGTTGGGTCCTGACCGCCGGCCTGGGTGGCATGGGCGGCGCGCAACCCTTGGCCGCGACCTTGGCCGGTGCGTGCTCGCTGAACATCGAATGCCAGCAGGTCAGCATCGATTTCCGTTTGAAAACCCGCTACGTCGACGAACAAGCCAGAGACCTCGACGACGCCTTGGCGCGCATCGAGAAATACACTGCCGAAGGCAAGGCGATTTCCATCGCGTTGTGTGGGAACGCGGCTGAAATCCTGCCGGAAATGGTCCGTCGTGGTGTGCGCCCGGACATGGTCACCGACCAGACCAGCGCCCACGATCCGCTCAACGGTTACCTGCCGGCCGGCTGGACCTGGGACGAATACCGCGCCCGCGCCAAGACCGAACCTGCTGCCGTGGTGAAGGCCGCCAAGCAATCGATGGCCGTTCACGTCGAAGCCATGCTGGCCTTCCAGAAAATGGGCGTACCGACCTTCGACTACGGCAATAACATCCGCCAGATGGCCCAGGAAGAGGGCGTCGAGAATGCCTTCGACTTCCCGGGCTTCGTTCCGGCGTATATCCGCCCGCTGTTCTGCCGCGGCATCGGCCCGTTCCGCTGGGCCGCGCTGTCGGGTGACCCGCAGGACATCTACAAGACCGACGCCAAGGTCAAGGAACTGATCGCCGACGACGCTCACCTGCACAACTGGCTGGACATGGCCCGCGAGCGCATCAGCTTCCAGGGTTTGCCTGCACGTATCTGCTGGGTTGGCCTGGGCCAGCGCGCCAAGTTGGGCCTGGCCTTCAACGAGATGGTGCGCAGCGGTGAGTTGTCGGCGCCGATCGTGATCGGCCGCGACCACCTGGACTCCGGCTCCGTCGCCAGCCCGAACCGTGAAACCGAATCCATGCAGGACGGCTCCGACGCCGTTTCCGACTGGCCGCTGCTCAATGCCTTGCTCAATACCGCCAGTGGCGCGACCTGGGTGTCGCTGCACCACGGTGGTGGCGTCGGCATGGGTTTCTCCCAGCACTCGGGCATGGTGATCGTCTGCGACGGCACCGACGAAGCGGCCGAGCGTATCGCCCGCGTACTGCATAACGACCCGGGCACTGGCGTCATGCGTCATGCCGATGCGGGTTACCAGATTGCCATTGATTGTGCGAAGGAGCAGGGGCTGAACCTGCCGATGATTACCGGCAAATAATCCCGGATCCCTTGTGGGAGCGAGCCTGCTCGCGAAGGCGGCTTGTCATCCGAGGCATGTGTTGAATGACACACCGCTTTCGCGAGCAGGCTCGCTCCCACACATAAAAGCATCGCCCGAACCCGAACAATCCACAGAGGTTGAACCATGGCTGTCACCAGCACACGCGATAGCAGCAAGCCGTTGATCGAGAAACGTTCGATCGACTACATCCCGGAAGCGGAGCGACACGGTCGGTTGTTGAGCCAGTTCACCCTCTGGATGGGGGCCAACCTGCAGATCACGGCAATTGTCACCGGCGCGTTGGCGGTGGTGCTTGGCGGTGATGTGTTCTGGTCGTTGATCGGTCTGCTGATCGGCCAGGTGCTCGGCGGTGGCGTCATGGCCTTGCATGCCGCGCAAGGGCCCAAGCTGGGCCTGCCGCAGATGATCTCCAGCCGGGTGCAGTTCGGTGTGTATGGCGCGGCTATCCCGATCGTGCTGGTGTGCCTGATGTACCTGGGTTTCACCGCGACGGGAACCGTGCTTTCCGGCCAGGCGCTGGGCCAGTTGTTTGGTGTCAGCGACAGTCTCGGCATTCTCATTTTCGCCAGCGTCATCGTGCTGGTCACGGTGCTCGGTTACCGGGTGATCCACTTCATTGGCCGGGTCGCCAGCGTCATTGGTGTGATTGCCTTTGTCTACCTGTTCGCTCGCCTGATCAGCCAGACGGACGTTGGCGCGCTCCTGCAGATCCGTCATTTCAGCTGGAGCAGTTTCCTCCTGGCGGTATCGCTCGCGGCATCCTGGCAGATCGCGTTCGGCCCCTATGTGGCTGACTATTCGCGTTACCTGCCGAGCAAAACGTCCTCGGTGAGAACCTTTTTCGCCGCCGGCGCAGGTTCCGTCATCGGCGCGCAAGTGGCGATGATCCTCGGCGTGTTTGCCGCCGCTTCGGCCAATGGGCAGTTCGCCGGTCACGAAGTCGCCTACATCGTAGGCCTGGGGGGTACCGGCGCCACCGCTGCGCTGCTGTACTTCAGCATCGCCTTTGGCAAGGTCACCATCTCCACGCTGAACTCCTACGGAAGCTTCATGTGCATCGCGACGATCATCAGCGGTTTCCGTGGGCACCTGAGCGTAACGCGCTTGCAGCGTCTGGTCTTCGTGCTGGTCATCGTCGGCGCCGCGACCCTGATCGCGCTGCTCGGCCAGCATTCGTTCCTCGGCGCGTTCAAGTCTTTCATCCTGTTCTTGCTCGCATTCTTCACGCCGTGGAGCGCGATCAACCTGGTGGACTACTACTGCATCACGCGCGAGCGCTATGACGTGCCGGCACTGAACGACCCGAACGGTCGCTACGGTCGTTGGAACGCCCTCGGCATCAGCGTCTACGTCTTCGGTGTATTGGTTCAGTTGCCGTTCATCGCCACCAAGTTCTATACCGGCCCGTTGGTGAAAGCCATGGGTGGTGTGGATATCTCGTGGATCATCGGTCTGGTGGTCCCGGCGGCGTTGTATTACCTCATCGCCAGAAAGTGGCACAGCGCAGTACCCGATCAATTGATCCTGCCGGTCGAGCAGGACGCGGTTGACGCACAACCGAGCAGGGCGGGCCGCATCCAAGCGGTCTGATGGGACGTTGACAGGGCTGGATGCCTCTTGACTGCCGTAAGCCAATCCAACTGATTAGGAGCGTCACACAATGAAATCGAACAAGACCCTGCTGACCACATTGCTTGCCATGGGCCTGCTGGCCAGCGCCGGCGCCACGCAAGCGGCCGGCTGGTGCGAGTCGGGCAAACCGGTGAAGTTCGCCGGCCTGAACTGGGAAAGCGGCATGCTGCTGACCGACGTGATGCAAGTGGTGCTGGAAAAAGGCTACGGCTGCAAGACCGACAGTCTGCCAGGCAACTCCATCACCATGGAGAACGCCCTGAGCAGCAACGACATCCAGGTGTTCGCCGAAGAGTGGGTCGGCCGCAGTGAGGTGTGGAACAAGGCCGAGAAGGCCGGCAAGGTGGTGGGCGTCGGTGCCCCGGTGGTCGGCGCGATCGAAGGCTGGTACGTGCCGCGCTACGTGATCGAAGGTGATGCCAAGCGCAAGCTCGAAGCCAAGGCCCCGGGCCTGAAGAATATCGCCGACCTGGGCCAGTACGCCGCCGTGTTCAAGGATCAGGAGGAACCGTCCAAGGGCCGCTTCTACAACTGCCCGGCCGGTTGGACCTGCGAGCTGGACAACAGCGAAATGCTGAAAAGCTACGGCCTGGAAAAAACCTACACCAACTTCCGCCCAGGCACCGGCCCGGCGCTGGATGCGGCAGTGCTGTCGAGCTACAAGCGTGGCGAGCCGATCCTGTTCTACTACTGGTCGCCAACACCGCTGATGGGCCAGGTCGACCTGGTGAAGCTCGAAGAAAAACCGGGCGTGGATAAAAGCGTGAGCATCAAGGTCGGCCTGTCCAAGACCTTCCACGACGAGGCCCCGGAACTGGTGGCAGTGCTGGAAAAGGTCAACCTGCCGATCGACATCCTGAACCAGAACCTCGGGCGCATGGCCAAAGAGCGGATCGAGTCGCCGAAACTGGCGAAGATCTTCCTGAAGGAACATCCTGAAGTCTGGCATGCCTGGGTCAGCGAAGACGCTGCCAGGAAAATCGACGCGGCTCTGTAGGTCGAATATTTCCCGGCCAACCGTGGGGCTGGCCGGGACGTTCACTGCATCCATCTGATCGAGAGTCTCTTATGTTTCCCGAAAGCTTTACCTTCTCCATCGCCGACTGGGTCAACGGTTGGGTCGACTCCCTGGTGACCAACTATGGCGATGTGTTCCGGCATATCTCCGACACGTTGCTGTGGGCTATCGTCAACCTTGAAGGTCTGCTGCGCATGGCCCCCTGGTGGCTGATGCTGGCGATCGTCGGCGGTGTCGCCTGGCATGCCACCCGCAAGGTCGTGGCGACAGCGGTAATCGTCGGCCTGCTGTTCCTGGTGGGCGCGGTGGGCCTGTGGGACAAACTGATGCAGACCCTCGCGCTGATGCTGGTCGCGACGCTGATTTCGGTGCTGATCGGGATTCCGCTGGGCATTCTCTCGGCGCGCAGCAATCGCCTGCGTTCGGTGCTGATGCCCCTGCTGGACATCATGCAGACCATGCCAAGCTTCGTGTACCTGATTCCGGTGTTGATGCTGTTCGGCCTGGGCAAGGTCCCGGCGATCTTCGCCACGGTGATCTACGCCGCGCCGCCATTGATCCGCCTGACCGACCTGGGCATCCGCCAGGTTGACGGCGAAGTCATGGAAGCCATCAACGCCTTTGGCGCCAACCGCTGGCAGCAGCTGTTCGGCGTGCAACTGCCCCTGGCCCTGCCGAGCATCATGGCCGGGATCAACCAGACCACCATGATGGCCCTGTCGATGGTGGTCATCGCCTCGATGATCGGCGCCCGTGGCCTGGGTGAAGATGTACTGGTCGGCATCCAGACCCTCAACGTCGGGCGCGGCCTCGAAGCCGGGCTCGCCATCGTGATTCTCGCCGTGGTCATCGACCGCATTACCCAGGCCTACGGTCGTCCTCGGCATGAGGTGAGCAAATGAGCAACGCAGCCGTCAGCAAGATCGAAGTCAGGAACGTCTTCAAGATTTTCGGCAACCGGTCCAAGGAGGCCCTGGAGCTGATCCGTCAAAACAGGACCAAGGACCAGGTGCTGGCCGAAACCGGCTGCGTGGTCGGCGTGAACGACCTGTCGCTGAGCATCGGCACCGGTGAGATTTTTGT
Organism: Pseudomonas sp. Z2-11; assembly: GCF_054161305.1. NCBI lineage: Bacteria > Pseudomonadati > Pseudomonadota > Gammaproteobacteria > Pseudomonadales > Pseudomonadaceae > Pseudomonas > Pseudomonas sp. Z2-11. Next base: position 405,981 of record NZ_CP096395.1, read on the forward strand.
GATCATGGGCCTGTCCGGTTCCGGCAAGTCCACTTTGGTTCGCCACTTCAACCGGTTGATCGACCCTACCAGCGGCGCGATCCTGGTGGACGGCGAAGACATCCTGCAACTGGACATGGATGCCTTGCGTGAGTTTCGTCGACGCAAGATCAGCATGGTGTTCCAGAGCTTCGGCCTGCTGCCCCACAAGAGCGTGCTGGATAACGTCGCCTACGGCTTGAAAGTGCGCGGCGAAAGCAAGCAGGTCTGCGCCGAACGGGCGTTGCACTGGATCAGCACCGTGGGCCTGAAGGGCTACGAGAACAAATACCCGCACCAGCTCTCCGGCGGCATGCGCCAGCGCGTCGGCCTGGCCCGGGCGTTGGCGGCGGATACTGACATCATCCTGATGGACGAGGCGTTCAGCGCCCTCGATCCGCTGATCCGCGCGGAAATGCAGGACCAGTTGCTGGAACTGCAAAAGACGCTGCACAAGACCATCGTTTTCATCACCCACGACCTCGACGAGGCCGTACGCATCGGCAACCGCATCGCGATTCTCAAGGACGGAAAGCTGATCCAGGTCGGCACGCCGAGGGAGATCCTGCACTCGCCGGCGGATGAGTATGTTGACCGGTTTGTGCAGCGCAGGGCTGCGGTGGTGTGAGGTTGTGGTGGCTGGCGAACAGCTATTTTTGGCTGACAGGCTGTTGTGGCGAGGGAGCTTGCTCCCGCTCGAGTGCGTAGCGCTCGCAAGATTTTGGGGCCGCTGCGCAGCCCAGCGGGAGCAAGCTCCCTCGCCACAAAGGCAGTGCCTTTAGCCAGGTGTGTTGCTGAAAAGAATTTCCCATGAGGTTGAAGATGTCCCAGGCTGAAAAAATCGTAATCGCCGACGCCCCGCTGCGCTGGCAGGACGTGGTCGCCGTCGCCCGCTTCGGCGCTGTGCTGGAGCTATCGGCCCAGGCCTGGGCGCGCATCGACAATGCCCAGGCCATCGTCCAGCGCATCGTCGAAAGCGGTGAACGGGCCTATGGCGTCAACACCGGGCTGGGCGCCTTGTGCAATGTCTCGCTCAAGGACGAACAGCTCAGCCAATTGTCGCGCAACACCTTGCTCAGCCATGCCTGTGGCGTCGGCCCGGCGCTGTCCGATGAGCAGACCCGGGCGATCCTCTGCGCGGCCATTCTCAACTACAGCCAAGGCAAATCCGGCATCCATCGCCGGGTGGTCGAGGCGTTGCTGGCGCTGCTCAATCGCGGCATCACGCCGCAAGTGCCGTCCCAGGGTTCGGTGGGTTACCTGACCCACATGGCCCACATCAGCATCGCGCTGCTGGGCGTCGGCGAGGTCAGCTATCGCGGGCAGGTCGTCCCGGCGCAGCAGGCGCTGGCCGCAGAAGGTCTGCAACCGGTGCAGCTGGGGGCCAAGGACGGTTTGTGCCTGGTCAACGGCACGCCGTGCATGACCGGCCTCAGTTGCCTGGCCCTGGCCGATGCGACGCGCCTGGTGCAGTGGGCCGACGTGATCGGCGCCATGAGCTTCGAGGCCCAGCGCGGCCAGATCGCCGCGTTCGATGCCGAGATCATTGCGCTCAAGCCGCACCCCGGCATGCAGCAGGTGGGGAGTAACTTGCGGGCGCTGCTCGATGGCAGCGAAGTCATCGCTTCGAGCCTGGGCATCCGTACCCAGGACGCCTTGAGCATCCGCTCGATTCCGCAAGTGCATGGCGCTGCTCGTGATCAGTTGGAGCATGCCCGGCAGCAGATCGAAACCGAACTCAATGCCGCTACCGATAACCCTCTGCTGCTGGGGACGCCGGGCAATTTCCGGGTCGTGTCCCAGGCCAACCCTCATGGCCAGTCGGTGGCGCTGGCGGCTGACCTGTTGGCGATCGCCATGGCGGAAATCGGCTCCATCGCCGAGCGTCGCCTCGACCGTTTGATCAACCCGCACGTCAGTGGGCTGCCGGCCTTCCTGGTGGCCAATCCCGGGGTGAATTCGGGGATGATGATCGTGCAATACGTCGCCGCGTCGCTGTGCGCGGAGAACAAGCAACTGGCGCAACCGGCGGTGCTCGACAATTTCGTCACCTCCGGGTTGCAGGAAGACCATTTGAGCATGGGCACCAACGCGGCCCTGAAGCTGCACCGGGCGCTGGAAAACTGTACGCAGATCCTCGCCATCGAATACCTGCTGGCGGCCCAGGCCTTCGAGTTTCTCAAGGCGCAGCGTTTTGGCGCTGGCACCGACACCGCCTGGAAGCTGCTGCGCGAGCGCGTCCCGGCCTACGACCAGGATCGCTGGCTGGCGCCGGACATCGCCAGCGCCGCCGGGCTGCTCAGAGATCCGAACGTGCTGCACCACGTTCTACCGAATTTGAATTGATCAAAAAAAACGCCAGCGTGCCAAGGCACCTATAGCCCACAAGGCATCGCCCAAAAGGCGAAGGTGACGGATAACGGAACATTCCGGAGCGACTGGCGGGTAAAAACAAAACTCTCAAAAGGAGCAATACATGACTGCCTTGAACCTGATTCCCGGCCAATTGAGCCTGGCTCAATTGCGTGACATCTATCAGCAACCGGTGACGCTCAGCCTCGACGCCAGCGCATCGGCGCAGATCGAAGCCAGCGTTGCCTGCGTGGAGCAGATCCTCGCCGAGAATCGCACCGCCTACGGCATCAACACCGGTTTCGGCCTATTGGCCTCGACCCGCATCGCCAGCGAAGACCTGGAAAACCTGCAGCGCTCTTTGGTGCTGTCCCATGCCGCCGGCGTCGGCGAGCCGATCAGCGATGCGCTGGTGCGGTTGATCATGGTGCTCAAGGTCAACAGCCTGAGCCGGGGTTTCTCCGGCATTCGTCGGCAGGTGATCGATGCGCTGATCGCACTGATCAACGCCGAGGTCTACCCGCACATTCCGCTGAAAGGTTCGGTAGGCGCATCCGGTGACCTGGCGCCTCTGGCCCACATGTCCCTGGTGCTGCTGGGCGAGGGCAAGGCCCGTTACAAAGGCGAATGGCTGCCGGCTGTCGACGCCCTGAAAGTCGCCGGCCTCGCGCCGCTGACCCTGGCCGCCAAGGAAGGTCTGGCGTTGCTCAATGGCACCCAGGTGTCCACCGCGTTTGCCTTGCGCGGCCTGTTCGAAGGCGAAGACCTGTTTGCCGCTGCCCTGGCCCTGGGCAGCCTCACGGTGGAAGCGGTGCTTGGCTCGCGCTCGCCATTCGATGCGCGCATCCATGCCGCTCGCGGCCAGAAAGGCCAGATCGATGCCGCCGCGGCCTATCGCGACCTGTTGGGCGAGCGCAGCGAAGTGTCGGATTCGCACCAGAACTGCGACAAGGTCCAGGACCCGTACTCCCTGCGTTGCCAGCCGCAAGTGATGGGCGCCAGCCTGACCCAGTTCCGCCAGGCCGGCGAGGTGCTGGTGATCGAAGCCAACGCTGTGTCGGATAACCCGCTGGTGTTCGCCGCCGAGGGCGACGTGATCTCCGGCGGTAACTTCCACGCCGAACCGGTGGCGATGGCCGCCGATAACATGGCCCTGGCGATCGCCGAGATCGGCTCCCTGAGCGAGCGGCGCATTTCGTTGATGATGGACAAGCACATGTCGCAGCTGCCGCCGTTCCTGGTGGCCAATGGCGGGGTCAACTCCGGTTTCATGATCGCCCAGGTTACCGCTGCGGCCCTGGCCAGTGAAAACAAGGCGCTGTCCCATCCTCATTCGGTGGACAGCCTGCCGACCTCGGCCAACCAGGAAGACCACGTCTCAATGGCCCCGGCCGCTGGCAAGCGCTTGTGGGAAATGGCCGAGAACACCCGCGGGATTCTCGCGGTGGAATGGCTGGCGGCATGCCAGGGGCTGGATTTGCGCGGTGGTTTGAAAACCTCGGCCAAACTGGAACAGGCCCGGGCGTTGCTGCGTGCAGAAGTACCGTTTTACGAGAAGGACCGCTTCTTTGCGCCGGACATCAACGCGGCCAGTGAGCTGTTGGCGAGTCGGTGTCTGAACGAGCTGGTCACGGCGCAGTTGTTGCCGAGCCTTTGATGGCCCCTTCGCGAGCAGGCTCGCTCCCACATGGATGGCGCACCCTCAGATTCTGCGCAGCTTCTTCCACATGGATGGCGCTGTCTCAGATTCTGCGCAACTTCTGTGGGAGCGAGCCTGCTCGCGAATCGATTTTGAATGCGAAGAGGAAACCGGGATGAAAACCCTCTGGCAAAACTGCCACGCCGCCACCATGGCCCAGGGCGTCTACTCGATTATCGAAGACGCCGCCATTGTCACCCAAGGCGAGCACATCCAATGGATCGGCCCCCGTGCCGAATTGCCGGTGGGCGACTACCCGGCCATCAACGACCTGAAGGGCGCCTGGGTCACCCCGGGGCTGATCGATTGCCACACCCACGCGGTGTTCGGCGGCAACCGCAGCGGTGAATTCGAACAGCGCCTGCAAGGCGTCAGCTACGCCGACATCGCCGCGGCCGGCGGTGGCATCGCCAGCACCGTGCGCGCCACCCGCGCCGCCAGCGAGGACGAGCTGTTCGCCAGCGCCGCCAAACGCCTGAAAAGCCTGATGCGCGACGGCGTGACCACGGTGGAAATCAAATCCGGTTACGGCCTCGACCTGCCCAGCGAACGCAAGATGCTGCGGGTCATCCGCCGCCTCGGCGCCGAGCTGCCTGTCAGCGTGCGTAGCACCTGCCTGGCGGCCCACGCCTTGCCACCGGAATACCAGGACCGCGCCGATGACTACATCGAGCACATCTGCACTGAAATGCTCCCGGCGTTGGCCGCCGAAGGGCTGGTGGATGCGGTGGATGCATTCTGCGAATACCTGGCGTTTTCCCCGGAGCAGGTCGAACGGGTGTTCTTGACCGCACAGCGATTGGGCCTGCCGGTTAAGCTGCACGCCGAGCAACTATCGTCGTTGCATGGTTCCAGCCTGGCGGCGCGGTATCAGGCGCTGTCGGCCGATCACCTGGAATTCATGACCGAGGACGACGCCAAGGCCATGGCCGAGTCTGGCACCGTAGCGGTGCTGCTGCCGGGGGCATTTTATTTCCTGCGTGAAACCCAGTTGCCGCCCATGGATGCCCTGCGCAAGCACGGCGTGAAAATCGCCGTCGCCAGTGACCTCAACCCCGGCACCTCGCCCGCGCTGTCGTTGCGCCTGATGTTGAACATGGCCTGCACCTGCCTGCGCCTGACCCCGGAAGAAGCACTGGCGGGAGCAACGATTCATGCCGCCCAGGCCCTGGGCATGGCCCAGACCCACGGCTCGCTGGAAGCCGGCAAGGTGGCGGACTTTGTCGCCTGGCACATCGATCGCCCGGCCGATCTGTCGTACTGGCTCGGCGGCGATCTGGAAAAACGCGTCGTGCGCCACGGCGTGGAAATCGATTGAGGAGAACGGTTGTGGAGAAGGTCCTGAATTTCAAGCAAGGGCGCGTGCCGCTGTTGATCAGCATGCCTCACGCCGGCCTGCGCCTGACGCCGGCGGTAGAGGCCGGGTTGATCCCCGAGGCCCAGAGCCTGCCGGACACCGATTGGCATATTCCCCGGCTGTATGATTTCGCCGATGAGCTGGGCGCCAGCACCCTGGCGGCCGAATATTCGCGGTTCGTCGTCGACCTGAACCGTCCTTCTGATGACAAACCGATGTACGTCGGTGCCACCACCGGCCTTTACCCGGCGACGCTGTTCGATGGCGTGCCGTTGTTTCGCGAAGGCCTGGCGCCGTCGGCTGATGAGCGTGCCACGTACTTGCAGCAGATCTGGATGCCCTACCATCAGGCCCTGCAACAGGAACTGGCGCGACTCAAGGCCGAGTTCGGCTATGCCTTGCTGTTCGATGCCCACTCGATCCGTTCGGTGATCCCGCACCTGTTCGACGGCAAGCTGCCGGACTTCAATCTCGGCACGTTCAACGGCGCCAGTTGCGACCCGGCGCTGGCCAGCCAGCTCGAAACCATCTGCGCCCGCCACGGCCAGTTCACCCATGTGCTCAACGGACGCTTCAAGGGCGGACACATCACCCGGCACTACGGCAACCCGGCCGAGGACATTCACGCGGTGCAACTGGAACTGTGCCAGAGCACCTACATGGAAGAGTTCGAGCCATTCAACTATCGCCCGGATCTGGCGGCGCCGACCCAGGTGGTGCTCAGGGAGTTGCTGGAAGGTTTCCTGGCGTGGGGACAAAAAGCCTACAAACGCTAATTCGAGGTGAGGCGGCTATTGTGGCGAGGGAGCTTGCTCCCGCTTGAGTGCGCAGCGCTCACAAGATCCTTGGGGCGGCTTCGCCACCCAGCGGGAGCAAGCTCCCTCGCCACAGAAGCGTTCATCGTCTTACCTGTCGCCACCGTGCAAAACCGCGTCGCCACAGTTCATCTTCAGCCCCTCGACGCTGCGTAATGTTCCGGTCACGGTGCACCAAGACACCGGCCTACAATAATCCGCTGCCGCACGAGACCTTTCCGATGAAAAGACCGTTCAAACGCTGTCTGTCGATCCTCTGCGGTACCGTCCTGTTGAGCTCCGGCGCGATGGCTGCCGAGGCAACATCCTGCCAGACCGTGCGCATGGGCGTGGTCAACTGGACCGACGTGATCGCCACCAGTGGCATGGCTGACGTGCTGCTCACTGGCCTGGGCTACGAAAGCAAGCAGACCAGCGCCGTCCAGCAGATCATCTTCGCCGGCATCCGCGACAAGCGGCTCGACATTTTCCTGGGCTACTGGAAACCGGCGATGGACAAGAACATCGCCCCGTTCCTGGCGGCCAATCAAGTGAAAGTACTGGGCAAACCAAGCCTGGCCGACGCCCAGGCGACCCTGGCCGTTCCCGACTACGTGGCGGCGGCGGGGCTCAAGACCTTCGCCGACATCGCCCGGTTCAAGGACCCGTTGGGGGCGAAAATCTACGGCATCGAGCCGGGCAGCGGCGCCAATACCACCATCAAGACCATGATCGAGACCAACCACTTCGGTCTCAAGGATTTCAAGCTGATCGAGTCCGGCGAGGCCGGGATGCTGGCGGCGGTGCAGCGGGCAGTCAATCGCAAGGAATTCGTGGTCTTCGTCGGCTGGACCCCACACCCGATGAACATCAACATGGACATCACTTACCTGACCGGCAGCGAAGATGTCTATGGCCCGAACGAAGGCGCCGCGACGGTCTCCATCGTCACCGCGCCGGACTACGCACAGCGGTGTCCGAACGTGCAGCGGCTGCTGGAGAACCTCACGTTTACCGCCGCCCAGGAGAGCCAGTTGATGGTGCCGATCATGGAACGCAAGACGCCCCAGGACGTCGCGCGGCAATGGTTGCGCGAGCACCCGGAGGACCTGCAGCGCTGGCTCGCCGGCGTGACCAGCTTCGATGGCAAGGATGGCATCGCGGCGGTGCAGGCCAGTCTCAAGAACTGACCCAATCTTGCGGGTACTGATAACCCCCGTGGCGAGGGAGCTTGCTCCCGCTCGGTTGCGCAGCAGCCGCCAGGAAGCGAGGACTGCTGCGCAGCCCAGCGGGAGCAAGCTCCCTCGCCACAAAAGCTTTCGGGCTAAACCATAGCGTCCACGGCGAACCACAATGGCCTACCCACTCTCCCAGGCAATGTCCGCCTTCATCGACAAGACCCTGAGCTTCACCAGCCCGGATGACAGCCTCGCCGGCTCGCGCCAGGCTTACAGCCGGATGTGCCGGGCATTCACCCCGCCGCGCCCATCAACGCTTGCGGTCGAGGATCTGCACCTGGCTGGCGTCGCTGTCCGGGCCTATCACCTGCGTACTTCGCCGCCGCTCGCCGGGTGGCCGTGCATTCTTTATCTGCACGGTGGCGGTTGGGTGGTAGGGGACCTGGATTCCCATGATTTCATTTGCATGGAACTGGCCGCGGCCCTCGGCGTGCTGGTGGTGGCGGTGGATTACCGGCTTGCCCCCGAGCATCCGTTTCCCGCCGGGTTCGAAGATTGCCTTACTGTGTGGCGCCACCTGGGGGACCTGCCGTTTGCCATCAACCCTCGGCGCCGGGCCGTGGTGGGCGACAGCGCCGGCGGCAACCTCGCCGCTGCGGTGTGCCTGGCCTTGCGCGATGCAGGGCAGCCTCTGCCCCGGTCCCAGGCGCTGATCTACCCGGCGCTTGGTGGTCCCGAGCATTTACCGTCGCGCACCGAATGTTTCGACGCGCCGCTCTTGAGCCGCAGTGACCTGCAACGCTATGACGCGTGGTACCTGCGTGGCACCCAACCCTCAGCCTACGCCGCGCCATTGCTCGCCGATGATTTCAGCGGCCTGCCCGCGACGCTGGTTGCCGTGGCGCAATGGGATCCGCTGCGCGACGACGGCGTCCTCTATAACGAGCGCCTGAGCGCCGCAGGGGTAGCCTCTGAGTTGTACAACGGCGAGGGTCTGGTCCACGGTTGCCTGCGCGCGCGGGGCCAGGTGCCGGAGGTCGATCAGCTATATCGCAAGCTACTGGCCTACCTGGCCGACACGCTTTGACTGCCGCAGGGCATGCTCATTAAGGTAATTCGGGTTTATGATGCCGGACGGCAGACTAAATAGAAGTCCCCACACGGATGACTCGACCCCTTACGGAGCGCGCAATGCAGACTTTGTACCCGCAGATCAAACCCCATGCCCGGCACGATCTGGCTGTCGATGACACCCACACGCTCTATGTCGATGAAAGCGGCTCGCCGGAAGGCCTGCCTGTCGTGTTCATCCACGGTGGCCCGGGGGCGGGTTGCGATGCGCAAAGCCGTCGCTACTTCGATCCGAATCTGTACCGCATCGTTACGTTCGATCAGCGCGGCTGCGGCCGTTCCACGCCTCACGCGAGCCTGGAAAACAACACCACCTGGGACCTCGTCGAAGACCTGGAGCGCATCCGCAAGCACCTGGGCATCGAAAAGTGGGTGCTGTTCGGCGGCTCCTGGGGCTCGACCCTGGCCCTGGCCTACGCCCAGACTCATCCGGAACGGGTACATGGCCTGATCTTGCGCGGGATCTTTCTCTGCCGTCCGCAGGAAATCGAATGGTTCTACCAGGCCGGTGCCAGTCGCCTGTTTCCCGACTACTGGCAGGACTACATCGCACCGATCCCCCTGGATGAACGCGACGACCTGCTCAGCGCTTTCCACAAACGCTTGATCGGCAACGACCAGATCGCCCAGATGCACGCGGCCAAGGCCTGGTCCACCTGGGAGGGGCGCACCGCGACCCTGCGCCCGAACCCGTTGGTGGTCGATCGTTTCTCCGAGCCGCAGCGAGCGTTGTCGATCGCCCGGATCGAATGCCACTACTTCACCAACAACGCCTTTCTCGAACCCAATCAGTTGATTCGCGACATGGGCAAGATCGCCCATTTGCCGGGGGTCATCGTGCATGGTCGCTACGACGTGATCTGCCCGTTGGACAATGCCTGGGAGCTGCACCAGAACTGGCCCAACAGCGAGCTGCAGGTGATCCGTGACGCCGGCCATGCCGCTTCGGAACCAGGGATTACCGACGCGTTGGTGCGCGCCGCCGCGCAAATGGCCCGCCGCCTGCTCGACCTGCCACCCGAAGAAGCATGAAGGGGTTGCTGCAGCGGGTTCGCGGTGCCCGGGTCGAAGTCGCGGGCGAGATCGTCGGGGCCGTGGACCATGGCTTGCTGGTGCTGGTAGCTGTCGAGCCTGGGGATACCCGGGCCAGTGCCGACAAACTCCTGCACAAGCTGCTTAACTATCGGGTGTTCAGCGACGCCGACGGCAAGATGAACCTGTCCCTGGCGGACGTCGCGGGTGGTTTGCTGCTGGTCTCGCAGTTCACCCTGGCGGCGGACACCAAAAGCGGTCTGCGCCCGAGCTTTTCAACCGCCGCGCCGCCCGTCCTTGGCGAAGAGTTGTACAACTATCTGCTGACCCAGGCGAAACAGGTGCATGGCACCGTGGCATCAGGTAGATTCGGCGCCGACATGCAAGTGCATCTGGTCAATGATGGCCCGGTAACCTTTCTGTTACAGGTCTGAAAGCGTTTGAAACATCTTTTCGGTCCGGTTTCGAGTCAAAACAGGGAGTTTTCTCGATAAATACTTTGCTAGCCCTGATGCGTTGTCACGCGGCCTACTAGATAATCGCGCGCTACGGGGGATCGGCGTTCGCCGGTCCATTTGACTTAGGTAGAGACTTGTCCTGAACCGTTTGGGGAATCATTTTGTCCCATCGGAGTCGGAACAATGCTCGCCAACTTGGCAAGAGTGGTCCGCAGGAGCGGTTTTTCAGCGCCGTTACCGTGCAGATACTTTATCTGGCCGTTGGTTTTTTGATCTGTTTTCGGCGAGGGTTGCTCGTGATTGTTAGTCCCTGTAATGCACCAAAAATGACTGCCAAACGGTTTAGAAACGCTCTGGTAGCGGGCTCGGCCCTGCTGTGCCTGTTTGGCGCGGGCCAACTGTGGGCATTCAGCCTGGATGATGTATCGGCGAAGGCACAAGAACTGGCCGGGCAGAAATTCGAAGCCCCGCGCAGCAACTTGCCGAACGAATTCCGCGAAATGAAATTCGCCGATTATCAGAAAATCCGTTTCCGCACCGAAAAAGCTGAATGGGCCGACCAGAAGACGCCGTTCCGGCTGTCCTTCTATCACCAGGGCATGCATTTCGACACACCGGTGAAGATCAACGAAATCACCGCGACCACCGTCGAAGAGATCAAATACGACCCGACACGCTTCGATTTCGGTGATGTGAAGTTCGATCCGAAGGCCACCGAACAATTGGGCTACGCGGGTTTCCGCGTGTTGTACCCGATCAACAAGGCCGACAAGCAAGACGAAATCATGACCATGCTCGGCGCCAGCTATTTCCGCGTCATCGGCAAGGGCCAGGTTTATGGCTTGTCCGCTCGCGGCATGGCGATCGATACCGCATTGCCATCCGGTGAAGAGTTCCCGCGTTTTCGTGAGTTCTGGATCCAGCGTCCGAAGCCGACCGACAAGCACCTGGTGATCTTCGCCTTGCTCGATTCGCCACGGGCCACCGGCGCTTATCGCCTGACCGTGCGCCCGGGCACCGATACCGTCGTTGACGTCAAATCGCGTGTTTTCCTGCGTGATCGCGTCAACAAGCTGGGCATCGCCCCGTTGACCAGCATGTTCCTGTTCGGCGCGAATCAGCCGTCCAAGGTCCTGAACTACCGTCGCGAGCTCCACGACTCCAGCGGCCTGTCCATCCATGCCGGCAACGGCGAGTGGATCTGGCGTCCGCTGAACAACCCGAAACACCTGGCCGTGAGCAACTTCTCGGTAGAAAACCCGCGTGGTTTCGGCCTGCTGCAACGTGGTCGTGACTTCAGCCACTACGAAGACCTGGACGACCGCTACGAAAAACGTCCAAGCGCCTGGATCGAACCGAAAGGCGACTGGGGCAAGGGTACCGTCGACCTCGTCGAGATCCCGACCGCCGACGAAACCAACGACAATATCGTTGCGTTCTGGAGCCCGGAAAAACTGCCTGAGCCAGGCCAGCCACTGGACTTCGCCTATCGCCTGCACTGGACACTCGATGAAGCCAGCCTGCACTCGCCAGACAGCGCCTGGGTCAAGCAGACCCTGCGTTCCACGGGTGACGTGAAGCAGTCCAACCTGATTCGCCAGCCGGATGGCAGCGTGGCCTACCTGGTCGATTTCGAAGGCCCGTCCCTGCAAGCCCTGCCTGAAGACGCCGAGGTGCGTAGCCAGGTGAGCGTGGGTGACAACGGCGAAATCGTTGAAAACAGCGTGCGCTACAACCCTGAAACCAAGGGCTGGCGCTTGACGTTGCGCCTGAAGATCAAGGATCCGGGCAAGGCGACCGAGATGCGTGCCGCGTTGGTCCGGCCGCTGGTTCCTGTAGAGCTGCCGGCCACCTCGCATTCCGTGACCACGCTGGCCAAGGCCGACAAGGTCGCCAAGCAGCAGAGCGAGAAAGAGAAAGCCAACGAACAGGCCGGCGAGCAGCAGGAAGCCAAGGCCGTCAAGGCGTCCACCGCCGCCGCCGAGCCGACCCCAACCCCGCAGGAACCGGAGCAGACTGAACAAGTCCTGACCGAGACCTGGAGCTATCAGTTGCCTGCCGATGAGTAATACTTCCGTACAGCCAGTGTCTCTGAGCGAGTATCTGGCCCATTTGCCGATGACCGACGAGCAGCGCACCGAACTGGCGGGCTGCAAGTCCTTCAGCGAATTGCATGAACGCCTGGCTTCGTCGACGTTCGATGCGCCCGACGAGGCTGCCCAAGCCTCGGTGGGCCGTCGCCTGGCGCTTAGCACTGCCGAGGAACTCGAGGACGCCGAAATGCTGGCCCTCGATTCCAGTGGCCGTGTATGCCTGAAGGCTACTCCGCCGATTCGCCGGACCAAGGTCGTGCCGGAGCCATGGCGCACCAATATCCTGGTACGCGCCTGGCGCCGCCTGACCGGCCGCACCAACCCACCGAAGCCGCCCAAGGACGAGCGCGTCTTGCCGCATGCGCGCTGGCGTACCGTGGGTTCGATCCGTCGCTACATCCTGTTGATCCTGATGCTCGGCCAGACCATCGTGGCCGGCTGGTACATGAAAGGCATCATGCCGTACCAGGGCTGGTCGCTGGTGGACCTGGATGAAGTGCTGCATCAGCCGCTGCTGCAGACGGCCACGCAAGTGCTGCCATACGCGCTGCAAACCAGCATCCTGATCCTCTTCGGGATCCTGTTCTGCTGGGTCTCGGCCGGTTTCTGGACCGCGCTGATGGGATTCCTCGAACTGCTCACCGGGCATGACAAGTACCGCATTTCCGGTGCCAGCGCCGGTAACGAGCCAATTCCCAAGGATGCCCGCACCGCCCTGGTGATGCCGATCTGTAACGAGGACGTGCCACGGGTATTCGCCGGTCTGCGCGCCACGTTCGAGTCGGTTGCGGCCACGGGTGACCTGGACCGCTTCGACTTCTTCGTGCTCAGCGACAGTAACGAAACCGATATCTGCGTCGCCGAGCAGCAGGCCTGGCTGGATGTCTGCCGTGAAACCGGGGGCTTCGGCAAGATATTCTATCGCCGCCGCCGTCGCCGCGTGAAACGCAAGAGCGGCAACCTCGACGACTTCTGCCGTCGCTGGGGCAGCGACTACAAGTACATGGTCGTGCTCGACGCCGACAGCGTCATGAGCGGCGAATGCCTGACCAGCCTGGTGCGCCTGATGGAAGCCACGCCGGACGCTGGGATCATCCAGACCGCGCCACGTGCCTCGGGCATGGACACGCTGTATGCGCGCATGCAGCAGTTCGCCACACGGGTCTACGGTCCGCTGTTCACCGCCGGCCTGCACTTCTGGCAGCTGGGCGAGTCGCACTACTGGGGCCACAACGCGATCATCCGCATGAAGCCGTTTATCGACCACTGCGCCCTGGCGCCGTTGCCCGGTAAAGGTGCCTTCTCCGGTGCGATCCTCTCCCACGACTTTGTCGAAGCCGCGCTGATGCGCCGTGCCGGCTGGGGCGTGTGGATTGCCTATGACCTGCCGGGCAGCTACGAAGAGCTGCCACCGAACCTGCTGGACGAACTCAAGCGTGACCGTCGCTGGTGCCACGGCAACCTGATGAACTTCCGGCTGTTCCTGGTCAAGGGCATGCACCCGGTGCACCGTGCGGTGTTCCTGACCGGCGTGATGTCCTACCTGTCGGCACCGCTGTGGTTCTTCTTCCTGGTGCTGTCCACCGCGCTGCTGGCGGTGAACACGCTGATGGAGCCGCAGTACTTCCTCGAGCCGCGCCAGTTGTATCCGCTGTGGCCACAATGGCATCCGGAAAAAGCCATCGCGCTGTTCTCGACCACCATCGTGCTGCTGTTCCTGCCCAAGCTCTTGAGCATCGTGTTGATCTGGGCGAAAGGCGCGAAGGAGTTCGGCGGCAAGTTCAAGGTCACGATGTCGATGCTGCTGGAAATGCTGTTCTCCATGCTGTTGGCGCCGGTGCGCATGATCTTCCATACCCGTTTCGTGCTGGCCGCCTTCCTGGGCTGGGCCGCGACCTGGAACTCGCCCAAGCGTGACGATGACTCCACGCCTTGGAGCGAAGCCATCAAGCGCCACGGACCGCAGACCCTGCTGGGCTTCTTCTGGGCCTTGCTGGTGATTTGGCTGAACCCGAGCTTCCTATGGTGGCTCGTGCCGATTGTCGGCTCGCTGATGTTGTCGATCCCGGTTTCGGTGATCTCCAGCCGCGTGGGCCTGGGCTTGAAGTCCCGTGATGAAAGCCTGTTCCTGATTCCCGAGGAATACGCGCCGCCACAGGAACTGCTGTCGACTGACCAGTACACCCATGAAAACCGTTGGCATGCGCTGAACGACGGCTTCATCCGGGCGGTGGTCGATCCGCGACAGAACGCCTTGGCGTACGCATTGGCTACCTCCCGTCACGGCAAGGCCGAGCCGATCGAATGGCTGCGCGTCGAGCGCGTCCGTCATGCCTTGAAGGTAGGCCCGGCCGGGCTCAACAACGCCGAGCGATTGGCGCTGCTGAGCGATCCGGTGGCGCTGTCCCGTCTGCATGAGCAGGTCTGGAGCGAGGCGCATCCCGAGTGGCTGGCGGCGTGGCGTGAATCGGTCAAGGCCGATCCGCATGCACCGTTGCTGCCGCTTCAACCGGTGGGCGCACAGCCTCAACTGGCCTGATACACAAAAAGCCCCGCTTCTGAAAAGAAGCGGGGCTTTTTGTTGGGCGCATTTTATTGGCGATTCGCTCTTGGGGCGAGGGAGCTTGATCCCGCTGGGTGGCGTAGCTGCGTGATGTTTCTAGGTAATGGAGCCGCCAGTCATCGCTGCTAAACGAAAAGGGTGGCGGCAGTACGCGGGTTAGCAGACCAGGAATCAAGGATCCAGGCGCACCGAAGTGCCCCACGTACAGCCGCCATAAAACGGACCTGCGTGCCTTGATATGTGCCGAGCTGCTAAACCCGATCGTTGAGCCGACAGGTACCTGAAAACGGTAGAACCCAAGGCCAAGGCGCACAAGTCGGCGGGTTCTGGTGTCGTTGTAGGCAAAGGAGCAAGACGTCGTAGCCTTGAGCTGACCGATTGTTAGATGCAGATAATTTTGTATGTATATCCGTTATTTAGGTCACGGCGGCTTATGGTTTCGCCCTTACGGCGACTCACTTTTTTTCAGACGCCAAAAAAAGTAAGCAAAAAAGGCTTTGCGGTATGACTCACCCACATAGGTTACAAATCAGTTCACTCACATAGGTAACAGTTTTTAACTGGCAGGGTCGGTTTTCGAGGATCTGACCATGCCATGGCGAGAGCTGAAACCTATGGACCTGAAACTGCTATTCATCGCGGACTACATCAAAGGCCCGCCAAGCTTCAGTGCGCTTTGCCAGGCTTACGAGATCAGTCGCAAGACTGGCTATAAATGGGTCGAGCGGTATGAGAAGGAAGGGCCGGCGGGACTGGAAGAACATAGTCGTCGTCGGCTTACCCAGGAATGGGTAGTGCCCCTGGCTGTCCGTGAGGCGATCATTGAATTACGCGGTCGGGGTGAGACAGAGCCTGGCCCCAAGAAAATTCAGGCGGCTTTGCTCGAGCGTTTCCCTGACCAGACGCCGCCATCAAAGACGTCGATCTACAACATTCTAAAGAAAGCTGAGCTGGTCAAACCACGCCGATTGCGTCAACGGGTGGCGGTTTATCCCAAACCACTGCAGAAAGCAGAGGCTCCCAACCAGCTATTCAGCGCCGATTACAAAGGCCAGTTCCTGACAGGTGCGGGTGTCTGGTGCTATCCATTGACGATCATGGACCATGCCAGTCGTTTCTTGCTCGCTTGCCACAGCATGGCTAACACCAACTTCCAGGAAACCCAGGCGGTGTTTACTCAGGTGTTTCGTGAGCATGGTCTGCCGGAGCGCATTCGTACCGACAATGGTGTTCCGTTTGCGAGCAAAGGGCGTGCGGGCCTTTCCCAATTATCCATCTGGTGGTTGCGTCTAGGGATCATTCCTGAGCGGATCGCACCCGGCAGGCCGGAGCAAAATGGCCGGCATGAACGTATGCATCGAACGTTGAAAAGTACTCTTCCGTCACCACCAGCGGTAGCGTGGGAGGCCCAACAACGGCACTTTGATCGTTTCAGGCAACATTACAACTATGAGCGTTTCCACGAGGCTCTAAAGCAGAAGACACCCGCGTCCTGCTATGAGCCTTCGTCCCGCCAATACCCTGAGAAGCTTCCTGATATGACCTACCCGAGCCATATCGATAGCCTCCAAGCGGACTGCTCGGGCATCGTCAATCGTCGTGGTCTAAGGATCTACGTCGGCTATGTGCTCAAGCACCAGACCATTGGACTGGAGCAAATAGAGGACGGGATCTGGGATGTTATCTTCGGCCCAATCATCCTTGGACGGATTGACGTAAGAGATGCCATTGATGGCTACGTGACACTCCGGGTGTTACCTATGTGAGTGCACTTTTTTGTAACCCATGTGGGTGATCCGTATATTTGCCCCACCACTCGGCACCTCGCCCAGGCTCGGTGTGCCCTCACTCCGGCATTGCTCCGTGGGCCCGCCGCGAAGGGCCGTCCCTGGCCCAGCGCGGCTATCCCGGCATCCATGCCGGGATGCCCACTCCACAATGCCTGCGTTCGGCCAGCGTGGTTAACGGGGCGCCCGAGATCAAGATCAGGATCAAGGTCTAAAGCGAGGCGGCCTTATAGCCGACCTGATTTTGCGGTCGTACTTCGATCCAATGTGGGGGATAGCCTGCTCGCCGCGGTGCGCGGTGAGGTCAGTGCTGCGGATTGACGGTGTCCAACACTCGATTCGCCAACAAACCGCTCAGTTCGATCAGTTGCTGGATGCCAAGGGCAATGTGTCGCCGGGAGCCTTCCAGGTCGAATGCAAGGTCGTTGATCATGGCGTCGGCTGAGGCCAGGGTTTCGCTGAGGTTGGCGAGCAGGCTTTCGGTGTCGATGCCGTCCACGACGGTGAAGATCTGGCTCGATGGATTGTCGTTGGGGTGGGTTTCTGGTTCTGGTGGGTTCGGTGTGGCCTTGTACATCGCGAGCTCCTTGATTGATGGAGCCACCAAACATCGCTGCTAAACGAAAAGGGTGGCGGCAGTACGCGGGTTAGCAGACCAGGAATCAAGGAACCCGGCGCACCGAAGTGCCCCACGCACAGCCGCCATAAAACGGACCTGCGTGCCTTGATATTATGCCGAGCTGCTAAACCCGATCGCTGAACTGTCAGCGACCTGCAAACGTTAGAGCCCAGGGCCAAGGCGCACAAGCCGGCGGATTCTGGCGTAGTTGTAGGCAAAGGCGCAAGACGTCGTAGCCTTGGGATGACGGACTGTGGGACGTAGGTATTTTTGTATGTATATCCGTTGTTTAGGTCACGGCTGCTTATGGTTCCGTCCTTACGACGGGTCACTTTTGAGAAGCGCAAAAGTAACCAAAACGCTTTTGCCCCACCACTCGGTGCCTCGCTAAGGCTCGGCATGCCCTCACTCCGGCATTGCTCCGTGGGCCCGCCGCGAAGGACCATCCATGGTCCAGCGCGGCTACCTCGGCATCCATGCCGAGGTGCCCACTCCACAATGCCTGCGTTCGGCCAGCGTGGTTAACGGGGCGCCCGAGATCAACGTCCACCGCGAGGCGGCCTGATAGCCGACCTGTCTCTAGGTGACCGCGTTCATTCTGTAGGAGTGAGTTTGTTCGCGAACCACCTGCACATTCGACATTTTTCGTTGGTGGCCGCATTAACCGTGGCGAGGGAGCTTGCTCCCGCTGGGCTGCGGAGGAGCCCCAAAACCATTCGGCAAGATACATCAGGGAAACAGCAGGTCGTTTTTTACGGCCGCTGCGCAGCCGAGCGGGAGCAAGCTCCCTCGCCACGGGTTTGTTGTTTGTTCAGGAAAAATGGTTTTTTATGTGGGAGTGAAGACCGCGGCACTTTCGCCATGCATGCCAACTGCCCCAGCGTCATCACGAGCAAGCTCGGGTCCCACAGGGAAACGCGGTCACCAAAGAAACAGGTCGGCTTTCAGGCCGCCTCGCGGGGGACGTTGATCTCGGGCGCCCCGTTAACCACGATGGCCGAACGCAGGTATTGCGTAGTGGGCATCCCGGCATGGATGCCGGGATAGCCGCGCTGGGCCATGGATGGCCCTTCGCGGCGGGCCCACGGAGCAATGCCGGAGTGAGGGCACACCGAGCCTAAGCGAGGTGCCAAGTGGTGGGGCAGAGGCGCTTTGGTTACTTTCGCGCCTTTCGAAAGTGACTCGCCGTCAGGGCGAAACCCTAAGTAGCCATTACTTAAACAACGGATATACACACAACTTCAACACCCGAATCAAACCCGAAACCGGCCCACCAACGTCTGCAAATGGACCCCCAACCGCGCCAGTTCGGCACTGGAGGCGGCAGTCTCCTCGCTGGACGACGCCGTCTGCTCTGACACATCCCGCACATTCAGCACGCTACGGTTGATTTCCTCCGCTACCGCACTCTGCTGCTCTGCCGCCGCTGCGATCTGCTGGTTCATCGACTGGATCGCCGACACCGTGCGAGTGATGTTTTCCAGCGAGCCACCGGCGCGGCGGGTCAGTTCGACGCTGCTGTCGGTCAGGCTGCGGCTGTTGTCCATGATGGTCGCGACCTGTTCGGTACCCGCTTGCAGGCCGACGATCAGTTCTTCGATTTCTTCGGTGGACTTCTGGGTGCGCTGGGCCAGGCTGCGAACTTCGTCGGCCACCACGGCGAAGCCGCGCCCGGCTTCACCGGCTCGGGCGGCCTCGATGGCCGCGTTGAGGGCCAGCAGGTTGGTTTGCTGGGCCACGGACTTGATCACGTCCAGGACGCTGCCGATCTTGTCGCTTTCGCGCTTCAGATCACCCATGGCGGCGGTAGAGTTGCCCACTTCTCGCGCCAGGCGCTCGATCTGGGCGATGGCTTCGCCGACGACCTTGTCACCTTCGCGGGCCTGTTGGTCGGCGGCGACGGCGGCCTCGGAGGCTTCCTCGGCGTTGCGCGCCACTTCCTGCACGGTGGCGGTCATTTCGTGCATGGCAGTGGCGACCTGATCGGTCTCGATCTTTTGGCTATTGACCCCGGCGCTGGTCTGCTCGGTCACGGCCGAGAGCTGTTCAGCAGCGCTGGCGATCTGGGTAACGCCTTCACCGATGCCGCCGATCAACTGCCGCAAGCCAACGGTCATGCGTTGCATGGCACGTTGCAATTGACCGAGTTCGTCGCGGCGTTCGGACGTCAGGTTGTGGGTAAGATCGCCCGCGGCGACGCGTTCTGCCACCTTCAGGGTCTCATCCAGCGGGCCGACGATCTGCCGAGTGATGAGCAAGGCGGCGATCACACCGAACAGCAGCGCCAGTGCGGCGGCTGCGATCAGGACGGTCTTGGCCTGGGCGGTGTCGTGATCGCGCACGGCCGTCTGGGACGCGGTGAGCTTCTGGCTGGAGTCGATCAGGACCTGGCCTTGCTCGCTCATACGCTGCAGAGCGGCACCGTTATCAAGTTGGGAGTCACGGAACTGGCTGACTGCCGCCCGGTAGATGTTCATCGAGTCGCTGGCCTGCTGGAGCCTGTCGGCGTGTTCCTCAGGCAACTGGGCTGGCAAGCGTGCCAGCAGTTTCAGGACATCGGTAATTGCATCAATGGCCGGCTGTTGGGCCTCGCTTTTGCCGCTGTAGGTGTAACCGCGAACCTGATAGCGTGCCTGTTGGATCGCCTTGCTCAAGGTCACCACGCTGTTGAACTGGGTGATGTCGGCGCCCTGCAGCAGCGCTTTTTCCACTTCGGCGACGCGGGCTACGGTGCTATCGGCACTGGCGCCCAGCTTGCCGCGGGCATCTTCGCGGCTGACGGTGGCGCTGGTCATCTGGGCGAAGGCGCTTTTGTATTCGGCAACGGCGGCCAGTTGCTTGTCGATCAACGCCACGTCGTCAGGCTGTTCGATCATCTCGCGAGCTGTCTTCAACCCGGCTTCGAGCTTGCCGAGCAGGTCGTTGACCTGTTGCGGGCCTTTTTCGCCGCGCGTGGTGTTGTAGTCGATGCTGGCGAGGTCAAGGTCCTTGCTCAGGTCGTTCAGGCTGGCAATGAACCCCAGCTTGTCGCCCCGGCTGATGACATTGCCCAGGCCGGACCAGCCGGTGAACGCGATCATCAGGGTGAGGAACAGCACCAGGCCGAAGCCGAAGCCAAGTTTGCGATTAACGCTTACGTTTCCCAGACCCTGGGCAAGCCACCGGAACATGCTGATACTCCCTTGGAGCGTTGAATTGGTTTTATGGGGACTGTATCGGCGGCTTTGGCGGGAGCTGTAGAAAATAGACGCGACGGGTGTTTTTCGTGGCGAGGGAGCTTGCTCCCGCTTGGTCGCGAAGCGGCCACCCGGGGGCAGGAATTTACGACTGCTTCGCAGCCGAGCGGGAGCAAGCTCCCTCGCCACAGGAAAGCAAACAGGTCGTTAGAACAGCCGCGCAAGCAGGGCCGGGACGGCGGTCTCGACCCGCAGGATCCGTTCGCCGAGCTGCACCGGTTGCAGGCCGGCCTTGCCCAGCAGGTCGATTTCGTAGGGGATCCAGCCGCCTTCCGGGCCGATGGCCAAGGTCACCGGTTCAGTCAGCGCGCGCGGGCAGGGCGGGTGATTGCCAGGATGGCCGACCAGCCCGAGGGTGCCTTCAACGATGGCGGGCAGGCGATCTTCGACGAAGGGCTTGAAGCGTTTTTCAATGATGATTTCCGGCAGCACGCTGTCCCGGGCCTGCTCCAGGCCAAGAATCAGTTGTTCGCGAATCGCCTCGGGTTCCAGGAAGGGCGTCTGCCAGAAGCTCTTTTCCACACGATAACTGTTCACCAGCACCACGCGCGGCACGCCCATGGTGGCGACGGTCTGGAACACCCGGCGGAGCATCTTCGGACGCGGCAATGCCAGCACCAGGGTCAGCGGCAACTTGGCCGGCGGCGGCTGGTCGAGGGTCACTTGCAGTTCGGCTTCGCGAGCTTCCAGGCGCAACACCTGGGCCGTGCCCATCAGGCCGCCGATACGGCCGACCCGCAAGCTGTCGCCGACGGCGCTGCGGTGGACTTCCTGCATGTGTGTCAGGCGCCGATCGCTCAGGATGACGCGGTCCGGCTCGATGAAATCGGCCTCTTCGAGCAGCAGCAGGTTCACGCTTGGGTCGCTGGCGGCTGGTCGTTGTGGTCGTCGACCGGCTGGTCCTCGGGTTCTTCTTCGCGGCGTTTGCGCACCAGGCCGCCGAACAGGATGCCGATCTCGAACAGCAGCCACATCGGCACGGCCAGCAAGGTCTGGGAGAAAATATCCGGCGGCGTGAGGATCATGCCGACCACGAAGCAACCGATGATGACGTACGGACGGATTTTCTTCAGGTAGGCGACGTCGACCACGCCGATCCACACCAGCAATACCACCGCCACGGGAATCTCGAACGCCACGCCAAAGGCGAAGAACAGCGTCATGACGAAATCCAGGTAGCTGGTAATGTCGGTCATCATTTCCACGCCTGCCGGGGTGGCAGCGGCGAAGAACTTGAAGATCAGCGGGAATACGAAGAAGTAGGCGAAGGCCATGCCGGTGTAGAACAGCAGGATGCTCGACACCAGCAGCGGCACGGCGATGCGTTTTTCATGCTTGTACAGGCCCGGAGCGATGAAGCCCCAGATCTGATGCAGGATCACCGGGATCGCCAGGAACAGCGAGACCATCATCGTCAGTTTCAACGGCGTCAGGAACGGCGACGAGACATCGGTGGCGATCATCGTCGCGCCTACCGGCAGGTACTCGCGCAGCGGCGTGGAGACGAAGGTGTAGATCTGCTGGGTGAAGGCAAACAGCCCGGCAAAGATGATGAACACCGCCGCGACGCAGCGCAGCAGGCGGGTGCGCAACTCGGTGAGGTGCGATACCAGCGGCATCGGCTGGTCGTTTTCAGGGATATCGCTCATGGGGCTCGCGGCGGCAGAGTGGAGTCGTTGGGAGTCGGGGGCGTCGCAGTCACCGGATCAACCGGTTTGGCCGGTTCAACCACCACTGGCGCAGCTTCGACCGCCGGGACCTGGGGAGCAATCGTCGGCTCGGCCACGGGCTGGACCGGCGTCGGCTCCTGCTGGGTCGGCGAGAAGATCTTCCGTGCTTCCTGTTCCAGGGACAGGATGTGTTCGTTGTGCAGTTGCCGACGGATGTCGTCGGCACCGATTTCACGTTCAACTTCCTGTTTGATCGCATTGAAGCTGCGCTTCAGGCGCCCGATCCACAGACCGGCGGTGCGCGCAGCGCCCGGCAGGCGTTCGGGGCCCAATACCAACAGGGCGACGAGGCCGACGAGCAGCAGTTCAGTGAAGCTGATCCCAAACATTAGTCAGTGCTCACGAGTCTTTGCGGATTGGCTCTTCGACTTTCTGGGCCTGCACGTCGATGGTGTTCGGCGCATTCACCGGCTGCGTGGCCTGTGGGTGTACCGGTTGGGCCGGTTGTACCGGTTGCGACGGAGTGGCCTGTGGGTCGGCCGGTTTTTCGTCATCGTTCATGGCCTTGCGAAAGCCCTTGATCGACTCACCGACATCGGTGCCGAGGTTTTTCAGTTTCTTGGTGCCGAACACCAGCACCACGACCACCAGAATGACGACCCAGTGTTTCCAGTCAAAAATACCCATGTGGCTATTCCTCTCAAAAGTTGATCAGGCGGACGGGCGCGAGGCTTTCTCGACGTGCCCGGACAGACCGAAGCGACGGTCCAGTTCATCCAGTACGGCCTGCGGATGCTGCCCCAGTTGGGCGAGCATGACGAGGCTGTGGAACCACAGGTCGGCGGTCTCGTAGATCACGTCGCTGCAGTCGCCGCTGATGGCGGCGTCCTTGGCGGCAATGATGGTTTCGACCGACTCTTCGCCGACCTTTTCCAGAATCTTGTTCAAACCCTTGTGGTACAGGCTGGCGACATAGGAGCTGTCGGCCGCGGCGCCCTTGCGCTCTTCCAGCACCTGGGCCAGGCGGGTCAGGGTGTCACTCATGGTTGTGTCCTGAATAGATGGCGTGCGGGTCCTTGAGTACCGGGTCGACGGTTTTCCAGTCGCCGTTCTCGAAGACACGGTAGAAGCAGCTTTGACGGCCGGTATGGCAGGCGATTTCACCGACCTGTTCGACCATCAGGATAATGACGTCGCCGTCGCAGTCCAGGCGCATCTCGTGCAGGTGTTGCACGTGCCCGGACTCTTCACCCTTGCGCCACAGCTTGCCACGGGAACGTGACCAATAGATGGCGCGATTCTCGGCGGCGGTCAGGGCCAGCGCCTCGCGGTTCATCCAGGCCATCATCAGCACACGTCCGGTCTTGTGATCCTGGGCGATCGCCGGCACCAGGCCGTCGGCGTCCCATTTGATCTCGTCCTGCCAGTTTTTCATCTTCGACTCCGACCATGGGCCGCGCACTTCCAGTCGGCGGGCCCAGCGTTGAAACAGTGTGCCAGCGTGAACCGGTGCTGGCTATCGACGAACGACCAGATACAAACCGACGGCCACCATGATCCCGGCGGGCCAATGGCCCAGTTCGCTCAACGGGCCACCGGCGGCCAGCACGGCGCCGCCACCCAGGTGGGCCGCGCCAAGCAGGCGCAGGAACCAATCGTCGCGCCGCTGTTTCCAGGGTGGAGCAGGATCATGGGCATGGGGCTGGGACATGCGTTCGAGCAGATCGCGGGTCATGTTGGCCAGGTGCGGAATCTGCTCGAACTGGCTCTGGACGTTGCCCAGCAAGGTCTTCGGGCTGACGCGTTCGCGCATCCAGCGTTCAAGGAAGGGCTGGGCGGTGTTCCACAAATCCAGGTCCGGGTACAGCTGGCGGCCGAGGCCTTCGATGTTCAACAGGGTTTTTTGCAGCAACACCAACTGCGGCTGGACCTCCATGTTGAAGCGGCGCGCAGTCTGGAACAGGCGCATCAGCACCTGGCCGAATGAAATATCTTTTAACGGTTTTTCGAAGATCGGTTCGCACACGGTGCGGATCGCCGCTTCGAATTCGTTGAGCTTGGTCTCGGCCGGCACCCAGCCCGAATCGATGTGCAACTGCGCGACGCGGCGGTAGTCACGCTTGAAGAAGGCGAACAGGTTGCGCGCCAGGTAATCCTGGTCCTCGGGGGTGAGGCTGCCGACGATGCCGCAATCGATGGCGATGTACTGCGGGCTCCACGGTTGCACGGTGCTGACGAAGATGTTGCCCGGGTGCATGTCGGCGTGGAAGAAACTGTCGCGAAACACCTGGGTGAAGAAAATCTCCACGCCGCGCTCGGCAAGCAGTTTCATGTCGGTGCGCTGGTCGGCGAGGGTTGCCAGGTCGGTCACCTGGATCCCGTAGATGCGCTCCATCACCAGGACTTTCGGCCGGCACCAGTCCCAATAGACTTGCGGCACGTACAGCAGTGGCGAGCCCTCGAAATTGCGCCGCAGCTGGCTGGCGTTGGCGGCCTCGCGCAGCAGGTCGAGCTCATCGAAGATGGTTTTTTCATAGTCCTGGACCACATCCACCGGGTGCAGCAGGCGTGCATCGGCTGACACCCGCTCGGCGGCGCGGGCAAGGATGAACAGCCAGGCCAGGTCCTGGGCAATGATCGGCTTGAGGCCCGGGCGGATCACCTTGACCACCACTTCTTCACCCGTCTTGAGCTGGGCGGCGTGGACTTGGGCGACCGACGCCGAAGCCAGCGGCTCGACGTCGAAACGGCTGAAGACTTCGCTGATCTTCTTGCTCAACTGCGCCTCGATCAGCGCTACCGACAGTTTCGAGTCGAAGGGCGGCACGCGATCCTGCAGCAGCATCAGTTCGTCGGCGATGTCTTCGGGGAGCAGGTCGCGACGGGTCGAGAGGATCTGCCCGAACTTGATGAAGATCGGCCCCAGGTCCTGCAAGGCCAGGCGCAGGCGTGCGCCGCGGCTCAAGTCCAGGGTTCGACGGGGGAACCAGCGCCACGGCAGCACAAAGCGCAGTGCCAGGAGAAACCAGGGCAGCGGCAGGGCGAACAGCAGGTCATCGAGGCGGTAGCGGATCACGACGCGCTGGATGCGCAACAGACGGCGGACGGCAAGCAGCTTCATGCGTTATCGCTTGGGTTCAAGGGATCGGGAAAGGCGCTCGAAACGCGCCTCGAGTCGTTCCAGATCGAGCTTGATCTGGTCCAGTTCGGCAAAACGGGCCTGGGCTTCGCGTTGGCCTACGAGCGTACGCGATTCCTCGGCCAGGTATTCACTCAGATTCTGTCCCAGGCTGGCGAAGCCCTGGCGGTACCAGCGGGAGCGGCTGCGCAGATGGCCACTGAGCAATTGGGTGGCGACCGGACCGATCCAGCGGGACACTTCGTATTCCCAGTCCAGTTCCAGGTCCTGGAGAATCGCCGCCAGTTCCAGCAGCACGCCGCTGTCGCCGTCGAGCTCGACGTCGGGGCTGTGCAGCACCGCCGTCTTGTTCTTGCTCAGCGCCAACTCGAGCAGGCTCGATGCCGGGGCGCGCAGCGTGCAGTCGGCCTCGGCCTCCCAGTGGGCGGCGAGCATCAGGCCTTCGTCGCTGGGCAGGATGAACAGCTGCAACGCCGGGCTGCGGCAGTCGACGGCAATCACCTTGCCGCTCAAGTGTGCCAGGCGCATCGGCGCCGTGCTGTCCAGGCGCAGGACCCGGTTGATACCGAGTTCGACACTGGCGAGCAGCCCGGTGAGCAGCATCAGGGCTTGATACCGCGGTGCAGGGCGACGATGCCGGACGTCATGTTGTGGTAGGTGACCCGATCGAAACCGGCTTCGACCATCATCGACTTCAGCGTTTCCTGGTCGGGGTGCATGCGGATCGATTCGGCCAGGTAACGATAACTTTCCGCGTCGTTGGTGATCAGCTTGCCCATCAACGGCATGAAGGCGAACGAGTAAGCGTCATAAGCCTTGGACATCAGCGCGTTGGTCGGCTTGGAAAACTCCAGTACCAACAGCCGACCACCGGGCTTGAGCACGCGCAACATCGAGCGCAGGGCGTCTTCCTTGTGGGTGACGTTGCGCAGGCCGAAGGCGATGGTCACGCAGTCGAAATGGTTGTCGGGGAACGGCAGCTTCTCGGCGTCGGCCTGGACGAACTCGACGTTGCCGGCCACGCCCAGGTCGAGCAGGCGGTCACGGCCGACCTTGAGCATGGATTCGTTGATGTCGGCGAGCACCACATGGCCGGTGGGGCCGACGATGTGGGAGAACTTTTTAGTCAGGTCACCCGTGCCGCCGGCAATGTCCAGCACGCGGTTGCCGCTGCGCACGCCCGACAACTCGATCGCGAAACGCTTCCAGAGGCGATGCATGCCGCCCGAGAGCAGGTCGTTCATCAAGTCGTACTTGGCGGCCACCGAGTGGAAAACCTCGGCGACTTTCTCCGCTTTCTGGCTTTCCGGCACGTTCTTGAAGCCGAAGTGTGTGGTGGGTTCGGCATCGCTGCCTTTGCGCTGATCAGTCATATCGCGGTCACCAAAAAAGAATGCGGGACATTCTAATCCCGGTGGAGGGCTTTGTCTTGGCAAGGCTGCAGGTAAGATGAGCCACCGCCCGGACGTTTTGACGCAGGCAGGGTCGCAAACGTTCAGGCAAGTCTCGATCAAGCAGGAGTTAACAGATGGCCCGTATTACTGTTGAGCGTGCCCATGACCTGGGCAAGGAAGCGGCCCGCGAAAAGGCCGACAAGCTGGCCCAGAAACTGTCCGACAGCTACGGCCTGGAGCCCAGGTGGGAGGGCGACACGCTGAAGCTCAAGCGTTCCGGGGTCAAGGGTGAAGTGCATGTGGGCGAGGATTCGATCCGCGTCGAAGTGGAGCTGGGCATGTTGATGTCGGCCATGAGCGGGACAATCAAGACGGAAATCGAAAAGGCGCTGGACAAGGCGTTGGCTTGATTGAAGTGCAGAGGACTGAAGTCCACCGCCTATCTATCAACTGTGGGAGCGAGCCTGCTCGCGAATGCGATGGATCAACAACATTGATGTTGAATGACACACCGCTTTCGCGAGCAGGCTCGCTCCCACAGGGGAAATCATCGTCCCGGGTTTCATGTCAGTTGTTAGGGTGCCCTTTCTAATTATTCTCACTACTTTGTGCCTGAGCCCGACCCTGTGCGGGCAGTTGCTCAAACCTGTCTTCGAGTGAGGTGCACCATGGCCAAAGTTATTCTGAAGAAAAAAACCGACGTTGATTCTTCCACGCTGGGCGACGTGAAAACGTACGCGCGCAAGATCTGGCTGGCGGGCCTGGGCGCCTATATCAAGGTCGGTCAGGAGGGCGGCGACTACTTCAAGGAGCTGGTCAAGGCCGGTGAAGTTGTTGAAACCAAAGGCAAAAAGAACATTGCTGGGAAACTTGAAGCGGCGAACAGCGAACTGATCGAAGCCAAGACCGACGTCAACACTTTCAAGGCCCGCGTTGAAGTTCAACTCGACAAAGTAGAGAAGGTATTCGACGCGCGTGTTGCAAGTGCCTTGAATCGTATCGGCATTCCGTCTAAACATGACGTTGAGACACTCTCTGCTAAGCTCGATGAGCTGACGGCATTGCTCGAACGTGTCGCGCGTAAACATTAAGGAGAACGGGATGGCTGGCAAGAAAATCACCGAAAAAGAAGGCAGCTCGTGGGCCGGGAAGATTGAAAAGTACTCCCGCAAAATCTGGCTTGCTGGTTTAGGCGTGTACTCGAAGATCGACACTGACGGCAGCAAACTCTTCGAGTCCCTGGTCAAGGACGGCGAGAAGGCCGAAAAACTCACCAAGACGGCGGTCGGCAAACAAGTCGATGCCGCCAAGGATTCTGCCGAGTCCACCAAGTCGCGCATGGGCGGCGTGAAGGATCGTGCACTGGGCAAGTGGGATGAGCTGGAAGGGGCTTTCGACAAGCGTCTGAACAGTGCAATTTCCCGCTTGGGCGTGCCGAGCCGCAATGAAGTCAAGGAACTGCACAGCAAGGTCGACACCCTGACCAGGCAGATCGAAAAACTCACCGGGGCCAAGGTCACGCCGGTCGCGACCAAGCCTGCTGCAACCAGGACGGCGGCGGCCAAGCCTGCAGCGAAGACGGCAGCCAAGCCACTGGTCAAGGCGGCGGCAAAAACCGTCGCCAAGCCTGCGGCCAAAGCAGTGGCCAAGCCAGTAGCCAAAACCGCAGCGGCCAAGCCTGCAGCCAAGGCGGCGGCCAAACCCGTCGCGGCAAAAACTGCAGCCAAACCTGCCGCCAAGCCAGCTGCCAAGACGGCCGCGGCTAAACCAGCTGCGGCCAAGCCGGCGGCCAAGCCAGCGGCAAAAGCCGCAGCAAAACCGGCCGCGGCGAAAAAGCCCGCAGTGAAAAAACCGGCCGCGCCAAAAGCAGCCGCACCCAAGGCGCCGGCCGCGGCCGCCAAACCGGCCACCCCGACGAGCACGGCAAACTCTGCCTCGGCTCCAACCCCGGTAGCTACTCCGACTCCAGCGTCGGTTCCGTCGACGCCTACCAGCCAGTCCTGATTTTCCGGGACATGCAAAAACGCCCGGCCTGTGAAGGTCGGGCGTTTTTTTATGCATCCTGGATTCAACCTGTGGGAGCGAGCCTGCTCGCGAATGCATTTTCTCAGTCACATTTGAATTGATTGACCCAGCGCTTTCGCGAGCAGGCTCGCTCCCACATTGGGTCTGCCGCAGCCGGCCGTTATTCGTGCTCCTCCAGATACCGCAACGCCATCTGCTCGGTCGCGACCTTGATCGCCGGCGGCAAGTGCGGCGCCACCAGCATCATGATCTGATAGACCACCAGGCGAACCTCGCCCTCGCGATCAAGGATCCGCTGATAATCCAGCGAAAACAGCAACGTCAGGGTGATCTGCTCCACCAGTTGCCCGAGTGCCTGGGTGTCGCTCACCAGCAGGCCCTGGGCCTTGAGCTGCGCCAGCAAAGAGGCCAGGGTCCGTTTCAACGCGTTGAGCAGCTGGCGGATACCCTTGGCCAGTTTCGGCAGGCGCCCCGCCAGGTTCGACAGGTCCTGGAACAGGAACCGGTATTGGGCCAGGCGCTCGACGATCAAATGCAGGAACAACCAGTAGTCCTCCGGCGCCAGTTGCGCGTCGGCGGGCGGATCCAGCAGCGGTGCGAGCTCGGCCTGGAATCGCTCGAACAATCCGAGTATCAGCGGTTCCTTGCCATGGAAGTGGTAGTAGAGGTTGCCGGGGCTGATGCCCATCTCGTTGGCGACTTCGAGGGTGGAAACATTCGGCTCGCCCTTCTCGTTGAATAATTGCAGGGCACACTCGAGGATTCGGTCGCGGGTTTTCATCCGGTCTTCTTGGTCGGTGGAGTCTTTCCACGGCCCGCAGTGCGACCGTGGGACGAGGCGTTCAGCGTACCCGTACGTAATTCCCGGGTGCCGCTTCCAGGGGCGGGTATTTCGCGTTGCCCAGCGTCATCTGCGTTTCGTGCTGGGCACCGGAGCGCTCCTGGATCCAGCCCAGCCATTGGGTCCACCAACTGCCCTCGATGTGTTTGGCGTCGTAGTACCAAGCGCGCGGGTCGCTGCTCAGCTTCGGATTTTCAATGTAGTTGGCCTTGGGGTTGCCTGGCGGGTTGAGGATGCTCTGGACGTGTCCGCTGTTGGACAGCACGAAACGTCGTTCGCCGCCCAGCAGCAACGTCGAGCGGTACACCGCGTCCCACGGAGTGATGTGGTCGTTGATGCCGGCCACGCTGAAGCTGTCCACGGTGACTTTCTGCAAGTCGATAGGCGTGCCGCACACCTCCAGGGCGCCCGGCCGTGTCAGCGGGTTGTGCTTGAAAAAATCCAGCAGGTCGCCGTGATAGGCCGCCGGAAGCCGCGTGCAGTCGTTGTTCCAGTACAGAATATCGAACGCCGGCGGCTCCTTGCCCAGCAGGTAGTTGTTGACGAAGTAGGTCCAGATCAAGTCGTTGGGCCGCATCCAGGCGAAGACCCGAGCCATGTCGCGGCCATCGAGAATGCCTTTCTGATAGGAGCGGCGCTTGGCGGCTTCGAGGGTCTGTTCGTCGATGAACAGCGTGGCCGGGCTCTCGATCTCGCTGTCCAGCAAGCTCACCAGGTAGGTGGCGCTGGCCACCCGGCGCAGTTGGCGCTTGGCTTGCAGATGGCCCTGCAGGGCGGCGATGGTCATGCCGCCGGCGCAGGCGCCCATCAGGTTGACTTCGCGGGCGCCGGTGATCGCCCGGCAGACGTTCATGGCCTCTTCCGTCGCCTCGACATAACTGGACAGGCCCCATTCCCGATGGCGCACGTCCGGGTTGCGCCAACTGACGATGAACACCTGCAAGCCGTTTTTCAGAGCGTACTGGACGAAGCTGTTGGAAGGGCTCAGGTCGAAGATGTAGAACTTGTTGATCTGCGGCGGCACGATCAGCAGCGGCGTGGCGTATTGCTTTTCGCTCATCGGCTTGTACTGGATCAGTTCCAGCAGCTCGTTGCGAAACACCACTGCGCCGGGCGTACTCGCCAGGGTCTTGCCGACTTCAAAGGCGTGTGGCGTGACTTGCCGGGGCAAGCCGTCGTTGTGCAGCAGGTCGTCGACCAGATGGCTGATCCCGCGAATCAGGCTGCTGCCTCCGGAATTGAACAGCTCCTTGATCGCCAGCGGATTGAGCAGGGTATTGGACGGCGCTACCGCATCGTTGAGCAGGGAGAAGGCAAAATGCGCACGGGCCTGATCATCCGGGCTCATGCCGCCCTCATCGACCCACTGGCGGACTTCCTTCTGCCAGCTCAGGTAGGCCTGCAGGCTGCGGCGGTAGAACGGGTTGAGCTGCCAGGTGGGGTCGGCGAAGCGTTTGTCGTCGGGGTTGGTCGGGTGCAGGGTTTCCCCCAGCAGCACGCGCCCAAGCTGGCCGCCGAGCCTCAACGCATGTCGGGCACTGTGGACCGGGTTGCGCAGGCCATGGGCGGCAACGTTGCGCAGGGTCGACAGCAGGTCCCTGCCGCGCAGGCCGGTGACCGCACTCTGTGCGTTGATGAAGCTGGCAGGGGCGGGCATGGAACCCTTCGCCGGTTTGTCGCGCATGAGTCAACTCCTTCATCATCAGGCTGAAAACAAACACACCGAACCAGACAACATAGTCGCTGTTTCGGGTAGTTGCGCGATCCGGCGTCCTGCCAGGCGCAAATGGGCGGTGTCAGCCGCCACCCAGCGGCGCGGGATGCGGGTGCATGACCGCGCGCTGCCGTTCTTCCTCGAGGAATTTCATGATGATCGGCGCCACAGCCTCGGCCCGGGTGATCAGGAACAGGTGGCCGTCATCGATGATGTGCAACTGCGAATTGGGGATGCGCCAGGCCAGCATGCGCATGTTGATCAGGGGGATCAGCGGGTCGTCATCCCCGGCCAGGATCAAGGTCGGCTGGTGGATCTTGTGCAGCCAATGGATGCTGGTCCAGCCGAGGCCCGCGAACAGTTGCCAGTAATAACCGAGCTTGCCCGCCGAACGTACCTTGGCCGCGTGACGAGCCGCCAGGCTTGGGTCGCGGCGGAACGAGCCGCCGTAGATCAGCGGCGCGATGCGCATCACATGGGACGGCTGCACGTAGCGTCGAGGACTGGCCATCATCCACAGCACCTTCGGCTTGCCCGGCACCATCACCGCGCCGGCGGCCGTGGCGGCGAGCACCAGCTTCTTGCAGCGCTCCGGATAATCATGGGCGAACTGCTGGGCCAGGGCGCCGCCCCAGGACACACCGATCACGTTGACCTGCCCATAGTCGAGGTAATCGAGCATCCGCGCGGTAAGCTTGGCCAGGCCCGGAAAACGATACGGCCGGCTCGGCGTCGACGAACCGCCGACCCCGGGCACATCGAAGGCGATCACTTCCAGGTCCGGGTCCAGGGCCTCGATGAACGGGAAGACCAGCTCCAGGTTGGCGCCGATGCCGTTGAAAATCAGCAACGGCGTCAAGTGAGGCTTGCCGGGACGTACCGCGGTGCGCAAGGTCTGGCCATCCAGATCGACGGTACGGAAAATGTACGGTTGCGGCATGCTTCAAGCCCTGTGGGTTGGGTCGCGGTCTTTCATTTTTCCCCGATCTCCTGTGGGAGCGAGCCTGCTCGCGATGACTGCGGTACATCCGAACATCAATGTGTGCTGACACACCGCAATCGCGAGCAGGCTCGCTCCCACATTGGATCTGCTGTGAACCTGAGTCTGTGTTCACCAGCGCTGTGGGCCTTACATGTCCATGTCGGCTGCGGGAATCTATTCGTGAGCAAGCTCACCCCCGCAGCGGACGAGTTGCAGTTCTTTACCGCTCATGCACATAAGTGCCCGGCGCCGCTTCCCCAGCCACATACGTCTTGTTGCCCAGCACGGTCGGGGCCTTCTTCAGCTTGCCCGAGCGCTCGGCCTGCCAGGCTTGCCAGTGCAGCCACCAGGAGTCGGTGTGCTTGGTGGAGTTTTCCATCCAGTCCTCGGCCTTGGCCGGCATGTCTTCACTGGTCATGTAGCGTGACTTGGGATTGCCCGGCGGGTTGAGAATGCTCTGGATGTGACCGCTGCTCGACAGCACGAATTCAACCTTGCCGCCGAACAGCTGCGCCGATTTGTAGCAGGACTTCCACGGAGTGATGTGGTCGTTGGTGCCGGCCAGGGAAAAGATATCGGCGCTGACCTGCTTGAGGTCGATCGGCGTGCCGCACACTTCCAGTGCGTTGGGACGGATCAGCGGGTTGTTCTTGAACATCTCGATGAGGTCGCCATGGAACGCCGCCGGGAGTCGCGTGGTGTCGTTGTTCCAGAACAGGATGTCGAACACCGGCGGCTCGTTGCCCAGCAGGTAATTGTTCACCCAGTAGTTCCAGATCAGGTCATTGGGCCGCATCCAGGCGAACACCTTGGCCATGTCGCGGCCTTCCAGCACGCCGGCCTGGTAGGAATGGCGCTTGGCCGTTTCCAGGGTCTGCTCGTCGACGAACAGCGCCACGTCGGTGTCCAGGGTGGTGTCCAACACACTCACCAGCAGGGTCAGGGCATTGACCTTTTTCTCCCCCAGCGCGGCGTAATGGCCGAGCAGCGCGGTGCAGGTGATGCCGCCCGAGCAGGCGCCCAGCATGTTCACGTCCTTGCTGCCGGTGATGGCCGTGACCACATCCACCGCTTCCTTGAGCGCTTCGATGTAGGTCGACAGGCCCCACTCGCGCTGCGCCTTGGTGGGGTTGCGCCAGCTGATGATGAAGGTCTGCACGTTGCTGCGCAGGCAGAAGCGCGCCAGGCTCTTGTCCGGGCTCAGGTCGAATACGTAGAACTTGTTGATTTGCGGCGGCACCACCAGCAATGGTCGCTCATGGACCTGCTCGGTGATGGGGCGGTACTGGATCAGCTCCAGCACGTCATTGCGAAAGACTACCGCGCCTTCGGTCACGCCCAGGCTCTTGCCGACTTCGAACGCACCCATGTCGACCTGGCTCGGCATCCCGCCGTTGTGCACCAGGTCCTTGGCCAGGTGGGACAGGCCATCGAGCAGGCTCTTGCCGCCGGTTTCGAAGAAGCGCTTCACCGCCGCCGGGTTGGCCGCCGAGTTGGTCGGGGCCATGGCTTCGGTCATCAAGTTGATAACGAAGTGCCCACGGCTGATGTCCTGGGGCGAGAGGCGGCTGTCGTCGATCCAGGCGTGCAGCTCCTTGCGCCACGCCAGATAGGTTTGCAGATAACGTCTGTAGAGCGGGTTCTGGCTCCACGCCGGGTCGTTGAAACGACGGTCATCACTGGCGGGCTGCAACTCGGATTTGCCGAACAGGACTTTCCTCAGTTCAGCGCCGAAATGGGCGACGTGCTTGACGCTGTGCAGCGGTTGTTTGATGGTCTGGGTCAGCACCATCCGGGCAGAGGCCAGCAGGTCTTTCCTGCGCAAGCCGACGACGGGATTCAAGCCCAGGGTGTTTTCCGAAGCTTGGTACTTCAACTCATCGTTGTTCTTGTTGCTCATCTACGACGCTCCATTGTCCTTCAGACGAGTACCAGGGACCGTGCCAGAAGCGCAAGGCCAATACCAGGTACGCTGCTCGGGGTGACCATTAATTCCGCATCGAGGGCAATGAGGAAACGTGTGCCAGGAACTCGCCGGTTCCTTTGCAGGGAACTTGCCAGCTCCATTGGTTACCCGAGTTTAATTTTTTTCGCAAGCAGGCCAGTCATTGACGTTGCCGCGCAGGCATTCAAGCAGATGAGTCTAGAAAATTCGCCCTAATGCGCCAGCCCTTGAGCTAGAGCATCAGCTTGACGACGGACGCATTCGGGTCGCGGGTTTTTCCGGCCGCCTTGAGTTCGGCGAGATAATCGTTCCACAGGTCTTCCTGGCGCACCGCCAGCTGGTACAGATAGTCCCAGGTGAACAATCCGCTGTCATGGCCATCGTCGAAGGTCAGTTTCAGTGCGTATTGGCCGGCCGGTTCGACCTTGGTCAGGCCGACGCCGAGCTTGCCGTATTGCAGGATGGGTTTGCCGTGGCCCTGGACCTCGGCGGAAGGCGAGTGCACCCGCAGGAATTCCGCAGGCAGGTGATACTCCTCGTCCGGCGCGTATTTGAGCGTCAGGGTCTTGGAGGCTTTGTGCAGGTTGATGGCGGTGGGGAGTTTGGTCATGAGTCGTCGCTCTCTTGAAGCCTTGGGTGAACGCCATGTGGCGAGGGAGCTTGCTCCCGCTGGAGGGCGAAGCCCTCCCAAGAGCCCGCTGCGATCCCCCTGGATGAACGGCGGCTTCCGGTTCCTGGGGCTACTTCGTAGCCCAGCGGGAGCAAGCTCCCTCGCCACAAGGGCTCGCTCACCTATCGTGTGGCCTACAGGATATACCGCGACAGGTCTTCGTTCTGCGCCAGCTCGCCGAGGTGGCTGTTGACGTATTCGGCGTCGATGATGATCGGCGCTTCGTTGTGGGCGCTGGCCAGGTCGCCGGCGCTGAACGAGACTTCCTCAAGCAAGCGTTCGAGCAGCGTGTGCAGGCGCCGGGCACCGATGTTCTCGGTCTTCTCGTTGACCTGCCAGGCGATCTGCGCCAGGCGCTTGATGCCTTCCGGCGCGAACTCGATGTTCAGGCCTTCGGTCTTGAGCAGCGCGCAGTATTGTTCGGTCAGCGACGCATGGGGCTCGCTCAGGATGCGCTCGAAGTCTTCCGGCGACAGCGCCTTGAGTTCGACCCGGATCGGCAAGCGGCCTTGCAGCTCAGGCACCAGGTCGCTCGGCTTGCTCAGGTGGAACGCACCGGAGGCAATGAACAGGATGTGGTCGGTCTTGACCATGCCCAGCTTGGTATTCACCGTGCAGCCTTCGATCAACGGCAGCAGGTCGCGTTGCACGCCTTCGCGGGAAACGTCGGCGCCGCCGACATTGCCGCGCTTGGCGACCTTGTCGATTTCGTCGATGAACACGATGCCGTGCTGCTCGACCGCTTCCAGGGCCTTGGCCTTCAGTTCCTCTTCGTTGACCAGGCGACTGGCCTCTTCATCGCGCACCAGCTTCAGCGCTTCCTTGACCTTGAGCTTGCGGTTTTTCTTCTTGCCCTTGCCCATGTTGGCGAACAGGCTCTGCAACTGATTGGTCATTTCTTCCATGCCTGGCGGCGCGGAAATGTCGACACCGGCCATTTCGGCCACTTCGATCTCGATCTCCTTGTCGTCCAGCTGGCCTTCGCGCAGGCGTTTGCGGAACAGCTGGCGGGTGTTGGAGTCCTGGGTCGTGGCGGCGTCGGCGTTGAAGCCCATGCGCGCCGGTGGCAGCAGGGCATCGAGAATGCGCTCTTCAGCGGCGTCTTCGGCGCGATGGCGAACCTTGGTGATTTCCTGTTCGCGCAGCAACTTTATCGCCGCATCGGCCAGGTCACGAATGATCGACTCGACGTCGCGGCCCACGTAGCCGACTTCGGTGAACTTGGTGGCTTCGACCTTGATGAATGGCGCGTTGGCGAGCTTGGCCAGGCGCCGGGCGATCTCGGTCTTGCCGACACCGGTCGGGCCGATCATCAGGATGTTCTTGGGGGTCACTTCGACGCGCAGTTCTTCCGGCAGTTGCATCCGGCGCCAGCGGTTACGCAAGGCGATGGCGACGGCGCGCTTGGCATCGTCCTGGCCGATGATGTGGCGATTGAGTTCGTGGACGATTTCGCGGGGAGTCATGGACATAATAATTGGCGGTCCTCAAGCGGGAGTCTGGGCCTGGAAGGGCTTACTCCGCGAGGTCCTGCTCCTCAATGGTCTGGGTGTGGTTGGTGAAGACACAGATGTCGCCGGCGATGCCCAGGGCAGTCTCGACGATCTCGCGAGCCGACAGGTCGGTCTTTTTCAGCAGGGCGCTGGCGGCAGCCTGGGCGTAGGCGCCACCGGAACCCATGGCGATCAGGCCGTCTTCCGGTTCAACCACGTCGCCGTTGCCGGTAATGATCAAGGAAGCATCCTTGTTGGCCACCGCAAGCATGGCTTCGAGGCGGCTCAGGGAACGGTCGGTGCGCCACTCCTTGGCCAGCTCGACGGCTGCGCGGACGAGGTGACCCTGGTGTTTTTCAAGTTGCCCTTCGAAACGCTCGAACAGGGTGAAGGCGTCGGCGGTGGCCCCGGCGAAACCGGCGATGACCTGGCCGTGATACAGGCGGCGGACTTTCTTCGCGTTGCCTTTCATCACGGTGTTGCCCAATGAAACCTGGCCGTCGCCGCCCATGACGACTTTGCCGTGACGGCGGACTGAAACGATGGTGGTCAAGGGAAGAGTCTCCACGCAGCGGGGCGAAAATGCCCGGATGGAACACATATGGGGGTGGCGTGGGGTTTTTCAACTGCGGGGCGGGGGAGGGGATGAGCGGTCCCCGGCTTTTCTTGCGCAGCGCTTTTGTGGCGAGGGAGCTTGCTCCCGCTGGACCGCGCAGCGGTCCCAAGCTTTTGGCTGCTACGCCCGAGGCGCCAGCCCGACCCAGCGGGAGCAAGCTCCCTCGCCACGAAAAGCCCCGCTGCCACAAATGCTTTCGTCAGAATCAGCGGCTCTGGCGTTGTTGTAACAACAGGTTGCTGAAACCGCTGCCGGCCAGTTGTTTCTGGGCCTTGGTCAGTTCTTCGCGATTGCTGAACGGTCCGACCAGTACGCGATACCAGGTTTCGTCCTTCACCGTTCCGGACTCCACCGACACCGACTGGCCCAGCAGAATGATCTGCGCCCGGACCTTGTCGGCGTCGGCTTCCTTGCGGAACGAGCCGGCCTGCAGGAAGAATTTTGTCACCGGCGCGGCCTTCTGCACCGGCGGGGCCGGTGGCGGCGTAATGCCGGCCAGGGCGGCCTGGGCGCGGGCGGTGTCGATCTTCGCCGCTTCGGCTGGGGTCACTGGCGTGGTCGGCACCTGCGGCGTCGGCAGGGTTTTCTCCGGCACCGCATCGGGCGGCACGATGACCTCCGATTCCGGGAGCAAGGTGTAGAAGTCGTATTTCGGCTTCACCGGTTGTGTCGGGCTCGGCGGGGTCTTGTTGGCCTCGGCGATCCGCGTGGCTTTCTGCTGCTCTTGCCGAACACGCTTGACGTCATCGCCCTGGCCCGGTTCCAGCTTCATCAGGAATACGATGAATGCGCCGACAGTCAGGCCGATCGCCATCCACAACCAGCCCGGAATCGGCTGTTTGGCCGGAGGCTGGTAACGACTGGCGCCGCGTTTGGGTGCAGGTTTTTTCTTGGCGGCCAAGTTACATGCGCTCCAGCGTTTCCAGGCCCAGCAGTTCCAGGCCTTGCTTGAGCGTGCGCCCGGTCAGCGCGGCGAGGCGCAGGCGGCTCTGCATTTGTGCCGGGGTCTCGGCGTTGAGGATCGGGCAATTCTCGTAGAAGCTGGAAAACAGCCCGGCGACGTCGTACAGGTAGGCGCACAAGGTGTGCGGCGTGCCCTTGTCGGCCACGTTGTTCAGGACTTCGCCGAACTGCGCCAGCCTGGCCGCCAGCTCCTGCTCGTGGGCGGCTTCGAGGACGATCTGGCCCTCGATTTCGTCGAAGCCCTTGCCGAGTTTGCGGAACACGCCCGCCACGCGGGTGTAGGCGTAGAGCAGGTACGGTGCGGTGTTGCCTTCGAAGTTGAGCATCAGGTCGAAGTTGAAGCTGTAGTCGCTGGTGCGGTGCTTCGACAGGTCGGCGTATTTCACCGCGTCGATGCCGACCACTTTGGCGATCTTGCGCAGTTCGTCTTCGGCCAGCTCCGGGTTCTTGCCCTTGACCAGAGTGTACGCACGGTCCTGGGCTTCGGTGAGCAGGTCGATCAGCTTCACCGTGCCGCCATCGCGGGTCTTGAACGGGCGGCCATCGGCGCCGTTCATGGTGCCGAACCCCATGTGTTCCATTTCCATCGGGTGGGTCACGAAACCGGCCAGGCGGGCCACTTCGAACACCTGCTGGAAGTGCAGGGCCTGGCGCTGGTCGACGAAATACAGGACCCGATCGGCCTTGAGCACGCCGTTGCGATAACGCACGGCCGCCAAGTCGGTGGTGGCGTAGAGGTAGCCACCGTCGGCCTTGACGATGATCACCGGCAGCGGTTCGCCATCGGCAGTCTTGAACTGGTCAAGGAACACGCACTGGGCGCCGTTGCTTTCCACCAGCATGCCTTTGGCCCGGAGGTCGTTGACCACGTTGATCAAGTCGTCGTTGTAGGCGCTTTCGCCCATTACGTCGGCCATGCTCAGCTTGACGTTCAGCAGTTCGTAGATCTTCTGGCAGTGGGACAGCGAGATGTCCTTGAACTTTGTCCACAGCGCCAGGCACTCGGCATCGCCAGCCTGCAGCTTGACCACCAGGCCACGGGCGCGGTCGGCAAACTCGGGCGATTCGTCGAAGCGTTGCTTGGCGGCGCGGTAGAAGTTTTCCAGGTCCGAGAGCTCGTCGCTGGTGATCGGGTTTTCCTGCAGGTAGGCCATCAGCATGCCGAACTGGGTGCCCCAGTCGCCGACGTGGTTCTGGCGTATCACCGTGTCACCGAGAAACTCCAGGACGCGCGCCACGCCATCGCCAATGATGGTCGAGCGCAGGTGACCGACGTGCATTTCCTTGGCGAGGTTGGGGGCCGACAGGTCGACCACGGTGCGCTGCAACGGGCCGGCCTTGCGTACGCCGAGGCGCTCGTCGGCCAGGGCCGCGTCCAGCCGCGAGGCCAGCGCCTGGGTATTCTGGAAGAAGTTGATGAACCCGGGGCCGGCAATTTCGGCCTTGGTGACGTTTTCGTCGGCCGGCAATGCGGCGATGATCTTTTCCGCCAGGTCGCGAGGTTTCATGCCGGCCGGTTTGGCGAGCATCATCGCGATGTTGCTGGCAAAGTCACCGTGGGTCTTGTCGCGGGTGTTCTCGACCTGAATCGCCGGCGACAGGCCTTCTGGCAGCACACCTTCAGTGACGAGTTGGGTGATGGCTTGCTGGATAAGCTGGCGAATGGTGTCTTTCATGGTCTTCTCTTTCAACCGCAGGCGCGGCGGCGCTTCGATGCGCTGGTGGAAAAACTGGGCATTATCCGTGGCGCGGGCGAGCTTGCCAACTGTAGCGGGT
Source organism: Pseudomonas sp. Z2-11 (assembly GCF_054161305.1). NCBI lineage: Bacteria > Pseudomonadati > Pseudomonadota > Gammaproteobacteria > Pseudomonadales > Pseudomonadaceae > Pseudomonas > Pseudomonas sp. Z2-11. The sequence goes on from NZ_CP096395.1 coordinate 445,526, forward strand.
CGGTTGATGCCTGTCAGGGATGGCTCGGATGTACTTGGGCCCTGTGGGAGCGGGCTTGCTCGCGAAAGCGACGGCACAGCCAACATCACCACAACTGACCCACCGCCTTCGCGAGCAAGCCCGCTCCCACAGTCAATACAAATCCACCGGATCCACATCCAGCGACCAGCGCACCGACCGCCCGCTGGGCAGTTGTTCCAGTACCAGCAACCAGGCGCTCAGCAACCGATGCAGCGGTGCGCGGGCATTGGCCTGTAATAAAAGCTGTGCGCGATAACGTCCCGCCCGCCGTTCCATCGGAGCCGGCACCGGGCCCAATAGTTCGATACCGCTGAGGCTCTGTTCCGCCAGCAGGCGCTCGGCCTCGCTGCACGCTTCGTCCAGGAAGCCTTCGGCCTGTCCTGGCTTGTGCGCCTCGGCCCGCAGCAGCGCCAGATGGGCGAACGGCGGCAGGCCGGCGGCGCGACGTTCGCTCAAGGCCTGCTCGGCGAAGGCGAAGTAGCCCTGCTCGGTCAGCTGGATCAGCAGCGGGTGGTCGGCCAGGTGGGTCTGGATAATCACTTTGCCCGGCTCCTCGGCCCGTCCGGCGCGACCTGCGACCTGGACGATCAGCTGCGCCATGCGCTCGCTCGCGCGGAAGTCACCGGAAAACAACCCACCGTCGGCATCCAGGATCGATACCAGCGTCACGCGCGGGAAGTGATGCCCCTTGGCGAGCATCTGCGTGCCCACCAGGATGCACGGCTGGCCCTTCTGGATCGTGGCGAACAGCTGATTCATCGCATCCTTGCGCGAGGTGCTGTCGCGATCCACCCGCAGCACCGGGTAATCAGGAAACAGGATGCCCAGACGTTCTTCGGCGCGCTCGGTGCCAGCGCCTACCGGGCGCAGGTCCACTTTCCCGCACTGCGGGCAATGCCTCGGCACCCGCTCGGAGTGCCCGCAGTGGTGGCAGCGCAGTTCGCCGTAGCGCTGATGCACGGTCATTCGCGCGTCGCAGCGCTCGCAGCCGGACATCCAGCCGCAGTCATGGCACAGCAGGGTCGGGGCGAACCCCCGGCGGTTGAGAAACACCAGCACCTGCTGCCCAGCGGCCAGGGTCTGGCCGATGGCTTGCTGCATCGGTCCGGAAATGCCGCTGTCCAGCGGGCGGCTTTTCACATCCAGGCGCAGGAAGCGCGGCTGCTTGGCGCCGCCGGCCCGCTCGTTGAGGCGCAGCAGGCCGTAGCGACCGGTGTAGGCGTTGTGCAGGCTTTCCAGGGAGGGCGTGGCCGAGCCGAGCACGATCGGGATGTTTTCCTGGCGAGCCCGCACCAGCGCCAGGTCACGGGCGTGGTAGCGCAGGCCTTCCTGCTGTTTATAGGAGCCGTCGTGTTCTTCATCGATGATGATCAGGCCGGGGTTTTTCATCGGCGTGAACAGCGCCGAGCGGGTGCCGATGATGATGTCGGCCTCGCCGTCGCGCGCGGCGAGCCAGGCTTCCAGGCGCTCGCGGTCGTTGACCGCCGAATGCACCAGGGCGATGCGCGCATTGAAGCGCTGCTCGAAGCGCGCCAGGGTCTGTGGGCCCAGGTTGATTTCCGGAATCAGCACCAAAGCCTGCTTGCCGGCTTCAAGGGTCTGGCGGATCAGTTGCAGGTAGACCTCGGTCTTGCCGCTGCCGGTGACGCCCGCCAGCAGAAAGGCGTGATAACTGTCGAAACCCGCGCGAATCGCCTCGCAAGCGGTCCGCTGTTCGGCGTTGAGCGGCAGTTCCGGCTGGGCCAGCCAGTGTTCGTGGCGCGCGTCGGGGGCGTGCCGGCGGACTTCTACCTGGACGAGATTCTTGGCCAGCAGCAGGTCAAGGCTGTCCTTGCTGAGCATCAACTTGCTCAACAGCTGGTGCGCTACCCCATGGGGATGCTGGGCCAGGGTCGCCAGGGCCTCGCGTTGGCGCGGTGCGCGGGCGATGCGCGGGTCATCCAGCGAAGCGCCCGGCGTCACCGACCAGAATCGCTCCTGGCGTGCCTCGGCCGGTTCGCCCTGGCGCAACAGCACCGGCAATGCCCAGCTCAGAGTGTCGCCCAGGCTGTGCTGATAATACTGCGCGGTCCACAGGCACAGTTTGAACAGCGCCGCGGGCAGCGGTGGCGTGGCGTCGAGCAGCGCCAGGGCCGGTTTGAGCTTGTCGACCGGCACTTCGCTGTGATCGGTGACTTCCACCAGGATCCCGATCATTTCCCGCCGGCCGAACGGCACCCGCAGGCGCATGCCCGGCTGCAACTGGGCGCGTGTTACCCCGGCTGGGGCACGGTAGTCGAACAGACGGCGCAGGGGCGATGGCAGGGCGAGGCGCAGGATGGCGTCGGGCACGCGGGAGGGTCTCGATAGACAAGCAAATTCAGAAAACCTGGCGCGATCCTTGTGGGAGCGAGCCTGCTCGCGAAAGCGGAGCGTCAAGCAATACTCATGTGACGGGTCCACCGCCTTCGCGAGCAGGCTCGCTCCCACAGAGGAGCTGGCGCATGAGGCGGGGAGCCTAGCAGACGGTTGGTACAAGTTGTAGCTTGCGTGATTAATCTTGTCTGGTAGAATCCGCGGCCTAATTACGTGCGGTATTCAACAATAGTGTTGGGTGGCGGCACGCTAGCCTGAGGAAAACACCATGAAAACCGATATCCATCCGGACTACCCAGTTGTGGCCGTAACCTGCAGCTGCGGCAACAAGTTCGAAACGCGTTCGACCTACGGCAAAGCCCTGGCGATCGACGTTTGCAACGAATGCCACCCGTTCTACACCGGTAAGCAAAAGACTCTGGATACCGGCGGCCGTGTTCAGAAGTTCGCCGATCGTTTCGGTGCTTTCGGCAAAGTTACTCCAAAAGCCTGAGGCTGATCATCTTGGAAAGTCGTTCCGGCTATTCCAGGCTGATGAAAAAGGCGTCCCTAGCGGGCGCCTTTTTTGTGTCCGCGATTTGGCTCTGTGGTGCCCAGGCGGCGTGCCCGCCCCCGGATGGACTGCCCGACGTGGCCGTGCAACGGGTGGTCGATGGCGACACCTTGTACCTCAGCGACGGTCGTCGCATCCGCATGATCGGTCTCAACAGTCCGGAACTGGGAAAGCGCGGGCGTGCGGATGAGCCGTTTGCCGTGGCGGCGCGCCAGCGGCTTGAGGCGCTGGTGGCTGCCAGCGCCGGTCGGGTCAGGGTGTCGCCTGGCAAGGACGACCGGGACGACTACGGGCGCACGCTGGCCCATGTCTATGACCAGCAGGGTCGGAACCTGGAAGAGCAATTGATTGCCGAGGGGCTGGGTTACCTGGTTGCGGTTGCGCCGAATGTCGATCTGGTCGAATGCCAGCAGGCGGCGGAGCGCAAGGCGCGGCAAGCCGGCCTGGGGCTATGGAAGAAGTCACCCGTCGTGCGCGCGGAGCAGATCAAGGCCCCCGGTTTTGCGCTGGTCAGCGGCCGCGTAGACAGTGTGCAACGCAATCGCGGCGGGATCTGGATCGAGCTGCAAGGCTCGGTTGTCCTGCATATTGCGGCCAATCTGCAGCGAAGCTTTGACGCTTCGATGCTCAAGGGCCTGGAAGGCCGGACCATCGAGGCCCGTGGTTGGGTTGTCGATCGCTCTCGACGCGGTGCGGCCAGGCCCGGGCAGGCGCGGTGGATGTTGCCTCTGACTGATCCGGCAATGTTGCAGGCAGTGCTCAGGCAGAAATAATTGTAGACATTTTTTGACGTTATTGTATCCATGAATCCCTTGTGTTTCCTGGTTCTTGGCCCAAAGTCGTAGGGCAGGGCGCTTGACAGCAGTGACTGGTCAGTCTTGTAGGGACTTTGCGAGGCGCGTATCCTCGGCGGTCCGTCTGTCCAACACAGTAAAAAGCGGAATGCCCACATGTCTGATCTGAAAACTGCCGCTCTCGAATATCACGCTAATCCTCGTCCAGGAAAGCTGAGTGTCGAGCTCACCAAGGCCACCGCCACTGCCCGCGACCTGTCGCTGGCCTACAGCCCCGGCGTAGCCGAGCCAGTACGCGAGATCGCTCGCGACCCTGAGCTGGCCTACAAATACACCGGCAAGGGCAACCTGGTTGCAGTCATTTCCGATGGCACCGCGATTCTCGGCCTGGGTAACCTCGGCCCACTGGCCTCCAAGCCGGTCATGGAAGGCAAGGGCGTGCTGTTCAAGCGCTTCGCCGGTATCGACGTGTTCGACATTGAAGTCGATTCCGAAAGCCCGCAAGCCTTCATCGACACCGTCAAGCGCATCTCCATCACCTTCGGCGGCATCAACCTGGAAGACATCAAGGCACCTGAGTGCTTCGAGATCGAGCGCGCCCTGATCGAACAGTGCGACATTCCGGTTTTCCACGATGACCAGCACGGCACCGCGATCGTGACCGCAGCCGGCATGATCAATGCCCTGGAAATCGCCGGCAAGACCCTGCCGGAAGCCAAGATCGTCTGCCTGGGCGCGGGTGCCGCGGCCATCTCCTGCATGAAGTTGCTGGTGAGCATGGGCGCCAGGATTGAAAACATCTTCATGGTTGACCGTACCGGCGTGATCCACTCCGGCCGTGACGACCTGAACCAGTACAAGGCCGTGTTTGCCCACGCGACCGACAAGCGCTCCCTGGCGGATGCGCTGGACGGTGCAGACGTGTTCGTCGGCCTGTCGGGTCCGAACTTGCTGAGCCCGGAAAACCTGCTGCGCATGGCGCCGAACCCGATCGTGTTCGCCTGCTCGAACCCGGACCCGGAAATCTCCCCGGAACTGGCTCACGCCACCCGCAGCGACGTGATCATGGCCACCGGCCGCTCGGACTATCCGAACCAGGTCAACAACGTCCTGGGCTTCCCGTTCATCTTCCGTGGTGCCCTGGACGTTCGCGCCAAGCGCATCAACGAAGAAATGAAAGTCGCCGCCGCCAACGCCCTGCGCGAACTGGCCAAGCTGCCGGTGCCTCAGGATGTGTGTGACGCCTATGGCGGCATCAAGCTGGAATTCGGTCGTGAGTACATCATTCCGAAGCCAATGGATGCGCGCCTGATCACCCTGATCTCCGACGCCGTGGCCAAGGCCGCGATCGAGACTGGCGTGGCCACCCTGCCGTATCCGAAGAACTACCCGCTCAAGAGCGTGGATGACGTGTTCAACGGCTAAGCCGTTGTAGCGCTTCAACAAAAAGCCCCGGCTCGTGTGAGCCGGGGCTTTTTATTGGGATAGGAATAACCCCTTCGAGAAAACCACAGAACCCGTGGCGAGGGAGCTTGCTCCCGCTGGGCTGCGCAGCAGCCCCAAAAGAGGCGGTCGCTGCGCAACCGAGCGGGAGCAAGCTCCCTCGCCACAGGTTATCTACACAATGTCCGATTGAAAAAAAGCCCCGCGCTTCTCTCGAAGGCGGGGCTTTTCGGTGGCGTCCGGTCAGAACAGATCGATCGGCGCTGCCTCATCCGCCGGCAGCGGGCTACCCGGCGCTACACCGTTGCCCAGCTCATTGACCGACGGCGGCGTGTCTTCGCTCTTGAACAGCTCGAAGTACGCGCCAGGCGTGCCTGGGGTGGCGGCGCGACCGCTGACCGGGTCGACCCGCAGGCTGAGGATGCCTTCCGGTTCCGGCTGGGTGTGGGGTGGCCGGTCCTTGAGGGCGGCGCCCATGTAGGTCATCCAGATCGGCAGCGCCACGGTACCGCCGAATTCACGACGCCCCAGGCTCTCGGGCTGATCGAAACCGGTCCAGACGGTGGTCACGTAATCGCCGTTGTAGCCCGAGAACCATGCATCCTTCGATTCGTTGGTGGTACCGGTCTTGCCGGCCAGGTCGGTGCGACCCAGTGCCAGGGCGCGCCGGCCGGTGCCGAGCTTGATCACATCCTGCAGCATGCTGTTGAGGATGTAGGTGGTACGGCCGTCAACGATGCGTTCGGCGATTGCCGGCGCTTGCGGTACGCCAGGGGCGGTGGTGGCTTCGCCGCCAGTTGCGTTGACCGTGAAGGTCTCGGCGGCGGGGGCGGCGACGCCGTCGCTGGCCTGCTCGCCTGTCGGTACTCGTGGCGGGTTGGCGACAAACAGCGTTTCGCCGTTGCGGCTTTCGATCCTGTCGATGATGTACGGAGTGATCTTGTAGCCGCCGTTGGCAAAGGTGCTCCAACCCGTGGCGATTTCCATGGGCGTCAGCGTCGCGGTGCCCAGTGCCAGGGACAGGTTGCGCGGCAGGTCCTGCTTGTTGAAGCCGAACTTGCTGATGTAGTCGATGGTGCGGTCCACGCCCAGCGCTTGCAGCAGGCGGATCGAGACAAGGTTGCGGGACTTGTACAGCGCTTCGCGCAGGCGAATCGGGCCGAGGAAGGTATTGGTGTCGTTCTTCGGTCGCCAGACCTTGTCGAGGTACTCGTCGACAAACACGATCGGCGCATCGTTGACCAGGCTGGCGGCGGTGTAGCCGTTATCCAGCGCAGCGCTGTAGACGAACGGCTTGAAGCTCGAGCCCGGTTGACGCTTGGCCTGCAAGGCGCGGTTGTAATTGCTCTGCTCGAAGGCGAAGCCACCCACCAGCGAGCGGATCGCGCCATTCTGCGGGTCCAGCGACACCAGCGCGCCTTGGGCGGCAGGTATCTGACTGAACTTGAGGGAGTTGTCCGGCTGGCGCTGTACGCGGATCAGGTCGCCGACCTGAGCGACGTCCGATGGCTGCCGCGGGTTGGCGCCCATGCTGTTGGTATTGAGGAACGGGCGGGCCCACTTCATGGAGTCCCAGGCCACGTGCTCTTCGGACTCGCCATTGCGGGTCAGGACCTTGATGCCGTCCTTGTCCACCTGAGTGACGATCGCCGGCTCCAGGCTGCTGATGGTGCGCTGCTTGGTCAGCTCCAGGGCCCAGGCTTCCTTGGTCTTGCCTGGCAGGCGCGATTCCGGCCCACGGTAGCCGTGGCGCTGGTCGTAGGTCATCAGGCCTTCGTGGAGCGCGGTATTGGCCATTTCCTGCAGGTTGCTCGGCACCGTGGTGGTGACTCGGAAACCTTCGGTATAGGCGTCGCTGCCATAGCGCCCGACCATCTCGGCCCGGGCCATTTCGGCGATGTACGGGGCGTTCACTTCCGGAGTCGGTACGTGATAGCTGGCGTTGAGCGGCTCATTGATCGCGGCGGTGTACTCGGCTTCGCTGATCTTGCCGAGCTTGTACATGCGTCCCAGGATCCAGTCGCGACGTTCCTTGCTGCGTGCCGGGTTGGCCAGCGGGTTGAAACGTGACGGTGCCTTGGGCAGGCCGGCGATCATTGCCATCTGCGCCAGGCTCACGTCGCGGATCGACTTGCCGTAATACACCTGCGCCGCCGCCTCGATGCCATAGGCGCGGTTGCCCAGGTAGATCTTGTTCACGTACAGCTCGAGGATTTCATCCTTGGTCAGTTGCCGCTCGATCTGCAGGGCCAGGAGGATCTCGGTGGTCTTGCGCGAGAAGCTGCGTTCGCTGGTCAGGAAGAAATTCTTGGCGACCTGCATGGTGATGGTGCTGCCGCCGGACTGGATGTGGCCACTCTTGACCAGTTGGCTGGCGGCGCGCATCAGGCTGCCCGGATCGACGCCATAGTGGTTGGCGAAGTTGTCGTCTTCAGCGCTTAGTAACGCATTGATGAAATTGGGCGGAATGTCGGCGAAACGGATCGGCGTGCGGCGCATTTCGCCAAATTCGGCGATCAATTTATTGTCGCTGCTGTAGACCCGCAGAGGAATCTGCAACTGAATACTTCTCAGCGCCTCCACGGACGGCAATCCCGGACTAAGGTAAAGAAAGGCACCACTCAGACCCAGGAGCAGTCCGCAGAAAACCGCGACGATGGACCATCCGAAAAATTTCAGCAGACGAATCAAGGCTTTTGGATATCCAGGCAGAGAATGAAAAAGGCGCCAGGTTCAGGGAAGAACCCATGCCAGCAACAAAGCGAAAAAAAACGCTGGGCATTATAAGCATTTTTTTTCGTCGGAAACGCCATCCGGACGTCCGTCGGACCGGGGGGATTGAACGCAATTCATATTAGAGAGTCCGTAACTCACGGATAGTCATAGGGAATTGGTAGTGCTACGACTCTTCAATAAAAAAGCCCACACACTTCTGGGAATCGACATCAGCTCGACGTCGGTGAAGCTGCTCGAGTTGAGCCGTCAGGGCGATCGTCTGCGTGTCGAGTCCTACGCTGTCGAGCCGTTGCCAGCCAATGCCGTGGTGGAAAAGAACATCGCCGAGCTGGAAGGGGTCGGCCAGGCGCTTTCACGAGTGCTGGCCAAGGCCAGGACACCCTTGCGCAACGTGGCGGTGGCCGTGGCGGGGTCGGCGGTTATCACCAAGACCATCGAGATGGACGCCGGGCTGTCCGATGACGACATGGAGAACCAGCTCAAGATCGAGGCCGACCAGTACATTCCTTATCCACTGGACGAAGTGGCGATCGATTTCGAGGTGGTCGGCGTATCGCCTCGCAGCGCCGAGCGTGTCGAGGTGCTGCTGGCGGCTTGTCGCAAAGAGAATGTCGAGGTGCGCGAGGCGGCGCTGGCGCTTGCCGGGCTGACGGCCCGGGTGGTCGATGTGGAAGCGTACGCGCTGGAGCGTGCGTTCGGCCTGCTCGCCACTCAGCTGGCGGCATCCCAGGAACGCCTGACCGTGGCGGTGATCGACATCGGAGCCACGATGACTACGCTCAGCGTGTTGCACAACGGGCGCATCATTTATACCCGCGAGCAGTTGTTCGGTGGGCGCCAGCTTACCGAGGAAATCCAGCGCCGTTATGGCCTGACGCCGGAGCAGGCCGGCCTGGCAAAAAAGCAGGGCGGCCTGCCGGACGACTATCTCGGCGAAGTGCTGCAACCATTTCGCGAAGCGCTGGTGCAGCAAGTGTCGCGTTCCCTGCAGTTTTTCTTCGCTTCAGGTCAGTACAGCGCAGTGGACCATATCCTGCTGGCGGGAGGCACGGCCTCGGTCGCAGGCCTCGACCGTTTGATCGAGCAGCGCTTGGGCACGCCTACCCAGGTGGCCAACCCGTTTACCAACATGGCCTTGAGCAGCAAGGTCAATGCCGGTGCCCTGGCCAGTGATGCGCCAGCCCTGATGATTGCCTGCGGGCTGGCCCTCAGGAGTTTCGACTGATGGCGCGGATCAACCTGCTTCCCTGGCGCGAAGAACTGCGCGAAGAGCGGCGCAAGCGCTTCTTGCTGGCATTGGTGGGGGCGCTGGTCGGTGCGGTGGGGTTAACGCTGCTGGCGGCACAGTACCTGAGCAACGAGATCGACTACCAAATGGCGCGCAACGCCCATCTGACCGGGGAAATCGCCGTGCTGGACGAGCGCATCAAGCAGATCAGCGAGCTGAAGGCTCGGCGCCAGCAACTGTTGGAGCGCATGCGGATCATCCAGGACTTGCAGGGCAACCGGCCGGTCAGTGCGCGCATTTTCGATCAACTGGCGCGGACCCTGCCGGATGGGGTGTTTTTCACTGACGTGAAAATGGAAGAGGGCACGCTCTCCATCAAAGGGGCTGCGGCGTCAAACAACCGGGTCTCGGACCTGATGCGCAACCTCGACTCGTCGGAGCTGTTCGATGCGCCCAGCCTGACGGAGGTCAAGGCCACCACGGCGGGCCAGCTCGACCAGGCCAATGTCTTCCAGCTGACGGTTCGCCAGACCCGTCCGGCCGATGCGGAGGACGCCCAATGAAGCCGGCAGAGTGGTTCGACGCGCTGCGCAAGATCGATCTCAGTGACCTGGACACCAACAACGTCGGTTCATGGCCGACGCCGGTCAAGTGGCTGGCCGGCATCATGCTAGTGGTCCTGGTGCTCGGCCTGGGCTACAACTTTGCCCTCAGTGACCTGGAAAACCAGCTGCAGCAGGTCCGTGAGGAGGAGAACACCCTCAAGGCCCAATTCGCCGGCAAGGCGCACATGGCGGCGAACCTGGAGCGCTATACCGAGCAGATGAAGCAGATGGAAACTTCCTTTGGCGTGCTGTTGCGGCAATTGCCCAGTGACACCGAAGTGCCGGGCCTGCTTGAGGACATCACGCGCACCGGCCTGGGCAGCGGCCTGGAGTTCGAGGAGATCAAGTTGCTGCCGGAGGTCACCCAGCCGTTCTACATCGAGTTGCCGATCCAGATCACTGTGACCGGCGGCTACCATGACCTGGCGACCTTCGTCAGCGGCGTAGCCGGGTTGCCCCGGATCGTCACCCTGCACGATTTCGAGATCGCGCCGATGGAGCCGGAGGCGGGGACGAAGCTGCGCATGAACATCCAGGCCAAGACCTACCGGTACAACGAGCAGGAGGCGCAGCCATGACGCCGGTCTGCCGCCTGGGTCTGCTGGTCGGGCTGGTTGCGCTGGCCGGGTGCAACAACGACAACGGTTTCAGTGACCTGGATGCCTACATGAACGAGATGCGCCTGCGCCCGCCCGGCAAGATCGAGCCAATGCCGACCTTCAGGCCTCACGAAACCTTTACCTACAGCGCGGCCAACTTGCGCAGCCCTTTTTCCCGGCAGGTTCCAGTCGATCAGGCTGGTCGACAGCAGGGCTCGCGCAACGTCCGCCCCGACCCGAACCGAGTCAAGCAATACCTGGAAGGCTTCAACATCGAGCAATTCGAGATGGTCGGTACGATCTCCAATGCCAGTGGCTCTTTTGCGCTGTTGCGTGGCGCTGGTGGGGTACACCGGCTGAAGGTCGGAGATTACCTGGGGCGTAACGACGGGCGGATCATCGCTATCAGCGCCACCCAGGTTGAAGTGGTCGAAATCGTTCCCGATGGCCAGGGCGCCTGGCTGGAGCGGCCGCGGACCATTCCCTTGAAAGAGCACTCAATAGTGGAACTCCAACAATGAACAGGATTTTTTCAGCCCTCGGTATTTCGCTATGGATAGCGTTGTTGTCGCCGGTGGTTCATGGCGCCAGCCTGAAAGCGCTGGACGTGGCGGCGTTACCGGGGGACCGGGTCGAGTTGAAGTTGACCTTCGACGGGCCGCCGCCCAAGCCCCGTGGTTATACCACCGAGCAACCGGCCCGGATTGCGCTTGATCTGCAGGGGGTGACCAGCCAACTGGCCAGCAAGAGCCGCGACCTGGGCAGCGGCAATGCCCGCAGCGCCACCGTGGTCGAGGCGGGGGATCGGACCCGGTTGATCATCGGCCTTACGCAACTGGCGCCCTATGACACGCGCGTGGAGGGCAACAACCTGTTTGTGGTGGTTGGCAAGGGCGCGACCCCGAGGAGTCCAACCCAACCCGCTCGCTCGGCAGCCCCCGTCCCTGCGCCTGCCAGGGCTCGCGCCCCGGCGGGCAAAGCCATTCGCGGCGTGGATTTCCAGCGCGGGACCCAGGGCGAAGGCAATGTGGTGATCGATTTGTCCGATCCGTCGATCGCCCCGGACATCCAGGAGCGCGAAGGCAAGATCATCCTCGATTTCGCCAGGACCCAGTTGCCCGAGCCGCTAAGGGTGCGCCTGGACGTCAAGGATTTCGCCACCCCGGTGCAGTTCATCAATGCCAGCGCCGCCTCCGATCGCGCCACCATCAGCATCGAGCCCAGCGGAACCTTCGATTACTCGACCTACCAGACCGACAACAAGCTGACCGTCAGTGTCCGGCCGATGACCGTCGAGGACCTGCAAAAACGCGATACCGATCGAGCCGCCTATAACGGCGAAAAACTGTCCCTGAACTTCCAGGACATCGAGGTGCGTTCGGTACTGCAGCTGATTGCCGATTTCACCAACCTCAACCTGGTGGCCAGCGATACGGTGCAGGGCGGTATCACCCTGCGGTTGCAGAACGTGCCGTGGGATCAGGCGCTGGACCTTGTGCTCAAGACCAAGGGGCTCGACAAGCGCAAGGTGGGGAACGTGCTGCTGGTGGCGCCGGCCGACGAGATCGCCGCTCGCGAACGGCAGGAGCTGGAATCGCAGAAGCAGATCGCCGACCTCGCCCCGCTGCGCCGCGAACTGTTGCAGGTCAACTATGCGAAGGCGGCGGATATCGCCAAACTCTTCCAGTCGGTGACCAGTGCCGAGGCCAAGGCCGATGAGCGCGGCACGATCACGGTGGATGAGCGGACCAACAACATCATCGCCTACCAGACCCAGGACCGGCTCGACGAACTGCGGCGGATCGTGGCGCAGCTGGATATCCCGGTGCGCCAGGTGATGATCGAGGCGCGTATCGTCGAGGCCAACGTCGACTACGACAAAAGCCTGGGCGTGCGCTGGGGGGGCTCGATACAGAACAAGGGCAACTGGAACTCTTCCGGGGTGACCACCGGTGATTCCACCACCATTGGTACGCCGGGCAGCACCAGCACCAACCAGCCATTCGTCGACCTCGGCGCCTCTGGCAATACCTCGGGGATCGGTATCGCGTTCATCACCGACAACGTCCTGCTCGACCTTGAGCTGACGGCCATGGAGAAAACCGGCAACGGTGAAATCGTCTCACAGCCCAAGGTGGTGACCTCCGACAAGGAGACGGCAAAAATCCTCAAGGGCACGGAGATTCCCTACCAGGAGGCCAGCTCCAGCGGCGCCACCTCGGTGTCGTTCAAGGAGGCCTCGTTGTCGCTTGAGGTCACGCCGCAGATAACCCCGGACAACCGCATCATCATGGAGGTCAAGGTCACCAAGGATGAGCCGGACTACCTGAACAAGGTCCAGGATGTACCGCCGATCAAGAAAAACGAGGTCAACGCCAAGGTGCTGGTCAACGACGGCGAGACCATTGTGATTGGGGGCGTTTTCTCAAATACTCAGAGCAAGGTTGTAGATAAGGTGCCATTTCTTGGCGATGTGCCGTATCTTGGCCGCCTTTTCCGGCGTGATGTGGTTTCGGAGAAAAAATCCGAGCTGCTGGTATTTCTCACTCCGCGTATCATGAACAACCAGGCGATTGCTGTGAGTCGTTGATTCTGTGCGAAATTTGATTCTTGTTGGGCCGATGGGGGCTGGAAAAAGCACCATCGGTCGTTTGCTGGCCAAAGAGCTGCGCCTGCCATTCAAAGATTCCGACAAGGAAATTGAATTGCGCACGGGCGCCAATATCCCATGGATCTTCGATAAGGAAGGCGAACCGGGTTTTCGCGACCGCGAGCAGGCGATGATTGCCGAGCTGTGCGGTTTCGAAGGCGTGGTGCTGGCCACCGGTGGCGGCGCGGTCATGCGCGAGGCCAATCGTCGGGCGCTGCATGCCGGCGGACGGGTGGTCTACCTGCACGCCTCCGTTGAACAACAGGTGGGTCGCACCGCCCGTGATCGCAACCGGCCGCTGTTGCGCACCGCCGACCCGGCCAAGACGCTGCGGGACCTGCTCGAATTGCGTGATCCGCTGTATCGGGAAATTGCCGACCTGGTCATCGAAACCGATGAACGGCCGCCACGGATGGTGGTGCTGGAAATTCTCGATCGCCTTCAGCAACTGCCACCCCGTTAATGCGCCGAGCGAAATGCGCTATCCTCGACGTCCCGTTTTGGCTCGACTGGGTTGTGGCGGATGGCCATTAACTGAGGCACCGTGGACTTCGTTAATTGCAGGTAGGGATGCCTGATTTCATCTTCACTGTGGGGACACATGCAGACACTTAAGGTCGACCTGGGCGAGCGCAGCTACCCGATTCATATTGGCGAAGGCTTGCTCGACCAGCCCGAACTGCTGGCGCCGCATATCGCCGGACGGCAAGTCGCGATCATCACCAACGAAACCGTCGCTCCTTTGTACCTGGAACGCCTGACTCGCAGCCTGTCGGCTTTTTCCGTCATTTCCGTCGTACTGCCCGACGGCGAAGCATTCAAGAACTGGGAAACCCTGCAATTGATCTTCGACGGCCTGCTGACCGCGCGGCATGATCGCCGCACCACGGTGGTCGCCCTGGGCGGCGGCGTGATCGGCGACATGGCCGGGTTCGCTGCGGCGTGCTATCAACGCGGTGTGGATTTCATCCAGATTCCTACCACGCTGCTATCGCAGGTCGATTCGTCCGTGGGCGGAAAGACCGGCATCAACCATCCGCTGGGCAAGAACATGGTGGGCGCGTTCTATCAGCCCAACGTGGTGCTCATCGACACCGCCTCCCTCAAGACGTTGCCGGCCCGTGAACTGTCCGCAGGCCTGGCTGAAGTGATCAAGTACGGGCTGATCTGCGACGAGCCGTTCCTCGGCTGGCTCGAAGAAAACGTCGACCGCCTGCGTGCGCTGGATCAGCAGGCCCTGACTTACGCGATCGAGCGCTCTTGCGCAGCCAAGGCTGCCGTGGTCGGCGCCGATGAGCGCGAATCGGGTGTGCGTGCCACGCTCAACCTCGGCCATACCTTCGGTCATGCCATCGAGACCCATATGGGCTATGGCGTCTGGCTGCACGGTGAGGCCGTTGCCGCAGGGACGGTCATGGCCCTGGAAATGTCCGCGCGCCTGGGTTGGATCAGCCAGCAGGAACGCGATCGTGGTATTCGCCTGTTTCAACGTGCCGGGTTGCCGGTGGTTCCGCCGGAAGAAATGACCGAAGCGGATTTTCTTGAACACATGGCAATCGACAAAAAAGTGATCGACGGTCGTCTGCGTCTGGTGCTGCTGCGCCGCATGGGCGAAGCGGTAGTGACCGACGATTATCCGAAAGAGGTTCTACAGGCCACGCTGGGAGCGGATTACCGCGCCCTGGCTCAGCTTAAAGGTTAATAAGATTCCGATGACTAGTCTGCATGCCGACGAGGCGTTCCTCGGCCATTTCCAATTGAGTCATGATCCTTTCGCTCCACGGGTCCCGGGCTTCAAGTTTTTCCCTGCCCAACGCAAGCCAGTGCTGGGCCAGTTGCACCATCTGGCCCGCTACAGCCAATTGCTGCTGGTGGTCACCGGTCCCCAGGGCAGTGGCAAGACCTTGCTGCGCCAGGCCCTGGTGGCCAGTACCAACAAGCAGTCGGTGCAAAGCGTGGTGGTATCGGCCCGTGGTGCGGGTGATGCCGCGGGTGTGCTGCGCCAGGTGGCCCAGGCTCTGAATGTCGCCCAGGCGGAAATCGGCGCGATTCTCGACCAGATCGTACAATTGGCGCTCACCGGACAGGAAGTCTACCTGCTGGTGGACGATGCCGAACAACTCGACGAATCGGCCCTGGAGGCGCTGCTGGCCCTGGCTGCCGGTGCGCCGGAAGGCCGTCCTCATGTGTTCCTGTTTGGTGAGTCGTCGCTGATCGCGGAGCTGGACCAGTTGGAGCTCGAGGAAGAGCGTTTCCACGTTATCGAACTCGCGCCCTACACCGAGGAAGAAACCCGTGAATACCTGGCCCAGCGGCTGGAGGGGGCTGGCCGGGGTATCGAACTTTTCACCGCGGATCAGATCTCTGAGATTCACGAAAGCTCGGACGGCTGGCCTGGCAACATCAACCAGGTGGCCCGAGATGCTCTGATCGAAATCATGATCGCCAGCCGCTCAGCGGTGAAGCGTCCAAGTATGGGGTTCAACATGCCGAAGAAACACGTATTGGCGATTTCCGCCGTTGTCGTGGTTGCGGTGGCCGCCGCCTGGCTGATGCCAGGTCGCAACAAGGCACCGACCACCGGCGCACCTGCCAACGAACAGGCACAGCTGCCTCTCGGTCAGGGCACGCCGCAACCCAACGGTGGTGCGCCGGCGGTGGAGTTTGCCGGCAATACCCAGCCGATGCCGCTGCCGCTGGTCGGCCAGTCACAACCGGTCATGCGTGGTCCCCTGGCTGAGGCCGCGGGGGGTATCACCGAAGGCGACGATGGCGCGCCGCCGCCGATCGATGACAGCAGCGACGTGCCGCCAACCGTGACCACCACCGCACCACCCGCGGGCGTGCCAGCCGGTCCGGCACCGACGCCGACACCTGCCCCGGCTGCCAAACCGACCCCTGCGCCTACCCAGGTCGCCACCGCCAAGCCGGCCCCGACCCCGGCCGCCCCAGCGGCCAAGCCAGCACCGGCGCCTGCGGCCAAGCCTGCCGCCACCCCGGCCAAAGCCACGGGCGGTAGCTGGTACGCAGGTCAGGCACCGGGCAACTACGTGGTGCAGATCCTCGGCACCAGTTCCGAAGCCACTGCGCAGAACTTCGTCAAGGAGCAGGGCGGCGAGTACCGTTATTTCAAGAAAGTGCTCAACGGCAAGCCGCTTTATGTCATCACCTACGGCAGCTTTGCCAATCGTGACGCAGCCGTTTCCGCCATCAAGGCCTTGCCAGCGAAGGTTCAGGCTGGTAAACCTTGGCCTCGCACTGTCGCCAGCGTCCAACAGGAACTGGCAGCAACTCGCTGATGATTCGGCGGCCTTACCCAGGCCGCCTCTCCCGGCAACCTCAAAATTTCCGCAAGGGCGGGCGACCTTTCAGGCCGCGCGCCTTGTGGTGTCTGCGTCACAGTAGCGTTTGAGTCGTAGCGGTCGAACCCAAAAAAGTTTTGACTAGCACAGCATATAGCTTTAAACCTTTCACAAATGCGACATGGATTTGCGACAGTTCGTCGTCAAATTTGTGAGCCTCTGTGTCGGTGTGTACAATGACCTCCCTTTTGCCCCCGCAAAGCTGGCGTACGTTCGGCGCGGCACGCAACTGGCTGAATTGAAAAGAAATTTGCCTCGATAAGAGGCAGCCTGGTGAGAAAGTGTCTATGAAAGCAGGTCTGTACCAACCAGATGAATTCAAGGATAACTGCGGTTTCGGCCTGATAGCCCATATGCAGGGCGAGCCCAGTCATACCCTTTTGCAAACGGCCATTGAGGCCCTGACCTGCATGACCCACCGTGGTGGGATCAACGCCGACGGCAAGACCGGCGACGGCTGTGGCTTGCTGATTCAAAAGCCTGACGAGTTCCTGCGCGCCATCGCCCAGGAAACGTTTGGCGTGACCCTGCCCAAGCAGTACGCCGTGGGCATGGTGTTTTTCAACCAGGACCCGGTAAAGGCACAAGCCGCTCGCGAGAACATGAACCGGGAGATCCTCGCCGCCGGCCTGCAACTGGTCGGCTGGCGCAAAGTGCCGATCGACACCAGCGTCCTCGGCCGCCTGGCCCTTGAGCGCCTGCCGCTGATCGAGCAAGTGTTCATTGCCGGTGAAGGTTTGAGCGACCAGGAAATGTCGATCAAGCTGTTCAGCTCCCGTCGTCGTTCGTCCGTGGCCAACGCCGCTGATACCGACCACTACATCTGCAGCTTTTCCCACAAGACCATCATTTACAAAGGCCTGATGATGCCGGCGGACCTCACCGCCTTTTATCCGGACCTGAGCGATGAGCGCCTGAAAACCGCGATCTGCGTATTCCACCAGCGCTTCTCCACCAACACCCTGCCGAAATGGCCGCTGGCCCAGCCCTTCCGTTTCCTCGCGCACAACGGCGAGATCAACACCATCACCGGCAACCGCAACTGGGCCCTGGCCCGTCGCACCAAGTTCGCCAATGACCTGATGCCGGACCTCGAAGAGCTCGGCCCGCTGGTCAACCGTGTGGGTTCTGACTCCTCGAGCATGGACAACATGCTCGAACTGATGGTGACCGGCGGCATCGACCTGTTCCGTGGCGTGCGCATGCTTGTTCCGCCAGCCTGGCAGAACGTCGAAACCATGGACCCGGACCTGCGCGCCTTCTACGAATACAACTCCATGCACATGGAGCCGTGGGACGGCCCGGCCGGTATCGTCATGACCGACGGTCGCTACGCGGTATGCCTGCTCGACCGTAACGGTCTGCGTCCGGCGCGCTGGGTCACCACCACCAATGGTTTCATCACCCTGGCGTCGGAAATCGGCGTGTGGAACTACCAGCCCGAAGACGTCATCGCCAAAGGCCGCGTGGGCCCTGGGCAGATTTTTGCCGTGGACACCGAGACCGGGCAGATCCTCGACACCGACGCGATCGACAACCGTCTGAAGTCCCGTCATCCCTACAAGCAGTGGCTGCGCAAGAATGCCTTGCGCATCCAGGCGACCATGGAAGACAACGACCACGGCTCGGCTTTCTACGACGTCGACCAGCTCAAGCAGTACATGAAGATGTACCAGGTGACGTTCGAAGAGCGTGACCAGGTGTTGCGTCCGCTGGGCGAGCAGGGCTACGAAGCGGTCGGCTCCATGGGCGATGACACGCCGATGGCCGTGCTGTCCCAGCGCGTGCGCACGCCATATGACTATTTCCGCCAGCAGTTCGCCCAGGTAACCAACCCGCCGATCGACCCGCTGCGCGAAGCGATCGTGATGTCCCTGGAAATCTGCCTCGGTGCCGAGCGCAACATTTTCCAGGAGTCGCCGGAACACGCTTCGCGGGTGATCCTCAGCTCGCCGGTCATTTCTCCGGCCAAGTGGCGCTCGCTGACCAACCTTGATCGTCCCGGCTTCGAACGCCAGGTCATCGACCTGAACTACGACGAAAGCGTCGGCCTGGAAGCGGCGATCCGCAACGTTGCCGATCAGGCCGAAGAAGCCGCGCGTGCCGGACGTACCCAGATCGTTCTGACCGACCGTCATATCGCGCCCGGCAAGCTGCCGATCCACGCCTCGCTGGCCACCGGTGCGGTGCACCATCGCCTGACCGAAAAAGGCCTGCGCTGCGATTCCAACATCCTCGTGGAAACCGCCACGGCTCGCGACCCGCATCACTTTGCGGTGCTGATCGGCTTTGGCGCCTCGGCGGTGTACCCGTTCCTGGCCTACGAAGTGCTGGGCGACCTGATCCGTACCGGTGAAGTGCTGGGCGACCTCTATGAGGTGTTCAAGAACTACCGCAAAGGCATCACCAAGGGTCTGCTCAAGATCCTCTCGAAGATGGGTATCTCGACTATCGCCTCGTACCGTGGCGCGCAGTTGTTCGAGGCTATCGGCCTGTCCGAAGAAGTCTGCGAGCTGAGCTTCCGTGGTGTCCCGAGCCGCATCAAGGGCGCCCGTTTCGTCGACATCGAAGCCGAGCAGAAAGCCCTGGCCGCCGAAGCCTGGAGCCCGCGCAAGCCGATCCAGCAGGGCGGTCTGCTGAAGTTCGTCCACGGTGGCGAATACCACGCCTACAACCCGGACGTGGTCAACACCCTGCAAGCCGCCGTGCAACAGGGCGACTACGGCAAGTTCAAGGAGTACACGGCGCTGGTGGATAACCGCCCGGTGTCGATGATCCGCGACCTGCTCAAGGTCAAGACCCTCGACACGCCGCTGGATATCAGCGAAGTGGAGCCGCTGGAGTCGGTACTCAAGCGTTTCGACTCCGCCGGCATCTCCTTGGGCGCCTTGTCTCCGGAAGCCCACGAAGCCCTGGCCGAAGCCATGAACCGCCTCGGTGCGCGTTCGAACTCCGGCGAAGGCGGCGAAGACCCGGCGCGCTACGGCACCATCAAGAGTTCGAAAATCAAGCAGGTGGCCACCGGCCGCTTCGGTGTGACGCCGGAGTATCTGGTCAACGCTGAAGTGCTGCAGATCAAGGTTGCCCAGGGCGCCAAGCCCGGCGAAGGCGGCCAGCTGCCTGGCGGCAAGGTCAATGGCCTGATCGCCAAGCTGCGCTATGCGGTCCCCGGCGTGACGCTGATTTCGCCACCGCCGCACCATGACATCTACTCGATCGAAGACTTGTCGCAACTGATCTTCGACCTCAAGCAGGTGAACCCGAAGGCCCTGGTCTCGGTGAAACTGGTGGCGGAAGCCGGCGTCGGCACGATTGCCGCCGGCGTGGCGAAAGCCTATGCCGACCTGATCACGATCTCCGGCTACGACGGCGGCACCGGTGCCTCGCCGCTGACCTCGATCAAGTACGCTGGCGCGCCGTGGGAACTGGGCCTGGCCGAAACCCACCAGACCCTGCGCGGCAACGACCTGCGCGGCAAGGTGCGGGTGCAGACCGACGGGGGCCTGAAGACCGGCCTCGACGTGATCAAGGCCGCCATTCTCGGTGCCGAGAGCTTCGGCTTCGGTACCGCGCCGATGATCGCCCTGGGCTGCAAATACCTGCGCATCTGCCATCTGAACAACTGCGCCACGGGCGTGGCGACCCAGAACGAGAAGTTGCGCAAGGATCACTACATCGGCACCGTCGACATGGTGGTGAATTTCTTCACCTACGTGGCCGAAGAGACCCGTGAGTGGCTGGCCAAGCTGGGCGTGCGCTCGCTGGAAGAGCTGATCGGCCGCACCGATCTGCTCGAAGTGCTCGAAGGCCAGACCGCCAAGCAGCATCACCTGGACCTGACCCCTTTGCTGGGCAGCGACCTGATCCCGGCGGACAAGCCACAATTCTGCCAGGTCGATCGCAACCCGCCGTTCGACAAGGGCGAGCTGGCCGAGAAGATGGTCGACATGGCCGCTTCGGCGATCAATGACCTGAGCGGTGCTCAGTTCGAGCTGAATATCTGCAACTGCGACCGCTCCATCGGCGCGCGGATTTCCGGCGAGATCGCCCGCAAGCACGGCAACCAGGGCATGGCTCACGCGCCGATCACGTTCCGCTTCAAGGGCACGGCCGGGCAAAGCTTCGGCGTCTGGAACGCCGGTGGCCTGAACATGTACCTGGAAGGTGACGCAAACGACTACGTGGGCAAGGGCATGACCGGCGGCAAACTGGTCATCGTTCCGCCCAAGGGCAGTGTCTACCGGACCCAGGACAGTGCGATCATCGGCAACACCTGCCTCTACGGCGCCACGGGCGGCAAGCTGTTCGCCGCCGGCACCGCGGGTGAGCGTTTCGCCGTACGTAACTCCGGCGCCCACACCGTGGTGGAAGGCACCGGCGATCACTGCTGCGAGTACATGACCGGTGGTTTCGTCTGCGTACTGGGCAAGACCGGTTACAACTTCGGCTCAGGCATGACCGGCGGTTTCGCCTATGTGCTCGACCAGGACAACAGCTTCGTCGACCGGGTCAACCACGAACTGGTGGAAATCCAGCGGATCAGCGGCGAGGCGATGGAAGCCTACCGCAGCCACCTGCAACGCGTGCTGAACGAATACGTCGAGGAAACCGACAGTGAGTGGGGTCGTGAACTCGCCGAGAACCTCGATGACTACGTACGTCGTTTCTGGCTGGTCAAGCCGAAAGCGGCCAACCTGAAGTCGTTGCTTTCCAGCACCCGTGCCAACCCGCAGTGATATGCGCCTGAAGAGTTTGATGAGGTTTTAACAATGGCTGAACGTCTGAATAACGACTTCCAGTTCATCGATGTCGGGCGCAAGGATCCGAAGAAGAAACTGTTGCGTCAACGCAAGAAAGAGTTCGTGGAAATCTACGAGCCCTTCAAACCCCAGCAGTCGGCCGACCAGGCCCACCGCTGCCTGGGTTGCGGTAACCCGTACTGCGAATGGAAGTGCCCGGTGCACAACTTCATTCCCAACTGGCTGAAGCTGGTGGCCGAGGGCAACATCCTCCAGGCCGCCGAACTGTCCCACCAGACCAACACCTTGCCGGAAGTCTGCGGCCGGGTGTGCCCGCAGGATCGCCTGTGCGAGGGTGCCTGCACCCTCAACGACGGTTTTGGCGCGGTGACCATCGGTTCGGTGGAGAAGTACATCACCGACACCGCATTCGCCATGGGCTGGCGCCCGGACATGTCCAAGGTCAAGCCGACCGGCAAGCGTGTCGCGATCATCGGCGCCGGTCCGGCGGGCCTGGGCTGTGCCGACGTATTGGTGCGCGGTGGCGTGACCCCGGTGGTGTTCGACAAGAACCCGGAGATCGGTGGGCTGCTGACCTTCGGCATTCCCGAGTTCAAGCTCGAAAAGAGCGTGTTGAGCAATCGTCGCGAAGTCTTCACCGGCATGGGCATCGAGTTCCGCCTGAACACCGAGGTGGGCAAGGACGTCACCATGGAGCAACTGCTTGAGGAATACGACGCGGTCTTCATGGGCATGGGCACCTACACCTACATGAAGGGCGGCTTTGCCGGCGAGGACCTGCCGGGCGTCTACGACGCGCTGGACTTCCTGATCGCCAACGTCAACCGCAACCTGGGCTTTGAAAAGTCGCCGGAAGATTTCGTCGACATGAAAGGCAAGAAAGTCGTGGTACTCGGTGGTGGCGACACGGCGATGGACTGCAACCGCACCTCGATTCGCCAGGGCGCCAAGTCGGTGACCTGCGCCTATCGTCGTGACGAAGCGAACATGCCTGGCTCGCGCAAAGAGGTAAAGAACGCCAAGGAAGAGGGCGTGAAATTCCTCTACAACCGCCAGCCGATTGCGATTGTCGGGGAAGACAAGGTCGAAGGCGTGAAGGTGGTCGAGACCCGTCTTGGCGAACCGGATGCCCGTGGCCGCCGCAGCCCCGAGCCGATCCCCGGTTCCGAAGAGATCATCCCGGCCGACGCCGTGGTCATCGCCTTCGGTTTCCGTCCAAGCCCGGCGCCGTGGTTCGAGCAGTTCAGCATCCAGACCGACAGCCAGGGCCGCGTTGTTGCCCCGGAACAAGGCCAGTACAAGCACCAGACCAGCAATCCGAAGATCTTCGCCGGTGGCGACATGGTCCGCGGTTCGGACCTGGTGGTGACGGCGATCTTCGAAGGCCGCAATGCGGCGGAAGGGATTCTGGATTACTTGCAGGTCTGATCACTTTCCATAGTTGAAATGCGATCAGAATGTGGGAGCGAGCTTGCTCGCGATAGCGGTGGATCAGTCGACGAACATGTTGAATGTGACGCCCTCATCGCGAGCAAGCTCGCTCCCACAGGTGTTTGTGGTGTTGCGAAAATTGCTTGGCACCGCGACAAATTGCCCCGATAGATAAAAGGCACGGCTCTTGCCGTGCCTTTTGCGTCGCGCTCTGAGAAAATGCCCGCACTTTTTTTCCGGATGCCGACATGACTGCCCTGAAGAACGACCGTTTCCTTCGCGCCCTGCTCAAGCAACCTGTAGACGTCACCCCGGTGTGGATGATGCGCCAGGCCGGTCGCTATCTGCCGGAGTACCGCGCCAGCCGCGCCAAGGCCGGCGACTTCATGAGCCTGTGCATGAACCCCCAGTTCGCCTGTGAAGTCACGATGCAGCCGCTGGACCGCTACCCGCAGCTGGACGCGGCGATTCTGTTCTCCGACATCCTCACCATCCCTGACGCCATGGGCCAGGGCTTGTACTTCGAGACTGGCGAAGGCCCGCGCTTCAGGAAAGTCGTCAGCAGCCTGGCCGACATCGAGGCGTTGCCGATTCCCGATCCGCAGAAAGACCTCGGCTATGTCATGGACGCCGTCAGCACCATTCGCCGCGAACTGAACGGCCGCGTGCCGCTGATCGGTTTCTCCGGCAGCCCATGGACGCTCGCGACCTATATGGTCGAAGGTGGCTCGTCGAAAGACTTCCGCAAGACCAAGGCCATGCTCTACGACAACCCCGAGGCCATGCATTTGCTGCTGGACAAGCTGGCGCAGTCGGTCACGTCCTATCTCAACGGCCAGATCATGGCCGGTGCGCAAGCGGTGCAGATCTTCGACACCTGGGGCGGCAACCTGTCGGCGGCGGCGTACCAGGAGTTTTCCCTGGCCTACATGCGCAAGATCGTCAGCGGCCTGATTCGCGAACACGAAGATCGCAAAGTCCCGGTGATCCTGTTCACCAAGAATGGCGGGTTGTGGCTGGAAAGCATCGCCGATGCCGGCGCCGACGCCCTGGGCCTGGACTGGACCTGTGACATCGGCAATGCCCGCGAGCGCGTCGGTGCCAGAGTCGCGCTGCAAGGCAACATGGATCCGACCGTGCTGTATGCCAAGCCAGAAGCCATCCGTGCCGAAGTCGGACGCATCCTCGCCAGTTACGGCAAGGGCAGCGGGCACGTGTTCAATCTCGGTCACGGGATCACCCCGGAAGTCGACCCGGAACACGCCGGGGCTTTCCTGCGGGCGGTGCATGAGTTGTCGGCGCAATATCACGGGTAATGTCGCGGCATCCTGAAACCTGTCCGGACTTGTGCCGGGCAGGTTTTTTTATGCCGGTTGTATTTAATTCTTATTAAAATTTTTAAGATTTACGAATTTCTGTTTTTAACTAAAGAAGTTCAAACAAGGAAAGTCCCTCAACTAGTGCAGATTTTTCCTACAGAGAATACGTCAACGTCTCTGTAAGGTTTCGCCTCCCGTGATAGGACGCGTAGAACAATCTACGCGACTCCAAGAGCGACTTCATGGTCGCTCTTCTTGACGAGTGGTCTGAAACTTTATGAAAACCAGAACTTTAAAGGGAAGCGCGATCGCAGGATTTGACTCTTCGTTGCCCTTGTTTCCCGAATGCCTGCAGAAAAGCCCTCCGAGCTATTCCAAACCGCGGGTACTGCTGCACTGGATATCGGCCTTCATTATTCTGTGGACGCTGGCATCCGGTTTTTATGTGGCCTATGTCCCGGTGCCCGTCTTTATCAAACAATGGATTGGATCGCTCAATGTCTCACTGACAACAGTATTGATTCCGTTGTTTGTCTGGCGACTCTGGTTGTTTTTCTCTAACCTTGAGATCCGGACTGCGGCATCGTCCATGAATAAAAGCCTGGCGCTGGCGGTACATGCAGTGATCTACCTGGTCACCAGCGTCGTGCTGGTCACCGGCGTGCTGATGATGACAACGCCGATCAGCCTGTTCGGGCTCGTCCAGATCCCCCAACCGCTGGATGACGAGCGACTGAACGACCTGGCGTTGACCCTCCACGTTCTGTCCTGCCTGGCGCTTGCGCTGCTCGTCGCATTGCATATTTGCGCAGTGGTCTGGCATGAGTGTTCCGGCCGCAGGGTGCTACGGCGGATGACATTCAAGAAATCTGTAGGCGTGCTCATTCAGTGAGCGCAGGTGGTATTGCGTCAGTGAAGCTAGCCTTGGACGTTGCCGGGGAGCGGCGGCAGCTTCGCCAGTTTCACGGCTACCAGCAATGCCACCAAGAGCAGTGCGCCGATGAACAACCCGGTTCCGTTCCATCCCCCCAGGTGCCACGCGACCCCGCCCGCCGTACCGGCAATGCTCGAGCCGGCGTAATAGCTGAACAAGTACAACGACGAAGCCTGGCCCTTGGCCTTCAGGGCGCGGCGGCCGATCCAGCTGCTGGCCACCGAGTGCGCGCCGAAGAAACCGAAGGTGAACACCAGCATGCCGATGATCACCAGCCAGAGCGGCGTAAACAGCGTCAACAGCAGGCCCGCCAGCATCAACGCGATGGTCGCCCAGAGCATTTTCCGCCGGCCGAGCTTGTCAGCCATTGCCCCGACCTTGGCCGAACTGTAGATGCCGGACAGGTACACGACCGACAGCAACCCGACAAATGCCTGGTCCATATGGTAAGGCGCGGCCAGCAGGCGGTAGCCGATGTAGTTGAACAGCGTGACGAACGCCCCCATCAGTACGAAGGCTTCAAGAAACAGCAGGGGTAGCCCGGCGTCGCGAAAGTGCAGGGTGAAACCGTCCATCAGGCTGCGTGGATGCAACGAGCGTGGGCGGAAGTTGCGCGATTCGGGAAGGATCCGCCAGAACACCGCCGCCGCAACCAGGGCCAGGCCACCGATCACCAGCATCGCGGTATGCCAGCTGACAAAGTCGATCAATACGCCGGTGATCAGCCGCCCGCACATGCCGCCGATGGCGTTGCCGGCGATGTAAAGCCCCATTGCCAGGCCGATGTGCTTGGGATGGATTTCTTCGCTCAGGTAGGTCATCGCCACCGCCGCCAATCCGCTTAACGACAACCCCACCAGGGCGCGCAAGACCAGCACGCCTTGCCAAGTCGGCATCATCGCACTGGCGATCGTGCACAGCGCCGCCGCGAACAGCGCGGCGACCATCACTGATTTGCGGCCGATGCGGTCGGAAATCGGACCGGTGATCAACAGGCCGACGGCAAGCAGGCCGGTCGCCACCGACAGGATCAAGCTGCTCTGGGCGGCGTTGATGGAAAACTCCGCCGACAGCAGCGGCATCATCGGTTGCACGCAATACAACAGCGCGAAGGTTGCAAAACCGCCGCAGAACAAGGCCAACACCGTACGCATGAACAACGGCGTGCCTTTTTCGATATAGATGTCCTTGAGCTCGGCAGCGGCATCATCCTGAGGGCGCGGCGGAATTTCATGGGCCAGTGGAGCGACAGCGGTTTTCACGATGGACCTCGGGGAGCACGGCCTGGCAGGCAATGAAAAAAGCATATAGCCGGCTAATGTTTCTATCCAATATATTGTTCGACCTGTTTAAGACGTTTTGCGACTTGCTGGGAAGGACACATGGAACTGCGTCACTTGCGTTACTTCATCGCGGTCGCCGAAGAGCTGCACTTCGGCCGCGCCGCCTTGGTGCTTGGGATCTCCCAGCCGCCACTGAGCCAACAGATCCAGGCGCTGGAGCAAGAGATTGGTGCACGCCTGTTCGAGCGCACCAACCGTCGCGTCGAACTGAGCGAGGCCGGACGGCTGTTTCTCGAAGAGGCGCGCCGGGTCCTGGCCCAGGTCGACAAGGCTGCCGACGTAGCCCGCCGCGCCCAGTTGGGGGAATTGGGCGAGCTGAAAATCGGCTTCACCTCCTCAGCCCCCTTCAATTCCACCATTCCCCAGGCGATTTTCACCTTTCGCCAGCGCTTTCCCGCAGTCCACCTGAACCTGCGGGAAATGAGCAGCACCCAAGTGGCCGATGCGTTGCTCGACGAGGCCATCGACGTGGGCATCATGCGTCCGCTGCCGCTTCCCGACGCCTTGAGCGAAATCGAACTCAGCCGCGAACCCTTGGTGGCGGTGCTCAGCTCCAAGCACCCGTTAGCCCAGGGCAGTGACAAAGGCCTGTTTCTCGCTTCGCTGGCCGAGGAACCGTTCGTGTTTTTCCCCCGCAGCTACGGCAGCGGTCTCTACGCCCAACTGTTGACGCTGGCCCGCGACGCCGGTTTCAGCCCGCACTTCGCCCAGGAAGCGGGCGAAGCCATGACCATCATCGGCCTGGTGGCGGCGGGGCTGGGCGTCTCGGTCTTGCCGGCGTCTTACCAGCGCATGCGTATCGACGGCGTGGTCTACCGGTCATTGCTCGACCCGGCGGCGGTCTCGGCAGTGTGGCTGGTCCAGCGCAAGGACCAGCGTTCGCCGATGGCGAAGGCGTTTGTGGCGCTGTTGACAAGCAATCCCTTGAGTTGACTTCTGCGCGCGGAACCGCGGTGGCGCAGAGGCTATGATTTATCTCCGGAACGCGCTTTTCGCTTGAGTTTTCCTGCAGGTCAGCCGATACGCTCATGTTCGACCAACCCACCATGGAGAAACAGGATGTTCAAGCAGTTGACCTTTACCGCCTTGCTGGCAGTTGCCACGCTGACCACAGGGTGTGCTTCGGTAAAAATGGCGGATGATTCCCAAGACGCGCGGGCGAAAACCTTCCAGACTTCCCCTGACAAAGCGAACATCTACGTTTATCGCAACGAGAGTATGGGCGCCGGGGTAAAAATGCCCGTAACGCTCAACGGCAAGGCTGTCGGGCAGACTGTTGCCAAGTCGTACTTGATGCTGTCGGTGCCGGCTGGTCAACAGACCCTTGTTTCGTCTGCGGAAAATGACTCAGAGCTCAAGCTCAGCACCGAACCAGGCAAGAATTATTTCGTCTGGCAGGAAGTGAAAGTGGGCTTCATCAAAGCTCGTAACAACCTGCAGGTTGTTGATGACAAAACCGGTCGCGCCGGGGTGTCTGAAAGCAAGCTGATCCAAGCCGAGTAGCCCGGCTGTCCTTGAGCCGGACTGTTTAGAGGGCACCCAAGGGTGCCCTTTTTCTTTCCAGTTCCTGCGATTGCTTCAACGCCAGCGCCGAAAAATCAGCGAGGTGTTGACCCCGCCGAAGGCGAAGTTGTTGTTCATCACGTACTCGTTGCTCATGCTGCGAAACTCGTTGCGAAGGTAATCGAGACGGCCGCATTCGGGATCGACTTCGTCGAGGTTGAAGGTGTGCACGTAGCGGTCACGGTTCAGCATTTCGATGCTGAACCAGGATTCCAGGGCTCCGCAGGCGCCCAGGGTGTGGCCGAGGAAGCTTTTTTGCGAACTGATGGGCATGTGTTCGCCAAACAGGCTGCTGGTGGCGAGGGTTTCGGCAATGTCGCCCTGCTCGGTGGCGGTGCCGTGGCCGTTGACGTAGCCAATGGCGGACGGTTCGAGGCCGGCGTCTTCCAGGGCCAGTTCCATGGCGCGGCGCATGGTGCTCAATTCGGGGCGGGTGGCGTGCTGGCCGTCGGCATTGCTGCCGAAGCCGACGATCTCGGCGTGGATCCGCGCGCCACGGGCCAGGGCGTGTTCAAGTTCTTCGAGCACCAGCATGCCGGCGCCCTCGCCGATCACCAGGCCATCGCGGCCCTTGTCGTAGGGTCGCGGGCTGGTTTGTGGGGCATCGTTTTTCAGGCTGGTGGCGTAGAGCGCATCGAAGACCATTGCTTCGGTCGGGCACAGTTCCTCGGCGCCGCCGGCGAGCATCAACGGCAGGCGGCCGAACTTGATCGCCTCGTAGGCATAGCCGATGCCATGGCTGCCGCTGGTGCAGGCGCTGGAAGTGGGAATCAGGCGCCCGGTCAGCCCGAAGAAGATGCTGATATTGGCCGCCGTGGTATGCGGCATCATCCGCACGTAGGAGTTGGCGTTCAAACCTTCGGCGACGCTGTTGAGCAGCATGTTGCCGAAGGCCTTGATCTCATCGGTGCTTCCCGTGGAGGAGCCGCACGACACACCCATGCGTCCATCCTTGATCGACGGGTCGTCCAGCAGGCCAGCGTCGGCCAGGGCCTGTTCCGCCGAGCCCACCGCCAGGCGGGAAACCCGACCCATGCTGCGCAGTTGCTTGCGGGTCCAGTGGGCCGGAACCTGAAAGTCGTCCACGGGCCCGGCCAGGCGGGTGTTCAGTTCGCTGAAGCGGTCCCACTCGTGCATGCGCCGGATGCCGCTGCGGTTGGCGGCGAAGTGGGTCGCGATAGTCTCCCAATCGCTGCCCAGGGAGGTGATGCCGGCCATGCCGGTGACGACGACGCGCTTCATCAGCACAGGCCTCCATTGACGGCCAGGACTTGCCGGGTGATGTAGCCGGCTTCGGCGGACATCAGGAAATTCACCGCGCTGGCCACTTCTTCAGGCGTACCCATGCGCTGGGCGGGAATCATTTTCATCAGTTCTTCCACGGGGACGTTTTCATCGAGCATGGCGGTGTCGATCAACCCCGGCGCGACGCAGTTGACGGTGATCTTGCGCTTGCCCAGCTCGATTGCCAACGCCTTGGCCGCGCCAATCAGGCCCGCCTTCGAGGCGCTGTAGTTGACCTGGCCACGGTTGCCGATCAGGCCGGACACCGATGTGATGCAAACGATTCGTCCGGCGGCGCGGCGGCGAATCATCGGCATCATCACCGGGTGGAGCACGTTGTAGAAACCGTCGAGATTGGTGCGCATCACGCTGTCCCAGTCGTCCTCGCTCAGGGCGGGGAACGCGCCGTCGCGGGTCAGGCCGGCGTTGAGCACCACGCCGTAATAGGCGCCGTGGGTTTCCACGTCGGCCTCGAGGATGGTCTTGCAGACGGCGCGATCGGAGACGTCGAATTGCAGCACCCGGGCATTGCGGCCCAAGGCCTGGATTTGCGCCTGTACGGCTTCGGCCTCGGCGCGACCGCTGCGGCAGTGCAAGACGATGTCGTGGCCGGCCTGGGCCAGGCGCAGGGCGATGGCGCGGCCGATGCCACGGCTGGAGCCGGTGACCAGTACGGATTCAGTCATGGCTGGTTTCCTGTTGCGGGCGGTTCATTGAGGTACTGCGCGGCGTGGGGCGGGCGGAACACGTTCAACCGTGCGCTGGCATGGATGCCCGGCGCGCGGATGTGGCATTCGAACACACCCATGCCGTTGTCGTCTTCCAGCGATCGGATGCCGTGCAAGGTCAGCTCGGTGCCGAGGGGGAAATATTCGACGTTGCATTCGAACTTGCGGGTTCCGAGCAAAAAGCCCAGCTCCACGGCATCGCCGCGTTGACGTGCGTGGCAACCGGCAAACGCCGCGACGCTCTGGGCCATCAGCTCGATGCCGACCCAGGCCGGCAGCGCGCCGTCGTCGCGGTTGAACAGACCGCCGGGCCTGACGGTGGCGAGGGTGTGGATCTGCTCGTCATCAAAGGACAGGATCCGGTCGATGAGAATCATGTCGCCGGCGTGGGGCAGCAGTTCGGCGAGCGGCCAGTCAATCATTGCGCGTCTCCGATAATCAGGCTGACGTTGTTGCCGCCGAAAGCAAACGAGTTGCTCATCAGGCGACGGGGCAGGTTCGGGGGCAAGCGGGTGTCGGACGTTACCCAGTCCAATGCCGGCAACTCGGGGTCGGCCTGGCCGTCCCAGACGTGCGGCGGCAGGGCCTGTGCGGTATTTTCACCGGACAGGGCCAACCAGCAGAACGCAGCCTCCAATGCGCCCGCCGCGCCGAGGGTGTGGCCGGTTAGCGGCTTGGTCGACGAGCAGGGCACGCCGGCCGGGAACAGGCCGGCCACTGCGTGGCTTTCCATGGCGTCGTTATGTTGCGTGGCGGTGCCATGCAGGTTCAGGTAGTCGATCTGGCTGGCGTCCAGGCCGGCGCAGCGCAAGGCTTTTTCCATGGCCTGGCGGGCACCCCGGCCGCTGGGTTCCGGCGCGGAAATGTGGTGCGCGTCGGAACTGGCGCCGTCGCCGAGCAGGGCAATCGAGTGCCCAGCCGACGGGGTCCTGCTCATGAGAAACAGCACCGCCGCTTCGCCGATGTTGATGCCGCTGCGGTTCACCGAGAACGGGTTGCAGCGCTCGCCCGAGACCGCTTCCAGCGCTGAAAAGCCATTGAGGGTCAGCTTGCACAAGCTGTCCACGCCACCGCAAAGCACCGCGTCGCACATCCCCAGGTCGAGCAGGCGGCGAGCGCTCATCAGGGCCCGAGCGCTGGAGGTGCAAGCGGTCGAGATCACGTAGGACGGGCCGCTCAGGCCAAGCCAGTCGGAGAGAAAGTTGGCGGGCGCGCTGAGTTCCTGCTGCTGGTAGTCGTAACCTTCGGGGAATCGTTGCTCGCGCAGATAGTGGGCAATGCCCTGGCTGGCCTCGTCGATGCCCGAAGTGCTGGTCCCCAGCACGATGCCGATGCGCGCACGACCGTAAGCCTGGATGGCCTGATCGATCTCGGGACGAATCTGTAACCCGGCTTCGAGCAGCAGCTGATTGTTGCGGCTGCGTTGCGCCGCCATGGATTCAGGGATAGCGGCGAGCTCTCCGGTTACGCAAGCCACCGGCAATGCCCGTTCGGCTACCCAGCCGGCTTCGACGCGCACGCCTGCGCAGTCGCCGGCAAACAGGTTGCGGGCAACGTTTTGTTTGCCTCGACCCAGGGCGCAAATCACGCCCAAGGCGTTCAAATAAGCGGTCATCGTGCGCTCTCGCTCAACGGTGTAATGCGGTAATGCGGCCCCTGCGGCAGGCTCAATTGAAAATCCAGCGGTTGCGTGTAGCGCACCTGCCAGCGGGTATCGAGCGTTCGTCGAGCGTCTTGCTGCCGGGCGGTCGGGTAACGGCCGGCCAGTTCCGTCTCGGGGGTCAGGGCAAACAGCAGGGCGGCGAACAATTCCCGGGCTTCGGCATTGGGCGGCAGCAGGCCGTCCGCTTGCCATTGGCTGTCGACCAGGCGCTGGCGAGCAACGGGAATGCCCAGCGGATCCATCATCGACCAGCGGATGCCGGCGCTTTCGCGCTGAATCACCAGCAGCCAATCCTGGCGCTGGCCGTCCAGTTGCCGTTCGACGTGCAATTGCAGCGGCAGCGCCAGGGTCGGCATGCGCTCAGGCAGTGGTGTCTGGCTGGCGCAGGCGCTGAGCAGCAAGAGTAAACCTGCAAGCAGTCCACGGATCATCCGGCGACCCCTTCGAGCGGCTTGCGGGCCACCACATTGACCAGGGTTTCCTCGCGCTCGCCAAACGGCCTGGGCCGGCGCAGGCCCCAGCGTTCCAGCAGGCCGAAGTCCCTGGCGCGGCTCCACCACAGGTACGGATAGGAGACGTTGCAGTCTTCGAAGCGGAACCCTTGATTGGCGATCATCGCCAGGTATTGCGCGGCGCTTTTCTGCACCTGCATCGGGTGGCGGAACAGCCAGCGGATCACCCAGGTATCGATGTAGGCCTTGGTGGATTCGGCAAACAGCAGGTAGCCGCCGGGCTTGAGCACGCGATAGAACTCGGCGAGGGCTTTTTCCTGTTCCACCAGGTGATGGAAGGTCTGGTGGCAGAACAGCAAATCGACGCTGGCATCGGGCACCGCCAATGTCGCGCAGTCGCTGCCGATCAGCTCCACCGCCATGCCCTGGCGAGCCGCTTCCTCGGCGCTCAGATTCAGGCTGTGAGGGTCGGCGTCGACGCCAATCAGGCGTTGCGGCGCGAACACCTGGCGCAGATACCGGAACGATTTGCCCTGGCCGCAACCGGCATCCAGCAGCACCGGATTTGCCGGCGGCGGCGTGCTGAACAGGCTGCGCAGATCGTCGATGGCCACGCGCAGCACATGGTGCTGCCAGGTGTGGCTGCGCAGGAACCAGAAACCGAAGCGGGTTTCCTCGACGTAGTTGTCGCTCAGGTAGCTCATGGTCGCTTGCTCATGGCGCCGGGCTCGCGCAGATTTCCGAAAGCATGCGCAAGCGCCGCTTGGGTTCGCTGACGAACGGGTTGCGCTGGTCCCAGGCATAGCCGGCGAGGATCGCGCTGATCATGCGGCGAATGTCGGCGGAGCCTTCGCTGTAGAAAATCACATCTTGGAAAGTACCGGCGTACCAGCCCTCGACGTAGCAGCGGAAGGTATCGACGCCGCGCTTGAGCGGTTCGGCGAACTCGCTCTGCCAATCCACCTGTTCACCTTGCAGCTGACGATGCAGCACGCCGGCGGCCATGCTTGCCGAGCGCATGGCGATGGTCACGCCGGAAGAAAACACCGGGTCGAGGAATTCCGCGGCGTTGCCCAGCAGGGCGAAGCCAGGGCCATGGAGGGTCTTGACGTTGGCCGAGTAACCGCCGATGGTCCGTGCCGGCGTGTCCCACACGGCATTGCCCAGTACGCTGGCCAGGCTTGGGGTTTCGTTGATGAAGCCGCGCAGGCAGGCATCGAGGTCGTCGGTGCGGCCTTCGAAATGCTCCGCCGCGGCGACCACGCCGACCGAGCAACGACCGCCGCTGAACGGAATGGTCCAGAACCACACGTCGCGCTGGGTCGGATGTGTGGTGATGAGGATTTTTTCCCGATCGAATGCCGGGCTGTCGATGCGGTCTTCGATGTGGGCGAACACCGCCTGGCGCGGCGGGAAGTTCGACGGCGCCTCAAGGTCCAGCAGGCGCGGCAGGACCCGGCCGTAGCCGCTGGCGTCAAGGACGAAGTCTGCCTCGACGCGGTACTCGCTGCCGTCTTCGCGCTGCACCCCCAGTTGCGGTTTGACCAAGCTGAAATCGGCGCTGGCGATGGCCTGGCCGTAGCGAATTTCCACGCCTTGCAGCGCTGCCTGATCGGCCAGCAACTTGTCGAAGTCGGCGCGCTGGACCTGGAACGTGGTGGGCTTGCCTTCGCTGAAGGTGTCGCCGAAATCGAAGGCGCTGTATCGCTCGCCCCAGGCGAATGCCGCGCCATTCTTGCGCTGGAACCCGGCGGCGTTGACCGCCTCGAGCATGCCGGCTTCCTCGACGAAATCCAGGCAATGGGACAGCAGGCTTTCGCCAATGGAGAACCGAGGGAAATGCTGGCGCTCGATGACCAGCACATCGTGGCCCTTGCGCTTGAGCAGTGCGGCGGCGATGGCGCCGGAAGGGCCTGCGCCGATGATGACGACCTGTCGACGTTCCATTTCAACTGTTGGCACTGGGGCTCCTCGCCGGGACGGCAATCGAGGGAATACGGTGAAAGCCGGCCAGGGCCGGCAGCAATGTGGCGAACAACCCCATCAGCATCAGCGCGAAATACAGCGCCGGGCTGATGAGTTGCTGTTGCAGCAGCAGATTGAGAAAGACGATTTCACTCAAGCCGCGAATATTCAGCAGGATGCTTTCCCGAAAGCGGCTGGCACCGGCGAACGAGGCTCCGGCCCAACCCAGCCCCAGCCAGTTGCCCAGCAGTTTGCTGGCAATCGGCAACAGCAGCAACGCCGCCAGCTGGACCCAGCCGAGGCTGGCCAGGGCGCTGTGCACATTGATCTGCACAATGCCGAACGTCAGGATCAAGGGGATGGCCAGGTAGGTCTGCAACCTGTGCATCCACGCGGCGCCGAGCGGCAATACCAGCGGCACTTTGAGCGCCGCCATGCACAGCAGATAGCCGATACCGGTGATCAGCGCGTTGAGCCGGTAATGCTCGGCCACCACCAGCAGGGCAAAGAACAGGCCACTGTGCAGCAAGGGTTGGCGCAGGCCCGCCAGTCGCAGCAGCAACGGCACGCCGGCGGCGGCCAGCGGCAGCAGCAGGCTGGCCAGGTGCAGGCTGCCCTGGGCCAGGGCGAACAGGCTCCAGCAGATCAGGTCGATCAGGATCGCCGTCTGCACCAGGCGGCGGGTCGCGTCGGGCGGGTAGGCGATGTGGCGCAGATACAGATACAGCACGGGTATCGCCGTGATCGCGAACAGCAGCCCCACCGCCAGCGAGCTGATCCACGGTTGCGGCGGCAGCAGCCAGAACGCGGTCGCCAGGCCGCAGGCAAACGGCACGCCAAAGCTCGGCAGGGCGATCTTCACGCTCTGGCGGTCGAGGCGCAGGTCGATCACATCGCTGAGGATATGCCCGAGCAAGAGGGCGAACGCCAGGCTGTAGAGGTTCTTCAACCACACCGGCGAGACCAGTTGCGCACCGCTGAGGTGCCAGCCCGGTTCGATCCAGAAATACATCAGCAAGGGCAGGCCGAACGTCGCCAGCAGCAACTGGCTGACAATCGGGATCAGCCCGCAGCGCCGCCCGACAATCGTCGCCACGGCAAACAGCGCCAGGGCCATCAACCAGAACAGCAGGGTCATCATTGCACCGGCTCCGTAGCGGCATTCGCATGGGCCTGCTGCCCGGCCCACGGCGCCAGCATGAAGCTGAACGCCAGCCCCAGGCTCACCGCGAGGCCGAAATTGCTCACGGCCGGCGTGCTGGACAACGCCAGCAGGCCGAACGACAGCCAGGTGGTGGTCGCCGCCAGCAGCGTGCCCAGCAGGCTCACGGCGGCCCCGCCGATCCGTTCACGCATGAGGATGGCGTAGTCGACCCCGATGGCCGTCACCAGCAACAGGCCGAACAGACTGAACAGCGTCAACGGCTGCCCCAGCCAACCGAGGCTCGCCAGGCTGCACAGCGCGGCCAACAGCGGCAGGGCGACGACGCGTAGGGCCCCGCCGACGCCGAACGGCCAGATCAGCACCAGCACGATCAGCACGCAGGACGCCAGCTTCAGTTCGGCGGCGCTGACCTGCGTGGCGGCGAAGACGCGGTTGAGGTCGCCGAGGCGATCCACCAATTGCACGCCGGGCAGATCCACCGCTTGAACGCGAAGCAACGCGGCATCGTTCAAGCCTTGCAGGCTGACCACCGCCGCCACGCCTTGGCCTGTCGGGCCGAGCCAGAGCATGCGGTAGGTTTCGGCCAGCGGCCCGCTCAATGCGGCATCGATGTCGGCGGTTGGCAAGGCCTGCAACTGCTTCAACTCCGCTTGCAGCGCGGCGAGCGGTACGCCGAGGTCCAGCAGCGGTTGCCAGAACGCCGGCAACCGCGCCAGGGCCGCGCGGAGTTTTTCCTGTTCGGCGGGTGGGCTGACCAGTTGATTGAGGGACAGGTAGCCCTGGAGTTTTTCCAGGCCGATCAACTGGTCGAGCCGCTCGTTGAGGGCGGTCTGGCGTTCGAGCAACTGCGCTTGATCATCGGCACGGATCAGGAAGAACTGGCTGGTCGGCTGGAAACCGGTGATGCGCGCGACATCGCGGGCTTCGTCGGTCAGGTGCTGGGGCGTGCCGATCCACTGGCGGATGTCGTTCTTGCTGGTCAGTTGCCAGAGGCCGCCACCACAGAAGGCCAGCAACAAGGCCAGCAGAATCGGCGTGCGCACCCGCGCCAGCAGCACTTCGCGACACCTGAGCAGGTTATCGCAGAGGCGTAGCGGCCATTGCGCTGGGCGCAGGTCGGCGTGCTTGAGCAGGGCCGGCAACAGGCAGACCGCCGACAGATAGGCGCCGACCAGGCCGGCGGCAGAGAAGATAGCAATCTGGGTCAAGGCCGGGAAGGGCGTCCAGGCCAGCGCCAGATAGCCGATGCAAGTGGTTGCCAGGCTCAGGCTCAGCCCCGGCAGGGTCAGGCGCAGGGCCGGCCAGCTGCGCCATGGCTTAAGGCTCCAGCTTTTGGACAGGTAGTGCAGCGGGTAATCCACCGCCACGCCGATCAGGCTCGAACCCAGGACCAGGGTCATCACATGCATGCGCCCGAACAGCGCCACGCACGCCACTGCGCCGAACAATATGCCGACCAGCACCGGCACGAACGCCAGCCACACGGCAAAGCGTCGGAACGCCAGCAACAGTAGCATCAGGATGCCGACCGTCGCGCCGCCGCCGACCCAGGTGATCTCGCGCGAAGCCTGTCGCTGGCCACTGGCGGCATACAACAGGCCGCTGGCCGCCAGCAATTGGCCCTGGGCCTGGCTGGCTTGATCACGGCTGCGTTGCAGTAGATCGGCGACTTGCAGCGGCAGCTGCATGTCGAAGGCGTTACCCTGGGTACGCGCTCGCAGCATTACCCAATGCTTGCCATCGGCTTCGGCGACCAGCGCGCCGCTGCCCACGTCCAGTTGTATCGCGCCGCGTTGTGGCTGGCTGTTCTGGATGCGCCCGGTCAGGCCGAGCCAGTCGTCCTGGCTGGGCACCAGGCTGAAGCCGCTGAACGGGTCGAACAGGGCCTGTACCCGCTGCTGGATAAACGCCTGGGGCTGCTCGATCAACTGTTGCCGGTCGACTGCCGAGAGCATCGCCAAGCGGCCATCCAGCAACTGCGAACGAAGCGCCGGCAAGTCGGCCTGGAGCGTCCATTGGACCTTGTCGAACAGCCCGCTGGCCTGCCATTGCTCGCCGAGGGCTTGCGCCAGGGCGATGGCCTGCTGGCGATCGGCGTGGCCGACCAGCACCAGGATCTCGCGATTGAGCGGTTCCTGCATGCGCTGTTCAGCGACAAGCTCCAAGGCGTCCGGGGATGTGCCCGGGACCAGTTCCATGAGATTGGCCGACAGCGGCGCACCGTTGCGCCATTGCCAACCGGCGAGCGCGAGCACCGCCAGCAGCAGGACCAGGAACAGCCTCGGTAGCCTGCGTTCACTCGGCAAAGTCATGTTGCTCCGCTTCGCTCAAGGGTTGCGCGCCGGTAGCGTCTTGCATCCGCAGTACGGTGCTGTCGCCCTGGGTTTCCAGCAGTTCGATGCGCTGGACCAGTTCGCCGCCGTCGATATTGATCTGCTTGAAGACTTGTTTGAGCAGCACCGAGCGTGGGGTCAGGGTGAGTTTCCACTGCTGCGGCTGGCCCGACAGGCTCAGCTCGAAATCCCGCTGCAAGCCGCTGCTGTCGCCCTGCAACACCGCCAGGAACAGGCGGTTCTGCTCGGCGCCGGCGCTCTTGTTCGGCAGCATCTGCCAGGCGTTGCCATCGCGCCGGGCGATACCTTTGGCCGTGATGCGGTAGTCCTGTTGCAGCGGCGTCTGCAGCAGCCACAGCAGGCCGTGGTTTTTCGCCAGCACGAAGCGGCCCTTGCTGATCAGCGGCTGGGGCAGGGCGCGCAGATGTTTTTCCTGGATGAACTGGCCGTGGATCACCTCCGGGCGGGCCAGTTGCTCGCTCAATTGCTGCAGGTCGAAGGCCTGGGCCAGCGGTGCCAAGCCACACAGCAGCAGCCAGATGAACAGGCATTTCATGACAGTTTCCTCTCGACGGCTTCGACAAATACCCGAGGCGAGGCCAGCAGCATTTCACGGCTGGCCATGTCCACGGCCACCTGCACCGAACTCGCCCGGGTCAGGCGTTCGCCGGTGGCGGCGTCGCTGATCAGGTAATTGATCTTCAGCCGGTTTTCCCACTCCACCAGGCTGGCGCGCACGGTCAGGGTCTGGCCGAACACCGCGCTGCGCACATAGCGTAACTGCAAGTCGATGATCGGCCAGGCATGGCCGGACTCGAGCATGTCGTTGTAGTTGTGGCCGATCAGGTCGAGCAAGGCGCAGCGGGCCACTTCGAGGTATTTGACGTAGTGGCCGTGCCAGACCACGTTCATCGAGTCGACGTCGAAAAACGGCACCACGATCCGGGTGTCAACGTGCAGAACGCCCTGGCTACGCATGCAGCCTCCAGTGTTGCTCGGCGATGCGTTGCAGGCACACGCGCAATTCGCCTTCCAGGGCGCGATCTTCGATGACCGGCGGGAAGTCTTCGGCCAGTTGCCGGTGCATGGCGGCCAGCGCTGGCGGCAACGGTCGCGCGTCGTCGACACGGCTGCGCAGCCACACGCCCTGATTGGCCGCCAGCAAGGTCGCGGCGGCCACCTGTTCGGTCAGCTCCAGCACACGGATCGCGTCCCGGGCGGCGATGGTGCCCATGCTGACCTTGTCCTGGTTGTGGCATTCGGTGGAGCGCGAGAACACGCTGGCCGGCATGGTGTTCTTCAAGGCTTCGGCGGTCCAGGCGCTAGTGCCGATCTGCACGGCCTTGAAGCCATGGTTGAGCATCGCCCGCTCGGCGCTGGCGCCGGACAGGTTGCTCGGCAGGCCATGGTTGTAGCGCTCGTCCACCAACAGTGCGAGCTGGCGGTCGAGCAGGTCGGCGACGTTGGCCACCAGGTTTTTCAGACTGTCCATGGCAAAGGCGATGTGCCCGCCGTAGAAATGCCCGCCATGCAGCACACGCTCGGCTTCGGCGTCGATGATCGGGTTGTCGTTGGCGCTGTTGAGCTCGGTTTCGATGAACGAACGCAGCCAGCCCAGGCTGTCCGCCAACACCCCTAGTACGTGGGGGGCGCAGCGCAGGGAGTAGCGATCCTGCAGGCGATGCAGCGGCGCGGTCGGCGCGTCGATGGCCAGGTCCTTGCGCAGCCACGCGGCGACCTGCATCTGGCCCGGGTGTGGCTTGGCGGCGAACAGGCGCTCGTCGAAGTGCTCCGGGTTGCCTTGCAGGGCGACGACATTCAGCGCGGTGATCCGGGTCGCCAGTTGCAACAGGTAATCGGCGCGGGCGAAGGCCAGGCAGGCCAGGCCGGTCATCACTGCGGTGCCGTTCATCAGCGCCAGGGCTTCCTTGGGTCGCAGCACCAGCGGCGTCCAGCCCAGTTCGCGGTGCACGTCGGCGGCCAGCCGGCGCTCGCCACGGAATATGACCTCCCGTTCACCAGACAGCGTGGCGGCGACGTAGGACAGCGGCGTCAGGTCGCCACTGGCGCCCACCGAGCCTTCTTCCGGAATCAACGGCAGGATGTCGTGTTCGAGGAAGGCCTGGAGCCGTTCCAGCAGCTCCACTCGCACGCCTGACACGCCGTGGCACAGCGACTGCAACCGCGCGGCCAGCACGGCGCGGGTAGCCTGGGCATCGAGGAGCTTGCCCAGCCCGCAGCCGTGGAAGGTGTACAAGTGCCGCGGCAAGGCTTCGACATGGTGCAACGGCACGGCCACCACGCAAGAGTCACCGTAGCCGGTGGTCACGCCATAGATGACGCCTTCCTTGTCCAGCAATGAGTCGAGGAATTGCGCACCCTTGGCAATGCGCTGGCGGAACGCCGGGTCCGCCTGCAATTGCGTCGGCGCCTGACGGTTGGCCAGGGCCAGCACGTCTTCGATGCGCAAGGCGTGTTCGCCGAAAGTTACCGGCTCAGGAATGGGCTTGGTCATCGGTCTTCCAGAAAGGGTAAAAGTTGAACCACTGTTGTGGCGCCTGGAGGCAATACTGCGCCAGGCGGCCGGCGTACAGGCCGGCCCAATGGGCGATCAGCTGTTCGCGCTCGTTGCGTTTCCAAACCACGGCATCGGCGAACGGTTCGAGGGTGACGCGATAACGTCCCTCGTGCTTGAGGCACATCAGCAGGTTGACCGGGCATTTCAACAGGCCGGCCAGCAGCCAGGGCCCTTGCGGGAAGGCGGCCGGGTGACCCATGAAATCCACCGTCACGCTGCGCCCGCCATGCAGGGGCACGCGGTCGCCGGCGATCGCCAGCCATTCGCCGCGCTCCAGGCGTTCGCTCAGTTGCAGCATTATCAGCGGGTCCAGCTCGCTGACCTGGATCAACCGCAGGTGCGTGGCGCCGGCCTCGCCGAGCAAACGATTGAACTGCTCGGCGTGCTTGGTGTGCACCAGCACGTTCATGGTGACTTTCTCGCCCAGTTCGGCCAGGGCCCGGCACATTTCCAGATTGCCCAGATGCGCGCCCACCAGCATTTGCCCACGGCTGTCGCGCAGGTGATTGCGCAGCAGCGCCGGGTCGACGATTTCGATCTGCTCGATGCTCAGTTTGCCGTTCCAGACGTCGAGTTTGTCCAGCAGCGAGTCGGCAAAGGCCATGAACTGTCCGAACACTCGCCGGTGCGTCGGGCGCAGCTCGGGCTGGCGGCTCCAGTCGGCGAGCCGCTGCTGGTACTGCCACGCCGCTTGCCGGGCACTGCGCCCGAAAACGAAGAAATACAGGACGATGCCGTACAGCACCGGCGTGAGAAGCCTTCGGCCAAGGACCTTCGCAGCCAACGCGGTGAGTTTCATCAGCCAGAAACTGCCGCGCTCCTGGCGGTCCGCCCAGTGTTGTTTGTCTGTGCTCATGCTCGCCACCGCCGCCAGAGAATCACCGGCAAGCGCACCAGCATGCCGAAGAACAACCGAGTGTGCATGCGCGAAATCAGCACGTTGTCATGGAACAGGCGAAAGTGCGAAACCCCGTCCAAAGGGTAATGCACACGGGTGCGCAACCAGCGCATCGGCTGGTTGCGCCAGGACAGGCGCACCAGGATGTCCGAATCGAAGTCCATGCGCTTGCCGATGTTCGCCGAGTCGATCAGTGCCAGGGTCGGGGCCAGCGGATAGACCCGGAAGCCGCACATCGAATCGCGGATCTGCAGGGACAGGCTGTTGATCCAGACCATCACGTGAGTCAGGTAGCGTGCGTACAGGCGCCCCTTCGGCACGCTGGCGTCGTACAGCGGATAGCCGCAGATCAGCGCGTCCGGGTGGGCGCGGGATTGCTCGATGAAGGTGCGCACGTCGCCAAGGTCGTGTTGCCCATCGGCGTCGACCTGCAAGGCGTGGCTGAAACCCAGCCGCGAAGCCTCCCGCAGGCCGGTCATCACCGCGCCGCCCTTGCCCTGGTTCACCGCCAGCCGGACCAGGTGAGCCCGCTCGTGCCCGGCCAGTTGCTCCAGCACCGCCGCGCAGGCCGGGCTGCTGGCGTCGTCCACCAGCACGCAGGGCAAACCGTTGCCAAGCAACGTCTGGACCACCGTCGCAATGGCGGTTTCGTGGTTGTAGACCGGGATGACGGCGCAGGGGTTATGCATGCGGTATGTCTCGGCGGCTGAGGAGCATTTTGTGGCGAGGGAGCTTGCTCCCGCTGGGCTGCGAAGCAGCCCCTGATTTTTCAAGAGCGAGCGCTTCGCACTCGAGCGGGAGCAAGCTCCCTCGCCACAGGACAGCGGTGCGGTTAGTCATCGGCCACCCCCAGAACAATCCGCCCACTGGAGCACGCCGCGGTGTCATTGCGATAGGTGAAATACAACTTGCCGCGCTCGCGATCGAAGCGCAGGTGTAGCTGGATTTCATCGCCGGGGCGCACCAGTTGCTGGAATTTCAGCACTTCCATGCCGACGAACCGTGGCGGCAACTCCATCAGTTGGCGGCCCAGGTTCAGGGCCCAGTCCACCTGCACCACGCCGGGCAGGACCGGCGCGGTGGGAAAATGACCGCTGAAGTACGCCAGGTCTGGCGGCACGGCCAGGCGCAGGTTCCATTCGCCGTCGGTCTCGCCTTGGTCGAGCACTTCAGGCGCCTTCGGACGTGGCGCCATCAGCAAAGCTTCGACCTCGGCCTGGGCCAGTTTGCCCTGGGCGTTGAACGGCAGTTGCCGCAGCCAGCGCCAGCGTCGCGGCAGGGCCAGGGTTTCGCAATGTCCGCTCAGGTGCTGGCGCAGGGCCTCGGTCATGGCTCGTCGGCCCAGGTTGCGCAAGGCATGCAGGCCGGTTTCGCTGAGCACCAGCAGTGCGCCGAGAGAAGCACGATTTTCCTGGACCACCCCCAGCCGTGCTTCGCTGACCCAGTCGTGGGCCGTCAGCGCCTGCTCCAGCATTGGCAACGAGATACGTTTTTCTTCAAGCTTGACGATGCGATCCAGGCGGCCGAGCAATTCGAAGCGCCCATCCTCGGTGATACGCGCCGCGTCGGCGGTGTGCTCGACATGGCCGCTTGGGAGATAAGGCGAAGCAATCAGCAGGGCACCGTCACTGTCCTGGCTCAGTTCGACGCCGGCAAAGGGTCGCCAGAGGTCGCCGCCCTGACGCCAGGCGATACCGCCGGTTTCCGAGCTGCCGAACACTTCCGTTGGCCATTGTCCCAGGCGTTGCTGAAGGCTGCGGGCTGCTTCGGCCGGCAGTGCGCCGCCGGAGGAGAACACCCGACGTACGCTGCTCAAGGCCGGCCAATCGAGATTGTCGCCCATGCGCTTGAGCAGCGCCGGGCTGGCGACCCAGGCAAATGCCGGATGCTCGCGACTGGCGCGCTGAAGGTCTTCCGGGAAAGCCAACTGCCGGCGCACAAAGGTGCGTCCGGCGCATAACGGCCACAGCACCCGGAACAGCAGACCGTAGATATGCTGGGTGGCGACGCTGCCGATCATGCAGGCCTGCGGACCGAGGTCGGCGCCCCACAATTGCTCCAGCGCCTGGACTTCATTGCTCAGCTGGCGCAGGGTTTTCTCGATGCGCTTGGGCTCGCCACTGGAGCCGGAGGTGCACAAGGTCAACCAGCACTGATCGAGGTCCAGTTCGGCGGCCTCCAGCGGCGCCTGGCGGATCTCGTCGGGCCGGGCGTCTGCGGGCAGGTCGGTCAGCCACAAGTCGACGTCGGCCGACCAGCGCTGGCGGGTTTGCGCTTGCAGGTCGGCGGGCAGCAGCACATGCGCCCCGGCGCGCCAGGCGCCGAGCAGGGCCACCGCGAGGTCGGCGGCATCTTCGAAATGCACGGCCACGCGCCGGATGTCCCGGGCTTGCAGGCCCGCGGCCAGGCACAGCGCGTCGTCGCGCAGTTGCGCGTGGTTTAATGCCGGGGCGACTGCAACAACACGGTCCGGCTGGGCCTTGAGCAGCATCTGCTCAAGTGTTATCCAATTCATGGGCGGCCTCTTACCCGTTGTCGTATGAGCCATTCAATGGCAAACATCAGGCCCATCAGTCCGTAGGAAATCAGGCCGGTGTACAACGTCCACCAGCTCAGCGGCGCCCAAAGCGTCAGGACCGCAGCGAGCACACCGTTACACAGGAAAAACACACTCCAGGCCACTGTCACCTGGCGGGTATAGATCACCGCCCTGGCCGGCAATTGCGGTTCCCGCAGGCGGGCCAGGCGCTCAACCATCGGCGGGCCATATTTCAGGCTCAGGGTGAACAGCCCGAGCATGAACGCGCTGATCAGCACCGGATACCAGCGCAGCAGGAGCGGGCTGTCGAACACCGCGAGCAATACACAAAAGGTAATCGCCGAGGCCGCCATCCAGCGATTGCCGGGGTTGCCTTTGCCGAGCAACGCCCGGGCCAGCCACAGGCCACCCAATAACAGCCCGAACTGCCATGGAGCAAAGTGCTCCATGCCGAAATACACCGCGAAGGGGTACAGCAGGCCCGCCAGCAGCAGGCCGAGGCCAATCAGCCGGCTCATGCGGCCGGTTGGACCAGTCGATAGACCGCCTCGACCACGTCGTTGACGGTGCGCACCGACTTGAATTCTTCGGCGGCAATCTTCTTGCCGGTCTGGCGCTTGATGTGGTCGATCAGGTCGACCGCATCGATGCTGTCGATTTCCAGATCCTGGTACAGGTTGGCTTCCAGCGTCACGCGATCGGGCTCCAGCTCGAAGAGCTCGACCAGGGCAGCACGCAGAATGTTGAAAATGTCGTCGCGAGTTTGCATGGTCCGGTCTCAGGGGCGTTTTGCAGTGACGAAGGCCGCAAGGCTTGCCACATTGCTGAAATGGTTACGGGTGTCCTTGGCGTCGGCGTCGATCTTGATGCCGTACTGCTTCTGAATCGCCAGGCCGAGCTCCAGGGCATCCACCGAATCCAGGCCCAGGCCTTCGCCGAACAGGGTCTGGTCGTCGCCGATGTCCTCGACGGCGATGTCTTCCAGGCCAAGGGCGTCGATGATCAGCTGTTTGATGTCACGGTGCAGATCGCTCATCTTCGGCGAGCTCCTTGATGTAATAGTGATGCAGAAAATCGTTGAGCCGGCGCGAAGCCTGCGGCGGGGGGCCAAGCGCGGTGAAGGCTTGTGGGTCTATATCGGCCCCTACGCGAAAACTGAAGTGCACGCGCCGCTGGGGGATGCGATACCAGGGTTCG
Source organism: Pseudomonas sp. Z2-11 (assembly GCF_054161305.1). Classification (NCBI taxonomy): domain Bacteria; kingdom Pseudomonadati; phylum Pseudomonadota; class Gammaproteobacteria; order Pseudomonadales; family Pseudomonadaceae; genus Pseudomonas; species Pseudomonas sp. Z2-11. The sequence continues at coordinate 490,024 of NZ_CP096395.1, forward strand.
GCCTTGGTCAGGGTGGTGGGGCTGACCTTGATCGTCACGGGTGTGAGGATCTTCGCGCCCCGCAGGGCGATGGCCGCGGCCCCGCGATGAAAGGCCGGCGCCTGGCCTGGCTGGGTGCGCGTACCTTCGGGAAAGACGATCAGGCACTGGCCGTCTTGCAGCGCGTCACTGGCAGCATCGAGCATGTCCATGCTGCCGTCGTTGCTGATGTATTGCGTCGAGCGCAGCGGGCCACGGGTGAAGGGATTGGTCCAGAGGCTCTGCTTGACCACGCAGTTGGCGTCGCGCACCAGCCCGATCAGGAACACCACGTCGATCAGCGAGGGGTGGTTGGCGATGATCATCTGCCCGGGCCGGCCGAGTTTCTCCGCGCCGTCGATTCGATAGGTGAGCACGCCGGTACGGGCCATGAACCGGATGAAGAACCAGAACAGGCGTCCAACCGTGCGGCGGGCCCGTTGCCGATGGGCCGTGGGATCGCCGGGTAACGCACTGAGCAGCGGGAACACCACCAATCGCAGGCACAGCCCGCCCAGCCCGAAGAGGGCGAAGCTTGCAGCGGTCGCGAGCAGGCGCCAATAGTAGGCGTCGCGATGTTTACCGGTCACCGGTCGCGTTGCCAGGTCCATAGACGATTCTTCCAGGCATGTTGGCAGGTGGTGTCGTTTTCCAGCAGCTTACGCAGCAGATCCAGGGCATGGGGCCAGTCGCTGCCGGGCATCGGTGCCGGCGGGCTGGATAATTCAAGTTGCCAGTCGTCTCCCGAAGTCAGCAGGAGCCCCAGCGCGTAGGGAAACGGCACGTCGTTGACCCACGGCGCGTACACCTGCGGTGGTTGCTCTTCAGTGATCACCAGCAGTACCGCCGGCGCACCCTCGTTCAGCAGTGCGGCGGCCTCCAGCATGCCGTGCTCCAGGCCGTCGCCGGTAGCGGCGAGGGCGGTCATCTCGCTGGTTTCGCCGCGCATGATCGACCACAGGCCTATGACGGCGTTATGCACCGACAGGCTGAACTGTGTCGGCGATAAAGGCTGATCGGCTGCCAGGTCCTTGAGAATCTCAAAAGTGCGCGGGGTTTCGCCGTGACGGGAAATAAAGACCAACGGCAGGTCCGGCCGACCTTCGGCCAGTGGCCAGGCGACGCTGAACGCCATGCGCGCCAGGCGGCTGAGTCGGCGGCGCTGCATGGCGGGCAGGAACGACACGTCAGGGGCCGCATCGCTGATGGGCGGCACGGCCGGTTGTCGGCTCCATGCCTGCCAATCGTCCACGCTTTCGAGCCCAGGGGCCCATGCGCGCCATTGGGCGATGTTGAAATTGATCACAGACTCATCCCACCCCTGCGGGCTTTTTCTTGTCACGGTTCAGTGGCTTGACCCGCGCCCAACCCTGCATGGCCTTGCGGCCCAAGTGGCGCGCATTATCCCGGTGCGGTTGGCTTGTAGCAAATGCTGGTTACATTTTGTCCAGAGAAATCCGTCGGCTGGTCAGCCCCGGTTCGGGCATGGCCATTATTGCGGTTGTGTCGAGGCTGTCTGTCGGACGCTTCTGTCACTTGGTCGGGGTATTGACGCTCGGTTGTCCGAAAAAGCCACCGACACTGTAATCCGTCCATGACCGAGGTAGCGAAGCGGCGCCTTGGCCTACTACACTCGGGAATCTTTGATACACGGAGGTTTTGTCATGCGGCGTGTGGTGTTCAATCAGAAAGGTGGCGTGGGCAAGTCCAGCATCGCCTGCAATCTGGCGGCGGTCAGCGCCAGCGAGGGTTATCGCACGCTGTTGGTGGACCTGGATGCCCAGGCCAACTCCACTCAATACCTGACTGGCCTGACCGGCGATGACATCCCCATGGGAATCGCCGACTTCTTCAAGCAGACCCTGTCTTCGGGGCCGTTCTCGAAGAAGAACAAGGTCGATATCTACGAGACGCCGTTTGACAACCTGCATGTCATCACTGCCACGGCAGAATTGACGGATCTGCAGCCCAAGCTTGAGGCGAAACACAAGATCAACAAGCTGCGCAAGCTGCTTGAAGAGCTGGACGAAGATTACGACCGGATCTACCTGGATACACCGCCAGCCCTCAACTTCTATGCGGTTTCGGCGTTGATCGCGGCTGATCGGGTACTGATTCCTTTCGATTGCGACAGCTTCTCTCGCCAGGCGCTGTATGGCCTGATGGCGGAAATCGAAGAGCTGAAGGACGACCATAACGAAGGCCTGGAAGTCGAAGGCATTGTCGTCAACCAATTCCAGGCCCGCGCCAGCCTGCCGCAGCAGATCCTCGACGAATTGATTGCCGAGGGCTTGCCGGTACTGCCGGTGTACCTGAGCAGTTCGGTGCGCATGCGTGAGTCGCACCAGGCGAGCCTGCCGCTGATCCACCTGGACCCGCGGCATAAGCTGACCCAGCAGTTTGTGGAATTGCATAATCTGCTGGAAAACGCCGACTGACTGGCTTGCACAAGTCCACTGTGGGAGCGAGCCTGCTCGCGATATCGGTGGCACATTCGACATTGGGGCTGCCTGACAGTCCGCTTTCGCGAGCAGGCTCGCTCCCACGGTGCTGAGGTCAGATCCCCTGGCCGCGCAACCAACTCATCAGCTGTGGCAAAGGAAACGCCCCGCTCTGCCTGGCAACCTCCCGGCCATCCTTGAACAGAATCAGGCTGGGAATCGAGCGAATCCCCAGCTGCGCCGACAGTTGTTGATTGGCCTCGCTGTCGAGCTTGGCCAGTCGGCATTTACCCGCCAGCTGCGCGGCGGCCTGTTCGAAGACCGGCGCGAAGGACTTGCACGGACCGCACCAGTCCGCCCAGACATCCACCAACAGCGGCAGGTCGCCCTTGATCTGGCTGGCGTAGTCGCCTTGCTTGAGTTCGAACGGTTCGCTCAATAACACCTGGGCCTTGCAACGTCCGCACTTGGGCTGGTCGCCCAGGCGTTCGGCGGGGATGCGATTGAGGCCGTTGCAATGAGGGCAGGGGATCAGCATCGGGTCGGTCTCCTGAAAATCGTTGGCACAACACTATACGCAAATCACAAAAAAACCTGTGGGAGCGAGCCTGCTCGCGAAGGCGGAGGATCAGTCAAGAATATCGACTGTCGGACCGTTTTCGCGAGCAGGCTCGCTCCCACAGGGTATATCGGTGTGGCCGTTACTTCGCGTTGGTCAGCGTGTTGTAGCTGGTCATCAGGTTGCGATAGTCCGGGATGTGGTTGGAGAACAGGGTCGCCAGACCTTCCACATCGTTGCGCCAGTCGCGGTGCAGTTCGCAGGCCAGGCCGAACCACGTCATCAATTGCGCGCCCGAGGAGGACATGCGGTCCCACGCCGATTGGCGGGTCAGTTCGTTGAACGTACCGGACGCATCGGTCACTACGAACACCTCGAAACCTTCGGCCAGGGCCGACAGGGCCGGGAAGGCTACGCAGACTTCAGTCACGACACCGGCGATGATCAATTGCTTCTTGCCGGTGGCCTTGATCGCCTTGACGAAATCTTCGTTGTCCCAGGCGTTGATCTGGCCAGGACGAGCAATGTAGGGAGCGTCCGGGAACAGCGTCTTGAGTTCTGGCATCAGCGGGCCGTTGGGGCCGGTTTCGAAGCTGGTGGTGAGGATGGTCGGCAGTTGGAAGTACTTGGCCAGGTCAGCCAGGGCCAGCACGTTGTTCTTGAAACGGTCCGGGTCGATGTCGCGCACCAGCGACAGCAGGCCAGCCTGGTGGTCCACCAGCAGAACGGCGGCGTTATCTTTGTCGAGACGGTTGTAGGAAGTAGTCATGGCGTAGTCCTCTAAGTTTTGGTCGCCGAACGTTTCGGCGTGAGTAAGGGTTTCTAGATGTCGGTAAATCGGTGATCCATCTGGCCGAAGCGCCGGCTTCAATCCGTGTTGCGTTTCGATGGGTAAAGATTAAAACCGACACCTTTGTCCCGCCAGACTGCGAAAATCAGCCTTAGCGTTCTATTTGAAGAACGATGCGCTGCGCCATTCATCAGATGAGCCGCACCCCCAGCCCGCCAGACCCTCAAAACACCACAACGTACTTTTGCAAACCCGGAGGTCCCATGAGCAATCCTCAAGACCCAACCCTTCCCGAGACGCTGGACAACCCCAACGACGACGGCTTCGTGCTTGGCACCGCCGGCCGCGACGAAGACCCGAACGCCGCCACGGCCTATGCGACCGATGACCGCCATGATTGTGACGAACTGACCCCGGAAGACGCCCACGGCATGCCGGGGTATCCCGACGAAAAAAAACCGGCGGAACCGGCGGCGGAAGAAGCGGAATCGGGCATCGAGACCCCTGAGCAAGGGAACGATAAGGCGGGGTGAGCGGGTAGCCTGGAGGTCGGCGGTTGGTTGGATATCGCCATCGCGAGCAGGCTCGCTCCCACAGGAGTTTGGTGTTGTGGTCTATATCGCGATCACATCGCTCCCAATGTGGGAGCGAGCCTGCTCGCGAATATTCTCTCTCCCTGACAATCTGAAGCCGTGGCGAGGGAGCTTGCTCCCGCTCGGCGGCGTAGCCGTCGTGGTTTACCTGGAAGACCGCGTCAGTCCATTGGGGACTGCTTCGCAGCCCAGCGGGACAAGCTCCCTCGCCACGGGGGCCATGTGTCTGGCAGGTCGTTACGACGAGCAGCTGATCTCCAGGTGCTTGCCCCATTCCGGCGGCCGTTCGGCGTAGCTGTCCATGCCCGGTTGTTCTTCGAACGGACGGGACAGTACGCCGTGGAGGCGGCGGACTTCTTCGTAGTCGCCTGATTCGGCGGCGTCGATGGCTTTCTGCGCCAGGTAGTTGCGTAATACATACAACGGATTGACCGCGTGCATGCGCGCTCTGCGCTGGGCTTGATCGACAACGCCCTCGCGATTGACCCGAGCGAGGTAAAGCTCGCCCCAGGCATCGAAGCCCTTGAGATCGACAAAGTCATCGCGCAAGCGGGCGACGGCCTGTTCGGGCGCCTGTTCGCCCAGGCGACGGAAAAACAGGCTGTAATCGACGCCGCTGTTCTGCATCAGTTGCAGCAGGCGCTCCACCAGTTTCTGGTCATCGTCCTCGGCGCGGGTCAGGCCGAGGCGGCGGCGCATCAGGTCAAGGTAGTGGGCCTGGTACAGCGGCAGATACAGACCCAGGGTCTCGCGCAGGGCGTCGACGCTGATGAAGGGGGTCAGGGCCTGGGCCAGGGCGCTGAGGTTCCACTGGCCGATGGGCACCTGGTTGCTGAATGAATAGCGGCCCTGGTCGTCGGAGTGGTTGCAGATGAAGTTGGCGTCGAAGTCATCGAGGAAGGCGAAAGGGCCGAAGTCGAAGGTGATACCCAATATCGACATGTTGTCGGTATTCATCACCCCGTGACAGAAGCCGTAGGCCTGCCATTTGGCAATCAACTCGGCGTTGCGTTCGACAATCTCCCGATACATCGCCAGGTACGGTTCCGGCTGCTCCCGGCATTCAGGGAAATGCAGGTTCAGCACGTGCTCGGCCAGGGCCGCGTGCAACTCCGGTTTCTTGGTGTAGTAGAAGTATTCGAAATGCCCGAAGCGCACATGGCTCGGCGCCAGGCGCAGCACCATGGCGGCGCGTTCCTGCTTTTCGCGCCATACCGGGGTGTCGGAGCCGATCACACACAGCGCGCGCGTGGTCGGGATGCCCAAGGCGTGCAGAGCCTCGGAGGCGAGGAATTCGCGGATCGAGGAGCGCAGTACCGCTCGGCCATCGCCCATCCGCGAAAACGGCGTCTGGCCGGCGCCCTTGAGATGAAGGTCCCAATGCTCGCCGGCCTCGTTGTACACCTCGCCCAGCAGCAACCCGCGGCCATCGCCCAATTGCGGGTTGTAGTGGCCGAACTGATGCCCGGAATACACCATGGCCCGAGGCTCGGTTTCGGCCCAGAGTTTGTGGCCGCCGAAAATTTCGGCAAACAGCGGCGTCTGTGCTTCGGCCGGATCCAGGTCAAGCAGCGCCATCGCGGCCGGGCTGGCAACCACCAGGCGCGGATTGTCGATGGGCTCCGGCAGCACGTGGGCCGAGAAACCGTCGCCCAGGCGGGCGAAGCGGTTATCGAAAGTCAGCGTTTCCAGTGTTTTCATGGCCATCTCCGACGGGGCGCCCGCAGGCATCCCGCGATCAGTCGAGTGTCTGTTGCGGTGGCTCGGGAACGGGCTTGATGCTGGCTACGGTCGAGGGCACAGGCCCGAGGGTCTTGTGGTCGGGCTCGGCGGGCACCAGTTTGTATTCCTGGCCTTGCAGGTTCTTCAGATAGATCTCCATCTGACGGAACGAGATGTTGATATGTTCCTTCTTGAACTCCCGGTTGATGAACCGGTTGATCTCATCCAGCACCGGGTTGCGGTCGCCGAGGTCGCGCACGTGCATGCGCAACTCGTGGTCCAGGGTGCTTTCGCCGAAGTTCAGGAAGTACACGATCGGCTCCGGCTCCTTCAACACACGCGGGTTGTCGCGGGCAGCCTTGAGCAGCAGTTCGCGAACCCGATCCAGGTCCGAGCCGTAGTCCACGCCGAGTTTCAGGGTTACCCGGGTCACGGTGTCGGTCAGCGACCAGTTGATCAACTGCCCGGTGATGAAGGTCTTGTTCGGGACGATGATGTCCTTGCGATCGAAGTCGGTGATGGTGGTCGCGCGGATGCGGATCTTGCTGACCGTGCCCGACAGATTGCCGATGGTGATGGTGTCGCCGATCCGTACCGGACGCTCGAACAGGATCATGATGCCGGAGATGAAGTTGGCGAAGATCTCCTGCATGCCGAAGCCCAGGCCCACCGACAGCGCGGCCACCAGCCATTGCAGCTTGTCCCAGCTCACGCCCAGTGTGGACAACGTGGTGACAAAACCGACGCCGGCGATGACATAGGACAGCAACGTGGTGGTGGCGTAGGCGCTGCCCTGGGCCAGGTTCAGCTTCGACAGCACGAACACTTCCAGCAGGCCCGGCAGGTTGCGCGCCAGGGCGAAAGTGATACCGATGATGATCAGCGCGCCAAGCATGTCGCCGATGCTGATGGGCACCATGCTCATGTTCACGCCGGTGCCGCTGGTGTATTCGTAGAGGGTGATGTTGTCCAGGTAGGAGAACACGCTGATCAGGTCCGACCAGACCCAGTACAGCGCGGCCATGAAACCGCCCAGCAGGGCCAGGCGGATCAGGCGCAGGGACTGTTCGTTGACCTTCTCGATGTCCAGCGTCGGCTCCTCGACCACCGTTTCACCGTCGCCGGCCTCCTTGGCCGCTTGGCGCTTGGCCAGGGCGCGCTGGTAGGCCAGTCGCCGGGCCGCGACCGACAGGCCGCGCACGAAGGTGGCTTCGATTACCAGCCAGAACATCAGCAGGTACAGGGTATTGATCAAGCGATCGCTGAGTTTCAACGCGGTGTAGTAGTAGCCGAAGCAGACAGCGACGAACAATGCGATCGGCAGCGCGGTGAACAGTACGCCGACGGCCTTGCGAAACAGCGAGGCGTTGGTGTGCGTCGGGCTGCTGAGCAGCAGTCGGCTGAGCAGCCAGGCCATCGAGGCGTAGCAGGTCAACACCACCGGCATGCCGAGTACGTCGTCGGCCAGGGCCGACGGCTGCAACTCCGCCACGGCAACCACCGCCACCAGGGCCAGCACCACCAGGCCAAGTCGACGGATCCAGGCCTGGAGGAATTCCACCTGGGGTTTTTCCCAGCGGAAATGCAGCTCGGCGACGCCGCCGGGAGAGAGGATTCGATAGGCGGTATAGAACACCAGCCAGGCTTGGCCGATCTGCAGCAGCGCGGCGCCGAGGTTGGTGTTCTGCCCGCGGGCGTCGATCTGCAAGGCATAGCCGCACAGCGCCAGTGCCAGGGCCACCGGCATCGCCAGCAGGATGTTGATCAGGATCGCCTGGGGCGTGTGCCACTGGCTGTCGCGCTTGAAGTGGCCGACATCCTGGTGAACCTTGTTCAAGCGCGCATAAAGATTCTTGCGTCGCCACAGCAGCGCACCGATCAGCAGTGCCAGGGGCAGGAACAGCAGCGGCCGCTGGGTCAGGCCGTCGGCCAGCTCACTGAGGCTCGACGCCCAGGGCAGTGAGTCGACCTGCTTCTCCAGGCGGGCCGGCACGCCACGCATCCATTCGAAATCCAGCGGTTTGTTGCTGGGAATCCAGAACATCTGTTCTTCGAGCGTCGCCCGCAGGTTCTGGGCGGTACTGAGCAGTTGCTTCTGGTTGAGCTGCAAGGTGATGGATTCGTTGAGCACCGCGCTCAACTCACGGTTCAGCCGTTCCAACAGGTCGACCCGGGTCAGGGCCAGTTCCAGCAGGGTCTTGCGCAGTTGCGGCGTGACCTGCTCCGACGGCTGGGACGCCAGCAGGCTGTCGACATAAGCGCTTGGATTGTTCAGCAGCTCGCGTTGCTGGCTGACCTCGAACTGGTACAGGCGGATGTCGGCGATCTGGTCGGCGAGGTTCTGGTCCAGTTTCAGGTGTGGCAGGGTCTGGCGCTGCTTGTAGAGAATCTTGGAGAGCAGCAGGCTGCCCTTGAGCACGCTGATCTGCTCATCCAGAGCGGCGTCGGTCTGGGTGACGCTATCGAGCAACTGCTTGGTCTGCAGGTTCTGCTGGGTGACCTCGTTGAGCCGATCGGTGCTTTTGAGCAGGTAATCGGAGAGCTTCAGGTTGGCCGAACTTTCGGTCGCCAGCAGGCTGCTGCCGCCGGCCTTCTGCGCTTCGATGGATTGCTGGGTCACCGTTTCCTGGGACTGGGCCAGGCGCTTCTGGTTGATCAGGTTCTGCAGATCCTGGATCTCTCGCTCCATGCGGTCGATCTTTTCCGACAGCAAATCATGCTGGCTGTTGCCCAGGTCTTGCAGCTGGCTGTTGCCGGCCAGCTCCTGGCGGCGCAATGGAATCAGCGCATTGAGGGCCGCCAGTTCAGCGTTGAGCTGATCGCGCTGTTCGGCGCTGAGGGCCTTGCCGGCGTCGCGGCCGGCCTTGAGGATGGTGTTGATCTGCTGGATACGGGTCTGGCTGGCGGAGATTTCCGCCTGGGCGCGCTCGGGGCGGGTCTGGGCGGTGATCACCAGGCTGTTGGCGTCGGCCAGGGCCTTTTGCAGGTCGCTCTGCTGGGTGGAGCGCTCCGTCAGCATCTGTTCGAGCTGAGGGATGGGCAGGTTGGCGTAGCGCTGCGCCACCGGCACCACATTGGTGCCCTTGAGCCGCGCCAGCTCGCGCTGGTTCTCGATGTTCTGCTTGGGGGCGTTGGCCAGTTGCTGCTTGAGGGCTTGCAGCTTCTGTTCGTAGTCGGCCTTGTTGCTGAGCTGGGTCAGGGTGTTCTGCAACACGGCCTGCAAGGCTTTCTGGTCGGCCTCCGGCAGTTTGCGGTCGGCGATCTTGTCCAGGCTGGCCTGGACCGAGGCGCTGGTAGGCGGTTCAGCGGCCTGGACGGTGCAGATGGAAAGACTCAGGCCGAGCAGGGCGATGGCGAAAAAGGAGCGCAGGGTAGGCATAAAGACCGGTCAAGCAAGTGAGAGTGGGAGCAGTTTAGAGGAACAAGCCGGGGCCCGGGCGACTTCCTTCGGGGAATCTGACGCCCACTTTGCCGATCTTGTTCCCGTCCATGGCCGCGACCGTCCATAGGGTACTGTTCCACTCCACTTGGTCGCCGACCACCGGAGCCCCCCCGACTTTCTGGGCAATGAAGCGGCCCAGGGACATGTCCGGATCGATGCCGTCGAGTTGCAGCCCGTACAGAGCCGCGACCGCGGCCAGCTGGGCGTCTCCTTCGAGTACGAAGTCGCCGAAAAAGCGCAGATCGAGGCCCCGTTGCGGCGCCTGGCTGAACAGTTTTCCCAAGGCCGGCAAGTCGTGTTCATGGCCGATTACACACAGCAGATCACCGACTTCCAGGACCGTACTACCCGACGGATGGAGCAGTTGCTGGCCACGAAACAGGGCCGCAATACGGGTTCCGTCAGGCATTTTCAGATCCCGAAGCGGCGAGCCGATGCACCACTTTTCCGCACCGAGGCGATAGATGAACAGCTCCCACTCGCTGGTGACGTGAACCTCCAGCGCTGCCCGGGAAATCGGCAAAGGCTCTGGCGGGACGGTCACGTGCAGAAGCTTGGCGACCCACGGCAGGCTCGTGCCCTGCACCAGCAGCGACACCAGCACAATAAAAAATGCCAGGTTGAAATAGAGCTGCGCGTGAGGCAAGCCGGCCATCAGCGGGAACACCGCGAGGATGATCGGTACCGCGCCGCGCAGGCCGACCCAGGAAATGAACACCTTTTCGCGACCGTGGAAAGCCTTGAACGGCAGCAGCCCGACCATCACCGACAGCGGGCGCGCGAAGAGGATCATCCACAGGGCCAGGCCCAGGGCGGGAAGGGCGATCGGCAGCAGGTCATGGGGCGTGACCAGCAGGCCCAACACCAGGAACATGCCGATCTGCGCCAGCCAGGCCATGCCATCGAGCATATGCAGGATGCCGTGGCGACTGCGTATCGGGCGGTTGCCGATTACCAGGCCACACAGGTACACGGCCAGGAAGCCGCTGCCGTGCAGGGCGTTGGTCAGGGCAAACACGGCCAGGCCGCCGCTGATCACCAGGATCGGGTAGAGGCCGTTGGCGAGGTTGATGCGGTTGACCAGTTGCAGCATCAGCCAGCCGCCACCCAGGCCGATCATGGCGCCGATACCGAACTCGCGCATCAGATGGCCCAACAGGCTCCACTGCAGGCCGGTTTCGCCGCTGGCGAGCATGCCGATCAGGGTAACGGTAAGAAACACCGCCATCGGGTCGTTGCTGCCGGACTCGATTTCCAGAGTGGCGCTGACCCGTTCGTTGAGGCCTTTGCCGCCCAACAGCGAAAACACCGCCGCAGCGTCGGTGGAGCCGACGATCGCACCGATCAGCAGGCCCTGGATCAGGTTCAGGTCGAATAGCCACGCCGCCGCCAGGCCGGTCAGCCCGGTGGTGATCAGCACGCCGACGGTGGCCAGCGACAACGCCGGCCACAATGCCACGCGAAAGCTTGAGACCCGCGTGCGCAAGCCGCCGTCGAGCAGAATCACCGCCAGCGCGAGGTTGCCGACCAGGTAGGCAGTGGCGTAGTTGTCAAAAAGAATACCGGCACCGTCCACGCCGGCGACCATGCCCACGGCGAGGATGATCACCAGGATCGGGATGCCCAGGCGCGACGAAAGAGAACTGACCAGAATGCTCGCACTCACCAGCAACGCGCCGATCAAGAACAGGCTGTTGATGGTCGTCGCAGTCAAAGGCAGTACTCCGGAATCTTGAGGGGGCAGGCGCAAACTGACCATGCAGTCTGCGTGCCAGCGATTCTAACCTGTTGAAATGTGATGCTGTCAAAAAAGGTTGGGATCGACGTATGTGCACCGGATCCAGAGAGGAAAACACCGTGGCGAGGGAGCTTGCTCCCGCTCGGCTGCGAAGCAGTCGTCGCTTTTAAAGACGGGGCCGCTGCGCAGCCCAGCGGGAGCAAGCTCCCTCGCCACAAAGCGTGGGTCGCGCACAGTCTGTGAGCGACCCACAGGCGGTCAGACGCTGAACCGCCCGACCATGCTGTTCAGGTCCACGGCCAGGCGCGACAGTTCGGCGCTGGCGGCGGTGGTCTGGTTGGCGCCGGTGGCCGATTGCACCGACAGGTCGCGGATGTTCACCAGGTTGCGGTCGACTTCGCGGGCCACCTGAGCTTGTTCCTCGGCGGCGCTGGCGATCACCAGGTTGCGTTCGTTGATCTCGACGATGGCGGTGTTGATGGTGTCCAGGGACATCCCGGCGCCGCGGGCGATGTTCAATGTCGACTCGGCGCGCTCGGTGCTGTTGCGCATCGAATCCACGGCCTGTTCGGTGCCGCTCTGGATGCTGCCGATCATGCGCTCGATCTCGCTGGTCGACTGCTGGGTGCGATGGGCGAGGGCGCGTACTTCATCGGCTACCACCGCAAAACCACGACCGGCTTCACCGGCGCGGGCCGCTTCAATGGCGGCGTTCAGTGCCAGCAGGTTGGTCTGGTCGGCCAGGCCACGGATCACATCGAGCACTTTGCCGATATCGCGGGACTCATCGGCGAGGTTGCCAATCAGCGTCGCGGTGCTCTGCACGTCGGCGCTCATGCGTTCGATGGCGCTGACGGTTTCCTGCACCAGGTCACGACCGTCACCCGCCGAAGTGGTGGCGTTCTTCGACGCTTCGGAAGTGCTGACCGCGTTGCGGGCGACTTCTTCCACGGCGCTGGTCATCTCGTTGACCGCCGTGGCGGCCTGCTCGATTTCGTTGTTCTGCTGGGTCAGGCCACGGGCACTTTCGTCGGTGACGCTGTTGAGCTCTTCGGCGGCGGAGGCCAGTTGGGTGGCCGAGCCGGAGATCCGCTGCAGAGTGTCGCGCAATTTCTCCTGCATGGTCGCCATTGCTCGTAACAGGCGGCCGGCTTCGTCGCTGCCATCCACGACGATCGGCCGGGTCAGGTTGCCCTTGGCAATTTCTTCGGCGGCATCCAGCGCGTTGGCGATTGGCTTGGTGATGCTGTTGGTCAACAGCCAGGCGAACAGCAGGGTCAGGCCGGTGGCGACGATCAGCAAGGTGACGACCCAGGTGAAAGCCGTTGAGTACTGTTGGGCGGCACCCTGGTTGAGCATTTCGGCCTGGCGATTGTTGATTTCCATCAAGCGGGTGACCGCCGCGTTGATCGCGTCGGAGTTGCTCAGCAATTCAGTGTTGAGCAGCGCTTGCAATTGATCGAGCTGGTTGTTGCGCGACAGGGTCTTCATCCGCTCTTCGAGCTGGCGGTACTGATTCAGCAACTGTACGTATTGCTCATAAGCGGCGCGTTCGTCCGGGGCGCTGATGAGCTTTTCGTATGCGGTCTGCGCCTCGCGGATCTGCTGATTGCGTTGTTCGAACAGCTCATAGGTTTTCTGCTGGACGTCCGGTTCACGGTTGGTCAGCAGGCGATAGGACAGGACGCGAAGGCGCAGGGTGAGCTGGGTGAACTCGTCGAGGGCCTTGATGCTCGGGACGCTGTTCTGGACGATGGTTTCGCCCGAGACGCGGATCTTGCTCATCTGGCTCAAGGCAAATACGCCCAAGGCCAGCATCAGGGCGCCGATCAGGGCAAACCCCAGGAACGCCCGCGGCGCGATGTTCATATTACGTAGGGACATGGAAGTTACCGTGAAAAAGCGCGTCCGTGCGGGGCTGTGACTGGTTTCCTGACTTATCGGTCTGGCGACTGAAGTCTTGAGGGCGCTGCGTGCTTTTGTCGCACGCCATCGGGGTTGGCGCGACGAAGGGTCGGAACCAGATTTCCCCATCACAGTCTTTACAGCTCGCGAGCGGGATACCGCTGCCTTCTGAGTCGTGGCGCCGACGGTGACTTTTCTTTATCGTACGCGCCCCCTTGAAAAGCCTGGAATTCAATATGTTGGAAACATCCCTCAGCCAGCTGGAGCAACTGGTCAACGACCTGGTGCAACAGAACCGCCACCTGACCGGCCTGAATGAAAGCCTGAGCGCCGAACTGGCCAAGGCCAAGGATGAAAACGAAAGCCTGCAGCTGAACCTGATGGAACAGGAAGAATTGCACGGCACCACCGCCGCACGGATCCAGGCCCTGATCGAGCGCGCCAGCACCGCAACGGTCGGCGCATGAAGCAGGGTGCCGATGGGGTGACGGTCGTCTCGATTCTCGGAGAGGAATACTCGATCAAGGCGCCGGCCGGGCAGGAGCAGGCGCTGCTGGACGCCGCCTCGATGCTCAAGGCGGCCCTGGCCGATACCAAGCGTAAATTCCCGACGTTGATCGGCGACCGCCTGCTGGTGCTGGCGGCCATGAACCTGTGTTCGCAACAGATCGAAATGCAAAAGCAGCACCGCGCGGAGCTCGACCGCTACGAGGAGCAGGTCAGCGCCACGGTCGAGGTTATTGCCAAGACGATCCAGCAGGCTTGAACCTTTAGCGAATGTTGGCTGTGGTGCCTGTGTAGGAGCGAGCCTGCTCGCGAAAGCGTCGGATCAGGCGATTCAGCTTTGACTGACAGACCGCTTTCGCGAGCAGGCTCGCTCCCACAGTAGATCTATGGTGAACGCTGATGTTGTGTTCACTTGAGCCCCTGTGGGAGCGAGCCTGCTCGCGAATGGATTTCAGCCGCGCAGCAAGCTCCGGCTCAGAACCACTCATCCCGCATCCCAAGGCACGTATCATCCCGCGCCTCGAGAATCGCCAGCTCGTGGTGACAGCCCGGCACTTCCCAGGTCAGGAAATAGCGCGCCGCTTGCAGCTTGCCCCTGTAGAAGTCCACATCCGCCGCGTTGCCCCTGGCCAGGCCTTCCTCGGCGCGAATCGCCTGTTCCAGCCAGCGCCAGCCAATCACCATATGACCAAAGACTTTCAGGTACAGCGCCGAATTGGCCAGGCTGCTGTTGACCTTGCCCTGAGCCAGGTCCGTCAGCAGCCCGAGGGTGACCGATTGCAGGCGCGCCACCAGTGCTTCCAGCGGCTGGCGCAGGGGCGTCAACGAATCGTACGCCTGGGCGCGCTCGCTGGTATCGGCCACCAGACGGATCAGTTGCTTGAGACCGGCCCCGCCGTTCTGTGCCAGTTTGCGTCCGAGCAGATCCAGCGACTGGATGCCATGGGTGCCCTCATGGATCGGGTTCAGGCGGTTGTCGCGGTAATACTGCTCCACCGGATATTCACGGGTGTAACCATGGCCGCCGAGAATCTGGATCGCCAGTTCGTTGGCCTTCAGGCAGAACTCCGATGGCCATGATTTGACGATAGGCGTCAGCAGGTCCAGCAACTCATGGGCGCGGCGGCGCTCGGCTTCGCTCTCAAGCGTAGTGGTGTCGTCGAACAGCCGCGCCGCGTACAGGCCCAGGTCGAACGAACCTTCCACGTAGGCTTTCTGGGTCAACAGCATGCGGCGTACGTCGGCGTGCTGGATGATCGGCACGGGCGCGGTGCCTGGATCCTTGCTTTCGGGTACTCGGCCCTGAGGGCGTTCGCGGGCGTATTCAAGGGAATACAGGTAACCGGCGTAGCCCAGCATGACGGCGCCCATGCCGACGCCGATCCGCGCCTCGTTCATCATCTGGAACATGTAGCTCAGGCCATGGTGCGGTTTGCCGACGAGGTAACCGACACACTCACCGTTATCACCGAAGTTCAGCGCCGTAGACGTAGTGCCGCGCCAGCCCATCTTGTGAAACAGCCCGGCCAGCAGCACGTCGTTGCGCTTGCCCAGGCTGCCATCTTCGTTCACCAGGAACTTGGGCACGATAAACAGCGAGATGCCCTTCACGCCCGGCGGCGCGTCCGGCAGTTTGGCCAGGACCATGTGCACGATGTTTTCCGACAGCGGATGGTCGCCACCGGAAATGAAGATCTTGTTGCCCTTGAGTCGATAAGTGCCGTCGGACGCCGGTTCCGCGCGCGTACGAATATCCGCCAGCGAAGAACCCGCGTGTGGTTCGGTCAGGGCCATGGTGCCAAAGAAACGGCCGTCGATCATCGGTTGCAGGAAGCGTTGTTTCTGCTCATCGCTACCAAAGCTTTCGATCAGGTTCGCCGCGCCCATGGTCAGGAACGGGTAGGAAGTCGAAGCAGCATTGGCCGACTGGAAATGCGCAAAGCACGCCTGGGACAGCAGCGTCGGCAGTTGCATGCCGCCGGCGTCGAAGCTGCGGGCGGCGTTGAGAAAGCCCGCCTCCAGGAACGCATCCACTGCAGGTTTCACCTCGGGAATCAGGATCGCCTCGCCGTTCTCGTAGCGCGGTTCGTTTTCATCATTCTTGCGGTTGTGCGGCGCGAAATATTTTTCGGCAATGCTGCGGGCCGTACCGATGGCCGCGTCGAAGGTTTCGCGATTGTGCTCGGCAAACCGTTCGCGCTGGGTCAGGCCTTCGGCATCAAGGACTTCATACAGCTCGAAAGCCAGATTGCGGGAACTGAGC
This sequence comes from Pseudomonas sp. Z2-11, assembly GCF_054161305.1. NCBI lineage: Bacteria > Pseudomonadati > Pseudomonadota > Gammaproteobacteria > Pseudomonadales > Pseudomonadaceae > Pseudomonas > Pseudomonas sp. Z2-11. Next base: position 506,002 of record NZ_CP096395.1, read on the forward strand.
AGCGTCTCGGACATGGCGGCCTACCTTTTCTTGGAATGGGCCGAGTCTAGGCGTGCTGATAAAGGCTGAACAGGATGATTGATGACAGTGATGCAGAGGCGGGGGCGACACTAATCAAAATGTGGGAGCGAGCCTGCTCGCGAAAGCGGTGAGTCAGCAACATTGAGGTCGACTGATACGCCATCTTCGCGAGCAGGCTCGCTCCCACATTGGGTTTCGATTGCCAGGCACCTATTGCGGGTGCCTGGCCTACAGCGTTTTAGCCGATCGTCATCAGACTGGCGTTACCACCCGCCGCGGCGGTGTTGACGCTCAGCGCGCGTTCGATCACCAGGCGTTCCAGGGCGATATTGGTTTCGCCCTGGGACAAGCCATGCACCCCGACGATCGCCCCGGCGCGCTTGGCCACCTGCTGGCACACGCCGCGCAACTGGTCCGAGTCGCCGTGGTGCAGGACTGCGTCGAACAACACGTCGTCCTTGGTCCAATCGGCAACCCGCTGGATGCGCGCCTGAATGTCCTTCGGCAAGCGTGCGAACAACGCCTTGCTGGTGTCGGTTTCCGGCCACACGGCCGAGCCGCCTACGGCCAATACGGCCGCCAGCTGCGTCAGCAGGTCGCCTTCCACGTCCGCCAGGCACAACACGTGCTCGCGGGGCAGGATGGCGTAGCTGTTGCGTTCGCCGGTCGGGCCGGTCAGCTGGCGGGTGATGCCGCTTTGCGACTGGGCGGCGAACTGCACGCACAGGGCGCTCAGTTCGGCGAGCTTGTGGCTGTCGGCCCAGGCTTGCAGGGCGGTCAGCGGTTTGCTCATGGCGTCGCGCAAGCGCAGGTCCGGTGCCGACAGAGCATCGCCCCGTACGAAGGACTGCTGGATCGCATCGGTAGGACGAGTCGACAACAAGCGGTACAGGTACAGCGGGCCGCCGGCCTTCGGACCAGTGCCCGACAGGCCTTCGCCGCCGAACGGCTGCACGCCGACCACGGCACCGACGATGTTGCGGTTTACATAGACGTTACCGGCATGGACGTTGTCGATCACCTTGGCAATGGTTTCATCGATGCGCGTGTGCACGCCCAGGGTCAGGCCGTAGCCGGAGGCGTTGATCTGACCGATCAACTGGTCCAGCTCCTTGCGCTTATAGCGCACCACGTGCAGCACCGGGCCGAAGATCTCGCGTTGCAGCTCGTCGAAGCTTTCCAGCTCGATCAGGGTCGGCATCACGAAGGTGCCGCGCTTGCACTCGTCGCTGTCGGCGATTGCCATCTGATACACGGTGCGACCTTTATCGCGCATGGCCTGGATGTGTTTCTCGATACCGGCCTTGGCTTCGGCGTCGATCACCGGGCCGATGTCCACCGACAGGCGCTCGGGGTTGCCGAGGCGCGATTCGGCCATGGCGCCCTTGAGCATTTCGATGACGCGGTCGGCGGAATCTTCCTGCAGGCACAGAACACGCAGGGCCGAGCAACGCTGGCCGGCGCTGTCGAAAGCCGAGGACACCACGTCGATGACCACTTGTTCAGTCAGGGCCGAAGAGTCGACGATCATCGCGTTCTGGCCGCCGGTTTCGGCGATCAGCGGGATCGGCCGGCCCTGGTTGTCCAGGCGTCCGGCGATATTGCGTTGCAGCAGGCGCGCGACTTCGGTTGAACCGGTGAACATCACGCCTTTTACCCGATCGTCACCCACCAGGCGTGCACCAACGGTTTCGCCACGGCCCGGCAGCAATTGCAGGACGCCTTCCGGAATGCCGGCTTCAAGCATCAGGCGCACTGCCTGGGCAGCCACCAGAGGCGTCTGCTCGGCGGGCTTGGCCAGTACCGGGTTGCCGGCGGCCAGTGCGGCGGCGACCTGGCCGCTGAAAATCGCCAGCGGGAAGTTCCATGGGCTGATGCAGACCACCGGGCCCAATGGACGGTGGGCATCGTTGGTGAAATCGTTGCGCGCCTGCACCGCGTAGTAGCGCAGGAAGTCCACGGCCTCGCGTACCTCGGCGATGGCGTTGGCGAAGGTCTTGCCGGCTTCGCGGGCCAGCAGGCCCATCAGCGGCTGGATCTCGCCTTCCATCAGGTCGGCGGCGCGCTCCAGGATCGCGGCGCGTTCGGCCGGTGGCGTGGCCTGCCAGATCGGCGCGGCGTTGAGGGCGCACTGGATGGCGTTGTCGACATCGGCGACGGTAGCCTCCTGCACGTGGCCCACCACGTCACGATGATCGGCCGGGTTCAGCACCGGTGCCGGGGTTTCTTCACTGGCGGCGCAGCCGAGCATCGGCGCGGCTTTCCAGTCGTTGTGGGCGGTGGCCAGCAGGGCGCAGGACAACGAGGCCAGGCGATGTTCGTTGGCCAGGTCGATGCCACTGGAGTTGGCGCGTTCGCTGCCGTACAAATCGCGTGGCAGCGGAATGCGCGGGTGCGGCAGGCCGAAACCGCCTTCCAGCGTCGCCATCTGCTCGATGCTCGCCACTGGATCGGCCACCAGCTCCTGGATGGAAATCGACTGGTCGGCGATGCGGTTGACGAACGAAGTGTTCGCGCCGTTTTCCAGCAGGCGACGCACCAGGTAGGCCAGCAGCGTTTCGTGGGTGCCGACCGGAGCGTACACGCGGCACGGACGGTTCAGCTTGCCTTCGGAAACCTTGCCTACAACCTGTTCGTACAGCGGTTCGCCCATGCCGTGCAGGCACTGGAATTCATACTGCCCCGGGTAATAGTTCTGACCGGCGATGTGGTAAATCGCCGACAAAGTGTGGGCGTTGTGCGTGGCGAACTGCGGATAGATGACTTCCGGCACTGACAGCAGCTTGCGCGCGCAGGCGATGTAGGAAACGTCGGTGTACACCTTGCGGGTGTACACCGGATAGCCTTCCAGGCCTTCGACCTGGGCGCGCTTGATCTCGCTGTCCCAGTAGGCGCCTTTCACCAGGCGGATCATCAGGCGGTGACGGCTGCGACGAGCGAGGTCGATCACATAGTCGATGACGTACGGGCAACGCTTCTGGTAGGCCTGGATCACGAAGCCGATGCCGTTCCAGCCGGTCAGCTGCGGCTCGAAGCACAGGCGCTCGAGCAGGTCCAGGGACAGTTCGAGGCGGTCGGCCTCTTCGGCGTCGATGTTCAGGCCGATGTCGTATTGCTTGGCGAGCAGGGTCAGCGACAGCAGGCGCGGGTACAGTTCGTCCATGACGCGTTCGTACTGGGCGCGGCTGTAACGCGGGTGCAGGGCCGAAAGCTTGATGGAAATGCCCGGGCCTTCGTAAATCCCACGACCGTGAGAGGCTTTGCCGATCGAATGGATGGCTTGTTCGTACGAGGCCAGGTACTTCTGGGCGTCATGTTCGGTGAGCGCGGCTTCACCGAGCATGTCGTAGGAATAACGGAAACCCTTGGCTTCGAACTTGCTGGCGTTGGCCAGGGCTTCGGCGATGGTTTCGCCGGTGACGAACTGCTCGCCCATCAGGCGCATGGCCATGTCGACGCCCTTGCGGATCATCGGCTCGCCGCTCTTGCCAATGATGCGGCTCAGCGACGAAGTCAGGCCGGCTTCATTATGAGTGGCGACCAACTTGCCGGTCAGCAGCAGGCCCCAGGTGGCGGCGTTGACGAACAGCGACGGACTGTTGCCCAGGTGCGGCTGCCAGTTGCCGGTGCTGATCTTGTCGCGAATCAGTGCGTCGCGGGTGCCTTTGTCCGGGATGCGCAGCAGTGCTTCGGCGAGACACATCAGCGCCACGCCTTCCTGGGACGACAGGGAAAATTCCTGCAGCAGGCCCTGGACAATACCGGCACGCCCGCCGGCACTCTTCTGGTTGCGCAGTTTTTCCGCAATCGACGCCGCGAGCTTGTTGGTGGCCTCGGCCATTTCGGCCGGCAGTCGGGCCTGCTCGATCAGCATCGGCACCACTTCCGGCTCAGGGCGGCGGTAGGCGGCGGTAATGGAGGCGCGCAGGACCGATTGCGGCAGAATGCTTTCGGCGAACTCCAGGAAGCACTGGTGAGCGTGGTCGGGCTGGACTTCACCGGCATCATCGCTGTCGGCGCGGGTCGAACCGTTCAGCTCGGTCAGGGTTGCACCACCCTCGAGTTTTTCCAGGTAATTGAAAATTGCCTGCTTGATCAGCCAGTGCGGCGTGCGATCAATCGAAGTTGCGGCCGCCTTCAGGCGTTCGCGGGTCGGGTCGTCGAGTTTGACCCCAAGGGTGGTGGTAGCCATATTTTTATCCTCATGTTTACCACGTATGGCGTGGCATCAGCTGGCGGCAAGATTAGCTGCGAGCCGATAGAGGTGCAACCGGGTGCAACCTGTTTTTTGTCGAAATATTGAGCAGCTCATCAGGAAGCACCGGGCTCCGAACATGCTTCGCACTTTGTTGGTGCGCTACTGAGCCGAAAATCACCTTTGTTTGCACCAATAGCGTGCGAAAAGTCTCCTTCCGTACGAATATTCCGACTAGGTGCAACTTATTTGAACGAAACTGGTTGCACCTTATTTGAATTGTTGAATAGCATTCGCGGCCAAGGTGCAACCGGCTTCACGCCGAGGGGCATCGGCTGGTGGCTTTCCTGGGGAAACATCAGTCATAAATTCGCGGGTCCACAAAACGTCGGTACAACGTCTGCGTTGTCCGGATTTTCAACTGCCACCGCACCATAAAAACAAAGCCAGGGCGTACTCATGAGTTTCAGCAATCCTACCCTGATCACCTTCGTGATCTATATCGCAGCCATGGTCCTGATCGGCCTGATGGCTTATCGCTCCACCAACAACCTTTCCGATTACATCCTGGGCGGTCGCAGCCTGGGCAGTGTCGTGACGGCGCTCTCTGCCGGTGCCTCCGACATGAGCGGCTGGCTGTTGATGGGTTTGCCCGGCGCCATCTATATGTCCGGCCTGTCGGAAAGCTGGATCGCCATCGGCCTGATCATCGGTGCCTACCTGAACTGGCTGTTCGTGGCCGGTCGCCTGCGGGTGCAGACCGAGCACAACGGTGATGCGCTGACGCTGCCGGACTACTTCGCCAGCCGCTTCGAAGACAAGAGCGGTTTGCTGCGGATCATCTCCGCCGTCGTGATCCTGGTGTTCTTCACCATCTACTGCGCTTCCGGCATTGTTGCCGGTGCCCGTCTGTTCGAAAGCACTTTCGGCATGTCCTACGAGACCGCGCTGTGGGCCGGTGCTGCCGCGACCATTGCCTACACCTTCATCGGTGGTTTCCTGGCCGTGAGCTGGACCGACACCGTACAAGCGACCCTGATGATCTTCGCGTTGATCCTCACGCCGATCATCGTGCTGCTGGCCACCGGCGGCGTCGATACCACTTTCCTAGCCATCGAAGCGAAAGACCCTACGTCGTTCGACATGCTGAAAAACACCACCTTCATCGGCATCATCTCGCTGATGGGCTGGGGCCTGGGCTACTTCGGCCAGCCGCATATCCTGGCGCGCTTCATGGCGGCGGATTCGGTCAAGTCGATTGCCAAGGCGCGTCGCATCTCCATGGCCTGGATGATCCTGTGCCTGGGCGGCACCGTTGCCGTCGGTTTCTTCGGTATCGCCTACTTCTCGGCGCACCCTGAAGTGGCCGCTCCGGTAACCGAAAACCCTGAGCGTGTGTTCATCGAACTGGCGAAACTGCTGTTCAATCCATGGGTTGCCGGTGTCCTGCTGTCGGCCATCCTGGCGGCGGTGATGAGCACCTTGAGCTGCCAACTGCTGGTGTGCTCCAGTTCCCTGACCGAAGACTTCTACAAGACGTTCTTGCGCAAGAGCGCTTCCCAGCTGGAACTGGTCTGGGTAGGTCGTTTCATGGTGCTGCTGGTAGCGGTCATCGCCATCGCCCTGGCCGCCAACCCGGAAAACCGCGTGCTGGGCCTGGTGAGCTACGCCTGGGCCGGTTTCGGTGCGGCATTCGGTCCTGTGGTGCTGATTTCGGTGATCTGGAAAGACATGACCCGTAACGGTGCGCTGGCCGGGATCCTGGTGGGTGCGATCACTGTAATCGTCTGGAAGCATTTCGAGCTGCTGGGCCTGTACGAAATCATCCCTGGCTTCATCTTTGCCAGCCTGGCGATCTACGTGGTCAGCAAGATGGGTTCGCCAACCGCCGGCATGCTGCAGCGCTTCGAAGCGGCCGAGAAGGATTTCCGCTTGAATCAATAAGCCACTCGGCGAGGCCGTCATGGCTCGTCTGAAGGTTTGAAAAACGGCTCGTCTCTTATGGAGGCGGGCCGTTTTTTTGGAGGCGCCCCGGCCCGATTGTAGGAGAGACTTCGCCGTTACCTCACTTTGCCTGACAGGCTCTGCCAAACCGCGATGTCAGGCGATACGTTTGTTTTGTGCAACTTTTGCCTCGTCGTCTGTAAGGCAAATCTGTTTTTTCCGCTGATCGGTCCAATCCGTCATGGCTCATGCAGAATCGTTTGCCTCCCTTTCGCAGAGGCACATCGGATGTTCGCGCCTGCCAACTCGCCACGTTTTACGCTGACATTCGACAGCGGCCCGAATGAATTGCAGGTCCTTGAATTCAAGGGCACGGAAGCCGTCAGCCAGCCCTATCGCTTTGATCTGGAGCTCGTCAGCGAGCGGCCCGACCTGGTGCTTGAAGATCTATTGCATCGTCAGGCTTATCTGCGCTTCGGTCACCAAGGTGGCGGGATACACGGCCAGGTCTATAGCGTCGCCCAAGGCGATTCGGGCGAGCGGCTGAGCCGTTATCAGGTCAGCCTGGTGCCTCGCCTGGCTTACTTGCGCCATCGCATCAACCAGCGGATTTTCCAGCATCTGAGCGTGCCGGACATCGTCGCCCACGTATTGAAGGAACACGGTATTCTCGCCGATGCCTGCCAATTCACTGGTCTCGGCGGACGTTACCCCGAGCGTGAATATTGCGTGCAGTACCACGAAAGCGATCTGGTTTTTATCGAACGGATTTGCGCCGAAGTCGGCATCCACTATCACTTCCGACACAGCCCTGACGGCCACCTGCTGATATTTGGCGACGACCAGACGGTGTTCCCGCGCCTGCCCGAGTCCACTGTGTATCTCCCCGGCAGCGGCATGGCTGCCGCCGAGCCCGCCATCAAGCGCCTGGCGGTGCGGCTGCAGACCCACACCAACGCCGTGATGTTGCGCGACTACGATTTTCGCAAGCCGGGCCTCTCGTTGCAGGCGGACATCGACAATCAGCAACTTCCCGTTCTGGAGAGTTATCACTACCCCGGCCAGTTCACCGACCGCGACGATGGCCAGCATCTGGCCCAGCATGCTCTCGAACGGCAGGCGGGCGATGGGTGCCTGGCGGAGGGTGGCAGCGATGACAGCGCTTTTGCCAGCGGACATTTCATGCGTATCAAGGAGCATCCCCGGGCGCAATGGAATGATCTCTGGTTGCTGACCCAGGTTGACCACCATGGCCGCCAGCCGCAGGTGCTGGAAGAAAACGCCTCTGTCGGCGCGGATGAGTTCCAGGGCTACCGAAATAGCTTCCTCGCGATGCCGTGTGAAGTGTTCTTTCGTCCGCCGTTGCAACACAGGAAGCCGTCCGTCAACGGCTACCAGCCCGCGGTGGTGACCGGCCCGGCGGACAGCGAAATCCATTGCGACGCGTTCGGGCGGGTCAAGGTGCAACTGGTCTGGGATCGCGACGGTAAGCGTGACGAGCATTCCAGTTGCTGGCTGAGGGTGGCGAGCGGCTGGGCACACGATCACTACGGCGGCGTGATGATTCCCCGGGTCGGCATGGAAGTGCTGGTGGGGTTCATGGAGGGCGACGTGGACAAGCCGCTGGTGGTGGGCTGTCTGCCGAACGGCGCCAACCCGGTACCGCTGGACCTGCCGGCGGACAAGACCCGCAGCATATTGCGCAGCCAGAGCAGCCCCGGTGGCGGTGGCTACAACGAGTTGCGCATCGAGGACCGCAAGGGTGCCGAGGAAATCTATCTGAGGGCCCAGCGCAACTGGACCCAGCACGTGTTGCACGACCAGCGCGTGCAGGTCGATCACGAGCGCAGCATCGTGGTCACAGGCTTGTCGCGGCATGAACTGCAGAACGGCGAGCAGCGCATCACCGCAGGTCGGCGTCAGGTCGAGGTCCGCCAGGACGATCACCTGCTGGTCACGGGCGATCGGCATATCCGCGTGGCCAACCAGGCCATCAGCGCCGTGGGGGGCTTTCATGTCAGTGCCGGCCGGCAGATCGTGCTGGAGGGTGGCGCCAGCGCGACCATCCAGGCCGGTGGGCACTGGATCAATATCGGTCCGGGCGGAATCTTCAGCAGCGTGCCGATCCAGGTCGGTGGCGCGCCGATGGCAGTCATGGGGGCCGAAGCCATTGCGCCCGGCGCGGCGGAAAAACTCGCCGCCGCGCCGGTCTCGCCCCTTACCTATGCGCAAATCGTCAGCCTGAAAAGCCCCGCGCCGTTCTGCGAGGAATGCGAGCGCTGCAAGGAGGGCGCCTGTGATCTGTTGGCGTATTGAGGCTCGTTGTAAGGGGCTGCTGCGCAGCCCAGCGGGAGCAAGCTCCCTCGCCACGGGTCTGTTCGTCCGCTCGGCTGCGAACCCCTGACGTTCGGCACGCTTCAAGGTAAACTCGTCGGCCTTCGCAGGAGCCGCCATGAATTATCGCCATGCCTTCCACGCCGGCAATCACGCCGATGTGTTCAAACACCTGACCTTGACCCGCCTCATTGCCCTGATGTCGCGCAAGGAGCAGCCCTTTGCCTACCTCGATACCCACGCGGGCATCGGGCTGTACGACTTGCAGGGCGACCAGGCCAATCGCACCGGCGAATACCTGGAAGGCATCGCGCGGTTGTGGGGCCAGGATGACCTGCCGCCGCTGACCGCCGAGTACATGAAGGTGCTGCACGAGATGAATCCGGACGGTCAGTTGCGTTATTACCCGGGCTCACCGGAACTGGCGCGGCGCCTGACCCGGGCGCAGGATCGGGTGCTGCTCAATGAGAAGCATCCCGAAGACGGTGTACTGCTCAAGGACAACATGAAGGGTGACCGTCGCGTGGCGGTGCACCTGGGCGAAGGCTGGCATGTGCCACGGGCTTTGTTGCCGGTGAGCGAGAAGCGCGGGCTGATGCTCATCGATCCGCCCTTTGAACAGCTCGACGAGATGCAGCGCTGCGCCGCTTCGCTCAAGGAAGCCATCGGCCGGATGCGCCAGACGGTCGCGGCGATCTGGTACCCGGTGAAGGACCAGCGCATGTTGCGTCGCTTCTACCAGGACCTGGCCGGCACCGGCGCGCCGAAGCTGTTGCGGGTGGAATTGCTGGTGCATCCGCTGGCCACGCCGAACAGCCTGAACGGCTCCGGCCTGGCCATCGCCAATCCGCCTTGGGGGCTTGAGGAAGAATTGCGGGAATTGCTGCCCTGGTTATCCAGGAAGCTCGGGCAGACCCAGGGTGGTTGGCAGATGGATTGGTTGATTGCTGAAAGCTGATTGATGGCGCCTGATAGGCCGCCTTCGTCGGATCGCCGCCCGGAGCAGGCTCGCTCCGACAATGAAACCGGGGTACCCCCGCGAGAATCAGGCCGCCTTGCTTTTGATTTTGATTTTGATCTTGATCTTGATCTTGATCTTGATCTTGATCTTGATCTTGATCTTGAACTGAGGCGCCCCGTTAACCACGCTGGCCGAACGCAGGCATTGCGCAGTGGGCATCCCGGCATGGATGCCGGGATAGCCGCGCTGGGCCAGGGACGGCCCTTCGCGGCGGGCCCACGGAGCAATGCCGGAGTGAGGGCATGCCGAGCCCAAGCGAGGCACCAAGTGGTGGGGCAGAGCGTTTTTGGTTACTTTTGGCGCTCTTTCCAAAAGTGACCCGCCGTAAGGGCGGAACCCTAGGCAGCCGTTACCGCAGCAACGGATATGTACCCAGTCAACCGCCCCCCTGGCCGACTGTCAGGCCGCATTCGCGAGCAAGCTTTTCAGGGCCTGACGATCAGATCGGGCAAGTCACGCCCGTACCGCCAATCCCGCAATAACCTTCAGGGTTCTTCGCCAGGTATTGCTGGTGATACGCCTCGGCAAAGTAGAAGGTCGGCGCTTCGTCGATTTCGGTGGTGATTTCTCCCAGCCCGGCCTTGGCCAGTTCAGCCTGGAATACTTCCTTGCTCTTTTTCGCCGCTTCCAGCTGCTCGGGCGTGGTGCAGTAGACCACCGAGCGGTACTGGGTGCCGATGTCGTTGCCCTGGCGCATGCCCTGGGTCGGGTTGTGCAGTTCCCAGAACATCGCCAGCAGTTCGTTGTAGCTGACTTTCTCTGGCTCGTAGACGACCAGCACCACTTCGCTGTGGCCGGTCAGGCCCGAGCAGACTTCTTCGTAAGTCGGGTTTGGCGTAAAGCCGCCCGCGTAACCCACCGCCGTGCTGACCACGCCTTCACGTTGCCAGAACTTGCGCTCCGCGCCCCAGAAGCAACCCAGGCCGAAGATCGCGAAATCCACATTGGTCACGAATGGGCCCAGCAGTGGTGCGTCGAGGACGAAGTGTTTTTCCGGCACGGTCATCGGGGTTTCACGGCCAGGTAGAGCTTGATCAGGAGTAGGAAGCACGTTTTTGTTCACCAGGATTTCCGAGCGCAAGACCATCATCAGTCCTCTCAGTCAGGTTGAATTGAGCGAAATAGACCGTCAGTGTGCCTCAGAAAAGCCGCTGCTCGCTATAAGCGGCTGTCAGACAAGAGGGCCGCGCGGGTAGCGCTTGAGCTTCTCGACAAGCTCTGCACCGGGAATGGGCCGGTCGAACAGGTAGCCCTGGCCGACGTCGCAGCGGTGGCGCCGCAGGAACGCCAGCTGCTGGGCGGTCTCGATGCCTTCGGCGACGACCTTGAGTTTCAGGTTGTGGGCCATGGCGATCACGGCGGAGGTGATTTCCATGTCGTCCTGGTTGTCCGGGATTTCATGGATGAAGCTGCGATCGATCTTGATGATGTCGATCGGGAATTTCTTCAGATAGCTCAGGGATGAATAACCGGTACCGAAATCGTCCATGGCCAGGGTCAGGCCCAGGCGCTTGAGCTGGTCGAGTTGCAGGTGCGTATCTTCGGTGGCTTCGAGCAGCAAGCCTTCGGTCAGCTCCAGTTCCAGCAAGCGGGCCGGCAGTTGCTCTTCCTTGAGGATGCTGGCGATCGAGGCCACCAGGTCCGGGTCGGAGAACTGCTTGGGCGACAGGTTGATCGCCACCTGCAGGTTGCCCAGGCCGGCTGCGGTCAATTGCTTGCTCATGCGGCAAGCCTGGCGGGCGATCCATTTGCCGATGGGGATGATCAGGCCGGTTTCCTCGGCCACGCTGATGAACTGGTCCGGACGGATCATGCCTTTTTCCGGGTGGTTCCAGCGCAGCAGCGCCTCCATGCCCAGCAGGCGACCGCTGCGCAGGCACAGCTTGGGCTGGTAGAAAACGTCCAGTTCATTCTGGGTCAGGGCGCGGCGCAGGTTGTTTTCCACGAACAGCTTGTAGCTGGCCTCGGCGTTCAGCGCCTCGGTGAACACCTGGACCTGATGCTTGCCGTTGGCCTTGGCCTTGTGCAGGGCGAGGCCGGCGTTGCGCATCAGCGTCTGCGGGTCACGCCCATGCAACGGTGCGCAGGCCAGGCCGACCGAACCGGTCACGCTGATCAACTGGTTATCGACGAACATCGGCTTGTCGAGCGTCATCAGCAATTGGCTGGCGATCTGCTGGCCGGCTTCCAGGCCGGTGTCATCCAGCAGCACGGCGAACTCGTTACTGGCGAACCGTGCCAGGCTGCCGCTTGGGCTCAGGCTGTTGCGCAGGCGCCGGGCCAGGCTGATCAGCAGCTTGTCGCCGGTCTGGTGGCCGAGGCTGTCGTTGATGCGCTTGAAGTTGTCGATGTCCACCAGCAACAGGCTGATAGGCGAATCGCTGTCCCGGGCGAAGCGTTCATCGAGATTGCGAATGAACGCCGGGCGGTTGCCCAGGTTGGTCAGGTTGTCGGTGTAGGCCAGGCGTTCGATGCGCTGCTGGGCCAGTTTGGTCTGGGTGATGTCTTCGTAGATGCCGATGTAGTGGGTCAGTTCGCGGTTGTCGCCATAGACCTTGGAAATCGACAGCTGGCCCCAGTAGGGCTCGAGATTTTTGCGTCGGCTCTTGAATTCGCCCTGCCAGCTGTTGCTCTGGGCCAGGGCCGACGGTGCGTCGAAGAGCAGTTCGCTGAGATTCTCCAGGGCCGGCAGCTCGGACAGGCGCTGACCGTGGACTTCTTCAGTGGTGTACTGAGTGATGGCGGTGAAGCTCGGGTTGACGTATTCCACCACGCCGTCGCAGTTGACCAGCAGGAACGCGTTGGCGCTCTGTTCCACCGCGCGCTGGAACAAGTGCAGTGCGCTGGTGGCGGTGCGCCGGTTGTGGTTGTTGATGACCTGGGCGAACTGGTCCGCCAGTTCGCCGGCAAAGGCGATTTCATCCGATTGCCAGGCGCGGGTGGCGCCCACTTGCTCAAGGCACAGGACGCCTACCACCTGGCCGTCGATACGGATACTGGCGTCGAGAATTGCGTTGACGTCGCGGATGCGCAGGTTCTCGGCCATCTCGCGGGTGCGCGGGTCGCGCATCGCATTGTGGGCATCAATGGCGCGGCAGGTCTGCAACGCTTCCATGTAGGTTGGGAAGTCGCTGGCGTTGATTACCCCTGGAAGGAAATATCCCTGGGAGGCGCGGTTATAGGCCGAGATCGGCAGCAGTTTGCCGTCCTCCAGATTCCAGATGCTGGCGCTGTCGATCTGGTAGATATCGCAGGCGCTACGGGTAATCAGCTCGGCGGCTTCCTGCAACGAATTGTTGGCGCTATAGCGCTGGCGGGTCAGCAGCAGGATCAGGTCTTGTTGGGCGCGCACCCGGTCAAGGTGCTGGAGCTGCTCCTGCTGGGCGCGCTGGTTCAGTTCCAGGGCGATCTGCAGGCGCGAGTTCTGGGTTTCCAGATCGAGCGCCGGCACGGAGGGCTCGGTCGGCAGCAGGCTGTCCACCACCAGCAGATAGCCGCGCAGCAAATGGCGGTTGTGCTGTTTGTAGGTTTCACCCGTTTCCAGGAGGTTCAACGGTCCCCTGGCGGTGTGCAGCGTGTAGCGGATCTGATAATGAGGGGCCTGGGTCAACTGCTGCTGGATCGCGTCGTGCAGCTGGTAGCGTGCTTCCGGCTCCATGAGGCTGGCATAGGGCGAACTCACCAGCGAGCACAGCTCGACGGCCGGCAGGCCAAAGTAACGTTCGCAGTTGGGGTCGAGAAACAGTAGCGCCCAGCTTGCTTCATTCAGCCGTTCGAAACGCAGCATACCGAGCCGCGAGGGCACCGGTAACTGCGTCACTACCTCGGCCGCCATACGGCTGGCGGCATCGGGTTGGCTTTTCATGAGGGAAACTCGCTTCGAAGATGCTGATCGCGCCGGGCTGACGCCCTCGTTATTACGGATTGCCGCAAGGTTGCATCATTGCGGCACTAGCTGACAAGAGACATGAAGGCCAAGTGCTATAAACCTTTTATCGGCCGATCAGCGGATTTCTCCAGTGGCCGGCCGATCAGAGGCATTCGTTGTGCCACCGCAGGTCAGCGCAACGGTATATCGACGACCTCCAAGGGGCTGCCGTCACGGTCATGAAAGGTCACTTGAATGCTCTGGGTCGTTACTCGCAGCTGAGCGAAATTGTCCTGGCTGATGACTTTGCTGGTCAGTTCATATCGATACTCGCCGCCCGCTGCCTTGGCCATGGGCTCGCCGATGATAAAACTCGAGGCTGTGGCGTAGGGCAGCAGCAGGCTGTTGCACAGCGGCGAGGAAACGATGGTGTGGACTGCGAAATCAGGATCCTGGTTATGAACCAGGCGGCTGGTCAGGGAGCCGTGCACGTCGCCGGACACGAAGATCACGTTTTTGATCCGGTGCGTGCGGATGGCTTCGATCAGGCGCAGGCGTTGGTTCGGGAAAGCTTGCCAGGCGTCTCCGTCATCCAGTTTGCGATCGGGATAGAACATGACGCTGGTTACGACAAGCTTGACCCGGGCAGTGCTGCCGATGAGCCATTCGAGCAGCGCCTGCTCCTGTTCCTGATCAAGGATGCGCCGGTCAGCGGCCGACAGGTTGCGTCGGGTCCGGCTGTCGGTGACGAACCATTGGATATCCCCGTGAGCGAACAGGTACCAGAATCGTCGCGGCGGTCGGCCTGGGCTAGCGTCGTCCAGGTCTTCGCCAGCCGGGCCATGGCTGGCCTGATACAGCGCATAGGCATCCAGGGCATTGGCGTATAGACGCTCATCGTCCGGTTCTTTATTGGCGGGCCAGTTGTCCTCGATTTCATGGTCATCGAGGATCATGTAGGTCGGTACGCTGGACATCAACCGCCTGATGTGCGGCTGGGAAAAGGCCGTGCGGTACTTGAACAGAATGTCCCGGGCACTGCGGTCCGGGGCGACCTTGTTCAGGTCATCGAGGTAGACCTGGTCACCGGCCATCAACACGGCACTGATCGGTGGGTCAGCCTGTTTCACGAGGCGGTTGATGCTCGCGAAGATCCGATCACCGAGCCCGGGCAGCAACGGCATGTCGCCGACGATCTGCAAATAGCGACAGGAGCCTACGATATAACTGCGAGCAGCGTTGTCGGTGCCGGACGGCGTATGCAGGTGGTAAACCTCCCCGGGCCATGGCAATAGCAATTGACCCACGGTCTCCGCGGTATGGGTCGGGCGCATGGGGCTGAACCAGCCCGCCTGGTATTCGTAGGCGGTATCGGCGCGAAGACCTTTGAGCACGATGACTGCGGTCATGTCGCGGTAAGCCTTCAATTGCACGAATTGGCCTTGCGACCAGCCGGTGTCACCTTGGCGCCTGTGGCGAATCCCGGCGAAGACCCTGTTGCTGGCGTGGTCGCCGCGCAGGAATATCCGCGCATGGTGGGTCGTGGTGTGGCCGACGATAGGGCCAACGGTAGGTTTGAACATATTCGAATCCATTCGAAGTTTAATGGGGCACGCATCAAGATGCCTTGGCGGTTCGATGCTAAGGCTTGGCGTGTCGTAAATATCCATAGGGAAGGGGGCGCACGTTGTAGGCAATGACTACAGGGGGTGTAGTTATTTGAATCTTGCGCAGTAGGGAATTACCGCGTCGCCTGACCTGCCGCTATCGCGAGCAGGCTCGCTCCCACAGGGGTCTTCATCAGTTTCAAATGCTGGGCAGCGCCGCAAATCCATTGTGGGAGCGAGCTTGCTCGCGATGAGGTCGGCACATCCTGCACCGATGTACCTGACTTGAATTGCAGACAAAAAAAGCCCCGCCAGACGGGCGGGGTTGAGGTACGAGCGTGGCGCTCGGAAAACGAATCCCGAATGGCCCTCCGCGAGGAGGGCCATTCGGTGTCACAGCAGGATGGTGCGGATGTCGCCCAGCAGGTCGCTCAAGCGCTTGGTGAAGCGTGCAGCGGCCGCACCATTGATCACACGGTGATCGTAGGACAGCGACAGCGGCAGCATCAGCTTGGGCTGGAAGGCTTTACCGTCCCAGACTGGCTGGATGGTGGCCTTGGAGACACCCAGGATCGCCACTTCCGGCGCGTTGACGATCGGCGTGAAGCCGGTGCCGCCAATGTGACCGAGGCTGGAGATGGTGAAGCAGGCGCCCTGCATGTCGTCGGCGGTGAGCTTCTTGTTCCGGGCTTTTTCGGCCAGGGCAGCGGCTTCGCCAGCCAGTTGCAGCAGGCTCTTCTGGTCGACGTTACGGATGACCGGTACCAGCAGGCCTTCCGGGGTGTCGACGGCAAAGCCGATGTGCACGTACTTCTTGCGGATCACAGCCTTGCCGCTTGGGGCCAGGGAACTGTTGAAGTCCGGCAATTCCTTGAGCAGGTGCGCGCAAGCCTTGAGCAGCAGCGGCAACACGGTCAGCTTCACGCCGGCCTTTTCGGCCACGGCTTTCTGTGCGACGCGGAAGGCTTCCAGTTCGGTGATGTCAGCCTGGTCGAACTGAGTCACGTGTGGAATGTTCAGCCAGCTGCGATGCAGGCTCGACGCACCGATCTGCATCAGGCGGGTCATCGCGACTTCTTCGGTTTCACCGAAGCGGCTGAAGTCCACTGCCGGAATCGGCGGGATACCCGCGCCGCCAGTGGCACCTTCGGCCGGTGCGTTCTTGGCCTTCTGCATCATGGCCTTGACGTAGGCCTGCACGTCTTCCTTCAGCACGCGGCCATGAGGACCGCTTGGACCGACGGCCGACAGCTCTACGCCGAACTCACGGGCCAGCTGACGCACGGCTGGGCCGGCGTGCACCTTGGCACCGCTTGGCGCAGGCGCAGCGGCGACAGGGGCAGGAGCCGCTTCGGCCTTGGCGGCAGGCGCGGCGGCTGGAGCCGGAGCCGGGGCCGACTCAGCCTTGGCAGCAGGCGCAGCAGCCGGGGCTGGCGCGGCAGGTGCCGAGGCACCGGCCACTTTCAGCTTGAGGATCAAGTCACCGGTGCCGACTTCGTCGTCCAGCTTGACCTCGACGCTTTCCACCACGCCGGCAGCCGGCGAAGGGATTTCCATGCTGGCCTTGTCGGATTCCAGGGTGATCAGCGACTGGTCGGCTTCGACGGTGTCGCCGGCCTTGACCAGTACTTCGATGATCTTGGCCTTGCCCGACGAACCGATGTCCGGGACATGAATGTCCTGGACAGAGGCCGCGGCAGGTGCAGCCGCAGCCGCCGGAGCGGCTTCTGCAGCCGGTGCAGCGGCAGGCTTTTCAGCCGCCGCCGGGGCCGCAGCGGGCGCTGGCGCTTCAGGTGCCGCAGCGGCGCCTTCGACTTCCAGTTCCAGCAGCTCGTCGCCCTCTTTCAGGCGATCGCCCAGCTTCACTTTCAGGCTCTTGATGACACCGGCCTTCGGCGCGGGCACTTCCATGCTGGCCTTGTCCGATTCAAGCGTCAGGATGCTCTGGTCGGCTTCGATGCGGTCGCCGACCTTCACAAACAGTTCAATTACTTCACCTTCACCGCTGCCGATGTCAGGTACGCGAATGAGTTCGCTCACGAAAATTCTCCTCAGCAGTCCAGTGGGTTGCGTTTTTCCGGATCGATGCCGAACTTGACGATGGCCTCGGCCACCACCTTGGGTTCGATATCGCCGCGGTCAGCCAGTGCTTCCAGGGCTGCCAACACAACGAACTTACGGTCGACTTCGAAGAAGTGACGCAGCTTCTTGCGGCTGTCGCTACGGCCGAAACCGTCGGTGCCCAGCACCTTGAACTCCTTGGAAGGAACCCACTGGCGGATCTGCTCGGCGAACAGCTTCATGTAGTCGGTAGAGGCGATGACCGGCCCTTTGCGACCGTTCAGGCATTCTTCGACGTAGCTCAGTTTCGGCTTCTGGCCAGGGTGCAGGCGGTTGCTGCGCTCTACAGCGAGGCCGTCGCGACGCAATTCGTTGAAGCTGGTGACGCTCCAGACGTCGGCGCCGACGTTGAATTCTTCGCGCAGGATTTTCGCCGCTTCACGCACTTCGCGCAGGATGGTGCCGGAGCCCATCAGCTGGACGTGGTGCGCCGCTTCGCGGGTGTCTTCCTCGAGCAGGTACATGCCCTTGACGATACCTGCCTCGACGCCGGCCGGCATGGCTGGCTGCTGGTAGGACTCGTTCATCACGGTGATGTAGTAGAAGACGTCCTGTTGCTCTTCGGTCATCTTCTTCATGCCGTCCTGGATGATCACCGCCAGCTCGTAGCCGTAGGTCGGATCATAGGTGCGGCAGTTCGGGATGGTCCCGGCCAGCATGTGGCTGTGGCCATCTTCGTGTTGCAGGCCTTCGCCGTTCAGCGTGGTCCGGCCAGCGGTACCGCCGATCAGGAAACCACGGGTACGGCTGTCGCCAGCGGCCCAGGCCAGGTCGCCGATACGCTGGAAGCCGAACATCGAATAGAAGATGTAGAACGGCAGCATCGGCTGGTTGTGGCTGGAGTACGAAGTACCGGCGGCAATGAACGAGCTCATGGCGCCCGCTTCGTTGATGCCTTCTTCGAGGATCTGGCCCTTCTTGTCCTCGCGGTAGAACATCACCTGGTCTTTATCGACTGGCTCGTAGAGCTGGCCGACGGACGAGTAGATGCCCAACTGGCGGAACATGCCTTCCATACCGAAGGTACGGGCTTCGTCCGGGATGATCGGAACGATGCGCTGGCCGATCTCCTTGTCCTTGACCAGTTGCGCGAGGATCCGCACGAAGGCCATGGTGGTGGAGATTTCACGGTCGCCCGAGCCGTCCAGGATCGCCTTGAGGGTTTCCAGTGGCGGGGTCGGGATGCTGAAGCTCTTGGCGCGGCGCTGCGGCACGAAACCGCCCAGTGCGGCACGGCGCTCGGCCAGGTAACGGGCCTCGGCGCTGCCTTCTTCCGGCTTGAAGAACGGCAGGTTTTCCAGCTCGCTGTCCTTGACCGGAATGTCGAAGCGATCGCGGAACAGCTTCAGGCTGTCGACATCGACCTTCTTGGTGTTGTGCGCGGTGTTCTTCGCTTCGCCGGCACCGGTGCCATAACCCTTGATGGTCTTGGCCAGGATGACGGTCGGCTGCTCTTTGTGATTGACCGCCTGGTGGTAAGCCGCATAGACCTTGTACGGGTCATGGCCGCCACGGTTGAGCTTCCAGATCTCGTCGTCGGACAGGTCGGCGACCATCGCCTTGAGTTCAGGCGAGTTGAAGAAGTGCTCGCGGACGAACGCGCCGTCCTTGGCCTTGTAGTTCTGGTACTCGCCGTCGATGACTTCGTCCATGCGACGCTGCAGGATGCCGTCGACGTCCTTGGCCAGCAGTGGGTCCCAGAAACGGCCCCAGATGACTTTGTTGACGTTCCACTGGGCGCCACGGAACACGCCTTCGAGTTCCTGGATGATCTTGGCGTTGCCGCGAACCGGGCCGTCGAGGCGCTGCAGGTTGCAGTTGATGACGAAGATCAGGTTGTCGAGCTTCTCGCGGCCGGCCAGGGAGATTGCGCCCAGGGATTCCGGCTCGTCGCACTCGCCGTCACCCATGAAGCACCAGACTTTCTGCTTGCCGGCCGGGATGAAGCCACGGGCTTCCAGGTACTTCATGAAGCGCGCCTGGTAGATCGCCTGGATCGGGCCCAGGCCCATGGATACGGTCGGGAACTGCCAGAAATCGGGCATCAGCCAAGGGTGCGGATAGGAGGACAGGCCGTTGCCGTCCACTTCCTGGCGGAAATTGTTCATCTGGTCTTCGGTGATGCGGCCTTCCATGAACGCACGGGCGTAGACGCCTGGCGATGCGTGACCCTGGAAGTAGATCAGGTCGCCGCCGTGTTCGTCGGTCGGGGCCTGGAAGAAGTAGTTGAAGCCGATGTCATACAGCGTCGCGCTGGAGGCGAAGCTGGAGATGTGACCGCCCAGGTCAGAATCTTTCAGGTTGGTCCGCACGACCATGGCCAACGCGTTCCAACGCACCAGCGAGCGAATGCGGCGTTCCATGAACAGGTCGCCAGGCATGCGTGCTTCGTGGGTGACGGGGATTGTGTTGCGGTACGGCGTGGTGATGGCGTAGGGCAGTTGCGAACCGCTGCGGGTTGCGAGTTCGCCCATACGGGTCATCAGGTAATGAGCACGGTCTTCGCCTTCTTTGTCGAGAACCGATTCCAGGGCGTCCAGCCATTCCTGGGTTTCGACGGGATCGAGGTCTTGCATGGCTTGCTCCAGGGCGGAAAGGCTACCAGAATCGGTTGCCTGAGTTTGCGACTGGCCTTGTGGGCAGACGATATAAATTCTTGGATTGCCGAAGGTTGTTTCGGCGGCGTGTAGTTTTACTACAAATCGTTGGCCGTTTCAGCCTTTCGAATGTATAGACGAGTAGTAAAACTACACATGAGCGGCTTATGGCCCCTCGTTTCGTTGTGAGAATAATCGTTACTGTTGGTCTTTAGCCAACTCGAACAGGTAAAAACTTGATGCCGGCTGCCAATAAAATCAGAAAATCAGCTATTTATCATCTTTGTTCGACAGTCGATCAGGTAGTGGCTTTGCAAAAAACACTACATCCAGCCTTTCCCGCGCCGATCAAGGATAGACCATGAGCCTGCCCTCGCTTGCCGAAATTCCGGCAATTCTCCAGTCATTGGTCAGTCGCGCCGAGCAGTCGTTCCGCGCGGCGGTCGCTTCGCTGGACGACGATCACGGGCTGTCCGCCTGGACGCCGCAGCGTTGGGCCGAGTTCAACCGCGTCGCCGCTGCCAGTGACTTTGTCATCGAACAAAGTGTACGGGATCCTGCGATGCTGCTGGAACTGGTGCGCAGCGGTGAGCTGGACCGCAGCCTGGCGGCGGGTGAAATGTGCGGGCAGATCGCCGCTGCCGTACAAGCCGCCGAGAGCGAGGACGAACTGGGTCGCGTGCTGCGTCGCCAGCGCACCCGTCAGCAGGTGCGGATCATCTGGCGCGACCTGACCCGCCAGGCCGATCTGGTACAGACCTGTCGTGATCTCTCGGACATGGCCGACACCTGCATCGACCAGGCGTATCAGTGGTTGTACCAGCGCCTGAGCCAGCAATTCGGCACCCCCACCGGCCGGCGCAGTGGCGAGCCGCAGCAGATGGTCATCCTGGGCATGGGCAAGCTGGGAGCGGTGGAACTGAACCTGTCGTCGGACATCGACCTGATCTTTGCCTACCCCGAAGGCGGCGAAACCGTTGGCGCGAAGCGGCCGCTGGATAACCAGGAGTTTTTCATCCGCGTCGGCCAGCGGCTGATCAAGGCCCTCGACCCGATGACCGTCGACGGGTTCGTGTTCCGCGTCGACATGCGCTTGCGCCCCTACGGCTCGGCCGGTGCCCTGGTATTGAGCTTCAATGCCCTGGAACAGTATTACCAGGATCAGGGGCGCGACTGGGAACGCTACGCCATGATCAAGGCGCGGGTGGTGGCCGGCAACCAGGTGGCCGGCGCGCAATTGCTCGACATGCTGCGCCCGTTCGTCTATCGCCGTTACCTGGATTTCTCTGCCATCGAAGCGCTGCGCACCATGAAGCAGCTGATCCAGCAGGAGGTGCGGCGCAAAGGCATGGCCGACAACATCAAGCTGGGCTCGGGCGGCATTCGCGAGGTGGAGTTCATTGCCCAGGCGTTCCAGCTGATCCATGGCGGTCGTGACCTGAGCTTGCAGCAACGGCCGTTGTTGAAGGTGTTGGGTACCCTGGAAGGCCAGGGCTATCTGCCGGCCAAGGTCATTGATGAATTGCGCCAGGGGTATGAATTCCTGCGATACACCGAGCACGCGATCCAGGCCATTGCCGATCGCCAGACCCAGATGCTGCCGGATAACCCGCAAGACCAGGCGCGCATTGCGTTCATGCTGGGCTTCGTCGATTGGGCGGCGTTCCACGAGCAGTTGATGTACTGGCGCGGTCGGGTGGCGTGGCATTTTGGCCAGGTCATCGCGGACCCGGATGAGGACGAGGGCGGCGAAGGCGAAGTGGTGGTTGGCGGCGAATGGTTGCCATTGTGGGAAGACAGTCAGGACGAGGAGGCGGCGTGTCGTCAGTTGGAGGAGGCCGGTTTTGCCGATGCACCCAAAGCGCTCAAGGCCCTCGCTGTCCTGCGTGCCAGCCCGCAGTTGCGCGCCATGCAGCGCCTGGGGCGCGAGCGCCTGGACGCGTTCATTCCGCGCCTGCTCGCCCAGGCTGTGGAACATGCCGACCCGGACCTGGTGCTCGAACGGGTATTGCCGCTGGTAGAGGCCGTCGCCCGCCGTTCGGCCTATCTGGTGCTGTTGACCGAGAACCCCGGCGCCCTGCGGCGTTTGTTGACGCTGTGCGCGGCGAGTCCGTGGATCGCCGAGCAGATCACCCGGTTCCCGCTGTTGCTCGATGAATTGCTCAATGAAGGCCGTTTGTTCAAGCCGCCCCTGGCGCCTGAGCTCGCGGCGGAGTTGCGCGAGCGCCTGACACGAATTCCCGAGGACGATCTCGAGCAGCAGATGGAAGCCTTGCGGCATTTCAAACTGGCGCACCGCTTGCGGGTGGCCGCCTCGGAAATCGCCGGCAGCCTGCCGCTGATGAAAGTCAGCGATTACCTGACCTGGCTGGCCGAAGCGATTCTCGAACAGGTACTGGCCCTGGCCTGGCGCCAGACGACGGCCAAGCATGGGGTGCCACTGCGCACCGACGGCAGCCTGTGTGATCCGGGCTTCATTATTGTCGGTTATGGAAAAGTCGGCGGCCTGGAACTGGGACATGGTTCCGACCTGGACCTGGTGTTTATCCACGACGGTGACCCGCAGGCCGAAACCGACGGTCCGAAACCCATCGATGGCGCGCAGTTTTTCACCCGGCTTGGTCAGCGGATCATTCATTTGCTGACGGCCCAGACCAACTCCGGGCAGCTGTATGAGGTGGACATGCGCCTGCGACCTTCCGGGGCGTCGGGCTTGCTGGTCAGTTCCCTGGGGGCGTTTGCCCGTTACCAGGAAAACGAAGCCTGGACCTGGGAGCATCAGGCGCTGGTACGTGCCCGGGTGCTGGTGGGCAGCCAGGATGTGGGCCAGGCGTTCGAAAAAGTCCGCGTTCAGGTGCTGGGACGCTCGCGTGACTTGCCGACTTTGCGCCAGGAGGTCAGCGAGATGCGCGCCAAGATGCGCGATAATCTCGGCAGCAAGGCCACCGCCGCCGGAACCGCGCCAAATGCCTTCGAAGCCACGGCACCCTTCGATCTCAAGCAGGATGCCGGAGGTATCGTCGATATTGAATTTATGGTGCAATACGCGGCCCTGGCGTGGTCCGAGGAACATCCATCGCTGGTCCGCTATACCGACAACATCCGCATCCTGGACGGGTTGCAGGAGGTCGGGTTGCTGCCCGCCGAGGACGCCACGCTGTTGCGCGAAGCCTACAAGGCCTACCGCTCCGCCGCCCACCGCCAGGCTCTGCAGAAAGACGCCGGGGTGATCGCAGGCGACCAGTTCGTCGAGGAGCGTCGACAGGTGATGCGGATCTGGCGGGAGTTGGGGCTGAGCTGAAGGTATATGAGCTGAAGATATAAATGTGGGAGCGAGCCTGCTCGCGAAGGCGGAGTGCCAGGCGCCATGGATGCTGGATATGCCGGCCTCTTCGCGAGCAGGCTCGCTCCCACATTGGATTTGTGGTGCTGCGCAGTAATTGAAACTTGTGCAGGACCCCTGTGGGAGCGAGCCTGCTCGCGAAGGCGGAGCGTCAGGCGCCATGGATGCTGGATGTGCCGGCCTCTTCGCGAGCAGGCTCGCTCCCACAGTGGATTGGTGTTTTGCGCAGTACTTGGGGTAAATGAATCCCCCTGTGGGAGCGAGCCTGCTCGCGAAGGCGGAGTGCCAGGCGCCATGGATGCTGGATGTGCCGGCCTCTTCGCGAACAGGCTCGCTCCCACAACAGATCGGTGGTGTGTTGTAGATTAGGGCAACAGGCAGCGACCTAAGCCACAGTGATTCTCGAGGCGGGGAGGCGTAGGCCTCCCCGTAGCGTTTTTGGAAAGCTCATGAATATTCTGATCGTTGGACCCAGTTGGGTCGGTGACATGGTGATGGCGCAGACACTGTTCCAGTGCCTCAAGCAGCGTCATCCGCAGTGCGAAATCGATGTCCTGGCCCCCGAGTGGAGCCGGCCGATTCTTGAGCGCATGCCGCAGGTGCGCAAGGCCTTGAGCTTCCCGCTCGGTCATGGCGTGCTTGAGCTGGCTACCCGCCGGCGCATCGGCAAATCCCTGGCCGGTCAGTACGACCAGGCGATCCTGCTGCCCAATTCGCTGAAATCGGCGTTGGTGCCGTTCTTCGCCAGCATCCCCAAGCGCACTGGCTGGCGTGGCGAATTTCGCTATGGCTTGCTCAACGATGTGCGCACGCTGGATAAAGATCGTTATCCGCTGATGATCGAGCGCTTCATGGCCCTGGCCTACGAGCCGGGCGCCGAGTTGCCCAAGCCTTATCCGCGACCGAGCCTGCAGATCGACCCGGTGACGCGCGAAACGGCCCTGGCCAAGTTCGGCCTGACCCTGGACCGGCCGGTACTGGCGCTGTGCCCGGGTGCCGAATTTGGTGAGTCCAAACGCTGGCCGGCCGAGCATTACGCCCAGGTGGCCGAGGCGAAGATCCGCGAAGGCTGGCAAGTCTGGCTGTTCGGTTCGAAAAACGATCACTCCGTGGGCGAGGACATCCGCTCGCGGCTGATCCCGGGCCTGCGGGAGGAGTCGACCAATCTGAGCGGCGACACGTCCCTGGCCGAGGCCATTGATCTGTTGTCCTGCGCTGATTCCGTGGTGTCCAACGACTCCGGCCTGATGCACGTCGCGGCGGCGTTGAACCGCCCTCTGGTGGCGGTCTACGGTTCCACCTCGCCGGGCTTCACGCCGCCGTTGGCCGACAAAGTCGAAGTCGTGCGCCTGGGCATCGAATGCAGCCCATGCTTCGATCGCACCTGCCGCTTCGGCCACTACAATTGCCTGCGCCAGCTCATGCCACCGTCGGTGAACGAGGCCCTGGAGCGATTGCAGGGCTCACCCGTGGAGGTCCGGTAACTTGCGGGTATTGCTGATCAAGACCTCCTCCCTGGGAGATGTGGTCCACACCCTGCCGGCGCTGACCGATGCGGCGCGGGCGATTCCCGGCATCCGCTTCGATTGGGTGGTGGAAGAGGGGTTCGCCGAAATCCCTACATGGCACCCCGCGGTGGGCAAAGTCATCCCGGTGGCGATCCGGCGCTGGCGCAAGAATATCTGGCAAACCATCAAGAGCGGCGAGTGGCGGCGGTTCAAGCAAAGCATGCGGGCCGAGAAGTATGACTTGGTGATTGACGCCCAAGGCTTGCTGAAAAGCGCCTGGCTGACTCGCTACGTCAAGGCCCCGGTGGCTGGCCTGGATAAGGATTCGGCACGCGAGCCCCTGGCGGCGCGGTTTTACTCCCGGCGCCTGGCGGTGGCCCGTGGTCAGCATGCGGTCGAGCGCGTGCGCCAGCTGTTTGCCGTGGCGCTGGGCTACGACTTGCCGCAGACCCAGGGCAACTATGGCCTCGACATCGACCGCCTGGTGGAACTGCCGCGCCCCTATCCCTATGTGGTTTTCCTGCATGGCACGACCTGGGACTCCAAGCACTGGCCCGAGCTTTACTGGCGCCAGCTCACCGAGCGCATGGGTCAGTACGGCGTGGTGGTGAAACTGCCGTGGGGCAACCCTGCCGAAAAGGCCCGCGCCGAGCGCATCGCCAGCGGGCTGCGCAACGCCCTGGTACTGCCGAAACTGAACCTTGGCGGCATGGGCAAGGTGCTCGCCGGTGCCCAGGCCTGCGTAGCCGTGGACACTGGCCTCGGTCACCTGGCTGCGGCCCTGGACGTGCCGACCGTTTCGCTGCTCGGCCCGACCAACCCGGTGCTGACCGGTGCCTACGGCAAGGGCCAGATTCACCTCGCCAGTGATTTCCCCTGCGCGCCCTGCATGCAGAAACAGTGTACTTATCCACCGACCGCCGAAGATGCCCGTCGGTTTGACCTTAAGCGCGAGCAGCCCCTGTGCTTCACGCGTGTAAACCCCGAGCGTGTTGCCAGCCACCTGAGCACGTTATTGGCTGAGGAGCCGCGCTGATGCAATTGGCTTTTGTCCTTTACAAATACTTTCCCTTCGGTGGCCTGCAGCGTGACTTCATGCGCATCGCCCTGGAATGCCAGCGGCGTGGCCACCAGATCCGCGTCTACACGCTGATCTGGGAGGGCGACGTCCCGCCGGGCTTCGAAGTACTGGTGGCGCCGGTCAAGGCGCTGTTCAACCACCGTCGCAACGAAAAACTCAGCGCCTGGATGGAGGCCGACCTGGCCCAGCGCCCGGTGGATCGTCTGATCGGTTTCAACAAGATGCCTGGCCTGGACGTGTATTACGCCGCCGACGGCTGCTTCGAAGACAAGGCACAGAACCTGCGCAATTCGCTGTACCGGCGCTGGGGCCGCTACCGGCATTTCGCCGAATACGAGCGGGCGGTGTTCGCCAAGGATGCCAAGACCGAAGTCCTGATGATTTCCGAAGTCCAGCAGCCGCTGTTCATCAAGCACTACGACACGCCGCTGGAACGCTTCCATCTGCTGCCGCCGGGCATCGCCCAGGACCGTCGCCGGCCCGCCGACGCCGACGAGATCCGCGCCGCGTTCCGGGCCGAATTCCAGCTGGCCGACGATGACCTGCTACTGGTGCAGATCGGCTCCGGCTTCAAGACCAAAGGTGTGGATCGCAGCCTCAAGGCCCTGGCCGCGCTGCCGGCCGAATTGAGAAAACGCACCCGGCTGTTTGTAATCGGCCAGGACGACCCCAAGGTATTCCAACTGCAGAGTGCCGCGCTGGGTCTGGGCGACAATGTGCGGTTCCTCAAGGGTCGCAGCGATATCCCGCGTTTCCTGCTGGGCGCCGACCTGTTGATCCACCCGGCCTACAACGAAAACACCGGCACGGTACTGCTTGAAGCGCTGGTGGCCGGGTTGCCGGTGCTGGTCAGCGCGGTGTGCGGGTACGCCCATTACATCGCCGAGGCCGACAGCGGCCTGGTGCTGGATGAGCCGTTCGAGCAGCCGCAACTGACCGAATACCTGAGGCGGATGCTCGGTGATTCCGAGGCGAGGGCGGCCTGGAGCCGCAACGGTCTGGCCTTCGCCGAGACGGCCGACCTCTACAGCATGCCGCAGCACGCGGCCGATGTGATATTGGCGGAGCACGCTTGATGAAATTGATGCTGGCCGAACCGTTCAAGAGCCTTTGGGCCGGACGCGATGCGTTCACCGAGGTCGAGGCGCTCAAGGGCGAGGTCTACCGTGAACTCGAAGCCCGGCGTACCTTGCGTACCGAGGTGGACGGGCGCGGCTTTTTCGTGAAGATCCACCGTGGCATCGGCTGGGGCGAGATTTTCAAGAACCTGCTGACCGCCAAGCTGCCGGTGCTCGGCGCGGGACAGGAATGGAAAGCGATCCAGCGTCTGCAGGAAGCCGGCGTGCCGACCATGACGGCCGTCGCGTATGGCGAGAAGGGCAGCAACCCGGCCGACCAGCATTCGTTCATCGTCACCGAAGAACTGGCGCCCACCATCAGCCTTGAAGATTACAGCATCGACTGGGTCAGGCAGCCCCCGCAGCCCAGGCTCAAGCGGGCGCTGATCGCTGAAGTGGCGCGCATGACCGGCATGATGCACCGCGCCGGGGTCAACCATCGCGACTGCTACATCTGCCATTTCCTGCTGCATACCGACACACCGGTGACGGCCGACGGTTTCAAGCTCTCGGTGATCGACCTGCACCGCGCCCAGACCCGCCCGGCCATCACCACGCGCTGGCGCAACAAAGACCTGGCCGCGCTGTATTTTTCGGCGCTGGACATAGGCCTGACGCGCCGCGACAAGCTGCGTTTCCTCAAAGGTTATTTCCAGCAGCCGTTGCGCCAGGTACTGGCTGAGGAAGCGTCGCTGCTGGCCTGGCTCGAAGGCAAGGCCAACAAGTTGTATGCGCGCAAGCAGCGGTATGGGGACGCGCTCTGATGTCAGGCTGGACACTGGAACCGGCCTACGCCGAACTGGCGGCGGATTTCGGTAGCCTGGACGCGGTGTTCGCCCTCCAGGGCGAGCGCCTGACGCGCGACCCTCTGTCGGAGGTGATTCGTGTGCAGCGCAACGGCGTAAATTATTACGTCAAGCGCTACACCGGCGCCGGCAAGGGCTTGCGGCGTTACCTGGGCAGGCCGCGGGTCAAGTCCGAATGGCAGAACCTCAAGCGCTTCGCCAAATGGGGGATCCCGACCGCGCAAATCATTGCCTGGGGACTGGAGCGAAACGGCGCGGCCTTCGCCCGTGGTGCGATGATCACCCGCGAATTGCCTCGCACCGAGGACCTCTCGGCCCTGGCCGAGCGTCGCGACCCCAGGCTGGCGGATCGCGCCTGGGTCGACGGTGTGAGCCGGCAGTTGGCGGGTTACACGCGGACCATGCATGAGCAGCGTTTTACCCATAACGATTTGAAGTGGCGCAACCTGCTGATCGACGATCAGTCGCGGTTGTTCCTGATCGATTGTCCGAACGGTGACTTCTGGCGCGGCTTCTGGCTCAAGTACCGGATCATCAAGGACCTGGCGTGCCTGGACAAGGTCGCCAAATATCACCTGTCGGCCACCCAGCGCCTGCGTTTTTATCTGCAATACCGGCAGCGCGACCGGCTGGATGCCCTGGACAAGAAGCGTATCCGGCACGTGGTGAAATTTTTCGAGGGGCGTGAATGACTGATTTTCTGGCCGATGAAGACCGCGCGTTGCTGCAACGCCATGGCCTGGACAGCTTCGAGGCCTTGTGGGCACGACAACTGGAAGCGGTGGACGAACCCAACACCTCGGGGGAAGGCTGGAGCAGCGTGTTCCGCCTGGAACTGGAAGGGCAGGGGTACTACCTCAAGCGTCAGAGCAATTACCTGACCCGAACCTTGTCGCATCCGTTTGGCGAGCCGAGTTTTTCCCGGGAATTTCGTAATATCAGCCGTTATCGGCAACTGCGCATCCCCGCGCTGCAGGCCGTGTTCTATGGCCAGCGCAAGGTGAACGGCGAGGCTCGTGCGGTTCTGCTGACGCGTGCGCTGGATGGCTGGGATGACCTCGATTCATTGCTGCAGCGCTGGTCGACGCTGAGTGGCGCGCAGCGCACGGGCATCCTGCAGGCCTGCGGGCACCTGGCGCGGCGCCTGCACGATGCCCATCAGATGCATGGTTGTTTTTATCCCAAGCACATTTTTCTGCAAGCCGGCGACAGCGGCTACCAGGCGCAGTTGATCGACCTGGAGAAGACCCGGCCGCTGCTGTTCGGCCAACGTGACCGGATCAAGGACCTGGAACCGCTGTTGCGCCGGGCAGGCGCCTGGAAGGGTGACGACGTGCGCCAGTTGCTGGCTACTTATCTGGAGCAGCCGCTGGACAGCGCTCTGGTCGACAGCTGGATGACACGCGTGGCCGCCCGCCGTACCGACAAGGAGGCGCGTTGATGCTTTTGTCCGAACTTAAAAATGCCGGCCGCAGCCCTGGCCTGCCCTTGAGCTTGGAGCTGGCGGACGCCGCCGGACCGGCGCAATTGCAATTGCTGACGCTTCTGCGCGTTTTACCGGGGCAGCGTTATGTGGGCGCGGGTGTCTGGCGCGGTCGCCCGGTACTGGCGAAATTGTTGGTTGGCGCCAAGGCGGCTCGTCACTTCCAGCGTGAGCTGCAAGGCGTGCGTCTGCTGGCGGAGCAGGGCCTGACCACACCGCTGTTGCTGGTGGACGGCTTGAAGGACGGCGAGGGTGGCTGGCTGCTGTTCGAATTGCTCGAAGGGGCCCAAAGTCTGGGCGACGCCTGGAGGCAAGTCGAGCAATTGCCGCCGTTGGCCGATGAGCAGGCCGCAGTGCTGGCGGAGGCCCTGGGTGCCGTTGCACAACTGCACGCCAAGGGCCTGTGGCAAGAGGATCTGCACCTGGACAACCTGCTGCGCCACGATGGGAAACTCTACCTGATCGATGGCGCCGGTATTCGGGTCGAAACCGCAGGGCAGCCGTTGTCGCGGCAAAAAGTGCTGGAGAATCTCGGTGTGTTTTTCGCCCAGTTGCCCAAGTCCCTGGCGCCGTTCACCGAAGAGCTGCTGGTGCATTATCTGCTTGGCAATGCCGAACATGCGTTGCCGATGGAGGCGTTGCAAAAGCAGATCGACAAGGTGCATTCCTGGCGCCTGAAGGATTTCCTCGAAAAGGTCGGGCGAGAATGCAGCCTGTTCAGCGTCAAGCGTGGGGCCTTCGGCCTGCGGGCTATCCGCCGTGATGAAGAGGCCGCGATAGCGCCCGTGCTTGAGCAGGCCGATGCCCTGCTTGACCAGGGACATCTGTTCAAGACCGGCGGCGCGGCGAGTGTCGGCAGGGTGGTGGCGGACGGCCGTACGCTGATCATCAAGCGCTACAACATCAAGGGCTTCGCCCATTGGCTCAAGCGCTTCTGGCGTCCGAGCCGTGCCTGGCATGCCTGGCGCGAGGGTCATCGCCTGGCCTTCCTCGGCATTGCCACGCCCAAGCCGCTGGCGCTGCTGGAAAAGCGTTTCCTGTGGCTGCGCCGTGGTGCGTATCTGGTCACCGAGTACTTGCCGGGCCCGGACATCATCGAACGCTTCGCCCCATACGTGGAGACCGGTGAAGCGCCCGAAACAGAATTGCTGGCGCTGGATCGCTTGTTCGCCGACCTCATCCGCGAACGGATCAGCCATGGCGACTTCAAGGGCCACAACCTGTTCTGGCAAGACGACCGCTGGGCGCTGATCGACCTGGACTCCATGTGCCAGCACCGCACCCAGGCCAGCTTCGCCCAGGCCTACGCCCGGGATCGCGCGCGGTTCATGCGCAACTGGCCGCAGGATAGCGCGTTGTATCGGGTGATTGATGAACGCTTGCCAAAGGATGTCGAAAACACTCTCTCGGCCTTGTGATCGATCACCGTGGCGAGGGAGCTTGCTCCCGCTGGGCTGCGCAGCGGCCCCAAAGCCATTCAGCGCGGTGTGCCAGGAAAACACAGTTGCCAAGTTTACGACTGCTGCGCAGCCGAGCGGGAGCAAGCTCCCTCGCCACGGATCGGGTAAATCTTGGGGTTAGGTGTAGATTCGTTGCCGCCTTCGCGAGCAGGCTCGCTCCCACACTGCCCTGAGCCCCAATGCTTCCTGGCCATAGGGGTATTGCCAGGCCATCACGCACCGTGGCGAGGGAGCTTGCTCCCGCTGGGCTGCGCAGCGGCCCCAAACCGATTCAATGCGGTGTGCCAGGAAAAAACAGTTGCCGGGTTTACGACTGCTGCGCAGTCGAGCGGGAGCAAGCTCCCTCGCCACGGATCGGGTAAATCTTGGGGTTAGGTGTAGATTCGTTGCCGCCTTCGCGAGCAGGCTCGCTCCCACACTGCCCTGAGCCCCAATGTTTCCTGGCCACAGGGGGATTGCCAGGCCATCACTCACCGTGGCGAGGGAGCTTGCTCCCGCTGGGCTGCGCAGCGGCCCCAAAGCCATTCAGCGCGGTGTGCCAGGAAAACACAGTTGCCAAGTTTACGACTGCTGCGCAGTCGAGCGGGAGCAAGCTCCCTCGCCACGGATCGGGTAAATCTTGGGGTTAGGTGTAGATTCGTTGCCGCCTTCGCGAGCAGGCTCGCTCCCACACTGCCCTGAGCCCCAACGTTTTCCTGGCCACAGGGGGATTGCCAGGCCATAACTCACCGTGGCGAGGGAGCTTGCTCCCGCTGGGCTGCGCAGCGGCCCCAAAACCATTCAATGCGGTGTGCCAGGAAAACACAGTTGCCAAGTTTACGACTGCTGCGCAGCCGAGCGGGAGCAAGCTCCCTCGCCACGGATCGGGTAAATCTTGGGGTTAGGTGTAGATTCGTTGCCGCCTTCGCGAGCAGGCTCGCTCCCACACTGCCCTGAGCCCCAATGTTTCCTGGCCACAGGGGGATTGCCAGGCCATCACTCACCGTGGCGAGGGAGCTTGCTCCCGCTGGGCTGCGCAGAGGCCCAAAACCATTCAATGCGGTGTGCCAGGAAAACACAGTTGCCAAGTTTACGACTGCTGCGCAGTCGAGCGGGAGCAAGCTCCCTCGCCACGGATCGGGTAAATCTTGGGGTTAGGTGTAGATTCGTTGCCGCCTTCGCGAGCAGGCTCGCTCCCACGGGTGTTCAGGTCCTTCAGGTAAGCTTCGTCACTTGCTCGCCGCTAGAGGTTTGCCGGCGCTTTTAAGCTATAATCCCGCCCTTTAGCTGCCCAGCGCCCTTGGCGCGCGGCACATCAATTCTTCGCGGCGCTTGTCGCCCGTATGCAGACATAAGAGGCTAGACCCCTGTGGCATTGACGATTCTTGGCCTGTCCGGCGCCCTTAGCCATGATCCTTCCGCAGCGCTGTACATTGACGGCAAGCTGATCGCGGCGGCCGAGGAAGAGCGCTTCGTACGCGATAAACATGCAAAGAACCGCATGCCCTACGAGTCGGCGAAGTTCTGCCTGGAGCAGGCCGGCATCAAGCCGTCCGATGTTGATGTGGTGGCGATCCCGTTCGCCCCGATCAGCCTGTTCGGCGAAGCGCGCTGGCACTACGCCAAGCGTTACTGGTACGCCCCGGATCGCGCCCTTGATGCGATCCTGATGGGCAACCGTCGCTACAAGCGTTATCGCCGCAAGATAGTCTGGTGCCTGGAGCAACTGGGCTTCGATCCGAAAAAAATCAAGATCGAACCGGTCGAGCACCACTTGGCTCATGCCTCCAGCGCCTACCACTGCTCGGGTTTCCAGGAAAAAACCGCGATCCTGGGTATCGATGGCAAGGGTGAATACGCCACGACGTTCTTCGGCTACGGCGAAAACGGCAAGATCCACAAGATCAAGGAATTCTACGATCCGGACTCCCTGGGCGGTCTGTATGGCGCGATCACCGAGTTCCTCGGCTTTGAAATGCTCGACGGCGAATTCAAGGTCATGGGCATGGCGCCGTATGGCGATGCCAGCAAGTACGATTTCTCGCGCCTGGCCTCGTTCGAAAACGGCGAACTGGTGATCAACACCGACTACGCCAACGTGATCGGCCTGCGTCGCTATAAAGAGAAAGGCAAGGGCTTCTACTTCTCGCCAAAGCTGATCGAATGGCTCGGTCCGAAGCGTGAAGGCGACATCGCCGACGAGCCGTACATCCATTACGCCGCCAGCATGCAGGCGCTGTTCGAGAAGCTCGCGCTGCAGATGATCGACCACTACCTGGGCGACGTGCTCAAGGAAACCGGCAAGCTGGCCTTCGCCGGCGGCTGCGCACTGAACGTCAAGCTCAACCAGAAAATCATCGCCCGTGACGACGTCAAGGAACTGTTCGTGCAGCCGGCCTCCGGCGACGCCGGCACCGCGGTAGGCGCGGCGGCTTATGTGTCCCATGCCCGTGGCGTGCCGGTGGAAAAGATG
This sequence comes from Pseudomonas sp. Z2-11, assembly GCF_054161305.1. Classification (NCBI taxonomy): domain Bacteria; kingdom Pseudomonadati; phylum Pseudomonadota; class Gammaproteobacteria; order Pseudomonadales; family Pseudomonadaceae; genus Pseudomonas; species Pseudomonas sp. Z2-11. Next base: position 538,961 of record NZ_CP096395.1, read on the forward strand.
GAGCACGTCTACCTCGGCCCGGCCTACAGCAACGAAGACGTCATCGCCGCGTGCGCCCGTCATCCGAGCAAGCCGGTATGGCGCAAGATCGACAACACCCCCGAGCGCATCGCCAGGATCATGGTCGACGGCAACCCGGTGGCCTGGTTCCAGGGGCGCATGGAGTTCGGCCCGCGTGCCTTGGGCGGTCGTTCGATCATCGGTTGCCCGAGCGCCAGTGGCGTGGCCGACCGCATCAACGAGCAGATCAAGTTCCGCGAGCGCTGGAGGCCTTTCTGCCCGTCGATGCTCGACACTGTTGCCCCACAGATGATCAAGGTCGATCACCCGGCGCCATTCATGACCTTTACCTTCGAAGTGGCCGAGGAATGGAAGACCCGCGTGCCGGAAGTGGTTCACGAAGACGGCACTTCCCGGGCCCAGGTGCTCAAGCGTGAATACAACCCGCGCTACTACGACATGATGAAGGCGCTGGAAGTCCTGACCGGCAATGGCGTGTCGCTGAACACTTCGCTCAACCGTCGTGGCGAGCCGATGATCTGCTCGCCGACCGACGCGCTGAACATGTTCTTCGGCTCTGACCTGCAGTACCTGATCATGGAAGACATTCTGGTCGTCAAGGACGGTGTGGACGCTTATGACTGAGGTGCTGATCAGTGTCGTCATCCCGGCCTACAACTACGCCGAGACCTTGCCGCGGGCGGTGAACTCGGTCATCGCGCAGTTAGGCGAAGCCCAGGCCGAGCTGTTAGTGATCGACGATGGTTCCACTGATGCAACGCCGCAGGTCCTGGAGCAATTGCAGGCCGAACACGCCGGGCTCTTCCGGGCCCTGCGCAAACCCAATGGTGGTTTGTCGTCGGTACGCAATCGCGGGATCGAAGAGGCTCGGGGGCAATACCTGATCTTCCTGGATGCCGACGATGAGATGGCGCCGGGCGCGCTTGCCGCCGTGACCCGGCATGTTGCCAGTCATCCCGAAACTCGCCTGGTCATCGGCGGCCACTGGTCGGTGTTTCCTGACGGGCGTCGCGTCCAGCATGCGGTAAAGCCGTTGCCGGCCACGCCGCGTGAGCGCGTCCGGGGCTACCTGCTGGACAAGACGGTGACCCTGTCCAACGGCGCCTGTGCCATGCACCGCGAGGTGTTCGGGCCGGGTAACTATCCCGAGCATCTGCGTAACGTCGAAGACATTCCGGTGTTTGCCCAGGTACTGGCGCGCTTTCCATGCACCGTGCTCGATCAGCCGCTGGCGCTGATCTACAAGCATGGCGACAGCATGCGGCATGACCTCAGGCAAAGCCTGGCGGCGGGCGTGGGCATGGTCGACGAGGTGTTTTCCCCGGCGCGCATGCCGCAGTCGTTGCAAGATTTGCGCAAAGCCTTCATGGCCCAGCGTTGCCTGTCGTTGTTCCGCGATTGCTACAGCGCCGGTGACTATGCCAATGCCAAGGCTTTTTATGCCCAGGCCGTGCGTACCGATGTTCGCTCGATCACGCGCTGGTCCTACACGCGCAAGGCTATCCGGTTGTTGTTCAAGTGAACGCCGCAAGGTCTGACGACAGCATGTTCCAGGCCGACGGAAGCTGGGCTCGAAAGGCTCGTGAACTGGACCGCTACCGCTGGAAACTGCTGCGCGAGCGCCACGGTCGCCTGGGCAGCCTGTTGCGCCTGGTTCGTGACGTGGTGGTGGATGTAGCGATTGGTTTGCGCGCCAAGGCGTGCTTGAAGCATTCGACCGACGCGGTACCTTGCGAAGTGCTGCTGCTGCATTCAGCGCCCAAGTCCATGGCGCTGCAGCGTAAGAACATCCTGATCGATGCCCTGCGCAAGCGCGGTCATCAACTGACGGAAGCTGCGCTGCGTGCTCCCGCCGATGCCTGTGCCCAGCGCATGCTGGCACCGCCGCCACAGTCCGTGCCGCTGCGTTACCTGGTCTATGCCGCCCACGCCCAATGGCTGGTGATGACCTATCAACCCAAAGTACTGATCAACGAGCGCAATGGCAGTCTCCACGCGCCGTTCCTGCGCCTGGCGCTGGCTGCACGGGGTGCCCGCCTGCTGCACCTGGCGCATGCCACGACACTGGAGTCGTCCCGCCGGCTGGGAATGAACGACTACGATTATTACGGCGTCTTCGGCCGCAGTTCGCTGGAAGCGCTGCAAGAGCGGACGCTGCGGTTCGGTGAGTCGACGGTGGTGCTGGTCGGTTCCTACCTTGCCGACGAAACCTATGACCTGCCCGTCGCTGATCCAACTATCAAAACGCTGCTGGTGCTGGGGGTAGGGCCTGATCGGGAGAAAGAAGCCGGTTACCAGGACACTTACCAGTTGCTGCGCGATTGGGCCGGGCGCAACCCGGATTATCGCGTGCTGTTCAAGCGCCATCCGCGCAGCAAGGCGCAGTTCTGGCGCGACGCGGCGACGCGGTTCGCCAACATCGAGTTGCTGGATGTGGAGTGCTCGCTGGCACAGGCGCTCGCCCAGGCCAGCGCGGTCATCAATATCATGTCCAACGCCGGCATCGAGGCAGGGCTGGCGGGGCGTCCGGTAATTCATGTGAATGCCGGCCGCGATGTGGATATCTTTTCCCACGCGTTGTTCTTCGGGCCGCAAGTGCGCGATGAACAGGCGTTTTCCCAGCAGCTGCACGCGCTTGAGCAGGACTATCCGCAGTGCGTGGCCAAGGCTCGGGGCTTCGCCGACTACCATCTGGTGCACGGCTCCAGAGGGTTGGCAAAAACCGTCGAGCTGGTCGATGATTTGCTGCGCGGCAGAGACCCGGCAGGAAATTTCGAAACCTTCAGGCTGCCTGCCGTCGGCTGACGTCGCAGCCTGCCGCTCAAATGCCGAGCGCGAGCTTCAGCTCCCGCTCGTTGCACACCTTCTGATGACTGAGATAATGCTCCAGGAACTGGTTGTCCTGGAGCAGCCATTCGCGGTCCTGTCGATAGCGCAACATGTGTTTGAAATTGCGCAGGCGCAGCCCTTTGCGCAGCGGCTTGTGATAGGCCTTCAGGTCGGCGACATCGATCAGTCCCAAGATGTTTTCAGGCGTCAGCACCACGTTGCCCAGGTGCGCGGAGCGAAAATAGATACCGTTCTGATGCAGGCGAGCGATGAACTCACCCAGTCGTGACCGAAGGTCGATAGAGGTGTCCGCGCCGAGCAGTTGACGAAGGGTGCTGCCGGGCAGCGGGTCGTAATGCACGGCATCACGCTCGATGGCGGGAATGCGGTAGACCTGGCGAATGCGCGGGCATTCGATGCCGCGCGCCTGCAAGGTCTGGCAGTTGTCGGCAAAGCGCCTGGCATACGGTGACCAGAGCGCGGAGGTCAGCAGGCGTTTGCGGCGAAACAGCTTGAGCATCGAGCCATCGGCCAGGCGCAGCACCTTATCCCCTTGGCGATCGGCCTCAAGGACATCGGCACCTTCGCGCAGGCTGAGGTAAACAGTAGGGTCGAGCGTTTGCATCAAGGCTCCAAGGCTTGGCCCGCTGGGAGGGGCAGCCGGGTATGTTAGCGCAGTGTGCAGGCGGCAAAAACCGCTGTGGTATAGTCGCGTCAATTTTCCCAGGGTGTTCGCCCTGTTTGCGGGCCTGCCTGGCGCCGTCTTTCTGGACATTCCATGACAAAAACGCTGTTCATTTCCCTGGCCAAGCACCAAGGCCTTTATTTCAACCGCTTGCTCAACGAAACCGAGCTGCAGGGTAAAGTCGTTTCTCCTCAACAAATGCCTTGGCCCGGGTTCCGACGGATCTCCAAGGTTGTTTCGCGCATCGATTGGCCGAGTCTGATCGAGGAAAAGTGCGCGGAACGTCGGGTCAAGAACAAGAACAATGGCGCGCTGTACCGCCTGTTGCTGCGCCTCGAACTTCTCTGGATGGCCCTGCGCGCCCAGGCCTTGCTTGATCGGGAACGCCCCGATGCGTTGGGGTTCTGGAACGGTTCTCATCGTTACTGCCGGTTGCTCACGGCGCTGGCACCGAGCGGCTGCAAGACGTTCTTTTTCGAGAACGGCCTATTGCCCGATACCACCACCGTGGACCCGCGCGGGGTGAACTACCTGAACGCGGTCCCTCGTGATGCCGGTTTCTACCTCGACTACCCGTATCCGGTGCCGGAAAACCAGGCTGCACCGGTGCTGATTCCCCGTGCGCCACGCAGCGCCGGCCCGGCGCCGATCGAGCTGCCGGCGCAATTTGTGTTCATTCCGTTCCAGGACGATCGTGACAGCCAGGTCCGGCTATTTTCGCCCTGGATCAGGAACATGCGCGAGATGTTTGCCTTGGGCGAGCGACTCGCCGAGGAAACGGGCCTGACGGTGGTGTTCAAGGAGCACCCGTCCAGCCGCGAGACGTACCCCGAGCTGCACGAGCGGACCCATGAGCGCCTGCTCTTCGCCAACGGCAATGCCACGCAGCAGTTGATCGAGGCCAGTCAGTTCGTGATCACGATCAATTCGACCGTGGGCCTGGAAAGCTTGTTGTTGGGCAAGCCGGTGCTGACCCTGGGCCAGGCGTTTTTTAATATCGAGGGGCTGGTGATGCACGCCGACGATGCCGATCAGGTCGTGTCATTGGCTCGTGCATTCCCGCAATGGCCGCTTGACGAGCGCTTGCGGCGCAACTTCTTCCATTACCTTTCCGAGTGCTATTGCATCAAGGGTGGCTGGAAGAATGCCGACCAGGCTCAGTTGCAACGGGTCGCCGATAGGCTGCTGGATAAAAACTAATGACCATCTACCTGAGACGACTGATCGATAAAAACAGCCTGGCAATATGGGCATCCATCGGCTTCCTCGTGCTGTTGTGTGGGGCGTGGGTGCTGCCCAGCAACAAGCTTTACCATCAATCGTTGATTTTCCTGTTGTGGTTGCCCGCCTTGTTGGGGCTGCTGCATCGGGATGTGCGCTTGATGCTCAAACAGCCCGAATGCGTACTCTTCGCCGCGTTCGCGGCCTGGACGCTGGCGGTGCTGATGGTCGAGGGCGGCGATAACGCCTTGGGCAAGAGCAAGGTGGTTCTCTACGTGACGCTGTCCCTGGCAGGCGTGCTGCTGGCTGCGCAGCATCGCCAGTGGCGGCTGGAGTCCATGTTGTTGGGTGCGTCGATTCTCGGCGGTTTATTCGCAGCCGCGTCCTGGGTGTATTTCTATGGGATCAGTGCCCGGCCTTTGAGCGACCGGTTGATTGCCATCGGCCTGTGGAGCACGCCGATCATGGCTGCCCATGCGGTGGGGAGCCTGGCGATCATGGGCGTCTTCTCCTGGCAATCCAGGCCTCTCAGGCTCCCTGTGCTGGCGTTGCTGATGATTGCGGCGCTGGGCTACTTGTTATTTCTCGGTTCCAGCCAGACCCGTGGGGTGTGGATCGGGCTGGGCGCCTGCCTGCTGGTGATGGCGGTGGCGCGGCCTTCACGCCTGGGCGGCGCGCTGGTCGTCCTGGTCGTGCTGGGGGTGGCCCTGGTTGCTGCATTCGACCCGGAAATCCTTCTGCAGCGCGGCGTGTCTTTTCGTCCCCAGCTTTGGCAGGGCGGCCTTCAATTGATGCTCGATCACTGGGCAATGGGCGTGGGGTTTCACCAATACCTGATTCCGGTCCCTGAGATCGGCCAGGCTTTCAAGCATCCGCACAATCTGTTCCTGGATACCGGTGTGCGCCTTGGCGTGCCTGGCCTGCTGCTGTTTGGCGGGCTGTGGCTGGTCGCAGGCTGGAGAGGCTGGATGTGCCGCGCGCAACCGCTGGGCCAGGTGTTGTTGGCGCTCTGGGTCTTCGCATCGGTTTCCTTGATGACCGACGGCATTGGCTTGTGGCTCAAACCCAATGCGGACTGGTTGGTCATCTGGCTGCCCATTGCGTTGAGCATCGTGCTGGCTGCCCGAGGTCGCGCCGCAGGGACTTCCTCCTGACTGAACCGATGTAATTGGTTCGCTGTTACAATCCGCAGCTTGTCTGTCTTTTCAAACGTGCGAGGCGCACCGAATGGCCAATTCCGACCAGCAATCGAGCATGAAGATTTACTTGCGATTGCTGAAATACGTTCTCCCGTATTGGGGCGCTTTCGCCGTCAGTATCGTTGGCTTCGTGTTGTTTGCATCCAGCCAGCCGATGCTGGCGGACATGCTCAAGCATTTTCTCGACGCGCTGCAAAAGCCCAATGACACCCGCTTCATGGGGGTCTCGCTAGTGCTCGGGGTGCCGCTGTTGATCGTGCTGATCGCGGTTTACCAGGGGATCGGTTCGTTCCTGGGCAACTACTATCTGGCCAAGGTCGCCCGGGGCGTCGTCCATGACTTGCGTTGCGCGCTGTTCGACAACCTGCTGACCTTGCCCAACCGTTATTTCGACAACCATAACTCCGGCCACCTGATTTCCCGTATCACCTACAACGTGACCATGGTCACCGGCGCCGCCACCGATGCCATCAAGGTTGTCATCCGGGAAGGCCTGACCGTGGTGTTCCTGTTCGGCTACCTGCTTTACAGCAACTGGAAAATGACCCTGGTATTGCTGGCGATCCTGCCGGTCATTGCCGTGCTGGTGAGTAGCGCCAGCAAGAAATTCCGTAAGCAGAGCAAAAAGATCCAGGTGGCGATGGGCGATGTGACCCACGTGGCGTCGGAAACCATCCAGGGCTATCGCGTGGTACGCAGCTTCGGCGGCGAACACTACGAAATCGAGCGGTTTCACAAGGCCAGCGCCGATAACATGAACCGCAGCCTGGGCATGACGCGGACCCAGTCGATCTACACGCCGATGCTGCAACTGGTGATCTATATCGGCATGGCCGTGTTGATGTACCTGGTGCTTTACCTGCGTGGCGATGCATCGGCAGGGGAACTGGTTGCCTACATCACCGCCGCCGGTCTGCTACCCAAGCCTATCCGCCAGTTGTCGGAAGTCAGCGCCACGATCCAGAAAGGACTGGCCGCGGCGGAAAGCATTTTCGAGCAGCTCGACGAAGAGCCCGAAATCGATACCGGCACCCAGGAAATGGTCCGGGTCAACGGTCGCCTGGAAGTGCGTAACCTGAGCTTCCAATACCCGGGTACGGAAAGGCTCGTGCTCGACGATATCTCCTTTACCGCGGAAGAGGGCCAGATGATTGCCCTGGTAGGGCGCTCGGGCAGCGGCAAGTCGACCCTTGCCAACCTCATTCCGCGGTTCTATCACCACGACAAGGGCCAGATATTGCTCGACGGCGTGGATGTCGAGCAGTACCGGTTGACCAATCTGCGTAGGCACATCGCCTTGGTGAACCAGCAGGTCACGCTGTTCAACGACAGTGTCACCAACAACATCGCCTATGGCGATCTTGCCGGCGCACCGTTCGAAGACGTCCGCAGGGCTGCCGAAGATGCCTACGCGGCCGAGTTCATCGAGCAGATGCCCCAGGGTTACGACACCCTGGTGGGCGAGAACGGCGTGCTGCTGTCCGGCGGCCAGCGCCAGCGCCTGGCGATTGCCCGGGCGTTGCTCAAGAACGCTCCGCTGCTGATCCTCGATGAAGCCACGTCGGCGCTGGACACCGAGTCCGAGCGGCACATCCAGGCAGCCCTCGACCAGGTGATGAAAGGGCGCACCACGTTGGTCATCGCCCACCGGTTATCGACGATCGAGAAAGCCGATCTCATCCTGCTGATGGACAAGGGCCGTATCGTCGAGCGCGGTACCCACGCCGAGTTGCTGGCGCTGAATGGCTTCTACGCACGCTTGCACGAGAAGGATTTCGTCGAGGCTGCCGATGAGGTGGCGAAGGAGACCTTCGTTTGATCCTGAGTTACTGGCGGGCCTGGCGCGAAAACGGTTGGACCCCCATAGACGCCGTGGCTTACGCCCAGGCCTGGCATCAATTCGGTGGCAGCGTGGCGACACACCCTGATGTGGTCGAGCGCCTGGCCGGGCTGGTGGGCATTCCGGTGCGCTACCTGGGCTGGCTCGTTGACGGCCAGCTGTGTGCCGCCATGCCTACCTGGGGCCGGCATGTGGCGCTGTCCAAGGATGTGCTCAAGCGTGAAGGCAAGCGTGGCATGCTCGACCTCGGCAATGCCGAGGTCATCCTGCCCGTCAGCCAAGGCGCCCAGGTTCGCCTGCGGCACCGCATGCGGTATGTGTCCGAACTGAATGCACCGCACATCATCGGTCTCGCCGAACAACCCGAAGGCCTGGCGCTGGCGCGTGAGCCCGAGGACTACAGCAAGAAGTTTCGCTACAACCAGCGCCGCGAGCAGCGTCTGCTGGAAGACGCCGGTGGCAGTATCCGGCCAATGCTCGACCTGAGCCCCGGCGAGCAGGCTGCGGTGTATGCCGACCTGTTCCAGCGTCGCTGGAATTTCGAAGCCCCCGGCAAGACCCATCTGGCCGAGGTGTTCAGCCTGATGCGCGAATTCATGACCGGCTCGCTGATCTATTTGAATGACGAACCGGTGGCGATCCAGATTCTGTATCGGGTCGAGGCGCCCGGCTGGTTCAGCCTGGAATATATCAATGGCGGGGTTGACCCGCAGAGCCGCGATTTCAGCCCGGGCAGCGTACTCAGCTTCGTCAACACCCAGGCACAGTGGGAGCACGCCCGGGCGGCGGGCAAACCGTTGCGCTACTCGTTCGGCCGCGCCGATCGCGAATACAAGGATCGCTGGTGCAACCGGGTTCCGGTCTACCAGGTTTGAGCGAGGACACGCAGCTGATGAACGAGGGAACAGCACCGTGAGCGCACGCAAGCAGCAACTGCTCAAACGCCACCGTCAACGCAAGCGCCTGGTTCTGGCCGGCGCGCTGCTGGCGGCGCTGGTGCTCGGCTTCACGGTCTCGTGGTGGTCGTTGCCGGTGTTTCTCCTGTTGGGCTGGGTGGCTCATGAAGCGTGGTTCTCCGACCATCTGTTCTATGCTCCGAGCGATGATTATCGCTATGACTTTCCGCAAGATACCCCGCAATTTCCCGTCACGCTGAGCGGCGGACGGCTGCAGGTCACGGGTCAGTTCGATGCCCGGCAGACGCTGATCCTGCAGGTACGGGTAAAAAGTCGTTGGCTGGGGCGCTTCCTCGACCCACAGGTGTGGATCGGTGAGGATCGCCAGGATCTTGAACGGGGCGTCTGTGGCGAGCGCTTCCTCAATCTGTCCGGGCAAGGAACCGCGCTGACTACCGGAACCCTGGCCTTGCGCGGACGTTTTTGCAGCCTGGCTCCCCAGGCTACGTTGCATGTACTGAGCAACCCGGATTTCGCCCGGCAGCGCCTGCTGATCGTCGCGCCCCATGCCGATGACGCCGAACTCGCGGCGTTCGGGCTGTACAGCCGTGCCAGCGAGGTTGCGATCGTTACGCTGACCCAGGGTGAGATCGAGGCCGAGCGTTATCGCGACATGGGCCTGGATCCCGCCGAGGCCGCTCGTCTCAAGGGTCGCCTGCGCAGTTGGGACAGCCTGGCCGTGCCATTGTGGGGGGGCGTGGCGCAACAGCAGTGCGTGCAGCTGGGTTACTACTGCCTGCAATTGGAGGCCATGGCCAAGACGCCGGTCCAGGCCTTTGGCTCGCGAGAGTCGGGCGAGAGCGATATCCGCGAAGCCCGGCGGTTCAATGCCTTGAACCTGCCGGGTGACGCGGATGGCCTGCCGACGTGGCGCAACCTGGTGGCCGACCTTGCGCGGCTGCTCGAACATCACCGGCCCGAGGTGGTGCTGACGCCGCACCCCGAGCTGGACCCGCACAGCGATCATGTCGCCAGTACCCGGGCGCTGATGGAGGCGATCGAACTCAGCACCTGGCGGCCACAGACATTGCTGCTCTATGCCAATCACCTGCACGACAACGACCGCTGGCCGATGGGCCCGGCAGGCCATGGCATTGCGCTGCCGCCGGCCATCGAACCGTTGCCGGCCGATGGGTTGTGGAGCCCGTCGCTGGACGCCTCCACCCGCATGGACAAGGCCATGGCCCTGGGCATGCAGCATGACTTGCAGGGCCGACCTCCGTTCAAGCGACGGCTGCGCCGTATCATCCAGCGACTGCTGGCCGGGCGCCGCTGGCCCAGCACCGGAGAAGACGAATTTTTCCGCAAGGCGGTTCGGCGCCACGAGCTTTTCTGGGTCCGGCGGCTGAATGGGACGCCGCCGGAGGACGACCAGGCCCGTCGACCTTGAGCCGTCGAGGTGCCTCGGCCAGCCCGTGCATCTCATCCGATAACCGCCATGGACGAGCCTTCCCCAACCCTGTGCTAATATCGCGCCCCTGTTCATTTTGTATGTGGGATGCTCCATGAAGTTGTCCATGCCGCGATTCGATCAAGCCCCTGTATTGGTGGTCGGCGATGTCATGCTCGACCGCTATTGGCATGGCGGTACATCACGGATTTCCCCCGAGGCACCGGTGCCGGTGGTCAGGGTCGAGCATATCGAGGATCGGCCAGGTGGCGCCGCCAACGTCGCCCTGAACATTGCCGCGCTCGGCGCACCGGCGTCCCTGGTCGGCGTGACCGGCGACGACGAAGCCGCCGACAGCCTGGCCAACAGCCTCAAGGGCGCGGGCGTGCGGGCGATATTCCAGCGCATTGCGCACCAGCCGACGATCGTCAAGTTGCGGGTCATCAGCCGCCATCAGCAACTGTTGCGGATCGATTTCGAAGAACCGTTCGCCACCGATCCCCTGGCCCTTGGCGCCGAGGTCGATCAACTGCTCGAAGGTATCAAGGTGCTGGTGTTGTCGGACTACGGCAAGGGCGCCTTGAAAAATCACCAGACGCTGATCCAGGCGGCCCGGGCCCGGGGTATTCCGGTGTTGGCCGACCCCAAGGGCAAGGATTTTTCCATCTACCGTGGCGCGAGCCTGATCACCCCGAACCTAAGCGAATTCGAGACCATCGTCGGTGGCTGCGCCGACGAGCACGAGCTGGTGAGCAAAGGCGCACAGCTGATGCACGACCTGGAGCTCGGTGCGCTGCTGGTCACCCGGGGCGAACATGGCATGACCTTGTTGCGTCCCGATCATCCGGCGCTGCACCTGCCGGCCCGTGCCCGTGAGGTATTCGACGTGACGGGTGCCGGCGATACGGTGATTTCCACACTGGCGGCGGCCATCGCCGCTGGCGAGGAACTGCCCCATGCGGTGGCCCTGGCGAACCTCGCGGCCGGTATCGTGGTTGGCAAGCTGGGTACGGCGGCTATCAGCGCTCCGGAGCTGCGTCGCGCCATCCAGCGTGAAGAGGGTTCCGAGCGTGGCGTGCTCGGGCTGGAGCAGTTGCTGCTGGCCGTCGACGACGCCCGCGCGCACAACGAAACAATCGTGTTCACCAACGGTTGCTTTGACATCCTCCATGCCGGCCATGTGACGTACCTCGAACAGGCCAGGGCCCAAGGCGATCGCCTGATCGTCGCGGTCAACGACGATGCCTCCGTAAGCCGTCTCAAAGGGCCGGGCCGGCCGATCAACAGCGTTGACCGGCGCATGGCGGTGCTGGCCGGCCTTGGCGCGGTGGACTGGGTGATCAGCTTCAGTGAAGGCACGCCGGAAAACCTGCTGCGTCAGGTCAAGCCGGACGTGCTGGTCAAGGGTGGCGACTATGGCATCGACCAGGTCGTCGGCGCCGATATCGTCGCGGCTTATGGCGGCACCGTGAAGGTGCTGGGGCTGGTGGAGAACAGCTCGACGACGGCAATTGTGGAGAAGATCCGCAATAACTGAGCCATTGCCGTCGAGCTAGCTCCATGGCTGGGGAGCTTTTGTGGCGAGGGAGCTTGCTCCCGCTTGGGTGCGCAGCGCCCATGAAAAAAAAAGGGGGGTCGCTGCGCAACCCAGCGGGAGCAAGCTCCCTCGCCACAAGAGCATTTCCAGATCGCTGTGACTAACGCACCACCTTGCGTGGCACGATCTTCTTGAGCAGCTGCCGGGCCTTGCCCTTCAATCGGGTCAGCCCGGACTCTTTGCCTGGCGGCGTCAGCCCTTGCTGGCGCAGCCAGTCCTTCCAGCGAATCCGCTCCTCGCGCACCAGCCAGCCGTCCTGCCGGGCGAAGCTCTCCGCCAGATACAACCCTCGGGTGCTGGCCGGGTATAGCTGATCCTTCTTCAACGTATACAGCTCGGGCAAGGGTTGCCCGTCCTGCAGCGGCATCAGGTAGAGATCGGGCCGCTTGCGATCCAGGCGCGCGACCAGTTGGTCGCCCTCCAGCCGTTCATCGACATGGAAAAGGCTCAGGGACTTGGCTTCCTTGGGCACATCCAGGCGCAAATCGTAGATCAACTGCAGCGATGCCGTGGGCAAATGGACGTAGGCCCTTGGGCGTTCGATCAGTTGCAGGTTGGCGCAGCGCACCGGGCGAGCCGAGCCCGATAGCGGGGCCAGTCGAAACGGCAGGGCCTCGCGGTAATGCAGGGCGCTTGAATAGGGCGCCGGCAACCACGTGTCGTTGAAACGTCCGCCGAGCCAGCCTTCAGGGGTTTCCAGCAGGCATTCTTCGGCTATTTCGTTGATCGCGGTGAGCAGCGGCAGGTTCAATTCATGGGCCGGGACGTAGCCGGAAATCAGCTTGAGCACTACATCGCCGCGATCCTGTCGGCGTTGACGCACGAGCACCCAATAATCGCGGTTCTGCCAATGCAGCGTCAGGCGCACCGAGACGCCCAGGTTCGCCAGTTCCACGGAAAAACGCTCGGCATCGTCGACTGTCACGGGGCGGCGCCGCTGCAAAGTCTGGGCGAAATTCAGCGGCATGCCCACGCTCTGGTATGTCAGGCCTTCGGGCGTTGCTTCGACAGCGAGGGGCAGGGTCTTGAAGTTGCTCGGGTTTTTTCTGATGAGCGTACGCGGCATGTCGGCTCCTTGCTTAAGACCGCGTAGGCGGCGTCAGTTTTTACGCAGGACCTTGGCTACGGTCGCGACGTTATGGGCGAGGTGCAGCGGATTGATGGTGCCGACAATAGCACTGGCAACCCCGGGATGCTCAAACAACAGTTCGAAGCTGGTGCGAACCGGGTCTTCGCCGGGGCTCAGGCAGACGTGACCGCTGGCCAGGGCTTTTTTTACCAGGATCGCCTTGCCGTGCTCGCTTGCGTAGTCAATGACCGCCTTTTCGCTTCGTTCGTTCAGATTGTAGGTGACCATCGCGCAATCACCTTGCTCCAGAGCTTTCAAGCCACCGTCGACGGTCTTGCCGGAGAAACCGAAGCCACCGATCTTGCCCTCGCGCTTGAGGGCCGCCAGGGTCGGGTAGACCTCGCTGTCGTTGAGGATCGCCAGATCGTTGCCGTCCGAGTGCACCAGTACCAGGTCGATATACTCGGTTTCCAGGCGTTTGAGGCTGCGCTCCACCGAGAACCGCGTATGGGCGGCGCTGAAGTCGTGGCGCGACTGGCCATCACTGAATTCTTCACCGACCTTGCTGACGATCACCCAGTCGTGACGCTGGCCGCGCAGCAGTGGGCCGAGGCGTTCTTCGCTGTGCCCATAAGCCGGCGCGGTGTCGATCAGGTTGATGCCCAGCTCGCGGGCCAGCTTGAGCAGCATGCGCGCTTCGCTGTCATCCGGGATGCGAAAACCGTTGGGGTACTTGACGCCCTGGTCGCGGCCAAGCTTGACCGTGCCCAGGCCCAGGGGAGAAACCAGCGGGCCGTTATGGCCCAGCGGGCGATGCAGGTCGTGCAGGGTCGGTAGGCTCATGGCAACAATTGCTCCCAGGCGGGGACGCCCATGGGCGGTTTCGGCAGGGCCGGCAGCGGCGCGGGGTGGCTGGGCTGGATGCCGTCGCGTTGCAGCGCGGTGATGACCCGGTCGGAAAAATCCGGGGCCAGTGCCAGCTTGGTCGGCCAACCCACCAGCAGGCGTCCCTGCTCGGCGACAAAGGCATTGTCCGGACGGGTCAGGCCCGATTGCAGCGGTTCGGCGCGCGCGACCCGCAGCGTGGCCCATTGCGCCGTACTGAGGTCGATCCACGGCAGCAACTGGCTGATTTCTTTCTGGGCGACGGCAATCTGCGCGGCGGGTTCGCGGGCGACGGCATCGCCCTCGGCGAGGTCGCCACCCAGGTACCAGACCCACTGGCCATCGGCAGCCGGGTGGGTGGTCACGGTGACGCGTGGCTTCGGTCCGCCGCCCAGGCAGTGCGCATACAACGGCTTGAGGCTCGGCCCCTTGACCAGCACCATGTGCAGCGGCCGGGTCTGCATGGCCGGCTGATCCAGGCCCAGGGCCTTGAGCAAATCGGCAGTGCCACCGCCAGCGCTGAGAACAATGCGTTGGGCGCGGATCTCGCGGTCGTCGACCTTCAGTCCGACCAGCTCGCCCTGTTCGTGCAAGGGTTCGATGCGCTGTCCGGCCAGCAGGCTGTCGCCGGCCAGGTCCGCCAGGCGTGCAATCAGGCTGGGAACGTCCACCACCAGCTCGGCGAGGCGGTAGACCTTGCCCTTGAAGCGCTTGTCCTGCAGGGCCGGCGGCAGTTGCTCGCCCTTGACCTGGTCGACGCGACCGCGCACGGCCTTGCTGGCGAAGAAACTGGTCAGGTTGCCGGCCAGGGTGCCGGGAGACCAGAGATAATGAGCGTCGGACAACATGCGTACGCCGGACAGATCCAACTCACCGTCGCCCTTCAGGGCTTCGCGCCAGCGGCGCGGCATGTCGGCGATGGCTTCCGAGGCGCCGGTCAGGGCTCCGTGCAGCGCGTATTTGGCGCCCCCATGGATGATGCCCTGGGATTTGACACTCTGCCCGCCACCGAGGCTGGCGCTTTCCACCAGCACGGTTGAAAACCCCTGGCGGCGCAAGCGCGCGTTCAGCCAGAGGCCGGCGACTCCGGCGCCGACAATCAGGATGTCGGTGGAAATAACGGATGGCATGCAGCGACCTCAGTGTTCAAGACGAGGGCGCAGTATACAGACTCGGTGCGGGTGGAATTTGCTGATGGTCAAGGTGACAAGTTGCGAAAGGCGTTTGTGGCGAGGGAGCTTGCTCCCGCTGGGCTGCGTAGCGGCCCTGAAGGCTTGGGACCGCTGCGCGATCCAGCGGGAGCAAGCTCCCTCGCCACGATGCATTCCAGTCCATAAACAATGTGTTTCAGTGCCCGGCGGTTTTGGAAAACAACTGAATCACCACCACCCCCAGCACGATCAACGCCATCCCCAGCATCGCCGGTACGTCGAGTTTCTGGCCGTAGATGAACAGCGCCGCCACGCTGACCATGACGATGCCCATCCCGGCCCAGACCGCGTAGGCCACGCCTACCGGTACGGTGCGCACCACCAGCGTCAGCATCCAGAACGCAATGCCGTAACCGGCGACGACCAGCAGCAGGGGCAGCGGTGTGCTCAAGCCTTTGACCGCTTTCATCGAAACGGTGGCGATCACTTCAGCGCAGATGGCGATGGCCAGGTAGTAGTAGGCGTTCATGGGCAGATCCTCATTGGCGGTTGCGTGTTTCGATGGGGACATTCTAGAGAACGAGCAGATGCGGTAAAGTCATTACCTATCTGTAATGGAGATAGGTTGCGCCATGAATGTTCAATGGAATCTGGAGCAGTTGCGGCTGTTTGTCGGTGTGGCCGAGAAACGCTCGTTTTCAGCCGTGGCTAGGGACCAGCGCAAGGCGCAATCGGCCATCAGCAGCGCGATTGCCCTGCTCGAAGCCGACCTTGGCGTGAACCTGTTCGAGCGCAGCAGCGGCCGCCAGCCCCGGCTCACCGATGCGGGCGAGACGCTGCTGGAAGAGGCGCGGGAAGTGTTGCGCCAATGCGAGCGGCTCAACGGTCGAGCCCTGGCCTTGATGCGCGGGCAGGAGGCTTCGCTGCGCCTGGCCCAGGATGAAGCCATGCCCTATCAACCGGTAATCGACAGCCTGGTGGCGCTGGCCGAGCAGTTTCCAACGCTCGAAGTGCAGCTTGCCAGCGCCGCCCAGGGCGACGTGGCGCGCAAACTGGTGGAGCGTCGCGCCGATCTCGGCTTGCTGTTCTATCACGACCAGATCCCAGAGGCGCTGGAGCGGCGCGTGCTGGGCAGCGTCGAGATGGTCACGGTGTGTGGCCGGGGCCATCCACTGGCGCACCATGGTTATGTGTCGTGCCGGGAAATGGCCCGGCACCGGCAGTTGCTGATGGCGACCCAGACCAGCGTCTACCCCGGCAGCGAGCAGGCCAGCCCGCAGGTCTGGCGCGCCGACAGCTTCTATGTGCTCGCCGAATGGCTCAGAAGTGGCCTGGGCTGGGCCTGGCTCCCTCGCCACGTTGTGCAATACCCGGCCTATCTGGGAGAGATGGTCGAGCTGAGCAGCGAATGGACCCCGCCGGCCCTGGTGGTGGAGCTGGTCTGGCGTCGCGATGAACCGCTGGGCCCGGCCGCGCGCTGGCTGGCGGAACGTTTTGCCGTGCAGTTGCAGGCGATCGGCTGAAAAACCGATAAACTCCGCCGCCATGAACAGAACTCTCTATAGCGCATTGTTTTATCTGGGGCTGCCGCTGGTGGCGATTCGGCTGTGGTTGCGGGCGCGCAAGGCCCCGGCGTATGCCCGCCGCATCGGCGAGCGGTTTGCGTGGGGCTTGCCGGCACTGGTTCCGGGCGGCATCTGGGTCCACGCGGTGTCGGTGGGCGAAAGCATTGCCGCCGCGCCGATGATCCGCGCCTTGCTGCAACGTTATCCACAGCTGCCGATCACGGTGACGTGCATGACGCCCACCGGTTCGGAGCGGATCAAGGCGTTGTTCGCCGAGGAGCCGCGCGTCCAGCACTGCTATCTGCCTTATGACCTGCCTTGCGCGGCCAGGCGTTTTCTCGATCAGGTCCGGCCGAAACTGGCGGTGATCATGGAAACCGAGCTGTGGCCCAACCACATCCATCAGTGCGCCAGGCGCGGCATCCCGGTGGCGTTGGCCAATGCCCGGCTGTCGGAGCGTTCGGCGCGCGGCTATGCCCGTTTTCCCAAACTGACCCGGCCGATGCTCGGCGAGATGAGCCTGTTTGCCGTGCAAACCGAAGCCGAGGCCGAGCGGTTTCGCCAACTCGGTGCCCGAGCCGAAACCGTCGAGGTGACGGGCTCGATCAAGTTCGACTTGACCGTCGATCCGCAACTGCTCGAAAGCGCCAGCGCCTTGCGCCGCCAATGGCAAGCCGTGGACCGCCCGGTGTGGATCGCCGCCAGCACCCATGACGGCGAGGATGAAGTGGTATTGGCAGCCCACCAACGGCTGCTCGCCAGTTATCCCGATGCGTTGTTGATCCTGGTGCCGCGGCATCCGGAACGCTTCGATTCGGTGGCGCAGTTGTGTGAGCGTGAAGGTTTCGCCACGGTCCGGCGTTCCAGTGCGCAACCGGTCACTGCCCAGGCATCGGTGCTGCTGGGCGACACCATGGGCGAGCTGCTGTTTCTCTACGCGCTGGCCGACAGCGCTTTTGTCGGCGGCAGCCTGGTGCCCAACGGCGGGCACAACCTGCTCGAACCGGCGGCGCTGGCAAAACCGGTCCTCAGTGGCCCACACCTGTTCAACTTCCTCGAAATCGCCGCGCAACTACGGGCGGCCGGGGCGTTGCAGGAAGTCGAAGATGCCGAAAGCCTGGCCCTGGCGGTACAGCGCCTGTTCGAACTGCCCCGCGATGCCCAGCGCATGGCCGAGGCGGGGTTGAAGGTGATGCGCAGCAACCAGGGCGCGTTGCAGCGATTGCTGGACGGGTTGGGGCGGTTGCTCGATTGAGCCTTTGTGGCGAGGGAGCTTGCTCCCGCTCGGCTGCGAAGCAGTCGTAAAATCGGCACTACCGTTCTGGCTGGCGGAACGCGGTGACTGGCCTTGGGCCTGCTTGGCAGGCCAGCGGGAGCAAGCTCCCTCGCCACGGGGGGATTGCTTGCGGGTGTGCTACTGCGCCGGCCGAGCGCGCAGTTGCTGCGCGGCGGCCTGTGCCAGGTCCGGCGGCAGGAAGTCCTTGTCCGGGTTGTAATCGGGCTTGAGGTAGCGGGACAGGGCCTGCAGGTCTTCCGGGCTCAACGTCCCGGCGGCCTGTTTGAGGCGCAGATTGTCGAGGATGTAGTCGTACCGGGCGTTGTTGTAATCGCGCACCGAAGTGTACAGCTGGCGCTGGGCGTCGAGCACATCGACGATGTTGCGGGTGCCCACCTGATAGCCGATTTCCGTGGCGTCCACCGCGCTCTGGTTGGAAATGATCGACTGGCGCCGGGCCTGGACCTGTTCCACATCGGTGTTCACCGCGCGGTGCAGGTTGCGGGTGTTCTCCACCACCTGGCGGCGCAGGCCTTCGCGCTGCTGCTCGGTCTGGGTGAGTTGCGAGTAGGACTCGCGCACCTGGGAGCTGGTCAGCCCGCCGCTGTAGATCGGAATACTCAATTGCAGGCCGATGGTGCGTTGCTCCGCGTCGCCACCGTAGCGCTGGCCGGTGGGGCTCGGGTTGGTAAAGCCGAGGCCGTCGTTGTCACCTTTGCGGTACTGGGCGATTGCATCGAGGGTTGGCGCGTGGCCGGCCTTGCGCTGGCGCAAGGTGTCTTCGGCGGCGTCGACGGCGTAATTGCTGGCCAGCAGGTTGAGGTTCTGCTTGGCGGCAGTGTCGACCCAGGCCTTGGCGTCGTTGGGCGCCGGCGGCAGGATCGGCAGGGTGTGGACGACGCCCTGGATCGCATTGTATTGGCGGTTGGTCAGGGTGATCAGCGCTTCGAAGGCATCTTCGACCTGGCGCTGCGCGATGATCCGGTTGGCCCGGGCGGTATCGTAGCTGGCCTGGGATTGCAGCACGTCGGTCTTGTCCGACAGACCGACGTCGAAGCGTTCGTTGGACTGGTCGAGCTGGCGCCTGAACGCGGCTTCCTCGGCCTTGGTCGAGGCCAGGTTGTCCTGGCTGCGCAGCACATTGAAATAAGCTTCGGCGCTTTGCAGGATCAGGTTCTGCTCGGTGGCCGACAACTGCAGCGACGCTTGTTCGTTGACCGATTTGGCGGCCTGCAACTGGAACCAGCGGTCGGCGCGGAAAATCGGCTGGGACAGGGTGGCCTGGTACACCGTCGAGCTGCGGGTGGCGGTCATCGCCGGCTGGTCGAGTTCGGTGCGGGTGTTGTTCAGGTCGGCTCCGGCCGAAAGATTGGGCAACAGCCCGGCGCGGGCCTGGGGCACCACTTCTTTCTGGGCGCCGTATTGGGCGCGGGCGGCGGCCAGGTCGGCGTTGTTGTCCACCGCTTCCTGGTACACGCTGACCAGGTCGGTTCTGGTGGATAACGGGGCTTCGGCGGCCCAGGCCATTCCATTGGTCGCACAAGACACGGCAAGGGCCAGTGAGAGTTTGCGCAGCATGAGGCGATCCCTACGTTCAAGATTGAATGCGCATAACAGGCGCGCGGCGTAGCGAGTGTAGTTGCGCCTACGCACGGCAACAATCCTGTATATGCGCCATTCATCACGGCTTTTGCCCTGGCGATGGCGTTCTGCGCCGGTTGTGTCTAGACTGGCCGGGTTCTTGTCGGGGTGCCTTGCTATGAGGCTGAGATCGAATAATTTCGGATCCCGTTGAACCTGATCAGGTTAGCGCCTGCGTAGGGAACAAGATTTCTCGTCACCCGGCGAGTCCTCTTGTGCTTCGTCCGGGATGTTGTTCGACAATCGACTTTCGATCTTCGAACAGGCTCGAGCAGCAAGCACAGCGTTCGCACTTTCGTGCAGGGACGCGTCCATTCGCCACAGGTTCGCTCCGACAAAAATCCACTGCCTGGATGTGTGTCTGGAGAGCCCGTGATGACGACAAAATCAAAAAACGCGACCAACCTCAGTGAATCGGCCCAGGTCGATCAGCAATCGGTCCAACCGTTTACCCGCTCGCAAAAAATCTACGTCCAGGGCAGTCGCCCGGATATCCGCGTGCCGATGCGCGAAATCAGCCTCGACGTGACCCCCACCGACTTCGGCGGCGAAATCAACGCGCCAGTGGTGGTGTATGACACCTCGGGGCCCTACACCGACCCGAACGTGACCATTGATGTGCGCAAGGGCCTGGCCGATGTGCGCTCGCCGTGGATCGAAGCCCGTGGCGACACCGAGCGTCTCGCCGGCCTGAGTTCCAATTTCGGCCAGGAACGCCTGGCCGATCCCGAGCTGACCAAGCTGCGCTTCGCTCACGTAAACAACCCGCGTCGCGCCAAGCCGGGCGCCAACGTCAGCCAGATGCACTACGCGCGCCAAGGCATCATCACCGCCGAGATGGAATACGTCGCCATCCGCGAAAACATGAAGCTGGAAGTGGCCCGCGCCGCCGGCCTGCTGGACCAGCAACATGCTGGTCACAGCTTCGGCGCCAGCGTGCCGAAAGTCATCACCCCGGAATTCGTCCGTGACGAAATCGCCCGTGGCCGCGCGATCATCCCGGCCAACATCAACCACACCGAACTGGAACCGATGATCATCGGCCGTAACTTCCTGGTGAAGATCAACGGCAACATCGGCAACAGCGCGCTGGGTTCGTCCATCGAAGAAGAAGTGGCGAAGCTGACATGGGGCATCCGCTGGGGTTCGGACACGGTCATGGACCTGTCCACCGGCAAGCACATCCACGAAACCCGCGAATGGATCATCCGCAACTCGCCGGTGCCGATCGGCACCGTGCCGATCTACCAGGCCCTGGAAAAAGTCGGCGGCGCGGCCGAAGACCTGACCTGGGAGTTGTTTCGCGACACGCTGATCGAACAGGCCGAGCAGGGTGTCGACTACTTCACCATCCATGCCGGCGTGTTGCTGCGTTATGTGCCGATGACCGCCAAGCGCGTCACCGGTATCGTCAGCCGTGGCGGTTCGATCATGGCCAAGTGGTGCCTGGCGCACCACAAGGAGAACTTCCTCTACACCCACTTCGAAGACATCTGCGAAATCATGAAGGCCTACGACGTCAGCTTCTCGCTGGGCGACGGCCTGCGTCCGGGCTCGATTGCCGACGCCAACGACGAAGCGCAGTTCGGCGAGCTGGAAACCCTCGGCGAGCTGACCAAGATCGCCTGGAAGCACGACGTGCAATGCATGATCGAAGGCCCCGGCCACGTGCCGATGCAGCTGATCAAGGAGAACATGGACAAGCAGCTGGAATGCTGTGACGAGGCGCCGTTCTACACCCTCGGCCCGCTGACCACCGACATTGCGCCGGGCTACGATCACATCACCTCCGGCATCGGCGCGGCGATGATCGGCTGGTTCGGGTGCGCGATGCTCTGCTACGTCACGCCGAAGGAACACCTCGGCTTGCCGAACAAGGATGACGTCAAGACGGGAATCATCACTTACAAAATCGCCGCGCATGCTGCCGATCTGGCCAAAGGGCATCCGGGCGCGCAGATCCGTGACAACGCCTTGAGCAAGGCGCGGTTCGAGTTCCGCTGGGAAGACCAGTTCAACCTCGGCCTCGACCCGGACACCGCCCGCTCGTACCACGACGAAACGCTGCCGAAGGATTCGGCCAAGGTCGCGCATTTCTGTTCGATGTGCGGGCCGAAATTCTGCTCGATGAAAATCACCCAGGAAGTGCGCGAGTACGCGGCCAACCAGCGCATTGAAGCGGTGGATGTCGAGGTCGCCCAAGGCCTGGCGGAGCAGGCGGAGCGGTTCAAGAAGGAAGGTAGTCAGCTTTACAAGAAAGTGTGATCTGCGCTGAGGGCGGTGGTGATCTTGCCGCCGCCTTCGCGAGCAGGCTCGCTCCCACAATGGATCTGCGGTGAACACAAGATTTGTGAACCACCGACTTCCACTGTGGGAGCGAGCCTGCTCGCGAAAGCCATCACCAGAACAACAATTATCTCTCTGAGAAAACAACCCTTGAACATCCAACCCAGCACCTATTCCCCAGACACCGCGGTGCCCCTGGATAAACGCTTCTTCGGCGCCCGCGATCTGTTTTCCCTGTGGTTCTCCTTGGGCATCGGCCTGATGGTCTTGCAGGTCGGCGCCTTGCTTGCGCCGGGCCTGGGCTTGAGCGGTTCGTTGCTGGCGATTTTCCTCGGCACGCTGGTGGGCGTCCTGCTATTGGCGGCGGTCGGGGTGATTGGCAGCGACACCGGCCTGTCGGCCATGGCCGCGCTCAAGCTCAGCCTCGGTGGCAAGGGCGCGAGCGTGCCGGCGCTGTTGAACCTGTTGCAGTTGATCGGCTGGGGCTCGTTCGAAATCATCGTCATGCGCGACGCCGCCAGCCTGCTCGGCGCGCGGGCGTTCAGCGAAGGCAGCCTGGGCTCGAATCCATTGCTGTGGACGCTGTTCTTCGGCGCGTTGGCGACCCTGCTCGCGGTGAGCGGGCCGCTGACCTTCGTACGCAAAATCCTGCGCAAATGGGGCATCTGGTTGCTGCTGGCGGCGTGCATCTGGTTGACCTGGAACCTGTTCGCCAAGGCCGATCTGCCGGCGCTGTGGGCCCAGGCCGGCGACGGTTCGATGTCGCTGGCGGTGGGTTTTGACATCGCCATCGCCATGCCGCTGTCCTGGTTGCCGCTGATCGCCGACTACTCGCGTTTCGGCAAACGCGCCAGAAACGTCTTCGGCGGCACGGCCGTGGGGTTCTTCATCGGTAACGTCTGGCTGATGAGCCTGGGCGTGGCCTACACCCTGGCGTTCGCGCCGAGCGGTGAAGTCAATGCGTTGCTGCTGGCCCTGGCCGGTGCCGGGTTGGGCATTCCGTTGCTGCTGATCCTGCTGGACGAGTCGGAGAACGCTTTCGCCGACATCCACTCGGCGGCGGTGTCGACGAGCATGTTGTCGGGGCTGAAGGTCGAGCACCTGGCCTTGGCGATTGGTGTCATCTGCACCGTGATCGCCTGCTTCGCGCCGCTGGCTCAGTACCAGAACTTCCTGTTGCTGATCGGCTCGGTGTTCGCGCCGCTGTTTGGCGTGGTACTGGTGGATCACTTCATCCTGCGCAAGCGCAGCAGCCAGGTGCGCTCGGTCGCGTTGCGCTGGCCGGCGTTGTTGGCCTGGCTGGGCGGGGTGAGTACCTACCACCTGCTGGCCAACTTCTATCCGGACATCGGCGCTACCCTGCCGTCGCTGATCCTGGCAGGGGTGCTGCAATTGTTGCTGGGCCGGGCTTTCAGCTACGGCCGGGAAACAGCTCGGGCTTGAGGATGCCGTTGAGACGTGGGTAGGCGATTTTCAGTTCGATGTGGCCCAGGGCGTACGGCGCGATGGTGCTCACTTCGTATTTGAGGATCACCCCACCGTAGGTCAGCGCGATGTGCGGGGTTTTCTGGAAAGACCACTGCTTCAGGAATTCCGGTTCCTGATCCAGCTTGGTGCTGATCAGCCAGCTGTTGTGGGCCACTTGGGCGGCTTTCCAGAAGGCTTCTTCCTGGCCCGGCAGCAGCATGTCCGACAGCGTCAGCACTTTTTGCTGCTGGCGCGAATAATTGATGAAACCGCGACCAGGGGTGCCGTGAGCGCCGCCGGTGTCCAGGTAGCTGGACAGTTCGATGATCACCAGGCCGTCATGTTGCTCACGTACCTTGGCCTGCAGATAGCTGCTGTTGCGCGGTGCGGCGCTGCGCAGAAACTGTTCGCGATAGGCGGCCAGCGTCGGCGCCACCGGGGCGTCCGGGGTGGTGCGGGTCATTTGCAGCAGACGTTTCTCGATGATGCCATCCAGCGCGGGCTCGGTAGGGAAATGCAGGGTGTCGATGTTGACCAGCGGGCAGTCGGCGCTGGCGCAGCCAGGCTGCAATTGCTCCGACGCATCGCGAGTGGTCTCCAGCGGGGCGCGGTAATTGGGTTGGAACAGGCTCTGGCAAGCGCCCAGGATCAGGGCAATGGCGGCCAGCGAAGCAATCTTGAAAAGCGACATGGGCGTCCTTCGTGAAACAGGGAAAGGCAAAAAGTTACCCGCTTCGACTGTCGGCAGGGCAATCAGTTCGCCACTAAGCTCATTAGAGTTCTTTCACCTTCTGCCGTCCATCCCGATCAGTGGAAAGGGGCTGCATCAAACGGTACGGGCGCGTTAGGATGGCGCGAAGCCGAGGTTGGAACCTCGCATCGTTCCACTGCACACGAGGATTGTCATGACCGATTTCGCCAACGCCACACCGAGCAACGTGGACATCGTCAAGCGTGAAACCTGCTTCAAGGGTTTCTATAAGCTCGACCGCCTCGTCTTGCGCCACGAGCTGTTTGCCGGTGGCATGAGCCGTGAGATCAGTCGTGAACTGTTTGTACGTCATGATGCGGTGTGTGTGCTGCCCTACGATCCGCAGCGCGACGAAGTGGTATTGATAGAGCAGTTTCGCGTGGGTGCCATTGGCAAGGCCGCCAATCCCTGGTTGGTTGAACTGGTGGCTGGTCTGATCGACAAGGACGAGCAACCGGAAGAAGTTGCTCATCGCGAAGCGCAGGAGGAAGCTGGGCTGGTCTTCGCTGCGCTCTGGCCGATGACCAAGTATTTCCCGTCGCCGGGCGGCAGCAATGAGTTCGTGCATCTTTACCTGGGGCGTTGCGACAGTACGGGGGCCGGCGGCCTGCATGGCCTGCTGGAAGAGGCTGAAGATATCCGCGTGAAGACCTGGGCTTTCGAAGACGCCCTGCAAGCGGTGCGCGACGGACGTATCTGCAACGCGGCCAGCATCATTGCCTTGCAATGGCTGGCCTTGAATCGAGATGAAGTGAGGGGGCTATGGTCCTGAACAAGCTGCGCGATCGTTATCGCGTCGACCTGGTGGGGTTGCAGGCTGCCTGCGAGGCCAACTACGCTCGCCTGATGCGCTTGTTGCCGGACATGCGCAACGAGCCGGCACCGCGCCGCATCGCCGTGACCCACGGCGACCAGATGCTCGGCGTACTGGCCCTGGAAGTGCTGCAGACCTGTCCCTACACCACCACATTGCAGGTGCGCCAGGAGCACAGCCTGCCCTGGCTGCCGGTGCCGCAGCTGGAAGTGCAGGTCTATCACGATGCACGCATGGCCGAAGTGGTCAGCGCCGAACATGCACGACGCTTTCGCGGCATCTATCCTTACCCCAATGCGTCAATGCACCAGCCGGACGAAAAGGCCCAGTTGAACCTGTTCCTGGGCGAGTGGCTGAGTCATTGCCTGGCGCTGGGCCACGAGTTCGAAGTCGTACGGTAGTTGTGAACCGGTTCCGGTTCGCGGGTTTCCCCTTTCGATCATCCCCCAGCATAATTGCCGCTCATGCAACGGCGTGATTGCGCCTGGGAGAAAGCGATTTGCCGAGCGTATCCAGCTTGACCACTGCCGACGCGGCGCTGCTGGTCCAACTGTCTGACAGCCATTTGTTCGCCGAGGCCGATGCTTCGTTGCTGGGTATGAACACCCGTGACAGCTTGCGGGCGGTGGTTGACCTGGTACTCCAGCAGCAACCGAACGTTGACCTGATGCTCGCCACTGGCGACTTGTCCCAGGACGGTACGCTGCAATCCTACGAGGCATTTCGGCAACTGACTGCGCGTATCGATGCGCCGGCGCGGTGGATTCCGGGCAATCATGATGAGCCGCAGGTGATGCTTGAGGCGGCGGTCCAGAGCACGTTGCTCGATCCGGTGGTGGACATCGGCAACTGGCGAGTCACTCTGCTGGATTCAGCCGTGCCAGGTTCGGTGCCGGGTTTTTTGGCCGAGGAGCAGTTGATTCTGTTGGCCAATGCCTTGAGCGAGGCGCCGGAGCGGCATCATCTGGTGTGTCTGCATCATCATCCGGTGTCGATTGGTTGTGCGTGGATGGAGCCGATCGGGTTGCGCAATCCGGAGGCGCTGTTTGCGGTGTTGGATCGGTTTCCGCAGGTGCGGGCGGTGTTGTGGGGGCATGTGCATCAGGAAATAGACCGGGTGCGCGAGGGGGTTCGTTTGTTGGCTTCGCCTTCGACCTGTATTCAGTTTGAGCCTGGGAGTGAGGATTTTGCGGTGGGCTCGCAGGCGCCAGGGTATCGGTGGTTGCGGTTGTTGCCGGATGGGCGGTTGGAGACAGGAGTTGAGCGGGTGGTTGGGTTTGCGTTTAAGCCTGACTACGGATCCAACGGCTACTGAGTTCGATCAAACTGGACTGACCCCAAACTGTGGGAGCGAGCTTGCTCGCGAAGGCGGCCTTGCAGCCGGCCAGGGGTTTGTTGACCGGGTACATATCCATTTCTGCGGTAACGGCTGCTTAGGGTTCCGCCCTTACGGCGGGTCACTTTTTTCAGACGCCAAAAAAGTAACCAAAAAGGCTTTGCGGTATGACTCACCCACATAGGTTACAAATCAGTTCACTCACATAGGTAACAGTTTTTAACTGGCAGGGTCGGTTTTCGAGGATCTGACCATGCCATGGCGAGAGCTGAAACCTATGGACCTGAAACTGCTATTCATCGCGGACTACATCAAAGGCCCGCCAAGCTTCAGTGCGCTTTGCCAGGCTTACGAGATCAGTCGCAAGACTGGCTATAAATGGGTCGAGCGGTATGAGAAGGAAGGGCCGGCGGGACTGGAAGAACATAGTCGTCGTCGGCTTACCCAGGAATGGGTAGTGCCCCTGGCTGTCCGTGAGGCGATCATTGAATTACGCGGTCGGGGTGAGACAGAGCCTGGCCCCAAGAAAATTCAGGCGGCTTTGCTCGAGCGTTTCCCTGACCAGACGCCGCCATCAAAGACGTCGATCTACAACATTCTAAAGAAAGCTGAGCTGGTCAAACCACGCCGATTGCGTCAACGGGTGGCGGTTTATCCCAAACCACTGCAGAAAGCAGAGGCTCCCAACCAGCTATTCAGCGCCGATTACAAAGGCCAGTTCCTGACAGGTGCGGGTGTCTGGTGCTATCCATTGACGATCATGGACCATGCCAGTCGTTTCTTGCTCGCTTGCCACAGCATGGCTAACACCAACTTCCAGGAAACCCAGGCGGTGTTTACTCAGGTGTTTCGTGAGCATGGTCTGCCGGAGCGCATTCGTACCGACAATGGTGTTCCGTTTGCGAGCAAAGGGCGTGCGGGCCTTTCCCAATTATCCATCTGGTGGTTGCGTCTAGGGATCATTCCTGAGCGGATCGCACCCGGCAGGCCGGAGCAAAATGGCCGGCATGAACGTATGCATCGAACGTTGAAAAGTACTCTTCCGTCACCACCAGCGGTAGCGTGGGAGGCCCAACAACGGCACTTTGATCGTTTCAGGCAACATTACAACTATGAGCGTTTCCACGAGGCTCTAAAGCAGAAGACACCCGCGTCCTGCTATGAGCCTTCGTCCCGCCAATACCCTGAGAAGCTTCCTGATATGACCTACCCGAGCCATATCGATAGCCTCCAAGCGGACTGCTCGGGCATCGTCAATCGTCGTGGTCTAAGGATCTACGTCGGCTATGTGCTCAAGCACCAGACCATTGGACTGGAGCAAATAGAGGACGGGATCTGGGATGTTATCTTCGGCCCAATCATCCTTGGACGGATTGACGTAAGAGATGCCATTGATGGCTACGTGACACTCCGGGTGTTACCTATGTGAGTGCACTTTTTTGTAACCCATGTGGGTGATCCGTATATTGCCCCACCACTCCGTGCCTCGCCAAGGCTCGGCATGCCCTCACTCCGGCATTGCTCCGTAGGCCCGCCGCGAAGGGCCGTCCCTGGCCCAGCGCGGCTATCCCGGCATCCATGCCGGGATGCCCACTGCGCAATGCCTGCGTTCGGCCATCGTGGTTAACGGGGCGTCTCAGATCAAGATCAAGATCAAGATCAAGATCAAGATCAAGATCAAGATCAAGATCAAGATCAAGATCAAGGTCCGCGCGAGGCGGCCTGGCAGCCGGCCTGATTCTCGCGGGGGTACGCCGGTTTCATTGTGGGAGCGAGCCTGCTCGCGATGGCGGGCGGCAGCCTGCCAGGGTTGTGGGAGCGGTCGGAAGACCTTTCTGACGCAAGCGGATTTTTCCGACGAGTGCTGGCGGTTGCTGGGTGGGAAGGGCTGTCGCTAGTTTTTTCCTGTCGCTGCAAATTCAGCGACCGGGCTTGGAAACCCGATAAGTAAACTGGGAGTGTCAGATTTTTTGTGTGCGGGCCGGTAACGGCCTGCCGTTAGGCAGACCTTCATTTACCACGTCGGCCTGATGAACCGATCCCCGTACAGGATCGCGAACTGATTCATGGCGCTTTTCCAGTCATGGGCTGCACTGCCCCAGTTTGCGGTTATATTGCGCAAGCCCAGCCAGATTAACTTGGTGGCAGCTTCATCGGTTGGGAAGTGCCCCCTCGTTTTAATGATCTTGCGCAGTTGAGCGTTGATGCTCTCGATTGCATTGGTCGTGTAAATCACTTTCCGGATGGCGGGCGGAAAGACAAAAAACGGGATGACTCGATCCCAGGCGCGTCGCCAGGCAGCTACGATGGTTGGGTACTGTTTGCCCCAGGGGCCATTTTCGAACGAGTCCAAAGCCGCTTCGGCGGCCTCGGCGTTGATCGCTTGATAGATCGGCTTAAGCGCTTTGGCCAGTTCCCGACGTTTGTCCCAGGCTGCATAGTCGAGGCTGTTGCGGATCAGATGTACGATGCAGGTTTGCAAAGTCGTCTCAGGAAACACCGCGCTCAGGGCTTCTGGCATGCCTTTGAGACCATCGGTCACGGCAATCAGCACATCTTCGACTCCGCGTGTCTTGAGGTCATTGAAGACCTTCATCCAGAACTTGGCGCCTTCCGTTGTCTCGATCCAGATGCCCAAGATATCGCGGGTTCCGTCCGGTAATACGCCCAAGGCCAAGTAGATGGCCTTATTGCGGACCAGTCCTTCTTCCCTGATTTTGACCCGCAACGCGTCGAAGAAGATGACCGGATACATCTGCTCAAGCGGTCGTTGCTGCCAGGCGCCGATCTCCTCCATCACCGCGTCGGTGACCGAACTGATGAAGTCGTGCGAGACATCTGTCCCGTACTGTTCCAAGAGAAACGCGCGAATCTCGCGAACCGTCATGCCCCGAGCGTACATGGCGATGATCTTGTCATCGAACCCGGTAAAGCGCCGCTCATGCTTGGGAATCAGGATCGGCGCAAAGCTGCCATCGCGATCACGGGGAATCTCCAGACGAAGCGGACCGTCGTCTGTCAGAACGGTCTTGCCGCTTTTACCGTTGCGCTGGTTACTCGACTCCTCGGGACGCTCCGCGCCCTGAGGATAGCCAAGATGGTGGCCCAGCTCTGCGCCCAGGGCTCGCTCGATAAGCGCCTTCTTGAAGGCCATCGACGCATCCTGAATCGCCTCGGCAGTCATTGGGCCTTTGACGAACTGATCAATCAGCTCCTTCGGGATCGAAGGGAGCTCGGCTTTGGCCTCCAAGGCCGTCTTCTTTTTGGTTGGCATACATGCACCTCTTCAGCATGTTATGCCCGAACACAAAATTTCTGACAGTCCCAGTAAACTGCGCGAAAGCGCTCTCCATAACGTATGCTTCGGTCGTTTTTTGACCATGCTTCTGTTATGGCAGCTGTGCGCGGGAGACCTTCGGGTCTGCCGGGCTCGTTTACCTCGGTTTTCCAACCTGCGTACGGCTGCCACCCCCTCGCTTGGAAACGAACGTGGCAGCTCCACCTGTAGACGAGAGTTACCCTCATGCCCAAGATTACCCCCAACCCCCCAGAAACAATCGTTGAGCCGAGGCAATGGAGTTTTAACGGCTGACAAAGCTCCTTCGCCACGAAGACGGAGGGGTATTCGAAACCGCCCAAACTTCCACAAACTCCCTGTAAACTCCGGCCTTTGCCCAGCACCCAGGGAGTTGCCCATGTCGGGTTCGATCCTTTATATCCATGGCTTCAACAGTGCCCCGGCGTCGACCAAGGCCTGTCAACTGACCGAAGTGATGACGCGCCTCGGGCTGGGGGACCAGTTGCGGGTGCCGGCCTTGCATCACCATCCGCGCGAGGCGATTGCTCAGTTGGAGCAGGCGATCACAGAACTGGGGCGGCCGCTGCTGGTCGGCAGCTCGCTCGGCGGCTACTATGCGACTCACTTGGCCGAGCGCCACGGCCTCAAGGCCCTGTTGGTCAATCCGGCGGTCAGCCCGCATCGGATGTTCGACGGTTATCTGGGCACGCAGAAGAATTTGTACACCGACGAGACCTGGGAATTGACCCACGACCACGTGACGGCCCTGGCCGAGCTGGAGGTGCCGGCGCCCCGGGATCCGCAGCGGTTTCAGGTATGGTTGCAAACCGGTGACGAAACGCTGGATTATCGCCACGCCCAGCAGTATTACCGTGCCTGCGCGTTGCGTATCCAGGCCGGCGGCGACCACAGTTTCCAAGGGTTTGCCCAGCAGTTGCCGGCGTTATTGAGTTTTGCCGGCATTGGCGCCGATTTGTACCAGGCGATCGACTTCACCTCACTGTGAACCATTGCCTCTATTTCACTGAACACTGACGACGAGACCCCATGGCCACTCCCAGCGCTAGCTCCTATAACGCAGACGCCATCGAAGTCCTCTCGGGCCTCGACCCGGTGCGCAAGCGCCCCGGCATGTACACCGACACCAGTCGGCCGAATCACCTTGCCCAGGAAGTCATCGACAACAGCGTCGACGAAGCCTTGGCCGGGCACGCGAAGTCGGTGCAGGTCATCCTGCACGCCGATCATTCATTGGAAGTCAGCGATGACGGCCGCGGCATGCCAGTGGACATTCACCCTGAAGAGGGTGTGTCGGGCGTCGAGCTGATCCTCACCAAGCTCCACGCCGGCGGCAAGTTTTCCAACAAGAACTACCAGTTCTCTGGCGGCCTGCACGGGGTGGGTATTTCCGTGGTCAACGCCTTGTCGACCCAGGTGCGGGTGCGGGTCAAGCGTGACGGCAACGAATACCAGATGACCTTCGCCGATGGCTACAAGGCCACCGAGCTGGAAGTGGTCGGCACCGTCGGCAAGCGCAACACCGGCACCAGCGTGTATTTCGCGCCGGACCCGAAGTACTTCGATTCACCGAAGTTTTCCGTCACTCGCCTCAAGCACGTCCTCAAAGCCAAGGCGGTGTTGTGCCCGGGGCTGCTGGTGAGTTTCGAGGACAAGGCCACCGGCGAGAAAGTCGAATGGCATTACGAGGACGGCCTTCGCTCGTACCTGGTCGATGCGGTCAACGGTTTCGAACGCCTGCCCAACGAGCCGTTCTGCGGCAGCCTGGCCGGTAACAAGGAAGCCGTGGACTGGGCGCTGCTGTGGCTGCCCGAGGGCGGCGAAAGCGTCCAGGAAAGCTACGTCAACCTGATCCCCACTGCCCAGGGCGGCACCCACGTCAACGGCTTGCGCCAGGGCCTGCTCGATGCGATGCGCGAGTTCTGTGAATTCCGTAACCTGCTGCCCCGTGGCGTCAAACTGGCGCCGGAAGACGTCTGGGAGCGCATCGCCTTCGTATTGTCGATGAAGATGCAGGAGCCGCAATTCTCCGGCCAGACCAAGGAGCGCCTGTCGTCCCGCGAGGCGGCTGCGTTTGTCTCCGGGGTGGTCAAGGATGCGTTCAGCCTGTGGCTCAATGCCAATCCGGAAACCGGCCTGGCCCTCGCCGAACTGGCGATCAACAACGCCGGCCGTCGCCTCAAGGCAAGCAAGAAGGTCGAGCGCAAGCGCATCACCCAGGGGCCGGCACTGCCGGGCAAGCTCGCCGATTGTGCCGGGCAGGACCCGATGCGCTCCGAGCTGTTCCTGGTGGAAGGTGACTCTGCCGGCGGCTCGGCCAAGCAGGCGCGGGACAAAGAGTTCCAGGCGATCCTGCCGCTGCGGGGCAAGATCCTCAACACTTGGGAAGTCGACGGCAGCGAAGTGCTGGCCAGTCAGGAAGTGCATAACATCGCGGTGGCCATCGGCGTCGATCCGGGCGCCGAGGACATGAGCCAGTTGCGTTACGGCAAGATCTGCATCCTCGCCGACGCCGACTCCGACGGCTTGCACATCGCCACCTTGCTCTGCGCCTTGTTCGTCCAGCATTTCCGCCCGCTGGTGGATGCCGGTCACGTCTATGTGGCGATGCCGCCGTTGTACCGTATCGACCTGGGCAAGGAGATCTACTACGCCCTGGATGAAGCCGAGCGCGACGGCATCCTTGATCGGCTGGTGGCCGAGAAAAAACGCGGCAAGCCGCAGGTCACCCGATTCAAAGGCCTGGGCGAGATGAACCCGCCGCAGTTGCGCGAAACCACCATGGACCCGAACACCCGTCGGCTGGTGCAGTTGACCCTGGATGATTTCGAAGCGACGTCGGAAATGATGGACATGTTGCTGGCGAAAAAACGCGCCGGCGACCGCAAGAACTGGCTTGAATCCAAGGGTGATCTGGCCGAGGTCCTGGCCTGATGCGCAACGGTTTCGCCCTGGCGTTGTTGCTGTGGGCGGGGGTGGTAGTCGCAGGGCCGGTGCCGGAACTGAAGTTGCTGTCCGAGCATGTCGTCGATGGTATGCGCGGCGGCAATCTGTCCGGGCTGGCCCTGTGTGGCAACGAGATGTGGACGGTATCCGATCGCGACGATGACCGGATTTATCGGCTCCAACCCTCCGATGCCCGGGCCTGGCAGGCCGAGGCTGTCGGTATCGAGGTGCCGGCCGTGCCGGAGAATGATTTGCCTTGGGGCTTGCAGTCGCGGACCTGGGCGGCATCGTTCGTGCGCGGTGGCGAACTGGACTACGAAGGCATCAGTTGCGACAGCGCCGGTCAGCGTTATGTGGTCAGCGAGTCCCACGCCGCCGTGCTGAGAATATCGCCGGCAGGCGAAGCAGCCTGGCTGAAAATCACCCCGACCATGCTCCGCCAGGCCCGGGGCAGCGGCATGCTGCTGCATTTTAATGCTCTGTTCGAAGGTGTGGCGGTCAACCCGGCTGGCGATCAGCTATGGCTGGCCGCCGAACGGGAGCGTCGTGGCCTGGTGTTGCTCAAGCGCCAGCAAACGGTGTGGGACTGCGACGGCAATTGCGTATTGTTGAGCGAAGCGGGGCAGGAGATGCAGCCGGCGCAGTTTCCCAAGGCCAAGGCGGTTTCCCGGGATTTCGCCGATCTGTCATTGTTCAACGGCAAGCTGTTTACCCTGGAGCGAAACGCCTATCAAATCTGCCGGCGTGACCCGCAGACCGCCAAGGTCGAGCGCTGCTGGTCGTTTGCGGGGGAGGCGTTGCAGGAAAATCGCCGTTATCCACAGCCCTTCGGCCTGGTCGAAGCGCTCATCGTCGACGCCGACGGCGCCTGGATCGGCGTGGACAACAACGACGGTGCGCGGGCTGACGGCGAGCAGCGGCCGGTTATCTGGCGCTTCGCCGCGCCCGAGGGTGGCTGGGGTGCCGCGCCATGAGCCAGCAACCACCGGGCAAGCGCGCCGGCCGGGTACTGATGATCCTGGCCTGGTGCGCGGCACTGTTTCTGGCAACGCGGTTTTTTGCCCAGTGGGAGCAGCGAGAGCTCAACCCCAATGCCGAGGTGCATTCGCAGAAGGGCGAAGGTTTTATCGAGGTAAAGCTGATCGGCAACCGGCAGGGACATTTTGTCGCCAGCGGCCAGATCAACGGCCGGCCGGTGGATTTCATGCTCGACACCGGGGCCACCGACGTGGCGATCCCGCAGGAGTTGGCCGAGCGCCTCAAGCTGGAAAAAGGTCTTGGCGTGAGGTTGAGCACCGCCAATGGTTTGAGCGAAGGCTACCGCACCCGTATCGACCGGCTGCAATTGGGTGACATCGTGTTGCGTGATGTCCGTGCCCTGGTGGCGCCAGGCCTGGAAGGCACGCAAGTGCTGCTGGGCATGAGCGCCCTGAACAAACTTGAATTTACCCAGCGCGACGGCACCATGCTGCTGCGCCAGACAACGAACTGATGAGGCCCGCATGAGCGACATTCTTGCAGACAGCTTGGACGGCGTAGAACGCCGATCGCTGGCTGACTTCACCGAAAATGCCTACCTCAATTACTCCATGTACGTGATCATGGACCGCGCCTTGCCGCATATTGGCGACGGTCTGAAGCCGGTCCAACGGCGGATCATCTATGCCATGAGTGAGTTGGGGCTGGACGCCGATTCCAAGCACAAGAAGTCGGCGCGTACCGTCGGTGACGTGCTCGGCAAGTTTCACCCCCACGGCGACTCGGCCTGCTATGAAGCCATGGTGCTGATGGCCCAGCCGTTCAGCTATCGCTACACGCTGGTGGATGGCCAGGGTAACTGGGGTGCGCCGGATGATCCCAAGTCCTTCGCGGCCATGCGGTACACCGAGGCGCGCCTGTCACGTTATTCCGAAGTGCTGCTCAGCGAGCTGGGCCAGGGCACTGCGGACTGGGGGCCGAACTTTGACGGCACCCTCGATGAACCCCTGGTGTTGCCGGCACGTTTGCCGAACATCCTGCTCAATGGCACCACCGGCATTGCCGTGGGCATGGCCACCGACGTGCCGCCGCACAACCTGCGGGAAGTCGCCACAGCGTGCGTGCGCTTGTTGGACGAGCCGAAAGCCACGGTGGAACAGCTCTGCGAACATATCCAGGGCCCGGACTATCCGACCGAAGCGGAAATCATCACGCCGCGTGCCGACCTGCTGAAAATCTATGAGACCGGTCGCGGTTCGGTGCGCATGCGCGCCGTCTATCACGTTGAAGACGGTGACATTATCGTCACCGCGCTGCCGCATCAGGTTTCCGGGGCAAAAGTCCTGGAGCAGATTGCTGCGATGATGCAGGCAAAACCGTCGAAAGCGCCGCAGGTTGCTGACTTGCGCGACGAATCCGACCACGAGAATCCCTGCCGCATCGTGATCATTCCGGTGAACAGCCGGGTCGATCACGACGCGCTGATGCAGCACTTGTTCGCCAGCACCGATCTGGAATCCAGCTATCGGGTGAACATCAACATCATCGGCCTGGACGGCAAGCCGCAGCTGAAAAACCTGCGGGCATTGCTCGTGGAGTGGCTCGAATTCCGGGTCAAGACGGTGCGTCGGCGCCTGCAATTTCGCCTGGACAAGGTCGAGCGTCGCCTGCATCTGTTGGACGGCTTGCTGATTGCCTACCTCAACCTTGATGAAGTGATCCACATCATCCGCACCGAGGAGCATCCCAAGGCCAGCCTGATCGAGCGCTTCGCCCTCAGTGAAATCCAGGCCGACTACATCCTCGACACGCGCCTGCGCCAACTGGCACGCCTGGAAGAAATGAAGCTGCGTGCCGAGCAGGATGAATTGCTCAAGGAACAGGCCAAGCTGCAAGCCTTGCTGGGCAGCGAAGCCAAACTGAAGAAACTGGTACGCACCGAGTTGCTCAAGGACGCCGAAACCTACGGCGATGACCGTCGTTCGCCGATTGTCGAGCGTGCCGAGGCCAAGGCCTTGAGCGAGCACGACCTGTTGCCGAACGAGAAAGTCACCGTTGTACTGTCGGAAAAAGGCTGGGTGCGCTCCGCCAAGGGCCATGACATCGACGCTGCCGGGCTTTCCTACAAGGCCGGGGACGGCTTCAAGGCCTTGGCGCCGGGGCGCTCGAACCAGTTCGCAGTGTTCATCGACTCTACCGGGCGCAGCTATTCGGTGCCGGCCCACACCTTGCCATCGGCGCGTGGCCAGGGTGAACCGCTGACCGGACGATTAACACCTCCGCCGGGTGCAACTTTTGAATGTGTGCTGATGCCTGATGATGACGGGCTGTACGTTATCGCGTCGGACGCCGGCTACGGGTTCGTCGTCAAGGGTGAAGACCTGCAAGCCAAGAACAAGGCGGGCAAGGCGTTGTTGAGCCTGCCGAACAACGCCAAGGTCATTGCCCCGCGCCCGGTCAGCGATCGCGATAACAACTGGCTGGCTTCGGTGACGACCGAAGGTCGGTTGCTGGTCTTCAAGATCAGCGACCTGCCACAGCTTGGGAAAGGCAAAGGCAACAAGATCATCGGGATTCCTGGCGAACGGGTGGCGAGTCGCGAAGAATTTGTCACGGATATTGCAGTGTTACCTGAAGGTGCCACGCTTGTGCTGCAGGCTGGAAAGCGTACGCTTTCACTGAAAGCGGACGATCTTGAGCATTACAAAGGTGAACGCGGTCGGCGGGGCAACAAGCTTCCAAGGGGTTTTCAACGGGTGGATGCACTGCTCGTCGAAAACCTCAATTGACCGTGCTAGAGGGCTCGGTCTGCGATTAAAAGCCGCAGATCGGAACTTTGGCGCTGGAGTCGGAACGCATATTCACGGATGATAGGCCCTTTCAAGCGCCGGCGTAGCCGAGCGTTCTTCATAATGACCGAGTATTTTCACTGTGGTAAGCCTTGTGGCTGCCACCTGGACGGGACGATGACTGCTCTGCGCCTACCTATTTTGTGGCTCGCCGGCCTGCTTGGCCTGGCGGGCTGCAGCATGCACCAGCCGGTGTCGCTGTATCAGCTGGACAGCGGTACCCCGGCCCAGCCTGCGCAAAGCACAGGCATGGCGGTTTTGCTGGGCCCTGTATTGATTGCCGACTACCTGCAACGCGAAACTCTCCTCCAACGCCAACCGGACGGCAGCCTGCAAGCCGCCACGGACGGTCGTTGGGCCGGCAGCCTGTCCTCGGATATCGACCAGCTGCTGCTGCGCCAGGTCGCCGGTCACCTGGACAGTCAGCGCGTGGTGCTGGCGCCGGCTACCCAAGGCTTCACCCCGGATGTGCAGGTCCTGCTGTCGATTACCCGCCTGGACTCGGGTGAATCACAACCGGCGGTACTCGATGCTCAATGGCGGTTGATTGACCGTCGCGGCAAGGTGCGTGAGAACCGCATCGTTCATCTTCAAGAGCAACACGCCGGCACCACGGCGGCGCAGGTTCAGGCCCAGGGTGTGCTGCTGCAACGACTGGCCGAACAGCTGTCCGTCTCGCTCAAGCCGCTGGCCAACCAGCCTCCTATCGCTGAAGTTCCACGCAAGCCCGCTCCCGCCCCGGCCAAGCCGGCAGGAAAGGAAAAGGACAAGATTCCAATGGCCCTGCCGATTCGGACGGACATGGAAGTGTTCCGGTTCTGACGGTTGGTATGGATGCAAGACAAAGCCCGCGTTGATGCGGGCTTTGTTGTTTCTGCTCTTTGGATTTGTGGCGCCTTTCCCGGCCCTTTCGCGAGCAGGCACAGGGGGAGGGCGGCAAGCCACAGATCCACTGTGGGAGCGAGCCTGCTCGCGAAGAGGCCATCGAAGCCAATAAAAAAGCCCGCAGACAATCACTCATCTGCGGGCTTCGTTATTCCAGGCAACGGGACTCAGGCCTGGCGCTCATGCATCCGCGCCAGTTGCCGTTCCAGCATCGACGGATATGGCTCCATCAGTCGTTCCACACAGCAGGCGCCCTCGGGGCTGGCGATCGGACGGATGCGTGCGCGTTGGCGGATCAGCGCATCGTCATTGATCTTGCGTTCCACCAGCAGCAGGTTGCGGCTGTGTTGGGAAAGGGCCAGGGCGTCCTGGGCGGTTTCGGTCAGCAGCAGGTCGATCTGGCTCAGGCCGAACAAGCCATCGCCCAAGGTCAGGCCTAGCTGCAGTTGCAGGGTGATGCCGCTGTCGGCGACTTCGATCTGCAATTGATGACCCAGCGCCCGCAGCAATTCGCCGCAGCAGATGGCGTTGGTCAGGTAGTCGTCGCCGCTGTCCTCGGTGTGGAACAGCATCAGCGTGCTGCCGTCGTTCAGGGTGTGCAGTTCGCCCTGATAAAGCGATGCGGCCTGGTCGAGGCAGTCGCGATAGCGTTCGAGCAGCTCTTTCAGGCGAGCCTGGGGCAGGCGCCGCAATTGGTCCTGGGCGCCCAGTTGCACGGCCAGTACGGCGCTGTGCTGAGGCAGGTTCGAGGCGACAGGGCGGGCGAGCGGTTGTGGTTCGCCGACAATCGAATCGTCGCGCAAATCGGCAAAGGCCTCGTCGTCATCGTCGTCTTCGACAGTGCGCACCACATGTCGCGGCACGGGGCGAGCAGCGGGCAGCGGCGCGCTTTCGTCGAACCCCGGGTCGCGCAGGTTGCGCACCTCGAAGCCCGGCTCCGCATCGTCCTCGTCAACGTAGTCGATGTCTTCAGGTTCTGGCACGGGTTCCGGCTCCGGCGCGAAGGTGGCGTGCAGCTGCCGGGCCAGGTCGCCGATTTCATCCTGGCGCTGGGTGGCTGGCGTGTGTTCGTCGATGTCTCGCAGCCAGACGCGCAACTGCAACAGCGGCGTGGATATATGCCGCCCCAGGCGCAAGCTCAACGCCAGGGCCAATGCCAGCAGGATCGCGCTGAGGATGCCCATGCTTTGCAGGCTGATAGTCATGGGTTGCTGGAACTGGTCCATGTCCAGGCTGATGCGCAGTTGGCCGGCGGTCACGTCCTGGAAGGTAATCTTGCTCTGGTACATGCCGCCGGTTTCGCCGAGCAAGCCTGGCTTGGGACGCTGGCCGGCCTCGGCGAGGATGCGGTTGTCCACGCTGTAGATGGCAGCGTGGGCCACCAGCTTGTTCTTGGTCAGGTTGTTGAGCAGCACATTGAGACTGAGGATGTCGTTGGACACCAGCAGCTCGGTGGCGGACGTGGCGGTCTGGGTGGTCAGGCTTTCGCCCAGGGCATCCGCCTGCTCGTGCATGGCCTGCTTGAATTGCAGGCCCATCACGCAGGCATAGATGACCAGGGCCAAGGCGACCAGGATCACGTTATGGCTGGCAATGCGCAATGCGATCGGCACGCGGCGATGGCGCAATGCACGGAAGATCAGCAGGAAGAAATTGTCGGTTTTGACTGGCGTGGGCCGGTTCACTGAGCTCGGCTCTTTGTCCGTGAAATTGACGCGCAGTATAGCGACAGCCCCATGACCGGCAAAGCACTGGCGGTGCCCGATGGTCACTGAATGTGAGTAGAATGCGGTTTTTTTCCACCTGCGGGGGTGCGCCTTGCGCGAAATCGTCCTGATAAACATCACTGGCAGCGACCGTCCGGGTCTGACTGCGGCCATTACCGGCGTTCTGGCCCAGGGTGGTGTGAACATTCTCGACATCGGTCAGGCGGTGATCCACGACACGCTGTCGTTTGGCATCCTGGTTGAAATCCCGGACGCCGAACACAGCAAATCGGTGCTCAAGGACATCTTGTTCACCGCATACAAGCTTGATCAGCAGGTGCGTTTCACCCCGGTTTCCGAGGAAGATTACCAACAGTGGGTGGCTGGCCAGGGCAAGAAGCGCCATATCGTGACGCTGTTGACCCGCAAGGTGACCGCCGAGCAATTGCAGCGTGTCAGTTCGATCACTGCCCAATACGGCTTGAACATCGACCATATCGACCGACTGTCCGGGCGCATGCCGCTGGATACTCCGGCCGATCAAGGCAAGGGCTGCATCGAGTTTTCCGTGCGCGGCGAACCCGCCGATCCCCAGGCTTTGCGCGCCGAGTTCCTCAGCGTGGCGCAGGAGCTGAACGTCGACATCGCCTTCCAGGAGGATTCGCTGTTTCGCCGCAACCGTCGCCTGGCGGTGTTCGACATGGACTCGACGTTGATCGAAGCCGAGGTCATCGATGAGTTGGCCAAGGCTGCTGGCGTGGGCGACAAGGTGTCGGCGATTACCGAGCGGGCGATGGCCGGCGAGCTGGATTTCCGCGCCAGCTTCAAGGAGCGCCTGGCGTTGCTCAAAGGCCTGGATGTCAGTGTGCTCGACTCGATCGGTGCCTCGTTGCGCCTGACCGAAGGCGCCGAAACCTTGTTCGCCGAGCTCAAGCGCCTGGGTTACAAGACCGCCATCCTGTCCGGCGGCTTCACTTATTTTGCCAAACAGCTGCAGGCCAGACTCGGCATCGACTATGTGTTCGCCAACGAACTGGAAGTAGTGGATGGCAAGGTCACCGGCGTGGCTGTCGAGCCGATCGTCGATGCCCAGCGCAAGGCGGACCTGCTGCGTGAACTGGCGGCGAAAGAGGGCCTGCGCCTGGAGCAGACCATCGCGGTAGGGGACGGCGCCAATGACTTGCCGATGCTCGCGATCGCCGGGCTGGGCGTGGCGTTCCGGGCCAAGCCG
Organism: Pseudomonas sp. Z2-11; assembly: GCF_054161305.1. Classification (NCBI taxonomy): domain Bacteria; kingdom Pseudomonadati; phylum Pseudomonadota; class Gammaproteobacteria; order Pseudomonadales; family Pseudomonadaceae; genus Pseudomonas; species Pseudomonas sp. Z2-11. Next base: position 578,851 of record NZ_CP096395.1, read on the forward strand.
CTGGTCAAGCAATCGGCCAGGCAGGCCATTTCGACCTTGGGGTTGGATGGGGTGTTGTACTTGCTGGGCTTCAGGGATCGCGACGGACAGATTTGAGCCCTGCATCAATTTTCAGGGCATCCGCTCTTGTGGCGAGGGAGCTTGCTCCCGCTCGGCTGCGAAGCAGTCGTAATCCAGGCGACGCGTTATTTCAGGTACACCGTGTCGCTCGGTTTGGGGCCGCTGCGCAGCCCAGCGGGAGCAAGCTCCCTCGCCACGGGAGCGGGTCGCTTTCTAGAGTGACTTCCACAGCGAATCAAAATCGCCTTCCTTGTCACTGCCATCCCCGCCGGTGCCTGAGTCTTCGGGGTGATAAGCAAACTGATTGAAGCTGTGGGTGCTGGTCACGCGCCGATCCAGCGAGGCCCGTCTTTCCTGTCCGTTGGTATTGATCAATACCCGCTGGCCTTCCTGGAAGGGCAGGCGCGGAGCGATCATCGTGGGCGGCAGGTCGATCGCGCTGATTTCCGGCAGCAGCAGCCCCCGTAAGTAGTGGCCTTGCTCGTTCTGCTCGCGCGCCAATTGCACGCCGCAAGGCTGGGCATGGGGAGCTACCAGTTCAATGCCCATTTGCATCGCACCGTTGCGCACCTGCCGGATCCAGCGGACCACGGCGATACTCCAGGCCTGGTCGCTGGTGTCACGAATCCCGACCATCTCCCCGGCCTGCAATTGCTCCGGCACTTCCTTCGGCCAGCCGAGGCAGTACCCACCCGGGCTGTGATTGATGATCGGCAGCTCAAAGGTCGGGAAATGATGCTGGTTATCGGAACTGGCGCCGTCGTCATCGGCCGGGTTGACCGGATACTCGATTTCCTCGTAGGGCAAGAGGTCGCTGTCGCCAGCTGGCGCGGCGTCGAACGCCTGGTTCCAGGTGTCGTTGGTTTTGGTCGGCGAGGCCTCGAACCGGGCCTTGCGCATGGCCGGGTTCTTCAGGATTTCGCTGAAGGAACGTTCGCCCCCAAGGTAATAGTGCAGCGCGCTCATGCCCACGCACAGGGTCAGCGTGCCGTTGCCTTCGGTGCGTTGGAAGCTGCGTTCGGCAGCTTCGCCCCAGGCCGCTTGCAGATGATGCAAGGTGTCGGCACTCATGCCGGCAGGTACCGCCAGGGACGAGTCGCCAGGTTGCGCCAGGTGAGCGCTGATGGCACGTACCAGGGGCTGGGGATCGAACCCCTGCAGGCTGGGTTGCTGTTCGGCGCGAAATTTGGAGCGATAGCGCGGCCCTACATCCAGTTGTGGTGCGACGGCAAACAGGCTGGCGGCGGTGACGGCCGGGTCGAGCTTGACGCTCTGGCTCCACGGCTCCAGCACCTCGGCCAGCCGGGCGATCTGGCTCTGGCGTAACTGGTTGCTGCGCGACGCGCCCAGCAGCAGGGCGACGACGTAGGTCTGCTCGGCATTCAATTGAGGGACCTGGCTGGCCAGCTCATCGCCCACGCTGAGGTGTTGCAACCGATGCTGGCAGGCGATCCGGTACAGCTGGTGCAAATCGAGCCATAAACCTTCAGGCACGGGGCTGTATAGCTGGCTGGCTCGCAACAGCGTGCCGTCGAGGGCATGTATCGCCCGTTGCAGCGCTGTCGCCAGCAGGCGCGCCCGGTCCTTGGTGAATTTTGGCGAGATGCGCGCAACGATTTGTTTGTATCCCATCGCCAAATGAGTCTGCAGGGCCTGGCTCAGGTTGACGATCTTGCGCGAGCGCTCATCCAGCACGATGGCCTGTTGCAGGAAGTGTCGCTCCAGGTGCTTGCAGACGTAATAAACCTCGGGCCGCAACAGTTCGAGCAGTTGCAGGCGGTTTTCACTCGGGGTGAGCAACTGGTTCAGTTCACCGAGCGCCTGGTACAGCAGGCGCGCGGTTTCACCGATGTTGGCCTTGGGCAGGTTGCCGATCCAGCGCTTGAGATCGCGTGGCGTGGCATCGCAGAAGGACAGGCGCGACTGGGTCGGTGTCGAGACGCGCAGTAACTGGAGAGGGCTGGTCTCATTCATGCCGTGGATGGGCTCCGGCGGGAAATGAAGGGAATGTTTCCAACTCTAGCAGGTGTGGGCGAAAGATCATGCTGCGGCGACACCTGGCGCCGGCGATGGCAGCGACCGAATTCGCTGCCTCGGTGATCAAGCCTTGGGTAATGCCAGTCCTTGACCCATCTGCACCGGCGAGCCGGCTACAAGGTCTTCGGCCCACTTCACTTGATCCGGCCCGAACAGCACGATAGCGGTCGAACCCAGTTTGAAGCGGCCCAGCTCGGCACCCTTCGCCAGGTGAATCGGCGCACGGGCGGCTTCGTCATAACGGAAGGTCTTGAGTTCGCGCTTGGGCGGTGTCACCAGGCCGGCCCAGACCGTCTCGATGGACGCCACGATCATTGCACCCACCAGCACCACGGCCATCGGCCCGCGTTCGGTGTCGAAAATGCACGCTACGCGTTCGTTGCGGGCGAACAGCTCCGGAACGTTTTCGGCTGTGGTCTGGTTGACCGAGAAAATGCGCCCCGGGATATAGACCATTTCCCGCAGCGTGCCGGCCAACGGCATGTGCACGCGGTGGTAATCCTTGGGCGACAGGTAAATCGTCGCGAAGTCGCCGCCCATGAATGGCGCCGCGTTGGCCGCATCGCCGCCGAGCAGTTCCAGCACGCTGAAGCTGTGGCCCTTGGCCTGGAACACGCGGCCATGCTCGATCGGGCCGAGCTGGCTGACGGCGCCGTCGGCGGGGCTCAGAATCGCGCCTGGGGTTTGATCCAGGGGGCGGGCACCGTCTTTCAGCGCGCGGGTGAAGAAAGCGTTGAAGTGCTCATAGGCGCTCAGGTCTTCCACCAGGGCCTGGGACATATCCACCTGGTAGCGCTTGGCGAACCAGGCCGTAAAGGCGTTCTTGAACCAGCGCACGCGGCATTCGGCGATGCAGCCGGCGAGGCGCGACAGCAAGTGGTGCGGCAGCAGGTATTGGGAAAGGATGAACAAGCGGTTCTTCATTAAATGTCCTTAGGAATCTTCAAAGCTCGATCGGGGTGTCAGGGTGGTTGCCCCATTCGCCCCAGGAACCGGCGTAGCCTTTGACTCGCGGATAACCGAGCGCCTTGGCCACCAGATAGGTGAAGCCAGAGCGGTGATGAGTCTGGCAGTGGGTAACGATTTCCTTGTCGGGTGTAATACCCAACTGTTCGAGGATCTCGGGCATGTCCTTGCGAATGCGCAGGTTGCGCGTCGGGTCCATGCCGGCGGTCCATTCGAAGTTCACCGCGCCGGGAATATGGCCGCCCCTGGCCGCGACGACTTTTTCGCCGGAGTACTCCAGCGGGCCGCGTGCATCCCAGATGGCCAGGTCGGCAGCGCCGAGGCGGCCTTGCAGGTATTCGCGGGTGGCAGTGGGTTCGTCGTGCAGCACAAGGCTCACCGGGCCTGCGCCGGGCGCGGGCATTTCAGTGGACACCGGCAGGCCCTCATCCAGCCAGGACAGCAAGCCACCGTCGAGGTAGTGGTAATTCGAATGACCGATCACGTCCAACAGCCAGATGAAGCGCCCGGCCCAACCACCGCCTTCATCGTCATACACCACGTAGACGGCGTTGGGGTTGTGTCCGAGTTCGCCGAACAGCGCCTCAAGGTCGGCTTTTGCCGGCAACAGGCCTGGGGCCGGAGGCTGACCCAGTTGCGTGCGCTTGGGATCGACGAAACGCGCGCCGGGGATGTGCCCGTTGCTGTAGCGGGCCGCGCTGGTGAGGTCCACCAGAATCAGCTCGGGAACATCGAGGCGCGGCCGCAGTTCGCTCGGTTCGATTACCAGCGGCAAGCCAGAGAAGTCAGGCATGTGAGGCCTCCTGGGGCGCAAAGGGAAAGGATTGTAGCAAGTTCAGCGGCCGCGGTTGGTGAAGCTGTGCAGGGCGCGCTCGATGCACTGCACGGTTTTACCGAAAGCTTGTACCGTCACATCCGAAAACGGTCCGCCGCCCTGGTCTACCGCCACCAGCATAATCACTCGACCGTTACAGGCCAGAGAGCGCAGCAGCAAGTGTTCGCCGCGAAACAGGCTGCGCAGGCCCGCTGGCAGCAATGCCGAATATTGGGCGTTGTTTTGCGGGGTCAGGCGAACCTGGGCCTGCTGGGCAAGTAATCGTTGCAAAATTTTGCTTTGGCTGATGGAGAAGCTCATGGCCGCCGCTTCCTTGGGCAAACCGGCAGTCTGATGCACGCGTACGCTGGTCTGGCTGCGGTCGGCCATCAAGATCATGACCCGGCGCATGCCACATGCCGCTAGCGCATCCCGTGCCGAGGTGGTCAGGTGCATGGCGTTGCGGAACGGGCTCGGCTCCACCAGCAACGCGGCGCATTGTCTGCGCCATTGGCTCAGGTCCTGGGCGCTGGGCGGGGCGGCGGGCAGCAAACCTGGGTGGACCCGCTTGCTGCCCGGCGGCCAGATCAGCGCCACGGCGGGATGCCAGAGGTCCGGCATGGCGTGCTGGCGCGCGCTGTTGGCGGCCTGTTGATGAAGCTGTTGCTGAATGTCGTCCATCGGCATCTGCAGATACAGGCTGGTGAGGTATTGCCAGCGGGCACTGTGCGGGCTGTCCCACGCCTGCTGTGCCGAAAGTGCCAGGCCGTTGGCCAGCAGCACGGTGTTGGCTGGCTGATTGAGCCAGCGCCGCAGGGTCGGGTCGTCGTCCAGGCGATTCTGTTGGCGCAGTGGATGCTCACTGTCGCGCGCAATGCGCAGCACTTTGACCAGTTCGCGACGCTCGTTGAGCAGCAGGCGATAGCCCTGCGCTACCCAGATCGGCAGGCGCCAGGTCTCCACCAATGCCAGGCAGATTTTCAGCAGGCTGACGCCGAACAGTTCACGCTCCACTTCGCCGGCTGGCTGGCCTTTATGAACGACGCGCAGCTCCCATTCCCCGAGCAATCGTGGATGAGTCAGGGCCAGCGGCCAGAGCGGTGACAGGAACAGCAGGCTGCCCCAATGGATGTCTTGCCACAGCCGCGCCAGGCGGCTGGCAAAAAAACCGTTGGCCTGTTGCGTGGCGTGCTGGCTGATCAATTGCAACTGGCGCAGGGCCAAGGGAATCTGCTGCCCCGGCAGTGAGGGCAGGCGAGCAAGCAGTTCTTCGGTGCGCTTGAGGCCGAGGCGGTTGATGGCCACCTCAAGGTTTTCCGCCGGTTCCGCCAGGGTACCGTGCGTGTGGTGGTTGGCTTCGCGGATGACGCTCAGGGCCAGCGCGGGGCTGTCCTGCATCAGTTCGGCGATGTCACGCAGCGAGCGGCGACTGTCGCCAATCGCCTTGCAGACCAAGTCGTGGCTGGCCTGGGGTACCGGCAGGTGCACGCCCTCGAGCAGCTTTACCCAGCCTTCGAGGGTGGTCGGTCTTGGAGTTGGGACGTTCGTTTCGTTAGCCATGGTTGGACGTGATCATCGCATGGGGTATCTACGCCCGGAACGGGGCAAAATTGGCTTTTCGCCGGAACTGGCTATAGTCTGGCGCAGTTTTGCCGATAAGTAGAAGAAGAGATTTTTCAGCTTCCGAATATGACCTTGAACCCGACTTAAATAAGTACTTTCTATCTATGGCTAAAATTATCGGCATCATCGTCGTGTTCGCGAGCGTGCTCGGCGGATACGTGCTCTCCCATGGCAAGATTGCCGCGCTGGTCCAGCCTTTCGAGGTGTTGATCATCGGCGGTGCCGCCCTTGGTGCATTCCTGCAGGCCAACCCTGGCTATATGACAATGCATGTGCTCAAGAAATCCTTGAGCATGTTCGGCTCGCGTTTCAGCCACACCTTCTATCTCGAGGTGCTGGGGCTGGTCTACGAGATCCTCAACAAAAGCCGCCGCGAAGGCATGATGGCGATCGAGGGTGACATCGAAGACGCCGCCGCCAGCCCGATCTTCGCCAAGTACCCCTCGGTGCTGAAAGACGAGCGCATGACGGCGTTCATCTGTGACTACCTGCGCATCATGTCGTCCGGCAACATGGCCCCCCACGAGCTTGAAGGTTTGTTCGACATGGAGCTGTACAGCCTCAAGGAAGACCTTGAGCACCCGTCTCATGCAGTTAACGGCATCGCCGACGGCATGCCCGGCTTCGGTATCGTTGCGGCGGTATTGGGCATCGTGGTGACCATGGCATCCCTGGGTGAAGGCGATCAGGCGTCCATCGGCCTGCACGTGGGCGCGGCATTGGTGGGTACTTTCTTCGGTATTCTGGCGGCGTACGGTTTCTTCGGCCCGCTGGCCCATTCCCTGGCGCATGACGCCAAGGAAGAACTCAACGTCTATGAGGCCATCAAGGCCTCCCTGGTGGCTTCGGCCTCGGGCATGCCGCCGTCCCTGGCGGTGGAGTTCGGTCGCAAGGTCCTGTACCCGGCGCACCGTCCAAGCTTCGCCGAGCTGGAACAAGCGGTTCGCGGTCGTTAAGCCATGGAAAATAACCAGCCCATTATAGTCAAGCGCGTCAAGCGCATTGCCGGCGGGCACCACGGGGGCGCCTGGAAAATTGCCTTCGCCGACTTCGCCACGGCGATGATGGCGTTCTTCCTGGTGCTGTGGCTGCTGTCCACCGCGACCCCGGAACAGAAAATCGCCATTGCCGGTTACTTCAAGGATCCGATCGGTTTTTCCGAGAGCGGCACACCGTACATCATCGACCTGGGCGGCTCGCCGGTCCTGGCGCCGGAAAATACCCTCAACCCCGAGGTCAAATCCCAGCCTCAGCCTGACAAGGCGACTGTCGACGCCAATGAGGCCGAGGGCATGGCCGAGCAGGTCGAGCGCGAACGCCTGGAATTGCTCCTGCAGGAATTGCAGAACAAGGTTGAAGAGAACCCGGAACTGCAGAAATTCAAGGACCAGATCCTTTTCGAGATCACACCGAACGGCCTGCGCATCCAGATCATGGACGCTGATAACCGTCCGATGTTCGACTCTGGCAGTGCGCGCCTGAAGCCGTATTTCGAAGACATCCTGCTGGCCATGGCCGATACCATCAAAGCGGTGCCGAACAAGATCAGCATCAGTGGCCACACCGATGCCAAGCCTTACGTCGGCAAAGGCGACTTCGGTAACTGGGAACTGTCGGCCAACCGGGCCAACGCGGCACGGCGTGCCCTGGTGGCGGGCAGCTATCCGGATGAGCAGGTGGCGCGGGTCGTCGGTTATGCGTCTTCGGCACTGTTCGATCGCAAGGATCCGTTCAACCCGGTCAACCGCCGCATCGACATCGTGGTGTTGACCAAGAAAGCCCAGAAAGCCATCGAAGGTTCGCAAACCGACGATCCGGTTCCAGACCCGGCCCCGGGCGAGGGAGCGCCGGGCGAAGTGCCTACATCGCCCGCCACGCCTGGCGCGGCCGCCGATCCGAACGCGCTGCCGGCGGACCAGCAACCAGTGCCGGCCCATGAGTTGCGCGAGCGCCTGAACCTGTTCGACGACGCCGCGCCGAAACCGGCGGAGCCGCCAGCGCAGTGACCCAATAAAAAGCCGACATCATTGTCGGCTTTTTTATGAGCACTGTTCAGTTGAGACTTGCTTGCTTTTTGTGGCGAGGGAGCTTGCTCCCGCTCGGCTGCGCAGCAGTCGCAAAACCGGCCGATCCGGTCTGTCTGAAGAACAGCCGGGCCTGCTTCGCAGGCCAGCGGGAGCAAGCTCCCTCGCCACAGGAGAGATCAGCCTTGCATTGCCTGCAGGTCAGTAACTGCTTTCCGGCAAGCTCGCGATGATCGAGCGGTAGCTGTTCATCCGTTGTTGATGCACGCGGCCTTCTTCCAGCGCCTTGAGCAAGGCGCAGCCGGGTTCGCGGTCGTGCTTGCAGTCGCGGAAGCGGCAGGTGCCGATCAGGTCGTTGAACTCGATGAACCCGGCTTCGACATCCGCCCGGCTGACGTGGCCCAGGCCAAACTCGCGGATGCCCGGCGAGTCGATCAGCTCACCGCCGCCGGGAAAGTGGAACAGCCGCGCGGTGGTGGTGGTGTGGGTGCCCTGGCCGGACAGCTCGGACAACGGCCCGACGCGGGTCTCGACTTCCGGCAGCAGGCTGTTGACCAATGAAGACTTGCCGACCCCGGACTGGCCGACGAACACGCTGATGCGCCCGTCGAGTTGCTGCTGCAATTGCTCCATGCCGTTGCCGTGGTGGGCCGAGACTTCCAGCACCGGGTAACCCAGATCCCGATAGACCGACAGCAGGGCGTTCAGCGCCGGGGCGTTGTGTTCGTCGATCAGGTCGAACTTGTTGAGCAACAGCAACGGGCGGATGCCGGCGTGTTCGGCCGCCACCAGGTAACGGTCGATCAGGTTGGCGTGGGGCTCAGGCAGCGGGGCGAAGACAATCACGATCATGTCGACGTTGGCCGCCACCGGCTTGAGCTGGCCCCGGCTGTCCGGGCGGCACAGCTCGGTGTGGCGCGGCAGTTGCGCGACGATCACGCCGATGCCCTGGTTGCCGGCCCGCCAGACCACCTGGTCGCCGGTCACCAGCGCCGGCAGGTTGGCCCGCAAATGGCAACGGAATACCTGGCCGGCCAACTCGCCTTCCTGGGCCTCGACCTCGACCTGGACGCCGAAATGCGCGATCACCAGTCCGGTCTGCTCAGGGCCCAGGTCTCCGCCCTCCAGGGCCTCGACGGCACTGGATTCACGTTTGGCTGCGCGGGCGGCGCGCTCGCCCTGGATCTTTTCGATGCGCCAGTTTTGACGACGATTGAGTTGGCGTTTGGCCATGGGTGTTCCGTATGAAGAAATGCAGCGAATAGGGTAAAACGGCGGCGAGTTTAGCACGCCCGACCGGTTGCCTAGGCTAAACTGCGCAGCTAAGCCGAGGAGCTCCCCCATGCAAAACCCGCAGAACCTGATCTGGATCGACCTGGAAATGACCGGTCTGAACCCTGACACCGACGTCATCATCGAAATGGCCACCATCGTCACCGACAGCGATCTCAACACCCTGGCCGAGGGCCCGGTGATTGCGATCCACCACAGTGATGAGGTGCTGGCCGGCATGGACGAGTGGAACACCCGCCAGCACGGCGGCTCGGGCCTGACCCAACGGGTGCGCGAGAGCAGGATCAGCATGGCTGAAGCCGAAGCCCAGACCATCGCCTTCCTGGAACAATGGGTGCCAAGGGGCAAGTCGCCGATCTGTGGCAACAGCATCTGCCAGGACCGTCGCTTCCTTTATACCCACATGAAATCCCTGGAAAGCTATTTCCATTACCGCAACCTGGATGTCTCCACGCTCAAGGAGCTGGCCGCCCGCTGGGCGCCAGAGGTGCGTGACAGTTTCCAGAAGGGCAGCACCCACCTGGCCCTGGATGACATCCGCGAATCCATCGCCGAGTTGCAGCATTATCGCAAGCACTTCATCAAGTTCTGATCGAAAGCGCTCTTGCGGCAAGGGCCCGCTCTTGTGGCGAGGGAGCTTGCTCCCGCTGGCCTGCGAAGCAGGCCCCAGCAGTTTTCCAGGAAGACTCAATTGTCCGGTTTGCGACTGCTGCGCAGCCGAGCGGGAGCAGGCTCCCTCGCCACAGGGGATCCTCTCAGCCAGGGTCGGCGCCGCGCCCCCTTTTGGTGCCTGCCCAAACTGGCTAGACTGCGCGCCTTCCCGCAAGGACTGCCACCATGTTGCTGATGCTGTATCTGATCGCCATTACCGCCGAAGCCATGACCGGCGCCTTGTCTGCCGGGCGGCGTGGCATGGACTGGTTCGGCGTGGTGCTGATCGCCTGTATCACGGCGCTGGGTGGCGGCTCGGTGCGCGACGTGCTGCTGGGGCATTACCCGCTGACCTGGGTCAAGCATCCGGAATACCTGGTGCTGACGACCGCGGCGGCCATGTTGACGGTATTCCTCGCGCGCTGGATGCGTCACCTGCGCTCGCTGTTCCTGGTGCTCGATGCCGTCGGGCTGGTGGCGTTTACCTTGATCGGCTGCATGACCGCGCTGGAAATGGGCCATGGCATGTTGGTGGCCTCGGTCAGTGGGGTGATTACCGGGGTTTTTGGCGGCATTCTCCGGGATATCTTCTGTAACGACATCCCGTTGATTTTCCGTCGCGAACTCTATGCCAGCGTCTCGTTCGCCGCTGCGTGGTGCTACCTGCTGTGTGTCTACCTGCAATTACCCAGCGAGCAGGCGATTCTGATCACCCTGTTTGGTGGTTTCCTGCTGCGGCTCCTGGCGATCCGGTTTCACTGGGAAATGCCCAAGTTCGTCTATAACGACGAAGTCTGACGCTCGGCATGTTGGCGCAGCGCCCATTGCACATGTTCCTGCACCAGGGCTGACGGATAATCCTGTCGAGCCTTCAACGCCTCCAGCACGGGAATTGTCGTCGGCGCATTGCCAAGCCCCACCGCCAGGTTACGCAGCCAGCGCTCATAACCGGCGCGGCGTAATGGCGAACCTTCGGTGCTGCTGAGAAACCTGTCCTCATCCCACATGAACAGCTCGGCCAGTTCGGCATTGTCCAGGTTGTGGCGTGGCTTGAAGTCGCCTTCCGCGGAGGGCCGGGCGAAGCGATTCCACGGGCAGACGATCTGGCAGTCATCGCAACCGAACACCCGATTGCCGATCAGCGGCCGCAGCTCCTCGGGGATAGCGTTTTTCAGTTCGATCGTGAGGTAGGAGATGCAACGCCGGGCATCCAATACGTAGGGACCAACGAAGGCGTTGGTCGGGCAGATGTCCAGGCAGGCGGTGCATTTTCCGCAATGCTCGGTGCCGTGGGGCGGGTCCACCGGCAGCGGCAGGTCGACGAACAGCTCGCTGAGGAAGAAATAGCTGCCGGCCTTGCGGTTCAACACCAGGGTGTTTTTGCCGATCCAGCCCAGCCCGGCCTGTTCGGCAATGGCTTTTTCCAGCACCGGTGCGCTGTCGACAAACGCGCGATAGCCGAAGGGGCCGATGGCTGCCTGGATTTTTTCTGCCAATTGCTGCACGCGTTTACGGATCAATTTGTGGTAATCGCGGCCCAACGCATAACGCGAGACGTAGGCTTTTTCCGGTTCGCCAAGCAATTGCGCCATTCGGGTGTCGCCCGGCAGGTAGTCCATGCGCAGGGACACCACCCGCAGTGTGCCCGGAACCAGTTCTTCCGGGTGCGAGCGTTTGCTGCCGTGGGCGCCCATGTAATCCATTTCGCCGTGGTAGCCGGCTTCGAGCCAGCGTTGCAAGTGCTGCTCATGCTCGCCAAGGTCCAGGCCGCTGATGCCGACTTGCTGGAAACCCAGCTCGCGGCCCCAGTCCTTGATGGATTGGGCGAGGGCGGGGAGGTCTGTGGGAATGGCAGGCATGAGGCGAGAGAAACCGGAGCTGAGATGCGTATAATTCTGCCAGACATCGGAGCCCGAAGACGCATGCCGCAGACTAAAGATGAATTTCCCGACGCGCTGTACAGTGCCGCGCAAGTCCGGGCCCTCGACGCACAACTGATCGCGGCGGGCACCAGCGGCTTCGAATTGATGCAGCGCGCCGCCCGCGCCACCTGGCGAGCGATCGTCCGGCGCTGGCCTGAAGCCGGCGAGTTGACCGTATTCGCCGGCCATGGCAACAACGCCGGCGATGGCTACCTGGTGGCGACTCTGGCCCGGCGTGCCGGCTGGGCGGTCCGGGTACTGGCGGTAGGCGAGCCCCGGCGGTTGCTGGGTGATGCCGCCAATGCCCATGCCGAAGCCGTGGCGGTCGGTGTGCCGGTGGAACCTTGGTCGGATGATTGCGAATTGCGCGGTGTCCTGCTCGACGCGTTGCTCGGCACCGGGGCGAGCGGTGACGTTCGCGAACCGTATGTCCGGGCAATCGACACCATCAATGTCAGCGGGTTACCGGTCGCTGCGGTGGATATCCCTTCCGGGTTGTGTGCCGACACCGGTCGGGTGCTGGGTACCGCAGTGACGGCGGACCTGACCGTGACCTTCATTGGCCTGAAGCTTGGTCTGTTCACCGGCGATGCGGCGGATCGGGTGGGAGAGTTGGTATTCAACGACCTGCACGCGGACCCGGACCTCGTTGACGCGGCGCCGGCCAACGCTCGATTGCTCTTGCCGCATAACCTGCCGCGTCTGCCGCCCCGTGCGCCTTCAGCCCACAAGGGCAAGTTTGGTCATGTGCTGTTGATTGGCGGCGACCGCGGTTTTGGCGGCGCCATCCAGATGAGCGCCGAAAGCGCCTTGCGCAGCGGTGCGGGGATGGTTTCGATGGCGACCCGCAGCGAGCATGTGGCCGCCGCGCTGGTGCGTTTGCCCGAGGTGATGGTGCAAGGCACCCATTCGGCTAACCAGTTGATGGGGCTGCTCAAGCAGGCCAGTGTGCTGGTGGTGGGGCCGGGCCTGGGCCAGGCCGCTTGGGGGCGCAGCCTGTTGTCGGCGGCGGCCAATGCGTCGCTGCCGCAGGTGTGGGATGCCGATGCGCTGAATTTGTTGAGCCATGGCGTGGTCAGTCTGCCGGAGCAGTGCATCATCACCCCGCATCCGGGCGAGGCCGCGCGACTGCTGGGGATTTCCACCGTGCAGGTGCAGGCCGATCGTCCAGCGGCGGCCCACGCATTGAGCAAAAAATACCGAGCCAGCGTGATTCTCAAAGGCGCCGGTAGCCTGATCGCCAGCCCGGACGGGCGCCTGGCGGTTTGCGGTCAGGGTCATCCGGCGATGGCCACCGCTGGCCTGGGGGATGTCCTCGCTGGCGTGGCCGGCGCTTTGCTGGCCCAGGGAATGGAAGGATTCGAAGCCGCGTGCCTGGCCGTCTGGCTGCATGCCAATGCCGGGGTGCAGGTCGGTCGCTCGGGCCGCGGATTGGCCGCGACCGATCTGATTCCGGCCATTCGTCAGTTGTTGGAGGAGCACTCACCGTGTCTGAAGTAACCCTGTACGTGGCGGACGAACAAGCCATGACACAATTTGGCGCCCGCATCGCGCAGATCACCGCAGGCCATGGTCTGATTTTTCTCGAAGGCGACCTTGGCGCGGGGAAAACCACCCTGTCCCGTGGCATCATTCGCGGCCTCGGGCATGTCGGCTCGGTCAAGAGCCCCACGTTCACATTGGTCGAGCCCTACGAGATCGGTGATACCCGCGCCTTCCATTTCGACTTGTATCGACTGGTCGATCCTGAGGAGCTGGAGTTTCTCGGGATCCGTGATTATTTCGAAGATGACGCCTTGTGCCTGATCGAATGGCCTCAGAAGGGTGCAGGCTTTTTGCCAAAGCCCGACCTGACCATTACCATTGGCGCGCAGAACGGCGGGCGTTCGCTGAAACTGACGCCGCAAGGCTCGCGTGGCGAGTCGTGGTGTGCCGCTCTGGCACTGGAAAACTAATTGATGATGGGGTTTGGTATGCGCTTTCGCGCGGTGGTTGCTGTCGTAGGACTGTTGCTTACGGCACTGGCCGTCGATGCTGTGGCTGAGACAAAGGTCAACAGTGTTCGCCTCTGGCGGGCGCCGGACAACACCCGGCTGGTGTTCGACCTGACAGGCCCGGTGCAGCACAGCGTGTTCACCCTCGCGGCCCCGGATCGCCTGGTGATCGACATCAACGGTGCATCCCTGGGCGCGCCGCTGAACGTACCCACGGCCAACACGCCGATTACCGCGATGCGTTCGGCCCAGCGCACGCCCACCGACCTGCGAGTGGTCATCGACCTGAAACAGGCCGTGACCCCGAAGAGTTTCACCCTCGCGCCCAATGCCCAGTACGGTAACCGGTTGGTGGTGGATCTGTTCGATAACCCGGCCGACGCCGCGCCTGCGCCACCGCCCCCGACTAAGGTCGCGACGGTGCCTGCCGTGCCGGTCACACCCACCGAGCCTGCGCTCAAGCTGCCACCGGCGCCGGCCGGCAAACGCGACATCATCGTGGTCATCGATGCCGGCCACGGTGGCGAAGACCCTGGCGCCTCGGGCTCGCGCGGTCAGCGTGAGAAAGACGTGGTGCTGGCCATCGCCCGGGAGTTGCAGCGCCAGGTCAACGGCATGAAGGGCTTTCGCGCCGAGCTGACCCGCACCGGCGACTACTTCATTCCGTTGCGTGGCCGCACCGAGATCGCCCGCAAGAAAGGTGCGGACCTGTTCGTCTCGATCCACGCCGACGCCGCGCCTTCGAAGGCTGCGTTCGGCGCCTCGGTATTTGCCCTGTCCGATCGTGGCGCCACTTCCGAGACCGCGCGCTGGCTGGCCGACAGTGAAAACCGTTCCGACCTGATCGGCGGTGCCGGCAATGTCAGCCTCGACGACAAGGACCGGATGCTTGCCGGCGTGTTGCTGGACCTGTCGATGACCGCCTCGTTGACGTCAAGCCTCAACGTTGGGCAGAAGGTCCTGAGCAACATCGGCCGCGTTACCCCGCTGCACAAGCAACGCGTCGAACAGGCCGGATTCATGGTGCTCAAGTCGCCGGACATCCCGTCGATCCTCGTGGAAACCGGGTTTATCTCCAACGCCAACGAAGCCTCGAAACTGTCCTCCGCGAGCCACCAGCAGGCCCTGGCCCGTTCCATCAGCAGCGGTGTGCGGCAGTTCTTCCAGCAGAACCCGCCGCCGGGTACCTACATCGCCTGGCTGCGCGATTCGGGCAAGATTGCCCAGGGACCGCGGGATCATCGCGTCAGTCCTGGCGAAACCCTGGCGATGATCGCGGTGCGCTACCAGGTGTCGCCCGCTACCTTGCGCAGCGCCAATAACCTGCAGAGTGACGAGCTGAAGATCGGCCAGACCCTGACCATTCCCGGCAACGAAGTGGCGGTCAAGCAATGACGGATGAAGTGATTGGCGGCAACGCTCGCATCGAACTGCTCAGCCCGCGGCTGGCGAACCAGATTGCTGCCGGTGAGGTGGTCGAGCGCCCGGCGTCGGTCATCAAGGAGCTGCTGGAAAACAGCCTCGACTCCGGTGCCAAGCGCATCGACGTCGATGTCGAGCAAGGTGGCGTCAAGTTGCTGCGGGTGCGCGATGACGGTCGCGGCATTCCCGCCGACGACCTGCCGCTGGCGCTGGCGCGTCACGCCACCAGCAAGATCCGCGACCTGGAAGACCTTGAGCGGGTCATGAGCCTGGGGTTTCGTGGCGAGGCGCTGGCGTCCATCAGCTCGGTGTCGCGCCTGACGCTGACGTCCCGCACCCGCGACGCCGACCAGGCCTGGCAGGTCGAGACCGAAGGCCGCGACATGGCTTCTCGAGTCCAGCCCGCCGCCCATCCGGTGGGCACCTCGGTGGAAGTGCGCGACCTGTTCTTCAATACCCCGGCCCGGCGCAAGTTCCTCAAGGCCGAGAAAACCGAGTTCGATCATTTGCAGGAAGTCATCAAGCGCCTGGCCCTGGCGCGTTTTGACGTGGCGTTCCATTTGCGCCATAACGGCAAGACCATCCTCAGCCTGCACGAGGCCCACGATGATGCGGCCCGTGCCCGACGCGTGGGCGCGGTGTGCGGTGCGGGTTTCCTCGAGCAGGCATTGCCCATCGAGGTGGAGCGCAATGGCCTGCACCTGTGGGGCTGGGTCGGCTTGCCGACGTTCTCCCGCAGCCAGGCGGACTTGCAGTATTTCTATGTGAATGGCCGCGCGGTGCGCGACAAGCTCGTGGCCCACGCGGTGCGCCAGGCTTATCGCGATGTGCTGTTCAACGGTCGGCATCCGACCTTCGTGCTGTTTTTCGAGGTCGACCCTTCGGTGGTGGACGTCAACGTGCACCCGACCAAGCACGAAGTGCGGTTCCGTGACGGGCGCATGGTCCATGATTTCCTCTATGGCACTTTGCATCGCGCCCTGGGCGATGTGCGTCCCGAAGATCAATTGGCGGCCCCGGCGGCGGTGGCCGGCATGGTCCGGCCAAGCGGACTGGAGGCTGGCGAATTCGGTCCCCAGGGCGAAATGCGCCTTGCGGCCAACGCGCTGCTTGAGCAATCCCAGCCCCAGCCCGTCTATAACACGGCCGGCAACGGTGCCGGCAGCGGCTATCAATACCAATACACGCCGCGTCCTCAGTCGAATGTGCCGGCGGCGGAGGCCCAGGCTGCCTATCGCGAATTTTTCAAGCCGCTGCCGGAGACCGGTGCGGCGGCATTGCCCGAGGGCCAGGGCGATATCCCGCCGCTAGGTTATGCCCTGGCGCAGCTCAAAGGCATCTATATCCTCTCGGAAAATGCTCAGGGCCTGGTCCTGGTGGACATGCATGCCGCCCACGAGCGAATCATGTACGAACGGCTGAAGATCGCCATGGCCAGTGAAGGCTTGAGCGGGCAACCGCTGCTGGTGCCCGAATCCCTGGCCGTCAGTCAGCGCGAAGCCGATTGCGCCGAAGAACATGTGAGCTGGTTCCAGCGCCTGGGCTTCGAGTTGCAGCGCCTGGGCCCGGAGACCCTGGCGATCCGGCAGATCCCGGCCTTGTTGAAACAGGCCGAGGCCAATCGCCTGGTCAGCGACGTGCTGGCGGACCTGATGGAGTACGGCACCAGTGACCGGATCCAGGCGCACCTGAACGAACTGCTCGGCACCATGGCCTGCCACGGCGCAATCCGCGCCAACCGGCGCCTGGCCCTGCCGGAAATGAACGGTCTGCTGCGGGACATGGAAAACACCGAGCGCAGCGGTCAATGCAACCATGGCCGGCCGACCTGGACCCAATTGGGCCTGGACGACCTGGACAAACTGTTCCTGCGCGGTCGCTGATGAGCCAGCTCCCTCCGGCGATCTTCCTAATGGGGCCGACGGCCGCCGGCAAGACCGACCTGGCCATCGAACTGACCAAGGTGATGCCCTGCGAGTTGATCAGCGTCGACTCGGCCCTGGTCTATCGGGGCATGGACATCGGCACCGCCAAGCCATCGAAGGAACTGCTGGCTGAATATCCGCATCGCCTGATCGATATCCTCGACCCGGCCGACGCTTACTCGGCAGCCGATTTCCGGCGTGATGCGCTCCAGGCCATGGCCGAGATCACCGCGCGGGGCAAGATTCCGCTGCTGGTGGGCGGCACCATGCTCTATTACAAGGCCTTGGTCGACGGACTGGCGGACATGCCGGCGGCCGATCCCGAGGTGCGCGCGCAGATCGAAGAAGAGGCTGCGCGCCTTGGCTGGCAAGCGCTTCACGAGCAATTGGCGCTGATCGATCCCGAGTCGGCGGCGCGTATTCACCCCAACGACCCGCAGCGGCTCAGCCGAGCGCTGGAGGTTTATCGGGTCAGCGGCCAGAGCATGACGGCCCTGCGCCAGCGACAAT
The DNA here is from genome assembly GCF_054161305.1 of Pseudomonas sp. Z2-11. Lineage (NCBI taxonomy): Bacteria > Pseudomonadati > Pseudomonadota > Gammaproteobacteria > Pseudomonadales > Pseudomonadaceae > Pseudomonas > Pseudomonas sp. Z2-11. Next base: position 596,092 of record NZ_CP096395.1, read on the forward strand.
CTGCGCAAAGTACTAAAGCAGCCGCTTCGGGACTGCAACAATTGCCCTATACTGTCGCGAATCTGGCCATCGCTCCGGCGAACCGGCAAGTGTTGCATCAGCGTATTGAACAAAGATTCACATTGATGTTGGAACAGGGGTTCATAGACGAGGTCGTAGCCCTGCGTGAGCGAAGTGACCTGCATGCCGGGTTGCCGTCTATACGTGCGGTAGGTTATCGACAAGTCTGGGATTACCTGGACGGCAAGCTGACGTCAGCCGAGATGCGCGAGCGTGGGATTATCGCCACGCGCCAATTGGCGAAGCGCCAGTTCACCTGGTTGCGCAGCTGGACTGACTTGCATTGGCTCGACAGCCTTGATTGCGACAATCTGCCACGCGCCTTGAAATACCTTGGGACCATCTCCATATTGAGCTGAGTCCTTGCAATTGCCGTCTATCCTTGGGGGTGTGACGGCCCAAGCCATCTGATTCCGATTTTTATAATTGATCCTTAAAGGAGTGCGGCACATGTCAAAAGGGCATTCGCTACAAGACCCTTACTTGAACACTTTACGTAAAGAAAAAGTTGGGGTGTCCATCTATCTGGTCAACGGGATCAAACTGCAAGGCACGATCGAGTCTTTCGACCAGTTCGTCATCCTGCTGAAAAACACCGTCAGCCAGATGGTCTACAAACACGCTATCTCGACGGTAGTGCCGGTTCGTCCAATTCGTCTGCCTAGCGCAACCGAATCCGAAGGCGCTGACGCTGAGCCGGGTAACGCTTGATAGGAGCCTCCTTTGTTCTTTGAGCGCCACGGTGGTGGTGAACGGACTATTCTCGTTCACTTGGAAGGACAGGACCCTGAGGCGCGCGAAGATCCGCAGGAGTTTCAGGAATTGGCAATTTCGGCCGGCGCCGAGACCGTCGCGTTTGTCAACGTGCCGCGTCATCGGCCAACCGCCAAGTTCCTGATCGGCAGTGGCAAGGTCGAGGAGTTGCGCGACCTGGTCAAGGCCGAGCACATCGATCTGGTGATTTTCAATCACATCCTTACGCCCAGTCAGGAACGTAACCTCGAACGTGTCTTCGAGTGTCGCGTGATCGACCGCACCGGGCTGATTCTCGATATCTTTGCCCAACGCGCGCGTACCCATGAAGGCAAGCTCCAGGTCGAACTGGCCCAGCTTGAGCACATGAGCACACGGCTGGTTCGCGGCTGGACTCACCTTGAGCGCCAGAAAGGCGGTATCGGCCTGCGTGGCCCGGGTGAAACCCAACTGGAAACCGACCGGCGCCTGCTGCGGGTTCGCCTGCGCCAGATCAAGGGGCGGCTGGAGAAGGTCCGCAGCCAGCGCGAGCAGTCGCGACGCGGCCGCAAGCGGGCGGACATCCCGACGGTTTCACTGGTGGGGTATACCAACGCCGGCAAATCGACGCTGTTCAATCACGTTACCCAGTCCGACGTCTACGCGGCCGACCAGTTGTTCGCCACGCTCGACCCGACCCTGCGCCGGCTCGACCTGGACGACCTCGGGCCGATCGTGCTGGCCGACACCGTGGGCTTCATCCGGCACCTGCCGCATAAACTGGTCGAGGCTTTCCGGGCTACGCTCGAAGAGTCGAGCAACTCCGACCTGCTGCTGCATGTGATCGATGCTGCCGAGCCGGACCGGATGCTGCAGATCGAGCAGGTCATGGTGGTGCTGGGCGAGATCGGGGCGCAGGACTTGCCGATCCTCGAGGTATACAACAAACTCGATTTGCTCGAGGGCGTGGAACCGCAGATCCAGCGCGATGCCGACGGCAAGCCGCAGCGGGTCTGGCTGTCGGCGCGTGATGGCAGCGGCCTGGACCTGCTCAAGCAGGCCGTGGCTGAGCTGCTGGGCGACGACCTGTTTGTCGGCACCCTGAAGCTGCCACAGCGTTTTGCCAGGCTGCGTGCCCAGTTCTTCGAGCTGGGGGCGGTGCAGAAAGAAGAACACGACGAAGACGGTGTCTGCCTGCTGGCCGTTCGCCTGCCTCGGTCGGAACTGAACCGGCTGGTCAGTCGTGAAGGGCTGCAACCGATGGAATTCATCGAGCAACACACTTTGCAATAAAAGCCTGAGAAAGCTGTGTCAGGCATTCTGTAGCATTGGCCGGCGCGCCGTGGGTGCGTCTTTGCTTTATCAGATGGAGAGCGCTATGGCTTGGAATGAGCCGGGTGGCAACTCGAACAACCAGGATCCCTGGGGCGGCAAGCGTCGTAACAACGGCGACCGCAAGGGACCACCGGATCTCGACGAGGCCTTCCGCAAGCTGCAGGAAAGCCTGAACGGTTTGTTCGGTGGTGGTAAGAAACGCGGTGACGATGGCGGCAGCCGTCCGGGCAGAGGCGGTGGTTTCGGCCTGCTCGGCATCGGTCTTGTCGTGCTTGCGGCTGTCTGGCTGTACAGCGCGGTGTATGTCGTGGACGAGCAGGAGCAAGCCGTGGTGCTGCGCTTCGGCAAGTACTACGAAACCGTCGGCCCGGGCCTGAACATCTATTTCCCGCCGATCGACCAGAAGTACATGGAGAACGTCACGCGTGAGCGTGCCTACACCAAGCAGGGCCAGATGCTCACCGAGGACGAGAACATCGTCGAAGTGCCGCTGACCGTGCAGTACAAGATCACCAACCTGCAGGACTTCGTGCTGAACGTCGACCAGCCGGAAATCAGCCTGCAACACGCGACTGAGAGTGCCTTGCGCCATGTGGTGGGCTCCACCGCCATGGACCAGGTGCTGACCGAAGGTCGCGAGCTGATGGCCAGCGAAATCAAGGAACGTCTGCAACGCTTCCTCGACACCTATCGCACCGGTATCACCGTCACCCAGGTCAACGTGCAGAGCGCAGCGGCACCGCGTGAAGTCCAGGAAGCCTTCGACGACGTGATCCGTGCCCGTGAAGACGAGCAGCGTTCGCGCAACCAGGCCGAAACCTACGCCAACGGCGTCGTGCCGGAAGCCCGTGGCCAGGCCCAGCGCATCATCGAGGATGCCAACGGTTATCGCGACGAAGTGGTTTCCCGCGCCAAGGGTGAGGCTGATCGCTTCACCAAGCTGGTGGCCGAGTATCGCAAGGCTCCTGAAGTGACCCGCCAGCGTCTGTACCTGGACACCATGCAGGAAGTCTTCAGTAATACCAGCAAGGTCCTCGTGACCGGCAACAAGAATGGCCAGAGCAATCTGCTGTACCTGCCGCTGGACAAGATGGTCGAGAGCGGTCGCAACACCGGCACGCCGTCAACCGGCGCGGCGGCAGCCGCCAGCAATGAAGCCAATGCCCGCGCGGCGGCGGACCTGCAGCAACAGCAAGCACGTACCAGGGAGAGTCGCTGATGAGCAATAAATCGCTGATCGCCCTTATTGTCGGTGTCGTCGTGGCGATCGCTGCCTGGAACTGCTTCTACATCGTGGCTCAGACCGAGCGTGCGGTGTTGCTGCAGTTCGGTCGCGTGGTCCAGGCTGATGTCCAGCCGGGGCTGCATGTGAAAGTGCCGTACGTCAACAAGGTGCGCAAGTTCGACGCCCGCCTGATGACGCTGGACGCGCCGACGCAGCGCTTCCTGACGCTGGAAAAGAAAGCCGTGATGGTCGATGCCTATGCCAAGTGGCGCGTGAAGGATGCCGAGCGCTTCTACACCGCGACGTCCGGCCTCAAGCAGATCGCTGACGAACGTCTGTCCCGTCGCCTGGAATCGGGTCTGCGTGACCAGTTCGGTAAGCGTACCCTGCATGAAGTGGTCTCCGGTGAGCGCGATGCGCTCATGTCCGACATCACCCGTTCGCTGAACACGATGGCGGAAAAAGAGCTGGGTATCGAAGTGGTCGATGTCCGCGTCAAGGCCATCGACCTGCCGAAGGAAGTGAACCGCAGCGTGTTCGAGCGCATGAGCACCGAACGTGAGCGTGAAGCCCGCGAGCACCGCGCCAAGGGTAACGAGCTGGCTGAAGGCATCCGTGCCGACGCCGATCGCCAACGCCGTGTGCTGCTGGCCGAAGCCTATCGCGAATCGGAAGAAGTCCGTGGTGATGGCGATGCCCAGGCCGCTGCGATCTACGCCAAGGCCTACGGCCAGGATCAGGAGTTCTACGCGTTCTATCGTAGCCTGCGCGCCTACCGTGAAAGCTTCGCGAACAAGTCCGACGTTCTGGTCCTGGACCCAAGCAGCGACTTTTTCCACTACCTGGAAAAGGCCAAGCCTTGACGCGACGTTGACCTGAAGCACTCCGCCCGGCGGCTAAAACGTCGGGCGGGGTGATCCTTTGGGAAAACGTGTGTATGATGCGGCAGCCGGGAAATTCCCGGCTTTTTTGCGTCTGCACGTTCGATTGTGGTGTTGGTTGCAGGCGTCGGGTGAAATGACCCGACAGGTTTTTCGAGGAAAGTGCTTGGCGGGGCCGATTCAAGGCCATTCGTCACGTCGCCCTTGCGCGTGGTTTGCGGTTTTTCGCATGGCGCGGGCATTTTCTGCTTCACTCAAGGCCAGCCCGAAAGTTGGCCGCCCGGATCATAGGGGAATGGCGTAATGGCAACGGTAGACCGCTGGCTGCTGCCAGATGGCATCGAAGAAGTACTGCCACCGGAGGCCGCGCGTATCGAAGTAGCGCGTCGGCAGGTGTTGGATCTGTTCCAGAGCTGGGGTTACGAGTTTGTCGTGACCCCGCATATCGAGTACCTGGAATCCCTGCTGACCGGCGCGGGCCAGGACCTGGATCTGCGCACCTTCAAGGTCATCGATCCGCAGTCGGGTCGGCAGATGGGCTTTCGGGCCGACATCACGCCACAAGTGGCGCGCATCGATGCCCACACCCTGCGTCGTGAGGGTCCGAGCCGCCTGTGCTATGCCGGGAGTGTCCTGCATGCCTTGCCGCGTGCCTTGTCGTCTTCGCGCAGCCCGATCCAGCTGGGCGCCGAGCTGTATGGCGACGCGAGCCCGAGCAGCGATGTGGAAGTCATCAGCCTGATGCTGGCCATGCTGCAACTGGCTGACGTGCCGGATGTCCACATGGACCTGGGCCATGTCGGCATCTACCGCGGCCTGGCACGTGCGGCCGGCCTGTCCGGCGAAGTGGAACAGCAGTTGTTCGATGCGTTGCAGCGCAAGGCCATCGACGAAGTCATCAGCCTGACCGAAGGCCTGCCGACACAATTATCCGGCATGCTGCGGGCATTGGTGGATCTGTGTGGCGGCCGTGAGGTGCTGGGCGCCGCTCGCGAGCGTCTGGCCGGTGCGCCGGCCCCTGTGCTGGCGGCCCTTGATGACTTGTTGGCGATTGCTGAGCGTCTGTCGGTGCGTTTCCCGGAGCTGCCGTTGTATTTCGACCTGGGTGAACTGCGCGGTTATCACTACCACACCGGCGTGGTGTTCGCGGTGTTCGTACCGGGCGTTGGCCAGTCCATCGCCCAAGGCGGTCGCTACGACGACATCGGTGCCGATTTCGGTCGTGCCCGTCCGGCGACCGGCTTCTCTACCGATTTGAAAACCCTGGTGACCCTGGGGCGTGCTGAGATCGAGTTACCGTCTGGCGGTATCTGGATGCCTGACAGTACGGATGCGGCACTCTGGCAGATCGTCTGCCAGTTGCGCGGTGAGGGTCAGCGTGTCGTCCAGGCATTGCCTGGGCAACCTTTGGCCGCCGCCCGTGAAGCGGACTGCGACCGGCAATTGATTCAGCAGAACGGGCTTTGGCAAGTATTGCCGCTGGCTTCTTGAGTTTTCCTGCCGGCCATCGCCGGCACCAAGTTTGCGCGAATGAGGACAAGTGTTATGGGTAAGAATGTCGTAGTCCTGGGCACCCAGTGGGGTGATGAGGGCAAAGGCAAGATCGTTGATCTGCTGACCGAACATGCTGCCGCCGTAGTGCGCTACCAGGGTGGCCACAACGCAGGTCACACCTTGGTGATCGACGGTGAGAAAACCGTTCTGCACCTGATCCCCTCGGGCGTGCTGCGCGAAGGCGTGCAGTGCCTGATCGGCAACGGCGTGGTGGTTGCCCCCGACGCCCTGCTGCGGGAAATCATCAAGCTGGAAGAGAAGGGTGTACCGGTGCGCGAGCGCCTGCGCATCAGCCCGTCCTGCCCGCTGATCCTGTCCTATCACGTTGCGCTGGACCAGGCCCGTGAAAAGGCCCGTGGCGAGCTGAAGATCGGCACCACCGGTCGCGGCATCGGCCCGGCCTATGAAGACAAGGTCGCCCGTCGCGGCCTGCGCATTGGCGACCTGTTCCACCGCGAACGTTTCGCCGCCAAGCTGGGCGAGTTGCTGGACTACCACAACTTTGTCCTGGTCAATTATTACAAAGAGCCGGCCATCGACTTCCAGAAAACCCTGGACGAGTGCATGGAATACGCCGAGCTGCTCAAGCCGATGATGCTCGACGTTACCGCCGAGCTGCACGAGCTGCGCCGCGCCGGCAAGGACATCATGTTCGAAGGCGCCCAAGGTTCGCTGCTGGACATCGACCACGGCACCTACCCGTACGTCACCAGCTCCAACACCACCGCTGGCGGCATCGCCACCGGTTCGGGTTTTGGCCCGATGTACCTGGACTACATCCTCGGCATCACCAAGGCCTACACCACCCGCGTTGGTTCGGGCCCGTTCCCGACCGAGCTGTTCGACGACGTCGGTGCCTTCCTGGCCAAGCGCGGCCACGAGTTCGGTGCCACCACCGGCCGTGCCCGTCGTTGCGGCTGGTTCGATGCCGTCATCCTGCGTCGCGCCATCGACGTCAACAGCATCTCGGGCCTGTGCCTGACCAAGCTGGACGTGCTGGACGGCCTGGAGACCATCAACATCTGCGTGGGCTACAAGAACCAGGACGGCGCCGTCATCGACGCACCGACCGATGCAGACAGCTACATTGGCCTGGAGCCGGTGTACGAGCAGATGCCAGGCTGGACCGAATCGACCGTGGGCGCCAAGACCCTGGAAGAGCTGCCCGTGGCGGCCCGCAACTACATCAAGCGCGTCGAAGAGCTGGTCGGTGCGCCGATCGACATTATTTCGACGGGGCCGGACCGCAACGAAACCATCGTTCTGCGTCATCCTTTCGCCTGATAAGTCGTTGATGTAACTCACAAAGGACCCTCGTTTGGGTCCTTTGTCGTCTCTGTCTGTCAGACGGCACGACCTTTGCTACGCACCCTTGATAATAAGTACTTCTTGTGAAGTGCCATCAATTTACTGGCGTTAGTAGAGGGATTCCCCTGTGTCGGCCGTTCTCTCACTGTTACAAAGCCGTTTGCTGCGGCCTGTTTTCGTTACGCTCGGTATTGCCCTTTTGGTGCAGGTACTGGTCGCCGTTGCGCTGACCCGAAGCACGGTCACTGCGCTGGAGGCCGACCTGAACGCGCGCCTTGGGGCTGACAGCCAGAAACTCTCCGGTGAGCTGGAGCAGGCCGGGCGTGAAGTCACCTCCAGCCTCGATAGCCTTTCCGCCAGCACCCGCCAACGGTTGAACGCCGGTTTGTCCTCGCGGCTGAAGGAAGAGCAGGCCCATTTGCGTGCGACTCTGGAAAAAGACCTGAGGGATTCCGCCAATGATATGGCGCAGCTTTTGGCCTCGGTCGCGCCTCGCGCCATGTGGGACAGCGACGTGCCGACCCTTTCCGAATTCGCCCGCCGCGCCCAGCGCAATCCCAACGTGTTGTTCGTCATCTATGACGACGCTGCCGGCGAACACCTGACTCGTTATCTGAACCGTGAAAACCCGATCAACAAGGCCCTGCTGGAAAAAGGCAAGGGCGAGCGAGCACTGGACAAGGTGCTGGACGCGGCGAAGAACGACCCGTCGGTCTATTACCTCGAAGCGTCGATCAACCCCAACGGTGTGGAAATTGGCAAAGTGCTGATGGGCGTTTCTACCGCCTCGGTGGAAACCGATCTGAAAGCGCTGGACCAGCGCTTCTCCGCATTGATCGCCAGCAGTGACCAATTGGTCGGTGACAGCCTCAAGGGCGCAGCCGCCGACAGCGCCACCGCCATGCGTGGCCGCCTGGGCTCGGCGCAGGCAACCGCCACGCAAATGCAGACCAATACCGCCGCCACCGTGCAGGAGGCCGCGGGAACGTTGCGCTGGCGCATCGGCCTGGGCCTGGCGCTGGTTGGGTTCGGCGTGCTGGCATTGCTGGCCGTGGTGCTGGGGCGGCGAGTGGTCAATCGCTTGAAGCTGTTGATTGCAGCGATGAACGACCTGGCGGCGGGCGAGGGCGATCTGACCAAGCGTGTACAGATCAGCAGCAAGGATGAAATTGGCGACATGGCTTCGGCGGTCAATCGTTTTGTCGACAAATTGCAACCTATCGTGCGTGAAGCGGGTGACGTGGCCCAGCGCACCGGCCAGGAAATCGGCGCAATGACCCTGCGCAACTCCGGCGCCGACGCGGCGGCCGGCATGCAGCGCGACGAAGTGGCCGAGAGCCTGCGGGCGTTGTCGCAGATGGCTGATGAGGCGCAATCGGAAAGCCAGGCGATGCAGGCGGCCTTGCAGCAGGTGGTGGAGATCCGCCAGGCCACCGATGAAACGACCCGCACCGCGGCCAAGGTCGGCGGCTTGATCGAAGCGCTGGCCGGACAGGTCGACACCGGGGCGAAGGTCATCGAGCGGCTGGCCCAGCAGAGCGAGCAGATCGAGGTGGTATTGACGGTCATCCACGGCATCGCCGAGCAAACCAATCTGCTGGCCCTGAACGCGGCCATCGAAGCGGCGCGGGCAGGCGAAACCGGGCGCGGATTTGCGGTGGTGGCGGACGAGGTGCGGGCACTGGCCAGCAAGACCCAGAGTTCGACCGGCGACATCCAGGCGCATATCGTCGCCTTGCAACAAGGTGCGCGCGAAGCGGTGGCTGCGATTGGCCAGGCTGGACGACAAGCGAACGAGGGTCTGGCGGTGCTGCGAGACAGCGCGCGCCTGCAGCAATCAGTGCAGGCTTCGGTCGAGCAGGTCCACGCGGCCATCGGCCTGGCGACCCAGGCAGCGGCGCATCAGGCCCAGGGCGCCCAAGCGGTGCGCGGACGGGTGGAAACCATCCACGCCCAGGCCGAAAAAGCCGCCCAGGCGGTGGTCGAGACCACTGCCAGCGGCAAGGTGTTGGACAGTCTGGCGGCGCAGTTGAAGGCGAGCCTGGGGCAGTTCAGGGCCTGATCAGGTGGAGGCGATGACGGGCTGACAGTTTGACCGGGTACATATCCGTTGCTGTAGTAACGGCTGCTTAGGGTTCCGCCCTGACGGCGGCTCACTTTTATGAAGCGCAAAAGTAAGCAAAACGCTTTTGCCCCACCACTCGGTGCCTCGCTTGGGCTCGGCATGCCCTCACTACGGCATTGCTCCGTGGGCCCGCCGCGAAGGGCCGTCCCTGGCCCAGCGCGGCTATCCCGGCATCCATGCCGGGATGCCCACTGCGCAATACCTGCGTTCGGCCAGCGTGGTTAACGGGGCGCCGAGATCAACATCCACGGCGAGGCGGCCTGACAGCCGACCTGGCTCTTCGGTTGTATTCCAATCCCATTGTGGGAGCGAGCCTGCTCGCGAAGGCGGCACATTCAATGCTGATGCAAGCTGACCCACCGCTTTCGCGAGCAGGCTCGCTCCCACGCTGATCTCCAGTGTTCATTGCATCCACATGCGCAACAAGCCCCTGTGGGAGCGAGCCTGCTCGCGAAAGCGATTTCAGCGGCTCAGATACATCCGCGTCGTCAGCAAATAGACCGGCAACCCCGACACCAGGATAAGCAGCGCCGCGTAAGGCGCCGCTGCCGCAAACTCGACGTTCGAGGTATGTGCCCAGACCGCTGTCGCCAGGGTGTTGAGCCCGGTCGGGCTGAGCAGCAAAGTAGCAGTCAGTTCTTTCATCGCGTCCAGGAACGCCAGCGCAAATGCCGCCCCCAGCGCCGGGAAGATAATCGGCAAGGTCACCCGGCAAAACGCACTGAAAGAAGAAGCCCCCAGCGTGCGAGCCGCCTCTTCCAGCTGCGGCGCGGCCTTGTTCAGCGCCGTGCGCACCGGCGCCTGGGCCAGCGGCAGGAACAGCAGCGCGTAGGCAATCAGCAGCAAACCCGAGGTCTGATAGAGCGCCGGCACATAGTGCAGCGCGAAATACACCAGGCTCAGGGCAATTACCAGGCCTGGCAGTGCATGCAGCAAATAAGGCAGGCGTTCAGCCCATAGCGCCAGGCGCCCCTTGTGACGCACCACCAGCAGGCCGACCGGCACCGCGAGTACAAGGCACAGCGCGGCGCCGCCCAGTGACAGCGCCAGGGATGACAGCAGGGCTTCGCCGATCTCGCCCACCGGGAAGGCGGCGGAAGTGCCCACCGCCAGCCAATACACCAGCATCCCCAGCGGAATACCGCTGCCAATGACCGTCAATGCCGCGCAATACAGCTGGCCGAGGAACGCCCAGGGGCCGAGCCGTACCTGTTCCGCGCGGCGTGCCGCGCCTTGTCCGGTGCGTACGTGGCGGCCCTTGCCGCGCACGCGCAATTCCAGCCACAACAGTGCCAGGCAAAGCACCAACAGCACCGCTGACAGCATGGCGGCATTGGCGTTGCTGAACTCCAGCTCGAATTGTTGATAGATCGCGGTGGTAAACGTTTGCAGTCCGATGATCGACAACGCGCCGAACTCCACCAGCATGTGCAAGGCAATCAATAGTGAGCCGGCCAGCAGCGAAGGCCAGAGCAATGGCAGGGTGACGCGAAAAAACACGCCCCAGCGATTTTGCCCCAAGGTTCGTGCGGACTCCTCGAGAGAGGGATCGAGATTGCGTAGCGTTGCCGCCACCGGCAGGAAAATCAGCGGATATTTGGACAGCGTCATGACCAGGATGGCCCCGCCCAGTCCTTCGAATTGCGCGCTGAGCGATACCCAGGTGAAGCTGCTGACAAACGCCGGCACTGCGAATGGCAGGCAGAGGATCACGCCCCAGACCCTGCGTCCCGGCAGATCGCTGCGCTCCAAAAGCCAGGCCAGCGACAGGCCGATCACGCCACAGGCCAGCGTGACACCGATCATCAGCGCCAAGGTGTTGCGCAGCAGGCCGAATACATAAGGCCGCCAGAGCAAGTGCAATGCTTCTGTCCAACCGGCCTGCCAGGCCTTCGCGATGACATACAGGAGCGGCAACGCGCTCAGCAGCACCAGCAGCAGAACCGGGAGCAGCAGACCGATCGACGGGCGCTTGCGCCGGGGAATATAGCTCCCCGCGGCAGGGGGAGCGTTCAGCGACGGTGTCATCAGTTCAGGCCGACTTCACGTTCCAGCTCCAGGGCTTCTTCAGCATTGCCGAGGTCGGCCGGGGTGACCTTTGGCGGTTCAAGTTCACTGAACGGCTTGAGGCCACGGTCCGACACCATGCCTTTGTGCAGCGGGTACTCGGCGGACGTCTGGGTAATCACGCGCTGGCCTTCTTCACTGGCCATGTAGGCGAGCAGTTGTTGGGCTTCCTTGGGGTGCTTGCTGGATTTCAGCGCGGCAGCGCTGGACACGGTCACCAGGCCACCGGCATCGCCTCCGGTGAAATAGTGCAGCCTGGAGTCGAGCTGGCCTTTCTCTCGCTGCAGCGCGAACCAGTAGTAATTATTCACCAGGACCGTCGCCACTTCGCCGTTTTCCACGGCCTTGAGGGCAACCATGTTGTTGCTGTAGACCTTGCCGAACGCGCGTAGCCCGGTGAGCCATTCCTCGGCGGCGTCCATCCCGTGCAACTTGATGATGGCGACGGCTTGCTCCTGGAACGCGCCGCTGGTTGGTACAAAGCCGACCTTGCCCTGCCATTGCGGCTGGGCGAAATCGAGGACGGTTTTCGGCAGATCTTTCTCGTCGATCAGTTTGGGGTTGTAGGCAACCACACGCACGCGGGCGGTCACGCCCATCCAGGTGCCATTGCTCGCAACATAATCCTTGGGTAGTACGTTGAGCGTGGCGTCGTCGATCTCCGCCAGCAGCCCTTGCTCGCCGAGCTTGTTCAAGGGCGGCGACTCTTCGGTGTAGATCACGTCGGCAGGGGAGCGCTCGCCTTCTTCGACAACCTGGCTGGCGAGCTGGTTGCTGCTGCCCTTGCGCACGTTGACGTGGATGCCGGTCTTGGCCTCAAAGGCCTTGGCCAGTTCATCGCCAACTTCTTTGTGCTGGCCGTTGTAAAGAGTCAGTTCCACCTTGTCGGCGGCTTGGGTGAGGGGCGTTGCGAGGGTCAGGCCGAGCAGGGTGCAGGTCAGGGCGCGGCGCAGGGTGGTTCGAAACATCATTCGCGGGGGTTCCTCACTGTCGTGTAGCAAAAACTTGTAACAATGATAAACGATATTGTTTCTCATGTGCGTCTTGACGATAAGTGGGGGAGTCTGCGTGGCGAGGGAGCTTGTCCCCGCTGGGCTACGCAGCAGCACCCAGACGTCTGATGAATTGATGGGGAGGGCTATGCCCTCCAGCGGGAGCAAGCTCCCTCGCCACAGGGCCTCTAGCCCGGAAACGCAAAAACCCGCTTTCGCGGGTTTTTGTGAGGTTCAAGGTACGTAAACCTTGAAGCTTGAATTGGTGCCCAGAAGAAGACTCGAACTTCCACGACCTTGCGGTCACCAGCACCTGAAGCTGGCGTGTCTACCAATTTCACCATCTGGGCAGTATCTTCAGCGTTGCCGCTGTTGATGTCGCGCACTATACGGAGCGCGTTTTGATCTGTAAACCCCTGTTTTTGTTTTGGTAATTGCCAAAACGAAACGACGGGGACAAAAATGCAAAAACCCGCTTTCGCGGGTTTTTGTAAAAGCTCGCAGACATTATCTGCTGCTTGAAATTGGTGCCCAGAAGAAGACTCGAACTTCCACGACCTTGCGGTCACCAGCACCTGAAGCTGGCGTGTCTACCAATTTCACCATCTGGGCAATATCGACAACGTGTGTGCGTCGTCGATGGCGCGCACTATACGGAGCGTGTTTTTAACTGTAAACCCCTCGGTGCAAAAAAAAAGCTAAATTTCACGAGCGGTGCAATCACAGGCTTTAAAGGCGTGTCAAAAGGCTTTAGAAAAGGCATCTGACGCTTGAAATTTCCCGTTTCATTACGCCTATGCCAAACTAACCCGCATATAGACAAGGTGAAAACTCTCTAATGGCCGATTGGCAGTCCCTCGATCCCGAGGCCGCTCGTGAAGCGGAAAAATATGAAAACCCTATTCCTAGCCGCGAACTGATCCTGGCGCATCTCGCCGATCGGGGTTCGCCTGCTAGCCGTGAGCAGTTGGTCGAAGAATTCGGTCTGACCACCGAGGACCAGCTCGAGGCCCTGCGCCGCCGTCTGCGCGCCATGGAGCGCGACGCTCAACTGATCTATACCCGCCGTGGCACTTATGCGCCGGTCGACAAGCTCGATCTGATCCTGGGTCGTATTGCCGGGCACCGCGACGGCTTCGGCTTCCTGATTCCGGATGACGGCAGTGACGACCTGTTCATGAGCCCGGCGCAGATGCGCCTGGTGTTCGACGGCGACCGCGCCCTGGCCCGTGTCTCCGGCCTGGATCGCCGTGGGCGTCGTGAGGGTGTGATCGTCGAAGTGGTGTCTCGTGCCCACGAGACCATTGTCGGTCGTTATTTCGAAGAGGGCGGCATCGGTTTTGTCGTCGCCGACAACCCGAAGATCCAGCAGGAAGTGCTGGTGACGCCGGGCCGCAACGCCAACGCCCAGGTCGGTCAGTTCGTCGAGGTGAAAATCACCCACTGGCCAACCCCGCGCTTCCAGCCGCAAGGCGACGTGGTGGAAGTGGTCGGCAACTACATGGCTCCGGGCATGGAAATCGACGTTGCCCTGCGCACTTACGATATCCCCCACGTCTGGCCTGAGGCGGTGCTCAAGGAAGCTGCCAAGCTCAAGCCGGAAGTCGAAGAGAAGGACAAAGAGAAGCGCATCGACCTGCGTCATCTTCCGTTCGTCACCATTGACGGCGAAGACGCCCGGGACTTCGACGACGCGGTCTACTGCGAAGCCAAGCCAGGCAAGTTGCGCTTGTTCTCCGGCGGCTGGAAGTTGTACGTGGCGATTGCCGACGTCTCCAGCTACGTAAAGCTCGGCTCTGCATTGGATGCCGAGGCCCAGGTGCGCGGCAACTCGGTGTATTTCCCCGAGCGCGTCGTGCCGATGCTGCCCGAGCAGTTGTCCAACGGCCTATGTTCGCTCAATCCCCAGGTCGATCGCCTGGCCATGGTTTGCGAGATGGATATCTCCAAATCCGGCGAGATGACCAACTACTGCTTCTATGAAGCGGTGATCCATTCCCATGCCCGCCTGACCTACAACAAGGTCAGTGCGATGCTGGAAACGCCGAAACTCGCCGAATCGCGCAAGCTGCGCGGCGAGTACACCGACGTGGTGCCGCACCTCAAGCAGCTCTACGCGCTGTACAAGGTATTACTGGCGGCGCGTCACGTGCGGGGCGCGATCGATTTCGAAACCCAGGAAACCCGGATCATCTTCGGTACCGAGCGCAAGATCGCCGAGATCCGTCCGACGATTCGCAACGACGCCCACAAGCTGATCGAGGAATGCATGCTGGCGGCCAACGTGGCCACTGCCGAGTTCCTGAAGAAGCATGAAATTCCTGCGCTGTACCGCGTCCACGACGGTCCGCCGCCAGAGCGTCTGGAAAAATTGCGGGCATTCCTGGGCGAGCTTGGCCTGTCGTTGCACAAGGGCAAGGAAGGTCCGTCGCCGAAGGATTACCAGGCCTTGCTGGCAAGCATCAAGGATCGTCCGGATTTCCACCTGATCCAGACCGTGATGCTGCGTTCGCTGAGCCAGGCGGTGTACAGCGCCGACAACCAGGGCCACTTCGGCCTGAATTACGAAGCCTACACCCACTTCACTTCGCCGATCCGTCGCTACCCCGACCTGCTCACGCACCGGGCGATTCGCAGCGTGATCCACTCGAAGATGGACACCCCGCACGTCAAGCGTGCCGGTGCGATGACCATCCCCAAGGCGCGTATCTACCCGTACGACGAGGCGGCCCTGGAGCAGCTCGGCGAGCAATGCTCGATGAGCGAGCGGCGTGCCGACGAAGCGACCCGCGACGTGGTGAACTGGCTCAAGTGCGAGTACATGAAGGATCGCGTGGGTGAGTCTTTCCCGGGCGTGATCACCGCCGTGACCGGTTTCGGCCTGTTCGTCGAGCTGACCGACATCTACGTCGAAGGCCTGGTGCATGTCACCGCGCTGCCGGGCGACTACTACCACTTCGATCCTGTGCATCACCGCCTGGCGGGCGAGCGCACCGGTCGCAGCTTCCGTCTTGGCGATACCGTTGAAGTGCGGGTGATGCGCGTCGACCTGGACGAGCGCAAGATCGACTTCGAGATGGCCGAAAAAACCATCAGCGCGCCGATCGGTCGCAAGAAGCGCGGCACCGAAACGGCTGCGCCAGCAACCAAGACCGCCGCCGAGCCTGCCCCGGCCAAGTCGGGGCGCCGCGGTTCGGCCAAGGAGAAGGCCGTCGAGGCCTATCGCCCGAGCGATGCGGCGGCGAAAAATGCCGAGTTGCGCAAAAGCCGTGAAATGAAACAGGCGTTGCTGGCCGAAGCCAAGAACGGTGGTAAAGCGGCGTCTGGGGGAAAGACCGGAAGGTCGACCCCGGACAAGGCGACCAGCAAGCCGAGCAAGCACCGTAAAGGTCCGCCGAAAGCGGGCTCGTCCCCAGCCAAAAGTGGCGGGACGCGTAAACCCAAGGGCAAGTCATGAGTCAGCTGGAAAAAATCTACGGTGTGCATGCCGTGGAGGCGCTGTTGCGTCACCACCCCAAGCGGGTCAAGCAGATCTGGTTGGCGGAAGGACGCAGCGATCCGCGTGTCCAGACGTTGATCGAGCTGGCGGGCGAAAATCGCGTGGCGGTCGGCCAGGCCGAGCGGCGTGAGATGGACGCCTGGGTTGAAGGCGTGCACCAGGGCGTCGTGGCCGAAGTCAGCCCGAGTCAGGTCTGGGGCGAGGCGATGCTCGACGAGTTGCTCGATCGCACCGAGGGCGCGCCGTTGCTGCTGGTGCTGGACGGCGTGACCGACCCGCACAACCTCGGCGCCTGCCTGCGTTCGGCGGATGCCGCCGGGGCGTTAGCGGTGATCGTGCCAAAAGACAAGTCGGCCACCCTGACCCCGGTCGTGCGTAAAGTCGCCTGCGGCGCGGCGGAAGTGATCCCACTGGTGGCCGTGACCAACCTGGCGCGCACCCTGGAAAAACTCCAGCAGCGCGGCTTGTGGGTCGTCGGCACGGCGGGCGAGGCCGAGGTCAGCATCTATGACCAGGACCTGACCGGCCCGACCATCCTGATCATGGGCGCCGAAGGCAAGGGCATGCGCCGCCTGACCCGCGAGCATTGCGATTACCTGGTCAAGCTGCCGATGGCCGGCAGTGTCAGCAGTCTCAACGTCTCGGTTGCCACCGGCGTGTGCCTGTTCGAAGCCCAGCGCCAGCGTGGGGCCAAGGCTGCCGCCAAAAAGCCCTGATCCAGACGCGGTCAGAATGTGGGAGCGAGCTTGCTCGCGATGAGGGCCTGCCAGTGATGGAAATGTCGCCTGGCACGCCGCTATCGCGAGCAAGCTCGCTCCCACAATGTTTTGTGTAGGGCAAGGAACGGCGTTGTTCAAATAATCGCCAATTGCCTTGCGCCGCCCTCGACCCTTCTCTACAATTGCGCCCCTTGCTGTGATGGCAGGCACTTATGTGTCTAGCGTCCTCAAGTCCATAAGTGTCATTCACTCCTTGTCTGACCGTTTTTGAGCGGCAGGCTACAACCCGTAAGGAGCATTCATGCGTCATTACGAAATCATCTTTTTGGTCCACCCGGATCAAAGCGAGCAAGTCGGCGGCATGGTTGAGCGTTACACCAAGCTGATCGAAGAAGACGGCGGCAAAATCCACCGTCTGGAAGATTGGGGCCGTCGTCAACTGGCCTACGCAATCAACAATGTTCACAAGGCTCACTACGTGATGCTGAACGTTGAGTGCACCGGCAAGGCCCTGGCCGAGCTGGAAGACAACTTCCGCTACAACGATGCAGTGATCCGTAACCTGGTCATCCGTCGCGAAGAAGCCGTCACCGGCCAATCCGAGATGCTCAAGGCTGAAGAAAACCGCAGTGAGCGCCGTGAGCGTCGCGACCGTCCTGAGCACTCTGACAGCGCCGATGGCGATGACAGCGATAGCGACAGCGACAACAGCGATAACGCTGACGAGTAATCCACGGACCTTTTAAGGAGCCAATCACATGGCACGTTTCTTCCGTCGTCGTAAATTCTGCCGCTTCACCGCTGAAGACGTGAAAGAGATCGATTACAAAGATCTCAACACTCTGAAAGCCTACGTATCCGAGACCGGCAAAATCGTTCCAAGCCGTATCACCGGTACCAAAGCACGTTATCAGCGTCAGCTGGCCACCGCTATCAAGCGCGCCCGCTTCCTGGCCCTGCTGGCCTACACCGACAGCCACGGCCGCTGAGACCGGGCAGTCGATACGTAGCAAAGGATTGAATGCATGCGCGCCTTAGCTGAGTTCATCATGCGCGGTCGTATGCAGGCCACTCTCGTAGTGGCTGGATGCGCGGCATTGCCGTTGTTGTATTGGTTGGGTGCTGCCGCGGTGAGTCTCGTACTCCTGCGGCGCGGATTGAGGGACGCCCTTGGCGTTCTTGCTCTGGGACTGCTGCCGGCCTTGCTCTGGTGGTTGTATTCCGCTGACCCGCGGGCACTGATGGTGCTGCTGGGGTCTTCGGCGCTGGCGTTGATGTTGCGCGCCAGCGAATCCTGGAACCGCGTGCTGCTGGTCAGCATAGCGATGGGAGTGGTGTTTTCAGTGGTGCTCGGGGTGGCTTTCGCGCCCCAGATCGAGATGCTCTCGCAGGCTTTGATAAAAATCCTGCCCGAGGCCCTCGGTGATCTCTACCAACAGATGTCGGCAGAGGAGCAGGCGCGTTTCGCGTCCCTGATCGCACCGGTCCTGACCGGCCTGATTGCGGCCTTGTTGCAAATCGTCAGTGTGCTGAGCCTGATTATCGGGCGCTACTGGCAAGCGTTGTTGTACAACCCGGGTGGTTTTGGTCGCGAATTTCGCGCCATTCGTTTCCCGCTCGGGCTGGCGATGTTACTGCTGGCGGGCATGCTCCTGGGGCCGAATTTCGGTCCGCAGATGGCCATGCTCACGCCGTTGTGCAGTGTACCGCTGGTGTTTGCCGCCCTGGCCCTGATTCACGGGCTTGTGGCGCAAAAGCGACTGGCCAGGTTCTGGCTGGTCGGGTTGTACGTCACGTTGTTGCTGTTCATGCAGCTGATCTATCCGTTGCTGGTGGTCCTGGCCATCGTCGACAGCCTGATTGATTTTCGCGGTCGTATGGCGCCGAAAGACGCCGACAACGCGAACGGTGAAGGTTAAAAGTTAGAGGATTTTCACATGCAACTGATCCTTCTGGAAAAAATCGCCAACCTGGGCAACCTGGGCGACAAAGTAAACGTTAAGGCCGGTTACGGCCGTAACTACCTGCTGCCTTTCGGCAAAGCCACCGCTGCGACCGCTGCCAACCTGGCTGCGTTCGAAGAGCGTCGCGCTGAGCTGGAAAAAGCCGCCGCAGACCGTAAGGCATCGGCTGAAAGCCGTGCTGCCCAACTGGCCGAGCTGGAAGTGACCATCACTGCCACCGCTGGCGACGAAGGCAAGCTGTTCGGTTCGATCGGTACTCACGACATCGCTGACGCACTGACCGCCTCCGGCGTTGAAGTTGCGAAAAGCGAAGTTCGTCTGCCGAACGGCACCATCCGCAACGTAGGTGAATTCGACGTAGCCGTGCACCTGCACGCCGAAGTTGAAGCCACCGTACGCGTTGTCGTGGTAGCAGCCTAAGCAACACCTGTCGGTTGGCACCCTCGGGCGCCAACCGGTAACATCGGGCACGATCCTGTCTACAGGTCGTGCCCTTTGTCTTTCTGCAATTCCTGATTTTCATAACCTGACGTGGCCATGAACGAAATCACCGCCCCCGAGCAATACGATCTGCAAACCGCTGCCTTGAAGGTGCCTCCGCATTCCATCGAGGCCGAACAGGCCGTGCTCGGTGGTCTGATGCTGGACAACAACGCCTGGGAACGCGTGCTTGATCAAGTCTCCGACGGCGATTTCTATCGGCATGACCACCGCCTGATTTTCCGCGCGATCGCCAAGTTGGCCGATCAGAACATGCCGATCGACGTCGTGACCCTGGCCGAGCAATTGGACAAGGAAGGTCAGACATCCCAGGTCGGCGGCCTCGGTTACCTCGGCGAACTGGCGAAAAACACGCCGTCGGTCGCCAACATCAAGGCTTACGCCCAGATCGTGCGCGAGCGGGCGACCTTGCGCCAGTTGATCGGCATCAGCACTGAGATTGCCGACAGTGCGTTCAACCCGGAAGGTCGCACCGCCGCTGAGATTCTCGACGAAGCCGAGCGGCAGATCTTCCAGATCGCCGAGGCGCGGCCGAAAACCGGCGGCCCGGTGAGCGTCAACGACCTGCTGACCAAGGCCATCGACCGCATCGACACCTTGTTCAACACTGACAACGCCATTACCGGCCTATCCACCGGCTACACCGACCTCGACGAGAAGACCAGCGGCCTGCAGCCGTCCGACTTGATCATCGTCGCCGGCCGGCCGTCCATGGGTAAGACCACCTTTGCGATGAACCTGGTGGAAAACGCCGTGCTACGCAGTGAAAAGGCTGTGTTGGTGTACTCCCTCGAGATGCCAGGCGAATCGCTGATCATGCGTATGCTTTCGTCCCTCGGGCGTATCGACCAGACCAAGGTCCGTTCCGGCCAGCTGGAAGACGACGATTGGCCGCGCCTCACCTCGGCGGTGAACCTGCTCAACGACCGCAAGCTGTTCATCGACGATACCGCAGGTATCAGCCCGTCGGAGATGCGCGCCCGAACCCGCCGCCTGGTGCGTGAGCACGGCGAGGTCGGGCTGATCATGATCGACTACCTGCAGTTGATGCAGATCCCCGGCTCTAGCGGCGACAACCGGACCAACGAGATTTCCGAGATCTCCCGTTCCCTCAAGGCCCTGGCCAAGGAATTCAACTGCCCAGTCGTTGCCCTTTCGCAGTTGAACCGTTCCCTGGAACAGCGCCCCAACAAGCGTCCGGTGAACTCGGACTTGCGTGAATCCGGAGCGATCGAGCAGGACGCCGACGTCATCATGTTCGTCTACCGTGACGAGGTGTATCACCCCGAGACGGAACACAAGGGCATCGCCGAAATCATCATCGGCAAGCAGCGGAACGGGCCGATCGGCTTCATCCGCCTGGCGTTTATCGGCAAATACACGCGCTTCGAAAACCTGGCGCCGGGTAGCTACAATTTTGATGATGACGAGTAAATCTGTTCGCTTGACCCGCCTTTGTGACGAGGGAGCTTGCTCCCGCTGGGCTGCGTAGCAGCCCCCAGTTTGCACATGTAATCCAGATGTGCGGGGGATCCGGCTGCTGTGCAGCCGGGCGGGAGCAAGCTCCCTCGCCACAATTGGTTATTTTTTGTGCTATATTCCGCGCCCGCGATTTTTCATCTTCTATACCGGTCATCGACATGCAAGCAGCCAAGCCATTATTCGATTATCCCAAGTACTGGGCCGAATGTTTCGGACCGGCGCCGTTCCTGCCGATGAGCAGGGAGGAGATGGATCAGCTCGGCTGGGATTCGTGCGACATCATCATCGTGACCGGTGATGCCTACGTCGATCATCCGTCGTTCGGCATGGCGATCATTGGCCGCCTGCTGGAAGCCCAGGGCTTTCGCGTTGGCATCATTGCCCAGCCGAACTGGCAGTCCAAAGACGACTTCATGAAGCTCGGCGAGCCCAACCTGTTCTTCGGTGTCGCGGCCGGCAACATGGACTCGATGATCAACCGCTACACCGCCGACAAGAAAATCCGTTCCGATGACGCCTACACGCCGGGCGGTTTGGCGGGCAAGCGGCCGGACCGTGCGAGCCTGGTCTATAGCCAGCGTTGCAAGGAAGCCTACAAGCATGTGCCGATCGTCCTCGGCGGTATCGAAGCGTCCCTGCGCCGCATCGCCCACTACGATTACTGGCAGGACCGGGTGCGCAACTCGATCCTGATCGACGCCTGCGCCGACATCCTGCTCTATGGCAACGCCGAGCGGGCGATTGTCGAAGTGGCCCAGCGCCTGTCCTACGGCCACAAGATCGAAGACATCACCGACGTGCGCGGCACCGCATTCATTCGCCGCGACACGCCGCAAGGCTGGTACGAAGTCGATTCCACGCGCATCGACCGTCCGGGCAAGGTCGACAAGATCATCAACCCGTACGTGAATACCCAGGACACCGCTGCCTGCGCCATCGAGCAGGAAAAGGGGCCGGTCGAGGACCCGAGCGAAGCCAAGGTCGTACAGATCCTGGCGAGCCCGAGGATGACCCGCGACAAGACCGTGATTCGCCTGCCATCGGTAGAGAAGGTGCGCAACGACGCGGTGCTGTATGCCCACGCCAACCGCGTGTTGCACCTGGAAACCAACCCGGGCAACGCCCGTGCCCTGGTGCAGAAGCACGGCGAAGTCGACGTCTGGTTCAACCCGCCGCCCATTCCGATGACTACTGAGGAAATGGACTACGTGTTTGGCATGCCTTACGCGCGTGTCCCGCATCCGGCGTATGGCAAGGAAAAGATCCCCGCTTACGAGATGATCCGTTTCTCGGTGAACATCATGCGCGGCTGCTTCGGTGGCTGCACCTTCTGCTCGATCACCGAGCACGAAGGCCGGATCATCCAGAACCGCTCGGAAGAGTCGATCATTCGCGAGATCGAAGAGATCCGCGACAAGGTGCCTGGTTTCACCGGGGTCATTTCCGACCTCGGCGGCCCGACCGCGAACATGTACCGCATCGCCTGCAAAAGCCCGGAAATCGAGTCCGCGTGCCGCAAGCCGTCCTGCGTGTTCCCCGGCATCTGCCCGAACCTCAATACCGACCACTCGTCGCTGATCCAGCTGTACCGCAGCGCCCGTGCGTTGCCTGGGGTGAAGAAGATCCTCATTGCCTCCGGCCTGCGTTACGACCTGGCGGTCGAGTCGCCGGAGTACGTCAAGGAGCTGGTGACCCACCACGTCGGCGGTTACCTGAAGATCGCCCCGGAGCACACAGAGGAAGGCCCGCTCAACCAAATGATGAAGCCGGGCATCGGCAGCTATGACAAATTCAAGCGGATGTTCGAGAAGTACACCAAGGAAGCCGGGAAAGAGCAGTACCTGATTCCGTACTTCATCGCGGCTCACCCGGGCACTACCGACGAAGACATGATGAACCTGGCGCTGTGGCTCAAGGGCAACGGCTTCCGGGCCGACCAGGTGCAGGCGTTCTATCCGTCGCCGATGGCTACGGCCACCGCGATGTACCACTCGGGCAAGAACCCGCTGCGCAAGGTCACCTACAAGAGCGACGCGGTGACCATCGTCAAGAGCGAAGAGCAGCGCCGCCTGCACAAGGCGTTCTTGCGTTATCACGACCCGAAAGGCTGGCCGATGCTGCGCGAAGCGCTGACCCGCATGGGCCGCGCCGACCTGATCGGCCCGGGCAAGAACCAGTTGATTCCGTTGCACCAGCCTGCCACCGACAGCTACCAGAGTGCCCGTCGCAAGAACTCGACCCCGGCTGGCAGCCATAAGGTCGGTAAGGAGACCACCAAGATCCTGACCCAGCACACCGGCCTGCCGCCGCGGGCCAGTGACGGCGGCAATGCCTGGGATAAACGCGAGCAAGCCAAGGCCGCTGCGTTCGCCCGTAATCAGCAGGCTGCCAAGGAGCGCAAGGATGCGGCCAAGGGCAAGGGACCGAAGCCTGCGCGCAAGCCGGTTGTGCCGCGCTGATCGTCCCGCCCAATCGCAAGACGCCAGCCTGAGTGCTGGCGTTTTGCTTTCTAGCGGCAGTGCTGGCCGTTTGTTATCGTGGCGCCCGCCAACGGCGTAACGGCGGATAACATAGCTTTTGTGGCGAGGGAGCTTGCTCCCGCTGGGCTGCGAAGCGGCCCCAAACAACCCCATGCAATGTTCCCGGGCAGACCGTGCCGGCCGGTTTACGACGGCTTCGCCGCCGAGCTGGAGCAAGCTCCCTCGCCACAGGTGTTCAATGTGGATAAAGGCCCACTTTCCGATTCTCAAGGACGATTCATATGAGTACCCCTTTGCCGGGCATCGGCATGGATAACAGCATTTCCCAGCGAATGGCTCGCCAGCGCATCGAAAGCCAGATCAACCTGCCACGATTGTTTGCCGCCATTGACGCCGATCCCGGCATCGTCGGGGCCGGGGTGGTGTATATCGACGCTGAGTTCAACGTGGTGACTTTGCGTGAGTTCAAGCCCATTTGCAGCATCAAGCCAAAGCGAATCATTTTGCGCGAGGCGCAGAAATATATTGCGCCGGCTCAGTTTGCTCAGCAGGTGCAGGACAATCCACGGGAATCACGACTGGTTGGCGAAGCGATCAATACCTCGTTGTCGTGCGCTGGGGCCGTTATCGGTTGGGTAGTGGTACTCAGCGGTTCCGTTGCTATTCCATTCTCTGCGGGGGCCAGCACTGCAATCGCTGTTCTGGGTTACACCGCCGCTGCGGCCAGCACGGCGCAGTGTTTTACCAGCGGTTATCGCATGCGCAATGAAATGGTTAACCCCGCCCGAAATGATCAGCTCGATAGTGAAGAGTGGTACCAGTACACCATGATCGCACTGGACGCTGCGTCGTTGGTTGGGGTTGGAGCATCGTCGCTGACGACGCTCAAACTGGTCAGATTGAACAAAGCTGCGACGGGCAAAAGTGTGCGGGAAGTACTTCGGGGATTGAATCGTCAGGAGCGAGCCAAACTCACCAAAGAATTGCTGAGTATCAATGACCCGCGCTTGACCTCCAAATTGCTCAAATTGAAACAACTGTCTGGCGAGCTACCCAAGCGTTTTACGTCTACTCAAATCAGGCATGCCACGGTCACGCAGATTCGGGATGCTTTGGGAGCTGCCATCGGCTTCACCGGAAGCGCGATTTCTGGGAATGTCCGGACTATTGCTGTAGGGCTGTATGAGGAGATTGAGGAGTGAGTGTCCAGCCCAGCATCCGCCAATTTCTATCGCAATATTTTCCGGTCTTCATGGGCGCGATATTCGCATCGATTTTTTCTTTGGTTTTTGCTGTTCCACTGTTTTTTGATAGCTATTTTGGGACGCTATCAATGGCGGATAACGTGAAGTGGTCTTTCTGGGGGGGCATCACGCTTACGCTTGTTGTGGTGCATTGCAACTTCATGATTGCGCGCGGACGCCCATTCTGGGTATGGCCGTTGGTAGGGGTGCCTGGGTTGTGTTTTTTATGTGTATTACCCACTATCGAATATCGACCTGATTCGCTGATCTACAGTTTGAGTTTATTTTTTCCATTGGTTGCTCTGTTGCTGCTCAACAGCAAACGCCACCGGGAAATGCGCCGCAAGCTCGTCGAGATCCGCCACCAGCGCGAACGCATCATCCAATCCGCCAAGGCCTCGCGCCCGCGCCGTTGAGTCGATTTGCTACCGCCCGCGCCGCATTTATGTGCGGCCTTTGCAGATCAATACAGGCATCGCGCGGTTTTAGTGCTCTACTGCCCTGAGTAGACGTAGAAAGTGTCCGACCTGCCTGCATGGCATAAGTCTTGCGCCGCTTTCGATAACGCCCAGGCTCCGCAGGAGGCACGCCGTGTCGATCCATGTCGCTTTGCACCATGTCACACACTATCGCTACGAGCGCGCTGTCGAACTCGGTCCGCAGATCGTGCGCCTGCGCCCGGCCGCCCATAGCCGTACGCGTATTCTTTCGTATGCGCTGAAAGTCTCGCCCGATCAGCACTTCATCAATTGGCAACAAGACCCTCAGGGCAATTACCTGGCGCGGCTGGTGTTCCCGGAAAAGACCGATGAGCTGCGGGTCGAGGTCGATCTGGTCGCCGAGATGGCAGTGTTCAATCCATTCGATTTTTTCCTCGAGCCCTACGCCGAGAAAATTCCGTTTACGTATGCGGCCGACGAAAAACACGAGCTGATGCCCTATCTGGAAAAGCTGCCGCTGACGCCGAAGTTCAAGGCTTATCTGGACGGCATCGACCGCACGCCGCTGCCGGCGGTGGACTTCCTGGTGGGGTTGAACCAGCGCTTGAGCGAAGACATCGGTTACCTGATCCGCATGGAGCCCGGCGTGCAGACGCCGGAGCACACCCTGGAGCATGCGTCCGGTTCCTGCCGGGATTCGGCCTGGCTGCTGGTGCAACTGTTGCGTCATCTGGGCCTGGCGGCGCGGTTTGTCTCCGGTTACCTGATCCAACTGACCGCCGATGTGAAAAGCCTCGACGGTCCGTCCGGTACGGAAGTGGACTTCACCGACCTGCACGCCTGGTGCGAGGTGTACCTGCCCGGCGCCGGCTGGATCGGTCTGGACGCCACGTCCGGGTTGTTCGCCGGCGAAGGGCATATCCCCTTGGCGTGTAGTCCCGATCCGTCCTCGGCAGCGCCGATCAGCGGCCTGGTGGAACCTTGCGAGTGCCAGTTCAGCCACGAAATGTCCGTCGAGCGAATCTGGGAGGCGCCACGGGTCACCAAGCCATACACCGAAGAGCAATGGCAGGCGATCCAGGCGTTGGGCCGGCAGATCGACAGCGACCTGCTGGAGGGCGACGTGCGCCTGACCATGGGCGGCGAGCCGACCTTCGTTTCCATCGACGATCCGGACGGCGCCGAGTGGAATACCGCAGCGCTCGGCCCGGACAAGCGTCGCCTCTCCGCCGAGTTGTTCCAGCGCATGCGCAAGCACTACGCGCCCGAGGGGTTGGTGCACTTCGGCCAGGGCAAGTGGTACCCCGGCGAGCAACTGCCGCGGTGGTCGCTCAACTGTTATTGGCGGCGTGACGGCGTGCCGATCTGGCGCGACAACGCGCTGATCGCCGACGAACAGCAGGACTACGGCGCCGATGGCGAGCTGGCCGGGCGCTTCCTGGCGAGTGTCGCCGAACGCCTGAATATTCCTGCGCGGTTCGTCTTCGCGGCTTACGAAGATAATTTCCATTACCTCTGGCGCGAGGGCAACTTGCCTTCGAACGTGACAGCCGAGGACCCTCGGCTCGAGGATCCCCTGGAGCGGGCGCGGTTGCGCAAGGTCTTCAGCCAGGGCCTGGACAAAGTGGTCGGCCAGGTCCTGCCGCTGGCGCGCACCGCCAAGGGCGATCAATGGCAAAGCGGCCGCTGGTATTTGCGCGACAGCCATTGTCGGCTGGTGCCGGGCGATTCGCCGCTGGGCTATCGCTTGCCGCTGGCGGCGCAGCCATGGGTGACGGCAGCCGAGTATCCCTTCATCCATCCCACCGACCCGAACCAGGACTTGCCCGAGTTGCCTGGCACCGAGCAGCTCACCCATCACGGCGAGCCGGCCCTGGAACAGGAGCGCGCGCCGAAGATCGACGAATCGGCCGATTGGCTGACGCGCACTGCGTTCTGTGCCGAGGCCAGGGAAGGGCGGCTCTATCTGTTCATGCCGCCGCTGGAGCGGGTCGAGGATTACCTGGAACTGGTCGGCGCCATCGAGGCGACAGCCGAAGAACTGGGCTGCCCTGTGCTGCTGGAAGGCTACGAGCCGCCGAGCGATCCGCGCCTGAGCAATTTTCGCATCACGCCTGACCCGGGCGTCATCGAGGTCAACGTGCAACCGTCGGCGACCTGGGATGAGCTGGTCGAGCGCACCGAGTTTCTTTACGAGCAGGCGCGGCTGAACCGGCTGACCACCGAAAAATTCATGATCGACGGTCGACACACCGGCACCGGTGGCGGTAACCATTTCGTCCTGGGCGGCGCGACGCCGGCTGACTCGCCCTTCCGGCGTCGTCCCGACTTGCTGCGCAGCCTGATCAGCTACTGGCATAACCATCCGTCGTTGTCCTACCTGTTTTCCGGACTGTTCATCGGCCCGACGTCCCAGGCGCCCCGCGTGGACGAGGCGCGCAACGACGCGTTATATGAACTGGAGATCGCCTTCGCGCAAATGCCCGAGCCTGGCGAAGCGTGCCCGCCCTGGCTGGTGGACCGATTGCTGCGCAACCTGTTGATCGACGTGACCGGTAATACCCACCGCGCCGAGTTCTGCATCGACAAGCTCTATTCACCGGACGGCGCCACCGGGCGTCTCGGCTTGCTGGAGCTGCGCGCTTTCGAAATGCCGCCCCACGCCCGCATGAGCCTGGCCCAGCAGTTGCTGCTGCGGGCGCTGGTGGCGCGGTTCTGGCGTGAACCCTACGCGCCGGCGAAACTGGCGCGCTGGGGTACTGAGCTGCATGATCGCTTCTTGCTACCGCATTTCATCGAGCAGGATTTTGCCGATGTCATCGACGATCTCAATGTCGCCGGTTATCCGCTGCGGGCCGAGTGGTTCGCCGCGCACCTGGAGTTCCGCTTTCCCAAGGTCGGCGATTACGCGGTCAATGGTATCGAGCTGCAGTTGCGTCAGGCGCTGGAACCCTGGCATGTGCTGGGAGAGGAGGGCACGGCGGGCGGGACCGTACGCTACGTGGACTCGTCCCTGGAGCGCTTGCAGGTCAAGCTCAGCGGCCTGGCGCCACAACGTTATCTGCTGACTTGCAACGGCGTACCGGTACCCTTGCAACCCACCGGTCGAGTCGGTGAGTTCGTCGCCGGGGTACGTTTCCGCGCCTGGCAACCGGCCAACTGCCTGCAACCGACCATCCCGGTCCATGCGCCGCTGGTATTCGATGTGCTCGACACCTGGATGCAACGTTCGCTGGGCGGCTGTCAGTACCACGTGGCGCATCCGGGCGGGCGCAACTATGACAGCCTGCCGGTCAACGCCAACGAAGCGGAAAGCCGGCGGATGGCGCGTTTCTTCCGGATCGGACACACGCCTGGGAAACTTCCGATACCGAACCTGGCAACGGATGACGAATTTCCCTTCACTCTCGATCTGCGACGCTTCCAAGGGGCATTGAAGCGATAGATTTACCCTGTGGCGAGGGAGCTTGCTCCCGCTGGGCTGCGCAGCAACCCCAGGATTTTACGGTCGCTGCGCAACCGAGCGGGAGCAAGCTCCCTCGCCACGATGATTGCCCCTGAGGCCTCTTGCCGGATTCAGCTCAAACATACCTATCCGGGTGTCATCTGCCTGCGCTAGTCTCACCTTTCATTGCCGTCCTGCCGAGCTTTCCATGCCTGACCTGCTTGACCGTTACCCGTTGACGACGGGCACCTATCACGAATTGCTGGATGACAGCGGTGCGGTGCGTGCGCATTGGCGGCGGCTGTTCGACCAATTGCAGCGCAGCACGCCGGCTCAGTTGATCCAGCGCCAGGCATTGCTCGCCCGGCAGATCCAGGAAAATGGCGTCACCTATAACGTCTATGCAGACCCCAAGGGAGCTGATCGGCCTTGGGAGCTGGACCTGCTGCCCCATGTCATCGACGCTCGGGAATGGACGCAACTGTCGGCCGGCATTGCCCAGCGAGCACGCTTGCTCAACGCCGTTCTGGCCGACCTGTACGGGCCGCAGCGGTTGATCAGCGAGGGGCTATTGCCGGCGGAGCTGGTGTTCGGGCACAACAATTTCCTTTGGCCCTGCCAGGGCATCACACCGCCAGACGGCAACTTCCTGCACTTGTATGCCGTGGATCTGGCGCGCGCGCCCGACGGCCGCTGGTGGGTGACTGCGGATCGGACCCAGGCGCCCTCCGGCGCCGGTTATGCGTTGGAAAATCGCACGATCGTGTCGCGAGCCTTTCCCGACCTTTATCGCGACCTCAAGGTGCAACACCTGTCCGGTTTCTTCCGCACGTTGCAAGAGACCCTGGCGCGACAGGCTCCCAGCAACGGCGAGCCGCCGCTGGTGGTACTGCTGACGCCCGGTCGGTTCAACGAAAGCTACTTCGAACACCTCTACCTGGCGCGCCAGCTCGGCTACCCGCTGGTGGAAGGCGGCGACCTGACCGTCCGCGACGCCACGGTCTATCTGAAGACTCTCAGCGGGCTGCGTCGGGTCCACGCGATCATGCGTCGGCTCGACGATGATTTCTGCGACCCGCTGGAGTTGCGCACCGATTCGGCCCTGGGCGTGCCCGGATTGCTGGAGGCGGTGCGTCAGGGGCGGGTGCTGGTGGCCAATGCCCTGGGTAGTGGAGTCCTGGAGTCTCCCGGGCTCTTGGGGTTTCTGCCAAAAATAAGTCAGTTTCTTTTCGGTGAAGAGCTGATGCTGCCCTCAATCGCCACCTGGTGGTGCGGAGAGCCGCCGGTGCTGGCCCAGGCCCTGGAGAAACTGCCGCAGTTGTTGATCAAGCCGGCGTTTCCGTCCCAGAGCTTCACGCCGGTATTCGGTCGTGACCTGGACGAAGACCAGCGCGCTCAATTGGCCGCACGCATGCAGGCGCGGCCCTATGCCTATGTTGCTCAGGAACTGGCGCAACTGTCCCAGGCGCCGGTATGGCAGGCCGAAGACGGCCAGATCCAGCCCCGAGCCATTGGCATGCGGGTTTATGCGGTGTCCGGCAAAGACGATTATCGAGTGCTGCCGGGAGGCCTGACCCGCGTGGCCGCCGAGGCTGATGCCGAAGTGGTGTCGATGCAGCGCGGAGGCGCCAGCAAGGACACCTGGGTACTTGGCGAGCAGGCCCCCGGCGGTGAGCAATGGAAGGCCCAGCGAACCGTGGGCGTGCATGATCTGGTGCGCCGCGATCCCTATCTGCCGTCTCGTGTGGTGGAAAACCTGTTCTGGTTTGGCCGCTACTGCGAACGTTGCGACGACAGCGCCCGTCTGCTGCGGATCATGCTGGCGCGCTATGTCGATGGCGATGATCCACAGGCCTTGCAATCGGCGGTCGCCCTGGGCGAGAGCCTGATGTTGTTGCCGGAGGAGGGCGAGTTGCCCGAGCGCCTGCTGGCGGCCATGCTCGGCGATGACTGGTCGTTCAGCCTGCGCTCCAATCTGCAGCGCTTGCAGTGGGCGGCCTCGCAGGTCCGTGGCAAGCTGTCCCGCGAGAACTGGCAGGCGCTGGTGGAACTGCAACGCGAAGCCGTGGAGCTGGAAACCAGCGAGCCGGACTTCGGTGAGTTGCTGGATTTTCTCAATCGACTGGTGATGTCCCTGGCCGCGTTGTCCGGGTTCGCCCTGGACGACATGACCCGCGACGAGGGCTGGCGTTTCCTGATGATCGGCCGGCGCCTGGAGCGTCTGCAATTTCTCAGCAGCAGCCTGGCGGCATTCCTGCGCGGCGAGGCGGTTTTCGATCAGGCCGGGCTGGAATGGTTGCTGGAGTTGGGCAATAGCAGCATCACCTACCGTTCGCGATACCTGGCGGTGGCGCAGCTGATCCCGGTGCTCGATCTTCTGTTGCTGGACGAACAGAACCCTCACGCAGTGCTCTTCCAGTTGAAACTGGTGGCGCGCACCGTCAAGCGTCTGAACGACGATTTTGGCGCGCCGAGAGAAACCGCCCTGCCGGAACTGGTGGCGCGACTGTCGCGCTTTGACCTGCGCTGCCTGGAGAGTCTTTTGTTTGGCGAAGCCAGCCTGCGCGCGGCGCTCGACGGTCTGGCCGATCTGCTGCAGGAAATCGCCGATGTCAGCGGGCAGGTGTCCGATCGCCTGGCCTTGCGCCATTTCGCCCATGTTGACGACGTCAGCCAGCGCACGGTATCCGTCTGATGAATGCCCGTTACCAGATCCTTCACGACACCCACTATCATTACGACAGCCCGGTGTCCCTCGCCCAGCAATTGGCGCATCTATGGCCGCGGCCCTGTGAATGGCAGCGCTGTACCGAACGACAACTGACCATCAGCCCGGAGCCCACGACCCGTCGCGATGAAGAGGATGTGTTCGGCAATCCGCTGACCCGCCTGGCCTTCGAGCGGCCCCACGATGAGCTGCTGGTCAATGCCCGCCTGAGCGTCGAGGTGCTGGCGCGCCCGCCACTGGATTTCGGTTCATCGCCCGCCTGGGAATCCACTCGTCATGCATTGACCTACAGCGGCCGGCCATTGACGGCGCAGTTGCTGGATGCATGCCGCTATCGTTTCGAGTCACCCTATGTGCACCTCAAGCGCAGCTTCGTCGAGTTTTCCGAAAGTTGTTTCCCGGTTGGTCGTCCGTTGATGCTCGGCGTCCAGGCGCTGATGGAAAAAATCTTCGAGGAGTTCACTTTCGACGCGGAGGCCACCCAGGTCGCGACACCGCTGGTGGAAGTGCTGGAGCGACGCCGGGGCGTCTGCCAGGATTTTGCCCACCTGATGCTGGCCTGCGTACGTTCTCGCGGATTGGCGGCGCGTTACGTCAGCGGCTATCTGTTGACCCAGCCACCACCCGGCCAGGCTCGATTGATTGGTGCCGATGCTTCTCACGCCTGGATTTCGGTGTTTTGCCCGGTGCTGGGATGGGTGGATTTCGATCCGACCAACAACGTGCAACCGTCCCTGGAGCACATCACCCTGGCCTGGGGCCGGGACTTTTCCGATGTGTCGCCTTTGCGCGGGGTGATCTTGGGGGGCGGTACCCATGACCCGGAAGTACGGGTGACGGTGATGCCGTTGGAACAGTGATCTGATGTTCCACTGAACACCTGTGGCGAGGGAGCTTGCTCCCGCTCGGTTGCGCAGCGACCGTAAAATCTTTGGACCGCTTCGCGGCCCAGCGGGAGCAAGCTCCCTCGCCACAGGGGAACTGATTAACAATGAGACTTTTATATGTTCCCGGTTTCCATCAAAGGCGTACTGCAATCTCCCGACGGCCTGGTCGTGCTGATGCTCAACGAGCGTGACGAATGGGAGCTGCCCGGTGGGCGGATCGAGCTGGGCGAAACGCCGCCGCAGTGCCTGGCACGGGAAATCGCCGAGGAGTTGGCGGTCGAGGTCAGCGTGGGCGAACCGCTGGATTCGTATCTGTTCGAGGTGATTCCCGGCAAACATGTGTTCATCTCCACTTACCGCTGCCAGTTACTGGGCGGTTTTGTGCCGACGATCAGTCATGAGCACAAGGAGATCGGGCTGTTCGAGCCAAGCCAGTTGCCAGCGAACCTGCCTGCTGGTTATCGCTTGTCGATTATCAACGCGCTGGGGTTGTGAGGGCCGGCAGCGAGGCTGCCGGCCCTGGACACAAAACCGTGGGGCCGGATCGGATCATCGGGCCCTGGAGGAGTCAGGCGTCGGGGGCCTGGTCTTTCGGTGCATCTGCATCATCGTCTGCCGCCACTTCACCTTCAGCATCGGGGTTCAGTGCTGCTTCATCGGCGGTGGCTTTCTTGCGCTGGAGCTTTTCCTCTTTCTTCTGCTCCTTGGCCAGGTCTCTCTGACGTTTGGCGAAGGAATAATTGGGTTTGGCCATGGGCGATCCTCTGGGGTCGAAGGTGAGGTTGAGCGGCGCGTATTCTGCCCTGTATCGGGGTCGAGCCGTTAGCTGGGTTTTTGCTCGGCCCATTTCGGCGGCACCGAGGGTTGCCATTCATCCAGCGCATCGAGCAGGTCATGGGCCGAGTCGCTCACTTGCAGCATGTCACGATGCGGCGCGCGGACGAAGCCTTCACCGACGATGTGATCGAGAAAACCGGTGAGTTTGCTGTAGAAACCGTTCACTTCCAGCAGCCCCAGCGGTTTAGCGTGGTAGCCGAGCTGGCCCCAGGTCCACACTTCGAAAAGTTCTTCCAGGGTGCCGAGGCCGCCGGGAAGGGCGATGAAGGCGTCGCTGAGTTCAGCCATGCGGGCCTTGCGCGCATGCATGCCGTCCACCACTTCCAGGCGTGTCAGGCCGCTGTGGCCGATTTCCTTGTCTTTCAGGCTTTGCGGGATGATGCCAATCACTTCGCCGCCAGCCGCAAGGGCTGCATCGGCGACGATTCCCATCAGGCCGACCGCGCCGCCGCCGTAGACCAGGGTCAGTTTTCGCTCCGCCAGTGCCTGCCCCAGGGCCTGAGCCGCTTCGCGATAGGCGGGATGGCTGCCGGTGCTGGCGCCGCAAAATACACAAACAGACGCTATGGACATGCTTTACTCCGTGATCGCTAATCGGTCCAGAGTAAAGCCTGCCCCCTGTTGCGCAAAGAATTAAACCTCGCGCCGGGGTTTTTCGTAGGTGCCGCTGGCGCCGCAGGCGTAGGCGGCGAGCAGGCTGCATAACAGGCTGTTGAGGTTCATGACGGTTGCTCCAGAGAGGTGATGGAGCCGATCGTAACGGGCGAGTCATACTTGTGGCTGGTTGATTCTGTCCATCAGGCTGATAGTCTTAAGTTGTATACAATCTTTGACACAGGTCATAGGAACTTGCTGGAAAATCAGGCAGTCTTCCCCTTTGACGGAATTTTGTTAACCATGCCTTGGAGATTCATGATGTTCGCCAAACTTGTAGCAGTATCCCTGTTGACGCTGGCCAGCAGCCAACTGATGGCAGCGGAGTGCAAGACCACCATCGATTCCACCGACCAGATGTCCTTCAATACCAAGGCCATCGAAATCGACAAGAGCTGCAAGACCTTCACCGTTGAGCTGACTCATTCCGGCAACCTGCCAAAAAACGTCATGGGTCATAACTGGGTGCTGAGCAAAGAGGCTGACATGCAGCCGATCGCCACCGACGGTCTGGCCGCTGGCATTGACAAGGATTACCTGAAGGAAGGTGATGCTCGCATCATCGCCCACACCAAAATCATCGGCGCCAAGGAAACCGACTCGGTAACCTTTGATGTTTCGAAATTGAGTGCTTCCGAGAAGTACGGTTTCTTCTGCTCGTTCCCGGGCCACATCTCGATGATGAAAGGCACGGTCACCCTGAAATAATCAATTTCAGACACAAAAAAAGCGCCCCAAGCAGGGCGCTTTTTTTATACCTGGTAAATACCCGACCCCTGTGGGAGCGAGCCTGCTCGCGAAGGCGGTGTGTCAGCCAGCATTGATGTAGCTGATGCGGCGCCTTCGCGAGCAGGCTCGCTCCCACAGGTGATATCAGACCACCGCGGTGATCAAGGAGCGTACGGCATCACTCGCTTGTGCTCGGTCTTGCGGTAGGTTTCGCAAATGATCCTGGCCGCCTCTTCGCGAATCGGTTGGCCATGCAGGAAGGCGTCGATCTCGCCGTAGGTCACGCCATGGGCGGCTTCATCCGGCTTGCCCGGCGACAGGTCCTCCAGATCAGCGGTGGGGACTTTTTCCACCAGCGACTCCGGCGCGCCGAAATCCCGGGCGATGGCCCGGACCTGGTTTTTCACCAGGCCGCTCAGCGGGGCCAGGTCGCAGGCGCCGTCACCGAACTTGGTGAAGAAACCCATGACCGCTTCGGCCGCGTGGTCGGTGCCGATCACCAGGCCTTGCTCCGCGCCGGCGATGGTGTATTGCGCCACCATGCGCATCCGCGCCTTGGTATTGCCCAACACGAAATCCCGCGAACCCGGCGCCTTGCCTTCGAATGCCAGGACTTCCTTCGCCAATGCCTTGACCGCCGGACCGATGTTGACGGTATGGCGCTCGTCCGGCTCGATGAAATCGACGCAGGCCTGGGCTTCGTGCTCATCGAACTGGGTATCGTACGGCAGGCGCACGGCGATGAACCGGTACGCCGAATTGCCGGTTTTTTCCCGCAGTTCGCGCACGGCACGTTGGGCCAGCAGGCCGGCGGTCAACGAGTCGACCCCACCGCTGATCCCCAGCACCAGGCTCTTGAGACCCGAGTTGACGAGGCAGTCCTGAATGAAGCTCACCCGGCGCGCAATTTCGGCCTTGAGGGCGGCGTCATCGGCGAACGGTGGCTGGACCTTGAGCTGTTCAGCAATCTCACGCTGTACGGCTTGCATGAATTCACTCCTTGCTTGATGTGCCGGAAAGGGCGGCAGGTACTTGGAAAACATGTCGCATATAGGCGACGAAATTCGGATCCTTGCAGTGGGTCTTGCCGGGCTCGTCTGAAATCTTGGCCACGGGTTGCCCGTCACAGCTGATCATTTTAAGCACGATGCTCATCGGCTCCACACCAGGAATGTCGCAAGTCAGGTTGGTCCCGATACCGAAGCTCACATTAATGCGACCACGCAAGGCGCGGAAAATATCCAGGCATTTGGGCAATGTCAGGCTGTCGGAGAACACCAGGGTCTTGCTCATCGGGTCGATGCCCAGTTTGTGGTAGTGGGCAATGGCCTTTTCAGCCCAGATGACCGGATCCCCCGAATCATGGCGCAAACCGTCGAACAGCTTGGCGAAGAACAGATCGAAGTCCTTGAGGAACGCATCCATGGTGATGCAGTCGGTCAGCGCGATGCCCAGCAAGCCTCGGTATTCACGAACCCAGCAATCGAGCGCGGCTATCTGGCTGTCGATCAGTCGCGGACCCAGCTGCTGGTGGGCCATGATCCATTCGTGGGCCATGGTGCCCAGGGGCTTCATATCCAGCTCTCGGGACAGGTGCACATTGCTGGTGCCGACGAAGCGGCCGGGGAAGTCGTGCTTGAGCACGTTCACCACTTCTTCCTGGACACGGTAGGAAAACCGGCGGCGAGTACCGAAGTCGGCCACTTGCAGTTCGGACAATTCGTCGGCATTGGCGTTGGCCGTCAGCCAGTCGAACTTGCGATAAAGCTGCTCCCGCGCCTGTTCCAGGACGACTTCACGGTAGCGATAACGGTTGCGCACCTCGCTGACGATGGCCAGCAGCGGTACTTCGAACAGGATGACGTGCAGCCAGGGCCCGCGCAGACGGATAAACAGCTCGCCGTTATCGATGCCGGTGTGCACATAGCGCAGGTTGAAGCGAAACAAGCCCAGGAAGCGCAGGAAATCCGGCTTGAGGAAGCTGATGCGCTCGAGGAAACCCAGCTGGTCGGCGCTCAGGCTCAACTCGGCCAGGCGTTCGATCTGAAAACGAATTTCCGCGAGGTAAGGGCGCAGGTCTTCGCTGTTGCGGCAACGAAACTCCCATTCCACCTCGACGTTGGGGTAGTTGTGCAGCACCGCCTGCATCATCGTCAGCTTGTAGAAGTCGGTGTCGAGCAGGTTCTGCACGATGCGATCGGCAAACACGCTCTCGCTCATAATGGGAATCTCCAGACGGGTGCTGCGGTGTGCGGCAGTCGTATTGAAAGGTCTAGTGGCGCATAACCGTGATGGTTATTGCCAGTATTTTTTAGCGTCCGCAGATCTTTTTGTGGCGAGGGAGCTTGCTCCCGCTCGGCTGCGAAGCAGACGCAGAATTTTTCATCTGACAGATTTTAGGGCCGCTGCGCAGCCCAGCGGGAGCAAGCTCCCTCGCCACGGGGGGCAACTGTCGCTATGGCGGCGCATCAGGGCTATCGATCTGCTCCAGCATCCATTCCACGAACAACCGCACCTTGGGCACTTCCGCCGAATGTTCCGGGTACGCCAGGTAGTACGCATTGGTACTGGGCATCGGATGTTGCCAAGGGATGACCAGCTTGCCGTCAGCCAGCTCTTCCTCCACCAGGAACCTTGGCAGCAGGGCCACGCCACAGCCGACCTGGGCGGCGCGGATGCACATGTAAAACGTCTCGAAGCGTGGCCCGTGGTAGCTGTGTTCGGTGTGATAACCCTGATGGTCGAACCAGTCATGCCATGCCTGGGGCCGGGAGGCGTTCTGCAGCAGCACCAGCCCGGCCAGTTGCGTGGGGTCGGTAAAAGGCTCGTCCGGCAAGCTGCCGGGGGCGCAGACCGGCACCAGTTCTTCGCCGAACAGCTTCAGGGATTCGGTGCCCGGCCGCGATCCCTGGCCAAAATAGAACGCCAGGTCACTGCGTCCCTGCTGCAGGTCGTCGGCCTCCTGCTCGCTGCACAGGTCCAGATGAATGCTGGGATGGCGCAGGCGCCAGCCCTTGAGTCGCGGGACCAGCCAGCGGGCGCCGAAGGTCGGAGGCGTAGAGACTCGCAGGACTTCGGTGTCGCCACCGTAGGAACGCAGGTAATGGGTCGACATCTCTACCTGAGAAAGGATTTTTCGCACCTCCCCCAGATACAGATCCCCGGCGGGCGTCAGCTGCAAGCGTCGGCGAACGCGGCGAAACAGCAGGTGTTGCAGCAACTCTTCAAGCTGCGCGACCTGTTTGCTGACGGCGCTCTGGGTCAGGTTCAATTCTTCGGCGGCGCGGGTGAAGCTCAGGTGACGGGTCACCGCTTCGAAGCACTGCAGCGCGGTGATAGACGGCAAATAGCGCTTATTGAGCATGATGGAGCCTTATTTTTGTCGCTCTGCTTTTATGCTGAAGAGTCTGCTTGAGTGGCAGCATGAATAAACGGAATGATATCTCGCTTAAAGGTCGTTTGTTGGCAAGTCTCGGGCCAGCTACAACTACAGGTCTGATCAGCCGTGATTGCCCGGCTGCCACATCTTTGTCTTTCGCATGAGGAATTACCCATGGTTGCTGCATTGCTTGATCGTCTGGGCGTCAACCCGGCCCTGTACCAGAACGGCAAACAGCCCGTGCATTCGCCCGTCGACGGCAGTCGCATCGGCGCGGTGAACTGGGAAGGCGCCGCTGAAGTCGAGCAACAGGTCAGCCGTGCCGAACATGCCTTCGATTTGTGGCGCAAGGTGCCGGCGCCCCGTCGCGGCGAACTGGTGCGTCAGTTTGGCGACCTGCTGCGTGAATACAAGGCCGACCTCGGCGAACTGGTGTCGTGGGAAGCCGGCAAGATCACTCAGGAAGGCCTGGGTGAAGTGCAGGAGATGATCGACATCTGTGATTTCGCCGTCGGTCTGTCCCGCCAGTTGTATGGCCTGACCATCGCCTCCGAGCGACCGGGCCATCACATGCGGGAAACCTGGCACCCGCTGGGGGTGGTCGGGGTGATCAGCGCCTTCAACTTCCCGGTGGCGGTGTGGGCCTGGAACACCACGCTGGCCCTGGTGTGCGGCAATTCGGTGATCTGGAAACCGTCGGAGAAAACCCCGCTGACCGCCCTGGCCTGCCAGGCGTTGTTCGAGCGCGTACTGGAGAATTTCAGTGATGCGCCGCCGTACCTGAGCCAAGTGATCATCGGTGGTCGCGATGCCGGCGAAGCCCTGGTGGATGACCCGCGCGTGGCGTTGATCAGCGCCACCGGCAGCACCCGGATGGGGCGCGAAGTCGCACCAAAAGTCGCGGCGCGTTTTGCCCGCAGCATCCTCGAACTGGGTGGCAACAACGCGATGATCCTGGCCCCGAGCGCCGACCTGGACATGGCAGTGCGGGCGATCCTGTTCAGCGCCGTCGGCACCGCCGGCCAGCGCTGCACCACCCTGCGCCGTTTGATCGCCCATGAATCGGTGAAGGAAGAGATTGTCGCCCGCCTCAAGGCCGCCTACTCGAAAGTGCGCATCGGTCATCCGCTGGAAGGCAACCTGGTAGGGCCGCTGATCGACAAGCAGAGCTTCGACAACATGCAGGATGCGCTGGAACAGGCGCTGAGCGAAGGCGGTCGGGTGTTTGGCGGCAAGCGCCAGCTCGAAGACCAGTTCCCGAACGCCTTCTACGTTTCGCCGGCCATCGTCGAAATGCCGGAGCAAAGCGACGTGGTGCGTCACGAAACGTTCGCGCCGATCCTCTACGTGGTCGGTTACAAGGATTTTGCTGAGGCGCTGGATTTGAACAATTCCGTGCCCCAAGGCTTGTCGTCGTGCATCTTCACCACCGACGTGCGTGAGGCCGAGCAGTTCATGTCGGCGGTGGGCAGCGATTGCGGCATCGCCAACGTCAACATCGGCCCGAGCGGCGCGGAGATCGGCGGTGCCTTTGGTGGCGAAAAGGAAACCGGCGGCGGTCGCGAGTCCGGCTCCGATGCATGGCGCGGCTATATGCGTCGTCAGACCAATACTGTGAATTATTCGCTGGAACTGCCTTTGGCCCAGGGGATTACTTTCGACTGAGAACCAGTCAGCGAAAGCTCTCTGTGGAAATAGTCCCCCTGTGGGAGCGAGCCTGCTCGCGAAAGCGCCGGATCAGCCAATATGAAGGTTGGCAGAGGAACCGCTTCGCGAGCAGGCTCGCTCCCACATTGAATTCTGTGTTTGTTAGGTTTCTGTTGGAGTCTGGCAATGCCGTTACGCGAAGAATGTCTGTGGGAAAAGCTGACGCCACAACGGCCCGAAAACACCGGGCTCACAGGCGAGGTCACGGTAGATGTCTGTGTGATCGGCGCCGGTTTCACCGGTCTGTCAGCGGCGGTGCACTTGCTCGAACAGGGCAAGCGCGTGGCAGTGCTGGAAGCCCATCGGGCCGGACATGGCGGCTCGGGGCGTAACGTCGGGCTGGTGAACGCCGGCTTGTGGATCCCGCCGGATGATATCGAGGCCGGTTTTGGCGAGGCGGTGGGCAGCCAGCTCAACCGCATGCTCGGGGCCGCGCCGGCCTTGGTGTTCAGCCTCGTCGACAAATACAACATCGATTGCCAGCTGCGCCGCGAAGGCACCCTGCATATGGCCCACAACGCCCGGGGCGAGGCGGACCTGCGCAGCCGCGAAGAACAATGGAAACGCCGTGGCGCGCCAGTGGAACTGCTGACCGGCCAAGCCTGTGCCGAGGCTACCGGCACCGACAGGATCGCCGCGGCATTGCTCGATCGCCGCGCCGGCACGCTCAACCCGATGGCCTACACCAGCGGGCTGGCCAAGGCGGCCAAGGACCTTGGCGGCCAGTTGTTCGACCATTCGCCGGTCACGCGCCTGGAACGCCAAGGCCAGCGCTGGTCAGTGCAGACTGCCCAGGGCTCGGTGCTGGCCGAGCAAGTCGTGATCGCGTCCAACGCCTATACCGAAGGCGACTGGACCGAACTGCGGCGAAATTTCTTTCCCGGATATTACTATCAGGTCGCTTCGGTCCCACTGACCGACGCGGCCGCCCACCGCATTCTGCCGGGTGGGCAAGGTTCCTGGGATACTCGCCAGGTATTGAGCAGCATCCGCCGGGACAAGGACGGTCGCTTGCTGCTCGGCAGCCTGGGCAATGGCAACCGTAAGCCAACCTGGTTTCTCAAGGCCTGGGCGGACCGGGTGCAGCAGCATTATTTCCCTTACCTCAAGCCTGTGGAGTGGGAGTGCACCTGGACCGGTTGCATTGCGTTCACGCCCGACCATCTGATGCGCCTGTTCGAGCCGGCGCCAGGCCTGGTGGCAGTCACCGGCTACAACGGTCGAGGCGTGACCACCGGCACCGTGGTCGGCAAGGCATTCGCCGACTATCTGTGCCACGGCGATGCCAAGGCATTGCCGATCCCTTTCGCGCCCATGCAACCCTTGGCCGGCGTGGGCCTGCGCAGTTGCCTGTATGAGGCGGGCTTTTCCCTGTACCACGCGGGCCAGTGCCTGCGAATCGTCATCTGATTGTTGAAAAGTGTTACGGGCAGCGGCGTTTTTCAACACAGCGGCTAGCCTGTTATGGTGCGGGCTGTAGCAGCCGCGCACCGGCAGTGTGCAGTTAGGTGACGCAGGTTGTTACACAGTGGTTGCACGCCGTTTCGTATGGCGGTTGCAATGATGGCTCATGGAGGGTTTCACCTACTTGTAAAAACGGTTGCACCTCGTCCGGTTTAGACGGTTGCACGCCCTGTGAAAAAGGGCCCGAAACAGTCGAAATAACAATAAAGCAGCGACTTTTTTAAGAATAAAAAACCGATGGCACGGCCCTTGCTCTTAGCTTTTCAGTGAAGTGAAGTCGCAGTGCCAACTAAAAAAAACCTTGGAGCACCACCTCATGTCCCAGACGTTTTACAAGAAAGGCTTTCTGGCCCTCGCAGTGGCAGCTGCGCTGGGTGTTTCTGCGTTTGCCCAGGCTGATGTGAAATTTGGTGTGGCGGGGCCGATGACCGGCGCCAACGCCGCGTTTGGCGAGCAGTACATGAAAGGTGCGCAGGCCGCGGCCGATGTCATCAACAAGGCAGGTGGCGTCAATGGCGAGAAAATCGTCCTGGTCGCCGGTGACGACGCCTGCGAACCGAAGCAGGCCGTGGCCGTGGCCAACCGACTGGTTGACCAGGACAAAGTGATCGGCGTGGTCGGGCACTTCTGCTCGTCCAACACCATCCCGGCCTCCGAGGTCTATGACGAAGCAGGCATCATTGCCATCACCCCAGGCTCGACCAACCCGGCCGTTACCGAACGTGGCCTGAGCGCGATGTTCCGCATGTGTGGGCGTGACGACCAGCAAGGCATCGTGGCTGGCGACTACATCGTCGACGTGCTCAAGGGCAAGAAAGTCGTCGTCCTGCACGACAAGGACACCTACGGCCAAGGCCTGGCGGATGCTACCAAGGCACAACTGGCCAAGCGTGGCGTGACCCCTGTGTTGTACGAAGGCCTGACCCGTGGCGAAAAAGACTTCAGCGCCGTGGTGACCAAGATCCGTTCGGCCGGTGCCGACGTGGTCTACTTCGGCGGCCTGCACCCGGAAGCCGGCCCGCTGGTTCGCCAGCTGCGTGAGCAAGGCCTCAAGGACGTCAAGTTCATGTCCGACGATGGCATCGTCACCGATGAACTGGTCACTACCGCTGGTGGCGCGCAATACGTCGATGGCGTGTACATGACCTTCGGCGCCGACCCGCGCCTACTGCCGGACAGCAAGGCCGTGGTGGACGCTTTCCGTGCCCAGGGCGTCGAGCCTGAGGGCTACACTCTGTACGCCTATGCCTCGGTCCAGGCGCTGGCCGCCGGTTTCAATGGTGCCAAGTCCAACAAGGGCGAAGACGCCGCCAAGTGGCTGAAAGCCAACCCGGTGAAAACCGTCATGGGCGAAAAAGCCTGGGACACCAAAGGCGACCTGAAAGTCTCCGACTACGTGGTCTACCAGTGGGACAAGGATGGCAAATACCACCAGTTGGAAAAACAGAAGTAAGGGCTGAAGCGACCGTCCAGGCCCTTCTGGAAGCCGGCCAAGCTCCGGTTTCCAGAAGGTGCGCGCTGGTCGCGCCTGACATTGCTCCGACGTAAATCTGTATTTTCCTTAGAAGAACCGCACACCTTGGGTGTGCAGGTTCTCACTGCGTGAGATTGCGTTATGGATGGTATTTTCCTGCAGCAACTGATCAATGGCCTGACCCTCGGGTCGGTCTATGGTCTGATCGCCATCGGCTACACAATGGTCTATGGCATCATCGGCATGATCAACTTCGCCCACGGCGAGGTTTATATGATTTCCGCTTACCTCGCGGCAATCAGTCTGGCT
Organism: Pseudomonas sp. Z2-11; assembly: GCF_054161305.1. NCBI lineage: Bacteria > Pseudomonadati > Pseudomonadota > Gammaproteobacteria > Pseudomonadales > Pseudomonadaceae > Pseudomonas > Pseudomonas sp. Z2-11. Next base: position 638,313 of record NZ_CP096395.1, read on the forward strand.
CTGCTGGCTTACTTCGGTATCGAATCCTTTCCGCTGATGATCCTTGGCACTCTGGTGTTCACGATCGTGGTCACCGGGGTATACGGCTGGGTCATCGAACGCGTCGCCTACAAACCCCTGCGCAACTCCACCCGACTGGCACCGCTGATCAGCGCCATCGGCATCTCGCTGATCCTGCAGAACTACGCGCAGATCAGCCAGGGCGCCCGCCAACAGGGTGTGCCGACACTGCTCGAAGGCGCCATGCGCGTCGACATCGGTACCGGCTTCGTGCAGCTCACCTACACCAAGATATTCATCCTGATTGCCGCATTCGCCGGCATGGCGCTGCTGACCTACATCATCAAATACACCAAGCTCGGCCGCATGTGCCGTGCCACCCAGCAAGACCGCAAGATGGCCTCCATCCTTGGCATCAACACCGACCGGGTGATTTCCTACGTGTTCATCATCGGTGCGGCCATGGCGGCCCTGGCCGGTGTGCTGATTACTATGAACTACGGCACCTTCGACTTCTATGCCGGCTTCATCATCGGCATCAAGGCGTTCACCGCGGCGGTACTCGGCGGCATCGGCTCCCTGCCTGGGGCAATGCTCGGCGGGATCATCCTCGGGATCTCCGAGTCGCTGTTCGCCGGTCTGATCAACTCCGACTACAAAGACGTGTTCAGTTTCTCGCTGCTGGTGCTGATTCTGATTTTCCGTCCCCAAGGCCTGTTGGGTCGCCCACTCGTGGCGAAGGTATAAGTATGTCTGCTGCCAATAAACCGCTTGATATCAAAAAGAGCGTCATCGACGCGATCCTGGCCGGCCTGATCTCGCTGATCGTATTCGGGCCGATCGTCGGCGTAGTGCTCGACGGCTACAGCTTCAACCTGCAACCGGCCCGCGTCGGCTGGCTGGTGGCGATCGTGATGGTCGGGCGCTTTGCCCTGAGCCTGTTCCTGCAAACCCCGAAGGGGCTGAAGATCCTCCAGGGGTTCGAGAGCACTGGCTCCGGCGTGCATGTGCTGCCACCCGACTACAAATCGCGGCTGCGCTGGATCATCCCGGCCCTGATCGTGATTGCCATCGTGTTCCCGTTCTTCGCCAACAAGTACGTGCTTACCGTAGTCATCCTCGGGCTGATCTACGTGCTGCTGGGCCTGGGCCTGAATATTGTGGTCGGCCTGGCCGGGTTGCTCGATCTGGGTTACGTGGCGTTCTATGCCATCGGCGCCTACGGCCTGGCGCTGGGTTACCAATACCTGGGGCTGGGTTTCTGGACTGTGCTGCCGCTGGCGGCCATCGCAGCGGCGATGGCCGGGTGTATTTTAGGATTCCCCGTGTTGCGAATGCACGGTGACTACCTGGCCATCGTGACCCTGGGCTTCGGCGAGATCATCCGGCTGGTGCTGAACAACTGGTTGTCGTTCACTGGCGGGCCGAATGGCATGCCGGTTCCTGCACCAACCTTCCTGGGCCTGGAGTTCGGCAGGCGAGCGAAGGACGGCGGGGTGCCGTTCCATGAGTTCTTCGGCATCGACTACAACCCCAACATCAAATTCCTGTTCATCTACATCGTGTTGTTCATCACCGTATTGCTGGTGCTCTACGTCAAGCATCGCCTGACCCGCATGCCGGTCGGCCGCGCCTGGGAGGCCCTGCGCGAGGACGAAATCGCCTGTCGCTCCATGGGCTTGAACCATGTGCTGGTCAAGCTTTCTGCGTTCACCATCGGTGCTTCCACCGCTGGCCTGGCGGGAGTGTTTTTTGCCAGTTACCAGGGTTTCGTCAACCCGTCCTCTTTCACCTTCTTCGAGTCGGCGTTGATCCTGGCGATCGTCGTGCTGGGTGGCATGGGCTCGACGGTTGGCGTGGTGATCGCGGCATTCGTGCTCACCGTGGCGCCGGAGCTGCTGCGCAGTTTCTCGGAATACCGCGTGCTGCTGTTCGGCGTACTGATGGTATTGATGATGATCTGGCGCCCACGCGGCCTGATCCGCATCAGCCGTACCGGTGTGACGCCGCGCAAGGGGGTAGCGCCATGAGCGAAGTCGTACTCAAAGTCGAAAACCTGATGATGCAGTTCGGTGGCATCAAGGCCCTCAGCGACGTCAGCCTGCAAGTCAAGCGCAACTCGATCTTCGCCCTGATCGGCCCCAACGGCGCGGGCAAGACCACGGTGTTCAACTGCCTGACCGGTTTCTACAAGGCTTCGGGCGGCAAGATCGAACTCAACGTGCGTGGCGAGGAGACCAACGTGATCAAGTTGTTGGGCGAAGCGTTCCGCCCGACGGACTTTGTCTCGCCAAAGTCTTTCGCCAGCCGGCTGTACTACAAGATGTTCGGCGGCACCCACCTGGTAAACCGCGCCGGCCTGGCGCGAACGTTCCAGAACATTCGCCTGTTCAAGGAAATGTCGGTGCTGGAGAACCTGCTGGTGGCACAGCACATGTGGGTCAATCGCAGCCTGGTGGCGGGCATCCTCAACACCAAGGGTTATCGTCAGGCGGAAAGCGATGCCCTGGACCACGCTTTCTACTGGCTGGAAGTTGTGGACCTGGTGGACTGCGCCAACCGCCTGGCTGGTGAGCTTTCCTACGGCCAGCAGCGCCGCCTGGAAATCGCTCGGGCGATGTGCACCCGTCCGCAGATCATCTGCCTCGACGAACCGGCCGCCGGCCTCAACCCTCAGGAAACCGAAGCGCTGAGCGCGATGATCCGGCTGCTGCGCGACGAGCACGATCTGACCGTGGTGCTGATCGAACACGACATGGGCATGGTGATGAGTATTTCCGATCACATCGTAGTGCTGGATCACGGCAACGTGATTGCCGAGGGCGGTCCCGAGGCGATTCGCAACGATCCGAAGGTGATCGCGGCTTACCTGGGCGCCGATGAAGAGGAATTGGTATGAGTGGGCCTATCCTCGAACTCAAGGAGCTGGACGTGTTCTACGGGCCGATCCAGGCCCTGAAGAAAGTCTCGATGCACATCGGCGAAGGCGAAACCGTGAGCCTGATCGGCTCCAACGGTGCCGGCAAGTCCACGCTGCTGATGTCGATCTTCGGCCAGCCCCGCGCTGCGGGTGGGCAGATCATCTACCAGGGCGTGGACATCACCCACAAGTCGTCGCACTACATCGCCTCCAACGGCATCGCTCAATCGCCGGAAGGGCGCCGGGTGTTCCCTGACATGACCGTTGAGGAAAACCTGCTGATGGGCACCATTCCTATCGGTGACAAATACGCCAGCGAAGACATGCAGCGCATGTTCGAGCTGTTTCCGCGGCTCAAGGAGCGCCGCAACCAGCGAGCCATGACCATGTCCGGCGGCGAGCAGCAAATGCTCGCCATCGCCCGGGCCTTGATGAGCCGGCCGAAGTTGTTGCTGCTCGACGAGCCGAGCCTGGGGCTGGCGCCGATCGTGGTGAAGCAGATCTTCGCCACCCTGCGGGAACTGGCGTCCACCGGCATGACTATCTTTCTGGTGGAGCAGAACGCCAACCATGCGCTCAAGCTGTCGGACCGGGCCTATGTGATGGTCAACGGAGAAATCCGCCTGACCGGCAGCGGCAAGGAACTGCTCGCCAACGAAGAGGTGCGCAACGCGTATCTTGGCGGGCATTGAGGCGGCAGCTGCAATGAAAAAAACCGGCGAGCGATCGCCGGTTTTTTTATCTCTACCCACATCACCACGACCCCTGTGGGAGCGAGCCCGCTCGCGAATGCGGCGGATCAGTTGTCGCCCATGTATTTGACACGCCGCCTTCGCGAGCAGGCTCGCTCCCACAGGGGGATATATAGAGTTTTCAGAATTGTGGACAACAATCTCGAAGCCCTGCGAAACCGCGACATAAAGTCGCCGCAAACAGTTGTTTTGTCACGGTTTTGACTTGTCCCCGTTTGCTGTGGAACTGGCTGTGGGTAACGTGGGTGTACTTGGCTGTAACCCTTTGATCACGTGGCTTTCAGCGGGGTGAGCGTTTTTTGATCAGGCGGTTTTGGTCATTCGTAACTGGCAGTTGTCAACAGTTTTCTGAGCGTCATTGGCGTTCGGAAAACGGTGAGCAAGCCTGTGGATAAGTCTGTGACTAAACTCTGGAAAGACCGCGCGGAGCAGCGTCGTTGCTGGCTTGGCGCCATCGTCTATCTGGCCTCGACTTATAGCAGATAACTTCTGCTGCACAACCTCACTTGGTGGGTCAAGCGAAAAAAATTTCCAAATGTCCCGCAAAGCCTTATACACAGCGGCTTCCAGTGTTTGTACTTGCCCCCGATTATTGTGGACGTGCCTGTGGATAAGATGCGCGCAACCCTCTGCAGCCCTTGTTTGGCAAGGCCTGGGCTCGATTGGTTGTTTTATGAGCAGCCGTGCAGGCAAAAACGCAACCTCAAGCCTTGCCCACGGCGTGTCAGGGCGGGCATGCTGTGGACCGATTTCCATTAATGGTTTGAAGCCCAAGCAAGGAGAACACGATGTCCGACACCCTGTTTATCACCGGCGCTACGTCCGGTTTTGGTGAAGCCTGTGCCCGTCGTTTTGCCGAGGCCGGTTGGAAACTGGTGCTGACTGGTCGTCGTGAAGAGCGCCTCAGCGCCCTCTGTGCCGAGTTATCGAAGCAGACCGAGGTCCATGGCCTGGTTCTGGACGTGCGTGACCGCAAGGCCATGGAAGAGGCCATCGCCAGCCTGCCGCCTTCGTTCGCCAAATTGCGCGGGCTGATCAATAACGCCGGCCTGGCCCTGGGCGTCGACCCCGCGCCCAAGTGCGACCTCGATGACTGGGACACCATGGTCGACACCAATGTGAAGGGCCTGATCTACAGCACCCGCCTGCTGTTGCCGCGGCTGATTGCCCATGGGCGCGGCGCCGGGATCGTCAACCTGGGCTCTATCGCCGGCAACTACCCATATCCGGGCAGTCACGTGTATGGCGCGAGCAAGGCGTTCGTCAAACAGTTCTCGTTGAACCTGCGCTGTGACCTGCAAGGTACAGGCGTGCGAGTCAGCAATATCGAGCCGGGGCTGTGCGAGAGCGAATTTTCCCTGGTGCGCTTCGGTGGTGACCAGGAGCGCTACAACGCGACTTACGCCGGCGCCGAGCCGATCCAGCCGCAGGACATCGCCGACACCATCTTCTGGGTGCTCAACACCCCGGCGCACATCAACATCAACAGCCTGGAGCTGATGCCGGTGAGCCAGACCTGGGCCGGCTTCGCCATCGAGCGCAACAAGGCCTGACGGGGTCTTCGAGATGAGCTTTTTGTGGTGTGGGAGTTGCTCCCTCACCACAAAGGTGTGTCAGGCCAGATATTCGGCCAGCCCGCGATAGCAGGTCAGCAGGTGGTAGGGCGTAGTGGACGGCATGTCCCGGCGGCTGACATTGCCGTTGGCATCAAGGCATTCGTTCCAGCCCAGGGGATGCAGGAAATGTTGCTGCAGCGCCCGTAGCTGGCGCAGCAGCGTCCCTTCGCTGCCAGGGCGCAACGTAAGTGCCCGCAGGTATTCCGCCTGGGCCCAGATGCGTGGGGTTGCATCGCGCGGAGCCGTCTGCGGTTCCAGGGCCAGCATGGCGCAAACGCCAGCGGTATCCGGATCGACGCCTTGTTGTTCGGTATCGCCGAAGCTGCGTTCCAGGGCCAGGTGCAGTTTGCCGCCACGCAACAAGGGCGATGAGGCCAGCAGGAAATACCACTCGAACTGATGCCCCGGCTCGAACCAGTTATCCACAGCCTTGAGCGGTTTCTCCATCATGACTTGTCGCTGCGGATCAACGAAGCACTTGAACATCCCCTCGCACAGGCTCAGCAACGCTTGGCGAACAGCGGCATCGTCGCGAACCGCAAGGGTCGCGAGAAAAGCTTCTGCCAGATGCATCAGCGGGTTCTGCAGCGGGCCGGTCTCGGCTGTCGACCAGTCGCGGCCGAGGCTGGCTTCGTAGAGACCGTCGCCAGTGGCGAAGCGTCGCGCGATGATTTCCAGGGCCGCGTTGAGCACCGACTCCACCAGCGGTTCGCGAACCTTGCCCCAGTAGTGGGCGCAGGCGAACAGGATGAAGGCGTGGGTGTACAGATCCTTGCCGGTATCCAGCGGTATCCCCTGCGGGTCGATGCTGTAGAACCAGCCGCCATGCTCGGCATCGTGGAAGTGCCGTTGCAGCGAGCGAAACAGCGCGGCGGCCCGCTCCTCGGCCTGCGGCACTTCGCCGATCAGGCTGGCGAACACATACAACTGCCGCGCACAGGCCATGGCGCGATAACGCTGGGGCGGCAGCGGCTTGTGCTGGGTATCCAGGGACTCGTAGGGCAACGCCAGCTCGGCATTCCAGCCCGAACCTTGCCACATCGGCACGATTACATCGTGAAACTGCTGATGCACCGTGGCGAACAGCGTGGTCAATTCGGGTAGAAGGGCGGAGCGGGAGGCTTCAGGCATTGGCGGACGTCGTCACGGCGGGGGCGTTTGCGCGACATGGTAGCAGAGTGGCAGGTCTTGGCGATGCGGTGCCTGTCAGGCCGCTTTCGCGAGCAGGCTCGCTCCCACATGGGCGGTGGACGCCATCCATGTGGGAGCGAGCCTGCTCGCGAAGGGGTTTTGAATAAAAACAGAAAAAGTCAGCTGGCCAACAACCAGACCCCAGCCGCCGCCGAAGCAGCCCCGGCCAACCTGATCACCGGCGCCGCCGCGCGTGGCAACACACGAACCAGCGCAAAGCCCGCGCCGTGCAGCGCCGCCGTCGCGGCGACGAACCCCACCGCATAGGCCCACGGACTCGACATGTCCGGCAGCTCCAAGCCATGGGCGACGCCATGGAATAGCGCAAATATCGCGGTCGCACCGACTGCCAGGCTTAGCGGCGGACGCACCGCCAACGCCACCGCCAGGCCCAGGGCCAGCACCGAGGCGGCGATGCCGCTTTCCAACGCCGGTAGATTCAGGCTTTCGAAGCCCAGCAAACCACCGAGCAGCATCGTCCCGACGAAAGTGCATGGCAATGCCCAGCGCGCGGCGCCTTGTTGTTGGGCCGCCCACAAGCCGACCGCCAACATTGCGAGCAGATGGTCGAGCCCGCCGATGGGGTGGCCCAGGCCGGCGATCAGGCCGTTATCGCCGTGACCGGGGTGAGCAAAGGCCAGAGCCGGGGTCAGCAGCAAGGCGAGGGCACCGAGGATACGTTTGAATGTCATGGATAGGCTTCCTTGTTCGAATGGGAAAAATCACGCGGCGCTCAGCAGGCCCTGGCGCTCGATAAAGGCGATGATGTCGTCCAGGCCCTGGCCAGTCTTCTGGTTACTGAACACGAAGGGCTTGCCGTTGCGCATCCGCTGGGTATCGCTGTTCATCAGTTCCAGGGAGGCACCCACCAGTGGCGCCAGGTCAATCTTGTTGATCACCAGCAGGTCGGATTTGCAGATGCCCGGCCCGCCCTTGCGCGGCAGCTTGTCGCCAGCCGATACGTCGATCACGTAAATGGTCAGGTCCGACAGCTCGGGGCTGAAGGTCGCGGACAGGTTGTCGCCACCGGACTCGACCAGGATCAGGTCGAGGCCCGGGAAGCGCCGGTTCAACTGGTCCACCGCTTCAAGGTTGATCGAGGCGTCTTCGCGAATCGCCGTGTGCGGGCACCCACCGGTTTCCACGCCGATGATCCGCTCCGGCGCAAGGGCTTCGTTGCGCACCAGGAAATCAGCGTCTTCACGGGTGTAGATATCGTTGGTGACCACGGCCAGGTTGTAGCGCTCGCGCAAGGCCAGGCAGAGAGCCAGGGTCAGTGCGGTCTTGCCGGAGCCTACCGGGCCGCCAATACCGACGCGCAAAGGTTGTGTATTCATGTGTCTCTCCTAGGAACGGAACAGGCGGCTGTACTGGCGCTCATGGGCCATGCACGCCAGGGACAGGCCAAACGCGGCGCTGCCGTAATGGTCGGGGTCGAGGTTCGAGGCGATCTGCTGGGCCTGTTGCAGCAATGGCAGCAGCTCGCTGGTCAACCTCTGCGCGGCTTGCTGGCCCAAGGGCAGGGTTTTCATCAGCACCGCCAGTTGGTTTTCCAGCCAGCTCCACAACCAGGCGGCGAGGGCATCCTCTGGCTTGATATCCCAGGCACGGGCCGCCAGGGCCCAGCCCAGCGCCAGGTGCGGTTCGCTACGCTGTTCAAGGAAGCTGCGCGCGGCGCTGTCGAGCTCCGGCAGGCCCGCCAGCAATTGTTGCAGCGAGTAGCCCATCTGCCGGCTCTCCTGGTACAGCTCGCGGGTTTCCCGGCTGGCACGGTGTTGTTCACAAAGCTCCAGCAGCGCGTGCCAATCGTCGGCAGCGGCCGCCCTGCAATGAGCCAGCAGCAAGGGCGCTTCGAAACGCGCCAGGTTCAGTAGCATCTGATCGCTGATCCAGCGGCGTGCGTCGTCCGGCGTCTTGACCAGGCCGTTATCCACAGCCATTTCCAGGCCCTGGGAGTAGCTGTAGCCGCCAATCGGCAGTTGCGGACTGGCCAGGCGCAGCAGCGCCCAGGCCGGGTTCATGAACGCACGCCGAACTGGTGCAGGCGCGGTGCGTAATTGAAATCTTCGTCGCCGTGCCGGGAATGATGATGGCCGCCGCCGTAGGCGCCGTGTTCCGGCTGGAACGGCGCTTCAATGGATTCGACGCTGGCGCCCAGTTGCTCAAGCATCGCCTTGAGCACGTAATCATCCAGCAGGCGCAACCAGCCATCGCCCACCTGCAGGGCAACGTGGCGATTGCCCAAGTGGTAGGCAGCACGGGTCAGTTCGAACGCATTGGCGCAGGTAACGTGGAGCAATTGTTCAGGGCGGGCGCAGACACGCACGATGCGCCCATCTTCGGCCTGAAGGCATTCACCGTCGTACAGCGGCGGCTGGCCTCGCTCCAAGAACAATCCCACGTCTTCACCCGCGGCACTGAAACAGCGCAGACGGCTTTTGCTGCGGGCGTCAAAGATCAGGTGCAGCTCGGCGTCCCAGCGCGGTTGAGTGTCGATTCTGCGGTGGATAACCAGCATCGGAGTGCTTCCAGCAATGAACGGTGCTGTGTTTAGAGCAAGGGCCTTGCCAATCGAAGGGGATGTAGGAAATGGCGGGGGATGGCGTTCCTGGATGGGGCGGGCTTCGTGCCGTTATGGTGCGCTTCGGGAAAACTCGCACCACTTTGAGTCGCACGCAAGACATTGTGGGAGCGAGCCTGCTCGCGAAGCGGTGCATCAGGAAAATCAATGCTGGCTGACCCGGCGCTTTCGCGAGCAGGCTCGCTCCCACATGGAAGGTGGTGGGCAGGCGATTATTCGGTGCTACCCAACCCGTGCCAATGCTTGAGGCCGATGAAGATGAACCGTAGTTGCTGGGTAATCTTCGCCTGGGGGGTGAGATGTTCGGGGAGCGCTTTGGCGGGCGGGTCGATGATATCCGGCAGGGTGGCGAAGACACTCTTGACGACGAGGTCGGCCATCACGCTCAGTCCCGCAAGGTCCAGGTGTTGCAACTTGGGCATCAATGCCAGGTCGGCGGCGAGGTCCGAGCTGATGTCTTCGCGCAGCTTCGCGATAGCCTGGCGTACCGGCAGGGAGCCGCCGTACTGCTCGCGGGCCAGGAACAGAAACTGCGATCGGTTGGCATGCACCACGTCGAGAAAAATCCGCACAGACGCATCGATGATGCCGCCCATGACAAATTCGTTGTGGCGCACCAGCCGGATGGTTTCGCGAAACGTCTGCCCCACTTCGCTGACGAGCGCCAGGCCAAGCTGGTCCATGTCGTCGAAATGTCGATAGAACCCGGTGGGTACGATGCCGGCTGTCTTGGCGACTTCGCGCAGGCTCAGGCTGCCGAATCCCCTGCCGCACTCCATCAAATGGCGCGCTGCATCCATCAGGGCATTTCGGGTCTGTTGTTTCTGTTCGGCGCGGGGAAGCATTGCAGGGCTGACTTCCAGGTCATGGGAGCGATGCACTCTAGCAAATCGTCTTTGGCGGCGTCGAACGGTAGGGACGGATCAGTCGGGAAAACGAGGGGCTTGAAAAGTCAAAAGCCCGATTCAGGGAATCGGGCTTTTTTACGGGCCGCCATGGGCTCAGCTCACTGCACTGTTGCGTTCGATTACGCGGTCACCACCGCCTTCGGCAAGAGTCTGGCCTTGTGGAGTGCGATCGGAACCGTCAGCGGCCAGGGTTTCGCCCAGTGGGGTGCGGTCGGAACCATCAGCAGCCAGGGTTTCGCCCAGAGGGGTGCGGTCGGAGCCGTCAGATGCCAGGGTCTGGCCTTGTGGAGTGCGGTCGGAGCCGTCAGCCGCCAGGGTCTGGCCTTGTGGAGTGCGGTCGGAACCGTCAGCCGCCAGGGTCTGGCCTTGTGGGGTGCGGTCGGAACCGTCAGCCGCCAGGGTTTGGCCTTGTGGGGTGCGGTCGGAACCACCTTCGACCAGACCTTTCTCTTCCAGGCGGTCACGGCCACCTTCGGCTACGGTCTGGCTATAGACAGAATGGCTGTCCTTGACTTGTGGCGTGGCCTGTTCGGAAGCTGGCAAGGCGAAAGCGGTAGAGGCCAGCAGGGAAAGGGAAAGACTCATCAGTAGTTGGCGTTTCATGATCGTTGCTCCTCGAGAGGGCTGAAAAGTGGGTACGAGGGCAATGCTACTCTCGATAAGTCGATATAAAAGTTCATAAACACAATGGTAATAATCAACGGAATTGATTGTTCTGCGGGAGGGCTCTAGAACGGGCCTTTCAGCGGGGCAGTTTTGCCCTGGAGTGGGTAGTTTGTACCCACTCGCGCCCCGCAAAAGTGCGGGCGCGGTAACAGGTAGCTGTCGAACCGGTCAGGTTCCGAGGCGTTTTTTCGTGCCGGTCGTCGCGCTTGGTGGTAAACCTGTCGGCCGTTTCGGCAGTCCAATCGTTTATCGGCAGTGAGCCAGTAGCGGTTCGCCTTGCCTCAGGCGTCGCGGTCTGCACGCCAAATTTGTCAGGAGCCTTGTGCATGACGCGCACCTCAAAAATTTTCGCCTGGGGCTTTGCCTGCCTCATCGCACTGCTGGCCGCGCTTGTGCTGGTCATCGCTTTCTTCGACTGGAACCGCCTCAAGCCCACGCTCAACGCGAAGGTTTCCGAGGAGTTGCATCGTCCATTCGCAATCAATGGCAACCTGGCGGTGATCTGGCAGCGCGAACCGCAGGAAGGCGGCTGGCGCGCCTTTGTGCCATGGCCCCATGTCGTGGCCGAAGATTTGAGCCTGGGAAACCCGGACTGGTCGAAAACCTCGCAAATGGTCACGCTCAAGCGCGTCGAGCTACGTATTTCGCCCTTGGCCCTGTTGGCCCGGCGGGTGGCGATCCCGCGCATCGACCTGACCGAACCCAACGCCAGCTTGCAGCGCCTGGCTGATGGGCGCGCCAACTGGACCTTCCAGTTCGATCCGAAGGACCCGGACGCCGAACCGTCCAGTTGGTCGGTCGATATCGGTGCCATCGGCTTTGACAAGGGGCATGTCACGCTGGATGACCAGACGCTCAAGACCAGGCTCGAAGTGTTGATCGACCCGTTGGGCAAGCCCATTCCATTCAGCGATATCGTCGGTGAAAAGACTGCGAACAAAGCCCGGGAACAAGGTGCGGCGCCACAAGACTACGCCTTTGCTTTCAAGGCTGACGGGCAGTATCAAGGACAGAACCTGAGCGGTTCCGGCAAGGTCGGTGGCTTGCTGGCCTTGCAGGATGCATCGCAACCCTTTCCCCTGCAGGCCCAGGCGAAGATTGCCGACACCCGCATCGAGCTGGCCGGCACCCTTACCGACCCGAAGAACCTTGGCGCCCTGGACCTGCGTCTGAAACTGGCCGGTAAAAGCCTGGCCAATCTTTACCCGTTGACTGGCGTGACGCTGCCGGATTCGCCGCCCTATGCCACCGATGGTCGCCTGATCGCCAAGCTCCACGAACCGGAGGGGGCGCAGTTCCGCTACGAGGCGTTCAACGGCAAGATTGGCGAAAGCGATATTCACGGCGACCTGGCTTATGTTTCCAGCCAGCCGCGACCGAAACTCTCTGGTGCGCTGGTATCCGATCAACTGCTGTTCAGCGACCTGGCGCCGCTTATCGGCGCCGACTCCAACACGCAACAGAAGGCGCGCGGCGGTGCCAGCAAACAACCGTCCGACAAGGTCTTGCCGGTGGAAGAATTCCGCACTGAGCGCTGGAGCGTAATGGATGCCGACGTGGAGTTCACCGGCAAGCGCATCGTCCATAGCGAGCAATTGCCCTTCACCGACCTCTACACTCATTTGCTGCTGAACAATGGCCAGCTGAGCCTTGAACCCTTGCGCTTTGGCGTGGCCGGTGGCCGTCTCGATGCGCAGATTCGCCTCAATGGACAGACTCGGCCCCTCGAAGGCCAGGCGAAACTGACCGCGCGAGGCTTCAAGCTCAAGCAGCTTTTCCCGGGTTTCGAACCGATGAAAACCAGTTTCGGCGAGCTCAATGGCGATGCCGATCTGTCCGGCCGAGGTAATTCGGTAGCGGCGTTGCTGGGCACCGCCAATGGCAACTTGAAGATGCTCATCAACGACGGCGCTATCAGTCGGGAGTTGATGGAGCTGGCAGGGTTGAACGTTGGCAACTATGTGGTAGGAAAAATCTTCGGCGACAAGGAAGTGAAGATCAATTGCGCGGCGGCTGATTTCGGCATCAAGACCGGTCTGGCGACCACTCGCCTGTTTGTATTCGATACCGAGAACGCGATCATCTATATCGATGGCACGGCGAATATGGCCACTGAACAACTGGACCTGACTGTTACCCCGGAGTCCAAGGGCTGGCGATTGATTTCCCTGCGTTCGCCGCTGTACGTACGAGGCACCTTCGCCAAGCCCGCCGCCGGGGTGAAGGCCGTGCCGCTGATGTTGCGTGGGGCCGGAATGGTCGCGCTGGGTGTCATCGCCGCGCCGGCGGCGGGGTTGCTGGCGTTGGTCGCTCCCAGCGGCAGCGAGCCGAACCAGTGTGCACCGTTGCTTGAACAGATGAAGGCCGGCAAGGCGCCGAAAACGGTAAAGGATTGATTGCGCCTGTGAAGTAGTCGAATGCTTGAGGTCGGCCGCAAAAGTGGGCGGAAAAAAGTAGCTGGCTATTTGTCTTTTAATTGACGTGGTTAGTCAATTTTTTATTCGAAGTGTAACTCTGTCGTGTTTTTTAATGAGCCGGATAGGGTTGCGCGCGAGCGCTTGGATGGCGGTAATACCGAGTCACGGAAGAGCTGTGGAAAGTCTGGGTTTATGTGATTAAGTTGGCCTTGCAGTCAATTCGGCTGAATAAGAAACAACAAGTCACCTATTAAAAAGGAAAATGTCATGAGCATTTTATTGCCCAGTGCTGAAGAGAGTAAGCGCTTTTTTGAAACCGTAAGGATTGCGCCCGTTATTGTTGCTGATTTTCCCGTCGGAGCATCAAAAAGTTCCCGCTTTGCAAGAGTGACGACAAAGCCGGAGAGTCAGGCGGTTTCCAAGGCGGACGTTTTGTTGGCCAATGAAAACCCTGCCATTATTGGATTCGCCGATAATTTGGACGAGGATAAAAAGCAGGCGGCAGCGGACAGTATTCATTTCGCTGAGCTTGTTGCCACTTCCAAGTTTAACAAAAACGTGCAGCCCATCGAGTGGCACACGCTATACAGTAGCGCGATGAGGCATTGCGGATGGACGATGACCAGCAACAAATATCAGGAGCTTACGACCTCGCAGACAAGTTTGACGATGGATTCCATCGTTCTGGAGATTGTCCAGGCGGTGGCGGGACGAAACGCTCCGGCGATGCTTGATTTATTGTTCGGCGTATTTGATCGGTTACGCTCCGACGAAAAGCTGGTAAATCTTTTTGATAGGAACAGTAACAAAGGTGCGGATAAGGATTTCAGGATCGTGCCTTGCATCCAATCCCCAGGGGGGACGCCGATAACGGCTTTCCTGGCTGTAGATTGCAATATTTCTTCAAGCCAGGGTGGGGCTTGGTTCTGGAAATGGAAAGTGTCGCGGCTTCGAATGAAACGCGTGGCTACGATGGTCGAGCTCAATATGCGCATACATGATCGGAACAGGGACATGATCTACCAGAAACTGGATAAGAACTCTGACGATTTTTTCAATGGGATCGAGTTATAAGCGCCCATGGGTTGCTTGAATGAGCAACCCCTCTTAGGAGGTGGTCTGTCATGTTGAATGAGGAAATCCTGCTCCTCCCGGAAGGGCTGTTGTCTATTTCGGAAGGAGTGCCGAAGGAGTGGCGGCAGAAACTTAAATATTCGTTGCTCTATTCGCATCTGTACGCTCGCTCGACCGGTGACAAGTTTGATGCCTTGGCGAAGTGGCGCGCAGGTTATTCCCGCGCCATGGAAAATCTGGAATGGACAACCCTGGCGAATAAAACGTCCAGTTTCGAGCCGAAGGACGAGGCTGTCATTGTGCTGAGCGACTTGCTCGGGGAAAAATTGATATCAGATGTCAAGCTGCAGGCGCAGCTTGAGCGGCTGATAGCCAGTGTTGAGGATGCGCTGGGTTCAGAGGCGTTGGGTGCTGCGATCAGGGAGCAGTTGTTTTCACCTGCTCAGGCGAAGGACAAGTCCGATACGACTGTTTTCGTGCATGTCAGCCTGATAGGCGTGGGCCCGGTTGTTCATACGTTGTCTGTGAGGTTTCGCACCGCGCAATGTATTGATGAGCTTTTTTTCAAGCAGCGTTTCACGGGCAAGCATGTAGTGGGACAGGTCAGTGTGAATGTTTCCACAAGGCAACTCAGTTCAGCCCGTTACGAAAGAAACGGTATTGAACAAAAGGTGCGGCGCGGCCTGCCGGCCGCCGCGAACTCATTGATTGTCGAGCTTCCTCCAGCGAGCATCCGGAGCCTCATGTTTTGCCAGCATGATTGCTCTGGTTCTGGCTGACACGGTCCTGGAACAGTTTCATCGAACTCGTCAGTGCGTGCCCGGACTGCCGCGCTTCTTCCTCCAGCCATTTGAAGAACGCTCGTACTGGCGGATGGCGTTCCCGGCCCGGAACGCATAAGGCGCTGTAGCCCGCGCCGTTGACCTGGACGTGCGGGTGGTAAGCGACCAGTAGGCCGCTGGCGACGCTTTCGGAGGCCAGCACGTTGCTCGCCAGGACCAGGCCTTGCCCGGCAATTGCCGCTTGCAGGGCGTAGTGCTCCTCGTCGTATTCGCGTATGCAGGGCTGACGGGTCAGCCAGTTTTCTCCCGCCCGCGCGCACCAGGCGTCCCAGCCATGGGCATAAAGCTTGGTGTTGTGCCACCGCACACTGATCAACGTCGTCGGTTGTCGGGTCGCCAGAGCGGCTATTTGCTCCGGTGACCCATATACACCGAAGTATTCATCGAACAGGCACATGCCATACAGGTTCGGGTAGTTCTCCAGGCTATAGCGCACCACCATGTCCACGCTGGCGTCCTGGTGCAGGTCGATCACTTCGCAGTGCGTGTCCAGGCGGGCATTGATGGTGGGATGGCGCGCGTAGAACCGACCCAGGCGCGGCACCAGCCAGAGCGCCGCGAACGCGGCGGTGGTGGAAATCGTCAGATGCGCGGTGCTGCGTTGCGGGCGCAGGGTATCGACGCTTTGCGCCACTTCCAGCAAGGCACCGTGCAGGCTGTGGAACAAGCGTTGGCCACCTTCGGTCAGCCGCACCTGGCGAGGCAGGCGCTCAAAGAGTTGCACACCCAGCCAGGTTTCCAGTGAGCGGATCTGATGGGAAATCGCCGTGGGCGTTACCGACAGCTCAGCCGCCGCGGCCTTGAAACTGAGCAATCGTGCAGCGGATTCGAAGGCACGCAACGCGTTGAGTGGCAGGGCAGCAAACATCTGGAATCTCCAATGGATGAGAACAGCTCATCCCGGTCAACTAACGCTCATTTGAGCTGATGCAGGCTTAGGCCTCAGTCTGAGAGCCATACGTGGTTCCCAGTGTAGTCGAAGTCCAGGAGTTTCAGATGAGCAGTATTCTTGTCGTACATGGCAGCCCTCGCGGCGAGCGTTCCCATTCCCGGCGTCTGACGGAGGCTTTCATAGCGGCTTGGCAGGCCGCCAATCCACATACCCAACCGACCCGCCGCGAGGTCGGCCGGACCGTTATTCCTCCTGTCAACGAAGCCTTCATCGCCGCGGCGTTCCACCCCGAGCCCCAGGCAAGGCCGTTGACCATGCAGGCCGACCTGGCCTTGAGCGATGCGTTGGTGGCGGAGCTGCAGGCCCATGACCGGCTGGTGATTTCCGCACCCATGCATAATTTCGGCGTGCCCAGCGGCGTGAAGGCCTGGATCGACCAGATCGTGCGTATTGGCGTGACGTTCAACCACAGCCTGGATAACGGCGTCTCGCAATATCAGCCGTTGGTGCTGGGCAAGAAGGCCCTGATCGTGACCAGCCGTGGCGATTTCGGCTTCGGCCCTGGAGGCTCGCTGGAATCCATGAACCACGCCGATACACTGCTGCGCACAGTCCTGGGATTTATCGGCATCAGCGACGTGACTGTGGTGGCCGCTGAAGGAGAGGAGTCGGCCGAGCACAGCTTCGCGCGGTCCTATGCCGAGGCCGAGCGGCGCTTGCTGGCGCTGGCGCGAACATTCTGAACGGGGCTCGATCGGTTCAACGGGGGCTGGCGTCGGCGCCTTCGATTGACGACGCGGGCCGAAGTGGCGGGTGTGTCATAGACTGGTCATCATCGGTACCGATGCTGACCACCTCTTGATCACAAGGACGTCGCCATGTCGCAACGCTGCGCCACTCGCTACCCGCTGGTGCTGGTCCCGGGCATGCTTGGATTCATTCGCCTGGTGTTGTATCCGTATTGGTATGGCATCGTCGAGGCGTTGCGCCGGGGTGGAGCCGTGGTGGTCGCGGTGAAGGTTTCGCCATTGCATTCGTCCGAAGTTCGCGGCGAGCAATTGCTGGCACGGATCGAGGAGATTCTCAGGGAAACCGGCGCGCAAAAGGTCAACCTGATCGGCCACAGCCAGGGCGCTCTCACTGCCCGCTACGCAGCCGCCCTGCGCCCGGATCTGGTCGCCTCGGTCACATCGGTGGCCGGCACCAACCACGGGTCCGAACTGGCCGATTACCTGCAAAGCCATTATCCGGCCGACAGCGCCAAAGGACGGTTGCTCAGCGCTTTTCTGCGGCTGATCAACGCGTTGATGAGCCTGCTCGACACCGGCTACCACGGACCGAAATTGCCAGTGGACATCCGCGCCTCCCACGCCTCGCTGACGACTGCCGGCGTGGCGTTGTTCAACGAGCGTTATCCACAAGGCCTGCCGCAGACCTGGGGCGGGCAAGGGCCGGAAGAAGTCAATGGGGTGCGTTATTACTCGTGGTCCGGGACTCTGCAGCCGGGAAAGACCGACAGGGGCCGCAACCTGTTCGACGGCACCAATCGCAGCTGCCGGCTGTTCGCGCGCACCTTCGTGCGCGAAGCGGGGCAGTGCGACGGCATGGTCGGGCGCTACAGCTCGCACCTGGGCACGGTGATTCGTGATGATTATCCGCTGGACCATTTCGACGTGGTCAATCAGTCGCTGGGACTGGTGGGCAGGGGAGCGGAGCCGATCCGGCTGTTTGTCGAGCATGCGCAGCGGTTGAAGGATGCCGGGGTGTAGCGCATCAGTTGGACCGCGTTATCGTTCTTCGCGAGCAGGCTCGCTCCCATAGTGGCTCTGCGCCGTGCCCCTTGTGGGAGCGAGCCTGCTCGCGAAAGCGGTAGATCAAGCAATGAAGATCTGGCGATGAAGGTGTAACAGGCTTTGTCTACACTGCACTTCATCGCCGTCCTTCTCGGGCGGCAACCAGGAGAAACACCATGAAAATGCTGCGTGTCCCTTTGTTGATGATCGGCCTGCTGCTGTGTTCCCAGGGCTTCGCCGCCACCGCCCAACAGACCAAGATGACCACCTGCAACGCCGACGCCACCGCCAAGGCCCTCAAGGGTGACGAACGCAAGGCTTTCATGAGCAACTGCCTGAAGGCCACTCCGGCCGCCGCTGAACCCAGTACACCGCAGGAACGCATGAAGACCTGCAACGCCACGGCGACGACCCAGGCCTTGAAGGGCGATGCGCGCAAGGCGTTCATGAGTGATTGCCTGAAGAAAAAGTAAGCACCGGGATTTTTCTGCCCCTCCAGGGCCCCATCGCGAGCAGGCGCGCTCCCACATTGGACCCAGCCAACGCCAATCTGGTGTGGGAGCGAGCCTGCTCGCGATGAGGCCGGAGCAAGAAACCAAAAAACGTCTGAACCCCGGCCAGGATCGGCCGATACAATCCCTAGTGCTGCCAGCGGAACGCTGGCAGACTGCCGATCCTTTCATGCCGTTTTTGTCCTGGGGCTGTATGCCAACGTTTTCTCAGCGTCATGTGTTGTTGGTGATCAGTTGGGTGATCATTTTTGGTGGGTTGTTGCTGGTGCTGCCGCTACGCCTGTTGCCGAGCCTGTTGGCCGGGCTGCTGGTGTTCGAGCTGGTCAACATGCTCACCCCGCAGTTGCAACGACTGATCGAAGGCCGGCGTGCCCGCTGGCTGGCGGTAGCATTGTTGGGCACGCTGGTGGTCAGTGTGCTGAGCCTGATTTTCGCCGGGGCCTTCAGTTTCCTGCTGCACGAAGCGGAGAACCCGGGCGCATCCCTGGATAAATTCATGGGCGTGGTCGACCGCGCCCGTGGGCAATTGCCGCCGTTCATCGACGCCTACCTGCCGGCCAGCGCCGCCGAGTTCCGGGTGGCGATCGGCGACTGGGTGAGCAAGCACCTGAGCGACCTGCAGCTGGTGGGCAAGGACGCGGCGCACATGTTCGTGACGTTGCTGATCGGCATGGTCCTTGGCGCCATCATCGCCTTGCAGCGCATCCCCGACCTGACCAAGCGCAAGCCCCTGGCCGCCGCGCTGTTCGACCGCCTGAACCTGCTGGTGAAGGCGTTTCGCAATATCGTTTTTGCCCAGATCAAGATTTCCCTGCTCAACACCTTCTTCACCGGGATTTTCCTGGCGGTGGTGCTGCCGCTGTTCGGCATTCAACTGCCGTTGACCAAGACCCTGATCGTGATGACGTTCCTGCTGGGGCTGTTGCCGGTGATCGGCAACCTGATGTCGAACACCCTGATCACCATCGTCGCCCTGTCGCTGTCGATCTGGGTGGCCGTGGCGGCGCTGGGTTACCTGATCGTGATCCACAAGCTCGAATACTTCCTCAACGCCCGCATCGTCGGCGGGCAGATCAGTGCCAAGTCGTGGGAACTGCTCATGGCAATGCTGGTGTTCGAAGCCGCGTTCGGCCTGCCGGGTGTGGTGGCGGGGCCGATCTACTATGCGTATCTCAAGAGCGAGTTGAAGCAGGTGGGGATGGTTTGATCGGGTAGTTGTATTGCCTGGTCCAACGCTTTCGCGAGCAGGCTCGCTCCCACAGTAGGATGCGGTTGACTGTGGGAGCGAGCCTGCTCGCGAAGGACGCGCCTCGGTCCTGGATCAGACCTGGCTGCCATACCGCTTCATCGCCTCGATCGCCAACCCGCTGCCGATGCTGCCGAAGATATTACCTTCTACATGGCGCGCCTGGGGCAGCATCGCCGCGACGCTGTTGCGCAGCGCCGGAATGCCGCTGGAGCCGCCGGTGAAGAACACCGTGTCGACTTGATCAACCCGCACGTTGGCATCGTTGAGCAGTTGCGTGACGCTGTTGCGCACTCGCTCCAGGAGGCCGTCGATCGCCGATTCGAACAAGGCGCGGCTCAGGTCCACGCTCAGGCCCGGCTCGATCCGGTCCAGAGCCACGTGGCGCTGGTCGGCGTGGGTCAGCTGAATCTTGGTTTCCTCCACTTCCATCGCCAGCCAATGCCCCGCACGCTGTTCGATCAGCTTGAACAGCCGGTCGATACCGCCGGTGTCTTCGATGTCGTAGCGCATGCTGCCCAGGGCCAGCGTGGACTTTTGCGAATACACCGCGTTGATGGTGTGCCAGGTCGCCAGGTTCATGTGATGGCTGGTGGGCATGTAGGCGCCGCTTTTCATCCGGCTGCCGTAGCCGAACAGCGGCATCAGGCCTTGCAGGCTGAGCTGCTTGTCGAAATCGGTGCCGCCGATGTGCACGCCGCCAGTGGCGAGGATGTCGGCGTGACGGTTGTCGTGCATGCGGCGCTCGGGAGACAGCCGCACCAGGGAGAAGTCCGAAGTACCGCCGCCGATGTCGACGATCAGCACCAGCTCTTCTTTTTCGATGGTCGACTCATAATCGAACGCCGCCGCAATGGGTTCGTACTGGAAGGAGACTTCCTTGAAACCGATGGCCCGCGCCACGTCCACCAAAGTGTTCTCGGCTTCCTGATCGGCCATTTCATCGTCATCAACGAAAAACACCGGACGCCCCAGCACCACTTCTTCGAATTCCCGCCCGGCGGTGGCTTCGGCACGCTTCTTCAACTGACCGATGAACAACCCCAGCAGATCCTTGAACGGCATCGCCGTGCCGAGCACGCTGGTATCGTGCTTGATCAGCTTGGAACCCAGCAGGCTCTTTAGCGAGCGCATCAGCCGGCCTTCGTAGCCTTCCAGGTATTCGTGCAGTGCCAGGCGACCGTAGACCGGGCGACGTTCCTCAAGATTGAAAAAGACCACCGAGGGCAAGGTGATCTTGTCGTCCTCCAGCGCGATCAACGTTTCCATGCCGGGGCGCAGCCAGCCGACGGTGGAGTTGGACGTGCCGAAGTCGATACCGCAGGCACGGGCCGGGGATGGGGTTTTCATGTCTTTCAGTTCCGGTCGCAAAAACGGCCGCGCAGTGTATGCCAGTGCGACGCGGATTCGAAGGCCGGTTGTCCACTAATTCGCAAACCCGGCCTTGAAACACCGCATCGGACCCCCAAACTTGCTGGCATGGGTCTGGTAGCACAGGGCGGTACAAGAACCGCCGCCAGCTGCCGATAAACTTCTGATGCGCCGTCCGGTCACAATCTTGAGGCCGGTCAACCCGCTGTCCGGTCATCCGGGCATGCCGTGCGTGGCGGTGCGACATCGATAACGGATGGTGATGCTTAGATGGATTTCAAAGACTATTACAAGATCCTGGGTGTGGAGCCGACGGCCGACGACGCCACGATCAAGGCCGCCTATCGCAAACTGGCGCGCAAATACCACCCGGATGTAAGCAAAGAGAAAGACGCGGAGACCAAGTTCAAGGACGTCTCCGAGGCGTATGAAGCGCTGAAGAGTGCGGACAAACGCGCCGAATACGATGACTTGCGCCGCTATGGCCAGCACGGCCAGCCGTTCCAGGGACCGCCGGGGTGGCAGAGCCGTGGTGGTTTTGGCGGGCAGGACACTGGCGATTTCTCGGATTTCTTCAGTTCGATCTTTGGCAATCGCGGGCCGGGTTTCGGTGGCGGACAATCGGGTCGCAGCGCCGGCCGTCGGGGGCAAGACGTGGAAATGGAATTACCGATCTTCCTGGAAGAGACCCTGTCGAACGAATCGAAGAAGGTCAGCTTCCAGGTGCCGCAGTACAACGCCGCGGGCCAGCATGTGAGCAATACCAGCAGAAGCCTGAACGTGAAGATCCCGCTGGGAGTGACCGATGGCGAGCGCATCCGCCTCAAGGGCCAGGGCGCGCCCGGCATCGGTGGCGGCGCCAATGGCGACTTGTACCTGACCATTCGTTTCGCCCCGCACCCCAAGTTCGATGTCGAAGGCCAGGACCTGATCATCACTTTGCCCCTGGCGCCGTGGGAATTGGCGTTGGGCACCGAGGTGGCGGTGCCGACCCTCACCGGCAAGATCAACCTCAAGGTGCCGGCCGGCAGCCAGAACGGCCAGCGCATGCGCGCCAAGGGCCACGGCCTGCGCAACAAGGCCGGCGAGCGCGGTTTCCTGTTCGTGCAGCTCAAGGCCGTGATGCCCAAGGCCAGCGACGAATCGGTCAAGGCGCTGTGGGCGGAGTTGGCGAGGAAAGCCGCATTTGATCCGCGGGAGAACTTCTGAACCGAGGATCATGGCTAGACTCGACAGTTGAAGCATTGGGAGAAGCAGACCATGAACAACCCGATCATTGAACTGAACCTGATGGAATTCTGTGAGGCCGCTGCGTTGGCCGATGTCCATGTGATTGAAATCGTCGAACACGGCATTCTCGAACCTCACGGCACGGCCCCCACGGACTGGCGTTTCACTGATTACGAACTGGTCCTGGCCCGGCGTGCAGCGAAGCTGCGCCGCGAGTTGGAGCTGGAATGGGAAGGCGTCGCCCTGGCGCTGGACCTGCTGGAAGAGGTGCAGCAGCTGCGCAGCGAAAACCGCATGCTCAAGCAGCGGCTGGGGCGGTTGGTCGAATGAGGCAGGCCCGGACATAAAGCCCTGTGGCGCGGGAGCTTGCTCCCGCTCGGTTGCGCAGCAACCGCCCAAAAGCGAGGGCCGCTTCGCACCCCAGCGGGAGCAAGCTCCCTCGCCAGGGAGTTTGCGTTCGGCCAGTTATCCACTCAAAACAGAAAATACCGCTGCGCCATCGGCAGCACATCCGCCGGTTCACACCACAACAGCACGCCATCGGCCTTGACCTGATAGGTTTGCGGGTCGACGTCGATGCTCGGCAGATAGTCGTTGTGGATCAGGTCGGTCTTCTGCACATCGCGACAACCTTTCACCACGGCGATCCGTTTCTTCAAGCCCAATTGCTCCGGCAGGCCCGCCTCGGCGGCGGCCTGGCTGATGAAGGTCAGGCTGGTGGCGTGTCGTGAACCGCCGTAGCTGGCGAACATCGGCCGGTAGTGCACCGGTTGTGGTGTCGGAATCGAGGCGTTGGCATCGCCCATCAGGCTGGCGGCAATCGCCCCGCCCTTGAGAATCAAAGTCGGTTTGACGCCGAAGAACGCCGGGCGCCACAACACCAGGTCGGCCCATTTGCCGACTTCGATGGAGCCCACCTCATGGCTGATGCCATGGGTGATCGCCGGGTTGATGGTGTACTTGGCGATGTAGCGCTTGATGCGGAAATTGTCGTTACCGGCGCCATCGCCGGGCAGGGCGCCGCGCTGCTTTTTCATCTTGTCGGCGGTTTGCCAGGTGCGGGTGATGACCTCGCCGACGCGGCCCATGGCCTGGCTGTCGGAGCTGATCATCGAGAACGCGCCGAGGTCATGGAGAATGTCTTCGGCAGCGATGGTTTCACGGCGGATGCGGCTTTCGGCGAAGGCCACGTCTTCGGCGATGCTCGGGTCCAGGTGGTGGCAGACCATCAGCATGTCGAGATGCTCGTCGATGGTGTTGCGGGTGAACGGCCGGGTCGGGTTGGTGGAGCTGGGCAACACGTTAGGAAAACCGCAGGCCTTGATGATGTCCGGCGCATGACCGCCACCGGCACCTTCGGTGTGGTAGGTGTGAATGGTGCGGCCCTTGAACGCCGCCAGGGTGGTTTCGACGAAGCCGGATTCGTTGAGGGTGTCGGTGTGGATCGCCACCTGCACATCGTACTGGTCGGCCACGCTCAGGCAGTTGTCGATGGCCGCCGGCGTGGTGCCCCAGTCTTCATGCAGCTTCAGGCCGATGGCCCCGGCCTTGACCTGCTCGATCAGCGGCTCCGGCAGGCTGGCGTTGCCCTTGCCGGTGAAACCGATGTTCATCGGGAACGCGTCGGCGGCCTGGAGCATGCGCGCCAGGTGCCACGGCCCGGAGGTGCAGGTGGTGGCGTTGGTCCCGGTAGCCGGGCCCGTGCCGCCGCCGATCATGGTGGTGACACCGCTCATCAGCGCTTCTTCGATCTGTTGCGGGCAGATGAAGTGGATGTGGGTGTCGATGCCGCCGGCGGTGAGGATCATGCCTTCGCCGGCGATCACTTCGGTGCTCGCCCCGATGGCGATGGTCACGTCGGGCTGGATGTCCGGGTTGCCGGCCTTGCCGATCGCCGCGATGCGCCCGTCCTTGAGGCCGACATCGGCCTTGACGATGCCCCAGTGGTCAATGATCAGTGCGTTGGTGATCAACGTGTCGACCACCTCGGCGGCCAGCAGTTGGCTCTGGCCCATGCCATCGCGAATCACCTTGCCGCCGCCGAACTTCACTTCTTCGCCGTAGGTGGTGAAGTCCTTTTCCACTTCGATCCACAACTCGGTATCGGCCAGGCGAACCTTGTCGCCGACAGTGGGGCCGAACATGTCGGCGTAGGCTTGTCTCGAAATCTTCATGTGCTCGCCTTGAGGTTCTTAAGTCGTGTGCAGTCCATTGTGGCGAGGGAGCTTGCTCCCGCTGGGCCGGGCTGGCGCTCCAGCGCGCAGCGGCCCTGGGTTTTTGGGGCTGCTGCGCAGCCCAGCGGGAGCAAGCTCCCTCGCCACAGAGGCGCTTCAGTCCAATTCGCCCATGACCCGCCCGGCAAACCCGAACACCCGCCGATGCCCGGCCAGGTCCACCAGTTCCACCTCGCGGCTCTGGCCCGGTTCGAAGCGCACTGCCGTGCCGGCCGGGATGTTCAGGCGCATGCCTCGGCTGGCGGCGCGGTCGAAGGCCAGGGCGTCGTTGGTTTCGAAAAAATGAAAGTGCGAGCCGACCTGGATCGGCCGGTCGCCGCTGTTGGCGACGTTCAGCTTGAGGGTACGGCGGCCGACGTTGAGTTCGATGTCGCCGGGCTGGACCTGGTACTGGCCTGGAATCATTGCGGTTGCCCCAAAGTCTTGTAGTAGATGGCGGTCGGGCTGTAGGTCCCGTCCGGGCTCTGGCAGTAGTCGGGCAGTTCGCCGACGCGGGTGTAGCCCATGGCGCGGTAGAACGCCTCGGCTTCGGAACCGGCCTCGGTGTCGAGGTACAGCAGGCCGCGCTGGTGCTGGCGCGCACCGAGCTCCAAGGCATTCATCAACTGCTGGCCGAGGCCGCGGCGACGGGCATCGCCGCGCACCAGCAGCTTTTGCACTTCGGCGCGGTTGAGGCCGTTGGCCTTCTGGCACAGCGCGAGCTGGACGCTGGCTTGCACCTGCTCGTCCTTGACCACCACCCACAGCAGCAGATGGCCCTGGTTGAGGCTGGCCTGGACCTCGTCGAAATAGGCGCGGGCCTGGACGGCATCGAGGTCAGCCATGAACCCCACGCTGGCGCCATAACCCACGGCGTCGAGCAGCAGATCAATCAAGCCCTGGCGGTAATGCGCGAAGCTTTCAGCGTGGACTCGGCGCAACTGGGCGGCGTTCATCGGTATCACTCCTTGTCGATGGTGGGCGGTAGCGCCCCGGGATTGAGGACCAACTGCATGAAGGTCAGGTCCAGCCAGCGACCAAACTTGGTGCCCACCTGGGGCATCTGCCCGGTGATGGCAAAACCGGCCCGCTCGTGCAGGCGAATCGACGCCGAGTTGCCGCTCTCGATGGCCGCAACCATCACGTGTTTGCCGCAGGCCCTGGCGCGCTCGATCAGCGCACTCATCAGCAACGGGCCGAGCCCATTGCCACGTTGATCGCTGCGTACGTACACCGAATGTTCCACGGTATGGCGGAAACCGTCGAACGGCCGCCAGTCGCCGAATGAAGCGTAGCCGAGCACGTCATCTTCGGCGTCGCTGATCACCAGCACCGGATAACCCTGGGTTTGCCGGGCGCTGAACCAGGCCTGGCGATTGCCCAGGTCCACAGCCTGTTCGTTCCAGATCGCCGTGGTGTTGAGGACCGCATCGTTGTAGATGTCACGGATCGCCGGCAGGTCGGCAGGGCGGGCGTCACGAATCTGATAAGTCATGCCGCGACCTCAGGCGATGGGCTGGTGGACGGTGACCAGTTTGGTGCCGTCGGGGAATGTCGCTTCGACCTGGATCTCGGGGATCATTTCCGGAATGCCTTCCATCACCTGCTCGCGGCTCAGCAGCGTTGTGCCGTAGTGCATCAGCTCGGCCACGGTCTGGCCGTCACGAGCGCCTTCCAGCAGCGCGGCGGAAATGTAGGCCATGGCTTCCGGATAGTTGAGCTTCAGGCCACGAGCCAGGCGCCGCTCGGCGACGAGGCCGGCGGTGAAGATCAGCAGCTTGTCTTTTTCGCGTGGGGTCAGGTCCATGTGCAGTCCAGTAAGGGCAGATAAAATTTTGCGGTAGACACATTCCACTGTGGGAGCGAGCCTGCTCGCGAAAGCGGTGTGTCAGTCAACAATCATGTTGGATGTTCTATTGCTTTCGCGAGCAGGCTCGCTCCCACAGATGAAATAACTAAGTACTCCAGATTCTCGGTGGCATGGCTTCTCGTCCGAGCAATGCGGGCCTGAGCAAGCGCCACAATTCAATCAACCACCCGCGCGCCAGTAATGCCTCGCTCGCCAGGCAGCGGGCGACGACCAGGCCGGGCAACTGGGTCAGGTCGCCGCGCACGGCATGGCCGAGGGATCGGCAGCGCTCCAGCAGCTCGCTGTCGATCTCGCCGGTTACCAGCAACGTCGCAAATACCGGATCACCGCCCAGCCCGATGGGGGAATCGAGCAAGCCGTCACCGCCGACAATGCGCTGGCGTTCATGCCACAGCAACTGGCCGTCGCGGCGAATGTCCAGCTGCGATTGAAAGTGGCCGAGGTCGAAGCGTTCGCCGCTGGCCGGTCGGCCGAGGGCAACCATGTCCCAGTAGAACAGCCGGGCGTCGCCCTGCAGATCGATGCAGGTGCTGAGTTCGGCCTGTGCCGCGCTGAAGACGATGGTTTCCTGAGGCAGCCATTCCAGGGTCGCACCGCCAGCCACGCTCAGTTTCAGTTGCTGGTACGCCGGGCCGGCCGCGCGGTACCACTTGGCCGCGCCGGGGCTGGTCAGTTGCGCCCAGGCACCGGGGCCGACGTGAGCCGAGATGTCCAGCCGATCACCGCCGGCAATCCCGCCGGGCGGGTGGACGATGATGTGCTGGCAGACTTCGGGACCTTCGGCGTACAGGTGTTTCTGCACCCGCAGTGGACCTTTGTGGCGACGCTGGACCGGACGCGTGCAGTCGCCGAATCGGGCATAGCCCAAGTCCAGCTCGGCGTGCCAGCTGGGGGTGAACAGGGCGGAGGGCGATACAGGTAGATTCATGATTTTCTGATTATCGTCGGGACGCCAAGACTAGGGTTTGAACGAAAAGTCGCCGAGCGGCGATCAGGCAAGGCGAAAACAGGCGAGGAAGCGGAGTTGACTGGTTGTCAATGAGCATTCCGAGCCTGTTTTCAACGCAGCATGATCGTCGCGCAGGCACTTTTCGTACAAAGCCTAGATCGTTACCAGCCCGCGCACACCCTCGGCTTGCATATTTTCGCCGCGGCCTTGCTGGACGATCTCGCCCCGGGACATCACCAGGTACTGATCGGCCAACTCGGCGGCGAAGTCGTAGAACTGCTCCACCAACAAGATCGCCATGTCGCCCCGGGCCGCGAGTTTCCTGATCACCGCGCCAATCTCCTTGATCACCGACGGCTGGATGCCTTCAGTGGGCTCGTCGAGAATCAGCAGGCGCGGCCGGCTGGCCAGGGCCCGGCCAATGGCGAGCTGCTGTTGCTGGCCGCCGGACAGGTCACCGCCGCGGCGCTGTTTCATCTGCAGCAGCACCGGGAACAGTTCGTAGATAAAGGCCGGCACCTCCTTGGCTTCGGAACCGGGAAAACGCGACAGGCCCATCAGCAGGTTTTCTTCCACCGTCAGCCGAGCGAAAATCTCCCGGCCCTGGGGCACGTAAGCGATGCCGGCATGCACCCGCTGGTGCGGCTTGAAGGTGGTGATGGCCTTGCCTTCCCAGTTCACCACGCCTTCCTTGGCCGGCAGCAGGCCCATCAGGCATTTGAGCAGGGTGGTCTTGCCCACACCGTTGCGGCCCAGCAGGCACGTCACCTCGCCGACCTTCACGTCGAACGACAGGCCCCGCAGGATGTGGCTACCGCCGTAGTACTGGTGCAGCTTGTCGACTTGCAGCATTGTTTGAATCCCCTTATGCCCCCTGTGGGAGCGAGCCTGCTCGCGAAAGCGATGTGTCAGTCGATATTCATGTTGAATGTTCCGTTGCTTCGCGAGCAGGCTCGCTCCCACAGGGAAGCAACTTCTATCGCCTCATCGACCGAGATACACCTCGATCACCCGCTCATCGGCCTGCACCTGCTCCAGCGACCCTTCGGCCAACACGCTGCCCTGGTGCAGCACGGTGACGTGATCGGCGATCGCGCCGACGAAGCCCATGTCGTGTTCCACCACCATCAGCGAATGTTTGCCGGCCAGGGACTTGAACAGCTCGGCGGTGAAGTCGGTCTCGGCGTCGGTCATGCCCGCCACCGGTTCGTCGAGCAGCAGCAGTTGCGGGTCCTGGACCAGCAGCATGCCGATCTCGAGAAATTGCTTCTGCCCGTGGGACAGCAACCCGGCGGCGCGATTGACCGAGGCGGTGAGGCGGATGGTTTCGAGCACTTCGCCGATACGGTCATGTTGCTCGCCGGTCAGTTTCGCCCGCAGGCTGGCCCATACCGATTTGTCGGTCTTGAGCGCCAGCTCCAGATTCTCGAACACGCTCAAGGCTTCGAACACCGTCGGCTTCTGGAACTTGCGGCCGATACCGGCCTGGGCAATCTGCACTTCGCTCATGCTGGTCAGGTCCAGGGTTTCGCCAAACCAGGCCTTGCCGTGGCTGGGCCGGGTCTTGCCGGTAATGACGTCCATCAAGGTGGTCTTGCCGGCACCGTTGGGGCCGATGATGCAGCGCAATTCGCCGACGCCGATGTACAGGTTCAGATCGTTGAGCGCCTTGAAACCGTCGAAGCTGACGCTGATGTCTTCCAGGGTCAGGATGGTGCCGTGGCGGGTGTTCAGGCCCACGCCAGCGGCTTGGCCGAGGCCGATCGCATCGCGGCTGCTGCCTTGGTCCCGATTGGCATCGACAGGGGGCTCGATAATCGGTTCGAGCATGAAGTCCGCCGTGGGTGTGATTCGCATCATTCGCCCCTTTTCTTCAGCAAGCCGATCACGCCCTTGGGCAGATACAGCGTCACGACAATGAACAACGCGCCGAGGAAGAACAGCCAGTACTCAGGAAACGCCACGGTGAACCAGCTCTTCATGCCATTGACCACGCCAGCGCCCAGCAGCGGTCCGATCAGCGTGCCGCGCCCGCCAAGGGCCACCCACACGGCAGCTTCGATTGAGTTGGTTGGCGACATTTCGCTGGGGTTGATAATGCCCACCTGCGGCACGTACAGCGCCCCCGCCAGGCCGCACAACACTGCGCTCAGCACCCAGACGAACAGCTTGAAACCACGGGGATCGTAGCCGCAGAACATCAGGCGGTTTTCCGCATCGCGCAGGGCCGTCAGCACCCGTCCGAACTTGCTGCGGGCCAGGCGCCAACCGATGAACAGGCTCGCCACCAGCAACAGCACCGTGGCAAAAAACAGCACCGCGCGGGTGCCCGGCTCGGTGATGCCAAAGCCCAGGATCGAACGGAAATTGGTGAAGCCGTTATTGCCGCCAAAACCCGTCTCGTTGCGGAAAAACAGCAGCATCCCGGCGAAGGTAAGGGCCTGGGTCATGATCGAGAAATACACGCCCTTGATCCGCGAGCGGAACGCGAAGAAGCCGAAAACCAGTGCCAGCAAACCCGGTGCCAGCACCACCAGGCACAGCGCCCAGAGGAAACTGTCGGTGCCGGCCCAGTACCAGGGCAGTTCGGTCCACGACAAAAACGTCATGAATGCCGGAAGGCCGTCACCGGCGGCCTGGCGCATCAGGTACATGCCCATGGCGTAGCCGCCCAGGGCGAAGAACAGGCCGTGGCCGAGGGAGAGCAGGCCGGCGTAGCCCCAGACCAGGTCCAGCGCCAGGGCGACGATGGCATAGCAGAGGATCTTGCCCACCAGGGTCAGCGTGTAGGCCGAGATGTGCAGCGGATTGTCCGCCGCCAGCAACGACAGCAACGGCAGGCTCAGCAGCACGGCGAGGATCAGCGCGCCGACGGCAACGGTGAGTTTGGGACCGGCCTTTTGTGTGGCCGTGAGCATCAGGGGCTGGTTCATCAGTCGATTACCCGTCCTTTAAGCGCGAAGAGACCTTGCGGACGCTTCTGGATGAACAGAATGATCAGCGCAAGGATCAGGATCTTGCCGAGCACGGCGCCGATCTGCGGTTCGAGGATCTTGTTGGCGATGCCCAGGCCGAACGCGGCGAACACGCTACCGGCCAACTGGCCGACGCCGCCGAGCACCACCACCAGGAACGAGTCGATGATGTAGCTCTGGCCCAGGTCCGGGCCGACGTTGCCGATCTGGCTCAAAGCCACGCCGCCGAGCCCGGCGATGCCCGAGCCGAGGCCGAAAGCGAGCATGTCGACCCGCCCGGTGGGCACGCCGCAGCAGGCGGCCATGTTGCGGTTTTGGGTCACGGCGCGCACGTTCAGGCCCAGGCGCGTCTTGTTCAGCAACAGCCAGGTCAGGACCACCACGAACAGCGCAAAGGCGATAATCACGATGCGGTTGTATGGCAGCACCAGGTTCGGCAGCACCTGGATCCCACCCGAGAGCCAGGCCGGGTTGGCGACTTCGACGTTCTGCGCGCCAAACACCAGGCGCACCAGTTGAATCAGCATCAGGCTGATGCCCCAGGTGGCGAGCAGGGTTTCCAGCGGGCGCCCGTAGAGGTGGCGGATCACCGTGCGCTCCAGTGCCATGCCGATGGCCGCGGTGATGAAAAACGCCACAGGCAGGGCGATCAGCGGGTAGAACTCGATGGCGTTCGGGGCGAAGCGCTGGAACAGCATCTGCACCACATACGTGGAGTAGGCGCCGAGCATCAGCATCTCGCCGTGGGCCATATTGATCACCCCGAGCAGGCCGAAGGTGATTGCCAGGCCGAGGGCGGCGAGCAGCAGGATCGAGCCCAGGGACATGCCGCTGAAGGCCTGGCCCAGCAACTCGCCGATAAGCAGTTTGCGCTTGACCTGGCCGAGGCTGGTTTCGGCGGCGGTGCGCACGGCGGCATCGGTTTCGACGCCGGGTTCGAGCAGCGTTTCCAGGCGGGTGCGGGCCAGCGGGTCGCCGGTTTCCCCCAGCAGGCGGACGGCGGCCAGGCGCACGGAAGGGTTGGCATCTACCAGTTGCAGGTTCGCCAGGGCCAGGCTCAGGGCGGCATGCACGTCTTCGTCCTGCTCGCCGGCCAGTTGCTGGTCAAGGAACGCCAGTTGCGCGGGGCGGGCACTTTTTTGCAATTGCTGCGCGGCAGCCAGGCGCACACGGGCGTCCACGGCGAGTAGCTGGTGGCTGGCGAGAGCGGTTTCGATCAGCCCTCGCAAACGGTTGTTCAGGCGCAGGGTCTTTGGCTGGCCGTCGATGGTCAATTGGCCTTGCTGCAGGGCATTGATCAATTCGACGCGCGCCGGGTCGGGCTGCGCGGCCCAGGCTTCCAGGAGCTTGGCCTGCTGGGTCGGGTTGGCGGCGACGAAGTCTTCGGCTTCGCCGGCGTGGGCCGTCAATGGCAGCAGCAGTGCCAAGGCGAGGATGAGGCGGTAAAGGGCGGTGGGCATATGCTAGGCCTTGCGCAAACTTCTTTCTCTGTGGGAGCGAGCCTGCTCCGGGCGGCGATCCGACGAATGCGGTGGGTCAGCCTGGATGAATATCGCTGATACACAGCATTCGCGAGCAGGCTCGCTCCCACAAGGGTTGTGTGTCGGTCCGGAAATTCGGACCGACACCCATGGGCTCAGTTGCTCTTCACCGCATAGTCAGGCTTCTTGTCGTTGCCGGCGATGAACGGGCTCCACGGTTGCGCGCGGATCGGACCTTCGGTCTGCCAGACCACGTTGAACTGACCGTCGGCCTGGATCTCGCCGATCATCACCGGCTTGTGCAGGTGATGGTTGGTCTTGTCCATGGTCAGGGTGTAGCCCGACGGCGCGGCGAAGGTCTGGCCGGCCAGGGCTTCGCGGACTTTGTCGACATCGGTGGACTTGGCTTTTTCAACCGCTTGCGCCCACATGTGGATGCCGACGTAGGTGGCTTCCATCGGGTCGTTGGTCACGGCTTTGTCGGCGCCCGGCAGGTTCTTGGCCTTGGCGTAGGCTTTCCACGAATCGACGAACTTCTTGTTCGCCGAGTTATCCACGGATTCGAAGTAGTTCCACGCCGCCAGGTTACCCACCAGCGGTTTGGTGTCGATGCCGCGCAGTTCCTCTTCGCCCACCGAGAAGGCCACGACCGGTACATCGGTGGCTTTCAAGCCCTGGTTCGCCAGCTCTTTATAAAACGGTACGTTGGAATCGCCATTGACCGTGGAGATGACGGCAGTCTTGCCGCCGGCAGAGAATTTCTTGATGTTGGCGACGATGGTCTGGTAATCGCTGTGGCCGAACGGGGTGTAGACCTCTTCGATATCCTTGTCCGCCACGCCTTTGGAATGCAGGAATGAACGCAGGATCTTGTTGGTGGTGCGCGGATAGACGTAGTCGGTGCCGAGCAGGAAGTAGCGCTTGGCGCTGCCGCCTTCTTCGCTCATCAGGTATTCCACCGCCGGGATCGCCTGTTGGTTTGGCGCGGCGCCGGTGTAGAAAACGTTCGGCGACATCTCTTCGCCTTCGTACTGCACCGGATAGAACAGCAGGCCGTTGAGTTCTTCGAATACCGGCAACACGGATTTGCGCGACACCGAGGTCCAGCAGCCGAACACCACGGCGACCTTGTCCTGGGTCAGCAACTGGCGGCCCTTTTCAGCGAACAGCGGCCAGTTCGATGCCGGGTCCACGACCACCGCTTCAAGCTTCTTGCCGTTCACGCCACCCTTGGCGTTGATCTCGTCAATGGTCATCAACGCCATGTCCTTGAGGGACGTTTCGGAGATCGCCATGGTCCCGGACAACGAATGCAGGATGCCGACCTTGATGGTCTCGGCGGCCTGGACGGTCCAGGCCATGCCCATCGCGGCAATGCTTGCCGAGAGTGTAAAAGCCTTGATCAAGCTACGACGCTTCATTGTGCGATCTCCGTGGTCTTTATGTTTTTCTGGATGGCAGATGCAAACGCTGAAAGCGCTTTTGCAAGGGGTGTGCCCGGTCGGGGAAAAGCTTTGAAATGCGGGGTCGACGGCGAGAGAGGGAAGTGACGATGCACCATCAGCGACCACATCGCTGATGCTGGTGCAGGAT
Source organism: Pseudomonas sp. Z2-11 (assembly GCF_054161305.1). NCBI lineage: Bacteria > Pseudomonadati > Pseudomonadota > Gammaproteobacteria > Pseudomonadales > Pseudomonadaceae > Pseudomonas > Pseudomonas sp. Z2-11. The sequence goes on from NZ_CP096395.1 coordinate 671,405, forward strand.
GGCGCTCCGCATTGGGGCGCGGATGAGGTTGACCCAAGGTGAAATTATCGCCCGCCCGACTATGCTGACTCTTCTGCCATTGCGAAGTAAGGAAAGCCGTTTGAATACTGACTCTGGCGCTGCAAGTTATTTTCTTCTCGACGAGACGGCAGCATTCGCCGTGTTGCCTGAAGTCAAACCGGCCGGGCATCCGCAATGGATGCACGTGACGCATTTGCGAGAAGCGAGATATTCGCTGATTCTCACCGCCGGGGAACATCTGCGAAGTAGCCAGCTGGATGTGTTTTCCGATTCCAGACTCTACATTCGTTTTTCGGCAGCGCTGCCAGGCATCAGTGTCGACGGGCTCACGTGTTCAGTTGTTTTTGTCGATGATCCAGGTCAAACCAAATTCCCACTCGGGATCTTTCATATTTGCGGAGGATCTACGCCGTCGGAATGGCGGTCGGTGGATCTGGATCTGGCTTGGTTGGCGGGGAAACGTGGCCGTCTCTTGGTAACGTGCGGGCCAGGGGCCAAAAATGACCCTACAGCCGACTGGTTGGCGATAGCTGACTTGTGCGTTGCCAGGGAAGGAGTGATGAAGCTTCTCCTGGCGAAAACACACCATCAGATGCGCGTGAAAAACGAGATAGCACACTTCAGTAGCGTCTACCGGAACGAGTTTTACTCGAGCGTTCAGGAGCGACAGAGTGAAGCGGCCATGGGCGTTGCTCGCAACGTTCGCCGATTGAATGGACTGGCTCCGGCGCAAGGGCAGGGTGCCCAGTCCGAGATGGTGATTCTGGAGCCGTTTGAAGGAGAGGTCGCCTACTCCTATGCCACTCGTATGCTGAGGGCGAACGTCCCGCAAACGCCGCCCGACTTTCAAGCAAGGCTACGTCGGAAAGTCAGGGATCACGGTGCAATAAAAGTCCTGTCGATCTGCAGTGGTGCCGCGCGGATAGAAGCTGGTTTGTCGGCCGCTGTTCCGGAAGGCGTGGAATGGTCACTGCTGGATATCAATGAAGACCTGCTTCACATCGCGGCGAAGCAGTTTTCTTCAGGGGTCGTCCTCGATCTGATCGTGGCCGATGCGAATAACCTGGTGCCTACCGGTGAGCAGTGGGACGTTATTATCTGCGTCTCGGCATTGCACCATTTGATCGAGCTGGAAAAAGTGATGCTCTTTATCTCCCATAGTTTGAAAAACGATGGCGAGTTCTGGAGTGTGGGTGAGGCCGTGGGGCGCAATGGCAATCGCTTGTGGCCTGAGGCAATAATTGCGGCTGATGCCGCGTTCTCGGCATTGCCGGCACGCTACCGGCTGAACGCCGATACCCAGGTTGTCGATGCTGTCATTCCAGACAAGGACCACTCGATCGGGTGCTTCGAGGGTATTCGAAGTGAGGAAATTACCGCGCTCCTCGAACGTTGGCTCAAGCCGGTAGATGTTTACCGTACCAACTGCTTCCTCTGGCGAATGGTCAATCTCGCCTACAGTGGAAATTTTAATCTTGCAAAGGCCGAGGACCGGGCGTTGGTCATTGATATGGTTCGAGCGGAGCTGGAGCATTTTCGAAATGGCGGCCTTGGTACCGAGCTATTCGGCGTGTACAAGAAGAAGCACCTTTTCAGCGACGGCGCATCAGACCCATAAAGAACAGCCCACCGATAGCGGCTGTAGCGACCCCGATCGGCAAATCCTCCGGCGCGATCAGCGTGCGAGCCGCCACGTCCACCCATACCAGGAACAGGCTGCCGAGCAGCACGCAGGCCGGCAGCAGCCGACGATGCTCGGCGCCCACCAGGCGTCGCGCGATGTGGGGCACCATCAGCCCGACAAAACCGATCGAGCCGCTGATGGACACCAGTACGCCGGTCATCAAGGACGCGATCAGGAAAATCCATAGCCGTACCTTTGCCGCGTTCAGCCCCAGCGTCACGGCGGTCTGCTCCCCGGCCATCAGCGCGTTCAAAGGCCGGGCCATGCCCAGCAGCAGCACCAGCCCCAGCAGCACACTGGCGGCTGGTACCGCGAGCAGTTCCCAGCGTGCCAGGCCCAGGCCGCCGAGCATCCAGAACATCACCGCCGAACTGGCGCGATGGTCACCGAGGAACAGCAGCAGGTTGGCCGCCGCCATCATCACGAATGACACCGCTACGCCGCAGAGCAGCAGGCGATCGCTCTCCAGGCGGCCCTGGCGGGCAGCGATGGCCAGCACCAGCAACATACTCAACAGCGCGCCGATGAAGGCGGCCAGCGGCAGGGTCAGCAGGCCGATGATCTCGCCGACGTGCAACACCACGATGACCGCCCCGAGGGTGGCGCCGGAGGTGACGCCGAGCAGGTGCGGATCGGCCAGCGGGTTGCGTGTCACCGCTTGCAGCACCGCGCCGATCAACGCCAACCCTGCGCCTACCAGCGCCCCGAGCAGCAGGCGCGGGACGCGGATCAGCCAGACGATGTGTTCCTGGCCGGGCGTCCAATGCACCTCGCCGACACCGAAGGCCTTGTGCAGCAGCAGGTCCCAGACCACGGCCACCGGTATCCGCGCCGGCCCGAAACCCAGCGACACCACGCACGACACCAGTAGCAGCGCGCCGAGCAGTAGCAGCAGTGCACCATAGCGACGATCGTTCATTGGCCGTGGAAACCCCGCGCCAGGGTTTGCACCGCCAGCACGTTATCGATACCTGGCGTGGCCTGCACGTAAGGGATCACGACGAAGCGCCGGTGCTTGATCGCATCGACTGATTGCAGGGCCGGGTTGCTCAACAGGAATTGCTGTTTCTGCTCGGCACTGACTTCGCCGTAATCGACGATCACGATGACCTGGGGATTGCGCTCTACCACGTTCTCCCAGTTGACGCGGGTCCAACTGGTATCCACGTCATCCAGAATGTTGTGCCCGCCGGCCGCGTCGATCAGGGCCTGGGGCATGCCCAGGCGGCCGGAGGTCATGGCCCGGTCTTCGCCGCTGTCATACAGGAACACCCGCGGTTGTCGGGTTGGCAGGTGCTTGCGCACTTCGGCCACCTGGGCCTGCATCGTGGCGATCAGCGCGTTGGCGCGATCCTGGACGTCGAAGATTTTTCCAAGGTTGCGCAGATCGTTGTAGGTGTCCTCCAGCGAGGCCGCCGGACGTTTCATCACGAACGCGCAGGACTCGGTCAGTTCGTAGACGTTGATGCCCAGCGGCTGCAGGGTCTGCGGAGTCAGGTCGCCGCCGACGCGCATGCCGTAGTCCCAACCGGCGAAGAAGAAATCGACGTTGGCGTCGAGCAGGGTTTCCACCGAGGGATATTTGGCGGCCAGTTCCGGCAGGCCATCGAGGATCCTGGCCATGTCCGGCGTCACCGATTTCCAGCCGCTGATGCCGCTGTAGCCAACCATGCGTGGCTTTAGCCCCAGGGCCAGCATCATCTGGGTCATGTTGATGTCATGGCTGAGGGCGTGCCGAGGGGCCTCGTTGAACACCACCTGGCGGTTGCAGCTCTGGATCGTCAGCGGGTAGCGGCTGGTCTCGGCCTGGACATGCAAACTTGCCAGCAATAACGGAAGCAACAGCAGGGGACGCAGGATCATGGTTGGGTTATCCAGGTGATTCGTGGGTAGTCGGCCAGCGGGTGTTCGTCCACCAGGGCCGCGACGCCGAACACTTCGCGCAACAGGTCTACAGTGAGGACGTCCCTGGGCGTGCCGCTGGCGACGATGCGCCCGTGTTCGATCACGTACAGGCGGTCGCAGAACGCGGCGGCAAGGTTCAGGTCATGAATGCTGGCGAGGGTGCCGATGCCCAGGCCTTTGATCAGTTGCAGCAACTGCAATTGATAGCGCGGGTCGAGGTGATTGGTCGGTTCGTCGAGGATCAGCAACTGCGGCTGCTGGGCCAGGGCGCGAGCGAGGATCACCCGTTGTTTCTCACCGCCCGAGAGCGTGGCGAATGCATGGTCGCCAAAGCCTGCAAGCCCGGCCGACTCCAATGCCTGGAGCACCAGTCGGCGATCTTCCTGATTGTCACCATCGAACAGACCCTTGTGCGGCGTGCGCCCCATCGCGACCACCTCATCCACCGTCAGGCCGAAGGCGTCGGGAAACTCTTGCAGCACCACGGCGATGCGTTGGGCGCACCAGCGCGAGGGCTGTTTCCAGACGTTGTGGTGTTCGAGTCTGACCTCGCCGCTTTCTGGCCGGCTGAAGCGGTAGGCGCAGCGCAACAGGCTGGTCTTGCCGCTGCCGTTGGGCCCGATCAACCCGACAAACTCCCCGGCCGCCACCTGCAACGTGGCATCACGCAGTTGGAACTGGTGATGGCAGTGGCCATGGCCCAGCGGTGTCCAGGCGAGGTGGGAGAGGGTTAGCGAGGTCATGCATTTACTCAGATTATCGGATCGACACCCAACCCTGTGGGAGCGAGCCTGCTCGCGAAGGCGAGAGGTCAGTCACATCACTGTTGGCTGATTCAGCGCTTTCGCGAGCAGGCTCGCTCCCACGGTTTGGCTGTGGTTACAGCCGGAGAGCGCCGCGATTGTAGAGGCTTCGCGCCGCTTTCCGTTAACGCGCAATTCTCAGCTTGAAGATGAAGCGGCCTCAGGCTGGCGATTGAACCGGGTAACAAGCCGGTCCAACAGCCACACCACCACCAGCGACGCCCCCACCAACGGGAACACCACCGCCAGGGCCAACATGATGAACACACCGGTCTTCCACGTCGGCAGGTCGTGGCGCAGTGGCGGCACGCCGAACTTGCCCTGGGGCCGGCGTTTCCACCAGATCACCATTCCGCTCACGGCGCTGAGCAGGATCATCAGGCAGATCAGCAGGACGATGATCTGGTTCACCGGACCGAACATCTTGCCTTCGTGCAGCATCACCCCGGTCTCGGTGGCGCGGGCAACGAGGTTGTAGTGCTCCCAGCGCACGTCGGCCAGGACGTTGCCGGTGTACTGGTCCACGTGCAGGGTTGCGTCGTTGCGCGGGTCATCGGCGAACACGGCGATGGTGAATACGCCCGAGGCGGTCGTTGGCAAGGTAATGCTGTAGCCGGGCTCGACTTTGCGCTCGGTGGCGATGTCCTGCACCGCTTGCAGGCTGACGGTGGGTGCGGCGGGGCCTTCGTGCATGCCGCCGTGGGCCATGTGTTCGGCGTGGTCGCCGGACATCGGCATTGGCGTGTTCTCCACCGCCCAGGGCACGGTCTGGCGATGGGCATTGTTGAGGCTGCCGGCCTCGATGTCGGACTTCGGTACGTCGTTCCACATCGCCGCCGGGAAACGGTTCCACAGGTCCGCGTACTGCTTGCCCCAGAAGCCGGTCCAGGTCATGCCGCTGAGCAGCATCACCAACAAGAACGCTGCGCCCCAGAAACCGACAACGATGTGCAAGTCGCGCCAGAACACCCGACCGCGAGCACCCCAGCGCGGCCACAGCACGCCGGCCGAGGATTGCCCGCGCGGCCACCACAGGTACAGTCCGGAAACCACCAGCACCACGCCCCAGCCGGCAGCCATTTCCACCAGCCGGTCACCGACGGTGCCGATCAGCAATTCACCGTGAATCGCCCGGGCCATGGCTTGCAGGTTGTCTTTCGCGTCCTGCTCGCCGAGCACGTCGCCGTGGTACGGGTCGATGAACACATTCAGCTCCCGACCCTTGTCGATCACCACGAATTGCGCGCTGCGCTCGGCGTTGATCGGCGGCAGGTACTGTTTGACCTGGCCTTCGGGGTAGGCCTGGCGGACCTGCTTGAGCAGGTCGTCCGCCGCCAGCCTGTGATGCCCGGCCGGTACGTTCAGCAGGTTGCCGTACATCAATGGATCAAGTTGCGGCTTGAACAGGTAGATGATCCCGGTCAAGGCCAGCATCACCATGAACGGCGCCACGAACAGCCCGGCATAAAAATGCCAGCGCCAGGCCAGGTTGTAGAAATTGGGTTTCGGTTGGCTCATTGCAAAGCGCTCCGCAGGGCAAATTCGGTTCTTCAAATATCGGCTGAGCGATGCAACCTCTGTGGGAGCGAGCCTGCTCGCGAAAGCTTTCGCGAGCAGGCTCGCTCCCACGGGTTTTATGTTTGCTTCGGCCCAGATGTCAGGCACTCATCCGTGTCCAGGGCAGCGTTGGGCTGTCCTTTGCGACCGGGTGAGCAGGTGCGGGCTTACGCGTCGAGTGGCGGTGCGCGGGTGCGGGCGCCCGGAAAGAATGCCGTCCGGGCATGACCCAGGCGCGGGGAAGGGCTGGTGTAGGTGTGGCTGGGAGGGGTGTCGAAGACGGCGAATGTGTGGCCGCCAGGCAGCGCCGGGCAGTTGAACAGCAGGCTGCAATAACCGCATTTTTCCCATAACGCGTGGTGTTCGCTCTGGGGCGCGCAGTGTTCGTGCGCCGGCATGTCCATGCTCATCTCCATATCCATGCTCATGGACACAGGCATGGACATGCGCTGATCCATCGGCATCGACTGGGAAACCAGTGGTCCGATAAAGATCATCAGCATGGCGAACAGGCTGATCCAGCTGCCGCGTGTCAGGCTCATGGGCTGACGGCGGTGCCTGGACGGGCTGGCGCGACGAGGTTGCATGGGCGGCTACGTCTACTGGGCGTGCTGGTGTGTCTTGGTGCCGTCGGGTGCTTTTTTCTGCACCGCGACATCCACCGTCACGTCCCCGGCCTTTTCGAAATGCAGGGTCATGGGGAAACGTTTGCCGTCGCTGAGCAAGCTGCGGTCCTTCAGGTCCAGCAACATCACGTGATAGGCCATCGGCGCGAAGGTGACGGTCGCACCGGGGGCGATGGCGACGACGGGCACCGGTTGCATTTTCATCAGGTCGTTTTGCATCACATGCTCATGGAGCTCGGCCTTGCCGGCAATCGGCGAGTCGACGCCGAGCAGTTTGTCGGCGGTGGCGCCGCCGTTGTGAATCACGAAGTACGCGGCCACGGTTGGCGCGTTGGGTGGCAACTCCTGAGACCACGGGTGGGCGATCTCAAGCTCGGCGGCCTTGTACTGGTGAGCCTGGGCGAAGCCAACCGGGAGCAGCAGGGCGGCCAGCAGGATGAGTCTGTTCAACATGGCAATTCTCCGGAACGATTCAGGACGCAGTTTCATGCGGGAAGAATCAGACCAGAGGCGAAGCACGGGGATTGAGGCTGGGCCATTGCTGGCGCGGGGTCGGGCTGTCGAGCTTTGCGTGGGCCGTACCGCGATCGGCCCGTTGTGCGTCCAGATACAACTGCGGGGCGTGCCCGGCGAGCGCCATCAGCGGCGCCGGGCCTGAGCAGCACCAGCAATGCTGCATCGTCGAGTGATTGTCTTTCTGTGGCGTGCCTTGTTCCAGCTTGCCCAGGGAAACCGCCAGCATCTTCGTGCCGCTGGATGAGCAGAAACTGCCCCACAGCATTTGTTCCGCTGGCGTACTGGCGGCTGCACCGGCGCTATTGGAAAGCGGCATGGCAAGCATGTTGAACAGCACTGCGAAGCAGGCGATCCAGGCAAATGCAAGCCGTTGTCGGGACATGGGGCAATCCGCTCGGTTGGGCGATCAGGTGGCGGTATTTAGCCTGATCGGTGTCGAGAAGTAAAAAGGCCACGTGCGGTGTAGGGTCGCAGGGCTGGTGTTAACAGTAGCAATGGATTTTCAAATGGTCGTCGCACGTAACTTCAAGCCCAGAGCTTTCATGACTTTTATGATAGTTGTGAATTCTGGATTGCCCGCACTGCCCAGGGCTTTATAAAGACTCTCTCGCCCGAGCCCGGCATCACGGGCGATCTGCGTCATGCCTTTTGCCCTGGCGATATCGTTGAGAGCTGCGCGAACCAGTGCGCCGTCACCGCTATCTTCTTCAAAACAGGCATCCAGATAAGCGGCCATCTCCTCCGGCGTCTTGAGATAGCTGGCTGCATCGAAACGTGTGAATTCTGCGGTCATGATTCACTCCTCATCACCCATGGCTTGCGCTATTTGAACAGCGCGTTTGATGTCCCGTTTCTGAGTTGATTTATCACCTCCCGCAAGCAGCAGGTAAAGCACGGAATCTCGACGGGCAAAATACACTCGGTAGCCTGGGCCCGAGTGAATGCGCATCTCATACACGGCGTTGCCGACCGGTTCGCAATCACCAAGATTGCCATGTTCGGCAGATCGAATCCTGGCAATAATGCGAGCTTTCCCTGTGACGTCTCTCAAACCGTCAAGCCAGCTTGAGAAGATCCGGGACTGTACAAATTCGATCATTGGATCGTATTCCTTGGGATACGCTGTGGCAAGCAGCGCATTTCCAGGCGCGAGACGGATCGCTCATGCTTGATGACTGCCAGACGCTGCGGTGGGTATCAAGGAGCGGAACTATAGAATTGAACGTCTTGGACGAAACAGCCGGCTGCGTCTGGAAACTTGTCAGAAATGTCTCGCTGATCTGCTGAGTTCAAAAGCCGTTGGGTACGGATAAAGCATCCAGCACGTCATTGACCGCTGCGAACTCCCGATCCACCCCCGCCAACACCGGCCGCTTCAACACCAGCACCGGCACCCCCCGCTCCCGGGCCACCTCCAGCTTCGGCTCGGTGGCCGTGCTGCCGCTGTTCTTGCTGACCAGCACATCGATTCGTCGCCGTTCGAACAGTTCGCGTTCACCATCAATGTGAAACGGCCCACGGGCGCCGATGACTTCGCAGCGTTCGTTGCCGGGATAAACGTCCAGTGCTCGCAGGGTCCAGAACTGTTCGGCGGGGATTTCATGCAGATGCTGCAGCGGCTCCCGGCCGAGCGTGAACAAGGGGCGGCGAAAAGGCTGCAAGGCCTGGATCAGTTCGGCCCAGTCGGCCACTTCGCGCCAGTCATCGCCGGCCCGTGGGTGCCAGGCCGGACGGCGCAGGGCCCAGCAGGGGATGGCGCAGGCGCGGGCGGCACGGGCGGCGTTGTAGCTGATTTGCGCGGCGTAGGGGTGGGTTGCGTCCAATAGCAGGTCGATGCCTTCGGCGCGGATGAATTGCGCCAGGCCTTCGGCGCCGCCGTAGCCGCCGACACGTACCTGGCAGGTCAGGTCGGTGGGGACGCGACCGATGCCCGCCAAGCTGTAGATGTGCTCGGGGCCGAGCGTGCGAGCGATGGCCAGGGCCTCGGTGACGCCACCGAGGAGCAGGATGCGTTTCATTTAAAGGCTCCAGCGTGGCCGACGATTGCGCCCTGACGGTCGATGGCGAAGACTTCGACCTGGACCTGGGCCGGGACCACGCTGCGAGCGAAGGCCAGGGCGTGCTCGCACACGGCATCACCGAGGGCGATGCCGACGGCGCTGGCCATCGCGAGGGCTTGCTGGCTGGTGTTGGCTTGACGAATGTCGTGCTGCAACCTCTCATCGGCACCGATTGCCGCCGCCCATTTGGCCAGTTGTGGCAGGTCGATGCTTGAATGGCGGCTGTGCAGGTCCATATGTCCGGCGGCGAGTTTGCTGATCTTGCCGAAGCCGCCGCAAAGACTGAGCTTTTCCACCGGCACCTTGCGCACATGCTTGAGCACGGCGCCGACAAAGTCGCCCATTTCGATCAGGGCGATTTCCGGCAGGTTGTAGACCCGGCGCATGGTGTCTTCGCTGGCATTGCCGGTGCACGCGGCGATGTGCAGGTAGCCGTTGGTTTTCGCCACGTCGATGCCCTGGTGGATCGACGCTATGTAGGCTGCGCAGGAAAACGGCCGGACGATGCCGCTGGTGCCGAGGATCGACAGACCGCCGAGGATGCCCAGTCGCGGGTTCATGGTTTTCAGCGCCAGGGCTTCGCCGCCCTCGACATTGACTGTGACTTCGAACCCCCCGGCATAACCGCTTTCCTCGGCCAGGCGACCCAGGTGATCGTTGATCATTTTGCGCGGCACCGGGTTGATTGCTGGCTCACCGACAGCCAGGACCAGTCCCGGTCGCGTCACCGTGCCGACGCCACGACCGGCAACAAAACGCACGTCAGGTTCGGCAATCAGGCGCACCTGGGAAAACAACAGTGCGCCATGAGTCACGTCCGGGTCATCACCAGCGTCCTTGATCGTTCCGGCCTCGGCACCTTGTTCGGTCAGCCGGCAGAACTCCAGGCGCATCTGCACCTGCTTGCCCTTGGGCAGGACGATTTCCACGGCATCGGCCTCGGTGCCGCACAGCAGCAGTCGCGCCGCCGCCAGGCTGGTGGCCGTGGCGCAGCTGCCGGTGGTCAGGCCGCTGCGCAGGGGGGCGGGTTGCTCGGCGGTTTCGTCACGCATCGAGAGGTTTCGTCAGGTCCAGCAAGGTGATTGGCAAGGCTTGGCGCCAGGTATCGAATGCGCCCAAAGGCTGGGCCTGGGCGACATGGATGCGGGTCAGCTCACCGCCGTGGCGTTCGCGCCAGCTCATCAGTGTCATCTCGCTTTGCAGGGCCACGGCATTGGCGACGAGCCGACCGCCAGGCTTGAGCCGGGCCCAACAGGCATCAAGCACGCCTTCACGGGTGACGCCGCCACCGATGAACACCGCGTCCGGACGCTCCAGGTTCTCCAGCGCCTGCGGGGCGCTGCCGCGAATCAATTGGAGGCCGGGCACGCCAAGGGTGTCGCGGTTGCGTTCGATCAAGGCTTGGCGGCCTTCGTCGGCTTCGATGGCCAGGGCTCGGCAACTGGGGTGGGCGCGCATCCATTCGATGCCGATCGAGCCGCTGCCGGCGCCGACGTCCCAGAGCAGCTCGCCGGGGGTCGGGGCGAGGCGAGCCAGGGTGACGGCACGCACGTCGCGCTTGGTCAGCTGGCCGTCATGCTCGAAAGCGCTGTCCGGCAGGCCGGCCAGGCGTGACAGGCGCTGCGTCGACGGATCGGCGCGGCATTCGATGGCGATCAGGTTCAGATCGGCGACCGCCTCATCGGACCAGTGCGCAGCGCAACCGTCGATCCGTCGTTCTGCCGCACCGCCCAAGTGCTCCAGCACGGTCATGGCGCTCGGGCCGAATCCGCGCTCGCGCAGCAGCATCGCCACGGCGCTGGGGCTGTGGCGGTCGTTACTCAGCAGCAACAGCCTGACGCCACTGGACAAGTGCGCATTGAGCGCTGCCAGGGGGCGGGCCACCAGCGACAGCGTGACCGCGTCCTGCAACGGCCAGCCCATGCGCGCCGCCGCCAGTGAGCAGGAGGACGGCGCGGGGATGACCTGCATTTCCTCGGCCGGCAGCTGTTTCGCCAGGCTGGCGCCGACGCCATAGAACATCGGATCGCCACTGGCCAGCACGCACACCGGCTCGCCCCGTCGAGCCAGCAGCGGTTCCAGGGAGAACGGGCTTGGCCACAGCTCCCGCTCGCCGCGGATACACCGCGGCAGCAGTTCCAACTGACGGGCGCTGCCCAGTATCCGCGACGCCCGCAGCAATGCATGGCGAGCCGTTCGGCCCAGGCCTTTGAAGCCCTCTTCACCGATGCCCACTACGGTCAGCCAGGGGGTCATCTCTGTTCCTCGAATAAATGGGTTGATCGCCAGGCTTGTTGCCGCCGCGAACCGGGTCGCCATCATACCGTGCCTCGCCCGGTCAGGCGCTCCCACAATGTTGATCGGGTTGTTCACAAAAGTTGTGTTCGCCGCCATCCCCTGTGGGAGCGAGCCTGCTCGCGAAGACGTCGGTCCACTCAACATTTTCTGTTCAGGCAGACGCATTCGCGAGCAGGCTCGCTCCCACCGTTTTGGATAACGGCGTGCCGAAGTCGGGGCTTGCTGTCAGCAATCCGACCGGCAAGCTTTTCATGACCGCAGGCAAAGCAGGCATAATGGCGGCCTTCGCCGCTGCGGCGTTTCCTATTTACCGGTTCTGCCTTGAACGAACGTCCCTCTTCCAATGTCATTCGCCCCTCGGGTTGTCCGGGGTTGCTGCGTGTCGTCCAGGCACTGGACGGAGGAATCTGCCGAGTCAAGCTCGATGGCGGCGTCATCCACGCGGATCAGGCCGAAACCGTCGCGTGGGTGGCCGAGCAGTTCGCCAGTGGCGTGATCGAGGCCACCAACCGCGGCAATTTGCAGATCCGCGGTATCGGCCCTGAGCCGGATGCGTTGATCGAGCCGTTGCTGGCCGCCGGGCTTGGCCCGCGCAAGGCGGCCGGCGATGACGTGCGCAACCTGATGCTCAGCCCCTCGGCGGGGCTCGACCGGCAGATGCTGTTCGACACCCGTCCGCTGGCCGCGCAGATCCTCTTCACCCTGCAAACCCACGAACATTTCCACGAGCTCTCGGCCAAGTTCGCCGTGCAGTTGGACGGTGGCGAAGCCTTGGCGATGCTCGAGCATCACCATGACCTGTGGCTATCGGCGCTTGTTCAGCACGGCGAGCCCTGGCTTGCCTTTGGCTTGGCCGGTTCGCCATTGGACACGCCGGCGGGCAAGGTGCCCCTGGCCCAAGGGCATGCCCTGGTGGTAGCGGTGCTGGAGCTGTTTCTCGAACTGGCCCGCCCGGACCAGAACCGCATGCGCCAACTGCTGGCTGAATGTGCCGTGGATGAATTCATGACCCGGTTGGCCGGCCGCGTGCCGCTGCAACCTTGCCTTGACTGGCGGCGGAGTGCGTCGCCCGGCGGCCTGCACATCGGTATTCATTCCCAGCACGACGAACGGGTCTATGTCGGCGCGGCGGCGCCCCTCGGCCGGCTTGATACGGTCATGCTGCGCGGCGCGGCGCAGTTGGCGCGGGAGAAGGGCGACGGCAATCTTCGCTTCACTCCCTGGCAAAGCCTGTTGCTGCCCAACGTGCGCCGCGAAGATGCGGATGCCGTGTTGACCCAGCTCGACGCGCTGGGCCTGTTGTGTTCGCTCGATCACTCCCTGGCGCAACTCATCGCCTGCACCGGCTCCAATGGCTGTGGCAAAGGCCTTGCCGACACCAAGGGCGATGCCCGCCAGTTGGCGGATCTGCTGCAACGTCGGGGCCAGGCTTTGAGCATTCATCTGTCCGGCTGCCAGCGATCGTGCGCGGCGGCCCACGTCGCCCCGGCGACGTTGCTGGCGGTCGCCCCTGGTCGTTATGACCTCTATTTTCGTGATGCCGCGTTGCCGGGTTTCGGCGCGCTGCAAGCACACAATCTGACAATCGAAGCGCTCGGCCACTGGCTCGACGCTCATCCCCGGAGCCCCCTTGATGCTTGATTACATCCGCGACGGTCAGGAGATCTATCGCAACTCCTTCGCGATCATCCGCGCCGAGGCCAATCTGGCGCGCATTCCTGCCGATCTGGAAAAACTCGCGGTGCGGGTGATCCACGCCTGCGGCATGGTCGAGGTGGTCGATGGCCTGCAGTTTTCCGCAGGCGCAGGCGCGGCGGGGCGCCAGGCACTGACGGCCGGTGCGCCGATCCTGTGTGATGCGCGGATGGTGTCCGAGGGCGTGACCCGGGCGCGCCTGCCGGCCAACAATCCGGTGATCTGCACCTTGCGCGACGACAGCGTGCCAGCGTTGGCCCGCGAGCTGGGCAACACTCGCTCGGCGGCCGCGCTGGAGCTGTGGCGTCCACACCTGGAAGGTAGCGTCGTGGTCATCGGCAACGCACCGACCGCGCTGTTCTATCTGCTGGAAATGCTCGATGCCGGCGCGCCGAAACCGGCCCTGATCCTTGGCTTTCCGGTGGGTTTTGTTGGCGCCGCCGAGTCCAAGGCCGCGCTGGCGGCTGACAGCCGAGGCGTGCCGTTCGTGATCATGCAAGGCCGCCTGGGCGGCAGCGCCATGGCCGCCGCCGCCGTCAATGCCCTCGCCACGGAGGTTGAATGATGCAGCAGCCTGGACGCTTGATCGGCCTCGGCGTAGGGCCGGGTGACCCGGAACTGATCACGGTCAAGGCCCTGCGCCTGCTGCGGGAATCGCCGGTGGTGGCGTACTTCGTCGCCAAGGGCAAGAAAGGCAACGCCTTCGGCATCATCGAGGCCCATCTGCAGGACGCGCAAACCTTGCTGCCACTGGTCTACCCGGTCACCACCGAAGTGCTGCCGGCGCCGTTGTCCTACGAAAAGGTAATCGCTGACTTCTATGACACCGCCGCCGAGCAACTGGCCGTGCACCTGGATGCCGGTCGCGACGTGGCGGTGATCTGCGAGGGCGATCCGTTTTTCTACGGCTCCTACATGTACCTGCACGACCGCCTGGCCGAGCGCTACGAGGCCGAGGTCATTCCCGGCGTGTGTTCGATGCTCGGTGGTGCCTCGGTGCTGGGAGCCCCGCTGGTCTATCGCAACCAGAGCCTGTCGGTGCTCTCCGGCGTCCTGCCCCACGACGATCTCAAGCGTCGGCTGGCCGATGCCGATGCGGCGGTGATCATGAAGCTGGGGCGCAATTTTCCCAAGGTTCGGCAGGTGCTTGAGGAATTGGGCATGGACGGGCGGGCGCTGTACGTCGAGCGCGCGACCATGGCCAACCAGAAAATCGTGCCGCTGGATGAAGTCGAGCCGATGTCTTCGCCGTACTTCTCGCTGATCATCGTCCCGGGCGAGCGGTGGCAGGGATGAGGAAACCGGCGGCAATTGTCATCCTCGGCCCGGGCAGTCTCGCGACGGCCCGACGAATCCAGCAGTGCTATCCCGATGCGCTGATCCATGGCCTCGTCGGGCGGGTCGAGGGCGATCGGCAATACCTTGAGTTCGGCACCACATTGCGCGAACTCTATCAACAGGACACGCCGATCATTGCGCTGTGCGCGGCGGGCATCGTCATTCGCACCCTCGCGCCGCTGTTGCTGGAAAAAGGCGTCGAGCCGCCGGTGCTGGCGGTGGCCGAGGATGGCAGCGCCGTGGTGCCGCTGCTGGGCGGTCTGGGCGGCGTGAATGTCATGGCCCGGGAAATCGCGACAGCGCTGCAAGTTGCCCCGGCGATCACCACCAGCGGCGAGTTGCGTTTTGGCACCTGCCTGCTCAATCCACCGAGCGGCTACAGCCTCGGCGACCTGGAGCAGGGCAAGCGCTTCGTGTCCGACCTGCTCGCCGGCGAGCCGGTGCGGGTCGAAGGCGCGGCGCCGTGGCTGGACCAGGCGCAATTGCCCCAGGATGCGCAGGCACGGTTGGCGATACGCATCGACAGCGCCGCGGGTGTGCCCGCGCCGGACGAATTGCGGATCTATCCGCGCAACGTGGTGGTCGCGGTGAGTGCCGGCACGCCGGATGTGTCGACTGCGGTCAGCGACGCGCTGCACCGAGCCGGCCTCGCCGTGCAATCGCTGGCGTGCCTGCTGGCGGCGGACAGCGACATGGCCCGCGTCGAGTTGCACCACGCTGCGCTGGCGCTGGGTGTGCCGCTGCGCTTCGCGCGGGCCAGCGATGACATCGAGCAATGGTTGGGTGATGCGTTGGGCCTGCCGGTTTCGTTGCAACCAATGGGTGGCGTGGCCATCGCCGTGGCTGAGCGGCCCGTCGACCCGCTGCAGCTTGGCCGTGCGCGCGGACGTCTGGCGGTGATCGGCCTTGGCCCTGGAGCGGCAGAGTTGATGGTCCCGGCCGTACGTGCCGAACTCGACCGCGCCAACGATGTGCTCGGCTATGAGACTTACGTGCGCATGGCCGGGCCTTTGCGGGCCGACCAGGTGCAGCATTGCACAGACAACCGCGAAGAAATGCAGCGTGCCCGACATGCCTTCGTACTGGCGGCTCAGGGCCGGTCGGTGGTGGTGGTGTCATCCGGTGACCCTGGCGTATTCGCCATGGCTGCCGCTGTACTGGAAGCGCTGCATGAGTCGACTGATGCCGACTGGCATAATGTCGACCTGCAAATCCTGCCAGGCGTCTCGGCCTCCCTGGCCACGGCGGCCCAGGCCGGCGCGCCGCTGGGTCATGATTTCTGCGTGATGTCCTTGTCGGATAATCTCAAGCCGTGGTCGATCATCGAGAAACGCCTGGACCTGGCGGCCGAGGCGGACCTGGCCCTGGCGTTCTACAACCCGATCTCCCGCTCCCGTCCTTGGCAACTGGGACGAGCGCTGGAAATCGTCGCACAACACCGCGCGGCTGATACTCCAGTAGTGCTGGGACGTGACATCGGCCGACCGGGCCAGACCCTGCGCGTCATCACGCTGGGGCAACTGACCCCGGACCAGGTGGACATGCGCACCATGGTGCTGATCGGTTCTTCCACCACCTGCGTATTTCCGCGCGCTGAAGGTGGCGACTGGGTGTATACGCCGCGTTGGTACGGCGATAAGCCGTTGTGATTAATTGGCGGGCCCGCTCGGGCCGCTGTCGTTACGTTGACTGCTGTTCGTTAATCGCGCAGCAGTTGGCGTACTGGTTATTAGGCAAGGAGCGATCGCTCAGGTGGTCATTCGTAACGTAAACCGCCTGACAAGTTGCTCGTCCATCTTCTTTTTAACCAGTGCCCGTTTACTATCCAGTTCACTTCTGTTCAGCTTCAGATACGCCTTGCGTTGAATGATTTTTGCTGAGTGTTTTTCCCAGTCCCAGAACAAGAAGCTGCGCCTCCTTACCTTGACGTCCAATTCGAGTTTGAACAAGGCAATATGGAGGTTGCCCTGTGAATCGTAGCGCGCCGGGATGATCTGAAATGACTGCCCCTCCCGAGTCTCGGTATCTAGAGAGAGCAGGGCCGGATTATTGATTTTCAGTGTGTCTAGCGTATCGATCATTGCATTGGCTTGCGAAGAGTCCTTCATTGTTTCGGCGCTTTCTACCAAGAATTCCGCCACGGAGCGCGTAACGATATGTTGTGTGCTTGTATAGATGGTATCGCCACGCACCGACCAACCTAGAAAGTCCAATGTACGAGCATATTCATGAAACCAGGCCTCAGGGTTCGCGTAGCGTCGAGCGCTAAGGTCGGCTGATCGCGTCGCGATATTGTTGCAGTCGGCAATGTCATCGTGGTCTTGCTGGGAAAGTGCAGCTATGTAAGAAAATAAGTTGGGTCCTGTTACCAAGCCGATCAAGGGTCGTTGGCTCATGAAATATGCTCTACGTCGCTGTGGGTGTTGTTTTATTTCAATGCAGCGGGCGTGAGGTTGCAAGTGTGCTATGCGTTAATTTGAAGTCTGAATGTTTTGGTGGGCTTTCTTTGAGTTGTGTGGGCGATACATATTAAGCATCGAGTTTTAGTTGCTGGTGAGTGTTCAGTAATTTAAGTTAAGGCTTGTCCGCAGGAGCGGTCATAAATTAACTAAGGATGGGCTTATGTATCAGTTTGAAAGCGAAGTCAGTGTTGCGAAAAGTGTGGAATCGATTACCGCGCGTATAAACAGGCGCAAGGCGTCGGTTGCTACCCGGATCCGTGTGCGCAGGTCCGTCGTGCAGTCGCAGGACAACCCCACCAAGGAACTGGATGCGCTGATGCTGGGCGATGCGCTGGTGGGTTATGGCAATAACATGTCGCTCAATAACATGGCGATCATGGAAAATCTGATGTCCATGGCGATCATGGAGGCCAATTATGAGGTCCCCGCCGGCAAGAATTCTCGCGAGTGGTACGAGGCGTTCATTCGATGCCTGGTGGAGCTTGGATGTTTCGTTCCCGACAGTGGCTACACCCGATATTCCGAAAGTTCCGTGCGGGTAGACCTGGATCTGGTGATCAAGGATATCGTCAAAGGAATCATTGATGGAGTGAAGGCCGGTTTCCCGGCAGCGACGGTGCTTGGGGCCGTGGTGGAGACCACGATCGATGGTTTGAAGCAGGACGACAAGACCATCAACCTCTTCCACAGCCAGGCGAAGACTTTTGAGGGCGCGCGCTTGTCCGTCATTCCTTGTGAGCAGCTGTCCAACGGTCTGCTGATTGCTTCTGCCGCCTCGATAAAACAATCCGGCTCTTCAAATGAAGGCGGTGTTCTTTTCGTAAACTGGCGGGCCTCGGCGCGGGAGTTTTTCCGTGGCAGGTCGTTCGTAACCTTCAACCCCGCCCGCTATGAAGAAATCAGAGAGCAGATCGAGGAGTATCTGGGTAAATATCGCAAGGAGGTATTGAGCAAAAGGTTCAGCCGGCGCAAGCGCGGATAAATGGCTATGGGGCCAGATACCCTTTTACGCCGGTAAAAATGATCTGCGCCGCCAGCGCGCAGACAAACAGCCCCATCAGGCGGCTGACGATCTGCAGGCCCTGGTCGCCGAGGATCCGCTCGATGCGGCTGGACAGGTACAGCACGACCCCAACGGTGAAGCTGGCCAGGGCGATGCTGATGATCGCCATGAGCTTGTCGTCCCAGTGCGGCTGGCTTACGCCCATCACCAGCAGGGCACCGATGGTGCCGGGGCCGACGGTCAACGGAATGGTCAGCGGGACGATGGTCACGTCCTGCTGGACGTTGTCGGTCTGTACCGCCGATTTGCCCTGGGCCATGCCCAGCGCCGATATGAACAGCACGCTGCCGGCGCCGATACGGAATGCATCCACGGTGATGCCGAACACGCTGAAGATGACCCGCCCGAACAGATAGAGCAATACGCTGGATACCAGCGTCGCGGTCGCGACCTTCCAGGCCAGCCGACGTTGCTCCTTGCGCGAATAGCCGCGGGTCAGGCTGATAAAACACGACAGCACGAAGAACGGGCTATAAAGCACCAGCATTTTCAGGTAAACGCTGAACAGCACATGGAGCATGGTAGAGGCTCAAGGCGGAGGAGGACGACGGGAGTCTATCAGGGGTTTTGGTGCCTGTCGGCTCAGGACGTCTGCGCCGTACGGTTCTGTTGGTCGCGCTGGGCCACCCAATGCTCGATCAGCTCGCGCAACTGCGACAGCTCCACCGGCTTGGCCATATGCCCGTCCATCCCGGCCTGACGTGCGCGTTCCTTGTGTTCGGCCAGGATGTGCGCCGTCAGCGCGACCACCGGGGTGCGGGTCCGTTGGTTGCCGACTTCCCAGGCGCGTAACTGCTGGGTGGCGGAAAAACCGTCGAGTATCGGCATCTCGCAATCCATCAGGACCAGGTCGTAGCGCTGCTCCTTCATGGCCTTGAGGGCTTCTTCGCCATTGCTGGCGGTATCGGGTTGCAGGTTGAGCTTGCCAAGCATGCCGCGGATGACTTTGGTGGAGATGCTGTTGTCTTCGGCTACCAGAATACGAAAGTCGCTGGGCACTTTCACCGGCAGCAGAGGGCCGGCATTCACCGGTGCAGTCGGGGCCTGGCCTTTGTTGCGCTGGTTGAGTTCGTCCGCGAGGGTGGTCTTGAGCGTATAACCGGCGACCGGTTTGGCGAGGATGCGCTTGACGCCACTGTTGCGCGCCACGATCTTGCTCGGCGCGTTGCTGATGCCGGTGAGCATGATCAACAGGATGTCGTGGTTCAGGCTCGGGTCTTCCTTGATCTTGGCCGCCAATTGCATACCGGTCATGCCGGGCATGTTCTGGTCCAGCAGCACCACGTCGAAATAATCGCGCAGGTGCGCCTTGGTGCGCAGCAGCGCCAGGGCTTCCTTGCCCGACGGGACCGCGCTGACGTTCAGGCCCCAGGCGCTGCACTGTTGCACCAGTACTTTGCGGCAGGTGTCGTTGTCGTCGACGACCAATACCCGCGCCCCTTGCAGCGGGCTGTCGAGATCGGAAGTCGGGTGTTCGAGGCGGTCAGGGTCCAGTGGCAAGGTCAGCCACAAGGTGCTGCCCTGGCTGCTTCCACTCTTGATGCCGAATTCGCCATGCATCAGCATGATCAACTGGCGGGCGATGACCAGGCCCAGGTTGCCCCCCAGCCGCGTGGCGGAGAGAAAGTTCTTGCTGTGCAGCTCGGCGTGCATCAGCGTGTCGCGCTCCTCGGCGTCCATGGGCGAACCGCTGTCCTGCACCGCGATACGCAGGCGTGGCTGGTTGCTGCGTTCATCAAGGGCGACGACGATCAGCACTTCGCCCTCGTCGGTTTTCTTCAGGGCATTTTCCAGCAGGCTCAGCAGGGCCTGGCGCAGCCGCGTCGGATCACCACTGATGACGCGTGGCACCTGGGGCTGGATAAAACTGATCAGCTCGACATTCTGCTGTTCAGCCTTGGCGCGGAAGATGCTCAGGCAGTCCTCGATCAGCGCATTCAGGTCGAATTGCACATCGTCCAGCTCGATCTGGCCCGACTCGAGACGGGATATATCGAGGATTTCGTTGATCAGTGTGAGCAGTTCGTTGCCCGCGCTGTGGATCGTCTGCACGTAGTCACGCTGCTTGACCGACAATGGCGTGCCCAGCAGCAACTCGGTCATGCCCAGCACGCCGTTCATGGGGGTGCGGATCTCATGACTGATCTTGGCCAGGAACTCGGCCTTGGCGTTGATTTCGGCGTTGCTTGCCGCCAGGTCGCGGCTGATGCTGAAGCGGCTCTCGTTGATCGACCGCTGGCGTTCGCCCAGCGCGACGCTCATCAACAGGCCGCTGATGCAGATGAAGACCAGCAGCGTGACGATCAGGCCTTGCGGTGCGACTTCCGTCAGCCCTTGCAAGGCCGGGAGGATGATCAGCGTGCCGAGGTTGAACACCACCATGGCGGCGACGAACAGGCGTGCCGGGCGGTAGCCTTTCTGCCAGTGCCAGGCGCTGACGAACAACATGCTCAGCCCGGCCAGCGCCACCAGTGCATAGGTGATGGCGTTGAGCGGCAGCGTGTTGACGAACAGCAGCAGCAGGCTGCATAGCACAATGAAGACGATTTCCCCCACCAGCAGCCGGTTCAGCGGATGCTCGCCCAGCGGCGCGAAGAAACGAAAAGCGAACATCAAGCCGCAGGGCGCAGTCAGCAACAGCGCCAGGTACGCTCCTGGCGTCTGGATCGCCGGCCAGTCAGGCAGCCAGGCCCCGGCCAGGTTCAGCAACAGGATCAGGCTGAGCATCAGCAACCCTTCACAGGCTGCCAGCCACAGGCAACTGCGCGAGCGGGTATAGGCGTAACGGGTGAGGTTGTGCAGGATCAACATGGCGATGCAGCCGAACAGCAGGCCGTAGATCAGCGTCTGGTTCTGGTTGGCCGCCGCCGTTATGGCCGGTTGCAATGTGACGTAGGGGCGCAGTTCGTACCGTGAGGCCAATCGCAGGTAGACGTCGAGGGGCTTGTCGCTGCGCGGGAGTGCCAGCATGAGATCACTGCTGGGAGCGGACTGTCCGGTATCTGGCGAGGCATTGCCACTGATCTGTTGATCAATCAGCGTATCGCCGTCCAGCACATAAAGATTCAGGCGCGACAGGTCTGGGGCAAAGATGCGCAGAATCTGTTCATGCCGGTCAGGCGCCAGCCGGAAACGCAGCCATAACGCTCCGCCGGGTTCGGCCGCCTTGAGGTGGTCCAGGTCTATCGGGCTGAATTGATTGGTGTAGCGGGCAGAGCGGATGTCGCTCAGCTTCAGGTTACCCTGTTCGTCGAGCAATATCGCCCAGCCACTGCCTGGCGCGGCCTGGGCCGGGAACATGCAGAGCAGTGTCAGCAGGGTAACGGTGAAGCCTATGGCAATCCTGAGCCAGCGCACGGCGAAATCCCTTCATAGGTTGATGCCAGATTATAACTATGCGCGGCGCCCCGGCAGCCAGGCAAGGGCCATGGCCCTCTGCCTGGCTGAACGGCCGGGTTATTCCTGGTTTTCGCCACGCTCACGGGCAATGGCTCGGTAGCCAATGTCGTTGCGGTAGAAGCAACCTTCCCAATCAATCTGCGCGGCAAGCCGGTAGGCCTGCTGCTGGGCCACATCGACACTGGCGCCCATGGCCGTGGCGCAAAGCACGCGACCACCGGCGGTGACCACCTGTCCATCCTTCAATGCCGTGCCAGCGTGGAACACCTTGCCTTCCAATTGCGCGGCGGCGTCCAGGCCCTTGATGGCGCTGCCCTTGGCATAGTCGCCTGGATATCCACCCGCCGCCAACACTACGCCAACGCTTGGACGCGGATCCCATTGGGCTTCAACCTTGTCCAGCGCCTGGGCCAGGGCCGCTTCGACCAGCAGCACCAGGCTCGATTGCAGGCGCAGCATCACCGGCTGGGTCTCAGGATCGCCGAAACGGCAGTTGAATTCGATGACTTTCGGGTTGCCTGCCTTGTCGATCATCAGGCCAGCGTAGAGGAAACCGGTGTAGACGTTGCCTTCCTCGGCCATGCCGCGCACGGTCGGCCAGATCACCTGGTCCATCACGCGCTGGTGTACCTCGGCGGTGACTACCGGAGCGGGGGAGTAGGCGCCCATGCCGCCGGTGTTCGGGCCGCTGTCGCCGTCGCCGACACGTTTGTGGTCCTGACTGGTGGCCATCGGCAAGACATTCTTGCCGTCGACCATGACGATGAAACTGGCTTCCTCGCCATCGAGGAATTCTTCGATGACAACCCGCGATCCGGCGTCACCAAAGGCGTTGCCGGCGAGCATGTCACGCACCGCATCTTCGGCTTCGACCAGGGTCATGGCAACGATCACGCCTTTGCCGGCGGCCAGGCCGTCGGCCTTGATCACGATCGGTGCGCCTTTTTCGCGCAGGTAAGCCAGTGCCGGTTCGATTTCGGTGAAGTTCTGGTAGTCGGCGGTCGGGATCTTGTGACGCGCCAGGAAATCCTTGGTAAACGCTTTCGAACCTTCCAGCTGTGCGGCTCCGGCGGTCGGGCCGAAGCAGTCCAGGCCGCGAGAGCGGAACAGGTCGACCACGCCAGCGACCAGCGGCACTTCCGGGCCGACGATAGTCAGCGAGACGTTCTTCTCGGCGAAGTCGGCCAGTTGTTCCAGGGCCAGCACGTCGATGGCAACGTTTTCGCACTTGGCTTCGATGGCGGTGCCGGCATTGCCCGGTGCGACAAAGACCTTCTGCACGCGCGGATCCTGAGCCACTTTCCAGGCCAGGGCGTGTTCACGGCCACCGCTGCCAATGATCAAAACATTCATTTCAAAAACCTCAAATTCTGTAAGGCGCTGCTGGAGCGCTTCATGTGGGAGCGAGCCTGCTCGCGAAAGCGGTGTATCAGGCAACATCAACGTCGCTGGTAGATTGCATTCGCGAGCAGGCTCGCTCCCACATTTCGATCAGGTTGGATCAGTGACGGAAGTGGCGCATGCCCGTGAAGACCATCGCGATTCCGGCTTCATCAGCCGCGGCAATCACTTCAGCGTCACGCATCGAACCACCCGGCTGGATCACCGCCGTAATGCCGACCTTGGCCGCGTTGTCGATGCCATCGCGGAACGGGAAGAACGCATCGGAGGCCATGACGGCGCCCAGAACCTGCAAACCGGCGTGCTCAGCCTTGATCGCAGCGATGCGAGCCGAGTTGACGCGGCTCATCTGGCCGGCGCCGACACCGATGGTCTGGCGGTTCTTGGCGTAGACGATGGCGTTGGACTTGACGTACTTGGCGACTTTCCAGGCGAAGATCAGGTCGTTGATTTCCTGCTCGCTCGGCGCGCGCTGGGTCACGACCTTGAGGTCCTCGCTGCCGATCATGCCGATATCGCGGCTCTGGACCAGCAGGCCGCCATTGACGCGCTTGTAGTCCCAGGCCGGCGCGCGGTCGGCCGACCACTGACCACAGGCCAGCAGGCGAACGTTGGCCTTGGCGGCAACAATGGCGCGGGCTTCTTCACTGACGGAAGGGGCAATGATCACTTCGACGAACTGGCGCTCGACGATGGCCTTGGCGGTCTCGGCGTCCAGCTCGCGGTTGAAGGCGATGATGCCGCCGAAGGCCGACTCGGTATCGGTGGCGTAGGCCAGTTCGTAGGCCTGGCGGATGCCGCCCTCGGCGTCCGGGCTTACCGCGACGCCGCATGGGTTGGCGTGCTTGACGATCACGCAGGCTGGCTTGACGAAGCTTTTCACGCATTCCAGCGCGGCGTCGGTGTCGGCCACGTTGTTGAACGACAGTTCCTTGCCCTGCAATTGGGTCGCGGTGGCGATGCCGACTTCGGCTGGCTTGGCTTCCACGTAGAACGCCGCGCTCTGGTGCGGGTTCTCGCCGTAGCGCATTTCCTGGGCCTTGACGAACTGGGTGTTGAAGGTGCGCGGGAATTCGCTGCGGCCTTCGGTGCCCAGGGTCTCGGCCGCCTGGTTCACGGTGCCCATGTAGTTGGCGATCATGCCGTCGTAGGCGGCGGTGTGTTCGAAGGCCTTGAGCATCAGATCGAAGCGCTGGGCGTACGTCAGGCCACCGGCCTTGAGGTTTTCCAGGACGCCGGCGTAGTCGCTGGCATTGACGACAATGGCCACGTCCTTATGGTTCTTGGCCGCCGAGCGGACCATGGTCGGGCCACCGATGTCGATGTTCTCGATGGCGGCCGGCAGGTCGCAGCCGGGCTTGTTGATGGTTGCTTCGAACGGGTAAAGGTTGACCGCCACCAGATCGATCGGCTTGATGCCGTGTTCGTTCATGATGGCGTCATCGATGCCGCGACGACCGAGGATCCCGCCGTGGATCTTCGGGTGCAAGGTCTTGACCCGACCGTCCATCATTTCCGCGAAGCCGGTGTAGTCCGCAACTTCCACTGCGGCGACGCCGTTGTCCTGCAGCAACTTGAAGGTCCCGCCGGTCGAGAGAATCTCGACGCCCAGCTGTTGCAGCTCGCGGGCGAATTCAAGGATCCCGGTCTTGTCGGAGACGCTGATCAAGGCGCGGCGGATCGGCAGGCGGGTGGTCTGGTCGGTCATTTCAATTTCCATCAAAAGCAAGGGAAGTCAGCAAAAAAGGCGACCGTTTTTTACGCGGGCGCCTTTCTGGTTTGATTGAATGCTTACAGCAGATCGTACTGCTTGAGTTTCTTGCGCAGGGTGCCGCGGTTCAGGCCCAGCAGCTCACTGGCCTTGGTCTGGTTGCCCTTGACGTAGTTCATCACGCTCTCGAGCAGCGGCGCCTCGACTTCGGAAAGCACCAGGTTGTACACATCCGTGACGGCAGCGCCCTCAAGGTGGGCGAAATAATTGTGCAGCGCCTTCTCGACGCTCCCGCGAAGGGTCTGGCCTTCTTCGCTGGGCGTGTTGAGGTGCTGTTTCAAATTCACGTTGTCGCTCACGGGTGTTATTCCACTCACTAAAGTCTCGGTCATCATCGTCATGCGGCCACCCCTTCGTCCCCTGTCAGGCTCTTGTAACGTTCGGCGAAAAACGCCTGAACGTCGGCGCATTGTGCTTGCGTACCATCCAAACGATTGAAACGGGCGCGAAACTCCCTGGCGCCCGGCAGGGTTGCGAGATACCAGCCCACATGCTTGCGAGCGATGCGTACGCCCATGACTTCGCCATAGAAGGCGTGCAGCGCGGCCAGATGCTCTAGCAGAATACGTTCCACCTCGGACAATTGCGGCGCAGCGAGCTTTTCGCCGGTGCGCAGGAAATGTTCGATCTCACGAAAAATCCATGGCCGCCCCTGGGCGGCCCGGCCGATCAACAGGCCGTCGGCACCGGTCGCGTCCAGCACGTACCGGGCCTTTTCGGGCGAATCGACATCGCCGTTGGCAAACACCGGAATGGACACCGCCTGCTTGATCGCGGCAATGGTGTCGTACTCGGCTTCGCCGGTGTACAGGTCGGCACGGGTGCGGCCATGCACCGCCAGCGCCGTGATACCTGCCTGTTCGGCGATCTTCGCCACCGTCAGGCCGTTCTTGTTGTCCCGGTCCCAGCCGGTGCGGATCTTCAGGGTCACCGGCACATCGACTGCGGCGACAACCGCCTGCAGGATCTCGGTGACCAGTGCTTCATCCTTCAACAGCGCCGAGCCTGCGGCCTTGTTACAGACCTTCTTCGCCGGGCAGCCCATGTTGATGTCAATGATCTGCGCCCCCAGCTCGACGTTCGCCCGGGCCGCCTCCGCCAGCATCTGTGCGTCGCCACCGGCGATCTGTACCGAGCGGGGCTCGGGATCGCCTTCGTGGATCATGCGCAGACGCGATTTGCGGGTGTTCCACAGACTCATGTCGCTGGTGACCATTTCCGAGACCACGAGACCGGCGCCCAATCGTTTGCACAACTGACGAAAGGGCTGATCGGTAACGCCCGCCATCGGGGCGAGGACCAGACCGTTCTGCAATGTATATGGGCCGATGCGTACCGCCGACATAGGACTTCCCTGAAGTGGGGCCGGATCATGAGACTTCGAAAAAGGGTTGGCATGATACCCGCTCTCGATGACTGGATAAAGGTCGAATTGGATAAAATCTGAACAGCTATTCTGTTATCGCCAGCGGTTTGGTCTGGGTGGGTCGAGTCAGAAAGCTGCCGTCAATCAATCGGCCCTGGCGGCTTCATTCGGGTGAATGAAAGCTCAGGCTGTAGTTCACCGCTTTCGGCCCTGGATCGAGGATATCCAGGGCGATATGGATCGGCGTCTGCGGCGGCATTTCCCCCCGGCCTTCGAGATCGCCGCCCAGGTACTCGCCTGGCTTGAAGCGACGGCTGGCGATCAGGTGACCGTTGAGGTCGGCAAAACGCAACTCCAGCAGCGGGAACGGCTGGGAGAAGGGCGCGCGATTGTAGATGATCGCATCCACCACCAGGGCGCCGCTGAATTCCGGATGGCTGCGCACCACCAGGTTGCTGCTCTTGATCTTGGCGATGTCGACCTTCGACGGGACATCGCAGCCAATGACCGGGCAGACTTGCAGGAACCACGGACGGTACTGGTCCTGGCGGGCCAGTTCTTCGAAATGGTAGGCGATGTACTGGCCGGCCAGCGCTGCCGCGCCGAGCAATATCAACAGGCTCCAGAGCAGGCGACGGCCCCAGGGCGAGCGGCGTTTGCGCCAGTCCAGTTGCAATGGATCATCGTCCAGGTCCTGCAGGGCTTCGGCGCGTATCCCCGGCTCATGGCGCTCGCGCTTCTTGCGCGGCGTTGCCGCAGGCTCCGGTTCGTCATCCAGGTCGTCGGTGGCGGACAGGCGCTCAAGGTGTTCGTGCGGCTCGTCGTCCGGCGTGAGGCTGAGCGGGGCGACGGGTTCGTCGTCCGGCTCCAGGGGCTCAAGGGGCAGGGACAAGGAAGGTTCGGTCCGTGGCGGCCGGGCGGGCTCATGAGGCTCGAACGGCTCGACCGGCATTTGCAGAGCGCCTTCGGCGCGCTCGCCGGGGGCTTCGCTATAGAGGCTGTCGGACCAGGCTTCCTGCTCCTGCGGAAGTTGCTCGCGCTGGGCGCTCAGGTTGTCTTCGCGACGCCGGCCAAAGCTGTCCGGGGCGCGCTTTTCGAGGCGCTCCAGACGCGCCAGCTCCTTGTCCAGGTCATCGAGGTCGAGCTCGGCGGCGCTCCATTGTTTCTGGCTGATGGCGCGGGGCGGCGGTGTATCGACGGCTGGTGCGGCGAGAGGCGCGAGTGGGGGCGCAACGGTCTTGGCCGTGCGCTGCTCGAGCAATTGTCGCGCGGCGTTGAACACCTGCAGGCACGAGCCGCAGCGAACCACCCCGCGTGCCACGCTCAATTGAGCATGGCTGACACGAAAACTGGTGTGGCAATGCGGGCACTGGGTGACGAAGCTGTCGGTCATGCGGCAATCCGGTCGATACAGGCGGCCATTCTAGCGCCGACGTCCAGTGATGCGCACCCAGCCATCGCGATTGGCAATCGGGTCCAGGTCGAAATTCCCCGCATAGGCGGCGGCGACTTCTTCGCCCTGTTCCGCCAGGATGCCCGACAGCGCCAGGCGTCCGCCCGGCTTGACCAGGCTGGACAGCTGCGGTGCCAGCGACACCAGCGGGCCGGCGAGGATGTTGGCCACCAGTACGTCGGCTTGTACTTGGGGCAGGTCTTGGGGCAGATACAGCGGGAAAAGTGCTTCGGCAATGTTGTTGCGTCCGGCGTTGTCGCGGGACGCTTCCAGGGCCTGGACATCAATATCGGTGCCGACCGCTTCCTTGGCGCCCAGCAACAGCGCGGCAATGGCCAGGATCCCCGAACCGCAGCCGAAGTCCAGTACGTGGCAGTCCTTCAGGTCCTGGCCGTCGAGCCACTCCAGGCACAGCGCGGTGGTCGGGTGGGTGCCGGTGCCGAACGCCAGGCCCGGGTCCAGCAGCAGGTTGACCGCTTCCGGCTCCGGTGCGGCATGCCAGCTCGGCACGATCCACAAGCGCTGGCCGAAGCGCATCGGTTGGAAGTTGTCCATCCAGCTGCGTTCCCAATCCTGGTCCTCGATCACTTCGCTGTGGTGCTCGGGTAGCGGGCCGCCGGTCAGCAGCTCCAGGTGAGCAAGCACGCTGGTGGCTTCGGTGCCACCCTCGAACAGGGCCAGCAGGTGGGTGTGAGACCACAGCGGGGTAGTGTTGAGTTCCGGCTCGAAGATCGGCTGGTCTTCGGCATCCATGAAGGTGACCGAAACGGCGCCAACTTCAAGAAAGGCGTCTTCATAGGTTTCGGCTTGTTCCGGGCTGATGGCCAGACGTACTTGCAGCCAAGGCATGGCGGGCACCTTTGGAAAATGATGATTGCAGCCTAGCGGCCAGCGAAGCGCGCAAGTTTACGCGAGCGCAAGGCTTTTGTGGGAGCGAGCTTGCTCGCGAAAGCGGTCTGTCAGTCACATTGATGTCAACTGACATCGCTTTCGCGAGCAGGCTCGCTCCCACAGAGTTTACGAAACCTGCAGAAACGACAAAGCCGCCCGAAGGCGGCTTTGTCTGGTGCGGGTTGAAGCTTAGTGCTTCTCGCCAGCCAGCTTGTGCTCGAGGTAGTGAATGTTCACGCCCCCTTTGCAGAAGCCTTCGTCGCGGGTGAGGTCGCGGTGCAGCGGGATGTTGGTCTTGATCCCGTCCACCACGATCTCGTCCAGCGCATTGCGCATGCGCGCCATGGCTTCGTCGCGGGTTGCCCCGTAAGTGATCAGCTTGCCGATCAACGAGTCGTAGTTCGGCGGAACGGCATAACCGCTGTACAGGTGCGAATCGACGCGAACGCCGTTGCCGCCCGGGGCATGGAAATGCTTGACCGTGCCTGGGCTTGGCATGAAGGTTTTCGGGTCTTCGGCGTTGATCCGGCATTCCAGCGCATGACCGCGGATGACCACGTCATCCTGAGTGAACGACAGCTTGTTGCCAGCGGCGATGCTGAGCATCTCCTTGACGATGTCGATACCGGTGACCATTTCCGAAACCGGATGCTCCACCTGAACGCGGGTGTTCATTTCGATGAAGTAGAAACGACCGTTCTCATACAGGAACTCGAAAGTACCCGCGCCGCGGTAACCGATATCGATGCAGGCCTTGACGCAGCGGGCCAGGACTTCCTGGCGAGCCTGCTCGTCGATGCCTGGTGCCGGCGCTTCTTCGAGGACCTTCTGGTGACGACGCTGCAGCGAGCAATCGCGGTCGCCGAGATGAATCGCCTGGCCTTGGCCGTCGGACAGTACCTGGACCTCGACGTGACGTGGGTTGGTGAGGAATTTTTCCAGATAGACCATCGGGTTGCCGAACGCCGCGCCTGCTTCGGAGCGGGTCAGTTTTGCCGAGGAAATCAGGTCCTCTTCCTTGTGCACCACACGCATGCCGCGACCACCACCGCCGCCAGCGGCCTTGATGATCACCGGATAGCCGACTTCGCGACCGATGCGCAAGGCGGTTTCTTCGTCTTCAGGCAGCGGGCCGTCGGAGCCCGGAACGGTTGGCACGCCGGCAGCGATCATGGCGTGCTTGGCCGAGACCTTGTCGCCCATCAGGCGAATGGTTTCGGCTTTCGGACCGATGAAGGCAAAACCGGAGTTTTCCACCTGTTCGGCGAAGTCGGCGTTTTCCGCGAGGAAACCGTAGCCAGGGTGAATGGCGGTAGCGCCGGTCACTTCGGCGGCGGCGATGATCGCCGGGATGTGCAGGTAGGAGTGCGCAGCCGACGCCGGACCGATGCAGACGGATTCATCCGCCAGGCCCAGGTGCATCAGTTCTTTGTCGGCCTTGGAGTAAACGGCGACGGTCTTGATGCCCATCTCTTTGCAGGCACGCAGAATCCGCAGGGCGATCTCACCGCGGTTAGCGATCAGAACTTTTTCCAACTTCGCAGTCATCAAAGGCTCTCCGCGGTTCAAACGATGGTGAACAGCGGTTGGTCGTACTCAACCGGCTGGCCGTCTTCGACGAGGATGGACTCGATCACACCGCTGGTTTCAGCTTCGATGTGGTTCATCATCTTCATGGCTTCGACGATGCACAGGGTGTCGCCTTTCTTCACGGTCTGGCCAACTTCAACGAAGGACGGCGAGCTCGGGGAAGACTTGCGATAGAACGTGCCCACCATCGGCGAGCGAGCAACGGTGCCGTTCAGCGTCGGCGCGGCCGGTGCGGCAGGTGCCGCGGCGGCAACTGGCGCAGCTGCCGGAGCAGGTGCAGCGGCTGGCGCTTGCATCGGTGCCGGTGCATAGAACTGCTGGGCCGGGGTCTTGCTGTGGCGGCTGATGCGTACGGACTCTTCGCCTTCCTTGATCTCGAGCTCGTCGATGCCGGACTCTTCCAGCAATTCGATCAGTTTCTTAACTTTACGGATATCCATGAATCATCAACTCCCAAGGGTCGGTCAGGGGCGTTTAACGCTTGTTGTTCAAGCTGTTGCCTGTTTTTCAAGCTGCTCTAGAGCGGCCTCCAGGGCCAGTCGGTAACCGCTGGCGCCAAGGCCGCAGATCACGCCTACTGCTACATCGGAGAAGTAGGAGTGATGGCGGAAAGGTTCGCGTTTGTGCACGTTGGACAAATGCACTTCGATGAATGGGATGCTCACTGCCAGCAGCGCGTCACGTAATGCGACGCTCGTATGTGTAAAAGCCGCGGGATTGATCAGAATGAAATCCACGCCTTCGCCGCGCGCGGCATGGATGCGGTCGATCAATTCATATTCGGCATTGCTTTGCAGGTAGAGCAAATGATGGCCGGCGCTACGGGCCCGTTGCTCCAGGTCCTGGTTGATCTGGGCCAGTGTCACGGCGCCATAGACGCCCGGTTCACGGGTGCCCAGCAGGTTCAGGTTGGGTCCGTGCAGGACCAGAAGGGTCGCCATCTGCTGTTCCTTGTTGTCTGTGAGCAGGTGTCAGAACCCGGAGACTATGCCGCAAAGTCTTTGTGACTGTCCAGTTCCCGGCAATAGCCGGCACGTTGACCGATGTTTGCGCGAAGTTTGTGACCATGTATCTGGATTCGGTCACTCACGATCGGAATACTGCGCCACATCTGTGGGAGCGAGCTGGCTCGCTCCCTTTACTCAGCTGGACCAGAATGCAAATAAATACTCACCGCCGTGTAGTCTTCGTCATCGGCGTTTCGGTAGAGGGTATTGCTGTGGTAGGCGTAGATCTCCTTGTCAACCAATACCGTAATCGTCTGTTCCTGAGTGTCTATGGTTACCGAATCATCCCGAGTGACAAGAAATGGCGTCGCGGTTTTCAGTTCGGAAAGTATGTCACCGTCCGCTGCCAGGGTCCGATAGACGTAGTAGCGGTAACTGAAAGGAACCGTCGCTCCGCCACGCTCATCCTTTACGCCGTAGATAAATGCATCCTGGGACAAGGGCTTTCGTAATACGACCTCTGTCAACTCAGGCGTATTTTGACGGAAAAAGCACGTCCAACTGGTGTAAGCCAGCGCGAGGGCAAGCACTGTGCACAAGACAGCGAGAAGGGCAGGTTTTTTAGTAGTTTCTGAATTTGGCATATTTTACCCCTTCCTTGATCCATCGCTGATCTCCCGGATCGTCGCCGAAAGGGGCTTGCCCCCACCATGTCCCGAATTCTGCCGTGGTCGTTCCTGCTCGACTTTGGGCCAGACCTGCTGCCCGTAAAAGAACGTCTTCGCTGAACCCTGCTGCGGTTCCGGTGGCGCCGTAGTTGAAATTTCCGAAGGCTTCATATTCCGCGGATAGTTTCTTGTAGTCCCAAGGGCCACGATTTCTCACTTGGGTATAAAACCAAGAGTAGATAAAAGCCGATCCGGCTTTCAGAACATTTTTCTTATGGTGTGCCACGGCCATGTTTTCCTCGACAGAAACACCGGGTGGCGACGAAGGTACCCTCATTGCATGTTCCTTTTGCAATTTCTTGAAGGGCCGGGAGCCTAGCATGAGGGGGGCTGTTAAAAAATCCGTAACCTTTTTCATGCGACAACGCCTATCAGGGCCCGCCCAAGGAGCCCTGTGACTTTCAACATGGCGCATCGAAAGAAACGCTGACGGGTTCTACGGCAGATGCGCGACCCAGCGGGAGCAAGCTCCCTCGCCACAGGTTCAGTGGGCTTCTGAAATCACACCCGGAACGCCTGCACCGCCGTGTGCAACCGCCCGCCCAGGAGCAGCAGGTTGTCGCCCTGTTCCCGGCCCTGGCCGATGCGCTGCAGGTTATCCCCGCCCAGTTGGTGGATCCGCTCGCTGTGATCGCGGATTTCGCTGACGGCGCCGCTTTGCTGGGCGGTGACATCGGCGATGCGCACCGCCGTATCGGCGATGGTCTGGATCGCCTCGACGATTTTATCCAGTGCACCATCGGCCGCCTGGGCCTGGCTGGCGGTGGCTTCGGCGTGTTCGACCTGGGCGCGCATGCCTTCCACGGACTGGCGTGCAGCCTGCTGCAAACGGGCAATCAGCGCCTGGATCTCGGCCGTGGCGCCTGCGGTGCGTTGGGCCAGGGAGCGGACCTCCTCGGCCACAACCGCAAAGCCGCGGCCCATTTCCCCGGCGCGGGCGGCTTCGATGGCGGCATTGAGGGCCAACAGGTTGGTCTGGTCGGCAATCGAGCGGATGACGGTCAGCACGCCGCCGATGGTCGCCGACTCCTCAGCCAGCTGTTCGATCATTTGCGCATTGCCCTGCACTTCGCCGACGAGCGAGTGCAAGCCGGCGAGGCTCATGCCGATCACTTTCTGGCCTTGCTCCACGGCATGGCCCGCACTGCGACTGGCATCCGCGGCCTGGCTGGCATCGCCGGCCACTTGCTGGATGGTCGCTTCGAGCTCACTGAGGGAGTCGCGGATCAATGCCGTGTCACCGGCCTGGTCTTCGGCACCGCTATGCAATTCGCCACTGAGCTCGGCCAGGGTCCGGCTGCTGCCGGCCACCTGTTCGGCGTTCAGGCGGATGGTACCGACCAGATCCACCAGATAGGCGCGCAGGCGATTGAGCGAGGCTTCGATGTCCTGCAATTCACGGTTGCTGGCGCCGACACGGATATCGCCACTGAAATCGCCTTCGGCCCAAGTGGAAAGGGCCGGCGCCAGGCGGGTCAAGGTCCGGGCCAGGCGTCGCTGCAAGGTATCGATAAGAAGGGCGATCAGCAGAATCAGACCGATCATCACCCCTTGGATGACCCGTACTTCGCCCTGGATCTGCCCATGTTGGGCACGGACCGCAGGCTCCATGGCGTCGATTGCCTGTTGCACATCGGTGGTTTTCAAGTGCGTGGCATCGGCCAGCTCGGTGCGTTTCTGGATCAGTTCGCGCGTGCGCGCCAGTTCCGCGGGATAACGCCCGAGCAGGCTGTTGAGTTCGCGCTTGAGGGCAATCCCGGCGTCTTCGGCGGCGGCCTTTTCCTCGGTTTCCAGACCCATCAACGCGGCGAAGTCATCGCTGCCCGATTCGTTGCTGGCGGTGACGCCGAGCAGCGGCAGACTGTTCAGTTGCTGGGCCTGGGTGCGGACGTTGGCCAGTTCCCGTTCGACATCGGCGGCGAGTTCACTGCGGCCGCTGCTGACCAGTTTGTCCCGGGCGAGGGACAACCGGCCCAAATGCTGTGAGGCAGCAAACAGCGGCGGCAGATAAGCCGGCGCGCCGTTGGCGTACTGGGCAAGTTGGTCCAGGCTGGCGCTCAGCTCACGTTCAGCCTGCAACAACAGGGCCTGTGGATCAGCCGCCAGTTTGCCGGCGGCCAGCAGGTCGGTCTTGCTGAAACCGTCAAGGTTCGACAGGCTCGGGCTTAGCGTCCTGGCCAGGTCCGGCGGGAACTGGTCCAGATCTTTTTGCAGGGTTTCCAGGGCCTGGGTGGCTGCGCTGAGGCGCAAGGCGTCGCCGCTGGCCAGGTAATCTTCGATGTTGCGCGCCACTTCGCCCTGGAACTGCCGCGACAGGCCCAGGTAGCGTTCCATCAGCAGATAAGGACGCTCCAAGGCAATCTGCGACCACCATAGGGTGGCGCCGAGGCCAAGGCATACGGCAACTAAAAGAACAGTGTTGAGGTTGGTCAGCAGCTTCAGGCGCATCAAGGGTCTACCGGGGGCAGAATCGTAAGTGCCTGAAGTTATTGCGTTTGCGTTACACGTTTATGACCGAATCAGTCGATTCCGATGAAAAAGTGGCACTTTGCTTTGATTGCCTGGCGCTCTGCACCCGATTGCGCCCGGCGTGCTTGGCACGGTACAGCGCCTCGTCCGCCTGGCTGGCCATCATCAGGCTGTCGGACTCTTCGCTCATCTCTACCACCCCGGCGCTGAAGGTGCACCACAAGTCCTGGGGTTGGGCCGGGTAGTGAATCTCGGCAAAGCGCTGGCGGATTTCGTCCAGCACTGTGCAGGCGGCATCAATATCGGTGTCGGGCATGACGATGGCGAACTCTTCGCCGCCGTACCGGCCGATGAAATCGGTCTTGCGCAAGCGTTGCTTGAGAAAGAGCGCCAGGCTCTTGATCACCCGGTCGCCCATGGGGTGGCCGTGGCTGTCGTTGACCCGTTTGAAATGGTCGATATCGAGCATGGCGAAGCTCAAGGGCTTGCCCTCACGGCGGGCGCGGAAGCTGCAGTCTTCGAGCAATTGCAGGATATGGGTGTGGTTGTACAAGCCGGTGAGGCTGTCGCGCACCATCCGCGCCTTGAGATTGCGGGCCCGTGCTGCACGGTTGCGCACGGTGGTGATCAGGTGCCTGGGCTTGATCGGTTTGGTCAGGAAGTCATCACCGCCCTCGCTCATGGCGTCGAGCTGTTTGTCCAGGTCGTCTTCGGCGGACAGGTAAATGATCGGCACGCTGACGTAGCGGTCGTTGTGGCGGATCACCTTGGCCAGTTCCGTACCGGTGCAGGCGGGCATGTACATGTCGAGGATGATCAGGTCGGGCTGGAAGTCCGCCAGCTCGGCCATGGCCTGGATCGGCTCGATTAGCGTGCGCGTGACAATGCCGGCGCTGTTGAGCAGGCGTTCGGTGTGCAGGGCCTGGGCGCGGGAGTCATCGATGATCAACACTTTGTAGGGTTCGTACTGGGCGACGCAGGTCAGCACTTCGATTTTTTCCAGCAGGCTCGAGGCCTCCAGCGTGCCGGTGAGAAACTCCTGCCCGCCGGCGCGCACGGCGGCCAGCCGCGTTGGTGTATCGGTTTCCAGCAAACTGAAAAACAATAGCGGCAGTGGTTGATCCAGGCCTTCCTGGGCTTGGGCCGCCAGCTTCAGGCCCACGCCCGGGCCGCTGAAATCCACGTCCATGACAATGGCCGCAGGCAGGCGCTCGACCATCGCGGCCCGGAATGCAGCGACGCTGTCCAGGGACTGGGCGCTGAGGCCGAAGAATTCCAGTTGCTTGGCCAGCCGTTCGGCGCGGTCATGGTCTTGCAGCAATATGTAGATGGGCTTGCGCAGCGGCGGCAGGAAGGTTTGCTCGAGCTGGTCGCCATGGCGCAAGCCGGTGCGGGACAGGCGTTGCATCAAGCGATTGATTTCGGTGATCAGCTGGCTGCTCAAGCGCCCGCGATTGGCGTCTACCGCTTGCAACGACTGGCCGATACCTTGGGCAAGCTGGCAATGCTCAGGTTGCTCGAAACGCTCGGCAAAGCGCAGCAGGCGCAGATTGGCTTCACTGAGCTCCGACAGGTCGGTACTCGACCATTCGCTGCGTTGCAGGCGCTGCCATATCTCCAGGATCTGGCGAGCCTGATGAATTACCCGCTGGGCAAAGTGGTGCTTGAGGCGCTCGCGGCTGGGGTCTTCTGGCTCGGTCATATCCTGACTACTAGTTAGGGGGCATGCTGAGATCGACTGGTGGCTCTATGCTAGCACCTCTTTTCCCTTACATGAGTGTTCTACATCAATAATCTGCCAGGAGGCGCCATTCAGTTTCTGACCTGTCGGTCTGGAATTGCCTTTGCGGACGTGGTGACGGCCCTATAAGTAAAGGTCTTCAGGGGTTTCCAATAGCCGATCCAAGCTATTTCGGTACGGCACAACGACGCGGCTTCGGGATGTTGCTTGCGCTTTTCTCCGACGTTGTTTCTTCAATTTTCCAGCGGATGAGGTTCAGGGATTCCCCTAGGCGGGTCTTTGTCTCGTGGCGGTAATTCTCCGATAAGTCCAACGACGGATGCCGGCCAAGGCACGTTGATGTAAGGTTGTGGTCGAACCGTGAACTCAAGTGATTGAAGGGATATCGCCATGCTGGACTGGAAGAACCGCGCGGGCAGCGCGCCTGAACGCGCCGCCGAACCGAAATCGGACACCCGCAGCTATCTGGGTGGGCTGTTTTTCAGTCGGGCGCTGGCCACGCTCATTGGCCTTTACCTGCTGGTGACTATTGCGGTCGGCTGGTATTGGAGCCAGGAGCCCGAGTTGTTTCCGGTACAGCAGAACGCCCAGGCAGCGGCCGAGAAGGATGGCCGGCAGATGGTGGTCGGCTACACCACCGTGGAAACCCTCAAGACCGTCGCCGGAACCTTGCTGACCAAGCAGGGCGGCTACATTTCCAACGACCGCTTCCCGCCAGGCCTGTGGATGGACAACATGCCCAGTTGGGAATACGGCGTGCTGGTGCAGGTCCGCGACCTGAGCCGTGCCCTGCGCAAGGACTTTGCCCGTTCCCAGTCGCAGTCCGCCGAAGACGCCGACCTGGCCAAGGCCGAGCCGCGCTTCAACTTCGACAACCGCAGTTGGGTGCTGCCGTCCAGCGAATCGGAATACCAGGAAGGCATCAATTCCTTGAGCCGTTATCAGGCGCGCCTGTCCGATCCAAGTCAGAAAAGCGCGTTGTTCTACGCCCGCGCCGACAACCTGAACAACTGGCTGGGGGATGTCGGTACGCGCCTGGGGTCGCTGTCCCAGCGCCTGTCCGCCAGCGTCGGCCGGGTCAAGCTCAACACCTCGCTGAAGACCGAGGTCCCGGCGCCAGGCCAGGTGCCGCAGGTTGACGAAGAGGTGGTCGAGACACCTTGGCTGCAAATCGACAACGTGTTCTACGAGGCTCGTGGCCAAGCCTGGGCGCTGTCTCACTTGTTGCGCGCCATCGAGGTGGATTTCGCAGACGTGCTGGCGAAGAAGAACGCGACGGTCAGCGTGCGGCAGATCATTCGCGAACTGGAGGCTTCACAGGAGCCGATCTGGAGCCCGATGATTCTCAACGGCAGCGGCTTCGGGGTGTTGGCGAACCACTCGCTGGTCATGGCCAACTATATTTCTCGCGCCAATGCGGCGGTGATTGACCTGCGGCAATTGCTCAACCAGGGCTGAAGGATGGACGAAAGCACCCGGGAGGACGCTCATCGAGTGGCCTCGGATGCCGAGCTGATCGCTTGGGTCGACGA
Source organism: Pseudomonas sp. Z2-11 (assembly GCF_054161305.1). Lineage (NCBI taxonomy): Bacteria > Pseudomonadati > Pseudomonadota > Gammaproteobacteria > Pseudomonadales > Pseudomonadaceae > Pseudomonas > Pseudomonas sp. Z2-11. Next base: position 708,721 of record NZ_CP096395.1, read on the forward strand.
AGACGACAATCTGCTCGGCAGCCTGGTGCGCTCGGATCTGCGCGAGCGAGGCCTGATCGGACGCGGCACCTACATCATGCTGTTCAATTCGGCGGGCGAGCTGTGCGTTCATCGAAGGACTTTGAGCAAGGCTATTTACCCCGGCTATTGGGATGTCGCGGCAGGGGGAATGGTGCAGGCCCACGAGACGTACGCCGAGTCGGCGGCGCGCGAGCTGGCCGAAGAATTAGGCGTGAGCGGCGTCGAATTGGTCGCCCACGATCATTTCTATTTTGAAGACGCTGGCAGTCGCCTGTGGTGCGCGGCGTTTTCTGCCGTGTGGGACGGGCCGTTGGTCCTGCAACCGGAAGAAGTCCTGGAAGCGCGCTTTCTGCCCGTCGAGCAGGTGCTCGATGAAATCCGCCACAGACCGTATTGCCCGGACTCCCTGGCGGCGCTTGGGCGCTATTTGCGCGCCCGTGAGCGCGGCGTCGCAAAGAAGCTGTAAATTGGCGCTGATTGGCCCTTAGCAAGTGGGCTTTTTGTCGTTACACTGCGCGACTTTTCAAGCTTGGCCGACTTCGTTCGGTCCAGCTGCGCTGCCCCTGCCTGAGTGGGGCTTCGCGGTCGAGGCACTTTCGCCCCTCGACCAGTCTTTGTCCTCCGAAGAGGATTGCCGGTGGCCAAAAAAGCCGCATCCTTCGCCGCCCTGGGCGGCCTGGTATTTTCTACCGACGCCGGTCGTCATTGCCCTGATTGCCGCCAGCCGGTGGATGCCTGCATCTGCAAACAGACCGCCATACCCGCCGGGGATGGCATTGCTCGCGTACGCCGCGAAAGCAAAGGCCGAGGTGGCAAGACGGTGACCACAGTAACCGGCGTGCCGCTGGCCGAGGACGCGCTCAAAGATCTCGCAACGACGCTGAAAAAGCGCTGTGGTACCGGCGGCGCGTTGAAGGATGGCGTCATCGAGATCCAGGGCGATCACGTCGAGCTCTTGCTGGCGGAACTCACCCGACACGGTTTCAAGGCAAAGAAGTCCGGCGGCTAGCAGCTTCTGTGAAACCCACCCTGGCTTGATCCGAACCCCGGTTTGCGATCGCCCACATGGTTTTCACAGAGCCTGTTCTGAACGGGGTTCTAAACTCAGCGCTGCGGGCAGGGTCTACCTGCTTACAGGCAAATCGTCATTTCCATTCTCTAGACTGCGCCAGCCTCCGACCGGATGGTGCATTTTGACTTCTTTATAGGGGACTTCGATGTCCGTACGACGCACACGCAAAGACGATGGCAGCCAATGGACAGTTGCGGACAGCCGCAGCGTTTATGGGATCCGCCATTGGGGGGCCGGGTATTTCGCGATCAATGAAGCCGGTCGCGTCGAAGTCCGTCCGAACGGCCCCGACAGTTCGCCGATCGATTTGTACGAGCAAGTCGACCAGTTGCGCCAGAGTGGCCTTTCGTTGCCGTTGTTGGTGCGCTTCCCCGATATCCTGCAAGATCGGGTGCGTCAGCTCACCGGCGCCTTCGACAGCAACATTGCACGCCTGGAATACCAGAGCCAGTACACCGCGCTTTACCCGATCAAGGTAAACCAGCAGGAGGCGGTGATCGAAAACATCATCGCCACCCAGAATGTCTCCATCGGCCTGGAAGCCGGTTCCAAGCCCGAGTTGCTGGCGGTGCTGGCCTTGGCGCCAAAGGGCGGGACCATCGTCTGCAATGGCTACAAGGACCGCGAGTTCATCCGCCTGGCGCTGATGGGCCAGAAGCTGGGTCACAACGTCTTCATCGTGATCGAGAAAGAGTCCGAAGTCGGCTTGGTAATCGAAGAGGCTGCGTCGCTCAAGGTCAAGCCGCAGGTCGGTCTGCGGGTGCGCCTGTCGTCCCTGGCGTCGAGCAAATGGGCCGATACCGGTGGCGAAAAATCCAAGTTCGGCTTGTCCGCAGCGCAGTTGTTGTCGGTGGTCGAGCGCTTCCGCGGCGCCGGCCTCGACCAGGGCATCCGCCTGCTGCACTTCCACATGGGCTCGCAGATCGCCAACCTGGCGGACTACCAGCATGGTTTCAAGGAAGCGATCCGTTACTACGGTGAGCTGCGCAACCTCGGCCTGCCGGTGGATCACATCGATGTCGGCGGCGGTCTGGGCGTGGACTACGACGGTACGCACTCGCGCAACGCCAGCTCGATCAACTACGACATGGACGATTACGCCGGGGTCGTGGTGGGGATGCTCAAGGAGTTCTGCGATGCGCAGAGCCTGCCGCACCCGCACATCTTTTCCGAGAGCGGCCGCTCGTTGACCGCCCACCACGCGATGCTGGTGGTCCAGGTCACCGACGTCGAGAAGCACCATGACGATGTGCCGGTGATCGAAAACAAGGAAAGCCTGCCGGAAACCGTGCAATGGCTGGTGGACCTGCTGGGCCCGACCGATATCGAGATGGTCACCGAGACCTACTGGCGTGCCACCCATTACATGAGCGACGTGGCTGCGCAGTACGCCGATGGCAAGCTGACCCTGGCGGAAAAAGCCCTGGCCGAGCAGTGCTACTTCGCCGTGTGCCGTCGTCTGCACAACTCGCTGAAGGCGCGTCAGCGCTCGCACCGTCAGGTGCTCGATGAGCTCAACGACAAGCTGGCCGACAAGTACATCTGCAACTTCTCGGTGTTCCAGAGTTTGCCGGACACCTGGGCGATCGGCCAGGTGTTGCCGATCCTGCCGTTGCATCGTCTCGATGAAGAGCCACTGCGCCGCGCCGTGCTGCAAGACCTGACCTGCGATTCCGACGGCAAGATCAAGCAATACGTCGATGAGCAGAGCATCGAGACCAGCCTGCCGGTCCATTCGCTCAATCCGGGCGAAGACTATCTGCTGGGCATTTTCCTGGTGGGTGCCTACCAGGAAATCCTCGGTGATATGCACAACCTGTTTGGTGACACCGATTCGGTGAACATCTACCAGAACGCCGACGGCAGCGTGTACCACGCCGGTATCGAAACCCACGACACCATCGAGGACATGTTGCGCTACGTGCACCTGTCGCCGGAGGAGCTGATGACTCACTACCGTGACAAGTGCGCCAGCGCCCGGATCACGGCGGCCGAACGCACCCAGTTCCTGGATGCCCTGCGTCTCGGGTTGACTCGTTCCTCCTACCTGTCTTCCTGACAGGGCAATAGCGCCAAGCGCAACGCCCTCCGGGGCTGTCAGAAAATACGTCGCATGCCGCGGGTATTTTCGGACAGTTCCGGAGGGCGTTTTGATTTGCGCTGTGGAAATTTCCTCACACGGGGGCAGCTAATCGGAAAGGTCCTTATTTCGTGTAGTCCCGTTCCTTACTTGTACTTGGCCCCTCTACTCGACCCAGGCTCTCGGCCAGAATGCCCGGTCGCCCCCTCCTGTAGAGAAATGCCGATGTCCTGTCCAGCCCGCGAGTCATCATTTCGTCTGGAGATAGCCGGTCTGCCCGAGTCCTTTGTTGTCGTGGCCTTCACCGGCAATGAAAACATCAGCGAACCTTTCCTGTTCGAGGTGGAACTGGTGACCAGTGACACGCCGCTGGACCTGGCGGGCCTGCTGTACCGCAGCGTCTGGTTGAGTTTCGGGAGCTGCGGCCGGGGCATTCACGGACAGCTCCACGAAGTTGTGCAGCACCGTCATGGAGGTAATTGCCATGTGCGCATCGAGCCGAAGCTTGCATACCTGGCGCAGCGCTTCAGCCAGCGGGTGTTCAGTGGCCGCTCGGTACCGCAGATCATTCGCCAGGTCTTGAGCGGGCACGGCATCGGCGGGCGCGGGCTGTGCCTGGACTTGAGCGGTGATTTTGCGACGCGGGATGTCTGTAGCCAATACCGGGAGTCCGACCTGCAATTTCTGCAGAGGATATGCGCCGAGTCTGGTATCCGGTTCCATTTCGAGCATGCCCGGGATGGGCACTGCCTGGTTTTCTCCGATGCGCCGGGCAGTGTCTTTTCCGCTGGCGAGGTTATCTTCGGCGGTGACGGCCAGGCCGACGCCGTGCACGCCTTCAGCGCTCAGGCTGGCTTCGAGGGTATCGGCATACAGGCCGCCGAGGGCCAGAGCGATCTGATGCACTTGCACAGCGGGCAGACCCTGAGCCTGACCGCTCACCCTTTCAAGGACTGGAACCGGCGCTGGTTATTGACCAGGGTCGAGCATCGTGGCCAGTCAGGTCGATATGCCAACCGGTTCCGGGCTATTCCCTTCGCGCTGTCGTTCGTGGCAGACAAGGTGCCTGCGAAGCCGGTCATGGTGAGCCGGCAACGCGGATGGGTGGTAGACGTGGATGAGCCTGCGGATCAGGTGCCTGGGCGAGTGGCGGTGCAGTTCGACTGGGTCTATCAAGGGGAAGGGGCCAGCGCCAGCCATTGCTGGCTGCCGTTGGCGCCTGAGCTGGCGGCCTGCGCAGGCGATCGGATTCGTGAGGGCACCGAGGTCCTGGTGAGCTTTATCGAGGGTGACCCGGATCGCCCGCTTATCTGTGCCTTTCTCGGCCCACCGCCCCTCATTGGCACACAGCCAGCGCCAGCCAGTGCGAGTTTGTCAGAAACACCCGGGACGCCTGGGGTTGATGACCACCTGTTGTCTGCAGTGCGCGGTGGCGAGCCGCTGTTCCTGCTGTGCCTGTTGCCCGGCGGAGGGGCGTTCCACCCCTGCGCCCAGGCGGTGTGCATCTGCCGCCTGGTGACGCAACGTGGTGCGGGCGCAGCGCCATGAACGCTGCCGCCATGCCGGGGGCCACGCCGCAATGGCTGCTGCTCGACGCGCCGAACGGCCCCGGAGCCGCGCTGCGCCTGCGGGAGCAATTTGCCGAGGCACGGCACTTTCTTCTGTTCGAAAACACCGATCTTCACGAACTGAGGGACGATGGCCCGCTATTGGTTGATCTGCAGCGATCGCCAGCGCTGGCCAGTCTGTGCCATCTCGATAGCCGGTCCTGGCCGGGGTTGTTGATAGTGAGCGCTGCGCCTGCCGAAGTATTGCTGACGCATTTGCGGCGCATGCTGACGGTCACGCTGGGCCTGCACTACAAGGCTTTGTTGAGCTATTACAACCCGCACACCGCGAGTTATTTTTTTGATGGTTGCGACGCTCGGGAACTCAGTTGCTGGCTGGGGCCGATCAGCCTTCTGCGCTGGTTCGGAGGCACCTGGGCTGATCGGACCATGGGCTCGGAGGGCTGGCAACAGCTCGCCAATCCTGGCTTGTCGGTGCCGGCTCTGGAGAACGAGCCGGGCCTCAGTGACAGGCAACAAAGCCAGTTGCAGGCGTGTGTATTGGAGCGTCATGTCTGGCGTTGGTCCTGCTCCATTGGGCATGACTACTGGTCGCTCTGGGAATATTTGCAGCAAGGATTGGCGCTGGGGTTCAGCGAACAGAGCGCCCTCGACGGCTGGTTGTGGCTACGCTTGCAATACCCTGATGCTCAGCCAGCGCCGGAGCTGGCTGGCGGCTCGCAACACGAGCGTCTGGAGCAGTTGCGGCGGCTATGGCAAGGCAACCAGGATTGAAGGCCTCACCGGGCATTGCCACCGAGCCAGCTGTCGTGTCGTTGCAAACGCCAGGCGAAGGTACCGAGCGTCAGGCTGCGCAAGGCCATGAACAGCAGGAAAGTGATCCACAGGCCGTGATTGCCCAATCCTTGCAGGACCCAGGCGAACGGCAACGTCAGTAGCAGGGTCAGGAGCATGCCGTTGCGCATTTCCCGGGCGCGGGTGGCGCCGATGAACAGGCCATCGAGCAGGTAGCTCGATACCGCAATCAACGGTAACGCCGCCAGATAAGGCAAGTAGTGGTAAGCGGTGTTCCGCACTTCGGCGATGTCGGTCTGCATGTCGATGAACAAATGCCCAGCAAGCAGGAACAGCAGGGCAAACCCGAGGCTGGCAATCAGTGACCAGCCGCTGGCAACGACCAGCGCACGGCGCAGGGCCAGGCGGTCGCGAGCCCCAATAGCGTGGCCGCACAGTGCTTCCACGGCGTGGGCCAGGCCGTCCAGGGCGTGGGCCGTCAGCAGCAGGCCGTTGAGCAGCAGGGCATTGGCGGCCACGGTCGCATCGCCCAGACGCGCGCCTTGCACCGTGATCAGGAAAAACACCGATTGCAGCACCAGGCTGCGGATGAAAATGTCCCGGTTCACCGCCAGCAACGGTCGCCAGCTCTGCCACAAGCCCAGCGCCGCCCAGGCTATCTGCCCAGGCCAGTTGCGCAGGGTGTTGCGCGCCAGGGCCAGGCCTACCAGCGCGCCCGTCCATTCGGCGATGACCGACGCCCTGGCCGAACCGGTCACGCCCCAGTCCAGGCCGATCACGAACCAGAGGTTCAAGGCGATGTTCACCAGGTTGGTCACCAGCAGGATCGCCAGCGGCGCGCGGGCGTTCTGGGCGCCGAGGAACCAGCCGACCAGCGCATAGCTGGCCAGCGCCGCAGGCAAGCCGAAAAGGCGAGTGTGGAAGAAATCGCGGGTCAACTGGTTGAGCTCGGCGGACGGTTGCATGAAGTGCAGCGCCACGTCGCTCAAGGGAATGCCGACGGCACCGAGCAGCACCGCCAGCCCCATCGCCAGCAGCAGGCCCTGTAACAACACCTGGCGCAACGCCGCGCCGTCGGCACGCCCGGCCGCCTGGGCGGCGAACCCGGTGGTGCCCATGCGCAGGAAACCCATGGCCCATGCCAGCACCGTATACAGACTCGCTCCGACCGCCACTGCGCCTAACTGATGGGCATGGGGCAAATGGCCGATGACGGTGCTGTCCACCAGCGCCACCAGCGGCACGGAAATGTTCGAGAGAATCATCGGCGCAGCCAGCGCCCAGACCCGGCGATGAGTAAGGCGGTCGCGCCAGTCGGTAATCAGCTTGGGCATGCGGGCTCCTTGAAAGGAGCGCGATTGTAGCGGGTTATTGCAGCGTTTCATTCATCTGTGCGGCAGGCTTTTGTGGCGAGGGAGCTTGCTCCCGCTCGGCGGCGCAGCCGTCGCACTGGGGGGCGCGGTGTTTCTGGAGAACCGCGTCAGCCCGGTTTGGGACTGCTGCGCAGTCCAGCGGGAGCAAGCTCCCTCGCCACAGGGTGTCCAAGTTGGGGGCTCAGTGAATAATCCAGCTCAACAGCCACAACCCCAGCACCAGCCAGATGATGCCCATGACGATCGACGCCCGCATGAAAGCGCGGATCGCCGAGTACAGCAGCATCAGCCCGAGGATCAGCGCAATGATGCTGATGATTGAAGTATCCATTCCCAGCGTCCGGGACAGGCCTTCGACAAAATTGCCGCCGGCATTGGCCAGGGTGTTGAACAGGCCACTGAGCAGATCGACGATAAAACGGATCACCGAACCGAGCGCCTGACCGAGCCATTCGAAAAAGCTTTCTACCTGCATGTGTGCGTCCTGATGAGAGGGAATCCACGTTGAGCCTTTTGCTCCTGAATGTAGGAGCGGTCCGGGCCGGGATCGTTCGATTATGGGGCAAACTGGCGCTTTGTATCGAGACTCTTGCCTTACCTCGTCATCCCCTCGAAGCTATGCGCATCCAGGAGAGCCCGATGAACCTTGTTGAACTGACCGAACGCCTGCATGCCATCCGTGATCGTAACGATTGGCGGCAATTTCACAGCCCGAAAAACCTGGCCATGGCCGCCAGCGTCGAAATGGCTGAATTGGTGGAGATTTTCCAGTGGTTGACCGAGGAGCAGTCACGCCAGTTGCCCGCGGAAAAACTTGCCCACGCCGGGCAGGAAATCGGTGACATCGTCTTGTACCTGTTGCTGTTGTGCAGCGAGCTGGGCCTGGACATGGACGCCGTGGTGCGCAGCAAGTTGGCCGACAGCGAACGGCGGTTCGGCCAATGAGCGATCGCCATTTCGATCAACTCGCCACGCGTTTTGCCGAAAAAATCTACGGAGGAGCCAAGGGGGCGATTCGGCTGGCCGTGCTTCAGGCCGATCTCCTTGAAGCGTTGCCGGATCGCCCCTTGCGAGTGCTGGATATTGGCGCGGGGCTGGGCCACATGTCGCTGTGGCTGGCCGAGCGGGGGCATCAGGTCACCCTGGCCGAACCGGCCGAGCCGATGCTCGAAGGCGCTCGCCAACGCTTTGCCGAGGCGGGCCAGGCCGCAACGTTCATCCAGGCGCCGTGGCAGGATCTGCTCGACCAGCTCACCGAACCTTACGATCTGGTGCTGTGCCACGCGGTGCTCGAATGGCTGGCCGAGCCCCATGCGATCCTGCCGGTGCTGCATCAGTTGACGGTGCCTGGCGGCTGGTTGTCCCTGGCGTTTTACAACCGCGATGCGCTGGTCTATCGCAACCTGCTCAAGGGGCACTTTCGCAAACTGCGTAAAAACGACTTGGCCGGCGAGAAACAAAGCCTGACCCCTCAGCAACCGCTTGATCCACGAGAATTGGCGGCGCAACTTGAAGGCCTGTGGCAGGTCGAAACCCAGAGTGGGGTGCGGGTTTTTCACGACTATATGCCGGTGGAGTTCCAAGGCCGTGCAGAGCTTGCGCAACTGCTGGAGATGGAACTGGCCCACCGTCGCCATCCGGCCTTTGCCGGCTTGGGACGTTATTTGCACTGGGTTTGCCGTCCCCTCTGATCCGCAAAGCAATCGGAGAGCGAAATGAAAGGTCGTTCAGGGTTAATGGTGTTGTGCCTGGGGCTGGCGGCCTGTCAGGGCAGCAACCCTTATGTCGCGACATCCAGGCCGCTGCCGCCAGCACCACCCGAGGCCGCCACGGTATTCGATCGCAGCGCCTATCCCGCGCCGCCCCGGGATTACGGGCGCTATCGCAGCTGGTCCTGGCTCAACGGCCGACTGCCACCGGGCACGGCCTGGGCGGACTCGGCGCAGGTGGCCGAAGCGGTGAGCAATGCCCTGGACCAGCGCGGCCTGCGCCCGCTGCATGACAATCGGCCGGCGGACCTCTTCGTCAGTGCCGACCTGCGCCTGGAGACCCGCGTACGCCAGGTTCGCGACGATTATGATTCGGGCTACTACGGCGGTTACAACCGATACGGGCCGGGTTATGGCATGTACAACAGCGTCCCCGTGGTACGCACTTACCGGGAGCAGGTCGTGGTGGTTCGGGTTGATCTGTTCGATGCCCGCAACAATCAGCCGGTTTGGAGTGCCAGCGCCGAGACCAGCCAGCGAGGCAGTCAGAGCGAACGTAGCGATGCCATTCGTGAGGCGGTGGAAAAGGCTCTTTCGGCTTATCCTCCCAGTTGATTACGCAACGGAGAAAAACCATGTTCCGCCGTATCGCCCCATTTGCCCTGGCCTTGTTGCTTGGCGCCTGCACTTCCAATCAGGTCAATCATGACTTCGACACCACCCGCGATTTCGCGGCCTACCGCAGCTGGAGCTGGAAAGAGCCGGCGCTGCAGTACCGTCCGGATGACCCGCGCATCAAGAGCGACCTGACCGAACAGCGGATCCGCCAAGCCGTCGCCGATCAGCTTGATCAGCGCGGCTTGCGCCCGGCTCCGTCCGGCACCCGCAGCGATGTGCAGGTCCAGGCCTACCTGATCGTCGAGGACCGTCAGCAACAGGTGACGACAAACTACGGCGGCGGCTGGGGCGGCCCCTGGAATGGCTATTGGGGCGGGCCGATGTATAACGAAACCCGCAACGTCAGCTACAAAGTCGCCACGGTGCAGATCGACCTGCTCGACGGCAAGGATGGCAAGTTGGTGTGGCGCGGTAGCGATGAGCAACTGCTCAGCGAGTCGCCCAACCCTACGGAGCGCAGCACGAAGGTGCGCGAGACGGTGGGGCGGATCCTGTCGAATTATCCACCGCGTTGACGAATGGCCCTTGTGGGAGCGAGCCTGCTCGCGAAGAGGCCGTCCCATTCAGCAGCAGCGGCGTAGGCAGGACCATCCCCTTCGCGAGCAGGCTCGCTCCCACAGGGGACGGCGTTTTTTATTCAGGCAACCGGCTGCCAACTGCCGAGCATGTGTTCCAGTTCTCCAGCCCCCGCCAACCGCAGCTTTCCACTGGACCCCGCGGCGCTCGCCAGCAGCGTCACCTCGCTGGGCAGGCGCACCGGTTTCCTGAAGTTCACTTCGATCTCGATGTTGGCCTCGGGCAAATGGTCGTCCAGCGCCGCTAACGTCCGGGCCTTGTTCCACAGGCCGTGGGCGATGGCGGTGGGGAAGCCGAACAGCCGGGCGCTGGCGGCGCTCAGGTGGATCGGATTGTAGTCGCCGGACACCTTGGCGTATTGCCGGCCGATGTCGGCAGGTGCTGTCCAGTGCGCCACTTCCGCCAACTCAAGGATGGCAGTCGCCGGTTCCTCCACCAGCGCCCCATCAAGCTGGACGCCTTTGCACAGCATCTGGCTTTCGGCCTCCCACAGCGGTCCCAGCTGATCTTCAATGCGGGTCACGAGATCGAACACCGCGCCCTTGGCGTGCGGCTGGAGATTCTCGGCATTGACGCTGGCGCGCACCTGGCTGACCCCGCCCATGGGCCGCAGTATGCGGATGCGGTTGCTGAGGTGGATCAACCCCAGCAGCGGGAACGGAAAATCCCGATCTGTCAGTAGCTGCATTTGCAGGGCGAACGCCAGCACATGGGGATAGGTTGGTGGCAGCAGACCGTTTTCGGTAAAGCCGCAAACCTTGCGATAGGCCGCCAGGCGTTGCTGATCAACCTGGATCACTTGGCGCAGCCCAACGTCCGGCAAGGTAGTGCCGGTGATCTTGCGGCGTGTCGCGGCCTTGGCGTACAGCCCGGACATCGACGGCGCGGCGTGTATCTCATGCCATTGGATCGTCATGATCAGGCCCCCAGCAGGCTTTGCCCACACACGCGCAGCGCCTGTCCGGTCACGGCACCGGTGCCCGGTTGCGCAAGCCAGGCCACGGCTTCGGCGACATCCTGGGGCAGGCCGCCCTGGCCCAGCGAGCTCATGCGTCGCCCGGCTTCGCGCAGGGCGAAAGGAATATCTGCGGTCATGCGGGTTTCGATGAAGCCTGGCGCCACGGCGTTGATGCTGATGCCTCGGGCCTGCAGGGTTGGCGCCCAGGCTTGAGCAAGGCCGATCAGCCCGGCCTTGCTCGCGGCGTAGTTGGTCTGGCCGCGATTGCCGGCGATGCCACTGATGGATGCCAGCAGGATGACCCGGCCGTTGTCGCGCAGGGTGCCGCTGTCGAGCAGGGCCTTGGTCAGCACTTGCGGCGCATTGAGGTTGACTGCCAGCACCGCGTCCCAGAATTCCGGGGTCATGTTGGCGAGGGTCTTGTCCCGGGTGATGCCAGCGTTATGTACAACGATGTCGACGCCGTCGGGCAGGTGTTCAATCAACTGCGTGGCTGCGTCTTCTGCGCAGATGTCCAGCGTCAGGCTGCGCCCGCTCAGGCGTGCGGCCAAGGCATCGAGGTCGGCCTTGGCTGGCGGTACGTCCAGCAGGATCACATCGGCGCCATCGCGGGCCAGTGTTTCGGCAATGGAGGCGCCGATGCCACGGGCAGCGCCGGTAACGAGTGCCTTGAGCCCCGTCAACGGACGGGTCCAGTCCTGGACCTGGGTTGCACAGGCCTTGAGACGAATCACTTGCCCGGAAACGTAGGCACTCTTGGGCGACAGGAAAAACCGTAGGGCGCCTTCCAGCTGGGTTTCGGCGCCTTCGCCGACGTACAGCAACTGCAGCGTCCCGCCATGGCGCAGCTCCTTGGCCAGGGACCGGCTGAAACCCTCCAAAGCCCGCTGGGCGCTGGCGGCGAACGGGTCGTCGAGGTTTTCCGGAGCGCGGCCGAGGATGACGACATGAGCGCTGTGGTCGAGATTTTTCATCAGCGGCTGGAAAAACTCGCGCAATTGCTTGAGCTGGTCGACCTGTGCCAGGTGGCTGGCGTCGTACACCACAGCCTTGATTTTCGGGCCGTGCCCGGGGATCCATTCAGTGGCGAGCGTCGGTTCGCCACCGTAGATGAAAATGGCGTCGGTCAGGCGCTTGGCGAATGTGCCGACCTGTTCGGTCAGCGGCCCGCCGCCCAGCAGCAAGGCACCCTCGATTGGCCGCAGGCGCCCGGCTTGCCAACGCTCCAGGCGTACCGGCGATGGCAAGCCGAGAGCGCCAACCAGACGCAGGCCAATGGGCGAATTGGCAAAGTCTATGTAACGGTCTGACATGGAACACACTCCGGCTGATGAGGTTCCAAGTGTGGACCATGTTTGGCAATCAGTCGTTCGATCGGCGGGATAAAGCCTAAGCTGTGTTCCAGGGCACCGCCTTCACATGGGAACAAGCCTGCTCCCATGGGTGATGGGTCAACGCTGACGGCACATTTGGACATACAAAGGGGAGTTCTACATGGCACAGCTACGCCGCGTCGCGATCATCGGCGGTAACCGCATTCCTTTCGCCCGCTCCAACGGGCCCTATGCCACCGCCAGCAACCAGGCGATGCTGACCGCTGCGCTTGAGGGCTTGATCGAGCGCTACAACCTGCACGGCGTGCATATCGGGGAGATGGCCGCGGGGGCGGTGCTGAAGTTTTCCCGAGACATGAACCTGACCCGCGAGTGCGTGCTCGGCTCGCGGCTGTCGCCCAGCACACCCGCCTATGATGTGCAGCAGGCCTGCGGCACGGGGCTTGAGACGGTGCTACTGGTGGCCAACAAAATCGCCCTCGGGCAGATCGACAGCGCCATTGCCGGCGGCGTGGACACCACCTCCGACGCACCGATCGGCGTCAATGAAGGGCTGCGCAGGATCCTGCTGCAAGCCAATCGCGCGAAAACCACCGCCGATAAAATCAAGACGTTTTTGCAATTGCGCCCCGGGCATCTGGTACCTGACCTGCCGCGCATCAACGAGCCGCGCACTGGCCTGAGCATGGGCGAGCACTGCGAGTTGATGGCGCAAACCTGGCAGATCCCCCGACAAGAGCAGGATCAGTTGGCCGTGGAGAGTCATCAAAAAATGGCCGCCGCTTACGCCGAAGGCTGGCACAACGACCTGATGACGCCGTTTCTCGGCCTGACCCGCGACAACAACCTGCGCCCGGACCTGACCCTGGAGAAACTCGCTTCCCTCAAGGCCGCCTTCGAAAAAACCGCCAAGGGCACGCTGACGGCGGGCAATTCCACCCCACTGACCGATGGCGCCTCGCTGGTGTTGTTGGCGAGCGAGGAGTGGGCCAACGCCCGTGGGCTGCCGATCCTGGCTTACCTGCGTGACGGCGAAACGGCGGCAGTGGACTTCGTCAACGGCGCCGAAGGCCTGCTGATGGCGCCGGTCTATGCCGTGCCGCGGCTGTTGGCGCGCAACGGCCTGACCTTGCAGGACTTCGACTATTACGAGATTCACGAGGCGTTCGCCGCCCAGGTGCTGTGCACCTTGAAAGCCTGGGAAGACGCGGATTACTGCAAGGCCCGCCTGGGCCTTGATGCGCCGCTGGGTACTCTCGACCGCAGCCGGCTGAACGTGAAGGGCAGCTCACTGGCCGCCGGACATCCATTTGCCGCAACCGGCGGGCGCATTGTCGCCAACCTGGCCAAGCTGCTGGACGCGGCAGGGAAGGGCCGGGGGCTGATTTCCATCTGCGCAGCCGCCGGCCAAGGGGTGACGGCTATCATCGAGCGCTGACGATGGCCTCGCTCTTTTGCGATGCCTGCGCCCGTTGCCGGCTTGCATAGCGTTCGGCGAGGATCGAGCAGACGATCAGTTGCAGCGGGTGATAGATCATGATCGGCAGCAGGATCAGCCCGAGGCCGGGGTTGTTGCCGAAAATCAGCGCCGCCATCGGCACTCCGGCGGCCAGGGATTTCTTGCTCGCGCAAAATACCGCGGCGACTTCATCGGCGTTGTTGAAACGCAGGGCGCGAGCGGTGCGGGTGGTCATCCACAGAATGACAGCCAGCAACACCGCACTGCCCAGCACGGCGCTGAGCAGCACACCATGACCTTGTTGTTGCCAGATCCCGGAAATCATCGAATTGCAGAATGCGGCGTAAACCAGCAGCAGGATGACCAGTTTGTCGATGATGCTGGTATAGCGCTTGTAGCGCGCGAAAAAACCGGCCAGCCAGCGCCGCAGAAACTGCCCGAGCACCAGCGGCAACAGCAACATCATGCACAGGTCGGGCAGCGTCGAGCCCAGGTCGATGCCGCCGGCACCGTTGCCGACCACCAGGCTGACCAGCAGCGGCGTCAGGAGAACCCCCAGCACGCTGGACAAGCTGGCGTTGAGAATCGCCGCGGGTACGTTGCCGCCGGCGCTGCCGGTCAGGGCCACCGAGGACGAAATGGTCGAAGGCAACGCGCACAGGTAAAAGAACCCCAGCATCAACAAGGACGGCACATGGCTGCCCAGTGTCCAGTTGCCGAGCAGCCAGATCAACGGAAATACCCCAAAGGTGAAGCCTTGCACCATCAGGTGCAGTCGGATGTTTTTCAGGCCATGGCGGATCTGCTCGCCGGACAGATTGACGCCGTGGAGGAAAAACACCACGAAGATGCCAATGTTGACCACCCATTCGGCATGCATGGCGCCGCCGGTAGCGCCGAAGCGCGGGAAGAAATACGCCAGCAGCGTGGCGAGCAACATGCCGCACAGGAACCAGTCGGTCGCCATGCGCTTGAGGTGTCTGAGGATGTGCATAGGGCACCGTGGATTGTAAGAAGAGTCGTCTTAGCCTAACGTCGGCCTACCCGGTCGTCTTGCGACATAAGGCCAATCAATGCCGACTAACGGACATCAACAGCTCGAACGACGCATTCCGGACCTGACGGAGCTGCCTCGGCCGCTTTATGCCCGGGTCGAAAGTCTGAATGCCGGTTCGTGGACCCAGGCTCATCGCCACGATTGGGTGCAATTCTCCTACGCGATCAGTGGCGTGCTCGGCGTCCATACGGCCGAAGGCAGCTTCTTCGCGCCACCGCAATGGGGCATCTGGATCCCGGCGGACCTGGAGCATCAGGTCGTGACGTCCATGCGCGCGGAAATGCGCAGTCTTTACGTCCATCGCCAGGCGTGCCCGTGGGCCGATGATCGTTGCCGGGTGCTGGAAGTTACACCGCTGGCACGGGAGCTGATCAAAGTGTTCTGCCAGTTTCCCGCCACTTACCCACAGGGCGAGACCCAGGAAACACGCTTGGTCCAAGTGCTGCTGGACCAATTGGCGGCGCTGCCGGAAGTGGGCTTTTCCCTGCCATTGCCCCGTCACGCTCGTTTGCTGGAACTGTGCAACGAATTGATCGAGCAACCCGAAGGCAACGTGACCCTGCAAGCCTGGGCCGAGCGCCTGGGCACGTCGGAAAAAACTTTGATGCGCCTGTTCCAGCGTGAAACCGGTTTGAGCTTCCGGGCGTGGCGCCAGCGCATGCGCCTGTTGTCTTCCCTGGAGTCGCTGGAACAGGGCGATAGCGTGACCAGCGCGGCCTTGTCCTGTGGGTATGATTCGACGTCCGCTTTCATTGCGGCATTCAAGGGACTGTTCGGTTTTACGCCGGGGGACTGTTCAAGCGCTGACTCGTTTGGCTCTTGTCGCAACCGCTTGCCATTCACTGAGCAACCCCACGCCCGGTCTCGACTATGATTTGGCTCGGTTGTCCGACCCGGCACAGTGTGTGCATTCAGGGTTCATAGGTCGGACCCCCTCCCCGTGGAGGGAGGATTGCCGTATAACGACCTGTCATTCGCGTGTTTGGTAATAAAGGACCCAGAATAAAAGCTGATGAAGACTCCAAAACGCATTGAACCCCTGATCGAGGACGGTCTGGTCGACGAGGTGCTGCGCCCACTCATGAGTGGTAAAGAAGCAGCTGTTTATGTGGTGCGCTGCGGCAACGAGCTACGTTGCGCCAAAGTCTACAAGGAGGCGAACAAGCGAAGTTTTCGCCAGGCGGCCGAATACCAGGAAGGCCGCAAGGTGCGCAACAGCCGTCAGGCCCGGGCCATGGCTAAAGGCTCGAAGTTTGGCCGCAAGGAAACCGAAGACGCCTGGCAGAACGCCGAAGTGGCCGCGCTGTTCCGGCTGGCCAGCGCCGGCGTGCGGGTTCCGAAGCCGTATGACTTCCTCGAGGGCGTGCTGCTGATGGAATTGGTGGCCGACGAGTACGGCGATGCGGCGCCGCGTCTCAACGACGTGGTGCTGGAGCCGGATCAGGCCCGCGAGTATCACGCTTTTCTGATTTCCCAGATCGTGTTGATGTTGTGTACCGGTCTGGTGCACGGCGACCTGTCGGAGTTCAACGTGCTGCTGACGCCGACGGGGCCGGTCATCATCGACCTGCCGCAAGCGGTGGACGCTGCCGGCAACAACCACGCCTTCAGCATGCTGGAGCGGGACGTCGGCAACATGGCGTCCTACTTCGGTCGGTTTGCCCCGGAGCTGAAACGCACCAAATACGCCAAGGAAATGTGGGCCCTGTATGAAGCAGGCACCCTGCACCCGGAGAGCGTGCTGACCGGTGAGTTCGACGAGCCGGAAGAAATGGCGGATGTCGGCGGGATCATGCGCGAAATCGAGGCCGCGCGCCTGGATGAAGAGCGCCGCCAGGCCGTACGCGCCGCCGACGATGCGCCACCCGGCAAGACCGAAGAGCCGCCTCCGCCGTGGATGCAGTGATCGGTTGACCTGAAACCCGGCCATGGCCGTAATGCGGTCCACATGGAAAGTGATGGCCCTGTGGCGAGGGAGCTTGCTCCCGCTCGGCTGCGAAGCAGTCGTGAATCTGCGGGTACGGTGTATCTGATGCTCCGCATTTGGCAGGTTTTGGGGCCGCTTCGCGGCCCAGCGGGAGCAAGCTCCCTCGCCACGGGTTTGTCGGTGCCTTGAGTGAATCGCATCAGGCCGAGGCCGGGTTTTTGATGATCAGCTTGAATCCTTGTGGGAGCGAGCCTGCTCGCGAAAGCGGTGGATCAGCTTGCATCAATGCATTGGCCGCCTTCTTCGCGAGCAAGCTCGCTCCCACAGGAGGTACCAGGTCTACATCACCCCGACGCCAATTTCCTGAGGATCGGGCAGTCCGGGCGATGATCGCCCTGGCAGTGCTCCACCAAGTCCTGGAGCGTGTCGCGCAGTTCGGCCAGTTCACGGATTTTCTGGTTCAGTTCGTCGATATGCTGCCGGGCCAGGGCCTTTACGTCGGCGCTGGCGCGTTGACGGTCCTGCCACAAAGTCAGCAACTTGCCGACCTCTTCCAGGGAAAACCCCAGATCCCGGGAGCGCTTGATGAATGCCAACGTATGCAAGTCATCGGCGCCATAGATCCGATAACCACTGTCCGTGCGATGGGCTGCCCTGAGCAGGCCGATGGATTCGTAGTACCTGATCATCTTTGCGCTGAGGCCGCTCTGGCGGGCTGCCTGGCCAATGTTCATCGCTTGTCCTCCAGATGCGCGGGTGTCCAGAACTTCAACAACAATGCATTGCTCACCACGCTGACGCTCGACAGCGCCATGGCTGCGCCGGCCAACACCGGGTTGAGCAAACCGAACGCCGCCAGCGGAATGCCGATCAGGTTATAGACGAACGCCCAGAACAGATTCTGACGGATTTTTGCGTAGGTCTTGCGGCTGATGTCCAGCGCCGCCGGTACCAGGCGCGGATCGCCGCGCATCAGGGTGATGCCGGCGGCCTGCATCGCCACGTCGGTGCCGCCGCCCATGGCAATGCCGATGTCCGCGGCGGCCAGGGCCGGAGCGTCGTTGATGCCATCGCCGACCATCGCCACCACCGAGTGGGCTTTCAGTTGTTGAACGATGGCGGACTTGTCGCCCGGCAACACTTCGGCGTGGACGTTGGCGATTCCCAATGCCTGGGCAACGACCCGAGCGCTGCCCCGGTTGTCGCCCGTGAGCAGGTGGCTGGCGATGTGACGTTGCTTCAAGGCCTCGACCGCCGCCAGAGCGCCGGGCTTGAGGGTGTCGCCGAAGGCGAACAGGCCCAGGACCCGAGGCGTTGCGCCTTGCTCGACGAGCCAGGACAGGGTTCGACCTTCGGTTTCCCAGGCTTGCGCCGACTCGGCCAGCGAACCGGGGTTCAGGCCCAGCTCTTCCAGCAGACGACGATTTCCCAAGGCCAGGCGGCGCCCGTCGAGGCTACCGGCGATACCGCGTCCGGTCAGGGACTGGCTATCGCTGGCATCCGCTACGCTCAGGCCGCGTTCGGCGCAGGCGTCGAGCACCGCTTTGGCCAGCGGGTGTTCGCTGCCGCGTTGCAAGGCGCCGGCCATGTTCAGCAGTGCGTCTTCATCACCGTCAAGCGCGGCCAGATGGGCGATGCGTGGCGTGCCGGACGTCAGGGTGCCGGTCTTGTCGAACACCACCGTGCCGACTTCATGGGCACGCTCCAGCGCCTCGGCATCCTTGATCAGAATGCCGTGGCGGGCGGCCACGCCAGTGCCGGCCATGATTGCCGTCGGCGTCGCCAGGCCCAGGGCACAGGGGCAGGCGATCACCAGCACGGCGACGGCGTTGATCAGCGCCGTCTCCAGCGGCGCACCGTAGAGCCACCAGCCAAGCAACGTTGCGAGTGCCAGGGTCAATACGACCGGCACGAAAACCTGGCTGACTTTGTCCACCAATTTCTGAATCGGCGCCTTGGCGGCCTGGGCGTCTTCCACCAGGCGAATGATGCGTGCCAGCACGCTCTCGGCCCCCAGGGCCCGGGTGCGCACCAGCAGGCGCCCTTCGCCATTGATCGCGCCGCCAGTGACATGATCACCGGGTTGCTTGGGCACGGGCAGGCTTTCGCCGCTGATCAACGCCTCGTCGGCGTGACTCTGGCCCTCGAGCACTTCACCGTCCACCGGGAAGCGCTCGCCGGGTTTGACCAGCACCAGGTCATTCAAGCGCAGGGCACTGATGGCGACGTCCCGTTCCTGGCCGTCGACCACTTGAATCGCCCGCTCCGGTCGCAAGGCTTCGAGGGCGCGGATGGCGCTGGCGGTCTGTCGTTTGGCGCGGCTTTCCAGGTACTTGCCCAGCAGCACCAAGGCAATCACCACGGCCGACGCCTCGAAATACAGATGCGGCATGCTCCCCGGGCGGGCCATCGCCCACTCATAGAGGCTCAAGCCATAACCGGCGCTGGTGCCCAGGGCGACGAGCAGGTCCATGTTCCCGGCACCGGCGCGGACGGCTTTGAATGCCGCGACGTAAAACCGCGCACCGAAGATGAATTGCACCGGCGTCGCCAGCGCGAATTGCGCCCAGGCCGGCAGCATCCAATGCACGCCGAACGGCTGCAACAGCATCGGCAATACCAGCGGGATCGACAGCAGAATCGCCAGCACCAGGGCTACGCGCTCGCGGCTCAGCTGATCGGCTTGGGTTTTTCGAGGCTGCTCGACTTGCCAGACACTGGCGTCGTAACCGGCGCGTTTGACCGCGTCTATCAGGTTTTGCGGATCGACCTGTCCGAGCAATTCAAGGTGGGCTCGCTCATTGGCGAGGTTGACACTGGCCCGGTTCACCCCGGCAACTTTCCCCAACGCCCGTTCGACCCGGCCCACGCAAGAGGCGCAGGTCATGCCCTCGATGCTCAGCTCCAGGGTCTGGACGGGAACGCTGTAACCTGCCCGCTCGACCGCCTGCATCAACGCAGGCAGGCTTCCCTGCGGGGCCTGGATCCGCGCCTGTTCCGTTGCCAGGTTGACGCTGACGGCGCTGGCGCCGGCGACCTTGGCCAAGGCTCGCTCGACTCGCCCGGCACAGCTTGCGCAGGTCATGCCGGAAATCGGCAGATCGAAGGTGGTGGACTCGGACATCGGACAGGCTCCCTGTAGTGAGTGACTACAGGATCAACCTTGCCACGCGGGCAAGGTCAAGCACCAGTTCAAAAGCTTGCGACCCTCGTGGGAGCGAGCCTGCTCGCGAAGGCCGGTAAGGCCAATCTCTTCATCGGCTATCGCACCGCTTTCGCGAGCAGGCTCGCTCCCACAAGGACTCGCGAGGTCAGTAACCGAGATCAGCCTGCTTAAGGTACATGCCCTCATGCGTCATGGCGATGCGGTACTTCAGGACGTCGCCGGCCTTGAGCGTGATGTCCTGTGAACCGGGGGCGAGCATGCCCGGACTGCAACCCGGCGCCTGGCCTGGCAACAATTTCAAGCGCAAGGAGATCTGGCCCGGTGGCAGATTGAACGAAGTGCTCTGCTCCTGGAACAGCCTGGCCGCGAGCTGGTCCTGAATGTAGACGCCGATTTCGCAGCTGGTCGACACTTCCAGGCGCTCGCGGGAAATGATCAGCACACCGAAATCTTCACCGGCGGCCGATGCCTGGGGCACCAATGCAGAAAAACCGAGCATGCAAAACAGGCTGAACGCTGACCAGCGCATGGCTGAACCTCCGGTATTAAATCCTTGATGTGTGCAGCTTGGCCGAGCGCGCTGCCGAATGCCAGCCCGGCAGTTTCCGTCAGAACTTGACCTTGCCATGATGGCAAGCTTGAAACTGCGCACAACCTCAAACCAAGGAGTCATTTTCATGCAGATCTTCAATGTTCAAGGCATGTCCTGCGGTCATTGTGTAAAGGCAGTCACTCTGGCTCTTCAAGCCAAAGACCCGGACGCCGAGGTAAAGGTCGATCTGGGCGCCAAGACTGTTGAGGTCCAAAGCAAGTTGTCGTCCGATACCGTAATCGAGGCAATCAGGGAAGAGGGTTACGAAGCCAGTCCTGCTTGAAATTTTTCAATCGTTAGCGACCTATCGGAATGTTCAAGAGCGCCCAGCCCGGCTAGACTGTCGGGCTGCCGACTGACGCCTGAGCTGGACGCCCGATGAACCTCCGTACCATTCTGATTCTTGGCGCCTTGAGCGCTTTTGGTCCCTTGGCGATCGATTTCTATCTGCCGGCCTTCCCGGCAATGGCGATCGCCTTTGGCACCGATGAAAACCATGTCCAGCTGACCCTGGCCGCCTACTTCCTCGGGCTGTCCCTCGGGCAACTGGCCTACGGGCCGGTGGCGGATCGCTTTGGACGGCGTATCCCGTTGCTGACAGGCGTCGGCTTGTTCACCGTGGCATCGCTGGCCTGTGCCTATGCGCCCAGTCTCGAATGGCTGATTGGCGCTCGTTTCGTCCAGGCGTTGGGCGGCTGTGCCGGGATGGTGATCTCCCGGGCGGTAGTCAGCGACAAATGCGACGCGGTGGGCTCGGCCAAGGTGTTCTCGCAACTGATGCTGGTGATGGGCCTGGCGCCGATCCTGGCGCCGATGCTCGGCGGCTTGCTGGTGAACCTGTACGGTTGGCAATCAATTTTCATCGGCCTGACCTTGTTCAGCGCGCTCGCGGCGACGGCCGTCGCGTTGTGGCTCCCGGAGAGCTTGCCGGCTCACGTACCTCGGCAACCGTTATCCGGCGCGTTGCGTCAGTACGGTCGGCTTCTCACAGACTCGGTTTTCCTGGGGCACGCCCTGACGGGCGGCATCGCGATTGCCGGGATGTTTGCCTATATCGCCGGTTCGCCATTTGTCTTCATCAAGCTTTACGGCGTACCGGCCGAACACTTCGGCTGGCTGTTCGGTACCAACGCGGCGGGTTTCATCCTGGTGGCCCAGGTCAATGCCCGCTTGTTGTCCAGGCGAGGCCCGGCATTTTTGCTGGCTCGCGCCGTCTGGGTCTACTGGATAGCCGGGCTCAGTTTACTGGCTGTCAGCGCCTTGCAGCCGGAGCGTTTGTGGCCGTTACTGATCCCATTGTTCATCTGCATCGCCAGCCTTGGCTGCATCCTTCCCAATGCATCGGCCTGCGCCATGAACGGGCAGGGGGCTCGTGCCGGTAGCGCTTCGGCGATGCTGGGGTGCCTGCAGTTTTCCGTAGCCGCCGGGGCCGCCGCACTGGTGGCGGCGCTGCATGACGGCACGGCAGTGCCGATGGCGATGGTAATCAGCCTGTGCGGACTATTGGTGGTGGGTGCCGCGATGCTGACCCGTCGGCTGCAGAACGCCCGGGCGCTCGCTCAGGCGGGCCAGCAAAGCTGAGTCAGCTGGCGGCACGTTGCTGATGTTCGGGAAATTGATGCGGCGCATGGATGCGCGCTTGCAAGGTCGCGGCGAAAGCCTGGGCTTCGGCTTCTGAGCGAAAGGTCACGACGTGCTGGTCAAGACGCACTTGCCATTGGGATTTTGCCACCTCTTTTATCAGGATCTTCATTGCTGACCTCCTCACGTAAAAGATTGCGTTGCAAAGGCCTCGAGTGTAGACCCGAATGCCAGCGCAATTGTGACGACGGTCAATTGTCGGACTAACGGTGCAGTTGCCCCCACAGGATTGTTTGCAGGGCAACTGCCCGCTGCAGTCAGAAGCCCTCTAGCACGATCTTGCCCTTGGACTTGCCGCTTTCCAGCAACGCGTGAGCCCGGCGCAGGTTCTCGGCATTGATGGTGCCAAAGTGTTCGCCCACCGTGGTCTTCAACGTGCCGGCATCGATCAGTCGGGCCACGCGGTTGAGCAGCTTGTGTTGTTCAAGCATGTCGGCGGTCTCGAACAGTGAACGGGTGTACATGAACTCCCAATGCAACGACAGGCTCTTGCGCTTGAGCTTGGTCACGTCCAGCGATTTGGGATCATCGATCAGTGCCAGTTTGCCTTGGGGCGCCAGGGCTTCGACCAGTTGGTCGAGGTGCTGATCGGTCTGCGTCAGGCTGGCAACGTGGGTCACTTGGGCCTGGCCCGCCTCCTTCAGTGCATCGCTCAGCGGTTGGCTGTGATCCACGACGAGGTGGGCGCCCAGGTCTCGCACCCATTCCTGGGTCTGCGGCCGGGAAGCGCTGCCGATGACGTTCAGTCCGGTGAGTTGGCGGGCCAGTTGCGTCAGGATCGAACCCACACCCCCGGCGGCGCCGACAATCAACAGGCTCTGGCCCAGATCGCTCTGGCCTTCCTTGATCTGCAATCGATCAAAGAGCAATTCCCAGGCGGTGATAGCGGTCAACGGCAGTGCGGCCGCTTCGGCGAAACCGAGGGTCTGCGGCATATGACCGACGATGCGCTCATCGACAACGTGCAACTCGCTGTTGCCTCCGGCCCGGGCGATCGAACCGGCGTAGAACACCTTGTCTCCGGCCTTGAACAGCGTGACTTCGCTGCCTACGGCCTTGACCACGCCGGCCACGTCCCAACCCAGCACCTTGGCCGCGCCTGCTTCGGGCTGGACGTTCTGGCGGACCTTGGTGTCGACGGGGTTGACTGAAATGGCCTTGACTTCCACCAGCAGGTCGCGGGGGCCGGCGACCGGTTCGGGCAACTCGATGTCCTGCAGCGATTGTGGGTTGGCGATGGGCAGCGATTGGTAATACGCGATGGCTTTCATACAGCAGCTCCGTAAGGGGGTTCGATGAAGCCCATGTTTGGCTATTCAGATGCGAGATTAAAGCAGCTGGAACGACAGGCTCTTTCAATGATTTTTTGATAATGGCCATAGTCGCGGATAAATAGAGACTTTTCCCTCACGAACAATCGCCTCCAAAGGTTTCCGGAGGACAGGCAACCGTGATCCGCGCGCTTATACTAGCGGCCGAGTGTATCGGCATGGCATCGAGCACGGCTGCAACCGGCCAGGAACCCGCCGGCACCTCATTACGGCTCAGTACGCCCAGAGCAGTAGACGAACGATTCAACAGGGAGTGAATACATGGAACATGCACCTTGCATCAGCCAGATCGCCACGCTGCTGGCCGACCCCAAGCGCAGCGCAATGATGTGGGCGTTGATGGACGGTACGGCCCGGCAAGCTGAAGAGTTGGCCTTGCTGGCCGGGCTTTCGCCGTCCTCGGCCAATGCCCATCTGGGACGTCTGTCTGCCGGTGGCCTGGTGAAGGTCGAGATCCGTGGCCGCAAGCGGTTTTTTCGCCTGGCGGCACCCGAGATCGGCGCTGCCGTCGATGCATTGGCGAGCGCAACCCTGGCCAGCATGCCGCGACAGGTTCCGGAAGTCTTCAAGCGCAGCCTCATGCCAACCAGGACACCAACGGCGCCTGCCTCGTTGATGCGGGCCAGGCTTTGCGATGACCACCTGGGAGGCACACTGGCGGCGGACCTGTATCAGCGGCTGTTGGAAGCCGGATGGCTCGAACAGCTTGAGCATCGGGTGGTCGTCACGCATAAAGGTGCCAGCCAACTGGCTGGGCGAGGTCTGTTCATCCAGGCACTGGCTCATCGCGAGACGCGTATGGCCTGCGCCTGCCCCGACTGGAGCGAACGTCGTCCACATCTGGGAGGGGCGCTGGGGGCGGCATTGCTGCAATTGTTCATGCAGTCTGGCTGGCTCAGCCTGCCCAGCGACTCCAGGGCGTTGCAGGTAACCGCGCTCGGTCAACAGGAAATCCATCGATTCGCCAGGCAAGAGGTTCTGGAAATGGCGCTCTAGAGCGGTACACAGGTCGTTATCAGCAATAGCCGCCCGTGAGGTTCGCGCACACTCGGTCCGGGGTTCTATCGGATGGGGGGAACGCAATAGTGGACACTCACGTTTACAGTGCAGCGGAACGTCTTGAGCGGTTGCCCATGAGCGGCTATCACCGGGTCATCTTCATTATTATCGCGCTGGCTTTTTTCTTTGATTCCATGGATCTGGCCATGATGACGTTCCTGCTGGGCTCGATCAGAACCGAGTTCGGCTTGAGCGCCGCCCAGGCCGGCTTGTTGGCCAGTTCAAGCTTTTTCGGCATGGTGCTGGGCGCCTCGTTGTCGG
This sequence comes from Pseudomonas sp. Z2-11, assembly GCF_054161305.1. NCBI lineage: Bacteria > Pseudomonadati > Pseudomonadota > Gammaproteobacteria > Pseudomonadales > Pseudomonadaceae > Pseudomonas > Pseudomonas sp. Z2-11. Next base: position 733,378 of record NZ_CP096395.1, read on the forward strand.
GCATGCTTGCCGATCGCTTCGGACGCAAACCGGTGTTCCAGTGGAGCATCGTCTTGTGGGGGCTTGCCAGTTACCTGTGTTCCACCGCCCAGGACGTGGAGACGCTGACGCTGTTTCGCATCCTGTTGGGCATCGGCATGGGCATGGAGTTTCCGATTGCCCAGTCGATGCTCTCGGAGCTGATCCCGGCGAGGCAGCGCGGACGCTACATCGCCTTGATGGATGGCTTCTGGCCGCTGGGCTTCGTGGCGGCGGGGGTGCTGTCGTATTTCCTGCTGCCGCTGATCGGCTGGCGGGACATTTTCCTGGTGTTGGCGGTGCCGGCAGTGTTCGTCCTGGTGATTCGCTTCTTCATCCCCGAGTCGCCACGTTGGCTGGAGCAGGCGGGGCGGGGCGCCGAGGCGGATGCCGTACTCAAGCGGATCGAAGACAAGGTCCGGGCCTCGCTGGGTCGCCAGGACCTGCCCGAACCGATTCGCCTGCCGACACTGGCGACGGTGCCCGGCAGTTTCTTTTCGGCTCTGGCGCAGATCTGGTCACCGCTGTACCGCCAGCGCACGATGATGATCTGGAGCGTCTGGTTCTTTGCCTTGCTCGGCTTCTACGGGCTGACGTCCTGGCTCAGCGCGCTGCTGCAGCAGTCGGGGTTTGCGGTGACCCAGTCGGTTTATTACACGGTGCTGATTTCCCTCGGCGGGATTCCCGGTTTCCTGATGGCGGCCTGGCTGGTGGAGCGGTGGGGGCGTAAACCGGTGTGTGTCATCACGCTGCTGGGCGGCGGGGTCATGGCATTTCTTTATGGCCAGAGCGCGGTGTTTGGCGGGAACGTCACGCTGCTGATCAGCTCCGGGCTGCTGATGCAGTTTTTCCTGTTCGGCATGTGGGCAGTGCTCTACACCTACACCCCGGAACTGTATCCCACCTCGGCGCGAGCCACGGGATCGGGCTTTGCCTCGGCGGTCGGTCGGATCGGTTCGCTGCTTGGACCGCTGGTGACCGGCTTGGTCTTTCCGATCACCGGGCAGGGCGGAGTGTTCGCCCTTGGTGCCCTGTGTTTTTCCGTGGCGGCAGGCGTGGTCTGGTTGTTTGGAATGGAGACGCGGGGCAAGACGCTGGAGGAACTGAGTGAGGGTACGGTCGTCGATTGAACCTCATCCAAGTGGGAGCGAGCCTGCTCGCGAAGGCGGTCCGACAACCGAAAATGATGTCGACTGACTCACCGCTTTCGCGAGCAGGCTCGCTCCCACAAAGGATCATCGCCAGTCTTAAGGTTTCACCAACCGCGCATCGAGGCTGTTCTGCGCCAACCGCCTGGCCTGGTCCTGGGTCATGCCCAGATGCGTGTGCAACGCGTGGAAGTTCTCGGTGACGTAGCCGCCGAAGTACGCCGGGTCATCGGAGTTCACCGTCACCTTCACGCCGCGTTCGAGCATGTCGAGGATGTTGTGCTGCGACATATCATCGAACACGCATAGCTTGGTGTTGGACAACGGGCAAACCGTCAAGGGGATCTGTTCGTCGATGATCCGCTGCATCAACCGCTCGTCTTCGATGGCTCGCACGCCGTGGTCGATGCGCTGGATTTTCAGCAGATCCAAGGCTTCCCAGATGTACTCGGGAGGGCCTTCTTCGCCGGCGTGGGCGACGGTCAGGAAGCCTTCATTGCGCGCCCTGTCGAACACCCGCTGGAACTTGCTCGGCGGGTGACCCATCTCCGAGCTGTCCAGGCCCACGGCCACGAACGCGTCGCGGAAGGGCAGCGCCTGGTCGAGGGTTTTTTCCGCCTGCTCTTCGCTCAGGTGACGCAGGAAGCTCAGGATCAAGCCGCTGGTGATGCCCAGTTGTTGCTCACCGTCCTTGAGGGCGGCGGCAATACCGTTGAGCACCACTTCGAATGGAATGCCCCGGTCGGTGTGGGTCTGCGGATCGAAGAACGGTTCGGTGTGAATCACGTTCTGTGCCTTGCAGCGCAGCAGGTAGGCCCAGGTCAGGTCGTAGAAATCCTGGGAAGTGCGCAGCACGTCGGCGCCCTGGTAATACAGGTCGAGAAACTCCTGCAGATTGTTGAAGGCATAGGCCTGGCGCAGGGTGTCCACGTCGTTCCAAGGCAGGGCAATCTTGTTGCGTTCGGCCAGGGCAAACAGCAGCTCGGGCTCCAGCGAGCCTTCCAGGTGCAAGTGCAGTTCAGCCTTGGGCAAGGCGTTAAGCCAGTCGTACATGGTTTTTTCTCATCAGCGAATCAATGGCGGCATTCTACAGGGGTGGACGCCGACGTCTGGTAAAACCTGACCGGCTGATCCACTAACCGCGCAAGCCTGAACGACAGCTACGGCACATCCGAAGGAAACGTTCCCGTCACGTCACAGTCTAGTAGCTCATGACCCGTCCATGGCGATAGGCCCACGATGCTGACGTTGATCAAGCAAGAAAAATTGCTGCTGCTGGCCCTGCTTGCCGCTTTTGTCGCCTACCCGCTGGAGCATTGGCTGCTGGGCAGCGGGCAGGTCGTGGCGTTGGCTGGCGGCCTGGTGCTGATCGGTTTCATCGTCGCGGCCTCCATGCGCGTGGCCCATCACGCCGAGTTGCTGGCGGAAAAGGTCGGCGATCCTTACGGCACGATGATCCTGACTTTGTCGGCGGTGCTGGTGGAAGTGGTGATCCTGGCGATCATGATGAGTAACGAGGCGTCGCCGACCCTGGTACGGGACACGATCTATTCGGCGGTGATGCTCGATATCAACGGCATTCTCGGACTGGCGGCGCTGATGGGTGGGCTCAAGCACGGCGAGCAGGTCTATAACGACGATTCGGCGCGTACCTACAGCGTGATGATCCTCACCGCCATGGGCGTGTCGATGGTGGTGCCGGAGTTTATTCCGCAGGAAAACTGGAAGCATTATTCGGCATTCACCATCGGCGCGATGATCGTCTTGTATACCTTGTTCTTGCGCATGCAGGTGGGGCCACACAGCTATTTCTTCAGCTACAGCTACCCGGAAAAACGCCGCAGGAAAGAACCGGTGGAAGCCGAGCCGAAACCCATCAGCCTGGGGTTTTCCATCGGCGCACTGGTGTTCGGCGTGGTGGTCATCGGTGCGCTGGCCGAAGTCATGTCCAAGGCTATCGACCTCGGGCTGGAAGGCTCCGGCGCGCCGCCGGTGGTCACGGCAATTCTGGTGGCGGTCATCTCCGCTGCTCCGGAAATTCTCACCGCCCTGCGCGCAGCCTTGGCCAATCGCATGCAGTCGGTGGTGAACATCGCCTTGGGCGCGTCGCTGTCCACCGTGATCCTGACGGTGCCGGTGATGGAAGCCATGGCCCTCTACACCGGCCAGCCTTTCCAGATGGCGATGACCCCGGTGCAAACGGTGATGATCTTCATCACCCTGATCGTCAGCGCCATCAACCTCAATGATGGCGAAACCAACGCCATCGAGGGCATGACGCACTTTGTGCTGTTTGCCACGTTTATCATGTTGTCGTTGCTCGGTCTTTAAGCCTGTCACAGCCCTGTGGGAGCGAGCCTGCTCGCGATGAGGCCAGGTAGTCAATATCAGTGCCGGATATGAAACCGCTATCGCGAGCAGGCTCGCTCCCACAGGTTTTCTGGTTGGGTCAGGTACCCGCGATCAGCTCCCGCGCCGCCTGGCTGTGGTCGGCAATCAAGCCCTTCAGGTCCAGCCCTTCGACCTGTCCATCGATCACTCTCCACTGACCCGCGACCATCACCCGGTCCGCCCGATCAGCACCGCACAGCAGCAGGGCCGAGATCGGATCGTGGCTGCCGGAAAAGCGCAACTCATCAAGCTTGAACATCGCCAGGTCGGCTTGTTTGCCCTCTGCCAGTTCGCCGATGTCGCTGCGTCCCAGCAATTGTGCCGAGCCCCGGGTCGCCCAGCCCAGCACCTTCTCCGGCGTGATCGCTTGCGCGCCATAGCGCAAGCGCTGAATGTATAGCGCCTGACGGGTTTCCAGCAGCATGTTCGACGCATCGTTGGACGCCGAGCCATCCACCCCCAGGCCCAATGGCGCGCCGGCTGCGGTCAGTTCAAGCGTCGGACAAATGCCCGAGGCCAGGCGCATGTTCGAACTGGGGCAATGGCAGATTCCGGTTCCGGCGGCGCCGAGACGGGTTATTTCGTCAGGATTGAAATGAATGCCGTGGGCCAGCCAGGTACGTGGGCCCAGCCAGCCGACGCTGTCGAGGTAATCAACGGTGCGCAGGCCGAAGCGCTGCCGGCAGAAGTCCTCCTCGTCGAGGGTTTCGGCCAGGTGGGTATGCAAGCGTACGTCGAGCTTTTCCGCGAGCTCGGCGCTGGCGCGCATGATCTCGGGCGTGACCGAAAACGGCGAGCAAGGCGCCAGGGCAATCTGGATTTTCGCGCCGGCACCGCGCTCATGGTATCGAGCGATCAGTCGCTGGCTGTCGTCGAGAATCACCTGGCCCTGCTGCACGGTCTGCTGCGGCGGCAATCCACCGTCGGCCTCGCCCAGGCTCATGGAACCACGGGTCAGCATTGCGCGCATGCCCAGCTCACCGACGCATTGCACTTGCACATCGATGGCGTTTTCCAGGCCTTCGGGAAACAGGTAGTGGTGATCGGCCGCCGTGGTGCAACCCGACAACAGCAGTTCGGCCAACGCGACTTTGCTCGCCAGCGCGAGTTTTTCCGGAGTCAGCCGCGCCCATACCGGATAGAGAGTCTTCAGCCATGGGAACAACGGCTCGCTTACGACGGGTGCCCAGGCGCGGGTCAGGGTCTGGTAGAAGTGATGATGGGTGTTGATCAGCCCCGGCAGGATCACGTGTTCTCGAGCATCGAACACGGTGTCACAAGGCTGTGCGGGCTGTTGCCCGGCGCTGAGCAGCTCAACGATCACACCGTCCTGCAGGACGAGACCGCCACTGGCATCGAGGCCGTTGGCCGTGAAAATGGCGAGGGGATTTTTTAACCAGGTACGGGTCGCAGGCATGGTGGCCGGCTCCTCTGAAAGTGGGTTCAGGTTAGCCAGCTCAGTGATGCCCTGTCTGCTGATCCAGGGGCGCCTTGGAGGGCGCGGTTCGGAGTGTACTCAGGTTGCCGGACACATTTCCAGTGCCCGACAAAAGTCCTGCAGGATTGGATGCTCCAGGGGTATCGGGGTGATTACCAGGGAATCGTCTCGCCTTTGTAATTGACGAAGTGATGCCCACCCTTGCCGGCAAAGGCGTTGACCTGATCGATCAGCCCACGGGTGCTGGTTTCGACATCGATGGCCGCGCCTTCGCCGCCCATGTCGGTCTTTACCCAGCCCGGGTGCAGCGACAGGACGGTCAATGCTTGCTCGCCCAGCTGACTGACAAAACTGTTGGTCATGGAGTTGAGCGCGGCTTTGCTGGCCTTGTACAGCGCCAGTTCGGGGGCGTCGGGCATGGCCACGCTGCCCAGCACCGAGCTCATGAAGGCCAGCACGCCGCTGCCGTCGCGGATCTGCCCGACGAAGCGTTGGGCGAGGTTGATCGGTGCCACGGCATTGGTGAAGAACAGCTGACCGACCTCAGCCAGCGTTGCGCCGCCCGGGCTCTGGTTGTCGGGGCCTTTGACGCCGGCATTGACGAACAACAGGTCGAAGGTCTGGTCCCTGAGCTGCTGGCTCAAGGCGATGACGGCTTGCTGGTCGTCCATGTCGAGCTTTTCGATTCGAACCGGGCCCAGCGCCTTCAAGGCCTCGGCGTTCTGTGGGTTACGTACCGTGGCGGTCACGTTCCAGCCATCACCCAGAAGCGTCTTCACCAAGCCGAGGCCCAGTCCCCGAGAGGCGCCGATGATCAATGCGGTTTTTGCCGAATTCATGAATGCTTCCTTGAAAGAAAAGTCACGGAGTTAATGGACAACATTGCCCGGGCGGTTGTTTCAGCTTGCCGCACAACGCGTCGGGAGCGGTCATGCGGTTTCGATCTGGTTCAAGTCCTTATAATGTCTGGTTAAAAAATGATCAGTCGGCTGCAAGCCATGCTGTTCTTGGGGCCGCTGGAGCCATGAACGGGTTATCCACAGGTTGCTCCACAGTTATTGTGCGCAAGCCTGAAACTCGGGCATAAGCCCTGTGCGGCTTTCTTCTAAAGGCGATAAAGCATCGCAACCATTTGTTTTTTGACGGATTCGCCGGATCGGCGAATTTTTGTATGAAAAATGAACAATGCTCGAAAACCCGCATGACAGAAGGGTTACAGCTGGATGCGCCCAGGTTATCCACAGGCAGGTGCACAGCGCATGTGGGCAAACCTGTGTCTTTTTCATGAGGCTGCCGGGCGCTCAAGTCGTATCTGTCCGCGACTCAAGTCGGCCAGTCGCGTCTGCAGGCTCTCGATGTGTTCTTCACCGACTGCCAATTGAAGTTCCACGCCGTTGGCGGTGAAATCCTCGGTGAGGACCAGACCGCCGCATTCAGCTATCCGCAGTTTCACCAGGGCCAGCTCGGCGAAACCGCACAGGCAACGCAGCGCTACGCGGCTGATCAATTCGACCTTCTCGGCGGTTTGCAGGCATTTGTTCGCACCGCCGCCATAGGCGCGGGCCAAACCGCCGGTACCCAGCTGGATTCCGCCGTACCAGCGTATGACCAGCACCACGACCTGATCGCAATCCTGGGCCTGGATGGCCGCGAGGATCGGGCGCCCGGCGGTGCCGCCCGGCTCGCCATCGTCGCTGCTGCGATATTGGTCGCCCAGTTTCCATGCCCAGCAATTATGCGTGGCGTCCAGGTCGCTGTGCCGCTCTATAAAGGCCTGGGCCTCGGCGGGGCTGGTGATGGGGGCGGCGAAGGTGATGAAACGGCTTTTGCGGATTTCTTCACGGTATTCGCAAAAGCCGGCAAGGGTATAAGGCATGGAGTCCTAGAGGTCTGGTGTCAGGCCGCAGCCTTTGAGAATGATGCGGATGAGATTGTCGCCGGCGTCGATCATGTCTTGCCTGGTGAATTTGCTACGCCCGGTCACGCGGCAGATCTGGGTGGCGAAATCGGCGTAATGCTGGGTGCTGCCCCACAGCAGAAAAATCAGGTGAACCGGATCGACCGGGTCCATTTTGCCCGCATCGATCCAGGCCTGGAACACGGCCGCGCGGCCCTTGAACCAGGCGCGATAATCCTGGTTGAAATACTCGCTCAGGCATTCGCCGCCGCTGATCACTTCCATGGCGAAAATGCGCGATGCCTGGGGCTGGCGCCGTGAGAATTCCATCTTGGCGCGGATGTAGCGGGTCAATGCCTGCGCTGGATCGTCCTCGGCGGTCAGGGAATTGAAAGTGCTGTCCCACAATTCGATGATGTTGCTCAGCACGGCAACGTAGAGTCCGAGCTTGTTGGTGAAGTAATAATGCAGGTTCGCCTTGGGCAATCCGGCCTTCAGGGCGATGGCGTTCATGCTGGTGCCCTTGAAGCCGTGGCGGGCGAACTCATCCTCGGCGGCCCTGAGGATGGTTTCCTCGTTTTTTTGACGAATACGGCCGGTAGGCTTGCCACCATGGGCAGGAACTTCAAAGGTCATGGACGTTTCCGGGCTGGGTCTGTGGGGGCGGGCAAGTGCGTTCATAGCGCACCGGCGCGGATCCGACAAGTGCTGCTGCCATAAAAGCCGTGTACTGCAAAAATGTCAGCGGGTTGCCGCCAGGTTTTCGAGAAAACTTTCCAGCACCAGGTGCGGGCGGCGACCCTTGCGTGTGACCGACGCCAGGCTCAGATCATAAAAGCGTGCCAAGGGCTTGAGGGCTCGCAAACGTCCTTGCTGAACCCATAGATTGGCGTAGTGATCCGGCAGATAACCAATGTAACGTCCAGTGAGGATCAGGAACGCCATGCCTTCGCGATCCGAGGCGCTGGCGGTGCAGTTGAGTGCCTGGTAGTGAGCCTGGATCTCGGCGGGCAGGCGAAAGGTTGGCGCGATGGCGTCCTGGCTGTTGAGCCGAGCGTCTTCAAGCTGTTGGTCGTCCACATAAAACAGCGGATGACCTACTGCGCAATAGAGCAGCGAGCGTTCACTGTAGAGCGGTTGGTATTCGAGTCCGGAAAGGGCGCTGGCCTGGGGCACTACGCCGACATGCAGGCGCCCGTCGAGCACGCCTTGTTCGACTTCGTTGGGAGCGATCATGCGAATCTGGATCTGCACGTCCGGCCCGCGTTCTTTCAACTGGGCCAAGGCGTGCGTGATCCGCATGTGGGGCAGGGTGACAAGATTGTCCGTCAGGCCGATGGTCAATTCACCGCGCAAATGCTGGTGCAGGCCGTTGACCTCGGTGCGAAAGCTCTCCAGCGCGCTCAATAACTGCAATGCCGATTGATAGACTTCCCGCCCTTCCTCCGTCAGTGAAAAGCCCGCGCGTCCACGCTGGCACAGACGCAGGCCCAGACGCTGCTCCAGATCGTTCATCTGCTGGCTGATAGCCGAGCGGCCGATGCCAAGCACGGTTTCCGCTGCCGAAAATCCGCCGCATTCCACTACGCTGCGGAAAATGCGCAGCAAGCGGATATCGAAGTCGCTGACTTGGGCCAGTGGATCGGGACGACGAGCGCTCATAGTTTAGTGATCCGCTGACTGAAGGTTAGAAAAGCTGGATTTCACCGACTTTATCGTCGTGGCAACGTAGCCGCAAGAACGCCTTGGCTTCATGCCGCTCATGCCCTGCGAGGTTTTGTCGATGAACATGCCCGAACACGCTGTCGGTTCCCTGGCCAGCCAGCTCAAGCTGGATGCCCACTGGATGCCCTACACGGCCAATCGTAACTTCCAACGCGATCCCCGCTTGATCGTCGCCGCCGAGGGTAGCTGGCTGACGGATGACAAGGGGCGCAAGGTCTACGATTCGTTGTCGGGCTTGTGGACCTGTGGCGCCGGGCACACCCGCAAGGAAATCCAGGAGGCGGTCGCCACGCAATTGGGCACCCTCGATTATTCCCCGGGATTCCAGTACGGCCATCCGCTGTCGTTCCAGCTGGCGGAAAAGATCACCAGCCTGACCCCGGGCAACCTCAACCATGTGTTCTTCACCGACTCCGGTTCCGAGTGCGCCGATACCGCAGTGAAGATGGTCCGTGCCTACTGGCGCCTCAAGGGGCAGGCCACCAAGACCAAGATGATCGGCCGTGCCCGTGGTTATCACGGCGTGAACATCGCCGGCACCAGCCTGGGCGGTGTCAGTGGCAACCGTAAATTGTTCGGCCAGGCCATGATGGACGTTGATCATCTGCCCCACACCTTGCTGGCCAGCAATGCCTATTCCCGTGGCATGCCGAAGGAAGGTGGCATCGCTCTGGCCGATGAGCTGATGAAATTGATCGAGCTGCACGACGCTTCCAACATTGCGGCCGTATTTGTCGAGCCGATGGCCGGATCCGCCGGGGTCCTGGTCCCGCCTGAGGGATATCTCAATCGTCTGCGGCAGATCTGCGACCAGCACAACATCCTGCTGGTGTTTGACGAGGTCATTACCGGTTTCGGTCGCACCGGTTCGATGTTCGGCGCTGATAGCTTTGGCGTGGTTCCGGACCTGATGTGCATCGCCAAGCAGGTCACCAACGGCGCCATCCCCATGGGGGCGGTGATTGCCAGTTCGGAAATCTACCAGACGTTCATGAACCAGCCGACGCCCGAATATGCGGTGGAGTTCCCCCACGGCTATACCTATTCGGCGCACCCGGTGGCCTGTGCGGCTGGCCTGGCGGCACTGGATCTGTTGCAGAAGGAAAACCTGGTGCAAAGCGTGGCCGAGGTCGCGCCGCATTTCGAGAATGCCTTGCATGGTTTGAAAGGCTCGAAGAACGTCCTCGACATTCGCAACTTCGGCCTGGCCGGGGCGATCCAGATTGCCCCGCGCGACGGCGACGCCATCGTGCGTCCGTTCGAGGCCGGGATGGCCCTGTGGAAAGCCGGGTTCTATGTGCGATTCGGCGGCGACACCCTGCAGTTCGGGCCAACGTTCAACAGCAAGCCGCAGGACCTGGATCGCCTGTTCGATGCGGTCGGTGACGTGCTGAATAAAATCGACTGATTTCTTTCTTATATAGAGACGCTCGTTCAAGAGCGTCTGGCGAGCGAATCGTCTGGAGTCCCCATGAGCCTCATCCCGCATCTGATCAATGGCGAATTGCTGAGCGACAGCGCACGCACGGCCGACGTGTTCAACCCATCCACCGGGCAAGCAATCCACAAGGTCCCGCTGGCGGATCGCGCAACTGTCCAGCAGGCCATCGATGCCGCCAAGGCGGCTTTCCCGGCCTGGCGCAATACGCCGGCGGCCAAGCGTGCCCAGGTGATGTTTCGTTTCAAGCAGTTGCTGGAGCAGAACGAGTCGCGCATTGCCCAGTTGATCAGCGAAGAACATGGCAAGACCCTCGAAGACGCCGCCGGTGAGCTCAAGCGCGGTATCGAGAACGTCGAGTTTGCCTGTGCGGCGCCGGAAATACTGAAGGGCGAATACAGCCGTAACGTAGGACCGAACATCGACGCCTGGTCAGACTTTCAACCGTTGGGCGTGGTGGCGGGCATCACCCCGTTCAACTTCCCGGCGATGGTGCCGCTGTGGATGTATCCGCTGGCGATCGTCTGCGGTAACTGCTTCATCCTCAAGCCATCCGAGCGTGACCCGAGTTCGACGCTGCTGATCGCCCAGTTGCTGCTGGAAGCCGGTCTGCCAAAGGGGGTGTTGAGTGTGGTCCATGGCGACAAGGCAGCCGTGGATGCACTGATCGAAGCGCCGGAAGTGAAGGCGCTGAGTTTTGTTGGCTCGACGCCGATTGCCGAGTACATCTATGCCGAAGGTACTCGTCGCGGCAAACGCGTTCAGGCGCTAGGCGGTGCCAAGAACCATGCGGTGTTGATGCCGGATGCCGACCTGGACAATGCCGTCAGCGCGCTGATGGGCGCAGCTTACGGTTCATGTGGTGAGCGTTGCATGGCGATTTCGGTGGCGGTGTGTGTCGGCGATCAGGTGGCGGATGCGCTGGTGGCCAAGTTGGTGCCGCAGATCCAGGCACTGAAGATCGGTGCCGGTACGTCTTGCGGTCTGGACATGGGGCCGTTGGTGACCGGCCAGCATCGGGACAAAGTCAGCGGCTATATAGAAGAGGGTGTGGCGGCAGGCGCCTCGCTGATCGTCGATGGTCGCGGCTTGAGTGTGTCTGGGCATGAAGAAGGGTTTTTCCTGGGCGGTTGCCTGTTTGATCGCGTAACGCCCGAGATGCGTATCTATAAGGAGGAAATCTTCGGTCCGGTGCTGTGTATCGTCCGGGTCAACAGCCTGGAAGAGGCGATGCAACTGATCAATGATCACGAGTATGGCAACGGTACTTGTATCTTTACCCGGGACGGGGAGGCGGCACGGTTGTTCTGTGATGAGATCGAAGTCGGGATGGTCGGTGGAAACGTTCCATTGCCCGTGCCTGTTGCCTATCACAGCTTTGGCGGTTGGAAGCGTTCATTGTTTGGCGACCTGCATGCCTACGGTCCGGACGGGGTGCGTTTTTATACCCGTCGCAAGGCCATTACCCAGCGCTGGCCGCAGCGTGCCAGCCACGAGGCTTCGCAGTTCGCATTCCCCAGCCTGTAATCGGCGTAATACAAAGGCCGGTGCCCTTGGGCCACCGGCCT
>NZ_CP096395.1:750000-1812500 GCF_054161305.1 Pseudomonas sp. Z2-11
GAGACAGACACGTCGAGCAGGTACGAAAGTAGGTCTTAGTGATCCGGTGGTTCTGTATGGAAGGGCCATCGCTCAACGGATAAAAGGTACTCCGGGGATAACAGGCTGATACCGCCCAAGAGTTCATATCGACGGCGGTGTTTGGCACCTCGATGTCGGCTCATCACATCCTGGGGCTGAAGCCGGTCCCAAGGGTATGGCTGTTCGCCATTTAAAGTGGTACGCGAGCTGGGTTTAGAACGTCGTGAGACAGTTCGGTCCCTATCTGCCGTGGACGTTTGAGATTTGAGAGGGGCTGCTCCTAGTACGAGAGGACCGGAGTGGACGAACCTCTGGTGTTCCGGTTGTCACGCCAGTGGCATTGCCGGGTAGCTATGTTCGGAAAAGATAACCGCTGAAAGCATCTAAGCGGGAAACTTGCCTCAAGATGAGATCTCACTGGGACCTTGAGTCCCCTGAAGGGCCGTCGAAGACTACGACGTTGATAGGCAGGGTGTGTAAGCGCTGTGAGGCGTTGAGCTAACCTGTACTAATTGCCCGTGAGGCTTGACCATATAACACCCAAGCAATCTGTAGACTCGAAAGAGGCCAGATTGCGGTGTGTGAAGACGAAATGAACCGAAAGTTCGAGTCAAAACCCACAAACTATCACATACCCATTCGCTGGAACGTGACCGCAAGGTACGCGCTGGCTACCGAATTTCTTGACGACCATAGAGCATTGGAACCACCTGATCCCATCCCGAACTCAGAAGTGAAACGATGCATCGCCGATGGTAGTGTGGGGTTTCCCCATGTGAGAGTAGGTCATCGTCAAGATTAAATTCCGAAACCCCTATCTGCTGACGCAGGTAGGGGTTTTGTTTTGCCCGCAATAAAATTCTTACGACAAGCGCAGAAAGCTCCCGGCTGTCACGGCCCCGCGACAGTGCTAAGGTTCCGCCCTGGCTTTTGCATTTTTCAAGGACGCCTTTATGCCGGACGCTAAGTCCCTCAGCCCTGCTTTCATGGTGGTCCACGGGAACCGCCTTGATGAGCTGCGCAGCCTGGTGATAAGCCTCATGCGGCGCTATCCGCTGGCCCCTCTTGAAAATGAAATCGCGCTCGTACAAAGCAACGGCATCGCACAATGGCTGAAGCTGGCACTGGCTGAGGATCCCCTTGACGACGACATGGGCGGCTGCGGCATCGCGGCTGCGATTGATGTGCAGTTGCCCGGCAGTTTCATGTGGCAGCTCTATCGAATGGTGCTCGGGCGTGACGAGATTCCAGCCAAGTCCTTGCTGGACAAGGCCCCGCTTACATGGCGGCTGATGCGCCTCCTGCCGCAATTGATTGAACAGCCCCATTTCGAGCCCCTGCGGCGTTTTCTGACCCATGACACGGACTTGCGCAAGCGGTACCAGTTGTCTGAGCGCCTTGCAGATTTGTTCGACCAATATCAGGTGTACCGAGCCGATTGGCTCGAAGACTGGGCCCAGGGGCGCCATCAGACCCGCAACGTCCGGGGTGAAATCAAGCCGCTCGCGCCGGCGAATTGCTGGCAAGCGGAATTGTGGCGGGCGTTATTGCTGGATGTGGGAGAGCAGGGCATGGCTCAAAGTCGTGCGGGTGTTCATCAGCGCTACATCGAGCGCATCAATAGTCTGGAAGCCGCTCCAAAAGGTCTGCCTGCGCGGGTAATAGTCTTCGGTATTTCCTCACTGCCCGCCCAAGCGCTCGAAGCCCTGGCCGGGCTGTCACGGTTCAGTCAGGTTCTGCTGTGCGTCCATAACCCATGCCGTCACCATTGGGCAGATATCGTGGCCGACAAGGATCTGCTTCGCCACCAATACAAGCGGCAGGCACGCAAGAGCGGCATGCCGGACGTCCTGGACCCGCAAACCTTGCATCAGCATGCTCATCCATTGCTGGCTGCCTGGGGGAAGCAGGGGCGCGACTATATCAACTTGCTCGACAGCTATGACGAGCCAAACACCTATCGCTCGGTATTTCGCGAAGGGCGGATCGACCTGTTCAGCGAAGGCAATCCCACTACGCTCCTCAGCCAGTTGCAGGATGACATTCTTGAGCTGCGGCCGCTTAGCGAAACCCGGGAAAAGTGGCCCGCGGTCGATACCTCGCGAGACGGATCGATCCGTTTTCATATCGCCCACAGCGCCCAGCGTGAAGTCGAGATTCTTCACGATCAGTTGCTTGCCCATTTCAGCAATGACCCGGCTTTACGCCCTCGGGATATCATCGTCATGGTCCCGGACATCGACAGTTATGCGCCGCATATTCGCGCGGTATTCGGTCAACTCGACCGGGTCGATCCGCGTTTCATCCCATTCACACTGACGGACCAAGGTCAGCGTGGACGCGATCCGCTGCTGATTGCCGTCGAGCATTTGCTGAAACTTCCCGATAGCCGTTTCCCCGTCAGCGAAATCCTTGATTTGCTGGACGTCCCGGCATTGCGTGAGCGATTTGGCATTGATGAGGCCGATTTACCGACACTGCACCGTTGGATCGAGGGCGCAGGCATCCGTTGGGGGATAAGCGCCGAGCACCGAGCCGGGTTGGGCTTGCCCGCGGAGCTGGAGCAGAACAGTTGGCGTTTCGGCCTGCGTCGCATGTTGTTGGGGTATGCCGTTGGTGATTCGCAAGCCTATGAAGGCATAGAACCCTATGACGAAATCGGCGGTCTGGATGCCGCATTGATCGGTCCGTTGGTTGCATTGCTCGATGCCCTAGAGGTTGCTTACCAGGCGCTCAGTCAACCCGCCTCACCTCAGGACTGGGGGACGCGCCTGCATGATCTGATGCAGTTGTTCTTTCTGGCGAGCAACGAGCATGACGATTATCTGCTGGCCCAGCTCGAGGACTTGCGTGAAAACTGGTTGGAAACCTGCGAGTCGGTCGGCCTGCACGACGAGCTGCCGTTGACGGTTGTCAGAGAGGCCTGGCTGGCGGGGCTGGATCAAGGGCGACTGTCCCAGCGGTTCCTCGCCGGTGCGGTCAATTTTTGTACCCTGATGCCGATGCGGGCGATCCCCTTCAAGCTGGTCTGCCTGTTGGGCATGAACGATGGTGATTACCCGCGGGCCCAACCGCCATTGGATTTCGATCTCATGGGCAGTGATTATCGACCGGGGGATCGCTCTCGACGCGAGGACGATCGCTACCTGCTGTTGGAGGCGCTGCTTTCTGCGCGGGAAAAACTCTACATCAGTTGGGTCGGGCGCAGCATCCGCGACAACAGCGAGCGGCCTGCCTCAGTCCTGGTCGGACAGTTGCGCGATCATCTCGCAAATGGCTGGCAGTCGGCGGATGTCCATGGCGACCTTCTTGAAGCGCTGACCCAGGAGCACCCCCTGCAACCGTTCAGCGCTCGTTATTTCTACCAGGGCGATGAGCTGTTCAGCTATGCCAGCGAATGGCGAGGACTTCATGAGATTCATGAGCACGCTGGCAAGCCTGGGGCCTTGGAGCCCTACGTTCAGGAGGAACCCCTGGGGCTTGGTCAGTTGCAGGATTTCCTGCGTAATCCTGTCCGGCACTTTTTCAGCCAGCGACTCAAGGTGTTCTTCGAGCCTCTCGAAGCCCCATTGGCGGACGACGAACCTTTCATCCTGGATGCCTTGCAGCGCTATAGCCTGAGCGACAGCCTGCTTGAGGCTGCCCTTGTTCGCCTTGACCAAGCGGACCTTGCATTGGAAGCCCATGCCAGGAGGCTTCAGAACAGCGGCCTGTTACCCATGGCTGGCTTTGGCCAATGTATGCAGCGTGAATTGATCGAGCCGCTGCCTGATCTACTGCAACGCTACCAGCAACTTCTGGCGCTATGGCCGACTCCGCTGGCCAGTGCCGTGCCCGTCAGCCTGCAATTACACGGTGTGAACATTGAAGGTTGGCTCAGCGGTCTGCACCAGCGCTCCGATGGTGCGGTCCTCGCCATCACTGCCATTCCCAACAGTATCGGTTCTACCAGGACCCGGAAATGGCACCGCTTGATACGACCCTGGGTGAACCATCTCGTGGCTTGCGCCAACGGTCTGTCGATGACGACGGCATTGGTCGCCAGCGATGACAGCTTGCTGCTGAATCCTTTTGACGAGTCGGTAGCCCGCAAGCTGCTCGGCGATTTGTTGCAAGCCTGGCAGGCTGGCATGCGCCAACCGCTGCCAATCGCAGTGAAGACCGCCTTCGCCTGGCTCGGCCAGAGTGATCCGGACAAAGCCGAATCGGCCGCTCGAAAAGCCTACGAAGGCGATGGGCTGACGTCTGAAGGCGAGCGGCGCGAAAGCCCCGCCCTGGCTCGGCAATATGCCGACTTCGATGCGCTTATCGCTGACGAAACATTCCCCGACTGGTGTGACGCGCTCTATCGACCGCTTCTGGAAGCACCGTGGCGTTCGTTGGCGGGTGAGGAAGCGCATTCATGAGTCGACAAACACCCTTGGCGCTGGCTTTCCCACTACGCGGCAGTCAATTGATCGAAGCCAGCGCAGGAACTGGCAAGACCTTTACCATCTCGGCGTTGTACTTGCGCCTGGTGCTGGGACATGGCGGCTCAACGGCCGGCTTTGGCCGTGAGCTGCTTCCTCCGCAGATACTGGTGGTGACTTTCACCGACGCTGCCACCAAGGAATTGCGCGAACGCATCCGCACCCGCCTCGCGGAGGCGGCGCGTTTTTTTCGTGACGAGATTCCCGCTCCCGACGCGTTGATAAACGCATTGCGTGATGAGTTTGATAAAGGGCAATGGCCTGGCTGTGCGAATCGGCTGGATATCGCCGCGCAATGGATGGATGAAGCCGCCGTTTCGACGATCCACAGCTGGTGCCAGCGGATGCTTCGTGAGCATGCCTTTGACAGTGGCAGCCTGTTCACCCAGACCCTGGAAACCGACCACAGCGAATTGCTCGGCGAGGTGCTGCGCGATTATTGGCGATTGTTCTGCTACTCGATGGAGGGTGAGGCACTGGATTGGGTGCGAGCGCACTGGGGCGGTCCTGCTGCGTTGTTGCCACGGGTGAGGGGGTTGTTTGCCAACTCGCGAGGTGGTGACGATGGGCTTGAACCGACGGAACTCATCACCGCGTCCCTGCGCGAGCGCAGCGCAGCCTTGCTCGATCTCAAGGCGCCCTGGCGGCAGTGGGCGGTGGAGTTGCTGGAGATCTGCCAGCAAGGCGTAGCCAATAAAACCGTCGACGGGCGCAAGATGCAGGCTCGTTACTTCGAGCCATGGTTTCAGAAGCTATCTGCATGGGTTGAAGACGAGAGCCTGGAGTTGCTCGACATCGGCACCGGCTTCACGCGCTTGACGCCCGAAGGCATGGCCGAGGCCTGGAAGGGCGACGTGCCCAACCATCCAGGGCTGGACGCCATGGCAGGCCTGAAGGCCGGCCTGGATGCCTTGCCCACGCCTGACGCTGCGGTGCTGCAGCATGCTGCACAGTGGGTCGGGGCGCGCTTCGAGGCGGAGAAGCGGCGCCGGGCGGAAATGGGATTCGACGACATGCTGCTGCGCCTGGACGCAGCTTTGCAGGCTGAAGGTGGGGAGCGCCTGGCGAGCCTGATTCGCGAGCAGTTTCCGGTTGCGCTGATTGACGAGTTCCAGGACACCGACCCGGTCCAGTACCGCATCTTCGAGAGCATCTATCGCATTGGCGACAACGATCCTGAAACGGGGCTGTTCCTGATCGGGGATCCGAAACAGGCTATTTATGCGTTTCGCGGCGCCGACATCTACACCTATCTGCGCGCCCGCGAAGCCACTGCCGGCAGGTTGCATACACTGGGGACCAATTTCCGTTCCAGCCATGCCATGGTCGGCGCTGTGAACCATATTTTTCAGTACGCCGAATCGCGGCTGAATGGGCGCGGGGCTTTTCTGTTCCGCGAGCCATCGGGTGAGAATCCGGTGCCATTCCTGCCGGTCGACTCCCAAGGCCGCAAGGAGTCCTTGCAGCTTGCGGGGCGGACGGTCGCGGCCTTGAATATCTGGCATCTGGCCTCGGACCAGCCGCTCTCCGGAGCGGTGTACCGACAGCAAATGGCCGTGGCCTGCGCCAGTGAAATCACGGCGCTGCTCAATGGCGGCCAGTCAGGGCACGATGGTTTCGTTGGTGATGGGGAAATGTTACGGGGGCTTCGACCGGCGGATATCGCCATCCTGGTGCGTGATGGCAAGGAAGCGCAGGCCGTGCGAAACGAGTTGTCGGCACGGGGTGTGCGCAGCGTGTATCTATCCGATAAGGACTCGGTCTTCGCTTCGCAGGAGGCAAGGGATTTGCTGGCCTGGCTCAAGGCTTGCGCCGAGCCGGACGTCGAGCGGCCGCTGCGAGCTGCGCTGGCCAGCGTCACCCTGAATCTGCCGCTTGCAGAACTGGAACGCCTCAACCAGGACGAGTTGGCCTGGGAACGTCGAGTCATGCAGTTCCGTAGCTATTGGGTGGTCTGGCGCACCCAGGGCGTGCTGCCCATGCTGAGGCGCCTGCTGCATGACTTCAAGCTGCCCCAGGCCTTGATGATGCGTGGCGATGGCGAGCGGGTGCTGACCAACCTGTTGCATCTGTGCGAGCTGTTGCAGCAGGCCGCCGTCGAGCTGGATGGCGAGCAGGCCTTGATTCGCTATCTGTCCGAACACCTTGCATTGACCGGGCAGGCGGGAGAAGAACAGATCCTGCGCCTGGAAAGCGACGAGCAACTGGTCAAGGTGGTCACGATCCATAAATCCAAGGGGCTTGAGTATCCGTTGGTCTTCCTGCCGTTCATATGCTCGACGAAACCGGTGGACGGCACTCGATTGCCGTTGCATTACCACGATGAAGCCGGTCATGCGCAGATCAGTCTTACGCCCAGCCCCGAGTTGATCGCCAAGGCCGACGACGAGCGCCTGGCCGAGGATCTTCGGCTTCTATACGTGGCGCTCACCCGTGCGCAGCATGCCTGCTGGTTAGGTGTGGCCGATCTCAAGCGAGGCAGTAACAGCCGCTCGACCCTGCATCTGTCTGCGCTGGGGTATCTGTTGGGCAATGGTGCGCCGTTGACCGAGTCGGTGGCGTTGAGACGTTGGCTGGAAGATCTGCAGCAGGGTAGCGAGGCGGTGAGCTGCCAGGATATGCCGGAGGCCAACGATCAGCACTATCGACCCCCACGTAATGATGCGGTGTTGCTTGAACCCTTGCTTCCGGTACGTAAAGCCAGCGAGAACTGGTGGATCGCTTCGTACAGCGCGCTGCGCTTTGGAGAAAGTCTCAGCGCCGGCACCGATTCCGCGCCGGAAAACCCGCAGGCGCAAAAGATGTTCGACGACGAACGGCTTGATCCCGACGCTCCCAGGGAAGTCATCGCCGTCGGCGGTGATATCCATCGTTTCCCGCGCGGTCCCAACCCCGGTACGTTTCTCCATGGTCTCTTGGAATGGGCTGCCGGAGAAGGATTTACCGCCTCGCCAATGGCCATCGAAGATGCCATCGCGCGACGTTGCAACCGCCGCGGTTGGAAAGGCTGGATCAGCACCCTTGGAGACTGGTTGCAGCACCTGGTCACGACGCCCTTGCAGATTGGTGGCGGACAGCCTCCGGTGGTACTGGCTCGGTTGAGCCAATTTCAGGTCGAGATGGAGTTCTGGTTCTCCAGTCACAAGGTTGATGTGCTCAAGCTTGATGAGCTGGTTTGCCAGTCAACCCACGGTGGCGCGGCTCGTGTCGCCGCAGAACCGGCACTGCTCAACGGAATGTTCAAGGGCTTCATCGACCTGACCTTCGAGCATGACGGCCGGTATTACGTGGCTGACTACAAATCCAACTGGCTGGGCGCCGATGACATGGCCTATACCGCTCAAGCCATGGAGCAATCGATTCTGGATAATCGTTACGACCTGCAATACACGCTGTACCTGTTGGCCCTGCATCGCCAGCTCAAGGCGCGCCTGCCAGACTATGACTACGACCGGCATGTCGGTGGCGCGTTGTATCTTTTCCTGCGCGGCACACGTTCAGCCAGCCAGGGCGTGTTTTTCACCAAGCCCCCTCGGGCATTGATCGAACAGCTTGACCGCCTGTTCCAGGGAGCACCCGCGCCCAAGGCCGAGCCGGCATGGGTGCAAGGAGAATTGTTATGAGTCGCTCCTTTGCCGACCTGCTGCCTCAATCGCTCGATGACGAAGGGCTGGTCGACCTGGCGCCCCTGAGTCGTGCAGAGGACCTGCTGCTGTTGCTCACGCGCTGGGTGGAACGTGGCTGGTTGCGGGCCCTGGACAAGGCATTCGTGGTGTTCCTGCATGAATTGTCGCCTGGCGATGATCCGCTGGTATTGCTGGCGGCTGCGCTGACCAGCCACCAACTGGGCCATGGGCATGTTTGCCTGGACCTGTTCGAGACACTCAAGGAACCTGATTTCGCCCTGTCACTGCCCCCCGAGGGCGACCTGCAGACGGGCGTGATGCTGTTGCCTTCGCAGATCCTGAGAACGCTGGACGGTGCCCATTGGTGCAAGGTCCTGGCGTCCAGCCGCCTCGTGGCCCTGGCGGTCGATGACAGCGAAGAGGCGCAGCAGCGGCCACTGGTATTGTCCGGCAAACGGCTTTACCTGCGTCGTTACTGGGGCTATGAACGACGGATCGACGCGGCGTTGCGTCAACGCCTGGCCGAACAGGAAAGCGCCCCTGATGACCTGCGCGAGCGGCTGGACGGACTGTTCGGGCCGGCCAGCACGACCGGCCCGATCGACTGGCAGAAGCTGGCTTGCGCGCTGGCGACGCGGAGCGCTTTCAGCATCGTTACCGGCGGCCCGGGCACGGGTAAGACCACCACGGTCGTGCGCTTGCTTGCCTTGCTGCAGGCACCTGCCGTCGAGGCGGGGAAACCGCTGCGGATTCGCCTGGCCGCACCCACCGGCAAAGCCGCTGCGCGGCTGACCGAGTCGATCAGCCAGCAAGTCCGGACGCTGGATGTGATCGACTCCGTACGCGAGCGAATTCCCTGCGACGTCACCACGGTGCATCGCCTGCTCGGCAGTCGTCCCGGCACCAGACATTTTCGCCACCATCGTGGCAATCGATTGCCGTTGGATGTCCTGGTGGTCGATGAGGCGTCCATGATCGATCTGGAGATGATGGCCAATCTGCTGGACGCGCTGCCGTCCCATGCGCGGTTGATTCTGTTGGGCGACAAGGACCAGCTGGCTTCCGTGGAGGCCGGCGCGGTATTGGGGGATCTGTGTCGAGACGCCGAGGACGGCTGGTATAGCCCACAGACGCGCGCCTGGCTCGAGTCCGTCAGCGGCGAGAGCCTGGCGGCGAGCGATCTGAAACAGGACCTCGACGACACTCATCCCCTCGCGCAGCAAGTGGTGATGCTCAGGCATTCCCGGCGCTTTGGCGAAGGCAGCGGTATCGGCCAACTGGCCCGACGGGTCAATCGGCAACAGCCTGAAGAAGCCCGTCAATTGCTGGAGGAGGGCCAATATTCCGACCTGCTCTCCCTGGCGCTAAAGAGCCAGCACGACGGGACGCTTGAGCGCTGGTTGCTCGATGGTCGACCCGGTGGTCCGCAGGGCTATCGGCATTATCTGAGCCTGCTGCGACAGCGACGTCCGGACATTTCTCGCCCGCTGGAAGACAGTTGCTGGACTGATTGGGCGCGTGAGGTCTTGTCGGCCTTTGACGAGTTTCAATTGCTCTGTGCCGTACGCAAGGGGCCGTGGGGCGTCGAGGGCCTGAACCCGAGAATCACCGCCGCGCTGCTCAAGGCTCGCCTGATCGATAGCGATCACCAGTGGTACGAGGGGCGTCCGGTACTGATGACTCGCAACGACTACGGGCTGGGATTGATGAACGGTGATATCGGGATCGCCCTAAGGTTGCCCGAGCGTGACGGTCCTGACGTTGGCAAGCAGGTCCTGCGTGTCGCCTTTCCTCGTAACGATGGCCGGGGTGGTGTGCGTTTCGTCCTGCCCAGCCGCCTGAATGACGTGGAAACCGTTTACGCCATGACGGTGCACAAGTCCCAGGGGTCGGAATTCACCCACACGGCCCTGATTCTTCCGGATGCCTTGAACCCCGTTTTGACCAAGGAACTGGTGTATACCGCCATTACCCGAGGCAAGCAGTGGTTCAGCCTGATAGAGCCGCGCACGGGAATATTCGAAGAAGCGGTTCGGCGCAAGGTCAAGCGGTTGAGCGGGTTGATGCTGGAATTGGATGGAAACGACTGAAGCTCGGGTTTGCCTGTTTGTTCAAAGGTTATGATTAGTCTGTTTTCTGACGGAAATTTGCGTAGGACTCTGTCTCGCTGGCTTTTTGACACTGTGCTATCGTTTCGCACTTATCCACACCAAGAGATTCTCCATGGAAGCGGCGGTTCGGGGGGCGGCGCGCGGAAACGGCCGGAGGCATTATGTGCTCGCCGGTCTGCTGTGCTTGCTGTCGCCTGCAATTGCCGCCCAGGAGCCGACCTCTACCACTCGGGCCGAACAGCGAGCCGAAGCGGTCACCCAGGTCGTGTTGGGGATCCTCAGCTACGCTCGCTGGCCTGTTGAACCGACGCAATTGCAGCTGTGCATCGTCGGTCCGACCCAATACACCGACGACCTGGTCAAAGGCACGGCCCAGGCCACCGGCAGGCCTGTGACGGTACAGCGCTTGCTGGCCGACCATCCCGGCATCGCGAGCGATTGCAATGCCGTCTACATCGGCAGGCTGACCAACGACGAACGTTCCCGATTGTTTGCGTCCCTGATCGGCAAACCGGTGTTGAGCATCAGCGAAGGCGGCGACCAATGCACCGTGGGCAGCCTGTTCTGCCTGCGGGTCGGAGATGAACAGGTGTCGTTCGAGGTCAACCTCGACTCGGTGGCACGCAGCGGTGTACGCATCCATCCGAGCGTCCTCCAGCTGTCACGCCGTAGGCCCGCCGCGCCATGAATTCGTCCAGATCACGAATTCGTCCCACGTTGGGCTCGGTCATCGGTCGCGGTCACCTGATCGTTGCGCTGGTGGCGATCACCATGGCCAGCGTCTCCCTGACCTTGTTGGGCGTGCTTGCCTTACGGGTCTATGCCGATCACAACTTGCATCTTATTGCCCGTTCGATCAGCTACACCGTGGAGGCGGCCGTGGTCTTCGATGACGCTGCGGCGGCCACCGAAGCGCTGGCCCTTATTGCTTCCACTGAAGAAGTCGCCGATGCCCAGGTCTTCAATGAAAGTGGCCGTCTGTTGGCTCATTGGCGGCGACCGGAAACCGGTCTCCTGTCGGAGCTGGAAATGCACATCGCCAAGGCATTCCTGGAAAAGCCCATCAGCCTGCCAATCATCCACCAGGAACAGAACATTGGCAGGATCCTGCTGGCAGGACACGGCGGTAGCTTGTTGCGCTTTCTGCTCAGCGGCCTGGCCGGGATCATCCTGTGCACGGCGGTCAGTGCCTGGGTTGCCCTGTATCTGGCGCGCCGTCAGTTGCGGGCGATTACCGGACCTTTGCGTAGCCTTGCTGAAGTAGCCCATGCCGCCCGTTGCGAGCGCGCCCTGGATCGCCGAGTGCCACCGGCCGATATCGCTGAACTGGATAATCTGGGCAACGACTTTAACGCACTGCTTGCCGAGCTGGAATCCTGGCAGACCCATCTGCAAAGTGAAAACGAGACCCTGGCTCACCAGGCCAGCCACGATAGTCTGACCGGGCTGCCGAACCGGGCCTTTTTCGAAGGTCGGCTGATCCGTGCCTTGCGCAATGCCAACAAGCTCGACGAGCAAGTGGCCGTCCTCTACCTGGACAGCGATCGCTTCAAGGGCATCAACGACAACTTTGGTCATGCCGCCGGTGACGCGGTGTTGACCGCCGTGGCGACCCGGGTCCGGGCGCAGTTGCGTGAGGATGACTTGGTCGCGCGTCTGGGCGGTGACGAGTTTGCCGTGCTGCTGGCGCCGTTGCACAAGACCGAGGATGCCGAACGGATCGCTGAAAAAATCATCGCCAGCATGGAGATGCCGATTCAATTGCCCGGCAATGCCTCGGTCCTGACGTCCCTCAGCATCGGCATCGCCGTTTACCCCGATCATGGCGCCACGCCCGGCGCCTTGCTCAGCGCCGCCGATGCGGCGATGTACCAGGCCAAACGCCTCGCCCGAGGCGGCCAACACACGGCGGGGTCGGAGCACCCGGTCGCGGATCTTCAAACCAGGAGCTGATTTGCATGTTTTTCAATTCGCGTTTTTCTCTGCTGCGTTATGCAGCATTTTTGTTCATAGCCATTTTTGCCCTCAGCGGATGCCAGACGACGCCGCAAAAAGGACTGAGCCCAGCGCAGATCGCTGTTCTCAAGGAGCAGGGGTTCAAACTGACAGACGACGGCTGGGCCTTCGGACTTTCGGGCAAAGTGCTGTTTGGCAGTGACGTGGAAAGCCTCAACCCGGCCAGTACCGAGATCGTCGAGCGGATCGGCAAGGCACTGCTGGGTGCGGGAATCGAGCGGGTACGTATCGACGGTCACACCGATGCATCGGGCTCCCAGGCCTATAACGAACAACTGTCGATACGTCGGGCCGAAAGCGTTGGCAAAGTCTTGAGAGGCGTGGGCATGCGCGAAGAGAACGTCCAGTTGCGCGGCCTTGGCAGCAGCCAACCCGTCGCCCCCAACGACACCGCCAGCGGGCGCACCGAAAATCGTCGCGTGGCCATCGTGGTCATCGCCGACTAATCGGCAAACACCATCTCCCGGCTGTCGCCCATGAGTAGTGGCTGGTTCTGTTCGGTGACTTCGCGGATGTAATCCCACAACAACGTGATCCGCTTGAGCTTGCGCAGATCCTCCCGGCAGTACATCCAGAATTGCCGGGTGACCGTGATTTCCTCCGGCAGCACCGGCAGCAGGCGTGGGTCTTGGGCGGCCAAAAAGCACGGCAGGATCGCCAGTGACCGGCCTTGCTGCGCCGCGACGAATTGGGCGATCACGCTGGTGCTGCGCAGATGAGCGTGGGCGCCGGGCAATACGTTGGCCAGGTAGAGCAGCTCGGAACTGAACGCCAGGTCATCCACGTAGCTGATGAACGAGTGCTTGTTCAAGTCTGCCGGGCGGTGGATCGGTGGGTGATTGTCCAGGTATTGCCGGGTTGCATAAAGCTGCAACCGGTAGTCGCAGAGTTTGCAGCACACGTACGGTCCGTGTTCCGGGCGCTCGAGGGCGATGACGATATCGGCTTCGCGCTTGGAGAGGCTGATGAAGTGCGGCAGCGGCAGGATGTCCACCGAGATCGCCGGGTAGGCGTCGACGAAGTGGCTCAACTGCGGGGTGATGAAAAAGCTGCCGAAGCCTTCGGTGCAGCCCATGCGCACATGCCCGGACAGCGCGACGCCTGAGCCTGAAACCTGTTCGCAAGCCATGTGCAGCGTGCTTTCGATCGACTCGGCATAGCCCAGCAAACGTTGACCTTCAGCCGTCAGGACAAAACCGTTGGTCCGGGATTTTTCGAACAGTAGCGTACCCAAAGAAGCTTCCAGCGAGCTGATGCGTCGCGACACCGTGGTGTAGTCGACGGCCAGACGCTTGGCGGCCGTGCTGGCCTTGCGGGTGCGGGCCACTTCGAGGAAAAACTTGAGGTCGTCCCAATTCAGCGACCCGAGGGATGTAATGTTTTTTTGCATGATGGACCGGTTTTTATGTGCGTTCTTATTAGAAGTTTGCACATCTATACTCCAAAAACCGTCTCATCACCAAGGTGCCTGTTGACCTTGGTCGTTGCTGAACCAGCGCGCCCTTATAAGAACAATCCCGGAGGCCAGCATGAACGTTTCCCTTACGCCCAGCGACACAGCCCTGCAAACCGTCAGATTGCTGATCGATGGCGAGTGGGTCGAGTCCCAGTCCAGCGAATGGCACGACATCGTCAACCCGGCCACCCAACAAGTGTTGGCGAAGGTACCGTTTGCCACCGCGTCGGAAGTCGATGCCGCCATCGCTGCTGCCCAGCGTGCTTTCCAGACCTGGAAGCTGACACCGATTGGTGCGCGGATGCGCATCATGCTCAAGCTCCAGGCGCTGATCCGCGAGCATTCCAAGCGCATCGCCGCGGTGCTCAGTGCCGAACAGGGCAAGACCATCGCCGACGCCGAAGGCGATATTTTCCGCGGCCTGGAAGTGGTCGAGCACGCCTGTTCCATCGGCACCCTGCAAATGGGCGAGTTTGCCGAGAATGTCGCCGGTGGGGTGGATACCTATACCTTGCGCCAGCCGATTGGTGTGTGCGCGGGCATTACCCCGTTCAATTTTCCGGCGATGATCCCGCTGTGGATGTTCCCGATGGCCATCGCCTGCGGCAATACGTTCGTCCTCAAGCCGTCGGAGCAGGATCCACTGTCGACCATGCTGCTGGTGGAACTGGCCATCGAGGCCGGTGTTCCGCCGGGCGTGTTGAACGTGGTGCACGGCGGCAAGGATGTGGTGGATGCGCTTTGCACTCACAAGGACATCAAGGCCGTTTCCTTCGTCGGCTCAACGGCGGTCGGCACCCATGTGTATGACCTGGCGGGTCGCCATGGCAAACGCGTGCAATCGATGATGGGCGCCAAGAACCACGCCGTGGTGCTGCCCGACGCCAATCGCGAGCAAACCCTGAACGCCCTGGTCGGTGCCGGTTTCGGCGCGGCGGGCCAGCGTTGCATGGCGACTTCGGTGGTGGTGATGGTGGGCGCGGCCAGGCAATGGTTGCCGGAGCTGAAGGCGCTGGCGCAGAAACTCAAGGTCAATGCCGGCAGCGAGCCGGGCACGGATGTCGGCCCGGTGATTTCCAAGCGAGCCAAGGCGCGCATCCTTGAACTGATCGAGAGCGGCGTGCAGCAAGGCGCAAAACTTGAACTGGATGGCCGCGACATCAGCGTGCCGGGCTTCGAGCAGGGCAACTTCGTCGGTCCGACCCTGTTTTCCGGCGTAACCACCGACATGCGCATCTACACCGAGGAAATTTTCGGCCCGGTGCTGGTGGTGCTGGAGGTCGATACCCTCGATCAAGCGATCGCCCTGGTCAACGCCAATCCGTTTGGCAACGGCACTGGCCTGTTCACCCAGAGCGGTGCGGCGGCGCGCAAATTCCAGAGCGAAATCGACGTCGGCCAAGTCGGTATTAACATCCCGATCCCGGTGCCGGTGCCGTTTTTCAGCTTCACTGGCTCCCGCGGCTCGAAACTCGGCGACCTCGGCCCTTACGGCAAACAAGTGGTGCAGTTCTACACTCAGACCAAGACCGTCACCGCGCGCTGGTTCGACGATGACAGCGTCAACGACGGTGTGAACACCACCATCAACTTGCGTTAAGGAGCCGGACATGAACATCGCATTTATCGGCCTCGGCAACATGGGCGCCCCGATGGCGCGCAATCTGCTCAAGGCCGGCCATTCGTTGAACCTGTTCGACCTGAACCAGACGGTGCTGGCCGAACTGGCGGCGCTCGGCGGCACCATCAGCGCCTCGCCTCGCGATGCGGCCCAGGGCGCGGCGCTGGTGATCACCATGCTGCCGGCCGCTGCCCATGTGCGCAGTGTCTGGCTGGGCGAAGACGGCGTGCTGGCAGGTATCGCCGCCGGTACGCCGGCGGTGGATTGCAGCACCATCGATCCACAAACCGCCCGTGACGTGGCGGCTGCCGCTGCCAGGCAGGGAGTGGCAATGGCCGATGCGCCTGTCTCGGGCGGCACCGGCGGCGCGGCGGCGGGCACCCTGACCTTCATGGTCGGCGCCACGCCTGAGCTGTTCGCCACCTTGCAACCGGTACTGGCGCAAATGGGCCGCAACATCGTGCACTGCGGCGAAGTCGGCACCGGGCAGATCGCCAAGATCTGCAACAACCTGCTCTTGGGGATTTCCATGGTCGGCGTCAGCGAGGCCATGGCTTTGGGCGATGCCTTGGGGATCGACACTCAGGTCCTGGCCGGCATCATCAACAGTTCGACCGGCCGATGCTGGAGTTCCGATACCTACAACCCATGGCCCGGCGTGATCGAAACGGCTCCGGCGGCGCGTGGATATACCGGCGGGTTTGGCGCGGACCTGATGCTCAAGGATTTGGGCCTGGCCACCGAAGCCGCGCGGCAGGCCCGCCAGCCGGTGATACTGGGGGCGGTGGCGCAGCAGTTGTACCAGGCGATGAGCCAGCGGGGCGAGGGCGGCAAGGATTTCTCGGCGATTGTGAACAGCTATCGCAAGCCGCAGTGAACCTGTGATATCGAGAGGCTTTTGTGGCGAGGGAGCTTGCTCCCGCTTGGGTGCGAAGCGCCCATCAAAATTGGGGTTGCTGCGCAACCCAGCGGGAGCAAGCTCCCTCGCCACAGGTGGTCCCTCGGCTTTTTTGTT
Source organism: Pseudomonas sp. Z2-11 (assembly GCF_054161305.1). Lineage (NCBI taxonomy): Bacteria > Pseudomonadati > Pseudomonadota > Gammaproteobacteria > Pseudomonadales > Pseudomonadaceae > Pseudomonas > Pseudomonas sp. Z2-11. Next base: position 766,336 of record NZ_CP096395.1, read on the forward strand.
TCAGGCAAACACGAAATATTTACGCACGGTCTCGACCACTTCCCACGTGCCTTTCATGCCTGGCTCGACGACAAAAATATCACCGGCGCGCAGATGAATCGGCGCCATGCCGTCCGGGGTGATCACGCAGTAGCCTTCCTGGAAATGGCAGTATTCCCACTTCACGTAGTCCACCCGCCACTTGCCGGGCGTGCAGATCCAGGTCCCCATGATCTTGCTGCCATCCTCGCTGGTATAAGCGTTGAGGTTGACGGTGTGCGGGTCGCCTTCGAGTTTTTCCCATTTGCAGGCATCGAGTACGGGCAGCGGATGGGTATCGCGCAGGACGGTGATGGGGGCGGTCATGTGAGCTCCGAGGGGCAGAAAAGAACCTGCACCCTAGCGTGGAGAAAGGCCACGCGGATGCCTGAACTCGACACCGGGCTGCCCAGAAGCGCGCATTACTCGGCCAGATGGCGAGCCAGGGCCTTGGCATAGGCTGGTAAACGCTCGAAATTCCGCGCGCAAAGCAACAAGGCACGGTGTGCCCAGGCCTCCTGCAGCGGCACGTAGTGATATGAGGATTGGGATGGACGGCGTTCGATAGCGGCCTTCGGCACGACGGCAATACCCGCGCCATGGGCAACCATGCGGATCACCCCGTCAAAGCCCTCGGCGCGAATGCGAATCTGCATGCGCATACCGGTGTGCAGCGCCTGTTCCTCCAGGTAAATCGCCAGCGCGCTGGTGGCGTTCAGGCCGACATAGTCGTGGTTAAGGGTCTCGCTGAAACTCGGCGTGCGGCCGTCAGCCAAGGGATGCCCGGACGGTAGGACCAGGACCAGCGGATCGTCACGAAAAGGCCAGGTCTGAAGGCCAGCGGTGTCCACCGCGTCGGAAACGATACCCAGGTCTGCGGCGCCCTGGCGCAACGCATGGGTGATCCGTGAGCTGGGCAATTCCTGCTGGTCGATGTCCAGGTTGGGGTGGCTGTTGAGGAAACTGGCGAGTAATTCGGGCAGGTATTCGGTCATCGCGCTGGTGTTGCACAGCAGCCGCACCTGGCCTTTGACGCCTTTGGCGTATTCGGCCAGGTCCTGTTGCAGATGTTCGGCGTGCTGCAGCAAGACCCGGGCGTGCTGGGCCAAGGCTTTGCCGGCCGGCGTCGGAGTGACGCCGCGCCGCCCGCGTTCGAGCAGGTCGATGCCCAGGGACGCCTCCATGGCACGCACCCGGGCGCTTGCCGCTGCCAGGGAAAGATGGCTGCGAGCGGCGCCGGCGGTGATGTTGCCGGTGTCGAGGATGTTCAGGTAGAGGCGCAGGTCGGTGAGATCGAAGTGCATGGGCTGCTCTTGGGGGCTGCGGTGTCTGGTTTATTGCTTTCGCGAGCAGGCTCGCTCCCACAGGGTTCTGTATTTCGACTGTGGGAGCGAGCCTGCTCGCGAAAGCGGCAATGTAATTTTTTTGCCTATCGCCAGACAAGAGGCACCCTCAGTATATGGCACATTTTCAAACCCGGGCGCGGACCTTACGATAACCCCATGAACACACTCCTCGCCTTCTATCAAAACCTCGGCCTGGCCCTTTGCTTGCTGGTCATCGGTACCTTTCTGCTGGCCGGTACCATCAAGGGCGTCATAGGCCTCGGCCTGCCAACCATCTCGATGGGCCTTCTCGGCCTGGCTATGGCTCCGGCACAGGCTGCGGCACTGTTGCTGATTCCGGCCACGCTGACCAACGTCTGGCAACTGGCATCTGGTGGGCATCTTCAAGCATTGATCCGGCGCTTGTGGCCGCTGCTGCTGGCGATTTTCATCGGCACCGGCCTTGGCACTTTGTGGATCGGCATGGTGGGCGGCGCCTGGGCAGTACGGGCGCTCGGCGCGGCGCTGGTGTTGTATGCGCTGAGCGGGTTGTTGCTGCCGACGTTGCGAGTGAGCGCCCGGGATGAACACTGGCTCGCGCCACTCTGTGGCGTGTTGACCGGTGTGATCACCTCGGCCACAGGCGTGTTCGTCATCCCGGCGGTGCCTTATCTGCAAGCGCTGGGCTTAAGCAAGGATGAGTTGGTGCAGGCCCTCGGCCTGTCATTCACCGTCTCGACACTAGCGTTGGCGGCCGGCCTGCTGTGGCGCGGTGCGCTGGGGGGCGGTGAACTGAGCGCTTCGCTGCTGGCGCTGGTGCCGGCGCTGCTGGGGATGTGGCTGGGGCAATGGCTGCGCCAGCGGATCAGCGCCGTATTGTTCAAGCGGGTGTTTTTTATTGGCCTTGGCGTGCTCGGCGGCCACCTGTTGATCAGCGGCTAGCCGAGGATCGACTGAGCATGTCGACGCGGCGAATCTCGAAGTCGCGTTCCAGATAGTCCATGCGCTGCTCGAAGAACTGCTTCATGTGCGGCAGGTTCGAATGCACTTCCAGGTCAGCCTGGGATGCCCAGATCTCATAGAAGATGAACAACGTCGGGTCCTGCTGGTCGCGCAGCATGTGATATTCGATGCAGCCAGGCTCGGCACGACTCGGTTCGACGTAGGCGCGAAACAGCGTTTCGAAGGCTTCGGCTTTTTCCGGGCGGGTCTTGGCGTGCAGGATGAAACCGTGCAATTCACTCATCAGGTGGGCTCCTGGTCAAAGGGTCCGGCGAATTTTACGGCAACAATCCAGTTGCGATTCGTGCGTATAGGTCAAAACAGTTTTGTCGTTTCGCTGCTTATTCCGCGCGAAGCTCATCGGTACTCTGCCGCCATCATTTTCAATCTTTCCCTTCGGCGTCCGTCCAGCGGTCTACGCCGTGGAACCAATGAGGCTCCGATGAAAAAAATCCTGTTGCTCAATGGCGGTAAACAATTCGCTCACTCCGACGGTCGCTATAACGCAACCCTGCACGACACTGCTCTCAGCGTGCTCGATCGTGGCGGTCTGGATGTAAAAACCACGTTCATCGACGGCGGCTACGACATCAAGGAAGAAGTCGCGAAATTCCTTTGGGCCGACGTGATCATTTACCAGATGCCCGGCTGGTGGATGGGGGCGCCATGGACGGTAAAAAAATACATCGACGAGGTCTTCACCGAAGGCCACGGCAGCCTCTATGCCAGCGACGGCCGCACCCGTTCCGATGCTTCGCAGAAATATGGCAGCGGTGGCCTGGTGCAGGGCAAGCAGTACATGCTGTCGCTGACCTGGAACGCCCCGCAGCAAGCCTTCGACGACCCGACTGATTTCTTCGAAGCCAAGGGCGTGGACGCGGTGTATTTCCCGTTCCACAAGGCCAATCAGTTCCTCGGCATGGCCGGTCTGCCAACGTTTCTCTGCGTGGACGTGATGAAGCGTCCGAACATCGAAGAAGATGTGGCGCGGTATGAGCGGCATTTGATTGAGGTGTTCGGTCTTTCGCGGTAATCGGGCTAGTATCCGGCTGACTTGAAGCGAAGGTGTCGTGGCGAGGAGCTTGCTCCCGCTGAGGTGCGAAGCGCCTCCAAAAAGCGGTCGCTACGCGCCCAGCGGGAGCAAGCTCCCTCGCCACAAAGGCGATCGTTACATCGGTATATGCATTCCACGAGAGGATGTCTGTGAAAGCCAGATCCGACGAGTTGCAGATTTTTGTCTGCGTGATCGAATGCGGATCGATTTCCGCCGCCGCCGAGCAGGTCGGGCAGACGCCGTCGGCGGTCAGCCGGACGTTGTCGCGCCTGGAGGCCAAGCTCGACACCACGCTGATCAACCGCACCACGCGGCGCATGGACTTGACTGAAGAGGGCAAGTATTTTTTCGAGCAGGCCAAGGGCATTCTCGACCAGATGGACGAGCTGGAAGAGCGCCTGTCTTCCCGCCAGAAGAACCCCGCCGGGCGCTTGCGGATCAACGCCGCATCGCCGTTCATGCTGCACGCCATCGTTCCTCATATCGAAGAATTCCGTACGCTCTTCCCGGACATCCAGCTCGAGCTCAACAGCAACGACTTGATCATCGATCTGCTCGAGCAAAGCACAGACGTCGCCATCCGCATCGGCACCCTGACCGACTCGACGCTTCATGCACGGTCGCTCGGATGCAGTCCGTTGCACATCCTCGCCAGCCCGGCCTATCTCAAGCGACATGGCACACCTTCAAGCGTGGCCGAGTTGGCGGAGCATTCGCTGCTGGGGTTTGCCCAGAACGACGGGCTCAACCAATGGCCGCTGCGTCACATCCACGGTGATCGTTGGCCGATCCAGCCGGCCATCAGCGCGTCCAGCGGCGAAACGGTGCGTCACCTGGCGCTGCAAGGGCAGGGCATCGCTTGCCTGTCGGATTTCATGACGCGCGACGATATCAGCGCCGGTCGCCTCAAGTTGCTGCTGGCCGATGCCAACAGCGGCTACCGCCAGCCGATCAACGCGGTGTACTACCGCAACTCCCAGCTGGCGTTGCGGATCCAGTGTTTCCTGGACTTCATCCAAGGCAAGCTCGCCGGGTACGCCTCGCGCGAATTCAAGGGCTGATTCGTGACTTCAAGGCAAGAGTGATTTGGGCAATGTGGACTGTTTCGGCAAGGAACGCTCCTCGATACTCGTCCCATCACTTATTTCGCCAAGGAGTTACTCCATGAAAGTATTTGTTACCGGCGCTGCCGGCTTCATCGGCGGTTCCATTGCTACCGGTCTCGTGCGGGCCGGCCATCAGGTCACTGGCCTGGTGCGCAACGCCGAACAAGCCGACGAGTTGAGCGCGCTGGGCATCACGCCGGTGATCGGCACCCTTGAAGACAGCGCGCTGCTGATCAAACAGGCACGAGCCGCCGACGCGGTGATCAACGCCGCCAGCAGCGATCATCGTGGCGCGGCCGACGCGTTGGTCGAGGCGCTCAAGGGCTCGAACAAGGTGTTGCTGCATACCAGCGGCTCGAGCATCGTCGGCGACGCATCGGGCGGTCGTGCCAGCGATGACATCTACTACGAAGACTCCCTGCCGCAACCTACCGCCGACAAGGCGCCCCGTGTCGCGATCGACAACCTGATTCTCGACGCGGCAAAGCACGGCGTGAATTCGGCGGTGATCTGCAACACGCTGATCTACGGCCACAGCCTGGGCGTCAAGCGTGACAGCGTGCAACTGCCGCGCCTGCTCAAGCAGGCACACAAAAGCGGCGTGGTGCGGCATGTCGGACCGGGGCAGAACATCTGGTCCAATGTGCACATCGAGGACGTGGTCGAGTTGTACTCGCTGGCCCTGACCCGCAACCAGCCTGGCACGTTCTACTTTGTCGAAAGCGGTGAAGCTTCGTTCATCGAGATGACCACCGCGATGGCTCAGGCGCTGAACCTGGGCGAACCGCAGGATTGGCCGCTGGCGGATGCCGAAGCCGAGTGGGGTTATGAAATGGCCAATTACGGCCTGGGCTCCAACAGTCGCGTGCGCGGCAAGAATGCCCGCGAGCTGTTGGGGTGGACACCGAAGCGCACATCGGTGGTGGCTTGGATTCTTGATGAGATGGTGTGAGTCACGCCGGTCGAGCCGTAAGAGTAAACACCCTTGTGGGAGCGAGCCTGCTCGCGAAGGCGGTCTGTCAGTCGAAGCACATGTTGCCTGGTCTTCCGCATTCGCGAGCAGGCTCGCTCCCACAAGGCTCCATGTTGGCATTCGTCAGTCGTGATGCACACCCGCGCGCTTGAGCATCTGCTTGCAACGCTCGGACAGATGAAACACCCGCAGATGCTTGCCCGCCTTGCTGTAGCGCTCGCGCAGGGTCATCAGCGCGGCGATGGCCGAGTAGTCGACGAAGCTCAAGTGGCGGCAGTCCAGGGTCACCAGGTCGGGGTCGTTGGCCGTGTCGAACTGGTTGAGGAACGGCGTGGTCGAGGCGAAGAACAACGTGCCGTGCAGCCGATAAAGCTTGCTGCCATCGGCTTCCAGGTGCGTGTCGGCGTACAACTCCCGGGCCTGTTGCCAGGCGAAGTTGAGCGCCGCGACGATAATCCCGCAAAGGACCGCGACGGCCAGGTCGGTAAACACCGTGATGACGGTGACCGCGATGATTACCAGCACATCATTGGCCGGTACCTTGTTGATGACCCGCAACGAGGCCCAGGCAAAGGTCTGCTGAGCGACCACGAACATCACGCCCACCAGCGCGGCCAGCGGAATGCGCTCGATCAGTGGCGACAGGAACAGCACGAACAGCAACACCATCACCCCAGCCACCACTCCGGACAACCGGCCGCGCCCGCCGGAGCTTAGGTTGATCACCGTCTGGCCGATCATGGCGCAACCGCCCATGCCGCCTAACAGGCCGGACGCCATGTTTGCCGCGCCCAATGCCACGCACTCACGGTCCGGATAACCACGGCTCTCAGTAATTTCGTCGGTGAGGTTAAGGGTCAGCAGCGTTTCCAGCAGGCCGACCATCGCCATGACCACCGCATAGGGCGCGATTATCAGCAGGGTTTCCAGGTTCCAGGGGATATCTGGCAGGGTAAAGACCGGCAAGCCACCGGCGATGTGCGCCATGTCGCCCAGCGTCCGGGTCGGCAGGCCAAGCAAGTAGACCGCCAGGCCAATCCCGAGGATTGCCACCAGGGCCGGCGGTACGCTACGGGTCAGGCGCGGCAGCAGATAGACGATGGCCATGGTCAACGCCACGAGGCCGGCCATCAGGTACAGCGGGGCGCCGCTCAGCCAGGTTCCGTCGCTCTTGAAGTGCTCCAGTTGCGCCAACGCGATGACGATCGCCAGGCCGTTGACGAAACCGAGCATCACCGGGTGCGGCACCATCCGCACCAGCTTGCCCAGCCGCAGCAGCCCGAACGCCATCATGATCAATCCGCCCAGCAGCACCGTGGCCAGCAGGTACTGCACGCCGTGTTGCACCACCAGCGCGACGATCACCACCGCCATCGATCCCGCCGCCCCCGACACCATGCCCGGCCGCCCGCCGAACAGGGCGGTCAAGGTGCAGATGATGAAGGCGCCATACAGACCCATCAGCGGATTCAGATGCGCAACCAGGGCGAAGGCAATGCATTCCGGGAGCAAGGCGAAAGAGGTGGTGAGGCCGGCGAGGGCGTCGGCGCGAAGACGAGCTGGTTTCATGGTTTACCTGATTGGGCGCCGGTGAAGAGTCGGCTGCCGAAGAAGTGGTGCGAAAAGCAGGGGGAATGGTACGGAATCGAGGACCTTGGGGCCAGTGATTGGCTTTCCGGGGGCCTGCTTTGCAGGCCAGCGGGAGCAAGCTCCCTCGCCACGAAGGGCCTGTCTGGCGATGAAAATTCGGCTGTGGATTTTCATTGGGGCCTTGTCTTGATGTCCCTGCGCGACATTTTTTGTCTGTGGGCGAAAATTACTTTCAGCGGGTTTGTAGATTTCCTCTCGAAATGATTTATGAGTTTCATAAACAACGACGTGACCCCATTCGAGGAGTAACGCATGGCCCCTGATTTCGGTTATTGGCTGTTGGTCTACGCGGCGATCGCGATCATTGCGCTGATTGTCCTGATCGCCCGCTACCGTCTCAACCCGTTCATCGTGATTACCCTGGTTTCCATCGGCCTGGCGCTGTTGGCCGGGATGCCACCCTCCAGCGTCGTCGGCGCCTACGAGGCGGGCGTGGGCAAAACCCTGGGGCACATTGCGCTGGTGGTGGCCTTGGGCACCATGCTCGGCAAGATGATGGCCGAGTCCGGTGGCGCGGAGCGGATGGCGCAGACGCTGATCGAGCGCTTCGGCGAGCGCAACGCTCACTGGGCGATGGTGTGCATTGCGTTCCTGGTGGGGTTGCCGTTGTTTTTCGAGGTCGGCTTTGTGCTGCTGGTGCCTATCGCATTCACGATTGCCCGGCGTGTCGGGGTGTCGATCCTGATGGTCGGCCTGCCAATGGTGGCCGGGCTGTCGGTGGTCCACGCCCTGGTGCCACCGCATCCGGCGGCGATGCTGGCGGTGCAGGCATTCCAGGCTTCGGTGGGGCAGACCCTGCTGTATGCCATCCTGATCGGCATTCCCACCGCAATCATCGCCGGTCCCCTGTACGCCAGATTCATCGTGCCACGCATTCAGCTGCCGGCCGAGAACCCATTGGAGCGGCAATTTCTCGACCGCGAACCACGTGCCAACCTGCCGGGCTTCGGTATCACGTTGGGGACGATCCTATTGCCGGTGGTCCTGATGCTGATCGGTGGCTGGGCCAACCTGATTTCCACACCGGGAAGCGGTTTCAACCAGTTCCTGTTGTTTATCGGCAACTCGGTGATCGCCTTGCTCCTGGCGACCATTCTCAGCTTCTGGACCCTCGGCCTGGCCCAAGGCTTCAACCGCGAATCGATCCTCAAATTCACCAACGAGTGCCTGGCGCCTACGGCCAGCATCACTTTGCTGGTGGGCGCCGGCGGTGGTTTGAACCGGATTCTGGTGGACGCTGGCGTGACCCAGCAGATCGTGGGGCTGGCCCAGGAGTTCCAGTTGTCGCCGTTGGTCATGGGCTGGCTGTTCGCCGCGTTGATGCGCGTCGCCACCGGTTCGGCGACGGTGGCGATGACCACGGCTTCAGGCATTGTCGCGCCCGTGGCGATCGGCCTCGGTTATCCCCATCCTGAACTGTTGGTGCTGGCGACTGGCGCTGGTTCGGTGATCTTTTCCCACGTCAACGACGGCGGCTTCTGGTTGATCAAGGAATACTTCAATATGACCGTCACCCAAACCTTCAAGACCTGGACCGTGCTCGAAACGCTGATCTCCCTGGTCGCGTTCGGCCTGACCCTCGGGCTTGCGCGCGTGCTCTGATCGCGCTCCAACAGAGGTGCCGTCATGGACATCCTTTACCAGATCCGCTCCCGTCAGGATTTCTTCAGTGCAGGCGAAGGAAGAATCGCCCGACTGATGCTCGACGACGTAGGATTTGCCGCTTCCGCCAGCCTGGATGAACTGGCCCAACGCGCCGAAGTCAGCAGTGCCACGCTGTCGCGGTTTGCCCGGACTGTCGGTTGCCGCGATTTGCGCGATCTGCGCCTGCAACTGGCCCAGGCCAGTGGCGTCGGCAGCCGTTTCCTCGACCCCACGGGCGCGCCCGAGCAGTCGGCGTTCTATGGGCAGATCGTCGGCGATATCGAATCGACGCTGCGCCAGCACCTGTCGGCATTCGAAGAGTCACGTTTCGCCGACGCGGTTCGGATGATCGGCAAGGCGCGGATGATCCATGCGTTCGGGCTCGGTGGGTGGTCGGCGCTGTGTGGCGAAGAGTTGCAGGTTCGCCTGGTGCGTTTCGGCTACCCGATCGCCGCCTGCCGCGACCCGCTGATGATGCGTATCACCGCCACTTCGCTGAGCGATCAGCATCTGGTGATTGCCTGTTCACTGACCGGCATCACCCCGGAGCTGCTCGGCGCGGTCGAACTGGCGCGCAGCTACGGAGCACCGGTCCTGGCGATTACCCGCACCGACTCGCCACTGGCCCACCTGGCGGATGTGGTGCTGCCCCTGCAAGGCGCCGAAACCTCGTTCATCTTCAAACCCACGGCGGCGCGCTACGGCATGCTGTTGGCGATCGATGTGCTCGCTACCGAGTTGGCGCTGGCCCATCCGCAAGACAATCAAGAGCGCCTGCGGCGGGTCAAGCTCGCCCTGGACGATTACCGAGGCGGCGAGGACGACCTGCCGCTGGGAGACTGACATGCACTACGACACGCTCATTCGCAACGCGCTGATCATCGACGGCAGCGACAAGCCCGGCTACAGCGCCGACGTGGCGATCCGCGCCGGTCGTATCGAACACATCGGCGACCTCGGCGCCGCCTTGGCGACTGAAGAAGTCGACGCCGCCGGCCGGGTGTTGGCGCCGGGATTCATCGACGTGCATACCCACGACGACACGGTGGTCATCCGCCAACCGCAGATGCTGCCCAAACTCAGTCAGGGCGTCACCACGGTCATCGTCGGCAATTGCGGCATCAGCGCTGCGCCCGTCAGCCTGCGGGGCGATCCACCGGACCCGATGAACCTGCTCGGTGCTGCCCAGGCGTTCGCCTACCCACGCTTCGCTGATTATCGTGCGGCGGTGGAAGCCGCCACGCCGGCGGTCAATGTCGCGGCACTGGTCGGGCACACGGCGCTGCGCAGCAACCACCTGGACGATCTGCTGCGCACCGCCAGCGCAGGAGAAATCGCCGCCATGCGTCAGCAACTGCGCGAAAGCCTGGAGGACGGTGCGCTGGGTTTATCCACCGGCCTGGCCTACGCCAACGCGTTCTGTGCGTCGACCGATGAAGTCATGCAACTGAGCGAAGAGTTGGCAGCGTTCGGCGCGGTCTACACCACCCATTTGCGCAGCGAATTCGAACCGGTGCTGGAAGCGATGGACGAGGCCTTCCAGATCGGCCGTCATGCACGGAGCCCGGTAATCATTTCCCACCTCAAATGTGCGGGCGCCGGCAATTGGGGGCGTAGCCCACAGGTGCTCGCGGCGTTGGAAAGTGCCGCCAGAAGCCATCCCGTCGGTTGCGACTGTTATCCCTACGCGGCGAGCTCTTCGACGCTGGACCTCAAGCAAGTGACCGATGCCCATCGCATCACTATCACCTGGTCGACGCCGCACCCGCACATGAGCGGACGGGACTTGATCGACATCGCCGCCGAATGGGGCATGCCACTGCTGGAAGCCGCGCGCCGCCTGCAGCCGGCCGGCGCGGTGTACTACGGCATGGACGAAAGCGACGTAAGACGCATCCTCGCGCACCCGTTGTCGATGGTCGGCTCCGACGGTTTGCCCGAAGACCCGTTTCCCCATCCTCGGTTATGGGGTGCTTTCCCACGGGTGCTGGGACATTTCAGTCGAGACCTCGGGCTTTTTCCGTTACACACCGCCGTGCACAAGATGACCGGCCTTTCGGCTGCACGCTTTGGCCTGAAGGAACGGGGTGAAATCCGCGAAGGATATTGGGCCGACCTGGTGTTGTTCAATTCTCAAACCGTCCGCGACGTCGCCGATTTCAACCAGCCGCAACGGGCTGCCGAGGGCATCGATGGCGTATGGATCAACGGCGTCCTGAGTTATCGCGATGGCCAGGCAAACGGCCGCCGGGAAGGTCGATTCCTGGCGCGGGAAGGCAATCTTCGCCAGGGATTTCGGACTTTTAAAGGTGTGTAAGCGGCTGATATAACGTTAATTGACGCCACAATAATGGCACTACGACACTAAAGAAGCCGGCTGATAGGCCGAAGCATTGGGGTCAACCCATCTAAACTGGGTCATTTCAGCCAGGGAGCAACCCATGAGCTTCGGTAAGACCACCCCGATCCTGCGGATTTTCGATGAAACCAAGGCCTTGGCGTTCTATGTCGATTTCCTGGGCTTTACTGTCGACTGGCAACATCGCTTTGGTGACGACTATCCGCTGTACCTGCAATTATCGCGCGGTGATTGCGTACTGCACCTGTCCGAACACCACGGCGATTGCACACCGGGCTCGGCGCTGCGGATCGAGACCGATGAGTTGGAAGCGTTCCAGCAACAGTTGATGGCCAAGCAATACCGCTACGCCCACCCACAAATCCAGGCCATGCCATGGGGTAGCCAGGACATGACCATCAGTGATCCGTTCGGGAATCGGTTGGTGTTTACCAATGCGATCAGTGTGTAACGGCGGCTGGACAACTTGATGAGTCTTCGACTAGCCTGCAATCAATGATTTCATTGATTGCAGGGGCGTTATGGCCAGTATTACGATTCGAAATCTTGATGATCAAATCAAAGAACAGCTGCGTATTGCCGCAGCTCATAACGGTCATTCCATGGAGGAAGAGGCTCGTCTTATTTTGGGACGCGCGCTAGCGACGGTAAGCCCTGCGGGAGGACTTGGGAGCCGTATTCGAAACAGGTTCAGTGCTTTGGGGGGCGTTGAGCTGGATCTACCGTCCCGTGACGAAAAAGCCAAGGCGGTGGATTTCTCTGAATGATATTGCTCGATACCAATGTTATCTCCGAATTCATGCGCGCTGAGCCGGACACGAAGGTTCTAACTTGGGTCGATTTGCAGCCCGCAATGGATCTGGTTATCTGCGCTGTCACGGTAGCGGAAATTCTTCATGGCATAGCTCGGCTGCCTTTCGGCAAGCGAAAGCAGAAGCTCGAATCCCATGCCATGGCCATCTTCGAAGAGGATTTTGCCGGCAGGATCCTGTCTTTTGATGCCCATGCGGCTGTTGAGTACGCAACTCTTGTCGCTTCATGCGAGGCCAAGGGTAAGGCGGTTGGCATGGCCGATGCGCAAATCGCAGCGATTTGCCGAGCTCACGGTGCTGCGGTTGCTACGCGCAATATAAGAGATTTCGAGTTTCCAGGAGTCGAGGTAATCAATCCGTGGTGCGCATGAGCCGCATCGCTACGTAAAGCGCCCGCTTTCTGTTGGAAGCGGGCGCTTTTGTAATCAAACCCTGAAATGACTGACCATCTGCTGCAACTGACTGCCCAGCCGCGCCAGTTCAACACTGGACGCCGCGGTTTCTTCGCTGGCGGCGGCGGTCTGTTCGGACACGTCGCGTACGTTGATGATGCTGCGGCTGATCTCTTCGGCCACGGCGCTTTGCTGCTCGGCGGCGGCGGCGATCTGCTGGTTCATCGATTGGATGTTCGACACCGTACGGGTGATGTTCTCCAGTGATACGCCGGCCTTGCGGGTCAGGGCCACGCTGCTGTCGGTGAGGTTGCGGCTGTTGTTCATCACGGCGGCCACTTGCTGGGTGCCGTTCTGCAGGCCGGCCACCAGGCCTTCGATTTCCTCGGTGGATTTCTGGGTGCGTTGGGCCAGGCCACGGACTTCGTCGGCGACGACCGCAAAGCCACGACCGGCTTCACCGGCGCGGGCGGCTTCGATGGCGGCGTTGAGTGCCAGCAGGTTGGTCTGTTCGGCCACGGCCTTGATCACATCCATCACTGCGCCAATCTTGTCGCTTTCCTGTTGCAGCACGCTCATGGCGTCGGTGGAGCGCACCACTTCACTGGCCAGGCGTTCGATCTGGGCAATGGCTTCGCTGACCACCTGGTCGCCGGCACGGGCTTCGCCGTCGGCGGCGGCCGCTGCCTGGGAGGCTTCTTCGGCGTTGCGGGCAACTTCCTGCACCGTGGCGGTCATTTCGTGCATGGCGGTTGCGACCTGGTCGGTCTCGACTTTCTGGCTGTTGACCCCGGCACTGGTCTGTTCGGTGACCGCCGACAATTCTTCGGCGGCGCTGGCGATCTGAGTCACGCCATCACGGATGCCGCTGATGAGGTCGCGCAGGGTCACGCCCATGCGCGCGATGCCCTGTTGCAGTACGCCCAGCTCGTCGCGACGGGTGACGATCACATCCTGCGACAGGTCGCCACTGGCGATGCGTTCGACCACGGTCAGGGTTTCGCGCAGCGGACGGGTGATCTGGCGGGTGATGATGACGGCAGCAATGATGCCGACCAACAACGCCAGCAACGTGCTGACCAGTTGCAACGTACGCGCCTGGGCGCTTTCGGCGTCGCGACGGTCGAGTTGGATCTGGTACAGCTGTTCGCTCAGGGAAACGATGGTCGCGCCCTGGTCGGTCATTTCCTTGCGCGCCTGCACCACGTCGGCCGTGGCCGATTTGAAGGCCTGCACGGCGCTGCGGTATTGCACCAGGGTGGTTTCCAGCTGACGCAGTTCTTCCTGATGGACGCTGGCAAAATATTCGTTCAGCGGCTTGAGCGAAGCAACCGCCGCGTCCAGTTGGGCGAAGGCCTTGCGTTCGGTATCGGCGTTGGGGTTGGCGGTGTAGCCGCGCACTTCATAACGAGCGAGCATGAACGCCTGCTTGGCTTCAGTGATGGCCTGGAACTGGGCGAAGCGTTCATCGTTGAGGGCCATTTGCTTCACATCGGCGTCGATGGCCTCGATCAGCTTGTAGGCCGTTTCGGCGTTCGCCCCCATGACATCACGAGCGCTGTTGCCGGTGCGGTAAGCGCTGCGCATTTTGTTCAGTGATACCTGATAGGCGCTGATGGTCGCGCTCTGCTCTCTGAGCAGCTTGACGTTTTCCGGGCTCTTGAAGCTGTTGAGCAGCGCGTTCTGTTGCGCGACGAAACCGTCAAGGGTGGTTTGCACATTCTGTGCAGCGGTTTCGTCACCGTTGGCCAGCATGTATTGCAGGCGAGTCACGCGCAGTTTGGTCAGGCCAGCGTTGAGCTGGGTGATGTCGCTCATCCAGTTGCTGCGGTCGATCAGGCCGCCAAGGCTGGTCCAGCTGGTCAGGGCCAGCAGGCAGGTCAGGACCAGCACCAGGCCGAAGCCCAGGCCCAATTTCATGTTGACGCTAATGTTGCCAAACCAGCTATTCATCAAATTCCTCCAGGAACGTTGTGCTGCTTATCGTCGGTTGGCTGGAAGATTGTTGTTGTTAAGAGCCAGCAAAAACGTGTAACGGAGCTTTATCGGCGGAAACGGAGGGATCTGTAAGATTTTTTTCCACATTGGGAAAGGCAGGGGGCACAGCGGGCGACTCGGCCTGAAATTCAGGCAAAAAAAAGCCCGCGGGAGAGCGGGCTAAAAACCTTAGTTTCTTGAATGAGCGAGGCGATGTTAGCGAATCCCTCGAGGACGTGGGGTGAAGAAAAGTTCATGCAGGGGCTGGCCTCGTCGATTGGCTGATCGGCCGGCCGACACGGGCCTGTCAGTTCAATAGCGCATGCTCGGCACGTACCGAATTCATGAACGCCTGCATCGCCGATGACTGAATGCGATGGCGGCGGGTGATCAATCCGTACGGTGGCAACCGGGCTTCGAACTTGATCGGCAACACGGCGAGCAAGTCACGACCTGGATAATCCTCGACGACCGATATCGGGGTGACGCCGAGCATGTCGGTCTGCTGGACCAATGAGAGCAAGGTCATGATCGAGGTGGTTTCGACGATGCTGCTGGGGATATCGACCCGGGCGTTGTGAAACACCTGGTTGATGATTGCGCGCATCGGGCTTGGGTGTTGTTGCAACACCCAGGTCATGCTCTGTAGCTCGGCCCAGCCCAGTCGGGTCGCCTGCGCCAACGGATTCTGCGCGCCACAAATGACACACAGCGCCTCTTCCCCGAGGCTGTCGAAGAGCAACTCTTCGGCGCGGGCACCGGCGGGAATCCGGCCCAGGACGATGTCCAGTTGATCCTGCAACAGCGCTTGTACCAGCACGTCGCTGGTGTCGACCTGGATGCTCATGGACAACCGGGGATGGCTTTGTTTCAGGGTCGCGATGGTGCGCGTCAGCAGTCCCGAAGCCAGCGCCGGAATGGCGCCGACTGCCACCCGGCCGAGGTTGCCGGATTCGAGTGCCACCAGTTCTTCGCGCATGCCGCTGAGCTCGGCGAAGACCATACGCGCGTAATAAATGACGGTTTCCCCGAATGGGGTGGAGCGCATGCCACGGGGCAGGCGTTCGAACAGCTCGACGCCGAGCAAGTCCTCGGCTTCGTGCAGCATTTTGGTGGCAGCCGGTTGGGTCATGCCGATGTGGTCGGCTGCGCGGCGCAGAGAACCTAATTCCTGCAATGCCAGCATCAGCCGCAGTTGGCGCAGACGCAGTCGACTATGGATGACATTGGCAACAGGAATTCGGGTCATGGGCGGTGCTCGCTGGAAAGTCCGTGGCAAGCCTGACAATAAATGCCAGGCGTTACCAGCAGTGCCGAGTCACAGCAATGATTTCGCCTCGGCGACGTGGGGTTTACGCAGGCCCACCAGCAGGCCCAATGCCTTGGAGATCAGCGGCCAGAACAGCATCAGGAGCGCGGCGGTGGTCAGGCTGCCCACCAATGGGTTGGACCAGAAAATTCCCAGCTGCCCGTCAGAAAACAGCATCGACTGACGGAATGCGTCTTCGGCCTTATCCCCCAATACAGCCGCCAGCACCAGCGGCGCGATCGGGTAGCCGAGTTTCTTGAACAGGTAACCCAGCGCACCGAAGCCCAGCATCAGTACCACGTCGAAGAACGAGTTGTGCACCGAGTACGCACCGATGGCGCAGACCATGATGATGATCGGCGCGATGATCGAGAACGGAATGCGCAGGATCGACGCGAACAGCGGCACGGTGGCCAACACCACGATCAGGCTGACCACGTTGCCCAGGTACATGCTGGCGATCAGGCCCCAGACAAAGTCGTGTTGCTCGACGAACAGCGTTGGCCCAGGGTGCAGGCCCCAGATCATCAAGCCACCGAGCATCACCGCTGCCGTGGCGGAACCCGGAATGCCCAGCGTCAGCATCGGCAGCAGCGCGCTGGTACCGGCAGCGTGGTCGGCGGTTTCCGGCGCGATCACCCCTTCGATCTCGCCTTTGCCGAAGTTGTCGCGGTTTTTCGAGAAACGTCGCGCCAGGCTATAGCTCATGAACGATGCCGCCGTCGGGCCGCCGGGAGTAATGCCCATCCAGCAACCGACCAGTGTGCTGCGTACGATCGTCCACCAGTAACGCGGCAACCTGGCCCAGGTGCGCAAGATCACCATCGGTGTGATGCGCGCATGTTCGCCACGAAACACCAGGCCTTCCTCGACCGTGCAGAGGATTTCTACAATGCCGAACAGGCCGATCACCGCCACTTCAAAACTGATCCCGGTCATCAGGATCGGCTGGTCGAACGTCAGGCGCAGGTCGCCGGAAACCGTGTCCATGCCGACTGCCGCCATGGCGAAGCCGATCATCATCGCGACCACGGTTTTTAATGGCGGGTTCTTGCTCATGCCGATGAAGGTGCAGAACGCCAACAGGTACACCGCGAAGAACTCCGGCGAGCTGAAGGACATGGCGAACGCTGCGATTTTTGTCGACAGGAACGTCAGCAACAACACCCCGCACAACGCACCGATCAGCGCCGAGCTGAACGCGGCGGTCAACGCCTCGGCAGCCCGGCCTTCGCGGGCCATCGGGTAACCGTCGAAGGTGGTCGCCACCGATGAAGGCTCGCCAGGAATGTTGAACAGGATCGAGGTGATCGAGCCGCCAAACAGCGCGCCCCAATACATGCACGACAGCAGGATGATCGCCGACACCGGCGACATGGTGAAGGTCAAGGGCAGCAACAGCGCCACGCCATTGGGCGCGCCGAGACCGGGCAGCACACCGACCAGGATGCCCAGCAGAACGCCGATCACCATCAGACCGATGTGGCCCGGGGTCAGGATCAGGTTCATGCCCTGCAACAGGGAATCGAACTCGCTCATTTGAAGGTTCTCCCGGCCAGGGCAATCCAGTCGCCTATTGGGCCGGCATCCAGCGGGACCTTGAACCACAGCGCGAAAATCAGGTAGCTGGCGAGCGCCGCACCGAGGGCAACCGCACCGATCATCCACTTGCCGTAAGGCTTGGCGCGGACCTTGTCGCGCCACATGAACCAGGCAATGAAGCAGGCCGACGCGAGGTAGATGCCGGTGAAGGGCATCGCACCGACGAACAGGGCAATGGGCACAAAAACCGATAGCACTTGCTTGAACGCACTGCGGGTGAGGAATGCAACACTGAGGGCCTGCCAGCGCACCACCGTCAGCACGCCGTTGGCGACGCTTGCCGCACTCAGTATCAGGCCGATATAGAACGGGAAGTAACCCGGTTCAGGGCCGGCATCGCCCCAGCCGATGCCTTGTTCGACACTGCCGAACATCACCACGGCACCGAGCAGGGCGGTGAACAGCGTCAGGCCGAGCTCGACCCAACGGGTACCGACCAGCGCCGGTGAATCCGAAGAATGGGACATCAAACACCTCCAGTAGGTGACGACCGCCCTGGGGCGAGCGGCCCTGGCAACTTCAGTTTTTCAGCCAGCCGGCTTCCTTGAACACCGGGGTGACGCGGGCGACGTCCTTTTCGATGTAGGCGGTCAGGGGCTCGCCTTCGAGAAAAGTCGGCACCAGCGCGTTCTGTTTGACGTAGGCCTTGAACTCATCGGTCTGCGTGACTTTGCGCATCAGCTCGACATAAAAGGCCCGTTGTTCGGCACTGACATCGCCGGGCATGAACACCGTTCGCGGGAAGCGGTACTGATCGATGCCCAGGCCTTGTTCATGGCAGGTTGGAACATCGGCCCAGGCTTTGTTTCCGGCGACTTTCTCGGTGTAGCTCATGCGCTCCTTGCTGAATACGCAGAGCGGTTCGACTTGATCACCGCGCCATTGGCTGATGCTTTCACTGGGGTTGTTGACGTTGGCCGCGATGTGTTTGCCGGCCAGTTGGGTTGCGGCTTCACTGCCGCTCTTGAACGGGATGTACACCAGTTTGCTGTTGTTGGTCTGGTTGAGCAGCAGGGTGAGGGTCTGGTCGACGTCCTTGGACTGGCTGCCCCCCATGCGCAGCTTCGCCGGGTCGGTCTTGGCCGCTTCGTAGAAACCTTTCGCGTCTTTCCACGGCGCGCCCTTGTAGCTCCAGAGGATAAAGTCATCTTCGGCCACGGCGGCAATCGGGGTCAGTTCCTGCCATTGGTAGCCGAGCTTGGAAACCAGCGGCAACAGGTAAACGTTATTGGTGGCGATCACCAGTTTCTCTGCATCGCCCTTGTTCATCTTCATGTCGAGGAAGGCCTCGGCACCGTTGCCGCCACCCTTGTTGAGGACAATGGTGTTGACGTCGAGCAGCTTATGGGTGGTGATGATCGACTGGATCAGGCGACCGAGCTGGTCGGTTCCGCCACCCGGGCCGCCGGCGACGACGATTTCGACATTCTTGTCCGGTTGCCAGGCGGCGTGGGCAAGGGCGGGAAGGACGCCGACGGCAATCAGGGCGCCGCCTAGAAGAAGACGCGATGTGCGACGGACGAATGCATTTCGCATGATGGGCCTCGTTTTTGTCGTTGTTATGAGTGACTTGTCTGCGCGATGAAGCCGCAAGCCTGGCCTGAGTGTGGAAAGGTGCCGGCGCCGCGTCTAGTCAAAACAATACATACACCGATAGCCTGGGGTTATAGCTCGCGAAAAGGAGCGGGTGGACATCGTTCAGAGTCGAGGGCTGGGGCTTTTTTTGAAACAAGCAGAAATAGAACCCGAAGGCTGAAAGCGCGCTGTGCCATAACCCGAAGCTATCACCTGATTTCAAGTTTTGATTAGACGGTTATCGCCAGGCCTCCGATAGTGCTCGGCAACGTCTTCAGGCCGACGGCATTTCACAACAATAACAAACGGGGTACATGCCATGGCTCAGGACGAGAGCTTTGCGTCATGACCGGGCGTGGCATGGACCCTTGAGGAGTGAAGCATGAAAAAAACCACTATCGCCATGGTCCTGGGTGACCCGGCTGGCATTGGCCCGGAATTGATTGCACGCTTGCTCGCCGAGCCCGAGGTACGCAGCAAGGCCAACATCATTCTGATTGCTGACGAAGCGGAAATGCGTCGCGGCATGCGCATCGCCGGCAGCGAGTTTCCTTATCGCCGTGTGGAAACCCTGGACGCGTTGGAGTTCGTCGATGACACGCCGCTGTTCCATGACTTTCGCGGCGACACGGTCGGCGAGTTCCCCCGTAGCGAGGCCAGCGTGATTGGCGGTCGCTACAGCCTCGACACTCTGGAAAAGGCCCTGCGCCTGACCGAAGCCGGGACCACCGACGCGGTCCTGTTCGGGCCGCTGAACAAGACCTCGCTGCACATGGCGGGCATGGCCCACAGCGATGAACTGCACTGGTTTGCCGAGCTGCTGGATTTCCACGGACCGTTCTGCGAATTCAACGTGCTCGACAACCTTTGGACTTCACGCGTGACCTCCCATGTGGCCCTGTCCGCAGTGCCGGGCCTGCTCAGTGAGCAGCGGGTAGTGGAAGCGATTCAACTGATCGACACCGCCCTCAAGCGCAATGGCCTGGAGCAACCGCGAATCGGTGTTTGCGGCTTGAACCCGCACAACGGCGACAACGGTTCGTTCGGTCGCGAGGAGCTGGACATCATCGGTCCGGCCGTACGCTCGGCGCGGGCGCTGGGCATCGCGGCGCAAGGGCCGTATCCGGCAGACACGATCTTTCTCAAGGTCCAGGGCGATGCCAATGCCTTCGACGCTGTCGTGACCATGTATCACGACCAAGGCCAGATCGCGATCAAGTTGATGGGTTTCTCCCGTGGCGTGACGGTGCAGGGCGGCTTGCCGATCCCGATCACCACCCCGGCCCACGGCACCGCTTTTGATATCGCGGGGCAGGGTAAGGCCAACCTCGGCGCTACGCGTCAGGCCTTCGAAATCGCATGCCGGATGGGGCGCAACCGGCACTGATCCTGAAATCAACGCGGTCCGTTGTGGGAGCGAGCCTGCTCGCGATTACGGTAGTACAGCCACATTTCCAGTGGCTGATACACCGTTTTCGCGAGCAGGCTCGCTCCCACATTTGTTTGTGTATGGCTGATAACCCGATCTGCTCTCTTACTCGGATGTGCTATCACCTCAGGCTATCGGCGGATACGCATAAGTGATTATCCGCAGTCCTCGGACGCTGGCTAAAGTCGGCCCATCGGATGCCGGAGCCGCTTCCTGAAAAGGCTCTGCGCACACGACCGACAATGACAAGAAGCCGCAGCCCAAGGAACTGTATTTCATGAAAATCAAAGCGATCCGTACCCGCGTTTTCGAGTGGAAGGGCAAAGTCGTCCCGCCCCAGGCGCACTTCTGCACCAACGCCAGCGACATCCTGTTCGAGCGCGGCGACGCGATGGGCTCCTTCCGTTTTCACGGCTGGCTGGTGGTGGAAGTCGAGACCGACAACGGCCTCGTTGGCATCGGCAACTGCGCCCTGGCACCGCGTGTGGCCAAGGAAATCATCGACACCTACCTGGCACCGATCGCCATTGGCGAAGACCCTTTCGACAACGAATACATCTGGCAGAAAATGTACCGTCAGAGCCACGCCTGGGGCCGAAAAGGCATCGGCATGGCGGCGATCTCGGCGATCGACATCGCGATCTGGGACATCATGGGCAAGGCCGTCAACAAGCCGGTGTTCAAGTTGCTCGGCGGTCGCACCAAGGAAAAGATCTGGACCTACGCTTCCAAGCTCTACGCCAACGACAACCTCGATCTGTTTCTCGAAGAGGCCCAGGGCTATCTCAACCAGAGTTTCACCGCGCTGAAGATGCGCTTTGGCTACGGTCCGAAAGACGGTCCGGCGGGGATGCGCCGCAACATCGAACAAGTGCGCGCCCTGCGGGAATTGGCCGGCCCTGACGTCGATATCATGCTCGAATGCTACATGGGCTGGACCCTGGAATACGCGAGGCGCATGTTGCCGAAACTGGCCGAGTTCGAACCGCGCTGGCTGGAAGAGCCGGTGATCGCCGACGACATCGAAGGCTACATCGAACTGAAGAAGATGGGGATCATGCCGATCTCCGGCGGCGAGCACGAGTTCACCTCCTACGGCTTCAAAGACCTGTTGGAACGCCGCGCCGTCGACGTCATCCAGTACGACACCAACCGCGTCGGCGGCATCACTGCCGCGCGCAAGATCAACGCCATGGCCGAAGCCTGGTCGGTGCCGGTCATTCCCCATGCCGGGCAGATGCACAACTACCACTTGACGATGTCCACCACCGCCTCGCCGATGGCCGAGTTTTTCCCGGTGTTCGACGTCGAGGTTGGCAACGAACTCTTCTACTACGTGTTCAAGGGCGAGCCGCAACCGGTCAACGGGTACATCCAGCTCGACGACAACACTCCGGGCCTGGGCCTGGAAATCTCCGACGAATACCTGAGCGACTTCAACATCATCGAGTGACCTGGACGCGCCGTACATGAGCGTAATGCTGTTCACTCAAGAAAAGATGATGGATCTGTGGCGAGGGAGCTTGCTCCCGCTGGGCCGGGCTGGCGCTCCAGCGCGAAGCGGCCCCAAACCTACCGAATGCGGAGCATCAGGCACACCGCGCTCGCCGGTCTACGACTGCTTCGCAGTCGAGCGGGAGCAAGCTCCCTCGCCACGGGTTGGTCGATTGCCTTGAGTGAACAGTGTTACCTACATGAGCGGCGCCTACCCTGATTTCTGGAGGCAACCATGCGCCTGATTCAATTTGAAAACTCCGCCGGAGAGCGCCAGGTCGGCGTCGTCGATGGGGCACTTGTTCAAGTGCTCAAAGGAACCCGCAATACCCGTGAACTGGCGCTTGCAGCGATCCGCGGCAATCGCAGCCTGCATGAAGAAGTCGCTTCGCGCGGCACCGAGCCGGGCCCGGATTACGCAGCGCTGTTGCACCAAGGCAAGGTCCTGCCGCCGCTGGATCACGAAGATCCGGCCCATTGCCTGATCAGCGGCACCGGCCTGACACATCTGGGCAGCGCCTCGGCGCGGGACAAGATGCACCAGCATGACGGTGAGGTCGAGGCCGGCATGACCGACACCATGCGCATTTTCAAATGGGGGATCGAGGGCGGCAAGCCGGCGCCGGGGCAGGTCGGTGCGCAACCGGAATGGTTCTACAAGGGTGACGGCAGCATCGTCGTGCGCCCCGGCGCGGACTTCCCGGTGCCTCCGTTTGCCGAAGATGCCGGCGAAGAGCCGGAGCTGACCGGCCTCTATGTGATTGGCGACGATGGTCTGCCGTATCGCATCGGTTATGCATTGGGTAACGAGTTCTCCGACCACGTCATGGAGCGGCGCAATTACCTGTACCTCGCCCACTCGAAACTGCGCAGTTGCTCCTACGGCCCGGAGCTGCGCGTCGGTGAGTTGCCCAGGCATCTGGTCGGCACCAGTCGCATCGAGCGCAATGGCGAAACCCTCTGGGAGAAGGCTTTTCTCAGCGGCGAGGACAACATGTGCCACAGCCTGGCCAACCTGGAATTTCACCACTTCAAGTACGCGCAGTTCTTGCGGCCGGGTGATGTCCATGTGCATTACTTCGGCACCGCTACCCTGTCGTTCGCCGACGGTGTGAAGACACAGCCGGGGGATCGCTTTCGGATCAGCCTCGATGAGTTCGGTGCGCCGCTGGTCAACGGTATCGGCGAGAGTGCCCAGCCGCTGCCCATCGGCCAGGTGCGTGCGCTCTAAGCCTTCAACAGGAAAATGCCCTCATGACATTGCTACAGGGATACAACTACATCGGCGGCCGTCGCAGCGCCAACGGCACCCTGCAACTGCAAAGCTTCGATGCGAGCACCGGCGAGCCCTTGCCCGGCAACTTCTTCCAGGCATCCGAAGCCGAAGTGGATGCCGCCGCCAAGGCCGCTGCTGCGGTTTACCCGGATTACCGCAACCTGAGCGCGGAAAGACGCGCTTCGTTTCTCGATGCAATCGCCGATGAAATCGACGCGCTGGGCGATGACTTCATCGCTACCGTGTGCCGCGAAACCGCATTGCCTGCCGGGCGCATTCAAGGGGAGCGCGGTCGCACCAGCAGCCAGTTGCGTCTGTTTGCCAGCGTGCTGCGTCGTGGCGACTTCTACGGTGCGCGGATTGACCGCACATTGCCCGATCGCCAGCCACTGCCACGTCCGGATCTGCGTCAATACCGCATCGCCCTGGGGCCGGTGGCGGTGTTTGGCGCCAGCAACTTTCCGCTGGCCTTTTCCACGGCCGGCGGTGACACCGCTTCGGCGCTGGCAGCGGGGTGCCCGGTGGTGTTCAAGGCCCACAGTGGCCACATGGCGACTGCCGAGTGGGTGGCGGACGCGGTCATCCGTGCCGCTGAACGGACTGAAATGCCGGCCGGCGTGTTCAACATGATTTATGGCGGGGGTGTCGGTGAATGGCTGGTCAAGCATCCGGCCATCCAGGCGGTGGGCTTTACCGGTTCGCTTAAGGGTGGCAACGCCTTGAGCCACATGGCCGCCACCCGGCCACAGCCGATTCCGGTGTTCGCGGAAATGTCGAGCATCAATCCGGTGTTCCTGCTGCCCGAAGCGTTGGCGGTACGTGGCGAGCAGATCGCGGCGCAGTTGGCCGGTTCGGTGACGTTGGGATGCGGTCAGTTCTGTACGAATCCGGGTTTGGTCATTGGCCTGCGCTCGCCGCAGTTCAGCCTGTTTCTGGAACGCTTCTGCGCGAGCATGAACCAGCAACCGCCACAAACCATGCTCAACGCAGGCACCTTGGCCAGCTACAGCCGCAGCCTCGGTGAGCTGCACGAACATCCGGGCCTGACGCACCTGGCGGGCAAGCCGCAACAGGGCAACCAGGCACAGCAGCAGGTGTTCAAGGCCGATGTCAGCCTGTTGCTCAAGGGCGATGCATTGCTTCAGGAGGAAGTGTTCGGGCCGACCACCATCGTCATCGAAGTGGAGAATCGGACACAGTTGGCGGCGGCGCTGCACGGCCTGCGCGGACAATTGACGGCCACGTTGATCGGCGAGGCTGACGAATTACTGGAGTACCGTTGGCTGACAGAAGTACTGCAGGAAAAAGTCGGGCGGATCCTGCTCAACGGCTATCCGACCGGGGTGGAGGTGTGCGAGGCGATGGTGCACGGCGGACCGTATCCGGCGACATCCGATTCACGAGGAACGTCAGTGGGCACGTTGGCCATCGATCGTTTCCTGCGGCCGGTGTGTTTCCAGAATTACCCGGATGCGTTGTTGCCCCCGGCATTGCAGGACGGCAATCCGCTAGGGATTCGGCGGCTGGTGGATGGGGAGGTAACTGATCGAGCGCTGTGAGCGGCGCGATCGTTGAATCCGAAGTTTTTTTTCACATCGCTTTCACTGCCTGCCTACGTCGGCCTCGCTACTGTCGCGCCATCGAATCACTGGGTGGATGCCGTCGGGGCGGCTTGATGTGGAACTGAGACTGAGTCTTTTCGGCCTGACGCGCTCGATCGATAGGCGCCGGTTTGCCCGTTACCAAAACACCGTGGTCGTGCTCGCCTCGGCGCTGCTGGCTGTCCCGTTGGTCCTGTGGCTACTCAGCCCGGCAGCGGTGCCGGACCTGGCCCATGGCAACGTCGCCGGCGCCCGGGCCCTGGCCGATGGCTGGGCCAAGGGCGAAATGATCGTGCTGGTGCGCCATGTCGAGCGCTGCGACCACTCCAAGGCTGCTTGCCTGGGTGACCGCGAAGGCATCACCGACCGCGCCCGTGCCGTTGCGGTGGGGCTCGGGGCTCGGTTCGAACAACTGGGCCTGGACCACGTCGACCTTTACAACAGCCCACGGGTGCGCACCGCACAGACGGCGGGCTACATGTTCAACAAGGTGAGCGCCGGTGACGATTGGCTGTTCGACTGCCGACATGACCTGCTGCGCAATGCCCTGGCCCACAAAGTGGCCGGTCGCAACCTGATCCTGGTCACCCACAGCGAATGCAT
The DNA here is from genome assembly GCF_054161305.1 of Pseudomonas sp. Z2-11. NCBI lineage: Bacteria > Pseudomonadati > Pseudomonadota > Gammaproteobacteria > Pseudomonadales > Pseudomonadaceae > Pseudomonas > Pseudomonas sp. Z2-11. Next base: position 791,537 of record NZ_CP096395.1, read on the forward strand.
GCAGGCGATGGAAACCGCGCTCCAGCGCCCGACTTCCTCGTTCGGCTATGGGGCTTCGTTGTTCGTTTCCAGCGCTCAGCCACAAGCGCCACGAGTGCTCGGTTTTATCGAAGCCCCTGACTGGCGCTCGGTGACATTCCAGTAATTCTTCCCACGACCAGGACCGCTCATGCTGACGTCTGCCCGCGCCCGTTTCTACGGGCTCAACCTCGGAATTCCCTTGGCCTGTGCCGCCGTGGTGTTCCTATTGTTCGATCTGACCCGTATCGACATAACCATCAGCAATCTTTTCTACGACCCGTTGCACCAGGTCTTTCCGTTGGGGCATGTGCGGCTGTTCGAGCAAATCACGCACAAATGGGCCAGGGCCATTCCGAACTGGACTGGCGAGGCGGCCATAATCGGCGCCGTGCTGTCGTTTTTCTGGCCGCTGTTGAAACCGGAAAAGCGCCCTGGGCTACTTCGCGTACTGGACAGAACCCGGCTGGCGAAACCGCTACGTTTTGCCTACAAACACCGGCGCGATTTCCTCTACGTTGTCTTCGCCTTTTCGCTCAGTACCGGGGTTATCCATTACCTCAAGGGCCATACCAGCGTGTATTGCCCGGTGGAAACCAGCCAATACGCCGGCAAGATCGAGCACAAGGAATGGTTCCAGAATTTCGACCTGCTGAAAGTGGCCGGTGACGGCCGTTGCTGGCCGGGTGGTCACGCGTCCGGCGGCTTCACCCTGCTGGCGCTGTACTTCGTCGCCCGTCGTTATCGCTGGCGTCATTCCAAAGCGGTGATGTATGGGGCGTTGGCCTTGGGACTGGTTTACGGCACGACGCGGGTCCTGCAGGGTTGGCACTACATGTCCCATACCTTCTGGGCGGGAATCTTTGTCTGGTTGAGCTGTTGGCTGATGGCGTTGCTGTTTTATGGGCGCACGGCGTTGGAACAACCCTTGTTGAAGGCTGCGCCTTCCAACGTCGCGTCAGCTTTGCCTGAGCTGGGCGATGCGCGGGCTGCTCCATGATCGCAGGCAAAAAAAAGCCCGCGGGAGAGCGGGCTAAAACCTTAGTTTCTTGAATGAGCGAGGGCGCTGTATCGGATCCTGCAGGGGCGTGGGGTGAAGAAAAGTTCATGCGGCGCAGGCTCATCTGGCTCCGAAGTTTGGGAGCGATTTCTCAATTGGCGTGTTGTACTTTTGCCGTCGGACATTTGGCTGAAGGATGCCGCTACGAGTGAAACAGTCAGCACGCGCCTGCGCTAATAGGCATGTGAAAAACCGGGGCGCCCGCAAAGGCCGCCCGGTTCTCGATTATTCGGCAGCCTGAGCCCGCAACCGCCTGCCAATCACATCCATCACATCGCACCCGTCGCGCAGCGCTATCGTCAGCATTTTGCAGAAGTCGGAAAGCACCAGCGTGTCGGAACTGATCTCCGAACGGAACGCGATGTTTTCCAGCAGTTGGGTCACGGTTCGGATGCGGTAGTCAGCGGTTTCGAAGAGAACATCAAGCGGGGCTTCGGTGTCGATCAGCAGGGTAGCGGGAACGCAGTCGACGCCGGTGATGGGCATGTATCGAGTCATAAGTTGTAACCTCGTTATTAAGTGAGAGCTACCAACTAATCGTCGCCAAACGAATGGTGGCAGCCGTACGCAGGTTGGCGAACCGGAACGAGGTACCGGCAGACCCGGAGATCTCCCGCGTACAACTGCCATTGCGGTGGCAGTATCGCTGATGCGGGGGCGCCTGCAAACAAGCAGATCGCTCTCGCACCTCGTTGCCGGGTCGCCAAACCCGAGTCGCCATCGGGGCGACGAGGAACTATAGGCCGCCTAGCTCAAGCGCCACAAGACAGCGCTTTCCGTGCTTGATGTAGGAGCTTGGACTTTTAAGCTGCTGACTTTACCTACATCGCTTTGCGGCTATAAACGGGGTCGAGCCATTGTCCATTCGGCCTATTGTCATGCCTAGAGAGCAGACCGTGGCGAGGGAGCTTGCTCCCGCTCGGTTGCGCAGCGGCCGCAAAGACCCCCGGCCCCAGCGATGCCCAACCCAAGGGCATGTACGCCTCCGGCGAGGCGCAGATATTGGGCCCGTCGTTGATACGGGAAATCTACTACCAAATCCCTGACCTGCGAGCAGGGCGGCTCGATGCGTGCGGCGCTTGGCCGCCGAGGGCACTTCGGCAAGATCACCCGGGCGATACGCAAGATCCACAGTTGTTACCATTGGCTGCGAACCCGTTGGCAGGCGATGTGATTCCCGGCTGCGGTGGGTTGCGTAAGGTGTGCTGGTCTCGTGGTGGGGATGGGCAAGCGCGGCGGTACGCGGATCACTACTACAACGCGCTTTCTGAAGGCTGTATCTGGTTGCTGATCGCCTATGCCAAGGCGAAATTTGACAACCTGCCGACCGCCTTCCTGAATCAATTGAAAGAGGATATCTGTAATGGATCATGAGCTGGAGAATTTTCAGAACGACTTGTTGGCTTCCGTACGCCAAATGAAAGCTGGCAAAGCGGCACGTACAACCGAGGTGACCCTTTCGGCTGTGGCCCGGGCCAAAGTCGGTGTATCTCAAAGTGCATTTGCAGAGCTGCTGGGAGTCAGCCTGCGTACGTTACAGGATTGGGAGCAGGGTCGTCGTCGACCTGCCGGTGCAGCACAAACTCTACTAAGAGTTGCAAGCCAGCACCCAGAAGTACTGCGAGACCTTCAGGTCATCTGAAGCTGAGTTGCGTCGTTAATAGCGAGAGTTACCGATCAACGTATCGGAACGATTTTTCCGGAAGTATATGTTCCCCGTGGCCGCTGCAGAGGGGTGGTGGCTCTGGCGGCCTGGCAGCGCTAGCGTCTGACAGCTCAGCGGGGATTAGCATCAGACGGCCCGGTATACCATTTGAAATATCAAAACGAGCGGAACACAAAATTTTTCTACGGAAGCCAGCGGCTCTAAAGCCCTTGATTCCCTGAGTTCCAAGCACAAAAAAGACGTCCGTGGACGTCTTTAGTTGATCAATTGATGGAGCCGGGAGATTTGAACTCCCGTCCAACCATTGTGCAACGTGGCTTTCAGCCTTCAAGCTGCCATTTTGCTGTCATTAACCGAGGAGCTTCTTGATCTCGGAGATTTGTAGATCAGCTGGCTCATCTTTCTGAAGTTTGGAGACCACGAGCTCAACGATTTGGTACGCCTTGTCGGAGAGCTCTGTGGAGCTGAGCTGGTCGTACTCATAAATTTTTCCCGCGATTGCATGCGCAAGATTCACCGCACCGGAGCCTTTATACCCCCAAGCGAGGCCTCCGTCGTATTTATATAGGTCGCGCCTGGTAGGCAAGTTTTCGGCGGAGCCACCTGGCTTGTGCTGGTACAGAGCCACGCCAGCACCTTCCACCACTCGCAATAAAATTGATGCTTTAGCGTGGGCGTCATATGAATCATCCGATTGAGCTATTTGAACTTTACTGAAGTCCATATCTTCGAGCCCTGGGTTGTCCATGAAGCCGGTCTCCTTTGCATTTTTCTGAGGGGGCACTCTGCAGCAGTACCGACTTTAGCAGGCAGACCCGGAGCTGGACCACCTGCTTGCCATAGAGACTCCGCTCTACTGTTAGCCTCCGCATCTGCTGATAGCATCCAACGACCCTAAAACCTGGCAATCATTGTCCAGTCCGTATGCCCCGTCTGTTTTGCCACTCACATCGGATGCTCGCCTGCTGACAACATCATCGACGCATAGGTGTGTCTGGTCTGGTACCAGTACAGTTGCTGGAACAAGAACGACCCGAATATCCTACCTGAGCGGCGCCAAGCCGATTCCGCCGAAGCAGTTCGCCCAGGCCCAGCGGGCAGCCGATCGGGTGGTTCCCGGCGCCGAGCCTGACATTAACAACGGTGCGACCCAACACTACGCGCGGCCGTGGTGTTGATAATGGCGATCAGTGCGACGGGGAAGATGCAGGATTGGCGGTAAAGCGGGCAGCTTGCGAAGCAGGCCGGTTTGCACAAGGTCAACTTGGCAAAGATTGGGAGCGCGGCCGCACGCCAGGTTCAGGCAGAGCAGGGCAAGCGCCAGGCCCTGGAACATCAGCTGACCGCCAATGACCAAACCCACCACCGAGCACTTACCGATGCACAACGTGATCAATATCGCCTGCGCGAACGCCTTCGCCAGCACTGATTTACGGCTGTCTGTGCTCCTCGCCGAGGATCTAGCCAGTTGCAACGCAGTGCCTGCCACCGCCAGCGCCGGCGACCGGTTGATTGCGCTGCAGGCTCGTCAGGCGGATATCAGAGAAGTAAATCAACGGTAGGCCTGTTCATTTCGGATCGGGATGGCGCCCAATAAACAAAACGGCGCTGGGCCGGGTCACACAGCGAATAGAGTCGCACCATCAAGGCTTTCAATTGGACGCAGACATCTCCTTTCGACGATCATACTCACCACTTTAAGCACCTGATTGGTAAGGAAACCAAGGATGACCGAATTCATGGGCCAGCATTCTAAATTTCACCTTGTCTACGACGGTCCTGCGCTCGATGAGCATCGGATGGACGTTCGCGCGCTCGCACCAGCCTTACTTGCGATGGGCGACTTGGTAGAGCGCGCGAATATGATCCTGAACGGTGAGCAAGTAAAAGTTTCCGTGGACGTCCATGCATCCTTCAAGGCTGGCTCCTTTGGGATTGAAATGGAGCTGGCCCAAAGCCTTTGGCAAAAAGTGCTCGATCTGACCAGTGGGCAATCAGTGGTAGGCATTGCCACGATATGCACTCTGCTTGGATTTTCTGTGCGCGACAGCTGTAAAGGCGTCATACAGGTCATTAAGTGGCTTCGCGGGCGAGGGGTGACACGCATTGAGCCGCTGGAAAGTGGTGCGGTCCGACTCTTCGTTGGCGATGAGCATCTGGATACAGAAGAGCGCGTCCTTAAGCTGGTCCAAGACTACAAATTGCGAAAAGCGCTGGAGGGTGTAATCACCGAACCACTAGAGAGAGAAGGCATCACTTCCGTTTCCACTGTTGAGGGTGATCAGGTAATCATGCATGTGGAGCGAAGCGAATCCTACTATTTTAAGACTCCTGCTCCCCAGGACGAAACGCTGGGAGAAGATACATACATCGCCAACCTGCAAGTATTGAATCTGGCTTTCCAAGATGACAATAAATGGCGGTTTACCGAGGGCGGCGGTAATGTTTTCTATGCCACTGTTCTGGACTTGGAGTTTTTAAAGCGCGTCCAGCTCAACCTAGAACAGTTCGCCAAGGATGACATCATTCTTGCCAGCGTTCGCCGAACTCAAAGAATTACCAAGGATGGCTTAAGGGCGGAGTATGAAGTGCTGAAGGTCATGGAGCACCGCAGTGCAACCCCGAAGGTGCAGCTCAAGATGAATTTCGGCCCGGACGACAATTGACTGTCCGCAGCCTGAGCATAGTCATAGTCCTCGTCGCCGACGTCGTCAAAGTTGCTAACGTGCTTTGCCATAGGTTTTGAGTCCTAGGCCTGAAGCGTGGGGCAGCGTCCTCCAGCACTACTGCTAAAAGGATAAAAGACGGATATCGGCTAGCTATATAGCGAGCAAGGGCATTTGTTACACGCATAGGTGTATGCGCGCTTCCGAGATTAATGTTCGGTAGCGGCGGAGGTCGTTGTGGGCTACAGATAAACTAGGCCGTGAGGCTTCTAGGGGCAGAACGGAATGTGAGTGTGCTGACCAGGTACGCAAATCAACCAATGGCAGTTGATGCTGCCCGCTCAGCGGATGCGAACGAGGCGAAAGTTTTCAACGTCGTTGCCGGGGCGACGTGGCGGCCCGTTGCGGATCGATAGGGAACGCTTGGGACGGACACATTTAACATGAGAGTCCTGGGCTGGCAATCAGCAGGTGCTCTGCCTTGGTTGGAAAGGGGGGCCAACCAAGGCAGTAGTTGTCTGAGCGCTCAGCGTTTTATCGGACTCAACTAGTTATCTATAGCGATATCAAGTCTGGGCAGCGCCTTGACGATTTTCTGGGTTTCCAGGCTGACGGTAACCACGCGCTGAAACAGCTCTAGTGGGTACTTGGGGTTGCCCATGGTTTCACTGGCCCAGTCGTTGGCGTCGTTAACGATGCCGCTGGCCTTGTCGGTGCGCACAGCTTGCCGCTCCATCACCCAGTCCAGCGCGGCCTTGCCGTTGACCACGTAATCCCAGGCCTCTTCAGGAATGCCCTTGAGGGTGATGCGGTGGTTGTAGATAACAGTGGTTTTGTCGCCCTTCTTGGCGAACTTCATCTTCTCCACTCGGTAGTCCGCGGCGGAGAGCGTGCCCTTAGACTCTATGGTCAGTGGATATGGCTCGACAGTTTCGTAGTTAAGATGAAGGTCGGCTAAGGCGCGGCCCGCCTTACTGAATGTCCAGAAGTCGGCGCTTTTCTTAACTGCTGGAATGCGTGGCAGCTCCTTGCTCAGGTTGTCTGCGTAGCGCTCGCGGTAGTCAGGCGAATGTAGAATACCGTAGACGTAGTAGAACAGGTCTTCCTTGCTGATCAATTCGCCGGGGTAGGCCGTATGGAAGTGTGCAAGGCCTGCGTCCGTTATCGCATCGCGGCGGCGCAACCCACTTTCAACTGGTTCTGCAAAGAGGTCATTATCTGAGGCTTGGTCGGCTTCGTCGTAAAGGTAGAGGGGAAAGCATTGTGAGCCTTCAATATCAACGAAGTGAAGGCTCGGTACATGACGTGAAATCAACGCACTGAAGGCCACTTTTTCGCCAGAGGCTGAAACGCCGATCACCAAGTTTTCCGCGCTGGGATTGGGGAAGAGGCGCGGGATCTGTAGCACCATCTCGTTAAAAGCACGATTGAAATACATCCACTGTTTAGTGAATGGTCGATACAATCCTGTCACCAAGCATTCACTTTCAAACGTATACGTGCGCCCCTTTCCAAGGTTCTGCTTCAAAGCGCGAGACCAGCTAATATGTGCCGGGTCGACGCTAATAAAGTTGTTGACTTGTTCCTGTCTAGCTTTTGTGTCCAGCCCTTTATGCGCTGCATCAAAGCGAGCCACTTCAGCGTTATAGAAGTCGATCATACTGCTCATGTTGGCATCTAGCTTCATCCGGCTGGCGTTGTAGGCCCAAGCATCGCGCGCCGTTACAACGCCAAGAGAGAAACTGTCGAACAGCTTGATGTCACTATTCTTTTTGTCGCCGGTCGCGATGAACTGACCAAAACTGTTGTCGCGCTGCTTTAGCCAATCGCCATGCTCGTCCGGGATAATCCGCTGCCATTGCTCGATACCGGTCACGCTGGCGTAGTCTGCTATTTTTTCAAGCTTTTCATCTCGACTTAGATAATCGCCAATGTCGTGAAAAAAAATCTGGCCTTGAGCATGTGCGTTGGGATTCTTAACCAACAGCGAAATGGCGATAGGTGCCCGGCTACCACTGCCGAATATCTTGCCTCCTTCTTTGCGAGAGGTTTCGCCACTGGTGCGCTGGTTGCCGCGCAGGTGGAACACATAGAGGCTGGAAAACTCATCCGCCAAGCATTTGCGCATCCCGTCCTGCGAGGCGGCGTCCAAGAATCCAGCGTTGGTAACAAAGCCAATGATCCCAGCATTTCCGATACGGTCACTGGCCCAGCGAATAGAGCGTATGTAGCTATCGTAGAGACCCCTTGACAGAGTGGCCTCAGAAAGCGCTGCGTAAGTTTCCTCGATTCGCCGATCCAATGCGGGGTAGCTTACGTTTTGGTTGTTGTCGTTCTGGCTGCCTTGTCCTATGGAGTATGGTGGGTTTCCCACAATCACTCGAATGTCCAAGTTTTTCTGCCGTTTGCGTCGGGCGCTGTTGTCCTCAAGCAGTTCGTCTACCAGGTCTTCCTTCTCATACATCTGGAAGGTGTCGGTCAGGCAAATGCCTTCGAACGGTGTGTATTCGTCAATGACTTCACCGTGATAGGCAGCTTCGATATTAATGGCGGCGATGTAATAGGCCAGCAGTACCAGCTCGTTGGCATGGATCTCATGCTTGAACTTGTGCGACAGTTCTTCCGGCTTGATCAAGCCCGACTGGATCAACCGGGTGATAAAGGTACCGGTGCCAGTAAAGGGATCGATGATATGGACGCCCTTGCTGCCGAGAGTTTGGCCGAACTCCTGTTGAAGAAGGTGGTTGACACTATGGAGGATGAAGTCCACTACCTGAACCGGGGTGTAAACGATACCCAGCTTGTCACGCAGCTTAGGGAAAGCATTGGCAAAGAATTTTTCGTACAGCTCGACGATTATCTTCTGTTTGCCTTGGGCGTTATCGATGCCGACAGCACGCTGACGAACGCTGGCGTAGAACCTCTCCAAGGTATCGGCTTCTTTATCTAGCCGGTGCTCGTGGAGCGCATCCAGCACGCCTTGCATGGCCTTTGAAATAGGGTTTTGACTGGCAAAGTTGTATTCATCGAACAGCGCATCGAAAACTGGCTTTGTTACTAGGTGCTGGGCGAGCATTTCGACAATCTCGCCATCGCTGATGCTGTCATTGAGGTCATCGCGCAGCTCGGTGGCAAAGGCGTTAAAGGCCGCCTTTTCCTGTGTGTTCGCCGGGTTCTCCAAAATGCCCTGGATTCGATCTATATGGGTACGGGCGATCTTGGCAATATCGTTGGCCCAGTCTTCCCAGTGGTGGCGGTTGCCGCACTTGGAGACGATCTTGGCGTAGATGGCCTTCTCGATTTCCCCCACCTCATAGGCCAGCTCGGCCTGCTGGGTCATCTGGCCTTCGACATCGTACTTAGCGCGTTTCTCACCAATGCCGTACTGGCCTTTGCCCGTCTGAACGTTGCCGGTGCCGCTGGCTTTCCTGGCCTTTTTCTCGGCCTTGTCGGTGATGGCGATGACTTCCATCTTGCGCGGGTCAGAGCCGATCAGGTCGAGCTTGTTGACCATGGCGTCGAAGCTGTCGTCGTGCGAGCGCAGTGCCTGGAGCACCTGCCAGACCACTTTGTAGGTTTGGTTGTCATTGAGCGCTTCGTGAGGCTCCATGCCGGCCGGAATGACCACGGGCAGCACCACATATCCGCGTTTCTTGCCCGGTGCGTTGCGCATTACCCGACCAACGGATTGCACCACGTCCACCTGGGAGTTACGCGGGGTCAGGAAGAGCACAGCGTCAAGCGCCGGTACGTCCACACCTTCAGACAGGCAGCGTACGTTGCTGAGGATGCGGCAGGTATTGGCTGGCGGTTCTTCTTTGAGCCAGTTGAGCTTGGCTTCCTTGGCACTCGCATTCATGCCGCCATCAACGTGTGCGGCTTCGCAGATGATGCGTGAGTCCTCAACGATATTTTCGGAGTCTTGATAAGCTTCCACCACCGACTGGAACATGCTGGCGATGTTGATCGAGCTAACCTTGTGCTTGGTACCCTTGTAGTTGGGCGAGATGACCTGGCAGAAAGCTACAGCGCGTCTCATGGGCTGATCATCACCCACCAAGTTTTCGGCCAATCCCTGCTTGGCCAGTGCCTTCCAGCAACCGACTATCTTGGCGGCGTCGTCTACCTTAAGCTGGTTGTTCTCGTCCTTCAGCATTTCCTGAAGGCGGCGGCTGATGGTGCTCTCCTCGACGGTGAGTACCAGCACCTTGTAATCGGTGAGCAGGCCTCGCTGAACGGCCTCGGAGAAGTTGATGACGAACAGCTCTTTGCCGTAGAGCGCTTCGTCATCCATCGAGCACAGGGTGACTTCGCCGGACTCGGCCTTGAGCTTGGCGTTGTCACCGTAGATGCGCGGCGTGGCGGTCATGTACAGACGTTTGGTGGCGCGGATGTAGTCGGCATCATGAACGCGCACAAAGTTGCTTTCGTCATCGTCGCCAAAGGTGGCACCCGTGGTGCGGTGCGCTTCGTCGCAGATCACCAGATCGAAAGCGGCCAGGCCATGATCAGCCTGGGCGCGGCTGATCACATCGATGGAGTGATAGGTGGAGAACACCACGCTCATGTGTTCGGCATCGTGACGCTTGAGCATTTCTGCCGCGAGGCGATCTGCCTTGGTAGTGGCCGGGTATCGCAATTCATGGGTGAACACCTGAACCGCGTCATCCTCTGCTTTTCGCTTCTTGCCTACGTCACTGTCGGAGCAGACGGCAAAGCTGTGGAGCGGGGTGGCGCTTTCCTGCGTCCATTCGGTAAGGGTCTGCGATAGCAGCGACAGGCTGGGCACCAGGAACAGTACATGCTTACCCTTGCCGGCCTGCTGCTCGGCAATTTTCAGGCTGGTGAAGGTCTTGCCGGTGCCGCAGGCCATGATCAGCTTGCCGCGTCCGGCGTCCTTGAGGCCAGCGGCCACGGCATTCAACGCGGTTTGCTGGTGCTCGCGCAGCTGCTTTTTGGTCTTGAGCGCGACGGCTTGATGGGGCTGATACTTGGCCCAGTCTATCTGGCTGTCTTTCAGGGCTTGCAAGTCGATTTTACTGACCGGAGGCTGCTGGCCTTGCAACGCGTCCTCGGCGTGCTCGCTCCAGTTGTTGGTGGTGGCGACGATGACGCGGTGCGAGAACGGAGCCTTGCCCGAGGCGGTGAAGAAACTGTCTATGTCCTTCTTCTGGACCTTGTAGTCCTCGGCGTATAGCTTGCACTGGATCGCGTGGTACTCGCCGGTGCCTTGGGTGCGAGCCACTAAATCAATGCCCGCATCCTTGCCACTGAGGCTTTGTTCCGTCGCCCACTCCGCATACGTCCACACTTTGTCGTAAAGGTCGCGGTAAGTGGCTTCGTTGCGGAGGTAAGTGCAAATCAGCTCTTCGAAATAAGTACCTTTTTCGCGTTCGGTGACAGAAGCGCTGCGGTAGGTATTCAGCAAAGCTGATAAGGCTGACATCGGTAGGAATTCCTTTTGGACTGCGCCTGGCGCATTACAGGCGCCAAATCGGCGCAGTTTAGCAATTCAGCCAGTACTGGAGCGATAAGTAGTGCTCATCCTAGCTTCAAGGACTGGCGGGTATCTCGCTAAAGGTGGCTTACCACTTTGGCCCTGCCTATTTGCAGCGAAGGGGGCACTGGCAAGCTGAGCACGAGCATTATCATATTTGCGCCGGGCCTCCTGCAGGTTAGATTGATGAGCTTCATATGTCCCCGTCATCCATGGGATGCCTAGGATTAGGTGGGAAAACGCCGACAATAAAAAAAGCCGTAAAGCTTTGATTTCTCTAGGCTTTACGGCTTTTCTGGGTCTTCCTGGGAAGACTAAATGGTGGAGCCGGGGGGATTTGAACCCCCGTCCGCCAGTACTCCGCTGTCGGTACTACATGCGTAGCCGTGTCTATTAAGTTAACCCTCAGCGACCCGACGGGCAGGGTGCTTTGGGCGAGTTGTGTAAGTTTTAGCCGCTTCGTCCACAACGTACTGCACGGCGATTCCGTTCTATATGACAATCACTTTGGGTTTACGGACATCCCCTGGTGATTGCTGGACCCGAAGGTACCAGAAGGGAAGGGCTAAGGCTGCTTACGCAGCGAGAGCGTATTCCCCGTAGGTTTCGTCATTGGCAACTATAGGAAGTTGCAACAGTGGATTTACGAGTTCTGTTACCAACTCGGCATGCACCTAAAGTTTCGCAACCGGCGTCGAATCCTAAACGGCCCCGAACCTGGCGCTCTGTGAATCTGTAGAGCGACAGGCCTGCGTAGTGTACGCCAAAACGCATCAGGGGCCAACCCGAAGGTTGGCCCACTGCATTCAGGAGTTTTTACCGTCTTTGTTGGTCTTCTGCATCTCTTGGATGGTCTGGGTGGTTTCAGAGATGCATTTCTCGGTGCCTTCCTTGGTTTTCAAGGCTTGAGCGGCCTTCGCTTGCTGAAGGCTCGCCTCGATTTGGCCTTGCGAATCCGAGCCTTGGTACTGGGTCTTGGCATTCTCAATGGTTTTGATGTTGGTGGCGCAGAGACTGTCCGAATCGCCGGCAGCAAACGAGGGTGATGCCAGCATCGAAGCAGTGACAAACAGACCTAACAGCACAGAGCGTTTCATATGTCTCTCCTTGACCCAAGGGCAGCATTTGCTGGCCATCAGGGCGGCTACCTGTTGAGGAAGTCCCGCGTTTGCGGGACCTGATCAATGGACTGCCGTTGTTCGTCAGGGTTCTATTTTTTTCACATCGCCCTGGGCCGCGTCACTCGGTCGACCAGATAAACCAGCCCGTGGTAATCAATCGCACCGTGTTGCGTAAGACCGATCTCACAGGTCCGGCTGGTGGAGATTCCTTCGCTGCAATGCTCTACCGCGCCCTTCAGCGTGCGCAACGAGTGGGCGTTCAGTTCCGGCGTGGTGAAGCCTTTGTCCCCGGCAAACCCGCAGCAATGGATGCCTTCCGGGATGACCACGTTTTTGCTGCACCTGCGCGCCAGATCGATCAACGCCTGGCTCTCGCCAAGGTGCTGCGTGCTGCAGGTGACGTGCACCGCAATGGGCGCCTCTTGAGGCGTGAAGTCGAGGCGATCCATCAGGTGCGTGCGAATGAAACGCACCGGGTCGTACAGGTCCAGGCGTACGTCACCCAAGTCTTGAACCAGGCGCAGGGTACATGGGCTGGTATCGCAATAGATCGGGTCGAGCCCGCCGCGGCTGGCGTGCAGCAGCGCGCCGATCAGTTCCTGGCGCTTGTGCTCGGCCTGTTCGGCGTAGCCTTTGGATGCAAAGGGTTGGCCGCAGCAGAGGCTGTCTACGTTGTCCGGGAAAACGACTTGGTAACCGGCTTTTTCCAGCAGCCCGCGGGTCTTGTCGTGCAACGACGTCTGTTCTTTGTCCCCTGCCGCCGGGCCCATGACCCGCGACACGCAGGCCGCCAGATAAACCACCCTCGGTCGTTCGTCCGACACGCTGGGGCTGAACCGAATCGCCCTTTCCGGCTGCGGCATGGCGTTGGTCCACTGCGGGACCTGTCCTTTGGACAGCCGCGTCAGCCCGGCGGACAAGCGTGCCAGGCGCGGCGCTCCCAACATCATCCGCGCACCGTTGGCGACGTGCAGGGTAAAGCGCGCCCCTTGCAGCGCAGTGGCGAAATTGCCGGCAAGCCAATCGGCGGTTTTCGTACGCGTCGCGGTACGGCTGCGGAGTTTTTTCACCAGCTCGCCAGTATTGATGCCTACAGGGCAGCGTTGAGCGCACAGCCCGGTGGCGGCACAGGTATCGATGCCCTGGTATTGGTAGGCCGTTTCCAGCTCGGAGGTATCGATACCGGCGCGCTTTTTCGCTTGAATGTCGCGCCAGATCACGATGCGCTGGCGCGGGCTCAAGGTCAGGTCCTTGGAGGGACACACCGGCTCGCAGAAGCCGCACTCGATGCACTTGTCGACTATTTCATCGGCCGCCGGCAATGGCTTGAGGTGCTTGAGGTGGATCTGCGGGTCCTCGCTGAGCACCACGTCCGGGTTGAGGATGCCGTTGGGGTCGAGCAAGCGCTTGAGCTGCCACATCAATTGATACGCGTCAGTGCCCCATTCCAGCTCGACGAACGGTGCCATGTTGCGGCCGGTGCCGTGTTCGGCTTTCAGCGAGCCGCCGAATTCAACCGCCACCAGTTGCGCTACGTCATCCATGAACGCCTGGTAGCGTGCGACTTCTTCAGTGCTGTTGAAGCCTTGGGTGAAGACAAAGTGCAGATTGCCTTCCAGTGCGTGTCCGAAAAGGATCGCTTCGTCGTAGTGATGTTTGTCGAACAGGGCGATCAGGCGATTCACGCCAGCGGCCAGTTGCTCGACCGGGAAGGTCACGTCTTCGATGATGACCGTGGTTCCGGTCTTGCGTACCGCGCCCACCGCTGGGAAGGTGTCTTTGCGGATGGCCCACAGGCGGGCGTTTTCTCGCGGGTCCTCGGTGAAGTCGACTTGCCTTTCCACCGGGAAAGCCGTCAGAGAAGCCATGATCCGGGTCAGTTGTTCCTGTAGTAACGATGACGAAGCGGCGCGGGATTCGATCAGCAACGCGCAGGCATTGCTCGACAGGTGCTGTACGAAATCCGGCATGCCCGGCTTGTCCTGCACCGAGCGCAGGCTGCGGCGGTCCAGCAGTTCCACGGCTGAAACCGGCTGGCTTTTCAGTACGGTCACGGCGTTGCAGCAGGTCTCCACATCTGGAAACACGATCAGTGCCGAGGCTTTGTTCGGGTGGTCGATGACGGTGTTGTAGGTCACCGCGCTGATGAATCCCAAGGTGCCTTCAGAGCCCACCAGCAGATGGCTGAGGATATCCACCGGCTCGTCGAAATCCACCAGGGCATTGAGCGACAGGCCGGTGGTATTTTTCAGACGGTACTTGTGGCGAATTCGGGCGGCGAGCTCCGTGTTGGCGCGGGTCTCGCGACCAAGGGTTGCCAGTCGCTCCAGCAGTTCGCCGTGGCTCGCCCTGAATGCCGCCACGCTGGCGGCGTCTTCGGTGTCCAGGCGCGTGCCATCGGCGAGTACCAGGCGAATGCCGGCCAGGGTGTGATAGGTGTTCTGCGCTGTGCCGCAGCACATGCCGCTGGCGTTGTTGGCGACGATGCCGCCAATCTTGCAGGCATTGATCGACGCCGGATCCGGGCCGATCTTGCGCCCGAACGGGGCCAGCCAGGCGTTGGCCTGGGCGCCGATCACGCCGGGTTGCAAGCGGATCTGCGTGCCTTGCTCGCGAATTTCCCGGCCGTTCCAGTTGTCCCCGAGCACAATCAGCACTGAGTCGCTGATGGCTTGGCCGGACAGGCTGGTGCCGGCCGCACGGAAGGTCACCGGAACCCGGTCGCGCTGGGCCAGTTGCAGCAGGGCGATGACTTCGTCTTCGCTTTCGACGCGTACCACCAGTTTCGGAATCAGCCGATAGAAGCTCGCATCGGTGCCGAAGGCCAGGGTCGACAACGGGTCGTCGAAGCGTCGTTTTTGCGGGATCAGTTGGTGTACGTCGCGCAGGAAAGGGGCCGGAAGCGTCATTGGTCCTCCAGAATCAGCACCACCAGGTCCTTTGGACCATGGGCGCCGTAGGCCAGGACCTGCTCAATGTCGGCGGTCTTTGACGGGCCCGACACCAACAGGGCGTTGGTCGGCATGCCTTGGGCCCATTCGAATTCCTGTTGCACTTCATAGAAGTTGTCACGGATTTCGCTGGCCTTGAGCAAGGCGAAGTGCACCGGCGGGACGAGGCTCATCAGGCGCGGTTCTTCCCGCGTCGGCCAGAGAATCAGGCTGCCGGTCGCGGCGATGGCTCCGAGGGTGCCGGTCAGGCTGGCAGGCGTATCGTTGAACAGCTCGGCTTTCCATTCCTCCACCGGCCGATCGTAGGCCTTGAGCGCAGGAAGCCCCGGATTGTTCGCCCAGAACTGTACGATTTTTTGCCCGTGGGGCGTCGTCGGTGCGATCAGCAGGCTCGGCAGTTGTCGGTCGCGCAGCAGTTGCGCCAGCAGCGTCGGCCAGGCTTCGCCGGACGTCAGGTGAATTTCGGTGTGCACCGCTTCCATCAGCTTGCGCAGTTGTGGGATTCGCTCCTCGGGCGCGTAGCGGTAGGTCTGTGTCACCAGTTCGACGTCGTAGTTGTCGGCAACGGGCGTGGTGCCGGTCAGGCTTTTACGCAGCTTGGCGAGGATATTTTCCTTGGCGCTCATCGGCGGTCTCCCTGCGGGGTCAGGTGGTCGCGGGCCAGGTCGTGCAACGAGCGGGCGGCGGGTTTCGGGGCGCTGTGGTTCTGGGTCCAGGGGCCGACATTCTGCGGTGTCAGGCCGCGCAGGCGCGTGGCGAGGAAAGCGAACAGCCGGTACAGCCGTGGCGAGCTGTTGAGCCGGGCCCAGGCATTCCAGATGAAGCGCTCCTTGGCTGAATACTTGCTGCCCTGGCCGCGCATGACCGGGTTGGGGCTGTCCGGCGCCTTGACGTTTTCTTCTCGCAGCCGTCGCAGCAGGGCTGGGATCGGAATCTTCACCGGACACACTTCGCCGCAGGCACCGCACAGCGAAGACGCGCTCGGGTGATCCGGCACCTTGGCCAGGCCGACCATGTGCGGCGTGATGATTTTTCCGATAGGTCCCGGGTAAACCTCGCCGTAGGCATGACCACCAATTCGCGTGTAGACCGGGCAATGGTTCATACAGGCGCCGCAGCGAATGCAGTTCAGGGTCTGGCGCAGCTCACTGTCGGCAAACGCCTGGCTGCGACCGTTGTCGAGCAGGACCAGGTGAACTTCCTGCGGCCCGTCCAGTTCGTTTGCCTTGCGCGGGCCGGAGATCATGTTGACGTAGGTGGTGATCGGCTGGCCCAGCGCCGAGCGGGTCAGCAGCGAGAGCAGCGGCACGACGTCCCGCAGGTTCTCCACGACTTTTTCAATGCCGGTCACGGCAATGTGCACCGGCGGCACCGTGGTCGACATCCGCCCGTTGCCTTCGTTTTCCACCAGCAGCAGCGTGCCGGTTTCGGCGACGGCGAAGTTGACACCGGAAACGCCGACGTCGGCTTCGAAAAATTTCTGCCGCAAGACCTTGCGACCGATCTGAATGAGTTGGTCGACGTCCTTGGTGTACTCCACGCCAAGTTTGTCGTGGAACAAGGACGCGACCTGACCGGCATTCTTGTGGATTGCCGGCATGATTATGTGTGAAGGCTTCTCGTGGTCGAGCTGGACGATGTATTCCCCCATATCGGATTCGAGACATTCAATGTCCCGAGCCTCGAGGAAATGGTTCATCTCCATCTCTTCGCTGACCATCGATTTGCCCTTGATCACTTGCCGCGCCTCGTGAGCGCGGATGATCGACAGGACGATGCCATTGGCCTCGTCCACCGTTTCCGCCCAGTGCACATTCACACCGTTGCGGGTCAGGTTTGCTTCAAGTTGCTCGAGCAGGTCGGGCAGCTTGGATAACGCGCGGGCGCGGACAGCATTGCCCAGCACCCGCAGGTGTTCTCTTTCGTGGGCATCGCTGAAGGACGTTGCCCGTTTTGTCATCAGCGAATCCATCGCAGTGCGAAAGTTGTTTCGCAGTTGCGTGTCGTCCAGCGCCTTGTGGGCGCGGGCGCGAAAATCTTCCTGCACTGTAACGGTAGGAATCAGCGTCGGCGTGCTCATGCGGCACCTCCGGTTCGCTGCCAGAGGAAGCTCGCCAGATGCTGGCCGCGTAGCGCTTCGCGCTGTTTTTCCAGCGCCCCGTTGATGTTCATCAGGCAACCGCAGTCGGCGCTGACTACCTGATGCGCGCCGGATTCCTTCAGCGCGCGGGTCTTGTCGGCCACCATCGCGCCGGAAATATCCGGCATGCGAACGCTGAACGTCCCACCAAAACCGCAGCATTCACTTTCGTGACTGTGGTCGACCCGCTCCACGTTGCGCAGCTGTGCCAACAACGCACGGCCATGCAGGTGCGTATTCATTTCCCGTCGTGCCGAGCAGGACGTATGCAGCGCGACCTTTACCGGCGCGCCACCGTCGTTCAATTGCACCTTGCACACAAACAGCAGGAACTCGGCCAGCTCATAGGTCCTGGCCGCCAGGGCCTGGACCTGCTTGAGCATTTGCGGTTCGTCCTTGAACAGGTCGGCGTAATGTTCACGCAGCATGCCGGCACACGAGCCCGACGGCACGACCACCGGATAATCCCCGGCAAACAGGGCCAGTTGCGCCCGCGCCACCGTCCGCGCCTGCTCGGTATATCCCGAGGTGTAGGCCGGTTGCCCGCAGCACGTCTGGCCTTGCGGGTAGTCGACCTGGATGCCTTCGCGCTCAAGCAGATGAATCGCGTCCATCCCGGCTTCGGGGTAGAACAGATCCACCACGCAGGTTCCGAACAGATAGACCCGTCGGGGTTTCTCGCTGGGATACTGGCGCGGCTCAGGCAATGGCGGGGCGACTCGGGTCGCGTTCGGCACGGCGTTGTAAAAAAGCTCGCTCATCAGGCGTGTCTCCGGGTGGTCCCGGTTATCCGTCTGCTGAGGCTGCTGAATATAGAGAGGAAATCTTTCAGCAGCCTTGCAGACCCGGTGGTGAATAGCGGACGCCGAATCACGTTTCAGCGTCGGGTTTTTTAATGTTTCGTGTAGTACTCAGTGAACCAGCATGCCGGTGAACCAGTAGGCCTGGGCCAACGTGATCAAGCCGACGATCGTTGCAAAGAATAGGCTGTGTTTCAGGGTGAAACGGAACAGATCCGATTCCTTGCCCACCAGGCCGGTTGCCGCGCAGGCTACGGCGATCGATTGCGGCGAAATCATTTTGCCGGTGACGCCGCCACTGGTATTGGCTGCCACGAGCAATGTGTCGTTGACACCGATCTGGTGCGCGGTTGTCGCTTGCAGCGAGCCGAACAGCGCATTGGACGAGGTATCGGAGCCGGTCAGGAACACGCCCAGCCAACCGAGGAATGGCGAGAAGAACGGGAACGCGGCGCCAGTTCCGGCCAATACCAGGGCCATGGTTGATGACATGCCCGAGAAGTTGGTGACGAAGGCGAACGCCAGCACCATGCCGATGGACAGGATAGGCCAGCGCAGTTCGTAGAAGGTCTCCTTCAAAGTGGTAAGACCAGTTCTGAAGTTGATCTTCAAGACGATCATCGAGATGAGTGCCGAGAAGAAAATCGCCGTGCCGGTGGCCGAAATCGGATCGAGCTTGAACACCGCCGGAATCGCCGTGGGGTTGATCACGATAGGGGCGACCTTGATGACCAGTTGATCCAGGTGCGGGATCGCGAAGTTGAATACCCAGCCATACATCGAGCCACCGGCGGCGAACATCGCCTTGAAGGGCTTCAGGGTCCAGATGGTCACCAGCACGGTCAGGATCAGGAACGGTGACCAGGCCTTGATGATTTCCCCCAGGCTGTAGGGCGAAGCCACGGTGCTGCGCGGCTGGCCGAAACCGCCGACGCTGGCGGTGATCGCTGCGCTGGAGGTTGCACCGGCAATCTGGGCGCCGGCGGTACGCTTGGGCTGCCAGATTTTCAGGAACAGCGTCAGGGATACCAGGCTGGCCAGGGCCGACGTGATGTCCGGCAGTTCCGGGCCGATGAAGTTCGAAGTGAAATACTGGGTGATGGCGAAACTCAAGCCCGCCACCAGGGCGGCCGGCCAGGTTTCCCGCACACCGCGCAGCCCATCCATCATGAACACCAGCCAGAACGGCACGAACAGCGACAACAGCGGCAGCTGCCTGCCGGTCATGGCGCCGATTTTGAAAGCGTCGATCCCGGTGACCTGGCCCGCAACGATAATCGGAATGCCCAGTGCGCCGAAGGCTACCGGAGCGGTGTTGGCGATCAGGCACAGGCCGGCGGCGTAGAGCGGGTTGAAACCCAGGCCGACCAGCAGCGCGGCGGTAATCGCGACGGGAGCGCCGAAACCGGCGGCACCTTCCAGGAATGCGCCGAAGCAGAAGCCGATCAGCAACACTTGCAGGCGTTGGTCATCGGTAATCGACAGCACCGAGCTGCGGATGATTTCGAACTGGCCGCTCTTGACGGTCAGTTTGTAGAGAAACACGGCGGCGACGATGATCCAGGCAATCGGCCAAAGACCATAGGCAAAGCCATAGCCGGCGGCGGCAAACGCCATGTCGGCCGGCATCTGGAAAGCGAAGATCGCGACGGCAATCGCCAAGGCCAGGGTGATGCTGCCCGCCACGTGCCCCTTGAGGCGAAACACCGCCAGGGCGAGGAAGAAAAACACGATGGGAATGACGGCCGCGAGTGCGGACAAGCCTAGGCTGCCGAGCGGGCTGTAAAGCTGTTGCCAGGTTTGCATATTGGGTGAGCCCCTAATTGTTGTTGGTCAGGCACTGGTTAGCGGCTTGGATAATTGGTAATACCAATTTACAAGCGCTGTCGGCTAGGGTAAAAGCCTTGGTCGTCGTGTGTCAATTTGCCGCTTTGAAACTTTCGTCGAATAAGCGGTGCAGATGACATCTGATCTGCTGGCATTAATATTTTTTGTTGGGTGTGGACGAGGCCCGGATGGGCCAGAATAGAGAGCCCGGCGAGCCGTCGGGGACCGTGGAGAATCGAGTTATGGGGTTTGATCAGATTCGTCAGCGCCGTTTGTCTGACGATATTGTCGAGCGGCTTGAAGGCATGATCCTCGAGGGCACGTTGAAGTCCGGCGAGCGATTGCCGGCCGAACGGACCCTGGCCGAGCAGTTCGGTGTGTCACGCCCTTCGTTGCGTGAGGCGATCCAGAAGCTGACGGCCAAGGGTTTGCTGATCAGTCGTCAGGGCGGCGGCAACTATGTGGTGGAGTCGCTGGGCTCGACGTTCAGTGATCCGCTGCTGCAGCTCCTGGAAAGCAATCCCGAAGCACAGCGTGACCTATTGGAGTTCCGGCATACCTTGGAGGCGTCCTGCGCTTATTACGCAGCACTGCGGGCTACCGAGGTCGATCGCGAGCGGCTGACAGCGGCGTTCGATGAGTTGCAGGATTGTTACTCGCGTCACGAAGAGGTGAGTCGGGCGGAGGAGGGCGCGGCGGATGCGCGCTTTCATCTGGCGATCGCCGAGGCCAGTCATAACGCGGTTTTGCTGCACACCATTCGCGGCTTGTTCGATCTGCTCAAGCGCAACGTGGTGACCAATATCGGCGGCATGTACAAACAGCGCAGCGAGACCCGCGACATGCTGATCAGTCAGCATCGGGAGTTGTATCAAGCCATCATGGATGGTCACGCCGAGTTGGCGCGGGAGGTTTCCAGCCGACATATCCTGTATGTGCAGGAGGTGCTGGAAGAGGTGCGTCAGGAAGTGCAGCGGGTTGCCCGGGCGGAGCGGCGCAAGGGGATGTAGCCGGCGGTTTTTGGTGCTTCTGTGGGAGCGAGCCTGCTCGCGAAGCGGCCTATCCGACCCTTGACGCCGGATATGTCTCCGTCATCGCGAGCAGGCTCGCTCCCACAAGGGATCTTCCGAGGCTCTAATCTTCCTTGCCCTTGTTACGCACCGCGCGCTGCAACTCGCGCCCGGCATCGCGTTCGCGCTCGGTGTCGCGCTTGTCGTATTCCTTCTTGCCCTTGCCCAGTGCAATTTCGCACTTGATCAAATGCTTGCTCCAGTACAGCGAGGTACAGACGCAGGCATAACCCTTCTGCTGCACGGAGGCGAAGAGCTTCTCCAGCTCCCGCTTGTTGAGCAGCAGTTTGCGCGAGCGCACAGGATCGGCAATGACGTGGGTGCTGGCGGTGGTCAGCGGCGTGATGTGGCTGCCCAGCAGCCAGGCTTCGCCGTCCTTGAGCAGGACGTAACTGTCGACCAGTTGCGCCTTGCCGGCACGCAAGCTTTTTACTTCCCAGCCGGCCAGGACCATGCCAGCCTCGAAACGCTGTTCGATGAAGTAATCGTGTCGCGCCTTTTTGTTTTGCGCGATGGTCCCTGTGGGGTGTTTCTTCTGTTTAGCCATAGGGGCGGCATTATAGGCAGTTGCGTGCGTGTCGGCTACGGTGAAGCACCATGCTTGAGCAGGTTGAATGAATCCCGGACAATGCGGCCTCTTTTTTGAACGCTTGGGCGTGATCACGATGTCGACAGACAAGGTTTCTGTCCACGGCAGTTGGGCTAGCCGCTGGGTCTTCATATTCGCTGCCACCGGTTCGGCCGTGGGGCTGGGTAGTATCTGGAAGTTTCCGTACATGGTCGGCGTCTACGGCGGCGGTGCCTTCGTATTGATGTTCCTGGCATGCATCGCCCTGATCGGTGCGCCGGTCATGTTGGCCGAAACACTGATCGGTCGTCGCGCCCGGCAAAGCCCGGCCAATGCCTTGAAGGTGCTGGCGACGGAGGCGGGCCATTCGGCCAGGTGGTCGTGGGGCGCGTTCGCCGGAATGGTCACGGCACTGTTGATTCTTTCTTTCTACAGTGTGGTTGGCGGCTGGTCCCTGGATTACATCATCGATATGGGCCGGGGAGATTTCCAGGGGGCGACGCCCGATCAGGTCGGCGCCTACTTCGGCAATGTGATCGCCGACCCCTGGAGGCTGACACTTTGGCATACGCTTTTCATGGTGCTCTCTGCCGTAGTGATCGCCCGAGGCGTGGTCGCCGGGCTTGAGCGCAGCCTGCGGATCATGATGCCGCTGCTGTTCGTGATGATCCTGGTGCTGCTGGGCTACAGCATGACCACCGGACATTTCATGGAGGGCGTGCATTTCATGTTCGACTTCCAGCCGGAGAAGGTCTTGGACGGGCTGCTGCCGGCCATGGGGCATGCGTTTTTCTCCCTCAGCGTTGGGGTCGGCTCGATCATGATCTACGGCGCCTACATGCCCAAGAACGCCTCGCTGACCAGGACTGTCTTCGGCGTTGCGTTGCTGGATACCTTTGTATCGTTGCTCGCTGGGGTAGCGTTGTTCCCGATTGTCTTCGCCGCAGGCCTGAATCCCAGTGAAGGGCCGGGGCTGATGTTCGTCAGCCTGCCTTTCGCCTTCGGCAGCATGCCGTTCGGCCAGGTAATGGGCGTGGTGTTTTTTGTCCTGGTGGCAGTCGCTGCCTGGAGCTCGGCCATTTCCTTGCTCGAACCGATGGTCGCTTACCTGGTTGAACGAACCCGCCTGAGCCGCGCCTGGGTCACTTTCTGGCTGGCCTTCACCTGCTGGTTCGTGGGATTGGGTACGGTGTTTTCCTTCAATATATGGAAGCAGGCAAAGTTTTTCGTGAACGAAGGCGGTCTGTTTCACCTCTATCAGTGGGGAGCGACCGGAGGGCTGGATTTCTTCGGAGTGATTGATTTCTTCACGTCGCGGATCATGCTGCCTTTGGGTGGATTGTGTTTCGTGGTGTTTGCAGGGTGGATCATGGGGCGTGACGCGGTGCGTGATGAACTGTCGCTGCGCAGCCCGGTGGTGTTCGCCTTGAGTCTGTTCTTGATGCGCTATGTGGCGCCCATCGGCATCCTGGTAGTGTTTGCCGCCCAGCTGTGGAAGTGACGCTTACATGACGACACATATTCAACGCTCGGCCTTGCTGCCCTACCCGGCGCAGGCGCTGTACGACTTGGTCAACGATGTGGCGAGTTATCCGGAGTTCTTGCCCTGGTGCTCGTCCGCCGAGGTACTTGAAAGCTCCGAAACCCACATGCGCGCCAGTCTCAATGTGGCCAAGGGCGGATTGAGCCAGCACTTTGTCACGCGTAACACCTTGGTGCCGGGGCAGTCGATCGAAATGAACCTCGAAGAGGGACCGTTCAATCAGCTCCATGGTGTCTGGGTGTTCAAGCCGCTCGGGGAAAAGGCCTGCAAGATCAGTCTGGATCTGTCGTTCGACTACGCGGGGCCAATCGTGCGGGCGACCTTGGGGCCGCTGTTCAACCAGGCGGCCAATACGTTGGTCGATGCGTTCTGCCAACGCGCGAAGCAGAACGCCGAGCTCAAGCGTTGATCGAAATTGAAGTGGTGCATGCCAGCGTCGACCGCCAGGTCTTGCGCACATGTTTAGTGCCCGAAGGTACCAGTGTTCGCGCTGCGCTGTTGGCGTCGGGTATTGCCGAGGATTTTCCGGAGCTGGACTTGAGCGCGTGTCCGATCGGTATTTTTGGCAAGGTGGTCGCCGTTCCGGATCAGCAAGCGGTGCAAGCTTGTGATCGGCTCGAAATTTATCGACCGTTGCTGGCTGATCCGAAAGAAATTCGTCGTCTGCGAGCGGCCAAGGCTGCCCAGGCACGTCAGGCGGATCAGTAAGCAACGCCTAATTACAGGCAATAAAAAACCCGGCATCCCGGGTTTTTTGTTGTCGCAATTTATTGCGGCGAGGTGTCCAGAGGCTCGGGCGTCGGGACAGGTACGGTCTCGACGTTGTCCACATCCTTCTGGATCTGATCCAACAACGAACCTGGCTTGGCCGGTTTTTCCGGTTTCGGCTGTTCGGCATTCTGGGTCGGGTCGGTGACGGTCGTACCGCTGTCCTTGCCCATGATGGCCTCATCGCGGCTCACACCAGGCATGAAATCACCCGACAGGCTGACAAGTTGGTCATTGGCATTGAAGATAACGCTGATGCGTTCCTGTTGCCGTTCACCACCGCCTGGCTGCAGGCTGTACAGGTAATCCCAGCGATCGGCATGGAACGTGTCGGTCAGCAGGGGGTTGCCCATGATAAACCGTACTTGCCGACGGGTCATTCCCGGGCGTAACTGGTCTATCATGTCCTGCGTGACGACATTGCCCTGCTGGATGTCGATTTTGTAAACCCCGGGGAATGAACAACCGGCGAGTGCGAGCAGTCCCACGAAGGTGAAACTGGTTAGCAAGAGCTTGGTGTTTTGCATCGGTGGGCGACTTCCACTATCTTGGCTGGGACAACGTAAACGCCGATCATACCCGCATTAAGAGAAGCTGCGAAGCAGCATCGCGAGAAAGCTGACCATGGTTGAAAATAGCGAACTACGCAAAGCCGGCCTCAAAGTGACCCTGCCAAGGGTCAAGATTCTGCAAATGCTCGATTCCGCCGAGCAACGCCACATGAGTGCCGAAGACGTCTACAAGGCGCTCATGGAAGCTGGCGAGGACGTCGGTCTGGCCACGGTTTACCGTGTATTGACCCAATTCGAGGCGGCGGGACTGGTGGCTCGTCATAATTTTGATGGCGGTCATGCTGTCTTCGAATTGGCGGACGGGGAGCACCATGACCACATGGTGGATGTAGAGACTCGCGAGGTAATCGAGTTCGTCAGTCCTGAAATCGAAAAGCTGCAAAAGGCGATTGCTGACGAGTATGGCTTCGATTTGATCGATCACCATCTCGTCTTGCATGTCCGCAAGCGCAAGTAAGTTCGTCACGTAGGCGAAAGCCCGCAAAACGAAAGAAGGCGACCCTCGGGTCGCCTTCTTGCTTTACAGCGCTTTCAGCTTTTTGCCGCAACCACCATTTTTTTGGCATGGGCCAGGGATTCCTTGGTCAGGTCGATGCCTCCCAGCATCCGTGCCACTTCTTCCACGCGCTCGTTCTTGTCGAGCTTGGAGACGGCGGTGCGAGTCGCGTCTTCGCCACGCACCTTGTGCACGAACAAATGCTGATGGCCTTGGGCTGCGACCTGAGGCAGGTGAGTCACCGTCAATACCTGCCCGCGCTCACCCAGCCTGCGCAGCAATTGACCGACGATCTCCGCTGTCGGGCCGCCAATGCCCACGTCGACTTCGTCGAAGACCAATGTCGGTACACGGGATGTCTGCGCCGTGATGACCTGGATGGCCAGGCTGATGCGCGACAACTCACCGCCGGACGCCACTTTTGCCAGCGCCTTGAGCGGTTGCCCGGGGTTGGCACTGACCAGTAGCTCCACTTGTTCCAAGCCATTGGGTTGAAGCTCGTCGCCGGCGTTGGGGCGCAGTTCGATGGTAAATCGGCCGCCTGGCATGCCAAGGCGCTGGATTTCCTGCTCCACGGCACCGGCCAGGCCGGTGGCGGCCTTGCGGCGCAGTTCGCTGAGTTCCCTGGCCTTTTCCTGGTAATGCCGCGCGTAGGAAGCCAGCTCATCTGCGAGTCGCTCGATGGATTCGTCGTTGGCGTTCAGGGTCTCCAGTTCCTCCAGCAGCCGTTGCTGCAGTTCGACGACTTCGGTTGGCTGGACGCGGTGCTTGCGTGCAAGCGTATAGATAGTGTCCAGGCGTTCTTCCAGGTATTGCAGGCGCGCGGGGTCGGCATCGAAATGATCCAGGAACCGGTTCAGTTCCCCGACGGCTTCCTCGACCTGGATCTGTGCGCTGGTCAGCAGGTTGCTGGCCTCGCTCAGGGCGCCTACCGAATTGCTGACGCTGGAGAGCCGGTTCAGGCTCGCCGTCAATGCGCTGAGCACATTGCCCGAGTCGCTTTCGCTGCATTGTTCGACTACCTGGCGGCAGACGCCCAGCAGTGCTTCGGCGTTGGTCAGGTTCTTGTGTTCCTGTTCCAGCTCCTCCAGTTCGTTTTCACCCAGGGCCAGGTTCTCCAGCTCTTCGAGCTGGTAGCTCAAGAGTTGGTGGCGGGCGCGTTGCTCGTCGCCGGAATTGGCTAGTCGGTCCAGCTCCTGCCGGGTCTGGCGCCAGCGTTGAGCTGCCAGGTGAACCTGACGGGCCAGGTCGGTGGCTCCGGCGTATTCGTCGAGCAGGCGGCGATGGGTATCGGTCTTGAGCAGGGACTGGTGTTCATGCTGGCTGTGAATATCGATCAGCAGTTCGCCGAGTGCTTTCAGATCACCCAGTGGGCAAGGGGCGCCATTGATATAGCCTCGGGAGCGGCCTTCGGCGGTGATGACCCGGCGCAGGATGCACAGGCTGTCGGTGTCCAGGTCCCGTTCGGCCAGCCATGCGCTGGCTTCGGGAATGTCGACCAGGTCGAAAGTTGCCAGGATGTCGGCCTTGTCTGCGCCGGGGCGCACCACGCCGCTGTCGGCACGATCACCCAGGGTCAGCCCGAGGGCATCGAGCATGATCGATTTGCCAGCGCCGGTTTCGCCGGTAATCACGCTCATGCCCCGGTCGAGTTCGAGGTCGAGATGTTCGACGATGGCGTAGTTGTGTACGGACAGGTGCACCAGCATAAGGCCGCTCCCAGGCATTAGGTCTGGTTATTTATACAGTGTTTTGTCGCGAACTGACAATGCCTGGTCTTAGCTCGATTTGCTTGGATTGCGTGGTTTTTTAGCGCGGCTGGGAATGATATGCAGCTGTTTTTTGTAAGGTTAATTCGTCGCGCGGCCCTTGAAGCTGAAAAACGTGGCCCCATATACCGGGGCAGAAGCGCGAGTCGAGCTCGCGGACGAAGTTGAAAGGAGAAATCTATGGCTGACGAACAGACGCAGGATACGCAAAATCTAGACGCCAATCAGGCTCCCCAGGATTCGGGCGAAGACCTGTCGGCTCGTGTACAAGTGCTCGAAGAGCAACTGGCCGGTGCTCAGGATCAGGCGTTGCGCGTAGCAGCCGACCTGCAGAATGTCCGCCGCCGCGCCGAGCAAGACGTGGAAAAGGCCCACAAATTTGCCCTGGAGCGTTTCGCCGGCGACCTGCTGCCGATCATCGACAGCCTGGAGCGCGGCCTGGAGCTGTCCAACCCGGACGACGAGAACATCCGTCCGATGCGTGAAGGCATCGAGCTGACGCTGAAAATGTTCCAGGACACCCTCAAGCGTTATCAGCTTGAAGCGATCGATCCCCACGGTGAACCCTTCAACGCCGAGCATCACCAGGCCATGGCGATGCAGGAAAGTGCCGACGTCGAGCCGAACAGCGTGCTGAAAGTGTTCCAGAAGGGCTACCTGCTCAACGGCCGCTTGCTGCGCCCGGCCATGGTTGTGGTCAGCAAGGCGCCGGCGCCGGTTTCGCCTTCTATCGATGAGCAGGCTTGAAATCGGGCGCAACGGCCCCATTAAGAAGTCAAGCGTTTAAGTACTACCGCAGTTAGCCACCACTGCTGCGGCAAAAAAATTCAAGTTCCGGGAGAGTTAACATGGGCAAGATTATCGGTATCGACCTGGGGACCACCAACTCGTGCGTCTCCGTGCTGGAAAACGGCAAGGCCAAAGTCATCGAGAATGCTGAAGGCGCGCGTACCACGCCGTCGATCATCGCTTACGCCAACGATGGCGAGATTCTGGTGGGCCAGTCCGCCAAGCGTCAGGCTGTGACCAATCCGCATAACACCCTGTACGCGGTGAAGCGTCTGATCGGTCGCAAGTTCGACGAAGAAGTCGTGCAGAAAGACATCAAGATGGTGCCTTACAAAATCGCCAAGGCTGACAACGGCGACGCGTGGGTTGAAGTGAACGGCCAGAAAATGGCGCCGCCACAGATCTCGGCTGAAATCCTGAAGAAAATGAAGAAGACCGCCGAAGACTACCTCGGCGAGCCAGTGACTGAAGCGGTCATTACCGTTCCTGCGTACTTCAACGACAGCCAGCGCCAGGCGACCAAAGACGCCGGCCGCATCGCTGGCCTGGACGTGAAACGTATCATCAACGAACCAACCGCAGCCGCTCTGGCCTACGGTATGGACAAGGCCAAAGGCGATCACACCGTGATCGTTTATGACCTGGGTGGCGGTACCTTCGACGTTTCCGTGATCGAAATCGCCGAAGTCGATGGCGAGCACCAGTTCGAAGTATTGGCAACCAACGGCGATACATTCCTGGGTGGTGAAGACTTCGACATCCGCCTGATCGACTACCTCGTCGATGAGTTCAAGAAAGAAAGCGGCATGAACCTCAAGGGTGACCCGCTGGCCATGCAGCGTCTGAAAGAGGCCGCTGAGAAAGCCAAGATCGAACTGTCCTCGAGCCAGTCGACCGACGTGAACCTGCCGTACATCACCGCAGACGCTACCGGTCCGAAGCACCTGAACGTGAAAATCTCCCGCGCCAAGCTCGAAGCGCTGGTAGAAGACCTGGTTCAGCGCACCATCGAACCTTGCCGCATTGCGATGAAGGACGCCGGTATCGACGTTGGCTCGATCAACGACGTGATCCTGGTCGGCGGCCAGACCCGTATGCCGCTGGTTCAGAAGCTGGTAACCGATTTCTTCGGCAAGGAAGCACGCAAGGACGTGAACCCGGACGAAGCCGTTGCCATGGGTGCTGCCATCCAGGGTGCCGTTCTGGCCGGCGACGTGAAAGACGTTCTGCTGCTCGACGTCAGCCCGCTGACCCTGGGTATCGAAACCATGGGCGGCGTGATGACCGCGCTGATCGAGAAAAACACCACGATTCCTACCAAGAAATCCCAGGTGTTCTCGACGGCCGACGACAACCAGAGCGCCGTGACCATCCACGTGCTGCAAGGTGAGCGTAAGCAAGCGGCCCAGAACAAGTCCCTGGGCAAGTTCGACCTGGCCGAGATTCCACCTGCGCCACGCGGTGTGCCACAAATCGAAGTGACCTTCGACATCGACGCCAACGGCATCCTGCATGTCGGCGCGAAAGACAAGGCCACCGGCAAGACCCAGTCAATCGTGATCAAGGCCAACTCCGGCCTGTCCGAGGAAGAAATTCAGCAGATGGTTCGCGACGCTGAAGTCAACGCCGAGGAAGACCGCAAGTTCGAAGAGCTGGCCAGCGCTCGTAACCAGGGCGACGCCTTGGTTCACTCGACCCGCAAGATGGTTGCCGATGCTGGTGACAAAGTGACCGCTGAAGAGAAGACCGCGATCGAAGCCGCCGTGGTTGCCCTTGAAGCTGCCGTCAAAGGCGACGACAAGGCTGCCATCGAAGCGAAGATCGAAGAGCTGTCGAAAGTCTCCGCGCCAGTGGCCCAGAAGATGTATGCCGAGCAGGCCCAGCCAGCTGAAGGTGCTGCGCAGCAAGGCGAATCGGCCGAGAAAGCCGATGACGTGGTCGACGCTGAGTTCGAAGAAGTGAAAGACAACAAGTAATCGCTTGTTGGTCGGCCGGTTGACTGCGTTTGTGCGGTGGCTGGTAGGATGTCGCCGCGCGGGAGCTTGCTCCCGCGTTGGCGTGTCTGGAGTCAGTGAATTTTTACAGCATGCGACAGCGTTCGGGTGCTGGCGGTGTGTTCGGGAATGCTCCTGCTTTCCGGGCGATATGCGCCGAGACCAGGATCGTTGAATCGACGTGAGTTGGGTCCGGGCCTGTATTGGGGCTCAACGAGTTTGGCAAGGTTCAGGAGAGGTTTGCCGGACGTCCTATAAGAGTGCAAAGACTAATGGCGAAGCGTGATTTTTACGAAGTATTGGGTGTCGAGCGGGGAGCCAGCGAGGCAGAGCTGAAAAAGGCTTACCGTCGCCTGGCGATGAAGCACCACCCAGACCGTAATCCCGGCGATAAAGCGTCGGAAGAGATGTTCAAGGAAGCCAACGAGGCTTACGAAGTTCTGTCCGATTCCAGCAAGCGCGCGGCCTACGACCAATACGGGCATGCCGGTGTCGACCCGAGCATGGGTGGCGGCGGTGCCGGTTTTGGCGGCCAGAACTTCTCCGATATTTTCGGCGATGTGTTCAGTGATTTTTTTGGCGGCGGTCGCGGCGGCGCCCGTGGTGGTGCCCAGCGTGGCAGCGATTTGCGCTACACGCTGGAGCTGAACCTGGAAGAAGCGGTGCGTGGTACCACGGTCAATATCCGGGTGCCGACGCTGGTCAATTGCAAGCCGTGCGACGGTTCGGGCGCCAAGAAGGGCTCTTCGCCGGTCACCTGCCCGACTTGCGGCGGCATCGGCCAGGTTCGCATGCAGCAGGGCTTCTTCTCGGTCCAGCAGACCTGCCCGCGTTGCCATGGCCAGGGCAAGATCATTTCTGATCCGTGCGACTCCTGCCACGGCGAAGGGCGTGTCGAAGAGTACAAGACGCTGTCGGTCAAAGTACCGGCCGGTGTCGATACCGGCGACCGCATTCGTCTGTCCGGCGAAGGCGAGGCGGGTGCCCAGGGCGGCCCGACCGGCGATCTGTATGTGGTGATCAACGTGCGCGAGCACGCGATCTTCCAGCGTGATGGCAAGCATCTGTTCTGCGAAGTGCCGATCAGTTTTGTTGATGCGGCCTTGGGCGGTGAGCTTGAAATCCCGACCCTTGATGGTCGCGTCAAGCTGAAGATTCCCGAAGGGACGCAAACCGGCAAGCAGTTCCGCATTCGCGGCAAGGGCGTGGCTCCGGTGCGTGGCGGCGGTGCGGGCGACTTGATGTGCCGCGTCGCGGTAGAGACACCGGTCAACCTGAGCCGGCGCCAGCGGGAGCTGCTCGAAGAGTTCCGCAGTTCCCTGGCGGATGACAATAGCCACTCGCCGAAAACCACCGGTTGGTTCGAAGGTGTGAAGCGCTTCTTCGGCGATCTGTAAGGAGTGGGCATGCGACGTATAGCTGTGATGGGCGCCGCGGGGCGTATGGGCAAGGCGCTGGTCGAGGCGGTGCAGCAGCGCTCGCCGCTCTCTGGCCTGACGGCTGCCATCGTCCGGCCCGACAGTACGCTGGTGGGCGCCGATGCTGGCGAGCTGGCCTCGATCGGACGTATCGGCGTGCCAATGTCCGGTGGGCTGGAAAAGGTACTCGATGAATTTGACGTCCTGATCGACTTCACCCTGCCGGAAGTCATGCTGAAAAACCTCGCCACCTGCCGCAAGGCCGGCAAGGCCATGGTCATCGGCACGACCGGCCTGGACGCCGCGCAGAAGCAATTGTTGGCCGATGCCGGCAAGGACATACCGATCGTGTTCGCGGCGAACTTCAGCGTGGGCGTGAATCTCTCGCTCAAGCTGCTGGACCTGACGGCGCGGGTGTTGGGGGATGATGCGGATATCGAAATCATCGAGGCGCATCACCGTCACAAGATCGATGCGCCTTCGGGAACAGCCTTGCGCATGGGGGAAGTGATTGCCGATGCGCTGGGTCGTGACCTGCAGGAAGTGGCCGTGTATGGGCGCCAGGGTCACACCGGTGCGCGTGAGCGAGACACCATCGGTTTCGCGACCGTACGTGGTGGCGACGTGGTAGGTGATCACACGGTGCTGTTCGCCACCGAGGGTGAGCGCCTGGAGATTACGCACAAGGCGTCGAGTCGGATGACTTTCGCCAAGGGCGCCGTGCGTGCCGCGCTGTGGCTGGATGGTCGCGAGCCCGGCTTGTACGACATGCAGGACGTTCTCGACCTGCGTTGATGCCTTCAAGGCGGGGTTCAGGTTACACTGAGCCCCGTTTTACACCGCTTCGCGACGGCCTGTCGCATTCCCCTGCCTTTAAGGCTCATTAGCGGTGGACCAAAAAAGCCTTTTTCTGTAAGCTACAGCTTTAGTGTGTCCACTAAAAGCGCGCAGAATAATTCAGTGAACAAGCGGGGTGACGTGTCCATACGTCACTCCGCTTTTTTACAACCTGCGATCGCCCTTTCAGGCTTTATTTACGGGAGGTCTTCTTGACTAAGCCAGCCATACTCGCCCTTGCTGATGGCAGCATTTTTCGCGGCGAAGCCATTGGAGCCGACGGTCAGACCGTTGGTGAGGTGGTGTTTAACACCGCAATGACCGGCTATCAGGAAATTCTTACCGATCCTTCCTACGCCCAGCAAATCGTTACCCTGACTTACCCGCACATCGGCAACACCGGCACCACGCCGGAAGATGCCGAGTCCGATCGTGTCTGGTCCGCTGGCCTGGTCATCCGCGACCTGCCGCTGGTAGCGAGCAACTGGCGTAACAAGATGTCCCTGTCCGACTACCTGAAAGCCAACAACGTCGTGGCGATCGCCGGTATCGACACCCGCCGCCTGACCCGCATCCTGCGGGAAAAAGGCGCGCAGAACGGCTGCATCATGGCCGGTGACAATATTTCCGACGAGGCCGCCATTGCCGCTGCCCAGGGTTTCCCAGGCCTCAAGGGCATGGACCTGGCGAAAGTCGTCAGCACTCAGAAACAGTACGAATGGCGCTCCTCGGTCTGGGATCTGAAAACCGATAGCCACGCGATGATCGAGGCTTCCGAACTGCCGTATCACGTGGTCGCCTACGATTACGGCGTCAAGCTGAACATCCTGCGCATGCTGGTCGCGCGCGGTTGCCGCGTCACCGTAGTGCCGGCCCAGACCCCGGCGGCTGACGTCCTGGCCCTCAAGCCCGACGGCGTGTTCCTGTCCAACGGTCCGGGTGACCCGGAGCCATGCGACTACGCGATCCAGGCGATCAAGGACGTGCTGGAAACCGAGATACCGGTATTCGGTATCTGCCTGGGGCACCAGTTGCTGGCCCTGGCTTCGGGCGCCAAGACCCTGAAAATGGGCCACGGCCACCACGGTGCCAACCACCCGGTCCAGGACCTGGATACCGGTGTCGTCATGATCACCAGCCAGAACCACGGTTTTGCGGTTGACGAGGCGACCCTGCCGGCCAACGTACGGGCCATCCATAAGTCGCTGTTCGACGGCACGCTGCAAGGCATCGAGCGTACCGACAAGAGCGCATTCAGCTTCCAGGGCCACCCTGAGGCGAGCCCGGGCCCGAACGATGTGGCGCCGCTGTTCGATCGCTTCATCAATGAGATGGCCAAGCGACGCTGACCGCGTGAAACCCGAGGGCGGCCCCGAAAACGGCGGCCCCCGCGGGCGCTTCAAAGATTGTTCGACGGCCTAGCCGACTGACCTGCGGATTTGAGTGACAAACCCATGCCAAAACGTACAGACATAAAAAGCATCCTGATTCTCGGCGCTGGCCCGATCGTGATCGGCCAGGCCTGCGAATTCGACTACTCCGGCGCCCAGGCTTGCAAGGCCCTGCGCGAGGAGGGTTATCGCGTCATCCTGGTGAACTCCAACCCGGCCACCATCATGACCGACCCGTCGATGGCCGACGCCACTTACATCGAACCGATCAAATGGCAGACCGTTGCCAAGATCATCGAGAAGGAGCGCCCGGACGCATTGCTGCCGACCATGGGTGGCCAGACCGCACTGAATTGCGCTCTGGACCTGGAGCGCGAAGGCGTCCTGGAGAAGTTCGGTGTGGAAATGATCGGCGCCAATGCCGACACCATCGACAAGGCCGAAGATCGTTCGCGCTTCGACAAGGCGATGAAATCCATCGGCCTGGACTGCCCACGCTCGGGCATCGCCCACAGCATGGAAGAAGCCAACGCCGTGCTGGAACGCCTCGGCTTCCCTTGCATCATCCGTCCGTCCTTCACCATGGGCGGCACGGGTGGTGGCATCGCCTACAACCGTGAAGAATTCGAAGAAATCTGCGCCCGTGGCCTGGACCTGTCGCCAACCAAGGAACTGCTGATCGACGAGTCCCTGATCGGTTGGAAAGAATACGAAATGGAAGTTGTCCGCGACAAAAAGGACAACTGCATCATCGTTTGCTCCATCGAAAACTTCGACCCGATGGGCGTGCACACCGGCGACTCGATCACCGTTGCGCCGGCCCAGACCCTGACCGACAAGGAATACCAGATCCTGCGTAACGCCTCCCTGGCGGTACTGCGCGAGATCGGCGTGGAAACCGGTGGCTCCAACGTCCAGTTCGGCATCTGCCCGAACACTGGCCGCATGGTGGTCATCGAGATGAACCCGCGCGTATCCCGTTCGTCGGCCCTGGCCTCGAAGGCCACTGGTTTCCCGATCGCCAAGGTCGCCGCCAAGCTGGCCGTCGGCTACACCCTGGACGAACTGTCGAACGACATCACCGGCGGCAAGACTCCGGCGTCCTTCGAGCCGTCCATCGACTACGTGGTGACCAAGCTGCCGCGTTTCGCCTTCGAGAAATTCGCCAAGGCTGACGCACGCCTGACCACCCAGATGAAATCGGTGGGTGAAGTCATGGCCATCGGCCGGACTTTCCAGGAATCCCTGCAAAAAGCCCTTCGTGGCCTGGAAGTGGGTGTCTGCGGCCTCGATCCGAAGCTGGACCTGAGCAAGCCGGAAAGCATGAGCGAGCTCAAGCGCGAGCTGACCGTGCCGGGCGCCGAGCGTATCTGGTACGTGGCGGATGCCTTCCGCGCCGGCATGACTGTCGAGCAGATTTTCGACATGAACATGATCGACCCTTGGTTCCTGGTGCAGATCGAAGATCTGATCAAGGAAGAAGAGAAGGTCAAGACCATGGGCATGTCCAGCATCGATCGCAACACGATGCTGGGTCTCAAGCGCAAGGGCTTCTCCGACATGCGCCTGGCCAAGCTGCTGGGTGTGACCGAAAAGAGCCTGCGCACTCACCGCCACAAGCTGGAAGTCTTCCCGGTCTACAAGCGCGTCGACACCTGCGCGGCCGAGTTCGCCACCGACACTGCCTACCTGTACTCCACGTACGAAGAAGAGTGCGAAGCCGCGCCTTCGACCCGGGACAAGATCATGATCCTGGGCGGCGGTCCGAACCGGATCGGCCAGGGCATCGAGTTCGACTACTGCTGCGTGCACGCTGCACTGGCGCTGCGCGACGATGGTTACGAAACCATCATGGTCAACTGCAACCCGGAGACCGTTTCCACCGACTACGACACCTCTGATCGCCTGTACTTCGAGCCAGTGACCCTGGAGGACGTGCTGGAAATCGTCCGTGTCGAGAAGCCAAAAGGCGTGATCGTCCAGTACGGCGGGCAGACCCCTCTGAAACTGGCTCGCGCCCTCGAAGCCGCCGGCGTGCCGATCATCGGCACCAGCCCGGATGCTATCGACCGCGCCGAAGACCGCGAGCGCTTCCAGCAGATGGTCGAGCGCCTGAACCTGCGCCAGCCACCAAACGCCACCGTGCGCAGCGAAGACGAAGCGATTCGTGCGGCGGCGAAGATCGGTTATCCGCTGGTGGTGCGCCCGTCCTACGTACTGGGCGGCCGTGCGATGGAAATCGTTTACCAGGAAGACGAACTCAAGCGCTACCTGCGCGAAGCGGTCCAGGTGTCCAATGACAGCCCGGTTCTGCTCGACCACTTCCTCAACTGCGCCATCGAAATGGACGTGGACGCGGTCTGCGACGGCAAGGATGTCGTGATCGGCGCAATCATGCAGCACATCGAGCAGGCAGGCGTTCACTCCGGTGACTCCGCCTGTTCGCTGCCGCCGTATTCGTTGCCGGCCCACATCCAGGACGAGATGCGTGAGCAGGTCAAGAAAATGGCCCTGGAGCTCGGGGTTGTCGGCCTGATGAACGTGCAGCTGGCGCTTCAGGGCGAAGACATCTATGTCATCGAAGTCAACCCGCGCGCCTCCCGGACCGTACCGTTCGTGTCCAAGTGCATCGGTGTTTCCCTGGCGATGATCGCTGCTCGCGTGATGGCCGGTAAAACCTTGGCAGAGCTGAACTTCACCAAGGAAATCATCCCGAACTTCTACAGCGTGAAAGAGGCGGTGTTCCCCTTCGCCAAATTCCCTGGCGTTGACCCGATCCTCGGCCCGGAAATGAAATCCACCGGTGAAGTGATGGGCGTTGGCGACACCTTCGGCGAAGCCTTTGCCAAGGCCCAGATGGGCGCCAGCGAAGTCCTGCCAACGGGCGGCACGGCGTTCATCAGCGTGCGTGATGACGACAAGCCACTGGTTGCGGGCGTGGCCCGTGATCTGATCAACTTGGGTTTCGAAGTGGTCGCCACTGCCGGTACCGCCAAGCTGATCGAGGCGGCGGGCCTGAAAGTGCGCCGCGTGAACAAGGTGACCGAGGGTCGTCCGCACGTGGTCGACATGATCAAGAATGACGAAGTCACGCTGATCATCAACACCACCGAAGGCCGTCAGTCGATCGCCGATTCCTATTCCATTCGTCGCAATGCGCTGCAGCATAAGATCTACTGCACCACGACTATTGCTGCCGGCGAGGCGATCTGCGAAGCGCTCAAGTTCGGACCCGAGAAGACCGTACGTCGCTTGCAGGATCTACATGCAGGATTGAAGGCATGAGCATAACCAAGTACCCGATGACTGTTCAGGGCGCGAAGGCCCTGGAGGAAGAGCACGCTTTCCTGACCAAGGTCGAGCGTCCGCGCTTGAGCCAGGCGATCGGTGAAGCCCGTGAACTGGGCGACCTGAAGGAAAACGCCGAATACCACGCTGCCCGAGAGGAGCAGGGCATGGTCGAGGCGCGTGTCCGTGACATCGAAGGCCGCATGCAGAATGCGGTGATCATCGACGTCACGACGATTCCGCACACTGGCAAAGTGATTTTCGGCACTACCGTGGAAATCGCCAACGTCGAGACTGATGAAAGCGTCACTTACCAGATCGTTGGCGAGGACGAGGCGGACATCAAGCTCGGCAAGATTTCAGTCGGCTCGCCTATCGCCCGCGCCTTGATTGCCAAGGAAGAGGGTGATGTGGTTGCCGTGAAGACACCTGGCGGTGTCATTGAGTACGAGATTGTCGAAGTCCGTCATATCTGAACGAAGGCACCCGCTGCGTGCGGGTGCCATGATCTGGCAGCTCACCCAGATGTTATGGGTGGGCGGCGTCTGGTTGTTGCATATCGGTCTGCTGCCGGTGCTGGGTCAGATTGGCCTGGCACCGCTGCTCATCAATGAAATCGCAGGTATGCTGACGGCGCTGCTGGTGGGTTTTTCGGCAGTGTGCGTGATATTCCAGGCTTTGGTGCTGGTTCAGGCCGAGGGCCTTGGCAGTCTATGGCGCGACATCCGTGGGCAATTGCTGCTCATGGCCTTGTACGCTTGCGGGATGTTCCTGGCGGTGCGTCTCGGCTGGCCGGATGCGAGCCAATGGCAGGTATTCAGCTACCTGGTGCTGGGTTTTTCCGGCCTGGTGCTGGTGTTGCAGCCTGTTCCCGGATGGAGCGGCAGGGTGCGCGAAGCACACCCTTGACCCTTTGCATCATTTGAAGCGGTGAACGTTCGACAGTTGCTTGTTGACGCTGAAGTTCTTGCGATAAATCAGCGCCATCTTGCCGATGACCTGGACCAGGTCAGCCTTGCCGACCTTGCACAGCTCGGCAACGGCAGCCAGGCGGGCTTCGCGGTCGAGGATGTTGAGCTTGATCTTGATCAGCTCGTGATCGCCGAGGGCGCGTTCCAGTTCAGCGAGGACACCTTCAGTCAAACCGTTGTCAGCCACAGTCAAAACCGGTTTCAGATGGTGGCCGATGGATTTGTATTGTTTCTTCTGCTCTTGAGTGAGCGGCATAATCTGACCCCTGCGTCTGATCTTGTAAAAAGCGGCGGCCAGTTTACCCGAGCGAGTCCGGGACCGCCCACTTAATCACGACCCGATTTATTTTTCAGAGGTGGCCCGTGGCCCGTTCCAAGACTAGCCAGAACTGGCTCAGAGAGCATTTCAACGATCCGTACGTCAAAATGGCGCAAAAAGACGGTTATCGCTCGCGCGCCAGCTATAAATTGCTGGAGATCCAGGAGAAGGATCGCCTGATTCGTCCTGGCATGACCGTGATCGACCTCGGCGCAGCGCCGGGTGGCTGGTCGCAGGTGACCAGTCGTCTGATTGGCGGCCAGGGGCGATTGATCGCTTCGGACATCCTGGAAATGGACAGCATCCCTGACGTGACCTTTATCCAGGGTGACTTCACCGAGGACGCCGTATTGGCGCAAATCCTCGAGGCCGTCGGAAATACGCAAGTCGACCTTGTGATTTCCGATATGGCCCCCAATATGAGTGGATTGGCGGCTGTCGACATGCCTCGTGCAATGTTCCTCAGCGAGCTGGCCCTGGATCTGGCGGGGCGGGTTCTGCGTCCGGGTGGTGATTTCCTGATCAAGGTCTTCCAGGGTGAAGGCTTCGATGAATACCACAAGGGCATGCGCAAATTGTTCGACAAGGTGCAGATGCGCAAGCCTTTGTCGTCCCGCGACCGCTCTCGCGAGCAGTATCTGCTGGCGCGAGGGTTTCGCGGAATTGAAGGCGCTTCCAGTGATGAGCGGCTTTGAAACAAGCCGATAGTTTTTTTTGTATCGCATTGCGGGCGTCGCGTAACGAAAATTGCGCGAGTCAAAGTTTCACAAAGGGTTACAGACGGCGCCTGCCAGAGTCGCAGGTAATGTAGTAAGTTAGGCCGGTGAATATCATGCGAAGCGCGCGCCAGTAGCGGAGCTTGCTTCAGAGGGTAGTTAATTGAACGATATGGCAAAGAATTTGATCCTGTGGTTGATCATCGCCGCTGTCCTTGTGACCGTGATGAACAACTTCTCCAGCCCTAACGAGCCGCAGACCCTCAACTATTCCGATTTCCTCCAGCAGGTCAAGGAAGGCAAGGTCGAGCGCGTAGCCGTTGATGGTTATGTGATTACCGGCAAGCGCAGCGATGGCGACAGCTTCAAGACCATTCGTCCGGCGATCCAGGACAATGGTCTGATTGGCGACCTGGTGGACAATCATGTCGTGATCGAAGGCAAGCAGCCTGAGCAGCAAAGTATCTGGACCCAGCTCCTCGTCGCGAGCTTCCCGATCCTGGTGATCATCGCGGTGTTCATGTTCTTCATGCGCCAGATGCAGGGCGGGGCTGGAGGGAAGGGCGGGCCGATGAGTTTCGGCAAGAGCAAGGCCCGACTATTGTCCGAAGATCAGGTCAAGACCACCCTGGCTGACGTCGCCGGTTGCGATGAAGCCAAGGAAGAGGTCGGCGAGCTGGTTGAATTCCTGCGCGATCCGGGCAAGTTCCAGCGCCTGGGCGGACGTATTCCCCGCGGCGTGCTGATGGTGGGGCCACCTGGTACCGGTAAAACCTTGCTCGCCAAGGCAATCGCCGGCGAAGCCAAGGTTCCGTTCTTCACCATTTCCGGTTCCGACTTCGTCGAGATGTTCGTCGGCGTCGGTGCCAGCCGCGTCCGCGATATGTTTGAGCAGGCGAAGAAGCACGCACCATGCATCATCTTCATCGACGAAATCGACGCCGTTGGTCGCCACCGTGGTGCCGGCATGGGCGGCGGTCATGATGAGCGCGAGCAGACCCTCAACCAGTTGCTGGTCGAGATGGACGGTTTCGAGATGAATGACGGCATCATCGTGATTGCCGCTACCAACCGTCCGGATGTGCTCGACCCTGCGCTGCTGCGTCCAGGTCGTTTTGACCGCCAGGTCGTGGTGGGGCTGCCGGACATTCGTGGTCGCGAGCAGATCCTGAAGGTTCACATGCGCAAGGTGCCAATGGGAGATGACGTTGCTCCGGCGGTCATCGCTCGCGGCACACCGGGTTTCTCCGGTGCTGACCTGGCGAACCTGGTAAACGAAGCGTCACTGTTTGCTGCTCGTTCCGGCAAGCGTGTCGTGGAGATGAAGGAATTCGAACTCGCCAAGGACAAGATCATGATGGGCGCCGAGCGCAAATCCATGGTCATGTCGGAAAAGGAAAAGCAGAACACCGCTTACCACGAGGCAGGACATGCCATCGTCGGTCGTGTCGTGCCTGAGCATGATCCGGTGTACAAGGTTTCGATCATTCCGCGCGGTCGTGCGCTGGGTGTGACGATGTTCCTGCCGGAAGAGGACCGTTACAGCCTGTCCAAGCGCGCGCTGATCAGCCAGATCTGTTCGCTGTACGGTGGCCGTATCGCCGAGGAAATGACGTTGGGCTTTGACGGCGTGACGACGGGTGCCTCCAACGACATCATGCGCGCAAGCCAGATTGCCCGGAACATGGTTACCAAGTGGGGCTTGTCCGAAAAGCTTGGTCCGTTGATGTATGCCGAGGAAGAGGGCGAAGTGTTCCTGGGTCGCGGCGGCGGTGGCCAGCATGCAAGCTTCTCTGGTGAGACGGCCAAGCTGATCGACTCGGAAGTTCGCAGCATCATTGACCAGTGCTACGGCACGGCCAAGCAGATCCTTACGGACAACCGCGACAAACTGGACGCGATGGCTGACGCACTGATGAAATATGAAACCATCGATGCCGAGCAGATCGACGACATCATGGCCGGCCGCACACCTCGTGAGCCTCGTGACTGGTCCGGTGGTGGCACGGGTACCTCCGGTACGCCGCCAGCGGTACAGGGTGAGCGTCCCGAGACGCCCATCGGTGGTCCGGCCGCCGACGTCTAAGGCTTGAAATGACTTCTGTTCAGTCCTCTAACCGGTTGCCTTGCGGCAACCGGTTTCTTGATTTGGCCCGTGCGCACGTCATGGGCATTCTTAATGTCACTCCCGATTCCTTCTCCGATGGCGGAAGATTCTGCCAGCTCGACGCTGCATTGCGGCATGCCGAGGCCATGGTGGCGGCGGGCGCAACGCTGATCGATGTTGGTGGTGAATCGACCCGTCCCGGTGCGCGGGCGGTGTCACCTACCGAAGAGCTGGAGCGAGTGGCGCCGATTGTCGAGCGTATACACCGCGAGCTTGATGTCATCATTTCGGCTGATACCTCTACGCCAGCGGTCATGCGCGAGGCAGCGCGACTGGGGGCGGGGCTGATCAATGATGTCCGGTCCTTGCGGCGCGACGGTGCGCTGGACGCCGCGGCGGCAACCGGTTTGCCGGTGTGCCTGATGCATATGCTCGGCGAGCCGGGGACCATGCAGGACGATCCGCACTATGATGATGTGACCAGGGAAGTGGCCGGGTTCCTCGCGGAGCGCCTGGACCAGTGTGCTGCCGTGGGCATCCCTGCCGAGCGGATCATCCTTGATCCCGGGTTCGGCTTTGCCAAGACCCTGGCTCACAACCTGAGCCTGTTCAAACATATGGAAGCCTTGCATGCCCTGGGGCGGCCCCTGTTGGTTGGCGTCTCGCGAAAGAGCATGATAGGCAATGCCTTGGGCCGCCCGGTGGGAGAGCGCCTGTATGGCGGTCTCGCCCTGGCTGCATTGGCCCTTACCAAAGGTGCGCGCATTTTGCGCGTGCATGATGTAGCCGAAACGATGGATGTCGTGCGGATGATCGACGCTGTGGATTCAGCCGAATAAGAATGACGGAGCACTTATGAGCAAGAAATATTTTGGCACCGACGGTATTCGTGGTCGGGTCGGCGAATACCCTATTACCCCTGATTTCATGCTCAAGCTCGGCTGGGCCGCTGGCATGGCGTTCCGCAAGATGGGCGCATGCAAGGTGCTGGTCGGCAAGGACACGCGAATTTCCGGCTACATGTTCGAATCGGCTCTTGAGGCCGGTCTTACGTCGGCGGGCGCCGATGTGATGTTGCTGGGCCCGATGCCGACGCCGGCCATTGCCTACCTGACTCGTACATTCCAGGCCCAGGCGGGCATTGTGATCAGTGCTTCGCACAATCCTCATGATGACAACGGCATCAAGTTTTTTTCTGGCAAGGGCACCAAGCTGCCGGACGAAATCGAGCTGATGATCGAAGAGCTGCTGGATGCGCCGATGACGGTGGTCGAGTCGAGCAAGATCGGCAAGGTGTCGCGGATCAACGATGCATCGGGTCGTTATATCGAGTTCTGCAAAGGCAGTGTTCCGACCGGTACGAGCTTTTCCGGTCTGAAAATCGTTGTCGATTGCGCGCATGGCGCAACCTATAAGGTCGCTCCCAGCGTTTTTCGCGAATTGGGCGCCGAGGTGGTGGTGCTCTCTGCCCAACCCAACGGGTTGAACATCAACCACAATTGCGGCTCGACCCATACCGAGGCATTGCAGGCTGCGGTCCTGGCCGAACATGCCGATCTAGGGATCGCTTTCGACGGTGACGGTGACCGGGTGTTGATGGTCGACCATACCGGTACGGTCGTTGATGGTGATGAGTTGCTGTTCATCATCGCGCGCGATCTGCATGGTCGCGGCAAGCTGCAGGGCGGTGTGGTTGGTACGTTGATGAGCAACCTCGGGCTTGAATTGGCCTTGGCGGATCTGGATATCCCGTTCGTACGGGCCAATGTCGGCGATCGCTACGTGATCTCTGAATTGCTGGAGCGCAACTGGGTGATCGGTGGCGAGAACTCCGGCCACATCGTCTGTTTTGACCATACCACCACCGGTGATGCGATCATCGCTGCCCTGCAAGTGTTGATGGCGCTCAAGGCGCGTAACGAGGGGCTTGCGCAGTCGCGCCAGGCGTTGCGTAAATGTCCGCAAGTGTTGATCAATGTGCGTTTCGGCGGAGGTGTCAATCCTCTCGAGCACACGACGGTCAAGCAGGCCAGCGAGCGCGTAACGCAAGCAATGGCTGGCCGTGGCCGGGTGTTGTTGCGCAAGTCTGGCACGGAGCCTTTGGTGCGTGTCATGGTCGAAGGCGAGGATGAAGCACAGGTCCGCGGTTATGCCGAAGAGCTGGCGAAGCTGGTTACTGAAGTTTCTGCCTGAATTCGGCTTGCCAGTCATGAATCGGTTGGGTAACATCTGCGCCCACTTTGACCGACGAGGTACAGCATGCGTCGCACTATGGTAGCTGGTAACTGGAAGATGCACGGTACCCGCGCCAGCGTCGCTGAGCTGATCAAGGGCCTTCGTAACCTGGCCTTGCCAAGCGGTGTTGATGTAGCGGTGTTCCCGCCTTGCCTGTATATCAACCAAGTGGTTGATGGCTTGAAAGGTAAGTCGATTTCGGTGGGTGCACAAAACTCTGCAGTGGAATCCATGCAGGGTGCGTTGACCGGTGAAATCGCGCCGAGTCAGCTGGTGGACGCAGGATGTTCACTTGTCCTGGTCGGTCATTCCGAGCGTCGCCTGATCATGGGCGAGCAGGACAAGACCCTGATTCGCAAATTTGCCGCGGCACAGGCTTGTGGTCTGATCCCGGTGTTGTGCGTAGGGGAGACCCTCGAGCAGCGTGAGGCAGGCAAGACTCTCGAAGTTGTTGCTCGCCAGTTGGGCAGCATCATCGAGGACCTGGGTGTCGGTGCGTTTGCAAAGGCAGTCATCGCTTACGAGCCGGTCTGGGCCATTGGCACCGGGCTGACTGCTTCGCCTCAACAAGCGCAGGATGTGCACGCCGCCATCCGCGCGCAGTTGGCGCAAGAAAATTCTGAAGTGGCACGAGGTGTGCGGCTTCTATACGGCGGCAGCGTGAAGGCGGCCAATGCGGTCGAACTGTTCGGCATGCCGGATATCGATGGGGGGCTCATTGGTGGAGCGTCCCTGAATGCAGATGAGTTCGGTGCGATCTGTCGCGCCGCGGGAAACTGAAAAAATGCTGGAAACAGTCGTAGTCGTTTTTCATCTGCTGGGCGCACTGGGTGTAGTTGCTCTCGTATTGCTGCAGCAGGGTAAAGGTGCGGATGCTGGTGCGTCTTTCGGTGCAGGTGCTTCAAATACTGTATTCGGAAGCCAAGGTTCCTCTACCTTTCTTAGTAAGTTTACTGCTATACTCGCCGCCGGTTTCTTCATAACCAGCTTGGGGTTAGGTTAC
The DNA here is from genome assembly GCF_054161305.1 of Pseudomonas sp. Z2-11. Taxonomy (NCBI): domain Bacteria; kingdom Pseudomonadati; phylum Pseudomonadota; class Gammaproteobacteria; order Pseudomonadales; family Pseudomonadaceae; genus Pseudomonas; species Pseudomonas sp. Z2-11. The sequence goes on from NZ_CP096395.1 coordinate 835,137, forward strand.
TTTGCTAAAGAGAAGGCTCATGAGCTGACTCAAGTAGGTTTGCCAAACCCAGCGGTGTTGGAAGCGCCAAAGCAACAACCGGCTTCTGATGATGTCCCGGTGCTTCAAGAGCAAAAGTCGGCCAATCCGGCGACTGACGTACCTCCAGCTCAAGAGCAGAAGTAAGAAGGTTTCAAACGCTGTATTGCCGAGGTGGTGGAATTGGTAGACACGCAACCTTGAGGTGGTTGTGCCCATAGGGTGTAGGGGTTCGAGTCCCCTTCTCGGTACCAATTATCAGGAGAGCCCGCAATTGCGGGCTTTCTTGTAGGTGGAAGCGTTACATTGACCCTGTAAGGGATCGGTCGTATACTTCCGCCCCAGCTTTGTCGCGGGATGGAGCAGCCTGGTAGCTCGTCGGGCTCATAACCCGAAGGTCGTCGGTTCAAATCCGGCTCCCGCAACCAGTTTCAGGGCCCCTTCCAAGGGGCTTTTTGTTAGCTGGACATTTACAACGCCGCTGTTCGACGGCGTTTCAGGGATGGGCGATTCGCCCATTTTTTTTTATTTGCATGGCATGCACATACATGCACGAGGGGGTTCAGGTGTCGAGCAAGCTAGAACAGTTGCAGGCCTTGTTGGCCCCGGTGGTCGTGGCCCTTGGCTATGAATGCTGGGGTATTGAGTTTTCGGCTCAAGGTCGCCACTCACTGTTGCGCGTTTATATCGATAAGGAAGGCGGCGTGTTGGTGGATGATTGCGCCATCGTCAGCCGTCAGATCAGTGGTGTGCTGGATGTTGAAGATCCCATCACCTCCGAATACACCCTTGAAGTTTCCTCGCCTGGCATGGAACGCCCTCTGTTCACTCTTGAACAGTTCGCTTTGTTTGCCGGTGAACAAGTGAAGATCAAGCTGCGCTCGCCCTTTGAAGGCCGACGCAACTTCCAAGGCCTTCTACGCGGTGTGGAAGAACAGGATGTCGTGGTGCAGGTAGATGACCATGAGTTCCTGTTGCCGATCGATATGATCGACAAGGCCAACATTATTCCCAGTTTTGACTGATACGTGCCAGATACTGCGGATCCCGCGGATCCAATGGCTTGCGAAAGGCGAGGCGTACGATGAGCAAAGAAGTACTGCTGGTTGTTGAGTCGGTATCCAATGAAAAGGGCGTACCGGCTAACGTTATTTTTGAAGCACTGGAGCTGGCCCTGGCCACTGCTACCAAGAAGCGCTTCGAAGACGAAGTTGATTTGCGTGTGGAGATTAATCGCCACACTGGTGCCTACGAGACTTTCCGTCGCTGGACGGTAGTCGAGGAAGCCGACCTGGATGATCCGGCTATCGAAACCTGGCCGAGCAAGGTTGCAGAAACGCATCCTGGCGCCAAGGTGGGTGATGTCGTCGAAGAAAAGATCGAGTCCATCGAATTTGGCCGCATTGCTGCACAGACTGCCAAGCAGGTCATTGTGCAGAAAGTTCGCGAAGCCGAGCGCGCGCAAGTCGTCGATGCCTATCGCGAGCGCCTGGGAGAGATCATCTCCGGCACCGTTAAAAAAGTCACCCGCGACAACGTGATCGTTGATCTGGGCAACAATGCCGAAGCATTGCTGGCCCGTGAAGACATCATTTCTCGCGAAACTTTCCGTGTTGGCGTGCGGTTGCGTGCGCTGCTCAAGGAAATCCGCACCGAGAACCGCGGCCCGCAGCTGATCCTGTCGCGTACCGCGCCGGAAATGCTGATCGAGTTGTTCCGCATCGAAGTGCCGGAAATTGCTGAAGGCCTGATCGAAGTAATGGCCGCCTCCCGTGATCCGGGTTCGCGGGCCAAGATCGCGGTCCGCTCCAAGGACAAGCGCATTGACCCGCAAGGTGCCTGCATCGGCATGCGTGGTTCGCGCGTCCAGGCCGTATCCGGCGAGTTGGGCGGCGAGCGTGTGGATATCGTCCTGTGGGACGATAACCCGGCTCAGTTCGTGATCAATGCCATGTCGCCCGCTGAAGTGGCGGCAATTATCGTCGACGAGGATGCCCATGCCATGGACATCGCCGTTGGCGCAGACAATCTCGCTCAGGCCATCGGTCGCGGTGGTCAGAACGTGCGTCTGGCTAGCCAATTGACTGGCTGGACCCTGAACGTGATGACCGAATCGGACATCCAGGCCAAGCAGCAAGCTGAAACCGGCGACATCCTGCGCAACTTCATCGAAGAGCTTGAAGTCGATGAAGAGCTGGCGCAGGTGCTGGTGGATGAAGGCTTTACCAGCCTGGAAGAGATTGCCTACGTACCGGTGGAGGAAATGCTCAACATCGACGGCTTTGACGAGGACATCGTCAACGAGCTTCGCGCTCGTGCCAAGGATCGCTTGTTGACCAAAGCCATCGCTACTGAGGAAAAGCTGGCAGACGCCCATCCGGCCGAAGACCTGCTCTCGCTTGAGGGCATGGACAAGGATTTGGCGATGGAACTGGCGGTGCGCGGCGTAATTACCCGCGAAGACCTGGCCGAGCAGTCTATTGACGATCTGCTCGACATCGACGGCATTGACGATGATCGTGCCGGCAAGTTGATCATGGCCGCCCGAGCCCACTGGTTCGAGTAATTAGGCGCGGCCTGAGGAGAGAAGTGCATGACGCAAGTCACGGTGAAACAACTGGCCGATGAGGTCAAAACACCGGTAGAGCGCCTGTTGCAGCAGATGCGTGAGGCAGGTCTGCCGCACACCGCCGCCGAGGAACATGTGACCGACAGTGAGAAGCAGTCCCTGCTCACTCACTTGAAGAGCAGTCACAAGGCGAAAGTGGAAGAACCGCGCAAGATCACTCTGCAGCGTAAAACCACCAGCACCCTGCGTGTTGCCGGTAGCAAAAGCATCAGCGTTGAAGTACGCAAGAAGAAAGTCTTCGTACAGCGCAGCCCGGAAGAAATCGAAGCCGAGCGCAAACGCGAACTGGAAGAACGTCGCGCGGCAGAAAATGCTGCACGTCAGAAGGCTGAAGAAGAAGCCAAGCGTCGCGCCGAAGAAGAAGCGCGTCGCCAGCCTGCTGCTGCGCAATCTGCTCCAGCCGAAGTGGTCGAGACACCTGCGGCGGCAGCTGAGCCAGTGCGTGAGAGCGCTCCTGTCCTGGCAGCTGCTCCGGCGCCGGCGGACACCCGCAAGCGCGACGAACAGCGTCGTCCGGACAAACCACGTGCCGACGATAACCGTCGTGGCAGTGGCGATGGCGAGCGCAAAAACGCTCCTCATCGTGCTTCGGTCAAGGAAAAGGCGCCTGCGCCGCGTGTTGCGCCACGTACCACCGACGAAGAAAGCGATGGCTTCCGTCGCGGCGGTCGCGGCAAGGCCAAGCTGAAGAAACGCAACGCCCACGGTTTCCAGAGCCCTACCGGCCCTGTCGTGCGTGAAGTGAAGATCGGCGAGACCATCACTGTGGGCGATCTGGCCCAGCAGATGTCGGTCAAGGCTGCTGAAATCATCAAGTTCATGTTCAAGCTGGGCACGCCAGCCACCATCAACCAGGTACTGGACCAGGAAACTGCCCAACTGGTCGCCGAAGAGCTGGGCCACAAAGTGACCCTGGTCAGCGACACCGCCCTGGAAGACTCCCTGGCCGAGTCCCTAAAATTTGAAGGTGAAGCTGTTTCCCGTGCGCCGGTCGTGACCGTCATGGGTCACGTTGACCACGGTAAAACCTCGCTGCTCGACTACATCCGTCGTGCCAAGGTAGCCGCTGGCGAAGCCGGTGGTATCACCCAGCACATCGGTGCGTACCACGTTGAAACCGACCGTGGCATGGTGACGTTCCTCGATACCCCGGGCCACGCCGCGTTTACCGCGATGCGTGCCCGTGGTGCCAAGGCGACCGACATCGTGATCCTGGTGGTTGCAGCGGACGACGGCGTGATGCCGCAAACCATCGAAGCCGTTCAGCATGCCAAGGCTGCTGGCGTGCCGCTGGTGGTTGCGGTGAACAAGATCGACAAGCCGGGCGCCGATCTCGATCGCATCCGCAGCGAACTGTCGGTCCACGGCGTGACCTCCGAAGAGTGGGGTGGCGACACTCCTTTCGTTCCGGTCTCGGCGAAGATGGGTACCGGCGTTGACGAACTGCTCGAAGCCGTTCTGTTGCAAGCCGAGGTTCTGGAATTGACCGCTACTCCTTCGGCTCCTGGCCGTGGCGTGGTCGTTGAATCGCGTCTCGACAAGGGCCGTGGTCCGGTCGCGACCGTCCTGGTTCAGGACGGTACCCTGCGTCAGGGCGACATGGTGCTGGTCGGTTCGAACTATGGCCGCGTGCGCGCCATGCTCGACGAGAACGGTAAGCCAATCAAGGAAGCCGGTCCGGCTATCCCGGTCGAGATCCTCGGCCTGGACGGTACCCCGGATGCTGGCGACGAGATGAGCGTTGTGGCTGACGAGAAGAAAGCCCGTGAAGTGGCTCTGTTCCGTCAAGGCAAGTTCCGCGAAGTAAAACTGGCTCGAGCTCACGCCGGCAAGCTGGAAAACATCTTCGAGAACATGGGCCAGGAAGAGAAGAAGACGCTCAACATCGTCCTCAAATCCGACGTCCGTGGTTCGCTCGAAGCGTTGAACGGCGCCTTGAATGGCCTGGGTAACGACGAAGTGCAAGTGCGCGTTGTCGGTGGCGGTGTCGGTGGTATCACCGAATCCGACGCCAACCTGGCACTCGCTTCCAACGCTGTACTGTTCGGCTTCAACGTGCGTGCCGATGCCGGCGCGCGCAAGATCGTCGAGCAGGAAGGCCTGGATATGCGTTACTACAACGTGATCTACGACATCATCGAAGACGTCAAGAAAGCCTTGACCGGTATGCTCGGCAGCGACGTTCGCGAGAACATCCTGGGCGTGGCCGAAGTGCGCGATGTGTTCCGTTCGCCGAAGTTCGGCGCGATCGCCGGTTGCATGGTGATCGAAGGTGTCGTTCACCGTAACCGTCCGATCCGCGTATTGCGTGAAGACATCGTGATCTTCGAAGGCGAGCTGGAATCCCTGCGCCGCTTCAAGGATGACGCTTCCGAAGTACGTGCCGGCATGGAATGCGGTATCGGCGTCAAGAGCTACAACGACGTCAAGGTCGGCGACAAGATCGAAGTCTTCGAGAAGGTCCAGGTTGCTCGCAGCCTCTGACTCGCGTACTTCAAGAGCCGTATCGGGCAGCCGCATGAATATGCGCTGCCTGGCTGGCGGACTCTAAACGCAACGCCCGGTCTGGCTTTTGCCAGGCCGGGCGTTTGCCGCTTTCAGACCTCACGGGTTTGACCGTGGGGCAGTAACAGGTAACAAGACATGGCAAAAGAATATAGCCGTACCCAACGAATCGGCGATCAGATGCAGCGCGAGCTGGCCCAACTGATCCGCCGCGAAGTCAAAGACCCGCGCGTCGGCCTGGTGACCATTACCGCTGTTGAAGTCAGCCGTGACGTCGGTCACGCCAAGATCTTCATCACGGTGATGGGTCAGGACAGCGCCGAAGAAATTGCCCAGAGCATCAAGGTGCTCAACTCGGCAGCCGGTTTCCTGCGCATGCAACTGGCGCGGGAAATGAAGCTGCGCAGCGTTCCACAGCTGCACTTCCACTACGACGAAAGCGTCGTGCGGGGCGCGCATCTGTCGGCGCTGATCGAGCGTGCCGTGGCTGAAGACAGTCAGCATCCGGCTGCCGCTGAACCCGAAGACACCAAGGAGTAATCGGTGGCTCAGGTCAAACGTATCCGTCGTAACGTCAGCGGCATCATCCTGCTCGACAAGCCGTTGGGATTTACCTCCAACGCGGCGTTGCAGAAGGTTCGCTGGCTGCTCAATGCTGAAAAGGCCGGGCACACCGGCAGCCTCGATCCACTGGCTACCGGCGTGCTGCCGCTGTGCTTCGGCGAGGCGACCAAGTTTTCCCAATACCTGCTCGATTCCGACAAGGGTTATGAAACCCTGGCGCAACTGGGCAAGACCACCACCACGGCGGATGCCGAAGGTGAGGTTTTGCTGGAGCGTCCGGTGACCGTTGGTCAGGCGGATATCGAGGCGGTGTTGCCGAAATTTCGTGGGCAAATCAGTCAGATACCGCCGATGTACTCCGCGCTCAAGCGTGATGGGCAGCCGTTGTACAAACTGGCCCGTGCAGGCGAAGTAGTGGAGCGCGAACCGCGTTCTGTTACTATTGCGCGCTTGGAATTGCTGGCCTTTGGCGGTAATACTGCACGGCTCGCCGTGGATTGCAGCAAAGGCACCTATATCCGTACCCTGGTGGAGGATATCGGCGAGCAGCTCGGCTGTGGCGCGTACGTGGCGGAATTGCGACGGACCCAGGCCGGGCCTTTCACCCTGGCCCAGACGGTCACGCTGGAAGAGCTCGAAGCGGTACACGCCGAAGGCGGCAACGAAGCGGTCGACCGTTTCCTCATGCCTTCGGACAGCGGTTTGCTCGATTGGCCGCTGCTGCAGTTCTCCGAACACAGTGCGTTCTACTGGCTCAACGGCCAGCCGGTGCGCGCTCCGGATGCGCCGAAGTTCGGCATGGTCCGGGTGCAGGATCACAATGGTCGCTTCATCGGTATCGGTGAAGTGAGCGAAGACGGGCGTATCGCGCCGCGTCGATTGATTCGGTCGGAATGACCGGAACCAGCCTGTGTAACAACAGGCTGGCGAGTGTGGCTGTTAACAGGCACGGTCACTACTCATTTATAGATACAGGGATTTGTCCCTGGCCTGTTGAAGCTGTTTCCTCGGAACAGTTTCCTGACTAAAAGGATTGCCTCATGGCTCTCGACGTTCAAGAAAAAGCTCAAATCGTAGCTGACTACCAGCAAGCTGTTGGTGACACTGGTTCGCCAGAAGTGCAAGTTGCACTGCTGACCGCCAACATCAACAAACTGCAAGGTCACTTCAAGGCCAACGGTAAGGATCACCACTCCCGTCGTGGTCTGATCCGCATGGTAAACCAGCGTCGCAAGCTGCTGGACTACCTGAAAGGCAAGGACGTGAGCCGTTACAGCGCTCTGATCGCTCGCCTGGGTCTGCGTCGCTAATCAGCGATTGCGCTAGAGGTTGGTGGTCTGTCGTACGTCAGTGGGTTTCCCGCTGGCGCGTGGCAGGCTCCCAGCCTCAAGTTTTATCTGGATACACGTTTTACCCTGGACAGGCGTCGGGCCGATTCCCGTCATTGCCCAAGAATTTCGCAAGAAGACAAGTTCCCCAAGAGCCACAAAGAAGGTAGGACACCGTGAACCCGGTAATCAAAAAATTCCAGTTCGGTCAGTCGACCGTTACCCTCGAGACTGGCCGTATCGCCCGTCAGGCCTCCGGCGCAGTGCTGGTCACCGTTGACGACGACGTCAGCGTATTGGTGACCGTCGTCGGTGCCAAGCAGGCCGATCCAGGCAAGGGTTTCTTCCCTCTGTCTGTGCACTACCAGGAAAAGACCTACGCCGCGGGCAAGATCCCTGGCGGTTTCTTCAAGCGTGAAGGCCGTCCTTCCGAGAAAGAAACCCTGACTTCCCGACTGATCGACCGTCCGATCCGTCCGCTTTTCCCTGAAGGTTTCATGAACGAAGTGCAGGTTGTCTGCACCGTCGTTTCCACCAGCAAGAAGACCGATCCGGACATCGCTGCGATGATCGGTACCTCGGCTGCGCTGGCGATCTCCGGCATTCCTTTCGATGGCCCGATCGGCGCTGCCCGCGTTGCGTTCCACGAAAGCACCGGCTACCTGCTGAACCCGACCTACGAGCAACAGAAGGCATCGAGCCTGGACATGGTCGTGGCGGGTACTTCCGAAGCCGTGCTGATGGTTGAATCCGAAGCCAAGGAACTGACCGAAGACCAGATGCTGGGCGCCGTGCTGTTCGCCCACGACGAGTTCCAGGTGGTCATCAACGCCGTCAAGGAACTGGCTGCCGAAGCCGCCAAGCCAACCTGGACCTGGGCTCCTCAGCCAGAAGCCACCGAGCTGCTGGGCGCGATCCGTGCCGAGTTCGGCGAAGCGATCTCCCAGGCCTACACCATCACCATCAAGGCCGACCGCTATGCGCGTCTGGGCGAGCTGCGTGACCAGGTCGTTGCCAAGTTCTCCGGCGAAGAAGGCCAGCCATCGGCCAGCGACGTCAAGGCGGCTTTCGGTGAAATCGAATACCGCACCGTTCGCGAAAACATCGTCAACGGCAAGCCGCGTATCGACGGTCGCGACACTCGCACCGTGCGTCCGCTGAACATCGAAGTCGGCGTTCTGCCAAAGACCCACGGTTCGGCGCTGTTCACCCGTGGTGAAACCCAGGCGCTGGTCGTTGCGACACTGGGCACCGCCCGTGACGCGCAACTGCTCGACACCTTGGAAGGCGAAAAGAAAGACCCGTTCATGCTGCACTACAACTTCCCTCCGTTCTCGGTGGGCGAGTGTGGTCGCATGGGTGGCGCCGGTCGTCGCGAAATCGGTCACGGCCGTCTGGCCCGTCGTTCGGTCCAGGCCATGCTGCCGGCCGCTGACGTGTTCCCGTACACCATTCGCGTGGTATCGGAAATCACCGAGTCCAACGGTTCGAGCTCGATGGCTTCGGTCTGCGGCGCTTCCCTGGCCCTGATGGACGCTGGTGTGCCGATGAAGGCGCCGGTGGCCGGTATCGCCATGGGTCTGGTCAAGGAAGGCGAGAAATTCGCCGTCCTGACCGACATCCTGGGTGACGAAGACCACCTGGGCGACATGGACTTCAAAGTGGCCGGTACCGCCAAGGGCGTCACCGCACTGCAGATGGACATCAAGATCAAGGGCATCACCGAAGAGATCATGGAAATCGCCCTGGGCCAAGCCCTGGAAGCGCGCCTGAACATCCTCGGTCAGATGAACCAGATCATCGGTCAGTCCCGTACCGAACTGTCGGAAAATGCTCCGACCATGATCGCGATGAAAATCGACACCGACAAAATCCGTGATGTCATCGGTAAAGGCGGCGCGACTATCCGTGCGATCTGTGAAGAAACCAAGGCTTCGATCGACATCGAAGACGACGGTTCGATCAAGATCTTCGGCGAAACCAAGGAAGCGGCAGAAGCAGCACGCCAGCGCGTCCTGGGCATCACCGCAGAGGCCGAGATCGGCAAGATCTACGTCGGCAAGGTTGAACGCATCGTCGACTTCGGTGCGTTCGTCAACATCCTGCCTGGCAAGGACGGTCTGGTTCACATCTCCATGCTGAGCGATGCTCGCGTCGAGAAAGTGACCGACATCCTGAAAGAAGGCCAGGAAGTGGAAGTGCTGGTACTGGACGTGGACAACCGCGGCCGTATCAAGCTGTCCATCAAGGACGTTGCAGCAGCCAAGGCGTCGGGCGTTTAATCACTCCCTCGCTTGACCGCTGAACAAGCAAACGCCCCGACTGGTTCGGGGCGTTTTGCTGTGTGCTGAAAATCCCTTCAGGGCAGGTTGCCTGTCCCCCGGGGACGATGCTAGGTTTAGCCACCGCCCGTGTAGCTCAGTCGGTAGAGCAGCGCACTCGTAACGCGAAGGTCGCAGGTTCGATTCCTGTCTCGGGCACCAATCCCCCCTGGTTATTTCACCTTCCTGCTCAGTTCCTCGACCGTGCGTTTGAGCTGTGTCAGCTCGTTGTCCTGATCGCTGAGCTCCCGTTTCAGGGACGAAATTTCGCTGCTGCTCGAACTTGAGCTGGAACCGCTGTTGCGCTTGAGTTCTTCCACTTGCTTGCCAAGGTCGTTCAGATCGCGTTCCTGTTCCTTGATGATGCGCTTGAGATCGTCTATCTCCTTGCTGCTGGAGGTGGAGCTGGAGCCACTGTTGCGTTTGAGTTCTTCGATTTGTCGGGCCTGCTCGCCAAGGGTGCGCTTCTGACTGTCCAGCTCGGCGGTGTTGTCCTTGACTGCTTCTGGTAATTTTTCCAGGTCACCCACGTTGATATTGGTCTTGATCAGAACATCCTTGTCGAATGAGTTGCGAAGCAGCGGGATCGTGTCAGACGGCAGAGGGGGGCCGGAGGAAACTTCGACAGCCGCTTGAACGGCACCGATCAAGCTCAGGCTGCCGAGCAGGAGGGACGTGGTAGCAAACCGGGTCGACGAGCGTTTCGCAAGACTGCGCATCATTGGGTTCCTGAAGAAGTGCCGATATGGCACATCGCTACGACTGGTTGCCATGACAAATGTTCCTGGGCACCTTGCCGTCAGGCATGAGATTTTTTCTGCGGTGGATGTAAAGAGCCGTGTAAATCCTTGGCAAAACATCCTATATTCGTCACTGCATGAGCATCGCCCAGCAGTTTTCAGATGATCCACGAATGGTTCTGAAGGCCAGGAAAACCGAGCTTCCAACGGCTTCCTGCGTCAGAGAGATCCTTGATGATCCAGATCCATCTTCCATTCCCAGATCAGCGAGAACGCCATGACCGTTAAAGAGTTGTCCCAAGAAGCCAGGCACGAAGAAGCCCTGGAAAAGTACCTCGAAGAAACGCCGCAGTTGCGCGATGAGATCAAGGACTTGTCCGCCGATGATCAGAAAGACCAGGTCCAGTGGGCGTTCGAGGATGAGGCCGAAGCCCAGGGCCTGCAGCCTTGGGAGCTGACGCTCAAGTACACCAGTACGCCGGAAGAGTTCGAGGCGCAGCGCCTTGTCTTGCACAAGGAGGCGGCCGAGGTGTTGGGTGTGGATTGGGATGAGTACTGCGAGATGAATAATCTGGTGGTCTGAAAAAAACGCCAGCCTCTTCAAGGCTGGCGTTTTTTTTTTGTCAGAGGCTCAAGCGCATCGACAGGTCCACGGCTTTTACGTCCTTGGTCATCGCACCGATGGAGATATAGTCCACGCCGGTCTCGGCAATCGGGCGCAACGTGCTTTCGTTGATGCCGCCGCTGGCTTCCAGTTTCGCCTTGCCGCCGTTCAGGCGCACGGCTTCGCGCATGTCGTCCAGGCTCAGCTCGTCGAGCATGATGATGTCGGCATCGGCCGCCAGCGCTTCTTTCAATTCCGCCAGGCTTTCCACTTCGATCTCCACCAGCTTGCCCGGTGCGATCTTGTGGGCGGCGCTGATGGCCTGGGCAATGCCACCGCAGGCGGCGATATGGTTTTCCTTGATCAGAAAGGCATCGTAAAGGCCGATGCGATGGTTATGGCAGCCGCCGCAGGTGACCGCGTACTTCTGGGCCAGGCGCAGCCCGGGCAGGGTCTTGCGGGTATCCAGCAGCTTGACCTGGGTGTCGGCAACAAAGTCCGCCAAATAGCGGGCCCGGGTGGCAACGCCCGAGAGCATCTGCAGGAAGTTCAGCGCGCTGCGTTCGCCCGTCAGCAGTGAGCGGGCCGGGCCTTCGAGGTGGAACAGGGCCTGGTCGGGGCTTGCCCGGTCGCCGTCGCGCACTTGCCAATGCACCGCGACGCGGGGATCCAGTTGTCTGAACACCGCATCGACCCAGGCCGTGCCGCTGATGGTCGCGGCTTCGCGGGTGATGATGGTGGCCTTGGCCAGGCGTTCGGCGGGGATCAGTTGTGCGGTGATGTCGCCGCTGCCGATGTCTTCGAGCAACGCACGGCGCACGTTGGCTTCGATTTCGGCGGTCAGATCGGCGAGGCGTAGATTCGGCATGACGGGCTCCACAAACAAAGTGGCCGGATTATAGGGCCAGGCCGCAGGCGAACCCAAGGCGCCACTTGCGCGCTGCCGGATGAAACCTGCATTTGGTCGCATGCCCGCAACATTTTCCCGATTGTCCTGTCAGTTGTTCCGAGTATTTCGAGCTGGTTCACAAGTGTCCACTGGTGCGACAGGGTTCTTTACCCGATAATCCGCCTTTCGATTGACGCCATGACTTTGACGTCGCGAACCGAAGAATGCCCTTTCAGGAGGCCAGGATGCACAACGACGGGAATGTAGTGCCTTTGCACAAGGCGTCTACCGATCAGGCGAGTCGCTCGCCGCTCGCCCGCCTGCCTGTGATTCTGCTTCAGGTTCGCGACAAGGCTGCGCAGCAGTTGCGCCTTGGCTTGCAGGAATTGTTCGATAACGCTGACGATACCTTGTTCGAAATGGCCGACCGGGCGCGTAACGATGTCGAGCAGAACCTCTACTTCGAAGCCATGCGAGACCTGCGGCTGAAACGCAAGAGCATCGAGCGTGAATTCCTCGAACAGTTTTTCGAGGCGTTCGTCAATCTTGCCCAATACGATCTGACCCAGGCCACCCTCGCGCCCGTATTGGGCGCCATACCGGCCCAGCGAAACCATGATGACCTCGAACGCCGGCTGGCGGTGGAAACCATGGTCACTCGGGTGCTCAGTCGCGATGGCCTGTCTCTCGATCAACTCACGGCGCGACTCGGCGCGTTACTGTCGCGGCCCCTGGCGAACCAGCACAACCCCTTGAGCCCGGCCCTGCTGTGTGAGAATTTTCTCCAGGCCGGGCGTAACCTGGGCGTAGGCATCAAGGTCAAGCTGATCCTGCTCAAGCTCTTCGAGCGGTATGTGCTCAGCGAATGCGATAACCTTTATTCCGAGGCAAATCAGCTATTGGCGGCAACCGGGATCTTGCCGGATTTGAAGGTTTCTCCGTCGCGGCGGGCCTCGGACCGTGTCGAAGAGCCTGCTCGACCCAGCACTGCCGGGCCTGCCAGGCCAAGGGTCGACGATGTCGATGACAGCGTGCACGAAGTCTTCGCCGCTTTGCAGAAGTTGTTGGTCCAGGTGCGCGGCAGTGTCGCGCCGACCCTTGAGCCCAGTGCACCGGCCCAGCCAATCACGACCCGTGACCTTTTGCGCTTGTTGTCTCATTTGCAGCAATACGTGCCGGCCCCCTCGGTTCAGGATGACTTCGACCTGCGCAGCCAGCTTGAACAGCTGTTGACCCGGGTCAGTGTCAAGAGCGGCAAATCCCGCGTGGTCGAAGGCGCGGACGAAGACGTGATCAACCTGATCGCGATGATGTTCGAATTCATCCTTGATGACCGTAACCTGCCGGACTCCCTCAAGGCCTTGATCGGCCGGCTGCAGATCCCGATGCTCAAGGTCGCGGTGCAGGACAAGAGCTTTTTCAGTCGCAATAATCATCCGGCGCGCCGGTTGCTCAATGAAATCGCAGCGGCGGCGATGGGTTGGGGCGATTGCGATGATCATCAGCGCGACAGCCTCTATCTGCGCATCGAGCAGGTGGTGCAGCGCCTGTTGAACGACTTCGTCGACGATCCGGCGATATTTTCCGAAGTACTGGCCGATTTCCTGGCGTTCACCAGCGACGAGCGCCGCCGTTGTGAATTGCTTGAGCAGCGCATCCGTGACGCCGAAGAGGGAAGGGCAAAGGCCGACCTGGCCCGACAGCGGGTCGAAGGGGCACTGAACCAGGTCATGCTGGGCAAAGTCCTGCCCCAGGCCGTAGTGGATTTCGTGCAGCAGGCCTGGAGCCAGGTGCTGCTGCTGACCGGCTTCAAGCATGGCGAGCATTCAGCCGAATGGCGGGCCGACGTGCTGACCCTGGAACAATTGGTCTGGAGTGTCCAGCATCACGAAGAGTCCGATGCGGGCCTGCGTTTGCTGGCGATGGTGCCGGAGCTGCTCAAGGCCCTGCGCGAGGGGCTGAGTCGCTCGGCGTTCGATCCGTTCGCCACCAGCGAATTTTTCAGCGAGCTGGAATTGCTTCATGTCCAGGCCCTGCAGCGGCTGGGTCAGGCAACGGAGGCTGGCGAGCCGGCGGATCTGCCGGTCATGGTCGAAGTGGCGGAGCCCATCGTCCTTCGCACTGCGCCACAGACGCCCGCGCAAGAGCCGACCGTGCGCTTGCCGGCTGATGATGCAGGCCTGCTTCAGGTCGATCAATTGCGCCTGGGATGCTGGGTAGAGTTCCAGGAAGACGAAGACAACAGCCTGCGTTGCAAGCTGGCGGCGATCATCCAGGCCACCGGCAAGTTCGTTTTCGTCAACCGCACCGGCCTCAAGGTCCTGGAGCACAGCCGCACCAGCCTCGCCCTGGAGTTCCGCCGGGGAGCGGCACGTCTGCTGGACGACACCCTGCTGTTCGACCGGGCACTGGAGTCTGTTCTCGGCAACCTGCGTCAGCTCAATCGCGGCAAGTGATCGCGCAGCCGACGTAGATCGCGGCATACTGGCGGCACTCACCGTCGTCATCGAAGGAACCCGTATGCAGTTGGACCCCGTGAGCGGTTGGTGCGATGGCGTGCGTCATTGCCCTTCGCCCAATTTCAATGCGCGCCCCGAAGGCGAGATCTCCCTGCTGGTGATCCACAACATCAGCCTGCCGCCGGCACAGTTCGCCACTGGCAAGGTGCAGGAATTTTTCCAGAATCGTCTGGATGTCACGGAACATCCCTACTTTGCCGGTATTGCCGACCTGCGTGTCTCTGCGCATTTTCTTATCGAACGTGACGGCGCGGTGACGCAGTTTGTCTCTTGTCTGGAGCGTGCGTGGCACGCGGGGGTTTCGTGCTTCGAAGGGCGGGAGACGTGTAACGATTTTTCCATAGGCATCGAGCTTGAAGGCACCGATGATCTGCCGTTCACCGACGCGCAATATGTCGCCCTGGTGGACCTGACCCGGCAGTTGCGCGCGGCGTTTACGGCGATCACGGTGCAGCGCATCTGTGGGCACAGCGACATTGCCCCGGGGCGCAAGACCGATCCGGGACCGGCATTCGACTGGGCGCGCTATCGCGCGGCCCTGACAGAAGGGGAAGGACAATGAGTTTTCTGGTGTTGCTGCTGGCAGTCTGGATCGAGAAATTCTCGGCCCTGCGCCAGCGGGTCCAGCGTGACGGCGGTTGGCTGGGCGAGCTGAACAAGCTCGAAGCGAGCCCACGCTGGGTCAATCGGCCCTGGCTGGTGCTGATGGTGATGGTGCTGTTGCCGGTGGCGCTGCTGGCATTGCTGTTATGGGTGCTGGAGCCGGTGGCCTATGGTCTGCTGGCACTGCCGGTGCACCTGTTGGTGGTGATCTACAGCCTGGGGCGCGGCGATCTGTTGGCTGAACTCGGGCCGTTTCGCGACGCTTGGCGCCGTGAAGATCTGCAGGCAGCGAATCATGTGGCCAAGCGCGACCTGAACATCGATGCCGATGGCGGCGAGCAGTTGCTGGAGCGGGTCCAGGGGCACTTGCTGTGGCAGGCGTACCAGAGTTTTTTTGCGGTCATCTTCTGGTATTTCCTGCTGGGCCCGGTGGCTGCCCTGAGCTATCGATTGCTCGCCCTTGCCGCCGAACACAGCCACAACCCCGGCGTGGCCGAGCGTGCGGCGCAGCTGCGCCACGCGTTTGATTGGGTACCGGTGCGGTTGTTGGCGGCGAGCTTCGCCCTGGTGGGCAACTTCGTGGCGGTCAGCCGGGTGATGCTGCACGAACTGCTGAACTGGAACATCAGCGCGGCCGACCTGATCAACAAGGTCGGCCTGGTGGCCGGCGAGATCCCGACTCCCGTCGCCGGGCCGGACGGCATCAACAGCCTGGATCGGCTGTGGGAACTGCTGTTGCGCGCGGCAGTACTCTGGTATGCCGGGTTTGCGTTGTGGACGGTGTTGGCCTGATAGAACGGATCTTGTGGCCAACAGCTTTTGTGGCGAGGGAGCTTGCTCCCGCTCGGCTGCGCAGCAGCCGCAACCCGGCCAAAGAAATCTGCTTGAAAAAACGCAGCGGCCTGCTTTGCAGGCCAGCGGGAGCAAGCTCCCTCGCCACGGTGGGCTGCGCTCATTCCTCTCGTTAACCTTAAGTTACAAATCTCCCCGCCGATTTAAGCTATACAGAAGCAGCGTCCGCATAGTGGCCTTCTGCTGCCTGCCCGCGCGCCTATAAAAATAAAAATTATCGGGAGACTTCCTTGTGAAGAGTTTGCTCTGGCCCGCCGTCGCCCTGATGAACCGCCTGAGCTTCGGCATGAAGTTCAGCCTGATCAGCGTGTTGTTCCTGCTGCCGATGCTGGTGACCAACTTCTTTCTGGTACGCGATTCCTACCGGGAGTTTCAGGGCACCCAAGTCGAGTTGCAAAGCCTCGACTTGCTGGGCAGCAGCCTGACTCTGCGCCGCGACCTGGAGACCTTGAACAACCTGGTGCAGATCAATGCCAGCCTGGGCCAGTCCGGCAAGGCGGGCGACGTGGAAAGCCGGATCAGCACCCTGGAGCAACAGATTCTCGCGCGCCTCCAGGGCATGCAGGCGATGGCCGCAGAGCCCGAGCACGTCAGCGCCTTCGATGCCAAGCGCGACGAAATGATTGCCGCCTTCAAGGCCCAGCAGGCCGAAAGCTCACTGCAAAGCAAAAGCGCGTTGATCGGCAGGTTGCTCAACAATGCGCAAATATTTGGCCAGGTCATCGCCAGCCAGGCGGGCCTGAGCCGCGACAACCAGGGCGACATCCGCCAACTCAGCGAACTGATGGCCGGCGTGACTCCCAAGGTCACCCAGATCCTGGGCGAAGGGCGTGCGCTGGGGGCTTCGTCGTTGGGCTTGGGGTTCCTCAATTCTGCTTCGAGCACCCGGTTTGACGAGTTGCTGGTACAGGTCGAAAAACTCCAGGGCGAATATGATCTTAAATTGCAGGACGCCCTTGGCTCCAGCAAGGCGGCCGGGCAGGCGCTTGCCGAGCAGGCCGGCGCCAGCAAGGATTCTCTCAAGCAGGCCGCCGAACTGATCGAGGAACAGGTGGTGATGGCTGATACGCTGGACGCCCCCTGGTCGGCGTTTTACCAGCAGGTCAGCGGCCTGATGGAACAGACCTATCGGCTGAACGAAGTGACCCTGGGCTTTCTCGGTGTCCAGTTGCAGCACCGCCTGGAGCAGAACCGCAGCCACATGGTGCTGCAAGCGGTGGCACTGGCGGTGGTGTTCCTGTTGATTTTTTACCTGTACGCCGGTTTTTATGCCTCGACTCGCACCACGCTCAAGCATTTGGGCGCAATGATGGACAAGGTCGCGGCCGGCGACATGACGGTCAATTTCGTGGCTCGCAGCAAGGATGAGTTGGGCGAGCTGGGTGAAGTGTTCAACGGCACCGTGGCGAAAATCCATGACCTGATCGAGCAGGTCGGTCGCACGGTTGCCGAGGTCGAGCGCCAGGCCGGTCAGGTGCAAGCCGTGTCTGCCCAGAGCAACCAGGCCGTGGCCGGGCAGCGCAGCCAGATCGAGCTGGTCGCCACGGCGATGAACCAGATGTCGGCCACCGCCCAGGAAGTCGCCAGCAGTGCCGCCGCGGCGGTCAGCAGCGCCCATAGCGTGAACGATGAAACCCTCAGCGGGCGCGGCCTGGTTGAGTCACAGCAAAGCAGCATCGCCCGGCTGGCCAGTGAAATCGATCAGTCGGTGCAAGTGATCAATCAACTGGCCACCGACAGCCAGGCCATCAGCCGTGTACTGGACGTGATCAAGAGCATCGCCGAGCAGACCAACCTGCTGGCGCTCAATGCCGCGATCGAAGCGGCCCGGGCCGGCGAGCAGGGGCGTGGGTTCGCGGTGGTGGCCGATGAGGTCCGTACCCTCGCCAAGCGAACCCAGCAATCGACCGAGGAAATCGAAGCGATGATCAGCCGGCTGCACAGCGGCGTGGGCGCCGCCGTCAAGGCCATGGGCAGCAGTCATGAGATGGCCAGCGGCACCGTCGGCCAATCGGAAAGGGTTCAGCAGGCCCTGGAAAATATCCTCGGCGCCGTTGGCATGATCGTCGACCAGAACCAGCAGATCGCCGCTGCCGCAGAGCAACAGACGGCGGTTGCCCATGACATCGACCAGAACATCGTCGAGATCAACCGCGCCGGCGAGCGCACCGCCGAGGGCGCGCACCAGACCGAAGACGCCAGCCGCGAGCTGTCCGCGCAGGTGGTGCAGCTCAAGCAATTAATCAATGCGTTTCGGGTTTGATTCCTGTGTCCACACAGTTCCAATGTGGGAGCGAGCCTGCTCGCGAAAGCGGCATATCACTCGCAGACAGGGTGTCTGGTACACCGCATTCGCGAGCAGGCTCGCTCCCACAGGTTGTCACCAATTGAACAGTTGGCGGGCGTTGGCCGTGCTGGCCTCGGCCAGTCGCTCCGGACTGATCCCCATGATCTGCGCCAACGCCGCGCAAATCGCCGGCAAATGCGCCGGGCTGTTGCGCTGGCCGGGGAACATCGCCGGGGCCATGTCCGGTGAATCGGTCTCCAGCACCACCGCGTCCAGCGGCAGTTTTGGCAGCACCCGGTGCATGCGCAAAGCCTGCGGCCATGTCGCAGCGCCGCCGAGGCCGAGCTTGTAACCGAGCCTGATGTATTCGCGGGCCTCTTCGAAGCTGCCGGCGAAGGCGTGGATGATGCCGGTGCGGGCGGGGCGGATACGCTTCAGGGTCGCGATCACCGCGGCGTGGCTGCGGCGCACATGGATCAGTGCCGGCAGTTCGAACTCCACGGCCAGGCCCAGTTGTGCCTCGAACAATGCCTGCTGGCGATCACGGTCCAGGGTCTCGATGTAATAGTCCAGGCCGATTTCCCCCACCGCACACAACTGCCGATGCCCGGCCAGGCGGGCCAGCCAGTCACGCAATTGCTGAATATCTTCGCCACGATGCTGGTCGAGGTACACCGGGTGCAGGCCCAGCGCGGCGTGCAGGTCGGGGTCGCTTTGCACGAAGTCCCAGACCCGTTGCCAGTTGTCCCGAGATACCCCCAGCAAGACCATTTGCCGAACGCCCAGGGCGCGGCTTTCGGCCAGCAGCGCCGAGCGATCCGCGTCGAAATCCGGGAAGTCCAGGTGGGTGTGGGTGTCGATCAGCTCCATGGTTCGATCCGGGAAAATCTTCAGCCTTGGTGGATACGCTGTTTGAACGTGCGGGCAATCGCCTGGACACCAGGCTGGTAGTCATCGTTCTCGATGGCTGCCAGCGCCAGTTCCAGCGCCTTGGCGGCGATCAGTTGATGCTGTTGGGACATGGCATTGACCGGCAGCGGCAGGAAATCCAGCAGTTGCGTGTCACCAAACGTGCCCAGGCGCAACGGCCGCGACTTGAGCGGAAAATCATGCAGGGCGTCGAACACGCCTTGCAGCAGTACATAGGACGTAGTGATCAGCGCATCGGGCAAATGCCCCAGGCGCGCGAGCATCTCGTCCATCAGTTGGCGACCGCATTCACGGCTGAACGACTCGCCGTGTTCGATCAACACCTGGCCGTCGAACCCGGCCAGCGCCTCGCGAAACCCCGCGGCCCGCTCCTGGCTGATGCTCAGTTCGGGACGGGCACTGATCAGCGCGATCTGCCGCGGGTGGGTGTCCAGCAGGCTGCGGGTCAGTTGCAGGCTGGCCTGGCGGTCATCGCTGATCACCGAGCAGAAGTGCGCCGGTTCCATCACCCGGTCGATGGCGATGATCGGAATACCCTTGGCCTGGAGCTGACGGTAACTGTCGTCCTCGGCCGGCAGGCAACTGGCGACGATCAGCGCATCGCAGCGCCGGGCGCGGAACAGTTGCAGCAATTGGCGCTCGCTGTCAGGCGCGTCGTCGGAACTGGCTATTAACAGTTGATAGCCCCGGGCGCGGGCGCCTTGCTCCAGGAGTTTGGCAATACGGGCATAGCTGGGGTTTTCCAGGTCCGGCAGGATGAAACCCAACGTCCGCGTGTGCCGGCTGCGCAGCCCGGCGGCCTGGGGGTTAGGCGTGAAGCCATGTTCTTCGACCACCGCCCGCACCCGTTCGACGGTCGCGTTGCTGATGCGTTGCTGTTCGGCCTTGCCGTTGATGACGTAGCTGGCGGTGGTGACGGACACACCGGCAAGCTGGGCGATATCACTGAGTTTCAACCCGGTTTTCCTTGTTTTTTCGAGTGTGCCGCGACATTGAAGGCCCATCCTACCCGATTCGGCACGATGGTCACCCCCGAGGCGCTTTCGACAAGTTGCACTTCAAGGATGAGAGATTATCGAGTAACGTGCCAATCTTTCTAGATTAAACGTTTCAGCAGGCGTATTTTCAGGCTCTTGGGATTTTTCTGGCCGCACTGCCGCGATACCGCCGGAAGCTGTCCCACACGCTAAGCTGATTCATTCAAAACAATACCTGGCGCCCACCGGACGCCAAAAAGGAGAAAGCATGCTCGAGCTCACTCTAGAGCAGATATCCATGGCCCAGGTGGCTGTGGATAAAGACGCCGCGCTGCAATTGCTCGCCGACAAACTGGTGGCCGATGGCCTGGTCGCCGAAGGTTACCTCGCCGGTTTACAGGCCCGCGAGGCCCAGGGCTCGACATTTCTTGGCCAAGGTATTGCCATTCCCCACGGTACCCCGCAGACCCGCGACCTGGTGTATGCCACCGGCGTGCGCCTGCTGCAATTCCCGGACGGCGTGGATTGGGGCGATGGCCAGATCGTCTACCTGGCGATTGGCATCGCGGCCAAATCCGACGAGCACCTGCGCCTGTTGCAACTGCTGACCCGCGCCCTCGGCGAGACGGACCTGGGCCAGGCCCTGCGCCGCGCCGGGTCTGCCGAGGCGCTGTTGAAACTGCTGCAAGGCGCGCCGCAGGAACTGGCGCTGGATGCGCAGATGATCGGCCTCGGCGTGTCGGCCGACGATTTCGAAGAACTGGTGTGGCGCGGCGCTCGTCTGTTGCGCCAGGCCGACTGCGTGAGCAACGGCTTCGCCGGTGTGTTGCAGCAGGTCGAGGCGCTGCCGTTGGGCGACGGCCTGTGGTGGCTGCACAGTGAACAGACCGTCAAGCGCCCTGGCCTGGCTTTCGTCACGCCGGACAAGCCCATCCGCTACCTCGGCCAGCCCCTGAGCGGACTGTTCTGCCTGGCCAGCCTCGGCGAGGCCCATCAGGCCTTGCTGGAAAGACTCTGCGCGCTGCTGATCGAAGGTCGCGGCCACGAACTGGGCCGCGCCACCAGCAGTCGCAAGGTCCTCGAAGTGCTGGGCGGCGAGCTGCCCGCCGACTGGCCCAGCGCCCGTATCGGCCTGGCCAATGCCCATGGCCTGCATGCGCGCCCGGCGAAAATTCTCGCGCAGTTGGCGAAAAACTTCGAAGGCGAGATCCGCGTGCGCATCGTCGACGGCCAGGACAGCGCCGTGTCGGCCAAGAGCCTGAGCAAACTGTTGAGCCTGGGCGCCCGTCGCGGCCAGGTCCTGGAGTTCATCGCCGAGCCGAGCATTGCCGCCGATGCGCTGCCGGCCTTGCTGGCCGCCGTCGAAGAGGGGCTCGGCGAAGAGGTCGAACCGCTGCCGCCACCGAGCGCGCCACGGGAAACCACCATCGCCGAAGTCGCCAGCGTGATGCTCGCGCCCGAATCCGGCAGCCTGCTCCAGGCGGTCGCCGCCGCACCGGGCATCGCCATCGGCCCGGCGCATATTCAAGTGCTGCAAGACATCGACTATCCGTTGCGCGGCGAGTCACCGGCCATCGAGCGCGAGCGCCTGCAAAAGGCGTTGAGCCAGGTGCGCCGCGACATCGAAGGCTTGATCGAGCGCGCGAAGGCCAAGGCCATCCGCGAAATTTTCATCACTCACCAGGAAATGCTCGACGACCCGGAGCTGACCGACGAGGTCGACACCCGCTTGAAGCTGGGCGAGAGCGCGCAAGCGGCGTGGATGGGCGTGATCGAAGCCGCCGCGAAAGAACAGGAAGCCCTGCAGGATGCCTTGCTTGCCGAACGTGCCGCCGACTTGCGGGACGTCGGCCGGCGGGTGCTGGCGCAGCTGTGTGGCGTGGAAACGCCGGCAGAGCCAGATCAACCGTACATTCTGGTGATGGACGAAGTCGGCCCCTCCGACGTGGCCCGCCTGGATCCGGCTCGGGTGGCGGGGATTCTTACCGCCCGGGGCGGCGCCACCGCCCACAGCGCGATTGTTGCCCGGGCCCTGGGCATTCCCGCCCTGGTCGGCGCCGGGGCGGCGGTATTGCTGCTGGCGCCGGGCACCTCCTTGCTGCTGGACGGCCAGCGCGGTCGGCTGCATGTCGACCCGGACGCCGCCACACTGCAACGCGCCGCCGAAGAACGCGACACCCGCGAGCAGCGCCTCAAGGCCGCCGCCGAGCAGCGTCACCAACCGGCGCAGACCCGCGACGGTCACGCCGTGGAAGTGTTCGCCAACATCGGCGAAAGCGCCGGCGTCACCAGCGCGGTGGAGCAGGGCGCGGAAGGCATCGGCCTGCTGCGCACCGAATTGATTTTCATGGCTCACAACGAGGCCCCGGACGAAGCGACCCAGGAAGCCGAATACCGCAAGGTGCTCGATGGCCTGGCCGGTCGGCCGCTGGTGGTGCGCACCCTTGATGTGGGCGGCGACAAACCGCTGCCGTACTGGCCGATCGCGAAGGAAGAAAACCCCTTCCTCGGGGTGCGCGGCATCCGCCTGACCTTGCAGCGTCCGCAGGTGATGGAAGCGCAGTTGCGCGCCTTGTTGCGCTCGGCGGACAACCGTCCGCTGCGGATCATGTTCCCCATGGTTGGCAGCGTCGACGAGTGGCGCCAGGCCCGCGACATGACCGAGCGCCTGCGCCGGGAAATTCCGGTGGCGGACCTGCAACTGGGGATCATGATCGAAGTGCCGTCCGCCGCGTTGCTGGCGCCGGTGCTCGCCAAGGAGGTCGACTTCTTCAGCGTCGGCACCAATGACCTGACCCAATACACCCTGGCGATCGACCGGGGCCACCCGACTCTGTCGGCCCAGGCCGACGGCCTGCATCCAGCGGTATTGCAGCTGATCGACATCACCGTGCGCGCGGCCCATGCCCATGGCAAATGGGTCGGCGTGTGCGGCGAGCTGGCGGCCGATCCGCTGGCGGTGCCGGTGCTGGTGGGCCTGGGCGTCGACGAATTGAGCGTTTCGGCCCGCAGCATCGCCGAGGTCAAGGCGCGGGTTCGCGAATTGAGCCTGGCGCAAGTACAAACCCTGGCCCAAGAGGCCTTGGCCGTGGGCAGCGCCGACGACGTGCGCGCATTAGTGGAGGCGCTGTAATGGCGAAGATTCTTACCCTGACCCTCAACCCGGCGCTCGACCTCACGGTGGAGTTGGCGCGCCTGGAACCGGGCCAGGTCAACCGCAGCGATGCCATGCACGCCCACGCCGCCGGTAAAGGCGTGAACGTGGCCCAGGTGTTGGCCGATCTCGGCCACACGCTGACGGTCAGTGGATTTCTCGGCGAGGACAACGCCCAGGTGTTCGAGACGTTGTTCGCCCAGCGTGGCTTCGTCGACGCGTTTATCCGCGTTCCGGGCGAAACCCGCAGCAACATCAAGCTGGCCGAGCAGGACGGCCGCATCACCGATCTCAACGGCCCGGGCCCAATGGTCGACGAAGCCGCTCAGCAGGCGTTGCTGGCGCGCCTTGAGCAAATCGCCCCAGGCCATGATGTGGTGGTCGTGGCCGGCAGCTTGCCCCGTGGCGTCAGTGCGCAATGGCTGCGGGCGCTGATCACGCGCCTGAAACAACTTGGCTTGAACGTGGCCCTCGACACCAGCGGCGAAGCCTTGCGCGTCGCCCTGGCGGCGGGGCCGTGGCTGATCAAGCCGAACACCGAAGAGCTGGCCGATGCGCTGGGCTGCGCCGTGGTCAGCGAATTGGCCCAGGCGCAAGCGGCGCAGCGCCTGCATGCCGAGGGTATCGAGCACGTGGTGATTTCCCATGGCGCCGACGGCGTGAACTGGTTCAGCGTCGGTTCGGCGCTGCATGCTTCGCCGCCCAAGGTGACGGTTGCGAGTACCGTGGGTGCCGGTGATTCGCTGTTGGCCGGCATGCTGCACGGCTTGCTCGGTGCGCACACGCCGGAGCAGACCCTGCGCAGCGCCACGGCCATCGCCGCCATGGCGGTCACGCAGATCGGTTTTGGCATCCACGACACCGCGTTGCTGGCGTCGCTTGAACAGGGCGTGCGCGTGCGCCCCCTGACAGAACAATAAGAGGGTTCGCAAGATGAAATTAGCCATTGTGACGGCCTGCCCGAACGGCATGGTCACCAGTGTGTTGTGCGCCCGTCTGCTGGACGCGGCGGCCCAGCGCCAGGGCTGGAGCACCAGCGTTGAAGTGCATGACCCGGCGCACCCCGAGCGCCAGTTGTCGGCCGCCACGCTTGAGGCGGCCGAGTGGGTGCTGCTGGTTGCCAGCGGCCCGGTGGACCTGTCGCGATTTGTCGGCAAGCGGGTATTTCGCAGCACCCCGGCCCAGGCCCTGCAAGACGTTGATACGGTGCTGCGGCGTGGCGCCGAAGAAGCCGAGGTAATGGCCGAGGCCGACGTGCTCGCCGAAGCACCACAGGCCTCCACCGAGCGCGCCCCGCGCCTGGTGGCCATCACCGCGTGCCCGACCGGCGTTGCCCACACCTTCATGGCCGCCGAAGCCTTGCAGCAGGCAGCGGCGCGTTTGGGCTACGACTTGCAGATCGAAACCCAGGGCTCGGTGGGCGCGCGTAATCCGCTGAGTCCCGAAGCGATTGCCGAGGCCGACGTGGTGCTGCTGGCGACCGACATTGAAGTCGCCACCGAGCGTTTCGCCGGCAAGAAAATCTACCGCTGCGGCACCGGCATCGCGTTGAAGCAGGCCGAAGCCACGCTGAACAAGGCTTTGGCCGAAGGTCGGCAGGAAAGCGTCGCCAGCGACAATTCCGGCGGTCCGGCGAAAGCGGAAAAAAGCGGCGTCTACAAACACTTGCTGACCGGTGTTTCGTTCATGCTGCCGATGGTGGTGGCGGGTGGCTTGATGATCGCCTTGTCGTTCGTGTTCGGCATCGAGGCCTTCAAGGAGCCTGGCACCCTGGCGGCGGCACTGATGCAGATCGGCGGCGATACCGCATTCAAATTGATGGTGCCGCTGCTGGCGGGCTACATCGCTTATTCCATCGCCGACCGGCCGGGCCTGGCGCCAGGCATGATCGGCGGGATGCTGGCGAGCACCTTGGGCGCCGGGTTCATCGGCGGGATCATCGCGGGCTTTCTAGCCGGCTATGCTGCCAAGGCGATCAACCGCTACGCGCGGCTGCCCCAGAGCCTGGAAGCGCTCAAGCCGATCCTGATCATTCCGCTGTTGGCGAGCCTGTTCACCGGCCTGGTGATGATCTACATCGTCGGCAAACCAGTGGCGGGCATGCTCGAAGGCCTGACGCATTTCCTCGACAGCATGGGCACCACCAATGCGCTGCTGCTGGGCGTGCTGCTGGGGGCGATGATGTGCGTCGACCTCGGTGGGCCGATCAACAAGGCCGCCTATGCGTTTTCGGTGGGGCTGCTGGCTTCGCAGAGTTATGCACCCATGGCCGCGACCATGGCCGCCGGCATGGTCCCGCCGATTGGCCTGGGCATCGCTACGTTCATCGCCCGGCGCAAATTCGCCAAGACCGAGCGCGAGGCCGGTAAAGCGGCATTGGTGCTGGGGCTGTGCTTCATTTCCGAAGGCGCGATTCCGTTCGCGGCCAAGGATCCGCTGCGGGTGATCCCGTCAAGTGTTGCCGGTGGTGCGCTGACCGGTGCGCTGTCGATGTATTTCGGCTGCAAACTCATGGCCCCTCACGGCGGCCTGTTCGTGATGCTGATCCCCAACGCCATCAATCATGCGCTGCTGTACCTGCTGGCAATCGTCGCGGGCAGCCTGCTGACGGCGGTGACCTATGCGCTGCTCAAGCGGCCTGAGGCGGTGGAGATGGCGCTGGAGCCGGCGAAGGCCTGACCTTTTGTGATTTCCCCTGGTGGGAGCGAGCCTGCTCGCGAAGACGGTGTGTCAGTTGGCAAATTTGTTGCCTGACACACTGCTTTCGCGAGCAGGCTCGCTCCCACAAGGGTTATTGATGTTCATGAATCACCTGTCACACCCACTTCACACAGCCATGCTTAAGTTTTCCCATTTCAAGGGGGAACACCATGAGCGAATTCGACCTGGGCCGTCGCCGTGTAATGCAAGCCGTTGGTGCCGGTTTGTTGCTGCCGGGTCTGGCGCCGGTGGTGATTGCTTCGGTCAAGGACCGGCCGGTGCTGACCGAAGGCGTGCAATCGGGCGACTTGCAGGGCGACCGGGCGATGATCTGGAGTCGCAGCGACCGTCCGGCGCGGATGGTGGTGGAGTGGGACACCCGCAGCCAGTTCTCCAACCCTCGGCGCTTTGTCTCGGCGCTGGCCGACAGCCGCAGCGATTTCACCGCCCGGGTCGAACTCACCGGCCTGCCGCCCGACCAGGCGATTTTCTACCGCGTGCATTTCGAAGACGCCCGCAGCGGTGTCGCCAGCGAGCCCTGGCTCGGCCATTTGCGCAGCGTGCCGCAGTTCAAGCGCAACATCCGGTTTGTCTGGAGCGGCGATACCGTCGGCCAGGGCTTCGGCATCAACCCGGACATTGGCGGCATGCGCATCTACGAAGCCATGCGCCTGCGCCTGCCGGACTTTTTTATCCACAGCGGCGACACCATCTACGCCGACGGCCCGGTGCCGGCGCAGGTCACCACCGAGGGCGGGCGCATCTGGCGCAACCTGACCACCGAAGCCAAGAGCAAGGTTGCCGAGACCCTGGACGAATATCGCGGCAACTACCGCTACAACCTGATGGATGAAAACGTTCGTCGTTTCAATGCCGAGGTGCCGCAGATCTGGCAATGGGACGACCACGAGGTGGTCAACAACTGGTCGCCGGGCAAGCAACTGGACGAGCGCTACCAGACCAAGAATATCCACAGCCTGGTAAGCCGTGCGCGACAGGCCTGGCTGGAATATGCGCCGATGCGCCTGCAGAAGGCCGACCATGGTGGCAGGATCTATCGCAAGCTCGGCTACGGACCGATGCTCGATGTGTTCGTGCTGGACATGCGCAGCTACCGCGAAGCCAATGACGCCAACCTCGGCGCGGCGAAACCGTTCCTGGGGCGTGAGCAACTGAACTGGCTCAAGCGCGAACTGAAGCAATCCCGGGCGCAGTGGAAAGTCATCGCCGCCGACATGCCCATTGGCCTCGGCGTACCCGACGGCGAAGTCAGCCCCGGTGTGCCGCGCTGGGAAGCGGTCGCCAACGGTGACCCGGGCGAGGCCCAGGGGCGTGAAGTGGAAATTGCCGAACTGCTCGGTTATCTGCGCAAGCATCAGGTGCGCAACTACGTCTGGCTGACTGCCGATGTGCACTATTGCGCCGCCCACCATTACCATCCTGAACAGGCCGCGTTCCAGGACTTCGAACCGTTCTGGGAGTTTGTCGCCGGGCCGCTGAATGCCGGCAGCTTCGGGCCCAATGCACTGGACAAGACCTTCGGTCCCGAAGTGGTATTCCAGAAAGCGCCCCCTGCGCAGAACACCTCGCCGTTTGCCGGTTATCAGTTCTTTGGCGAGGTGAACATCGACGGGCAGAGCGGGGAGATGAGCGTGGTGTTGCGCGATCTTGAAGGCGTGGCGGTGTTCGAGAAGAAGTTGCAGCCGGTTTGAATCCAAGGCTCACCACAAAACCAATGTGGGAGCGAGCCTGCTCGCGAAAACGGTGTGTCAGGCAACACAAGTGCAAACTGACACACCGCCTTCGCGAGCAGGCTCGCTCCCACAGGGTTGATGTCGGGTGGCCAGGATTAGTAAACATCCCGCCGATACCGACCCTGCTCGATTAGCTTTTCCACTTCCTCGCGGCCCAGCACCAGATTGAGCGCGTGGTCCACGCCTGACGCCATCCCCTGCAAGCTGCCGCAGACATAGATCACCGCACCGTCGGACAACCATTGCTTGAGCAACGCGGCCGATTCCAGCAGGCGGTCCTGGACGTAGATTTTCTTTTCCTGATCCCGGGAGAACGCCAGGTCCAGGCGTTCCAGGTCGCCGGAGGTCACCCATTCCTGCAGTTCGTCGCGGCAATGGAAATCATGCTCGCGGTTGCGCTCGCCAAACAGCAGCCAGTTACGCTGCATGCCCTGGGCAACACGGGCCTTGAGCAAACTGCGCAAGCCGGCCAGGCCGGTGCCGTTACCCAGCAGAATCATCGGCACGCCCTGGGGCGGCAGATGGAAACTGCTGTTGCGACGGACGCGCAGGCTGATGGGGCTGCCCAGCGGCGCATGCTCGGTCAGCCAGCCGGAACCGATGCCCAGGCTGCCATCGGCGTGACGTTCCTGGCGTACGATCAGTTCCAGTACACCGTCGGCGGGGATCGAGGCGATGGAATATTCACGCATTCCCAGCGGTGCCAACGCCTCCACCAGCGCCTGGGCGTGCAGACCCACCAGGTGGGCGCGGTTTTCCGGCAGTTGACGCGTGGCGAGGGCTTGTTCGAGCGTCTGCTGCAAGCCATCGACCTGCACCCGAGCGATACCGGCGATACCCAGGCCATCGAGGAAGTGTTCGATAGCCCACGGGTCATTGCGCGGCAGGATTTCCACCAGGTCACCGGCCAGCCAGCTGCTCGGGCCGGGGGCGCTGAGGCCGAGCAGGTACACGCCCGAACCGCTGCTGTCGGGGTTGAGCAGGGTGCGTTGGCTCAAGGTCCAGTGTTCAAAGCTCGGCGCTTGCCACGCATCCGCCGGAGGCTGGCCGGTCAGCTCGGCCAGTTGCTGTTGCCAGTGCCGCAAGGCGTACGGGTCGCCGCTGTCCACTTCCACCGGCGCGAACAGCGTCTTGCCGCCGTGCTCCGCCAGCCAGGCGTGCAGGCGGCGGGCGAAACCGCAGAAATTGTCATATTGCCGGTCACCGAGGCCGAGGACCGAGTACTGCAGGCGTTCCAGGCTCATGGCCCGGCTGAGCACCTTGCGCTCGAAACCGCGAGCGCTGTCCGGTCCTTCACCGTCGCCAAAGGTGCTGACGACAAACAGCGCGCGGGTGGCGCTGTTCAAATCCTTTTCGCTGACGCCGGCCAACGGCTGGACCTTCACCGGTAGCCCGGCGGCCTGGAGCTGGCCGGCGGTCTGCCAGGCCAGTTGCTCGGCAAAACCGCTCTGGCTGGCAAAGCCGATCAGCCACGCCGGGGCATCGCCAGGGTTGCCGGCAAGCGCTTGGCGAGCCTGGCGGACCTGACGTTTTTTGCGTCGGCGGTCCAGGTAGAGCAGCCAGCCGGTGATGAAAAACAGCGGCATGGCCAATGCGGCGGCGGTCACCAGGATCCGCCCGACCAGGCCGAAGTAACTGCCGACATGCAGGGCATAGATGCTGGTGAGCAATTGCGCCTTGAGGCTCTTGTCGGTGTAGCGGCTGTGACGGCTGATGACGCCGGTGCTCGGGTCGAGCATGAGTTGGTTCAGGGCGCGGTCATGGGGGGCGTCCTTGAGCAGGTAGAACACCGTCGCCGGTTGCCCGGCCACCGGTGGCATGCGCACGTTGTAGGCGGACAGGCCGGGGCCGGCGGCGCTGTAGATGCTGCTCCACATGGCCCGGTAATCGGCGATCGGCGCCGGGCCGCTCGGTGCCGGGCCACGGCTGCGCACGCGCTCATCCTTGGGCGAATCGGAAAGCAGGCGGGTCAGGCCTTTGTTGTACCACTCATAGGACCAGGTCAGCCCGGTCAGGGCGGCCAAAAGATAGAACAGCAGGCACCAGGTGCCCGCGACGGAGTGCAGGTCCCAATTGAAGCTGCGGCCCTTTTTCGCCCAGTCGAGGGTCAGCCAGGCGCGCCAGTTTTTCCACTGGCGTGGCCAGCGCAGGTAGAGGCCGGACAAGCAGAAGAACACCAGGATCAGCGTGCAGGCGCCGGTAATCTGCCGGCCCACGTCGTCCAGGGTCAGGACGCGGTGCAGCCTGAGCATCAGGCCGAAGAAATCCTGGCCCACCACATCGCCGAGAAACTGCGCGTTGTAGGGGTTGAAGTAGCGCATCGGCCCGCGTTTCTCTCCCGGCGGGGCGGTGAAGATCGCCCGCGCGGCGTTGCCACTGTCGGTCTCGACCCAGAGCATGGCGACGGTCTTGCCGGAGGCGGCTTCGATCTGTTCCACCAGTTCGGCGGGCGGCAGGACGCCGGCCGGTTGTTTTTCAACCGTCAGCACCTCGGGGTTCAATGCCCGCAGGATCTCGTCCTGGAAAGACACCACCGCACCGGTAACGCCCATCAATGCCAGGACCAGCCCGGCACTGATGCCGAAAAACCAGTGCAACTGGAACAGGGTTTTCTTCAACACGTCGCCCGCCTTGTTCATTCAATACTGTTTGTCACGGCGTGCATTATGCCGTGTGTTATCGAGAAGCATTCATAAACACACATAAAAGCCCCATTCATTTGCATGAACGGGGCTTTGCCCGGTGCCGGTCAGTAATGGGCGGTGGTTAGATCCTGTGGGAGCGAGCCTGCTCGCGAAGACGTCGTGTCAGTCACGCATTTATCAACTGACACTCCGCTTTCGCGAGCAGGCTCGCTCCCACAGGTTCATTGCCTGGCCATCGGCGTCGGGTTCTTTCCACCGGTCAGAAGTGGAAATTGGTACTCAACAACGCCGTGCGCCCGGCCGCCTGGTTGGCGAAGTGGGTCGAGAATGCCTTGTCGTAGTAAGTCTCGTCGGTCAGGTTCTGCACGTTGAGTTGCAGGTCCAGGTGCTTGCTGACCTTGTAGCTGGCCATGGCGTCATAACGCACATAAGAGTCGACCATGGTGGTGTTCGCCACGCTGCCGAACACATCATCCACATAGAAGGCCCCGCCACCGATGGTCAGCTTTGGCGTGAGTGCGTAGGTGGTCCAGACGCTGGCGCTGTTTTTCGGCGTGTTCGGCAATTCGTTGCCATCGCTGGTGCTCATTGGCCCGCCATCGACCTGCTCACTGTCCAGGTAGCTGTAGCCGGCGAACACCTGCCATTTCTCGGTGAGCTTGCCGCTGGCCGACAGCTCCAGGCCGTCGACGCGAGTCTTGCCGGCGTTTTCATAGTTCGTGGTGTCGACCTGCACCCGGGCGTTTTCCTTCTCGGTGCGGAAAATCGCCGCGGTCAGCGAAAGCCGGCTGTCGAGCAAGTCCCACTTGGTGCCGATCTCGTAGTTCTTGGTGGTTTCCGGCTCCATGTCACTGGCGAGCAGGTTGCCACTGCGGTCTGGCGTCCCACCGAGCGGATTGCCCTCGATGCCTTCGCCAACCATGCTGCCGGGCGGCGTGGCCGAGGTCGCGTAGGACGCATAGATGCTGCCGTTGTCGGCTGGTTTCCAGATCAGGCCGAACTGGCCGGTGACGAACTCGCTGGTGTCGTCACCCTTGGACGTGGTGGTACCGGCGGCGTCGTAAGTCTTGTATTTCGTGTCGAAGTGGTCGTAGCGCAAGCCCATGTTCACCAGCCACTGCGGTGACAGTTCCAGCGTGTCGAACACGTAGAGCGCGCGGGTGACGCTGGTGGTGTCGGTGCCGGCGTAATTGCGCGAAATCGCGCCGTTCCAGGGATCGTTCGGGTTCGGGTTGGACAGCGACGTGCAGTTGTAGCCGCTCGGTGCGCCGACCAGCGATGGCGCGCAGTTGGTGTTCGCGGCGGTGGTGCCCGGTACGGTGTCGGTGTTGACGTTGTACGAAGTCTTCTCGCCGGTCTCGCGGCTCAGCTCGATGCCGGTGGAGAAACTGTTCTTGAAGCCGGCCACATAAAAATCACCGAACAGATCAGTCTGGTTGGTGGTGGTGTCGACGTTGCTGACGCGGCTGTTGACGCGCCGCCAGACCGTACCGTTGTTGACGTTGCCCTTGCTGTCGTCGGGTTGGGTGAGAATGTAGTCCTGCATGCTGGAGCCGTGGCGCAGGGTGTTCTTGACGGTCAGTGCATCGCTCAGGTCATGCTCGATGGCGATGGTCGCGGTGTCGACGCGGGTCTTGCGGAAGTCGCGGTCGGTGAGGCCATAGAAGTTGCTGCTGTCGCCGCCGGCATCGGGCTTGTCCGGGTTGGCTTTGGTGCGATCGGCGGTGCGGCCCGAGGCGGGAACGCTGTAGGGAATGCCCGAATCCGGCAGATCGTTGCTTTCCAGGTGGTAGTAGTCGAGGTTGATCCGGGTGTCGGTGCCCAGGCCGAACGCCAGCGACGGCGCGACGCCCCAGCGATCGTAGTTGACCTGGTCACGACCGGCGACGTTGCTTTCGTGGCTCATCAGGTTGAGCCGGCCGGCGGCGCTGTCGCTGAACTGGTAATTGCCGTCGAGGGTGTAGCGCTGGGTCTGGTCCGAACCCCAGGTGAAGCCGCCGTCGAATGAGTCGCCCAAGTGGGCTTTCTTGCTCACCAGATTGATGGTGCCGCCAGCGGCGCCGCGGCCGCCGATGGCCGAGTTCGGGCCCTTGCTGACCTCGATGGACTCCACCGCAAAGATCTCCCGGCTTTGCGAACCGGTATCACGCACGTTATCCAGGTAGGTGTCGCCCTGGGCATCGAAGCCACGGATGAATGGACGGTCGCCCTGGGGGTTGCCGCCTTCACCGGCACCAAAGGTGATGCCCGGCACGGTACGCAGGGCGTCCTGCATGTTAAGGGCGCCGGTGTCCTTGAGCACCTGCTGGGGAATGACCGTCACCGAGCGCGGCGTGTCGACCAGCGGCGCGGTGTATTTCGAGGACGAGGCTTTTTCGACCTGGTAGGACGTCATGTCCTGGGCCTCGCCCGTAATGCTGGTAGCGTCCAGGGAAATGGCATTGCGCGGGGCTTTTTCGTCGATCTTTTCCGCCGCTTGGGCCATCTGTGCGATTGACGTCGCACCGAGGGCGACGCCGATGGCGGAGGCCAGCAGACGAGGTGAATTAACCGGTAATTGTGATTGTTGACGCGACATGAACAGTGCCTTCCCCAAGGTTGAGGCGGCGGAATATAGGGTAAACACTTTTATGTATCAATTGCGAAACATTGCTATTTGGGAGGAATTTACATTCTTTACATTTTGCCTTTACGGTTTCTGCCCAATGGCGCGTTGGCGGGGGTTGTACACAGTCAATAAGAATCACTACCATTGGCGCCCCGCGTTATCCACAGGTCTTGAATGCCATGTTGCTGCACATTCCCGGTGTGTTTTCTCCTGAAGAAGTGCAGCGTATCCGCGAGGCCCTGGAGCAGGCCGAATGGGCAGATGGCAAGGTCACGGCCGGTTATCAATCGGCCAAAGCCAAGCACAACCTGCAACTGCCCGAGGGGCATCCCCTGGCCAAGGAAATCGGCGCGGCCATGCTGGATCGGTTGTGGAAAAACCCCTTGTTCATGTCGGCGGCGCTTCCACACAAAGTCTTCCCGCCGCTGGTGAACTGCTACACCGCCGGCGGCAGTTTCGATTTCCATATCGACAATGCCGTACGCCAGCCCAAGGGCAGTGCCGAGCGGGTGCGCACCGACCTGTCGGCCACGCTGTTCTTCAGCGACCCGGAGGACTACGACGGCGGCGAGCTGGAAATCCAGGACACCTACGGCACCCAACGGGTCAAATTGCCGGCCGGGGACATGGTGTTGTATCCGGGCACCAGCCTGCACAAGGTCAACGCGGTTACCCGTGGCGCACGCTATGCCTCGTTCTTCTGGACCCAGAGCCTGGTGCGCGAAGACAGCCAGCGCGCGCTGCTGTTCGAGATGGACGGTGCGATCCGGGAACTGACCCGGGACGTGCCCGAGCATCCGTCGTTGATTCGCCTGACCGGCACCTACCACAACCTGTTGCGTCGCTGGGTCGAGGTGTAGGTGGCGGATTTTCGTCTGCGCCGCGAGGAAGTGCTCGACGGCGAGGCCCTCAAGGCCATGCTCGAGGACAGCCCGGCGCGGGCGGCCCAGGCGATTCTGATCGCAGCGGGCGAAGGGCTGCTTGAGGCCCAGGCGCTGCTCGGGCAGATCCTGCTCGACGGGCGCGGTATCGAACAGGACAAAACCCTGGCCCGGCGCTGGTTCGAGATCGCCGCCCAACGCGGGCACCTGATGGCGCGCAACATGTTGGGGCGTTGCCATGAGCATGGCTGGGGTTGTGTCGCCGATCCTTCGGTCGCGGCCGGACATTATCGCCAGGCAGCCGAGGCAGGACTGGATTGGGCGATGTACAACCTGGCCAACCTGCTGGCGACTGGGCGCGGCGTTTCTGAGAATCAGCCGCAGGCATTGGTCCTTTATCGGCGCGCGGCCGAGCTGGGGCACGCCAAATCAATGAATCTGTTGGGGCGGTATCTGGAAGAGGGGCGTTTCTGCCCGGCGGACCCGGTGGCGGCGGCCCGGTGGTATCGACGTTCGGCCGAAGGCGGGGATTTTCGGGGGCAGTTCAGCCATGGCTGCGTATTGATTGCCGATGCCCGTATCGAAGAGGGCTTGGTGTGGTTGCGCCGGGCGTTGGCCGGAGGGAATCTGAATTTTCTTCGTGTCGCCGTGCAAACCTTGCAGACGGCGCGGCTGACTGCGTTGTCTTCACTGATCGAGGCCTATCAGGCGCGAATCCAGCAGATGCAAAAAAGCCCGTGAGCAAGTCACGGGCTTTTGGGTCAGGCAAGCGCGTTTTTACACGTAGAACGATTTCAGCGGCGGAAAGCCATTGAACTCCACAGCGCTGTAGCTGGTGGTGTAGGCACCGGTCGACAGCCAGTACAAACGATCGCCAATCGCCAGGTTCAGCGGCAAACCGTATTTGTAGTTTTCGTACATGATGTCGGCGCTGTCGCAGGTCGGGCCGGCGATGACAACTTCTTCCATCTCGCCTTTCTTCTCGGTCCAGATCGGGAACTTGATGGCCTCGTCCATGGTTTCGATCAGGCCGGAGAATTTGCCCACGTCGGTGTACACCCAACGCTCGACGGCGGTACGCGACTTGCGCGCCACCAGCACCACTTCGCTGACCAGGATGCCGGCGTTGGCGATCAACGAACGGCCCGGCTCGAGGATGATTTCCGGCAGTTCGTCGCCGAAGTCTTCCTTGAGGAAGCGGATGATTTCCTCGGCGTAGGTTTCCAGGCTGTTGGTGCGGGTGATGTAGTTGGCCGGGAAGCCACCGCCCATGTTGATCAGCTTCAAGACGATGCCGTCTTCTTCTTTCAGACGCTCGAAGATCACCTTGACCTTGGCGATGGCCGCGTCCCAGACGCTGATGTCGCGCTGTTGCGAGCCGACGTGGAACGAGATGCCGTAAGGCACCAGGCCCAGGTCGCGGGCGAGGATCAGCAGGTCCATGGCCATGTCGGTCTGGCAACCGAAC
Source organism: Pseudomonas sp. Z2-11 (assembly GCF_054161305.1). NCBI lineage: Bacteria > Pseudomonadati > Pseudomonadota > Gammaproteobacteria > Pseudomonadales > Pseudomonadaceae > Pseudomonas > Pseudomonas sp. Z2-11. The sequence goes on from NZ_CP096395.1 coordinate 870,113, forward strand.
TTGCGCGACAGGGGCCAGTCAGCCGTGGTCGAACCTTCGGTGAGGATGCGCACATAGACTTTCGAACCCGGCGCGGCCTTGGCGATATTGCGCAGGTCGGCTTCGGAGTCGGTGGCGTAGAGGCGCACGCCCTTCTCGTAGAAGTAGCGGATGTCCTTGGATTTCTTGATGGTGTTGCCGTAGCTGATCTGGTCCGGGCCGACGCCACGGCTCATCACCTTGTCCAGCTCATAGATCGAGGCGATGTCGAAGTTCGAGCCTTTATCCTTGAGCAGGTCGATGATTTCCACCGCCGGGTTGGCCTTGACGGCGTAGTAGACCTTGGCAAATTCGAAACCGGCGCGCAGGTCGTCATAGGCCTTCGAGATCATCGCGGTGTCGATCACCACGAACGGGGTTTCCTGCTTGTCGGCGAACGCCTTCATTTTCTGAAAGGTTTCGCGCGCGAAATAATCTTCGACCTGGATCGACATACTTGGGACTCCTACTGGCAAACATCAGGATCAATGGGTTTGAGGGCAGCAACCCCCGCGAACGTCCTCCGTATCCCCACTTTGGTTCGCCTACTTCCCAAGGCATGTCGCCGAAAGCAAAAAGGCCACGGGATGCGTGATTCCCTTGGCCTTGCTGTCTCGTCGTCAGTACTTGAGCCGGATGGATCGTTTCCAGCATGGACGTTCGGCGCGAACTTTAGGGCGTGAGGGGCCTGAGATCAACTAAAAATGTCGCGTTTTTGCACGTCTCCGTCGTGCAGTGCGCGACAGCTCATGATGTAACCGACCGGTGTGACAGGTTGATGTTCCCTCGGATCGGTTTTCAACCTTGCGCAATGTGCCTTTTGATTTTGTGGCGAGGGGATTTATCCCCGCTGGGCTGCGCAGCAGCCCCATCCGGTTGATTCGCCCTATCTGAATAAGCGTGGTCCCAGAGTCTGGGTCTGCTTCGCAGCCCAACGGGGATAAATCCCCTCGCCACAAATTGCCCCCTCACTACAAAGGAATTGTGCTTCACCGATGGTCAGGTAGACGCGGTCTCGGCCGGCGAGACGATACTGGTCTTGCCGCCACGGGACTTGCCGGAGCTCAGGTATTCGGCAATCGATTCCTGGGTCACTTCCCCAAGAAAGACCCGCTCGGCATCCATCACCGGCAGCCACGAACGGTTGAACTCATACATGCGCGACAACAGGATCCGCAGATGTTCGTCGTAGGCCGCGGTGGCGTTGAATTCCCGCAGGAACTGCCCGCAGGTGCCGGTCTGGCGGTACAGGTCGCGCCGGCGCACATACCCCAGCGCCTTGTTCTCGGCGCAGGTGACCACCACGTAGCGACGGTCGTGTTCGTCCATCAACTCCAGCGCCTCGGCCACCGGCGTCTCGGGGCTGACCGACGGGGCGTTGTCGGCGGCGTCTTCGGCCTTGACCAGCAACAGGCGCTTGAGCGTGCTGTCCTGGCCGACGAAATTGCTGACGAATTCATCGGCCGGGTGGGCGAGGAGCGTGTCCGGGTGATCGCACTGGACCAGCTTGCCGGCGCGGAAGATCGCGATCTTGTCGCCCAGCTTGATGGCTTCGTCGATGTCGTGGCTGACCATGATCACGGTTTTGTTCAGCGCCCGTTGCATCTCGAAGAACTCGTTCTGGATCATCTCGCGGTTGATCGGGTCGACCGCGCCGAAAGGTTCGTCCATCAGCAGCAACGGCGCATCGGCGGCCAGGGCGCGGATCACGCCGATCCGCTGCTGCTGGCCGCCCGACAGTTCACGGGGGTAGCGATGCAGGTACTGCTTGGGTTCGAGCTTGATCATGCTCATCAACTCGCGGGCGCGGTCGTGGCATTTCTGCTTGTCCCAGCCGAGCAGGCGCGGCACCACGGTGATGTTCTCCTCGATGGTCATGTTCGGGAACAGGCCGATCTGCTGGATCACGTAGCCGATGTTGCGGCGTAGGGTTACCTCGTCGAGGCCGGTGGTGTCTTCGCCGTTGATCAAGACCTTGCCCGAGGTCGGCGGGATCAAGCGGTTGATCATCTTCAGCGTGGTGCTTTTGCCACAGCCCGACGGCCCGAGGAACACGCAGATCTCGCCTTCGTTGACGGTCAGGTTCACCGAGTCCACGGCTTTTACATCCTTGCCGTTGCTCTTGAAGGTTTTGCTGAGGTTTTGAAGTTCGATCATTTTAATAGTCCTTTCGGGGTCAGCGAGCGTTGCAGCCATTGCAGAAGCAGGTCGGCGAAGATGGCCAGGAGGCTGACCAGCACGGCGCCGACGATCAGCATCGACATGTCGCTGCGGCTGATGGAAGCGAGTATGAGCACGCCCAGGCCACCGGCGCCGATGGTGGCGGCGATGGTCATGACGCCGATGTTCATGACCACGGCGGTGCGTACGCCGGCGAGGATCACCGGCACGGCAATCGGCAGTTCGACCATGCGCAGGCGCTGGCCGAAGGTCATGCCGATGCCGCGGGCGGCTTCACGAATGCCCGGTTCGACGCCGGTCAAGGCCAGGTACGTGTTGCGCATGATCGGCAGCAGCGAATAAAGGAACACTGCGGTGATCGCCGGCATCGGACCCAGGCCCTGGCCGAACTTGGAATAGAACGGCAGCAGCAGGCCGAACAGGGCAATCGACGGAATGGTCAACAGTACCGTGGCGCTGGCTTGCAACGGGCCGGCGAGCGCCGGGAAGCGGGTCATGAAAATGCCCAGCGGCACGCCGACGATTATCGCCAGGGTCACGGCGATGCCCACCAGGGTGATGTGCTGCCAGGTCAGGTGCAGCACCAGCGGCCAGTCCAGATGGGAAAAGGCGTCAAGAAAATCCATGGCTTTTCCTCTAGGTCATTGGGTTGAGAGCAGGGAATGCTGGCGCAGGAAATCGGCGGCAACGGCGGAAGGGCTTTCATGATCGACATCCACGCGGGCGTTGAGCTGGCGCATGGTTTCGTCGTCGAACAATTCGGCCAGTGGCTTGAGCTGCGCGGCCAGTTGCGGATGGGCGTCGAGGAAGGCCTGGCGCACCACTGGCGCGGCGGTGTAGTCGGGGAAATAGTGCTTGTCGTCTTCCAGCAGCTTCAGCTTGAACGCGTTCAGTCGGCCGTCGGTGGTGTACACCAGTCCGGCGAACACCTGGCTGTTGCGCAGGGCGGTGTAGACCAGGCCGGCGTCCATCTGCCGGATATTCTTGCGGGTCAGGTTCATGCCGTAGCGCTCGACCATGCCGGCCAGGCCGTCGGAACGGTTGGCGAACTCGGTGTCCAGCGCGACCAGGTGATTTTCCTCGGCCTCGGTCTGCAGCACCGTATTCAATTGGCTGATGGAATTGATCTGCGGGTACTTCTTCGCGACTTTCTCCGGCAGGGCCAAGGCGTAGGTGTTGCTGAATTTCGACGGCGCGAGCCAGACCAGGCCTTTTTTCGCGTCGAGTTCTTTCACCCGGGCGTAGGACTGGGCGCTGTCGAGTTTTTCCGTGACATGGTTGTAGGAAATCAGCGACACGCCGGTGTATTCCCAGAGTAAATCCAACTGCCCGGTTTCATGGGCGCTGCGGGCCAGGTTGCTGCCCAGCCCGCCAGTGACCTGTGCGTCGTAGCCCTTGTCGCGCAGGTATTGCGCGGTGATCTCGGCCAGCAGGGTCTGCTCGGTGAACACCCGGGCACCGAGGCGGATCAGCGGTTTTTCAGCGGCTTGGGCGAACCCCGCGAACAGCAGCAGGCAGCCCAGGATCAAGCTCAACTTCTTCATAATGATTCCTTTATCCAGCCAGGCTCAGGACGGTCGCAGACCGCGTTCCAGCCAGAGGCGGCTGGCCAGGGTTACCAGGCCGTCGAGCAGCAGCGCCAGCAAGGCGGTGCAGGCCGCGCCGAGCAGCAATTGCGGCTGATTGTTCAAGGCGATGCCGGGGAAAATCAGGCTGCCAAGGCTGTTGGCGCCGATCAGGAACGCCAGCGGTGCGGTGCCGACGTTGATCGCCAGGGCTACGCGCACGCCACCGACGATGATCGGCACGGCGTTGGGCAGTTCGACTTTCCACAACACCTGGCGCGGGGTCATGCCGATGCCGACGGCAGCTTCCTTGAGCGAGCCCTGGACATTTTTCAAGCCTTCATAGGTGTTGCGCACGATGGGCAACAGCGAGGCGAGGAACAGGGCGAAGATCGCCGGCCCGCTGCCGATGCCCAGGATACCCAGGGCAATGGCCAGCACGGCCAGGGGCGGCACGGTATTGCCGATGTTGAACACTTGCATGAAGCGTTCGGCGCGCCCGACCATGCCGGGGCGGCTGAGGGCGATGCCGGCGGGAATGCCGACGATCAGGGCCGCCAACATGGAAGCCAGTACAAGCATCAGGTGCGCTTGCAGGTAGAACAGCAGGTCGTCGCGGTAACGGTGGATCGTATCGATGCCGATCCAGTGGACCAACAGGGCCAGGAGGGCGACGACAACCGCCCCCCCGATAAGCCCTTTGCCATAGCGGATAGCCACAGGCGGACTCCTTTGTCTTTTTTTGTCGGCGCACGCTTTCCCGGGCGGCGGACCTTCATCGGTTGCCGGGAAAACGTTCGCGAGAAGCAGCTCTTTTCGATGCCGTCAAAACGGCTGTCGAAGCGAGCCATGAGCGCAGCCTCGTCAGGCTAACTTGCTGATTTTTCAGCCCCTGACGGTTGCTCGTATCAGGGTGGTGGACGCCTCCACGTGGCAAAAGGTTCCCATGTGCGGCAGCATCTGGCCACCCTTGATGTGCTCAACGGTTCGGTTCCTGGCACAAGTTGAGCTATAATCGCCGCCCTTTTTTGAATCACCTGCCAGGCGATTTCCCATGACCAAACAGGCCGCCGAAGTCGCGAAACGCCGCACTTTCGCCATCATTTCCCACCCCGATGCCGGTAAGACCACCATCACCGAAAAGCTCTTGCTGATGGGCAAGGCGATTGCGGTGGCCGGCACGGTGAAATCCCGCAAGTCCGACCGCCATGCCACCTCCGACTGGATGGAGATGGAAAAGCAGCGGGGTATCTCCATTACCACGTCGGTCATGCAGTTCCCGTATCGCGATCACATGATCAACCTGCTCGACACCCCGGGCCACGAAGACTTCTCCGAAGACACCTACCGCACGCTGACCGCGGTGGACTCGGCCTTGATGGTCCTCGACGGCGGTAAGGGCGTCGAGCCACGGACCATCGCGCTGATGGACGTCTGCCGTCTGCGGGACACGCCGATCGTCAGCTTTATCAACAAGCTCGACCGCGACATTCGCGACCCGATCGAACTGCTCGACGAAATCGAAGCGGTCCTAAAGATCAAGGCCGCGCCGATCACCTGGCCGATCGGTTGCTACCGCGACTTCAAGGGCGTTTACCACCTGGCCGACGACTACATCATCGTCTACACCGCCGGCCACGGTCATGAACGCACCGAAACCAAGATCATCGAGAAGCTCGACTCCGACGAGGCCCGCGCGCACCTGGGCGACGAATACGAGCGTTTTGTCGAGCAACTGGAGCTGGTGCAGGGCGCCTGCCATGAATTCAACCAGCAGGAATTTCTCGACGGCCAGCTGACCCCGGTGTTCTTCGGTACCGCCCTGGGCAACTTCGGCGTCGACCATGTGCTCGACGCCGTTGTCGACTGGGCCCCGCGGCCGCTGCCACGCGTTGCCAACGAGCGCACCGTGGAACCGGTGGAAGAGAAGTTCGCAGGCTTCGTGTTCAAGATCCAGGCGAACATGGACCCCAAGCACCGCGACCGTATCGCCTTCATGCGCATCTGCTCCGGCAAATACGAAAAAGGCATGAAGATGCGCCACGTGCGCACCGGCAAGGACGTGCGTATCGGCGACGCATTGACCTTCTTCTCCTCGGAGCGCGAGCAACTGGAAGAGGCCTTCGCCGGTGACATCATCGGCCTGCACAACCACGGCACCATCCAGATCGGCGACACCTTCACCGAAGGCGAAGCCCTGGGTTTTACCGGCATCCCGCATTTCGCCCCGGAACTGTTCCGCCGCGTACGCCTGAAGGACCCGCTCAAGTCCAAGCAATTGCGCCAGGGCCTCCAGCAGTTGGCCGAAGAGGGCGCCACCCAGGTGTTCTTCCCGGAGCGCAGCAACGACATCATCCTCGGCGCCGTCGGTGTGCTGCAGTTCGACGTCGTCGCCAGTCGCCTGAAAGAGGAATACAAGGTCGAGTGCTCCTACGAGCCGATCACCGTGTATTCCGCCCGCTGGATTGAATGCGACGACAAGAAAAAACTCGAGGAATTTTCCAACAAGGCCGTGGAAAACCTCGCGCTGGACGGCGGCGGCCACCTGACCTACCTGGCGCCAACACGGGTCAACCTCGCGCTGATGGAAGAGCGCTGGCCAGATGTGAAATTCCGCGCGACGCGCGAGCATCACTAAGCCCCAAGCGTCGAAACCGAAAACCTGTGGGAGCGAGCCTGCTCGCGAAAGCGGAGTGTCAGCCATATCCATTTTGGATGTGCCGCCGTCATCGCGAGCAAGCTCGCTCCCACATTGGTCCTATGCAGGTCGCCAATCTTCCAGTCATCCACAACCCCTGTGGGAGCGAGCTTGCTCGCGAAAGCGGTGGGTCAGCCTGCCTGGATGCCGGATGTGCGGGCCTCTTCGCGAGCAGGCTCGCTCCCACATTGGACCTTTTGGTGCCAGTGGGTTTGGGAATAAACCTTATTCGAAACCATTCTTTAGAAGAGCGGCATTTCTGGCTGTTCCATGGCGTCCTATCTGATGAACCGGTCTGTTCAGAACACGATTTTCCTGAGCACCGTCGGCCCCGGCTTTATCCGGTAAAGAAGGAATTGGCTATGAATAAGCTGCTGCGCATAATGTTTTTTCTAAAAGTGTTGGTGATGCTGTCCCTCGGTTCCACCGCTGCGTGGGCCGAATGCGATGAGCACGAGAAGCACGCGTCGAGTGGCTCGGTGGTTCAAGGCGAGTTGATGCTTGCCGCGACCGATGCGGACGCAGGCGATCCGGACGATGGCGAGGATGATGATGGTTCGCCGATTGACACGCCGGATGGCGATGAGGATGAAGAGGGCGACAGCCAGACGTAGATGCCCTGCATAAAAAACCCTCCAGCCCGAGTCGGTCTGGAGGGTTTTTTTATTTCCTGTGGCGAGGGAGCTTGCTCCCGCTGGGCCGCAAAGCGGACCCTCTTTTTGGGCCTGCTACGCAGTCCAGCGGGAGCAAGCTCCCTCGCCACAAAGGCTTTTCCGCCTTAAGTGCTTTTGCTGTCCTTTAGCCTTACGCCGCGCCGTCAAGAAACCGCTCGGCGTAGTGACACGCCACCAACCGGTTGTCGAGTGGCCGCAACGCCGGTTCTTCAGTCTTGCAACGCTCAGTCGCGTACGGGCAGCGCTTGTGGAAGGCGCAGCCGGACGGTGGGTTGAGCGGGTTGGGCAGTTCGCCGACGATCTTGATCTTCGGCTTGTTCGGGTCCGGATGGATGGTCGGGGTGGCCGACAGCAGCGCCTGGGTGTAGGGGTGCAATGGGCGGCTGTAGATGGACTCGTTGGGGCCCATTTCCACCGGGCGGCCGAGGTACATCACCATCACGTCGTCAGCGACGTGCTGCACCACCGCCAGGTTGTGGGAGATGAACACGTAGGCGGTATTGAACTCCTGTTGCAGATCCATGAACAGGTTCAGCACCTGCGCCTGGATCGACACGTCCAGCGCCGAGGTCGGTTCGTCCGCCACCAGCACCTTGGGCTGCAGCATCATGGCGCGGGCCAGGGCGATGCGCTGGCGCTGGCCGCCAGAGAACATATGCGGATAGCGCTGGTAATGCTCGGGGCGCAGGCCCACCTGCTTCATCATCGCCTGGACTTTGTCGCGACGCTCGGTGGCCGAGAGGTTGGTGTTGATGAGCAACGGCTCGGCCAGTTGATCACCGATTTTCTGCCGCGGGTTGAGGGACGCATAAGGACTCTGGAAGACCATCTGCACGTCTTTGCGCAGTTGCTTGCGCTCGGCCTTGTTGGCGCCGGCCACTTCCTGGCCGGCGATTTTCAAGGAACCGGCGGACGGCTCTTCGATCAGCGTCAGGGCCCGGGCGAGGGTGGATTTGCCGCAACCGGATTCACCCACCACGGCCAGGGTCTTGCCGGCTTCCAGTTCAAACGACACACCGTTGAGGGCGCGCACGGTCGCATGGCCCTTGAACATGCCACGGGACACTTCGTAATGACGGGTCAGGTCACGGGCGGTAAGTACGACGGCCATCACGCCACCTCCTGGTTCAACGGGTAGAAGCAGCGGGCGAGGCTGTTGGATTTCGGATCGAGCGCAGGGCGCTCCTGGCGGCAGTTGTCGCGCACGTACGGGCAGCGCGGCGACAGCAGGCAGCCTTGCGGGCGGTCGTAGCGACCGGGCACGATCCCCGGCAACGTCGCCAGACGCTCGGCGCCCATGCTGTGCTCCGGAATCGCCGCCAGCAGTGCTTCGCTGTACGGGTGGGCCGGGATGTCGAACAGCTGCGGCACCTGGCCCACTTCCACGGCCTGGCCGGCGTACATCACGCACACGCGCTGGGCGGTTTCAGCCACGACGGCGAGGTCATGGGTGATCAGCACCAGGCCCATGTCCTGCTCTTTCTGCAGGGCCAGCAGCAGGTCCATGATCTGCGCCTGGATGGTCACGTCCAGAGCGGTGGTCGGTTCGTCGGCGATCAACAGTTTCGGCTCGCCGGCAATCGCCATGGCAATTGCCACGCGCTGGCTCATGCCGCCGGACAGTTGATGCGGGTAGGCATCCATGCGGCTGGCGGCGCCCGGGATCTCGACTTTTTCCAGCAGTTCGATGGCGCGCTTGCGGGCGGCCTTGCCGGACAGCTTCAGATGCAGGCGCAGTACTTCTTCGATCTGGAAACCCACGGTGTAGCTGGGGTTGAGCGCGGTCATCGGGTCCTGAAAAACCATCGCCAGGTCCTTGCCGACGATCTGCCGGCGCTGGCGGTTGCTCAGCTTGAGCATGTTCTTGCCGTCGAAGTTCAGCGCATCGGCGGTAACGATGCCGGGGTGCTCGATCAGGCCCATCAGCGCCATCATGGTCACGGATTTACCCGAGCCCGATTCGCCGACGATCGCCAGGACCTCGCCTTTATCCACGCTCAGGTCCAGGCCGTCGACCACCGGCACGGCGGTGGCGTCGCCGAAGCGGACGTTGAGATTCTTGATTTCTAGCAATGACATGGGAATCTCCTCAGGCGGCATTCTTGAGTTTCGGGTCCAGCGCATCGCGCAGACCGTCGCCCATCAGGTTGATTGCCAGCACGCTGAGCAAAATGGTCAAGCCAGGCAGGCTCACAACCCACCAGGCGCGTTCGATGTAGTCGCGGGCGGAGGCCAGCATGGTGCCCCATTCAGGGGTCGGCGGTTGCACGCCGAGGCCGAGGAAGCCCAGGGCGGCGGCGTCGAGGATCGCCGAGGAGAAGCTCAGGGTCGCCTGGACGATCAGCGGTGCCATGCAGTTGGGCAGCACGGTGATGAACATCAGGCGCGGCAGGCCGGCACCGGCCAGGCGGGCGGCGGTCACGTAGTCGCGGTTCAGCTCGCCCATCACGGCGGCGCGGGTCAGGCGCACGTAGGACGGCAACGAGACGATGGCGATGGCGATCACAGTGTTGATCAGGCCTGGGCCGAGGATGGCGACGATCGCCACGGCCAGCAGCAGCGAGGGCAGGGCGAGCATGATGTCCATCAGGCGCATGATGGTCGGGCCGAGGATGCGCGGGAAGAACCCGGCGAGCAGCCCCAGCAGGATGCCCGGGATCAGCGACATCACCACCGACGACAAGCCGATCAGCAGCGACAGCCGCGAACCCTGGATCAGGCGCGAGAGCAAATCACGGCCCAGTTCGTCGGTGCCCAGCAGGAACTGCATCTGCCCGCCTTCGAGCCATGCCGGCGGCGTCAGCAGAAAGTCGCGGTATTGCTCGCTCGGGTCGTGCGGCGCGACCCACGGGGCGAAGAGTGCGCAGAACACGATCAGGATCATGAACATCAGCCCGGCGACGGCGCCCTTGTTGCGGGAAAACGCCTGCCAGAATTCTTTGTACGGGGACGGGTACAGCAGGCTTTGATCGACTGCTACCGCGGTAGTTGGAGTACTCATGGTCTTGATCTCAGCGCTGGTGACGGATACGTGGGTTGGCAAAGCCGTAGAGAATGTCCACGACGAAGTTGACCAGAATCACCAGGCAGGCGATTAACAGGATGCCGTTCTGCACCACGGGATAGTCCCGGGCGCCGATGGCTTCGATCAGCCACTTGCCGATGCCCGGCCAGGAGAAGATCGTTTCGGTCAGGACCGCGCCGGCCAGCAGCGTGCCGACTTGCAGGCCGACCACGGTCAACACCGGGATCAGCGCGTTGCGCAGGCCGTGCACGAACACCACGCGCGATGGCGACAGACCCTTGGCCTTGGCGGTGCGGATGTAGTCCTCGCGCAGCACTTCGAGCATCGAGGAACGGGTCATGCGGGCGATCACCGCCAGCGGAATGGTGCCCAGCACGATGGCCGGCAGGATCAGGTGATGCAACGCGTCGAGGAACGCGCCCGGCTCATCGGCCAGCAGCGTGTCGATCAGCATGAAGCCGGTTTTCGGCTCGATGTCGTAGAGCAGGTCGATCCGTCCCGACACCGGTGTCCAGCCCAGGGACACGGAGAAGAACATGATCAGGATCAGGCCCCACCAGAAGATCGGCATCGAATACCCCGCCAGGGAGATGCCCATCACCCCATGGTCGAACAGGGATCCTCGCTTGAGTGCCGCGATCACCCCGGCCAGCAGGCCGAGGATACCGGCGAACAGCAGCGCGGCCAGGGACAGTTCCAGGGTCGCGGGAAACAGTGAGCTGAACTCGGTCCATACGCTTTCACGGGTGCGCAGCGATTCGCCAAGATCGCCCTGGGCCAGTTTGCCGATGTAGTCCAGGTACTGGGCATACAGCGGTTTGTTCAGGCCAAGGCGTTCCATTGCCTGAGCATGCATTTCGGGATCGACCCGACGTTCGCCCATCATCACTTCCACGGGGTCGCCGGGGATCATGCGAATCAACGCGAAGGTCAGCAAGGTGATGCCGAAGAACGTGGGAATCAGTAATCCCAGTCGGCGGGCAATAAAACTAAACATCTTCAGGTGTACCTCATCAGCCGGTTAGGCGTGCCCGGCAATCCTTTGGTGAAGGTTGCCGGGCGTTTTCTTATCTACTTCACCTGGGTGGTGGCGAAGTTGTTGGTGGTGAGCGGGCTAATCACATAGCCCTCTACGTTCTTGCGCATTGCCGTGAACATGCGGGTGTGGGCCATGCTGATCCATGGCTGGTCCTGGTTGAAAATCACCTGGGCCTGCTCATAGAGCCTGGCGCGCTCCTCGGGGTTCACTGTGGCGCGTGCCTGGTCGAGCAGCGCCTGGAATTTCTCGTTGCACCAGCGCGCGTAGTTTTCGCCGTTCTTGGCGGCTTCGCAACTGAGCATAGGCGTCAGGAAATTATCCGGGTCGCCGTTATCGCCCGCCCATCCGGCGGAAACCATGTCGTGCTCGCCGTTTTTCGCGCGTTTGAGCATTTCGCCCCATTCCATCACGCGGATATCGACCTTGATCCCGACTTTCGCGAGGTCGGCCTGCATCATTTGCGCGCCGAGCATCGGGTTGGGGTTGGTCGGACCGCCGCCGTTGCGGGTGAACAGGGTAAACACGGTGCCTTCCGGCACGCCGGCTTCCTTGAGCAACTGGCGCGCCTTGTCGAGGTCGCGGGTCGGGTTCTTCAGGTCGTGGTTGTAACCCAGCAGCGTCGGCGGGTAAGGGTTGACTGCGGCGGTGGCGTTACCCTTGCCGAACAGCGCGTTGACGTAGGCTTCCTTGTCGAAGGCCAGGTCGATGGCTTTGCGCACCCGCACGTCGCTCATGTATTTGTGGCTGGTGTTCAGGGCGGTGTAGGAAACGGTCATCGCATCCAGCTCGGTGACCTTCAGGTTCGGGTCTTTCTTGATGCTGGGGATATCGTCCGGTTTCGGGTACAGCGCAATCTGGCACTCGTTGGTCTTGAGTTTTTGCATGCGCACATTGTTGTCGGTGGCGATCGCCAGCACCAGCGCATCGGCCGGCGGCTTGCCCCGGAAGTAGTCCGGGTTGGCCTTGAAGCGAACCTGGGCGTCTTTGTTGTAGCGCTGGAAGATGAACGGCCCGGTGCCGATCGGCTTGTTGTTCAGCTCGCCGGCCTTGCCTGCCTTGAGCAACTGGTCGGCGTATTCGGCCGGGTAAATCGAGGAGAACGCCATGGCGATGTCGGCCAGGAACGGTGCTTCGCGGCGGGTCAGGGTGAACTTGACCGTGTGCTCGTCGACTTTTTCGACGTTTTTGAGCAGTTCCTTGAAACCCATGCTTTCAAAGTACGGGAAACCCACGCTCGACAGTTTGTGCCACGGGTGATTCGGGTCCAGCTGGCGCTGGAAGCTCCAGACCACGTCGTCGGCGTTCATGTCGCGGGTCGGCTTGAAGTAATCGGTGGTGTGGAACTTGACGCCTTTGCGCAGGTGGAAGGTATACGTCAGGCCGTCGTCGCTGATGTCCCAGGACTCGGCCAGGGCAGGAATCACTTCGGTGGTGCCGGGCTTGAAGTCGGCCAGGCGGTTAAAGATCGTTTCGGCCACGGCGTCGGCGGTGACTGCAGTCGTGTACTGGACCATGTCGAAGCCTTCCGGGCTGGCTTCTGTGCAAACCACCAGGGGTTTGGCCGTGGCGCCAACGGCAACACTCAGCAGTGCGGCGGCAATGGCGGCGCGTAGGGGGTTCATGTTCATCGTCAATCCTCTGCAATCGGTTGAACGGCAAAAAACCGAACGGTCAACCTTGTGGGTCGACCGTCGGTGGAAAGGTTAGAGAATGTTGAACGGGATGGTGGTGACCAGGCGGAATTCGTTGATGTTGCCATCAGCCTGGTTTTCGCTGGCGCGGTGTGTGGTGTAGGTCGCACGAATCGCGGTGGCCTTGAGCGGGCCGCTCTGCACGGCGTAGGAGGCGCCGATGCCATATTCGTAGTGAGTTTCGCCGTCCATCAGGCTCAGGTCGCCGCGCTGCTTACCTGGATCGGTGTAGGCAGTGCCACGGTAATGCGTGCCGTCAATGCCCCAGCCACGTGCCTGGTAGATGTTGAACTTCAGGCCGGGCACGCCGTACTCGGCCATGTTCAGGCCGTAGGCGATCTGGAACGATTTCTCGTTCGGGCTGTTGAAGTCGGACAGCAAGGAGTTGGCCAGGTAGATGCCGTTGGTTTCGTGCAGGTAGTCGAAGTATTCGTCGCCGTTCACTTCCTGGTAGGAGAACGTCAGGCTGTGGGCCTGGTGAGCAAGGCCGAGGGACAGGGAGTAGGTATCGTTGTCGATATTCCCCATCAGTTTTTTGCCTTCGTCGACGGTTTTGTAATAATTCAGGCTGGTGGTCAGGCTGAGCACCTGGCTATCGCCCAGTTCATGGGTGGCGCCGAAGTAGTATTGGTTCCAGAAGTCTTCGACCTTGGCGCCATACAGGCTGGTTTTCAGGCTCTTAAACGGCTGGTAGTTGACGCCGGCGGTATAGACCTTGTCGGTTTCCACGCCAGTGGCGGAATACTCGGTGCGAAATTTCGACAGGCTCTGCTCGGTTCGTGGCGAAACGCGATCGAAGCCGGCCAGATCGAACGACAGGTTGTTGAATTCTTCACTGTGCAGGCTGATACCTTCGAAGCTCGAAGGCAATGCACGGTTGCCGATGACGTCGATGATCGGCGTACTGAAATTCTGGCGACCCGCGGTCAGCGTCGTGTTCGATACGCGGAACTTGGCGTTGGCCAGGCCCAGTTTGCTCCACTGGTCCACGGCATCGCCGTTGGAGTCCGCCAGGGTGCGGTTGGAGCCACCGGCGATGTGCTTGCGATCCCGGTCCAGCACGATAGCGTTGTAGGCGGCGACTTCGGTGCTGACGCCGACGGTGCCCTGGGTAAAGCCCGAGGTGTAGTTGACGATGGTGCCTTGGACCCAGTTGATACGACGAGCAATCGGCGTCGCTGGCACGGTAGGGTCATTTTTTACGCTATTTGGCTTGTAGCTGAATCGGTCGTCGCGGCGTTTCAACTCGTTGGAGTACCAGTTACGCGTCGTGCCTCCCAGGCTTTGGCCGTCGATGAAACCTTTTGCTTCGCTTTGGGCGCTGCTGTCGGCCAGCGCGGTAGGAACGAATTCCTGACTGACAGATTCAGCGTAAGCCGTGGCCGTAACGCTGCTGATGGCCAGGGCCAGTATCGCGGTGCTGCTCAGTTTCATAGGTAACGCTCCTTTTTCTTTCTTTTTTATGCCGTTCTTTTTCGGTGATACGGCTATTGGTTTACAACTCATTTGCAGCTTGCAAACGTTTGCCAGGCGCTTGATCGGCGAATTAAGGCAAAACGCTGGCGGAGGGCTTCCAAAGGAAGCCCTCGCTGCATGGCTAAACGGTTATGGGTTCAGGCTGACGCCCGAGAAGACGTTGCGACCGAAGGGGCTGACCTTGAACCCTTCGACTTTGGCACTCAGCGGCTGGTTGACCGTCGAGTGGGCGATCGGCGTGATCGGCACTTGCTGCTTGAGCAACTGCTGGGCCTGTTTATAGAGCACGGTGCGCTGCTCGCGGTCGGTGACGATCTTGGCCTGCTTGATCAGCTTGTCGTAGTCCTGGTCACACCATTGGGAGTAGTTGTTGCCGCCAATGGCGTCGCAGCTGTACAGCGTGCCCATCCAGTTGTCCGGGTCCCCATTGTCGCCGGTCCAGCCGATCAGGTTGATGTCGTGCTCGCCGTTCTTGGTGCGCTTGATGTACTCGCCCCATTCGTAGGTGACGATCTTCACCTTCAAACCGATCTTCGCCCAGTCGGACTGGAGCATTTCGGCCATCAGCTTGGCGTTGGGGTTGTACGGGCGTTGCACGGGCATGGCCCAGAGGGTGATTTCGGTGCCTTCCTTGACCCCGGCGGCCTTGAGCAGCTCCTTGGCTTTTTCAGGGTCGTAGGGAGCGTCCTTGATCGTGTCGTCGTAGGACCATTGGGTTGGCGGCATGGAGTTTTGCGCCAACTGCCCCGCGCCCTGGTACACGGCGTTGAGAATGCCCTGCTTGTTCACCGCCATGTCCAGCGCCCGGCGTACTTCGACCTGGTCGAAGGGTTTGTGGCGAACGTTATAGGCGATATAGCCAAGGTTGAAACCGGGCTTCTCGATCAGTTGCAGCTTGGGATCGTTCTTCAGCGCCGGCACATCGGCCGGGCGTGGATGCAGGGTAATCTGGCATTCGTTGGCCTTGAGCTTCTGCACCCGCACCGACGCATCGGTGTTGATCGAGAAGATCAGGTTGTCCAGCTTGACCCGCTCAGGCGCCCAGTACTGCTTGTTGGCGACGTAGCGGATGTTGGAGTCTTTCTGGTAGCTCTTGAACTCGAAAGCCCCGGTGCCGATCGGCTTCTGGTTGATGTCGCTCGGCTTGCCGCTAGTGAGCAGCTTGTCGGCGTACTCGGCCGAAAGGATCGAGGCGAAGCTCATGGCGATGTTCTGGATGAATGCGGCGTCCACGCTGTTGAGCGTCATGACCACCGTCAGCGGTCCTGTCGCTTCGACCTTCGCGATGTTCTTGTTCAGGCTCATGCCGTTGAAGTACGGGAACTCGGTGGGGTAGGCCTTGCGAAACGGATGCTGCGGATCGAGCATGCGGTTGAAGGTGAACAGCACATCGTCGGCATTGAAATCCCGGGTCGGCGTGAAGTAGTCGGTGGTGTGGAACTTCACCCCTTCGCGCAGGTGGAAGGTGTATTTCAAGCCGTCTTCGGAAATGTCCCAGCTCGTCGCCAGGCCCGGCACGACATTGGTCGCGCCTTTTTCAAACTCGGCCAGGCGGTTGTACAGCGGTTCGGCGGCATCGTTGTCGGTCGCGGTGGTGTATTGCGCGGTGTCGAAACCGGCAGGGCTGCCTTCGGAACAGAACACCAAGCTGCCGCCGGCAGCCTGGGCCGCGGATGTAGCGGCCAGCAGGCCGGTGCCCAGCAATGCGGATAAAACCAAGGTATGGCGCATGACGCTCCCTCTCTCGTTCGGGGTGTTTGACAGTGAACCGGTGTCCTTCCAGTGACAGGGCCGGGGCACTGGGCTCATTCCAATGCGTGAACAGCGCTGCCGCAGGATTGGCAAAACCTCCAGCCCCGACGGTATGAGTCGTGTGCCAGGCGGTATATGCGCAATGCCTGAAAGACTTGTGGGAAAAGGCGACACGTCCTAAACCAACTGCTGTGGTACGCAGTGCTTTTGGATGTAGGCAATTTCCAAGTCTTTGTCTCGGCAGATAAAGCAACGGCGACGTTGGAAACGCCGCCGTTGATTACCTTTATTTGCTGACGCTGACGCCGTAGAAGGAGTTCAAGCCAAAGGGGCTGATCTTGAAGTCCTGCACGTTGGCGCGCATGGGTTGATACACCGTCGAGTGAGCGATAGGTGTCATCGGTACGGCGTCCTTGAGGACGTGTTGCGCCTGTTTGTAGAGGTCGGTGCGCTTGGCCTGGTCGGTGGTGCGCTTGGCTTCCTTGACGAGGCCGTCGAACTTCTTGTCGCACCATTTGGAGAAGTTGTTGCCTTGCAGCGAGTCGCAGCCAAACAACACGTTGAGCCAGTTGTCCGGGTCACCGTTATCACCGCTCCAGCCGATGATCATGGCCTGGTTCTCGCCGCCCTTGGAACGCTTGATGTACTCGCCCCACTCATAGCTGGTGATCTTGACCTTCAGGCCGATCTTGGACCAGTCGTTCTGCAGCATTTCCGCCATCAGTTTGGCGTTCGGGTTGTACGGACGCTGAACCGGCATGGCCCACAGAACGATCTCTGTGCCTTCCTTGACGCCGGCTTCCTTGAGCAGAGCCTTGGCTTTTTCAGGGTCGTATTTGGCATCTTTGATGGTGGTGTCGTAGGACCATTGGGTCGGAGGCATGGCGTTGACCGCCAGTTGTCCCGCACCTTGGTACACCGAGTCGATGATCTGTTGCTTGTTTACAGCCATGTCCAAGGCTTGACGAACGCGCAGGTCAGCCAACGGGTTGGGCTTGTCGTCGCCTTTGACTTTTTCCATCACGTTGTAAGCTACATAACCCAGGTTGAAACCCGCCTGGTCAGGCATCTTCAGCGCTTTGTCGTCCTTGAGGGCCTTGAGGTCGGCCGGGCGTGGGAAGAGGGTGATCTGGCACTCGTTCTTCTTCAGCTTCTGGATACGCACCGACGGGTCGGTGGTGATGGCGAAGATCAGGTTGTCGATCTTCACGTCTTCAGGCTTCCAATAGTCCTTGTTGCCGGTATAACGGATGTTGGAGTCTTTCTGGTAGCTCTTGAACACGAACGGGCCGGTGCCGATCGGCTTCTGGTTGATGTCGGCAGGCTTGCCGTCCTTGAGCAGCTGGGCGGCGTACTCGGCGGACTGGATCGAGGCGAAGCTCATGGCCAGGTTCTGGATGAACGCGGCGTCGACATCCTTGAGGGTGAACTTGACGGTGTGGTCGTCGACTTTATCGACCTTGGTGATGTTGGTGTCCATCCCCATGTCGGTGAAGTACGGGAATTCGGTTGGGTACGCCTTACGGAACGGATCGTCCTTGTTGATCATGCGGTTGAACGTGAACAGCACGTCATCGGCATTAAATTCACGGGTCGGCTTGAAATACGGGGTGGTGTGGAACTTGACGCCGTCACGCAGATGGAACGTGTAGGTCAGGCCGTCTTCGGAAATGTCCCACTTGGTGGCCAGGCCAGGAATCACGGCGGTACCGCCGCGCTCAAACTGGGTCAGGCGGTTGAACATGGTTTCTGCAGAGGCATCGAAGTCGGTTCCGGTGGTGTACTGACCAGGGTCAAAACCGGCCGGGCTGCCTTCGGAGCAGAACACCAGGTTAGTCGCGGCGGAAGCGAAAGGAGCGCTGGCTAACAAGCCTGCGCCGACTAAAAACGGAATGACCGCGTGTTTAAGCATGTTGGCCTCATGATTTGTTGTCATTTTTGGATTTGAGGGCGACCTCGTGAGTCGTCCTGCGGATACTTATGCAGGCCCCATACCCAATGCAAGATCCAGAGCGGTTTCAAGTCTGAAACAGTGGCACGTACGTACCTTAATGTCGCATCTTTATAACTTTTGACGCATTTTAACGTTTGCGCAGGTTTTTTTGGGGCAAGCGGCGCTCCGTGCCGGTGCGCTGCGAGGCTGCAACGCACCGGCCTGGGGCGGGTTTTACTTGTTCAAACCCACGCCGTAGAAGGGTGTAAGCCCGAACGGGCTGAGCTTGAAATCCACCACTTCCTTGCGTATCGGCTGGAACACCGTCGAGTTGGCGATGGGCGTGATGGGCACCTGCTGCTTGAGGATTTTCTGCGCCTGGCGGTACAGGTCGATGCGTTGTTGGCGGTCGGTCGAGACCTTGGCCTGCTGGACCAGCCGGTCGTAGGCCGGGTCGCACCACTTGGCGTAGTTGCTGCCCTTGACCGCCGCGCAGCTGTACAGCACGCCGAGCCAATTGTCCGGATCGCCGTTGTCGCCGGTCCAGCCGTAGATCATCGCGTCGTGGTCGCCATTCTTGGCGCGCTTGATGTACTCCCCCCATTCGTAGCTGACGATGTTGGCCTTGATGCCAACTTTGGCCCAGTCCTGCTGGATCATTTGCGCAGACATTCGCGCATTGGGGTTGGAGGCGCGCTGCACCGTCATTGCCCATAAATCAATGGTTGTACCGGGCGCAACCCCGGCTTCCTTGAGGAGCGCCTTGGCCTTGGTTACGTCATGGGGCGCATCCTGGATCGCCGGGTCGAACGACCATTGAGCCGGGGGCAAGGCGTTCTGCGCCAGCTGCCCGGCGCCCTGATACACGGCCTTGATGATCGCCGGCTTGTCGATGGCCATGTCCAGCGCCTGACGGACCTTGAGCTGGTCCAGCGGCGGATGCGTCAGGTTATAGGCGAGGAAACCCAGGTTGAAACCGGGCTGCCTGAGCACGCGCAGGTTCGGGTCCTGCTCCATCACTTCGATGTCGGCCGGACGCGGATAACCGCTGACCTGGCATTCGCCGCGCTTGAGCTTTTGCAGGCGCACGGCAGCGTCCGGGGTAATGGAAAAAATCAGGTTGTCGAGCTTCACGTCCTCGGGTTTCCAGTACGCGGTGTTGGCGGCGTAGCGGATCTGCGAATCCTTCTGATAGCGCTTGAACACAAACGGCCCGGTGCCGATGGGCTTCTGGTTGAGGTCGCCGGCCTTGCCTTCCTTCAATAGCTGCGCTGCGTACTCGGCGGACTGCACCGAGGCAAAACTCATCGCCAGGTTCTGCACGAATGCGGCGTCGACGTTGTTCAGGCTGAAGCGCACGGTGTGCTCGTCGATTTTTTCGACGCTTTTGATCGTGGTGTTCAGGCCCATGTCGGTGAAGTACGGCGACTCGGTGGGGTAGGCCTGACGGAACGGGTGTTGCGGATCGAGCAGGCGCTGGAACGTGAACAGCACGTCGTCGGCGTTGAAGTCGCGGCTCGGGGTGAAATAGTCGGTGGTATGAAACTTCACACCCTCGCGCAGGTGGAAGGTGTAGGCCAGGCCATCGGCGGATACCTCCCAGCTCGACGCCAACCCGGGCTCGACTTCGGTGCCGCCGCGCTTGAACTGGGTGAGGCGGTTGAAGACGGTTTCGGCCGAGGCATCGAAGTCGGTGCCGCTGGTGTATTGGCTGGGATCGAAGCCGGCGGGGCTGGCTTCGGAGCAATAGACCAGGGTGGTCGCGGCCTGGGCCAGTGGGGCGCCGCTGATCAGGGCGAGCGTGAGCAAGAGGGGCTTGAAGGTGGTTCTGTCCATGAAATCCCTTAGGGCTTGATGACGGTTTTTCTGAAGGGTAGCGGGTGGGGCGGGCGCGTAGGAAATATCTAAAAGTGAGGATGACCCGTGGGTTTGGGCATACCGCGCTTTTCATCAATATTTAATTGACGCCGAAATAATGGCTATCTAGTATCGCGCCACTATTTTGATATTGCTTTTTCGGGGCGGGGACGATGCGCGTCTTCCCGCCTCGGGACGAAGTCATGTTCGGCTCTGCCGCGACCGACTTCGGCATGGATGACCTTTAATTGCTCTGCAACGAGACCCGATCATGGACGACCGCCAACACGCCTTCCTGGCCCGCCAACCTTCTGCTCTCCTGAAAAACCGCGAGCGGTTTCTCGGCATGCCCAAGCGCGGCCTGGCGTTCCTCTTGGCCAACGTCATGTTCTGGCAACCGATGTGGGCCCAGGCTGACGGCATCGTGGTCAGCGCGCCGGGCACCGGCCTGGACCGGGCGGGCAACGGCGTGCCCATCGTCAACATCGCCAAGCCCAATGCCAACGGTCTGTCCCACAACCAGTTCAAGGACTACAACGTCGGCAGCAACGGCGTAATCCTCAACAACGCCACCTCGCGCACCCAGACCACGCAACTGGGCGGGATCATCCTCGGCAACCCGAACCTGCAAGGCGCGGCCGCCACGACCATCCTCAACGAAGTTAACGGCGGCAACCCGAGCCAGCTGCGCGGCTACACCGAAGTGGCCGGGCAATCGGCCCATGTCATCGTCGCCAACCCGTATGGCATCAGCTGCAATGGCTGCGGCTTTATCAACAGCCCGAAAGTGACCTTGAGCACCGGTAAACCGGTGGTGGAAAACGGTCGGCTGGATCGCTACCAGGTCGACCAGGGCAGCGTCGCCATCGAAGGCGCCGGTCTCAACGCCAGCAATGTCGATCACTTCGAAATCATCACCCGTAGCGCCAAGATCAACGCCGAGATTCAGGCGAAGAACCTGACGATCGTGGCCGGGCGTAACGATGTCAACGCAGAGACTTTGAGCGCCAGCGCTCGCGCCGATGACGGCAGTGTGAAGCCGGAACTGGCGATCGACTCCTCGGCCCTGGGTGGCATGTACGCCGGCGCGATCAAGCTGGTCGGCACCGAGGCTGGGGTTGGGGTGAAGCTGGACGGCAAGTTGATTGCCAGTGGCGGGGATATTCAGCTCGATGCCAATGGGCATTTGAGCATGGTTGATACCTCGGCCAGCGGGGCGGTCAACGTCAAGGCGGCGAGTCTTGACGCGAAGGGGCCGGTCTATGCCGGCACGACCCTGAGCGCCCAGACCCAGGGCAACCTGACTAACCAACAAACCCTCGCCGCTCGGGATAGCATCACGTTGAATGCCGGTGGGCAGCTAACCAACAACGGCATTATCGAAGCTGGAGTTAACGCGGATAACACGCGCAATGCTTCGGGAGATGTGAGCCTTACAGCGCAGAACCTGAACAACAACGGCAAGAGCATCGTCGCCAGCCGTAACCTCACCGCCAACGTTGCGCAAACCCTGAACAACCAGGGCGGCACCCTGAGCGCCGGGCAAACCGCCACGGTAAAAGCCGGGACGCTGGACAACCAGAACAAGGGTCGCGTGCTGAGCAGCGGCGCGCTGGGCGTTACTGCCGACAAACTCCTCAACACCCAAGGCACCGTCAGCAGCAACGGCAACCTGACGGCCAATGTCGGGCAGTTGAATAACCACGACGGCGAAGTCTCCAGCGCCGCCACCACTCAAGTCATCGGCACTGCGCTGGACAACAGCGATGGCCTGCTCACCGGCGACGTGGCGCTGAACATCGGGTTGATCGGTGCCCTGAACAACCAGAACGGCGTGTTGGGTTCCGGCAAGCACCTGAGCGTTACCGCCACCAGCCTGGACAACACCCTCGACGGTAGCCTGGTCAGCGATGGCAGTCTGAGCGTGCGCATCAGCGGCCTACTCGACAACCGACAAGGCAGCCTCGGCGCCAAGGGCATGACCGATGTCCAGGCAGACAGCCTGGACAATCGCGCCGGCAAGGTCCAATCCGTGAAGGACCTGCAACTGACGGTCGCCAAGCTCGATAACCGCGGGCAAGGCTTGCTCAGCAGCCAGGCGGGGCTGCGTGTCGATGGCTCGCAATTGGATAATGGCGCCGGCCTGCTCAGTGCCGTCGGCCCTGTGCATTTGCAAGTGACTGACGTCGACAACAGCGGCGGACGAATCTCCAGCAAAACCGACCTCACCGCCGACGTCTCGCACCTGAACAACCAGGGCGGCGAACTGGTCGCCCAAGGTGTGCTCACCGTTAGCGGCCAGGACCTGGATAACCGCGGCGGATTGGTTGGCGCGACCAACGCACTGAAACTCGACATCGACACGCTGGACAATCGAAACGGCGAAATCTCCAGTACCGCCGATATCAACATCACCGGCCAGCGCCTGGACAACAGCGACAACGGTAAGGTCCTCGCCGGCACTGATCTGGGCCTGAAAGTCGCGGCCATCATCAACCAGACCAAAGGCCTGCTGTTCAGTACGGGCGTCTCCACTGTCGAGGGCAAAAGCCTGGACAACAGCGGCGCCAATCTGGTCGCCCGCCAGGGTTTGGATATTCGCCTGGACAATGCATTGATCAACGTCGGCGGCGCCATCACCACCGAAGCCGGCCTGACCGTCAACAGCCAAAGCCTGGATAACCACGGCGACGGCCTGCTCAGCGCCAAAGGCGCCACCCACGTGACCACTGGCACGTTCGACAACACCGCCGGCGGTTATCTGGTCAGTGGCGACATGCTTGACCTCACCGCCACCCAGGTCAACAACGGAGCCGCCAGCCGCATCGCCAGTGACAAGGTGCTGACTGCAAGGGTCACCGGCCTCGACCAGCAGGGCGGCGAACTGTTCAGCAAGACAGCCTTGACCCTGGACTTGAACAACGGCCAGTTGAACAACCTCAAGGGCATGATCAACGCGCCGCTCCTGGTGCTGAAAAACCTCAAGGACGTGGACAACCGTGGCGGCGAGATTTCCAGTGCCCAGGCGTTCACCCTGGCGGCACGCAACCTGGACAACCGTGACGGTAAGCTGATCAGCAACCAGGCGCTGACCCTGCGTATCGACCAAGCGCTTAACAACATCAAGGGGCTGGTTTCCGCGCAATCCATCGACACCCATAGCGCCAGCCTGGACAACAACGATGGCTTGATCAGCAGCCGTGGCGCCCTGATCATGACCGTGGACGGTCAACTGACCAATCGGGACGCCGCGATCATTGCCGACCGTGACCTGCACATCGAGGCCACCCACCTCGACAACGGCGCCGGCCAGATCGCCGGCAAAACCAATGTCACGGCCACTATCGACAGTGTGAACAACCAGGGCGGCCAGATGATCGCCCTCGGCGGATTGACGCTGACCGGCGCCTCGCTGGACAACCGCGCCGCAGGGCTGGTCGGGGCGACCGACACGCTGACGTTGAACGTCGGTTCGATCGACAACCGTGGCGGCGAACTGTCCGGCCACGCCGACGTTGCTTTGACAGGCGACGCGCTGAACAACAGTGACGGCGGCCAAGTCATCGCCAACGGCGCGTTGGCCCTGAAGGTGAAGGAAGTGCTCAACCGCACCAAGGGCCTGCTGTCCGGCAAGACCGGTCTGACCTTGAGCGGCGAGACGCTGGATAACAGCGGCGGCGCGCTACTGACCCAAAAGAACCTCACCGCGCACCTCGACGGCGACCTGAACAACGCCAAGGGCACGTTGAGCGCCGAAGGCGAGCTTGAAGTCACCGCCGCCAGCCTCACCAACACCCTGGGCAGCGTTTCCAGTGCCGGAGCGTTGGCACTCACCCTCGACAACGCCGTGCTGAACCAGGGCGGCGAAATCGTCACCGATGCCGGCCTCACCCTCAAAAGCTTGAGCCTGGACAACCGCAGCCAAGGCAGCATCAGCGCCAAGCAAGCGGTCGCCGTTGAAACCGGCGCGTTCGACAACAGCCAGGCCGGACGCCTGAGCAGCGGCGCCAACCTTGACCTCACCATGAAGCAGTTGACCAATCAGGACGGCGGCCGCATCGCCAGCAGCGGTGCGCTGATCGCTAGCGTCACGGGCCTCGACCAGCAGGGCGGCCAGCTTTTCAGCAACACGTCGCTGAGCCTTGATCTGAACCAAGGGCAACTGAACAACCAGAGTGGCTTGATCAACGCCCCCTTGCTGATGCTGAAAAACCTCAAGGGCGTCAACAACGCCGGCGGCGAAATCTCCAGCGCCCAGGCGTTCACCCTGGCCGCACAAAACCTCAACAACGACAACGGCAAGTTGCTGAGCAACCAGGCCCTGACCCTGCGCATCGATAACGCGCTGACCAACCTCAAGGGCCTGATCGCCGCCGCCGCGCTGGACGTCGAGGCCGCGAGCCTGGACAACAGCGCCGGCACCCTGACCAGTCGCGCCAACCTCGACCTGAAACTGGCCGGCCCGCTGATTAACCAGAATCAAGGCCTTATCAACGCCGCCGACGCCTTGACCGTCAGCACTCACAACTTGAACAACCACCAGGGTTCGTTGCTGGGCAGCGCCATCGCCATCGACTTCGGTGCCGCCACGGGAGACTTGAGCAACAGCGCCGGCCTGATCACTACCGCCGGCGTACTCAGCCTCAAGCACCTGCGGGACCTGGACAACCAGGGCGGCGAAATCTCCAGCAGCCAGCCCCTCGACCTGACGGTTCGCGATTTCAACAACAGCGCCGGCAAACTCATCAGCAACGGTTTACTGACCGTGAAGGCTCGCGACGTCATCAACCAGGGCGGCCTGATGTCCGGTTTCAAAGGCCTCGGCCTGAGCGCCGTGGGCCTGGACAACCGCAACGCCGGCACGCTGTCGAGCCGCGACGAAGACGTCAGCGTGACCCTGAGCGGCGCGCTGCTTAACAGCACTGACGGCGCGTTGGCGAGCAAGAAAACACTCACCGTCACCGCGGCCAGCGTCGACAACCGCGGCGGGATTCTGTCCAGCGGCACCGACCAGACCTTGACCGTCACCGGCGGTTTGCTGAACAACGCCCAAGGCGGCTTGGTCGACAGCGGCGCGACCCTGGTCATCAACGCCATGACCCTGGGCAACGCTGGCGGCACCGTCAACGCGCAAAACGCACTGACCTTCACCGGCACCACCCTGGACAACACCGGCGGCAAGCTGATCGGCAACTCTGCCGTGACCCTGGACCTGCTCGGCGCCCTGACCAACACCAACGGCAAACTCGCCAGTGCCGGCCCGCTGCGGGTCGAGCGCGCCACGCAGCTCGACAACCAGGGCGGCCAGATCGCCAGCCAAAGCTTGCTGACCTTGCTGATCGGCGGTCTGGACAACCGCAATCGCGGCACCGTCGCGGCCAATGACGCACTCGTCCTGACCGCCTCCGGCGCGGTGCAGAACGGTGGCGATGGCCTGATCTACAGCCAGAACGGCGCCGTGCGAATCGACGCCAATAGCCTCGCCAACGGCAAGGGCACCGTACAAAGCCAGGGCAACCTGACCCTGGTCGTCGACCAAGACATCGACAACCAGAGCGGCCGCATCCAGGCCAAGGCCGGTGACCTGACCGTTGAAGCGCGCAACCTCGACAACCGCGGCGGCGTGCTCGCCAGCCTGCAAGGACTGCTGAAGACCGACCTGACCGGCGTGTTGAAAAACGGCTACGACCTGAACAACAACCGCCAGGGCGGCATCACCCAGGCCCAGCGCCTGAACCTGATCGCATCGGGCGGCCTGGACAACTACGGCGGACGCATCTCGGCGCAAACCGGCGATGCCCTCATCACCACCGGCAACATCGACAACCGCAACGGCGGCCTCTACGCCAAAGGCAAAGTCAACGTTACCGCCAACAATTTCGACAACAGCGGCGACAACGACGGCCAGATCGCCGGCAGCCAGATCGACCTGAACCTGACCGGCGCCTTGAACAACCGCCTGGGTATCATCGAAAGCGACAGCACGCTGATGATCAAGGCCGCGAGCCTGGATAACCAGACGGGGCAGATCCGTGCCTTGGGTACGGGGGGCAAGACCAATTTCCAGATCGGCGGGTTGTTCGATAACCGCAGTGGTGTGTTGGAAAGTGCCAACACTGACCTGACCCTTGGCGCCTCCAGTTTCCTCAATACCGGCGGCAGCTTGCTGCACGTTGGCACCGGCACGTTCGATATCTCCACCGCCAATGTCACCGGAGCCGGCGGTACGGTCGTGACGCGTGGCGGCCTGACTATCAGCACCGACACTTGGACCAACAGCGGGGTCATCCAGGCCGGACGCCTGAACGTCAACGTCAACCATTTCACCCAGACTGCCGGTGGCCAGTTGCTGGCTTCCGACAGCTTCATCGGCAGCGGCGTCAATTGGTTCAACGAAGGCCTTGTTGCCAGTAATGGCAGCCTGAAAATCGACCTGGGTGGTGCCTATTGGGGGGCCGGTCGTCTCAATAGCCTGGGGACGCTTGGCCTCAGCGCGGCCCAGGTGAGCCTCAACAGCGTCAGCTCCAGCATAACGGGCGGCGGCGATACCACCATTGGCGTTAATGGTCAGCTCGACAATGCCGGTCGCTTGACCTCGGCGGCGCGCCTGACAATTGGCGCCACGGGGATCAATAACTTTGGGACGTTGGGCGGTGGTCAAGCTTTGACCGTCACGACCGGCGCGCTGACCAACAGTCAAGGGCTGATTTTCAGCGGCGGCGACATGGGCCTGCGGGTCGATACGCTGAACAACCTCGATGCCAACATTTACAGCCTGGGAAATCTCAGTATTGACCGTAACGGCCTGGGCGCGCTGGCGAGCAGTATCGTCAACAGCTCCAGCTCGATTCAAAGCGACGGCAGCATGAGCCTGGCCGCCAGCACGATTCAGAACATCCGCACTCTGCTGACCATGGGCAGCAGTGGAATCTATACCGCCAAAATCTACGAAATCGCCTGCATCGAGGGGTACAACGCCGGTGACTGCAGCGGCAAGCAGAACCATGTATGGGAGCTGCTGCAACGCGAGAAAACCGAAGTGACCGCTGCCACCGCGGCCTCCAGCATCACGGCGGGTGGAAACCTGAGCCTGAGCGGCGGCGATCTGCTGAACCAGAGCAGCACTATCGCCAGCGGCGGCAACCTGACGGCCTCGCTGGTTAACTTGACCAACAACGGCGTCGAAACCGGCGAGACCGAAACGACGCGGGTGTTCCGTTCCGAGCGGACCCGAAATGCGGGTGGGTGGTACAACGCGGCCAGTAACTTCACCAATAAATATTGGTTTGAAAGTGCCGGTTACGATGTCAACAGCCTGAGCGGCTTGGAAGCGGGTATTGCCAACTTCATTGGCATGACCGAAATGGAGTACACGAATTTAGGCACCACCCGGAAACTCGCCGGCGGTGACCAGAGCTACGCAGCCGTGATCCAGGCCGGTGGCGCCGTCAATATTAATGCGCAAAACAACATCGACAACAGCGTTGTGCGGCCTGGTTACAGCTACGTCGGCAGCGGTCCACGGACCAATACCGGGGCAGCCGGCAGCCCGTACTCCACGCGCATCACACTTAATCAACAACTACCGCCCAATCTGGCGCAACAACAAGTCAATCCGGTAGCCCTGCCTGGTTTCAGCCTGCCCACTGGCCAGAACGGCCTGTTCCGCCTGAGCGGGCAGGGCGGTGGTGCACCAGCCATCAGCGGCCCGCAAAGCTGGACACTGGGTAACGCAAGCCTGACTCCGGCTCAGCGCCAACAGGGCCTGCCTGCCGTCCAGGCCAGGGACCTGCAAGCAGGCAACGTCCCTCAAGCCAGCGCCAGCAACCTTGACCTGAGCATCGCAGCGCGCCAGGCAACCGCCATCGGCGACCAGGCCAGCAGTTTCGACACCAATACGGCCGGCGCCCCTGCGTCCGGCGCCGTGCCTGGCCGCACCACCGCGTTCACGATCAACCGCGTCCAGGGCCTGCCCGCTCCCACCCTGGCGGCCAATCCGCACAAATACCTGATCGAAACCAACCCGGTACTCACCGACCTCAAGCAGTTCATGAGCTCGGATTACCTGCTGGCAAACCTCGGCTACGACCCGGACCAGAGTGCCAAGCGTCTGGGCGACGGGTTGTATGAGCAGACCCTGATCCAGCAAGCCGTGGTTGCCCGCACCGGCCAGCGCTTCATCGACGGGCAGACCTCCAACGAGGACATGTTCAAGTACCTGATGAACAACGCCATCGCCAGCAAACAGGCGCTCAACCTGGCCCTGGGCGTCAGCCTCACCTCCGAGCAAGTCGCGGCGCTGACCCACGACATCGTCTGGATGGAAAACGTCGAGATCAACGGTGAACAAGTTCTGGTCCCCGTCCTGTACCTGGCTAACGCCAACAACCGCCTGGCGGCCAACGGCGCGCTGATCCAGGGCAGCGACGTCACTCTGATCGCCGGCAAGGACCTGAATAACGCCGGGACCCTGCGTGCCAGCAACAACCTGTCCGCGACCGCCACCAACGACCTGGTCAACAGCGGCCTGGTGGAAGCGGGCAATCGCCTCGACCTGCTGGCGGGCAACAACCTCGTCAACAAGGCCGGCGGCATCATTGCCGGACGCGAGGTCACGCTCACCGCCACCCGGGGCGACGTGATCAACGAACGCACCGTCACCACCCACGAAAGCGACAGCGGCTACCGCCGCGAGCGCACCGATTTCATCGACAGCGCCTCACGCATCGAAGCCGCGAATAACCTGACCATCAGCGCCGGGCGTGACATCAACAATGTCGGCGGTGTACTGAAAAGCGGCGCTGATACCACCCTCAACGCCACCCGCGACGTCAATCTTGCCTCCGCCGAGCGCATCACCAGCGGCAATCGTGGCACGCATCGCAACGAAACCATCACCCAGTACGGCTCCAGCCTCGACATAGGCCGCGACCTGGCCGCCAACGCCGGCCGCGACCTCACCGCTGTAGCCAGCCAGATCGACGCCAAGCGCGACATCACCATGAGCGCCATCGGCGACCTGACCTTGGCGTCTGCGGCGGATGAGCAGCATTCATATGGCAAGAGCAAGAAGGTCACGGCTCAGGAAGACCATGTGAGCCAAGTCTCCACCAGTGTGACGGCGGGTGGAAATGTGACGCTGAGCGCGGGCAAGGACCTGGGGTTGATTGCCAGTCGGGTAAGTGCGGGGGATGAGGCATATCTGGTCGCCGGCGCGAACCTGGTACTGCAATCGGCCGAGGATTCGGACTACAGCTTTTACAGCAAGACCAAGAAATCTTCTTCCGGGAAGAAGTTTCGGTTGGATGAGACCAGTTCGGTTACCAACGTTGCCAGCTCGGTTACCTCCGGAGGCAACAACGTGCTGACCGCCGGCAACGATCTGCTGATCAAAGGCAGCAACGTCATTTCCGAAAAAGGCAGCGTCGGCCTGGGGGCTGGCAATGATGTGGAAATTGTTGCGGTTACCGACTCCGAGAGCGCTCGCCACGAGCGCAGCAAAAGCAAAAGCAGTTGGGGCGGTTTGAAATCGAGCAAGGTCCAGGACAAGTTGGCCGAAACTCAGACAACCGCCGTCGGTAGCCTGATCTCGGGCGACACCATCGCCGTCAGCGCCAAACGTGATGCCACCGTGACGGGTTCGGCGCTGGTCAGTACCAATGACCTGGCGGTACGTGCAGGGCGCGACCTGACTATAGACGCGGCAGAAAATACCTTCTCCCGTACCCAAATGCACAAGGAAAAAAATCGCGATCTGACGGGCGTGTTAACAGGCAACAATTTGGGCCTCGACGACATTACCGGCAACCAGCACCTGTCGATCAGTAACCAGAAACACAACGGCACGGCATCGCAGACCACCCTGACCGGCAGCACCATCGGCTCCAGCAAAGGCAACGTCAGCCTCGTTGCCGGTGGCGACCTCAACGTCATCGCCAGTGACTTGGTCAGCACCAAGAACATGAGCCTTCGCGGTTCGAACGTCACTATCGCTGCGGGCATGGAAACGGCCAAACAAAGCACCGCCGATAAATCCAGCAGCCTGGCCGTGGGGCGTGTCATCGGTGGGGCGATCATCGACACGGTCAACACCATTCGCTCGTCAGTCGAAGCCGCCAAGAATGCTGATGACCCTCGGCTCAAAGCCGTGAAGCTGGCGCAGGCGGCGCTGGCGGCTTACAACCTTGGCGGGATGGTTTCGGAAGCCAATGATCAAAAAACCGGTTTCGCCGATAAACAGGGCGGTACCGCGAGCAACGGCTCGTTGATCAAAATCGGTACCGAGCTCGCCAGTACCCACAGCAAAAGTACCAGCGATTACGCCAGCCAAACCGCCAAGCAAAGCACCCTTAACGCGGGCGCCACGTTATCCATCATCGCTAACGGCAATGCGGCGGAAAACGACGGCGATCTACACGTCATCGGCAGCAGCATCAAAGCGGCCAATACTTCTCTGCTCGCCAGCAACGACATCATCCTGGAAAGCGCACAGAACACGGCGGATTGGTCCAACCGTAACAGCAACAACAAGACCGCTATCGGCGCGAGCTTCAACATCGGCCAGCAAAACGGCTTCACCCTGGACCTTGGCGCGCAACTCGCAAAAGGCATGGGCAACGGCAGTTCTGTCACGCAGGTCAACACGACGGTCGATACCGGTTCGTTGCTGTTGCGCAGCGGCGGCGACACCACGCTGGCGGGCGCTCAGGTTCGTGCTGATGAAATCGACGCGCTGATCGATGGCAACCTCAACATCATTTCCCGCCAGGACACCCAAGACCAGAAAAGCAAGCAAAGCAGCGGCGGTTTTGGTGCGAGCATCTGCATTCCGCCGTTCTGCTACGGCACACCTGTAGCCGCCTCGGCCAACCTGGCCGCCGGCAACATGAACAGCGAATACAAAGCCGTCACGGACCAGACCGGCCTGTTCGCGGGAACGGGTGGCTACACCGTTGACGTGGGCAAGACCACCACGCTTGAAGGCGGGGTGATTGCCAGTGATGCCTCGGCGGATAAAAACACGCTGATCACCGACCGACTCATCGCGCGCGACATCAAGAACGTCAGTGAAATCGAGGCTCAGTCCGCAGGTATCAGCATCTCGGGCAGTTACGGTGGCGCTGGGGCGAGCGCCTCGGTGGGGGGCTTGTACGGCATTGCCCTAAGCGAATCCGACAAGAGCCATACACGTAGCGCGGTGAGTGAAGGCACGATCATCGTCCGCAATCCGGAGGGGGCACAGGACACGGTTGGCCTGAATCGCGATACGAAGAATGCCAACGAGCTTTTGGACAAGCCTGATGAAGAGGCGATGAACGAGCGTATCGAGCTGGTGAAGAGCTCGGTGGAGTTGGTGAAAGGGATCAGCAGTGTGGTTGCTGCGGAGAGGATCAAGGAGGCTCAAGATCCAAATAGCGAGGCCTACCAAGTTGCGCGTGAAAAGTTGAACGACAGTGGTGTGGCTAATCCAACCCCTGAGCAAATCAGCCAACAGGTTCAGCGCGATTATGGAACAGGCAGTAGTTTCCAAAAGGCCAGCCAGGCGGTCGCAGGGATTGTCCAAGGCATCCTGACTGGAGACATTGGAGCTATCGTGGGAGGAGGGGCGGCGCCTTACCTGGCTCAAGCCGTTAAACAGCTCACGGAAGGAGACGACGCAGCCAACCTGATGGCGCATGCCGTACTGGGTGCTGTTTTGGCAAAAGCGCAAGGAGGCTCGGCGCTGGCCGGTGCTGCTGGTGCCACTGCCGGTGAGCTGATAGCCAGCCAACTCTACCCGGGCAAGTCCAGCGACCAATTGACCGAAGCGGAAAAACAAACAATCGCGGCGCTATCGACTCTGGCTGGTGGGTTATCCGGGGCGCTTGCTGGAGGGGACGCATTTAATGCGGCGCTTGGCGCTGGAACAGCTAAAAATGCTGTCGAAAACAATCATCTGAGCGATATAGAAAGGCTTTCGTTAACGGCGCTGCAGAGAGAGTACCAGGCGTCGTGCAAAGGCTCTACCTCGAGCGATTGTCAAGGATTGTCCAAAGATATCTCGGATCTTATCGCCAAGGGCTATAGCGTACTCAAGGAAGAACGGATCTCAGAGGATGGCGATTTCACGCGTGCCTTTGTGTTCACTACCAACCCTGGAGATGTGGTTTCCTGCGCTACGTCACCAAACGGATATTGTGTTGCTACCGACAAGTCGATCATAACGGATCAAGGTGAGGAGTGGATTCTGCAACCTGCTTCGTTTGAACAGGCGACAGGAGGAAAGGCAAGGAATGAGTTGAATGAGGCGGCTGTAAAGGCTCAGCTTCAGGGGCTTTCCAATGAGCTATTCACTGCTGGTTGTGGTGGGGCTGGCCCGGCCGGTGCTGGGTGCTCATTTTATATGTTCGCAGGAGGCTCGAATCCTGTTACGGGGGAGGCGGCCACAGGTAGCGAAAGGGTGGTATGGGGTATACAGAGCTTATTGAGTGCGTGGGGGGTGTTCGGTTCTGTTTACACTGGTGGAATAAAGGCGACAGCAGATATTCCGTTAAAACTTGGCGAAACAAAAGTTATTAATGGGGTCAGTGAAGTTCGTGTGGGGAGGTGGATGTCTCCCACCGAGTTGGCACAAATGAAAGATACGGGTAGAGTAGTGCAAGGTGGTGGAGGCCAAACCTTTATTTCTATTAATGGTGCTCTGGATTTTAAAGGTGCTGCGTCGAAGGGGGCGGTGTATGTTGAATTCGATGTGCCAAGTAATTCTTTGTTGCAAGGTGGGAAAGAAGGTTGGCTTAAAATGATTGGTCCGGATGCAAGCAAGTCTCAACAGTTTCTGCTTAATAAACAAGGGGGGCAGCACCTTCCCGAAGTAAAAAATATTCTAATCATAGACAGGAAGTAAGGTGTTTATGGACGGTTCTTGGTTTGATGAGTTTATAAAGCCTAGGCTGGGTGGGTATTCATTTGAGTACTCAATATTTGTTAATGGTGACTTTGGTGATCTTGAGAGGATAGAGCTGGAAGGTTTAGATAAATTAGGAACGGTAGAGTTTTGGTCCAAAGGTTGGGTGGGGTTAGATGTGTATGACTGTGCTTGTGACGGGCAGATTATGAATGTATTGCTTTCGCCTGAGGAGAAGGAATCCGTTTTGCAAGAGTTTGAAAGATTTATTGGGGTGTTAATGCAGAGTGGTTAGGGAGTAAGGCAATCGCCACATTGACTCTAATGGTGATTAATGATGTTGAAAAAAAGGGGCATATTTGAATGGCGCTTACTTAACCTTCTTCGGGTGACCATTCTTCCCAACCTCGGCCCTGGCTGATCGACGTGGTTTCATCAGCATGGGGTAAGGCTTGGGTCTTCGTTTTATGGCGCGCGGCTCAATCCTGCCAGGACGCCTTCCAACACGTTTCTGGGCAATATGCGTCTAAGTTGAACCCGGGTGATTTCAGGAAAAAATAATGATGAGCTTCGAACTGTTGGGTTTTGGTGATTTAGGTCCGGTGCACGTGGGTATGACTCGCGATCAATCGCGAGCGATATTGGGAGGTGGTTTTGATGAGTTCTTCAAAACGACAGACTCTACAGTTCCGATTGACGCCTACGATGATTTAGGAGTGCATGTTTATTTTGATGAGGGTTTCACCATCATCGGCCTGGAATTCGTGAAATGGAGTGACCTCAGCTGGCGCGGACAGCGTTTGTCCGGTGCGGATGTCCTTGAAGTTCAGCAGAATTTAGTTGCGCAAGGCGAGATCCTTAACTTTAATAGTTCAGGATTTGATGTGGATGGATTAGGTCTTAGGATTTATGCGCCTGATATCGGTGAGGAGGACGCTGTGATAGAGGCGGTTTATGTCAGCTTTGTAAAAAACAAATAAGCTTGCTAAAAGGGTCAGGCACATTATTAAAGCCTTAAATTTGATATTCCATCGGCCGTGCCTCTCACAAAAAAAGGCGACAGATTTTACTTAACAAATGGCACGAAAGTAAATGGCAATCCAACAAGCATGTTACTTGCTGTGCGAGTTCAGCCTGGCGGTCTGAGGGCTGCAAAATTAAAAAAGGAATTCAAATGAGGTCTGGGAGGCTTGAGCGGTTAAAGCTTGTTTTTTGCGCTGACTCGATAAAAGGCTTGCAGGCTTTGGATCTGGTTGTTCGCATTTTGAATGATTTCGGATTTCCATCTGTATTTTCGCTGCAGGGTGTTGAGGTTGATGTCGCAACACTTGAGAAAAAAATCCAGAACAAAAAATCTTGGCCTAGTGGTGTTGCATCAAATAATTTCGAGTTTCGATTTGGAACGCTGCCCGCCTTGGATCAGTGTTTTTTAGTAGTTGAAGAAGTACAAAATTTTGATGGTTTTGATTGGGATCAGGCTGTAAGGCCTTTTCTCGATGTTGAAGGTTTTATCCAAGCATGGCTTGCTGATGTTGAATACGATTTTTGGCAAAATGCGACAGATCCTTTAGAGTACGAATGTGCTGGTAGATCATTTGCAAAACTTCCTCTGAAATCGAGTGGATTGCCTGCGCCCTTAAATCAAATGGAAATAGACACATCGGTAAATCCAGGTCGTGTCTTGTTGAGACAAGGGTTTATGGAGGCAATCGGAAGTTTTATGTGGCTAGGTGACCAGTTCTGGGAGCGGACGGGAAGGAACAAGCTAGAAAGTCTGACATTTCTGAGGAGAGCAGGGGTTAGTATTTTTGAGTGTGGTAGCACTGTAAAGGTGGTTGCGTCTGAAAAGTGTTTTCATGATGACTTAACAGCGGATAAGCAACGTGTTCTTCGGCGCGCTTTGTTTGGCGTAAGTTAGCCTTAAGAAAGGGGGGGCGACGCGGAGCGGGTTTTTAGGAAGAGACCAAAAAGGACCAAAAAAAAAAGGGGAGGTATGACTCACCCACATAGGTTACAAATCAGGTCACTCACATAGGTAACAGTTTTTAACTGGCAGGGTCGGTTTTCGAGGATCTGACCATGCCATGGCGAGAGCTGAAACCTATGGACCTGAAACTGCTATTCATCGCGGACTACATCAAAGGCTTGCCAAGCTTCAGTGCGCTTTGCCAGGCTTACGAGATCAGGAGAAAAGGGGACAGATTTGTTTTCTGAGCCTGTAATGATGCGGAGTGGTCAGGCCCTGGTTTGATCGTGTAGAGGCAAAGCTGATCGGAAAATAAATCTGTCCCCTTTTTTGGTCCCCTTTTTTGTCCCCTTTTTTCTCTTTTTTCTCAAATTTGGACTTTAATGGTCACTGAGAATCACGATTATGTTTGCCCTGTTTGTGGGTACGACCGTCTTGATGAGCCGGCTTACGATAGCTTCGGCTGTGCCACGTACAATATTTGTCCGTGCTGTGGCACAGAGTTTGGATACGATGACTCGACAGTAGCGCATGCAGAGCTACGCAAAAAATGGATTTCTGAGGGTAGATTGTGGTGGAGTAAACACCAATTGAAACCTAATGATTGGGATCCGGTAAGGCAGTTAAAAACCACTCTCGTAATTGGCGAAAATTAGAAAAGAGAAAAATAAAACGAATAAAAAACGGTACGGATTTATCGCGGGGGGACACAAGACAGTTCTCACCTAACATATCGCGTATGGGGCGAAGCCAAGAGCTTATTGAGAAATAAATCCGTCCCTTTTTATGAAGTTAATGTTCGGAATGGAATTATCAATACGGTTTTCCCAAAGTGATGGAGAGGCTATGGTCAATAACAGTTTGATTGAGCGATTTATTGCTCAAGAGTTGAGCCCTCATGTTCGTAAGGTTTTAAGTGAGGCCCTCCAGCAAAGAGCTGATTCCGATAAGGTTTTAGCTAGGCAGTGTGAGTTTAATTGTTTTGATGTTGAATTTGATTTTTTAAAAGGAATGGTTGTTGTTCAAGATATTCTCCACTCAGGGGAAGAGAGTAGCGTGGAACTGCCGATTGCAGATTTTGTTATTCTCTGTAGTTTGAATGATCGTTAATGGGGTGGTGGGGACGGACCATTTGGCCGAAATGTGGGTTTCTCAGGGACAGACCACGTTTCCGGGCAATACTTTTAATTCGACCAAAAAGGACCAAAAAGGGGACGGATTTATTTCTAGCGAGAAAAGGGTACAGATTTGTTTTCTGAGCCTGTGATGATGCGGAGTGGTCAGGCCTTGGTTTGATCGTGTAGAGCAAAGCTGAACGGAAAATAAATCTGTCCCCTTTTTCTACTCTACATTAGGGGCTAATTACGTGCCGACTGCAGTGCAAAAAAGCTCTAGGAGTAAAATTGAAATGATTTATGGCGATCCGTTTTTGTTCTCATTGCAATTTGATGTGGTGGAGGAGTGGACCGATTCAAGTTGCTTTTGGAGAAATGGTTTGTTTTCAATGTTAGTCGATGGGGAGCGCCTGTTAGATTGTATTGATGTTGTTGAGTTGCAAACTGCGGTTGATTTTTATGCGAAGATGCAGTTCGATCGGAGTGTAACAGGTGATGCAACGATCTCCGCAGCGGAGTTATTCAGGACCGCTCACAGTCATTTTTTTGAGGGTGACTTGGCTCCTCCAAAGGGGGTTCAAGATATGACATGTACTGCACTGGGGGATTCAGGTTTGTTTGTTTATTTCCAGAAAACTGAGCAGTCGGATCGGCTCGTTTGGAGTTATGATTTTGGCAAGGTTGTGTACGAGAAGCTGCTGCCGGTGGGTACGATAATTGGGGTTGTAGAGCGTATTGTTGAGATGTAAGTAGGTAATAAGTTTGTTTTTATTTCATTTTCTCGGTAAGGAGTGGTGGGGTTGTTTTTTGTCTTCTGAGGTTGTAGCTCGGAAAAATAAATCCGTCGCGAATGGCGCGTACTTAACCTTCTTCGGGAGTCCATTCTTACTGATCTCGGCCCTTGCTGAACGATGTGTTTTTGCGGGCTTAGGCATGAACTGTGCGATTCGATGGTGTGAAATGCAAAAAACTGAATGGCTTGTCGGTCAGCTAGTCACCTAATTCATACGCATGGAGTGTTTATGTATAAGTTTCCACTGATAGTCTTAACCCTGATCCTGACCTTACCCGCCTGCAAATCCAACGTCAGAGATTCCTCCCCCACGCTGCTCAACGACGGCATCCAGTTCCAGCAAAACAAAGTGACCGTCGATGCGCAGCACGCCAAGGTCATCATGAAAGCGTCCGGGGCTACTTATCCGGTGGAGTTTTCCATCAGGCGCGCGGCGGATCCTGATCAGCGTCTGGATGTGCAGGGAACCGTGGTGGATACCGGTCGGGGCAAGGTGTTCGGCTGGATTGCCAAGGTCAACGAGACGGTGCACAGCGCAACCTTGAAGCACTTTCCGCAGCTGGAAGTGCAAGCTGACGTTGATCAGCCCTTCGAGGTGTCAGGCTTCGCCAGTGGCGGGAGCATCGGTAATGGTTACCGCTGTGGTCCGCTCCGAAGCACTTTTACGCCGCAGCGGAGCAAGGTTTATCTGGTGGAATTCCAGTTTGTGGGCAGCCGGTGCGAGCAGCATGTGTTTGATGTCACGCAGCCACAGGAGCGGGTTCCTGTGGCGAGCTTGCCTTAGCTCGGAGCGAGTGGGATGGGTGGCTTGATGTTGTCATGTCGTACTGAGGTGTCTGGTTTGGGGCTGCTGTGCAGCCCAGCGGGAGCAAGCTCCCTCGCCACGGAGGTTGTGTCGGGTGTTGGGTGGCATGCGTCCTTCGAGAGCGTAGGAACGT
Source organism: Pseudomonas sp. Z2-11 (assembly GCF_054161305.1). Taxonomy (NCBI): domain Bacteria; kingdom Pseudomonadati; phylum Pseudomonadota; class Gammaproteobacteria; order Pseudomonadales; family Pseudomonadaceae; genus Pseudomonas; species Pseudomonas sp. Z2-11. The sequence goes on from NZ_CP096395.1 coordinate 907,717, forward strand.
TCGGCCCTACATAAGGAAATGTCCGACGTGTTTTTAGGGTTGCCGGTCGGAAGTGCGGTCTCTAGTCTTTTGGTTGTCGCTGCCACTCAGCGACCGGGCGTGAGAAACCCGAATAATAGGCATCCAGCCTCGGTACCTGCATAATTGCAGCCAGCTTATCCGCTGCCTGTAGATGCGTTATGGCGGCTGTGTGCGGGCAGACCTCGGTCTGGCCGAGTACCTATTCTCGGATTTCTCACCCCTGCACACAGCTGCCACCCATTTGCCGAGTGAGAAACGGTAAGTGATGGCTATCATCACTAATAGGTAAAAAAATGGATAAGCCAGTCCCCGACCCACCCTTCAACAAACTCAACCCGCTTGCCGGCTTCGATTCCATCGAAGAGCTGCTGAAAGACCGCGCCGCCGCCGAGCGAGTCCTCGATCATTACCTCAACCCGAAATCGTCAGAGACAAGCACTGATCCACGCATCGACAGCCTGTTTGCAGTCACGGCCGTAGCCGACACCGATACGTTGCTAACCAGCGCTTCCGAAACCCTGGCCTCGATCAAAGCCATGGCCGAGGATCTGGCCTTTGAAGTGGAGGGCACGCGGCGCAGCGTGGCGCTGGGGATTCATCAGTTGGTGGAGTTGTGCCAGTTGCTGGTGGACAAGGCGCTGGACCAGCTTGAAGCACAGGCCAGCCCGGCACCTTGATCTCCTTGTGGCGAGGGAGCTTGCTCCCGCTGGACTGCGAAGCGGTCCCAACAGCAGCGACTCAATTTATCTGGCACACCGAGGTGTCTGGTTTTGGGGCTGCTGCGCCCGAAGCGTCGGACCGTCCCAGCGGGAGCAAGCTCCCTCGCCACGGGGGACGCGGTGGTCGGTCGGTGGATACTGACTGGCCACCGCCAATCATTACTGCATCAACACCTCAACCACCCCGTCCGCGGTCATGGTCACTTTGCTGGTGCCGGCTTCCACCTCAGGCGTGACCGACTCGGCGTCCATGGATGCCGCTTTCATCATCATTTGCGGGCGCATGTACGGTTGTGGGTAACCGTTGGTGTTGAAGTTCAGGTTGACGATCTTGTAGCCCTTGCCACCCAGGGCCTCGGTGGCGAGTTGGGCGCGGGCCTTGAAGGCGTTGACGGCGTCCTTGAGCAGGGCGTCTTCGCTGGTCTGGCGTGTGGCGGTGGCGATGGCGAAGTCCATGCCCGCCATTTTCATGTCGCCCAGCAGTTCGCCGGTGAGTTTGGACAGGGCGGCGAAGTCGGCGCTTTCCAGGCGTAATTCGGCGCGTTCGCGCCAGCCGGTGATTTTCCCGCCTTTGTTGTCATAGACCGGGTAGCTGTTGCGGCTGCCCTGGCGCAGGTTGATGTCCTTGACTTGTTTGGCCTGGCCGATGGCTTTGTTCAGCGTGGTGCTGACGGCGGCGGCGAGTTTGGCCGGGTCGGTGTTCTGTTCCTCGGTGTAGAGGGTGACGATCATCAGGTCGCGGGCCACTTCCTGGCTGGCTTCGGCGTGCAGGGAAATCTGGTTGTAGTGCAGCTCATCGGCGGCCAGGGCCGGCAGGCTGGCGACGGCGCCGAGGCTGAGGGCGAGCAGGGCGGCGGGGCGACTGAACGTGTGCATGAAAGCTCCTTGGGATGATGCGCAGGGGTAGGTTCCGAGCCTGCGTGGACGATAAGACTCTAGCTTTTATGGGCGGGTTCGCACAGTTACAACTTCTATACAGATGATGCCCGGCGAAGGGCTTTTGTGGCGAGGGAGCTTGCTCCTGCTGGACCGGTCCGACGTTTCGGGCGAAGCAGGCCCAACCGATGGCGACTGCTGCGCAGCCGAGCGGGAGCAAGCTCCCTCGCCACAGAGGGGGTATGTAGCCATCAGGGCTGTGGCGCTTTGCCGCATCTTCGCCTCTGCCTGCCGCGCCTTGGTTATACTCCGTGCGATCCGCCTGGAGCGCTCATCAGGAGAGCTCATGCTCGCCCCTTTGCAAATGACTTCCGCTTCGCGCCAGAACCTCTGGCGTCTGACGTTCATCCGCATTCTGGTCCTCGCGGCCCAGGCCGGCTCCGTGGGGCTTGCCTATTGGTTCGACCTGCTGCCGCTGCCCTGGCTGCAACTGGCGATTACCCTGGTGTGCTCCAGCGTACTCTGCGCATTGACGGCGATTCGCCTGCGCACTTCCTGGCCAGTGACCGAGCTTGAATACGCCGTGCAATTGGCCTGCGACCTGTTTATCCACAGCGCGCTGCTATATTTCTCCGGCGGCTCGACCAACCCCTTCGTGTCGTATTACCTGGTGCCGCTGACGATTGCTGCGGTCACGCTGCCGTGGCGTTTTTCGCTGATCCTGTCCGGCATCGCCCTGGCGCTGTACACCTTGTTGCTGGCGCGGTTCTATCCGCTGGAAACCTTTCCCATCGCCCGGGAAAACCTGCAGATCTACGGCATGTGGCTGAGTTTTGCCCTGGCCGCCGCCGTCATCACGTTTTTTGCCGCGCGCATGGCTGAGGAGCTGCGTCGCCAGGAAGAGCTGCGGGCGATTCGCCGCGAAGAGGGCCTGCGCGACGAGCAACTGCTGGCCGTGGCGACCCAGGCCGCAGGCGCCGCCCATGAATTGGGCACGCCGCTGGCGACCATGAGCGTGCTGCTCAAGGAAATGCGCCAGGATCATCACGACCCGGCGTTGCAGGAAGACCTCGGCGTGCTGCAGGACCAGGTCCAGCTGTGCAAGGAAACCCTGCAATACCTGGTGCGTGCCGCCGAGGCCAACCGCCGGTTGGCCATCGAAATGCAGGACGTCACCGACTGGCTCGATGAGGCCTTGAATCGCTGGCACCTGATGCGCCCCGAAGCCAGTTATCGCTTCCAGTGCCTGGGCCAGGGCACGGTGCCGCGCATGGCGCCGCCGCCGGACCTGACCCAGGCCTTGCTGAACCTGCTGAACAACGCCGCCGACGCCTGCCCCGAAGGCCTGGAGGTGGTGCTGGACTGGAACGCCTATGAACTGACGATCTGCATTCGCGACCACGGCGCCGGTGTGCCGCTGGCGATTGCCGAGCAGATCGGCAAACCGTTTTACACCACCAAGGGCAAGGGTTTCGGCCTCGGCCTGTTTTTGAGCAAGGCCAGCGTGACACGCGCCGGCGGCTCGGTGAAACTCTACCCCCATGAGGAGGGCGGCACGCTCACCGAGCTGCGCCTGCCCCATGCCGACCGAGGAGACGAATATGAGTGACGAGATCCAAGTCGACGGCGAAGAACTGCCGCACCTGTTGCTGGTGGACGACGATGCCACCTTCACCCGCGTCATGGCCCGGGCCATGTCTCGACGCGGTTTTCGCGTCAGCACCGCCGGCTCCGCCGAAGAGGGCCTGACCATCGCCCAGGCCGACCTGCCGGACTACGCCGCCCTCGACCTGAAGATGGATGGCGACTCAGGGCTGGTGCTGCTGCCCAAGCTGCTGGAACTCGACCCGGAAATGCGCGTGGTGATCCTCACCGGTTATTCAAGCATCGCCACGGCGGTCGAGGCGATCAAGCGCGGCGCCTGCAATTACCTGTGCAAACCGGCCGACGCCGACGACGTGCTGGCCGCGCTGTTGTCCGAGCATGCCGACCTGGACACGCTGGTGCCGGAAAACCCGATGTCGGTGGACCGCCTGCAGTGGGAACACATCCAGCGGGTGCTGACCGAGCACGAAGGCAACATCTCCGCCACCGCCCGCGCCCTGGGCATGCACCGGCGCACCTTGCAGCGCAAATTGCAGAAGCGTCCGGTACGTCGCTGAACCTGCGCTGAACGAATGCTGTCCACCCTCGCGACACATCGGGCCGTTGCTTTATGATCGGCCCGAGTTTTCCCCTTATCGAGCCTTAACCATGAATCAGAACGCTGAATATTCCGCGGTCAATGACGCGGTGCGCGGCCAGTTTTTCCGCCGTGTCTGGCAAATGACCACGCCATACTGGCGCAGTGAGGAGAAGGGCAAGGCCTGGACGCTGTTGATCGCCGTGATTGCGCTGTCGCTGTTCAGCGTGGCGATTTCGGTGTGGCTGAACAATTGGTACAAGGATTTTTATAACGCCCTGCAGGAAAAGAACAGCGAGGCGTTCTGGAAGTTGATCCTGTATTTCGGCGGCATCGCCACGGTGGCGATTCTCGGCGCCGTGTATCGTTTGTACCTCACCCAGATGCTCACGATTCGCTGGCGGGCCTGGCTCACCGAGCAGCATTTTGCCCGTTGGCTGAACGACAAGAATTATTACCGGCTGGAGCAGGGCGGCTACACCGACAACCCTGACCAGCGGATTTCCGAAGACCTCAACAGCTTCACTTCCACCACGTTGAGCCTGGGCTTGGGGCTGCTGCGTACCGTGGTCAGCCTGGTGTCGTTCTCGATCATTCTGTGGGGCGTGTCGGGCAGCATCGAAGTGTTCGGCTACACGATCCCTGGCTATATGTTCTGGTGTGCGCTGCTGTATGCGGCGGTGGGCAGCTGGCTGACGCATCTGATCGGCCGACGCCTGATCGGCCTCAACAACAACCAGCAGCGCTTCGAAGCCGACCTGCGTTTTTCCATGGTGCGGGTGCGGGAAAACGCCGAGAGCATTGCGCTGTACAACGGCGAACCCAACGAGAATCGCCGCCTGAGCGAGCGTTTCGGCCTGGTGTGGCACAACTTCTGGGACATCATGCGCGTGTCCAAGCGCCTGACGTTCTTTACCTCTGGGTATGGGCAGATCGCGATCATCTTTCCGTTTATCGTCGCTGCGCCGCGTTATTTTTCCGGGAAGATCCAGCTGGGCGAGCTCATGCAGATCAACTCGGCGTTCGGCAATGTGCAGGAGAATTTCAGCTGGTTCATCGATGCTTACGCCTCGCTCGCCGCGTGGCGCGCCACTTGTGACCGTCTGCTGAGTTTCCGCCAGGCCATGAGCGACAACGAAGACCGGGTACCGGCCATCGATGTGCAGAACCAGGGCAACGAACTGAAAGTCCGCAACCTCGGGTTGGACCTGAGCGACGGTCGTCATTTGCTGACCCGCGCTGAACTGAGTGTCGAACCGGGTGAGCGGGTGATGCTCAGCGGGCGTTCCGGCAGCGGCAAGTCCACCTTGCTGCGGGCGATGGGGCATTTGTGGCCCGCCGGGCACGGCAGCATCCTGTTGCCTTCGGCGCGTTATCTGTTCCTGCCGCAAAAGCCTTACCTGCCGATTGGCAGCCTGCGCGAGGTGTTGAGTTATCCACAAGCGGGCGATATCTACCCCAACGAACGTTATGCACAGGTGCTGGAAACCTGTCGCCTGCCGCACTTGATTTCGCGGCTGGACGAAAGCAACCATTGGCAACGTATGCTCTCGCCGGGCGAACAGCAGCGCCTGGCCTTCGCCCGTGCGTTGCTGTATGCGCCGCTATGGCTGTATATGGATGAAGCAACGTCGGCGATGGACGAAGAAGACGAGGCAACGCTGTACCAGGCGTTGCTCGACCAGCTGCCAGGCCTGAGCATCATCAGCGTCGGCCATCGAAGCAGTTTGAAACGTTTCCATGGGCGACATGTGCGCATCGAGAATGGCCAACTGGTGGAGCAGGCCGTAACCGCCTGAAACCCCCAAACCTGATGTGGGAGCGAGCCTGCTCGCGAAGGCGGTGTGTCAGTTGCGGTTGAAGTGTCTGACCCACCGTCTTCGCGAGCAGGCTCGCTCCCACAAGGGGTGCTGGCGAATCGCAGGTTTATGTCTACAGCCGGTCCCCGTGGAAGCCTGCTCGCGATGAAAGCGACTCGGTTTCTGCACCAACGGTGATCGTACAACCACGTTGCGCTATGATGCGTATTCAGCCGCTTGTCAAAATAGAGATACACCATGGAAAACCCGCTCAACGTCCCACGTCTTCCCCGCAAGCGCCGCAGCCTGGCGCAGGAGCTGGTGACGGTGCTGTCCGAGCAGATTCGCGACGGTCTGCTCAAGCGTGGCGATAAATTGCCCACCGAGTCGGCGATCATGGAGGCCCATGGCGTCAGCCGTACCGTGGTGCGCGAGGCGATCTCCCGTTTGCAGGCGGCAGGGCAAGTGGAAACCCGCCACGGCATCGGTACATTCGTGCTCGACACGCCGAGCCCGAGCGGCTTTCGCATCGACCCGGCGACGGTGGTCACCTTGCGTGACGTGCTGGCGATCCTGGAATTGCGCATCAGCCTGGAGGTGGAATCGGCCGGGCTGGCGGCGCAGCGCCGCAGCGACGAACAATTGGCAGCGATGCGCGCGGCGCTCGACGCCTTGAATGAAAGCGCGGCCCACGCCAGCGACGCGGTGGCCTCGGACTTCGCTTTCCACCTGGAAATCGCCTTGTCCACCGGCAACCGCTACTTCACCGACATAATGACCCACCTGGGCACAAGCATCATCCCACGCACCCGACTGAATTCGGCGCGCCTGGCTCACGACGACCAGCAGCACTACATGGATCGCCTGAGCCGCGAGCACGAAGAAATCTACGAAGCCATCGCCCGCAGGGACTCCGATGCGGCCCGCGCGGCCATGCGCCTGCACCTGACCAATAGCCGCGAGCGGCTGCGCCAGGCCCATGAGGAGGCGCAAGCACAAGGCTGAACTTCGCTGCTTTTCGTGGCGAGGGAGCTTGCTCCCGCTTGAGTGCGAAGCGCTCATTTGGAGAGGGGCCGCTGCGCAGCCCAGCGGGAGCAAGCTCCCTCGCCACGGAAGGTCCTGTGTTGAGTTCTGTTCAGCAGATGAACCAACCGCAACGGAAGGGCGGTTACGGCTCGATCTTCAACTTCACCGGGGCTGAATGGATGTCCTGGCTGGACTCGTTGGCAAACTGGTACTGCAATTCGACTTCTTTCCCCAAGTACCCTTTCAGCTCGCTCTTTGGCACGGTCACCCGTAATCCCGTCAATTTAATCGGCCCTTGGTCGGGGTCGTCCCATCTGCCCGCAGGCACTTGTTCTCCTTCCCAATCGGGAATGTTATCGGCGCGAAGCGTCGGAAAAACCCACCAGTCGGCGGAAATCCCGTCGGCATCAGGGATCAAGACGTCCAGGGTTTTTCCCAAAGCCGACAAACTGATCGACAGGATGGGTGGGTCGAACATAGCCATGATCTAACTCCATGTAGTCTTGGCCGCGGCTGTTTTGCGGGCGGCTCATGTCAAAGATTGTTTGGGTTCGCAGCAATACCCTCTCAGCACTGCCGAGAAGGCACAACTGTCAGATCTGCTAGTGGTAACGAGCGCTCGGTATGCCGCGCACTGTCCTGAACCCCGGCGGAAGAGGTCGCGCTCGGCCACAACACCTACCCACCGACGAAATTCAGTTGACGTTCAGATTTTAAGTTGTACGATGACCTACAACTTCTCACGAAGCTGAACCGCTTTCCTACAACACAACATTTGCGTCCAGGGTGTTCGAATAATGAATCCACAAGAACTGAAGTCCATCCTCTCGTCTGGCCTGCTGTCGTTCCCGGTCACCGATTTCACTGCCAATGGCGATTTCAATCGCGACAGCTACATCAAGCGCCTCGAGTGGCTGGCCCCGTATGGCGCCTCTGCGTTGTTCGCAGCGGGCGGCACCGGTGAATTCTTCTCCCTGGCCGCCAGTGAGTATTCGCAAGTCATCAAGACTGCCGTCGATACCTGCGCCACCAGCGTGCCAATCCTCGCCGGTGTTGGCGGTGCGACCCGCCAGGCCATCGAATACGCTCAGGAAGCCGAGCGTCTGGGTGCCAAGGGCCTGTTGCTGCTGCCACACTACCTGACTGAAGCCAGCCAGGACGGCGTTGCCGCCCACGTTGAAGCCGTGTGCAAATCGGTGAAGATCGGCGTGGTGGTCTACAACCGTAACGTCTGCCGCCTGAACGCCACCCAGCTGGAGCAGTTGGCTGAGCGTTGCCCGAACCTGATCGGCTACAAGGACGGCCTGGGCGATATCGAATTGATGGTGTCGATCCGTCGTCGCCTCGGCGATCGCTTCAGCTACCTGGGCGGCCTGCCGACCGCCGAAGTCTACGCCGCTGCCTACAAGGCGCTGGGCGTACCGGTCTACTCCTCGGCGGTGTTCAACTTCATCCCGAAAACCGCGATGGACTTCTACCACGCCATTGCCCGCGAAGATCACGAAACCGTTGGCAAGATCATCGACGACTTCTTCCTGCCGTACCTGGACATCCGCAACCGCAAGGCCGGTTACGCGGTGAGCATCGTCAAGGCCGGTGCGAAAATCGTTGGCTACGACGCGGGCCCTGTGCGCACGCCGCTGACCGACCTGCTGCCAGAAGAGTACGAAGCCCTGGCCGCGCTGATCGACAAGCAAGGCAAGCAGTAACAGACCCGACAAAGCCGCTGAGCAATCAGCGGCTTTTTGCGTACAGGGACGCCCAGCGTTCCTAGACAGGTTTTGTAATAGGAGAAGCTCCGTGGCAGATTCAAAGCGTTTCGATAACTACATCAACGGTCAGTGGGTAGCCGGTGCCGACTATTGCACCAACATCAACCCGTCTGACTTGTCCGATGTCATCGGTGAATACGCCAAGGCTGACGCCGCTCAAGTCAACGCCGCCATCGACGCTGCTCGTGCTGCGTTCCCGGCCTGGTCGACCTCGGGTATCCAGGCCCGCCACGACGCGTTGGATAAAGTTGGCAGCGAAATTCTCGCCCGCCGCGAAGAACTCGGCCAGCTGCTGGCCCGGGAAGAGGGCAAGACCCTGCCCGAAGCCATCGGCGAAGTGACTCGCGCCGGCAACATTTTCAAATTCTTCGCCGGCGAGTGCCTGCGCCTGTCGGGCGATTACGTGCCGTCGGTGCGTCCGGGCGTCAACGTTGAAGTCACTCGTGAAGCCCTTGGTGTGGTTGGCCTGATCACTCCGTGGAACTTCCCGATCGCTATTCCCGCGTGGAAAATCGCCCCGGCCCTGGCCTACGGCAACTGCGTGGTGATCAAGCCCGCCGAGCTGGTGCCGGGCTGTGCCTGGGCCTTGGCCGAAATCATTTCCCGCGCCGGTTTCCCGGCCGGTGCGTTCAACCTGGTCATGGGCAGCGGCCGCGTGGTCGGTGAAGTCCTGGTCAACAGCCCCAAAGTCGACGGCATCAGCTTCACAGGTTCCGTGGGCGTGGGCCGGCAGATCGCGGTCAACTGCGTGTCGCGCCAGGCCAAGGTGCAGTTGGAAATGGGCGGCAAGAACCCGCAGATCATCCTCGACGACGCCGACCTCAAGCAGGCCGTCGAGCTGGCGGTGCAGAGCGCGTTCTACTCCACCGGCCAGCGTTGCACCGCGTCGAGCCGCCTGATCGTCACCGCCGGTATCCACGACAAGTTCGTCGCGGCGATGGCCGAGCGCATGCAGTCGATCAAGGTTGGTCATGCATTGAAGGCCGGCACCGATATTGGCCCTGTGGTCTCCGAGGCCCAGCTCAACCAGGATTTGAAGTACATCGACATCGGCCAGAGCGAAGGTGCGCGGCTGGTCAGCGGTGGTGGTGTGGTGACCTGCGACACCGAAGGTTATTTCCTGGCGCCGACGCTGTTCGCTGACAGTGAAGCCTCGATGCGCATCAGCCGTGAAGAGATCTTCGGCCCGGTCGCCAACGTCGTGCGCGTGGCTGACTACGAGGCGGCGCTGGCAATGGCCAACGACACCGAGTTCGGCCTGTCGGCCGGTATCGCCACCACCTCGTTGAAGTACGCCAACCACTTCAAGCGCCATTCCCAGGCGGGCATGGTAATGGTCAACCTGCCGACCGCCGGCGTGGATTATCACGTGCCGTTCGGCGGGCGCAAAGGTTCGTCCTATGGTTCGCGCGAGCAAGGCCGCTACGCGCAAGAGTTCTACACCGTGGTGAAGACTTCCTACATCGGCTCGTAATACGCAACACCGGTCGGCGCCGGGCTCCGGCGCCGACCGTACAATTTGATTTCCCGCATAAAAATAAATAGTGGAAGTAGATTACATGCAAGAGACCAAGCCGACGCACGTCCGCTATTTGATCCTGCTCATGCTGTTTTTGGTGACGACGATCAACTATGCCGACCGTGCCACCATCGCCATCGCTGGTTCCAGCCTGCAAAAAGACCTCGGCATCGATGCCGTCACCCTCGGTTATATCTTCTCCGCCTTCGGCTGGGCCTACGTGGCCGGGCAGATTCCTGGTGGTTGGCTGCTCGACCGTTTCGGTTCGAAAAAAATCTATGCCCTGAGCATTTTCACCTGGTCGTTGTTCACCGTGCTGCAAGGCTATGTCGGTGAATTCGGCATGTCCACGGCCGTGGTTGCGCTGTTCATGCTGCGCTTCCTGGTCGGGCTGGCCGAAGCGCCTTCCTTCCCGGGCAACGCCCGTATCGTCGCGGCCTGGTTCCCCACCGCGGAACGCGGCACCGCCTCGGCGATTTTCAACTCGGCGCAGTATTTCGCCACCGTACTGTTCGCACCGCTGATGGGCTGGATCGTCTACCGCTTCGGCTGGCAGCACGTGTTCATCGTGATGGGCGTGATCGGTATCGTGTTCTCGCTGGTCTGGCTGAAGGTGATCTACAGCCCGCGCCAGCACCCGATGATCAACGAGGCCGAGTTCAATCACATCGCGTCCAACGGCGCGATGGTCGACATGGACCAAGACAAGGGCAAGGAAAAGAAAGCCGATGGTCCGAAGTGGGATTACATCCGCCAGCTGCTGACCAACCGCATGATGCTCGGCGTGTACCTGGGCCAATACTGCATCAACGGCATCACCTATTTCTTCCTCACCTGGTTCCCGGTGTACCTGGTGCAGGAACGCGGCATGACCATCCTCAAGGCCGGTTTCATCGCGTCCTTGCCGGCCATCTGCGGCTTTATCGGCGGCGTGCTTGGCGGGGTGATTTCCGACTACCTGCTGCGCAAGGGCCACTCGCTGACCTTCGCCCGCAAGGCGCCGATCATCGCAGGCCTGCTGGTGTCCAGCAGCATCGTGGCGTGCAACTACGTCGACATCGAATGGATGGTGGTGGGCTTCATGGCCCTGGCCTTCTTCGGTAAAGGCGTCGGTGCACTGGGCTGGGCCGTGGTCTCCGACACTTCGCCAAAACAGATCGCCGGCTTGAGCGGTGGCCTGTTCAACACCTTCGGCAACCTGGCGTCGATTACCACGCCAATCGTCATCGGCTACATCATCAGCTCCACCGGTTCGTTCAAGTGGGCGCTGGTGTTTGTCGGTTGCAACGCGCTGATGGCGGTGTTCAGCTACCTGGTGATCGTGGGCCCGATCAAGCGTGTCGTGCTCAAGGAACCAACGGCCAGAGATGCCGACATTTCCAGCCTGTCTGAAGCCAAATCCTGAGGAGCGGCGTCGATGAATCTGATTGAACATGCCGATTCGCCCCGTTACATCCGCCTGCATGAGCGGGACAACGTAGTGATCGTCGTCAACGACCAGGGCGTACCGGCCGGGACCGAATTCCCGGACGGCCTGGTCACCGTCGACTTCGTGCCGCAAAGCCACAAAGTCACCCTGGAGGATATTCCCGAGGGCGGCGAGGTGATTCGCTACGGCCAGGTCATTGGCTACGCGCTGCAGCCGATCCCGCGTGGCAGCTGGGTCAAGGAAGACCAGCTACGTATGCCCACCGCGCCACCGCTGAACAGCCTGCCGCTGTCCACCGACGTGCCGGCGGCCGATGCGCCGCTTGAGGGCTACACCTTCGAGGGTTATCGCAACGCCGACGGTACCGTCGGCACGCGCAACATCCTGGGTATCACCACCACGGTGCAGTGTGTAACCGGCGTGCTGGACCATGCGGTCAAGCGCATCAAGGATGAGCTGCTGCCCAAGTATCCGAACGTCGATGACGTGGTGGCGCTGACCCACAGCTACGGCTGTGGCGTGGCGATCACCGCCACCGATGCCTATATCCCCATTCGCACCGTGCGCAACCTGGCGCGCAACCCGAACCTGGGCGGCGAGGCGCTGGTGATCAGCCTGGGCTGCGAGAAATTGCAGGCCGGGCAGGTCATGCACGAGGGCGACAGTTCGGTGGATCTCAGCGAGCCATGGTTGTATCGCTTGCAGGACTCCAGCCATGGTTTCACCGAGATGATCGAGCAGATCATGGAGCTGGCCGAGACCCGTCTGAAAAAACTCGACCAACGCCGTCGCGAAACCGTGCCGGCCTCGGAGCTGATCCTGGGCATGCAATGCGGCGGCAGCGATGCGTTTTCCGGCATCACCGCGAACCCGGCCCTGGGCTACGCCTCGGATTTGCTGCTGCGGGCCGGTGCGACGGTGATGTTCTCCGAAGTCACCGAAGTGCGCGATGCGATCTACCTGCTGACGTCCCGGGCGCAAACCCGTGAAGTCGCCGAGGAGCTGGTGCGCGAGATGGACTGGTACGACCGCTATCTGGCCAAGGGCGAAGCCGATCGCAGCGCCAACACCACGCCGGGCAACAAGAAGGGCGGGCTGTCGAACATCGTCGAAAAATCCCTGGGCTCGATCGTCAAGTCCGGCAGCAGCGCGATCAACGGCGTGCTCGGCCCGGGCGAGCGCTTCAAGCAGAAGGGCCTGATCTTCTGCGCCACGCCGGCCAGCGATTTTGTCTGCGGTACGCTGCAACTGGCGGCGGGGATGAACCTGCATGTGTTCACCACCGGACGCGGTACGCCGTACGGTTTGGCGATGGCGCCGGTGGTGAAGGTCTCGACCCGCACCGAACTGGCCCAACGCTGGCCCGACCTGATTGATATCGACGCCGGCCGGATCGCCACCGGGCGTGCAAGCATCGAAGAGTTGGGCTGGGAGCTGTTCCACTACTACCTGGATGTGGCCAGCGGCAAGAAACAGACCTGGGCCGAGCGGCACAAGTTGTACAACGACATCACGCTGTTCAACCCCGCGCCGATTACCTGATGGTTTCCTGATTGCTGGAGAAGCTATGTGGGAGCGAGCCTGCTCCGGGCGGCGATCCGACGAAGGCGGTGGTTCAGCTGGCATTGATGGTGGATGTGCCGCCGTCTTCGCGAGCAGGCTCGCTCCCACAGGGGTTGTGGGGTGAATATGAGTTTTGTGTTCACGCAGGACAAATGTAGGAGCGAGCCTGCTCGCGAAGAGGCTCGACCAGACGCCAGTGCCGTGAGTGGCTATCATTAGCCACCTAACGACACTCCTTCTCAAGGTCCCCCGGCATGCTGGCAATTTTCCTCGAAACCCTGAACATCACCGCGCCGGTGTTTGCCATGCTGTTTCTGGGGACGCTGCTCAAGCGTATCAATTGGATCAACGACAACTTCATCTACATCGCCTCGTCGCTGGTGTTCAACGTCACCATGCCGGCGCTGTTGTTCCTCGGCATCCTGCATGCCGACCTGCATGCGGCATTGCAGCCCGACCTGCTGATCTATTTCTCGATTGCCACCCTGGCGAGTTTTGCCATGGCCTGGGGCTGGGCGATCTGGCGTTGCCCGCGTGAAGATCGCGGTATCTACACCCAGGGCGCGTTTCGCGGCAATAACGGGGTAATCGGCCTGGCGCTGGCGGCGAGTATGTACGGTGACTACGGGATTTCCCTCGGCGCGATTCTCGCGGCGCTGGTGATCCTGTTCTACAACACCTTGTCGACCATCGTGTTGGCGGTCTACAGCCCGGTGATCAAGTCCGACCCATGGAGCATCTGCAAAAGCGTGATCAGCAACCCGCTGATCATCAGCGTGCTCGCCGCCGCGCCGTTCGCCTACTGGCAAATCGGCCTGCCGAACTGGTTCGAGACCTCGGCCAGGTACTTGTCGCAAATGACCTTGCCCCTGGCGTTGATCTGCATCGGCGGCACGCTGTCGCTGGCGGCCTTGCGCAAGAGCGGCAAGATGGCCCTGAGTTCGAGCCTGGTAAAAATGGTCGGCCTGCCCCTGGTGACCACGTTGGGCGCCTGGCTGTGGGGCTTTCGCGGCGCCGAGTTGGGGATCCTGTTCCTGTACTTCGGCAGCCCCACCGCCGCCGCCAGCTTCGTCATGGCCCGCGCCGCAAATGGCAACCATGAGTTGGCGGCGGCAATCATCGTCATCACTACGCTGATGGCGGCGATTACCACCAACGTGGGGATTTTTGTGCTGCAGTGGGGTGGGTGGATCTAGACCCTTGCTTGTTCATTGGTCAGCCAAGGTCTTGCAGGCCGGCTCGATCACGGGTGGAGCAACCGCAGGATAGCTGTCCGGCGTAATGACGACGGGCGTGGTCGAGACGAACCCATCGGCAAATGTCGCCTCTACAAACGTGGCGCTCCAACCGCTGTCTGGCGTGGCAAGCGGTACTTGCAGGTGTGGTTCACCGGGCTGCAATGGTTTCGATACGTAGCGGATGCCGCAAGAGTGGCGGAAATCGCGGGCCAGCGGATTATGTGCGGTCCATTGGACGACCTTTGACGGCGCCTCGGAAAACCTCACATCAAGCATCGGCTTTTGCGCCACCGTAAGCTGTTCGATGCGCACGACAGGCAACGGCCGGTCGCGCTGCCAACGCCCCAGAGCGGTGATCAAGGTCTGTTCGGTGAATGCCGAAATACCGTAGTGGCTGCTATTCGGAGCCACGCGAAGGGCGGTCGGCGCGGGCAGCTTTTCGAGATAGAAACGCGCATTGTCCGGAACGAAGAAATCGTCGCCGCTGGCATTGACGATGTACTTGTCGATCGACAGGCGCTCGGCATACGCGCTGTCCAGATAGGCCAGCGGGTCTTCGATTTGCCGCAGTTGGGCAAAGGCGGGGGTGTGTCGTTGCCGGGTGATGCCTTGCTCGTGATAGTCACGAAACGCCAGCGGCCACTGTTTGCCATAGGTGCGCCAGGTGTGCTCAAGGACCTGGTCCATGTTCAGTATGTCTATCACGAACGGGACGATGGCGTTGATCCGTGAGTCGACGATCGCGGCCAACCATACTGCCCAGGCCCGCTTCGAAGTGCCGGTGGCGACAAACGTGTCGATTTGCCAATCCTTCAGTTCCGCCTGGGCCAGGTCCATGGTCTTGACCACCGTTGCGGCCATGGGCAAATGCAGAGTCATGAACGGATTGGATTCCGGCGCCTTGAGAAAGAGTTGCCAGCTGTGCGCCACGCTGGAGTCCTCACGACGAGGAACCTGGTCATCGGTATAGGTCAGGTATTGGTTGGGCACGTCGCTGACCGAAATCACGATGGTGCGACTCTTGCGGGCGACTTCCTGCAGCGTCGCTTCCGTGAAGTCCGTCGGGGGAGCGGATGACTTGCCTGGAGCGGGGATGCTGATGCCGTTATTGATCACCAGGAGCGCGCGGTGCCTGGTCGCGCCTGCGGGAATATAGATTTCTACCGTGTGCCCCCAACGCGTGGGGCTGACCAGCTCGCGAGGGGACCAGTCCTGTGAGTTCAGGCGAAAGCTGCGTTTCTCCAGATCAGGCAAGCGCTGGGTCTCGACGAGGTGGTAGTCGAGCGGGTAGCTGTCCTGGGTCTTCTTGTAACAGGCCAGCACTTCATTGAAATCCGCGGATTCTGCTCCGAGGCAGTACTGAGAAGGTTGTTCGGCAGCAGCGCAGGCAAGCGAGGCAAGCGCCATGACGATGGCCGATACGAGGCGTAGTGGGAATTTCCACATGAGGGGCTCCTTGTGGATAGGCGTCCATGAACTGGGCCGCCAGTTTGGCCCACGACACTTCGATAGGCACGTTCGATTGATGCCCCGATGTTGTCCGGATATGTCGTCTCTTGCAGATGCCCCTTCGCTTGCGCGATTCCCGTCTATGCCAAAGGCTCGTACGCCTCAATCACTTCCTGCGCCGCCCGAAACGCATCGATCGCCGCAGGCACGCCCGCGTACACTGCGCAATGCAGCAGTGCCTCACGAATCTCCTCTACCGTGCAGCCGTTGTTCAGCGCACCGCGCACGTGGCCTTTGAGTTCCTGGGGGCATTTGAGGGCGGTGAGGGCGGCGAGGGTGATCAGGCTGCGGGTTTTCAGCGGCAGGCCTTCGCGGCTCCAGACACTGCCCCAGGCGTGCTCGTTGACGAAATCCTGCAGTGGCTGGGTAAATTCGGTGGCGTTGCCCAGGGCGCGATCGACGAAGGCGTCGCCCATCACCTGGCGACGCATGTCGAGGCCGGTCTTCGGGGTGTCGGTCATGGCAAATCCCTCTTGTGGTGTTGGCGGCGCCAGGCGCGCACGGAAGTGAACAGCAAGAACGCCAGCAGCGCCGGCAGTACATAGAACAGCATCAGCCGTTCCAGTTGGCCGGCCAGGGGCATGCCGGTGGTGAACGACACCACGTGCAGCCCGTAGGCCAGGTACAAGCCTAGTAACAGCAGCCCTTCGGCGCGGGTGACGCGGTAGCCGGAATAGAATACCGGCAGGCACAGCACCGCCACGCCGAGCATTACCGGCAGGTCGAAGTCCAGGGCATTGGGCGAGACCGAGAGCGGCGAAGGGGCGGCGAGGGCGGTCACGCCGAGTACGCCCAGCAGGTTGAACAGGTTGCTGCCGATCACGTTGCCCACCGCAATGTCGCGCTGGCCACGCAGTGCGGCGATCAGCGAGGTGGCGAGTTCCGGCAGCGAGGTGCTGACGGCGACGATGGTCAGGCCGATGATGCGCTCCGACAGTCCCAGGTCCGTCGCCACTTCCACTGCGGCGCCCAGTAACAGGTGCCCGGCGAAAACCAGCATGGCCAGGCCCGACGCGATCATTACCAGGCTTTTGGGCCAGGCCATGTCGACCATTTCGCCCAGCGGATGCGGTCGTCCCGAATGCCGGGACTGGCGCAGCAGCAGCGCCAGGTACACCGCCAGGGCTATCAGCAGCAGCGCTCCGTCCAGTCGGCTCAGCTCTTCGTTCCAGGCCAGTACGAAAACCAGCAGGCACGCGCCGATCATCAGCGGGATGTCCAGGCGCACCAGTTGTCGCGAGACGCGCAACGGAATGATCAGGGCCGACAGGCCTAGAGTCACGAGGAGGTTGAAAATCGTGCTGCCGATGACGCTGCCCACGGCGATGTCGGCATTCTGGGCCAGGGTCGCCTGCAGGCTGACGGCCATCTGTGGCGCGCTGCTGCCAAAGGCGACGACGGTCAGGCCGATGATCAGCGGACGCACCTGCAAGCGCGCCGCCAGGCCGACAGCGGCACGCACCAGCAGCTCGGCGCCGGCGATCAGCAACAGCAAGGCGCCGAGCAATTCGATCAGGCTGAGCAGGGATAAAGCGTTGATCAGGGAAATGGCCGGACTCCGTCTGTCAGTCGTCGAGGGCTTGTACGCGCACCCGCGCGGTACCGCTACGCAGCATGCCCAACTGTTCGGCAGCGGCGCGCGATACATCGATCAGTCGGCCGCGTGAATACGGACCACGGTCGTTGATGCGGACCACGACGCTGTCGTTGTTTTTCAGGTTGGTGATTTTCACCCGGGTGCCGAACGGCAACTGGCGATGAGCGGCGGTCAGGCCGTGCTGGTCGAAACGTTCGCCGCTGGCGGTGCGTTTGCCGTGGTGCCGGGAACCGTAATAGGAGGCGACGCCGGTCTGGTCGTAGCCGTGTGGATCGACCGTCCCGCTCTGGCTGGCACAGCCGGCCAGCAGGGACAGCAGGGCGCAGGCGCCGAGGAGACGCTTCATGTAGGGGGTTTCCACATCAGTGTGGTTGTGAAAGTTATTGTGGCGAGGGAGCTTGCTCCCGCTGGGCTGCGCAGCAGCCCCCTGAATCTGGCAGCAGATTGTTGGGGGCCGCTTCGCGACCCAGCGGGAGCAAGCTCCCTCGCCACAGGGGGGTGAGCCAGATTGGAAGACTGGCTCCATGGCCATCAGCCCTCGAGCTTGCTTTTTAGCAGTTCGTTGACCTGTTGCGGGTTGGCCTTGCCCTTGGAGGCTTTCATGGCCTGGCCGACGAAGAAGCCGAACATCTTGCTGCGCTTGGCTTCGTCCGCCGCGCGGTACTGTTCGACCTGCTCGGCATTGGCCGCGAGCATTTCATCGAGCACGGCGCTGATCGCACCGGTGTCGGTGACCTGTTTCAAGCCGCGCTTCTCGATGATCTCGTCGGCGCTGCCTTCGCCATTGGCCATGGCTTCGAAGACCATCTTGGCGATCTTGCCGGAAATGGTGTTGTCCTTGATCCGCAACAGCATGCCGCCCAGTTGCTCGGCCGAGACCGGCGACTCGTCGATTTCCAGGCCCTGCTTGTTCAACAGGCTGCCCAGTTCGACCATCACCCAGTTGGCCGCCAGCTTGGCGTCGCCGCCGATGCTTACGACTTTCTCGAAGTAATCGGCCTGTTCGCGGCTGGTGGCCAGGACGTTCGCGTCATAGCTCGACAGCCCGAACTGCGCCTGGAAGCGCTCGCGCTTTTGCGGCGGCAGTTCCGGCAGGGTGGCGCGCACTTCGTCGAGGAACGAGTTCTCGATGACCACCGGCAGCAGGTCCGGATCGGGGAAGTAACGGTAGTCGTTGGCTTCCTCCTTGCTGCGCATCGGACGGGTCTCGTCCTTGTTCGGATCGTACAGGCGAGTCTGCTGGATGACCTTGCCGCCATCCTCAATCAGTTCGATCTGGCGCTGGATCTCGCTGTTGATCGCCTTCTCGATGAAGCGGAACGAGTTGACGTTCTTGATCTCGCAGCGGGTACCGAACTCGGTCTGGCCCTTGGGCCGGATCGACACGTTACAGTCGCAGCGCAGCGAGCCTTCGGCCATGTTGCCGTCGCAGATGCCCAGGTATCGCACCAATGCGTGGATCGCCTTGACGTAGGCCACGGCTTCCTTGGCGCTGCGCATGTCCGGCTCGGAGACGATTTCCAGCAGCGGCGTGCCGGCACGGTTCAGGTCGATGCCGGTGGCGCCGTTGAATTCTTCGTGCAGGCTCTTGCCGGCGTCTTCTTCCAGGTGCGCACGGGTGATGCCGACGCGCTTGACCGTGCCGTCTTCCAGGGCGATGTCCAGGTGGCCCTTGCCGACGATCGGCAGTTCCATCTGGCTGATCTGGTAGCCCTTGGGCAGGTCCGGGTAGAAGTAGTTCTTGCGGGCGAACACGTTGTGCTGGCCGATCTCGGCGTCGATCGCCAGGCCGAACATCACCGCCATGCGCACCGCTTCGGCGTTGAGCACCGGCAATACGCCGGGCATGCCCAGGTCTACCAGGCTGGCCTGGGTGTTGGGCTCGGAACCGAAGGTGGTCGAGCTACCGGAAAAGATTTTCGATCGGGTGGTGAGCTGGGTATGAATCTCCAGCCCGATCACGACTTCCCATTGCATGTGTTTCTCCTCAGAAGCCGGTTGGGGTGCGGGTGTGCCAGTCGCTGTTCAGCTGATACTGGTGCGCCACGTTGAGCAGGCGGCCTTCCTGGAAATACGGCGCGAGCAGTTGCACGCCCACCGGCAGGCCATCGACGAAGCCGGCCGGCATGGACAGGCCCGGCAAGCCGGCGAGGTTGGCGGTGATGGTGTAGACGTCTTCCAGGTACTCGGCGACCGGGTCGCTGTTCTTGGCGCCGAGCTTCCAGGCCGGGTTCGGCGTGGTCGGGCCGAGGATGATGTCGACCTCGTTGAAGGCGGCCATGAAGTCGTTTTTCACCAGGCGGCGGATTTTCTGCGCCTTGAGGTAGTAGGCGTCGTAGTAGCCAGCGGACAACGCGTAGGCGCCGACCATGATCCGGCGCTGCACTTCGGCGCCGAAGCCTTCGCCACGGGAACGCTTGTACAGGTCGACCAGGTTCTGCGGGTTTTCGCAGCGATAGCCGAAGCGCACGCCGTCGAAGCGCGACAGGTTCGAGGAGGCTTCCGCCGGAGCGATCACGTAATACGCGGGAATCGCGTGCTGCATGTTCGGCAGGCTGATTTCCTTGATGCTCGCGCCGAGCTTTTCCAGCGCCTTGACGCTGTTGTGGATAAGTTCGGCGATGCGCGGATCGAGGCCGGCACCGAAGTATTCCTTCGGCACGCCGATCCGCAGGCCTTGCAGCGAGCCGTTGAGGCTGGCGCTGTAGTCCGGCACCGGTTCATCGATGCTGGTGGAATCGTTCGGGTCGAACCCGGCCATGCCTTGCAGCAGGATTGCGCAGTCTTCGGCGGTGCGTGCCAGCGGGCCACCCTGGTCGAGGCTGGAGGCGTAGGCGATCATGCCCCAGCGCGAGACGCGGCCGTAGGTCGGCTTGAGGCCGGTGAGGTTGGTGAACGCCGCCGGCTGGCGAATCGAGCCGCCGGTGTCGGTGGCGGTGGCCGCCGGCAGCAGGCGCGCGGCCACGGCGGCAGCGGAACCACCGGACGAACCGCCCGGTACGTGTTCCAGGTTCCAGGGGTTTTTCACCGCGCCGTAGTAGCTGGATTCGTTGGCCGAACCCATGGCGAATTCGTCCATGTTGGTCTTGCCCAGCGTCACGGCGCCAGCGGCGGCCAGCTTGGCGACCACGGTGGCGTCGTACGGGGCCTTGAAGTTGTCGAGCATCTTCGAGCCGCAACTGGTGCGGATGCCCTGGGTGCAGAACAGGTCCTTGTGGGCGATCGGCGCGCCGAGCAGGGCGCCGCTCTCACCGTTGGCGCGACGGGCGTCGGCGGCCTTGGCCTGGCTCAGGGCCAGTTCTTCGGTGAGGCTGATGAAGCTGTTGAGCTGCGGGTCGAGCTGGGCAATGCGCGCCAGCAGGGCCTTGGTCAGCTCTTCGGAGGAAAATTTCTTGTCGGCGAGTCCGCGGGCGATCTCGGCCAGGGTCATGTGATGCATGAGAGGCTCTTTCCCTTTAGTCGATGACTTTCGGAACCAGGTACAGGCCGTTTTCGACCGCCGGTGCGATGGACTGGTAGGCCTCGCGGTTATCGGACTCGGTGACGACGTCGGCGCGCAGGCGCTGGCTGGCTTCCAGTGGGTGGGCCAGCGGCTCGATACCGTCGGTGTCGACCGCCTGCATCTCGTCGACCAGCCCTAGAATGCTGTTCAGGGCAGAAGTAATGTGTGGAAGATCGGCTTCATTGAGGCCCAGACAGGCCAGATGAGCGATTTTTTCCACGTCGGAGCGTTCAAGCGCCATGGGATTCTCCAGTGGAAAACAAAACGGACGCAGTCTGTCCGTGTGTTAGATTGTCGGAACACTACCGCATTTCTACGGCCCTACGGCCGCGATCTTGGGGTTTGGTGCACAGAAAAGCGGCCAATTTAACATATTGGCGCCTTGCCCAAAATCCCTGTCGTTGTTAGAGTTTGCCGCACTTTTTTACCCACGCGTTGCCTAGGGTCCCTTTCCCATGTTCAAGAAACTGCGTGGCATGTTTTCCAGCGATCTTTCCATCGACCTGGGCACTGCCAACACCCTTATTTACGTGCGCGAGCGCGGTATCGTCCTGAATGAACCCTCGGTCGTGGCCATCCGCACCCACGGTAACCAGAAAAGTGTCGTGGCTGTCGGTACGGAAGCCAAGCGCATGCTGGGCCGCACACCGGGCAACATTGCAGCCATTCGCCCGATGAAGGATGGCGTGATCGCCGACTTCAGCGTCTGCGAAAAGATGCTGCAGTATTTCATCAACAAGGTTCACGAAAACAGTTTCCTGCAGCCCAGCCCTCGCGTGCTGATCTGCGTGCCCTGCAAATCCACCCAGGTGGAGCGTCGCGCCATCCGCGAATCGGCCCTCGGTGCCGGTGCCCGTGAAGTATTCCTGATCGAAGAGCCGATGGCCGCTGCCATCGGTGCCGGCCTGCCGGTGGAAGAAGCCCGCGGTTCGATGGTCGTCGATATCGGTGGTGGTACCACTGAAATCGCCTTGATCTCCCTGAACGGCGTGGTCTATGCCGAATCCGTGCGTGTCGGCGGCGACCGTTTCGACGAAGCGATCATCACCTACGTACGCCGCAACTACGGCAGCCTGATCGGCGAATCCACCGCCGAACGCATCAAGCAGGAAATCGGCACCGCCTACCCGGGCGGCGAAGTGCGTGAAGTCGACGTGCGCGGCCGTAACCTGGCCGAAGGCGTTCCTCGTGCCTTCACCCTCAACTCCAACGAAGTGCTCGAGGCGCTGCAAGAGTCGCTGGCGACTATCGTGCAGGCGGTCAAGAGCGCCCTGGAGCAGTCGCCGCCGGAACTGGCGTCGGACATCGCCGAGCGCGGCCTGGTGCTGACCGGTGGTGGTGCGCTGCTGCGTGACCTCGACAAGCTGCTGGCCCAGGAAACCGGCCTGCCGGTAATCGTCGCCGAAGACCCGCTGACGTGCGTTGCCCGCGGCGGTGGCCGTGCGCTGGAAATGATGGACAAGCACACCATGGACCTGCTCTCCAGCGAATAAGCTGGCGGGATCGTCTATGTTGTTCGCTTCCGGGCAGCACTTTGCAGTGCTGCCCGTTGGCGTTTATCTTCTGTCATTCGTATCCAGGCCGGTTGATGCCGTATGAATAAAGACAACATTTGCCTGGGAGGAGCGGCCTATTAAACCGCTTTTTGCCAAGGGCCCCTCATTGGGCGTACGCCTGCTGGTGTTGGCCGTGCTATCGGTCGCGCTGATGGTGGTCGATGCCCGCTTCACGCTGCTCAAGCCGGTGCGCAGCCAGATGTCGCTGGTGTTGATGGAGTCCTACTGGATCACCGACCTGCCGCAGCGGCTGTGGCAGGGTGTGGCCAGCCAGTTCGGCAGCCGCACCGAACTGGTCGCCGAAAACGAAAAACTCAAGACCGAAAACCTGCTGTTGCAGGGGCGCATGCAGAAGCTCGCGGCCCTCACCGAGCAGAACGTGCGGCTGCGCGAGTTGCTCAACTCCTCGGCGCTGGTCAATGAGAAGGTCGAGGTCGCCGAGTTGATCGGCATGGACCCCAACCCCTTCACGCACCGGATCATCATCAACAAGGGTGAGCGCGACGGCGTGGTCCTCGGCCAGCCGGTGCTCGATGCCCGTGGCCTGATGGGGCAGGTGGTCGAGCTGATGCCCTATACCTCCCGCGTGCTGTTATTGACCGATACCACCCACAGCATTCCGGTGCAGGTCAATCGCAACGGCCTGCGGGCGATTGCCAGCGGCACCGGTAATCCTGAGCGCCTGGAGCTGCGGCATGTGGCCGACACCGCCGACATCAAGGAAGGCGACCTGCTGGTCAGCTCGGGTCTTGGCCAGCGATTCCCGGCGGGGTATCCGGTGGCGACGGTCAAGGAAGTCATCCACGATTCCGGCCAGCCATTTGCCATTGTCCGGGCGGTGCCCACGGCCGCGCTGAACCGTAGCCGTTACCTGCTGCTGGTGTTCAGCGACAACCGCACGCCTGAAGAGCGCGCCAATGACGCCGCCGTGGCCCAGGAAGTCCAGGATCGGCAAGGTGGCGAATCGACGGCGCCTGCTGCGCCTGCGCCCGCACCTGCACCCGCGTCGGTCCCGGCCACGGTGCCAAAACCCCAAGTGGCGGCGCCCGCCACGGCAACCACCCCGCCGGCCGCACCCGCTGCGACGCCTGCCCGGCCGCCCGCCCATGCGACGACATCCCAACCTGCACGGCCCGCGGCCAAGCCACCGGCCTCGACACCCGCCGCTACACCGGCGACCAGGGGAGCACGAGAAGAATGAGCAGTACTCGATCCGGTAACGGCTGGATGGTCTGGCTGACCTTCGCCATCGGCCTGTTGCTCAGTGTGTCGCCGCTGCCGCAGTTCATGGAGATCCTGCGTCCGTTGTGGCTGGCCTTGCTGCTGGCCTTCTGGGCGCTGGCCTTGCCGCACAAGGTCGGCATGGTCACCGCCTGGTGCCTGGGCCTGACCGAAGATGTGCTTTATGGCACGTTGCTGGGGCAGAACGCGCTTATCCTGACCTTGATCACTTTCCTGGTGCTCTCGCTGCAACAGCGCCTGCGGATGTTTCCCATGTGGCAGCAGAGCCTGGTGATCCTGGTGATCTTCGGCCTGGCGCAACTGGTGCAGTTGTGGCTCAGCGCACTGACCGGCAATCGTCAGCCGACGCTGGCGCTGGTGTTGCCAGCGCTGGTCAGTGCGTTGCTCTGGCCTTGGGTCAGCTTCGGTTTGCGTGGCTTGCGCCTGCGTTTCAAGATCAACTGATGCGGTCGGGATCCCTGCAATTTTTTAATGACTTACATCCCTGTGGCGAGGGAGCTTGCTCCCGCTGGGCTGCGTAGCGGCCCCATTTTTACGGTCGCTGCACAACCGAGCGGGAGCAAGCTCCCTCGCCACAAAAGCCGGCGCGTACAAGGGAGATGTCTTGATGAAACCGCTTTACCTTGCCTCGGGCTCGCCGCGTCGGCGTGAATTGCTCACGCAGATCGGCGTTCCCTTTACCGCGATCAGCGCGGACATCGACGAAACTCCCCTCGACCACGAAACCCCATCGGCCTATGTCGAGCGCCTGGCGCGGGGCAAGGCCGAGGCTGGGCTGCACTCGTTGCAGAACGGCACCGATTGCTGTGTGCTGGGTGCCGATACCGCGGTGGTACTGGATGGCCGGATTCTCGGCAAGCCTCGGGACCAGGCCGATGCCAAGTCGATGCTGCTGAGCCTGTCCGGTCGCGACCATGAGGTATTGACCGCGATTGCCGTGCTCGATGGCCAGCGTTGCGAATCCCGGGTGGTTCGCAGTCGGGTGCGCTTTCGCCCGGTCACGGAGCAGGAAGCGATTGCCTATTGGGCCAGCGGCGAACCCCGGGACAAGGCGGGCGGCTATGGTATCCAAGGGCTGGGCGCGGTGTTCATCGCCGATCTCGAAGGCAGTTATTCGGCCGTGGTCGGCCTGCCACTATGCGAAACCTTCGAGCTGCTCGGCCATTTCGGCATACCCTGTTGGCAAACCTTGAGCGCGCGCTGAGCGCCGTCTGACCAGATGCGGCCATAATCGTGAATATGCCTGAACGAGACCCTGCCATGAGTGAAGAGATCCTGATCAACATCACGCCGATGGAATCGCGCGTGGCGGTGGTTGAAAACGGCGTCCTGCAAGAGGTCCATGTCGAGCGTACGCAAAAACGCGGGATCGTCGGCAATATCTACAAGGGCAAGGTGGTACGGGTGCTGCCGGGCATGCAGGCGGCCTTCGTCGATATCGGCCTGGACCGCGCTGCGTTCATCCACGCCTCGGAAATTTCGATGCGCGAAGGGCCGGCGGTAGAGAGCATCAGCGCCTTGGTCCATGAAGGCCAGAGCCTGGTGGTGCAGGTCACCAAGGACCCCATCGGCTCGAAGGGCGCGCGCCTGACCACCCAGTTGTCGATTCCGTCGCGCTATCTTGTGTACATGCCACGCACCGCCCACGTTGGCATTTCCCTGAAGATCGAGGACGAAGCCGAACGCGAGCGTCTGAAGAAGGTTGTCAGCGACTGCGTTGAGAAAGAAGGCATCAAGGAGGCCGGCGGTTTCATCCTGCGCACGGCCGCCGAGGGCGCCGGGGCCGATGAAATCCTCATGGATATCCGCTACCTGCGCAGGCTCTGGGACCAGATCGCCGAGCAGATCAAGACCATCGCCACGCCGAGTGTGATCTACGAGGACCTGGGCCTGGCGCTGCGGACCCTGCGGGACCTGGTCAGCCCGAAGATCGAGAAAATCCGTATCGATTCCCGGGAAACCTTCCAGAAAACCACCCAATTCGTCGCCGAGCTGATGCCGGAAATCGCCGACCGCCTGGAGCACTACCCTGGCGAGCGGCCGATTTTCGATCTGTACGGCGTCGAAGATGAAATCCAGCGAGCCCTTGAACGCAAGGTGCCGCTCAAATCCGGCGGTTACCTGGTGGTCGATCCGGCCGAGGCGATGAGCACCATCGACGTCAATACCGGTGCATTCGTCGGCCATCGCAACCTTGAGGAAACCATCTTCAAGACCAATCTTGAAGCGGCCACGGCCATCGCCCGGCAACTGCGCCTGCGTAACCTGGGCGGGATCATCATCATCGACTTCATCGACATGGAAGACGAAGAGCACCAGCGCCAGGTGCTGCGGACCCTGGAAAAACAGCTCGAACGCGATCACGCCAAGACCAACATCATCGGCATTACCGAACTGGGCCTGGTGCAGATGACCCGCAAGCGCACCCGCGAGAGTCTTGAGCAGGTGCTGTGCGAGCCGTGCAGCAGTTGCCAGGGCCGGGGCAAGTTGAAGACTCCGGAAACTGTGTGTTACGAAATCTTCCGGGAAATCCTCCGGGAGGCGCGCGCCTACCAGGCCACCGGCTATAGAGTGTTGGCGAACCAGAAGGTGGTGGATCGCCTGCTGGATGAGGAGTCCGGCAACGTCGCGGAACTGGAGGCCTTTATCGGGCGCACGATTCGCTTCCAGGTGGAAACCATGTATTCCCAGGAACAGTACGACGTGGTGTTGCTCTGAAGCGGCGCGCGCAGCGCCAGGGCCGCGAATATGAATGCCTTTGCCAGGGGAGCCCGCTGACATGGAGCGTCTGACACGCCTTATGGGGACGCTGACTCGCTGGGGGCTGGGCCTGTGTGCGCTGCTGCTGATACTGCTGGCCCTGTATGTCAGCCTCGGCCGGGAGTTGATCCCGCTGGTGGCCGAGTATCGCGGTGAAGTCGAGAGCCGGGCCGGCGAAGCGTTGGGCATTCCCGTGCACGTTGGTAGCCTCGAAGGCAGTTGGAGCGCCCTGGCGCCCGTCCTGGCGGCGCGCGACGTGGTAGTCGGCGAGGGGCCCAACGCCTTGCACCTGGATCAGGTACGTGCCGTGCCTGCGGTGTGGGACAGCCTGCTGGCGCGCCAGGTGCGCATCGCTCATCTGGAAGTCAGCGGCCTGAAGGTCAGCCTGAAAGAGGGCGCTGACGGCAAATGGTCCCTTGAAGGCCTGCCGGTGAAGGACGATCAGCCGCTCGATCCGCAGCAATTGCTTGAACGCATGCAGATGATTTCAAAACTGTCGGTGCTCGACAGCCAGGTCACCTTGCAGCCGCTGGACCATCCGCCCCTGAGCCTGACCTATGTTGGTCTGAGCTTGCGCACCGGTCCGGCTCGCCAGCGCCTGGACGCACGTCTTACCCTGCCTGACGGCCAGCCCGTGGCGCTCAACCTGCGCACCCGTATCCGCGCCAGCGATTGGCGAAATGGCGAGGCCGACGCCTACCTGAGCCTGCCGCAAAGCGACTGGTCGAAATGGCTGCCGAAACGCCTGACCCGGCAGTGGAATTTTGCCGAGATCAAGGCCGGTGGGGAATTCTGGCTCAGTTGGGGCGGGGGCACGGTGCAAAGCGCCGCCGTGCGGTTGAACGCGCCACAGATCCAGGGCGCCTATGCCGATCGCAAGCCAGTGCAGATCCACAACCTGGCCCTCAACGGATATTTCCAGCGCAGCAGCCAGGGGTTCACCGCGACCTTCGACTCGCTGGCGATGAACCTGGGTGAGACGCGCTGGGAAACACGCCTGCAATTGCAACAGAACGGCGCCACCGAGAAGGTCGAGGAGCGTTGGCACGTGCAGGCCGATCGCCTTGACCTGACGCCCCTCACGCCGTTGCTCAATGCCCTGGCGCCATTGCCCGAAGGTGTCGCCACGGCGATCGACCGGCTCAAGGTGACCGGTGGCCTGCGCAACGTGTTGCTGGATTACCGGCCACAGAACACCGGTGATCAGAAAATCAGCTTCGCCACCAATCTGGACACGGTCGGGTTTGACGCCTATCGCGGCGCCCCGGCGGCGCGCAACGTCTCAGGCAGCCTCAGCGGTGACCTCGGCGGCGGTGAGCTGCGCATGGACAGCAAGGATTTTTCCCTGCACCTGGACCCGATTTTCGCCAAGCCCTGGCAATACTTGCAGGCCAATGCCCGGCTGACCTGGAAGCTTGACAAGCAGGGGTTCACCCTGATCGCACCGTACTTGAAGGTGCTGGGAGAGGAAGGGCGGATTGCCGGCGACTTCCTGATCCGCCTGCATTTCGACCACAGCCAGGAAGACTACATGGACCTGCGGGTCGGCCTGGTGGACGGTGACGGGCGCTACACTGCCAAGTACCTGCCGGCCGTCCTCAGTCCGGCGCTGGATGAATGGTTGCGCACCGCCATCGTCAAGGGCGCGGTGGACGAGGGTTTTTTCCAGTACCAGGGCTCGCTGAACAAAGGTGCCGAGGACGCGTCTCGCAGCATCAGCCTGTTTTTCAAGGTGCATGACGCCGAGCTGGCGTTCCAGCCGGGCTGGCCTTCGGTCAGCAAGGTCAGCGGCGACGTCTTTGTCGAGGACAGCGGCGTACGTATCTATGCCAGCCAGGGGCAACTGCTGGACACCCAGGTCAAGGATGTTGCGGTAACCATTCCCCATGCGCCGGCCGGGCAGAATGTCCATCTGTTGTTGGACGGCGGCTTTGCCGGGGTATTGGGCGACGGGCTGAAAATCCTCCAGACCGCACCCATCGGCACGGCCGAGACCTTCGCCGGTTGGGAAGGCGACGGCGACCTGCAAGGTAAGGTGAACCTGGATATCCCGCTGGCCAAAGGTGAACAGCCGAAGATCCTGGTGGATTTCAGTACCGACAAGGCCCGGCTCAAGCTCAGCGAGCCGGCGCTGGAGCTGACCCAGCTCAAGGGCGATTTCCGTTTCGACAGCAACAAGGGGCTCAGTGGCAAGAACATCGCGGCCCGGGCATTCGACCGGCCGGTAAGCGCGCAGATTTTTGCCGAGGGCCGTGCCGGTGCGCTCGACACACGGGTGGTGGCGTCCGGACGGGTCGAGGTCAAGAAGCTTACGGACTGGTTGAGCGTGACCCAGCCGTTGCCCATCTCCGGCGTGGTTCCCTATCAGTTGCAAGTGACGCTCAACGGTGCCGACAGCCAATTGTCGGTCAGCTCCGATCTCAAGGGCGTGGCGGTGGATCTGCCGGCGCCCTTTGGCATGGCTGCGGATGTCGGGCGCGACACGGTGTTCCGTATGACGTTGCAAGGGGCGGAGCGTCGCTACTGGGTCGATTATGGCGACCTGGCCAGTTTCACTTACGCCGCGCCGAGCGGAAAAGTCGCTGACGGGCGTGGGGAATTGCTGCTGGGCGCCGGCGAGGCGGTTCTGCCTGGCGCCAAGGG
The DNA here is from genome assembly GCF_054161305.1 of Pseudomonas sp. Z2-11. Classification (NCBI taxonomy): domain Bacteria; kingdom Pseudomonadati; phylum Pseudomonadota; class Gammaproteobacteria; order Pseudomonadales; family Pseudomonadaceae; genus Pseudomonas; species Pseudomonas sp. Z2-11. Next base: position 936,670 of record NZ_CP096395.1, read on the forward strand.
GCTGCGGCTGCGCGGCACATTGTCGGAGCTGGACGTGAGCCCCTGGCAGGATCTATTGGGCAAATATGCCGGCAAGGACCCGGGCGGCAGTGCCCGGCAGGTGCTCAGCAGTGCCGATCTCAAGGTTGGCAAGCTCACCGCGATGGGCACGACGCTTGACCAGGCCTCGGTACAGTTGGACCGCAAGGCCGATGCCTGGGCCCTGCGGCTCGATAGCCAGCAGGCCAAGGGCAGCGTCAACCTGCCGGATGCGAAGGCCGCGCCGATCGGGATCCGGCTCGACTATGTGCGCCTGCCGGCCGCGGACCCGACGGTCCAGGCCGACGAAAACGCCCCGGACCCGCTGGCCTCGGTCGACCCGAGCAAAATCCCGGCGATGGATATCGCCATCGACCAGTTGTTCCAGGGGCCGGATCTCATTGGTGCCTGGTCGCTGAAAGTCCGGCCGACGGGCAAGGGCATCGCGCTGAATGACTTGGACATGGGCCTCAAGGGCATGGTCCTGCATGGCAATGGCGCCTGGGAGGGCCTGCCCGGTTCCACCAGCAGTTGGTACAAGGGCCGGATCAAGGGCAAGAACCTCGCCGATGTGCTCAAGGGCTGGGGGTTTGCGCCTAGCGTGACAAGCCAGGAATTCCATCTGGACGTCGACGGACGCTGGCCCGGTTCGCCTGCATGGGTCGCCACCAAGCGTTTCTCCGGCAGCCTCGATGCGTCACTCAACAAGGGTCAGTTCGTCGAAGTCGAAGGCAGCGCCCAGGCCTTGCGGGTTTTCGGCCTGTTGAACTTCAACTCCATCGGCCGGCGCTTGCGCCTGGATTTCTCCGATCTGTTCGGCAAGGGGCTGAGCTACGATCGGGTCAAGGGCCTGCTGGTGGCGAGCAGTGGTGTGTACGTGACTCGTGAGCCGATTACCCTGACCGGACCTTCGAGCAACCTGGAACTCAACGGAACGCTGGACATGGTGGCTGACCGGGTCGATGCCAAGCTGCTGGTAACCCTGCCCGTCACCAATAACCTGCCGATCGCCGCGTTGATCGTCGGCGCACCGGCGGTGGGTGGGGCGCTGTTTCTGATCGACAAGCTGATCGGCGACCGCGTCGCGCGTTTTGCCAGCGTAAGATACGACGTCAAGGGACCGTGGAAAGAGCCGAAGATCACTTTCGACAAGCCGTTTTGACAGAAAATGCGAAGCCCCCTTGTGGGAGCGAGCTTGCTCGCGATAGCGCCGGGTCAGCAAAGGAAGAGGTGACTGATGCACCGCTATCGCGAGCAAGCTCGCTCCCACAGGGGCAATGAGGCATAAGAAAAATAAGGAGGCACCATGCCAATCGCCGTGATTCAAATGGTCAGCCAGAGCGATGTGCTTGCCAACCTGGCCCGTGCCCGGGTGTTGCTGGAGCAGGCCGCGGCGGGTGGCGCACGGCTGGCGGTGCTGCCGGAAAACTTCGCGGCCATGGGCCGGCGGGACGTTGCCGATATCGCGCGGGCCGAAGCCTTTGGTCAGGGTCCGATCCTGCAGTGGTTGAAACAGGTCGCGCGCGACCTCAGGTTATGGATTGTAGCCGGCACGTTGCCGTTGCCCCCGGTGGGCCAGCCCGAGGCCAAGGCCCATGCATGTTCGTTGCTGGTGGACGACCAGGGCGAGATCGTCGCGCGTTATGACAAGCTGCACCTGTTCGACGTGGACGTGGCGGACAATCGCGGTCGTTACCGCGAATCCGATGACTATGCTTATGGCGGCAACGTGGTGGTTGCCGACACACCGGTGGGCCGGGTTGGCCTGACGGTCTGCTACGACTTGCGCTTCCCCGAGCTCTACAGCGAGTTGCGGGCGGCCGGGGCCGAGCTGATTACCGCGCCTTCGGCGTTTACCGCGGTGACTGGCGCTGCGCATTGGGACGTACTGATTCGCGCCCGGGCCATTGAAACGCAGTGCTACGTGCTGGCGGCCGCCCAGGGTGGGTTGCATCCGGGGCCCCGGGAAACCTTTGGCCATGCCGCGATAGTCGACCCGTGGGGGCGTGTGCTGGCGCAACAGGATCAAGGCGAGGCCGTGCTGCTGGCCGAGCGCGACGACAGTGAACAGGCGTCCATCCGGGCGCGCATGCCGGTGGCGAGCCATCGGCGCTTTTTCTCGCAGGGCGCCCGACAGCGACCTGTCCAAGACGACGAATTCAAGGCGTAAAACATATGAGCGGGTTGTTGTCCTCAGTCAGTGAACACCTTTTAGCCCCCGGCGGCGTGACCCTCGAAAGCCTGCAAGGCGTGCTGGGCGACCTGGCCGGTCCGGGCATCGATGCGGCCGACCTGTATTTCCAGGGACAGATTTCCGAGTCCTGGTCGCTGGAAGACGGCATCGTCAAGGAAGGCAGTTTCAACCTCGACCAGGGTGTGGGCGTGCGTGCCCAATCCGGCGAGAAGACCGGGTTTGCCTACAGCAACGCCATCACCCTTGAAGCCCTCGGCGCCGCGGCTCGTGCGGCTCGCTCGATTTCCCGGGCCGGGCAGAATGGCACGGTCCAGGCGTTCAGCAGCCAGGACGTGGCCCAGCTGTATGCGCCGGACAACCCACTGGAAGTCATGAGCCGCGCCGAAAAGGTCGAGCTGCTCAAGCGCATCGACGTCGCCACGCGTGCCCTCGACCCGCGTATCCAGCAGGTATCGGTGAGCATGGCCGGGGTCTGGGAGCGGATTCTGGTGGCCTCCACCGACGGTGGCCTGGCGGCGGATGTGCGGCCGCTGGTGCGTTTCAACGTCAGCGTGATCGTCGAGCAGAACGGTCGCCGTGAGCGCGGCGGCCATGGGGGTGGCGGTCGTACCGACTATCGCTATTTCCTCAGCGAAGACCGCGCCATGGGCTACGCCCGCGAAGCGCTGCGCCAGGCGCTGGTGAACCTGGAGGCCGTCCCGGCCCCGGCCGGCACGTTGCCAGTGGTGCTCGGCTCCGGCTGGTCCGGCGTGCTGCTGCACGAAGCCGTGGGTCACGGCCTGGAAGGTGACTTCAACCGCAAGGGCAGTTCGGCCTACAGCGGGCGCATGGGCGAGATGGTCGCCTCGAAACTCTGCACCATCGTCGACGACGGCACGCTCGCCGGGCGTCGTGGTTCGCTGAGCGTCGACGATGAAGGCACCCCGACCGAATGCACCACGCTGATCGAGAACGGCGTGCTCAAGGGTTACATGCAGGACAAGCTCAATGCCCGCCTCATGGGCGTGGCCCGCACCGGCAACGGTCGCCGCGAGTCTTACGCGCACCTGCCCATGCCGCGCATGACCAACACCTACATGCTCGGCGGCCAGAGTGATCCGGCGGAAATCATCGCGTCGGTGAAGAAGGGCATCTACTGCGCCAATCTCGGCGGCGGCCAGGTGGACATCACCAGCGGCAAGTTCGTGTTTTCCACCAGCGAGGCCTACCTGATCGAAGACGGCAAGATCACCGCACCGGTCAAGGGCGCGACGTTGATCGGCAACGGGCCGGAGGCGATGAGCAAGGTGTCGATGGTCGGTAACGACCTGGCGCTGGACAGCGGCGTGGGCACGTGTGGCAAGGACGGTCAGTCGGTGCCGGTAGGCGTCGGTCAGCCGACACTGAAGATCGATGCGATTACCGTGGGTGGCACGGGCGCATAAAAATATTCAAGGATGTGCGCACGTCATCGTGGCGAGGGAGCTTGCTCCCGCCGGGCTACGCAGTAGCCCCAATGCGGTTGCTACGCAACCGAGCGGGAGCAAGCTCCCTCGCCACGGTAACTGCCGCCTCTTGCAGAGGAGTCAAGCTGTTACGATCAGCGCAGGCCGCGTTGAGTCTCGTCCAGCTCACGGATGTACTTGAAGATTTTACGGCTCGACGCCGGCGGCTTGTTCTGCGCCAGTTCGTGCTGGGCCTGACGGATCAGCGAGCGCAGTTGCTGGCGATCGGCCTCCGGGTAGTCGATGACGAATTTTTCCAGAGTACCGTCATCGCCTGCGATCAGGCGATCACGCCAGCGTTCCAGGTTGTGGAAACGCTCGTTGTACTGCCGGGTGGAGGCATCGAGCTGGTCGAGCAGAACCAGGATGGCGTCAGTGTCCTGGTCGCGCATCAGCTTGCCGATGAATTGCAGGTGCCGTTTACGCGCGATATTCGCGGTGTGCTTGGGCGCATCGGCCAGGGCCCGGCGCAAGGCGTCGGTCAAGGGCAGTTTGGCCAGCAAGTCAGGCTTGAGTGTTGTCAGGCGCTCGCCGAGGTCAACCAGAGCATGCAGCTCGCGTTTGACCTGGGATTTGCTTTTTTCACCCTCGTAGAGGGAGTCGTCGTAAGAATCAACCATGGTGGCAGTCCGCAAAGAAACGCCGCCATGATAACCAGTCGGGGGCCGCTTGTCCGGCCCGGTCGCTCGATGGCCATTACCGAAAGCAGAATTTGAGTGGAGAACACCATGAGTGCAGTTCAAAGCGTCGGCCCGCAAGCATTGCCGGCACTGCAGGAACAGGTCGAGCAGATCCTCGCCGAAGCCAGGCGACAGGGCGCCAGCGCGTGCGAAGTGGCGGTGTCGCTGGAGCAGGGGCTGTCGACGTCGGTGCGCCAACGCGAAGTGGAGACCGTCGAATTCAATCGCGACCAGGGCTTTGGTATCACCCTTTACGTGGGGCAGCGCAAGGGGTCGGCCAGCACCTCGGCCAGCGGCCCTGACGCCATTCGCGAAACAGTCGCCGCTGCATTGGCGATTGCCCAGCATACGTCCGAAGACGAAGCCTCCGGCCTGGCCGATGCCGCGCTGATGTGCAAGGAGCTCAAGGACTTCGATCTGTTCCACGCCTGGGACATCACGCCCGAGCAGGCCATCGAGCAGGCACTGCGCTGCGAAGCGGCGGCATTCGACGCCGACAGCCGGATCAAGAATGCCGACGGCACTACGCTCAATACCCACCAGGGATGCCGCGTCTATGGCAACAGCCATGGTTTCATCGGCGGGTACGCATCGACGCGTCACAGCCTCAGCTGCGTGATGATCGCCGAGGCCGACGGGCAGATGCAGCGCGACTACTGGTACGACGTGAGTCGCCAGGGCACATTGCTGGCGGACCCGGTGAGCATCGGCCAGAAGGCTGCGCAACGGGCCGCCAGTCGCCTGGGCGCGCGGCCTGTGCCGACCTGTGAGGTGCCGGTGCTGTTCTCCGCCGAGTTGGCCGGTGGCTTGTTCGGCAGCTTCCTGTCAGCGGTGTCCGGCGGCAACCTGTACCGCAAATCCTCGTTCCTCGAAGGCGCGCTGGGCCAGAAATTGTTTCCGGAATGGATGACCATCGACGAGCGTCCGCACCTGATGCAGGCCATGGGCAGTTCGGCTTTCGACGGGGATGGCCTGGCCACCTATGCCAAGCCGTTCGTGGAAAACGGCGAGCTGGTTTCGTACATCCTCGGCACCTATTCGGGTCGCAAGCTGGGCATGCCGAGTACCGCTAACGCCGGTGGCGTGCACAACCTGTTCGTCACTCATGGCGAGGAAGACCAGGCAGCGCTGCTGCGGCGCATGGGGCGTGGGTTGTTAGTCACCGAGCTGATGGGCCATGGCTTGAACATGGTGACCGGCGATTATTCCCGTGGCGCGGCGGGGTTCTGGGTCGAAAATGGCGAGATCCAGTTCCCGGTCCAGGAAGTCACAATTGCCGGCAACATGCGCGATATGTTCAAGCAGATCGTGGCGGTGGGCAGCGACTTGGAGCTGCGCAGCAACATCCGCACCGGCTCGGTGCTGATCGAGCGAATGATGGTGGCGGGTAGCTGAAACTCATCGCATCAAAAAAGGCGCGTCATCCGTTGGGATGACGCGCCTTTTTTGTGCCAGCAGAAACCCGAGACAAGAGAGCTTTTGTGGCGAGGGAGCTTGCTCCCGCTCGGTTGCGCAGCGACCGCAAAATCCTGGGGCCGCTGCGCGACCCAGCGGGAGCAAGCTCCCTCGCCACGACGGTGAGTGCTATCTTGCTGTTGTGTTGGTTCTTATTATCATCTAATAATGAATCTCATTCGCCGATTGAGCCCCGGTCATGAGTCCTGCCCTGCACGAACAACCCTACCTTGAAAACTGGCGCTGGATGAGCCGCCAGATCCGCTGCGCGATGAGCCCGGACGAGCCGCGGCTGATCGAACACTACCTGGCCGAGGGGCGCTACCTGGCCTGCTGTACCGCCACGTCGCCGTGGATGATTGGCGAAACCGCCTTCCGGCTGTTGCTCGACACCGCTTCGGATGTCGCGCTGCCCTGGCACTGGCGCACCCTCTGCCTGGATCAAGCTTGGCGTCCTTTGCGTGAACTTGAGCGGCAAGCGCTTTGCCGCTGCCGCCTCAAGCGTTGGCAAAGCCATGCCTGGGCGCTGGCTACCTGCGCGCTGGAGCCATCGATTTCCCTTATTGAACTGGAGCAAGGATTTCCCGATGAGTAATACCCGTATCGAACGCGACAGCATGGGTGAACTTCAGGTCCCCGTGGACGCACTCTATGGCGCGCAGACCCAGCGCGCGGTGGATAATTTTCCGGTCAGCGGCCAGCGCATGCCGGCGCAGTTCATTCGTGCCCTGATCCTGGCCAAGGCCGCAGCCGCACGAGCCAATGTCGAGTTGGAGCAAATCAGCGTCGCCCAGGGCAAGGCCATCGTCGATGCGGCCCAGGGCCTGCTCGAAGGCGACTTCATGGCGCATTTTCCGGTAGATATCTTCCAGACCGGCTCCGGCACCAGTTCCAACATGAACGCCAACGAAGTGATTGCCACGCTTGCCAGCCGCTTGCTGGGAGAGGTGGTCAACCCGAACGACCACGTCAATTATGGCCAGAGCAGCAACGACATCATCCCCACCAGCATTCATGTCAGCGCCGCGCTGGCCCTGCACGAGCAATTGCTGCCGGCGCTGTTGCACCTGGTCCAGGTGATCGAACGCAAGGCCGAAGAGGTCCATCCCTTCATAAAGACTGGCCGCACCCACCTGATGGATGCCATGCCGGTGCGCTTGAGCCAGGTGCTCGACGGTTGGGCGCAACAGCTCAAGGCCAACATCGGCCACTTGCAGGATCTGTTGCCGAGCCTGCAGTCCCTGGCCCAGGGCGGTACGGCGGTTGGCACCGGCGTCAATGCCCATCCACGCTTCGCCGAATTGTTCAGCCAGCAGCTGACGCAACTGACCCAGGTGCAATTCACCCCGGGCAAGAACCTGTTCGCGTTGATCGGCTCCCAGGACACTGCCGTGGCGGTTTCCGGGCAGCTCAAGACCACCGCCGTGTCGCTGATGAAAATCGCCAACGACCTGCGCTGGATGAACTCAGGGCCGCTGGCCGGCCTGGGCGAGATCGAGCTCGAGGGCCTGCAGCCGGGCTCCTCGATCATGCCCGGCAAGGTCAACCCGGTCATTCCCGAAGCCACCGCCATGGTCGCAGCCCAGGTCATCGGCAACGACGCGGTGATTACCATCGCCGGCCAGTCGGGCAATTTCGAACTCAACGTGATGCTGCCGATCATCGCCCAGAACCTGCTGAGCAGCATCGCCCTGATGTCCACCGCCAGCCGATTGCTGGCGGATAAGGCCATCGCCACGTTCAAGGTCAACGAAGCCAGGCTCAAGGAAGCGCTGTCGCGCAATCCTATCCTGGTCACGGCACTGAATCCGATCATTGGTTACCAGAAGGCCGCTGAAATTGCCAAGAAGGCTTATCAGCAAGGTCGCCCGGTGATCGATGTCGCCTTGGAACACACCGACCTGTCGCGCGCCGAACTGGAGATCCTGCTGGACCCGGAAAAGCTCACCGCGGGCGGTGTGTAACCCCGACACTTGTGTGGAGGACTCATCATGGAGCATTGGAAACGTACGATCGAACGGGCCAATCACCATTTCCTGCAGGGCGAGTGGGTGGATGCCCGCGAAGCCTACCTGCAAGCCCTGGCCCTGGCGCAGGTGTTGTTCGAGCGTTGGGCGGATGCCGACGAAGCCGTGGCCGCCTGTGTCGTGTCGCATCATAACCTGGCGGATCTGCACTTGCGCCTGAACCAGCCGGAGGAGAGCGCCGAATACCTCTGCGCGGTTCACCAACGGTTATTGCAGACCATGCAGGACGAACGCCTGGCGCCGGCCCTGCGTGCCGCCGCGATGCGCCAGAGCCACAGGACCTATGTCGAACTGCTGAATTTCATCAGCGAGCATGGCGAGTACCCACGCACTCAGCGCCTGCTGCACAACGCTGCCGTTTCGTCCCGGCACAGCCACGTCCCTTACCATTACGGAGTCCACTGAGATGGCTTTCACCTTGCCTGCATTGCCTTACGCCTACGACGCCCTGGAACCGCACATCGATGCGCAGACCATGGAGATTCACTACACCAAGCATCACCAGACTTATATCAACAACCTCAACGCGGCGGTGGATGGCACTGAATATGCCGATTGGCCCATAGAAAAACTGGTGGCCAGCGTGGAGCAATTACCGCAGGCGCTACGAGCCGCGGTGATCAACCAGGGCGGTGGTCATGCGAACCACTCGCTGTTCTGGGAAGTGATGACGCCCCACGGTGGCGGGCAGCCGGACGGTGCGCTGGCAGCGGCGATGGACGCGCAGTTGGGCGGTCTCGATCAGTTCAAGGAAGCCTTCACGAAAGCGGCACTGACCCGCTTCGGCAGCGGCTGGGCCTGGTTGAGTGTGACCCCGCAAAAGACTCTGGTGGTGGAAAGCAGCGGCAACCAGGACAGTCCGCTGATGGGCGGCAACACGCCGATCCTGGGCCTGGACGTCTGGGAGCATGCCTATTACCTGCTGTATCAAAACCGCCGTCCGGAATACATCAACGCGTTCTACAACGTGATCAATTGGCCAGAAGTCGCCCGGCGCTACCAGGCTGCGCTTGCTTGAGTTCTTATAAACAACCCAAGGCTGACTATGGACACTGAAACTCTGGCGATAGGCGGCGGGCGAATGTTCCGCTATGCCTTGGGCTCGCTGTTGCTGTTGGCCGGCATGACATTGTTGGCGGCCCAAGGGCTGGCGTGGCTGGACCTTGAGCCAAAAATATTGCGTGCGCTCCAGGGCGGTGGGCTTTGCGCCTTGGGTACGGCGTTGGGCGCGGTGCCGGTGCTGGTGATACGGCGCATGCCTCAGGCCATGAGCGACTCGCTGCTGGGCTTCGGGGCCGGGGTGATGCTCGCCGCCACCGCGTTTTCGCTCATCGTGCCGGGCATTGCCGCAGCCGAGCAGTTGGGCTTCACGCCTTGGGCGGCCAGCGGGCTCATCTGTTTCGGCATCCTGTCGGGGGCGTTCGGACTGTACCTGGTGGACCGCAAGGTCTCTGCCAGCCCTGAACGACTGGTTGCGACGCCAGGACGACCGGTTATTGCGCCGCGGATCTGGTTGTTCGTGTTCGCCATCATCGCCCACAACATCCCGGAAGGCATGGCGGTGGGCGTTTCGGCGGGCGGCGGCATGGCGGATGCCGATAGCCTGGCGATGGGCATCGCTTTGCAGGATGTGCCGGAAGGGCTGGTGATTGCGCTGGTGCTGGCCGCGGCGGGGATGTCGCGGGTCAAGGCGTTCCTGATTGGCGCAGCGTCAGGGCTGGTCGAGCCGGTGTTCGCATTGCTTTGTGCCTGGCTGGTGACGTTGGCCGAGGTGCTGTTGCCGTTGGGGTTGGCGCTGGCCGCCGGAGCGATGCTGTTGGTGGTGACCCATGAGGTGATTCCAGAATCGCGCCGCAATGGGCACGAAAAACTGGCGAGCCTGGGGCTTTTGATTGGGTTCTGCTTGATGATGGTGATGGATACGGCGTTGGGGTGATGCAAAATCTGCAAGTGAATGAGGTTTTGTGGCGAGGGAGCTTGCTCCCGCTCGGCTGCGAAGCAGTCGTAACATCTGTGTTGAGAAAGAGGGGCTGCTTCGCAGCCCAGCGGGAGCAAGCTCCCTCGCCACGGGTCAATCAGCGGCGGCTGAATTACTCGCCTTCGTCGAAATAGTTGTTGATCAGCTCCACCAGCGCATCCATGGCTTCCTGCGCCTGTTCACCTTCGGTACTCAAGTGGATCTTGGTGCCTTTACCCGCAGCCAGCATCATCATCGCCATGATGCTCTTACCGTCGACTGTTGCCTCCGGCGTGCGCCCGACCCTGATCGTGGTATCCGGAAACTTACCCGCGACACCGACAAATTTCGCCGACGCGCGGGCATGCAACCCCAGCTTGTTGATGATTTCAATTTCCCGAGCAGGCATCGCGGTGTGAATCCTTTAGCTGAGGTCGCGGTGGCGGACCTGGACATTCTTCAAGGTTTGTTGCAGGAGCTGACCCAGGCGTTCCGTGAGGTACACGGAGCGGTGATGACCGCCAGTGCAGCCGACGGCAATCGTGACATAGGCGCGGTTGTTGGCGGCAAAACGCGGCAGCCATTTGAGCAGGTAGCTGGAGATGTCCTGGTACATTTCCTCGACGTCCGGCTGGGCGGCCAGGTAGTCGATCACCGGCTGGTCGAGCCCGGACTGCTCGCGCAGTTCAGGTTTCCAGTAAGGGTTGGGCAGGCAGCGGACATCAAACACCAGGTCGGCATCCACCGGCATGCCACGCTTGAAGCCGAACGACTCCACCAGGAACGCCGTACCGGGTTCCGGCTGGTTCAGCAGGCGCAACTTGATGGTGTCGCGCAACTGGTACAGGTTCAGGTTGGTGGTGTTGACCTTCAGGTCCGCCAGGTCGGCAATCGGCCCCAGCAGTTGGCTCTCGTCATGGATCGCTTCCGCGAGGGAGCGGCTGGCGTTGCTCAAGGGGTGGCGTCGGCGGGTTTCCGAAAAGCGCTTGAGCAGGGTTTCTTCGTCAGCGTCCAGGTACAGCACGTCGCATTGGATATGCCGGTTGCGCACTTCCTCGAGCAATTCTGGAAACCGCGACAAATGGCTCGGCAGGTTGCGAGCGTCGATGGACACGGCTACCAGCGGTTGCGCCAGCTCGGTATGGATCAGGGCGCGCTCGGCCAGTTCCGGAAGCAGGCCGGCCGGCAGATTGTCGATGCAATAGTAGCCGCTGTCCTCAAGGACGTTGAGGGCCGTGCTTTTACCGGAGCCGGAGCGGCCACTGACGATAATCATGCGCATGTTTAATGGCCGTTCTGCTCGTCCAGGACTACCTGATACAAGGCTTCGTTGCTCGGGGCGCTGCGCAGTTTTTCGCGTACTTCCTTGCGGTCGAGCATGCTGGCGATCTGACGCAGCAGCTCAAGGTGCGCATCGGTCGCCGCTTCCGGGACCAGCAATACGAACAGCAGGTCGACCGGGGCGCCGTCGATGGCGTCGAAATCGATGGGGGCTTCAAGGTGTAGCAGCGCACTGATCGGCGCGGAACAACCCTTGAGGCGACAATGGGGAATGGCGATGCCGTTGCCAAAACCGGTGGAACCGAGTTTTTCACGGGCAACCAGCGCCTCGAAAACGTCCTGCATTTCCAGATCCGGCACTTCGCGGTGGATCAGGTTGGCGATTTGTTCGAGGGCTTTCTTTTTACTGCCACCCGGCGCGTTCACCTGGGAACGGCCGGGGGTCAGGATGGATTCTAGTCGGATCATGGATTGGGGGGGTTAACGACCGGTTGCGCCCTGGAGGAGGCTCTGGGTCTTTTCCTTATGCTTTTTGAGTTGGCGATCCAGCTTGTCGGTCAGCAGGTCAATCGCGGCATACATGTCTGAATGCTCTGCGTTGGCAACCACTTCTCCGCCGGGGATATGCAGCGTGGCTTCGATTTTCTGCAGCAGCTTCTCGACGTTCATCGTGACTTGCACGTTGGTGATCTTGTCGAAATGCCTTTCCAATCGGTCGAGCTTTTCGCCGATGTAGGTGCGCAGGGGTTCGGTCACTTCCAGTTGGTGTCCACTGATGTTGACTTGCATACAGCTTCTCCTTCGTTGCCAGTGCATAAAGCGGCAGGCAGAAATACCTGCCACTGGAACGCTGTGGCGTGGCCTATTACATCAACCGCTTGCGTTCGCTCGAAGGTGCGATTCCCAGGGATTCGCGGTATTTGGCGACGGTACGGCGGGCCACCTGAATGCCTTGTGCCTCCAGTAAACCAGCGATCTTGCTGTCACTCAACGGCTTTTTCTGATTTTCCGCGGCGACCAGTTTTTTAATGATCGCGCGGATGGCCGTGGACGAGCATTCACCGCCTTCGGAGGTACTGACGTGGCTGGAGAAAAAGTATTTCAATTCATAGATGCCCCTTGGGGTATGCATGAATTTCTGGGTGGTCACCCTTGAAATCGTCGACTCGTGCATGCCCACCGCCTCGGCGATATCGTGCAGGACCAACGGTTTCATCGCTTCGTCGCCATACTCCAGGAAGCCGCGCTGATGCTCGACGATCTGGGTGGCGACTTTCATCAGGGTTTCGTTGCGGCTTTGCAGGCTCTTGATGAACCAGCGCGCCTCCTGTAACTGGTTGCGCATGAAGGTATTGTCGGCGCTGGTGTCGGCGCGCTTCACGAAACCTGCGTATTGGGCATTGACCCGCAGCTTGGGTACCGATTCCTGGTTCAGCTCCACCAGCCAGCGATCATTGTGTTTGCGCACGATCACATCGGGGACGACATACTCGGGCTCGGTGGACTCGATTTGCGAGCCGGGGCGCGGATTCAGGCTTTGCACCAGTTCGATGACCTGGCGCAGCTCATCTTCCTTGAGCTTCATCCGGCGCATCAGCTGGCTGTAGTCGCGGCCGCCCAACAGGTCGATGTAATCGGTTACCAGGCGCTTGGCTTCGGCCAGCCATGGCGTCTTGGCGGGCAGCTGGCGCAATTGCAGCAGCAGACACTCACCGAGGTTGCGAGCGCCGATGCCGGCGGGTTCGAATTGCTGGATGCGGTGCAGCACGGCTTCGATCTCGTCCAGCTCGATATCGAGCTCCGGATCGAAGGCTTCGAGGATCTCTTCGAGGGTCTCGTCCAGGTAGCCCTGGTTGTTGATGCAATCGATCAACGTCACCGCGATCAGCCGATCGGTGTCCGACATCGGCGCCAGGTTCAATTGCCACAGCAGATGGCTCTGCAGGCTTTCACCCGCGGACGTGCGAGTGGTGAAGTCCCACTCGTCGTCATCGCCGCCTGGCAGGCTGCTGGCGCTGGTCTGGTAGACGTCTTCCCATGCCGTGTCTACGGGCAGGTCACTGGGAATGCGTTCGCTCCATTCGCCATCGTCGAGGTTATCTACCGTCGGGGCGGCTTCCTGATAGGACGGTTCCGGGACCTCCGGGGTGGTTTTCTGCTCGACGTTGTCGGCCAATGGGTCGGTGTTGTCGAAGTCGTCGCCTTCTTCCTGGCGTTCGAGCATCGGATTGGACTCCAGGGCCTCCTGGATTTCCTGTTGCAGGTCCAGGGTCGACAATTGGAGTAGGCGGATAGCCTGTTGCAGCTGCGGTGTCATCGTCAGCTGCTGGCCCATTCTCAAGACTAGCGATGGTTTCATGGCTGGGGCTTAACACCTTATTCGCCGGCGCACATGCGCCATCCACTACAGGGCGCCGGAGCGCCAAACTTAAGCAAATTATATGCCTGAAACTGAAGTGTTTGCCTAGGGGGCGATCTCAATTAATTGAGGGCGCCCCGGCATCCGCCAGGCCACCTTTGCTTAAAGGCGGAACTCATGACCCAGATACACTTCCTTGACCAGTTCGTTGGCCAGGATGGTGGCGGAGTCGCCCTCGGCGATCAGCTGGCCATCGTTGACGATGTAGGCGGTTTCGCAGATATCCAGCGTCTCGCGCACGTTGTGGTCGGTGATCAGCACGCCGATCCCTTTGGCCTTGAGGTGATGGATGATCTGCTTGATGTCGCCCACGGAAATCGGGTCCACGCCGGCAAACGGCTCGTCGAGCAGAATGAATTTCGGCGCGGTTGCCAAGGCGCGGGCGATCTCCACGCGGCGACGTTCGCCACCGGACAGGCTCATGCCCAGGTTGTCGCGAATGTGGCTGATATGGAACTCCTGCAGCAGGCTTTCCAACTCCTGGCGACGGCCAGCCTTGTCGAGCTCCTGGCGGGTTTCCAGGATCGCCATGATGTTGTCGGCCACCGACAGCTTGCGAAAGATCGACGCCTCTTGTGGCAGGTAGCCAATGCCAGCCTTTGCCCGGCCATGCATCGGCCGGTGGCTGACGTCCAGATCATCGATCAGTACTCGACCCTGGTCGGCCTGCACCAAGCCGACAATCATGTAGAAGCAGGTGGTCTTGCCCGCGCCGTTGGGGCCGAGCAAGCCTACGATCTGGCCGCTTTCGATGGACAGGCTGACGTCACGCACTACTTGGCGGTTCTTGTAGCTCTTGGCCAGATGCTGAGCTTTCAGAGTTGCCATTACTGGGCCTTCTGCTCGTCGGTTTTCTTCTTCGGCTGGATCACCATGTCGATGCGCGGGCGCGATTCGGTGACCTTGCTGCCAGTGGCGCGACCGGCGCTGGCGAGTTTCTTGTTGGTGTCATAGACGATTTTCTCGCCCTGGGTCACGTTATTGTCCTTGTCGACAACCTTGGCGCGGTCGATCAGCACGACACGGTCCTGGGACGCATGATACTGGATGGTGACGCCATAGCCCTGGACCGGCTTGGTGTCGCCCGCGGTCTGCATCTGCTCGAAGTAGGCCAGGTTGCCCACCGAGGTCACCACGTCGATGTCGCCGGACTGGGTGCGCGTGATGGTCACGGTGTTGCCGGTGACCTTCATCGAGCCCTGGGTGATGATCACGTCGCCTTTGTAGGTGGCGACGCCGTTCTTGTCGTCCAGTTGCGCGTCGTCGGCCTGGATGCGGATAGGCTGGTCGCGGTCGGTGGGGAGGGCCCAGGCGCTCGCGCTTCCCAGTGCTGCGCCCAGACTGAGCAAAATAGGGAGGGTTTTAGCGAGCTTCATACTGTCCTCTTACGTTCGATAGCAGGTGTATCCTGCTTTCCTTCAAATAGGCCTTCATTCCCGTGCCGGTCGACACGCCGCCGGCGCCGTCGATTCTAACGGGTTGCTCGGTCTGCGCATATTGGCGCTGCGGGAAGACTGTCATACGGGTACTGGTAATGATGGTCGTACGGTTCTTCTCATCGGTCCGGGCCACGCGTACCGAGTCGATCAGTTCCACCTCGGTGCCGCCGGGATTGACCTCGGCACGCTCGCTTTGTACGTGCCACGGAAATTCCGTGCCGCGGAACATGTTCAGGTCCGGCTTGGTAACCAGCGTGATGTCGCTGGCCTTCACGTGATCGACCTTGTCCGAGGTCATCTCATACTGCACCTTGCCGTCAGGCAGGTACTGCAAGGTATGCGTGTTGGTCGCGTACCAGTCGATATCGTTCTCCGGCGCCTGGACCGCGGGCTGGTCGAGGAAGCGTTCCGGGCTGATGTTCCAGTAGCCCACCGCCGCGAAGATCGCGGCGATACAGCCGAACACCAGGATGGTGCGAATTTTCTTGCTTAGCATAGGTGGCTCACAGGTACGCGGCGTTGGCCGCTTCGAGGTGGCCCTGGGCACGCAGGATCAGTTCACAAAATTCTCGGGCCGCGCCTTCGCCGCCCCTCGCCGTGGTAACGCCATGGGCGTGCTCGCGTACGAAGGCGGCCGCGTTGGCCACGGCCATGCCCAGGCCGACACGGCGGATCACCGGAAGGTCTGGCAGATCGTCACCAAGGTAGGCGACCTGCTCATAGCTTAGATTGAGTTGGCCGAGGAGTTCGTCCAGCACCACCAATTTGTCTTCGCGGCCCTGATAAAGGTGCGGGATGCCGAGGTTCTTCGCGCGCCGTTCGACCACTGGGGTCTTGCGGCCACTGATGATGGCGGTCTGCACGCCGGTGGCCATCAGCATCTTGATGCCCTGGCCATCAAGGGTGTTGAACGTCTTGAATTCGCTGCCGTCTTCGAGGAAGTACAGGCGGCCATCGGTCAGCACACCATCCACGTCAAACACTGCCAGTTTGATTGCTTTGCCGCGTTGCAACAGGTCTGTGCTCATTTACATGACTCCCGCACGCAGCAAGTCGTGCATATTCAGGGCGCCCACCGGGCGGTCTTCGTCGTCGACCACCACCAGGGCGCTGATCTTGTGGTCTTCCATGATCTTCAAGGCTTCGGCGGCAAGCATTTCGGCCCGGGCCGTCTTGCCGTGGGGGGTCATGACCTCATCGATGGTCGTGCTGTGGATATCGATGGTGCGATCCAGGGTACGACGCAGGTCGCCGTCGGTGAAGATCCCGGCGAGCTTGCCGTCCGTCTCTAGAATAACGGTCATGCCCAGGCCCTTGCGGGTCATCTCCATGAGGGCGTCCTTGAGCAGCGTGCCACGCTGTATCTGCGGCAATGCATCTCCCGCGTGCATCACGTTTTCGACTTTGAGCAGCAGCCGGCGGCCCAGGGCGCCACCGGGGTGGGAGAAAGCGAAATCTTCGGCGGTGAAGCCCCTGGCTTCCAGCAAGGCCACGGCCAGGGCGTCGCCCATGACCAGCGCCGCCGTGGTGGAAGAGGTGGGTGCCAGGTTCAGCGGGCAGGCTTCGTGTTCGACGTGCACGTTGAGGTTCACCTCGGCGGCCTTGGCCAGCGGCGAGTCAGGATTGCCGGTGAGGCTGATCAACTGGATGCCCAGGCGCTTGATCAGCGGCAGCAGGGTGACGATTTCATTGGTGGAGCCGGAGTTCGACAGCGCCAGGATGATGTCGTCCCGAGTGATCATGCCCATGTCGCCATGGCTGGCTTCAGCGGGGTGGACAAAAAACGCCGGGGTGCCGGTGCTGGCCAGGGTCGCGGCAATCTTGTTGCCGATGTGCCCGGATTTACCCATGCCCACCACGACCACGCGGCCCTTGCTGGACAGAATCATCTCGCACGCACGTACGAAATCAGCATCGATATGGGCCAGCAGACCTTGCACGGCTTCGAGTTCGAGGCGGAGGGTACGTTGTGCCGATTGAATCAGTTCGCTGGATTGGCTCATGTCAGAAATCGTATAGCCCGATGAAAAGGCGGCGATTATACCGGCAATGAACGATTCCCTCACGTTAGTTCGTCATGCTTTGTTCAGGCAGCCCCAACGCTTGACATGAAATGTGACGTTTTACCTCAAGCAAGGCTCAACGGGCGGGCGTCGGCCTTGGGCGCTTGGTCGTTGCAGTGATATAGTTCGCCGCCGGTTCGTGTGCCCGGCGTTACCGGCGTTTGTCGGCTGGCCGGGACATCCGAATATGAGGCTGCATCGCAAGGAGTTTAGATGAGTGCCGACAACGCCTACGCGGTCGAGCTGAAGGGGCTGTCCTTCAAGCGAGGGACGCGCAGCATTTTTAATGACATCGATATTCGTATCCCGCGCGGCAAGGTGACCGGCATCATGGGGCCTTCCGGCTGCGGCAAGACCACGCTGCTGCGCCTGATGGGGGCACAATTGCGTCCCAGTGCCGGCGAAGTCTGGGTCAATGGCCAGAATCTTCCAGAATTGTCGCGCAGCGATCTGTTCGATGCGCGCAAGCATATGGGCGTGCTGTTCCAGAGCGGTGCGCTGTTTACCGATCTCGACGTGTTCGAAAACGTGGCGTTTCCCCTGCGGGTCCATACGGAGCTGCCGGAAGAGATGATCCGCGATATTGTCCTGCTCAAATTGCAGGCCGTCGGGCTGCGCGGCGCCCTGGAGCTGATGCCGGACGAACTGTCCGGTGGCATGAAGCGTCGGGTCGCGCTGGCTCGGGCGATTGCCCTCGATCCGCAGATCCTCATGTACGACGAGCCCTTCGTCGGGCAGGACCCTATCGCCATGGGCGTGCTGGTGCGCCTGATCCGCTTGCTCAACGATGCGTTGGGCATCACCAGTATCGTGGTGTCCCACGACCTGGCCGAAACCGCGAGCATTGCCGACTACATCTATGTGGTCGGCGATGGTCAGGTGCTGGGGCAGGGCACGCCCGAGGAGTTGAAGGATTCGGACAACCCGCGTATTCGCCAATTCATGAAAGGTGATCCGGACGGCCCGGTGGCGTTCCATTTTCCGGCCACGGATTACCGTACCGATCTGCTGGGGAAGCGCTGATGCGCAAGAAGTCATTAATAGAAAGAGTCCGCCTGTTCGGTCGCTCGGGCATCGACGTGGTGGCGGTACTGGGGCGTTCGTCGCTGTTCCTGATGCACGCCTTGCTCGGTCGCAGTTCGACCGGCGGCGGTTTTGGCCTGCTGGTCAAGCAACTGCATTCGGTGGGGGTGATGTCCCTGGTGATCATCGTCGTCTCGGGGATTTTCATCGGCATGGTCCTGGCGCTCCAGGGCTTCAGCATATTGTCCAGCTACGGTTCGGAGCAGGCGGTCGGGCAGATGGTTGCGCTGACCTTGCTGCGTGAGCTCGGCCCCGTGGTCACGGCACTGCTGTTTGCCGGGCGCGCCGGTTCAGCGTTGACGGCCGAAATCGGTAACATGAAGTCCACCGAACAGCTGTCCAGCCTGGAAATGATCGGGGTCGACCCGCTCAAGTACATCATTGCCCCGCGCTTGTGGGCCGGCTTCATTTCCCTGCCGGTGCTGGCAATGATCTTCAGCGTCGTGGGGATCTGGGGCGGCTCATGGGTTGCCGTCGATTGGCTGGGGGTCTATGAAGGCTCCTACTGGGCCAACATGCAGAACAGCGTCGATTTTCTCGACGATGTGCTCAACGGTGTGATCAAGAGTGCCGTATTCGCTTTCGTGGTGACCTGGATCGCCGTGTTTCAAGGTTATGACTGTGAGCCCACGTCAGAGGGGATCAGCCGTGCCACAACCAAGACCGTGGTATACGCCTCGTTGGCCGTCCTGGGCCTTGACTTTATTCTGACCGCCTTGATGTTTGGAGATTTCTGATGCAAAACCGCACCCTGGAAATCGGTGTCGGCCTTTTCCTGCTGGCTGGCATCCTGGCTTTGCTGTTGCTGGCCCTGCGGGTCAGTGGACTGGCGCCGACCGCAAGCACCGATACTTATAAACTTTATGCTTATTTTGACAATATCGCCGGTTTGACGGTCAGAGCCAAGGTGACCATGGCCGGTGTGACCATCGGCAAGGTCACGGCAATCGATCTGGATCGCGACAGTTTCACCGGTCGGGTGACGCTGCAGCTGGAAAAGCGCGTGGACAACCTGCCGACTGACTCCACTGCATCTATCCTCACGGCTGGGCTGTTGGGTGAGAAATACATCGGTATCAGCGTGGGCGGGGAAGACTCCCTGCTCAAGGATGGCGGGACCATTCACGACACGCAGTCGTCGCTGGTGCTTGAGGACCTGATCGGTAAATTCCTGCTCAATACCGTTAGCAAAGACGCCAAATGAGGAGCTTTTGAATGATCTCTATCCTGCGACGCAGCCTGCTGGTCCTGCTGGCGGCGCTGCCGCTGATGGGCAACGCCGTGGCGGCGCCTTCGGCGCACGACATCATCAAGACGACCACCGACCAACTGTTGGCCGATCTGTCGGCGAACAAGGAAAAGTACAAGCAGGACCCGGGCGCATTCTACGAGTCCTTGAATCGTATCGTCGGGCCGGTGGTGGATGCCGACGGTATTTCCAAGAGCATCATGACCGTCAAATATTCGCGCAAGGCTACGCCCGCGCAGATGACCCGCTTCCAGGAAAACTTCAAGCGCAGCCTGTTCCAGTTCTATGGCAACGCCTTGCTCGAGTACAACAACCAGGGGATCACGGTCGACCCGGCCAAGGATGAGTCAGGCGAGCGCACCAGCGTCGGCATGACGGTCAAGGGCAACAATGGCGCCGTTTACCCGGTTTCCTACACACTCGAGAAAATCAACGGCGAGTGGAAAGTACGCAACGTGATTATCAACGGTATCAACATTGGCAAGTTGTTCCGTGACCAGTTCGCCGATGCGATGCAGCGCAATGGCAATGACCTGGACAAGACCATCAACGGTTGGGCCGGTGAAGTCGCCAAGGCCAAGGAAGTTGCCGAAGACGCCCAAGAGAAGCAGCAACAATGAATGAGCCGGTGAGTGAATCGGCCGTTCGCCTGAGCGAGGCCGGCGAGCTGCTGCTCAGCGGCGTGCTCGATTACCGTACCGGCCCTGGATTGCGCAAGCAGGGCCAGGCGCTGATCGAGTCCGCGAAGACTGCGGAGCTGGTTATCGACTGTTCGGGCGTGCAGAAGTCCAGCAGCGTCGGCCTGTCGCTGCTGCTGTGCTTCATGCGCGACGCCAGGGCCGCCGGCAAGACGTGGAGCATCCGCGGGATGCCCGAAGACATGCGCGAAATAGCCCAGGTCAGCGAATTGACCGAGCTGTTGGCGCATCCCTGACCCACATCGCTGGAAGAGCCCCCTGTCAGAGTCCTGCTTCGCGGGGTTCGCAGGCGCGGGGCTTTTTTGTATGATGTGCGACCCGTGCGCACAGGGCGCCGATTGAGGTTGAGCATGCAGGCTGTAGAAGTGAAGAGCTTCCTTGAAGGAAAGCTGCCTGGTACGCAGGTGGAAGTTGAAGGCGAAGGCTGTAACTTCCAGTTGAACGTGATCAGCGATGAACTGGCGGCGTTGAGCCCAGTGAAGCGTCAGCAGAGCATCTATGCCCATTTGAACCCATGGATTGCTGATGGCAGCATCCACGCGGTCACGATGAAATTTTTCAGCAGCGCGGCCTGGGCCGAGCGCACCTGAGCCCAAGGGCCTCGAGATTCTTATGGATAAACTGATTATTACCGGCGGCGTTCGTCTTGATGGCGAAATCCGTATTTCCGGGGCAAAGAACTCCGCCCTGCCGATCCTGGCCGCGACGCTGCTGTGCGATGGCCCGGTGACCGTGGCCAACCTGCCGCACCTGCACGACATCACCACGATGATCGAGCTGTTCGGTCGCATGGGCATCGAGCCTGTGATCGACGAGAAGCTCAGCGTCGAAATCGACCCGCGCACCATCAAGACCCTGATCGCGCCGTACGAACTGGTGAAGACCATGCGTGCGTCGATCCTGGTACTCGGCCCGATGGTCGCTCGTTTCGGTGAAGCCGAAGTCGCCTTGCCTGGCGGTTGCGCCATCGGTTCGCGTCCGGTGGACCTGCACATCCGTGGCCTCGAAGCCATGGGCGCGGTGATCGACGTCGAAGGCGGCTACATCAAGGCCAAGGCGCCTGAAGGCGGCCTGCGTGGCGCGCATTTCTTCTTCGACACCGTCAGCGTGACCGGTACCGAAAACATCATGATGGCCGCCGCCCTTGCCAAGGGCCGCAGCGTGCTGCAAAACGCTGCCCGCGAGCCTGAAGTCGTCGACCTGGCGAACTTCCTGATCGCCATGGGCGCCAGGATCAGCGGCGCCGGCACCGACACCATCACCATCGATGGCGTCGAGCGCCTGCACTCGGCCACCTATAAAGTGATGCCGGACCGTATCGAAACCGGCACCTACCTGGTAGCCGCCGCCGTCACAGGTGGTCGCGTCAAGGTCAAGGACACCGATCCGACCATCCTCGAAGCCGTCCTGGAAAAACTCAAGGAAGCCGGTGCCGAAGTCACCTGCGGTGAAGACTGGATCGAAGTGAACATGCACGGCAAGCGGCCGAAAGCCGTCAACGTGCGGACCGCTCCATACCCGGCGTTCCCGACTGACATGCAGGCGCAGTTCATCTCCCTCAACGCCATTGCCGAAGGCACGGGCGCGGTGATCGAGACGATCTTCGAAAACCGTTTCATGCACGTCTACGAGCTGCACCGCATGGGCGCCAGGATCCAGGTCGAAGGCAACACGGCCATCGTCACCGGGACCGAAAAACTGAAAGGCGCGCCTGTCATGGCGACCGACCTGCGGGCTTCGGCCAGCCTGGTCATCTCTGCACTGGTTGCCGAAGGCGACACGCTGATCGACCGCATCTACCACATCGACCGTGGCTACGAGTGCATCGAAGAGAAGCTGCAGATGCTCGGCGCCAAGATCCGTCGCGTACCGGGCTAGTACCGGCTGAACGGGCACACGGAAGTGCCCTCTGATTTCGTTTCACATCGAGGGTGGTTGCACCCTCGATGTCTGTCTGGCGCCGCTTGCGACCAGGCATGAGTACCTTGATAAGGACTGACGCTTCCCATGTTGACCATCGCACTGTCCAAGGGCCGCATCCTTGACGACACCCTGCCGCTTCTGGCCGAAGCGGGCATCGTGCCGACCGAGAATCCGGACAAGAGCCGCAAGCTGATCATTCCCACGACCCAGGCCGACGTGCGCTTGTTGATCGTGCGCGCCACCGATGTGCCGACCTATGTGGAACATGGCGCCGCCGATCTGGGCGTAGCCGGCAAGGACGTGCTGATGGAGTATGGCGGCCAGGGCCTTTACGAGCCGCTGGACCTGCGGATCGCCCGCTGCAAGCTGATGACCGCCGGCAAGGTCGGCGCCCCCGAGCCCAAGGGCCGCCTGCGGGTGGCGACCAAGTTCGTCAACATTGCCAAGCGTTACTACGCCGAACAAGGCCGTCAGGTCGACATCATCAAGCTCTACGGCTCGATGGAGCTGGCGCCGCTGATCGGCCTGGCGGACAAAATCATCGACGTCGTCGACACCGGCAATACGTTGCGGGCCAATGGTCTTGAGCCGCAGGATTTCATCGCCGACGTCACCTCCCGGCTGGTCGTCAACAAGGCTTCGATGAAAATGCAGCACGCCCGCATCCAGGCCTTGATCGATACCCTGCGCAAGGCAGTGGAATCGCGACACCGCGGCTGATTCACCTGCGCGACTTCTGCGTCGCGCCCGTCTATCCGCGTCATAGCCAATTTTCTCAGGTGCCCACGCGAATGGACTGGTAGCTTAGGGCGCCTGAGCATTTGCCATTAATGAGGCCCTCGCCATGACCGCTCCCACCTCGATTCGCCGACTCAACGCTGCCGACCCGGATTTCGCACATCATCTGGATCATCTGCTGAGCTGGGAGAGTGTGTCCGACGACTCGGTCAATCAGCGTGTGCTCGACATTATCAAAGCCGTGCGCGAGCGTGGTGATGCCGCACTGGTGGAGTTCACCCAGAAGTTCGACGGCCTGCAAGTCGCCTCGATGGCCGACCTGATCCTGCCGCGCGAGCGCCTGGAGCTGGCCCTGACCCGAATCACCGTGCCCCAGCGCGAAGCCTTGGAAAAAGCTGCGTCCCGCGTGCGCAGCTATCACGAAAGACAGAAGCAGGATTCCTGGAGCTACACCGAAGCCGATGGCACGGTGCTTGGCCAGAAGGTCACGCCGCTGGACCGCGCCGGCCTGTATGTGCCGGGTGGCAAGGCCTCCTATCCGTCTTCGGTGTTGATGAACGCGATTCCGGCCAAGGTGGCTGGCGTGACCGAAGTGGTCATGGTCGTCCCGACTCCACGCGGGGAAATCAACGAACTGGTGTTGGCGGCCGCCTGCATCGCCGGCGTCGACCGAGTGTTCACCATCGGCGGTGCGCAGGCCGTGGCTGCGTTGGCCTATGGCACCGAAAGCGTGCCGCGGGTCGACAAGGTGGTCGGGCCGGGCAACATTTATGTTGCCACCGCCAAGCGCCACGTATTTGGCCAGGTCGGCATCGACATGATCGCCGGCCCTTCGGAGATCCTCGTGGTCTGCGACGGCCAGACCGACCCGGACTGGATCGCCATGGACCTGTTTTCCCAGGCCGAGCACGACGAAGATGCCCAGGCCATCCTGGTCAGTCCGGATGCCGGGTTCCTCGACAAGGTCGCTGCCAGTATCGCCAAGCTGCTGCCGACCATGGACCGCGCCGAGATCATCAACACCTCGATCAATGGCCGTGGAGCGCTGATCAAGGTCGAAGACATGGAGCAGGCCATCGAGGTCGCCAACCGCATCGCGCCGGAACACCTGGAGTTGTCGGTGGCCGACCCGCAAGCCTGGCTGCCGAAGATTCGCCATGCCGGTGCGATCTTCATGGGCCGTCACACGTCCGAGGCATTGGGTGACTATTGCGCGGGCCCCAACCACGTGCTGCCGACCTCCGGCACCGCGCGTTTCTCGTCGCCGCTGGGCGTTTACGATTTCCAGAAACGTTCGTCGATCATTTTCTGCTCCGAGCAGGGCGCGTCCGAACTGGGCAAGACCGCTTCGGTGCTGGCCCGCGGCGAATCGCTGAGCGCCCACGCCCGTAGCGCCGAGTACCGCATTCTTGACGAGCCATCCATTGAAGGGCAGGGGAACTGAAATGAGTAAATTCTGGAGCCCGTTCGTCAAGAACCTGGTGCCCTACGTGCCGGGCGAACAGCCGAAGCTGACCCGGCTGGTCAAGCTCAACACCAACGAAAATCCCTACGGCCCATCGCCCAAGGCCCTGGCCGCGATGCAGGCCGAGCTGAACGACAATCTGCGCCTGTATCCGGACCCCAACAGTGATTTGTTGAAAACCGCCGTGGCCCGGTATTACGCAGTGCAGACCAACCAGGTGTTCCTGGGCAACGGTTCGGATGAAGTGCTGGCGCACATTTTCCACGGCTTGTTGCAGCACGATCAGCCGTTGTTGTTCCCGGACATCAGCTACAGCTTCTATCCGGTTTATTGCGGGCTGTACGGTATCCAGTTCGATGCGGTGCCGCTGGATGAACAATTCCGGATCGACCCGGCAGACTATGCCAAGCCCAATGGCGGGATCATTTTCCCCAACCCGAATGCGCCGACCGGTTGCCTGCTGGCGCTGGACGCGGTGGAACAGATCCTCAGGGCCAGCCCGGATTCAGTGGTAGTGGTCGATGAGGCCTATATCGATTTCGGCGGCGAAACGGCCATCAGCCTGGTGGATCGTTATCCGAATCTGCTGGTGACACAAACCCTGTCCAAGTCACGCTCGCTGGCGGGGCTGCGCGTGGGCCTGGCGGTGGGCCATCCGGACTTGATCGAAGCGTTGGAGCGGATCAAGAACAGCTTCAACTCCTACCCGCTGGATCGCCTGGCAAATGTCGGCGGCGCGGCAGCGTTCGATGATCGCGAGTATTTTGACCAGACCTGCCGGTCGGTCATCGAGCATCGCGAATGGGTAGTTGGGCAGCTTGAAGCCAAGGGTTTTGAAGTACTGCCGTCGGCGGCCAACTTCATCTTCGCCCGTCACCCCCGACATGACGCGGCGGGGCTGGCGGCGAAACTGCGCGAGCAGGGCGTGATCGTGCGGCACTTCAAGCAGGCGCGCATCGCCCAGTTCCTGCGGATCAGCATCGGCACACCGGAGCAGAACCAGGCACTGATCGAGGCTATGGGCGAGCTCTAACCTTCAGCGCTGCCCTGTGGGAGCGAGCTTGCTCGCGATGGTTGACTGTCTGCCACTTCAAGGGTGGCTGAACTGATGCTTTCGCGAGCAGGCTCGCTCCCACATGTGTTTCAGGGTGTCCAAAAGGTCGGCAAAACTTGTAAATCCCTGTGGGAGCGAGCCTGCTCGCGAAGGCGTCGGCTCAGCTCCGCAGTTTTCGACTTCACTCGTGATGCGGCTCACCGAGGAATGTCAGCGAAGTAAACACCCCGCGTGTCGCCACGTCCTTGTTGTCCTTGAGCGGGATTTCCATGCTTGCGGCGATCACGTTCAAACCTTCATTGCGCACCAGCACCTTGGCCCGGCCTTCGGCGTCGGTTTCAGTGCTCACGGTGTTCGGTGCGCTGCGGTAGTCGCCCACCAGCTTCACACCGGCCGCCGGTTTGCCATCGAGCAGCACCCGCACCGGCAACGATTGGCCGGGGCCGACGGTCAGCGGGTCGACTTCCGGCAGAATCACGAACTTGATCGGTTCGAGCTTCGGCAGCTTGGCGCCCGGCTCGTAGATCGCCAGGCTGTACTTGAAGGTCTGGGTTGATTCAATCGCCCCAGGCACTTTGCTGCGGCCTTCGTTGATCCATTTCTTGTCGGCGGTCTGCGACCACATGCCGTTGTCCAGGGCGACCGCCAGCACGGCCGGCGGCTTGAGCGGCTGCAGGCGCGCGTGGTCCGACAAACGCTCTACCGTGACCGGGATCATCTTTCCGCCGAGGTCGTAGGCCCAGGCGCCACTGATTTTCTGCGCCTTGAAGGCGTTGTCTTCGGCGCCGTGGCCGTAGATCACCTCGATATTGCCGCGGCGTTGTTCGGTCCACAGGCCATGGGCCGAGGCGTCGATAGCCAGGAGCATGCCGAGCAGGGCAAAGGTCTTGGGGTATTTCATGCTGATTTTCCTTTTTATAGATCGAGGGTGAGGCTGACAGTGAAGTTGCGCGGATCGCCGGGGGTGACCCAGTAATTGCTGTAGGAGCGTTCGTAGTATTTTTCGTCGAGGACGTTGTTCAGGTTCAGGCCGACGGTGACGTTGTCACTGGCCTTGTAATGGGCCAGCAGATCCACGGTGTGGTAGGCCGGCAGTTCGAAGTCCTTGCCGGCCTCGCCCGAGCGATCACCGACGTAAGTGAACGCCGCGCCAACGTCCGAGCCGCGCAGGTGGCCGTCCTGGAATTCGTAGACCCCAAGCAGGCTGCCGCTGCGCTTGGCAACGCCGAGGATTCGGCTGCCGTCGGGAATCTGTTCGTCGCCCTTGGTCACTTCGGCATCGATGTAGGCGAAGGCGCCAATTACCCGCACGGCGTCGGTCACCTGGCCGGTGACCTGGAGGTCGATGCCCTGGCTGCGGGCCTTGCCCACGGCGCGGCTGAAGTCGGTTCCGGCGACTTGGGTCAGGACGTTTTCCTTTTCTATATGAAAAGCCGCCAGGGTGGTGCTCAGGCGATCGTCGAACAGTTCGCTCTTGATTCCGACTTCATAACCGACACCTTCCTCCGGGTCGAAGGTCTTGCCGCCGGCATCCAGGCCGTTATTGGGCTTGAACGAAGTGGAGGCGTTGGCGAACAGCCCGACTTCAGGCGTCAGTTGATACAGCAGCCCCGCGCGTTGCGTCAGGGCGTCATGGCGCTGGCGACTGGTGACGTCGTTGACATGGTTGTCGATGCTTTGCTCGAAGTGCTCGTAACGCACGCCAAGCAGGCCGCGCAGCTTGTCATTGAAGACGATCTGGTCCTGCAGGTTCAGGGCCCTGCTTTCGACATGCTCGAAGAAGTCCGTGCCGGAGCGCGTACCGTTGGGTTTCGGCTGGCCGTAGATCGGGTTGTAGATGTCGATGGGATAAGCGCTGCCGGCGATGGTCGTCACGCGCTCGTTCTTGCGGTAGTCCTCGTATTCCGTACCGATCAGCAGTTCATGTTGCCAGGGGCCGAGGTCGAACTGGCCGCGCAGTTCCAACTGAGTGATGCTGTCGTGCCAATCGTTGTCGCGCTCGCGGTAGCGGCGGTTCACGGTGTGGCCGTCGGCGTTCAGGGCGCGCGCCTCTGAGGCGAAGCCCCAGAGTTCACCCTGCTTGTAATGGCTGGCGAGACGCAGTTGCCAGGTATCGTTGAGCTGATGCTCAAGGGCGGCCTGGAGCATATTGTTGTGATTGTCGATGTCGCCGTCGTTGGGTTCGCCGAGGAAAGTCGAGCGGGAGACGCCACCCCAGCGATTATTCGGAGCGACGATGCCGCGATCGAACGTCGAGCTGTGGCGCACGATTTCGCTTTCCACCAGCAGTCGAGTGTCCGGGCTCAGTTGCCAACTGATGGACGGGGCCACGAAGACGCGCTTGCTGTCGACGTGATCACGGAAGCTGTGGTTGTCCTCCACCGCCAGGTTTACTCGCGACAGCAGGTTGCCTTCGGCGTCCAGTGGCGTATTGACGTCCAGCGCGGTGCGATAGCGGTCCCAGCTGCCGGCGCTGGTCTGCAGTGTGGTGAAGGCTTCGGGTTGGGGCTTCTTGGTGACAATGTTCACCGTCCCGCCAGGGTCTCCCCGACCATAAAGGCTGGCCGCCGGGCCCTTCAGAACTTCGATGCGTTCGATATTGGCGGCGTCCGGGGTGCTTGGGTAACCGCGGTTGGCGCTGAAGCCGTCCTTGTAGAACTCCGACGTGGTAAAGCCGCGCACGCTGTATTCATAAAGCGTCAGGCCGCCGAAATTGTTCTGCTTCGATACGCCACCGGCATATTCCAGCGCCCGTTCGACGCTGGTACTGCCCAGGTCCTTGAGCACGCTGGCAGGAATCACGCTGATGGATTGCGGAACGTCACGCAGGGCGGTGTCGGTTTTGGTCGCGCTGGCGGAGCGGGTGGCGCGATAACCTGAAACGGGGCCGGTAGGGGATTCGTACTCGGACGTGACGTTGATGGCGTCCAGTTCCAGGGGCTGGATTTCTTCGGCGAAGGCGGGATCACCGAGCAGGCCCAGAGCGATACTGGCAGCGGAAATCCGTTTGAAGGATGACATGTTATGTTGTTCCAATTTTTAGTATTGAAACAATATAACACTACTAATGAGAATTTATGCTATTTCTGGCTCCTGCGATTCGCGGATAGTTTTTGTGGCGAGGGAGCTTGCTCCCGCTGGGTCGGTCCGACGCTTCGGGCGAAGCGGCCGATCGGATGCGGTCGGTCTGATAGTTTTGAGGTGACAGGTTTTAGGGCCGCTGCGCGACCCAGCGGGAGCAAGCTCCCTCGCCACAGGGCAATGGATGGTTACTCTTCTTCCTTGAGCACCACCGGTGCCGGCGGTGGACGCAGGCCGATCTCGGCGGTGAGCTTGAGCTCCTTGCCGTTGCGCATCACCTGGATGGTGACCTTATCGGTGGGCTTGATCCGCGCCACCTGGTTCATCGAGCGGCGGCCGTCGCCGGCCGGTTCGCCGTCGATGCTGAGGATCACGTCGCCCAATTGCAGGCCGGCTTTCTGGGCCGGACCGTCGCGGAAAATTCCCGCCACGACGATGCCGGGGCGCCCGGACAAGCCAAAGGACTCCGCCAGCTCCTGGGTCAGCGGCTGGACTTCAATGCCCAGCCAGCCGCGAATCACCTGGCCATGCTCGATGATCGACTTCATCACCTCCATGGCCAGCTTCACCGGAATGGCAAAGCCAATGCCCTGGCTACCACCGGACTTGGAGAAGATCGCCGTATTGATCCCGGTGAGGTTGCCATTGGCATCCACCAGCGCACCGCCGGAGTTGCCGGGGTTGATCGCGGCGTCGGTCTGGATGAAATCCTCGTAGTTGTTCAGGCCCAACTGGTTGCGACCGGTGGCGCTGATGATCCCCATGGTTACGGTCTGGCCGACGCCGAACGGGTTGCCGATCGCCAGGGCCACGTCGCCGATACGGATGCTGTCGGAACGGCCGATGGTGATTGCCGGCAGGTTTTTCAAATCGATCTTCAGCACGGCCAGATCGGTTTCCGGGTCGCTGCCGATCACCCGCGCCAGGGTTTCACGACCGTCCTTGAGTGCCACCACGATCTGGTCGGCACCACTGGTGACGTGGTTGTTGGTCAGGATGTAGCCTTCCGGGCTCATGATGACGCCCGAGCCCAGGCTTGATTCCATGCGCTTCTGCTTGGGGGAATTGTCACCAAAGAAGCGTCGGAATTGCGGGTCCTCGAACAGCGGGTGACCGGACTTGTTGACGACCTTGGTGGTGTACAGGTTGACCACCGCCGGCGCGGCGAGGGTCACCGCATCCGCATAGGACACGGGGCCCTGCTGCGGAGCCTTGGCCTGCGGTGCCTGTTGCAGGTTGACGTCGAGGCTTGGCAAGCCGACCCATTCCGGGTAGCGCTGGATAATCAGTAGTGCGACAAGTACGCCGGCCAACAGCGGCCAGCCGGAAAAACGCAGCGCCTTGAGCATTAAGCACGTCCTACAGAGGTTGCAGGCGGAATGGGACCGCCCATAATGTCGCGCATTATACGAGGCCGCGCACGCCTCTGAACGGGATATTTAGGAGTCTTTTTATGGCCGTAGCCCTGAGCACCCTGGTTGAAGAAGCGGACCGATACCTGGCAAGCAGCCGGGTCGCCGATTACTGCCCCAATGGCTTGCAGGTCGAGGGCGCGCCGCAGGTGATGCGCATCGTCAGCGGCGTGACCGCCAGCCAGGCGCTGCTCGACGCCGCCGTGGAGGCCAGCGCCGACCTGGTGCTGGTGCATCATGGTTATTTCTGGAAGGGCGAGAATCCGTGCATCACCGGCATGAAGCAGCGGCGCCTGAAAACGCTGCTCAAGCACGACATCAGTCTCCTGGCTTACCACTTGCCGCTGGATCTGCACCCCGAGGTGGGCAATAACGTGCAACTGGCCCGGCAACTGGACATCACCGTCGAGGGGCCGCTGGATCCGGACAATCCGAAAATCGTCGGCCTGGTCGGCTCCTTGTCCGAGCCGATGACGCCCCGGGATTTCGCTCGCAAGGTCCAGGAAGTGATGGGGCGCGAGCCGTTGTTGATCGAAGGCGAGCAGATGATCCGCCGGGTCGGCTGGTGCACCGGCGGTGGCCAGGGCTACATCGATCAGGCGGTACTCGCCGGGGTTGACCTGTATCTCAGCGGCGAAGCGTCGGAGCAGACCTTCCACAGCGCCCGGGAGAACGGGATCAGCTTCATTGCCGCCGGGCATCATGCGACCGAGCGCTATGGCGTCCAGGCGCTGGGTGACTATCTGGCGCGACGCTTCGCGCTGGAGCATATCTTCATCGATTGCCCAAACCCGATCTGACTGTTTATATCCCTGCGGGGAGTTGTAGCCCCTGTGGGAGCGAGCTTGCTCGCGATAGCGGCGGATCAGTCGACATTAATGTAGCTGACACTCCGTCATCGCGAGCAAGCTCGCTCCCACAGAAAAGCATGTGCGGGGCCCGAACCACTGGGCATATCCATATGCTGTTTCGATCTAGTTGGCGCCCTGATTAGAAGAGGTCGCTGTGCTAGGATTCCCCGCTCGAACACGGCCCGCTGGCCGTTCATAAGAAAGCTTTCGTGAGTAGCCATGGTCGACAAACTGACGCATCTGAAACAGCTGGAGGCGGAAAGCATCCACATCATCCGCGAGGTGGCCGCCGAGTTCGATAACCCGGTGATGCTGTACTCCATCGGTAAAGACTCCGCCGTGATGCTGCACCTGGCACGCAAGGCGTTTTTCCCCGGCAAGCTGCCGTTTCCGGTGATGCACGTCGACACCCGCTGGAAATTCCAGGAGATGTACAAGTTCCGCGACAAGATGGTCGAAGAACTGGGCCTGGACCTGATCACCCACATCAACCCGGACGGCGTCGCGCAGAACATCAACCCGTTCACTCACGGTAGCGCCAAGCACACCGACATCATGAAGACCGAGGGCCTGAAACAGGCGCTCGACAAGCATGGTTTCGACGCTGCATTCGGCGGCGCCCGTCGCGATGAAGAGAAGTCCCGCGCCAAGGAGCGCGTCTACTCGTTCCGCGACAGCAAGCACCGCTGGGACCCGAAGAACCAGCGCCCCGAGCTGTGGAACGTCTATAACGGCAAGGTCAACAAGGGCGAGTCGATCCGCGTCTTCCCGCTGTCGAACTGGACCGAGCTGGACATCTGGCAGTACATCTACCTCGAAGGCATCCCGATCGTGCCGTTGTACTTCGCCGCCGAGCGTGAAGTGATCGAGAAGAACGGCACGCTGATCATGATCGACGACGAGCGCATCCTCGAGCACCTGTCCGACGAAGACAAGGCGCGCATCGTCAAGAAGAAAGTGCGTTTCCGTACCCTTGGCTGCTACCCGTTGACGGGCGCGGTGGAGTCCGAGGCCGAAAGCCTGACGGACATCATTCAGGAAATGCTCCTGACGCGAACTTCCGAGCGCCAGGGCCGGGTCATCGACCACGATGGCGCAGGCTCGATGGAAGACAAGAAACGTCAGGGTTATTTCTAAGGGGTTGTCATGTCGCACGTATCTGATTTGATCAGCGAGGACATCCTCGCCTACCTGGGCCAGCACGAACGTAAAGAGCTGCTGCGCTTTTTGACCTGCGGTAACGTCGACGACGGCAAGAGCACCCTGATCGGGCGCCTGCTGCACGACTCGAAGATGATCTACGAAGATCATCTGGAAGCGATCACTCGCGATTCGAAGAAAGTCGGCACCACCGGTGACGACATCGACCTGGCGTTGCTGGTCGACGGCCTGCAGGCCGAGCGCGAGCAAGGCATCACCATTGATGTCGCCTACCGCTATTTCTCCACCGCCAAGCGTAAATTCATCATCGCCGACACGCCCGGCCATGAGCAGTACACCCGCAACATGGCCACCGGTGCCTCCACCTGTGACCTGGCGATCATCCTGGTGGACGCCCGCTACGGCGTGCAGACCCAGACCCGCCGCCACAGCTTCATTGCCTCGTTGCTGGGCATCAAGCACATCGTCGTGGCCATCAACAAGATGGACCTCAAGGACTTCGACCAGGGCGTATTCGAGTCGATCAAGGCCGACTACCTGAAGTTCGCCGAAGGCTTGAAGATGAAGCCCACCAGCATGCACTTCGTGCCGATGTCGGCGCTCAAGGGCGACAACGTGGTGAACAGGTCCGAGCGTTCGCCGTGGTACACCGGCCAGTCGCTGATGGAAATTCTCGAGACCGTGGAAGTGGCGGGCGACCGCAACTTCACCGACCTGCGTTTCCCGGTGCAGTACGTCAACCGTCCGAACCTGAACTTTCGCGGTTTCGCCGGCACCCTTGCCAGCGGCATCGTGCACAAGGGCGACGAAGTCGTGGTGCTGCCGTCGGGCAAGAGCAGCCGCGTGAAATCCATCGTCACCTTCGAAGGCGAGCTGGAACACGCCGGCCCGGGCCAGGCTGTGACGTTGACCATGGAAGACGAGATTGATATCTCCCGTGGCGACCTGCTGGTACACGCCGACAACGTTCCGCCGGTGACCGACAGCTTCGAAGCGATGCTGGTGTGGATGGCCGAAGAGCCGATGCTGCCGGGCAAGAAGTACGACATCAAGCGCGCCACCAGTTACGTGCCCGGCTCGATTGCCAGCATCGTCAACAAGGTCGATGTGAACACCCTTCAAGAAGGTCCGGCCAGCGCGTTGCAGCTCAACGAAATCGGCAAGGTGAAGATTGCTCTGGACGCGCCGATCGCCCTGGACGGCTACGAGAGCAACCGCACCACCGGCGCCTTCATCATCATCGACCGCCTGACCAACGGCACCGTCGGTGCCGGCATGATCGTCGCCCAGCCGCTGGCCCACGGCAGCAGCACGCACCACGGCAAACTGGCCCACGTGTCGGTGGAAGAACGCACCCAGCGTTTCGGCCAGCAGCCGGCCACCGTGCTGTTCAGCGGCCTGTCGGGCGCGGGCAAGAGCACGCTCGCCTATGCGGTAGAGCGCAAGCTGTTCGACATGGGTCGCGCGGTGTTCGTGCTCGATGGTCAAAACCTGCGCCACGACCTGAACAAAGGCTTGCCGCAGGACCGTGCCGGGCGCACCGAGAACTGGCGTCGTGCGGCTCACGTCGCCCGTCAGTTCAACGAAGCGGGCCTGTTGACCCTGGCCGCCTTCGTTGCACCGAGTGCCGAAGGGCGCGAGCAGGCCAAGGACCTGATCGGCCGCGAGCGCCTGCTAACGGTCTATGTCCAGGCCTCGCCAACGGTGTGCGCCCAGCGTGATCCGCAAGGGCTGTACGCCGCCGCCGGCGACAACATCCCGGGCGAGTCCTTCCCGTACGACGTGCCGCTGGATGCTGATCTGGTGATCGACACCCAGTCGCTGACCCTGGAAGAGAGCGTCAAGCAGGTGCTGGATCTGCTGCGCAAGCGTGGGGCGATCTAAGCCTCGCCGCTGTAACTAAAAAGCCCGCAGATGAGTGATCATCCGCGGGCTTTTTATTTCTCGAGAGAACACCCCCGGTCCAGTGTGGGAGCGAGCCTGCTCGCGAAAGCGGTGCGTCAGTCTAAGTAGATGTGACTGATCCAACGCCTTCGTCGGATCGCCGCCCGGAGCAGGCTCGCTCCCACAAAGGAATCAGCGGCGGTTTGGAAATTCGCGATGCATCTGCTCAAGCAGCGCATCCTTGTCCTGCCACAACTGATTGATCCAACCCTGGAATTCCAGGCGATACTCCCCATCCTGATCGTAGCTTTTACCAATGAACTGCGGTGGGATCTTCAACTCCTGGAAATGCACCACCACCTCGCCAACGTTGCCGCAGAGCAAATCCCAATAGCCCGGACGGCCGCCCGGATAATGGATCGTCACGTTGATGATCGACTCCAGCTGCTCGCCCATCGCATCAAGCACAAACGCGATGCCGCCGGCCTTGGGCTTGAGCAGGTAGCGAAACGGTGATTGTTGCTGGGCATGCTTACCCTCGGTGAAGCGCGTGCCTTCGACGAAATTGAAGATGCCCACGGGGTTGTTGCGAAACTTCGCGCAGGTCTTGCGGGTCGTTTCCAGGTCCTTGCCTTTCTTCTCCGGATGCTTTTCCAGATACGCCTTGGAATAACGCTTCATGAACGGAAACCCCAGCGCCCACCAGGCCAGGCCGATCACCGGCACCCAGATCAGCTCCTGCTTGAGAAAGAACTTCAATGGGCGGATGCGTCGGTTCAGCACGTATTGCAGCACCATGATGTCGACCCAGCTCTGGTGGTTGCTGGTGATCAGGTACGAGTGCTGGTAGTCCAGGCCTTCCAGGCCGCTGAGGTACCAGCGGGTAGGGCGTACCAGGTTCATCCAGGCCTTGTTGTTACTGATCCAGGCTTCATGGATGTGGCTCATCAGCCAGTCGGTGAAACGCTGGGCGGCGGGGAAGGGCAGCAACAGCTTGAAGATCGCCACGACGAACAGCGGCGTACAGCAGGCGATGGTGTTCAGCGCCAACAGCAGCGAGGCAATGACGCCGCGCACGGGGGCAGGCAGGAAATCCAGCATTTAAATGTCCAGAGGTCGGTTGGCGGCTTGGATCGCTGTCAGGGCGATGGTGTACACGATGTCATCGACCTGGGCGCCGCGCGGCAGGTCGTTCACCGGTTTGCGCAGGCCTTGCAGCATCGGCCCGAGGCTGACGCAGTCGGCGCTGCGCTGCACGGCCTTGTGGGTGGTGTTGCCGGTGTTCAGGTCCGGGAAAATGAACACCGTGGCGCGGCCGGCTACCTGGCTGTTGGGCGCCAATTGCCGGGCCACGGCCTCGTTGGCGGCGGCGTCGTATTGCAACGGGCCATCGATCAGCAAGCCATGTTGTGCCTCGTGGGCCAACAGGGTGGCTTCGCGGACCTTCTCCACTTCTTCACCGCTGGCCGATTCGCCGCTGGAATAGCTGAGCATCGCCACCCGTGGCGTGATGCCGAACGCTGCGGCTGAATCGGCGCTTTGCAGGGCGATTTCGGCCAGCTCCGCTGCACTGGGGTGCGGGTTCATCACGCAGTCGCCGTAGACCAGTACTTCCTCGGGAAACAGCATGAAAAATACCGAGGACACCAGCGAACAGCCGGGTGCGGTCTTGATCAATTGCAACGCCGGGCGAATGGTATTGGCGGTGGAGTGGATGACCCCCGAGACAAGCCCGTCGACTTCGTCCAGCGCCAGCATCATGGTGCCGATCACCACGGTGTCTTCCAGTTGCTGCTCGGCCATCGGTGCGTTCAGGCTCTTGCTTTTGCGCAGCCGCACCATGGGTTCCACGTAGCGCTCGCGGATCGTATCCGGGTCGAGAATCTCCAACCCAGGCGGCAGTTCGATGCCTTGGGCGCGGGCCACCGCTTCGACGTCGGCCGGCTTGGCCAGCAGCACGCAACGGGCGATGCCTCGGGCCTGGCAAATCGCCGCCGCCTGTACGGTCAGCGGTTCGCTGCCTTCGGGCAAGACGATACGCTTGTTGGCCGCTTGGGCGCGCTGGATCAGTTGGTAGCGGAACACCGCCGGCGACAGGCGCATTTCCCGGGGCGTGCCGCAGCGTTGGTGCAGCCAGTTGGCGTCGAGGTGACTGGCAACAAAATCGGTGATGATCTCCGCGCGTTCGCGGTCATCGATGGGGATTTCCTTGTTCAGGCTGTTGAGCAGGTTGGCGGTGTCGTAGGAGCCGGTGCTCACCGACAGCACCGGCAACCCCGCCTGCAAGGCGCCTCGGCACAAGTCCATGATGCGCGGGTCGGGCAGGGTGTCGCTGGTCAGCAGCAGGCCGGCCAGCGGCACGCCGTTGATCGCCGCCAGGCTCACGGCCAGGATGATGTCATCGCGATCGCCCGGGGTGACCACCAGTACGCCGGGCTTGAGCAGCTCCACCGTGTTGCGCATGGTGCGGGCGCAGATGATGATGTTGCTCATGCGCCGGGTTTCGTAATCGCCGGCGTTGAGCACCTGCGCGCCCATCAGGTCGGCCACGTCGCGGGTGCGCGGGGCGTTGAGTTCGGGGCGAAAAGGGATGCAGCCGAGCAGGCGGAAGTCGCCGCTGCGCAGCAAGGGCGAGTGCTCCTTGAGCCGTGCTGAAAACGCTTCCATGCTTTCGTCGGTGCGCACCTTGTTGAGGATCACGCCGAGGACCTTCGGATCTTTCGGCCCGCCGAACAGTTGCGCCTGCAACTCGACACGACCGGACAGTTCGGTCAGCACTTCGTTTTCCGGCGCCGACACCAGGATCACCTCGGCGTCCAGGCTCTTGGCCAGGTGCAGGTTGACCCGGGCGGCGTAGCTGGCGCTGCGGGTCGGGACCATGCCCTCGACGACCAGCACGTCCTTGCCGATCGCGGCCTGTTGATAGAGGGTGATGATTTCTTCCAGCAATTCATCGAGCTGGCCATCGCCTAGCATGCGCTCCACATGGGCCAGGCCCAGTGGTTGCGGTGGCTTGAGGCCGTGGGTACGGGCCACCAGTTCGGTGGAGCGTTCCGGGCCGGTATCGCCAGGGTGGGGCTGGGCGATGGGTTTGAAAAAGCCGACTTTCAGCCCGGCCCGTTCGAGGGTACGCACCAGCCCGAGGCTGATGGAGGTCAGACCCACACCAAAGTCGGTGGGCGCGATAAAAAAAGTCTGCATGCGGATTCTCTAGAGGGGCATGGCAAGGCTGCAGCCTATGACTGGCTGTCTACCGTCAATTCAGTCGCCAAGGTTAGCGCTAACCGGGCCTTGAGCGCACCAGCCGCAATCAAAGGGCTGGCCTATTTTTTCAATACGTTGCGCCGGGTCCAGCACCCAGGCCCGGGATTGCCACGGTGGCTGGTGGCGCAGGTGCTGGGTGTGGCCGCAGGACAGCTCGGCCACCCAGTGCCCGTCCTCATCCTGATGGAAACCGGTGACCGTTGGTCTGTTCGAGCTAGCCCGTTTGTCCGGGTTCCGTTCGCTTTCGGGCAAATCCTTGTTTAGACTTGTCCGTTCTTCATTCTTATGCAAAAGGTCTCGCCCCATGCTGATCGCCGCCAATAAGGCTGTCTCCATCGACTATACCCTGACCAACGACGCTGGTGAGGTCATCGACAGCTCCGCCGGCGGCGCTCCGCTGGTCTACCTGCATGGCGCAGGCAACATCATCCCGGGCCTGGAAAAAGCCCTGGAAGGCAAAACCACCGGTGACGAGCTGAAAGTGGCCGTTGAGCCGGAAGACGCTTATGGCGAATATTCCGCCGAGCTGGTCAGCACCCTGAGCCGCAGCATGTTCGAAGGCGTGGATGAGCTGGAAGTGGGCATGCAGTTCCACGCTTCGGCGCCTGATGGCCAGATGCAGATCGTCACTATCCGTGACCTCGACGGCGACGACGTGACTGTCGACGGCAACCACCCGTTGGCCGGTCAGCGCTTGAACTTCCAGGTCAAGATCGTCGACATCCGTGATGCCAGCCAGGAAGAAATCGCCCATGGCCACGTCCATGGTGAAGGCGGCCATCAGCACTGATTTCTGCGCTACGCTCAAGTTGACTGGAGAGGCGCCCTATGGCGCCTTTTTAGTCGCTTGCTGTTAGCATCGCCCATGGCTGTTTCGAAAAGATCCGCAAACCCTGGAGTTCGTCATGAGTGCTTTCCACGACCTTAAACTGCAAGCCCTGGATGGTCAGGAGCTTCCCCTCGCGCCATTCAAGGGCCAAGTCGTGCTGGTGGTCAACGTCGCCTCCAAATGTGGCCTGACGCCTCAGTACGCGGCGCTGGAAAATCTTTATCAGCAATACAAGGACAAGGGGTTCAGCGTGCTGGGCCTGCCCTGTAATCAGTTCGCCGGCCAGGAGCCGGGAACCGAGCAGGAGATCCAGGAATTCTGCAGCCTCAATTACGGCGTGACGTTTCCGCTGTCGAGCAAGCTGGAAGTGAACGGCCACGACCGTCACCAGCTGTACCGTCTGTTGGCGGGTGAAGGCGCCGAGTTTCCCGGGGACATCACCTGGAACTTCGAAAAATTCCTGCTCGGCAAGGACGGCCGGGTGCTGGCGCGTTTCTCGCCGCGCACGTCGCCGGATGATCCTTCGGTCATCCAGGCGATTGAAAAAGCGCTGGCTTGAAGCTCAGCTTGTGATTGCTCCGTGGCGAGGGAGCTTGCTCCCGCTCGGTTGCGTAGCGACCGCCAGAAGCCAGGGCCGCTTCGCAGCCCAGCGGGAGCAAGCTCCCTCGCCACGGGATGCTTGAGCCCATACCTCAGCGCGGCCTTTTGATCCTTAATCACTCCAATCAATAGTGCTACCCAGCGCTGTGCATGCCCCATATTATCGTCGTCATATCCGATCTGTGACCTCGTTTTCATGGAGTGCCCCATGCCTGTAAAAGCCCTGTTCAAACCCTTTCATCTCGGCGCGCTGGAATTGCCGACCCGGGTCGTGATGGCGCCGATGACGCGCTCCTTTTCGCCTGGCGGAGTGCCGAACTCCAAGGTGATCGAGTATTACCGTCGTCGCGCGGCGGCTGGGGTCGGCCTGATCATCACCGAGGGCACCACGGTCGGCCATCAGGCGTCCAATGGCTATCCGAACGTACCGCACTTCTACGGCGACGCCGCGCTGGCCGGCTGGAAAAAAGTGGTCGATGCCGTGCACAGCGAAGGCGGCAAGATTGTTCCGCAACTGTGGCATGTGGGCAACGTGCGGCGCCTCGGCACCGAGCCGGATGGCACCGTGCCGGGCTACGGCCCGACTGAAAAACTCAAGGACGGCCAGGTCGTGGTCCATGGCATGACCCAGACGGACATCGACGAGGTCATTGCGGCATTCGCCCAAGCGGCAAAAGACGCCCAGAGCATTGGCATGGACGGGGTGGAAATCCACGGTGCCCACGGTTACCTGGTGGACCAGTTTTTCTGGGAAGGCAGTAACCAGCGCACCGACGGTTACGGTGGCAGCCTGGCCAACCGTTCGCGTTTCGCGATCGAGCTGATTCGCGCGGTGCGGGCTGCGGTAGGTGAGGGCTTCCCGATTATTTTCCGTTTTTCCCAATGGAAACAGCAGGACTACACCGCGCGCCTGGTGCAGACGCCCGAAGCGCTGGGAGAATTTCTCAAGCCCCTGGCGGATGCCGGCGTGGATATCTTCCACTGTTCTACGCGTCGCTTCTGGGAGCCGGAATTCGAAGGCTCGGACCTGAACCTGGCCGGCTGGACCCGCAAGCTCACGGGCAAGCCCACCATTACCGTCGGCAGCGTCGGCCTTGATGGTGAGTTCCTGCAATTTATGGTGAGCACCGACAAGGTTGCGCAACCGGCCAGCCTGGAGAATCTGCTCGAGCGCCTGAACAAGGAGGAATTCGATCTGGTGGCGGTGGGGCGCGCGCTGCTGGTGGATCCGGACTGGGCGCAGAAAGTGCGGGAAGGGCGCGAACAGGAGATTCTGCCGTTCAGCCGCGAGGCGTTGATGACGTTGGTCTGAGTGGCGCCTGCCTTCGCGAGCAGGCTCGCTCCCACATCCGATCCTCAGTGAACATACATCTTATGTTTGACCGAGATCCAATGTGGGAGCGAGCCTGCTCGCGAAGGCGATTTCAAAATCACCGAAGCTCAACGCACCGTCGGCGCCGCAGGCAGCACCTGCTCACCCACACAAACCCCGCGTAACTGCGCCTCGAACTGCTCGATCACCGATGCCCAGCCCTGGCGACTGGCATGCTGGCGCGCATTGAGCCGCACACAACGCAAGGCCTCGCGCTCTTCCAGCAGCCAGCGGGCCGCGTCGCAAAAAGCCTCTTCATCCCCTGGCATCGCCAGCACGCCGTTATAGCCGTGACGGATGTGCTGCGCCGCCGCAGCCTGATCGTAGGCCACCACGCCCAGCCCCGAGGCAAGTGCTTCGAGCACGACGTTGCCAAAGGTTTCGGTCAGGCTCGGAAAGACAAACATGTCCCCGGACGCATAATGCGCAGCCAGCGCTTCGCCACGCTGTGCGCCGCAAAAGATCGCCTCGGGCAATAGCTGTTCGAGGGCGGGCCGCTGCGGGCCGTCACCGACTATCACCAGTCTGATTCGCCGTGTCGGGAAGGCGCTACTCAGCGTGTCGAAACTGCGCTTGAGCAGCCCGAGGTTTTTCTCCGGCGCCAGGCGTCCGACATGGATTACTGCAATGTCGTCCTCGCCCAGGCCCCACGTTTCACGAAGGTCTGTGGATCGTTTGGCTGGATGGAACAATTGGCTGTCCACGCCGCGGGACAGCAACGCCACGCGTTCGAAATGCCGGCGTTCCAGTTCCAGACGCTGGCTGAGGCTGGGCACCAGTGTCAGGCTGGAGCGGTTGTGGAACCAGCGCAGGTAATGGGTCAGCCCGCGACTTAGCAAGCCGAGGCCATATTGCTGGGTGTACTGCTGGAAATTGGTATGAAAGCCGCTGACCACCGAAATCCCCAGGCGCCGCGCTGCTCGTAGCGCGGACAAGCCCAGCGGGCCTTCCGTGGCGATATACAGCACGTCCGGGCGATGACGTTTCCAGCGCCTGAGCAACTTGTGCATCGACGCCTGCCCCCATTGCAGCCCCGGATACCCGGGCAAAGGCCAGCCCCGGCATAGCAGCAACTGCTCGTCACTGGCCAGGCCCTGGTCCCCGGCCTGGCGGGGGCGGATCAGTTCCACCCGGTGCCCGCGGGCACGCAAGCCGTCGTAGAGACGACCCAGGGTGTTGGCTACGCCATTGATTTCCGGCGCAAAGGTTTCGGTGACGAGGGTAACGTGCAGGAGTGTGGTCATGACCCCAGTGTCGACCGGGGCCATTTCGTCATTGTGACGCCAGGATGATGGATTTGTGACGGCTCAGCCCTGACGGGCCAAAGCGGTCTCGGCACCTTGTTCGCGCACCCAGAACAGCGTCGCCCCGGCCACCGCCGCCGGCATCATCAAAATGTTCACGAAGGGGATCAGCAACACCAGGTAAACGCTGCCGCCGAAGCCCAGGCTCTGCCAGCGTTTTTCCCGCAGCCAGGCGAGCATCTCGTTCCAGCCCAGTTTGTGGTTGTCCGCCGGGTAGTCGATGTACTGGATCGCCATCATCCAGATGCCGAACAGCAGCCACAGCGGTGCGGCGACGATATTGATCACCGGGATGAATGACAGCACGAACAGCCCCAGGGCCCGGGGTAGAAAATAGCCGAGCTTGCGCGCCTCCCGGGCCAGGGTACGCGGGATCATCGCAACCAGCTCGCCCCAACTGAACGCGGGGAAATCATCGGTGCCGCGAACCACTACCTCGACTTTCTCGGCGAGAAAGCCATTGAAGGGCGCCGCAATGATATTGGCGAGCATGGTGAAGCTGAAAAACACCATCAGTACGACAAGGACGACGAACAATGGCCAGAGCACGTAGCTGAGAAAGCTCAGCCAATCCGGCAACGACGGCATCAGCGTGTCGACCCACAGGCTGAACTGGTGACCGGCGAGGTAGATCAGCCCGACGAACAACACCAGATTGATCGCCAGCGGCAACAAGACAAACAGGCGCAGGCTTGGGCTCAGGACCAGTTTGAGTCCTTCTCGCAAATATTGCGGGCCGGACAGGACAGGGGCGGCGGGCATAGGTGGCTCCGAGGGTAGGTGGACGCGCCGACCTTACCGGCTTTGCTCGGTGCGCGAAAGCCACGACACTGTGTGTAACAAAGGTTTAGCGCAGGATCGCAGCTATCGGGAGCGCTGCCGCGGATAGAGCTCACCTATGAGCTGGATTGTTAAACCGTATTTCCTTAATCTTCGCTCCCTCGATACGCTGCACCCAATCTTTTTCAGGACTGTCGAACCAAGCCTTCCCCAAGTGCATCCACAGTCCTTTTTTATTCCCGCCGCATAGCCGGCGTTCCGGGCCGCAGGGTCCGGTCAACAGGAGCAGGTCATGTCTGAAGTCCGTCATTCGCGAGTGATTATCCTCGGTTCCGGCCCTGCCGGTTACAGCGCCGCGGTCTATGCGGCACGTGCCAACCTCAAGCCGTTGCTGATCACCGGCATGCAGGCCGGCGGTCAGTTGACCACCACCACTGAAGTCGACAACTGGCCGGGTGATGTCCATGGCCTGACCGGTCCGGCCTTGATGGAACGCATGAAGGAACACGCCGAGCGCTTCGAGACCGAGATCGTTTTCGACCACATCAACGCCGTGGATTTCGCCGCCAAGCCCTACACCCTGACCGGCGACAGCGCGACCTACACCTGTGACGCCCTGATCATCGCCACCGGCGCCAGCGCCCGCTACCTGGGCCTGCCATCGGAAGAAGCTTTCATGGGCAAAGGCGTGTCCGCCTGCGCCACCTGCGATGGTTTCTTCTACCGCAACAAGCCGGTCGCCGTGGTCGGTGGCGGCAACACCGCAGTCGAGGAAGCGCTGTACCTGGCCAACATCGCCAGCACGGTCACGCTGATCCACCGTCGCGAAACCTTCCGCGCCGAGAAGATCCTGATCGACAAGCTCAACGCCCGCGTCGCCGAAGGCAAGATCATCCTCAAGCTCAACGCGACCCTGGACGAAGTGCTGGGCGACAACATGGGCGTGACCGGTGCCCGCCTGAAGAACAACGACGGCAGCTTTGACGAGATCAAGGTCGACGGCGTCTTCATCGCCATCGGCCACACGCCGAACACCTCGTTGTTCGAAGGCCAGCTGGAGCTCAAGGACGGCTACCTGGTGGTCAAGGGCGGTCGCGACGGCAACGCCACGGCCACCAGCGTCGAAGGTATCTTCGCGGCCGGCGACGTGGCCGACCACGTCTACCGCCAGGCGATCACCTCGGCCGGCGCCGGTTGCATGGCGGCCCTGGACACCGAGCGTTACCTGGATGGCTTGCAGAACGTTTCGTTCTGATCCATCGGGCAATAAAAAACCGGCTTCGGCCGGTTTTTTTATGCCTGTCAC
Source organism: Pseudomonas sp. Z2-11 (assembly GCF_054161305.1). Classification (NCBI taxonomy): domain Bacteria; kingdom Pseudomonadati; phylum Pseudomonadota; class Gammaproteobacteria; order Pseudomonadales; family Pseudomonadaceae; genus Pseudomonas; species Pseudomonas sp. Z2-11. The sequence continues at coordinate 979,741 of NZ_CP096395.1, forward strand.
ATGACCAACGGGTGGATGCCGAGCCCTTGGACTGACCCCAAAATGTTGGACGGTCTACTGCCACATGCCCACGGATTGAGTCCTGTATTCCACAGGGCTTCGTCCACCGAGCTTCGATTTGATCCGCTCATGATTGTAATAACTGATGTACTCGTCCAGCCCTACATTCAGCTCTTCCAGATTTTCAAAGCGTTTGAGGTAGAAAAACTCGGACTTCAGGGTGCCGAAAAAACTCTCCATCGCCGCGTTGTCGAGGCAATTTCCCTTACGTGACATGCTCTGCTTTATGCCGCGTTCCTTGAGCGCATGCTGATAGCGAGGTTGCTGATACTGCCAGCCCTGGTCAGAGTGCAGCAGCAGATGAGACGGCCCTTGCAGGCGCTCGAAGGCCTTTTCCAACATTCCGGTCACCAAGGCAAAGCATGGGCGCGGGGCGGTTTCATAGGCGATGATCTCGCCGTTGTACAAATCCATTACCGGCGATAGATAGAGCTTCTTTGATCCGACTTTGAATTCGGTGACGTCCGTTACCCATTTCTGATTGGGCCGTTGCGCGACGAAATTACGCTCCAGAAGATTCGCCGCGATGGTTCCAACTTGCCCTCTGTAGGATCGATACTTTTTGGGACGCACCAAGGATTTAAGGCCCATGCGGTCCATCAGGCGCTGAATCATTTTTTCACTGACCGACTCTTTCTTTTGAAGCGCCAAAGCGATGCGGCGATAGCCAAATCGCCCTTCGTGCTGGTCGTAGAGGTCGCGGATCTTCGTTTTCAGCGAGGCATATTTGTCAGGTTTCTGAAGGGCGCTGACCTGGTAATAGAACGTGCTGCGGGCCAGATTGGCTAACTTCAGCAGACTGTCCAGAGGAAACCTGGATCTCAACGCCATTACGGAGATGGTTTTTTCCCGGGGCGACTCCTCTTCGAAGCCTCCCTTACCTCTTCGAGCTTTTTTAGGTAAGCGTTCTCCATACGTAGGTATTCGAGTTCGGCCTTCAGTTGCTCTCGGCTCTTCGAATCGTCCTCCACGGGTTGGGAGTGATCAGGGACAGGCGTTTTTTTGGGCATGACAACAGCCTTTTTTCTCTTGGGTACGATCAGGGCAGGAAGACCGCCACTGTAGTACTGCCGCTCCCAAATGCCCACCTGCGAGGACTGACCGAGCCCGAACCGCGCGGCGACTTCCCGATGTGAGAGCCGCTCTTTTTGCATGCATTGGATGACTGAGCGTTTAAAGGCCGCGCTGTAATGGTGACCATGCGATTGCAGCCCAGCACTGTCTCGAGCCTGATAGGTGGCGACCCAGCGCCGAAGCAGGCTGTAGTCGATCAAGTAGCGGTGAGCTACCTTTCGAAAGCCTTCATTGCCATTGATATAAGCCTCAATGGCCGTAATTTTGAACTGAAGAGAAAATTTGCCCATGGAAACACCGCCAAAAGTCAGGTTAGTGTCTAACTTTTGGGGTGCAGTCCACCTTGTGGGAGCGAGCTTGCTCGCGATGACGGTGTGTCAGTCAACATAGATGTTGGCTGACCTGACGCTATCGCGAGCAAGCTCGCTCCCACAAGGGCTGTGTGGACAAGGGGACCGTATTCAGGCCAGTTCCGCCAGGCACGCTTCCAGGATGTCCAATCCCTCTTCCAGCACCGCCGGCTCGGTCGTCAACGGCGCCAGCAGCCGAATGATGTGCCGGGATTTGCCGCTGGGCATCAGCAGCAAGCCCGAATCCCGTGCCGCCGCCAACAATTGCGTCAGTTGAGCCGACGCCGGGGTGCCATCGGCGTGGGCCAGTTCGATGCCGCGCATGGCGCCCACTCCGGTCAACCGCCCCAGATAGGGGGACAGCCCGCGACGGCGCCAGGATTCGTAGCGGCTTACTATGGCCTCCTCCTGGCGCGCCCCCCAGGCCCGCAGGTTCGTGTCGGTCATCTCGTCCAGGGTCGCCAGCGCGGCGGCGCAGGCGATAGGGTTGCCCGAGTAGGTGCCGCCGAGGCCGCCCTTGGGCAGGTTGTCCATCAGGGCCTTGCGTCCCATCACCGCCCCCAGCGGGACACCGCCGGCGATGCTCTTGCCCAGCAGAATCAGGTCCGGTTCGATGCCCAGCCGCGAAAACGCAAAACGTTGGCCGGTACGGCCGAAACCGGACTGGATCTCATCGATGACCAACACGATGCCCTTGTCGTCACAGAACTGGCGCAGCGCCTGGGCGAAGGTCACGTCCATCGCCAGGAAACCGGCTTCGCCCTGCACCGGCTCGACGATGAAACAGGCTACGTCGTTTACGTCGATCTCGACGCTGAACAGCCGGTCCATGGCTTTCAAGGCTTCGGCACAGGTCACGCCGTTGTCCTGGCTGGGATAGGGCAGGTGATAGACCGGTCCGGGCAGGACACCTACTTTCTGTTTGTAGGGCGCAACCTTGCCGTTGAGGTTGAGGGTGGCCAGGGTCCGGCCGTGGAAGCCGCCATCAAACGCGATCACGGCGGTGCGCCCCGTGGCGCCGCGGACGATTTTCAAGGCGTTCTCCGCTGCCTCGGCGCCGCTGTTGGTAAGCATGCCGCTAACCGGATAGTCCACCGGGATGAATCTTGCCAGGCGCTCCATCAATTCGAGATAAGGCCGGTGCGGCGCGGCATTGAACGCATAGTGGGTCAACCGGGTGGCTTGCTCGCGAATCGCCTCGACGACACGCGGATGACAGTGGCCGAGATTCAGCACGCCGATGCCGCCGACAAAATCAATGTAGCGCTTGCCATCCGTGTCCCAGACTTCGGCGTTTTTTCCATGGTCGAGGCTGACGGGGTGAACGAAGGAAATCGATTGGCTGATGCTTTCGCGGCTCATGGATGACGGCTCGGAGGAAGGAAGATTGCCTTTATCTAAGCCGCGAGGAGAGGTGCCCGGCAAACGAAATAAAGTTGCCGGGTCAATCATAAAAGTCGGGATGTGGATAACTGTGAATCTTGCCAGAATCGCTTCTGTGGCGAGGGAGCTTGCTCCCGCTGGACTGCGAAGCAGTCCCAAATCAGCAAGTGCGGTGTATCAGTTGCAGCGGCGCGGGGCCAGCGGGCTACTTCGTAGCCCAGCGGGAGCAAGCTCCCTCGCCACAAGAGCGGGACGGTCAGCGCCGTTGCAGCGGCTGCGCCTCGAACTTCACGCCGGCGAGACCATGGACCATCAACGCGCGGATATTGCCGTGATCGCTGCCCTCGGGCGTGGCCAGCACCGAACGGTAATGCTCGCCAAACGCCAGGAGTGCTTCTTCATCGCTCAAGCCTTCAAGCAACGCCAGGCCCAGGGTCTTGCACGAACCTTCGTTCTGCCCGGCGGCGTTCTCGACGCCACCGTTGTTGAAAGCCTGGGGCTGGTAATCGTAGCCATCGGCGACAAAGGCCAGGGTATCGGCGAAAACATGTTCGCCACTCTTGAGGCTGGCGCGGAAGGTGTTCAGGTCAGGCATCGGGAGTTCCTTTGGCGAACGCCGCTTGCTGTTCGGCGCTGGCTTCTTTCTGGTATTGAGCTTTCCACTCGGCATAGGGCATGCCGTAGACGACTTCGCGGGCATCGTCGAGGCTGACCTCGACCTGACGCTCGTCGGCGGCAGCCTTGTACCACTTCGACAGGCAGTTGCGGCAGAAACCGGCGAGGTTCATCAGGTCGATGTTTTGCACATCCTTGCGGCTGTCCAGATGGGCAACCAGCCGGCGGAAGGCGGCGGCTTCGAGTTCGAGGCGTTGTTGATCGTTCATGGGAGTCTCTGCGAGACAGCTTCAAGCGGCGAGCTTCAAGCTGCAAGTGGGTTTGCGGTGTTCAGGCTTGAAGCTTACCGCTTGAAACTTTTGGCTGCTACGAAGCAGCACGGCTTGCCGCGAGGGTAATCGACACTGACTCGGCGAAGCGCAAGGCGTGCGGCTTGTCGACTTCGACCTCGGCGTACAGCACCGACTCGTTGGCCATGACCAGGTCCAGCAACTCCTGGGTCAGGCGTTCGAGCAAGGCGAAACGGTTGCCCTCCACATGGGCGATGATTGCCTTGGTGATGGTGCGGTAGTTCAGGGCGTGGTCGATGTCGTTATCGCGCACTGCCTCTTGGGCCGCGTAGAGGATGGTCAGGTTGATCAACACATCCTGCTTGTTGAGGATCTCGTCCTCGTTGATGCCAATGAACGTACGCAGGCGCAGGTCCTTGACCTTGATGCGCGCCATGGCGGGCTGAAGTTGTGGCATTTATTGGCTCCGTCGAATCAATTGCAGGAACTCCTGGCGCGTGGTGCTGGACTCGCGAAAGGCGCCGAGCATCACCGAGGTGTTCATCGTCGAGTTCTGTTTTTCGACACCGCGCATCATCATGCACATGTGCTGGGCTTCTATCACCACCGCAACGCCGGCGGCCTGGGTGACCTGCTGCACCGCGTCAGCGATTTGCCGGGTGAGGTTTTCCTGGATCTGCAGGCGACGGGCGAACATATCCACCAGCCGGGCGATCTTCGACAGCCCCAGGACCTTGCCCGTAGGAATATAAGCCACATGGGCCTTGCCGATGAAGGGCAGCAGGTGATGTTCGCACAATGAATAGAGTTCGATGTCGGCAACGATCACCATTTCATCGCTGTTGGAGGCGAACAGGGCGCCGTTGACGATCTGTTCGATGCTCTGTTCATAGCCATGGCAAAGGTACTGCATGGCCTTCGCGGCCCGCACCGGTGTATCAAGCAGGCCTTCGCGTTCCGGGTCTTCGCCCAGGCCGATCAGGATCTCGCGGTAATGCTCGGGCGACAGGGCCATTGCGCTTCCTCGGAACAGGATTATTTGATGTGCCGCCCACCGTTGACGGTCAGGGTCGTGCCGGTGACGTAGGGGTTGTCCAGCAGATAACGCAGGCTCTGGTAGATCACTTCACTGCCTGGCTCGAAACCCAGCGCGGATTTGGCCAGGGCCTTGGCCCGATAGGCTGAATCGTCGTCGGGATTGAACAGTAGCAGGGCCGGGGCGATACCGTTGACCTTGATGGCGGGTGCGTATTTTGCCGCAAACGACAAGGTCAGGCTCTCGAGCCCGGCCTTGGTGGCGCAATAGGCGATGTGCCGGCTGCTGCCCTTGCGGGTCACGTCATCACTGATGTGCACGATATCGGCCGGCACCGAGCGTTGCAGCAGCTCGGCGCACTGCAGGTTGATCAGGTAAGGTGCGAGCATGTGCACGCCAAACATCGCGCCGAAGGCGGCCGCCTCATCGCCTGGGGTTTCCGCCAGCCAGGCCGAGGCGTTATGCACAATGGCGCGTAGCTGGTCGGTGTGCTGCTTGAGTTGTTCGATGAAGGCGAGGATTCCCGCTTCACTGGAAAAGTCGGCAAACAGCATCGTGGCCCCTGAGTCCCGTAGCGTCTGCACGCCCGGGCGTTCGGTGCGATAGGTGGCGATGACCGGTTGCCCGTCTTCCAGCAACCGACGGGCGCAATGCAGGCCGACACGCTGGGCTGCGCCGGTGATGAGGATCGGAGCGGTAGGCATGGGGCGGCTCGGTTTGCGGCGGAAGCAAAACTATAACAGTGCCGGATACCGTGTACCTATTGGCAACCGATCCAGTGAATGCATTGCCAATTTCACTGTGGGAGCGAGCCTGCTCGCGAAGGCGTTGGTCCAGCTGGATTCAATCTGGCTGGCAGGCCGCTTTCGCGAGCAGGCTCGCTCCCACACGAAGTCCTGCTGCATTAATGGTTCTGCGTCGCCGGCACTGGTCGTTGCGGTGCGCCGGCGAGCCAGTTCGCCAGCAAGTGGGTCGATAACGGGATAAACAGATAAACCATCAGCGGCGTCAGGATGAGCGTGCTGATCAGCACCCGGCTCAACATGCCCAGTTCAACCAGTAATGGCCCCAGCAGGAAATTGAACAACAACGAAACCGGAAAAAACGCCAGCCAGATAGCCACCGCCTGTTTCCAGCGCGGTGGGCGCTGGTTGACGGCGCCGAACCAGCCGTCGATGCCGCGCACCCGGTGTTCGGAGGGATGGGCAAACAGCTCGCTGCCGCGTCCCAGCCAAGCCGTACGCGAGGCCGAATGTTCCCATGCATGCAAGGTCTGCTCATCGGCGAAACGGAAGATGATCTGGAATTCGTCGTCTTCGGGCGGCGGCGCAAGTACGCCTGAGCCCAGGTAGCCGGGGAAGTCGGTCGCCAGTTGCTCGCCTTCGCGCAACCAGGCGATCAAGTCCTGATAGCGGCCATTGGCGACGCGGCGGGCAACCATCAACGTGACGGGTGAGGCAGACATTTTGTATCTCCATGTTACGGTTGCGGCACTCCGGGTAGGAGATTCGCTTGAAGAACGGCCCGAGGGTAAGGGGGCGGCGTTCGATGCCTGAAGGCAAGCAAGGATTATTCCTTGTAGGATAAAAAACTACAAATTCGAATATGGTTCGCCATCTCCCTTGTAAAGACATCCCCGGTGAGGAGTAAACTGGGATCCAATTCGAGCCGGGTAAGCCTTCGGAATGAGCGTGATCATCGAAGAGAACCTTGCGTTTCAGGCCTCCGTGGCTTTGAAAAGCGAGGACTTGTTTCCCATCCGCGAAGTGGCGCGGGTGACTGGCGTGAATCCGGTGACCTTGCGCGCATGGGAGCGGCGCTACGGCCTCATCCAGCCCACACGCACCGAAAGCGGGCACCGCCTGTATTCATTGGGCGATATCGAAAAGGTTCGCAGCATTCTCGCCTGGATCGAACGCGGGGTAGCGGTGAGCAAGGTGGGGAAAATTCTCGCCAGGACCGAGTCGGTCCAGCCAGCCTCCAGGTTCATTTCGCCCGATCTGGTGCGCGCTGATTGCGCCCAGTGGCAACAGCTTGTGGCTGAAGCAGTCGGCAACTTTGACGATGTGGAGCTGGATCGGGTCTATGGACAGATTTTTTCCAGCTATACGGCACCGGTCGTCTTCCAGGACATCCTGATGCCGCTCTGGCGAGCATTGCTCCAACGCCAGCATGAGTTCGGGCAGACCAGTGAGTGGCTGTTTTTCGACGGTTTCTTGCGCTCGCGTGTCATGCAACGACTCTTGCTGAAGCGCGAAACTTCGTCGCGCCGGGTCCTGGTCAGCGCCATAGCTGGCCAATGCCGGGAATTGGAGTTGCTGGTCACGACGCTATTCATCTCCAGGGCGGAGGTGGATGTCAGGCTCATGGCTGTCGGCCAACCCTTTGACGAATTGACCCTGATTTGCCAGAAGATCAAGCCATTGGCGCTCGTGCTGGTTTCCAATCATGCGCCGGCCGCGGAGCTGCCCAAGCGGCTGAACAGGCTGGCGATGAGCCTCGATTGCCCGGTCATGCTCGCCGGCGATGCGTCCGACCTGGCGCAGGAAAGCCTGGCGGGCTCTTCCATCGCTTGCCTGGGAAATGAAGGCATGCTGATGCGCCAACGCTTGCGTCAATTTCTGGCGGGTAACCTGGACACTTGAATGGCTTGCTAGGATTTGTACGAAAAGTCGCCGATCGTCGCGCAGGCACTTTTCGTACAAAGCCTAGAGGTGCATCGCCGGATGGGTCAGACGATGTTGCTGGAGGATGTACTGACGCAGGCGCTCGGTTTCGTCCTGGTCATGCTGATTCAGATGGTAGGCGTACAGGCCCTGATCGGTTTCCCGTTCGAACGTACCGCGAAGCGAAATTCTCTCGTAGCCTGAAGGGCTGAACCACAACGCGAACTGTTTTGGCGGTTTGGTGCGGTTGCGAATTTCCAGCAGAACGCCCTTGCAAGATACCTCGTGCACCCATAAAGGACCTGGCTGACCCTTGGCATTTTCCAGCGCAACCGGTGCCTGGAGCGTCAGGCGCCATGGGCGCACCTTTGGTCCATCCTCATAGATGCTCGGCACACCCAGGCGCAGGTGCATGGCATGGAATTCGTCTTCCACCAGATGCAACGGAAAGGTCATCTGCTGGTTTTCGAAATTGGCTTGTAACGTGACCTGCTCGTTTGCCGCCAGGCGCGTCAAAAGGTCACGGATCTGCGACCCACCGTTTACCAGCAAGCTCGACGTGACATCCCGCTCGTTCAACTGCGGGCTATGCTGCATGGTCCGGATGAAATCCAGCTCATCCTGGGTAAGAAGGGCGTCGCGCTGCATACAGTGCTCGAAAAATATGTGCGAGTTCACGGGTGATTGTAGTGACTGACCATTAATTCGCCGTTTTGTTTGCGCCGTTCGTCGCATCCAGGCGCGCAATGGTCTCCCGTGCTTCAGCCAACTCCTTTTCAAGCTGGGCGATTCGCTGTTGAGCTTTCACCTGGATTGTCACGTCCTTCTGCACACCGACGAAATAAGTGTGCCCGTCAGCCTGGTTTTTCACGGTCGACAACGACAGCTCATTCCAGAACGGCGTGCCGTCCTTGCGATAGTTGCGAAGGACCTGTCGGCATGATCCGCCTTGCTTCAAGGCCATGCGGATGTGCTCCAGGGCCGGTTGATCGCGATCGCCGGACTGCAGGAAACGGCAGTCCTGGTAGAGGATCTCGTCGCGGCTGTAGCCGGTCAGCCGTTCAAACGCCGGGTTTACATAAATCAGGATATTGTCTTCGTCGCCTTCCTTTTCGGCGATGACGATCCCGTCGTTCGAAGCGCTGATCACTAACTGCATCAAGTGAGCATTAATCATGAGGCCTCCAGCCATCGTCATCCCTGCGTGCGCTGCATTCTAGAAGAACTCTGGGCGATGTCTACTTGCCATTATCGGTTGTTGAGAATCAATCCCGGCATCACTGTTCAGCCTGCTACCATTGCGGCTCTTTAATTCCGCTTCAGGATCAGATTGATGAAAGTCGCCATCCTTTCCGGCTCCGTATACGGCACCGCCGAAGAAGTCGCCCGGCATGCCGCCAAATTGCTTGATGACGCCGGTTTCCAGACATTCCACAATCCGCGGGCAACCCTGGCGGATATCCAGGCGTTTGGCCCGCAGGCGTTGCTGGCCATAACGTCCACTACCGGCATGGGCGAACTGCCGGACAACCTGATGCCATTGTATTCGACGATTCGCGACCAATTGCCCGCGTCGTTTCGCGGCCTGCCCGGTGCGGTGATCGGCCTCGGCGATGCCAGCTATGGCGATACGTTCTGCGGTGGTGGCGAGCAGATGCGCGAATTGTTCGCCGAGCTGGGCGTGCATGAGGTGCTGGCCATGTTACGTCTGGATGCCAGTGAGAGTGTGACGCCGGAAAGCGATGCCGAGCCCTGGCTGGGCGAATTGATCGCTGCATTGCGCCATTGATGGAGGAGCGGCCGGCACTGATCGCGGATGTTCGCCTGATGACCCGCTCGGTCAGTAAGCTGGCTGCCAATGCAACTACCGGCCCTGGCGGAGCTGACTAGACTGGTTTTCTGTTCATGGAGGTTGGATACGCCTCCACCATAACAAGAAGCCAGAGGTCATAACCGTGAGCGTGACGCCCATTCAATCGACACCCGGCATCAAGGACCAGGTCAGCGCCGCGGAATGGCAAACCCGCGTCGATCTTGCCGCCTGTTACAGGCTGGTCGCGCTGCACGGCTGGGACGATCTGATCTTTACCCATATCTCCGCCAAGGTCCCCGGCACCGAAGATTTCCTGATCAACCCGTTCGGGTTGATGTTCCATGAAATCACCGCGTCGAGCCTGGTCAAGGTCGACCAGGCCGGCAACAAGCTGATGCCCAGCCCCTACGAGATAAACCCGGCGGGTTACACCATTCACAGTGCGGTGCACGAGGTGCGGCACGATGTGATGTGTGTGTTGCACACCCACACGGCCGCCGGTGTCGCGGTATCGGCGCAAAAACAGGGCGTCCTGCCGATCAGCCAGCAATCGCTGTTCGTGCTGTCGAGCCTGGCGTATCACCCTTACGAAGGGGTCGCCCTCAATCCTGAAGAGAAGGCCCGCCTGCAAGCGGACCTGGGCGACAGTAATTTCCTGATGCTTCACAACCACGGTCTGCTGACTTGTGGCGGCACCATCGCCGATACCTTCCTGATGATGTTCATTTTCCAGCGAGCCTGTGACATCCAGGTTCTGGCGCAGACCGGCGGCGCTGAGTTGATCGCCATCGAGCCTCAGGTGCTGGCCGGTGCCCGGGCGATGGTTGCCGGGGTGACCCGAAGCGCCCAAGGCATGGGGGGCGCGCTGGCCTGGCCGGCCTTGCTGCGCAAACTCGACCAGCAAGATCCGGGTTATAAAAGCTGATGCCCATGGTCCAGATTCCGCTGCGTATCTGGCGCCAGCGCGGACAGACCTTCATGTTTCGGGGTCACGCTATCCGCTATTGGGTGGCGGGCCACGGCGAGCCTCTGCTGTTGATCCACGGGTTCCCGACCGCCAGTTGGGACTGGCATTACCTGTGGCAGCCGCTGGCGCAGCGTTACCGGGTGATCGCCTGCGACATGCTCGGTTTCGGTGACTCCGATAAACCCGTGGGTCACACCTATAGCCTGTTGGAGCAGGCCGATCTGCAGCAAGCGTTGCTGACGCATTTGAATGTGACGCAGGGAGTTCATGTGCTGGCCCACGATTATGGCGACAGCGTGGCCCAGGAGTTGATTGCCCGGCACAGCGAGGCGCGCGCCGACGTCGCCAGTTGTGTCTTTCTCAATGGTGGACTGTTCCCCGAGACCCATCGTCCGGTGCTGATGCAGAAGTTGCTGCTCAGCCCCTTGGGTTGGCTGATAGGCCGGGCCTTCTCCAGGGACGGGCTGGTGAAGAGTTTCCAACGGATTTTCGGCCCCAGGACCTGCCCGACCGAAAGCGAGATGGATGATTACTGGAGCCTCGTCGAAACCCATCACGGGCCGCGGATCATGCACAAACTCATCGCCTATATTCCCGAACGACGGGTGCAACGCGACCGTTGGGTGCAGGCGATGCAGCGCGGCGAAGTGCCGTTGCGGGTCATCGACGGGGCAATCGATCCGATTTCCGGTGCGCATATGGTGGCGCGTTACCGCGCCTTGATTCCGAACGCCGACACGGTGCTGTTGCCTGACATTGGTCACTATCCACACACCGAGGCACCTGTTCAGGTACTCAAGCATTACCTGGCATTTCGCGAAATCATCGCGGCGCCGATCAGGCAAATGGCCTGTTCATGACCGATTGCCTGGCATCATCCCCTCACCTTATCGCCCACCATTCACTCTGAGCCCAGTTGATTGTGGCCTGCCGACTTGTGCCGGACACTCGTGGCAATGTCCTATCGGCCTGCTGGAGTTCTGCCCATGAGTGAATCTGTGCGCTTCGAAGATAAAGTCGTGATCGTCACGGGAGCCGGCGGCGGCCTTGGCCGCGCTCATGCGCTGCTGTTTGCCCGGCAGGGCGCACGCGTGCTGGTGAACGATCTCGGCGGGTCGGCGCAGGGGGAGGGCGCCAACGCCTCGGCAGCGGATCGGGTGGTGGCAGAAATCCGTGCCGCCGGTGGTATTGCCGAGGCCAATCATGACTCGGTCACTGACGGCGACAAGCTTGTGCAAAACGCCCTCGACGCGTTCGGCAGGGTGGATGTGGTCGTCAATAATGCCGGTATCCTGCGCGACAAGACCTTCCATAAGATGGACGATGCCGACTGGGACCTGGTTTACCGTGTCCATGTCGAAGGTGCCTATAAAGTCACCCGCGCCGCCTGGCCGCACCTGCGCGAGCAGAACTATGGACGAGTGATCTTCACCGCCTCCACGTCCGGCATCTATGGCAACTTCGGCCAATCCAACTACGGCATGGCCAAGCTTGGCCTGTACGGCCTCACTCGCACCCTGGCTATCGAAGGTCGCAAGAACAACATCCTCGTCAACGCCATCGCCCCCACCGGCGGCACCCGTATGACTGAAGGCCTGATCCCGCCGCAGGTATTCGAACAACTCAAACCTGAACTCGTCAGCCCGCTGGTCGTGTACCTGGCCAGCGAAGCCTGCCAGGAAACTTCCGGATTATTCGAAGTAGGCGGCGGCTGGATGGGCAAGGTGCGCTGGGAGCGCAGCCTCGGTGCCGGCTTTGATCCGCGCGAGGGGTTTTCACCTGAGGACGTCGCGGCTCACTGGCAGCAGATTTGCGACTTCGAAAACGCAGTCCACCCGAACGACAACCTGGAAGCTTTGAAAGAGATGATGGCGAACCTGCAGCGTCACGCCATTTGAATCGCGTCCCTGGGCACGTTGTCGCCAGGCGCGGCACCGCGCTCAGGGGAAGTACTTCTGCACCAGGGCCGCGAGATTCGCGGCGGTCTCCATGTCCATCACACCGTCATGTTTCGCAGGACGGAAATGCAACTGGAAGGCGCGGACCAGGCGTTGGAACCCAACATTGGTCGTCGCGGCCGACGTATCAAAACCATACCTCCTGAACAGACCGAGCAATTGCTCGCGGGTCGGCACGCCGCTGATTTGATAGGCCTGCAGGAAAGCCTTTTGGGCGTGGTCATCAAACCAGGCGCCGATACCCTTGAGATACAACATATGCCACGGAAACATCGGGCCAGGATCACTCTTGCGCCCGGCGGCGATATCCGAGTGCCCCACTACGTTTACCGGACTGATTTCCGAATGGCGTTTGAGGATATCCGTTGCCAGGTATTCGATCGCCTCGATTTGCTGGGGCGCATAAGGCGGAAAGGTAAATTGCCCTTGGTTGTCCGTTGCCAGATTGACGATTTCGACCCCGATCGAAGTATCGTTCAGGTTGCTGCGATTACCCCAACTACTCACCCCGGCATGCCAGGCCCGCTGGCTCTCGTCCACCAGATTGAAGATCTGCGGCTCCTTGAAACCCGCCTTCAAATAGGTAGGGTCGGCAAAGTCCGGGATGAGGTAATGAGCACTCACGGACGGGCCGGTCAAAGCGTTTATCGAAGAGGCGAAGTTGCCGGCGGTGTAATGGAAGACTAGAAAGCGAACGCGACTGTTGTAGCCTTTTTTTGAACGATGGGTTGTGTTGTTTATTAGCATTATCAAATAACTCACTGGTTAATAATCGAAGCGAAGCGCTGCGATTGAATTTCAGCGTAACAGATGAGTTATTTAAGCGTGTGTAGTGGGTTTCGGGCTTTGTTGTAGGAATGGGTTCGTTAATGAAAGGGGCGAATCTATTGGGTGAGCTGTGGAATACGCCTGGTGATCCTTAATGACCGAAGTAGGCAGCGTGACGGTAACGCAAAAAAACCGACAAAGTATTACGTGTCAATTTTTCTTGCGGGATTCTGATTTTGTACCAAAGATCCAGTCGGCTATTAAAGGCCGTCGCCAGATAGAGAGGCAACGGCCTGAGACCAAGTTAGATCAAGTGCTTTCGGCGTATCTTTTTTCCAATACGAATTTCGGTGCTTTCCAGTTTGGTCCCTTTAGGCATAGACCTTTTTCCCCCCTTGTCAGTATTCCCGCCTCGAAAAGGTTCTTATAAGTTATTTCAAGCTCCCCGTGTTGTATTAGCTCACGCTTGTGGCGCCTGATCATCATGTCTAAGTGCGGAGAAGCCTTCAGTAGCGCAAAGACCGTGACGATCTCTTCCAAAGACTCGTTCTTAACGATCTGCTCGACAGTGCTCATTGCGACATCTCCTTCAGAAGCTTCTGATAATCTCTTTCATCCTGTAGTCCCGCTTTGGCTAAGGCGTCGGAGGTATAAAGTAATGACTCGTGATCGTGGACTTTAAAATCTTCGAGTGTCGCGGTATGTGCATTGTTCCAAGCGGGTGAGCTTTGCTCGGGCGAGAAGTCGTCAGCCAGCCCGAGGTTTCGAAATCTTTCGAGTTCTCTGATCTCATGAGTGTAGTACCGCCGATCTGTATCGGTGATATTGATATTGCCACTCAGAATGTTTTCAAGCCGTACGATCATCACATCGTTCGCATCAGATTGGTTCAGCCGAGAGATATGCAGTTTTACGGCATCCAAACCGTCCTGAGTGACGGTCGCCGTGCTCCAGTCTAATTCCACAGTAGGCCCTCCCGCCTGCTCCGGATTGAAGTTGCGTCCACTGTGCTCACCTTTGGTGGTAGCACCCTCGTAAGGACTGTTGAAGACGGTATAGATCGGTGGAATGCCCGAGTCAGCTGGAAACACTGTAACGAACCCACCAAAACGGTAGAGATCAAACTCCGGGTGCGTATCGGTTCGTCCAGTTACCGCCACTGGCGTCGCGCCGGTATAAGGGATCATGTTCGGCACGCTGGCGGGCAGCGATGTCGATGCGCCGTCCGGCTTCACTATGGGCGTCCAGATAATGTTGCTGGACGCAGCATCCGGGCTTACGGACCGGTAAAAGTTTCCCAGCGGATCAAGCGTGGCGAGCCGTACGGGGACCTTGGAGAATGTCGATGCACTTTGGGTGCTTGTTACGACGTACTCCGTTTTTTTGCTCGTTGTTCTGGAGCCAATGATGAGGGGCAGGATGATCTCACCCTGTACTGCTGCGATTGCCTGCAGATCGTCGGAGTTGTCTGGCGAGAGTTCGGAAAGGGGGACGCTCAAGGCATAAAGGTCGCTATTTCCCAGTTCCGATGAGTAAAGCAACGCCGCGAACCCCGCCAAAGCTGGCACTGTTACCGCTGTGAGCGATTCGATAGCCATGGCGACCGCGGTCCTTAGCGCAGTCTGGATTGCCAGCGTCGTTGCCGGGCTTGTGGCCACAGTGTTGCCGGCCATGGCGAACACTGGACTGGCTGCCGCGCCTACCATGGGCAATGCCCGACCAGACAGGGCTTGGCCTAACGCTTCTGCCTGGGTCGCACGCCGGATCTCGGCTTCGGCTGCTTTGCGAGCCTCTTCCTCGGCCTGGCTGTTGGCTTGCGCCTGGGCTTTTGCCTGCGCAGCGGTTTCCTCCGCCGCGAGTCGTGCTTGTTCTTCAGCGGCGTATTTAGCTTCGGCTTCAGCGGCTTCACGTGCCGTCTCAGCGGCCACACGTTGGGCTTCGGCTTGAGCAGCGGCCAGCGCTTTCGCCTGGGCCTCTGCGACGACTTTATTCTGCGCGGCCAAGAGGGCCTCAAGGAGTTTCATCTGTTCGGCAAGAAACTTCGCCTGGTAAGCGGCGGCGTAAGATACGTTCCATTTGGCAATGGCGTCGGTATAACCCCTTTGCCCTCCGCGACCACCTACGAGTTCAAAGCCTTTATGAGGGGGGTGCCCAGTCATGTGGGACAGCGGATCATAACCATAGTAAAGATTGGCGCTGGTTATTTGTTGTTGATGGTCTGCCCTGGTTTTGGAAAGTTGCTGGTCAAGGGTTTGTAACTCAATATCGTAAGCGGCGGTTTCCAGTGGGGCAGCAGCCCGAACGGCTGCTCTTGTATTCGCAAGTTCGGCATCGGTTATGTATGTAATATTCTGGATGTTTTCCGTAAAACATTCTTCGACCGACTCATTGCTTTCAATAAGCCATTCAAACGCGTAGTCAACTGCGTCGAATCCACGGTCGGAGTGGTCCGGGCCCGATACGCCCCCTACGCCAAAACCAAAGCCATGAGACGACGTAGGCGTGCGGGGTATACCTCTATTTACAACGATGTTCTTTTCCTGCGGCATGTCGAGGTCCTTTCGAATCGAATAATGGAAACTCATGTCGGTATTCATGAATCCGTGCATGGTCATAGGGATCAGTGCCATCCGTGGCGACGACGAAGACTATAAATTCAAACGCTTTAGCCAGACAGGTAGGCCTTTCCGACAATGTTGTAGGAAACAAGAAGTTCCACCACGGAAATAACCCGGAAATAAAAAAGGCCGCTGCAAAACGCAGCGGCCTAAACGTGACGTTGTAAAGGAGCTACAAATCAACGTCAGTGGACACGGGGACGATGGATTGATGCGCAATCCATCCGAATGACGGTGCGCCAGGCGCGAGGGACGCCTGGCGGCTTGCGCTTGCAGGCCCGTTGTCCCGCAAGCCCGGCCAGCATAGGGATGGGACGTTTTCGGAAACAGCCCGGATCCGGACATGCACTGTTGCAGTGCATGTAACAGTGCAGGCGCAGCGATGAAAATGCACGCCGTTGATAACCTCTCATCCAGTCCGTTCATGCACCACGCAAAGGCCCGGCCCGCATGGGCTGTCATCCTTTGGAGGTACATCGCGAATACCCCCTTGGTGCGCTTATCGCCCATGACGTGGGGCAGTAGGGTGGAGGCTCTGTCACTCACCGGGGAAGACGCATGACAACAATAACAATGCGCGCCATCTTCAAGCCGCAGGCGCTGGCCGTCGCGGTGGCCTTGGGTTGCTGTGCCCAGGCGCAGGCCGTTTCATTCAACATTGGCGAAATCGAGGGGCAGTTCGACTCCTCGCTGTCGGTTGGCGCGAGCTGGGGCATGCGCGATGCCGACAGGGATCTGGTCGGCACCGTCAATGGCGGTACGGGCCAGTCTTCCACCGGTGACGACGGCCGATTGAATTTCAGGAAAGGCGAGACCTTCTCGAAAATCTTCAAGGGCCTCCACGACCTCGAACTCAAGTACGGCGACACCGGCGTGTTTGTCCGTGGCAAGTATTGGTACGACTTCGAGCTCAAGGACGAAAACCGCGAGTTCAAGGACATCAGCGACAGTAACCGCAAGGAGGGCGCCAAGTCGTCGGGGGCGCAGATCCTCGATGCCTTCGTCTATCACAATTATTCCATCGCCGACCTGCCGGGCACGGTACGCGCCGGCAAGCAGGTGGTCAGTTGGGGCGAAAGTACCTTCATCGGCAACTCCATCAACAGCATCAACCCGGTGGACGTGTCCGCGTTCCGTCGCCCGGGAGCGGAGATCAAGGAAGGCCTGATCCCGGTCAACATGCTGTTCGCCTCCCAGGGCTTGACCGACAAGCTCACCGTCGAAGGTTTCTACCAACTGGAGTGGGACCAGACGGTTGTGGACAACTGCGGCACTTTCTTCGGTAACGATGTGGTCGCCGACGGTTGCACCGACGGCTATACCGTAGGCAGCCCGGCGATTGCGCCGTTCGTGCCGTTGACCACCGCGTTCGGCCAGGGCATCCAGGTGACCAGCGAAGGCGTGGTCATCCCCCGTGGCGGTGACCGCGATGCGCGGGACTCCGGCCAGTGGGGCACGGCGTTGCGCTGGCTCGGCGATGACACCGAGTACGGCCTGTACTTCATGAATTACCACAGCCGCACGCCGACCGTTGGTACCACTACGGCGGGGCTCTCTACGCTGGCTGCGTTGCCACGGATGGTCGCGACTGCAAACGCCATTGCCCCTGGCAGCGGCGCGGGCCTGGCGCAAAGCGTGATGTTGGGGCGCGGTGGGTATTACCTCGAATACCCTGAAGACATCCGCCTGTACGGCGCCAGTTTCTCCACCACGTTGCCGACTGGCACGGCGTGGACCGGCGAAATCAGTTACCGCCCCAATGCACCGGTACAGGTCAATACCAACGACCTGACCCTGGCCTTGGTGAACCCGATCGCCGGGGGCGCCGCGTCACCGATCGCCACTTCGCCGGGCGCGGACAATACCGGTTACCGCCGCAAGGAAGTGACCCAGGTGCAGAGCACCCTGACGCACTTCTTCGACCAGGTGCTGGGCGCCGATCGCCTGACCGTGGTCGGTGAAGCAGCGGTCGTGCATGTCGGCGGTCTCGAATCGAAGGACGAGCTGCGTTATGGACGCGATTCGGTCTACGGCCAGTACGGCTTCAACGGCGACACCGACGGTTTTGTCACCTCGACCTCCTGGGGTTATCGCGCCCGGGCGATTCTCGACTATTCCAACGTTATCGGCGGGGTGAACTTCAAGCCCAACCTGTCCTGGTCCCATGACGTGGCCGGCTATGGGCCCAACGGTCTGTTCAACGAAGGCGCCAAGGCGGTCAGCGTGGGTGTCGATGCCGATTACCGCAACACTTACACCGCCAGCCTGAGCTACACCGATTTCTTCGGCGGCGATTACAACGTTCTCGAAGACCGCGACTTCCTCGCGCTGAGCTTCGGCGTGAACTTCTGATCTGGCTGACAAGGAAAACCCAATGCGCAAGATGATCCTGCAATGCGGTGCCCTGGCCCTGAGCCTGCTGGCCGCGAACGTGATGGCGGCAGTCTCGCCGGAGGAAGCCAACAAACTGGGCACCAGCCTCACCCCGCTGGGCGCGGAAAAGGCCGGCAACGCTGATGGCTCGATCCCGGCCTGGACCGGCGGTATCCCGAAGAATGCCGGTGCCGTGGACAGCAAAGGCTTCCTCGCCGACCCGTTCGCCAGCGAAAAACCGCTGTTCACCATCACCGCCGCGACCGTGGACAAGTACAAGGACAAACTCTCCGAAGGCCAGGTCGCGATGTTCAAGCGCTACCCGGAAACCTACCGGATTCCGGTCTACCCGACCCACCGCAGCGTTGGCCTGCCGCCGGAGATCTATGAGGCGGCCAAACGTAGCGCACTGAACGTGAACGCCATCAACGACGGCAACGGCCTGGCCAACTTCACCGGCAACCGCTACTACGCGTTCCCGATTCCCAAGACCGGCGTGGAGGTGCTGTGGAACCACGTCACCCGCTACCACGGCGGCAACCTGCGGCGCGTCATCATCCAGGCCACACCGCAGACCAACGGCAGCTTCACGCCGATCCGCTTCGAAGAAGAGATCGCCGTGCCGTTCCTGATCAAGGACGCCGATCCGGAAAAAGCCAGCAACGTACTGACTTATTTCAAGCAAGAGGTGACGGCCCCGGCGCGCCTGGCCGGTAACGTGTTGCTGGTGCATGAAACGCTCGACCAGGTGACGGAGCCGCGTCTGGCATGGATCTACAACGCCGGCCAGCGTCGCGTGCGTCGTGCCCCGCAAGTGGCCTATGACGGCCCGGGCACCGCTGCCGACGGCTTGCGTACTTCCGACAACTTCGACCTGTTTTCCGGCGCCCCGGATCGCTACGACTGGAAGCTGGTAGGCAAGAAGGAAATGTACATCCCGTACAACAGCTACAAACTTGATTCACCGAGCCTCAAATACGATGACGTGATCAAGGCCGGGCACATCAACCAGGACCTGACGCGCTACGAGCTGCACCGGGTCTGGGAAGTAGTGGGTACGGTCAAGCCCAGCGAGCGGCACATCTACGCCAAGCGCCACATGTACATCGATGAGGACAGCTGGCAAGCGGCACTGGTGGACCACTATGACGGGCGCGGCCAGTTGTGGCGCGTGGCCGAAGGGCATGCCCAGTTCTATTACGATCATCAGAACCCGGGCTACACACTCGAAGCGCTCTACGACATCATCGCTGGCCGCTACATTGCCCTGGGGATGAAAAACGAAGAGAAGCACGCCTACGTCTATGGGTTCGAGGCTCGGGCAGCCGACTACACGCCGGCAGCGTTGCGGTCGAGCGGGGTTCGCTAGATCGTCTTGGCAAAATACCCGTGGCGAGGGAGCTTGCTCCCGCTGGGCCGCGAAGCGGCCCCAAAGCCCTCCAGACCCTGAGCAAAACCAATGACCGACAGCTGAGCTGCCGGTCATTTTTTTATGAGCCGCAATCAGCGCGCTGAATATTTCTCCTAAGGTGCTCGACACAGGTCTAGGGTGATGGAACAACAATAAAAGGGACCTTGCACAATGACCGCCATGACCCCGTGTCCGGACCGTCCCGGGCTGCTGCCGCGCCTGTCTTCGACGCATGTGCCACGCCGGTCCTTGAGCGAGTCGTTGCTGGCTTCCGAGGCGCGGGTAAAGCTGCTTTACGCACCGGCGGGCAGCGGCAAGAGCGCGTTGTTCGCTGAGTGCTTCCTGCAAGCGCCCCCGGGCTGCCGGCTGCATTGGCTGCCGCTGGGGGGCGCGGCGATGGATGTCGCGCAATTCTGTGAGTGCCTGGCCCAGGCCCTCGGATTGCCGGTGATCGATGAGGCGAGCCTGCTGGCTCACCTGGCACGGTTGCAAACCCCGACATGGTTGTTCCTGGATGATTATTGCCGGGTGCCCAATCCGGCACTCGACCAATTGCTCGACCGCTTGCTGAACACCAGCAGTCCGGCGCTGCATCTGTGGCTCAATGGCCGTCGCCGCCCGCACTGCAATTGGCCGCGCTTGTTGCTGGACGACGAGCTGCACGAGTTCGACGCGCAAGCCCTGGTTTTTACCGCCGAGGATGTTCAGCAATTGCTCGGGCATTTGCCCGGCCCACTGGCAGCACGCACCGCCCGCGAGGTGGTTCAGCGCAGTGGTGGCTGGTGTGCCGGGGTGCGCTTCGCCTTGCTCGAACGTTGCGAGTGGGCGCGGAGCAACGCTTCGTCGGGGCGTGCCGGGACTTTGCCCGACTACCTCGAATATGAGTTGTTTGGCGCCTTGTCCCCGGAGCTGGCGCAGGCCTGGCGCGTGCTGGCGCATTTGCCGCGCTTCAATGCCCGGCTTTGCGAGCATCTGTTCGGCGATACGGTGGGGGCCGAATGCCTTCCCTTGCTGCTGGACCTGGGATGCTTCATCGAGCCGTGGGCGCAGTCTTCGGAATGGATGCAGATTTTCCCTCCGCTGGCCCGCCTCGTGCGGGACGAGCCCTGGCCCCAGGCGCGCTCCTGGCACCGGCGGGCCTGCCAATGGTTCGCCGCCGAGCAGGATTGGCCGATGGCATTCGAACAGGCCATGCAAGCGGGGGAGTTCGAGACCGCCGTGAGTGTCCTCCAGCATCTGAATTTCGAGCATGTCTTGCAGGGCAACAACGTCCAGCTGTTATTGAGCCTGCATGACCAGCAGGACGAGGCGTTGTCCCTCGGTACGCCGCAATCGGTGGGGCTGGTTACCGCAGCCTTGCTGTGTGCCGGACGTTTCGCCGAGGCCGAGCGGTGCATCGAGCAATTGGGCAGGTTCGCGCCACAGCCGCTGGCCTGCCGGCAGCGAGAACTGATTGCCCGCTGGCAGGTCTTGCGTGGTTGGCTGCTGCATCTGGACGGCGAGGGCGAACCGGCGCGTGAGCATTTCCTTCAGGCCGAAGCCGGCCTCGAACCGCACGCCTGGGCCCTCAAGGTGCTGTGCCTGATCGGCCAGACGCAGCAGGCACTGCTCAAAGGTGAGCTGGCGTCCGCGCAATGGATCAACCGTCAGGCGCTGTGCCTGGCCCGGGCTCATGGCTCGCTGGTGTTCGAAGGATTGCTGGAACTGGATCACGCCCAGGTGCTTGAGCAACGCGGCGCGCCCCATCGGGCGGATCATTTGTTGAGCGCCGTCCAGGTGCTGCTCGACAAGCCCGGCCAGGACTTTTCCGCGTTGCTGGGACGTATCGCCCTGCGACGTGGGCGCCTGGCGTTACGCATGGGATCTGACGAGCAGGCCGCCGAACACTTTCAAGCCGGCCTGGAGGCGGGCCTGCGCAGCCAGGACAAACAAGTGCTCTACGGCTTTCTCGGCAAGGCTTGCCTGGCGGCCAACCGGGGTGACTATGGCGAAGCCTTCATGCAACTGCGCGACGCCGAGCGGATCATGCAGCAGCGACACATCCCCGACACGGTCTATCGCGGCGTGCTGCTGCAAACCAGCTGTCAATTCTGGTTGCAGCAGGGGCGCCCGGAGCTTGCTCATGAAGTCTTGACCCGGGTCTTGCGGCATTTCCACGGGCCGCAGGCCAAGCAGGCGCCGCCAGCGACCCTGGAGCTGATTCCGCGTCTTGAGTATCTGCTGGTGCTGGCCGAGGTCTACCTGCATCGGGCGCATGAGCCGCAGGCTCGCCTGCAGGCGATGATCGCCCAGGCACGACAGCGCGAAATGCACGCATTGGAAACGGAGTTGCAGTTGGCGCTGGCCGAGGTCGTCTGGTTGTCCGTCGACCGCACTTCTCTTGGATTGATCGCGCCGGAGGCGCTCAAGCAAGTGGCCTGTTGGCGGGCGCAGCAGGCCTTGAGTGAGCTGCGTATGCGCCAGCCTGAACTGGTGCACTGGATGCAATCTCAGGAGCGGATCGAGCTGCCGGGACGCGCGGCGGAAGAAACGCTGCTCAGCCAGCGCGAACTGGAAGTACTGGAACTCATTGCCCAGGGCCATTCAAACCAGCAGATCGCCGAGCGCCTGTTCATCTCGCTGCATACGGTGAAAACCCATGCGCGGCGGATCCATAGCAAACTGGGCGTACAGCGGCGGACACAAGCGGTCGCAAAAGCGAAAACCATGGGCGTGATGAGTTAGCCAATATCCTGCTGGGCTGATGACTCCGACTCATACCCCATTCGCCGGCTCACGGCCCGGGTCGCGGTCAACAGGCGCTGCGCCGCCGGGCCGTTTTCGTCGGCGTGGAACAGCGATGCCGGACCCACAATGGTCATGACTGCCGCCACCCGGCCCATGGCGTTGAATATCGGCGCGGACAAGGCATCAATGCCGGGCATCAACAAGCCATGCACATGGTGCAGGCCGCGACTGCGGATCTGCCCCTGCAAGGCGGCATAGACATTGTCATCGGCCAAGGCGTGGTCGGTGGCGTCGCGCACCTCCTGTTCGCGCAGCTCGATGGTCTCGCGCTCCGGCAGGTAGGCACTGAAAACCAATCCCGTGGATGAGCTGAGCAACGGCAGGACCGAGCCCAGTTGCGTCACCACGGTCACGGCCCGCACGGCGGGTTCGATCCGCACCACGGTCGCGCCGTGATTGCCCCACACCGCGAGAAAACAGGTTTCGTTCAAGTCGTCGCGCAGTTCGGCCAAGGGCAGGGCGGCCACTTGCAGCACATCCATGCCGTTGAGCGCCGCCAGCCCTACGCGCAAGGCTTCGCGGCCCAAACCGTAGTGGTTGGTTGCGCTGTTCTGTTCGGCGAAGCCACTCGCGATCAGGGCTTGCAGGTAACGATGAACCTTGCTGGCCGGCATCCGCACATGTTCGGCCAGGCGTGACAGCGAGGTGGAAGGGGATAACTCGGCCAAGGCCTTGAGGATGTCGGTGCCGACCTCAGCGGAGCGGACTTTCTGTTTACCGTTGCTGGGCGGGTTTTCCATGGAGGTTCTGGTCCGGAAGCGAATGGGCGTCTTTATAGCTTGACGGTGGTCGCCGAGCAAATTACGTTATGCGTAATCGAATTACGATAAAAATAACCCGGTGCGCCCAGGCTCCTCCACAGAGCGACGGGACGCATCCAGTCCTGTATTCAGGAGGCTCCATGAACCTCGATTCCACGGCGTCGGACCTGGCTTACCAGTCTGGCTTCGGTAACGAATTCGCCAGCGAGGCGCTGCCCGGCGCACTGCCCGTTGGCCAGAACTCTCCGCAGAAGGCCCCGTACGGCCTGTACGCCGAACTGTTTTCCGGCACCGCCTTCACCATGGCCCGCAGCGAAGCGCGGCGAACCTGGATGTACCGCATCCGTCCTTCGGCCAACCATCCGGCCTTCGCCAGGTTGGAACGGCAATTGGCCGCAGGCCCGCTGGGCGAGGTGACACCCAATCGCCTGCGCTGGAGCCCGTTGCAGCTCCCCACCGAGCCCACCGATCTGATCGACGGCCTGGTCCAGATGGCGGCCAATGCCGGTGCGGAAAAACCCGCCGGTATCAGCATCTATCACTACTGCGCCAACCGCTCCATGGAGCGGGTGTTCTTCAATGCCGACGGTGAGTGGCTGATCGTGCCGCAACTGGGGCGGCTGCGCATCGCCACTGAGCTGGGTGTGCTGGAAGTGGCTCCGCTGGAAATCGCTGTACTGCCTCGGGGGCTGAAATTTCGCGTCGAACTGCTCGACGCGCAAGCCCGCGGCTACATCGCCGAGAACCACGGTGCGCCGTTGCGCCTGCCAGACCTCGGGCCGATCGGCAGCAATGGCCTGGCCAATCCAAGGGATTTCCTGGCCCCCGTCGCCCATTACGAAAACCTCGTGCAACCGACCACGCTGGTACAGAAGTTCCTCGGTGAACTGTGGGCCTGCGAGCTGGATCATTCGCCGTTCGACGTGGTGGCCTGGCATGGTAACAACGTGCCGTACAAATACGATCTGCGGCGATTCAACACGATCGGCACGGTCAGCTTCGACCACCCCGATCCGTCGATTTTCACCGTGTTGACGTCGCCGACCAGTGTCCATGGCCTGGCGAATCTCGATTTCGTGATTTTCCCGCCGCGCTGGATGGTTGCGGAAAACACCTTCCGTCCGCCGTGGTTCCATCGCAACCTGATGAATGAATTCATGGGCCTGATCCAGGGCGCCTACGATGCCAAGGCCGAGGGCTTCCTGCCGGGCGGCGCGTCGCTGCACAGCTGCATGAGCGCCCACGGCCCGGATGGCGAGACCTGCACCAAGGCGATCAATGCCGAGCTCAAGCCAACAAAAATCGACAACACCATGGCCTTCATGTTCGAGACCAGCCAAGTGCTGCGTCCCAGCCGTTTCGCCCTGGACTGCGCACAATTGCAAACTGACTACGACGCCTGCTGGGCCTCGCTGCCGGTCACTTTCGACCCGACCCGGAGATAACCCATGACCCAAGTTTCCCCTACCCTCAGCTGGGTTGTTTGCGCTAATGGTCATCCCGACTTCCCGCTGCAGAACCTGCCGCTGGGCATCTTCAGTGTCGCTGGCGAAGCTCCCCGTAGCGGCGTGGCGATTGGTGAGCGGATCTTCGACCTGCAGGCCGCGTTGCAAGCGGGACTGTTCGACGGCAAGGCAGGCGAAGCCGTCGAGGCCATGCAGGGCGGCCAGTTGAACGCCTTCTTCGACCTGGGGCGCGAGGCCCGGGTTGCCCTGCGCGAAAGATTGCTCGAACTGTTGCGCGAGGACAGCCCCCAGCGGGACGCGATCCAGGCCCAGGGCGCGCGGTTGCTGCCGCTGGCGGCGGACTGCCAGATGCACTTGCCGGCGAAAATCAATGACTACACCGATTTCTACGTAGGCATCGAGCACGCGCAGAATGTCGGCAAGCTGTTTCGGCCGGACAATCCGCTGCTCCCCAACTACAAGTACGTTCCCATCGGTTATCACGGTCGCGCTTCGACGGTTCGCCCCTCCGGTACCGATGTGCGCCGTCCGCAAGGCCAGACGCTGCCGCCCGGCCAGGCCGAGCCGATCTTCGGCCCGTGCGCGCGGCTGGATTATGAACTGGAGCTGGGTATCTGGATCGGCAAGGGCAACGCCCTGGGCGAGCCCATTGCCATCGGCGATGCGGCCGAGCACATCGGCGGTTTCTGCTTGCTCAACGATTGGTCGGCCCGGGATATCCAGGCTTGGGAGTACCAGCCGCTGGGGCCTTTCCTGTCGAAAAGTTTCCTCACCAGCGTATCGCCGTGGGTGGTGACGGCCGAGGCTCTTGAGCCGTTCCGTCGCCCGCAGCCGGCGCGCCCGGAAGGCGACCCCCAGCCGCTGCCGTATCTGCTGGACAAGCGTGACCAGGCTGGCGGAGCCTTTGATATCGAACTGGAAGTCCTGCTGCTGACCGAATCCATGCGCGAGCAGGGCCTGGCGCCTCATCGCCTGACCTTGAGCAACACCCGGTACATGTATTGGACCGTGGCGCAGATGGTCGCGCACCACAGCGTCAACGGTTGCCAATTACAGGCCGGCGATCTGTTTGGCTCGGGCACATTGTCAGGGCCTGAAAATGGTCAGTTCGGCAGCCTGCTGGAAATCACCGAGGGCGGTAAAAAGCCGATCGAACTGGCGTCCGGCGAAGTCCGCAAATTTCTCGAAGACGGTGACGAAATCATCCTGCGCGCCCGTTGCGGCCGCGAAGGTGCCGCCTCCATCGGTTTCGGCGAATGCCGCGGCAAAGTCTTGCCGGCGCATTGAGGGGGCGGCATGGAGCTTTACACCTACTACCGTTCCACGTCGTCTTACCGGGTGCGCATCGCGCTGGCGCTCAAGGGCCTGGATTACCGGGCCCTGCCGGTCAACCTGATCGCGCCGCCCGGGGGCGAACATCGCCAGCCGGCCTACCTGGGGATCAATCCCCAGGGGCGGGTACCCGCGCTGCGTACCGATGAGGGCGCTTTGCTGGTCCAGTCTCCGGCGATCATCGAGTACCTGGAGGAACGTTATCCACAGGTGCCGTTGCTCAGCCGTGACCCCGTGCTTCGCGCACATGAGCGTGGCGTGGCCGCACTGATCGGCTGCGACATCCATCCACTGCACAATGTCAGCGTGCTCAACAAACTCAGGCAGTGGGGCCACGACGAAGAGCAGGTGACGGAGTGGATCGGGCACTGGATCAGCCAGGGGCTGGCAGCAGTGGAACAGTTGATTGGCGAAGCCGACTATTGTTTCGGCGCGGCGCCAGGCCTGGCGGACGTTTACCTGATCCCGCAGCTGTATGCGGCCGAGCGCTTCAATGTGTCGTTGCAGGGGTATCCACGAATCCGCCGGGTGGCAGCGTTGGCGGCAGCCCATGCGGCGTTCCAGCAAGCGCATCCGGCGAGTCAGCCTGATACTCCCTGAGTCGCCCCTGTGGGAGCGAGCCTGCTCGCGAAGGCGGTGGGTCAGACGCTCTGATAGTGAGACTGCCTGCTTCATCGCGAGCAGGCTCGCTCCCACAGGGTGTGTAATGGGCCGCGGGGGCTCAATGCACAATCGTATTCGGTGGCAGATGCCCCAGCCGCTCGGTCAGCCGGATCCGCTGGATCGGGTCATCACTGAGCATCAATGCATGTTCGAGATCGAAACGCTCGGCATTGGGGCAATCGAGTCGCTGGTAGAGGCTGGCGCGGGCCAGGTAGTCGGCGGCGCTGGCGTTACCCAGTTCCAGCACCCGTTCGGCATCGACCAGCGCGGCGATGTAGTCGTCGTTGGCCAGATGTAATTGCCTGAGATTACGCGACAGCCGCTGGAGCATCTGCATCGGCTCGGCGCAGACCATGTGCTCGGCCTTGAGCGGCAGGTTGGCGCCGTATTGGCGATGCAGCAAGTCCCGGCAGTCATTGGGGTACAAGCGGCGACCGCCGCAGGGGTCGAGCAGGTGGTCCGCGCCAGGTACACGCAGCAGGAAATGGCCGGGGAAATTGACACCGGTCATCGGGATTTCCAGGCCCTTGGCCAGCTCCAGGGCTATCAGGCCCAAGGCCAGCGGCTGCCCTCGCTTGCGGACCAGGACCTTGTCCAGCAGCGCCGCGCCAGGCCGTAGCGGCGTAGCGTCGTCCTGGGCGAAACCCAGATCATTGAGGCGCCGAAGCAGGGGCTGGCCCAATTCGCTGACAGGCAGCATCGGCAGGCCGTGGCTGACTTTCTGCTGCAGCTCCCTGAAATCCTTCAATAACGCTGGCACGTCCACTTCACGATCATGCTCGGCGGCGATCCACAGGGCTGCTTCGAGCAGTGCCGGTGGCGAGCGGTGCAGACAGTCAAAAAAGGCTTGGCGCGGTTTCATCACAGTCTCCGGACTATGCCTCGTTTTAGCTCTGCCGCGAGGTTTCGTCCAGTCTCGCAAAGAGGGGGTAGCCGGTTATGCCGAAAAGACTGACGATCATGCGGCGTTATTCCGGCGTGCTCCTGCAATTTTCGATTGCGCGCCTATACTGGCGAGACAGACAAAAAAGTGATTCGGGAGCCTGTCGATGTTTGCTCTCATGCAAAGCTCCCGCCTTGAATCGCTGCACTTGAGCGTAGACCCGGCAACCGGGTTGAAGGCGGTGATTGCCATTCATTGCAGCCGTCCTGGGCCTGCACTGGGTGGCTGTCGTTATCTTTCCTACCCCGACGACGAAAGTGCCGTGGCCGACGCCGTGCGCCTGGCCCAGGGCATGAGCTACAAGGCCGCGCTGGCCGGCCTGCCCGTGGGCGGGGGCGTGGCGGTCATCATGCGTCCGGCACATGTCGAAAGCCGGGCGGCGCTGTTCGAAGCCTTCGGCCGCTCCATCGAGCAGCTGGACGGTCGCTACATTACCGCCATCGACAGCGGCACATCGGTGGCGGACATGGATTGCATCGCCCAGCAGACTCGTCATGTCACCAGCACCACTGCCGCGGGAGACCCGGCGCCCCATGCGGCCATGGGGGTGTTCGCCGGGATCCGCGCCACGGCCATGGCTCGCCTGGGTAGCGACAACCTGGAAAGCCTGCGGGTGGCCATCCAGGGCTTGGGCAATGTCGGTTATGCGCTGGCCGAGCAACTGCATGCGGCGGGCGCCGAACTGCTGGTCAGCGATATCGACCCCGGTAAAGTGCAACTGGCGATGGAGCAACTGGGCGCCCATCCCATCGCCAACGACGCACTGCTCAGTACCCCCTGCGACATCCTGGCTCCCTGCGGCCTCGGCGGGGTACTCAACAGCCAGAGCGTGGCGCAACTGCGCTGCTCGGCCGTTGCCGGCTCGGCGCATAATCAGTTGAGCAACCTGCAAGTCGCCGACCAGTTGGAAAGACGCGGGATCCTCTATGCACCGGACTACGTGATCAATTCCGGCGGCCTGATCTATGTTGCCTTGAAACACCGCGGCGAAGAGCTGCCGACCATCACGGCGCATCTCGCCAAGATCGGTGCCCGGCTCACGGAAGTCTTCGCCCACGCCCAGGCCGAAAAACGCTCACCGGCCAGGGTGGCTGACGAGCTCGCGGAGCGTCTGTTGTACCGATAAAAAAAGATCGCAGCCTTCGGCAGCACCTACACCGTGTAGGAGCTGCCGAAGGCTGCGATCTTTTTGATCATTCGTCCGACGGATTGAGCAGTTCGGACAACGCGTCTGGCTGGCTCTTGAATGCCTTGGCGAACACATCGCGATTCTTCGCCATGTAGATGCCGGCTTCCTCCACCTGTTGTTCGCTCAGCGATGGAACGGCTTTTTGCAACACTTCGGCGAGCAATTCAGCGAGTTCCAGCATTTTGTCATGACGGTCAGCTTCGGCTTTATCCATGAACAATCGCTCCAGATCTCGGCTGCTGCGGTATACCACTTCGACGGCCATTCACCACCTCACATGCCTTCACATTTGGTTTTGTCTGTGACTACTGTATTTATATACAGGCCAAAGGATAAGCGAATCCTGACGCTTTGAATAGTGGCTTTTTAATGTAGACCGGTTTCGAGGTTTGTCGCCCAGGACAAACGTGCCCGCGACGGGACCGCTTGATGTCGCCAACGTGTCGAATGCCAGCCCGGTGCCATCTCATTGCGGTCGCTGGCCTTTTTTCTGCATGCAGAACAACCGTCACGTCCAACCCGCATCATCCGGTCGAGTCGACCTAAGGAAACTACACCGTGAAAATCAACTGGGCCGAGAACCTGCGCCAGAATGTCCACCAACTGGCCGAATCCCTGGGCAACCTGTTCGTCGAGACCTTCCACTACCTGGCGCTGTTCGCCATCGGGGCGGTGACGGCATGGGCCGCCGTGATGGAGTTTCTGCAGATGATCGAGGAGGGTCATATCAAGATCGACGACATCCTCCTGCTGTTCATCTACCTGGAGTTGGGGGCGATGGTCGGGATTTACTTCAAGACCAATCACATGCCCGTGCGATTTCTCATCTACGTGGCGATCACCGCGTTGACGCGCCTGCTGATTTCCAACGTCTCGCATCACAGCCCGCCGGACCTGGGCATCATCTACTTGTGCGGCGGCATCCTGCTGCTGGCGTTCGCGATCCTGGTGGTGCGCTACGCCTCGTCGCAGTTTCCCTCGGTGAAGATCGAACACCCGCACCGTAAGGTCGGCGCGGGTTCGAGCGAGCATGCCGAAGTGGAGAAGGGCGAAATCTAGAGGCCTGCGGCGCTGGACGCCTGGCCCTGTACCTGCGGTGGCGGCACTTTGATGTTGTCGCCGCCGGTCATGGCTTCGAGGATGGCCACGGCGCTGTGGCCCTGCTCGATGGCAATGCCGAATTGAATGCTCTGCACCAGGCGCTTGAGCCGTTCCGGGTCGTTGCGTTGCTGCGCGCTGATCATGCGCTTGGCAACGACGCGCCCGGCCTTGGACAAGGTCAGCATGATGCTGCCGTCCAGGCCCTGGATGCTCAGGTTGATCTGGTATTGCGGCGCGAAGGCGTCCGTAATGATCTGAAAAGGGTTGTCCATGATGCGTCACCGCCTGATTGAACGTGCAGTTGTTGACCGGCCATGATCGGGATTAGTTCGCAACACCGGACCACCGGCCATTCCATGATCGTATCCATCGCCAGATTCCCGGGGCGGGCAGGCGGCTGACCCATTGATCGCAGCCCGCGGCGCCTCCTGCAAGGGAGGTAGCAAGGGGCATGCCGGAAAAACTGTCGGACAATGATCACGGAGCCTGGACGCGCAATGCTCTGGAATGAGGTTATGGCGGCAGCCCGTTTCGGGGCACTGGCGGGCCGATGTTCGCTGACGGTGCAGGGCACGCAGGCGGATTGGAATGAACAAGCGGGGCGAGACAACTCCCGACATTAACAGCGCTGTTGCTCGTTGTCCGGCTTTATTTGCAAATGAATATTTATCTTTTTTCGGGGGTTGAATTGTTCTTCCGCCAGCCCGACTCTGTACTCAAGGGGCCGTTGCGCTAACGTCGATTGGCCCCTGGCGAGCTAGCCGAAATAAGGGATGAACTATGCAAATCCAAGTCAACAGCGATAACCATATTCAAAGCAGCATCCGACTGGAGGAGTGGGTACGTACTACCATTGAAAGCACGCTCGAACGTTACGAAGAAGACCTGACACGGATCGAGGTTCATTTGGGGGATGAGAACGGCGACAAGCCCGGTCCCCATGATTTGCGTTGCCAACTTGAGGCTCGGCCAAAAGGCCACCAGCCAATTTCCGTAACGCACAAGGCCGAGTCGCTGGAACTTGCGATCGAAGGCGCAGCCACCAAGCTGGAACATAAACTGGAGCATCTGTTCGGCAAACTGCGCGGCAAGCGCGCCGCCACCAACGGCCAAACCGAGTCGATTGCACTGGCTGATGCCATGCTGGAAGAAGAATTCCTCGAGAACGAACGGGCTGCGCTTAACGGCTAAACCCGGTCACTGAAATTACCCACCAAACAGACGGGCCTGCAATTGCAGGCCCGTCTTGTTTCAGCTATTCACCATGGCCCCGAATCAGAACGCCACGGACGTCTGCACATACAACGTGCGCGGTTCCCCTACGTACTTGCCCCGATTGTTGTCGTCAAACGAGCGGGTGAAGTATTGGGTATTGAAGATGTTCTTCACGCCCACCGCGACGTTCAGGTCCGACAGTTGCGGGCCGAAGTCATAAGCGGCGCGGCTGCTGAACAGCATATAGCCAGGGATATTGCCGGTGCTGCCATCGGCGCTTTCCGCGCGGGTATTGGCGTTGTCGGCAAACTGCGCGCTCTGGTAGGTGCTGTCCAGGTTCAGCTTCCACGGCCCATCCGTGTAACCCACGCCCAGCGTACCTTTGTGCCTGGAGGAGAAGGGCACGCGGTTGCCCTTGTTCGGTCCGTCTTCGCGGATGGTGGCGTCGACGAAGGCGTAAGTGGCGTACACGTCAAAACCGGCCAGCGCCGGGCTCAGGCCGTCGAGGGCATAGTTGATGCTGGTTTCGATGCCCTGGTGGCGGGTCTCGCCCCGGGCGATCACCGAATCGTTGGTCTGGTTGCTTTCGTACTGGTTGTCGAAGTTGATCAGGAAGGCGCCGATCTCTGCCCGCAGGTTGCCATTGTCATAGCGGGTGCCAAGCTCCCAGGTGCGGGCTTTCTCCGGCTTCACTTCACCGCTGCTGACGCGGTTGGGCATCTGGCTGTACTGCACGCTGCCGAACGAGCCTTCGGTGTTGGCATACAGATTCCATTCGTCGGTCAGGTGGTACAGCAAATTCAGCGCTGGCAGGGCGGTGTTGTAGTCGCCCTTGTACTTCGCGTTGGTCAGGTTGTTGGTTTGCTGCGACTCGATCATTTCGTAGCGAATGCCGGGCGTGATCGTCCATTTGCCGATATCGATCCGGTCATCGATGAAAAATGCATTGGCTTCGGTTCCGCCGCGGGTATCGCGGTCGTTGCGGCTGGAGGTGGTCGGCAGCTCGTTGCTGGCGATCGGTGTGCGATAACGCAGTTCATGACCGGCTTCGTTGATATAGCGATAGCCGACGCCGACCTCGTGGCTGGTCGGGCCGAGATCGAAGCCTTGGGCGAAACGGGTTTCCAGGCCGCGTACCCAATATTCACGAGGCGACAGGGACAGGAAGGAGCCCTGGTCCAGATAGCCGCTGCGCAAGGTCTTGGTGAAAAACGTGTTGGCGGTGAATTCTCGCCGGTCCTGCTGGTAGCGGTAGCCGAAATTGACCAGGGTACGACGACCCCAGAACCGGTCTTTCTGGCGGGTGGACTGATACGGGTCGGCGTTGTAGTCGGCCACGTTCAGGCCGCCGGGCATGTCGGCCTCGCCTTCGTAATACTGGGCCATGGCGTTGAAGCTGTTGGCCTCGTCCAGTTGATAGTTGCCCTTGAGGATGAGATCGTCGATCTGCGTGTCGCTGTGCTCACGCCAGTCGCCGCCGCGGGTGCCGGAATACAGCAGGGCGCCGCCCAGGCCGTTATCGGCGGTGCCGCCGGCCAGCAGATTGGCGGACGTCTTGAAGCCATCGTGGCTGGAAGACGGGCTCGCCTCGGTCTGGAAACCGCCTTTGACGGTCGGTGCATCGGGTATTGCCCGGGTCACGAAGTTGACCACGCCGCCGACGTTTTGCGGGCCGTAGCGCACCGCGCCGCCCCCGCGCACGACATCCACCGCGTCCATGTTGCCCATGCTCACGGGAGCAAAGGACAGCTGCGGTTGGCCATACGGCGCGAAAGGCACTGGAATCCCGTCCATCAGTACCGTCGAGCGGGAAGCCAGGCGCGGATTGAGGCCACGGATACCGAAATTCAGCGCCATGTCATGGCTGCCGGTGCCGTTGTTTTCCGGTGCGTTGACGCCGGGAATGCGATTGAGCACGTCCCGGGCCTGGGTCGCGCCCTGGCGTTCGAATTCTTCGCGGCGGATAACGTCCCGAGCGCCCGGGTGTTCGAAGACGTTGGTCGGCGCTGCGTCGCCGAGCCAGTCACCGACCACGGTCGTGGTGCCGATGTCCAGTGCAGTGCTGCTGACCGGTTGCAGGCTGAAAGCATTGTCTCCCTCGGGCCGGGCTTGCAGGCCTGTGCCTTCAAGCAGCGCGTTCAAGCCTTGCTCGGGGCTGTAGCTGCCTTCCAGGCCGCGACTCTGCAGGCCGCCGGTCAGTTGCGAGCCGAAGGAAATCAACACGCCGGCTTCGCGGCCGAACTGATTGAGAGCGTTTTCCAGCGACGACGGCGCAATGTGATAGGCCTTGGCCTCTGCAGCCAGCACGGCGGGCAGTGCAACGAAACTCAAGCTGGCCCCCAGGAACAGTTGACGCGCGGCGCGAGCGAGCGGGGTGAGACGGGTGGGTTGCTGCGGCATGGATGGGAGTCCCGAGAAGGTTATATCGAAGTGGCTTTCCTTCTCTGTCACCCGAGGTGTGGAAAACGGCTCACAGGCAAATCATTTTTTTTGGGTGGCCCGCCATGGGCTCAAGCGCGAGCTTCGACCGTGACCCAATAGCGGGTGAAACGCCGCACTTTTACCGGCAGGCTGATTTCCAGCAGATCAAGGATTCGCTCGCCGTTGTCCAGCGGATAAGTTCCGGAGACCAGAAGGTTGGCGACTGCCTCGTCGCAGTGCAGCTGGCCGCGTCGGTAGCGGCCCAGTTCCTCAAGGAAATCCGCCAGGCGCATGTGCGCGGCGACCAGCATGCCCTCCGTCCAGGCACCGCTGTTGGCGTCCAGCGCCGTGGCGACACCGGTACCGTTGATGCGAAGGGACGCTTGTCGGGAAGCCCCCAGCAGAAAAGCCGGGCCGTGCCTGCCGCGAATGTCCACCTGGCCGGCAAACACTGCGACCTGGGTGTGGTCTGCATACTCACGCACATTGAAGCGGGCGTCGTGGCTTTCCAGCAGGCCATGGGCGGTCAGCACCTGCAGGGGGCGTGGGTCCTGGGCTGCGGTCAACAGCAGTTCGCCTTCCAGCAGGCGGATCAGGCGGCGCTGAGCGTCGAAGCGAATATCGACCGCGCTGCCGCTGTTGAGCTGCAACTGGCTGCCGTCATCCAGCGCCAGGCGACGCCGCTCGCCCACCGGGCTGCGGTAATCGGCGAGCAATGGCGGCAACAACTGGCGTTCACGCAGGCCCCAGGTCGCGGCCGAGCCGGCACCCAGCAGCAACAGCATCTTGAGGGCCCGGCGCCGCGTTGCCGACTTCGGTGTGTTGAGCGTCGCATGGGCCAACGGAGAAGACACGTTGCGCAGCCGCTGATTGACCCGCTGGATATGCTCCCAGGCGCGGCGATGTTCGCTGTGTGCATTGAGCCACTGTTCCCAGGCTTGCTGCTGGCGCGCATCGAGTGGTCCTTGCTGCATTTCCAGCAGCCAATGCACCGCCTGCTCGGCGACTTGCGCGCTGACGTTCGGCGCGCTGGGCATCGGCGGGTTCACAGGGCGAAGTAGCAGCGCATCGCTGCCTTGTTCAGGTGGCGCTTGACCGTCGCCAGGGAAATACCCAGTTCACGGGCGATTTCGTTGTAGGTCAGGCCATCGATCTGCGCCAGCAGGAACGCCTTTTTGACCGCACGTGGCAGTCCATCGAGCAGTTGGTCCAGCTCCAGCAGGGTCTGCAGGATGATCGCTCGCTCCTCTTCCGACGGCGCCACTTGCTCCGGCATCTGGGCGAGGGTGTCGAGGTAGGCGCGTTCCAGGTCCTGGCGTCGGTAATGGTTGAACAGTACGCGCTTGGCGATGGTGGTGAGAAATGCACGGGGCTCCAGGACCGGCTGCGGATCGCGCGCGGTCAGCACGCGCATGAACGTGTCATGGGCCAGATCGGCGGCACTGTCGGGACACCCGAGTTTTCTTCGCAACCAGCCGTTGAGCCAACTGTGGTGGGCGTTGTAGAGCACTTCGACGGTGTGTGCAGGCGGCAACGAGGAACATCCCGACAGCGGTAAGCTGTGCTAGAGAACAAGAATTGTTCGCATTGTAGAGGCGCGCAGAGGGAAACGGCAATCGGGATGAGTGTTTCGTTTCGGCTATGGATCGGATCGGGCTTTCGTGAGCTGGTTCGTTCGCACATGGATGCGCTAGCGCAAAAACGCCTGCCGATACTCCCCGGGGGTTGCCCCCAAGGCTTGGCGAAAACGGTTGGTGAAATGGCTGGCGCTGGCAAATCCGCAGGCCAGAGCTACCTCGCCCAACGGTTGTAGGGTATGGCGCAGTAAGTGCCGCGCCCGGGTGAGACGCCGCGCCAGGACGTACTGGTGCGGTGGCAGGCCGAAGGTTTCGCGGAACATCCGGGCGAAATGGTATTCGGAGAGGGCACACAGCGCGGCGAGTTGACCAAGGCTGATGGCTTCGGCCAATTGAGCGTCGATGTAATCCACCAGCAAGCGTCGCTGGTGCGCGGCCAACCCACCCTTCAGGCGCAGGCCCTGGCGCTGGCCAACCTGATTGAGCAGCAGATGGCTGAGCAGCTCATGGGCCAGGCTGGTACCGAGCAGGCGTTCACCCGGCTCGGCCCAGTCCAGCTCGATCAACTGTCGAAAGCGCTGTGCCTGCCGCGGGTCATCGAGAAAGGTTGCCTCGTGCAATTGCACTTGCCGCGGTTCGCGATCCAGCAGCGTGACGCAACCCAGGGCGAATTGCTCGGGGCTGAAATACAGGTGGGCGAGGCGAATGTCGCCGTTGATGACCCAGGCCGATTCATGTCCGGCCGGCAACACGCAGAGTTTGCCGGGCGCCCCCGTGGTGTCGGGACGCTCGCGGCGAAAAGTGCCGGTGCCGCCGGCGATGTAGCACGACAGCGTATGGTGGGTTGGCGCCTCGTAGTCACGGGCGTCGTGATGGTTGCTCCACAAAGCCGCCGCCATGCCGTCACCGAGCTCGGCGCTGTGCTCCAGGCGAGCATTGGGCGAGCTGTTGAGGGCTTGGAAGACTTGCAGGGTTTGCAGACTGGTCATGATCGGTTTCTCCAGCTCGAATCCTACTCCCTCGAGGCGCCCATGCCAGCCTGTCCCTGATAAAAACCGCAAGTTTACGCAAGCGTCGGGCAGGTATCGGCGTGAGACTGGCCGTCATTGCCAGGAGTCGTCGCCATGAACCTTTCGTTGTACCTGCTTACCGTGCTCATCTGGGGGACCACCTGGATCGCCCTGAAATTGCAGTTGGGCGTCGTCGCCATTCCCGTGTCGATTGTCTATCGCTTCGGCCTCGCCGCGCTGATCCTGTTCGTGATGCTCCTGCTCAGCCGCCGCCTGCAGGTCATGAACCGGCGCGGTCATTTGATCTGCGTCGCCCAGGGCCTGTGCCTGTTCTGCATCAACTTCATGTGTTTCCTGACCGCCAGCCAATGGATTCCCAGCGGCCTGATCGCCGTGGTGTTTTCCACCGCGACGCTCTGGAACGCCGCGAATGCGCGGGTGTTCTTCGGTCAGCGGATCGCCCGCAACGTCTTGCTCGGCGGTGCCCTTGGGCTGCTCGGGCTGGCGTTGTTGTTCTGGCCGGAGCTGGCCGGGCACAGTGCAAGTCCGCAAACGCTGCTCGGGTTGGCGCTGGCGCTGTTGGGCACCTTGTGTTTCTCGGCGGGCAACATGCTGTCGAGCCTGCAACAGAAGGCCGGCCTCAAGCCGTTGACCACCAACGCCTGGGGCATGGCCTACGGGGCCGCGATGCTGTCGGTGTGGTGCTTGTTCCAGGGCATTCCGTTCGAGATGGAATGGAATACGCGCTACGTAGGCTCGCTGTTGTACCTGGTGATCCCGGGTTCGGTTATCGGCTTTACTGCATACCTGACGCTGGTAGGGCGCATGGGGCCGGAGCGGGCGGCGTATTGCACCGTGCTGTTCCCGGTGGTGGCCTTGAATGTCTCGGCTGTTGTCGAGGGTTATCAGTGGACGGCACCGGCGCTGGTCGGACTGGTGCTGGTGATGCTGGGCAACGTGTTGGTGTTTCGCAAGCCGCGACCCGTGGCCGCGGAAGTCGCGCTGGCTCGTTAAGCCACAACGTCCGCTATGAATCCCGTGGCGAGGGAGCTTGCTCCCGCTGGGTTGCGAAGCAACCCCAAGGCGTATCTGCCACCGCGCTGTATCAGATAAACCGCAAGGGGCTGCTGTGCAGCCCAGCGGGAGCAAGCTCCCTCGCCACGGTGTGTTCCTCGTTGTATCGGAGGGCTATTTCCAGACTTGCGGGTTGACCAGGTTTTTCGGTCGTTCGCCCAGCAAGGCGCTGCGCAGGTTTTCCACGGCCAGATTGGCCATGGCCTCACGGGTTTCATGGGTAGCCGAACCGATATGCGGCAAGGTGACGGCATTTTTCAACTGGAACAGCGGCGACTCGGCCAGCGGTTCCTTTTCGTAGACATCCAGCCCGGCGCCGCGGATGCGGTTGTTCTGCAAGGCTTCGATCAACGCCGGCTCATCCACCACCGGACCGCGGGAAATGTTCACCAGGATGGCGCTCGGTTTCATCAGGGACAGCTCGCGCTGGCCGATCAGGTGGCGGGTCTTCTCGCTCAACGGCACCACCAGGCAGACGAAGTCCGCTTCGGCCAGCAACTGGTCCAGTTCGCGAAACTGCGCGCCCAACTGGTTTTCCAGCTCGGGCTTGCGACTGTTGCCGCTGTAGAGGATTGGCATGTTGAACCCCAGCCGACCACGTCGGGCAACAGCCGCGCCGATATTGCCCATGCCGACGATGCCCAGGGTCTTGCCATGTACATCGCTGCCGAACAGCTGTGGCCCGACAGACGCCTGCCACTCTCCGGCCTTTGTCCAGGCGTCCAGTTCGGCGACGCGCCGGGCACTGCTCATCACCAGGGCGAACGCCAGGTCGGCGGTGCTTTCGGTGAGCACGTCGGGAGTGTTGGTGAGCATGATCCCGCG
This sequence comes from Pseudomonas sp. Z2-11, assembly GCF_054161305.1. Classification (NCBI taxonomy): domain Bacteria; kingdom Pseudomonadati; phylum Pseudomonadota; class Gammaproteobacteria; order Pseudomonadales; family Pseudomonadaceae; genus Pseudomonas; species Pseudomonas sp. Z2-11. The sequence continues at coordinate 1,017,487 of NZ_CP096395.1, forward strand.
TTCATTGAAGTACGCCAGGTCGTAATTGTCATAGCCCACCGACACGCTGGAGACCACTTGCAGCTTCGTGGCGTGCTGCAGTTGCTCGCGGCCGAGCTTGCGGCCAACGCCAATCAGCCCGTGGACATGGGGCAAGGCTTCGTTGAACTGCGCATTGATGTCGCCGTTCGACGGGTTGGGCACGATCACGTCGAAGTCCTGGCGCAGGCGCTCGATCATGGGGGGCGTGATACGGCTGAAGGCGAGTACGGTTTTTTTCATCGTGCAAGGCTCATCTGCGGAGAATACCAAGCACGCTAACATTCCTGGCGCGGGTTAGGCGAGAGGGACGGTGCATCCCAGCGCCACACTTTTCCTTTTGGGAGTGAGCTTATGTGGGAGCGAGCCTGCTCGCGATCGCGGTGTGTCAGTCACCGGATAGGCCGGCAGATAAATCGCCATCGCGAGCAGGCTCGCTCCCACAGGGACCTTTCTTCCACAGGGGCCTTTCTACACAGTCAGGCGGCCCGCAGCGAAATAAACGCGTAGTTGACCGGCTCCTCCGTGACGACACTTGCGCCGCTGTCGGTGACCTGGCGAGCAACGTCATCACCAGACAAGTGGAACTGCCATTCACCCGCCGCTTGGTCCAGCGTCTGCGCGCGAGCCTGATCGATGGCGGCAGCAAACGCCGCCATGTTCGGCAGGTACGCGGTAAATCCGTCGCCCTTCAGCGCGGTGGTGTGGATGCCCAGGGACACGCAGATGCGTTCCTTGATCGCGATCTCTTCACGGTCGGCCTGGCGGGAGCGCTCGATCAATCGGGCCAGTTCCTGATCCACCAATTGACCGCCGACGATCAGTTGCGGCCCCGTTTCCCACGACTCCGGCGGGCAATCCTTGGCGGCGGTATTGAGTGGAATGTGCGGGTTGATTTCCATGGGATAGATGCGGCACACCAAGGGGCGACGCTCATAGATGCGGCACAGGTTGTCCGCGTCCAGATTATGGCAAGGACCGGGATTATAGGCAGCGAAGGTGATCGCCACGCGGGCCTCGCTGGTACCGCTGCGCACTACCGCCGAGCGTCGTTCGGCGTGCTCGCGTTGCGCCACCGGCAGGCCGAGGCCATTGGGCAGGAAGGCTTCGACCAGGACAATCACCTGGCCGCCATCATTCGCCCACATCCTGGCTTCATCGAGCGTCAGGGGAACGTGATGGCCCGTGCAGCATTTACCGCACCCTACGCAAGAAAACGTTGTGTTCATTGATTGACCGAAGGCAATTGGCTAAAGCGGCGACAGAAAAACGCCGTGATAAGCCATGCGAAGCAATTTATGCGCCACTCATCCGGGGGTTTCGGTCGGGCGGATCGAGTCCCATTCGGTCACGAAAGCGCTCTTGGTTTTCTTGCGGTAGAGGCACAGCTCGGTGCCGGTCGCGCCTTGCATGTGCTTCTGCGGGTATTGGCCTTGCAGCAACAGCGCGGTGTAGCCCACCCGGTCATCGAATTGCGCGGGGCCGCCGACCGGTTCGGCATTTTTCAAACCGCTGGCCTTGATGCAACTGGCGAGGACCTTCTTGTCATAGGCAGCCCAAGCATCGGAGCTGGAGGCATGGGCCTGTGCAGCCAGGGCGCTGAGGGCGAAGAAAATCAGGCAGGGTACTTTCATCGGCAAGATCCTTGTTCTGGGAGGCCAGCGCAGGAGTATGCCTGAGGTTGGGACGGTATCGAGGCCGCGAACTCGCAGCCTCGTGCATTCGGCGCACCATCGGAACGCGGGCGGGTTCAGCGACCTTGTTCGGCGACGGCCTTGGCCGCCGTGATCAGGCATTTGGTCAGTTCCGGCGAGGAGAATTTGGTCAGGACCCCGTTGGCGCCCGCCAGCCGCGCTTTCTCACTGTTCATCGCGCTGTCGAGCGAGGTGTGCAACAACACGTAGAGGTGAGCGAAGTCGGGTGTTTCGCGCAGGGTCCGGGTGAGGGCGTAACCGTCCATCTCGGACATTTCGATGTCGGAAACGATCAGGTTGATCTCCTGCGCCGTGCCTTGCAGCTCAAGCAGGCAGTCGATGGCTTCCTTGGCGCTGCGGGCGGTGTGGCATTGCAGGCCCAGATTGCGCAGGGTATGCACCGATTGCTGGAGCGCCACCTGGCTGTCATCGACCACCAGGATTCGGGCGTTGCCGAGGACTTCGGCGTCTTCCATGCTCAGTTCGGTGGGCGCCGTCTCGATCTGCGCCGGGGCGATGCCATGGATGACTTTTTCGATGTCCAGCACCTGCACCAGCGTGCCGTCCACCGAGGTCACGCCAGTGATGAACGCACGCACACCGCCGGAGCCGTAGGGCGGCGGCTTGATGTCGGTAGTCAGGCAATGCACGATCTTGCTCACCGCCTGCACGTGCAGGCCCTGCTTGGAGCGACTGACGTCGGTGACGATCAGGCACCCGCCGTCCGGGTCTTCCAGCGGCCGCTCGCCAATGGCGCGGCTGAGGTCGATCACCGACAACGACGTTCCGCGCAACGTGGCGATGCCTTTTACGTGTGGGTGCGACTCCGGCAGTTTGGTCAGCGGCGGGCAGGGAATGATTTCGCTGACCTTGAGCAGGTTGATTGCCATCAGCTTGCCGCTGCGCAAGGTAAACAGCAGAAGCGAAAGGGAATCTGCGCGGGCTTTGTTGGAAGACATAAAAACCTTCTGTGGAAAAAGGTGGGGCGAGCATGAAGATCGCCAAGACAGCTTTTGATAACGGGTTATCGACTTGTCGGGGGCAGGCTTTAGGGCGAAAAACTGTCAATGGCCAGGATCACTGCAGCACTGTCCACATAACGCTGCTTTTGTGGCGAGGGAGCTTGCTCCCGCTCGGCCGCGCAGCGGTCGCAAAATTCGAAACCGCGCTGCAGGTGAGGGCCGCTTCGCAACCCAGCGGGAGCAAGCTCCCTCGCCACAAAAGTCCCCTCGGCAAACTATTTGAGGCCCAGCCGCCTGGCCATCCGCCCCAGGTTGGCCCGATCCAGGCCCAGTTCCCGGGCAGCGCTGGCCCAGTTGTGCTGATGGCGTTCCAGGCAAGCGCTGATCATTTGCCGTTGATAATTTTCCGTGGCCTGGCGCAAGTCACCGGAAACCTTCACCGTGGAGGCTGGCACGAGGCTGTTGTTCGGAGCATTTTCCGGGAGTACGTGAGGCAGATCCAGATCATCGGCGCTCAAGCTGAGAATCTTCGGCCGAACCGGATGCTTGCCCAATGCCTTCAACGCGCTGCGACCGATCAGGTGTTCCAGTTCGCGCACGTTGCCCGGCCAATCGTAGGCCAGCAACGCAGCCTGGGCGTCGCTGGTCAGGCGCAGGCTGCCAAGGCCCATGCGCGAGCGGTTCTGTTCCAGGAAGAAGCCGGCGAGCAGCAGCACATCGCGCCCGCGATCACGCAGCGCGGGCACTTGCAGCGGGTAGACACTCAACCGGTGGTAGAAGTCGGCCCGATAACGGCCATTGCGCACTTCCTCGGCGAGGTCGCGGTTGGTCGCCGCAATCAGGCGTACATCGACGCGGTGCTCCTTGTCCGAGCCCAGGCGTTGCAGCTGGCCGCTTTGCAATACGCGAAGCAATTTGGCCTGGACGGTCAGGGACAGTTCGCCTACCTCGTCGAGGAACAGCGTGCCGCCATCCGCCAGCTCGAATTTGCCGCGCCGGTCCTGGGTGGCACCGGTGAATGCGCCTCGAACATGGCCGAAGAGTTCACTTTCCACCAGCGTGTCAGGCAGCGCCGCGCAATTGAGGCTGATCAGCGGCTGGTCGGCACGGTGGGAGGCGGCATGAATGGCCTGGGCGACCAATTCCTTGCCGACGCCGGTTTCGCCATTGATCAGTACCGTCAGGTCACTGCCCCCGACCAGCTTGATCTCTTCCACCAGGCGTTTATGGGGCTTGCTCTGGCCGACCATGTCGCGCTGCTGCTGGCCGCTGGCCTGACGGTAAACCTCGGCGCGGCGATGCTCGTCCTCGGCCCTCAACGCCAGGCGCTCGATGCGTTCGGCGGCGCTGACGGTGGCTGCGGCGAGACTGGCGAAGGCTTGCAGGGCGCTCAAGTCAATAGGTTCGAAGCGTTCCGGGTCCAGCGAGTCCAGGGTCAGCAAGCCCCAGGGCTGCTCATCGACAAACAGCGGGCAACCCATGCAATCGTGAACCTCCAGATGTTCATCCAGCCCTTCCACCAATCCATCGTACGGATCGGGCAGGTCACTGTCGGTGGCGAAGCGAGTGGGCTGCGGATTGGCCAGCAAAGCTTCGAAACGCGGATGCTCACTGACCCGGAATCGCCGGCCCAGGGTGTCGGTGCTCAAGCCATCCACGGCCAGCGGGACGAGGCAGTCGCCGTCCAGGCGCAACAGTGCGGCGGCGTCGCAAGGCAACAGGCTGCGCAGGGCTCCGAGCAGGCGCCGATAGCGCTCGCCTTCAGGCAGTTCGCGGGACAGGTCGGCCACTAGCGGCAATAGCGAGGTCAGCAAGGAAGTTGCGGTCATAATGACTCCATCTAGTCATATGGACTATAAACGCTGCCTTGTCGATATGACTACATCGTCTTCAACTGCCTGAAATACAAGGCCAAAATTTGTGGCATGAAAACTGATAGGCATAGGTAACTGTTATTTGTACCACGCGAGGAGTCACCTATGCTGAGTCGAGAACAACGCGCCATCATCCGGTCCACTGTCCCCTTGCTTGAAAGCGGTGGGGAAGCGCTGATCACTCACTTCTACCGCATGATGCTGTCCGAATACCCGCAAGTGCGCCCGCTGTTCAACCAGGCTCACCAGGCCAGCGGCGACCAGCCGCGTGCGCTGGCCAACGGTGTATTGATGTATGCGCGGCACATCGATCAGCTCGACCAGTTGGGCGATCTGGTGGCGAAGATCGTCAACAAGCACGTGGCCTTGCAGATCCAGCCACAGCATTACCCGATCGTCGGCTCCTGCTTGCTGCGGGCAATCGCCGAGGTACTGGGCGAAGAGATCGCTACACCTGAAGTGATTTCGGCGTGGGGCGCGGCCTATAACCAGTTGGCCGATATCCTGATCGGCGCCGAAACCAGCTTGTATGACCGCAAAGCCGCGGCACCCGGCGGCTGGCGCGGTGAACGTGAGTTCATCCTGAAGGCCAAGGTGCAGGAAAGCGCGGAAATCACTTCGTTCTACTTCGAACCGGTGGACAAGGGGCCTATCCTGCAAGCCGAGCCCGGCCAGTACATCGGTATGAAGCTGGTGCTGGACGGTGAAGAAGTGCGCCGCAACTATTCATTGTCGGCCTTGGCGAACAATGGCCAGTACCGCATCAGCGTCAAGCGCGAGGCGGGCGGACGGGTGTCCAATTACCTGCACGACCATTTCCAGGTCGGCAATAGCATCCAGCTGTTTCCGCCGTCGGGAGATTTTTACCTCACCGCCAGCGACAAGCCGCTGGTGCTGATCAGTGGCGGCGTCGGCATCACTCCGACCCTGGCGATGTTGCAAGCGGCGCTGCAAACCGAGCGCCCGGTGCATTTCATTCACTGCGCGCGCAATAGCCAAGTCCATGCCTTTCGCGAGTGGATCGACGACCTGGCCAAGCGGCACCCGCAACTCAAGCGTTTCTACTGTTATGACGAGCACGACGGCGCAGGGCCGGCGGCTGACAAGGTAGGGCTGTTGAGTGAAGAGCAACTGGCGCAGTGGTTGCCCGAGCAGCGAGACCTGGACGCGTACTTCCTTGGGCCTAAGGGCTTCATGGCGGCCATCAAGCGTCATCTCAAGGCCTTGGGCGTACCGCCGGGACAAAGCCGCTATGAGTTCTTCGGGCCGGCGGCTGCTTTGGAATAAATGCCAGGGGCAATCCGGGTGACCGGGTTGCCTTCTTCGCGAGCAGGCTCGCTCCCACAGAGGATCTGCATTATCCGGAACACGCATGCACGACGCGTGACCTGTGGGAGCGAGCCTGCTCGCGAAAGCGGCGGCATGACCGGCGCTGTCCTGAAATTAATCCCCGCTTAACCTCTTTCCTGTTTATTCCCTCCATATTGCCGACTGCGCTCGTTCACGATCTGCGTGTAGACTTCGGCCATCCGAAAGCGCGCCGGTCGCCGCAAGGCCGCGCGTCGATCCATGCCTATCAAAGGGAAAAGCAATGAGTGAGGAAATGCTGCGGCTGGGCCGTGAGCGGCGCTATCTGGTGCTGCTGGGGTTGATCTGCCTGGGACTGATCGGCGGTGCTTTATATATGCAGGTAGTGCTTGGTGAAGCGCCATGCCCGCTGTGCATCCTGCAGCGCTATGCGTTGTTGCTGATCGCCATCTTCGCCTTCATCGGCGCGGCCATGCGCACGCGCCGCAGCCTGACGGTCTTCGAAGGCCTTGTCGTGCTTTGCGCGCTGGCGGGGGCGGGTGTGGCAGGGCACCATGTGTACACCCAGTTTTTCCCCGCGGTCAGTTGCGGTGTGGATGTGTTGCAGCCGATTGTCGATAGCCTGCCGCTGGCGAAGATCTTCCCGCTGGGCTTCCAGGTCGATGGTTTCTGTTCCACCCCGTACCCGCCGATCCTCGGCCTGTCGCTGGCGCAATGGGCACTGGTGGCGTTCGTCCTCACCGTCGTGCTGGTGCCATTGCTGGTGTCGCGCAATCGCAAGACGCTGCGCTGAAGTATCGTGGAAAAACGCCCCGGCTCTTCTTCGGAACCGGGGCGTTTTACGTTTCAGGGTCGATGGAGCAGCGTCTTGATCAGCGGCAGGATCACCCTGCGACAGTGTGCGACATGTTGTCACATATCTGCTGTCTCGCAGCCGTCCCGGGGCCGAATTGCCGCCTCATTCTGCAACAAAAAAACCGCCTGACCACCCTTCGTTTTCAATTGGGAGTCGCTCTGGAGCAGGCATTTTTAACAGCGCAGCGGGTTGCCTTCAAGGCCCCGGAAAACGGGCGCCTAAAGCGGGTCAAAGCTCGCCGGAAATTGCTCGAGCTGTCTAAATCGGGCGTAGTAGCCTTACGTTTTTTGGGGTTCTTGTTGAGAATTAATTTCGATAACATGCTGGCCCGTTGCAATATCGGCGGCAGATTATTGCCGGATCGGAGAAAAATTATTTCGGGTTAAGACATGGTCTCGAACGCCGCAGCTCACTACAATCGCCCGCACCGATTTTCCGACCCGGCTCAGGCTTGAGCACGAGAGTGGTCGAAGGGCGCCAGCGCCCCATGCGACCTCAGGTGTCGGTGCCTCCAACTACCCGCACCAAACGGAATTGGGCTTGAACAGGCCTTTGACCAACGAATAAGAACTCACTGCTGGCCCAGGATGTGTCGAACAGCGTCTGACGTTCGACGGGCAGCCCTTATTCAATCCAAGAAAATGCCAACCCTTGGCAGGGTGAAGTGTTGGCGATCAAAACCCAACTGCATTGCGCAAGCTGCTTTAGAGGTCGTGAGATGAGTAAAAACAGGTACCCCCGATTACTAGGCTTGTTGCCGCTGCTCGGCACGTTGCTGCTGGGAGGCTGCAACATGACCCTGCTCGATCCCAAGGGCCAGGTCGGCCTGGATGAGCGAAACCTGATCATCACCGCCACGCTGCTGATGTTGCTGGTCGTCGTGCCGGTTATCGTCATGACGTTCCTGTTCGCCTGGAAATATCGCGCGTCCAACACCAGTGCCACCTACACGCCGAAATGGTCCCACTCGACCAAGATCGAAATCGCGGTGTGGACCATTCCGGTACTGATCATCATTGCCCTGGGTTACATCACCTACAAGTCGACCCACGCCCTGGACCCGTACCGTCCGCTGGATTCCGACGTCAAGCCGATCACCATCGAAGTGGTCTCGATGGACTGGAAGTGGCTGTTCATCTATCCGGAACAAGGCATTGCCACGGTCAACAAGATCGTGTTCCCGGCCCACACGCCGGTCAACTTCAAGGTCACCTCCGACACCGTGATGAACTCGTTCTTCATCCCGGGCCTGGGCGGCCAGATCTACGCGATGGCCGGCATGCAGACCAAGCTGCACCTGATCGCCAACCAGAACACCGAACTTGAAGGTATCTCCGCCAACTACAGCGGCGCGGGTTTCACCGGCATGAAGTTCAAAGCGACCGCCACCACCCAGGAAGAGTTCGACGCCTGGGTAAACGAAGTGAAGAAGGCACCTAAACAGCTTGAAAAAGCTGAATACGAAGCCCTTTCCAAGCCGAGCCAGAACAACCCTGTCGAACTCTACTCGTCGGTCACGCCGAACCTGTTCCAGACCATCATCGATAAGTATGAAGGGATGAATCCGGGCAAGCCGATGCATCACGAGAAGAAAGACAAGGAAGTGGCCCACAACATGGAAGGGATGGACATGAGCTCGCATTCAGCTGCCGGGGCAGAGGAGTAAACGATGTTTGGTAAATTAAGTTGGGAAGCGATCCCGTTCCACGAGCCGATTGTCATGGTGACCCTCGCCATCATCGCGCTCGGTGGTCTGGCGTTGTTCGCGGGTATCACTTATTTCAAGAAGTGGACTTATCTGTGGACTGAATGGTTGACCTCGGTCGACCACAAGAAGATCGGCGTGATGTACATCATCGTCGCCATGGTCATGCTGCTGCGCGGTTTTGCCGACGCGATCATGATGCGTACCCAGTTGGCCATGGCCACCGAGGGCTCGCCCGGCTACCTGCCGCCTGAACACTATGACCAGATCTTCACCGCCCACGGTGTGATCATGATCATCTTCATGGCGATGCCATTCTTCACCGGCCTGATGAACCTTGCAGTGCCGCTGCAGATCGGCGCGCGTGACGTTGCCTATCCATTCCTGAACTCCCTGAGCTTCTGGCTGCTGGTGTCCGGCGTGGTGCTGATCAACCTTTCCCTGGGTGTCGGCGAATTCGCCAAGACCGGTTGGGTTGCCTATCCGCCGCTGTCGGGGCTGCAATACAGTCCGGGCGTCGGGGTGGATTACTACATCTGGGCGCTACAGCTATCCGGGCTCGGGACAACGCTGACGGGGGTCAACTTCCTGGCCACCGTGCTGAAAATGCGTACCCCTGGCATGAAGCTGATGGACATGCCGATCTTCACCTGGACCTGCACCTGGGCCAACGTGCTGATCGTCGCTTCGTTCCCGATCCTGACCGCTACACTCGCTCTGCTGACGCTTGACCGCTACATGGATTTCCACATTTTCACCAATGAACTGGGTGGAAATCCGATGATGTACGTCAACCTGTTCTGGGCCTGGGGTCACCCTGAGGTGTACATCCTTATCCTGCCGGCGTTCGGTATTTTCTCCGAAGTCATCTCGACCTTCTCCGGCAAGAAACTGTTTGGCCACCACTCGATGATCTACGCTTCCGGCGCGATCTCGGTACTGGGCTTCATGGTCTGGCTGCACCACTTCTTCACCATGGGTTCGGGTGCCAGCGTCAACGCCTTCTTCGGCCTGGCGACGATGCTGATCTCGATTCCGACGGGTGTGAAGCTGTTCAACTGGCTGTTCACCATCTACCAGGGCCGCCTGCGTTTCACCAGCCATGTGCTGTGGACCCTGGGCTTCATGGTGACCTTCGCCATCGGCGGCATGACCGGCGTACTGCTGGCCATCCCGGGCGCGGACTTCGTGCTGCACAACAGCCTGTTCGTGATCGCGCACTTCCATAACGTGATCATCGGCGGCGCCGTGTTCGGCTACATCGCGGGCTTTGCGTTCTACTTCCCGAAAGCGTTCGGCTTCAAGCTGCACGAAGGTTGGGGCAAGGCAGCGTTCTGGTTCTGGATCTCGGGCTTCTTCGTCGCGTTCATGCCGCTTTATGCACTGGGCTTCATGGGCATGACCCGTCGCCTGAACGCCACCACCAACCCTGAGTGGGTGCCGTACCTGTACGTTGCCATGTTCGGTGCGGTGATGATCGCTGTCGGTATCGCCTGCCAGCTGATCCAGCTGTACGTCAGTGTGCGTGACCGCAAGAAGCCGGAAAACATGTGCGAACACGGTGACCCGTGGAATGCCCATACCCTGGAATGGTCGACTTCTTCGCCACCACCGTTCTACAACTTTGCCGTGCTGCCGAAAGCGGAAACCATCGACCCGTTCACCGAAGCCAAGGAAAACGGTACCGCGTACCAGACTCCGGCCAGGTACGCGCCGATCCACATGCCCAACAACACCGCTACCGGTGTGGTCATGGGGGCTCTGTTGACCGTGTTCGGTTTCGCGATGATCTGGCACATCTGGTGGCTGGCCATCGCCAGCCTGGTCGGCACCGTGGTGTATTTCGCCATCCATGCCGCCCGTGATGATCAGGGCTACATGGTGCCGGTGGATGTCATCGAGCGCATCGAAGCCGAGCAGCACAAGCGTCTGGTCGCGGCCGGGAAAGTCCCAGCCTCCGCCACCCGTGTTGAAACCTCGTTGGAACAGGCTTAAACCATGTCGAACTTAGTGACCAATGTTGGACACGCCCATGGTCATGACCATGGGCACGATGACCATCACCACGACTCGGGCGAGATGACCGTATTCGGTTTCTGGCTCTACCTGATGACCGACTGCATTCTGTTTGCGTCGATCTTCGCGGTATACGCGGTGCTGGTTAACAACGTCGCCGGTGGCCCGTCGGGCCACGACATCTTCGAACTGCCTTATGTACTGGGCGAAACCGCGCTGCTGCTGTTCAGTTCGATCACCTACGGCTTCGCCATGCTGGCGTTGTTCAAGGGCAAGAAAACCCAGGTACTGGGCTGGTTGGCAATGACCTTCCTGCTGGGCGCCGGCTTTATCGCCATGGAGATCAACGAGTTCCACATCCTGATCGCCGAAGGCTACGGCCCTAGCCGCAGCGGCTTCCTGTCCGGGTTCTTCACCCTGGTCGGCACCCACGGTCTGCACGTGACCAGCGGTCTGATCTGGATGGCGATCATGATGTACCAGGTCCAGAAAAACGGCCTGACCGCCACCAACAAGACGCGCTTGAGCTGCCTGAGCCTGTTCTGGCACTTCCTGGACGTGGTGTGGATCTGCGTATTCACCGTTGTTTATCTGATGGGGACCCTGTAAATGGCTAACGCTCATTCCCATGATGGCCACGACGCCGGCCACGGCAGCGTCAAGTCCTACGCGATCGGTTTCATCCTGTCGGTGATCCTGACCGTCATTCCGTTCGGCCTGGTGATGTATCCAACGCTGCCGAAGAGCCTGACGCTCTGGATCATTCTGATCTTCGCCGTGGTCCAAGTATTGGTCCACCTGGTGTACTTCCTGCACCTGGACCGCTCGGCCGCCCAGCGTAACAACGTCATTGCGTTTGTCTTCGCTGCGCTGGTGATCGTACTGCTGGTCGGCTTGTCGTTGTGGATCATGTTCAGCATCCACTCCAACATGATGGCGCACTGAGGAAAGTCCGGATGTCACTGAAGCACTTTATCCAAATCACCAAGCCGGGGATCATTTTCGGTAACGTGCTTTCTGTGGCGGGCGGGTTTTTCCTGGCCTCGAAAGGGCATGTCGATCTGGCCATCTTCCTGGCGGCGATGATCGGCACTTCCCTGGTGGTGGCGTCCGGTTGCGTGTTCAACAACTGCATCGACCGCGACATCGACATCAAGATGGAACGCACCAAGAACCGGGCGCTGGTCCAAGGCCTGATTCCGGTGCAACTGGCCCTGGCATTCGCCACGGTGCTGGGCGTGGCCGGCGTGGCGCTGTTGTACTGGGTGGCCAATCCGTTGGCGGCGTTGTTCGCGGTGATCGGTTTTGTCATCTACGTCGGTCTCTACAGCCTGTACCTCAAGCGCAAGTCGGTCCACGGCACGCTGGTAGGCAGCCTGTCGGGGGCGATGCCGCCGGTGATCGGTTATGTCGCGGTCAGCAACAGCTTCGACATGGCTGCGCTGACGCTGCTGGTGATGTTCAGCCTGTGGCAGATGCCGCATTCCTATGCCATCGCGATCTTCCGCTTCAACGACTACCTGGCGGCTTCGATTCCGGTGCTGCCGGTCAAGCGGGGCATCCAGGTGGCCAAGAAGCACATCCTGCTCTACATCCTGGCCTTCCTAGTGGCGACCTTGATGCTGACGTTCAGCGGTTACGCCGGCATGAGCTACCTCGCCGTCGCCGCCGCCATGGGCATGTACTGGCTGTACATGGCCTGGACCGGTTACAAGGCGGTGGATGACACGGTCTGGGCACGCAAGCTGTTCGTGTTCTCGATCTTCACCATCACCGCCCTGAGCGTCATGATGTCCCTGGACTTCAAAGTGCCAAGTGAGCTGCTGCTGACCTACGCGCCTTAAGCTTCAGACGCTGCACAAAAAGCCCCGCCTTCGAGAGAAGCGCGGGGCTTTTTCTTGGGTGATATTCCGGACGCTGTCGACCTTCCACAAGGTTGCGGAGTGCCCGTTAATGCCTTATCAATGCTGGTCAATTTAATAGTTAGCGATTTATGACGAGCAAGGACGAGTTGGAAAACCTGACCTCCGAGCAAGAGAAGACGCTCAAGCGAGCCATGGAAGCAGAGTTGAAAGTACGAGGTACCTTTATGAAAAAACGCGATCTGTTTGCCGAGATGATGCAAGGCGTCGAAGAGATGGCCGCTCACCGCGAGGGCAAGATTACCCTTCGCCAGATAAAACGCCCAGGCGGCTTTGTTGATCAAGCTGGTCGAGAAGTTTCCGGACATGGTCGAACGGCTTGGCGCTGTTTGAAAAGCTGATAGCTATGAAAAAGCCCCGCCTTCGAGAGAAATGCGGGGCTTTTTCATAGGTAATATTCAGGGCGTTGTTGACCTTCCTGTGGGAGCGAGCCTGCTCGCGAAGCGGTGGGTCAGTTGAGCTGAGGCTGACTGACACGGCGCATTCGCGAGCAGGCTCGCTCCCACAAGGGCCCGGATTCGGGGGTTACTGCTGGGCGATGCTGTAGCCGTCGAAGGCTTTTTGCTGCTGCAAGGCGGTGACGATGCTTTTGCGGGTGACCGGCTGTTCGGTGCCGTCGTTGTCCAGGAAGGTTTCGCTTTCCAGCTCGGCTTCGTCGCCTTCGCCGATGAAGTTGAAGCCGAGGAATTCGAAGGCCTCGCGGTCGACGTTCGGCTTGGAGCGTGGTGTGCGCAAGGGCAGGGTGACGCTGATGCCGTCCTTGCTGATGACAAACACCTCGGCTTCCTTCTTGGCGCGCGCGGCCTTGCCCTTGCCGCCGCTCGGGTTGCTGATGGCCTGATGGGTCTGGTTCAGCACCTTCAGGGCCAGGCCGTAGACCAGTTCCTGGAAGGCCGGGTCATCCTTGTAGCTGGAAAGGATACGGCTGATCGGGAAGCGGCTGCTGAGGTCTTCCAGCGCGGCGAAATCGGCGGCTTCGGCGTCCTTGAGCTGCTTGAGCTGGCCCATCAGTGCGTAGGCCTTGTCGTCGTCGAACGCATCGTGAGCCTGGCGAATGGCGGTGCGCAGTTCGCGGATCTGGTCGCTTTCGCGGTTCGACTGGAAGGCATCGAGGACCATTTCGCTGATGCTTTTGGCCTGGGGCAGATGCTGTGAAAGATTGATGGAGTTTTCGTATTCCGCTTTGGACGACAGGGAGATTACAGATTCAGCGGTATTGGAATCGGACATTGAAATTTCACTACTTCTATTAGCGGGATATGGCGAGAAGACGCACGGGGCTTTTTTCGGTCGCCTAATCTATTGGACCCGGGCGGTGTTGTCACGGTCGGACCGGCCACCGGTGACTATTTCAATCGCCCAGCAGCTCCAGCAATCGCAACGCATCGGGCGTCGCGGCGCCGCTGGCGGTGTTGTCGAAGATGCACCAGGTCGGCGTGTCCGGGGCGGCCTTCAGTAGGACTGTCAGTCGCTGCAGCCACGCGTCTTCGTAGGCGGAGTAATAAATGCGCGGCGAGCCATGCAGCCGGTAATAACGCACGCCCGCCCAGCCCGCCGGTTGATCGCCGCCCGGCACAGGCGACGGGTCGGCGGCGACGCGGGCGATGCGCTCTTTCTCAAGCAATGCCATGGCCTGTGGCGCGAGCCAGCTCGGGTGCCGGGGTTCGAGTACCGCGTGGCCTTGATAACGGTCACGCAAGGCTTTGAAAAAGTCCTCGGCCTGGGTGTTATCGAAGGCCAGCGACGGCGGCAACTGGATCAACAGGCAACCAAGTTTCTCCCTCAATTGCGAGCATTGCCCGAGGAACTCATCCACCAGCCCCTCGCAATCATGCAAGCGCCGCTCATGGGTGATCTGCTTGGGCATCTTGACTGAGAAGCGAAAGCCCGCCGGCACACTCTCGGCCCATTTTGCATAGGTGGCGGGACGGTGCGGGCGGTAGAACGAACTGTTGATTTCCACCGCTGTGAAGCGGGCACTGTAGCGCTGCAAATGGGTGCCTTCAGCGGGAAAGGACGGCCATTGCTCCCTTGGCAATGACCAGCCCGCGCAGCCCACCAACACGGGCGAGGAGGAGAGGAGTCGAGTCGGCAATGGCGAGGACCTGATTGCAAGGGTTATAACCTATGACCACCGCCACGCCCCGAGGATCCAATCGGGCACTGCCCGTTCAATCACAGATCACATTCTTGCCAGCCATCTTGGAGCGATACAGTGCCTGGTCAGCCCGATCCAGTAGCGCTGCTTGCGGTTCGTCTTCGCGGCGTTGCACCACGCCAAAACTCATGGTGATCTGGAAATCGCCCACCGGCAGCAGGTCGGACAAGCCTCGGCGAATGGTTTCGGCCAACAGGACTGCATCGGCCTTGGACGTGTTGGGCAAGATCATGATGAATTCATCGCCGCCCCAGCGTACCAGCAGGTCGCCGTCGCGCTCGCAGCGCTTGACCGCCTGTACCACTTGCACCAGCGCCGCGTCGCCGAAGGCATGGCCGTAGCGATCGTTGATGTCCTTGAAGTCGTCGACATCCATGGCAATCAGCGACAACGGCTCGCGAAAGCGCTGCGTACGTTCACAGGCCAATGGTAGCGCCTGTTCCAGGCGATAACGGTTGGCGACCAGCGTGAGGGCGTCGGTTTCGGCGAGCCTGCGGTTTTCCTCGAGCTGGATTTGCAACTGCTCGTTGACCCGGGACAGTTCGCGGGTGCGTTCTTCGATGATGGCTTCGAGGGACTTGTTGCGCCGTTCAAGTTGTTCGAACAGACGCTTCTTGTCATCGATGCTGCGATGGGCACCGATCATGCGGGCGACGCTGCCATCGGGATTGCGGGCGATCACGTAGCCGCGGTCTTCGATCCAGATATAGGAGCCGTCATAGGCGCGGCAGCGGTATTCGGCCTGGTACTTAGGGGCGCGTTGTTCGAGGTAATCGTCGAATAACGCCATTACGTAGGGATAATCTTCCGGGTGGATCACACTCTCCCAGGTCAGCACGGTATTGCTCAGGGAGTGAGGCGTGTAGCCGAGCATCGTGTACCAGCCGGGATTTCGATAGACGAAGCCGGTGTTGGCGTTCCAGTCCCAGATGCCATCGCTGACCAGTTCCATGATGGTGTGCAGCACGTTTTCGTCCAGATCGGACAAATCGAACCGCAGCAAATCGATCTTCGAGGCGTCGTCCATATCGTTCCCTCAATCAGCCCTGATATCAAAATGCTTTCCAGGGGTTAAGAGTAGCCGATGGGGCGGGGCGCCACTAGCGGGAGGCATGGTTGATGGGACTCGCCGGCGCATACGCGGCCGCAGGGTAGCCCCACCGTGGCGAGGGAGCTTGCTCCCGCTGGGTTGCGCAGCAGCCCCCTGGATTATTCGTCCTGATTGCACTGACACACGGCATTGGGCCTGCTGCGCAGGCCAGCGGGAGCAAGCTCCCTCGCCACGAGAAGATTTATTACTTCAGGGTTTGCTCCACTTTTGCAGCGCAAACTCGACGAAACTGCGCAGCTTCGGCAAACGATAGCGATCCTGGGCGTACATCAGGCTCATCGGCCGGTGGGGCAGTTGATAGTTCTGCAACAGCGCCACCAAGTGTCCATCCTCCAGATCCTGCGCCACCAGCGCGTCCGGCAGCATCACCACGCCCATGCCGGCCAGGGCGGCGCGGTGCAGGCCCGACGAGCTGTTGATCAGCATCGGCCCGCGCACCGGCACTTTGATCTCCCCGTCCGGCCCGTTGATGGGCCAGTGCTCCTGGGCGAAACGCCATTCGTCTCCGGCGGAATAGGCAAACGACAGGCAGTCATGCTGTTGCAGGTCTTCGGGTTTTTGCGGCGTGCCGCGCCGTGCCAGGTAGGCCTTGGAGGCGCAGACGGTCAGGGTGTAGTCCATCAGGGGACGAACGATCAGCTTCGGGTCGGGACTGCCCAGGCGAATGGCGACGTCGAAGCCGTGGTCGAGCAGGTCCAGACGCTGGTTGGTCAAGACAACGTCGAGCTTGACCTGGGGATAACGCTGGCTGTACTCGGCCAGTGCCGGGGCGAGGCGCTCCGTGCCGAAGGTCAGCGGCGCGGTGATGCGCAAGGTGCCGCTGGGATCACCTTGGGTCTGCTCGGCCAGGCGTTCGGAATCGGCAACCAGCCCGATCACTTCCAGGCAGCGCTGATAGTAGGCCGAGCCGAATTCAGTCAGGCGCTGACGACGCGTCGTACGGTTGATCAGGCGCACACCCAGGCGTTGTTCTAGCGCCCGGAGGTGACTGCCGACCATGGTCGTGGACATTTCGCACGCCTGGGCCGCTGCGGTCAGGCTTCCGGTTTCCACCACTTTCACGTAAACGGTCATTGCCTGGAACAAGTCCATTATCAAGCTCTGCTTTTAAATGAATGAAGTAAAGCGGGGTTTATCCAGCGAGAGTGGCTAACCATACTGGAAAAAACCACCCGATGGAGCTAGATGTCATGACTGCCGCCTGCCTGATGAGCACTTACCAGCCCTTGGCGCTGAACTTCACCCATGGCTTGGGTACGCGCCTGTGGGATCAGGATGGTCGCGAATACCTTGATGCGGTGGCGGGCGTGGCAGTGACCAACGTGGGTCATTCGCATCCGCGGCTGGTGGCAGCCATCAGTGAACAGGCCGGCCTGCTGCTGCACACGTCCAACCTGTACAGCATCGACTGGCAGCAGCGGTTGGCCCACAGACTCACCCAGCTCTCGGGGATGGAGCGGGCGTTTTTCAACAACTCCGGCGCCGAGGCGAATGAAACCGCATTGAAGCTGGCCCGCCTGCATGGCTGGCACAAAGGCGTCGAACAGCCCTTGGTCGTGGTGATGGACAACGCTTTCCATGGGCGCACCCTGGGCACGATGTCCGCCAGCGACGGGCCCTCGGTGCGGCTGGGCTTCAATCGATTGCCGGGGGACTTCATCAAGGTGCCGTTCGGCGATCTCGGCGCATTGGAAAAAGTCCAGCAAGCCCACGGCGAGCGCATCGTTGCGATCCTGGTAGAGCCAATCCAAGGCGAAAGTGGCGTACAACTCGCGCCACCGGGTTACCTGAACGCTCTGCGGGATTTGTGCAGCCGGCGCGCCTGGTTATTGATGCTCGACGAGATCCAGACCGGCATCGGCCGCACCGGGCAGTGGTTCGCGTTCCAGCACGAGGGCATCGTGCCGGACGTGATGACCCTCGCCAAAGGCCTCGGCAACGGCGTGCCCATCGGTGCCTGCCTGGCGCGCGGCAAGGCCGCCGGACTGTTCACCCCCGGCAGCCACGGCAGCACGTTCGGCGGCAATCCTCTGGCTTGTCGGGTCGGCTGCACCGTGCTGGACATCATCGAGGAGCAAGGCCTGCTGGAGAACGCCAGACGTCAGGGCGAGCAATTGCTCAGCCGGTTGCGGGCTGAGTTGGCGGACAACCCGAATGTCCTGGAGATTCGGGGCCAAGGCTTGATGATCGGCATCGAACTCAAGCAACCGGTGCGCGACCTGACCCTCTGTGCCGCCCGGGATCATGGTTTGCTGATCAACGTCACCCGGGGCAAGACCATTCGCCTGTTGCCGCCGTTGACGATCGACGGGCGGGAAGTCGAGATGATCGTCAGAGGGGTGAGCCGCTGCCTGGCGCAGGCGTGAGGCTACCTCGTCCGGGCCGATGACTCATGGTGATCGGTCCGGGCGAAGCGCAGCGCGACGGGACGGAATTTTTGACGATTGTCGCGTTCCAACGCCAGCCAGAGTCGATTGCCTACACTTTGGCACTCAGACTGAAAACCCAGGAGCATCTTCATGTTCACCTCGCGTCGCTTGATCGTTGTCGCTACTGCCGTGGCCCTGTTGTCCGGCTGTGCGTCGCCCAACCCCTATGACAACCAGGGCCAGGCCTCTACCGAATCTTCGGGCATGAGCAAAACCGCCAAGTATGGCGGCCTCGGCGCCCTGGCCGGGGCATTGGCCGGTGCGGCCATCGGCCACGACAACCGGGGCAAGGGTGCGTTGATCGGCGCGGCGGTGGTTGGGGCCTCCGCGGCCGGCTACGGTTACTACGCGGACCAGCAGGAAAAGAAATTGCGCGCCAGCATGGCCAATACCGGCGTTGAGGTGCAGCGCCAGGGCGACCAGATCAAGCTGATCATGCCGGGCAACATCACCTTCGCCACCGACTCGGCGAACATCGCATCGAGCTTCTACCAGCCGCTGAACAATCTGGCCAATTCCCTCAAGGAGTTCAACCAGAACCAGATCGAGATTGTCGGCTACACCGACAGCACCGGCAGCCGCCAGCACAACATGGACCTGTCCCAGCGTCGCGCGCAGAGCGTGGCGACCTACTTGACGTCCCAAGGTGTCAGCGGCGCCAACCTCTCGGCCCGTGGCGCCGGCCCGGACAACCCGGTGGCAAGCAACGCCGACGTCAACGGCCGTGCGCAAAACCGTCGCGTCGAGGTCAACCTCAAGGCCATTCCTGGCCAGCAGTACCAGGCGCCGCAGCAGCAGGGGCAGACTTACCAGCAATATCCATAACCGCTGGACGTTAACTGAAAGGGGGCCATGGAAACATGGCCCTTTTTTTGTGACCGGCGCCTGGGCCTTTGTGGCGAGGGAGCTTGCTCCCGCTGGGCTGCACAGCAGCCCCCAGACCATTCACCTCAACCTTCCTGGCACACCGTGGTGGCTGATTTGCGCCTGCTGCGCATGCCAGCGGGAGCAAGCTCCCTAGCCACAAAGTGCTCCCTTAATTCGCTTCTTTCACCGCACTCAAGAATGCGCACGTCCGCTCCTGCTGCGGGTGCTCGAAAATCTGCGCCGGGGTGCCTTGTTCGTGAATCTGCCCCTTGTAGAAAAAGCACACCCGGTCGGCGAATTCCCGGGCAAAGCCCATCTGGTGGGTCACCATCAACATCGTCAGGTTGTGCTCGGCGCCCAGCTTGCGGATCACGTTCAGCACCTCGCCGCACAATTCCGGATCAAGCGCCGAGGTCACTTCATCGAACAGCATCACTTTGGGGCGCATCGCCAGCGCCCGGGCAATCGCCACCCGCTGCTGCTGGCCGCCGGACAACTGCGACGGGTAATGGTCGAGCTTGTTGCCCAGGCCCACCAGCTCCAGCAGGTCGGCGGCGCGCTCCCGGGCTTCCTTGGGGTTCATGCCCAGCACCTGCACTGGCGCCTCGATCACATTTTGCAGCGCGGTCATGTGGGGAAACAGGTTGAAGCTCTGGAACACCATGCCGATCTTGCCACGCACCCGGCGGATGTGCCGGTCATTGGCCGGAACCAGCACGCCGCTGCGGTTGGGCATGTGGGTCAGGGAATCGTCCTCGATGCGGATCTGGCCCTGATCGATCCCTTCGAGCGTCATCAGCACCCGCAGCAGCGTCGATTTGCCCGAGCCGCTGGGGCCGATGATCGCGACCTTTTCACCGGGCGCGACATCCAGGTTCAAATGATCGAGCACGGTGAAGCTGCCATAGCTTTTGGTCACGTCCTGGAAACTCACAATCGGCCGGGACGGTGTCGGAATCTGCATGGCCGGGGCCTCCTGCTGCGATGCCAGCGTGCTGCGCCGGGACAAATCGGTGGGCGTGGACAGGGGTAAAGTCATTAGCGTAGCTCCATGCGCGTTTCAAGGCGCCGTACCAGCCAAGCCAGGGCAAGGCTCAGGGCAAGGAAGAACAGGCCGACCAGGGTGATCGGTTCCAGGTAGCGGAAATGCTCGGAGCCGATGTTCTTGGCCTGTTGCATGATTTCCACCACGGTGATCGCCGATAGCACCGGCGTGTCCTTGAGCATCGCCACCAGGTAGTTGCCCAGCGGCGGCACGATCGGCCGCAGCGCCTGGGGCAGGATGATGTTGCGGTAGGCGTCGTACGGCGCGATGTTCAGCGCGGTCACCGCCTCCCACTGCGCCCGTGGCACGGCGTCGAGGCCACTGCGGTAGACCTCGGCGATGTAGCAGGCGTAATGCAGGCCGATGCCGAGGACGCCGACCTGCATGGCCGTCAGGCTCAGGCCGTAGTTGGGCAGCACGTAGTAAAGGAAGTACACCTGGATCAGCAACGGTGTGCTGCGGATGAACTCGATCACCGCCGTGGCCGGCCACGACAACCAGAACTTGCGGCTGCGCCGGCCAATCGCCAGGAACAGCCCCAGCACGATCGCGATCAGGAAACCGATCAGGGTAATGCCCACGGTGTTGAGCGACGCGCGCAGCAGGTCCGGGAGGATTTGTGCGGCGTAGGACCAATCGAACAGCGTCATGACAGACCTCCGCGCATCCGGCCCCGGCTCAGCCGACGCTCGACGTGGCGCATGCCCAGGTTGATGGCCTGGGCGAGGATGAAATACATCACCAGCGCCAGGCTGAAGATTTCCAGGGTCTGGAACGTCGCCTGGTCCAGTTGGCGTGCCCGGAAACTCAGGTCGGACAAAGTGATCAACGACACCAGCGAGGTATTTTTCAACAACTCGATCAGCAGGTTTGTGCCCGGTGGAATGGCCGCCAGCAAGGCCTGGGGCAGGATGATTCGCTTGAAGCGCGTATAGCTGCTGAAGTTCAGCGCCGTGCAGGCTTCGTATTGCCCCTTGGCGACCGAGCTGATCGCGCCACGCATTACCTCGGCCCCGTAGGCGCCGATGTGCAGCCCCAGGCCGACAATCGCCACGGCGTAGGGACTCAGCTCGATGTTGAACGGCGGCAGTGGCAGCACGAAGAACAGCCAGAACAGCTGCACCAGCAGCGAGGTGCCACGAAACACCTCTATGTAGGTGATGGAAAACCAGCGCAACGCGCGCCACGGCGAGAGCCGTCCGAGTGCCGCCAGCACCGCGGCGACAATCGCCAGCAACGAGCCAAAGAATGTCACCTGGAGCGTGACCCAGGCCCCTTGAATCAATAACGGAAGTAATTCGCCCATGGTTCAACCCGTATCCGATGAGGCTGGGAACAGGCATCACGCGTACGCGTTATGCCCGTTTCGGCACGCCAGTGTCGATTACGGCTGAGCGCAGAGCTCGGCCGCGGTCTTGCTGGTGACGTTGGACTTGTCGAAACCGAATGGTGCGACGGCCTTGAGATGTTCCTCCGAGCCCAGCCACTTCTTCAACTCGGCGTTGACCGCGTCGCGCAGGTCCTTGTCCTCGGGCCGGAAGGCCAGGGCGCCGTAGCCGATGTGGGACGGGTCGTCCTTGAACTCGGTCATCGCCTCGACTTTGTCGCCGCCCTTGCTGGCCAGGCCTTTCATGGTCAGTTGTGTGCCGACGGCGGCATCGGCGCGACCGGCGCGCACCGCTTGCAGTTGCGCCGTAGTGTCGGGAACCTGGAGGATCTGTTCGTCCTTGACCCCCGAGTCGCGGGCGTAAGCGAGGTTGACCGTACCGGCCATGATTGCCAGCTTCACGTCCGGTTGCTTGGCGATGTCTTCGTAGCTGTGGAGCTTTTTCGGGTTGCCCTTGGCCACGAGCAGGGCGTCGGGCAACTGGTACTGTGGGTCGGTGAACAACACTTGCTTGCACCGCGCCGGGGTGATGTACATGCCGGCGGCAATCACGTCGAAACGCCCGGCGCGCAGGCCCGGAATCAGCGAGCCCCATTCGGTGAGCACCCCATTGACCTGCTTGATGCCCATCCTGGCGAAGATGATCTTGGCGATCTCCGGCGATTCGCCGGTCACGCTGCCGTCGGTTTCGGTGAACGCAAACGGCGTTTCGTTGGCGTAGCCGATGCGGATGCTGCTGTTGCTTTTGACGGTATCCAGGGTGGCCGCTTGAACGCTGCCGGCCAGGCCGAGCGCGGCACACGTCAACAAGAGGCGGCGCAGGGGCGTGCAGCTGCTGGTTGGAAAATTGCTCATCGATAAAATCTCCTGTTTCTTGTGGATCCGTCGCTGGACGGTTCTGTGTTAGGAGGCAGTGTGGCAAGAGCAAAGCGTACAGCGGCGGATCCGGGCGGGGCCTGAGTCGGTAACAGCGCCGGTACAGGTCGATCCGGCTTTTTGTCGGGGCAGTGTGCCCGCCTGGATGACGACCTTGGACCGAGCATACAAAAGCCCCGGCGCCGATTGTATTGCACTAGGACAATTGCTTTGCCGCGAAGCCCGAGCAATGCTGGGCGCACCAGTACACAGGCGGGTCGCAGCGTTATGGATAAGTGGAAATCAGCCTTGGACGTCGCCCGCAGCGGTGAATCCAAATACAAGATTCTGGTCCAGGCGATCGCCGACGACATCGAACAGGGCATCCTCGCCAACGACCAGCGCCTGCCGCCGCAACGACAAGTGGCCGACGCCATGGGCATCAGCGTGCAGACCGTCACCAACGCCTACAAGGAACTGGAGCGCCAGGGGCTGGTGCGTTGCGAAGTAGGACGCGGCAGTTTCGTTTCGCGGCGCATGAGCGACCGGGTCGCCACTTACATACTCGACAGCCCCGAGCGGGCGCTGGTGGATTTTTCCATCACGCGGATCCTGCACACTCGCGAGCATGATCAGTTCTGGCGCGACACCTGCGCCGAGCTGAGCACCGAAGAGGATCAGCCATGGATTCATGCGTTTCGTCCGATTGCGGGGTTTGAATCCCATCGCGAAGCGGCGGCGCAATGGATCGGCCGGCAGGGGCTGAAGGTCGATCGCAACGACGTCCTGATTACCAACGGCGCGGCTCATGGCATCTTCCTTGCCCTGGCTTCCCTGGCCGGTCCCGACGACGTGGTGCTCTGCGAAGGGCTGACCGACCACGGTGTGATCGGCAATTCCCAGGTGCTGGGTTTCACCCTCAAGGGCCTGGACACCGACCGCCACGGCATCGATCCCGAGCATTTCGAGGACATGTGCAGCAACGAGCGCATCACCGCGCTGGTGTGTACACCCAACCTCAATAACCCCACCACCAGCCTGATGCCCGACACCCGCCGCCGGGAAATCGCCGAGATTGCCCGGCGCTTCGGCGTGCACATCATCGAAGACGATGTCTACGGGCCGTTGCTGGACGAGCGCCGGGCGCCGCCCATCAGCCATTACCTGCCGGAGCTGTCGTTCTACTGCACGAGCATGACCAAGTCAGTGCTCACGGGCTTGCGCATCGGCTACCTGGTGGTGCCCAAGCGCCTGGCGCTGCGCACCGAGAGCATCCTGCGGGTGAACAGTTGGATGGCCACGCCGATGGTCTCGGAGATCGCCGCTCGCTGGATTCGCGACGGGCGCGCCGACTCGTTGTTGCATTTACAACGGCGCCTGTTGGCCGGGCGCCAGGCGATGGTCACCGAGTACATGGGCGAGCACGTCTTGGCCCAGCATCCCCATGCCTTAAATGCCTGGATCGGTATCCCGCCCCACTGGGAAGTCGACAGCCTGGTGCGGGCGCTGCGCCACAAGCACATCGCCGTCACGTCCCCCGACCCGTTCACCGTGCGCGGCACACCGCGGCCACGGGCGGTGCGAGTCTGCGTTGGCGCCGAATGCAGCGATGAAGAAATGCGCCACGCGCTGATCGGCATGCGGCAGATCTTCAACCAGTATCCGCAGATTCATGATTTTTGATAACGCGAACAAAAATCCCGTGGGAGCGAGCCAGCTCGCGAAGGCGGCAGCACATCCAGCATTGATGTGACGGGTAGACCGCTTTCGCGAGCAGGCTCGCTCCCACAAGGGGATTTTCTGCAGCCTCTAAATCTGGGCACGCCACAGTCCAAACTGTGGGAACGAGCTTGCTCGCGATAGCGGTTTGACAGTCAGCAGGGATGTCGGAAGTGAGGGCCTCATCGCGAGCAAGCTCGCTCCCACAGGGAACTGTGGTGACTTTGGAACTTCATCACTAAATTGCCCTAGTACATTCATCAGTAGAATCCGGCCCTCTTAGACTGCGCTCAACACATCGGCTCGGGACGCGGTCATGACAGGGTTGCAGCTTCAGGACATCTACCTCGCTCGCCAGCGCATCGAGTCGCTGGTGCGGCGCACGCCCATGGAGTACTCCGCCAGCCTGTCGCGATTGATCGGCGTGCCTGTGTACCTCAAGCTGGAATCCCTGCAGATCACCGGCAGCTTCAAGCTGCGTGGCGCCAGCAATGCCGTGGCGCAACTCAGCCCGGGGCAGAAGGCGTCAGGCGTGGTGACGGCCTCGACCGGTAACCATGGTCGGGCACTGGCCCATGCCGCATCGCAACAAGGGGTCAAGGCGATTGTCTGCCTGTCGAACCTCGTGCCGGCCAACAAAGTGCAGGCGATCCGCGATCTGGGCGCCGAGGTGTGCATTGTCGGCCAGTCCCAGGACGACGCCCAGCGCGAGGCCGAGCGCATCGCCCGCGAGCAGGGCGCGACCTTCCTGCCGCCGTTCGATCATCCCGCAATCATCGCCGGCCAGGGCACCCTTGGCCTGGAGATCCTCGAACAGCAAGCGGATGTGGCCCAGGTGCTGGTGCCATTGTCCGGCGGCGGCCTGTTCGCCGGTGTGGGCCTGGCCCTGAAAAGCGCCAATCCAGCCATTCAAGTCCACGGCATCAGCATGGCGCGAGGCGCCGCGATGCACGCCAGCCTCGCCGCCGGCCAGCCGCTGGAAGTCGAAGAGCTGCCGACCCTGGCGGACTCTCTTGGCGGCGGCATCGGCCTGGACAACCGCTACACCTTCGCCATGACCCGGCAGTTGGCCGATGACGTGCACCTGCTCTCGGAAGCTTCGATCGCCAACGCCCTGCGCCACGCCTATCACCACGAACGCCTGGTGCTCGAAGGTGCCGCCGTGGTGGGCATCGCGGCGTTGCTCGACGGCCTGGTCGAACCGCGCGGACCGATCGTGGTGGTGGTCAGCGGGCGCAACGTCGACACCGAACAACATGCCCGCGTGATCGCCGGCGCCAACGCCTGATAACCCGTTAACGGAGCCTGTCATGAGTGAAGTCACCCTATTGAGCGAGGCCGACCTGCGCAGTTGCGTGGCCCTCGACCTGGCCAGCATCGACGCCATCGAACAGGCCTTCGTACTGCTGGCCACCGCGGCCGTGGCGATGCCGCCGATCCTGCGGCTGGACATTCCCGAGCACAACGGCGAAGTGGATGTGAAGACCGCTTACCTGCCGGGCCTGGAGCGCTTCGCCATCAAGGTCAGTCCGGGTTTCTTCGACAACCCCAAGCTCGGCCTGCCCAGCCTCAACGGCATGATGATGCTGCTCTCGGCGCGTACCGGTCTGCTGGAGGCGCTGCTGCTCGACAATGGCTACCTCACCGCCGTGCGCACCGCCGCGGCCGGGGCGGTGGCGGCGCGTTGCCTGTCTCGCGAGCAAAGCCGCAGCGTGGCGTTGATCGGGGCCGGCGAGCAGGCGGCGTTGCAGCTTCAGGCGCTGCGCCTGGTGCGGCCGATCGACGAGGTGCGGGTCTGGGCGCGGGATGCGCAAAAGGCCAAGGCGTTCAGTGATGGACTGGCCCGAGACAGCGGACTTGCCGTCACGCCCTGCAGCTCCATTGACGCTGCCCTGGAGGGCGTGGATATCGCGATCACCTGCACGCCCAGCCGCGAGCCGCTGATCGAGCCCCGCCACTTGCACCCTGGCCTGCACATCACCGCGATGGGCTCGGACGCGGAGCACAAGAACGAAATTTCCCCACAGGCCCTGGCAGCCGTCGACTGCTATGTCGCCGATCGCCTCAGCCAGACCCGCGTGCTCGGCGAACTGCACCATGCCTTGGCGGCCGGCTTTGTCCGTGACGATTTGATGGAACTCGGGCAAGTGCTGGCGGGCCAGCAGCCCGGGCGCTCCGATGCAACGCAGGTAACGCTTTGCGACCTGACCGGCACCGGCGCCCAGGACACCGCCATCGCCAATCTGGCGTTCGAGCGGGCGAGGGCGGCAGGCAAGGGTTTCGCGTTCGGTCGTTGAATCGATTTGTTTATTCGTGTCATTGAACAGAGGGCAGGTGGATGTCAGAGATAGTCGTCAATCTTCCGTTCCAGCGGGAGGAATACGCCCAGCGCCTGGCAAAGGTTCGCGCGGCGATGCAGGTCCAGGGCCTGGAGCTGTTGCTGGTCACCGATCCGTCGAACATGGCCTGGCTCACCGGCTATGACGGTTGGTCGTTTTATGTGCACCAGTGCGTGCTGCTGGCGCTGGACGGCGAGCCGGTGTGGTTCGGGCGTGGCCAGGATGCCAACGGGGCGAAGCGCACGGTGTTCATGCAGGCCGATAACATCGTCGGCTACCCGGACATTTACGTGCAGTCTCGCGAGCGTCATCCCATGGACTACCTGTCCCGCGAGGTGATCATTGCCCGTGGTTGGGGCGCGCTGAGCATCGGCTTGGAAATGGACAACTACTACTTCAGCGCCGCCGCGTACCTGTCGCTGCAAAAGCACCTGCCCGAGGCGAAGCTGGTGGACGCGGTGGGCCTGGTGAACTGGCAGCGCGCGGTCAAGTCGCCGCAGGAAATCGCCTACATGCGCATCGCCGCACGCATCGTCGAGAACATGCACAGCCGGATCCTTGAACGCATCGAGCCGGGCATGCGCAAGAACGAACTGGTGGCCGAGATCTACAGCAGCGGCATCCTCGGGGCCGACGGCCATGGCGGCGATTACCCGGCTATCGTGCCGCTGCTGCCCACCGGTGCCGACGCCAGCGCACCGCACCTGACCTGGGATGATTCACCGTTCGAAAAAGGCGCTGGCACCTTCTTCGAAATCGCCGGCTGCTACAAGCGTTACCACTGCCCGCTGTCGCGCACCATTTACCTGGGCAAGCCGCCGCAGCATTTCCTCGACGGCGAAAAAGCCGTGGTCGAGGGCATCGCCGCCGGCCTGGACGCGGCCAAGCCGGGCAACACCACCGGCGACATTGCCGTGGCGTTTTTCAAGGTGCTGGAAAAGTTCGGCATCCACAAGGACAGCCGTTGCGGCTACCCCATCGGCATCAGTTATCCGCCGGATTGGGGCGAGCGCACCATGAGCCTGCGCCCCGGCGACAACAGCGTGTTGCAGCCGGGCATGACCTTCCACTTCATGCCGGGGCTGTGGATGGACGATTGGGGCCTGGAAATCACCGAGAGCATCCTGATCACCGAGACCGGCGTCGAGACGCTGTGCAACGTGCCCCGTCAACTGTTCGTGAAGGATTGAGCCATGCGCGAATTGCCCAGCAATCCCATCAGCGCCACGGTCGACTTCAGCCGCGAGGGTGTGCAGCACGGTTTTCTCAAGTTGCCGTATTCGCGGGACGATTCGGCCTGGGGCGCGGTAATGATCCCCATCACCGTGATCCAGCGCGGCAGCGGCCCGACCGCGCTGCTCAGCGGTGGCAACCACGGCGACGAATACGAAGGCCCGGTGGCCCTGAGCAAACTGGCCCAGCAGTTGAGCGCCGAAGACGTCAGCGGGCGGATCATCATCGTGCCGTTCATGAACACCCCGGCGTTCCGTGCCGGACGCCGGACTTCGCCCATCGACAAAGGCAACCTGAACCGCAGTTTTCCCGGCAAGCCGGACGGCACCGTCACCGAGAAAATCGCCGACTATTTCAACCGCACCCTGCTGCCGTTGGCTGACCTTGTGCTGGACATTCATTCCGGTGGGCGAACCCTGGATTTCCTGCCATTCGCCGCCTGCCACGTATTGCCGGACAAACAGCAACAGGCGCGTTGCGAGGCCGCGATGCTGGCGTTCAACGCGCCGTATTGCATGCGCATGCTGGAGCTGGATGCCGGGTCGATGTACGACACGGCGGCCGAGTCCCAGGGCAAGGTGTTTGTTACTACCGAACTGGGCGGCGGCGGTTCGTCCACCGCCCGCAGCGTGGCGACTGCCGAGCGCGGGGTGCGCAACCTGTTGATCCACGCCGGCATCCTGCGGGGTGCGATCGAGTTGCAGCCGTCGGTGATGCTCGACATGCCGGACGCCAGTTGCTTCGTCGCCAGCGAGCATGACGGCTTGCTGGAAATGTGTCGCGACCTCGGCGAAAGCGTGAACCAGGGAGAAGTGGTGGCGCGCATCCACGACGCCACCCGCAGCGGCGTCGCCCCGGTTGAATACCGCGCCGCCCGCGGCGGCCTGCTGGCGGCGCGGCACTTTCCCGGGCTGGTGCAGTGTGGCGATACGCTGGTGGTGATCGCGGATGTGTTGGCTTGATAGCCCTCAACTGACACGTACACACCCTGTGGCGAGGGAGCTTGCTCCCGCTGGGGCGCGCAGCGGCCCTGATCTTCAGGCCAAAAGCGACGACTGCTTCGCAGCCGAGCGGGAGCAAGCTCCCTCGCCACAGGGGACGGTATGATTTTCTGATTTGCCTGGAGAGCCCGGCCCATGCACAAGCTCGATCGCTACGACCTGAAAATCCTGCAGATCCTCGCCGAGGACGGGCGGATCACCAAGTCGAGCCTCGCCGAGGCGATCAACCTTTCAGTGACCCCGGCCTGGGAGCGGGTGCGCAAACTCGAGGCGGCGGGGCTGATCATCGGCTACCGGGCGCAGATCGATTGGGGCGCGGTGTTCAAGCGCCAGCAGGTACTGGTGGAAATCACCCTGGCCCGGCACACCGCCCAGGACATGCGCCGTTTCGAGCAACGCCTGCTCGCCGCGCCCGAAGTGGTGTTCTGCTACGCCACCGGCGGCGGTGTGGATTACCTGGCGATGATCCAGGCGCCGGACGTCGATTCGTATCAGCGCTTCGTTGATCAACTGTTGCTTGAGGACCTCGGCATCGAACGCTACTTCACCTACATCGTCACCAAGACCATCAAGACCGTCGGCGCCTTGCCGGCGGAGCTCACACCGTCATCCTGAACACCGCAGAAAACATTTTCCGGCAGGGTATTTCCAGAAAAAAACCAAGGTCCGGGCCGGTGCAAACAGCCGATAACAAAAGCGCAGCAGCCCTAGCATGGATTCACGCAAACGGTCTGGAGTGAACGTCATGCCTTATCAACACCCGCTGCTGTTCAAAGCGCTTTGCTACATCGATGGCCATTGGGTCCACAGCGACAGCGGCCAGAGCATCGCGGTGCAGAATCCAGCAACCCGCACGGTTATCGGCCATGTGCCGATGCTCGATCAACCTCAGATCGTTGCGGCGGTGGACGCGGCGCATCGCGCGTACCCCGCATGGCGCGAGCAGAGCCTGGAGATTCGCGGCGCGATGCTGCGGCGCTGGGCGGCGTTGATCAGCGAGCACAGCGAAGACCTCGCGCGAATTCTCAGCCTGGAGCAGGGCAAGCCGCTGGCAGAGTCCCGTGGCGAAATCGCCTATGCCGCAAGTTTCATCCCGTGGTTCGCCGAGGAGGCCCGGCGCCTCTACGGCCAGAACATTCCCAGCCATATCCCGAACGCTCATTTGGGCACGGTCAAGGAACCAGTGGGCGTCTGCGCGCTGCTCACACCCTGGAACTTCCCCTCGGCGATGATCACCCGCAAGGCCGCTGCCGCGCTGGCGGCCGGATGCACCGTGGTGGTCAAGCCGGCCCATGAAACGCCTTACTCGGCGTTGGCCCTGGCGCAACTGGCCGAGGAAGCGGGCTTTCCTGCCGGCGTCTTCAACGTGGTATTGGGCGAGCCGCAGATGACCATGGAGACCCTGGTCAAGGACCGCCGCGTGCGTTCGGTGAGTTTCACCGGCTCGACCCGGGTCGGCAAACTGGTGCTGCAAGCAGCGGCCCATGACGTGAAAAAGGTCGCGCTGGAGCTGGGCGGCAATGCGCCGTTCATTGTCTGCGCCGATGCCGACCTGGCCTTGGCAGTCAAAGTCGCTGTCGAGGCGAAATTCCAGACCTCGGGTCAGGATTGCTGCGCGGCCAACCGGATCCTGGTGCAGCGCCCGGTGTATCAGGCGTTTCTCAGTCGTTTCGCCGCCGCGGTGCGCGCCTTGCGGGTCGGGCCGGCGCTGGTTGATCAACAGGAGCAGGCGGTGGATGTCGGGCCGTTGATGCATCAGGCGGCGCTCGATGCGACCGCCGACCGCGTCGCCGATGCGCTGGCCCTTGGCGCCCAACGCCTGGCCGGTGGCGAGGCCCATGCTCTGGGCGGGTTGTTCTACCAACCGACCGTGCTGGCCGACGTCACGCCAAAAATGCGCATCTACCGTGAAGAGAACTTCGCGCCCATCGCCGGGGTGATGCCGTTCGACACCCTGGACGAAGCCATCGAACTGGCCAACGACACCGAATACGGACTGGCCGCCTATATTTGCTCCAATCGCCTGGATGTCATTTATCCACTGATCCGTCGTCTCGATCACGCCATGGTCGCCGTCAACGGCGTCAAGTTCACCGGTCATCCGATTCCATTCGGCGGCATGAAAGCCTCGGGCCTCGGCCGCGAGGGCGGCACCGAGGGCTTCGAGCCCTTCGTCGAAACCAAATACTTTTGCCTGCACCATCAAGGCCAATTCCCAGGAGAGCCCGCATGAGCCAAGAACTCAACACGCTGTTCGAACAAGACCGTGCGCATTTCATGCACCCCTCGACCCACGCCCACGACCACGCCAGCGGGGCGCTCAAGGGGCGCATCATCAAGAGCGCGTCGGGCATTCGCATACGCGATCACGAGGGGCGTGATTTCATCGACGCTTTCGCCGGGCTCTATTGCGTGAACATTGGTTATGGCCGTACCGAAGTGGCCGATGCCATCTACAAACAGGCCAAGGAACTGGCCTACTACCACACCTATGTCGGTCATTCGAGCGAGGCGATCATCGAACTGTCCAGCCGCATCATGGACTGGGCGCCGACGGGGATGAAGAAGGTCTATTACGGGCTGTCCGGCTCCGATGCCAACGAAACCCAGATCAAACTGGTGCGTTACTACAACAACGTACTCGGCCGGCCGCAGAAGAAAAAAATCATCTCCCGTGATCGTGGCTACCATGGCTCGGGCATCATGACCGGCAGCCTGACCGGGCTGCCGGCGTTCCACCAGCATTTCGACCTGCCGGCCGAAGGGGTCAAGCACACCGTGTGTCCGCACTGGTATCGCAAGGCCCCGGCGGGCATGGACGAAGCAACGTTCGTGCGTTATTGCGCCGATGAACTGGAAAAAATGATCCTCGCCGAGGGCCCGGACACGGTGGCGGCGTTCATCGGCGAACCGGTGATGGGCACCGGTGGCATCATCGTTCCGCCCGCCGGTTATTGGGCTGCGATCCAGGCCGTGCTGAACAGATACGACGTGCTGTTGATCGCCGATGAGGTGGTCTGCGCGTTTGGTCGCCTGGGTTCGAAGATGGGCAGCCAGCGCTATGGCATGCAGCCGGACCTGATCACCACGGCCAAGGGACTGACCAGCGCCTACGCGCCGTTGTCGGCGGTGATCATCGGTGAAAAGGTCTGGAGCGTGATCGAAAAAGCCTCCCAGGCCGAAGGTGCGATGGGCCATGGCTGGACTTACTCCGGACACCCGATCTGCGCGGCGGCGGCCCTGGCCAACCTGGATATCCTCGAAAGGGAAAACCTCATGGCCAACGCCGAAGACGTCGGTGGTTACCTCAACCGGCGTTTGCGCGAAACCCTCGAAGGCCATCCGTTGGTGGGCGAAGTGCGCGGTGACGGCATGCTGGCGGCGGTGGAGTTCATGGCCGATCGTGAACAGCGTACGGCGTTCGACCCGGCACTCAAGGTCGGCCCCAAGGTCTCGGCCGCCTGCCTGGAACGCGGAATGATCGCCCGCGCCATGCCCCACGGCGACATCCTGGGCTTCGCTCCGCCGCTGATCCTGACCCGCGAAGATGCCGACCTGATCGTCGACATCACCAAAGGGGCCATCGACCAGGTGGCGGGTGAGGTGTTGGTTTGAGCTGAGTGAATAATTCTTCAGGGCCCCTGTATCCCGTGGCGAGGGAGCTTGCTCCCGCTGGGCTGCGAAGCGGCCCCAAAACCAGGCAACTCGGTGTGCCAGGAAAATCGAGTTCGCTGCTATAAGGGCCGCTTCGCGACCCAGCGGGAGCAAGCTCCCTCGCCACAGGTGACCAAAATTGAATAGGGGAAATTGGTAGCAATAAAAAGCCCGCCCGATCATGCGATCGGGCGGGCTTTTTGGTGTTGCTGGAAATTACTTCTTCAAACCGTAATGCTCATCCAGCATCCCCGGGGAGTTCGGGGCCTTGGGGGCGTAGTCCCGTGGCGGTTCCTGGATCCCTTTGGGCGGGGTCAGGCGCTCCCGTGGCGTCTGCGCCGTGTCGGCTTGCAGGGCGGCCAGCAGGCGCTGGCGCGTCTGCTCGTCCAGGGCCAGGCGGTTGGCGCCCTCGGACAGATGATCCTGGACTTCCTGGTAGCTCTGGGTGAGCTTTTTCACCAGGGAAGCGGTGCTGTTGAAGTGGGTTACCACTTCATTCTGGTAACTGTCGAAACGTTCCTGGATGTCGTCGAGCTGACGTTGGGTGCTGTTGGGCACCGCGTTAGGCAGCAGTCGGGCAATCAGGAAACCAATGGCGACACCGGCAACCAGGGCAAGAGTCGGCAACAGCCAAACTAAGAGCGAGTGTTCCACGAGTCCTTCCTCTATAAACGGCTTTGCTTTACGTTAACGGCTCGGACCTGCGCTGTATACCGCGAAGAACATCGCAATCATGCCAGGCACAGACTTTTAGCTAGACGAGTCGACCCTATTCGGGGTCACGGAGTTCTTTCCCTTGCTTATGCGCGAAACCCCTGTAGTCATCGATGGCCCGGTCGGCCAACTGGAAGCCTTGTACCTGGACAGCGAAGCGCCCCGTGGCCTGGCGCTGATCTGCCACCCCAACCCGGTACAGGGCGGGACCATGCTCAACAAAGTGGTCTCGATCCTGCAGCGCACCGCCCGCGACGCTGGCCTGGTTACGTTGCGTTTCAATTATCGCGGCGTCGGCGCCAGTGCCGGCAGCCATGACATGGGCACCGGCGAAGTGGACGATGCCCAGGCCGCGGCCGCCTGGTTGCTGGAAAAATATCCGGACCTGCCCCTGACCCTGTTTGGTTTTTCCTTCGGCGGCTTCGTCGCCGCCACCCTTGGCGGACGCCTGGAAGCCCAAGGCCAGGCGCTCAAGCACCTGTTCATGGTTGCTCCGGCGGTAATGCGCCTGGATGCACAAGCGCCCCTGCCGACCAGCGGGGAATTGACCGTGATCCAGCCGGAAACCGACGAAGTGGTCGATCCCCAACTTGTCTACACATGGTCCGACGCGCTCCAGCGCCCCCATGAGCTGCTGAAAGTGGCAGAATGCGGACACTTTTTTCATGGCAAGCTGACTGATCTCAAGGATCTGCTCCTGCCGCGCCTCTCGAATTGACAGCAGTCTGACAAGCGATAACCCATGACGACTCGTACCCGTATCCTGACCGGCATCACCACCACCGGCACCCCGCACCTGGGCAACTACGCCGGCGCCATCCGTCCGGCGATCCTCGCCAGCCGCGAAAGCAATGCCGATTCGTTCTATTTCCTGGCCGATTACCACGCCCTGATCAAATGTGATGACCCGCTGCGCATCCAGCGCTCGCGCCTGGAAATCGCCGCGACCTGGCTGGCCGGTGGCCTGGATGTGGACCGCGTGACGTTCTATCGCCAGTCCGATATCCCCGAAATCCCGGAACTGACCTGGCTGCTGACCTGCGTCGCCGCCAAGGGCCTGCTCAACCGTGCCCACGCCTACAAGGCGTCGGTGGACAAGAACGTCGAGACCGGCGAAGACCCGGACGCCGGCGTCACCATGGGCCTCTACAGTTACCCGATCCTCATGGCGGCCGACATCCTGATGTTCAACGCCCACAAGGTGCCGGTCGGTCGCGACCAGATCCAGCACGTGGAAATGGCGCGGGACATCGGTCAGCGCTTCAACCACCTGTTCGGCAAGGGCAAGGAGTTCTTCACCATGCCCGAGGCGCTGATCGAGGAAAGCGTCGCCACGCTGCCGGGCCTCGATGGCCGCAAGATGTCCAAGAGCTACGACAACACCATTCCGTTGTTCAGCAGCGCCAAGGACATGAAGGACGCGATCTCGCGGATCGTCACCGACTCGCGCGCGCCGGGCGAAGCCAAGGACCCGGACAACTCGCACCTGTTCACGCTGTTCCAGGCCTTCGCCACTGCCGAGCAGTCCGCCGCGTTCCGTAGCGAACTGCTGCAAGGCCTGGGTTGGGGCGAGGCGAAGAGTCGTCTGTTCCAACTGCTCGACGACCAATTGGGTGAAGCGCGCGAGCGGTACCACCAGTTGATCGAACGCCCGGCGGACCTTGAAGACATCCTGCAACTGGGCGCGAAAAAAGCCCGGGCCGTAGCAACGCCGTTTCTCAATGAACTGCGCGAGGCAGTTGGCCTGCGGTCCTTCGTCAGCCAGGTGCAAGTGGCAACGCAGACCAAAAAGAAAGCGGCCAAGGCTGCGCGCTTCGTCAGCTTCCGCGACGATGACGGCAGTTTCCGCTTCCGCCTGCTTTCTGCCGATGGCGAGCAGTTGTTGCTTTCGAACAACTTCGCCGATGGCAAGACCGCTGGCCAGGTGACCAAGCAATTGCAATCCGGCCAGCCCTTGGACGTGCGCAGCGATGAACTGAGTTTCAGCGTCTGGCTCGACGGCGAATGCGTGGCCCACAGCCCGGCCTTTGCCGACAGTAGCGCCCGAGACGCGGCCATCGATGCGTTGCGCGTGGCACTGACGCCTGCCCAGGATTGATTGAAGGCGTTCCCGACCATCGGCCCGAATAAGGGCCGATTGCCATTCCTCTGGGCCATCGCTACAGTGACGGCCCGTTTTTGTTGCCTTGCTAACGAATATGACGCCCCTAGAACGATATCAAGCTGATCTGAAACGCCCGGAATTCTTCCACGACGCAGCCCAGGAAACGGCCGTGCGGCATTTGCAGCGCCTGTACGACGACCTGGTTGCCGCGTCGAACAACAAGCCGGGCTTGTTGGGCAAACTGTTCGGCAAAAAAGACCAGACACCGGTCAAGGGCCTGTACTTCTGGGGTGGCGTCGGCCGTGGCAAGACTTACCTGGTGGACACCTTCTTCGAAGCGTTGCCCTTCAAGGAAAAGACCCGGACGCACTTTCACCGCTTCATGAAGCGTGTGCACGAGGAAATGAAGACCCTGGGTGGCGAAAAGAACCCGCTGACCCTCATCGCCAAGCGCTTCGCCGCCGAGACGCGGGTGATCTGCTTCGATGAGTTTTTCGTTTCCGACATCACCGACGCCATGATCCTTGGCACGCTGATGGAAGAACTGTTCAAGAACGGCGTGACCCTGGTCGCCACCTCGAACATCGTCCCCGACGGCCTGTACAAGGACGGTCTGCAACGGGCGCGCTTCCTGCCGGCGATCAAGCTGATCAAGGAGCACACCGAAATCGTCAACGTCGACAGCGGCGTGGACTATCGCCTGCGTCACCTCGAACAAGCGGAGCTGTTCCATTTCCCGCTGGATGCCGCCGCTGAAGAAAGCCTGCGCAAGAGCTTCCGCGCCCTGACGCCGGAATGCACCCAGGCGGTTGAAAACGATGTATTGATCATCGAGAACCGCGAAATCCGTGCGATCCGCACCTGCGACGACGTGGCCTGGTTCGACTTCCGTGAACTGTGCGACGGCCCCCGCAGCCAGAACGACTACATCGAGCTGGGCAAGATCTTCCATGCCGTGCTGCTCAGCGGCGTCGAGCAGATGAGCGTCACCACCGATGACATCGCCCGCCGTTTCATCAACATGGTCGACGAATTCTACGACCGCAACGTGAAGCTGATCATCTCGGCTGAAGTCGAGCTCAAGGACCTCTATACCGGCGGTCGCCTGAACTTCGAATTCCAGCGGACCCTCAGTCGCCTGCTGGAGATGCAATCCCACGAATTCCTGTCGCGGGCGCATAAACCGTAATACAACTGCAGCACAAACCCGTGGCGAGGGAGCTTGCTCCCGCTGGGCTGCGCAGCAGCCCCCGCCGATCCGTCTAGGCAACCTCAATACTGCAAAAGCCTCAGATAGCGAGCCAGGTCATCTTGTCGCTGGCAACCGAGCAGCAGCCACAAGAGAATCCTCGATTTTCGTGGGCAGACAAAACCGGCCATCGAAGCACCTCTTTTAACCAGATCCATCTCGCCGCCCTTGAAGCCGTAAGTCGAGCGAGCCGTTGGGCCGCAATCGCAGCGAGTCGCAACAATGACCGGGATTTTTCTGGCAATGGCGTCAATTTTTCCAGCCCAGGTTTCAGAAATGTGCCCAGCACCGAAACCGGCGATCACCAGCCCGTCGTAACCCAGCGCGAGAATGTTTTCCAGCAACAGGCTGTCGGCAGACAGCGACGCTTGTAATAGCGCAACCTTGTGCGTCGAGCGCTGTGGCAACGGCAAGACGTGGCGCTGGCGTTGAGGATGGAAATAGTGAACGTCACCTTCCAGTAACAGGCCTGCCGGGCCTACGACGGGCGAAGAAAAAGCCTGCAGTGCCATCGAATCGGTTTTGCGAACCGCCTGCGCCGAATGAATCTGCCCGTTCATGACCACCTGAACACCACGTCGCCAACTGCTCTCGGCGAGGCCGACCTGGCAGGCATCCAGCAGATTGCCCGGTCCGTCGGCGCCTGTCTGGGCTGCGGAACGCATCGCTCCAGTAAGCACCAGAGGTTCGTCGTGGTCCCACAAGAGATCGAAAAATGCGGCGGATTCCTCCAGCGTGTCGGTGCCCTGAGTGAGGACAACCGCCACCGCACCTAGCTCGATCTGAGTGTTCGCCCAGCGCAGGACACTCAATAAATGCTCGAAACTCAATGAGGCGCTGGGCAACAGTTGGAGCGTTTCGACAGTGACGCGGGCCAGGGTTCTCAATTCGGGTACCGAAGCCAGCAGAGTTGCGCCGCTGACGGTCGGGACCACTCCTTCTCCGAAGACCCGGGCCTGCATGCTCACGGTGCCGCCGAGTGAAGCGATGCTCAGGTTGGGCAAGTCCATGTGATACCTCGCTTGCTTGTAATAAATGGCTGCAACCGCCTACCGGTCGAGATGCAGCCGTGGAAGGGGGCGGCTCAGTTGGTTATCAGGCGTCCGATAAGCGGAATGATGAGCAAGGTACTGATGGCCATGGACAGGACATTCGCAATGAAACCGTGCATGTCGGTGGGTAGCCTTTTGGCAATCGCACACGCCAGCGGTGGCGCCACAAGTGCACCTAGCAAGGCGCTGGAGACAATCACCGGCCAACTGCCGCCGTAGGTCAGAACCGCGGCAGGCACGACCGATACCAGCGGGATATAGGTGGGATACCAGCCTCGCAACCTCCACTGTCGACGCCAGATCATCACGCCCAAGGCCGAGGTCAGCGCTTGCGCACCGATCAGTTGCGGCAGCAAGCCCGAGCCGTAGACCGGGCTCATCGGGTTCAAGGCATAGGCCAGCAAGGCGCCCGATATGAGCCCAAGGCTGGCCCACTCATTGCCGAAGAACGGCGCTTCGGAGAAATCCGCCAAGACTCGGCGCAGGCTCCAGACGACACCGTAGTCGGGTGCACGGCTGGGCGTGGGCCTTGATGGCGTTTCGGATGGTTTCATTGAGACCTGCGAGCTCACCAGGCTTGGCACATAACGACAGAGCAGGAATGCCATGACGCTGGCGACAGCCATCCCCGAAACGTTGCCGATCACTGCCGGCAAACCCAGTGGATTGCAGACGTAATTGACCAGCAACAAGCACGCCGGGGTGACCAGCGCTGCACCCATGACTGCGCCATTGATCGCCACTTTCCAGCCACCGCCAAACATCAGCACCATCGCCGCCGGCAATGAAACGAATGCGGCAAAGGTCGGTTGCCAGGCGGTGGCCGTAACGGTCCAGCCCCATAACAGGTTGCTGAGCAGGAGCCCAAGCAGTGAGCTGGCGACGACCCACGGCCACAGGCCGCTGCCGTAGCAGATGGAAAAACCTTGCCAGGCCTTTCCCGTTTCATTGGCCCGGTATGCCAGGTATGCCCCCGCCAGCAGTCCGATGGATGCAAATTCATGCTTGTAAAAGGCGACTTCGCTGATGTCTCCCACCACCCAGCGTAGCCATGAGGTTGGCTGTGGCAAATTCGACACCATGTGGCCGTAGTCGGGCCAGGAGGCGAGGCTCATGAAAGAAAGCCAGAAGACCAGCGACAGCGCGCCGAGCATCAACAGGATCACTGCAAGATCCAGCGGTGAACGAGCGGTATGCCGGCGTTGACGTTTTTCGTTTGTGGATTCCATTGGATAAACCCCCTCAGCGCGGCAGGAGAGGGTGCTGGGTATAACCAAGCATCGGATCGTAGAGATCCGAACGCCGATCACGGTGCAGGTCGTTCAGGTTGTTCCAGATGGCGGCGCTACGGGAACTGGTCAGGTCGATGTCGGCGAACAGCACTTCCTGCTGGTCGGCGGAGGCCACCGCGCCAATCGGCCAACCGTTAGTACCCGCGATCAGCGAGCAGCCCAGATAGCGGGCACCGCGTTCTTCGCCGATGCGGCTTGCCGCTGCAATGAACACGTTATTGACGTGTGCCGCCGTCATGGTCAGGTATGACGCCATGCACTTGCCTGCGTCATCAAACAGCGGTGGGGGCGTCCAGACCCAGTTATTCAGGCTGCAGATGATGTCCGCGCCTTGCTGGGTCAGGATTCGCGGCACTTCCGGAAACCAGATGTCCCAGCAGATCAGCATTCCGATGCGGCCTATCGGGGTTTCGAACACTGGAAAACCCAGGTCCCCTGGTGTGAACCAGAGTTTCTCCAGGTTCCACAAATGGGCTTTTCGGTACTTGCCAATAAAACCGTCTGGCCCCAACAGAACACCGGTGTTGAAAAGCCGCATGCCCTCGCGCTCTGTCAAGCCGGCCACCAGGTAAATCTTGTGCTGGCGGGCGAAGTCCTTCCAGGCCTGCACGCTCGGCCCGTTGGGGACCAATTCGGAGTGTTCGAACGCATCCTGTCGGTTGCTGAAAAAATAACCGGTATTTGACAGCTCGGGCAGAACGATGAGATTCGCTCCGCCGTTTACCGCCTCCAACGCCAGCGCAAGGCTGTGATGCAGGTTCTGCTCATGATTCCTTACGCCGACCTGAGGGTCGAATTGCACAACCGCTACGCGGACAGGACTGGTTGGCTCGCTCATTCAAGAAACCTCTTTTTATTTTTATTCACGCTGTTTAATGGCGTGTTTATAAGAGGCGAAACGGGCGTGGAGCGTAAGTCAGCCGTTTCCGTGTGGTTTGTAGGGCATCTCCCAAGATGAATGAGCGGAGCTGTTGTGAGAGGAGGGGGGCCAGAGCCAATCCACGTTGTGCCTGGCTCCAGATGCCGGTGTCAGGTTGCGGTTTGGTAGTGCGGATAGTCGTTCATGGAAAAACCTCCATTAAACACTGCAGCGGTTTTGTCGCAGATATGAATGGCGGCATCTATGGCGCCCCGAAAGCAAGGCTCCGTCCAGCCGGCATCCACCGAAAACGATTCACCGGAAAAGTACAGGCCCGAATGATGGGCAAAATCCCTGTTGTACTTCATCAGGCCAACCGCATCGTAATAGGTGCCGGGGCGGTACAGCTTGGCGCAACCCAACGAGTTCTTGTCGGTTATCCAGCGTTGGACTACGGCTTGTTCGAGTCCGATATAGGGTGAAATCCGTTCCTGGATATTGGTGCATTTCATCAATATCCGGTCCAACTCCCTGGCGCACTTGTCCACCAGCTCCTCGTCGGTGAATGCGGCAAGTTTGGTGGCGTCGTCTTCCCACGTATAGCTCAGGAGGATGCAGTCATAACTGTAGTGGTCGTTGTAGCGGTAGGTGTAGACGTCATGGATGAAACTGTCGGTGACGATGGCCTGCGGAATCGTCTTGTTCCTGGAAAGGAATGATTTCTTCAGTGGCGCAAAGACCTTGCAACTGGTCTCCCAGTGAGCCGTCTTGTAGGCGCTGATCGTTTCCAGAGGCAGCATCTGCGGGGTGAAGTTCTCAAGCTCGATGCGGGTTTCGATCAACCAGGAGGGGAGTGTCAAAATGACCGAGTCGAAGTCCTCGAAGCGCTGTTGGGTTTGCTCGGGCAAACTGTGTTTCCAGTCGAAATGGACGCGTATCCTGCCGTTCGCCAGTTTTATCAATTTCGTAACGGATGAGTCTGTCAGCAATCCATCCTGTCGTTCACGGCAATGCTCGTAGAACGATCTACCCGTCTCGGCGGTTTTCATGAATAACAGGCACTCGCTCAAAGCGGCGAGCCCGATATAGCGAGGGCTGTCGAAACTCAATCCCGCCGAATCGACAGTGGTTGCGTCATGCAGCTGAGGTGCGGGCAGCGGATCGCCCATCGAGTCGACCCGACCCAGTACCAATTGCAATTGACTGCTGAATCCAAAGATGGCGGTGCGAAGCGGATACAGGGAACAGACATCATAAAAGGCACCCCAGCTGCCATCGCCTATTCCGATGGCATAAAAGATCGCGGACTCTTCGGCGGACATCCCCATCCCGCCGAAATCTCCCGGTGAGCGTTCATCCCAAGCTTGCAATGCAGGCATGCTCACCAGGTCGCGGAACGAGACACGCTCATATTTCGCCACGATGGCTGACCACATGGCTTCCCATCTTTCGCTGGCATAAACCTCTGCAACATGTCGAGTCATCCGGTCGGCGAAGGTTGTCCATTTTGCATAGACCTTTTGCAGTTCCGTGCCAGGAGGTGGCGTGTGGCCGTCCTGGTTTTTCCAGATCAGCATTTGTGGCGTCGGCCCGCCACCAACGCTGCCCTCGCGCAGATAGACCCCTGTCGAACGGACCCACTCGCTTCCAGGATTGGCGAAGTTCGCAGTCGATAAATCAAACGCCTTGGCGTAATAAGCCATCATCGACCGCCCTTCTGTGGGGGGCTCGTCCACCCGGTTGAAGAAGGGCATGCGCATGGCGCCCATTTCGAAAGGCGTATGGCTCGCGCTGGCGTTTTTACTCCCGGGTACGGTCAAGTGCCTGCCGCCTATGCGGCTGGACTGCTCAATCAGAGTGATGTGTTTGAACCCACAACGATAAAGCTCTCTGGCGGCGGTCAGGCCGGTAACGCCAGCGCCAATGATGCAGATGCGATGTGCTGGATCACTGGCCTTGGCAATGCCATTTTCCTGTTCGACCAGCGCGCGGTAGTCGAAACACAGGTCGGGTGGGTTCGGGAAGCGAGCCGCCCATTTATTACCCGTCGAGCGCTTGGTTCGAGCGCCGTCGCTGGAGGCGGAGGAGGGGTAGTTATAGCTTGATCCGATGGTCATTTTGATCGTCCCTGATGGTTTTTTCAGGGCGCGATATTGAGTCGTTCATGTGAAGTTGTATGTGAGCGAAATCCGCTACTCGGGCGTTCTGTGTTCTGCTTTTTATGTAGGAATGTGCGAGGAGGGGGTGGCCTGAACCGCCAGTGACCAAGGTGGGAGCGAGCCTGCTCGCGAAGAGGCGAGCCTGCTCAACAACCCTGCAAGCTGACACACCGCCTTCGCGAGCAGGCTCGCTCCCACAATGGAATTTGCGTTCAGCGGCGTGCTCACGCCGCCTGCTGGAATTGCTGCCGGTACTGGTTCGGTGACAGGTCGGTGTGCTGCCGGAACAGGCGTGCGAAAAAGCTCGCGTCGTCGTAGCCGACTTCATAGCTGATCGTCTTGATGCTCTTGCGGCTGCCGGACAGCAGGCCCTTGGCGGTTTCTATCCGCAGGCGTTGCAGGTAGTGCAAGGGCTTGTCGCCGGTGGCGGTCTGGAAGCGGCGCATGAAATTGCGGATGCTCATGCCGTGCTCCCGGGCGACGTCCTCGAAGCGGAACTTGTCGGCGAAATGCTCCTCCAGCCATTGCTGGATCTGCAGGATGATCACGTCCTGATGCAGTTTCTGCCCGCCAAAGCCGATGCGTCCCGGCGAATAGTTGCGCTGCACTTCATACAGGATGTCCCGCGCCACGGCCTGGGCGACGTTGGCGCCGCAGAAGCGTTCGATCAAGTAGATGTAAAGGTCGCAGGCCGACGTGGTGCCGCCGGCGCAGAACAGATTGTCGGCGTCGGTCAGGTGCTTGTCCTGGTTCAGGTGCACCTGAGGGAAACGCTCCTTGAAGGCATTGAAGAAGCGCCAGTAGGTGGTGGCTTCCTTGCCATCGAGCAGCCCGGCCTCGGCCAGCCAGAATACTCCGGTGGCTTCGCCGCAGAGCACCGCGCCGCGAGCGTGTTGTTCGCGCAGCCAGGGCAGGACCTGGGGATAACGTTGGCAGAGCGTGGCGAAGTCATCCCAGAACGCCGGCAGGATGATCACATCGGTATTTTCGAGGCCACCGTCCACCGGCATGAGCACATCGCTGAAGCTGTTGACTGGCTTGCCGTCAGGGCTGACCAGCCGGGTTTCGAACGCTGGGGTCAGGCCGTGGCCAAGCTGTTTGCCGTAGCGCAGGCTGGCCAGGTGGAAAAAATCCTTGGCTTGCATGAGGGTGGAAGCGAAAACCCGGTCGACTGCCAGGATGCTGACGCGCCGCAAGGGCGTGGAGGCGTGCATGGACATAACTCATCTTTATTTTTATAGGGGAAAGTGGTCACCAGACGGCTGGAT
The DNA here is from genome assembly GCF_054161305.1 of Pseudomonas sp. Z2-11. Taxonomy (NCBI): domain Bacteria; kingdom Pseudomonadati; phylum Pseudomonadota; class Gammaproteobacteria; order Pseudomonadales; family Pseudomonadaceae; genus Pseudomonas; species Pseudomonas sp. Z2-11. The sequence continues at coordinate 1,060,337 of NZ_CP096395.1, forward strand.
CGTCTTATTTTTTGTCGGATGTGTCCAGTGTCCTCTCATACGCCGCAGGCTTAGGCTCTGTCGGATAACCACACCCAACAATAACCAAAGGTGCGCCATGATCCCCAGAACCCTGTTCAGTCCCGAGCACGAGTTGTTTCGCGACACCGTACGAACCTTCCTTGAAAAAGAAGCCGTGCCGTACCACAGCCAGTGGGAAAAACAGGGGCACATCGATCGCCAACTCTGGAACAAGGCCGGGGAGGCGGGGATGTTGTGCTCGCATCTGCCGGAGGCCTACGGCGGGCTGGAGGCGGATTTTCTCTACAGCACGGTGGTGATCGAGGAAATCGGCCGCCTGGGGCTGACCGGGATCGGTTTCTCGTTGCATTCCGATATCGTCGCGCCTTACATCCTGCATTACGGCAGCGAAGCGTTGAAGCATAAATACCTGCCGAAACTGGTGTCCGGCGAAATGGTCACGGCCATCGCCATGACCGAGCCGGGCGCCGGTTCCGACCTGCAAGGCGTGAAGACCACGGCAGTGCTCGACGGCGATGAATACGTGATCAACGGCTCCAAGACGTTTATTACCAATGGCTTCCTGGCCGACCTGGTTATTGTCGTCGCCAAGACCGACCCGAAGGCGGGGGCCAAAGGCACCAGCCTGTTCCTGGTGGAGGCGGGCACGCCGGGCTTTGAAAAAGGCAAGCGCCTGGAGAAAGTCGGAATGAAGGCCCAGGACACGTCGGAGCTGTTCTTCCAGGATGTCCGCGTGCCGAAGGAAAATCTGCTGGGCCAGGCCGGAATGGGCTTCGCCTACCTGATGCAGGAACTGCCTCAGGAGCGCCTGACCGTCGCCATCGGTGGCCTGGCCTCGGCCGAAGCGGCGCTGCAATGGACGCTGGATTACACCCGTGACCGCAAGGCGTTCGGCAAATCCATCGCGGATTTCCAGAACACCCGCTTCAAACTGGCGGAAATGGCCACCGAGATCCAGATCGGCCGGGTCTTTGTCGACCGCTGCCTGGAGCTTCATCTGCAGGGCAAGCTCGATGTACCGACGGCGGCGATGGCCAAGTACTGGGGCACCGACCTGCAATGCAAGGTGCTCGACGAATGCGTGCAGCTGCATGGCGGCTACGGTTTCATGTGGGAATATCCGGTCGCCCGGGCGTGGGCTGATGCGCGGGTGCAGCGGATCTATGCGGGGACCAACGAAATCATGAAGGAGATTATTGCGCGGTCGCTTTGATTATTGCGTTGGATGTCAGATCGCTTTCGCGAGCAGGCTCGCTCCCACATAGGTTTTGTGTCGATCGCAATGTAGCGGTCAGACAAAAAGCCAGTGTGGGAGCGAGCCTGCTCGCGAAGGGGCCTATGAATCAAGGCGCCGGATTCGGCTGGTCCTTGTGAATCGCCTCGATTCCCGCCAGCACTTCATCCGACAGCTTCAGGTCGAAGCTGGCGATGTTGCTGTCCAGTTGCTCCAGCGTGGTGGCGCCGATGATGTTGCTGGTCACGAACGGCTGCTGGGTAACAAATGCCAGGGCCATTTGCGCCGGGTCCAGGCCGTGTTCGCGGGCCAGTGCCACATAGCGGCTGCAGGCGGCTTCCGATTGCGGGTTGAAGTAACGCATGAAGCGGCTGTACAGCGTCAGGCGGCCCTTGGCGGGCCGTGCGCCGTTTTCGTATTTGCCCGACAGGAAACCGAACGCTAGGGGCGAATAGGCCAGCAGGCCGCATTGCTCGCGAATGGCGATTTCCGCCAAGCCGATTTCGAAGCTGCGATTGAGCAGGTTGTACGGGTTCTGGATCGACACCGCGCGAGGCCAACCGCGGGCTTCGGCCAGGGCGAGGAATTTCATGGTGCCCCACGGCGTCTCGTTGGACAGGCCTATATGGCGGATCTTGCCGGCGCGGACCTGTTCGTCCAGGGCTTCGAGGGTTTCCTCCAGAGGAGTGAAATCCTCGTCGGCCTTGTGCGTGTAGCCCAATTGGCCAAAGAAATTGGTGCTGCGCTCCGGCCAGTGCAGTTGGTACAGGTCGATCCAGTCGGTCTGCAGGCGCTTGAGGCTGGCGTCCAGCGCTTCGACGATGTGGCGGCGGTTGTGCTTGAGATTCTTGTCGCGGATATAGTCGATGGTATTGCCCGGGCCGGCGATCTTGCTGGCCAGGATCCAGTCGGCGCGGTCGCCACGGCTCTTGAAATAATTGCCGATATAACGCTCGGTGGTGGCGTAGGTCTCGGCCTTCGGCGGCACGGGGTACATCTCGGCGGTGTCGAGGAAATTGATCCCGGCACCCTTGGCGCGTTCAATCTGGGCGAACGCCTCTGCCTCGCTGTTCTGCTCGCCCCAGGTCATGGTTCCGAGACACAAGGCGCTGACATTCAGATCGGTACGGCCTAGCTTGCGATAGTCCATCAGGGACTCCTTGGGCAAAACAATCATAAAAGCAGGTTGAAATATTTTTCGCAATCTGCATAATTGCGCACCTCTTTCTGCAGTGGAAGTGATGCGCCGCCGCCGAAGAATCTTGCCGTTGAACGGACGCGCCGACCCGAGCCCCCGAAAGCGTCTGTATCCGGCTGCCTTTGACTTGTCAAAGTACGCACTATTCAGTAAGATCCGCCGTCTAATTTACAGGGCGGCCCCTGAGGCTATAAAGAATGAAAACTTTTACTGCTAAACCGGAAACAGTAAAGCGCGACTGGTTTGTCGTCGACGCTGCTGGTCAGACCCTGGGTCGTCTGGCCACCGAAATCGCGAGCCGTCTGCGTGGCAAGCACAAGCCTGAGTACACCCCTCACGTTGACACCGGTGACTACATCGTCGTGATCAATGCCGAGCAAGTACGTGTTACTGGCGCTAAAACCACTGACAAAATGTACTACTCCCACTCCGGTTTTCCTGGCGGCATCAAGTCGATCAACTTCGAAAAGCTGATCGCCAAAGCCCCTGAGCGCGTGATCGAGACCGCGGTTAAAGGCATGCTGCCTAAAAACCCACTGGGTCGCGACATGTATCGTAAGCTGAAGGTTTATGCGGGCGCTGCTCACCCTCATACTGCTCAGCAGCCCCAAGAACTGAAGTTTTAACGGAATAGTTCATTATGTCGGCGACTCAAAATTACGGCACTGGCCGTCGCAAGACTGCAACCGCACGCGTTTTCCTGCGTCCGGGTACTGGCAACATCTCCATCAACAACCGCTCCCTGGATAACTTCTTCGGCCGCGAAACTGCCCGCATGGTAGTTCGTCAGCCGCTGGAACTGACCGAGACCGTCGAGAAGTTCGACATCTACGTCACCGTTATCGGTGGTGGTGTAAGTGGCCAGGCTGGCGCAATCCGCCACGGCATCACTCGCGCCCTGATGGATTACGACGAAACTCTGCGCAGCGCCCTGCGTAAAGCTGGCTTCGTAACTCGCGATGCTCGCGAAGTAGAACGTAAGAAAGTCGGTCTGCGTAAAGCGCGTAAGCGTCCGCAGTACTCGAAGCGTTAATTTCGCTTCCGCGTTCAAAAGGCGCCCAGTTCCTCACGGAGCTGGGCGTTTTTTTTATGCGCGAAATAATTGCTCTGTGACAACTTGCCACATTCGTAGAGCCCCTATACTACAAGGCCTGGCGGTTTGGCCGCTGGGTAATTACCTTGTCAGAATTGGGGGTTTTCATTACCATTCGGCAAAATTTTTATAAGTTCAGATTTTTACTTAGTAGACGCCTGATTTAACAGGCCACAAAGCTGATGGGAGAGGACTGAATGAGCAATGACGGCGTGAATGCAGGCCGGCGTCGCTTCCTGGTAGCAGCCACATCCGTGGTGGGTGCTGCAGGAGCGGTGGGGGCTGCGGTCCCGTTCGTGGGGTCATGGTTTCCCAGTGCCAAGGCGAAAGCCGCAGGCGCACCGGTGAAAGTGAATGTCAGCAAGATCGAGCCAGGCCAGCAAATGATTGCTGAGTGGCGCGGCCAGCCGGTATTCATCGTCCGCCGTACAGAGGAGATCCTGGGGAATCTGAAAAAGATCGAGGGCCAGCTGTCCGATCCCTCTTCCAAGAACTCGGTCCAACCGGAGTACGTCAACCCTGAAACCCGTTCGATCAAGCCGGAAGTCCTGCTGCTGATCGGGATCTGCACTCACCTGGGTTGCTCGCCAACGTTCCGTCCCGAAGTGGCGCCTGCCGACCTGGGCAAAGACTGGGTCGGTGGTTATTTCTGCCCATGCCACGGCTCCCACTATGACCTGGCCGGTCGCGTCTACAAATCGCAGCCTGCACCTCTGAACCTGCCAGTTCCCCCGCATTCCTATGAGTCGGACGACATCATTGTCGTTGGCGTCGATACGGAGAAAGCGTGATGAGCAAATTAATGGACTGGTTTGATGCGCGCTTTCCCGCGACCAAGATGTGGGAAGACCATCTCAGCAAGTATTACGCGCCGAAGAATTTCAACTTCTTCTACTTTTTTGGCTCCCTGGCATTGCTCGTCCTGGTCAACCAGATCGTTACCGGTGTCTGGCTGACCATGAGCTACACCCCGTCGGCGGAGGAAGCGTTTGCCTCCGTCGAGTACATCATGCGTGATGTCGAGTACGGCTCGATTCTGCGTCTGCTGCACTCCACCGGCGCCTCGGCGTTTTTCATCGTGGTCTATCTGCACATGTTCCGTGGCCTGCTCTACGGTTCGTACCAGAAGCCGCGTGAGCTGGTGTGGGTGTTCGGCATGCTGATCTACCTGGCGCTGATGGCCGAAGCCTTCATGGGTTATCTGCTGCCGTGGGGCCAGATGTCCTACTGGGGCGCCCAGGTGATCATCTCGCTGTTCGGTGCGATCCCGGTCATCGGCGATGACCTGACCCAGTGGATCCGCGGTGACTACCTGATCTCGGGCATTACCCTGAACCGCTTCTTCGCCTTGCACGTCGTGGCCTTGCCGATCGTGATCCTCGGCCTGGTCGTACTGCACATCCTGGCGTTGCATGAAGTCGGTTCGAACAACCCCGATGGCGTGGACATCAAGAAACACAAGGACGAGAACGGCGTACCGCTGGATGGCATCGCCTTCCACCCGTACTACACCGTGAAAGACATCGTCGGCGTCGTGGTCTTCCTGTTCATCTTCTGTTCGATCGTGTTCTTCTTCCCGGAAATGGGCGGCTACTTCCTGGAGAAGCCGAACTTCGAACAGGCCAACGCCTTCAAGACCCCTGAGCACATTGCCCCTGTCTGGTACTTCACCCCGTTCTACGCGATCCTGCGGGCGGTTCCCGACAAGCTGCTGGGCGTAATTGCCATGGGCGCCGCGATTGCCGTGCTGTTCGTCCTGCCCTGGCTGGACCGCAGCCCCGTCAAGTCGATGCGCTACAAGGGCTGGCTGAGCAAGATCTGGCTCTGGGTGTTCTGCATCTCGTTCGTGATCCTCGGCGTGCTGGGTGTGCTGGCACCGACACCGGGCCGGACGCTGCTGTCACAGGTCTGCACCTTCCTGTACTTCGCCTACTTCATTCTGATGCCGTTCTACACCAGGCTCGAGAAGACCAAACCGGTTCCGGAAAGGGTGGCTGGCTGATGAAAAAGCTATTTTCTGTACTGATTCTTGCTGCTTTGCCTGTCCTGTCCTTTGCGTCCACATCGAGTGGTCCGGAGCTGGAAAAAGTCGACATCGACGTTTCCGACAAAGCGGCCATGCAGGACGGCGCCCGTACTTTCGCCAACTATTGCATGGGCTGCCACAGCGCCAAGTTCCAACGCTACGAGCGCGTGGCCGATGACCTGGGTATTCCCCATGAGTTGATGCTTGAAAAGCTGGTGTTCACCGGCGCCAAGCTGGGCGACCACATGAACATCGGCATGCAGCCGGCGGATGCCAAGACCTGGTTCGGCGCGGCGCCGCCCGACCTGACCCTGGTGGCGCGCGTGCGTGGTACCGACTGGCTTTATGGTTATCTGCGTTCGTTCTATGAAGACCCGGCGCGCCCTTGGGGCGTGAACAACAAGGTCTTCCCGAACGTCGGCATGCCGAACGTTCTGGTCGGCCTGCAGGGTCGTCAGGTGATAGGCTGCAAGCAGGTTCAGATCGTCGAGGACGGCAAGAAGCAATATGATCCGCTGACCGGCACCGCTTTGACCCATGAAGCCTGCGACCAGCTGACCATCGTGCCGAACTCCGGCAGCCTGACCCCGGAGCAGTTCGACGAGAAGGTCAAGAACCTGGTGACCTTCCTGGCCTACTCGGCCAACCCGGTGAAGCTGGAACATCAGCGCATCGGTACGTATGTATTGCTGTACCTGGCGTTCTTCTTCGTATTCGCTTATCTGCTCAAGCGTGAATACTGGAAAGACGTGCATTGATAAAGCTGTAAGCCGTTGCTGTTAATCGTGCGCGCCCAAGGGCGTCTCTGAAGGTGTAACGAGCCTGGTCGGCCAGGTGGTTACGGGAGACGTCCTCTGGGCGCGCTCGTTTTTCCGTTTTTCGATAATTTCAACAAGCGAGGAGGATCGCCATGGGCGTGACCAATCGGTTGGCCTGTTACTCCGACCCCGCCGACCACTATTCCCACCGGGTACGTATCGTACTGGCCGAGAAGGGTGTCAGCGCCGAGATCATTTACGTCGAAGCGGGCCGTCAGCCGCCGAAGCTGATCGAGGTGAACCCTTACGGCAGCCTGCCCACGCTGGTCGATCGTGACCTGGCACTGTGGGAGTCGACCGTGGTGATGGAGTACCTGGATGAGCGTTATCCGCATCCGCCTTTGCTGCCGGTGTACCCGGTCGCGCGTGCCAACAGTCGTTTGCTGATCCATCGCATCCAGCGTGACTGGTGCGGGTTGGTGGACCTGATCCTGGATTCCAGGACCAAGGAGCCGGCGCGTGTCGTGGCGCGCAAGGAATTGCGCGAAAGCCTGACAGGCGTGTCGCCGCTGTTTGTCGACAAGCCGTTTTTCCTCAGTGAGGAACAAAGTCTGGTGGATTGCTGCCTATTGCCCATACTCTGGCGTTTGCCGATCCTGGGTATCGAACTGCCACGGCCCGCCAAGCCGTTGCTTGATTATATGGAGCGCCAATTTGCGCGTGAGGCTTTCCAGGCGAGTCTGTCTGGTGTCGAACGTGACATGCGCTAAGGCTTAGGGAGCCGCTATGAACTCCAGTCGACCTTATCTGGTCCGCGCGCTCTACGAGTGGATTGTGGACAACGATTGCACCCCGCACATGCTGGTCAATGCCGAGTATCCGTCGGTACAGGTGCCGCAGGGTTTTGCCAATGACGGGCAAATTGTCTTGAACGTATCGCCGGCCGCTGTACGTCATTTGCACATGGACAACGATGCGGTCAGTTTCGAGGGGCGCTTCGGTGGGGTGCCGCATACGCTGTACGTGCCGATTGCCTCCATCCTGGGGATCTATGCCCGGGAGAATGGCCAGGGAATGGTATTCGAGCTGGAAGTGCCGTTGGGCGGTGAGGAAGAGTTCGAGGCGGATGAGGACGTGCCGCCCGACGACGAGCCGCCGCGTCCTAGCGGGCGGCCTAGTTTGAAAGTGGTGAAGTGATCGGGTCTGTGTGAAAGCCTGGTTATTTGGTTGAGAAAATGCCCGTGTCGTGAGATGCGGGCATTTTTTTGAGTGCCCCACCAATCGGCACTCATGTGCATCACAGATATCCCGTGGGAGCGAGCCTGCTCGCGAAGAGGCCACCACATCCGACATTTTGATCGGCTGATACTCTGCCTTCGCGAGCGGGCTCGCTCCCACAGAGAAAATGCAAAAACCACCGAAACCAGGTCGGCTTTAAGGAATATCCCATAAAAAAACGGCGCCTCTCCATCGCGGAGCAAACGCCGTTTTTCTTGAGCGAATGAGCGCTGGATATCAGTCAATGTACTCAAACAACTTCACAATCTTCTGCACCCCAGACACACCCTGAACAAGATTGGTCGCCTGCGCAGCCTCCTGCTTGGTGAGCAACCCCAGCAGATAGACAATCCCGTTCTCTGTCACAACCTTGATGCGCGAACCAGGAATGCTGGCGTCGGTGAGCATCTGGGTCTTGATCTTGGTGGTCAGCCAGGCGTCGTTCTGGCGAGCCAGCAGCGAAGAGGGCTGGAGGACCTGCAGTTCGTTGTGCACGGTCTTGACCCGCTGCACGGCGCTGGCTTCCTGTTCGGCCTTGGCCTTGAGGTCGGCGCGGGGCGTCTGGCCGGCCAGCAGCACAACGCCGTTGAAGCTGGTGACGACGATGTGCGAATTGTTGTCCAGGTCCGGGTCGGCCTTGGCAATGTTCACGCCCACTTTGGTTTCGATCAACGAGTCGTCGATCTTGCTGCCGAAGGTGCGGGTGCCGCGGTCGTCTTCAATCGGCTTTTCCCGGCTGGCGTTAACCACCGATGTGCAGCCGCTGATGCCGAGGCACAGGGTCAGGGCCAAAAGGCCTAGGCGATTAGGGGTCATTCTTCACTCCCGAACAGTTGGCTGTCGATCAAGTCGCAAAGGCAGTGGATCGCCAGCAGGTGGACTTCCTGAATACGTGCGGTGACATTGGCCGGTACGCGGATCTCGACGTCTTCAGGCAACAGCAGTGAAGCCATGCCGCCGCCGTCGCGACCGGTCAATGCTACGACAATCATTTCGCGATCATGTGCGGCCTGGATCGCCTGAATAATATTCGCCGAATTGCCACTGGTGGAGATCGCCAGGAGCACATCGCCAGGCTGGCCGAGGGCGCGGATCTGTTTGGAGAACACTTCGTTGTAGCTGTAGTCGTTGGCGATCGAGGTAATCGTCGAGCTATCGGTCGTCAGTGCGATGGCCGGCAGGCTCGGACGTTCGCGCTCGAAGCGGTTGAGCAGTTCCGAAGAGAAGTGCTGGGCGTCGCCGGCCGAACCGCCATTGCCGCACGAAAGCATCTTGCCCTCGTTGAGCAAGGCATTGACCATCACTTGGCTGGCTTGCTCGATGTGCGGTGCAAGTACGTCCATCGCCTGTTGCTTGGTGTCGATGCTGGCCTGAAAAAGCTGGCGGATTCGCGATTGCATGTCCATCTGTGTGACCTTAAGTAGCGCGACTTATCGGCACAAATGTGCGGCGCGCAAAGCAAAGAGCAAAAAAGTTGAGTGAAGGTGTCCGGCTCGGCTGCGCTCAACTGTCGAAGGCGTTTTGCAGCCAATTCAGTTGGTCGACGTTGCTATCGATGGCAACCACGTCGAAGCGACAAGGATGATCGGCCCAGCGAGACTCGCGTTGCAGGAAATACTGCGCGGCGAAAACCAGCTTCTGGCGCTTGCGCTGGTCAATGCTGTCGAGCGCGCCACCCCATTGGGTATTTTTTCTGTAGCGGACTTCGACGAATACTACTGTATCGCCGTCAAGCATGACCAGATCCAGCTCGCCGCGTTTGCACAGCCAGTTTTGCGCCAGCAGTCGCAGGCCGTGTTGCTCAAGATGCGCGAGGGCGAGGCCCTCGGCATCCCTGCCGCTTTGCTGGCGCGATCGGTCGGGCATCAGCGCGGAGTGTCCGGCAGGCGCTGGACCTGGCCGTTGACGAACTGCGCCCAAGGGAGTTGACGTTGCACGCGCTGGGTCGGGGAGACAGCCAGGCTACCCGACAGGCCTTCGATGCGGCTGTCCGGCAGGGCCTTGAGCTGGCCGAGGCGTGGAGCCAGGCGATAGGCGTCAGCGCCCATCGCGTACAGCCGGCCCAGGCTGCCGGCCGCCTGGGGCCACTGCGCGGTGACCTGCTGGCGCAGCGGATCGTTCGCGTCGAGCAGCCATGGGGTTTCGCAGAAGCGAACGCCGTTCATGTCGTTGTACTGGTTCTGGTCGCCGCTGACGCTGAACACCGAGGAGGTCGCGTAGACCGGCACGTCGCCGGCGTACTGGAAGTTCAGGGTCGGCTTGATCTGCTGGGCCTGCTGCGGGGTCGACGCGAGGAAAATGAACTCGATGTCCTGGCGACGCGATGGCTGCGCCGCGACCGCGGTGCCTACCGTACTTTGCAGGCTCTTGGCGCGACCTTCGCTCTGGCGCAGCTGGAACATGTCGGCGATCTGCTGGGCCAGTTGCACTGGCTGATCGACACGCTCGATTGCCATGATGGTCCCACCATTGGCCTGCCAATCCTGGCTGAAGGCTTTCAAGACGCGATCGCCCCATTCGCCTTTCGGCACCATCACGGCTGCGCGATGCAGGCCGTCGGCGCGGGCGCGCCGGGAGACTTCGCGGGCTTCGTCTTCAGGCGCCAGGCCGAACTGGAACAGTTGCGGCGGGCCTTGTTCGCCTTCGCTGTAGTTCAGCGCCAGGGTGGTGATCGGCAATTGCGGGCGGGTGCTGATCTGCTTGACCAATGGTTTTTCCAGCGGGCCGACCACCAGCTGTACGCCGTCGGCCTGGGCCTTGCGATAGAAGTCGTCCATCGAGGTCAGGCTGGCGCTGTCATAGAACTGGATGCTCGGCGGCTTCTGCCCGGCCTGTTGGGCTTGGTAATGCGCGGCCATGAAGCCTTCGCGCAGTGCTTTTGCGACCGCGGCCAGCGGGCCATTCTGCGGTAGCAACACGGCGATCTTGCTCAGTGGCTGGCTTGCCAGCTCCTTGAGCTTGGCCAGCGGCGTCGGCAACTGGAGTGCGGCAGGGTGTTTCGGGTTCTGATCGCGCCAGCTGTCGATGGCGGCTTGCTGCTGCTCCAGGGTGCCGGCGGTTTTCACGGCTTTGGCCAGGCTCAGCCAGCCACCGAGATCGTCGGTAGTGGTCGGTTGCAGTTGATCGGTGGGCAGCGAGGCGATCAGTGTCCAGATGGCTTCGTGATTTTTTGCCTTTGCTTCGTCTTCAAGCAGCGGAGCAATGAAGATCCGTTCGCGGGCGGCGGCCAGGGTCTGGCCATCGGCCTCCAGAGCGCGAGCGCGGACGGTACCGGTGCGGACTTGCTGCTCCACGGGCATTTCGCTCAGGTGCTGCAGGCTCGGATGGCTCAGCGAAGTCAGCGCGGCCTTGGGCTGGTTGCGCATCATCGCCAGTTCGGCCGACAGCGTGTTGGCGAAAATCTGCTGGCCGGGCTTGAGCTGCTCCATCGGCACTTGTTGCAGGATCTGTGCGGACTGGCCGGCATTGCCCTGGCGGTAGGCCAGGTCGGCGGCGCTCAAGCGCAGCAGGGCGGCTTGTTCCGGGTTTTTACTCTGGGCGGCCTGTTCGAGCAATTGCTCGATACTGGCGTCCGGGGTCCGTGGAAGTTCGCCAAGGCTGGACGAGGGCGAGCTGACGCAAGCCGCCAGGAGGGCAGCGAGGCAGAGGGCGGAGAGCAGCCGCAGGCAAGCGATCATGTAAGTGTTCCTGATACGAGATCAAATTAGCGTCGAATTGTACCCAAGCACTGGCCGGGGCGCGATGTTAGTGGTGTGAATCGATCAATTTAGGTATTTCAAAGCGTGCATTGCAGCACAAAGATGCTGCTCACTCGAATGTCTGACCCCGTGGGAGGGAGCAAGCTCCCTCCCACGGGGGGTAATGTGAGCGGCTGAGAATGGCGGCACACGCTACAATGCCCACTTTCATGATCATGAGGTGTGCGCTTTGACTGCTCCAGGTGCTTTGAATTCCGCTGCCGGCTCGCTTTACGTGGTGGCGACGCCCATCGGCAACCTGGACGATATCAGCGCCCGCGCGCTGAAGATCCTTGGCGAGGTCGCCCTTATCGCCGCCGAAGACACGCGTCACTCCCAGCGTCTGCTGCAGCACTTCGGTATTTCTACGCCATTGGCAGCTTGCCATGAACATAACGAACGGGACGAAGGCAGTCGTTTCATTACCCGTCTGCTGGCCGGCGACAATGTGGCGCTGATTTCCGATGCCGGCACGCCGCTGATTTCCGATCCGGGTTACCACCTGGTGCGCCAGGCCCGCGCTGCCGGTATCAATGTAGTGCCGGTGCCAGGTGCCTGCGCATTGATCGCGGCGTTGTCGGCGGCCGGCTTGCCATCGGACCGGTTTATCTTCGAAGGTTTCCTGCCGGCCAAGGCGGTGGGGCGGCGAGGGCGCCTGGAAGCTATAAAGGAGGAACCTCGAACGCTGATCTTTTATGAGGCGCCGCACCGTATCCTCGAATGTCTCCAGGACATGGAGCTGGTGTTCGGTCCCGAGCGCCAGGCATTGCTGGCTCGGGAGCTGACGAAAACCTTCGAGACCTTGAAGGGGCTGCCTCTGGCGCAGTTGCGTGCGTTTGTTGAAAGCGACAGCAATCAGCAGCGTGGTGAGTGTGTGGTGCTGGTCGCGGGCTGGACACCGCCCCAGGACGAAGACGCCGTCAGTAGCGAAGCGATGCGCATCCTTGATCTGTTGCTGGAGGAAATGCCCCTCAAGCGAGCGGCGGCCCTCGCCGCGCAGATCACCGGCGAGCGCAAGAATGTGCTGTATCAGGCTGCGCTGGATAAACAGAAGGCTCAATGAAACCGGCGCGCCAAGCTGGCCAAGGGCTTTTAGCGCTTGTTCTTCGGGCGCGCTACCGTTAACCTTCGCGGCGGAGAGTCGATCGGACAGTCGCTGCCCTCTATGAAAATTAGGGGGGGGAGGAAAGTCCGGGCTCCATAGGGCGAAGTGCCAGGTAATGCCTGGGAGGCGCGAGCCTACGGAAAGTGCCACAGAAAATAACCGCCTAAGCGCTTCGGCGCCGGTAAGGGTGAAAAGGTGCGGTAAGAGCGCACCGCACGACTGGCAACAGTTCGTGGCTAGGTAAACCCCACTTGGAGCAAGACCAAATAGGGTCCCAAGGCGTGGCCCGCGCTGGGACCGGGTAGGTTGCTAAAGATGTCCAGTGATGGCCATCGTAGACGAATGACTGTTCAAGACAGAACCCGGCTTACAGATCGACTCTCCACCTTTTCCCTCCCTGCCGGAATCAATGGCAGAAGCAGTTCCTAAGATCAAAAAAATCTTACTCTTAATAAATCACTTTAACTTCTGCGTGCAGTCCCCTGTGTGCCTTCGAGTTAAAGCGAATTTTCCTACGTCAGTTTCTTGTTGCCCCTCCTGAAACGCTCCTAAATCTCCGATCTATAAGGCTTTTCCTTCATTCCGCGCCTTGACGGTGCGGTGGGCGCATTCCTATAGTGTGCGCAAGTGGCGGAAAGTGGCATGAAGTGGGTTTTTTTGAAGGTAAAACGCCAAAAAGTGGAGAAACGCTGACGTGTTTCGCGGAGCTAACGCTATCAGTCTCGATGCAAAAGGCCGTCTCGCCATGCCGAGCCGGTATCGTGACGAGCTCGTTTCGCGAAGTTCGGGGCAGTTAATCGTCACGATCGACGCCGTTGATCCATGTTTATGCGTTTACCCTCTCGATGAGTGGGAAATCATCGAAACCAAACTGCGCGCACTGCCTTCGCTGCGGGAAGAGAACCGTCGCCTGCAACGCTTGCTGATCGGTAATGCCGTCGACCTCGAACTCGACGGCAGCGGTCGTTTCCTGGTGCCGCCGCGTCTGCGCGAGTACGCCAGGCTGGACAAGCGCGCGATGCTGGTGGGCCAACTGAACAAGTTCCAGCTGTGGGACGAAGATGCCTGGAATGCGGTTTCTGCCGCCGACCTTGCTGCTATTCAACAACCGGGCGCCATGCCTGATGAACTGCGTGATTTGATCCTGTGACTACTGATAGCGGCTTTAACCACATCACCGTACTGCTTGACGAAGCCGTCGAGGCTCTCGCCGTACGTCCTGATGGCTGCTATCTGGACGGCACGTTCGGGCGTGGCGGGCATAGCCGGCTGATTCTCAGCCAGCTCGGTCCGGACGGTCGGCTGCTGGGGTTCGACAAGGATCCTCAAGCGATTGCCACCGGGCAAGCGCTAGCGGCCGAAGACGGCCGCTTTGTCGTTGTGCAGCGCAGCTTTGCGGAGCTCGGTTCGGAAGTCGCCCAACGCGGCCTGGCAGGCAAGGTCAGCGGCGTGTTGCTTGACCTGGGCGTGTCTTCGCCGCAGCTGGACGACCCGGAACGCGGCTTCAGTTTTCTCAACGACGGTCCGCTGGACATGCGCATGGATCCGTCCCGTGGCATCAGCGCGGCTGAATTCGTCAATACCGCGTCCGTAGAAGAAATCGCCCGCGTGTTCAAGGAATACGGCGAGGAACGTTTTTCCGGGCGCATGGCGCGCGCGGTGGTCGAGCGTCGCGACATCAAGCCGTTCGAGCGTACCGGTGATCTGGCCGAAGTGCTGAAGGTTGCCAACCCTGCCTGGGAAAAAGGCAAGAACCCGGCGACCCGGGCTTTCCAAGGGCTGCGTATCCACGTCAACAACGAATTGGGCGATCTTGAGGCCGGTCTCGAAGCCGCTCTCGAGGCACTGGAAATCGGTGGGCGCCTGGTGGTGATCAGCTTCCATTCCCTGGAAGACCGTATCGTCAAGCTGTTCATGCGCAAGCTCACCAAAGGCGAAGCCGATAACCTGCCGCGCAATCTGCCGGTGCGTTTCGAGGCCTTCGTACCGAAAATCAAGATTCATGGCAAAGCGCAGTTCGCCTCCGAGGCCGAGCTCAAGGCCAACCCTCGCGCCCGTAGCGCCGTTATGCGTGTCGCGGAGAAGTTGCGGTGAGCAAGCTCTTCGCCAAGCCCCTGCCAGGCGGCAGCTTTTTCATGCTGCTGCTGTTTATTGGCGTGCTCGTGTCGGCCATTGCCGTGTCTTACAGCGCGCATTGGAACCGGCAGTTGCTCAACACCCTTTACAACGAGCTCAGCGTGCGCGACAAGGCGCAGGCCGAGTGGGGTCGGTTGATCCTGGAGCAAAGTACCTGGACCGCCCACAGCCGTATCGAAGTCCTGGCGACCGAACAACTGAAGATGCGCATCCCCGGTGCGGCTGAAGTGCAGATGGTGGCGCCATGATGAAGCTCGAAGGGGCGCTGTTCCCGTGGCGGTTCCGCCTGGTTCTGGGTTTGCTCGGGATCATGGTCGCGGCCATCTCGTGGCGCATCATCGACTTGCAAGTGGTCGACCGTGACTTCCTCAAGGAACAGGGCGACGCCCGTAGCGTGCGTCATATCCCGATCCCGGCTCACCGTGGCCTGATCACCGACCGCAATGGCGAGCCGCTGGCTGTCAGTACCCCGGTGACCACCTTGTGGGCGAACGCCAAGGAAATGCAGCAGGCCAAGGAGAAGTGGCCGGCGCTGGCTGCCGCCCTCGGCCAGGACCCCAAGGCTCTGACCGAACGCCTCGAAGCCCAGGCCAACAAGGAATTCATCTATCTGGTGCGCGGGCTGACGCCCGAGCAAGGCCAGAGCGTGCTCGACCTGAAAGTGCCGGGGGTCTACGGCATCGAAGAGTTTCGGCGTTTTTATCCGGCCGGTGAGGTCACCGCCCATATGGTCGGGTTTACCGACATCGATGACCGGGGACGGGAAGGGGTCGAGCTGGCCTACGACGAATGGCTCGCCGGTGTCGCCGGCAAGCGCCAGGTCATCAAGGATCGGCGCGGCAGGCTGATCAAGGATGTCCAGGTCACCAAAAACGCCAAGGCCGGCAAGCCCTTGGCGTTGTCCATTGACCTGCGCCTGCAATATCTGGCCAACCGCGAGCTGCGCAACGCCATCGTCGAGAACGGTGCCAAGGCCGGCAGCCTGGTGATCATGGACGTGAAGACCGGCGAGATCCTCGCCATGGTCAACCAGCCGACCTACAACCCGAACAACCGTCGCAACCTGCAGCCGGCGATGATGCGCAACCGCGCGATGATCGACGTGTTCGAACCCGGTTCGACGATGAAGGCCGTGTCCATGGCCGCCGCCCTGGAAACCGGGCGCTGGAAGCCGAGCGACACCGTCGAGGTCTATCCGGGCACGTTGCAGATCGGCAAGTACACCATTCGTGACGTATCCAAGACCGAAGGACCGGTGCTCGACCTGACCGGCATCCTGATCAACTCCAGTAACGTCGGCATGAGCAAGATCGCCTTCGATATCGGTGGCGAGGCGATTTATCGCCTGGCCCAGAAGATCGGCCTCGGCCAGGACACGGGCCTGGGCTTCCCGGGCGAGCGCGTCGGCAACCTGCCCAACTATCGTGAATGGCGCAAGGCGGAAACAGCCACTTTGTCCTACGGCTACGGTGTTTCCGTGACGGCGATCCAGCTCGTCCACGCGTTTTCCGCGCTGGCTAACAACGGCCGTATTGCCCCGTTGACGCTGATCAAGACCGACAAGGCGCCGCAAACTACCCAGGTAATTCCTGAGGACGTCGCCAAGACCATGCAGGGCATGCTGCAACAGGTGATCGAGGCGCCGCGCGGTGTCTATCGCGCTCAGGTTCCGGCCTATCACGTTGCCGGCAAGTCCGGTACGGCGCGCAAGACTTCCGTGGGCACCAAGGGTTATGCCGAGAATTCCTATCGTTCGCTGTTCGCCGGCTTCGGGCCGATGAGCGATCCGCGCTATGCCATCGTGGTGGTCATCGACGAACCGAGCAAGGCCGGTTATTTCGGCGGCCTGGTATCGGCGCCGGTGTTCAGCAAAGTGATGTCCGGCACCCTGCGCCTGATGAATATCACCCCGGATAACCTGCCGCCGACCCAGCAGGCGAGTACCGCCCCGGTCGTCCCCCTGAAAGCCGACGGAGGGCGAGGCTGATGTCCCTGAGCCTGAACAAGATTTTTGCCCACGCCGGGCATGACCTGCTGATTCGCGAGCTGGCCCTCGACAGCCGCGACGTGCGCGCCGGAGACCTGTTCCTGGCGGTGCCGGGTGCCCGTTTCGATGGCCGTGACCACATTGCCGACGCCTTGAAGCGTGGCGCGGCGGCGGTGGCTTATGAAGTGAACGGCGCAACCGTGCTGCCGATCACCGATGTTCCGCTGATCCCGGTCAAGGGACTGGCGGCGCAGCTGTCGGACATCGCCGGGCGTTTTTATGGCGAACCGAGCCGTCACCTGAACCTGATCGGCGTGACCGGCACGAACGGCAAGACCAGCGTCACCCAGTTGGTGGCGCAGGCGCTGGATCTGCTCGGCCAGCATTGCGGCATCGTCGGAACGCTGGGCAACGGTTTCCATGGCGCGCTGCAAAGCGGCCTGCACACCACGCCGAACCCGATTGCCGTGCAGGCGACCCTGGCCGACCTGAAGAAGGCCGGCGCCAAGGCCGTGGCGATGGAAGTCTCTTCCCACGGCCTTGATCAGGGTCGCGTCACTGCACTGGCGTTCGACGTCGCGGTGCTGACCAACCTGTCCCGGGATCACCTGGACTACCACGGCTCCATGCAGGCCTACGGCGAAGCCAAGGCCAGGCTGTTCGCCTGGAACGATCTGAAGTGCCGGGTCATCAACATTGATGACGAGTTCGGCCGCCAACTGGCCGCCGAGCAGCGCGAGTCCCGGTTGATCACCTACAGCCAGGAAGACGCCAGCGCCTACCTTTATATCCGCCAGGCGCAATTCGATGACGAAGGCGTGCGCGCCACGCTGGTCACGCCCCAGGGCGAACACCACTTGCGCAGCACCTTGCTGGGGCGTTTCAACCTGAGCAACGTGTTGGCCGCCATTGGCGCCTTGCTCGGGCTGGACTATGCCCTGGACGAAATTCTCAAGGTGCTGCCGAAACTCGAAGGTCCGGCCGGACGCATGCAGCGCCTGGGCGGCGGAACCCAGCCGCTGGTAGTGGTCGACTATGCCCACACCCCCGATGCACTGGAAAAAGTCCTCACGGCACTGCGTCCGCACGCCAAGGGCAAGTTGCTCTGTCTGTTCGGCTGCGGCGGCGATCGTGATCGCGGCAAGCGCCCATTGATGGCCGAGGTCGTGGAACGACTGGCCGATGGCGTGCTGGTCACCGATGACAATCCGCGCAGTGAAGATCCAGCGCGCATTTTCGACGACATCCGCGCCGGTTTCTCGGAGGTGGACAACGTCACCTTCGTGGCCGGGCGTGGCCAGGCCATTGCCCAATTGATCGCCAGCGCTTCGGCGGACGACGTCATCGTCCTGGCCGGCAAGGGGCACGAGGACTACCAGGAAATAAACGGCGTGCGCCAGGCCTTTTCCGATCTGGTGGAAGCCGATCACGCCCTGACCGCATGGGAGGTGGCCCATGCTTAAGGCCTTGAAGCTCAGCGAGCTGAGTAACGCTTTGAATGCGCGCCTGATCGCCGCGGACGCCTCGTTCGACGGCGTCAGCATCGACAGCCGTGCGATCGCGTCGGGGCAGTTGTTCGTCGCCCTGGCCGGACCACGCTTCGACGGTCACGATTACCTCAACGAGGTGGCAGCCAAAGGCGCGGTCGCAGCACTGGTCGAGCGGGAAGTGAGCAACAGCACGCTGCCGCAGTTGCTGGTCAGCGACACTCGCCAGGCCCTGGGTCAGCTCGGTGCGCTGAATCGCGCGGCGTTTGCCAACCCGGTCGCGGCCATCACCGGTTCCAGCGGCAAGACCACGGTCAAGGAGATGCTCGCGAGCATCCTGCGCACGCGCGGTCCGGTGCTGGCGACCCGTGGCAACCTGAACAATGATCTCGGCGTGCCTTTGACCCTGCTCGAACTGGCGCCGGAGCACAGCGCCGCGGTCATCGAGCTCGGCGCTTCACGGCTCGGCGAGATTGCCTACACGGTCGGCATGACCAAGCCTCACGTGGCGGTGCTCAACAACGCCGGGACCGCCCATGTCGGCGAGTTCGGCGGCCCCGAGAAAATTGTCGAGGCCAAGGGCGAGATCATCGAAGGGCTGGCTGAAGATGGCGTCGCCGTGCTCAATCTCGACGATAAAGCCTTCGAAATCTGGAAGGCCCGGGCCGGGGAGCGCAAGGTGCTGACCTTCGCCCTGAGCAACCTGGCGGCGAATTTCTACGCCAGCGACCTGGATCGCGACGCCCGTGGTTGCCCGGCTTTCAACCTGCACAGCCCTGATGGCGCGGAGCGCGTGCAGTTGAACCTGCTTGGCACGCATAACGTTGCCAATGCCCTGGCCGCCGCGGCCGCCGCCCATGCGCTGGGTGTGTCGTTGCCGGGCATTGTCGCCGGGTTGAACGCCGTACAACCGGTCAAGGGACGCAGCGTCGCGCAGTTGGCAAGCAACGGCATGCGCGTCATCGACGACACCTACAACGCCAACCCGACGTCCATGTGCGCCGCTGTGGATATCCTTGCCGGTTTCTCCGGTCGCACCGTGCTGGTGCTCGGGGATATCGGTGAACTGGGCGAGTGGGCGCAGCAAGGCCATCACGATGTCGGTGCCTACGCGCGCGGCAAGGTCGATGCGCTGTACGCGGTCGGCCCGATGATGGCCCACGCCGTGGCGGCGTTTGGCGAGCACGCACAGCATTTCACCACGCAGGCCGAGCTGATCCAGGCCCTGGGCGCCGAGCAAGACCCGAACACCACCCTATTGATCAAGGGCTCACGCAGTGCGGCGATGGAAAACATCGTTGCGGCTTTGTGCGGCACCCGTATGGAGAAACATTAATGCTGCTGCTGCTAGCGGAGTACCTGCAACAGTTCCACAAAGGCTTCGCGGTCTTCCAGTACCTGACCCTGCGCGGGATTCTGGGTGTGCTGACCGCGCTGTCGTTGTCGCTGTTCCTGGGCCCGTGGATGATCCGCACCCTGCAGAACCTGCAGATTGGCCAGTCGGTTCGTAACGACGGCCCGCAGTCGCATCTGTCCAAATCCGGTACGCCGACCATGGGCGGCGCGCTGATCCTGTCGTCCATCGGTATCAGCACCTTGCTCTGGGCCGACCTGGCGAATCGT
Organism: Pseudomonas sp. Z2-11; assembly: GCF_054161305.1. Classification (NCBI taxonomy): domain Bacteria; kingdom Pseudomonadati; phylum Pseudomonadota; class Gammaproteobacteria; order Pseudomonadales; family Pseudomonadaceae; genus Pseudomonas; species Pseudomonas sp. Z2-11. The sequence continues at coordinate 1,080,020 of NZ_CP096395.1, forward strand.
TACGTCTGGGTCGTGCTGCTGGTGACGCTGTTTTTCGGCGCCATTGGCTGGGTCGACGACTACCGCAAGGTCATCGAGAAGAACTCCCGTGGGCTGCCAAGCCGCTGGAAATATTTCTGGCAGTCGGTGTTCGGCCTCGGCGCGGCGATCTTCCTTTATATGACCGCCGCCTCGCCGGTGGAAACCACCCTGATCCTGCCGATGCTCAAGGACTACAGCATCCCGCTGGGCGCAGGTTTCATCGTGCTGACCTACCTGGTGATCGTCGGTTCGAGCAATGCGGTCAACCTCACCGACGGCCTCGACGGCCTGGCGATCATGCCGACGGTGATGGTCGGTGGTGCGCTGGGGATCTTCTGCTACCTGTCGGGTAACGTGAAATTCGCTGAATACCTGCTGATTCCTTATGTACCGGGGGCGGGCGAGCTGATCGTATTCTGCGGCGCGCTGATCGGTGCCGGCCTGGGCTTTCTTTGGTTCAACACCTACCCGGCGCAAGTCTTCATGGGCGACGTCGGCGCGCTGGCGCTGGGCGCGGCCCTGGGCACCATCGCCGTCATCGTTCGCCAGGAAATCGTCCTGTTCATCATGGGCGGCGTGTTTGTGATGGAGACCCTGTCAGTCGTCATTCAGGTTGCTTCCTTTAAATTGACCGGCCGCCGGGTATTTCGCATGGCGCCGATCCACCACCACTTTGAACTCAAGGGCTGGCCCGAGCCGCGTGTGATCGTCCGTTTCTGGATTATCACCGTGATTCTCGTGTTGGTCGGCCTTGCCACCCTGAAGCTGAGGTAGAACGAGTGTCCCTGATCGCTTCTGACCACTTCCGCATCGTTGTCGGCCTCGGCAAGAGCGGCATGTCCCTGGTTCGCTTCCTGGCGAACCGGGGTGTGTCGTTTGCCGTCGCCGATACGCGGGAAAATCCGCCTGAGCTGGCCACGCTGCGTCGTGACTATCCCCAGGTGGATGTGCGTTGTGGCGAGCTGGACGTCGAGTTCCTGTGCCGCGCCGACGAGCTCTACGTGAGCCCTGGCCTGGCCCTGGCGACCCCGGCCCTGCAGGCTGCCGCCGCCCGTGGCGTGAAATTGTCCGGCGATATCGAGCTGTTCGCGCGCAACGCCAAGGCGCCGATTATCGCCATCAGCGGTTCCAATGCGAAAAGCACCGTCACCACGCTGGTCGGTGAAATGGCCGCGGCCGCCGGCAAGCGTGTCGCCGTGGGCGGCAACCTCGGCACCCCGGCGCTGGATCTGCTCAGCGACGAGGTCGAGCTGTACGTCATGGAGCTGTCGAGCTTCCAGCTCGAGACCACCGATCACCTTGGCGCTGAAGTGGCCACTGTGCTGAACATCAGCGAAGACCACATGGACCGCTACAGCGGCCTGCCGGCCTATCACCTGGCCAAGCACCGGATTTTCCGTGGTGCCCGGCAAGTGGTGTTCAACCGCCAGGATGCCTTGACGCGTCCGCTGATGAGCGAAGGGCTGCCGTGCTGGACTTTCGGCCTCGGCGCTCCAGATTTCAAAGGCTTCGGTTTGCGCGAAGAGAACGGCGAGAAATATCTGGCCTTCGAATTCCAGAACCTGATGCCGGTGCGCGAACTGAAGATTCGCGGCGCCCATAACCAGGCCAATGCCTTGGCCGCGCTCGCCCTCGGGCATGCCGTCGGGCTGCCGTTTGACGCCATGCTTTCGGCGCTGCGCAGCTTTGCCGGGCTCGAGCACCGCTGCCAGTGGGTGCGCGACCTGGATGGCGTGGCCTGGTACAACGATTCCAAGGCCACCAATGTTGGCGCCGCCCTGGCTGCCATCGAAGGCCTCGGCGCGGACATCCAGGGCAAGCTCGTGCTGATCGCCGGTGGCGATGGCAAGGGTGCCGATTTTAAAGACCTTCGCGATCCGGTGGCGGTCAACTGTCGTGCCGTGGTGCTGATGGGCCGCGATCGCGAACTGATCGCCCAAGCCCTCGGCGATGCCGTGCCGCAGGTTCGCGTCGCTTCGCTGGACGAAGCCGTGCAGCAATGCCGTGCCCTCGCGCAACCGGGCGATGCCGTGCTGTTGTCGCCGGCCTGCGCCAGTTTCGACATGTTCAAGAATTACGAAGAGCGCGGGCAACTGTTCGCCCGGGCTGCGGAGGACTTGGCATGAGCCTGATGAACATCATCAAGCCGTACCCGTCGCCGCTGATTACCGGTCGCGGTATCGACCTGGACTTCCCGATGCTCGCCGGCTGCCTGGCGCTGCTCGGCCTGGGCCTGGTGATGATCACTTCCGCCTCGTCGGAAGTGGCCGCCGTGCAATCGGGCAACACCCTCTACCACATGATCCGCCACCTGATTTACCTGGTGATCGGCCTGGGCGCGTGCATTGTCACCATGATGGTGCCGATCGCCACCTGGCAACGCCTGGGCTGGCTGATGCTGCTCGGTGCCTTCGGCCTGTTGGTGATGGTGCTGGTGCCGGGCATCGGCCGCGAGGTCAACGGCTCCATGCGCTGGATCGGCTTCAGCTTCTTCAACGTGCAGCCTTCGGAAATCGCCAAGGTCTTTGTGGTGATCTACCTCGCCGGGTACCTGGTGCGTCGCCAGAAAGAAGTGCGCGAGAGCTGGATGGGCTTCTTCAAGCCGTTCATCGTGCTGCTGCCGATGGCCGGCCTGCTGCTGATGGAGCCGGACTTCGGCGCGACGGTGGTGATGATGGGCGCGGCGGCGGCAATGCTGTTCCTCGGCGGTGTCGGGCTGTTCCGCTTTACCCTGATGGTAGCGCTGGCGTTCGCGGCAGTGACCGTCCTGGTGCAGGCCCAGCCGTACCGGATGGCGCGCCTGATCACCTTTACCGATCCGTGGGCCGACCAGTTCGGTTCCGGCTACCAGTTGACCCAGGCATTGATCGCCTTCGGTCGCGGCGAGTGGCTGGGCGTGGGCCTGGGCAACAGCGTGCAAAAGCAGTTCTACCTGCCGGAAGCCCACACCGACTTCGTGTTCTCGGTTCTCGCCGAGGAGCTAGGGGTAGTGGGATCCCTGTGCACCGTCGCGCTGTTCGTCTTCGTTTGTGTGCGCGGCATGTACATCGGCTTGTGGGCCGAGAAGGCCAAGCAGTTCTTTGCCGCGTACGTGGCGTACGGCCTGTCGTTCCTGTGGATCGGCCAGTTCCTGATCAACATCGGGGTGAACGTCGGTCTGCTGCCGACCAAGGGCCTGACGCTGCCGTTCCTCAGTTATGGCGGCAGCTCCCTGGTGATCTGCTGTGCCTGCCTCGGCTTGTTGCTGCGCATCGAGTGGGAAAGTCGAACCCACCTGGGCAGTGAAGAAATGGAATTCCATGAAAGCGACTTCGCCGAGGAGCCGACTCATGGGCGCTAACGTGCTGATCATGGCGGGCGGAACCGGCGGGCATGTATTCCCGGCGCTGGCCTGTGCCCGGGAGTTCCAGGCGCGCGGCTACACCGTGCACTGGCTCGGCACGCCGCGTGGCATCGAGAATGAACTGGTACCCGCCGCCGGCCTCGAGCTGCATCGGATCAACGCCAGTGGCCTGCGGGGCAAAGGCAAGCTGTCGCTGCTCAAGGCTCCGCTGATGCTGCTCAAGTCGATCTGGCAGGCGCGGGCGGTCATCCGTCGGCTGCGGCCGGTGTGTGTCGTCGGCTTCGGCGGTTATGTGACCGGTCCTGGCGGCGTCGCGGCAAAACTGGCCGGTGTGCCGGTGATCGTTCATGAGCAGAACGCGGTCGCTGGTACCGCCAATCGGTTACTGGTGCCGTTGGCCGCTCGAGTGTGTGAAGCCTTCCCCGACACCTTTACCCTGTCGGGCAGCCGTCGCACCACCGGTAACCCGGTGCGCACGGAGCTGTTCCTCGATACACCGCGCCCGGCCCTGGCCGGACGCAAGGCGCGTTTGCTGATCCTCGGCGGAAGCCTCGGAGCGGAACCGTTGAACAAACTGCTGCCCGAAGCCTTGTCCCAGGTCGCCCCCGAATTGCGCCCGGAAGTGTTTCACCAGGCTGGCAAAAACCACGATGAAGTGACCGCCGAGCGCTATCGCGCCGTTGGCGTCGAGGCGCAAGTGCAGCCTTTCATCAAAGACATGGCCCAAGCCTATGGCTGGGCCGACCTGGTGGTCTGCCGCGCAGGCGCGCTGACCGTCAGTGAACTGGCTGCCGCCGGTCTGCCCTCGATGCTGGTGCCTTTGCCCCACGCCATCGACGATCACCAGACCCGCAACGCCGATTATTTGGCCCGCGAAGGCGCTGCCTTCCTGATGCCACAAAGAACGACTGGCGCCGCGGATCTAGCCGCGCGCCTGACAGAGGTCTTGATGCAGCCGCAAACACTCGAAGACATGGCCCGCGCCGCACGCCGCCTGGCCAAACCCGATGCCACGGCCCAAGTGGTCGATACCTGCCTGGAGGTGGCCCATGGTTGAGAATCGCAAAGCCATGCCGCAGCCGGAAATGCGCCGCATCCGCCGCATCCACTTCGTCGGGATCGGCGGCGTGGGCATGTGCGGGATCGCCGAGGTGTTGCTGAACCTGGGTTACCAGGTCTCGGGTTCCGACCTGAAGGCTTCGCCGGTCACCGAGCGCCTGGAATCCTTCGGTGCACAGATTTTCATCGGCCATCGTGCCGAGAACGCCGCCAACGCCGATGTGCTGGTGGTCTCCAGCGCCGTGAACACTTCCAACCCGGAAGTCGCCACCGCCCTGGAACGTCGCATTCCCGTGGTGCCGCGCGCCGAGATGCTCGCCGAGCTGATGCGCTATCGCCACGGCATCGCCGTCGCCGGTACTCACGGCAAGACCACCACCACCAGCCTGATCGCCTCGGTGTTCGCTGCCGGTGGCCTGGACCCGACGTTCGTGATCGGTGGGCGCCTGAATGCCGCGGGCACCAATGCCCAACTGGGCACCAGCCGCTACCTGATCGCCGAAGCCGACGAGAGCGATGCAAGTTTCCTGCACCTGCAACCGCTGGTAGCCGTGGTCACCAACATCGACGCCGACCACATGGCGACCTACGACGGTGACTTCAACAAACTGAAGAAAACCTTCGTCGAGTTCCTCCACAACCTGCCGTTCTACGGCCTGGCGGTGGTGTGCCTGGACGATCCGGTGGTGCGCGAAATCCTCCCGCTGATCAAGCGTCCGACCGTGACCTACGGCTTTGGCGAAGACGCCGACGTGCGCGCGATCAACGTGCGCCAGCAGGGCATGCAGACGTTCTTCACCGTGCTGCGTCCTGATCGCGAGCCGTTGGACGTGTCGGTGAACATGCCCGGCAACCACAACGTGCTCAACTCGCTGGCGACCATCTGCATCGCCACCGACGAAGGCGTCAGCGATGAAGCCATCGTCCAGGGCCTGTCCGGGTTCCAGGGCGTGGGTCGACGCTTCCAGGTCTACGGCGAGCTGCCGGTGGACGGCGGCAACGTGATGCTGGTGGACGACTACGGCCATCACCCGACCGAAGTCGCGGCGGTGATCAAGGCCGTGCGCGGTGGCTGGCCGGAGCGCCGGCTGGTGATGGTCTACCAGCCGCACCGCTACAGCCGCACCCGCGACCTGTACGACGATTTCGTCCAGGTGCTGGCCGACGCCAACGTGCTGCTGTTGATGGAAGTCTACCCGGCCGGCGAAGAGCCGATCCCGGGCGCCGACAGCCGCCAGCTGTGCCACAGCATCCGCCAGCGCGGCCAGTTGGACCCGATCTACATCGACCGCGGCGTGGACCTCGCGCCGCTGGTCAAGCCGCTGCTGCGCGCCGGCGACATCCTGCTCTGCCAGGGCGCCGGTGATATCGGTGGCCTGGCCCCGAAACTGTTGAAAAGTCCGTTATTCGCCGGAGCCACCGTGGCCTCCAGCGAGGGGAAACTGAAATGACTGCTGCCTACGCCAACCTGGTCTCGACCCTTGATCCGAAAGCCTTCGGCCGCGTGGCCGTGCTGTTCGGTGGCAAGAGCGCCGAGCGCGAGGTCTCTCTCAAGTCCGGCAACGCCGTGCTGCAAGCCCTGCAAAGCGCCGGCGTCGACGCATTCGGCATCGACGTGGGCGACGACTTCCTGCAGCGCCTGCTGAGCGAAAAGATCGATCGCGCCTTCATCATTCTTCATGGCCGTGGCGGCGAAGACGGCAGCATGCAGGGCTTGCTCGAATGCCTGGGCATTCCCTACACCGGCAGTGGCATCCTGGCTTCCGCCCTGGCGATGGACAAGTTGCGCACCAAACAGGTCTGGCACAGCCTCGGCATCCCGACGCCGCGTCACGCCGTGCTGGCGTCCGAGGCCGATTGTATTTCGGCGGCGACGGAACTGGGCTTCCCTTTGATCGTCAAACCGGCCCATGAAGGTTCAAGTATCGGCATGGCGAAAGTGAATTCGCTGCCTGAGTTGACCGCAGCCTGGAAGGACGCCAGTTCCTACGATTCGCAAGTGTTGGTCGAGCAATGGATCACCGGTCCCGAGTTCACCATCGCCACCCTGCGTGACCAGGTGTTGCCCCCGATTGCGCTGGGCACGCCCCACACGTTCTACGACTACGACGCCAAGTACATCGCCAATGACACCCAGTACCGCATTCCCTGCGGGCTGGACGCTGCCAAGGAAAAACAATTGATGGACCTCACGGCCAAGGCCTGTGAGGCGCTGGGTATCGCCGGTTGGGCGCGGGCGGACGTGATGCAGGACGCCGATGGGCAGTTCTGGTTCCTGGAAGTCAACACCGCGCCCGGCATGACCGACCACAGCCTGGTTCCGATGGCGGCTCGTGCTGCCGGCCTGGATTTCCAGCAACTGGTGCTGTCGATCCTGGCCGCCAGTGTCGGCAACCAAGAGTCCAGGGGTTAAGCCATGCAAGGCGCATCGCTTCGTCATCAGCCATCCGCACCCGGTCGCAAGCCGGTGCCGCGGGGTGCCAGCCGAATGGTGGCCAAAGAGCCGATGTCGGCGCGCTTGCCGAAAGCCAATTTCGGCTTTCTCAAGAGCCTGTTCTGGCCGGTGATGCTGGTGGTATTGGGGTTCGGCACGTATGAAGGCGCGCAGCGGCTGCTGCCTTATGCCGATCGGCCGATCGCCCGGATCAACGTCCAGGGTGACCTGAGCTACATCAGCCAGCAGGCGGTGCAGCAGCGGATCGCTCCGTTCGTCGCGTCGAGCTTCTTCACCATCGACCTGGCGGGCATGCGCACCGAGCTGGAGCAGATGCCCTGGATCGCCCACGCCGAAGTGCGGCGGGTATGGCCGGACCAGGTGTCGATTCGTCTGGAAGAGCAGTTGCCGGTGGCCCGTTGGGGCGACGAGTCGCTGTTGAACAACCAGGGCCAGGCGTTTACGCCACGGGAACTGGCCAATTATGAACATTTGCCGCAACTGTTCGGTCCACAGCGGGCCCAGCAGCAAGTGATGCAGCAATACCAGGTGTTGAGTCAGATGTTGCGGCCACTGGGCTTCTCCATCGCGCGCCTGGAATTGCGTGAGCGCGGCAGCTGGTTCCTGACCACTGGCGCGGGCAGCTCGGGGCCGGGCATCGAGCTGTTGCTCGGGCGCGGCAACCTGGTGGAAAAGATGCGCCGCTTCATTGCCATCTATGACAAGACGCTCAAAGAACAGATTACGAACATTGCGCGCATCGATCTGCGCTACGCCAACGGCCTCGCTGTTGGCTGGCGGGAACCTGTAGCGCCGACGACGGCCGAACCCGCCGTCGCGAAGAATTAAGAAGAGGCAGGACCCATGGCAAACGTGCAAAGCGGAAAAATGATCGTCGGTCTGGATATCGGCACTTCCAAGGTGGTAGCGCTGGTAGGCGAGGTCGCGGACGACGGCACGCTGGTCATCGTCGGGATCGGTACACACCCGTCCCGTGGCTTGAAGAAAGGCGTGGTGGTGAACATCGAGTCCACCGTCCAATCGATCCAGCGCGCCATCGAAGAAGCGCAGCTGATGGCCGGTTGCCGGATCCACTCGGCGTTCGTCGGTGTCGCGGGCAATCACATCCGCAGCCTGAACTCCCACGGCATCGTGGCGATTCGGGACCGTGAAGTCAGCTCCGCCGACCTTGAGCGCGTACTCGACGCGGCCCAGGCCGTGGCGATTCCGGCCGACCAGCGGGTGCTGCACACCCTGCCGCAGGATTACGTGATCGATAACCAGGAAGGCGTACGCGAGCCCCTGGGTATGTCCGGGGTACGCCTGGAAGCCAAGGTCCACGTGGTCACCTGCGCCGTGAACGCCGCGCAGAACATCGAGAAGTGCGTGCGTCGCTGCGGCCTGGAAATCGACGACATCATCCTCGAGCAACTGGCTTCGGCCTACTCGGTGCTGACCGACGACGAGAAAGAACTCGGCGTGTGCCTGGTCGATATCGGCGGCGGCACCACCGACATCGCGATCTTCACCGAAGGCGCCATCCGCCACACGGCAGTGATCCCGATTGCCGGCGACCAGGTGACCAACGACATCGCCATGGCGCTGCGCACCCCGACCCAGTACGCCGAGGAAATCAAGATCCGTTACGCCTGCGCCCTGGCCAAGCTGGCCGGTGCCGGTGAAACCATCAAGGTGCCGAGCGTCGGCGACCGTCCGCCGCGCGAATTGTCGCGCCAGGCCCTGGCCGAAGTGGTCGAGCCGCGCTACGACGAACTGTTCACGCTGATCCAGGCCGAACTGCGCCGCAGCGGCTACGAAGACCTGATCCCGGCCGGCATCGTGCTGACCGGCGGTACGTCGAAGATGGAGGGCGCGGTCGAGCTGGCCGAAGAGATTTTCCACATGCCGGTGCGCCTGGGCGTGCCCCATGGCGTCAAGGGCCTGGATGACGTGGTGCGCAACCCGATCTATTCGACTGGCGTGGGCCTGTTGATGTACGGCCTGCAAAAGCAATCCGACGGGATCTCGTTCTCGGGCATCGGCAGCCGTGACAGCTACAGCAGCGAAGAGCCCAAGGCACCGCTGTTCGAGCGGCTCCAGGCTTGGGTGAAGGGCAATTTCTAAACGATTTCAGATTCAGGCGTCGGGTTTCAGGCCCGGCGTTGCAAGACGGCAACAAACGCAGTAGGCGAAAAAACTAGAGAATGAAAGGAGAGGGAAAATGTTCGAACTCGTAGACAACATCCCCGCCAGCCCGGTTATCAAGGTAATCGGTGTCGGCGGTGGCGGCGGCAACGCTGTCAACCACATGGTCAAGAGCAACATCGAAGGCGTTGAGTTCATCTGCGCCAACACCGATGCTCAGGCGCTGAAAAACATCGGCGCGCGGACCATCCTGCAACTCGGTACCGGCGTGACCAAGGGCCTGGGTGCCGGCGCGAATCCCGAGGTTGGCCGTCAGGCTGCCCTGGAAGATCGCGAGCGCATCGCTGAAGTCCTGGCTGGCACCAACATGGTGTTCATCACCACTGGCATGGGCGGCGGTACCGGTACCGGTGCAGCGCCGATCATTGCCGAAGTGGCCAAGGAAATGGGCATCCTCACCGTTGCTGTGGTGACCCGTCCGTTCCCGTTCGAAGGCCGCAAGCGCATGCAGATCGCCGATGAAGGCATCCGCGCGCTGAGCGAAAGCGTCGACTCGTTGATCACCATCCCCAACGAGAAGCTGCTGACCATCCTCGGTAAGGACGCCAGCCTGCTGTCGGCTTTCGCCAAGGCCGATGACGTACTGGCCGGTGCCGTTCGCGGTATCTCCGACATCATCAAGCGTCCGGGCATGATCAACGTCGACTTTGCCGACGTACGCACCGTGATGTCCGAAATGGGCATGGCGATGATGGGCACCGGCTGCGCCAGCGGTCCGAACCGTGCACGCGAAGCCACCGAAGCGGCCATCCGCAACCCGCTGCTCGAAGATGTGAACCTGCAGGGCGCCCGCGGCATCCTGGTAAACATCACCGCCGGTCCGGACTTGTCCCTGGGCGAGTACTCCGACGTGGGTAGCATCATCGAGGCGTTCGCTTCCGACCACGCAATGGTCAAGGTCGGCACCGTTATCGATCCGGACATGCGTGACGAACTGCACGTGACCGTGGTTGCCACTGGCCTGGGCGCGAAAATCGAGAAACCGATGAAGGTGATCGACAACACCGTGCAGACCGCCATGGCTTCGCAGCCACAGCAGCAAGCTGCCGCTCGTCAGGAAGCTCCCGCGGTGAACTACCGTGACCTGGACCGTCCGACCGTCATGCGCAACCAGGCCCAGGCCGGTGCTGCGACTGCCGCGAAGATGAATCCGCAAGACGATCTGGATTACCTGGACATCCCGGCATTCCTGCGTCGTCAGGCCGATTGATGGAATGTATCAGGGGTATACGGGTGATTGGTGTTCAGCAAAGGTCTGGTCTGCTATCATCGCCAGCCTTTGTTGATACCAGTTCGCAATTTGCGCTGAAGCGGCCCATGCCATGATTAAACAACGCACCCTGAAGAATATTATCCGTGCCACAGGTGTCGGCCTGCACTCCGGCGAGAAGGTCTATCTGACCCTCAAGCCCGCGCCTGTCGACACCGGCATTGTGTTTTGTCGTGCCGACCTCGACCCTGTGGTGCAGATTCCTGCTCGCGCGGAAAACGTTGGTGAAACCACTATGTCGACCACGCTGGTCAACGGTGACACCAAAGTGGACACGGTGGAGCATTTGCTCTCGGCCATGGCTGGCCTGGGCATCGATAACGCCTACGTCGAGCTCTCCGCGTCCGAAGTCCCGATCATGGATGGCAGCGCCGGACCTTTCGTATTCCTGATTCAATCGGCTGGCCTGGAAGAGCAGGACGCGGCCAAGAAGTTCATCCGCATCCTGCGGGAAGTGACAGTGGAAGACGGCGACAAGCGCGCCACTTTTGTCCCTTTCGAAGGTTTCAAGGTGAGCTTCGAGATCGATTTCGATCACCCGGTTTTTCGTGACCGCACCCAGAGTGCAAGCGTGGATTTTTCCAGCACTTCGTTCGTTAAAGAAGTCAGCCGCGCGCGTACCTTTGGTTTCATGAGTGATATCGAGTACCTGCGCAAGCACAACCTCGCACTCGGTGGCAGTGTGGAAAACGCGATCGTGGTCGATTCCGATGGCGTGTTGAACGAAGACGGCCTTCGTTATGAAGACGAATTCGTCAAACACAAGATCCTCGATGCAATCGGCGACCTCTACCTGCTGGGCAACAGCCTGATTGGTGAGTTCAAGGGCTTCAAGTCCGGCCACGCACTGAACAACCAGCTGCTGCGCAAGTTGATTGAGCAGAAAGACGCTTGGGAAGTCGTGACGTTCGAAGACGCCAGCACCGCACCAATCTCTTACATGCGCCCTGTAGCGGCCGTGTAAGCAAAAAACCTCTCTAGTTTTTTAAGGGCTGCCTTCGGGTGGCCTTTTTTTATGGCTGGGTTTTATGTCGGCTGCGAAAGGCTTTTGTGGCGAGGGAGCTTGCTCCCGCTGGACTGCGAAGCAGTCCTCAACCTGGTCTGCGGTGGATCAGGCGAGCGAGTCGCTATCTCTCTGGGGCCGCTTCGCGGCCCAGCGGGAGCAAGCTCCCTCGCCACAAAAGCAGGAGCAAGGCTTACATCGCACAAACAACTCGATTACGCCCGCTGGCCTTGGCCTGGTAGAGCGCCTTGTCGGCGGCGAGCAGCAACGCCTCAAGTTCGTTGTAAGGCCCGTTCGCCCACGTAGCGATGCCGATGCTGACGGTCATGGGGGCGTCGCCGGGCAGTTGCTCAACGGCTTCGCGAATGTTTTGCGCCATGGTGAACGCTCCTGCGGTCGTCGTCTCCGGCAGCACCACCGAGAACTCTTCACCGCCATAACGCGCCGCCAGGTCGGCCGGTCGGCGCACGTACCCGCCGATCAGTTGCGCCAGGGTTCGTAACGCCTCGTCACCGCGTTGGTGGCCCAGGCGATCATTGAGCGCCTTGAAGTGGTCGGCATCGATCATCAGGATCGACAACGGTTGACCGGAGCGCTGGGCGCGCAGCCACTCCAGTTGCAGCGTCTGGTCCAGCGTCCGGCGGTTGGCCAGGCCTGTCAGCGGGTCGACGGATGCCAGCAGGGCCAGTTCCCGTTCAGCGGTGTGCCGGCGTCTCAATTCCCGACGCAGCAGCCAGGTGAGCCAGAGCAAGCTGAAGCACAGCGCGCCCGTGGCGCCACTGACCAGCAGCGCCGTGCGTTGCCATGACGCGAAAACCTCTTGGGAAGAGAGCGCGACCACGACGATCAGCGGCAGATTACCTACCTGGGAAAAGGTGTACAGCCGCTGCTTCTGATCCACGCTGGACACGCTGGTAAAACTGCCATCGCCTTCGCGCAGGATCCGCACGAAGTTCGGTCGGCTGCTGAAATCCTTGCCGATCATGTCTTCGGCCAGAGGCGGCTCCTGAGCCAACAGGATCCCGTCGCGGCTGACCAGGTTGACCGTGCCGCCATGGCCGATGTTCAAGCTCTTGAAGAGCTGGCTGAAGTAGCCCAGGCGCATTGCAGCCTCGGCCACGCCCATGAACTCGCCCCGGTCGTCGTTCAAGCGGTAGCTGAAGCTGATACGCCAATCATGCGGGCTGCTCCGGGCCCGGAACGGACGGCTGATCTTCATGCCCGGGCCCGGATCCTGCAGATGGGACTGGAAGTATTCCCGATCGGCGTAATTGCCCTTGCGCGGTTCGACCGAAGCGGAATCGGCGACCACGTCGCCGCGCTTGTCGAGCAGCAATATGTCGCCTTTGTAAGGGGCTGCGGTGGCGCGGTCGAACAGGGCGAGGTGGCGGATCGTTGGCGAAACGTCCTGGAGGTCCTGGCGTTTCGCTGCGGCAATCAGGCCTTGCAGCGAAAGATCGTAGAGTTCGACATTGCGCAGTACGTCGGCGTCGATCAACTGCACAATGTTGCTCGCCGCGCGCGTCGCTGCCTGCTGCGCGCTGGCGTGTTCACGGATCAGCAGGAACGTCACGATAGCTACGATGGCGATGACAACCAGCGAGCTGGCCAAAACGAGTACCCGCTCCGAACGTATCGAAAGCGGAATGTTGCCGGGTGTTGCACTGCTCGCGCTCATGATTCCGATCTGCATTGTCATGTGGCTGGGATCCTTCCCATAGGCTGCTCATCTTTAACAGCGGATGACTGGCATCAGACAATGCTGGCCTTTTGCAAGATTGTGCTTGTGACACTGGAATTGAGCAATCCACATCGTGGCTTATTGCATGGAAATCGAGGTTGGATGGACTGCCGCTTTCGCGAGCAGGCTCGCTCCTACAGTGTTGTCTTGGGTGGGCGTATGCCACAGGAATTTCGTGGGGGCGGGCTTGCTCCTCAGGCCGGCAAGCGGATCCCGAAGGTGTTGGCACCACGGTCGCTGCGCACGAATACATCGCCGCCGTGCATGAGCGCAATCGCCTTGACGATGGCCAGGCCCAAGCCGTGGTTGGCGCCGCTGTTGCTGCGGGAGACGTCGACCCGGTAGAAGCGCTCGAACAGGCGCGGCAGGTGTTCGCCGGCGATAGGCTCGCCGGGATTGGTGACGCCCAGGATGACCTGGTCGCCGGTGGCTTCGATGTCCACGTCGATCACCTGGCCGGGCGCGGTGTGCTGGACGGCGTTGCTGAGCAGATTGATCAAGGCCCGGCGCAGGTGGGCGATCTCGATACTGGCCTGGGCATCGCCGCTGACGCGAACCTGGACCTGGGCGTCTTCCAGGATGAAGTCCAGATAATCGAGGGTGGTTGCCACCTCATCGGCCAGGGACGTCGTGGTCAGCTTGGTGGCCTTGCTACCCTGGTCGGCGCTGGCCAGGAACAACATGTCGTTGATGATCGAGCGCAGTCGCTCCAGCTCTTCGAGGTTCGATTGCAGCACTTCGAAGTAATGCTCTGCCGAGCGCCCGCGGGTCAACGCCACCTGCGTCTGGCCGATCAGGTTGGTCAGCGGCGAGCGCAGTTCATGGGCAACGTCGGCATTGAATGACTCCAGCCTTGAATACGCCTGCTCGACCCGGTCCAGGGTTGCGTTGAAGGAACTGACGAACTGGTTGAGTTCCGGTGGCAGCGGTGACAATTGCAAGCGCCCGGTGAGCCGGGGCGGGGCCAGGCGCCGGGCTTCGTCCGACAACTTGATGAGTGGCTTGAGACCGATGCGCGCCACCCAGTAGCCCAGCAACGAGGCCAGCAGCACGCCGACGATCGCCAGGCTCACCAGCGCGACCAGCAAACGATGCTGGGTCTGGTAGAAGGTCTCGGTGTCGATACCGATCATGAACCGTAGCGGCGGTCGCTGGTCCTTGGCCGGGAACTGGCTCACCAGCACTTTCATCGGGTAATGCTGCGTCGCCAGCTTCAGGTCACGTTTGCCCAATGGACCTGCGGCGAAGGCACGGATCTGTGCATCGGGGTTACCGTATTCAAAGCGCGGGTCATCGCTGACGATCCAGAAGTGGATGCGTTTATCCTCCTCGCCGAGCAAGCGCAGCTTGTTGTTGATCTTGACCCAGTGCTCCGGCGTGCCATAGCGGCCGACGGTGGACTCCAGCACGCTGTAGCGGGCATCGAGCTCCGCCTCTGGCAACAGGCCGAGACCTTTTTCGACCTGCTGGTACAAGCCGCCGCCAATCAGCAGGAACACCAGCGCCGCCACCAGCGTGAACATGCCGCTCAGGCGCAGGGCGATGCTGTTACTCACCGCGGTTCTCCAACACATAACCCATCCCTCGGATGGTATGCAGAAGCTTGTGCTCGAAAGGCCCGTCGAGCTTGGCCCGCAGGCGTTTGATCGCCACTTCGACGACGTTGGCGTCGCTGTCGAAATTGATGTCCCAGACCATTTCGGCAATCGCGGTTTTCGAAAGGATCTCGCCTTGGCGGCGAGCCAGCACGCTGAGCAGCGAAAACTCCTTGGCGGTCAGGTCCAGGCGCTGCCCGGCGCGGCTGGCCTTGCGGCTGATCAGGTCGATCCACAGGTCGGCGATGCTCACTTGTACTGGTTCATGGCCGCTGCTGCGGCGGGTCAGGGCTTGCAGGCGGGCCACCAGTTCCAGGAACGAAAACGGCTTGCCCAGATAATCATCGGCGCCATCGCGCAGGCCCTTGATGCGATCTTCGACCCGTTCGCGGGCGGTGAGCATGATGACCGGCGTCTGCTTGCGGGCGCGCAGGGCCCGCAGCACGCCAAAGCCGTCGAGGCCCGGCAGCATGACGTCGAGCACGATCACCGCATAGTCACTTTCCAGGGCCAGGTGCAGCCCTTCGACGCCGTCCCGCGCCACATCCACGATGTAACCCTGTTCGGTCAGGCCGCGGTGCAGATAGTCGGCGGTTTTTTCTTCGTCTTCGATGATCAGAACGCGCATGGCCCGGCCTCAGTCTGCATTTGCCAGCGCCGCCGTCGGCGCAGAACCGGGTCGAGGCGCGGGCCGATGGAACAATCGCTCCAGCCACAAGTATATGACCGGCGTGGTGAACAGCGTCAGTGCCTGGCTCACCAGCAGGCCACCGACCACCGCGATGCCCAGTGGTTGGCGCAATTCGGCTCCAGGGCCGTAGCCGAGCATCAATGGCAGGGCGCCGAGCAGGGCGGCCAGGGTCGTCATCATGATCGGACGGAACCTCGTCAGGCAGGCCTGGAAAATCGCTTCCTGCGGCGCCATCCCGCGGTTGCGCTGGGCATCGAGGGCGAAGTCGATCATCAGGATGCCGTTCTTCTTGACGATGCCGATCAGCAGCACCAGGCCGATCAGCGCCATGATCGAGAAGTCCTGGCCCAACAGCCAGAGCATGATCAACGCGCCGAGGCCGGCCGAGGGCAACGTGGAAATGATCGTCAACGGATGGACGAAACTCTCGTAGAGCACGCCGAGGATGATGTACACCGCCACCAACGCAGCGAGGATCAGCCACGGCTGGCTTTTCAGCGAGCTCTGGAACGCCTGGGCCGCGCCCTGGAAGCTGCCGGTGATGGCGGCGGGCATGCCGATCTCGTTCTTGGCCTGGTCGAGCAGGCGCACGGCATCCCCCAGCGCCACGCCCGGCGCGAGGTTGAACGACAGGTTGGCGGCCGGGAACATGCCGTCGTGGGCAATCGACAGCGGGCCGTTGGTCGGTGCGTCGAAGCGGGCAAGGGCCGAGAGCGGGACCATTTCCCCGCTCAGCGGCGAGCGCAGATAGAAATACGCCAGGCTTTCGGCCTTGCCGCGTTGCTGGGTGTCGAGTTCCAGGATGACGTTGTACTGGTTGGTCTCGGTCTGGAATTCATTGATCTGCCGCTGGCCGAAAGCGTCGTAGAGCGCCTGGTCGACATCGCTGGCGGTGAGGCCGAAACGTGCCGCCGCGCTGCGGTCGATGTTGATGTGGGTGATGCTGCCGCCCAGTTGCAAGTCGTTGGAGATGTCGCGGAATGCCGGAATGCTGCGCAGCTTGTCGGTGAGTTTCTGCGTCCAGGCGTTGAGGGTCGGCCCGTCGTTGCTCTTGAGCACGTATTGATACTGGGCGCGGCTCGGGCCGGAGCTGAGGTTGATGTCCTGTCCGGCCCGCAGGTACAGCACAACGCCGGGAATCTTCAGCAACTTGGGGCGGATCCGGTCGATGAAGCCGCTGGCCGATACATCGCGCTCGCCCCGAGGCTTGAGGGCGATCCAGAAGCGGCCGTTGGCAATGGTCTGGTTGTTGCCCGAGACGCCGACGGAGTGCGAGAAGGTCTGCACTGCCGGGTCGGCGGCGACGATCTCGGCCAGGGCCTTGTGCTTGGCCACCATGTCCGGGAATGAGATGTCGGCGGCCGCCTCGCTGGTGCCCAGCACCAGGCCGGTGTCCTGGACGGGGAAGAAGCCCTTGGGGATGAACACGTAGCCCACCACCGCGAGGGCGAGGGTCAGGCCGAACACGCCGATCATCAGTTTCTGGTGGGCCAGGGCCCGGCGCAGGCCGCGTTCGTACCAGCCGAGCAGGCGCTCGCCGAAACCCGGCCTGGCCTGCGCGTGATGCTTCGGGGCGCGCATGAACAAGGCAGCCAGGGTCGGCGCCAGGGTCAGGGACACCACGACGGAAATCAGGATGGTCGAAGTGGCGGTCAGGGCAAACTCCTTGAACAGCCGCCCGACCACGCCGCCCATGAACAGCAGCGGAATGAACGCCGCCACCAGCGAGAAGCTGATGGACACCACCGTGAAGCCGATTTCCCCGGCGCCCTTGATCGCCGCCTCGCGCATGCCATCGCCGGCTTCCAGGTGCCGGTGGATGTTCTCCACCACCACGATCGCGTCGTCCACCACGAATCCCACCGAGATGACGATCGCCACCAGGGTCAGGTTGTTGAGGCTGAAACCCATCACATACATCAGCGCGAAACTGGCGGTCAGCGACACCCCGAGCACTGCCGAGACGATCAATGTCGCCGAGAGCTGGCGCAGGAACAGCGCCATCACCGCCACCACCAGCAGCACCGCGATCAGCAGGGTGATTTCCACTTCATGCAGCGAAGCGCGAATGGTCTGGGTGCGATCGATCATCACCTTGACCTGTATGGCGGCCGGCAGCATGGCTTCCAGCGTCGGCAGCGCCGCCTGGATGCGGTCGACCGTCTCGACGATGTTCGCCCCCGGCTGGCGGAAGATCACCAGGTTGACGCCGGGCTGATCGTCGGACCAGGCCTGCACGTAGGCGTTTTCCGAACCGTTGACGACTTTGGCGATGTCCTTGAGATGGACCGGTGCGCCGTCCCGGTAGGAAACGATCAGCTCGCCGTATTCCTCCGGCTTGAACAGCTGGTCGTTGGTGGACAAGGTGGAAATACTCGACTCGCCATACAGCGCGCCCTTGGCCAGGTTGAGGCTGGCCTGCTGCAGGGACTGGCGAATATCGGCGAGGGTCAGGCCGATGGCGGCAAGCCGGTCGGCCGAGGCCTGGACCCGGATCGCCGGCCGCTGCTGGCCGGTGATATAGATCTGCCCAACGCCGTCGATCTGGCTGATCTGGCGGGCGAGCAGCGTCTCGACGTAATCACTCAGTTCGGTGCCTGGCATCAGGTCGGAGCTGATGCTGAGAATCAGCACCGGGCTGTCGGCCGGGTTGACCTTGCGCCAGGTCGGCAGGTTCGGCATGTCATTGGGCAGCTTGCCGGCGGCGGTGTTGATCGCCGCCTGCACTTCCTGGGCGGCGGTGTCGATGCTCTTGTCGAGACTGAATTGCAGGGTCAGGTTGGTCGAGCCCAACGCACTGCTTGAGGTCATCTGGGTAATGCCGGGGATGGCGCTGAATTGCACCTCCAGCGGGGTCGCCACGGACGACGCCATGGTTTCGGGACTGGCGCCGGGCAGTTGGGCGTTGACCTGGATGGTCGGGAATTCCGCCTCGGGCAAAGGCGCGACGGGCAGGCGGGGAAAGGCGATCAACCCCAGCAACACCAGGGCGAACGTCAGCAGCACCGTGGCGATGGGGTGGTCGATGCACCACGCCGATATCGAGCCGCGGCCCTTCATGGCTGCGCCTGCCCGGTCTTGGCGAGGGCGGGCGGATCGCTGAGCACCTGGACGCTGGCGCCGGGCTTGAGCCGTGACTGGCCGTCGCTCACCAGTTGATCGCCGGCGTTCACGCCTTTGATGATGTGCCTGTCGCTGTCCTGGTAAACCATTTGCACCGGCACGCTTTCGACCTTGTCACCTTTGACCCGATAGACGAAATGTTGCTCCAGCCCGCGTTGGACCACGGTGGGCGGCACTACCAGGGCACCCTTGTCGATAGCGGTCTGGATTTTCAGCGTCACCAGTTGCCCCGGCCACAGCCGTTGCGCGGCGTTATTGAATTCGGCCTTGGCCCGCAGGGTTCCGGTGTTGGTGTTGATCTGGTTGTCGATGAGGCTGAGCCGTCCCTCGCCGAGCAATTCCCCGGTCACGCCGTCGGCCCCGATATAGGCCTTGACCAAGGCCTGGTCCGGGGCGGCGATCAATCGCTGCAAGGTCGGCAGCATTTGCTGGGGCAAGGAGAACTCCACGGCGATCGGGTCGATCTGGGTCACCGTGAACAGGCCTTCGGTGTCGCTGGTGCGCAGGAAGTTGCCTTCATCCACGTTGCGAATGCCGACGCGACCGCTCACCGGCGAGCGGATCTGCGTGTAGGACAGCTGCACCTGCGCCGAATCGATGGCCGCCTGGTTGCCCTGGGCAGTGGCCTTGAGCTGGTTGACCAGCGCTTGTTGCTGGTCGTAGGTCTGCTTCGATACGCCGTCATCGACGCTCAGCAGCTTGTAGCGCTTGAGGTTGACCTGGGCCACGGCCAGTTGCGCCTGGCTCTCGCTGAGCTGGGCCCGGGCCTGGTCGAGGCTGGCGCGGATCGAGCGATCATCGATGGTCGCCAGCAGGTCGCCCTTCCTGACCAGTTGCCCTTCCTTGACCAGCAGCCTGGTGAGGATGCCGTCGATCTGCGGACGGATCACCACGCTGTGCAGCGACAATACCGTGCCGATGCCACTGGCAAAGCGCGGCACATCCTGCTCGACAACGCTTATCACTTTCACAGGCACTGCGGTGGAAGCACTGGGTTTGCTGGCGACGGGCTTCATGATGAACCAGAGGGCGAGGGCGGCCAGGGCGATCAGTAACGCGACGAGCAGGACGGTTTTTTTCTGGATAGGCATGAACGTGAAACGCCGGTTCGGGACGGAGGAATTCCTGGCTTTCTTATATAGCGTTGTGAGCCCGTCAGGAAGGTGACGGCTAGCTGTCAGGGCTGTCAGTTTTGTCTTGGTTTCCCGTCAGACGGAACTCCACCGCTGCATCTGCTCCGTGGCACCGTGATTTCGCGCAGGTATACTGCTGCGTTTCGCGGCTCGGCTACCGAGCCACGCATACTCAATTGTGGCGAGGGAGCTTGCTCCCGCTTGAGTGCGAAGCGCTCACAGAAATGGGGCCGCTTCGCAGCCCAGCGGGAGCAAGCTCCCTCGCCACGGTTTGTTGTCCCACTCAAGTGAATAACTCAAATGACTTCCCCAATACCATCGCCCGCAGACGAACGCTTGCCAGGCGAATCGTCTGGCCAGACGGACAGCGATGTTTCCAGCGCCGCCGACGACAAGGCGCCGATCCCGGCCTTCAAGTTTCCATTCAAACCAGGCGACCTGGCGGCGGCCAAAGGTGCCGGCCAACAACCGTGGTACAAGAACGGCGCGAAGAATGGCCATACCAAGACCCCCGGCGCCGCGCCTCCCGGCACGCGCCGTTCGATGGGCAAACGCTGATCTTTCCCCTCGGCGCGCGGTCGCGGATTCAGTTCGCGACCCGTGCTCCCGTCAGGCTTCCACTCAATTCATAGGCCGTCAGTTCGGCCTGGTGCGCCGCGAGGATTTCCGGCAACGAGCCTCGCAGGTATTCGACCCACGTCTTGATCTTCGCATCCAGGTACTGGCGCGAAGGGTAGATGGCGTAAAGGTTCAGTTCCTGGGAACGGTAGTTAGGCATGACCCGCACCAGCGTGCCGTTGCGCAAGCCTTCGATGGCGGCGTACACCGGCAGCACGCCCACGCCCATGCCGCTGGTGATCGCGGTCTTCATCGCATCGGCGGAGTTCACCAGGAACGGTGAGCTGTTGATGGTGACCATCTCCTGGCCCTCCGGGCCGTCGAACACCCACTTCTCCAGCGGAATGACCGGGCTGACCAGGCGCAGGCAGGCGTGGTTCAGCAGGTCGCTGGGTTTCTGCGGGCAGCCGCTGGCCTTCACGTAGGCGGGCGACGCGCAGACGATGCTGTAAGTGATTCCCAGGCGCTGGGACACGAAGCCGGAGTCCGGCAACTCGCTGGCGAGTACGATCGAGACGTCGTAGCCCTCGTCGAGGATGTCCGGCACCCGGTTGGCCAGGGTCAGGTCGAAGGTCACGTCCGGGTGCGTCTTGCGATAACGAGCGATGGCGTCGATGACGAAATGCTGGCCGATGCCGGTCATGGTATGGACTTTCAACTGTCCGGCCGGGCGCGCATGGGCATCGCTGGCCTCGGCTTCCGCCTCTTCGACATACGCCAGGATCTGCTCACACCGCAGCAGGTAGCGTTTGCCGGCTTCGGTCAGGGCGATGCGGCGAGTGGTGCGGTTGAGCAGACGGGTTTGCAGATGCGCTTCCAGGTTGGAAACCGCACGCGAGACGTTGGCCGTGGTGGTGTCGAGTTGCGCGGCGGCGGCGGTGAAGCTGCCGGCTTCGGCAACACAGCTGAACGCACGCATGTTTTGCAAAGTGTCCATGAAGGGCTCTCTTGGGAGGTGCCAAATTGTGACATGAAGTTACAGAGATGCGGGACCCCGACTAATGGATTATCACGATAACGGTAACAAAGATTCGCAGAAAGGTCGGCTTATCGCCGTTGGAGGCGATGCCTAGAATTGCCGCCAGTCCTGGATCTTGTGGGAGCGAGCCTGCTCGCGAAACTGGCACCACAGTTGCTCTCGGTGTGCCTGCGCGGCCGCTTTCGCGAGCAGGCTCGCTCCCACAGGTGTGTTCCAGGGCGAAATTCTCATCATCTCTTCTTGCCTCTCCACCTCAGGAATATTGCGCCCGTGCCGCGTTGCATCAGCAGAGAGCTGAAGACTCTCAGTGTTTGGGTTTTGACGCTGACCCTCAGCGGTTGTATCGGGACGGGAGGGATCGCGCCGCAAGGCGAGCTCTTGTTGGCCAACCAGTTGGCGACCGATGCGGCGATACGCGAGGCCGCCCGCGATGCTCACTGGCCGACCCGCCAGTGGTGGAAAGCCTATGGTGACCCGCAACTGGACGGCTGGATTGACCTGGCCGTGCGAGACAGCCCGAGCCTGGCCATGGCCGTCGCTCGGGTGCGCCAGGCCAAGGCCATGGCGGGTGTCGCCGAGGCCGCCGAGTCGCTGCAGATTAATGGCGAGTCGGCCCTCAAGCGCCACAACTGGCCCACCGATCAGTTTTATGGCCCCGGCGAACTGGCCAACACCACCACGTGGGACAACAACGCCGCCCTGGGCCTGAGCTATGCGTTGGACCTGTGGGGCCGCGAGCGCAGCGCCAGCGAGCGGGCCGTCGACCTGGCCCATGTCAGCGTCGCCGAGGCGCGGCAAGCGCAGCTGGAATTGCAGGACAATATCGTGCGCGCCTACATCCGGTTTTCGTTGCATTACGCCCAACGCGACATCGTCGCCGCAACCCTCCATCAGCAAGAGCAGATCCTCGAACTGGCGCAAAAGCGTCTGGACGGTGGCATCGGCACCCATTTCGAAGTCAGCCAGGCCCAGGCGCCATTGCCGGAAACCCATCGTCAGCTCGATGCCCTCGACGAAGCCATTGCCCTGAGCCGCAATCAATTGGCGGCGCTGGCCGGCAAGGGCCCGGGCGACGGCGCGCGCCTGCAACGGCCGAGCCTGGCGCTGGGGGCTCCGTTGAAACTGCCATCGGCATTGCCCGCCGAACTGCTCGGCCAGCGCCCGGATGTGGTTGCCGCGCGCTGGCAGGTGGCGGCCCAGGCCCGTGGAGTCGAGGTGGCGCGCGCGGGTTTTTACCCCAACGTCGACTTGGTCGGTAGCCTCGGTTACATGGCTACTGGCGGTGGGGCGCTGGAGTTCCTGACAGGCAAGAAGCTCACCTACAACGTCGGCCCGGCGATTTCGCTGCCGATCTTCGATGGCGGACGCCTGCGTGGCGAGTTGGGCGAGGCTGCGGCGGGTTATGACATCGCCGTGGCGCGCTACAACCAGACGCTGGTGAATGCCCTCAAGAGCATTTCCGATCAGTTGATTCGCCGTGAGTCGATGGACAAGCAGCAGGCCTTCGCCGCCGAATCGGTGGCCGCCGCCCAGCGCACTTACGACATCGCGCTGGTGGCGTTCCAGCGTGGGCTCACCGACTACCTCAACGTGCTCAACGCCCAGAGCCTGCTGTTCAAGCAACAACAGGTGCAACAGCAGATAGAGGCAGCGCGGCTGAGCGCCCATGCCGATTTGGTCACCGCATTGGGCGGCGGGCTGGAGGCCGGCAGCGACATGCCTGTGGCAAGCGCTCCCCTGTGGCGAGGGAGCTTGCTCCCGCTGGGCTGCGAAGCAGCCCCAGGTTCTTCAGATGGGTGCCGCGCCGTCCCTTCAGTTGGATGCTGCGCACCCAAGCGGGAGCAAGCTCCCTCGCCACGATGCTGAGCAGGCCTTCCGTGACGTATTTACTTCGGCTTCATCGCCTCGAATGGCGCCGTGGCTTTTTCGACTGGGCCCGCAGCGATGGGGTGACCTGGGTCTACATCTTCAAGATATTGCTCGCCGCGTTCCTGACGCTGTGGCTGGCGATGCGCCTGGAGTTGCCGCAACCGCGTACGGCGATGATCACCGTGTTCATCGTCATACAGCCGCAGAGTGGCCAGGTCTTCGCCAAGAGTTTTTATCGCCTGCTCGGCACCTTGGCCGGCTCGACGGTGATGGTGGCGCTGATCGCCCTGTTCGCCCAGAACACCGAGTTGTTTCTCGGCTGCCTGGCGATCTGGGTCGGCATCTGTTCGGCCGGAGCAGCGCGTTATCGCAACTTTCGCGCCTACGGTTTTGTGCTGGCCGGGTACACCGCGGCGATGATCGGCCTGCCGGCCCTGGCCCATCCGGAAGGGGCTTTCATGGCGGCGGTGTGGCGGGTGCTGGAGATTGCCCTGGGGATTCTCTGCGCCACCGCGGTGAGCGCCGCGATCCTGCCGCAAACCGCGAGCGCGGCCATGCGCAACGCGCTCTACCAGCGCTTCGGGGTGTTCGCCCGGTTCGTCACCGATGGCTTGCGCGGACGCAGCCTACCCGAGGCATTCGAGGCACGCAACGTCGCTTTCATTGCCGAAGCGGTGGGCCTGGAAAGCCTGCGCAGCGTGACCGTGTTCGAAGACCCGCACATGCGCCGGCGCAACGGTCGGCTCAGTCGCCTGAACAGCGAATTCATGGGCGTTACCACGCGCTTCAATGCCTTGCATCAGTTGCTTGAACGCTTGCGCAACGGCGCGGCGGACGCGGTGGTGGACGCGATCAAACCCGGTTTGCAAACCCTCGCCGAATTGCTCGACGGCTTCAGCGCGCGGGCCTTGACCGATGCCGATGCGACGCACCTGGCGGCGGCGCTGGCGGCCTACAAGGCCGACTTGCCGGCTCGGGTGCGCCAGCTGCGGGCACAGTTTCAGGAGACGGATCCCAGCGAGGCGCAGCAGTTGGATTTTCATACTGCCTACGAATTGCTGTATCGCTTCGTCGAGGACCTGCATGGCTACGCCCAGACCCACGCGTCATTGGCCGACCACCGCCACGAACGTGAGCGCTGGGACGAACCCTTCGTGTCGCAGACCAATGGCCTGGCCGCCGCGGCTGCCGGTTTTCGTGCTGCCTTCATCCTGGTGGTGCTGGGCAGCTATTGGGTCGCCACGGCCTGGCCGAGCGGTGCGACCATGACGATGATCGCCGCCGCCACCGTGGGCTTGTCGGCCGCCACGCCGAACCCCAAGCGCATGGCGTTCCAGATGGCCTGCGGCACGCTGTTCGGGGCGTTGATCGGGTTCGTCGAGATGTTCTTCATCTACCCTTTGATCGACGGCTTCCCCTTGCTCTGCGTGATGTTGGCGCCCGTGATCATGCTCGGCGCATTCCTCAGCTCACGTGCGCAATACGCCGGGGTCGGGTTGGGCCTGCTGATTTTTTTCAGCACCGGCTCGGTGCCGGACAACCTGACGGTCTACAACCCCTACGCCTTCATCAACGACTACCTCGCGATGATCCTCGGCATGCTGGTGTGTGCGGCTGCCGGGGCGATTATCCTGCCGCCCAACAGCCGCTGGATGTGGCGCCGGCTGGAACAGGACTTGCGCGAACAAGTGGTGTTCGCCATCAGCGGCAAGCTCAAGGGCCTGGCGTCGGGATTCGAGAGCCGTACCCGCGATCTGCTGCACCAGGCCTACGGGCTGGCGGCGGGGCAGCCCCGGGTGCAACGGGACTTGCTGCGCTGGATGTTCGTGGTGCTGGAAGTCGGCCACGCGATCATCGAGTTGCGCAAGGAGCAGTCGATGCTGCCGGTGCATCCGGCCTATGCCGAAAGCCAGCCATGGCGCCAGGCAATCCGGGTGATGGGGCGAGCGCTGGTGCGGCTGTTCCGCCAGCCCGGCCAGAACAATCTGGAGCGCGCCCTGGTCGCGGTGGACCAGGCCATCAGCCGGGTCCAGGCCACCGACGAACCTTTCGCCCCGCATTTCGACACCTCCGCCCTGCGCCGGGTAAAGAGCTACCTCCACTTCATCCGCACCTCCCTGCTGGACCCGCAATCACCCTTGGCGGCTTATGCCGCGTCGCTGCCCCAGGAACCTGAACATGCTCCGTGAGATCGCCTTCCACGGCGTATACATGCCGACCATGACCCTGATGTTTTTCATCGCCGCCGGCCTCGCCTGGGCGTTGGATCGTTTCCTCTCGGGGCTGGATCTGTACCGTTTTTTCTGGCATCCGGCGCTGCTGCGCCTGAGCCTGTTCACTTGCCTGTTCGGCGCGCTGGCGCTGACGGTCTACCGTTGAGATCGATGCGATGAAGAAATTTTTCAGCCTGCTGGCGACGCTGTTGGTGCTGGCGCTTGCGCTGTGGATCGGCCGGACATTGTGGGTGCATTACATGAACACCCCATGGACCCGCGATGGCCGGGTACGGGCCGACATAATCAATGTCGCTGCCGACGTCAGCGGCGAAGTGATCGAGGTGCCGGTGCGCGACAACCAGTTGGTCAAGAAGGGGGACTTGCTGATGCGCATCGACCCCGAGCATTACCGCATTGCGGTCAAGCAGGCGCGTTCCCTGGTGGCGTCACGCAAGGCCACTTGGGAGATGCGCAAGGTCAATGCCCATCGGCGCGCCGACCTGGACAGCCTGGTGATTTCCCGGGAGAACCGTGACGACGCCAGCAATATCGCCGACTCGGCCCTGGCTGATTACCAGCACGCCCAGGCGCAGTTGGAGGCGGCCGAGCTGAACCTGGCTCGCACCGAGGTCCGTGCGGCGGTGGACGGCTACGTCACCAACCTCAATGTGCACCGTGGCGACTATGCGCGCATCGGCGAGGCGAAGATTGCCGTGGTGGACATGAATTCGTTCTGGGTCTATGGCTTCTTCGAGGAAACCAAGTTGCCCAAGGTGCGGGTCGGCGATGCCGCGCAGTTGCAGTTGATGAGTGGCGAACTGCTCAAGGGGCACGTGGAAAGTATCTCCCGGGGCATCTACGACCGCGACAACCCCGAGAGCCGTGAATTGATTGCCGACGTGAACCCGACCTTCAACTGGGTGCGCCTGGCCCAGCGGGTGCCGGTGCGTATACATCTGGATGAAGTACCGGACGGCGTGCCGCTGGCGGCGGGGATGACCTGTACGGTGGTGGTAGAACCCCACGACAAGCGCTGAGCCCCTGTGGGAGCGAGCCTGCTCGCGGAAGCGGTGGTTCAGCCAACATCAATATTGAATGTGAGACCGTATTCGCGAGCAAGCTCGCTCCCACACTGGATCTTCGGCGGGCATGAATGTTGTGTTCATCCAAAGTCCCCTGTGGGAGCGAGCCTGCTCGCGAAAGCGGTGGTTCAGCCAACATCAATGTTGAATGTGAGACCGTATTCGCGAGCAAGCTCGCTCCCACACTGGATCTTCGGCGGGCATGAGTGTTGTGTTCAGCCAAAGTCCCCTGTGGGAGCGAGCCTGCTCGCGATAGCGGTGGTTCAGCCAACATCAATGTTGAATGTGAGACCGTATTCGCGAGCAGGCTCGCTCCCACACTGGATCTTCGGCGGGCATGAGTGTTGTGTTCAGCCAAAGTCCCCTATGGGAGCGAGCCTGCTCGCGAAAGCGGTGGTTCAGCCAACATCAATGTTGAATGTGAGACCGTATTCGCGAGCAAGCTCGCTCCCACACTGGATCTTCGGCGGGCATGAATGTTGTGTTCATCCAAAGTCCCCTGTGGGAGCGAGCCTGCTCGCGAAAGCGGTGAGTCAGCTGCATGGACGGTGACTGACACGCCGTCATCGCGAGCAGGCTCGCTCCCACACTGGATCTTCGGCGGGCATGAATGTTGTGTTCAGCCAAAGTCCCCTGTGGGAGCGAGCCTGCTCGCGAAAGCGGTGGTTCAGCTGCATGGACGGTGACGGACACTCCGTCATCGCGAGCAAGCTCGCTCCCACATTGGATCTTCGGCGGGCATGAATGTTGTGTTCACCCAAAGTCCCCTGTGGGAGCGAGCCTGCTCGCGAAAGCGGTGAGTCAGCTGCATGGACGGTGACTGACACGCCGTCATCGCGAGCAAGCTCGCTCCCACACTGGATCTTCGGCGGGCATGAATGTTGTGTTCAGCCAAAGTCCCCTGTGGGAGCGAGCCTGCTCGCGAAAGCGGTGAGTCAGCTGCATGGACGGTGACGGACACTCCGTCATCGCGAGCAAGCTCGCTCCCACATTGGATCTTCGGCGGGCATGAGTGTTGTGTTCACCCAAAGTCCCCTGTGGGAGCGAGCCTGCTCGCGAAAGCGGTGGTTCAGCCAACATCAATGTTGAATGTGAGACCGTATTCGCGAGCAAGCTCGCTCCCACACTGGATCTTCGGCGGGCATGAGTGTTGTGTTCAGCCAAAGTCCCCTGTGGGAGCGAGCCTGCTCGCGATAGCGGTGGTTCAGCCAACATCAATGTTGAATGTGAGACCGTATTCGCGAGCAGGCTCGCTCCCACATGTTTCCGGTTATCCCCAAGGATTCTTGGCACAACAGTAAAAAGCAGAGCCCGATGATTTAAAGCGACCGACCCAACCCGAACCGCTTCATCAAGCCTTTCTCCAGCAACCCCTTGGGTAACAGACCGGCCATCAACGGCAACGCCCGGCTGCCGTTGCCCAGACGCAACAAGCGCGGTGGTTTGGGTTGTTGCACGGCTTTGAGCAGCGCGGCGGCGAATTCGCTGGTGGGGGTGGGGTTGTCCTGGGAGGCCTTGGCGCGGGCGCGGATACCGTCACGCAGGGGCCACCAGGGCGATTGTTCGCTGATCAAATGCTCGGCTTCATGGCCGGCATTTTTCGCGAAGCTGGAGGCAATGGCACCGGGCTGGACCTCCATCACGCGGATCCCGAACGGCGCCAGTTCCATGCGCAGCGCATCGCTCAAGGCATGCACGGCAGCCTTGGAGGCGCAGTACGCCCCGGCAAATGGCGTGACCAGCACACCGGAAACACTGCCGATGTTCACCACCAACCCCTTCGCCCGGCGCAGCACCGGAAAGAGCGCGCGGGTCACGCCGACGATGGCGAACACGTTGGTTTCGAACTGACGCTGCATGGCCGGCACGCCGCCATCCAGCAACGGGCCCATGGCGCCATAACCGGCGTTGTTGATCAGCACATCGAGGCCGCCATGTTCCTGGTTGATTCGCTCGCCGAGCTGTTCCAGCGCCTGAGCGTCATTGACGTCCAGTTGTACCGCGGTGAACCCGGCGGCGCGCAACTGCGCCACGTCGTCATCCTTGCGCGCGCTGGCCCAGACCTGGTAACCGGCGGCCTTGAAAGCCTCGGCGAGGGCGCGGCCGATGCCGCTGGAACAACCGGTGATCAACGCAACGGGCATGGCGCTTTCCTTGTGCAAAAAATGGGAGGGTCAGTTGGAGAAACTACCTTGCAGTCGCTCGGCACGAAACTCCAAGGTCTGCGGGCGGTAGCCGGGGCGCAGTGGCGGTATCGGCAGGCAGTCCTGCCAGTCGGCGCCGGGTTGCAATTCGCCAGGGCCGCGGTAGCGAGGTGAGCTGTACTGGTTGTCCGCCAGGTTGATGGTATCGCCGGGAGCATAGGCTGCGATTCGCCAGCGCAGTTCGGTCAGGGGCACGTCGTTGCCGTTACGCATTTTCAGCAGCAGTGGGCGATCGGCGGGGCACAGGTCAGGAGCGAACGTGACGCGCAGGTCCAGACGTGCCAGTTGCCGGGTTTCCCGGTTCTCTTCCCAGAGTACCCATGCCGCCACCAGCCCCAACCCGACAAACGCCGCCAGGGACACCGGCAATGCCTTGGCCGGGTAGCGCAACAGCAGGATGAGCCAGGTGATGACCAGCAAGACGCCGATAAACATGGTTGAAGCCTCCGTGACCGTCGCCACATCCTACCGAAGGGGGCGGGCCATGGGTATTGCTCCCTGGATGGGTCACCGAACGCCTAGGAAAAAGCCCCCGCCCAACCCGCTGCGGATAGGGGACGCAGTGGGCTGGACGGGGGCTTCTTGTACGACTGATCTTTTGTTGCCGATCGTTACTACTGATCGTTGCTACTGGTTGTTGCTACTAGTTTTTACTGCGCGATGGTCTTCACCGACACGCCGCGTTCGATCGGGGTGGAGCGACCGTAGATGTCTTCGAAGCGCTCGATGTCGTCTTCGCCCAGGTAGCTACCGGACTGCACTTCGATGATTTCCAGCGGGATCTTGCCCGGGTTGCGCAGGCGGTGGACCGACGCGATCGGGATGTAGGTCGACTGGTTTTCGCAGAGCAGGAACACATTCTCGTCGCAGGTCACTTCGGCGGTGCCGCTGACCACGATCCAGTGTTCGGCGCGGTGGTGGTGCATCTGCAGCGACAGGCACGCGCCCGGTTTGACCGAGATGTGCTTGACCTGGAAACGACCGCCCATGTCCACCGAGTCGTAGGAACCCCATGGACGATAGACTTCGCAGTGGTTCTGGGTTTCGGTGCGGCCCTGGGCATTGAGGGTGTTGACCATCTGCTTCACGCCTTGGACCTTGTCCTTGTGGGCGATCATCATGGCGTCCTTGGTTTCGACCACGACGATGTTGTCCAGGCCGATCACCGACACCAGCTTGCCGTTGCCGTGGATCATGCAGTTGCGGCTGTCCTGCACCACGACGTCGCCCTTGGTGACGTTGCCGTTGGCGTCCTTCGGATTGACTTCCCACAGCGACGACCAGCAGCCGACATCGCTCCAGCCGGCCGATAGCGGCACTACGCAGGCG
Organism: Pseudomonas sp. Z2-11; assembly: GCF_054161305.1. Taxonomy (NCBI): domain Bacteria; kingdom Pseudomonadati; phylum Pseudomonadota; class Gammaproteobacteria; order Pseudomonadales; family Pseudomonadaceae; genus Pseudomonas; species Pseudomonas sp. Z2-11. The sequence continues at coordinate 1,109,935 of NZ_CP096395.1, forward strand.
CGTTGGGTTTTTTCCATCACGGCGTAGTCGATGGAGTTGTCCGGGCAGCAAGCGAAAGTGGCTTCGTCAAAAGTGATGGTGTCGGCGGTCTGCTCGCTGCGCTCCAGCGTCAGCAGGCAGGTGTCGTAGATGTCCGGATCGTGCTTTTTCAGCTCTTCGAGGAAGCGGCTGGCACGGAACAGGAACATGCCGCTGTTCCAGAAGTAACCGCCGGCATCGACGAACTCAGTGGCGCGCTTGACGTCGGGTTTTTCGACGAAGTGCGAAACGCGGCTGACGCCTTCAGGCAGCAGGGCATCGTTGGTCGACTTGATGTAGCCATAACCGGTTTCCGGCTTGGTCGCCGGTACGCCGAACAGCACCATTTCGCCACGCTCGGCGGCCACGGTGGCCAGCGCCAGGGCGCGTTGCAGGGCCTTCTGGTCCTCGACGACGTGGTCGGCCGGCAGCACCAGCATCAGTTCGTCGCGGCCTTCATTGACCAGCATCATCGCAGTCAGGGCCACGGCAGGTGCGGTGTTGCGACCGAACGGTTCCATCAGGATGCGCTGGGCTTCCAGGTTGCGGGCCGACAGCTGCTCGTTGACGATGAAACGATGGTCCTTGTTGCAGACCACGATCGGCGTGTCCATGCCTTCGAACACCAGGCGCTCGAGGGTCTGCTGGAACAGGGTATGTTCGCCGGTCAAGGCCAGGAACTGTTTAGGGAATTGCTTGCGCGAAAGCGGCCAAAGACGTGAGCCGCTACCACCTGACAAGATCACCGGAATCATGTGTGTTACTCCTACAAAATCGAAATGGTTTCAGAGCTACTGCGTTCTGTCGTTTCACTCTCTTGTTGTTGTTCCGTGCCTGAATGACGCCTCGGTTCAAAGTGGGAGCAGGTTGGCTCCCACAGGCAGGGCGTCAGTCAGGAAAACTCATCAGCGGGTCGACACCGGGCGTTTCACCCAGACTGGCGACAGGCTGCTGCCGGAGCCGGTTACGTACAGCACGGCCGCTTCGCCACGCTCCAGGGCAACAGGCTTGACGTCGCCGACTTTCTTGTCGCCTTCGTACAGTGCCAGGCTCACTTTCACCGGGTTGATTTCACGTTCGCCACGGCCCTTGGCCGCTACGTTCGGAACCACTTCGGTCTTGCCATCAGCGGTCTTGAGGGTCAGCGGCTTGTCGCTGAGGTTCTGCATGCGGACCAGGGATTTCTGCTTGTTCTTGAACGGTGGCTCTTCGATCAGTTGTGGCTGGCCGCTGGCGTTGTTGACCAGGGTGTAATAGTGATCGGAGGCCAGTTTAACCGGTACGGTCTGGCTGCCCACCTTGGCGCTGTAGTCGCCGCCAGGCATGAAGCTGAAGTCGCTGCTGGCCAGTGGGGCCACGTCGCTGATATTGGTGCTGCCGACGGTGGCGCTGACTTCGGCGTTGCTGGCGTTGTAGATCCGCACGAAGCTCGAACCTTTTGGCGCGACCGGGCCGTACAGGGCCGAGTCACCGGCAAAGGCTGAGAAGGACAGGGCACTCATGCTGGCGACCAGGGCAACGGCCTTGAAGGAGCGAACAGCGAGACGGCGAGGAGTAGTGTTGAAAGTCATGGTGGACCTCTCTTTCAGTTTTGCGCCCGGTCGGGCGTCTCGGATTGTGTGTTTGCAGCTACGTTCTGTTGGCGGGCGCCGGCTTGTTTGAGCTCGGCGACCCATTGCGGATCGGCGTCGCCGATCTCGTTGTTCACGGGCAGATAACGTTCAGGAAACTCCCAGATCAGCACTTGCGGCGGGCTGTTCTTGAAGGCGTCGCTCTTGAGGTAGCTGAGCATCGGCAGAATCGGGCCATGGCCGTCTTCGGCGTAGTTGACGACGTCGCTGTGCAGGGCTTGCTTGAGTGCACCGACGAAGTTCCAGTTCGGGTTGGCGCTGTAGCTGGTACCGATCAGGGCCACGGGCACCTGGGCATCGGCGAACAGTGCGTCTTCGCTGGCCGGCTGGTCGTCGGCTTCGCGGGTGTTGCGCTTGACCAGCGGTTCCTGGGCTGGCATCAGGTTTTCGAACAGCGGGTCCAGCGGCAGGAACTGACGCAGGTCGCCCTTGTGGATGATTTTTTCCGCAGGCTCTGTGACGAAACGCTGTGGCTCACCGTTCAGTGGTGTGCGTTCGGCAATCGCTTTGGCCAGATGTTCCGCAGCGATTTGCGCGCCTTCCGGAGTCCAGTGGGTGTCGGTGCGCAGGAACACTTGCTGACCGCTTTGCTTGGCCTGTTGCAGCGGGGCGAGCAAGTCAGGGGCAAGGATCTTGTCCGCCGCGACACGGGCGTGGAAATCCTGGTACAGGTTGGCGTGAATGCTCGAAGGCTTCACTTCACCCAGGTGCTCCGGATACAGCCGCGCCTTGGCCGGCACGATGGCCATGACCAGGGTAATGCCTTGCTCCTTGAGCTTCTGGCGCACGCCTTCGATCAGCGCGTAGTTGCCTTGCAGGTTCTGGTCTTCGTTGACGATCGGGTTGAATTCCTCGTCGCTGAACAGCCACTGATCGCGGCCCAGGACCACGCCTTTGCGGCCCTCGTTGAACAGCTTGTAGTCCAGCGCCGCCCAGATGTTGGTGCCCAGGCGTTTGATCGGGAATTCTTCGTCGTAATGCGTTTCCACGGCCTTGGCCCAGCGACCGTTGAGCACGGTCGCATCGGGGTTGGTGCTGAAGCCGAGGAAGCTGCGCATCGACCAGATACCCAGCGCTGTCAGTATCAGCATGAACAGTGCGACGTAGAAGATGCGTAATGAGCGGGTCATGTCCGGATCCCTCAGAACTGGAAGTAAAGGAACGGCGAGAAGCTTTGCGCCGACAGTTTGAGAATCGAGGCGATGAACAACACCAATACCAGGGTGCGCATCACGTAGCGCGACCAGTCCACAGTCCAGTAGGCCGGTTGCACCTGGGCTTCGACGCCGACGGTGTAGCCTGGTTCATGGATGGTCGACGGGTTGTCACCCGGTACGGCTTTGATCAGTCCCGGTTGCGCGGTGGCAGGCCCATTGGCTTCGGTGCTCTCTTCAGGCTTGGCCTTGACCGGCGGACGATTGGTGTAGAAGTCGCGCAGGCCGAAGAAGGCGAGGGTGATGTAGGCCACCGCCAACGTAGCGATCTGCAGGCCGGTGAGGTTGGCGCGGGTCAGTTCCGACAGCGACCAGTCACCAAAGCTGAACATCGCGCTGTACATGCGACCGGCGACGTGCAGGTTTTCGGCACGGAAGATCACCCAGCCCATCACCACCAGCAGGAAGGTCAATGCCCAGCGGATCGGGTTGATGCTGCGTGGGTTGGTGTCGATACCCACCGCTTTTTCGATGGCAAGCCACATGCCGTGCCAGGCACCCCAGATCACGTAGGTGATGTTCGCACCGTGCCACAGACCACCGAGCAGCATGGTCAGGAACAGGTTGCGATAGGTCATCAGCGTGCCTTTGCGGTTACCGCCCAGGGTGATGTAGAGGTAGTCGCGCAGCCAGGTCGACAGGCTGATGTGCCAGCGCCGCCAGAACTCGGTGATCGACTGGCTGATGTAGGGCTGCTTGAAGTTTTCCATGAAACGGAAACCCATCATCAGGCCCAGGCCGATGGCCATGTCGCTGTAGCCGGAGAAGTCGAAGTACAGCTGCGCGGTGTACGCCAGGGCGCCGAGCCAGGCATCGCCCGTGGTCGGGTTCTCCAAGGCGAAGCAATGGTCGGCCACCACCGCCAGGGTATCGGCGATGAACACTTTCTTGATGAAGCCCTGCATGAAGCGCGTGCAGCCTTCGGAGAACTTGTCCAGCGTGTGGGTGCGGTTGTTGAACTGGTCGGCCAGATCACGGAAACGCAGCACGGGGCCGGCGATCAGGTGCGGGAAGATCGCCACGAATGCCGCGAAGTCGATCAGGTTGCGAGTGGCCGGTGTGTCACCGCGATACACGTCGATGATGTAGCTGATGGACTCGAAGATGTAGAACGAGATACCGATCGGCAACAGTACGTGGGTCAGGATGAACGGGTTCAGCCCGAAGCCGGTGATGATCGCGTTGAGGCTGTCGACACCGAAATTGGCGTACTTGAAATAGCCCAGGATGGCCAGGTCCACGCCCACGCCGAGCAGCAGCCAACGTTGGGCCGGCTTGGTGCGCACGCCGGCGGCGCCGACTTTCAGGCCGATCCAGTAGTTCCACAGGGTGACGCCGGCGAACAGGGCGAGGAAGTCCACCCGCCACCAGGCATAGAACACGTAGCTGGCGATCAGCAGCAGCAGGTTGCGATAGCGTTGCCCGCTCAGGTAGTACAAGCCGAGAAAGATCGGCAGGAACAGGAACAGGAACACATTGGATGAAAATACCATCCCGATCTCTCCATGTTGAATCAACAGTCAAGGGCCAGAGCCCCCCCAAACCCCCCCATGAAAACCGGGGGGCTATTACATTTCGAACACTTGCTTACCTGTGGCGAGGGAGCTTGCTCCCGCTCGGCTGCGAAGCAGTCGCATCGTCAGGCTTGGGGGCGCTACGCACCCCAGCGGGAGCAAGCTCCCTCGCCACAGGAAATGTGTTGAGTCTTAACTACCTTTTTCGCCTTTCTCCCGCGAAGGGTCATACACCCGGGTCAGGTCGCCGCCGAGGCGGAAGGTCTTGAACGGTTGCATTTCATGCTTGCGTTCCAGCACGTCCTCGGAGCAGGTGTAGAGGCTGCAGAACGGTTCGAGCCAGGCGAATTTCGAATCGATCTTCAGATCCTTCATGTCCTGCTCGTCGCCGTTCTTCTCTTCGAAGATGTCCGGGTCTTCCACCCCGGCCAGCACCCGGTCGCCCAGTCGCTTGAGGGCGCCATTGTTTTCCTGGCGCAGGTCCACGCCGTTGACCTGGGCAAAACTGGCGATCATCGCCAGCGGCGGCAGGGCATAGTTGTGGTAGGACAGGGCGCGTTGCTTGCGCTTGAGCTCGTTGGGCAAGAAGCCTTCGGCGTCTACCTGGTTGACGCCGACCTTGTATTCCTTGACGGCCCAGTCGAACAGGTCACGACGGTTGGTCGCCACGGCGGTCGCCATCACTGACCAGGCGGCCCAGTACGAGTGGTTGTTGGTCTTGTCCAGCGGCAGGTTGTCCCAGTCGCTGACGACCTGGTCGGCCATCTTGCTGAACCAGCTCTCGATCAGTTGCGCCTGTTCCTGGTGATTCGCCAGCGGGCGCGACTCGGAGAACTTCAGGCGCACATAGGCCGAAGCCATGCTGCCCAGCGCCCATTTGCGCATGGACTTGCCGGTGTGGTTGAAGTCCTTGGACATCAACGCATCGGCCTTGGCCCAGGCGGTCAGCCAGTTCAGGGTGCATTCCAGTTGCTCGGGGCGGCCGTCGCGCATGAACTGCATGACCTGCTTGCTGATGCCGCGCTCGATCTTGGTGATGTCGGCAGTGCTGTCGCGGAAGGCTTTTTCCGACTGCACGTTCAGCGTTGCGCGAGCCTTGTCGGAGCCCTCGTACTTGCTGCGAAACTGCAGCGAGCCGGTGTAAGGCGTCGGCACGGCTTCGCAGCCCTGGCCGCCGGAGCCTTCCTTGACCTTTTCAATCGGTGCGAAGTAGCCCTGCGGCGGGCGCAGTGGAGCCGCCGCCTGCGTGGCCCCGGCGAATATCGCCAGGGTCAGCAGCGATGGCGCCAACAGCGTTTTCAACGTTCGGGTGCGCATGGTTCTGGTCATGAGACGAGACCTCATTGTCCGATTTGAGCCGTTTGTTGCTCGGCTTGCGGAGATGCATTGCGTTTGCAGACTTTCGCTTCCACTTGCAGTGGCTCTTTACCGGCTTCAGGACCCTGGACTTCTAGAGCCAGGAGGTTCTGCGAGGCCCAGTCTTCGTCGGTGCGCAATTGGAAGGCGAAACGCCCGTCGGTTTCGGAGGTGTTCGGTTTTTCGATCTTGATGTCCTCGTGGCGCCCATTCATGTACCAGAGGGTGGCTTGCAAGGTTTTCACCGAGGTGTCGGTGAAGCGGATGTCGATCTGGTGACTGCCGTTACGCAGGTCCATATTCTTGCTGTTGACCATCAATTCGTTCTTGCCCGGCTTGAGCTTGGCCTTGCTGCTCATCAGCGCCGGCTTGCCTTCGCAACCGTTGTTGTCGAGCAGCGCCATCATCTGGCGATAGATGGTTTCCTGGTCCAGGCGATACAGCGGCGAGAATTCCCAGATGAGAATCTTCGGCGGATTCTTCTGGAACTCTTCGCTGCCCAGGTACTGGATCATAGCGCCCTCGAAACCGCCGCCCGGGAAGGCCACGTTGAGGATGTCGGCGCCGATGGCTTCTTGCAGGAAACCGGCGAAGTTGTAGTTCTTGCCGCTGTGGCTGGTGCCCACGAGGGTGATCTGCGGATTGCCGGAATCACCGAACAGGTCGCCGTCGCCAGCCTCGCCCTTGGGCTCGGTGGTGAACTGGTCCATGTACTGGATCGCATAGCTGGTGCCGCAGAGTTGCCCGGCCATGTTGTGCAAGGTGCCGGTCTTGCCCATGCGGCCAGACTTCTTGGTCTCGAATTCCTGCTTGGGAATGTCAGCGAAAGCCGGGATCTGCTTGACCTTCTCGGCCACGATCTTCGCCGTGCGCTGGGCGCCGTATGGGGTCCAGTGCTGGTCGCCGCGGAAGTAGAAGTCGTGGGCCGGCAGGGTTTCGGGCAGGTTTTCGTTGGTCAGTGGCGACAGGTCCGGCACCACGTAACCCATCTGCGCGAAACGGCCGAGCATGGTTTTGTAATTGGCCAGGGCCTTTTCGTAGTCGAAGGAAGCCTTCTCCTGCGGGTTGAGCTTGTTGCGGTTCACCAGGCCACGGGTCGGCTGGTAGACGATTACCAGCTCGACGCCTTTTTTCTTGAAGGCGTCGTGCAGTTGCTGCATGCGCTTGTAACCGGCCGGCGTGGTATTGAACTCGGTACGCAGGTCTTCCTGAGTACGGAACAGCCAATCGCCCTGGGCCTGCACCAGCGTGGTGAAGTTCTGCTGGTAGCGCGTGGTGTAGTTCTTCGCGTCATGGGCAGCCGGGCACAGGTTGCAGCAGGGTTCGGCGGTAAAGGTCGGTGCTTTGACTTCATCGGCGCGCGCGCCGCTTGCGGCGGCGAGAATGCCGGCAGTCAGGGCGGACAGGCCCAGAAGTTTGATCATCTGTGGGTTCATAAAGGTCATTCCTCAGTCCCGCATTTCGGTCTGGCGTTCGACAGGGTCGATCAGCACGGCTTTTTGCTGGCGCACCAGCAGGTCGAGGATTTCGTCCTGGCGTTCGCCAAGGATCCCCGTGAAGCTGATGCCGCTGGATTTGGTCGGCGCGAGCATGGACACGCGGTACAGCTCGACACTCAATGGCGAGTCGATGGACAACGGGCCGCTGCCATTGCCGGCCAGTTCGCCACCGACCACGATCAAGGAGACCTGGGCGTCGAACGGGTCGAGCTTGATGTCCCGGTCAGTGTCGGAGAGGTCCTTGATGTGGCCATAAAGACCGGTCAGGCCGTTGGCCATGGACAGGTTTTCGTACAAGCGGATGTTCACGCTGTTACGAATCCGAATGCCGTGGCGCTGGTTGCTGATCACCTTGTTGCCCCACAACAGGTTGTCACCACTCTCATAAAGCGTGATGCCGTCGGTGTGGTTCTTGTAGATCTCGTTGTAGGCGATCACGTTGTTCACGCTGTTACGGTCGATCACCAGGCCCGAGAGTTTGTTGTCATAGCTGCGGTTGTTGAAAATGAAGCTGTCGTTGACCTCACGGGAAATAATGATCCCGTGCTTCTTCTTGGTCCCGTAGACGGTGTTGTCGGCAATGATCAGCCGATGGGAACGGTCGTGGGGGTCGATGCCGTAGACGATGTTGTCTTTGTAGGTGTTGCTCTTGACCACGAAATCGTTGGTTTCGTAGCAGTAGAAGCCGTACCACATGTCCGAGAACTCGGAACCGATGATCCAGCCGGTCGGTTCCGGGCGCTTGAGGACCTTGGCCATGTTCGGCGTGTACTGGGAAATACTCACCCCATACGACTTACTGTTGGCGTAGCCGAAGCTGGCCATCTTGGTGTTGACGATGTAGGTCTCGGTGCCGCCCCAGGACAGCAGGAACGGCCGGAACTCGTTGGCCGAACGGAACGTCGCGGGGCCGTTGTCCTTTTCACGCCAGCCGGTGACCTTGGTGTCGCGGATGAACATCCGGCCATCGTTGACCAGGAACGAGCCGCCCTCTTGGGACAGGCGCAGTTCCTGGGTCTGCTTATCGATTTCCAGGATGCCTTTTTCGCCCACGACAATCGGAATCCGCGCCAGGAAGACGCCTGGCGAAGTTTCCTTGAGGTACTGCTTGGGCACCTTCTTGACCAGATCCTTGAGGTTCATGTAGCCGTCGTCGATGAAGATGGCCTGCGGGATGCCGTGCTGGCGCACCACCCACTCGGCCATCTTGTTGTCGCCGCCGATGAAGTCCTTCAAGGCGTTTTCCTGCATCATCCGCCGCACGCTGACCTTGCCGGGCTTGCTGCGCACGATCTTCGCCGCGACCGCTTCGGCGGTGTAGCCGGAGAGGTCGGGCAGGGTCGGTGCGGCCAGTTCCAGCGGTGCGGTTGGCGCGCTGCTGACGGTGTAGGTCTTGGCTTGCTGCAGTTCCTTGACCACGTTGCCCGGCTTGACCACCGGTTCAACGTTGGCGAACGCCGACGAGCCGGCCAGCAGCATGGCTGCGGCCAACAGGCTGATCGAACCTTTCATCGCCTGGCTGTTCCTGAGGTAGTGGTTCATATCGGGCACTCCCATGGCCGTTCGCATCAGAAGCGCCAGATCACGTCGACAAAGGCGCGATGCATGTACGAATCGACCTCTTTGCCGTAGGCGTCGCCTGGCTTGAACACGCCGCCACGAAAGCGCACCAGCGCCGACGGCTCATCAATCGATTGACTCAGCGCAGCCGGCAGCAGGCCTTGCTTGAAGTACTTGGTGACGACCAGGTCGACTTCCTGGCCCAGGTCCTTGTTGCCGTCGCGCAGCGGCAGGGACGAGGTGGACAGGATCGCGCCGGTCACGTCATCGGTGTTGTTTTCCACGGCGTTGATGCCGTTGCTGCCCACTGCCTTGTTGCCGTCCACGCGCCAGAACTTGTGGTACACCAGGCTGGCGTCGTACTCGTCACGCAACTGCCAGGAACCGAACAGGCTGGCGCTCTGGGTGTTGGCCATTTCGCCGCGGAACGCCTCGCCGAAACGATGCACGCGCGAGCGGGTGCCGGTGAAGTTCGAGCGGTTGCTTTGCAGGCCGTTCTGTTCGTAGTCCTCGCTGGCGCGGGCATAGGCCGCACCGACTTGCCATTGCGGGTCGAGGCGCAGGCGGATACCCAGGTCGGTGGCCCAGCCGTCGACGTCGTCGCTGCGCTTGAGCTGCGCGGGGCGGGTGCCGTCGGCGTTCAGCGGGTTGACGGTGTCGCGGTCGCCGGTCATGCCGGTGACGCTTGCCCAGTAGTTGACGGTATTGGTGTTGCGCCAGTTGTAGGCGTCGCTGTTGGCTTCCAGGCCGAGCCAGGTCAGATCACCGTTCTGGGTCTTGTCCAGGGTGTCGGTGGCCTGGCCCGGGACCGGGTAGTCGAGGCTGCCGCTGTCATGGCTGTGGTGGGCACGGATCCCGGCCCATTGGCCTGGCATCCACTGATAGCCGACGTCACCGTAGACATGCATACGGTCCTTGTCCTGGGGCGACAGCTCCTTGAGGTCGGTGCGGTATTCGCTGAACCGCTCGGCGACGCCCAGGTTGGCGCGCAACAACGTGGTGTCGAAGGTCCAGTTCAGGGCTTCGATGTTGGTGTCGCGCCATTGCCCGTCGTCATTGCGCAGGCGTTGGCGGCCGAACTTCAACTGCTCGCCCGGATAAGGGGTCAGGCCCCGGTAGCCAATCCAGAATTCGCGCATGGCCAGGTAGCTTTTCTTGGCCTCGCGGTCGCCGCTGTCGGTTTGCTGGGTCGCGTCGTCCGACTGTTGCAGGGTGTCGGTCTCGATGATGTCGGTGGACGTCACGGCCTGGGCCATGGCATAGGCGCTCCACGCACCGCTTTCGCCGTAGACCCAAGGGCGCAGGTCGAGGCCGATGCCGTTGACGTCGCCACCACGCTGGGTGCCGAGGTCGCGGTCATCTTCGGACTGGCCGGTGATCTTCACTTCCAGGCCGAAGTTCTTGCTATCGGTCAGGGCCGCCAGGGTCGGGCAGGACCACAGCAGGGCAAACGACAGGCCAATACCAGCCTGTACAAAAGGATTGAGCTTCAAAAGCTTCATAGAGGTTCCTCGCCGTCATCTTCTTTTAGGGCTTGCAGTTCCAGCGTATCGGGGCTCATGGCGCCGCGAATGGCCTGCTCTTGTTGTAGCAGGCGTTGCGCTTGTGCAAGTTGTTCCGGCGGTAATTGTTCTTCGAGGGTCTGGGCAAGCTCGATGGCTTGCGGGGTGTTTTGCGCCTTGGCCAACTGGCTGAACACATAAGCGTTGACCGGGTTGGGCTTGGTGCCCTTGCCTTGGGAAAACAGCTGGGCAATGGCGTAGTCGGCGCTGTTCTGGCCGTTGCGAGCGGCCTTGAGCAGGTGATCCAGGGCCTTTTGCGAGTACACCTGGCCCAGGTAGCCGCGACGATAGATCTGGCCGAGGTAGTAATCGGCGGCCACTTCACGGCCCACGGCTTTCTGGAAATGCGCCTCGGCGACCTTGGCGTCGGCGGGTACCCACTTGCCTTCGTAGTACAGCTTGCCCAGCAACAGCTCGGCGCGCGGCTGGTCGGCGGCGCGGCCGTTTTCCAGGTACTGCATCATCTTGTCGACGTCGCCCAACTCAGGGAAATCGTAGAGCAGCTGCGCCAGGCTGACCCAGGAAGCAGGGTTGCCGGGCGCGATGCCTTCGAGCAGCGACTGAGCGGTTTTCTCGTCGGTCTTGCCCAGGCTGGAATCGGCCAGGACACGCGCGACACTGTCCACGCGCTGGGCCGAGACCACACCACGAGCGTGACCGGCCTGCATCTGCTTGATCAGCTCGGCCTGCTGTTCCGGCTGGCCGCGTTTCTGATAGACCGTGGCCAGTTCGACGTAGCAGATGTCGGTGGTCGCCAAGGCGGCCTTGCAGACTCTTTCCACTTCGTCCAGATGCTGGTCGTACGTACCCTGGGTGCGATAGAGCAGGATCTGCGCCAGGCCCGCTTCCGGATAACCGGCGCTGCGCCATTGGCTGATCTGTTGCTGCGCGTTGACGTTCGGGAAGCTGTGGGGATATTGCAGGTACAGCATCGCCAGCGGGATCAGCGTATTGCCTTCACCGTTGGCAAAGGCTTTTTTCAACAGGCCTTCTGCTTCGTGCTTTTCAGCTTCGGTGGAACCGGGCTTGGCCACCAGCAGGCGACCCAGGCGAGCCTGGGCGCGCGGCGAGATGTCGGCGGCGGCGCGGTAGGTCGCCTCGGCCTTTCTCATCTGCTCGGGGTCGCGGCTGTCCACCTGGATATCGGCCAGGCCCACCTGGGCCTCGCTGTAGCCCAGGTCTGCCAGTTGCTGATAGTTCTGCTGCGCCAACGCCGTGTCGCCGCGCTTGAGGGCTTCGTTGGCCAGGCGCTGGTCGGGCAGGCCGGCGCAACCGGCCAGGCTCACGGCCAGTGCCAAGGCGCAGAGGGTCCCCACTTGGAAACGGGCTTGCGGCGCATCATCCTGACCGCGTTGATCCTTTCGCGAGCTGGCTCGCTCCCACAGGCTCTGTGGGGTGTTAAGGATTTTTATAATGGTCACGGGCATTTCCTCGACTTAAAGACCGACGGCCATGGCTTTGTCGATCAGCCAGTTCAAGTTCGGGCCACGGTCGCTGACGACTTCCACCGGACGGCCGGCCAGCGCGCTGTCCAGGGCTTCGTCAGGCTGAATCAGCACACGGATATCGGAAGACAGGTCGGCGCTTTTCAGGCTGGTGCTGCTGACGATCTTGCCGGTGCGGGTGGCGTCTTCGCCGGCTACCTGGAAGCTGACCGGGGTGCCTGGACGCACGTCGCCGAACTGGCGATAGGAGAAACGTGCCTCGACGTTGGCTTCGGCGCCGCGAGGAACCAGTTGGAAGATCACGTCACCCTTGCTGGCGTACTGGCCGTTGGAAACCAGTTGCTGGGCCACGATGCAATCGCATGGCGAGGTTAGGGTGCCGGTCATTTGCTTGCCGAACAGTTCCTCGACCTTGGCTGGCTGCAGCTGGTTGTCGTCCAGGTGACCCTTGAGCACGTCGAGCATGCTGGTGCTGAAGGTCGCCAGCGGGGCGCCTTTGGCGGCCAGGCCGTCGGCCTTGACCAGGCTTTGCACGGTGCCGTCGCGCGGCATGGTGATGGCCATGCCCGGTACGTTGACGATGCCGGCCTGGGCGTGGCTGACGAAGTACATGCCGTACACCGACTTGAAGATGAAGCCGAATGCCGCCAGGCCGACAATGAAGATGCCCAGGCTGAAGGTCACGGCGCGCAGGCGACCGAAGGCGCTCATGCCACCGTTTTCATCTTTCTGCTTGCGAGCCTTGGTGAAGTTGTCGCGTTGCAGGGTCGCCAGCACATCACCGACGCCGACGATGTCGCCGGCCAGGTGCGAGGTGATGATGTGGCGCAGTGTCGAGATGTCCCGCGGCTCCAGGTTCTGGAACTGGCAACCGGCGCGGCCGGTCTGGCGGTCGTAGGAACGGATCTGCAATTCGACGTCCATGGCCAGGCCGAGGTTGTCGATCACGAACTGCAGGCGCGCCTTGTAGGTCTCGCCAACCTTGAGCGGCAGTTGGCCGGCGTTGAAGCACAACCCACCGGCGGACAGGTCGAGGACCTTGACTTCCATCGGCGTACGGTCGGGGCCGAAGAAGCGCAACTTGGCCGGGATTTTGACCCGGGCGTGTTGGCGTTGGGCTTCGGATTCATGCACTACGTTGACATTCACGGCGGTGTTCATAGGGGCGATTTCCTAGTTAATTCATTCAAGTCCGGTCAGACCATCGTCAGCAGCACGGCGACAAAGATGCTGCCGGCGGAGAAGGTCATGGTCCGAGACGACCAAGTGTTGAACCAACGTTGAAAGCTGGCGAGATCACGGGTCAGGTGGGTGGGCTGGCGAGTCCAGGATTGTTGATCGAGGCGGAAGAACACGTAGATCTTCACCAGCGCGCCGACGATCTGGTTGTAATAGAGAATCGCCGGGTAGGCCGGACCGATCCGGTGTCCGGAGCACGACAGCAGCAGCGTCAGGAGCAACCGCGTGATACCGATCCACAGCAGGTACACCAGGATGAACGCGGTGCCGTACTTGACACTGGCGATGATCGCCACGGTCAGGCCCAGCAGCGAGGTCCACATCGACACGCGCTGATCGAACAGCACGACCGAGGTGAACAGGCCCAGACGTTTCATGCCCAGGCCCAATGCCCGGGAGTTCTGCCGCAGGTTGTTCCCGTACCAGCGGAACATCAGTTTGCGGCTCGCCTTGATGAAGCTTTTTTCCGGCGGGTGCTCAACCGTGTTGATGGCGGCGTCCGGCACGTAGAACGTGTCGTAGCCCAGGCGCATCAGGCTGAACCAGCTCGACTTGTCATCGCCGGTGAGGAACTTGAAGCGGCCCAGGCGCCAGTGTTGCAGCGAGTCGCTTTCAACGTCGGCGATGAAGTCCGGGTTGGTCACGACGGTGGCGCGGAACACCGACATGCGCCCGGTCATGGTCAACACGCGCTTGGACAGGGCCATGGAGCACATGTTGATGTGACGCTGGGCGAAACGCAGCTTGTGCCACTCGCTCATGATGTAGCCGCCGCGCACTTCGCAGAACTCGTTGGTGGTCAGGCCGCCGACGTTGCCGAACAGCTGGAACCACGGCACGGTCTTGCGCACGACGCCTTCGGCCAGGACGGTATCGCCGTCGATCACGGCCACGACGGCACGGTCGTCCGGCAGGTGACGGGAGATGGCACGGAAACCGAAGGCCAGGCCGTCACGCTTGCCGGTACCGGGAATGCGCACGAAGTCCAGCTTGACGTGCTCTGGCGGGTTCATGCGGGCCCAGAGGCTCTTGACCAGCAGTTCGTCGGACATTTCCACGATGGAGCAGACCACGGTGGTCGGCAGCCCGCAGTCGATGGCTTCGCGGATGACCGAGCTGTAGACCTGGGCGGTGGTCAGCGCATCGATGCGGAAGCTGGTGACCATCAGGTAAACGTGGGACGGATCCGCCGCCTTGCCCAGCTTGCGCACTTTGCGGCGCAGGTGTGGGTAGACGATGTACAGGAAAATCATGCCGCGCACGAAATGCGTCGCGCCCATGGAATAACGCCAGATGCCCACGGCGCCGATCAGGAAGATGAAATCCTTCGATTCGGAGTCGAACGTGGACGTGGGCAGCGCCGTGGCGATGCCCATCAATAAACTCAAGTAAAACAGCCAACCGGCGGCCTGAAGCAGGCCGTGCTTTAGCCTGTGCATAATCTGCATCCGTCTCTATCTCGGGCGGGCCTTGTGGGCGGCCCGATGGGTTAAGGCAGGCGAAAGGCCGGCCGGGGCACGCCCCGGCCGGCTAACAGACTTACCAGCAGATGCCTTCGGTCCGGCCACTCGGGGAGGTGGCCTTGGACATGAAGCCAACCAGGTCGATGACCTGCTTGCCTTCCGGTACGTTCTCGGTCAGCGCGCGGAACTTCTCGTCGCGGTTACCAAGGATGATGATGTCGGAGTTGTCGATCACCGCGTCGAAGTCCGAATTGAGCAAGGACGAGACGTGAGGAATCTTCGACTCGATGTAATCCTTGTTCGCACCGTGGACGCGTGCGTATTCGACGTTGCTGTCGTAGATCTTCAGGTCGAAACCCTTGCCGATCAGCATTTCCGCCAGTTCCACCAGTGGGCTTTCACGCAGGTCGTCGGTGCCGGCCTTGAAGCTCAGGCCCAGCAGGGCGACTTTGCGCTTGTCGTGGCTGGAGACGATGTCGAAGGCGTTCTGCACCTGGGATTCGTTGCTGCGCATCAGCGAGTTGAGCAGCGGCGCTTCCACGTCCAGCGAGCCTGCACGGTAGGTCAGGGCGCGCACGTCTTTTGGCAGGCACGAGCCGCCGAAAGCGAAGCCTGGACGCATGTAGTACTGGGACAGGTTCAGGACCTTGTCCTGGCAGACTACGTCCATCACTTCACGACCATCGACGCCGACGGCCTTGGCGATGTTGCCGATCTCGTTGGCGAAGGTCACCTTGGTGGCGTGCCAGACGTTGCAGGTGTACTTGATCATCTCGGCGACAGCGATGTCCTTGCGGATGACCGGTGCGTCGAGTTCTTCGTACAGCGATTGCAGGACGTCGCCCGACGCTTTGTCGAACTCGCCGATGACGGTCATTGGCGGCTGGTCGTAGTCCTTGATCGCGGTGCTTTCACGCAGGAACTCAGGGTTGACCGCGACGCCGAAATCGACGCCGGCTTTCTTGCCGGAGCAGTCTTCGAGGATCGGGATGACCACATTGGCCACGGTGCCCGGCAGTACGGTACTGCGAACCACGATGGTGTGACGGGTGGTCTTGTCACGCAGGACAAAACCGATCTCGCGGCACACGGCTTCGATGTAGTTCAGTTCCAGGTCGCCGTTCTTTTTGCTCGGTGTACCGACGCAAATCATCGACAGGTCAGTATCACGAATAGCTTCGGCGAAGTTGGTAGTACCGCGCAGGCGACCCGTTTGAATGCCTTGCGCCAATAGCTCGCCCAGGCCCGGTTCAACGATCGGTGATTTACCGGCGTTGATCATGTCGATCTTGTCTTTGGCGACATCTACGCCAACTACATCATGGCCCCGTGCAGACAGGCAACCGGCACATACTGCACCGACGTAACCCAAACCAAATATGCTAATGCGCATCGCATTTACCTCTGTTTTCACGCCATCAAATGGCCGGAGTTAATAAGTGTTCAGCGGTCATCGCGCACTCGGAAGTGTGGAATGCAGGCGCCACAGTGCCGTGTGCAGGCATACTAAGTTCCGAGTGTCTAAATAAATGCACTCAAGTTGTGCGCAAAGCGGCCTAGTTGTTATGACCTGCCCTGTTATGCAGCCAGTCCTCGTTGGCGGGACGTTCGTGCAACGGTCGTTCACTTTCCGATTTCTGGCAAAAAGCCCACAAAATCAGAAGCTTGTGTGCTCGGGTGAGCACGTTATAGGGGCGCAGCCTTGGCCTTGTAGGGGATACAAATGGTGCTTTATCTCCCGTCCTTTTAAGGGTGGATCCAATTAGACGACCGTTTCGCTAAATTGTCGTGACAACTCGGTTACTTCGGACGACGTGCCACGTAAGTTATCTCGTACACACTCGGCGAGAATCGTTACGGGTGGTATGAGCCGTGCAATTTCACATAGTTCCGATCCGCTCATCGCCATTTTCGAAATTTTTCGAAATATTTGCCTAGATGGCACTGCTCTCAAATTGATAGCACGCGCGCTTTTGGCCTTTAGTTTCGGGGAGTTGGCGGGGGTAGATAGTTTTGTGCCACTACTGATGAAAAATTTCCGTGCCACTACGGAAAAATCTGACATTTGTCGAGTGAAAGAAAAGTTAGAGCAGGGGGTGTTTGTTTTGTTGACGCCAAGAAAGTGTCAAGTGCGGTGGGGAAGTGAGATGACATATAGCGGGATGATCGAGGCCCCTTATCGGGGCCCGAAACAGGTGTTGCGTTATTGCGGGGCGTGGTCGCGCAAAAAGACCAACTTGTTCGGGGAGGATTGTTCGGCGTTGTAACGATAGCCCTGTACATCGAAGTGTCTGAGTTGCACGGGATCGTTGATGCGCTGCTCGATGACAAACCGGCTCATCAAGCCCCGGGCTTTCTTGGCGTAGAAACTGATGATCTTGTATTGGCCGTTCTTCAGATCCTTGAACTCGGCATCGATGACGCGGGCTTTCAGTGCACTGCGCTTGACCGCCGAGAAATATTCATTGGAAGCCAGGTTCAACAGTACGTCGTCGCCCTGATCGGCCAAGGCTTCGTTCAGCCATTCGCTGATGCGGGTGCCCCAGAATGCATAAAGGTCCTTACCCCGGGCATTGGCCAGCTTCGTGCCCATCTCCAGGCGATAAGGTTGCATCAAGTCCAGCGGACGCAGCAGACCGTAGAGGCCGGAGAGCATGCGCAGGTGCTGTTGGGCGTAGTCGAAATCAGCTTCACCGAGGCTTTGCGCGTCGAGGCCGGTGTACACATCGCCCTTGAACGCCAGCAACGCCTGTTTGGCATTGGCCGGGGTAAACGCCGGGTTCCAGCTGCCGAATCGCGCGGCATTGAGGCCGCCGATCTTGTCGGAGACGTGCATCAACTCGCTGATCTGCGCTGGCGAGAATTCGCGCAATTGTTCAATCAGCTCTTGGGAGTGATCCAGGTACTGCGGCTGGGTAAAACGCTCGGTGGCCGGCGGTGTTTCGTAATCGAGGGTCTTGGCGGGGGAAATCACCATCAGCATGCAAACGTCTCCTTTAAGGGTGCGGCGATTCTAGGGGGTTGTCCGGGTGGACTCCAGCTATTGAGGTGATAGGGGATGGGTGGTGGGCGGATGGATTGCAGAGAGGCCCTTGTGGCGAGGGAGCTTGCTCCCGCTCGGTTGCGCAGCGACCGTAAGATCCTGGGGCCGCTGCGCCCGAAGCGTCGGACCGACCCAGCGGGAGCAAGCTCCCTCGCCACACAAGCAGGTTCGCCAAGAAGGATGCGGTCACAGGCCAGTGCCGCACCAGATCAGCTATCATCCCGCGCGGGTTTCGTTATGGAGCATCCCTTTTGCGTATCGTCCTTTTACTGTCGGCCTGGTTGTTGAGCCTCGGCGCTTTCGCTGCGCCCAACGACGTCGCAACCCTGGACCGCAGCACCTGGCCTGAACAGCTCACCAGCCCGACGCTGTTCGATGTGGCTTCGCGGGCCGAGGTCCTGATGTTCGCCCGGGTATTGCTGGATGCCGATGCCATGGACGAAATAGCCCTCAAGCAATACCTGGGGCTGCGCTCGGTCAATATGGTCGCGGTGAACGCCTTGCGCGCACGGCTATGGCAGCGCCTGCTTTCGAGCTACAACTTCGCCCAGCGCAGTTGCACGCTGGATGCCTCCTTCTGCTACCTGGTCGAGGACATGGCGACCCTGCGCGAAGAAGCGGCCCGGTTCCGGCTCGACGACAATTCCTATTACATCAAGTGGGCCGAGCCGAGCCGGATCTTTCATACGCAATACCGCGACGAGCTGCTGCGCAAGGCTGCGCTGTTTCCCCAGGTCAGCAGCGAAGTCGAGCGTTTCGGCGATTACGAGCGCAACGGTGAGCAGATGAATGACCGACTGTTCTTGCTGACCTTCGACAGCGCTGCCAACGTCGCGCCGGACCACACGCCATGGCTGACCGAGTACCTGCGCAAGTCGAACATGAACGGCACTTTTTTTGTGCTGGGCAAGGACATCCAGGCGCGCCTGACAGACGGCTCGGCAAATGATCTCCAGACTCTGTTTGCTGGGCAATGCGTCGGGGTGCAGGGCTGGGAGTTCCGCTCCCACAGCCATTGGCAGGACTGGCAGGACTCGGTACGGCGCAGCGTTGACCTGGTCAAGGGCAGGCTGCCGGAGAATTACGTGCCCCTGTTCCGTCCGCCACAGGGCCAGCGTCGAGGCGATGCCCAGGCATTCTTCAGGAACCAGGGCCTGCAAGTGGCGCTATGGGATATCGATCCCCAGGACAGCACCAACCGCCTCAAGCCCGAGCAGAGTGCCCAGCGCGCGCTGACCTTGATGCTGTTGTGGCGCCACGGGGTCATCAACTTCAATGCCAAGCAGGACGCGGTGAAAACGGCGCTGCCCTGGCTCGTTACGCAAACGGCGCAAAGCGGGATCGGCTGGGAAGAGTGTCAGGACGCGTTTCGCTGAAAAAAGGCAAAAGTCCCGTAAACATTGGGCGGGGCGGGAATCGGGTCGCGCATTCAGGGCGACCGGACTTCCGACTTTAACGGCGCCGGGGCACTACGCCAAGGGTTATTCGTCACTCTGAAAAATAAACTTCAAAAAAGCGTCAAAGTGCTTTTTCCTGTCATCGTTTTTGGAGTATCAAGAAGTCAGACCGCCGAAACCTGCAACACAGGTGGCGTCTTCCAAGACCCAGATTGTGTGCAGTTCACCCCAAATCCTCGCGGGTGAATTCGGTGGCTACCTCGAGGCGCAGCACTGTCACGGTATTGCGTCGAATGGCCCCCACAAAGGTGACCGAGTATGGATGACCACGGACGTAGCCCTTCCTCCAACCAGCCAATCCTGTATGTACTCGATACCAACGTATTGATCCACGATCCAAACGCGCTGCTGAATTTCGAAGAACACCACGTCGCCATCCCGATGACCGTGCTCGAGGAGCTGGACAAGCTCAAGAGCGGCCATCACAGCGTGGCGGCTGAATGCCGGCAGGCGATCCGCCTGATCGACAAGACCCTGGGCGATGCCTCTCCAGAAGACGTTGAACTGGGGGTGCCGATCCAGCGCGGCAAGAGCGGCCCCAAGGGCCTGCTCTCGATCCTGATGAGCAAGCGCACCGAACCCAACCTGGTGCTGCCTGAACACCTGAACGACAACATCATCATCAACCAGTTGATCGACCTGCACGCGCGCAACAAGGATCAAGCCGTGGTGCTGGTGACCAAAGACATCAACATGCGCCTCAAGGCCCGCGCCTGCGGGATCGCGGCGGAGGACTACAGCACCGACCAACTGGTCGACGACGTATCGCTGTTGCCTAACGGCTACCACACCATGACCGGCTCCTTCTGGGACCGCGTGAGCAAGGTCGAGACCCGCCAGGACCATGGGCGCACCTGGCACCAGGTGCAACTGATCGACAACCTGCCGGCGGTGCACATCAACGAATTCATTATCGATGAACAAGGATTCGTCGGCTGGATCAAGGAAATCCAGGTCGACAAGCTGCTGATCCTCGACCTGCACCAGGAACCCCTGCTGCATCAGGAGGCGTGGGGCCTCAAGCCTCGCGACATCTACCAGAGCCTGGCGCTGTTCGCCTTGCTCGACCCGGACATCCACCTGGTCAACCTGTCCGGCGCCGCCGGTTCCGGCAAGACCATCCTGGCCCTCGCCGCCGCCATCGAACAGACCATGGTCAGCAAGCGCTACCGGCGCATCATCGCCACTCGCAGCGTGCAGGGCCTGGACCAGGAAATCGGCTTCCTGCCCGGTACCGAAGCGGAAAAAATGGAGCCGTGGCTGGGTGCAATTACCGACAACCTCGAAGCCTTGCACATGGATGACGAGAGCACCCATGGCAGCGTCGACTACATCCTCAGCAAAGTGCCGTTGCAGTTCAAATCCCTCAACTACATCCGAGGCCGCAGCTTCCAGCAGAGCCTGATCCTGATCGACGAATGCCAGAACCTGACCCCGCACCAGATGAAAACCATCATTACCCGTGCCGGCGCCGGTTCCAAAGTGGTGTGCCTGGGTAACCTGGCGCAGATCGACACCCCTTACCTGTCCGCGACCAGCTCCGGGCTGACCTACCTGACCGAACGCTTCAAGGACTTCCCCAACGGCGTCCACATCACCCTGCAGGGCGTACCGCGCTCGATCCTGGCCGAATACGCCGAATCTCATCTGTAACTCAAGCGAACCGGGCGGCCATCAAGGTCGCCCGGTTCTTTCATGCACCACATGACCCTGTGGGAGCGAGCCTGCTCGCGAATGCAGTATGTCAGCCAAATATTCTTATCTGATACACCGCCTTCGCGAGCAGGCTCGCTCCCACAAGGGATCTGCTGGGTTTGGCCAATTGTGGGTACGACAATCAACCCTGCCGGAATTTGACTCACAGGTTTACAATCGACGCTCCTGATCAGGAGTTACCCTGTGCTGACCCATCTCGATTCCCAAGGTCGCGCCAACATGGTCGACGTGACCGACAAGGCCGTGACGTTCCGCGAAGCCACCGCCGAAGCCTTTGTGCGCATGCTGCCCGATACTCTGCAAATGATCGTCAGCGGCGGCCATCCCAAGGGCGATGTGTTCGCCGTCGCGCGTATTGCCGGTATCCAGGCGGCAAAAAAAACCAGTGACCTGATCCCGCTCTGCCATCCGCTCATGCTCACCAGCGTCAAGGTCGAATTGACCGCCGAAGGCGAGGACCGGGTGCGCATCGTGGCCCGCTGCAAGCTGTCGGGACAGACCGGTGTCGAGATGGAGGCGCTCACCGCCGCCAGCGTCGCCGCGCTCACCCTCTACGACATGTGCAAGGCCGTAGACCGGGGCATGGCCATCGAGGGCGTGCGTGTGCTGGAAAAACTCGGCGGCAAGAGCGGCCACTTCCAGGCGGATGCGCCATGAACATCACCGTGAAGTTCTTTGCCCGTTATCGCGAAGCGCTCGGCGTGGATTCGCTGAAAGTGGAGGGCGTTTTCGCCACGGTTGACGATGTGCGCGCATTGCTCGCTCAGCGTGACGGAGCCGAGGTGCTGCGAGAGCAGAACCTGATGTGCGCCCGCAACGAAGACCTGTGCCAGCTCGATGAACCGCTGGCGGACGGCGACGAAGTGGCCTTCTTTCCCACCGTGACCGGAGGCTGAGCCATGGCGATTCGGGTGCAGGCCGAGCCGTTCGACCCGGGGGCCGAGGTCAATGCGATGCAGGCAGCAAATGTCGGCGTCGGCGCCGTGGTGAGTTTTGTCGGCTACGTGCGCGACTTCAATGACGGCCTCGATGTGTCCGGGATGTTTCTCGAGCATTATCCGGGCATGACCGAAAAAGCCCTGGGCAAGATCGCCACCGAGGCCGAGCAGCGCTGGCCGCTGCTCAAGCTTGAGGTATTGCACCGCATCGGCGCCCTGGAACCGGGTGAGCCGATCGTTTTTGTCGGCGCCGCCAGCGCCCATCGCCAGGCGGCATTTGACGCCTGCGCCTTTGTCATGGACTACCTGAAGACCCGCGCACCGTTCTGGAAAAAGGAAAATACCGCCGACGGCCCGCGTTGGGTCGAGGGGCGGGACAGTGATCATGCGGCGGCGGATCGCTGGAAGCGGTAGGCAACCTGTTGAACTACCAGGGTATCCAAGACGAAAAAAAGCGCAGCCTGGTTGGGCTGCGCTTTCGGTACTGTGAAGACGGTTAAGGTCGCTTGCGCTCGACCGGCCGCAACAGATGAGTCGGCGGCATCTCGCAACTGATCTTGCGGCCCAGCAGTGCCTCGATCGAGGGTAACTGGTAAGAATCATCCTCGCCGGCGAAGCTGATCGAAACCCCGGCGGCCCCGGCACGACCGGTGCGGCCGATACGGTGCACGTAGTCGTCCGGCACTTCCGGCAGGGTGAAATTGATCACGTGGCTGATGCCGTCGATGTGAATGCCGCGACCGGCCACGTCGGTGGCGACCAGCACGCGGATCTTGCCTTCGCGGAAACCTTCAAGTGTCTTGATGCGCTTGTGCTGCGGCACGTCGCCCGACAGTTGCGCGGCGTTGACGCCATCGCGCACCAGGCGTTCTTCGATGCGGCGCACTTCGTCCTTGCGGTTGGCGAAGACCATCACCCGCTCCCAACCGTTGTCGTTGACCAGGTTGTAGAGCAGTTTGTACTTGTCGGCACCGGCGACCGCGTAGATGTGCTGTTCGACATTTTCGCTGGCGACGTTTTCGGCTTCGATCTCGACGATTGCAGGATCGGTGGTCCATTGCTTGGCCAGGTTCATCACGTCTTCGGTGAAGGTGGCGGAAAACAGCAATGTCTGGCGTTCGTTTTTCGGCGGGGTCTGGCGAATGATCTGGCGTACCTGGGGTATGAAGCCCATGTCGAGCATTCGGTCGGCCTCGTCGAGCACCATCACTTCGACCATGTCCAGGTGCACGTCGCCGCGCTGGTTGAAGTCCAGCAGGCGTCCCGGCGTCGCCACGAGGATGTCGCAGTGGCGGGCCTCGAGGTGCTTGAGCTGCTTGTCGAAATCCATGCCGCCGACGAACGTCATCACGTTCAGGCCGGTGTACTTGGTCAGGTCGGCGGCATCCTTGGCGATCTGCACCACCAGCTCACGGGTTGGCGCGATGATCAGCGCCCGCGGCTCGCCCATGTAGCGTTCCTTGGGGGGCGGGGTCTGGAGCAACTGGGTGATGATCGAAATCAGGAACGCGGCGGTCTTGCCGGTGCCGGTCTGGGCACGACCGATAGCGTCCTTGCCGGCGAGGGTATAGCCCAGCACTTGCGCCTGGATCGGCGTGCAGTACGGGAAGCCCAGGTCCTGGATGGCATGCATCAGCTCGGGGGCGAGCTTGAAATCGTGGAAGCGGGTCTTGCCTTCCTGAGGTTCTACGACGAAGTCTTCGAGCTTCCAGGCAACGACCGGCGGTTTGGGTGCGCGCTCGCGACGTGGCTTTGGGGCTTCGCTGCGTGGTTTTTCCGGCTCGGATGCCGCCACGGGTTGCGCAACGGATGCGGTCGACGGCGATAGTTTTGCGTCCGCAACGGGGGCGGTCCGACGTGGTTGGTGCGCATCGGTGCGGCTCGCGCCGTGGGCGGGGGCGCTGGCTTCAGGCGCGAGTTGCTCGGCCTCGCTTTTACCGAACATCTTCTTGAGTGCTTTGAGCACGGTCATCTCATCGGTTGGTTAAGGAATGTACGCCGGCCAGTGTAATGCAAGAAACGGGCGCGGCGTAGTGTGATCATCAAAGCGCTGGCGTGGCTATCTGCCTCTTAGCGCAAGCGTTCCGCCAGCCAGGTACCGATGTCGCGAATCTCCTCGGGTAACACTTCGTGGCCCATTGGGTATTCTTGCCATGTCACGGTGACACCATGCTGCTTCAGATACTCTTTGGCGGTCCGGCCCATCGGGTTGAGTACCACTTCGTCGTACTGTCCGTGCAGCGCCAGTACCGGAATGCGTTGCTGGCTGGCCGACAACTGCAGTTCTTCGCCGAAAGTTGGCGCATAAGTGGACAGCGCAATCACGCCGCCCAGCGGTCCCTGCCACTTGACGAATGCCGTGTGATAAACCACTGCTCCGCCTTGGGAAAAACCTGCCAGGAAAATCCGCGAGGCGTCTATTCCGCTGGCTCGCTGGGTTTCCATCAGGTCGATGACCCGTTGTGCCGAGGCGTCCAGTTGTTGCTCGTCGATCGCCCGCGCCGGGCTCAAGGCACGAATGTCATACCAGCTGGGCATGGCGTAGCCACCATTGATGGTCACCGGTTGCGTCGGCGCCTGGGGCAATACGAAGCGCGTGGTCAGCAGGCTTTGCTGCAGCATTTCGGCGACCGGCATGAAGTCGTAGCGATCGGCGCCCAGGCCGTGGAGCCAGATAACGCACGCATCGGCGGTGCTGGAGGGCTCGAGAATCAAGGGGTCGGTCATGGTGTGCTCCAAAAATGTGCGGGTGCGCTCAATCAGTGCCTGATTGCGGTGCGCGCCTGGTGCCTCAGTTAATTAGATGTCGCAATGCTACAAGTTTTTGTCTTGACGTCGCCAGTAACGGACAAGCGCAGCGGTGTGGTACGGGCTTTGCTATTGGTTTAGCCGAATGATGATTCTTACGCAGCGCGGTAACACTATCAGCTCGACGCGACGCATGGGATATCAGAAATCCGGTGATGGATGTTCGCCAATAGCCGCTACGGGCTTCGCGAACGTGAAGGGCTACAGCCCGTTCGGCCGATTGGTGAGAAGTGAGTAAGGCGCCGTTTATAGCCGCTCTCATTTATTAGACTCATAGCGAAGGCCCAGACGTCGGTTGACCCTAAAAAAAGCCAACAAGGGTCGGCAATGCCTCAAAAGGGTGCGACAGGGTCCCAGCTCCGACACAACAAGAGCAAAACTGGAGGTTTGAATGAAGTTACTGAAATCCACCCTGGCAGTCGTGACTGCAGCAGCAGTTCTCGGTGTCAGCGGGTTCGCTCAGGCGGGTGCAACCCTGGATGCCGTGCAGAAGAAAGGTTTTGTGCAATGTGGTGTAAGTGATGGCCTGCCGGGTTTCTCGGTGCCTGATTCCACCGGCAAGATCGTGGGTATCGACGCTGACTTCTGCCGTGCCGTGGCCGCTGCGGTGTTTGGCGATGCGACCAAGGTCAAGTTCAGCCAGTTGAACGCCAAGGAGCGCTTCACCGCGCTGCAATCCGGCGAAATCGACATGCTGTCGCGCAACTCCACCATGACCAGCTCCCGTGATGCGGGCATGGGCTTGAAATTCCCGGGCTTCATTACCTACTACGACGGCATCGGCTTCCTGGCCAACAGCAAATTGGGCGTCAAGAGCGCCAAGGAACTGGACGGTGCAACCATCTGCATCCAGGCCGGTACCACCACCGAGCTGAACGTGTCCGACTACTTCCGCGCCAACGGCCTGAAGTACACCCCGATCACTTTCGACACCTCCGATGAAAGCGCCAAGTCGCTGGAATCCGGTCGTTGCGACGTGCTGACCTCCGACAAATCCCAACTGTTCGCCCAGCGCAGCAAGCTGGCTTCGCCGAAGGACTACGTGGTCCTGCCGGAAACCATCTCCAAGGAGCCACTGGGTCCGGTCGTGCGTAACGGCGACGACGAGTGGCTGGCCATCGTGCGTTGGACTGGCTTCGCCATGCTCAATGCCGAAGAAGCAGGCGTGACCTCGAAGAACGTCGAAGCTGAAGCCAAGTCCACCAAGAACCCGGACGTCGCTCGTATGCTGGGCGCTGACGGTGAATACGGTAAAGACCTGAAGCTGCCGAAAGACTGGGTTGTGCAGATCGTCAAGCAAGTCGGCAACTACGGTGAAATGTTCGAGCGCAACCTCGGCAAGGACACCCCGCTGCAGATCGATCGCGGTCTGAACGCTCTGTGGAACGCAGGCGGCATCCAATACGCACCACCAGTGCGCTGATGGTTCTATCACCCGGTGGGCCAACCACCGGGTGATGTTCTGTTCCATTCTTTGCGGGGCACTTCATGCAAAATTCAATCGGCGCACCTAAGCAGAGGCTCAGCCTCAGCGATCCACGAGTGCGTGCGTGGGTATTTCAGATCGTCACCATCGTGGCGGTTATTTCGCTGGGCTGGTTTCTGTTCGATAACACACAGACCAACCTGGAACACCGGGGCATCACGTCCGGTTTCGGCTTTCTGGAGCGCAGTGCCGGTTTCGGCATCGCCCAACACCTGATCGACTACACCGAAGCGGACAGTTATGCCCGCGTCTTTGTAATCGGTTTGCTCAACACCCTCCTGGTGACCTTCATTGGCGTGATTCTGGCGACCATCCTGGGGTTCATCATCGGCGTCGCACGCTTGTCGAAGAACTGGATAATCTCCAAGCTGGCGACCGTCTACGTGGAGGTCTTTCGTAACATCCCACCGCTGTTGCAGATCCTGTTCTGGTACTTCGCGGTATTCCTGACGATGCCGGGACCACGGGCTGCCCACAACTTCGGCGACACCTTCTTCGTCAGCAGCCGTGGCCTGAACATGCCGGCGGCGTTGATGGCCGAAGGGTTCTGGCCATTCGCGGTCAGCGTGGTGCTGGCGATTGTCGCCATCGTGCTGATGACCCGCTGGGCCAACAAGCGTTTCGAAGCGACCGGCGAGCCGTTCCATAAATTCTGGGTCGGCCTGGCGCTGTTCCTGGTGATCCCGGCGTTGTGCGCACTGATCTTCGGCGCGCCCGTGCATTGGGAAATGCCGCAGCTCAAGGGTTTCAACTTCGTCGGTGGCTGGGTTCTCATCCCGGAACTGCTGGCCTTGACCCTGGCGCTGACGGTGTACACCGCGGCGTTCATCGCCGAGATCGTGCGTTCTGGCATCAAGTCGGTCAGCCATGGCCAGACCGAGGCGGCTCACTCGCTGGGCCTGCGCAACGGTCCGACCCTGCGCAAGGTGATCATCCCGCAAGCCCTGCGCGTGATCATCCCGCCGCTGACCAGCCAATACTTGAACCTGGCGAAGAACTCTTCGCTGGCGGCCGGTATCGGTTATCCGGAAATGGTTTCGCTGTTTGCTGGCACGGTGTTGAACCAGACCGGTCAGGCCATCGAGGTGATCGCGATCACCATGAGCGTGTACCTGGCGATCAGTATCAGCATTTCCTTGCTGATGAACTGGTACAACAAGCGCATTGCGCTGATCGAGCGGTGAGGAAAAGCGCATGACATCCCATACTTTCAAACCTGATATGCCGCCACCGAGCAAAGTGTTCGGGCCGGTGGCATGGATGCGCGCGAACATGTTCTCCAGCTGGCTCAACACGCTGCTGACGTTGTTCGCGTTCTACCTGATCTACCTGATAGTTCCACCGATCCTCGGTTGGGCTATCCTCGATGCCAACTGGGTCGGCACCACCCAGGCCGACTGCACCAAGGAAGGCGCCTGCTGGGTGTTCATCCAACAGCGTTTCGGCCAGTTCATGTACGGCTATTACCCGACAGGCCTGCGCTGGCGCGTAGACCTGACGGTGTGGGCGGCAGTGCTTGGCGTGGCGCCGCTGTTCATCTCGCGCTTCCCGCGCAAGGCGATCTACGGCCTCAGCTTCCTGGTGCTGTACCCGATCATTGCCTGGTGCCTGCTGCACGGTGGCGTTTTCGGTCTCGATACCGTGGCGACCAGCCAGTGGGGCGGCCTGATGCTGACGTTGGTAATCGCCACCGTCGGTATCGTCGGTGCTCTGCCGCTGGGCATCGTCCTGGCCCTGGGCCGGCGCTCGAACATGCCGGCGATCCGCGTGGTCTGCGTGACCTTCATCGAGTTCTGGCGCGGCGTGCCGTTGATCACGGTGCTGTTCATGTCCTCGGTGATGCTGCCGTTGTTCCTGCCTGAGGGCATGAACTTCGACAAGCTGCTGCGGGCGCTGATCGGCGTGATCCTGTTCCAGTCGGCCTACGTGGCCGAAGTGGTGCGTGGCGGTCTGCAAGCGATTCCGAAGGGGCAATACGAAGCGGCCGCGGCGATGGGCCTGGGCTACTGGCGCAGCATGGGCCTGGTTATCCTTCCGCAGGCGCTGAAGATGGTGATCCCGGGGATCGTCAACACCTTCATCGCATTGTTCAAGGACACGAGCCTGGTGATCATCATCGGCCTGTTCGACTTGCTCAACAGCGTGAAACAAGCTGCCGCCGACCCGAAATGGCTGGGCATGGCCACTGAAGGCTATGTGTTTGCCGCCCTGGTGTTCTGGATTTTCTGTTTTGGTATGTCCCGCTATTCCATGCATTTGGAACGCAAGCTGGACACTGGCCACAAGCGTTAGGAGTTGACTCATGAGTGAAGCGATCAAACAGCCTGTGAGCCCTGAAGGCATTATTCAGATGCAGGGCGTGAACAAGTGGTACGGCCAGTTCCACGTGTTGAAAGACATCAACCTGAACGTCAAGCAGGGCGAGCGTATCGTGCTGTGCGGCCCGTCGGGTTCTGGCAAGTCCACCACCATCCGCTGCCTCAATCGCCTGGAAGAACACCAGCAGGGCCGCATCGTGGTCGACGGCGTGGAACTGACCAACGACCTCAAGCAGATCGAAGCGATCCGCCGCGAAGTCGGCATGGTGTTCCAGCACTTCAACCTGTTCCCGCACCTGACCATCCTGCAGAACTGCACCCTGGCGCCGATGTGGGTGCGCAAGATGCCCAAGCGCAAGGCCGAGGAAATCGCCATGCATTATCTGGAGCGCGTACGCATTCCGGAACAGGCGCACAAGTACCCGGGCCAGCTCTCTGGCGGTCAGCAGCAGCGCGTGGCGATTGCCCGTGCCCTGTGCATGAAACCGAAAATCATGCTGTTCGACGAACCGACCTCGGCCCTCGACCCGGAAATGGTGAAAGAGGTTCTGGACACCATGATCGGCCTGGCCGAAGACGGCATGACCATGCTGTGCGTGACCCACGAGATGGGCTTCGCCCGCACCGTGGCCAACCGCGTGATCTTCATGGACAAAGGCGAAATCGTTGAACAGGCTGCGCCGAATGACTTCTTCGACAACCCGCAGAATGACCGTACGAAGTTGTTCCTGAGCCAGATCCTGCACTGATCCGATCTCAGGCAGTGAAAATAGACCCGGACTTGTCCGGGTTTGTTTTTTTTCGGGTCAGAGATCCGCCGTGTCATGTTCCGGATGGCGACCCGACAACAGTTGCTGCAAATGGGCTTCGTCGTTCAGCGAGTGGACTTCAGCCATCAGGTGCGGATGCCGATCAAGCAGGCGCATCAGCAGGAATAACGACTGAGCCGGGGTAACTTCGCCGCGTTCATAACGGGAAAACGCGTTATGCCCGCCTCCGGATAGCAGCTTCACCGCGTCTTTTTGCGTGAGGTGCAGTTTGCGGCGGATGCGTTTGATTTCCGCACCTGTCGCCAGCGCGTAATCTTCCAGCAATTGGTCGCTGGCCCTGGAGTAACGTTCGGCGCTGTCAGTGTCGTGATCGAATTCGATTTCACCGCAGATCCGGCATTCCCATCCGGCAATATCGTGTACTTGCCGAGTCACCTGCCTGTAGTCGACCGTAAAGCTACGGCCTTTGAAATGATGCATCGCGTCGATGCTGCCGCAGCTGACACATTGCTGGAGTTTCATTGGTTTTTCTCCTTGAAGGAGACCACCGGATGCCCACCGCCGGGGCGGTAAGTCACCTTGATGTAAATCTCCCGATCCTGAAATGTTGTGTGATAGACGTCTTGCCAGATTCGGTGATCGGCATACGTGGTCATCGATTTATGCAGCATCCTGTATTCCAACAGGTGAACGATCCGCAGCATCCGGGCGAGACTCAACATCATCCTTCGTCCGCCTTCGCGGGCGTTCAATGTGAACGCCTTGCTTCCCAACCTGTGAACCTCGGCCTTGACCACTGTCAGGTCGTAATGGGGTGTGCTCTTTTCCATAAGAAGCCGTTTGCCTTGTCTCAATGATTACCCGTAAAGGGTAAATCTGACTAATCGAAAATTCGGATTCTTTGCCTCCAATAAAACGTAGGCGGTTGCCGTCCTACACGAAGCTGACTAACATGTCAGAAAATTCATCCCATGATTGGATGAAAAGGCGAGCCCCATGTCAGAAATGTCCCCGCTAATAAAGCGCTCCCTGGTCGATCAAGCCTTGGAGCAACTGCGCCAACGCATCAGCGACGGCGTGTGGGCTGTCGGCCAGCGCTTGCCTACCGAGCCGGAATTGGTCGCCGAGCTAGGCATCAGCCGAAACACGGTGCGCGAAGCCATGCGCGTACTGGCGTTTTCCGGATTGATCGAGATTCGTCAGGGCGACGGCAGTTACGTGCGTGCGGTCGTCGACCCGCTGGACACGCTCAAGGCGCTCTCCCGTTGCTCGTTGGAGCAGGCCCGGGAAACCCGGCACATCCTTGAAGTCGAGGCCATCGGCCTGGCGGCGCTACGGCGCACCGAGGACGATCTGCTTGCCTTGCGCCAGGCGCTGAAAACCAGCGGCGAGCATTATCACGGCGACCTGGAGCACTACATCGCCTGCGACCTGGTGTTCCATCGCCTGCTCGTGGACGCCGCGCACAACCCGGCCCTGAGCGAGCTGTATCGCTATTTCTCCAGCGTGATCGGCGCTCAGTTGCGTCAGAGCCTCAATATCATTCCGCGCCATCAACACGTGTTCGACCTGCACATCGAAATCCTCGAAGCCGTCGAACGCCAGGATCCGGAGCGGGCCAAGACCCTCTGCCGGCAGTTGATCAATGAACCCTGAACCCGAGCTTTCCATGTCCCGCGATCCGCTTGACCGCACTACCGCAACGCCGAACAAACGCGGCGCCGAACTCGAAGAATTGCTGATCGACGCCGAGGCGGACGACGAGCAGGCCCAGCAGAGCCACCCGCTGGTGCGCCGGCCCTGGTTGCTGCTGCTAGGCCTGATCCTGGTCGCGTTGAACCTGCGCCCGGCCTTGTCGAGCATGGCACCGCTGCTCAGCGACGTGTCGAAAAGCCTTGGCCTGTCGGCTGCCCAGGCCGGTCTGCTGACAACCTTGCCAGTGCTCTGCCTGGGCCTGTTCGCGCCATTGGCGCCAGTGCTGGCGCGGCGCTTCGGCGCTGAACGAGTGGTGCTCGGGATCCTGCTCACGCTGGCTGGCGGCATCATCCTGCGCAGCTCGTTCGGCCAGTTCGGCCTGTTCGCGGGCAGCATCCTCGCTGGCGCCAGCATCGGTGTGATCGGCGTGTTGCTGCCGGGCATCGTCAAGCGCGACTTCGCCAAGCAGGCCGGCACCATGACCGGTGTCTACACCATGGCGCTGTGCCTGGGTGCGGCGATGGCGGCCGGCGCGACGGTGCCATTGAGCGAACATCTGGGCCATGACTGGGCCCTCGGCCTGGGCTTCTGGATGCTGCCGGCCCTGCTGGCCGCCGTGTTCTGGCTGCCGCAAGTGGGCCAGAAACACGGGGCGCATCAAGCGGCGTATCGTGTCCGCGGGTTGCTGCGTGATCCCCTGGCCTGGCAGGTGACCTTGTACATGGGGCTGCAATCGTCCCTGGCCTACATCGTGTTCGGCTGGCTGCCGTCGATCCTCATCGGTCGCGGGCTGACCCCGACCCAGGCGGGGCTCGTGTTGTCCGGCTCGGTAATCGTGCAACTGGTCAGCTCCCTCGCGGCGCCCTGGCTGGCAACGCGCGGCAAGGACCAGCGCCTGGCCATCGTGGTCGTCATGCTGATGGTGCTCGGCGGGCTGTTCGGCTGTCTCTATGCGCCCATCGACGGGTTGTGGGGCTGGGCGATTCTGTTGGGCCTGGGGCAGGGCGCGACATTCGCCCTGGCTCTGACGCTGATCGTGCTGCGTTCGCGCGACGCTCATGTGGCCGCCAACCTCTCCGGCATGGCCCAGGGTTTTGGTTATACGTTGGCGTCATTGGGGCCGTTCGCGGTCGGCGTGGTACATGACTTGACCGGCGGCTGGAATGCGCTGGGCTGGATCTTTGGCCTGGTTGGCCTGGGCGCGATCATCGCCGGCCTCGGCGCCGGTCGAGCGTT
The DNA here is from genome assembly GCF_054161305.1 of Pseudomonas sp. Z2-11. NCBI lineage: Bacteria > Pseudomonadati > Pseudomonadota > Gammaproteobacteria > Pseudomonadales > Pseudomonadaceae > Pseudomonas > Pseudomonas sp. Z2-11. The sequence goes on from NZ_CP096395.1 coordinate 1,141,903, forward strand.
GTATGTCGGTGTCGTCAGCGAAAGAGTCGGCGAGCTTCGCTGATGTCATTTTCATAGCGAATGACGATAGTGTTCCTCGCGGCGGCAGATTATCGTGCAGGCCTTACTGAAACGATTTCCGGAGTCCGTCCATGAGCGATGCCCACACAGCCCTGATCATCCGGTTCTACCAGGCATTCCAGCGCCTCGATGCCGAGGCCATGAGCGCCTGCTACACCGATGACGTGGTGTTCAGTGATCCGGCCTTTGGCGAACTGCGTGGGCGCGATGCCGGCGACATGTGGCGCATGCTCACCACGCGGGCCAAGGATTTTTCCCTGACGTTCGATAACGTGCGCAGCGACGAACGTTCCGGCGGCGCCCATTGGGTGGCGACTTATCTGTTCAGCCAGACCGGCAATACAGTGGTCAACGACATCCAGGCGCGCTTCGTGTTTCGTGACGGCAAGATCTACGAGCACCACGATCATTTCGACCTGTGGCGCTGGTCGCGCCAGGCCTTGGGCACCAAAGGCCTGCTGTTGGGCTGGACACCGCTGGTGCGCAACGCCGTCCGCGCCCAGGCGCTCAAGGGGCTGCGGGCGTTCCAGGCCAGTCGCTGATAAGATCGCGGCTTGTTTCCATCGCGGCTGTTGAATATTTCCGTGACCACCGTCGAATCATCCCCCGGCCTCGCTGCCCCCGCCACACCCGAACCGGCCAAGCCCTGGTTCGTCTACCTGGTGCGCGCCGCCAACGGCTCGCTGTACTGCGGCATCAGCGATGACCCGGTGCGGCGTTTCACCAAGCACCAGAGCGGCAAGGGCGCGCGTTTTTTCCTCTCCAGCCCGGCGGTCGCGCTGGTCTATACCGAGGCCTGCCGTGACAAGGGCGAGGCGTTGCGGCAGGAGCGGTTGATCAAAAAGCTCAAGAAAAGCGCCAAGGAATGCTTGGTGGCCAGTGCGCTGTCGCTTCATCAGCCAGGCTGATAGGCCTTCATCAGGCCGGTAGGCTGGTCCGGTCAGGCGCGCTAAGCTGCAAGACTTCATCCCAGCAGTGGCGAATCTCATGTCTGAACTGATCCTCCATCATTACCCAACCTCCCCATTCGCAGAGAAAGCCCGCCTGTTGCTGGGTTTCAAAGGCTTGTCCTGGCGTTCGGTAGGTATCCCGCCAATGATGCCCAAGCCGGACCTGACGGCCTTGACCGGCGGTTACCGCAAGACGCCGGTGTTGCAGATCGGCGCTGACATCTACTGCGACACGGCGTTGATAGCCCGGCGGCTGGAGCAGGAGAAAGCCTCGCCGGCGCTGTTTCCCGAGGGCCGGGAAATGATCGCTGCGTCCTTTGCGGCATGGGCGGATTCGGTGGTGTTTCAGCATGCGGTAAGCCTGGTGTTCCAGCCGGAATCGGTGGCGGTGCGTTTTGCCAAGTTGCCGCCCGAGGCGATCAAGGCGTTCATCAGCGACCGTGCCGGGCTGTTCAGTGGCGGCACGGCCACGCGTCTGTCCGCCGAGCAGGCCAAGCATCAATGGCCTGTGATCATGGCGCGCCTGGAGCAGCAGTTGCAGCGTGAAGACGGCGACTTCCTGCTAGGCGATCCGTCGATTGTCGACTTTGCCATGGCGCATCCGCTGTGGTTCCTCAAGGGCACGCCTGTCACTTCACCTTTGGTGGATGCTCATCCGGCGGTATCGGCGTGGCTGGCGCGGGTGTTGGGTTTCGGTCACGGTGCGTCGAGCCAGATGAGTTCCGAAGAAGCCCTGGAGGTGGCTCGCAATGCGACGCCAGCAGCGTTGCCGGATGAGTCATTCGAGGAGCCGAACGGGTTTGTGGCGGGGCAGCGGGTGAGCATCGCGGCGACGGATTACGGTGTCGATCCGGTGGTTGGGGAGTTGTTGTTTGCCGGTAGCGAAGAATTGATTCTGCGTCGTCAGGACGAGCGTGGCGGGGTGGTGCATGTGCACTTTCCGCGGTTCGGGTTTCGCATCGAGGCGGTTTGATTTTTGCTGAGGTGGTGACTGGGCTTCCGCTTTCGCGAGCAGGCTCGCTCCCACATTTGGCCGGGGGTGAGCCCAGGATTTGTGTTTGCCGCAATCACTGTGGGAGCGAGCCTGCTCGCGATGGGGTCATCAGGGCCGACATCACTGTTGGCTGGTAGAACTTATGTCGCGGCTAGGATTGAACACCCGCTCGATCTTGCCCCAGTTCTGGTACGCGACCACCACCAGCAGAACCAGCAGGCACTTTTTCAGTACCCGAGTGAGCATCAGTTACGCCGCTTGAGCTGATCGGTCAGCGAGGTCGGTAGACCCTTGATGATCAGCGTGCCGGCCTCTTCGTCGTATTCGATCTTCGAGCCCAGCAGATGCGCTTCGAAGCTGATGGACAAGCCTTCGGCGCGGCCGGTGAAGCGGCGGAACTGATTGAGGGTGCGTTTATCCGCCGGAATTTCCGGCGACAGGCCGTAGTCCTTGTTGCGGATGTGATCGTAGAACGCTTTCGGGCGCTCTTCGTCGATCAGCTCCGAGAGCTCTTCCAGGCCCATCGGCTCGCCGAGCTTGGCCTGGCTGCTGGCGTAGTCCACCAGGGTCTTGGTTTTCTCCCGGGCGTCGTCTTCGGGCAGGTCTTCGCTTTCGACGAAGTCGCTGAAAGCCTTGAGCAGGGTGCGGGTTTCGCCGGGGCCGTCGACGCCTTCCTGGCAACCGATGAAGTCGCGAAAGTACTCCGAAACCTTCTTGCCGTTCTTGCCCTTGATGAACGAGATGTACTGCCTGGACTGTTTGTTGTTCTGCCATTCCGACACGTTGATCCGCGCCGCCAGGTGCAACTGGCCCAGGTCCAGGTGGCGCGACGGGGTCACGTCCAGCTCGTCAGTCACGGCTACGCCTTCGCTGTGGTGCAGCAGGGCGATCGCCAGGTAGTCGGTCATGCCTTGCTGGTAATGAGCGAACAGCACGTGGCCGCCCACCGACAGGTTGGATTCTTCCATCAGCTTTTGCAGGTGTTCCACCGCCACGCGACTGAACGCAGTGAAGTCCTTGCCGCCGTCGAGGTATTCCTTCAGCCAGCCGCTGAACGGATGCGCCCCGGATTCGGCATGGAAGAAGCCCCAGGCCTTGCCTTGCTTGGCGTTGTAGCTCTCGTTGAGGTCGGCGAGCATGTTCTCGATGGCCGTGGACTCCGCCAGTTCGGAGTCGCGGGCATGGAGCACAGCGGGCGTGCCGTCGGGTTTTTTGTCGATCAGGTGGACGATGCAATGACGGATCGGCATGGATTTCTCGGCTGATGAAAGAGGGGAGGGCGCGCTCCCCGAAAAAGGGCCCAGTGTACCGCAATCACTGGTTTTGGAACGTGGTGAAGGCCCTTTCAGACCGGTCTGACACCCGGTGAGCATTTTTTTACCGATTTAGCGCAATAAAGCTGACCAAATGGGTAGGTAGAGGCGGATATTTCACAGGCGTTGTGCTAGTTTTGCCCGGTCTTACGCGAAGTCACTGCGTTAAGCGTGCATTCAGCATTTGTCAGGTCGAACCAAACCCGGATTTCGGCATCTATTACCCCGATCCGTCGTGGTGATGACCGAGGGCGGCTGATCAGATAGATCGGCTCGATGGCTGACACTGCACTCTGCAATCCATATGAATTTGATAGGGAAGGAACACTACATGGCTCTTACTAAAGACCAACTGATCGCTGATTTGGCTGAATCTGTAGACGCACCAAAAGCTACCGTGCGTGCGCTGCTGGACCAACTGGGCCAAGTGGTTGCCGATCAGCTGGAAAACGGCGGCGAACTGACCTTGCCAGGTGTTGGCAAGCTGAAAGTCACCGAGCGTCCTGCCCGTACCGGTCGCAACCCTTCGACTGGCGCAGCCATCGAAATCCCGGCCAAGAAAGTGATCAAGCTGGTTGTGGCCAAAGGCCTGACCGACGCGGTCAACAAGTAAGATCGTTTTATGAAAAACCGTGCCGCGGAGCGATCCGGGCACGGTTTTTTGTTGTCTTGAAAAAGTGGCCAGTGGTCAGTAATGCTATTCACTCAAGAAAAACGACGTACCTGTGGCGAGGGAGCTTGCTCCCGCTCGGCTGCGAAGCAGTCGTATTCCGGCGGGTACGGTGTGTTTGATGCTGCGTATTCGGCAGGTTTTGGGGCCGCTACGCAGCCCAGCGGGAGCAAGCTCCCTCGCCACGGGAATGTCGATACCTTAAGTGAACCGCATCAGGCTGTGTTGAGGGAGGTTCAGTCCTTGCGAGCCCAGCGCGCCTGGCGCCAGGCTTGTTGCTGCGCCTGGTCCTGAAAGGTCCAGGCCACGAACCGACTCTGCTTCTGCCCCTGGGACATTTCCACCACCTGGCTGTGCAGCGCTCCGGCCTTCTTCAGCGCGGCTTGAATTGCCGGCAGGTTCGACGCCTTCGATACCAGCGTGCTGAACCACAGCACTTGCCCGGCGATCTGGGCGCTCTCACTGATCAACTGCGTGACGAAGCGCGCCTCGCCACCCTCGCACCACAGCTCCGCCGCCTGGCCGCCGAAATTCAAGACTGGCAACTTGCGCTTCGGATCCGCCTTGCCCAGTGCCCGCCATTTTCGCTGGCTGCCCTTGGTGGCTTCCTCCAGGGAGGCGTGGAACGGCGGGTTGCACATCGTCAGGTCGAACCGTTCGGTACTTTCCAGAAGCCCCGACAGGATGTGCTTGCGGTTGGGTTGCTGGCGCAGCTGGATGGCTTTGTTCAGGCCGTTGGACTGGACGATGGCCTTGGCCGACGCGATTGCCGTCGGGTCGATTTCCGAGCCCAGGAAGTGCCAGCGGTAATCGCTGTAGCCGATCAGCGGATAAACGCAGTTGGCGCCGGTGCCAACGTCCAGCACCTTGACCGCCGCGCCGCGAGGGATTTCGCCTTCATTGTGGCTGGCGAGCAGGTCGGCGAGAAAATGCACGTAGTCGGCGCGCCCCGGCACGGGAGGGCACAGGTAGTCAGCCGGAATGTCCCAATAGGCGATGCCATAAAAGGACTTGAGCAGCGCCCGGTTGAACACTCGCACCGCCTCGGGGCTGGCGAAGTCGATGCTTTCCTTGCCGTAGGGATTGATGATCACGAACTTCGCCAGTTCCGGTGTGCTCTTGATCAGCGCCGGGAAGTCGTAGTGGCCCTGATGGCGATTGCGCGGATGCAGGCTGGCCTTCTCCCGCGGCGCTTTGGCCTCGGCGACGGGCTTGGGCTTCTGGCGGGGAGGGCGGGGAGGGCGAGGAGCGGTCATGGCGGGTCGATTCAGGGCTGGCTCAAAAAGTGGCGGGCATTGTCCCACATTCGGCGCGGTCTTGATGACTGCGCTATTCAAATGAGCGGGGGAACCTGTGTGGGAGCGAGCCCGCTCGCGAAAGCGGTGGATCAGCTTGCATTGATGTTGAATTTTGCCACCGTCATCGCGAGCAGGCTCGCTCCCACAGGGGGAGGCGCTTTTTTTGGGAAAGGACAGGCAGAAAAAAAGGAGGCCACCTGGGCCTCCCTTTTCAATCACGAACCACCGTTACAGGCTGGCAATCCGCGCGTGCTGCTCGGCCAGCTTGCCCACGGCCTGTTCGGCCTCGGCCAGTTTGGCCCGCTCCTTCTCGATGACTTCGGCCGGTGCCTTGTCGACGAAACCGGCATTCGACAGCTTGCCGCCGACGCGCTGGACTTCGCCCTTCAGACGCAGGATTTCCTTGTCCAGGCGCGCCAGTTCGGCGGCCTTGTCGATCAGGCCGGCCATTGGCACCAGCACTTCCATCTCGCCAACCAGGGCGGTGGCTGACAGCGGTGCTTCTTCGCCCGTAGCCAGTACCGTCACCGATTCCAGTTTCGCCAGCTTCTTGAGCAGCGCTTCGTTCTCGTTGAGACGGCGTAGGTCTTCGGCGTTGGCGTTTTTCAGGAACAGGGTCAGCGGTTTGCCTGGGCCGATGTTCATTTCGGCGCGGATGTTGCGCAGGCCGAGCATGAAGGTCTTCAGCCACTCGATGTCGTCTTCGGCTGCCGGATCGATGCGGCTTTCGTTGGCCACCGGCCACGGTTGCAGCATGATCGTCTTGCCCTGGGCACCGGCCAGCGGTGCGACGCGCTGCCAGATTTCCTCGGTGATGAACGGCATGAACGGATGCGCCAGGCGCAGGGCCACTTCCAATACGCGAACCAGGGTGCGACGGGTGCCGCGCTGGCGCTCGACCGGTGCGTTTTCGTCCCACAGTACCGGCTTGGACAGTTCCAGGTACCAGTCGCAATACTGGTTCCAGATGAACTCGTACAGCGCTTGTGCGGCCAGGTCGAAACGAAACTGGTCGAGCTGGCGGGTCACTTCGGCTTCGGTGCGTTGCAGTTGCGAAATGATCCAGCGGTCAGCCAGGCTCAGCTCGTAGGTTTCGCCGTTCTGGCCGCAGTCTTCGCCCTTGTCCAGCACGTAACGCGCGGCGTTCCAGATCTTGTTGCAGAAGTTGCGATAGCCTTCGACGCGGCCCATGTCGAACTTGATGTCGCGACCGGTGGATGCCAGCGAGCAGAAGGTAAACCGCAGAGCGTCGGTGCCGTAGCTGGCGATGCCCTCGGCGAATTCTTCGCGGGTGGCCTTCTCGATCTTCTTCGCCAGTTTCGGCTGCATCAGGCCCGAGGTGCGTTTCTGCACCAGGGTTTCCAGGTCAATGCCGTCGATGATGTCCAGTGGGTCCAGGACGTTGCCCTTGGACTTGGACATCTTCTGGCCCTGGCCGTCGCGCACCAGGCCATGGACGTAGACAGTCTTGAACGGCACTTGCGGCGTGCCGTCCTCGTTCTTCACCAAGTGCATGGTCAGCATGATCATCCGGGCGACCCAGAAGAAAATGATGTCGAAGCCGGTGACGAGCACGTCGGTGGAGTGGAATTTCTTCAGGAACTCGGTCTGTTGCGGCCAGCCCAGGGTCGAGAACGTCCACAGGCCCGAACTGAACCAGGTGTCGAGAACGTCGTTGTCCTGCGCCAGCGCTACGTCCGGGCCAAGGTTGTGCTTGGCGCGGACTTCGGCTTCATCGCGACCGACGTAGACCTTGCCCGACTCGTCGTACCAGGCCGGGATGCGGTGGCCCCACCACAGCTGGCGGCTGATGCACCAATCCTGGATGTCGCGCATCCACGAGAAGTACATGTTTTCGTATTGCTTGGGCACGAACTGGATGCGGCCGTCTTCCACGGCGGCAATCGCCGGCTCGGCCAGCGGCTTGGTCGACACGTACCACTGATCGGTCAGCCACGGCTCGATGATGGTGCCAGAGCGATCGCCTTTCGGGACTTTCAGGGCATGGTCGTCGACGCTGACCAGCAGGCCGGCGGCCTCGAACGCAGCAACGATCTGCTTGCGCGCTTCGAAGCGATCCAGGCCGGCGTATTCGGCCGGGATCTGGCCGTCGACGCTTTCGTTCAGGGTGCCGTCGAGGTTGAATGCCTGGGCGGCCGGCAAGACATTGGCGTTCTTGTCGAAGATGTTCAGCAGCGGCAGGTTGTGGCGCTTGCCGACTTCATAGTCGTTGAAATCGTGGGCCGGGGTGATTTTCACGCAGCCGGTGCCGAATTCGGGGTCGCAGTAATCGTCGCCAATGATCGGGATGCGACGGCCAACCAGCGGCAGCTCGACGAACTGGCCGATCAGCGCCTGGTAGCGCTCGTCGTTCGGGTTCACCGCTACGGCGGAGTCGCCCAGCATGGTTTCCGGACGCGTGGTGGCGACGATCAGGTAATCCTTGCCTTCGGCGGTCTTGGCGCCGTCGGCCAGCGGGTACTTGAGGTTCCACAGGAAACCTTTCTCGTCGTGGTTCTCCACTTCGAGGTCGGAAATCGCCGTGTGCAACTTGGTGTCCCAGTTGACCAGGCGCTTGCCGCGATAGATCAGCCCGTCTTCATGCAGGCGCACGAAGGCTTCCTTGACCGCTTCGGACAGGCCGTCGTCCATGGTGAAGCGCTCGCGGCTCCAGTCAACGGACGAGCCGAGGCGACGGATCTGACGGCTGATGTTGCCGCCGGATTCGTCTTTCCATTCCCAGACTTTCTCGAGGAATTTCTCGCGACCCAGGTCATGGCGATTCTGGCCCTGGGCTTCGAGGCGACGTTCCACCAGCATTTGCGTGGCGATACCGGCGTGGTCGGTGCCCGGCTGCCACAAGGTGTTGCGGCCTTGCATGCGACGGAAACGGATCAGGGCGTCCATGATCGCGTTGTTGAAACCGTGGCCCATGTGCAGGCTGCCGGTGACGTTCGGCGGCGGGATCATGATGGTGTAGGAATCGCCCGCGCCTTGCGGAGCGAAATAATTCTCGGACTCCCAGGTGTTGTACCAGGAAGTTTCAATGGCGTGCGGCTGGTAGGTCTTATCCATGCGCGGCGGGACCCTATTGGCATTTATTCAGGAAAAGCCGGGAAGTATAGCGGGGCGAAGGACGCAGGGCGAGCCAGTACACAGCGAGTGGGTATAAACAGGCGCAACGAACCCCCGTGGCGAGGGAGCTTGCTCCCGCTGGGCTGCGGAGCGGCCCCCTAAGTGACAGTCTTATGAAGTGGGTGTGGAATGCCGACGATTGCGGCTGCTTCGCAGCCGAGCGGGAGCAAGCTCCCTCGCCACAAAAAGCCCATGCAACCGAGTCACAGCGCTATTCGTACTGGCTCAACAACCGCTCCATACGCGCATCCAGCCGGCGTTTGATCTCGGTTTCGATGTGCGGGGCGAAATCGTCGATCACGTCTTGCAGGATCAGTTGGGCGGCGGCGCGCAATTCCTGGTCCAGATGCAACAGGGCGTCGGGGCCTTTTGGTTCGGCATTGGGGGCTGGCTTGGGTTCGGGCTGGCCGTTGATCGGTTCGAACAGCAGCGGAATCTGCTCGTCATGCACGGCTTCGTGTTCCACCGTGTCGGTCAACAGCGGTGGCTGCAGGGTGTCGTCACCGAGCAGTTGGCGGATCGACTCGAGGTCATCCAGCAGGTGAGCAGGTTTTTGCGGCGGTTTTGGAGTGTCCATCGTAGGCTCAGAGTCGCTGTAAACGGTGGTCTTGCAGAGCATAGCCCTGTTCGCGGTAGAAACGGAAACTCTCCCGCGCGGCTTGGCGGATGGCCGGGTCTTCAACCACGACTTCCGCCACGCGGGCGAAACGCTGGGCAAACGCCGGCACTTTCAGGTCGAGATTGACCAGCAGGTCCTGATGCTGACCGCAGTCTTCCCCCAGCCCCAGCACGATCAGCCCTTCGGGTTCGCTTTCGGCCGGACCGTGGGGCACGAAACTCTCGCCCTTGAACGCCCACAGGCGCGCGTCCAGGTCTTCGCGCTGAGCGGCATCGCTGCAATGCAGATAGATGCGATGGCCCATGCGCCAGGCTTTCTCGGTGAGCTTGCAGGCGAAATCCAGTCGCGCCGAGGGATCGGCGCTGGGCAGGATGTAGAAGTCGACTTTGGTCATTGCGTTCCTTGAATCGCCGAGGCGTCACCCGAGGGCGACGCACCGGAGAACATCGGTGTCAGGCCTTGGCGCGGTCCAGCAGGTACTGGGTCAGCAGGGGTACCGGACGGCCGGTGGCGCCCTTGTCCTTGCCGCCGCTGGTCCAGGCCGTGCCGGCGATGTCCAGGTGGGCCCAGTTCAGGTTCTTGGTGAAGCGCGACAGGAAGCACGCGGCGGTGATGGTCCCGGCTTTAGGGCCACCGATGTTGGCGATGTCGGCGAACGGGCTGTCCAGCTGTTCCTGGTACTCATCGAACAGCGGCAACTGCCAGGCGCGATCGTCGGCCTGCTGGCCGGCGCTGAGCAGTTGGCCGATCAGCTCGTCATTGTTGCCCAGCAGGCCCGAGGTATGGGCGCCCAGGGCGACGACGCAGGCGCCGGTCAGCGTGGCGATGTCGATCACCGCTTGCGGCTTGAAGCGTTCGGAATAGGTGAGGGCGTCGCACAGCACCAGACGACCTTCGGCGTCGGTGTTGAGGATTTCCACGGTCTGGCCGCTCATGGTGGTGACGATGTCGCCCGGGCGCGAAGCCGTGCCGCTGGGCATGTTCTCGGCGCAGGCGAGGATGCAGACCAGGTTGATCGGCAATTGCAGCTCGAGCACGGCGCGCAGGGTGCCGAACACGCTGGCGGCGCCGCCCATGTCGTATTTCATTTCATCCATGCCGGCGCCGGGCTTGAGGCTGATGCCGCCGGTGTCGAAAGTGATGCCCTTGCCCACCAGGGCGTACGGCTTCTCGGATTTCTTGCCGCCGTTGTATTGCATCACGATCAGGCGTGGCGGCTGGGCGCTGCCCTGGCCGACGGCATAGAACGAACCCATGCCCAGGTCCTTGATTTTCTTCTCGTCGAAGACCTCGACCTTCAGACCCTTGAATTCCTTGCCCAGTGCCTTGGCCTGTTCACCCATGAAGGTCGGGTGGCAGATGTTCGGCGGCAGGTTGCCCAGGTCGCGGGTGAAGGCCATGCCGTTGGCGATCGCGGTGGCGTGGGTCACGGCGCGCTGGACTTCGGCCTGGGCAGCCTTGATGGTCAGCAGGGTGATTTTTTTCAGTGCACGGGGTTCGGCTTTCTGGCTCTTGAACTGGTCGAACTGGTATTCGCCATCCACCAGGGTCTCGGCCAGCAGGCGATTCTTGCCGTAGCTGTCGCGGCCTTTTACAACCAGTTCGTCCAAGGCCAGCACCGCGTCGCCACCGCCCAGGTTCTTCAAGGTGCCCAAGACGCCGGCAATGATCTTGCGAAACGGACGGTCGCCCAGTTCAGCGTCCTTGCCGACGCCCACCAGCAGCACGCGTTCGGCCTTGAGGTTGGGGAGGCTGTGCAGCAGCAGGCTCTGGCCGACCTTGCCGGCCAGGTCGCCGCGCTTGAGCACGGCGCTGATGGCGCCGCCGCTCAAGGCGTCGAGCTGGGTGGCGACGACGCCGAGCTGGCGGTTCTCACCAACGGCAACCACCAGCGTGGCGGTCTTCAACGTTTCTGGGCTGACGCTTTTTACAACCAGTTCCATGTCCGGATCCTTGAGTCAATGGTCAAGAGGCCAGGCGCCGCGACGACAGTGGCGCGCTGAACAGCTGTCTTCTATATAAAAGAAGCGCCGGAGCTTGCCGGCGACAAAGGCCGCAGTTTGAACCCCGGCGCCCGAAGCTGACAACCCTCGCAACGGTTAACTTTTTTGGCTGGGGAGCGTCTGCTTAAAGCATGCGCAGTGACAGGCGCCTCCAATCACAGGATAATGCGGCTCTTTTTTCGGCTGCTCGCAGTATGCGTCGGCTCGATACGTTTCTTGTTTGGCCGCCTAGCCTGACAATCGTGGAGTGTCTGGTTTGATCGTCTTCCGTTATCTATCCCGCGAAGTCCTGCTGACCCTGAGCGCGGTCAGTGCCGTGCTGCTGGTCATCATCATGAGCGGGCGCTTCATCAAGTATCTTGCCCAGGCGGCTTCGGGCGCCCTCGATCCGGGCTCGCTGTTCCTGATCATGGGGTTCCGCCTGCCGGGCTTCCTGCAACTGATCCTGCCGCTGGGATTGTTCCTCGGGATCCTGCTGGCCTACGGTCGCCTCTACCTGGACAGTGAAATGACCGTGCTGTCGGCCACCGGCATGAGTCAGCAGCGTCTGTTTCGCATCACTCTGTTCCCGGCCACATTGGTGGCGCTGGTGGTGGCCTGGCTGAGCCTGAGCCTGTCGCCCCAGGGCGCCAACCAGTTCCAGCTGCTGATCAACCAGCAGGACGCCATGACCGAATTCGACACCCTGGTACCGGGGCGCTTCCAGGCCCTGCGCGACGGGACGCGTGTCACCTACACCGAACAACTGTCGGACGACCGGGTCAACCTCGGCGGCGTCTTCATCACCCAGAAAAACGTCTCTTCGGACACCAAGAAGGACCGCGGCATTTCCGTGCTGGTGGCTGAGAAAGGGCGCCAGGAAATCAACCCCGACGGCAACCGCTACCTGATCCTGGAGAACGGCTATCGCTACGATGGCACCCCGGGACAGGCCGATTACCGGGCGATCAAGTACGACACCTACGGTGTGCTGCTGCCCAAGCCCGATGTCAGCGATGAAGTCACCGACCGTGATGCCATGCCTACCGCCAGCCTGCTGGGCAGTGACGACATCCGCGCCCGCACCGAATTGCAATGGCGCCTGTCGCTGCCGTTGCTGGTGTTCATCGTGACCCTCATGGCGGTCCCGCTGTCGCGGGTCAATCCGCGCCAGGGTCGTTTCCTCAAGCTGCTGCCGGCGATTCTTTTGTATATGGCCTACCTGACCATCCTGATTTCCGCCCGCAGTGCCCTGGAGAAAGGCAAGATCCCGCCGGCCCTGGGCCTGTGGTGGGTGCATTCGATCTTCCTGGTCATTGGCCTGGGCTTGCTCTATTGGGAACCGTTGCGCTTGAAGCTGGCCAGTCGTCGCAGCGCGCTGGAGGTGGCCCGTGGTTAAACTCGACCGCTATATCGGCAGCAGCGTGTTCATGGCGATCCTCGCGGTGCTGGGGATCATTCTTGGCCTGGCGACCCTGTTCGCGTTCATCGACGAGATGGGCGATGTCAGCGATACCTATACATTGCTGGACGTGGCGAGCTACGTGTTGCTGACGGCACCAAGGCGCCTGTACGACATGTTGCCGATGGCTGCGCTGATCGGTTGCCTGATCGGCCTGGGGAGCCTGGCGAGCAACAGCGAACTGACCATCATGCGCGCCGCCGGCGTGTCCATCGGCCGCATCGTGTGGGCGGTGATGAAACCGATGCTGGTCCTGATGCTGGTCGGGCTGCTCGTCGGCGAGTACGTCGCGCCGGCCACCGAGAACACCGCCCAGGCCAATCGCTCCCTGGCCCAGGGCGGCGGCGATGTCCAAAGCGCCAAGCATGGCTTGTGGCACCGCCAGGGTGACGAGTTCATCCACATCAACTCGGTCCAGCCTAACGGCACGCTGTACGGCGTGACCCGGTATCGCTTCGACGAAGAGCGGCACTTGTTGTCGTCGAGCTTCGCCAAACGCGCCAATTTCGCCGAGGATCACTGGCAACTGACCGACGTTACTACCACCTTGTTCCATGACAAGCGCACCGAGGTGGTCGCCGCTCCGCAGGAACGTTGGGACGTGCAGATCAGCCCGCAGTTGCTCAGCACCGTCGTGATGGCGCCGGAGTCGCTTTCGATCACCGGTTTGTGGGGTTACATCCACTATCTGGCGGACCAGGGCCTGAACAATGGCCGCTACTGGCTGGCATTTTGGGTCAAGGTGTTGCAGCCGCTGGTCACTGCCGCCCTGGTGTTGATGGCGATTTCCTTCATCTTTGGTCCGCTGCGCTCGGTGACCCTCGGCCAGCGGGTCTTCACCGGCGTGCTGGTGGGCTTCACCTTCCGTATCGCCCAGGACCTGCTGGGGCCATCGAGCCTGGTGTTCGGTTTCTCGCCGCTGCTCGCGGTGCTGGTGCCGGCCACGGTCTGCGCGCTGGCCGGGCTCTGGCTGCTGCGCCGGGCGGGTTGATCCATTTTATTGTGGCAGGGGAGCTTCTGTGGCGAGGGAGCTTGCTCCCGCTGGACTGCGCAGCAGTCCCCTGCAGCCTGCCTGACACATCGCCGTGGCGCATAATCGAGGGGCCGCTTCGCAGCCCAGCGGGAGCAAGCTCCCTCGCCACACGTGACGCTTGCACGATGGATCAGGTACAATTCCCGGCTATTTTTCGGCGGGCCATGCCTGCAGCCTTTTTGAGTGTTGATCCGTGAGTGATTTGAGTCATATCCGCAATTTCTCCATCATCGCCCACATTGACCATGGCAAGTCGACGCTGGCTGATCGCTTCATCCAGATGTGCGGCGGTCTGGCCGAGCGTGAAATGGAAGCCCAGGTCCTGGACTCCATGGACCTCGAGCGTGAGCGCGGGATCACCATCAAGGCCCACAGCGTTACCCTCTATTACAAGGCTCGCGACGGCATCACCTACCAGCTCAACTTCATCGACACCCCCGGCCACGTCGACTTCACCTATGAAGTCAGCCGGTCGCTGGCGGCCTGCGAAGGCGCGCTGCTGGTTGTCGATGCCGGCCAGGGCGTCGAGGCCCAGTCGGTCGCCAACTGCTACACGGCCATCGAGCAAGGCCTGGAAGTCATGCCGGTGCTGAACAAGATCGACCTGCCCCAGGCCGATCCGGACCGCGTGAAAGAAGAAATCGAGAAAATCATCGGCATCGACGCCACCGACGCGGTCACTTGCAGCGCCAAGACCGGCCTGGGCGTGGATGAAGTGCTCGAGCGCCTGGTCACTACCATTCCGGCGCCGACCGGCAATATCGAAGATCCGCTGCAGGCGTTGATCATCGACTCGTGGTTCGACAACTACCTGGGCGTGGTCTCCCTGGTTCGCGTGCGCCATGGCCGCGTGAAGAAGGGCGACAAGATCCTGGTCAAGTCCACTGGCAAGATCCACCTGGTGGACAGTGTTGGTGTGTTCAATCCGAAACACACCGCCACCGTCGACCTGAAGGCTGGCGAAGTCGGCTTCATCATTGCCGGTATCAAGGACATCCACGGTGCGCCGGTCGGCGACACCCTGACCTTGAGCTCGACCCCCGACGTTGACGTGCTGCCGGGTTTCAAGCGCATCCAGCCGCAGGTCTATGCCGGCCTGTTCCCGGTCAGCTCCGACGACTTCGAGGATTTCCGCGAAGCCCTGCAGAAGCTGACCCTGAACGACTCGTCCCTGCAGTACACCCCGGAAAGCTCCGACGCCCTGGGCTTTGGCTTCCGCTGCGGGTTCCTCGGCATGCTGCACATGGAAATCATCCAGGAGCGCCTGGAGCGCGAATACGACCTGGACCTGATCACCACGGCGCCGACGGTAATCTTCGAGTTGCTGCTCAAGAGCGGCGAGACCATCTACGTCGACAACCCGTCCAAGCTGCCGGACCTGTCGGCCATCGAGGACATGCGCGAGCCAATCGTGCGGGCGAATATCCTTGTGCCTCAGGAACACCTGGGCAACGTCATTACCCTGTGCATCGAGAAGCGCGGCGTGCAACACGACATGCTGTTCCTCGGCACGCAGGTCCAGGTGACCTACGACTTGCCGATGAACGAAGTGGTGCTGGACTTCTTCGACCGCCTGAAATCCACCAGCCGCGGCTATGCTTCGCTGGACTATCATTTCGATCGTTACCAATCGGCTAATCTGGTGAAGCTGGATGTGCTGATCAACGGCGAAAAAGTCGATGCCCTGGCATTGATCGTGCACCGTGACAACGCGCACTACAAAGGTCGTGCGTTGACCGAGAAGATGAAGGAGCTGATTCCGCGGCAGATGTTCGACGTGGCAATCCAGGCCGCCATTGGCGGGCAGATTGTGGCGCGCACAACCGTCAAGGCACTCAGAAAGAACGTATTGGCCAAATGCTACGGCGGCGACGTCAGCCGTAAGCGCAAGCTGTTGGAAAAGCAGAAGGCCGGTAAAAAACGCATGAAGCAGGTCGGTAACGTGGAAATTCCACAGGAAGCCTTCCTTGCGGTGCTCAGGTTGGATAGTTAGGTCCTATGTCGCTAAATTTCCCGCTGTTGCTGGTGATCGCCGTGTTCGTCTGCGGCCTGTTGGCGTTGCTTGATCTGTTGTTCCTGGCGCCTCGGCGTCGGGCCGCCATTGCCTCATATCAGGGCAGCGTCAGCCAGCCTGATGGCGTGGTCATCGAAAAGCTCAACAAGGAACCGCTGCTGGTCGAATACGGCAAGTCGTTCTTCCCGGTGCTGTTCATCGTCCTGGTGCTGCGCTCGTTCCTGGTGGAGCCGTTCCAGATCCCGTCCGGCTCGATGAAGCCGACCCTGGACGTGGGCGACTTCATCTTGGTGAACAAGTTTTCCTACGGGATCCGGCTGCCGGTGATCGACAAGAAAGTCATCGAGATCGGCGACCCGCAACGGGGTGATGTGATGGTGTTCCGCTTCCCGAGCGACCCGAACGTCAACTACATCAAGCGTGTGGTCGGCCTGCCGGGCGACAGGATTCGCTACACCGCCGACAAGCGTCTGTTCGTCAACGGCGAACTGGTGGCCGAGCAGTTGATCGGCTCCGAGCCGGGCACGCTGGGCAGTGCCGAGCTCTACAAGGAAAAACTCGGCGAGGCGGAACACCTGATCCGCAAGGAAATGAGCCGCTACCGCGCCACGCCGGACCATTCGTGGACCGTGCCGGCCGGGCACTATTTCATGATGGGCGACAACCGCGACAACTCCAACGACAGCCGCTACTGGGATGATCCGAACATTCCCAGGGACATGCTGGGCATGGTCCCCGACCGCAACATCGTCGGCAAGGCCTTTGCGGTCTGGATGAGCTGGCCGGAACCCAAACTCAGTCACCTGCCGAATTTCTCGCGGGTTGGCCTGATCAAGTAATCACACACGGCGCTGTTGAACACAGCGCCGAATGCATTTCTGGAGCCTGCACAAGGCTGCCCGAAGGCATGAAGCCAACGATAGTCAGGACGTCATTTTTGAACACAGCGTTAATTGTCCCAAGCCAACGGCGCTCAGTCGCTGTGGCGGTGGAATCCAGCCACGAACTCAGCGTGGGTAAACCGTGAGCGTTTCTCTAAGCCGTCTCGAGCGTCAGCTCGGCTACACTTTCAAGGATCAGGAGCTGATGCTCCTGGCCCTGACTCACCGCAGTTTTGCCGGGCGCAACAACGAACGCCTGGAATTTCTCGGCGATGCCATCCTCAACTTCGTGGCCGGCGAGGCGTTGTTCGAACGCTTCCCCCTGGCGCGGGAAGGCCAGTTGTCGCGTTTGCGTGCACGGTTGGTAAAAGGTGAGACCCTGGCGGTACTGGCCCGTGGTTTTGACCTGGGCGATTACCTGCGCCTGGGCTCCGGCGAGTTGAAAAGTGGCGGTTTTCGTCGCGAATCGATCCTGGCCGATGCCCTGGAAGCGCTGATTGGCGCGATCTATCTGGATTCCGGCATGGAAATGGCCCGCGAGCGCGTGCTGGCCTGGCTGACTTCCGAGATCGACAGCCTGACGCTGGTGGACACCAACAAGGATCCCAAGACGCGCTTGCAGGAATTCCTGCAGTCGCGCAGCTGCGAACTGCCGCGCTACGAAGTGGTGGATATCCAGGGTGAGCCGCATTGCCGAACCTTCTTCGTCGAATGCGAAGTGGTCCTATTGAATGAAAAAAGCCGAGGCCAGGGCGTCAGCCGTCGTATTGCCGAACAGGTAGCGGCCGCTGCAGCACTGATCGCCCTGGGCGTGGAGAATGGCAATGACTGATACAACCGTCACCCGCTGCGGCTATGTCGCCATCGTTGGCCGGCCGAACGTGGGCAAGTCGACATTGCTCAACCACATTCTCGGCCAGAAGCTGGCGATCACGTCGCGCAAGCCGCAAACCACTCGCCACAACATGCTCGGCATCAAGACCGAAGGCGCCGTACAGGCGATCTACGTCGACACGCCCGGCATGCACAAGGGCGGCGAGAAGGCCCTGAACCGCTACATGAACAAGACGGCCTCGGCGGCGTTGAAGGACGTCGACGTGGTGATCTTCGTGGTCGACCGCACCAAGTGGACCGAAGAAGACCAGATGGTCCTCGAGCGTGTCCAGTACGTGACCGGTCCCTTGATCGTTGCGCTGAACAAGACCGACCGCATCGAAGACAAGGCCGAGCTGATGCCGCACCTGAGCTGGTTGCAGGAGCAGTTGCCGAATGCCCAGATCATCCCGATTTCAGCCCAGCACGGTCACAACCTCGACGCGCTGGAGCGGGTAATCGCCGAGCACCTGCCGGAAAACGATCACTTCTTCCCCGAAGACCAGATCACCGACCGCAGCAGCCGTTTTCTCGCCGCCGAACTGGTGCGCGAGAAAATCATGCGCCAGATGGGTGCCGAGCTGCCGTACCAGATCACGGTGGAAATCGAAGAGTTCAAGCAGCAGGGCAAGACCCTGCACATCCATGCCTTGATCCTCGTCGAGCGTGACGGCCAGAAAAAAATCATCATTGGCGACAAGGGCGAGCGCATCAAGCGCATCGGCACCGAGGCGCGCAAGGACATGGAGCTGCTGTTCGACTCCAAGATCATGCTCAACCTGTGGGTCAAGGTGAAGGGCGGCTGGTCCGATGACGAGCGGGCGCTGCGCTCGCTGGGTTACGGCGACCTGTAACCTGATTGGCTGGGGGCGGGCTCTTGTGGCGAGGGAGCTTGCTCCCGCTGGGTTGCGAAGCAGCCCCGGAACCTGCGACTTCGTTCCGCCAGACATACCCCGCTGCCTGATTTTACGACTGCTTCGCAGCCGAGCGGGAGCAAGCTCCCTCGCCACAGGACTTGTTCATCCATTGATGTCTTGCTGATACTCAGGCCCCCGATGCCGCCCAACCAACCCCTCGCTCAATCCGCCTACGTCCTGCATTCCCGCGCCTATCGCGAAAGCAGCGCCCTGGTGGACTTCCTCACGCCTCAAGGGCGGCTGCGGGCGGTGTTGCGGGGGGCTCGGGGCAAGGCCGGGACCCTGGCGCGGCCGTTCGTGCCGCTGGAAGTCGAGTTTCGCGGCCGGGGTGAGTTGAAGAATGTCGGGCGCATGGAAAGCAATGGCGTCGCTTCCTGGCTCAATGGCGAAGCGCTGTTCAGTGGCCTGTACCTCAACGAATTGCTGATCCGCCTGCTGCCCGCCGAAGATCCCCATCCCGCCGTGTTCGACCATTACACCGCCACGTTGCTGGCCCTGGCCGAGGGTCGACCCTTGGAGCCATTGCTGCGCTCTTTCGAATGGCGCCTGCTGGATGACCTGGGCTACGGTTTTGCCCTGGACGCCGACCTGCACGGCGATCCTATTGCGGCCGACGGTCTGTATCGCCTGCAAGTGGATGCAGGCCTGGAGCGGGTCTACCTGCTGCAACCGGGACTGTTCAACGGCGTCGAGTTGCTGGCCATGGCGCAAGCCGACTGGACAGCGCCTGGCGCGCTGGCGGCGGCCAAGCGGCTGATGCGCCAGGCCCTGGCGGTTCATCTGGGCGGCCGGCCGCTGGTCAGTCGCGAGTTGTTTCGCAAGCCCTGATCTCCCCGTATGCTGTGGGCCGAATCTCTGTCCATTCAGGAGCGCTTTTCGTGAGCACCAGCAATCGCATTCTTCTCGGCGTGAACATCGACCATGTCGCCACTCTGCGCCAGGCCCGTGGTACGCGTTACCCGGACCCGGTCAAGGCCGCGCTGGACGCCGAAGAGGCGGGCGCCGACGGCATCACCGTGCACTTGCGCGAAGACCGTCGACACATCCAGGAACGCGACGTTCTGCTGCTCAAGGATGTGCTGCAGACTCGCATGAATTTTGAAATGGGCGTGACCGAGGAAATGATGGCGTTCGCCGAACGCATCCGTCCGGCGCACATCTGCCTGGTTCCGGAGACGCGCCAGGAATTGACCACCGAAGGCGGCCTGGATGTAGCGGGGCAGGAGTCGCGGATCAGCCTGGCGGTGGAGCGCCTGTCGAAGATCGGCGCCGAGGTCTCGCTGTTCATCGATGCCGATGAACGGCAGATCGAAGCCTCCAAGCGTGTCGGTGCGCCGGCCATCGAGCTGCACACCGGCCGTTACGCCGACGCCGAGACACCTACGGACGTGGCCGATGAGCTGCAGCGGGTCGCCGACGGCGTCAGCTTCGGCCTGGCCCAGGGGCTGATCATCAATGCCGGCCACGGTCTGCATTACCACAACGTTGAAGCCGTCGCGGCCATCAAGGGCATCAACGAGCTGAACATCGGCCACGCGCTGGTGGCCCATGCGTTGTTTGTCGGGTTCAAGTCGGCTGTGTCGGAGATGAAAGCGTTGATCCTGGCGGCTGCCAAATCCTGAGCCCATTCCATAAAGCTTACTTAAGGCGTGCCTGATCCGTTGTGGCGAGGGAGCTTGCTCCCGCTCGGTTGCGTAGCAACCGCAAAATCTCGGGGCCGCTTCGCAGCCCAGCGGGAGCAAGCTCCCTCGCCACGGGGGCACCGCAGCCTCAGGAATTGTGTTCAGCTTTTTAGAGCTGTGGAGATTCCTGGTTAGGCTTGCTCTTGTCCACGCCCGGCACATGCAGGTTGCCCTCGGCCACCTGGTCGCCTTCGAGCTGTGGCTGAGTCACCCATGTGAGAATGTCGTAGTAGCGACGGATGTTCGCCACGAAATGCACCGGTTCGCCACCGCGGGCGTAGCCGTAGCGGGTCTTGCTGTACCACTGTTTCTGGGACAGGCGCGGCAGGATCTTCTTCACGTCGAGCCACTTGTTCGGGTTCAGTCCTTCCTTGGCGGCGAGCTTGCGCGCGTCGTCCAGGTGACCACTGCCCACGTTGTAGGCGGCGAGGGCGAACCAGGTGCGGTCCGGCTCCTCGATGCTCTCGTCCAGTTGCTCCTTCATATAGGCCAGGTACTTGGCGCCGCCCATGATGCTCTGCTTCGGATCGAGGCGGTTGGACACACCCATGGCCTGGGCGGTGTTCTGGGTCAGCATCATCAGGCCGCGCACGCCGGTCTTGGAGGTGACCGTCGGTTGCCACAGCGATTCCTGGTAGCCGATGGCAGCCAGCAGGCGCCAGTCGACCTTTTCCTTCTTGGCGTAGGTCTTGAAGTGTTGCTCGTATTTGGGCAGGCGTTGCTGCAGATGCTGGGCGAAGGTGGTCGCGCCCATGTAGCCGAGGACGTCGACGTGCCCGTAATAGCGGTCCTTGAGGCGTTGCAGCGTGCCGTTCTTCTGCACCTTGTCGAGGTAGGCGTTGATTTCGTTGAGCAGGCTGTTGTCTTCGCCGGGGCCCACCGCCCAACTCTGGCTGCGGGCATCGCCGAGGTCGAACGCCACGCGCACGTTAGGGAAGTACACCTGGTTCATCGCCACTTCGTTGGAATCCACCAGCGTCAGGTCGATCTGGCCTTCATCGACCATGCGCAGCAGGTCGACGACTTCAACCGCGTCGGATTCCTCGTATTCGATTCCCGGATACTGCTGTTTCAACTGCGCCAGCTGCTCCGCGTGGGAGCTGCCCTTGAGCACCATGATCTTCTTGCCCGCCAGGGCGGCCGCGTCGGTGGGGCGGGACTGGCCGTTGCGGTAGATGACCTGCGGGGTAACCTCCAGGTAGGCGTGGGAGAACCGTACCTGTTTCTTGCGCTGTTCGCTGCTGACCAGGCCCGCCGCGGCCAGCACCGGGCCATTGGGCTTGCCGACCTGGCTGAACAGGTCGTCGAGGTTGTCAGCGGTCTCGATCTTCAGCTCGACCCCCAAATCCTCGGCGAAGCGCTTCACCAGCTCGTATTCGAAGCCGGTCTCACCATTGCGATCCTGGAAGTAGGTGGCGGGGCTGTTCCGGGTAACCACCCGCAGCACGCCATCCTCCTTTACGCGCTCCAGTGTGTTGGGTTTCTCAACACAACCACTGAGCACCAGGAAGAGTCCGGTTGCGATCAGCCATCTGGCGTACCGCGGACGCAAAGCCGTTGGGGAAAACATCTGCGCAGTATACGCAAACGGCCTCGACCGCCATATATCGACAGCAAAAGGCCAGTCTGCTAGAGGTTGCAAAACGTGTCCGCAACACAGGCGGGCCGGCGTGCGGCGGCGGTTGCGCCAGAAAAAAATAACTCCGCTGAATTATCCCAATGACGCCTGGCTGCAGCCGTCCAAGGGATGACCGACGTCCGGCTGGCATCGCACGTAGCGTTTCGGGTGCCGTTGCCAGCGGTTTAGGCTAGAATGCACGGCCTCAAAGCACACCCCCTTCCCGAGGCTGTCCCGAAGATGTTGATCCTGCGCGGCGCTCCTGCCCTTTCTGCCTTTCGCCACAGCAAACTCCTTGAGCAACTGAACCGATGCGTTCCGGCTGTCAGTGGCTTGTATGCTGAATTCGCTCACTTCGCCGAAGTCACCGGCGGTTTGACCGGCGACGAACAGCAGGTGCTCGCGCGCCTTCTGAAGTACGGTCCCAGCGTTCCCGTCCAGGAGCCGACCGGTCGTCTGTTCCTGGTACTGCCGCGTTTCGGCACCATTTCGCCTTGGTCGAGCAAGGCCAGCGATATTGCGCGCAATTGCGGCCTGGCGAAAATCCAGCGTCTGGAGCGCGGCATTGCCTTTTATGTCGCCGGTGAGTTCAGCGAGGCCGAGGCCCAACTGATTGCCGATGGCCTGCATGACCGCATGACCCAGGTCGTTCTGGGCAACCTGGAGCAGGCCGCCGGCCTGTTCAGCCACGCCGAACCCAAGCCGCTGACCGCTATCGACGTGCTGGGCGGTGGCCGCGCCGCGCTGGAAAAAGCCAACGCCGAGCTGGGCCTGGCCCTGGCCGAAGACGAGATCGATTACCTGGTCGACGCCTTCCAGGGCTTGCAGCGCAACCCGCACGACATCGAACTGATGATGTTCGCCCAGGCCAACTCCGAGCACTGCCGCCACAAGATCTTCAACGCCAGTTGGGACATTGACGGCCAGAGCCAGGAAAAAAGCCTGTTCGGCATGATCAAGAACACCTACCAGATGCACAACGAAGGTGTGCTGTCGGCCTACAAGGACAACGCGGCGGTGATCGTCGGCAACGTTGCCGGTCGCTTCTACCCGAACCCTGAGACCCGTCAGTACGGTGCGGTCCAGGAGCCGGTGCACATCCTGATGAAGGTCGAAACCCACAACCACCCGACCGCCATCGCCCCGTTCCCGGGCGCGTCCACCGGTTCCGGTGGCGAGATCCGCGACGAAGGCGCTACCGGCCGTGGCGCCAAGCCCAAGGCCGGCCTGACCGGCTTCACCGTGTCGAACCTGCAGATCCCGGGCTTTGAACAGCCGTGGGAAAAGCCTTACGGCAAGCCTGAGCGCATCGTCAACGCCCTCGACATCATGATCGAAGGCCCGCTCGGCGGGGCGGCATTCAACAACGAATTCGGCCGTCCGGCCCTGACCGGTTACTTCCGTACTTTCGAGCAGTCCATCACCACCCCGCGCGGTGAAGAGGTTCGTGGCTATCACAAGCCGATCATGCTCGCCGGCGGCATGGGCAACATCCGCGCCGAACACGTACAGAAGGGCGAGATCCTGGTCGGCTCCAAGCTGATCGTCCTCGGCGGCCCGGCCATGCTGATCGGCCTGGGTGGCGGCGCAGCGTCCTCCATGGCCACCGGCACCAGCTCGGCGGACCTGGACTTCGCCTCGGTCCAGCGCGAAAACCCGGAAATGGAACGTCGCTGCCAGGAAGTCATCGACCGTTGCTGGCAGCTGGGCGAGCAGAACCCCATCAGCTTCATCCATGACGTCGGCGCGGGCGGCCTGTCCAATGCCTTCCCGGAGCTGGTCAACGACGGCGGTCGTGGTGGTCGCTTCGAATTGCGCAACATTCCGAACGACGAGCCGGGCATGGCCCCGCACGAAATCTGGAGCAACGAATCCCAGGAACGTTACGTCCTGGCGGTCGGCCCGGCCGACTTCGAGCGCTTCAAGGCGATCTGCGAGCGTGAGCGCTGCCCGTTCGCGGTCGTCGGCGAAGCCACCGCCGAGCCGCAACTGACCGTCACCGACAGTCATTTCGGCAACAGCCCGGTGGACATGCCGCTGGAAGTGCTGCTGGGCAAAGCCCCGCGCATGCACCGTTCGGCCGTCCGCGAAGCCGAGCTGGGGGATGATTTCGATCCGTCCACCCTCGACATCGCCGACTCCATCGAGCGCGTCCTGCATCACCCGGCCGTGGCGAGCAAGAGCTTCCTGATCACCATTGGCGACCGCAGCATCACCGGCCTCGTGGCGCGCGACCAGATGGTCGGCCCATGGCAGGTGCCGGTGGCCGACGTGGCCGTGACCGCCACCAGCTTCGACGTCTACACTGGCGAAGCCATGGCCATGGGCGAACGTACGCCGCTGGCGCTGCTGGACGCTCCGGCGTCGGGCCGCATGGCGATCGGCGAGACCCTGACCAACATCGCGGCCTCGCGCATCGGCAGGATCTCCGACATCAAGCTGTCGGCCAACTGGATGTCCGCCGCCGGCCATCCTGGTGAAGACGCCCGCCTGTACGACACCGTCAAGGCTGTCGGCATGGAGCTGTGCCCCGAGTTGGGCATCACCATTCCGGTGGGCAAGGACTCCATGTCCATGGCCACCCGTTGGAACGATGAAGGCGTGGACAAGAGCGTGACCTCGCCGCTGTCGCTGATCGTGACCGGTTTTGCCCCGGTCACCGACATCCGCCAGACCCTGACCCCGCAACTGCGCATGGACAAGGGCACCACCGATCTGATCCTGATCGACCTGGGCCGTGGCCAGAACCGCATGGGCGCCTCGATCCTGGCCCAGGTGCATGGCAAGCTCGGCTCGCAAGCGCCGGACGTCGACGATGCCGAAGACCTGAAGGCGTTCTTCGCCGTGATCCAGGGCCTCAATGCCGACGGTCATCTGCTGGCTTACCATGACCGTTCCGATGGCGGCTTGCTGACCACCGTGATGGAAATGGCCTTCGCCGGCCACTGCGGCCTGAACCTGACCCTGGACAGCGTGGCCGAATCGGCCAGCGAAATCCCGGCCATCCTGTTCAACGAAGAACTCGGTGCGGTGATCCAGGTTCGCCAGGACGCCACCCCGGATATCCTCGCCCAGTTCAGCGCCGCCGGCCTGGCCGAGTGCGTCTCGGTGATCGGCCAGCCGATCAACAATGCCCACATCAACATCACCTTCAATGGCGACACCGTCTTCGAAGGCCAGCGCCGCCTGTTGCAGCGCCAGTGGGCCGAGACCAGCTACCAGATCCAGCGCCTGCGCGACAACGCCGACTGCGCCGAGCAGGAATTCGACGCAATCCTGGAAGAAGACAACCCGGGCCTGAGCGCCAAGCTCAGCTACGACGTCAACGACAACGTGGCCGCGCCTTACATCAAGAAAGGCATTCGCCCGCAAGTGGCGGTCCTGCGCGAGCAGGGCGTCAACGGCCAGGTGGAAATGGCCGCGGCGTTCGACCGCGCCGGCTTCAACGCGATCGACGTGCACATGAGCGATATCCTCGCCGGCCGTGTCGACCTGAACGACTTCAAGGGCATGGTCGCTTGCGGCGGCTTCTCCTACGGCGACGTGCTGGGTGCCGGTGAAGGCTGGGCCAAGTCGGCGCTGTTCAACAGCCGCGCCCGCGACGCGTTCCAGGGCTTCTTCGAACGCACCGACAGCTTCACCCTCGGCGTGTGCAACGGTTGCCAGATGATGTCCAACCTGCACGAGCTGATTCCGGGCAGCGAGTTCTGGCCGCACTTCGTGCGCAACCGCTCCGAGCAGTTCGAAGCGCGCGTGGCGATGGTCCAGGTGCAGGAGTCGAACTCGATCTTCCTGCAGGGCATGGCCGGTTCGCGCATGCCGATCGCCATTGCCCACGGCGAAGGCCATGCGGAATTCGAAAGCGAAGAAGCATTGCTTGAAGCCGATCTGTCCGGTTGTGTGTCGCTGCGTTTTGTCGACAACCATGGCAAGGTCACCGAAACCTACCCGGCCAACCCGAACGGCTCGCCACGCGGGATCACCGGCCTGACCAGCCGCGACGGCCGCGTCACGATCATGATGCCGCACCCGGAGCGAGTGTTCCGCGCAGTGCAGAACTCGTGGCGTTCGGACGACTGGAACGAAGACGCGCCATGGATGCGCATGTTCCGCAACGCGCGCGTCTGGGTGAACTGAGGCGGTGTACAAGCTCTGCTTCTTCGTCCCGGCCAGCCATGTGGACGTGGTCAAAAGCGCTGTATTCGCCGCCGGTGGCGGACGGATCGGCGCGTATGACCACTGCGCCTGGCAAGTGCTGGGCCTGGGCCAGTTTCGCCCCTTGGACGGCAGCCAGCCGTTCATTGGCGAGGCGGGGCACGTCGAGCAGGTCGAGGAATGGAAGGTGGAGCTGGTAGTGGCCGACGGGTTGATCCGGCCCGTGGTGGAGGCGCTGAAACAGAGCCACCCCTACGAGACACCGGCGTATGAAGTGTGGCGCTTGGAGGATTTCTGATCCTCTTCACGCCGAAATGAAAAACCCGCTGATTGATTCAGCGGGTTTTTTATTGGCTGCGATTCGGTGTACGCGAATCCCGTGGCGAGGGAGCTTGCTCCCGCTCGGCTGCGTAGCAGTCGCAAAAAACCGGGGCCGCTGCGCGACCCAGCGGGAGCAAGCTCCCTCGCCACGGGGGGGTGTCACAGGTTAGGTGTTGAGTGTCTTCAGGCCCCATCGCGAGCAGGCTCGCTCCCACAGTGGTTTTGTGGTGTTGCAGATATTCGTGACTCACACCGTACCCTGTGGGAGCGAGCCTGCTCGCGAAGAGGCCAGAACAGACACCAGGAATCTAAGCCTTGACCCCAGCCTTGGGGTTCACGATCACCGCCTCCAACGCCCGCCACACCCCCGGCGCTTTTTCCCCCAGCAACAAATGCCACACGCCATCCTCCAGCGCGCTGACCCCCTGGCAGCCAAGCGCTTTTAGCTGGCTTTCCGACAATCCCTTGCCATCGGACAATTGCACCCGCAACCGGCTCATCGCCACGCAATCGAGTTGCACCACGTTGTGATTGCCGCCCAAGGCATCCAGCCATTTCTGTGCTTCGACAGCGCCGACCTGTGGTGACGGTTCAACGCTATCCAGTACAGCGACGGGGGCCGTCTGTTCGGAGGAGGGCAACGCCTGGCGGATTTCATCGGCGATGCTATCCGCCATCGGCCCGACCACCACCTGCAAGCTACCGCCATAGCCCGGGCGAACCACGGCCATGGCGCCGAGGGCCTTGAGTTGGGCGTCGGACGCCTTGTTGCGGTCCACCATGTCCAGGCGCAGGCGAGTGGTACAGGCGCCGACGGTGATCAGGTTGTCGGCACCGCCCAGCGCCTGGATGTAGGCTGCGGCTCGCTGGTTTTCGGCGATGACCGGTTTGTCGCCCGCCGGCACCTCTTCACGCCCGGGGGTCTTGAGGTCGAAGCGGCGGATGCAGAAGTCGAACACCAGGTAATAGATCAGCGCATACGCCAGGCCAACCGGGACGACCAGCCAGCCGTTGGTGGATTTGCCCCAGCCCAGCACCATGTCGATGAAACCACCCGAGAAGGTGAAGCCCAGGTGAATGTCCAACAGGTTGGTCACCGCCATCGACAGACCGGTGAGCAACGCGTGGACCAGGTACAACAGCGGCGCAAGGAACATGAAGGCGAATTCGATCGGCTCGGTGACGCCGGTCAGGAACGAGGTCAGCGCCATCGACAGCAGGATCCCGCCCATCACCTTGCGCCGCTGGGGCAGGGCGTTGCGGTACATCGCCAGGCACGCGGCGGGCAGGCCGAAGAGCATCACCGGGAACATGCCGGTCATGAACTGGCCGCCTTTGGGGTCGCCGGCGAAATAGCGGGTCAGGTCACCGGTGACCACCGCGCCGGTCGCCGGGTCGGTGAAGCTGCCGAAGATGAACCAGGCCATGTTGTTGAGGATGTGGTGCAGGCCGGTGACGATCAGCAGCCGATTGAACACGCCGAACACGAACGCGCCGAAGCTGCCGCTGGCCATCAGCAGTTCGCCGAAGCCGTTGATGCCATGCTGGATCGGCGGCCAGATCAGGCCGAACACGACGCCCAGGCCCACGGCGCTGAAACCGGTGACAATCGGCACGAAACGCCGGCCGCCAAAAAACGCCAGGTACTCCGGCAGCTTGATGTCCTTGAAGCGGTTGTACAGCGCGCCAGCCAGCAGGCCACTGATGATCCCGGCGAGCATGCCCATGTTGATGGTCGCGTCGAGTACCTTCAGCGTCGCGATCATGACCAGGTAGCCGATCGCCCCGGCCAGCCCGGCGGTGCCGTTGTTGTCCCGGGCGAAGCCCACGGCAATGCCGATGGCGAAAATCAATGCCAGGTTGGCGAAGATCGCCTGGCCGGCGTCGTGAATGATCGCGATATTCAACAGGTCCGTGTCACCCAGGCGCAACAGCAGGCCGGCAATCGGCAGGATCGCGATCGGCAGCATCAGCGCCCGGCCGAGGCGTTGCAGCCCTTCGATGAAATGCTGGTACATGGCGTCTCTCCTTTTTGTTGTTGTTCGACGTGGCTCAGCCCAGAGGCCAGTGTTGGTGACAGGCCTGGCGCACAGCGGCGGCGCTCGGCAGATTCAGCAAATCGCTACTGATGCGGCGGCATTGGGCAGCGTCGAGGTGGCGCACGCGGTCCTTGATTTCACCAATCTGTGGCGGGCTGACCGATAGCTCCCGTACGCCCAGCCCGATCAACACCGGTGTCGCCAGGGGATCGGAAGCCAGGGCGCCACACACGCCGACCCAGCGTCCATGCCTGGCCGCGCCGGCGCAGGTCTGGGCGATCAGCCGCAACAGCGCCGGGTGCAGGGCATCGACCCGGGCGGCGAGGCCGGCGTGGTCGCGGTCCATGGCGAGGGTGTACTGGGACAGGTCGTTTGTGCCGATGGACAGGAAGTCCGCGTGCTCGGCCAGTTGCTCGGCGAGCAGGGCGGCGGCCGGCACTTCGATCATCACCCCCAGATGCGGACGCTCGCCCAGGCCCAGCTCGGTGCCCAAGGCATCAAGGCGCTGGCGGATGTGCAGCAGTTCGTCGACTTCGGTGATCATCGGCAACAGGATCCGGCAGCGATTCAACGGACGGGTCTGCAGCAGGGCGCGCAACTGTTGGTCGAGCAATTCCGGGCGCACCTGGGCCAGGCGTATGCCGCGCAGGCCGAGCACCGGGTTGGCTTCGGCCGGCAGCGGCAGGTAATCCAGCTGCTTGTCGCCGCCGACATCGATGGTGCGGATGATCACCGGCCTGTCGCCCATGGCATCCAGCACGGCTTGATAGGCCTGGCGTTGCTCGTTTTCGTCGGGGGCCGTGTGACGGTCGACAAAAAGAAATTCCGTGCGCAACAAACCGACGCCGTCGGCGCCGTTGGCGAAGGCCTCGCCCGCTTCGGTGCTGGAAGCGACGTTGGCGGCGATTTCGACATCGACCCCATCAACGGTTCGCGCCGGCGTGTGGGCGAGGGACTGATGCCAGGTGCGCAGGGCGGCGCGTTGGGCTTGTGCTTGGCGGACCTGTGTCAGGCGCTCGGCGCTGGGCGTGAGTTCGAGGCGGTCATTGTCAGCGTCCAGCACCACCGTTCGCCCCGGCGCCTGTTCGAGCAGGGCCTCGCCCAACGCCACCAGGCAGGGCAGGCCTTTGCCCCGGGCCAGGATCGCCACGTGGGACGTCGCGCCGCCTTCGGCCATGCATACGCCGGCCACGCCTTGAGCGCAGAGTTGCAGCAGGTCCGACGGCGTCAGCTCCTGCGCGGCGACAATCGCGCCCACCGGCACGTCGAATTGCCACGCTTCACCGAGCAAAACACGCAGGACACGTTGGCGCAGGTCGTGCAGATCATTGGCACGCTCGGCCAGCAACGTGCTGCCCAATTGCCGCAGCACTTGGCACTGCACGTCGATGGAGCGGCTCCAGGCGTGGGCCGCCGCGCAACCCTGATCAATGGAAAGGTAAGCGGCGTCCAGCAGGACCGGGTCTTCCAGCAGCGCCAGATGAGCGCTGAAAATCGCCTGCTCATCCGCGTGGTGCCGGGCCTTGGCGTTTTCCAACGTAACACCGATGTCGCGGCTGACCTGCTCCAGGGCTTGGCGCAGCCGCTGTCGTTGTTCCTCAACGTCGTGACCACCGGGGTCCTCGGGCAATTGAATGCCCTCCAATCGAACCAGCGGGCCGGTGACCAGGCCGGGTGCGGCGCAGACACCGTGCAGCACGCCATCCTCGGCGGCATGGTTCGGCGCCTGGACCCGTGGCGTGTCGGCGTGAACCTCTTCGGCCAAGGCTGTGGATAATGTCTTCAACAACGCTTGCAACGCCGCTTCGGCATCGCTGCCGCGGCAACTGACATGGACTTCGGCCTGCTCGGTGATTGCCAGGCCCATCATGCCCATCACGCTGTCGCAGGGCGCCGAGCGGTCGCCGAAATGCAGGTGCGAGCGGCTCTTGAAGCGTTGCGCCGTCTGACGAACCAGGGCGGCGGGGCGGGCGTGCAGGCCACCTCGATGGACGATGCGGATCTGGCCCGACACTTCGATGCCGACCTGCGGTTCATCGCTGCGGGTTTCGCCCGCCGCCCGGGCGACGATGTGCAGCAAGGGCTCGCCGACCTTGACCGCTTTGAGGGTGATGGGCCGTGCCTGGAAGCGCTCGCCATTGGTGATGACCAGCAGGCTCACCAGGCTTTTGCAGCGCAGTGCCACGCGGTCCAGGTCATAGCGCAGCAACGCCTGCCCGTTGCTGACCCGGGCGCCTTGCTTGACCAGCATCGAGAACCCGTCGCCCTGCAAATCGACGGTATCCAGCCCCAGGTGCAGCAGCAGTTCGGCGCCGTTGTCGGCCCGCAGGGTCACGGCGTGGCCGGTGCGAGCGACGTGGATCACCTCGCCGTCACAGGGCGCGTAGAGCGTGTCGTTCAGTGGATCGATGGCAATCCCGTCGCCCATCGCGCCGCTGGCGAACACCGCGTCCGGGACGTTGGCGAGGGTGAGCAGCGGACCGCTGAGCGGGGCGCTGAGGGTCAGCTCTTTATTGTTATTGGGCATGGGCTCGCTCTCTTTGAAATCGGGTTGGCCTTGCGTTAAAAGACGCCGTCGGCTCAGTGGGTTCGGGTGACCTTGCTCAAGTGCCGTGGCTGGTCCGGATCCAGGCCTCGGGCCACGGCCAGCCGGGCGGCCATGCCATAAAAGCTCTGGATCGCCAGGATCGGGTCCAGGGCCGGGTGTTCGGCGCGGGACAGGGTCAGGTCGCGTTCGGCAATGTCATCGGGGGCGGCCAGCAGCACCCGCGCGCCGCGTTGGCGCATGTCGGCGGCCAGGCTCAACACGCCGGCCTGCTCGGCTCCCCGCGGAGCGAAGACCAGCAGCGGATAGTGTTCGTCGATCAGCGCCATCGGCCCGTGACGGACTTCGGCGCTGCTGAAGGCCTCGGCTTGAATCGCCGAGGTTTCCTTGAATTTGAGCGCCGCTTCCTGGGCGATGGCGAACCCGGCGCCACGGCCGATCACCATCAACCGCGTACAGTCGCGCAGCGCCTCGACGGCCGGGCTCCAATCCTGGCGCGCGGCGTCGCGCAAGCCTTCGGGCAACGCGCGGCCAGCCTCCAGTAACTCGGAATCGTCCTTCCAGTGCGCCACCAGCCGCGTGCTGGCGCTGAGGGTGGCGATGAAACTCTTGGTCGCGGCGACGCTGTTTTCGACGCCGGCGCACAGCGGCACGCTGAATTCACAGGCAGCCTCCAGCGGCGAATCCTCGGCGTTGACCATCGCCACGCTCAGCGCGCCACGCTTGCGCAACAGACGCAGGCTGTTCACCAGGTCGGGGCTCTGCCCGGACTGGGAAAAGGCAAAGGCCACCTGGCCGCTGACCTTGAGCGGCGCCTGTTGCAGCGTTACCACCGACATGGGCAACGACGCCACCGGCAAGCCCAGGTGCTGCATGGTCAGGTAGGCGAAGTAACTGGCGGCATGATCGGAACTGCCCCGGGCGACGGTCATCGCCACTTGCGGCGGCTGGCGGCGCAGGCGCCCGGCGATCTCCAGCAGGGCTGGATCCAGGCGCTGCAACTGGCGCTCGACGGCATCGGACGAGGCGAGGGCCTCTTCAAGCATTCTGGAAGACAATGGCTTCTCCTTCGACCATCACATCGGTCAGATTCAGGGAACGGTCAAAGCGCACACAGTCGGCCCAGGCGCCGGGGTGCAGGCGTCCGCGTTCGGGCAGGCCGAGGTAATCGGCGGGAAATTGCGACAGGCGTTGCGAGGCTTCGGCGATGGGCAGGCCGATTTTCACCAGGTTGCGCAGGGCCTGGTCCATGGTCAGGGTGCTGCCGGCCAGCGTGCCGTCGGCCAGCCGCACGCCGCCCAGGCATTTGGTCACGGTGTGGCTGCCCAGCTTGTATTCGCCGTCGGGCATGCCGGCGGCGGCCGTCGAGTCGGTGACGCAATACAGGCACGGAATCGAACGCAGGGCCACGCGCATGGCGCCGGGGTGTACGTGCAGCAGATCCGGGATCAATTCGGCATATTGCGCGTGGGCCAGCGCCGCGCCGACGATGCCCGGTTCGCGGTGATGCAGCGGGCTCATGGCGTTATACAAATGGGTAAAACTGCTGGCCCCGGCGGCCAGCGCCGCGACGCCTTCTTCGTAGCTGCCGAGGGTGTGGCCGATCTGCATGCGCACGCCGCGGGCGCTGAGGGCGCGGATCAAGGCATCGTGCCCGGCGATTTCCGGCGCAATGGTGATCACCCGGATCGGCGCCAGGGCGAGATAAGCCTCCACTTCCGCCATCAACGCGGTGTGGGCGAAATTCGGTTGGGCGCCCAGTTTTCCGGGGTTGATATAAGGCCCTTCCAGATGCACGCCGAGCACCCGCGCGCTGCCGCCGGGCCGTTGTTCGCAGTATTCGCCGAGGGCCTTGAGCACACCGGCGATTTCTTCGCTTGGTGCAGTCATGGTGGTGGCGAGCAGCGACGTGGTGCCGAAGCGCACGTGGGTGCGGGCGATGGTCTCGAACGCCGTCGCGCCCTCCATGATGTCCTTGCCGCCACCGCCGTGCACATGCAAGTCGATGAAGCCGGGCAGCAGATAGGGCAGGTCGTTGCTCGCCGGGTCGCAGGGCTGGCCTTCGATGGCCGCGACCTTGCCGTGTTCGTGGAACAGGCGGCCGCGTATCCAGCCGTTGGCGGTGAGGATGTTGTCTTCGGACATGGGAATTCTCTGGTCTCTAGCGCCGCAGCTCGGCGACAAAGTCGTAGTAGTCGTTGCGGCAATAGGTGTCGGTGACTTCGATGGGCGTGTTGTCTTCCAGGTAGCCGACCCGCGTCATCAGCAACATCGCAGTACCGGGGGCGATGCCCACCAGGGCGGCGAATTCATCGGAAGCGTTGATCGCCTGGATGTGTTGCAGCGCGCGAACGACCGGTTTGCCAATGCCATCGAGGAACTCGTACAGCGAATCGCCCACCGCCTGTGGCTTGGGAATGATCGATGCCGGCAGCGTGCTCATTTCAATCGCCATGACCGTGTCATCGGCCTTGCGCAGGCGCTTGAGCCGCGCGACTTTGTCGGTGGGCGACAGGCCCAGGCGGATCAGTTCTTCGTGGGTCGGCGGGGTGATCTCGCGCTCAAGCCATTGCGAACCGGGCACGAAGCCCTTGAGCCGGAGCATCTCGCTGAAGCCGCTGAGGCGTGACAGCGGTTGCTCCAGGCGCGGGGTGATGAACGTGCCCGAACCCTGGTTGCGGCGGATCAGGCCTTGTTCGAACAGCACTTCCAGTGCTTTGCGGGCGGTAACCCGGGAGATGCCCAGTTGTTCGCTGAGGCTGCGCTCGGACGGCATTGCCTGCTCGGCTTTCCATTGGCCAGCGTGGATGGCGGCTTCCAGGTTGCGGGCCAGTTGCAGGTAGAGCGGGGTGGGTTGGGTATCGTCAGGGCGCAGGGTCTGGATGTCGTTCATGGGGGTGTCCGATGCGGTTTTTGTGGGCGTTGTCGCTCGGTAAGTTGGGTGGAAGCTAATACCACTTGAATACCATGTCAACGTGGGATCTGGTTGGTTCTTGGGCGTTTATGGGGTGTTTCGAGGGGGTTGGCTTTAAGTGGTATTAGAGGGCGGGGGAGGGTGCGTGAGCGTACGGCGTTGGGTGGTGGTTTCAGGAGGGCAGTGGTATGCATGGGTTGTAAATTAGGGGATTTGATATTTATTTTTTTTGCGACCGGGGGGGCGGCGTGTATATCCGTTGCTGCGGTAACGGCTGCTTAGGGTTCCGCCCTTACGGCGGCTCACTTTTAAGAGGCGCAAAAGTAAGCAAAACGCCTTTGCCCCACCACTTGGTGCCTCGCTGAGGCTCGGCATGCCCTCACTCCGGCCTTGCTCCGTGGGCCCGCCGCGAAGGGCCGTCCCTGGCCCAGCGCGGCTACCTCGGCATCCTTGCCGAGGTGCCCACTGCGCAACGCCTGCGTTCGGCCAGCGTGGTTAACGGGGCGCTGAGATCAAAGTCAAAAACACAGCAAGAGCAAGAGCAAGAGCAAGAGCCGGCCTGTCTTTGGCGGTGGTACTTCGATCCATCCGGCATCTGTGGGAGCGAGCCTGCTCGCGAAGGCGGAGTGTCAGTTGATGAAGATGTCGGCTGTGCCGGCCTCTTCGCGGGCAAGCCCGCTCCCACAGGGGCTGTGGCGTACGCAAAATTTGTAGCTGCTGAAGATCGAATGTGGGAGCGAGCCTGCTCGCGAAGACGGAGTGTCAGTCAATGAAGATGTTGGATGTACCGGCCTCTTCGCGAGCAGGCTCGCTCCCACGGTGTGGTGTGGCGTACATAGATTCTGCGGTTTCCTGAAAATCCAGTGTGGGAGCGAGCCTGCTCGCGAAGGCGGAGTGTCAGTCAATGAAGATGTTGGCTGTACCGGCCTCTTCGCGAGCAGGCTCGCTCCCACAGGAGAAATGCGATTCCATCAAGAGTCAGGTCGGCTTCAGGCCGCCTCGTGGCGGACGTTGATTTCGGCGCCCCGTTAACCACGCTGGCCGAACGCAGGCATTGTGGAGTGGGCATCCCGGCATGGATGCCGGGATAGCCGCGCTGGGCCAGGGACGGCCCTTCGCGGCGGGCCCACGGAGCAATGCCGGAGTGAGGGCATGCCGAGCCTCAGCGAGGCACCAAGTGGTGGGGCAAAGGCGTTTTGGTTACTTTTGCGCTTCTCAAAAGTGACCCGCTGTAAAAGCGGAACCATTACTGGCCGTGACCGCAGCAAAGGATATGTACCCCCATTCAACTCCAAAAAACTACCCGAACTCTGTGGGAAACATCCCTGATCAGATGGTTGGTCTGTCAGACGCCCCGAAATTTCCGACATGTTTTTAAGGTTGTCCCTCGGAAGTGAGAATTCTAGTTTCAGGAGTCGCGTTTATTTAGTGTGCAGAGATTATGAATCCCGTTAACGGTTACGTCCTTTCAAGCGCCTTGGATGTGCTAGTCAAAAGCCCGCTAATTCATGCTGATGACGCTGCGCTAGTGAGCGCGGCTACAGCGGTCTGGTATTCCAATTTGGATCTGACGAGCACAACCCAAGCTTTTCTCGGCCGGCATACCGAAGAAATAGAAATTCGTCGTGCCGGTTATTTGCTGGAACGATTTACTCGTTTTTCATGCGTAACGGACGCTCGTGCATCTGATGTTTTTAAAGCCCTTGAACTTTTTTGGCTTTCGACGCCGAAGCGAGCTGTAACTTCGAAGAGTCAAGTTGCGCTTCGAAAACGGCGGGATGAACTGGCTCTTTCCTGGGGGTTGAGTGAGGGGCTTGGCTTGAAAATACAAACCTTGTTGCCCTACCAGACCCGACACTATGAAGCTCAGCAGCGTGCAACCATTCTTTAATCTTGTGTTCTTGCAGGGCTATGTGGGCGAGCCCGCTCGCGAAGGCGATGTCACAGCCGATGAAGAAGTTGGCAGTGCCGGCCTCTTCGCGAGCAGGCTCGCACCCACAGGAGAAATGCGATTCCATCAAGAGTCAGGTCGGCTTCAGGCCGCCTCGCGGTGGACGTTGATTTCGGGCGCCCCGTTAACCACGATGGCCGAACGCAGGCATTGTGGAGTGGGCATCCCGGCATGGATGTCGGGATAGCCGCGCTGGGCCAGGGACGGCCCTTCGCGGCGGGCCCACGGAGCAATGCCGGAGTGAGGGCATGCCGAGCCCAGGCGAGGCACCGAGTGGTGGGGCAAAGGCGTTTTGCTTACTTTTGCGCCTCTTAAAAGTGAGCCGCTGTAAAAGCGGAACCATTACTGGCCGTGACCGCAGCAATGGATATGTACTCAATTCAACTCCCAAAAAGACTACCCGGAATTTTGTGGGAAACATCCCGGATCAGATGGGTGGTCTGTCAGACGCCCCGAAATTTCCGACATGTTTTTAAGGTTGTCCCTCGGAAGTCAGGCAGCTAGCCTCAGGGTGTCGCTGCCAATTCAGCGACTCGGATTTGACCGTCCGAATTAATAAGGCGCGTCAGCGCTCCAAGGCCTATTTCAGGCGTTTTTCCTTCGTCTGAGGTATCGTGTCGCGGCGGCTGTGCGTGGGACGTCTTCGGACGTGCCGGTTTGCCTTATTCCCGGTCGGTCAACCCGCGTACAGCTGCCACTTTTTTGTTTGACCGCGAAGGGTGGTGGCTCCGTCAAAAATGAGGAGTTGCAAATGATCAAAGAAACCCCAAACCCGCCAAACCCCGCCGACCGCGCTATGGACCAGAATCCCAAGCCGGACGACAGCGACTCAGAACCCCAACCGTCGACCCAACTGTTCAACGTGACGGACTGCATCGACACCGAAACCCTGCTAGCCAACCTCAGCGAAACCCTGGCCTCGGCCAATGCAATGCTCAGCGACCTGGCATTCAATCTGGAAGGCTCACGACGGCACGTGGCATTGGGAGTGGTGCAGATGATAGAGCTAGGGGAGTTGCTGACGAACAAGGCCTTGGATCGAGTCGAGCTTCGGACTTGATGCCATAAGGAATGGCCTCATCTCTAGCACGATGCGGGAACGCCAGGCCCCCTGTGGCGAGGGAGCTTGCTCCCGCTGGGTTGCGCAGCGACCCCAAGGCCAGCAACTCAATCTGCCTGATACACCGCGCTGTCGGGGCTTGGGGCTGCTGCGCAGCCCAGCGGGAGCAAGCTCCCTCGCCACAGGGAAAAGGGGTTACGGGCGAATCTCGATCATCGTCCCATCCGGCACCAGGTTCCACACCTCACGCATATCCACATTGCGCATGGCGATACAGCCATCGGTCCAGTCCAGCGTATGGAACAACTGCTCAGGGTTCTCCTCCGAATCCGGCGTGCCGTGGATCATGATCATTCCCCCCGGCTCCACGCCTTCGCGGCGGGCGCGGGCGGCGTCGCTGATGTTGGGGTAGGAAATGTGCATCGACAGATAGAAGCGCTCGCTGGTCTTGCGCCAGTCCAGCCAGTAGAAACCCTCGGGGGTGCGCTTGTCGCCTTCGATCAGCTTGGGGCCTTTCTTGGCGCCCTTGCCCAGGGAGATGCGATAGGTCTTCAGCGGCTTGCCGTCGTTGATCAACTGCAATTGATGGGCGGACTTCAGCACCAGGACTTTTTCAATGACCTTGCCGTTATAGGTTCCCACGGCGGCGGCTTGGGACACAGCGGTGAACGACAGGCAGAACAGGACAAGCAACCAGCGCATTAAAACGATATCCCTAGAGGTGTCGCGACTATATTGGATTTCAAGTATTGGCAGGCTGGGCCAGCGGCGGTATCGACTCGGATCGCACCGGGAAATCCTCGGCCCGTCGGTCCGCGTAAAAGTATTCCAGGGTACGGCCCACCGTGCGGAAAGCCAGCTCGTCCCACGGAATCTCGGTTTCTTCGAACAGCTGCACTTCCAGGCTCTCGGGCCCGGCGGCAAAATCCATGTCGACCAGCTCTGCGCGGAAGAATACATGCACCTGGCTGATGTGCGGTACGTCGATCAGCGTATAGATGCTCAGGTTTCGCACCCGGGCGCAGGCTTCCTCGGCGGTTTCACGGACGGCGGCCTGCTCGACGGTCTCGCCGTTTTCCATGAAGCCCGCCGGCAACGTCCAATAACCGCGGCGCGGTTCGATGGCGCGGCGGCATAAAAGGACTTTGCTACCCCAGGTCGGTACACATCCGGCAACGATATTGGGGTTCTGGTAATGGATGGTGTGGCAGGTGTCGCAGACGAAGCGCAGGCGCGAGTCGCCCTCGGGTATGCGCTGGGTCACCGGGTTACCGCACTGGCTGCAGAATTTCATGCTTGGATTCCTGGAGGCTGCGCCTATCTTGGCGTGTGCGGGCGGGTATCGGCAAGTTGTCGTTTCGCGACATGACGTGGTCCCGGGGCTTGGGCCGCTTGGCTGATTGGTGCATGATGCTAGGCAGCGAATAAATCGAGAAGTCTCATGCTGGACGAGCTACTGCATCGAGTAAGCAACCATACGCCGCGCGATCTGGAGACCGACCGGCGTTTCCCTGAAGCGGCGGTGCTGGTGCCGATCACCCGCAGCGACGAGCCGGAACTGGTCCTGACTTTGCGCGCCAGCGGGCTCTCGACCCACGGCGGCGAAGTGGCTTTCCCCGGCGGGCGCCGCGACCCGGAAGACCCGGACCTGATCTTCACTGCCCTGCGCGAAGCCGAAGAGGAAATCGGCCTGCCGCCTGGCCTGGTGGAAGTGATCGGCCCTCTCAGCCCGCTGATTTCCCTGCATGGCATCAAGGTCACCCCCTATGTCGGGGTGATTCCCGATTACGTCGAGTACCAGGCCAACGATGCCGAGATCGCCGCGGTCTTCAGCGTGCCGCTGGAGTTTTTCCGCAAGGACCCGCGCGAACACACCCACCGCATCGATTACCAGGGCCGCAGCTGGTACGTGCCCAGTTATCGCTTCGGCGAATACAAGATCTGGGGCCTGACGGCGATCATGATCGTCGAGCTGGTCAACCTGCTCTACGACGCGGGTATCGACCTGCACACACCGCCCAACAGTTTCATCAATACCTGACGCCCCGAGGACTTCCATGAAATACCGCCTGGGCGATGCCCGTGTCGAAACCCACCCACAGAGCTGGGTCGCGCCCAACGCCACGCTGGTGGGCAAGGTCCGCCTCGAAGAAGGCGCCAACGTCTGGTTCAACGCCGTGTTGCGCGGCGACAACGAACTGATTCTGATCGGCAGGAACAGCAACGTGCAGGACGGCACGGTGATGCACACCGACATGGGCTTCCCGCTGACCATCGGCACCGGCGTGACCATCGGCCACAACGCGATGCTCCACGGCTGCACGGTGGGGGACTACAGCCTGATCGGCATCAACGCGGTGATCCTCAATGGCGCGAAGATCGGCAGGAATTGCATCATCGGCGCCAACTCGCTGATTGGCGAAGGCAAGGAGATTCCCGACGGTTCGCTGGTGATGGGCTCGCCGGGCAAGGTCGTGCGCGAGCTGACCGAGGCCCAGAAGAAGATGCTCGAAGCCAGCGCGGCGCACTATGTGCACAACTCGCAGCGTTATGCCCGCGACTTGGTCGAGCAAGAACAATGAACCCGGCCGAACGTCCGGTTCCCTCGCCCTGCGTGAACATCTGCGCGCTGGATGATGACGACATCTGCACCGGCTGCCAGCGCACGGTGGCGGAAATCACCCGCTGGAGCCGGATGGACAATGAAGAGCGGCGCGGCGTCCTGGCGTTGTGTCATGAACGGGCCAAGGCCAGTGGGTTGGTGTGGATGTTGCCGGCAAAACCTTGATTGTGATTACGCCTCTGTGGCGAGGGAGCTTGCTCCCGCTGGGCCGGTCCGACGCTTCGGGCGCAGCGGCCCTGAAACCAGACAACCCGGTACTACAGGCAGATTGAGTTGCATGTTTTGGGGCCGCTGCGCGACCCAGCGGGAGCAAGCTCCCTCGCCACAAAAGCATTCACAACGCTTTAGCTGCTCGCCGCCCCAGCCACCAATCCAATCCCACCACCCCCAGCGCGATCCCGACAAACCCCGCCAATATCCCCCCGGCGTTGATCAGTACCTGTGGATAACCCAGAGTCGCCACATCAATGAAAGGGTAGGGGTAGGCCGCCAGCAGATTGCCACGCAGCAGGATATAACCGAAGTACACCAAGGGATAAAGCATCCACAGCCCGATGTGGCGCAGGCGCAAGCTGCCCTTGGGCACGCAGAACCACCAGTAGCCGATGAACAGCACGGGCATCACGTCGTGCAGCAGTTCGTCGGCGATAAACTGCCAGCCTTCGGGTTGCCAGAGATGGCGCAGCAGCAGGCTGTAGGCCAGGCCGACCAGGGCAATGCTCACGGCGATGCCGCTGCATACCGCTGGCCCGAGGAACCAGCGCCGCGCCGCTGAATCGCGGTGGGTCAGTTCGAAGCTCAGCACCACGGCCACCAGCGTGTTGGTCAGCACCGTGAAAAAACTGAAGCAATTCACCAGCCCGCCCAGCAGGCTCGCGCCCAGCTCCCAACGCCCGAGCAAGATCAGATACAACTGGATGCTCAGTCCCGCCCAGCCAAGCAGTGCCGCCATCGACACGAAACCGCGTCGAAGGGGAATTCCAACGCCCACGACTCAGACCGGCCGTTTCGTGCGCATCAGCTTGATGTACAGGCGCTCGACTTTTTCCCGCGCCCACGGCGTCTTGCGCAGGAAGGTCAGGCTCGACTTGATGCTGGGGTCGCTCTTGAAACAGCGGATATCGATGCGTTCGGCCAGGCCCGACCACTCGTAGTGCTGCACCAGGGCATTGAGGATCTGCTCCAGCGTCACGCCGTGCAGTGGGTTGTCGTTGTGTTCGGTCATGAAGCCTGTACGCCAGGTAAGTGATATGCCGCGCACCTTAGCCGAGGTGCCGTTCGGGTGGAAGCGCCGCGCTTTGAAAGCAATGGCCGCGTCGTTGAAGCCCGTTTGACTGTTACCGAATCCGAAAGGATCCATGTTGGTAAAAGCGCTTTCTCTATTTGTAACAGAACATTATCCTTGCGCAGCCAGCTGAAACGCTTCTCCTGCCGCGCCAGAGCCTTTGCGTTTGTTCAATCCTTAAAAAAAGATCAAGAAACCCCTCTTTATGTTTGATGTTCAGACTCTTCCAGACAGCGCTGTCCGGCTTCGCTGCCAGGCGGACGACACGCCGATTGGCGGGAGCCAGTCGTCGTTCTGATGGCCAACGCAAGCCCAGCGGCAGCGCGTCGACCGATCACTTTTTTACTGAACCATGCCTGCGCGAGATCGTCATCTAAAGTGACTGCTTGCGCGGGACTCTTTAAAACGTCACGGAGATACACACTATGAGCACTGAGGGTGCTTTGAGTCGAAGCCGTCTGCTACCGAGCCTGCTCGGCATTCTGCTTCTATTGATGGGCCTGGCCCTGTTGGCCGGGGGAATCAAGCTGAGCACGCTCGGCGGCTCGCTGTATTACCTGCTTGCCGGTATCGGCCTGGCGCTCACCGGCGTCCTGCTGATCCTGGCCCGCCGTGCGGCGTTGGGGCTGTACGCGCTGGTGCTGTTCGCCAGTACCGTTTGGGCCCTGTGGGAAGTGGGCCTGGACTGGTGGCAACTGGTGCCGCGCCTGGCGATGCTGTTTGCCCTGGGCATCGTCTTGCTGCTGCCATGGTTCCGCCGCCCGTTGCTGACTGCCGATGCGTCGCCGATGGGCACCCGCGCATTGGGCGCTGCGGTGATCATCGCGGGTATCGCCGCGCTCGCCAGCCAGTTCACCAACCCGGGTGAAATCAAGGGCCAACTGG
This sequence comes from Pseudomonas sp. Z2-11, assembly GCF_054161305.1. NCBI lineage: Bacteria > Pseudomonadati > Pseudomonadota > Gammaproteobacteria > Pseudomonadales > Pseudomonadaceae > Pseudomonas > Pseudomonas sp. Z2-11. The sequence continues at coordinate 1,183,182 of NZ_CP096395.1, forward strand.
ACCGCGACAGCGTGCCAGGCATGGCCAACACCGCACCGGCGATGCCGGACGGGGACTGGAACTCCTACGGCCGCAGCGCCCACGGCGACCGTTATTCGCCGCTGGCGCAGATCACCCCGCAGAACGTCGGCCAGTTGAAGGAAGCCTGGACGTTCCGCACCGGTGACCTGCCAGGGCCGAACGACCCGGGCGAGACTACCGCTGAAAACACCCCGCTCAAGGCCAACGGCATGCTCTACGTGTGCACGCCGCACAGCCAGGTGATTGCGCTGGAGCCTGAAACCGGCAAGGAAATCTGGCGTTTCGATCCGAAGCTTTCCACGCAGAATGCGGAAAACTTCAAGGGTTGGGCCCACATGACCTGCCGCGGTGTGAGCTATCACGATGACGCCGTGTACGCCTCGGCCGAGCAGAGCCCGACCGGCGCCGCCAGCACCACGCCGGCCAGCACCGTGTGCCCACGACGGATCTTCCTGCCAACCGCCGACACCCGCCTGATCGCCCTCAACGCCGACACCGGCAAGATGTGCGAAGACTTCGGCGACAAGGGCCAGGTCGACCTGACCGCCAACATCGGTGGTTTCGCCGCCGGCGGTTACTACTCCACCTCGCCGCCGGCGGTCACCCAGAACCTGGTCGTGATCGGCGGCCACGTCACCGATAACGTTTCCACTGACGAGCCAAGCGGTGTAATCCGTGCCTACGACGTGCACACCGGCAAACTGGTGTGGAACTGGGACAGCGGCAACCCGGACGACACCACGCCGATTGCCGAAGGCCAGACTTACACCCGCAACTCGCCAAACATGTGGTCGATGTTCAGCGTCGACGAAAAACTCGGCATGCTCTACCTGCCGATGGGCAACCAGACGCCCGACCAGTTCGGTGGTTTCCGCACGCCCGAGTCGGAAAAATACGCTGCCGGCCTGACCGCGCTGGACATCGCCACCGGCAAGGTGCGCTGGTACTTCCAGTTCACCCACCACGACCTGTGGGACATGGACGTCGGCGGCCAGCCGACCCTGATGGACCTCAAGACTGCTGATGGCGTGAAACCGGCCGTGCTGGCTTCGACCAAGCAGGGCAGCATCTACGTGCTGGACCGCAGCAACGGCCAGCCGATCGTGCCGATCAAGGAGATTCCGGTGCCGCAAGGCGCGGTCGAAGGCGACTTCACTTCACCGACCCAACCGATGTCCGACCTGAACTTCGTGCCGCCGGTCCTTAAGGAACGCGACATGTGGGGCGTGACCCCATTCGACCAGATGTTGTGCCGGATCGACTTCAAGTCGCTGCGCTACGAGGGCATGTTCACACCGCCGTCGTTGCAGGGCTCGATCGTCTATCCAGGCAACTTCGGTGTATTCGACTGGGGCGGTATCTCGGTCGATCCGGTGCGCCAGATCGCTTTCGTCAACCCGAGCTACATGGCGTTCAAGTCGAAACTGGTGCCGGCGGCGGAAGTCGCGGGTGGTCCGGGTCGCAAGAGCGAAACCGAAGGCGTGCAGCCGAACAAGGGCGCGCCGTACGGCGTAATCCTCGAGGCGCTGCTTTCGCCAATGGGCCTGCCTTGCCAGGCGCCGGCCTGGGGTTATGTGGCGGCCGTCGACCTGACCAACAACAAGACCCTGTGGAAGCACAAGAACGGCACCGTGCGCGACAGCTCGCCGGTTCCGATCCCGCTGAGCATGGGCGTTCCGAGCCTGGGCGGCACGTTCACCACCGCCAGTGGCCTGGCGTTCCTGAGCGGCACGCTGGACCAGTACCTGCGCGCCTATGACGTGAAGAACGGCAAGCAGCTGTGGGAAGGCCGCCTGCCCGCCGGCGCCCAGACCACGCCGATGACCTACACCGGCAAGGACGGCAAGCAATACGTGCTGGTCGTAGCCGGCGGCCATGGCTCGCTGGGGACCAAGCAGGGTGATTATGTGATCGCCTACAAGCTGCCGGATTAAGCAGAACCGCGCCCAAAAAAAAGGCGACACCCTTGCGGGTGTCGCCTTTTTTGTATCGGAGTCTGAACACAAGCCGCTTTTGTGGCGAGGGAGCTTGCTCCCGCTGGATGCGTCAGCATCCCCTGCGGTGTGATGGCTGACAAAGCAAGGGGGGCTGCTTCGCAACCCAGCGGGAGCAAGCTCCCTCGCCACGGGGTTTTATGTACGAGGTTTCAGAGTTCGATCTTGACCGCCTGCGAAGCCCGGGTTGCCTTGGCGCGGGCGGCTTCGATGGATTCGTCGCGGGCCAGGGCTACGCCCAGGCGGCGTTGGCCGTTGACTTCCGGCTTGCCGAACAGGCGCAGGGCGGTGTCCGGTTCGCTCAGGGCGGCGCCGAGGTTGGCGAAGGCGGTCTGCGTCGACTGCCCTTCCACCAGAATCACCGCCGAAGCCGATGGGCCGAACTGGCGGATCAGCGGAATTGGCAGACCCAGAATGGCGCGGGCGTGCAGGGCGAATTGCGACAGGTCCTGGGAGATCAGCGTCACCAGGCCGGTGTCGTGCGGGCGCGGCGAGACTTCGCTGAACCACACCTGGTCACCCTTGATGAACAGTTCGACGCCAAACAGTCCACGACCACCCAAGGCCTCGGTCACTGCCTTGGCGACGCGCTCGGATTCGGCCAGGGCCACCGGGCTCATGGCCTGTGGCTGCCAGGATTCCTGATAGTCGCCCTTTTCCTGACGGTGACCGACCGGTGCGCAGAACGTGGTGCCGCCGACGTGGCGCACGGTAAGCAGAGTGATTTCGTAGTCGAAGTCGATGAAGCCTTCGATGATCACCCGGCCCTTGCCGGCGCGGCCACCTTCCTGGGCGTAGTCCCAGGCTTTCTGCACGTCATCGGCACTGCGCAGCAGGCTCTGGCCCTTGCCCGAGGAACTCATCACCGGCTTGACCACGCATGGGAAACCCAGGGTCTCGACGGCCTTGCGGTAGTCTTCCACGGTGTCGGCGAAGAAGTACGGCGAGGTCGGCAGGCCGAGTTCTTCGGCGGCCAGGCGGCGGATGCCTTCGCGGTTCATGGTCAGTTGCGCGGCGCGGGCGGTAGGGATCACGGTGAAGCCTTCGGCTTCCAGTTCCACCAGGGTCGCGGTGGCGATGGCTTCGATTTCCGGCACGATGTAGTGCGGCTTCTCGGCCTCGATCACTGCGCGCAGGGCCGCGCCGTCGAGCATGTTGATCACGTGGCTGCGGTGGGCCACTTGCATGGCCGGCGCGTTGGCGTAGCGATCCACGGCAATCACTTCAACGCCCAGGCGCTGCAGTTCGATTACCACTTCCTTGCCCAGCTCACCGCTGCCACACAACAAAACGCGGGTCGCGGTGGGCGACAATGGGGTTCCGATACGGGTCATCTGAAGGTCCTCAAACAGGAGCGGATCATCGGGGCGCGCGCCGGGCGAGCTTCCCATGGGGAGAAAGCGCGGCATTTTACATGAACCGCGTCAGCCGGCGACGGCCTGTTTGCGCAGACGCCAGGCCATGATCAGCCAGACGGCCGTGACCCCGGCGAATTTCGACAGCAGGGCGGTGATGACCACGCCTGGCGTGAGGGCGTCGATCAGGCCGAAAAAGATGAAGGTATCCAGCGGAATACTCAGGGCCGAGCTGATCCACAATCGGTCGTGCAACGGGCGCTTGGTGACGCTGAACACCAGCCAGTCGATGCATTCGGACACTGCGAATGCCGTGGCGCTGGCCAGGGCGATGGTCGGATCGGAGGTGACATAGGACAGCACCAGCGCCACCAGCATCGCCGCGATGGCGCCATGACCGAAGCGGGTCTGCACCATGTCGCGCAGGACGAACACCAGGCCACCCCAGGCCGACCAGATGATGTCCAGGTGCGGCGCGGCGGAGAACGCGAAGTTGATCAGCACGACGCTGCCGATGTAGGCGATCAGGAAAAGCATGGGGCGGGGTACCTGGTGGGTTGGATGTCGGGGTAACGACTCCGTGGCGAGGGAGCTTGCTCCCGCTGGGCTGCGAAGCAGCCCCCAAAGCAGTCACCTCGATTTATCTGATCCACCGAGTTGTCAGGTTTTGGGTCTGCTGCGCAGCCCAGCGGGAGCAAGCTCCCTCGCCACAGAGGTTGTGTTCAGTCAATGGGTAAAGGTTACTTCAGCGCCGCCAGACCCTCAATCTTCCTCATTGTCATCAAGCTTCCAATACCCCACCGCCTTGATGAAATCCTGGTCCAGCCCTTTCTCCTCCAGCAACACTTTGCGAATCTGCCGCGACACTTTGCTCTCGGTCGCGACCCAGGCGTACAGCTTGCCACCGGGCATTTCCAACTGCTGGACGGTGCGAAGCAGGCTGTCGCGGTGGCCTTCGCGCAGTACCCAGATCACTTGCACCTGGGCCGGGCTGTGAAGGATCTGCTGTTCGGCGCCGTTTTCCACTTCCACCACCACCAGTGCCCGCCGGTTGGGTGCCAGGCCTTCGAGACGTCGGGCGATGGCGGGCAGGGCGGTTTCGTCGCCGATCAGCAAGTAGCTGTCGAAAATATCCGGCACGATCATCGAGCCCCGTGGCCCGGCGATGTTCAGGTACTGCCCAGGCGCCGCCTGGGCCGCCCAGGTTGAAGCAGGGCCGTCGCCGTGGAGGACGAAATCGATCTCCAGCTCCAGGGCGTCCAGGTCGTAGCGGCGCGGGGTGTAGTCGCGCATCTCGGGCATCGGGCCCTGGGCCTTGCCGGCGCCGGGGTTGAAGTTTTCCAGGGCGGCGTGTTCCTCGGCGTTCTGCGGGAACAGCAACTTCACGTGATCGTCCGTGCCGAGGCTGACGAACCCCGCCAGTTCCGGTCCGCCGACGGTGATGCGGCGCATGCGTGGTGTCAGGTCTTGCACCCGCAGCACTTGCAGGCGGCGGCGTTTGATTTCGTGGCTGACGCGGTGGATGGTGTCTGGATCGACTTCAGTCATGCTTTTACTCCGAAACGGTTGGACGGCGAGGGCCGTCGACAATGGCTTTGGCGGTGTCGTTGAGCAGGTCGCGTACCCGCAGGATCTCTTCCGGGCTCCAGCGACCATGGTGCATCTGCAAGGCATGGCGCAGGTTGTGGACCGCCTCGTGGATTTCCGGCGGCCGATCCTGGCCGCGCAGCGAACGCTTGCTGACTTCGATGCGCATCCGTACGCCATCCAGCGCCACGGCCTGATCTTCAAGGGATAGACGTCCGGCATCGGTGACGCTGTAGCGTTTTTTTCCGCCATCGGCATCGCCGCTGATCATTTCGCTTTCTTCGAGGAAGGTCAGGGTCGGATAGATCACGCCGGGACTGGGGCTGTAGGCGCCGTCGAACATGCTTTCGATCCGGCGGATCAGGTCATAGCCGTGGCAGGGTTGTTCGGCAATCAGCGCCAACAACAGCAGTTTCAGGTCGCCCGCGGCGAAAACACGCGGCCCGCGACCGCCGCGCTCACGGCTTGCCGCACGTTTGTCGAAGCCGTCGTGGGCGGCGTGTTCGCGGTGAGGGTGGGAATGCGGGTCTCTCATCGGTCTGTCCTCAGAAATTCTTAAGATAGAACTTAAGATATATCTTTATACGATGCACGCATGTTTTTTATAAATCCGACGAGCAGCCGGATTCGCCCGACGGCGCAGCGTTGAGCGCGATGGGTTATCAGAAGCTGAAATGGCGGTTGCTCAGCGGCTCGTCACCAATGGCTGACATTGGGTGTGGCTGCCCGGTTGCAAATAGGCCGAGAGAAAAGGCGCCATGCCCTTGAGCACCTGTACCGGCAAGGCCGAGGTGAACTTGAAGTTCTGTGCCGAGGCGCCCGGGACGAAGGCGGTCAGGGTGCCGAAATGGCTGTCGCCGATGTAGAACACGAACGTGGCGGTGCGGTTGATCGATTTGGAACTGATCACCCGTCCGCCTGAGCCAACGGCTTCGATGCGGTTGTCGCCGGTGCCGGTCTTGCCGCCCATGGCCAGCGGCGTGCCGTCGGCCAGTTTGAAACTGCCCGCGACACGTTTCGCGGTGCCGGCGTCCACCACTTGCGACAGGGCGCCGCGCAAGGCCCGGGCCACTTCCACCGGCATCACCCGCTTGCCGTTGTCCGGATCGCTGACCAGCCGCGTTTCGTAAGGCGTGTCGACGGCAAATTGCAGGCTGTCGACACGCAGCGCCGGTTGGCGGATGCCGTCGTTGAGAATGGTCCCTACCAGTTCCGCGAGGGCGGCGGGGCGGTCGCCGGAGCTGCCGATCGCAGTGGCAAGCGACGGCACCAGGTGGTCGAACGGATAACCGACTTGCTGCCAGCGCTGATGGATATCCAGGAAGGCTTCGACCTCCAGCATGGTGCGGATGCGGCTGTCGCGGGCACTCTTGTGCCGGCTCTTGAACAGCCAGCTGTAGACCTCCTGGCGCTCGAACTGGCTGGCCTTGACGATCTGGCTGAACTTGGCGTCGGGGTTGTTGAGCAGGTAGCCCACCAACCACAGGTCCAGTGGATGGACCTTGGCGATGAAGCCTTGATCCGGCAGGTCATATGCGCCGGGGCCGTAGCTTTGGTAGAGCCGCTGCAGACGCTCGTCGGTGAGCTTTTCGGCGCTCTTGGCGTTTTTCAGATGGGCGCGTACGAAGCGGTTGAAACTCTCCTGGCTGTCGTTGGGAAAGAAATAGCGGTGCACGGCGGCGAGGCGGATCGCGGTGGGACGCATGCCGTCGAGGAAGGTTTCGAGGCGCTGGGCGGTGTCCTTTTTCTGGTATTTCTTCCAGAACCTGAGCAGGAACGAGGTGCCTTCGCGATCGGCGAACTGGGCCAGGTATTCCTGGCGGCGCGGGTCCTTGTCATCCTTGAGCAGTTCGGAGCTGTTGTTGGGACCGGCATAGGTGGCGTAGCGCACCAGGTCGCGCATCAGGCGAATGAACGGCAGGTTGATCGATTCGCGCAGGGCGTCGCGCAGGGTCGGCAGGCGACCGTCGTCTTCCCTGCGAAAGTTGTGAAAGGTGTGCAGTCCGCCACCGGTGAAAAATGCCTCGCCGGGGCTGGCGGAGTAGGTGCGGTCGAGTGCCGCTTCGAGCATTTTCGGCAGGCTGCGGTCGGTGTTTTCAATCAGGTAGTCCACCGCCCAGCGCGAGAGGCGGTCCTGGTCGGCGATCTCGGTTTTCTTCAGTTGCGCCGGGGTCTGCTGGGCGTAGCGCTCGTGCAATTCGGCGATGATCTGCAGGTAGGTGGTCAGCACCCGCAATTTGGCGGTGGAGCCCAGTTCCAGCTTGCTGCCCTCGTTGATGTCGAAGGGCTGGTCGGTGCTGTCGGTCTGTACCCGCACACGCGAACCGTCCGGCGTCAGTTCCAGCAGGGTAAAGCTGTAGCGCACCTGCGTGGTGCTGGTGGGGGTCAGCAGGCGCTCTCCCATCAGGCCGATCTCGGCGGCGAACGCCGGGTCGGCCAATCGCTTGAGGTACTCGGTGGCCTGGGCCTGCAATTCGCTTTGCAAGGTGCTGGTGGCCGACAGGTCGAGGCGATCAAGGTCGTACAGCGGACGATTGAGCAGCGTGGCGAGACGACTGCGGGCGGCGCTGATGCCCTTGTTGGTTTCGTTGGGCTGGATCGTCGGCTGCTGCACCCAGTCGCGATAACTGACTTTGCTCGCCAGGGCGGCTTCGGCCAGGGCCGCATCGATCACGCCGTTCTGCGCCAGCAGCCGGATGTGGCTGTCAGTCAGGCGAGCGAGTTCATCGTGGCCCTTCGATAGGTAATGGGAAGGCCGCCGCTGGGCGATCATCAGCGAGAGCATTTCCCGCAGGGCCAGGCCTTTCTGCGCCAGGCTCTCGGGGTCGGTGGCGGTGCTGAACAGGCGCTCGTTGGCCTTGTTGAAATCGGCGCCGTACCAGACCCTCAGTCCTTCCGCCATGCCATGGACTTCGCCATGACCTGGAACCGCGGAAAGCGGCACGCTGTTGAGGTAATCGCGGATGACCCGCTGGCGGGCCTCGAGGGTTTGCGGGCCGGCCTGGTAGGCGCGCACGCTGGCGGAAATCATCTGGCGGATCTTCTCCGCCCCCGACACGGTCAGGCCCTCGGGGGAGTGCCGGTACTTCTCCAACTGCGTCGCCAATGTGCTGCCGCCCGCCGACTGGCCGGGCAAGCTCAGCAACTTGGCCACTTGCGACCAGGCCGCCATGCCGAAACGCGGCCAGTCCACCGCCGGGTTAGCCAGCGGCTGCTTGGGATCGAGCAGGAAGCGGTTCTCGATAAACAGCAGGCTCTGCACCACGAGCGGCGGGATGGCGTCGAAACTGGCGTACAGCTGTTGCGGGTATTTGAACTGATACACCGGCGCGGCGCGGCAATCGGTGATGGTCAGTCCCGCCTGGATCTTTTCCGCGTAGGGCACGAACAGGCCTTTATCGACATAGTCCATCAGCTCTGGGGAGAAACGGGCCTGGGCCTGGATCACATAGTCGCGCTTGATCAGTCGTGGCAGGAACTCCCCCAGCGAGCTGTAGCCCAATCGCCGGTCGAACGGACCTGCGCCAGGGTAGACGATGGCGTCGCTGGGCCCCGGTTGCACCGAATAGGTCAAGGACGCGGCGTACTGGCTGATCTCCCGGGCCTGGAACCGGGACGTGCGCATCTCCTTGGCCACGGCAAGGCCGACCACCACGACGATAATCAGCAACAACAACCAGAACGCCCGCCAGCCATGCCGTGCGCGGCGTTTTTTCGGGGGTAAAGGCGCTTCTTCCATACGTTCAGTCGGGACCACAGGTTTATTCGAATCGGTTTGCCACAAAGCGCCCATAGTCGACTGATCCATTCACGCAGATTGATCGGACTTGCTTGAAGCTTAGACGGTGGTTGGCGTGGGGGGAGGGAAATTGTGGCGGTCAGCTCAAGGCAACTGAGTGGCGAGGCTTGTGTGGCGAGGGAGCTTGCTCCCGCTGGGTTGCGCAGCAGCCGCAAGCTTTCAAAAGCTGAAAGCGAGGGCGGCTTCGCCCCCCAGCGGGAGCAAGCTCCCTCGCCACAAAGGCGGTTAGAGCCATATCGCATCCCAGAGAGGGTAATCACCAACGCGTGTTACCAAGCCGGCGCGAAGAGGGTTGGCAATGATGTAGCGGGCGCAAGGCAACAAGTCCTGGTTATCGCGGATTGCCCTGTCATGAAATCCGTTTTGCCAGAAAGCGCCCTGCCTGCCCATGACTCGATTGATAGCGAGGGTGCTGCGGGATTTCACTGCCTGCATCACGTTGGGCAGTTGGGCTTGTTCCAATTGCAGCAGCCAATGCAGATGATCCGGCATCACGACCCAGGCGAGAGAATTGACCTGACATTGCTCATGCGCCAAACGCATTTCCGCAACCAGCAACCGGCCTAACTGCAAGTCGTTGAAGAGATGTGCGCGTCGGTGGACTACCGTAGTGACGAGGTAACCTCGCCCCGGATCCGAAGAGCGTCCGTGGCGAAGACGATGAGAGTTTGGACGTTGAGGATGCATTCCGTGCTTCCTTTGACTGGAATAACTATTACGGTAGCTTCGCTCGTTCCGACCCGACGCGTTGATGACTGAGCGACTTTTCCGAAAACAACGTAGTCCCGTGGCGAGGGAGCTTGCTCCCGCTCGGTTGCGCAGCAGCCGCAAGCTTTCAAAAGCTGAGAAGCGAGGGCGGCTTCGCCACCCAGCGGGAGCAAGCTCCCTCGCCACGAGGCGTAGGCTGAAAGTATTGTGCTAGAGCCATCGCCTGCGCCAACTCATGACCCTGCACCATCACTGTGCAATACTTGCGGCGTTCCCTGAACCGCTGTAACCGCAGATAATGCCTCTCCTTAAAGACGGTTTTTACTGCGGCATATCCCTGAATTTTCCGGGTTTTACAGTGAAACTCTCTGTTCTCTGCTTTTTATACTGCACGACCCGCTGATCTTGAGGACTTGTCCTACAGGACGGTCTGCCCACGAGGTAGGCCCGGTTTCGGCAAGGTTGCAGGCTTATCCGCCTGTGGCCTTGGAGACTTGGTGGTCAATCCAATAACAAGACGAGGTTGTATCCCTATGCCAGTCGGCAATCCTCTGCCCCATGGCGAGACCGCTCAGGGTGGTCCGCTCAAACGTGAGCTCGGCGAGCGGCATATCCGCTTGATGGCGCTCGGCGCCTGCATCGGTGTCGGGCTGTTCCTCGGTTCGGCCAAGGCCATCGAAATGGCCGGCCCGGCGATCATGCTGTCCTACATCATTGGTGGCCTGGCGATCCTGGTGATCATGCGCGCCCTCGGCGAGATGGCCGTACATAACCCGGTGGCCGGTTCGTTCAGCCGTTATGCCCAGGATTACCTCGGCCCGCTGGCAGGCTTCCTGACCGGTTGGAACTACTGGTTCCTCTGGCTGGTGACCTGTGTGGCGGAGATCACCGCGGTGGCGGTGTACATGGGCATCTGGTTCCCCGATGTGCCCCGGTGGATCTGGGCGTTGGCCGCACTGGTCAGCATGGGCTCGATCAACCTGATCGCGGTCAAGGCCTTCGGTGAGTTCGAGTTCTGGTTCGCCCTGATCAAGATCGTGACGATCATCGCCATGGTCATCGGCGGCGTCGGCATCATCGCCTTCGGGTTCGGCAACGATGGTGTGGCCCTGGGCATTTCCAACCTGTGGACCCACGGCGGCTTCATGCCCAACGGCGTGTCCGGCGTGTTGATGTCTCTGCAAATGGTGATGTTCGCCTACCTGGGCGTCGAGATGATCGGCCTGACCGCCGGTGAAGCGCGCAACCCGCAGAAAACCATCCCCAACGCCATCGGTTCGGTGTTCTGGCGGATCCTGCTGTTCTACGTCGGTGCGTTGTTCGTGATCCTGTCGATCTACCCGTGGAACGAAATCGGCACCCAGGGCAGCCCGTTCGTGATGACCTTCGAGCGCCTGGGCATCAAGACCGCCGCCGGCATCATCAACTTCGTGGTCATCACCGCCGCCTTGTCGTCCTGCAACGGCGGGATCTTCAGCACCGGTCGCATGCTCTACAGCCTGGCGCAGAACGGCCAGGCCCCGGCCGGTTTCGCCAAGACCTCGAGCAACGGCGTGCCGCGCCGAGCGTTGCTGTTATCGATCGCCGCGCTGCTGCTAGGCGTGCTGCTCAATTACCTGGTACCGGAGAAAGTCTTCGTCTGGGTCACTTCCATCGCCACCTTCGGCGCGATCTGGACCTGGGTGATGATCCTGCTGGCCCAGCTGAAATTCCGCAGAGGCCTGAGCGCGTCCGAGCGTGCGGCGTTGAAGTACCGCATGTGGTTATACCCGGTCAGCTCGTACCTGGCGCTGGCATTCCTGGTGCTGGTGGTGGGCCTGATGGCGTACTTCCCCGACACGCGTGTGGCGCTGTATATCGGCCCGGCGTTCCTGGTGTTGCTGACGGTGTTGTTCTACACGTTCAAGTTGCAGCCGAAGGAACAGGTACAGGGTTCGATGCGTTCCGCATCGTAAGCCCGGCACTGTCGAAGAAAGCCCCGGCCGAATGACCGTAATGCGCTTCACCTGAGAAAAATGATGTACCTGTGGCGAGGGAGCTTGCTCCCGCTCGGCTGCGAAGCAGTCGTAAACCGGCAAGTGCGGTGTGTCTGATGCTCCGCATGTGGCAGGTTTTGGGGCCGCTTCGCGGCCCAGCGGGAGCAAGCTCCCTCGCCACGGGTTCGTCGACTGCCTTGAGGAAACCTGACCCCCGCCTCGCGGCAACTGCCGAAGCGTTTTCCTGAACTGTCTCGCTCCTGTTATTTCTAACGCAAGACCGCGTGTTTAAGGCGTTGGACGTCATGTCCGGCGGCACTGACCGTTGGAGGGAGCATGAAAGCGATATGGAATGGTTTTTTCAGCTATTCGCTCGTCGGATTGGCCAACACGCTGATCCACTGGCAGGTGTTCTTTGTGCTGCGCGTGGCGTTCGACTTCGATCAGTCGACGAGTAACTTCATCGCTTTTTGCCTCGCCGCGACATTCTCCTTTTATGCCAATGCGCTTTATACCTTCGAGGCCAAGCTCTCGGTGCCAGGTTATATGCTGTTCCTGTGTGTCATGGGCGCCCTTAGTTTCATCGTCGGGCATCTTGGGGATCGCTGGCAGTTGCATGGCCTGCTGACCGTCGCGGCGTTCTCGCTGTTAAGCCTGGTGTTCGGTTTTCTGTTTTCCCGGTTTGTCGTGTTTCGCGGACCTCGTCCATGAAGATTTCGCTGATCGTTCCGGTGTACAACGAAGAGCAGGCCATCGGCCTGTTCTACCAAAGTGTCCGCGAGCATCCGCAGCTCCAGGACCATAGCGTCGAGATTGTTTTCATCAACGATGGCAGCAGCGACCAGACTGCCGCACTGGCCCGTGACATAGCGTTGGCGGACAGCCAGGTTGTGTTGATCGACTTCTCGCGTAATTTTGGCAAGGAGCCGGCCTTGTTTGCCGGGATCGAACACGCCAGCGGTGATGTGGTGATCCCGATGGACGTGGACCTGCAAGATCCCATCGACGTCATTCCCCGGATGATCGAGCAATGGCACAAAGGCGCCGAAGTGGTGCTGGCCAAGCGTCGCAATCGTTCATCCGACAGTTACCTGAAGCGGCGCGGGGCGGCGTTGTTCTACCGCCTGCTCAATCGGATTGCCTACCCGCACATTGAACAGAACGTGGGCGACTTTCGCCTGATGGACCGCAAGGTCGTTGAGGTCATCAAGACCCTTCCCGAATATCAGTTGTTCATGAAAGGCGTTCTGTCGTGGGCCGGTTTCAACACCGTCATCATCGAATACGACCGCGCCGGCCGCGCCGCTGGCAACAGCAAGTTCAACGGCTGGAAGTTGTGGAACCTGGCACTCGAAGGCATCACTTCGTTCAGCACCGTGCCTTTACGGTTGTGGACTTACGTCGGCAGTTGCATTTCGCTGGTTTCGTTGCTGTATGCCGCTTACCTGATTGTGGACAAGTGGATCTTCGGAAACGATCTGCCCGGTTATCCATCGCTGATGACCGCGATCCTGTTCCTGGGGGGCGTGCAACTGATCGGGATTGGCGTGTTGGGTGAATACATCGGGCGCATTTACCTGGAGACGAAACATCGGCCTCGGTATGTCATCAAGGAAATGATCCAGGGCGGACGACCCAAGATGCGAGATGAACCGTGAGCCAGTCCCTGTGGACCAGGGTAATGACGCCACGGGAAGTGCTGCTGTTTTTCCTGGCGGCCAGTTTTCTTCATATCTTTCCCCTGGTTCAGGCTGATTATCTCTATAACGACGATAACTGGCGGGCGCTGGTGGCGGGCGAGGGCTGGGGCGAGGAAGGGCGGGTTGTCATCGAGCTGTTCTACAACGCCCTTTCGTTTGGTTCGAAAGCGCCAGATCTGTTTCCTTTGCCATTGTTCGTCGCCACCGCGGGCATCTCGTTTGCGCTGAGGTCGCTGACGTTTTTTTATTTCAAACGGCCGACGTTTGTTCATTGCCTGGTCGTCCTGCCGATCTGGTACAACCCGTTCTTCTTGCAGAACCTGTCCTACCACTACGACGGACCGGCGATGGCATTGGGACTGGTGGCGCTTGTTTACGCCGCAATCTGGTCCAACGGCAGGGCCTGGCGAGACGTATGGATACCGGCATTGTTACTGGCCGTGGCCCTCGCGATCTATCAAGTGCTCATCGGTTTTTTTATCGCCATGTGTTGTGTCGATGTGATCAGACGGGTGTGGGAGGGCGAGCCGTCGGAGCAAGTACTGCGGTTCATTACGCGCAGGCTTCTGGTCATTGTCGGCGGCGGGTTGGTCTATTACGTCACGGCTTATCAACTGATGACCGGAGCGCGTCAGGCGTTGCTGCCGCTGCAAGCCAGCAGCCTGATGGAAGTAGGCGACCGGCTTTTTTTTCTTGCGCATCTGCTGGTTGAAGGGGCCCGACCTTGGGTCTGGAGCGGTGCGTTGCTCATGCTGGTCGGGTTCGCATGGGCAGGCATCGGGTTGTTCCGTCGTCCAGACCTGCTTTGGCGAAAAGCACTGCTATTGCTCGTTTATCTACTGGCCCTTCCAGTGATCCTGTTCTGCATCCCTGGCATCACGCTGTTATTTGCCGAGTTCAACTACGGTGTCAGGACGCTGGTGGCTTTTTCGGCGTTGTTATTGCTGACGTTCTTTCTGAGTCTGCAAGTACTCACCCGTGTCCATGCAGGACTGGGACTGGTCTTGTTGATTCCGTTGTTGGCGATGTTGTCATTCTCCTTCGGACACGGCCGTGCCCTGTCGCTGCAAAAGGAACAGGAAGCCGTGGTGCTGGCTTCGCTGGCTTATGACATCAACCATTCGCCGCTGCGCGATAAAAGCCGTCTCTACATGGTCCCGGAACTGAAAGCCAACTGGCTCCCGGCCGCCAGCGGATTGTTCGCGGCGATGCCGGCTCAACGGTACGTGCTGGGCGTGGGCTACGTATTACTGCCGGAAAGCTTGCCTCGAGCGGGCATCACCAACGTGTATCTCGCCAAGGATGCAGAAGTGGTTGCATCGATCCGGCGCGGGGATTTCCTGCCGGTGGTGTCTACTGGGTTTTATGACCTGTTTGTCATCAATGACAGCGGCTACATCTTCATGAAAAAACCGCAGGCTGATCCTGATGTGGCGCCCAAGTTGTGTTTGATGGTTGATATCGAGCGGTGTCGCTGAACGGCCGCGGCAGCTGGCAAACCGGGTGCTGGATTGTCCGATCCGCATTAGCAAACACAGCGCATCACCCCGTGGCGAGGGAGCTTGCTCCCGCTCGGCTGCGCAGCAGTCGCAACCGGGCTGGCGCGGTCTGACTGTTGTATCGCGGTGCCTGTCTTGGGGCCGCTGCGCGCCCAGCGGGAGCAAGCTCCCTCGCCACAAGGGCTGGTGCGTGCTAGCAGGTCGATGTTTAGGCAGCCGCTATTTCCTGAGGCTCAAAACTGTCCGCCCGTGCCAACTGCCACATCCGTGAGTAGAACTCGCCATTGACCTCACCAGTCAGCAGCTCCCCTGGTTTGAGGAAGACATGCAGTTGGGAGAACAGCTTGATCTCGGTGGCCGACATGCGCCGCACCAGGTGCTTGGGTTGCAGTTGCGAAGGGTGGTCGAGGCCGGCGGCGGCGAGCATTTCGGCCAGGGCCTTGAGGGTGTTGCGGTGGAAGTTGTAGACCCGCTGGGCTTTGTCCGGGACGACCAGGGCGCGCTGGCGCAGGGTGTCCTGGGTGGCGACGCCGGTGGGGCATTTGTTGGTGTGGCAGCTTTGTGACTGGATGCAGCCGATGGCGAACATGAAGCCGCGCGCGGCGTTGGCCCAGTCGGCGCCGATGGCCAGGACACTGGCGATGTCGAAGGCGCTGACAATCTTGCCGCTGGCGCCGAGCTTGATCTTGTCCCGCAGGTTCAGGCCCACCAAGGTGTTGTGCACAAACAGCAGGCCTTCGCGCAGCGGCACGCCGATGTGGTCGGTGAACTCCACCGGCGCGGCGCCGGTGCCGCCTTCCTTGCCGTCGACCACGATGAAGTCGGGCAGGATTCCGGTTTCCAGCATGGCCTTGGCGATGCCCATGAATTCCCACGGATGCCCCAGGCAGAACTTGAAACCCACCGGTTTGCCGCCTGACAGTTCGCGCAGTTGCTGGACGAACTGCATCAGTTCGATAGGCGTGGAAAACGCGCTGTGGCAAGACGGCGAAATACAATCCTCGCCCATGAGTATGCCCCGGGTCTCGGCAATTTCCCGGGTGACCTTGTGCTTGGGCAGAATCCCGCCGTGGCCCGGCTTGGCGCCTTGACTCATCTTGATTTCGATCATCCGCACCTGCGGGTTCTGCGCCTGGATTGCGAAGCGCTCCGGGTCGAAACGCCCGTCGGAGGTGCGGCAACCGAAGTAACCGCTGCCCAATTCCCAGGTCAGGTCGCCGCCGTGTTCGCGGTGGTAAGGGCTGATGCTGCCTTCGCCGGTGTCATGGGCGAAATTGCCGAGCTTCGCGCCCTGGTTCAACGCCCGGATGGCGTTGGCACTCAGGGAGCCGAAGCTCATGGCCGAGATGTTGAACACCGACGCCGAGTACGGCTGGGTGCATTGCGGGCCGCCGACCGTGACGCGAAAGCCGCTGGGGTCGCTCAACGGGGCCGGGCGCATGGAGTGGCCGATGAATTCGAAGCCGGTCTGGTAAACGTCGATCAAGGTGCCGAACGGTTTGTCGGCGCTTTCGTTCTTGGCCCGCGAGTACACCAGCGAGCGCTGGGCGCGGGAAAAGGGCAGGGCGTCGCTGTCGGACTCGAGCAGGTATTGGCGGATCTCCGGGCGGATGCCTTCGACCAGGTAGCGGATGTTGCCCAGGATCGGATAGTTGCGCCGTACCGCGTGACGGCTTTGCAGCAGGTCGAACACCCCCAGCAGGCTCAACAGCCCGGTCAACAACGCAATCGGCCAGAGCCAGTCGTGTTGCAGGAACGGCAGGCTGGCCAGGGTGAAGATCACACAGCCGGCGAAGAAGGCGTAGCGGCTCAGCAACGATAGGCTCATGCGGGTTCCTTGGGGGAGAGCGATTGGCGAGACATTAGCGTGGAATGCAACCCCGTGGCGAGGGAGCTTGCTCCCGCTCGGCTGCGCAGCAGTCGTAAAACCGGATCCTACGCAACGACTGGATTACTGCGACGGGCCATTTGGGGCTGCTGCGCAGCCCAGCGGGAGCAAGCTCCCTCGCCACAAAAGCCATCTCGCTGAAATTAGAACTGCGGTCGCTCACCCCGCCAATTTCATCTGCCTTACCGGCAGCTCCACGCGAAAGGTGGTCCCGACGCCGACTTCGCTGCGCACCGTAATCTCGCCGTGGTGTTTTTTCACGATGCCGTAGGACAGTGACAGCCCGAGCCCCGTGCCCTGGCCGATGGGTTTGGTGGTGAAGAACGGGTCGAAGATTTTCTGCAGGGTTTCCGGTGGGATGCCCGAGCCGTTGTCGGCGACTTCGATCCAGACGTTGTCGCCCTCGACCCCGTTGCGCAGGGTGATGGTGCCGCGCTCGGGGCCGATGGCCTGGGCGGCGTTGACGATCAGGTTCATGATCACCTGGTTGATCTGCGACGGCAGGCATTCGACTTCCGGCAGAGGGCTGTATTGCTTGACCACGTCGGCCTTGTATTTGATTTCGTTGGCGACGATGTTCAACGTCGAATCCATGCCCTGCTGCAGATTTGCCATCTGCCATTCCTGGCTGGAGTCGACGCGGGAGAAATCCTTGAGGTCCTTGACGATCTGCCCGACGCGAGCGATGCCGTCCTTGGATTCCTTGATCAGTATTGGAATGTCCTCCACCAGGAAATCCAGTTCCACCTGTTCGCGCAGGCTTTTCAAATTCATTGCCAGCTCCGGCGAGGCGATGGCCTGTTCGGCGCTGCCGTAGGCCTGGAGCATTTCCTCGAGTTTGCTGAAATAGCCACCCAAAGCGCCGAGATTGGAAGAAATGAAGCCGATCGGGTTGTTGATTTCGTGGGCCACGCCGGCCGCCAACTGACCCAGCGAAGCGAGCTTTTCCGACTGCACGAGCTGGCTTTCAAGCATCTTGCGTTCGTCGATTTCCATCTGCAGCAATTCGCTGGCCTGCTTGAACGCCAGGGTGCGTTGCTCAACCAGGTCTTCGAGCTTGTTCATTTTCAAACGGGCACGAGAAGTCATTTCCCATTTGGTGGTCAGGGTATTGGCCATCTGCTGGACTTCGATGTTGTCGAAGGGCTTTTTCAGTATGAGCAGGCGGTCATGGCCGTTCAGGCGATCGAGCAATTCGTCCCAGGAATAATCCGAATACGCGGTGCAGACCACCACTTGCAATTGCGGGTCGACTTTCCACAGCTCTTCGATGGTCTTGGCCCCGTCCCAGCCTTCGGGCATGCGCATGTCGACGAAGGCCAGGGCATAGGGAAGCTCCTTGGCCAAAGCCCCTTGCAATTTCCCCAGGCCTTCCTGGCCACCGTAGGCCGAGTCGAGTTCGAACACGGTCGCGGCGGGTTTCGGGGCCTCGCCGAACAGCGCGCTTTCCATGTCCTGCAGGTCGCTGTCGCTTTCGTCCTCCGGGGTCAGGATCTTGCGGAAATCGTCGTGGATGGCGGGCGTGTCATCAATCAAGAGGATGCGCCGGTTGCTCAGGCTGTTCATGGCTCACCTTCTGCGAGTTTCAGGGGCAGCTGCAATACAAACGTCGCCCCGGTACCAGGCCCCTCGCTGTGTGCGGTGAGGTGGCCGTTCATTTCAATCGCCGCCAGTGCGCAACTGTGCAGGCCGAACCCGTGGCCGTCCTTACGGGTGGTAAAACCGTGGGCGAAGATGCGTGTCATGTTCTCTTCCGGGATGCCTTCGCCTTCGTCCTTCACGCTGATCTGCAGGGTCTCATCGTCTACGACGGTGGCCTTGAGCGTCATGTTCCGTGCATGGTTGGAAACCCCGGCCATGGCGTATTTGGCGTTGCTGATCAGGTTGATCAGGATCAGCAGCAAGCGGTGTTTGTCGCCCATGATCCGCGGCACTTCGCCGTAGTCCTTGATGACCGTTACATGGTGGCGGGTCAGGGCTCCGGAGTTCATGCGCAGGGCATCTTCGAGCAGTTCGCTGACCACCAGGGGTTCCATCAGGCTGTTGGCGCCGGCGTAGGACTGCTGCGTGGAAACGATGTCCTTGATGTGATCCACGCTCTTGCTCAGTTGCGCCAGTTCGTCGGTCAGGCCTTGTTGTTCCACCGCGATGGCTTCCACCAACTGGTTGAGGTAGCCGGGCAACAGCTTGCCTTTTTCGTCCTCGGTGAGGAAATGCCCCAGGTCGTGGTTGTGTTCGTTGATCAGGTTCATCGCCTTGCCCAGCCCCAGGGCCTTGCTGCTGCGCAGCTTGCGGCTGACCAGGTCGGCGGAGATGTTCACGCTGTTGAGCACGTTGCCGACGTTGTGCAATACGTTGGTGGCGATTTCCGCCATGCCGGCCTGGCGGGCGGTGTCCATCAATTCGCTCTGGGTGTCCTTGAGCTGGCGGGTGCGCTCTTCGACCCGTTGTTCGAGTTCGTCGTTGGCGGTTTGCAGCGCACTGTTGACCCGCTTGATCTCGCCGAAACTGCGCACCAGCCGAACCGCCAGCCAGATCAGGATCAGCACCAGGAGGGTAGCGAACACCAGCAACATAATGTGGTTGCGCTGATGCTTGGCGGCGGCTTTTTCCTGGTCCTTTTCCAGCAGGCTGGTGATGGTGTCCAGGCGGGCGGCCAGGGGGACGGCCTCGAAATCGCGCAGTAGCTGGTTGACCAAGGGTTGCTCACGCAGGATCAGCGCAATGTGCCTGCGCAGGATTTCCACGGAGCTGACGAGCCCGTCCGGCAAGCGCTCCTTGTTGATATCCAGCTGGTTGAGGCCCATCAGGATTTCGGCAGCCTGATCCTGCGTGGTGATCTGCGCGAACTCCAGCGTGGCGAGCAGCAGGTCGTAGGTGTCGATGGTGGCGCTCTGCAGCCGAAGCTTGTCGTTGTCGGACAGCAGGGAGAACTGGCGCTGGATATCGTCTTCGGCGGTGGGCAGGAAAGCCAGGGAGTTGCGCAGCACCGCGTTATGGGACTTGAACTGTTCCACCAGGCGGGTTTTTTCCTTGAGTGCCTTGAGGTACTCGTCGCGCTGGGTCGACCAGAGCTCGGGCGCATGGCGGCCCGGCTCCGCCTCGATGGCATCGAGGCGCTGCCACAGGCGCGTCATTTCATTGAGCGGCGAGACTAGCGGGTCGTAGTTGTGGCTCAGGGCGATTCGCGACTTGAGCACTTCGTTGTCCCAGATCCCGTCCTGCTGCTTGAGCAGGCGGATCAGGTCGCGCGATTCGATGTGCGAGGCGGCTTGTTGGGCGCCTGATTCGATGTACATGAACAACAGGACTGAGGCCAGCAAGACGCCGATGAAAGCCAGGCCGAGGCGGCGGGAGAGACTGTTCATAGCGGCTTGCCCTCCCATTCGCCAGTGAGGGTCTTGAGGAACTCGACGATCAGTTCGGTATCGTTTTTCAGCGGTTCGCGACCCAACTGGTACTTGAACATGACTTCCACCGCGCGCTCCAGGGTCGGCGCGGAGCCGCCATGGAAATACGGCGCGGTGACGGCCACGTTGCGCAGGCTCGGCACCTTGAACACCTGGCGGTCGGCTTCGTCGCCGGTGATGTTGAAGCGGCCGTTGTCGGCCCGGGTGGGGTTGCCCCGGTCCTGGATGTAGTCGCCCATCACGCCGAACTTCTGAAACATGTTGCCGCCGATGTTCACGCCCTGATGGCAGGCGATGCAGCCGTATTCCTTGAAGCGCTGGTAACCGAATTTTTCCCGGGGGGTGAGAATGTCGGTGTTGCCCAGCAGGTATTGGTCAAAGCGCGAATTCGGCGTCAGCAGGGTGCGCTCGTAATCGGCGAGAGCGCCCTGGATGTTGGGCTGGGTCACGCCGCCGGGGTAGGCGTCGGCAAAATCCTTGGCGTAGCCCGGATCGTCGGCGATGCGCTTGACCACCGTCTTCCAGTCGCTGCCCATTTCCCCGGGGCTGGTCACGACGATGTGCACCTGTTCTTCCAGGGTATCGACGCGACCGTCCCAGAACTGATGGAAGTTCAGGCTGGCGTTGAACACGGTAGGGGTATTGACCTCCACCGGCTTACCGTCGAAGCCCAGGGAAAACTGCTTGTCATCGGCGCCGCCCTTGTCCAGGCGATGGCAGCTGGCGCAGGACAGCGTGTTGTTGACCGACAGCCGTGGGTCGTTGAACAGCCGCTGGCCCAACTGGACCCGCTTGGGGTCCAGGGCCGGCGCGGCGGGCAGGGGTTTGAGCGGTTCGTCCAATGGTTCTGCGTGAGTGACCACGCTGTATCCCAGAAGCAGGCAGAGAGCCAGAATCAGTCCGTGTGACGCCATGGGATGCTTTCCTTGAAACTTCGGTTTATGGACTCAATTGCTCATGAAAACGGATTCGGTTTTTTTTCCCATGCCGCCATCCACTGGGCAAAGGCCTGCGGCTCCACGGCCTTGCTGAAGTAATAGCCCTGGGCTTCCTCGCACTGGTGCGCCTTGAGGAACGCCAGTTGCTCGCGGGTTTCCACACCCTCGGCAATGATGTGCAGGTTCAAGCTCTTGCCCAGGCTGATGATGGTGCTCACCAGTTTCGCGTCGTTGCTGTCGATGCTCAGGTCGCCGACGAACGACTGGTCGATCTTCAACACGTCCACCGGAAATTTCTGCAGGTAACTCAGGCTCGAATAGCCGGTGCCGAAGTCATCGATGGCCAGCCGTACCCCCAGTTGCTTGATGGCCTTGAGGGTAGCGACGGTGGTATCGATGTTCTGCATGAGCACGCTTTCGGTGATCTCCAGTTCCAACTGTGTCGGGTCCAGGCCGGTTTCCTTGAGGGTGCGCGCAATGCCTTCGACGAAACCGCGCTGGCGAAAATCGATCGCCGAGACATTCACCGACAGGTACAGCGGCCGCATGCCATCTGCCTGCCAACGACAGGCCTGCTGGCAGGCTTCCTGGAGCACCCACTGGCTCAGCGGTACGATCAGCCCGCTGTCTTCGGCCACCGGAATGAAATCCGACGGATAGACGAGCCCCTGGTCGGGCCGGTTCCAGCGCACCAGCGCCTCGACACCGACCACCGTGCCGCTCGTCAGATCGAGCTTGGGTTGGTAATGCAGCACGAATTCCTTGCGTTGCAGCGCCAGGCGCAAACCTGATTCGATGGTCTGCTGCTGCCGTGCCCGGCGGTTCATGTCCTCGGTGAAAAAGCGGTAGTCGTTGGGGCCGGTTTCCTTGACGTTGCGCATTGCCGTCTCGGCTTTCTTGATCAGCGCCACGGCGTCGAAACCGTCGGTCGGGTACACGCTGATGCCCAGGCTCGCCGTCACCGTCAGGTCATGGCCGTCGATGGGGTGCGGAGAGTTGATCGCCGCGAGCAGTTTTTCCGCCACGCCCTTGATCAATTGCGGATCGGCGACGTCGCCGAGGATCACCACGAACTCATCGGAGCCGTAGCGAAACACCGAGTCGGATTCACGCACCACGGTGGCCAGGGTGCGTGCCACCCGCTTGAGCATTTCATCGCCCACCGGATGGCCCAGCGCATTGTTGATGCGCTTGAAGCGGTCGAGGCCGATGAACATCACCGCCAGCTGCCGGTCATGCCGGCGGCACTGGGCGAGGGCCTGGGTCAGGCGGTCGCCGAGTAGCATGCTGTTGGGCAGTTCGGTGAGGACGTCGTATTGCAGCAGGTGAGAAACCTTGAGCAGTTCCTGGACTCGCTCTTCGATCGTGCGCTCCAGGCTGCGCATCTTCCGCGCTGCGTCTTGCGCCAGTTGCCATTTCCAAGTCATGGCGCTGGCCATCTGGCGGATTTCCAGGGTGTCGAACGGTTTCTTGAGAATCAGCAACTGGTCGTCGAATTCGATGCGTTCGGACATGGTTTCCCAGGAATAGTCGGAATACGCGGTGCACAGGGCAATTTGCAGCCGCGGGTCGGCTTTCCACAGCTGTTCGATGGTTTGCAGGCCGTCCCAGCCCGGCGGCATGCGCATGTCGGCGAATACCAGCGCATACGGCTGGCCCTCGGCCTGGGCGCGCTTGACCAGCTCCAGCGCTTCCTCGCCCTGATAGGCCGAGTCGATCTGGAATTGCAATCGATTGACCTGCGGTGTGCCGAACAGCAGGCTCTCGGTGTCGTCCAGCGAATCGTCATTGCCGGCGCTGGGGCTGAGGATCTTGCGAAAATCCTGGTGGATGGCGGGCGTGTCGTCCACCACCAGGATTCGCCGGTTGGCAGGTACCGACATGGGGTTCATGGGTTGCTCTCCGATAGCTGGCTGGCCGGCCGGGTCCAGTGGTCCGCCACCGGCACGATGGTACCGGCCTTGAGCAGTGCGGCCGCCTGGTCGCTGTCGACCACGGTACTGAAGTAATGCCCCTGGGCCTGCATCGAGCCGCCGCTGGACATCAGGGTGGTGCGTTGTTCCTGGGTCTCGACGCCTTCGGCAATGATGCCGATGCCGACGTCCCGGGCAAAGTTGATGATCGCCCGTAGGGTCGTGGCGTTCTCCGGATCGGCGTTGGCGCTGTCGAGGAATCGCTGGGCGAGCTTGAGATGGTTGACCCGGTAGGTCTTCAGATAATCGAACGAGGAATACTCGGTGCCGAAATCATCGATGGCCACCTGCACGCCGAGTTCGCACAGGCGGGGCAGCACGTCGTTGTGGGTCCATTTGGTCTGGGCCAGGGTCGCTTCGGTGACATCGAAGCGCAGGTCCCAGGGCGCCAGCTCCCAGCGCGCGGTGGTGCGCAGCACGTCGTAGATCAGTTCCGGGCCGGTCTTGAGCTGGGTCAGGGACAGGTCGATGGCGATCACCGGCGGCGCCATGCCCTGGTCGCGCCATTGGCGCATCTGCTGGCAGGCCTGGTCCAGGACCCAGTGACCGAGGCCGATGATGATCCCGGTTTTCTCGGCGGCAGGCATGAACGCCGCCGGCTCCAGCCAGCCGCGTTCGGGGTGGTTCCAGCGCACCTGCACGCCCATGCCGAGGATCTTGCCGGTGCCGAGGTCGACTTCCGGCAGGTAGTGCAAATGCAGTTCGTTGTTCTCGATGGCCTGGCGCAGGTCATTGGCCAGGGCGACCCGGTCGGTGACTTCCTGATTGATCTCTTCGTTGTGGAAGTGATATTGGTTGCGGCCCTTCTCTTTCGAGCGGTACAGGGCCATGTCGGACTGCGCCATCAGGCTGTCGGCGCTCAGGCTTTGTGGCGTGTACAGGCTGATGCCGATGCTCACCGAGATGCGCACATCGTTGCCGTCCAGGAAATAGGGCGCCACCAGCGCGTCACGGATTTTGCCGGCCAGCGCGGCGCAGTGCGTCGCTTCGTGGACATCCAGTTGCAGGATGGCGAATTCATCGCCGCCCAGGCGCGCCACCACGTCGTTTTCCCGGGTACAGCCCTTGAGGCGCGCCGCGACTTCCTGCAACAGCAGATCGCCGATGGGGTGACCGAGGGTGTCGTTGATGCGCTTGAAGTGGTCCAGGTCCAGGTAGAACATCGCAAACGGCGCCGCCCCCCGGCGCGCGGCGGCGAACGCCTGGTGCAGGCGCTCGATCATGGTGGCGCGGTTGGCGAGCGCGGTCAGGCCGTCGGTGCGGGCGAGCAGGGCGATCTTTTCCTCGGCCACTTTGCGCTCGGTGATGTCGAGGATGATGCCCTCGACTTCCAGCAGCAGGCCTTGTTCATTGCGCACTGGAATGTAGCGGTTCTCCACCCAGCGAAAGGTGTCGTCTCCGGTGCGCATGCGAAACTCGATGGACGCCCCGGCCGTGTCGCGGTCCAGGACGCGGACCATGGCCTCCTGGACCTTGCCCTGATCGTCGGGGTGGATCAGGGTTTGCGCCCAGTCCGGCGAACTGATCAGTTGCGCCGCGACATGGCCGAACTTGGTGATGTTGTGCGAGATGTACATCAGCGGGAACGGCGGCTCGCCACGCAGGCGATAAAGAATGGTCGGGCTGTTCTGCACGATGATATTGGCGTCGGCCAGTTCCCGGGTGCGTTCCTCCACGGCCCGTTCGAGCATGTCCATTTTCAGCGCCGCGTCTTCGGTCATCTGCCATTTGACGGTGAGGGTGCTCGCCATCTGGCGGATCTCGATGGCGTCGAAGGGTTTCTTCAGGATCAGCAGGCGATCACCCAATTCCAGGCGATCGGCGATGTCCTCCCAGGAGTAATCCGAATAAGCGGTGCACAGTGCCACTTGCAGCTTGGGGTCGACGCGCCACAGCCGCTCGATGGTTTCAAGACCGTCCCAGCCTGGCGGCATGCGCATGTCGATAAAGGCCATGGCGAAGGGTTTACCCCGGGCCAGGGCCGTTTCCACCTTGCTCAAGGCCTCCATGCCCTGGAATGCCGACTCCAGCTCGAAACTCTGGGCGGCGATCACCACCGGTGCGCCGAACAAGGCTTCTTCGGCGCTGCTCAGGCTGTCTTCGGGGATCACATGGGGGGCGAGGATCTTTCGAAAATCCTCATGAATCGTTGGCGTGTCGTCGACGATCAGGATCCGCCGATTGGATCTATCCATCGGCAGGCTCATGGCCGTGCACCGTCGAGATGCTGACTATGGAACCGTGGGAACATCTGATATCCCTTTCGCTGGCATGAGTATTCGGCCTGTACTTGGCCCTTCATGAGGTACAGCATAGTCGGCTCAAGGAAACCGCGCGGTGCATGGTGGCGAATTGTGTCTAAATGTCCGCTATCTACTAGCCTGTCTGTCAGGGGTAAGGTAGAACGGTGATCGTCAATAGGAGGGGGTGCCAATGGAAGATCAATCGTCGAACGTTCCTGCTGCGAAGCCGACGGTGTTGCTGGTGGATGACGAAGAGTCGATTCTCAACAGCCTGCGCCGGCTGTTGCGCAGCCAGCCGTATGAAATCCTGCTGGCCGACAGCGGTGCGAAGGCCCTGGAAATCCTCAAGGAGCGGCCGGTCGACCTGGTGATGACCGACGCCCGGATGCCGAACATGGACGGCGCCACGCTGCTGGCGGAAATCCGCAAGCTGTATCCATCGACCTTGCGCATCCTGCTCACCGGCTACGCCGACGTGGACATGATGACCAAGGCCATCAACGAGGGGCAGCTCTATCGCTACCTCAGCAAACCCTGGAATGACGAGGAACTGGTGCAGGCCCTGCGCCAGGCCTTGGCCCACCAGCATTCGGAAAGCGAGCGTCAGCGCCTCGAAGCGTTGAACCGCGAGCAGAACCAGCAACTCAAGACCCTCAACGCCACGCTGGAAAAACGCGTGGCGTCGCGCACCGCCGAGCTGCAGCAGACCGCCGATATGCTCGACCTGGCCTACGAAGAGCTCAAGCGCAGCTACGTGACTGGCACCGAAGTGTTCTCGCTGATCGCCAACCTGCGCCTGCCCAAGGCCAAGCAGACCAACCGGCAGATCATCGAATTGATCCGGGTCTACAGCCGGCTCAATTTTCTCGACGAGTCCACCGACCGCGACCTGACCATGGCCGCCGCCCTCTACAACATCGGCAAGCTGAGCTGGACCGATAACATGATGGTCACGCCCGCCGACATGCTGCACCACAGCGAACTGGAACTGTACCGGGCCTATCCGAAGCAGAGTGAATCGCTGCTGATGACCCTCGACCCGATGAAGGACGCGGCGCGCATCATCCTCCATCACCAGGAGCGCTGGGACGGCAGCGGTTTCCCCGATCACCTCAAGGGCGAGGCGATTCCGTTCGGTTCGCGGCTGTTGAAACTGGCGGTGGATTTCATCGAATTGCAGCGCGGGTTGATCCTGGAGCGGCAGATGAACAGCGATGAAGCGCTGGTCTACATCCGCAAATACGCCGGCAAGCTGTACGACCCGAACATGGTCGAGGACTTCATCAAGGCCTGCGCCGAGTACCTGGAAGACGTGACCTTGTCCGACCCGACGGTGAAGGTCGTGACCACCCGCGAGCTGGCGGCCGGCATGGTCCTGGCCCGCAATCTCAATGCCGACAACGGGATGCTGTTGCTCAATGCCGGCAAGGTCATGAGTGCTCCGCTGATCGAAAAACTCATCGCCTTCGAGGCGATGGAAGGGGCGCGGTACAGCGTGTTCGTCAAGATCCCCGAGGAGGAAGCGGATCCTTCGGTGCCGAAGCCGATTTTGGGGTGAAACCGCTCCAGCTACCACTGCGGTTCCTTGTGGGAGCGAGCCTGCTCGCGAAAGCGTTCTGTCAGTCAAAATAGTCTGACTGACACTCGGTCTTCGCGAGCAGGCTCGCTCCCACAGGGGAATTGTGTTGGGTTGGAGGGGGAAGCCAGGCTTTGCTCCCACCGCCGGCCCCTGTAACCTGCCCCGGCATTTTCCGCCCGAGGCCTTTTTGACCATGACCACTGCTCTCATCCGTATCGCCGCCGCCCTGCTCATCGGCCCTGACGGCCGGACCCTGCTGGTACGCAAGCGCGGCACCCAGGCCTTCATGCAGCCGGGTGGCAAGATCGAGGCCGATGAACAACCGGTCCAGGCCCTGGCTCGGGAGCTGGAGGAGGAACTCGGGCTGAGGATCGACCCGGCGCATGCTCGTCACCTTGGACAGTTCAGCGCGCCGGCCGCCAACGAGCCGGGTTTTACCGTGCAGGCCGAAGTGTTTTTGCTGGACATCGATGCTCAGGTTTCTCCCGCCGCCGAGATCGAGGAAGTGTGTTGGATCGATCCGGCCGGCACCGGCGATTTGTTGCTGGCGCCGTTGACAGGCGAGGTGATCCTGCCGTTTTATCGAGCCACTTGTCTCGCGACCTGCTGATTCAAAACTCAAGGACTGACGCCATGATTCCATTGCCGGACCTGCTGATTTTCGCCGCCGCCGCGTTGTTGATGGTGCTCACGCCCGGCCCGAACATGATCTACCTGATTTCCCGTTCGATCTGCCAGGGCCGCAAGGCCGGCGTCACCTCCTTGCTTGGCGTGGTGGCGGGCTTCTTCGTGCACATGTTCGCCGCGGCGGCGGGGCTGACGGCGGTGTTCCTGGCAGTGCCGATGGCTTATGAAATCCTCAAGTGGGCCGGTGCGCTTTATCTGCTCTGGCTGGCCTGGCAAGCGGTGAAGCCGGGGGCTCGCTCGCCTTTTCAGGCCCAGCAGTTGCCGGCGGACTCGACCCGCAAACTGATCACCATGGGTTTTCTCACCAGTGCCTTGAACCCTAAGATCGCGGTGTTCTACCTCTCGGTGTTTCCGCAGTTCATCAGCCCGGAGCACGGCTCGCTGTTCACCCAGAGCATCATCCTCGGGCTGACTCAGATCAGCGTGAGCTTCAGCGTCAACCTGCTGATCGCACTGTTCGCCGCCGGCATCGCCTCGTGGTTTGTTCACAACCCGACCTGGCTGGCGGCGCAGCGCTATTTCATGGGGTTTGTTCTCGGTGCGCTGGCGCTGCGACTGATGCTTGAGCAACGGCGCTCGGCGTGAACATCCGACGGCTGAAGGTGGCTGATGCCCAGGGCTATCGGGAGTTGATGCTCCAGGCCTATGAGTTGCATCCAGAGGCTTTCACCTCCAGTGCCAGTGAGCGGGCGACGCTGCCCATCAACTGGTGGGAGTCACGCCTGACCAGCCGGCTCGATGTGATCCTCGGGGCATTCGTGGAGGACGAACTGGTGGGTATCGTCGGCCTGTCCCTGGAGCCTCGGTTGAAGGCCAGGCACAAGGCGACCCTGTTCGGCATGTACCTCGCCGCAGCCCATCGCCAAGGGGGGCTTGGCCAGCAGTTGGTCCAGGCGGCCCTCGACGAAGCCCGTCGTCACGCCTTTCTGCGGCTGGTGCAACTGACCGTCACCGCCGGCAACGACCCGGCCGTCAAGCTTTACCAGCGTTGCGGCTTCGTTTTGTACGGGCTCGAACCGATGGCGATTCGCGTGGGCGATGAGTATTTCGACAAGATCCACATGTGGCTTGAACTCTGATCTCACCGAAGATTGGAGTGATGGAGCTTTTGTGGCGAGGGAGCTTGCTCCCGCTGGGCCGGCTGGCGCTCCAGTGCGTAGCAGACCCTTTCTTGTGGCCGCTTCGCGCCCAAGCGGGAGCAAGCTCCCTCGCCACAAAAGCATTCAGCGCACGGCACTGACACCGTCGAGGGTGGAAAACGATGTGTCCTTGGCCGTCAGCAAAAAATCGCGCATGTACGGCGCGTCGAGCATGTCGGTGCGCACCGCCGCGTAGAGCGTGGCGAACAGACCCTTCTCCCCCAGCCGCTTGGCCTTCACGTAGCCCCGTGAGCTGTATTCATGCAGTGCCCAGTGAGGCATGCCACAGACGCCCCGGCCGCTGGCTACCAGTTGCATCATCATTACCGTCAGCTCGGAGGTGCGAACCTGGGCCGGTTCGATGTCGGCCGGCTCCAGGAAACGGGTGAAGATGTCCAGCCGATCGCGCTCCACCGGGTAGGTGATCAGGGTTTCGCTGACCAGGTCTTCGGGCACGATGTACGGTTTGCCCGCCAGTCGATGCTGGTTCGCCACCGCGAGCATCGCCTCGTAGGTGAATAGCGGCACATAGGTGATGCCCGCCAGCTCCAGCGGGTCGGAAGTGACCACCAGGTCGAGGTCGCCCCGGGCCAGGGCCGGCAGCGGGGCGAAGGCGAAGCCCGAGGCCAGGTCCAGCTCGACTTCCGGCCAGGCATCGCGGAACTGGTCGATGGTCGGCATCAGCCATTGGAAGCAGCTGTGGCACTCGATGGCCATGTGCAGACGCCCGGCGGTGCCGCCGGCCAGCCGCGCGATGTCCCGCTCGGCGCTGCGCAGCAATGGCAGGGCGGCATCCGCCAGTTGCAACAGGCGCAGGCCGGCGCTGGTGAACCGGACCGGTTTGGTCTTGCGCACGAACAGCTGCATGCCCAGGCGCTCCTCCAGTTCCTTGAACTGGTGGGATAGCGCGGACTGGGTCAGGTGCAGGCGTTCGGCGGCCTCCACCAGGCTGTCGGCTTCGCGCAGGGCGTGCAGGGTCTTCAGGTGACGGAGTTCAAGCACCGGGGTGGCTCCATGAGTAAAACTTGTGATCAACACGAAAAGGTTGAGTTTGTCTCATGTGGGTCCAGCTGTCGACAATGTCGCCATCTTTTACAGAAGGACATTCACCATGGCCCTGGCCCATACCCTCGGTTTTCTTCGCATCGGCGCCGATCGCCGCCCCGTGCGGCAAGCCCACAACCGGGTTCCGGAGTTTACCGCCGGGCAGACCTTCGCGCTGAGCTGGGAGCACCTGTTCGACGAGGTCGACGAAGCCCATGCGCTGGGGCATCGAGTCAAGCCGGCGATCATCGGCCCGCTGACGTACCTGTGGCTGGGCAAGGCCAAGGGCGGTGACTTCGACAAACTCGACCTGCTGGAAAGCCTGTTGCCGGTTTACGGCGAAATCTTCAATCGCCTCAAGGCTCAGGGCGTGGAGTGGGTGCAGATCGATGAACCGATCCTCACCCTCGACCTGCCGCTGGCCTGGCGAAGTGCCTTCGAGCGGGCCTACCACATCCTCCAGTATTCACCGCTGAAAAAATTGCTGGCGACCTGTTTCAGTGGCCTGCAAGACAACCTCGGCCTGGCGGCGGGCCTGCCGGTGGATGGGCTGCACGTCGACGCCGTGCGTGCGCCGGAACAACTCGGCCAGGTGCTCGATCGCCTGCCGACCTACAAGATCCTGTCGGTGGGCCTGGTCAATGGCCGCAACGCCTGGCGCTGTGAACTGGAACAGGCGCTGGCACAATTGCGACCGGCCCGGGAACGCTTCGGCGAGAACCTTTGGGTCAGTACCCTCGCCACGGGTGCTCAGCAATTCAGATAACCACTCGGCAATCTTCATCAAACTGTCACGCAACTGTGGCAGCGCGCTTGAACAAACTTCATCAGACTTGCGCTCTATTGGGGTTCTGCGTTCTGGTGTTTGTTCATGCGTGTATTCATTTTTCTGGCCGCATTGTTGTGCGGCCTGCCGTCGTTGGCGGCTTCTCGTTGTGATGTCAACGTCGCGACCCAACGGGTCGACCTGGACCAGGTAAGCCTGGCGTACCAGAGCATCGGCCGTGCTTCGGATCCCGCGCTGCTGTTGGTGATGGGGCTGGGCGGTCAGTTGATCCATTGGCCGGACGAAGTGGTGGTGGCGCTCTGCGAACAGGGTTTCCGGGTGATTCGCTACGACAACCGGGATGTGGGCCTGTCCGCCTGGCGCCAGGCCCCCGGCACTGCCAACCTGACCTTCGAAGCCTTGCGCTACAAGCTTGGCTTGCCGGTGGCCGCGCCTTATACCTTGACCGACATGGCCGGCGATGGCCTGGGCTTGATGGATGCCTTGCAGGTGCAAAGCTTCCATGTACTGGGCGTAAGCATGGGCGGGATGATCGCCCAGCACATGGCGGCGATGGCGCCGCAACGGGTCGAGAGCCTGACCCTGATCATGACCAGTTCCGGCGCCGCAGGCTTGCCGGCGCCCAGTGAAACGCTGGTGCAGTTGCTGTCACGACGCAGCGCGCCGAATCGTGAAGTGGCGCTTGAGCAACAGGCCGACCTGCTCGCCGCGCTGGGCAGCCCGATGGTGGTCGATGACCGGCAGGCCTTGCTGCATCAAGCCGCCGTGGCTTACGACCGGGCCTTCAACCCCGAAGGTGTGAAGCGTCAGATCATGGCAATCCTGGCCGAGCCGAGTCGGGTGGCGCTGCTCAATCAATTGCAGGTGCCGACCTTGGTGGTCCATGGCACCGCCGATCCGTTGCTGCCGGTGATGCATGGTGTGCATCTGGCGGCGCATATTCGTGGCAGCCAGTTGAAACTGATCCCAGGCCTGGCCCATCGCTTTCAAGAGGCCTTCAAGGAACCCTTGCTGGGCGCGGTGTTGCCCTACTTGCAGCAGCACCGCGAAGACACCTCGCACTGGGCGCAGGTCGAGCCGGCGCAGGCACCGAATCTGCTTTGATCTTCAAGACTCGCACGATCCCTTGTGGTGAGGGAGCAAGCTCCCTCACCACAAGGGGGGCTACCGTGCGCGAGCCTGCTTCACCAGCCATTCCATCAATTCCTGCAACTGGCCAGACACCTGGGCCTTGCGCGGATGCACCAGGTGATAACCCAGCCCGGTCCTGACCTTCAATTCGAACGGCGCCACCAGCCTGCCGGCGCTGAGGTCGTCGCCGATCAGCGACCAGTCGCCAATCGCCACGCCTGTGCCTTGAGACGCCATGGACATCGCCAGGTCCAGGGTTTCGAAATGCTGGCCCTTGCTGACGTTGTTCAGGTGGACGCCGGCCTCGGCGAGCCAGGCGTTCCAGTCGCGCTCGTCGGTGGTGGGGTGCAGCAGCAAGTGCTGTTGCAGGTCGGCGGGCGAGCGCAACGGTGCGGGGCCTTCCAGCAGCGGCGGGGAGCAGACCGGCGTCAGTTGTTCATCGAACAGGTGCAGGCGGGCCAACGAGGCATCGGGCGGCGGGCCGTAGACGACCGCCGCGTCGAAGGTTTCCTGTTGGAAATTCACGCCGTGCCGGACCGTGGTGGTCAGCTCCACCGGCACGTCTGGCCGCTCCTTTTGCCATTGCAACAGGCGCGGCAGCAACCAGCGCATCACGCAGGTCGGCGCCTTGAGTTGCAGGGCCTGGCGTTTCTCGCCGATCTGCTCCAGCGCCTCGCCGATCAGGCCGAACACCTGCTGCACCCGCGGCAGCCACGCCTGGCCTTCGGCGGTCAGGCTCAGGCCACGCGCCTGGCGGTGAAACAGCGCGTAACCCAGGTGCGCTTCCAGCCCGGCAATTTGTCGGCTCACCGCACCTTGAGTGATATGCAGCAGTTCCGCCGCGCGCGTGAAGTTGCAACATTGGGCGGTGATCAGGAAGGTGTGTAGCGCCGGCAGTGGAGGAAGTCGTTTCATTGAGGCCGAGCCATGACTTGAAGACATGGCTAGTATGACTTTTTATCGATTGTTGTCGCTATGGCCCGACCGTTCCAATAACGCCATTCCCGAAGAAAAAGGCGATGGCAATGGCGACGTGCGGCGAAGTATTGGTCAAGTTACTCGAAGCTTACGGTGTGGAGCAGGTGTTTGGCATTCCTGGCGTGCACACCGTCGAGTTGTATCGCGGCCTGGCCCGTTCGAGCATCCGTCATGTGACGCCGCGTCACGAGCAAGGCGCCGGGTTCATGGCCGACGGTTATGCGCGGGTCAGCGGTAAGCCGGGCGTGTGTTTCATCATCACCGGGCCGGGCATGACCAACATCGCCACCGCCATGGGCCAGGCTTATGCCGACTCGATCCCGATGCTGGTGATCTCCAGCGTGCAGTCGCGCAGCCAGTTGGGCGGCGGGCGCGGCAAGCTGCATGAGCTGCCGAACCAGAGTGCGCTGGTGGGCGGCGTGACGGCGTTTTCCCATACGTTGATGTCGGCTGCCGAGTTGCCCGGCGTGTTGGCCCGCGCCTTTGCCGTGTTCCAGGCCGGGCGCCCACGGCCGGTGCACATCGAAATCCCGCTGGACGTGCTGGTTGAGAACGCCGATGCGCTGTTGCGCAGCGCACCGGTCCGGGTCAGCCGCGCCGGGGCCGCGCCAGACGCCGTGGAGCAGATGGCGGCATTGCTGGCGACGGCCAGACGGCCACTGATTCTTGCCGGCGGGGGCGCCATCGATGCAGCAGCCGAATTGACAGAACTGGCCGAACGCCTCGGTGCACCGGTGGCGTTGACCATCAATGCCAAGGGCATGCTGGCGTCCCGGCACCCGTTGCTGATCGGCTCTACCCAGAGCCTGGTCGCGACCCGGGCCTTGGTGGCCGAGGCCGATGTGGTGCTGGCCATCGGTACCGAACTGGCCGAGACCGACTATGACGTGACCTTCGCCGGTGGCTTCGAGATTCCCGGTACGCTGCTGCGCGTCGACATCGACCCCGACCAGACCGTGCGCAATTACCCACCGAAACTGGCGCTGGTGGCCGATGCGCGAAGTGCTGCTCGCAGCTTGCTCGACGCGCCGAGCCTGCAAGCGCCCGCCGCACGCCAGGACGACTGGGGAGCGGCGCGTGTCGCGCGGTTGTGGGCTGAACTCGACCGACTATGGGATGCACCGACTCGCGCCCAGACCGTGTTTCTCGACAGCGTTTTACAGACGCTGCCTGACGCGGTTTTTGTCGGCGATTCCACCCAGCCGGTGTACACCGGCAACCTCACCTTCAATCTCGAACAGCCGCGCCGCTGGTTCAATTCCTCGACCGGCTACGGCACCCTCGGCTACGCATTGCCGGCGGCGATCGGCGCCTGGCTTGGCGGTGTCGATAACGCCCATGGACGCCCGCCGGTGGTGTGCCTGATCGGCGATGGCGGCCTGCAATTCAGCCTGCCGGAACTGGCCAGCGCCGTGGAAGCGCGGGTACCGGTGATCGTGTTGCTGTGGAATAACCAGGGCTACGAAGAGATCAGGAAATACATGGTCAACCGTGCCATCGAACCGGTGGGCGTGGACATCTACACGCCGGATTTCATCGGCGTCGCCAAGGCGTTGGGCTGTGATGCCGAGGCGGTTGAGGATGTGCCGTCATTGCGGGTGGCGTTGCTTGCTGCACGTGAGCGGCAGGGGCCGACGTTGATCGAGATTGATCAGGACCTTTGGGCGGCGAAGTATTGAGGTGCCTTTACTGGCCCCATCGCGAGCAAGCTCGCTCCCACATGGGAATCTCTGTTGGCTATAAATGTTGCGTTCACCGCCGATCCCTGTGGGAGCGAGCTTGCTCGCGATGAGGCCGGCCCAGTCAGCACAAAGTACAGATCATACGGTCATCCGCAACCGCGCCAGATCCCTCAGCGGCGGCGCGCCGAACAGCCGGCTGTATTCGCGGCTGAACTGTGACGGGCTTTCATAACCCACGCGATACCCTGCCGCCGAGGCTTCCAGCCCTTCGGCCAGCATCAGGCGACGGGCTTCCTGCAGGCGCAATTGCTTCTGGTACTGCAACGGGCTCATGGCGGTCATTGCCTTGAAACGATGGTGCAGGGTCGAGACGCTGAGGTTGACTTCCCGGGCCAGGTCGTCGATGCGCAGCGGCTGTTCGAAATGGCCGTTGAGCCATTTGATCGCCTGGCTGATGCGATGGCTCTGGCTGTTGGCAATGGCGATTTCATACAGCCGGTAGCCTTGCGGGCTGCGCAGCAGGCGATAGAGGATTTCCCGGCGCACCAGTGGCGCGAGCATGGCGATGTCTTTCGGGCTGTCCAGCAACCGTGCCAGGCGCAGCACGGCATCGAGCATCGGCGTGTCCAGGCGTTCGACATACAGGCCGCGACCGGCGGGGCGGGTCGGTACGCCCAAGGGACCGGCGTCGGCGATCAGCGCGGTGATTTCCGCCGGGTCGATGTCCAGGCGCAGCGCCAGGATCGGCTGTTCGGGCGACACGTCGGCGATGCACCCGCTCAATGGCATCGAGACCGAGACCACCAGGTAGTGCAACGGATCGTAGTTGAACAGTTCGTCTGCCAGGCGTACCTGCTTGCTGCCCTGGGCCATGATGCACAGCGCCGGTTGGGCCAGCACCGGGGCAAATCTATGCGGCTGGCTGTGGCGCGACAGGTGCAGCGAACCGATGGCCGTGGCGTAGCTGCCGTCCTCGTTGGTATTGCGTTCGATGATCGATGCCAGCTCGGCGCGCTGTTGTTCCAGGTAAGTGTCCAGCGGGACGTGGGCGTGATCGAGTGGCGACATGCCGAAATCCTCGGATGATAGGGATGCGATGGACGCAGCTTAAATTTGTGCAAGGCGCAGCGGTAGCAACATCCTGTTGAAAGCTTGCCTGATCCTGCACGGCATGTCGGATCGGGACGGCGCAACCTGCTCGAAACTTGCTTGAAACCTTTTGTTTCAAGTTGCGCTGTTTGTGTCGGTTCCAAGCCAGGTCGGCGGCATCTGCGGGCAGGATCGTGCAATGTGTCGGCAGGAATCGACTAACGAAGCTGGCGTCGGGGCGCTTAACCTTTGATCCTGTCGCAGCCCGTCCCCGGCTGCACAACGGATCACCTGGGAGGGTTGAACATGACTACACAGATCCCCGTCAGTCACATGGCTTTCGTGCGGGCACGAGCCGGCCGCAGCCAGCAATTGGGTGCGCGCTTGAGTACCTTGATCACCCCGTCGCGGCAAGCTCCCGGTTGCCTGCACTTCGCCTTGCAGCAATCGCAATGCGACGCCGATTTGTGGCTGGTGTCCGGGCTGTGGTCCCACCAGCAGGCGATGGAGGCCTACTTCAATTCCCCGGCGATGGCGATCTTCGCCGAGCTGGTGCAGGACCTGGTGGTGAGCAGCCTGGATTTCCATACCTTTCGCGAGGTGTCTGCCGCCAAGGCGACCGAAGGGTGCATGGCGAAGGTACACAAACTGGCCGGTTGAAGGTTTAATGACGGTCATTCCAACCGCCAGGATGCGCATTATGGCACGCAAAGCCTTTGAAACTTTTGAAGCTGTTTCCGCTGTTGTCCCAAAGGAGGGTGGCGGCTACCACGCGGCCATTGCCACCAAGGCCATCGGCAGTTCCGGCGCGCCGCGTTTCAATAAAGTGCTCGAAGAGCAGACGTTCGAGACTGCTTTCAAAGCCGATGAAGCGGCTGCCCAGCAGTTGACTCACCTGCAGGGTGTCGACGACGAAGGCGACCTGATCTGGTAATCGGCATTTGAGGATTGCTTTTGTGGCGAGGGAGCTTGCTCCCGCTGGGCCGGTCCGACGCTTCGGGCGAAGCGGCCCCTGCTTTCTGGCCATCACACCGTAGGGGATGCTGACGCATCCAGCGGGAGCAAGCTCCCTCGCCACGGGTGATCGTGCAGGTCTCACTTCGGGCGATGCATCCTGAACAACGCCTCCGGCCCCAGCTGGAAATAATCCGCCGGCCCGCCACCGCGCAAAATCGGCTCGGCGGCGGCGGTGTCGTATACCCCATCCTTCAACAGCCACTTGGCGATGTGCACGGCGACGACTTCGCCGAGGATCAGCCAGCTCGGTACGAGCGCCTTGTCGGCACGTTGCAGCTGAATGATCTGCGTGACCTTGCATTCGAAGGACACCGGGCTCTCTGCCACGCGCGGCACCTGGATCACCCGCGACGGGGCGGTTGTCAAACCTGCCAGTTCGAACTCATCGACCTCTGGCGCGACCATTGCGCAGCTCTGGTTCATCTGCTCGGCCAGCGGGCGGGTGGCCAGGTTCCAGGCGAACTCCCCGGTCTGCTCGATATTGTTCAGGCTGTCTTTGCGCCCGACACTTGAGAAACCGATGATCGGCGGAACGTAGTTAAAGGCGTTGAAGAAACTGTAAGGCGCCAGGTTCAGGCGACCTTCGCCGTCCTGGGAAGAAATCCAGCCAATGGGCCGTGGACCGACGATCGCGTTGAACGGATCGTGGGGCAGGCCGTGACCGTTGGCGGGTTCGTAGAAATGGATGTCATCGGGCATGAAGGCGTAGGTCCTGGGATCGGTTTGAACGGTATCCGAGGATAGTGCAGGCGCCGACCGGTTTTGTCAGCAACCCAGAACCCGTGTGGGAGCGAGCCTGCTCGCGAAAGCGCTGGATCAGTTGGCTGGGATGCCGACTGTGCCATTGTCTTCGCGAGCAGGCTCGCTCCCACAGTGTCGGGTGATGGCTGGAATCAGTTGGTGGACGCCGCATCGGCGCGGTCGGCGCCCTGTGTTGCGACGGTCGGCTCGGTGGCGTGATTTTCATCTTGTCTGGCAACAGCGGCCGAGCCGCTGCGGTCATGGGTGCCGGCGATAAAAGCGGCGGTGCCGGTGCGGTCGAAGCCGTCGTCGGCAAAAGCGCTGGAGGCCAATACGGAGAGAGTCAGGGCGAAAATGAGTTGGGTTTTCATGGTCATGCTCCAATCAATGTTTTGATGGAGATGAGAATGAAGTGCGGTCATTAAGTGAGAATTAATCTCGAAAACCTGGAGCGAAAAAGGGGCGAACCTGGCGAGGTCAGCCCCTTCTGTTGCTACGCCTTGACTATCAGTCCGTCACGATCCGCGAGTGCTTGCGGGTGTCTTTCATGGTGATGTAGACCAGCAGCGATACCGCGATGCAGCCCGTCACGTACCAGTAGTAGCCGGTTTCCATGCCGATGCTCTTGAACCACAGCGCGATGTATTCGGCGGTGCCGCCGAAGATCGATACGGTCAGGGCGTACGGCAGGCCGACGCCGAGGGCGCGGATCTCGGTAGGGAACAGCTCGGCTTTCACCACCGCGTTGATCGAGGTGTAGCCGCTGACGATGATCAGCGCGGCCATGATCAGGAAGAACGCGCCCCACCAGGTCTGGATGGTGTGCAGGGTGGTGAGGATCGGCACCGTGAACAACGTGCCCAGGATGCCGAAGGCAATCAGGATCGGCCGGCGACCGATCTTGTCCGACAGCCCGCCGATGATCGGTTGCAGGCACATGAACAGGAACAGCGTGGCGGCGGAAATGGTGGTGGAGTCGGAGATGCTCATGCCGACGGTGTTCACCAGGTACTTCTGCATGTAGGTGGTGTAGGTGTAGAAGGCCAGCGTGCCGCCCATGGTCAGGCCGACCACGGTCAGCAGTTCCTTTGGATGACGCATCAAGGTGCGCATCGCGCTTTCCTTGGCTTTTTCCTTCTTGGTGAACGACTCGGTTTCTTCCATGCCGCGACGCAGGTACAGCGCCACGACCGCGCACAGCGCGCCGATGGCGAACGGGATGCGCCAGCCCCAGGCGTACAGTTGCTCGGTGGTGAGGACCTGCTGCAACACGATCAGCACGCCGAGGGCGATGAGCTGGCCGGAGATCAGGGTCACATACTGGAAGCTGGAGAAGAAACCACGCCGTTCCTTGGTCGCCATCTCGCTCAGGTAGGTGGCCGACGTGCCGTACTCGCCCCCCACTGACAAGCCCTGGAGCAAGCGGGCGAAGACCAGCAGGATCGGCGCGCCGACGCCGATGGTTTCGTAGCTCGGGCTCAGGGCGATGATCAGCGAGCCGAAGCACATCAGGTACACCGAGGCCATCAACGCGCGCTTGCGGCCGGCACGGTCGGCATACAGGCCCATCAGCCAGCCGCCGATCGGGCGCATCAGGAAGCCGACGGCGAAGATCGCGGCGGTGTTGAGCAGTTGGGCGGTGGTGTCGCCCTTGGGGAAGAAGGCTTTGGCGAAGTACAACGAGAAAGCGGCATAGACGTACCAGTCGTACCACTCGACCATGTTGCCGACCGAGCCGCTGAAGATCGATTTGATCCGGCTGGCGGTGGTTCTTTCACGGGCGGGCACGGCAGCCGACCCAATGGGCAGGGCGTTGGAGTTATCCATTGAAGGATCCTTCGTTTAATTGTTTTTGTGGAGCGCGTGTGAACGCAGCCTGACAGGGCTATAGCAGGAGCTGTGCCAGGTGGCGGAGGGCCGGTTTAGAGGGGTTGATGGCGGCGTCTAAGCGGAAATCCGCTTATTGTGGCTAAGGGGTTGGGCGGAAATCCGCTTATCAAGTGATGTATCGGGCGGCCTCTTCGCGAGCAGGCTCGCTCCCACATGGGTTCAGTATTCGCAGGTCCCTGTGGGAGCGAGCCTGCTCGCGAAGAGGGCAGAGCAGGCAGCGGAAAAATCAGCTCTCCTGCAAAAACATCTCCCGATTCAACCCATGCCGCTGCATCTTTTCATTGAAGGTACGGCGCGGCAGTTGCAGTTCTTCGAGCACGGCTTTCACGTCGCCCTTGTGTCGCGTGAGGGCGGCGCGCAGGCATTGCGCTTCGAAGGCTTCCTGCCGGGCCGCCAGGGATTGGCCGGGCGCCGCATCCTCGGCGGGCAGCTGCTCCAGGCCCAGCACCTGGCGTTCGGCGACGTTGGCCAGCTCGCGGACGTTGCCCGGCCAGTCATGGCTGAGCAAATGGCTCAGTTGCGGGCCGCTCAGCGGCGTTGCCGGGCGGCCCAGGCGTTCGGCGGCGCTGTAGGCGAAATGTTCAAACAGCAAGGGGATGTCTTCGCGCCGTTCACGCAGCGGCGGCAGGCGCAGTTCGGCAATGTTCAAGCGATAGGCCAGGTCTTCGCGAAAGCGCCCGGCACGGGCTTCGTCCAACAGGTCCGGTTTGGTCGCGGCAATGATGCGCAGGTCCACCGGGATGCTCTGGTTGGAGCCCAGGCGCTCGAGTTTCTTTTCCTGCAGAACCCGCAGCAACTTGGCCTGTTGCGCCAGGGGCATGCTTTCGATTTCATCAAGAAACAGCGTGCCGCCATCGGCATATTCGAGCTTGCCGATGCGTTTGCCCTGGGCGCCGGTGAACGCGCCGCTTTCATGGCCGAACAGTTCGGCCTCGAACAGCGGCTCGGGAATGGCCGCACAGTTCAGCGCCACGAAAGGCTTGCTCGCCCTTGGGCCGAAATCATGCAGGCAGCGGGCGACCAGTTCCTTGCCACTGCCGGTTTCGCCGCGAATCAACACGTTGACTGGCAGGGTCGCCAGGTCCAGCACCTGGCGGCGCAGGTTCTGCAAAGGCCGGGAGACGCCCAGCAGCGTGGTGTCCAGCCGGGCCCTGGCGTCGGCCTGCTCGTGCAGTCGCCGGTTCTCCAGCACCAGGAAACGTTTATCGAGGGCGCGACGCAGGCTGCCCAGCAGGGCTTCAGGGCTGAAGGGTTTTTCCAGGAAGTCGTAGGCCCCGTCGCGCATGGCTTCCACCGCCATCGGTACATCGCCGTGACCGGTCAACAGGATCACCGGCAGGTCGGGGTCGCGCTTGCGTACTTCGGCCAACAGTTCCAGGCCGCTGAGCCCAGGCATGCGCACGTCGCTCAGGATCACCCCGGCAAAATTCTCCGGCAACTGCACCAGGCAGTCTTCGGCGCGGCTGAACAACTGCACGCGGAATCCGGACAGGCTCAGCCACTGCTCCACGGCACTGCGGATACTGCTCTCGTCATCGACGACTATGACCGAATCAAGCATGCAACGGCGCCTCCGGATCGATGGGCAAGGAGACGCAGAATACCGCGCCGTTTTCGTGATTGCCCGCTGTCAGCCGCCCGCCGGATTCATGAATGATCGCAAACGACACCGCCAGGCCCAGGCCCAGGCCATCGCCGACGGCCTTGGTGGTGAAAAAGGGGTCGAACACCTGGGCCAGGTGCTCTTCGGCAATTCCGCCGCCGCTGTCTTTCACCGTCAGGCACCACAGTTGCTCATCGGCCTGCAGGCGCACTTCCAGGCGCTTGATCGGTTGATCGACCATCGCGTCGAGAGCGTTGCGCAGCAGGTTGATCAGCACCTGTTCGAGGCGGATCGCGTCGCCGCGAACCCAGGCCGGGCGGGCCAGGTGCAACACCGTGCTGACGTGTTCATCGCGCAGGCGTGTCTCCAGCAATTGCAGGGCCTGGTCGACCACCGCTGCCAGGTCCAGGCGCTCTCGCAGGCCGCTCGGGCTTTTGCGGGCAAAGGTTTTGAGGTGGCCGGTGAGAGCCGCCATGCGCGTGAGCATGTCATCCACCGGTTTGAGCGCCTTGTAGGCGTCATCGATCCGGCCATGGTCAAGCAACAGGCGCAGGGTCGCCAACTGCATGCGCTGGGCGGTTAGCGGCTGGTTGATCTCGTGGGCCAGTGCCGCCGACATCTGCCCCAGGGCCGCGAGCTTGGCCGATTGCACCAGGCCGTCCTGGGCAGTGTGCAGTTCACGCGTGCGTTCCTCCACCAGCCGTTCGAGTTCCTCGCGGCTGCGTTGACGCAGTCTTGCCAGGCGCCAGCGCTGATTGAGAAACAGCAACAGGAACACCAGCGCCAGCCACAACCCGGCGGCGGCGAGCCCGGCGTTGCGCAGGTCTTCAAAGGCGATCTGCGGCCTGCGCAACAAATGCAAGGTCCAGCCTTCGCCGGTCAACGGCAGGGATTCCCAGAGATAGTCCGCCGTGCCATCGGGCGCTTCGACCCGGGCCAGATGGCTGTTGTCGTCGAAGCGTCGCAGCGGATCGAAGGCCAGGGGCTGCAACGGTTGCTTGTCGTATTGACGGGTAGCCTTGAGTTCGGCGCGGTCGCTGTCGGCCAGTGGGCGCAGGTGGCGATAACGCCAGCCCGGGCGGTTGGCAATGAAAATGATGCCGCGCGCATCGCTGACCAGCAAGGTGT
This sequence comes from Pseudomonas sp. Z2-11, assembly GCF_054161305.1. Taxonomy (NCBI): domain Bacteria; kingdom Pseudomonadati; phylum Pseudomonadota; class Gammaproteobacteria; order Pseudomonadales; family Pseudomonadaceae; genus Pseudomonas; species Pseudomonas sp. Z2-11. The sequence goes on from NZ_CP096395.1 coordinate 1,224,768, forward strand.
CGCTGCCCTGGCGCCACTCCCGCTCCAGCTCGGGGAACTCCAGCTTCACGACCATGGCGCCGAGGAACTCGCCGTTGTCGCCGGTTACCGCGCTCGACAGGAAATAGCCGGGGATGCCACTGGTTACGCCCACGGCATAAAACCGCCCGGTGCCTTGGGTGCGGGTCTGGATGAAATAGGGACGAAAACCATAGTTGTGGCCGACATAGCTGCTCGGCAGCCGCCAGTTGCTGGCCGCCACGGCCAGGCCGGTATGGTCCAGCAATTCCAGGGTGGAGGACTGCGCGGCGCCGTTGATCTTTTCCAGCTTGCGATTCAGTTCATCCTGTTGCGCCGCACTGACCGGGCCCTTTAGGGCATCGCGCAGTTGTGGGTCCAGCGCCAGCACGGAGGGCAGGGCGCGGTAGCGTTCAATCAGGGTATGAAGGGAGTTGGCGTACAGCGCCAGTTGCTGGCTGGCACGGCTGGCGTCCTCTTCCAGGGCCGCGCGTTCGGCGTGACGCACGGCGAGAGCGGCGGCGATGGCAGCGCCAGTGAGAATCAGCAGGGTGTACAGCGACAGGCGCAGGGTACGGGTATTCGGCATGCTGGCGTAAACCAGTGGAAAGTCGGGCGGGCAAGATAGCATGCTGGATCGGCTTCGGGCCTGCACCGCCGCCATCGCGAGCAAGCTCGCTCCCACACTGTGGTCTGCGGTGATCACTGTATTTCGATTCACACCCTATCCCTTGTGGGAGCGAGCCTGCTCGCGAATGCGGTGGAACACTCTGCATTGATGTCGACTGACAAAGCGCTTTCGCGAGCAGGCTCGCTCCCACAGGTTTTGATTGTGGTATCACAAAAAAAGGCCGGTGAGCTTGTCGCCCCACCGGCCTTTTTCACAACGGTAAAATGCGCGTTACTGCACTTCGACCGCCAGGCTTTCGCTGATCTTCTGCTGCCAGATCGCCGGACCGGTGATGTGCACCGACTCGCCCTTGCTGTCGACCGCAACGGTCACCGGCATGTCCTTGACCTCGAACTCGTAGATCGCTTCCATCCCCAGTTCGGCGAACGCCAGGACCTTGGATTTCTTGATCGCCTGGGCCACCAGGTAAGCGGCACCGCCGACGGCCATCAGGTAGACCGCCTTGTTGTCCTTGATCGCTTCGATGGCGGTCGGGCCGCGCTCGGATTTGCCGATCATGCCCAACAGGCCGGTCTGCTCGAGGATCTGGCGGGTGAACTTGTCCATCCGCGTGGCGGTGGTCGGGCCGGCCGGGCCAACCACTTCGTCGCCGACCGGGTCGACCGGGCCAACGTAGTAGATGAAGCGGCCCTTGAGGTCCACCGGCAGGGTTTCACCCTTGTTCAGCATCTCGACCATGCGCTTGTGCGCCGCGTCGCGACCGGTGAGCATCTTGCCGTTGAGCAATACCGTTTCGCCCGGCTTCCAGCTCTGCACTTCTTCCGGGGTCAGGGTGTCGAGGTTCACGCGCCGCGCCGACGGACCGGCTTCCCAGACGATTTCCGGGTAGGCGTCCAGCGGTGGCGCTTCCAGCGAGGCCGGGCCGCTGCCGTCGAGCACGAAGTGGGCATGACGGGTGGCGGCGCAGTTGGGGATCATGCACACCGGCAGGGAGGCGGCGTGGGTCGGGTAGTCCATGATCTTCACGTCGAGCACGGTGGTCAGGCCGCCCAGGCCCTGGGCGCCGATGCCCAGTTGGTTGACCTTCTCGAACAGCTCCAGGCGCATCTCTTCGATACGGTTCTGCGGGCCGCGGGCCTTGAGCTCGTGGATGTCGATGGATTCCATCAACACTTCCTTGGCCATCACCGCGGCTTTCTCGGCGGTGCCACCGATGCCGATGCCGAGCATGCCCGGTGGGCACCAGCCGGCGCCCATGGTCGGAACGGTCTTGAGTACCCAGTCGACGATGGAGTCGGACGGGTTGAGCATGGCCATCTTCGACTTGTTCTCGGAGCCGCCGCCCTTGGCCGCCACGTCCACTTCCACGGTGTTGCCCGGGACAATGGAGTAGTGGATGACCGCCGGGGTGTTGTCCTTGGTGTTCCTGCGCGCGCCTGCCGGGTCGGCGAGGATCGATGCGCGCAGGACGTTTTCCGGCAGGTTGTAGGCGCGACGCACGCCCTCGTTGATCATGTCGTCCAGGCCCATGGTCGCGCCATCCCAACGCACGTCCATGCCCACGCGCACGAACACGGTCACGATACCGGTGTCCTGGCAGATCGGCCGATGGCCGGTGGCGCACATGCGTGAGTTGATCAGGATCTGCGCCATGGAATCACGGGCCGCCGGCGATTCTTCGCGCAGGTAGGCCTCGTGCATCGCCTGGATGAAATCCACGGGGTGGTAATAGGAAATGAACTGCAAGGCGTCGGCGACGCTCTGTATCAGGTCATCTTGCTTGATCACGGTCATGAGTCGCGCTCCTCTCTAAAGACGGGAACATTCAATAAGGTGCCGGCCGCTTGGGTGCATCGGTCGACGGGCGGCACCTCTATAAGGCACGCCGGGCATGCTGGCGCGACGCTAAAAAGGCGCGGCAGTATATCGCAGGCACGCAGCCTGTGGGAGCGAGCTTGCTCGCGATGGCGACCTGCGGCCTGAAGGCAGCGTCACCAAACCCGTGGCGAGGGAGCTTGCTCCCGCTGGGCTGCGCAGCGGCCCCAGGATTTTGCGGTCGCTGCGCATTGGAGCGCCAGCCCGGCCGAGCAGGAGCAAGCTCCCTCGCCACGGGGACCGCGTCGGAGCCAGCAGATGCGTCAATCTGGGCCATTGCTTTGACGCCATTTTTCTGCGCCAGAATTGAATGGTCATTTGCCGAACACGCCACTAAAGTGGCGTCTGGCCTGTAGCGTAGGACGCCTCTGTCAGTCTCCTTTCCCATGGTGAGTCACCGATTGACCCATAACGCCATCCAACGTCTTTTGCTTAAACGCTTTGCCCTCGCAGCCACGACTTATGCGCTGGCACTGGTATTGTTGTGGCTGGCGTTTTTCAGTGGTCATTACCTCGACACATTGCGTGGCGTCATTGTTGGCAGCCTGTTGGTCGTGCTGTGCCAGGCCGGTCTGTTCACGCTGTTCATCACCGACCGCAACCTGCGATTCGCCGACCCCAGCCTCACGGAAATACAGGTCTGGATCGGCCTGGGCTGGCAGACCTGGATGATGGCGCACCTGGACCAGGCCCGGGGCGTGTTCCTGGTGTTCTATGTGCTGATCCTGCTGTTCGGGCTGTTTCACCTTTCCCGCCGGGCCTTCGTGCGTTGCGCGACGCTGGTGTTCATCAGCTTCACCGGGATCACGCTCTGGGACGGTTATTTCTTTCGCCTGCCCGATCCGACGCTGGCCGGTCTGCAGGTCTGCGTACTGTTCATCGTGCTGGTGTGGCTGGTGTTGTACGCCCGCTACGTCCAGACCTCGCGCCAACGCATGCGCCAGCGTCGGTTTGCCTTGCAGGCGCACCAGGACACATTGCGCGGCATGATGCGCCAGCTCGAAGACCTGGTGGCCACCGATGAACTGACCGGCCTGTTCAACCGCCGGCACTTCCTGCGCCTGGCCGGCCGCGAGCTCAATACCCTCAGGCCCGGCGTCGCCCATGGCCTGGCCTTGATCGACCTCGACCATTTCAAACGCATCAACGACCTGCATGGCCATGCCGCGGGCGACCAGGTATTGCAGGCATTCGCCGCTGTCGCCACGGCATGCCTGCGCGAGGGCGATGTGCTGGCCCGTTACGGTGGCGAGGAGTTTGTCATGCTGCTCCCCGCTTGCGATCCCGCGCGCCTGACGGCCTGTTGCGAGCGATTGCGGCTGGCGTTCACCGAGGTTCGATTGGTCGATCTGCCGGTGGGCAACCTCAGTTTGTCGGTGGGGATGACGATGCTGGAAATCGGCGATGACCTGGACAGCGCCTTGCAGCGCGCCGACCAGGCCTTGTACCGTGCCAAGCGGGACGGTCGCAACCGTTGCGCCGCCGCCTGGGAGAACGTCGATGCCTGAACTGAAAGTCGCCGACCGGCAATGGACGGTGGCGGCTGGCGGCAATCTGCTGGACGCGCTTAACCACGGCGGCGTGCCGGTGCCCTATAGCTGCCGTGCCGGCAGTTGCCATGCCTGCTTGGTGCAATGTGTGAAGGGGGATGTGCGTGACAGCCGTCCCGACGCCCTGAGCCCGGCGCAGCGAGATAACGGTTGGCGCCTGGCATGCCAGTGCCAGGTGGTCGAAGACGTGCAGATCCACACCTTTGATCCGCAGCGCGACGGCCAGGCCGCCGCTGTGGACGCGGTGGATTGGCTGGGGGCTGACGTGCTACGCCTGCGCATCAGCCCGCAGCGACCACTGCGTTATCGAGCCGGGCAACATCTGGTGTTATGGGCCGGTGACGTGGCCCGGCCGTACTCCCTGGCGAGCCTGCCCGAAGAAGACCGATTCCTGGAGTTTCACCTCGATTGTCGCGAGCCCGGTCAATTCGTCGATGCGGCGCGACAACTGAGCACCGGAGACCCGATCCGCCTCGGCGAACTGCGCGGCGGCGCGCTGCATTACGACGCCGACTGGCACGATCGGCCGCTCTGGCTGCTGGCTGCTGGCACCGGCTTGGCACCGCTGTTCGGCATCCTCCGTGAAGCGCTGCGCCAGCAGCACCAAGGCACGATTCGGCTGATTCACCTGGCCCATGATGAGGCCGGGCATTACCTGGATAAACCTCTGAAGGCACTGGCGGCCAAACACCCCAACCTGAACGTCGAGCTATTGACCGCGGCCGAGGCGCCAGCGGCGCTCGCGCAACTGCGCCTGGCTTCGCGCCAGACCCAGGCCCTGGTGTGCGGTCATCCGGACCGGGTCGAGGCGTTTGCCAAGCGTTTGTACCTGGCGGGGCTGCCGCGTAATCAGTTGCTGGCGGATGTGTTTCTGACCCGCGAGGACAGTGGCGGCTGACAGACCGCCTTCGCGAGCAGGCTCGCTCCCACAGAGGGCGGCGCAAATCCAGTGTGGGAGCGAGCCTGCTCGCGAAGGCCTCAGCCCAGGCATCACATCCCCAAAGCCATAAACCAAAAAGCCCCGCCATTCACATGGCGGGGCTTTTGTTTTCAGCAACCGGTCATCAAACCATCGGGTCGCCGACGTGCAGGATCTTCATCCCGTTGGTGCCGCCGATGGTGTGGTAGCTGTCGCCCTTGGTCAGGATGACCCAGTCGCCGGTCTGCACCACGCCACGCTTGACCAGTTCATCCACCGCCGCCTGGCTGACTTCGCCCGGTTGCAGGGCGGCCGGGTCGAACGGCACGGTGTAGACGCCACGGAACATGGCGGCACGGGCCTGGGTTTCGCGGTGCGGGGAGAACGCATAGATCGGCACGGAGGAGCGGATGCGCGACATGATCAACGGCGTGTAGCCACTTTCGGTCAGGGCGATGATCGCCTTTACGCCCGGGAAGTGGTTAGCGGTATACATGCTCGCCAAGGCAATGCTCTCGTCGCAGCGCTCGAAGGTCTTGCCGATGCGGTGGCTGGACGTCTTGCCGGTCGGGTGCTTTTCAGCGCCGATGCAGATACGTGCCATGGCCTGCACCGCTTCGAGCGGGTAGAGGCCGGCGGCGCTTTCAGCCGAGAGCATCACGGCGTCGGTGTAGTCGAGCACGGCGTTGGCTACGTCGGACACTTCAGCGCGGGTCGGCATCGGGTTCTGGATCATCGACTCCATCATCTGGGTCGCAACGATCACCGCTTTGTTGTGGCGGCGTGCGTGCAGGATGATCTTCTTCTGGATGCCCACCAGCTCGGCGTCGCCGATTTCCACGCCGAGGTCGCCACGGGCCACCATCACGGCGTCGGACGCCTTGATCAGGCCATCGAGGGTTTCATCGTCGGCCACGGCTTCGGCGCGTTCGATCTTGGCCACCAGCCAGGCGGTACCGCCGGCCTCGTCGCGCAATTGACGGGCATATTCCATGTCCGCCGCGTCGCGCGGGAAGGACACCGCCAGGTAGTCGACTTCCATTTCCGCGGCCAGCTTGATATCGGCTTTGTCTTTGTCGGTCAGGGCCGGAGCAGTCAGGCCGCCGCCGCGACGGTTGATACCTTTGTGGTCCGACAGCGGGCCGCCAATGGTCACGACGCAGTTCAGTTCGGTGGCGGTGGCGGTCTCGACGCGCATCACCACGCGGCCGTCGTCGAGCAGCAGCTCGTCGCCCACGCCGCAATCCTTGACCAGGTCCGGGTAGTCGATACCGACGACTTGCTGGTTACCCTCGGTCAATGGATGGCTGGTGGAAAAGGTGAACTTGTCACCGATCTTCAGCTCGATGCGCTTGTTGGCGAATTTGGCAATGCGGATCTTCGGGCCTTGCAGGTCACCCAGCAGGGCGACGAAGCGGCCATGCTTGGCGGCCAGGTCGCGCACCAGCTTGGCACGAGCCTTGTGCTCGTCGGGGGTGCCGTGGGAGAAGTTCAGGCGGGCAACGTCCAGGCCAGCCAGAATCAGCTGTTCGAGAACTTCCGGCGAGTTACTGGCCGGGCCAAGGGTAGCGACGATTTTGGTGCGACGGACGGACATGCAGGACTCCTCAAGTTCAAGCGCCAGCGAAGGCTACTATGGTCTTTGGGTGTAGTCATTGTTCATGTGCACTACTTATTCGTTTCTTTTTCGAAATGAACATTCCTGAAAATTTCTGCGCCGTTAATTACTAAAGCCGAACATCGCTTTTGTGGCGAGGGAGCTTGCTCCCGCTCGGTTGCGTAGCGACTGCAAAATCTTGGGGCCGCTGCGCAGCCCAGCGGGAGCAAGCTCCCTCGCCACAAGAGCTGGTCCGATTGAAGATTTTTCGCGCCAGGTCGATAAAGAGCTCAAGACAGGAGAACCTCCCCATGCGATTCGTGCTTTTTATTGCCTTGGCCTTGAGCATCACGGGCTGCACCCGTTGGTCGATGAACCACCACATGAACCTGGCCTACAAGGCCTACGAGCGCGGCAATTGCGAGCAAGTGATGCTTGAACTGTCCAAGGTCGACCGCGCCAGCCGTGCCCGTCGTTATATGCAGCCGGAAGTCTCGATGATGCGTGGTCAATGCCTGGAGCGGCAAAAGCTGTTCGTCGATGCGGCGCAGACGTACCAGTTCATTCTCACGCAATACCCCAACAGCGAGTACGCCTATCGTGCCCGCGCCCGGCTCGAAACCTTGCAGAGCCTTGGGCATTACCCGACCCGTAGCACCTCGGCCATCCGCCCGACGGCGTTCTGAACGACGCCGGATCCAGGCCCTCGGCCAGGCGACGGCGCGGCATTATGATGGGGATCGCATCCGGACTGGCCGTCGTCAGAACCTGCGCTATAGTTGTACATCTGGCTATTAGAGCTTGGACTCTAATAGCCAGGTGGCGCCTGTAACCGATGAGACACGCCATGACGTTTGCTGGCGTCTGGCAAGGGAATCAGGGAGAGCGGGCTCGCTTGGGTTCGTTCCGAAGTGTTCGGTTGGCCGGTGAGCGGCCATTAAAAAAGCGATACAGGACATGTACAAAGAGCGCCGCATTGAACGACATCAGTTGGCTTGTTTTCTTGAGGTGTTCAACGGCCTCAACGAGAAACCGATCGGTTTTCTGGGCAACGTCTCTGAAAGTGGCCTGATGTTGATCAGTCAATTGCCGTTGATGATTGGCGCAAGCTTTGATCTTTATCTGAAAATCCCCACCGACGACGGATCACAGCAAGAGATCCGGTTGAAGGCCAAGTGCCTGTGGTGTCATGAAGACGTGACGCCGCAGCATTTCGATGCCGGTTTCAGCCTGCAATGGGCGCCGCCGGAGTACGGGGCGCTGGTCAGCGCGTTGCAGCAGTATTTCTGTTTTTATCCGTTGCCCGCCTCGGCTTGAGTAACCGACTCCTGCGCAGGGCCTAAGCGGTTCCGGCCTTTTTCCATGCCAGGTATTGGCTCACCAGATCCGCCCCTAGCTCGCCGGGGCGCGAATCCAGGGTCGGGATGCCATGGGCCGCCAACCGCAGATGGAGTCCGGCGCGGGTGTTCATGTAGTCCACCGTCCCGCAATAGGCCAAGGCTTCGGGCTGGGTTTGTACCGGCGCCTGGCGCAACCGGTCGAGTGCCTCTTCGCGCAGGCTGGCCACCAGCACCCGATGCTGCTGGCCCAGGCGCTTGACGGCAGCCAGCAGTTCCTCGTCGTCCTCATCCCGCAGGTTGGTCACCAACACCACCAGGGCCCGGCGTTTTTGCCGGGCCAGCAGTTGATTGACCGCGACCTGGTAATCGGCGGGATGCTGGCTGCTGTCCAGGTCATAGACCGCGTTGAGCAAGACGTTGAGCTGGCCGCTGCCTTTGACCGGCGCGAGGTAGCGCGGTCGCTCACTGGCGAAGGTGTACAGGCCGACGGCGTCGCCCTGGCGCAACGCGGTATAGCTGAGCAACAGGCAGGCATTGAGAGCGTGATCGAAGTGCGCCAGCTCGTCGTCCTGGCTGCGCATGCGCCGGCCGCAGTCGAGCATGAAGATAATCTGTTGGTCGCGTTCGTCTTCGTACTCACGGGCGATCGGCGTACGGTGGCGGGCGGTGGCCTTCCAGTCGATCTGGCGCAGGCTGTCGCCCTCGCGAAACTCGCGCAACTGATGGAATTCCTGGCCCTGGCCACGGCGCTGCCGCTGGCGTATGCCGAGCTGGCTCAGCCAGTTGTCGACGGCCAATAGCTGGCCGTCATAGAGCCTGGCGAAATCCGGGTAGACGCGAGTGTTGTCGAGCGCCTCCAGCAGGCGTTTGCCGGACCACAACCCCAGCGGGCTGGGCAGGCTGATCTCGCAGTGGCTGAAAATGAAATGACCGCGCTTGAGCGGGCGCAAGCGGTAGCCGAGCTGGCTGCGTTGGCCGGGTTGAAGTTCGACCGACAAGGGCAGGTCGTCGAAGTCGAGGCCATCGGGTACGTGATCGAACACCTGGACCGGCATTGGCTGGGCAAAGTCATGGCTGATCTGCAGGCGCACTTCGCCCCATCGGCCCAGTGCCAGGCTGCCCGGCATGTGTCGCTGTATGCGGGGCGAGGGCAGGCGCCGCAGCCGCACGGCATCGAGCAGCGCCAAGGCCAGCAAGGCCAGCAGCATCCCCCAGTTGATCGACAGGAGTGTCGACGGCACCGCGATGCCCAGCGCTCGCAATGTGCCTAGCACGATGCCGACGGCCAGCAGGATCGCGAGCCAGATGAGCAACAGGCGCGAGGGTTTCATGGGCGCATCCTTGCCGCGCGATTTTTCACAGCCGCGGCGCCGAAACTTGATCGAGCAACTGCCCCAGCACCTGGTCCACCGAGAGCCCCTCGATGTCCAGCTCCGGCGCCAGCCTTACGCGATGGCGCAGCACGGCCAGGGCGCAGCCCTTGATGTCGTCCGGGACCACGAATTCGCCACCGCGCAGCAGCGCCCGGGCCCTTGCGCAACGTACCAGCGCGATCGAGGCGCGCGGCCCGGCGCCCAGCGTCAGCCCCGGCCAGCTGCGAGTGGCGCGGGCCAGGCGGACGGCGTAGTCGAGGACCTGATCGTCCATCGGCAGGTCACTGGCGATGCGCTGCAAGGCCTGCACATCCTTGGCTTGCAGCACCGTGCGCAACGGTTGCACGTCAAGCATGTCGGCCCGGGTCGAGCGGCTGACCTGGCGGACCATGTCCAGTTCCTGGTCGGCATCGGGATAGTCCATGCGGACCTTGAGCATGAAGCGGTCGAGCTCGGCTTCCGGCAGCGGGTAAGTGCCTTCCTGTTCGATGGGGTTCTGGGTCGCCAGCACCATGAATGGTTGGGCGATCGGCAGGGCGCGGCCTTCCAGGGTGACCTGGCGTTCCTGCATGGCCTCGAGCAGCGCCGCCTGGGTTTTTGCCGGCGCGCGGTTGATCTCGTCGGCCAGCAGAAGGTTGGTGAAAACCGGACCCTTGCGCAACTTGAACTGCTCGGTCTGCAAGTCGTACACCGCATGGCCGGTGACGTCGCTGGGCATCAGGTCGGGCGTGAACTGGATGCGCGCGAACTCGCCACTGAAACAGCGCGCGAGCGCGCGCACCAGCAGCGTCTTGCCCAACCCTGGAACGCCTTCGAGCAGCACATGCCCGCCAGCGATCAACGCCGTGAGCACATCGTCGACCACCGCAGCCTGGCCGACCACCGCCTTGTGCAGTTCGGTACGGATCGCCTGGGCCAACTGGCTGGCGCGCTGGCGCTGTTGGGCGGCATGGGCCTGGCCGTCGACAGGTTCGTTCTGTTCAGTCATAAGGCATTCCTGAGAGTTTGCAAAAGGGCAACCTGGCGGCAGAACTCAGTGCTGGACATGCGCTGCGCCGGCCGGGGGCTGAGGGCCTGGCTGATGGTTCGCGTGGGTTGGCGGGTCAGGCGTGCAAGCACTTGCCATTGTTCGGCGACGACCAGCCGTTCGAAACCTGGATGAAGCTGGCGCGCCCGGCGCAACACGTCATGCTGCAAACTCTGCAACAGGTGTTGCCGGCCGTGGTGGCGCAGCTGGAACGCGGCGCTGGCCTGCAGGTGTTCCAGTAACTGCCGTCGCGCCTTGGGGGCGGGTTGTTGCAACGGGCCATGCCGCACCGCCGAGCGCCAGAACCACAGCCCGATCAGGACCAGCAGCGCCACCAGGGCCTGGGGGAAATAGCGCAGCAGCAGGGTCAGCAGGTTGTCGTGCTCGATGTCGAACAGCAGCGTGACATTCGTGTCGGCACTCAGGTACCAGAGCAGCCAGGCGTTGTCGTATTGGTCGATCTGGTCGTTCTTCCAAAGCTCGGCGTCAGTGAGCACAGTGATGGTGCCCAGGCCGTGGTTCAGTTGCATCATGTGAGTTGCCTGTTCGCTGTTGGCCCAGGCCTGGGCGAGGTTCTGCGGGTCTTCGAGATGGAAGTCGGTGTCGAAGCCGACATAGGCCGGCGCTTCTTCATCTTCCAGATAAAGCTTGGTCAGTTCGGGGTAGCGATCCTTGATGAGTTCGGCGTCGGATTCCTCGAGGTCCTTGCTGAGGAGTTGGCGCAGACCCACGCGGTCCAGCAACAAGTCGCCGCTGCTGCTGGTGCTGTCATCCCACAAGGCCTCGGCGACGAACAGCAGCCGTCCGCCGGCCCGGGTCCAGTTCATCAACTGGTCTGCCTCCCGTGGCGTCATGTCGCTCCGCTCGCCCAGCAACAGCAGGCTGCGCTGGTGGGGTTCGAGGCCGGGCAGGACGTCCAGGCTGTTGGCGTGTTCGACTTCTACCCCATGCCGACGCAGGTAATGTTCCGCCGCCAGGTAGGGATTGGCCTGGGCTTCGGGGGATGGGCCGTGATCAATGGTTTCCTGGTAGGGCACCGCTTTCGTGGACAAGTAGACGCCCACTGCACAGACCAACGCCGCAACCAGCGCCGCGACCAGCCATCCGGCGCGGCGGCTCATCGGGAAACTCCCGGACCGAACAGGCCGCGCCAGCCATCGCACAGCTCCCGTTGCAGGTGCGGCGCTGGTGGACGGTGCCCGTAGGCGATGTTTTGCCAGTGCTGGGTCAGGTTTTTGCTGAAGACCAGCAGGTCCGGCTGCTGGAGTCGTTCGACGCGCAGCAACACCTGGCCTTCCGTGTCCGCGGGTTTCAGGGGGATGGCGAATTCATGGTGCAATCGGCTGAGCAAGGCTCGATAGAGCAAACCCAACGCCTCGCGAGGCGCGGTGGACCATAACTGCTCGGCGCGGCTCGCCACATCCTCCGGCAGGCTCTCTTCGCGAATATCCAGGCCGAACATCTGCACCGGCGCAGCGGGTTTCGAATGCATGCGCTGTGCTGGCCTACGGTTCGCCAGGGTCTTGAGACTATGGCGGTAATGCCAGGCCAGCCAGGCGATGGCCGTCAACAGGGCCGCCCAGAGCAGCACCTGGATCAGCGCGGCAATACCCTCGAAGCGTTTTTTCGACAGCCATTCGAACAGCGATTTGAGCCAGCCCGGCGCTCCATCGGTTTCAGCTGGCTCGGCTGATTCGTCTGGTTTTTCGGCTTCTTCGCCGAAACGATAGCGGGTGATCGTTTCCGGATTCTTGAATGGCGGCGCTTCGAGAATCGCTTCAATGCTCTCCCGAGAGGCCTCGCTGGTCAGCGGCTGATTGAGCAAGCGCGGGCTGTCGGGACCGTTGTCGTCCTGCGCGGCCCAGGCAGGTGGCGCCAACGGCAGCAGCGTCATTGCCAGCAGCAACAGCGCCGGGGCCAAGCCGGCCAGGCGCTGGCGCAGGCGCCGGAATACCAGTTCGATGTCCCAGGCCTCGAGAATCGTGCGGCGGTTCAGGTAGAGGCTGAAGCCACAGGCGACGTAAACCGGTTCCCAGAAAATCAGCAGCAGTGGATACAGGAAGTTGACCAGGTGCTCGAGCCACAGCCAGTCGTGCTCGGCCACGGCGATCAGGGTCTGCCAGTCCCATTCCAGCTCGACCTGTTGCGGTATGAACAGATAGAACAGCGCCATCAGGCCGAACCACAGCGCGGTTTCCAGGTGCACGCCGATGATGGTCAGCCACTGCGCCGCGCCGCCGTTGCGCTGCAGCAGGACGCGCAAGCGTTGCTCGCGCGCCTCGCCGGCCAGGCCTTCGAGTTGCATCACCGGCATCAGGAAGCTGCGGTTCAGGCTCAGCCGTCGCCAGGTCAGGCTAGCCAGCAATTGCGGCTTGAGCAGCGCGGGCCATTGGCGCAACGCCTGCTTCAGCGTAGGCGGCTCGCCAAACAGGGCCTTGGACAAAATGAACAGGGGCAGGCGGTCGAAGGCCGGTTTCAGCCACCAGAACACAATGACTACCAGCGACGGCGAGTCCCACAGCAACAGGGTCAGCAGCGCATACACCGGTAGCGTGACGATGGCCCAACTGGTCATCAGCAGCCGTCGGTGCTGCTGGCTCATCAGCACGCCGAGGTCCATGGCTTCCCAGGTGGTGCGGGGGCGGATGACAACGCTGGCGTCACTCAGGCGCATGGTGGCCTCGTCCGGCAAACAGCAGATACCCGAGCACCAGCAGCCACAACAAGGCGCCGACGATGTATTTGGTGGTGGGTGTCACCGCGCTGGAGGACCAGTAGGCCTCGACGAACGCGGCGATGAGCAGCAACAGCACCACGCCGCCGATTATCAGCACGCTCTTGCCGGCGGCGAGCCGTAACGCTTCGCCTCGGGTGAGGCGCCCCGGCGCGATCAATGCCCAACCGAGCAACAGGCCCGCCGCGCCGGCCAGCACGATGGCGGTGAGTTCGAAGGCGCCGTGGCCGATCACGAATGACCAGAACGTCGATCCCGAACCGATCTGGGTCAGGTGCCCGGCCACCGCGCCAATGGTCAGGCCGTTGAAGAACAGGAAGAATGCGCTGCCCAGGCCAAACAGCAAGCCGCTGGCGAACGTCTGAAAGGCAATACCGATGTTGTGCATGATGTAGTAGCCGAACATGACCCAGTCTTCGCTGGCGGCCCGCTCGATCGAGCGCCCCAGGTGGCCGGCGGCAGGGTCGTACATGCCGCGTATCTGGCTGGCTTCTTCGACGCTCAACACGCTGTAGACCAGTTCGGGGAACAGGTAGACCAGCAGCCCGATGCCGACCAGGCTACCAAGGAACATCAAGGCCGCCGCCAGCACGAATCGCCATTGCTCACGAATCAGTCGGGGGAAACCGGCCAGGATGAAGGTCGACAGGCTGGCCGAGAACCGGCCGCGGTCCCGGTAGAGTTGCTGGTGACCACGCAGGGCCAATTGCTGCAACGCGTCTATTAAAAGGCTGCTGTAGCCCCTGGCCTGGGCCAGCGTCAGGTGGTGGCAGAGGCGTCGATAGGCATTGGGGAAATCGCTGCTCTGCGCGACGTTGCGGCTGCGCTCCAATTGGTCGAGCTGTTGGGACAGACGGTCCCATTCCTCTTGATGACGTTTTTCGAAAAGGCTTTGTTTCATGTCGGCCCCAGCAGGCCGCGGGCGATGCCATTGAGTTCGGCCACGGCTCCGGAAGGGTGCACCTTCAGCGGCGCGGCCAGGATCGTCGCCAGTTCGGTGACCCTGGCACCGGACAGTTCTGCCTGGCGCTCGGCGAAGCCCAGCACGGCACGCTGCTCGTTGAGGTCGAGGACAAAAGGTGGCCGTATCGGTCGGGCCGATGGCAGGATGGGGCGTTTGATCGCTTGTTCGCGATAAACCACCAGGGTCCCGGCCGCCAGGTCGCCCAGGCGCTTGAACGCTGGATGCTGCAGGCAGGTAATCGCCCCGAACGCATAGCCGAAGGGCAGCATGTCGACGAAGCGCAGCAGGTTGCGGATCAGCGAGGCCGACCAGTCGACAGGCCGGCCGTCATCCTGCACCACGCGCAAACCCATGATCTGCTTGCCGGGGGAACGCCCTTGGTTCAGCACCTCGAACAGCACCATGTACCACCAGCTGATGACGAACAGCAGGATCGAGCCCAGGCCGACGCCCAGTTCGCCAAAAAACGCCAGGATCAGGAACAGCAGGCCCAAGGCCAGCCCCCGTATGCCGAGGTCGATGGCAAAGGCCAGGGCGCGAGGCATCAACCCCGCCGGGCGCAGCGGCAGGTCGATGCCCTCGGGCGTCTCGACCTGGTAACGCGTGTCCAGTGGCGCGGGCAGCGGCGCGTTCCTTTGCAATGCTGGTGTCTCGAGCATGGGCAACCTGTGAGGGGGCGGTTCGAACGTTCGATCTCGGCCCAGATGCTAGCAGTCTTCGTGCAGGCGCACGATACAACTCTGTGGGTCATTTCACGCTTCATGTAAACAACAGGGATCTTGCGGGAGGGCGCAGGTTTGCGCCTCCCAGGTATTCAAAAGTTACAGCAGCGCTGGCCGCCGGCCGGTTGCAGCGCCTAGACTTCGCCAGTCCTCAGCACAGGAACCACCCGTGACCTCCATTTTCTGGTACGACTACGAAACCACCGGCATCAATCCGCGTTGCGACCGCCCCTTGCAGGTGGCCGGGATACGTACCGATTTCGAACTCAATGAAATCGATGAACCGGTGAACCTGTACTGCCGGCCCAGCGATGACATCCTGCCCCATCCTGCCGCATGCGCGATCACCGGGATCACACCGGCCTGCCTGGCGGAAAAAGGCTTGAGCGAGGCCGATTTCATGACCCGCGTCCATGCGCAACTGGCCGCGCCCGGGACCTGTGGCGCCGGCTACAACACGCTGCGCTTCGATGACGAGATGACCCGCTACAGCCTTTATCGGAATTTCTTCGACCCGTACGCACGGGAATGGCAGGGGGGCAACAGTCGCTGGGACCTGATTGACCTGGTGCGGGCCGCCTATGCGTTGCGCCCCGATGGGATTGTCTGGCCGCAGGAGGAGGGGCGCGTCACCCTCAAGCTCGAACGCCTGACCGCCGCCAACGGCATCGACCATGGCCAGGCCCATGATGCGCTGTCGGATGTACGTGCGACGATTGCCCTGGCCCGGTTGATCCGTGAGAAACAACCCCGGCTTTACGACTGGCTGTTCCAGTTGCGCACTAAACAGAAAGTGATGGACCAGGTCCGCCTGCTACAGCCCATGGTGCACATCTCCGGGCGCTTCTCGGCGGCGCGAAACTACATCGGCGTGGTCCTGCCGCTGGCCTGGCATCCGAAGAACCGCAACGCCCTGATCGTCTGCGATCTGCATATGGATCCTCAAGGGCTGCTGGACCATGACGCCGAAATCCTGCGCCAACGCTTGTATACCCGCCGTGAAGAGTTGTTGGAAGGGGAATTGCCCGTACCCCTCAAGCTTATTCATATCAACAAGTGCCCGGTGGTCGCGCCGCTGTCAGTCCTGCGCGACGAGGACCAGCAACGCCTGCAACTGGACATGGAGGGTTATCGCCAGCGGGCGCTGCGGCTAAGTGACGCACAGCAAGTCTGGCACGATAAACTCCAGGCGATTTATGGTCGCGAGGATTTCACTGCGAGCGAGGACCCCGAACAACAGTTGTACGCTGGATTCATGGGTGATCGTGATCGGCGTTTGTGCGAACAAGTGCGCCAGGCAGATCCCGACCAGTTGGCGGGGGAACGTTGGCATTTCGATGATGAGCGCCTGCCGGAATTATTATTCCGATACCGGGCCCGTAACTTCCCCGACACCTTGAGCACCGAAGAGCAGGCACGCTGGAAACTATTTTGCCAGCAGCGACTGAAATCACCGGAGTGGGGTGCGCCTAATACCCTGGAAAGTTTTGATGAGGCGATGACGCAGTGGCTGGCGCTTTCCAGCCCAATGCAGCAAGAGGTGCTGACTCAATGGCAGGGCTATAGCCAGCAATTGCGCAAACGTTTAAGCCTTTGAGTCGCCGCACTGCCATGTAAGGAAATAAATCAGAAGTGGACAGGCAACAAAAAACGCCAGCAATCGCTGGCGTTTTTTTCTGCGTCGAGAACGCTTCGAACCGCCGGAGCTTAGCCCAGCAGGGTCGCCCAGCCTTCAACCACGTCGCCGCCCCACTTGGCTTTCCACTCTTTCAGAGTCTTGTGGTTGCCGCCTTTGGTTTCGATGACTTCACCGTTGTGCGGGTTCTTGTATTGCTTAACTTTGCGAGCGCGCTTGGTACCGGTAGTTTTCACAGCGCCACGCGGGGCTTTGCTCGACTTGGACTCTGGATCCAACAGGGCGATGATATCGCGCAGGGACTTCGAGTATTCACCCATCAGCGTGCGCAGTTTGCCTTCGAATTCCAGTTCTTTTTGCAGTTTGTCGTCTTTGGACAGGTCGGCCAGACGTTGTTGCAGTTCTTCAATGGCTTGTTTTGTAGCGTTGTATTCGGTGATCAGGGACATGGGGACTACCTTATGTAGGACGCTGGTGACAAGGAGACAGTGGGGTAATAGTAATCAGACAGTTTCATCAAGTAAACATTTAAGCAGTGTTTATTTAATTAATAGTGCGCTAGCACAGAGTGAGCGCCGTGAAATAAATAATGTGATGCAGTCTTCACATCTGTTCACGATAAAGCTTGCCACGCGGGCATTGGCAGTCCCGGTCAGCCACTGCTGGGCGCGATGTGTGATCGATACTGCAGTTTTGCCGCGCAATGGCTAGAATGGCCGCCTTTGCGAAGTTCTGGAGTTCCCTAATGCGCACTTTTCGGCTGGTGATCGCTTGCCCGGACCGCGTCGGTATCGTTGCTAAAGTCAGTAACTTTCTGGCGTCCCATAACGGCTGGATCACTGAAGCAAGCCACCATTCGGACAATCAGAGTGGTTGGTTTTTCATGCGTCACGAGATACGCGCCGACTCGCTGCCCTTCGGCATCGAAGCCTTCCGCGAGGCATTCGCCCCGATTGCCGAAGAGTTTTCGATGGACTGGCGTATCACCGATACCGCGCAGAAAAAGCGCGTAGTGCTGATGGCCAGTCGTGAGTCCCACTGCCTGGCTGATCTGTTGCACCGCTGGCACAGCGATGAGCTCGATTGCGACATCGCCTGTGTCATTTCCAACCATGACGACTTACGCAGCATGGTGGAATGGCACGGCATCCCGTACTACCACGTACCGGTCAACCCGCAGGACAAGCACCCGGCGTTCGCCGAGGTCTCGCGGCTGGTCAAGCAGCACGACGCCGAGGTGGTGGTACTGGCCCGCTACATGCAGATCCTGCCGCCGTCGCTGTGCAGCGAATATGCGCATAAAGTCATCAACATCCATCACAGTTTCCTGCCGTCGTTTGTCGGTGCCAAGCCTTACCACCAGGCCTCGATGCGCGGTGTGAAGCTGATCGGCGCCACGTGCCACTACGTGACCGAAGAGCTGGACGCCGGCCCGATCATCGAGCAGGACGTGGTCCGTGTCAGCCACAGCGACAGCATTGAAGACATGGTGCGCTTCGGCCGCGACGTGGAAAAAATGGTCCTGGCGCGCGGCTTGCGCTATCACTTGGAAGACCGCGTACTGGTGCACGGGAACAAGACCGTGGTCTTCTGATCTGTAGTCTTCTGACTCTATGTGGCAAGGGAGCTTTCTCCCTTGCCACGAACCTCGAGGCATGAATCCCATGACCGATCCCTTGGACAAAGCCACCGCCAGAGCGCCGGCAACCGTGGGCGAGGGTTGCCTGAGTCGCTACGATCCCGAAGGGCTGGGCCCGGAAGACGGCACCGAATTTCCCGACGCCGCCCAGCTGTGGGAAGAAATGCACAAGCAGCCCCAGGACGACCCCGAGTCCAAGGGCTGACCTCTCAGGCTTGCCGCAGCTTCATCAGCTTCTTGATCAACGGTCGCCCGACCATCATGAAGAACACCGGTCCTCCGGCCAGCAGATAGAAGTAATACGTCACCGCCCGCCAGATCAGGATCGCCGCCGCCGCGGTGGATTTGCCCACCATCGGCGCCAGCAACGCCGCCGAGGTCAACTCCGCCGCTCCGGCGCCGCCCGGCAACAGGCTGAACTGCCCAGCGCTGAGGGACAGCATCTGGATCAGGAAACTCCAGGCCCATTGCAGATCCGCCCCGAGTCCTTTTAATGCCAGGTACAGCACGCTGTAGCGCAGGACCCAGTGCAGGCAGGTCAAGACGAACACCTGGAACAGCGTCTGGCGTGGCAATTTCAGAGTGTCGGTAAATGCCGCGAGGAAATTCAGGATCTTGCGTCCCCAGCGTCGACGGGTCACCGGCTTCACTCGCAAATGCCGCAACAGCCGCGCACCCAGGAGAATCAGCCTGCGATGGTAGCGGGCCACCAGCGCGCAGCAAAAGAGCCCGCCGAACAATGAAACCGCGCTCAGCCCCAGCATCCATTCCATGCGCTGGCTGAGGTTCTGGAAAAGTGCATAAAACAGGATGCCCAACAAGGCGCAGAGAAAAAACAGCAGGTCGCTCAACTGATCCATGGCGAACACCGCGCTGCCATGGGCGGGGCGCACGCCGTTGCGCGCGAGCAGCGCCATCAGCGTCAGCGGCCCGCCACTGCCGCCGGGCGTCGCGCACATCGCGAACTCGGTGGACATCACCACGCCAATGCTTTTCAACCCGCCTATGCGCCCACGGTGTTCACCCAGCAGCAAGCGCAGGCGCACCGAGTTGAGGCCCCAGCAGAGTACGATCATGCCAAGCATGACCAGCAGCAAGGACAGCGGAAAGCGCTGCAACCGCGACCACATCTCCCCGCCGCCCACGAGCATCGGGACCAATACCGCAATCAACAGGGCGGCGCCTAACCAGACCAGCCGTTTCATGCGGCACTGCTGACTGGCTGGCGCAGTGACGCCAGCCAGTCGATCTTGGTCATCGGCACGCGCCCGTCCTCAAGCAGGCGCTCCAGGGTTCGCAGCCAGTAGTTGCGGGAAAATCCGTGGCGCATGTCTACGGGGTGCAGGCCCAGGCGAATGACCGGTGCCTGGCGCCAGCGCTGTTCACGCCGGTCGCTGATGACTTTTGACAGGCCTCGACGCCAGGCGCTGCGGGCGCTCCAGACCAGTCCCGGGGCATCGATCGGGGTGAACTCCGGCAAGCGGTAGAGGTGCTGGGTGTCGCTGGTATAACTCAACGGCAACTGGCGCAAGGCATGGCGCGTGCCTTCGCTCATCAGCCAGGCCGGTGCGACGAAGCCTTGCAGCGGCCACTGGTAGCGCTGAAAGATCTCGATGCCGGCGCGAAGGCGGGTGAGGGCCGCTTCCTCGGACAGACCGTAGAACTCCCCTTCATGGGTATAGACCCGGCGCATGAACCAGTCCTTGGGATGAAGCGCCGGCGGACCGTCATCACAGTGGTAATAACCGTGCAGCACCAGTTCATCGCCGCGTTCGACCCGGCTGTCGAGCATGCGCCGGAAGCCGGGATGTTCGTCGAGCGCGTTGGCGTGGTGGAAGTCCGGCACCACCAGCCAGGTCATCGGCACCTGGCCGAGGGCGTCGACGGCTTCGACGAAGGGCTGGTAGTCGGGCCAGGTTTGCGGTGCGACATCGTGCAGCACCAGCAGCAGGCTGGATTGAGCGGTCATCGACATGGGCCTCGACTCAACCATTGGCTAGCAGGGGCATTTCTGCGCCGAGCACGCTGTAATAGTGGCCCAACAGACTATTGACCACCGAATCCCAGGCGTAATGACGTTCTACATGTCGGCGTGCTTTTGCGCCGCGTTGCTGGCAGCCTTCGGCGAACAGTTGCCGAACGGCGTTGGCCATCGCCTGTGGATTGTCGGGCGCGCACAGCAGGCCACAGTCCTCGTGGACGATTTCATTGAAGGCGCCTGCCGCGACCGCTACCACCGGGATGCCGCTGGCCATTGCTTCGAGGATTACCAGGCCGAAGGTTTCCTGGTCGCCTGCGTGCAGCAGGGCGTCGGCGCTGGCCATCAGCCGGGCGACTTGCGGAGCCGGGCAGAATTCGTCGATCACCGTGACGTTGTCCGGCACCACGGCTGGCATGGAAGAGCCCACCAGCAGCAGGTGATAGCGTTCGCCCAGGCGTTTCATGCATTTGAGCAGCACCGGCAGGTTTTTTTCCTTGGAGCCGCGACCGGCGAAAATCAGCAGGCGCGCATCCTCGGCGATGCCCAGTTCGGCCCGCAGTTCCGGGTCGCAAGCGGCGGGATTGAAGGTCTGCAGGTCTACCCCCAACGGCTGCACGTAGACATTTTTGACCCCGAGTCCGGTGAGTTTGTCGGCCATGACCTGGCTCGGCGCGAGCACCCGGTCGAAGTTGCCGTACAGTTTGCTGACATAGGCTTCGATATTGGGCGTGAACCAGTTGCCCATGCGGTTGCTTACCAGCAACGGCAGGTCGGAGTGATAAAAGCCGATCACGGGCACGTCCAGCTGTCGCCGGGCATCCAGGGCGGCCCAGGCGGTGAGGTAAGGGTCGCCGACCTCGATCAGGTCGGGCTGCAAGTCGCGCAGGACATTACGCCAAGGGGCCAGGCGCAGCGGGAAGCGGTAGCCCTTGCCAAAGGGCAGCGGAGGGGCCGGGACCTTGTAGATCCCATCCTGCTCGCTCAAATGCGCGCCGGGGATCAGAAGACTATGGCGAATACCCGGCCGATTGCCCAGGCGCCGGTGCTTGGCATCCAGATAAGTGCGTACACCTCCGCTGGCGGGGGCGTAGAACATGGTTATGTCCGCTATATGCACGATGAACATCCCTCCGGTCTGTGTTCTCCCCTTGTTGACCTTGGGTAAGAATAGATGTTCGGTTGGGGTTGGGTGCAGTAAAGGAATGCGTTGTCGGGCACTCTTCCCGAGCAGGCTCGCTCCCACAGGGTTCTGTACTCAACATAGGTCCAAATTGTGGGAGCGAGCCTGCTCGCGAAGGGGCCAGTGCTGGTTGCAGGCTATTATTCTGCCGCTCGGGCCTTATTGCACTGGGCATGCTTTTATATAAGCGCGCAAAATGGCGTCATACCGCAAACCCACAGGTGACCAAATGCCTGATTCATCGCAACTCGTTATCGGGGCCGACCTGGCCGGCCAACCTGTCGCCCAGGCCATGCGCCTGGCCAATCGTCATGGGCTGGTGGCGGGCGCCACCGGCACCGGCAAGACCGTCACCTTGCAGCGCCTGGCCGAGATGTTCAGCGATGCCGGCGTGGCGGTGTTCGCGGCGGACATCAAGGGTGACCTGTGCGGCCTCGGCGCCGCCGGCAATCCTCAAGGCAAGATCGCCGAGCGCATCGCCGGCATGCCCTGGCTCGGCCATGAGCCCCAGGCCTATCCGGTGACCTTGTGGGATATCCACGGCCAGTCCGGTCATCCGCTGCGCACGACGTTGAGTGAAATGGGCCCGTTGTTGCTCGGCAGCCTGCTGGAACTGACGGACAGCCAGCAAGCGGCGTTGTACGCAGCGTTCAAGGTCGCCGACCGCGAGGGCCTGTTGTTGCTCGACCTCAAGGACCTGAAGGCGCTGCTCAATCACCTCAAGGACAACCCTGAATTGCTCGGGGACGACGCGGCCCTGATGACCACCGGTTCCAGCCAGGCCTTGATGCGCCGACTGTCCACCCTGGAACAGCAGGGCGCGGACGCCTTGTTCGGTGAACCGGCGTTGCAGCTTGAAGACATCCTGCAACCGGCCAGTGACGGCCGTGGCCGCATTCATCTGCTGGACGCCAGTCGTCTGGTCCATGAAGCGCCGAAAGTCTACGCGACGTTCCTGCTGTGGCTGCTGGCCGAGCTGTTCGAGCAACTGCCCGAGCGCGGCGATGCGGACAAACCCTTGCTGGCGTTGTTTTTCGATGAGGCACATTTGTTGTTCGCCGGCACGCCCAAGGCGTTGCAGGAGCGCCTGGAACAAGTGGTGCGGCTGATCCGCTCCAAGGGCGTCGGGGTGTATTTTGTCACCCAGTCGCCGGGCGATCTGCCGGACGACGTGCTCGCGCAGTTGGGATTGCGCATCCAGCATGGCCTGCGAGCGTTCACCGCCAAGGAACAGAAATCCCTGCGGGCGGTGGCTGACGGTTTTCGACCGAATCCACAATTCGATGCCCTGGCGGTGCTGACCGAGCTGGGCATCGGTGAAGCGCTGGTCGGCACCTTGCAGGAAAAAGGCACGCCGGAAATGGTCCAGCGTGTGCTGGTGGCGCCGCCGCAGTCGCGCATCGGGCCGTTGACCGCGGCCGAGCGTGCCGGGCTGATCGCCAGCTCACCGTTGCAGGGCCGTTATGACAAACCCATCGACCGCGAGTCGGCCTATGAAGTGTTGATGGGGCGCAAGGGGCTGGAGCCGCAGGCCGAAGCCGTGCCAGGCAAACCGGCCGCCGAGGAGCCGAGCTTCACCGAAAAGGCCGGGGAATTCCTCGGCACCGCCGCCGGCCAGGCGCTGAAGTCGGCGATGCGCCAGGCGGCCAATCAGTTGGGCCGGCAGTTGGTGCGTGGGTTGATGGGATCGTTGCTGGGGGGCAGCAAGCGGCGTTAGATCGAAGACCGAGTCGCCGCCTTCGCGAGCAGGCTCGCTCCCACAGGAGATCTCCTGCGCGCGCAAGCCTTGTGCCTCACGCAGATCCATTGTGGGAGCGAGCCTGCTCGCGAAGGCTATTCAACAGCCGAAAAAAATCTCAATCCTTGGGCCGCGCATGCGCCGCCAATCGCTCCAGGGCTGCCCGCAGGTTGGGGTCGCTGATGCCATCGGCCGTGGCCTGGATGGTGGCGGCAGCGTCGGTGGACAGATCCAGCGTATGACCCTTGGCGCCGACTTGCACCGTGGGCGGCTGGACCTTGAACAGGATTCGCGTCAGGTTGGCGAACTCCTCGAATACCTGCAATTGGCGCAGCAGGCGCTTTTGCTGGTAGCGCAGGCGCGTGGCCCAGTGACCGTCGGTGACGATCAGCAACAAACTGCCTTCCCGCCAGGACGCTACGTGACAATGCTCGCGCGCAGCGGGCTGTAGCTGGCTGTCGAGCAGGCGCTGCAAGTGCCCCAGGCGTCTGGCGTGGCCGAAGATGGCTTTCAGCGGCTTGGCTTCGCGCAGCAGAACGGCGGGCGCCTTGGCTGGAAGAGGGCGAAAGGCCATGGTTGATTACCGCAAGTGACAAAGGCGCCATGGTAGCAGAAAGCGCCAGATACGCCCGAGCCCTGCCGCCCGGTGGCTTTTACTCGCATAATCAATGAGTAACTTCTGCGTTTTGTGGGTTGAAGTTCGCGCAAAAGCCCTTATTTTAGGGAGGCCCCGTCACAGCGCTGTGCCAGCATCGTGGAATAACGCCACTTTCCTCTCCATCGTTTCCGGGTAGAATGCTCGTTCGCATGCGGCCATGAGGGCTGCACGGGCGACTCATGGGGCCGCCCTCCATCCCTTTAGTGTGGAAGATCCTGCCGATATGTTTGCGCCTTTGTTAAAGAAACTTTTTGGAAGCAAGAACGAGCGTGAAGTCAAACGCATGCTCAAGACGGTACAGATCGTCAATGCCTTCGAAGAGCAAATGGTGGCCCTTTCGGACGATCAGTTACGCGCCAAGACCGCCGAATTCAAGGACCGCATCGCCAAGGGCGAGACCCTTGACCAGATCCTGCCCGAAGCTTTCGCGGTCTGCCGTGAAGCCGGCAAGCGGGTCATGGGCATGCGCCACTTCGACGTCCAGTTGATCGGCGGCATGACCTTGCATGAAGGCAAGATCGCCGAAATGCGCACCGGTGAAGGCAAGACCCTGGTGGCGACCCTGGCGGTATATCTCAACGCACTGTCCGGCAAGGGCGTGCACGTGGTGACGGTCAACGACTACCTGGCCCGTCGCGACGCCAACTGGATGCGCCCGCTCTATGAATTCCTCGGCCTGACGGTCGGCGTGGTCACGCCGTTCCAGCCGCCGGAAGAGAAGCGCGCGGCCTACGCCTCGGACATCACCTACGGCACCAACAACGAATTCGGTTTCGACTACCTGCGCGACAACATGGCGTTCAGCATGGAAGAAAAATTCCAGCGCGAACTCAACTTTGCCGTGATCGACGAAGTCGACTCCATCCTCATCGACGAAGCCCGTACGCCGCTGATCATTTCCGGGCAGGCCGAAGACAGCTCCAAGCTGTACATCGAGATCAACAAGCTGATCCCGCAGCTCCAGCTGCACGTCGAAGAAGTCGAAGGCGAAGTGACCCAGCCCGGCCACTACACCGTCGACGAGAAGACCCGCCAGGTCGAGCTCAACGAATCCGGTCACCAGTTCATCGAAGAGATGCTGACCCGCGTCGGCCTGCTGGCTGAAGGCGAAAGCCTCTACTCGGCCCATAACCTGGGCCTGCTGACCCACGTCTACGCCGGCCTGCGTGCCCACAAGCTGTTCCATCGCAACGTCGAATACATCGTCCAGGACGGCCAGGTCGTACTGGTTGACGAACACACCGGCCGCACCATGCCGGGCCGTCGCCTGTCCGAAGGCCTGCACCAGGCCATCGAAGCGAAGGAAGGCCTGAACATCCAGGCCGAGAGCCAGACCCTGGCCTCGACCACGTTCCAGAACTACTTCCGCCTGTACAACAAACTGTCCGGCATGACCGGTACCGCCGACACCGAAGCGTTCGAATTCCACCAGATCTACGGCCTGCAAGTGGTGGTGATTCCGCCGAACAAGCCGCTGGCGCGCAAGGACTACAATGATCTGGTGTTCCTGACCGCCGAAGAGAAATACGCGGCGATCATCAACGACATCAAGGAAGGCATGGCCCAGGGCCGTCCGATCCTGGTGGGTACCGCGACCATCGAGACCTCCGAGCACATGTCCGCCTTGCTCGCCAAGGAAGGTATCGAGCACAAGGTTCTCAATGCCAAGTTCCACGAGAAGGAAGCCGAGATTATCGCCCAGGCCGGTCGCCCGGGTGCGTTGACCATCGCCACCAACATGGCCGGCCGTGGTACCGACATCCTGCTGGGCGGCAACTGGGAAGTCGAAGTGGCTTCGCTGGAAAACCCGACCCCCGAGCAGATCGCGCAGATCAAGGCCGACTGGCAGAAGCGTCACCAGCAGGTGCTCGAATCCGGTGGCTTGCAGGTGATCGCGTCCGAGCGTCACGAATCGCGCCGTATCGATAACCAGCTGCGTGGCCGTGCCGGTCGCCAGGGCGACGCCGGCTCCAGCCGCTTCTACCTGTCCCTGGAAGACAGCCTGATGCGCATCTTCGCCTCTGATCGGGTGAAGAATTTCATGAAGGCCCTGGGCATGCAGCCGGGCGAGGCGATCGAGCACCGCATGGTGACCAACGCCATCGAGAAGGCTCAGCGCAAGGTCGAGGGCCGCAACTTCGACATCCGCAAGCAGTTGCTTGAGTTCGACGACGTCAACAACGAGCAGCGCAAAGTGATCTATCACATGCGCAACAGCCTGTTGGCCGCCGACGACATTGGCGAAACCATCGCCGATTTCCGCCGCGAAGTGCTCGACGCCACTGTCAGCGCACACATTCCGCCGCAGTCGCTGCCGGAGCAGTGGGACGTTGCTGGTCTGGAAGCCTCCCTGCGCAGTGATTTCGGCGTGTCGTTGCCGATCCAGCAGTGGCTCGACGAGGATGATCACCTCTACGAAGAAACGCTGCGCGAGAAACTTCTGACCGAACTGATCGCCGCGTACAACGAAAAAGAAGACCAGGCCGGCGCCGAAGCGCTGCGCTCGTTCGAGAAGCAGATCGTGCTGCGGGTGCTGGACGACCTGTGGAAAGACCATCTGTCGACCATGGATCACCTGCGCCACGGTATCCACTTGCGTGGCTACGCGCAGAAGAATCCGAAGCAGGAATACAAGCGCGAGTCCTACACGCTGTTCTCCGAGCTGCTGGATTCGATCAAGCGCGACTCGATCCGGGTCCTGTCCCACGTTCAGGTTCGCCGCGAAGATCCGGTCGAAGAAGAAGCCCGCCTGCGCCAGGAGGCCGAAGCCCTGGCCGCGCGCATGCAGTTCGAGCACGCCGAAGCTCCGGGCCTGGAAGTGGTCCAGGCGATGGAAGAGGGCGTCGATGTGGACGTGGCACTGGCCACCGCACCGGTACGCAACGAGCAGAAACTGGGCCGAAACGAGCTGTGCTATTGCGGCTCGGGCAAGAAATACAAGCATTGCCACGGGCAGATCCAATAAACCCGTTTCAACGCTGAGCGACCCGCGCCGCGACAAGAGTCTCTTGTCGCGGCGTTTTGCCATTTGATTCGCCGTCTTGATGAAGGCGGTGCTGAAATAATTTTATAAGGAGCGCATTCATGGCTGTTGGTCTTGGTCCGTTGCCAACGTTGCACCCGGTTGCCGGTTTTGAACTTGGTATCGCCTCGGCGGGCATCAAGCGTCCCGGGCGCAAGGATGTGGTGGTCATGCGTTGCGCCGAGGGCTCGACGGTGGCCGGCGTGTTCACGCTCAATGCGTTTTGCGCCGCGCCGGTGATCCTGGCCAAGCAACGCGTGCAAGGGCCGGTGCGTTACCTGCTGACCAACACCGGTAACGCCAACGCCGGCACCGGCGCGCCAGGCTTGGCCGCCGCCGAGCGCACCTGCGCCAGGCTGGCTGAACTGACCGGTGTCGACGCCAGCCAGGTGCTGCCGTACTCCACGGGTGTGATCGGCGAACCGCTGCCGGTCGAAAAAATCGAAGGCGCGCTGCAAGCCGCCCTTGATGACCTCTCGGAAAACAACTGGGCCGCGGCCGCCACCGGCATCATGACCACGGACACCTTGCCCAAGGGTGCGAGCCGCCAGTTCCAGCACGACGGTGTAACCGTGACCGTGACCGGCATCAGCAAGGGCGCCGGCATGATCCGCCCGAACATGGCGACCATGCTCGGTTACATCGCCACCGACGCCAAGGTCTCCCGCCAGGTGCTGCAGGACCTGATGCTCGACGGCGCCAACAAGTCCTTCAACCGCATCACCATCGACGGCGACACCTCGACCAACGACTGCTGCATGCTGATCGCCACCGGCAAGGCCAACCTGCCGGAGATCACCGAAGCCAGCGGTCCGCTGTTCGCGGCGCTGAAACAGGCGGTGTTCGAGGTGTGCATGGAAGTGGCCCAGGCCATCGTCCGCGACGGCGAAGGCGCGACCAAGTTCGTTACCGTACAGGTCAACGGTGGTGGTAATCACCAGGAATGCCTGGACGTCGGTTATACCGTGGCGCATTCGCCGCTGATCAAGACCGCACTGTTTGCTTCCGACCCGAACTGGGGTCGTATTCTCGCCGCTGTCGGCCGCGCCGGGGTGCCTGAGCTGGACGTGAGCAAGATCGACGTATTCCTCGGTGAGGTCTGCATCGCCAGCCAGGGCGCCCGGGCGACGACCTACACCGAGGCGCAGGGCGCGGCGGTGATGCAGCAGGAGGAAATCACCATCCGCATCGAGCTGGGGCGTGGCGATTGCAGCGAAACGATCTGGACCACCGATCTGTCCCACGAGTACGTCAAGATCAACGCTGAGTATCGGACTTAAAACCGAGTCGTTCCATTCGCGAGCAGGCTCGCTCCCACAGGGATTCTGTGAACGCCGCAGATTCAGTGTGGGAGCGAGCCTGCTCGCGAAGGCGGCAGTACAAACACCCCCAGAACCAAAAGAAAGGAATCCAAATGAGCCTGCACCTGATCATCGGCGATAAACGAGCTTCTTCCTGGTCCCTGCGGGGCGCGCTGGCCTTGTCGTTGACCGGCGCGAACTACACCGAAGAACTGGTCAGGCTCGGCCAGCCCGATACCCGCGAAAAACTGCTGAAGTATTCGGCCACGGCCAAGGTCCCGCTGCTCAAGACCGGGTTCGGCGTGATCGCCGACTCCCTGGCCATTGCCGAGTACCTGGCCGAGCAGTTTCCCGAGGCCGGTCTCTGGCCCAAGGATGTAGCGGCACGGGCCCAGGCTCGTTCGGCCTGTGCGCAGATGCACAGTGGTTTTTTTGCCATCCGCACCCACATGCCGTTCGATCTGGGCCGCGATGCGCCGTTGTCACCGATTCCGGCGGATGTGCAGGCGGAAATCCAGCGGATGCTGGCGTTGTGGGCAGAGTGCCGCGCGGCGGCTACCGAAGCCGGGCCCTACCTGTTTGGTACCCTGAGCCTGGCTGACGTATTTTTTGCGCCGATTGCCGTGCGCTTGCGCACCTACCAGGTGGAACTGCCGGAAGTCGACGCGGCCTACGTTGAAACCCTTTATCAATGGCCGGCCTTCAAAACGTGGCAACAAGCTGGCCTGGAGGAAATTGCCCGGTGAAACGCGTACATGTAGCGGCGGCGGTCATTCGCGACGCCGCCGGCAGAATCCTGATTGCCCGCCGGGCCGATTCCCAGCACCAGGGCGGTTTGTGGGAATTCCCGGGGGGCAAGGTCGAGGCCGATGAGTCGGTCGAAACGGCGCTGGCCCGGGAGCTTCTCGAAGAGTTGGGCATTGTCGTCAGCGCTGCCCGGCCACTGATCAAGGTGCGCCACGATTATCCGGACAAGCAGGTGTTGCTGGATGTCTGGGAAGTCTCGGCGTTCAGCGGCGAGCCCCATGGCGCCGAAGGCCAGCCGCTTGCCTGGGTGACGGCCCGTGAATTGACCAACTACGAGTTTCCAGCGGCCAATCAGCCAATCGTCGCGGCGGCCCGTTTGCCGGGCGAGTACCTGATCACCCCTGAAGGCCTTGAAACGCCCGCCTTGCTGCGTGGCATTCAAAAGGCTGTCGCTGGCGGGATCAAGCTGCTGCAACTGCGCGCGCCCAACGGTTACGACCCGCAATACCGTGACCTGGCGGTGGACGCGGTGGGGCTGTGTGCCGGCAAGGCGCAATTGATGCTCAAGGGGCCGTTCGAATGGCTGGGTGACTTTCCGTCTGCCGGCTGGCATATCACCGCCGCGCAACTGCGCAAGCATGCGGCGGCGGGTCGGCCGTTCGGCACCGATCGCTGGCTGGCGGCCTCGTGCCACAACGCCGAGGAACTCTCCTTGGCTCAGCAGATGGGCGTGGATTTCGTGACGTTGTCACCCGTGCAACCGACCCAGACCCATCCCGATGCGCAGCCATTGGGGTGGGAAGAGGCTGCGCGACTGATCGAGGGGTTCGACAGGCCGGTGTATCTGTTGGGCGGGGTAGGCCCCGATCAGCGGCAGAAAGCCTGGGAAGCCGGGGCGCAAGGGGTAGCGGGGATTCGGGCGTTCTGGCCTGACGCTTGATTCTATGGGTGTGTCTGCTGGCCTCTTCGCGAGCAGGCTCGCTCCCACACTGGATTTCGGCGTTCACAAAACCTCTGTGGGAGCGAGCCTGCTCGCGAAGAGGCCCTGACAGCGCCTATGCTTCAACTCTCAGGCTTTGCCGCCGCCTCCCAAAGCACTTCCGCCACACCCTGGCGCCGGGCGATGACCCGCGCCGCCACGAACAGCAGGTCCGACAACCGATTGATATACGCCAGCCCCGGCCCGGCCAGTGGTTCCACTGCGTTCAACTGTTGGCAACGGCGCTCGGCGCTACGGGCCAGACTGCGGCACACATGGGCCTGGGCGATCAGGGTCGAGCCGCCGGGCAGGATGAAATTCTCCAGCGGCCCCAACTCTTCATTCCACATATCGATGGCCGCTTCCAGGCGCGCCACTTCTGCATCGTTCAGGGCCTGATAGGTCGGCATCGCCAGCTCGCCGCCGAGGTCGAACAGCCGATGCTGACAAGGCGCCAGCACCTCGGTTACTTCCTTCAACGCCGGGTAACGTTCCATTTCGGCGGCAAGCCCGGCCAGCAACAAGCCCAGTTGGCTGTTCAGCGTATCCACTTCGCCGATGGCCTCGATCCGCGGATGATCCTTCGCCACCCGGCGACCATCCCCCAGTCCGGTTTCACCTTTGTCCCCGGTACGGGTGTAAATCTTCGACAGACGAAAACCCATGTTCAGCGCTCCACTTGCTTGTGTTCTTGCGCCACCATCGAAGTGCCCGCCAGCGGCAGGCGCAGGGTGAAGCAAGTGCCTTGGCCCGGCGCTGATTGCACTTCCATCTGGCCCTTGTGGTTGTTGGTGATGATGAAATACGACACCGACAATCCGAGCCCGGTGCCCTGGCCGATCTCCTTGGTGGTGAAGAACGGCTCGAAGGTACGCTTGCGCACGTTCTCGCTCATGCCGATGCCGTTGTCCTCGACCTGGATTTCCGCCCACGGCGGATTCAGCCGTGTACGCAGGATGATACGGCCGGGCTCGCTGTCGTCCTGGCGTTGATGGATGGCCTGGGCGGCGTTTTTCAACAGGTTGAGCAATACCTGCTCCAGTTCGTTGGCGGTGCCTGGCACCGGGCCGAGGTTGGGGTCGAACTGGCGGATGATCGCCTGGCCCTTGAAGTCGAAACCGATCGCCAGATCGAAGTCGTTACCGGCAATTTCCACAGCCTGGTCGATGAGTGCTGGCAGGTCGCAAGGCGCCATCTGCCTTGTGCTGCGGCGGCTGAAGCTGAGCATGTGGGTGACGATTTTCGCTGCCCGGGCGCCGGCCTGCTGGATGCCATCGAGCAACTGCGGGATCTCCCGGCTTTCCAGATAGCGGTTGACCACCGGTAAATCGATCCCCAACTGCTCGGCCTGCTCAAGGTTCTTCGGCAATTCCGCAGACAGGCGTCGGCGAATATTCTGCACGTTGTGCAGGATCGCCCCCAGCGGATTATTGATCTCATGGGCCATGCCCGCCGCGAGGCCGCCTACCGAGAGCATTTTTTCCGATTGCACCATCATTTCCTCCAGCGACAGGCGCTGGGTGATGTCATCGATGCGGATCACCACGCCGCGCCCGGCACCGCCCATCAAAGGATAGAAAGTCAGGGCGTAATGCCGGGCTTCATCGTCCTTGGTCCAGGTGACGCGCTCGATCTTGGCCACTGTGTGCTGTTCCACCGTCTGCTTGAGCTGCGGCAGGTACGGCTTGAGCGGCTCGAAGGCGAGGAAAATCGGCTGGTTCAGCGCCTCATCCAGCCGGGTGCCGGAAAGGGCGCTGGCCTCCTGGTTCCATTGCGTGACATAGAGCTGTTCGTCGAGGGCAATCAGCGCCGACGGCATGGAGTCGATGATGCTGTTGAGGTAGTTCTGGAAGCCGGTGAGTTTTTTCTCGATTTTGCTGCGGACCTGGACTTCCAGCTCCAGCTTGCGGTTGGTGTGACGGGTTTCTTCCGCCAGGCCCTGGGCCTGGTCGTAGGCGGCCTGGGAATCGTCGCGGGCGCGCTTGAGCTGCTGCTCCCGGGCTTCGATCCGCGAGAGCATGGTGTTGAACGCTTCGGCCAGGCTGCCGATTTCGTCGTGGTTGCCCCGGGCGGCGCGCAGGGAATAGTTTTCTTCGCGGGTGACCTGGCGCGACAACTCTTCGAGTTGATGGATCGGCTGGGTGATCAGCCGCTTGATCTGCTGGGCAATGACCAGCCACAACAGCACGCTGAAAATCAGGATGCCCAGGCTGGCGGTCAGGGTACCGGTGTAGAACGCGGTGGGCAGTTCGCTGCTGGCCACCAGCAGGAGATGGCCGGGCGCCGTGCCGGGGCGGGGCAGGGTAATGACCTGGTTGCTGCGAAACTCCCCGGCCTGCCAGGCCTGCATGTTACGGAAATGCTCCGGCAACTTGAGCTTCTCGCCCTGTTGCAACTGGGCCAGGCGTACGCCGTCACCGTCATACAGTGCCGCTGCCCGCAGCGGCGCATAGCTGTTGAGTTCATCGAGCAGGCGCTTGGCACTTTGCGGCGATTGCAATGCGTCGGAGATCAGGCTCGGGTTGGCTACCAGTCGGCCGATGGTCTGCAAGGCCTGGGGTGCCATGCTTTCCTGGGAAATGTAATAGGCCGCGCTGATAAAGGTCAGGTTGGCCACCAGCAGAACCGTGGTCAACAATACCAACAGGGCCGCCAGCAGTTTCTGGCCGACCGGGAGATTTTCAAGGCGCTGGCGCAATGGCATCTGACTCGTCGCTGAAAGGGAACACGAGGGCCAGCGTAGCCGCTGCTCAGTCGCTGGGCAATCCGAGGTTGTCCAAGTGGGCAATCAGGCGCTGGCGCATCTGTTCAAGATGCGGCACCGCCACGTCATGGCGCCGCGCGACGGCGCAGGCATGGCCGAGCAGATAGCTGATTTCGGTACGTCGCCGGTTGGCAACGTCCTGGTACATGGAGGAATAGTTGGCGGCTGTGGCCTGGATCACCCGTTCCACCTCCGACTTTAAATCCTCAGCCGCCGTCGGCTGGCCGCAGCGTTCGAGCAGATCGGCGAGCTCCGCGCACAAGGTCGCCACTTCGCAGCGGTGTTCCTGCAAGCCGCCGTTTTTGCACTGATGCAGTACCGTCAATGGGTTGATTGCACAGTTGAGCGCCAGTTTGCGCCACAGGCGGGTGAGGATGTCGGCGCTCCATTCGTGGGGAATGCCGGCCATGCCCAGGTCATCCAGCCAGACCGGCGCCACCGGCTGGGCGGGGTCGCCCAGCCAGGTGTAGCCGTGGCCGGCGAACACCACGCGCCAGTCACCGTCGCGAAACGCGCCTTCGGTGCTGGAGGCGCTGATACAGCGGGCCTGGGGGACGCGGTTCGCCACGGCGTCCTGGCTGCCGAGGCCGTTCTGCAGCAGGATCAGTTCGCTCTCGCCATCCAGGCGATGGGCGACCGAAGCCACAGCCGCCTCCGCGTCATAGGCCTTGCAGGCCAGCAGCAAGCGTTTTATCGGTTCGAGGCCCTGCGCGGTTTCGCCTGGCACCGGGTAACACTGCGCCTGGCCTTGTTCCACCAGCGTCAGCCCTCCGGCCTCCCGGTAAGCCTGCAGCCGTTGTTCATTGCGCAACACCAGCCGCACCGGCAGGCCGGCCCGGGCCAGGCGCGTCGCCCACAAGGTGCCGAGGCTGCCGGCGCCCAGGACGTGCCAGGTGGTGGACATCAGTTTTTTACTCGGTTTGGCGCAGGCATCTGAGGCGCTCGCGGTAACGACGGGAAAAGACCCGTTATAATGAGCCCGATTTCAACCACAAGCCAAGTGCGCGCCTTTGTCATGAGCGCGCCTTTTTATTTGGAGAACACTACATGCCGTCATTCGACGTGGTATCCGAACTGGACAAGCACGAAGTCACCAACGCCGTTGAAAACGCCGTCAAGGAACTCGACCGTCGGTATGACCTCAAGGGCAAGGGCAGTTTCGAGTTCAAGGAAAAGGACCTGACCGTCAACCTGACCGCCGAGGCCGATTTCCAGCTCGAGGCGATGATCGAGATCCTCAAGCTGGCGCTGGTCAAGCGCAAGATCGACGTGCAATGCCTTGAGGTCAAGGACGCCTTCGCCTCCGGCAAGCTGATGAAGCAGGAAGCTGTGCTCAAGGAAGGCATCGACAAGGAACTGGCCAAGAAAATCGTCGCTCATATCAAGGACGCCAAGCTCAAGGTCCAGGCCGCCATCCAGGGCGAGCAGGTGCGTGTCACTGGCAAGAAACGTGACGACCTGCAAGAAGCCATCGCCGCGCTGCGGGGCAAGGAATTCGGCATGCCGCTGCAGTTCAACAACTTCCGCGACTGACCCCTCGGTTATAGGGAACCACTGTGGCGAGGGAGCTTGCTCCCGCTGGGCTGCGTAGCGGCCCCTTTGGTGGGTGCTGCGCCCCCAAGCGGGAGCAAGCCCCCTCGCCACAACCGCGTGCAACAGGAACAAAGGAGAATTAGATGGACTTGAACGCTGAAGTAGACCACCTGGTCAAGGCCTCCCAGGCCTGGATACCGATGATCATGGAGTACGGCAGCCGCGTGTTGCTGGCAATTGTCACCCTGGCCATCGGCTGGTGGCTGATCAACAAGGTGACGCAGAAGCTCGGGGCGCTGCTGGCCCTGCGTAACGCCGACCTCGCGCTGCAAGGGTTTATCAGTACCCTGGCAAACATCATTCTGAAGATCCTGCTGATCGTCAGCGTCGCCTCGATGATCGGTGTGGAAACAACTTCCTTCGTTGCGGCTATCGGTGCGGCAGGCCTGGCGATTGGCCTGGCCTTGCAAGGCAGCCTGGCGAACTTCGCCGGCGGCGTGTTGATCCTGCTGTTCCGCCCGTTTCGCATCGGTGACTGGATCGAGGCCCAAGGCGTGGCCGGAACGGTCGACAGCATCCAGATCTTCCACACGGTCCTGCGTACCGGTGACAACAAGACGGTCATCGTGCCCAACGGCAACCTGTCGAACGGCATCATCACCAACACCAATCGCCAGCCGACCCGTAAAGTAGTGTTCGACGTGGGCGTGGATTACCAGGCCGACCTGCAAAAGGCTCGGGAAGTGTTACTGGAATTGGCCAAGGATGAACGGGTGTTGACCGATCCTGCACCTGAAGCGGTGATCTCCACCTTGGGCGACAGCTCGATCACTGTTTCACTGCGCATCTGGGTAAAAACGGCGGACTACTGGAACGTGATGTTCATGCTCAATGAACAGGCCCGCGACCGCTTGAAGGATGCCGGTATCGATATTCCGTTTCCTCAGCGCGTGATTCGAGTGGTTCAGGAGTCCGCATCGGCCTGACCGATTTGATTTTCTGGTCAAGCTTCAGCGCAATAAAAAAGACCCATCCGAAGATGGGTCTTTTTTTGATTACCGCAAACTGACTTTCGGCAATTACAGAACCGAAATCGGGTAGTCGACGATCAGGCGGAACTCTTTGACGTCGCCTTCACCTTCGTCAGCGTTAGCGTAGTGCCAGGCTTGACGAATACGGAAGGAAAGATCTTTGGCCGGGCCAGACTGAACAACGTACTTGGCTTCGAAGTTGGTTTCGTTGTGCTTGCCGTCTGCACCGTACAGCGGGTTGCCCAGGTCGTCACGGTAGACGCTGTTAGCAGCCAAACCGGTACCGTCGATGTCCCAGCCCTTAACGTAACGGGTCATGAAGCTCAGACCAGGAACACCGTATTCAGCCATTTTCAAGTCATAACGGATCTGGGCAGATTTCTCGTTAGGTGCGTTGAAGTCGGAGTACTGAATGGAGTTGGCGAGGAAGATCGAGTCGCCGCCACGGTTGTTCGTGCCCACGCCGATGTAGTCGAACGGGGTGTCGCCGTTGACCTTCTGGAAGGCCACGGTGATGGTGTGTGCTTTCAGGAACGAGAAGGCCGCTGCCAGGGAGAACGTGGTGTTGCTGATGTCGCCAGCTTCAGCGCTACCGGCATCAGTGGTGCGGTAGATGTTACCGTCCAGGTTCAACGACTGGTCACCGCCCATTGGGATGGTGTAGTTCAGGTTGGCGTAGTACTGGTTCCAGATGTCTTCCAGCTTGGCGCCATACAACGATGCGCTCAGGTTTTCGCTGATGGCATATTTGCCGCCCAGGTAGTCGATAGTATTGGCTTCGACGCTAGCGTAGGTAGCCCATAGGCCGCCATTGCGTGCGTTACGGTCCTGGCTGGTACCCGAGTAGAAGTGACCGGCTTCGAGATCAAGGTCTTTGACTTCGCTGCTCTGCAGTTGGAAACCGCTGGCAGTTTGAGGCAGGACGCGGGAACCGCCAATCGCGAACACTGGAGCGGTGCTTGGCTGCATGTCGCCAACTTTCAGCTCGGTTTTGGATACGCGGAACTTAATCGCTGCACCGGCTTTGCCCTGGCTGTCGTTGACGGGGCCATCGGAGTCGCCGTCGCCATCGCGATCGACACCGCGGCTCATGTTGCCGGTACCACCGGTACCGTCGCCACCGTCCAGTTTCAGTGCCAGG
This sequence comes from Pseudomonas sp. Z2-11, assembly GCF_054161305.1. Classification (NCBI taxonomy): domain Bacteria; kingdom Pseudomonadati; phylum Pseudomonadota; class Gammaproteobacteria; order Pseudomonadales; family Pseudomonadaceae; genus Pseudomonas; species Pseudomonas sp. Z2-11. The sequence goes on from NZ_CP096395.1 coordinate 1,260,847, forward strand.
TAACCAAACGCATCGACACCGACGCCTACGGTACCTTGGGTGTAGCCAGAGCTGAAGTTGCCCCAGATACCTTGGGTCCAGTCTTTCTGGTCGTTGCCACCGTCTTTGTTATCACGGTTGAAGTAATAGTTACGCAGCAGCAAATCGAACTTGGCGTCTTCAACAAAGCCTTTGGCTTCAGACTGGTCACTTACGAAAGGTGCGGCCGTAGCCATTTGAGTACTGGCTGCTGCAGCAACGGCCAGTGCGATCATGCTCCACTTCATCACGCGCATCGTGATTTGCTCCTTTGGTTTTAAGAGTACTGCCGTCCCACCTGTTTTTTTATCTGGGCGGCTCTTTCTTTTTGTGTCGGCGCAAACTTATATCACGCCGACATTCTTTGGCGACACTTGCCCATTCAACCTTTCAGCTTCTTTACGACCATGTCGCCAATGGCTCGATCCATGTCGTGTTTCAGCTGAACCGAGGCGTCCGAACTGACAACTTCAGAGTTGTTCTATTGGGTTCGCCATCGGTGTAAAGAGTCCCTGGTTGCTACGCTTGATGCTCCTGAGGGCAGCCTTGCCACTTTAATTTTCGAGCCTGCAGGTTTCGCTTCCTACGCTACCCTGTAGACGATGTTGGGATGAATGCAACAAGCATGCACAAATCCCGTTTTCTTTTACATTTTTTTCACATTTTAGCTGCGGTTGCGGTGAAACCTCATGAAACCGGGCTCCAAAGGCCTTGTTTTAAATGGGGTTGACTGCTGGACAGCTGCCATGTTTGAAGCGGGTAAACCGCGCCGGACAACCAAAAACGTTACCGGTTCACCCCTTCGGTGGGTAAAACGCGGATGCTTCGTGCACAGAGCGTAGACGCATTGTGCTGTTTTGGTGCAAAAAATCTTCCAGCTGTACGAAAACCGCACAGCGCTTGTGTCTGCTCAGCTCGAGGTGCGCCGTTAAAGTACCGGTGCGCGGTATTGGTGCGCAAAGACGGTGCGCAGTGAACGTTCCGGCATTCACAGGTATGCTGGCCTCCTGTGCTCGGGCGGGCCTGCGGGCTGCCAGCTCGATCGCAATCGATCAATGAGCGAGGAGTACGCGCGGTGTTTGCCCTAGATCCACGACTGCAACAAGACACATTGCCTATCGGCGATTTCCCGCTGTGCCGTTTGCTATTGTCCAATGATTCCAATTACCCGTGGTTCATCCTCGTGCCGCGCCGGGAAAATATCAGTGAATTGTTTCAATTGGATGACGCCGATCAACAACAGTTGTGGAAAGAAACCACGGCACTGGCTGAAACCCTCAAGGACTCGTTCGATGCCGACAAATTGAATGTTGCAACCTTGGGTAACGTTGTCAGTCAATTGCACATGCATGTGATCGTGCGCAAGCGAGAGGATGCCGCATGGCCTGCGCCGGTGTGGGGCAAACATCCGGCACGGCCTTATGATGCCGAGCAGGTAAGCGTCATTCGTGAACGTTTGCGAGCGGTCCTGACCGATGATTTCAAGTTCCTGGAGGGCTGAACCATGAACCTTGAAGAGCGTGTAACCGACCTTGAAAGCCGCCTGGCGTTTCAGGACGACACCATCCAGGCATTAAACGACGTGCTGGTGGAGCAGCAGCGAGTTGTCGAACGTCTGCAGCTGCAGATGGCGGCGTTGCTCAAACGTCAGGAGGAAATGGCCGGCCAGTTCGAATCCTTTGAAGAAGATGCGCCGCCACCGCATTACTGACCGGGGCCGAACGGCAGGCGATAAAAAACCGCGAGCAGCCTGGCTGCATCGCGGTTTTTTTACGCCTGGATCAGCGGCGCGGCAGCGCGGCGATCACATCTTCGGCCTGCAAGCCTTTATCACGGTGCATGACGGAAAACTCCACGCGCTGGCCTTCGACCAGGACGCGATGGCCTTCGCCACGAATGGCCCGGAAATGCACAAAAATGTCATCGCCGGAGTCGCGGGAGATAAAGCCGAACCCCTTGGAGGTGTTGAACCACTTCACGGTACCGGTATCACGGTTGGACATGTCGTAGTTCTGCGGCGCGGCGGCCGGCGGCGACTTCTTGTAGAAGCTGACGGCCAGGTGTAGCAACACAGCGAGCAACGCGGCGGCCAGGCTGGAAAGAATGGCGGGTTGGCCGCCGATTTCCGGCATTGGCGCCAGCAGGGTCAGTGTTTGCAGGGCGACGGCCAGCACCAGCAGGGCGCTGACAAGGTTTTGCAGTTGATGACGTGGACCTTTGTTCCAGTAAGGGATGACGGGTGCCAGGGTCAGGTTGAGCAGGCCGAAAAAGGCCAGGTACAGCGCGTCGGGATGTTGCAGGTAAGGTGTGGCTTCGGAACCCAGGCTAGGGATGAAGGACAGCAGCAGGGCAGCTGCGCCCATTAGCAAGTGGACGATTTTCAACATTTTGATTGGCTCACGGTTAAGACAGATCACAAGGAAGAGCTGGTCGGGGGCGGTTCGCTTCAGAACAATGAGAGGCGTAGGAACACGTACCCGAATCAGCCTATGCGCGACGCCCGGAAAAATAGGCGTAGCGACACACTGCCTATTTAACAGCAAAGCCCCGGCCTTCTCAAACTCGTTACGGGCCCGTGACACGCTGTTCGTCGGCCGAAAAGCGCCGGCGGGGCGCTTGAAGGTGGTCGGCAAAGGAGCTTGAATTTTCCGCTGCGCCGGAACCCTCCGCCATCCCGGCTTGTCGGTTCAGGAGGGCTGGCGATTAGTCGCAGGCTACAGACGGCGACACCCGCTAGAGTGCAATGGCCGCTGTCGAATTCATCACCGTCAGGAGATCAAACACATGGCAATTGATATCGGTATCAGCGAAGAAGATCGCAAGTCCATCGTCGACGGGCTTTCGCGCCTGTTGTCGGACACCTACGTGCTTTACCTCAAGACCCATAATTTTCATTGGAACGTCACCGGGCCGATGTTCCGGACCCTGCACTTGATGTTCGAGGAGCAGTACAACGAGCTGGCGCTGGCGGTGGACCTGATCGCCGAGCGGATCCGTGCCCTGGGCTTTCCGGCGCCGGGTGCCTACTCGGTGTATGCGCGCCTGTCTTCCATCAAGGAGGAGGAAGGCGTGCCTGGCGCCGAGGACATGATCCGGCAACTGGTCGAAGGCCAGGAGGCGGTGACACGTACCGCCCGCGGAATCTTTCCTTTATTGGACAAGGTCAGCGACGAGCCGACCGCCGACCTGCTGACCCAGCGCATGCAGGTTCATGAAAAAACCGCCTGGATGCTGCGTTCGCTGCTGGACGAGCGGTAAGCCTGAATCGGGCGATGGTGCCGCCAAAGGCATCATCGCCTGCGGTCCGGGGTAGGACGGAGTCATTCGTCCTCGGGCTACTGTTGTCATCTCCTACGCTGATGGGCAAAAAGTCATCTGGAGCTTGCGCTCGAGTTGAGCTTCCATAGAGCCCCAGGCCGCTTGGCCTGACTGAGGCTCGTATGGCAAAGGAGTGTCAACGGTATGATTCAAGGAAAAGCACCCAGGGGCGGTGCAGGCGGGCGCCTCAAGTCCGTCAGCATCGACCCGTTCGTCAGCGGGTTCGATATGCAACTGGCCCGGCCCCTGGCCCGCTCCATCCGGCTTAACGGGTTCGCCACCTGTTTACGCCTTGAGCAAGTCTATTGGGATATTCTCGGCGATATGGCCGAGCTCAACAGTTGCTCCGTCAGTACGTTGCTCTCCCATGTGGATCGGGAGGTGCAGTTGCGTCACGGCGGCGTGCGCAATTTCAGCGGGCTGGTGCGTGTTGTCTGCGTGGTGCACAGCCTGAAGGATATGGGCACCGATCATCGCGAGGCCTAGCCCTCTCACCGCCTGTGCGGTCTTACGGCTGCACAGGCCGCATTTAATGGATATAATCCCGCTCTTTGCCGCAAAGCCCGGGTTTTGCGTGAATAACCTGATTGTCGAGACAACCCCCATGCCGATGTACGACTATCAATGTGCTTCCTGTGGTCATCAGATGGAAGCCATTCAAAAAATCAGCGCGGCACCGCTGGTCGATTGCCCTGCCTGCCAGGCGCCGGAGCTGAAAAAGATGCTGTCCATGCCAGGTTTCCGCCTCGGCGGCACCGGCTGGTATGAAACCGACTTCAAGACCGGTGCCAAGAAGAACCTGGCCGGTGGCGACAAGGCTGACTGAGTTGAACACGCGCGGGTTCTTGCACGGGCAGGGCCTCCAACCGAATTTCGAATTACGAGAAGTGAAACCACTACCATGATGCGCAGCCATTATTGCGGCCAACTGAACGAAAGCCTGGAAGGTCAGGAAGTTACTCTTTGCGGATGGGTTCATCGTCGCCGTGACCATGGCGGGGTGATTTTCCTCGATATCCGTGATCGTGAAGGCCTGGCCCAGGTAGTGTTCGACCCTGATCGCGCGGAAACCTTCGCCACCGCCGACCGCGTGCGCAGCGAATACGTGGTCAAGATCACCGGCAAGGTGCGCCTGCGTCCGGCCGGCGCCGGCAACGCCAACATGGCGTCGGGCATGATCGAAGTGCTGGGCTACGAGCTGGAGGTTCTGAACGAATCGGAAACCCCGCCGTTCCCGCTCAACGAATATTCCGACGTGGGCGAGGAAACCCGCCTGCGCTACCGCTTCATCGACCTGCGTCGCCCGGAAATGGCCGAGAAGCTGCGCCTGCGTTCGCGCATGACCACCAGCATCCGTCGCTACCTGGACGAGAACGGCTTCCTCGACGTCGAGACGCCGATCCTGACCCGTGCCACGCCGGAAGGCGCCCGCGACTACCTGGTGCCGAGCCGTACCCACCCCGGCAGTTTCTTCGCCTTGCCGCAATCGCCACAGTTGTTCAAGCAGCTGCTGATGGTGGCCGGGTTCGACCGCTACTACCAGATCGCCAAGTGCTTCCGCGATGAAGACCTGCGTGCCGACCGGCAGCCTGAATTCACCCAGATCGACATCGAGACCAGCTTCCTCGACGAAAAAGACATCATGGGCCTGACCGAGGGCATGATCCGCAACCTGTTCCGGGAAGTGCTGGGTCTCGAGTTCGGCGAATTCCCGCACATGACCTTCGAAGAGGCCATGCGTCGCTACGGTTCCGACAAGCCTGACCTGCGCAACCCGCTGGAACTGGTGGACGTCGCGGACCAGCTCAAGGAAGTCGAATTCAAGGTCTTCAGTGGTCCGGCCAACGATCCGAAATGCCGTATCGCCGCCCTGCGTGTTCCAGGCGGCGCCAGCATGCCGCGCAAGCAGATCGACGATTACACCAAGTTCGTCGGCATCTACGGTGCCAAGGGCCTGGCGTACATCAAGGTCAACGAGCGCGCCGCCGGTATCGACGGCCTGCAGTCGCCGATCGTCAAGAACATCCCGGAAGCCAACCTCAACGTGATCCTCGATCGCGTGGGCGCGGTCGATGGCGATATCGTGTTCTTTGGCGCCGACAAAGCCAAGATCGTCAGCGAAGCCCTGGGCGCGCTGCGCATCAAGCTGGGTCACGACCTGAAACTGCTGACTTGCGAGTGGGCGCCGATGTGGGTCGTCGACTTCCCGATGTTCGAGGAAAACGACGACGGCAGCTTCTCTGCCTTGCACCACCCGTTCACCGCGCCGAAGTGCTCGCCTGAAGAGTTGGAGGCCAACCCGGCCGGCGCATTGTCCCGTGCCTACGACATGGTCCTCAACGGCACCGAGCTGGGCGGCGGTTCGATCCGTATCCATCGCAAGGAAATGCAACAGGCAGTGTTCCGTCTGCTGGGTATCAGCGAAGCCGAGCAGGAAGAGAAGTTCGGCTTCCTGCTCGATGCTTTGAAGTACGGTGCGCCGCCCCACGGTGGCCTGGCCTTCGGCCTGGATCGCCTGGTGATGCTGATGACCGGCGCCCAGTCGATCCGCGAAGTGATCGCATTCCCGAAAACCCAGAGCGCGGCCGATGTCATGACCCAGGCTCCGGGCGTGGTGGATGCCAAGGCGCTGCGCGAGTTGCATATCCGTTTGCGTGAACAGCCAAAGGCTGAGTAAGGCCGGCACCTGAGGGCGCATCTTCGGATGCGCCTTTTCGTTGGGGTCGATATTTCCGATTGCTGGCTGCCGCGCAAGCGGGGCGGGCAATGTTTCAAAGAAAAACCGGAGCGAGTTATGGCAGGTCATTCCAAGTGGGCGAACATCAAGCACCGCAAAGAACGTCAGGATGCCAAGAGGGGCAAGATATTTACCAAGTGGATCCGTGAGCTGACGGTCGCGGCCCGCCAGGGTGGCGGCGATCCGGGTTCCAATCCGCGCTTGCGCCTCGCCTTGGACAAGGCACTGGGCGCGAACATGAGCCGCGACATCATCGACCGGGCCATTGCCCGTGGCGCGGGTGCCACCGAGGCCGACAATGTCGAAGAGCTGACCTATGAAGGCTACGGCCCGGGCGGCGTGGCGGTCATGGTCGAGTGCATGACCGACAACCGCAACCGCACCGCTGCGGCCGTGCGCCATGCGTTCAGCAAATGCGGTGGCAACCTGGGAACCGACGGTTCGGTGGCTTATCTGTTCGAGCGCAAGGGGCAGATCAGCTTCGCGCCAGGCATCGATGAAGATGCGCTGACCGAAGCGGCGCTGGAAGCCGATGCCGATGACGTGGTCAGCCACGAAGACGGTTCGTTCGACGTGTTCACCTCGTTCGCCAGCTTCTACTCCGTGCGTAATGCCCTGGAAGCGGCCGGCTTCAAGCCGGTCGACGCGGAAATCGTCATGCAGCCGACCACCAGTGCCGAACTCGACCTGGAAGGCGCCGAGAAGGTGCTCAAGCTGATCGACATGCTTGAAGACCTGGACGATGTGCAGAACGTTTATTCCAACGCCGATATTCCGGAGTCGGTGGCTGAGCAACTGGGCTGATGGTCTTTATCCAATAGCATGAGTGCCAGGGTGGGAGCGAGCCTGCTCGCGAATGCGCTGTATCAGCCGACATTCATGTCGGATGTGACGGCCTCTTCGCGAGCAGGCTCGCTCCCACCGTTCCAGGTAACCTCCTTCAAGCCGCAGGCGTTATGACTTTAATCCTTGGTATCGACCCCGGTTCGCGCATCACCGGCTACGGCGTGGTTCGCGATACCGGGCGTGGCTGCGTGTACGTTGCTTCCGGCTGTATCCGCACCGGTGCGGGCGAGTTGCACGAGCGCTTGCAGATCGTTTACCGCGGCGTGCGCGAAGTCATCCAGACCTACGGCCCGGTGACCATGGGCATCGAAAAGGTCTTCATGGCCCGCAACGCCGATTCCGCCCTGAAGCTGGGGCAGGCCCGCGGCGCGGCCATTGTGGCCGGCGCCGAGGAAAACCTGGAGATCGCCGAATACACCGCGACCCAGGTCAAGCAGGCCGTGGTAGGCACCGGCGCGGCAAACAAGGAACAGGTGCAGATGATGGTGATGCACCTGTTGAAACTGGTCAGCAAGCCGCAGATCGACGCCTCCGACGCCCTGGCCATCGCCATTTGCCATGCGCATACCCGTTCCAGCCTGCTGCCTCATGGTCTGGGAAGCGCACGCAGTCGTGGCGGGCGCCTGCGTCTCTGATAGCATCAGCGCATTCATTCATCAGCCCATGCAAGTTGCGCCTGTGTCGTCGGCCTTCCTGCCTGGGCTGTTATTCGCCAGCCAGCGGGCTGGCCAACGCCCAAGGATCTGAAACGTGATTGGACGCTTGCGCGGCACCCTGGCTGAAAAACAGCCGCCGCACCTGATTCTGGATGTAAACGGCCTCGGTTATGAGCTGGAAGTACCCATGACCACCCTGTATCGCTTGCCGTCGGTCGGTGAGCCACTGACGCTGCACACTCATCTGGTCGTGCGTGAAGATGCGCAGTTACTCTATGGTTTCTTCGCCAAGCGCGAGCGGGATTTCTTTCGCGAGCTGATCCGGCTCAATGGCGTCGGCCCGAAGCTGGCGCTGGCCTTGATGTCCAGCCTGGAAGTCGATGAGCTGATTCGTTGCGTGCAATCCCAGGACACCTCGGCCCTGACCAAGGTGCCGGGGGTCGGCAAGAAAACCGCCGAGCGCCTGTTGGTCGAGCTCAAGGATCGCTTCAAGGCCTGGGAAACGGTGCCGGCAATGTTCGCCCTGGTACCGAACCAGCCGGATGCGCCGATGCCGGCGGTCAGCGCTGAAAACGATGCGGTCACCGCGCTGATTTCCCTGGGCTACAAGCCGCAGGAAGCCAGCAAGGCGATCTCCGCGATCAAGGAAAAAGGCTTGAGTACCGAAGACATGATTCGCCGCGCCCTGAAGGGAATGATTTAAGTGATTGAAGCCGATCGTCTGATCGCCGCCACGGGCGCGCCCCGTGACCGCGAGGAAATCCAGGACCGTGCGATTCGTCCCGTCAGCCTCGCCGATTACATTGGCCAGCCGACCGTGCGCGAGCAGATGGAGCTGTTCATCCAGGCGGCCCGCGGGCGCAGCGAGTCGCTGGACCACACACTTATCTTCGGCCCGCCGGGCCTGGGCAAGACCACCCTGGCCAATATCATTGCCCAGGAAATGGGCGTGTCGATCAAGAGCACGTCCGGCCCGGTTCTCGAACGGCCGGGCGACCTGGCGGCGCTGCTGACCAATCTTGAGCCGCATGATGTGCTGTTCATCGACGAAATCCATCGGCTGTCGCCGATCGTCGAGGAAGTGTTGTACCCGGCCATGGAAGATTTCCAGCTCGACATCATGATCGGCGAAGGGCCGGCGGCGCGCTCCATCAAGCTGGACCTGCCACCCTTTACCTTGGTGGGCGCCACCACCCGCGCCGGGATGCTGACCAACCCGCTGCGCGACCGGTTCGGTATCGTCCAGCGCCTGGAGTTCTACAACAACTCCGACCTGGCGACGATTGTCAGCCGCTCGGCGGGCATCCTCGGGCTGCCCCTGGACCCTGACGGCGCCTATGAGATCGCTCGTCGGGCGCGGGGGACGCCGCGGATCGCCAACCGCCTCCTGCGTCGGGTCCGCGACTTTGCCGAAGTGCGGGCCAAGGGGCACATCACCAAGCCGATCGCCGACCTGGCCTTGAACCTGCTGGACATCGACGAGCGCGGCTTCGACCACCAGGACCGGCGCCTGCTGCTGACCATGATCGAGAAATTCGACGGTGGCCCGGTGGGCGTGGACAGCCTGGCGGCCGCCATCAGCGAAGAGCGCCACACCATCGAGGACGTGCTGGAACCGTACCTGATCCAGCAGGGCTATATCATGCGCACGCCCCGCGGACGCGTGGTGACCCGTCATGCTTATCTGCACTTCGGCTTAAACATCCCGACACGAATGGGTGAGATGCCGGTGGTAGACGAATTTCTCGATGCGGTGGACGATTGAACCCGCTCTGTATCCCGACTTTTTTCCGCTTCGTGCTGTCCCAGACCACGCCTGGAGCGTCAATGCGTTCAAGAATGAAAAAACAGTTGCCTGGCCGGATTGGCAATCCGAGGAGTAAGCACTAGAGTATGCGCGCGCAAAACGGGCTTGAGTCGTTCGCACATCGCTGTCGCGTTTATTACGAGGACACCGATGCCGGCGGCATCGTTTACTACGTCAATTACCTCAAGTTTATGGAACGGGCTCGAACCGAACGGCTGCGGGAACTGGGTTTTGCCCAATCCGCGCTGGCAGGGGAGGACCTGTTATTCGTCGTGCATTCCAGCGAAGCGCGCTACCACGCGCCGGCGCGACTGGACGACGAGCTGGTGGTGACTGCCGATGTCATCGAATTGAACCGCGTCAGCCTGCGCTTCAAGCAGCAGGTCAGGCGGGCTGTGGATAATGTGCTGCTCTGCGAAGGGCAGTTTTTGGTGGCCTGTGTGCGCACCCATAGTTTGAAACCCCGGGCCATTCCCGAAGCTTTACGCGCGGCCTTTGCCGGCGTGAGCGGCGCGGGTACACACTCAGAGCAGGAGATAAAGCGTGGAAGCTAACGTCGTCGACCATTCCTCCATGTGGAGCCTGGTCAGCAATGCCAGCGTCGTGGTGCAACTGGTAATGCTGATCCTGGTAGCCGCATCGGTGACCTCATGGATCATGATTTTTCAGCGCAGCAACATGCTGCGTGCCGGTCGCCGTGCCCTGGAGAGCTTCGAAGAGCGCTTCTGGTCCGGCATCGACCTGTCCAAACTTTATCGCCAGGCCGGCAGCAATCCGGACCCGGATTCCGGCGTCGAGCAGATCTTCCGTGCCGGCTTCAAGGAATTCTCCCGTCTGCGCCAGCAGCCGGGCGTAGACCCTGAAGCGGTGATGGAAGGTGTGGCCCGCGCCATGCGCGTCGCCATATCCCGCGAGGAAGAAAAACTCGAACAGGGCCTGCCGTACCTGGCTACCGTCGGTTCGGTCAGCCCGTACATCGGCCTGTTCGGTACCGTGTGGGGGATCATGAACTCGTTCCGTGGCTTGGCTTCCGCCCAGCAGGCGACGCTGGCCACCGTAGCCCCGGGTATCGCCGAGGCGCTGATCGCCACCGCCATCGGCCTGTTCGCGGCGATTCCGGCCGTGATCGCCTACAACCGCTTCGCGGCTCGCAGCGAAACGCTGACCAGCCGTTACTACACCTTCGCCGATGAATTCCAGGCGATCCTGCACCGCAAAGTGCACACCAGCGAAGAATAAGCAGGTATTTCCCGATGGCTTTAATCGCTCGAGCCCGAAACAAGCGCAAGCCGGTTGCCGAGATGAACGTGGTGCCCTACATCGACGTGATGTTGGTGCTGCTGGTCATCTTCATGGTGACCGCGCCGATGCTCAATCAGGGCGTGAAGGTCGATCTGCCCAAGGTTTCCAGCGAAGCCTTGCCGCAGGACAACAACACCCAGGTCCTGACCATTTCGATCAAGGCCGACAAGACCTATTACTGGAACCTTGGCAGCGAAGTCGACACCGAGAAGCAGCAGGACCGGGCCATGACCCTGCCGCAGATGACCGATGCGGTGACCAAGATCATCAATGCCGGCAACAGCAACGGCAAGCGCACCCAGGTCTTCATTCGCGGCGACAAGACCGTCGACTACGGTGCCGTGATGGGCGCCATGGGCGGCCTGCAGAAAGCCGGGGTCGGTAATGTTGGCTTGATCACCGAGGCGCCCTGATGCAGCAACAGCGAGAGCCGTCCGCCTCGGAAAGCTACTTCTGGCCTAGTGTCCTGGCGATCGGCCTGCATGTGCTGGTATTCGGCATGCTGTTCGTCAGTTTTGCCATGACCCCGGAGCTGCCGCCGGCCAAGCCGATCGTGCAGGCGACCCTGTACCAGCTCAAATCGAAAAGCCAGGCCACCACGCAGACCAACCAGAAGCTTGCCGGCGAGGCGAAGAAATCCGCCGCGCGCCAGACCGAAGTCGAGCAGATGGAGCAGAAGAAGGTCGAGCAGGAAGCGGTGAGAGCAGCGGAACAAAAGAAAGAGGAAGCTGCTCAAAAGGCCGAAGAAGCCAAGAAGGCCGATGAGGCGAAAAAAGCGGACGAGGCCAAAAAGGCCGACGAAGCCAAGAAAGCCGACGAGGCGAAGAAAACCGCCGAAGCGAAAAAGGCAGAAGAGAAACAATTGGCTGATATAGCCAAGAAGAAAGCCGAAGAAGAAGCCAAGAAAGCCGCTGAAGAAGAGGCCAAGAAAGCGGCCGCTGAAGAAGCGAAGAAAAAGATTGTCGAGGACGCGAAGAAAAAAGCGGCCGAAGACGCCAAGAAGAAAGCTGAAGCTGAAGAGGCGAAAAAGAAAGTCGCCGAAGACGCGAAGAAGAAAGCCGCCGCCGACGCCGCCAAGAAGAAGGCCCAGGACGCAGCGCGTAAATCCGCCGAAGAGAAAAAGGCCCAGGCCCTGGCAGATTTGCTTTCCGACACGCCGGAGCGTCAGCAGGCCTTGGCCGACGAGCAGGGCGATGAAGTCGCCGGCAGCTTCGACGATCTGATTCGCGCCCGAGCGGCGGAAGGCTGGGCTCGTCCTCCTTCGGCGCGCAAAGGCATGACGGTAGTATTACAAATCGGCATGTTGCCCGACGGTACGGTTACCTCGGTCAGCGTGGCCAAGTCCAGTGGCGATGGTCCGTTCGACGCTTCGGCGGTCGCGGCGGTCAAGAACATTGGGCGATTGACGGAAATGCAAGGAATGAAGCCGAGCGATTTTGCTCCCTATCGTTCGTTCAAGATGACATTCACACCTGAGGATCTAGCCTTGTGAGAAACCTTCTTCGATCAATGCTTGTCGTTATCTGCTGCCTGGCAGGGATAGCGGTAGCAGAGGAAAAGAACATCCTGGTCACCAGCGGCAGCGACCGTGCGACCCCGATCGCCGTCGTTCCGTTCGGTTGGCAGGGCGGCAGCGTCCTGCCGGACGACATGGCGGAAATCATCGGCAACGACCTGCGAAACTCGGGCTACTACGCGCCGATTCCCAAGCAGAACATGATCAGCCTGCCGACCCAGGCCAGCGAAGTCATCTACCGCGACTGGAAGGCTCTTGGCGCCCAGTACATCATGGTCGGCAGCATCGTTCCGGCCGGTGGCCGCCTGCAGGTGCAGTACGCCCTGTTCAACGTCGCCACCGAGCAGCAAGTGCTGACCGGCAGCGTGTCGGGCAGCGTTGACCAGTTGCGTGACATGTCCCACTACATCGCCGACCAGTCGTTCGAGAAACTTACCGGCATCAAGGGCGCGTTCTCGACCCGCATGCTCTACGTGACCGCCGAACGCTTCTCCGAGAAAAATACCCGCTACACCCTGCAGCGCTCCGACTATGACGGCGCCCGCGCGGTGACCCTGCTGCAATCGCGCGAGCCGATCCTGTCGCCGCGTTTCGCCCCAGATGGCAAGCGCATCGCCTATGTGTCGTTCGAACAGAAGCGCCCGCGCATCTTCGTTCAACACATCGACACCGGTCGCCGCGAGCAGATCACCAACTTCGAAGGCCTGAACGGCGCGCCTGCCTGGTCGCCCGACGGTACGCGGCTGGCGTTCGTGCTGTCCAAGGATGGCAATCCGGACATCTACGTGATGAACCTGGCTTCACGCTCGATCTCCCGCGTGACCAACGGCCCGGGCATCAACACCGAACCGTTCTGGGGCAAGGATGGCTCGACCATCTACTTCACCTCGGACCGTGGCGGCAAGCCGCAGATCTACAAGACCAGCGCCGGTGGCGGTGGTGCCGAGCGCGTGACGTTCGTCGGTAACTACAATGCCAACCCTAAACTTTCGGCGGACGAAAAGACTCTGGTAATGATCCATCGCCAGGACGGTTTCACCAATTTCAAGGTGGCGGCCCAGGATTTGCAGCGCGGTAGCGTAAAAATCCTCACTGATAGCACTCTGGACGAGTCACCTACTGTTGCGCCCAACGGCACCATGGTAATCTACGCCACCCGCCAGCAGGGCCGGGGAGTCTTGATGCTCGTGTCCATTAATGGACGCGTGAGGCTCCCGCTTCCTACCGCTCAAGGCGAAGTCAGAGAACCGTCCTGGTCCCCTTACCTGAACTGACGCGGCGCAATACGTTTTACTTAACACACTGGGGTTCATTAGGAGTTTCACGATGGAAATGCTGAAGTTTGGTAAATTTGCTGCGCTGGCTCTGGCCATGGCTGTAGCTGTAGGTTGCTCGTCCAAAGGCGGCGACAACGCCGGTGAAGGCGCTGTTGATCCAAACGCTGGTTACGGCGCTAACACTGGTGCAGTTGATGGCTCCCTGAGCGAAGAAGCTGCTCTGCGCGCAATCACCACCTTCTACTTCGAATACGACAGCTCGGACCTGAAGCCAGAAGCCATGCGCGCTCTGGACGTTCACGCCAAAGACCTGAAAGCAAACGGCGCTCGCGTTGTTCTGGAAGGCAACACCGACGAACGTGGTACTCGTGAGTACAACATGGCACTGGGCGAGCGTCGTGCGAAAGCCGTTCAGCGCTACCTGGTACTGCAAGGTGTTTCCCCAGCTCAGCTGGAACTGGTTTCCTACGGCGAAGAGCGTCCAGTTGCTACCGGCAACGACGAGCAGTCCTGGGCTCAAAACCGTCGCGTCGAACTGCGTAAGTAATTCGTCATGCGAACGTGCCGTCGTGCTGTAACTGTTCTGGCTCTCAGCCTCGCGCCGCTTGCGGCGTGGGCTGCGGTTCCTGTGGTCGATAACGATGCCGGCTATAACAATAGCGGGAGCAGTTATCCGCCTGCAGGTTACGGTACGAACGGCGCCTATGCCGGGGGAGGGGTTTCGGCCCCTGTCTCGGCACAGGGCGAGCTGTTCAACCAACTGCAGCAAATGCAGGATCAACTTTCACGCCAGCAAGGCGCGATTGAAGTTCTGCAAAACGAAGTATCGCGCATGAAGCAGGAAAACCTGGAGCGATACCAGGATCTTGATCGGCGCATAGGAACCGGCGTTGCACCTGCCGCGACTCCTGAGAATTCTCCAGCCGGTGGCGACTTGAACGCCCCCGGTGCAGCCGCAGGCGCTGGGGCGAGTGCCCCGGCAGCACCTGCCGCCGGTGGCGAGCCGGCTGACCCGGCGAAGGAAAAGCTCTATTACGATGCGGCCTTCGACCTGATCAAAGCCAAGGATTTCGACAAGGCCAGCCAAGCCTTCGGCGCTTTCCTGCGTAAATACCCCAACAGTCAGTATTCGGGTAATGCCCAATACTGGCTGGGCGAAGTGAACCTGGCCAAGGGCGACCTGCAAGGCGCCGGCCAGGCGTTCGCCAAGGTCTCGCAGCTGTATCCCAAGCATGCCAAAGTGCCGGATTCGCTGTACAAGCTCGCTGATGTCGAGCGCCGCCTCGGTCATACCGACAAGGTAAAAGGCATTCTGCAGCAGGTGGTGGCCCAATATCCGGGCACCTCCGCCGCTCAGTTGGCCCAGCGCGATCTGCAACGCATGTAAGGCCGTTTGACCCGTTTTGAAGAAACCCGCGCCTGTCGCGGGTTTTTTCGTTAGAATTCACGCCCTTTTTCTGAAACACGCTTCCTGGGATCTACGCGTTGGCGGGGTTGCTTGAAGTGCCTGACGGAGGCGGACAGCCTGTTTAGCTGTTACGCCCGTGGCGACTATGCAAGACACATTGAGAATTACCGAAGTTTTTTACTCGTTGCAGGGTGAAACGCGGACGGCCGGGTTGCCCACTGTTTTTGTGCGCCTCACCGGTTGCCCGCTGCGTTGCCAATACTGCGACAGCGCCTACGCCTTCAGCGGCGGTACCTTGCGCACCCTCGATGACCTCGTTGAACAAGTCGCAGGTTTTCGTCCGCGCTATGTTTGCGTCACTGGCGGTGAGCCATTGGCACAACCCAATGCCATCCCTTTACTCAAGCGACTGTGCGATGCCGGCTATGAGGTCTCGCTGGAGACCAGCGGCGCCTTGGATATCTCGGCTGTCGATCCGCGCGTCAGTCGTGTCGTGGACCTGAAGACCCCGGGTTCGAAGGAGGCGCATCGTAACCGCTACGAGAACATGGAGCTGTTGACGTCCAACGACCAGGTCAAATTTGTTATCTGTTCGCGGGAAGATTACGACTGGGCGGTGTCCAAGCTGATCCAGTACGGACTCGATCAGCGCGCCGGCGAGGTATTGTTCTCGCCGAGTCACCATGACCTGAACGCCCGGGATCTGGCCGACTGGGTGGTAGCGGACAATTTGCCGGTGCGCCTGCAATTGCAGCTGCATAAATATCTTTGGAACGACGAGCCGGGGCGCTGACATGACTGAACAATCAACCACTTCTGAAAAACGTGCCGTCATCCTGCTGTCCGGTGGCCTGGACTCGGCGACCGTCGTGGCGATGGCCCGTGCCGAAGGTTATCGCTGCTACACCATGAGCTTCGATTATGGCCAGCGCCACCGTGCCGAACTGCATGCTGCCGAGCGAGTGGCACGAGACCTGGGTGTAATCGAACACAAGGTGATCGGCCTGAACCTCAACGGCATCGGCGGTTCGGCGTTGACCGACAGTTCCATCGACGTACCCGAAGCACCGAGCGAGGGGATTCCGGTGACCTACGTGCCGGCGCGCAATACCGTGTTCCTGTCCCTGGCGTTGGGCTGGGCCGAAGTACTGGGGGCGCGTGACATCTTCATTGGTGTCAATGCGGTGGATTATTCCGGTTATCCGGATTGCCGCCCGGAGTTCGTCGAAGCCTTCGAGCGTATGGCCAACCTGGCGACCAAGGCCGGTGTAGAAGGGCAAGGCTTCCGTATCCAGGCGCCGCTGCAAAATCTCAGCAAGGCTGACATCGTCAAGGCGGGGGTGAAGCTGGGCGTGGACTACGGCCTTACCGTCTCGTGCTATCAGGCCGATGATCAAGGGCGTGCTTGTGGCAAGTGCGACAGCTGCCGTCTGCGTGCTGAAGGCTTCGCGGCAGCCGGCGTAAGCGATCCAACCCCTTATTTTTGATTTATTTCAAATTAAGTGTTGAATAGTCCTTAGAAATCAGTATTATACGCGCCACCACACAGAGGGTCGTTAGCTCAGTTGGTAGAGCAGTTGGCTTTTAACCAATTGGTCGTAGGTTCGAATCCCACACGACCCACCATTTTCTGTAGTTTTAAAAGTCTGGAAGGCCCACGTAAGTGAGGATTTCCGGATTTTTTTTTGCCCGCAGGAAAGTGATCGAGCGAATCCGGCCGATTACAGGATGTGCCGGGCGTAATGCCTGGGATCGAGCCGCAACGCCATCCCGATCATCAGCGCGATGACCGCCACGAGCGACCACCAAGCCCATTCGAAACTTCCCAGTCGGTCACGGATCATCCCGGCAATCAGCGGCGACAGCCCGGCGATGAGGTAGCCGATGCCCTGCACGAATGCAGTGAGCCCCCCGGCGCGGCGTGGGTTGTCCAGGTGATCGAGGGAGACGATCAGGCTCATGGGGAACAGCCCGCCGATACCCAGCCCCAACAGGCTCGGCCATAACAGGCTGAGGCGCTCCGGATTGAGAATCAGACCGCAGAAGCCGGCCATGATCATGACCAGCAGAACGATCAGGATTTTACGTTTGTCCTGCCTGCGGTTGGCGATCGCCGGAGTGATGAGGCCGGACAACACCTCCATCGTCGTGAGAAATCCCAGCAGCAGGCCGGCGTGCTGTTCGCTCCAGCCTTTTTCCACGTAATACGGGGCCAGCCAGGCCAATACGCAGGTATAAGAGGCGGTGCCCAAGCCAAAAAAAATCGCCAGCAGCCAGGCTCGGGCGTTGCCGAAAAACGCTTGGTGGCGTTGGGATGCGGCTTGGGGCAGGGGCGTGACGCTCCAGCGTTGGACCCACCAGCAGCCCAAGGCGACCAGCGCCAGCAAGGCCCAGATCGCCAGGCCGATGCGCCAACTGCCGGTCTGCGCCAGGATAAAGGGTGAAAACGAGGCGGCAAGCGCCGCGCCGCCCATGATTGAGGTGACATACAAGCCCATCAGCAGCGAGACGCTGTCGGCGAAGCGCGCCTTGATCAGTGCCGGCATCACGGCCTGGATCAAGGCGATTCCGAGCCCGGCCACCACCGCGCTGGTGACCAACCCGACGGTGCTGTCCAGATACAAGCGCGATGCCGTGGCGATACCAATGATCAGCAGCGACAGGACGACGGTACGGTGTTCACCGATGCGCAGGGCGATGCGCATGCCCAGGAACATGGCCACGCCCATCGCCATGACGGGCAGCATGGTCAGCAGTGAAGCGCTGCTGAAACTCAGGGGCACCTCGTCGCGAATGGCTGACAGCAGCGGCCCGACCGCGGCCATCGAGGGCCGCAGGTTCAGCGCTACCAGCACGATACTGACCATCAGCCAGACGGCGCGGGTGCTCAAGATCTGGTTGTTTTCCATGACAGGGCCTTGGCTAAGACGAAGCACATTTAGGCTGCGGTGGCCTGCTTTGGGCAAACTGAAAAACGGCGGAGCTTATCGAATAATCAAATTCCGCACGCAGTTGCCCTTCGTGGCGAGGGAGCTTGCTCCCGCTGGGCTGCGAAGCAGACCTGAAAAAGAATGGACGCGATGCATCTGGTGGACCGAGTGCGGCGGTTTTGGGGCGGCTTCGCCCCCAGCGGGAGCGAGCTCCCTCGCCACGGGTTCGGTGAGTGCCGTGAGAGGGGTTCTATCCTATCCCTGGGCTTAACGTCCCCAGCCACGCCACCAATCCCAGGATAATCACCGCTACACAAAGCTCCAGCAGCATGCTGCGCCGCAGGGCCCTCACCGCGGCTCGGTGCTCGCCGGTCTGTCGGGCCTGTTCCAGCAGCGGGCCCAGGTGAAAACGGTTCAGCGCGGCGAACCCCAGCATGGCCAGGAACAGGCCGAGTTTCAGCATCAGCAGCTGACCATAGGTGCTGTCGAGTAACCCCGCGACGTTCGGACCGACGATGAACAGATAATTGGCGACTCCTGTCACCGCGATGACTGCCACAATTACCGCACCGGCCGTGGCAAATCCGCTCAAGGTCCGGGCCAGTACCGCCAGCTGAGGTTCGGCCTGCCGAAGCAGCAGGGCAAACGCGGCCAAGGCTCCGACCCAGCCACCCGCTGCCCACAGGTGCAGGAAGTCGCTGATGAAATGCCAGCTGCGGCGTGCGCCTTCGTCCATGGCGCCGTGCCCCGCCCAGGCCAGCGTCGCCAGAGCCACGGCTCCGCCCAGCATGGCCAGGACCAGGCTGACGGTTGGCGAGCGGCTATCAAGCGTCACGGCGAAACCGGCCAGCAACAACGCCGCCATTCGCAGCGTCCAGCTCAGACCGACATCGGTTTCCAGCACCATCATTTCGAAGTGCGGCCACAGCTCCGCCCACTCCGAAGCTCCGCTCATGGCCCAGGTCATGCACGCCATGGCGCCCAGGGAGAGCAACATCCCAAGCACGGCCGTGGTCGCCAGCAACGACGCGAAAGGCAACACCGCGCCTGACACCCGCTCCCGACCTCGCAGGCTGTAAAGGCCAAACGCAGCCAGGCCGAACAGCAACATCAGATCCAGGTACAGGGCAAAGCGCAGCGCGATGTTGATCGAGTCGCTCGTCAACTCACTTCACCTTGAACGTGATATTGCCGGTGATCGGGTGCGTGTCTGACGATACCGCGCGCCACTGCACCTGGTAGGTGCCGGCGGTGAGAGGCGCATGGGGAGTAATGACCATGGTTTTCGGATCATCGCTGCCGGAAACCTTGGCTGGCACGGGCATTGGTGCGTGCGCCGACATGCCGGGCATCCCGGTCATAATCAGCTTGGCGCCGGAAAATTGGGTCACGAGATTTTCGGAAAAGTGCAGCTCGATCTTCACTGGCGATGCCCCCTCAGCGCCTTCGGCGGGGCTGGAGGACAGCAGTTTCGGATGGGCCTGGGCCAGGCCACTGGCCAACAGGCCGGTGGACAGCGCGGCGGCCATGACAGCGGTTTTGATGAATGACATGCAGGACTCCTACAGCTTGTTTTTCAGTGATTGATGGAGCAGGGCCAATGCCTCAGAACCACAGGCGCACACCTACGACCAGGCGTGCCTCGCTGCGGTCTTCGCCTTCGTCCCGGGCGTAGTCGGCGGTGTTGCCGTAGACGCGGTTCCAGGTCACGCCAACGTACGGGGCGAACTCACGGCGGATTTCGTAGCGCAGCCGCAGCCCCACTTCGGTGTCGGACAATCCCGAGCCGACGCCCCGATCAGGGTCATTCTTGCCGTAGAAGTTGGCTTCGGCGGTGGGCTGCAGAATCAGCCGATTGGTCAGCAGAATGTCGTAGTCGCCCTCCAGGCGCGCCGCGCTCTGGCCATCTTCACCGATGAAGGCGGTGGCCTCGGCTTCGAAGTTGTACAGCGCCATGCCTTGTACGCCGAATGCTGCCCAGGTCTGTGAGTCGCCTGGCTTGAAGTCCTGGCGCACGCCGGCCACCACATCCCACCAAGGGCTGATGGCATGGCCCCAGAGGGCCTGGAGTTCGGCTTCTTCGGTCTTGCCATGGGTGCGCTCGCCTTCAGAGCGCAGCCACAAGCGGTCGATGTCGCCGCCGATCCAGCCGGAGGCATCCCAGCTAAGGGCGCTGCCGTCATCGGCGTCTTGCCACTCCAACTGGTCGATCAGGAAGAATGAGTTGATGGCGCTGTCGTGCACCGCATGGCCACCATGGTCTTCATAGACGGCGGCGCGGTCAGCGGCGGTCAGTTCAGGGATCGGTGTGCGACTGCTGGTGGGCGCGGCTTGCATGGAATCCATGCCCTGCATCGAGTCCATGCCTTGCATCTGGCTGTGGTCCATACCCGGCATCTGGCTGTGATCCATGCCTTGCATCGTGTCGCTTGCTGCCCAAGCTGACAGGCTGGTGCCGAGGGCAAGCACAGCCACGGGCAGGGTGGGGGATTTAAACAGGCTGATCATGGTCGGCTCCTCATTCCTGTACCCGGACTTCGCGGAACATGCCCATTTCCATATGAAACAGCAGGTGGCAGTGATAGGCCCAGCGGCCAAGCGCGTCGGCAGTCACCCGATAGCTGCGCCTGGAACCGGGCGGTACGTCGATGGTGTGCTTGCGCACCATGAACTGGCCGTTTTCGTCTTCCAGGTCGCTCCACATGCCATGCAGGTGGATGGGGTGGGTCATCATGGTGTCGTTGATCAAGACGATGCGCAGGCGCTCGCCGTACTTGAGCAGCAGCGGAGCGGCGTCGCTGAACTTCACGCCGTTGAACGACCAGACGAATTTTTCCATGTGCCCGGTCAGGTGCAGCTCGATCGTGCGGCCCGGCTCGCGGCCGTCGGGGTCGCCAAAGGTGCTGCGCAGGTCCGCGTAGGTCAGCACTTTGCGGCCATTGTTGCGCAGGCCCATGCCTGGGTCGTCGAGCTTGGGTTTGACGCTCATGGCCTGCATGTCAACCAACGGATTGTCGTTCTCCGTTTCGGGATGGGTTTGCATCCCGCCCATACCTGGCATGGTGCCGTGGTCCATGCCGGTCATGTCATCCATGCCCTGCATCTGGCTATGGTCCATGCCCTGCATCGATCCGTGCTCCATGTCGGCCATGCCCATGTCGTCCATGGTCACCAGTGGCCGAGGGTCCAGGGGCGGAACCGGCGCCGCCAATCCGGCCCGGGTCGCGAGGGTGCCGCGGGCGTAGCCGGTGCGGTCCATGGACTGGGCGAACAGGGTGTAGGCTTGCTGCGTCGGCTCGATGATGACGTCGTAGGTTTCCGCCACGGCGATTCGGAACTCATCGACACTCACCGGTTTGACGTACTGGCCATCAGAGGCCACGACGGTCATTTTCAGGCCGGGGATACGCACATCGAAATAGGTCATCGACGAGCCATTGATAAAACGCAAGCGGATGCGTTCACCCAGCTTGAACAGGCCGGTCCAGTTCATGTCCGGTGCCTGGCCGTTCATGAGATAGGTATAGGTGGCGCCACTGACGTCGGCCAGGTCGGTGGGATTCATCTTCATCTCGGCCCACATCTTGCGATCGGCCACGGTGGCGGCCCAGCCGTTCTTGCCGACATCGTCGATGAAGTCGCCGACCGTGCGTTTGTTGTAGTTGTAGTAGTCCGATTGTTTCTTCAGCTTGCGGATGATTTGGGTGGGGTCCTCATCGCTCCAGTCGGTGAGCATGACCACGTAGTCCCGCTCGTACTGGAAAGGCTCGGGTTCCCTGGCGTCGATGACCAGTGGGCCATAGACCCCGGATTGCTCCTGGAAGCCGGAATGGCTGTGGTACCAATAGGTGCCGTTCTGCCGGACCTTGAACTGGTAGACATACAGGCCGCCGGGCTCGATGCCTTTGAAGCTCAGCCCGGGGACGCCGTCCATGTTGGCCGGCAGGAGGATGCCGTGCCAATGGATCGAAGTGCTGTCTTGCAGGCGATTGCGTACGCGCAAGGTCACGGTGTCGCCCTCCCGCCAGCGCAGCAACGGCCCGGGGATACCGCCGTTGATGGTCTGGGCGGTGCGCGGGTTGCCGGTGAAATTGACCGGGCTTTCGCCGATGAACAGGTCGAACTCGGTGCCGCTCAGTACGTTGGGCTGGCCCGGGCTGGCAATCGCCCAGACGGGCGAGCGCCACAAGCCCAGGCCACCAAGGATGCCGCCGGCAGTCAGGCCCTTGACGAAGGTTCGCCGGGAAGTTTTCGATTGCATGACGTTTGAAAATCCATCGCTCGATTCAAAGCTGGCACAGGGGCAGGCCCCTGTGCGGGTTGAAAAGAAGATGACACAGCCGGACGCGGCGGGTGATTACATTTCAGTCAGCTTGGCACCACGAGGGAACGGGTGCGTTGCAGTGGCCGGGCACAGGTCAGAATGATCTTTTGCAACGGCGGGATATTCTGTAGCCTTGCCGGCTTCATGCTGTCCCGTGCCTGATTGATACCCACTTTCCCGGCGGTACCCGAGTGGTCCGGAGCCGGGTGTATACTCGACTTTCGCGCAAAACGCGCCCATAGGTCTTGCGAACATGACGCAGATTTCCGAACGCCTTCTGGTCCAGGCCCACCTCGATGCCAAGCAGCCCAAGCCGCTGACGGCCGAGCAAGAAGCCTGGTACCGCGCCGCCATCGCCGCCGAGCTCAAGGCTCAGGACGCGGTGCTGGTTGCGCATTTCTACTGTGACCCGATCATCCAGGCCCTGGCCGAGGAGACTGGGGGCTGTGTTTCCGACTCCCTGGAAATGGCCCGCTTCGGCAACGCCCATCCGGCCAAGACTGTGGTGGTGGCCGGGGTCAAGTTCATGGGCGAGACCGCGAAGATCCTCAATCCTGAAAAACGCGTGCTGATGCCGACCCTGGAAGCCACCTGCTCCCTGGACCTGGGCTGCCCGGTGGATGAGTTCTCGGCGTTCTGCGACCAGCATCCGGAGCGCACCGTGGTGGTCTACGCCAACACTTCGGCGGCGGTAAAGGCCCGGGCCGACTGGGTCGTGACGTCCAGCTGCGCGCTGGAGATCGTCGAGAGCCTGATGGACAACGGCGAGACGATCATCTGGGGCCCGGACAAGCACCTGGGCACCTACATCCAGCGCAAGACCGGCGCCGACATGCTGCTCTGGGACGGTGCCTGCATCGTCCACGAGGAGTTCAAGTCCAAGCAACTGGAAGACATGAAGGCGCTGTACCCGGACGCCGCGATCCTGGTGCACCCGGAGTCGCCGACCTCGGTGATCGAGCTGGCGGATGCCGTGGGCTCCACCAGTCAGTTGATCGCTGCGGCGCAAAGCTTGCCGAACAAGACGCTGATCGTCGCCACCGACCGCGGCATCTTCTACAAGATGCAGCAGCTGTGCCCCGACAAAGTCTTCATCGAAGCCCCTACGGCTGGCAACGGCGCGGCGTGCCGCAGTTGCGCGCATTGCCCGTGGATGGCGATGAACACCCTGGAGCGCACGCTCCAGGCGCTGAAGGATGGCAGCAACGAAATCTTTGTCGACCCGGCCTTGATCCCTCAGGCCATCCGCCCGCTCAAGCGTATGCTGGACTTCACCCAGGCAGCGCGGATGAAATTGGCGGGGAATGCTTGATTCCTGGAGTCTTGAGACCTCTGAAGGGCTTGAAGCTTTGAGAGGTATTGAGACCTGAGAAACCTTCGTGGCGAGGGAGCTTGCTCCCGCTAGGCTGCGAAGCAGCCCCCTCCTGCCAGCACCGCATATCTTCAGGTAAACCAAACAGGCCTTTTACGACTGCTGCGCAGCCGAGCGGGAGCAAGCTCCCTCGCCACGAGACCAGTGGTTGTTCCTTTACTTGGTCTTCTTGGGAATCCGCACCAGCTGCGTATCCGAGTAGATGTCATGCCAGCCGCGCTTGCGCTTGTCGAACAGCGCCCAGATGAAACCCAGCCCCAGCAGCAGCAACGACGCAATCGACACCACGAACCGCAACAGCGCCTGCCACAGGCTGATGGCCGTGCCATCGGCGTTCTGCACGCGAATACACCAGACTTGCATGCCCAGGGTCTGGCCGTTGTGGGTCCAGAACTTGGCGAAGAAACCGAACAGCACAAAAAGCAACACGGTGGACAGCAGCGGGTCACCGTCCAGCGCTCCGGCGTCGGTGAGGGCGCGCATCTTTTCTTCGCCGAGGATCGCCATCTGGATCATCTTGTAGACGCCGCCGGTCACGATCAGCAGCGCCGTGCACAGCAGGAAGTCATAAAACATCGCTGCCAGGCGACGGCCCAGGCCGACGGGGGGGAAATCGCCCTGGGGAGTGAGCAGGTGTTTCGGCATGACGGCCTCGGCTGAAAAAAGAAGCCATTTTACGGATTTGCGCCCATAAAAAAGCCCCTGATATCAATCAGGGGCTTTTTAGTTTGCGAAAGCCTCAGGCCTCGGCTTGAACCTCGTCAGCCTGCATGCCTTTCTGGCCCTGCACAGCGACGAAAGTGACTTTCTGGCCTTCTTTCAGGCTCTTGAAGCCGTTGCCCTGGATGGCGCGGAAGTGCACGAACAGGTCCGGACCGCTTTCAGGGGTGATGAAACCAAAACCTTTTTCGTCGTTGAACCACTTGACGGTACCGCTCTGACGAGTAGACATTTTCTTAATTTCCTTGACGCTAAATTAATGACAGCCTCTTTCAACGCGAAAGAGTACTGGGGCTGGGTTGCAGGAAAGTAAGATGACGTCGAACGGGATGTAGCTAACTTCGTAGGCTACTGCCCAGGTCACGATCCAAGCGACCCATGCAAACACAGTGACGAAACTCTACGCCAACTTCCGATGAAAAAACAACCCCCCTCAAGGGCCCGGATTTGCTCAGCTTGCTGGCGATTTAGATGTTTCGCTGGGGAAGGCTTATTCGAAAGGCTAGTCCGATAGTTCCGCGACGTTATAAGCCCGGTTGAATATCAAACATGCACCTTTTTATGGCGGTTGCGTTACACATTAGTGCACGTTTAACGCAACCGCGTTACTTATAGAAACAGCCAATCAACCACGGTAGTAGCGCTGTGCAACAAATGGCATTTTGCTTACAAGCATGGGCACCTTTTTCCCACGCACAATGGCCCAGACCGGTGTATCCAATGCCACGTAGGCGCTGTCCAGATAGCCCATCGCCAACGGACCGCCCAGCGTCGGGCCGAAACCGCCGCTGCATACGGTGCCGATGTTCTCGCCAGCTTCGTTGACGATCTCCGCGCCTTCGCGCACCGGTGTGCGTTCCTGGGGCAGCAGGCCGACGCGTTTGCGGCTGACGCCGCTCTGTTGTTGGGCGAAGATGGTCTCAGCCCCGGGGAACCCACCGGCGCGGGCACCGTCGGCACGGCGTACTTTGGAAATGGCCCAGAGCAGGCTGGCTTCGATCGGCGTGGTTTCGGTGTTCATGTCGTGGCCATAAAGGCACAGGCCGGCTTCCAGGCGCAGGGAGTCGCGGGCACCGAGGCCAATGGCCGCGACTTCCGGTTCGGCCAGCAGGGCACGGGCGAGTTTCTCTGTGTCGGCGGCCGGCACGGAAATCTCGAAACCGTCTTCGCCGGTGTAGCCCGAACGACTGACAAAACAATCCACGCCCAGCAGCGTGACGCGCTGGAACTGCATGAAGGTCATTTTCGCCACGTCCGGCGCCAGGCGCGCGAGTACGCTGACGGCGGCCGGGCCTTGCAAGGCGAGCAGGGCGCGGGCTTCGAACAGCGGTTCGATGCTGCACCGGTCGCCGATTTTCGCTTGCAGGTGGGCCAGGTCCTGATGCTTGCAGGCGGCGTTGATCACCAGGATCAGTTCGTCATTGCCCAGGTTGGCGACCATCAGGTCGTCAAGGATGCCGCCGTTATCGTTGGTGAACATGGCGTAGCGCTGCATGCCCACCGGCAGGTCGATGATGTCCACCGGCACCAGTGTCTCCAGGGCTTTGGCGGCATCGGCGCCGGTCAGGCGGATCTGGCCCATGTGGGACACATCGAACAGCCCGGCCTGATCACGGGTGTGCTGGTGTTCTTTCATGACGCCCAGCGGGTATTGCACGGGCATGTCGTAGCCGGCAAATGGCACCATGCGCGCGCCCAGCTCAAGGTGCAGCGCGTGCAGCGGGGTTTTCAACAATTGTTCGGTGGACATATCAGCTCCTGGAAAATGAAAGTGGCGCGCATCAGCATTCGATGATGTTGACCGCCAGACCGCCGCGGGCGGTCTCCTTGTATTTGCTTTTCATGTCGGCGCCGGTCTGGCGCATGGTGCGGATGACTTTGTCGAGGGAGACGAAGTGATGCCCGTCGCCGCGCATGGCCATGCGCACCGCGTTGATGGCTTTCACCGAGCCCATGGCGTTGCGCTCGATGCAGGGCACCTGGACGAGGCCGCCAATGGGGTCGCAGGTCAGGCCGAGGTTGTGTTCCATGCCGATTTCGGCGGCGTTTTCCACTTGTTGCACGGTGCCGCCCAAGACTTCGCACAGTGCGCCGGCCGCCATGGAACAGGCCACGCCGACTTCGCCCTGGCAGCCGACTTCGGCGCCGGAAATGGAAGCGTTTTCCTTGTAGAGGATGCCAATGGCGGCGGCCGTCAGCAGGAACCGCACCACGCCATCCTCGTTGGCCCCGGGAATGAAGCGCATGTAGTAATGCAGTACGGCCGGAACGATGCCTGCCGCGCCGTTGGTAGGCGCGGTGACAACGCGTCCGCCGTAGGCGTTTTCTTCGTTGACGGCCAAGGCATACAGGTTGACCCAGTCGAGCACGGACAACGGATCACGCAATGCCGCTTCGGGGTTCTTGCACAGCTGGCGATGCAGCGCGGCGGCCCGTCGCTTGACCTTCAGCCCGCCCGGCAGGATCCCTTCATTGCGACAGCCGGCCGCCACGCAATCCTGCATGACCTGCCAGATCTTCAGCAGGCCGGCGCGGGTTTCGGCTTCGGGGCGCCAGGCACTTTCGTTGGTCAGCATCACCTGGCTGATGGACAGGCCGTAAGTGGTGCAATGGGCGAGCAGGTCCTTGGCGCTCTTGAACGGGAAGGTCAGCGGTGTTGCATCCTCGACGATGCGGTCGGCACCGGCGGCGCCTTCGTCCACCACAAAGCCGCCGCCTACCGAGTAATACTCGCGGCTGCGCACTTGCAACCCGGCGGCATCGAAGGCGCGGAAGATCATGCCGTTGGGGTGGAAGGCCAACGGTTTGCGGATCATCGCCAGGTGCAGTTTTTCGTTGAATTCGATGGGGTGTTCGCCGAGCAGGTTCAGGCGACCGCTGCTGCGAATCTCCTGGAGCCGGGCGGTGACTGTTTCGGTGTCCACGGTATCCGGGTGCTCGCCTTCCAGGCCCAGCAGCACGGCCTTGTCACTGCCATGGCCCTTGCCGGTGGCACCGAGGGAGCCATACAGCTCGACTTTGACGCTGGCAGTGGTCTTGAGCAGGTCATCACGGCGCAGACCTTCGACGAACCGGGCCGCGGCACGCATCGGGCCAACCGTGTGGGAGCTGGAAGGGCCGATGCCGATCTTGAACAGGTCGAACACGCTTAACGACATGGTGTTTCTCCGGTTTCTTTTTATGAGTTCGAGATTGGCGTAGATCCCCTTGTGGGAGCGGGCTTGCTCGCGAAGGCGGTGTGTCAGCCAGATAGATGTTGACTGATACACCGCCTTCGCGAGCAAGCCCGCTCCCACAAGGGATAGGCGGTGTTATTGAAAGAGGGGCGAGCTAGCCCGCCCCTTCATGGTCAAGCGTAGCTTTCGATCGACGGGCAGGCGCAGACCAGGTTGCGGTCGCCGAACACGTTGTCGACCCGGCCCACCGGCGGCCAGTATTTGCCTTCGATCAACGACGCCACCGGGTAAACGGCCTGTTCGCGGCTGTAGGGGTGAGTCCACTCGCCGACAAGTTCCGCCGCGGTGTGCGGGGCGTTTTTCAGCGGGTTGTCGTCTTTGTCGAGGCTGCCGTTCTCCACCGCGCGGATTTCTTCACGGATGCAGATCATGGCGTCGCAGAAGCGGTCCAGTTCTTCCTTGGATTCGCTTTCGGTCGGCTCGATCATCAATGTGCCGGCCACCGGGAACGACATGGTCGGGGCGTGGAAGCCGAAGTCGATCAGGCGCTTGGCGACGTCATCGACGCTGATGCCGCTGCTGTCCTTGAGCGGACGCAAATCGAGGATGCATTCGTGGGCTACCAGGCCGTTGCTGCCGGAGTAGAGCACCGGGTAGTGCTCTTCCAGGCGACGGGCGATGTAGTTGGCGTTGAGGATCGCCAGTTGCGAGGCGCGCTTGAGGCCGGCGCCGCCCATCATGCGGATGTACATCCAGGTGATCGGCAAAATGCTCGCACTGCCGAACGGCGCCGCGCATACCGCGCCTTCCTTGCGCTCCATGTTCGCATGGCCGGGCAGGAACGGTGCCAGGTGCGACTTGACGCCGATCGGGCCGACGCCCGGGCCGCCACCGCCGTGAGGGATGCAGAAGGTCTTGTGCAGGTTCAGGTGCGACACGTCGCCGCCGAACTTGCCTGGGGCGCAGAGTCCGACCATGGCGTTCATGTTGGCGCCGTCGATGTATACCTGGCCGCCGTTGTCATGAATGATGCCGCAGATTTCGCGGATGCCTTCTTCGAACACGCCGTGGGTGGACGGGTAGGTGATCATCAGCGCGGCGAGGTGTTCGCGGTGCTCGATGGCCTTGGCGCGCAGGTCTTCGATGTCGACGTTGCCACGGGCATCGCACGCGGTCACGACCACGCGCATGCCGGCCATGTTGGCGGTGGCCGGGTTGGTGCCGTGGGCGGAGGACGGGATCAGGCAGATGTCGCGACGGTCTTCGCCACGGCTCTGGTGGTAGGCGCGGATTGCCAGCAGGCCAGCGTATTCACCTTGGGAACCGGCGTTGGGTTGCAGCGACACCGCGTCATAGCCGGTGGCGGCGCAGAGCATCGCTTCCAGCTCGTCGGTCAATTGCTGGTAGCCGGCGCTCTGCTCGGCCGGGGCGAACGGGTGCAGGGCGCCGAATTCGGCCCAGGTCACCGGGATCATTTCGCTGGCTGCGTTGAGTTTCATCGTGCAGGAACCCAGCGGGATCATGGTGCGATCCAGGGCCAGGTCCTTGTCGGCGAGCTTGCGCAGGTAACGCATCAGCTCGGTTTCGGAATGGTAGCGGTTGAACACCGGGTGGCTGAGGATCGCCGATTGGCGCACCAGTTCGGCCGGGATGCGGCTTTGCACGCTGGCGGCGAGGGAGGCGAAGTCCGGCAGGGCCTTGCCGTCGGCCAACAGGCTCCACAATGCCTCGATATCAGCCTGGCTGGTGGTCTCGTCCAGGGACAGGCCCAGGCGCTCTGCATCCACCGCGCGCAGGTTGATGCGTTGAGCGCGCGCCTTGTCGTGCAGGGCGGCAGTCTGTGCGCCGGTGTGCAGGGTCAGTGTGTCGAAGAAGCTCTCTTGCTCGACGCTCAGGCCCAGCGCGCCCAGGCCCTTGGCGAGGATCGCGGTCAGGTGGTGGATGCGGTTGGCAATCTGCACCAGGCCTTTGGGACCGTGATACACAGCGTACATGCTGGCGATGTTGGCAAGCAGCACCTGGGCGGTGCAGATATTGCTGGTGGCTTTCTCGCGGCGGATGTGTTGCTCGCGGGTCTGCATCGCCAGGCGCAGGGCCGGCTTGCCGAAACGGTCTACGGAAACGCCGACCAGACGGCCCGGCATGTCGCGCTTGAACGCATCCTTGGTGGAAAAATACGCCGCGTGCGGGCCGCCGAAACCCAGTGGCACGCCGAAGCGCTGGGCGCTGCCGATGGCCACGTCTGCACCGAATTCACCGGGAGCGGTCAGTAGCGTCAGGGCCAGCAGGTCAGCCGCGACGGCCACCAGGGCATTGGCGGCGTGGAAACGTTCGGTCAGCTCGCTATAGTCGAACAGGTCACCGTTGCTGGCCGGGTATTGCAACAGTGCGCCAAAAAAGCCGCTGACGTCGCTCAGTTCGCGTTCATCACCGACCACCACGTTGATACCCAGGGGCTCGGCACGGGTGCGCAGCACGTCGAGGGTCTGCGGGTGGCAATGGCGGGAGGCGAAGAAGGCATTGCTGCCCTTGTTCTTGCTCAGGCGCTTGCAGAAGGTCATGGCTTCGGCAGCGGCGGTGGCTTCGTCGAGCAGCGAGGCGTTGGCGATCGGCAGGCCGGTGAGGTCGCTGATCAAGGTCTGGAAATTCAGCAGCGCTTCGAGACGGCCCTGGGAAATTTCCGGCTGGTACGGGGTGTAGGCGGTGTACCAGGCCGGATTTTCCAGCAGATTGCGCAGGATCGGCGCTGGGGTGTGGCAGTTGTAGTAACCCTGGCCGATGTAGGTCTTGAATAGCTGGTTCTTGCCGGCGATGGCCTTGATCGAGGCCAGTGCATCGGCTTCGCTCTGGCCGTCGCCCATGTCCAGCACGCTGGTGCCCTTGATGCTTTCCGGGATGACGCTGGCGCTGAGGGCTTCCAGGGAGTCGAAACCCAGGCGCTCGAGCATGGCTTGCTCGTCGCTGGCCCGAGGGCCGATATGACGGGCGATGAATTCGTTGGCGGTGCCGAGATTTACGGTCATGTCGTGGCTCCTCAGGCTTCGGCGTTGGCTTTGATCAGGCGATCGTAGGCGTCTTGATCCAACAGCTTAGCCACTGCGTCGGCGTCGGTCGGTTTAAAGCGGAAGAACCAGCCGTCGCCCAGCGGATCTTCGTTGACCAGTTCCGGGCTGTCGCCGAGCTTGTCGTTCACTTCAAGTACTTCACCATCGAGGGGCATGTACACACCGCTGGCGGCTTTCACCGATTCAACCGTGGAGGCTTCGTCGCCCTTGGCGTAGGACTGCAATTCAGGCAGTTGCACAAAAACCACGTCGCCCAATGCGTTCTGCGCGAAGGCGGTAATGCCTACGGTGACGCTGCCGTCTGCTTCGGTGCGCAGCCATTCGTGATCTTCAGTAAAACGCAACTCGCTCATGGAAACTCCTGGGGCCAGATTTCGTCTGGTGGACGCGAAGAAAGGCGCGGGGCTTGGCCCGGCCGAATAGCTAAAGCCTTAGCAAGAACGTGGCCAATATACAAAATCCTTTATTTATCAATAAGTTGAAGAATCTTCGCGCGACGATAAACTTTCGCCCTGTAGCGAAATCGCTACAGTGCCTGGGCCGGATAAAATCGTTATGGGATCAGAGCCTTACGCTGCGCAGGCTGACGGCGACTGTAGCGATATCGTTCCGCTGTAGCGCTTTCAGTACAGTGGAGGTCGTTTTTAGATGTGCCCGTCAGACCTTGTGGGAGCGAGCCTGCTCGCGAAAGCGGTGTATCAGGCAACATCAATGCTGGCTGACATACTGCTTTCGCGAGCAGGCTCGCTCCCACAGGGGCAGGTGTCCGCAGAGGTGTGCCCACAAGGAATGTGGTGGTGGGTTCATGGCTTGTTGGTGATGCCGTACTTGCGCAACCGATGGGCAATGGCCGTATGAGAGGTTTGCAAGCGGCTGGCGAGTTGACGGGTGGAGGGGTAGTTGGTGTACAGCGATTCGAGCAATTGTTTCTCGAACGCTTCGACGGCCTGCTCCAGGCTTTCGACTTCCACATCGCCTTGGCGCGCCACGGAGGTGCCGGCGATGTCGAGGTCGCCGATGTCCACCAGGCTGCTTTCGCAGATGGCGGCGGCGCGGAAGATCACGTTCTGCAGTTGCCGCACATTGCCCGGCCAACGATTGCCCAGCAATGCCGGATAGGTGCCGGGGGCCAACCGACAGACCGGGCGCTGGATTTGCGCGCAGGCCTGCTGCATGAAATAACGCGCCAGCAGCAGGATGTCCTGGCCGCGCTCACGCAGCGGCGGGACTTCGACGTTAAGCACGTTCAGGCGGTAGAACAAGTCTTCGCGGAACGAGCCTTCGCTGACCATTTTCTCCAGGTTGCGGTGGGTGGCGCTGAGGATCCGCACATTGACCTTGATCTCCCGATCGCCACCCACACGGCGAAAGCTGCCGTCATTGAGGAAACGCAGCAGCTTGGCTTGCAGGTACGGCGACATCTCGCCGATTTCATCGAGAAACACCGTACCCTGGTTCGCCAGTTCCATCAGCCCCGGCTTGCCGCCGCGCTGGGCGCCGGTGAAGGCGCCGGGGGCATAGCCGAACAGTTCGCTTTCGGCGAGGTTCTCCGGCAGCGCGGCGCAGTTCAGGGCCAGGAATGGCGCACCGTGGCGGGCGCTGATGGCGTGGCAGGCGCGGGCCACCAGTTCCTTGCCGGTACCGGTCTCCCCCTGGATCAGCAGCGGCGCATCCAGGGCCGCGACGCGCTGGGCCCGGGCCTTGAGCGTGCGGATCGCCGGGGATTCGCCCAGCAGCGCATCGAAACCCTCGGCGTGGTCGTGATGCAGGGCCGACAGGCGTTCGCCGATACGGTTTGGCTGGTAAAGCGTCAGCAGCGCCCCGGCATCGGTAATGGGCGTGGCGTCCAGCAACAAGGTCTGGCCGTTGAGGGTGATTTCCCGCAGCGGCAGGCGAAAGCCGTTTTCCAGCAGCGCGTCCAGCAGCGCCGCGTCACCGAACAGCTCGGCCACGCTTTCCCCGGCCGGTTCCCGACCGTACAAGGCGATCAGCGCGGGGTTGGCGAGCAGCACCTTGCCGGCGCTGTCGAGGGCCAGCACCGGGTCAGTCATGGCGGCGAGCAAGGCATCGAGCTGCAAGTGTCGGCGTTGCCCCGGCAGAATGTCCACCACGGTGACCGCCTGCACGCCGCGCACGCTGAACAGTGCCTCGCGCAGTTCGTCGAGCACCTGCGGGCTGAGGGTCGGGGCATCGATGTAGACGTTGGGCGGCACCATCTCCACCGCATCCAGGTTCAAATTGCGCCCACCGAGCAAAGCCAGGACTTCCTGGGTGATGCCGACGCGGTCGATGAAACTGACGTGGATGCGCATGGGGCGGTTTCGGGTTCTGGATTACGAAGGGTGGCAAGTATGCCTTGGGCCGGGGTTTTGGTGAAATCCCGGTCATGCGTCGATTTCCATTGTGGGAGCGAGCCTGCTCGCGAAAGCAGTATGTCAGCCAGCATTGATGTTGGCTGAAACACCGCTTTCGCGAGCAGGCTCGCTCCCACAGGCTCCCCACAAGGCTTAAAGCCCGTCATCCCACTCAGGCGTTTCGGGAAACTTCAGCACCAGAAAATCCACCAGGCAACGCAGCGCCGAGGGCATGTGCTTGCGCGATGCATACACCGCATACATGTTCATCAGCCGCGGTTCGGCGTGGGCCAGCAGGCGCACCAGTTCACCACTGCGCAGATAAGGGCCGGCCTGGTAGCTGGGCAGCATCGCCACGCCAGCCCCGGCGATCGTTGCCTGGAGCAGCGTGCTGGCTTCGTTGGCGCTGATGTTGCCCTGCACCGGAACCGCGATCTGTTCGCCGTCCTGCTCGAAATGCCACAAGCTCTTGCCGACGTAGGAATGGGTCAGGCAGTTGTGCCGGCTCAAATCCTCCACCCGTTGCGGTGTCGGCTGCTCGCGCAGGTAACGGGGCGAGGCGCAGATCACCGAGCGGCACACCGTGAGGCGCCGGGCGATCAGGTTGGGATCGAGATCGTTGCTCATGCGGATCGCCAGGTCGATGCGCTCATCCACCAGGTTCACCGTGCGATCGAGCATCTGCAGGTCGACGCTTACCCCTGGGTAGCGCTTGACGAACTCGGCCATGGCCGACGCCAGCTGGGACTGGCCGAATGATGGGCTGGCGGTGATGCGCAGCATGCCCCGGGGCGCGTCTTCCGGCGTGCTCACGGCGGCTTGAATGTCGCCGGACAGCTCGAGCATCTGTCGGCAGCGCGGCAGAATCTCCGAGCCGGCGGCCGTCAGGCTCAGTTTGCGCGTGGTGCGGTGCATGAGCCGAGCACCGACCCAGTCTTCCAGCTCCGCCAGGTACCGCGACACCACCGGTCGCGACAGGTCCAGATGTTCGGCCGCCGCCGATTGGCTGCCCAGGTCCACCACGGTTACGAACACCCGCATTGCTTGTAGACGATCCATGATCTGCCCGATTTTAGAAACAAACTATGTCCCAGCATCGCATTTTTTGTATCGAGTCAGGCAACTAAGCTCTGTCCATTCCCTTGCGGACCCTTGGACGACGGAGCACAACATGACCGGATTCACCCCAATCAAACGCCTGCTGCTGGCGACCGCCGCCTTGGCCTTCACCGCCCAGGCCTGGGCGGGCGACTTGACGCTCGATGTCTATAACCCCGGCGCCGCGGCGATTTTTCCGGTGACTTCGGTTCTGGTCAGCGGCGACAAGGAGGCAATCCTGGTGGACGCTCAGTTTGGCAAGGCCCAGGCCGAGCAGGTCGTGGAGAAAATCCGCGCCAGCGGCAAACGGCTGACCACGATTTACATCAGCCACGGCGATCCAGACTACTATTTCGGCCTTGAAACCCTGACCTCAGCGTTCCCTGAAGCCAAGGTGCTCGCGTCGGCAGCGACCGTTGAGCACATCCAGCACACCGCCGACGGCAAGTTGAAATACTGGGGGCCGATTCTGAAGGCCGATGCACCGGCCAAGACTCTCGTGCCCCAGGTACTCAAGGGCGACAGCCTGACGCTGGAGGGCAAGCGCTTGCAGATCATCGGCCTCGACGGCCCGCAACCGGACCGCAGCTTTGTCTGGATTCCATCTATCAAGGCAGTGGTTGGCGGCGTGGTGGTGGCGGAAAATATTCACGTCTGGATGGCCGATACCCAGACGGCGCAATCCCACAAGGACTGGCTGGCGACGCTGGCGGGCATTGAAAAACTGCAACCGGCCACGGTGATCCCCGGCCATTACCTGGGTGAAAGTGCCCGCTCCCTGGCGCCGGTGCGCTTCACCGCCGACTACATCAAGGCCTTCGACGAGGAGACCGCCAAGGCCAAGGATTCCGCCGCGCTGATCGCCGCGATGAAACTACGCTACCCCAACCTGGGGGAGGCCAGCTCCCTGGAACTCAGCGCCAAGGTCGCGAAGGGCGAGATGAAGTGGTGACCCTCAACCTTTGACCGGGGCTTTTGTGGCGAGGGAGCTTGCTCCCGCTGGGCTGCGCAGCAGCCCCCATACCAGCAAATGAGTTGTACCTGGCACACCGCATGAACCTTTTTGCGACTGCTTCGCAGCCGAGCGGGAGCAAGCTCCCTCGCCACGAATGTGTTCATGGCTCCAAGATGCGTTGAAGTAATCCCTACGAATAACCATAGGAGAATCTCATGAGCAAAATCGCAATCATTGGCGCCACCGGCCGGGCCGGCAGCCAGCTGTTGGAAGAGGCCCTGCGACGCGGCCACAGCGTGACGGCCATCGCCCGCAATACGACCAAGATCGGCGAGCGGGCCGGCGTGGTCAGCAAGCAACTGGACGTACTGGACAGCGAGGCGTTGACCGCAGCAGTCACCGGCCATGACGTGGTAATCAGCGCCGCGCACTTTGCCACCGTGCCGGCCGATAAGGTCATCGCTCCGGTGAAAGCTGCCGGGGTCAAGCGTCTGCTGGTGGTGGGCGGTGCCGGTTCGTTGTTGCTGCCGGATGACAGCCGTGTGATCGACAGCGAGGGCTTCCCGGAGGAATACCTGGCCGAAGCCAGCGCCGGTGCATTGTTCCTCGACGTGTTGCGCAAGGAACAGGACCTGGATTGGACCTTCCTCTCGCCCTCGGCGGAGTTCGTCGAAACCGAGCGCACCGGGCAGTTCCGTGTCGGCAAGGATCACCTGTTGTTCGACCAGGCCGGACGCAGTTGGATCAGCTTTGCCGACTACGCCATTGCGATGATCGATGAAGTCGAAACGCCGCAGTTTTCACGGACG
The DNA here is from genome assembly GCF_054161305.1 of Pseudomonas sp. Z2-11. Classification (NCBI taxonomy): domain Bacteria; kingdom Pseudomonadati; phylum Pseudomonadota; class Gammaproteobacteria; order Pseudomonadales; family Pseudomonadaceae; genus Pseudomonas; species Pseudomonas sp. Z2-11. Next base: position 1,296,535 of record NZ_CP096395.1, read on the forward strand.
CGGTTTACCGTCGGCTATTGATCGCGGGGATCAGCCGTGAAGCCGCACCCAGACGCTGACCAGCACCGTCGCTGCCATCAGCCAGGCGACGGCTGCTATGGCCAATGAGGCTTCGAGGCGCATGCGGTCGACCATCACGTACAGCGTCGCAAGATAGACGAAGTACGGAATGATCGACCACATGCCGAACACGATGGTGGTCTTCAGGTCGTCCACCGAGCGGCCCTTGCCGACGATGTAGTGGGCGATCAGGGCGAAAGTGGGAAACAGCGGCACCAGCCCGGCAATGTAATAATTCCTGGTCTTGGCGAGCATCGCCAGGATGACCACTACGGCTGCGCCAAGCGCCGCCTTGAAAATCAGATCCACAGGTTCGCGTCCCCGGTCAGTGGCTCAAGCCATATTTTTTGACTTTGTCGAACAGCGTGGTCTTGGCCATGCCCAGTTCCTGGCTGGCCTGGGTCAGGTTGCCGCCGCTGCGTTGCAATGCGTCCACCAACAGGTTGCGCTCGAAGGCTTCCACCGCTTCGGCGAAAGCCAGGCCCTGGCTGCCCGCGCTGGCGCCGGACTTCTTGAAAGCGGGCAGGCCGAGGGCATAACGCTCGGCGACGTTGCGCAGTTCACGTACGTTGCCCGGCCAGTCATGGCTCATCAGGTTCGACAGGGTCTGGTTGTCCAGCTCCGGCACCGTGCGGTCGAAGCGCAGGGACGATTGCTGGAGGAAATGCTCGAACAGTTGCAGGATGTCCTCGCGCCGTTCGCGCAGGGGCGGCAGTTCCAGGGTGACCACGTTGAGGCGGTAATACAGGTCGCTGCGGAACTGCCCGGCCCGGCCCATTTCGTCGAGGTCGGACTTGGTGGCGGCGATCACGCGACAATCCACGGCCACGCTCTGGTTCGAACCCAGGCGCTCCAGGGTGCGTTCCTGCAACACCCGCAGCAGCTTGATCTGCAAGGGCAGGGGCATGCTTTCCACTTCATCGAGAAACAGCGTGCCGCCATCGGCGTGCTCGATCTTGCCGATCCGGCGTTTGCCCGCACCGGTGAAGGCGTTGGCCTCGTGACCGAAAATCTCGCTTTCGAACAGGTTTTCCGGCAGCCCCCCGCAGTTCAGCGCGACGAACTGTTTGTCCTGGCGTCGGCTGAAATCATGCAGGCAGCGGGCGACCAGCTCCTTGCCGGTGCCGGTTTCACCCTCGATCAGTACGTTGGCCGAGGTGTCGGCGACATTGGCGATCAGTGCTCGCAAATGCTGCATGGCCGGCGAGCGGCCAATGATCCGGCCTTCCAGCGAATCGCGTTCGGCCAGTTTCCTGCGCAGCGTTGAAACTTCCCGGGCCAGGCTGCGTTGCTCCAGGGCGCGGCGGGCGACGTCCACCAGGCGTTCGGGAGAGAAAGGTTTTTCCATGAAGTCATAGGCGCCTTTCTGCATGGCGCCGACGGCCATGGATATGTCGCCGTGGCCGGTGATCAACACCACTGGCAGGCTGCGGTCGCGGGCCTTGAGCCGGGTCAGCAGTTCCAGCCCATCGATGCCCGGCAGCCGGATGTCACTGATGACGATGCCGGCAAAATCATCGCCAACCCGTTCCAGGGCCTCTTCGGCGCTGCCCACGCCCACGCAGGGAATGTCTTCCAGGGTCAGGGCCTGTTGGCAGCCCAACAGGACATGGGGGTCGTCTTCGACGATCAGAACGCTCAGGTCGTTGTTCATAGCGGCTCGGCAGGTGAAAGGCTTACCAACGGTAAACTGAGGACAAACGTGGTGCCACCATCGTCCGGGTGCTCGACGCCCAGGTGTCCGCCCGCGGCGGCGCACAGGCTCGCCGAAAGCGTCAGGCCGAGGCCCAGGCCTTGTTCGCCGGGCTTGGTGGTGAAGAAAGGTTCGAACAGATGCTTGCGTGCCTGCGGATCGATGCCGTGGCCGTTATCGCGCACCCGCAGGCGGTATTTGCCATCGCTGATCTCACCGGCGAGCCACAGTCTTGGCTCGGGTTGGACTTGCATCGCGTCCAGGGCGTTGCCAATCAGGTTCACCAGGATCTGCTCCAGGCGTGTCTGGTCGATTTGCAGTTGGACGTCTTCGAAAGCTGTCTGTGTCTGGACCCCAAGCTTTTCCAGACGCGCCCCGAGCAATTGCAGCGCGGCCTCGACGGCCTTGCCCAGGCTGGCCCGGCCTTTGTCGTCACCGCGCCGGGCAAAGGCACGCAGGCTGGCGGTGATCCGGCCCATGCGGTCGATCAGGTCGTTGATGGTCCTGAGGTTGGCGCTGGCAATGTCCAGCTGGCCTCGCTCCAGGAAGCGCACCGTGTTGCCGGACAACGTACGCAACGCAGCCAGCGGCTGGTTGAGTTCATGGGCGATGCTGGTGGACATCTGGCCGATGGCCGCCAGCTTGCCGGCCTGTACCAGTTCGTCCTGGGCGCGGCGCAGGGTCTCTTCCGCTTGCCGACGTTCGCGGATCTGGCCTTTGAGCCGCTCGTTGCTGGCCCGCAGATCGGTGGTGCGTTCGGTAATCCGACGTTCGAGCTGGTTGTTGGCTTCCTGCAACGCTTCGCGGGCGGCGAGGCGGGTGGCAATGACCTTGCGCCGCTCGTTCCAGGCGATCAGCAGGAAGGCCACCAGGGCAAACGCCACGGCCACCAGAATGCCCTGGTTGATCGCTTGGCGGCGCAGGTCTTCAAGTGGGGTGAGCAAGGTGAAATTCCACGGCGTGTCGCTCAACGGCCGGGTCTGCGAGAGGTAGCTGGTGGCCTGCTGGTCGGCGGCGATTTCGGTATTGGCGGGGAAGGTCAGCTTCTCCATGCCTTCGGCCAGTTGCTCGCGGGCCAAGGGGATCAGTTCGTTCAGCGGGAACCAGTAATATTGCAGGCTGCGGGCCAGGCGTTCCTTGGTTTCGTCGCTCAGCGGCCGCACGGATTTGAGCCGTCGCGCTGGATCGCTGGAGAGGATGATGATGCCGTTCTCGTCGCTGACGAAGGCTTCCAGGCGTGCTCGCTGCCAGCGTTCCTCCATGGCTTCGAGACGCACCTTGACCACGGCCACGCCGATGATCTTGCCTCTTTCTTCCAGCCCATGGGCCAGGTAATAGCCCGGCTCGCCGTTGGTGCTGCCGATGCCGTAGAAGCGTCCCGGCTGGCCGCGAACGGCGTTCTGGAAGTAGGCGCGGAATGACAGGTCTTCGCCCAGGTAACTGTCGACGTCGCGCCAGTTGCTGGTGGCCATCACCCGGCCGGTGGTGTCCATGACATAGATGGCCCGGCTACGGCTGCGCCGATTCAGGCCCTCGAGGTATTCGTTGACGGTCTTGCGGTGCTCGGGTGTCGGGTCGTCGAGCAGTTTCGAGACGCTGGATTCAAGTTCCAGCAGGCTGGGCAGATAGGTGTATTTGCTGATTTCGCTTTCCACCGCACGGGCATGCAGTTCCAGCTGGCGTTCGCCATTCTCGGCCAGGCCGCGAATGCCGTAGTGCTCGCTGATCCAGAAGCCGAGGTAACCCAGGCCGATCATCAGCGCAATGACCAGCGGCGGCAGGAACAGGTGGCGGATCAGGCGGGGTTTCACGGCGAGTGATGGCGGCGCGGCGCGATAGAGGGTGGGGTCGCATTTCATCACAGAAGCCTTGGGTCAACCAGTGAGGCGGCGATTGCCCTTCAAACGCGGTCCGGCGAGGGAGCTTGCTCCCGCTCGGCTGCGAAGCAGTCGCAAAACGGCTAATGCGGTATGCCTGATACATCGCATTTGCCGGATTTGGGGCCGCTACGCGACCCAGCGGGAGCAAGCTCCCTCGCCACAAGGGCAAGCGCGTCTAAAGAAGGCGACGCTTAGTGCTGCAGGATTTTCTCAAGGAAATGCTGCGCGCGTTCGGAGCGGGCGCTGATGTCGCCGAAGAACTCTTCCTTCTCGCAATCTTCGATGATCTGGCCCTGGTCCATGAAGATCACCCGGTTCGCCACTTTGCGGGCAAAGCCCATTTCGTGGGTCACGCACATCATGGTCATGCCTTCGTGGGCCAGTTGCACCATCACGTCGAGTACTTCGTTGACCATTTCCGGGTCGAGGGCAGAAGTCGGTTCGTCGAACAGCATTACCACCGGATCCATCGCCAGCGCACGGGCGATCGCCACGCGCTGTTGCTGGCCGCCGGAAAGCTGGCCCGGGTGCTTGTGGGCGTGGGCGGACAGGCCGACGCGCTCAAGCAGTTGCAGGCCTTTTTTGGTGGCTTCTTCCTTGCTGCGGCCCAGCACCTTGATCTGCGCGATGGTCAGGTTTTCGGTGATGGTCAGGTGCGGGAACAATTCGAAGTGCTGGAACACCATGCCCACCCGCGAACGCAGTTTCGGCAGGTTGGTCTTCGGGTCGGCGATGGAGGTGCCATCGACCACGATGTCGCCTTTCTGGAACGGCTCCAGCGCGTTGACGCACTTGATCAGCGTGGACTTGCCCGAACCCGACGGCCCGCACACCACCACAACCTCACCCTTGCTGACCTCGGTGCTGCAATTGGTCAGTACCTGGAAGTCCCCATACCACTTGTTGATGTTCTTGATAGAGATCATACGGCGAACCTTTTTTGCAGACGCTTGACCAGCAGCGAGGCGGCAAAGCTGATTGTGAAGTACACGAGACCTGCGATGATCAGGAACTCATTGGAGCGGCCGATGATGTCGCCATTGGCCCGCGAAGCATTGAGGAAGTCCACCAGGCCGACGGTGTAGACCAGCGAGGTGTCCTGAAACAGGATGATGCTCTGTTGCAGCAACAGCGGGGTCATCTTGCGAAACGCCTGGGGCAGGATGATCAGGCGCATGACCTGGCCATAGTTCATGCCCAATGCCTGTGCCGCGCCCATCTGGCCCTTGGGGATCGACTGCACGCCGGCCCGGACGATTTCGCAGAAGTAAGCCGCCTCGAACATCATGAACGCCACGACGCAAGAGCCGAACGCGCCGATCGGCGTGTCTTCACCGGTGATCCAGCGCAGCACGAACGGCACCGCCAGGTAGAACCAGGTGATGACCAGCAGCAACGGGATCGAGCGGAAATAGTTGACGTAGGCGCCAGCGATGTTGGAGACCAGCTTGTTGTGGGACAGGCGCATCAGCGCGAGGATCGTCCCCAGGATGATCCCGCCAACGACACCCAGGGCCATCAGCTTGAGGGTCATCACCATGCCGTTCCACAAACCGGGAATGGCCGGGATGATGCCTGTGAAGTCGAATTCCATTATTTACCCCCCACGGAGATCAGGCCGGGCACCGCGACTTTCTTCTCGACCATGCGCATGAGCAGCATCAGGCTCATGTTCAGGGTGAAGTAGATCAGCGTCGCCAGGGTAAAGGCTTCGAACAGGTTGGCCGAGAACTCGGCGGTCTGCTTGGTCTGCGCGAGCAGCTCCATCAGGCCGATCAGCGAGGCCACGGAGGAGTTCTTGAAGACGTTGAGAAATTCCGAGGTAAGCGGTGGAATGATGATCCGGTAGGCCTGGGGCAGCAGCACGTTCCAGTAGATCTGCGGCAGCTTGAAGCCCATGGCGCGAGCGGCGGCTTCCTGGCCGCGTGGCAGCGCCTGGATGCCGGTGCGCACCTGCTCGCAAACCCGTGCGGCAGTGAACAGGCCCAGGCAGACGACGACGCTCAGGTAGGCCGAGGTGGTCGGGTTGAGGTCCTGCTTGTACCATTCCTGCATGTCGGCGGGCAGCAGGTCCGGCACCAGGAAGTACCAGATGAACAGCTGCACCAGCAGCGGTACATTACGAAAGAGTTCCACGTAGCAAGTCGCGATGCCCGACACCAGCCGGTTCGGCACGGTGCGCATCACACCCAGGATCGAGCCCAGCAGCAGGGCAATGATCCAGGCGACGACGGCGATGGCTATGGTCCAGCCCAAGCCGGCCACGTACCAGTCGAGATAGATCTCGCTGCCCACGCCGGTGGACTTGAAGAATACGCCCCAGTCCCAGTTGTAATTCATCAGGGTCTCCCCTCAGATCGATCGATGTACAAATATCTGCAGGGGGAAGTCCTTTCCCGCCCAATCTTGAGAATCGGGCACACACCGACGGCTCGACCGCACCGTTCGAGTGGTTCCTTGGATGCCAGCAGGGAATGACACACTCCTGGAAGGGCAGGCCCTTCCAGGAGGTAAGGTTAGTCAGAAATCAGGATTTCTTGTCGTCAGCCGCTTTATCGGTCGGCGTGGCGATCAGTGCCTTGAGTTCGTCGCTCATCGGGAAATTGAGGTTCAGGCCTTTTGGCGGGATCGGTTGCATGAACCATTTTTCGTAGATCTTGTTGATCTCGCCCGACGCGTAGGTGGCCTTGATGGCGTCATCGACAACCTTTTTGAACGGCTCGTCGCCCTTGCGCACCATGCAGCCGTAGATTTCGTAGGACTGTGGGGTACCGGTTACTTCCCAGTCAGTCGCTTTCTTGGCCTTGGCGGCTTCGCCGGCCAGCAGCGCGTCGTCCATCATGAACGCGACGGCACGACCCGATTCCAGCATCTGGAAGGATTCGCCGTGGTCCTTGGCGGAGATGACGTTCATGCCCATCTGCTTGTCGGCGTTCATGGCCTTGAGCAGGCGCTCGGACGTGGTGCCGGCGGTGGTCACGACATTCTTGCCGTTAAGGTCGCCGAAATCCTTGTACTTGGAGTCTTTCTTGGACAGCAGCTTGGTGCCGATCTCGAAGATGCCCACGGAGAAGGCGACTTGCTGCTGGCGCTCGACGTTGTTGGTGGTGGAGCCACATTCCAGGTCCACGGTGCCGTTCTGCACCAGCGGGATACGGGTTTGTGAGGTGACCAGGTTGTACTTGACCTGCAGGTTCGGCACATCCAGCTCTTTTTTCAGGGCTTCGACGACTTCCAGCTGGATGTCGTGGGAATAACCGACCGGTTTGCCGGAAGCGTCCGCGATGTAGGAAAACGGAATGGAGGCGTCGCGGTGGCCGAGCGTAACGACGCCGGACTCTTTGATCTTTTTCAGCGTGCCGGTCAGTTCGGCGGCGAAGACCGGAGTGCTGATCAGAGCGGCAGCAACGGCTGCGCCCAGGAGATGGGGAACGATGCGCATCGATGTTTCCTCGACATTGTTTTTTTTGTATTCGGCCGGTTCACCGGCCCTGAGTGCTTCGAATGCCTGGCAGCTCCTGTTGTGTTGGCGTACAGGCGTTCGTCTCCACGAGTGTAGAGCATGACTCGTGCCAGGCCAGTCGCGATTGGTTAACAGACTGTTTTTAAAGGGAATTAATGTTTTGTTTCGGATTTTTGGCCGGTCGTTTATCCGGTTTGCCGAACTGACTGTCGGGTCGTGTTCGGAAAACCGAATGACCTGAGAGCCCATAAACTCCCCAGTGGGAGCGAGCCTGCTCGCGAAGGCGGCCTCTCAGTTCCATCAGTTGGGAAATGGATGGCCTCTTCGCGAGCAGGCTCGCTCCCACAGGGATCCGTGGCGGATCCGGATAACAAAAAGCCCCTGAACTCAGGGGCTTTTCGTTTAGCTAGCGTGTTACCGCTCAGGCCGCTTCGATTTTGCGCCGGTTGTGCTCGACCTTGTCCAGGTACGTGCGAAGCTTCTCCTGTTCAGCGGCGGTTGTGAACAAGCCCAGCTTGCTGCGGCGCCAGAGAATATCCTCGGCGTCGATGGCCCACTCGTCGCTGCACAGATAGTCGACCTCCCGGGTATAAAGGCCCGCGCCGATGTGCTCGCCCAGGTCGGCAAGGCTGTGCACGCCTTCGAGCATGCGCCAGGTGCGGCTGCCATAGGTAGTGGCCCAGCGGCGGGCGATATCGGTGGGCAGCCAGTCGAACTTGTCGCGGATTGCCGAGCACAAAGCCTGTGGCGTGGTCATGTTCTCGCCGCCGGGCAAGGTCTCCAGGGCCGTCCAGCTCGGGCGCATCTGGGTGAAGTACGGAGCCAGCTGGGCCATCGCCGACTCGGCAAGCTTGCGGTACGTGGTCAGTTTGCCGCCGAACACCGATAACAACGGAGCTTCCTGGCCACCGCCCGACAGCGCCAAGGTGTAGTCCCGGGTCACGGCGGAAGGGTTGTCGGATTCGTCGTTGCACAAAGGCCGAACCCCGGAATAGCTGTGCAGAATGTCGTCGCGGCTGATTTGCTTCTTGAAGTGCGCATTGACGACTTTCAGCAGGTAGTCCGTTTCACCCTCGGTAATTGCCACCTTGGCTGGATCACCGGTGTATTCGCGGTCGGTCGTGCCTATCAGGGTAAATTGATTCAGATACGGGATGGTGAAGACGATGCGCTGGTCTTCGTTTTGAAGAATGTGCGCATGCTCGCCTTCGTAGAGTTTTGGCACGATCAGGTGGCTGCCCTGGATCAGACGGATGCCGTAGGGCGATTCCATCTTCAGGTCATCACGAATGAACTTGGCGACCCATGGGCCGGCGGCGTTCACCAGCGATTTGGCCAGGATTGAAAACAGGCTGCCGTCGGCACGTTCCAGGTTCAATTGCCACAGGCCTTTACTGCGCCGAGCGCTGACGCAACGGGTGCGGGTGTGGATATGCGCGCCTTTTTCTCGCGCCGCCATGGCATTGAGCACCACCAGCCGGGCGTCATCGACCCAGCAATCGGAGTATTCGAAGCCTTTGGTGATCTCGCTTTTTAATGCGCTGTCGGCGCCGAATTTCAGACTCCGGGAGCCGGCGAGCTGCTCGCGCTTGCCCAGGTGATCGTAAAGGAACAGGCCGGCGCGGATCATCCAGGCCGGACGCAGGTGCGGGCGATGGGGCAACACGAAGCGCATCTGCTTGACGATATGCGGAGCCTTGGTCAGCAGCACTTCGCGTTCGGCGAGTGCTTCACGCACCAGGCGGAATTCGTAATGTTCGAGATAACGCAGGCCGCCATGGATCAGCTTGCTGCTGGCCGAAGAGGTGTGGCTGGCCAAATCGTCCTTTTCGCAAAGGAACACCGAAAGACCGCGACCGGCAGCATCCGCGGCGATCCCTACACCATTGATACCGCCACCGATGACGGCGACGTCATAGATTTCAGCGAGAGGGGGCATAGGCAAGGTGGAATTGGGCATCGGCTGGCCTCGGGTTCTTTTTTCAAAATATTTGAATTCGAACATAAATGTTCATTTGCGAAAATACTAGCCCATAAGCACAGCAACAGCCAGTCGAATCCGATTGAAAATACTGATCGAAGTACGCTGAAAGGAAAATTTTCGAACAAAAAGGAGTTGAGGAGGGCTTTTGTGGCGAGGGAGCTTGCTCCCGCTGGATGGCGAAGCCGTCCCAAGCAGGCCGGCGTTTTTCTTCAGGCTAACCCCATCAGGCCGATTTACGACGGCTACGCCGCCGAGCGGGAGCAAGCTCCCTCGCCACGGGGGATCGGGGGTGAAGTCAGACCACTTCCAGGCGAATCTTGTGCTGGCTCAACAACTGCGCCAGGGCCGGCACCGGTTGTTGGTCGGTCACCAGGCAATCGATCAGGCTGATCGGGCCCAGGCGGACCATGGCGTTGCGGCCGAACTTGCTGGAATCCGCCGCCAGCAATACCTGCCGGGCGTTGGCGATGATGGCTTGGGAGACCCGGACTTCCTGGTAGTCAAAGTCCAGCAGGCTGCCGTCCTCGTCGATCCCGCTGATGCCCACCAGGGCGAAGTCGACTTTGAACTGATTGATGAAATCGACGCTGGCCTGACCGACCACGCCGCCGTCACGGCGCACGTTGCCGCCGGCGATCAGGACTTCGAAATCATCCTTGGCACTGAGGATCGACGCCACGTGCAGGTTGTTGGTGATGACTTTCAAATGGTTGTGATTGAGCAGCGCCCGGGCGATGGATTCGGTGGTGGTACCGATATTGATGAACAGCGAGGCGTGGTCGGGAATCTGCGCAGCGATCGCTTCGGCGATGCGTTGCTTCTCATCGCGCATCTGATCGGCGCGCATGGCGTAGGCAGTGTTTTCCACGCTGGAATCGTAAGCGGCGCCGCCGTGGTAGCGGCGCAGCAGGTTCACTTCCGCCAGTTGATTGATGTCGCGGCGGATGGTCTGCGGGGTGACGACAAATAGCTGCGCCATTTCCTCGATGCTGACATAGCCGCGTTCGCGGACCAGTTCGAGGATTTGCTGCTGGCGGGGAGGCAGATTCATGGGGCTTCCTTTGGGCTGCCGTACAAAATTTGCCCATGATGCCGCAGGAATCCTTTCCCGACCAGTTTCAGATCCTCATCATCCCCGGCTCAGCTGTCATTCAGCGTCTTCGTGGGGCTCCCAATCGCGCGTGCGGCTGACGGCTTTTTTCCATCCTGCGTAGAGTTTTTCCTTGGCTTGCTCATCCAGCTGCGGTTCGAACTCGCGCTCGATGACCGCTTTGCCACGCAACTCTTCCAGGCTGCCCCAGAAACCGCATGCCAGGCCAGCCAGGTATGCCGCGCCGAGCGCAGTGGTTTCGCGCATTTTCGGGCGTTCGACCTGCGTGCCAAGTATGTCGGCCTGAAATTGCATGAGGAAATTGTTGGCCACGGCGCCACCGTCCACGCGCAAGGACTTGAGGCGTTCGCCGGCATCCTGTTGCATGGCGTCGAGTACGTCGCGGGTCTGGTAGGCGATGGATTCCAGCGCGGCCCGGATGATGTGATCGACCCGCACGCCACGGGTCAGGCCGAACAGCGCGCCACGGGCGTAGGGGTCCCAGTACGGTGCGCCGAGGCCGGTGAAGGCTGGCACCAGGTAAACGCCGTTGCTGTCCTTGACCTTGTTGGCGAAGTATTCGGTGTCGAGGGCGTCGTTGATGATTTTCAGTTCATCGCGCAGCCACTGGACGGTAGAGCCACCGTTGAACACCGCGCCTTCCAGGGCGTAGGCCACTTCGCCGCGAGGACCGCAGGCGATGGTGGTCAGCATGCCGTGGTTGGATTTGACGGCTTTGTTACCAGTGTTCATCAGCAGGAAGCAGCCGGTGCCATAGGTGTTTTTCGCCTGGCCCGGTTCCACGCACATCTGGCCGAAGAGGGCGGCCTGCTGGTCGCCGGCGATGCCGCCAATAGCGATGCCGCTTTTGGTCCGGCCGTAGATTTCCGAGGATGATTTGACTTCCGGCAGCATCTCGCGAGGGATGTTGAGGATGTCGAGCATCTTCGCGTCCCACTCCAGCGTGTGGATGTTGAAGAGCATGGTGCGAGAGGCGTTGGTGTAGTCGGTGACGTGGACCTTGCCGCCGGTAAATTTCCAGATCAGCCAGCTGTCCACGGTGCCGAACAGCAATTCACCGTTGCGCGCGCGCTCGCGGCTGCCTTCGACGTTGTCGAGGATCCACTTGAGCTTGGTACCGGAAAAGTAGGGGTCGGTCACCAGGCCAGTGGCTTCACTGATGTACTGCTCGTGGCCATCGCGCTTGAGTTGCTGGCAGATTTCGGTGCTGCGTCGACATTGCCAGACTACCGCGTTGTAAATGGGGCGGCCGGTGGACTTGTCCCAGACCACGGTGGTTTCGCGCTGGTTGGTGATGCCGATCGCGGCGACCTGGTCGTGATGCAAACCCGCTTGAGCCAAGGCTTCCACCATCACCGCGCTTTGCGTGGCAAAGATTTCCATGGGGTCATGCTCGACCCAGCCCGGTTGCGGATAGTGCTGGACGAACTCCCGTTGGGCGGTGCAGACCACGTTGGCGTCACGGTCGAAAATAATGGCGCGTGAGCTGGTCGTACCCTGGTCGAGGGCAATGATGTAGTTTTTGTTCTCTGAGTCAGTCATGTCGATTGCCTTGGGACGTGTGTTTGGGATGAAGCCATGGCGCATGCTTGAAGGGCAGTGGCATGCGCCCATTGTTTCAGGAAGTTCTTGGCTTGCCGTCAATGGCCGGTTCTGCATCCTTTGTAGCAGCCTTGGCACCCGGCAGGTGTCGGGCAATCAATCCGCGATACGCGGCAGCGCCCAGGCACGCACCCACTATCGGCGCGAAAATCGGAACCAGGAAGTAAGGGATGTCACGCCCGCCCGTGAGGGAAATTTCACCCCAGCCAGCGAAGAAAGTCATCAATTTTGGACCGAAGTCCCGCGCCGGGTTCATCGCGAAGCCTGTCAGCGGCCCCATCGAGCTGCCGATCACGGCGATCAGAAGGCCGATCAGCAGCGGCGCAAGCGCACCACGAGGCAGGCCATTGTTGTCGTCGGTCAGGGACATGATCACGCCCATCAGGATTGCAGTGATGATCACCTCCACCAGAAAGGCTTGGCCGGTGGAGAGCGCCGGGTGCGGGTAGGTGGAGAATACCGAAGCCAGTTCGAGGCTGGCTTGGGTGCCACGAATCATCTGTCGGGACTGTTCGAAATCGAAGAAAAGATTGCTGTACAGCGTGTAGACCAAGAGCGCGCCACAGAATGCCCCCGCCACCTGACAGACAATATAGAAGGGCAGTTTGCGTTTTTCGAAATCGGTAAAAATACACAGGGCGATGCTGACGGCGGGGTTGAGGTGGGCGCCGGAAATACCCGCGCTGAGGTAGATGGCCATGCTGACCCCGACACCCCAGATGATGCTGATTTCCCACAACCCGAAACTCGCACCCGCGACCTTGAGCGCCGCGACGCAACCGGTACCGAAAAAAATCAGCAGGGCGGTGCCGAGGAATTCGGCCAGGCATTGGCTGGAAAGGGTGGGCTGTTGTAAAGCGGTAGTCATGCAAACCTCGGTGTTTTTTGTTCTTGTCTGGCGCCTTCGATAAACCTTGAAGACACGTTCTTCGCCGAGACCAGGATCCCCATCCAGGTCTAGGGTGCTGCTTGAGACAGGTAAATCTGCTTTCAGTTTCGAAAAAATATAGACAAGAAACGCTGATGTCAAAGGTCGAAAGTGAACCGTCGGTCACATTTGGATTATTCGTCACGTGAATGTCTCGCTGTGCACCCTGCAGGGAGATCATCCCAGTAGGCTCACGACGCCTTTTCATTGCCGATGGCTTAGAATCCGCGCCACTCTTTTGCTTTTTCCTGGTCAGGAGCCGTCATGACCCCCGCATTGGACCTGCTTAAAAAAGTGCGCGCCGAACATCGCATCCACAGCTACGAACATGACCCGAAGGCTGCCTCCTATGGGCTGGAGGCGGCTGAAAAACTCGGTCTGGATCCGGCGCAGGTGTTCAAGACCCTGTTGGCGGCCAGCGAAAAAGGCGAATTGCTGGTGGCCGTGGTGCCGGTGGCCGGGAGCCTGGATCTGAAAGGCCTGGCTCATGCGGCCGGAGTGAAAAAAGTCGAGATGGCCGATCCGGCCGCGGCGCAGCGTTCGACCGGCTATTTGCTGGGCGGGATCAGCCCGCTGGGTCAGAAAAAGCGTCTTCGCACGTTTATCGACAACTCTGCGCAGCCGTTGGCCAGCATGTTCGTCAGCGCGGGGAGACGCGGGCTGGAAGTGGAACTGGCGCCTGCGGTACTGGCGGAGCATACCGGAGCGATCTTTGCTGATATCGGGCGTGCCTGAGCCAGTTGGTGGCCGCTGCGATCAAGCGGGAGCAGGCTCCCTCGCCAGAATGATTTGAATCTTCAAGATCGATCGGGCGTCAGATTTCATGTGCGCTGTAGTGTGAAAATTCTGCTGATCTATCACTGGCTAAACGATGTCCGGGCAGCTCATGCTCGCGCATCCATAAAAAAGGAGAAGTGCCATGCAGCTCGCGTTTCATCAAGTCGATGCGTTCAGTGACCGGCCGTTTGGCGGTAACCCGGCGATGGTCTATCGGCTCGATGCCTGGCTTGCCGATGAACTGATGCAGAAAATTGCCGCCGAACACAACCTGGCCGAGACCGCTTTTCTGGTACGTGAGAACCAGCGTTGGCACATTCGCTGGTTCACGCCCACCACCGAAGTGCCGCTGTGTGGGCACGCGACGTTAGCCAGCGCTCATGTGCTGTTCGAGGTTTACCGCGAACCGGCCGAGCGACTCGACTTCATCTGCAGGTCCGGAGCGTTGAGTGTCACTCGTGAAGGCGATCGGTTGTGGTTGGATTTCCCGGCCATCGTGCCGACTGAGTTGGGCGCCTCCCTGGCGGTCCAGAGCGCCTTGGGTGTCGAGGCGGTGGATGTGCTCAGTTGCAACGAATTGTTCGTGGTGCTGGAGTCGGAGCAGGCAGTGCTCGATTGCAAGCCGGACATGGCGGCCCTGGCGAAGCTGCCGTGGCCGGGTGCAATCGTTACCGCACCGGGAAGCAAGCACGATTTTGTCTCGCGCTATTTTGCCCCGGCGATCGGCATCAACGAGGATCCGGTGACCGGGTCGACTCATTGCAGCCTGATTCCATATTGGTCCAAACGCCTGAACAAACACGGCCTGACGGCCTATCAATGCTCGGCGAGGGGCGGGGCGCTGTTCTGCCGATTGGAAGGTGAGCGGGTGAAGATTGGCGGGGATGCGACGTTGGTGGCTAGCGGTACGCTGACACTCGGCTAAGCCAGCTGAATCCAATGATATAAATTGTGGGAGCGAGCTTGCTCGCGATAGCGATTCTTCAGCTTGCATCAATGCTGACTGTGCCTCCGCTATCGCGAGCAAGCTCGCTCCCACAGGTATTGTGTTCTTCCAATCTTAGCTTGCAGCGCCATACCGCCGCACACCACTTTCCCCGATCGGCAGATGCGCCGCCGTGCTGCCCGACGCCTGGAACAGCACCAGGTGCTCAGCCGCCACGCGTATACCGACCGTAGCCCCGACCTGATGGTCGGCATGACTTGGGAAAATCGACTCCAGTTGTGCGCCGGTCGGCAGTTGCAGGCGATACAAGGTTGAAGCACCGAGGAACGTCTTGCCAACGATAGTCGACGTGAGCGGACTGTCCGGCGCGTGGACGATGTCGTCCGGGCGCAGCAGGACGTCTACGGCACTGCCGATAGGCCAGGTGTACGCCCGGTTGCCGCGCAGCATGCCCAGTTCGGTCTGCACCGATTCCGGGCTGTCGAGCTGACCGCGGATGAAGTAACCCTGGCCGATGAAACTGGCGACATAGGGCGTCAGAGGTTCGTGATACAGGTTGTAGGGCGTATCCCACTGTTCCAGGCGACCCTCTCTGAACACGCCAACATGGTCACTCACCGCAAAGGCTTCTTCCTGGTCATGGGTGACCAGGATTGCGCTGGTGCCGCGGGCCTTGAGAATGTCCCGCACCTCATGGCTGAGCTTGCGTCGCAGCTCGCCGTCGAGGTTGGAGAAAGGCTCGTCGAGTAACAGCAGCTGGGGTTCCGGTGCCAGTGCGCGAGCCAGCGCCACGCGCTGTTGCTGGCCTCCCGACAGTTCGTGGGGAAAACGCTTGCCCAGGCTTTTCAGGTTGACCAGCTCCAACAGTTCTTCGACCACGCGATCCTTGTCCGGGTGTTTGCGGATGCCGAACGCGATATTTTCGGCGACGCTCAAATGCGGGAACAGCGCGTAGTCCTGAAACACCATGCCGATGCGGCGTTTTTCCGGGGCGAGGGTAAACCCCGCGCGGGAAATGGTTTCCCCAGCCAACTGGATCTCGCCTTCATGCACCGGTTCGAAACCGGCGATGGCCCGCAGGGTGGTGGTCTTGCCACACCCGGACGAGCCGAGCAGACAACCGATGTCACCAGCATTGAGGTGCAGGTTGAGGTTCTGGACGACCCGCTGGTCCTGATAACCGCAGGCCAGATTGTGCAGATTCAATAACAATGGAGCACTCATGCGTGGTGGTACGCCGGCTCGACGAGGAATTCAAGCAGGGCCTTCTGTGCATGGAGACGGTTTTCTGCCTGGTCCCACGCCACCGAGCGGGGATCGTCGAGCAGGTCGAGGCTGATTTCTTCGCCACGGTGGGCTGGCAGGCAATGCATGAACAGCACCTCGGCATCCGCCAGGTCGAGCAGTGCCCGATTGACCTGGAAGGGCGCAAACAACTCCAGGCGCTTGGCGGTTTCTTCTTCCTGGCCCATGGACGTC
Organism: Pseudomonas sp. Z2-11; assembly: GCF_054161305.1. Lineage (NCBI taxonomy): Bacteria > Pseudomonadati > Pseudomonadota > Gammaproteobacteria > Pseudomonadales > Pseudomonadaceae > Pseudomonas > Pseudomonas sp. Z2-11. The sequence goes on from NZ_CP096395.1 coordinate 1,312,458, forward strand.
CAGACGTCGGTGCTCACCAGGTGCGCGCCGGCGACGGCCTGTTTCGGATCGCGCAGGATTGTCACCCGGTCGCCGGCCCTGGCGACGAATTGCGGGTTGGGTTCGTAGCCTTCAGGGCAGGCGATGCGCAACTGGAAGTCGAACTGGATGGCCGCTTCTATATAGCTGTTGCACATGTTGTTGCCATCGCCGATCCAGGCCACGGTCTTGCCCTGGATCGGGCCGCGATGTTCGAGGAAGGTCTGCATGTCGGCGAGCAACTGGCACGGGTGCAGATCGTCGGACAGGCCATTGATCACCGGCACGCGCGAATGCGCCGCGAACTGGGTCAGCGTGCTATGGGCAAAGGTCCGGATCATCACCGCATCGAGCATGCTCGACATGACGATGGCGCAATCGCCAATGGGTTCGCCACGGCCCAGCTGGGTGTCACGGGGCGACAGGAAAATCGCCTGGCCGCCGAGCTGGATCATGCCGGCTTCGAAAGAAATGCGCGTGCGCGTGGAGGATTTCTCGAAGATCATCCCCAGCACACGGTTTTTCAAGGGCTCGAACAGTACGCCGCGCTTACGCAGGTCCTTGAGCTCCACGCCTCGACGGATCACGCCGAGCAACTCTTCGGGCGTGAAATCCATCAGGGAGAGAAAGTGCCTTGCGCTCATGATTGACTACCTTTTTGTAACTGACCGCAGATGCTCAAAGCCTTGTTTAATGGAAAAACGGGCGAGACCTGCGGCAAAAGCCGCACGGGGCGACGAAATTAGGGGAAGGCGCGATATTGACATTAAATGTCGCGTCTTACCAATAGGGCTACGGTTTTAGGGGATTTCAATGAGGTCATGGCAGGACTGCGATGACATGTTTGAAGCCGGTTTCCTGACAGCAGCGAGCCCATTTGTACACTGGCGCTGCGGCGCTTGGCAAACAAGCCGGACGGGCGCCGGAGGACAAACGGCGTTTTATTGGCCAGCGTGCAATTGTTTTCGTGTGTCTGTCATCGGATGTGAGATTTCTAAATGCAAGGGCCTGGGTTATAAATGAACCCTTAGACGCAGGAGCCCCGAAATGGATTCGAAAGAGCAACAACTGATGGAACTGCTGGGGCTGACGGCACGCTCCCTGACGCACCTGACCGCTTCGGTGACCTCCATGTCATTCGAATTGTTGCGCAGCGAAGACGAAGTGACCAAGGCTGCCGGCCGCCGCATGATCGACCGCATGGCTACCATCAGCAGCGGCCTCGACGAACATTGGCGATTGATCGGCGAGTTGACCGGAGTGCCCATCGCTCAGGAACAAGTGGAAACCGTCGAGGAAATCCAGCTGCTGGCGCCGCCTCCCGAGCACCCCTGAAATCGGTTGGCCTAATGCCCGGCGATTCACAGGACGAACGTCGCTGGCGCGGTGGAGGATCCCGCGCCATAGTTTTGTTCCCGCGGCCGAAAGTGCCCGCTACGAATAAAACAGAGACTGGCCATGACCAAGACTCTTCATCACCGTGCGTGCCATCTATGTGAGGCCATCTGTGGCCTGACGCTCGAAACCACCGAAACTGAAGGCCAAGGCCTGGCGATCACCTCGATCAAGGGCGATCCGCTGGACAGTTTCAGCCGTGGGCACATCTGTCCCAAGGCCGTCGCCCTGCAAGATATCCAGAATGACCCGGACCGGCTGCGCCAACCCATGCAGCGAGTCGGCGGCGAGTGGCAGCCGATTGCCTGGGATGACGCTTTCGCCCTGGTCGCCGAACGCCTGGCGGCAATCCAGGAGCGCCACGGCCAGAACGCGGTGGGCGTCTACCAAGGCAACCCCAGCGTGCATAACTATGGGTTGATGACCCACAGCAACTATTTCCTCGGCCTGCTGAAGACACGCAGTCGCTTCTCGGCGACGTCGGTGGATCAACTGCCCCATCACCTGACCAGTCACCTGATGTACGGTCACGGCCTGCTGCTGCCGATACCGGACATCGACCATACCGATTTCATGCTGATCCTGGGGGGGAATCCGCTGGCTTCCAACGGCAGCATCATGACCGTGCCGGACGTCGAGAAGCGCCTCAAGGCGATCCAGGCCCGTGGCGGCAAAGTCGTGGTCGTCGATCCACGGCGCAGCGAAACGGCGGCCATTGCCGACCAGCATGTTTTCGTGCGTCCCGGTGGCGATGCCGCGCTGCTGTTTGGCCTGCTCAATACGCTGTTCAGCGAAGGTCTGAGCCGCGACAGCCATTTGCCGGTGGACGGCCTCGAAGAGGTGCGCCAGACCGTGGCGGGGTTTACCGCCGAGGTGATGAGCCCCCTCTGTGCGGTGGCGGCGCCGCAGATCCGGCAGTTGGCCCGCGACTTTGCCGCTGCGCCCTCAGCGGTCTGCTACGGCAGAATGGGCGTGTCCACCCAGGCGTTCGGCACGTTATGCCACTGGCTGATCCAAGTGATCAATCTGGTCACCGGCAACCTCGATCGGGTGGGCGGGGCATTGTGCACCGAGCCGGCGGTGGACCTGGTGGCGACCACTTCGGGTGGTCATTTCAACCGTTGGCAGAGCCGGGTGTCCGGACGTCCCGAATACGCCGGCGAGCTGCCCGTGTCGACCTTGGCCGAAGAAATGCTGACCGAGGGCGACGGGCAGATTCGTGCGCTGGTCACCGTGGCCGGCAACCCGGTGCTGTCCACGCCCAACGGGCGGCAGCTCGAACAGGCGCTGGATGGGCTGGAGTTCATGGTCAGCATCGATTTGTACATCAACGAGACCACGCGTTATGCCGATCTGATCCTGCCATCGACCTCGGCTTTGGAAAACGATCACTACGACACCACGTTCAACCTGTTCGCGGTGCGTAACGTCAGCCGTTTCAATCGGGCGATCCTGCCCAAGCCCGAAGGGGCGCTGCACGATTGGGAGATTTTTGTCGGCCTGGCCAAGGCCTTCGCCGCGCGGACTGGCAAGGCACTCAAGCCGACCATGCCGCCCGCGCAAATGATTGATTTTGGCCTGCGCGCGGGAAGGTATGGGGATGCCTCGCCACACAAGTTATCGCTGGCGACGCTGTTCGATTATCCCCACGGCATCGACCTCGGTGCGCTCAAGCCCAACCTGACGACGCGCTTGAAAACCGAAAATGGCCGTGTGCAGGCGGCGCCGGCGGTGATCCTCGCTGATCTGGCGCGCTTTGCCGCGCTGCGAGCGCCGGCATCGGACGAGTTGCTGATGATTGGCCGTCGGCATGTGCGCAGCAACAATTCCTGGATGCATAACTTTCATAGGCTGGTGAAGGGCAAGCCGCGCCATCAGTTGCTGATGCATCCTGAAGACCTCGCCAGTCGCGGTTTAGTCGATGGCCAGCGCGTGCAGGTCAGTTCACGGGTGGGCGTGATCGAAGTGGAGGTGCAAGGCAGCCTGGACATGATGAAAGGCGTGGTCAGCCTTCCCCATGGCTGGGGCCACGCCCGACCAGGCGTGCAGATGACCATCGCCAGCAGCCAGCCTGGTTCCAGCGCCAACGACCTGACCGATGAATGTCAACTCGATGAGTTGTCCGGCAATGCGGCGCTTAATGGGGTTCCGGTGAAAGTGGCGGCTGCGTAGAATTGTCCTTGGGCCGGACCGAGCAGGGTGCTCGGCTTTCCGTTACAATGCGCCACCGTGTCGACATCTGTAGTCGCAAAGTTCAAGCCGAGGTGCTCCGTGGATATCATCGAAACGATCAAAGACCAGATTGCCAACAACACTATCCTGCTTTACATGAAAGGCTCGCCGAATGCCCCTCAGTGCGGCTTCTCGGCCAAGGCTGCTCAGGCGGTGATGGCGTGTGGCGAGAAGTTCGCTTACGTGGACATCCTGCAGAACCCGGAAATCCGCGCCAATCTTCCCAAGTACGCCAACTGGCCAACCTTTCCACAGTTGTGGGTTGGCGGTGAACTGATCGGCGGCAGCGACATCATGACCGAGATGGCCGCGGACGGTTCGCTGCAGTCAACGATCAAGGCAGCTGTAGAAGCGGCAGCAGTGAACAAGACTGAAGCCTGATCCACCCCAAACCAATGTGGGAGCGAGCCTGCTCGCGATGAGGGCGTGTCAGTCAATTTGATGGTGACTGACACACCGCTATCGCGAACAGGCTCGCTCCCACAAGGAATCTAGGTGAGCCTGGAATCCAGGCAACAAAAAGCCCCGCTCCTCGAAAGAGGGCGGGGCTTTTTTGTGGCTCGCTGTCGGGGAAGCTTATTCTTCGCCCATCTGCGACTGCAGGTAGTTCTCCAGACCGATCTTGTCGATCAGGCCCAACTGGGTTTCCAGCCAGTCGATGTGCTCTTCTTCGGACTCGAGGATATCCTCGAGCAACTCGCGACTGCCGAAGTCACCGACGGTTTCGCAATGGGCGATGGCGGCTTTCAGGTCGGCGTGGCCGGTGCGTTCGATGCGCAGGTCGCATTCGAGCATTTCCCGAGTGTGTTCGCCGATGTGCAGCTTGCCCAGGTCCTGGACGTTCGGCAGGCCTTCGAGGAACAGGATGCGCTTGATCAGCTTGTCCGCGTGTTTCATCTCGTCGATGGATTCGTGGTACTCGTGCTTGCCCAGCTTGTTCAGGCCCCAATCCTCATACATGCGCGCATGCAGGAAGTATTGATTGATCGCGACCAGCTCATTGGCGAGGATCTTGTTGAGATGCTGGATGACTGTGATGTCGCCTTTCATGGTGAGGGCCTGCCCTGTAATAGCTGTGTATACGGCAGAGTTTGAGCCGCGCAATTACTAGTGTCAAACCTAAGTTATTGAATAATAAATGAAAATTAATCGGAATAAGAATGTTTGTGTTCCGCGTCTGGAGGCTAAGCACTTGATTTACCGGCATAAAAAAACCGGACATTGAGTCCGGTTCTTCAAAAAGCTGGATTTATGCGGCAGTAAATTCTACCGGATAAGGGATCGAGGCCTGGGCGGTCTGCACTTTGGCGAGGGTTTCACGCACCACTTCCTTGGCAAGGCAGGCACATTTACCGCATTGGCTGGCTACGCCGGTGGCCTGGCGGACTTCCCGATAACTGCAGCAACCTTCATAGATCGCTTCGCGGATCTGTCCGTCGGTGACGCCAGTGCAGAGGCATACATACATAAGTGAGAACCGTCGCTGGTTGTGACTCAATTGAGACGGATCTTAATGTTAACGAGAATGATTGTCAAAGCAGTTTCTGATAGTCCCAGGCTTGAGATGCCTCGGTCTGACGAACGGTTTTTTCCCGGTGGGCCATGCGACGTCGCGGATTTCCGAGATCCCCGAAAAACCGTTGAGGACAGTCCAAACGCGCGGTGTATGATGGTCGGTCCTTGCAAAGCGGGTTCGTGTCACAGGGCTGTCGCCTGAGGGTGGCAGGCTGGCGCGGACCCGGTTTTCACGTTACTACACCAGGAGATATCCAATGAGCGTACTCGTAGGCAAACAAGCCCCTGACTTCACCGTTCCAGCCGTCCTCGGCAACGGCGAAATCGTCGACAGCTTCACCCTGTCCTCGGCCATCAAAGGCAAATACGGCCTGGTGTTCTTTTACCCGCTGGACTTCACTTTCGTCTGCCCGTCCGAGCTGATCGCACTGGATCACCGCATGGACGACTTCAAGGCGCGCAACGTTGAAGTGGTCGCGGTTTCGATCGACTCGCACTTCACCCACAACGCCTGGCGCAACACCCCGATCAACAACGGCGGGATCGGCCCGGTGAAGTACACCATGGCCGCTGACATGAAGCACGAAATCGCCAAGGCCTACGACGTTGAGTCCGAAGGCGGCGTGGCCTTCCGTGGCGCGTTCCTGATCGACGACAAAGGCGTGGTCCGTTCGCAGATCATCAACGACCTGCCGCTGGGCCGTAACATGGAAGAGCTGATCCGTCTGGTCGACGCTCTGCAATTCCACGAAGAGCACGGCGAAGTCTGCCCGGCCAACTGGAAAAAAGGCGACAAGGGCATGACCGCATCGCCTGAAGGCGTAGCGGCTTACCTGGGCGAACACAGCGACAAGCTGTAAGCGCACTCAGGCATAAAAAAAACCGGCCCTTGATGGGCCGGTTTTTTTTGGGGTGTTCCAAACTTGTCGGCCGAAGCACGATACCGCGTGGCGAGGGAGCTTGCTCCCGCTTGAGCGCGAAGCGCTCACAAAATATTTGGGGCGGCTACGCCACCCAGCGGGAGCAAGCTCCCTCGCCACAAAAGCCGCAAGAGCCAGATTTGGCGCCGATATCAGTCGTCGAAATCCTGCCAGCCGCCCATTTCCTTCCAGCGATTGACGATGCCGCAGAACAGCTCGGCAGTCTTCTCGGTGTCATAGCGGGCCGAGTGGGCTTCGCGGCCGTCGAAATCGATGTCGGCGGCCTGGCAGGCCTTGGCCAATACGGTCTGGCCGTAGGCCAGACCGGCCAGGGTCGCCGTATCGAAGCTGGAAAACGGGTGGAATGGGTTGCGCTTCATGTCCAGTCGCGCAACGGCGGCGTTAAGGAAGCCCAGGTCGAAGCTGCTGTTGTGGCCGACCAGGATCGCGCGCTTGCAACCGTTGGCCTTCAGGGCCTTGCGCACGCCACGGAAGATGTCGGTCAGTGCCGTTTCCTCGCTGACCGCCATGCGCAGCGGGTGGTCGAGCTTGATCCCGGTGAATTCCAGCGCGGCTGCTTCGATGTTGGCGCCTTCGAACGGTTCAACGCGGAAGAAATAAGTGTGGTCCGGGAACACAAAGCCTTTTTCGTCCATGCCGATAGTCGTCGCGGCGATTTCCAGCAACGCATCGGTGGCCGAGTTGAAACCGCCGGTTTCTACGTCGACCACGACCGGCAGGTAACCCCGGAAACGGGCTGCCATGGGGTGCCGAGCGCCGCCGGAACCACCGTTGCCGTCCAGTTCGTCGTCGAAATGATCTTCACTCACGCGTTTTCCTCCAGCAGGCGCCAGCGCAGTTTTTCACCGGCGCGCAGCGGGATGACAGTCTGTTCGCCAAACGGCAAGCTGGCGGGGGCAGTCCACTCGTCGCGGACCAGGGTAATGCTATCGGTGTTCACCGGCAGGCCATAGAAGCGCGGGCCGTGCAGGCTGGCAAAACCTTCGAGCTTGTCCAGCGCGTTGCGCTGCTCGAACGCTTCGGCGTACATCTCGATGGCGGCATAGGCGGTGTAGCAACCGGCGCAACCGCAGGCGGCTTCCTTGGCATGGCGGGCGTGGGGCGCCGAGTCCGTGCCGAGGAAAAACTTCGCACTGCCGCTGGTGGCGGCGTCGAGCAAGGCTTCCTGGTGGGTGTTGCGCTTGAGGATCGGCAAGCAATAGAAGTGCGGCCGGATCCCGCCCACCAGCATGTGGTTGCGGTTGTAAAGCAGGTGATGCGCGGTAATGGTCGCGCCGACGTTGGCCGGGGCTTCGTTGACGAACTGCACGGCATCGCCGGTGGTGATGTGTTCGAACACCACCTTGAGCGTCGGGAAACGCTCCACGACGCGGCGCATGTGCTCGTCGATGAAAATTTTCTCGCGGTCGAACACGTCGACATCGCCCCGGGTGACTTCGCCATGGATCAGCAACGGCATCCCGACTTCGGCCATCGCTTCAAGCGCCGGGAATATCTTGTCGATGCTGGTGACGCCGGAGTCCGAATTGGTGGTGGCGCCGGCCGGGTACAACTTGGCCGCGTGGACGAAGCCACTGGCCTTGGCCTCGCGAATTTCCTCGGGCTGGGTGCGGTCGGTGAGGTAAAGCACCATCAGCGGTTCGAAGCGGCTGCCGGCCGGGCGTGCGGCCAGGATGCGCTGGCGATAGCCATCGGCCTCGACGGCGTTGCGGACAGGCGGAACCAGGTTAGGCATGATGATTGCGCGCCCGAAGGTGCGCGCGACATCGGCGACGGTATGGGTCAACACAGCACCATCGCGAAGATGAATATGCCAGTCGTCGGGACGCAGCAGGGTCAGGCGGTCGGACATTGAGGGGCTTCCAGGCGGGTCAAACTCTGGGGGAATGCTACCGGAAAAGACCGATGCGGGCACCCGCTATCAAGTTTTGCCACAAGTTACCGATAGCCCCTTCAGGTGTGCCACGAATCCGTGCGGTGTCTCGTACAGGCGTCATGCCCGGTGTTTTTCGATTTCCGTAAGTAAAAAGCCAGTGGAGCCTCCCGTGCGCCAGCGTTATCTAGCCTTGCTCAGTGTGTTTGCCAGCCTTCCTGCGATGGCGCTCACTTTCCAGACTCGTCTGGAGAGCATCGAGTGGACGGTCGAAGGCGACAAGTTCGAGTGCCGGCTGAGCCAGCCGATCGCCGATTTCGGCAGCGGCGAGTTCGTCCGCCGGGCGGGCGAGCAGGCCACGTTCCGACTTAAGGCCTACAACCCGGTGCTGGGTGGCGGTTCCGCGACGCTGCTGGCGGCCGCTGCGCCGTGGCAACCGGGGCGGGGCGACATCAACCTGGGGTCGGTCAGGATCGGCAGCGGCGACGTGTTGTTCAACAGCTCCCAAGTCCAGGCGGGACGCCTGATCAGTGGATTGATGGAAGGGCGCAGCCCCGTGGTCCGGCGTAATACCGAGGATGGCCGGGTGTCGGAAGTTCGCCTGTTGCCTGTGCGCTTCAACAAGGCCTTCAGCGACTACCAGGGCTGCGTGGCGAAACTGTTGCCGAAGAATTTCGAGCAGATCAAGCAGACCCAGATCGGCTTTCCCGGCGAGGGGGTTGAGCTCGACGCCCAGGCCAAGGCTCAATTGCAGGCCATGCTCGACTTCATCAAGGCTGACCCGAGCGTCAACCATGTCGAACTCGATGGGCATTCCGACAACAGCGGCAACCGCTTGACCAATCGTGAGCTGTCGCGCCGCCGTGCGCTGGCGGTCATGGATTTCTTCAAGGCCAATGGCTTCCAGGAATCGCAGTTCACTGTGCGTTTCCACGGTGAGCGTTATCCGCTCGTGCCTAATAACAACGCCGCCCATCGCGCCAAGAACCGGCGTGTGGTGGTGCAACTGGATCGAGTGGCGGCCACTCAGGCGCCAGCGGCCCAGCCCACCACGCCAACCCCGCCAGCAACGCCAGCTGTGCCTGCGGCGACGCCCGCTGCGGCACCCGGCAAGGCTCCGGCGCCGGTCGCCCCCACCAAGGCCGTGGCGCCCGCAGCGGCGACTGCAAGAACTTCCTGAGGCCATTCTGATCGTCGCGCCATCGACATAATCTGTCGCTTCGTCGTCATAAGCTGTCGCGCCTCTGTAAATTATCCGCGCTGGACGTTAGACTTCCCGGCTTTCCGTACAACCCGTGGAGTGATGGCATGGCGGACGTAAACAAGGTCGTTCTGGCGTATTCCGGCGGCCTGGACACTTCGGTGATCCTCAAGTGGCTGCAGGACACTTATAACTGTGAAGTAGTGACGTTCACCGCTGACCTGGGGCAGGGCGAAGAAGTTGAGCCAGCCCGCGCCAAGGCTCAGGCCATGGGCGTCAAGGAGATCTACATCGATGACCTGCGCGAAGAATTCGTCCGCGACTTCGTGTTTCCGATGTTCCGCGCCAACACTGTTTACGAAGGCGAGTACCTGCTGGGTACCTCCATCGCCCGTCCGCTGATCGCCAAGCGCCTGATCGAAATCGCCAACGAAACCGGCGCCGACGCCATTTCCCACGGTGCTACCGGCAAGGGCAACGACCAAGTACGTTTCGAGCTGGGCGCCTATGCCCTCAAGCCGGGCGTCAAAGTCATCGCCCCGTGGCGCGAGTGGGACCTGCTGTCCCGTGAAAAACTGATGGACTACGCCGAGAAGCATGCGATCCCGATCGAGCGTCACGGCAAGAAAAAATCCCCGTATTCGATGGATGCCAACCTGCTGCACATCTCCTACGAAGGCGGCGTGCTGGAAGACACCTGGACCGAGCACGAAGAAGACATGTGGCGTTGGACCGTCTCCCCGGAGAAGGCTCCCGATACCCCGCAATACCTTGAGCTGACCTATCGCAACGGCGATATCGTTGCCCTCGACGGCGTGGAAATGAGCCCGGCCACCGTCCTCGCGACGCTGAACCGTATCGGCGGCGAACACGGCATCGGTCGCCTGGACATCGTTGAAAACCGCTATGTCGGCATGAAATCCCGCGGCTGCTACGAAACCCCCGGCGGCACCATCATGCTGCGTGCTCACCGGGCGATCGAGTCGATCACCCTGGACCGCGAAGTGGCTCACCTGAAAGACGAGTTGATGCCCAAGTACGCCAGCCTGATCTACACCGGCTACTGGTGGAGCCCGGAGCGTCTGATGCTGCAACAGATGATCGATGCTTCCCAGGCCCACGTGAACGGCGTCGTGCGTCTGAAGCTGTACAAGGGCAACGTGATCGTGACCGGGCGCAAGTCCGACGAGTCGCTATTCGATGCAAACATCGCGACCTTCGAAGAAGACGGTGGCGCCTACAACCAGGCCGACGCGGCCGGCTTCATCAAGCTCAACGCCCTGCGCATGCGCATCGCGGCGAACAAGGGTCGCAAGCTGTTCTGACCCGGCTGCTCAAAAAAAGGCCTGCCATGCGCAGGCCTTTTTTTTGCGCATTGTCTCGTCCTGAATAATGTATTGCCGGGGAATATCATTGATCGCTTTTGCTGGTTTATAACAAAAGTAGAGCGGTTGAATTGAGTAAGCGCAAATAGGCTTCGGAAATAAGGTTATTAAGCTGCGATCTCTTCCATGGAAGTTTTTTCTGGAGGAGGCAAGCGTTTGTGCATGAATAAATCAATTACTTTGTGTGAGAAAAGTCCCACGTCTAATAACAGGTCAGGTTTGTTTTTTGCCGAAACCGAGCTGTTCTCGGGGAGCTGTGGCGCGTCAGAATCACTCCATCGCTGCGACGGAAAAAATCATGGCGCGTTATTTCACGGATTATTTGTAGGATTTTTCTGCATTGCTTGTAAGTTATGTCTTTCGGTGCGAACGGCTTGCTACAGCGGCATCCCACGGGTGAAATGACTACGCTATTGTGCGTGCTCTAAAAATTCGAACAGCTAAGTTGGATTTGCCCATGAATAAAGTGCTGATCGTGGATGATCACCCCGTCATTCGTCTTGCTGTACGTTTGTTAATGGAGCGCCATGGATATGAAGTCATCGCGGAAACAGACAATGGCGTCGATGCGTTACAGCTGGCGCGCGATAAAATGCCCGACATCGTTGTTCTCGATATCGGGATCCCGAAGTTGGACGGACTGGAGGTTATCGCGCGCCTGACCACCAATCCTTCGCCGCTCAAAGTGCTGGTGCTCACCTCTCAGTCGCCAGGGCATTTCTCGATGCGATGCATGCAGATGGGAGCGGCCGGTTATGTGTGCAAGCAACAGGACCTGACCGAGTTGTTGAGTGCAATAAAAGCGGTGCTCTCGGGCTACAGTTATTTTCCCAACCAGGCGTTGCATACCGTGCGTTCGAGCCTGGGCAACGCCAGCGAGTCGGATATGGTCGATCGTTTGTCCGGACGAGAGATGATGGTCCTGCAGCAGCTGGCCCGTGGGAGGACCAACAAGGAGATTGCCGACGGGATGTTCCTGAGCAACAAGACAGTGAGCACCTACAAGACCCGACTGTTGTTGAAGCTCAATGCCCGCTCACTGGTCGACCTGATCGAGCTGGCGCAGCGTAACGGATTGGTGTGAGTCCACAGCCCCACGTGCTCGGTAAAAGGCCTCCGACAGGGAGGCTTTTACGAGTCAGAGGTCAAAATCATAGTCGGCCAATTGTTTCTGCAAGCGACGCTCTTCCAGCAGGTTATCGATGGTGCGACGTTTGCTCAGGTTGGTTTTCGCCACTTCCACGACCACAGGTTCCGCATCGTCAGCCTCGACGGCGATGAAATCGTCTTCTACATCCAGTTGTTCTTTGCCAGCGCTCATGGGTTCGACTCCAGGCTAAGACTGCCATTGGCGCTCCTTATAGCGATAAACCTGCGGCGGGTAAAAAAGATTTTTTCAATCGCTCGATGAAAGAAAGCAATAGCGCCTCAATCGTCAGATGTCTTGTGCTTGTATTCGCACAGGTCTTCGATTCGGCAACTGCCGCAACGGGGCTTTCTCGCCAGGCAGACGTAACGCCCATGGAGGATGAGCCAGTGGTGGGAATCCAGGAGGTATTCCTTGGGGACAAATTTCATCAGTTTCTTTTCCACTTCCACGACATTTTTGCCCGGAGCAATGCCGGTACGGTTGCTGACGCGGAAAATGTGCGTGTCGACTGCCATCGTCAGCTGACGAAACGCGGTGTTGAGCACCACGTTGGCGGTCTTGCGGCCGACGCCTGGAAGCGCTTCCAGCTCTTCGCGGGTCTGCGGGATCTCGCCGCCATGGCGCTCTATCAGCAGGCGGCAGGTCTCGATGACGTTCTTGGCCTTGCTGTTGAACAGCCCGATGGTCTTGATGTATTCCGACAGCCCTTCGACCCCCAAGGCGTGGATCGCTTGCGGCGTGTTGGCCACGGGAAACAGCTTGGCCGTGGCCTTGTTGACGCCGACGTCGGTGGATTGGGCCGACAGAATTACCGCGATCAGCAGCTCGAAGGGCGAGGAGTAGGCCAGTTCGGTTTTTGGCTCCGGGTTGTCTTCATGAAAGCGACGGAATATTTCCAGGCGTTTTGCGGCGTTCATGGGCGCGGCGTTTCCTCTAGGGGTGGATGGGGTTTGCAGGCCGTCCAGGCCTGGTGGGCCGCCAGCAGCAGGCCGAGCAGGATGAACCCGCCGGGAGCCAGCAGGGCCAGTGGGACGCCATTGCCGATCAATTCGCGCAGGGCGCTCAGAATGGCCATCAGGAGGCCAGACTGGGCCGCCAGCCTGAGGCGGTCAGCTACCCGGGATTCGTCCACTGGCGCTTGATCCAGCGCTACGCAGCTCAAGGCGATCCAGCCGAGGTAAAGGCCTGACAATGCATACCACTCCTGCAACCAGGCCTGCGCGACCAGGCTTGCGCAAGCACTCAAGGCTGCGGCCAGCAGGATAGCGGCAACCAGCCGCTGAAAAGTCGTGCAGCGTGCCCCGGCCAGCGTCATGGCCCAGCCATGGCCGAAGCTGATCAAAACCCAGGCCAGCCACACCCCCAGTGCATTCGTCAGCGAGCTGCTTGCACCCACCAAGGGCACGAGTAGCAGGCCACGGGTCAATACCAGCTTATTCATTGACACTCGCTCCGGTCAGGTGGTCCTGGTGCTCATCGAAATAACGCAGCGCATCGTGGATCGCCTGGAGCACCGCGCGCGAGGTCACCGTCGCGCCGGCCAATTGATCGAACTGGCCCTGGTCCTTTTTCAAGGCCCAGCCGTCATCGGTCGGCGCCTGGCGCGACTTTCCGGTGAATGTCTGCAGCCAGGCATTCGGCCAGTCGGCGATTACCGCGCCCAGGCCGGGTGTTTCCGACTGGCGCAGGGTTTTAACGCCAAGCAGGCGGCCGCTGGGATCAATGGCGATCATCAATTCGATGCTGCCCTCATAGCCCAACGCCTGGCTGCGCAACAGCACCGCGCTGGGCTGGCCGTTGCGGGTCGCCAGGTAACCGACCAGCAACCGGCTGTGGCTCAACTCAACCGGAGTCGTTATGACCGGTTGTGCCAGCGGCTGGTTGTCATAACGCTCGGAGGGCAATACCTCAAGCAAGGTCCTGCCGGCCAAGGCCTGCCGTTGGGCTTCGATGCGTCCGGCCAGATTGATCTGCATGAGGTACGTGGCGCCGATGCCGAGGCCGGCCAGGACGATCAGGACCAGCACGCCGCCGGGTCTTTTCATGTCAGCGCTCGCCTTTGTCGTGCCTCGGCGAGACGATCCAGCGCAGGCACACCGAGGTTCATCATCAGCACGGCAAACGCGACGCCGTCCGGGTAGCCACCCCAGGTACGAATCAGGTAGACCAGCGCGCCCACGCCGGCCCCGAACAACAGTCGGGCGAGCGGGGCCTTGGCGCCTGACACCGGTTCGGTGACGATGAAAAATGCGCCCAGCATGGTTGCCCCGGTCAACAGATGAAACAGCGGCGAGCCATGGGAGTCCGAGCCCGAGCCGTTCCAGCACAGCAGGCTCAAGGTGAACAGGCTGGCAAGCATGCCCACCGGCGCGTGCCAACTGAACACGCGTTGTTGCAGCAGGAACAGGCCACCGGCGAGGAAGGCCAGGTTGACCCACTCGACACCGCGCCCACCCCAACGACCGAACGCAGGATTGCTGGCGAACAGTTCGTCGACGGTCAGGCTTGTGTTGATTCGCAGACTGTCCAGCGCCGTGGCGCCGGCCCATCCGTCGGGCGCCTGGGCAGTGCCGGCGACTTGTCGCAGACCTTCGAGAAAGTCCATGTCATGGGGCACGGGCCATTGGCTCAGGTGCTGGGGAAACGCCACCAGCACCAGGGCATACCCGAGCATCGCGGGGTTGAAGGGATTGCTGCCGAGCCCGCCCCATAAGTGCTTGCCGAACAGCAAGGCGCAGGCAGCGGCCGTGACGGTCAGCCACCATGGGCAATACGCAGGCAAGGCCATGGCCAGCAGCGCGGCGCTGACCAGTGCGCTGCCGTCGCTCAGGCCGAGCTTGAGAGGGCGTCGTCGCAGACGCAACGCCAGCGCCTCGACAGCCAGCGCGGCGAGGGCCGACAGCAGCAGGTTCAGCGCCACGCCCCAGCCATAAAACCAGACCATCGCCAGCACGCCGGGCAGCATCGCCAGCAACACCCGTCGCATCGCTTGCCGCAGCCGCTCGTCCACCGGATCAGGGCGTAGCATGGGCGTCCACCTGCCGTTGGGCGTCTTCCACCGCTTGTTCCAGTACCTGCAGCTGTTCGGCGGAAGCCGCGGCAGCGCGGGCCTTGCCGAGTTCGGCGCGACGCATCGCCAGCTGGATCTTGGCCCGCTTCAATTCAGCACTCTGCGACGGTGCAGGGGCGGCGGGCGCCGCGCTGCCTTCCAGTCTGGCCAGGGCCTGCTCTGCCGCTTCGAATTGGCGTTGCAGCACGATCAATTGTGATTGTTGTTCGAAGGTCGGTGGATGGCCAAACGCTTTCAAGGATTTATTCAGCTGTGCCCGGCTCATGGCCAGGTCGACCTTGGCTTTTTTCAGGGCGGCGTCGGCGCTGGCGGCTTTTTGCGCGCGCACTCGTTCCAGCGCAGCCTGCACCGGATCAAGTGGCTGGGCCTGGGCTGGTTGAGCGTTGCGCTGGGTTCGGGCCAGGCGCTCGGCCTGGCGCTGCTCTTCTTCGCGGCGCAGGCGCGCATTGCGCAGCTCGAAGCGGCGGCGGGCGTGATTGCGTTTGGCGGTCCGCGCCTGCTGCTCTTCGATGCTGGAGGCCAGGCCACCGACAACCGGCGTTACGGTTGCCATCGGCAGTGGGCGCATCTCGATGCAATCCACCGGACAAGGCGCCACGCAGAGGTCGCAGCCGGTGCACTCATCGATGATGACGGTGTGCATCAGCTTGGCCGCGCCAACAATCGCGTCCACCGGGCACGCCTGGATGCACTTGGTGCAACCGATGCATTCGGCTTCGCGAATGTATGCGATCTGCGCCGGGGCCGAGCCACGGCTGGCGTCCAGTTCGAGTACCGGCACGGTCATCAGCTCGGCCAGGGCCGCGATGGTTTCGCGTCCGCCGGGTGGGCATTTGTTGATCGGTTCACCCTGGGCGATGCCTTCGGCGTAAGGCTTGCAGCCGGGATGGCCGCACTTGCCGCATTGGGTTTGCGGCAGCAGGGCGTCGATACGTTGAATCAGGTTCATGTCTTGACCAACCCGCGCAATCCGAGAAATGCCACCGCCATCAATCCGACGCTGATCAACTGGATTGGCAGGCCCCGAAAAGGCAAGGGGATATCGTTATCCTGGACTCGCTGGCGCAAGTCCTCGAACAGGCTTAAGACCAGCCAGAAACCCAGCCCGGCGCCCAGGCTGAAGGCCATGGCCTGGCCCAGGCCCTGGTCGTTCCGGCTGTTGAGCAGCGTGACGCCCAGTACGCCGGCATTGCCGAGCAGCAGCGGCCACAAGCCATCGAACGGCTGCGACGGCAGCCAATGCGTCAGCAGGCGCAGCAACGGGCTGATCAGCAGCACGCTCAGGGGCAGCCATACAAATAACCGTAGCGATGTCAGCTGCGCCGGAACCAGGAGCCAGCGGTCGGCCAGATAACCGAGGGTCCCGACAACCAGCATCAGGCAGGCTGTCGCCAGGCCAAGGGCGTGTACCCGGCTCCGCTCCCTGACTGCCAGCAGCGGATCGACGCCCAGCGGCCAATGCAACACGAGGTTGTTGATCAGGGCAGCGCTGAACAGCGAGAGAAGAATGTCAGTCATGGGCATGGGGCAACAGGGGAGCCGGTTGAAAGATCAGGCATTATCCGGCACGCGGCGAGGGCGGGCCAGATATGAAAATCCCACAGCCGCTCGACAGCGACTGTGGGATCGGTGCAGCGCGCAGTCGCGTTATTTGATCCGCTGACCCGGCTTGGCGCCGCTGTCGGGGCTCAGCAGGTAGATTTCTTCGCCGCCAGGACCGGCCGCCATGACCATGCCTTCGGATATGCCGAAGCGCATTTTGCGTGGCTTGAGGTTGGCGATCATCATCGTCAGCCGGCCCTCGAGCTTGGCCGGATCCGGGTAGGCGCTCTTGATCCCGGAGAACACGTTGCGCTGTTCATCGCCGATGTCCAGGGTCAGGCGCAACAGTTTGTCGGCGCCTTCCACGGCTTCAGCCTTGACGATCAGCGCCACGCGCAGGTCGATGGCGGCGAAGGCATCGAAATCGATTTCCGGCGACAGCGGGTCCTTGGTCAGCTCGCCGTTGCCAGCAGGGGCACCGGTGTCGGTCTGGCTGGCGGCGAGGTCTTCCTTGGACGCGTCGATCATGGCCTGGACCTTGGCCGGGTCGATGCGGGTCATCAACGGTTTGAACGCGTTCAGTTGATGGTCGCTCAGCAGCGTCTGGTGATCGTTCCAGGTCAGCGGCGCAACGTTCAGGAACGCTTCGGCATCGGCGGCCAGCAATGGCAGCACGGGCTTGAGGAAGACCACCAACTGGCGGAACAGGTTGATGCCCAAGGCGCAGATCGCCTGGACTTCGTCCTGCTTGCCTTCCTGCTTGGCCAGCGACCATGGGGCCTTGTCGGCGATCCAGGCGTTGGCGCGGTCGGCCAGGGCCATGATCTCACGCATGGCGCGGGCAAAGTCGCGGCTCTCGTAGGCCTCGGCGATGCTTGGCGCGGCAGCCAGGAAAGCGTCGGTGAGTTCCGGCGCGGCGTTACCCGCCACCAGCACGCCGGCGTTGCCCTTGTGGATGAACCCGGCGCAACGGCTGGCGATGTTGACGACCTTGCCCACCAGGTCGGAGTTGACCTTCTGCACGAAGTCCTCGAGGTTCAGGTCGAGGTCGTCGACGCCACGGCCGAGCTTGGCCGCGTAGTAGTAGCGAAGGTATTCCGGCGAAAGGTGATCCAGGTACGTCCGCGCCTTGATGAAGGTGCCGCGGGACTTGGACATCTTCTGGCCGTTGACGGTCAGGTAGCCGTGGACGTTGATCCCGGTCGGCTTGCGAAAACCGGCGCCTTCGAGCATGGCGGGCCAGAACAGCGCGTGGAAATTGACGATGTCCTTGCCAATGAAGTGATACACCTCGGCCGTGGAGTCCTTGGCCCAGAACGCGTCGAAGTCCAGCTCCGGGGTGCGATCGCAAAGGTTCTTGAAGCTCGCCATGTAGCCGATGGGCGCGTCCAGCCATACATAGAAGTACTTGCCGGGCTCGCCGGGAATTTCGAAGCCGAAATACGGCGCATCGCGGGAGATGTCCCATTCCTGCAAACCGGAGTCGAGCCATTCGGCGAGCTTGTTGGCCACCGCGTCGTGCAGCGTGCCGCTGCGGGTCCAGGTCTGCAGCATTTCCTGGAAGTCCGGCAGCTTGAAGAAGAAGTGCTGGGAATCCCTGAGTACCGGCGTCGCGCCGGAAATCGCCGATTTCGGGTCTTTCAGGTCGGTCGGTGCGTAGGTGGCGCCGCATTTTTCGCAGTTGTCGCCGTACTGGTCTTCGGTGCCGCATTTCGGGCAGGTGCCCTTGATGAAGCGGTCGGCCAGGAACATTTTCTTTTCCGGGTCGAAATATTGGGTGACCGAACGGGTGGCGATATGCCCGGCGTCACGCAGCTTCAGGTAGATCTGGCTCGACAGCTCACGGTTTTCTTCGGCGTGAGTGGAGTGGAAGTTGTCGAAGTCCACCAGGAACTCGGCAAAGTCGGCGCTGTGTTCAGCCTGGACATTGGCGATCAGTTGTTCCGGGGTGATGCCTTCCTTTTCCGCGCGCAACATGATGGCCGAACCGTGGGCGTCGTCGGCGCAGACGTAGATGCACTGGTTGCCGCGATGTTTCTGAAAGCGCGTCCACATATCGGTCTGGATGTATTCCAGCATATGGCCAAGGTGAATCGAACCATTGGCATAGGGCAGGGCGCTGGTGACGAGAATCTTGCGTGGCTCGGACATGGGGCTCGGCTACTTGATGAAACGGAGGTCGGCCACTATAAAGCGCCGGGAAATATATTTCACCCCGCGGGCCTGTTTCCCGCCGAATCCGTGGCGAGGGAGCTTGCTCCCGCTGGGGGGCGAAGCCGCCCCAAAAAAGGTTCTACGCCCTGGCTGGTCGACAGCGTCGGCTTCATTGCGACTGCTGCGCAGCCGAGCGGGAGCAAGCTCCCTCGCCACAAGAGCGTTCGTCACCCTTAATCGGGTCGCCACGCGAGAGCGTGCGGCGTAGGATAGCGGCCTGTTTTCAAGTCTTGTTATCGGAGTTGCCCATGAGCGCCGTCAATCGCGCAGCGGTGGAAGCCGTCCTTCGCCAGTACACCGACCCCTACCTGAGCCAGGATCCGGTCAGCGCCGGATGCGTGCGAGCCATCGATATCCAGGGCGATCGCGTCAGCGTCGAACTGGAGATCGGTTATGCCGCCGATCTGTTCAAGAACGGTTGGGCGCAGATGCTGCAGATGGCGATCGAAGGCCTGGACGGCGTGGCGAGCGCCAAAGTCCAGGTTACCAGCGTGATTTCCGCCCACAAGGCCCAAGCCCAGGTGCCGGGGTTGGCGAACGTCAAGAACGTCATCGCCGTGGCCTCGGGCAAGGGCGGCGTAGGCAAGTCCACCACCGCCGCCAACCTGGCGCTGGCCCTGGCTCGCGAAGGGGCGAAGGTCGGCATCCTCGACGCGGATATCTACGGTCCGAGCCAAGGCATCATGTTCGGCATCGCCGAAGGCACCCGGCCGCAGGTCAAGGACCAGAAGTGGTTCGTACCGCTGCAATCCCATGGCGTGGAGGTCATGTCCATGGCCTTCCTCACCGATGACAACACACCGATGGTCTGGCGCGGGCCGATGGTCTCCGGTGCCTTGCTGCAACTGGTCACGCAAACCGCGTGGGGCGACCTGGATTACCTGGTGATCGACATGCCGCCGGGAACTGGCGACATCCAGCTGACCCTCGCGCAGAAAGTCCCGGTGGCCGGCGCGGTGATCGTTACCACGCCCCAGGACTTGGCCCTGCTGGATGCGCGCAAGGGTGTGGAGATGTTCCGCAAGGTGAACATCCCGGTACTGGGCGTGGTGGAAAACATGGCCGTGCACATCTGCTCGAACTGTGGACACGCCGAGCATCTGTTCGGTGAAGGCGGCGGTGAAAAACTGGCGACCCAGTACGGTGTCGAGCTGCTGGCTTCGTTGCCGCTGTCGATGGTGATCCGCGAGCAGGCCGACGGCGGCAAGCCGACCGTTATCGCCGAGCCGGACAGCCAGATCGCCATGGTCTACCAGGAGCTGGCCCGCCACGTGGGCGCGCGGATCGTGTTGCAGGAGGCTGCGTCGCCGGCGATGCCGAACATTACCGTCAGTGACGATTGATAGATTGATGAAACCCTATCCACTGTGGGAGCGAGCAGGCTCGCGATGGCGGAGTATCAGTCACATCCAAGCTGACTGACCCGACGCCATCGTCGGATCGCCGCCCGGAGCAAGCTCGCTCCCACAGGGGTTATGGGGTGGGTTTAGATCCGCAGCCCGCCATCCATTTCCAGGATCCGCCCGGTGTAGTAGTCGTTCTCGAAGATATACGCCGCCGAGTGCGCAATCTCTTCGGGCTTGCCCATGCGCTTGAGCGGAATCCCCGAGGTCATTTTTTCGAGGGCTTCGGGTTTCATGCCGAGGGTCATTTCGGTTTCGATGAAGCCCGGAGCAATCCCCGCCACGCGGATGCCGTAGCGCGCCAGTTCCTTGGCCCAGGTCACGGTAGCGGCTGCGACGCCGGCCTTGGCCGCCGAATAGTTGGTCTGGCCGACATTGCCGGCCCGGGAGATCGAGGAAATATTGATGATCGCGCCGTTGTTCTTCAGCTCGACCATTTTCGCCGCCACTTCGCGGGTGCAGAGGAATACGCCGGTGAGGTTGACGTCGATCACCGCCTGCCACTGGGCCAGGCTCATCCTGGTCATTTCACCGTCCTTGACCTTGAGCAGCAGGCCGTCGCGCAGGATCCCGGCGTTGTTGATCAACCCGTGGATCGCGCCGAAGTCAGCGGCCACCCGGGCAACCATGTCGATCACCTGATCTTCGTTGGCCACGTTGCACAGGTACGCACGCGCCTCGACGCCCTTGGCGGCGCAGGCGGCGACCGCCTGGTCGAGCTTTTCCTGATTGAGGTCCACCAGCGCGAGCTTTGCACCCTTGCCGGCGAAATACTCGGCCATGGAGCGACCCAGGCCCTGGCAACCGCCGGTGATAATGATTACTTTGTCAGTGAGTTGCATTCTCATGTCCAGGTGGCGCAGCGGTGGAGGGGTTGGGCGCGTCTCGATTTGCAGCGGCGTAGCGCGGCTGCACGAGCAAACCGGCCCGAAGGTGCGTCAGAACATTACTCCACTCAACCGACCGTTTTCTAGACGAATTTTATTAAAGGAGTCATAAATTGAGCGTTGAAGCTGCCAAGCATGCCCGCGAATTGCTGCTCAAGGAATATCGGGGCATGCTCTCCACCCATTCCAAATCGATGCCCGGTTTTCCGTTCGGCTCCGTCGTGCCGTATTGCCTGGACGCGCAAGGCCTGCCGCTGATACTCATCAGCCGCATCGCCCAGCACACCCACAATCTGCAAAAAGACCCTAAATGCTCAATGCTGGTGGGAGAGCGGGGCGCCGAGGATGTTCAGGCCGTCGGGCGCCTGACCTATCTGGCCGAGGCGCAGAAGCTGGAGGACAGCGCCGCCATCGAGGCCGCCGCCGAGCGTTACTACTGCTATTTCCCCGAGTCGCAGAACTACCATAAGGCCCACGATTTCGATTTCTGGGTTCTCCACCCGGTGCGCCATCGTTATATCGGCGGCTTCGGCGCGATTCACTGGATCGACCAGATCACCCTGGCCAATCCCTTTGCCGGCAAAGCCGAGGCGGGCATGATCGAACACATGAATGCCGATCATGCCAAAGCCATCGCCCACTACGTCGAATTGAGTGGCCTGCCAAAAAAACAACCCGCGCAATTGGTCGGTATCGACAGCGAAGGCATGCACCTGCGCATTGGGCAAGGCCTGCACTGGTTGCCGTTTGCGGCGCCTTGCAACACGCCGACACAAGTGCGCGAAGCCTTGGTTTACCTGGCTCACGCCGAGCAATGGCCAAAAAATGCCGAGGTTGATGCTTGAATTCACGAAAGGGCGACGTCATTTAGGTTTTCATAGCAAGGCATTCTTGCGTTGAGGAACCATTTGATGCGCCCTTTTTTATTGCTCTTTCTGCTGTTCCCGGTGTTGGAGCTGTTCGTATTCGTCAAGGTCAGCGGTGCGATCGGGTTCTTCCCGGCGTTGCTGCTGGTCATTCTCGGCTCGATGCTCGGCGTGTTCGTGCTGCGCATCGCCGGCCTGGCCACGGCACTGCGTGCCCGTGAAAGCCTGACCCGTGGCGAACTGCCCGCCCAGACCATGCTCGAAGGCCTGATGCTCGCGCTGGGTGGTGGTCTGTTGATCCTGCCTGGCTTCATCAGCGACGTGCTGGGCCTGGTCTTGCTGCTGCCCTTCACGCGCCGGTTGCTGGCCAACAAGATGCGCCAGCGCGCCGAAGAACAGGCGATGCGCCAGCGGGCTTTCGCCGATGACCTCCAGCCCCGTGGCGGTCCGACCCCGCGCGAACCGGTAGGCCGCGAGCCCAACGTGATCGAAGGCGAATTCGAACACCGCGACCCCAAGTAGCTTTCAGTGACACGGCAGCCAGCGACACGGCACCTTCGGGTGCCGTGTTCGTTTTAGCGCTCGTTCAGTAAAAAATTTCACCCCCGACCCTTGTAATCGACTTGCACGCCCTTATGTATGGGTCACCGCAAGGTTTCCGGTGGCGACACCGGACAGACTTCCGCGGTTCGCTTGACGAACCGCACCCCGGCTCCGCCGGCTTTTGTTAAACCCGCCGGGACTACACCGGCCGATGAAAACCAAAATTAGGAGAGATCGACAATGAAGCTTCGTCCTCTGCATGACCGCGTCGTCATCCGTCGCAGCGAAGAAGAGAAGAAAACCGCTGGCGGTATCGTCCTGCCAGGTTCGGCTGCTGAAAAAGCCAACCACGGTGAAGTTCTCGCTGTAGGTCCGGGCAAGGCTCTGGAAAACGGTGAAGTACGTGCGCTGGCCGTGAAAGTGGGTGACAAGGTTGTGTTCGGCCCTTACTCCGGCAGCAACACTGTGAAAGTCGACGGCGAAGACCTGTTGGTGATGAGCGAGAACGAAATCCTCGCCGTTCTCGAAGGCTGATTTCCCCGCTCATTTTCCCGCTACTACTACAAAGTATTTAAGGAATATCGATCATGGCTGCTAAAGAAGTTAAATTCGGCGATTCCGCCCGCAAGAAAATGCTCGCCGGTGTCAACGTCCTGGCTGACGCAGTAAAAGCGACCCTCGGCCCGAAAGGCCGTAACGTGATCATCGAGAAGAGCTTCGGCGCTCCGACCATCACCAAGGACGGCGTTTCCGTAGCCAAGGAAATCGAGCTGAAAGATCGCTTCGAAAACATGGGTGCGCAGCTGGTCAAGGACGTTGCGTCCCGTGCCAACGATGACGCCGGCGACGGTACCACCACCGCGACCGTACTGGCTCAATCGATCGTCAACGAAGGCCTGAAAGCCGTCGCTGCCGGCATGAACCCGATGGACCTCAAGCGCGGCATCGACAAGGCGACCATCGCCATCGTCAAGGAACTGAAGGGTCTGGCCAAGCCTTGCGCTGACTCCAAGGCAATCGCCCAGGTAGGTACCATCTCCGCCAACTCCGACAACTCCATCGGCGACATCATTGCCGAAGCCATGGAAAAAGTCGGCAAGGAAGGCGTGATCACCGTTGAAGAAGGCTCGGGCCTGGAAAACGAACTGTCGGTTGTAGAAGGCATGCAGTTCGACCGTGGCTACCTGTCGCCATACTTCGTCAACAAGCCGGACACCATGGTTGCCGAGCTGGACAGCCCGCTGATCCTGCTGGTCGACAAGAAGATCTCCAACATCCGCGAAATGCTGCCAGTGCTGGAAGCCGTTGCCAAAGCCGGCCGCCCTCTGCTGATCGTGGCTGAAGACGTCGAAGGCGAAGCCCTGGCGACCCTGGTCGTGAACAACATGCGTGGCATCGTCAAGGTTGCAGCCGTCAAGGCTCCAGGCTTCGGCGACCGTCGCAAGGCCATGCTGCAGGACATCGCCGTACTGACCGGCGGTACCGTTATCTCCGAAGAGATCGGCCTGAGCCTGGAAAGCACCACCCTGGAGCACCTGGGTAACGCCAAGCGCGTGATCCTGTCCAAGGAAAACACCACCGTGATCGACGGTGCTGGCAACGATGCCGATATCCAGGCTCGTGTCACCCAGATCCGCGCACAAGTGGCCGAGACTTCGTCCGACTACGACCGCGAAAAACTGCAAGAGCGTCTGGCCAAGCTGTCCGGCGGTGTTGCAGTGATCAAGGTTGGCGCCGGTTCCGAAGTTGAAATGAAAGAGAAAAAAGCCCGCGTTGAAGACGCCCTGCACGCAACCCGCGCAGCCGTCGAAGAAGGCGTGGTGCCTGGCGGCGGCGTGGCACTGGTTCGTGCCCTGCAGGCCATCAGCGAGCTGAAAGGCGACAACGATGACCAGAACGTTGGCATCCAGTTGCTGCGTCGCGCTGTTGAAGCACCTCTGCGCCAGATCGTTGCCAACTCCGGCGACGAGCCAAGCGTAGTGGTCGACAAGGTCAAGCAGGGTTCGGGTAACTACGGTTACAACGCTGCCACCGGCGAATACGGCGACATGATCGAAATGGGTATCCTGGACCCGGCCAAAGTGACTCGTTCGGCTCTGCAAGCGGCTTCGTCGATTGCCAGCCTGATGATCACCACCGAGGCGATGATCGCTGAAATCAAGGACGACGCTCCAGCTGGCGGCGGCATGCCAGACATGGGCGGCATGGGTGGCATGGGCGGCATGATGTAAGCCAGCCTTACCCCTGTAGCGAAAAACCCCGCCTGCGAAAGCAGGCGGGGTTTTTTATTGCCGTGGATTCATGACGACACCAATCCCAATGTGGGAGCGAGCTTGCTCGCGATTACGGTGTGTCAGCTCATATATCCGGCACTGACCCACCGCTATCGCGAGCAAGCTCGCTCCCACATGGGACGTGGTTCAATTCATGCATTGGCGGGACTGGCGACCGCGACACGCCCAGCCATGGCGGCAGGTCGGTACAGAACGCAGTAATAACACCCGAGGCAAATCAGCCAGCAGAACACCGCTGTCCAGACGTTGTGGGAGAAAAAGTGCGCCCCTTGCATCATGCGTCCCACGGAAAACACCGTGCCCAGGGCAAAGGCGAACACCAGCGCCTGGCGTGCGAGGCGTGGGCGACGGTCACGCAGTGCGAAAAACAACGCGAACAGCGTGAAGCCGGTGGCGGCATGCCCGCCGGGCCAGCATCGGCCGGGTTTGTCGGTAGCCGGACGTGGGCTCAGTAGCTCACTGTAGGTTTCCTTGCCGCCGAACTCCTTGAGACTCCATGGGCATTGCACTGCCGTCACTGCCTTCAAAGGTGTGACAAACGCAGTCGCCAGTGCCAGCGACAGGACCAGGCAGCCCAGCTCACGTTTGTACGGCTTGAGCCGAGCGATAAAAAACGAGGCGACAAACCCCACGACCGCCAGCACGGAAAACCCGATGACCAGCTGTTTGGCCCGGTCGTGCAGGATGTCTTCTAGGAAAAAGCTGTGTCGACCGATAAACCCACCCGCCGTCGGATCGTAGAACAGCTTGGCCACGTTCATGTCCAGGCTGGTCAGTTCCAGCAACACCAGCATGGCTGCGACCACGGCGGGCAGGCCCAGGGCGACCCATAGATTCAGGGGCCTGGAAGCGGGGCGGATGGCAGTGGAAACCATGGCAGTACCTTTGATGGGAGTTTTCGTGATCAGCGCGTTGCACAGTCTGGTCTGCGTTGCGTTCGGGTGGTGTGAAGGTTGGGTGAAAAACTCGTCAACACCCGCGCAGCCCCGCTGCTGAGGGCTCTTGACCTTGGTGGGGGCGAGCCTGCTCGCGAAGGGGCGGCACATTCAACCGGGATGGCGGCTGTTCCACCGCCTTCGCGAGCAGGCTCGCTCCCACAGTGGCTCGCACTGCGTATACAACCCTAGCCGTAAGCCACGCTTGGCCTTAAGCTGCGCGGGCCACGACGATTGCCCCGTGCGCAGAGGAGATGCCCATGCGAATTCTGTTGGTTGAAGACAACCGTGACATCCTGGCCAACCTGGCCGACTACCTGGGCCTCAAGGGCTACACGGTCGATTGCGCACAGGACGGTTTGTCAGGGCTGCACCTGGCCGCGACCGAACACTACGACTTGATTGTGCTGGATATCATGCTGCCGGGCATCGACGGCTATACGCTGTGCAAGCGCCTGCGCGAAGACGCCCGGCGCGATACACCGGTGATCATGCTCACCGCGCGGGACCAGTTGGATGATCGTTTGCAGGGTTTCAAATCCGGGGCGGATGATTACCTGGTCAAGCCTTTTGCCTTGTCGGAGCTGGCGGCGCGGATCGAAGCGGTCATGCGGCGTGCCCAGGGCGGTGGCCGACGCGCGTTGCAAGTCGGCGACCTGAGCTACGACCTCGATACGTTGGAAGTGACCCGGGAAGGCAAACTGCTCAAGCTCAACCCCGTGGGCCTCAAGTTGCTGGCGGTACTGATGCAGAAAAGCCCCCACGTGCTGCGGCGCGAGATCCTTGAGGAAGCCCTGTGGGGCGATGATTGCCCGGATAGCGACAGCCTGCGCAGCCATGTCCACCAATTGCGCCAGGTGATCGACAAACCGTTTGAAAAACCGCTGCTGCACACTGTGCACGGCGTCGGCTATCGGTTGGCCGAGGGCCGAGATGGAGTTTAAGCAAAGCCTTGCGCAACGGATCATCATCGCTTTTGCGCTAATGAGCGCATTGGTGGCGGGAGCGTTTGCACTGGGCATCGTGGCAACGGTCCATCTGGTGGAGGAAAAGCTGATTTCCGCCGGGCTCGGAGGCGACCTGCAACGCCTGCTGTTGATGGACAGCGTCTCCGACTGGAGTCATCGCCCGGAACCCGACCAGCTGTTCTATTTCAGCGGCGGCCCGGGAGACTTCGAGTTGCCCAGGGACCTGCGTCACCTGCAACGTGGCTTTCACGAAGTCTTTCGCGAACAGCTGTCCTATCACGCGATGGTAGAGATCGTTGACGGTCGGCATTACGTGCTGTTGCAGGACCAGAGCGATTTCGAGGAGCGCGAGCGGGTGCTGTTTGCCGTGGTGCTGGTGGGCTTCGTCCTCAGTCTGGCGCTCGCGGTGTTCCTGGGCTGGGTCCTGGCACGCCGGGTGATGGCGCCGGTGGTACGTCTGGCCCGGCAGGTACGGCATCGCGACCAGTTGCTCGGGCTCGCTCCGCCATTGGCGCCGGATTATGCCGCTGATGAGGTGGGCGAGCTGGCCGTGGCGTTCGATGCCACGCTGGGCCGGTTGCGCCAGGCCCTGACCCGGGAACGGTTGTTCACCAGCGACGTAAGTCACGAACTGCGCACGCCGTTGATGATCCTCGCCACCTCCTGCGAATTGCTGCTGGAGAATCCGGCGTTGGACCAGCGTGGTCGCACCCAGGTCGAGCGCATCAACCGCGCCAGCGAAGAAATGCGCGAACTGGTGCAGACCTTCCTGATGCTTGCCCGGGCCCAGCGCGAGGACAACGGCATGTCGCCTCGCTCGACGCTGGGGCAGGTCGCGGAAAACCTCCTTGGGGTCTGGCGTGCGCCGATCGAATCCAAGGGCCTGACCTTGATCTTCGAACCAGGGCAAACCACCGATACGCAGTACAACGCCACGTTCCTGACTGCCGTCATGGGAAATCTGCTGCGTAACGCCTTGCATTACACCGACCAGGGTTTTATCCGCGTCTCGCTGACCGCCACGGGATTTGTCGTCGAGGACAGCGGCGTAGGCATTCCCGAGGAGAAGCGCGAGGCGATGTTCGAGCCGTTCGTGCGCGGTAACGAAAAGCGTGGCGAGGGACTGGGGCTGGGGCTGTCACTGGTGCAGCGGATCTGCGAGGACCAGGGCTGGACCGTGAGCCTCAGCACGATGGAACCCAACGGATGCCGTTTCGAGGTGGAGTTGAACCCCAAGTCCTGAGATCGGCGGCGAAAAATCTTGAAAACATTCAGCCGTTTACATGACGAAGTTTTCACAAAGGGATGACCTGTCAGCTACAAGCCGATCCCTAAGGTGGCGCCACCAACTCTGGAGGCGCCATCGATGTCCAATCCCATCAAGCTAGCTTTTTCCGCCAAGTACGACGAGCGACATGCCCAGCAGTACCTGCGCAAACACAAGACGGGGCTGAGCCGCCGTCTTTCCCACCGTCGGGACGAACAACTGGCCCGGCGCGCCTTGATGCTCGCGGGCGACCCGGGCCTGGTCCTGGACCTGCCGTGCGGAGCCGGGCGTTTCTGGCCGCTGCTGGCCGAGAAACCCGGCCGGGTGATCGTCGGCGCGGACAATTCCACCGCCATGCTCCAGACGGCATTGAAGGCACAACCGGCCGATGTCGTAAAACGGGTACAACCTTTGCACACATCTGCGTTCGACATCGCCTTGCCTGATAACGCCGTCGACAGCATTTTTTGCATGCGCCTCTTGCACCACATCGGCGAACCCGCGCACCGACTGGCGATATTGAGGGAATTCGAGCGTGTCACCCGTGACAGCGTGATCGTTTCATTGTGGGTCGACGGCAATTTCAAGGCCTGGAAACGCAAGCGCCTGGAGCGCACCCGTGGGCAGAAAGACTACCAGAACCGATTTGTGTTACCGGTCGCTACAGTTGAAGAAGAGTTTCGGCAGGCCGGGTTTCGCATTGAGGAACAGTTGGATTTCCTGCCGCTCTATGCCATGTGGCGAGTTTATGTATTACGCAAGGGGTAGCAGGCATGGTTGTACAGGTAGCAGGAGCCCAGGCGGCTTCTCGTAGTTGCTTTGACCAGATCTGGAATCAGCGTGGCGAGTGGGTGGAAGCCCCCAATACCCGGCGTGGCGGCGAAAGCGGTGTGCAGCGGATCAGCCATGATGGCGAGCTGTTTTATTCCAAGCGCCAGACCGGACACATCTACCGCAGTCTGTTGCACCCGTTCGGCCGTCCGACCGTGTTGCGTGAAGAGCGAGCGCTGCTGGCCCTGGCGGAACTCGGCGTCACGGTACCCCAAGTGGTCTTTTGCGGCGCGCAGAGAGACCCGGTGCATAAGTGGCGGGCGCTGCTGGTCACCCGCGCTCTGGACGGCTTCGAGGAAATCGGGCGTTGGTATGCCGCAGGCGGCCGCGAGCGTCATGGCGAGGCGGTCCATGATCGTCTCCTTCAGGCCCTGGCCGAGAATCTCGCCCGCATGCACAAGGGGCGCTGGCAGCACAGTTGCCTCTACATCAAGCATGTATTCGTGCGAGTAACCGGAGAGGGCGAGTCGGCCAAGGCCGAAGTGGCGTTGCTCGATCTTGAGAAATGTCGCCAACGGCTGACCGCCCGCGGCGCGGCGTTCCATGACATGAGCCAGCTGCGGCGCCATTCGTCGTTCCAGGATTGCGACTGGGGGAAACTCGTCTATTTTTACGAGGCGGCGTTTGGCAGCGCTATCAAAGGTTTATCCCGATGAAACTAGAAATTGCTAGAGGTTTGTTTTTAGTCGGAGCCCTGGCAGTTGCATCCCTGGCGCTGGTGGTGTGGGAGCAGCCACGCTCGCAGATCCTCAGTGCCTCCACTGTCGGCGCACATTGCCCGGTGCCGCGGGTGGCCAAGGCCAGCGAGGCGATCCAGCCGGACGACGACCTGTTGCTGTTCATGTTCAGTCTGTCCCAGGGCATGCGACCGCAGAGTTGAGTGTCAGGAAGCCCAAACACGGGGGCTGTGGCGAGGGAGCTTGCTCCCGCTCGGCTGCGAAGCAGTCGTCATCCATACGACGAATAGCCTGATCCGGAATCCAGTCGGGACCGCTTCGCGGTCCAGCGGGAGCAAGCTCCCTCGCCACGGGACCCCGACCCTCATGCCCTCAGGCTTTGTCCGGCTTGGCCAGCAAGGTGTAGACACACGGCAGCACGAACAACGTGAACAAGGTGCCGATCGACATGCCGGTGGCGATGACCGTGCCGATGTCGAAACGGCTCACTGCGCCGGCGCCGGTGGCGAGGATCAACGGCACCATGCCAAACACCATGGCGGCAGTGGTCATCAGCACCGGACGCAGGCGAATCGATGCGGCCTGTTCCACTGCGTCACGCGGACTCAAGCCTTGCTCCTTGCGCAGCTGGTTGGCGAATTCGACGATCAGGATGCCGTGCTTGCTGATCAGGCCGATCAGGGTCACCAGCCCCACCTGGGTATAGATGTTCATGCTCGACCAGCCGAGGAACAGCGGAATCAGTGCGCCGCAAATGGACAACGGCACCGTCACCAGGATCACCAGCGGGTCGCGGAAGCTTTCGAACTGCGCCGCCAGCACCAGGAAAATGATTGCCAGGGCCAGGCCAAAGGTGACCCATAACGCGCTGCCTTCCTGGACGAACTGACGCGAAGCGCCGGCGTAATCGAAGGCGAACCCTGTCGGCGCTTCCTCAAGGGCTATCTGGCGAACGGTCTCGATGGCCTCGCCCATGCTTACCGTAGGAAAGCCCGAGATCGTGACGGCATTGAGCTGCTGGAACTGGTTCAGTTGCCGCGGTCGTGCCTGGTCGCTGACCTTGATCAGCGTCGACAACGGAAGCGACTCGCCCTGGGCGTTCTTTACGTAATAATTGTTCAGCCAGTGCGGATTGTCCCGGAATGGCCGCTCGACCTGGGCGATGACCTTGTAGCTACGCCCCTCCAGCGTGAAGCGGTTGATCTCCGCCTCGCCCAGCAGGGTCGCGAGCGTGCCGCCGAGGTCTTGCATCGAGACGCCCATCTGGGCGGCTTTGGCGCGATCGATGTCCACCACGACTTCAGGCTTGTCGAACGCAAGGTCGATGTCCATGAAGGCGAACTTGCCGGACTCCAGCGCACGCTTCTTGACCCGTTCGGCAATCTGCAGGAGCGTCGTGTAGTCCTTCGGCGAGTTGATGACGAATTCGAAGGGCAAGCCTTCGCCGGTGCCGGGCAGCGAGGGTAGGTTGAAGCCGAAGATCTGCAGGCCGGGCACGCTTTCCAGCCTGGCCTGGACTTCCGGGAGGATTTCCATCTGGGTGCGGCTGCGTTCGTTCCAGGGCTTGAGCAGGAAACCGCCGATGCCCGACTGTACGCCGTTGTAGCCGTTGATCTGGAACGAAGAGTAGTACTCGGGGAATTCCTTGAAGATCGTGATGAAGTGATCGGTATAGGCGTTCAGGTAGTCCAGGTTGGTGGTCTTCGGGGCGTTGGCCATCATGAAGATGATGCCCTGGTCCTCGTCGGGCGCCAGTTCGGACTTGGTGAACATGATCAGCACCGGAATCAGCAACAGCACGAGCACGGCAAACACCAGCACCACCGGCCGGGTATTGAGCGTGCCGTGAAGCATGCGCTGGTAACGGGCCTTCAGGCGCTCGAAGATCACGTCCAGCCGATGGGCCAGCCCCGAGGGGTTCTGGTCATGACGCAGCAACATCGCGCACATCATTGGCGAGAGGGTCAGGGCGACGACTCCAGAGATCACCACCGCGCCGGCCAGGGTCAGGGCGAACTCCTTGAACAGCGCCCCCGTCAGGCCTTCGAGCAGGCCGATCGGTGCATAGACCGCCGCTAGCGTGATGGTCATCGAGACCACCGGCATGGCGATTTCCCGCGCGCCTTCAATCGCGGCGTCGAACGGTGTCTTGCCCTCCTCGATGTGCCGGTGGATGTTTTCCACCACCACGATGGCGTCGTCCACCACCAGGCCGATGGCTAACACCATGGCCAGCAGTGTCAGCAGGTTCATGGAGTAGCCCATCAACTGCATGAAGAACATCACGCCGATCATCGACAGCGGAATGGTCACTACCGGAATGAGCACCGAGCGCAGGGCGCCGAGGAACAGGAACACCACGACGATGACGATCAGCACCGCCTCGAACAGGGTCTTCACCACTTCGTCGATGGAGGCCTGGATGAACAGCGTGGCATCGTAGGCGATCTCGGCCTTGAGGTTGGACGGCAGCTGGGCCTCCATCTCCGGCATGATCTTGCGCACTTCCTTGATGACATCGAGGGGGTTGGCCCCAGGGGTTGCCTTGATCCCGATGTACACCGAAGGAGTGCCACCGAAAGAGCTGATGGTGTCGTAGTTTTCGGCGCCCATCTCCACCCGCGCCACGTCCCGCAGCAACACGCGGCTGTCACCGTCAGTCTTGAGCGGGATGCCGGCGAATGCCTCGGCGGATTTGAGTTCGGTGTTGGCGTTGATGCTGGTGACCACGTACTCGCCTTTCACTTCACCAGCAGCGGAGAGAAAGTTGTGCTGGCGCACGGCGTTGGTCACGTCGGCGGCGGTCAGGCCGAAGCCTGCGAGCTTGACCGGGTCCAGCCACAGGCGCATGGCAAACACCTGGTTGCCGAGGATCTCGGCCTCGGCCATGCCCGGCAGCGTTGCCAGTTTGGGCTGGATGACGCGCGACAGATAATCGGTGATCTGTGGGTTGTTCAGCTCCTTGCTGAAGAAACTGATGTACATCAGCGCCGAGGCATCGGCTGCTTCGCGGCTCAGAACCGGGTCCTCGGCGTCCTGGGGCAGTTGGTTCTTCACCTCGTTGGCCTTGGCCAGCAGTTCGGTAAAGAGCCGGTCGCTGTTGGAACCGATGCGCGCGTATACCGATATGACCGAGAAATTCTGGCGGCTGACCGAAGTCATGTAGTCGATGCCCTCGGCACTGGCCAGGCTTTGCTGCATCGGTTGGGTGATGTAACCCTGGATGGTCTCGGCGTTGGCCCCGGGGTAGGCGGTGGTCACCGTGATCAGGGCATTTTCCATCTGTGGATACTGGCGCAGGGGCAGCTTGCTCCAGGCCTGGAAGCCCAGCAGCACGATCAACAGGCTGACCACGGTGGCGAGCACCGGGCGGCGGATGAACGGATCGGTAAAGGCCATGGGGGTTCCTTGATCAGTCCGCGCGCGGTAGGCTGTTCTGTTCGGTCAGGGTCTTGTCGTCGCTGATGGCGATGGGCGTACCGTTATCGAGCTTGATCTGGCCGGCAATCACTACTTCTTCACCGCGCTGCACGCCCTTGGTCACCAGGACCTGCCCGTCACGGCGCTCGCCGGTTTCGACAAAGCGCCGTTCGGCAATCAGGATCGGCTGGCCCTTGTCATCCTTCTCGACACTGCCATCGGCGGTTTTCTTCGGAGTGACCACGTACATGGAGTTGCCATAGAGGGTGTAGGTCACGGCGCTCTCCGGCACGACGATCCCGACGGCGAGGTCCGGCAGGATGACGTTCAGGTTGGCGAACATGCCGGGCAACAGCTTGCCGTCGGGGTTGGCGAGCGTGGCGCGCACGAGCACGTTACGGGTGCTGTCCTCGACCTTGGGGTTGATTGCGCTGATGGCGCCAACGAAGGTCTGGCCGGGATAGGCCGAGACGCTGACGTTGACTGGCTGGGCAACCGCCAGCCGAGGCACCGTCTGTTCAGGAACGTAGAAGTCGACGTACAGGCTGCTGAGGTCCTGCAGGGTCGCGATCACCGTGCCGCTGGCGAGGTAGTCGCCGACATCCACCTGGCGGATGCCGATGGTGCCGCTGAACGGCGCGACGATGTGTTTTTTCGCCAGCGAAGCCTTGAGCTGGTTCACCGTGGCCTGGTTCTTCTTCAACTGGGCCGAAAGCCGGTCGAACTCGCCCTTGGAAATCGCCTGGCTGCCCACCAGCTGTCGGCCACGGCCGAAATCCAGTTGCGACAGGCCAAGGTCGGCCTGGGCAGTTTCCAGCAGGGCGCTTTCGACTTCGCTGTCCAGTTGCAGGATCGGTTGCCCGGCCTTGACCTTCTGGCCGGATTCGAACTGGACCTTTTGCACGGTGCCGGCGATTTCCAGGCTCAGGTCGACGCCTTGCAATGCCTTGAGGCTGCCGACAGTGGGCAGGCGGGCTTGCCATGGCTGTTCGACGGCCTTGGCCACGGCGACGCTGACCGCAGGTTTGGGCGCAGAGAACATCTGGATCTGCTGATAGATGGAAAAGGCCTTGTAGCCCGCCAGCGCCAGTACCACCAGCAGGACAACACCCAACATGATCAGCATGCGGCGTCGCAGCATGTTCCACTTCCTTGGAAAATAGCCGAGAGAAATACAGACAGGCGGGCACCTTACCTTGAGTGCCCGGAGGATTCCAATCGGTGTTTGTCGGCAATGTGTAAGGTTTTTCCCTGCGCCCTCTGCGCTTGCAGCTCAGACCAGATGCAGATGGTTGTCCCAGAGCCCCGCCGGCAGGTCCAGCGGTTTTGCAACCAGTTGTGGCTGCCGACAATCGTAGTAGCGGCAACGCCCCTGGCCCGACGTCACGACAAACCCGTCGGCTACCGCGCCGACCCCGGCGCAGTCCGGCAGGGGCGCGTCGAGGCGAACCTCGCCGGTGTCCAGGTCCCAGATGAAAAAGCGGTTGCCCCGTGGCGCCGTCAGGGCCACCAGGCGCAGGTCGCTGTGCACGGCGACGCTGGCGGTGTAATGCCCCATGGCTTGCAGCTGGTATTCAGGTATCGGGAACGCCTTGAACGGTTGGCCCGGACGCTTGATCGCGAGCAATTCGGACGATTCGTGGGCCGCTCCCATGAACTGCTGACCGGTGACGATGGTGCCATCGCTGGCGATGCCCATATGGCGCACGCTGTTCATCTGCTGGGCGAGGGTTTCCTTGCTCAACAGCGTGCCATCGCGGTGCATCAGCACCAGGCTCGGCTCCATGGCGTCGAGGTTCATTTCGACCCGGCTCTCGGCCTCGGTGCGGATGCCGCCGTTGGCCACCACCAGCGTCTCACCGTCGGGCAGCCACGACACCTGGTGAGGGCCGATGCCGTGGGTGGACAGTTCGTCACTGTGCACCAGCCGTTCGCCTTCGAAACGGTACACGCCGAGCAGGCCGCGTCCCGGATCGCTGGTATCGTTTTCTGTGGCGTACAGCCATTCGCCGCTCTTGTGGATCACCGCATGACCGTAGAAATGCCGGTTCGGCAGCGAGGTGATGGTCTGCAGCAGCGTGCCGTCGCGCAGGTCGACCAGATAGCTTTCGGTGCCCGGGCGGCGGGCGACGAACAGGGCGATCGGCAGCGCAGGGTGATTGATGATGTCATGGCAGCGCTGGCCAACCTGGGTGGCGAACAACCGTGTGCCGTCCAGTCGAT
Source organism: Pseudomonas sp. Z2-11 (assembly GCF_054161305.1). NCBI lineage: Bacteria > Pseudomonadati > Pseudomonadota > Gammaproteobacteria > Pseudomonadales > Pseudomonadaceae > Pseudomonas > Pseudomonas sp. Z2-11. The sequence continues at coordinate 1,347,308 of NZ_CP096395.1, forward strand.
AGCCGACCGCGTAGTGCTTGCCGTCGGCATCGTCCCGTGCCGACAGCAGTAATGGACTCTTGTCCTTTTGCTTGAACAGCGTCCAGCCGCCCAGGGTGATGGCACCGAGCAGCAAGCTGCCCAGCGTCAGAGCCTGACGTCGAAACATGATCAGTCACCGTCGTTGGCGTTGAAGCCCAGTTGAATGCCCAGCGCCTTGGCCAGTTCGCCTTCATGCAGGCGATGGACGACGTTGAGGCTGTCGTACAAATCGTTGAGTTGCTGGCGCCCGGCGTCGTCACCGAGCATTTCGGTCAGTGAGCGCTGGCTGCTGGCGAACAGTTTCAACGAGGCGTCGTAGGCAGCGTCGATCTTGTCGGCCAGCGGCTTCTGCTCGCTTGGCAACAAACCTCGCAAGCCTTTGTTGTCGACGCCAACCCAAACGGTCCGGGCGGCGCTCAGGCTGGCCTCAAGCCCTTGCAGCGACGACTGGCTGCGCCACGCATCGGCCTGGAACGGTTGCGGCACGCCCTTGCTCTGGCGGCCCATCGGCGTGCCGAGTTTTTTCTTCAAGGTGTCCAGGGCGGTCACCTGGACCCGCAGCAGGTCGGCGATCGCTTCATGGGAATCGGCATAGCGCTGGTTCGGGAACTTGCTCATCTGGGCGAGCATGCCGTCGTTGGTGTTCCACCGCGACAGGATCTCTTCGGCCAGTTGCTTCTGGCGTTCGCCGATGGCGATCAGCAGCGGGCAGTACTTGGCTTTCTGGGCGCTGTCGGCCATGTCGATCTTGGCGTCGAACAGCAGGTATTCGTAGGCCGAGAGCCCCTGCACGACGACGCTGGACTTGGCCAGGCCGGCGGCGTCGATCTGCGGCTGGCTGTTGACCAGTTGCTCGACCTGGCGGCCGACGAGGTTTTTCTTGTCCGGCCAGAACTGTACCTGCCAGGCGCGGTTGCCCTCCGCCAGCGGCCCGATCAGCAGCGGCTGGAGTTCAGCCCAGGCTTTTTGTGCCTTGAGGAAATCGGCGCGGGCGGTTTCCAGGTTTTCCTTGCCCTGGCAGAACGCCAGGGCGCTGGTCGCCAGTTGGCGGTCGGCCTCGACCCAGCGACTGTAGGTCGGCAGGATCACCTGCTTGGCGATGGCGGCGGAGGTGACCGCTTGCGGGTCCTGGGGCGAGCAGGCACCCAGGGCGATGGCAGCGAGGCTGGTGAACAACAGCTTGGGACGGAACATGTCGGGCTCCCGTTTTCGGAAAGTGCGTTTAAAGAGAATTCAGGAAAGCCAGCAGCGCAGCGCGCTGCTCGGCATTGAATGCTAAAACCTGTCGCTGCGCCGCCCGGGCTTCGCCGCCATGCCAGAGCACGGCTTCGAGCAGGTTGCGGGCGCGACCGTCGTGGAGAAACTGGGTGTGGCCGTTGACGGTTTCGGTCAGGCCGATGCCCCACAGCGGCGGGGTCCGCCAGTCGCGGCCGCTGGCCTTGAATTCGCTGCGGTTGTCCGCCAGGCCTTCGCCCATGTCGTGCAACAGCAAGTCGGTATAGGGACGGATAACCTGGTTCGCCAGCTCGGGTTCGGCGGCATTGGCAGACGTCGTGTACTTGGGGGTGTGGCAGGACTGGCAACCGGCCTGGAAAAACAGATTCTTGCCCGCCAGCACCTGCGCCGAACCCACGTCGCGGCGGGCCGGCACGGCGAGGTTGCGGCTGTAGAACAGCACCAGTCGCAAAATGTTGTCGCTGACTTCCGGTTCGCCCTCCGGGCCGTTGCCGTTGGGCGCGCGCTGGCAATCGAGTTGGGCCTGGGTGCAGTCGTCGAAGGGCCGCAGGCTGGTCGTCAGGCCCATGTCGCCGGAGAACGCATGGACGTTCTGTTGATTGAGGTTCGGTTGTCCGGCCTTCCAGCCGAAGCGCCCCGGCACGGTTTTTTGCTGGACGTCGTCCCAGACCATGTTCGGGCGACCGGCGATGCCGTTGTTCTCCCGCGCCTGGGCCTCGGCATTGGCCAGGATGGCTGCATCGGGGATGGCCTCGAGCAGACCCAGGCCGATCATCGGCGGTGCGACACGGGCCGAAAATCGTGTGTCGGGGTGCATCGGGCCATAGCCCAACTGGCTGATCTGCAGGCTCGGCTTGCGCAATTCGACAACGGTGCCGTCCTCGAAGCGCACCGGGACGGGAGAGTAATCGACCCTGACCTTGCCTTCCGGCGCGACGCCCGGCACGGACATGTCCTGCAATTGTCCGCCGTAGACCGGCTCCGGTACGACGCCGAGTTGTTCGATGAGCTTGGCGTAGGGCGGCGCATCGGGGATCGACAGGCGTACCAGCATCGACACCGCGCTGCTGGCATCCGGCGCCGGCGGATGGCCGCGACCGTCCTTGATGTGGCAGTTCTGGCAGGCGTTGGTGTTGAACAGGGGGCCAAGGCCGTCCCGGGCGGTAGTGGTCGAGGGCGCGATTACCCAGGGGCTGCGGAAAAAACTGTTGCCGACGCTGAAGTCCACGCGCCGTGAGGGCGGCAGATTGGCCGAGGGCAGCGAGAAGGCGTTCTGGTCGGCCTTGCGTACTGTCGCGCTGCCGCCGGATCTGGCTTCGCCGGGCTCGGCCTGGGTAAAACGCGGGGCGTCATCGCAGGCCGTCAGGCCCAGGGCCATGAACAGAGCGCACAAGCGAAGAGGCAACGACAGCATTGGAAATCCTGCGGGACGAGTGAAACGCGGGCGCAAAGTCTAACAGGGTGGGGGAGTTTGAATAAGAGGAATTATCGTTTGGTTCGAGGCAGATGTTTCAACCGCGTGGCGGTGGACGGCCTTTTTCGACTATCGCCCCCAAGGGAGCAATAGTCGAGGCACACGCAGCTATCGGGGATTATTCGGCGTTGCACAGCGCCAGGCAGTTATCCAGCATGCGGTTGGAGAAACCCCATTCGTTGTCATACCAGGCCAGTACCTTGAGCAGCTTGCCGCTGGCCTTGGTGTGGTTGGCATCGAAGATCGACGACAGCGGGTTGTGGTTGAAGTCGCTGGAGACCAGCGGCAGGGTGTTGTAGCCAAGGATCTTCGAATGCTGGCTGGCCTGCTTGAGCAGCGCGTTGACCTCATCGGCCGAAGCTTCGCGCTTGAGCTGCACGGTCAGGTCCACCAGCGATACGTTGATCACCGGCACGCGCACGGCCATGCCGGTCAGCTTGCCCGCCAGCTCCGGCAGCACCAGGCCTACCGCTTCGGCGGCGCCGGTCTTGCTCGGGATCATGTTCTGGGTGGCCGAACGGGCGCGGTACGGGTCGCTGTGATAGACGTCGGTCAGGTTCTGGTCGTTGGTGTAGGCATGGATGGTGGTCATCAGGCCGCTTTCGATACCCAGCTCGCGGTGCAGCACCTGGGCCACCGGGGCCAGGCAGTTGGTGGTGCACGAAGCGTTGGAAATGATCTGGTGGGACTGGCGCAGGATGTCATGGTTCACGCCATACACCACGGTCGCGTCGGCGCCCTTGGCCGGGGCCGAAATGATCACCTTGCGGGCGCCGGCGCTGATGTGCGCGGCGGCCTTGGCACGGTCGGTGAACAGGCCGGTGCATTCGAACACGACGTCGATCTTTTCGGCGGCCCAGGGCAGTTCGGCCGGGTTGCGGATGGCACTGACCGCGATGCGGTCGCCATTGACCGTCAGGCTCTCATGATCGTGCTGCACGTCGGCATCAAAGGTGCCGTGGACGGTGTCGAACTTGAGCAGGTGAGCATTGATCGCGCTGTCACCCAGGTCGTTGATGGCGACGATCTGCAAGTCGCGACGATAGCCTTGGGTATACAGTGCACGGAGGACGTTGCGGCCGATGCGGCCAAAACCATTGATTGCGATTCGAAGAGTCATTAACTGCGCCGCCGTCGATTTGTTGTTGGAATTACAAGATTATTCGCATAAAAATAGAAAACAAGCCTTTTTAGTGGCAATATTTTGTTTTATCTACAACGAGTGACCTGAATCAACTGGTCCGATTGGTCAGAAACCGTCTGTCGCCCTGTCTTTGCCGCGGTGTGCAACGGGCTTCTGACCAGCATAGACAATCAGGTCGCCACATCCGTTAGCCTGGAGTTCTACATATGCATCCCCGCGTACTTGAGGTCACCGAACGGCTTATCGCCCGCAGTCGCGCTACACGCGAGGCTTACCTTGCATTGATCCGCGGTGCAGCCAGCGACGGTCCGATGCGCGGCAAGCTGCAATGCGCCAACTTCGCCCATGGCGTCGCCGGTTGCGGCACTGAAGACAAGCATCACCTGCGGATGATGAACGCCGCCAACATCGCCATCGTGTCGTCCTATAACGACATGCTCTCGGCCCACCAGCCGTACGAAACCTTCCCGGAACAAATCAAGAAAGCCCTGCGCGAGATCGGCTCGGTCGGCCAGTTCGCCGGCGGTACGCCAGCGATGTGCGACGGCGTGACCCAGGGCGAGGCGGGGATGGAGCTGAGCCTGCCGAGCCGCGAAGTGATCGCGTTGTCCACGGCGGTGGCGTTGTCCCACAACATGTTCGACGGTGCCTTGATGCTGGGCATCTGCGACAAGATCGTCCCGGGCCTGATGATGGGCGCGCTGCGCTTCGGTCATCTGCCGACGATCTTCGTGCCTGGCGGGCCGATGGTCTCGGGCATTTCCAACAAGGAAAAGGCCGATGTGCGCCAGCGCTATGCCGAAGGCAAGGCGACCCGCGAAGAGCTGCTGGAATCGGAGATGAAGTCCTACCACAGCCCAGGTACCTGCACGTTCTACGGTACCGCCAACACCAACCAGTTGCTGATGGAAGTAATGGGCTTGCACTTGCCGGGCGCCTCGTTCGTCAACCCGAACACGCCGCTGCGCGATGCCCTGACCCGCGAAGCGGCGTTCCAGGTGACGCGCCTGACCATGCAGAGCGGCAACTTCATGCCCATCGGCGAAATCGTCGATGAGCGTTCGCTGGTCAACTCCATCGTTGCGCTGCACGCCACCGGTGGCTCCACCAACCACACCCTGCACATGCCGGCCATCGCCATGGCGGCGGGCATCCAGCTGACCTGGCAGGACATGGCCGACCTCTCCGAAGTGGTGCCGACCCTGAGCCACGTCTACCCGAACGGCAAGGCCGATATCAACCACTTCCAGGCGGCGGGCGGCATGTCGTTCCTGATTCGCGAACTGCTGGAAGCCGGCCTGCTCCACGAAAACGTCAACACCGTGATGGGCCATGGCCTGAGCCGTTACACCCAGGAACCGTTCCTGGAGGACGGCGAACTGGTCTGGCGCGATGGCCCGACCGAAAGTCTCGACGAAAGCATCCTGCGTCCGGTAGCCCGGGCTTTCTCGCCGGAAGGCGGGTTGCGGGTGATGGAAGGCAACCTGGGCCGGGGCGTGATGAAGGTCTCGGCCGTGGCCCTGGAAAACCAGGTCGTCGAAGCCCCGGCGATGGTGTTCCAGGACCAGCAGGACCTGGCCGATGCGTTCAAGGCCGGTCTGCTGGAGAAGGATTTTGTCGCGGTGATGCGCTTCCAGGGCCCGCGCTCCAACGGCATGCCGGAGCTGCACAAGATGACGCCCTTTCTCGGCGTGCTGCAGGATCGCGGGTTCAAGGTAGCGTTGGTCACCGACGGGCGCATGTCCGGCGCATCGGGGAAAATCCCGGCGGCCATCCATGTCAGTCCCGAAGCCTATGTCGGCGGCGCGTTGGCTCGGGTGCGCGAGGGCGATATCATCCGCGTCGACGGCGTCAAAGGCACCTTGGAATTGAAAGTGGACGCCGAGGAATTCGCCGCGCGCGAACCGGCCAAGGGCCTGTTGGGCAACAACATCGGCACCGGTCGCGAGCTGTTCGGTTTCATGCGCATGGCCTTCAGCTCGGCAGAGCAGGGCGCCAGCGCCTTCACTTCTGCCCTGGAGACGCTTAATTGAAACTGGCTTTGGTCGGTGATATCGGTGGGACCAACGCACGTTTCGCGTTGTGGAAGAACCACAACCTGGAAAACATCCAGGTGCTGGCGACGGCGGATTACGCCTGCCCGGAAGATGCCATCAAGGTTTACCTGAGCGGCATGGGCATGGCGCCGGGTTCCATCGGCTCGGTGTGCCTGTCGGTGGCCGGCCCCGTGAGTGGCGATGAGTTTCGCTTCACCAACAATCACTGGCGCTTGAGCAACCTGGCGTTCTGCAAGACTTTGCAGGTGGAGAAGCTGCTGCTGGTCAACGATTTCTCCGCCATGGCGCTGGGCATGACCTGCTTGCGTCCCGATGAATACCGGGTCGTCTGCGAGGGCACGCCGGAGCCGATGCGCCCGGCGGTGGTGATCGGCCCGGGCACGGGGCTGGGCGTCGGTACGCTGCTGGACCTGGGCGAGGGCCGTTTCGCGGCGTTGCCGGGGGAGGGCGGGCATGTCGACCTGCCGATGAGCAGTCCGCGCGAGACCCAGCTCTGGCAGCACATCTACAACGAGATCGGCCATGTCAGCGCCGAAACGGCGCTGAGCGGCAGCGGTCTGCCTCGTGTGTACCGGGCGATCTGCGCGGTGGACGGCCATGAGCCGGTGCTTGATACCCCCGAGTCGATCACCGCCGCCGGCCTGGCCGGCGACCCGGTCGCCCTGGAGGTGCTCGAACAATTCTGCCGTTGGCTGGGGCGCGTGGCGGGCAACAACGTGCTCACCGTGGGCGGGCGTGGCGGCGTGTACATCGTCGGTGGCGTGGTCCCGCGCTTTGCCGATTTTTTTGTCGAGAGCGGCTTCGCCCGATGCTTCGCCGACAAGGGCTGCATGAGCGATTATTTCAAAGGCATTCCGGTCTGGCTGGTGACGGCGCCGTATTCCGGCCTGATGGGTGCGGGCGTGGCGTTGGAGCAGTCCTCCGCGATTTGAGATGTAGCCCTTGTGGGAGCGAGCCTGCTCGCGAAAGCGTTGTATCAGCCAGCATTTATGGCGACTGACACACCGCTTCGCGAGCAGGCTCGCTCCCACAGGGGTTGTGATGTGTTTGTAAAACCCGTCCATCAGGCATAATCGCCCCCAATTCAAACAACAAGGACGAGGCCCCGTGAGTTCAGTGAACAAATCGATTTTGCTGGTCGACGACGACCAGGAGATTCGCGAACTGCTGGACACTTACCTCAGTCGCGCGGGTTTCCAGGTGCGTACCACCCCCGATGGCGCCGGGTTTCGCCAGGCCCTCAACGAGGCGCCGAGCGACCTGGTGATCCTCGACGTGATGCTGCCCGACGAGGACGGCTTCAGCCTTTGCCGCTGGGTTCGCCAGCATCCGCGCCAGGCCCATGTGCCGATCATCATGCTCACCGCCAGTTCCGACGAGGCCGATCGGGTCATCGGCCTGGAGCTGGGGGCGGATGATTACCTGGGCAAGCCGTTCAGTCCTCGCGAATTGCAGGCGCGCATCAAGGCCTTGCTGCGACGGGCGCAGTTCGGCCAGGAGCGATCCGGCGGCGAAGTGCTGGCCTTCGATGAGTGGCGGCTGGACATGGTCAGCCACCGCCTGTTCCATGCCGATGGCGAAGAGGTGATCCTGTCGGGTGCCGATTTTGCCTTGCTCAAGCTGTTCCTCGATCATCCACAGGAAATCCTCGACCGCGACACCATCGGCAACGCCACCCGGGGGCGTGAATTGATGCCGCTGGACCGGATCGTCGACATGGCGGTGAGTCGCTTGCGCCAGCGCCTGCGCGATACCGACAAGCCGCCCCGATTGATCCGCACGGTGCGCGGCAGCGGTTATCAACTGGCGGCCAGTGTGGTTGCCAGCAATGGTCATTGAGGGAATCCGCAAGATTGCCCGACGGGTGCCCGTGCCGCGCTCGTTGCTCGGACGGATGCTGCTGCTGACGCTGCTGGTGGTGCTGTTCGCCCAGACGCTGTCCAGCCTGATCTGGGTTTCGCAACTGCGCGCCACGCAGCTCGAAGGCCTGGTCACCAGCGCCCGCAGCCTGGCTCACTCGATGACCGCCACCGTGACCTACCTGCGTTCGCTGCCGGTGGCCTATCGGCCGTTGGTGCTGGACCAGTTGCGCAGCATGGGCGGCACGCGGTTTGTCGTTACGCTCAATGACAAGCCGCTGGGCATGGATGTGCTGCCGGTCACGCCGCGCAAACTGGCGGTGCTCAAGGCCGTGGACGATGTGCTGCGCCGCTCCCTGGGCAATAACGCCGACATCTCCGTCAAGTTTGTCAGCCCCGAGGACCTGCGGATCTTCAACGGTGGGCTCAAGCTTGATGAATTGCCCCGTTCGTGGGCTCACTACGCCCTGACGCTCGAGCCAGTGAACCCGCCGGTACTGGTCACGCAGATCCAGATGGCGCCGGGCGAATGGCTGTACATCGCCTCGCTGCTGCCCGAACCCTATACCAGTCTTGAAGAGCAGGACCTGCCCAAGCAGCAGGTGGGCTTCATCGTGCTCACCAGTAGCCTGTTGCTGTTGTTTATCGGCTTGCTGGTGCATTGGCAGAGTCGTCCGCTCAAGCGCTTGGCCCGTGCCGCGCGGGACATGTCCCTGGGCGCGGAAGTGCAGCCCGTGGCCGAGGGCGGCGGCAGCGAAGTGGTGGAGGTGGGGCGTGCGTTCAATGCCATGCGCGAGCGTATCAGCCGCTACCTGACCGAGCGCAGCCAGTTGTTCAGCGCGATTTCCCACGACCTGCGCACACCGATCACCCGCCTGCGGCTGCGGGTCGAGTTGCTGGAGGATGAAAATCTGCAGGCCAAGTTCGGCCGCGACCTCGACGAGCTGGAGCTGCTGGTCAAGGGCGCGCTGCAATGCGTCAAGGACACGGATATTCACGAGAACATCGAGCCGGTGGACCTCAATCATGTGCTCGATTGCCTGGTGGAGCCTTACCTGGCGCCCCACGGCAACGGCCGGGTGACCCAGGATGGCCGGGCGTTGGCACCGTACCCGGGCAAACCGCTGGCCCTCAAGCGCTGCATCGGCAACCTGATCGACAACGCCTTGAAATACGGGCAGAGGGCCCACTTGCACATCGACGATGATGAAAACGCCTTCATCCTGCACGTTGACGATGAAGGCCCGGGCGTACCGGAACAACGCCTCGAACAGGTCTTCGAACCGCACTTTCGCCTGGCCGGGCAGCAGCAGGGATATGGCCTGGGGCTGGGCATCGCGCGCAACATCGCCCACAGCCATGGCGGCGAGGTGAGCCTGCAGAACCTGCGCGAGGGCGGGTTGCGGGTGACGTTGCAGTTGCCTCGCAGTGTGGATTAGCGGCACCGCGTCATCGTTCTTCGCGAGCAGGCTCGCTCCCACATTTGACCTCATTGAGCGCCCCTGTGGGAGCGAGCCTGCTCGCGAAGACGCCAGTCAATCCAACCCTTCTCTCAGTAAATGTCACAAGCCGGTGACATAACTCGCCCCTTTCGTTACCTGCCACCCATCCCGCCTTGTTTAGACTCCCTGCGTCAAAACAACAAAAAAGGTATCTCGATGGACACCTTCCAACCGGCGTTCAGCAGTTGGCTGAATGCGCCTGCCCATCAGCAGTGGCTCGCCGCCGAAGGTTTGCGGCTGCTGGCGTTCGCCAAGGCTTCGAAGCTGCCGGACGGTTTCGGCAACCTGGACGAGCTGGGTCGCCTGCCGGCCGGTGCGCGGGCCGAGACCATGAACACCGCACGCATGACCCACAGCTTCGCCATGGCCCACATCCAGGGCCTGCCGGGGTTCGCCGAGCTGGTGGATCATGGCGTCCAGGCCCTCGGCGGCGCGCTGCGCGATGCCGAACATGGCGGCTGGTTCGCCATGGCCGATCCCGATGCCAGCGACACCGGCAAGGCCGCTTACCTGCATGCTTTCGTGGCCTTGGCCGCCAGCTCCGCGGTAGTCGCGCAACGCCCCGGCGCCGAGGCATTGCTCAAGGAAGCGGTGCGGGTTATCGACGAGCATTTCTGGTGTGAAGAAGAGGGTGCCCTGCGCGAATCCTTCAACCGCGACTGGAGCGAGGAGGAAGCCTATCGCGGCGCCAACAGCAACATGCACGCCACCGAAGCCTTCCTGGCCCTGGCCGACGCCACGGACGACCCGCGCTGGTTGGCCCGCGCGCTGCGTATCGTCGAGCGGGTCATCCATGGTCATGCGGCCGCCAACGATTACATGGTGGTGGAGCATTTCGACCGCGACTGGCAACCGCTGCGCGAGTACAACCAGGACAATCCCGCCGATGGCTTTCGTCCCTACGGCACCACGCCCGGTCATGGTTTCGAATGGGCGCGGCTGCTGCTGCATCTGGAAGCCGCGCGCGTGCAGATCGGCATGCTGACACCGGGCTGGCTGGCCCAGGATGCGCAGAAACTTTTCGATCAGAATTGCCGCCATGGCTGGGACATCGATGGCGCGCCGGGAATCGTCTACACGCTGGACTGGGGCAATCGCGCCGTGGTTCGCCATCGCCTGCACTGGGTGCACGCCGAAGCGGCAGCGGCGGCCAGTGCCTTGCTCAAACGTACCGACGAGGCCCAATACGAAGTCTGGTACCGGCGTTTCTGGGAATTTTGTGACAAACATTTCATCGACCGCTGCAACGGCAGCTGGCATCACGAGCTGGACCCGCAGAACCGCCCCAGCGCCGACATCTGGCCGGGCAAACCGGATCTTTATCACGCCTGGCAAGCGGTGCTGATACCACGCTTGCCATTGGCGCCGAGCATGGCGTCGGCCTTGGCGCGATTATCCGATCCTGCACCTGTGTAACCATGTCGTGACATACACGCGTCCCTTCGTTACCTGCGAAGGGATTGCCCCTGATTAGAATCCATGCAGCGCAAGCACCAGACTTGCATGCATAACAACAAGAAAGGTACTTCTAGATGAATGCGATTTCTCGCCTCGCTACTGTCATTTCTCTTGCTTCCTTGCTTCCCGTCGCAGCATTCCCCGTCAGCGCCCTGGCCGCCGAATCGAAAGGTTCCGTGGAAGTCGTCCACTGGTGGACGTCGGGTGGTGAAAAAGCCGCGGTCGATGTGCTCAAGGCCCAGGTAGAAAAAGACGGCTTTACCTGGAAGGACGGCGCTGTCGCCGGCGGCGGCGGTTCCACCGCCATGACCGTGCTCAAGAGCCGCGCCGTGGCCGGAAACCCACCGGGCGTAGCCCAGATCAAAGGCCCGGACATCCAGGAATGGGCGACCACCGGCCTGCTCGACACCGACGTCCTGAAAGATGTCTCCAAGCAAGAAAAGTGGGACAGCCTGCTCGACAAGAAAGTCTCCGACACCGTGAAGTACGAAGGTGACTACGTCGCCGTGCCGGTGAACATTCACCGCGTCAACTGGCTGTGGATCAACCCGGAAGTCTTCAAGAAAGCCGGCATCACCAAGAACCCGACCACCCTCGAAGAATTCTACGCCGCCGGTGACAAGCTCAAGGCCGCAGGCTTCATTCCCCTGGCCCACGGCGGCCAGCCATGGCAGGACAGCACCGTGTTCGAAGCGGTGGTGCTTTCGGTCATGGGCGCTGATGGCTACAAGAAAGCCCTGGTCGACCTGGACAACAAGGCGCTGACCGGTCCGGAAATGGTCAAGGCACTGACCGAGCTGAAGAAAGTCGCGACCTACATGGACGCCGACGGCAAGGGCCAGGACTGGAACCTGGAAGCGGCCAAGGTCATCAACGGCAAGGCCGGCATGCAGATCATGGGTGACTGGGCCAAGAGCGAGTGGACCGCGGCGAAGAAAGTCGCCGGCAAGGACTACGAGTGCGTAGCCTTCCCAGGCACCGACAAGGCTTTCACCTACAACATCGACTCTTTGGCGGTGTTCAAGCAGAAGGACGCAGGCACAGCGGCAGGCCAGCAGGATATCGCCAAGGTCGTGCTGGGTGAGAACTTCCAGAAAGTCTTCAGCATCAACAAAGGCTCGATCCCGGTGCGTAACGACATGCTGGGCGACATGGCCAAGTACGGTTTCGACTCGTGCGCCCAGACCGCCGCCAAGGACTTCCTGGCAGACGCCAAGAGCGGCGGCCTGCAGCCGAGCATGGCGCACAACATGGCGACCACGCTGGCGGTGCAGGGCGCGTTCTTCGATGTCGTGACCAACTACATCAACGACCCGAAAGCCGACCCGGCCGATGCTGCCAAGAAGCTTGGCGCAGCGGTTCAGTCGGCCAAGTAACCGCTAACCCCTGTGGGAGCGAGCCTGCTCGCGAAAGCATAGTGTCAGGCAGCGATGCATGAGCTGATACGACGCCATCGCGAGCAGGCTCGCTCCCACAAGGAACAACCTTGTAGTTTTTCCTGGTACTGGATTTCCCCATGAGTTCTGTTGCTGTGTTCAGCAAGGCCTCGCCGTTCGATGCATTGCAGCGCTGGCTACCAAAACTGGTGCTGGCGCCGAGCATGTTCATCGTCCTGGTGGGCTTCTATGGCTACATCTTGTGGACGTTCGTCCTGTCGTTCACCACATCGACCTTCCTGCCTACCTATAAATGGGCCGGCCTGGCGCAATACGCACGGCTTTGGGACAACGACCGCTGGTGGGTGGCGAGCAAGAACCTGGCAGTCTTTGGTGGCATGTTCATTGGTATCACCCTGGTGATCGGCGTGCTGCTGGCGGTGTTTCTGGACCAGCGTATTCGTCGCGAAGGATTCATCCGCACCATTTACCTGTACCCGATGGCACTCTCGATGATCGTCACCGGTACCGCCTGGAAATGGCTGCTCAACCCGGGCATGGGCCTGGATAAATTGTTGCGCGACTGGGGTTGGGAAGGCTTCCGCCTGGACTGGCTGATCGACCCCGATCGCGTGGTGTACTGCCTGGTGATCGCTGCGGTCTGGCAGGCCTCGGGTTTCATCATGGCGATGTTCCTGGCCGGCCTGCGGGGCGTTGATCAATCGATCATCCGTGCCGCGCAGATCGATGGCGCGAGCATGCCGCGCATCTACTGGAAAGTGGTGCTGCCAAGCCTGCGTCCAGTGTTCTTCAGTGCTGTGATGATCCTGGCGCATATCGCGATCAAGAGTTTCGACCTGGTGGCGGCGATGACAGCTGGCGGTCCGGGGTATTCCTCCGACCTGCCTGCCATGTTCATGTACTCCTTCACGTTCAGTCGCGGCCAGATGGGCATGGGCTCGGCCAGTGCAATCCTGATGCTCGGTGCGATCCTCGCGATCATCGTGCCTTACCTGTATTCCGAGCTGAGGGCCAAGCGTCATGACTAGTCTCGCTGCGAAACCTGCCACCAGCCTGAGCCGTATCGCGATCTATGCGGTGCTGATCCTTGCCGTGCTGCTTTACCTGGTGCCGTTGGTGGTCATGCTGTTGACCAGCTTCAAGACGCCGGAAGACATCAGCACCGGCAACCTGTTGAGCTGGCCGACCGTGGTCAGCGGCATCGGCTGGGTCAAGGCCTGGGGTACGGTCAACGGGTACTTCTGGAACTCGATCAAGATCACCGTGCCGGCCGTACTGATTTCCACCGCCATCGGCGCGTTGAACGGCTATGTGCTGTCGATGTGGCGCTTCCGTGGGTCGCAGTTGTTCTTCGGCCTGTTGCTGTTCGGTTGCTTCCTGCCGTTCCAGACCGTGCTGCTGCCGGCCTCGTTCACCCTCGGCAAGATGGGCCTGGCCAGCACCACCACCGGCCTGGTGTTTGTCCATGTCGTCTACGGCCTGGCGTTCACCACGCTGTTCTTCCGCAACTACTACGTGAGCATCCCCGACGCGCTGGTGAAGGCCGCGCGCCTCGACGGTGCCGGGTTCTTCACGATCTTCCGGCGGATCATCCTGCCGATGTCGACGCCGATCATCATGGTCTGCCTGATCTGGCAGTTCACCCAGATCTGGAACGACTTCCTCTTTGGCGTGGTGTTCTCCAGCGGCGACTCCCAGCCCATCACGGTGGCGCTGAACAACCTGGTCAACACCAGCACCGGGGCCAAGGAATATAACGTGGACATGGCGGCGGCGATGATCGCCGGGCTGCCGACCCTGCTGGTCTATGTGATCGCAGGCAAGTATTTCGTGCGCGGCCTCACGGCTGGCGCGGTCAAGGGGTAATCATGGCTACGCTTGAACTTCGCAATGTAAACAAGACCTACGGCGCGGGCCTGCCCGACACCTTGAAGGACATCCAGCTGTCGATCAAGGAAGGTGAATTCCTGATCCTGGTCGGTCCTTCGGGCTGCGGCAAATCGACCCTGATGAACTGCATCGCCGGCCTCGAGACCATCACCGGTGGCGCGATCATGATCGGCGACCAGGACGTCAGCGGCATGAGTCCCAAGGATCGCGACATCGCCATGGTGTTCCAGTCCTATGCGCTGTACCCGACCATGAGCGTGCGCGAGAACATTGAGTTCGGCCTGAAGATCCGCAAGATGAAACAGGCGGACATCAACGAAGAAGTCGCGCGGGTGGCCAAGCTGTTGCAGATCGAGCACTTGCTCAACCGCAAGCCCGGACAGCTCTCCGGCGGGCAGCAACAGCGCGTCGCGATGGGCCGGGCCCTGGCGCGGCGGCCGAAGATCTACCTGTTCGACGAGCCGCTGTCCAACCTCGACGCCAAGCTGCGCGTCGAGATGCGCACCGAAATGAAACTGATGCACCAGCGCCTGAAGACCACCACGGTCTACGTGACCCACGACCAGATCGAGGCCATGACCCTGGGCGATAAAGTCGCCGTGATGAAGGATGGGATCATCCAGCAGTTCGGTACGCCGAAGGACATCTATAACAACCCGGCCAACCTGTTCGTGGCGAGCTTCATCGGTTCGCCGCCGATGAACTTCATCCCGCTGCGCCTGCAACGCAAGGATGGTCGCCTGCTGGCCCTGCTCGACAGCGGCCAGGCCCGTTGCGAGCTGCCATTGGGCATGCAGGACGCCGGCCTGGAGGATCGCGAAGTGATCCTTGGCCTGCGTCCGGAACAGATCGTGTTGGCGGGCAACGAGCCGAACGGCCTGCCGACCATCCGCGCCGAAGTCCAGGTCACCGAGCCCACCGGTCCGGACACCCTGGTGTTCGTCAATCTCAACGACACCAAGGTCTGCTGCCGACTGGCACCGGACGTGGCGCCGTCGCCGGGAGAAACCCTGACGTTGCAATTCGATCCATCGAAAGTGCTGCTGTTCGATGCCAAGTCCGGCGAGCGCCTGGGCGTGGCCGCGCAACCGTCGAAGGAGGCCCGAGCCGACAACGTGGCGCAGTTCAAAGGCCGCTGATGAACAAATGTGGGGGCAGCAAGCCTGCTTCCACATAAAAGGAGTATGCGATGGGTGGGGACATTCATCGCAATCGTTGTAAACCGCGTTAGATAAAAACAGTTAATAACAATAAAGACGAGGATGTAGGGATGAAGAAGAAGAACAATGCCCAGCTTATCTGCCAGTTGTCAGCCGTTGCGGCGATGATGCTGGCCGGTAGCGCACACGCAGCCGACGCGTTCAGCGCCGACTCGAAGTGGATGACGGGCGACTGGGGCGGTGAACGGACCAAGCTGATCGAGCAAGGTATCGATATCAAGGCGGATTTCGTCGGTGAAATGGGTGCCAACCTCGACGGCGGCTACAACGATGACAAGACCGCGCGCTGGTCCCAGCAGTTTGGCCTGGGCGTAGCTCTTGACCTGGAGAAACTGGCAGGCTGGAACGATACCGAAGCCAAGATTCAATTTACTCGCCGGGACGGTCGCAACATCTCCAACGACCGTATCGGTGATCCACGTGCCGGCACCCTCAGTTCCTCCCAGGAAGTCTGGGGCCGTGGCCAGACTACCCGTCTGACCCAGTTGTGGATCAAGCAGAAGTACTTCGACAGCAAGCTGGATGTCAAAGCCGGTTACTTCGGTGAAGGCGAAGACTTCAACACCTTCCCGTGCGAGTTCCAGAACCTGGCGTTCTGCGGTTCGCAAGCGGGTAACTGGGCGACCGGCATCTGGTACAACTGGCCGATCATGCAGGCGGCGATCCGGGTTAAATACAACCTCACGCCTGAGCTCTATGCGCAAATCGGTGCCTACAACCAGAACCCTTCGCAACTGGAAAACAACAACCGCTACAAGCTCAGCGGCAGCGGCACCAAGGGCACTCTGATTCCGGTCGAGTTGGTCTGGTCGCCGAAGCTCAATAACCTGCCGGGCGAATACCGCGTCGGTTACTACAAGAGCACGGCCAAGGCTGACGATGTTCGTGAAGACATCAACGGCGATGACGCCGCGACTACCCGCAACGCCTATCGTAGCCACAGCAGCAAACATGGCTACTGGCTCGTCGTGCAGCAGCAGCTCACCACTCACAATGGCGATGCTTCCCGCGGCCTGAACATCGCGGCCAACGCTACCGTCCACGACAAGGACACCAACGTCGTCGACAACTACCAGTCGCTGATGTTCGTGTACAAGGGGCCGTTCGATGCGCGTCCGAAGGACGACGTTGGTATCGGTTTCGCCCGTATCCATGTCAACGAGGACGTCAAGAAAAACGCCGAGTTGACCAACGCCGCCAATGGCGTCAGCGACTACGACGATCCACTGTTCGCGCCGTTGCGTAGCACTGAGTACAACTACGAAATCAACTACGGCTTCCATGTCACCAACTGGCTGACCGTGCGTCCGAACCTGCAATACGTGACTCACCCGGGTGGTGTCGATGAAGTCGACAACGCGCTGGTGGCCGGCCTGAAAATTCAGTCGGTGTTCTAACGCTGTTGCGATAAGCTCCTCTCTATGTGCGCATATTTGCGGACGGCCAAGGCTGTCCGCTTTTTTTTGCGGGGGGCGGTTGGTTGCGCGCGGAACCCGTGGCGAGGGAGCTTGCTCCCGCTGGGTTGCGCAGCGACCCTTAAGCCATTCAGCTCGGTGCTTCAGCCGGACCGTATCTGCCTCGTTTACGGCTGCTTCGCAGCCGAGCGGGAGCAAGCTCCCTCGCCACAAGAAAACGCGTCGTACGCAGTTGAATATCGAATGATTTCCAGGACCGCGACCCATCATGCATGAGCATCCACTACAACGCTTTTTCAGATCCTTGCGCGAGCGTCCGGTGTTTGCGTGGGAGCGCTATCAGCAGCGCGATGTGTTGGTGATCGACCACCCGTTGTGCCAGGCGGTGTTCAGTCGCCAGGGCGCGCAGTTGCTGCACTTCCAGCCGCGCGGGCAGAAGCCGTGGTTGTGGTGCGCAGCCAGGTGGCCGCAAGTCGGGGCGATTCGCGGCGGGGTGCCGGTGTGTTGGCCATGGTATGGCCGTCATCCAAGTGAAAACGCCTGGCCCTCCCATGGTTGGGCGCGATTGATCGACTGGAAATTGCTCGACAGCAGCAGCGACGAAGAGGGCGTTCACCTGCATTGGCAATTGCAATTGTGTGACTGGCAGGTAGACCTGCATGCCGACCTGGGTGAGCGCATGGAACTGCGCTTGAGCACCGAACACCAGGACAGCCTGCCCTGCCAGTTGAGCCAGGCCTTGCACGCCTATTGGCGCATTGGTGACGTTGGCGAGGTAGCGCTGTCTGGCCTCGACGGCGCCCAGGGTTACGACCAGTTGAACCGGGCGGTTTGCCAGCAGGAAGGCGAGTTGCGGGTGGAGGGTGGCTGCCAGCGAGTGTTCCAGCATGAGGGCGAATTGCAGCTCAAGGATCACGCCTGGCAACGCGAGCTGCGCATCGACACCGGCGACAGCGCCGATACGGTGGTGTGGCATCCCGGCGCACGGCCACTGTTGGGTGTGAGCTGGGATGAAGTGAATGAATTCGTCTGCGTCGAAGCGGCCAGCGGCGGTACCGGGAGCCTGTGCCTGGCGCCGGGTGAGCGGGCGCATTTGAGTTTGCAGGCGCGGGTGGGGGCTTGATTCAGAAGTGCCGGCCTCTTCGCGAGCAGGCTCGCTCCCACAGAGGTCTATGTGAACGTCAAAGATCTATTGTGGGAGCGAGCCTGCTCGCGAAGACGGAATGTCAGGTGCCTAGATTTTGAATCGAATCAGCTGAACTCATCCCCAACCGGATACCGGCTGGCATTCAGGCTTTCCTTGATCTTGCGCAAATGCGGTTGGAAATCCACGCCGCGGCGCAGGGTCATGCCGGTGGCGAGCACATCGAGCACGGTGAGCTGGATAATCCGCGACGTCATCGGCATGTAGATGTCGGTGTCTTCCGGCAAAGGGATGTTCAGGCTCAAGGTGCTCGCCTTGGCCAGCGGCGAGCCCTCGGCGGTCAGGCCGAGCACCGATGCGCCGTTTTCCCGGGCGATGCGCGCCACTTCCACCAGTTCGCGGGTACGCCCGGTGTAGGAGATGATCACGAACAGCTCGCCGGTATGGGCCACCGAGGCGATCATGCGCTGCATCAGCACGTCGGCATGGGCGGTCACAGCCAGGTTGAAGCGGAAAAACTTGTGCTGGGCATCCAGCGCCACGGGGGCCGAGGCGCCGAGGCCGAAGAAGTGGATCTGGCGGGCCTGGATCAGCAGATCCACGGCCCGACTGATCAAATTTGGATCAAGGGCCTGGCAGGCGCTGTCCAATGAAGCGATGGCACTGCCAAAGATTTTGCGGGTATAGGCTTCCGGATTGTCATCGGCCTCGACCGCACGGCTGACATAGGCCGCGCCGCTGGCCAGGCTCTGGGCCAGTTGCAGCTTGAGTTCCGGATAGCCGCTGACGCCGAACGAGCGGCAGAAGCGGTTGACGGTCGGTTCGCTGACCGAAGCGGCCTGGGCGAGGGCGGCGATGCTGAAGCGGGTCGCCTGCTGCGGGTTGAGCAGGATCACCTCGGCCACCTTGCGCTCGGCCTTGTTCAGGTCTTCCAGGCGACTCTGGATCTGCTCCAGTAGATTTCGCACGCGGTCCATACAAGATTCCTAGAGAAACGGGTCTTTGATACGACCCTTGGCGGTGGCCTATCCTACTGATGGCTCCGACGGACCACCACTCGGAATCGGTATTTTCGAAAAATGTTGTAGTTATTACTACATTTTTCCTTGAGTGATACCTTGAAAAAAGGTATTTGTAGTTTAACTTGATAAAAGAACAAACATCATGCATTCGATTACGGTTGAACCGTGCACCTTTGCCTTGTTCGGCGCGTTGGGCGACCTGGCGTTGCGCAAGCTGTTTCCTGCCCTTTATCAGCTCGACGGTGCCGGCCTGTTGCATGAGGACACGCGAATCTTCGCGCTGGCCCGCGAACCTGGTAGCGAACAGCAGCACCTGACGTTCATCGCGACCGAGCTGCGTCGCTATGTGGGCGAAAAAGAACTCGACGAAACCGTGATCGAGCGCTTCCTGGCGCGGCTGACGTATCTGCATGTGGATTTTCTCAAGGCTGACGATTACGTCGCGCTTGCCGAGCAGGTCGGCCAGGCCCAGCAGCAAGTCATCGCCTATTTCGCCACGCCGGCGGCGGTCTACGGCGCGATCTGCGAGAACCTGGCGAAAGTCGGCTTGAGCGAGAACACCCGCGTCGTACTGGAAAAACCCATCGGCTCGGACCTGGAATCGTCACGCAAGGTCAACGACGCCGTGGCGCAGTTCTTCCCGGAGAACCGCACCTACCGTATCGACCATTACCTGGGCAAGGAAACGGTCCAGAACCTGATCGCGTTGCGTTTCGCCAACAGCCTGTTCGAAACCCAGTGGAACCAGAATTACATCTCCCACGTGGAAATCACCGTGGCCGAGAAGGTCGGCATCGAAGGCCGCTGGGGCTATTTCGACAAGGCCGGCCAACTGCGCGACATGATCCAGAACCACTTGCTCCAGTTGCTGTGCCTGATCGCCATGGACCCGCCGGCCGACCTGTCGGCCGACAGCATCCGTGACGAGAAGGTCAAGGTGCTCAAGGCCCTCGCACCGATCAGCCCGGAAGGCTTGACCACACAAGTGGTGCGGGGCCAGTACATCGCCGGCCACAGTGAAGGCAAGGCCGTCCCCGGATACCTGGAAGAACCCAATTCCAATACCCAGAGCGACACCGAGACGTTCGTCGCCCTGCGTGCCGACATTCGCAACTGGCGCTGGGCCGGTGTTCCGTTCTACCTGCGTACCGGCAAGCGCATGCCGCAGAAGCTGTCGCAGATCGTGATTCACTTCAAGGAACCGTCCCACTACATCTTCGCCCCCGAGCAGCGTCTGCAGATCAGCAACAAACTGATCATCCGCCTGCAACCGGACGAAGGCATTTCCTTGCGGGTGATGACCAAGGAGCAAGGCCTGGACAAGGGCATGCAATTGCGCAGCGGTCCGCTGCAACTGAACTTCTCCGACACCTATCGCAGCGCGCGGATTCCCGATGCCTACGAGCGGTTGTTGCTGGAAGTCATGAATGGCAATCAGAACCTGTTTGTCCGTAAAGATGAAATCGAAGCCGCGTGGACATGGTGCGACCAGCTGATTGCCGGCTGGAAGAAGTCCGGCGATGCGCCCAAGCCGTATGCCGCCGGGTCATGGGGGCCGATGAGCTCCATCGCACTGATCACGCGGGACGGGAGGTCATGGTATGGCGATATCTGAATTGAAACTGCCCGAGGGCGTCACGGCCCTTGAGTTCAAGAGCCCGGTGCTGCTGGCGGAAAACCTCGCGCTGAACGTGGCGCAGCAGTTGCGCGCGGCAATCGACTCTCGCGGTGCGGCGACTTTGGTGGTGTCTGGCGGTCGCAGCCCGGTGGCATTTTTCCAGAACCTGTCCAAGCAGACGCTGGACTGGTCGAAGGTGGTGGTGAGTCTGGCCGATGAGCGCTGGGTGCCGGTTGAACATGCCGACAGCAATGCCGGTCTGCTCAAGCGTTACCTGCTTCAGGGCGCGGCGGCCAAGGCGCAGTTCCTGAGCCTGTACAGCGCCAGCGTCAACCTGGAGGCCGCGGCTGAACAGGCGGATCGTCTGTTGGCCGAGCTGCCGCCGATTGATGTGCTGGTACTGGGCATGGGGGACGATGGGCATACCGCCTCGCTGTTTCCCGACAGCCCGAACCTGGCCGAGGCCCTGGATGAAAAGGGCGCTCGCCGTTGCTGGCCAATGCTCGCGCCAACCGTACCGCACCAGCGCCTGACCATGAGCCGCGCGTTGCTGGCTTCGGCCAGGCACAAGGTGCTGTCGATTTCCGGTCAATCGAAGTTGACCACCCTGAACGCCGCGACGGCCGGTGACAACGTCGCCGAAATGCCGATCCGCGCGTTTTTGCAACCTACGTTAGAGATTTACTGGTGCCCATGAACCAAGGATCAGCCGCTATGACAAACCCATCCCCGACCGTTTCCATGGCGGACAAAGTAACGCTGATTGACAGCCTCTGCGCCAAGGCGCGGATCTTGCCGGTGATCACTATTGCCCGTGAGCAGGACATCCTGCCGCTGGCCGATGCCCTGGCCGCCGGTGGCCTGACGGCGCTGGAAGTGACCTTGCGCTCGCAATACGGCCTCAAGGCCATCCAGGTGCTGCGCGAACAGCGTCCGGAACTGGTGACCGGCGCCGGCACGGTGCTCGATCGCCATATGCTGGCCGCCGCCGAGGCCGCCGGTTCGCAATTCATCGTGACGCCGGGTATTACCCGCGACTTGCTGGAAGCCAGCGTCCAGAGCCCGATTCCGTTGTTGCCGGGAATCAGCAATGCCTCGGGCATCATGGAAGGCTACGGGCTGGGTTATCGCCGCTTCAAGTTGTTCCCGGCGGAAGTCAGCGGTGGCGTGGCTGCCATCAAGGCCTTGGGCGGCCCCTTCGGCGAAGTGAAATTCTGCCCGACTGGCGGCGTCAGTCCGGCCAATATCAAGAGCTACATGGCGTTGAAAAACGTGATGTGCGTGGGCGGCAGCTGGATGCTGGATCCGGAGTGGATCAAGAACGGCGACTGGGCCCGCATCCAGGAATGCACCGCCGAGGCCCTGGCGCTGCTGGACTGATTGTCTTACCGAACTTCGTTGGGTGTTCTACGGCTTTACGGTGCGCTTGGTCGGCGCACCGTTTTTTTTTGCCCGTTGTTTCACTGCGCATCCTCGTGGCGAGGGAGCAAGCTCCCTCGCCACGGGTTATGTGTTGCTCAGGTGGATAAGCGCCTCGGTCAACCGCTCGATATCCCGTGCCAAGGTAATCAACCCCGGCGTGATGCGGATGCACGGGCCGACGCTGGTCTTGCGCACCACGGTAAAAATCCCATGTTCTTTCAGCAGCCGATCGGCCATGACTTGCTGATCGGAGTGGGCGGTGAAGCGCATCGAGGTGATGCCGCAATAGAGCCGCCGGTCGTCCGGAGTCATGACTTCAATGCCGGGCACATCCCGCACCGCGTTCACCCACAGGTCCCGCAAGTGGCAGAGTCGGGCACCTTTGGCCGAGGCGCCGCCCAGGGTGCGGTGTTCTTCAAAGACCAATGGCAGCGTCAGCAGGGCAGGGATGTTGGGCGTGCTGTGGGGTGTGCGTGAGCGCACATCGGTGGCGGGGTAATTGGCTTCGTCCATGTCCGGATCGATGTCGACCAGCCGCTCTGGAGCGATATAGAGAAAGCCCAGGGCCAGCGGGCCGCCAATCCACTTCTGCAAGTTGAAACCGGCAAACTGGATACCCAGTTTCTTCAGATTGAACTCGATCTGACCCAGGGCGTGCGCGCCGTCGAGAATGATGTCGACATCGAACTCCCGCGCCGCCTCGGCAATCGCCTTGACCGGCATGACGAGGCCGGTCAGGTGGTTGACGTAAGTCAGCGCCATCAGCTTGAGGCGCGGGTAACGAATGAAGGTTTCCCGATAGGTGCCCACCAGGCTTTCGAAACTGGCGGGATGCGGGTGGACCAGCTCGATGACCTGCGCCCCTCGCTGGCGAGCCAGCCAGCGCATCGCGCTTTTGACTGACTCGTACTCGACGTCGCTTATCAGCACCTGGTCGCCAGGCTTGAGGCCGTTGTAATTGCGAATCAGCGTCTGCAAGGCGTCCACCGCGCTGGTGGCCAGCGCCACGGTAGCGGAGGGCACGTGAATCAGTTGCGCTACCTGCCGACGGATGGCCTCGCTGTGCTCCCGGTCGAAATGCTGACGTACGTACACCGAGTTGCTGCGATTGACGAATTCGATGTTGCGCTGGTACTCCTCGACCACGGTACGGGACATTCGCCCGAAGTAACCGTTTTCCAGGTTGAGCGGGCCCTCGGGCTCGACGTCGTAGCGGTCGACGAAGGTCTGCCAGAAAGCTTCATCATGGGCGCGCAGGGTGTTTTCGGGCATGGGCGGGTTCAGTCGGTCAATGGCGTGGTTTGGGCAGGCCGTGTTTGGCGCGCAGTGGATCCAGCAGGTCCGACAGACCGTTGTGGTCGATCTCCTGCATCAGTGCCAACAAAGCGCCCAGTTCTCCGTGGGGAAAACCCTCACGGGCAAACCAGTTCAGGTACTGGCCAGGCAGGTCGGCGAGGATTCGGCCCTTGTATTTGCCGAAGGGCATCTGGCGCGTCACCAGCAGTTCAAGCTTTTGCGGATTCATGGCGATTTGTCTTGATAGTAACCATCGGCAAAATACAGGCATTCTGCATGCAGGCCAAATGACAGATCATGCAAATAACGCGGATACAGATTTTCGCTTGTTTTATAACCTATTGAATTTGAAGTATTTTTATTGTTGTTTTTGGCTGGCACGGCCAATGCAATATTCCTTGCAGGTTTTTATTCACCAAGCAAAGGAACTGAAAAATGACTGACATCAATAAAGAATCCATCTCTGTCTTGAACGACCTGATCGAGACCAGCAAGGATGGCCAGGAAGGATTCAAGACCTGCGCTGAAGACATCAAGCACCCAGAACTCAAGGCCCTGTTCGTTAAACGCGCGGCCGATTGCGCAACTGCCGCGGCCGAGCTGCAAGCCGCCGTGCGTTCGTTGGGTGGCGATCCGGAAACTTCCACCAGCGTTGCTGGCGACCTGCACCGTCGTTGGGTAGACGTGAAAGCGATGTTCACCGGCAAGGATGAAGAAGCGGTCCTCAACGAAGCCGAACGCGGCGAAGACCATGCACTCAAGGCTTACAAGGAAGCCATCGAGAAGATCAACAAGCACAACCTGGTAGGTATTCGCGACCTGGTTGAGCGTCAGTACCACGGCGTGCAACGCAACCACGACCAGGTCAAGGCGCTGCGTAACCAGGCGCGTGCCAGCTGACACTTGCCTGTAACGCAAAAAACGCCAGCTTGCTGGCGTTTTTTTATGGGTCACGAAAGCGCAAGAGTGTTTGTCAAATCCATCAATAATCACCTCTGGACTCGAATAGGTAGCTAGCTAATAATTGCGCTGCCCATCGCGCGATCTATCGTTACTACGTTCGTTACTACGTTCATTACCTCGGTCCCCAGAAGAGTTTTCCGTGCCAATTACCTTCCAGGCCTTGTTTGCCCCCGACCGCCTCGCAGTGCAGTTCGCCATCAAAACCGTACTCGGTGGTGGCCTGGCGTTGTGGCTGGCGTTGCGCTGGGGCCTGGAGCAGCCGTCGTGGGCATTGATGACGGCGTTCATCGTCGCCCAGCCGCTGTCCGGCATGGTGGTACAGAAGGGCCTGGCGCGTTTGGTCGGTACTTTGGTGGGGACGATCATGTCGGTGGTGTTCATGGGATTGTTCGCCCAGGCACCGTGGTTGTTCTTGCTGGCGCTGGCGCTGTGGCTGGGTGTGTGCACGGGCTGTTCGACGCTGTTGCGCAGCGCCTGGTCGTATTCTTTCGTGCTGGCTGGCTACACGGTGGCGATCATTGCCTTGCCGGCCCTTTCCCATCCACTGGGGGTCTTCGATCAGGCCGTGGCGCGGTGCACCGAGATCAGCCTGGGCATTACCTGCGCCACGGCGGCCAGCGCCTTGCTCTGGCCGTTGCGGGTCGAACGGCAACTGGCGGATCAGGCCCGTGCCGCCTGGCAAAGCGGCATGCAGGCGGCGCGTGCAACGTTGGCCGGCGATGCCCAGGCGCGCAAAGGCTTGCTCGAAATCCTCGGCAAGATCGTTGCGGTGGATGCCCAGCGCGAACACGCCTGGTTCGAAGGCAGCCTGGGTCGCCAGCGCGCCCGAGCCATCAGCGGCTTGAGCCAGAAACTGCTGATGCTGTTGCGTATTTCCCGTTCGGTGCGCCGGCAGTGGAAACAACTCGAGCCTCAGGAGGCCGCAGCGCTCCAGCCGTGGATGGACGAGGTGCAGCAGGCGCTTGCTGCAGACAGCGCGACGCTGCAGGCCCTGCGGCCTCGGGTTCTGGATGCTTCTCATGACCCCCGGATCAGCTCGGCGCAAAGTTACTGCCTGGCTCGTTTCGCCTTGTTGCTCGATACCGCCCTGGCCGCCTGTGCCGCGCTCTCGGCCGTGCAGGAGGGCAGGGCGGCCGCCGATCCGCCGCGCACGCTGGCGCCGCACCGTGATCTGTCCCTGGCCATGGTATTCGGCGCCCGCAGCGCCCTGGCATTCCTGGCGGTAGCCTGCTTCTGGTTGGCGACCGCCTGGCCCGCCGCATCCGGTGCGCTGTTGCTCACCTGCGTGGTGTGCAGCCTGTTTGCCAGCCGCGAAAACGGTGCGCAGATCGGCATGAGTTTCCTGCGGGGTATTTTCCTCGCAGTGCCGACGGCGTTTGTCATTGGCGAGATTTTCCTGCCGCAATGGAGCAGTTTCGCCATGCTGTGCATGGCCATGGGCGTGCCGTTGTTCCTGGGGGCGCTGTGCATGGCCAAGCCGCCGCTCTACGCCACGGCCACCTCGTTCTGCCTGCACTTTGTGGTGCTGGTCTCGCCGCTCAATGCGATGAAGTACGACGTTTCGGCATTTTTCAACAACGCCCAGGCAATGATGATCGGCGTCGGCGCGGCGGTGCTGGCGTTCAAGCTGCTGATCCTGCGCAACCCGGCCTGGCATAGCCGTCGGCTGCTGGCCGCGACGCTGGAGGATCTGGTCAGGCTGACCCATCGCAATCTGCGTGGTGCTGAAAGCTGGTTCGGTGGCCGCATGGCTGACCGGCTGTTGCAACTGGCGCGGCATTATCCCGAGCTGCCGGTGCCGGCGCGCAGCCGTTGGGACGACGGCTTGCTGGGCCTGGACGTCGGTGATGAGTTGCTGCATCTGCGCCTGAGCCTGGCCGTCGCCCAGATACCCGACAGCCCAGCCCAGCGCGAATATTTCGAAACGCTGGAACAGGCGCTGGAACGCGGCCCCGGCGGGGATCAGGCCGAGGCTTTGGCCCAGGCAAGCGACGCATATCTGCGGGTGCTGTCGCAGCAACCGTCCAGCGATGCGCTGAAGCTCGCCCAAGGCGCGGTGGTGCAATTGCAAAACAGCTGGCGCGCCTGGTGCCGCCAGCACGAATCCGAAGAAGGGAAACATAGCCATGGGCTTGCGTGAATGGTCGATTGGCGGGGTGCTGCTCAGCCCGTTCCTGATTTATGTGGTCCTGGCCTTGCTGGCAACCGGGGCGCTGCGCCTGTTGCTCGGCCTGTTGCCGGTCGGGCGCTGGATCTGGCATGAAGCCTTGTTCGACTGTGCCCTGTACGTCTGTGTCCTGACTGTCATTACCCTGGTCCTCGGACCGCTATAAGGAGTTGAACATGCGTACACCCGTACGTGTCGCCGTCACGCTGGGCGTGGTGGCCGTGGCGATCTTCGCCGGGTTTCATCTGTGGCAGTACTACATGCTCACGCCCTGGACCCGGGATGCGCGAATCCGTGCCGACGTGGTGGTGGTCGCCCCTGACGTATCCGGTTGGGTGCGCGAGCTCAAGGCCGTGGACAACCAGCAGGTCAAGGCCGGCGATTTGTTGTTGAGCATCGATCGCGAACGCTTCGAGGCCGCGCTGGAAAAGGCTCGCGCGGTGGTCCAGACCCGTCAGCAGCAGCTGAGCCTGCGTGAACACGAAGCCAGCCGCCGCGCCGCCCTGGGGCCTCAGGCGATCAGCGCCGAGCTGCGGGAAAATGCCCAGATCAACGCCGGCATTGCCCGTGGCGAACTGCGCGAGGCCCAGGCCCAGGCCAAGGTCGCCGAGCTGAACCTGGCCCGCAGCCAGGTCCTGGCCCCACGCAGTGGTCATATCACCAATCTGCGCCTGGCCGAAGGCAACTACGTCAACGCCGGGCAACCGGTGATGGCGCTGATCGATGATTCGACGTTCTACGTGCAGGCCTATTTCGAGGAAACCAAACTGCCGAGGATCCGCGTGGGCGATCCGGTCAAGGTCTGGTTGATGAGCGCCGACCATGCGCTGGACGGCCATGTGGAAAGCATCAGCCGCGGTATCACCGACCGCAACACCAACCCCGATGCGCAATTGCTGGCAGAGGTCGAACCGACCTTCAACTGGGTGCGCCTGGCCCAGCGGATCCCGGTGCGGATCAAGCTCGACAAGGTGCCGGAAGGGGTGAGCCTGAGCGCGGGTATGACGGCGAGTGTGCAGGTGCAAGAGCGGCTGCAATAGCCGTCGCACTGCGGACTCCGTGGCGAGGGAGCTTGCTCCCGCTCGGCTGCGAAGCAGTCGTAAAAAGAACATCACGGTTAATCAGATTAAACGCGGTGGGCTTTTCTCAGGGGCGCTTCGCACCCCAGCGGGAGCAAGCTCCCTCTCCACGGGGAATCATGATCATCAGCCGATGCTGATCGCCGGCAACGTCGGCAACGTAACAGTCTGCTGCTTGCGCGGAGCCAGGATCTCGGCCTCGCCGTCCACCACCAGTTCATCGCGCTGATTGAACACGCGCGTGGCGATGCGCACGCGGAACTTCGGCAGTTTCTCGAGGATTTCCAGGCGCACGGTCAGGGTGTCGCCAATCTTCACCGGTTTCTGAAAGCTCATCTGCTGGCCGATATAGATGGTGCCCGGCCCAGGCAGCTCGCACGCCACCGCCGCGCTGATCAGCGCACCGCTGAACATGCCATGGGCGATGCGTTCCTTGAACATGCTGGCGGCGGCGAATTCGGCGTCCAGGTGCACCGGGTTGTGGTCGCCGGACATGGCGGCGAACAGCTGGATATCGCGCTCTTCGACGGTCTTGCTGTAGCTGGCGGTCTGGCCGACTTCGAGGGCTTCGTAAGGGATGTTGGTAACCTGGGTCATGTCTGGATCCTGTAACAGGTAAAGGAAAAACGCTGCGAACCTACTCGCTGCGTGGCGGCCGCTGGTGGCTCAGCGCCTGGGCAATCCAGGTCAGCACGTCGGCCGTCACTTCATCGCGGTTGGTTTCATTGAACAGTTCGTGCCGGGCCTGCGGGTAGATCGTCAATTGCAGATGTTGATTGCCGGCGTCGCGCAGGGCATCGGCCAGATCTTTCAGACGCTTGCCTTCGCTCACCG
The DNA here is from genome assembly GCF_054161305.1 of Pseudomonas sp. Z2-11. Classification (NCBI taxonomy): domain Bacteria; kingdom Pseudomonadati; phylum Pseudomonadota; class Gammaproteobacteria; order Pseudomonadales; family Pseudomonadaceae; genus Pseudomonas; species Pseudomonas sp. Z2-11. Next base: position 1,375,526 of record NZ_CP096395.1, read on the forward strand.
GATCACATTCGCCGCCAATCACCAGCAACGGCAGGCCCGGATCGATCTGCGCGAGATTGGACGCTTTGCTGATCTGCTGCAAGCCGCCGAGGAGGTCGATCCACAGCTGATTGGTACAACGAAAGCCGCATAGCGGGTCCTGGACGTATTCGTCCACTTCGGTCGGGTCGCGACTGAGCCAGTCGAAGGGCGTGCGCACCGGTTTGAATTTCTTGTTGAAACTGCCGAATGACAGCCACTCGATGAGCGCGCTACGCCCCGTGGCTCCCTGGCGTCGACGTTCGAGGCGGGCGATCAGGCGCGCCGCGCGGTACAGCGCCACGGGCTGGAAATTCGAGCCGCTGAGAATCGCCCCGTGCAGGCTGGCGCTGTGGTGCAGCAGGTAACCCTGGGCGATATAGCTGCCCATGCTATGGCCCAGCAGGAGAATTGGTATTTCTGGATGTTGCTGGCCGATGTGCTGATTGAGGCTCGCGAGATCGCCGACCACCTTGGCCCAGCCGTCCTCGTCGGCAAAATGCCCCAGGACTGTTTCCTCGCCGGTCTGGCCATGGCCGCGCAGGTCCGGTGCGTAGACACCATAACCTTCATCGCACAACGCCTGGGCCAGGCGCCCATAACGAGCGCTGTGTTCGGCCATGCCGTGGGCCAGCATAAGCACGGCCTGCGGGGCGGTTTCGGGCAACCATTGGTTGACGAAGATGCGCCTGTGATCGGTCGCGGTCAGCCAGAACGTTTGGTGGATCATGGCGGTTCCTTTGCACAAAGTCAGACGCAGCGTCGCTGCATTGTATAGCGCATCCGTCGCGTCTCGCCTGATCAGGTCACGGCAAGGGAGGAAGATTCACACGATCTATGACGCAAGTTGCCATATTTGCCTGATTGGCCATAGCTGCTAGTGTCCGAGGAGCTCCGCCTGTGCAAGCGATACGCAAGCGGTCCCGGATACGTTCAGGTAAAGAGGACAAAAACAATGCAGCCTGATTTCTGGAATGACAAACGCCCGACCGGCGTGCCCTCGGACATCGACCTGGGTGCCTACAAGTCGGTTGTCGAGGTGTTCGAGCGTTCCTGCAAGAAATTTGCCGACCGTCCGGCCTACAGCAACATGGGGGTGACCCTCACCTACGCCGAGCTGGAGCGCTACAGCGCGGCCTTTGCCGGTTATCTGCAAGCCAATACCGACCTGGCGCCAGGCGATCGCATCGCCGTGCAGATGCCCAACGTCCTGCAATACCCGATCGCCGTCTTCGGTGCCCTGCGCGCCGGCCTGGTCGTGGTCAATACCAACCCGCTGTACACCCCGCGGGAAATGCGTCATCAGTTCAAGGACTCCGGTGCCCGGGCGCTGGTGTACATGAACCTGTTCGGGCTGAAGGTCCAGGAAGTGCTGCCCGACACCGACCTGCAATACCTGATCGAAGCGAAGATGGGCGACCTGATGCCTACCGCCAAAGGCTGGCTGGTGAATACGCTGGTCAGCAAGGTCAAGAAAATGGTGCCGGCCTATTCGCTGCCCCAGGCCATTTCCTTCAAGAGCGCCTTGCGCCTCGGGCGAGGCCAGGGCATCAAGCCCCTCAACGTCAGCCTCGATGACATCGCCGTGCTGCAATACACCGGCGGCACCACGGGGCTGGCAAAAGGCGCGATGCTGACCCACGGCAACCTGGTCGCCAACATGCAGCAGGCCCGGGCGTGCCTGGGGCAGATCGGCGATGACGGCCAGCCGCTGTTGCGCGAGGGCCAGGAAGTCATGATCGCGCCGTTGCCGCTGTACCATATCTATGCGTTCACGGCGAACTGCATGTGCATGATGGTCACGGGCAACCACAACGTGCTGATCACCAATCCCCGGGACATCGGTGGCTTCATCAAGGAACTGAAGAACTGGCGGTTCTCGCTGTTGCTGGGGCTCAACACGCTGTTCGTGGCGCTGATGGACCATCCTGATTTCAAGACGCTGGATTTTTCCAACCTCAAGGTCACCAACTCAGGCGGCACCGCGCTGGTCAAGGCCACGGCCGAACGCTGGAAGCAGCTCACCGGCTGTGGCATCACCGAGGGCTACGGCCTGACGGAAACTTCGCCGGTGGCCAGTGCCAACCCTTACGGCGGCAAGTCGCGCCTGGGTACGGTGGGGCTGCCGGTGCCGGGTACGCTGATGAAGGTCATCAACGACGACGGCGTCGAGCTGCCCCTGGGCGAGCGCGGCGAGCTGTGCATCAAGGGCCCGCAGATCATGAAGGGCTACTGGAACAAGCCCGAGGCGACCGCCGAAGTGCTGGACGGCGAAGGCTGGTTCAAGTCCGGCGATATCGCGGTGATCGATCCCGACGGGTTTGTGCGCATCGTCGACCGCAAGAAGGACATGATCATCGTCTCGGGTTTCAACGTGTATCCCAACGAGATCGAGGACGTGGTCATGGCTCACCCGAAAGTCGCCAGTTGCGCGGTCATCGGCGTGCCGGACGAGCGTTCGGGGGAGGCGGTGAAACTGTTCGTGGTAGCCCGTGAGGCGGGCGTCAGCCTTGAAGAACTCAAGGCCTACTGCAAGGAGAACTTCACCGGCTACAAGATCCCCAAGCACATCGTATTGCGTGACTCGCTGCCGATGACGCCGGTGGGCAAGATCCTGCGGCGGGAACTGCGCGATATCGCCTGAGGCGCTTGCCTCAATGGAAAACCTGTGGGAGCGAGCCTGCTCGCGATAGCAGTCGATCAGTGACAGAGATGTCGGCTGATACGCCGCTATCGCGAGCAGGCTCGCTCCCACAGTTCTTTATGCATGGGGTGACATTACACGGTCTTAGAATCTTTACTCTAAAAGTGACCATTGGATTTTCTTGAGTCAGATTTGTGACTGTAGGGCCCATTTTTGGCTCTAGTCGACCCTTGGCAAAGCTGCTACTCTCGGCGCGCTTTTGTGACTTCTCGGCCTTGATTCAAGCCAGATTCACCAACAAAACACACACCAATAATAATCGCATCAAATGCGGTGAAGAATTCGCGTTGCTGAGGAGTGGGCTTCCATGATTGAAGACTTTTGGAAGGATAAGTACCCAGCTGGGATTGCTGCCGACATCAATCCAGACGAGTATCCGAATATTCAGGCGGTGTTGAAGCAGTCCTGCCAACGCTTCGCCGACAAGCCGGCATTCAGCAACCTCGGCAAGACGATCACCTACGGTGAACTCTACGAATTGTCCGGTGCCTTTGCCGCGTACCTGCAACAGCATACCGATTTGCAGCCGGGCGATCGAATCGCCGTGCAGCTGCCCAACGTTCTCCAGTATCCGGTGGCCGTTTTCGGCGCGATCCGCGCCGGGCTCATCGTGGTCAACACCAATCCGCTGTACACCGCGCGGGAGATGGAACACCAGTTCAACGACTCCGGCGCCAAGGCGCTGGTGTGCCTGGCCAACATGGCGCACCTGGCCGAGAACGTGGTGCCCAGGACCAGCGTCAAGCACGTCATTGTCACCGAAGTCGCCGACCTGCTGCCGCCGCTCAAGCGCCTGCTGATCAACAGCGTGATCAAGTACGTCAAGAAGATGGTCCCGGCTTACCATTTGCCCAAGGCCATCAAGTTCAACGACGTGTTGAGCAAGGGCCACGGCCAGCCGGTGAACGAAGCCAACCCCACCAGCGATGACGTGGCCGTTCTGCAATACACCGGTGGCACCACTGGCGTGGCCAAGGGCGCGATGCTGACCCATCGCAACCTGGTGGCGAACATGTTGCAGTGCAAGGCATTGATGGGCTCCAACCTCAATGAAGGCTGCGAAGTGTTGATCACGCCGCTGCCGCTGTACCACATCTATGCGTTCACCTTTCATTGCATGGCGATGATGCTGATCGGCAACCACAACATCCTGATCAGCAACCCGCGCGACTTGTCGGCGATGGTCAAGGAACTGTCGAAGTGGAAGTTCAGCGGTTTTGTCGGCCTCAACACGTTATTCGTGGCCCTGTGCAATAACGAAGCCTTCCGCAAGCTGGACTTCTCCGCACTGAAGGTGACCTTGTCCGGTGGCATGGCGCTGCAACTGGCAGCGGCCGAGCGCTGGAAGGCGGTCACCGGCTGCCCGATCTGCGAAGGCTACGGCATGACCGAGACCAGCCCGGTGGCTACCGTCAACCCGATCCAGCACATCCAGGTTGGCACCATCGGCATTCCGGTGCCATCGACGCTGTGCAAGGTCATCAATGACGCGGGCGTCGAATTGCCACTCGGTGAAATCGGCGAATTGTGTGTGAAAGGTCCGCAAGTAATGAAGGGCTACTGGCAGCGCCAGGAGGCCACCGACGAGATCCTCGACAGTGAAGGCTGGCTCAAGACCGGTGATATCGCGCTGATCCAGCCGGACGGCTACATGCGCATCGTCGATCGCAAGAAGGACATGATCCTGATCTCCGGCTTCAACGTTTACCCCAACGAACTGGAAGACGTACTGGCCACCCTGCCGGGTGTGCTGCAGTGCGCGGCGATCGGTGTACCGGATGAAAAGTCCGGCGAGGCGATCAAGATTTTCATCGTCGTACGTCCAGGGGCCACGCTCACCAAGGAACAGGTGATGGAGCACATGCGCGCCAACGTCACTGGCTACAAAGTGCCGAAGGCCGTGGAGTTCCGCGATGCATTGCCGACCACCAACGTGGGCAAGATCCTGCGGCGCGAGTTGCGCGATGAAGAACTGAAGAAGCTGGGGCTTAAGAAGTAAACCCGCCGCCAATGAAAAGCCCCGCTGATGCGGGGCTTTTTGTTACAAGGCTATGGCCTCGCGCGGGGCGGCCGTTGTGGCGGGGGAGCTTGCTCCCGCTGGGCTGCGCAGCAGCCCCATCCGGTCCGACTGATACACCGCAGGGGCCGCTTCGCGTCCAGCGGGAGCAAGCTCCCTCGCCACAGGGGAACCGGTGATCCTGGCGATCGGGCTACAATCGAAACTGCGCAAAATCCAGGTTGGTGCCACCCGGCCGCATGTCTTGCAGGTAGGAATCCTTGTCGGCACTCAATTCCAGGCTCAGGGCGGCCTTGCGTTTGCCCTGGTTGCGTACTTCCAGGCCTTCCAGTTTTTCCCGCAGGAACACCGTCGGCACTTTCAGGTGCAGCAGTTCATCGGTGGCGGGGGTGTGCAGCAGCAGGTGAATCCATTCGTATTGACCAATGGCCAGCCGGGCCACCGGAATGTCGAACCAGAAGATGTTGCGATTGCGGTTCAGTTCGCTGAAATGGCAATTGTTGACGCCCAGGACGGCGCCGCCCAGTTGCTGGTTCCTGCGGGCGATGGCCTGCTTTTTATCGAGTTTCATAACGTTCCTACGGGATTGGAGCTTCAGGTCGCAGCCTGAATACGTGGGGCATTCTCGGGGGTTGATCAGCAAACATAAAGCGCAACCTGCAGTCGCCGACGAAATCAGCCTCAGAAAAAATGAAACTCCCCGCAAACGGCCCCAGTCAACCCTTGTGTAATGACTTTTCTTACGGTTATTCACAGGAGAGACACCATGGGTAGCACGAGCGATAAAGTGAAGGGCGTTGCCAACGAAGCCGTCGGCAACATCAAGCAAGGCGTCGGCAAGGCCACCGATAACGACCGCATGCGCGCCGAGGGCGTGGTCCAGGAGAAAAAGGGTGAAGCCCAGCAAAACGTGGGCAAGGCCAAGGATGCCGTCAAGAAAGGCGTCGACGAGGCGTAACCGATCAGTTGAAACGTGATCGGAACGGTCATCTGCGGGTGGCCGTTTTCATGTCGACTCGAACTTGCACCGGGGGAAATTGTTCCAAAGTCGCCAACAGGTTACTTTGTCTTGGCATAACCCGATGAGTCGCCAGGCGACCTTCCTTTTTTGCGGCGAAAGGAGACGCACATGATGTTCCCGGCCTTGAAAGGCTTGCCCCTGCACCGCGTGATGATGCGCACGGTGACCGAATTTCTCGACGACGAGATGTCGACGTACGCCTCCGCACTGGCTTACCAGATGTTGTTTTCGCTGTTCCCCTTCATTCTTTTCCTGATAGCCCTGATCGGTTTTCTGCACCTGCCGGATTTTTTCTCCTGGCTGCGCCTGCAATCGGAACTGGTGCTGCCGCCGCAGGCGCTGGAGCAGGTCAACCCGGTGATCGACCAGCTCCAGCAGTCCAAGGGGGGGCTGCTGTCGGTCGGTATCGTGATTGCGTTGTGGACCGCGTCGGCCGGCGTGCGGCTGATGATGAGCGCCATGAATGCCGCTTATGACGTGGTCGAAGGGCGTCCGGCCTGGAAGCGTTTTCCGCTGTCGATCCTGTACACCGTCGGCATTGCCGGCATGCTCCTGGCCGCCGCGGCGCTGATGGTGCTGGGGCCGCAGGTGATGGGCTGGATTGCCGCCCAGATCGGGCTGGAGGAATTCATTGTCACCGTCTGGACGCTCGCGCGCTGGCCGGTCATCGTGTTTTTGCTGATGGTCGCGGTGGCGCTGATCTATTACGTGATGCCCGACGTCAAACAGGAGTTTCGCTTCATCACGCCGGGCTCGGTATTGGCGGTGGTGGTCTGGATCATCGCGTCCCTGGGCTTCGCGTTCTACGTCAAGACCTTCGCCGACTACAACGCCATGTATGGCAGTATCGGCGCGATCATCGTGCTGTTGCTGTACTTCTATATCTCGGCGGCGGTACTGTTGCTCGGCGCTGAGATGAACGCGGTGATCGAGCACATGTCCGCCGAAGGCAAGGACCATGGCGAAAAGAGCCCCGGCGAGCATGAAAAACAGCATGTATCGGGCCTTGGGCGCGACCATTCCATTCCTCACAATCACACTGACGAAGCCCGACCATGATCCGCGAAATCCTGAAGATGGGCGACGAACGCCTGCTGCGCATCGCACCGCCGGTGCCGCCAGAAATGTTCGACAGTCCCGAGTTGTGGCAATTGATCGATGACATGTTCCAGACCATGGAAAGTGTCGGCGGTGTCGGCCTGGCGGCGCCGCAGATCGGCGTCGACCTGCAACTGGTGATCTTCGGCTTCGAGCACAGCGAGCGTTACCCGGATGCCGAGGCGGTGCCGCAGACCATCCTGATCAACCCGCTGATAACGCCGCTGAGCCCGCTGATGGAAGAGGGCTTCGAGGGCTGCCTGTCAGTACCGGGCCTGCGCGGTGCGGTGGATCGCTACCAGCACATCCGCTATGAAGGTTTCGACCCGAAGGGCGAGCCGATCATGCGCACCGCCTCAGGCTTCCACGCGCGGGTAGTCCAGCATGAATGTGATCACCTGATCGGCCGCTTGTACCCATCGCGCATCACCGACTTCAGCAAGTTCGGGTTCACCGAAGTGATGTTTCCGGAGCTGGATCCCTCGGCCGACGATTAGCACCGCACCCGCCGAAACTGTGGGAGCGAGCCTGCTCGCGAATGCCCTGTATCAGCCAGATCACCTACTGAAATCAATCGCCTTCGCGAGCAGGCTCGCTCCCACATGGGATGTGTAGTTATTCAGATTGCGCAGGCACCCACCCCATCGCAATCATCGGCTTGCTCCGCGCATACCGGCTCAGCCGTTCAGCCATTGCATAAGGCAGTTCGGGATCGAAGGCGAACCCGCGTCGCTCATAGAAGCTGCGCAGGTCAGGGTGGCAGAACAGCCACACCGGCGCCTCCACGCCTTTCACTGCCTCTTCTATCAACCGCGCCGCGATGCCTTGCGCGCGGAATGCCGGGTCGACGAACAACCCCGTCAACCAATGCCCACCGGACACCGGTCGCAGGCATAGGGCCGCGACGATTTCATCGCGCCGCGCCACCCAGAGTTGCGCGTCGCGCACGGCTTTCATCGAGGATTGGTGGGCACGATAAAATTTGTTCATCAACGGCCAAAGCGATTCTTCGAGCGCTGCATAACGGATTTCGGACATGGCTGGGTAATGGCGAAGAGGGGAGGCAATTATAAAAGAACGCGGCTGCAGGGATAGGTGTATACCTGAGGGTACATCCCGTATGAATGGAGTGCGTATCATGGCCAAAGGCATGGATTCAAAAAAAGCGGCAAAGAAAAAACCAGCGAAGAGCGCCGATGAAAAACGCGCTGACAAAAAAGCCAAGAAGGTCAATCTGTTCGGTCATTGAAGCGCTGTCGGCCCGGCTGGTCGCAGGTTTGAGGCGGAGGTTGCAACGCTCCGCCCAAACCCGCTGAGGTGATACCGAGGCGCTGCCAGACTCAGAGGGTGGCGAGGACAGCGCTCTGGGCAAGGTTTTTCTCGCTCTGCTGATCTTTCTCCATTTGCGCCATGGCCGACTTGTCCTGCATGCGCTGGGCAATCTCCTCTCCGACCGCCAATTGTTTCTCCGGCGGCATTGCGGCGTACTCTTCTTCGGTGATGCCCATTTCCTTGAGGATGCTGTCACGCAAGCGTTGTTCAGGCGTCTTGCTCATGTAGTCCTTGAACTGGGCCATGGCAGAGCCGGCTTCTGCGGCGGCTGACGAGCCAACCGTCTGCAATTGCACACGGGTCTTGGCGAAGGCTTCGTCGACCTTGTCGCTGATGGCCGTGGCGGCGCTCACCTGTTGCGTGGCGTGTCGAGTGGCGGAGTCCTGGACTTGGGCGCTGGCCTGGCCGGCCTGGGTCTGGGTCTGGATGTTATCTCGCAACGCCTGCAGCGCGGCGCTTTGCAGGCCGCTGGCGGCTTCGGCTGTCGGGTCTTCGCCGGGGCGCTTGAGCGGCAGGATCATTGCTTGCTGTTTTGCACTGACCAACATGATACGTACCTGTAGAAAGTGGCTGAGCGAGGGAGGGAGCAATTCCCATGCCGTCGTGCCAGATCCCTGGAATCAAAGGGCTGCAGGCGAGAGATATGGGGTAGGGCGGCCAATCCTTGCCGTTCGTCGGCATGGTTCGTCGGCATGGCTCGGCCGCATCCTGCCGGGCTACTCAGGTGCTTTCGCGGACCTTGAGTTCGAACCCCAGGTCCACCACCGGCTGGGCGATGCGGTTGCCAGCCATCAAGGTGAGCATCTGTTCAGCGGCACGGCGGCCGATGGCTTCCCGTGGGGTGCTGATGCTGCTCAAGCGCGGCACCATGTGGGCCGAGGCGGGCAGGTCGTTGAAACCGAGGATCGAAACCTGCTCGGGGATCCTGATACCGCTGCGCAACGCTTCGAGCAGGGCGCCGTGGGCCAGGTCGTCGTTGCCGAAGAAGATCGCATCGACGTCCGGATGGCTGGCGAGCAACTGCAGGAACAACTCGCCGCCCAGGCCCACCGATGACGGACGCGGCGTGAGTATTTCCAGGTCCGGGTCGTAGAGCCCGGCTTCCTGCAATGCGCGCCGGAAACCTTCGCCGCGCAACAGCGTGCGCTGGTCCAGTTGCGCGCCGATGTAGGCCAGGCGCTTGCGGCCTCGGGAAACCAGGTGTTCGGCAGCGGTTTCGCCGGCCTTGAGCTGGGAGAAGCCCACACAGTTGAGGCCGGCGCCCGGGTCCAGTTCCATCATGTACACGCAGGGAATGTTGTTGGCCTCGATCATCCGTCGAGCGCTTTCGGTGCGGTCGAACCCGGTGAGCAACAGTCCTCGCGGCTGATAGGCCATGTAGTTGCGCAGCAGGTCCTCTTCTTCATCCCGGGAATAATGGTAATTGCCGATCACCACTTCGAAGCCCTTGGGCCGCAGCACGCGATGAATGGCTTCGAGAGTGTCGATGAACAACAGGTTCGACAACGATGGCACCAGCACCACCACCGAGTGGCTCTGGGCCGAAGCCAGGGCGCGGGCGGCGGGGTTGACGACGTAGTTGAGTTCCAGGGCGGCCTGGCGGACCTTGTCCACCAGTTCGACGGCCACGGTGCTGACGCCGCGTAGCGCACGGGAAGCGGTGATCGGGCTGACCCCGGCCAGGCGTGCGACTTCGTTGAGCGTGGGGCGACCGGTGGTGCGAGTATTCTTATCGTTTTTAGGGGCGGTCATCAGGGCGGCTTGCCAAACAAAAATCAAGGCACTAAGGTAGCGCTGTCTCGGCGCGGCTGCAAATGCGTGAGCAGGGTTTGCCTGATACCCTGTCCGCTGGCGTCGTGGACGTACATGCTGCAACCACAAAAATGACAAGAAGGCGTCGGCAACTTCTGCTTTTGCTGCGGTGTCATAACTGGCAAAGGTAGCGCTGTCTGCGCGCTGAGGTGTTACATGAATAATCCAATCACCGCCCTGGTCATCATGGGCGTTGCCGGTTGCGGCAAAACCTGCGTCAGCCAGGCCCTGTGCCAACTGAGCGGCGCCACCGCCATTGAAGGCGACACTTTCCACCCTGCGGCCAACATCCAGAAGATGAGCGCCGGTATCCCCCTGAACGACGACGACCGTGCCGGCTGGCTCGACAGCCTGTGCGACGAGTTGCGCCGTGTCGACGCCGTGGGTGCGCGCCCGGTGCTGACTTGCTCGGCCCTCAAGCACAGTTATCGCGAGCGCCTGCGCAGCGCCTTGCCGGGCCTGGGCTTCGTATTTCTTGAACTGACCCCGGAAGTGGCCGCTGATCGCGTGTCCCATCGCCCGGGCCATTTCATGCCGTCGACCCTGATCGACAGCCAGTTTGCCACCCTTGAATCTCCTGTCGGCGAGCCCCTGACCCTGGCTCTGGATGCGTCCAGCCACAGCGTTGATGAACTGGCCCGCCAGGCTTACGTCTGGTGGCTGGCCCACGGCCTGAAGCTCGCGAGCTGAAGCGTGAACAATTTGCGTCAGAAAGATAGCGCTGTCCCGACGGCTTGAAAATAACTGCTTCAATAACAACAACAAATCAGGAGACACCTCCCATGTTCGGCATGTCCCACGAGACGTTCCTGCTGCTAGATGCAGTGGTTACGGTGATCGGACTCATCGTCCTCATCACCAAGTTCAAATTCCACCCGTTCATTGCACTGACCATCGCCGCCGCGTTTCTCGGCCTGACGTCGGGCATGCCGACCGGCACCATCATCAAGGCGTTCCAGGACGGCTTTGGTGGCGTGCTCGGTTTTGTCGGCATCATCCTGGCGCTGGGCACGATGCTCGGCAAAATGATGGCCGAGTCGGGCGGCGCCGATCAGATCGCCCAGACCCTGATCCGTGCCTTCGGCAAGGAGAAGGTGCAGTGGGCCATGATGTTCGCCGCGTTCCTGGTGGGCATCCCGCTGTTCTTCGAAATCGGCTTCGTGCTGCTGATCCCGCTGGTGTTCATCGTCGCGCGCCGCACCGGCGTGTCGATCATCAAGATCGGTATCCCGCTGCTCGCCGGTCTTTCCGCCGTCCACGGCCTGGTGCCACCGCACCCGGGTCCGCTGCTGGCGATCGGCATCTTTGGCGCTGACATCGGCAAGACCATTCTCTACGGCCTGATCGTCGCGCTGCCGACCGCCATCATTGCCGGACCGATCTTCGGTACGTTCATCGCCAAGCACATTCCCGGTCATCCGAATCAGGAGCTGGTGGACCAACTGGCCCGCGAGACGAACGCCGCCGAACTGCCAAGCTTCAGCATCACCCTGATCACCGTGCTGTCGCCGGTATTCCTGATGCTGCTCAAGACCTTCGCGGATGTGGCGCTGCCGGACGGCAACCTGTTCCGTGTCTGGATGGACATGATCGGTCACCCGATCTCGGCCTTGCTGCTGGCGTTGCTGCTGTCGCTGTACACCTTCGGCTACAAGCAGGGCATCGGTTCCAGCCAGATGCTGAAGTGGCTGGACGCGAGCCTGGCGCCGACGGCGGCGATCATCCTGATCATCGGTGCCGGCGGTGGCTTCAAGCAGATGCTGGTGACCAGCGGCGTGGGTGACGTGATTGGCCACATGGCTGTGAGCGCACAGATTTCGCCGATCCTGCTGGCCTGGCTGGTGGCGGCGGTGATCCGGATTGCGACCGGTTCGGCGACCGTGGCGACCATTACTGGTGCCGGGATCGTGGTACCAGTGGTGGGGATGATGCCAGGGGTGAACCGTGAGCTGCTGGTACTGGCGACCGGCGCCGGCTCGCTGATCCTGTCTCACGTCAACGATGCGGGCTTCTGGCTGGTCAAGCAGTACTTCAACATGACCGTGGCCGAAACCTTCAAGACCTGGACCGCGATGGAAACCATCCTGTCGGTGGTGGGGCTGATCTTTATCCTGCTGTTGTCGCTGGTGATCTGAATCTGAGGCAATACCTACTGTGGGAGCGAGCCTGCTCGCGAAGCGATATGACATTCAACATCTGTGTTGACTGTTACGTCGTCTTCGCGAGCAGGCTCGCTCCCACATTGGTTTTGGGTCAGGCCTCAGGTTTTTTGATCAACCCATCCGCCCGGAACATCCCGCGGATCCCGCGTACCGCCTGGCGAATCCGGTCCTGGTTCTCGATCAGCGCAAAGCGCACATGATCGTCCCCATATTCCCCGAACCCCACCCCCGGCGAGACGCAGACCTTGGCTTCGGCCAGGAGCTTCTTGGCAAACTCCAGTGAGCCCAGGTGCGCATAGGCCTCGGGAATCTTCGCCCAGACATACATCGATGCCTTGGGATTCTCCACCATCCAGCCCAGTTCATGCAGGCCCTTGACCAGTACGTTGCGGCGCTGGCGGTACTGCTCGGCGATGTCGCGCACGCATTGCTGGTCGCCTTCGAGTGCGGCGATGGCGGCCACTTGCAGCGGGGTAAAGGTGCCGTAGTCGTGGTAACTCTTGATCCGCGCCAGCGCGCTGACCAGTTCCGGGTTACCCACCATGAAACCGATGCGCCAGCCGGCCATGTTGTAGCTCTTGGACAGGGTGAAGAACTCCACCGCGATGTCTTTCGCGCCTGGCACCTGCATGATCGACGGGGCTTTCCAGCCGTCATAGACGATGTCGGCGTAGGCCAGGTCGTGGATGACCAGTACGTCGTATTGCTTGGCGAGGGCGATGACCCGCTCGAAGAAGTCGAGCTCCACGCATTGCGCGGTCGGGTTGGACGGGAAACCGAGGATCATCATCTTCGGCTTGGGGATCGAACCGCGAATGGCCCGCTCCAGTTCATCGAAGAAATCCACGCCGGGCACCAGCGGCACCGAACGCACCTGGGCGCCGGCGATCACCGCGCCGTAGATGTGGATCGGATAGCTGGGGTTGGGCACCAGCACCGTGTCGCCCTGGTCCAGGGTGGCCAGCATCAGGTGTGCGAGGCCTTCCTTGGAACCAATGGTGACGATGGCTTCGCTTTCCGGGTCGATGTCCACTTCGTAGCGGTCCTTGTACCAGCGCGAAATGGCTCGGCGCAGGCGCGGGATGCCTTTGGATGTGGAGTAGCCGTGGGTATCTTCGCGCTGGGCGACGGTGACCAGTTTCTCGACAATATGCGGGGGCGTGGCGCCGTCGGGGTTACCCATGCTCAAGTCGATGATGTCTTCGCCGCGCCGACGCGCAGCCATCTTCAGCTCGGCAGTGATATTAAATACGTACGGGGGGAGTCGATCGATGCGCGCAAAGCGGCGCGGCGAACCTTGTTCGGCCATTGTTGCCTCGAGATACGTGAGCGCCCGGAACCGTCCGAGCGACGTCGGCCAATGCGTTGGCCTGCGGCGCAAGATAATCGGGCCAATGGCGGATTGTCCAGTAGCCGCGCCGAACTATTTTCGACGACACTGTCGCCCTGGCTGCGCCACCGGCGGTGGCCGTAGCGGCTTGTCGGACCTGTCTTACCCAATTGTGATGGAATGAATAATGGAATTTTCCAGCGGCTTCCTGCTGAGCCTTTCCTTGTGCCTGGACATCGGCGTGGCCAATATCGCGATGATCACCCTGGCGATGCAGCGCGGCTATTTCCAGGGCTTAGCCCTGGGCCTGGGCACCTGCGTAGGCGACCTGGTCTATGCGGTCCTGGCGCTGGCCGGGATGACTGTCCTGCTGCAATACGAAACGGTGCGGTGGGTGCTGTGGATCGGCGGTTCGGTGCTGTTGCTGTATTTCGCCGCGAAGATGGTTCATTCGGCGATCTTTCACAGTGCGGTGCTGGCCGAGGCCGGCGAGGTCCGGGGCAACTCGTCTCGGCAGGAGTTTTTTTCGCGGGATTTTCCTGGCGATGTCATCCCCCAGCGCCATCCTCTGGTTCGCGGCGGTGGGGGGTACGCTCATTGCCCGCTCAGGGGGTGGCACGGTAGTCAGTTCGGCGCTGTTTCTGAGCGGATTCCTCTGCGCCGGGCTGCTCTGGAGCGCCGGCCTGTGCCTGGCGGCAACCCAGGGCGGAAAATTGTTGGGGGATAAATTGCTGCGTTATTCCTATTGGGCATCGGCGGCGATTTTCTGCTATTTCGCCGTCTACGTGATCGTTTCTGGCTACAACGAGTTTGTCGGAACAACCGCCTCGGCTGTCCCGCCTGGACTCTGACAAGCGAAACGGCCTGGCAATCACCGTTTGGGTTCTATACTGCCAAACCCGACTTCAAGTTTTCCGGAGTGTCGAAGCAATGGAATCGCAAAAACGCGTTAATGCATCCGAGCCGCGCTTCGAGCAAGGACGCTTTCAGCTCATCGCCGGTTTCGGCGCGCGTTTTAGCCAGGATACCGCCCAGGACATCCCGCTGCTCTGGGAAAAGTTTCTGCCCTGGCTTGGCAAAGTGCCGGGGCAGAAAGACGAAGTGACTTACGGCGTGTGTTGCAACCCGGACGGCACAGGCGGCTTTGAATACATTGCCGGCGTGGAAATCAGCCGGCTTGACGACCTTCCGGAACAATACCGCTGGATCGAAATCCAGCCTGGGCCCTACGCCGTATTCGAGCACAAAGGGCCATTGAAGAACCTGCCGGACACCTTCCACTACATCTGGAAGGAATGGTTGCCGCAGTCCGGCCACCAGGCAGCGGATGAGCCTGAGTTCGAGCGCTACAGCGAAGACTTCAACCCGCGGACGGGGGAAGGCAGCCTGGAGATCTGGATACCCCTCAAGCCGAACTGATCATCACCCTTTTGCGCAATGCGAAACCTGTGGGAGCGAGCCTGCTCGCGATGGGGGCTGGCCAGCTTGCATCGAGGCTGTATGCGCCACCGCTATCGCGAGCAGGCTCGCTCCCACAGAAGGGTCACGCCTTGGTCAAAAGACCAACCCCATCCGCCGTTCATAACCGATTCGGCCCTTGTAGGCCTCGCCGCTGTCGACCCAGCCCAGGCGGGTGTACAGGCTGATGGCCGCGTCGTTGTCTGCATCCACCGAAAGCTCAAGCCCCTTTATCTCCGGCCATGCCGCTCGGGCGACGGTGGGTAGCGCTTGCAGGCAGGCCTTGCCGTAGCCTTTGCCTTGAGCCCGGCGGTCTACCTGCAAGGCGTGCAGGGTGGCGCTGTGTTCGTTGGCCCAGGCGGGCAGTACGGGTGGCCGCTTGAGCAGCAGGAACGCGACGGGCACTTCGTCGGCCAGCAGCGCAAAACCCTTCACCCCAGGGGCGGGCCTGGACAGTAGCGTATGCAGCGCACCATGGATATCGCCGGAAAATCTGATCTGTTCGGGGTGGATTTCGATGGCTTCGACCTGTTGCCGTTGCAGCGCGGTCAGGTCTTCATAGGGTACGAGCTGAGCAGTCACGAAAACGTCCATTGTTGCCGACAGAATGAGGCCTGGATTCTAGCGAAATTTTTTCTTTGGATTATTTTTGTTTGGCTGTCGATTCACTGTTTCTCCAGACGACTAAGGCTGTCTCTAACAAAAAACTGCGGAGAACCACCATGAATACCGAAACCGAAATCCAAGCGTTGATCGACACCTATCGCCAGGCCGTCATGGCCAAGGATGTGGAAAAAGTCATGGCGCTCTATGACGACGATATCGTCTCGTTCGATGCCATCCAGGCCCTGCAATTCAAGGGCAAGACCGCCTACCGCGCGCACTGGGAAGCCTGCATGGAAATGTGCCCTGGCCCGCACAAGTTCGATTTCCATCAGGTCCAGATCACGCCGGCCGAGAACATCGCCTTCGCCCATTGGCTGGCCTATTGCGGCGGCACCAACGACAAAGGCGAAGAGCAGGCATGCTGGATGCGTGTGACAGCTTGCTACAAGCGTACGGCCGGCGCGTGGAAGATCGTCCATGAACATTGGTCGGCGCCATTCGACCCGATGGCGGGTACGGCGATATTCGACTTGCAGCCCTGATCGGCTACGGTTTCCTCCTGCCACCTTTGTCGATCGGTTCGATCACGGAGCTTTCCATGAAGTATTTATGCCTGGTGTATAGCAACGAACAGGCCCTGCACAACTCTCCCGACAGCCCTGAGGACGCAGAGTGCATGGCTTATGCCGAGTCGATCCAGGGCAGCGGCCGCATGCTCGCCGCTGAAGCCCTGGAGTCGGTGCAGACCGCCACCACGGTGCGTATGCGCGGCGGCAAACTGTCGATTACCGACGGCCCGTTCGCCGAAACCAAGGAGCAACTGGCGGGCTTCTACCTGATCGACGCCAAGGACTTGAACGAAGCCATCCAGGTCGCCGGGCACATTCCGGCGGCCCGGGTCGGCTGCGTCGAAGTCCGGCCGGTACGCCAGCTGAATCCCTGAACGACAATCACAACGGGATGATTTCCATGAGCCGTGAACCTGCTTTGTTGTCCATCAGTCCGATCACCCAAGGCCTTCCCGGCTGATGTCGGCCGAAGCGGTCAAGGCACGGGTCGAGCAGGTTTATCGCCAGGATTCGCGGCGAATCCTGGCGACGCTGATTCGCCTGCTGGGAGATTTCGATCTCGCCGAGGAAGCCTTGCACGAGGCGTTCTTCGTCGCGGTCGAGCGCTGGCAGCGCGACGGCGTGCCGGACAATCCCCGGGCCTGGCTGGTGTCGGCCGGGCGTTTCAAGGCGATTGACAGCCTGCGTCGGCGGGCGCGCTTCGCGGCGTCCCAGCCGATGCTGATCGCGCAACTCGAAGAGCTTGAACAGGCCGAGTGGAGTGATGAGGACGTGGAAGACGACCGCCTGCGGCTGATTTTCACCTGTTGCCACCCGGCTCTGGCCGCTGATGCCCAAGTACCGTTGACGCTGCGGGAAGTCTGCGACCTGACCACCGAGGAAATCGCTCGTGCGTTTCTTGCCGCGCCGGCAGCCATCGCCCAGCGCATCGTGCGGGCCAAGGCGAAGATTCGTGATGCGAAGATCCCCTATCAGGTGCCGTCCCGCACGGAGCTGCCTGAACGACTCGACAGTGTGCTGCGGGTGATCTACCTGGTGTTCAACGAGGGATATTCAGCCTCGATGGGGGCCGAGTTGACCCGCGATGACCTGACCCGGGAAGCCATACGCCTCGCACGCCTGCTGTTGGAGTTGCTGCCCGAAGCTGAAGTGATGGGCTTGCTGGCGCTGATGCTGCTGCACGAGTCGCGGCGGCCTGCGCGAATGTCGATGGCCGGCGATCTGGTCTTGCTCGATGAGCAGGACCGGTCGCTATGGGACCCGGCAATGATTGCCGAAGGTTGCGCGATGGTCGAGGCCGCGCTCAACACCCGGCGGTTCGGACCGTATTGCCTGCAAGCCGCGATTGCTGCGGTGCACGCGGAAGCGCCGAGCGCCCGGAAGACCGATTGGCCGCAGATCGTCGGCCTCTACGATGTGCTGTTGCGGGCCGTGCCGTCGCCAGTGATCGAACTCAACCGCGCGGCCGCCCTGGCCAAGCGCGATGGGCCGCAGGAGGGGCTACGCCTGGTTGACGGGATACTCGGCAGGGGCGAGCTGCTTGACTATCACCTGGCCCATTCGGCGCGGGCTGAGTTCTGCCGGCAGTTGGAGCGAGTGGAGGAGGCGAGGGCCTCCTACCGACGGGCGCTTGAATTGACGCAGCAACTGCCGGAGCGGCGGTTCATTGAAGCACGGCTTGCCGGTTTGCAATGAGGGGAGTCGAGCCCATGCCCGTGGCGAGGGAGCTTGCTCCCGCTGAGCTGCGCAGCAGCTCCTTTTATTCAACTGACACGCCGCAGGGGGCCGCTTCGCGACCCAGCGGGAGCAAGCTCCCTCGCCACGGGGGTCTCCTTCATCTTGAACTGGCGGGCAACAGACAAAAAAGGCGACCCGAAGGTCGCCTTTTCAGTCAGCCGGCGTTGATCAGAACTCGTGATCAGCGTTGTCCGGGTTCAGGTCGCTGATACCCAGCTTGCCCGCAGCCTGTTCGATCGAGCCGGTCTGCTTGACCAGGGCGGCGATGGCGTCACGCACGATCTGGTTGCCCGCGGTGTTACCAGCGGCGATCAGCTGGTCATAGTGCTCACCCTTGCTGGCGTGATCGACCATGACCTGGATCTTGGCTTCGGTGTCGGCCAGCTCGGCCTTGAGCGTGGTGTCGGCGGCCGGGTCGGCCTTGGCCACCAGGGAGGACAGGCTCGCGCCGGTCATCTTGGTGCCGTCGACGCGGGTGTATTCGCCCAGGTAGACGTTACGCACACCCTTGGCATCGTAGAAATGCGAGTAGTGGGTGTTGTCGCTGAAGCAATCCTGTTCGTCTTCTGGCGAGTTGGCTTCCAGGGAGACCTTCATGCGCTCGCCCGCCAGTTCACCCAGGGACAGGCTGCCCATGCCGAACAGCATCTTGCGCAGACCGGTTTCAGCCGGTTCGGCTTCCAGCGTGGCGCGGTAGTTGTCGGCGACGTTCGGTTTCCAGTTGCCGACCATTTCCTGCAAGTCGTTCACCAGCAGCTGGGTCACGGACTTGAGGTAGGCACGCCGACGGTCGTTGTGGCCGCCAGTGGCGCCGGCGCCTTCCAGGTAGTCCGAAGCCGGACGATTGCCGGCACCCGGGCCGGTGCCGTTGAGGTCCTGGCCCCACAGCAGGAATTCGATGGCGTGGTAGCCGGTGGCAACGTTGGCCTCGGAACCACCCAGCTCGTTCAGGCTGGCGAGTTTTTCCGGGGTGATGTCTTTGACGTCGACCTTGTCTTCGCCGACCTGCACTTCGGTGTTGGCGATGATGTTGGCGGTAGCGCCCGGGTTACCCAGGGCGTGCTCGTAGGATTTGTCGACGTAGTCGATCAGGCCTTCGTCCAGGGGCCATGCGTTCACCTGGCCTTCCCAGTCGTCGATGATGGTGTTGCCGAAGCGGAACACTTCGCTCTGCAGGTAAGGCACGCGCGCGGCAACCCAGGCAGCCTTGGCGGCTTTCAGGGTATCTGCGTTCGGCTTGGCGAGGAAGGCGTCGACGGCGGTCTGCAGGGTTTTCGCGGTGGATTCGGCATCGCTGTAGACGGCGTAGACGATGTCGGCGTAGTGCGCGACAACGGCCTTGCCAGCGGCTTCGTCGATCTTGCCAGCGGCAGCGGGGGCAGCCGGAGCCGCAGCGCTGGCGGCCGGCGTTGGCGCTTGCGGCGCGGCCGCCTTGTCTTTGCCTTCGCCGCAACCGGCAAGGGAAATAGCGATGGCCAACAGACTGGCGGTAGCCAGAGGCATACGAATCATGGCGAACATCCTGCTTCGGTGATGAATGGGACAGGCGCGAGGGCGCGCAAAACTGCGACATAATGCGAAAGATTTGCATTATATGTAAAGAGCTGCGGCGGTAATATTTCTAGCGCAGGCAGCCCGCGGAGAAGGGGGGAAACAGTCAGATGATCGAGGCGTTGATGCGCTCGGCTTGCTTCAGATAGTTACCCAGCTCCCGTGCCGGCAACGGTTTGCTGTAGTAGTAGCCCTGACCTTCATGGCAGCCCTCGGCAATGATGTAGGCTTCCTGCTCGATCGTTTCGACGCCTTCGGCGATCACCTGCATGCCCAGGCTCTTGCCGAGCTGGATGATGGCGCGAACGATGGTCGCATCGTCTTCGTCATCGAGCAGGTCCTGGACGAAACTCTTGTCGATCTTGATCTTGTCCAGCGGCAGGCTCTTGAGATAACTCAAGGACGAATAGCCTGTGCCGAAGTCGTCGATGGCGATCAGCGCGCCGGAACGGCGCAGGCTCAACAGATGCTGGGCGGCCGTGGTGATGTCTTCCATCAGGCCGGTTTCAGTGACCTCCAGCTCCAGGCTGCGCGGGGGCAAGCGGTACATCTGCAGGAAATTGCTCACCACCCGGGGCAGTTCGGCGTGGTGCAGTTGCACCGTCGACAGGTTGACGGCCATGCGCAGGTCGACAAAACCCTGGTCGTGCCATTCGCGCAACTGTTTGCAGGCCTGGTCCAGCACCCATTCGCCGATGGCGATGATGGTGCCGTTCTGTTCCGCCAAGGGAATGAACAGGTCGGGCGGTACGAGGCCGTGCTCGGGGTGATGCCAGCGGATCAGCGCTTCGGTGCCGACCACCCGCAGGTCGCGGTAGCTGACCTGCGGCTGGTAGACCAGGGTGAACTGGTCGCGAGCCAACGCCTCGCGCAGGTCTTTTTCCAGTTCACGCCGACGGCGCATTTCGCTGTCGACGCTGGCGATATAGAACTGGTAACGATTGCGCGAGCGCGTCTTGGCCAGGGTCATGGTCTGCTCGGCTTTTTGCAGAAGCTTCTCGGTACTGTCGCCGTCTTCAGGGAACAGCGTGATACCGATGGTGGCCCGCAGGCGGATCCCCTGCTCGTCGAGGATGAATGGCGCTTCCAGATCGTCGAGGATGCTCTGGGCCAGCTCGGCGGCCTCGTAAGGCTGCTCGATATCGGCTTGCACCAGGGCGAACTGGTCGCCGCCCAGCCGCGCCAGGGCGCCGAGGCGCCCACTGTGGGCGCGCAGCCGATCGGCCAAGGCCAGCAGCAACTGGTCGCCGGTCTGATAGCTGAACTGCTCGTTGATGCCCTTGAAGTCGTCCAGTCCCACACACAACACGGCCACGCGACGTTGCAGGCGCCCGGCGTCCACCAGGATCTTGTCCAGTTGTTGTTGCAGCTGCTGGCGATTGGGCAGGCCGGTAAGAAAGTCGTACTGGGCCATGCGCAGCAGGCTGTTTTCCGCTTCGTGGCGCAAGTGCGTGTTGCGCTCGATGGATTCGAGCAACTGGTTCGCGGTGTTGATCCACAGGCCGAGTTCGTTTTGCTCGTGGCCTCTTAGCTGCGGAATTTTGTGCGCGCTGGGGCGATCGGGGTTGATTTCGGTCAGGTGCTGGATGATCCGCGACAACGGTTTGGTCAGCAGCCAGTGATAGACCAGGTACAGCACCAGGCCCATGGCCAGGGCCCGGAGCATTCCGGAAATGAAAATGATCACCGAGCTGACAATGAAGCCCTGGCCGTAGGTGGCGGTGTCGAGGGTGATGCTCAGGTCGCCGTAGTATTCACTGTAGGGCCCGCGTCCCACCAGTTGCGTGGTGAAGGTGCGTTCCTGGCCCAGGATCAGGTCGGTCAGCCAGCGGCTTTCGGAATGCTGGAGGGGCCGGGTTTTTTCGGCGAGCATCGTTTCGTGGGGGTGGCCGATGGAGGCCATGCGCACGGCCTCATCCTGGAACAGGCCTTCGATGACCTGCATGCCCATTTCCCGGTCGAGGCTGTAGACCGCCTGGGTGGAAGGGTCGCGGAACATATCGAGGATGCGCTGGGCGTCGTCGGCGACGGCCCGATTGGTTTTGTAGGCATCGAAAACGATCTGGGCGCAGCTCAAGACCACGCCAACGATCAATGCCGAAAGGAGCACGACCCGGAGCAACTTCACAGACAAGCTGTTCTTGAGTTCCAGCTTCAAAGAGGGATTCCTTGTTCCGTGCGGGTAGCGTCAAGTTGCCATGAGTATTGGCAATCCTGTGATGTCAGTCAAAGGGACAATCCAACACAAGGCTTTTCGCCTGAAACCTGGCCGTTATACGGTGTTTGCAGAGTCTTTGCTCTACGACCATTGTTTCGGTTGAGGAGGGCCGCAACTTGAGGCCTGGCGGGATTATTTATCGGATTTCAGACGCGAGGTCATTTGCACCCCGCAAAGCTATGGGGGAGCGAGCTTGTGGGAGCGGGCTTGCTCGCGAAAGCGATGTATCAGTCCACTAATGCTTGTCTGTCAGACCGTTTTCGCGAGCAAGCCCGCTCCCACAGTCCAGACCAAAAAAAAAGGCGCCTTCCCTCGCGGAAAAAGCGCCGTTTTCATTGGCATCACAACTTACGCAGTAAAGGTCTTGCCTTCGAACTGCTCAGCCACGAACTTCCAGTTGACCAGGTTCCAGAACGCTTCGACGTACTTCGGACGAACGTTGCGGTAGTCGATGTAGTAGGCGTGTTCCCAGACGTCGCAGGTCAGCAGCGGAGTGTCGCCGCTGGTCAGCGGGTTGCCGGCGCCGATGGTGCTGGCCAGGGCCAGGGAGCCGTCGGCCTTTTTAACCAGCCAGCCCCAGCCGGAACCGAAGGTGCCGATGGAAGTCTTGCTGAATTCTTCCTTGAACTTGTCGAACGAACCGAAGGCTGCGTTGATGGCTTCAGCCAGGGCGCCGGTTGGTTGACCGCCGGCATTTGGCGCCAGGCAGTTCCAGTAGAAAGTGTGGTTCCAGACCTGAGCGGCGTTGTTGAAGATACCGCCCGAGGAAGTCTTGACGATTTCTTCCAGGGTCTTGCCTTCGAACTCGGTGCCAGGCACCAGGTTGTTCAGGTTCACGACATAGGTGTTGTGGTGCTTGTCGTGGTGGTACTCCAGAGTTTCTTTGGAGATGTGCGGCTGCAGTGCATCGTGAGGATAGGGCAGCGGCGGCAATTCGAAAGCCATGGTGATTCTCCTAATCAGGTCAGTTGCGGTGAGCGCAAGGCCGATCACGGGCGGCCAGACTAGCGCCGGGGAGTTTGTACTCTTTGCGGCGCAGGAGTCGGATCATAGCACCGGGGGTGCGGCATAACCACGCAACAACTGTGTGGAATAGAGGTTCCAGAGCGGTTTGGAATATCAGCCCGAGACGATCAGTTGCAGCGCCACGGTGAACATCATCAGCGCCACCAGCAGGTCCAGGATCCGCCAGGTACTGGGTCGGGCCAGCCAGGGAGCCAGCCATGCGGCGCCGATGGCCAGGGTCGAAAACCACAGCAGCGAGGCACTGGCCGCCCCCATGACGTAGGCGCCGGGCATGCTCTGCTGGGCGCCGAGGGAGCCGATCAGCAACACGGTGTCGAGATAGACGTGGGGGTTGAGCAGCGTGACCGCGAGTGCGCTCAGCAGGACTGTTCCCAGTGAGCGCGCGGCCTGTTTTTCATCGCGCTGCAGGCTCTGTTTCGAGCAGGCGCGGCGCAGCGCCTGGGTACCGTACCAGAGCAGAAACGCGGCGCCGCCCCAGCGTGCGATTGAAAGCAGCAACGGGCTTTTCGCCAATAGCGTCGCCAGGCCGAAAACTCCGGCGGTGACCAGCAACGCATCGCAGATGATGCACAAGGCAGCCACCGGCAAATGGTGCTCGCGGCGCAAGCTCTGGGCGAGCACGAAGGCGTTCTGCGTGCCAATGGCCATGATCAATCCGAGGGCGACCAGCAGCCCGTTCACATAACTTTGCCACATGACATCAATTCTCCAGCTGGATTTGCAATGCTGGCCATTCTCCGGTCCGGCGCGGTATAAGAAAAACCAATCTTGCTGATTGCTCATTAGGAATTCTGATGTTCGATTACAAACTGCTGTCTGCCCTGGCGGCCATTGTCGAGCAGGCCGGATTCGAGCGTGCCGCCCAGGTGTTGGGACTGTCGCAGTCGGCCATCTCCCAGCGGATCAAGCTTCTGGAAGCGCGTGTCGGCCAGCCCGTGCTGGTGCGTGTCACACCGCCGGTGCCCACCGAAATCGGCCGACGCCTGCTCAACCATGTGCAACAGGTTCGTTTGCTTGAACGCGACCTGCAAAGCCTGGTACCGGCGCTGGATGAGGCCGGGTTGCCGGAGCGCCTGCGAATTGCCCTGAACGCCGACAGCCTGGCTACGTGGTGGGCCGGTGCGGTGGGGGCGTTCTGTGCCGAGCGGCAGCTCTTGTTGGACCTGGTGGTGGAAGACCAGAACGTCGGCCTCAAGCGCATGCGCGCCGGGGAAGTGGCGGCCTGCGTCTGCGCCAGCGAACGGCCGGTGGCCGGTGCCCGCAGCGTATTGCTGGGGGCGATGCGCTACCGGGCGCTTGCCAGCCCTGCGTTCGTCGCCCGGCACTTCCCCGGCGGGGTGCGCGCCGATCAGTTGGCTCGCACACCGGCCCTGGTATTCGGCCCGGATGATTTCCTGCAACACCGTTACCTGGCTTCCCTCGGTATCGAGGGCGGTTTCGAGCACCATTTGTGCCCGTCGTCCGAAGGTTTCATCCGTCTCGCTGAAGCGGGGCTTGGTTGGGGACTGGTGCCGGAACTGCAGGTGCGCGAGCAACTGGCGCGGGGCGTGCTGGTGGAGTTGTTGCCTGACAAGCCGATTGATGTGCCGCTGTACTGGCATCATTGGCGCAATGGCGGACACTTGCTCGGTCTGTTGACCGAGCAACTGATTCAGGCGTCCCGGCAGTGGCTGGTGCCGTTGGCCTGACTCACAGCGTCAGGATTAGACGAAGTATGCAAAACCCTAGCAATCGGAGCACTACATGAAGATTCTGGTCACCGGCGCAAGCGGCTTCATCGGCGGACGCTTCGCGCGTTTCGCCCTTGAGCAGGGCCTGGATGTACGGGTCAATGGCCGCCGGGCCGAAAGCGTCGAGCATCTGGTGCGGCGTGGCGCCGAGTTCATCCAGGGCGACCTCAGCGAGCCGATGCTGGCCCTCGATCTGTGTCGCGATATCGATGCCGTGGTGCATTGCGCCGGCTCGGTGGGGCTGTGGGGGCGCTATCAGGACTTTCACCAGGGCAACGTCCAGCTCACCGAAAACATCGTCGAGGCGTGCCTCAAGCAAAAGGTCCGGCGATTGGTGCACCTCTCCTCACCGTCGATCTATTTTGATGGCCGTGACCACTTGGGACTGACCGAAGAGCAGGTGCCCAAACGTTTCAAGCATCCCTACGCCGCCACCAAGTACCTGGCCGAACAGAAGGTCTTCGGCGCCCAGGAGTTCGGCCTGGAAGTGTTGGCGCTGCGGCCGCGCTTCGTCACTGGTGCCGGTGACATGAGCATTTTTCCGCGCTTGCTCAAGATGCAGCGCAAGGGACGACTGGCGATTGTCGGCAACGGCTTGAACAAGGTCGATTTCACCAGCATGCAGAACCTCAACGAAGCACTGCTCAGCAGCCTGCTGGCCACCGGTTCGGCCCTGGGCAAGGCTTACAACATCAGTAACGGGGCGCCCGTTCCGTTGTGGGACGTAGTCAATTATGTGATGCGGCAGATGGAAGTCCCACAAGTCAGGCGTTACCGCTCCTACGGGCTGGCCTACAGCGTTGCGGCCATGAACGAAGGGTTCTGCGCATTATGGCCGGGGCGCCCGGAGCCGACGTTGTCGCGCCTTGGCATGCAGGTGATGAACAGGAATTTCACCCTGGACATCGGTCGGGCCCGGCATTATCTCGATTACGATCCGCAAGTCAGCCTGTGGGCTGCGCTCGATGAATTTTGCGCCTGGTGGCGCGTCCAATATGCCCGCTGATCGCCCCGTCATGAACCGAGTGCCAGGTTCGGGGTCAATGGCTGCGGTGGGCGAGGGGGTTATACTCGCCGCATCGAGTCACTACCGATTTCCCAAAGGTTGAACCCATGCCCACGCGTAACGATGCCAACGACGACTTCGACGATGTACCGAGCCTGCGGATGCGGGCGGACATTCCCGATGACGATGACTTCCTGACCAACCGCCAGCCCCACGTGCAAGCGCGTCCGGCACCTGTTGCGGCGGCCAGGGTCAAGGCACCAAGCACCGGGCCTTTGTGGGCATTGGTCGGTGCATTGTTGTGCGCCTTGGCGTTTCTCGCGTGGTGGAGTTTCCAGCAGATTTCCCTGATGGAGCAGCAGCTGGTGGCCACCCAGGAGAGCTTCGCCCGGATCAGTGAGGATGCCGCGGGCCGCCTGCAGGACATCTCCGGCAAAGTGGTTGCCGGGCAGTCCAACGTGATGAGCGACAGTGAAGCCTTGAAATTGCAGATCAAGCAGTTGGACAGCAAGCTGCAGGAGCAGGGCCGGCAATTCGACGGCAAGTTGATGGAGCAGTACAAGCAGCTGCAAGGCGCGTTCGGCCCGTCCGCCGACCTGGACAAGCAACTGGCCCAGATGATCGCCCAGGATTCCGAGCAGCAGAACGCCTACACCCAGTTGCAAGCGGCCAACACCCAGCTCCAGGCCCAGGTCAAGGCGTTGGCGGCCGAGGTTGCAACCTTGAAGAACCAAGGCGAGGGCGGCGCGCTGGATGCCCAGCTCAAGAGCATCGGTGCCGACATCACGGCCTTGAAAAGAGCCAACTCGAACTCGGCCATCGAGCGCCTGGAGCAGGACATGATCGTGCTCAAGAGTCAGCAGGAGAACCGCTCGGGCGGCAATAACGCCGAGTTCGATGCCTTCCGCGGCCAGGTCACGCGCAACATCAATACCCTGCAATCGCAGATCCAGTACCTGCAACAGCAACTGAGCAATCGGGCCCAGTAACGGGCCCTGTGGGAGCGAGCCTGCTCGCTCCCACAGGTATTGCAGTTCGCCTGCAACCATCTCCTGAATACTCCAACATCACCCCACCCCGTCTACGCTCTTGGAACACCAACAAGAACGAGGGGCGTGCCCATGGGGTTTATTCGAAGGCTGGCCTGGCTGGCCGCAATGCTGGCGCTGGGGCTGAACCACGCACAGGCCGCTACGCCGGATGACGGCCAGGCGGCTCGGGCGCTGTTGGAAAGGGCCCTGGCCTACTATCACGATTACGGCGACTATGCGTTCGCCGCCTTCAGCCGCCAAGGCGAATTCGTCGACAAGGACCGCTACGTGTTTGTGGTCGACACCCAAGGGGTAATGCTCGCCAGCGGCGGCCCATCGTCGGCGCTGATCGGGCGAGACGTGTCCGAGGTGTTGGGGCCGGATCTGCGCAAGGCGTTCAAGGATGCGTTGAAGACCCCGGAAGCCAGCGGCATCCAGCAGGCCGAGTATCGCTGGCAGAACTGGGCGGACGGCAAGGTCGAGCGCAAGCGTGTGTATTTCCAGCGGGTCGGCGAGCATATCCTCGCGGTTGGCTATTACTTGCCAAGGGCCTCTGCCGAACAGGCCAGGGCGCTACTGAACAAGGCTTCGGCGGACCTGCTGAAGAGTGAGAAAGCCACGCTGACGGCGATCAATTCCCTCAAGGGCGGTTACCTTCAGGATGACCTGTACGTCTTTGTCGTTGATCTCGATACCCGCCGTTATGTCGGTCATGGCACCAATCTGCGTTTGATCAATACCGATTTTGCGAAGGTCAAGGATCCGGCTGGCAAACCGGTGGGTGAGCCGATCCTGGCAATGATGGGCAAGCAGGATGCGGGGGAATATGAGTATCGCTGGAAGAATCCGGTCACGGGGAAGGTCGAGAACAAACATGCCTATTTGAAGAAGGCTGGGCATTTGTTGGTGGCTGTGGGGTATTACAGTCCTTGATTTCTGGGGTTCTGGGCTACTGGGTTTTGGGTGTATATCCGTTGCTGTGGTAATGGCGGCTTAGGGTTCCGCTTTTACAGCGGCTCACTTTTAAGAGGCGCAAAAGTAAGCAAAACGCCTTTGCCCCACCACTCGGCTCCTCGCCAAGGCTCGGTGTGCCCTCACTCCGGCATTGCTCCGAGGGCCCGCCGCGAAGGGCCATCCTTGGCCCAGCGCGGCTATCCCGGCATCCATGCCGGGATGCCCACTCCACAATGCCTGCGTTCGGCCAGCGTGGTTAACGGGGCGCCGAAATCAACGTCCGCCACGAGGCGGCCTTAGAGCCGACCTGACTCTGATGGAACCGCATTTCCCCTGTGGGAGCGAGCCTGCTCGCGAAGAGCCATCACACCCAACATCTTGAGTGACTGACACTCCGCCTTCGCGTCCGCCGCGAGGCGGCCTGAAAGCCGACCTGACTCTGATGGAGCTGCATTCCCCTGTGGGAGCGAGCCTGCTCGCGAAGAGGCCGTCACACCCAACATCTTGATTGACTGACACTCCGCCTTCGCGAGCAGGCTCGCTCCCACATTGGATTTTCAAAAAAACCACAGAATTTATGTATGCCGAGCCCCCTGTGGGAGTGGGCTTGCCCGCGAAGAGGCCGTCACACCCAACATCCAATTGACTGACACTCCGCTTTCGCGAGCAGGCTCGCTCCCACAGAAGGAACGCGGACCCCAGCAAGAACCAGGTCGGCTCGAAGGCCGCCTCGCGGTGGGCGTTGATTTCGGCGCCCCGTTAACCACGCTGGCCGAACGCAGGCATTGCGCAGTGGGCACCTCGGCATGGATGCCGAGTAGCCGCGCTGGGCCAGGGACGGCCCTTCGCGGCGGCCCACGGAGCAATGCCGGAGTGAGGGCACACCGAGCCCAGGCGAGGTGCCGAGTGGTGGGGCAAAGGCGTTTTGCTTACTTTTGACTGGGCCGGCTTCCGGGCCTCTTAAAAGTGAGCCGCCGTAAAAGCGGAACCCTAAGCCGCCGTTACCGCGGCAACGGATATACACACGATCAAGCAGTAGGAATCACCCCGCCACCAACACCCGAATCGCCTCCAGCCGCAACGCAGCCTTCTCCAGCATCGCCAACCCTTGCTCACGCTGCTGGCGCAAAGCCTCCAGTTCGCTGTCGCGCACGGTGGGGTTCACTGCTTGCAAAGCGGTCAAACGGGCCAGTTCCTCTTCGGTGTCGGCCGCCAGACGGCGTTGCGCCTCGGCCACGCGTTCGGCGTGACGCGGGGCGATCTTCTCTTCGCCGGCGTTGATCCGTGGCGAGAGCTGGTCGCGCTGGGCCTGGATGAACTTGTTGGCGCTGGCGCGGGGGACGCTTTCGAGCTGGTCGTTAAGGGTTTCGAACGACACCCGGCCCGCCAGGTCGTTGCCGTTGGCATCCAGCAGGCAGCGCAGGGCGGCCGGTGGCAGGTAGCGGCCCAATTGCAGCGAGCGCGGGGCGACCACTTCGCTGACATAGAGCAGTTCCAGCAACACGGTGCCAGGCTTGAGCGCCTTGTTCTTGATCAGCGCCACGGCGGTGTTGCCCATGGAGCCGGACAGCACCAGGTCCATGCCGCCTTGCACCATCGGGTGCTCCCAGGTGATGAATTGCATGTCTTCACGAGACAGCGCCTGGTTGCGGTCATAGGTGATGGTCACGCCTTCGTCGTCGCCCAGGGGGAAACTGGCGTCGAGCATTTTTTCGCTCGGCTTGAGGATCAGTGCGTTATCGGAATGGTCCTCGCTGTCGATACCGAAGGCGTCGAACAGGGTTTCCATATAGATCGGCAGGGCGAACTGGTCGTCCTGTTCAAGGATGGCCTCCACCAAAGCGTCGCCTTCGCCCGCACCGCCGGAATTGAGCTCCAGCAGACGGTCGCGACCGGTGTGCAGCTCGGCCTCCAGGCGTTCGCGTTCGGCGCGCGCCTCGTCGATCAATGCCTGCCACTCGCCGTCGTCGGCTTCTTCAAGCAACGGCAGCAGGCGCGGGCCGAACTGATGTTGCAAGGCGTTGCCGGTCGGGCAGGTATTGAGGAAAGCATTCAGCGCCTCGTGATACCACTGGAACAGCCGCGCCTGCGGGCTGGTTTCCAGGTACGGCACATGCAGCTCGATAGTGTGTTTCTGGCCGATCCGGTCCAGACGGCCGATCCGCTGTTCCAAAAGGTCCGGGTGCGCCGGCAGGTCGAACAGCACCAGGTGATGGGCGAATTGGAAGTTGCGACCCTCACTGCCGATTTCCGAGCAGATCAGCACCTGGGCACCGAACTCTTCGTCGGCGAAGTAGGCCGCCGCGCGGTCGCGCTCAAGGATGTTCATGCCTTCATGGAACACCGTGGCCGGAATGCCGGAGCGCACGCGCAGGGCGTCTTCCAGGTCCATCGCGGTTTCGGCGTGGGCGCAGATCACCAGGACCTTGGTGCGCTTGAGCATCTTCAACTGATCGATCAGC
Source organism: Pseudomonas sp. Z2-11 (assembly GCF_054161305.1). Lineage (NCBI taxonomy): Bacteria > Pseudomonadati > Pseudomonadota > Gammaproteobacteria > Pseudomonadales > Pseudomonadaceae > Pseudomonas > Pseudomonas sp. Z2-11. The sequence goes on from NZ_CP096395.1 coordinate 1,405,368, forward strand.
CACTCGACGCGCGGGTCGAATTTCCACCAGCGTTCTTCTTCGCTGGCTTCAGGCTGAGCCTGGAAGCTGACTTCAGGATACAGCTCGGCGTGTTCGCCCAGCGGCAGTTCCAGGTATTCGTCAGGGCACGGCAGAGGATAGGCGTGCAGCTTGCGCTCGGGGAAACCCTGGACGGCAGCGCGGGTGTTACGGAACAGCACGCGGCCGGTGCCGTGGCGGTCCAGCAGTTCGCGAACCAGGCGGGCGCTGGCTTCGATATCGCCATCGTTGACGGCGGTCAGCAGCGCTTCGCCTTCATTGCCCAGGAAACCATGGATGGTCTGGTGGGCCTCGGGCGACAAGCGTCCCTTGTCCAGCAGCTCCTGGACGGCTTCGGCCACCGGGCGATAGTTCTCGCTTTCGGCACGGAAAGCCTGCAGATCGTGGAAGCGGTTCGGGTCCAGCAGGCGCAGGCGAGCGAAGTGGCTGTCCTGGCCCAGTTGTTCCGGGGTGGCGGTCAGCAGCAGCACGCCAGGGATGGTCTCGGCCAATTGTTCGACGAGCGCGTATTGCGGGCTGACCTGGTCTTCGTGCCACACCAGGTGGTGCGCTTCGTCGACCACCATCAGGTCCCAGCCGGCGGCGAACAGCGCGTCCTGGGCCTTTTCGTCCTCTACCAGCCATTCCAGCGCGACCAGCGCCAGTTGGGTGTCCTCGAACGGGTTGCTGGCATCACTTTCGATAAAGCGTTCTTCGTCGAACAGCGCGACCTGCAGGTTGAAGCGCCGGCGCATCTCCACCAGCCACTGGTGCTGCAAGTTTTCCGGGACCAGGATCAGGATGCGACTGGCGCGGCCGGAAAGCAGTTGCCGATGGATGATCAAGCCGGCTTCGATGGTCTTGCCCAGGCCCACTTCGTCCGCCAGCAATACCCGTGGCGCAATGCGGTCGGCGACTTCACGGGCAATATGCAACTGGTGAGCGATCGGTTGGGCACGCACGCCACCCAGGCCCCAGAGCGGCGACTGCAATTGGCGGCTGGTGTGTTCCAGCGTGTGGTAGCGCAGGGAGAACCAGGCCAGCGGATCGATCTGCCCGGCGAACAGGCGATCGCTGGCCAGGCGGAACTGGATGAAGTTCGACAGTTGGGTTTCTGGCAGCGTGACGACTTCGTTCTGCCCGTTGAGGCCGTGGTAGACCAGCAGCCCGTCGACGTCATCGACTTCGCGCACGGTCATTTTCCAGCCTTCGAAGTGAGTGATCACGTCGCCCGGCGAAAACCGCACGCGGGTGAGGGGCGCATTCCGTAGCGCGTACTGGCGAGTGTCGCCAGTGGCCGGGTAGAGCACGGTCAACAAGCGGCCGTCCTGTGCCAGAACGGTGCCCAAACCCAGCTCGGCTTCGCTGTCACTGATCCAGCGTTGCCCCGGTTGATACTGCTGCGCCATGCTGCCTGACTCCCGCCGTGAAAAAGCCGGCTATCTTAACGGAATGACGCGTCAGACCAAAGGATTTACGCACGTAACCAGCGCTCGTGACGGCTTGCCCATCAACCGGCCCAACGGAACTTAAGCGTGTTCTGCGATCAAACAAGCTTGTGTCCTCGCCCCGCGTAATGCCAACCAGCTCACAAGTTTCAGACCAGCGGTTCAAGCTGTCCTCGCCGCCGCCGACAACCTGAAGACAGGAGACCTTTATGTTGCCACCCATGCTCCCCTTGAGCGCCGTACCCATCACCGCTCAGCAGGATCCGATCCGCCCGCGACCGGATATTCCTCCCGTGGTCCCGGTACAACAAAGCTCCAACGAAAGCACCATCGACCTGCAAAAGGGTGACCCGGAGGAGGCCGCTCTGTTGCTGCGCGAAGAGCAGCGTCGCCAGCAGGAGCGCAACCGGCGCCGCCGCGAAGCCGACGAGGATCCCGAAGAACATCTGGCTGTTCCGGGCACGGAACTGAACGCCGACAACACCGTGCCGGTCGTTCCGCTCGTCGAGGGCGAAGAGCGCCAGGGCCTATGGGTGGATATCCAGATCTGAGGTCTCGTCGACGTCGCTGGCTGGTCAACGCAACCGGTAACCCGCATCATGGGCGCATCTGCCACTCACCGTACGATGTCGACACAGCATGAGCCAAGAAGACAAACTGATTGATCTCGGTGCAGAGCGCGCAAAGCGCGTTCACGACCTCAACGAAAAACGCCTCAATGAAGTCCGCCAGGCCTTCGAGCAGGCCATGCCCTTGGGCAAGCCGAAGAAAAAATCGAAAAACAAACCGAAAAAGCGCTGAACCCCCTCGATCCATTGACATGGATCAGTTATCGCCCTTCCTTTGCGCTCCGTCGCGAGCGTTATTGACCCCGGTCAATTTTCCTCCAGGCCTGATTGGTTAACTTGATCCCATCGCAACAGGGGCAAGACCAGGAGGCCAGTCATGTTTATCGATAATGTGGTGTTTGCCGGTGTGTTGACGGTCGGCCTCATGTTCGTGTTTTTCGCAGGGTTTGGATTATTCATCTGGAAAGACGCACACAAGCGCAAAAAACCGTAGGTCTTTCCGGCGACAACGAGCACGCAAGGCATTTGGGCGACTTCGGTCGCCCTTTTTTTTGCGCGAACTTTCAGGTCCATACAAAACCTTGTGGGAGCGAGCTTGCTCGCGATGGCGGTGCGTCAGGCACTGTAGCGGTGGCTGATCCGCCGCTATCGCGAGCAAGCTCGCTCCCACAGGGGAAAGGTATCGGGCATAAAAAAGGTGCGAACCGCAAGGAACGCACCTTTTTCACGAGCCGCTGAAACTCAGCTGCCGATGGCCTTCGACGCCAGCCAGAACAGTGCCGCCGACAGGCCCACCGTCGCTGGCAGGGTCAGCACCCAGGCCAGCAGGATGGTCTGGACCGTGCCGCCCTGCAGGCCGCTCTTGTTGGCCACCATCGTGCCCGCCACGCCGGAAGACAGCACATGGGTGGTGGAAACCGGCAGGCTGAAGATATTCGCTGCGCCGATCATGCAGGCCGTGGTGATCTGCGCCGACATGCCTTGGGCGTAGGTCATGCCTTGCTTGCCGATCTTCTCGCCGATGGTCAGTACCACGCGCTTCCAGCCGACCATGGTGCCCAGGCCGAGTGCCAGGGCGACCGCCAGGATTACCCAGAACGGGGCGTATTCGGTGGTCGCGGTCAGGTCCTTGCGCAGCTTGTTCAGGTCGTCTTTTTCACGGGCTGCCAGGCCAGGCAACTTGCCGACCTTTTTCGCCGTGTCGTCCAGGCAAAGCAGGTAGCGGCGCACTTCGATGCGGCTTTCCGACGGCAGCGAGTGGTAATCCGCCACGCCTTTGAGGGTGTCGAGCAGCGCATTGATGGTCGGTTCGGTCTGCTGCGGGTTGCAGCGGAACTTCTCCGGCAGGTCGCCTTCGACGCTCTTGCCCAAGGCCAGGAATTCACCCAGCGACTCGTTGTTGCGCTTGTAGAACTGGCTCAGGTGCAGCGTCGCGTCGCGGGTGCGCTCGATCTGGTAGGTAGTGCTGTTCAGGTCGAGTACGAACTGTGCGGGCACGATACCGATCAGCACCAGCATGATCAGGCCGATGCCTTTCTGGCCATCGTTGGAACCGTGGACGAAGCTGACGGCCATGGCGGAAATCACCAGTACCAGGCGATTCCAGAACGGCGGATGTTTCTTGTCGTCGATCTTGCGGCGCTGTTCCGGCGTCTTGTGCATCTTCGACAGCGGGCGCCACCATTTCAGGCTGAGCAACACCAGGGCCGCGATCAGGAAGCCGGCCATCGGCGAGAACACCAGGGAGGCGCCGATATCGATCGCTTTCTGCCAGTTCACCCCGTCGGCCAACGGGATATCGTTGATCAGCGCATTGGCCAGGCCCACGCCGAGGATCGAGCCGATCAGCGTATGGGAGCTGGACGCCGGGATACCGAAGTACCACGTGCCGAGGTTCCAGGTGATGGCCGCCGCGAGCAGCGAGAACACCATGGCCAAGCCGTGTCCGGTGTTCACATTGATCAGCAGCTCCACGGGCAACAGGTGAACGATGGCGTACGCCACCCCCACGCCACCCAGCAGTACGCCGAGGAAATTGAACACACCGGAAAAGAACACCGCCAAGTGAGGCGGCATGGCTTTGGTGTAGATAACAGTGGCAACCGCGTTAGCGGTGTCATGAAAGCCGTTGATGAACTCGAAGGCGAGGACAAAAGCCAGGGCGAGCAAGAGGCTCACGAGCACCCAAGCATCCAGTCCGCTGAATAAATCGATCATGAAGGTTTTCTGACCCGGTCATAAGGGGGCGCGATTATGCCAGAAAACCTCGCTAATCGATGCATCGCCTGCTCATCGGTAACATTCTTCAACGAAATAACCGGCAGGAAGCCGTGCAGGCCGGGGTTTTGAATGGGCTGCGCAACCCTTTGATTTCGGGATGAAAATGCCGGCTGGCAAGGTTCTGCGCAAGGCGCGAGGGGGCTGGGGCGGGCGCCTGAAAATCTGAAAAAAGAAAATCAGCGGTGAATGTCCGCCGACCGATGGTGCAGAGAATGATGGCCCGCTTTTGGCGGGCCCTCGCTTTCGGCGTCCGACCAAGGTGTGGCCGGACACGCTACGGAACTCAAGCCCGGAGAATCATTCTTCCTCGGCCTTGAGTTCTTTTTCCATCTTTTGCAGTTCCTGGCTGAACGCCTGGTCCTGAACAGTGGCGCGTTTGCGCCAGGGTTTGCGTTCCGGTTCAGGTTGCGCGGCGTAGGTGGTGATTTCTCCGCCGTAAACTTCCTTGTAACGTTGTTCCTGGCGCTCAAGTTCCGCGCGCAGTTCGTCTTTCGTCACATGATTACCTAATGAATTGAAATTGATCTGGTGATACGCACTGCATGTACGCGATGCAGACGGCCACGGCACCAGAGCTGATAGCTGACGTAGCATCAGGGTTTCGCATATTGCCGATACGGGAGACGCGGCCAGGCTGCTGACACAACAAAACCATTGTGCCCGCGGAAGGAGTCGATCCATTGGCCGATCCGCCACTGACGCGCATTATAGCGGTCCGCCGCAATAACACTAGCAAAGTTAAAGTACCGGGTTACCGGTGTGAATCAATATTGCATAAGTGTTGCTAGTTGTGCGGCACGTATCACAAGTGTCGATATCCTGACGTCATTTTCATATGACAAGTTCATTATTCTTTGTCGCTGTTCAAGTTCGTCGTCCAAGGTGCTTGCTGGAAAAACGCAAAAAACGGCAAGACTAGCAGGTGCGTGCTGATTGCGATTATCGACCGCCGGTTCGATAATCGCACGGTGTTGATGGGTCGACACTTGTCTGTCCGACGGGCAGCCGCTTGTAATAGCCGTCATTCCGGGAGAACCAGAGATGAACGACCAATTGCGCAACGCCTTCACTTCAGTAGCGCCGCCGATCGTCGCTTCGCCGGCCAAGCGGATCCAGGCCCTGACCGGTGACCCGGACTTCATGACCTCGCTGGCCCGTGGACTGGCGGTGGTCCAGGCATTCCAGGAGCGCAAGCGGCACCTGACCATCGCCCAGATCAGCCACCGCACCGAAATTCCCCGCGCGGCGGTGAGGCGCTGCCTGCACACGTTGATCAAGCTCGGCTACGCCACCACCGACGGACGGACTTATTCGCTGTTGCCCAAAGTGCTGACCCTGGGCCATGCCTATCTGTCATCGACACCGCTGGCGGTTTCTGCCCAACCGTACCTGGACCGCATGAGCGAACAGCTGCACGAGGCCTGCAACATGGCGACGCTGGAAGGCGATGACATCCTTTACATTGCCCGGTCGGCCACGACTCAAAGGCTGATTTCGGTGGACCTGTCCGTCGGTGGCCGCCTGCCAGCCTATTGCACGTCGATGGGCCGGATCCTGCTGGCGGCACTGGATGACGCGTCGCTGCGCGATTATCTCGAGCATGCCGACCTGCAGGCCAAGACCAGCCGCACCCTGCACACGCCCGAGGCGCTGCTCGAATGCCTGCAACAGGTCCGGCAGCAGGGTTGGTGCATTGTCGATCAGGAACTGGAACAGGGCCTGCGCTCGATTGCCGTGCCGGTATACGATGCTTCGGGCCAGGTGGTGGCGGCCCTGAACCTCAGCACCCATGCCGGACGGGTTAGCCGCAACGAGCTGGAGCAGCGCTTTTTGCCTGGCCTGCTCGGGGCCAGCCGGGACCTGAGCGCGCAACTGTTCACTTAAGCTGTTCGATAAACGCACACACTCCGCTTCGGTGAATTGACGGTATTTGCCCGGGCTCATTAATGTCGCGCAGCGTCATCTGGCGTTTCTTGCGTGGAATAAAAATAAAATGAACCAGCCCCAGACCTCCGTAGGCACCTGCCTCGATGTGCAGTCCTTCATCAATGCCCAGCCCATTTCTCGTTACCAATGGCGAGTGGTCATTCTCTGTTTCCTGATCGTTTTCCTCGATGGCCTCGACACCGCGGCCATGGGATTCATCGCCCCGGCGCTTTCCCAGGATTGGGGCATCAACCGGGCCAGCCTTGGCCCGGTGATGAGCGCAGCGCTGATCGGCATGGTATTCGGCGCACTGGGTTCCGGCCCATTGGCTGACCGTTTCGGACGAAAAATCGTATTGGTGGGGGCGGTCGTGTTGTTCGGCGCTTTCAGCCTGGCCTCGGCCTTCTGTACCAACGTCGACCAACTGCTGGTGCTGCGTTTCCTGACCGGCCTGGGATTGGGGGCCGGGATGCCGAATGCCACGACCCTGCTCTCGGAATACACGCCGGAACGCAAGAAGTCCCTGCTGGTCACCAGCATGTTCTGCGGCTTCAACCTGGGTATGGCCGGCGGCGGTTTCATCTCCGCCAAGCTGATACCGGCGTTCGGCTGGCACAGCTTGCTGCTGATCGGCGGCGTGCTGCCGTTGATCCTGGCGGTGGTGCTGGTGTTCTGGCTGCCGGAGTCGGCGCGTTACCTGGTGGTGCGTAACCGTGGTACCGACAAGGTGCGCAAGACCCTGGCGCCGATCGACCCGCCGACCATCGCCCAGGCCGCCAGCTTCAGTGTGCCCGAACAAAAGACCGTAAAAGCGCGCAACGTGCTGGCGGTGATCTTTTCCGGTACCTACAGCGCCGGCACCTTGTTGTTGTGGCTGACGTATTTCATGGGGCTGGTGATCGTCTATCTGCTGACCAGTTGGCTGCCGACGCTGATGCGCGACAGCGGCGCGAGCATGGAGCAGGCGGCGTTCATCGGCGCGCTGTTTCAGTTTGGCGGCGTATTGAGTGCCGTCGGGGTGGGTTGGGCGATGGACCGCTTCAATCCGCACAAGGTCATCGGCATCTTCTACCTGATGGCCGGGATATTTGCCTACGCAGTGGGGCAGAGCCTGGGCAACATTACCTTGCTCGCCACCCTGGTGCTGGTGGCCGGCATGTGCGTCAACGGCGCGCAATCGGCGATGCCGTCCCTGGCGGCGCGGTTCTACCCAACCCAGGGCCGGGCCACGGGGGTGTCGTGGATGCTGGGCATCGGCCGGTTCGGCGGAATTCTTGGCGCGTGGATGGGCGCGACCTTGTTGGGGTTGGGCTGGAACTTCGAACAGGTCCTGACCGCGCTGGTGATTCCAGCGGCATTGGCGACCGCGGCGGTCGTTATCAAAGGCATGGTCAGCCATGCGGATGCGACCTAACTTTTTCTCTGAAGCTGAATCTGCACCTGTGGCGAGGGAGCTTGCTCCCGCCGGGGCGCGAAGCGGCCCTGTTTTTTGGGGGCTGCTTTGCAGCCCAGCGGGAGCAAGCTCCCTCGCCACAGGCCCTGCGTCGTTTCAGGACAGAGTAAATCGATAGCTACGCAACAATCTGTTCGATAAACGAACACTCTGTCGATTATCGGATTGTTTGGCGTTTTTCCCCGGCTTAATCTTCAGTCACCCAGGCGCTGGACCTCGCGCCTCTTTCTTCATGTCGGTCTACTGGAAAACGGGAGCCTGCCCCATGGCTGAAATCCTTTCGCTGCACGACGCGGTGAAGCAGTTCGTCAACGACGGCGATACCGTCGCGCTCGAAGGCTTCACGCACCTGATCCCGACGGCGGCGGGTCATGAAATCATTCGTCAGGGCAAGAAGGACCTGACCCTGGTGCGCATGACGCCTGACCTGATCTACGACCAGTTGATCGGCGCCGGTTGTGCTCGCAAGCTGATTTTTTCCTGGGGCGGCAATCCTGGCGTGGGTTCCTTGCACCGGCTGCGCGATGCGGTCGAAAAGCAATGGCCGCATCCGCTGGAAATCGAGGAGCACAGCCACGCCGACCTGGCCAATGCCTACGTTGCCGGCGCCTCCGGCCTGCCGTTCGCGGTGCTTCGGGCCTACGCCGGCTCCGACCTGCCGAAGGTCAATCCGCTGATCAAGAGCGTCACCTGTCCCTTCACCGGGGAAGTGCTTGCCGCCGTGCCGTCGGTGCGACCGGACATTACCGTGATCCACGCACAGAAGGCCGACCGCAAGGGCAACGTGTTGCTGTGGGGCATCCTCGGTGTGCAGAAAGAAGCGGCCCTGGCGGCCAAGCGTTGCATTGTCACCGTGGAGGAAATCGTCGACGACCTGAACGCGCCGATGAATGCCTGCGTGCTGCCAACCTGGGCCTTGAGCGCGGTATGTCATGTACCGGGTGGCGCGCATCCGTCCTACGCTCACGGCTACACCGAGCGTGACAATCGTTTCTACCAGGCGTGGGATCCTATCGCCCGGGACCGTGAGACATTTACCGCATGGATTGACGAGTACATCCATGGCACCAGGGACTTCAGTGAATTCCAGGCCCGGCTGGCGGCCGCTTCGCAGGTGAAACCATGACCTATTCCACCAATGAGATGATGACTGTCGCCGCGGCCCGTCGGCTGAAGAACAACGCCGTGTGTTTCGTTGGCATCGGCCTGCCGTCGAAAGCGGCCAACCTGGCGCGGCTGACTTCGTCGCCTGATGTCGTCCTGATCTACGAATCCGGTCCGATCGGCGCCAAGCCCAGCGTATTGCCGCTGTCCATCGGCGACGGTGAACTGGCGGAAACCGCAGACACCGTCGTACCCACCGGTGAGATTTTTCGCTACTGGCTTCAGGGCGGGCGCATCGACGTCGGCTTCCTCGGCGCAGCCCAGGTGGACCGTTTCGGCAACATCAACACCACCGTGGTCGGCGATTATCATCAGCCGAAAGTCCGTTTGCCGGGGGCCGGTGGCGCGCCGGAAATTGCCGGCTCGGCGAAAAGTGTGTTGATCATCCTCAAGCAATCGGCGCGTTCGTTTGTCGACAAGCTGGATTTCATCACCTCGGTCGGTCACGGCGAAGGCGGTGATTCGCGCAAGCGCCTGGGCCTGCCGGGCGCTGGCCCCGTAGGGATCATCACTGACCTGTGCATCATGGAACCGGAAGCCGGCAGCCATGAGTTCGTGGTCACTTCGCTGCACCCCGGGGTGACCCGTGAGCAAGTGATTGCCGCCACCGGCTGGGCGATCCGTTTCGCCGACCAGGTGCAGACCACCGCCGAACCGACCGAGGTCGAGTTGCGCGCATTGCGCGACCTTGAGGCCCGTACCGCTGCGGCCCACGGCCAGACTCCAGGAGAAGCCTGAATGCGCGACGTTTTTATCTGTGATGCGATTCGAACCCCCATCGGCCGGTTCGGCGGCAGCCTGTCCGCGGTGCGTGCCGATGACCTGGCGGCCGTGCCGATCAAGGCGCTGATGGAACGCAACCCATCGGTGGACTGGCGCGCGGTGGACGAAGTGTTCCTCGGTTGCGCCAACCAGGCCGGTGAAGACAACCGCAACGTCGCGCGCATGGCCTTGTTGCTGGCCGGTCTGCCGGAGAGCATCCCCGGCGTGACGGTCAACCGCCTCTGCGCCTCGGGCATGGACGCCATCGGCACGGCGTTCCGCGCCATTGCCAGCGGCGAAATGGAGCTGGCCATCGCCGGCGGCGTCGAATCGATGTCCCGCGCACCGTTCGTGATGGGCAAGGCCGACGCGGCGTTTTCACGCAACATGAAGCTGGAGGACACGACCATTGGTTGGCGCTTCATCAACCCGCTGATGAAAGCCCAGTACGGCGTCGATGCAATGCCGCAGACCGCTGATAACGTGGCGGATGACTACGCGGTGTCCCGCGCAGATCAAGACGCCTTTGCCGTGCGCAGCCAGCAGCGTGCGGCGGCGGCCCAGGCGGCGGGATTTTTTGCCGAAGAAATCGTGCCGGTTCGCATCGCCCACAAAAAGGGCGAAACCGTGGTCGAGCAGGACGAGCATCCACGCGCCGACACCACGTTGGAAACCTTGGGCCGACTCAAACCGGTCAACGGCCCCGACAAGACCGTGACCGCCGGCAACGCGTCGGGCGTGAATGACGGGGCGGCGGCGCTGATCCTCGCGTCCGCCGAAGCGGTGAAGAAACACGGCCTGACCCCCAAGGCCAGAGTGCTGGGCATGGCCAGCGCCGGCGTCGCGCCACGGGTGATGGGCATCGGCCCGGTGCCGGCGGTGCGCAAACTGACTGAGCGCCTGGGCCTGGCGGTTGCCGATTTTGACGTGATCGAGCTTAACGAAGCCTTTGCCAGCCAGGGCCTGGCGGTGTTGCGCGATCTTGGGCTGGCGGACGATGCTCCGCACGTCAATCCGAACGGTGGCGCCATCGCCTTGGGCCACCCACTGGGCATGAGCGGGGCGCGGCTGGTGATGACAGCGCTGCATCATCTGGAAAAGACCGGCGGCAAGAAAGGCCTGGCGACCATGTGCGTTGGCGTCGGCCAAGGTCTGGCACTGGCTATCGAACGCGTCTGATGGGTCGTCCTACCAATAAGAAACCGAGGAATGCTGCATGACTGACAAGCCTGGTTACCGTCGCCCTCAAGTGGGCACTCAGCCGGAGTATCTGCACCCGCCATACCAGTCCACCAACCTGCGCTCGCCGTCCAAGCCGTTGGTGTACCTGCCCCATTCATTGTCGGAAATCACCGGGCCGACCGTAGGTGCCGATCGTCTTCAGGAGAAGGACCATGACCTGACCGCCCAGCATGCCGGTGAGCCGCTCGGTGAACGGATCATCATTCACGGGCGCGTGCTCGATGAGCACGGCGAGCCGGTACCGGGCATCCTGATCGAGATCTGGCAGGCCAACGCCGCCGGTCGCTACAACCACGACCGTGACAACCACGATGCGCCGCTGGACCCGAACTTCACCGGCACCGGTCGCACCGTGACCGATGCCGATGGCGGGTATCAGTTCCAGACCATCAAGCCCGGCGCCTATCCGTGGGGCAACCACCACAACGCCTGGCGCCCGGCGCATATCCATTTTTCATTGTTCGGGCCGAGCATCCTGACGCGCCTGGTCACGCAGATGTATTTCCCCGGTGATCCGTTGCTGGAATACGACCCGATCTACAACTGCGTGCCGGACGCCCGTGCCAAGGAACGCTTGATCGCCAGTTTCGACCTGGAAAAAACCATTCCTCACTACGCCCTCGGTTATCGCTGGGACATCGTCTTGCGCGGCCTCGAAGCCACGCCGATGGAGAAATAAGATGACGCTCAACGCCACTACGTCCCACACCGTCGGCCCTTACTACCACATCGGCCTGACGTGGCTGAACCGCGAAGACCTGACCGACGCCCAGACGCTCGGCCAGCGCGTGGCGATCACCGGGCAAGTGATCGACGGCAACGGCCAGTTCGTCAACGACGCCATGCTGGAAGTCTGGCAGGCCAACGCCGCCGGTAAATACGCTCACCCGGAAGACGATCAGGACAAACCGCTGGACCCGCATTTCGACGGTTTCGGCCGGGTGCCGGTGGATGCCGAAGGGCGGTTCCGCTTCACCACCATCAAGCCGGGCACCGTGCCGGGGTTGGGCGGTACGACCCAGGCGCCGCATCTTGTCGTGCTGGTATTCGCTCGCGGGTTGGTCAAGCATCTGTTGACGCGCATCTATTTCGCCGACGAATCCGCCAACGAAGCTGACCCGTTGCTGGCCTGCGTACCCGAGGAGCGTCGCGACACCATCGTGGCCAGGCCCGATGCGTCGGGTGTTTACCAGTGGAACGTGATTCTCCAGGGCACGGATGCCGAGACAGTGTTCTTCGATTACTGAGTGAAAACCCCCGTGGCGAGGGAGCTTGCTCCCGCTGGCTTGCGCAGCAAGCCCATGGCAGGCGACGCGGTGCATCCAAAACAGCGCCGGGCCTGGTTTTGCGACTGCTGCGCAGCCGAGCGGGAGCAAGCTCCCTCGCCACAGGTGGCAAGACTGTGGAACGGGAGTGTTACGAAGTATGTCTAGACTTCGTCAGTCCCCAACGAGTGATTAACCCATGACCACCCCAATCAGCCACTACACCGGCGAAGAACGCAGCAAGCGCATCTTCGCCATCGTCGGTGCCTCATCCGGCAACCTGGTCGAATGGTTCGACTTCTACGTCTATGCGTTCTGCGCGATTTATTTCGCCCCGGCGTTTTTCCCATCGGACAATCCGACGGTGCAACTGGTCAACACGGCGGGGGTATTCGCCGCCGGGTTCCTGATGCGGCCCATTGGCGGCTGGATTTTCGGCCGGGTAGCGGACCGTCACGGGCGCAAGAATTCGATGATGATCTCGGTGATGATGATGTGCTTCGGCTCGTTGCTCATCGCCTGCCTGCCCACCTACAAGGACATCGGCGTCTGGGCGCCGGTGCTGCTGCTGTTCGCTCGCCTGCTGCAAGGCCTGTCGGTGGGCGGCGAGTACGGCACGACCGCGACCTACATGAGCGAAGTCGCCCTCAAGGGGCAACGCGGCTTTTTTGCTTCGTTCCAGTACGTGACGCTGATTGGCGGACAACTTTTGGCAGTGTCGCTGGTGGTGATCCTGCAGCAGTTTCTCAGCGAAGACGAACTGCGCGCTTACGGTTGGCGAATCCCGTTCGTGGTGGGCGCCGCCGCGGCGTTGATTTCCCTGTTCCTGCGCCGGTCCTTGAAGGAAACCACCAGCAAGGAAATGCGCGAAAACAAGGACGCTGGCAGCATCGCCGCGTTGTTTCGCGACCACAAGGCTGCGTTCATCACCGTGCTGGGCTACACCGCCGGCGGTTCGCTGATTTTCTACACCTTCACCACTTACATGCAGAAGTACCTGGTGAACACCGCCGGCCTGCATGCCAAGACCGCCAGTTACATCATGACCGGCGCGCTGTTTCTCTACATGTGCATGCAACCGCTGTTCGGCATGCTCGCAGACAAGATCGGCCGGCGTAACTCCATGCTCTGGTTCGGCGGCCTGGGAGCGTTGTGCACCGTGCCGATCCTGCTGACCCTCAAAGGCACCAGCAACCCGTTCCTGGCGTTTGTCCTGATCACTTTCGCCTTGGCGATCGTCAGCTTCTACACCTCCATCAGCGGTCTGGTGAAAGCCGAAATGTTTCCACCAGAAGTGCGGGCGCTGGGAGTAGGGTTGGCCTATGCGGTGGCGAACGCGATTTTTGGCGGTTCGGCCGAGTACGTTGCCTTGAGCCTGAAAGCCCAGGGCATGGAAAACGCTTTTTATTGGTATGTCACGGTGATGATGGTCGTTGCGTTCCTGTTCAGCTTGCGCCTGCCCAAACAGCCAGCGTATTTGCACCACGACTTGTGAGTGGTACATCTGAGGCTTGTTTGATTCATCGTGGCGAGGGAGCTTGCTCCCGCTTGACCGGGCTGGCGCTCCAGTGCGAAGCGCTCATCTAAGAGGGCTGCTCCGCAGCCCAGCGGGAGCAAGCTCCCTCGCCACAAAAAAAGCTTCCATATATCCCGAAGGACTGTTTATGAGCGAACGACCGGGCAATCAGCTGTTCGATGCCTACTTCACCGCCCGCGACATGCGCGAAGTGTTCTGTGATGCGGGGCGTGTGCAGGCGATGCTCGACTTTGAGGCGGCGCTGGCCCGGGCCGAGGCGCGGGTTGGGCTGATCCCCCAGGAGGCGGTGGCGCCGATCGGGAATGCCTGTCGCGCCCAGCTGTACGATTTTTCGGCGTTGAGCGAAGCGATTGCCAGTGCCGGCAATTCTGCGATCCCGCTGGTCAAGGCGTTGGGCAAGCGCATCGCTGCCGAGAGCGCCGAGGCCGAACGCTACGTGCATCTGGGCGCCACCAGCCAGGACGTGATGGACAGTGGCCTGGTGCTGCAACTGCGCCAGGCGCTCGGACTGATCGAAGGTGAGCTGGCGCAACTGGCTGTCACCCTGGCTCGACAAGCCGAACGTTACGCTGCCACGCCGCTGGCCGGGCGCACCTGGCTGCAACACGCCACGCCGGTCACCCTGGGGATGAAAATCGCCGGCTGGCTGGGGGCGATCACGCGCAGTCGCCAGCGCTTGCGGGAACTCAAGCCGCGCCTGTTGGTACTGCAATTTGGCGGCGCCTCCGGGACCCTCGCCGCCCTGGGGAAGCAGGCGCTGCCGGTGGCCGAAGCCTTGGCCGCCGAGCTGCAACTGAACCTGCCGGAGCAGCCTTGGCACACCCAGCGCGATCGTTTGGTGGAGTTCGGCGCGGTGCTGGGCTTGATCGCCGGCAGCCTGGGCAAACTGGGGCGCGACGTCAGCCTGTTGATGCAGACCGAGGCAGGCGAGGCGTTCGAACCTTCGGCACCGGGCAAGGGCGGTTCGTCGACCATGCCCCACAAGCGCAACCCGGTGGGCGCGGCGGTGTTGATCGGCGCTGCGACGCGGGTGCCCGGCTTGTTGTCGACGCTGTTCAGCGCCATGCCTCAGGAACATGAGCGCAGCCTCGGCCTGTGGCACGCCGAATGGGAAACCCTGCCGGACATCTGCTGCCTGGTGTCCGGCGCGCTGCAACAGGCGCGACTGCTGGCCGAAGGGCTGGAAGTGGATGCGGCGCGCATGGCCCGCAACCTGGAACTGACCCAAGGGCTGGTGCTGGCCGAAGCCGTCAGCATCGTCCTGGCCCAGCGGGTTGGTCGCGACACCGCGCATCATCTGCTGGAGCAATGCTGCAAGCGCGCGGTGGCCGAACAACGGCATTTGCGCGAGGTGCTGGGGGAAGAATCCCAGGTCACCGCGCAGTTATCCGCGAGCGAGCTTGATCATCTGCTCGACCCGGCCCACTACCTCGGACAAGCCCAGGCCTGGGTTGCCCGAGCGGTGGCCGAACACCTTGCCTTGAATGCCTGAAAGGAGATTGTTGTGGGATTGGTCAAACTCGCCGAGGGCGATCTGAGCTATTGTTTTGATGAGCGGCGATTGGACAGGCCGCAGGACGCCCCGGTGCTGGTGCTCTCCAACTCTTTGGGTACCGATTTGCATATGTGGGACGAGCAGGTCGCGGCGTTCAGTGAACACTTTCGGGTCTTGCGTTTCGACACCCGTGGTCACGGCCGGTCGCTGGTCACTGAAGGCCCCTACAGCATCGAACAGCTGGGCCGCGACGTGCTGGCGATGCTTGATGCGCTGGACATCGACAAGGTGCATTTCTGCGGCCTTTCGATGGGTGGCCTGATCGGCCAATGGCTGGGAATCAACGCCGGCGAGCGCCTGCACAAACTGGTGGTGTGCAATACCGCCGCGAAGATTGGCGACCCTTCGATGTGGAACCCGCGCATCGAAACCGTGCTGCGTGATGGCAAGGCGGCGATGGTGGCGTTGCGTGATGCGTCGATTGCCCGCTGGTTCACGCCGGATTTCGCCAAGGCCCATCCGGCGACGGCGGAAAAAATTACCGACATGCTGGCGGCGACCTCGCCCCAAGGCTATGCGGCCAACTGCGCCGCAGTACGCGACGCCGATTTTCGTGAGCAGCTATCACTGATCCGTGTGCCACTGCTGGTGATCGCTGGCACCGAAGATGCCGTGACGCCGCCAGCGGGCGGACGTTTTATCCAAGAGCGGGTCGAGGGTGCCGAATACGCCGAGTTTCATGCCGCGCACTTGTCCAACGTCCAGGCCGGCGCCGCGTTCAGCGCGCGGGTACTGGATTTCCTGCTTGATACTGGCCGCGCCTGAGGAGTTTTTTGTGGACGAGAAACAACGTTACGACGAAGGCATGCAAGTACGCCGCGCAGTGCTGGGCGATGCCCACGTCGACCGCAGCCTCAATGCACTGACCGAATTCAACAGCGAATTCCAGGAGATGATCACCCGCCACGCCTGGGGCGACATCTGGACCCGCCCGGGCCTGCCGCGCCATACCCGCAGCCTGATCACCATCGCCATGCTGATCGGCATGAACCGCAACGAAGAACTCAAGCTGCACCTGCGCGCCGCCGCCAACAACGGCGTGAGCCGCAGCGAGATCAAGGAAGTGATCATGCAGAGCGCCATCTACTGCGGCATCCCGGCGGCCAACGCCACCTTCCACCTGGCCGAATCCGTCTGGGATGAACTGGGCACCGAATCACGAACCTGAGACCACCCCCAATCCCCTGTGGGAGCGAGCCTGCTCGCGAAGGCATAGGTCAGCTCGCATCGATGTTGGATGTGATGACGCCTTCGCGAGCAGGCTCGCTCCCACAATGAATTTATATCGTATGAAGATTCGATGACCACCGAAAATCCGGTGTGGGAGCGAGCCTGCTCGCGAAAGCGGTGGATCAGCTGACATCCATCCCAACTGACCCTCCGCTTCGGCTTCACAACAAGCTGATCGGATAGCTGACAATCAACCGGTTCTCATCGAACTCATTGGTATTGAAGTCCCGGCGCATCGTCGAGTTGCGCCACTTCACGTTGAGACTCTTCAGCGCACCGCTCTGCACGGTATAAGCCAGCTCAGTCTCGCGGCCCCACTCCTTGCCGTCATCGACGGTGGCGGTGTGCACGTTGTCGCCGCTGATGTAGCGGTTCATCAGGGTCAGGCCCGGCACGCCGACGGCGGCGAAGTTGAAGTCATGGCGCAACTGCCAGGATTTTTCCTTGGCGTTGTCGTAGCTGGAGTTGTAGCTGTCGTTCGCCAGGGTCCCGCCGCTGGTGCCGTTGACGCGCATCCAGGCATCATCGCCGCCGACTTTCTGCAGGCCGACGTAGAAGGTGTTGCCACCGTACTTGGCCGAGAGCATGGCGAACGCGGTTTTGTTATCGAGATCGCCGGCCAGGGCGCTGCCATCTTCCTTGCCGGTGAAGTAGCCCAGGTTGGCGCCCAGGGTCCAGTCGCCCATGGGTTGGCTGTGGGTCAGGTTGAAATATTGCTGCTGGTAGATGTCGGACAGTTCCGCGTACCAGACACCGACCTGGGTGCGTTTTTCGTTGAAGGCGTATTCGCCGCCGCCGAAGTTGAAACGGTCGGAAGTGAAGGCACCGCGGCCGTTCATCGACATGTCTTCCATGCTCGCGTCGTTGCGCGGGCTGTTGCCACGGAACTGACCGCCATAGAGGCTCAGGCCGTTGATCTCGGTGGAAGTGACCTGGCCGCCCTGGAAGGTTTGCGGCAGGGAGCGGCCGTCGTCGGAACGCAGGATCGGCAGCACCGGCATCCACTCGCCGACTTTCAATTCAGTCTTCGAGACCTTGGCCTTGAGGGCCACGCCCAAACGACCGAAGTCATCGGCCGGACGACCGTCGTCGTGCACCGGCAGCAACTGCGTGCCGGCGGTGCCACGACCGCCGTCAAGCTTGACCGAGTACAGGCCGAGCACGTCCACGCCGAAACCGACCGTGCCTTGGGTGAAACCGGACTTGGCGTCGAGGATGAAGCTTTGAGTCCATTCCTCGGCTTTGCCTTGGGCGGCGGCGTCGTTGGTGAAGTTGCGGTTGAAGTAGAAGTTACGCAGGTTCAGCGTGGCCTTGGCGTCCTCGACGAATCCCGATTCCGCTGACGACACCGGCAATGCTACGCCGGACAGCGCGACGGCAATGAGGCTGGGGAAAACTTGCTGTGTGGGTTTCATGGGCGTGTCTCTTGTTTTTCTATGGACGAAGCGAGTCGTTGCCGCAACCCTTGGGTTGCAGGCAGTACGGTGGGGCTGGACGGTTAAAGTGGCTGAGGATCAGCCGGACGGTGCAGGGCGTAGGAGCATGGCGTCGAACCTGTTGTTATTGGTTTTGTGCGAGCGATGGTGAAGGGCCGCCCGGGATCGGTTCAATTGAGATTTGCGGCTTTCGGGCGATTATCGAACGGCAAAACAAACACAATTCCCTGTGGGAGCAGTGTACGCAGATTTGACGAGCGCAGACGACTCGGGTGGGAGCGAGCCTGCTCGCGAAGACGTTGGCACAATATCAGTGCAAGCCGATCCAATACTTTCGCGAGCAGGCTCGCTCCCACATTGGAATTTGTGTTGGGCAGGGAATCAGGCGCAAACAAAAAGCCCACCTTTCGGTGGGCTTCATGTTTCAGCGCATCAAATCAAAACAACTTTGTCTCCGGCGCTTTCTCCGCGATCGGTTCGCGCTTGCCCGTCTCGGCATTCCAGCCGCCGCCCAGGGCCTTGTACAAATTGACCTCGCTGGTCAGTTGCGCAAGGCGATCGGTGATCAGCGATTGCTGCGCGCTGAACAACTGGCGCTGGGCGTCGAGGAAAGTCAGGTTGCTGTCGACGCCGATACGGTAGCGACGCTCGGCCAGGCGGTAGTAGTCCTGGTTGGCGGCGACGAAGTCGGTCTGTGCCTGCAACTGTTCGTTGTAGGTCTGACGCGCGGCCAGGCCGTCGGAGACTTCCTGGAACGCGGTCTGGATCGACTGCTCATACTGCGCGACGTTGATGTCTTTCTGGATCTTCGCGTAATCCAGGCTTGCCCGCAGGCTGCCGGCGTTGAAGATCGGCAAGTTGATCTGCGGAGCGAAGGTCCAGGTGCCCGAGCCGCCCTTGAACAGGCCGGACAGGTCCGGGCTGAGGGTGCCGGCATTGGCCGTCAGGCTGATGCTTGGGAAGAACGCGGCCCGCGCGGCGCCGATATTGGCGTTGGCGGCGAGCAGGTTGCGTTCGGCCTGGAGGATGTCCGGGCGCCGTTGCAGCAGGTCCGAGGGCAAGCCGGGTGGCACTTCGCTGAGCAGGTCGGCGCTCAGCGGTTGTGTCTGCAGGTTGGCCGGCAGGCCGGTGCCCAGCAGCAGGGTCAGGCTATTTTCGTCCTGGGCCACCTGGCGGGTGTAGCGGGCCAGTTGCACGCGGGCGTTTTCCACCGCCGTACGGGCTTGGCTCAAGTCCAGGGCCGAGGCCACGCCGACTTCGGCGCTGCGCGAGGTCAGCTTCAGGCTTTGCTCATAGGTGCCGAGGGTATCCTGGGTCAACTTGAGCAGTTCCTTGTCGGCCTGCCAGGTCAGGTAAGCGTTGGCGACGTTGGCCACCAGGCTGATCTGGGTGCTGCGGCGGGCTTCTTCGGTGGCGAAGTAGCTTTGCAACGCTTGCTCGCTCAGGCTGCGGACGCGACCGAACAGGTCCAGTTCGTAGGCGCTGATCCCCAGTGTCGCCGAGTAGGAGCTGCTGATTGCCGCTTCACCGGTTTGCGAGGCCCGTGCCGGCACCCGCTGGCGGTTGCCGGAGCCGGTGGCCGAGACCGCCGGGAACAGGTCGGCGCGCTGGATGCGGTACTGCGCGGCGTAGGCGTCGATGTTCAGCGCCGCGACGCGCAGGTCGCGGTTGTTTTCCAGGGCGACCTGGATCAGCTGTTGCAGTGCCGGATCGTGGAAGAACTGTTTCCAGCCCTGCTCGGCGGCGGCCTGGCCGGGTGCTTTGGCCGGCTCATAGGCCGGCCCTTGCGGGTACTGCGCCGCGACCGGTGCTTCGGGCCGCTGATAGTCGGGAATCAGCGAGCATCCGCTGAGCACGACGGCGGCGATGGTCAGGGAAAGTAGCGACTTGCTCATTGGCCAGCCTCTTTAGAAGTTTCAGGAGTGTGGTCCTGGTCGATATTTTTACGCCGACCGATTGACGACACCGTCACGAAGAACAATGGCACCCAGAAGATTGCCAGGATGGTCGCGGTGAGCATACCGCCAATCACGCCGGTACCGATGGCGTGCTGGCTGCCCGAGCCGGCGCCGGTGGAAATGGCCAGCGGGACGACGCCGAGGACGAACGCCAGGGACGTCATGATGATCGGCCGCAGACGCATCCTGCAGGCTTCGATCGCGGCCTCCACCAGGGTCCGTCCCTGTTCGTGTAGTTCCTTGGCGAACTCGACGATCAGGATGGCGTTTTTCGCCGCCAGGCCGATGGTCGTCAACAGACCCACCTGGAAGTACACGTCGTTGGACAGGCCGCGCAGGCTGGTGGCCAGCAGGGCACCGATGATCCCCAGCGGCACCACGAGCATGACCGCGATCGGAATCGACCAGCTTTCATACAGCGCCGCCAGGCAGAGGAATACCATCAGCAGCGAGAGCGCGTACAGAGCCGGCGCCTGGGAACCCGACAGGCGTTCCTCGTACGACAGGCCGGTCCAGGAGATGCCGACACCCGCCGGCAACTTCTGCGCAATGGCCTCGACTTCGGCCATCGCTTCACCCGTGGAGTAACCTGGCGCCGGAGCACCGAGGACTTCCATCGCTTCCACGCCGTTGTAACGGGCCAGTTTCGGCGAACCGTAGGTCCACTCGCCCTTGGCGAAGGCGCTGAACGGCACCATGGTCCCGGCGCTGTTGCGCACGTACCATTTGTTCAGGTCCTCCGGGCTCATGCGTGCGTCCGGTCGGCCTTGAACGTAGACGCGTTTCACCCGACCACGGTCGATGAAGTCATTGACATAGTTACTGCCGAGGGCAATCGACAGCGTATTGTTGATGTCCGAAAGGGTGATGCCCAGGGCACTGGCCTTCTCGTCATCGATGTCCAACTGGTACTGGGGCTCGTCGTTGAGACCGTTCGGACGCACCTGGGTCAGGACCTTGCTCTGCGAAGCCATGCCCAGAAACTGGTTGCGAGCCTCCATCAGCTTTTCGTGACCGATGCCGGCGCGGTCCTGCAGGAACACGTCGAAACCGGTGGCGTTACCCAATTCCATCACCGCTGGCGGAGCGAAGGCAAACACCATCGCGTCGCGGAACGTGAAGAAGTGCTGCTGGGCGCGGCCAGCGATCTTGAATACGGTGTTGTCGGCGTTTCGCTCTTCCCACGGCTTGAGCATGATGAACGCCATGCCGGAGCTCTGGCCACGACCGGCGAAGTTGAAGCCGGTCACGGTAAACACCGAGGCCACGCCATCCCCTTCACCGCCGTCCTTGCTCGGACGCAGCAGGAACTCACGCATCTTGTCCACGACCACCTGGGTGCGCTCGGCACTGGAGCCGGCCGGTGTCTGCACCTGGGCGAACAACACGCCCTGGTCTTCTTCCGGCAGGAACGCGGTGGGGATGCGGGTGAACAGCCAGACCATGCCGACCAGAATGATCACGTAGGCCAGCAGGTACGGGGCCTTGTGCTTGAGCATGTTGCCCACGCCACGCTCGTAGCTGCGGACGCCACGGTCGAAGTTGCGGTTGAACCAGCCGAAGAAGCCGCGTTTCGGCGTGCCGTGCTCTCCCTTGGGGATTGGCTTGAGCATGGTGGCGCACAGGGCCGGGGTGAAGATCAGGGCAACCAGCACCGACAGCGCCATGGCCGAGACGATGGTGATGGAGAACTGTTTGTAGATCACGCCGGTGGAGCCGCCGAAGAACGCCATCGGCAGGAGTACCGCCGACAGCACCAGGGCGATACCCACCAGGGCGCCCTGGATCTGGCCCATGGATTTCTTGGTCGCTTCCTTGGGCGACAGGCCTTCTTCGCTCATCACCCGTTCGACGTTTTCCACCACCACGATGGCATCGTCCACCAGCAAGCCGATGGCCAACACCATGCCGAACATGGTCAGGGTGTTGATGCTGAAACCGAACGCGGCGAGGATCCCGAAAGTACCCAGCAGTACCACCGGCACCGTCATCGTGGTGATGATGGTGGCGCGGAAGTTCTGCAGGAACAGGAACATCACCAGGAACACCAGCGCGACCGCTTCGATCAGGGTTTCAATCACGCCCTTGATCGATTCGCTCACCACTGGCGTGGTGTCGTACGGGAACACCACCTCCAGGCCTTGCGGGAAGAATGGCTTGAGATCATCGACGGTCTGGCGCAGGGCCTTGGCCGTGTCGAGGGCGTTGGCACCGGTCGCCAGTCGCACCGCCAGGCCGGAGGCCGGCAAGCCGTTGAACTGAGCGTTGATACTGTAGTTTTCGCCGCCCAGGGCCACATCGGCGACATCGCCGACGCGCACTTGCGAGCCGTCCGGGTTGACCTTGAGCAGGATCGCCTTGAACTGCTCGGCGGTCTGCAGGCGGGTCTTGCCGATGATGGTGGCGTTCAATTGCTGGCCGGGCAGGGCAGGCAGGCCGCCGAGCTGGCCGGACGCGACCTGGACGTTCTGCGCGGAAACCGCGTTGCTCACATCCACCGGGGTCAGGTTGAATTTGTTCAACTTGGCCGGGTCGAGCCAGATCCGCATGGCGTACTGGGCACCGAAGACCTGGAAGTCGCCGACGCCCTTGGTGCGCGAGATCGGGTCCTGCATGTTCGACACGATGTAGTTGGACAGGTCCTCACGAGTCATGCTGCCATCGCGCGAGACCACGCCGATCACCATCAGGAAGTTTCTCACCGACTTGGTCACGCGGATGCCTTGTTGCTGCACTTCCTGCGGCAACAGCGGAGTGGCCAGGTTCAGCTTGTTCTGCACCTGGACCTGCGCGGTATCGGAGTTGGTGCCTTGCTCGAAGGTTGCGGTGATGGTCATGCTGCCGTCGGAGTTACTTTCCGACGACACATAACGCAGGTTGTCGATGCCGTTGAGCTGTTGCTCGATGACCTGCACCACGGTGTCCTGCACGGTTTGTGCGGATGCACCCGGGTAGGTCACCTGGATCGCAATGGCCGGCGGCGCGATGCTCGGGTACTGGTTGATCGGCAACTTGAGGATCGATAGGGCTCCGACCAGCATGATCACCAGGGCAATCACCCAGGCGAAGATCGGACGGTCGATAAAGAATTTCGACATGGTTTACTCCCCTTTGCCGCCGGCGGCTTTGTCAGCTGCCTGAGCGGGGGCCGGGTTCTTTGCGTCGACGTTGGTGGCTTCGGTGGCTTTGACTTCAACCCCTGGCCGTACGTACTGCAACCCTTCGGTGATCAGGCGATCACCGGCCTTGAGGCCGTCTTCGATCAGCCACTGGCTGCCGACGGTACGGCTGGCCTTGAGCTGACGCAGTTCGACCTTGTTGTCCGCGCCCACGACCATCGCAGTCGGCGTACCCTTGAGGTCGCGGGTCACGCCTTGCTGCGGCGCCAGGATTGCGGCGCTGTTCACGCCGGCCTGCAGCTGCGCGTGGACAAACATGCCCGGCAGCAACGTGTGCTCAGGGTTGGGGAACACGGCGCGCAAGGTCACGGAACCGGTGGTCTGATCGACCGAGACTTCAGAGAACTCCAGCTTGCCTTCATGGGGATACTGGCTGCCGTCTTCCAGCGTCAGCTTGACCATGGCGGCATTATCGCCAGCCTTCTGCAAGCGACCACTTTCCAGCTCACGGCGCAGGTTCAGCAGCTCGACGGAACTCTGTGTCACGTCGACGTAGATCGGATCGAGTTGCTGGATGGTCGCCAGGGCGTCGGTCTGGCCATTGCTCACCAGCGCACCCTCGGTGACCGAGGAGCGCCCGATGCGACCGGAAATCGGCGCGTAGACCTTGGTGTAGCGCACGTTGATCTGGGCCGTCTGCAGGTTCGCTTCCGACTCAAGGCGGTTGGCCACGGCGGTGTCGTACTCCTGGCGGCTGACCGCCTGCTCGTCGACCAGTTGCTTGTAGCGATCGGCAATCGACTTGGTGGATCGCAGGTTGGCCTCGGCGCTCTTGAGGTTCGCTTCATAGACGGCCGGGTCGATCTGGTACAGCTGCTGGCCGGCCTTGACGTCGGCGCCTTCCTTGAACAGGCGCTTGAGGATGATGCCGTTGACCTGCGGACGCACTTCGGCGACGCGGAACGCACTGGTGCGGCCCGGCAATTCGGAGGTCAGGGTAAAAGGCTGAGTCTTGAGGGTTACGACGCCGACCTGAGGAGGGGGAGGGGCAGGGGCAGCCTCTTCCTTGTTGCATCCGCTGAGCAGCGATGCCAGGGCGATGGCAGTGACCAGAGCGGTAACAGCTGGCTTGAATTGCATGGAAATCCTCGGGTCCAGGCGCGCAACAGGCGCACTCGAAAAGTGGAAGGTTAAAAAATGAGCATTATTCAATTAATAGGTTGCTAAGAAATATACTTACGTACATGGTTGTTTGTAAACAGCCAAATTGCGTACCATCCGTATTTACAAAAGCCTGACAAAGGCCGATGCAGTCCGGGGACGCGTTCCGACAGGCGCTGCCTCATAGGTTATCCAACCGATCCTTACGCATTGCTTACGCATCCTGATTGAGGTGTTTACTGCCATGGTACGTCGTACCAAAGAAGAAGCCCTGGAGACTCGCAGCCAGATCCTTGAAGCGGCCGAAAAGGCCTTCTTCGAGCGCGGCGTGGCGCGAACGACGCTGGCCGACATCGCGACGCTGGCCGGTGTGACGCGTGGTGCGATCTACTGGCATTTCAGCAACAAGGCGGATTTGCTCCAGGCCATGCTCGATACCTTGCATGAGCCGCTCGATGAGCTGGCCCGCGCCAGCGAAAGCGAGGAGGAACTCGACCCGCTGGGGTGCGTGCGCAAGCTGCTGGTGAGGTTGTTCCAGCAGGTGGCCCTGGACCCGAAAACCCGCCGCATTAATGAGATTCTGTTCCATAAGTGCGAATTCACCGATGAAATGTGCGACCTGCGCCAGCAGCGGCGCGAGGTCAGCCTCGACTGTAACGTGCGTATCGCGCTGTCCTTGCGCAATGCTATGAAACGCGGGCAGATGCCAAATGACCTGGATCCCGAGAGAGCTGCGGTGGCTATCCATGCCTATATCGACGGGATCCTGTATCAGTGGCTGCTGGCGCCGGACAGCTTCGCCCTGGCCGGTGAGGCCGAGCGCTGGGTGGATATCGGGTTGGACATGCTGCGCCTGAGCCCTAACCTGCGCAAATGAAACAAAATGCGTAATTGAGTCGGTTTATGTCAATAGCTCATTCGGACGGCCCTGACGGAATGGTTCCGGGTTCGGGGCACTTTATATACGTAGTGCTGATTCGTTGACAGTCAGCACACGCGTTACTTTGTAGGAAAATTGTGTTTGGTCCGGCAAGCGAGCCCCGTCAGGGCGTAATGCCGGCGCAACAGGCAGATTTCCAGGCGCTCGGGTAACAAGTGTTCAGCCCAGCGTCACCTCCATGGTAAAGCTATAAGGGTCTGTGTTCAGCGCACGAGTAATATGGGCAGTGCAGTTGATTGGGGTGGTGCCGATAGACATAATTTTACATATCCGCACTGGCGTCACGGTCGGCGCGAAAAGCCCGAACGAAGTGTCAACGCGCAAACCAAACTCAACGAAAGCTCCCACCGTCATTCCGCCGAATTGAATACAGTGGTGGTATATGTCCTTGCTGCGAGAGCCTGGGTTTCGAACGTAGCGGAAGTCTTGACCATAGACGCTGATACCTCCCGAGGGAAGTTGCAAGGTGGCGAGGTTGTCGGCGCTCAGGCCAAGCGTGTTTTTATTGGCATCAAGGTCGTGCTCGGTATTGTTGACGACTTTCATGATGAATCGTGTTGAGTGAGCGGGCGCCTTGGCAGATTCCAACGCCTGGATCTGCCTGTCGTAGTGTTCGTGGTACGCTTGTTCTTCAGCGGAATCGTTTGGTTTTGTATCTGCTGGGTTTTCTGGAAAGTTATTCATATTGCTCTCTTTGCTTGAGATAGTTGATGTTTGATCGTCGCTAATTTACTCGTGACGACCAGAGGCAATATGAATGATTGAAGTTTTATTTAGAACTTTTAGATGTCGACGAAATGTTTAAACAAAAAGCCCCGCTGTGCAAAGGCGGGGCTTTTTGTTTGCGGCGGGTTAATTACATGACTGGATAGTCGATATACCCCACCGGTCCTTTGCCATAGAAGGTTTCCGGGTGAGGTTCGTTCAGCGGTGCATCGGCTTTCAAGCGTGCCGGCAGGTCCGGGTTGGCAATGAACGGCACGCCGAACGCCACGGCGTCAGCCTTGCCTTCCGCCAGCCAGGCATTGGCACTCTCTTTGGTGAAGCGCTCATTGGCAATGTACGGGCCGCCGAACGCTTGCTTCAGTTGCGGGCCGATGCTGTCCGCGCCTTCTTTCTCGCGCGAGCAGATGAAGGCGATGCCACGCTTGCCCAGTTCGCGGGCCACATAGCTGAAGGTTTCCAGGCGGTTTTCGTCGCCCATGTCATGGGAATCGGCGCGCGGCGCCAGGTGCACGCCCACTCGGCCGGGGCCCCAGACTTCGATTGCCGCGTCAGTCACTTTCAGCAGCAGGCGAGCACGGTTTTCCAGGGAGCCGCCGTAGTTGTCGGTGCGCTGGTTGGTGCTGCTTTGCAGGAATTGGTCGAGCAGGTAGCCGTTGGCACCATGGATTTCCACGCCATCAAACCCGGCGGCCTTGGCGTTTTCGGCACCCACGCGGTAGGCATCGACGATGTCGGCGATTTCCGCGGTTTCCAATGCGCGCGGCGTCGGGTAGTCGGCCAGCGGACGTACCAGGCTCACATGCCCCTTGGGCTGGATGGCGCTCGGAGCGACCGGAAGCTCACCGTCCAGGTAGGACGGGTGGGAAATCCGGCCGACGTGCCAGAGCTGCAGGAAAATCTTGCCGCCGGCGCCGTGGATGGCTTTGGTCACGTTGGCCCAGCCGCGTACCTGGTCGTTGGACCAGATGCCTGGGGTATCGGGGTAGCCCACGCCCATCGGCGTCACCGAAGTGGCTTCGCTGAGGATCAGCCCGGCGGAGGCGCGTTGCACGTAATACTCGGCCATCAGCGCGTTGGGTACTCGGCCTGCGTCAGCGCGGCAGCGGGTGAGAGGGGCCATGATGATGCGGTTTTTCAGCTCGATGTCACCGAGTTTGATGGGGTCGAAAATTGTCGCCATGAAATGCAACCTCGCAAGTGAAGGGTTAAAAATCAGTGAGTGGCAGGGGCCAGGTCGGCATTGCCGCCCTGGCGAAAAGTGATCAGGGTTACCAGCAGCGCCAGCACGGCCAGCGCGCCGGCGGCCAGGGGCACGGCTGTCAGGCCCAGGCCATGGTCGATGACACTGCCGCCGACCCAGGCACCCAAGGCATTGCCAATGTTGAAGGCACCGATGTTCAGGGTGGACACCAGGTTTGGCGCGGCTTTGCCGAAGGTCACCACGTTGACTTGCAAGGCCGGCACGGCGGCGAAGCAGGCGGTGGCCCAGAGGAACAGGGTGATTTCAGTCGGGATCAGCGCCACGCTGGTCCAGCTCAATACCGTGGACACCAGCGCCATGGTCAAAAAGACGCCCATCAGCGTGTTCGCCAGGCTCTTGTCCGCCAGCTTGCCGCCGATGATGTTGCCAAGCGTCAGGCCGAGGCCGATCAGGACCAGGGTCCAGGTCACGCCACGGGGCGAAACGCCGGTGACTTCGCCGAGCAGGGGGGCGACGTAGGTAAACAGCGTGAACACCGAGGCGGAGAACAACGCAGTCATGCTCAGCGACAGCCACAGGCCTGCGCCCTTGAGCGCCACCAGCTCGGCACGCATGTCGAGTTTTTCCTCGTCGCGCTTGGCCGGCAGGAAGCGGATCAGGCCGATCAGGGCGATCACACCGATGACCGTCACGGCCCAGAAGGTCGAGCGCCAGCCGGCCTGTTGGCCCAGTGCGGTGCCCAGCGGTACGCCGAGCACGTTGGCCAGGGTCAGGCCAGTGAACATCAGGGCCACGGCCGAAGCGCGCTTGTTCGGCGCCACCAGGCCGGCCGCCACCACCGAGCCGATGCCGAAGAACGCACCGTGACACAGGGCAGTAACGACCCGGGCGAACATCAGTACGTTGTAGTCGCTGGCGACGGCGCAGAGCAGGTTGCCGACTATGAAAATCCCCATCAGCGCCACCAGCGCAGCCTTGCGCGGCAGCCGCGCGGTGGCCATTGCCATGAACGGCGCACCGATGGCCACGCCCAGCGCATAGCCGGTCACCAGCCAGCCGGCGCCGGGAATCGATACGCCGAGGTCCGCCGCCACATCGGGCAACAGGCCCATGATGACGAATTCCGTCGTGCCGATGGCGAAGGCGCTGAGCGCTAGGATCAAGAGTGAAAGGGGCATTTCGAATCCTTGTCAGGTCAGAGCTCTTGGCTCATTTGCTTGAGGAATTGCTGGATCACATCCTCGTTGCGTTTGAAGAAGTGCCATTGACCGACCTTCTGGCTGGTGATCAACCCCGCCCGCTGCAACACCGCCAGATGCGCCGAAACCGTGGACTGCGAAAGGCCGCAGCGCTGATCGATCTGGCCGGCGCAAATGCCGAATTCATGGTTGTGCAACTGTTCGGGAAACTGGACCTTGGGGTCCTTGAGCCAGTTGAGGATGTCTCGCCGTACTGGGTGCGCCAGGGCTTTTATTATTTCGTCGAGGTCGAGGGTCATTGGGGCAGCTCTTATGTATAACGCTATATCGCGATGAGGCGAACCTTAAATCGTTGCTTCGCGATATACCAATATGTATTTGATCTGAGGGACGAACAAATCGCTATATCGGGTTATAACGATATAGGCGTGGCGATGGTAAGCTGCCCGCCATGAACTATCTCGCACACCTGCACCTCGGCGGCCCTGGCCGGGAACAACTGCTCGGCAGCCTCTACGGCGATTTCGTCAAAGGGCCGCTGCAGGGGCAATTCACTCCGCAGATCGAAGCGGCGATCGCCCTGCATCGACGCATCGACATGTACACCGATCGCCATCCGTTGGTGGATATCGCCTTGTCGCGCTTCTCCACGGTCCGCCGGCGTTATGCCGGGATCGTGCTGGATGTGTTTTTCGACCATTGCCTGGCCCGCGACTGGGCGCAGTACGGCGAAGGGCCGCTGCTGGATTTCACTTCCCGGGTCTACCAGGTGCTCGCCGCCGAAGCGCAACTGCCCGGGCGCTTGGCGCAGATCGCGCCGTTCATGGCCGCAGATGACTGGCTGGGTTCCTATAAGGAATTCGACGTGCTCGGGCAGGTGCTGCGCGGTATTTCCCGGCGCCTTTCGCGGCCCGAGGAACTGGCCGGGGCGATGGAGGAGTTGGTCAGGCTGTATGAGCCGTTGAGCGAGGATTTTCGGTTGTTCTATCCACAGTTGCAGGATTTTGCGCAGAACCAGATCGCACCGCAAAATTGATATTGTGGGAGCGAGCCTGCTCGCGAAGACAGTGCATCAGTCGATAAATATTGGCTGACACACCGTCTTCGCGAGCAGGCTCGCTCCCACAGGGGGGAGTTCAGAGGATTCGGATCAAGCCGCAATCGCCGCGGGCCGTACCGGCGTTTGCTGTTTCTCTGGAATCGTTCCGAACAGCGCCTTGTGCACCGCCTGTTGCGCCTGGAACGCCAGGGCCGCGCGTTCCTGGCCGTGGCAGGCGATGGGCTTCAGCAAGTGGATTTCCACGTCGCCCAGGTCATTGGCAAACAGGCGCATCAGGTGCGACAGCAGGTCATCATCGCCAATGAAGGGAGCCAGCAAGTCGGGTTTGCCGTTACGCAGGTAACGGATCGCCACCGGTTGCAAGGCCACGTCGGCATCGATGGCCGCCGACAGCAGGCGACCATGGAACGTGCGCAGCGAACGTCCGTCGGTGGTCGTGCCCTCAGGGAACATGAGCAGCGGATGCGCTTGCTCCAGATGGCGGCTCATCTGTTTACGAATCAATTGGCTGTCGCCCGAGCCGCGCCGGATGAACAGGCTGCCGGCCTTGGCCGCCAGCCATCCAGCCACCGGCCAGGTGCGCACTTCGGCCTTGGACAGGAATGACAGCGGCGTGAGCATGCCCAGCAGCGGAATGTCAGTCCAGGACACATGGTTGCTGACCCACAGCATCGGCTGTTTTGGCAGGTGTCCATGAACGGTGACGCGAAAGGGCAGGGCATTGCTCAGTCGCGCCATGAAAAACCTCGACCAGCGCTGGCGGCGCACCATCGAATGGGCCAGCCCCAGGCGTTCCAGCAGCCCGAACACACTGGCCATGGCCAGGCCCAGCGCGACGACCAGCAACACGCGCGCGATTCGCGCGTACACCCGCAGCCGGCTCATCACACCGCCGCCTTGAAGTGACGGGCATAACGCGGGCAGAGTTCGTCGCGCTTGAGCAGGATGAACACGTCGGCGACCTGGAAATCCTCGTCCCAGCACGGCTCGCCGCAAATCTTCGCGCCCAGGCGCATATACGCCTTGAGCAGCGGTGGCATCTCGGCGATGACGTTGGACGGAACGTCCAGTGCCGGCAAGGGTTTTTTCGGCACGGCTTGCAGGTGTTCGGTGCACAGGTAGCGTTCGCGCAGGCGTTGCATTATCGCCTGGGCCTGGATGCCGCCGTCTTGCATCGGAATGCTCGCGCAACCCATCAGGTAGCTGTAGCCGCCTTCATTGAGGACTTCGGCCAGTTCGCCCCAGAGCACCGCGATGGTGCCGCCGTTGCGGTAGGCCGGGTCGACGCAGGTGCGGCCGATTTCCAGGATCGGACCCTGGAGATGGACCAGCCCGTGCAGGCTGAATTCTTCTTCGCTGTAGAACCTGCCCAGGCTGCTGGCGGCCTGGTGGTCGAGCAGGCGGGTGGTCGCCACGAGGCGGCCGGTGTTCAGGTCGCGTACGCCGATGTGGGCGCAGTGAACATCATAGTCATCCATGTCCAGACCCAGTTCCGCGCCCTTGAGCTTGGCGTTGAATTCGCCGCTGAAGACGTTGAAGCGCAGGGCCTGTGCTTCGTGCAAGGCCTTGGCGCCAATCAGGCGTTCGGCTTGCAGGCGGCGTTCATTGCCGGTGTCGCTGATGCGGGCGATCTGAGTCATAGCGAATCTCCGTGCGGGCTTTACACCCGTCTTGGGGTGAGCCAATCGACTTTCTTTATGCAGCCATGTTGTGCAAAGTCAGGCTATGTAGCCCCGGTGTCATCGCCATGAAGCTTTGGTGATGCTTATATGACAGCCCACGAGGAACCCCCATGCCTTGGCAAACCCTGATCGAACGCGGCGAGCGGTTGCCTGCCTTTGTGGATCTGGCGGAAGGTCACGCGGGCTTGTTGCAACGGCTGGGGCCGGTCACGCCATTCGAGCTGGCCGTGGCCGGCGCAAGGTTGATGGCCACGCCGGGGCTGGCGTTCCTGGTGGGCTACCAGGCGGCCCTGCGGGCGCTCTGGCCAAGCGCGCCGCAGAGCCTCGGCGCCTTGTGCGCCACCGAGCAGCGCAGCCTGCGCCCGGCGGATATGCAGACCCGTCTCAGCGACTTGCGGGTGAATGGACGCAAGGATTTCGTCACCGCGGGCGATGCCGCCGAATGGCTGCTGATCGCGGCCCGAAGCGAAGCTGCCGGCGAAGCACCGCGGCTGAAGCTGGCGGTGGTCTATGGCGGAGAACCCGGTGTGAACCTGGAAAAACTCCCCGCCATCCCCTTGATGCCGGACATCGGCCATGCTCGGGTATTGCTCGATGGCGCGTTGTGCGAAGTGCTGCCAGGTGACGGCTGGGATGCGTACGTCAAACCGTTCCGTACCCTGGAAGACCTTTATGTGCTCAGTGCAATGGCTGCCTGGCTCTATGGTGTGGGCCAGGAGTGCGATTGGCCGCAGGCCTTGCAACTGCGTCTGTTGGCGTTGCTGGCGGGGTGCGCGGAGGTGAGTCGGCAAAATCCGTCCAGTGCGGCCGGGCATGTGCTGCTGGGTGGACTGTTCGTGCAGTTCAAGGGGCTTGATGCCGAATTGAATGAGGCACTGGCTGCTGGGCCGGCGTCGTGGCGAGAAATGTGGGGGCGCGACAAAGGGGTCATGGATATCGCGGCGGGCGCGCGGGCCACGCGGTTGGCCAAGGCGTTGGGCTAGCCTTTGGAGCGACGGGATCTATGTGGGAGCGAGCCTGCTCGCGAATAGCGGAGTGTCAGCCTGCATCCACGCCACAGATCCGGCGCTTTCGCGAGCAGGCTCGCTCCCACCGGGCGCCCTCCACACTCAAACTGTCATCAAGCCCGGCTAGTCTCTGCAGGTTCAACCCTGCGAGCCCCACGCATGTCCAGACGCTGGCTGTTGCTTCCGCTGTTGCTGTTGACCCTCACAGCCCGCGCTGAAGACTGGCCGTCAGAACAATGGCCCACCGGCCCGACGCCCACTGGGCCGGCCCTCGAAGCGCTGGAGCAATACGCCTTTACCCAAAGGGATGACAGCACCCGCGAGGGCATCCGCACCGACGCGCTCCTGATCATCCAGGACGGCCGACTGGTCTATGAACGCTACGCCGGACCCACGACCGCCCAGACTCCGCACTTGACCTGGTCCATCAGTAAAAGCCTGCTGGCGACAATCTTCGGCGTGGCCTACGGCGAAAGGCTGTTTGCCCTGGATGCTCCCGCTGCCAAGTACTACCCGCCGCTGCAGCGACACCCGGACATGACCCTGGCCGATCTGTTTCATTGGACTTCCGGCCTGGACTGGCAGGAAGACTACGAATACGCGCCACTCAATTCCTCGGTCGTGGCGATGCTCTACACGCGGGGGCGCCACGACATGGCGGCGTTCACTGCCGCGCACGAGAGCTTCGGCCCGCCCGGGCAAGTGTTCCGTTACTCCAGTGGCGACAGCAACCTGCTGGCGGCGGCGCTGAAAACCATCGTCGGCCCGGCGCGCTATGCCGATTACCCATGGACGGCCCTGTTCGAACCGCTGGGCATCCGCCACGCGACCTGGGAAACCGACGCCAGCGGCACGTTTGTCGGGTCGTCCTATGCCTACCTCACGGCGCAGGACCTGGCGCGTGTCGGCTTGTTGATGCAGCGCGATGGCCGCTGGGGCGACCGACAATTGGTGCCCAAAGACTGGATAGCATTCAATCGCGAGCCTTTCGCCGGATTCCAGGCGGGCCAGGACGAAGCCGTGCCTGGCGGGCATTGGTGGCTCAATCGCGGTGCCGACTCCACCCTCCGCCCATGGCCTGACGCACCGCCGGATACGTTCGCCGCGCTCGGCCACTGGGGCCAGGCGCTGTATATCATTCCCAGCGCCAGGCTAGTGATCGTGCGCTACGGCGATGACCGCGACGGCAGCTACCGCCACAACGAATTGCTCAAGCGCGCCATGGCGGCCTTCGCCGGGGCGGTGCGACCATGAGACGCAACGTGTTGCTCAGCCTGGCGTCGGTGCTGCTCGTTGTCCTGTTCGGTTGGGTCTGGCTGGAACGGGTGGCCCTGCAGGCCTTCCCCGACATCATCAGCGCGTACACCGCCAAGGAGTATTGCTCGTGCCGCTATGTGATGCGGCAGCCAGCCGAGTATTGCCGGGGCTACGTGAAGCAGTCGGTTCCCGTCAGCGATTTTTTCGAGACCGTTGAAGCCAGGCGCGTCACCGTCAGCGGGTTGGGGCGCAGCCACAGTGCGCGCTGGATCGGCGAGCGGCAGGGGTGTCGGTTGGAACCCTGAATGCTGATTCAAGGATTGCCTTTGTGGCGAGCCAAGGCAGTTGTCGAAACCGACAGTTTGCAATCGCCCCCGTCCCGGTTAAGGTTCGCCACAGGTTTCTCTGCCCTCCGAGTCTGTATGTTCAAGCGGTTTCCCCCCCACGCTGTCATCACGTTGCTGCTGGCCTGCGCCGCGTTGCCGGCCCAGGCCGACTGGTACCTGGACGGCGAATCGTCGCGGCTTTCGTTTATCAGCAGCAAAAACGGCAATGTGTCCGAGGTCCAGCGCTTTCTCGTGCTTCATGGCCAGGTCCAGCCCAAGGGCCTGGCGCGGCTGGAGGTCGAGCTGGAGTCCATCAACAGCGGCGTCCCGCTGCGGGACGAACGCATGCGCGCCGAGCTGTTCGAGATCAAGCAGTTTGCCGAAGCCACCATCACCGCGCAGCTTGACCTGATGCCGATCCAGGACCTGGCCAACGGCGCACAGTTGGAGCTGCGCCTGCCGGTAACGGTAGACCTGCATGGCAAGCAGCACGAATACAATGTGCAACTGCTGGCGACGCGCCTGGATGAGCGACGTTTCCAGGTCGTGACCCTGGAGCCGGTGGTGCTCAACGCGGCGGATTTCGGCCTGGCGCCGGGCCTGGAAAAGCTGCGCGCACTGGCCGGATTGTCGACTATCAGCCTGTCGGTGCCGGTGAATGCGGTGCTGATCTTCACGGCGCGCTGACATGAGCGGTCCGGTATTCCCTTGGCGCGAAGGCAATCGCTTCGAGTTGCTGATCGACGGTCCGCAGTTCTTTCCGCGCATGCTGGTGGAAATCGCCCGCGCCCAGGAGCAGGTGGAACTGGAGCTGTATCTGGTGGAGGCGGGCGCTTGCGCCGAGGCGATGGTCCAGGCGCTGGTCCAGGCCGCCGAGCGGGGTGTTCGCGTGCGCTGCCTGTTCGACGACTACGGCAGCCTGGCGTTTACCCTGGGCCTGCGCAATCGCCTGGTCGAGGCAGGTGTGGAGCTGCGGTTCTACAATCGCCTGAGCTGGCGTCGCTGGGTGCGCAATCTTTACCGCGACCATCGCAAGCTGCTGCTGGTCGATCAGCGTCTGGCGGTGGTCGGCGGCACCGGGGTCACCGACGAATTCTGGAACCCTTTGGAAGACCAAAGCGACTGGCACGAGGTGATGGTGGAAATCGTCGGCCCGCTGGTGCTCGACTGGCAACTGCTGTTCGACCGCCAGTGGCTCGCCAACCGCCATCGTCGGGCCTGGAAACCGGCTTCCAATTTCGGCTTGCCGCGCTTGCCCCGTGTTCCGCCGGTAGGCGAGGGCATGGGCCGGGTGGCCTATGCCGACGCCCGGCAGCACCGCGACATCCTGCAATCATTGTCCCGGGCGTTAAACAGCGGTCAGAAACGTATCTGGATGGCCACGCCGTATTTCCTGCCGACCTGGAACGTGCGCCGCTCCTTGCGCAAGGCCGCCGCCCGGGGCGTCGATGTGCGCCTGCTGCTGACCGGCCCGCGCACCGATCACCCCTCCGTGCGCTACGCCGGCCATCGTTATTACCCGCGCCTGCTCAAGGCCGGTGTGAAGATCTATGAATACCAGCCATGTTTCCTGCATTTGAAAATGGTGCTGGTGGACGATTGGGTCAGCATCGGCTCGTGCAATTTCGATCACTGGAACCTGCGCTTCAACCTGGAGGCCAATCTGGAAGCATTGGACTCAGGACTGAGCAAGGCCGTGGCGGCCAGTTTTGAACGCGATTTCGACCAAAGCCTGCAAGTGAGCCTCGACGCCTGGCAGCGCCGGCCGCTGTGGAAGCGCGTCAAGCAACGGTTGTGGGGATGGGTGGACCGGCTGGTGGTGAATCTGCTGGATCGACGGGGCTGACACTCACCGAAACCAGATGTGGGAGCGAGCCTGCTCGCGAAAGCGGTCTGACAGTCGATGATGCGATGACTGAAATATCGCCTTCGCGAGCAGGCTCGCTCCCACAGTAGAGTTTGAGTGGT
Source organism: Pseudomonas sp. Z2-11 (assembly GCF_054161305.1). Taxonomy (NCBI): domain Bacteria; kingdom Pseudomonadati; phylum Pseudomonadota; class Gammaproteobacteria; order Pseudomonadales; family Pseudomonadaceae; genus Pseudomonas; species Pseudomonas sp. Z2-11. The sequence continues at coordinate 1,440,857 of NZ_CP096395.1, forward strand.
CACAAAAATTGCGTTTGCCACGGACCCCTTGTGGGAGCGAGCCTGCTCGCGAAAGCGGTCCGACAGTCAATGATGCAGTGACTGAAAGATCGCCTTCGCGAGCGGGCTCGCTCCCACAGGGGGGGGGGATTGTCAGAGCAACTCGAAACTCTGCTGCTTCACGTCCTGGGAGTCCAGGCCGATCTGCACGTTGAACTTGCCCGGTTCAGCGGCGTATTTGAGCTGGGCGTTGAAGAACTTCAGGTCGTCTTCGGTGATGGTGAAGTGGATGACTTTCTTCTCGCCGGCCTTGAGCATCACCTTGCGGAAGTTCTTCAGCTCCTTGACCGGGCGGATGATCGACCCGGTCACATCCTGGATGTACAGCTGCACCACGGTTTCACCGTCACGCTCGCCGGTGTTTTCCAGGGTGATGCTGGCGTCGAGCTTGCCGGTCTTGTTCAGCGTGGTGGACGACAAGGCCATGTCCGACAGGTTGAACGTCGTGTAGCTCAAGCCATAGCCGAACGGGTAGAGCGGGCCGGTGGTGTCGTCGAAATATTGCGAGGTGTAGTTGCCCGGCTTGCCCGGCGTGAACGGCCGGCCGATGCTCAGGTGATTGTAGTAGGTAGGAATCTGCCCGACCGAGCGTGGGAAGGTGATCGGCAGCTTGCCCGACGGGTTGTAGTCGCCGAACAGCACGTCAGCAATAGCGTTGCCGCCTTCGGTGCCGCTGAACCAGGTTTCCAGGATCGCATCGGCTTGCTGTTGTTCTTCCAGCAGCGACAGCGGACGGCCGTTCATCAGCACCAGCACCAAGGGTTTGCCGGTGGCTTTCAGGGCTTTGATCAGCTCGCGCTGGCTGGCCGGGATGTTCAACTCGGTGCGGCTCGAGGACTCGTGGGACATGCCACGGGACTCGCCCACGGCGGCCACGACCACGTCGGCTTCCTTAGCGGCTTTCACCGCTTCATCGATCAGCACCTGGGCCGGGCGCGGGTCATCCACCACTTCCGGTGCGTCGAAATTGAGGAAGTTGAGGTAGTCGAGCACCTTCTTGTCGCCGGTGATATTGGCGCCACGGGCGTAGATCAGCTTCGACTCGCCGCCCAGCGCACGGGCCATGCCGTCGTACACGGTAACCGACATCGCCGGGCGACCGGCGGCGGCCCAGCTGCCCATCATGTCGATCGGCGCCTTGGCCAGCGGACCGACCAGGGCGACCTTCGCGGTCTTCTTAAGAGGCAGGGTCTGGTTGCGGTTTTCCAGCAGTACCAGGCTGCGGCGCGCCACGTCACGGGCATCGGCGCGATGCATGCGGCTGTCGGCATAGACGTCGGCCGGGTCATCCTCGGCCTTGCCGATGCGCAGGTACGGGTCCTTGAACAGGCCCATGTCGTACTTGGCGGCCAGCACTTCACGCACCGCGTTATCAAGGTCGCTCTGCTCGATTTCGCCAGCCTTGAGCAGCCCCGGCAGCTCTTTGCCGTAGAGCGAGTCGTTCATGCTCATGTCGATGCCGGCCTTGATCGCCAGTTTTGCCGCTTCGCGACCGTCCCGGGCGACGCCATGCTTGATCAACTCGAAAATCGCCCCGTGGTCGCTGACGGCCAGGCCCTTGAAGCCCCATTCCTTGCGCAACAGGTCGTGCATCAGCCAGGTGTTGGCGGTGGCCGGCACGCCGTTGATGGAGTTCAGCGCGACCATCACCCCGCCTGCACCGGCGTCGATGGCAGCGCGGTAGGGCGGCAAGTAGTCCTGGTACATTTTCACCGGGCTCATGTCCACGGTGTTGTAGTCCCGGCCGCCTTCCACCGCGCCATACAGGGCGAAGTGCTTGACGCTGGCCATGATGCTGTCGGCGGCGTTGGCGCCGCTGCCCTGGAATGCCTTGACCATCACCCCGGCGATGCGCGACACCAGGTAAGTGTCCTCGCCGAAACCTTCGGAGGTCCGGCCCCAGCGCGGGTCGCGGGAGATATCGACCATCGGCGCAAAGGTGATGTCCAGGCTGTCGGCCGCCGCTTCCTTGGCCGCGATACGACCAGAGCGGTAGATGGCGTCCATGTCCCAGCTCGAAGCCAGGGCCAGGGGAATCGGGAAAATGGTCCGGTGGCCATGGATCACGTCATAGGCGAAGAACATCGGGATCTTCAACCGGCTGCGCATGGCCGCGTCCTGCATCGGACGGTTTTCGTCGCGGGTGATGGAGTTGAACGTACCACCGATATTGCCCGCGGCAATTTCCTTGCGGATCATCTCCCGGGGCATTTCCGGGCCGATGCTGATCAGGCGCAGTTGGCCGATCTTTTCCTCGAGGGTCATCTGCTTCATCAGGTTGCTGATGAAAGCGTCCTTGTTCTCCATGGGGGCTGGCAGGTTGTCGGCTAATACGGATTGACTGGCCAGGGTGACAAACAGGCCCAGCAAACACAGCTTCTTCATGAATTGTTTTCTCGCAAGCCTAAAGGGCGGTGATCAGGACACGCCGGTCAGCCTAAATGTGAGGAGCGGCTATTGTTGTTCGGGTGTTTCCAGTTAAATGCAGCACACTTTCGAGCTTGTGCCGATGAACTTAGTTTCGCACCGGGCATCTTTTAGCCCATCAACCCGATTCGATCCAGTGCGGCGGCGATTATGCCCCAGACGCCGGTAAGATAGGTGGCGGTGTTTTTTTAATGCAATGCAAGGGAGCGCTTGACCTGATGAATCCACGACTGAACCACCTTCGCGGCCTGCAAATGCTGGCCCTGATGCTCTTCACAACATTGCTGGCCGGTTGTGGCATCAACAACATCCCGACGCTGGACGAGCAGGCCAAGGCGGCCTGGGGCCAGGTGCAGAACCAATACCAACGCCGCGCCGACCTCATTCCCAACCTGGTGGAAACCGTCAAGGGTTATGCCCGGCACGAGCAGGAAACCCTGACCGCAGTAATCGAAGCGCGGGCCAAGGCCACCTCGATCCAGGTCGATGCCAATACCTTGGACAATCCGGAAAAACTCAAGCAGTTCCAACAAGCCCAGGACCAGTTGAGCGGGGCGTTGAGCCGCTTGATGGTGGTGTCCGAGCGCTACCCGGACCTGAAGGCCAACCAGAACTTCCTGGCGTTGCAATCGCAACTCGAAGGCACCGAGAACCGCATTGCCGTGGCGCGTCGCGACTTCATCCTGGCGGTGCAGAAGTACAACACCGAAATCCGTACGTTCCCCGGCCGCCTGTGGCACAGCGTGATGTACAGCGACTTGCCGGTCCGCGAAACCTTCGAGGCGACCAGCCCGAATGCCGAAAAAGCGCCTGAAGTGAAGTTCTGATCGTTGTCCACAGGCTATGGCATTCCCACGGATGAGGTTCCAATGCGCGCGTTGAAGTTTGGCCTGGTGCTGTTGCTCTGGGTGTTCGCAGTTACGGCCCAGGCCGAATTGAAGTTCCCGGCATTGACCGGGCGGGTGGTGGACACCGCCCAGATGCTGGAGCCCTCGGTGCGCACGCAACTCGATGCGCAACTCAAGGCCCATGAGCAGGCCACCAGTGAGCAGGTGGTTGTCGTCACCCTGCCGGACCTGCAGGGCACCAGCATCGAAGACTTCGGTTACCAGTTAGGCCGCCACTGGGGCATCGGGCAAAAGGATAAAAATAACGGCGCGCTGCTGATCGTCGCCCGCGATGACCGTAAACTGCGGATCGAAGTGGGGTACGGCCTGGAAGATCGGCTGACCGATGCCCAGAGCTCGGTCATCATCAATCAGGTCATCACTCCGGCATTCAAGACGGGAAATTTCAACAAGGGCATCAGCGACGGCGTCGCGGCGATGCTCGTGGTGTTGGGCGGCAGTCCGCTGGATGAGCCAGCCCCGGCGTACATGGCAGGGTCGGCTGAGGGCGATTTCATCGAACGGCATCCGGGGCTGATCATCTTCCTGGTGATGCTGGTCATCCTGACGATAGGCGTTTGCCAACTGCTTGGTATTTTGCCTAGTGGCGGCGGTTCCGGTGGTAGCAGTTACAGAAGCGGCGGTGGTGGTTTCGGCGGGGGTGGTGGCGGAGGCTTCAGCGGTGGCGGAGGCAGTTTTGGTGGCGGCGGTTCGTCGGGCGGCTGGTGAGCATAATAATGAGCAGGCATTTTTGACATGGCATTACTGACTGAACACGAACAACGCAAGGTGGCCGAGGCCATTGCCCGGGTCGAGCGCGACACCGATGCCGAACTGGTAACGGTGCTTGCTGCTCGCGCCGACGACTATGCCTACATCCCGCTGCTCTGGGCCAGCCTGCTGGCTTTGGTACTACCCGGCGCGGTGCATTACCTCACGGGCTGGCTGACCATGCACAGCTTGCTGTTGTTGCAATGGGGTAGTTTCATCGGGCTGTGCCTGCTGTTTCGCATTCCCGCCATCACCACGCACCTGATCCCTCGCTCGGTACGCCACTGGCGAGCGTCGAACCTGGCGCGCCGGCAATTTCTCGAGCAGAACCTGCACCATACGGTGGACGGCACAGGCATGCTGATTTTCGTTTGCGAGGCCGAGCGGTATGTGGAAATCCTGGTGGACGAGGGCATTTCCAAGCGACTCGACAATAAGCATTGGGAGGCGATTGTCGCGGCGTTCACCCAGCAGGTTCGCCAGGGACAGACGTTGCAGGGCTTTGTGACGTGCATCGAAGCCTGCGGCGAACTGCTCAAGGCGCATGTGCCGGTGACCCATGCGCGCAATGAGTTGCCGAATCGGTTGGTGGTGCTCGGCTGACACTATTTTCTGTCGGACACCGCTGTGGCGGGAGCGCCTTTGTGGCGAGGGAGCTTGCTCCCGCTGGAGCGCGAAGCGCTCCCCATCGGTCTGAAGGGTTGAGTCAGGCCTCAAATCGGGCGACTGCTTCGCAGCCGAGCGGGAGCAAGCTCCCTCGCCACAGAAGCCTGTTGACCTATGAAGATGGACTATCACTTTTGCACCGTTGGGGAAATTCCCCGTGCCCTGGCTTCCCATCCCCCCTAAAATACCCGCCATTCCCGATCCGCCCGCCCCGAGGCCGCTTTTCCATGTCCGTCACTGCAACTTCCGCCCGTCCCGCGCCGGATCACCACGCCCAGTTCATCGAGCTGTTGCAGGCCAGCCTTGGGCAGAACGCCTTCATCAAGCTCGTGCTGGCCAAATACGTCGGTGACGAAGCCGATCTGCAGCGGCTGATCATCAAGCAACTGACGGTCAAGGATCAGCCGTGCCTGTCCTTCGTCTACCGCTACAAGACGCGCGACATCACCAAGAACTTCCCGCTGGTCGAAGGGGTTGAGACGGTCGCCGCGCTGTTACCAGCCTCGTTCAAGAACGCACATCTGCTGGCAATCACTGACGAGGCGCAGCTGGAATACAGCAAGAAGGGCAAGAGCTCGTTGTTCAAGAGCAAGCCCCAGCAACTGCGGGAAGTGCCGTCTGCGGGGCACAACCGTGAGAAAAACCGCTTCCTCGATCTGAGCCGGCCGTTCCTCGCCGACCTGGGCGTGACCAACCACAAGCACGAGCTGATTCCGGCGATGTCGCGCAAGTGGAAGCAGATCAACAAGTTCATCGAAGTCTTCAGCCACGCGTTGACCTCTTCGCCGCTGGCGCTGGACAAACCGGTGCGGGTCGCGGATTTCGGCTCGGGCAAGGGCTACCTGACGTTCGCCATCCATGATTACTTGCGCAACACCTTGCAGGCCGAGGGGCTGGTGACAGGCGTCGAATTGCGCGAGGACATGGTCAAGCTGTGCAACGAAGCCGCCGCGCGGCTTGAGCATCCGGGCCTGGAGTTCCAGCACGGGGACGTGCGCAGCGTCGCGCCGCGTGAAGTGGACGTGATGATCGCCCTGCATGCCTGCGACATTGCCACCGACTACGCGATCCACATGGGCATCCGCTCGGGGGCCTCGATCATCATGTGTTCACCGTGCTGTCACAAGCAGATCCGCCTGCAGATCCAGAGCCCGGCGCTGCTCAAGCCGATGCTGCAATATGGCCTGCACCTGGGCCAACAGGCGGAAATGGTCACCGACAGTCTGCGGGCGCTGTACCTCGAAGCCTGTGGCTACGAGACCAAGGTGTTCGAGTTCATCTCCCTGGACCACACCAACAAGAACAAGATGATCCTGGCGGTCAAGCGCGCCGAGCCGGTGGACCCTGCCGAGCTTCTTGCCAGGATCGAAGAGCTCAAGGCTTTCTATCACATCACCGAACATTGCCTGGAAACGCTGCTGCGGGCTGACGGCTACCTCGCCTGACAGTTTGCTTGCCCCGAACCCGTGGGAGCGAGCCTGCTCGCGAAAGCATTATTTCAGCCGGTAGTTACTGAGCTGACACACCGCCTTCGCGAGCAGGCTCGCTCCCACAGGTTCATTCGCCATTCCTGAAGGTGCAATCCGTCAGTTAATCTCGGGAGATCGCTACTGCGGACTACCTTTAATGCGTTCCCCCACGCATCCCAAAGGAGCCCATGCCATGGCCGCGAAGAAAGTCCTCATGCTGGTCGGCGATTACGTCGAAGATTATGAAGTGATGGTGCCTTTTCAGGCCCTGCAGATGATCGGCCACACAGTGCACGCGGTGTGCCCGGACAAAACCACCGGGCAGACGGTGCGCACCGCGATTCATGATTTCGAAGGCGACCAGACCTACAGCGAGAAGCCTGGGCATCTGTTTGCCCTCAACCATGATTTCGCCAGCGTCCAGGCCAGCGACTATGACGCACTGCTGGTGCCGGGCGGTCGTGCGCCGGAATACTTGCGCCTGAATGAAAGCGTCCTGCAACTGGTGCGCGATTTCGATTTGGCGGGCAAGCCGATCGCCGCGGTGTGCCACGGTGCGCAATTGCTGGCGGCGGCAGGCATCCTGGAAGGGCGCGAATGCAGTGCCTATCCGGCATGTGCTCCGGAGGTGCGCCTGGCTGGCGGGACGTTCATCGATATTCCGGTGACCGAAGCCCATGTCCAAGGCAACCTGGCCACCGCACCGGCATGGCCCGCCCATCCGAACTGGCTGGCGGGGTTCCTGACGCTGCTGGGCACGGCCATCACCTTGTAGAAGCCAGGGGCTACGCGCCGCACTCGTCCGATAGAGTGAGCTCTTGTGGCGAGGGAGCTTGCTCCCGCTGGAGCGCGAAGCGGTCCCATCGCGTAAATGGCGACCGCTTCGCAGTCGAGCGGGAGCAAGCTCCCTCGCCACGGTTCTGCGCTGCCCGTCGGATTTAGACCTCCACCGGCACCGCCAGCTTCGGATCGCCCAGTGGGTGGGTCTTGGCATCGAAGAAGCGCAATTGCGTGTCCAGGCCCTCGAACAATTTGGCGTAATGCCGCTTCTGATGCTGGATGAACGCCTGGCTGCGCGGGTAAATCGAGATGGCCACGGTCCTCGGCGCCGCTTGGCCCAGGGCATGGATGATATGGCTGTCCTGCTCGCCCAAGGCGTGGCCGAACAGACACAGATTGTCGTCGTGGTGCAGCAACTGGTCGTAGCAGAACGACAGGTAATCGCTGCTGCGGATGGTCTTGAGTTTGTCCTGGCTCGGCCCTTCGCTGACAAAAAGCGGCACGTCGTCTAGGGTCTTGAGGGTGTTGTTGATGGCAAAACTGCCCAACAGCGTGCCTTCGGTGGAAGCGAGCTTGCGTGCCGTGCCGTCCTGGTTGCGCACCAAATGCAGGCCGCCGTGCAGATACAACAGGCGCGGCTTGTCTGTACTGGTCCGACTCGGATCGAAGCTGTGATCGGCACCCAGGAACAGATCGGTGAGGGTCTCGGGCGTATGCTGGATCGCCCAATAGCTGAGCAGATCGTAGTTGGTGGTGAACACTGTGCGGTAGCGGCCCAGCTCTTGATTGAGACTTCCCAGGGTCGAGGGTTGCACCAGTCGCCAGGGGATATGCACCGCGTGCACGGTGTTGATCAAGGCTTCCTTGATCGCGTAATAGCGATTGCGCGGGGCGGCGGAGCTGACGGCCAGGGCCTTGTTGACCCGGCTGGTGGTTTTCAACGCGCCCAGTACCTGCTCGAAACTGCGGGTCTGCAGCGCATCGAAGACGCTCAGTTCCGAAGGGCTCAGTGGTTTTTCCTCGACGGTGCGGGCGTTCTCGAACAACGAGTCATAGCCGAAATCGTCCCACACGGCGCGGCTCGCGCCATTGCCCACCAGCAGGCCGCTGAAAGCGGTGTCGGTGCGCAACGTCTCCCAATTTTCGAGCCGGGCGTCGTATTCCTGGAAATCGGTCATTGCGAAAGTCATCTCAAAACGTGGCAAAGGCAGGACGCGACTTTATCACGACCCAGTCCTGAGCCAGATCAAGATACGTCGTGGCCGGTCGATAACCTTTTTCAGGTGTTCTGATCGAGCAGTCTACTGCGGCGGACCGGGCGCCTGGGCTATCCTCACCGGTATTCAGGGCGCGCGCTGGCCTGGCGATTTCCCGGTTCGTTCATTGCTGCATTCCCGGATGGCTTCTGTGCCATGGATATTCGAAACTCCACGCCGCTGGCCGGTTACCTTGATCTGCTGATGGATGCCGTGTGCGCCGTCGACGCCCTGGGGCGTTTCGTGTTTGTCAGTGCCGCCAGCGAGCGGATCTTCGGCTACACGCCGAAGGAGCTGATTGGCCGTTCGATGATCGATATGGTCCACCCTGCCGACCGCCAGCGGACCCTTGATGCGGCGCGCGAAGTCATGCGCGGAGAACCCAAGCTCAATTTCGAGAACCGCTATCTGCGCAAGGACGGTGGGGTCGTCCATATCCTCTGGTCGGCGCGCTGGTCCGAGCCTGACCAATTGCGGATCGCCGTGGCGCGGGACATCACCGAGCGCAAGCTGGCGGAGTCTCGGCAGGCCGCGTTGTACGCGATTTCCGAGGCCGCCCATGCTGCCGCCGACCTGCTGGCGTTGTTCAAACGTATCCACTTGATAATCGGCGAGTGGCTGCCGGCACTGAATTTTTCGGTGGCGTTGTATGACGAGCAATGTGCCCAGCTCAACTTTCCCTATCACGTCGACGACCGGGAGCGACAGCCGGAACTGCCGGGCACGACCATTGGGCGTTTGTGTGCCGAAGTCATACGCAGCGGCCAGCCGATCCTGCTGACGCCCGGCTCCAGCTCGTTGCCCGTGGAGCTGCACGACCTCGTGGCGAAACCGGACGCGCCGTGCTGGCTGGGTGTGCCACTGAATTCGCAGAGCGGCACGATTGGCGCGTTGATCGTCAAGAGCGCGGCGGATAACGAGCGCTACACCGAGCAGGACAAGGAATTGCTGCAGTATGTTTGCGTGCAGATTGCGATTGCCATCGAGCGCCAGCAACTGCATACCCGGTTGCAGCACATGGCCCAGTACGACCAGCTCACTCAGGTACCCAATCGCGAGTTGCTGCGTGACCGCTTCAAGGCCGCATTGACCACGGCCCGTGTTGCATCGGGGCGGATGGCATTGCTCTACATCGATCTGGATCGCTTCAAGCAGATCAACGACACCTACGGTCATGCCGTTGGCGACATGCTGCTGCAAGCGGTGGCCAGCCGACTCAAGGGTTGCATACGTGACACCGACACCGTCGCACGCATCGGTGGCGATGAATTTGTGGTGCTGCTCCATAGCATCCAGAGCGTGGCAGACGCCGACCGGGTGCAGGAGCAGATTCGTCACGCGCTGGCCCAGCCGCTGCGGCTGGACGGTCATTGCCTGAGCATCGAACCGAGCATTGGCGTGGCGTGTTTCCCCGAACACGGCACGGAAGACATCACCTTGTTCCGCCACGCCGACGAGGCGATGTACGCAGCCAAACGCCACAATCACCGGGCCTTCGGCATCTGACCACCTCACCGTTCGTCGTCGCGCCAGCGCTTTTTCCAAACCTTGAATGCCGACTCATTTCAAATGAAATACGGGGCAGGCATGCCCATCATTCATGCAATACGGAGGGCTCGAGCATGCACGGGTCAAGCAACATTTATCCGGGAAACATTGCTCATGATCGAACGAAGGTGTCTGAAGCGGGTCGCAAAAGTGGGAGAACCACCACCGCGAGTGTCGATAAAAGTCCGCTGAAGGCTGAAATCGGCCGCAAGCCGGATCGCACGACTCGCTGAACATTCAACGGTGGTTCTGATTCAGCGGCGGGGAAACCCTGTCGCAATTTTCTATCAGAGGAGGGCGTGACCATGAGCCGGATGGCCACCTTTTTACGCACCACCAGTGTTGTCGTGCTGATGGGCCTGGGTGCCAGCAGTGCCTGGGCCCAGTCACCTGCCGAATTCATCAACGATGCATCCGCCAAAGGCATGGCTGACATCGAAGCCAGCCGCGCCGCACATTCGAAGGCGGAATCAAGGGAGGTCAAGGACTACACCATCATGGTGATCAACGACCGCACCACCGCCAACCAACACCTGGCGAAAATCGCCAAGAAGCTCGACTTGCCCGTCGCGCCCCGGGAGGAAGTCGCGGACAAGGCCAAGACCTTGATGCCGCAAGTGGCCGAGGGCGAGTCGTTCGAGGCGGCGTATGCCGCCAGCCAGGTCAAGGCCACTGAGGAAGCCATCGAGCAGATCCAGCAACAGGCCCAGACCACCAACGTGCCGGAGATCAAGGCGTTCGCCGACGAAACCCTGCCCAAATTACAGACGCATCTTGAGATGGCCAGGGCGCTGCAGGCCAGTCGCTGATTTGCCGCACCTGTTTTTACCTCAGGACCGGGACGCCAGCGTCCCGGCTTGTTTTGCCCGCCGAAAAGGAGAACCTCGATGTCTACACGCCGAGAACCCAACCAATACGCGATGCAGAATCCACTGACCCAATACCCTCGTCCGGAATTCCCCGACCAGCCGCAATCACCCCCCGGCATTGACCAAGACATGGAACCACAGCCCGATCACGGCGAAAAAACCTATCAAGGCTTCGGTCGCCTGGAGGGGCGCAAGGCGCTGATCACGGGCGGCGATTCGGGGATCGGTCGCGCGGCGGCCATTGCCTATGCCCGCGAAGGCGCCGACGTAGCCATCAACTATCTGCCCAGCGAAGAACGCGACGCGCAGCAAGTCATCGAGCTGATCAAGGCCGAAGGCCGCAAGGCCATTGCGATTCCGGGAGATCTCAAGGACGAAGCGTTCTGCGTCCAGATGGTGAAGATGGCGCAGCAGGAGCTCGGTGGCCTGGATATCCTGGTCAACGTCGCCGGTAAGCAGGAAGCGCAAAAGGACATTGCCGACATCACCACCGCGCAATTCGACGACACCATGAAAACCAACATCTACGCGATGTTCTGGATTTGCAAGGCCGCGGTACCGCTGATGCCGGCCGGGGCGACGATCATCAATACCGCGTCGATCCAATCCTACGATCCGTCCGCGACGCTGCTCGATTACGCCACCACCAAAGCGGCGATCGTGGCGTTTACCAAGGCGTTGGCCGGACAGGTCATCAGCAAGGGAATCCGGGTCAATGCCGTGGCTCCGGGGCCGATCTGGACAGTGCTGCAACCCAGCGGCGGACAGCCTAGGGAGAAGATCCCTACATTCGGCTCCCAGGTTCCGATGAAGCGTCCGGGGCAGCCAGCGGAATGTGCGCCGCTGTACGTGCTGCTGGCGTCGCAGGAGTCGAGTTATATCACCGGAGAAGTGTTTGGCGTGACGGGTGGGAATCCGTTGCCCTGATGCGCGGCATTCGGATGCGCGAGCGTTGCAACAACGCTCGCGCATCTGCTTTCAGCACTGGTTCAAGTCGACTTTTTTCTCTTCTTCTACACCCTCAAGGCTCTTGGCCTCGTCTTTGCCCATGTCCTGGTAGCGCTTGCGCAACGCTTCCAGCTGCTTGAGGTCCAGCGACTCGAGACCGAGCATTGCGTTCTGCGCGTCCTTGGTCGCGCGCAGCAATTCATCGACTTTCAAGTGCAGGATATCGGTATCGCGGTTTTGCGTGTTCTGGATAAGAAACACCATGAGGAAGGTGATGATCGTGGTCGAGGTATTGATGATCAGTTGCCAGGTGTCGTTGAAACCGAAGAACGGTCCGCTGGCGGCCCAGAGCGCCAACAACACAATAGCTCCGAGAAAGGTCTTGGGACTTCCTGCCCACAGGGCCAGTTTTTGAGCAATCTTTGCGAACGTCATTGCCGTGTTTCCTCAGTGGATGCACCTGTCTGGTGTGACACCAACGAAGCGGCGAAAATTCTACTTACATTTCAATCCGAACCTCCGTCGACGTTCATCGTCCGGGACGAAGACTGGCGCAACCATTTGCTCTGCCTGATGGTCACTCCTTAAAGCCTTCATTGACGGAGTACACCATGAACCTCACCCGCACCTTCTGCCTCGCCTGTTGCCTGTTCGCACTGCAGGGCTGCTTTGACAATTCGGATAACGAGACCAAGGACAACACCGACGGCACCAAGTCTTCGGTGCAGATGCAGGAGTCCAAGTCGGAGAGCAAATAAATCACATAGCCCAGGCCGGGCTATGTACAAACCTGTGGGAGCGAGCCTGCTCGCGAAGGCGTCAGGTCAGCAACTTGGAAATTGACTGTTCCACCGCCTTCGCGAGCAGGCTCGCTCCCACAGGTTCTTGTGTTTCGGCAGGTATTGCTCAGCGTCCTTGTTGCAAAACCTTGAGTGCCGCCGATGCCAGGAAGCCTGACCGGCTCTTTTCCTCGGGATGATGCAGCACATATTCATCGATACGGTTCAGCAGGTAGCCGGGCAGGGTGATGTTGAGTTTCTGCGCCTTGCCCAGATATCTGGTCACATCAATGTCCACCAATGCCCACGCGCACCCGGCATATTTCGGATTGGCCGCGTGCAGCGTCACGGTGTTGGCCGGCGGAATGGGCGAACCATCTTCGGCAAGAATTTCAAAGTGCCCTTCGATGGCCTCGCGCGCCATGGCCATGGCATCGTCCAGATCATCGCCTGCGGAAAAACAACCAGGGATATCCGGCACTTCAACGCCCCAGGCGTGGTGCTCATCGCCCATGGAAATCGCAATCGGGTAAAGCATTCAATCGTCCTCCGGGGAAGCTGGGCAACTGGCCGTCTGGAGCAGGGCCTGTTGCAAAATACTGATGGCCGTTTTCTTGAGCAGGTCCTTCTTGGGATGAGCCGTAACCAGTCCCGGTTTGGTCGGGTGCTTGAAATGGTGGTGACTGCCTCGGATCCGTACCAGGTACCAACCATCCGCAACAATCTGGCTTATCAGGAATCGGCTGTTCACAACACCTCCGTGTGGTGTGTGTGTGTGGTAGGTACTATACCTACCAGAAAGGAATGATCAACACTATAACCACCGTTAGCGACGACCGGGATCGAGTGGGACCTACGTCCTGAAGTCTAGAAGCGGCGCAGGACAAGGCGGCGGAGGGTCGGATTGGGTCTATTTCCAGATGTGAGACGCAAGGAACATCTGGAGGATCGCAACCCGTGGCGAGGGAGCTTGCTCCCGCTGGGCTGCGAAGCAGTCCCGGTTTCAGCGTATTCGCAGACATATCCACAAGACCTACGACTGCTGCACAAACGTCAGCCGTACCGCAAACCCAATCAGCACGCTGCCAAACACCCACTGCTGCGCACGTTGGGCCGAGGGCGATCGCTGAAGCCAGCGTCCGAGCGCTACGCCCACCAGTGCGTAGGCGCTGTCAAACAGCAGGCCGACGCCGACCAGCACCAAACCGAGCATCGCGAATTGCCCCAGCACCGGCCCGCCCTGTGGGTCGATGAACTGCGGCAGCAACACTGAGCAAAACAGCAGCGCCTTGGGATTGAGCAGGTTGGTCAGCAGACCGCGTTGTATCGCTTGGTACCACTGTCGCTTTCCGACTTCGGCGTCAGCTCCTTCAAAGCTTGGCACCAACGTGGTTCGCAAACACTGAAACCCGATCCACGCCAGATAAGCAGCACCTGCCAGGCGCACCACATCAAAGGTCCAGGGCGCTGTCTTGAACAACACCGAGAGCCCCATTGCCGCCAGCGCGACATGACATGCCCGGGCCATGCCCAAGCCTACCGCCGTCGCCAGCGCCGCAGCCTTGCCCTGACGGGCACCGGTTTGCAGCACCAGGATCATGTCCGGCCCGGGCAACAGATACGCCACCGTCAACGCCATGAAAAACAACCAGAGCTCTGTCATTGCATGCCCTCCGCAATCAGTGGATTGGAGATGCCAGTCTATGGCCGAAGGGTAGGGCAGGTGCTTGCGTAATCAGCTTCTAAAGCTCTAAGAATTGGCATAACCTGCCAAGTGATCGATCCATTCAATCGAAAAGTGCCAAATCATGAAACTTGATGCCTTCGACCGCAAAATTCTCGCTGCACTGCAGCGGGACGGCCGGCTGAGCAACGTACAACTGGCCGAAGAAATCGGCCTGTCCCCCTCGCCATGCCTGCGCCGCGTGCGGATGCTCGAGGAAGCGGGAGTGATCCGCGGCTATCAAGCCATCCTGGATCGCGATGAAGTGGGCCTCGGTATGACGATCTTTGTCGGCATCAAGGTCGAACGGCACACCGATGAACGAGCCGAGGCATTTCGCCTGGCGGTGACCGCGCTACCCGAAGTGATCTCGGCATTCCTGGTGTCAGGCGAGTCGGATTTCCTGCTACAAGTGGTGGTGCCGGACTTGCGGGCCTATGACCGATTTGTCACGGGCAAGCTGTTGAAGCTGCCGGGGGTGAGTGACATTCGCAGTAATTTTGCGATCAACACGGTGAAGGCTCCGGGTGCGCTGCCGTTGGGGCATTTGCCAGATGCTTGAGTAGATACTGATTATCGTGCTATCACGCAAGGAAACTTGGTGCCAATCAACTTCCCGATAGGGGGAAGGGCCCTGGATGGAACTCAGCATGGATCGGCTGCGCAATGGACCGTAAAAAATCGAACATATCCCGTTGTTTCAGATCGGGCGGTTTTGTCGTGCCTGAAATTTAATAGATGAAACTTTAATTGCTCATTCTCCAGACGAATCTCCGCTCAAGCTTCACTGGCCGCAGCCGAAAAACACCGCCGGGATTCATGCTTCAGTTTTGTGAACACACACTGATTTACGAAAACCTCCTCTACCATCCTTAAAGCAAGGAAGAAAAATGGCAGTCATTAATGGAACAGCTGGCGCAGATGCACTGATTGGCACCGCAGGGGACGATGAGATCAACGCTCTGGGTGGCAACGATGTCATCAAGGGGACTGCTGGCGCAGACAAAATCGATGGCGGTGCGGGTTTAGATACTGTCGACTATTCGGCATCTACTGAAGGTATCAGTATAGATTTGCGTCAGGGCACTGGACTTGTTGGACGGGGTGGCGATGCAGAGGGAGATACGCTCATTGGTATCGAAACTGTCATAGGCTCTGCCTTCAATGACGTGCTTTCCTCTGGTCCGTACACCGTAATCCCAACGGTACAGCTGGAAGGGGGAGCTGGCGACGATATCTACAACATCAATCTGGGGCTGACCCCCTACATCATCGAACAGGCCGGTGGCGGCAACGATGAAGTCCGCGTGTCGGTAATCAATGCCAACGGTACAGTCCTGGCGGCCAACGTTGAGCGCCTGACCTACGTCGGCACCGGCGCATTCACCGGTTACGGCAATGACAGCGACAACGTCATTACCGGCGGTTCGGGTAACGACACCTTGTTCGGTGGCGCGGGAGCGGACCAGTTCATCGGCGGTGCCGGCTATGACATAGCGGGTTATACCGACAGCAAGCAAGCTGTGAACATCAATCTCAAGACGGGCGTGCATTCCGGGATCGCGGCAGGTGATACCTACACCGGTATCGAGGTGATCAGAGGATCGAATTTCAACGACACGTTCGTTGGCGATGGCAGCGGTATACGACTCGACGGCGGCGCCGGGATCGACGTGATCGATTACTCGGGCTCGACTGCCGGGGTAAACGTCGATATCCGTAATGGGTGGGGAACCGCAGGCACGGGCGGAGATGCCGAAGGCATCATTTTGGCGAATATCGAAACCGTCATAGGCTCTGCCTTCAACGACGTGCTCTCCGCTGGCCCGTACACCGTAATCCCCACGGTACGGCTGGAAGGGGGGGCTGGCGACGACATCTACAACATCAATTTGGGGCTGACCCCCTACATCATCGAACAGGCCGGTGGCGGCAACGATGAAGTCCGCGTGTCGGTGATCAATGCCAACGGCACGGTCCTGGCGGCGAACGTCGAGCGCTTGACCTACGTCGGCACCGGTGCATTCACCGGTTACGGCAACGACAGCGACAACGTCATTACCGGCGGTTCGGGTAACGACACCTTGTTCGGTGGTGCGGGAGCGGACCAGTTCATCGGTGGTGCCGGCTATGACATAGCGGGATATACCGACAGCAAGCAAGCCGTGACCATCAATCTCAAGACGGGTGTGCATTCAGCGATCGCGGCAGGCGATACGTACACCGGTATCGAGGTGATCAGGGGATCGAATTTCAACGACACGTTCGTTGGCGATGGCAGCGGTATGCAACTCGACGGCGGTGCCGGGATCGATACGGTCGACTACTCGGGCTCGACTGCCGGGGTAAACGTCGATATCCGTAATGGGTGGGGAACCGCAGGCACGGGCGGAGATGCCGAAGGCATCATTTTAGGGAATATCGAAACCGTCATAGGCTCTGCCTTCAACGACGTGCTCTCCGCTGGCCCGTACACCGTAATCCCAACGGTACAGCTGGAAGGGGGAGCTGGCGACGATATCTACAACATCAATCTGGGGCTGACCCCCTACATCATCGAACAGGCCGGTGGTGGCAACGATGAAGTCCGCGTGTCGGTAATCAATGCCAACGGCACGGTCCTGGCGGCGAACGTCGAACGCCTGACCTACGTCGGCACTGGTGCATTTACCGGTTACGGCAACGACAGCGACAACGTCATTACCGGTGGTTCGGGTAACGACACACTGTACGGTGGTGGGGGAGTAGATCAGTTAATCGGCGGTTCGGGTAACGACACATTATACGGAGGCGCGGGCGCGGATCAGTTCATCGGTGGTGCTGGCACTGACGTAGCGGGTTATACCGACAGCAATGAAGCTGTGACCATCAATCTCAAGACGGATGTGCATTCCGCGATCGCGGCAGGCGATACCTACACCGGTATCGAGGTGATCAGGGGATCGAATTTCAACGACACGTTCGTTGGCGATGGCAGCGGTATGCAACTCGACGGCGGTGCCGGGATCGATACGGTCGACTACTCGGGCTCGACTGCCGGGGTAAACGTCGATATCCGTAATGGGTGGGGAACCGCAGGCACGGGCGGAGATGCCGAAGGCATCATTTTAGGGAATATCGAAACCGTCATAGGCTCTGCCTTCAACGACGTGCTCTCCGCTGGCCCATACACCGTAATCCCAACGGTACAGCTGGAAGGGGGAGCTGGCGACGATATATACAACATCAATCTGGGGCTGACCCCCTACATCATCGAACAGGCCGGTGGCGGCAACGATGAAGTCCGCGTGTCGGTGATCAATGCCAACGGCACGGTCCTGGCGGCCAACGTCGAGCGCCTGACCTACGTCGGCACTGGTGCATTTACCGGTTATGGCAACGACAGCGACAACATCATTACCGGCGGTTCGGGTAACGACACACTGTACGGTGGCGCGGGAGCGGATCAGCTCATAGGCGGTGCTGGCTATGACATAGCGAGCTATCTCGACAGCAAAGCAGCCATGGCCATCAACCTCAAGACGGGCGTGCATTCCGGGATCGCGGCGGGTGATACCTACACCGGTATCGAGGCGATCAGAGGATCGAATTTCAACGACATTTTCTACGGTGGTAGTTCGCCCGTGGCGCACGATGGCGCGGCTGGCATCGATCTGGTCACTTATGAACAGTCTGACAGCGCGGTGACGATCGACCTGACCAACGGCACGAACATAGGGGCGGCTGCTGGTCAGACCTACGCCAACATTGAAATGTTTCAAGGCAGCAATTTTGACGACACGCTATCGGGCTCGGGTCTGAAGGATATCTTCATTGGTGGAGCCGGGGCAGATGTAATCGATGGCCGGGTAGGTCTGGACAGTGCTTTTTACATTACAAGTACAACAGGCATCTCGATCAACTTGCAGACGCAAATCAATCAAGGTGGCGATGCCGAAGGTGATGTATTGCTTAACATCGAACATGTGTTGGGCAGTCATTTCAACGATGTCCTGGTTGGAGACACGGGTGTTAATTATCTGGAGGGTGGATTGGGCAACGACGTCATCGACGGCGGTGACGGCAATGATTTCCTCTATGGTGGGCTGACTTCTTGGATAGGACCTTTCAGCGTCGATAGCTCGGCGAACGGGCCGCAGGCAGACATCCTGTACGGCGGCGGCGGTAACGACACCATCGTCACGACTGCGAGCGACGAGGGGACTCAAGCCTACGGTGAGGCCGGAAATGACACTATCACTGTGATACATGGCATGGCTGACGGTGGGGAAGGCAACGACCTGCTGACCGGTAGAGGCGTGGGCTTTTCACTGTCAGGAGGTCAGGGGGATGACAGGCTGATATTGCAGACCGGCGGTTTTGCTAACGGCGGTGAGGGTGAGGATATCTACACCATCGATACTCCAAAGTTAGTGACGATTCAGGACGACGGTATCAGCAGCGGTGACAAATTGGTTTTGTCCTACATCGATAGCTCTGAACTGTTGGCTGATCGCATCGGTGATGACCTCTATCTGCACCGATCAAGTTTCACTCCGGGACAGGCACCGCAAGAAGGTGTGCGCCTGAAGGATTGGTATGCAGGTTACGACACCATCGAACAGATCCAGACAGCTGATATGCAGCTCATCAGTCTGGTGGGCATCAACACATTTGCCAATGATATGTTTTCCTGACAGCCAAGGCAGCGTTCCTGCCGCTACATATTGGTGACGGCAGGAAAATGCATATGCTTTCGTAATAGTCTTTAGTGTGTCGCCCTTTGCCCGGTACTGCTTGAACCGGGCAAAGATTTTCACCTGGCTCCTTAGAGAAAAAGACAATCGCGGAGCGAGTGCCCCCACAAACCCCAGACCAAAAAAAACCGGCCACCAGGAGCCGGTTTTTTTGTCCCCCGTCAAAACCATCACGACGCGGGACCAGAATTCGATTGGAGCGGGTGAAGGGAATCGAACCCTCGTTATCAGCTTGGGAAGCTGGATAGCATGGAATCTCAGTGCTTTTCATGCTGTCTCTTTGTCTGTTAAAAATCGTTATAAATCAGTGGGTTGAAAACCTATTTCTCGTCTCATTTGATATCAGGTAATCTTGTGTTGATTCGGACTAACAGACACCTATAACAGACACCTTACGCGATGCTGACAGACAAACAGATACGATCCATGAAACCTGGTAAGACCGATTACACGCGATCCGATAAGCGAGGTTCACGTGGTAGCGGTGTGCTGGTGGTAAAGGTTAAAACTACTGGGATCAAGGAGCTTTATTACGTTCGCTACATCCAGCAGAAAATCCGGCGCAAAAAGCTGGGTAATTGGCCGGATTTGTCGTTGTCCGATGCACGGATCCTATGTAGTGAGGCGGGTGAAACGGACGCGTCCGGCGGCTCACTCTCCCTGCTGCTTGATTCGTATGTTTCAAAGCTCAAGGCCGAAGGTGCGGCTTCACACGATGATGTGAAATGGTCATTTAAGAAGTACGTCACTGAGCCGCATCCAGAGATTGCGAAGCTGCCAGCCTCTTTAATTGAGCCTGGTCATATCAAGGATATTCTGTCGAAGATGATTCAGGATGGGGTGACCACATTTACTAATCGAGTCAGAGCCCGGCTGCATGCGGCGTTTCAGCACGGGCTCAATCAGGAAAATAATCCTCGGGACTATCTGAAGGACGGAGTTCAGTTTGGGCTGAAGCACAACCCTGTAGCCGGCGTGCCGGTGCAGAAGGATTGGGAGAAGCCTGGAGAGCGAGCGCTATCGGCTGAGGAGCTGGGCACGCTTTGGAACTTGCTGCCGGAAGAGCTTAGTATCGTGACATCTGAGTTAATCAAGTTTCTAATCGCCACGGGGGGCCAGAGGCCCACCCAGTTGCTGACCTCGGACCGGAGCATGTACCACAAGGATCACATGTTGATTAGGGATGCAAAAGGCAAAGCGGGGGAGCGCACCGCGCATGTTGTGCCGCTTAATAATTTGGCTTTGGCCTGCTTGAAACGATTGTCAATGCTCACCACCAGCGATCCGTATCCATTCGCTGGCAAGGACCTAAACGATTCGATACATACTAATTCGCTATCGCGAGCAGTCACTAAGCTTTATTCAAGAAATAAAGAAAGTTTCACAGGGCCGTTCACTCTCAGGGATATCCGCAGGACTTGTAAAACCTTGATGGGCGTAGCGGGCATTAGCAAGGAGATTCGGGACCGCATCCAAGGGCATGCGTTTTCAGATGTATCATCAAAGCATTATGATCGCTACGACTATTTTAAAGAAAAACAGACCGCCCTTGATCTTTGGGCCTCATGGTTGGAAACAGAGGCCAAAATTCACAACGGTGGAGTTTAGACACTGTTGTTTCTACTTGGGCGTCAATAATCGATTGAGGGCGTTGGTGATTTCTACTTCGTCCTTAAGAGCCTGTGACAAGCGGTCAGATAGTTCGCCAAGCACTACGCGAACGCTGGCGGCGTAGCCTAGGCAATCTTCATCAGAAAGATTATGGATGCCGTCACTCAATGCTCTGTATAAAAGTTTCAGTGGGCTATGGCCGTTAATAAGTAAGCTTTCGGGCATAGCATCTTTTGCCATGTCTAGTGCTTTTGTAAACTGGGTTTCCAATAGAGCGGCGTTCAGGATGTCTACCTTTTCTTTCGGAGCGCCAATTTTTTCAGATACCTTGACAATTTCTTTAAATATTCGATTTTTTTGATGTTCCACTACACGCCGATAATAAACAAATGCTCCAACCCCCAATCCCTGATTTTCACACCTTCTGCCCTTTAAAAAATTATCTCTGTCAGGGCCGATTAGCTTTAGAAGTCTTGCTGCAACGGGAGGGCCGAATACCGGATTTTCACCATATTTTATCAACGTCCCGCTAACTTCTTGGTCTTCTTTGTAAACCGTAATGGCATATATTTTTTTATGTTTTTGACAGTTTGAGCAGCGATAGATTATGAAGCAGTTAATTTTGGTTTCCGCTCTTATTGAAGTTCTATCTCCCTCAATGCAGCGATGAAAGCGAACGCCATTGCAAGATTCTTCTGAACAATGAATTTGTATTTCGGGTGTTTTCAAGTAGTAGTGCTGGCCGGCACCATTCCACTTCAAATCCATCAAGTCATGGATGTGCGCTATCTGATTTGGTGGGGAGGCTTCTAGGAACTCAGCGAAAGATTGCGATAAGATCTCAGTAGTTTCGGCTATGGTTTCACTTGTCATAAGGCTATCCGAACATAAAAAATGCGAAGGCCATATGTAGCGCCTCCGCACTGTTTTGTCCAACACTGCAATTGAACTCAGGCTGCTGTCTTCACTTGCCAATCCGTTGGATCTGCTTGCCAGGATGCAATTTCTGATGCTCTCCAGCCGACTCGCCCTGGTGAAATGCGGACTTGAGCTGGGAACCGTTTTGCTTTCACTTCACGCCAGAGTGTGGCGTGTGAGAGCGACGTTACCGAAAGTACCTCTACCTCCTTCAAATAACGATCAAGGGTGGTCATGCCGCCACCTCCATCAACTCATCATCGGCCCGATCTGTATTGGCGCCGATCAGGGCCATCATCGGCCATGGGGATACAGAATTACCCACCATCAGTACCTGGTCTTTCTTGCTGAATTTCCGCCCGTCGTGGCCATGGTCGATCACGTAGTTGTCCGGGAAGCCCTGGGCTCGGTAAAGCTCCCGGGGTGTCAGCATGCGCATGCCAATGTCGACAATGACGTACGGTGTGCCCTTGATCACCACTGTAACCAGTGCCAGCCGATCCCGTGTGGTGATAGTGGCAGCCGGGTCGCGCAGGTCGTAGATGTTGTCGGTGCCGTAGTACCCCATCAGGAAAGCGGCAACGCGCAGAGCGCCTTCCTCAACGTCTAGTGCGAGTGTGTACTCGAGCAGCGCGTGATGTTCTGCGCCGGCACAGATAGTTGAGATCGGCTCTTCCATCGCGCTGCCCACACAGTTCTTGCGCAGGGTTAGCAGATTGGCGGTTACCAGCTGTTGCTGGCTGCCTGTGGTAGTTATGGATGTAAGTGGCTGATCTGGATGTCGGCCCAACGTCTCGTTGAAGCCGCCGTTGTGCTGTGCGATGTAGGCCACGGCAAGAGCGAAGTGTCCGCCTTTGACTTGTGCGCAGATGGTCCCCAGCGGCGCATCAGCAGGCATGTTGCGCTGGGATGTAGCATTGGCGTGCTCTGTGAGGAAAGGCGCGACTTGTGGCGTCACCGGGGCGAAGCCATGCGCGCCGGTGATGGTCTTGGTTGGATCTTGCACGGACTGGCATCGAGCGATGTCATTGCCTGAGTGGTTGACGCTTACGATGAACGGGTCGGCGTGATCGACCACATAGCGGCGAGCACCTTTGCGCACGCGCTCCATGGTCTTGTCTGCCAATGGCCGGCGTACACCAGCGGCACTGCCTTCTTCTTTCGTCAGGAAGATGCTCGGGCAGGGGATCGACCAGTCGATGCAACTGGCTGCGTTACGCCAAGCTTTTTGGCCTTTCGCGGGTGCCTTGAAGTGGGTCGGCTCCGGCCAATACAGTGGCTTGCCATCGCATCGAGCGACCATGTAAAGGCGTTCACGCGTAGTAGCAGCGCCAAAATCACAGGCTTTGAGCTTTCCATGCAGAATGTCATACCCCATGTTCTTGAGGATCTGCAGAAAGCGGCGCCAGGTCTTGCCCTTGCGTTTCGGATCAGGCACCAGGTATTGATCCTGGACCGGAACGCGCTCGCCAGGTGCGGCCACGCTGCCATCGCGGCGAACCACCCGACCGGTGGTTTTGCATCGCTTAGCAATCAAGGGGCCCCATTGCAGGATCTGCCAGACGTTTTCCATAGTGATGAGGTCGGGTTTGACCTGTCCGGCCCACTTGATGGTGACCCACGACAGGGAGCGGCTGGCACTGCTGCGTGGTTGACCTCCGGCGGCAAGGCTGTGATGGGTACATTCGGGGCTTGCGTGTAGGTGTGCGACGGGGCGGCCTCGTGTCGCCTTTCGGGGGCACACCTCATAGACGTCCGAGATGTAATGCTCTGCGCCTGGGTGGTTGCGCTTGTGCATGCTGATGGCTTTGGGGTTGTGGTTGATCGCGATATCGACGGCTTTGCCCGTAGCCATTTCCTGGCCCATGGTTGCGCCGCCACCACCTGCAAATAGGTCTACCCGAAGCGCACCAGAAAAGTTGAGGCCGAACTGAGTTTTGACAATTGTTTTAAGTGGCCGAGTGCAGGACGTCATGCCATCACCCCATGGACGAGACGATGAGAGTTGGTCAGAATCGCCGACTTTGTAATGGCCTGGAGCCAGCTATGTTCCCTGAGGAAATTCGCTTCAAAACCAATACGCTGCTCAAAATTGCGCTTTCTCCTGCTGGGGCTTTTGTTATCGGCTGCGCTTTCATCCTCTTGTTTACAAAGTCGAGTGAAAGCGCGGCTGCTTGGGTGCAAGCAATAGGTTCCATCGGCGCTATCGTTGGAGCCTTTTTGGTTGCGAGACAGACACATGCGCTCGAACAGAGGGCTGGAAAAGAGTCCGAGCTCGGCATTGAGATACGGGCGGTGCTCTTGGCAGAGGGGATAGTTCAAGAAGCTCACGCGGCGTTGTCCGCGGCCTACAGGAACGCTAAAAACCGTGACGATACGCCTGTGAGTGCAAGGCGTCTTGAAAGCGTCCATCAGGCTTTGATGCTTGCTATTTCCCAACCCGTGAGCGAGCAAGCGCTCAGACCAATATTGAAGGCCCTCAAAAGGATAAGTAACTCCTGTGGGATTTTTCAGGACGCGATGCTCCACCAAGGAACACTTCGAGATTCCGATCGAGAAAATCTGAAATTTTATCTGGAGGAGTTGGGCGTGAATAAAACGGAACTCAGTGAGATATTGAAGAACCTGCGCGATCGTAGAAACAGTTTCCGATTGAGTTAGTCTCGAAATAACGGTTTTCTTATACCGCTCATCAGGCTGCGGGAGCGTGCTATTTCCAGCATCTAGCGTTCTAACATCCCGTGGATCGATCAGGTCGACGTCCTGCTCGAACAGGTCGAAGCGTTTGCCGGTATGGGTGAGGATCCAGTTCATGCTGCCTCCTTGACCAGGTCGGCGAGCAGCAGAGCGTTCTGGGTATCCTTGTGCAACTTGCGCAGGGCGTCGTAGCCGATCAGCAGCGACAGTTGCCGGTCGAACTCTTTGCGGAATCGAGTCACTTCGCGCAGTTCGGCGGTGGCTTTGGCGTGTTGCTGGTGCAGCACGCCGGCATCTTGAGGCGAGAGGCGTAGCATCGGGCTGTGGCGGCTCATGCTGCGTCCTCCACTTTGACCTGATCCAGCAGCGCGGCCATGCCCAGTGCTTTGTCGCGCAGTTCGAGCGCCTGCTGTGCCTGGGCCTTCGAACTCATGGCGCGGAAGGTGTCTGAGGCCAGCCTCAGTTTTTCTGCGATCTGCATAAGCGTTTGGCGCTCTTGAGGGCCAAAGGCTTGGCTTTCTCTCAGCCGCTTCGCATGGGCTGCGAGGTGCTTGTGGTCGGCGCGGATGAAGTTGAGCGATGCCTTTAGTTCGCGAATGGTTTTGGCGTTTGCCGCACGCTCGTCGTTCGTGCCTTCTTCGATGCCAGCCTCGTGACCTTGAATGCGCCCATCGATAAGACCGCCTCGATAGCCGGTCCAGTAGATGAGGGCTGCACCGGCGATCAGTGCGATCAACGCGCATATTTGAATTGCAGTCATGTGGTGTGCTCCTGGTGGTTTGGGTGGCTGGTGGTGGCAGCCGTTACGGTTGGGGTTCTTCAGTCGCGTCGGCCTGAGCCTTCGCGTGGACTTCGTCGGCCTTGTAGGCCTGGATGTCGATCAGTGCCGCGACGTGGCGGATGTGCGCGTACTTCGGTGCCTTGCGGCTGCTGTCGAGCGTGGTCACGGGCAGTTGAATGCGGCCGCTGGTGATTTCGGCTGCAAACGACTGCTCGTTGAGGTTGCGGAAGTACTGCACGCGCAGCTTTTCGAGGGGGATAAGCACGTCGCCGAAGGTGCGATACAGCAGCTCGACGGTGGCCGTCTCCGGTGCTGGCATCAGGCGCAGCGGGTTTTGAGGCTGGCTAGTCATGAGGCTTGGGGCTCTCCATGCGTTTGTTTCGGGCCGGGTGATTCCAGGCATTGAGGCAATGGCGTTTGGTCAACTCGCGCAGATGCTCCGGCACCTCAAGGAGCGCGGCGTTGCGCTCCTTGAGGGTGCGTAGGGCGATGATCTGGCGGGCGTATTCCCTAGGCCACGTCACGGTTGTCTGCCGGGATGGCAGGAAGGTCGAGGCCCAGTTGCTCCGCTAGCCAGGGGATGCCGGCCTGCCGGACGCGTGTCGATTGGCTGTACTGCATGCCCAGCGTGTCGTGGTACCAGTTGCTGTCCTTGACCCGAAGGTATTCACGGTCGCGGACGGGGAACGCCGGCAGGTTGCGGTCGGTGAGCAGACCCTTCTCGCGCATGAGTTTGATCAGGGCGGGACGGGTCAGGCCGAGGTGCTTGGCGGTCTTTTCGAGGTTGCGCTCCATGGCATACCTCCTAAGCGGCGTGCGCGGCGGGTGTCGCCAGCGCAGCCAGGTGGTTGATGGATTCGCAAACCTGCTCGTACATCTCGGCGTCGGTGCCATACACGGTGAAGCACTTGGTACGCGGGCTTTTGACGCCGATGCTCATGACAACGGTGATTCCCGAGCGTGTACGTGTCCGGTGCACGGCGAGCCGGATCGGTAGCTCAAAGCCCAGGTCCAGGTCGATAAACCCGCCCGTGCATACGAGCCTGAGAACTCGTTCGCGCTGCTGAGTGCTAAAAGCACCGTACTCGCGTTCTGCATGTCGTAGCGGGTGGGATTCTCCAGATAGCTCAAAAGGGCCGTTGAGGATCTCCTCGATGAAGTCGGCCAGCTTCAAGTGCGTTTTCTTAGTGTTGGGGAGGGTCAGCGTGTGGCGCTCTGAACCCAACTCAATTGTGAAGGTGCTGTCCACTTTGTTGCGTTCCACTTTCAACCGAAACGCCAGTACATCGCGTCGAGGCGTGGACCGTAGGGTGTGGTTGAATGTCCCGCTGAGGTTCACCTGGGCACTGAGCAACGTCAGTGTGCGGTTGTCGATCCTGAATTTGCTCATGCCGCCCGGCCTCCGTCGTTTGGATCGAAAGAGGTCGGTGCGGTATGAGCCTGTGGCTTAGGTTTTGACGGAATGAAGGTGCAGCCGTGACTGCGTGCCAAGCGCCTCACTTCGAAGATCCGAGTTAGGTCGGCTACGGCCGGATGTACGTGTAGGGATGCAGTGGTGTGCATGGTTTTACCTCGCTCTGTGGTGGAAGAGTGAGATGAATATCAACCACCGGTTGATGTATGTCAACAACCGATCGTTGATTTTTACCTGTGAGTCGATTTGGCACGATGATAGTGAACGCGGGGTGGCTCATTGCTATGATGTGGATCCTCAGCCCCCAGCAATGGAAGTCGATCGTATGGATTACCTAAAAAAATCATTAGATGTGTTTTTTGAATCTAACTCTGGAGTCATAGTATTGAGGGGTGATTGGGGAGTTGGGAAAACTTTTTTTTGGGAAGAATACATTGCTGGTCGTATACAAAAAAAAGATTTAGGTCAGATTGCATATAGCTACGTTTCGCTTTTTGGCAGGAACTCTCTTGCTGATATTAGAGCGAGTATTTTTCAGAATGGTAGGGCCATCGCGTCGGACGAAAAGATAGTAAAATCTTTTGAAAGGGAACTTGAGAAGTCCAGTACGCTCTACTCGAAATTTCCTCAAGTCAAGTCAGCATTGGACTTGGCGAAATCGAAAGCTCCTTTTTTGGGATTTCTGACCGGACACGCCAAAAAAATACCGATGCTGGATAAGTTTTCTAGCCTTATGTCAAGTTTTGAATATAGTTTGGTAAATAACTATGTGGTCTGTTTTGACGATATTGAGCGCAAAGGAAGCGGGCTGAGCATCAAAGAGTTTATGGGACTGGCGGATGAGTTGGCTCAGAGGAAATCTTGTAAGGTTGTCATGATTTTTAATGAAAAATCCTTCGATAAAGGCAGCGGTGATTTAGAACAGTTTGAGTCATATCGCGAAAAAGTTGTGGATGCAGAATTGCTGTATAGTCCGTCGTGCGAAACGAATTTTAATCATGTGTTTTCTCCAGATTTTGATCATTACGATTTTCTCAGGTCTGTAATATTAAAAATTGGTGTTAAGAATGTTAGAGTGCTTCGAAAGCTGAAAGCTTTGCTAAGCGCACATGCATCGTTTTTGAATAATAAGGATTCAGGGCTTGTCTGTGAATTCTATTTGCACGCAGCAGTGTTGTGTTCTTCCTATTATTTAGGTAATGGTTTCATAAGTTATTCTGATCTTCGTAGTAGCTTGGCCGCAGGCTCATGGGCTAATTATCTTAATTCCAGTGCAGATAGCCTGACTGAGGGGCAGTTAGCATTCAAAAACATGAATGTTGAACTACAAATGTCGGAATCAAAATTCGACGCGCGAATTGGTAGCTATCTTGAGCGTGGATTCGTCGAAGAAGAAGCTGTTTTAACTGTCTTTGCAGAAGTAGAGGAGCGATATCGGGTAAGTAATGTTGACGCTGAATTGCGAGGTGCGTGGAAAATCTATCATGACTCTTTTGGTGACGATGGAGATGAGTTTACACAGCGGCTCAAGAAAGTCCTTGATACGGAGTTGAAGACAATTTCTTTGTCAGATTTTTCTTCTGCGATTGATATGCTAGAAGAGTTGGGGGAGGCGGTTGATGAATATATCGAGGACTTCGTGGTTGTCCACGAACGGAGCTTCCAAGATAGCTCAGTCATGTCTTCCTGGCACTTAGATCGCGTACAAAATGAAGTTCTTAGAGCGAAAGTTATCGAAGCAGGTAAGGCTGGCAAGAATCTAAATATTGACGATATCTCATGGCGAGTGGGAACGGAGCGCTCCTGGAGTCCGGAGGATGTTGCATATCTAGCAAGCATGACAGCTGATGATTATGTGCAATGGCTGCGGTCTACGCCTGAGAATTTAACCACAAAGCTTCGTAGTGGACTGCTATCCTTCCGGAATTTGTCCACCGCCAATAAGGCCGATTCGATAGCTTACGCTACCATCGGAAACGCTGTGGTTGAGGCATTGCGCATTGTTGGTTCCGATAATAAGCTTAACTCAATAAGAGTTGAGAATATGTATGGTATAAAGTCTGAAATGGGCTGCTGAGAGTCGTTTTGACTTTGGTTGACTACTCTGGAACGAAGGCGCCAACAACTTTCCCGCAGATGTGAGTTTCTTCCGTTATTTCAATTATCGGATACTGCGGGTTAATTGGTCTGAGATACTGCCGGCCTGCATCTTCTACTAATATCTTAAAAGTAGCTTCGTTAGTTCGAGGTAATCTTGCAATTACCCGATCCCCTGTCCTAGTTTCGGCTTCTGGATCTACGAAAATAATGCACCCGGCAGGGTAGCTCCGACCTGGTCCGGGGTTAGTCATCGAATCGCCAAGAACCTTCAAAGCATATCCGTGAGCACTTATTTGAACAGGGCAAGATAGCCAAGAGTCTGAATCATAAGACTCTATATTTGGGATGGCTTCACACCAAGCTCCAGCTTGCACCCATGAAATTAATGGAACCTTGCCGAACCGATGGCTAACCACGCTTACATTACTTTCATCGGCAGAGCTAGATGAACGGCTGTCATTCTCACCCAAAGGAAGTTTTGGTAAGACGCCGTACTCAAGCCATTCCCGGCGAACTTTCAGCCATGAACAAAGGGCAGACATGCTATCTGCCTCGGCAAAGGCTTCTCCATTCAACCATTTGCTAATAGCTTGTGTAGTTTTGTTTACCCCCCGACGTTGTAGCTCACGATGGATGTCTACGCCTCGGCCTCGGCGTCGTACGTCCGCATCATCAAGTGCTTCGTGTAGGCGCTCGCTGAAAGCTGCGCGGAGAGTATTTTTATCAACCATGGGTTGATGCTCTCACAAAGGTTGCACAATAGTCAGTTGATCTATAACATCAACCGTAAGTTGATAAATGGAGGCTGACATGTTGGACCCCGCTGATTTTCCGAGCGCTATTGCGTTCGCTTTCGAAGCTGCAGGCGGCATTGGGGCCGCCGCCAAGGTATGTAATAGAAGCTGTCAGGCGTTGAACAAGTGGCGTCAGGCTGCATGCCTGCCGCGAACCGATTACACCGGTGAAACAAAATACGCTGAGCTACTGGCAGATGCGGCGATGCGGAAAGGCAATGGTTTCCAAGCGTCTTGGCTTTTGAACGCATCAGCTCCACACAAGGCCGTCGCCTAGCTAGAAAAAAGGCGACCCAAAGGTCGCCCAGTTCCTCCCGACACGCACCACCACAGCGCTGTCGGGTCGCGATAAAGGTAGGCGGGCACACCACATGCAAACCACCTCTCTTTATCGCGCTTTCCCAAGGCTCGGAAGCCTTGGTGTTGCTGCCTTTTCCACCACAGATTGGGCAGCTGTTGCGCCAGGGGTGAACAACGGATTGTTCGCCCCGGCACGGTGCCGGTATCGATCCCTAAGATCTAGCCGGCGTTTGGGCCCTTTCAAGCCACGCGGCAAATGTATCACCACTGCATGTCGCGCGGCACTGGCAACTTTTAAGGATTAATGCCATGAGCCGAATCGCTCTGAGTTGCGTCGAACGAGCACAGCGGGAAGTCCTGCCGCTCGATCTGGCGCTCTACCATGCCGCACGGGACTATCCGGGCGGCGCCGCTGCAATCGCCGCCACCACCGGCCGAAATCCCACCACGCTGCAGCACAAGCTGTCTCCCACGCACCCCAGCCACTCGGTGAACATTCAAGAGTTTGGCGAGATCCTCGAGCTGACTAAGGACAGGCGCATTCTGGATGCGGTGCATGCCTTGGTCGGCGATACGATCTGGCACGAACTGTCTGAGGTGTACACCACTGATATGCCGGAAACCCTGACCATCGGCCTCGCCGAGTATTTCCGGCAGGTGGCCGATCTAGCCGATACCTGGGCCAAGAGCATTGGTGATGGGGTGGTCAGCGATCAAGAGCTGGCCGCGATCCGCCTGCAGGTGTTTCGAGGTATTCAGGGGCTGCTGGGATTGTTCAACCGCGCCACGTACGTCAACCACACAACGCGGGGTGACGGCCGTGGCTGACATTGCTGATTTCGCCAATGACTTAGTGCAGGAGCGCATCGATCAGGCGCTTGCTGCTCGCAGTGCGTTCAAGCCGGCGTTGCCTGGGCATTCGTTGTTGTTCTGTGAAAGCTGTGACGATCCGATCCCCGAGGCGCGGCGACTGGCCCAGCAGGGCTGCACGTTGTGTGTGAGCTGCCAGTCCATCGATGAGATGCGAGAGGCTCGCCATGCTCGATGACGTGCTGAATCAATTTACGGACTTCGGTCTGGATCCCGCGCAGCCACTGCTTTACGGCAAGCTAATTCGATGCAAGACCGCGTTGGATAAGGGCAAAGAGAAAAACGGCTGGTACGTTCTACACGAGCACCACACCGAGAAAGGCGAAATTTTGATCTTCGGTGCGTTCGGCGACTGGCGTTCAGGTGAAACGCAAAAGATCAAGGTGAAGCCCGGCCGGATGACGCCTGAAGAGCGTGAAGTCATGCGCGCTCGTCAGGAGGAAGCCAAGCGCAAGGCCGCCGAGAAGGCTGCCAACGCTGCCCGTCGAGCGGCTAACCGTGCTGCTGGTTTATTCAAGCGGATGCCCGAGAAGGGCCGTAGCGCGTATCTGGATCGAAAGCAGATCGTGGGCCTGGGCGTTCGTTATGCTCCGCGCTCCGGCGCGGTTTTGGTGCCGATGCAAAACGCTCGGGACCAGATCGTCGGGTTACAAGTGATATTCCCCGAGAAGCAAGAGGACACCGGCCGCGACAAGTCTTACTGGCCCTATGGGATGGCGAAGGAGGGTGCTTTCCATCTCATTGGTCCGCACCCTGAGCCGGGTGAGCCAGTGCTGGTGTGTGAGGGCTACGCCACCGGTGCAAGCCTGCACATGGCGACCTCGTTGACGGTCTCCATTGCCTTTGATGCGGGCAACCTGATGGTGGTTGCCAAGGCAATGCGAGAGCGGTTCCCGGGGCGTCCACTAATCATCTGCCGGGATGATGACTGGAAAACCAAGCGCTCGAATGGCGAGCCCTGGAACCCAGGTGAAGAGAAAGCCAACAACGCGGCAACGGTTGTAGGTGGTCAGGTAGTAGGCCCGATCTTTTCGGGGGAGCGAGAGGATAAGTGGACTGACTTCAACGACCTGCACTGTGCTGAAGGATTGGAGGCGGTGCGCCGCCAAGTTCTGGCGGTGGTCAAGCCGCCTGCAGCGGGTGGCTGGAAAGACCTGTTGGCCCGCACAGAAAACGGCATGTTGATCGCGCACATGCAAAACGTCGAGCTGATCCTGGGCAACGACGAACGCTGGGCCGGTGTGATTGGCTTCAGTGCGTTCAGCTCCAAGATCGTCAAGCTGCGTGCTGCCCCGTATGGAGGCGGTGTCGGCGATTGGGCTGACATTGATGACATGCTGGTCATGAAGTGGCTCGCGCAACAATACAACCTGCGGGTCAAGGCGAGCAGCGTTATCGAGGCTGTGAGTGTTGTCGCGCATGACCATGCTTTTCACCCTGTACGCGATTACCTGAATGGCCTGGAGTGGGATCGGGTACCCCGGCTCGACACCTGGTTGACAGACATCATGGGTGTGGCCCCGACGGATTACAGTTCCAAGGTGGGTAAGCGCTGGATGGTCTCCGCGGTCGGCCGGGTGATGCAGCCGGGTTGCAAGGCTGACTCGGTGATGATTCTCGAAGGTGCGCAAGGTGCCGGTAAGTCCACCGCCATGTCGGTCTTGGGTGGCGCTTGGTTTATGGATACCCCCTTCGCCTTGGGCGACAAGGATGGGTTCCAGGCGATTCGCGGCAAGTGGATCGTTGAGCTGGGAGAGCTGGACAGTTTCAACAAGGCCGAGTCCACCAAGGCGAAGCAGTTCTTTTCTGCCTCGACGGACACTTACCGCGAGAGCTATGGCCGCAGAACGATGGACGTGCCACGCCAGTGTGTTTTCGTGGGTACGACGAACCAGGACGAATACCTGAAGGATGCCACCGGCAACCGTCGATATTGGCCGGTTGCTTGTACCAAGGTGGACCTTGATAGGTTGCGCGAGATCCGCGACCAGCTGTGGGCCGAGGCGATGTTTTGCTATCAGTCCGGGGATATCTGGTGGGTCAACCGGGAGGAGGCGCCGCTGTTCGCTGAGGCGCAGGAAGAGCGCTTTGTGGTGGATGAATGGGAAGGCCCGATCCTGGCTTGGCTTGAAGAGTCTCAGATTGGCGAGACTGCAACCGGCACCGACATTCTTCTGGGTGCTTTGAAGCTGGACTTCGGTCACTGGGGCAAGCCGGAGCAGATGCGGGTGGGGGCGATCATGCACCGGTTGGGTTGGCGCAAGGTCCGGCAACCTGCTCTACGCAAGAGTGGCATCAGGCCTTGGGCTTACAAGAAGCCAGAAAACTGGGGCAGGTCATCGAACCTTGAGCAGCAGCCGGTTGAGGAGCCATGTTTCGATGATTAAGGAGATCGATGCGCGGCTGCGCAAATGGGCCGAGGAGCTGCATAGCGACCTCAGTGCCGGCGGGCTCGCCGGTGGGAACATGGTTGCCATGATGATGGAGAGCAATGGACAGCTGATTCGAGGCCGGCGGGCGTTCCGTGCGCCGCTGGAAGGTTCGCTTGATATCGAGCTGATCGTGACCAAACATCTCGATCCTCTGCATGTGCAAGTCGTGCGAGAGCACTACTGCAACCAAGACAGCGACATGCGCTTGAAGTATGCCCACTGCGGCTGCGGGCGCGACACCTACTACCAGCGTCTGCATGACGCGCACCTGTGCATCTATTGGCTGCTGATGGGGGTCGCTGCTTGACCCCGTTTGCGTCCGTGGTTGTCCTACCGGCTCGCCTTGTCCCACTGCTATTTGATGCAGTTGGACAAGCGCGGGCCGCGCTGTTGTTGAGCTGTCCTACTGTCCAACCTTCCCGCACGTCCCGCCCATGTGTGAGCGTAGCGGGAGCGCATACGCGCCCATGGCGCGCACGCGTGCTCTTAGCTTTTTGTCTTTACGGGAGAGAAGAGAAAATAAAGTAGGACAGTGGGGCAGGCCCCGATTCTAGGCGCCTGTAGCTGTCCTACTTCGATCAGAGATAGTGGGACAGGAAGGACAGCGCCCCAGGCGCTGGAAGCCGCAATAAAGATATTCGCCGACATTGCCTAGGCGTTCACCAGACATTCACCGGGTGGCATTAAAACAGGCTTGCTGCCACCGGAATCGACATGTAAAAAGTACTCATCTTCGATAGGTGCGACCGCATAAAGCGGCAGGCACCACACACCAAACCCGGCCCTTGCGCCGGGTTTTTGCGTTTAAGGGGCGGGGCAATGACGAACGAGCAGCAAGCACTGGCAGAAATGCCGATCTGGTTAGTAATTCTCCTCGCCTTGGTTGGCGGCGTATCGGGGGAGATGTGGCGGGCCGACAAGGATGGGACGCGGGGTTGGGCATTGCTGCGGCGCCTTGCCCTTCGATCCGGTGCCTGTATTGCCTGCGGGGTGACGGCGATGATGCTGATGATCGCCGCCGGCATGTCGATCTGGACGGCAGGGGCGTTGGGATGTTTGACGGCGATGGCGGGTGCCGATGTTGCCATCGGCCTTTACGAACGCTGGGCCGCCAAGCGGCTGGGTATAGCAGAGGCACCGCCGACCGCTGGCGGGCAGGGGTGATTTTGGCGCCGGGGACCCTGCCGATTTCCCAGGGGTACGGGGTCGCAAACCCGCGGGAAAGCGTTAGCGGCAGGGTTGCCAGCTTACTGAAATTCAACCCATTGAAATTGAAAGGTCTGCATTGAAAAGCCGTTGAAAGGAGGGCTCATGACAGAACCACAGTACCTGTCGAAGAGCGCCTTTGCGGCCCGGATCGGCAGGGCACCGAGTTACATCACCTGGTTGAAAAACAATAACCGGTTGGTGCTCAGTGCCGACGGCAAACAAGTCGATGTTCAGGCCAGCGAAGCGTTGATTCGCGACACTGCCGACCCGAGCAAAGCCGCCGTCGCCGAGCGTCACCAGCAGGACCGGGTTCAGCGTGACGTGTACGGCCAGCTTTCAACCTCGGTTGAGCCGACTTGCACGGCTGCGCCGCCGCCCGCGAACACCCCTGCGGGGCAGCTCCCCGACTTCCAGAAAGCCCGCGCACTGCGTGAGCACAACTTGGCCCAGCTCGCGGAAATTGAGCTGCACAAAGCCAAGGGGTCGCTGGTCGCATTACCCGCTGTGAAATTAGGCGCCTACAACGCTGGCCGCCTCCTGCGCGATCAGCTGTTTGGCATGCCGCCACAGCTGGCGCCGGAGCTGGCGGTCATGACCGACCCCTGGGAAATCGAAAAACACCTGACGGCGGCCTTGCGCCGCACGCTGGAGGACGCGGAGCGCCTGTCCTCGGCGGACCTTGAACACGCCCTGAACACGAGTTGAGCCTATGCCCACGGAAATCCCTGACGGTGCAGAGGTGTACCGCGAGGCGTATTTCCGTGGGCTGCGTCCCGACCCGGATGTCTGGATCGACGTATGGGCCGACGAATACATGCGCATCCCGCGTGACACCGGTGCCGCCGAGCCTGGCCAGTACCGCACGTCGCGTACACCGTATGCCCGCGAACCCATGCGTTGCTTGTCCCCGGCTCACCCCTGCAAACGCGTGGTGACCATGGTCGCCTCGCAGTTGATGAAAACCCAGATCGCCTTGAACTGGATCGGCGGCCTGATCCACATGGCGCCGTCGAACATCCTGACGCTGCTGCCTAGCCTGGGCTTGGCGAAGCGGGTCTCCTCGCGGATTGGCAAGACCATCAAGGCCACGCCGGTGCTACGCGAACGGGTGGCCTCCAGCCGCTCGCGAGACTCGCGCAACACCATGGACACCAAGGAGTTCGAAGGCGGGTCGCTGTACGTCACCACAGCCGGCTCGGCGGCCAACCTTTCGGAGCTGTCGGCGCGCTACGTCTACGGCGACGAGATTGACCGCTGGGAAGTGGACATCGGCGAGGAGGGCGACCCCATCGAGCTGGCGGAAACGCGGGGCAGTACGTTCGGTCGCAATGCGAAGTTCTACTTCTCCAGCTCGCCGACCATCAAGGGCGCCTCGCGGATCTCCGACCTGTTCGAGGGCAGCGACCAACGTCACTACTACGTGCCGTGCCCCTCCTGCGGGCATATGCAGACCTTGGAATGGGAACGCCTGCACTACTCGCGGGACTTCAGCGTTGTGCATTACCAATGCGCAGGCCCTGATTGTGACGTGCTGATCGAGGAGTACCACAAGGCCGAGATGCTCGCCAAAGGCGAATGGCGCGCCCATGCCGAGGGTGATGGCGAGACGGTGGGGTTTACCCTCAACGCCTTGTATTCACCGCTCGGCTGGATGGACTGGAAGTCCCTCGCCAAGCAGTTCGAAAAGGCCAAAAAAGCCCAGGCCAAGGGCGACCTTGAACCGATGCAGGTGTTCTATAACACCCGTTTGGCAAAGGTATGGGACAGTGCCCAGGAGCAAACCAAGGCCGATACCCTGAAGCACCGGGCACGCCTGGAAAACTTCACCCTCGGCTCGATGCCGGCCGGCGTGCTCATGATCACCGGCGCCGTTGACGTCCAGGCCAACCGCCTGGAGTTCATGGCGATGGGGTGGGGCGTCGGCATGGAGCGCTGGGTCATTGACTACCAGATCGTCGCAGGCGACCCGGCAGACGACCGCACCTGGGCGGCGCTGGACGAGTTGCTCAAGGCCAAGTATCGGCATCCATGCGGTGTTGGCCTGGGCATTCTGGCGACGGCTGTCGACTCCGGCGGTCATCACACCGACGAGGTCTATCAGTTCTGCCGCGTGCGCCGCTGGCGCAACGTGTTCGCCATCAAGGGCGCGAGCAAGCCCGGCAAGCCGGTGATCGCCCAGCGGCCGTCCATGGTGGATGTGACCTGGAAAGGCCAGACAGAACGCAACGGCGCCGAGCTGTGGTTTGTCGGTACCGACACGGCGAAAGACTGGATCTACAACCGCTATCCATTCGAGTCAGGCCCGGGCGCGTTGCACTTTGCCAGTGACCTGCCAGACGACTTCTTCGCGCAGTGCGTAGCTGAACGTAAGGTCGCCCGGTATGTGCGGGGCCACAAGCGCATCGAATGGGTCAAGGGCAAGGCCGAGCGCAACGAAGCCCTCGACCTGATGGTGTACTGCCTTGCCATGGCGCATTACCTGGGCATCAACCGCTACAAGGAGCACGACTGGGAGCGGGTCCGTCAGGCCCTGGCGCAGTCTGGGTTGTTCGATGACGCGTTGGGCATCAAGCCCGTGCAGGGCGAACGAGTCACTCAGCCGGTTCCGGGGGCCTTGCCACAACCAACACCGCAACCCGTCGCCCAAGCGGCTCAACCACGATCCGTTGCACCACCCCCTCAACGCCGCAGCTCCACCAGCGGCTATTTGAAGAGACGCTGATATGTCCTTTACACAAAAGCACCTCGACGCGGTTGAGGCGGCCATCGCTCGCGGTGAGAAAGTCGTGCGCTACACCGACCGCACCGTGGAGTACCGCACCGTCGACGAGCTGATCAAGGCTCGTGACGAGATCCGCACCTCTTTGGTCAACTCGGCCGGGCCGCGCTCCCGCGTAGTCCGGCTTTATCACGGAGGCAAAGGAGTCTGATGGCCCGACACTATCCGACGCTCAGCCGTAGCGGATTCTTGTTGCCGTCGAACATCAAGGCCAGTTACGAAGGCGCCGGAGAGGGTCGCCGATCCACTGGCTGGGATGCACACGACAACGGAATCAACAGCATCAACACACCGGCACTGCGCAACCTGCGCGGCCGGTCGCGGGCAGCGGTACGCAACGACCCGTATGCCTTCAACGTCATCGACAAACGCGTCAGCAACTTGATCGGCACGGGCATCACGCCCAGGCCGAACACTGAAGACGACGCGCTTCGCAAGCTGCTGCAGCTGCTATGGGATGACTGGGTGGATGAGTCGGACGCCGATGAGCGCACCGACTTCTACGGGCAGCAGGCGCTGGTAGCTCGCACCGTCGAGACTTCCGGCGAGTGCTTTGTCCGCCTACGACCACGCAGCCTTGACGAGGGGCTGGCGGTGCCGCTCCAGATGCAGATCCTCGCACCGGAGTTCGTGCCCCATGACAAATTCGAAACCACGCGCACCGGCAACGCCATTCGTGCTGGCATCGAGTTCACGCCGGACGGCAAGCGGGTGGCCTACTGGATGTACCTGTCACACCCCCGCGACGGCGTATCGCTGAGTGCCGGTTATAACCAGTTGGTTCGGGTGCCGGTATCGCAGGTGCTGCACATCTTCGAACCGGTCGAGCCGGGGCAATTGCGCGGCGTTCCGCGCTTATCTCCTGTACTGAAACGGCTGCGTAGCCTGGATAACTATGACGACGCAGTGCTGTTCCGGCAGGAGGTTGCAAACCTCTTCGCCGGATTCATCAGCCGCCCGGCGCCGGACTCTGGTCCCGTGCCAAGGGATCCCGTTACCGGTGAGCCGCTGAGCTTTGACCGTGACGGCTTCACGCCCATGGTCGCGCTGGAGCCCGGCACCATGCAGGAGCTGGGGCCGGGAGAGGAGGTTGAGTTCTCCAAACCGCCTGACGCCGGCAACAACTATCCCGACTTCATGCGTCAGCAACTGATGGCTGCAGCGGCGGGCACCGGCACTCCCTACGAGATCCTCACTGGTGATATGCGTGAAGTGAATGACCGGGCGTTGCGCGTCGTGTTGAACGAGTTCCGGCGCCGGCTGGAACAGCTTCAGTTTGGCGTTTATGTACACCAGCTCTGCCGCCCGATCCGTGCCGCCTGGATGGACATGGCGGTCCTTTCGGGTGCGTTGGTGTTGGACGACTACGCCAAACGGCGCCGCGAATACTTACGTACGCGCTGGGTACCGCAAGGCTGGGCTTACATCCAGCCTGTTCAGGACGTGCAGGCCCGCCGCATGGAAGTGCAAGCCGGGTTCGCCTCACGTAGCGAGATGGTCACCCGCACCGGTTATGACGCCGAAACCGTCGACGCAGAAAACGCAGCCGACAACGCCAGAGCCCAGGCGCTGGGCCTCAACTACAACACGCACGAAGCCGTCGAGGTTACTGACGACAAGGAGCAATCATGAGCAAACCAGCGCTTCCGCGCATTTACAACAGAGCCGGCCAGCGGGTGAACGTCCAAGACAAGACCTGGTACGCCATGCAGGAGAGCGGCGAAGCCGAGGAGCGAGTTATCGAGGTGTTCGTCTACGGCGAGATCGGCACCTGGGGCATCACGGCGAATCAGTTCGTGCAGGACCTGCGCGCCATGGATGACGGCGTATCGCCTGTGATTGCCGCATTCAATAGCATCGGCGGCGATTTGTTCGATGGTCTGGCGATGCACAACGCGTTGTCCCGCCTGGGCGAGCGTTGTACCGGCCGTGTCGATGCCCTGGCAGCCAGCGCGGCCAGTGTCGCGGTCTGCGGGGCGCACCGTGTGGTCATCGCCTCCAACGCCATGCTGATGATCCACAACCCATGGACCTACGCGGCAGGGGACGCCGAAGACTTCCGCAAGGTGGCCGACGTCCTCGATCAAACCATGGAGGCCATCATCGCGGCCTACAAGGCCAAGGCGCCGGACATCGACGAAGCCGAGCTTCGGCGTCTGGTGGCGGCTGAGACCTGGTTGACCGCCAACGAAGCGGTGGCCCTGGGGTTGGCCGATGAGGTGGGCGATGGGGTGAAGGTCAAGGCGTGTTTGGGGCAGGGCGCCGTGCTGCAGCGTTACCAGCATGCCCCGGCTGAATTGCTTGCCCAACTGGACGAGCCACCTGAGCCGGATATCGAGCTGGAGCCTGAACCTACTGATCCGCCCCAGGAGCCTCCTGTGGCGAACTCAGCCAAGCTGGCCTTGATGATCACCCAGCGTTGTACGGCGGACGGCATCGGCAACCTGATTGAGCCGTTGATCAACTCGACCAAGCTGGAAAGCGAGGCCATCGTCCTGGCGGGCGTGGCCCGTGCCAAAGCTGTAAACGATTTGTGCGTTGCCGCACGACTGCCTGAGTTCAGCGCCGAGTACGTCGCGGCCGGTTTGGATGCCGCCTCGGTTCGAGCGCGTCTGTTCGACAAGTTGGTGGGCAGCGGCAAAGGCTTCGAGATCGACAACAGTCTCCCTCTCGCTGAGGACGAGCCACCCAAAATCAAAGCACAGCTGCCTAACCCCAGCAACATCTGGTCTGCCCGCCGGCAGGCCGCCCGCAAAGGAGCATGATCATGAGCATTATCCATCGCGAACCGGTTCACGCCGGTGAGTTTCTGTTGTCTGAAGGTGCGGGAAAGATCTCTCGCGAAGCTATCAACGTTGTGGCGGGGCCCGCTCTGATTGCGGGACAGGTCCTGGGGATCGTGACCGCTACGGGCGAGTTCGCACCTTACAACCCCGTTGCAGAAGACGGCAGCGAGAACGCGGTATGCATCCTCTACGCCTCGCTTGGCGAGTCCGACGTCAGTCGTCGCGGCCGCGCTGTGGTACGCCTGGCCGAGGTCAGCGAAAGCCTGCTGACGGGGTTGGACCTGGCTGCTGAAAAGGACCTGGCTGCGCACTTCATCATCGTCCGTTAACGCTCACAGCTCTTTCTTTCCGATCCCGCCATGAGCGGGTTTTTTACTTTCTGGAGTACGCACATGGCTGACATCGCCATTTTTGAAGATGATGCTTTTGGAGTGGCGGCTTTGACCGCTGCCATCAACGAGCAAGAGTTTGTCCCGGGTCGTCTTGCCAGCCTCGGTCTGTTTGAAGAGGAAGGTGTGACAACCCTGACCGTTCAAATCGAGAAGGACGGTGACAAGCTGGCCCTGGTGCCAGCGGGTGAACGTGGTACCTCTGGCCTGGTTGTCAACGGCAGCAAGCGCGTGCTGTTGCCCTTCAACACCATCCACTTGCCTGAACGTTTCACCATCAAGGCTGACGAAATTCAAGGCATTCGCGCCTTCGGTACCCAGACCGAGCTGCAGGCGGTGCAGGACGTCGTCAACAAGCGTCTGGACAAGGCACGACGACAGTTGGACGCCACCCACGAGTTCCATCGAATGGGGGCTTTGAATGGCAAGGTGCTCGATGCCGACGGCACGACGGTATTGTTGGATATCTATGATCGATTCGGTGTCCAGCGACAGACCCTGCCGATGGGGCTTAACGACCCTGAAACCAACGTGCAGGTGCAGTGTGTGGAAGCGCTGGACATGCAAGAGGACGCGCTGGGTAACGTAACCACTACATCCTCGCGAGCGTTCTGCGGCAAGACGTTCTGGAAAAAGCTGATCGCCCATAAGTCTGTAGTTAAAACCTATGAGGGCAGTCAACAGGCAGCGGCCTTGCGGGGCGATGGCCGTGAAGCTTTCGAGTTCGGTGGGATTTCCTGGGAGCGCTATCGGGGCAAGGTCGGTGGCATCGCCTTCATCCCAGATGACGAAGCTCGCCTGGTGCCGGAGGGTGTTTCGGAGATGTTTCTGTCAGCCTATGCGCCCGCCGATTACATGGAGACTGTCAACACGCAGGGGCTGCCGTACTACAGCAAGCTGGAGCCGCTACCGTTCGGCAAGGGGATCGCGGGCGAGGCGCAATCCAACCCGCTGCACATCTGCACTCGGCCACGCGCCGTTATTCACCTGACCCTCTAATCATGGGCTTTCGTAACTTGATCAGCGACCTGGACAACACGGTATTTGATGTCCTCGGCGACCCGGTGCTGATCGAAGGCCGACCAGTCCTGGGCATGTTCTCCGCTCCTTGGTTGCAACCCAAACTTGGCCGGATTAACACCGGTCTTCGCGAGCCGCACCTGGTCATCCGCGTGGCGGACGCCGAGGGCGTCAGTGAGCGGCAACAGGTCGTGGTCGACCTGCCGGTGCATGACGGCGGTGGTAATTACATCATCGTCAGGCCGGAGCCAGGAGGCGATGGCTTGGTGACCCTGGTGCTGAGGAAATCCCCATGAGCGTCGGCAGCTACGTCAAGCAATCGGCCAGCAGCGGCATGATCACGCTGCAGGCTGATCGGTCGGACCTGAACGCGTTTGCCGACTTCGCGGTGCTGGTGCCCAAGGCTTCCTTAGCTGCACAGCGCCGAGCCATCAACAAAACGCTACGGTGGTTGCGAACCCACATTGCCCGCACCGTCAGCCGGCAGGAACGCATCGCGGTGTCTGCCGTTCGGCAGCGTCTGCGGGCCTACCCGCTTTCCGGCAACGGGCAAGGCAAGCTGTGGTTCGGCATCAATGCGATTGAGGCCAGCCGTGCGGGTCGACCACGACAATCACGGTCGGGTGTTTCGGTAGCAGGCCGTCGATATGGAGGGGCGTTTTTCAAGAAGGTCTATGGCAGCCGGCCCGACATCTGGATTCGAACCGCGAGCAAGCACTTCAAGGCAAGCGATTATCCCGACAGTGAGGTGTCTGGCGGTGGTGGGGCAAGCTCAGGCTGGATCTCGGAGAACGACAGCCGCTTTCCGCTCGCCAAGGCCAAGATATCCCTGGAAGACGTCCGGCCGCACTTCGAGTCATGGACCAATCGGGCGCACCAGCGCCTGCTTGAGATCCTGGAGCAGGAGCTGAACTTTGAACTGCAGAAGTATCTGCGAGGATCTGCCCGTGTCTGACTTCAATCTTGAGCTTTTGTATCAGGCCGTTGAGGCTCGTATCGACCAAGCGATCCCAGGATTGGCCTGCGTGCGGACCATGCCCTATATGGCCGATCACATCGACTTGCCTGCTGCGGTGATTGAGTTGGTCGAGCTGGAGCCCGGCCGAGATCCCGGTACAGGGGAGACGGCACTGGTTGCGCGTTTGGAGGTGCGCTTCATCGTTGGCGGTGAGGATGCCGAGTGCCAGCAGAAAGCGGCATTCGCCGCCGCACAAATGGCCGTGCTGTTGCGTATCCAGACATGGGGGCTGGAGGTCGAACCCGCCGAGTTTGTTCGGGCAGCCCAAGACTGGACTCGCCCCGAATTGGACGGCTATGCGGTCTGGGTCGTTGAATGGACCCAGACTATTTACCTGGGTGTGGAAGAGTGGCCGTGGCCGAATCAGCCACCGGGTACCTTGCTCTGGGGCTTCAGTCCTGACACGGGGCCTGGCAGCGAAGGTAACTACCAACCACCGGAGGAAATGGCATGAGCTACCCCAGTGCGCAGCATGACCGCATGCTGGCCGGCCTGGTCAAGGATTGTTATGTGGTCGCGCTGGATCTGACCGCTTCGCCACCCGCATGTCGGGTGTCGGATGGGGACTGGGTCAGTGCCTGGGTGCGTTGGCACAGCATCGCCGCCGGCAAAGCCCGTCATTGGCGAGCCCCCAGCATGGGCGAGCAGGGAACTCTGGTAAGTGCCAGCGGCGATGTGGCGCAGGGCACATTTATACCCGGCCTCTATGGCGATGCCGGGGCACCGCCGGACAACCGCGACCACGTCGAGGTATGGCGTTTCGAGGATGGGGGCTCGCTGGTCTATGACTGGCAGGCCGGCACCTACACCATCACCGTGCCAAGCGGTACCGTGACGATCAAAGTCGGCGGAACCGAAGTGGTCGTAACGGACAGCGAGATCAACGCCACGGCAGGCGATATCACCCTGACGGGCAATGTGCTGATCAACGGCCCGTTGCAGGTCACGGGCGATATCAACGGCGGCGGAAAAATCATCGATACCGGTGGCAACACGCCGAACCACAAACACTGACTCCGACATTTATCCACAGCCCGCCATGTGCGGGCTTTCGCATTTCTGGAGCTACCCAAATGAGCAAAACGCGAACAGACACCGAGCGGCCAACTGCCGTCGCGGCGTTGCCCGGGCCAGTCCAAACCGAGTCGCCGGCGCCCATCGGACCGGCGCGAGTGTTCCGCGACACCCGGTACACCTCACGCTCGCTGATCATGCCAGACGGCAGCACCTTGCCGGTCATTGCCGGCCAGGTTACAGCCGGCGGCGATGATCAGTACGCCTTTCTCAAGGCACACCCGGATATGCAACAGCTGGCGGAGTAATCACATGATCGGAGTGGACCGTCGCACGGGGCAGCCGCTGTCCGGCCAGGCGCATTTGCGGCAGTCCATTGAGGACATTCTGAGCACGCCTGTCGGCAGCCGCCGTATGCGCCCAGAGTACGGCAGCCAAATGCGTCGCTATGTCGACCTGCCAGTTAACGAAGGCTGGAAAAGCGCGGTACAGGCCGAGGTTGCTCGTGCCCTAGGGCGCTGGGAGCCCCGTTTGAAGCTTGAGCGTGTCCGGGTCGTTGCGGTGGTGGATGGACAGATCACCTTGCAACTGACGGGCTCTTACATTGGCGATGGCGTAGTGCTGGAGGTGAACGCATGAGCACTATCGACCTTTCGGCGTTGCCGGCGCCACAGGTGCTGGAGAGTCTGGATTTTGAAGAGTTGTATCAGGGCGAGCTTGCAACATTCCGCGAGTACATGGGCGATAACTGGACCGCTTTCCTTGAAAGCGACCCGGTGACCAAGCTGCTGGAGCTGGGCGCCTATCGACGCATGCAGAATCGGGCGAGGGTCA
Organism: Pseudomonas sp. Z2-11; assembly: GCF_054161305.1. Lineage (NCBI taxonomy): Bacteria > Pseudomonadati > Pseudomonadota > Gammaproteobacteria > Pseudomonadales > Pseudomonadaceae > Pseudomonas > Pseudomonas sp. Z2-11. The sequence continues at coordinate 1,484,721 of NZ_CP096395.1, forward strand.
ACGACGCGGCCAAGGCACTGTTTCTGGCTCATGCTACTGGTGCTGACCTGGTGCAGTTGGCCGCCAACGTGAACCTTGAGCGCCTGGTCATTCAGGCTGAGGACTTGACCGCCGTGCCGCCAGTATCGGCGGTGCTGGAAAGCTACGACGCACTGCGCGAGCGTATCCAGTTGAGGTACGAAGGGCTGACCACTGCCGGGCCACGGAACAGTTACATCCTGCATGCCCGTAACGCCTCGGGCCTGGTGGCCGATGCCACGGCCGAAAGCCCGGCGCCGGCCGAGGTTGTCGTGACGGTACTGTCCCTGGAAGGCGATGGTACGGCCAGCCCCGAGCTGTTGGTCGAAGTGGACGCTTACCTCAACGATGAAGATCGGCGGCCTGTTGCTGATCGGCTGACAGTGCAGGGCGCCGAGATCCTGCCCTATCGAATCGACGCCGTGGTGTACATGGCCGGTACTGGCCCGGAAAACGAGGCAGCGCTTGCCGAGTGTAATGCGCGATTGCGGGCCTGGATCAACCCTCGGCGCCGCTTAGGCGTTGAAGTGGCCCGTTCGGCAATTGATGCACAGATCCACGTCAGCGGCGTGGCCCGAGTCGAGATCCCAGGATGGGTGGATATCCGACCAACCAAGGCCCAGGCGGCATGGTGCACGGGACTCACCATAAAGCGGGGTGGCAAATGAAAAGTCTGCTTCCCCTCAACAGTACCCAGCTTGAGCGGGCCATTGAGGCGGCTATCGACGAAACAACGGAGATACCGCTTCGTACCTTGTACAACCCGGACACCTGCCCGGCGCACCTGCTTTACCAATTGGCTTGGGCCTGGTCCGTGGACCGCTGGGACGAGGCGTGGCCCGAAGAGGTCAAGCGTTCGGTGATTCGCTCTTCGTTCTACGTCCATGCCCATAAGGGCACCATCGGCGCCTTGCGCCGGGTGGTCGAGCCGTTCGGCTATCTGATCGAGGTAGTGGAATGGTTCAAGACTCAACCTATGGGTGTGCCGGGAACGTTCGCCTTGAAGATCGGCGTTTCCGATGAAGGCATCAGCGAAGAGACCTATCAGGAACTGACGTGGCTGATCGATGACGCCAGGCCTGTCAGTCGCCACATGACCGGATTAGCGATCAGCCTCGAAACCCGAGGAAACCTAAACATTGGTGTTGCCCTTTATGAGGGCGACGAAATCGACGTGTACCCGCCGATCATGCGTGACATTGAAGTCACCGGATCCATCGGCGTGGTAGGGCGCGAACACACCATAGACACCTTGGACGTTTACTAATGATTGATCAGACCTCGCAATTTTTCGCGATTCTCACGAACGTTGGAGCGGCGAAACAGGCGAATGCCGATGCCCTTGGCATTCCTTGGAAACTTAGTGAAATGGGCGTGGGCGATGCCAACGGCACCGACCCGACTCCAAGCGCGGCTCAAACGTCTCTTATCAACGAATGGCGCCGTCGGCCGCTGAATCAGCTTTTCATTGATCCGGTCAATCCGGCGGTGATTATCGCCGAGCAAGTGATTCCGGCCGATGAGGGAGGGTTTTGGATTCGCGAAATCGGTCTTTACGACGCTGACGGGGATCTGGTGGCGGTCGCAAACTGCCCACCGAGTTTCAAGCCCATCATGTCGCAGGGCTCGGGCAGGACCCAAGTCGTTCGGATGAACTTCATTGTCAGCAGCACGGGCAATATCACGTTGAAGATTGACCCTTCTGTGGTGTTGGCGACACGAGAGTTTGTCGAAAGACGAATCCAGGAAGAACTGTACAAACTCGATAACAAGCAGTCGGTGCGCGTAGCGACCACGGCCAATATCGCGTTGACTGGGCTTCAGACCATCGACGGCGTGAGCCTGCTAGCAGGCGACCGGGTGTTGGTGAAGAATCAAGCGGCCTCCAAGGACAACGGCATCTACATTGTTGGCGTAGCGGCATGGCAGCGTGCGCCGGATGCTGACAGCAGTGCTGAAGTCACCTCGGCGATGATTCTGTCCGTTGAGCAGGGCGCTACGCTGGCCGACACTCGCTGGCAGTTGGTAACGGATGGGGCGATTGTCCTAGGTACCACGTCGCTGACTTTTCAGAACATCACCCAGGGGTTCGCAACCATAAATTCCCCGGCGTTGGTGAATCCAACGGCAAACACTCCGCCTCAGTTTGATAACTCGAAGGCGCTGGCCACTTCCGAGTTTGTAAAGAGGATGGGGCTTGAATACCGGGATTACACCAACTACACGGCGACGACGACACTAACCGCCGCTGACATTGGTAAGGTGGCTGCGTTTGGTAGCGCTGGGTCAGTGACCGCCACTCTCCCAACTGGCGGGCAAATTTCACGGGGGGCGGTGGTCAAGATCCTGTGCAGCATGGGCGCGGTAACGGTAAAGGCCGCCGCTGGCGACTCAATCGATGCCATTAACTTCGTCGGCAACATTTCCATGGCTCAAGGGGATACCGCTGAGTTTATTCGTATCGACTCGCTGTGGCGGTTAATGGGCGGTAGTGTCTCGCTGAAATACGCGGCCGTCATGTCTGGCCCTAACTGGATCACCCCGGCGCAATTTGACAACAGCAAATTGCTGGCGACCTCAGAGTTTGTGCAGCGCGCACTTGGAAATTATGCAGGCGTATCCAGTGTCAATGGCGGCACGGTTACGCTGACGGCGTCCAGCTTTGGGAAAGTCATATCGGTCAATGCGGCCACAACTGTGATTTTGCCGACCGGCAGCACACTGGTGCCAGGCTCCACCTTGTTTTTTTTCATTTACAGTGGCGTCCGCCCGACGTTCGTTTGTCAGGGGGCAGACAAGATATCGACCCCGGCCGGCGCCGGCTTTTATTCGTCTTTTACCATTAAGGGCACCGGCATGGCCGAGCTTATGTGGGATGGGGGCGGATGGGCGCTTTGCGGTACGGCTGTGCTTGAAGAAAGTTCGGCATTCGGCGCGAACCTCGCAACCAACGGCTATCAGAAGCTGCCAAGTGGAACGATTATTCAGTGGGGAACTCAGGTTCTTCCCGCCAGTGCCACCACCACATTCTGGTTTCCTTTGACGTTTCCAAATCAGTGCCTAAGTATCGTGGCGACCTTTGGTACGCCAGCGCAAGGTGCGGTCAACGCAGATATGGTCAATGCCAGCCAATACAAACTTCAGAACTTGTACGCGGGCTCTCAAGCTGCGCGCTGGATAGCGATCGGTAATTGAGGAGAAAGCTGATGTTTGTTTCAAAATCCACTGGCGGTTTTTACGATGAATTGACGGCCGCACCAAATGACGCGGTGGAAATTTCATCTGAGTTCCATGCTGAGTTGTTGGCAGGGCAGTCCGGAGGCAAGGTGATCTGTTGGGGTGATGACGGTTACCCGCTGCTGATGGAGCCCCCGCCGCCTTCGCCTGAGGTGTTGGCGACGATTGAGCGGCGGTGGCGCGATGAGCGTTTGCTGGTCACCGACGGAGTCGTGTCACGCCATCGAGACGAATTGGAAGGTGTCGCCCCCACCACGCTGACGGCTGAGCAGTACAGCGATTTGCAGCGATACCGCCAGGCATTACGCAACTGGCCAGAGGCAGGCGAGTTTCCGCTGATTGACCACCGTCCACCGCCACCGGTCTGGCTGGCCGAGCAAACCCAATAAACGCCCCGCACTGACGGGGCGTTTTCTTTTCCGCTTCACCACAAACAAGGCCTCGCATTGCGGGGCCTTTCCGTATCTGGAGAATCTATGAGCTTCTTTCATGGCGTGACCGTCACGAACGTTGATACCGGTGCTCGTGTCATTGCGTTGCCGTCGTCGTCGATTATCGGACTGGTCGATACCTTCGTGCCAGCGCCGGCTTACAGCGCACAGCCCAACGATCTGGTGATGATCACCAACGAGCGCGAAGCGGTGGCCGCCTTCGGACCCGACTCGGCAATGACCAAAGCCTGCAAGGCCATCTACACCCGAGCCAAGGCTGTGATCGTGGCCTGCGGTGTGCCCGTGCTGGAGAATCCCGCCGAGCAAACCTCGGCGATTATCGGTGGTGTACAAGCCAACGGTAAGCGTACCGGCCTGCAAGCGCTGCTGGACGGCAAGAGCCGGTTCAATGCGCAGCCGCGGCTGTTGGTGACTCCCAAGCACAGTGCGACACAGGCTGTCGGTACCGCGCTGGTCGCGCTGGCCGACAAGTTGCGGGGGCTCGCCATCCTTGACGGCCCGAACACCACCGACGAGGCGGTGATGGCCTACGCCGAGAACTTTGGCGCCAAGCGGGCGTACCTGGTTGACCCAGGTGTGCAGTATTGGGACACCACGGCGGACGCCACCGTCGACGCGCCGGGCTCTGCCTGGGTGGCGGGCTTGTTTGCCTGGACCGACAGCGAATACGGCTTTTGGGCTTCGCCTTCGAACAAAGAGTTCGTCGGTATCACCGGCACCTCCCGCCCGATTGAGTTTCTGGATGGTGACGAAACCTGCCGTGCCAACCTGCTCAACAACGCAAACATCACCACGATAATCCGCGATGACGGTTTCCGCCTGTGGGGTAACCGCACGCTGTCGAGCGATCCTAAGTGGGCGTTCGTCACTCGCGTACGGACGATGGACATCGTCATGGACGCGATCCTCTACGGCCACAAATGGGCGGTCGACCGCTCCATCACCGCGACTTACATCAAGGACGTGACCGAAGGGCTGCAAGCCTTTATGCGCGACCTGAAAGCCCAAGGCGCAATCATCAACTTCGAGGTGTTCGCCGACCCGGAGCTGAACACGGCCAGCCAGCTGGAGCAGGGCAAGGTGTATTGGAACATCCGCTTCACGGATGTTCCGCCGGCAGAAAACCCCAACTTCCGCGTAGAGGTCACCAATCAATGGCTGACCGAAGTGCTCGACACCGCCGCTTAAGGAGCGACCTCAATGGCAATGATTCCCGAAACCCTGGCGAACCTGAACCTGTTCGCCGACGGCGTCAGCTTCCAGGGCGATGTGCCGAGCCTGACGCTTCCCAAGCTCACGCTCAAGATGGAAGAGCATCGCGGCGGCGGCATGGATGCGCCGGTCGAGCTGGACATGGGCATGGAAAAACAGGAAGCGAACTTTGCTACCACTGGCGTACGCCGTGAGTCGTTGAAGTTCTTCGGCTTGGCCGACGGCACGGCGTTCAACGGTACGTTCCGAGGGGCCTATAAAGGGCTCAAGGGCAAAGTCACGCCGGTCATCGTCACCCTGCGCGGCACGTTGAAAGAAGTCGACATGGGCGACTGGAAGCCGGGCGACAAGGCTGAGATCAAGCACTCCATCGGGCTGACGTACTACAAGCTCGAAGTGGACGGCCGAACCGTCTACGAGATCGACCCCATCGGTATGCGCCGCGTCATCAATGGCGTTGATCAACTGGCCGCCCAGCGTTCCGCCTTGGGCCTCTAACCCTTCTTGATACCCCGCCTGGCGAGTCGCCCGGGCGGCGGTTCCTCTGTTAAGGACACACTTCTATGAGCAGTACCGCAATTCCAAGCTGGATGACCCTGACCGTTGACCGCGTCACCGTAAAACTGACTGTGCCATCAGAAGCCAACGGCGTGCGTGTCGATACGCTGAGCCTCCGAGCGCCGACCGTGCGTGACCTTCGCGTTGCCCGCCAAACAGCGCCCTATGATGAAGAACAGCAAGATTTGAATTTGTTCGCCTCCCTGGCCGAAGTCGGTACCAAGGATCTGGATGGTTTGACGCTGAAGGACTACAACCGCATACAGGCCGGCTATTTTCGCCTGGTGCGAGATGATGAACTTCAACCCCAAGGTGCAGAAGCAACTGGCTAAGCGTCTAGCCACCGAGCTGAATTTTTCCGCCGCTGAAATCTTGTCCATGCCGTTCTCCGACATGGTCTGGTGGCTTTCAGACTGAAACAAGGGGTAGACGATGGCTAGCAAACTGGCGTTATCGCTGGTGATTGGCGGCGCCGTCAGTTCGACGATGGCGTCTGCCTTCCGCACGGTTGATGGCCACATCAAAAAGCTGGAAGAAAAAGGCAGCAAGGCCAAGGTGCTCAAGAGCACCATTGGCGAAACCATCCGCCTGCGCGATGAATGGAAGCGGGCGCACGACAGCGGCGCTGCTTCGGCGGATGGTCTGTTGCGCAAGCTCAACGGCAACCTTGATGCCCTGCGCAAACAGGGCGTGGAGGTGGGCAGGCTGGGGCAGGAATACCAGCGCCTCGGCCGCACAGCCAAAGCCGCCGATCTGCAGCTCAAAGGACACCAGCAGCTCGATGCCGGCAAGAAAGGACTCACGTCGAGCATTGGCCAAGGTGTTGTCGCCACCGGTCTTGCAGCGATTCCGACCAAGGTCAGCGCGGATTATCAGGCGATCATCCGCGACATCGCGATCAAGGCGGATGTGGTCAACAAGCCGCAAGAAACACAGCTTAGCCAGACGGTGATCCAAACCTCTCGCGATACCGGCATGGCCCGTAACGACGTCGCGGACCTGGTGAACCAGCTGGTCGGTGCCGGTATGGACCTCAAGCAGGCCATGGCCTACGCGCCGACGGCGGCGAAGTTTGCCATTGGCCAGGGCGCGTCCGGCGTCGACACGGCCAGCATGATCATGGCGCTGCAGCAGAACGCCAAGATCAACGACCCCAAGGTGATGCAGCAGGCCCTGGAGGCCATCGCCTATCAGGGACAGGCGGGTAGCTTCGAGGCCAGCGACATGGCCCGGTGGTTTCCTCAGCTGTTGGCGAGCATGGAGAAGAACGGCAGCACCGGCATGGAAGCGGTCAGCTCCTTGGGCGCGATGCTTCAAGTCCAGATGAAAACGGCCGGAGGCTCGGACGAAGCGGCCAACAACCTGAAAAACTGGATGGAGAAAATCGGTTCGGGCGACGTGGTCAAGGCGTACAAGGAAGCCGGTATCGACTATCAAGCATCCCTGAACACTGGCATCCAGAAGGGCATGTCGACCCTGGAATCCAGCTTCGCCTTGGCGATGAAATACATCCAGGCCACCGACCCGGCAAAGGCTGCGAAGATGGCCGAGGCCCAGGCCAAGATCAGCAAGGAGACGGATCCGGAGAAGGCCAAGGCGGCGCTCGATGCGCTGGAGAAATCCCTGCGTACCGGTGACCTGTTCGCCGACATGCAGGTCAAGGCGGCGCTCACGGCCTACTCGCAAAACAAGTCGCTTTACGAGCAGTTGAAAAAGGATTCGCAGTCCTCTGGCGGGATCCTCGATAAGAACCTGGCCGAGCGGCGCGAAACGTCGAAGCAGATGTGGGACGAGCTAGGCCAGGCGGTTAGCGATGGCATGCGCAGCGTGGGGGACGCCATCCGCCCGGCGACCGATGCGGTCGCCCAGGGGCTGACCTCAATTGTGCGTGGGCTGACCAAGCTCTCCGATGGCTCGCAGCCGGTGGTGCTGGGCATTGCTGCCATCACCACCGGCTTGTTGGCCCTCAAGACGGCCGCCAGCGCGGTGAAGATTGGCAAGGGGTTGTACAACATATCGCGTGGTCGAGCGATGGAACGAGGCGTGGGTGCCCTTGGTGATGCTGCTGCCAAAGCTCCGAAAACCGGTATCAAGACGGTGGATAAGGGCCTCGGCGTACTCGGTAAGCTGATGGGGGCGGGTAATGATTCCGGTGGGGGGCTGAGCACTGAGCCGCAACGTGTGTTCGTCGTCAACGCTGATGCGATAGGCCGAACAGGCTCTGGTCCAGGCTCAGGCCCCGACGGTGCAGGCAGACGTCAGCGTGGGCGACGTGGTCGCCGTTCCGGCATCGGGACCCTCCCACGTCGCCGATTGCCCGGCCGGGCGTCGAGTATTCCGTCCGTATCGGCACCTGCCGCCGCTTCTGTCATGCCAAAGGTGGGCCTGTTGGCTGCTGCGCCTATTGCCGTTGCGGCGGAGGCGGTGCCCGATGGCTCGCTCGGCCGTGCGGTTCAGTCGATCAGGGGTGTCACCCGAGCCACCAAGCGTCTCCCCGGCGGGTCGGTATTGGATGCCGGGGTGGGAGTTATCGATACCGCGCTCAATGCAACTACTCAAGACGAAAAAGCCGAGGGTTATGGCGGTGCCGCTGGTGGTTTTGCGGGTGCCCTGGCCGGTGGTGCAGCAGGGGCTGCTATCGGTTCGGTTGTGCCGATCATCGGTACCGCCATTGGCGGCGCAATCGGTGCCGCGTTGGGCGGCTTGGGTGGGGAAAGCATCGGCAGCTTCTTGGGTAAGTCCTGGTTTGGCAGTGAGGCCAAGGCGGAAGAGGCCAAGCCTCCCGAGGTCACCAAGCCAACTGAACCCACACCGCCCGTGCCGCCCAAGGTTGATCAGGCTTTCAGCTTCGCGCCGAATGTCTCCATCACCGTTCAGGGCGACGTTAAAGATCCTGCGCAACTGGCTCGGGAGCTGGAGCCGCATTTGCGTCAGCTCATGGAGGCTTTCTCTCGGGAGACGCTCGCTCGACAGTCGTCGAGCCAGTTGTTCGATGCCCCCCACGTCTAAGGAGGTGCCATGGCCTACATGGAGCAACTGCAATCGGTGTTCAAATCACTGCTTGCAGCGGGGGAGGCTGGCCGTACCAGTCTCGATGGCATGCTGGGCCCGCTTAATGGCGCAATCAGTGACATGACGGGCGCCGCCTCGGAGCTGGAGGGGGTGCCCTTCATTGGGCCTGCCATCGGCGCCAAGATGCAACGGACCATGCGGGCAATCAACGCGGCGCAGTCCACCGTGGGCCAGGTGGCGGCGAAGTACAACCAAGCCGTCACCGCCGCCGGCCAAGTCCAAGAGCGGCTGGGTTCGCTCCAGGAACAGGCCGGCAAGGCCGGTGCAGCGATTAATCGCATCGCCGGCCAGGTGAGCCCCTCGCTGAGCAACATCATGCCCACGGGTTCATTTGCTCCACAGCTGACACCAGCGGCCGAGGCGGTGAAGCCGTTCCCACACCTGCTGATCATGCAGCCCCTGGAGCCGAACGCACAGCCGTACTACTTCAACCTGGATACGGCGGCTTTCGAGGAACTACGTCGGCAGACGTCGTTTCGCTGGGCAGGCCAGGAACGTCTGACACGCAGCATCGCCCAGCAGGCGGTCGGCCAGGGAGAGGACAAGATCAGCCTCAAGGGCGCGATTTTTCCGGGCTTCAAAGGTGGGCTCAAACAGCTGGACACTCTGCGCACCATCGGGCGGCGTCTGCAGCCGGTGAACCTGACCACCGGCTACGGCGAAGTGCTCGGCACCTGGTGCCTGCTCAACATCGAGGAAGATCAAAGCAACCTGCTCGCGGGTGGCATTCCGCGTAAGCAGTCCTTTTCACTGGAGTTTGTGAGCTATGGCGACGACCTGCAGAACGTCTGACGGGGATCTCTTAGACACCGTCTGTCATCACTATTACGGCCATCTGAATGGCACCGTGGAGGCTGTGCTTGCTGCCAATCAAGGCCTGGCCGATGAGCCTCAGCCATTTCGCGCTGGGGTGATCATCGTGCTGCCGGATCTGCCAGCGCAGACGCTGGAGGATATCCAGCTGTGGGATTAATCAGCACCGTCGCACGTCACAAGCCCCGCTCCGTGCGGGGTTTCTCTTTTCTGGAGTGTCATCATGAAGCCGACCTATCGCATCGTTGCGGACGGCAAGGACATCACCGCGTTGATCAATGATCGGTTGTTGAGTCTGCGCACCTCTGATAAGCCGGGCATGGATTCGGACGACTTCGAGTTACGGATCGATGATCGTGATCAAGCGGTTGCGCTGCCTACGCGGGGGGCGGGTATCGAGGTTTACCTGGGATATACCGGCCAGGCCCTGACCCGCCTGGGGCGCTACACCGTCGACGAGATAGAGTTGTCGGGCCCGCCTGACACGTTGGTGATTCGGGGTAAAGCCAGTGACATGCGCGGCAGCGGCAAGACCGTGCGCAGCGGGTCCTGGGAAAACGTGCCTCTGCAGCAGATTGTCCGCGACGTAGCCGCTCGCAATGGTTGGCAGCCGGTGTGCCCGGTGCAAACCAAGGTGCCTCGAGTCGACCAGCTCAACGAGTCGGATTACAACTTCATCACCCGCCTTGCCAAACAATATGACTGCACGGCTAAGCTGGCCGACGGCAAGCTGTTGGTTATGCCTCGGCAAGGTGGCCAGACAGCCAGCGGTAAGAACCTGAGCCCTGTGGTTCTGAGGCGCGCTGATTTGAGCCGCTATCAATTCCGTCTCGGCGACCGCAATACGCAAAAGGCAGTACGCACCAAGCACCAGGACAAAAAGTCCGGCGCGCTTAAGGTGGTCGAGCTGGACAACGACGACCTGCCGAACAGCCTGCCAGCGGTCCATACCGACCGGCATATCTACCCCAACAAGTCAGCCGCCGAGCAAGCCGCCAAGGCGCGCTTGGCCGCCTTCAATCGCAGCAGCGCCGGGGTTCGCCTGGAAATGGCCGGCCGCACCGATGTGTTTGCCGAACGGTCCATCATTGTCCAGGGCATCAAGCCCGGGCTTGATGGTGAGTATCTGGCTGAGGCGGTGGAACAAATGTTCACCTCCAGTGGCTGGACCACCACCGTCGAGTGCAACGGTGGCAAGAAGGGCAAGGCCAATGCCAAAGGTAAGAAAAAGAAGAAGGAAGCCAAGCCGGTCAAGGTCGTCCAGCTTTAGGCGCACTGAGCACCAGCCTCAAACACAACCGCAACCCGCCATCGAGCGGGCTTTTTTTGGAGCCCCCATGCCACTCACTGAGCAGCAACTACAGCGCATCATGCCCAACGCCCGCCGCCAAGCGGGCGTTTTTGTTTCGGCCCTGAACGCCGCCATGACCCACCGACAGATTGACACGCCCAAGCGGCAGGCCGCATTCCTGGCCCAGGTTGGGCATGAGTCCGGCCAACTGCAGTACGTGCGGGAGCTGGGCGGCGATCAATACCTCAGCAAATACGACACCGGTTCGCTGGCTTCGAAACTCGGCAACACCCCCGAGCCCGATGGAGATGGCCAGCGCTATCGCGGTCGCGGCTTAATCCAGGTTACCGGTGCCCACAACTACCTGCGCTGCAGCTTGGCGCTGTTCGGCGACGAGCGCCTGTTGCGCACGCCCGAACTGCTGGAGTTGCCCCAATGGGCCGCCGAGTCGGCTGCATGGTTCTGGTGGGTCAGGGAACTGAACGTGCTGGCTGATCGTGATGAGTTCGAAATGATCACCCGGAAAATCAACGGCGGGCTCAACGGTTTGCAGGATCGCCTGCAGCTGTGGGAGCGGGCGAGGGCGGTGCTATGCGTCTCGTCGACCTGATCCCGCTGCAATACCGCGTGCTGGCTGCCGGGATCCTGCTGTTTGCGTTGGTCGCCGTTTCGGCGGCCATCGCCTGGACGGTCCAGGGCTGGCGATACGGTCAGCAGCTAGAAAAACAAGCCCGGCTCCACACCGAAACCCTCAACCAAATCACCCTGGCCTCGGCCGCGCTGCAGCGTACCGAGCAGGACAAACGCCTGGCCCTGGAGCAGCGGCTGGCCGCCAAAGATCAAACCCACTATCGAGCCCTAACCGATGCCCAACGTGATCAGGATCGCCTGCGTGATCGTCTCGCTACTGCTGATGTCCGGCTGTCAGTCCTACTCGACGCCACCGATACCGCCAGCGGCTGTGCAGTGCCAGCCGCCACCGGCACCGGCGGCGTGGTTCATGGAGCCACACGCGCCCGACTTGACCCAGCGCATGCTCAACGAATTATCGGCATCACCGATGCCGGCGACCGGGGGCTGATAGCCCTGGCAGCCTGCCAGGCTTACGCCAAAGAAGTTTCAACACCGAAGTGAAAAGGAGCGACCGGGCCGGATGCGCCAACATCCGGCCCGGTCGCCGTCCCTGCAGATGTCCCTGCAAGTCCAGCCAAGGCTCCTGCTCCGTGCACAAAGCGCGGCGAGCCTAGCACCTGTTTATCCATACAGTAAAGGTCTTGCTTTCAATGAGTTCTCCCATCATCCCTTGGATGGGCGGCAAGCGCCGCCTAGCCGACCGCCTCATTCCGCTTTTTCCGCCTCACGAATGCTATGTCGAAGTCTTTGCCGGCGGTGCCGCGCTTTACTTCATGCGACCCCAGGCCGCTCCCGTTGAAGTCCTGAACGATATCAACGGCGATCTGGTGACGCTCTATCGCGTCGTGCAGAATCACCTGGAAGAATTCGTGCGCCAGTTCAAATGGGCGCTCAGTTCCCGCCAGGTGTTCGAGTGGCAGAAAATGACCCGTCCTGAAACCCTCACAGACATCCAGCGCGCCGCCCGGTTCTTCTACCTGCAGCATCATGCCTTCGCCGGCAAGGTCACCGGGCAGACGTTCGGCACCGCGACCACTGGCCCGGCCATCAACCTGCTCCGGATCGAGGAGAACCTCTCGGCCGCATGGCAGCGACTGTCCGGCACCTACGTCGAAAACCTCCCCTGGCTTGATTGTGCTGAGCGCTACGACCGCGCTCATACGTTCCACTACATGGACCCGCCGTACTGGCAGACCGCTGGATATGGCGTGGATTTCCCGTTTGAGAATTACGAGCGGATGGCTGACTTCATGCGCCGCTGCAAGGGCAAGGTCATGGTCAGCATCAACGACCACCCGGACATCCGTCGCGTGTTTGGAGGCTTTCACTTCGAGACGTTGGACATTCGCTACAGCAACACGAACCAGCGTCAGGGCAAGGCCGAGGTCAGCGGTGAACTGGTGATCATGAACTGGGAGCCTGCAGCCCTAGGAGGATTGTTCTGAGGGGACTCCTCAGCAGCGGCTCATGTCCTGTATCGCCCGGGCTGATCGCTCAAACTCTAAAGGAGCAGGCTGTCAGCCCCCCGGTTTGAAATCAAAAAAAGAAGCCAGGGCAGCCAATGCCCCAACGTTCCAAAAGTTCAGAGATCCGGATAAGCAATACAACAGTCGCCGTCAATAAAATAATTATGTTCATTTCTTCTTCTCGCAAAGAAACTCGCCACGCTGATAAGCGTGGTGTTTGTGGGCGGTGGGGTGGGGCTGTTAATAAACTAAATGTTTATCGGCTCGGTCGTCAACGGATGTTTGAAGAAAATAATTAAATGGGGCGGCGGCATACACCTTAAGCCCTCCTAGAAACAGAGGTGGCGTGCTGGTGGAAGGGTGTATACACCTTTACCCCTAGGGCAAAGATGTCGAGTGCTGGAGGAGATGCAATAGTATAATTCCGTAAGCTGTTAACTACACTTTAAGTGGAAATTTCCTACTCTGTTTTTGCGCTTAACATTTCGCATTATGTTGTTCTACGGAGTTTTAGTTTGTTGAACTGCCCGATTTGATTGGGTGCGGTAGCAGATGAGTGTAGGAACAAATTCCGTAGGAGGGGTATTACACGGAAAGTGTAAATAACACTATTGCTGTGGATCGATGAAGGGAAGAGGTTGGATAAGGGCTGCGCCCTGATTGCGAACATTCCCCACGACCTGGTCAACCCTGAACCACTCAAAGGCCTCGCTAGGTTCGCCCTGCAGCAGAACAATTTGTTCGGCGCGCTCTGTGGATGTGGCGGGGTCGATCCATTCCCGCGCTAGTTCCGCATTCAGCGCCACGGGGCGGCGATCATAGATGTCCACCATGCCTCCCTGGCTGTCAGCGGTGATGATCACGAAGCCGTCATGGTCCAGCGGCTCCCTGGCTCCAGTCGGGTACTGCCCGATGGCAGCGCACAGAATCGGCGCTTGGTCCTTTCGGCGGATCAGGTACGGCTGCTTCTTTGGCCCGCCTTCATCCACCCATTCGAACCAACTATTGATTGGGGCCAGTGCTCGATGCGGCCAGATCGACTTGTAGTAAGGACCGTGCGCAACTTTCTCGACCCTAGCATTCACCGGGGTTCTATCCTTCGCCCAATGCGGCTTCCAGCCCCAACGTACCAGGTCGATGTGTAGAACCTCACCCTCCTGATGTAAGAGCGCGAACTGATTCGAGGGCGCGCCGTTATAGCGCCCTAAGGGCTGGTCCCCAGCAGTATTGACCATGGCATTCGGCATGCTCAGTACTCGGGTGAACTCATGGATGCCGGTGTACTGGGAGATTCGTCCGCACATATGCCACCCTCTGGTTACGGTCAGCGTAGCCCAGTGTGGTGCACACTGACGAAGCTGCTCACCCCGTCGGCATCCAAGATGCCTTGCCCTGTCCTGTATTTCTGAACCTCTCGGACAAGCGCAACTCTCTCAGCAGATAGCTGTGCGTTCATCTCGATCAGGCCTGAGATATTCCTCTGTGCGTTACGGAGCAGAACGCGCAGGTCGGCCATTTCACCCTCCAGCATGTTCACGTAATGCGCACGCGTTTCTTCGAGTGTCGGCGAGCCGAGCCAGTGGTTTGTGTCTTCGATGTCGTACGGGTCCATGGCCGATACCTGAATAGCTGTTTGGATATACAGTAATCGAGGCCGTTAGCGCTGGGCGATAGCAAGCCGACGAAATGCAGATGCCGACCAAGGCAGTTCAGGACCACGACCTGTGGCAGGACGGTGCTACTAAGCCGCTTGTCCGAATACCCTTACAAAGAAATTGACCGCAAAACTTGTACAACGTTAACTGTATATCTGTACAGGTTTTTGGAAGTCGTACGTCATGAGCTTTTCGATTTTAGGCCCTATCGCTGAAGGCGGATTAAAGCTGCCTCTATGTTCGTTTCGAGTGCCCGCCGGGTTTCCGTCTCCGGCAGCGGACCACATCGAAGCGCATATCTCATTGGATGAGGTGCTCAACATACGCGCTCCGCATGTCTACCTGGTTTCCATCGCAGGGGAGAGCATGCAGGGCGCTGGGATCTTTGAAGGGGATTTAGCCGTCGTGGACCGCGCCATGGAACCTGCGCATGGCCACATCGTCGTGGCGCTGCTGAACAACGAACCCGTATGCAAACGCCTTTGCATCCGTGGGAAGGAGGTGATTCTCCTATCGGAGAACCCAAAGTACCCACCGAGGTACGTGCTCGAGGGCGATGAGCTGGTCATATGGGGCGTCATCACCTGCAGCGTGCGCAGCCATGTCTAAAGCCCAGCCAGTTTTTGCCCTGATCGATTGCAACAGCTTCTACGCCAGTTGCGAAAGAGTGTTCCGCCCGGACCTGGCCCGTGTGCCCATCGTGGTGCTGAGCAACAACGACGGCTGTGTGATCGCCCGAAGCTACGATGCCAAGCCCTACGTAAAAATGGGCGAGCCGTATTTTCAGATCAAGCACAAGCTGCAGAAGCACGGAATTGTCCCGTTCTCCTCGAATTACGCGCTCTATGGGGACATGAGCGAGCGAGTGATGACGCTCATTGAATCAATGGTGCCTGCCGTCGAGGTCTACAGCATCGACGAAGCCTTCGCGGATTTGACCGGCATCGACGGCCGGGACGCCCTCGGCCGCAAGATCCGCAGCCATGTGCTGCGCTGCACCGGCATCCCGGTTGGGGTAGGGATCGCTCACACGAAAACTCTGGCAAAGCTGGCGAATCACACGGCTAAGCGGCTTCAAGTGCAAACGGGCGGCGTGGTCGACATCTGCGACCCGTTTAAGCGCGACTGGGTGCTACGCAATACGGACGTGGCCGAGGTCTGGGGCGTCGGCCGTAAGATGAAACTGCACCTAGATGCCATGGGCATCAAGACGGCCATGGATCTGGCCCAGGCCGACCCTTGGACGCTTCGGAAGAAATTCAGCGTGGTGATTGAGAAGACGGCCCGCGAACTCTCCGGCACGTCGTGCCTGGAGCTGGATGAGCCGGACCTGCCGAAGCAGGAGATCTGCTGTAGTCGGATGTTTGGTAAGCGGCTCACGGAGCTGGCACCGATCAAGGAAGCGGTGGCTACCTACATGATGCGTGCCTCGGAAAAGCTCAGGGCGCAGAAGTCGCTGTGCAAGAAGATCCGCGTCAGCATCCGCACCGGCATGTTCAATCCGGAGGAGGCGAAATACGCCAACGGTGTTCTGATTGACCTGCCGTATCCCACCGATGATGTGCGGCTGCTGACTAAAGCAGCGGTGGATGCGCTCGACAGGGTTTTCCGGCCGGGGTTCAAGTACAGCAAGGCTGAGGTGCTGTTGATGAATATCTGCCAGCCTGGGGAATATACAGAGGATCTCTTTGCCGTCTCTCAACCTGATGACGCTACGAGCTTGATGGCGGTACTCGATCAGATTAACGGACGCTGGGGTAGGGGGACACTCCGGCCTGCGAGCGTGCCAGTCAATCCAGGTTGGGGAATGCGGCGGGAGATGATGAGTCGGAGCTATACCACCAAACTGGATCAGTTGTGGGTAGTCAATTGATGCGCCTGTAGGTGGAACTAAGAGCTAGATCTAAATCGGATAGCTTTTTTTAAAAAAAATATTTTTCTCTCTAGGTCCCCAGTAGCTAGGGGAGAGTCCAAAAACGAGTTGGCCTCTGGGACGCTTGCCAAATATTTACTTCCAACATAAAAAAATATCAGATGGCGGAAGATGCTGTGAAGCTGATATCCGATTTGGTCGGCAATGCTAGAGCTGAAATTGCCATGTACACTTCTGTTTCTGTAAACTTTCGCTACCTCAAGGACCTGCCTGACTAGTTCTTGGTCTTTGTATAAGTAGGTGCAACGTCTGATGATGATGTCACTATTGTCATTCTGTCCCACGGTTGCTTCAAATGCACCCCAAAGCTTTATGATTAAGTAATCTTTATTGGATTCGTCGAGGGCTCTGACATATCTAATGATTCCATCCTTAATTTTTTCTCCTCCATTAAGTTTCTCAATCCGGCTAATAATTTTTCGGATATTGGACGCAATAGATTTCAAATTGTTTGGGTCGAACATAAAAGGTATGCGGGACTCATAGTCAGGCTCATACCAATAATTTTCGCTAGTAAGATCGCCATGGTCATTATGAACGCTATGCAAGCCGCCAAGGCGGATTCGGTTGATGCCCTTATTCGGGCTTCCTGATAATGAAAGCGACATGCTAGGGTTTGCGAAAAAGGAGAGAATGCCGCGTATAAAATCAATTTCATCGATAGAGGCATGTATAGCATCATCGGCGCTGTGGGCGAGAGTCTGGGCGACTACTCCGGAATAGTTAGATGGAGTGTGGGGTGTGGTTGACTTCCACTTTTCATCGTACAGTTGTCGGCTTTTAAATTTCTTAGGAAGACCGTCTGGGTAAAAAGTAGTCTGTATGTTGCTGGTTGTGAATTTTTTAATCGGTAAAGAACCGGTTGTCGATATCGATGTCGCTACGAGAAAGGTAGTTTTGGGAGTGGCTAGATAAGCTTTGAGTCTCTTGTTTATAGCGGCTAGTAGTGAATCTTTTAAATTTGTATGGTTTGATTTATGAGATTTGGCGAAATCGGCAAAGCCGGAATTAAATATGTCTTCTTCCGTCTTGGGAGAAATAACCTCCTTTCCATTAAAAAGGATCATGCTTCTAAGCATTCCTTTGTTTTCGAAATATCTAAAACCCTCATACTGTAGTACTCCCTCAGAATTTAGGGATGTGCACTCAAGAATTAATTTTATGAATATTGTTGGATTGAAGTTTTTGCTTTTGTCGCTCCACTCAGCGTTCATTTTAAACTCCTTTTTTTAGGTCCGCTGCGATTCGTATATCGAATAGTAGCTAATCGGCATCATTGGCGCTAATCTCATTGAGACAGTGGTCGTAGAGATGCATTTGTGGGCGGTGTGCGCAGGGCTAGCAATCAAAGGGGGCAGAAATGATTCTTTACAAATACTACAGTGCGGAAAATGGCTTGAAGGCTATCGAGAGCCGACGCTTAGGATTTAGAACTCCTAAGCATTTCAATGACCCGTTCGAACTCACAGCCCTATCAAACGGTGATGGTCCCGGTACGAAGCTCGACACGCTCAGGAGCTTGGTAGAGAGCCTAAAGGAGCAGGTGGTGATACTAAGTCTTACGCGAAGCCCGCAGAATCCTCTGATGTGGGCTCACTATGGGCGGGAGCATTCGGGGATTGTCGTCGGCTACGACATTGAAGGACCATTTTTGAATTCACAGGAATATAGCTTGATTCCTGCTGATACAGGGGATGTGATTTACACCCATACCAAATCCCCGTTTAAGATGACGCCAGAAACAATGAGAGCTCTTCAGAGGGTCTACCAGTGGGGGTTTGGTTCCGGTGGGTCGCCTGTGTATGAACAGCAAGCTATTGCGCGACGACTCTTTTTAACCAAGCACGCCAGTTGGGTGTACGAGGAGGAGGTTAGGATCGTGAAAATCGCGGATAGTTTTTTTGAAGAAACATGTGATTTTCAAGCGGATCCGCTGCGGGCGATAGAGCAGAGTGACAATCTACCGGAAGGGCTGCACCTGTACAGCCACCAGGTTTCAATATGCGAGATATATCTTGGGGTTAAAAACAGAAGCCTAGACGATCCACTGGGAAAAATAGCTTTGGAGCGAGCAGGCTGCCCAATTTATAAGCTGCATGTGGATGATGCTTCGTGGCAGCTTGGGGCTGAGGTTGCACAAGCTGGTGGCTAGCCAAGCAGATGTGTCGGTTGAGGGGGAGAACAGCTAACAGACACCTTAACAGACACCTAGGTGAAGCGAGGTAGGCTGGAAGCCTTGAAAATAGTGGAGCGGGTGAAGGGAATCGAACCCTCGTTATCAGCTTGGGAAGCTGGAGTAATGCCATTATACGACACCCGCTCAGAGCGGCTGACTTTGTACCAGATGTGGCCTGGGATTTGAAGTTTTTCTTTCCGGACGGCGAGGTCATCCGTCTACGCAAGACTCAAACCAGAGCGGTCATTCGCGAGCAAGCGCCATTGCTGGAGGCTTGCCCGCGATGACTTTTCTCAGATGGCCACTGCATGGTAGTCCTGTACATAGCTGTAGCGCGGTCGGCTGGCGTGGTGGGTTGGCTTGAGGAAACCCAGCAACGCCTCGCGGCTGTCGCGGCAGGCGGCCTTGTGTTCCATGTCGAGGAAGTGCCCGGTGGCTTGCAGCGTGGTGAAGCTGCTGTGCTGGACATGGTTGGCGAAGAGCCTGGCGTCGGTGGCCGCGGTGTATTCGTCCCATTCGCCGTTCAGGAACAGCACCGGCACGTTGATCTTTTTCGCCGCGTTGACATAGCACTGCTGGTCACTGTGGAGCACGTCGTTGATGTGAAAGTGCATCTGTCCGTATTCATGCTCGGCCAGGTTGCTGACGTGGCGATAGTTGAAGCGCTTGAACAGCGGCGGCAGGTGCTTGCCGATGGTGCTGTTGACCAGGTGTCCGACACGATCGCCGTCCAGGCTGCTCAAGTAGTCCACGCCACGTTCCAGGTAGTCGCGCATCGGTGCGTTGAGCACCGGTGAGAAAGAACTGATCACGGCTTTTTCGATGCGCCGCGGGCGCTGGGCCAAGGCGGTCAGGGTGGCGGCTCCGCCCCAGGAAAACGACAATACGTGATCGGCGGCGAAGTGGTCGATCAGCTCCAGCAGGATCTGGCCTTCGACTTCCTTCGTCAGCATTTTCTCGTGGCGGTTGTGAGCCTTGGACTTGCCCGCGTAGGGCTGGTCGTACAGCACGACATTGAATTGCGGGTAGAGGTTTTTGGTGGTCTGTGCAAACGACGCGGTGGTGGCCATCGAGCCGTTGACCAGGATGATGGTCTTTTGCGCGGCGTCTGCGCGATAGAACTCCGTGTAAACCCGATACTGACCCTGTATATCCAGCACAGCGATTTCTGGCCTCATGTCATAAGACTCCTGGCAAGCGGGTATGCGCGCAATTAGATTGCACGGGCAATGTGACAGGTAGGCATACGCCTGGAAGATAGGGCCCATGTCGATCCGCGCAAGCCGGTCGACGGGTGTTGTTATGGCGGGCAATTTGCCGGCGAACGAGGCGGAACCTGAGGGTTCCAGCCGGCAAAAAGTTTCTTAGAGGTATGGGGTGACTCGTCGGTCACATTTCGGCCGACGGTTTGATTCAAGCAGGGGGGAGGCCGTTGCGCAAGTGCTCTTTGAAAATTGTCCGTCACTTCTGCCCAGCGGTCGTCTGGCTCAGATCAGGCCAACTTCTTCTGGGCTCAAGGCGCGGTATTGGCCCGGTGCGAGATCAGCGTCCAGCTGCAGCGGACCCATGCTTTCACGGTGCAGGCGCAGCACCTTGTTATTGAAGTGACCAAACATGCGCTTGACCTGATGATAACGGCCTTCAACGATGCTCAAGCGCGCCGATGTCGGCCCCAGTTGGGTCAGTTGCGCCGGTTGGGTGGTGAGGTCTTCGAAGGCGAAGTACAGGCCTTGGGCAAACGTGAAGGCGTACTCGGCGGTAATGGTTTGCTCGGTCTCGACGTAGTAGACCTTCGGCAGTTTGGTCTGCGGCTGGGTCAGGCGCCGCGACCAGCTGCCGTCGTTGGTGATCAGCATCAGCCCGGTGGTGTTGAAGTCCAGGCGACCGGCGATGTGCAAGTCGTCCTTGTCCGGTTCGTCCAGCAGATCGAGGACGGTGCGGTGCTGCGGATCGCGGGTGGCACTCACGCAGCCGGGCGGCTTGTGCAGCATGAAGTAGCGCGCTGGTCGGCCCGCTTGCAAAACTTCGCCGTCGACTTCGACGCGGCTGAATTCACGCACCTGTGCCTGTGGATCGATGACGGTCTGGTCGTCGATCCGTACGCGCCGTTCCACCAGCAGCAGGCGGACCTGTTGGCGGTTGAAACGCGGCAGGTTACTGAGGAAACGGTCAACGCGCATGGGTAGTTCGGGCAGGGGAGCTGGGGGCGGGCATCTTACGCGATCGGTTGGTGCTTGGCGCGCAACTGGTCATCGACCCGGGCGCATCGCGGGCACAGGCAGGATTGGTTGCGCAGCTCGGCCGGCAAATTTTCCAGCACCGCCGGGTCGATGCTCACGCCGTAGCACCAGCAGGCACGATCAACGGTTTTCGGATTGGCCAGGGTGCAGTCGTTGGTGGCGCCGCAGGCCGGGCAGAGATCGGGTTTATTCATAACTGGAATGAGGCATTTCCACGCAGGTTCGGTTGCTTCCGGTCTGTCGGGCGCGTTGCAGCGCATGATCGGCCCGGGACAGCAGGCTGTGCAAGGTGTCTTTGTCCTGCAAGGTGGTCAGGCCGATGCTGATGGTGATCCGCAATTGCTTGCCGCTGCAAAAGTAGCGCTGTTGCTCGATGCGCTGGCGAATTTTCTCGGCGATTTTCAGAGCGTTCTGTCCATCGGTGTCCTTGAGCAGCAGGACGAAGGCATCGGCGCTCCAGCGGCAGACAATGTCTGAATGGCGCAGTGTATCGGTCAGGTCGCGAGCGAAACCAGTGAGCAACTGATCACTGGCGATGTGGCCGTGGTTGGCGTCCAGTCGCTTGAAGTCATCCACCTCCAGCAACAGCGCGCTCAGTGGCCTGGGCTCGCGTTGGGCTTCGTGCAGGGCCTGCACCGCCAGGAGGTCGAAGCCCCGCCGATTGGGCAGCTCGGTGAGGCCGTCAAGAATCGCTTGGGCGTCGATCCGCCGCTGGTAGCTGACCATCAGCCGATGCAGTACCACGAGCGCGGCCACTGTTACCAGCAGGCCGATCAGCAGATTGAAATACAGCGTCTTGAGCACGTTGTCCCGCAGCGATGTGTTGGCGGCGTAGTAACCCAGCAGCGAGGTCACCAGGAAGCCGGCGCCGAGCAAAATGGCCAGGATGAGCACCGGCGAGCGCTGGGAATACAACGGCGAACGAAGCGACATGGCGATTCCCTTGGAGTGATCCGATGGAATCAGTTTAGTGGCCCTGTAAGAAAAGACATTCGGATTTACAGCTTTGCAAGATCGTGGCGAGGGGATTTAGCGAAACGTCGCGCCGCCCAGCGGGGATAAATCCCCTCGCCACAGGGTGCTGTTTACTGACGGGTACTCAGATAAGCCCGCCATCCGCCCAGATGACTGATGTCCTGCGCGCCGTCCAGACCATACGGCTCGCAAATGAAGCCGCTTTCCCAGCGTCCGTCGGCCAGTTGCACCTTACCCAGCCCCAGCGGTGCGGGGATACCGGTGAGGAACGAACCCAGCTCGCTGCTTGGCAATTCCCAGACTTCCACTTCGATCGCCACGCCTCCCTCGCCGACCCGAAGCATGCCAGGGCGCAGTGGCGGGCCGCCGGCCAAGGCGTAGAGGCGATAATCCGCTGAGCTTCGGGTGGCCTCGATCAGGCGGGCGCCACGTTGCTTGAGCTGCCAGTTCAACGCCAGCCCATCCAGGTGCGCGCCGCACACGACCAACCGTGCCCGATCATGGCGCGCCGGGTTGGCAGGCACTGGCAGATCAGGCGCTTGCTGACGCTGCAAGGCGTCGGCCACGCTCAGCAGGTACTGATCGGTGAAGGCGCGGCCGAACAGCGTCACGCCCCAAGGCAAGCCGTTGGCCATGAATGCGCTGGGAACGGCCACGGCGGCGTAGTCCAGCAGGTTCATGAAGTTGGTGTAGTAACCCAGTTGCGAATTGCGCAGGAGCGGTTCGGCGGCGAGTTCGGCGAGCGTCACCGGGCGCCCGATGGTCGGGGTGAGGACGCAATCGAGCGCTTCCATCGCGCGGTCGCATTGGGCCTTGAGCGCCTGCAAACGGTACTGGGCACGGAAGGTTTCCACACCGGTCACCGTCGGCGCTTGCGCCAGCACGGCGCGGATCACCGGCAGTACCGCGTCGGGTTCGCGTTCCATCAGTTCCCCGGCCACGCTGTAGCGCTCGGCAACCCACGGCCCCTCATAGAGCAGGCGTGCCGCTTCGAGGAAGGGTGACAAGTCCAACTCGACAGCTTCGCCGCCCAGGTGTTCGAGGCGCTCGATGGCATCGGCGAACAGCCGTGGGCCTTCGTCGCAGTCGAAAAACTCCAGGTCTTGCCGGCGGGGCACGCCGAAGCGAAAACGTCGTGGTGCGCCGAACGCCGCGCCGTCGTTCCATTGCGGGTTGGGGCGGCTGTATTCGTCGCGCGGGTCGAGACGCGCAGTCAATGCCAACAGCTGGCTGGCTTCGCGCGCCGTCGCGGTGAATGTGGTCACGCAGTCCAGCGTACGGCAGGCCGGCACCACGCCAGCGGTGGAGATCAGGCCCTTGGTGGCTTTCAACCCCACCAGGTTGTTCAGCGCCGCAGGCACGCGGCCGGAGCCGGCGGTGTCGGTGCCCAGGGCAAAGCTGGCCACGCCCAGGGCCACCGCCAGCGGCGAGCCCGCGCTGGAGCCGCCCGCCGGGTAGTCGGCCAGCACGCTGTTGCGGCAAGCTCCGTAGGGCGTGCGGGTACCGTTGAGGCCAGTGGCGAACTGGTCGAGGTTGGTCTTGCCAACAGGAACCGCACCCAGCGCCAGCAATTGCTCGACGATGCTCGCCGAACGTTGCGGCACGTAGGCAAACGCCGGGCAGGCGGCGGTGGTGGGAATGCCAGCCAGGTCGATGTTGTCCTTGATCGCGAATGGCACGCCATACAACGGCAGGCTTTCCAGGTCGCGGTTTTCTAGTGCCGAAAGGTAAGGTTCGAGTTCCTCGGGCGAGAGCAGGTGGATGAACAGGTGATAGTCCGGGTTGAGCGCAGCGGCTTTTTCCCGCAGGGCCAACAGCAGCTGACGCGGTGTGGTTTCACCCTTGCGGTAGGCGTCGCGCAGGTTGTCCAGGCGCAGAGAGAAGGTCATGGCGTTAATCCTTTGATTGAGTTCAGTCACGTTCCAGCACCACCACGCGTTGCCCGGCGCGCACCGCTGAACCGGGCTGGACGCGCACTTCTCGGACCACGCCGGCGATGGGCGCAAGCACCGGGATTTCCATTTTCATGGACTCCAGAATCACCAGCACGTCACCCGCGGCGACCCGCGCACCCACCTCCACCTGGACCTGCCAGAGGTTGCCGGCGATGTGGCTGTCGACGCTCAGTTGGCCCTCGTCCAGCACTGAATCTTCGCTCGGCGCGGTTGCCGGTTCCTCGCTGTCGAAATGCGCCTGGCCACTGGCGATCCAGCGCTCGCGCTCGGCACGGAAGGCACCTTGCTGCTGCTCGCGGAACGCGTCGATGCTGTCCGCTTCCCGGGCCAGGAAGCGCTGGTAATCAGCGAGGTTGAGTTGGCTGTGTTCGATCGCCAGGTCGAAGCGGCCCAATGGGAAATCCCGACGGATGCGCAGCAGTTCATCGGCGCTGACCGGGTAGAAGCGGATCTGGTCGAAGAAGCGCAGCAGCCAGGGCTTGCCGTCAAATGCGGCGACGTCCCGATAACGATTCCACATCTGCAACGTGCGGCCGACGAACTGATAGCCGCCGGGGCCCTCCATGCCGTACACGCACAGATAGGCGCCGCCGATGCCCACCGAATTTTCCGCGGTCCAGGTGCGGGCCGGGTTGTATTTGGTGGTCACCAGCCGGTGCCGGGGGTCCAGCGGCGTGGCGACCGGCGCGCCGAGGTAGACATCGCCGAGGCCCATCACCAGATAGCTGGCATCGAACACCGTGCGTTGTACTTCGTCGAGGTTGGGCAGGTCGTTGATGCGCCGGATGAACTCCAGGTTGCTCGGGCACCAAGGCGCGTCCTTGCGTACGGTGGTCATGTACTTTTCGATCGCCAGCTGGCAGGCCGGATCGTCCCAGGACAGCGGCAGATGGACGATGCGCGACGGCACCTGCAAGTCTTGCGCGGCGCACACGGCGTCCCACTCGCCGGCGACGATGGCCAGCAGATCGGCCAGGGGTAATTGTTCGGGCTGGTAATGCACTTGCAGCGAGCGAATACCCGGCGTCAGGTCGATCACCCCTTGCAGGTGTTTTTGCTCCAGGGCCTGCATCAAGGCGTGGGCGCGAAAACGCAGCACCAGGTCCAGTTCGGGAGCGCCGATTTCAAGCAGCAGATGGGTGTCGCCGGACAGCCGCGCGACCAGGCGGGTGTCGTCCTGGCCGATGTCCAAAACCACAGGCGACATCAATGTCTGTGTAATTCCCAAACCTGTGGCGAGCGAGCTTGCTCGCGCTGGGTCGCGCAGCGGCCCCAAATTTTCAGCACCAGGAATATTGTCTGGCGAGCGCTGCGCACTCGAGCGGGAGCAAGCTCCCTCGCCACGGGGGAAATCCATTGCCAGTGAGCGGGCAGTCTTCAGGTCCACCGGCACAAACCGCACCTTGTCCCCCGCCTTGAGCTGTCCCAGTTGCCACAGGTCCGCCTCGATCACCGTCACGGGGCAGACGAAGCCACCCAGGCTCGGGCCGTCGGGGCCGAGGATGACCGGCATGTCGCCGGTGAAGTCCACCGCGCCGATGGCGTACGGGTTGTCATGGATATTGGACGGATGCAGGCCCGCTTCGCCGCCGTCGGCACGTACCCATTCCGGCTTCGGCCCGATCAGCCGCACGCCGGTTCGGCTGGAGTTGAAATGCACTTCCCACGCGGTGTCGAAGAACGTCTGGATGTAGCGCTCGGTGAAATATTCCGGCGCGCCGTGGGGACCGTAGATCACACGGATCTGCCGCACGGCTGGCAACACCAGGGGCGGCTCTTCGATCGACGGCATGACGACGTGCTCATCCAACGCAGCCAGGTGCAGCACGTCGCCGGTGCACAATGCTCGCCCGCCGTGGCCGCCGAACTGGCCGAGGGTGAAGGTGCTTTTGCTGCCCAGGTAATCCGGTACCTGCAAGCCGCCATGCACACACAGATAACTCCGCGCCCCGGCGCCAGTAATCGTGCCGATGGCGAGGGTGGACCTTGCACCGATCGACAGCGGGGTGTCCATCGGCACCGTTTCGCCGTCCAGCGTCAGGGCGATTTCTGCGCCGGTCACCGCCACTCGCGCAGCGCAGTTGAAGCGCAGCAGCGGCCCGCTCATGGTGATTTCCAAGGCCGCTGCACCTTCCTCGTTGCCCAGCAGGCGATTGCCCAGGCGCAACGAACGGCTGTCCATCGGTCCCGACGGCGGCACGCCCACCGCCCAATAACCGAGGCGACCGGGGTAATCCTGAACGCTGGTCTGAGTGCCGGGGCTGAGCACTTCGACGGTGTTGGCGCGGTAGGCCAGGGCCTCCAGGCAGCGGGTCCAGGGCTGGCCATCGGCGAAGGGCGCGTCGAGCAGGATCTGTTGCAGGTAGACACGGTTGGTTTCCACGCCATAGAGCAGGCTTTCGTCCAGCGCTTGATGCAGGCCCAGGCGTGCCTGCTCGCGGGTCGGCGCCCAGCGAATGACTTTGGCGATCATCGGATCGAAGTACGGCGGGATCTGGCAACCGGCCTCGACCCAGGTGTCGATGCGCAGTTCCTTGCCGTTGGCCTGCGCAAATTCCACAGCAGTAAGCAGCCCCGGGCTCGGCTGGAAATCCCGGCCTGGATCCTCGGCATACAGGCGCGCCTGGATCGCGTGGCCCTCGGCTTTCAACCCTTGGCTAAGCTCGCCCAGTGGCGGCAGTTCGCCGGCGGCCAATTGCACCATCCAGCGCACCAGGTCCACGCCCCACACCTGCTCGGTGACGCCATGCTCCACTTGCAGGCGTGTGTTCACTTCCAGGAAATAGAAGCGTCCTGCCTCGCTGTCATAGACAAACTCCACGGTGCCGGCGCTGCGGTAGTCGACCGCCCGGGCCAGCTTGATCGCGGCAGCGCAAAGCGCGTCGGCCATGCCCTCGGGCAGGTTGGGCGCCGGGGTTTCTTCGATGACTTTCTGGTTGCGCCGCTGCACCGAGCAGTCGCGCACGCCCAAGGCGATCACCTGGCCCTGGCCGTCGCCGAACACCTGAACCTCGAGATGTCGCGCCCGCTCGATATACTTCTCGATGAACACGCCAGCGTCGCTGAAATTGTTCTGCCCGAGGCGCTTGACCGCTTCGAAGGACTCGCTCAATTCAGCGGCGCTGCGGCATACGCGCATGCCGATTCCGCCGCCGCCCGCCGTGCTTTTCAGCATGACCGGGTAGCCGACCTGCGCCCCGGCCAGTAGCGCGGCATCCAGGCTGTCGAGCAGCTCCGTGCCTTCGAGCAGGGGCACGCCGTGCTGGCGAGCCAGGGCGCGTGCGGTGTGCTTGAGTCCGAACACTCGCAACTGCTCCGGTGTCGGGCCGATGAAGGCAATGTTGGCGGCCTCGCAAGCTTGTGCGAAAGCGGCGTTTTCCGAGAGAAAACCGTAGCCGGGATGGATCGCGGTCGCGCCGCTGTCCTGGGCGATAGCCAAGAGCTTGTCCACGGCCAGGTAGGTGCCCGCCGCCGCGCCTTGGCCCAGGCAGTGGGCTTCGTCGGCCTGGAGGATGTGCAGGCTGGCTTCGTCGGCCTGGGAGTAAACCGCGACGCCTTTGACGTCCAGCTCGCGCAGGGTCCGCAGGATGCGGCAGGCGATGGCGCCACGGTTGGCAATCAGGATTTTTTCGAACATGGCATTTACCCCTCAGGCCGCAATGTCAGCCTGAATCGGGATGCGGGCCGTCCCGCAGTTTTCGATGGCCGACGGGGTCGTCCCCGTGGGCGGATACCTTCGAACACCACACAACCTCTGTGGGAGCGAGCCTGCTCGCGAAAACGGTACATCAGCTGCATGAAGGCTGACTGATCCGACTCCTTCGCGAGCAGGCTCGCTCCCATAGGGAATCAGGGCGTTATTTGATGCATTGCCCCGACCGGCTCTGGCACAGCGCGAACAGCCAGCGGCGCAGGCGCATGAGTTTCAGTTCCATATCAGCAGCTCCGCAGGGGTAGGGTTGTAGGCGTTGCACGGGTTGTTCAGTTGCGGGCAGTTGGAAATCAATACGATCACATCGATCTCGGCCCGCAGGTCGACGTATTTGCCCGGCGCCGAGATCCCGTCTTCGAAAGTCAGGCCGCCGTCGGCGGTCACCGGCACGTTCATGAAGAAATTGATGTTCGGTCCGATGTCGCCCTTGCCCAGTCGACCGTCGTGGGCGCAGGCCCGAAGGTAATTGTCGCGGCAGCTGTGCATGTAGCGTTTTTCCAGGGCGTAGCGCACGGTGTTGCTTTCCTGCGCGCAGGCGCCGCCGAGGGTGTCGTGGCGCCCGCAGGTGTCCTCGACGATGGTCAGCATCGGGCGGCCAAGGTTGGAATACAGCACGCTGCCGGTGCTCAGGTAGACGCTGTTCTGCCGGCGCAGTGTGCGTTGCACGTCGTAGCGTTCCTTGGGGTTGGCCAAGCTGTAGAACAACGTATCGACCGCCTGGTTGCCTTCCAGGTCGAGGATGCGCAGGGTCTGGCCGGCCTTGACCTCGGTCAGCCAGGGTTCGCCGGCTGGAATCGTGGAACGATAGACGGCGGTCTCGGGTTGCTTGTGTGCAGTGGCGATGGCGAGTGACATGGCGACGATCCTCAGGCGAACAGGCGGTCGGTGTTGATGAAGCCGCGCTGGTTTTCCGGGCGCGATTGGCGGCAGTGTTCGGCGACGCTGGGGTTGGCGTTCATCCAGCTGAGTTTGAGCGGCTGCGGCGCGTATAGCGGGTTCGGGTCCATCGGGTGTTGCAGCGCGGTCAGCACCACCAGGGTGTCCATCGGTGTGTACAGCTCGATGTAGTCGCCGGGCTTGGAATTGCCCTCCACGAAGTGGAAATGGCCGGCCTCGTCGACATCGACCCGGCTGAACAGGTTGAGGGTCATCAGCAGGTCGGACAGACCCAACCCCCATTTGCCCAGTTCTACCAACAGGTTGTCGGTGCCGTTGCGGAAGAAGCCGTTGCGCAGTTCCTGGTAACGGCCCTGACCATACTTTTCAGCGACTTCCTCGGCGCAGAGCACGCCGCCAAAACTATCGCTCCAGCCACAGGTATCCGCAGTGATTGCCGCCAGTACCCGGCCCATGTCCGAGTACAGGCAATGACCGGCGGTGAGCTTGGCGGTGTGTTGGCATTTGAGACTGTCCGGCAGGTTCAGGCGCTCGGTTTTTTCGTTGGCATTGAGCAAGGTAAGGCTCACGTTGGCACCGCCACGCACATCGGTCAGGCGCAGCAGCTGGCCGCGCTTGAGGACGAACGAGCGATGGCCGCCACCGGGCAGCAATTCTTCGGCGAAGGGGGGAAACAGCTGGATCGAATCGGTCATGGAATTTCTCCTTTCAAGCGATACGCAACGTGCCGGCCAGTTCGGCGGGCAGGGCGTCGACGGCGGCACGGGCGGTGCGGCGGTCGCTGTTCAATGGGATGTCGTAGGTGATGCGTGCGCCATAGGCGCCGGGGGCATGGGGATCGACGCGAACCTTGTCGAACACCAGCAGGCGGGTGCCAAGGCTGAAACCTTCGGACAGGTCATGGGTCACCATGAACACGGTCAGCCGGGTTTCCCGCCAGAGCTCCAGCAGCAGGGCATGCATGTCTTTGCGAATGCCGGGGTCGAGGGCGCCGAAGGGTTCGTCCAGCAACAACACCCGCGGCTTCATGATCAGCGCCTGGGCGATGGCCAGCCGTTGCTGCATGCCGCCGGAGAGCTGCGCGGGGTATTTGTCCAGCGCGTGGCCGAGGCCGACTTTGTCCAGCAGTTGTGCGGCGTCTTCGCGGGCCTGGCGTTTGGCGCCGCCGAACAGACGCCCCAGCAGCGGCGAGCGCGGCAATTCCAGGCCGAGGGCGACGTTGTCCAGTACCGTCAGGTGCGGGAATACCGAGTAACGCTGGAACACCACTCCACGGCTGGCATCCGGCTCGCCCGCCAAAGGCTCGCCGTCCAGCAGGATCTGTCCGCGGCTGGCGCGTTCCTGGCCCAGCAGCAGCCGCAGGAAAGTCGACTTGCCGCAACCCGAGGCGCCCACCAGGGTGCAGAACTCACCCTCGGCAACGCTCAGGTTCAAGCGCTCGAGCACCACTTGATCGGCATACTGCTGCCAGACGTTGTTCACGGTAATGAAGCTCATGCCTTCGCCCCCTCGTACCAGGGAAATGCCCGGCGGGTCAGGCGCTTGAGGCCCCAATCCATCAGCCAGGCGAGCAGGGTGATCCACACCACGTAGGGCAGGATCACATCCATCGCCAGGTAACGACGCACGAGGAAAATCCGATAGCCCAGGCCATCGGTGGAAGCGATGGCTTCGGCAGCGATCAGGAACAGCCAGGCCGAACCCAGCATCAGCCGCAGGGAAATCAACAGGCGCGGCAGCAATTGCGGCAGCACCACGCGCAACATCAGGGTCCAGGTCGAGGCACCCAGCGTCTGGGCCTTGATCAACAGCTCAGGCGGAATTTCCCGGGCACGCTGCTCCAGGTCGCGAGCCAGGCAGGGGGTGATGCCGATGACGATCAGCATCACCTTGGACAACTCCCCCAGGCCGAAGACGATGAACAGGATCGGCAGGATCGCCAGTGGCGGCACCATCGACACCACGGTGAGTAGCGGCGACAACGGCGCGCCGAACAGCGGCAGCGTGCCGGCGGCGATGCCCAGGCACAGCCCGGCCAGGGCGCTGATGCCCAGGCCGATCGCCAACCGGCGCAGACTCGACGCGGTGTCCTGCCAGAGCAGGTAATCGCCGCTGCGAGCGTCGGCGGTAAAGGCCAGGCGTTTGACCGCATCGGCCATCTGCACAGCGCTGGGCAGCAGCTTGTCATTGGGGTTGTCCGTCAGCCGTTCCGCCGAGCCCATGAAGTAGGCAAACAGCACCAGCGCAAATGGCAGGATCACCAGCAACAAGCGGCTGGGGCGATCGGGGTAGCGGTTGATCAG
Source organism: Pseudomonas sp. Z2-11 (assembly GCF_054161305.1). Taxonomy (NCBI): domain Bacteria; kingdom Pseudomonadati; phylum Pseudomonadota; class Gammaproteobacteria; order Pseudomonadales; family Pseudomonadaceae; genus Pseudomonas; species Pseudomonas sp. Z2-11. The sequence goes on from NZ_CP096395.1 coordinate 1,515,319, forward strand.
GCGCATGCCAGTCCTCCGGTCCTACAACTTGGCGTCGGCGGCCAGTTGCACGTAGGTGGGGTCGAAGCGCAGCTTGAGGTTGGTTTTGTCGCCCAGGGTCACGCCATTGGCGAACGCCATGCCCACTGCGTCGGCATCCTTGGCGCCTTCACCCAGCAGACCGTGGCGGAACGAGAACTCGGCGACCTTGCGCAGGGTGGCGGGCAGTTGTTCGCTGGTGGCGAAGGCGAGGGCTTCCTTGGGGGTGGCGAACAGCTTGGTAGTGTCCAGTTGCGCCTGGAAACCTTTGAGATCAGTACCCGACGCCTTGGCCATGTGTTCCAGCGCGGCATTGGCGGCTGCGTTCCTGGCGTTCATCAGCGCCACCACTTCGAACCAGGCGCCGGTCAGTGCCTTGCCCAGGGCCGGGTTGTCTTTGAGGGTCTGAGTGTTGACCACCATCATGTCCATGATTTCGCCGGGAATCTGGCTGGAGTTGAATACTTCGCTGACACCCGGCTGGGCCTTGATGTCCGAGAGCATCGGGTTCCATGTCGTGACGGCCTTGACCTGGTCGGTGTTGAAGGCGGCAGAAATATCGGCGTCGGAGGTGTTGACGACTTTCAGGTCTTTCTCGGCGAGGCCGACCGAATCCAGGGCCCGAGCCAAGAGGTAGTGGGACACCGACAATTCCACCAGGTTGACGTCCATGCCCTTGAGGTCGGCGACTTTCTTGCCCTCGCCCTTGAGGACGATGCCGTCGTTGCCGTTGGAGAAGTCACTGACGATCAGTGCGGTGCTGTCCACGCCGCCGGCGGCGGGAATGGTCAGGGCGTCCATGTTGGTCATGGTGCAGCCATCGAACTGACCGGCGGTGTACTGGTTGATGGATTCGACGTAATCGTTGAGCTGCACGACATCGATGGTGATGCCGTATTTCTTCGCCCATTTGTCAACGATGCCCTGGCTGCCGGCGTATTCCCAGGGCATCCAGCCGGCATAGATGGTCCAGCAGACGCTGAAATGGTCCTTGGGCGCGGCGTGGGATGGGATGCTCGCGAGGGCCGCAAGCGCGGCGAGGAGCAGTGAGGACAGACGAAGCTTGAGCATGGTGGTTCTCCAGTTGATCAAGGGCGGACAGGAGCAACGCGGCACCGCGAACGGTGGCTTGTCTCCCGGGCTTTTGTCCCGCCGTGTAACCTCAACTGGAGGTCGCCAACTCTCGGACCAGCCACTCGCCAGAGGCGAGCCGGAACCCTAGTCAGCCATTGCAAATTGTGGTGCCGCGAACCTGTGATGACTCCTGCACAAGGTTCGTTAAAGCGAGAGCCGTGCCAAGTACGCGCAAGCCCCGGCCCAGAGCGACCGCATGCCAGGAAGGCGCGTACCTCAAACGGATTCATGCGTTGTTGTGGTGCCGTGGCGCACCGCAATGAAGCAAAAGGCTACATGTTTCGAGTTATTGCAACGTCGCACCAGATTCCGATTTCGCTGTCAGATTAATCGTCAGTCACCCAATAGATGACTGCCGCCCGTCAGCGTCGCTGATGTGGCCCATCCGCGGTCCAGGAGGCCGCCATGTATCGACGACTGCTGCTCATTGCGTTTCTCGGTTTGACTCTTTCGGCCTGCGTGCCTTACTCCGACGGAGGCTCCAGCTACTACCGTTCCGAGGTCTACACCTCACCGGCGCCGGTCTATTACAGCGGCGGTGGAAGTTACTACTCGGCACCGCGTGGCTATTACGCACCACCACGGTACTACCAGCCGGCGCCGCGTTATTACTCGGCTCCACGCTACTACCAGCATGGCCCACGCTATTACTCGCCACCGCGAGCGGCGTATCGCCCCTATCCGCATCGGGGCGGTTGGGACGGCCGGGACCGGGGCGGCTGGAATGACGACCGTCGCGGCCGGGGCGGACGTGAACGTGGGCATGATCATCGGGGACGTGGCCATGATGGACGTGGTCATGACGGACGGGGCGGTCACCGCTGACGGATCGGCAGCAAAAAGCGGCGCATTGAGCGCCGCTTTTTTTGTGCCTGCGTAAAGCTAACCCTCTAAACCCTGTGGGAGCGAGCCTGCTCGCGAAGGCGGTATCCCCGACACAGCATTACTGTCAGGGCCGACGCCATCGCGAGCAGGCTCGCTCCCACAAGGAGGCGGGTTTCACCAAAGGTATGCCCACCAAAAGCAGGTCCGTTACTCATTGGACAAATCCGCCAACGGATGCCGCCCCTCCCATACCTTATGGAAATGCGCCTCGACCGCCGCTTGCGGCACATGATTGATATCCGGCCAATGCCAGCGCGGCTTGTGGTCCTTGTCGATCAACCGCGCCCGCACGCCTTCGCTGAATTCCGGATGGCGGCAGCAGTTGAGGCTCAAGGTGTATTCCATGCGGAACACACCGGCCAATGACAAAGGGCGGGCGCGGCTGATCTGCTCCCAGACCAGGTGCGCCGTCAGCGGCGAGCCTTCGGTCATGGTCCTGGCTGCCCGGGCGATCAATGGGTCCGGATGATCCACCAGCAGGCTGAGGGCTTTCCAGGCGCAGCGCACGTCGCTGACATCCAGCCACTCATCGATTTGCTGCCGACGCGGCAACCATTGGGCTTCGGGTTGTTGCGGCAGTGCTTCTTGCTGTAGAGCCTTGAGCAGGCTGTTGAGCTGCATCTCGGTCTGTTCTTGCCAGTTAAGCTGCAACAAGCCTTCGATCAGGTCATCCTGCTGCTCATCGAGCAGAAAGCGATCGGCCAGGCCCAGGTCGATGGCATCCCTGGCGTTCATGTGGGCGCCGGTAAGGCCGAGGAACAGGCCAAGCTTGCCCGGCAGGCGCGACAGGAACCAACTGGCGCCGACGTCCGGATACAAGCCGATGCTGATTTCCGGCATCGCCAGTCGACTGCTCGGCGTGACGATTCGCGTGCTGGCGCCTTGCAGCAGGCCCATGCCGCCGCCGAGTACATAGCCATGCCCCCAGCAGATCAACGGTTTCGGATACGTGTGCAGATTGAAGTCCAACCGGTATTCGGCAGCGAAAAACTGCGCCGCCAGCGGCGGCACTTCGCCAGGGTGGGCGCGACACGCTTCGACCAGGCTGCGCACCTCGCCACCGGCGCAGAAGGCCTTGGCACCATTGCCGCGTAACAGCACACAGACAATCTGCGATTCCCGGGCCCAGGCGTCGAGGCGATCACGCAGGGCGTTGATCATCGGCAGGGAAAGGGCGTTCAAGGATTTTTCGGCATCCAGGGTGGCGACGCCCAGGCGCGCCCCGTTGATGCCGGTCAGTTCTTCGAAGTGCAGATTCATCGTGACCTCGATCGGAAAATTGAATGATCAGTATGACTGCTGTGGGGGAAAGTGCCGGATTGACGTCAGATCAATTGACAAGCCCTGTAGGCTTTCCTAGGGTGCGCCCATTGTTTCTACCGGGTGCAACCATGACCGCTGACGACCGTATCAAACTCGAACCCAGCTGGAAGCAGGCACTGCGTGCCGAGTTCGACCAGCCGTACATGGCGGAGTTGCGCGAGTTCCTGCGCAGTGAATACGCCGCCGGCAAGGAAATCTATCCGCCGGCCCCGCTGATTTTTAATGCACTCAATTCCACGCCGCTGGACAAGGTCAAGGTGGTGATCCTCGGCCAGGACCCGTACCACGGCCCTGGCCAGGCCCATGGCTTGTGCTTTTCGGTGCAGCCGGGCGTGCCGACGCCGCCGTCGCTGGTGAACATCTACAAGGAATTGAAGCGCGACCTGAACATCGATATCCCCAACCATGGCTATCTGCAGAGCTGGGCCGACCAGGGTGTGTTGTTGCTCAACACGACCTTGACCGTGGAGCGCGCCAATGCCAATGCCCACGCTAAAAAAGGCTGGCAGCACTTTACCGACAAGGTCATCGAAGTGGTCAGCGAACACCAGCCGCACCTGGTGTTCCTGCTGTGGGGCGCTCATGCCCAGAGCAAGCAGAAGCTGATCGATGCGACCAAGCATCTGGTGTTGACCTCGGTCCACCCGTCACCGCTGTCAGCCCATCGGGGCTTTATCGGCTGCGGGCATTTCAGCCGGACCAACAAGTTTCTCCAGCAGCATGGCGAGCAGCCGATCGATTGGCGGTTGCCGTCGGTTTAGTGGTCGGCAATAAGGGCCCCTTCGCGAGCAGGCTCGCTCCCACAGGGGTTTGAGGACAAACACAAATCCCATGTGGGAGCGAGCCTGCTCGCGAAGAGGGCAACCCCGGTCTACAAGTCCGGATCCGGCCTGCGAACCCAATACCTGAACAACGGCTCCGCCAGAAACAGCACGAACAGCAACCGCATCACCTGCAGCGCCGTCACCAACGGCACCGACAGTTGCAGGGTCTCCGCCGTCAGGCTCATTTCGGCGATGCCGCCGGGCATCATGCCCAGGGTCAGCGAGCGCAAGTCCAGGTGGGTCCAGGTGCTCAGGCCCAGGGCCGCAAGCGTGGCGATCAGCATGGTCAGCACCGTGCCAATCAAGGTACGACCCATGAACGACGGTGCGCGGCGGAAGAACTGCCGGTTGAAATGACAGCCCAGGCCGCTGCCGATCAGCCATTGGCCGATCTGGCTGCCGCCGTCGGGCAGGCCGATGTGCAGGTCCCAGCCGATGCTCACCGCCGCGCTGACCAACAAGGGCCCGAACAGCCATGGATTGGGTTGGCGCAAGCGCTCCCAGATCCAGGCGAGCAGGGCACCCGCCGGAAACAGAACCGCCAGCCACAACCAATCCACCGCCGTGGCGTGTTGCACCGGCGTGCCGTCACCGAGCAGATACTTGAAGGCAGCCGGCACGCACAACACCACCACCAGCACGCGCAGGCTCTGGCCCGCGGCAACATGGCTGAGCATCGCGCCATTGCGGGCGCCGAGGTTGACCATCTCGCCGGAACCGCCCGGCATGCTGGAGAAAAAGGCCGTGGCGCGGTCTTCGCCGGTGCGGCGCATCAGCCAGACACTCACGATGCTGGACACGCTGGTGATCAGCGCGCCGAAGAAGATCAGGCCGAAGTGGCTGAGGACCTGTTCCATCACCACCGGCGTGAAGTGCAGGCCGATACCGATGCCCACCACCCATTGGCCGCATTTGCGGCCGCCGGGGATTTCCATCAGTTGCCAGGGAGTGAGACAGCGCACCAGGATGATCGCCAACAGCGAGCCGACCATCCAGGGCAAGGGCCAGCCGATCAGGCTGGCCAGATAACCGCCGGCCAGACCGACCAGCGGTGTTCCCCACCATTGTCTGAAAGTTGTCGCCTCAGACATTGGCCAGGGCACGACGCTGGGCACTGCGACGACGCCAGATGCGCAGCAGCGGCAGGAACAACATGATTGCCGTCAGGACCCAGCAGCCGAAGGTGATCGGGCTGGACCAGAGGATTTCCAACGCGCCATTGGAAATCGACAATGCACGACGCAGGTTCTGCTCCATCAGACCGCCAAGGATGAAGCCCAGCAGCACGGGCGACAGCGGGAAATCCAGCTTGCGCAGGATGTAGCCGAAGATACCGATGCCGATCATCAGGAACAGGTCGAATGTGGTCGCGTGCACGGCGTAAACGCCGATCCCGGTGATGATCGCGATGACCGGCACCAGCGCCCAGTTCGGCACGGCCAGGATGCGGGTGAAGATACGGATCATCGGGATGTTGAGGATCACCAGCATGACGTTGGCGACAAACAACGAAGCGATCAGGCCCCACACGATGTCCGGCTGTTGCTGGAACAGCAGCGGGCCGGGCGTGATGTTATAGAGCGACAGCGCGCCGATCATCACCGCCGTGGTGCCCGAACCTGGGACGCCGAGGGTCAGCATTGGCACCAGCGCGCCGCAAGCCGCGCCGCCGATGGCGGTTTCCGGCGCCGCGAGGCCACGCTTGTCGCCCTGGCCGAACGTCCCACTGGCTCCAGCCATGCGTTTTTCGGTCATGTAGGCCACGGCACTGGCCAGGGTTGCGCCCGCGCCAGGCAATACGCCCATGATGAAACCGAGCACGCCGCAGCGGATGTTCACCCAGAACACCGAGGCCGCTTCCTTGAAGTTGAACATCATCCGCCCGGTGGCTTTCACCGCTTCCTGGCCGCGATGGGTTTTTTCCAGCAGCAACAGAATCTCGCTGATGGAGAACAGGCCCAGCACCAGCACGACGAACTGGATGCCATCGGTCAAATGGATGTTGTCACCCGTAAAACGGTACACGCCGCTGTTCGCATCGATGCCGACGCAAGACAGGAACAGCCCGATCAGCGCAGCGATGAAAGTCTTGAGCGGTCGGTCGCCGGCCATGCCGCCGAGGCAGACAATGGCAAACACCATCAGGACGAAATATTCCGCTGGTCCGAAGGCGATCGCCCATTTGGCCAGCAGTGGCGCAAACAACACCATACCGCAGGTGGCAATGAACGCGCCGATGAACGAACTCCACGCCGACAGCGACAACGCCACCCCGGCCAGGCCTTGGCGGGCCATCGGGTAGCCGTCCAGGGTGGTCATCACGGTGGAGGCTTCACCCGGGATGTTAAGCAGGATCGAGCTGATGCGTCCGCCGTATTCGCAACCCAGGTACACCGCCGCCAGCAGGATCAGCGCCGACTCCGGCGGCAGGCCCAGTGCAAAGGCAATCGGGATCAGCAGCGCCACGCCGTTGATCGGGCCCAGGCCCGGCAGCAGGCCGACCACGGTACCGATCAGCGTGCCGCTCAACGCGGTGACGAGGTTGTACGGCGTCAGCGCAACGCCAAAACCCTGGCCGAGATAATTCAGGGTATCCATATCAATTCTCCAGGACGCCGAGCAGGCCCAGGGGCAGCGGCACGTCCATCAGCTTGTCGAACAACAGATAAAGACCAATGGCCATGAGGCTGATGATCACCACGCTCGGCACCCAGCGGCCGCCGTACAGACGTGCCATCGGCACGCCGATCAGAATGCTGGCGAGGATGAATCCCAAGGGCTCGAAGGTCCCGGCGAATACCAGCAGCAGCGCCACGCAGATACCGATCTTCTGCAGGGTTTCACGGTCCAGGTGCGGATCGTCTTCGCTGTGCACGACGGGCGTGGGACGAAACAGCATGTACAGCAGCGCCAGCCCCATCAGCCCGAGTATCAGCAGGGGAAAGGCACGCGGGCCAACCGGTTCATAGGAAAAGGCAGCCTGATAGGGCCAGGCCATCAGTGCCAGGCCGATGCAGGCCAGCAGCAGCACCGCGGCAATAATACGTTGGATGACGAGCATGACTAACTCCTGGGCGGCGCCGACTGTGCCGGTGCCGCCGCGAGAACAGAGGCGATTACTGGATCAGGCCGAATTCTTTGGCCAGCATCTTGTAGTCGGCCACTTGCTTCTTCACGTAGGCGTCCAGCTCCGGACCGGTCATGGCGAACGGGAACAGTTCCCGTTGGTCGCGCAGCTTGGCGAACTCTTCGGAGGCCAGCAGCTTGTCAAAGGCGTTTTTCCACCATTCGTATTCTGCATCGGTGACCTTCGGGCCCAGGTAGAAGCCACGGACTACCGGCCAACGGATGTCGTAGCCTTGTTCCACGGCAGTCGGGATGTCTTTCATCTCCGGCTCGTCCAGGCGTTTATCAGAGAACACCGCCAGCAAACGCATGTCGCCGCTCTGGATGTGTGGCATGGAGTCGGAGATGTCGGTACTGCCCACCTGGATATGGCCACCCAGCAGGGCGGTCGCGATTTCGCCGCCGCCTTCAAGGGCCACGTAACGCAGTTTGCGCGGGTCGATACCGGCGGCCTTGGCAATCAAAGCGGTCTGCATCCAGTCCTGGCTGCCGACGGTACCGCCGGAACCGATCACCACCGAGCCCGGATCTTTCTTCAGGGCCTGTACCAAATCGTCGAGGTTTTTGTAGGGCGAATCGCTTTTCACGGCGATGGCGCCATAGCTGGTGCCGACGGCAGCGAGCCAGCGGACATTGGTTTCGTCAAAACGGCCAAATTTGCCTTGCGCCAGGTTCAGCAACGAACCGCTTGACCAGGCCACCAGCGTGCCGGCGTCGGCCGGGCGTTGTGCGACGACTGCGTTGTAGGCCACCGCGCCGACACCGCCGGGCATGTAAGTGACGCGCATCGGCTTGGTCAGCAGTTTTTCGTTGACCAGCGCGCTTTGCGCCAGTTTGCAGGTCAGGTCGAAACCGCCACCTGGAGCGGCAGGGGCGATGCACTCGGGGCGCTTCGGCTCTTTGGATGCATCGGCGGCGAGCGTTTGCCCGGCGAGCATCAGGCATCCGACGGCAAGGGCTACTTTACGCAGTGCTAGGTTCATTTTTGTCTCCACAGGAGTTGTTGTTTTGTGTTTCAAATCAGGCTTCGCAGCGCTGTACGGCGCAGACCCGCAAACGCGTTTCAAAGACGCGGCAGTTCGGTCTGCGCAGCGGCACAGGCAAGGGTAGTCTGGTTGGGGCAGGAATGGCGGGTGGGCGTTGAAGCCAGAAGCTGTGTGGACAGCATGATGAATACTCCGCTTATTGTTTTTATTCGGCGAAAACGCTTCGAGGCGTTTTTCGTTTCGCGATGTGTTTCGCGACCGGCAGTCGAAACTGTCCGTGGAGCGACTCTAGCGGCCCAACCTTTCGCTAACCTTTCAAAAGCTGTCAGGATGATTTTGAGCTTCACAGTGGCGGATGCGGCTGTAAACTCCGCGCCAAAGAATGGCCCCGACCATCCCTGAATCGAGGAAAATCCCATGCGTGTCCTGCTCGTCGAAGACCATCTGCAGCTCGCCGAAAGTGTCGCCCAGGCCCTCAAGAGCACAGGGTTGACGGTGGATGTGCTGCACGACGGGGTGGCCGCCGATCTGGCCTTGAGCAGCGAGGAATACGCGGTGGCGGTCCTTGATGTCGGGCTGCCGCGCATGGACGGCTTCGAGGTGCTGGCGCGCTTGCGGGCGCGGGGCAAGACGCTGCCGGTGCTGATGCTGACCGCTCGCAGCGACGTCAAGGATCGGGTCCATGGCCTGAACCTCGGTGCCGACGATTACCTGGCCAAACCTTTCGAACTCACCGAGCTTGAGGCGCGGGTGAAGGCACTGCTGCGCCGTAGCGTGCTGGGCGGCGAGCGGCAGCAGCGCTGTGGTGGGCTGGTCTATGACCTGGACACTCGGCGCTTTACCCTCGACGAGGAACTGATGACCCTGACCTCTCGCGAGCAGGCTGTCCTGGAAGCGTTGATCGCCCGGCCCGGGCGGGTGATGAGCAAAGAACAACTGGCAGCCCAGGTGTTCGGCCTGGATGAAGAGGCCAGCCCCGACGCCATCGAAATCTATGTCCATCGCCTGCGCAAGAAGCTCGACGGCCATGCGGTGGCAATCGTGACATTCCGCGGGCTGGGCTATCTGTTGGAAAACCGCGATGCATAAGCCCGACAGCCTGCGCTGGCGGCTACTTCGCAACCTCGCTTCGTTGCTCGTGGTACTGATGCTCGCCAGTGGCCTGAGCGCCTACTGGAATGGCCGTGAAGCCGCCGATACGGCCTACGACCGGACGCTGCTGGCGTCGGCCAGAACCATCGCCGCCGGTCTTTCGCAGCGCGACGGTACCCTCAGCGCGGACGTACCTTATGTCGCTCTGGACACCTTCGCCTATGACAGTGCCGGACGTATCTATTATCAAGTCAACGACATCCACCAGAAGCTGATCTCCGGCTACGAGAATCTTCCCGGGCCGCCGCCCGGTACGCCGCGCACCGACGATTACCCGGCGCTGGCACGTTTCTACAACGCCAGTTACCAAGGGCAGAATGTGCGCGTGGTAAGCCTGCTCAAGGCCGTGAGCGAACCCGAAATGAACGGCATGGCGGAAATCCGCGTGGCGGAAACCGAAGAAGCTCGGGTCAGCATGGCCCGCGGCTTGATGGCCGATACCTTGTTGCGGCTGGGCATGCTGGCGGTGGGCGCGCTGTTGCTGGTGTGGTTCGCGGTCAGCGCGGCGTTGCGCCCGCTGGAACGCTTGCGCACGGCGGTGGAGGAACGCCAGCCGGACGATCTGCGGCCGTTGCCGCTGGTGGAAGTCCAGCACGAATTGTGGCCGTTGGTACGTGCCCTCAATCATTTCACCGAACGGCTGCGCGGCCAGTTCGAACGCCAGGCGCAATTCATTGCCGATGCCGCCCATGAGCTGCGCACGCCACTCGCGGCGCTCAAGGCTCGTCTGGAGCTGGGCTTGCGCGCCAGCGAACCGTCGACCTGGCGCGAAACCCTGGAAACCGCCGCCCAAGGCACCGATCGCTTGACCCATCTGGCGAATCAACTGCTGTCGCTGGCGCGGGTGGAGAACGGCGCGCGGGCAATTGCCGAAGGCGGTGCACAGTTGCTCGACCTGAGCCAGCTCGCCCGAGAACTGGGCATGGCCATGGCGCCACTGGCCCATGCCCGTGGGGTTGCGTTGGCCCTGGAAGCCGATGAACCCGTCTGGTTACGGGGCGAGCCGACTTTGCTCAACGAGCTGTTGAGCAACCTGGTGGACAATGCCTTGGCCCATACTCCTTCGGGCGGTAACGTGATCCTGCGGGTCACCGCGCCGGCGGTACTGGAAGTCGAGGATGACGGCCCGGGCATTCCCGAGACTGAGCGGGAACGGGTATTCGAGCGCTTCTATCGGCGCAACCAGCAAGTGGCCGGCTCGGGATTGGGGTTGGCAATTGTCGGAGAAATCTGCCGTGCGCATCTGGCGCAGATCACCCTGCATGATGGGCAGGAGGGCGGGTTGAAGGTGCGAGTGAGTTTTGCTCCTGGCTCAGAATGAGCCCGAGCCGAATGCCACAGATTTTGACCAACACACATTCATTGCCCGGCCTGCTTAATAAAACATCGACCGAGCCTCTTCGATATCCGCGCAGCGGTCCTTGTTGTCCAGGTCGATGCCCAGCTTCCTGATCGCCGGAACCCCGAACGCGTCAATCCTGCTCAGCGGATGGTCGGCATCCTTGTAGCAGTACAGCGCGGCAACCTGCACCAGGTCGACATAATCGAGTTGCTTCGAGTCTCGGGTGAAATCCAGGTACAGCCCCGGCAATTTCACTAACCGTTCCGGAAACTCCCAGACACTGAGCAGCTTGTCCCCCAGCACGGGATGGATCGTCTCGATGACGTGATTGAGGCTGACCGGGTCCGACAGCAGTTCATTGTTGTCCTCGGCGTACGTCAGGATCGGCAGCACGCCGATCTGATGGACCAGTCCACCCAGCGCCGCCTGATCGGGCTTGAGATGCGTGTAGCTGCGACATAACGCATAGCTGACGCCGGCGATCTCCAGGCTCTTGCGCCAGACTTCCCGCATCTTTTGCTCAACCACTTCGGAGCGAGCATGGAATATCTGCTCCATGACCAGCCCGATCGCCAGGTTGCTGCTGTAGTTGACCCCCAACCGCGTGATGGCCGTGTGCAGGTCCGTTACTTCCTGGGTGGCACGCAGCAGGGGGCTGTTGACTACTTTTATCAGGCGCGCCGAGAGGGCGGTGTCACGACCAATCACTTTACTCAGGTTGCTGACGCTGATTTCCGGGTCTTCGGCGGCCCGGCGAATCTGCATGGCCACTTCCGGTAATGTTGGCAGGACCAGGTCATCATTATCGATGGCCGCCACCAAATCCCGCTGGACCTTATCCGCCAAATCGCTCATTTCGGTTCTCTAGGGTGTTGCGACAAAATGTTGCGATCAACGCTGGATTTCGCGGTCGCGGTCCAGTTCGTAAGGCAAGTCCAGCAATTGTAGCGCGGGTCCTTCCAAAGCTCCGAGGTGCAAATTGCCATCTTCCGCTGCTTCGGCCTGCAACACCGCCAGCAGTTCAATGTTTTGTTCGGCGCGGGCAGCAATGACCACTTCGCCGATGGAACTGCCGTGAGTGGGGGAGAATAGTGGAGTGCCCGGCTCTGGCAGCTCGCCTGCCTCCAGCTGCAGGCGATACAGCCGGCGCTTGAGCTTGCCGAGGTACTGCATGCGCGCGACGATTTCCTGGCCGGTGTAGCAGCCTTTCTTGAAACTCACGCCCCCTACGGCCTGCAGGTTGAGCATCTGCGGAATGAACAGCTCGCGAGTAGCCGGCATGACCTGGCCAATGCCCGCGCGAACCTGGCCCAGCAGCCAGCGGTTGAGATCGCCTTCGGCCAGTTTCGCGCTCAGGCGAGTGCGCAGCGTATCGGCCTGTTCAGCGCGAGCCCAGAGTTCGGCGCGGCCTGGAGAGACGCGGATGGCGATCAAGGATTCATGGTGAACCACGCTGTCAGTATCGACCGGCAGTTCCAGGCCCAGGTCGGTGAGCGTGGCATCGGCGCGTTCCAGTCCGAAACGAACCCATGCGGCGCTCTCATCGGTGAGCTTGGATTTGGAGAACACTGCGTATTTTTTCAGGTCCGCCAGTTGCGGTTCGAGCAATTCGCTGGCCATTGCCAGGAGCACACCGTCGCCTTCAAGCAGGATCCTGAAGCTCGATTGCATCCGGCCCTTCTGGGTGCAACGGGCGCCGAGGCTGGCCCGGCTGTCGCTCAGGTAGTTGAGGTTGCAGGTCAATTGGCCTTGCAGGAATTTGCTTGCGTCCACGCCGCGGACCGCGAGAACGCCTTCGTGGGACAGGGTGCAGAAAAAAGCGGAATCAGCCATGGGTCATCGCAGGGTAAAAAGTCTGGCAGACATCATAAGGGGACGCCCTTGAAATGGGTAGTTCACAAAGGATCGGAGGCGCCCGACCAAAGCCGTCTGTTCCGCTACGGCCGGGCCTGTATACTTGCGCTCTATTTGAGGAGTGCTCCATGGTCGAAGATGTTGAACTGAATCGCCTCTACTGGCACAGCCGCCGCGGCATGCTTGAGCTTGACGTGCTGCTGGTGCCGTTCGTGAAGGAGGTCTACCCACACCTTGATGAAGTCGACCGTGCGTGTTACGTCCGTTTGCTCGAGTGCGAGGATCAGGACATGTTCGGCTGGTTCATGGAACGCAGTGAATCCGAGGATCCGGAACTGCAGCGCATGGTCCGGATGATCCTGGACCGTGTCCAGCCCAAGTAGCCGCTTCGAGTGCCGCTGGCGCGCCTCCCGGCAGCTGCTGGCGGCCTATCTCCTGGCCCAGGTGTTTGCCTTGGGCTCGTTGTTTCTGTGCTCGATTCCTCCCTGGCTCGCAGTCGTTGCTTCCATGTTGTGCCTGGGCCACGGCGCCTGGGTGCTACCGCGATATCTGTTGCTGAGCCATCGCCAGGCTTTTCGTGGTTTGCGTCGCGATGCCGACGGCTGGCAGCTCTGGAGCGAGGGCGGCGGCTGGCAGGCGGTGCAGTTGCGGCCGGACAGCCTGGCAATGCCGATGATCGTGGTGCTGCGCTTTCGCTTGCGGGGCGAGTGGTGGGTCCGCTCGTTGTGCGTGCCCCGCGACGCGCTGGCGCCGGATGTCCATCGGCGCCTGCGGGTCCGGCTCAGGTTCAGCCGGCGTAGGTGGGCGGCACCAGGATAGTGTCCAATGCCTCGGGCAGCAGGTCCGGGTAGTCGAGGGTGTAGTGCAGTCCTCGGCTTTCCTTGCGCTCCATGGCTGAGCGAATCATCAGTTCCGCCACCTGCGCCAGGTTGCGCAACTCGATCAGGTCGCGGCTGACTTTATAGTTGCTGTAGAACTCATCGATCTCATCGAGCAGCAAACGCACCCGATGCTGGGCCCGTTGCAGGCGCTTGTTGGTGCGTACGATGCCGACGTAGTCCCACATGAAGCGCCGCAGTTCGTCCCAGTTGTGGGCGATGATCACGTCTTCGTCCGAGTCGGTCACCTGGCTGGCATCCCAGGTGGGCAGGGTGGTGGGAATGGCGATCTGCGGCAACTGCTCCAGAATGTCCGCCGCCGCCGAGCGGGCATAGACGAAACATTCCAGCAGCGAATTGCTGGCCATGCGATTGGCTCCGTGCAATCCGGTGAAGCTGGTTTCGCCAATCGCATACAGGCCGGGTACATCGGTGCGGCCGTGCTGGTCGACCATCACCCCGCCGCAGGTGTAATGCGCCGCTGGCACCACCGGGATCGGCTGCTTGGTGATGTCGATGGAAAATTCCAGGCAGCGCTCATACACCGTGGGGAAATGACTTTTGATGAAGGCTTCGGGTTTGTGGCTGATGTCCAGGTACACGCAGTCGATGCCCAAGCGCTTCATTTCATGGTCGATGGCCCGCGCAACGATGTCCCGTGGGGCCAGTTCGGCGCGAGGATCGAAGCGCTGCATGAAGCGTTCGCCGTTGGGGAGCTTCAGATGAGCGCCTTCGCCGCGCAGTGCCTCGGTCACCAGGAAGCTCTTGGCCAAGGGGTGATACAGGCAAGTGGGGTGGAACTGGTTGAATTCCAGGTTCGCCACTCGGCAGCCTGAACGCCAAGCCATGGCAATGCCGTCACCGCAGGCACCGTCGGGGTTGCTGGTATAGAGATAGACCTTGGCCGCGCCGCCGGAGGCGAGGATCACGAAGCGCGCCCCGTAGGTGTCGACTTCGCCGGTGCCCCGATTGAGCACATAGGCACCCAGGCAGCGGTCACCTTCCAGGCCGAGGCGTTTCTCGGTGATCAGGTCGATCGCGACTCGCTGTTCCAGTAATTCGATGTTCGGCCGTTGCCGGGCCTGGGCCAGCAGGGTCTTGAAAATTGCCGCGCCGGTCGCATCGGCTGCATGGATGATCCGCCGGTGGCTGTGGCCGCCTTCGCGTGTCAGATGAAATTCAAAGCCGCCATCTTCGGTGCCCGATTGCTCGTCACGGGTGAAAGGCACGCCCTGGTCGATCAGCCATTGGATGGCTTCCCTGCTGTGCTCGACGGTAAAACGCACGGCTTCGCGATTGCACAACCCGCCGCCGGCGTTAAGCGTGTCGTCGACATGGGATTGGATAGTGTCCGCGTCATCCAGCACGGCGGCGACGCCGCCCTGGGCCCAGAACGTCGAGCCGTTGGCCAGGTCGCCTTTGCTCAGCACTGCTATGCGCAGGTTCGCGGGCAATGTCAGCGCAAGGCTCAATCCGGCGGCGCCGCTGCCGATTACCAGAACATCATGTTGAAACTGTTGGCTCATTCGAATGGTTTCCGCTCAAAGCGACCCGGGTCGGGGTGGGTGCCAGGCATCCGGTTCAATGGGGGCAGGCGACCGTGCAGCCCACTAGTATATAGAGGGGGGGATCGGCACAATAGCCGGGCGTTCATGGCAATATGGAACCAGTGCGACAGGGAAGCGACGCGCTTCGTCGGATCAAGGTTCTGCTGAAACGGCGACAACGCAGCCTTTTCGAGGACAGAACGCTGTTTATCTCGTCACGGTTGCTAAATTTTCGTTTCGAAGAGCTACAAATGGTGGGAACTTTTGCCAAGCGCCTAGGTTCAATAGACGGTTGTCTGCAAAAGGGAACAGCGTCGGGTTGGTGCAGGACTTCGATTCGAGTCCCATCCGACAGGCCCGACGACAGATTATTCGCGCGGCCGGGCAATCCCGTGCTGCGTTTTTCGTGCGTGCCGGATCAGAGCACGCCGGAAACTTGCTTGGAAGGGGGAGAACTTTTGCGAAAAGCCCGAGTCTATGGTTGCAAGCTTGGACGATTAGTAATGCAAGCCTCCTTCGAGCTTATCGAGGAGTGTTCATGCTAACCCAGGAAGAGGATCAGCAGCTGGTCGAGCGCGTTCAACGCGGCGACAAGCGAGCTTTCGATCTGCTAGTGCTGAAATACCAGCACAAAATTCTCGGGTTGATCGTGCGTTTTGTGCACGACACCCATGAAGCCCAGGATGTTGCCCAGGAAGCTTTCATCAAGGCGTACAGGGCACTTGGTAATTTTCGCGGGGATAGCGCGTTTTATACGTGGCTTTACCGCATCGCCATCAACACGGCGAAAAACTATCTGGTTTCACGCGGCCGCCGGCCGCCGGATAGCGATGTTAGCTCCGAGGATGCAGAGTTCTATGACGGCGATCACGGCCTCAAGGATCTCGAATCACCGGAACGTGCATTGCTGCGGGATGAGATCGAAGGCACTGTCCATCGAACCATTCAGCAACTGCCTGAAGATTTGCGTACGGCGTTAACTTTACGTGAATTCGACGGTCTGAGTTACGAGGACATTGCCAGCGTCATGCAATGTCCGGTGGGTACCGTGCGCTCCCGGATCTTCCGCGCTCGGGAGGCCATCGATAAAGCCCTGCAACCATTGTTGCAGGAAAACTGAGACAGCGGCGACAGCCAAGAGAGGAACGCCATGAGTCGTGAAGCCCTGCAGGAATCGCTGTCCGCAGTGATGGATAACGAAGCGGACGAATTGGAATTGCGTCGGGTATTAAATGCCTTTGACGATGTTGAAACCCGTGAGACCTGGGCTCGCTACCAGATTGCCCGGGCGGTGATGCACAAGGACTTGTTGCTTCCACGCCTGGATATCGCTGCGGCCGTTTCTGCTGCGCTGGCTGACGAAGCCGTGCCGGCAAAAGCCTCCCGCGGTCCATGGCGCAGCCTGGGTCGCCTGGCAGTTGCTGCCTCGGTTACCGTAGCTGTACTGGCAGGTGTGCGTCTGTACAACCAGGATGAGATTGCCGGCGTGCAAATGGCGCAGCAGTCCAATCAGCCTGGCCTGGCAGCACCACAGGTCAAGGGTCCGGCGGTACTGGCCGGTTACAGCGAAGGTTCGGAAGCTGCCGGTCCGATGGCCAACGGCGTCCTGCAAGGCCAGCCAGGCTGGCATGATCAGCGTTTGCCTAATTACCTGCGTCAGCATGCCCAGCAGGCTGCGCTGAAAGGTACTGAAAGCGCGCTGCCATATGCTCGTGCGGCCAGTCTGGAAAACCGTTAAGGAGGACCATGCGCGCCATACCTCTTTTCTCGCTTCTGGTAGGTGGCTGGTGCGTTGTTCCAGCCTATGCCGGTGAAGCTCAGGACTGGCTCAATCGTCTGAGTCAAGCCGAGCAGCAGCAAAGCTTCCAGGGCACTTTCGTTTACGAGCGTAACGGTAGTTTTTCTACCCATAACATCTGGCATCGCGTCCAGGATGGCAAAGTCCGCGAGCGGCTGCTCCAGCTCGATGGTTCGGCACAGGAGGTCATGCGCATTGACGGAAAGACTCAATGCGTCAGCGGCACCTTGATCGCCGGGCTGGGCAATACGCCAGATGGCACCGCACGTGCGCTCGATCCGCAGAAACTCAAGAATTGGTATGACCTTGCCGTTATCGGCAAGTCGCGCGTGGCTGGGCGTCAGGCTGTCATTGTCGCCCTGACCCCCAAGGATCAGCATCGCTATGGCTTTGAGCTGCATCTCGACAGAGAGACCGGCTTGCCGCTCAAGTCCCTGTTGCTCAGTGACAAAGGCCAGTTGCTCGAACGTTTCCAATTCACTCGCTTGAACATCGGTGAGCCTTCAGACGCTGATCTGCAGGCCAGTGTCGAATGCAAGGCTGTTGCGCAGGGGCCCGGTAAGGCCGCCACGGTGAAAACCGCCTGGCATTCCGACTGGCTTCCGCCCGGCTTTGAATTGACCAGTAGCGCTGCGCACAAGGACCCGGACACCAAGATCCAGGTCAGTAGCTTGATGTATGACGATGGCCTGGCCCGTTTCTCGGTGTTCCTGGAGCCGCTGAATGGTGCAACTGCCACCGACACCCGCACGCAGCTTGGCCCGACCGCAGCGGTATCGCGTCGGCTTACTACACCCCAGGGCGAGATGATGGTGACGGTGGTTGGCGAAATACCTATCGGTACGGCGGAACGGATCGCGTTGTCCATGCGTTCCGACGTCGCGGCAGCCCAATAACACGCTGCCCGGGTGGCTCGATTGCGCAAGAGGCGGGCAAGCGTGCTTGAGCAAAATGCTGAAACTTCCTGTCAGCATTTTCATTTGCAAAATAACCAGTTTTTTTCTATTAGGTCAGAGCCGCTCGGCTCTGGCCTTGTCTGTTTGCGGAACAAAAATACTGGCGTATCGTTCCCAGGTATTTCTGCTCCATATCGCTTAACCATGCTCGTCGTAACGGGAGCCGTATGTCGATACCACGCTTGAAAACCTATCTCTCCATTTTTGCCACCGTGCTGGTGCTCGGTCAGGCCGTTCCCGCTGTGGCGGTCGAGTTGCCGGACTTCACTCAACTGGTCGAACAGGCTTCGCCTGCCGTGGTGAACATCAGTACCACGCAGAAGCTGCCGGAGCGTCGGGTGATGGACCCGCAGATGCCGGACCTGGAAGGCCTGCCGCCTATGCTGCGCGAGTTCTTCGAGCGCGGGATGCCACAGCCGCGTTCGCCTGGCGGTGGTCGTCAGCGTGAAGCGCAATCCCTGGGCTCGGGCTTCATCATCTCGCCAGACGGCTACATCCTGACCAACAACCATGTGATTGCCGACGCCGATGAGATCCTCGTGCGCCTGGCAGATCGCAGTGAACTGAAGGCCAAGCTGATCGGCACCGACCCGCGTTCGGACGTGGCCTTGCTGAAAATCGAAGGCAAGGACCTGCCGGTGCTCAAGCTCGGCAAATCGCAGAACCTGAAAGCTGGCCAGTGGGTGGTGGCAATCGGTTCGCCGTTCGGCTTCGACCATACCGTGACCCAGGGCATCGTCAGCGCCATTGGGCGTAGCCTGCCAAACGAAAACTACGTGCCATTCATCCAGACCGACGTGCCGATCAACCCGGGCAACTCCGGTGGGCCGCTGTTCAACCTCGACGGCGAAGTGGTGGGTATCAACTCTCAGATTTACACCCGTTCGGGCGGTTTTATGGGGGTGTCCTTCGCTATTCCGATCGACGTGGCCCTGGATGTATCCAACCAGCTTAAAAGCGAGGGCAAGGTCAGCCGTGGCTGGCTGGGCGTGGTCATCCAGGAAGTGAACAAGGACCTGGCCGAGTCGTTTGGCCTGGAGAAACCTGCCGGCGCCCTGGTGGCGCAGATCCAGGAAGGTGGCCCGGCCGCCAAGGGCGGCTTGCAAGTGGGCGATGTGATTCTCAGCCTCAATGGGCAGCCGATCGTCATGTCCGCCGACTTGCCGCATCTGGTGGGCGCCCTCAAGGCCGGGGCCAAGGCCAGCCTGGAAGTGATTCGCGAAGGCAAGCGCAAGAATGTCGAGTTGACTGTCGGCGCGATCCCGGAAGAAGGCAAGGAACTGGATTCGCTGCCCAAGTCCGGCGTCGAGCGCAGCAGCAATCGCCTGGGTGTCGCGGTGGCCGAGCTGACCGATGAGCAGAAGCGAACCCTGGAATTGCAGGGTGGTGTGGTGATCAAGGAAGTACAGGACGGTCCCGCTGCGTTGATCGGCCTGCAACCTGGCGACATCATTACCCACCTGAACAACCAGGCCATCGGCTCGGCCAAGGAGTTCACCGACATCGCCAAGGCGTTGCCGAAGAATCGCTCGGTGTCGATGCGCGTCCTGCGCCAGGGGCGTGCAAGCTTCATTACCTTCAAGCTGGCTGAATAAGCCGGTATTCAGCTGAAAAAAAACCGCCTCGATATCGAGGCGGTTTTTTTATGCCTGGTAAATGCTCAGCCCATCATGTCCTTGACCATGCGCTCCTGCTCCATGAGTTCACGCTGGCGGGCGTCGATGCGCGATGACAAAGGAAAATTGCTCCCGGCGCGTCGTTTGGCAAAGTCCAGTTGCTGGATCGCCTGGCGATAGTCGCCAACCAACGCGAAGTATTCGGCGCGTGCCTGGTGCAAGCCAATGATATTGCCTGACAGGCCACGCGTTTCGGCCACCATGTACCAGATGTCCGGGTCGTCCGGGCGGCTCTTGAGCAGGGTTTCCAGGGCCTTTTCCGCATCGGCGGGGCGATTCTGCTTGAGCAACAGATCGACGCGCACCTGATTGAGTGGGTAGTTGCCCGGATATTGGCTCAGCAGTCGATCCACGCGAGATTGAGCGTCCGCCAGCTTGTTGCTGGTGATGTCCAGGTCTACCTGGGCGAGGTTGTAGATGATCTCGTTGGGCGCTTTGGCCAGCAATGGCTTGAGGTTCTCCCGGGCTTCATTCAGTTGGCCACCCTTGATCTGGGCGATCGCCAGTCCGTAGCGGGCCACGTCACTCTTCGGGTTCTCGTCCAGCTGTGCGCGGAAGCGCTTGGCCCCCAGGCCAGGGGTTTCTTCATAGGTCAACTGGACCCGCGCGCGGATCAGTTGGTAACGCATGCTGTCCTCGATTCCGCCCGGCTTGGCCTGTTCGGCGCGGTTGCGGGTGTCGGCGATGCGCGATTCGGTGACCGGGTGAGTCAGCAGGAACTCCGGGGGCTTGGCGTCAAACCGGTACTGGCGCATCAGGCGCTCGAACATGGTCGGCATCGACCGTGGATCGTAACCGGCCTTCTCCAGATTCTGGATGCCGATGCGGTCGGCTTCCTGTTCGTTTTGCCGCGAGAAACGCCGTTGCTCCTGGATGGCGGCGGCCTGGGTCCCGGCAATGGCGGCGATCCCGGCGTCACCGCCACCGGCGGCGGCAATCACGATGCCGGCCAGCAGCGCCGCCATCATCGGCACCTGCATGCGCTGTTGGGCTTCGACGCCGCGGGCAAAATGGCGTTGCGACAAGTGCGCCAGTTCGTGGGCCATGACCGAAGCATATTCGCCTTCGGTCTGGGCGTTGAGGAACAGGCCGCCGTTGACCCCGACGATCCCGCCGGGCGCGGCGAAAGCGTTGAGCTGGGGGCTGTTGATCAGGATGAATTCCAGGCGCCGGTCGTTGACCTGGCTGGTTTCCACCAGCTTGTAGACGCTGGTTTCGACATAGTCCTTGAGCTGCGGATCGTTGAGTTGCGAGACCTGGCTGCGCAACAAGGCCAGCCAGGCGCGGCCCAGCTGATGCTCCTGCTCCGGCGAGACGATGGCAGAACTGGCATCGCCAAGTGACGGCAGGTCGTCGGCGAAGCCCGGTGAGGCGAGCAGGCAAGCGAGCGTCAGCAGGGTGGGGCGCAGAAATGTCATGCACGAAGCCTTAGTCGACAAAGACCTTACTGTAGCCGGACAGCGGGTCCGGGACCAGATATTCTAGGCCGCTCGACGACCTGTTGCGGAGTGAAACAATGACCGATGCTGTAGCCCACGATGCCGAGCTGGACGCCAGTGGCCTGAACTGTCCGCTGCCGTTGCTCAAGGCCAAGCTGGAACTCAATCGCCTGGCCAGTGGCGCCGTGCTCAAGGTGACGGCCACGGATGCGGGCTCCCAGCGCGACTTTCGCACCTTTGCCCGCTTGGCCGGTCATACGCTGCTGCGCGAAGAAGACGATAACGGCGTCTACCGTTACTGGCTGAAAAAAGCCTGAAAACCGACAGCGTCTCCTAAGGATTTTTAATGTTCAAAGTGTTACGCGACTGGATTCAGCGCTACTTCTCCGATGAGGAAGCGGTGGTCCTGGCAGTGCTGCTGTTCCTGGCGTTTACGGCGGTCCTGACGCTGGGCGGGATGCTCGCGCCGGTCCTGGCGGGAATGGTGCTGGCGTACCTGATGCAGGGGCTGGTCACAGCCTTGGAACGCCTGCGTTTGCCTGGCTCCGTGGCGGTAGGGCTAGTGTTCGCGCTGTTCATGGGGCTGCTTGTGGTGTTCCTCGTGGTCATCGTGCCGTTGCTCTGGCACCAGTTGGTGACACTGTTCAACGAGCTGCCGGGAATGCTCGCCAAATGGCAATCGCTGTTGTTGCTGCTGCCGGAACGCTACCCGCACCTGGTCTCGGACGAGCAAGTGCTGCAGACCATCGAAGTGGTGCGTGGCGAGATCGGCAAGTTCGGCCAGTGGGCGCTGACGTTTTCGCTGTCCAGCCTGCCGTTGCTGGTGAACATCATGATCTATCTGGTGCTGGTGCCGATCCTGGTGTTTTTCTTTCTCAAGGATCGGGAAATGATCGGACGCTGGGTCCGAGGCTACCTGCCGCGCGAGCGGGCATTGATCACCCGTGTGGCCCAGGAGATGAACCGGCAGATCGCAAACTACATCCGTGGGAAAGTCATCGAGATTTTCATCTGCGGCGGCGTCACGTACATCGGTTTTGTGGCGCTGGGGCTCAACTATGCCGCGTTGCTCGCGTTGCTGGTGGGCATTTCGGTGGTGGTGCCTTACGTCGGCACTGTGGTCGTGACCGTGCCGGTGGCGCTGATCGCACTGTTCCAGTGGGGTTGGAGCGACCAGTTCATCTATCTGATGGCGGTGTACGGGATCATCCAGACGCTGGACGGCAATGTGCTGGTGCCGCTGCTGTTCTCCGAGGCGGTGAACCTGCATCCAGTGGCGATTATCTGCGCGGTGTTGTTGTTTGGCGGGCTGTGGGGCTTCTGGGGGGTGTTCTTTGCGATTCCCCTGGCGACGTTGTTCAAGGCGGTGCTGGATGCGTGGCCGAGCAAGGAGCCGGTGGTGGCGCCGTTGTTGTAGCTGAATAATCGGGTGAGGCTTAAGGCCCCTTCGCGAGCAGGCTCGCTCCCACAGGGGATTGATTAACGCCACAAATCCAGTGTGGGAGCGAGCCTGCTCGCGAATGAGGCCAGTGCAGACAACAAAGATCTTCAGGCTTGGTTGAGCGCCTGAGCCGCCGCCAGCACCGCATCCACATGCCCCGGCACTTTCACACCACGCCACTCCTGGCGCAGCACGCCATCCTTGTCGATCAAAAAGGTGCTGCGATCAACGCCCAGGTATTCCTTGCCATACAGCTTCTTCAGCTTGATCACGTCGAACAGTTGGCAGACCGTTTCGTCCTTGTCGCTGATCAGCTCGAAGGGGAACTCCTGCTTGCACTTGAAGTTCTCGTGGGACTTGAGGCTGTCCCGCGATACACCGAATATTTCGGTGTTGGCGGCCTGGAATTGCGCGTAGTGGTCGCGAAAACCCTGGCCTTCGGTGGTGCAACCGGGGGTGCTGTCTTTCGGATAGAAATAAATGACCACCTGTTTGCCTTTCAGGGCGGCGAGGCTGATGGTCTGCCCGCTGGTGGCGGGCGCCTGGAAATCGGTAACCGGCTGGTCGATGGCAACGGCCATGAACGCTTCCTTACATTGGGTTTTGTGGGCGCCACGGTTCGATCAGTGCGTCCAGGTTCATCGCGTCGGCGAAATCCAGGAACTGATCGCGCAGCCAGCTGATCTGGGTGCCGGCCGGCAATGTCACGGTGAACGTGGCGTTGAGCATGGTGCCGCCAGTCTGCGGGGCCTGATAGGTATCGCAGGTCAGGTTTTCCAACTCGACGTGATGGTCCATGAAGAACTGGCACAGTTCGTTGATGATGTCCGGGCGGTAGGCCGAACTCACATAAGCTACATAAGGCAAGGCCTGGGGACGATTTTCCAGGGCGGCGCTGCGCACTACGTTGACGGTGAAGGCGTGCTTCTTGGCCAGCACCGGCAGGCTGCCCTCCAGGCGCGCCAGGGCGTCCCAGCTGCCGGAAATCTCCAGCACGAGGGCGCTGCATTCGCCATGACGGGTCAGGCGTGAGGTCACGACGGCGCAGCGATTTTCATGGCTGGCGCGGCACAGGACGTTAGTCAGCTCCATGGGGTTTGCGCCAAGGGCACTGATAACAAGGAATTGTTCGCGGACTGTGGGGGTGGACATGCAGCATTCCTAAAGCGATGAGCGGTCGGTACCTTTGTGCCGCGCGGCACGGTAGCAGCCCTGCGAAAGCGAACGGTTCAAGCCCTCTGCCCGGGTTTCTGCTGCATTGCGGGATCAGCCAATGCTTCAGGACAAACGCAGGATCGGGGCTTGTAGCGACGAAAACGGAGGCTGGGAACCGGCGTGTGAGCTTATCGGTACCGATCAAAGCCTGAAGGGTAGCGAAAACCATCGCCAAGGGGAATGGGAGTTCGCTTGTACAAGCATCTTGGCGCCAGTACCATTACCGCTCTCTTTTTCCGGCAGGAGCGGTTTCATGATTGCGGGCAGTATGGTGGCACTGGTCACACCCATGGATGCACAAGGGCGTCTTGACTGGGCCAGCCTCAGCAAACTCGTGGACTTCCACCTTGAGAACGGCACCCACGCCATCGTCGCCGTCGGTACCACCGGCGAGTCGGCCACCCTTGACGTCAATGAGCACATCGAAGTCATCCGCGCCGTGGTCAAGCAGGTCAATGGCCGCATTCCGGTAATCGCCGGTACCGGCGCCAATTCGACCCGCGAAGCCGTCGAGCTGACCCGTAATGCCAAGGAAGCCGGGGCCGATGCCTGCCTGCTGGTCGTTCCGTACTACAACAGGCCGACCCAGGAAGGCCTGTACCAGCACTTCAAGCACATCGCCGAAGCCGTCGACATCCCGCAGATCCTCTATAACGTTCCCGGCCGCACCTCCTGCGACATGCAGGCCGAGACCGTGATCCGCCTGTCCACCGTGCCGAACATCATCGGCATCAAGGAAGCCACTGGCGACCTGACGCGTGCCAAGGCCATCCTCGATGGCGTGAGCGAGGACTTCATCGTCATGTCCGGCGATGATCCGACCGCTGTCGAGCTGATCCTGATGGGCGGCAAGGGCAATATTTCCGTCACCGCCAACGTCGCGCCACGCGCCATGGCCGACCTGTGCGAGGCCGCGCTCAAGGGCGACGCCGAGACCGCACGGGCAATCAACGAAAAACTGATGCCGCTGCACAAGGACCTGTTCATCGAAGCCAACCCGATCCCGGTGAAATTCGCCCTGGTCGAAATGGGCCTGATGCACGAAGGCATCCGCCTGCCGCTCACCTGGTTGAGCACTACCTGTCACGAACAGCTGCGGCAGGCCATGCGCCAGTCCGGCGTCCTGGTTTAATTGAGGAACTACACCGCATGAAGCGAATGGCCGGCCTTTCCGCACTTGCCTTGATTATCTCCAGCACCAGTGGCTGTGGATGGATCTGGGGCCCGGATGGTTATTTCCGCGACCGTGGTAGCGATTACCTCGAAGCGCAACAGACTGCACCGATGCAACTGCCACCTGATGTCAGCGTTGCCAAGCGCCTGGATCCGCTGCTGCCGATCCCGCGCAACGTCGCCGACGACAGCGTCAAGGGCGAATACGTTGTACCGCGGCCACAGCCGCTGTCGGCCGTGGCCGATGCCAGCGACTACACGCTGCAGAAGAGCGGTGATTCGAGCTGGGTCATGGGCCAGCATCCACCGGCCGAAGTCTGGCCCGTGGCTATCCAGTTCTTCCAGGACAACGGTTTCCGCCTGGACGAACAGCGCCCGCAGACCGGCGAGTTCACCACCACCTGGCAGCGCTCCGATGAACTGTCCGCGGCCATGGCCAAGCGCCTGAGCGCCGCCGGTGTCGCAGCCGACAGCGAAACCCGCGTGCGCGTGCGCATCGAGCCGGGCGTGCAGCGCAACACCAGTGAGATCTACGTGGTCAGCGCCGAGCGTCCCGCCGGCAGCACTGCCGACGTGGCTTTCACCAATCGTTCGGTCAATGGCAGTCTCGACGCCGCGCTGGTCGACGACATGCTCGCCAGCATGAGCCGTAACGCCGAGCAGGGCGGTTCGGTCTCGATGCTCGCGACCCGTGACTACGACACGCCGAGCCGGGTCAGCCTGAGCGAAGACGGCAGCGGCAACCCGGTGCTCAACGTCGGCTCCGACCTCGACCGCGCCTGGTCGAGCGTTGGCCGCGCGCTGGAGCAGGGCGAATGGCGGGTTGAAGACATCAACCGCAGCCTGGGCCTCTACTACATCAACCTCGCTGAAAAAGCCGAGAAGAAAGACGAGAAGCCTGGCTTCTTCAGTAGCTTGTTCGGCAGTGCGCCGGACAAGGAAGAAATCGAAGCCCGCGCCGAGCGTTACCAGGTTCGCCTGAGCAAGGTCGGCGACAACGTCCAGGTCACCGTCGAGAAAAACATCAATACCGTGGCGCCAGCCGATGTGGCTCGCAAGGTATTGGGTGTGATTCAGGACAACCTGGGCTGATCCGATGCGTTTTGCCGTTCTCGGCAGCGGTAGCCAGGGGAACGGCACGCTGATAGCCAGTGCTGGCACCTACGTGCTGGTCGATTGCGGTTTCTCCCTGCGGGAAACCGAGAAGCGCCTGTTGCGCCTGGGTGTGCATCCGGCGCAACTGAGCGCGATACTCGTGACCCACGAACATGCCGACCACGTGCATGGCGTGGGTTTGCTGTCTCGGCGCTACAATCTGCCGGTCTACCTCAGTCGCGGGACGTTCGGTGGCCTGCGCAAGCCCATCGAGCCGGCTGGTTTCGTGGCCGGTGGCGAGCAGTTGCGTATCGGTGCCCTGGACATCAGCGTGGTCAGCGTGGCGCACGATGCCCGCGAGCCGACGCAGTATGTGTTCAGTGATGGCGAGCGGCGCTTCGGATTGCTCACCGACCTGGGCTCGTACTGCGACAGGGTGATGGACAGTTATCGGGACCTCGACGCACTGATGATCGAGTCCAACCACTGCCGCGACATGTTGGCGCGAGGGTACTATCCCTACTTCCTGAAGCAACGGGTAGGCGGGGAGCACGGACATCTGAACAACCACCAGGCGGCATTCCTGGTGGCCGAGTTGGGCTGGCAAGGCCTGCAACACCTGGTCCTGGCCCATCTGAGCAGCAAGAACAACCTGCCGCAGCTGGCCCGGCAATGTTTCGTCGACACCCTCGGGTGCGACCCGGACTGGCTGCAACTGGCCGATCAAGATTCAGGGCTCGACTGGCGACATATCGCCTAGCCCATCTACTTAGCAAGCGGAGCCCATCATGGAAAAACGTGAAGAACTCTACCGCGGCAAAGCCAAGTCGGTTTACAAGACCGATGACGCTGACCGCTTGATCCTGCTGTTTCGCAACGACACCTCGGCGTTCGACGGTAAGCGCATCGAACAGCTGGACCGCAAGGGCATGGTGAACAACAAGTTCAACGCCTTCATCATGCAAAAGCTCGAAGCCGCCGGCGTGCCGACCCAGTTCGACAAGCTGCTGGGCGACAACGAATGCCTGGTCAAGAAGCTGGACATGATCCCGGTCGAATGCGTCGTGCGTAACTATGCCGCCGGCAGCCTGGTCAAGCGCCTGGGCGTGGAAGAGGGCATGAAGCTCAACCCTTACACGTTCGAGCTGTTCCTGAAGGACGACGCCAAGGGCGACCCGTTCATCAACGAATCCCACGTCGTGGCATTCGGTTGGGGCACCGCCGAGCAACTGGCGCGTATGAAGGAACTGTCGCTCAAGGTCAACGAAGTGCTGACCAAACTGTTCGACGACGCCGGCCTGCTGCTGGTCGACTTCAAACTCGAATTCGGCGTGTTCAGCGACGGCTCCATCGTCCTGGGTGACGAATTCAGCCCGGACGGCTGCCGCCTCTGGGACAAGGACACCAAGAAGAAGATGGACAAGGACCGCTTCCGCCAAGGCCTCGGTGACGTAATCGAAGCCTACGAAGAAGTCGCCCAACGCCTGGGTGTCCCGCTGTAATCGACGCAAGCATCTGATAGCACGGAAAAATTTTCGCTCGGGGGTTCGCTTCCGGCAAATGTGCTGGTATGATGCGCGCCACTGGAGAGATGCCGGAGTGGCCGAACGGGACGGATTCGAAATCCGTTGTACTGGCGACAGTACCTAGGGTTCAAATCCCTATCTCTCCGCCATATTAAAAAGCCCCGAACGCTTAAGCGTATCGGGGCTTTTTTGTGTTTGGGGATTTTTAGGCGAATGATCCGGATTCTTTAACCGTATCGAGCTTTTTATCTCCGCCAAGGTTGGCCGGAATCTCGCCGCACATTGTGTAGTTATAAAAGTGTGAGGCAATGTTTTTCCAGGTTCTTTGTTTCTTCAAAAAGTGCGGTATTTGAACGGCTGGAATCAGGCCTACTTTTTAATAGAAGGCTTGCCAGTGACTAAAAATTTATCGAATACTTTCTGAGCACCACGTGCAGTTTGTCGTACGTCGAGAAATGTCAGCTCTTCGTGAGTGGCTTTTCTGCTCATTTTTTCGACTTTTTTATGGTAGCCATCGGAGCCTCCGAGGTGTACGTATTCATGCTGATCAGCTTAGTGTGATTAGTTAGGTCAATCGACGAACCCGTGGCGAGGGAGCTTGCTCCCGCTGGGCCGCGAAGCGGCCCCAAAACCTGCCCAATACGTAATATCAGACACACCGCATCCGCCGGTTTACGACTGCTTCGCAGCCGAGCGGGAGCAAGCTCCCTCGCCACGGGTACATCATTTTTTCTTAAGTGATCCACATTACCCGTAAGGGGCCCTTTGAACTAGGCCTGTAGCCAGCCGCGTCAAGCAGAATATGCAAAGGCGCAGAAGTATCGACGAAGAGAGGTTGGTTGTCGGCATAGCTGGTAAGAGCCATATATCTATTCATTTAAAACTCCGTTTGATTGAGAGCCTACTTACCATTTGTCATTGAGTCGCCAAACCCAAGCCGCTCTTGTGAACGACGCCATGACTATGGGCTCACTCGTAGAAACCATCAATAAGGTAATGCGTAAGAAAATTCCCTGAGTTACGTGGGCATGAAATGTCAGAAAATTTCCCTCACAAAGCTCACGCGCACGTCACCATTCCATTGCTCCTGACCACTCCGAACCTATCTAGCCAAGGCATTTCGAGACCGCCAATCTTTGTAACAATTAGACTAATGGTCTATAGCTCAAGGCATGGCTGCCGATAGGCAGGTTATCCCCCATGTAAGGAGTGACACCATGCTGCGGTTCTTCGCCGACCTTGGCTTTCGTTGGAAAATCACTCTGCCGATTGCGTTCCTGGCGGTGCTGCTGGTGCTGATGGGGTGGACGGGCATGCGCGGCATCGGTCAGGTGACCGAGTCCAGTACGCAGTTGACCAAGCGCTATCTGCCGGCCATCAGCCTGTTGCTCAATGCCGACCGCGATCTTTATCAGGCCTTTGTGGCCGAGCGCAGCCTGCTTGATGGTCATGCGGATGAGCATATTCAAGCGCTGAGTGCCAGTCATGGCGAGAATGCCAAGCAGGCCTATGACCGTGTGCAGAAATATGCCGCGATGCAGCCCGGTGCAGAGACTCAGGCATTGGTCAGCCAGTTCAATGACAGTTTCGGGAAATGGATGCAGGTTTCGCGGCGGGTGGTCGAGCAGTCGGTAGGCGATCCGCAGGGCGCCAGCGCGCTGAGCTTTGGTGACAGCGAGCGCCTGTTCGAAACCATGCGTGATTCAATCGACAAGCTGGGTGATCTGGAAGATGCGGCGTCCCATCGCGAGGGCGATGCGGCCATCGCCAATGGCGAGGCGGTCGGCGTGCAGCAGGGCGTTATTCTGCTGGTTGGCCTGCTCGGTTGCATCCTGGTTCTGGTTGCCTTGCCGCTCGTGGTGCTGAGCCCGATGCGCCGTTTGTTGCACCGCGTCGAGCAGATTGCAGAGGGCGGCGGCGATCTCAAGGGGCGCCTTGAAGTGCGTTCGGCTGATGAGCTCGGGCAGCTTGGCAGCGCGTTCAACCGGTTCCTGGACAAGTTGCAGCCGCTGATTGCCGAGGTCGGACGGGTAACCGGGGAAGTGGACTCGGCAGCCCGGGCCATGGCTGCTATGGCTGCGACGAATGACCGGCTGATCAGCAGCGAGCACGCGGCGCTCGACCAGGTCAGCACCGCCGCGACGCAGATGAGCGCCGCTGTGCATGAAGTTGCTCATAACGCCGTGAGCGCCTCGGACGCCGCGCAGCAGGCCACCAGCCAATCCCGCGACGGCGCCGAGGTGGTCAGCAGCACGATCGAGTCGATCCGCCAACTGGCTCACGAAGTGGAAAGTGCCTCGGGCACGATCGAGGCATTGGCCCAGGAAACGTCCAGTATCGGTGCGGTGCTGGAGGTGATCCGTGGCATCGCCGAGCAGACCAACCTGCTGGCGCTGAACGCCGCCATCGAGGCTGCGCGAGCCGGCGAACAGGGCCGTGGTTTTGCGGTGGTGGCCGATGAAGTCAGGGCGCTGGCGGCACGTACCCAGGATTCGACCAAGGATATCCAGGTTCGCATCGAGCGCCTGCAGAGTGGTGTCGCCAAGGCCGTGCAGGCCATGCAGGTCGGCAGCAGCAAGGCGCGGGACAGCGTTGAGCGCGCCGCTGGTGTCGACCAGGTGCTCAGTGGCACTGGCGGGTCGATCCAGCGGATCAACGACATGGCCGCGCAGATCGCCAATGCCTGTGAAGAGCAGAGCAGCGTGACCGAGGAGATCGCTCGCAACATTTCCGATATTCGTGACCTGTCCAATGAGGCGGCAGCGAACTCCGCCCAAAGCATGCACGCCAGCCAGCAGCTGTCGAACCTATCGAGGAACCTGGCAGAGCTGACCGGTCGTTTCCGGACCTGAGCAGGTTGCGACCGTGTCCACCGCTGAGCTTTTGCAAGCATTGCATCAGGACGGTTTTGTCCTGATGCCCGGTGTGTTGACCGCCACGCAAATCACCGAAATACGCCAGGCCATCGACCAACTGAAACCCCACCACTGGGACTACAGCGGCGTCATCGATCATTACAAATGCGTCTTCAATCGAGACCCGTTCTGGCTGCCGTATCTGGAGGTGAGCGGGGTGATCGAGCTGGCCGAGGCGGCGTTGGGCGAGGATTGCCACATCATCGGGCAGACCGCCTGGCGCTGCCACCCCGGTTTTGTCGGCGCTGCGCTGCACCTGGATTACTTGCCGATGCAGCTGCCCCCCAGCCTGTTGGCCGAGCCTTCTTTTGAACTGCCGATGCAGGTTTTCACCGCACAGTTCTACCTTGATGACATCGACGCCGACTTGAGCCCGACGCGGGTCATTCCCGGCAGCCACAAGGCGGGGCGGGCGCCCATGGCCGGCGAAACCCAGTGGCAGGGCCGTTCGGCTAAACCGGTGCTGTGCCAGGCGGGTGATGTGCTGATATTGCGCAGCGAGTTGTGGCATGCCGGCAGTGACAACCGGACCGCCGACCGCACCCGCTACATGCTCCAAGTGCACTATGGTCGGCGGATGGTCGCGCAGAAGTTTTCACCTTACCTGCACTGGCAGTTCAATCCTGCGGTGCTGGCCGCCGCGACACCTCGCCAACGGCGGCTGTTGGGCGACCATCAGGAGGCGGAATACGATTGAGCCTGGCTCGGTCAGATCCAGACGTCATTGATCGCGGTTCGCGCATTCACTTGTTCGCCGGTGTTGATGACTCCCCGCGGTTCGATCAGCAACAGTTTCACTTCCTGCGCGGCACTGGGCTTGTGCTCGACGCCTTGCTTGACGACATACATCTCGCCCGGGCCGATCAGCACCGCGCCATCGCGAAAGTCGATACGAAGTTCGCCGTCCAGCACGATGAAGGTTTCATCCGTGTCGGCGTGGGTGTGCCAGATGAAATCGCCTTCGAGGCGGACGATCTTGAACTGGTAGTCGTTCATCTCAGCCACGACTTTCGGCGCCCACTGGTCATGGAACAGCGCGTATTTCTGCGCGAAATTGATGGGGGAATATCGAGTCATCTGGCGTGCTCCTCTGTGGTTGATGAGCATCACCTTAGCGCTGGAAATTGCGGGGGTATTGGATGATCGTGCAGCTTTTCGCGCTATGCGGTGGGTGCCGCTAGCGCAGCATTTTCAGCCAGCGTGCCGGTGAAATGCCAAAGGCCTGGGTGTGCAGCCGGGTCATGTGGCTCTGGTCGAAAAAGCCGCAGGCCAATGCGGCTTCGCTCAGTGGCATGCCATGCAGCACCAGACGACGGGCTTCATTCAGTCGACGCTGGGTGATGTAGCGATAGGGGCTGGTGCCGTACAGGGCGCGAAAGTCCCGGGACAGGCTCCATCGGTCCCGGCCACTGGCCTGCACGAGATCATCCAGGGTAATGGCCTGATCAAGGGCATCATGAATGAACAGGCGCGCGCGCTCCGCTGCCGGGTAGTCAAGCAGTCGGCGTCCGCGTTGGTTACCTGCCGCGTCAGCCAGTGCCTGGGCCACGTCGTAGAGGGCATCGTCTTCCTCCAGCGGATCGAGGTGATGCCCGAGACTGCCCAAGAGCCTGCGAGTCGCAACGTTGAGCCGGGGATCGTTCGACAACCCGCCTTCGATGAAAGGCAATGGCCGGCCCCCCAATACCTGCTGGATCAATGACGGTTCGATGTAGGACATTCGATAATGAAAACCATCGCTTGTCCCCGCCTCGCCGTCATGGACTTCGTCCGGGTGCAGCACGATGGTTCCGCCGGGCTGGCTATGACGTTTGCTCTGCCGGTAGTTGAAGCTCTGGACCCCGGCGAGCGTGAACCCGATGGCATAGGTGTCATGCCGGTGGGTGCTATAGCCGTGCCCACTGAAGTAGGCTTCGATGCGCTCGAGCTTCTTCGATTCAGGCGCGCGCAGCAGCCAGTCGCGACGGTTACCAGGTTGGGTCATGGAAGGTCGGCTCTCGCTTTTGTCTGCATACGATACCTGTCCGGCACGACCCATCACAGCGGCGGCTTGTAGTTAAGGGAAAGCTGCTCATCGAGCAGCTTCGAGTGATACGAATGGACGGCTTCAGATTTCCTTTACAGGCGTCTCGCATTGGGCGGTTTTGATCAATCCGATGACGTGAAGGCAGTCCGCCTTGTTCACGTAGGATTCACCGCTGGCGATGGTTTCGTGGTTGCCGGCTCGCAGGCGCCAGCGCCATTGGCCTTGTCCTGTGGTCGGGGTCCCTCGGGTCTGTCGATAGATTTCAAAGTACATCGGTTCGCTCCATGCGATTAACGGATTCAGGACATGCTTGAACATGTCCTGGCAAGCCTAGCCAAGCTGGAATTTTTCGCTAATGGGAATACGTTTCCAATGATTGTGAGATATTTCCGCAAATTGCAGCGCTTGCTTGATCCGACCGGAACCAGGAGCAATGGATGAACCGCAACGAATTGCGCAAGGCCGATATCAACCTGATGGTGGTTTTCGAAACGCTGATGCTTGAGCGCAACGTGACACGGGCGGCGGAAAAGCTGTTCCTCGGCCAGCCAACCATCAGCTCGGCCCTGAATCGCTTGCGCACGCTGTTCAATGACCCGTTGTTCATTCGGGTCGGGCATCGCATGGAGCCCACCGCGCGGGCCGAGGAAATCATCCAGCACCTGTCGCCGGCACTGGATTCGCTGTCGGTTGCCTTGAGCCTGACCCATGATTTCGATCCCTCCAGCAGTGCCATGACGTTTCGCATCGGGCTGTCCGACGATGTCGAGTTCGGCCTCTTGCCGCCGCTGTTGCGCAGCTTGCGGCAAGAGGCGCCGCAGATCGTGTTCGTGGTCCAGCATGTCGATTACTGGCGTATCCCCGATTTGCTGGCCTCGGGCGATATCACTGTCGGCATCAGCCAGACCCGTGGGCTGCCGGCCAATGCCAAGCGCAAGCTGTTGCGACATATCCAGCCCTGCGTGTTGCGCGCCGATGCCTCGGATACCCCGCTGACCCTGGATGAATACTGTTCGCGGCCCCACGTGCTGGTTTCCCATACCGCCAACATCGCCGGGTTTGCTGACGAATGGCTGGCCGAGATCGGTCGCAAGCGCCAGGTAGTGCTGTCGGTGCCGCAGTACAGCGCGCTGCCGGCGTTGCTGGCTGGCACTGACCTGATCGCCAGCCTGCCGGACTACACTGCCACCGCCATGGCCGCTTCCGGCCAGGTGTTCTGCGAACCCTTTCCCTTCCAGACACCGACCCTGGACCTCTCCATGGTCTGGCTGAGCCATGTCGACAATGACCCGGCCGAACGCTGGTTGCGGTCCCGCCTGGAGGCTTTCATGAGCGAGCGCGCCGGCGTGCTGGACGAAACAAAACCTGCCTGAAACTGCAAAGTCGAGGTATGGTTGCGCCGACTGTCATCCCAACATCATCTTTTCGAAACGGAGTCGAACACATGCCTCACTTGCACATGGAGTACACCGCCAACCTGACCGAGCTGAACGCCGACGTCGCGCTGTTGCGCATGAACAACGCACTGGTGGCATCCGGTCAGTTCGCCGCCGAGTTCGACATCAAGAGCCGGGCCGTGAAAATCGATACGTTTCGCGTCGGCACCGGCATGGGGGAGCGTGGGTTCGTGCATGTGAAACTGGCTTTGCTGAGCGGCCGTTCGCCGGAAATCAAGAAGCAGCTGGCCGATAGCCTGCTGGCGGTAATCCAGGATCTTGGCCCATGGCCCGTCGGCGTCAGCGTGCAACTGTGCGTGGAAGTCCTCGATATCGACCGCGGCCCCTACGCCAAGGCCGCCATCGGTCTTTGAGGTTCAAGCGAGGTCTTGCCCGGGACAGGCCTTGACGATCTGTTCACGCAGCCAGGCGTTGGCGCTGTCCTGATCGGCCGCAAGGCTCCATTGCATGTCCAGGGTAAATCCCGGCAAGCCCGCCGGCGCCGGGCAGTGCTGGAATGTCGCTGCGCTGGCCAGCAATTGCTGGATGCGACGGGGCAGGGTCAGGAGGAAATCGGTACCGGTGATCATCTTCAACGCCGCGCCGTAACTGTTGGCACGTGCGGCGATCTGCCGTTGCCGAGCCTGCCGCGTCAGCCAGCCGTCGACCATGTTGGTGGGCGACGCCCAAGGCGTGGGAAAAACGTGTCGACGCTGTACGAACGCTTCGATGCTCAACGGCGATTCCAGCGGAGCCGACCGTTTGTCTATCACGCAGACCAGTTCTTCTTCCAGCAGGCGTTGGGTCTTGAGATCGGCATGCCTGCTGTGGAAATGGGGGCCGAAACAAATCACCAGGTCCAGGCTGCCGTCACGCAAGTCATCAACGGGAATATCGGCTCCGAGCTTGTGCACGTTCACCACGACGGGCAGGTCTGCAAGATCGAAGCCTTGCAGCAGTTGTGGCAGGAGCAGCTGTTCAAAGTATTCCGGTGCGCAAATCTCGAAGGTCACGGCCTGCCGGGTCGGATCGAAGGCCGGCGTGCCGGCATGACAGAGGTTGATGCTTTGCAAGATGCTGCGCACATGCTCGTGCATGCCTTCGGCCTTGAAGGTGGGGCGCATGCCGGTCCGGGTGTTGATGAACAGTTCGTCGTCAAAGCAGGCCCGCAACTTTTTCAGGCTGTAGCTGACCGTTGACTGGCTGACGCAGAGGATTTCCGCCACACCGGTGACGCTGCCTTGCTCGAATACGGCGCTGAACACCATGAGGTCCTGCATGTCGAGCTTTCTGAGGGTGTTGCTGTTCAGCATCCGTTCTGTCTCTCGCTGTGCTCCTTGCGCGGGGCGTGCGCAAACAGGTTTTGATCCTAACGGAACGAGCGTGTGCAGAGAATGCCGACCGCTGCTTTTCCCGCTGGCAAGACGGTGTTCAGCCGGCATGGCGAAGACGATTGTTTAGCCGACGCCAACGCAGACTCCATCAAATCCTGGTTTAACGGCTCCTGGCGTCATGGGAGGCTCTTGTCGAATGTTTTTCCGTGATGCTCCTATGGACGGTTGGCCTGTCGCATTTCAATACCCGCCGTGCGCCGCCATCGTCCTGGTCGGCGCCCAACCGCCTGCCGTGCCTCCAGCATCCTTTGCGCTGCCCTGCGAACTGGCGTTCTGGGCCCTCTGGCATTGTCGCCACGCACGTCCTCCGGATGGCCGTATTTCCTGTTGATTCCTTGAACCGTGCTCGTTGATAGCGAGCACAGGATGACGGTGCCTGATCGCCCGTCCGACACGAAAATACGAGCGTTCCCATGAGTCTTGTCGAATCTTCTTTTGCCTCCGTGCAGCAAGCCCAGGCGTTCCTGGCACAGAATCCGGATATCGAGCTGTTCGAGTTGTTTATCGTGGATAACAACGGTGTGCCTCGGGGCAAGTGGCTGCATCGGGACGAACTGCTTGCGGTCTACCAGAGTGGCCGGCCACTGCCGAGCACGATCCTCGGGCTGACGCTCAATGGCGACGATGTTGAGAACTCTGGCCTGGTCTGGGACGTCGGTGATATCGATTGTCGTGCCTACCCCATCAGCGGCAGCTTGCAGCGCATGCCGTGGCGGCGGATTCCTACTGCCGCCGTGCAAGTCGGCATGCATCCCAGGGAGGGCATGCCGGCGGCCATCGCCGATCCGCGCTATCTGCTCAGTCGGGTGATCGAAGCCTTGCAGGCGCAGGGTTATTACCCGGTGATGGCGGCGGAGCTGGAGTTCTACCTGCTGGATGCGCAACGGGACAGCGAGGGGCGGCCGCAACCGGCGCGGGACGCAGATGGGAGCAGGCCGCGTTCCACCCAGGTCTATGGTTTGCGTGAGCTGGAGCAGATCGAGCCCTTCCTCGCCGATCTTTATGCAGCCTGCAAGCTGCAGGGGATCCCGGCCCGTACGGCCATTTCCGAATACGCGCCGGGGCAGGTCGAGATCACCCTTGAACACCGCACCGATGCCCTGCAAGCCATGGATGACGCAGTGCGCTACAAACGGCTGGTCAAGGGCGTGGCGCACCAGCACGGCATGGCGGCCTGTTTCATGGCCAAACCGTTCGATCACCTGGCGGGTTCCGGCATGCACATGCATGTCAGTCTCGCCGACCGGGAGGGCAATAACCTGTTTGCCAGCGAAGCTGCCGACGGCACGCCGTTGCTGCGTCATGCGGTGGGCGGAATGCTCGCGACCTTGCTCGATTCGCTGCTGTTGTTTTGCCCTAATGCCAATTCCTACCGCCGTTTCCAAAGCCACAGCTACGCGCCGCTGGCTGCGACCTGGGGCGTGGACAACCGCACCGTCAGCCTGAGAGTCCCGGGTGGCCCGGCCTTTTCTCGGCACATTGAACACCGTATCTGCGGTGCCGATGCCAATCCGTACCTGGCCGCAGCGGCGATCCTGGCCGGTATCCATCGGGGCATACGCGAACAGAGCGATCCCGGAGCGCCTGTCGAGGGCAACGGATACGCCCAGGCGAGCCAATTGTTGCCCACCGACTGGCTGACCACCTTACGTGCCCTTGAATCTTCGACATGGGCGCGGGACGCGTTGGGGGATGAATTCCTTGGCGTCTACCTGGCGGTCAAGCGCGCCGAATATCGCCAGTTCATGGGCGAAGTCGGCGAGCAGGATTGGCGTTGGTACCTGAACCAGGCCTGAAGTGTTTTGAAATGGCTGTTGAAAAATTATTTAACAGCAACTTTTTCACGAAAAATTGATGATGGACTGCCTAAAGTTTGTGTTGCCGTAGCAAATGAATTTTTCACATTTGCCTACGGCAGGTCTTTTTAAAGAGCAACTTTCAGGAAGTCTCCAACCCTCATGCTGACTATTAAAGCCGTGCGCCCCGAGTGGGTGACGCTGGTCGCCAGTGCCTTTTTGTTAGTGGGCTTCAACGCCATTCTCTGGGAGCACCTGCTCGCCATCACGGCGGCGGACGGACACGGTGTGTTGCTGTGCATCGCGTTTGCCGTGATGGTGTTCTGCGCGTTCAACCTGGTGCTGACACTGGTGGCGTTCCGTCCGCTGCTCAAGCCGTTGTTGATGCTGTTGTTCATGATCAGCGCCGGGGTCGCTTATTTCATGGCCCAATACGGTGTTTTGATTGATGCCGGCATGTTGCGTAACTTTGCCGAAACCAATGCCACGGAAGTGCGTGACCTGTTGTCGTTAAAGTTGTTTGGCTACCTTTTACTGTTAGGTGTACTGCCTGCATGGTTATTGTTCAAGACCCCGATAAGTTATCGTCGCTGGCCCAGGGAGTTGTTAAGCAAGTTGCTCGTCGGCGTCGTCTCGGCTGCGCTGTTGGGCGGGGTTGCCTTGATCAATTACCAAGGGTTGTCTTCGCTGTTTCGCAATCATCACGAGTTGCATCTGATGGTGGTGCCGAGCAACTACATCGGCGCCTCGATCGGCTACTTGCGCGAGCAGGTCGCCTCGGCCAAGCAGCCGTTCATTACATTGGGCGAGGATGCGCAGCGCAACCCGGCCTGGCAAACCCATGGGCGCAAATCCCTGACGGTGCTGGTGGTGGGCGAGAGCGCGCGTGCGGAGAACTTCGGCATTCTCGGCTATCACCGCGATACCACGCCGCAGTTGGATAAAGAGGCCGGCCTGATTGCCTTTACCGACGTGCATTCCTGCGGCACCGAGACCGCCGTGTCGGTGCCGTGCATGTTTTCCAACATGGGCCGCAAGAACTACGACGCGAGCAAGGCCAAGAACGAAGAGGGCCTGCTGGATGTGCTCAAGCGCGCCGGACTGGAAGTGATCTGGCGCGACAACCAGTCCGGCTGCAAAGGCACCTGTGATCGGGTTGCGGTGCAGGACGTCAGTAATCTCAAGGACCCGGCCCTGTGTGCCAACAGTGAATGCCGCGATGAAATCCTGCTCCAGGGCCTGCAGCAGTTCATCGATACCCTCGACAAGGACACCGTGCTGGTGTTGCACCAGATGGGCAGCCACGGACCGGAATACTTCAAGCGTTATCCCAAGGCGCACGAGCATTTCACCCCGGTGTGTGAAAGCAACGCGTTGAATAATTGCAGCCGCGAAAGCATCGTCAACGGCTACGACAATACGCTGGTATACACCGACCACGTGCTGTCGACCCTGATTGACCTGCTGCGGATAAATCAGGACAAGGTCGACACGGCCATGCTGTACCTGTCGGACCATGGCGAGTCGCTTGGCGAATACAACCTATTCCTCCATGGCACGCCTTATATGCTCGCTCCGGAGCAACAGAAACATGTGGCGATGCTGGCCTGGTTCTCCGACGGTTATCAGAAAGCCTTCTCGGTCGATACGCATTGCCTGCAACTGAGTCGGGACAAACCCCTCAGCCAGGACAACCTGTTTCATTCGATGCTCGGGCTGCTGGAGGTCAACAGCAAGGTCTACAACCAGGAGCTGGACATGTTTGCCGGTTGTCGCGGCGCAGTCATCGACGGCGTGCTGGCCCGTGAGTAGAAGTTTCCTACACCTTTTTTTCACGCGGCACTGTTTAAGCTGTTGCTCACTTATTTTTACTGAGCTGTGAGTATGCCCGGGCAATCCCCATCCACCGTCGAGCTTGAATTCACCCGACAGCACGAGCAGGAGCATGCGCAAACCTGCCATCAACCGGCGCCTCGGCGGTTGCGCCTGGTGTTCTGGCGTGACGAGCAGTTGGTGCGCAACGCTCTGAAGGCCGCCGGCGAGCCCGGCCTGGTGCTGGATGTGGCGTGCGGGGCAGGGCGCTTCTGGCCGGTGCTGGCCGAACATGCCAACCGGGTGATCCTGGCGGCGGACCCGTCGCCGCAAATGCTTGATCACGCGCTCGCCCACCACGAGCAAGCGTTGCTTGAGCGGGTCAGGACCTTCCCGAGTTCCGCGTTCACCCTCGGGCTATCCGCGAACGCGGTGGACTGTATTTTTTGTCTGCAACTGTTTCTGCATATCCAGGCCAGCGAGCATCGCCTGGCGTTGCTGCGCGAATTCCATCGGGTCAGCCGCGACACAGTGATCGTGTCGGTCCAGATCGAGGGCCGGCTGAGAACCGGCCAGCCGCCACCCAGGCGCCTGGTCGACCGGGCCCGGGTCGAAGCCGAGTTTATCGAGGCCGGTTTCAGCGTGCAGTGGTATCAGGATTTCCTGCCCGGTTTCGCCTTGAAGCGAGTTTATGTATTACGTAAGACCAGTTAACCGCTGATGTAGGACTATTCTTGCGTTTGCGCAGGCGATTTCTCTAAAGCTCTTGCTCCGTAGATGCTCGCAATCGCCGACGGCGATATATACTGCGCGCCATTCTTCAAGGGAGAGCCGTGTGGCCATCGATATTCACTGGATTCGCGACAACGATAGCCTCGGTCGGTTTTGCGCCGAATGGCAACAGTTGCCATTCGTCGCCCTCGACACCGAATTCATGCGGGTCGACACCTTTTATCCCATCGCCGGCTTGCTGCAGATCGGTGACGGTAAAAGCGCCTACCTGATCGACCCATTGACCATTGATGACTGGCAACCCTTGGCTGCGCTGCTGGAGAACCCGGCTGTGCTCAAGGTGTTGCATGCCTGCAGCGAGGATCTGGAAGTCTTGCTGCGCCTGACGGGCAGCCTGCCCGCGCCGCTGTTCGACACCCAGCTGGCCGCCGCTTACCTGAACCTGGGCTTTTCGATGGGTTACTCGCGGCTGGTGCAGGAAGTGCTGGGTATCGAGTTGCCCAAGGGCGAGACCCGTTCCGACTGGTTGCAGCGGCCCCTTTCCGAGACGCAGATCAGCTACGCCGCCGAGGATGCCGTGCACCTGGCGGAAGTTTTCGTCGAGTTGCGCCCGAAGCTTTCCGATGAAAAGTACGCCTGGGTATTGGAGGATGGCGCCGAGCTGGTGGCCAACCTGCGACGTGAAATCGACCCGTATGAGGTCTACCGCGACGCCAAGCTGGCCTGGAAACTCTCCCGTGCGCAACTGGCCGTGCTGCGCGAGCTTTACGCCTGGCGCGAACGCGAGGCGCGAGCCCGTGACCTGCCACGTAACCGCATCCTCCGCGAGCATTCGCTGTGGCCCCTGGCCCGCACGCAACCGGATAACCTCGGCGCGCTGGCAAAAATAGAAGACATGCACCCGCGCACGGTGCGTCAGGACGGCGAATTCCTGCTGGACCTGATCAAGCGTGCCGGCAGCGTGCCGCCCGAACAATGGCCGCCCGCCGTGGCCGAGCCGCTGCCCATCGAGGCCGCGGCGCTGCTCAAGCGCCTCAAGGCGCTGGGCCAGGCTGAAGCCGAGCGCCTGGGCATTGCTCCTGAATTGATGCTTCGCAAGAAAACCCTCGAAGCCCTGATCAAGAGCGGCTACCCCGAGGGACCTTACCAACTGCCCGATTCGTTGCGTGGCTGGCGCCGCGAGTTGATGGGCCAGGCGCTGCTCGACAGCCTGGCCACCGCCGGAGAACAGCCTTGAAACGTATCTGCTCCATCTACCGAAGCTCGAAGAAAAACGAGATGTACCTGTATGTGCTCAAGAGCGAGGCATTGGCCCGTGTGCCTGAGCCATTGATGGCGGCCTTCGGCAAGGCGATCCATGCCTTCGACCTGGTTCTGAGTCCAGAGCGGCAATTGTCCCGCGAAGACATCAACAAGGTGCTTGAGAACCTCGATACCCAGGGTTATCACCTGCAGATGCCACCGGCGGAGGACGAATACATCGAGCATTTGCCCGAAGAGTTGTTGCGCCGCAACGACCCGGTCTGATTGCCTTGGGCGTCCGTCCTGGGGGCTCTCGAAACACTGGAATGATTATCGGGATGGCCGCGAAGATGGAGCAACACTCTGTCGGCGGTCGTTTGCACTGTTTTTGAAAGGTTTGATCCATGCGCGTTCTGATTGCCGAACACGACCACGCGATGTATGCCCAGCTCCTGCGCCAGGCTGCAGCCGATATCGAAATCCTGACCAGCGGCGACTCCGCTGAGCTGTCACGCCTGGCCGCCGATTGCCCGGTCTGGCTCGGCCAGCCGGACTTGCTGGCGACCTTGTTGCGTCAGGGCCACAAGCCCCGTTGGCTGCAATCGACCTGGGCAGGCATCACGCCGCTGCTGGCCGAGGGCCTGACCCGTGACTACCGTCTGACCCGCGCGGTGGGCATTTTTGGCCAGGTCATGGCCGAATATGTGCTCACCTACATGCTCGGGCATGAGCGCGAAGTCCTGGCGCGCCTGGTCAGCCAGGTGGAGCGCAAATGGGATAATCGCCAGAGCCAGAGCCTGGCGGGCCGCAAGGTATTGATCGTCGGGACCGGCGATATCGGTCGCCGCGTGGCTGAGTTCCTGGTGCCATTTGGCGTGCAGTTGTACGGCATCGCCAGTGAAGCTCGGGAGTTGGCGCCGTTTATTGAAGTTGGCGCGTTGCAGGACTTGCCCCGTCTGGTGGGGGAGGTGGACTACGTGATCAACCTGTTGCCGAATACACCGGACACTCACGATATCTACGACGCGGCGTTGTTCAAGCAATTCAAACCCACCGGGCTGTTCATCAATGTCGGCCGTGGCGTGGCCGTGGTCGACGCGGACCTGGTGCAAGCGTTGCAGGACGGGCACCTGGCCGGTGCGGTAATCGACGTGTGCCGCCAGGAGCCGTTGCCACAGCGCCATCCGTTCTGGACCGCCTGGGGATTGTTGCTGACCGGCCACAGCTCCGCACCGACGTCGCCGCCGATGATGGTGCAGTTGTTCCTGGATAACCTGCGCGCCTATGAGGCCGGCGAAGCGTTGCGCGGGGAAGTGGATTTCAGTCGGGGCTACTGATCCGGGATTCAGCGCGGTCCATTGTGGGAGCGAGCCTGCTCGCGATAGCGGTGTGCCAGTCGACATCCCTATGTCTGACTGGGCGCTTTCGCGAGCAGGCTCGCTCCCACAGGATTGTGTCGAGATCAGAGGGTGAAATCACCCTCGGCCACCAGCTCGCTCAACGGCCGGCGCGGGCTCGGCACTTCGCGGGCCTGGAGGTAGTCGGCCAGCGTCGATTTGTCTCCCAGCTTGCCAATCGCCACGGCCGCGTGCAGAGCGTAGCCGTCGGGTATCTTCAGTTCCTTGCGGGTCAGCTCCTGGTCGAAGCCGGCCATGCCATGGGTGTGCCAGCCGCTGAGGCTCGCTTGCAACGCCAGGTGGCCCCAGGCCGCGCCCGTGTCGAAGGTGTGGCACTGGGCCGGGGTTTCCTCGGTGGCGCCGGGCACCGCGAAGGTGGTTTTCGAGGCGATGATCACCAGCGCCGAGGCGTGTTGGGCCCAGCCACGGTTGAATTCGTTGAGCAGGCCCAGGTAACGCTCCCAGTTCGGCGTGTCGCGACGGGCATACAGGAAACGCCACGGCTGCGAGTTGTAGGCCGAAGGCGCCCAGCGCGCGGCTTCGAAGAAGCTCAGCAGGGTTTCTTGGGAAATGCTTTCAGCGGTGAAAGCGCGGGGCGACCAGCGTTCGATGAATTGGGGGTGGATGGCGTATTCGGCGATGCGGGGATTGGCACTCATGGGCTTACCTTGGCTGGGATCGGGAACGTGATGAAGCAACCTACGTCCAGACATCCGGGCTGACAAGCCCCCTTGTACCGACAGTCGCCAATGCTTGGCCTCAAGAGGCCCCGGCACTAGACTGTCGGCCTTTTCACCACGTGATGTTGATGCTTGAGCCATGGCCGCCAAAGTCGAACCGTTCTGGATACGCAAAACCCTCGATCAGCTTGATTCACAAGAGTGGGAATCGCTGTGTGACGGCTGTGGCCTGTGCTGCCTGCAAAAGCTCGAAGACGAAGACGACAACAGCGTCTACTACACGCGCATCGCCTGCAAGTTGCTCGACCTGAAGACATGTCAGTGCACCGATTACCCCAATCGTCGCGACTTTGTTCCTGATTGCATCCAGCTCACGCCGGGCAAGGCCGATGAGTTCAAATGGTTGCCGCCAACCTGCG
Source organism: Pseudomonas sp. Z2-11 (assembly GCF_054161305.1). Classification (NCBI taxonomy): domain Bacteria; kingdom Pseudomonadati; phylum Pseudomonadota; class Gammaproteobacteria; order Pseudomonadales; family Pseudomonadaceae; genus Pseudomonas; species Pseudomonas sp. Z2-11. Next base: position 1,558,556 of record NZ_CP096395.1, read on the forward strand.
GCTATCGCCTGGTCAGCGAGGGCAAGGACCTGCCGCTGTGGCACCATCTGGTCTGCGGCGACCGTGACGCGGTGCACCACGAACGCATCTCCCAATCCGGGCGCATGCTCGCCGAAGGCAGCGTGGCTGAAGAGGATTGGGAAGATCACCTGATTTTCCGCGCCGGCTGAACCACCCGCCATCGCACCCCAGGAGAGCCCATGGCTGCAGGATTGAAATGGTTGCTGGCGGCCGGGCTGCTGGCAGTGAGCGGACCGCTGTGGGCGGCGCAGAAAGTCGATCTGGATTATCACGTCCACCTGTTGCCGCAGAGCGACCAGGCCGAAGTGCGCCTGACGCTGGCGCGGGGCTCGGCGGTGCGCAGCCTGGATTTCGATCTTGGAAGCGATGGTCGCTACAGTGATTTCAAAGCCGATGGCCAGTGGCAACTGACCCCCGGTCACGAAGCTCGGGGCGTCTGGCGCCCAGCTGCTGACAAGGCGAGCCTGACTTATCGCGTCCGCCTCAGCGAGTCGCGCAAAAACGGCTCCTTTGAGACCCGCATGACCCCCGGATGGGCGCTGCTGCGCGGTGATGATCTGGTACCGCCAGCCAGGCTGGATCAGCAGGACGGCACTGAGCTGGTTTCACGCCTGGAATTCGAATTGCCGGGTGGCTGGCAAAGCATCGAGACGCCCTGGCCGCGTATCGGCAAGCAGCGTTTTCGCATCGACAACCCTTCGCGCCTGTTCGACCGGCCGACGGGCTGGATGCTGGCCGGCAAGCTCGGCAGCCGCCGCACGCGCCTGGGCGAGACCGAAGTGACCGTGGCATCGCCGCGAGGCCAGGGCATGCGGCGGATGGACGTGCTGACGCTGCTGACCTTCGTCTGGCCGCAGGTGCAGGCAATCGTGCCGCGCCATCCGGCCAAGCTGTTGATCATTGGCGCGGGCGATCCGATGTGGCGTGGCGCCCAGGGCGGCCATGAATCGATTTACCTGCACAGCCGTCCGGCATTGGTCAGCGAACGGGGCAGCAGCCCGTTATTGCGGGAGTTGGTCCAGGTGCTGGCGCGCATCAATGATCATGATCGCAGCGACTGGATCAGCGAAGGGCTCAACGAGTATTACGCTATCGAATTGCTGCGCCGTGCCGGCGGCATGAGCGACGAGCGTTATCAGGCATTGAATGGTCGACTCGCCCGGGACAGCAAGGGCGTCACGACGTTGCGTGGTGAACAGGTAAGCCCGGCGATGGTGTCCAAGGCGGTGCTGCTGTTGCAGGAGCTGGACCGGGAAATCCGCCTGAAAACCCGCAACAAGCGTTCGCTGGATGATGTGCTGCAAGGGGTGATGCGGTTGGAAACCGTCGACACCGAAGAGTTTGTGCAGCTCAGCGAGAGCATCCTGGGCGGAGGCTCAACTGTCCTGGATACTCGGTTACTTCAGTAGTACCGCTTTCGCGAGCAGGCTCGCTCCCACACTGGATCTTCGGTTGACTTACCCTTTGTAATCAACCAACTCCCTGTGGGAGCGAGCCTGCTCCGGGCGGCGTTCCGACGAAGGGGCCATCAGCCTCACCGCAAAAATCAGAGCCCAGCCTTCGGCGAAACCAACGAATCATTCCCCGTCACCGTAGCGGTACCGGTAGCCGCCTCGGCATTGGTTTTCATGCGGCTCAGTTCATCGCCGGCCTGCTCGATCCGGGCGCGGGCGTCGTGCAGGTGCTGACGATTTTTTTCCAGCAGGGTCTTGGCCGAACAATGCCCGGTGATGCCGCGGGCCAGGGCCATGCCGCCGATTGCCAGTTGGGCCAGGCCGATCACACCGCCGCGGCGCAAGCCCTTGCCCATCATCAGCACCCCACCGGCCAGTGACCCAATGCGCTCCCAGCCGTGCACATTCTGCGGACTGCGGGTTTGGAAAGGGGTGGTCTCAACCGGCCCGAACGGATTGTTGTCGCTCATGATCTGTCTCCAGTGTGGGGATGTGTATAAAGCTGACTGCCAGAGCGAATCCGTCGTTCCATGGAATTTTCCGCCGGTCAGCGAAATTGCGGCCCCGAGCGGGTGTTGTTGCCTTTGGCCATGCGGTCGTAGAGCACGACGTTGACCGTAGCGGCCAGGTTCATGCAGCCGTTGGTGGGGATATAGATCACGTCTTCGCACCAGTCGCGGATGTCCTTGTCCAGGGAACCGTCTTCCGGGCCGAAGATGTACAGGGCCCGGTCCGGATGGGTGTATTCGGGCAAGGGACGGGCGCCGTCCACCAGCTCGACGGCCACCGGCACGCAGCCCAGGGGCAGGATTTTTTTCAGGTCGTCGATGCCGATCAGCGGGATGTCGTAGTGGACTTTTTTGGTGTCGGTAACGAAGTCGGCAGCGCGTTCGTAGCGCTTGCCGGTATAGAACACCGACGCGACGCCGTAGCAGCCGGCGGCACGCATGACCGAACCGACGTTTTCCGGCGACTTGGGGTTGAACAGACCGATGCAGCTGTAGCGTTTGTTGGCCACGGACGGGGTGCCTTTGGGAAAAGGCGCGATTATACGGGGAATGGGGGAGGGTGGTCAGGTTCGAGATGTGTGGTGGGCTGGTTGACCGCCTTCGCGAGCAGGCTCGCTCCCACAGCATTTTGTGAACAGCAAAAATCCAATGTGGGAGCGAGCCTGCTCGCGAAGGCGGCCTTGCGGGCTCACTCGTCTTTTTTCATCAACCCGGCCAACGCGGCGAAGGGGTTGTGCGTCGCCTTGGCGATCTTCGGCGTGCTCAGGGAGCCGTCGCCGAAGTATTGCTGGTCGGTGTAGCGCGAGTGCTCGTTGTCGTGGCAGTACAGGCACAGCAGTTCCCAGTTGGAACCGTCCTGCGGGTTGTTGTCGTGGTTGTGGTCACGGTGATGGACGGTCAGTTCGCTCAGGCGCTTGCCGGAAAACTCGCGGGCGCAGCGACCGCAGACGTGGGGGTACATTTTCAGGGCTTTGTCGCGGTAGCCCATTTCCCGGTCGCGCTGGGCGTCGGCGAGGATGCGGTCGAGCTTGGCGGTGTTGGACGGTGGGGTGGACGAACTCATGGGTTCACCTTTGTAAAAAGACTGATGACGGTTGGACAGAGTTTAGCTCAGCCCTTGAGCTTCTCGGCAATCCAGATGGTGTGGCGGGTGCCTTTGTTGCCATGGGCGAACACTTGCACCTCTTCGGCCTTGAAGCCGGCCTTTTTCAGCTTGTCGGAAAACTGCCGGTCAGCGCTGGCCGACCATACCGCCAGCACGCCCTTGGGGCGCAGGGCCTTGGCGCACGCGGCCAGGCCGCCGGCCGAATACAGCCAACTGTTGGCTTTCTGGGTAAGGCCTTCCGGGCCGTTGTCGACATCCAGCATGATCGCGTCGAACCCCTGCGGCTCGGCTTGCAGGACCTTGGCGACGTCTTCCATGCGGATCACGGTGCGGGGGTCCGACAGCGGTCGCCCGGCCTTTTCGCCGAGGGGGCCGCGGTTCCACTCGACCACCCCCGGGACCAGTTCAGCCACTACCACTTCGGCGCTCTTGCCCAGGTGTTTGAGGGCGGAGGCGAGGGTGAAGCCCATGCCGAGACCACCGATCAGCACCCGCGAGCCGGGACGGCCGGCGACCTTGCGACAGGGAATCTCGGCCAGGGCATCTTCGGAACCGTGCATGCGGGTATTCATCAACTGTCCGCCGTCACCGCCCTGGATCTTGATGACGAAGTCTTCGCCATACCCGAAAAGGCACAAGGCACCGCCGTTGTCGGGAATGGGCGTGGTGTCGAGCAGAACGAAACGTTTCATGGAAATCTCATGGGAATGGGGCAGACCGGCCCGGTTGGGACTAGCCTGAAAGCAGACAATAGCCACGGAGCCATTGATGAAGTGCACCATTCTAACGGCCATTGCCGTGGCGGCGCTCTCGATAAGTTGCGCCCAGGCCCAGCAGCCGACGATTCCTGTCAGCCCGCCGAGCATCCCCGGGGCGCCGGGCACCGCTACGCCGATGCCGTATCCGCCGGTCACGCCCAACGGCGTGCCCAAGGCTGCCCCACCGGGTGGCGGCCCGCCGCTGTTGCCGCCGATCGAAATGCCCAGGCCGCCGAAGGACCAGCCGATCCCGGGCATGGAGCCGAAGCCGCCGAAGGCCAAGTCGCCGGGGGGTTAGATTTTTAACTCGACGCCATAACCTGTGGGAGCGAGCCTGCTCGCGAAAGCGGTGTGTCAGGCAGCAGAGACACTGACTGATCTGACGCCTTCGCGAGCAGGCTCGCTCCCACAGGTTCTGTATTTAGAGATAGAAAGCGCTACACCTGCTGCGACAGCAACTGCCCGTCGGCCATGCGCAGGCGCTTGGACAGGGAGACGGCAAGGGCGCGGATGATCTTGGCGGCGATCTTCGGTGCGTCGTTGAGCATTTTTTCCAGGGAGTCCTTGCCCAGGTTCAACAACTGACATTCGGTGGCCGCGATGCAACTGGCCGAGCGTCGTTCGCCGTCGAGCACGGCCATTTCGCCGAAGGCGCGGCCGCTGCGCAGCGTGGCGATGGTCACGGGCTGGCCGTCGGGGCCGGTTTTCTGCACGGCCACCTGGCCGGTGTGAAGGATGCACATGAAACTGCCGGCATCGCCCTCGCGAAAAATCGCTTCGCCCTGGGCGACGGTACTGATGCTGAAATAGCCCGATGCCGCGGCAAAGTCGACGGGCAGCAGTTGGTCGAACAGACCACAGTCCATCAGCCAGTCGCGAATTTGGTTGTTCAGTAAGGTCGGTTCTGACATGTCGTCACGGTCTTTTCTTATCGTGTTCTGCGGTTTTGGATTGTCTTGAATTTAAGGCGATTCCCTGTGGGAGCGAGCCTGCTCGCGAATTCGGTCTGTCAGCCAACGTTGGGGCAGGCCGATCCACCGTCATCGCGAGCAGGCTCGCTCCCACATTTGATCCAGTCGAGCCAGGTATGGAGCTAAGACCCGGCCATCCCACAGAGTTCCTCAAGCGACGCCCAAAACCTTCAAGACAAATGCATATTCGAGCGCTACGTCACGCAATCCCTGGTAGCGGCCGCTCATGCCGCCATGGCCAGCGCCCAGTTCGGTCTTGAGTAGCAGCGGGTTTTCGTCGGTCTTGGTCGCGCGCAGTTTCGCCACCCATTTGGCCGCTTCCCAGTACTGCACGCGGCTGTCGTTGTAGCCGGCGATCACCAGCATTGCCGGATACGCCTGGGCGCGGACGTTTTCGTACGGCGCGTAGGCCCGGATCCGATCATAGACGTCCGGCTCCTCGGGGTTGCCCCATTCGTCGTATTCGGTCACGGTCAGTGGCAGTTCGGGGTCGAGCATGGTGTTGAGCACGTCGACGAACGGCACTTCGGCGATCGCCACCTTGAACAGCTCCGGGCGTTGGTTGAGGACTGCGCCGATCAGCAGGCCACCGGCGCTGCCGCCGCTGATCGCCAACTGATCGGCCGAGGTGAAGCCCTGGGCGATCAGGTATTCGGCGCAAGCGATGAAATCACTGAAAGTGTTGTGCTTGTGCTCCTGCTTGCCAGCGCGATACCAGGCCTCACCCAGTTCGCCGCCCCCGCGCACATGGGCGATGGCAAACGCTACGCCACGATCCAGCAGGCTCAAGCGCGAATGAGAAAACCACGGGTCGAGGCTTTCGCCATAGGCGCCGTAGCCGTACAAGTACAGCGGCACGGGCTTGCCCAAGGCCTCGCGCTTGACCACCAGGCTGATGGGAACTTGCGTACCGTCCGGTGCCGTCGCCCAAAGCCGTTGGCTGACATACGCATCGGCATCAAACGGACCCAGTACCGGGGTTTGCTTGAGTACGACCTGAGCACCGCTGGCCAGGTCCAGCTGGCGGATCTGCGCCGGACGATTCAGCGCTTCGTAGCGCAGGCGAATGCGCTCGCTGACAAACTCCAGGCTATTCTGCACGTGCAGGCTGTAGGCCGCGTCCGGCAATTGCACCCGATAGGCCGGTAAACCTTGTGGGTGGACTTCGATGATCGGCAGGCCGCCCTCGCGCAGGCTCAATGTCATGGCGCTGGCGTTCAGGCTCAGGCCGTCAATCATCACCGTGTCACTGTGGGGGATCAGGTTCTGCCAGTCGGCTTCGGCCGGCGCTTCGCCCATATCGGGCGCCTGGTACAGGGCGAAATTGATGCCGTCGCGGTTGCTGCGGATGAACCAGGTCCATTGCCCTTCGAGCAGGCCATGGTCGACATCGTATTCGTGGTTCTCTACCCGTGGCGCGACGCAGGTAAACGGTTGTTGTGGTTGCGCCGCGTCCAGCACCCAGACTTCGCTGGTGGTCTTGCTGCCCAGGGACAGGATCAACTGCCGCTCGGAGCTAGAACGGTAGCAATGCAGGAAAAAACGCCCGCCCGGCTCATGGAACACTTCTTCGGCGGCGGTGCCGTCCAGGCGATAGCGCAACAGCTTGTGCGGGCGGTGGGTATCGTCAAGTTCGCCGAAGAACAGCGTCAGGCTGTCGTTGGCCCAGGTCATGCTGCCGTCGCAGTTTTCGAAGGACAGCTCGCTGACCTTGTCGTTGGACAGTTCTTTGACGAACAGCGTGTAGATCTCATCGCCGCTGGTGTCCAGGCTGTAGGCCAGACGCTGATGGTCGGGGCTGATGCTGAACGCGCCGAGGGAGAAGAAACCGCCGTCGGCCAGCGCGTTCGGGTCCAGCAACAGCTGCTCACGACTTTCATCGACCGTCAGGCTGTCATCGGCCGGACGCGGGCAGCGGTAATGGCGAGCGTATTCATCACCCGCCGTGGTGCGGGTGTAATACAGGTAAGGGCCCCAGGGCGAGGGCAGGGAGAGGTCGGTTTCGAGGATTCGTCCCTTGATTTCCTGGAACAGCGTTTCGCGCAGTTCGGCCTGATCGGCGAGCCGGGCTTGCTGGTAGCTGTTTTCAGCCTTCAGGTATTCGAGCACGGCGTCGGTGTCGCGCTCCTGCAGCCAGGCGTAGGGGTCAACACCGGGGGCCTTGCGGGCAATCGGGGCGTCGGGAACGTGGGCGGATAGGGGCATGGAAAAACTCTCAAGCATGATACGAACAGGGACAAGTGGCCGACGGGGTCAGTTCGGTAGCTGGACCGAAAAACTCACCCCGCCGGGCACCCGGCAGATGCCGGGGCAGCCTGACGAGCGAAAAGCCGTTACTATAAGCGCCTCTTTGCCTGCCTTGCCATGGACACCATGACCGAGAACGATTATCTGATTGCCTGGGGTCTCTACGCCTTCGCCGCCCTCGGCTGCCTCCTGGTGTGGATGCGCATGACCCGCTTCATGTGGCGCTGGTTGCGCGAGCCGCTGCGGCTGCTGATGGCGGTGTTGCTGTTCAGCCCGACCATCGTCGACCCGGTGAAGGAAAAGGTCGCCCCGGCGCTGGCCATTGCCGCCCTGGACTTGCTCTTCAAGGTTGGCAACAACGTCTGGCGCGCAGCGTCCGACCTGCTCATGTACGCCATGATCGCCTTCGGCCTCTATCTGGTCCTGGTGCTGATCCGTATTCCTGTCGAACGCGCGGCCAAGGCTCGCCAGGAGCGGGCCGCCGCAGCCAAAGCGGCCGCCGCTGCCGAGCCTGACGACGAGCCTGCGTTCGGCGTGGCCGGTGATGACCGTTATGGTCGCCCACCCGTGCCGAGCAATCCCCAGCGTTCGCGTATCGAACCGCGCCTGTAACCGGGCTGCCCAATCAAACGAGGGTTCGAGCATGTGTGAGTTATTGGGCATGAGCGCCAATGTGCCGACCGATATCGTCTTCAGCTTCACCGGCCTGATGCAGCGCGGCGGCAAGACCGGGCCGCACCGCGACGGCTGGGGCATCGCTTTTTATGAAGGCCGTGGCCTGCGCCTGTTCCAGGACCCGGCCGCCAGCAGCGAGTCGGAAGTGGCGAACCTGGTGCAACGCTATCCGATCAAGAGCGAAGTGGTCATCGGTCACATCCGCCAGGCCAATGTCGGCAAGGTCTGCCTGTCCAACACCCACCCGTTCGTGCGGGAGTTGTGGGGGCGCAACTGGTGTTTCGCCCACAACGGCCAGCTCGCCGATTTCCAGCCGGGCGTGAGTTTCTACCGCCCGGTGGGCGATACCGACAGCGAGGCGGCGTTCTGCGACCTGCTCAACCGCGTGCGCCAGGCTTATCCTGAGCCGGTGGAGGTCGAGCAGTTGCTGCCGGCCTTGATCGAGGCGTGCAGCGAATACCGCAGCAAGGGCGTGTTCAATTGCCTGCTCAGCGACGGCGACTGGCTGTTCTGCTATTGCTCGACCAAACTGGCGCAGATCACCCGGCGCGCACCGTTCGGCCCGGCGCGGCTCAAGGATGTGGACGTGATTGTCGACTTCCAGGCCGAAACCACGCCCAACGACGTGGTCACGGTGATTGCCACCGAACCCTTGACCGAAAACGAAACCTGGACCCGCTACGAACCGGGCCAATGGAGCCTGTGGCGACGCGGCGAATGCGTCAGCCACGGCCGGACCGAATAAGGACGTCACGTTATGTTGCTCAGTTATCTACGGTTGGTGTTGTTCGCGGTGGGCCTGCTGGTTGGGGTCCAGGTGCCGGGCTTCGTCAATGATTACGCCAAGCGGGTCGAGGCCCACCTGATCGAGGCGCAGACTGGCCTGCAGGGGTTCCAGGGCACCGCCAACCAGTTCTTCAAGGGTGACATGCAGGCCCTGGTGGCGCATTACCGCGCCAGTGAAGACCCGATCTTTCGCAGCGATGCCAACAGCCTGAACACCTTGCTCGTGCGCCAGCAGGCTTTGGACAAGCAGTTCCAGGCAATGCAGGGCCCGTGGTACATCCGCCTGCTGCAGGTGGCCCTGGCCGCCGATCCGGACATCCGCAAGGAAACCTGGAACGGCTACAGCTACCAGATCCTGCTGACCCCCGAGGCGATGATCTGGGGCATCAGCGGCGCGATGTTGCTGTCGTTCGGCCTGGAATGCCTGTTCCGCCTGATCGACTGGGTGGTGCTGGGCGGCAAGCGCCTGCGCCAGAGCCGGCCGATCGAAGAGCGTGACCTGCGCGGGCTCTGACTCGATTGTTCAGTGAGCCTCCTGTGGCGAGGGAGCTTGCTCCCGCTGGGCTGCGGAGCGGCCCCAAGATTTTGCGAGCGCTACGCACTCGAGCGGGAGCAAGCTCCCTCGCCACAAAAGCGATCCGCCTTTCCTGGCGATGTGCTGCCCAATCAACTTTTTCTTATGACCCGGCCAAGGTTTTATTCGTTGGACGCGATCGACCGTGGGCTCAAGAATCGGGGCAACGGTCTCCACGCCAGCGTCGTCGAGACTCACAACAATAAAACCCGTGGAGAACCACCATGAGTGCACCCGACACGCTCGACGTCCCCCAACCCCAGGCCCGCTCCGGTCCGTTCGATTGGTATCGCAACATCAACCAGCAGGAACGGCGCACCTTCTGGAGCTGCAAGATCGGTTACGCCCTGGACGGCATGGACACCCAGATGCTCAGCTTCGTAGTGCCGACGCTCATCGCGATGTGGGGCATCAGCACGGGTGAAGCGGGGCTGATTCACACCAGCACCTTGATCGCTTCGGCCATCGGCGGCTGGGTGGCGGGCATTCTCTCGGACCGCATCGGTCGGGTGCGCACGTTGCAATTGACGGTATTGTGGTTCGCCTTCTTCACCTTCCTCTGCGGTTTCGCCCAGAACTACGAACAACTGTTGATCGCCCGCACGCTGATGGGCTTCGGCTTCGGCGGCGAGTGGACCGCCGGCGCCGTGTTGATGGGCGAAGTGATTCGCGCCAAGGACCGTGGCAAGGCGGTCGGCATGGTGCAATCGGGCTGGGCCCTGGGCTGGGGCATGACGGCGATTCTGTATGCGCTGCTGTTCTCGGTGCTGCCGCCGGAAGACGCCTGGCGCGCATTGTTCATCCTCGGCATCGTGCCGGCGGTGTTCGTGATCTTCGTTCGCCGGCTGGTCAAGGATCCGGAAGTCTATAACCAGACCAAGGCCCGGCTGACGCCCGAGAACCCGGCGAAGTTCTACGAGATTTTTGCCCCCGGCATTTTGTTCACGACGATTCGAGCCTCGCTGCTGACCACTGGCGCGCTGGGCGGCTACTACGCCATCACCTCCTGGCTGCCGACCTTCCTGAAAAACGAGCGCGGCTTGAGCGTCCTGAGTACCGGCGGCTACCTGGCGATGGTGATCGTCGGCTCTTACGTGGGTTACGTCATCAGCGCCTACCTGTCCGACATCCTCGGGCGCAAGAAAAATTTCGTCCTGTTTGCCGTCGGTTCCTTCACTATCGTGCTGCTGTATACCCAGGTGCCGGTGAGCAACAACGTGATGCTGTGGCTAGGGTTCCCCTTGGGCTTCTTCGCTTCGGGCATGTTCAGCGGCATGGGGTCGTTCCTCACCGAACTGTTCCCCACGCGCATCCGCGGATCGGGGCAGGGCTTCTGCTACAACATTGGCCGCGCGGTGGCGGCGCTGTTTCCGCTGTTGATCGGTATCCTGAGCCAGAAGGTGCCGCTGAGCGTCGGCATCGGAGCCTTCGCGGCGGTGTCCTATGGCGTGGTGATCCTGGCGGCCCTGAGCCTGCCGGAGACTCAGGGCAAGCAGTTGGAAGCCGACTGATTGATAACCTGTGGGGGTGCGATCCCCATGGTCCATAAGAAAGAATCCACAGGAGCGTTCACCGTGAACCGCCTGCTACTGAATTGCGACATTGGCGAAAGCTTCGGCAACTGGACCATGGGTCTGGACGCCGAGGTGATGCCCTTTATCGATTGCGCCAACATCGCCTGCGGCTTTCATGCCGGCGACCCGAGCATCATGCGCAAGACCGTCAGCCTCGCCCTGAGCCACGGCGTACGGATCGGCGCGCACCCGGCCTATCAGGACCTGGCGGGCTTCGGCCGCCGCTCCATGGCCTATGGCGCCCAGGAACTGCAAGACCTGCTGCACTACCAGATCGGCGCCCTGGACGGTATCTGCCGGGCCCAGGGTGGACAGGTCAGCTACGTCAAACCTCACGGTGCGATGTACAACGACATGATGGCCAACCCGGCGCAACTGCGTGCTGTTATCGAGGCCATCGCCGCGTATGACCGGCAGTTGCCGCTGATGCTGCTGGCGACCCGGGACAACAGCGCCGCCCAGGCCCTGGGCGACGAATACGGTGTGACCCTGTGGTTCGAAGCCTTCGCCGACCGGGCCTATGACAGCGCCGGTCGCCTGGTCTCGCGGCAGTTGCCGGGGGCGGTGCATCACGATTCCGAGGTGATCATCGGGCAGGCGCTGACCATTGCCCGCGGCGACGCGCTGACGGCCAGCGACGGCAGCGCCTTGAATCTGCACGCCGATACGTTGTGCGTGCACGGCGACAACGCCAGCTCCGTGGCGGCCGTGCAGCGTATCCGCGAGGCCCTCGACCGGCAGAGCGCGCCATGAAACCACGCGTGGAAGTGGTGGCGGTGGACTGCCTGATGGTGCGCCTGTTCGACGAAATCGCCGAGGCCAACATGCCGTGGATGCTCGCTGCCAGCGCGCGCCTGCGCGCGGTTTTCGCCGATGATCTGATTGATCTGGTGCCGTCCTACACCACCCTGATGGTGCATTACGATTTGCTCGCTCTGACCCCGACCCAGGCCCGCGAGTTGATCGGCGAAGCGCTGAACAACCTCTCGCCGGATGCCCGGTCCGCCGGGCAATGCCATGTGCTGCCGGTGTGGTACGACCCAAGTGTCGGGCCGGAGCTGGACCTGCTCGCGAGCCGCAGCGGGTTGACGGTGACGCAAGTCATCCAGCGTCACAGTGAGCGCGAATATCAGGTGTTCGCTCTGGGCTTCGCGCCGGGATTCGCTTTCATGGGGCTGGTGGACGAGGAACTGGCCGCACCGCGACTCGACACCCCACGCAAACGGGTCGCGGCGGGCAGCGTCGGGATCGCCGAGCGCCAGACCGCCGCCTATCCCGTGGTATCGCCTGGCGGCTGGAACCTGATCGGCCGCACCCCAACCAAATTGTTCGACCGCGAGCGCGATGGCTACAGCCTGATGCAGCCCGGCGACACGGTGCGTTTTGCCGCTGTCGGTCACGCTGAGTTCATTGCCCTGGGCGGCGACGACACACCGTTGGAGGCACAGGCATGAGCCGTCTGTTGATCGAGGCCAGCACAGCGCTGTGCCTGTTGCAGGACACTGGCCGCTTTGGCGTCAGGCACCTGGGCGTGACCCAGGGCGGCGCGGCGGACTGGCTGTCGATGAGCTGGGCCAACTGGATGCTGGGCAACGCCCCGGATGCCGCAGTGGTGGAAATCACCCTCGGCGGTTTTACCGTGGTGGCCGAGGAGGATTGCGTCCTGGCGCTGGCCGGTGCGGACCTGGGCGCGAGGATAGACGGCCAGGGCGTGGCGTCGTGGCGCTTCTTCAGCCTGCGCCAAGGCCAGACGTTGGCGCTCACTCAGCCGGTGCTCGGTGCCCGCGCCTACCTGGCGGCTCCCGGCGGCTTTAATGCGCCCGCGGTGCTGGGCAGCCGGGCGACGGTGGTACGCGAGGAACTCGGTGGCCTGGATGGGCGGGGGCGGGCGCTGAGTCGCGGTGAGCAGCTGAGTTATTCAGGCTCGGCAACGCCTCGGCCGATGCCCCACAGGCGGATTCCGGACTTTCAGCAACTGCAGCCGCTGGATCTGATCCTCGGCGCGCAAAATGGCGCGTTCAGCGGACGCAGTCTGTTCGATGCCTTCAATACACTGTGGACGCTGGACAGTCGCGCCGATCGCATGGGCATGCGCTTGCTCGGCCCGGCGCTGGAGTACCAGGGCCCGGCGATGATTTCCGAAGGCATTCCGCTCGGCGCCGTGCAGGTGCCGCCGGACGGCCAGCCGATCGTGCTGCTCAATGATCGGCAGACCATCGGCGGTTATCCGCGCCTGGGCGCCTTGACGCCGCTGTCCCTGGCCCGGCTGGCGCAATGCCTGCCAGGGACGCAGCTGCGGTTGCGGCCGGTGGTGCAGGCCGTTGCGCATCGGCAGCAGGTTGAGTGTATGCGGGGGTTGTTAAACCGCTAAAAGCTTCGTCGGATCGCCGCCCGGAGCAGGCTCGCTCCCACAGGGGATCTTATGTGTGACGAAGATCCAGTGTGGGAGCGAGCCTGCTCGCGAAGAGGCCCTGAAAGGCACCAAAAATCTTACTTGGAAAGAAACCGCATCCCTTCCTCCAACCCTCGCAACGTCAGCGGATACATCCGGTCTTCCACCAACTCACGGACGATATTGGTCGAGGCGGTGTAGCCCCAGGTGTCCTTCGGGTACGGATTGATCCAGATGAGCTTCTTGTACTTCTCCATGAAGCGCTGCATCCACACATAACCGGCTTCTTCGTTCCAGTGCTCGACGCTGCCGCCGGCCTGGGTGATCTCGTAGGGGGCCATGGCCGCGTCGCCGATGAAGATCACTTTGTAGTCAGCGCCGTATTTGTGCAGCAGGTCCTGCGTCGACGTGCGCTCCGAGGTGCGACGCAGGTTGTTCTTCCACACCGATTCGTAGACGAAGTTGTGGAAGTAGAAATACTCCAGATGCTTGAACTCGGTCTTGCAGGCCGAGAACAGCTCCTCGCAGATCTTCACGTGGGCGTCCATCGAGCCGCCGATGTCGAACAGCAGCAGGAGCTTGACGGTGTTGCGTCGCTCCGGGCGCATCTGGATGTTCAAGAGGCCAGCGTCCCGGGCGGTGTGATCGATGGTGCCGTCGATGTCCAGCTCTTCGGCCGCGCCCTGGCGGGCGAACTTGCGCAGGCGGCGCAGGGCGATCTTGATGTTGCGGGTGCCCAGTTCGACCTGGTCGTCGAGGTTCTTGTACTCGCGCTGGTCCCAGACTTTCACGGCCTTGCCCTGGCGCTTGCCAGCGTCGCCGACCCGGATACCTTCGGGGTTGAAGCCGCCGGAACCGAACGGGCTGGTGCCGCCGGTGCCGATCCACTTGTTGCCGCCGGCGTGGCGTTCCTTCTGTTCTTCCAGACGCTTCTTGAACTCTTCGATCAGCTTGTCCAGACCGCCCAGGGACTGGATCTGCGCCCGTTCCTCATCGGTCAGGGAGCGCTCGAACTCCTTGCGCAACCAGTCCTCGGGAATCAACGCCTGCAGATGATCATCAAGTTTTTCCAGGCCATTGAAGTAAGCGCCGAACGCTCGGTCGAACTTGTCGAAGTGCCGTTCGTCCTTCACCAGGATGGCCCGGGACAGGTAATAGAACTCGTCCATGTCGGCGAAGATCACCCGCTGTTTCAGCGCGTTGATCAGGTCCAGCAGTTCACGTACCGACACCGGCACCTTGGCGGCGCGCATCTCATTGAACAGGTTAAGCAGCATGGCTATCGCCCTCGCTCTTGTTGGACGAAGAGGATCAGCGAGTGCCGCGACGGCTCATGAACGCCAGGCGCTCGAGCAATTGCACGTCCTGTTCGTTCTTGACCAGGGCGCCGGCCAGCGGCGGGATAGCCTTGGTCGGATCACGCTCGCGCAGCACCGCTTCGCCGATGTTGTCGGCCATCAGCAGCTTGAGCCAGTCCACCAGTTCGGAGGTGGAGGGTTTTTTCTTCAGGCCCGGTACCTTGCGCACGTCGAAGAACACGTCCAGCGCTTCGCTGACCAGGTCTTTCTTGATGTCCGGGTAGTGCACGTCGACGATTTTCTGCAGGGTGGCGCGGTCGGGGAAGGCGATGTAATGGAAGAAGCAGCGGCGCAGGAAGGCGTCCGGCAGTTCCTTTTCGTTGTTGGAGGTAATGATGATGATCGGCCGTTGCTTGGCCTTGATGGTTTCGTCCGTCTCGTAGACGTAGAACTCCATCTTGTCGAGTTCCTGCAGCAGGTCGTTGGGAAACTCGATGTCGGCCTTGTCGATTTCGTCGATCAGCAGGATGACCCGCTCTTCGGACTCGAACGCTTCCCAGAGCTTGCCTTTCTTCAAGTAGTTGCGCACATCGTGGACCTTGTCCACGCCCAGCTGTGAATCCCGCAGGCGGCTGACCGCATCGTATTCGTAGAGGCCTTGGTGGGCCTTGGTCGTGGACTTGATGTGCCAGGTGATCAGGCGCGCGCCGAAGGACTCCGCCAGTTGTTCGGCCAGCATGGTCTTGCCGGTGCCCGGTTCGCCCTTGACCAGCAACGGCCGTTCCAGGGTGATGGCGGCGTTCACCGCCAGTTTCAGGTCATCGGTGGCCACGTAGGCGCGGGTGCCTTCGAACTTCATCTGCATATCCTCGAACGGTGTCGCCGGCCCGGCGAGGCGGGGGGGCGCGAAATAAATGTCGTGCCCGACTATAACGCGCGGCCCCGCCGACTGTGAACGCAGACGCTGTATTCAGTCTCTGAATGGGGCGTCACATGTTGACTCAGTCTTGTGGCGAGGGAGCTTGCTCCCGCTCGAGTGCGCAGCGCTCGCAGGCTTTTAAGGCCCGCTTCGCGGCCCAGCGGGAGCAAGCTCCCTCGCCACTAAAAGCCGCAAATCTCAGTCCTTCGAGGGCGGTGGCTGTTCATAACGGGCATTGAAGGCCTGGACGAAACCGTTGCGCAGAATTTGCAGGAAGGCTTCGAAGGCGCTGATGTTCTGCTGGTGCACGTTGCCGCTGAGCTCCACGCGAGTGGCGAACTGGTTCTTGCTCTGGTTTTTCAGGGCGGTTTCGCCCGTGCCGACCAAGGCTTCCCAGACCGAACGGAAGATGTTCTTGTTCTTGTTTTCGACGTCCTGTTGCCAGTCGAACACGTCCACATCGCGAAGCAGTGGCTTGATGTAACCGCTGAGCCGGGCGTTGTCGGCTTCGGCCTCGACTACAAGGTCGCCGTGGCCGGCGTTGAAGTCGAACTTGCCATAGGCCGCGGCAAAGTCGTTCAGGCGCTTGAGCTCGATGTTGGTGGCGCGCAGGCGGAAATCGAAATCCTCGAAGTCGCTCAATGGGTCGAAGGTTGCCTGGACTTCCAGTGGCGCATGCTCGGCCACCAGGGCCTTGCCTTCGAAACGGGCGTCGCGCTTGCCTTCGGTGTCGACCACATTGGTCAGGTTATAAAAGCTGGCGTTGACGTTGGTAGCTCGCAGATTGACCGGTGGTTTGGAGTTGAAGTTGCGAAACGTGGCCTTGCCGTCGCTGATCCGCACCTCGTTCAGGGTGATGGGCATCAGTTTGCTCAATTGTTCACGCCAATTGGTACCCCGGCCGGTCTGGGAATTCTGCCGGTTGGGCCCGCCGTCAACGAAGTTGACCTCGGGATGGGTGAACTCCACGGCGGCGACCACCGCATGGTCATACCAGAGCGAGTGCCAGCTCACGGACAGGTCGACCAGCGGCGCGTCGACGAATGGCACCGGGATCTTGCCATCGACCTTGACGATTTTCAGGCCATTGATCCGGTAGGCGCCGCGCCAGAGCGCGAGGTCGACATCGCTGACCTGGCCACGGTAGTCGCCCATGTCCGCCAATTTATCGTTCAGGTAGTCGCGCACCAGATAAGGCAGCGCGAAATGCACGGCCACCAGCAGTGCAACGATGGCGACGAAGGCCCACAGTGGCCAACTGTATCGACGCTTCATGTCAGTAGTCTCCGTTGTTAAAGCCATTGACTCTCGTAACAACTGGAACGTTCGCTGCAACTGGACGCCCTTTGGCAACAGGCTTACCTTTAAGCGCTAAATTCCCTCTGCATTAAGGACCCGGTCATGAGTCGTATATACGCTGACAACGCCCATTCCATCGGCAATACGCCACTGGTGCAGATCAACCGCATCGCCCCGCGCGGCGTGACCATCCTGGCGAAGATCGAAGGGCGCAACCCGGGTTATTCGGTCAAGTGCCGGATCGGCGCAAACATGATCTGGGACGCTGAAAGCTCAGGTCGTCTCAAGCCCGGCATGACCATCGTCGAGCCAACCTCGGGTAATACCGGCATTGGCCTGGCGTTCGTCGCCGCCGCCCGTGGCTACAAGTTGATGCTGACCATGCCGGCGTCCATGAGCATCGAGCGGCGCAAGGTGCTCAAGGCGCTCGGCGCGGAGCTGGTGCTCACCGAGCCGGCCAAGGGTATGAAGGGCGCCATCGAGAAGGCCGCCGAGATCCTCGCCAGCGACCCGTCGAAATATTTCATGCCGCAGCAGTTCGATAATCCGGCGAACCCGGCGATCCATGAAAAAACCACCGGTCCGGAGATCTGGAACGATACCGATGGCGCGGTGGACGTGCTGGTCGCGGGCGTGGGCACGGGTGGAACCATTACCGGGGTCTCGCGGTATATCAAGAACACCTGTGGCAAACCGATCCTGTCGGTGGCGGTGGAGCCCGAGGCGTCGCCGGTGATTACCCAGGCGATGGCGGGGCAGGAGATCAAGCCGAGCCCGCACAAGATCCAGGGGATCGGTGCGGGTTTTGTACCGAAGAACCTCGATCTGTCGATTGTCGACCAGGTCGAGCGAGTGACCGATGAGGAGTCCAAGGCCATGGCCCTGCGCCTGATGCAGGAAGAGGGCATCCTTTGCGGCATTTCCTGCGGCGCGGCCATGGCCGTGGCGGTGCGCCTGGCGGAGAAGCCGGAAATGCTGGGCAAGACGATCGTGGTGATCCTGCCTGATTCGGGCGAACGGTACCTGTCGAGCATGTTGTTCAGTGACCTGTTTACCGAGCAGGAGACTCAGCAGTAACTGAACGCTGGATTTAGCGGGGGAAGGCTCTTGTGGCGAGGGAGCTTGCTCCCGCTCGACTGCGAAGCAGGCGCCCGGGATTGAGGCGTGCCGCCGATTGCAGGGGCGCGCTTCGCACGCCAGCGGGAGCAAGCTCCCTCGCCACAAAAAGATCTCGCCCTCTGGAGGGCAGGTGGAAGATCGTTCGATGCGTCAGCCAAGGTTCAGCTGACGCATGTTAACAAGGGCTTTGTTGCGTAATCCTCAACAGTGAATGTCGCGTCTGCCGATGTTTCATCTGGACGAAGATATCTAACATGGCCAGCCGCCGCGTCGGGCTGATGGCGCTGCGCAATTCAAACAAGGAGTTGAAAGAAATGAGCGTTTCGTTTGTCGCCAAGGCCTCGGTGTTGCTGCTGTTTGTGGGCAGTACGCTTTTTGTGCATTTGCGTGGCAAGGCGCGTCTGCCGGTGTTGCGCCAGTTCGTCAACCACTCGGCGTTGTTTGCCCCTTACAACGCCTTGATGTACTTGTTTTCCAAGGTGCCCTCCAAACCCTATCTGGATCGCCGCGAGTTTCCTGAGCTGGACGTCCTCAAGGAAAACTGGCAAGTGATCCGCGACGAAGCCATGCATCTTTTCGACGAGGGTTATATCCGCGCCGCCGAGAAAAACAACGACGCCGGTTTCGGTTCGTTCTTCAAGAAAGGCTGGAAGCGCTTCTACCTCAAGTGGTACGACAAGCCGCTGCCATCGGCAGAGTTGTTGTGCCCCCGGACCGTCGAGCTGGTCAATCGGATTCCCAACGTGCGGGGCGCGATGTTTGCCCTGTTGCCGGGGGGCAGCCATCTCAATCCCCATCGTGACCCATTCGCCGGTTCCCTGCGTTATCACCTGGGGCTGTCCACGCCCAATTCCGACGATTGCCGGATCTTCGTCGACGGGCAGGTCTACGCCTGGCGTGACGGTGAAGACGTGATGTTCGATGAAACGTATGTGCACTGGGTCCGCAATGAAACAGACCAGACGCGCGTGATCCTGTTCTGCGATATCGAGCGTCCCCTCAAAAACCCATTGATGACTCGTTTCAATCGCGCCATAAGTGCCTTCCTCGGCCGCGCCACCGCGCCGCAGAACCTGGATGACGAGCGCGTCGGCGGCATCAACCGCGCCTATGCCTGGAGCAAGACGTTCAGCGACGGTATCAGCGGCCGAGTCAAGCAATTCAAGCGTCGGCATCCCAAGGCCTATCGGGTGATGCGACCGGTGTTGGCGGTGGCTGTGTTGACGGCGCTGGGCTACTGGTTGTTCGTTTAAACATTGCGTTACACATCGGCCGCTGGTTATAGTCGGCGCTCGGTCTTCGGACCCATCCCTCAAGAGATCGGCTCATGCCTGCATTCCAGATCACCGCGGTTGTGGTTCCAGCGTTCAACGCTGGCGTCGTGCCGTGCGGGAATCCGCAGCCTGAGCAGATCGGTCAATACCCTCCACCTGTCAGTCGCTCACCGGTATACGCCTGCGTATCACCGCCGGGTGTTGGCGTTCGGGGCTGATCGGCAACGGTTGCCGTCCCCTGTGCCTGCCTGAAAAAACGACTGGATTTCAGCTTCGGCTGAGTTGGCTTTTTGCCTGACTACAGGTGGTTTTCATGTTTTCCTTTTCCAAGAACGCCTTATTGGCGACGGCTTCCACGAGCCTGTTCGTTTTGTTGTGGAGCAGCGGAGCGATCTTTTCCAAACTGGGCCTGGCCCACGCGTCACCCTTCGCTTTCCTGCTGATCCGTTTTGCGCTTGCGCTGTGCGCGCTGGTACTGTTGATCCCGCTGTTGAAGTTCAAGCTGCCGAAGGCTGGCAAGCCGATGCTGTACGCGGCGGCGACCGGCCTGGTGTTGTTGGGTGCCTATCAGATTTTCTATCTGCTGGCGCTGCAATTGAACGTTACGCCCGGCGTGATGGCCACGTTGATGGGCGTACAACCGATCCTCACCGTGGTGCTCATGGAGCGCCAGCGTTCCTGGCAACGGATGTTCGGCCTGGCGCTGGGCCTGGTGGGCTTGATCATGGTGGTGTACCAAGGCATTGGCCTGGCCGGCATGTCGTTGACGGGCATGCTGTGCGGGTTGCTGGCGCTGGTGAGCATGACGGCAGGTTCGATCATGCAGAAGCGCATCACCGACAATCCCCTCGGTACATTGCCGGTGCAGTACCTGGCCGGGCTCGTGCTGTGCATGGTGTTCGTGCCGTTTCAACCGTTTCACTTCGAGCACAATGCGGGGTTCATCGTGCCGGTGTTGTGGATGGGGCTGGTGGTGTCGGTGTTGGCGACCTTGTTGCTTTACCGCTTGATCGCCCGGGGCAACCTCGTCAACGTCACCAGCCTGTTCTACCTGGTGCCGGCAGTGACGGCGATCATGGACTACCTGGTGTTCGGCAACCGGCTGGCGTTATTGAGCCTGCTGGGCATGGTGCTGATCATCGTCGGGTTGGTGTTTGTGTTCCGTAAGAGCCGCTAGCCGATAGATATCTATTGATTGCACCACTGCTTTCGCGAGCAGGCTCGCTCCCACAAGGATTGCAATTGACCTGTGGGAGCGAGCCTGCTCGCGAAGCTTTTTTGGCCACACCGATGAATTACCGGCTAGACGCCCCAGGCTTCAACACCAGCCACAACGCCGCCGCAATCAACACCCCGCCATACAAATGCGCCATCCCCAACGGCTCATCCAGCAGTAACGCGCCCCACAGCACGCCGAACGGCGGGATCAAAAAGGTCGTTGTCATGGATTTGACCGGACCGATAGAGCTGAGCAAGCGGAAATACAGGATGTACGCCAGCGCGGTACACACCAGGCCCAGCCCAAGCAACGATAGCCAGACGCTCCAGCCGCCCCAACTGGCCGGCGGTTGGCTGATGACGCTGTAACCGAACAACGGCAGGAGGAAAACCGTGGCGCCGAACATACTGCCCAAGGCGGAGAGGCGGCTGTCCAGCCCACCTTGATGGTCGAGCCAACGACGGGTGAGGAAGCCGGCAAAACCATAGCAAGTGGTGGCGAGCAGACAGGCGAGGGCGCCCATCAGTAACTGGTGGTCGAATGCCACCGGGCCGGCACCGGTCAGGATGCCAACGCCGAACAGGCCGAGGAACACCCCGCTGACCTTGGCCACGGTGAGTTGCTCGCTGAAAAACAACCCGCCAATCAGCACGCCCATCAACGGTGTGGTGGCGTTGAAGATTGCTGAATAACCGGCCGGCAACACCTGGGCGGCAAGGGAATAGAACGTTGCCGGAATGCCCGAGTTGATCAGGC
Source organism: Pseudomonas sp. Z2-11 (assembly GCF_054161305.1). Classification (NCBI taxonomy): domain Bacteria; kingdom Pseudomonadati; phylum Pseudomonadota; class Gammaproteobacteria; order Pseudomonadales; family Pseudomonadaceae; genus Pseudomonas; species Pseudomonas sp. Z2-11. Next base: position 1,579,506 of record NZ_CP096395.1, read on the forward strand.
CCAGCACCATCACCGCTTTCAGCTTGCCGCGAAAATTCCAGTCGATACGCATCAGCGCAAGAATGACCAGCAGGCCGACGAAGGCAATGGAAACGCGGAAAAAAGCCGTAGGAATCGTGCCAATCACCGGGGCGATGATGCGCATGAACAGGAAGCTGGCCCCCCAGATGGCGGCCAGCGACAGCAAGCGCAGGGTGTCGACGAGATTCACGAGATGCGTCCTTCCTTGATCGGGCCGCAAGTGTCGCCCCGCCAAACACCGATGGCAATGGTTGCGTTGCCGCTTGATTGGCCTCTAAGCTCAGTCGCCAATAACAAGCATGACCCGCCGAGGTTTTCCCTATGTCGCAGCCATGGCCCGCCACCGATATCGCCCGTTCGATTCTCGACGGCTTCGACGATTACCGTGAGCAATTCCGGCACATCACCGATGGCGCCCGCGCCCGGTTCGAGCAGGCGCAGTGGCAGGAGGCGCAAGCGGCGTCGGCGGCGCGCATCAACTTGTATGAAGAAAAAGTCTTCGAAACCGTGGCCAGGCTGCGCAACACCTTCGATGCCGAGGCCTTGATGGATGTCGGTTGCTGGCCGCTGGTGAAAAGCGCCTATATCAGCCTGATCGACCTGCGTTTTGACGATGAGCTGTCGGAGACCTGGTACAACTCGATCTTTTGCGGCCTGTTCAGCCATGACCTGATCAGCGACGGCACCATGTTCATCCACACCACCCGGCCGAGCCTGCGCCGTGCCCGTGCGGCCCAGACTCGGACCTACAAACCCCAGGGGCAACTGGACAGGATGCTGGCGGCGATTTTCGCCGACTATCGCTTCAGCGAGGACTACGCCGACCTGCCCGGCGACCTGCAACGCCTCGAAAGCCAACTGCGCGAGAACCTGCCGGATTGGGTCTGCAAGGATCCGGAACTGACGGTGGAGTTGTTCTCCTCGGTGCTCTACCGCAACAAGGGCGCCTACCTGGTGGGGCGCATCTACACCCGTGACGACCAATGGCCGCTGGTGATCCCGCTGCTGCATCGTGAAGGGCGTGGCATCCAGATCGACGCGCTGATTACCGACGAGGCGCAGGTGTCGATCATCTTCTCGTTTACCCGCTCGTATTTCATGGTGGATGTGCCGGTGCCCGCGGAATTCATCGGCTTTCTCAAGCGCATCCTGCCGGGCAAGCACGTCGCCGAGTTGTACACGTCCATCGGTTTCTACAAGCACGGCAAATCGGAGTTCTACCGGGCGCTGATCAACCACCTGGCGAATACCGACGACCAGTTCATCATGGCCCCGGGCGTGCGCGGCATGGTCATGAGCGTGTTTACCCTGCCGGGCTTCAACACGGTCTTCAAAATCATCAAGGACCGCTTCTCGCCGTCGAAAAACGTCGACCGGGCCACAGTGATCGAGAAGTATCGACTGGTGAAAAGCGTCGACCGGGTCGGGCGCATGGCCGACACCCAGGAGTTCGCCGACTTCCGTTTTCCCTTGAGTAAATTCGAACCGGCCTGCCTGGAAGAATTGCTGGAAGTGGCGCCGTCCACGGTGTCGGTGGAAGGCGACACGGTGCTGATTCGCCACTGCTGGACCGAACGCCGGATGACGCCGCTGAACCTCTATCTGGAAAACGCCAACGAGGCCCAGGTACGCGAGGCGCTGGAGGACTATGGCCTGGCGATCAAGCAACTGGCGGCGGCCAATATCTTCCCCGGCGACATGCTGCTGAAGAACTTCGGCGTCACTCGCCATGGTCGCGTGGTGTTCTACGACTACGATGAAATCTGCTTCCTGACCGAAGCCAATTTTCGTCACATCCCGCAGCCGCGCACACCGGAAGACGAAATGGCCTCCGAGCCTTGGTATTCCATCGGCCCGCTGGACGTCTTCCCGGAAGAATTCCCGCCCTTCCTGTTTGCCGATGCCGGGCAGCGCAAGCTCTTCGACCAGTTGCACGGCGAGTTGTACAACGCCGACTACTGGAAGGGCCTGCAAGAGGCGATTCGGGCGGGGAAGGTGATCGATGTGTTTCCGTATCGGCGTAAGGACCTGGACAGCGAATAACTGGGTGGCTGAGCGAAATCCCCGTGGCGAGGGAGCTTGCTCCCGCTGGTGTGCGAAGCGCACCCCGGCGATTTGGTGACCGACATTAAACCCAGGCGGCTGCTGCGCACCCCAGCGGGAGCAAGCTCCCTCGCCACAAAAGCGCTAGCGCTCGGCGTCCGGTGCGCAAATCTGCGACAATCGCCCCCTTGCTCAAACCGACGACCCCTGCGTACCTGATGACTGACCAAGCCCCCGCTATCGACAAACTGCTGAAGAACCTCGATCACGCCATGCTCGCCGACCGTCACCGGTTGCGGCGGCAGTTGCTCGAGCTGCGCAAGAAACCCGACGAGGCCAAGCTGGCCCAGTGGGTGACGCGCATGCAGGCATCGTGCGACCAGGTGCTGGCGCGCAAGGCGAGCGTGCCGTCGATTCGCTACGATGACAACTTGCCGATCGCGGCCAAGCGCGACGAGATCAAAGAGGCGCTGCTCAAGCATCAGGTGTTGATTATCGCCGGCGAAACCGGCTCGGGTAAAACCACCCAGTTACCGAAAATCTGCCTGGAAATCGGTCGCGGCCAGCATGGCTTGATCGGCCACACCCAACCACGCCGGATCGCCGCCCGCAGCGTGGCGAGCCGGGTCGCCGAAGAGCTTGGCACGCCGTTGGGGGCATTGGTGGGTTACCAGGTGCGCTTCGAGGACCAGAGCGATGCCAACACGCTGATCAAACTGATGACCGACGGTATCCTGCTGGCCGAGACCCAGAACGATCGCTACCTCGAACGCTACGACACGATCATCGTCGACGAGGCCCACGAACGCAGCCTCAACATCGATTTCCTGCTCGGCTACCTCAAGACCCTGTTGCCGCGCCGTCCGGACCTGAAGGTGATCATCACCTCGGCGACCATCGACCTGGAACGCTTCTCCAAGCACTTCGATGACGCGCCGATCGTCGAAGTCTCGGGCCGTACCTTTCCGGTGGAGACCTGGTATCGTCCGTTGACGCTGGAGCAGGACGAGGAGGGCAATCGGGTCGAGGACGACTTGACCGTCGACCAGGCGATCCTCGCCACCCTCGATGAAATTGCCGCCCATGAACGCAGCGAGCGCCGCAGCCCCGGCGATGTGCTGGTGTTCCTGCCGGGCGAGCGGGAGATTCGCGACGCGGCGGAGATGCTGCGCAAGGCCCAGCTCAAGCACACCGAAATCCTGCCGTTGTACGCGCGGCTGTCGCCGGCCGAACAACAGCGGATCTTCCAGTCGCACCCGGGACGGCGTGTGGTGCTGGCAACCAACGTCGCCGAAACCTCGCTGACCGTGCCGGGCATCCGCTACGTGATCGACAGCGGCACCGCGCGCATCAGCCGCTACAGCTACCGCGCCAAGGTCCAGCGTCTACCCATCGAAGCCATTTCCCAGGCCAGCGCCAACCAGCGCAAGGGCCGCTGCGGACGAGTCGAGCCGGGGATTTGCGTGCGCTTGTACAGCGAAGAGGATTTCCTTGGCCGGCCGGAGTTTACCGATCCGGAGATCCTGCGCACCAACCTGGCGGCGGTGATTCTGCAGATGCTGCATCTGCGCCTCGGCGAGATCACTGACTTTCCGTTTATCGAGCCGCCGGATGGCAAGGCCATCAGCGACGGTTTCAACCTGCTGCAAGAGCTTTCGGCGGTGGACCGCAACAGCCAGTTGACGCCGTTGGGGCGTCAACTGGCGCGCTTGCCGGTGGACCCGCGCATGGGCCGCATGTTGCTGGAAGCGGCGAAACTGGGCAGCCTCCAGGAAGTCCTGATCGTTGCCAGTGCCATGTCGATCCAGGATCCGCGCGAACGCCCGCCCGAGCGCCAGCAGGCCGCCGACCAGGCCCATGCGCAATGGAAGGATGCGGATTCGGACTTCGCCGGGCTGGTCAATCTGTGGCGCGGCTTTGAAGAACAGCGCCTGGCCCTGACCGCCAGCCCCCTGCGTAACTGGTGCCGCAAGAACTTCCTGAATTACTTGCGCCTGCGCGAATGGCGCGATTCCCATCGCCAGTTGAGCCTGATCTGCCGCGACATGCAGTTGAGCCTCAATAAGGAACCGGCCGACTATCCGAAACTGCACAAGGCGGTGCTCTCGGGCCTGTTGAGCCAGATCGGCCAGAAAACCGAGGACGGCGATTACCTCGGTGCGCGGCAGCGACGCTTCTGGGTCCATCCCTCGTCCGGGCTGGGCAAGAAGCGCCCGCAGTGGCTGATGACCGCCGAGCTGGTGGAAACCACCAAGTTGTATGCGCGCATGGTGGCGAAAATCGAACCGGACTGGATCGAACCGCTGGCCGGGCACCTGATCAAGAAGAACCACTTCGAACCCCATTGGGAGAAGAAGCGCGGGCAGGTGGTGGCTTACGAGCAGATCACCTTGTTCGGGCTGATCGTGGTCGGTCGCCGGCCGGTGCACTACGGGCCGGTGGACCCGGTGGTGTCCCGCGAACTGTTCATCCGCGAGGCGCTGGTGCGTGGCGAAATCCAGTCCCGGGCCAAGTGCCTGAGTGCCAACACCCGATTGCTGGAGCAGCTTGACGAGCTCGAGGCCAAGGCTCGTCGCCGCGACATCCTGGCAGACGAGGAAACCCTCTTCGCCTTCTACGATGCACGCCTGCCCGCCGAGATCCACCAGACCGCGACGTTCGATAGCTGGTACCGGATCAACAGCCAGAAAGACCCGCAGTTGTTGATCATGCGCGAAGAAGACGTGCTCGCTCGCGAGGCCAGCGAGGTGACGGCCAATCTGTATCCCGACACCTTGCGCGTCGGCGACCTGACCTTGCCGTTGAGCTATCACTTCGAGCCCAACCACCCGCGCGATGGCGTGACGCTGCGGGTACCGGCACCGCTGCTGCCGATGTTGCCGCCGGAGCGCCTGGAATGGTTGGTGCCGGGGATGATCGAGGCCAAATGCATCGCCCTGGTGCGCAACTTGCCCAAGGCCTTGCGCAAAAACTTCGTGCCGGTGCCGGACTTCGTCAAGGCGGCGTTGCAGCGCATCACGTTTGCCGAGGGCTCGCTGCCGCAGTCCCTGGGGCGTGAGCTGCTGCGCATGACCGGCGCGCGGGTCAGCGACGAAGCCTGGGCGGAAGCGGCGCTGCAAGTGGAAAGCCATTTGCGCATGAACCTGGAAATCGTCGACGGCCAAGGCAAGTTCCTCGGCGAAGGCCGCGACCTGGCCGAACTGACCGCGCGTTTTGCCGAAGCCAGCCAGGCGGCCCTGGCCGTGCCGCAAACGGCGAAGAGCCAGGAACCGGTGGAAGCGAAAATCTTCGCGCCAGTGGCGGAAAAAACCCAGCAGAAGATCGCCGGGTTGTCGATGACGGTGTACCCGGCGCTGGTGGAAGAGGGCGGCGTGGTCAAGGAAGGGCGTTTCCCGACCCCGGCCGAAGCCGAGTTCCAGCATCGCCGCGCCTTGCAGCGGCTGCTCATGCAGCAACTGGCCGAAACGGCGAAATTTCTTCGCGGCAAGCTGCCGGGCCTGACCGAACTGGGCCTGCTGTATCGCGAACTTGGGCGCATCGACGGTCTGGTGGAAGACATCCTGCTGGCGAGCCTCGACAGTTGCGTCCTCGAAGGCGAGCCGAGCCTGCCACGCGACGGCGCCGCGCTGGCGGCCCTGGCCGAACGCAAGCGTGGCGGCTGGACCGAGCATGCCGAACGCCTGGCCAGGCTGACCCTGGATATCCTGAAACTCTGGCACGGCCTGCAAAAACGCTTCAAGGGCAAGATCGACCTGGCCCAGGCCGTGGCGCTGAACGACATCAAGCAGCAGCTCAGCCACCTGGTGTACCCGGGCTTTGTGCGTGAAACCCCGCATCAATGGCTCAAGGAACTGCCGCGCTACCTCAAGGCTATCGAGCAACGCTTCGAGAAGCTCGGCAGCCAGGTGCAAAAGGACCGGGTCTGGAGCGGCGAGCTGTCCAACCTCTGGGCGCAATACCAGGCCCGCGCCAGCAAGCATGCCCAGGAAGGCAAGCGCGATCCGCAGCTGGAACTGTACCGCTGGTGGCTGGAGGAATACCGCGTATCGCTGTTCGCCCAGCAGCTGGGCACCAAGGTGCCGATTTCCGACAAGCGCCTGAGCAAGCAGTGGGGGTTGGTGGAGGCTTAGAGTCGGCGTACGACCTGTGGGAGCGAGCCCGCTCGCGAAGGCGGTGGTCCAGCCGGCATTGAAGGTGACTGACACTCCGCTTTCGTCGGATCGCCGCCCGGAGCAGGCTCGCTCCCACAGGTTTCATGCCTGGTGAAAGGGAGAATGGGCCAAACGCCAGCGTTTATGGCAAACTTCGCGCCTATAAATGCCGGTCCCGTGGTTTTGGCTTCATTGCCACGGGCGGATCGGAATAAAGCGATGCCAGGTCTGCTCCCACGGGATGGGAAAGACCCTTTGCGTGTTGGTACGTCGGTGCCAATACTTTCTGCCTGAACAGATCAGAGACACGACCATGCATAACGTCGTCATCAGCGGCACCGGCCTGTATACCCCAGCCAACAGCATCTCCAACGAAGAGCTGGTGCAGTCTTTCAATACCTATGTCGCGCAGTTCAACGCCGACAACGCCGAGGCCATCGAGCGCGGCGAAGTCGAGGCATTTACCGAGTCCAATGCGGCCTTCATCGAAAAGGCTTCAGGCATCAAGAGTCGTTTCGTGATGGACAAGGACGGTATTCTCGATCCCAAGCGCATGACGCCGCGCCTGCCGGAGCGCTCCAACGAAGAATGGTCGGTGCTCTGCGAAATGGCCGTCGGCGCCGCGAAACAGGCGCTTGAGCGCGCCGGTCGCAGCGCCGCTGACATCGACGGCGTGATCGTTGCCTGTTCCAACCTGCAGCGTCCCTATCCGGCCATTGCCATCGAAGTCCAGGAAGCTTTGGGTATCGAAGGGTTCGGTTTCGACATGAACGTGGCCTGTTCTTCGGCGACCTTCGGCATCCAGGCCGCCGCCAACAGCGTACAACTGGGCCAGGCCCGGGCGATCCTGATGGTCAATCCGGAAGTGTGCACCGGCCACTTGAATTTCCGTGATCGCGACAGCCATTTCATCTTCGGCGACGCAGCCACGGCGGTGATCATCGAGCGGGCGGACCAGGCGACATCGCCGTACCAGTTCGACGTGGTCAGCACCAAGCTGCTCACCAAGTTCTCCAACAACATCCGCAACAACTTCGGCTTCCTCAACCGCGCGGCGGAAGAGGGCATCGGCACGCGGGACAAACTGTTCGTCCAGGAAGGCCGCAAGGTGTTTCGCGACGTCTGCCCGATGGTCGCTGAATTGATTGGCGCTCATTTGCAGGAAAACCAGCTGAACGTCGGCGAAGTGAAGCGTTTCTGGCTGCATCAGGCCAACCTGAGCATGAACCAGCTGATCGTCCGCAAGCTGCTCGGGCGCGAAGCCAGCGAGGAAGAAGCCCCGGTGATTCTCGACCGCTACGCCAACACCAGCTCGGCGGGTTCGGTGATTTCCTTTCACCTGTACCAGGACGACTTGACCAGCGGCTCGGTCGCGGTGCTCAGCTCGTTTGGCGCCGGTTACTCGATCGGCAGCGTGATATTGCGCAAGCGTTGATCCGGACTGCTTGATTCGTGGCGAGGGAGCTTGCTCCCTCACCATGCAATAAACCTAACTTCATGTGGGAGCGAGCCTGCTCGCGAAGGCGGCGGACCAGTCAATGCAACGTTGACTGACTTACCGCTTTCGCGAGCAGGCTCGCTCCCACAGGTTTTGCAGAAAATCTGTTATTCCCTTTCGAAGTAAAAAGTTCCGCTGTCATAAAATCTTTATGTGATAGCAACTCGCCTGACACAACCCATCGCCAAGATCCCCTCCCAACACCAGCGGGCCCAGTTCCGCGTGTTTTCTAACGCATAGACTACCAACTAGGGGAATTCTTCGATGATCCGTAAGCACTTCGCAGGTTTTGCCGCCAGCGCTCTGGCAATGGCAGTAACCGCCCAGGCTTTCGCCGGCACCGTAACCACCGACGGCGCCGATATCGTGGTCAAGACCAAGGGCGGCCTGGAGGTCGCTACCACTGACAAAGAGTTCAGCTTCAAGCTCGGCGGTCGTTTGCAGGCTGACTACAGCCAGTTCGACGGGATCTACACCGACAATGGCAATTCGGCAGACGCCGCCTATTTCCGTCGTGCTTTCTTGGAACTGTCCGGCGTGCTGTACACGGATTGGGCATACACCATCAACTACGACATGTCCCATAACACCGGCGATTCCGATAACGGCTACTTCGACGAGGCGTCTCTGGCCTATAACGGTTTCAAACCGGTTTCCATCAAGGTTGGCCGTTTTGACCCAGACTTTGGCCTTGAAAAAGCCACCAGCTCCAAATGGGTCACCGCGCCTGAGCGAAACTCCGCCTACGATCTGGTCGATTGGGCCATGGACAAGCAGAACGGTATGGGTATCCAGGCATCCAGCACTTTCGCTGATTCGTTCTATGCTTCGGCCGGCGTGTTCAGCAAGGACAATGACGATGCTGACGGCGACAGCGTCAAGCAAGTCAACGGTCGCTTTGTATTCGCGCCGATGCACGAAGCCGGCAACGTGCTGCACTTCGGTTTGAGCGTGGCCTCCCGTGACGTCTCCGACACTGCGTTCGATGCTCGTTATCGCTCCCGCCTGGGCATGCGTGGCGTTGAAACCCTGGGCGGCAACGATGCCGGTCCTAACGGCAACCGTCCGGTCCTGGGCGGCGCGAACAACTCGCCGGCCGGTTCGTACGACACTGACACCGCCTTCGGCCTGGAAGCCGCTTTCGCTATGGGGCCAGCGTCGATCCAGGGTGAATACATCTCGCGCAAGACCAAGGCTGACAGCGACGCCTTCGAAGACCTCAAGGGCCACGGCTTCTACGTCCAGGGTGCCTACACCCTCACCGGCGAGTCCCGTGGTTATAAAGTCGGCAAGTTTGACGCGATCAAGCCACAGAACAAATCCATCGGTGCCTGGGAAGTGTTCTACCGCTACGACAGCATGACCGTCGAAGACGACAACATCACCACTGCCTCGGCGACCCGCGAAGTGGGCGATGCCGAAGCCAAGGTGCACAATCTAGGTGTGAACTGGTACGCCAACGAAGCGGTGAAAATCACCGGTGCCTACGTCAAGGCCAAGACCGACAAGGTCACCAACGTCAACGGCGATGACGACGGCGATGGTTTTGTTGTCCGCGCTCAGTACGTGTTCTAAATCGCTTTGACTTGATACACCGCTCCACTTTCATCCGTTACGCTCCTTTGAACCCCGCCTCTGGCGGGGTTTTTTTATGCCCGACCGGCCTGGATCGGCGATACTCGGGTAATCCGCCGCCTGGATATCGAGGAACCGCATGCCGCTTCACGTCCTGGACAACCTGTCCGCCATCGCGTCACCCGAGTGGGACGCGTTGGTGCCCGCCAATCAACCGTTCCTGCGCCACGCTTTTTTAAGCACCCTTGAAGACAGCGCCAGCCTGGGTGCGCATTCCGGTTGGCAGCCCGAGCACCTGTTGCACATGGAAGACGGACGGCTGCTGGCGGCCCTGCCCAGTTACCGCAAGTGGCATTCCTACGGCGAGTACGTGTTCGATCATGGTTGGGCCGACGCCTGTGCCCGAGCGGGCATCGACTATTACCCCAAGCTGTTGACAGCGGTGCCGTTCAGTCCGGTCAGCGGGCCGCGGCTGCTGGCGGCGTCATTGGAGGACGGTCTGGAATTGCTCGGCAGCCTGCCGGGTTATCTGGAAATCGAAGGGCTTTCCAGCGCTCACATCAACTTCACCGATGCCTTTACCGATGCGGCGCTGGCCGGTCAGGACGGTTGGCTGCAGCGGATCGGTTGCCAGTATCACTGGCAAAATCGCGGCTATCGGGATTTCCAGGATTTCCTTGATGCGCTCAGTTCCCGCAAGCGCAAGCAGATGCGCAAGGAGCGCGAGCAAGTGGCAGGGCAGGGCATCGAGTTCGAGTGGCTCGAAGGCCATCAACTGGACGAGGCGCAATGGGATTTTGTCTACGCCTGTTACGCCAATACCTATGCGGTGCGTCGGCAAGCACCTTATCTGACCCGGACATTCTTCAGCCTGCTGGCCGAGCGCATGCCCGAAGCCATTCGCGTGGTGCTGGCCAAGCAAGGTTCGCGGCCGGTGGCGATGGCATTCAGCCTGGTCGGTGGCGACAGTTTTTACGGCCGTTACTGGGGCTGTCTCGCGGAGTTCGATCGCCTGCACTTCGAGACGTGTTTCTACCAGGGCATGGACTATGCGATCGCCAACGGCCTGCAGCGCTTTGACGCCGGAGCCCAGGGCGAGCACAAATTGATTCGCGGGTTCGAGCCGGTGATTACCCGCTCGTGGCACTACTTGCGCCATCCGGGCCTGAAGGCGGCGGTGGCGGATTTCCTCGTGCGTGAGCATGAGGGCGTGCTGGCGTATGCCGAAGAAGCCAGGACAGCACTGCCGTATCGGCAGTGCTGAGGATGTTATGAAACCCCGTGGCGAGGGAGCTTGCTCCCGCTGGGCTGCGCAGCAGCCCCAAAAAATCTGAATCCAACCATGAAGCTGGACCGGGCCCCAAGGGGGGCGCTGTGCACCCCAGCGGGAGCAAGCTCCCTCGCCACGGGTTTTGTGCGGACTCCGGAGTCAATCAATCCCGACAAATCCACCCGTCTGATGCTGCCAGAGCCGCGCATACAGCCCGCCATGGGCCAACAGCTCGGCATGACTGCCGGTCTCGGCGATGTGGCCGTTTTCCAGTACTACCAGTCGGTCCATCCGGGCGATCGTCGAGAGGCGGTGGGCGATGGCGATCACGGTCTTGCCTTGCATCAGCGTCTCGAGACTTTCCTGGATCGCCGCCTCGACTTCCGAATCCAGCGCGGAGGTCGCTTCGTCCATGATCAGGATCGGCGCATCCTTGAGCAATACCCGGGCGATGGCGATGCGTTGGCGCTGGCCACCGGAGAGCTTCACGCCGCGCTCACCGACGTGCGCATCGAAACCGCTGCGGCCTTCGGCGTCCGACAGTAACGGGATGAACTGATCGGCACGGGCCTTGTGCACCGCTTCCCAGAGTTGCGCGTCGGTGGCGTCGGGCTTGCCGTAAAGCAGGTTGTCGCGGATCGAGCGGTGCAGCAGCGAGGTGTCCTGGGTGATCATGCCGATGCGTTCGCGCAGGCTTTCCTGCCCGACATGGGCAATGTCCTGGCCGTCGATGAGGATGCGTCCGCCCTGCACGTCATAGAGGCGCAGCAGCAGGTTCACCAGCGTGGATTTACCCGCGCCGGACGGCCCGATCAAGCCGATTTTCTCGCCGGGCCTGATGGTCAGGTTCAGGTCGCTGATCACGCCGCTTTTCTTGCCGTAGTGAAAATCCACATGTTCGAAACGCACCTCGCCACGGGCCACCGCGAGCGGCTTGGCCTGCTCGCGGTCGGTGACGCTGACCGGCTGGGAGATAGACTGCAAGCCGTCCTGGACCATGCCGATGTTTTCGAAAATGCCGGTGACCACCCACATGATCCAGCCGGACATGTTGACGATGCGGATCACCAGGCCGGTGGCCAGGGCAATGGCGCCGACGCTGATGAGCGATTGCGTCCACAGCCACAGCGCCAGGGCGGTGGTGCCGACGATCAGGAGCCCGTTCATGCTGGTGATGACCACGTCCATGCTCGTCACCACGCGGCCGGCCAACTGGGCTTTCTCGGTCTGTTCCTCGATGGCTTCGCGAGCGTATTGCTGTTCGAAGTTGGTGTGGGCGAACAGCTTCAGGGTGGTGATGTTGGTGTAGCCGTCGACGATCCGGCCCATGAGCTTGGAGCGCGCATCGGAGGACACCACGGAGCGTTCCTTGACCCGTGGCACGAAGTAGCAGAGCGCGCCGATGTAGGCGGCGATCCAGGCCAGCAGCGGGATCATCAGGCGCCAGTCGGCTTCGGCGAACAGCACCAGTGAGCTGATGGCATAGATCAGCACGTGCCACAACGCATCCACGGCCTGTACCGCCGAGTCGCGCAGGGAGTTGCCGGTCTGCATGATGCGCTGGGCGATGCGCCCGGCGAAGTCGTTCTGGAAGAAGTTCAGGCTCTGCTTGAGCACGTAGCTGTGGTTTTGCCAGCGGATCAGGCTGGTCATGCTCGGGCTCAGGGTCTGGTGCACCAGCAGGTCATGCAGGGCCACGAAGATCGGCCGGAACACCAGCGCGACCACCGCCATCCAGGCCAGCTCGAGGCCGTGCAGCTTGAAGAAGTCGGTGTTGGGCGTGGCCTGGGTCAGGTCGATGATGCGGCTCAGGTAGCTGAACAGCGCCACTTCGATCAGCGCGCCGATCAGGCCGACCACCAGCAGTGCGGCGAAGCTGGGCCAGACCTGTTTCAGGTAATACGTGTAGAAGGGCAGGACGCGGTTCGGCGGGGCCGAGGTCGGGGCGTCGCGGAAGATGTCGATCAGTTTTTCAAAACGGCGGTAAACCATGGGGTACATAGCCCGGGCGGGGGCTCTCCTTTTTTGCGGTGGGCGGCGCGGGTTTGCCGGCGCCGCTCAGGCTTGCCCTGTGGGTTCAGTCGATGCGCTTGGCCGACTTGATGATCACAGGATCGACCGGCACGTTTTGCATGCCTTGTTTGGTGGTGGTCTGGGAGTTGACGATGATGTCCACCACGTCCATGCCCTTGACCACCTTGGCGAATACCGCGTAGCCGGCGTCGCGGCCCGGGTCGAGGAAAGCGTTGTCGGCCACGTTGATGAAGAACTGGCTGGTGGCCGAATCCGGGTTGGATGTGCGGGCCATCGACAAGGTGCCGCGAACGTTATGCAGGCCATTGCTGGCTTCGTTCTTGATCGGTGGCTTGGTGTCTTTCTGCTGCATCTGCTGGGTGAAACCGCCGCCCTGGGCCATGAAACCCGGGATCACGCGATGGAAAATCGTGTTGTTGTAGAAGCCGCTGTCGACGTACTCAAGGAAGTTCTTGGTACTGATGGGCGCCTTGACCGGGTCCAGTTCGATTTCGATCTGGCCGTTGGTGGTGTCCAGCAGGACGTGTGGTGCCTTGGCCGGCGTGGCAGCCATCAGGTTGGCAGCAAACAGTACGGTGCCGGCGGCGAGGGCGATTTTTTTCAGCATGGGTTCAGTGATCCTGGGTAGTGAAGTCGGTTGCGGTCAAGAATTCGAGCAGGGTCTGGTTGAAGCGTTCGGGTTGATCCAGGGGCGTAGCGTGCCGTGAATCGGCGATGACTGCCAGTCGTGCGTCAGGCAGCAGTTTTACATAGGCCTCTTTCAGCGCCACCGGGGTGTAGTCGTGGTCGGCGCAGATAATGAGGGTTGGACAGGCAATTTGCGCCAGGTGTTCCTGCACGCCCCAGCCGACAATGGCGTCGAAACTGGCGAGATAGGCACGTTTGTCGTTCTCTGCCCAACGCCGGGCCATTTCCAGGCGCAGTTCGGTTTGTTCGGGCTTGGGAAACAACTTCTCGCCGAGGGCCTTGCCGATGGTTTCCAGGCTCAGCAGGCGCATCAGGCTCCAGCGCTTGAACCATTGCCAGCAATCGTCGGGCGTACGGACTTTGACTTCAGGGGCACTGTTGACGATGCACAGGCTCCTGACCCGTGCGGGTTCGTCCACGGCCAGCTGGAAACAGATCATGCCGCCCATGGACCAGCCCACCAGGTGCACCGGGCCGAGATCGAGGTGCTCGATCAGGGCGCCCAGGTCGGCGCTGAAGCCCGCGATGCTGTAGTGCTCGCGCGGCTTGTCGGAGCGGCCGTGGCCGCGCACATCCATCACGATCAGGCGGTAGTGGCGCGACAACACGGGAATCTGCTTTTCCCAGTCGCGAGTGCTGGAGCCCAACCCGTGGACCAGCACCAACGGTGTGCCGTGGCCATATTCCTCATAGTGCAGGTTGCAACCTTCATGTTCGAAAAAGGCCATCGGCGAGATCCTTGTCAGGCTTGTTCAGGGGCAGCGAACGGCGCATCCAGCGGCGCGGTATCGAAGGTGCGCAGCAGCTCGATGAGAATCTGCGTGGCCGGTCCCAGGGGCTTTTCCTTGTTCGAATACAGGTAGAAGCTCGGGTTGCGGCTGGCGCCCTGATCCAAGGGTAGACGTTTGAGCGTGCCCTCCCTGAGTTCTCGCTCGATCATGTGCCGGGGCAGCCAGGCAAAGCCCAGGCCGCTGCCGACGAATGTCGCGGCGGTGGCCAGGCTTCCGACGGTCCAGCGCTGTTCGGCGCCGAGCCAGCCGACATCGCGGGGCTGCTGGCGGCCGGAGTCGCGGATCACCACTTGCAGCTGGCTTTCCAGGTCCTGGAACGTCAGCTCGCGGTTGAGTCGGTGCAGAGCGTGCTCGGGATGGGCCACCGCGACGAATTCGACATCGCTCAGTTCCGCGCCCAGGTAACCGGGAATGCTGAAGCCGCTGATGGCAAGGTCGGCGACGCCTTCGAGCAGCACCTCTTCGACGCCGGACAAGACTTCTTCGCGCAGCCGCACCCGGCAGCCCCGGCTCTGCGGCATGAATGCGGTCAGGGCGCGGACGAGGCGGGCAGTGGGGTAGGCCGCGTCGACCACCAGGCGCACTTCAGCTTCCCAACCCTGCTCCATGTGGTGGGCCAGGTCTTCCAGCTGGCTGGCCTGTTTCACCAGTTGCCGGGAACGGCGCAGCAGCACGCCGCCGGCTTCGGTCAGCACGGCCTTGCGTCCGTCGATACGCAGCAACGGCACGCCGAGCTGATCCTGCATGCGGGCCACGGTGTAGCTCACCGATGATTGAGAGCGGTGCAGTACTTCGGCGGCCTGGGCGAAACCACCATGGTCCACCACCGCCTGCAACGTTCGCCATTGATCAAGGGTCACGCGGGGCGCTTTCATATTGAGCTCCTCTTGTCCTAAGCTGGCGGTCCCCTCGTGGAGACTGCCGAATGAAAAAAATCTGTTGTGCGCTGCTGGCCCTGCTGCCGCTGAGTGCCTTTGCCTACCCGATCGACGTGGAAAAACACCTCAACGGCTTGAGCATCGACTACACCGCCTACGACACCGATGCCGACATCGGCTCGATCCAGGTCAACAACTACGGCAGCACCGACGCGGCGTGCAGCGTGGTGTTTCGCAACGGCCCCGAAGCGCCGCGAACCCGCAAGATCGAAGTCGCCGCCGGCAAGTTCAAGAACGCCACCGCCAAGTTCAACCGCAACATCATCAAGCTGCGCATCGAGCTGACCTGCAAGCCGAAATAACCAGCGGCGGGGCAGCGTCACAAGGCGTGCTCCGCTTATAAACGAAATAATCGATGTTTTGCAGCAATTATTTGCGCTTTTTCATCGATATGATCGCGCTTAACCTTCACTCCATCGACTTACAACATTCTCAGATGGAGCCTACAAGCCATGTCCCGCGTTCTGATCATCGAAAGCAGTGCCCGCCAACAAGACTCGGTTTCCCGTCAACTGACCCAGACCTTCATCAGCCAGTGGAAAGCCGCGCATCCGGCCGATGAGATCAGCGTTCGCGACCTGGCAGTCAACCCTGTTCCGCACCTGGACGCCCATCTGCTGGGGGGCTGGATGAAACCGACCGAGCAGCGCAACGACCTCGAGAACGCCTCCCTGGAGCGCTCCAACCAGCTGACCGATGAGCTGCTCGCCGCCGATGTTCTGGTGATGGCCGCGCCGATGTACAACTTCGCCATCCCGAGCACCTTGAAAGCCTGGCTCGACCACGTGCTGCGCGCCGGCGTGACCTTCAAGTACACCCCCACCGGTCCCCAGGGGCTGTTGACCGGCAAGCGCGCTTTCGTGCTCACCGCCCGCGGCGGCATTCACGCCGGTGGCAGCACCGATCACCAGGAACCGTACCTGCGCCAAGTCATGGGCTTCATCGGTATCCACGACGTGACCTTCATCCATGCCGAAGGCATGAACCTGGGCGGCGACTTCCAGGAGAAGGGCCTGAACCAGGCCAACGCCAAGCTATCCCAAGTGGCCTGAGCGTTAATCCTCGGGTAATCGCCAGGTGTTCTAGTGACTTGGCGCTTCCCTTCAAACCGTTTTGCGCATCGAACCTCCCTTGGCACTTATTGCTCCTGAGTGCAGCCGCCCGATTGAACGCTGAAGCGAGATCGGGCTTTTTTTTGCCTGCGATCTGGTGACCGCTACACATCCCCTGTGGGAGCGAGCCTGCTCGCGAAGGCATCCTGTCAGTCAATACATCTGTTGCCTGATACTCCGCTTTCGCGAGCAGGCTCGCTCCCACAAGGTTCCCGGTGTTGGGGTAACTCGCGACAAGCCCCAAAAACCGCTATCTTCGCCGCCATTCGAAACGAGGGGCGGTATGGGCTATCTACTTTTTGTGACCTTGATCCAGGCGTTTTCCTTCAGCCTGATCGGCGAATACCTGGCCGGGCATGTCGACAGTTATTTCGCGGTGCTGGTGCGCGTAGTGTTGGCGGGGCTGGTGTTCATTCCACTGACCCGCTGGCGCCAGGTTGAGCCGTCGTTCATGCGCGGCATGCTGCTGATCGGTGCCCTGCAGTTCGGCGTGACCTACGTTTGCCTTTACCTGAGTTTCCGCGTACTGACGGTGCCGGAAGTGCTGCTGTTCACCATCCTCACGCCCCTGCACGTGACCTTGATCGAAGATGCACTCAATCGGCGTTTCAACCCTTGGGCCTTGATTGCGGCGCTGGTGGCGGTGGCCGGCGCGGCGGTGATTCGTTATGACCGGATCAACCCGGATTTCTTCATGGGCTTTTTGCTGCTGCAACTGGCGAACTTCACCTACGCGGCCGGGCAAGTGTTGTACAAGCACCTGGTGGCACGGCACCCGAGCGACCTGCCGCACTATCGGCGTTTCGGCTATTTCTACCTCGGCGCGCTGATGGTCGCGCTGCCGGCCTTCCTGCTGTTCGGCAAGGCCGATTTCTGGCCTGAAGCGCCGTTGCAATGGGGCGTGCTGGTATTCCTCGGCCTGGTCTCCACCGCGCTGGGGCTGTATTGGTGGAATAAGGGCGCATGCCTGGTGAACGGCGGGACATTGGCGGTAATGAACAACCTGCACGTGCCGGTGGGGTTGCTGGTGAACCTGCTGATCTGGAACCAGCATGAGGCGTTGGGTCGGTTACTGCTGGGTGGGTCGGTGATATTGGCGGCGGTGTGGATCAGTCGGTTGGGGATACGCCAGCCTCAGCCTTCACACTGAACCCTTGTGGGAGCGAGCCTGCTCGCGAAGGCGTCGTGTCAGATAATAATCTGCTGCCTGACACTGTGCTTTCGCGAGCAGGCTCGCTCCCACCGGGGGCCATGGTGGATCAGACCACCTGCTTTTCCGGCTCCGGAATATGGCTTGCGCCCAACACCGCCGGCAGCAACCCCGCCCGCAGATCCGTACCGCTCGGCTGTTGGTACAAGCCCAGCCCGAACTCTGGCATCACCGCCAGCAGGTAATCGAAGATATCCCCCTGGATGCGCTCGTAGTCGGCCCACACGGTGGTGCCGGTGAAGCAGTAGATTTCCAGCGGGATACCCTGGGCAGTGGTCTGCAGCTGGCGGACCATGCAGGTCATGTTCGGCTGGATCTCCGGGTGGCTTTTCAGATAGGCCAGGGCATAGGCGCGGAAAGTGCCCAGGTTGGTCATCCGCCGGCGGTTGGCCGCCATCGCCGCGACGTTGCCCTGGGCTTCGTTCCAGGCCTTGAGCTCGGCCTGCTTGCGGCCGATGTAATCGGTCAGCAGGCGCACCTGCGTCAAGCGCTGTTCTTCCTCGTCGTGCAGGAAGCGCACGCCGCTGGCATCGATGAACAGGCTGCGCTTGATCCGCCGTCCGCCGGATTGCTGCATGCCGCGCCAGTTCTTGAACGATTCGGACATCAGGCGCCAGGTGGGGATCGAGACGATGGTCTTGTCGAAATTCTGCACCTTCACCGTGTGCAACGTGATGTCCACCACATCACCGTCGGCGCCGACCTGGGGCATTTCGATCCAGTCGCCGACCCGCAGCATGTCGTTGCTGGTCAACTGCACGCTGGCGACAAACGACAGCAGCGTGTCCTTGTAGACCAGGAGGATCACCGCCGACATCGCACCCAGGCCCGACAGCAGCAACAGCGGTGAACGGTCGATCAGCGTGGCGACGATGATGATCGCGCCGAACACGTAGAGGACCATTTTTGTCAGTTGCACGTAGCCCTTGATCGAGCGGGTGCGGGCGTGTTCGGTGCGAGCATAGACGTCCAGCAGCGCAGTGAGCAGGGCACTGACGGCCAGCAGCATGAACAGGATGGTGAAGGCCAGCGCGACATTGCCGAGGAAGACCGTGCTGGTCTTGCTCAGCCCCGGCACCAGGTGCAGGCCGAACTGGATGATCAGCGACGGCGTCGTCTGCGCCAGGCGATGAAAGACTTTGTTCTGGCGCAGGTCGTTGACCCAGTGCAGGGCCGGTTGGCGGCCGATCAGCTTGGCGCCGTGCAGGATCAGGTAACGCGCCACGCGCCCGAGCACCAGCGCGATCGCCAGCAGCAGGGCCAGGGCGAGACCGGAATGCAGGAGCGGGTGCTGATCCAGGGCCCCCCAGAAATCCTGAAGGTTGAGCCAGAATTGTTTGATATCCATGGACGAGACGGTCTTCTAATGAGCGCGATGGGCGAATTAGAGCATTTAAGCGTGGCGAAGTGACCGTTGATGACAAATCCGGTCTTGAAAACACACTGATTTGCAGCCGTTTGTATAAAGAAACTCGGCCTGCGCGCTCGAAACCGGTAACCTATGCAGCTGTTTTTTTGCATTTCTTCGAGGTAGCACCCGTGTTTTCCCAATTCGCCCTGCACGAACGCCTGCTCAAAGCCGTGGCCGAGCTTAAATTTGTCGAGCCAACGCCGGTGCAGGCAGCGGCTATTCCGCTCGCGCTCCAGGGGCGTGACCTGCGGGTGACGGCGCAGACCGGCAGCGGCAAGACCGCTGCGTTCGTGCTGCCGATCCTCAATCGCCTGATCGGCCCGGCCAAGGTCCGCGTCAGCATCAAGACCCTGATCCTGCTGCCGACCCGCGAACTGGCCCAGCAGACCTTGAAGGAAGTGGAGCGCTTTTCGCAGTTCACCTTCATCAAGTCCGGCCTGATCACCGGCGGGGAAGATTTCAAGGTCCAGGCCGCCATGCTGCGCAAGGTGCCGGATATCCTGATCGGCACGCCGGGGCGGATGATCGAGCAACTGAACGCCGGCAACCTCGACCTCAAGGAAGTCGAAGTGCTGGTGCTGGACGAAGCCGACCGCATGCTGGACATGGGTTTTGCCGAAGACGTGCAGCGCCTGGTGGATGAATGCGTCAATCGCCAGCAGACCATGCTGTTCTCCGCCACCACTGGCGGTTCGGGCCTGCGCGAGATGATCGCCAAGGTCCTGAACAACCCTGAGCACTTGCAGCTCAACGCGGTCAGCCAGCTGAACTCCACGACTCGCCAGCAGATCATCACCGCTGACCACAACCAGCACAAAGAGCAGATTGTGAACTGGTTGCTGGCCAACGAGACCTACGAAAAAGCCATCGTGTTCACCAACACCCGGGCCATGGCCGACCGTATCTACGGTCGTCTCGTCGCCCAGGAATACAAGGCGTTCGTGCTGCACGGCGAGAAAGACCAGAAGGACCGCAAGCTGGCCATCGACCGCCTCAAGCAGGGCGGTGTGAAGATCCTGGTTGCCACCGATGTCGCGGCCCGTGGCCTGGACGTCGACGGCCTGGACATGGTCATCAACTTCGACATGCCCCGCAGCGGCGACGAGTACGTGCACCGCATCGGCCGCACCGGTCGCGCCGGCAACGATGGCCTGGCGATCTCGCTGATCTGCCACGGCGACTGGAACCTAATGTCGAGCGTCGAGCGCTACCTCAAGCAGAGCTTCGAGCGCCGTACCATCAAGGAAGTCAAAGGCACCTACGGCGGACCGAAAAAGGTCAAGGCGTCGGGCAAAGCCGTTGGCGTGAAGAAGAAAAAGGTCGACGCCAAGGGCGACAAGAAAAAAACCGGCGCCAAGGCCCCGACCAAGCGCAAGACCGCCAACCGCCCGAAGAGCGACGCGCCATCGCTGGTCAGCAAGGACGGCATGGCCCCGCTCAAACGCCGCAAGCCCGAGGCGCCGGCGGCTGAATAAGCCCATGAACGAGAACCCGGGTGGAAACAGACCCGTGGCGAGGGAGCTTGCTCCCGCTTGACCGGGCTGGCGCTCCAGCGCGAAGCGCTCACAAAAAAGGGCCGCTACGCAGCCCAGCGGGAGCAAGCTCCCTCGCCACGGTGCATGGTTGTATCTACACGGTGTATCGTTCTATCCAGATGAAAACCGGACCTTGGGTCCGGTTTTTTTATGGGTACGCCGAGTCAGAAATGGTATTTGACCAACAGGCTGGTATTGCTCTGGTTGGTCTTGAAGCTTTCACTGTCCTCGATGGCGTACTTGTTCTTCCAGTAGTCGTATTCCACGCCCACGTACAGCTGCTTGGCGCCGAGCTTCAACGCCTTGCCCAGGTCATATTTGATCTGCGGGACGATATGCAGGTTGGCGTGGTACGTGCCCTTGGCGTTGCTGTCGTTGTCGACGACCCAGTCGATGAACCCATCGAACAGAATGTCGGATGAACCCACCGGGACGGTGACGGCCCAGACCGGGGTGATCTGCCAGACGTTGTCGCCCGCCCGCGAGCCTTCGGTCTGGCGGTTATAAAAGTTCAGCTGGAAGTAATCGAAGCCGGGAATCGCCAGGTCGAAACCCGGGCCGATCAGGTAGGACTCGTTGTCACCTTCGCCAAACTCATAGGTCATCGCCAGCAGCACGTCCTTGACCGGGCCCAGTTCCAGCTTCTGATCAAAGATCTTGCCGAACGACAGGCGCGGACTGAACTCGCCGTAGTAGGTGTTCGGGCCGGAATTGCTGTCGTCCTCGCCGTTGTAGAAGATCCGGTCGAGGAAGAAGAAGTTGTCGCCGTAGGTCCAGGCATCGGCGTGTTCGAACGTCACGGTCTGCTGGATACGCGGATTGATCTGGAAATCCTTGCCGTAGAGGTAACTCAGGCTGTTGTTCTGCCACTGCAACAGATCGCCGGCCATGGCTTGGCTGCCGGCGAGCAACGATCCTGCGAGTATCAGGCTGGTGCACGTACGTTTCATTCGGTTTGCTCCCAAAGGTAAGTAGTACCGCGTTGTTGTCGTCAGCGCTCTGGTGTGGCGCCTTTTTCCACGGACAAAACATCCGTTCGGTCAGCTTTTTGTTTGTGGCAGTGGCTGAAAGTCGGTGGGTCGCTCAGGACCTGATGATTATTTTGAGGTGTCCGGGTTTGAACGGCCGCGCAGGATACGGACTTGCCTGGAGCGACTCAAGTGCGCTGCGACGGCGCATCTGGAGGCGTGACGATGGAGCGCATGCATAAAGCTTTCCTCTTGTTCTTATTGTTGAGGCGCAGGCGGCCGCTGACAGGCGACCGGTCGTGTGCCGGCCTGCCTGTCTGCGGTATTGCGGGTGGAGCGGGGTGTGTCTGGCCGGACTAGTTGGTGCGTGCGCCCTGGGTGATCCAGGCGCCGATCAGGTCACGTTCCTGCTGGGTCATCTGGGTGATGTTGCCCAAGGGCATGATCTGGGTGGTCACGGCCTGGGCCTGGATGCGTGCGGCCTGTTGCTGGATCTGCTGCGGCGTATCGAAGATCACCCCGCCTGGCGCGGCGCTGAACAGCGGACTGGTGGGCTTGGCCGAATGACAGACCGAGCAGCGCTCCTGGATCACGCTGTGGACCTTTTCAAATGACGGGCCCTGCGCAGTGGACGCCTGGGCGGGCGCCGTTGCCGGAGCGGCTGGCGCCGTGGCCGGTTTGGCCCCGCCGCCCACTGCCGTTTCCGGCAACGGTTGATACTCGATCACGCCAGGAGCCTTGGCGACTTCCGGTGCCGTTGGCATTGGCTTGGGCCCGGTGACGTAAGCCAGGCAGATCATCGCCAGGGCGCCGACCGGCAGCGTCCAGGCGAACCGGTTGCTGTCATGGCGGGTGTTGAAGTAATGACGCACCAACACGGCCGCCACGGCGATCCCGGCCAGGATCAGCCAGTTGTACTGGCTGCCGTAGGTGCTCGGGAAGTGGTTGCTGATCATGATGAACAGCACCGGCAGGGTGAAGTAGTTGTTGTGGCGCGAACGCAACAGGCCCTTGGCCGGCAACGCCGGGTCAGGTGTGCGGTTCTCGGCGATGGCCGCCACCAAGGCGCGCTGTGCCGGCATGATGATGCGGAACACGTTGCCGACCATGATCGTACCGATGACGGCGCCGACATGCAGGTAGGCGCCGCGACCGCTGAACACCTTGCTGAAGCCGTAGGCCGCGGCGATCAACAGCACGAACAGAATCAGGCCGAGCAGGACGGGGCGCTTGCCGAGTGCCGAGTCGCAGAGTGCCGAATAGACGAACCAGCCAACGAACAATGAACCGATGCCCAGGGCAACACCCTCAGCGCCGCTCAGGCTGCTGCCGGGAGCCAGCAGGTAGACGGTCGGGTTCCAATAGAACACCAGGCACAGCAGGGCGATGCCCGACATCCAGGTGAAATAGGCTTCCCATTTGAACCAGTGCAGGTTGTCCGGCATGGACGGGGGCGCGAGTTTGTATTTTTCCAGGTGGTAGATGCCGCCACCGTGGATGGCCCATAAATCACCGGCCAGGCCGCTCCGGGGATTGACGCGATTGAGGTTGTTTTCCAGCCAGACGAAGTAGAACGACGCGCCGATCCAGGCCACGCCAGTGATCATGTGAACCCAGCGCACGCTCAGGTTCAGCCATTCCAGCATATGTGCTTCCACAGTCTTTACCTCTCGCCCGTCACCCTTGTCTTCGGGTGATCGGACCTTCTCTTATTGGTGGGGGGCGAGGATCAACAGCTCATCCTCTTGGAAAAAATGTTCATCGCAGTTGTTGCCTTTGCCACTGCGATCAACCACCAGGAAGTCATCCCGCTTTTCGATCGTCAGCACCGGGTGGTGCCAGACGCCGCGATGGTAATTGATGCCCTGCCTGCCGTTGGTGACGAAGGCGCGGACCAAGCCTGATACAGGTGCATCGCCAAGTGGCGCGACCACGATCAGAAAGGGGTTGCCGAGCAGCGGAATGAAGGCCTGGCTGCCCAGCGGATGGCGCTCCAGCATGCGCACGGTCAACGGCATCTGCAGCGCGTCGGCGCGGAAGATGCTGATGATCGCCTGGTCGTCCGGCGTGGCGGTCTCGACCGTCGCCAGGCGGTGGAAGCGCATGGTCGAACCGTTGTTGATCATGAAGTGATCGCTGCCGTCGGTTTCGATCACGTCACCGAACGGGGCGAAGGCTTCTTTGGTCAATGGCTCGATGTTGAGTGTGCGCATGCTGGTCTTCTTAACCTTGAATTCGTTGTTGTCTGTTCTATTGCTATCGCGAGCAGGCTCGCTCCCACATTTGATCGCATACCCCTGTGGGAGCGAGCCTGCTCGCGATTGGCTTCACTGCTATTTAGCGACCTTGCCCAATACCCGCAGGCGGCTCACGCCACCGTCCGGGAACACGTTCAGACGGATGTGCGTGATCGGCCCCAGTGCCTTGATCTGCTCGGCGAAGGTGTGTTCGGCGTGCATTTCCAGCTTCTGGCTCGGCAGCAGTTCACGCCAGAATAACGACTGGGTTTCGATCTGGCTGTCGGTGCCGCCTTTGACGAACGCGCCCTGGATCGAGCAGCTGTCCGGGTAGTTGCCCTTGAAGTGCAGGGTATCGACGACGACTTTCTCAACAATGCCGGCATGGCCCAGGGCGACGATTACCCAATCATTGCCGGGGGTGCGCCGACGGGCGGTTTCCCAGCCGTCGCCCATGTTCACGCCACGGCCCGGGTTGAGGATGTTGCTCATGCGGCCGAAGTGCTCGTCGGAGCAGGCCAGGGCACGGCCACCATTGAGGGCGGCAGCCAAGTCAATCTGTTCGTTGTCGCCGACCGCGGACCAGTCGCGGTATGGAATGCCGTAGACCCGCAGGCGGGCCACGCCACCGTCCGGATAGATGTTGAAGCGCAGATGGCTGAACGCCTGGTCATTGCTGATTTCGTGGTAGTGGTGGCTGTCGCCCTTCAGCTCGACGGCCGACAGCACTTCGGTCCACTGGGTGTTTTCATCCGGCTCGCCTTCAGCCAGGAAACAGGCTTCCAGGGAGGCCGACGGTGGGTAATTACCGGTGAAGAATGAGGTGTCGATATCCACGCCCTTGATCGAGCCCGGCACGCCGAGGCGGATCACCGCGCTGTCGTAGCCTTCGAAACGCTTGCGGCGCGACTCCCAGCCGTCCATCCATTTGCCGTTATCGTCGAACACACCCTCCTTCCATACGGCCGGGGTCGGCTGGAACAGGCGGTTGGCATCGGCGAACCAGTCATCGGTCACCGAAATGATCCTGGTGCCCAGGCGGGCGTCGGCCAGGTTGACGAATTTCTCGAACGGTACGGCGTAAGCTTTCATTCTTCTTGTCTGCCTTTGATAAGTTGGCTGGGGATGCTTGCAGGACCTGATCTTGAGGTGCTGCTCGCTAAAGGGTCAGTAATCGGAACAACGCGATCTTGTTGATCTCTGCCAATGCGCATTTGAATTCGGCATCCGCCGAGTGGTGAATGCGCGTTTCGAACGCGGCAAGGATCTGGTGCCGGTTGCTGCCTTTTACCGCCATGATGAAGGGAAACTTGAACTTGGCCTTGTAGGCCTCGTTCAGCTCGGTGAAGCGCTGGAACTCTTCGGCCGTGCATTGGTGAATACCGGCGCCAGCCTGTTCGTTGGTGCTGGCTTCGGTCAGTTGGCCCTGGACGGCGGCTTTGCCGGCCAGGTCCGGGTGAGCGTTGATCAGCGCCAGCTGGCTGGCGTGGTCGGCACTCAACAGGATGTCGCTCATGCGCTGGTGCAGGGTTTCGATCTGGTCGATCGAGGGATCCTGGCCCAGGTCGAAGGCCTTTTCGGCCACCCATGGCGAATGTTCGTAGATGTCGGCGAAGGCTTTGACGAACGCTTCGCGGCTCAGGCTGGAAGGCTTGAGGGTCTGGAAGGCAGTCATTTCGAAACTCCCGGATACGGGTGGGTCTGCTGCCAGTGGCGTGCAATGTCGACCCGGCGGCTGAACCACACCTGTTCGTGGCCCTTGACGTATTCCAGGAAACGCTTGAGGGAGGCGAGGCGGGCAGGGCGGCCGATCAGGCGGCAATGCAGGCCGATGGACAACATCTTCGGTGCTTCGGCGCCTTCGGCATACAGTACGTCGAAGGCGTCCTTGAGGTACTGGAAAAAATCGTCACCCTTGTTGAAACCCTGCACCTGGGTGAAGCGCATGTCATTGGTATCGAGCGTGTAGGGGATTACCAGGTGCGGCTTGCCGGTGGGGTTGTTCGGCTCCCAGTACGGCAGGTCGTCGTCGTAGGTGTCGCTGTCATAGAGAAAGCCGCCTTCTTCCATGACCAATCGCCGGGTATTGGGGCCGGTGCGGCCGGTGTACCAGCCCAACGGCCGCTCGCCGGTAAGTTCGGTGAGGATGCGGATCGCTTCGAGCATGTGTTCGCGCTCCTGCGCTTCATCCATGTACTGGTAGTCGATCCAGCGATAGCCGTGGCTGCATATTTCATGGCCGGCGGCGACCATGGCGCGGATCACGTCCGGATGGCGCTGGGCGGCCATGGCCACGGCGAAGATAGTCAGCGGGATATCGAATTGCTTGAACAGCTTGAGGATCCGCCAGACGCCGGCACGGCTGCCATACTCGTATAGCGACTCCATGCTCATGTTGCGCTCGCCCAGCAACGGTTGCGCCGAAACCATTTCCGAGAGGAACGCTTCGGACTCACGATCGCCGTGCAGGATGTTGCGCTCGCCGCCTTCCTCATAGTTGAGTACGAAAGACAGGGCGATTCGGGCATTGCCCGGCCATTGCGGGTGGGGAGGGTTACTGCCGTAACCGATCAGGTCGCGTGGGTAGTCAGCGCTCACTGCAGTCTTCCTTCTTCTTCGAACCATGTAGGTGGCGCCTTGGGGGTGGATCACAGGCTGGCGTCACGACGATGGGCTGATTGTATACAACTTTATACTCGACTTGTAAGCCTGTTTTTTGCATTTTTCACCGCGACCGTCGGTTTGTCTACACTGCAAGAAATCTGCCCACTTGGTCAATTTACCCTTCACAAGCCTTTGTCGAAGCAGGGGCGGATCGGGAGTCGGGCGGAACCATCGTCAGGCGGCGTGCACCAGAAAAATTCATTTTTTATTGTGTACAATTTATGTTTAAACTGTCTTAATTCGAGAATTGCCGCAGCGTTAATGCTTCAGAATGGTGCGGCCTGTCTTTCAACTGACTCAGGAGGCGCCGTGCCTGGTCGCCTTGCGGCAAGGCACGCACAATCAATGGGACGTCTGACTACACACGTTTTGGATGCTGCACACGGTTGTCCGGGCAGCTCGATCAGGATCGAGCTGTACCGCGTCGAAGGTTCGCAATTGCAGCTGGTCGCCAGCGCATTGACCAACAGCGATGGCCGTTGCGACGCACCGCTTCTGCAAGGGAATGACTACCGCAGCGGGGTCTATCAGATTCAATTCCACGCCGGCGACTACTACCGCGCCCGTGGCGTGCAATTGGCCGAGCCGGCGTTCCTTGATGTGGTGGTGCTGCGCTTCGGTATTTCGCAGGAGCAGGAGCATTACCATGTGCCCCTGCTGATTTCGCCTTACGCCTATTCAACCTATCGAGGCAGCTGAGCCCCCAAGCAGCTGCCTTGCCCTGGAAGCGACTGCGCATAGAGCTTCTTTGGTTTTTAGCCCGCTCACACTGCGGGCTTTTTTTGGCCTTGAAAAAGAGCTTGCCTTCGAGAGGCCGCCTTCGCTCGCTCCCACAAGGTTTCGTGAATACCAGTAATCCAGTGTAGGAGCGAGCCTGCTCGCGAAGCTTTTGCTTTTCAGCGGCTCAACAAAGAAGCCGCCCCCGCCCCACTGAACAACCCCGCACTGACCCGGTTGAACCAGCTCTGACCCTTGCCGGTACGCAGATACCGGGCGGCGCCGTGGGCACCCAGGCCATAGGCCAGCTTGCACAGCAGGTCGAGCACGGTCCAGGTGGCGATCATGATCAGCAGTTGCGGCAGGAATGGCTGTTCGGCGCTCAGGAATTGCGGCAGGAACGCCGCGAAGAAGAGGATGTCTTTCGGGTTGCTCGCGCCCAGCACGAATGCCCGGCCGAACAGCGCGCGAAACCTTGGAGTGGCGGTAGCCTGGGGCACTTCGGCGCCCTGGGATGGCTGACGCGATTGCTGCCAGCTCTGCCAGGCGAGGTAGAACAGATACAGCGCGCCGACGATTTTCAGGGCGCTGAACAATTGTTCCGAAGCCAGCAATAGCGCCCCGAGCCCCAGCGCTGAGGCGCTCAACAGGCAGATCGAGGCGACCACCCCACCGAGGAACGCCGGATAAGAACGGCGCAGACCGTAGTTGAGGCTGTTGCTGATCATCAGCAGCGACAGCGGGCCGGGGATGAGGATCACCACCAAGGCGGCGCCACTGAACAACAACCAGGTTTCCAGATTCATTGCTTTGCTCCTGATGCACAAAAGCCTCACCCGACGGGGTGAGGCGGATACAGACGGGGCCCGTCTACAAGAAGATGAACTTGGCGATAAAGATCGCGCATAGCACCCACAGGCTGACGGATATTTCCTTGTGTTTACCGGTGCCGGCCTTCAGTACAACGTAGGTGATGAAACCCAGCGCGATGCCATCGGCGACCGAGAAGGTCAGCGGCATCATGATGGCGGTGACGATGGCTGGAATACTGTCGGTCGCTTCGTCCCACTCGATGTGGGCCATGCCGCCCATCATCAGCATGGCCACATAAATCAAGGCGCCGGCCGTGGCGTAGGCAGGAATCATCCCGGCCAGCGGGGCAAAGAACATGGCGGCAATAAATAGCACACCGACCGTCACCGCCGTAAGCCCCGTGCGGCCGCCGGCTGCGACGCCGGCCGCGCTTTCCACGTAGCTGGTCACCGGCGGAACACCGACCATCGCGCCGAATACGCTGGAGGCGCTGTCGGCCTTGAGGGCCTTGGACAGGTTTTCGATCTTGCCGTCGGGCTTTACCAGGCCGGCGCGCTGGGCGACGCCCATCAAGGTGCCGGCGGTGTCGAACATATGCACGAACAGGAAGGCCAGCACCACACTGATCATGCTGACGTTGAACACGCCGGCGACGTCCATCGCCATCCAGGTCGGAGCCAGGCTCGGCGGCGTCGACATCACGCCGTTGTATTGCACCAGTCCCAGGCCCCAACCGGCCAGGGTCACGGCAATGATGCTGATCAGGATCGCGCCGAACACGCGGTGATAGCTCAGCACGGCGATCATCAGGAAACACACGGCGGCCAGCAGCGGTCCTGGCTCATGCAAGGAACCCAGCTTGATCAACGTCGCCGGGCTGTCGACGATGATTCCGGCGGTCTTCAGGCCGATCAGCCCGAGAAACAATCCGACCCCCGCGCCCATGGCGTAGCGCAGGCTCACCGGAATGCTGTTGAGCAACCACTCACGCACCCGCGACAGGGTCAGGAACATGAACAACACCCCGGAAACGAACACCGCGCCCAGCGCGGTTTCCCAGTTGTAGCCCATGGTCCCGACGACCGTGTAGGTGAAAAAAGCATTCAGGCCCATGCCCGGCGCCAGGCCTACCGGCCAATTGGCATACAGGCCCATCAACAGGCAACCCAGGGCGGCGGCAATGCACGTAGCGACGAATGCAGCGCCGTGATCAATGCCCGCGTCGGCCATGATGTTGGGGTTGACGAAGATGATGTAGGCCATGGTGATGAAGGTCGTCAGGCCGGCAATCAGCTCGGTCTTCACCGTGGTGCCATGCAAGCTGAGTTTGAAGATTCGCTCCAGCCAGCCACTGCGTAATGGCGGCGAAAGGTCCAAGGTCTGGGCTTCGGGTTTGCGGCTTTCCACAGCGAGTACTCCTCAAGAGTCTTATTGTTATTTCAGCACCGCGTGCTCCCTGAGGAGGGCTGCGAGGCATTGAGGCGGTAAGGCTGGCGAAGTAGTTGACCTTTTGGTCAGGAACTCGCACGAAGCGAATTATGCTTTTGTATACAAATAAAGCAAATAATGTTTTCTGTTTTGTTGACGAAATATCTGTACATAGGGATATATCGTTCTTGAAGACGCCTTCGCGAGCAGGCTCGCTCCCACATGGGGAGCCTTGTCGAACACAAATGCCGTGTTCAACGAGATCACTGTGGGAGCGAGCCTGCTCGCGAAGGGGGCGCATGGCTAAACGAGTTCCCTAGTCGCTGGATTTCCCCAACCCCAGATTCACCGCCAGCCACCCATCCACCGCCGCTTCACCCGCCTCGGCAAACACCCGTTCAAGCAATTTCACCTGCTCGCGCCGTAACGCCTGTTCAAAGCGCGCGCCCTCGGCGGTCAGTTCCAGCAGCCGCTTGCGCTTGTCGGTCTCGGAGGCAACGCTGTTCACCAGATGCATCTCCATCAATTGCCGCAGCGGCATGTTCAATGCC
This sequence comes from Pseudomonas sp. Z2-11, assembly GCF_054161305.1. Classification (NCBI taxonomy): domain Bacteria; kingdom Pseudomonadati; phylum Pseudomonadota; class Gammaproteobacteria; order Pseudomonadales; family Pseudomonadaceae; genus Pseudomonas; species Pseudomonas sp. Z2-11. The sequence continues at coordinate 1,609,160 of NZ_CP096395.1, forward strand.
TGTTTGCTCACGCCAAGCAGCGCCAGCAGCTCCTTCACACTCAATGATGGATAACGGGCGATGAAAAAAACGATGCGCTGATGCACGCGGCTCAAGCCCCGGCGCTCAAGCATTTCATCGGCTTTGGCGGTGAACGCCTGGTAACCGAAGAAGAACGCTTCCATGGCCATTTGTTGGGCGGTCGGATTTTTAAGGTCAAGCATGTTGACGTTTCCAGAGGCGGCGCGGTAATTTCGGTCAAACAGTTTGACTCATTTTTCCGACGCCTCGCTACAGGTGACCCCATGGCTTTTTCCGAACGTGTCTCGCGCCTCAAAAGTTCTTTGATCCGGGAAATTCTCGCCGCGGCGCAGCGCCCGGAGGTGATGTCGTTTGCCGGCGGCCTGCCGGCCGAAGCCATGCTGCCAAAGGTGCAGTGGGAGGACATGCCGCTGTCCATGGGCCAATACGGCATGAGCGAAGGTGAGCCGGCCTTGCGTGAAGCGCTGGCAGCGCAGGCGCGATCGTTGGGCCTGGCTTGTGAGGCCGGTCAGGTATTGGTCGTGAGCGGTTCCCAGCAAACCCTCGATCTGGCGGCAAAGCTGCACATTGACGTCGGCACCGAGATCCTGCTCGAAGCGCCGACCTACCTTGCTGCTTTACAGATTTTCCAGTTGTTCGGCGCCAATTGCATCACCGTGCCCCTTGAAGCGGATGGCCCGGACCTTGAGCAGTTGCGGGCCCGGCTGCAGCAGCATCGACCGGCGTTCATCTACCTGATCCCAACGTTCCAGAACCCTTCGGCGGTACGCTACAGCGAGGCCAAGCGCGATGCGGTCGCGGCACTGCTGGACGAATTCGGCGTGACGCTGGTGGAAGACGAGCCCTATCGCGAACTGACCTTCGATGGTGGCAGCGCCACGCCAATTGCCGGCCGTTTGAAAACGGCCAGCTGGATCTACACCGGCACGGTGTCGAAGACGCTGCTGCCTGGGTTGCGTGTGGGTTACCTGATTGCCAGCCCGGACCTGTTCCCGCATCTGCTACGGCTCAAGCAGTCAGCGGACCTGCACACCAATCGCATCGGCCAGTGGCAGGCGTTGCAATGGATCGGCACCGAGCAGTACCGCAGCCATTTGAGTGATTTGAGGGCTTTCTACCGGGACCGCCGCGACAGGTTCCAGACCGCGCTGCAAAAACATTTCGCCGACATTGCCGACTGGAACGTGCCCCAGGGCGGGCTGTTTTTCTGGCTGACCCTCAAGCAACCGCTGGATACCCGGACCTTGCTTGCCGCAGCCCTGGCGGAGGACGTGGCGTTCATGCCGGGAGAGCCGTTTTTTCCCGAACCGGACAAGCATCCCGGGCACTTGCGGTTGAATTTCAGTCATATCGATCCGGCGCGGCTGGATGAAGGGCTCAGGCGACTGGCGGGGGTGGTGCGGGGGGCTTTGGCTGCCGAGGCGGCTTGAGGCTTGGGTTGGATCGAACGGCCTCTTCGCGAGCAGGCTCGCTCCCACACGGATCTCTGGGTGATTGCAAACTTGTAATCAACACCGGCCTCCTGTGGGAGCGAGCCTGCTCGCGAAAGGACCATCAACCCCGGCAAAAATCTCAGACCGCCGAAAACCGCTTGTCCAGATAATCAATGATCACCTTGGACTCATACATCCAGGTGGTCTCGCCATTCTCTTCGATGCGCAGGCAAGGCACCTTGATCCGGCCGCCCTGTTCCAGCAGCGTCTGGCGATCCTGCTCGTTGTTTTTCGCATCGCGCAGGGCCACGGGCACGTTGAGGCGGTGCAGGGCGCGGCGGGTCTTCACGCAGAACGGGCAGGCATGGAACTGATAAAGCGTCAGGCTGCGGGCCGCCTGGTCGACTTGCGCCTGGGCCTCGGCCGAGCGCTTTTTCTTGCCGGGGCGAGTGATGAAATCGATGAAGATGATGAGCTGGCCCAGACCAACTCGAAGCGCTTTGACGATCACGGTGCAAGCCTCGAAGCAGGGAAGAAGAGGGCGCGCAGCTTACCTGATTTTTGCCAGGCGAAAAAAAACCGGCGATCAATGCCGGTTTTCTTGATGCATCGCGTTACTTGATCAGGCTGAGGAATTCCATGCGGGTCGCCGCGTTTTCACGGAATTCACCGAGCATCACCGAAGTGATCATCGAAGAATTCTGTTTTTCCACACCGCGCATCATCATGCACATGTGCTTGGCCTCGATCACCACCGCCACGCCCATGGCCCCCGTCACCTGCTGGACCGCATCGGCGATCTGGCGGCTGAGGTTTTCCTGGATCTGCAGGCGACGCGCATACATGTCGACGATACGCGCGACTTTCGACAGGCCCAGCACCTTGCCACTCGGGATGTAGGCCACATGGGCCTTGCCGATGAAAGGCAACAGGTGGTGCTCGCACAGCGAGTACAACTCGATGTCCTTGACCAGCACCATTTCGCTGTTGTCGGAGCTGAACAAGGCACCGTTGGTGACTTCTTCCAGGGTCTGTTCATAACCGCGGCAAAGGTACTGCATGGCCTTGGCAGCGCGCTTGGGCGTGTCGAGCAGGCCCTCGCGGGAAACGTCCTCGCCGAGTTGGCCGAGAATCGCGGTGTAATTCTGTTCCAGAGACATGAAACTACCTGTGGGATTTTACGCAAAGGGCAAGGGTACGGTGGCGGACACGGCGCTGCAAGCTCGGCAATCGAGGGTTACTCGTCGCGACCTTCCATCATGGTGCGCTTGAGCATCACGTAGACCGCCCCGGCGCCGCCGTGCCTGGCCTGGCAGGAGGTGAAGCCGAGCACTTGCGGGTGCTGGCGCAGCCAGGTGTTGACGTGGCTCTTGATCATCGGTCGCTTGCCGTCCAGCCGCACCGCCTTGCCGTGGGTCACGCGCACGCAGCGGATTTCGAATCGGGTGGCTTCGGCGAGGAAGGCCCAGAGGGTTTCCCGGGCCTTTTCGACAGTCATGCCGTGCAGGTCGAGGCTGCCTTCGAAGGGGATCTGACCGACCTTCAGCTTGCGCATCTGGCTTTCCTGGACCCCGTCGCGCGCCCACATCAACTCGTCTTCAGGACCGACGTCGATGACGAACTGATCGGACAGGCCATCCACGGTTGTTGCATCGGTGCGCACGGTGGCGGCCTGGCGCAACTTGGCGATCTGCGCCCGATCGGCCTTTGGCTTGCCGGTTTCGGCGCGATCGTGTTTGATCGGTTTTACGCCCTGGATCGCACTTTTGAACAGGGAAAAGTCGTCGTCTTGCATGTCAGCCTCCGCGAAGGCCGGCCAGTTTACCCAACTCCGCTGGGATAGGGCGCGACAAAACGTCGGATGGCGGATCAGTCGTGTTTTTTCATCAGATGGGGAGCCATGGCCAGCTCCAGGGATTGGCGGGCGCGGCGGCGGCAACGGCGCCAGAGCCAGATGCCCAACAGCAGAACCAACAGACCGATTGCCAGGATGATCGCCGAGCCGAGCGGGGTGGCGTTCAACTCGCCCAGCGCGGGCGGACGGCCGAGCAGGCTGGCGGCGCCGGCCATCGCCAGCAGCACACCGAGCGTTGCCAGCAGCGCCGCGATCCCCGCGCCGATACGAAATCGCCAGTTGCTCGGGCCCTTGGGCCGCAAGCGACGTGCGTCAAAACCATCGGATAACTTCATTCCGACCTTCCTCAATGGGTATCGGCCCTTCGACCGGAAGATGTTCGGGTTGTTCCTGAAGCCGGGACAATTGCAGCAAATGAGACGTTTTTGCGGATGAGCGGCGCAACCAGCCGCTCATCAGCGCTGTCAGATGAAGTCGCGGGTCATGGCCAGGGTGGCGAAGTTGTCCGCCATGATCGCCATTTCAGTCTGGTGTACGTGTTCGGCGCTCAGCACGCCGCCCTTGTGCGGCAGATCACGAGTGGCGCAGGCGTCTTCGACCAGGGTGCAGCGAAAGCCCAGGTTCTTGGCGGCGCGCACGGTGGTGCTGACGCTGGAATGGCTCATGAAACCGCAGACGATCAGATCCAGTGGGCCGAAATCTTCCAGGCGCTTCTTCAGTTCGGTGCCGTGGAAAGCACTCGGCAAGAGCTTTTCGATAATGGTTTCGTCGTCCCGCGGCTCAAGGCCTGGAATGAATTCCCCCCGTTCGCCCTGTGGATCGAACAGCCCGCCGTGGGTACCGAGGTGGCGTACATGCACGATCGGCCGGCCGGCGGTGCGGGCTGCGCCGAGCAGTTGCTTGATGTTCGCGACCGCCGCATCCATGCCGCTGAGGGCCAGGGGGCCGGCGAGATACTCTTTCTGGGCATCGATGATGATCAGCGTCGCTTGACTCAGGTTGGCCGCTGCATAACCGCGGCCGCTGAGTTGAAACATCGTTTTTGGAACGGACATTCTGGGGCTCCTTCGAGTGGGGCTTTTGCGACATTCTCCTCCGGCTGAGCGGTTCTGTGAATCGCTTCCATCGCAAGGGCCGTCGTTGCTGGCCTACAGCCTTGTCAAGATCGGCATCTTATTCAACGGGCGGTGCAAAAAATGGAAAGATCCTACGGCTGGATCGGAGTTTTTCGTTTCTCGCGGGGGGTGTTTGGGAGAGTGCGGGTTTGGCTGGTAGACTCGCCCGTCGATTTCTCTGGAGTTTGCCGCTGTGATCACTTCCCGCCTTCGTACCCTGCGCGACCATATTCGTTGGGCCGTCAGCCGTTTCCATGGCGAGGATCTGTTCTTTGGCCATGGCACCGACAATGCCTGGGATGAGGCTCGCCAACTGGTGTTGGGCGCGCTGCATTTGCCTTGGGAAATTGCCGACAGCTATCTGGATTGCCGTCTCGAAGACGAAGAGCTGGTGCATGTACAGCGCCTGCTGCGCCGACGTATTGCCGAGCGCATTCCGACTGCCTACCTGCTCGGTGAAGCGTGGTTCTGCGGAATGTCCTTCATCGTCGACGAACGCGTGCTCATCCCGCGTTCGCCCATCGGCGAGCTGATTGAAAAACGCTTCGAGCCCTGGCTGGGCCAGGAGCCTGCGCGGATCCTCGACCTGTGCACCGGTTCCGGCTGCATCGGGATCGCCTGTGCCTATGAATTCCCGGAGGCCGAAGTGGTGCTGGCCGACCTGTCGTTCGAAGCGCTGGAGGTGGCCAATCAGAATATCGAGCGCCATGGCGTCGATGAGCGGGCGTTCACAGTCCAGGGCGATGGTTTCGATGGCTTGCCGGGGCAACGTTTCGACCTGATCGTGTCGAACCCGCCTTACGTCGACGCGGAGGATTTCGCCGACATGCCCCAGGAATACCAGCACGAACCTGAGTTGGGCCTGGCCTGTGGCGATGACGGCTTGAACCTGGTTCGCCGGATGCTGGCCGAGGCGGCCGACCATCTGACCGAGAAGGGCCTGTTGATCGTCGAGGTGGGCAACAGCCAGGTGCATGTCGAGGCGCTGTACCCGGAGGTCGACTTCGCCTGGCTGGACTTCGAACGCGGCGGGCATGGCGTGTTCATGCTCAGCGCCGAACAGTGCCGTGAGCACCAGGCGTTGTTTGCCTCAAGGGTTTGACGCTGGGCTGCCTTTGTGGCGAGGGAGCTTGCTCCCGCTGGGCTGCGCAGCAGCCCCCGCTTCAAAGGTTTGAGATAGGAGTCGCCAGGTTTACGACTGCTGCGCAGCCGAGCGGGAGCAAGCTCCCTCGCCACGGTCGCCGCAGTCCCTGTGGGCGCGAGCTTGGATTCAATGCCGCGTCGCAATCCAGATCAGCAATCCCGCCTGGAACATCGCAAACGCCACCAGGCAAGTGATGGTAAAGCGCAAGCCGGTGTCTTCGCGCTTGAACTTGTTGACCTTCTCTTCCTGCTTCTTGAGTTTGACTTCCTGCTCCGCCAGGTTCTGCTCGGCTTGTTGCAGCATCTGCGCGGCTTCGAGAATCTCGACGAACTGCAGCTTCTCGGTGTTCCAGTCGCCCACCAGGTCGCCAACCTGGGCGGCCTTGACGCTGCCCTTGAGATGCTGGGCGTCGGCGTAGACCACCTCGAAGCCGTGGGCCTTGAGGAAGTGATCGCGGCGCAGGCGCGTGTCTTCGTTCAGCGCGTCCTTGTTGTTCAGGTCGCTGCCGTCCACCCGATAGCTCGACCAGCGCTTCTTCGCCCAGGTGATGCCCTGAGCGGCGAGAAAGCGTCCGAGCCCACGATTCAAAGGCTCGACTTGCAAGTTGTCAGGGGAGAAAGACAGACGTTTCTCGACGTGGTCGGCCCAGACGTCCAGATGGTTCTGTTCCTTGCGCACCCGTTGGCCCGGCAACTTGATGCTCATGCGCAGCAAACTGCGCTCCTTGCTGTGACGCTCGGCGTAGCTGAACTCGACAAAGCGCAAGGGCCGCACACCGGTGGCGCGATCGGTCTTGAGCGGGGCCAGCCGGAGCATTTTATGCTGCTCAGCCTGCACATCCGCCCAAGGCTGCTCCACCGCAGGCGCGGCGGCCGGTTCGGCGACGGTGTCGGGAGAAGTTTGAGTCTCAGTCATAACGGCAAAATCCTGTCCAGGCCGGCTTGTCGACAGCCATTGCGCTGCCCGACGTCGGTTTATCGGCCGTTTTCGCCAGGACTGGAGGGCAATTGGCCGGTATGGCGATCAAGTCCGCTCAACGGGAACCGATCGAGCCGATAAAGCGCAGGATCTGCACACCCAATTCAGCCGCCAGGGGCAGATTGGGGTCTTTATAGGACGCCAGTTGCCGCTTCACGTCGTTGGGCACAATGCGCATCACATGGTTCATGCCCTCGATCAGGGCCAATTGTGCGTCAGGCTTGGCGGCTTTCAGCTGCCTGGCATCCTCGACGCTGACCTGGATGTCATGGCTGCCCTGGATGATCAGCGCCGGCATCTTCAATGCCGCGAAGGCTTGGGCCGGGTCCTGGCGGAACAACGAGATCAGGTAAGGCTGCACACTGGGACGGAAAATCACCTGCAGCTGCGCAGGAACGTCCGCGTCGGGGCGCCCGGCCTTGAGGCTGTCGAGTAGCTCGTTGCTGCGCAACATCAGCGCCGGTGGCAAGCGGCTGCTCAGTTGTTGCCGTAGCACCTGGTCGATCGGCCGTGCACTGCCGGACACCGAAATCACTGCCACAGCGTTGGCCTGGGGCGCGGCGAGGCTGGCGATCAGCGCGCCTTCGCTGTGGCCCAGCAGGATCAACGGGCCCAGTCGCGGATCGGCGGCGAGCTTGTGGCCCCAGGCCACGGCATCGGCGACGTAGGCCTCGACGCTGAGGTTGCGCTCGTCCGGCGTGGCGGCGAGGCTGGCGGCCACGCCGCGCTTGTCGTAGCGCACGCTGGCGATGTTGTGCCTGGCGAGTACCCAGGCCAGGCGCTTGAGGCTGTCGTTGCGCCCGCCCTCGGGGTTGTTTCCGTCACGATCCGTAGGACCTGAGCCGGAAATGATCAGGACAACGGGCACCGGCGTGTCGGACTTGGGCAGCAGCAGCGAGCCGAAAAGTTCACCGTTGCCGGTGTCGAGGCTGATGGGGCGTTGCAGGACGGTGGCCTGGGCCAGGCCGCTGACCAGGCCTGTCAAGAGGGCAAGACTCAAGGCAAACAGTTTTAACATCATGACGCCATTAGTTGCGAAGGTGCCGGTTGGACTGGCGCGCACCGATAAGGTTCGAGGATGAACTACTCGGGGAGCCTGCGTATACTGGCGCCCATCTCGATTTTTCAGCGATTCCACGGAGCACCCTGCATGTCCGGCAATACCTACGGCAAGCTGTTCACCGTCACCACCGCGGGCGAAAGCCATGGCCCGGCGTTGGTCGCCATTGTCGATGGCTGCCCGCCGGGCCTGGAGATTTCCCTGGAGGACCTGCAGCGTGACCTTGATCGCCGCAAGCCCGGCACCAGCCGCCACACCACCCAGCGCCAGGAAGCCGATGAAGTCGAAATCCTCTCCGGTGTGTTCGAAGGTCGCACCACCGGTTGCGCCATCGGCCTGCTGATTCGCAACACCGACCAGAAGTCCAAGGACTACTCGGCCATCAAGGACCTGTTCCGCCCGGCCCACGCCGACTACACCTACCATCACAAATACGGCGAGCGCGACTACCGTGGCGGCGGTCGCAGTTCGGCCCGGGAAACCGCCATGCGCGTAGCGGCCGGGGCAATCGCCAAGAAGTACCTGGCCAGCCAGGGCATCGTCATCCGTGGCTACATGAGCCAGCTGGGCCCGATCGAAATCCCGTTCAAGACCTGGGATTCGGTGGAGCAGAACGCCTTCTTCAGCCCCGACCCGGACAAAGTCCCCGAGCTTGAAGCCTACATGGACCAGCTGCGCCGGGACCAGGATTCGGTCGGCGCGAAAATCACCGTGGTCGCCGAAGGCGTGATGCCTGGCCTGGGCGAGCCGATCTTCGACCGTCTCGACGCCGAACTGGCGCACGCGCTGATGAGCATCAACGCAGTCAAGGGCGTGGAGATCGGCGCCGGTTTCGCCTGTGTCGCCCAGCGTGGCACCGAACACCGCGACGAGTTGACTCCCCAGGGATTTCTGAGCAACAACGCCGGCGGCATCCTTGGCGGCATCTCTTCGGGCCAGCCGATTGTCGCTCACCTGGCGTTGAAGCCGACGTCCAGCATCACCACGCCGGGACGCTCGATCGACATCCACGGCAACCCGGTGGATGTCATCACCAAGGGCCGCCACGACCCTTGCGTGGGCATTCGCGCAACGCCGATTGCCGAGGCGATGATGGCGATCGTGCTGATGGATCACCTGTTGCGTCATCGCGGACAGAACGCCGACGTTCGGGTCGGCACGCCGGTGTTGGGTCAGCTTTGATGGCTGGCCTGCCGACCGCCGTGGCCTGACCACCATGGCGGCAGTGCCGTACTGGCGGCTTTCCAGCTTCTATCTGTTTTACTTTGCGCTGCTCGGTTCGACCGCGCCGTTCCTGGCGCTGTATTTCGATCACCTCGGGTTCAACGCCGCGCGCATCGGCGAGCTGGTGGCGATTCCCATGCTGATGCGTTGCGTCGCGCCGAACCTCTGGGGCTGGCTGGGTGACTACACCGGCCGGCGCCTGGCAATCGTGCGGTTTGGCGCGATCTGTACGCTGCTCAGTTTCTCGCTGATCTTCATCGACAAAAGCTACGCCTGGCTGGCGATGGTCATGGCGCTGCATGCGTTCTTCTGGCACGCGGTGCTGCCGCAATTCGAGGTCATCACCCTGGCCCACTTGAGCGGGCAGGCGGCGCGCTACAGCCAGATCCGCCTGTGGGGCTCCATCGGCTTCATCATCACCGTGGTCGCGCTCGGTCGGTTGTTCGAATGGTTGAGCCTGGACATCTATCCCGTGGCGCTGGCGTTGATCATGGGTGGCATCGTGCTCAGCAGTTTCTGGGTGCCCAACGCCCAGCCCGTTCAGGGGCCGCGGGTGGCCGGGGACGGTTTCCTGCGGCAGTTGCGCAATCCGGGGGTGCTGGCGTTTTATGCCTGCGTCGGCCTGATGCAACTGAGCCATGGGCCGTATTACACCTTCCTGACGTTGCACCTGGAACGCCTGGGCTACAGCCGCGGATTGATCGGCGTGCTCTGGGCCGTCGGCGTGGTCGCGGAAGTGCTGGTTTTCCTGCTGATGAGCCGGATCCTGGCGCGGTTTTCCGTGCGCCGGGTGTTGATGGCCAGCTTCCTGTTGGCGGCGCTGCGCTGGTTGCTACTGGGGTCGTTGGCGGAGTTTCTCTGGGTGCTGTTGCTTGCCCAGGTCCTGCACGCAGCGACCTTTGGCAGCTTTCACGCCGCTGCCATCCATTTCGTGCAACGTAGCTTCGGCTCCCGCCAGCAAGGTCAGGGGCAGGCGCTATACGCCGCGCTGGCCGGAACCGGCGGTGCCCTGGGTGCGTTGTATTCCGGCTACAGCTGGAATGCCCTGGGCGCCGGTTGGACTTTCAACATCGCCAGTCTCGCAGCCTTCGCTGCAGCCGTTATCATTGCCACACGCATGCAAGAGGACAGGCCATGAGCCTTACCCGTGAACAACTCACCCGGGAAATCATCGACGCCGGGCGTTTTCTGTATGGTCGCGGCTGGTCCCCGGCCACCAGCAGCAATTATTCGACCCGGTTGTCTTCCGACCAGGCCCTGCTCACCGTTTCCGGCAAACACAAAGGGCAACTGGGCGTCGACGATGTGCTCGCCACTGACCTGGATGGCAACAGCCTGGAGCCGGGCAAGAAACCGTCTGCCGAAACCCTGTTGCACACGCAGCTGTATCGCTGGCGGCCGCAGATCGGCGCGGTGCTGCACACCCATTCGGTGAATGCCACGGTGCTCTCGCGCTTGACCGGCGCAGCCTTCATCGACTTCGAGGACTACGAGCTGCAAAAGGCCTTCAGCGGAGTCACGACCCATGAGTCCCAGGTTCGCGTGCCGATTTTCGACAACGACCAGGACATCGCGCGCCTCGCCGCCAAGGTTCAGCCCTGGCTCGACGCGCACCCCGATTGCGTCGGTTATCTGATCCGTGGGCACGGCCTGTACACCTGGGGGCCGGGCATGAACGATGCGCTGCGGCAAATCGAGGCGTTCGAGTTCCTGTTTGAATGCGAGCTCAAGACTCGCACAGTCCTGAACCGTTAAATTGCTGGAGCCATGACCATGAGCAGCCTGTCCGTCTATCACGTTTCAAGTCCCGAGATTCCGAACAAGGTCCTGACCCATTTCGAAGACATCGCCGCGACCCTCGCCGAAAAAGGCGTGCGCTTCGATCGTTGGGAAGCCGCGACGAAGATCCAGCCCGGCGCCAGCCAAGAGGAAGTGATTGGTGCCTACCGGACCCAGATCGACAAGCTCATGACCGAGCGCGGCTATGTCACGGTGGATGTCATCAGCCTCAACAGCGACCACCCGCAAAAAGCCGAACTGCGCGCCAAGTTTCTGGATGAGCACCGTCACGGCGAGGACGAAGTCCGCTTTTTTGTCGCCGGTCGTGGCCTGTTCACCTTGCACATCGACGACTACGTCTATGCGGTACTGTGCGAAAAGAACGATCTGATCTCGGTGCCCGCCGGTACGCCGCACTGGTTCGACATGGGCGAACACCCACATTTCGTCGCCATTCGGCTGTTCAATAACCCGGAAGGCTGGGTCGCCAAGTTCACCGGTGATGAAATCGCCAGCCGTTTCCCGCGCCTGGAGGACTGAGCCCGTGACAATCAAGGCCATTCTCACCGACATTGAAGGCACTACCAGCGCGGTCAGTTTTGTATTCGACGTGCTGTTTCCCTATGCCGCCCGACACCTGCCGGATTTTGTCCGGCACAACGCCGGGCGCGCCGACGTCGCGGAGCAACTGGACGCCGTGCGCCGCGACAGTGCCGAGCCGGACGCGGACGTCGAACGGGTCATCGCGATCCTGCTGGGCTGGATTGCCGAAGACCGCAAGGCCACGCCTCTCAAGGCCTTGCAGGGTATGGTCTGGGAGCAGGGATACACGGCCGGCCAGTTGAAAGGGCACGTTTATCCTGACGCGGCGCAGGCGCTCGAAGCCTGGCATCAGCAAGGTTACCGGTTGTTTGTCTATTCCTCAGGGTCGATCCAGGCACAGAAGCTGATTTTTGGCTGTTCCGAGGCTGGCGACCTGTCGCCGTTGTTCAGCGGTTATTTCGACACCACGTCGGGAGCCAAGCGGGACGCGCAGTCGTATCGGCGAATCAGCGAGGCGATGGGGATCGCGCCGCAGGAAATCCTGTTTCTGTCGGATATCGTCGAGGAACTGGACGCGGCCAGGAATGCCGGAATGGCAACCTGTGGATTGGCCCGCGAGGGCGGTGATCTGGCCGGCCACACGACGGTTGAAAGCTTCGCGCAGATCGAACCTTCGCGCTTCTGAACGCCTTCTCGCTGCTGAAAAAATCAGGCCATGGAACCGCTGGGTTCCATGGCCTGTCTTTGTTCAGAGCTTGAAGCTGGTTGCTGTCAGGCGCTGTGATAGGTCGGCAGCGCGAAACGGTGCTGGCTCTGCAGCATGGCGACCGGTGGCAGTTCGCTGGCCTGTTCAGCCAGATCGCGGCGAATGGCACTGATCGCCCAGGAGAGTTGATCCCCGGCATGCAACTGAGCGTAGGAAATCGTACGCTTGAACAGTTTGCCATCGCTGTTGCGCAAGGTCAGCAGAATGCCGCCGTCCGGGCGAGGCTGCGTGGTGACTTCGTAGTTGGAAAACAGCGATGCAAACTTCTCTTGAATCATGTTCATAGTTGACTGCTCCATGGTATGGCAAACCGTGGAGGGGTAGTTGCAGTGTCTATGCCAGCATTGGAATTATAAAAAATATCTTTAAAAACAATAGGTTAATCTTTTCAGGGTTTTTTGCATTCGTGCATCTTGCATGAACGGCCATCGTGCATCCTGCATTTTGCGGGGATGCTCGATTATTTTTGGAACCAAACCGCATCCTGGCGCTCCCGCTTCGCCTGTTCCCCGCAGCGGATACAAAACATTGCAAAAACCGCATGTACAGCACCGGAATCGCTGGCGTAATTTCCCTCCAGATTCGCCCAACCCATAACAAGAACCGCGGCCCACAAGGTCGAACGGGGAAGGATCGTCCATGAGTCGTACACCCAGCGACGCTATTACCTGGGGCATGATGCTGCGCAAACTGCCCGTCATCGCCAGAGTTGTTCCGCGAATCATCAAAGGCCTGAAACTCGCCAACGTCCAGGACCCCACCCAGCCTTGCGGCCTTGGTTGGTGTTTCGAACAGGCCACGCAACGCAATCCCCTCGGCCCGGCGCTGCTCTGCGGCGACACGGTGCTGTCTTATGCACAGGTCAATGAACAGGCCAATCGCATTGCCCATTACTTGCTGGCGCAAGGTATTGGCAAGGGCGACTGCGTGGCGATTGTTCTGGAAAACCGCCCGCAGTTGCTGATTACGGTGTTGGCGGTGGCGAAGGTCGGGGCGGTGAGCGCGATGATCAATACATCGCAAACCGGAGACGCCCTGGTGCACAGCCTGGCGCTGGTCGCGCCGGTGGCGGTGGTGGTCGGGGATGAACGGGTCGCTGTCTTCAACGACGTGCGCGGCCGAACGGCGCTGGCGGATGCGCGGACCTGGTGGGTTGCCGACCAGGATAGTGGCGCGGTTCCGTGCGGATTCGTCGACCTGATGGTCGGCAGCGAGGATTACCCAGGCGATAATCCGCTTGGCAGGCAGGTGTTTTTCAACGACCCCTGTTTTTATCTCTACACCTCGGGCACCACCGGGTTACCCAAGGCCGGCGTATTCCGCCATGGACGCTGGATGCGCACCTCCACCAGTTTTGGCCTGATCGCCCTGGACATGCAGCCCGATGACGTCGTTTATTGCACGCTGCCGCTGTATCACGCCACCGGCCTGTGTGTGTGCTGGGGCGCGGCAGTTTGCGGTGCCTCGGGGTTCGCCATCCGCCGCAAGTTCAGCGCCAGCCAGTTCTGGAGCGACGTGCGTCGCTACCGGGCGACCACGTTGGGTTATGTCGGCGAACTGTGTCGCTACCTGATCGAGCAGCCCGCCAGCGCCGACGACCGGCGGCATGAGGTCCGGAAGATGATCGGCAACGGCTTGCGCCCGGGCGCCTGGCTGGCCTTCAAGACCCGCTTCGGGATTGGCCATATCTGTGAACTGTATGCGGCCAGCGACGGCAATATCGGCTTCACCAACATCCTGAACTTCGATAACACGGTCGGGTTTTCCCTGATGGGTTGGGAACTGGTGCAGTACGACCATGACAGCGGTGCGCCCTTGCGCAACCTGCAAGGGCGCATGCAGAAAGTCCCAAAAGGCGAGCCGGGCCTGCTGCTGGCGCGCATCGACGACAAGGCGCCGCTGGATGGCTACACCGATCCGGCCAAGACCGAAAAAACCGTCTGCCGGGACGTCTTCGTCCCAGGCGATTGTTATTTCAACACCGGCGACCTGCTGCGCAATATCGGCTTCGGCCACGGGCAGTTCGTTGATCGCCTCGGCGACACCTATCGCTGGAAAGGCGAAAACGTCTCCACCACCGAAGTCGAAAACGTGCTCCTGCAACATCCACAGATCGCCGAGGCGGTGGCCTACGGCGTGGAGATCACCGGCACCAACGGCCGCGCCGGGATGGCCGCGATCACCCCGGCCGAGTCCCTGGCGACCCTGGATTTCAGCGAGCTGCTGCAATTTCTGCAAGGCAAGCTGCCGGCCTACGCGGTGCCGCTGTTCCTGCGGATCAAGGTGAAGATGGAAACGACCGGCACGTTCAAGTATCAGAAAACCCGTCTCAAGGCCGAAGCCTTTGACCCCTGCCTCACGGGCGAGGAACCGATCTACGCCTGGCTCCCCGACACCTCGACCTACGTGCGGGTGGACCGCCAACTGGCGACGCAGATCCAGGGTGGGCAGTACCGCTATTGATTGTGGCTATGGCTCTTGCAGAGAAAAAAGGGATGACAGGCTTTGAGTCCCTCGGGAAACTAGCGGCTTTGCAAAAGCCAGAGGAAGTTGTCCATGTCCGATACAAGCCGCCAGATGACCCCGGAAGAGGCTGCGGAGTTTGCCGAGCAGGTATTCAACGTCGCTCGTCAGGGCGATGCCGCGATGATGGCCGCGCTGTTGAGCAAGGGCCTGCCGCCAAACCTGCGCAATCACAAGGGCGACACCTTGCTGATGCTGGCCGCGTACCACGGGCACGTGGAGACGGTAAAAGTGCTGCTGGAGAATAAGGCCGATCCGGAAGTCCGCAACGACAACGGCCAGAGCCCGATTGCCGGTGCGGCGTTCAAGGGGGATCTGGCGGTGGTTTCGGCCCTCGTCGATGGCGGCGCGCAAGTCGAAGGCTCCTCGTTCGATGGCCGCACGGCGCTGATGATGGCGGCGATGTTCAACCGGGTGGAAATAGTCGATTACCTGATCAGCAAAGGCGCCGACCCGAAGGCCAAGGATGCCAACGGCGTCTCGGCGCTGGACGCGGCCAGGACCATGGGCGCGGTGGACACCACGGCGCAGTTGGAAAAGTTGTTGGGCTGAAGCCTGGCTCCCTGGCCACAGGGTTCCTGACTTGACCTGGGGTGATGCGCTATCCTGCGCGCCAGAAAATTCAGCCACAGGATCCGCCCCATGAAAGCCGCACTCGTCGAACTCATCAGCAAAATCAGCTCCGGCTGCCTGGGCGAGGCGGACATCGAGAAAATCGCCGACGAAGCGGCCCAGGCCTACGCCGACCCGGTGACGTTCCTGGCGGCGAACCCGGACATCAACTATGACGACAGCTTCCCGATCCCGCTGGGGGAGTGGGTGGTGGTAGGCAGTCTGCCGGACACCGTGCTGTTCCAGGCCGACTCCTACGTCGACCTGTTCGAGCAGATCGTCGCCTCGTTCGGCCCTGGCGTCGCGTTCAACCTCAAGCCCAAGCAACTGGCGAAGACCGAGGCGCTGACCGCGCTCAATCGTATCCAGATCCAGATGAGCAGCCTGAACAAGGAGAGCGGCGGCTACGTGCTGATGAACTTCAGCCAGTTGCTCGACGATGAATTGCAGATGGTGCTGGTGTACGGCAACGACGTGCCGCGTGTGCTGGAACTGTGTGGCGAAGTCGGCATCGCCACGGCCCCCGCCCTGGAAGCGCTCAAGATCGCGGTTCACGTCTGAAACAATAAACGGAACCCTTGCCCGGACCCCGCTATCCTAAGTGTGCATACCACCATTCGGGAGCGACACCATGGGTTCCACTTTCAACGGCCTGATTGGCCTGATCATCCTGGCGCTCGATATCTGGGCGATCATCAATGTGCTCAAGAGTGGCGCGGGCACCGGGGCGAAAGTCCTGTGGGTGCTGCTGATTCTCCTGCTGCCGGTGTTGGGCCTGATCATCTGGGCGATTGCCGGGCCGCGGGGCAACGTGCGGGTCTGACCGCTCCATGAAAAAAGCCCGACAGGTCCTGGCCTGTCGGGTTTTTTTTGCTCGACGGTATCAGGCCGTCGCCAGCGAAGCCTTCTGCGAAGCACTCAGGAAACGCAACAGGGCCAGCAACGGGAAGGCGCTACCGATGATCACTACCCACAGCCAGCCGCCATGCTCGTAGACGGCGCTGGCGATGGACGAACCGAAAGCGCCGCCAACAAAGATGCTGGTCATGTACAGCGCGTTCAGGCGGCTGCGGCTTTTTGCGTCAAGGGCGTAGATGGTGCGCTGGCCCAGGACCATGTTCATCTGCACGCAGAAATCCAGGACCACGCCGGTCACCGCGAGGCCGATCACGCTATAAGCGGGATGGATGAATGCCGGCAGGAAACTCAGGCTGGCGAACAGCATGGCCAGCAGCGAAGCAATTCGGGTGTGGCCGGCGTCCGCCAGGCGGCCGGCAATCGGCGCGGCGACGGCACCGATGGCGCCGACCAGCGCAAACAGCGCAATTTCAGTCTGGGACAGGCCATGGTTGCGCGACAGCTCCAGGGGGACGGCGGTCCAGAACAGGCTGAACGTGGCAAACATGCACGCCTGGTACAAAGCCCGCTGGCGCAACTGCGGCTGCTGGCGTAACAGGGTGCCGAGCGAGCCCAGCAGTTGCGCGTAGGAGGCGCGGTGCTCGGGCTGGCGCTTGGGCACGGTGAATGCCAGGACGATGCTGATTGCCGCCATCAACGCGGCGGCGATCATGAACATCGCCCGCCAGCCAAGGTGATCGGCGACAAGGCTGGACACCGGCCGCGCCAGCAGGATCCCCAACAGCAGCCCGCCCATGATCCCGCCCACGACCCGCCCCCGGGATTCTTCCGGCGCCAGGTGCGCCGCCAGCGGAATCAGCACTTGTACCGAGACGGAACTGAACCCCACCAGCAATGACACCAGCAGGAACACGTTCGGCTGCTCGGTAAACGCCGCGCCCAGCAGGCTGGCGATTGCCACCACGGTGGTGAGAATCATCAAGCGCCGGTTTTCCAGCAAATCCCCCAGCGGCACCAGGAAAAACAGGCCCAGGGCGTAGCCGATCTGGGTCAGCGAGACGATCAGGCTGGCCATGGTGCTGGACAGGCCGACGTCGGGCGCGATCAGTTCGATGATGGGTTGGGCGTAGTAGATATTGGCAACGATGGCGCCGCAGCAGAAGGCAAACAGCAAGACCATGCCCCGGGTCAGGGCAGCGGGCGAGGCGGGTGAATGAGCACTCATGGCAATCTCATCGATCGATTGAAAGGGATGGCGAGAGGCTAAAGACTTGCAGGGCTCTGGAACAGGGCTTGGGGTTGATAGCAGTCATGCCTGCGGTTGATGGTAGAACGCGCCAGAGGGAATGTGAAAGTGCTCTTGTGGCGAGGGAGCTTGCTCCCGCTCGGTTGCTCGGCAACCGCCTGAATGGGGCTGCTACGCAGCCCAGCGGGAGCAAGCTCCCTCGCCACAGGACCGCGTTCAGCTCACTATTGCCTTACTGCCCGCTATAGATCTGGTCAAAAATCCCGCCGTCGTTGAAGTGGGTCTTCTGCACGGTGCGCCAGTCGCCGAAGGTTTTTTCCACCGAGAGGAAATCCACTTTCGGGAAACGGTCGGTGTATTTGGCCAGCACCGCCGGGTCGCGAGGACGGAGGTAGTTGGCGGCGGCAATTTCCTGGCCTTCGGGCGACCACAGGTATTTGAGGTACTCCTCGGCGGCGGCGCGCGAGCCTTTCTTCTCGACGACTTTATCCACAACGCTGACCGGTGGTTCGGCTTCGGCGGAGACGCTTGGGTAGACCACTTCGAACTGGTCGCGACCGAATTCACGGGCGATCATTTCCGCTTCGTTCTCAAAGGTCACCAGCACATCGCCGATCTGGTTGGTCATGAACGTAGTCGTCGCGGCACGACCGCCGGTGTCCAGCACAGGGGCCTGCTTGAACAGCTTGCCGACGAAATCCTTGGCCTTGTTCTCATCGCCGCCATTCTTCAGCACATAGCCCCAGGCCGAAAGGTAGGTATAGCGGCCGTTGCCCGAGGTTTTCGGGTTGGGCACGATCACTTGCACGCCGTCCTTGAGCAGGTCCGGCCAGTCCTTCAGCGCTTTCGGATTGCCCTTGCGCACGATAAACACGGTGGCCGAGGTGAACGGCGCGCTGTTGTTCGGCAGGCGGGTGACCCAGTTATCCGGAACCAGCTTGCCGTTGTCGGCCAAGGCATTGATGTCAGTCGCCATGTTCATGGTGATGACATCCGCTGGCAGCCCATCGATTACCGAGCGCGCCTGCTTGCTCGAACCGCCAAAGGACATCTGCACGGTGATGCTTTCGTTGTGCTCGGCCTGCCAGTGTTTCTGGAACGCGGCGTTGTAGTCCTTATAGAAATCCCGCATCACGTCGTAGGAAACGTTGAGCAGAGTCGGGGCGGCGTGGGCCAGGCTGCCGAACGCCAGGCCGGCGGCGAGGAGGGATGCGCCAAAGAAATTCTTCACTGCGAGGTCCTTTTTATTGGCAAGGGATGCGGGCGATAAGCCAGCACCCTAGCGATTAGCTTATAGGTCATCAAGAATTAAAAAGTGCTTTGCTTATTCCAATTTTTTAAACAGTGCGTTACCGCAACGAGAACAGAACGCAGCGCCATGGTCGTGGTTGTTTTTGCTGCACACCGGGCAATTGTGCTTGAGCTGGTCACCGCGCATGGCGGTGGCCAGTTCCGCAGTGAAGATACCCGTCGGCACGGCGATGATCGAGTAGCCGGTAATCATCACCAGGGACGAAACCACTTGGCCCAGCGGCGTTTTCGGCACGATGTCGCCGAAGCCTACGGTGGTCAATGTCACGATAGCCCAATAGATGCCCTTGGGAATGCTGGTGAAACCATGCTCCGGGCCTTCGATGACATACATCAGGGTGCCAAACACCGTCACCAGGGTCGACACGCTGACCAGGAACACGATGATTTTCTGCTTGCTGCCGCGCAGTGCGGCCAATAGATAGTTGGCCTGCTTGAGGTAGGGGCTGAGCTTGAGAACGCGGAAAATCCTCAGCATGCGGATGATCCGTACGATCAGCAGGTACTGGGCATCGCTGTAGTACAACGCGAGGATGCCCGGCACGATCGCCAGCAGATCCACCAGGCCATAAAAGCTGAACGCATAGCGCAGCGGCTTGGGCGAGCAGTACAGGCGCAGGCCGTATTCAACGATGAAAATCAACGTGAAACCCCACTCGATGTAGGCCAGCAGGGCCGCGTAGTTCTTGTGCACGCTGTCGATGCTGTCGAGCATCACGATCACCAGGCTCGCGAGGATGATCAACAGCAGCGTGCTGTCGAAGCGCCGGCCGGCCACCGTGTCGGTCTGGAAAATGATCACGTAGAGGCGTTCACGCCAGTTGTTGTTGCTGTCCATAACCTTCGCCTGAACCAATGATCAGCGCAGCCTAGGGTGATTGCCCCGCAGAGCGCAAGGCGCGATGTCGAGACAGGCTGGGTGCCAAAGCCGCGCGGTGGCATGCACCAGCCAGCACGCGAGAATGAAAGGCGCCGTCAGCGGCGCCACGCCCAGCGCCGCGAAACCCGGTGCGAGAAGGACCGCCAGCAGCACGCCCGCCAGCGGCTGCCATGGCCCGCGTGCGTGTTGGCCCAGGGCCAGGGCCGCTAACGCCGGGTTGTAGCCGCCCAGGCCGGACAAGGCGTGCGGGCAATCGTGCAGCCAGGCAAAGGCAAAGCCTGCGACGGAACCGAACAGCGCCCAGCCGACGGCGCGACGGTTGGCGATCAGCAGGCCGATGGTGATCAGCACACCAGCCAGGGGCTGGTCGAGAAACATGACCTGGCCCAGGCCGTTCAGCGGGGCAAGCAACAGGTTGGGGAGTGTCTGCTCCAGTGCAGCGGGCAAGGGCGCAGGCGGGGCGAGACCCAGCAGCAACCAGCCGAGCCCGACAAAAGGCGCGGTGTAGGCGGGCAGGCAGCGTGGGCCTCGGGTGCGCTTGAGCCACTGCTGGGTCAGCATTGCGCTGAGGCCGCCAGCGGCGATGATCAATGGCGGCAACAGGGCTGACCAAGGCAATGCCAGGCTCAGCAGCAAACCCAGCAGGATGCCGTTATAGCTGAACAGCCCGGCCTGCCGATCCTCCTTGGCATAACCACGTCGCTGGGCCGTCAGCAATCCGGCCACGCCGCCCAGTAGCGCGCCGCCGAACAACGCTGGCGCGGTGAGCAGAATCGCCAGGAGGCAGAACAGGCCGCACAGGGGATGGCGCTGGAGGAAAATCTGGCTGAAGCCGTTGAGCAGGGCGGTGGCCCAGTCTGGGCTGTGGGTGTTGGGCATGGTTGGTGTGTGTCAGAGGGATCGGGTCGACTTCATCGCGAGCAGGCTCGCTCCCACACTGGATTTGCGGCGATCACAAAACCCTGTGGGAGCGAGCCTGCTCGCGAAGGAGCCAGTACAGGCGCTAGATGAGGGTCTCGATACGCAGCGAGTTGGTCGACCCCGGCTGCCCGAACGGCACGCCGGCGGTAATCAGCAGGGTGTCGCCACGCTGGGCCATGCCCTGGGCCTGGGCGATTTCCAGCGCGGTGGAACACACTTCGTCCACCTGCCGCAGCCGATCGTTGACCACCGAATGCACGCCCCACGCGACGGTCAGGCGACGGGCCGCCTGCAGGTTGGGCGTCAGGTTGAGGATCGGCACCGTCGGCCGTTCCCGCGCCGCGCGCAGGCTGGAGCTGCCCGACTCGCTGTAGTTGACCAGCACCGCCACAGGCAGCACGTTGCTGATCCGGCGGATCGCGCAACTGATGGCGTCCGACACCGTGGCCTCGGCTTTCGGTCGGCTGACGTCGAGTTGTGCCTGGTAGTCCGGGCCGTTTTCCACTTGGCGGATGATCTTGCTCATCATCTGCACAGCTTCGAGGGGATAGTCGCCCGAGGCGGTTTCCGCCGACAGCATCACCGCGTCGGCACCTTCGGCCACGGCGTTGGCGACATCGGTGACTTCGGCGCGGGTCGGCGCCGGGGAGAAGCGCATCGACTCAAGCATCTGTGTCGCCACCACCACCGGTTTGCCGAGGGCGCGGCAGGTGCCGATGATGTTTTTCTGAATCTGCGGCACGCTCTCGGCCGGCACCTCGACGCCCAGGTCACCTCGGGCAACCATGATCGCGTCGCTCAGTTCGGCGATTTCCCGCAGTTGCGCGACGGCCGAGGGCTTCTCGATCTTGGCCATCAGGAACGCCTTGTCGCCGATCAGTGCGCGGGCTTCGCGGATGTCCTCGGCACGCTGTACGAATGACAGCGCCACCCAGTCCACGCCCAGCTCCAGGCCGAAGCTCAGGTCGCGGCGGTCCTTGGCGGTCAGCGGGCTCAGGTCGAGCACGGCCTGGGGCACGTTCACGCCCTTGCGGTCCGACAGTTCGCCACCGTTGAGCACCTCGGTATCGATGGCGTCGGTGTGTCTGGCGGTTACCCGCAGGCGCAGCTTGCCGTCATCGAGCAGCAAGTCCATGCCCGGCTCCAGCGCCGCGATGATTTCCGGGTGGGGCAGGTTCACCCGACGCTGATCGCCCGGCGTCGGGTCCAGGTCCAGGCGCAAGGCTTGACCGCGTTGCAACAGCACCTTGCCATCGGCGAACTTGCCGACCCGCAGTTTTGGTCCCTGCAGGTCCATCAGGATGCCCAGCGGATAATTGAGCTGCTGCTCGACTTCGCGGATCCACTGGTAGCGCTGGGCGTGGTCGGCGTGGTCGCCGTGGCTGAAGTTCAGGCGAAAGATGTTCACTCCGGCCTGCACCAGTTCGCGGATGTCATCGATCCCACGGGTGGCGGGGCCGAGTGTCGCGAGGATCTTGACCTTCTTGTCAGGCGTCATTTTTCGGGTTCTCGAGGATCAGGATGGCGCGAAAATCGTTGACGTTGGTGCGGGTCGGCTCGGTGACGATCAACCCGTCCAGCGCGGCGAAGTAGCCGTAGCCGTTGTTGTTATCCAGTTCATCGCTGGCGTTCAGGCCCAGCTCGGTGGCGCGGCGATAGCTGTCCGGGGTCATGATGGCGCCGGCGTTGTCTTCGGAGCCGTCGATGCCGTCGGTGTCGCCCGCCAGTGCATAGATGCCGGGGTGGCCCTTGAGGCTGTCGGTCAGGCTCAGCAGGAACTCGGCGTTGCGCCCGCCACGGCCATTGCCGCGCACGGTGACCGTGGTTTCGCCGCCGGAGAGGACCACGCACGGCGCAGCCAAGGGCTGGCCGTGCAGGGCGATTTGCCGGGCGATGCCGGCGTGGACCTTCGCCACGTCCCGGGATTCGCCTTCCAGGTCACCGAGGATCAATGGGCTGAAACCGGCCTGGCGAGCTTTCACCGCCGCGGCTTCGAGGGATTGCTGAGGGCGGGCGATGAGCTGGAAATGACTGCGCGCCAGGCTCGGGTCGCCGGGCTTGACGGTCTCCGATTCCGGACTTTGCAGCCAGGTGCGCACCGAGGCCGGGATCTCGATGCCGTAGCGCTTGAGAATCGCCAGCGCGTCGGCCGAAGTGCTGGGGTCGGCCACGGTGGGGCCGGAGGCGATAACCGTGGCGAGATCGCCGGGCACATCGGAAATCGCGTAGGTGTAGACGGTGGCCGGCCAGCAGGCCTTGCCCAGTCGGCCACCCTTGATCGCCGAAAGGTGCTTACGCACGCAATTCATCTCGCCAATGGTGGCGCCGGACTTGAGCAGGGCCTTGTTGATCGATTGCTTGTCGGCCAGGGTGATGCCGGCCGCCGGCAAGGCCAGCAACGCCGAGCCCCCGCCGGACAGCAGGAAGATCACCCGGTCGTCTTCGTTGAGGTTGCTGACGAGTTCGAGCACCCGTCCGGCCACTTCCAGGCCAGCGGCGTCCGGTACTGGATGAGCGGCCTCGACCACTTCGATTTTCTCGCAGGGCGCGCCATGGCCGTAGCGGGTCACCACCAGGCCGCTGACTTCGCCGTGCCAGCAGCGCTCGACCACTTGCGCCATGGCCGCGGCGGCCTTGCCGGCACCGATGACGATCACCCGACCGCTGCGGTCTGCGGGCAGGTACTGTTCGAGGACGTGCTGCGGATGGGCCGCGTCGATGGCCGTGGCAAACAGCTCGCGCAGCAATTGTTGCGGATCGACCGACATGGCGGGCTCCCGATTTTTATTATTGGCTGAGGCGACTCGGTTACCTGTGGGAGCGAGCCTGCTCGCGAAGGCGGTCAACCTGCCAATCAAGCGTTGACTGACACACCGCTTCGCGAGCAGGCTCGCTCCCACAGGGGCAGGGCAGGGCAGGGCAGGGCCTATTTGTCGCGAATCGAGAAATTGGCCATATGCTCCAGCCCCTTGATCAACGCCGAGTGGTCCCAATTGCTGCCACCCATGGCCGCGCAGGTGCTGAACACTTGCTGGGCGTTGGCGGTGTTGGGCAGGTTGATGTTCAGCTCCCTGGCGCCTTGCAGGGCCAGGTTCAGGTCCTTCTGGTGCAGGCTGATGCGGAAGCCCGGGTCGAAGGTGCCCTTGATCATGCGCTCACCGTGCACTTCGAGGATCTTCGACGAGGCGAAACCGCCCATCAACGCTTCACGGACCTTCGCCGGGTCGGCGCCGTTCTTCGAGGCGAACAGCAGGGCCTCGGCCACGGCCTGGATGTTCAGCGCGACGATGATCTGGTTCGCCACCTTGGCGGTCTGGCCATCGCCGTTGCCGCCCACCAGGGTGATGTTCTTGCCCATCGCCTGGAACAGTGGCAGCGCGCGCTCGAACGCGGCGCTGTCGCCACCGACCATGATGCTCAGGGTCGCGGCCTTGGCGCCGACTTCACCGCCCGATACAGGGGCGTCGAGGTACTGCGCGCCTTTTTCATTGATCTTCGCCGCGAACGCCTTGGTGGCGGTGGGGGAGATCGAACTCATGTCGATCACCACCTTGCCCGCGCCCACGCCGGCCGCTACGCCATCGGCGCGGAACAGCACATCCTCGACCTGCGGTGTGTCCGGGACCATGACGATGATGAACTCGGCCTCCTGGGCGACTTCCTTCGGGTTGGCCAGCGCCACCGCGCCGCCTGCCACGAGGTCGGCCGGGGCAGCGTCGTGATGCTGGGTCAGGAACAGGCTGTGACCGGCCTTTTGCAGGTTCAGTGCCATGGGGTGGCCCATGATGCCGGTGCCGATGAATCCGATTTTAGCCATGTGGAAAATCCTCTCTTGTTTAAGATGCCCCGCGGACTCTGTGGCGAGGGAGCTTGCTCCCGCTGGGCCGCCAAGCGGCCCCAGAAATCCATCGGTGAAAAAACATGCGTCTGCTTCGCAGCCGAGCGGGAGCAAGCTCCCTCGCCACAAAAGCTCGTGTCAGGTCAGATCGCGTTATGGCTTTTCAACCAGCCCAGTCCCGCTTCGGTGGTGGTGAGCGGCTTGTATTCGCAGCCGACCCAACCCTGATAACCAATGCGATCCAGGTGTTCGAACAGGAACCGATAATTGATCTCTCCGGTGCCGGGCTCGTTGCGGCCCGGGTTGTCCGCCAGTTGCACATGGTTGATCTCGCCCAGGTGCGCCGACAGCGTCCGGGCCAGGTCGCCTTCCATGATTTGCATGTGATAGATGTCGTATTGCAGGAACAGGTTGGCGCTGCCCACCTGTTCGCGGATCGACAGGGCCTGGGCGGTGTTGTTCAGGAAGAAACCCGGGATGTCGCGGGTATTGATGGCTTCCATCACCAGCTTGATGCCGGCGCCCTGGAGCTTTTCGGCGGCGTACTTCAGATTGGCGACGAAGGTTTTTTCCGCCAGCGCTTCGTCGCACTTCTGCGAACGGATCCCGGCCAGGCAATTGACCTGGGTGTTGCCCAACACCTTGGCATAGGCAATCGCCAGGTCGACCCCGGCGCGGAACTCCTCGACCCGATCCGGCAGGCAGGCGATACCGCGCTCACCCTTGGCCCAGTCGCCGGCCGGCAGGTTGAACAGCACCTGGGTCAGGCCATGGGCATCGAGCAGGGTCTTGAGTTCAGCGGAGCTGTGGTCGTAGGGAAACAGGTATTCGACACCACTGAAACCGGCCTTGGCGGCCGCTTCGAAACGGGCGAGGAAATCCTGCTCGGTAAACAGCATGGACAGGTTGGCGGCGAAACGCGGCATGGTGGTCTCCAGTAAATAGTGGGCAGGCCTCCCTTGTGGGGGCGAGCCTGCTCGCGAAAGCGGTATGTCATTCAACATTCAATGAAGGGTAGATCGCCTTCGCGAGCAGGCTCGCTCCCACAGGAGAAGGTCAGTCGAGCAATGAAATCGCGGTGGGTGCATCGTTGCCCACCAGCGCCAGGTCTTCAAATTCATTGACGGCGTTGATCTCGGTGCCCATGGAAATGTTGGTCACCCGCTCAAGGATGATCTCGACGATCACTGGCACCCTGAACTCTTCGATCATCTCCTGGGCCTTGCGCAGCGCTGGCTGGATACCTGACGGCTCGAACACCCGCAATGCCTTGCAACCCAGGCCCTCGGCCACGGCGACGTGGTCCACGCCATAACCGTTGAGCTCCGGGGCGTTGAGGTTGTCGAACGACAACTGCACGCAGTAGTCCATGTCGAAGCCGCGCTGGGCCTGGCGGATCAAGCCCAGGTAGGAGTTGTTCACCACGACGTGGATGTAGGGCAGCTTGAATTGCGCACCCACCGCCAGTTCTTCGATCATGAACTGGAAATCATAGTCGCCCGACAGCGCCACGACCTTGCGATCCGGATCGGCCTTGACCACTCCCAGCGCGGCCGGAATGGTCCAGCCCAGGGGACCGGCCTGGCCGCAGTTGATCCAGTGGCGTGGTTTGTAGACGTGGAGGAACTGCGCCCCGGCGATCTGCGACAGACCGATGGTGCTGACATAGCAGGTGTCCTTGCCGAACACCTGGTTCATTTCCTCATAGACGCGCTGCGGCTTCACCGGCACGTTGTCGAAATGGGTCTTGCGCTGCAGGCTGGCCTTGCGTTGCTGGCAATCCTGAAGCCAGGCGCTGCGGTTCTTCAGCTTGCCGGCGGCTTGCCATTCGCGGGCCACTTCGATGAACACGGTCAGGGCCGAGGCTGCGTCGGAAACGATACCCAGGTCGGGGGTGAACACCCGGCCGATCTGGGTCGGTTCGATGTCGACGTGAATGAATGTGCGGCCTTCGGTGTAGACGTCCACCGAACCGGTGTGGCGGTTGGCCCAACGGTTGCCGACGCCCAGCACCACGTCCGACTTGAGCAAGGTGGCGTTGCCGTAGCGGTGCGAGGTTTGCAGGCCGACCATGCCGACCATCAACGGATGATCGTCCGGGATCGTGCCCCAGCCCATCAAGGTCGGGATCACCGGGATGCCGGTGAGCTCGGCAAACTCCACCAGCAAGTCGCTGGCATCGGCATTGATGATGCCGCCACCCGCCACCAGCAATGGGCGCTCGGCCTGATTCAGCATCGCCAGGGCCTTCTCGATCTGCACTCGGTTGGCGGCCGGCTTGGCCAGGGGCAGCGGCTGATAGGCGTCGATGTCGAATTCGATCTCGGCCATCTGCACGTCAAACGGCAAGTCGATCAGCACCGGGCCCGGACGGCCGGAGCGCATCTCGAAGAAAGCCTTCTGAAAGGCGTAGGGCACCTGTCCCGGCTCCAGCACGGTAGTCGCCCATTTGGTCACGGGCTTGACGATGCTGGTGATATCCACCGCCTGGAAATCTTCCTTGTGCATGCGGGCGCGGGGCGCTTGCCCGGTGATGCACAGGATCGGAATCGAGTCGGCCGAAGCGCTGTAGAGGCCAGTGACCATGTCAGTGCCCGCCGGCCCCGAAGTACCGATGCACACGCCGATGTTGCCGGCCTTGGTCCGGGTGTAGCCCTCGGCCATGTGCGAGGCGCCTTCAACGTGGCGAGCGAGGACATGATCGATGCCGCCAACCTTTTGCAGGGCAGAGTACAGCGGGTTGATCGCGGCACCCGGGATGCCGAAGGCGGTGTCCACGCCTTCACGGCGCATCACCAGGACGGCGGCTTCGATTGCTCTCATTTTGCTCATTGTTTTGTGCCTCTTACGTTTTGTAATTGTATACAAGTGGCTGTGGATCGGAGTTTATTCACGGCAGGCGGCTAAGGTCAATTGATTTTCTCAAGCAGCTGTTTGGTTCGCCAGATGCCAGATTTACTGATGCCTTTTGTCGTTTAATGCGGATAGTGAAAAATATTGTATACAAAAACTATGTTTGTTGTGTTCTATTTGCTGAATTCGGTTTTGCTGAAAGTAAAGCCTCGAGGCTCTCCCATGACTAAAGAAGGACAGCACCCATGAGCGATCTCACCTTGAAAATCGCCGTCAGCCTGGCGGGGCAAGCCCTTGCCGCAGGCCGCGAGATAAGCGCAGCCCCCTTGACCGTCGCGGTCCTGGACAGCGGCGGACACCTCGTAGCCTTGCAGCGCGAGGACGGCGCGAGCCTGTTGCGCCCGCAAATCGCTATCGGCAAGGCCTGGGGCGCGATCGCTCTGGGCAAGGGCTCACGCCTGCTGGCCCAGGACGCCCAGCAGCGCCCGGCGTTCTTTGCCGCTTTGAATGGCTTGGGCCAAAGCAACATCGTGCCGGCACCGGGCGGAGTGTTGATCAGGGATCAGGACGGGAAGGTGCTGGGGGCGATTGGTGTCAGCGGGGATGTTTCGGATGTGGATGAGCAGGTGGCTCTCAGGGCGGTGGAGGTGTCGGGGTTGAGGGCGGATGCGGGGGTTGCTGTTTGATCATGCGCTGAATCGACTGGCGTATTCGCGAGCAAGCCCGCTCCCACAGGGTCTGGTAACCGACACAAAATGTATGGACATCGCAGATCCCCTGTGGGAGCGGGCTTGCTCGCGAATGCAATCGACCCTACACATCCGGCAAAAAAGCTGACCACGACACTTCATTTCCCAGCGCTAACCTTTCAGGATTCGTTAGGGAAGGAGGGCGACGGAATGCCTGCACGCTCAGCTTCACATCGCCTGCGTATCGGTCGCTATGCGGAGCAAAATCGCATCTACTTATTGACTGCCAATACGCTGGCGCGCGAACCGGTCTTCAAAGACCATGGTTTGGGCAGGATCGTCGTTCAGGAGTTCAGGGAGGCACAAGAGCAGGGCATCGCGGACTCCCTCGCATTTGTCGTCATGCCTGATCATGTCCATTGGTTGATTCGACTGCATCAAGGGTCCTTGGGGCAGTTGATGTGCCAAGTAAAATCCATCAGTGCCAAGGGGATCAATGAGGCGACTGGCAGGGCCGGCAGCCTTTGGCAGGCGGGCTACCATGATCGGGCGTTGCGTCGGGACGAAGATCTGAAAATAATGGCGCGCTATGTCGTCGCCAACCCACTGCGGGCAGGCCTGGTGAAGCGGCTTGGCGACTATCCGCTGTGGGATGCCATTTGGCTTTGACATGAAATCGAGTCGCCGCCAATCGCGAGCAAGCCCGCTCCCACAAGGTCTGGCGACCGACACAAAATGTATGAGAATTGCAGATCCCCTGTGGGAGCGAGCCTGCTCGCGAATGGGGCGCCGCGGTGATTCAGCCCACCTCACACCCCTTCAAAACCAACCGGATAATCGTCTGCGCCGCCGCTTCGTAATCCGCTTCGTCGAGCTTGGCCTTGCCGGTCACGGCGCTGATCTGCCAGTCGAAATCGGCGTAGGTCTGGGTGGCGGCCCAGATGCTGAACATCAGGTGGTTGGGGTCGATGGGAGCGATCTGGCCGCGGTCGATCCAGGTCTGGATGCAGTCGATGTTGTGCCGGGCCTGGGCGTTGAGTTGTTCGACCAGGTCGGCGCTAAGGTGCGGGGCACCGTGCATGATTTCACTGGCGAAGACTTTCGAGGCGAAGGGCAGGTCGCGGGAGATGCGGATCTTGGAGCGGATGTAGTGGCTCAATACTTCGCCCGGCTCGCCGTCAGCGTTGAAGGGCGTGGAGGCCTGGAGGATCGGCTCGATGATGCTTTCGAGGACCTCGCGGTAGAGGTTTTCCTTGGATTTGAAGTAGTAATAGACGTTGGGTTTGGGCAGGCCCGCCTTGGCCGCGATGTCGCTGGTTTTGGTCGCGGCGAAGCCCTTGTCGGCAAACTCTTCGCTGGCGGCACGCAGGATCAGTTCTTTGTTGCGCTCGCGGATAGTGCTCATAAACCCTGGGGTTCCTTGCCGGTTCTGGCGGTGGCGCATGGTAGCACCGGCCTCGCGGGCCGCTCAAGAATGCCCCAAGGCGGCGCCGCTCGCGGTATGCTGCGCAGCATTATTGTTCAAGGAGCCCCTCCATGGCTGGAAGCAGTTTGCTGGTTTTGATCGACGACATCGCCACCGTGCTCGACGATGTGGCGCTGATGACCAAGATGGCCGCCAAGAAAACCGCCGGCGTGCTCGGCGACGACCTGGCGCTCAATGCCCAGCAAGTCTCTGGTGTGCGGGCCGAGCGGGAGCTGCCGGTGGTCTGGGCGGTGGCCAAGGGTTCCTTCATCAACAAGCTGATCCTGGTGCCGTCGGCGCTGGCAATCAGTGCCTTCGTGCCTTGGCTGGTGACACCCCTGTTGATGGTGGGCGGTGCCTACCTGTGTTTCGAGGGGTTCGAAAAACTCGCCCACAAGTTCCTTCACAGCAAGGCTGAAGACCAGGCCGGGCATGCGCAACTGGTGGAGGCGGTGGCCGACCCGGCGGTGGACCTGGTGGCCTTCGAAAAGGACAAGATCAAAGGCGCGGTTCGCACCGACTTCATTCTCTCGGCGGAAATCATCGCCATCACCCTTGGCACTGTCGCCGATGCGCCGCTGACCCAGCAGGTTATCGTGCTGTCGGGCATTGCGATTGTCATGACTGTCGGCGTGTACGGCCTGGTGGCGGGGATCGTCAAGCTCGATGACCTGGGCTTGTGGCTGACCCAAAAGCCTGGCCAGGCCGCCAAAAGCATCGGCGGCGCCATCCTGCGCGCCGCGCCCTACATGATGAAAAGCCTGTCGGTGATCGGTACGGCGGCGATGTTCCTGGTGGGCGGCGGCATCCTGACCCATGGCGTACCGGCGGTGCATCACTGGATCGAAGGCGTGGCGGCTGGTGCCGGCGGCGCCGGGTTCATCGTGCCGATGCTGCTCAATGCGGTGGCGGGAATTGTCGGGGGGGCTGCAGTGTTGGCGGGTGTGCTCGTCGTGGGCAAAATCTGGAAAGCGCTGAAAGGCTGAATCCGGCAACACAAAACAACTGTGGGAGCGAGCTTGCTCGCGATAGCGGTGTATCAGCCAATGCAAATGTAGCTGAACCGACGCCATCGCGAGCAAGCTCGCTCCCACAATGGGTTTTGCGGTGTCCGAAAGTTACTCGGCGATCTGCAACTTGCGCGACTCGGTGTACACGTACCGCACCTTCTCATACTCGAACGGCGAGTTCAGCTGCCCGTAGCGGAAGCTGGTCTGGTAGCGCCTGTCCACGCCGCGCAACAGCAGCAGTTCCGGGTGGTTGGAGCTGACCTCCGAGACGTTCAGGAAGTTGATCGCCGATTCCGCGGTGTAATCCACCAGCAGGCCCGAAGTGTCGCGCAGGTTCGAAGGACCGAAGATCGGCAGCACGAAATACGCGCCGCCGGGCACACCATAGAAACCCAGGGTCTGGCCGAAGTCCTCGCTCTGACGCGGCAGGCCCATGGCCGTGGCCGGGTCCCAGAGGCCGGCGATGCCTACGGTGGTATTGAGGAGCAGGCGCGCCGTGGTTTCCATCGAACGCTTGCCCTTCAATTGCAGCAGGCTGTTCATCAGGTTCGGGACGTCCCCCAGGTTGTTGAAGAAATTGCTGACGCCGGTGCGCACGAAGCTCGGGGTGACGTAGCGGTAGCCGTCGACAACAGGGAGGAAGACCCATTCGTCAAAGCGGTAGTTGAAGTGGTAGACGCGGCGGTTCCACGATTCCAGCGGGTCGTAGACGTTCAGGGCGTTGAGCGTCGAGCGTTCGAATTCGCGCTGATCCAGGCCGGGGTTGAACTTGAGTTTGGTCAGCGGCTCCTTGAAGCCGTCCGAATCCACCACCACGGGGGCATTGGCCTTGCTGTCATCGGCGTGGGCCATGCCCGCGCTCATTAACGCGGCGATAAGCAGGAGGTATTTAGCCACGGAAGAACTCCAGCATGGCGTCGCTGTTGACGCGGTAGTTAAGGTTGCCGCAATGGCCGCCCAGTGGATAAACGGTCAGGCGGTCGCCAAAAGTCTTGCGCAGAAAGCCGAGGTCGCCCGGGCCGAGAATCACATCGTCGGCGTTGTGCATCACCGCGATTTTCGTGCTGGCCTGCAGATAATCCTTCAACGCGTACAGACTCACCTGGTCAACCAGTTGCAGCAGGCTGCCGCCGTCGGTGCGCGCGCGCCACATCGGGATCACCTGCTCGGTGAGGTAGCAGTCGAAATCGCATTGCAGCGCGCGCTTGAGGAACGGCGTCAGGCTGGTGCTTTCAGTGATCGGGAACTTCGGCGGGATGATCAGGCCGCGACGGTTGATCAGGTCTGAGGTAAAGGCGATGTCGGCCGCCGAGAAACGGAACGAGGTGCCGATCAGCATCGCCATTTGCTCGTTGCTCAAGTGTTGCTTGGACTGCTGGAAGTCATAGAGCAGGGCATCGTTGAGGTCGATGTAGCCTTTCTGCTGGAAGTAGCGGGTCAGTTTGTTCAGTACCAGTTCATAGAATGTCGTGGTGCTGTTGATGCCCTTGACCTCGGTCTGGACCAGCTTGTCCAGGTTGGTGATTGAGGTGTAGAGGTTCACTGGCGGGTTCAGCAACAAGACTTTCTTGAAGTTGAAACTGCGCCGGGTCTCGTCCAGGTGCGCAACGAAGGCCGCGTCCAGGGCGCCGAGGCTGTAGCCGGTCAGGTAGTACTCGGTGACGGGCACTTTCGGATTTTGCGCGCGCACGGCCTGCATCACGCGATACATGTCTTCGGCGTCTTCCTTGGTGATGCCCGGTGTGGCGAAGCGCGAAGCGGCACTCATGAAGTCGAAACTGGTGGGCGATGATAGCTGCACCACGTGGTAGCCGGCCTTGTAGTAGAGGCGCTTCAAATACTCGTTGAGTGTGCTGTCATACCGCGCGCCGGTGCCGGCGATCAGGAAGATCAGCGGCGCGGGTTTGTCTTGGGTGGCCATGCGGTAGGTGAGGCTTTTCACCGGCCAGAAATTGTCCGGCAGGATGAATTCGCGCTCCGGACGCAGGGTCAGGCTCTGGTCCGACTGGTTGATGTCCTCATTCAGCGGCAGCTCCGGGCGCAGGTCCGGCGGCGTGGTGGCGATGGTCGCCTCGAACGGGTTGGTCAAGGGGTAGCCATAGCTGGCGGCGTCGACATCCACCGCCAGCGCGGACGCACTCAGGATAAGGCCGCCGGCGAGGGCAGCGAAGCGCAAGGAACGGAGCATGTCTGGATCCCTTAGAGGAAGGTGCCGAATGAAGTTCGCAGCCTATGACCACCGAAGTGAAGCCAAGTGCCATGACGGCTGCAAAACAAGCGCGGACGGGTCGCGATAGTAGCGGGACGATACACGTTGAGGCGTGGTGACCGCTAGTGACCTGGCGGCTCGCCTGGTTCAGGCATGCAAGATTTGATCGAAATCCGCGGTCTGAAACGCCCGGAATGGCTTGCTGGCTTTCTGATGTCGTTTCTCGCTGCCTCAGGGTCGCAGACAGAGCAGGTTCCAGATCGGCGCAGGTTGATGATCAGCCTGTCAGTACTCCACTGGCGTTCGAACCGGTTTGCAGGTGAGCGTGATGGGGGCGCTGTGCACCATAACAATACGTTGACGCTGCTCGGCATCCGTCGGGCGCAGCACTTTCGGGGAAGTAACGATGAAGATGCGACGACTCTTGGGCGCAGGTGCCGCACTGGTACTGGCGATCAGCTCCACCCTGGCCAGCGCCGAAACCAAAACCCTGAGCATTGGTTATGTCGACGGCTGGTCCGACAGCGTCGCGACCACCCATGTGGCGGCCGAAGTGATCAAGCAGAAACTCGGTTATGACGTGAAGCTGCAAGCGGTGGCGACCGGGATCATGTGGCAGGGCGTGGCCACCGGCAAGCTCGATGCAATGCTTTCGGCCTGGCTGCCGGTGACTCACGGTGACTACTGGACGAAAAACAAGGACAACGTGGTCGACTACGGCCCGAACTTCAAGGACGCCAAGATCGGCCTGATCGTGCCGGAGTACGTCAAGGCCAAGTCGCTGGAAGACCTCAAGACCGACGATTCCTTCAAGAAACGCATCGTCGGCATCGACGCCGGTTCAGGCGTGATGCTCAAGACCGAACAGGCGATCAAGGACTACGACCTGACCGGTTATCAACTCAAGGCCAGTTCCGGCGCCGGCATGATCGCCGAGCTGACCCGTGCCGAGAAGAAACAAGAGTCCATCGCCGTCACCGGTTGGGTGCCGCACTGGATGTTCGCCAAGTGGAAACTGCGCTTCCTGGAAGATCCGAAGGGTGTCTACGGCGCGGCTGAAACCGTAAACAGCATCGGCAGCAAAGGCCTGGAAGCCAAGGCGCCGGAAGTGGTCGCGTTCCTGAAGAAGTTCCAGTGGGCCTCGAAAGACGAAATCGGTGAAGTCATGCTGGCGATCCAGGAAGGCGCCAAGCCGGACGCCGCCGCCAAGGATTGGGTTGCCAAGCACCCGGACCGCGTGAAGGAGTGGACCGGCAAGTAATCGGCCTGGTCTGACTGTTCCGAAAAACCGCATGAGTTGTTCATGCGGTTTTTTTGTGCCCGTGATTCTTGAATTTGACGCACCCCTGTGGGAGCGAGCCTGCTCGCGAAGCGATCTGCCAGCTGACCTTGCATTTGACCCGCAAGCAGCTTTCGCGAGCAGGCTCGCTCCCACAGAGGGCACGGGCAATTGCGAAAATATCCGGGAAACTGGCAAAACCGTCATGTCGTTCTAATACTAAGGTCGTCTGGAACCTGGCCTTGAGCCGCATAGAGTAGGGTCGTTCCAACTTAAATCTGTGCTGCGAGGATAAAAACAATGAACGACAGCATTTACCTCTCGATACAAAACAGCCCGCGCTTCAAGGAGCTGGTGAGTAAAAGGGAAAAGTTCGCCTGGATTCTCTCGGCGATCATGCTAGGGCTTTACTCGGGATTCATCCTGCTGATTGCCTACGGGCCGCACATTCTCGGGGCCAAGATATCCCCGGAGTCCACCATCACCTGGGGCATTCCCATCGGGATCGGCCTGATTCTCTCGGCTTTCGTGCTGACCGGCATTTACGTACGACGCGCCAATGGCGAGTTCGACGACCTGAACAATGCGATTCTCAAGGAGGCTCAGCAATGATCCGGCGTCTACTGGCTCTTTTGAGCATCGCTGCGTTCGCACCGAGCGTCTGGGCGGCTGATGCCGTGGCGGGGGCTGTGCAGAAACAGCCCCTCAACGTCGCGGCTATCCTGATGTTCGTGGCCTTCGTCGGCGCGACTCTGTACATCACCTACTGGGCATCCAAGAAAAACAACTCGGCGGCCGACTACTATGCGGCCGGCGGCAAGATCACCGGCTTCCAGAATGGCCTGGCGATTGCCGGCGACTACATGTCGGCGGCGTCCTTCCTGGGTATTTCCGCGCTGGTGTTCACGTCCGGTTATGACGGCCTGATCTACTCCATCGGCTTCCTGGTGGGCTGGCCGATCATTCTGTTCCTGATCGCCGAGCGTCTGCGCAACCTGGGTAAATACACCTTTGCCGACGTGGCGTCCTATCGCCTCGGGCAAACCCAGATCCGCAGCCTGTCGGCTTGCGGTTCGCTGGTGGTGGTGGCGTTCTACCTGATCGCGCAAATGGTCGGTGCCGGCAAGCTGATCCAGCTGCTGTTCGGCCTGGACTACCACGTTGCGGTGATCCTGGTCGGTATCCTGATGTGCCTCTACGTGCTGTTCGGCGGCATGCTGGCCACCACCTGGGTACAGATCATCAAGGCCGTGTTGTTGCTGTCGGGTGCTTCGTTCATGGCGCTGATGGTGATGAAGCACGTCAACTTCGACTTCAACATGCTGTTTGCCGAAGCGGTCAAGGTTCACCCTAAGGGTGAAGCGATCATGAGCCCTGGCGGCCTGGTGAAGGACCCGATCTCGGCCTTCTCCCTTGGCCTGGCGCTGATGTTTGGTACCGCTGGCCTGCCACATATCCTGATGCGCTTCTTCACCGTGAGCGACGCCAAGGAAGCTCGCAAGAGCGTGCTGTATGCCACCGGCTTCATCGGCTACTTCTACATCCTGACCTTCATCATCGGCTTCGGCGCGATCCTGCTGGTCAGCACCAACCCGGCCTTCAAGGACGCGGCAGGTGCCTTGCTGGGCGGCAACAACATGGCGGCGGTGCATCTGTCCAACGCGGTTGGCGGCAGCATCTTCCTGGGCTTCATCTCGGCGGTGGCGTTCGCGACCATCCTGGCGGTGGTAGCGGGGCTGACCCTGGCCGGTGCCTCGGCGGTGTCCCATGACCTGTATGCCAGCGTGATCAAGAAAGGCAAGGCCAACGAGAAGGATGAGATTCGGGTTTCGAAAATCACCACTATCTGTCTGGCGGTGCTAGCGATCGGCCTGGGTATCCTGTTCGAGAAGCAGAACATCGCGTTCATGGTGGGCCTGGCGTTCTCCATCGCGGCGAGCTGCAACTTCCCGGTACTGCTGCTTTCGATGTACTGGAAGAAACTGACCACCCGTGGCGCGATGATCGGCGGCTGGCTGGGCCTGGTCAGTGCCGTGGGCCTGATGGTCCTCGGCCCGACCATCTGGGTGCAGATCATGGGTCACGAGAAGGCGATCTTCCCGTACGAATACCCAGCGCTGTTCTCGATGGCCATTGCGTTCGTCGGCATCTGGTTCTTCTCCATCACCGACAAGTCGGCTGAAGGTGCAAACGAGCGGGCGCTGTTCTTCCCGCAATTCGTGCGTTCGCAGACTGGCCTGGGGGCGAGTGGGGCAGTGAATCACTGAGGCAGCGGCAAGTTGAAAGCTTCAAGTTGAAGCGTAGTGTTTGATGCAATACCCCGGTCGAGAGGCCGGGGTATTTTTTTTGTGTGGGATTTATGAGCGCAGGCCTGCCGCTATCGCGAGCAAGCTCGCTCCCACAGGGGATCTCCAGTGAACACAAGCCTGGGGTTCACAACAGGCCAACTGTGGGAGCGAGCTTGCTCGCGATAGCGTCGGGTCTGCCAATGCGGCTTCCGCATCAGATAAAAAGAGGCATAAACAAAACAGCCCCCGCTCTTATATAAGAAGCGGGGGCTGTTTCGGTGCAGCTTGGGATCTATTGCAAGGCAAGCCTTACTTGCGGTCTTCCAGCTTGGTGATGTCACGCGACTCGTAGCCGGTGTACAGCTGGCGAGGGCGGCCGATCTTGTACGGGCTGGAGAGCATTTCCTTCCAGTGGGAGATCCAGCCGACGGTCCGCGCCAGGGCGAAGATCACGGTGAACATGCTGGTCGGAATGCCGATCGCCTTGAGGATGATCCCCGAGTAGAAGTCGACGTTCGGGTACAGCGAGCGCTCGATGAAGTACGGGTCGGTCAGGGCGATCTCTTCCAGGCGCATGGCCAGTTCGAGTTGCGGATCGTTCTTGATCCCCAGTTCCTTGAGCACTTCGTCGCAGGTCTGCTTCATGACGGTGGCGCGCGGGTCGCGGTTCTTGTAGACCCGGTGGCCGAAGCCCATCAGCTTGAACGGATCGTTCTTGTCCTTGGCCTTGGCGATGAACTTGTCGATGTTCGAGACATCGCCGATTTCATCGAGCATGGTCAGTACCGCTTCGTTCGCGCCGCCGTGGGCAGGGCCCCAGAGCGCGGCGATACCGGCGGCGATACAGGCGAACGGGTTGGCACCCGACGAGCCGGCCAGGCGCACGGTGGACGTGGAGGCGTTCTGCTCGTGATCGGCATGGAGGATGAAGATGCGGTCCATGGCCTTGGCGAGCACCGGGCTGATCGGTTTGATCTCGCACGGGGTGTTGAACATCATATGCAGGAAGTTCTCTGCATAGGTCAGGTCATTGCGCGGGTACATCATGGGCTGGCCCATGGAGTACTTGTAGACCATGGCTGCCAGGGTCGGCATCTTCGCCACCAGGCGGATCGCGGAGATTTCGCGATGCTGGGGGTTATTGATGTCCAGGGAGTCGTGGTAGAAGGCCGAAAGGGCGCCGACAACACCGCACATGACGGCCATCGGGTGGGCATCGCGACGGAAGCCGTTGAAGAAGGTCTTCAACTGCTCGTGAACCATGGTGTGGTTCTTCACGGTGCTGACGAACTGGGCCTTTTGCTCTGCGGTTGGCAGCTCGCCGTTGAGCAGCAGGTAGCAGGTTTCCAGGTAGTCCGATTTTTCAGCCAGTTGCTCGATCGGGTAGCCGCGGTGCAGCAGGATGCCGTTGTCGCCGTCGATATAGGTGATTTTCGACTCGCACGAGGCGGTCGACATGAAACCTGGGTCAAAGGTGAAACGGCCCGTGGCCGTCAGGCCCCGTACGTCGATTACATCGGGACCAACGGTGCCGGTTAAAATGGGCAGCTCGACGGGGGCTGCGCCCTCGATGATCAACTGCGCTTTTTTGTCAGCCATGTGGCCTCCTATTAATGCTTGGAATCATCAGACAGACCCCCCACGCAGGGCCCGCACCACTATAGTGAGATAAATCCGAATGTCAATTTGCCTAAAGTCTTGCTCCAGAAGGCTTTAACCGGACTTTTTCCGCGAAATTGCCTGCCGTTTACGCCTTTTGCCCTGCATGTGCAATGCGCTATTAGGGGAAGGTGAACGCGTTGTCATTAGTAGCCTAACTGTCTATACTCGGCCACCGACCGCCAGGGGCTTTTGGGCCTGCTTTCTTGGGGGTCGTCACTCCCTGGGTGGTGAGTACCTGACCAGTGCGCGCCCCAACAACTTTGCCCTGATTGTTAGGGGCTCTTCAGTGTGAAAAAAAAGCCGTGAAAAGCCAACGACCTGTAAACCTAGACCTAAGGACCATCAAACTCCCAGTCACTGCTTACACGTCCATTCTTCACCGTATTTCCGGTGTCATCCTCTTCGTCAGCCTGGCCATCATGCTTTATGCATTGGACAAGTCGCTCGATTCGGAAGAAGGCTTCGGTCAGGTGAAAGCGTGTCTGACCAGTCCGCTAGCCAAGCTAGTGATTTGGGGCATCCTGTCCGCCTTGCTGTATCACCTGGTAGCCGGCGTGCGCCACTTGATCATGGACATGGGCATCGGTGAGACGCTGGAAGGCGGCAAGCTGGGCTCGAAAATCATTATCGCCGTGTCTGCGGTGCTGATCGTTCTGGCAGGAGTCTGGATATGGTAACCAACGTCACGAACCTTTCGCGTTCGGGCCTCTATGACTGGATGGCGCAGCGTGTCTCTGCGGTCGTTCTCGCGGCTTATTTCATCTTCCTGATCGGATATGTGGTAGCCAACCCCGGCCTGGGCTATGCCCAATGGCACGAACTGTTTGCAAACAACTGGATGCGTATCTTCAGTCTGCTGGCACTCGTCGCACTCGGCGCTCACGCCTGGGTCGGCATGTGGACCATCGCGACCGACTACCTGACGCAGATGGCGTTCGGCAAGTCGGCGACTGCCGTACGTTTCCTCTTCCAGGCAGTATGCGGCGTTGCGATGTTCGCTTACTTCGTCTGGGGTGTGCAGATTCTCTGGGGTATCTGATTCATGGCTAACATTCCAACGATTTCTTTCGACGCCATCATCATTGGTGGTGGCGGTGCCGGCATGCGCGCAGCGCTGCAACTGGCACAGGGCGGTCACAAGACTGCCGTGATCACCAAGGTTTTCCCGACCCGTTCGCACACTGTTTCCGCCCAGGGTGGCATCACTTGCGCCATCGCTTCGGCCGACCCGAACGATGACTGGCGCTGGCACATGTACGATACCGTCAAGGGTTCCGACTACATCGGTGACCAGGACGCTATCGAATACATGTGTCAGGAAGGCCCGGCTGCTGTTTACGAGCTGGACCACATGGGCATGCCGTTCTCGCGTACCGAACAGGGCCGTATCTACCAGCGTCCGTTCGGCGGCCAGTCCAAGGACTACGGCAAGGGCGGCCAGGCTGCACGCACTTGCGCTGCGTCCGACCGTACCGGTCACGCACTGCTGCACACCCTTTATCAGGGCAACCTGAAAGCCGGTACCGTGTTTCTGAACGAGTACTACGCTGTCGACCTGGTGAAGAACCAGGACGGCGCCTTCGTCGGCGTGATCGCGATCTGCATCGAAACCGGCGAAACCACCTACATCCGCGCCAAGGCCACCGTGCTGGCGACCGGCGGTGCGGGCCGTATCTACGCGTCCACCACCAACGCCCTGATCAACACCGGTGACGGCGTCGGCATGGCCCTGCGTGCCGGCGTGCCGGTGCAGGACATCGAAATGTGGCAGTTCCACCCGACCGGCATCGCCGGCGCTGGTGTACTGGTCACCGAAGGCTGCCGTGGTGAAGGCGGTTACCTGATCAACAAGCACGGCGAGCGTTTCATGGAGCGTTATGCTCCGAACGCCAAGGACCTTGCCGGTCGTGACGTCGTGGCTCGTTCGATGGTTAAAGAGATCATTGCCGGTAACGGCTGTGGCCCGAACGGCGACCACGTGATGCTCAAGCTCGACCACCTCGGCGAAGAAGTGCTGCACAGCCGCTTGCCAGGTATCTGCGAACTGTCCAAGACCTTCGCTCACGTCGATCCAGTCGTTGCGCCGGTTCCAGTGGTTCCAACCTGCCACTATATGATGGGCGGCGTTGCCACCAACATTCATGGCCAGGCAATCACCCAGAACGCCGAAGGCGTGGACGCAATCATCCCTGGCCTGTTCGCAGTGGGTGAAGTGGCGTGCGTATCGGTGCACGGTGCCAACCGCCTGGGCGGCAACTCGCTGCTCGACCTGGTGGTATTCGGCCGCGCTGCCGGTCTGCACCTGGAAAAAGCGCTGACCGACGGTATCGAATACCGCGACGCCAGCGACACCGACATCGACGTGGCCCTCAAGCGTCTGGCCGGTCTCAACGAGCGTACCGAAGGCGAAGACGTCGCCACCCTGCGTCGCGAGCTGCAAAGCTGCATGCAGAACTACTTCGGTGTGTTCCGTACCGGCGAATACATGCAGAAGGGTATTGCCCAGCTGGCGCAATTGCGTGAACGAATCGCCAACGTGAAGATCAACGATAAGTCGCAGGCGTTCAACACTGCCCGTATCGAAGCGCTGGAACTGCAGAACCTGCTGGAAGTGGCCGAAGCCACCGCCATCGCGGCTGAAGTGCGTAAAGAGTCCCGTGGTGCCCATGCCCGCGAAGACTTCGAAGACCGTGACGACGAAAACTGGCTGTGCCACACCTTGTACTTCCCGGGTGAAAAACGCGTCGCCAAGCGTGCCGTGAACTTCTCGCCGAAGACTGTTCCGACTTTCGAACCTAAAGTCCGGACTTATTAAGGGTGACCGCTATGTTGCAAGTCAGTGTGTATCGCTACAACCCTGATCAGGACGCCGCGCCGTTCATGCAGGACTTCCAGGTCGATACCGGTGGTAAAGACCTGATGGTGCTGGACGTGCTGGCCTTGATCAAAGAGCAGGACGAAGGTTTTTCCTATCGTCGCTCGTGCCGCGAGGGCGTTTGCGGCTCCGACGGCATGAACATCAACGGCAAGAACGGCCTGGCCTGCATCACGCCGCTGTCGGCGGTGGTCAAGGGCAACAAGCTGATCGTTCGGCCGCTGCCAGGTCTGCCGGTCATCCGTGACCTGGTCGTCGATATGAGCATCTTCTACAAGCAATACGAGAAGGTGAAGCCATTCCTGCAGAACGACACGCCGGCTCCGGCCATCGAGCGTCTGCAGTCTCCTGAAGAGCGTGAAAAGCTCGACGGTCTGTACGAGTGCATTCTGTGCGCCTGCTGCTCGACCTCGTGCCCATCGTTCTGGTGGAACCCGGACAAATTCCTGGGCCCGGCCGCCCTGCTGCAAGCGTATCGCTTCCTGGCAGACAGCCGTGACACCAAGACGTCCGAGCGTCTGGCCGCACTGGATGACCCGTTCAGCGTATTCCGCTGCCGCGGGATCATGAACTGCGTCAACGTCTGCCCGAAAGGCCTGAACCCGACTAAGGCCATCGGTCACGTACGTAACATGCTGCTGCAAAACGGCGTGTGATTCAGCTGCTGTACCCGTAGAACCGCTGTACCCGTAAAGGCGAGGGCGTGGGCTTCAACCCACGTCCTGGCTATAACCAGAGCAGCCACTCACAAAGCGGCCGTTCTTATTTTGAAGAAATGAGACAAGCAGGGGCATCCGGGCTGGTACCCGGACTATCAGCGTGATCCTAAGTGGCTTGTTTTAGTCGCTGCACTCGGACTTCTGCAAGTTTGCTCGGTGTTTTCGCCGGTGGTGTTCCCCTAATCGAGGGTGACCAAGCATGCAAGAAAGCGTGATGCAGCGCATGTGGAACAGTGCCCACCTCTCCGGTGGTAACGCTGCCTATGTGGAAGAGCTCTACGAGCTCTACCTGCACGACCCTAACGCTGTGCCAGAAGAATGGCGCACCTACTTTCAGAAGTTGCCGGCTGACGGTAACTCTGCCACCGATGTTTCGCACTCGACGATTCGCGATCATTTCGTGCTGCTGGCAAAGAACCAGCGCCGC
Source organism: Pseudomonas sp. Z2-11 (assembly GCF_054161305.1). Taxonomy (NCBI): domain Bacteria; kingdom Pseudomonadati; phylum Pseudomonadota; class Gammaproteobacteria; order Pseudomonadales; family Pseudomonadaceae; genus Pseudomonas; species Pseudomonas sp. Z2-11. The sequence goes on from NZ_CP096395.1 coordinate 1,650,743, forward strand.
GCCCAACCGGTGTCTGCCGGCAGCGTGAGCTCCGAGCATGAGAAGAAGCAAGTTGAAGTACTGCGACTGATCCAGGCCTACCGGATGCGCGGCCACCAGGCAGCCCAGCTGGACCCGCTGGGGCTGTGGCAGCGTCCTGCACCTGCAGACCTGTCGATCACTCATTACGGCTTGACCAATGCCGATCTTGATACGACCTTCCGTGCCGGCGACCTGTTCATCGGCAAAGAGGAAGCGAGCCTACGCGAAATTCACGAAGCGTTGCAGCAGACATATTGCCGCACCATCGGCGCTGAATTCACGCACATCACCGATTCCGAGCAGCGCCAGTGGTTCCAGCAGCGTCTGGAAAGCGTTCGTGGCCGTCCGACTTACTCCGCCGACATCAAGAGCCACTTGCTCGAGCGCGTCACTGCCGGTGAAGGTCTGGAGAAATACCTGGGTACCAAATACCCGGGCACCAAGCGTTTCGGCCTGGAAGGCGGTGAAAGCCTGATTCCGATGCTCGACGAGCTGATCCAGCGTTCCGGCTCCTACGGTACCAAGGAAGTCGTCATCGGCATGGCCCACCGTGGTCGCCTGAACGTACTGGTCAACACCTTCGGCAAGAACCCGCGCGAGCTGTTCGACGAGTTCGAAGGCAAGAAGAAGGTCGAGCTGGGTTCCGGTGACGTGAAATACCACCAGGGCTTCTCGTCCAACGTGATGACCACCGGTGGCGAAGTCCACTTGGCCATGGCCTTCAACCCGTCCCACCTGGAAATCGTTTCCCCGGTGGTCGAGGGTTCGGTCCGTGCCCGCCAGGATCGTCGCAACGACCCGACCGGTGAAAAGGTCCTGCCGATTTCCATCCACGGTGACGCGGCATTCGCCGGTCAGGGCGTGGTCATGGAAACCTTCCAGATGTCGCAGACCCGCGGCTTCAAGACTGGCGGTACGGTTCACATCGTCATCAACAACCAGGTCGGTTTCACCATCAGCAACCCGCTGGACTCGCGTTCCACCGAGTACGCTACCGACGTCGCGAAAATGATCCAGGCGCCGATTCTCCATGTGAATGGTGATGACCCGGAAGCCGTGCTCTTCGTGACCCAGCTGGCCATCGACTACCGCATGCAGTACAAGCGCGACGTGGTGATCGACCTGGTCTGCTACCGTCGTCGCGGCCACAACGAGGCCGACGAGCCAAGCGGTACCCAGCCACTGATGTACCAGCAGATCGCCAAGCAGCGCACCACCCGCGAGCTGTACGCCGATCGCCTGACCCAGAGCGGCGTTCTGGATGCCGCGCGCATCCAGGAAAAAGTCGATGAATATCGCAACGCCCTGGACAACGGCCTGCACGTTGTAAAAAGCCTGGTCAAGGAACCGAACAAGGAACTGTTCGTGGACTGGCGTCCTTACCTGGGCCACGCCTGGACCGCGCGTCACGACACGCGCTTCGACCTCAAGACCTTGCAGGAACTGTCGGCCAAGCTGCTGGAAATCCCGGAAGGCTTCGTGGTCCAGCGCCAGGTCGCGAAGATCTACGAAGACCGCCAGAAGATGCAAGCCGGCGGCCTGCCGATCAACTGGGGTTACGCCGAAACCATGGCGTACGCGACCCTGGCGTTCGAAGGTCACCCGATTCGCATCACCGGCCAGGACGTAGGCCGCGGTACTTTCTCGCACCGCCACGCGGCGCTGCACAACCAGAAAGACGCCAGCACCTACATCCCGCTGCAACACCTGTACAAAGGCCAGCCACGTTTCGACCTGTACGATTCGCTGCTGTCCGAGGAAGCCGTCCTGGCGTTCGAATATGGCTATTCCACCACCGAGCCGAATGCGCTGGTGATCTGGGAAGCCCAGTTCGGCGACTTCGCCAACGGTGCCCAGGTGGTGGTCGACCAGTTCATCACCAGCGGCGAGCACAAGTGGGGTCGTCTCTGCGGCCTGACCATGCTGCTGCCACACGGTTATGAAGGGCAGGGGCCGGAGCACTCTTCGGCACGTCTGGAGCGTTACCTGCAATTGTGCGCCGAGCACAACGTCCAGGTTTGCGTACCGACGACCCCGGCGCAGATCTACCACCTGCTGCGTCGCCAGGTCATCCGTCCGCTGCGCAAGCCGCTGATCGTGCTGACGCCCAAGTCGCTGTTGCGCCACAAGCTGGCGATTTCCACGCTCGAAGACCTGGCCGAAGGCTCCTTCCAGACCGTTATCTCGGAAATCGATACCCTGGACGCGGCGAAGGTGACTCGCCTGATCCTGTGCAGCGGCAAGGTCTACTACGATCTGCTGGAAAAACGTCGTGCCGAAGGCCGCGAAGACATCGCCATCGTGCGTATCGAGCAGCTTTACCCGTTCCCGGAAGACGACCTGATGGAGGCTATCGCGCCTTACACCAACCTCACCCACGTGGTGTGGTGTCAGGAAGAACCGATGAACCAGGGCGCTTGGTACAGCAGCCAGCATCACCTGCGTCGCAGCATCGGCAACCATAACAAGGCCCTGGGCCTGGAGTACGCCGGTCGTGACGCTTCTGCCGCCCCTGCGTGTGGTTATGCGTCGATGCACGCCGAGCAGCAGGAAAAACTGCTGCAAGATGCCTTCACTGTTTAACGCCTTCGTGCTGACTGAAACCGAATTTTAAGGACCCACAGATAATGGCTATCGAAATCAAAGCCCCGTCATTCCCGGAATCGGTTGCCGATGGCACCGTTGCCACCTGGCACAAGAAACCAGGCGAGGCCGTCAAGCGTGACGACCTGATCGTCGACATCGAGACCGACAAGGTCGTGCTGGAAGTATTGGCCGAAGCCGACGGCGTGCTGGGCGCAATCATTGCCGAAGAGGGCGCCACCGTTCTGTCGAACCAGGTCCTGGGCTCGATCGAAGAGGGCGGCGCTGCCGCCGCCGCTCCAGCCGCTGCTGCTGCACCGGCTGCCGCTCAGGCCGCTGCTCCTGCTGCATCGGGCGAAGACGATCCAGTCGCTGCCCCTGCTGCTCGCAAGCTGGCTGAAGAGAACGGTATCAACATCGCTTCCGTTGCCGGCACCGGCAAGGGTGGTCGCGTGACCAAGGAAGACGTGGTTGCAGCTGTTGCCGCCAAGAAAGCCGCACCGGCCGCAGCACCAGCCAAGCCTGCCGCGCCTGCCGCTTCCGCACCAGTGTTCGCTGCCGGCGACCGCGTGGAAAAACGCGTACCGATGACCCGCCTGCGTGCCAAGGTTGCCGAGCGTCTGGTCGAAGCCCAGTCGAACATGGCGATGCTGACCACTTTCAACGAAGTCGACATGACCGAAGTCATGGCCCTGCGTTCGAAGTACAAGGATCTGTTCGAGAAGTCCCACAACGGCGTACGCCTGGGCTTCATGTCGTTCTTCGTCAAGGCTGCCACCGAAGCGCTGAAACGCTTCCCGGCCGTCAACGCGTCGATCGACGGTTCCGACATCGTCTATCACGGCTACGCCGATATCGGTGTCGCGGTCTCCAGCGACCGTGGCCTGGTGGTTCCGGTACTGCGCAACGCCGAACTGATGAGCCTGGCCGAAATCGAAGGCGGCATCGCCACCTTCGGCAAGAAGGCCCGTGACGGCAAGCTGTCCATCGAAGAGATGACCGGCGGTACGTTCACCATCACCAACGGTGGTACATTCGGTTCGATGATGTCGACCCCGATCGTCAACCCGCCACAAGCGGCTATCCTCGGCATGCACAACATTCTGCAGCGTCCGATGGCGATCAATGGTCAAGTCGTGATTCGTCCGATGATGTACCTGGCACTGTCCTACGATCACCGCCTGATCGACGGCAAAGAAGCCGTGACGTTCCTGGTAACCATCAAGAACCTGCTTGAAGATCCGGCTCGTCTGCTGCTGGATATCTGATTTTCGCCGCGAGGGCCGGTCTGTTGACCGGCCTCTTGCTGAAACAACCGGTTTCGTCCCTCGACGGTCACCACAAGTGACCGTCCGGTTTGATTCGAAAAGGAATGACTCATGACTCAGAAATTCGACGTGGTAGTGATTGGTGCGGGCCCTGGCGGCTACGTAGCGGCCATCAAGGCTGCGCAACTGGGCCTTACCACTGCCTGCATCGAGAAATACACCGACAAGGAAGGCAAGCAAGCCTTGGGCGGTACTTGCCTGAACGTCGGTTGCATTCCTTCCAAGGCGCTGCTGGACAGCTCCTGGAAATACAAGGAAGCGAAAGAAAGCTTCAACGTTCACGGTATCTCTACCGGTGAAGTGAAAATGGACGTCGCCGCGATGGTTGGCCGCAAGGCCGGCATCGTCAAGAACCTGACCAGCGGTGTTGCCACCCTGTTCAAGGCCAACGGCGTGACTTCCATCGAAGGCCACGGCAAGCTGCTGCTGGGCAAGAAAGTCGAAGTGACCAAGCCAGACGGCTCGGTTGAAGTGATCGAAGCCGAAAACGTCATCCTGGCGCCAGGCTCGCGTCCAATCGACATCCCGCCGGCTCCGGTCGACCAGAACGTCATCGTCGACTCCACCGGTGCCCTGGAATTCCAGACCGTGCCAAAACGCCTGGGCGTGATCGGCGCTGGCGTGATCGGCCTGGAACTGGGTTCGGTATGGTCGCGCCTGGGCGCTGAAGTGACCGTGCTCGAAGCCCTCGACACCTTCCTGATGGCCGCCGACACCGCGGTTTCCAAGGAAGCGCTGAAGACCCTGACCAAGCAAGGCCTGGACATCAAGCTGGGCGCTCGCGTGACCGGCTCCAAGGTCAACGGCGAAGAAGTCGTGGTCAACTACACCGACGCCAACGGCGAACAGACCATCACGTTCGACAAGCTGATCGTAGCGGTCGGCCGTCGTCCGGTGACCACTGACCTGCTGGCCGCCGATTGCGGCGTGGAAATCGACGAGCGCGGCTTCATCGCGGTCGATGACCATTGCGCAACCGCCGTACCGGGCGTCTTCGCCATCGGTGACGTGGTTCGCGGCATGATGCTGGCGCACAAGGCGTCCGAAGAAGGCATCATGGTTGTCGAACGCATCAAGGGCCACAAGGCCCAGATGAACTACGACCTGATCCCATCGGTTATCTACACCCACCCGGAAATCGCATGGGTTGGTAAAACCGAGCAGGCCTTGAAAGCCGAAGGCGTTGAAGTTAACGTCGGCACCTTCCCGTTCGCCGCCAGCGGCCGCGCCATGGCAGCCAACGACACCGGCGGTTTCGTGAAAGTCATCGCCGACGCCAAGACCGACCGCGTATTGGGCGTTCACGTCATTGGCCCAAGCGCTGCCGAGCTGGTACAGCAAGGCGCGATCGGTATGGAATTCGGCACCAGCGCTGAAGACCTGGGCATGATGGTCTTCTCCCATCCGACCCTGTCCGAAGCCTTGCACGAAGCGGCCCTGGCCGTGAATGGCGGCGCCATCCACGTGGCCAACCGCAAGAAGCGTTAACGGATAATAAGAAACCACGGCGGTGCGGCCCGTCGCGAGCCTTGCGTGCAAGACTCACCGCGGAATGTCCGCTGGACGCAGTCTTGCGTAGCGGCACCGGTTAACCGGAACGCTACGCAAGCAGCAGTCACAGGTGGTGCGGCACCACAACGGTGCAGCACCGAATGCGCAGTACCTAACGAAGACGGTAATAAGCATGAATCTTCACGAGTATCAGGGTAAGCAGCTGTTCGCTGAGTACGGCCTGCCAGTATCCACCGGTTACGCGGTAGACACCCCGGAAGCGGCAGCAGAAGCTTGCGACAAGATCGGCGGCAGCGAATGGGTTGTCAAAGCCCAGGTTCACGCCGGTGGTCGCGGTAAAGCGGGCGGCGTCAAGCTGGTTCGCAGCAAAGAAGACGCCAAAGCCTTCGCACAGCAGTGGCTGGGCAAGCGTCTGGTGACTTACCAGACTGACGCCAACGGTCAGCCAGTCACCAAGATCCTGGTTGAATCGTGCACTGATATCGCTAAAGAGCTGTACCTGGGCGCTGTCGTTGACCGTTCGAGCCGTCGTATCGTGTTCATGGCTTCCACCGAAGGTGGCGTGGACATCGAGAAAATCGCTCACGACACCCCTGAAAAAATCCTCAAGGCCACCATCGATCCACTGGTTGGCGCACAGCCATTCCAGGGTCGCGAGCTGGCTTTCCAGCTGGGCCTGGAAGGCAAGCAGGTTGCCCAGTTCGCCAAGATCTTCGTTGGCCTGGCCAAACTGTTCCAGGATCACGATCTGGCCCTGCTGGAAGTGAACCCGCTGGTGATCAAGGCCGACGGCGATCTGCACTGCCTCGATGCCAAGATCAACATCGACGCCAACGCCATGTACCGTCAGCCTAAGCTGAAGACTTTCCACGATCCGTCGCAGGACGATCCGCGCGAAGCGCACGCTGCCAAGTTCGAACTGAACTACGTAGCGCTGGAAGGCAACATCGGCTGCATGGTCAACGGTGCCGGCCTGGCCATGGGTACCATGGACATCGTCAACCTGCATGGCGGCAAGCCAGCCAACTTCCTCGACGTGGGCGGCGGTGCTACCAAGGAACGCGTTACCGAAGCGTTCAAGATCATCCTGTCCGACTCCAACGTCGCTGCAGTACTGGTCAACATCTTCGGCGGCATCGTTCGCTGCGACATGATTGCCGAAGGCATCATTGGCGCCGTGAAAGAAGTCGGCGTGAAAATCCCGGTTGTTGTGCGCCTTGAAGGCAACAACGCTGAACTGGGCGCTAAAGTACTGGCAGAAAGCGGTTTGAACATCATCGCTGCTACCAGCCTGACCGACGCTGCTCAACAAGTCGTCAAAGCTGCGGAGGGCAAATAATGAGCGTCCTGATCAACAAAGACACCAAGGTTATCTGCCAGGGCATTACCGGTTCGCAAGGTAGTTTCCACACCCAGCAAGCCATCGAATACGGCACCCAGATGGTCGGCGGTGTAACGCCGGGCAAAGGCGGCACCGAGCACCTGGGCCTGCCAGTGTTCAACACCGTGAAAGACGCTGTAGCTGCCACTGGCGCCACCGCCAGCGTGATCTACGTTCCAGCTCCTTTCTGCAAGGACTCCATCCTGGAAGCAGCATTCGGCGGCATCAAGCTGATCGTCTGCATCACCGAAGGCATTCCTACCCTGGACATGCTGGATGCCAAGGTCAAGTGCGACGAACTGGGTGTTACCCTGATCGGCCCTAACTGCCCAGGCGTGATCACTCCAGGCGAATGCAAGATCGGCATCATGCCAGGTCACATTCACTTGCCAGGCAAGGTCGGTATCGTTTCCCGTTCCGGCACCCTGACCTATGAAGCCGTGAAGCAGACCACTGACGCCGGTTTCGGTCAGTCCACTTGCGTCGGCATCGGCGGTGACCCGATCCCGGGCTCCAACTTCATCGACATCCTGAAGCTGTTCCAGGAAGACCCGAAGACCGAAGCGATCGTCATGATCGGTGAGATCGGCGGTTCCGCTGAAGAAGAAGCCGCTGCCTACATCAAGGCAAACGTGACCAAGCCGGTCGTTTCCTACATCGCTGGTGTGACTGCCCCTGCGGGCAAGCGCATGGGCCATGCGGGTGCAATCATCTCCGGCGGCAAAGGCACTGCGGACGAGAAGTTCGCTGCGCTGCAAGACGCAGGCGTGAAAACCGTGCGTTCGCTGGCAGACATCGGCAAGGCCCTGGCCGAGCTGACTGGCTGGGAAATGAAGAAGTAAGCTTCGGCTGACCCTTCGTTCCAGCAACAAAGGCCACCTTCGGGTGGCCTTTGTCGTTTCTGGTTCGCTCTTGTGGCGAGGGAGCTTGCTCCCGCTCGGCTGCGTAGCAGTCGTAAACTGGGCAGCGCATTTTGTCTGATAAATACAGGCGCCTGAATGAGGGCTGCTGCGCAGCCCAGCGGGAGCAAGCTCCCTCGCCACGGGGGGGCATTGCTGCGACTGGTGGAAAAATAGATACGTAAATGCGACACAGCAATGTCGTGTATCGGATAGTTCGCCCTGTAACAGTGCGTTTTTCACTTGAATTCGTTAGGCTAGCAGCCATTTTTGCGACCGCTGCCCACAAGGAAGCGACGCGCTAAACGGGTCGGTCTCATACGGATCGGCAGCATTTCCCTCACCCATAAGGGAAATCCCTCTCTAAATTCCGATTCAGTAGTGTGGTTTCCTTAATGAAAGTGTTGAAAGGCCAGGACATCCTGGCGCTTGGTTTCATGACATTTGCCCTGTTCGTCGGGGCCGGCAACATCATCTTCCCGCCTATCGTCGGTTTGCAGTCCGGGCCTCATGTCTGGATGGCGGCGCTGGGCTTTCTCATCACGGCGGTCGGGCTGCCGGTGATCACGGTCGTTGCGCTGGCCAAGGTCGGTGGCGCGATGGACGCCTTGAGCAGCCCCATCGGCAAGATCGCCGGTGGTTTGCTGGCAGCGGTGTGCTACCTGGCGGTCGGCCCGCTGTTCGCCACCCCGCGAACGGCCACCGTATCGTTCGAAGTCGGCCTGGCACCGCTGACCGGCGAGAGCCCGTTGGCGTTGTTCCTGTACAGCGCGGTGTACTTCCTGGTGGTGTTCTTCATCTCGCTTTATCCGGGCCGTTTGCTGGACACCGTCGGGCGCTTTCTCGCGCCGCTGAAAATCATCGCCCTGGCAGTGCTGGGCATCGCCGCGTTTGCCCTGCCGGCGGGCGACATCGGCGTGGCGACTCCCGAATACGTGGCGGCGCCGTTTTCCCAAGGCTTCATCAATGGCTACCTGACCATGGATACCCTCGGTGCCTTGGTGTTCGGCATCGTCATCGTCAACGCCATCCGTTCCCGGGGCGTCGAGTCTCCGGCCTTGATCACCCGCTACGCCATCATCGCCGGGCTTATCGCCGGGGTGGGGCTGGCGCTGGTCTATGTCAGCCTGTTCCGCCTGGGTTCGGGCAGCCATGAAGTTGCCGCGGGCGCGACCAACGGCGCGGCCGTCCTGCATGCCTACGTGCAACATACCTTCGGCAGCCTGGGCAGCGGTTTCCTCGCGGTGCTGATCTCCCTGGCGTGCCTGGTGACGGCGGTTGGCCTGACCTGCGCCTGCGCCGAGTACTTCAGCCGTGTCCTGCCGCTGTCCTACAAGACGCTGGTGATCATTCTGGCGGCGTTTTCGCTGCTGGTGTCCAACCTCGGGCTGACCAAGCTGATCGCTTTCTCGATTCCGGTCCTGACCGCGATCTATCCACCTTGCATCGCATTGGTCGCCCTGAGCTTCTGCAAGGACTTCTGGCATGAGCAGGGGCGCATCGTCGGCCCGGTCATGCTGGTGTCGTTCCTGTTCGGCTTGATCGACGCCCTCAAGGGCGCCGGGCTGGCGGATTGGCTGCCGACGCAGTTGGCCCACCTGCCGTTGAGCGACCAGGGCCTGGCCTGGCTGGTGCCTTCGGTCATGACCCTGGTGGTCGCGGTGGTCTGCGATCGACTGCTGGGCAAGCGCAGCGAAGCGTTGGCGTAAGCGGCTTCCAGCAGGCCCATCGGTAAAAACGAAATGCCCCGTATCAATCGATACGGGGCATTTTTATTGGGATGTCTTTTTCCGTGGACCTGTGGAGCGAGCCTGCTCCCGAAAGCACCCGAACGGCTGACATAGAAGCGAAAGTTATATCTCTATCGCGAGCAGGCTCGCTCCCACAGGGTTCGCTGATATTATTGCCGCAAGTTTTGTTTCATCACAGGGAACTGCATGTCATTCATCCAAGCCAACCTGATCCATCTGCTCGCCGCCGTCTGGTTCATCATCTGCTGGGCCGGCTATACCCGTTACGCCTCCTGGAAGGCCCGCGACACGGCGTGCCTGGCCAGCGTGATGCACCTGTACCGCGAAGACTGGATGCGTCGCATGCTGCTGCGCGACAACCGCATTGCCGATGCCAGCGTGATCGGCAACCTGGAGCGCAACGCGTCGTTCTTCGCCTCCAGCACGCTGATCATCCTGGCCGGTATCCTGACCGTGCTCGGGGCGTCGGACCGCGCGGTATCGCTGCTTGCGGACCTGCCGCTGGTACAACAGGCCTCCCAGGGCATGGCGGAAGTGAAGCTGCTGTGTCTTGCGCTGGTGTTCGTCTACGCGTTCTTCACGTTCAGCTGGTGCATGCGCCAATACAACTTCGCCGCGGTCCTGGTAGGTTCGGCGCCAATGATCGGCGAGCGGCATGTGTCCGAGCTGGAGCGCAAGGCCTTTGCTTCGAGGGCGGCGCGGGTCATTTCGATGGCGGCCAACCAGTTCAACTTCGGCTTGCGTGCCTATTATTTCGGCATGACCATGCTGGCATGGTTCGTCAGCCCCTGGCTGTTCATGCTGATGAGCGCCGGCGTGGTGTTTGTGTTGTATCAACGCGAGTTTCATTCGGATGTGCTGGACGTGATGGTCTACACGCCTACCGAAGCGCCGGTGCCCGAAACCGGCAAGGAAGCGGCTTGACGGCAGTTTTGTCGAATTGCAGGCAAAAGAAAACCCGCACCAGGCGGGTTTTCTTTTACCACTGAAACCGTATCAGTTGGTTTTAGGCGCGGTAGCAGGGGCTTGTTCCTGCTGGGCGGCACTGTTCGATTCAGACTGAGCTTTGGCAGCTTCGGCGTTTTCTTTCGCCGCGTCGTTCACTTTATCCTGTGCTTTGTTCATGTCTTGCTGAGCTTGTTCAGCGTGTTGGTTGGCATCTTGAGCCTTGTCCTCGGATTTTTTATCGCAGGCAGCGAGACCGAGGGAGGCGGCCAACATCAAGGCAATAGCAAAAGTCTTACGCATGGGGTGTTTCTCCTTATGGATATAACTACTGGCCTTTTGAGCGGGCCCCCTCTGGTTAAGTTCCTCTTTTGCTCTAGATATATAACTTTGCAGCGCAGCGGAACTTTATGGCCCACGGTGGTTGTTGGGCTTCTGCATACACAAGGGCATTAACACAAATGGCTGAGGATTCCGTTTTTGAGCGTGCGACACGCTTTTTATCCGCGCTGAGGCATTGCCAGGTGCTGGGTCTGACGCTGCACAGCGCCAGTTCCGAAGGGTTGACGGTAATGTTGCCGTACAGCCCCTCCATTGTCGGTAATCCGCTGACAGGCATCGTCCATGGCGGAGCGCTGACCACGCTGATGGATACCGCTTGCGGCATGTCGACCTTGTGCGTGCTGCCGCAATTCGAGGTCTGCCCGACCCTCGATCTGCGCATCGATTACATGCACGCGGCCATGCCTGATAAAGCCATCTATGGTTTCGCCCAGTGCTATAGGGTCACGCCGGACGTGATTTTCAGCCGGGGTTTTGCCTACCAGGATGATCCCGGGCAACCCATCGCCCATGTGGTGGGCACTTTCATGCGCCTGGGCGATAGCGCTCGGGGAATGAGAAAGGGTGGCCTGACGGCTGCGGCGCAAAAGCCATGACCGATATCACCGAGGAACAACTGCGCCAGGCCTGCGAGCAAGGCGACTACGCGCTGCTGCTGGCCTCGATTCCCTATGCGCGCCTCATCGGCGTCGAATGTTCTCGTCAGGGCGACGAGTTGCTGTTCTGCCTGCCGGCCAACAAGGACAACATTGGTAACCCTTTACTGCCCGCGATCCATGGCGGGGTGATTGCCGGTTTCATGGAGCTGTCGGCCGCCGTTCATCTGCTGATTGCGACCCGTGCGACCGGGGTGCCGAAGATCATCGATTTTTCCCTGGATTACCTGCGCGCCGGGCAGTTTCGTGACACCTATGCCCGGTGTCAGGTCTGGCGCCAGGGCCGGCGTGTGGCCAATGTGGCGATCACCGCCTGGCAGGAATCCGAAGCCGAACCGATTGCCACGGCTAGAGCCCATTTCAAGATCCCTGCACCCTCCAGGCCGACCGCCCCTTGAAATCATCACCGGTGCCCCCACCTTGTGGACATCCCGCCGCCAATCTCAGCGAGGCGGACACCACCATCCACTTGGAGTTTGATGACCATGAGCGTGGAAACTCAAAAGGAAACCCTGGGCTTCCAGACCGAGGTGAAGCAGCTGCTGCACCTGATGATTCACTCGCTGTATTCGAATAAGGAAATTTTTCTTCGCGAGCTGATCTCGAACGCCTCTGACGCAGTCGACAAATTACGTTTCGAAGCGCTGTCCAAGCCAGAACTGCTGGAAGGCGGCGCGGAGCTGAAAATCCGTGTGAGCTTCGACAAGGACGCGAAAACCGTCACCCTCGAAGACAACGGCATCGGCATGAGCCGCGACGAGGTGATCACGCACCTGGGCACCATCGCCAAGTCCGGTACCGCCGATTTCATGAAAAACCTGTCGGGCGACCAGAAGAAGGATTCCCATCTGATCGGTCAGTTCGGCGTCGGTTTTTATTCCGCGTTCATCGTTGCCGATCAGGTCGAAGTGTTCAGCCGCCGTGCCGGCCTCGCAGCGAGCGAAGGCGTGCACTGGTCCTCCAAGGGCGAAGGCGAATTTGAAGTCGCGACCATCGACAAGGCTGAGCGCGGTACCCGCATCGTCTTGCACCTGAAGTCCGGTGAAGAAGAGTTCGCCGATGGCTGGCGCCTGCGCAACATCATCAAGAAATACTCTGACCATATCGCGCTGCCGATCGAGTTGCCGAAGGAAGTCACCGCTGCCGAAGGCGAAGAAAAACCTGAAGTGGAATGGGAAACCGTCAACCGCGCCAGCGCCCTGTGGACCCGTCCTCGTACCGACATCAAGGACGAGGAATACCAGGAGTTCTACAAGCACATCGCCCACGACTACGAGAACCCGCTGAGCTGGAGCCATAACAAGGTCGAAGGCAAGCTGGAATACAGCTCGCTGCTGTACGTGCCGGCCCGTGCGCCATTCGACCTGTACCAGCGCGAAGCACCACGCGGGCTGAAGTTGTACGTGCAGCGCGTGTTCGTGATGGACCAGGCCGAATCGTTCCTGCCGCTGTACCTGCGCTTCATCAAGGGTGTGGTGGACTCCAACGACCTGTCGTTGAACGTTTCGCGGGAAATCCTGCAGAAAGATCCGATCATCGACTCCATGAAGTCGGCGCTGACCAAGCGCGTCCTCGACATGCTGGAAAAGCTGGCGAAGAGCGAGCCTGAGCAATACAAGAGCTTCTGGAAGAACTTCGGCCAGGTGATGAAAGAAGGCCCGGCCGAAGATTTCGCTAACAAAGAGAAGATCGCCGGCCTGCTGCGTTTCGCCTCGACCCAGAGTGACGACGGCGAGCAGAGCGTCAGCCTGGCCGATTACCTGGCCCGCGCCAAGGAAGGCCAGGACAAGATCTACTACCTGACCGGCGAAACCTATGCGCAGGTCAAGAACAGCCCGCACCTGGAAGTCTTCCGCAAGAAAGGCATCGAAGTGCTGCTGCTGACCGACCGCATCGACGAGTGGCTGATGAGCTACCTCAACGAGTTCGACGGCAAGAGCTTCGTCGATGTGGCCCGTGGCGACCTCGACCTTGGCAACCTGGATTCGGAAGAAGACAAGAAAGCCGCCGAAGAAGTCGCCAAGAGCAAGGAAGGCCTGGTCGAGCGGATCAAGACTGCGTTGGGCGATGCCGTCAGCGAAGTGCGTGTCTCGCACCGCCTGACCGACTCCCCGGCCATCCTGGCCATCGGCGAGCAGGACCTCGGCCTGCAGATGCGCCAGATCCTTGAGGCCAGCGGCCAGAAGGTGCCGGATTCCAAGCCGATCTTCGAATTCAACCCGGCTCACCCGCTGGTGGAAAAACTCGACAACGAGCAGAGCGAAGAGCGTTTTGGCGACCTCTCGCACATCTTGTTCGACCAGGCGGCCCTGGCGGCTGGCGACAGCCTGAAAGACCCGGCGGCCTATGTCCGGCGTTTGAACAAGCTGCTGGTTGAGCTGTCAGCTTGATCAAGTGAATACAAAACCCGCTCAGGCGGGTTTTGTCATTTCTGGTGTTCAGTCAATAAAGGAGTCCGTCATGAGTCAGGTTACGGTTCGTTCACTGGTGTATCAGATCGATGGGCAAAGCTATGAAGGTCGCCTGGCCTTCGACGTCAACCAGCAGGGCCCGCGTCCGGGGTTGCTGATGGCGCCGAACTGGATGGGCGTGGGGGCGGGGGCCGAGGACATTGCCAGGTTGGTGGCCGCCAACGGCTACGTGGTGCTGATCGCCGACCTGTACGGGCAGACGCTGCGCCCGAGCAACGCCGACGAGGCGGGAGCGGCAATGATGCCGCTCAAGAACGACCGGGCCTTGTTGCGCAAGCGCATGCAGGTAGCGCTGGAGCAATTGCAGAACCAGGGCGAAGCGCAGGTCGACACGGCCAAACTGGCCACGTTCGGCTTCTGCTTCGGTGGTTGCTGTTCACTGGAGCTGGCTCGCAGCGGCGCACCGCTCAAGGCTGCGATCTCGTTCCACGGGACCCTGGATACGCCGAACCCGGCCGATGCGCAGAATATCCAGGGCGCCGTCCTGGTGATGCATGGCGCTTCCGATCCGCTGGTGCCGAAAGAACAGTTGCCGGCTTTCGAGGAGGAGATGAACGCCGCTGGGGTGGACTGGCAATTGCTGAGTTATGGCGGCGCGGTGCATTCCTTCACCGATCCACAGGCCAATGTGCCGGGCAAGATGATGTACAACGCCAAGATCGCCGGGCGGGCGTTCCGGTCGATGCATAATTTGCTGGATGAGGTGTTCAAGGGCTGATTGCCCTGGCTTCTGTCATATTGCTTTCGCGAGCAGGCTCGCTCCCACATTGAACCGAGTTGTACGCGAGACCTGCGAACCGCGCCGATCCAGTGTGGGAGCGAGCCTGCTCGCGATGGCTGCATATGAGACACCCCTGAAATCAGGGCAATTCGATCCGCTCGCTTTCCCCCGGCACAGTCGGCCAGTCCCCGGCCGCCCAGCGCCGGCGGGCTTCATCGATACGGGCCGGGTCGCTGGCGACGAAATTCCAGTTCATCCGCCGTGGCCCGTCCAGCGGTGCCCCGCCGAACAGCACGGCATGGCAGTCGCTGCTGGCGAACAGGGCCATCTCTTCGCCGGCCGGCAGGATGACCAGCGAGTGAGGCTCCAGCGGCTCACCGTCCAGTTGCGCCTCGCCGCTCAATACATACAGTGCACGCTCTTCATGTTCGGTGGGAATCAACAATGTCGTCGCGGTTTGCAGGGTCAGTTCGGCATACAACGTAGGCGAGAGCACCGGTACCGGCGATTCCAGGCAAAAGCCTGACCCGGCAATCATGCGGATGCTGACGCCCAGGTTCTCGCTGACCGGCAGGGTCGGTGCCGGATGATGGCTGTAGTGCCCGGGCCCCTGCTCATGAGACTGGGGCGAGGCCAGCCAGACTTGCAGGCCATGCATCACAAAAGCGCTGCCCAGCAGCGATTGCGGAGTGCGCTCGACATGGGCGATCGCGCTGCCCGCCGTCATCCAGCTGACATCCCCGGCATCCACTACCTGGTCGGAACCCAGGCTGTCCTTGTGCTGGAGTTTTCCTTCGAACAGGTAGGTGAGGGTGGATAACCCGATGTGCGGGTGCTGGCGGATGTTCATGCCTTTGCCTGCCGGGTAGGTGGTTTGCAACATATGGTCGAAAAACACGAAAGGCCCGACGCTGCGGCATTTGGCGGACGGCAGCGGGCGAAGAATCGGCTGGCCCTCCACGTCTTCTGCGCGGGGACGAACGATCAGGGGAGCGGTCATGATGTCTTCCAGGTTGAACGACGAATGCGCAAAGCATAACCCGAGGCTACAGCGGACGGCAGCGCTGGCTGAACCCAGGCGGGACGGATGGGTCTATGCTGCTTATGGCTTTTCGGAGACTGCCTGTGCCTTTGACCCGTTTGATCTTCATTTGGCTGCTGGCTGTTTCGAGCACCGGCGCTGTGGCTCGCGAATACACCTACAGTGATGCGCACCTGCACTACGTCGATTTCTTCCAGGAAACGGCCGGCATGCCCAAGTTGCTCAAGGCCATGGCGGACAATCGCATCGAGCATGTGATGATCTCCGGCGTGCCGGTGGCCAAGAAATGGCATGAAGACGAACCCAAGCGCCCACGCTATTACGCCGGTGACGATGCCGACGCCTATTGGTACAGCGCCACCGATGTGATTGTGGCCGCCGCGGTAAACAAACTGTCCGCCGAACAGCGGCAGTACTTCCATCCGTTCCTGTCCGGCTTCAATCCCAATGACAAGAACTCCGACGCTCATATCCAGCGCATGCTCGACCTGTATCCGGGGCTGTGGCAAGGCATCGGCGAAGTCTTCACCCGCCATGATGACCTGACGGCGCTGACCTCCGGCGACACACCGCGCGCTAACAACGAAGCGATGACGCGGATCTATCACCTCGCGGCGGAAAATGACCTGCCGGTGATGCTGCATTCCAACATCACCTCCAAGCGGGAGAAAAATCCGCTGTACCTGGCGGAGGTCGAAGAGCCGTTGCGCAATCATCCCCATACGCGATTCATCTGGGCCCATGCCGGCACCAGCATGGAAATCCATCGGCACCAGACTCGGCTGGATTTCCTGTTGCCCACCCTGACGCGGATGCTTGAGTCTTATCCCAATCTGTTCATCGACCTGTCCTGGAGCATGCTCACGCCGTATTTGCTCGACGAGGCGGGTAAGCCCCGCGAGGAATGGGTAAAACTGGTGGAGCGCTTCCCGGAGCGCTTCATGGTCGGATCTGATGTGGTCGGACGCTTCAACAAGCTGGGCAAGGAGCTGCACAGCTTCGACCCGTTCCTTGATGCCTTGCCGGAAGATGTCGCGAGGAAAGTGGCGCGGGATAACTTCCTCTCGGTATTGCCGCGCTCAGTGACCCGCTAAGTCCGTTTTTGTGGCAAGGGAGCTTGCTCCCGCTGGGCTACGCAGTAGCCCCAAAATCTGGCGACTGCTGCGCAGCCGAGCGGGAGCAAGCTCCCTCGCCACAGGTCTGCCAATCCCTGGGCTATCGGTGGCGTGGCGAACATCGCTTTGTCATCAGGCTGTCACTCCCGCGTCATACCCTCGCGCTCATCTCAATCAAGGAGCGCACTATGCATCTCACCCGTTCAAGCGCACTGGTCGCGTTGTTGTTGACCTGCGGCCTGGCACAGGCCGAAGTCCGTGTCGAAGGTCCGGTGGAATACGGTGTCTTCGAAGGGCCGCAAGCCGAGTTGCAATCGGGCGAGCGGGTCTTGCGGCGCAGCAATGAGCAGATCCGCCAGACCGAGAGCGTACCGGCAAAGCTGGGCACCAAATTTGGCATGCGCTACCAGCTGGCCGGCAAGGTCGCGGATGACCAGCCGTTGACCCTGTTGTATTTCACCCCGGGCATCCGTACCCCCGATGGCGTGCGCCATGACAAATTCGAAGTCATCCAGAAGCTGGTGCCTGGCGCGCCGCAGGATGTGATGGCCTACGAATTCACCGAAAGCCACGAAGTGGTGCCGGGGGAGTGGCGATTCATGGTGTTCCAGGGTGATCGGTTGCTGACGCAGCAGCGGTTTGTCGTGCGCTGAACCTTCATTTGCGCAGATCAAAAATGTGGGAGCGAGCCTGCTCGCGAAGGCAGGGCGACAGTCAGGGAATCGTTGCCTGACACTCCGCTTTCGCGAGCAGGCTCGCTCCCACAATGAACCCAGGCACATTTGCCGGACAAAAAAACGCCCCGAACCAGTCGGGGCGTTTTTGTGTGCGGCGTAGCAGCGGGGCTTACTGGCCCTGCCAGCGCTTCATCACCAGGGTGGCGTTGGTGCCACCGAAGCCGAAGCTGTTGCTCATCACGGTGTTGATGGTGGCGTTTTCGCGAGTCTTGGTCAGGATCGGCAGGTCGGCCACTTCCGGGTCCAGCTCGTCGATGTTGGCCGAACCGGCCATGAAGTTGCCTTCCATCATCAGCATGCAGTAGATCGCTTCGTGAACGCCGGCGGCGCCCAGGGAGTGACCCGACAGGCTCTTGGTGGAACTGATGGCCGGGGCCTTGTCGCCGAACACTTCACGTACGCCTTTCATCTCCGCGACGTCGCCGACCGGAGTCGAGGTGCCGTGGGTGTTCAGGTAGTCGATTGGCGTATCGACGGTGGACATGGCCATCTGCATGCAGCGCACGGCACCTTCGCCGCTTGGCGCGACCATGTCGTAGCCGTCGGAAGTGGCGCCGTAGCCGACGATTTCCGCATAGATTTTCGCGCCACGGGCGAGGGCGTGTTCCAGCTCCTCGACCACGACCATGCCGCCACCGCCGGCGATGACAAAACCGTCGCGGTCGGCATCGTAGGCACGGGAAGCTGTCTGCGGAGAGTCGTTACGCTTGCTGGACAAGGCGCCCATCGCGTCGAACAGGAACGACTGGCTCCAATGTTCTTCTTCGCCGCCACCGGCGAAGACGATGTCCTGCTTGCCCATCTGGATCTGCTCGACCGCGGTGCCAATGCAGTGGGCACTGGTGGCGCAGGCGGAGGAGATCGAGTAGTTCAGGCCCTTGATCTTGAATGGCGTGGCCAGGCAGGCCGACACGGTGCTGCCCATGGTCCGCGTGACGCGGTACGGGCCGACACGCTTGACGCCTTTCTCGCGCAGGATGTCCAGCGCTTCCATCTGGTTCAGGGTCGACGCGCCACCGGAACCGGCGATCAGGCCGGTGCGCACGTTGGAAACCTGCTCGTCGGTCAGGCCGGAGTCAGCGATGGCGTCCTTCATGGCCAGGTAGGCATAAGCTGCCGCGTGGCCGACGAAACGGTAGATCTTGCGATCGATCAGCTCTTCGAGATTGAGGTCAATGGAGCCGGAAACCTGGCTACGCAGACCCATTTCGGCGTATTCCGGGTTGTACCGGATGCCAGGGCGACTTGCACGCAGGTTAGCGGAGACGGTCTCTTTGTCATTGCCCAGGCACGAAACGATGCCCAGACCAGTGATAACGACGCGGCGCATGCGGATAACCCTTAGAAGTTGTCAGTGGAGGTGAAAACGCCGACCCGAAGGCCTTCGGCGGTGTAGATCTCGCGACCGTCGACAGCCACCGAACCATCGGCAATGGCCATGTTCAGCTTGCCCTTGAGGACGCGTTTGATATGAATGTTATAGGTAATCTTCTTCGCGGTCGGCAGCACCTGACCGAAGAACTTCACTTCGCCCGAACCCAGGGCGCGACCGCGACCCGGCAGGCCCTGCCAGCCAAGGAAGAAGCCGACCAGTTGCCACATGGCATCAAGGCCCAGGCAGCCCGGCATCACCGGGTCACCTTCGAAATGGCAGGCGAAGAACCACAGGTCCGGAGTGATATCCAGCTCGGCGACCAATTCACCTTTGCCGTACTTGCCACCCTCGTCGCTGATATGGGTGATGCGATCCACCATCAGCATGTTCGGGGCGGGCAGTTGCGCGTTACCTGGGCCGAACAGCTCACCGCGACTGCAGCGCAGCAGATCTTCCCGAGTAAAGGCGTTTTGTTTGGTCATGCGAGCTCCTCAATAGTCCCATGCGGCAGGGTGGGGCAAATCTTCCCGGCCGATCGAAGCGTTCATGCCTCGAGTCGGCAGCCTACTCATAGACTATTGCGTTGTAGTGAAAGTCACAGCACACGGGAAAATGAATGTACACCTGTGCACTGAAATTGTTATTCGTTTCCCGATCGAGACTTGTCCGGGTGCTTAAGACTGCCGCACTTTCGCCTTTCACGCCAGTCACAGATGGTCCGGGGCCCCGGATCAACGTACCCAGCGCTGCAAAATCTGCTGCAGGTCAATTCTTTTGAATGGCTTGGCCAGGTAATCGTTCATGCCTGCGGCCAGGCAGGCTTCACGGTCGCCCTGCAACGCGTTGGCCGTCAGGGCGATGATTGGCACCTCGGCACAGCCCGGCAACTGACGGATCTGTCGCGTGGCTTCGTAGCCGTCGATCACCGGAAGCCGGCAGTCCATCAGGATCACTTCGAAAATCAGGCTTTCGGCGCTGCGCACGGCCTGGGCGCCATCGGTGGCGACGCTGACCGTGAAGCCCAGGCTGCGCAGCATGGCTTCGATCACGGTCTGGTTGACCGGATTGTCTTCCACCAGCAACACATTGCGGCCCTCGCCATCATTGCCGCCACCGGGCGCGCGCGGGGCCAGGGTCGGTGGAGACTGCCGCGACAGCGCGAGCGGGATTTCCAGGGTGAACACCGAACCTTGGCCTTCCACGCTCTGGGCCCGCAGTGTGCCGCCCATGCGTTCGGCCAGGGTACGCGCGATCGGCAGGCCCAGGCCCGTGCCGCCATAGCGCCGGGAAATCGAACTGTCGGCCTGCTGGAACGCATCGAACATGCGCTCCAGGCTGTCGGCCGGGATGCCGATCCCGCTGTCGCGTACCGTGCAGGTGAACCACAGCAGTTCATGATCCAGCGCCTGCCACTGGCATTGCACGGTGACGCGCCCCTGGTCGGTGAACTTCAGTGCGTTGCCGATCAGGTTGACCAGGATCTGGCGGATCCGCGTCGGGTCGCCTTGCACTTGCAGGGCCCGCATGTCGTCGGGGATCAGCAGGTCCAGGCCCAGCTTGCGTTGCGCGGCGCTGTGCTGGAACGACTGGGCGCAGCTGCCGACCAGTTCCGCCAGGTTGAAAGCGATATGTTCCAGTTCCAGGGCCGAACGTTCGATGCGCGAGAAGTCGAGAATGTCGTTGATCACCTTCAGCAGGTGCTCGGTGGATTCCGAAGCCAGCGCGGTGTACTCGTGCTGCTCGTCGGTCATCTGGGTGGTTTCCAGCAACTGCAACATGCCCAGGACGCCATTCATGGGCGTGCGCAGTTCATGGCTCATCATGGCCAGGAATTCCGATTTGGCGCTGTTGGCCTTCTCCGCTTCCTCGCGGGTCTGGATCAACTGCGCCATGGCTTGCTGCTGTTCGCGGCTGGCCTGTTCGAGGCCGTCGGCCAGATTGTTGATGTGCCGCGACAGAGCGCCCAGTTCGCCGTCGTCGACGATCGGCAGCGGGGTGCTGTAGTCGCCTTGCTGGATCGCCTTGACCGCATTGCCGATGTCGCGGATCGGCTGTGACAGGCTGGCGGCCAGTCGGCGCGCCACCAGGAAGGTAAAGAGCAGGGCGAACAACGCCAGGATCGCGGCCTTGAGCAGGATCTCCTGCTGGCGCTCGCTGAAGGCATCACTGGACATGCCGACGATCACGCGGCCCAGGTAGTCTTCGCCGGGCGCCTCGGTGGACGGGCTGGTGCCTTGCAGGAAGTCATTGTTCAGCGCAATGCGTTGCAGGCGAACCGGAGCCTGGAACACCTCCACCTGCCGCGAGTGGTTGCGCGTCTGCGCCGGTTGCTCGACGTACACGAGGATCCGCTCCGTGCGGTCCTGGACTTCCAGGAAGCGTACATGAGGGGTGGCCAGGGTGGCGGTGAGCAAACTTTCCAGCACCTCGTTGTTACCGGAAATCACCCCGTATTCCGCAGCCGGAGCCAGCTGGTTGGCGATCAGTTGCCCGGTGTGGTTGAGCTCCTGGCGCAAGTCCTGGATTCGCACGAAGGTAAAGAAGCTGATCAACAGCACGGTCAGCAACAATGCCGGGCCGAGGGCAATGAGCTGGGTGCGGGTATTGATATCCCAACGTCGACGCAAGGTCATGGGCGGTGTTCTCCTTCTGCCAACTGCGCAGCGACGGCTTCGGCATCAATCGGTTCAATGCCCAGCGAGCGGGCGACCTGCTGGTTACTCATGACTTTGAAACGGACCGGATACAGCGTGCGCGGCCAGCTGGCGGTGGGACGGTCGAGCAATTCGTCGAGGATCGCCAGCCAGTCGTCCTGGTCGCTGTAGGTGCTGGCCAGGCTGCCGGCCCTGACAAAAGCGGCGCTTGGCCCGATCAGCGCGCGTTGCCGGGCGTAGCTGCTGAGCAGCAGATTCTTCACGGTCTTGGGGTTGTAGAGGTCGGGGTCATCGAGGCCCAGCAGTACGTCGCTGCGGCCCAGCAGGTTCTGCAAGGGACGGTTGTCACTGCTGTCGTCCCAGCGTTCGCTGACGATTTCCAGGCCCAGCGGCCTGGCTGCCTGCTGGATGTCCTTGAGCAGGAATTCGCTGTGCCGGTCGAACAGCACGCCGACCCGCCGCACTTGCGGCAGCACCCTGCGGATCAGTTGCAGTTGCCGCGCCATGGGCGGATCGCTCCACAGCAGGCTCAGACGCTCAGGCGTTGCCTCGCCCAGGCGTTCGTATGCCTGCAAGCGACTGATGCGCAGGACCAGCGTGGCCGGGCCGTGGTTTTTTTTGCAGGCGCCAGTCGAGGCTTGGCGGATCAAGCAGGACCAGGCGCACATCGCCGGGCAGACGGTCCGGCGACGGCAGGCTGGCCAATGGCGCGAACCGCACGTTGTCTTGCGGGCGTCGGGCTTGCAGGGCCTGGGCGAACGATTGCACGCCGGGGCTATCCTGGGCGCCGGTCAAGAGAATCTCGGCGGCCCGGGCATCGAGGGTCGTCAGCAGACTGACAAACGCCAGGCACAGGAGTAGCGGCAGGCGGCCGCGGAGGGGCGTCTTGCGCGGTTGGTCCGCAGACATCTAGAACGACAGCTCCGCGCTGAAATACAGGACGTGACGGGCGTCGTAGCGATTGTCGGCGAACGTGGTCGGCTGGTTATCGAGGCGCTGCTGCACGATACCCGCCAGCTCCAGGCTGGCCTTGCCCAGGGGGATCCGCCTGGCGACGCGGGTATCGACCCGCTCGTAGCGGTAGCCATTGAGATCGTCGGCCCCGTAATAGAAAACCGCGCTGTTCCAGCCCTGGCCCCAGTCGTGCAGCCATCCGGCCGAGCCGCTGTTGCGGGCGGTCAGTTGTTCGTCGAGAGGATTGCTGGCCTGGGCATCGACGTAGGCATAGGTCAGGCGCAGGCGATCGGCGCTGGTCAGGCGCCAGTCGAGCTGGGTCTCGGCACCGTCGAACTGCGAGTCGTTGGCATTGCTGGCGATGTACTGGTTGTTGCGCAGCGGTTCGCTGATCATGCCGGTGATTTCGTCATGGAACAGCTTCACATCCACCGTCAGGCCCAGGTCCATGAAATAACCGTTGTAGCCCAGCTCTCGCGAGCGCATGTGCTCCTGCTCGAGGTTCCCCGGGCCGCGCGTGCGGACGAAATAGCGCGCGCTGTCCTGGCCGAACGCGGCGGGCCGCAGGTTGGTGACCTGGTAGCTCCAGTTGACGTTGTTCTCGAACATGTCTGGCGAGCGCACCGCTTCGGAGTACACCGCCCGAAGCCCGTGTCGCGGGTTGATCAGGTAATTGACCGCGACTCGCGGGGTCAGTGAGCTGCCGGTCAGGCGGGTGTCTTCGAACATCGCCCCACCCTGCAGCAGCCAATGCTCGCTGGCGCGCCATTCGAGTTGGCCGAACAGACGCCAGGTGGTGTCGTCCAGCGTGCCGTTGAAGTACGTCTCGGAGTCGGCCCGGTCGTAGCGATAATTCGCCCCGGTGACCAGGCGCAGGCTATCGGACAGGCTCAGGGTGTCCTGGATTTCCAGGTCGTAACGTGACTCCCGGGCGCTCTGGTCGATGTCTCCGCACAGGGTTCGCGAGGCACCGTTGCGCCATTGATCGATCACCTGGTTGGCCAGCGCCTGTTCCTGCGCCGTGCCGGCAGGTGCCCCTGTGCCAAGGAAGCTTGGAATATTGCGCGCCAGCTTCTCGGCGTAATTCGGGTTGAGCTGCCAGAGGTCGGTCAGTTGCGGGCTGAAGGACACCTCGGCATCGCAGGCGCGCCAGGTCTGCTGGCGATCCCAATGCTGGATCGAGCCTTGTACATAAAGACTGTGGTTGGGGTCCAGGTCGAGGTTCCAGCGCAACGAACCGGCGTAGTCCTTGGCGATGACATCGGAGTTGTCCCCGGCCGCGGTTATCCCGGCGAAAACCGGGCGATAGGTATAGGGCCGCTGGTTGCTGCCCTCCTTGGCGCTCAGTTGCCAATCGATGCTCTGCCATTCGTCCAGGGCCTGGCTGACGGAGAGGTTGATGCGGTTCAGGCGCCGACTGTCGCGGTAGTCCGCGCCGTTGCGGTCACTGTCGAAACCGTCGTCTTCCTGGCCGGACAAGGACAGGCGCATATCGCCATTTTCCCAACCGCTGCCCTGGCTGGCGTACCAGTCGCTGATGCCACGCTGGCCCCGGGTCATTTTCAACCGGGTGCCGTGGCTACCTGCCGGGGCGCGGGTGATGATATTGACGACTGCCATCAGCGCGTTGGCGCCGTAGCTGACGGTGTTGGGGCCGCGGAAGACTTCGATCCGGTCGATGTCTTCCATGGCGACCGGAATGTCACTCCAGTCCACCGTGGCGAGGCCGGCGCGGTACACCGAGCGGCCGTCGATCAGCACTTGCATGCGTCGCGCTTCGCTGGCGTTGGTGCCGTGGTAGTTCACCGTGGCCTGGTTGCCGCTGAGGTTGCCGACCATCATGCCCGGCACCAGGCGCAACAGTTCGCTGATGTCCCGGGCACCGCTGGCCTTGATCAACTCGCTGTCAAGCACGGTCATGCTGCCCGGCACCGCCGCCGGCGACTGTTTCAGGCGCGTGGCGGTAAGTACCTGGGGCAGGGGCTGGTTGTCCACGAACAGATCATCGGCCACCACGGAGGGGCTGATGACCAGCGCCAACAGCAGTGATGAACCTGGACGGGAAGGGCCAACGAACACGGCACAGCCTTTGATTGAAGGAGGGATGGCGGGCATGTTAACCGAGCCGTGCGACTTTTCCATTCACGTTGGCAGCATTTTCCTCGCAATTGATTGTCAGCTTGCTACTGCCATCGGTAATTGCTGACGGGGCTGGTCGCGGTTCGGCTGCTCCGTATAATGCCGGGCATTGCCACTTGGTATGGAAGAGCGGATTGCATATGACTGAACAGCGCCCGATCGCGGTCCTGGGAGGCGGGAGTTTCGGCACCGCCGTGGCTAACCTGCTGGCGGAGAACGGCCACGCGGTGCGCCAGTGGATGCGTGACCCGGAGCAGGCCGAGGCCATCCGGCTCAACCGGGAGAATCCGCGTTACCTCAAAGGCATCAAGGTTCGCCCTGAAGTGGAGCCGGTCACCGATTTGCAGGCCACGCTCGAGGGCAGCGATCTGTTCTTCGTTGCCTTGCCTTCCAGCGCCCTGCGCTCGGTGCTGGCGTCCCACGCCGAACGCCTGAGCGGCAAGTTGCTGGTGAGCCTGACCAAAGGCATCGAGGCGCAGACCTTCAAGCTGATGAGCGAGATTCTTGAGGAAATCGCCCCCAAGGCGCGCATCGGCGTGATTTCCGGGCCGAACCTGGCGCGGGAAATCGCCGAGCATGCGCTGACTGCCACCGTGGTCGCCAGTGAAGACGAGGAGCTTTGCCAGCGGGTCCAGGCCGCCCTTCATGGCCGAACCTTCCGGGTCTATGCCAGCGCCGATCGTTTCGGCGTGGAGCTGGGCGGGGCGCTGAAGAACGTCTACGCGATCATCGCCGGCATGGCGGTCGCGCTGGGCATGGGCGAAAACACCAAGAGCATGCTCATCACCCGGGCGCTGGCGGAGATGACCCGTTTTGCCGTCAGCCAGGGAGCCAACCCGATGACATTCCTCGGGCTGGCTGGGGTGGGCGACCTGATTGTCACCTGCTCTTCGCCCAAGAGTCGCAACTACCAGGTCGGCTTCGCCCTCGGCCAGGGCCTGAGCCTGGACGAGGCCGTGTCGCGCCTGGGTGAAGTGGCGGAAGGGGTCAATACCCTCAAGGTCCTCAAGGCCAAGTCCCAGGAGACCGGGGTGTATATGCCGCTGGTCGCGGGATTGCACGCCATTCTGTTTGAAGGGCGCACGCTGGAGCAGGTCATCGAACTGTTGATGCGTGGCGAACCGAAGACCGATGTCGATTTCATTTCCACCAGCGGTTTCAACTGATTCCGTATCGACCGCAAGCAGGAGCGAACCATGAACGATCCGAAAGGGCAGCCACAATACGAATCCATCCTGCTGCGTGTGCTGTGGATGGTGATCTACCTGCTGGTCTGGCAGGTGGCGCAATTCATCCTCGGCGCCGTGGTGCTGGTGCAATTGGTTTATCGACTGATCTACGGCGCACCCAGCGCCAGCCTGATGAATTTTGGCGACAGCCTGAGCCAGTTTCTCGCGCAGATCGGCCGCTTCGGCACTTTCCACAGCGACCAGAAACCCTGGCCCTTCGCTGACTGGCCGACCCCGCGGACGCCGGAAGGCGAAGCGCCTCACACCGTGGCGCCAGCGCCGCACCCGGTCCGTGACGAGGAGCCGAAACTATGAAGCTGTGGGTATTGCGTCACGGTGAAGCAGAGCCGCACGGGGCGCGTCCGGACCCTGAGCGGGTATTGACGGTCCATGGCCGTGAAGAGGTGCTGCGCAGCGCCGGGCAGTTGGTGACTGAGCCGTTGCGGGCCATTTATGCCAGTCCCTACGTGCGTGCTCAGCAAACCGCGCAACTGGTGCGTGAAGCCCTGGGGTTCGAGCCTGAGTTGATCACGGTCGACTGGCTCACCCCGGAGACCCGGCCGGCCGATGTGTTGAAACATCTGGAGGACCAGGACGACGTGCTGCTGGTCAGCCACAACCCGCTGGTGGGCAGCCTGTTGGGCTTGTTGCAGCACGGCCACCTGCAGCAACCTGAACAGGTGCAAACGGCTGGTCTGGCAGAGCTGGAAGGCGACCTGCCGTTGGCCGGCTCGATGAACCTCAAGAGCCTCAGGCATCCCTGAGAAACCGCTTCCGGGCGGGCAACAAAAAATCACGAAGGAAGGGCACGATGAGTCTTTGGCGCACCACCCCCAATATCGAACAACTGAACGCCGCCGGTAAAAATACCATCAGCGAAGTGCTGGACATCCGTTTCGAATCCTTCGATGACGAATCCCTGACCGCGAGCATGGTGGTGGATCACCGTACCCACCAACCGTTCGGGTTGCTGCACGGCGGCGCGTCGGTGGTGCTGGCCGAAACGGTCGGGTCCATGGCCGCCTACCTGTGCGTGGACACCAGCAAGTTCTATTGCGTCGGCCTGGAAATCAACGCCAACCACCTGCGCGGCGTGCGCAGCGGGCGGGTCACCGCGACGGCGCGCTCGGTTCACCTGGGCCGCACCACGCAGGTCTGGGACATCCGCCTGGTCAACGATGACGGCAAGGTCAACTGTGTATCGCGCCTGACCATGGCGGTGGTGCCGCTGGGCGAGCAGCCGCCGGCGCGTTGATTGCCTACGGGGACGTCTTCGTGGCGAGGGAGCTTGCTCCCGCTGGGCCGCAAAGCGGCCCCCGGTCAATTGACTCGCGCAGCCTGACATACCGCGTCGCCTGGCTTCGGGCCTGCTGCGCAGGCCAGCGGGAGCAAGCTCCCTCGCCACGGGTGCAGCGGGGCAGGGCGCCATATCCCAACCCCGACTGTCATCATTCCTGTCAGTTACGGTCATTGCCGGGCTATCGGGTTCTGCGGACAATCGGTGGCAGTTCTCGCAACGGATCGGCCAACATGTCGCAACAGGTGTTTTTCGCCCACGCCAATGGTTTCCCCTCGGCCACCTACGGCAAGCTGTTCGCCGCGCTGGCGCCGCAATATGAGGTCGCGCACCTCGAACTGCACGGTCACGACCCACGGTTTCCGGTGGACGACAACTGGAACAACCTGGTGGACGAGCTGATTCATCACCTGGAGCAGCAACCGGAACCGGTGTGGGGCGTCGGGCATTCCCTGGGCGGTGTGTTGCACTTGCACGCGGCGTTGCGTTGCCCTCGGTTGTATCGCGGCGTGGTCATGCTCGATTCCCCGGTGCTGACCCGCGCCGACCGATGGCTGATCCTGGCCGCCAAGCGCATGGGGTTCATTGATCGCCTGACCCCGGCCGGGCGGACCCTGGGACGGCGCGAGGAATTCAGCGACCTGGCGTCGGCGCGGGCCTATTTTGCCGGAAAAAACGCTGTTTCGCGGTTTCGACCCGGAATGCTTTGAAGCTTATCTGCAACATGGCTTGCAAGCCGTCGGTGACCGGTTGCGGCTGCGCTTCGACCCGGCCACGGAGATCAGCATCTACCGTGGCGTGCCCCATACCCGCCCCGCGAGGGCTGGAACACTCCAGGTTCCGCTGGCGGTAGTGCGGGGCCGGCAGAGTCGCGTGGTGATGCGTCATCACACGCGTGTGGTGGGGCGCATGCCGCAGGGTGAATCCCTGACCATGCCCGGTGGCCACATGTTTCCCCTCGAATATCCCCAGGACACGGCGAACCTGCTCAAGGACCTGCTTCAGCGCTGGCAAGGGCCTGACGCATGAACGCCGTCGAAGAGGTTCGCCTGAGCTTGCCCCATATCGAACTCGCCGCCCACCTCTTCGGACCGGAGGATGGCCGGCCGGTGATCGCGCTGCATGGCTGGCTGGACAACGCCAACAGCTTCGCCCGGCTCGCCCCACGGCTGGAGGGTGTGCGGGTGATTGCCCTGGACATGGCCGGCCACGGTCATTCCGGACACCGCCCGCCCGGGGCCGGTTACGCCCTGTGGGACTACGCCCATGATGTGCTGCAAGTGGCCGAGCAATTGGGTTTGAAACGTTTCGCGCTGTTGGGGCACTCGATGGGCGCCATCGTTTCGCTGGTGCTGGCCGGCTCCCTGCCGGAGCGGATCACGCACCTGGGCCTGATCGACGGCGTGATTCCGCCTACGGCCAAGGGCGACAATGCGGCGGAGCGGATGGGCATGGCCCTGCAGGCGCAGCTGGATTTGCAGGAAAAGCGCAAGCCGGTCTACACAACCCTCGACCGAGCCATCGAAGCGCGCATGAAAGGGCTGGTGGCGGTCAGTCGCGAGGCCGCCGAGTTGCTCGCCCAGCGCGGTCTGATGCCAGTGTCGGGCGGCTATACCTGGCGCACCGACAACCGCCTGACCTTGCCATCGCCACTGCGCCTGACCGATGAACAGGCCATGGCGTTCGTGGCCCGAGTCGCCTGTCCAGCGCACCTGGTGGTGGCAGCTGACGGCATGCTGGCCCAGCATCCGGAGTTGCTGGAACGGCTACCCTTCAGTCATGAGCGGTTGCCTGGCGGTCATCATTTGCACCTGAACGATGAGGTCGGTGCGGCTCTTGTAGCAGACTGTTTCAATCGGTTCTTCAGCGTTTCTTGACTTGCGCCGGGCAACTGTCGAGGCTTGGCGGGTGGAAAGGGAGCCAACCATGACAGAAAACCGTACATTCGCCTTGCTGCGCATCAGCATTAAAAGACGCCTTCGCGTCGCGCGGGTCCAGGCACAGTCGATCCGATGAAACTATCCATGTATTCATTCGCCCTGCTGGCGCTGGCCGCTTTCGGTCCGGCCGCCCTGGCCGCCGATGTGCCCGGCAGCCAGGACCTGGCGCGCGTGCCGCGAATGCCCGACGCGCAAATCGTCGATTACAAGCAAACCAGCGACCTTGAGCGTATCTACCCGATGGGCTCGATCCGCAGGATCAGCGGCCAGCTGCGCTTCGATGGGCAGGTCGACGCCCGTGGCAACGTCACGTCGGTCACCTATGAATTACCGCCGGAGCACACCGCCACCCAGGCTTTTACCGCTGCTCGCGAAGCACTGCAGAAGCAGGACGCCGAGCTGCTTTTCTGGTGCCAGGCGCGTGATTGCGGTGAGAGCAGCCTGTGGGCCAACCAGGTGTTTGGCAATGCCAAGCTCTATGGTGCCGACAGCGGCCAGGCCTATCTGCTGTTGCGCCTGGCGCCGCCGGCGGACAACACGCTGATCGCGCTGTATGCCATCACCCGCGGCAACCGCAAGGCCTACCTGCACGTCGAACAGTTCGAAGCGAACGCTCCCCTGGGAGATCTGCTGCCGACATCTGCGACGTTGCTGCGCCAGCTCAAGGACACCGGCGTGCTGGATCTGCCGCGTCTTGCCGGCGAGCCGGACGACGCCTGGCTGCGCTTGCTCTCCCGGGCGCTGAACCTGGACACCGGCCTTCGGGTCAGCATCGCCGGCCCGCAGGCCGAGGTGTGGCGCCAGGCCCTCATTGGCCAGGGTGTGCGGGCCGCGCGCATGGAGACGGCCAGCGATGACGCGAAGGGTCTGCACCTTGAACTGTTGCGATAAGCTGTTTCAGGGATGCACCCCACGCCGTTGACCGGCCCCGTTAATTTTTCGAGACCTTTCATGCTCAATAACGATCGGCTATTGGTGCAGATCCTGCTGTTGGTGTTGTTCGGCGCAAGCCTCTGGGTGATGGCGCCATTCTGGTCGGCGCTGTTCTGGGGCGCCGTGCTGGCTTTCGCCAGCTGGCCGCTGATGCGCTTGCTGACCCGCTGGGTCAACGGGCGTGAATCCCTCGCCGCGGCTTTGCTGACGGTCGGCTGGATGTTACTCGTGGCGGTGCCGCTGGTGTGGCTGGGATTCAACCTGGCCGATCATGTGCGCGATGCCACGGCGTTCATCAGGGATGTCCAGGTCGACGGCCTGCCCGCAGCGCCGGAATGGCTGGCTGGTGTGCCGCTGGTAGGCGGGCGGCTGGTGACGCTCTGGGACAGCATCGACCAACAGGGCGCGGCGATGATGGTGTCCATCAAGCCATACCTCGGAAGGGTCGGCAATTGGTTGCTGGCCCGTAGCGCGCAAGTAGGCGGCGGTATTCTCGAACTGACGTTGAGCATCGTGTTCGTGTTCTTTTTCTACCGTGACGGCCCGCGCCTGGCGGCCTTTGTCCAAGGCTTGCTGGAGCGGTTGATTGGTGACCGTGCCGGGTACTACGTCGACCTGGTGGCCGGTACGGTGCAGCGGGTGGTCAACGGCGTGATCGGTACCGCGGCGGCCCAGGCCGTGCTCGCGCTGATCGGGTTCCTGATCGCGGGCGTGCCGGGAGCACTGGTGCTTGGTATTGTCACTTTCCTGCTCAGCCTGATTCCCATGGGCCCGCCGCTGGTCTGGATCCCCGCCACGGCCTGGCTGGCGTGGAAGGGCGAATACGGGATGGCGGTGTTCCTCGGTATATGGGGCACCTTCATCATCAGCGGCGTGGATAACGTGCTCAAGCCTTACCTGATCAGCCGCGGCGGAAACCTGCCGCTGGTCATCGTGCTGCTGGGGGTTTTCGGCGGGTTGATCGCCTTTGGTTTCATCGGCCTGTTCATCGGTCCGACGCTGTTGGCGGTGGCGTACAGCTTGCTGACGGATTGGAGTAAGAGCCACGCGCGTCAGGACTGAAGGTCACCTGTGGCGTGGGGCGTTAATCAGCCCGTTGATGGAGAACAAAGCCGGGACCGGAGACGATTTACGATCATCGGGTCCCGCACAGGCGTTGGTTCCGCTACAATGCGCGCCGATTTCGACTTGCCTGAGAGCCCGCTCATGTCCGCCTGCCAGACGCCTATCATCGTCGCCCTGGATTTCCCTACCCGTGACGCCGCCCTGAAGCTGGCCGACCAGTTGGACCCCAAGCTCTGCCGGGTCAAAGTCGGCAAGGAACTGTTCACCAGTTGTGCTGCGGAAATCGTCGGTACCCTGCGGGACAAGGGCTTCGAGGTCTTCCTCGACCTGAAATTCCACGACATCCCCAACACCACCGCCATGGCCGTCAAGGCCGCTGCGGAGATGGGTGTGTGGATGGTCAACGTGCACTGCTCCGGTGGCCTGCGCATGATGGCGGCTTGCCGGGAAGTGCTGGACCAGCGCAACGGTCCGAAACCGCTGCTGATCGGCGTGACCGTGCTGACCAGCATGGAGCGTGAGGACCTGGCGGGAATCGGCCTGGACATCGAGCCCCAGGAGCAGGTGTTGCGTCTGGCGGCGCTGGCGCAGAAGGCCGGCATGGACGGTCTGGTCTGTTCGGCCCTGGAAGCCGGCGCCCTGAAGACTGCCCATCCGTCGCTGCAACTGGTGACCCCGGGGATTCGTCCTGCGGGCAGCGCCCAGGACGACCAGCGTCGTATCCTGACGCCGCGCCAGGCACTGGATGCCGGTTCTGACTATCTGGTGATCGGCCGTCCGATCAGCCAGGCCGCCGATCCGGCCAAGGCCTTGGCGGCGGTGGTGGCCGAACTGGCCTGACGCCCACCTATGGTTCAAATCTGCTCACCCCATCTGTGGGAGCGAGCCTGCTCGCGAAAGCGGTATGTCAGTCAAGCTGATATTGACTGACACGGCCCCTTCGCGAGCAGGCTCGCTCCCACAGTTGCTTCCTGTCAGACCTTCAACACCAACTTCCCGAAGTTCTCCCCGCTGAACAGCTTGGTCAGCGTCTCGGGGAAGGTCTCCAGCCCTTCGACGATGTCTTCCTTGCTCTTGAGCTGCCCCTTGGCCATCCAGCCGGCCATTTCCTGCCCGGCGGCGGCGAATTGCGCGGCGTAGTCCATGACCACGAAGCCTTCCATGCGTGCGCGATTGACCAGTAGCGACAGGTAGTTGGCCGGTCCTTTCACCGCTTCCTTGTTGTTGTATTGGCTGATCGCACCGCAAATCACCACGCGGGCCTTCATGTTCAGGCGGCTGAGCACCGCATCGAGGATGTCGCCGCCAACGTTGTCGAAATACACATCCACGCCTTTCGGGCATTCGCGCTTGAGGCCGGCGTGGACGTCTTCGCTCTTGTAGTCGATGGCGCCGTCAAAGCCCAGCTCATCAATGAGAAACCGGCATTTATCGGCACCGCCGGCAATGCCGACCACGCGGCAGCCTTTGATCTTGGCGATCTGCCCGGCGATGCTGCCCACCGCCCCGGCGGCTCCCGAGAGCACTACGGTTTCGCCGGCCTTGGGGGCGCCGACATCCAGCAGGGCGAAATAGGCGGTCATGCCGGTCATGCCCAGCGCGGACAAATAACGCGGCAGCGGCGCCAGTTTCGGATCTACCTTGTAGAAACCTCGTGGCTCGCCGAGAAAATAATCCTGCACGCCCAATGCACCGTTGACGTAGTCCCCGACCGCAAAGCCCGGATTATTCGACGCGACCACCTGGCCTACGCCCAAGGCTCGCATGACTTCACCGATGCCGACCGGCGGGATATAGGACTTACCCTCGTTCAACCAGCCACGCATGGCCGGGTCCAGAGACAGGTATTCGTTCTTCACCAGGATCTGACCGGCTGCCGGTTCGCCGACCGGCACTTGTTGATAAGTGAATGTCTCGCGGGTCGCGGCGCCTACCGGGCGTTTGGCGAGCAGGAACTGGCGATTGATCTGAGCAGTCATGGCTGGGACTCAAGATGAATGAAGCCTTGTTGATAGACCCTCGGCGGGTTGACCGCAAGGTTTGCCGACACAGCGAATGCACGTCGATCCAACCCGGTGATGATGCGGGCGGGGCTGTTATCACTGGCATCCATGGATATCCAACCGGCATTTGCATAGTGCTGCCGTAGTAGCGCGGACGATGACTATATTCAGTGCTCCCGTAATTCTTCGAGGCATTGACGATGAGCATGACGTTTTCCGGACAGGTTGCCGTGGTGACGGGCGCGGCGGCAGGCATTGGCCGCGCCACCGCCCAGGCGTTCGCGGCGCAAGGTCTGAAAGTGGTCGCGGCGGACCTGGACATGGCGGGCGGCGAGGGTACGGTGCAGTTGATTCGCGATGCCGGTGGCGAGGCGGTGTTCGTGCGCTGTGACGTGACCGTGGAAAGCGATGTGCAACGTCTGATGGACGAGGTGATCAGTGCTTACGGTCGCCTGGATTACGCATTCAACAACGCCGGCATCGAGATCGAGAAGGGCAAGCTGGCCGATGGCACGCTGGACGAGTTCGACGCGATCATGGGGGTCAACGTCAAAGGCGTCTGGCTGTGCATGAAGTATCAATTGCCGTTGCTGCTGGCCCAAGGGGGCGGCGCTATCGTTAATACGGCCTCGGTGGCCGGGCTAGGGGCCGCGCCGAAAATGAGCATTTATGCAGCGTCCAAGCACGCGGTGATCGGCCTGACCAAGTCGGCTGCCATCGAATACGCCAAGAAGAAAATCCGTGTGAACGCCGTTTGCCCGGCGGTCATCGACACCGATATGTTCCGGCGCGCCTACGAGGCGGACCCGAAGAAAGGCGAGTTCGCCAATGCGATGCACCCCGTGGGGCGTATTGGCAAGGTCGAGGAGATCGCCAGCGCGGTGCTGTACCTGTGCAGCGACGGGGCGGCATTCACTACAGGGCATTCGCTGGCCGTGGACGGCGGGGTCACGGCGTTCTGATCGTCATGGTTGCAACCCTGCATGCAGGACGAAGCCCGCACTGGATGCGGGCTTCGTTTTTTTCGGAGGCAGGTGCGCTCGATTGACCGACCAATGTATTTCAAAGGATGAGAAACAGGCGTTTTCACGTCTTTGGCTTACATCGTCCGACTCGGCCCTGTGCTTAACTCTTTCGAACGTAAAACATTCGCTTAGGAGCTTGGTTACTCATGGAGTTGAGAATCGACCGGCAGGCCCTGGTGCCTGTCGTGCAGCAAATTGTCGACGCGCTGGCCAGCCGGATCCGCCAGGGTGTGGTGCCGCCAGGGGCCCGCCTGCCATCGATCCGGCGGCTCGCGCGGGAAAACCTGCTAAGCCAGGCGAGTGTCCACGAAGCCTGCCAGCGGCTGGTGACCCAGGGGCTGCTGGCCTCTCGTCATGGCTCAGGTTTTCTGGTCGCCTCAGGCCCTTTGGCATGGCATGAGCCGGTCGATCAGTTTTGGCCCCCGGGCATTCCTTGCCAGCAGGCGGGGTTGGGGGACGGTTCGCCAGGGGCTCTGGAACTGGGGGGCGGCGGGTTGCCCGAGAGCTGGCGTGAAAGCGACGACCTTGGTTATGCGATCCGCCAGGTTACCCGCACCGATATGGCGGGGTTGTTCGACTACAGCACGCCGATGGGGCTGCCGGCCTTGCGCGAGCAATTGTCCAGGCGCCTGAAACAGTTCGATATCGATGCCGATGAAAACCTGATCCTGACCACGACGGGGGTAAGCCACGGGCTGGACCTGATCGTGCGCACACTGCTGCAACCAGGGAGCTGCGTCGTGGTGGAAAGCCCGGGTTATTCGAAGCTGTTCGACCTGCTCAGGCTGCACAGGATCGACATGATCGAACTGCCGAGAACACCGCACGGCCCGGACATCGCTGCGCTCGAATGTCTGTTGGCGATGCATCGCCCCAACGCCCTGTTCATCAACAGTGCCTGCCACAACCCTACCGGCAGCAATCTTTCCCTGGCTGTAGCCCAGCGTTTGCTTGAGTTGGCGAAAGAGCACGCCATGCTGGTTATCGAGGACGATGTCTATGCCGATTTCCAGGGTTCGACGCGAGTCCGCCTGGCCGCTCTGGATGCCGATGTGATCTACCTCGGCAGTTTCTCGAAAACCCTCAGCAGTTCGTTACGAGTCGGCTTCGTGGTGGCCGGGCCCTGCGTTATCGCGCGATTGAGCGAGGTCAAGGGAATAACCAGCATGGGCGGGTCGCGATTCTCTGAAGCGGTACTGACCAATCTGTTGGCCAACGGTGCCTACCGAAAACTGGTCCAGCGCCAGCGGCAGCGGCTGAATGCCGATATGGCCATGACGTTGCAGTTGCTCGACGAGGCCGACTGGGAAGTTTTTGGCAAACCGGCAGGGGGGCTGTTCATTTGGGCGCGCCCGCCCATTTGCGACTACGGCAGGTTGCAGCGTCTGGCCAGGTACTCCGGCATCCAGCTGTCCTCGCGTACGGCGTTCAGTCCTTCAGGCACCGACACTGACTGGTTGCGGATCAACGTGGCCCATGCCCGAGACCCCAAGGCGTTGGCGTTTTTCCATGCCACGGCTCTGGATCGACCTCAAGTGTCCTGAAAACGACGCGGCTGTAGCTTTTTGCCATTATTCCGACGCAGGCATCTTGTGTTGCGAGGTGTCTCGTTGCGAATCTGCAAGCAACACACACTGGCAGAGGACTGGGCGCAATGATTACGGCCGTGCAAGGACGTTTCGCCAACCTCGGTATGGCGAAAAAACTGGGCATCGGGTTTTTCCTGGTGTTGCTGCTCACTGCGTTGGTGGCGGCCATCGGTGTCTGGTCCCTGCAAACCATCAGTCAGCGTTTCGATGGTTTGAAACAGATGTCGTCCCTTAACAGCGGGTTGCTCAAGGTCCGGTTACTTGAGCAGGAATACGCCTCGCGCTCCGACCCCAAGACGGCCGATGCCTTGCGCCAGGGTGTCGATGCATTGGTTGCCCTGGCGAATGAGCTCAAGGTGCAATCGGCTGCCAATGTACCGGTGATGAATGAAGTGGAGCAGGCTCTGGCGGCGTATCGCAAGGCATTCGATGAGTTTGTGGATCTGAGCCAGGGCAAGGACCTGGCCCTGGAAATGGCCAGTTGGTCGGTTTCCAGTGTCGCCAACAACCTGGATGTGTTGCAGGCGGGTCTGGCCGATGACGGCGCCTATACCTTGAAAGAGTCCGAAGGCAAGGACGGTGCGGAATTCATCGAGCAGGCCAACCAGGTCAGCGAGGTCTCGCGGCTGATGCTGCAGGCCATGAACGAAGCGCGGGTTCGCCTGGACCAGAGCCGTAAAGGCAGCGAGGAGAACGCCGGGCAAGGCAACATCGAACAGGCCGAGCAGGCCATGAAACTGGCCGAAGTACTCAAGGGTGCGGTCAAGGATCCGGGTTACCAGACCGTACTCAACGAAGTTGCCGGGCACATCGGCGGATTTAATCAGCAGTTGGCCGAATACACCGGTTTGCTGGCCAAGGAGAAAACCGTCTACCAGCAATTGCATGAGCGTGCCGACCAGGTTGTGGCGCGGGTCGACCAAGCCTACAACGCCGAAGACAGTGCAATGCAGGCGGAGCTGAAGAAAAATTCGCTGATGATCGTCGGTTCGTCGGCCCTGGCCCTGCTGGTGGGATTGATCGCTGCCTGGCTCATCACCCGGCTGATCGTTACGCCGCTGCGCAGTGTCATTCGCGTCGCCCAACAGATTGCTTCAGGTGACTTGAGTGCCAAGGTCGATGTGACACGTCGGGATGAGATCGGCCAGTTGATGCTGGCCATGCAGCAGATGGCGGCCGGCTTGAGCAGCATCGTCAGCGGTTTGCAGGCCGGCATCGAGCAACTGGCCAGCTCGGCACAGTCGCTGTCGTCCGTGACCGAGCAGACCAACCTTGAAGTCAGCAGCCAGAAGGAGGAAACCGAGCAGGTGGCCACGGCCATGAACCAGATGACCGCCACCGTGCATGACGTGGCGCGCAACGCCGAAGAGGCCGCGCGAGCAGCCCAGACCGCCGACGACAAGGTTGAAAGCGGCCAGCGGGTGGTGCGCCAGAGCATGGTGCGTATCGAACAACTGGCTGATTCGGCGACGTCGGCCAGCACCAGCATCGAAAGTCTCAGCGCCGAGATACAGAACATCGGCACGGTGCTGAACGTGATCAAGAGCGTCGCCGAACAAACCAACCTGCTGGCGCTCAACGCCGCTATCGAGGCGGCCAGGGCGGGCGAGCAGGGCAGGGGTTTCGCCGTGGTGGCCGATGAGGTACGAGCCCTGGCCAAGCGTACGCAACAGTCCACCGAGGAAATCGAGCGATTGGTCAGCGCCCTGCGCTCGGCCGCCCAGACCTCCGTACAACAGATCCAGAGCAGCGGCGAATTGGTGAAAATGGCCGTCAGCGATGCGCTGCAGACTGAAAGCGCACTGGGCAGCATCGCGGCGGCGGTGTCGTTGATCCAGCAGATGAACCAACAGATCGCGGCGGCAGCCGAGCAACAGAGTTCGGTGGCTGAAGAGATCAACCGCAGTGTTACCAGTATCCGTGCCAGCGCCGATCAATCGTCCATGGCCATGCAGGGCAATGCCGCTTCAAGCATTGAGCTGGCACAGCTGGGGAGCGAGTTGAAGGGGATGGTGGGGCATTTCAGGTTGTGAGTGTGGGGCTGCACTGAGCGCCTTCGCGAGCAGGCTCGCTCCTACATTGAATCTTCGGTATGCGCTGCATCATGTGCGACACCAGACCCTGTGGGAGCGAGCCTGCTCGCGAAGGCGGCGTGTCAGGCGCTGAGATGCTGGATGTGCTGGCCTCTTCGCGAGCAGGCTCGCTCCCGCCCACCCACAGAGAAATGGGTTTGCACAAGAAACGGGCGGGCTATCAGTCCGAACTCAATCGTAGACTTTCTTCTTCTTCCACTCGTCGTTCGCTTCGTCTTCCTTCAACCCTTCAGTCAACTGGTTAACCTCGCCCTCGACCGGCTGGGTGCTGGCCAGGACCTGGGCGTTGGCGCGGGCCAGAAGCTTCTCCAGATAAGCCAACTGTTCGGCATAGACCTGCGGCTCCTGCTGTTTGCGCAGGTATTGCACGCCTCGCTCGAATGCCAGGCGGGCCTGCCCCGGTTGCTCCTGTTGCAAGGCTTGCTGACCGAGATTGTTGAAGAACTCGATGTGCAGCAGCACCAGCAGGTGCCGCACTTCACGGATCCAGCGCTTGGCCTCGTTGGGCGGCAGGAAGCCATCCTGCGCGGCGCGGGTGATCTGGCCGTGCAACGCTTCGAGCAGAAACCGCACATCCTTGGCCTTGGCCTCGGTTTGTATCGGTGCCGGCGGGTTGCTTACCGGAATCGACTCACCCTGAGCAGCCAATGCGGACAGTTCATCCAGGCGAGCCTTGACCGCAGCGTTGGACTTTTCAAGATTGAGCAAGCGCTGGCAGACATTCATCTCCAGGCGCGTCATCAGCAACTTCAGGGCCGGGGTCATCAACTGGCCGGGGAAAGTTTCCGTGAGCTCGCCGCAACGCCGCAAGCGGTCGTTGAGTTCGACTTTGGTGCGGGCCTTTTCCAGCTTGTTGTTTTCCACCACATGGTTCATGTAGCCAATGGCGATCAACAGTGCGATCCCGGCTACGACGAGCAGGGTGATCATGAGTGGTGTCACCGGTAAGACCTCTTTATTAGCGTTCGCATGTCATGAGTGTAGTGGCTTGGCTTTTAAGCGCATAGGCCCGAGCGACGCGATTAGACGGGCGACGTACTGTTCACGCGGCGCGTAGCGGAGTAGATGCACATTGCCACTATTTGTCGGGCGCGACTATAACCCCTTGGCGGGCGACAGAATATAGGCGCCAGAGAGCGGACGGGGAAAATCCGCGAATCCTCCTCAAACCGGGCGAAGTCATTGATTTAAATAAATTTATATTCGGGGGTTGACGACCCTCCAATCCATCCATAGAATGCGCGCCACTTACAGCGTAAAGCACTCAGCCAAACGCGATAAGCAGTGAATGTTGTACGTGTGTCCCCTTCGTCTAGTGGCCTAGGACACCGCCCTTTCACGGCGGTAACAGGGGTTCGAGTCCCCTAGGGGACGCCAATGCGGGAATAGCTCAGTTGGTAGAGCACGACCTTGCCAAGGTCGGGGTCGCGAGTTCGAGTCTCGTTTCCCGCTCCAATTTTAAACAGCGTTGCTTTCGGGCAGGGCTGAGTGAAACCAGAGCCGACATCTTCGGATGCGGATTTGGGCACTGGGATACACACCATGTGTTCCAGTTAGCGTGTCCCCTTCGTCTAGTGGCCTAGGACACCGCCCTTTCACGGCGGTAACAGGGGTTCGAGTCCCCTAGGGGACGCCATTTGCGGGAATAGCTCAGTTGGTAGAGCACGACCTTGCCAAGGTCGGGGTCGCGAGTTCGAGTCTCGTTTCCCGCTCCAAGTTCAAAAAAACGCCGCTCATCGAGCGGCGTTTTTTTATGCGCGTAGGAAAAGTCTGTCTCAACTTTAAGGCTAAGTATCACGCGCGCACTGCCAAACCTGGCTCGATTAAAGAGCAAAAAAAGACCCGCAGAGTTTTTAAGCCATGCGGGTCTTTGTCGTGCTGTTTGCAATCAGTGCTTGCTGTCCTGATCAGACATGGCCAGCAATTGTTTTTCCTGGTTCCAGTCGAACGGCTCGTCGTTTTGCTCGGCTTCGAAACGACGCTCCTCGAGGGCCTGGTACAGGGCGATCTCTTCGTCGGGCATGTAGTGCAGGCAATCGCCGCCGAAATACCACAGCAGGTCTCGGGGCACCAGATGGGCGATCTGTGGATAACGCACGATCACCTGGCACAGCAGGTCCTGGCCAAGGTACTGGCTTTCGATCGGGTCGACTGGCAGTTGCGCGCGCAATTCGTCAAAGCGCTCCAGGAACAGCGCATGGCTTTCTTCGGGAACCTGTTCGGCCTCACCCACGGCGACCAGGATGCTGCGCAAGTGGTCAAGCAAGACGAGGTGATCGGCAACGACGTTGGACACGAGATAAGTCCTCAAGAGCAAAACGGGCGCAGGAGTATAAAGCCCCTGCGCCCGCTTTTACATGCTATCGATCAGATCGCTGCCAGCATCACCGCACCTTGGCCTCGGCGAGGGTCAGTTCCTCCTTGTCGAAATCATCCACATCGATGACCTTGCGGCGTGCCGCTTCGGCTGCGCGCAGGGTCTGCGCCTCACCGGCTTGCAGGATACCCGCCTCCAGGGCCGCATCGATGATAGGTTCGCCGGGCGCAGGGTTGAGTTGGCCCTGCTTGAACGCTCCATGGAGCTTTTTGTGAAGCGGCTGGGCGGCGGCCAGCAGGTCAGTGGCATGTTGCAGCGCACCCACCGGGTCCTCTTCCGACTGCGGGCGATAACAGCCTTGGAGCAGCTCTTCCAGAGTCGGATCGCCCTTGGCGCGGCCGATAACGGCGGCCACCTCGGCGTCCAGCCTGTCGCTCGGTCCCTTGTGACGGCGGCCGAATGGAAACACCACCACTCGCAAGAGGCCGCCCAGCAGCCGATTCGGGAAGTTGACCAGCAGTTCGTCCAGTGCCCGCTCCGATTGTCCCAGGCTTTCCTCCATGGCCCAGCGAAACAGCGGCGCCATATGGTCTGGCGAGTCAAGGTCGTGATAGCGCTTGAGCGCCGCCGAGGCCAGGTAAAGGTTGCTCAATACATCCCCCAGGCGGGCCGACAGGCGTTCGCGACGTTTGAGTTCGCCACCCAGCAGCATCATGCTCAGGTCCGCCAGCAAGGCGAACGCCGCCGCCTGCCGGTTGAGGGCACGGAAATACCCTTGGCTCAGGGCATTGCCCGGCACGTTGTCGAAGTGCCCCAGGCCGAGGTTCAGGACCAGGGTGCTGGCGGCGTTGCCGATGGCAAAACCGATGTGCTTGAGCAGCAACCCGTCGAATTCGACCAATGCCTGGTCTTTGTCTTCTCGGGTTGCCAGGGCCATTTCCTTCAATACGAACGGATGGCAGCGAATCGCCCCCTGGCCGAAGATCATCAGGTTGCGCGAGAGGATATTCGCGCCTTCGACCGTGATGAAGATCGGCGCGCCTTGCCAACTGCGGCCCAGGTAATTGTTCGGCCCCATGATGATGCCCTTGCCGCCGTGCACGTCCATGGCGTGGCTGATGCACTCGCGGCCGCGCTCGGTCAGGTGGTACTTGAGGATGGCCGAGAGTACCGAGGGTTTTTCGCCGAGGTCCACCGCGTTGGCGGTCAGCATGCGTGCGGCGTCCATCAACCAGGCATTGCCGCCGATACGTGCCATGGCTTCCTGGATGCCCTCGAAGGCGGACAACGGCACGTTGAATTGTTCCCTTACCTGGGCGTACTGGCCGGTGACCAGGCTGGTGAACTTCGCCGCGCCGGTCCCTACCGCTGGCAGGGAAATCGAGCGTCCGACCGACAGGCAATTCATCAGCATCATCCAACCCTTGCCGAGCATGGCCTGGCCGCCAATGAGGCAGTCCAGCGGAATGAACACGTCCTTGCCCCAGTTCGGTCCGTTCATGAAGGCGGCGCCAAGAGGCAGGTGACGGCGGCCGATGTTGACACCAGGTGTATCCGTGGGGATCAGCGCCAGGCTGATCCCCAGGTCTTCTTCGTCGCCCAGCAGGTGGTCGGGATCATAGGCTTTGAAGGCCAGGCCGAGGAGGGTGGCGACGGGGCCGAGGGTGATGTAGCGTTTTTCCCAGTTCAAGCGCAGGCCGATGGTTTCC
Organism: Pseudomonas sp. Z2-11; assembly: GCF_054161305.1. Lineage (NCBI taxonomy): Bacteria > Pseudomonadati > Pseudomonadota > Gammaproteobacteria > Pseudomonadales > Pseudomonadaceae > Pseudomonas > Pseudomonas sp. Z2-11. The sequence continues at coordinate 1,692,569 of NZ_CP096395.1, forward strand.
TGGCCTTGCCATTCGCCCTTGCAAATAATCCCGGTGTCGGGCATCGCCCCCGCATCGGAGCCAGCCAGCGGCCCGGTCAGGGCGAAGCAGGGAATATCGTCACCCCGGGCCAGTCGCGGCAGATAATGGTTGCGTTGTTCATCGGTGCCGTAGTGCAGCAGCAGTTCCGCCGGGCCGAGGGAGTTGGGGACCATCACGGTGGACGCCAGGTCGCCACTGCGGGTGGCAAGTTTCATCGCCACCTGGGAGTGGGCATAGGCGGAAAATCCCTTGCCGCCGTATTCCTTCGGAATGATCAGGGCGAAGAAACCATGTTCCTTGATATGGGCCCAGGCTTCGGGCGGCAGGTCCATGGCCTGGCCGATCTGCCAGTCGCTGACCATCGCGCAGAGTTCTTCGGTCGGACCGTCGAGAAATGCCTGCTCTTCGTCAGTCAGTTTCACTTTTGGGTAGGCCAGCAGCATGTCCCAGTCCGGCCGACCGCTGAATAATTCCCCGTCCCACCACACCGTGCCGGCATCAATGGCATCGCGCTCGGTCTCGGACATCGGTGGCAAGGTTTTCTGGAACCAGTCGAACATCGGCGCGCTGAAATATCTGCGGCGCAGGTCAGGTAGCAACAGCGGGGCTGCAACGGCGGCGAGTACCAGCCATAGGACAAGCAGCAGCCACCCGGGCGCATGGCTGAAGATCCCCATCGCCAACAGGTAGACCGCAACGATGCCCAGCGCTGGCAGTGGGGCGGTGCGGCGGTGAGCCAGCCAGGCTATCCCGACGACCAGAACCAGTATCCACAACAACAGCATAAATAATCCTCCGTGAACCAGGGCAAGACCGACCCTCAGAGCTTAGACGTCCTCTGTAAAACCGGCGGTCGGCGCGATGTGATTGATTTCGTGGGAAACCTTGGATGCATAACGCCAGTCTGGTTGGCAACACCGGTAGGAAATCGTTCGTTGGTCAGGTGAGAAAACGCCATTGTTTGGCTGAAACGCCGTTATTGCTCGGCGACGTGCAGGGTGATTTGAGTCGCGGTTGATCCGGCGTATGCTGCTGCGGCATTTATCCATTGAGGAAGCCGTGATGCTGAAGATCTGGGGTCGGAAGAATTCGTCGAACGTGCGCAAGGCGCTGTGGTGTGCTGAAGAGCTGGGGCTGGCCTACGAGGCCATCGACGCGGGCGGCGCGTTTGGCGTGGTGGATACGCCCGAGTACCGCGCGAAAAATCCCAACGGCCGGGTTCCGATGATAGAAGACGACGGCTTCGTGCTCTGGGAATCCAATACCATCGTGCGTTACCTGGCGGCTCGCCATGCCTCAGGCTCGGCCTGGTATCCCGATGACATACAGGCCCGCGCCAGCGCTGAAAAATGGATGGACTGGACCACGTCCAGCTTTGCCGCTCCGTTTCGCACGGTGTTCTGGGGCGTGCTGCGCACCCCGGCCGAGCAACAGGACTGGCCGGCCATCAATGCGGCAATCAAGGAGTGCGACCAGTTGCTGGCAATGGTGGAGCAAGCCCTGGGCGAACAGCCTTACCTCTGCGGTGACGAAATCGGCATGGGCGACATTCCCTTGGGCAGTTTCATTTATGCCTGGTTCGAGATGCCCATCGAGCGCGCCGCATTGCCTCGGCTGGAGGCCTGGTACGCGCGGCTCCAGCAGCGTCCGGCTTATCGCAAGGCCGTCATGACCGCGTTGACTTAATACTTACTATCGACACACTTCACTGTACTTGTGCGGCGACGCCACGCACCATTGCCTTCATGCGCCGTGGTTGTATTGCTCGCCGCCGGCCCTTATCTATTCTTCTTCCTCCCCTTCTTGGTGCGTAATCCGATATGAGTTCCGCTCTGTCCATACGGCAGCTAACCAAAACCTACGGCAACGGTTTCCAGGCCCTGAGTGGTATCGATCTGGATGTCGCCGAAGGTGATTTTTTTGCCTTGCTGGGCCCCAACGGTGCCGGCAAATCCACCACCATCGGCATTCTTTCCACGCTGGTGAACAAATCCGGCGGGACGGTGAACGTCTTCGGCCATGACCTGGACCGCGAGCCCGCGGCGCTCAAGCGCTGCATCGGCGTGGTGCCCCAGGAATTCAACTTCAACCAGTTCGAAAAGACCTTCGACATCGTCGTGACCCAGGCCGGCTACTACGGCATCCCGCCGAAGATCGCCAACGAGCGCGCCGAGCAGTATCTGACCCAGCTTGGCTTGTGGGACAAGCGCGATGTGCCGTCCCGTTCGTTGTCCGGCGGCATGAAGCGACGCCTGATGATTGCCCGCGCGCTGGTGCATGAACCGCGCCTGCTGATCCTCGACGAACCCACCGCCGGCGTGGACATCGAGCTGCGTCGTTCGATGTGGACCTTCCTCACCGAGCTGAACCAGAAAGGCATCACCATCATCCTCACCACGCACTACCTGGAAGAGGCCGAGCAGCTGTGCCGCAACATCGGCATCATCGACCACGGCACCATCGTCGAGAACACCAGCATGCGGCAGTTGCTGAGTCAGCTGCATGTAGAAACCTTCCTGCTGGATCTCAAGCATGACCTGAGCGCCGCGCCGCAGCTGGTGGGTTATCCGGCTCGCCTGCTCGACGGCCATACCCTGGAAGTCCAGGTCGACAAGTCCGCTGGTATCACCGGGCTGTTCACCCAGCTGGCCGTGCAAAACATCGAAGTGCTGAGCCTGCGCAACAAGACCAATCGCCTTGAGGAGTTGTTCGTGTCCCTGGTGGAAAAAAACCTGGCGAAGGTGGCGGTATGAGTATGAGTTCGGAACTGCGCCCCAACCTCATCGCCCTCAATACCATTGTTTATCGTGAAGTCCGACGCTTCATGCGGATCTGGCCGCAGACCCTGCTGCCCCCGGCGATCACCATGGTCCTGTACTTCGTGATTTTCGGTAACCTGATCGGCCGGCAGATCGGCGACATGGGCGGTTTCACGTACATGGACTACATTGTGCCGGGGCTGATCATGATGTCGGTGATCACCAACTCCTACGGCAACGTGGTATCGAGTTTCTTCGGCAGCAAGTTCCAGCGCTCCATCGAAGAGCTGATGGTTTCACCGGTTTCACCCCATACGATCCTGATCGGCTTCACCCTGGGTGGCGTGCTGCGCGGGCTGGCGGTCGGCCTGATCGTGACGCTGCTGTCGCTGTTCTTCACTAATCTGCAGGTGCATCACCTGGGGGTGACGATCCTGGTGGTGGTCCTGACGGCGACGATCTTTTCGCTGCTGGGCTTCATCAACGCGGTGTTCGCGCGAAACTTCGATGACATCTCCATCATCCCGACGTTCGTGCTCACGCCGCTGACGTATCTGGGCGGGGTGTTCTACTCGATTTCCCTGCTGCCACCGTTCTGGCAGACCGTATCGCTGGCCAACCCGGTGCTGCATATGGTCAATGCTTTCCGCTACGGGATCCTTGGCGTTTCGGACATTCGCATCAGTATTGCAATTACCTTCATGCTAGTGGCGACCGTGATGCTTTATGTGAGCTGTGCACGGTTGCTGGTGAGTGGGCGAGGGATGCGTACCTGACACTGTCCGTGTCTGAAGTGTCGTACCTGTGGGAGCGAGCCTGCTCGCGAAGGCTAAACATCATCCGATGCAGATGTCGGATGTGATGGTCTCTTCGCGAGCAGGCTCGCTCCCACAAGGACTTCGGATTACCCCCGAATGTCGTGTCTGGGGGTGAAACGCGGTCAGTCCAGCTTTTCTCTCATCCGGCTGCGCTTGCGCCGCCGCCACTGCCTGGCAACCCACCATCGCCAATACGCCATGGTGACGAAATAAGCCAAGACTCCAAGCACCAACCCAGTGACCACCGACCCCAGCAAAAACGGCTGCCACAACGTTGACAGCTGGTTGGTGATCCACTCCCAGGTCAATTCGTCCGGCAGCGTCCGGGCTGGAACGTCCATCAGCCAGGCGCCGGTCTGATAGGTGCAGAAGAATACCGCGGGCATGGTGATGGGGTTGGTCAGCCAGACCAGGCTTACCGCGATCGGGATGTTGCCGCGAACCGTGACGGCCAGCGCGGCGGCCAGGAGCATTTGCAGCGGTATCGGCAGAAAAGCGGCGAACAGGCCAACGGCCATCGCCCGCGCCACCGAATGACGATTGAGGTGCCAGAGGTTGGGATCGTGCAGCAGGGTGCCGAGAAAGCGTAAGGATTTATGTTCCCGAATGCTCGCGGGGTCAGGCATGTAACGTTTGAATAATCGCCGGGGCATAAGGCTTCTCGGTCGGGTCAAAGCTGTAAGGCCGCAAGTATGTCCGGATTCTACAACCGGGAGATTCAGACTTTGTGACAATTGTTAACGCCCACGGTGCCCCGCACCGGCTAAGCCTGGAGAGGGACTCTCAAGGATGGGCTTATGCGCACGGCAATGGTCGCGCTTGCACTGGGGCTGCTGGCCCCGGTTTTTCTACCGGTACTGCCGTCGCCATGGCTGATCGCAGCCATGGCGACGCTGGCGTTGATGGTACTGCCGTTTCGCCTGTACCCGGCGGGTTGCTTCCTCTTCGGGCTGGTCTGGGCGAGCCTCGCCGCACACCATGCACTGGACGGACGGTTGCCCTTCGCACTGGACGGCGAGACGCGCTGGGTCAAAGGGCGGGTCGTCGGTTTGCCGCAACACGGCGATGGAACGGTGCGTTTCGAATTGGCCGATATCCAGTCAAGGCGCACGCGCTTGCCAACCTCGATGCGCCTGGCCTGGTATGGCGGGCCGCCGGTCAGCAGCGGTGAGAAATGGCGCCTGGCGGTGAAGCTCAAGCGACCCGCGGGGCTGCTCAATCCCCATGGCTTCGACTATGAGGCGTGGCTGTTGAGCCGCGGCATTGGCGCGACCGGCAGCGTCAAGCAAGGGCGACGCCTGCAACCGGCCCAGGGCGCCTGGCGCGACGGGGTGCGCCAGGCATTGGCGAAAGTCGATGCCCAAGGGCGTTCCGGGGCGCTGATGGCATTGGTCCTTGGCGATGGCTCCGGGTTGAGTCGCGAAGATTGGCAGGTGCTGCAAGACACCGGCACGATCCATCTGCTGGTCATTTCCGGGCAGCACATCGGCCTGTTCGCCGGCCTCGTATACCTGCTGGTCGCCGGCGCGGCGCGTCATGGTGTCTGGCCGGCGTGGTTGCCATGGCTGCCTTGGGCGTGCGTGCTGGCGTTCACCGCGGCGCTGGGTTACGGCCTGCTCGCCGGTTTCGAAGTGCCGGTGCGGCGGGCCTGTGTGATGATCGGACTGGTGCTGCTGTGGCGCTTGCGCTTTCGCCAGGCCGATCCTTGGAAAGCCTGGCTGTTGGCGCTCCTGGCGGTGCTGCTGCTCAATCCGCTGGCGAGCCTGCGGCCGGGGTTCTGGTTGTCGTTCGCCGCGGTGGCCATTCTGATGTTTACCTTCGGCGGTCGCCTGGGCCCCTGGCGCTGGTGGCAGACCTGGACCCGCGCCCAGTGGCTGATTGCTCTCGGGTTGTGCCCGCTACTCTTGATCCTCGGGCTGCCGGTCAGCCTCAGCGGTCCGTTGGTCAACCTGCTGGCGGTGCCCTGGATCAGTCTGCTGGTGTTGCCTTCGGCCTTGCTTGGCACCGCGTTGCTACCGATACCGTCCATAGGCGAGAGCCTTCTCTGGATTGCCGGCGGCTTGCTCGATCTGCTGTTCAAGGCGCTCGCGCTGGCAGCAGGGCAGATGCCAGCCTGGGTGCCTCCCGCGGTGCCGCTGTGGGCCTGGTGCGTGGCGGCGCTCGGCACTGCATTGCTGTTGCTGCCCAAGGGCGTACCGCTGCGGATCCTCGGCTGGCCGATGCTGATGCTGATGGTTTTTCCTCCACGGGAAGAAGTACCCTACGGGCAAGCCGAAATCTGGCAACTGGACGTCGGCCAGGGGCTGGCGATCCTCGTGCGCACCCAGCGGCACGTCTTGCTTTATGACGCGGGGCCGCGTTTTGGCGACGCCGATGCGGGCGAGCGCGTGGTGGTGCCGACCTTGCACAGGCTCGGTGTGCGTACCTTGGACATGCTGCTGCTCAGTCACGCCGATGCCGATCACGCCGGCGGTGCACAAGCCGTACGCAACGGATTGCCGACCCGTCGGGTGGTCAGCGGCGATCCCGAGGCGCTGCCCGTCGATCTGCAGGCAGGTGCGTGCGATAGCGGCGAAAGCTGGGAATGGGACGGGGTCAGGTTCGAACTGTGGCGCTGGGCATCGGCTGTCGAGAGCAACCAGAAATCCTGTGTCTTGCTGGTCGAGGCCGGTGGCGAGCGGTTGCTGCTGACCGGAGATATCGATACCCATGCCGAACGGGCCTTGCTCGACAGTCCCCTGGCGATGCCGACCCAGTGGCTGGCAGCGCCGCACCATGGCAGCCGCAGCTCATCGTCGATGGCGCTGCTGGCGCGCCTCGAGCCCCATTCGGTATTGATTTCCCGGGGGCGCAACAATGCGTTCGGCCATCCCCATCCGTGGGTGATGGAGCGTTATCGACGCTTGGGCATGGCGATCTACGACAGTGCCGAACAAGGTGCCATTCGTCTGCAACTCGGCGCCTTTACACCTGCGCTTGGCCAGGCGGGCATTCGCCGTTACTGGCGTGATCCGCCGCCCGCCGGGCCAGCGTCGGAGCATTGATCTGGCGCAGCGTTATTGCCGGGTTGTCGGCAGGGCGGGCCTGCACAGCGAGTCTGTATGATAAAGTGGCGCACTTTTTCGAGGGGGCTGTCACTGTGTGGGAATTGGTCAAATCCGGCGGCTGGATGATGTTGCCGATCATTCTGAGTTCCATCGCGGCACTGGGTATCGTTGCCGAACGCCTGTGGACCCTGCGGGCCAGCCGCGTGACCCCGGAGCATCTGCTCGGGCAGGTCTGGGTCTGGATCAAGGACAAGCAGCTGAACAAGGACAAGCTCAAGGAACTGCGAGCCAGCTCGCCGCTGGGGGAGATCCTCGCGGCAGGCCTGGCGAATTCCAAGCATGGTCGCGAGATCATGAAGGAGTGCATCGAGGAGGCCGCCGCGCGCGTCATCCATGACCTGGAACGCTACATCAATGCCCTTGGGACCATCGCGGCCATGTCGCCATTGCTGGGCCTGTTGGGCACGGTCCTGGGCATGATCGACATTTTCAGCGCGTTCACCGGTTCCGGCATGACGACCAATGCCGCCGTGCTGGCGGGCGGTATTTCCAAGGCACTGATCACCACCGCCGCGGGCCTGATGGTGGGCATCCCGGCCGTGTTCTTCCATCGCTTCCTGCAACGCCGCGTCGACGAGCTGGTGGTGGGCATGGAGCAGGAAGCCATCAAGCTGGTCGAGGTGGTGCAGGGCGACCGTGACGTGGACCTGGCCGGGGGCAAGAAGTGAAATTCCGCCGCAAACCACGGGAAAATATCGAGATCAACCTGGCGTCGCTGATCGACGTGGTGTTCATCCTGCTGCTGTTTTTCGTCGTGACCACCACCTTCACCCGGGAAACCCAGTTGAAGGTTGAGCTGCCGCAAGCGGTGAGTGGCTCGCCGGCCGAGGACCAGCAGTTGAAAAACCTGGAAGTCACCATCAGCGCCGAGGGCGCGTTCTCGGTGAACAACCAGTTGCTGCCCAAGAGCGACCTGGCGAGCCTGATCGAGGCCCTGCAAAGGGAGTCGGGCGGTGATACCAACCTGCCGCTAGCTATCAGCGCCGACGGCAAGACGCCTCATCAATCGGTCATCACCGCCATGGACGCGGCTGGCAAGCTCGGCTTCAGCCACCTGCGCATGACCACGATCGAGGCGGCGCCGGCACCTTGATGGCCATGTCCGATCGATTGCTTGCCGCGTGGTACAAGGGGCATCCCGCCCTGGTGCTGCTGCGCCCGCTTGAATGGCTGTACCGACGCGTAGTGATCGGCAAGCGCGAGCGCTTCCTGGCGGGCGAGGGCGAGATCTACCAGCCGCCGGTGCCGCTGATTGTGGTGGGTAACATTACCGTCGGCGGCACCGGCAAGACGCCGTTGATCCTCTGGATGATCGAGCATTGCCAGCGCAGTGGCCTGCGGGTCGGCGTGGTCAGCCGGGGTTACGGCGCCAGGCCGCCGCAATTGCCATGGCGAGTCGAGGCCGAGCAGGGCGCCGACGTCGCGGGCGACGAACCGCTGCTCATCGTCCAGCGCAGCGGCGTGCCGTTGATGATCGATCCTGATCGCAGCCGCGCTGTCCGGGCGCTGCTGGACGCCGAGCCGCTGGACCTGATCCTGTCCGACGACGGTATGCAGCATTACCGCCTGGCCCGTGACCTCGAACTGGTATTGATCGACAGCGCCCGTGGCCTGGGCAACCGCCGTTGCCTGCCGGCCGGCCCGTTGCGCGAGCCGGTGGAGCGCCTGCGCTCGGTCGACGCCGTGCTGTTCAATGGCGCCAGCGCTGATCGCGAGGACGGCTTCGCGTTCGAGTTGCGGCCCACCGCGCTGATCAACCTGGCCAGTGGCGAACGGCGCCCTCTCGACCATTTTCAACCTGGCCAGGCCCTGCATGCCGTGGCCGGTATCGGCAACCCCCAGCGTTTCTTCAATACCCTTGAAACGCTACACTGGCGGCCTGTACCGCACGGGTTTGCCGATCATGCCGAATACAGTGCCCAGGCCTTCGATTTCGAACCGTCATTGCCAGTGGTCATGACGGAAAAGGACGCGGTCAAATGCCGTGCCTTCGCCGCGCCCGACTGGTGGTACCTCGCGGTTGACGCAGCGCCTTCGCCAGCCTTCGCGGCCTGGTTCGATACGCAGTTGATGCGCCTGTTGCCGGATCGGCTCTTGCCTTAAAACGTTATACCCAGGGGAATTTCATGGACACCAAACTGCTCGATATCCTGGCTTGCCCGGTCTGCAAAGGCCCGCTCAAGCTCAGTGCCGACAAGACCGAGCTGATCAGCAAGGGCGCCGGCCTGGCCTATCCGATTCGCGACGGCATCCCGGTGATGCTCGAAAGCGAAGCCCGTACCCTGACCACCGACGAGCGCCTGGATAAATGAATACAGCGTTTACTGTTGTCATTCCGTCGCGCTTTGCCTCCACGCGCTTGCCCGGTAAACCGTTGCTGCTGATCGCCGGCAAGCCGATGATCCAGCATGTCTGGGAGCAGGCTTGCAAGAGCAGCGCCCAGCGTGTGGTGGTGGCAACGGACGACGCGCGCATCGTGGAGGCCTGCCAGGGCTTTGGCGCCGAAGTGGTGATGACTCGCGAGGATCACAACTCCGGTACTGACCGCCTGGCGGAAGTGGCTGGGAAACTCGGTCTGGCGCCCGACGCAATCGTCGTCAACGTGCAGGGCGACGAGCCGCTGATCCCGCCGAGCGTGATTGATCAGGTCGCGGCGAACCTGGCGGCGCACCCAGAGGCGCGCATGGCCACCCTGGCCGAGCCGATCGAGGACGTGCAGACCCTGTTCAATCCCAACGTGGTCAAGGTGGTCAGCGACCTCGACGGCCTGGCGCTGACGTTCAGTCGTGCCACTTTGCCTTGGGCCCGAGAGGCATTCGCTCAGGACCGCGACGTGTTGCCCGAAGGCGTGCCGTACCGTCGCCATATCGGTATCTATGCCTACCGCGCCGGTTTCCTTCAGGACTTCGTCGCTTGGGGCCCGTGCTGGCTGGAAAACACCGAAGCCCTCGAGCAACTTCGGGCGTTGTGGCATGGCGTGCGGATCCATGTCGCCGATGCGCTGATCGCGCCGCCGACCGGTGTAGACACTCCCGAAGACCTCGAGCGCGTTCGTCGCCTGCTGGAGGTTTGATGCGGGTTCTGTTCGTCTGCCTTGGCAACATTTGTCGCTCGCCCACCGCCGAAGGCATTTTGCGCCATAAGCTGCGCGAGGCCGGGCTGGAGGGGCAAGTGGAAGTCGCCTCTGCCGGTACCGGTGACTGGCACGTCGGCAAGGCCCCGGATAAACGCAGCATGGCCGCGGCCCTGCGACGTGGCTACGATCTGTCGGCCCAGCGGGCCCGGCAAGTCACCCGCGCCGATTTCGCCGCCTATGACCTGATCCTGGCGATGGACAGCAACAACCTGCGCAACCTCAAGGCACTGCAACCGGCCAGTGGCAAGGCCGAGCTTGATCTGTTCCTGCGTCGCTACGAGGCTGAGCTCGATGATGTCCCAGATCCGTACTACGACGGCGAACAGGGTTTCGAGCAGGTGCTCGACCTGATCGAACGTGCCACGTTTCGTCTGGTCATCGAATTGAAGGGGCGGTTATGACCTTGCATGTCCAGGCCGGCGTCAGTCTCAAGCCGTTCAACAGCTTTGGCGTGGACGTCGCCGCACGGTTGTTCGCCGAGGCCCACAGCGATGCCGATGTCCGCGAGGCGCTGGCCTATGCCGCCGGGCATGATCTGCCGTTGCTGGTGATCGGCGGCGGCAGCAACCTGCTATTGACCGACGACATCGACGCGTTGGTGTTGCGCATGGCCAGTCGGGGGATCCGCCTGCTCAGCGACGACGGCGAACGCGTGGTGATCGAGGCCGAGGCCGGGGAGCCCTGGCATCCTTTTGTCCAGCACACGCTGGCGCAAGGTTGGTCGGGGCTGGAGAACCTCAGCCTGATTCCCGGTACGGTAGGGGCGGCACCGATGCAGAATATCGGTGCCTACGGCGTGGAGATAAAGGATGTCTTCGCCGGCCTTACCGCGCTGGATCGCCACACCGGCGAGTTGCGCGACTTCACCCTTGAAGAGTGCGCCTTCGCCTACCGCGACAGCCTGTTCAAGCAGCAGGCGGGGCGCTGGCTGATCCTGCGGGTACGTTTTGCCCTCAGTCGCGTCGCGCATCTGCACCTGGAATACGGCCCGGTCCGCCAGCGCCTGAGCGAGCAAGGCATCGATCAGGCAACGCCTTCGGACGTCAGCCGGGCTATCTGCAGCATCCGCAGCGAAAAACTTCCGGACCCCGCCGTACTCGGCAACGCCGGCAGCTTCTTCAAGAACCCGTTGGTGCACGCCACCCATGTGGCCCATCTCAAGCTGCAATACCCCGACCTGGTGGCTTATCCACAGCCTGGGGGGCAGATGAAAATCGCTGCCGGCTGGTTGATCGAACGCGCCGGCTGGAAGGGCTTTCGCGAGGGCGACGCTGGCGTGCACAAGTTGCAGGCACTGGTGCTGGTCAATTATGGCAACGCCACGGGCCTGCAATTGCTGGACCTGGCTCAACGGATCCAGAAGGACATTGCCGAACGTTTCCAGGTCGATCTGGAGATGGAGCCGAATCGGTACTGACGGGCGCTTGGCCCTGCGTGAACAAAAAAACGCCCTGCATGACCTGCACACGCTCATTCGTGCAGGATTGTGCAGGGCGTTTTGCTTGTTCCTGGGTTAATTTAATTGGCTGACGATGCGAGCATACGCATCCCCAAGGCCCGGTGCAGACGCTGTTGACGTGTGCACAAGAGAGCCGGATCAGCCTGAGCCAGTCTGCGACACCGAACCGATCACCAAACGGCAGATTGCTCGACCCCCATAACTCGAAACGAATGCGGGCGTGCCCATGATTACCCTGAAACTCAATGGAACAGATCATCAACTGGATGTCACCGAGGACATGCCGCTGCTGTGGGCAATCCGCGATGTGGCCGGTTACAACGGCACCAAGTTCGGCTGCGGCATGGGCCTGTGCGGCGCGTGCACGATCCACATCGATGGCGCCCCGGCGCGCAGTTGCATCACGCCGATCGGCTCGGTGAAAGGCCAGAACGTCAGCACGATTGATGCGCTGCACGTCGACCCGGTCGGCCAGGTTGTGCAGAAGGCCTGGCTGGACACCGCCGTGGCCCAGTGTGGTTTTTGCCAGGGCGGGCAGATCATGTCCGCCACGGCATTGCTCAAGACCAATCCCAACCCGACGGATGAACAGATCGAGGAGGCCATGGTCGGCAACCTCTGCCGTTGCGGCACCTACAACCGGATCAAGACCGCGATCCGCCAGGCCTCCACTCACCTGAAGGAGGCCAAGGCATGAGCCGCTTGCCGAATGATTTTGTGCTGAGCAACCTCAGTCGTCGGGGTTTCCTCAAGGGGGCCAGCGCCACGGGCGTGCTGGTGCTGGCCGCCAGCTGGGGGCTGCCGGAGGCCTTTGCCGAAGAGAAGAAGTTTGGCGCCGAGGGCATGCCCCATGGTGCAGTCGACGACCCCAAGGTCTACGTGAGCATTGCCGCTGACGGCAGCGTCACGGTGATCTGCAACCGTTCGGAAATGGGCCAGGGGGTGCGCACCAGCCTGAGCATGGTGGTGGCCGACGAACTTGACGCCGACTGGGCGCTCGTCAAGGTCAGGCAGGCGCCGGCTGATGAGGCGCGCTTCGGCAACCAGGACACCGACGGCTCGCGCAGCATGCGTCACTGGTACGAGCCGATGCGCCGCTGCGGTGCCGCCGCCCGGACCATGCTTGAATTGGCCGCCGCTGCCCAGTGGAAAGTGCCGGTGGGCGAATGCCGCGCGCAACTGCATAAAGTGGTGCATCAGCCTTCGGGGCGCGAACTGGGTTATGGCGAGTTGGCCGCCGCCGCCGCGGCCTTGCCGGTTCCGGCCCGCGACAGCCTGCGCCTCAAGCAGCCGTCGGAGTTTCGTTACATTGGCAAGGAAGCGAGCCGTGCCATCGACGGTGCGGACATCGTCAACGGCCGAGCGGTGTTCGGTGCCGACGTGCATTTCGACGGCATGCTCTACGCCGTCGTGGCCCGCCCACGGGTCTATGGTGGCAAGGTCAGGAGCGTGGACAGCAGCGCGGCGTTGAAGGTGCCGGGCGTAATCAAGGTGGTGCAGATCGAAGGACGCCCTTTGCCCTCCGAATTCCAGCCGCTGGGCGGCGTGGCGGTGGTAGCGAAAAACACCTGGGCGGCGATCAAGGGCCGCGAAGCGTTGAAAATCGAATGGGACGATGGCCCGAACGCCGGCTATGACTCCATCGCCTACCGCAAGGAACTGCAAGCGGCTGCTCTGAAACCAGGCAAAGTCCTGCATAGCACTGGCGACCTTGACGACGCATTGGCCAAGGCCGATTCGACGTTGGAGGCTGCCTACTACCTGCCGCACCTGTCCCAGTCACCGATGGAGCCGATGGTCGCGGTCGCCCGCTTCAAGGACGGTCAATGCGAAGCCTGGGCACCGAGCCAGGCACCCCAGGTCACCCGCGAGCGTGTCGCCGAGCGCCTGGGCATCCCTTTCGAGAAGGTCACGATAAACATCACATTGCTGGGCGGCGGTTTCGGACGCAAGTCCAAACCCGATTTCGTCGTCGAGGCGGCGGTGCTCTCCAAGGAATTCCCCGGCCAGGCGGTTCGGGTGCAATGGACCCGCGAGGACGATATTCATCACTCGTATTTCCATACCGTATCGGCCGAATACCTGAAGGCCGGCCTGAACAAGGACGGGCTGCCCTCCGCTTGGCTGCATCGCACCGTGGCCCCGACCATCACCGCGCTGTTCGCGCCGGGCATGACCCACGAAGCGCCGTTCGAAGTGGGCATGGGCGTGACCAACATGGCCTATGCCATTCCCAACCTGCGCCTGGAGAACCCCGAGGCGGTGGCCCATACCCGGGTTGGCTGGTACCGCTCGGTGTCGAACATTCCCCATGGTTTTGCGATCCAGAGCTTCATCGACGAACTGGCCCACAAGGCCGGCCAGGACCCGCTCAAGTACCATCTGAAGTTGCTGGGCCCGGACCGCAAGATCAACCCCAACAGCCAGAATGACAGCTGGAACTACGGCGAATCGCCCGAGCGTTATCCCATCGATACGGCGCGGATCCGCACCGTGCTGGAGACTGCCGCGAAGGCCGCTGGCTGGGGCCGTGAATTGCCCAAGGGCCGAGGCTTGGGGCTGGCGGTGCACTACAGCTTCGTCACCTATGTGGCCGCGGCAATTGAGGTCGAGGTCAAGGATGACGGCACGATAATCGTGCACAAGGCAGACATTGCCGTGGACTGTGGGCCGCAGATCAATCCCGAGCGTATCCGCTCGCAGTTCGAAGGCGCCTGCGTGATGGGCCTGGGCAACGCGATGGTCGGGGAGATCAGCTTCAAGGACGGCAAGGTCCAGCAGGACAATTTCCACATGTACGAAGTGGCGCGCATGTCCCTGGCACCCAAGGAAGTAGCCGTGCACCTGGTCACTCCGCCGGGCGAAGTGCCGCTGGGGGGCGTTGGTGAACCGGGCGTGCCGCCGATCGCGCCAGCGCTGTGCAACGCAATCTTCGCCGCCACCGGCAAGCGCATCCGTGATCTGCCTGTGCGTTACCAGTTGCAAGGCTGGCAGCAGGCCAAAGCCTGATGGACAGCGTTGATCTGAACGTGCTGCGCAGCGTGCTGGAATGGCGTCGCGCCGGGCAGCGGGTGGTGCTGTTCACCGTGGTCCAGACTTGGGGCACCGCGCCGAGACCTCCGGGGGCCATGCTGGCCCTGCGCGAAGACGGCGTAGTGATCGGTTCGGTATCGGGCGGTTGTGTCGAGGATGACCTGATCGCCCGGCTGCACGACGGCCGGATTCCGGCGGATGGCCCGCCCGTGCAGCTCATCACCTACGGTGTCACCCGCGAGGAAGCGGCGCGTTTCGGCTTGCCGTGCGGCGGCACCTTGCGCCTGACGGAGGAACGAGTCGGCGATCCAGGCTGGGTCGCCGAGTTGCTGGCGCGGTGCGAGGCCCACGAAATAGTTGCCCGGGAATTGACCATCGCGACCGGCGCTGTGGTGCTGACACCAGCGAGCAAAAGCGATGCCTTGGTGTTCGATGGCGAAACGCTGCGGGCGATTTATGGCCCGCGCTGGCGGCTGTTGCTGATCGGCGCCGGACAGCTGTCGCGTTACGTGGCGGAAATGGCCCGGTTGCTGGATTTCGAGGTGTTGATCTGTGACCCGCGCAAGGAATTCGTCTACGGTTGGGAAGAGCAGCATGGCCGCTTTGTTCCGGGCATGCCCGACGAGGCGGTGCTGAGCATCGAGACCGATGAGCGCACCGCGATCGTTGCCCTGACCCATGACCCGCGCCTGGACGACATGGCCTTGCTCACCGCCCTGGATTCCAAGGCTTTTTATGTGGGCGCCCTCGGCTCACGGGTCAACAGTCAGAAGCGCCGGGACAACCTCGCTCAGCTAGGCTTGTCAGCACAAGCCATTGAGCGGCTGCACGGGCCCATCGGCTTGCACATCGGCAGCCACACCCCGGCGGAAATCGCCTTGTCGCTGCTGGCGGAAATCGTCGCGATCAAGAATGGCGTCGAATTGCGCCAAAAGAAACCGCTGTAGTCCAGGAGGGAAGGGTATGTCTGAGTCCATTGGCGTGATCATCCTCGCGGCTGGCTCGGGCCGCCGTTTCCGCCAGGTCGCCGGGCCTGACAAGGACAAGCTGCTGACTGATTGCATAGGACGTGACGGCGCGGTGCGCTCGGTAATCGAACACGTGCTGGTCAATCTGCCGGCCTCGCTGGACAAGCGCGTGCTGGTCACCTGCAATGACCGTCCGCAGGCCATTCGCATGGCCCAGGCCTACGGGTGCGATTTCGTCGAGCTGGATTCGCCTGGCCTGGGCGACAGCATTGCCGCCGGCGTCCGGGCCTGTCCGGAGGTGGCTGGCTGGCTGATCGTGCTGGGCGACATGCCGTTTGTCCTGCCGTCGAGCATCGAAAAGGTGGCGGCAGGGATTCGCGAGGATGGCATCAGCGTGCCGGTTCTTGCCGGGGAGTATGGGCATCCGGTGGGATTTGGTCGTGGGTTTGGCCCGCAGTTGATGGCGTTGGCCGGTGATCGTGGTGCGAAGGTGTTATTCGCCGGGGCCCAAGTGGTCGAGGTGCCGGTGGACGATCCTGGTGTGACCTGGGACATTGATGTGCCGGAGGCATTGATCTTCAGATAGATTTCTTGAAGGATTGTAAAATTTATGGTGGTTGCAATTCCCCTGTGGGAGCGAGCTTGCTCGCGAAAGCGGTCTGATATTAACAGTGATGCAAGCTGATCCACCGCCTTCGCGAGCAAGCTCGCTCCCACATGGGCTTTTCAGCGGATATAGATCTCGTGCCAGGCTCTCATAGGGACCTGCAAATCGAAGGCATAAAAAAGCCCCGCCTGGCATCACCAGGCGGGGCTTTTTACTGGGCGGGGGAATCAGGCGTGAGGTTTAGGCTCGTGCTCTTTTTCCAGGGCTTCAGTGTGACGCGGAGCGACTTCTTCTTCAGCACCGTGCTGAGGTTCGTCGATCACCGGGGCCGATTCAGTCGGGGCTTCAGCTACCGGGGCAGGGGCTGCCTCGGCGACTTCTTCCACGACCGGAGCCGGTTCGGCGGCAGGCGGCGCTTGAGTGGCAGCTGCGGCGGCCAGTTCAGCTTCCTTCTGCAGACGCTCGGCTTCACGCTTGCGACGACGCACTTCGCGTGGATCGTTCGGGGCGCGGCCGTTAGGGGTCAGGGCACTGACCGGTGCAGGCGCTTCAACCGGGGCTGGGGCTTCGGCAACCACAGGCGCTTCGACCACTGGCGCAGGCTCGACCACTTGCGGTTCGACGGTTACTACCGGCTCAGGTTCAGCAACCGGCGCTGGTGCGGCTGGCTCTGCGTTCCAGTTGAAAGCAGTCTGCTCTTCGCGTACTGGCTCTGGTGCGGTTTCCTCGGCAGGCATTTCAGCGGCAGAAACTTCAACGGCAGGTTCAGCGGCTACCACCGGCTGCTCGACGACCGGGGCAGGCTCGGCGGCGGCTTCGGCTTGCGGCTCGGCTTCACGAACCGGTGCGAGTTCCACCTCTGGCGAAGCAGTGATTTCTACCGGAGTGGTCGCTTCGACAACTGGCGCTTCGACCGCTGCCTCTTCCACCGCAGCGGTGGCCCGTTCGGCCTGCTCGTGTGCCTGGGCCTCGGCTGGGGCGCTGATCGCGCTGCTGGCAACTGCCGCGGTGACGGCCAGGCCGGCGGCCAGGTCGGCAGCGCTAGGCGCTTCGGCGTTCTCGCCGGCTTCGGACTCTTCCGAGCCTTCGATCACGTTGCCGTTGGCATCGCGTTGACGCTCGCGACGGTTGCTGCGACGACGCTGGCCGCGGGAACGACGACGTGGACGATCGCCCTCGGCGCTGTCCTGACCGTCTTCCTGCAACTGCTCCTCGGTGTTCAGTACTTCCTCTTCGCTGGCTTCGGCGGCTGCCTGCTCGGCGCGCGGCTGACGCTCTTCACGCGGCGGACGCGGTGCACGCTCTTCGCGAGGCTGGCGAGCCGGGCGTTCTGCTGCCGGAGTCGCAGGAGTTGCAGCAGCAGCCGGTGCGGCGTCCAGAGGCTCGCGCAGTTCGCGAACACGCTCTTCACGCTCGCCACGCGGCTTGCGATCTTCACGTGGTGCGCGTGGCTGGCGCTCTTCGCGAGGCGGACGCGGTGCGCGTTCTTCGCGGGCTACCGCTGGAACTTCCTCACGGGCTTCGCGTGGTTGACGCTCTTCACGCGGCTCACGGGGGGCGCGCTCTTCACGCGGGGCACGTTCTTCGCGCGGCTTGCGCTCTTCGTCGCGACGACCGTTGCGGTTGCGGGTCTGCTGGCGACCGTTGCGGCGTTCTTCGTTGCGGGCCGGACGCTCGGTAGCGGCAGGCTTGGCGACAACGGCCGGGGCGGCAGGCTCTTCCTTGGTGGCGAACAGGCTGACCAGGGACTTCACCAAGCCTTTGAACAGGCTAGGTTCCGGGGCTGCGGCTGGGGCGGCAACCGGTGCGGCGGCTTCGGTCGGGACCGGAGCGTTGGCACGGGCCGGCGCGGTCTTGACTGCCGCTTCCTGACGAACCAGGGTGCGGGTGGCGGCAGCTGGCTGGACGTCTTCGACTTCGGCGGCGGCCGCGGCGATTTCGTAGCTGGACTGGTTGGTGTGAGCCTCGGGGCTGTCATCACGCAGGCGCTGCACTTCGAAGTGCGGCGTCTCGAGGTGGTCGTTCGGCAGGATCACGATGCGGGCGCGGGTGCGCAGTTCGATCTTGGTGATCGAGTTGCGTTTTTCGTTGAGCAGGAACGCGGCCACCGGGATCGGCACCTGGGCACGAACTTCAGCGGTGCGGTCCTTCAGGGCTTCTTCTTCGATCAGACGCAGGATCGCCAGGGACAACGACTCGACGTCACGGATGATGCCGGTGCCGTTGCAGCGCGGGCAAACGATGCCGCTGCTTTCGCCCAGGGATGGACGCAGGCGCTGACGGGACATTTCCAGCAGGCCGAAGCGCGAGATACGACCGACCTGTACGCGGGCGCGGTCGGCTTCCAGGCATTCACGGACTTTTTCTTCCACGGCGCGCTGGTTCTTGGCCGGGGTCATGTCGATGAAGTCGATGACGATCAGGCCGCCGATGTCGCGCAGGCGCAACTGGCGGGCGATTTCTTCGGCGGCTTCAAGGTTGGTCTGCAGGGCGGTTTCTTCGATGTCGCTGCCTTTGGTGGCGCGCGCCGAGTTGATGTCGATGGACACCAGGGCTTCGGTCGGGTCGATGACGATGGAGCCGCCCGACGGCAGTTCGACGACGCGCTGGAAGGCGGTCTCGATCTGGCTTTCGATCTGGAAACGATTGAACAGCGGAACGCTGTCTTCGTAGAGTTTGATCTTGCTGGCGTACTGCGGCATCACCTGGCGAATGAAGGTCAGGGCTTCGTCCTGGGCTTCGACGCTGTCGATCAGCACTTCGCCGATGTCCTGGCGCAGGTAGTCGCGGATGGCGCGGATGATCACGTTGCTTTCCTGGTAGATCAGGAAAGGTGCGGAACGATCCAGCGAGGCTTCCTTGATCGCGGTCCAGAGTTGCAGCAGGTAGTCGAGGTCCCACTGCATTTCTTCGCTGCTGCGGCCCAGGCCGGCAGTGCGCACGATCAGGCCCATGTCGGCGGGTGCGACCAGGCCGTTCAGGGCTTCGCGCAGTTCGTTGCGCTCTTCGCCTTCGATGCGGCGGGAGATACCGCCGGCACGTGGGTTGTTCGGCATCAGGACCAGGTAGCGGCCGGCGAGGCTGATGAAGGTGGTCAGGGCGGCGCCCTTGTTGCCACGTTCTTCTTTTTCGACCTGGACGATGACTTCCTGGCCTTCGCTCAGGACGTCCTTGATGTTGACGCGGCCTTCGGGGGCCTTCTTGAAGTATTCGCGGGAGATTTCTTTGAGGGGCAGGAAGCCGTGGCGCTCGGAGCCGAAATCGACAAAGGCAGCCTCAAGGCTTGGTTCGATGCGAGTAATCCGGCCTTTATAGATGTTGGCCTTCTTCTGCTCGCGTGCACCGGATTCGATATCCAGGTCGTAGAGGCGCTGGCCGTCTACCAGTGCAACACGCAACTCTTCGGGTTGAGTTGCGTTAATCAGCATTCTTTTCATGTAGTACCGTCGGTTTCCGGGCTGCCGGAAACGGCGTTCGGCACACACGACTTCTCACGGTCGGTGTCAGGTGCGTCCTGGCGATGGCGGGGCCATTCCAGTGTCCAGCGAGTTCGACCCAATGATGGCGAAGTCGCGACGGACGCGTCCTGCTTGCTGGTACTCAAGCACTCAGTCAGGAGGAGGAATCAACCGGCGCCTGTGGACGAGATGAAGCGTCTAAATATAAGCCTAGTGCTACACAGTCCGACGGTTGTACATCTCCACCCTACACGTATCCCTGATAATTCGGGTGCTGCCGCGCGCAGAATCCGCAGCGGGTTGGCATTTACCGTGAGCTCCGGAAGGGGAGGTCACGCATCATGGCTCATTTAGGCGTTGTTTCCGAAGCTCTCGCTCGGGGTCGTCTGCGGGCGACTGCACTTTGTGAACTGGCCGTGAATGTGGCGCGCAAGGCGAGTCAAGACTCTGCTTTGCGGCGTATTTCAGGCCTCATGTCACCTGCGCTCGTTACACCTGCGAACTCTACCGTTACGTAGCAAGAGCCCCGTAGGACGGCCTCTCGTCCTCGTGAATTGCGTTGGTCAGGGCCGGTTTTTGACCGCTGGTCCGCTGTCCAGCCACTTTTGGCGGCGTTCGCGACTATAGCAGCAATGATTAAGTGCTTCAATTCCATAAAAAATTGTTATCATCGCCGCCATGACAACTACTGCCCCTTCGACCCCAGGCGTTCAACTGCTTGAGGTCTCGCCGGAATATGCCGGCCAACGAATTGATAATTTCCTGCTTGCCCGGCTCAAAGGCGTGCCCAAGACCTTGATCTATCGCATTTTGCGCAAAGGCGAAGTGCGGGTGAACAAAGGTCGGATCAAGCCCGAATACAAGCTCCAGGCGGGCGACGTCGTGCGCGTACCGCCGGTTCGCGTGCCCGAGCGCGATGAGCCGGTGCCACTGGCACAAGGCTTGTTGCAACGCCTGGAAGTCGCCATCGTCTTCGAAGACAAGGCGCTGATCGTGGTCAACAAGCCCGCGGGCATCGCGGTCCACGGCGGCAGCGGCCTGAGTTTCGGCGTGATCGAAGCCTTTCGTCAGCTGCGTCCGGATGCCAAGGAGTTGGAACTGGTCCATCGCCTGGATCGGGACACCTCCGGGCTGCTGATGATCGCCAAGAAGCGCAGCATGTTGCGCCATCTGCACGAACAGTTGCGCGGCGACGGCGTCGACAAGCGCTACATGGCGCTGGTCCGCGGTCGTTGGGAAACATCCGTCAAGCAGGTCCGCGCGCCGCTGCTCAAGAGCAACCTGCGCTCCGGCGAGCGCATGGTGGAAGTCAACGAAGAAGGCAAGGAAGCGCTGACCGTGTTCAAGGTGCTGCGCCGTTTCGGCGACTTCGCCACCATGGTCGAGGCCAAGCCGGTGACCGGCCGGACCCACCAGATCCGCGTCCACACCCTGCATGCCGGGCATTGCATCGCCGGTGACAGCAAGTATGGGGACGATGACTTCAGCAAGGAAATCCGTGACCTGGGCGGCAAGCGCCTGTTCCTCCATGCCTACATGCTGACCGTGCCGTTGCCGGACGGCGGCGAGCTGAAATTGCAGGCCCCCGTGGATGACATGTGGGCCAAGACCGTGGAGCGGTTGAGTGCATCCTGACTACAAGCTGCTGATATTCGATTGGGACGGCACTCTGGCGAACTCCATCGGTCGGATTGTCGAGTCGATGCACGTCGCGTCGGACCGTACGGGTTTTGCTCGGCGGGATGATTTTGCGGTGAAGGGCATTATCGGCCTTGGGCTGCCGGAAGCGATTCGCAGCCTGTACCCGGAAATCGCTGATGATGAGTTGAGCGTTTTTCGCCAGCATTATGCCGACCACTACATCGCGCTGGAGGCCGAGCCTTCGCCGCTGTTTGACGGCGTGGCGGACACGCTCCAGACCCTGCGGGACGAGGGCTATCACCTGGCTGTCGCGACCGGCAAGGCTCGACGCGGGCTGGATCGGGTGCTGAAGTCCCATGGCTGGGACAATTATTTCGACATCACCCGCGCCGCCGACGAAACTGCCAGCAAGCCGCATCCGCTGATGCTGGAGCAAATCCTGGCCCACTGTAATGTGCGGCCCGAGCAGGCGCTGATGGTCGGGGATTCGTCTTTCGACCTGCAGATGGCGCGTAATGCCGGCATGGGCTCTGTCGCTGTCAGTTATGGCGCGCAGACGATCGAGGCGCTTCGGGCGTTTGAACCGTGCCTGGCGATTGACCATTTTCCCGAATTGCACGCGTGGCTGAGCCAGCGTGCCGGTTGACGTTTTGATGGGGATGCATGCATGACCGATGAATGGAAAGCACCGGCCAAGGCAGATGCCGAGAGCGGTGATGGAAAAAGCTGGAAGCTGTTGGAAAAAACCCTGCTGGCCAGCGTGCAAGAGCAGCGTCGGTCGCGCCGCTGGGGGATCTTCTTCAAGCTGCTGACCTTTGTTTATCTTTTCGTTGCGCTGCTGCTGTTTACGCCGTTGATGAGTATCGAAAAAGGTGCGGTCAGTGGTTCGGCGTATACCGCGTTGATCGACATTGAAGGTGTGATCGCCGACAAGGAGCCAGCCAGTGCGGATAACATCGTCGGCAGTCTGCGGGCTGCCTTCGAAGATCCGAAGGTCAAGGGCGTGGTGCTGCGCATCAACAGCCCGGGCGGCAGTCCGGTGCAGTCGGGTTACGTCTACGACGAGATCGTCCGGTTGCGCGCGCTTCACCCGAACACCAAGGTCTATGCAGTCATCGCCGATCTCGGCGCGTCGGGTGCCTATTACATTGCCAGCGCCGCGGACCAGATCTATGCCGACAAGGCCAGCCTGGTCGGCTCCATTGGCGTGACGGCGGCCGGTTATGGTTTTGTCGGGACCATGGAGAAGCTCGGTGTGGAGCGGCGGGTCTATACCTCCGGCGAGCACAAGTCGTTCCTTGATCCGTTCCAGCCGCAAAAGCCTGAAGAAACCGCGTTCTGGCAGGGCGTACTCGACACGACTCACAAGCAATTCATTGCCAGCGTCAAGAAAGGCCGCGGCGAGCGCTTGAAGGATAAGGAGCATCCGGAATTGTTTTCCGGGTTGGTCTGGTCCGGGGAACAGGCTTTGCCCCTGGGTCTGATTGATGGCCTGGGCAGCGCCAGTTCGGTGGCTCGGGATGTGATCGGTCAGAAGGACCTGGTGGACTTCACCATCGAAGAATCGCCGTTTGACCGCTTCTCGAAGAAGCTGGGCGCAAGCATCGCCGAGCATCTAGCGATGTGGATGGGCTTCCAGGGCCCGGCGTTGCGCTGATTCAAGCGTGACGCATTTGCCCTTGTGGCGAGGGAGCTTGCTCCCGCTGGGCTGCGCAGCGGCCCCAGATTTTTGCGGTCGCTGCGCAACCGAGCGGGAGCAAGCTCCCTCGCCACGGAGGGCGGTTCAGGGAACCTCCACACCCTCCACCAGCAACATGTCCACAAGACGAATCAGCGGCAGGCCGACCAGGCTGGTGGCGTCCGGCCCTTCGGTGCGCTGGAACAGGCTCACGCCCAGGCCTTCGGCCTTGAAGCTGCCGGCGCAGTCGTACGGTTGCTCGGTGCGCAGATAGCGCTCCACGCGAGCCTGATCCAATGTCCGCATGGTTACGGTAAACGGAACGCAATCGACCTGGCAGGCGCCGGTCTGGCTGTTGAGCAGTGCCAGGCCGGTCAGGAAGGTTACCTTGGTCCCGCTGGCGGCCAGCAGTTGCTCGCGGGCGTTCTCGAAGGTGTGGGGCTTGCCCAGGATGCGCTCGCCGAGCACGGCGACCTGGTCCGAGCCAATGATCAGGTGTGCCGGGTAACGGTCCGCCAGGGCGAAGGCTTTTTCCCGGGCCAGGCGTTTCACCAGTTCGAGCGCGGCCTCGCCGGCGCGATGGCTTTCGTCGATGTCCGGTGAGTCGCAGACGAACGGCAGCCCCAGGCGGGCAAGCAGTTCCCGACGGTAGACCGAGCTTGAGGCAAGTAATAAAGGCAGCATTGGCGTCTCCAGGAGGCAGGAGAGGATTCTAGCGAGGCGTGCAAGTGACGGACAGGGCTGAATTTCCTTTGACATGGCCCGGTGCATCCCTATAATGCTGCGCCTATGTTGAATGACCCGATTCCACCTCACGTTGACCCGCGCAAATTGGCTGACCGTGGCACCACCCTTCAAGGTGAATTGCTGCTGGCCGATTTGAAGAGACTCTGCGACCCGCTTTCCGACGATGTCGGTACGGTCCAGGCCAAATTCGTTTTTGAACGAGATGAACGTAAATCTGTGGTGATCCACAGCTTTATCGACACTGAAGTCAAAATGGTTTGCCAGCGTTGTCTTGAGCTGGTCACCCTGCCGATCCACAGCGAATGCAGTTACGCCGTGGTGAAGGAGGGTGCGAATACCCAGTCGTTGCCGAAAGGTTATGACGTGCTGGAACTGGGCGAAGATCCATTGGATCTGCAGTCACTGATCGAGGAGGAGCTTCTGCTCGCCTTGCCCATTGTGCCTGCTCATCATCCGGAAGAATGCCAGCAGCCGGCGGGAGCAGATGAGCCCGAACCGAGCGAGGACGAGGTAACGCGGTCCAACCCGTTCAGTGTATTGGCGCAGTTAAAGCGTGACCCAAACGTTTAGGAGTTAATCAATTATGGCTGTTCAGCAGAACAAAAAATCCCGCTCTGCCCGTGACATGCGCCGTTCGCACGACGCTCTCGAGGCTAGCACCCTGTCTGTAGAAAAAACCACCGGTGAAGTTCACCTGCGTCACCACGTATCGCCAGAAGGCGTATACCGTGGCCGTAAAGTGATCGACAAGGGCGCCGACGAGTAATCACTTGTCCGCTCAAGTCATCGCGATTGACGCAATGGGCGGGGACTTCGGTCCCCGCAGCATTGTTCAGGCCAGCCTCGCTTGCCTGAATGCTACGCCCTCGCTGCACCTGACCCTCGTCGGTCAACCCTCCCTCCTGGAAGAATTGCTCAGTGGTTATCCTGCTGCGGATCGCGCGCGCCTGACGATTACCCCGGCGTCCGAAGTCATCGCCATGGACGAGAAGCCTGCCCAGGCTCTGCGCGGCAAGCCCGACGCCTCGATGCGCGTGGCGTT
This sequence comes from Pseudomonas sp. Z2-11, assembly GCF_054161305.1. Classification (NCBI taxonomy): domain Bacteria; kingdom Pseudomonadati; phylum Pseudomonadota; class Gammaproteobacteria; order Pseudomonadales; family Pseudomonadaceae; genus Pseudomonas; species Pseudomonas sp. Z2-11. Next base: position 1,717,043 of record NZ_CP096395.1, read on the forward strand.
GGAGCTGCTGCGCGACGACAAGGTCCAGGCGTGTGTCAGTGCGGGTAATACCGGGGCGTTGATGGCGCTGTCCCGCTACGTGCTGAAAACCCTGCCGGGGATCGATCGGCCCGCCATGGTCGCGGCGATCCCGACCCAGCGCGGTTTCTGCCAGCTATTGGACCTGGGCGCCAATGTCGACTGCAGCGCCGAGCATTTGCTGCAGTTCGCGGTGATGGGCTCGGTCGCGGCTGAAACCCTCGGCATCGCTCGCCCTCGCGTGGCACTGCTGAATATCGGCACCGAAGACATCAAGGGTAATCAGCAGGTCAAGCTCGCGGCCACATTGTTGCAAAGCGCCCGGGGCATCAATTACATCGGTTTTGTCGAGGGTGACGGGCTATATCGCGGCGAGGCTGACGTGGTGGTATGCGACGGTTTTGTCGGCAATATCCTGCTCAAGTCCAGCGAAGGCCTGGCGACCATGATTGGCGGCCGCATCGATGCCCTGTTCAAGCAGAACCTGGCTTCCAGGGCGGTGGGTGCGCTGGCATTGCCGCTGATGCGTCGTCTGCAGGCGGATCTGGCCCCGGCGCGGCACAATGGTGCGAGTTTTCTCGGGCTGCAGGGCATCGTGATCAAGAGTCATGGTTCGGCTGGGGTGCAGGGCTTTCAGAGTGCAATCAACCGGGCGGTGATCGAAATCGAGGAAAACCTGCCTGAGCGTCTGCATGGCCGTCTTGAAGATTTGTTAACTTAGGCGTTTTCGTCCGACAATGCTTAAATGTGACCGGTCGGTTCAACCCGCCATCCAACTGTCAGTTTCCTAGCGCCCCCAGGGGCGTCAATTTTTGACGACAAGATCATTAGGGGCTTTGTTTTCATGTCTGCTTCCCTCGCATTCGTCTTTCCAGGACAGGGCTCGCAGTCCCTCGGCATGCTGGCCGAGCTGGGCGCGCAATACCCGTTGATCCTGGAAACATTCAAAGAAGCATCCGATGCACTCGGCTACGACTTGTGGGCACTGACCCAGCAAGGGCCGGAAGAGCAACTCAACCAGACCGACAAGACCCAACCCGCGATCCTGACCGCCTCCATTGCGCTGTGGCGCTTGTGGCTGGCTGAAGGCGGCGCGCGTCCGGCGTTTGTCGCCGGTCACAGCCTGGGTGAGTACAGCGCCCTGGTGGCGGCTGGCAGCCTGAGCCTTGGCGACGCGGTCAAGCTGGTGGAGCGGCGTGGCCAGTTGATGCAAGAGGCGGTTCCGGCCGGGCAGGGTGGCATGGCCGCTATCCTCGGCCTGGAAGACGCCGATGTGTTGGCAGCCTGTGCCGAAGCGGCGCAAGGCGATGTGGTCAGCGCGGTGAATTTCAATTCGCCGGGCCAGGTGGTCATTGCCGGCGCCAAGGCGGCTGTCGAGCGCGCGATCGAAGGTTGCAAGGCCCGTGGCGCCAAGCGCGCGATGCCCTTGCCGGTCAGCGTTCCGTCGCACTGCGAGCTGATGCGCCCGGCCGCCGAGCGGTTTGCCGAATCCATCGCCGCCATCGACTGGCAGGCGCCGCAGATTCCCGTGGTTCAGAATGTCAGCGCCAACGTGGCGCCGGATCTCGAGACCCTCAAGCGCGATCTGCTGGAACAACTCTACAAGCCGGTTCGCTGGGTCGAATCGGTACAGACCCTGGCAGCCAAGGGCGCGACCGAACTGGTCGAGTGCGGCCCTGGCAAGGTGCTGGCAGGGCTGAACAAACGCTGCGCCGAAGGCGTGTCGACTTCCAATCTCAACACCCCAGACGCTTTCGCTGCCGCTCGTGCAGCGCAAGCCTGAACAGGAGAAGCTTGCATGAGTCTGCAAGGTAAAGTTGCACTGGTGACCGGTGCAAGCCGCGGCATCGGCCAGGCTATCGCACTGGAATTGGGTCGCCAAGGCGCCATTGTCATCGGCACCGCGACTTCCGCTTCAGGCGCCGAGCGTATCGCCGCGACCTTGAAGGAAAACGGTATCCAAGGCACCGGCCTTGAGCTGAATGTCACCAGCGACGAATCTGTTGCTGCGGTTCTGGCAAGCATCCAGGAGCAGTTCGGCGCTCCGGCGATCCTGGTCAATAATGCCGGCATCACTCGCGATAACCTGATGATGCGCATGAAAGATGACGAATGGTTCGATGTGGTGGATACCAACTTGAACAGCCTGTATCGGCTGTCCAAGGGCGTTCTGCGTGGCATGACCAAGGCCCGTTGGGGCCGAATTATCAGTATCGGCTCGGTTGTGGGTGCCATGGGCAACGCTGGCCAAGTAAACTATGCTGCGGCTAAAGCCGGCCTGGAAGGTTTCAGCCGTGCGCTGGCACGGGAAGTCGGTTCGCGCTCGATTACGGTAAACTCGGTTGCACCGGGTTTCATCGACACCGACATGACCCGCGAACTGCCGGAAGCACAGCGTGAAGCTTTGTTGACACAGATTCCGCTGGGCCGTCTGGGGCAAGCTCAAGAAATCGCGTCCGTGGTCGCTTTTCTTGCTTCGGACGGTGCGGCATACGTGACTGGGGCTACAATCCCGGTAAACGGCGGGATGTACATGAGTTAAATGTGACGGATTGCTTCAAAAAAATGTCATACGAGCTGTCTAAAATCCGTTATAAAGCTGCAATCTATTTATAGGCGGCGGGCCCCAGGGTTCGAGGAGTGAAGCTTTCGGTTGAAAAACCGAAAAGTCTTTCTATACACTTACCCACCGGCCAGCTGCCTGAATTTGTCCATTAGGAGTGAAAACAAGGTATGAGCACCATCGAAGAGCGCGTCAAGAAAATCGTTGCCGAGCAACTGGGCGTTAAAGAAGAAGAAGTTGTGAACACCGCTTCCTTCGTCGAAGACCTGGGTGCCGACTCCCTTGACACCGTTGAGCTGGTGATGGCTCTGGAAGAGGAATTCGAGACCGAGATTCCTGACGAAGAAGCTGAAAAGATCACTACTGTACAAGCTGCTATCGACTACGTTACCAGCCACCAGGCGTAATCGTATTCAGTCGTCGCTAGCTGTCATGGAAAAACCGCACTGCCATTTCGGCGTGCGGTTTTTTCTTTAGGCCTGATGCAAAGTCGTCATTTGAAAAAGGAGAGTGCTGTGTCGCGTAGACGCGTCGTAGTCACCGGTATGGGTATGTTGTCGCCACTGGGCACGGATGTGCCGAGCAGCTGGCAGGGCATTCTGGCTGGCCGTAGTGGCATTGGTCTGATCGAACACACCGACCTTTCTGCCTATTCCACCCGTTTTGGCGGCTCGGTAAAGGGTTTCAATGTCGAGGAATACCTGTCGGTCAAGGAAGCCCGCAAGCTTGACCTGTTCATTCAATACGGCCTGGCAGCCGGTTTCCAGGCGGTGCGCAATGCCGGGCTGGAAGTCACCGACGCCAACCGTGAGCGCATCGGCGTGGCCATGGGTTCGGGTATTGGCGGCTTGACCAATATCGAAGAAACCAGCCGTACGCTGCATGATTCCGGGCCGCGGCGTATTTCGCCGTTCTTCGTGCCGGGCTCGATCATCAATATGATTTCCGGTTTCCTGTCCATCCACCTTGGTGCACAGGGACCCAACTACGCCATCGCTACCGCCTGCACCACGGGCACCCACTGCATCGGCATGGCCGCGCGCAACATCATGTACGACGAAGCTGACGTGATGATTGCCGGTGGTGCCGAAATGGCCGCCTGCGGCCTCGGCATGGGCGGTTTCGGCGCGTCCCGTGCGCTGTCGACCCGCAACGATGAGCCGGACCGGGCCAGTCGCCCGTGGGACAAGGGCCGCGATGGTTTCGTACTGTCGGACGGTGCCGGTGCGCTGGTGCTCGAAGAACTTGAACACGCCAAGGCTCGTGGCGCGACCATCTATGCCGAACTGATCGGCTTCGGTACCAGCGGCGATGCGTTCCACATGACGTCGCCACCGGCCGATGGCGCCGGTGCGGCCCGTTGCATCACCAATGCCTTGCGCGACGCCAAGCTCAATCCAGGGCAGGTGCAGTACATCAACGCTCATGGTACGTCGACCCCGGCCGGCGATCTGGCCGAAGCCCAGGCCATCAAGACCGTGTTCGGCGACCACGCCTATAAACTGGCTGTCAGCTCGACCAAATCGATGACCGGCCACCTGTTGGGCGCGGCAGGTGCGGTGGAAGCGATCTTCAGCGTGCTGGCGATCAACAGCCAGGTGGCGCCGCCAACCATCAACCTTGATGAGCCGGACGAGGGCTGCGACCTCGACTTCGTGCCGCATACCGCCCGCAGCATGGACATCGACGTCGTGTTGTCCAATTCCTTCGGCTTCGGCGGGACCAACGGCTCGCTGGTGTTTCGCCGGTTCGCCGGTTGATGGAAAGCTGGGTCGACGGTCAGCCGGCTGACGCTCTGTCGCTGAAAGATCGCGGCCTGGCCTACGGTGATGGATTGTTCGAAACCATCGACGTGCGGGACGGTAAGCTCGTTCTGCTTGAGGGGCATCTGCAACGCCTCGCGTTGGGATGCCGACGGTTGGCAATCAGTGTCGAATGGGCGGTATTGAACGCAGAACTGCAAGCCTATGCGCAGCAGCTTGGCGATGGCGTTCTGAAACTGATCGTGACCCGTGGCGACAGTCTGCGGGGCTATGCCGCCAATCCTTCAGCCCAGGCCCGCCGCATCTTGCAGGGCAGCCCGCCGGCGGCCTATCCGCTGGCCCATGCCGAGCAAGGCGTTCAGCTGTTTCCTTGTACTACACGCCTGTCCGAGCAACCGTTGCTCGCCGGCCTCAAACACCTCAATCGCCTTGAACAAGTGCTGGCCCGCGCCGAGTGGAACGACACCGAGCATGCCGAAGGCTTGATGCTGGATATGTCCGGGCGGGTGATCGAAGGCGTGTTCAGCAATCTGTTCATGGTGCACGACGGAGCGCTGATCACGGCGGATCTGAGCCGTTGTGGTGTCGCCGGGGTGATGCGTGGGCAATTATTGTTTCAAGCCGAGTCTGATGGCATCGCTACTCAGGTCACCGATATCAGCCTCGAACAGCTGCACCAGGCCGACGAGGTCTTTGTCTGCAACAGCGTTTATGGCGTGTGGCCGGTACGCGGATGCGGTTCGGCGCGCTGGTCGGTTGGCCCGCTCACCCGTAAACTGCAGACCCTTGCCCGTGCGCTATTGGATGCTTGATTCGTGAGACGTAAATTCTTGCTGCTGCTGGAAGTCGGACTGGTTCTGGCAGGGCTGTTGCTGGGCGCTTCGGCGTGGAAAATTCACTCGGCGCTGCAGCAGCCGTTGAACATCACCCAGGAAGAACTGCTTGACGTACCCAGCGGCACCACGCCGACCGGGACGCTCAATCGCCTGGAAGCCGATGGCCTGATCAAGGATGCATTCTGGCTGCGGGTGTATTGGCGCTTCAACCTCGCCGGCCAGCCCTTGCACTCCGGCGAATACCGGATGGTGCCGGGGATGACGATGGAGGGCCTGATCGGCGTCTGGAAACGTGGTGACGTGGTGCAGTACAGCGTCACGCTGGTGGAGGGCTGGAATTTCCGTCAGGTTCGCGCAGCGCTGGCCAAGGATGAGAAGCTCCAGCAGACCCTCGCCGGGCTGAGCGACAGTCAGGTGATGGACCGTCTTGGTCATTCCGGGATATTTCCCGAAGGCCGGTTCTTCCCGGATACCTATCGGTTCGTGCGCGGTACGTCGGATGCCGATCTGCTGAAGAAGGCCTACGATCGGCTGGAAGAGGTGCTCGCCAAGGAGTGGGCGCAACGAGCCGCCGACGTGCCTTACACCCAGCCCTACCAGGCATTGATCATGGCCTCCCTGATCGAGAAGGAGACCGGCGTGCCCCAGGAGCGTGGCCAGATCGCCGGGGTGTTCGTGCGCCGCTTGCGCCTGGGCATGTTGTTGCAGACCGATCCCACCGTAATCTATGGCCTGGGGGAGCGCTACACCGGCAAGCTCACCCGTGCCCATCTGAAAGAACCGAATCCCTACAACACCTATCTGGTTCCAGGGCTGCCGCCGACGCCGATCGCGATGGTCGGGCGCGAGGCGATTCATGCGGCGTTGAACCCGGCGGACGGCAACAGCCTTTATTTCGTGGCCCGGGGCGATGGCAGCCATGTGTTTTCCGATGACCTGGAAACGCACAACAACGCGGTGCGCGAATACCAGCTCAAGCGCCGCGCCGATTATCGCTCCAGCCCGGCCCCGGTTGCGCCGGACGATGTGGCGCCGATTCCCGCCGCTTCACCGGATACGGCGCCTGAAGCCGTGCCCCAGGTGCCGCCTCAGGAGCCCGCGCCGCAACCTACCCCCGAAGCGAATGCCAGCGAGCCGCCGAGCCCGCAATGACTCTGATTAAGGATCGCCCGTGACTGGCTTGTTTATAACCCTGGAAGGCCCCGAAGGCGCCGGCAAGAGCACCAACCGCGAATACCTCGCCGAACGTTTGCGGGCTGAAGGCATCGAGGTGGTGCTGACCCGTGAGCCGGGCGGTACGCCATTGGCCGAGAGGATTCGCGAGGTGCTGCTGGCACCCCTTGACGAGGTCATGGACCCCGACACCGAGCTGTTGCTGGTTTTCGCCGCCCGGGCGCAACATCTGGCCGAGGTGATCCGCCCGGCGCTGGCCCGTGGTGCGGTGGTGCTGTGTGATCGCTTCACCGATTCGACCTATGCCTACCAGGGGGGCGGCCGGGGCTTGTCCCTTGAGCGTATCGCCGCATTGGAAACCTTTGTCCAGGCGGATCTGCGGCCAGACCTGACCCTGGTGTTCGACTTGCCGGTGGACATCGGTCTGGCCCGCGCCAGCGCCCGGGGTCGGCTTGATCGCTTCGAGCTGGAAGGGCAGGCCTTCTTCAACGCCGTGCGCAATGCCTTCCTGGAGCGTGCCCAGGCTGATCCGGCGCGTTACCTGCTGATCGACGCCGCCCAACCGCTGGCACAGGTCCAGCAATCGCTGGATGGTCTGCTGCCGCGTCTACTGGAGCGTGCCCGTGGCTGAAGCCTATCCGTGGCAGGACAGCCTCTGGCAGCAATTGGCCGGGCGTGCCCAGCATGCCCATGCCTACCTGCTGCACGGTCCGGCCGGGATCGGCAAGCGGGCCCTGGCCGAACGCCTGATGGCGAGCCTGCTGTGCCAGGCCACGGTGGCCGCGGGCGCCTGCGGCGAGTGCAAGTCCTGCCTGCTGCTCAAGGCCGGTAGCCATCCAGACAACTACGTGCTGGAGCCTGAAGAGGCGGACAAGGCGATCAAGGTCGACCAGGTCCGGGACCTGGTGAGTTTCGTTGTCCAGACCGCGCAGATGGGCGGGCGCAAGGTCGTGTTGATCGAACCGGTGGAGTCGATGAACATCAACGCTGCCAATGCCTTGCTCAAGAGTCTCGAAGAGCCTTCCGGGAATACCGTCCTGCTGTTGGTCAGCCACCAGCCGAGTCGGTTGTTGCCGACCATCAAGAGCCGTTGCGTGCAGCAGGCTTGTCCGCTGCCCAGCGAGGCCATGAGCCTGCAGTGGCTGGGCCAGGCCTTGCCTGACAACAGCGATGAGGAGCGTGTCGAGCTGCTGACCCTGGCCGCCGGTTCGCCACTGGCGGCCGTCAGCCTCCAGGCCCAGGGCGTGCGTGAGCAGCGGGCACTGGTAGTGGACGGCGTCAAGAAGCTGCTCAAGCAACAGCAGTCGCCGACGCAACTGGCCGAGGGCTGGAACGCCATTCCGTTGCTGCTGCTGTTTGACTGGTTCTGCGACTGGTCGAGCCTGATCCTGCGTTATCAGCTCACCGAGGACGAGGCTGGGCTGGGACTGGCGGACATGCGCAAGGTGATCGAGTACCTGGCGCAAAAAAGCAGCCAGGACAAAATCCTGAACATTCAGGACTGGATCCTTGCCCAACGCCAGAAGGTGCTGAGCAAGGCCAACCTCAATCGCGTCCTGTTGCTGGAGGCGCTGTTGGTGCAATGGGCAAGTTTGCCTGGTCGTAACTGACAGGCACACTAAACTCAGCTCAATTGCAGCGGAGATCAGCATGAACGAACCTGTCAGCCCCGGGCCACGCAATGGCATCCTGTCCCTGACCATCAAGGACAAGTCGGTGCTCTACGCCGCCTACATGCCCTTCATCAGGAATGGCGGCCTGTTTATCCCGACCAACAAGAATTATCGCCTGGGCGATGAGGTGTTCATGCTGTTGAGCCTGATGGACGAACCGGAGAAAATCCCGGTCGCCGGCAAGGTGATCTGGCTCACCCCCAAAGGCGCCCAGGGCAACCGGGCGGCCGGGGTTGGCGTGCAGTTCAACGAAGGCGACAACTCGGCTCGCAATCAGATCGAAACCCACCTGGCCGGAACCCTCAAGTCCGACCGTCCTACCCATACGATGTAGCCTGGCCCCATATGCTTGTAGATTCCCATTGTCACCTTGATCGCCTCGACCTTGCCGCCCATGGCGGTTCGCTGGACGCCGCGCTGGATGCAGCGCGCCAACGAGGTGTCGGGCATTTCCTGTGCATCGGTGTCAGCGCCGATAACGCCGCCGACGTCAAGGTCCTGGCCGACCGTTATGCGGATGTCGATTGTTCGGTGGGTATCCACCCGCTGGACGTACAGCCCGATGCCGCGCCGGCCCTGGACTGGCTGCTGCGCGAGCTCGACCATCCGCGGGTGGTGGCCATTGGCGAGACTGGCCTCGACTATCACTACGAGCCGGAGGCCGCCGAGGTGCAGCAGGCTTCGTTCCGCTTGCACCTGGAAGCGGCTCGTCAGACTGGCAAGCCGGTGATCATCCACACCCGCGGTGCCCGCGCCGACACCCTGGATCTGCTGCGCGACGCGGCGTTGCCCCAGGCGGGCGTGCTGCATTGCTTCACCGAGGACTGGGACATGGCCAAGGCTGCGCTGGACATGGGTTACTACATCTCCCTGTCCGGAATTGTCACGTTTCGCAATGCCGACGCCCTGCGCGACGTCGCCAGCAAAGTGCCGGCCGATCGATTGCTGGTGGAGACCGATTCGCCCTACCTGGCGCCAATACCCTATCGCGGCAAGCCGAACCTTCCTCAGTATGTGCGCGAGGTGGCCGAGTTCCTGGCCATGTTGCGCGGTGAATCCTATGAGCGGTTCGCGCAGCAGACCACGGAAAACTTCAAGCGCCTGTTCCCCCTGGCGCATGTCGGTTCGCCGAGGGCCTGAATCACGGACAAAAAAAACCCGGGTTCTGGGGGGTGAATCCGGGTTAAGACCATTAGGAGTAAACAAAGGCACTCGGTCCGTTGGTACCTTTATCGGCGCGTCACTTGGGGGAGATGTCGCGCCGACAGTTCAAGTATTGATCACTGTGGCGATGCGTCCAGTGTGGTTGCGGCGGTTTTTAAACAAATTTGGAATACGCTCGCTTCGGATAGGTTCTCACTGTCCTGTTAACCTGCCAGTACGGTAGGGTGCCAGGTAAACGGAGGAGTCGGGACTGCACGGTTTTCCGCAGAACACTGATCGAAAATGGATGATCCGTGCATTTTTGCGTAATTTAGGCATAATACCCGGCTTCGAATTTTGACCCTTCAGACCTTTTTCTTATGCACAAAGAACCCCGTAAGGTCCGTGAGTTTCGTCGCCGCGAGCAGGAAATTCTCGACACCGCGCTCAAGTTGTTCCTCGACCAGGGTGAAGACAGTGTCACCGTCGAGATGATTGCGGATGCCGTGGGTATCGGCAAAGGCACGATTTATAAACATTTCAAATCCAAGGCCGAGATCTACCTGCGGCTGATGCTCGATTACGAGCGCGATTTGAACGAGTTGTTGCATTCGGCCGATGTGGACAAGGACAAGGAAGCGCTATCCCGGGCCTATTTCGAGTTCCGCATGCGCGACCCGCAGCGTTACCGCTTGTTCGATCGCCTGGAAGAGAAGGTGGTCAAGGGCAACCAGGTGCCGGAAATGGTCGAGGAGCTGCACAAGATCCGCGCTTCCAACTTCGAACGCCTGACCCTGCTGATCAAGGGCCGGATCAGCGAAGGCAAGCTCGAAGATGTGCCGCCGTATTTCCATTACTGCGCAGCCTGGGCGCTGGTGCATGGCGCCGTGGCGCTGTATCACTCGCCGTTCTGGAGCAATGTGCTTGAAGACCAGGAAGGCTTCTTCCAGTTCCTGATGGACATTGGCGTGCGCATGGGCAACAAGCGCAAGCGCGACACCGACGTCCCGAGCAGTTGAGGCATTCAGCTGTCTGATTGCGCCATGTCTGCTTACATGGCGCATTGCCCGAGGAATATACTCAGGCTTGGGTCTTGCAGAAATCTGATTTTTAGGTCAGGTTTTGCGGGCCCGATTCTTCTTTCGCCGGAGTCATCATGATCGTTGACCGTCAAGGCAGGCGTTTTCGCAATTTGCGGATCAGCCTGACTTCAGCCTGCAACTATGCCTGTACCTACTGCGTGCCAGACGGCAAGCGGCTGGTGGCTGCGCAGGATGAACTGTCGGCCGAGGCCATGGCGCGGGGCGTGGCCTATCTGATCGAAGCCGCCGGCATCGAGCGGTTGCGCATCACCGGTGGAGAGCCACTGGTCAGCCCCAAGCTGGAAAGCTTCATGACGGCGGTGGGGCAGATGGGACTGCAGGACATCAGTCTGACCACCAATGGTCAGCTGCTGGCAAAGAAGCTGCCGCTGCTGGTCAATGCCGGTATCCGCCGTATCAACGTCTCCCTCGACACCCTGGATCCCGTGGCGTTTCGCAGCATCGCCCGTGGTGGCGACCTGGCGACCGTGCTGGACGGCATGGAGCAGGCCCGGGCGGCGGGAATGAAGATCAAGGTCAACATGGTGCCGTTGCGCGGGCAGAACCTGGACCAGGTGATGCCGTTGCTCCAGTACTGCCTGGAGCGTGGTTATGAGTTGCGTTTCATCGAGTTGATGCGCATGGGCCACCTGGCCAAGGACTCCAATGCGTTCCTTCAACAGTTCGTCAGCCTCCAGCAGCTGCTGGGCCTGATTGGCGACCGGTACGAATATCTGCAGGCCGATGCGCCGATCGATGCCACGGCCGTGCGTTACGAGGTTCCGGGGTTGGGGCACTTCGGTGTGATCGCCAACGAAAGCGTGCCGTTCTGCCGCACCTGTTCGCGGCTGCGGCTGTCTTCCACGGGCTGGTTGCATGGCTGCCTGTCGTCGAGTAACCGTCACTACGTTGGCGATCTGTTGGACAAACCGCGTCACCAGGCATTGCCGGCGCTCCAGCGGCTGTTGGTCAAGGCCTTGGGGGACAAGCAGGAAGTGGCGTTCTCCGGTGGTGCGACGATCATGAAGATCATCGGCGGCTGAACAGCGGCTTTTTTGTGGTGACGGAGCAAGCTTCCCCTACCACGGACATTCCAAACCGGATATTTGTCGAGCTGGCGCAAAAGCTGCATCCCATGGCCATTCGCCGGTTTTCCGTCACCGGTTTTTGGAGGGTAGGATGCGTAGCCTGTTTTTGCTGCTGGCCGTTTTGACGCTGGGTGGCTGCATGAATGTCAGCGACATGGGGGAGGGCGTTCGTTATCACATGAGCGACGCCGGCCTGCTGGACCATAGCGACAGCCGTCGGGTGAACAACCTGCGCATTCAGCCGGATTCCTTTATCTACATTGCCCAGGGTGCTTTTGCTCCGCCAGGCAGCGCTTATCCGCGGCCCAATGTCGTGGCTGAAGAAGCGTTCAACGGTTTCATCGAGTATTTCCCCATGGTTCGTCGCGCCCGGGTCCCGGAAGGCCTCGACCAGGCGATGGGCGAAGCGCGGGCCGCCGGTGCTCATTACTTGCTGTATACCCGGTTCGCCAAGGCGGACAACCGCATCGGCAACACCGACGAATGGCTGGACGAAGAAGCCGTGGATCGACTGGGTGTCGATACCGGTGTCATTCAGGTCATGTTGATCGAGACCAGCACCCAGTATTTGATTGATACTGCGCGTATCAAAAGTCGTGGCGGTTTACTGACGTTGCACGACAAACAGCCAGAAGACCTGATCGCCGCCCCACTGCGTGAATATGCCCGCACCTTGCTGGGGATAAGCGACCAGTAAAATTCAAGGAGTCACCATGAGCGGACCGCAAAAAGCCAATGACCTGCTGGGACAGATCCCGAAGACCAAAGGCCTGCCGCCGGTCCACTTGTGGAACCCCGACTTCTGCGGCGACATCGACATGCGCATCGCCCGTGATGGCACCTGGTATTACCTGGGCACGCCGATCGGGCGCAAGCCGATGGTCAAGCTGTTCTCCACCATCATTCGCCGCGACGGCGATGATTATTTCCTGATCACCCCTGTGGAAAAAGTCGGCATCAAAGTCGACGACGCCCCGTTCGTGGCCGTGACCCTTGAGGTCGAGGGGGAGGGGGAAGGGCAGTTGTTGCGCTTTACTACCAATGTCGAGGAAACCACCGAAGCCGGCCCTGATCATCCGATGCGGGTGGTCATCGACCCCCAGACCCAGGAGCCTGCGCCGTACGTGCATGTGCGCAGCAACCTCGAAGCGCTGATACATCGCAACGTGTTCTATCAATTGGTGGAGCTGGCGGTGAGTCGCGAGATCGATGGTCAGCGCTGGCTGGGCGTATGGAGCGGCGGCGTGTTTTTCCCCATCGGCCTTGAGCCCTGAATCCTGCGTGGGAGCGAGCCTGCTCGCGAAAGCGGTGTGTCAGCCAAGACGATGTTGGGCGGGAGCTTTCGCGAGCAGGCTCGCTCCCACAGTGATTCTGGTTGTCCAGGATGTGGGTTTCAACCCAACTCATGCGGGAGCGAGCCTGCTCGCGAAAGCGGCAGCATAGTCGACACCTTTTTTATGCAGACCCACCGCTTTCGCGAGCAAGCCCGCTCCCACAGTGGTTATGCAAAATTCAAATTGACACCCAATCATATGATGATTAGCGTGGGCGCCTGATAAGAAAAGCCCACGGGGTAGTCATGTCCAGCAGTTTTCACGCGTCGACCGTCGATTGGCTGGGTGGCTGGATTGCCGCCGGCCAGGTCAAGCCTGGGCAAACCATCAAGGTCGAGGCAGATCTGGGCGAGCAACTGGGCGTCAGCCGCACGGTGATCCGTGAGGCAATCAAGACGCTGGTGGCCAAAGGCATGTTGGAAGTCGGCCCGAAAGTCGGCACGCGAGTACTGCCGGTGCGCCGCTGGAACCTGTTCGACCCGCAGGTGGTTGGCTGGCTGTCACGCAGCGGCCTGCCGGAAAACTTCGTCGACGACCTGCTGGACCTGCGGCGCACCATCGAACCGATGGCGGTGCGCTGGGCCTGCGAACGGGCGACGGCTGATCAGGTGCAGGCGATCCGCCTGGCTTATCATGCGCTGGAGCGGGCGGTGGACAGCGGCGCCGATTACAATCTTGCCGACCAGTTTTTCCACGAATGCATTCTCGCCGCCAGCCACAATCAATTCATCGAGCAGATGGTCCCGGCCCTGGGCGCGTTGCTGGCGGTCTCGTTCGAGGTGTCGGCGGCCGATCCGGACGAATTGCGGCGCACCTTGCCGATCCACAAGGATATCGCCGAAGCCATCGCCGAGCGCGACGCGGCGCGCGGCGTCTGGGCCTGCATGACCCTGATCGACAACGCTGACCTGGCCATCAAGCGCTTTTACCCCGACGTCATGGCCGGTCGAACAGACAATACCGGGCGAGCCGGGAACGGGAGGTTGCAATGAACTGGACGGCTGTGACGGAACATCGGGCGAAACTGGGCGAGGGACCGTTCTGGGACGAACCGACCCAGGCGCTGTATTGGGTAGATATCGCCGGCAAGCAGGCGCTGCGGCTGATCGGCGCCAATGTACAGATCTGGCAGATGCCCGAACACGTTTCCGCCTTCATCCCGACCCAGAGCGGCGATGCGTTGGTGACATTGAGCAGTGGCGTCTATCGACTGGACCTGGATTCGCCTGGGCTGGAACCGCGCCTGAAGTTGCTGTGCATGGCCGATCCCCAGCCTGGCAATCGTGCTAATGAAGCGCGCTGTGATGCGCTGGGCCAGCTTTGGCTGGGCACCATGCAAAACAATATCGGAGAAGAGGGCGAGGACCTGCCCATCGAGCGACGTTCCGGCGGCCTGTTCCGTGTCGGCGGCGATGGCCGGGTGATGCCCCTGCTGCGCGGGCTGGGCATTCCAAACACGCTGCTATGGAGCCCCGATGGCACGACGGTGTATTTCGGTGAGAGCCTCGATGGCACGCTGTATCGGCACTTCATCTACCCCGACGGCAAACTCGCGCCCGCGGAGGTCTGGTTCGGCCCCCATTCCCGTGGCGGGCCGGACGGTTCGGCGATGGATGCGCAAGGTTACATCTGGAACGCTCGCTGGGATGGCAGTTGCCTGCTGCGGCTGCATCCGGACGGCCATGTCGATCGGGTGATCGAGTTACCGGTCAGCCGTCCCACCAGTTGTGTATTCGGTGGAGACGACCTGCGGACGCTGTACATCACCAGTGCGCAAAGTCCGCTTGGGCATCCGCTGGACGGTGCGGTGCTGTCGATGCGAGTGGACGTGCCGGGTGTGGCTTGTACGAGGTTTGCTGGCTAGATCCCAAAATATGGGATGTAAATATATATATTGAGATTATTTGGCGGTCGGGTTTATAGTCGGCTGCATCAGCAATACGCACTCACACTAAAAAAACAAAACTGGTGAAGCGATGCATCGAATTTCCCCCGAACGCCCCAGCGGCGTTCGCCAGCTACTGTCCGTTCTGCCGTTTCCTGACCGGTCCCCCGTGGGTGCCCGGTTTTTCTCGTGTCTTGCCGCGGGAGCCCAGGTTCATGGCTGAAGCGCTTTGCTTGCCACCGGTTCCGGAGCCGCCGCAGGGCGAACGGTTGAAAGGCAAGGTCGTGCTGCTGACGGGTGCTGCCCAGGGCATTGGCGAGGCAATCGTTGCTGCGTTTGCTTCCCAACAGGCGCGGCTGGTCATCAGCGACATCCAGGCTGAAAAAGTCGAGGCTGTCGCCGCCCATTGGCGTGGGCGCGGTGGGGATGTACAAGCACTCAAGGTCGATGTTTCAAGCCAGCAGGACCTGCACGCCATGGCCCGGCGAGCGGTTGAACTGCATGGTCGCATCGACGTATTGGTGAACTGCGCTGGCGTCAATGTGTTCCGCGATCCGCTGGAAATGACCGAGGAAGACTGGCGCCGTTGCTTCGCCATCGACCTGGACGGTGCCTGGTACGGCTGCAAGGCCGTATTGCCGCAGATGATCGAGCAGGGCGTGGGCAGCATCATCAATATCGCGTCGACCCATTCGTCCCACATCATTCCCGGCTGCTTCCCTTACCCGGTGGCCAAGCATGGCCTGCTCGGGCTGACCCGCGCCCTGGGCATCGAATACGCGCCCAAGGGAGTGCGCGTAAACGCCATTGCGCCCGGCTACATCGAGACGCAGCTGAATATCGACTACTGGAATGGCTTTGCCGATCCCCGGGCCGAACGCCAGCGTGCGCTGGATCTGCACCCGCCACGGCGTATCGGCCAGCCGATCGAAGTGGCAATGACGGCGGTGTTCCTGGCCAGTGACGAAGCACCTTTCATCAACGCTTCATGCATCACCATTGATGGTGGACGTTCGGTCATGTACCACGACTGAATATTTCTGGATTGCAGTGGGAAACTTCGCCTGTAATCCAATCATCATACGATATGACTATTTAGACCTATGCTGTGCAGTAACACGATTTGACCGGCCAGCCTGCGCATTTCCACCAACGTGGAGCAGATCCCTGGACGTTTGGCTTTCAATAAAAAAAACAAGGAGTCAGCTATGAAACATCGTCGTGGGATCCGTTCCCTGTGTCGCGCCGCCCTGGCGGTTACCGCGTTCAGTCTCAGCAGCCACCTGCTGGCGGCCGATGCGGTGAAAATCGGTTTCCTGGTCAAGCAGGCCGAGGAGCCCTGGTTCCAGACCGAATGGGCATTCGCCGAGAAGGCGGCCAAGGACAAAGGCTTCCAGTTGATCAAGATCGCCGTGCCTGACGGCGAGAAGACCCTCTCCGCCATCGACAGCCTGGCCGCCAACGGTGCCAAGGGCTTTGTGATCTGCCCGCCGGACGTGTCCCTGGGCCCGGCCATCATGGCCAAGGCCAAGCTCAACGACCTCAAGGTGATCGCCGTGGACGACCGTTTCGTCGACGCCAGCGGAAAATTCATGGAAGACGTGCCGTACCTGGGCATGGCCGCGTTCGAGGTTGGCCAGAAACAAGGCGCCGCGATGGCTGCCGAAGCGAAAAAACGCGACTGGGAGTGGAAAGACACCTACGCGGTGATCAACACCTTCAACGAGCTGGACACCGGTAAGAAACGCACCGACGGTTCGGTCGATGCCCTGAAGAAGGCCGGGATGCCGGAAGACCATATCCTGTTCACAGCGCTGAAGACCCTCGACGTGCCGGGCAGCATGGACTCCACCAACTCGGCGTTGGTCAAGCTGCCAAGCGCCGCGAAAAACCTGATCATCGGCGGCATGAATGACAACACCGTGCTGGGTGGCGTGCGCGCGACCGAAGCAGCCGGCTTCAAGGCGGCCAACGTGATCGGTATCGGTATCAACGGCACCGACGCCATCGGCGAGCTGAAGAAACCAAATAGTGGCTTCTTCGGTTCGATGCTGCCAAGCCCGCACATCGAAGGCTACAAGACCGCCGAAATGATGTACGAGTGGATCACCACCGGCAAGGAGCCGCCGAAGTACACCGCCATGGACGAGGTGACGCTGATCACCCGAGAGAACTTCAAGCAGGAACTGGAAAAGATCGGCCTGTGGAATTGACGGCTGGTTGATTCAAAAGCGGCCCTGGTCACAGGCGTGACCGGGCCGCTTGATCTCTGTGAGTTCGAGGTGGTTATGCAAGCGCAAACAGCGACACGGCAACACAACACTGGCGGCAGCTTGCGATTCAACGGGATCGGCAAGACCTTTCCCGGCGTGCAGGCCCTGGCCAATATCAGTTTCGTCGCCCATCCAGGACAGGTTCATGCCTTGATGGGTGAAAACGGCGCGGGCAAGTCCACGTTGCTCAAGATCCTTGGCGGCGCCTATATCCCGAGCAGCGGCGACTTGCAGATCGGTGAGCAGACGATGGCGTTCAAAGGCACCGCCGACAGTATCGCCAGCGGTGTGGCGGTGATTCACCAGGAGCTGCACCTGGTGCCGGAAATGACCGTCGCCGAAAACCTGTTCCTTGGCCATTTGCCGGCGCGTTTCGGCCTGGTCAATCGCAGCGTGCTGCGCCAGCAGGCGTTGGCGCTGCTCAAAGGTCTGGCGGACGAAATCGACCCGCAGGAAAAAGTCGGTCGCCTGTCCCTCGGCCAGCGCCAGTTGGTGGAAATCGCCAAGGCATTATCCCGTGGCGCCCACGTCATTGCTTTCGACGAACCGACCAGCAGCCTCTCGGCGCGGGAAATCGACCGTTTGATGGCGATCATCGCCCGCCTGCGGGACGAGGGCAAAGTGGTGTTGTACGTCAGCCACCGCATGGAAGAAGTCTTTCGAATCTGTAATGCGGTGACGGTGTTCAAGGACGGTCGTTATGTCCGGACCTTCGAAAACATGAGCGAGTTGACCCATGATCAACTCGTCACCTGCATGGTCGGTCGTGATATCCAGGACATCTATGACTACCGTCCGCGTGAGCGTGGCGATGTGGCGCTGCAGGTGAAGGGGCTGCTGGGGCCGGGCCTGCGCGAGCCGGTGAGTTTCGAGGTGCACAAGGGTGAAATTCTTGGCCTCTTCGGGCTGGTCGGCGCCGGTCGTACCGAGCTGTTTCGCTTGCTCAGTGGCCTGGAGCGCCAGAGCGAGGGCAGTCTTGTCCTGCACGGCAAGGAACTGAAGCTGCGTTCGCCACGGGATGCCATCGGCGCTGGCGTGCTGCTCTGCCCGGAGGACCGCAAGAAGGAAGGCATCATTCCGTTGGGCAGTGTCGGCGAGAACATCAACATCAGCGCGCGTCCGTCCCATTCGACCCTCGGCTGCCTGCTGCGCGGCGAATGGGAGCGGGGCAATGCCGACAAGCAGATCAAGTCGCTGAAAGTGAAGACCCCGGCGGCCAGCCAGAAAATCATGTACCTGTCCGGTGGCAACCAGCAGAAGGCGATCCTCGGGCGTTGGCTGTCGATGCCGATGAAGGTCCTGCTGCTGGACGAGCCGACGCGGGGCATCGACATCGGTGCCAAGGCCGAGATCTACCAGATTATCCACAACCTGGCGGCCGATGGCATCGCCGTGATCGTGGTGTCCAGCGACCTGATGGAAGTGATGGGTATTTCCGACCGGATCCTGGTGCTGTGCGAAGGGGCCATGCGCGGCGAGCTGCCGCGTGACCAGGCCAACGAATCCAACCTGCTGCAACTGGCGTTGCCGCGCCAACGCGTTGCCGACGCGGCGAACTGAGAGGTAATCATGACCATTCAAAACAATGCACTGCCAACGGCACGCAAGCCCCTCGACCTGCGCCGCTTCCTCGACGACTGGGTCATGCTGCTGGCGGCTATCGGCATTTTTGTGCTCTGCACCCTGATGATCGACAACTTCCTGTCGCCGCTGAACATGCGGGGCCTGGGCCTGGCGATTTCCACCACCGGCATTGCCGCCTGCACCATGCTTTATTGCCTGGCTTCCGGGCACTTCGACCTGTCGGTGGGCTCGGTGATTGCCTGTGCCGGCGTGGTCGCTGCCGTGGTAATGCGCGACACCAACAGCGTGTTCCTCGGTGTCAGTGCGGCGCTGGTGATGGGCCTGATCGTCGGTCTGATCAACGGCATCGTCATTGCAAAACTACGGGTCAACGCGTTGATCACGACGCTGGCGACGATGCAGATCGTTCGCGGCCTGGCGTATATCTTCGCCAACGGTAAAGCGGTCGGCGTGTCCCAGGAATCGTTCTTCGTGTTCGGCAACGGCCAGCTGTTTGGCGTGCCGGTGCCGATCCTGATCACGATTGTCTGCTTCCTGTTCTTCGGCTGGTTGCTGAACTACACCACCTACGGGCGTAATACCATGGCCATCGGCGGCAACCAGGAAGCGGCGTTGCTGGCGGGGGTGAACGTTGATCGCACCAAAATCATCATCTTCGCCGTGCATGGCGTGATTGGCGCGTTGGCGGGTGTGATCCTGGCGTCGCGCATGACCTCGGGCCAGCCGATGATCGGCCAGGGCTTCGAGCTGACGGTGATCTCGGCCTGTGTATTGGGCGGGGTTTCGCTGAGTGGCGGGATCGGCATGATTCGCCATGTCATTGCCGGTGTACTGATCCTCGCGATCATCGAGAACGCGATGAACCTGAAGAATATCGACACCTTCTACCAGTACGTCATCCGTGGTTCGATCCTGTTGCTGGCGGTGGTGATCGATCGGTTGAAGCAGCGCTGAGGTCAGTGGCGACTGATCTACCGCTATCGCGAGCAAGCTCGCTCCCACAGGGTTTGTGCCCGGCGCGGAAACAACAGCACGCCACAGATCCTATGTGGGAGCGAGCCTGCTCGCGAAGGCGTTCTTGGCTGACGCCAACAATTACCCAGCCTTGCGCAACGCCTCGACCAACTCCTGCTTGCGCATCTTCGAACGTCCGGGAATGTTTTTCGCCCGGGCTTCCTTCATCAGGCTGTCCACCGTCTGAGCCTCATGGGAGGCGTTGCTGGTGCGCGGATGGCCTTCACGCGACTTGACGGCGCGCCGGGCCGATTCCTTGCGGTCGGATTGCTTGGCCTCGGCGGGTTTTTTCTTGCCGGACCCACCGGAGCGTTCGCCACCCCCGGACTGCTTGTTGACCGTCGCCCAGGCCCGAGCTTCGGCCTTGCCCTCCGGCACGCCTTTTTGCTCATAACTCTCTTCGATGTGCTCGGCCTTGCGCTTTTGCTTGTCGGTATATTTGTCTTTGCTTCCACGAGGCATGAACTGTTCCTCCTCTGGCGTGTGAGCAGAGTCACCTGCGAGTCAGGCTATTGGTTGGCGCCACCTTCCGAACCGGAACCGCCGGTGGTGGTTTTCGAACCCACGCCGGTGTCGGCGTTATCCGGAGCGGTGGAGTCCGGGGTGTTCATGCCACCCTGGCGACCGGTGTCATTACCCTGGACCCGTGGATCGGTGCCCGTGGCGGGCGGCTGGCCATTGTTCAAGGTGCCGCCGGTGCCGTCGGTATTCAGCTTGGGCAAGCCTTGGGTGGCGGGCGAATTCGGTGCCTGTACCGGATCGGTCGGGCCGGTCCCTGAAGTCGTGGCCGCGAAAGCCGCCGAGGACAACAAAGCGGCAAATGTGAACGCAGTCAGCCTGGAACTGATCATGGTGTAGCCTCCATTTTAGGAATGCTTGCCTGATTTTTGGCCGCGCGGGAGCGGGGATGGTGCCTTGAGGGCGACGAACGGTACCGTGAAAGTTGTCTCCAGAAGATGTGACGAGCGCCGCGCAGCGGCTTAGTATGGTGCTTTCATTTGGCTACAAGGCCCGTTCATGTCGATCGAGATCCGTCCCGCGCAACCCAGCGATGCGCCGCAAATCCTTGCCTTCATCACTGAGCTTGCCGATTACGAAAAAGCCCGCCACGAAGTCATCGCCAGCGTTACCGATATCGAGCGCAGCCTGTTCAGCGAAGGCGCAACCGCCCATGGGTTGATGTGCCTGCGTGATGGCGTGCCGATCGGTTTCGCAGTGTTTTTCTTCAGTTACTCCACTTGGCTGGGCAGCAATTGCCTGTACCTCGAAGACCTCTATATCACTCCCGAACAACGCGGCGGCGGGGCGGGCAAGACGTTGTTGCGGCATCTGGCGAAGATCGCCTGCGACAACGATTGCGGTCGCTTCGAGTGGAGCGTCCTGGACTGGAACACCCCGGCCATCGAGTTCTACAAATCCCTCGGCGCGCAACCCCAGGAAGAATGGGTGCGCTACCGCATGGATGGCAAGGTGCTGCGGGATTTCGCCAACGGCAATTAAGGCTTACGAGTAGGCGCTGGACGCGTACTCGGCAAATCCGGGACGCTGTTCGAGCCGCTTGCAATAAGCGGCCACGGCTGGATAGTCCGGACGCTCCATGGGCGTCTGGCGCCAGCGGTGCGCGGACAGGCCGATAAGCACGTCCGCCAGGGAAAATTTCGCGCCGGCCACGTAGGCGCCGGTGTGATTCAACTGCTGCTCGAGCAACCCCATTTTCTCGTTCCAGCCTTTAACCCCGGCAGCGATGAGCTGCGGGTCCTGGAAATCCGGATGTTTGCGCACCAACCCATAAAATGCATCCCCCCACGACGGATTGAGCTCCGTGGCTTGCCAGTCCATCCACTGCTCGACGCGCGCGCGGGCGGCAGGTTCGATGGGCAACAGGTCGTCGCGCCCATGCTTGCCAACCAGGTAGCGGCAAATAGTGTTCGACTCCCAGAGCACGCCGTTCTCGTCAATGATCACCGGCACCTGGGCGTTGGGGTTGAGGGCCAGGAATGCCGGGTCATGGGTCGACGCAAAGCCGATGCCCCAATCTTCGCGTTCGTAAGGGATGTCCAGTTCCTGACAGGTCCAGAGTACCTTTCTGACGTTGATCGAAGAGGTGCGGCCGAGAATCTTCAGTGAGTTTTCCATTTTTTGTCCCTGATGTTTGGCGTCCGGTCAAAAAACGTAGCAGGGTCTCATGCAGATAGCGATGGTTTTGCGGGACGCTTTTATATCCCAATATATGGGAGTGATATTTATATATTGAGATTTTCCAGCGCCCGGGTTTATAGTCCGCTTCACTCACTGCCAATAAACAAAACAGGTGAAGCGGATGCAGGCGCAATTGATAGCGCTCGATTGGGGTACCACCTCATTACGAGCTTACAAACTTGCCGCTGGAGGCGAGGTGCTCGAACAGCGTTCGCTGTCGTCGGGGATCATGCAGTTGCCGTCCGGGCCGCGCACGGTCGCCGGCCAGGCGTGCAACAACGGTTTCGAACTGGCCTTCGATGAAGCCTGCGGCGACTGGCTCGATGCGCAGCCAGGTTTGCCCATCATCGCTTGTGGCATGGTCGGCAGCGCCCAGGGCTGGCGTGAAGCGCCTTACTGCGACACGCCGGCAAACGTCGCCAACCTCGGACATTCCCTACAGGTCATCTGCAGTCTTCGCGGAGTCGATGTGCACATTGTGCCGGGAGTGATCCAACGTTCCCGGCTGCCCAATGTCATGCGCGGCGAAGAAACCCAGGTGCTCGGTGCGTTGGCCAGCCTGCCGAACGAAGCGGTGCTGATCGGCCTGCCGGGCAGCCATTCGAAATGGGTGGAAGTGGCCGATGGCTGCATCGTGCATTTCGACACCTTCATGACCGGCGAGATCTTCGCCGTGCTCAGTGAGCACAGCATTCTCGGTCGCACCCAACAACGCGGTGCGGCGTTCGACGGCGCGGCGTTTGATCGTGGCGTGCAGGTAGCGCTGTCGGTAGACGGCCAGATCGGCCCGCTGTCCACGGTATTCAGCGCCCGCAGTCTGGGCTTGACCGGCGAACTCGGTGCCAGCGCCCAGGCCGATTATCTTTCCGGCCTGCTCATCGGCCATGAACTGACCGCCCTGGCCGCCGTGCAGCGGCAGCGACGCAACAGCGTGCATCTGCCAACGGTGGTGCTGATCGGCAACTCTCAACTATGTGCCCGCTATCAACGGGCTCTCGACGCCTGCGGGTTCGCCCGCGTGACCGTGGCCGAACAGGCCACCGAACGCGGGCTGTGGCAACTGGCCGTGGCGGCCGGGCTGCTCGATTCCACCGCATCGCGCTAAACCTCACTGGAGACCTGAAATGCTCACCCAAGCACTGGCGCAAAACGGGCTGATCGCGATCTTGCGCGGCCTACGTCCCGAGGAGGCGGCCGCTATCGGCGAAGTCCTTTATGACGCCGGATTTCGCGTCATCGAAGTACCGCTCAATTCTCCTGAGCCGTACGAAAGTATCCGCATCCTGCGCAGCACGTTGCCCGCCGATTGCCTGATCGGTGCCGGCACCGTGCTCACACCGGAGCAGGTCGAGCAGGTGAAAGCGGCTGGCGGCCAGGTGATCGTCATGCCCCACAGCGATCCAAAGGTGCTGCGCGCGGCGAAAGCGGCGGGCCTGTACCTGTCGCCCGGCGTCGCCACGCCCACCGAAGCCTTCGCTGCGCTGGCCGAGGGTGCTCATGTGTTGAAGATGTTTCCGGCCGAGCAGATGGGCCCGGCAGTGGTGAAGGCCTGGCTTGCGGTGTTGCCGGCCGGGACCGTGCTGGTGCCGGTGGGCGGGATCACGCCGGACAACATGGCGGTGTTCATCGAGGCTGGCGTCAAGGGTTTCGGCCTCGGTTCCGGGCTGTTCAAGCCGGGCCTGACAGTGGACGAAGTGGCGGTGCGCGCCAAGGCCTACGTGGCCGCATGGAACGCTTTGAGCTGAAGACTTTCCCAGCGCCCCGCGCGCTGCATCCGACAAGAGAGACAAGAAGATGAAAATCACCAAGTTGACCACCTTTATCGTTCCGCCGCGCTGGTGCTTCCTCAAGGTCGAGACCGACGAGGGCGTGACGGGTTGGGGCGAGCCGGTGGTCGAAGGCCGTGCCCACACGGTGGCGGCCGCCGTCGAGGAATTGTCCGACTACCTGATCGGCAAAGACCCGCGCAACATCGAGGACATCTGGACCGTTCTCTATCGCGGCGGTTTCTACCGCGGTGGTGCCATTCACATGAGCGCGCTGGCCGGTATCGATCAGGCGTTATGGGACATCAAGGGCAAGGCCTTGGGCGTGTCGGTCAGCGATCTGCTGGGCGGCCAGGTGCGCGACAAGATCCGTGTGTATTCGTGGATCGGCGGCGACCGCCCGGCGGACACCGCCCGAGCGGCGAAAGAAGCCGTTGCACGGGGCTTCACTGCGGTGAAGATGAACGGCACCGAGGAGCTGCAATTTCTCGACACGTTTGAAAAAGTCGACCTGGCCCTGGCCAACGTGGCGGCGGTGCGCGATGCGGTCGGGCCGAACGTCGGCATTGGCGTGGACTTCCATGGCCGCGTGCACAAGCCGATGGCCAAGGTGCTGATGAAGGAACTCGACCCTTACAAGTTGATGTTCATCGAGGAGCCGGTGCTCAGCGAAAACTACGAAGCGCTCAAGGAACTGGCACCCCTGACCAGCACGCCGATCGCCTTGGGCGAACGGTTGTTCTCGCGCTGGGACTTCAAGCGGGTGCTCAGCGAAGGCTACGTGGACATCATCCAGCCGGATGCCTCCCACGCCGGCGGCATCACCGAAACCCGCAAGATCGCCAACATGGCCGAGGCCTATGACGTGGCGCTGGCGTTGCACTGCCCGCTGGGCCCGATCGCGCTGGCAGCGTGCCTGCAGCTGGACGCGGTTTGCTACAACGCGTTCATCCAGGAGCAGAGCCTGGGTATCCATTACAACGAGAGCAACGACTTGTTGGATTACATCAAGGATCCGCAGGTGTTCGACTATGACAAAGGCTTCGTGAAGATCCCCAACGGCCCGGGCCTGGGCATCGAGATCAACGAGGAATACGTCATCGAACGCGCGGCCATCGGCCACCGCTGGCGCAACCCGATCTGGCGCCATGCCGATGGCAGTTTTGCCGAGTGGTGAATGCCTGGCCGCCCACTTTCCCCCGTGGCGAGGGAGCTTGCTCCCGCTCGGCTGCGCAGCAGTCGCACAAGCATCAACTCATAAACCCAGGGGCTGCTACGCAGCCCAGCGGGAGCAAGCTCCCTCGCCACGGTAGTGACGTGACCGCTCAAGAGTTTCACCCTCAATAAACATAAAAAGAGGCACCTCACATGCAAGCGCACACCCTAAGCGCGCAGGCGTCGTTGGTGACGCCCAGCCGCAAACGTTTTTTCATCATGGTCCTGCTGTTCATCACCGTGGTGATCAATTACCTGGACCGCAGCAACCTCTCGATTGCCGCCCCCGCACTGACCAGCGAACTGGGGATCGATCCGATCCATGTCGGGCTGATTTTCTCGGCGTTCGGCTGGACCTACGCCGCCATGCAGATTCCCGGTGGCTGGCTGGTGGACCGCGTGCCGCCCCGCATTCTCTATAGCGTGGCGCTGTTGTTGTGGTCGGTGGCCACGGTGATGCTCGGTTTCGCTGCCAGCTTCATCGCGCTGTTTGTCCTGCGCATGGCCGTCGGCGCCCTGGAAGCGCCGGCTTATCCGATCAATAGCCGCGTGGTCACCACTTGGTTTCCCGAGCGTGAACGGGCCACGGCAATCGGTTTTTATACGTCCGGGCAATTTGTCGGCCTGGCATTCCTGACGCCGGTCCTGGCCTGGCTGCAGCATGCCTTCGGCTGGCACATGGTGTTCGTGGTGACCGGTGCCGTCGGCATTCTCTGGGCGGTGATCTGGTACGCGGTGTATCGCGAGCCGCGGGATTTCAAAGGCGCCAACGCCGCTGAAATCGAACTGATCCGCGAAGGGGGCGGGCTGGTGGATATCCAGGCCGAGACGGCCAAGGCCAAGGCGAAATTCAGCTGGACCGACCTTGGGATAGTCCTGACCCAGCGCAAGCTCTGGGGGATTTACCTGGGCCAGTTCTGCCTCAACTCCACGCTGTGGTTCTTCCTGACGTGGTTTCCGACCTACCTGGTGAAATATCGCGGCATGGACTTCATCAAGTCCGGCTTGCTGGCGTCGCTGCCGTTTCTCGCGGCGTTTGTCGGCGTGTTGTGTTCCGGGTTTTTCTCCGACTGGCTGATCCGTCGCGGCGCCACAGTGGGGTTCGCGCGCAAGCTGCCGATTATCGGTGGTCTGCTGATTTCCACGGCCATCATCGGCGCCAATTTCGTCGAGTCGACGCCGCTGGTGATTGCATTCCTGGCCCTGGCCTTTTTCGGCAACGGCCTGGCGTCGATCACCTGGTCGCTGGTATCGACTCTGGCGCCGGCACGGCTGTTGGGATTGACCGGTGGGGTGTTCAATTTCATCGGCAACCTGGCGGCCATCGCCACGCCGATCGTCATTGGTTTTCTCGCCAGCGGCGATTCGTTTGCCCCGGCCATCACCTACATCGCCGTTCTGGCGTTGATTGGCGCGCTGTCCTACATCCTGCTGGTCGGGAAAGTGGAGCGCATCGAGTTGTAGTCCCGAGGGGCGGGCGACCATAATGCCGCCCGTTCCCCCGTTCCCCCGCTCATTGTGAAAGGCCGGATATGCAGCAAGACGATCCAAAAATCACCAAGGACGCCGCGCCTACAGGCACCCAGACATTGCTGCGTGGCCTGGGCGTGGTCCAGGCGGTCGCCAGCGGCGCCCGTGACTTGAAGGAAATCGCCCGGCTGATCGGCACCACCCGCAGCACCACCCATCGCCTCGCTAGTTGCCTGGTGGACGAGCGTTATCTGCGCGTGGTGCCGCAAGTGGGCTATCTGCTGGGGCCGAAGCTGATCGAGCTGGGTTTCCAGGCGCGGGAAGAACTGCCGTTGGTGAGTCTGGCGGGGCCGTACCTGGACGAGCTGTCGGCGCTCACCGGAGACACCGTCCACCTGGCGATTCGCGAGGGCGACGAGGTCCTGTACCTGTTGAAGAATCCGGGCCGCAACGGACCGGAAATGCGCTCCCGGGTGGGCCACCGCATGCCACTCGCGCGCACCGGGATCGGCAAGGCGCTGATGCTCGATGATTCCCAGGAACAATGGAAAAGGCTATACGAGATCAGCCTTCCGGCGGGTGGGAAGAATCAGTTCTGGCCCCAGCATCAGGAACAGTCCTGGGAGCAGTTCCAGCAACGAATGGTGGAATACGTAGCAGGCGGCTATGCCTTTGACCTCGAAGACAACGAACCGTCGATTCGTTGCGTGGCGGCACCGATCCGCGACGCCGGCAAGCGCATCGTCGCCGGAATCAGCATCGCCAGCACCGTGCCGTACATGCCGCTGGAAAAGATGGCCGAGCTGATTCCCCTGGTCAAAGGCGTCACCGCGCGGCTGTCGGCGGAGCTGGGCGCCAAGGTCTGACGTCCGTCATTCATGGTGTTGGGGTTTTTTTGATGGCAGGCAACAAAAAGGCCCCCATTCGGGAGCCTTGATGTTCAGCGGATCGGCTTACATGTTCGGGTAGGTCGGTCCGCCGGCGCCTTCCGGCGTGACCCAGGTGATGTTCTGTGCAGGGTCCTTGATGTCGCAGGTCTTGCAGTGAACGCAGTTCTGGGCGTTGATCTGGAAGCGCTTCTCACCGTCTTCCTTGGTGATCACTTCGTATACGCCGGCCGGGCAGTAACGTTGGGCCGGTTCGTCATACAGTGGCAGGTTCTTGCCGATCGGGATGCTCGGGTCGGTCAGCTTCAGGTGGCAAGGCTGTTCTTCTTCATGGTTGGTACCGGAGATGAACACCGAACTGAGCTTGTCGAAGCTGATCTTGCCGTCCGGTTTCGGGTAGTCGATCTTCTTGCAATCGGCCGCCAGTTTCAGGCACGCATAGTCCGGCTTGGTATCGCGCAGGGTAAACGGAATCTTGCCGCCAAAGATGTTCTGGTCGAGCCAGTTGAAGCCGCCGCCGACGATCGCGCCGTATTTGTGGATCGCTGCGCCGAAGTTGCGACTGGCGAACAGTTCTTCGTACAGCCAGCTGCTCTTGAAGCCATCGACATAGGCGGTCAGTTCGTCACCGCCTTCGGACTCGGCGAACAGGCGATCGGCCACTGCTTCGGCAGCGAGCATGCCGGACTTCATCGCGGTGTGGCTGCCCTTGATCTTGGCGAAGTTCAACGTACCGAGGTCGCAACCGATCAGCGCGCCGCCCTTGAAGATCATTTTCGGCAACGAATTCAGGCCGCCCTTGGCGATGGCGCGAGCACCGTAACTGACGCGCTTGCCACCTTCCAGATACTGCTTGAGCACCGGGTGATGCTTGAGGCGCTGGAACTCGTCGAACGGCGACAGAAAGGTGTTGCTGTAGGAAAGATCGACGATCAGACCAACCACCACCTGATTGTTTTCCAGGTGATAAAGGAACGAGCCGCCGGTGTTTTCGGTGCCCATGATGTCCAGCGGCCAACCGGCGGTGTGCACCACCAGGCCAGGCTGATGCTTGGCCGGGTCGATTTCCCAGATCTCTTTCAGACCGATGCCGTAGTGCTGGGTGTCGGCCTCGCTGTCCAGGTTGAAGCGCTTGATCAGTTGCTTGCCGATGTGACCACGGCAGCCTTCGGCGAACAGCGTGTACTTGCCACGCAGTTCCATGCCTGGGGTATAGAGGCCTTCCTTCGGGTTGCCTTCACGGTCGACACCCAGGTCGCCGGTGATGATGCCGCGAACCACGCCGTTTTCATCGAACAGTGCTTCCTGGGCGGCGAAGCCAGGGTAGATTTCCACGCCCAGGTTCTCGGCCTGCTGGGCCAGCCAGCGGCACAGGTTGCCCAGGGAAATAATATAGTTGCCTTCGTTGTGCATGGTCTTGGGCACAAAGAAGTCGGGGATTTTGCTCGCCGCCTCGGCGTTTCGCAGGACATAAATGTCATCGCGCACCACCGGCGTGTTCAACGGCGCGCCGAGTTCTTTCCAGTCCGGGAACAGTTCGTTCAGGGCACGCGGTTCGAACACCGCGCCGGAGAGAATGTGCGCACCGACCTCGGAGCCTTTTTCGACCACGCAGACGCTGATTTCCTTACCGGCTTCGGCGGCCTTCTGTTTCAGTCGGCAAGCGGCAGACAGGCCAGCGGGGCCGGCACCGACGATGACCACGTCGAATTCCATGTATTCGCGTTCCACAGGCTATCTCCTACTCAAGGCTCTACAGTTTTTTCTAATTGGAGGTTTGGCGTTGCATCCGTTATTTCCTTCGCCGAGCGACGAAAGCGACAATGGATGACCCGCGCTTCTCTCTCTGAGCGGCGCATTATATCTACACCACTCTTGGGGTCCAATACAAACGTTCGTTTGAAATTGCCGCAGCCCAGATAAATCACTGACGTACGGCTTATGACCGACCATTTTGCCGTATTGACCGGAATAGGCGTTCCGGTCAAGATACGGGCGGTTTTGCGCTCGCCGTAGGCTGACTGTTGGTTTCAAGAGCACCTCTAAAGACAGGGCGAAGGCAGCACAAAGTGACGAGGTGCGCGGTTCGGACGCGCAGTTTACACGCCGCGATAATGAATGACTCATCGGTCATCACTGACGAATGGTCTTCACTCCCGTGAGCAAGGTCATGTGTGGTTCATGCCGGCGTTTTTAGAGGTGCCCTTGCGCCCATGATCATCAACCGCCAGGTTCGCCCAGGCGACTTTCTTTTCACCGGAGAGTAACGAGGAATCCATGAAGGTTCTTGTAGCTGTCAAACGAGTGGTCGACTATAACGTCAAGGTTCGCGTCAAGGCGGACAACTCCGGCGTCGACCTCGCCAACGTCAAGATGTCGATGAACCCCTTCTGCGAAATCGCCGTGGAAGAAGCCGTACGCCTGAAAGAGAAAGGCGTGGCAACCGAGATCGTTGTCGTCTCCATCGGCCCGACCACCGCTCAGGAGCAACTGCGTACTGCGCTGGCGCTGGGTGCCGATCGCGCCATCCTCGTCGAATCCGCCGAAGAGCTGACTTCCCTGGCCGTTGCCAAACTGTTGAAAGCCGTTGTCGACAAGGAACAGCCACAGCTGGTGATCCTCGGCAAACAGGCCATCGACAGCGACAACAACCAGACTGGCCAGATGCTTGCTGCGTTGAGCGGCTACGGCCAGGGCACCTTCGCCTCGAAAGTCGAAGTGTCCGGCGACAGCGTTGCCGTGACCCGCGAGATCGACGGCGGCGCGCAGACGGTTTCCCTGAAACTGCCGGCCATTGTCACCACCGACCTGCGTTTGAACGAGCCGCGTTATGCGTCCCTGCCAAACATCATGAAAGCCAAGAAGAAGCCGCTTGAAGTGCTGACTCCGGATGCTTTGGGCGTTTCCACCGCCTCCACCAACAAGACCCTGAAGGTCGAAGCGCCGGCTGCACGCAGCGCGGGCATCAAGGTCAAGTCGGTGGCTGAACTGGTCGAGAAACTGAAAAACGAAGCGAAGGTAATCTGACTATGACTATCTTGGTAATCGCCGAACACGATAACAAGGCGCTGGCTCCGGCCACGCTGAACACCGTTGCTGCCGCGGCCAAAATCGGTGGCGATGTGCACGTGCTGGTGGCCGGGCAGGGCGCAAGTGCCGTTGCCGAAGCTGCTGCTAAAATTGCCGGCGTGGCAAAAGTACTGTCGGCTGACAACGCCGCCTACGCACATCAGCTGCCGGAAAACGTTGCTCCGCTGGTGGCCGAGCTGGGCAAGGGCTACAGCCACATCCTGGCTGCTGCTACCTCCAACGGCAAGAACATCCTGCCGCGCGTGGCTGCCGCACTGGACGTCGACCAGATCTCTGAAATCATCTCGGTGGAAAGCGCCGATACTTTCAAGCGCCCGATCTACGCTGGCAACGCCATCGCCACCGTACAATCGACCGCTGCGATCAAGGTCATCACCGTGCGCGCCACCGGTTTCGACCCGGTTGCCGCCGAAGGTAGCTCGGCTGCCGTTGAAGCGGTAGGCGCTGCTCACGACGCCGGCATCTCCAGCTTCGTCAACGAAGAACTGGCCAAGTCCGACCGTCCTGAACTGACCGCTGCCAAGATCGTCGTTTCCGGCGGTCGCGGCATGCAGAACGGTGACAATTTCAAGCACCTGTACGCCCTGGCCGACAAGCTGGGCGCTGCCGTCGGCGCTTCCCGCGCCGCGGTCGACGCAGGGTTTGTGCCCAACGACATGCAGGTCGGCCAGACCGGCAAGATCGTTGCGCCACAGCTGTACATCGCCGTCGGTATCTCCGGCGCGATCCAGCACCTGGCCGGCATGAAAGACTCCAAGGTGATCGTTGCGATCAACAAGGACGAAGAAGCGCCGATCTTCCAGGTGGCCGATTATGGCCTGGTGGCTGACCTGTTCGAAGCCATCCCCGAGCTGGAGAAGCTGGTCTAATCCGGCGTCTTCACTTATAAAGAGCCCGGCCTTTGGCCGGGTTTTTTTATTTCTGCTTTCGGGGAGCGTAGCGCCATGGATCTTCGCCATTTGGCCGGTTGGTCGTTGTTGTGGGCATTGGCTTGCATGCCGGGCCTGTCTGTCGCCGCTGGCAAATGTGAGCGTCTCGTCGCCACTGGCAGCCCCGATGCGCCGCCTTATCTTTGGCAAGACCCCCAGGACCCCAAGCACCTGATCGGCGCTGGCGCCGAACTGCTGGAGCAGGTGGCGCAGGCGCTGGGGATCAAGATCGAGCTGCTCTACGCCGGCAAGCGTGCCCAGGCAATGGACGAGGTGCGCAGCGGGCGCATGGACCTGCTCACCGATGCTCCGCTGACCACGAACGGGCTGGAAAGCCTCGATTACGTGCATCCGGCATTGCTGGAAAATGATTACCTGGTCTGGACCCGCAAGGATTCGACGTTGCTCATCACCCGGCCCGAGGATCTTCACGGACATCCCGGTGCCTTGTCGGAGAAGGCCCGAATGACCCAGGGATTCAGTGTCTTTGCCGAGCAGAATCTAACCCTGACCCGGACACCCAACCTGACCCAGGCCTTTCAGAAATTGCTGCTGGGTGAAGTGGAATATGTCTTGGCAGGACGCTACTCGGGCATGGCGATGGCGCAGACATTGGGGATGGCCAACGATCTGCAGGCGGCACCGCAACCGGTGGATAAACCGGGATTGTTCCTCGCGGTTTCCCATAACTCCGCCTGCAACGACCCATGGTTGCGCGGACAGCTGGCGCAAAAGATGACAGAATTGGCCGCGTCCGGCCTGACGGAGGCTGTGTTGCAGCGCAATCTGGAGCGTTGGAGAACACAGTTGCAGCCACCTGTCAGTGCCCCAAAACAGTAGGGAACATTAGTGACTATTCGACCTCTTTTCGCTGCCCTGGCCGTTCTGGCTCTGGCGGGTTGTGCAGCCGATCCGGCGCCGAATGAACAGCTGCGCCTGACTGAGCAGGCCATCGAGCAGGCCCATGCGGTGGGCGCCACCGCCGATGACGTGCCTGAACTTAAACTCGCCGAAGAAAAATTCGCCCGCGCCAAGAGCAACATGGCCGACGAATCCTACAAGAAGGCACGCATGCGCGCCGAGCAGGCCGAGCTGGACGCGCGCCTGGCCGAAGCGAAGGTGCTCAGTCTCAAGCGCCAGGAGCAGTTGAACGTGCTCGATACTCGAATCAAGCGCTTGCGCAAACAGTTGAGGGATGATGCCCAATGAAGCCGTCCCATGTATGTGGCAGCCTGGTCCTCGCGGGCCTCGCCAGTTTGTATGGCTGCGCCGGCCAGCGTAGCGAAGCGGCGCTGGAACAGGCCAGCGCCAGCTTCCAGAAGGTCAAGGAAGACGCTAATGTCCTGCGCGCCGCGCCCAAGGATGTCATCCGCGCCGGCGAATCCCTGGCCCGGGCCGATCGCCTGTCCAGCTATTGGGGCAGCGGCGAGGATGTCCAGCATTACGCTTACCTGAGCCAGCGCTACAGCGAGATCGCGCGGGAACACAGCAATCAGTTGCTCAACGAAGAGCGCGCGGCGAAGCTTGAGCTGGAACGCCAGCGCCTGCAATTGGCCTTGCGCGAATCCAAGTTGCTGAGCGTCCAGCAGCAAGGCAAGTGGCTGGAAGAACAGATCATGGCGATGGCCACCACCCAGACTGATCGCGGCTTGGTGATGACCCTGGGTGACGTGCTGTTCGACACCGGCGAAGCGGAACTGAAGAACTCGGCCAACCGCGTGGTGCTCAAGATCGTGCAGTTCCTGCAGCTCAATCCCAAGCGCGTGGTGCGTATCGAGGGCTATACCGACAGCACCGGTGGCAAGCAGGAGAACCTTAAATTGTCCCGTGATCGCGCGCAGGCGGTGGCGGACGTGCTGGTGGACCTGGGGATCGATGAAAAACGCATTCAGGTCGAAGGCTACGGCGATCAATACCCGGTGGATGTCAACGCTTCCGAGCGTGGCCGGGCCCAGAACCGTCGTGTGGAAATCGTCTTTTCCGACGAGAAAGGCCAGCTCGGCGCCGCCCGCTGAGGGTTGCGTCACTGGAAAACCCGGCCCCTGCCAAGGCGCCGGGTTTTTTTGGGCCTGAGATTGCGAGGAATGGGTACAGTTTGGGGGTGTCACTGCACTGTGCTGTCAAGTAATCTGGCAACTGTCCCAGTACACTTCTAAACTGTTCCGGTAATATTTCCCACAAGAATAAAATGCCCGTGAAATCGAGTGCTGCGTCATGACCAACCTCCTGCTTTACCAACGTATTGCTCAACAACTGGCTGAAGATATCCGGCGCGGTGTATATCAGCCCGGCGAACGCGTGCCGTCGGTGCGCAAGATGAGTTCGCAGCTCAACGTCAGCCATGCCACTGTGTTGCAGGCCTATGCCAACCTGGAAGACCAAGGGTTGATCCGGGCGCGGCCGCAGTCGGGTTACTACGTGCACCAGACGCCGGCCCTGACCGCGCCGACGCCGGACATCGCCCGGGTCGAGCGCCCCGGCCTGGTGACGCGCAGCAGCATTATCCAGCAAGTGTTAGTCGAGTCGCGCCGTGAGGGGGTCTTCCCGCTGGGCGCGGCGGTGCCGAGCGTCGATTATCTGCCAGTGCGGGCGTTGCACCAGCAGTTGGCCAAGGTCACACGGTTTCACAGTCCGCGGGCCTTCAGCTACATGTTCAGCCCCGGCTTCGAGCCGTTACGGCGCCAGGTGGCGATTCGCATGCGTGATGCCGGAGTCGTGGTCGACCCCTCCGAAGTGGTGATTACCCATGGCTGCGTCGATGCGTTGCAAATGTCGCTGCGCGTGCTGACCCGGCCGGGGGATTTGATCGCCGCCGAGTCGCCGACCTATTACGGTTTGCTGCAGTTGGCGGACCTGTTGGGGCTCAAGGTAATCGAGATCCCCAGCGATCCGGTCACCGGCATGAGCCTTGAAGCCTTGCAACTGGCGGCCAACCAATGGTCGATCAAGGCGTTGGTCCTGACCACGCGCCTGAGCAATCCCCTCGGCGGCACGATGCCTGAGGAGCGGCAAAAACAGCTGCTGCGCCTGGCGTCGGATTTCGACATTCAGATTGTCGAGGACGACATTTACGGCGAACTGATGTTCGAGCAGGGGCGTACCAAGGCACTCAAGGCCTACGACCGCCTGGATCGGGTGATCTACTGCTCGAGTTTTTCCAAGACCTTGTCGCCGGGTGTGCGCATCGGCTGGATGATCGCCGGCAAGTTCCAGCAAGAGATCCAGCGGCTGCAAACGTTCAGCACTCATTCGGCGTGCAGCGTCACGCAGATGGGCATCGCGGCGTACCTGGAAAACGGCGGCTACGACCGGCACCTGCGCTACATTCGCCAGGAGTACCGCAAGAACCTCAGCGCCTTTCAACTGGCTGTGCAGCAGTATTTTCCCGAAGGCACGCAAATGAGTCGTCCTACCGGGGGCTTCATCCTTTGGGTCAGCCTGCCGGGACGGGTCAATACCCAGGAGTTGCACGTGCGGGCGCTGCAGCAGGGCATCAGCATCGCCCCCGGGCTGATCTTCAGTAACACCGAGCAGTTCAACCACTGCATTCGCCTGAACTGCGGAACGCCCTGGAACCGCGAGGCAGAGCGGGCCCTGATGACGCTGGGGCTGTTGGCCACCCAGCTGTGCCAGGAGACCGCGAGCGGGCTCCTTTAAATTCAAGCGCTTGGATGGACATGCTTGTCAGCGCTCGATTAACAGGCGAGCATGGGCCTTGTGTCGTAACTGCCATCGAGTCCAATGAAAGCCATTGTCCCTGCCGTCTGGGTTTTGCTTGGCCTGTTGACTGCCTTCCATTCAGGAGGCGTCGTGGCGGCTGCGGCACAGGAAAAACCCGCGGCCAGCGCTACGAAGAATCCTGGCAAAGCACCCGCAGCGGTGAAAAAAGCCCCCGCGAAGAAAGCCGCGAATACTAGAAAAAAACGTGCGCCTGTCGCCTCCAAAAGCAAATCCGCCCGCGAAATTGCCAAGACCCGACTGCCACCGGCGAAGCTCGACTTGAGCTTGCCCAATGAAATGGTCGAGGAGCTGAAGCCCCCGGGAACTGTGCCGCTGCCCAAGCGTGAGCCGTTGTTGCCGCCCATGTTCGGCGATAAGCCTGGGCCGTTCCAACTCAACGGACGTTTGCTGAGCAACGAAATGCAGCTGCCGTTGCGCAACCAGGAGCGCAACGAAGTGGAAGGCGCAGCGCTGGAGTTCGAATTCAAGCAGTAGGCATTCATTGCGCCTGCAACTCGTCACTGACTGCTCGGTCATCGCGTCATGAACAAAAAAACACCCATCCAGTAATTTGAAACGTTCGTTTTAGCCGTTACTCTCTGTCCTGTTATCACCATTACCTGCCGCGAGGACGTTTTCGTCATGAAATGCCGCGAGGGCTGTGGCGCCTGCTGCATCGCCCCCTCCATCAGCTCACCCATCCCGGGGATGCCTCAAGGCAAGCCGGCGGGCGAGCGTTGCGTGCAATTGTCGGTCGACAATCTGTGCCAGATATTCGGCCGGGCCGATCGCCCTGCGGTGTGCTCGGCGTTTGAGGCTGACATCGAGGTCTGTGGCGACAGCAGCGAAGAAGCCATTCGCTTGATCGGTTGGTGGGAGCAAGTCACGGCAGCGTAATGCGTCAAGATCGGAACTTCGAAAACAAGGAAAACAATTATGGGTTCGCTGCATCGTATGGCTGTGTTGTGTGGTTTGACCGTGTTGCTGGCGACGGCTACCGCCCAGGCTGAGGATTGGCAGGTTGCCAAGGAAAAGGACGGCATCAAGGTTTCACTCAGTGAAGTCAGCGGTTCCAAGTACAAGGCCTACCAAGGCGTGACCGTCATGAAGACCACCATGGCGAAGTTGCGCGCCTTGCAGGAGGACGTATCGGGCGCCTGTGCCTGGATTCATGAATGCAAGAGCCAGAAGCTGCTCAAGCACGAGGGCGGCAAGAGCTGGACCTACACTCGATTCAACACGCCATGGCCGGTCACGCCCCGTGACTCCGTGCTGGAAGTTACCACCGTCGAAGGCGCGGATGGCAGCCTGACCCGCAACCTCAAGGGCGTGCCCACTTACGCTCCTGAAGAAAAGGGTTTCGTGCGAGTGGCACAAGTCGACGGTTTCTGGAAATTCACTCCCAAGGGCGCGGATCAGGTCGAGGTGATTTACCAGGTCCATACCGAGCCGGGTGGCGACGTTCCGTCCTGGCTGGCTAACAAGTTCGTGGTGGATGCGCCGTTCAATACCCTGAAAGCGTTGAAAGAACGCGCCGAAAAATAGCCCTGGTCACTCCGAGAAAAACCGCCCTTGAGGCGGTTTTTTGGTATGTGCCGTCAACGAACTCAGCGGAACGATTGTTTCGCCGCCAATGTCGAGATAGAGGTAAGCCCGGCCATTCCATCGATCAAGGAGACATTGATGCAAAAGTGGGAAATCACCTTCGTTGACGATCACGGCGAAACGATCGCCGAGCAGTTTGATTACGCCCAGGAGCCCACGATGGAACAAGCGGCACAACTGATTCGGGAAAAGCTGGTACCTCTCTCGAAAGAGCTGGACCTCAACGACCTGGAGGGCCGCACTGACGACCCCACGGTCAAGAGCCTGAAAACCCAGAACAGCATTGAGATCATCAGCATTAAACCGGTTTCATGAAATTCATTGTCTGGTCCCGCTTGGCAGTCGCACTGACTTGACGCTACTCTGCAATCGAGATCAGCGAAAGGATCGCGAAGGTCCGGTCTTGTCAGCTACATGCTTGTGTCCCGACGGTCATTTGATGCCGTATCGCTTGTAACCGCTGGTTGCATGCACGGGAAGACGGAAAGTCTATCCATCGGTTCTGAGGAGGACGTTTCATGAGCACAGCCTATCAAGAAGATGTCAGCACCAGCGTGTTGCGCCGCATGAAAGAAGGCGGTTTTGATTTCTCCCAATTCCATCCCATCGAGTTCTACGCCATTTTTCCCGACGAGGAACGGGCGCGCAGGGCGGCAGGTCATTTTCGGGGAGAATCGTTGAACGCGCAGATCAGCGCTCGGGAAGATGGTGCCTGGTCACTGGAACTGAGCCGGGTGATGTACGCCACCTATGATGATATCGGCGACTTCGAACTGAACTTCGAGGCGGTGGTGGAGCCACTGGGTGGCATCATTGAAGGGTGGGGCGTCAAGCAGGAGATCCGTCGCCTGCAGGCCTGACACTTACACTTTGCAGCACAGCAACGGCTGACCTTTGTGTCGGCCGTTTTCATGTAGCGCTCTTGTGGCAATTCAGCACCTACGGCTGCTTGCGTCCCGCCATATGCTTCAAATATCCCACCAGCAAATCAAGCTCCGCATCCGGCAGCACCGCCGCCGAGAACCCCGGCATCTTCCCTTGAGGCCAGCGCCGCAGGCTCTGCGGATCCCGTATGTAACGCTTGAGAAAATCCCCCGAGAAGTACTCGGTTGGATTGAAGGGAATGTTCAGGTCCGGGCCGAACTGGGCATCGCCTGCCCCGTTGAGGCGGTGGCAGGCCAGGCAGTTTTTCTGGAACAGCGCAAAACCCTGATTGATCGGATCGTCCTTGGTCAGGCCTGGGGCGGGCAGCAGGGCAGGGAAGCGCTCGGCCACCGCGGACAGGCGCTTGATGCTCGCCAGCGCGTAGGGCCACTGTTCGGGGCTGATATGGCCCGCCTGGGGATCGGTCCAGACCAAGTAGAAGGGCCCGGCACTGCGCTTGCCCTCGCCCAGCGACGGCCAGGGGGCTGCTGGGTCTTCGATCGCCAGCCACGCACGGGCGCCACTCTGGTTGAGCAACGGTGCAGCGGGCATTTCGGCGGCAAAGCCATCCAGCGCCACGGCCTGCAAATGATCATCCGGCTGGACGCCGGTCAACAACTCCGTGAGGGGGACGGCGCGATAGCTCATGGGTTTCTTGTAGGAAACATCTTCATTGATCCGAACCGTCCGAGCTTCAGGGTGCTTGAGCAGTTCCTCGGTTTGCCAGGTGCGTGCCTGCGTGCCCAGTTCAAGCACGAGTTGCGCGGCAAATAGAGGCGTGCTGAGCAGCAGCGCCCCGATCGCAATGAGAGCTTTCAATGAGTCGCCTTCCATGTCGAGAGGGAAGCGCAAAGGGTGGCACAGCCACCGTCGCTTGAACAACGACCCTCGTGCATTTGCTGGCGATGGCACTGCGCCCCGGATTCAGCCGATGACCTTGGTAATGTTCGGCAAAATCAACAGCAGCGTAGTGGCAAAGAGGATGAGTCCGGCTTGACGAACTTTCGAATGTTTGAACATGGCTGACCCGCCTTTTTTGTTATTTCCTGAGGCCAGCCTGCGTAGCTCCGTGGCGGCTGGCGTTGCACTTCCTGTTTGAAACTAGGTGACAAGCGCCTCGGCAAAACCCGACGACTCTCTTGTACAGGGTTTACATTAGGGGCCGCAGCCGCGTTGGCTTAGATCCAATTCGTATGAGTTTTAAGCTGATAGCTATTAAACAGGCATGAGGCCTATTGCCAGCTACTTGCCGGCCCTCTTTCTAGACAGCTTGCTCACCTGAAACGGTTAACCCGATAGCACGCTACCGTTCGTCTGAGCGTGGCTGTCAATGCCGTTGAGCGCTGGGGTCATTGAATCCGGCGCCGCTGGGCTTAAGGTTGGAGGTGTTCGCATTACGTCGATGATGGTTCGAGGATGTCATGACCCAAGCTTTGATTTTCGATGCATTACGCACGCCCCGCGGCAAGGGCAAGGCCGATGGCGCCCTGTACACCGTCAAGCCGGTGAACCTGGTCGCCGGCCTGCTCGACGCGTTGCGCCAGCGCATGGACCTGGACACCCGTCACGTCGATGACATCGTGCTCGGCTGCGTGACTCCGGTAGGCGACCAAGGCGCCGACATTGCCAAGACGGCGGCCCTGGTGGCGGGCTGGGACGTCAGCGTGGCGGGCGTGCAACTCAACCGTTTCTGCGCCTCGGGCCTTGAGGCGGTGAACCTGGCGGCGATGAAAGTGCGCTCCGGCTTCGAGGACCTGGTGGTGGCCGGCGGCGTGGAGTCGATGTCGCGGGTACCGATGGGCAGCGATGGAGGCGCGTGGGCGCTGGACCCACAATCGAACCTGCAGGGGCATTTTGTCCCCCAGGGCATTGGCGCGGACCTGATCGCTACCCTGGAAGGCTTCAATCGCGAAGAGGTCGATACCTTCGCGCTGCAATCCCAGCGCAAGGCCGCTCGGGCTCGGGACGACGGATCGTTTGCTAAATCCCTGGTGGCGGTGCGGGACCAGAATGGCATCGTGCTGCTGGAACACGACGAATTCATCCGTGGCGACTCGACCCTTGAAGGGCTGGGCAAGCTTCGGCCGAGTTTCGAGGCGATGGGCCAGATGGGTTTCGACGCGACGGCGTTGCGTGTCTACAGCCATGTCGAACGAATCAACCATGTGCACACCCCGGGCAACAGCTCGGGCATCGTCGACGGCGCGGCGCTGATGCTTGTCGGCACCGAGGCAAAGGGCCGCGAGCTGGGCCTGGAGCCCCGGGCGCGAATCGTCGCCACTGCGGTCACCAGCACCGAGCCGACCATCATGCTCACTGGCCCGGCCCCGGCCACCCGCAAGGCCTTGGCGAAAGCCGGGTTGCGGGTGGAAGACATCGATCTGTTCGAGGTCAACGAAGCCTTCGCCTCGGTGGTGCTCAAATTCATCAAGGACATGGCCATCGATCCCGCAAAGGTGAATGTCAACGGCGGTTCTATCGCCATGGGGCACCCACTGGGTGCCACCGGGTGCGCAATTCTTGGCACTTTGCTCGATGAGCTGGAGGCGCGTCGCCTGCGTTACGGCCTGGCGACGCTGTGTGTCGGCGGCGGAATGGGCATCGCCACCATCATCGAACGCCTCTGAGCCCTCGACACCAAGGAACACTTTTCATGACCGAAGCCATTCGTTACGAAACCGGCCACGACCGGATCGTTCTCCTGACCCTGGACATGCCGGGCCAGAGCAGCAATACCATGAACGCGACTTATCGCGAGGCGATGGCCGCCTGCGTGGCGCGTCTGTTGGCCGAAAAAGATTCGATCGCCGGAGTGATCATCACCTCGGCCAAGAAAACCTTTTTTGCCGGTGGCGACTTGAACGAGCTGGTCAGGATCGACCCATCCGAGGCCCAGGCGTTCTATCAGATGGTCCTCGGGCTGAAAGCGCAACTGCGCGCCCTCGAAACCCTCGGTGTACCCGTCGTCGCGGCGATCAATGGTGCGGCCTTGGGTGGCGGCTGGGAAATCTGCCTGGCGTGTCATCATCGCGTAGCGCTGGACCATCCATCGGTGCAGATCGGCTTGCCGGAGGTCACCCTCGGCTTGCTGCCGGGCGGTGGCGGTGTGGTGCGGATGGTGCGGGTGCTGGGTTTGGAAAAGGCTTTGCCGTATCTGCTCGAGGGCAAGCGACTTGGCCCGCAGCAGGCGTTGCAGGCCGGCTTGATCGACGAGCTGGCGGCGGATCGCGACGAGCTGCTGGCCAAGTCCCGAGCCTGGATTCTCGCCCATCCGGATGCGATCCAACCTTGGGATGTGAAGGGGTATCGGCTTCCAGGCGGGACCCCGTCCGACCCAAAAGTTGCTCAGATGCTGGCGATCGCGCCTTCGATCCTGCGCAACAAGACCCAGGGCTGCCTGCCGGCCCCGGAAAAGATTCTCTGCGCTGCAGTAGAGGGCGCGCAGGTGGGGTTTGACGCGGCGCATCTGATCGAGACGCGCTATTTCACCGAACTCGCCACGGGACAAGTGGCGAAGAACCTGATCGGCACCTTCTGGTTTCAACTCAATGAAATCAAGGCCGGCAAATCCCGCCCGCAGGGTGTTGCGCCTTATCTGACAAAAAAAGTCGGCGTGCTCGGTGCGGGCATGATGGGCGCCGGTATCGCCTACGTCAGCGCGGTGGCTGGCATAGACGTGGTGCTCAAGGACATCGACCTGGCCGCCGCACAGAAGGGCAAGGCACGCTCGGCGGCGTTGCTGGACAAAAAAGTCGCGCGCGGCCAACTCACCGAGGAACAACGCGACGCCACGCTGGCGCGGATTCACCCTACCGACAACGATGCCGAGCTGGCCGGTTGCGATCTGATCATCGAGGCCGTCTTCGAAAACCGTTCCCTGAAAGCCCAGGTATCGTCAGCAGCCCAAGCGGCAGCGGGGCCTGCGGCGGTGATCGCTTCCAACACCTCGACTCTGCCCATCACTGGCTTGGCCGAGGCGGTGCCGGACGCGAGCAGATTCATCGGGCTGCACTTCTTCAGTCCGGTGGAAAAAATGCCGCTGGTGGAAATCATCAAGGGGGCCGGGACCAGTGATGAAACCCTGGCCCGGGCTTTCGATTTTGCCCGGCAGATCGACAAGACGCCCATCGTGGTCAACGACAACCGTGGTTTTTTCACTTCGCGGGTGTTTGGCACCTTCATCAACGAAGGCATTGCGATGCTCGGCGAGGGCGTGAGTGCGCCGATGATCGAAACCGAAGCGCGCAAAGCCGGGATGCCGGTCGGGCCCCTGGCTGTTTCGGACGAAGTTTCCCTCGGTTTGATGAGCCATATCCGCGCTCAAACCGCCAAAGACCTGCACGCAGAAGGGAAAGCGCCGACAGAGCATCCTGCATTCGCCGTGATCGACCTGCTCCTTGATGAGTACAAACGACCAGGCAAAGCGGCCGGAGCCGGTTTTTATGACTATCCAGCCCAAGGGCAGAAGCATCTCTGGCCGGAGCTCAAGAGCCGTTTCGAGAAAGCCGATGGGCAAATCCCCGCGCAGGATATCCGCGATCGCCTGCTGTTCATCCAGGCCTTGGAAACTGTTCGCTGCGTAGAAGAAGGCGTCGTCACTTCGACGCCGGATGCCAATGTCGGCTCGGTGTTCGGCATCGGTTTCGCGGCCTGGACAGGTGGGACGTTGCAGTTCATCAACCAGTACGGTTTGCCGGCATTTATCGCTCGTGCCCAGTACCTGGCCGAGCAATATGGCGAACGTTTCTCACCGCCGGCCCTGTTGCTGGAAAAAGCCGCCAGCCGGGCGACGTTCTGACGGGGAGGGGGCTTGCCTTGGAGCGGTGTTTCAAGGCAGGCTCTGGGGTGTGCAATATTCCCATCATCGTGTCAGGTATTTTTTATGTCGTTACGCATCTGCATTCTGGAAACCGATATCCTGCGTCCGGAACTGGTCGAGCAATATCAGGGTTACGGGCAGATGTTCCAGCGCCTGTTTTCGCAACAGCCCATTGCGGCCGAGTTTGTCGTATACAACGTGGTGGAAGGGCAATACCCCAGCGATGACAAGCAATTCGACGCCTACCTGGTGACCGGCAGCAAGGCCGACTCCTTTGGCAGCGACCCCTGGATCCAGACCCTCAAGACCTATCTGATGGACCGCTACCAGCGTGGCGACAAACTGCTGGGCGTCTGCTTTGGTCATCAGTTGCTGGCCTTGTTGCTGGGCGGCAAGACCGAGCGCGCCAGCCAGGGATGGGGGGTTGGCACCCATCGTTACAAACTCGCGGCAAAGGCGCCCTGGATGAGCCCGGTGATGGAGGAACTGACTTTGTTGATCAGTCATCAGGACCAGGTTACCGAGCTGCCGGAAAATGCCACGGTCATCGCCTCAAGCGATTTCTGCCCATTCGCGGCCTATCACATCAATGATCAGGTCCTGTGCTTCCAGGGCCACCCGGAATTCATCCATGATTATTCCCGGGCCCTGCTGGAAATTCGCCAGCAACACCTCGGCGAGCAGATCTACAGCCAGGGCGTGGCGAGCCTTGAACAGGAGCATCACGGCACGACGGTAGCGGAGTGGATGATGCGTTTCGTCGCCCACAAACCCCAAGCTGAAGCCGCCCAAGGCTGATTGTCCGGGCATCCCACATTTGATCAGCAGATCAAATGTGGGAGCGAGCCTGCTCGCGAATACGGCCACGCAAATCCCACTAGCAAATCCCCTACAACCATCCCGATCGCTTGAAACTCGCCCACAACGACGTACATCCCACCCCGATAAACCCGAGCACCAGAAAATACCCGTAGTGCCAGGTCAACTCCGGCATGTTTTCGAAGTTCATCCCATAGATCCCGGCCACCGCGGTCGGAAACGCCAGGATCGCCGCCCACGCTGCGAACTTGCGTTGCACCACGCTCTGGCGCGAGGCCTCCAGCAATACGCCGATCTCGATGGTCTGGCTGGCAATGTCCGCCAGTGTCGCCAGGTCTTCCATCTGCCGGGTGACATGAATCTGCACATCGCGGAAATATGGAGTCATGTTTTTGTCGATGAACGGAAAGTCCAGGCGCTGCAGCTCTTCGCTGATTTCCACCATAGGTGCCGCATAACGACGCAGGCGTAGCACGTCGCGGCGCAGACTGTGCAGGTTCTGGATATCGCGCTCGTTCAAGGCGCTGCACAGTACGTTGCGCTCCAGTTCATCGATCTCGGTGTGGATGGCTTCGCCGACGGGCTGGTAGTTCTCGATGACGAAATCGAGGATGGCGTAGAGGACAAAATCCTCCCCATGCTCCAGCAAGATGGGACGCGCCTCGCAGCGCTGCCGGACATGTGCGTAGGACGCCGAGTGGCCGTTGCGAGCGGTGATGATATAGCCCTTGCCGGCGAAGATATGGGTCTCGATGAATTGCAGCTTGCCGTTTTCGCGTACCGGTGAATAAGTGACGATGAACAGCGCATCGCCAAACGTCTCCAGCTTGGGACGGCTATGTTTCTCCATGGCGTCTTCAATTGCCAGTTCATGCAGGTTGAACTGGCGTTGCAGGTTGGTCAGTTCCAGCGCGCTGGGCTCTTCGAGGCCGATCCAGACAAAATGTCCTGGTTTTGCAGCCCAGGCGCTGCCTTCGTCGAGGGTGATATTGGTGACTTTCTTACCGGCGCTGTAAACCGCAGCAGCAACGACTCTACCCATGATGATGGTTCGCTTCTTCTTGGAAATTGGCAGTGGCAGGCAACGTGCAGCTTAGCGCGCCATGGTCTTTGAGAGTCAGCAAAATGCGCCGAGTTCGGTGCAAAAGAAAACCCGCCGTGAAGGCGGGTTTTTGG
The DNA here is from genome assembly GCF_054161305.1 of Pseudomonas sp. Z2-11. Taxonomy (NCBI): domain Bacteria; kingdom Pseudomonadati; phylum Pseudomonadota; class Gammaproteobacteria; order Pseudomonadales; family Pseudomonadaceae; genus Pseudomonas; species Pseudomonas sp. Z2-11. Next base: position 1,761,091 of record NZ_CP096395.1, read on the forward strand.
TTTACGCGACGCGCAGTTGCCGGTCCATCGTCTCGATGCATTCACGCATCTGTTCGCGGCATTGGGCGATGAGGCGGGGCATGTCATCCATGCTCAGGCCAGCGGTAGGAATGGCTGGCAGCGAACGAATGAGAATGTCACCGGCGTGCCAGCGATCCAGGCGCATATGCTTGATATAAGTGCTGACGCACACCGGGATAATCGGCACCCCGGCGGCAATCGCCATCTGGAACGCGCCTTTCTTGAAGGGCAACAGGTCTTCCCCCAAATTGCGCGTCCCTTCCGGGAACACCCAGATAGACGTGTTTTCATGCTGCAATGTATGGGTGGTGGTCAGCATCGATTTGCGCGCCTTGATCGCATTGCCGCGATCAATCAACACGTTGCCCGCCAGCCAGAACAGTTGGCCGAACAACGGCACCCACTTCAGGCTCTTCTTGCCAATGCACACGGTACGACGCGGCACCACGTTGCCGAACATGAAAAGATCGTAGTTGGACTGATGATTGGCGATGATCACGCAGCCGTGAGTCTTGTTGATCAGCGTGTCGACCTCTGCCTTGACCCGCAGGCGTAGAAACCACATCGCAGGCAGCGCGTACAACCTCGCGCATATACGACTGTTGTCAGGATTGAACGGCCGGCACAGACCCAGGATCACGCCCAGCACACCCGCCAAAATAAAATGCAGGCCCATCAAACACATACGCAGTGCAAACAACATCAACAGGCCCCATCGGGACAAAAGGTGGCGCAGTGTACGGATGTGCACTGTTTTCGGCAATTGCGCCTGTATAGGGAGAAGATAGGCGATGTTTAAGCGTATGTTTCTAAACGACGCGTAAGAAGCGGGATAGAGCGGTTACCGATTCCTCAGTAACTTGCATGGGAAACGCACCGGTCCCGTGGCGAGGGAGCTTGCTCCCGCTTGAGTGCGAAGCGCTCATGAAAATGGGCCTGCTACGCAGTCCAGCGGGAGCAAGCTCCCTCGCCACGGGTATGTTATTTTTCCAGGTGAGCGATATTGTCTTTAGCCAACGTTCAGCCCGTGTATTCCTGATCCAGAAGAATCGCGCTGTCCAATGCATCCAGCAACGCCTTGCGAACCTTGAGCTTGGTGTTCTTGTGGGCGGTCATGTTGATCTTCTTCAACTGACGCGCTGCCTCCAGTGCTGCAGCTTGCAACTCGTCAGCCGCGACCACCTTGTCGAGGAAACCAGCGTCCACGGCGCTCTGCGGATTGAACATCTCGCCATTGATCACCGAGCGGTGGAACGCAGACTTGCGCAAGCGATCACGGGCCAGCTCGATACCGGCGTGGTGCATGGTCATGCCGATCTGCACCTCGTTCAGCCCGATGGTAAACGGCCCCTCCACACCAATGCGGTAGTCCGCCGACAGCAGCAGGAACGCGCCCTTGGCCACCGCATGCCCAGGGCAGGCGACAACGACGGGGAAGGGGTGCGACAACAAACGACGGGCCAGAGTCGAGCCAGACGCGACCAGACTGACTGCCTCCTTGGGGCCGGCGGTCATCACCTTCAAATCGTAACCGCCCGACAGAATCCCCGGTTGCCCGGTAATGATTACCACCGCGCGATCAGACACTGCCTGGTCCAGCGCAGCGTTGAATGCGACGATCACATCAGGCGAAATGGCATTGACCTTGCCATTGTTCAAGGTCAGGGTCGCGATACCGTCTTCGAGATGGTAGGCAATCAGGTCGCTCATGACGCTATTCCTTGTAAGAGAAGTGAAGCAGACGTTACCCACCGCCGCAGGCCAGGTAAAGCGCCGTGACTGACTCACCGGTCAGCGCCGCCCCGCCCAAATCTCGCGAGGCGCCCAACAGCCAGCGCTTGCCCTCGTGGAGCCGCCCATAGCCGAAGCCGGAGTTTGGCCGGTTTGCCCTGCCTCGCCGCGTCCGAAATACCCGACCGGCCTTAACCGCATGAAAATTCTGAAAAAAACCTTTGCCATCGGAAAGGCTTTCGACTACATTAGCGCGCCTCGACAGACTGAACAGTTTGCCGAGACACGGTGAAGTGTCCGAGTGGCTTAAGGAGCACGCCTGGAAAGTGTGTATACAGGAAACTGTATCGAGAGTTCGAATCTCTCCTTCACCGCCATATTCTACAAGCACAAACCCCTGATTTTCCTAGAGAAAGTCGGGGGTTTGTGGTTTTTGGCGTCTGGAAAAGGACGATATGGGACCAATATGGGACCATTGGCTTTTTCTGCCGCATTTGCCCTTCAGCTCGCGCCACCTGTGTACTTGCCCCATTGTCCACCCTGAGCCAGCCCTACCAGTTCGGCCATTTGCTGGCTGGTATAGCCGAGGTTGATTTTCAAGCGCGCCAATGCGTCCGCGGAGGGCGAACTGTACTGCTCTATGGTTTTCATGTGGCTCAAGGTAAGAAGGCCCCGCGTTTGCAGGGCCTGTCAGGTTAGAGGAATTTGATTAGCAGCGTAGTGACGGTGGCCACCGTACCGATCAGGCCGGTGGCAACCGCGACTGGATACCAGAACGTTTCGCGAGTCATCTTGCCCGCTTCGGCGTTGAGCTTTTTGGTCTCAGCCATCAGTTTGGCAATTTCGACATGGACCTTTTCCAATTCTGCGCCGCTCATACCGAATTCCCGCATGTGCGCGTCCTTTCGGGTCATGGGTCGCGCTTTGTGCGCTGCCCTGAGATCCATATTGTGCCTTTAAGGTACGGCTGCGAGTTTTTTCTTGCCCAAAGTATAGGCATTTGAATTCATCGCGGCTCGCCGATCAGCATGTACTTGGTTTCAAGGTATGCCGAGCGCATCGCAATCGGTTTTTCTTGGCGGCGCCAAGCGTGGTCAACATATCGCCGAAAACAGTTTTCATCGAGCCAATCAAAAAGGACAACTCAGCCACCAGAATGTCTACCGCCAACACGGATGACGGCCAGGACCTCCCATGACTCACCCACGAATCGGCTTCGCCTGCCAATACCGGCACCCTGATCGCGGCCTCGCAGCGAGTGCGTTAAAGACCATCGAAGCGCCATACAACCCCCGCACCACGACGTTACGCTGGATGGATGGCGTCCCTCTCCAGGTCGCCCGCGATAAGCTGCTTGAAGTCGTGACGCACAATCTCGACGCACAGCTGCGCCTCATCGCTTACGTTGCCGAGCTTGCGCCAACGCTGCGCATGCTTCGACTGAGCAGTGATCTGTTGCCGTTCTACAGTCATCCGAAGGTGAGCGCTTTCTATCAGGACCCGGTCATTCAAAGCCAGCTGGAAGAACGCTTCGCTGTGATTGGCAACCTCGCGCGTTCGGCGGATATCCGGCTGTCCTTCCACCCTGGCCAGTATTGTGTGTTGGGCTCGGATAAACCGGGCGTGGTGGAGAACAGCATCGCCGAGTTCGAGTACCACGCCGACATGATCCGGATGATGGGTTACGGTCGGCGCTTCCAGGACTTCAAATGCAACGTGCACATCGCCGGGCGCCTCGGGGGCGAGGGGATCCGTTCGATCTGGCCGCGGTTGTCGCAGGTGGCGCGCAATTGCATCACCTTCGAAAACGAGGAGAAGACCTACGGCGTCGATGATTGCCTGCAACTGGCTGACCTTGCCCCCGTCGTGCTGGATATCCACCACTGTTGGATCAACGAGAACGATTACATCGCACCGGACTGCCCACGAGTCGATCGCATCATCGAAAGTTGGCGTGGGGTTCGGCCCACCATGCATTATTCACAGCCGCCGGAGCGATTGCAGGAATTGGGTTTCGATGCAGGCAAAAAGCTTGAGATGGATGCGTTATTGAAGGTGGTGTCCAAACGTGACTTGTACGGTCACAGTGACCAGATGTGGAATCGCTGGACCAACTCATACGCGCTCAAGTTTCTGGACCGTTTCGACATCATGTTGGAGGCGAAAGACAAGAATCTGGCTGCGCAGGCATTTTATGAAGATGTCGCTCGGCCTTATCTTCATCCCTGCGCATAGATCAAACGACCTGCGAACAGCATCAGGCAACCCCACAGCAGTATCGAGCAAAAGCTTCAAGGCGCATGCCGTTAAGGTTCTCAGAAAGAACTTTTATCAACTGCATTGCCGTGAGGTAAACATCATGACTACATGGAAAAGTTTGGCCTGGCGTGCCCAGGTTGTTGTTTTGGCGTTAATGCTTTCCACGAACACCTCCTGGGCTTCGGGAAACACTCAAGAGGCCAATACGAATCTGGTCCGCCAGGCATTCGCGAACTGGCAGCAGGGCAAAGGCACGGTCTTCGACCTGCTGGCGCCCGATGCGGTCTGGACAGTCGCGGGATCGAGCCCGGTTTCCGGCGTGTATTACGGCAAGACCGAGCTGATCGAACAGGCCGTGCGGCCGATCAGCGCCCGACTGGCGACGCCAATTTCCCCCACGTTGCAGAGCATCATCGCCCAGGACGACATTGTCGTTGTGCTGTGGGACGGCACTGCGACGGCCCTCGATCAAAAACCCTACAACAATACCTACTTGTGGCAACTGACCTTCAAAGATGGCCGGATCATTCAGGCAATGGCCTTCCTCGACACCTACGCGTTGAATGAGCTCATGCGCCGGGTAACGCCTGCGCAGTAGAGAGCAGCTGACATCGCAACGGCGCAAGTTGACCTATGTATGCGCCACTCCTGGCACATCCATATTGATCTTGCGCCATGCCGCCTCGGAAAAGCTGTAGACCGAGAAGGCGATCAGCCCCAGGGCCATCACCATCAACACCAAGCCTCCGGCCGGCAGATTCTGCAACGCATCGAGGGCATCTTTCATGCCGGGCGGGTCCACGGCTTTATAGGCCGAGCCGCTGATGATCAGCAGCACGGCGATCTCGATAAACACCACCCCGCGGGCGATCAGGCCGAAGCGCGACACCGGCCGCACATAACGCATCACTTCTTCGTCAGCCTCGAAATATTTTTCGAACGAGGCCTTCCAGCCTTTAATGATGTGGGCAATGCCGACGCCCAGCGGCACCAGGGCGGCGAGGTAAACCAACAGGTTCGAATGGTCCCAGGACAGGACGCGCGCCAGCAGGTCCTGGGTTTGCCCACCGCCGGAATCCCCGGAGCTTTTCAAGCCACTGATCAGCAGGCCCAGGGCAAAGAACGCCAGCGCGCCATTGACCAGGCCGCCCGCCAGCAACCCGGCGCGAATCACCAGGCCCTTGAACTGCGTGCCGTGATGATCAACGTCGCGCGTGGCTTGCAAGATGCGCCAGCCGGCGAAGGCAAGCAGGCCCGCTACCACCAGGCCGACCAAGGCATGGCCGAAGGGCTGGCTCAGCAGCATTTCAAGGCTTTTGTGACTGTCCTTCGGTTTGGTGGAGTCCTGGGCCGCGAGCAAGGCAAGAATGCCGACGATGAGATAAATAACGCCACGAGCGGCATAACCGCCTCGGGCAAGTAGCACCAGGCTTTGGTGTGGGGACATGGGATCTATTCCGCGACAGTGATACAAAAACAGACCCATGGCGTCGGAAGGGGTTCGATTGAAGATGGGGCGCTGACCCATTGGCCTGATGGTTGCGTCGAGGTTCAGCGCACGGCTGGGATTGCTGACGTTTTCCGTCATCATTAAGCTTTCACATTTGCCAACAAACAAAAGTTGTTAAAAAACACAACCAGAGTACCATCGGCCCAAAGACAAGGACGCCCATGGATATACTCACGCCATCCCGCTTTGACGACGCTGCGATTCTGTACCCGAACGACAGGGCTGGGCTTGAGCGCTGCCTGCGCATTTTGAGAATGGCGCGCCCCAAGGAATTCGCAGACCTGCAAAAGCTTTTCGGTACGCACGGTGTCGACTTGTTCAAGCCAAGAGCCGCAATGAATTGGGTTGTGATTGATGTAGGCGGCAATAATCTCAGGGTGATAGGCGGCGTTAACTACGCGCGGCAGAAGTTCTACGTCAAACACGTCTACACGCATGCCGATTACGACGTCGCCAACGTCTGGTATGCAAGAAACAAAGGGACAAAACGATGAGCGCAGCCCGGAACGACTTTCAAACGGTGATCGCAACGCTTGGCGAGCTTTACGCGATACTGGATCGCCTGCGGGGTGAGTTTGTGCACGGCATCAAGACCCCGGCCGACTACGAGCGCGCGACCGATTTGCTCGATGAGCTCACCGATGGGCGTGGGCTGAGCAAGACCGAGGAAAGGATTCTCGCTGAGCTTGAAGAGGAAATCCTGGCGTACCAGCGTGATTCCGACCAGTTTCGCGAATCGAACGCTGCTTTTGAGGCAACCTGCACCCCGGTGCAACTGATCAAGGACCTTATGGAGACGCTCGGGCTCACCGGCTCAGACCTTCCTGAAATCGGTGATAAAACCGCGGTGTCCAAGGTGCTCAATGGAGACCGCCCCATCAGTCACAAGATGGCATATGCGCTGGCTGAGCGGTTTGCGATGGAACCGAGTGCTTTCTTGTCGGCTGGTCCTGCAAAGGCTGCTCATCTCGGAACTGTCGATCTTGCTGTCAGGAAACCCTCAACGTATTACCGCTTTCACAGCGACTCTCCAACTGCACAGCCAGTGAAAGAGGCCGATGCCGCTGAATACAAAGTAGTGACTTCGAAGGGCCGGAGAAAGGCAGTAAAGGAGCCGGATAGGCGATAGCAATAACCTGTTGATCAAGGGACACGGGCCACTGTCGATCCACGCGAAGCCAGGATGATACGCACCGCCATGATCACCCCGACAAGCACGGCAGCAATCCCCGACATCTCCAGTAGCGTCGGCAGCCGGCCATGAAACCACAAGCCAAGCAGTGTCGCGAACAGCGACTCCAGGGCGATCAATTGCCCGGAAAGCACCATGGGCAGGCGCCGGGACGCGGCGTTCCAGGCCCAGGCCCCGACGACGGATGACATTAGCGCAATAACGAAACTCCAGAGGTACAAGTGCCCTGCAACGGAAAAACTGAAACCCACGCGCGGCAGTTCGAGCAGGTCGAACGCTTGTATCGTCGGTAACAGGCACACGGTGCCGATTCCCGCACCCGCCATCATGAGGCCTGTCCATACGCCCGAGGCGTTGGGCGATAGCTTCAGCAAGGCGCGTTGATTCAACCAACTGAACGCGAGCCACAAGATCACGGCACCGATCGAAAACAGCAAACCCATCAGCCAGGATCCCTGGTTTGCAACGGGTTGATGGACAGCGCCGAGATTGGACAGCAGCAGGCCCACGGTCAGAAAAACCAGTGGGATCGCCAGTTTGCTCCACTGGAGAGTTTTGGTCGTGGCGTTGCCCAGCAGTGCCAGCAAGACCGGCACCATGCCAATAAAGGCCGGGGTCAGCACCGGCCCACCAAAAATGATACCGGCGGCGATGCATGCGCTATAGCCGAGATAGCCGATCACACCCAGGCCAGCGGCCAGGAGCACCTGATCGAGGCGCAGGAGCCGAAGTCGGGCCCGGTAGAGCAGCACGACACCCAGGCCCAGCGCTCCGGCGATCAGGAATCGTACGATCATCAAATCATAGATTGTGTAGGCCCCGGTGACGTAGGGCGCAATGAAGTTCAGCGCCCAGCTCAGCGTCGCGACTACCGCGAGGGCCAATCCGACGATGAGGTTCGAGCGGACCCGCATCATCAGTCGTGCCCTCCGACATACTGCCCATTGACCAACAACTGCCTTGGTTCAGTACAACCATTGCAACGAATCCGAGTACGTTCGATAAAATCCTGCGTAGACATCGCGTTCTTCTCGACCGTCGTTGGGCCCTGGATGTTTGACAGCAGCGGGGTTCTGGAGGAAATACCCAAGGAAGTTTGGGTAATAATGCCTAAAGCGTGGTTCAAGACGGCGGATGAGCAGGTGCAACCGTCACCGGCGATTGACGTCCAAATCCGTTAACAACGATGTACAGCAACGGACCGATTGATACGAAGATGGCCGTGATCAGGATGTAAGGTAGCAACGATACGAGCGATTTGCCTCTTGCGCGTATGTCCCGGTACATCCAGATGCACGCCATGCAGGCGAGCAGATAAAGGTCGATGACTACTTGCGCGGTGTCTGCGCTGGACATAAGTCTGACGCCGAACGCCAAGAGCGATTGCTCGGCGAGCAACAACGTACACGCCGTGTAAACGGTAAAAAACAGCAGCGTAACAAGTGCGATATAAGGCTTCTTCACTTTGCCTCCCGGGACAGGTTCGTTGATCAGGGAGGTAGGCTAGTGATTTGACCATCATGGTTTCAATGACCTCCGAGGTCATCGACGCCGCCCACCTGCAATGCCAGAGTCAATGGATGACCAATCGACCCATGTCCCGAGCAACGCCGCCAACTTCAGCCGGTGCGCAACTGCGTCACTTGCGCCAACAGGCCAGACTGAGTCAGTTGGATTGCGCACTGATAACAGGGATATCTCAGCGTCACCTAAGCTGCATCGAGACGGGGCGCGCCAAGCCAAGCCCTGGCACTCTGCATAACTTACTGACTGCCTTGAATGTACCTTTGGAGCAATGCAACGGCATCTTTCTCGCCAGCGGCTACGCCCCTCGCTACGAAACGACACCGCTCACGTCGTCGTCAATGGAAGTGGTACGTGATGCCATTGATCATATCCTTAATGCCAATAATCCCGCGCCGGCGATTGTTCTGGGCGCTCAATGGGACATCCTTGCAGCCAACGCCAGCGCGGGTGTCCTGTTCGATCTGGTGGGTCTTGCCAGGGATGCCGCGGATGGACTCAATCTCTTGGTGACACTGCTCCAACCCGGCGGCTTAGGCGACCATCTGAGCAACGCCGAGGAAATAAGATTAGTGGCCTGGCAACGGGCATCTCGGGAAGCCTTGAACAATCCCGCATTGGCTGGGATTCTGAAGAGTCTGCCGACTCCACACAGCGCTTCGGCGCTGGCTGACGATCTGCCGCCGTTGTTATTGACGCAGGTCGAGTCGCCCCATGGCGAGCTGACGTTCATGTCAACATTCACCACTTTTGGCATGCCGCTCGACATCACGATGAGCTCGTTGCGTATCGAGCATCTCATTCCTGCCGACGCCAAGACCTGGAAGGTCATGACCAAGGCGTACGAGCAGACGCAACGCTAACGATTTCAGGGAAGAAAACATGCAACCGACACTCAATCTCAACTTCCAAAAAATGCACGCCAATGGCGACGATTTTGTCATCGTCGATTCGCGAAACTCGCCCAGTCCGGTGACCAGTGCGATAGCCCGGCGGATGGGAGATCGGAACCGCGGCGTGGGCTTCAATCAACTCGCGGTGCTGCTCGATTGTGAAGATGCCGATGCGCGGGTGATATTCTGGAACGCAGATGGCTCCGCGCTGGATGTGTGTGGCAGCGCGACGCGTGGGGCGGCGGACCTGCTCATGCGCGAAGCCAATGTTGCTTCGGTAGCGCTACGCACCAACCGCGGCCTGCTGACTTGCAAGCGCACGCCAAACGGCGACATTTGCGTCGACATGGGCGTGCCACTTTGCGGCTGGTCGGACATTCCCCTGTCGCAGGAACTGGACTCCACCGTTTTGCCCCTTGCCGGTAGTCCAGCCGCGTGCAGCATGGGCAACCCGCATTGCACTTATTTTGTCGACGATCTGGCTGACGTTGATATCGCCACGATCGGACCGGCCATCGAAACCCACCCGCTATTTCCACTCAAGACCAATGTTCATTTCGTCCAGGTAGTTGATCGCACGCATATCCGATTGCGCATCTGGGAGCGCGGGGCGGGCATTGCGCTGGGTTCAGGTTCTTGCTCATGCGGCGCGGTTGTCAACGGGATCCGCCGTGGGCTGCTGGACAGTACCGTCGAAGTTGAATGTGATGGCGGAAACGTGACGGTGCAATGGGACGGCGTGGGTTCGGTCTTTCTGATCGGGCCGGTGGAGGCAAGCTTCTCAGGGACAATGAGTCAAGCTTGAATGGGCAGGTGCTTGAACCCTGAACCGATTTCTGTGGCAGCGAGCCTGCTCGCGAAGGCGGCAGCAACTTCCGTACATAATCTTCCAGGTACACGCTTCGTGGCGAGGGAGCTTGCTCCCGCTCGGCGGCGTAGCCGTCGTAGACCGGTGGATACAGTTCGTCTGGAAGAACGTTTGGGGCGGCTTTGCCGCCCAGCGGGAGCAAGCTCCCTCGCCACCAGGACCATGGAGATTTGCATCATGTCTCCATGATCCTGAGCCACGGCCAGCGGGCCTGATAACTTCTCGCTTTCTCGACGAATAAATCCGGCTGGGGGCGCTTGCTGCGTTTGATGATTCCAGACGGCCTGGAACAGGCAGCCAGCGGTAAGCATGCATTGATCCAGGCCGAGCGAAGGCAGGCGCGCGGTGATTTGCGCGTTGATGGGGTTGGTCATTGCTATCCTGACCAGGCTTTCGACCGTCAGCGTCATAGGTATCCCTTTGGAAAATCGATCCAGGCTGGCGCCTGACCTTACCGCAACTGCAAGTTTCAAACAGGAACACCCATGAATTTCTTCAAGAAGCTCTTCGGTTCATCAAAAGCCCCTGAAACCCAGGACGCGCAGCCAACGCCGCAGGTCCACGAGCTCGGCGACCTGACCGAGGCTGAAGCAGCCAATCTTGCGATCCGGGAAGCGGGTGAAGCGTGCCTGGATCGTCATTGGCGGGCTGTCGGCACCGTCGAGCGGGATGTCCTTGCCTATATGATCAGTCCAACCTTTTCCGGTGGCCCTTACTGGCCCTCCACCCGCCAGGCCTACCGCGTGGTTCGCCGTGGGGACACGATCATCCTAGCCACGGAAGGCCTGTCGGATCCGTTCGATGATACGGAAGGAATGGGCAACGGTTTCGAAATGGAGCTGTTCGTCGAAACTGCGGATATACCCGAGCACGCCTATGGCCCCGTGGGTGAGGTCGATCCTTTCAAGCGCAGTTGGGCATTCGAGCTCGTGGAGCATGTTGCCAGGACGGTCGCCGACGCTGGCGGCATCACCCACCAGCTTGATCAGTACGGGGCGCTGTCCCTGGAGATTCCCGGGTTCAGTCAATCGCACCATATGAGTGAGCAACTGCCCAAGCTCTTCGTAACGGATGATGATTGCACTGGGGTCCTGCTGGGAGGCCCGGAGCCGGATTTCTCTACTCGAGTGGAGGGCATGCCCTTGTCACCGGTCAGATTGGTGCCGGTGGTGTTGATCACCGCGGCGGAGTTGGATTACGTGCGTTCCGGTGGGCGAGCGGCGCGGGAGGATCTGGTGGGCCGTTTGCAGGAGGCGGGCGTCGGACATATGAGCAGCCTGCATCGAGCGAGTGTGGTGTGAGTCGGATGGGCTCGGACGAAAAGCTTGAAGTTGCGTATTGACATATCTAAAAATCTCGATATTCTCGGCGTCATGGAATTGATCGAAATATTCAAAGCGCTCTCGAACCCTACACGCCTTCAGATCCTGAAAGGTCTGAAGGATCCCGCAAAGAACTTCCCTCCGCAGGATGAAGGTGACGTTCATACGGTGGGAGTCTGCGTCAGCAGTATTCAGGAAGGTATCGGACTGTCGCAGTCGACGGTGTCCGGTTATCTTGCGACGCTGCAACGAGTGGGGTTGGTCGAAGTCAGGCGCATCGGTCAGTGGACTTACTACAAGCGCAATGAAGCAGCCATCAGCGCGCTGGCGGAGATCATAGAGACAGAACTGTAATTTTTTTGCCGCAACATATCGAGATATCACGATATCCCTTTTTATCGATACGAGGATTTTGCAATGAAAGCGATGGTACTCAAGTCATTTGGCGGGTCGGGTTCGTTCGAGCTTCGCGATGTGCCCAAGCCTGTGCCGCAGACAGGACAAGTCCTGGTCCGGGTACATGCAACCTCCATCAATCCGTTGGATTACCAGGTTCGACGCGGCGACTATCCCGACCTGGTGCAACTGCCGGCCATTACCGGCCACGATGTATCGGGCGTTGTCGAAGAAGTTGGGCCGGGAGTGACCAACTTCGCTCCGGGCGATGAAGTCTGGTACACCCCGCGAATATTCGACGGGCCAGGAAGTTATGCCGAGTACCACGTCGCTGCCGAGAGCATCGTCGGGAAGAAGCCAGCCTCGCTGAGCCATCTTGAGGCGGCGAGCCTGACCCTGGTTGGCGGGACGGTATGGGAAGCATTGATCGTGCGTGCGGCGCTCAGAGTGGGAGAAAGCATTCTGATACACGGCGGCGCGGGAGGCGTCGGCCATGTGGCGATCCAGTTGGCAAAAGCCATGGGAGCACAGGTATTCACCACCGTGCGCGAGGCAAACGCCGAGTTCGCACGCAGCATGGGCGCCGATGTGATCATCGACTACGAAAAACAGGATTATGTTGAAGCCGTCATGCGAGAAACGGGTGGCCGCGGTGTGGATGTCGTGTTCGACACCATCGGCGGCAACACATTGTCACGCAGCCCTGACGTGCTCGCACAACTTGGCCGCGTCGTCACGATCGTCGACATTTCACAGCCACAGAACGTCGTTCAGGCCTGGGGCAAGAACGCGAGTTATCACTTCGTTTTCACCAGACAGAACCGCGGCAAACTCGATGAGTTGAGCGCATTGGTAGCGCGAGGTCTGCTGCGGCCACATGTCGGCGCCGTCTATTCGCTGGCCGACATCGGGCTCGCCCATGCCCGGCTGGAAAGTCCAAACAATGGCATTCGAGGAAAAATCGCGATCGCAGTCGAGCCGTCGCTCATCGCGTAATGCGCTTTTTCAACCGCTTGAATCATTTTCGAGGTACGCCATGATTTACGAGATCGCTCTGCTCCCGGTTCACAAAGAACGCATTGAAATGTTCAGACGAGCATTTGCCGAAGTCGCCCCTTTGCTCACCCGAGCAAAGGGCTACGGCGGCCATTTGCTGGCGCAAGGGATTGAAACTCCCCAGCAATTCAACCTGATCGTGCGATGGCAATCGCTTGAGCATCACACACCGGGTTTCGAAGAGAGTGAAGACCACCGGCTGTTCATGCTGGGCTTAGAGGAATACTTTTCTGAAGAACCGAGGGTTTACCACATCGAGGGGGCGGCTTTTTTTATCGGTGAAGGTGCTGATCCAGGCGGCGCCGTCAGCCGGGGAATCTAAGCCGATCCCCATTCTCCGAGTGTCCGGTCCTTCAGCCCGGCCCATCCGACAATCCAATCGCGCATTCTCACGTGACGCGGGATAATACGGCTCAGCTTGGGGTCACAAGCGTTTCCCCCCTCGTTGGGATTGGCGGTTGAGCAAGGATCGAAGGCAATGACAGATTGGCTCCAGAGCTACGGAGAAATGGCTGAACGGGTCCGCCGCTATGACTGGGACAGCACGCCACTCGGGCCGCCCGCGCAATGGCCCGATGTGCTGAAGACGACCGTGGCGCTGAGCCTGGCTTCGCATTTCCCTCAGGCCATCGTCTGGGGACCGGACTTGATCACGTTATACAACGATGCGTTCATGCCCATTCTCGGCAGCAAACCCGAGGCGCTGGGGCGGCCGTTCAATGAGGTCTGGCGGGAGGCCTGGAGCGAGATCGGCCCTATCGTGGGGGCGGCTTTCGATGGGCAGGCGACGTTTATCGAGAACTTTCCCCTGGTGATCGAGCGCGGTGGTGGTCCTGAACAGGCCTATTTCACCTTCTGCTACAGCCCTATCCGCGACCAGTTCGGCAAAGTGGTGGGCATGCTCGACACGGTCACCGAGACCACTGCGACCGTATTCATGACCCAGCGCCTGGCGGTGCTCGATGCAATCGGCAGCGCCGTGGCGAATGCCACCGATCCACAGGCGATCATGGCGGCCACCGCCCGGATCCTGGCGGCGCACCTCAACCTGTTCAACTGCGCATACGCAGACATGGACGAAGACGAGGACGGCTTTACGATTCGCGGCGATTGGGCCCGGGCCGGGTCGCCGAGTATCGTCGGGCACTACCGACTGGCGGATTTCGGTCGGCTGGCGGTCGCCAACCTGGGGGCCGGCAAGCCGCTGGTGATCAATGACAACCTGGCGGAGCTGGCACCGGAGGAGGCGGCAGCGTTCCAGTCGATCGGTATTGCGGCGACCATTTGTGTTCCATTGATCAAGAATGGACGGTTGACCGCCCTGATGGCCATCCACGATAAAACGCCCAGGATCTGGTCATCCAACGACCTCGCGCTGCTGCTGGAAGTCACCGAGCGATCCTGGGCGCACATCGAACGCGCTCGGGCGGACGCGGCCGTGCGCGAAGGCCTCGCCGCCCTGGCCGAACTGAACGCAACGCTGGAGCAACGGGTCGAGGAGCGCACTACACGATTGAGGCAGACCGAAGCGGCGCTGCACCAGTCGCAGAAACTCGAAGCCATCGGCCAGCTCACCGGCGGCGTGGCCCACGATTTCAACAATCTGCTGACGATCATCCGCTCCTCTGTCGACTTCCTGCGCATGCCCAACCTGTCCGACGAGCGCCGGCAACGCTACATGACCGCCGTTTCCGAGACGGTGGAACGTGCTTCGAAGCTGACCAGCCAACTGCTGGCGTTTGCCCGGCGCCAGCCGTTGACGCCGGAAATCATCGACGTGCGCAAGCAGGTACAGAGCCTCGGCGACATGCTGGAGACCGTGACCGGGGCGCGTATTCACGTCAAGGTCGAACTGTGCGAGCAGCCCTGTTACATCCGCGCCGACCTGAGCCAGTTCGAAACGGCGTTGATCAACATGGCCCTGAACGCCAGGGACGCAATGAACGGCCAAGGAACGCTGTGGCTACGGCTCAATTGCGGTGCAGGCATGCCGCCGATCCGCGGCCATTCCGGGGCAGGGCAAGCATTTGCCGCGATTGCCCTGGAAGACACAGGCACGGGTATTGCGCCGGAGGCACTTGAACACATCTTCGAACCGTTCTTCACCACCAAGGAGGTGGGCAAGGGAACGGGGTTGGGATTGTCGCAAGTGTTCGGTTTCGCAAAACAGTCCGGTGGCAATGTCGATGTCTCTACCGTGGTCGGAAAGGGCAGCGTATTCACCTTGTATCTTCCGGAGGTGGAGCCCGAGGAGCAGCATGAACCCGAGGGAGAGGAAAACTCTCTGCTGGTGCTGGAAAAAGGCCGGCGCCGGGTATTGGTCGTGGAGGACAATCTGGAGGTGGGGCGCTTTGCCAACCAGATCCTGCAAGACCTGGGATACGAAACGGCCTGGGCAACCAATGCCGAACAGGCGCTGGAAATGGTCGGCCCGGATGCGATGGCGTTCGACGCGATATTTTCCGATGTGATCATGCCGGGCATCAGTGGCATTGCCCTTGCCAGGCAACTGCGCCAGCGCCGCAAGGATCTGCCGGTGGTGCTGACCTCCGGCTACAGCGAGGAGCTGGCCCACAGCGGGCATGAAGGTTTCGCGTTTTTGTCCAAGCCTTACTCGGCCGATCAGGTTTCCCGGGTTTTAAACCAGACGCTGTTGGGCTCGGACTGAGTTGTTTCGGTTTTGAAACAACGCTTACCCGTTCGTCGGCGAGGCGGTCCCTTGAATCATTGGTCTGTTGATGACCGGCTAGTCTCAATTCGAAGGTCGGTATTTCCAGGCAATTGGTTATTGCCGGTATCGGCTCGATGAAAGGGGAAAATGCGATGGGAGCACCGTACAGCGAGGAGAACGGAGCCGCGTATCCGATCAATGAAGGGTTGCAGTGTGGGCAATCGGCCTATCGGTCGGATTTTGGTGACGAGCCAATCAAGTCAATCCGGACCAAGGTGGCCAAGGTGCCGCGGGGCGAGAAGGCCAAGTTCTTGCCCAGGGTCCCGCTCAGCAAATAATCTCAGTGGCGAGGGAGCGAGCCCCCTCGCCACGGGGAATTCCAGCGTTTGTATAAATATTTTTTTATCTTTTTTCGACTGACGTTTTCTTTCACGTTTCTTTCACAAGCAGGCGCGTAGTCTGAGCTCATCCGTTAGAAAGCAGTACCTGCCCGTTTCCCCAGCGGGCTTTTTTTTGCCTGTCATAAAACTACCCCTGCGTTTGTTGTCGAACCGTCATGGCTGACACGGTTTGGCGTACACTCGCGCCAGCGCGCACCGGCCATCTCTCCCCGATGCGGCATTCTTGAGGTTTTTATCATGCGTTTGACTTTGTCCACCTTGGTGCTTGGGCTTGTGTTCGCTCAGGGCGCGATGGCCGCTGGCGACGGTACCGCTGCGGTTGGCGGTGGCTTGGGCGGTGTTCTGGGGAACGTGGTCGGCCAGCAGATGGGCGGCAGCACAGGCGCGGCGATTGGCGCCGGTGTCGGCGGTGCAGCCGGCAGCGCGGTCGGGGCTCGCAAGGGCAGCCGTACGGAAGCGGCCATCGGTGGTGGTCTGGGATCGGCCGGTGGTTCGATTGTTGGCAATCGCCTGGGCGGGTCCACGGGCTCGACTATCGGCGCGGGCGTCGGTGGGGCGGCAGGCG
Organism: Pseudomonas sp. Z2-11; assembly: GCF_054161305.1. Classification (NCBI taxonomy): domain Bacteria; kingdom Pseudomonadati; phylum Pseudomonadota; class Gammaproteobacteria; order Pseudomonadales; family Pseudomonadaceae; genus Pseudomonas; species Pseudomonas sp. Z2-11. Next base: position 1,777,500 of record NZ_CP096395.1, read on the forward strand.
GCGCGTTGGGCAGCAACCTGTCCAACGATAACGACGGACATTCGAAGAGCAAGAAGCACAAGCACAAGAGAAAGCATCGCTGAGCGATACATGCATGAAAAAACCTGGCCCTGTGCCGGGTTTTTTCATATTGGTTATTTCCCGGAACGTTTACCTCGTCATCGCCTCGAATTGATACATCCACTTGCATTGTGAGGTATGCCATGACCCCGGAAACCGAAGGCAAGGAAGAAAAAGGCCCCTCGGGCGTCCCGTTCATCAATGATCCAGGCGTCAACGACCCGGGCAACGAAGATCCCGGTTCCCTGATGGATGACGCCCAGGTGCCCTTGATCGAGGATGAAGAGACCGAAGTTGAGGATGAATCCTACGATTGAGCCTTCCAGCCCAAACTGCACGACCAGGAGATTGTTATGACTGCCGACTCGCCTGTTCCCGACGACGATGAAACCCCGGAATATCCGTTGCCTTCGCCCACCGATTCATTGAGCCGCGATCAGCGTCCACCTGACGACGATGCTGGAGTAGAGCAGGTGCCAAGCGAAGATGAAGACGTCGAGGCGGCGCCGGACGATCCCGATATTGCCGGTGATGATGCTTCCGGCAAGCCGAGCTGAAGAGCAGTTCCGTCCGTCCGGTTGTCGGCACCATCGGTCAATGATGGTTGCCACACATCAGGTAGCTATCTGAAAAGGAGACTTACCATGATGAAGCCAAACATGACCGCGCTGGCGTTGGCCGGGATTCTGTCGGCCAGCTCGTTGGCGGCTTTCGCCCAATCCGACAGCGCGCCCGTGGACAAGGGAGGAATGCCGCCCTCTACCCAGATGGACGCCGGCTCCACCACCGAGAAAGCCGGTAACGCTCTGCCACCCGGTTCCGTGGGAGGAGGCAATGGCGGCGACGCCAGCGGCAGCAGCACCAGCCCGGGAACCGGGAGTGGCTCCACCAGCGGTGGCAGCACGATGGGCGGCGGTTCTTCCGGCTCAAGTAGTGGAACCGGTAGCAGCAGCAGTAGCGGTGGCAGCTCCAGCGGCGGCGGATCGGGCTCCGGCTCCGGCGGCTCCGGCGGCTCCGGCGGCTAATACATGACCCTCTGCTGATCATCCAATCTGTTCGTGGCGAGGGAGCTTGCTCCCGCTGGGCGCCAAGCGTCCCTGAAACGTAGTCAACTGCCGCCCGGCCAAGGCGCAGCCGATCCCTCGCCACCCCCTTGAAAATTTCCCATTGCCTGCGCCAAGCACGGCTCGTTATTCTGCTGAATCCTTTAAGGCGAACACGCTGCGCTGGCCGCACCTGAGCCATCCCTGGAATGTTGTGTTGATAACGGATCAGATGCGATGAATGCACCGCTGAAAAAGTTTGGACCGATCAAGGCTGTGATTTTCGATATGGATGGCCTGCTGCTGGATACCGAAGGTATCTACACCGAGGTCACCTCCATCATCGCCGAGCGCTACGGGCGCACGTTCGACTGGAGCGTCAAGCAGAACATCATCGGGCGCGGCGCCGGGGACCTGGCGCGCTACGTGGTGCAGGCGCTGGAGCTGCCGATCACCCCGGAGGAATTTCTGGTGATTCGTGAACCGCTCATGCGTGAACGTTTCCCCCACGCCCTGGCGATGCCCGGCGCGGAGGAATTGGTGCGGCATCTCAAAGCCCATGACGTGCCGATTGCGGTGGGAACCAGTTCGTCGCGTCAGTCGTTCGAGCTGAAAACTACCCTGCACCGGGATTGGTTCGCGCTGTTCGACTTCATTGTTACCGCCGATGACCCCGAAGTGGGAGCGGCGAAACCGGCGCCGGATATCTTTCTCACCGCTGCCCGTCGCCTGGGTGTCGCGCCGGCGGATTGCCTGGTCTTCGAGGATTCCCCGTTTGGTGTGACGGCGGCGAAGGCGGCAGACATGACGGCTATTGCGATTCCCGACTCGGCCATGGCCGACGAAAAGTATAGCCATGCCGACGCCATTATCCGTTCGCTCAAGCTGTTCCAGCCAAGCCTGTGCGGTTTGCCGGAACTGGAATGGGCCTGAAAAAGGGCTGCTGCGCCCGAAAGCGTCGAAGCAGCCCAGCGGGAGCAGGCTCCCGCGCGACGCGGGTCAGGCGCCGAAACCACCGTCGATTGTCAGGCTGGCCCCGGTGATATAGGCCGCTTCCGGACCCGCGAGGTAGGCGACGAAGCTGGCGATTTCTTCCACCGTGCCATAACGGCCTACCGCCATGAGCTCCATCAGGCTGGAGGCGAAATCGCTATCCGCCGGGTTCATGTCAGTGTCCACCGGGCCGGGCTGAACATTGTTGACGGTGATGCCGCGTGGGCCCAGGTCGCGAGCCAGGCCTTTTGTCAGGCCCACCAGCGCGGATTTGCTCATGGCGTAGGTGGCGCCGCCAGCGAAGGGCATGCGGTCGGCATTGGTGCTGCCGATATTGATGACCCGGCCCCCTTCGCTCATATGCCGTGCGGCTGCCTGAGTGGCGACAAATACGCTGCGCACGTTGATGGCGAGGGTCTGGTCAAAATCTTCCAGCTTGAATTCATCCAGCGGCGCCAACGCCAGGATGCCCGCGTTGTTGACCAGGATGTCCAATCGGCCAAAGGCGTCGACGGTGGCGGCGACGGCATTGCGGATGGCGTCGGCATCGGCGCTGTCGGCCTTGATTGCCAGGGCCTTGCCGCCGGCGGCGGTGATGCTGTTCTGCAGTTCTTCAGACTTGGCGCCAGAGCTGACGTAGGTGAAGGCCACGGCCGCGCCTTCTGCGGCAAGGCGTTTGACAATGGCGGCGCCGATGCCGCGGGAACCGCCTTGGACCAAGGCGACTTTGCCACTCAGTGTTTGCGTGCTCATGCGGGTGTTCTCCAAAGGTGCCGGGGCGAGATGCCGCGGTTGATGGGGTGAGTATCAAGACTAGGCTATCGGCTGTGTAGACCTTCATTGATATAGTCTGTGTAAACCAAAAGTTTAGAGTGGGCGTCATGGAGAGTTTCAGCAGTATCGAATGTTTTGTCCGCAGCGCCGAGGTCGGTAGCTTCGCCGAGGCCGCACGCCGCTTGAGCCTGACCCCGGCGGCGGTAGGCAAAAGCGTCGCCAAGCTTGAAGCGCGCCTGGGCGTTCGGCTGTTCCAGCGCAGCACTCGACGCCTGGCCTTGACCGAGGCCGGCCAACTGTTCCTGCGGGAAGTGGGCAGCAGTTTTAATACAATCCAGAACGCCGTCGCCAACCTGGCCAGCGCCGGCGGGCAGCCAGCCGGCACGCTGAAGGTGAGCATGGGCACGGCGTTCGGCCGGTTGTATATCGTGCCGTTGCTGGGGGAGTTTTTGCGCCGATACCCGGCAATCAACCCGGACTGGCATTTCGATAACCGTCAGGTGGACCTGATCGGCCAGGGCTTCGATGCCGCCATCGGCGGCGGCTTCGAGCTGCCCCAGGGCGTCGTGGCGCGCAAATTGACGGTGGCCCATCGGGTGCTGGTTGCGTCCGGACAGTACCTGCAAAACCATGCCGCCGTCGTTGAGCCGCAGGATCTGGGGCAACATCAGGGAATCCTGATCCGCTCACCGCAGACAGGGCGTATCCGTTCCTGGCAACTGACCAGCCGCAACCGCGAACACAGCCCGCTGACACTCAAGGCGCAAATGACCATGAGTGACTCGGAAGCCGCCTGCATCACCGCAGCCCAAGGGCTGGGCATTGCCCTGGTGAGCATGCCGTTTGCCGTGCCGTTCCTGAACAGCGGCGCACTGCAACGGGTGCTGCCGGACTGGTACGTCGACGATGGCAACATCTCGATCTACTACGCCGAGCACAAACTGCTGCCGGGCAAGACCCGGGCGTTCGTTGATTTCATCATCGAGCAGTTTGCCGAGCAGGGGCTGGCGCAGCGGTTCAGTGCTGTTTGAGCCTGGCTGGGAGTCGAGTCGCCCTCATTCGCGAGCAGGCTCGCTCCCACACTGGTTCTGCGGTGACCGCACCTCTGTGCCCCGCAAAAATCCACTGTGGGAGCGAGCCTGCTCGCGAAAGGGGCAACGCAGTCTAAAGCCGCAAACTCACCGCCCAAACCGCCCCGGCCAGCCAATGATGGCCTTCGGTCGCGGCGTCGCATAAGTGCGCACTTTCGACGTGGACAACCCCAGCCGCACCAGCGACTCGGCAATCGTCACCGCCGCCGTCACGCCATCGACCACAGGCACTCCGGTGCGTTGACGAATCTGCTCATCCAGCCCGGCCATGCCGCCGCAACCCAGGCAGATCACTTCGGCCTTGTCCTGGCTGACGGCGAGTTCCGCCTGGTGGACGATGGCTTCAACCGCCCGCTGCGGGTCTTGCTCAAGTTCCAGCACCGCCAGGCCACTGGCCCGGACTGAGGCGCAGCGGTCGAACAGGCCGGAAAGCTTGAGCCGGTCCTCGATCAGCGGCACCGTGCGGTCCAGGGTGGTGACGACCGAGTAGGCATGACCGAGGAACATGGCAGTGCTGGCGCCCGCGTCGGTGATGTCCACCACCGGCACGTTGAGCAGTTCCTGCAATCCTTCCCGACCGTGTTCGCCATAGCCGGCCTGGATCACCGCGTCGAACGGCTGGTCGTAGGACATCACCCGGTCCATCACGGCGATGGCGGCCAGGTAGCTTTCAAAATTGCCTTCGATCGAGTCTGCCCCGAAATGCGGCGTCAGCCCGATGATCTCGGTTCCCGGCGCGGCAACGGCCTGGGCCTGGCGCGCGATGGACTGAGTGATGGACTCGGTGGTGTTGACGTTGACGATGAGAATTCGCATGAGTGGTCCTTTTTTCAGCGTAACGGTAGATGGCCCGAATCCCCGGGCCTTTCGAACAATCAATGGCTGACGTTATCCACGGCAATGGACTCACCGCTGACGTCCTCGTAATACCCCTCGCGCTTGGCAACGATCAGGTACAGCAGCCCTGCAATCGAAGCGCCAATCAGCCAGGAGAAGGGAGAAATACTGTCGAAACCGGGCACCAGCGCCAGGACAATCGCGATCAGCGCCGCTGGAATGAACGCCGCTACCGCCCGCAGGTTGACCCCGTTGCTGTAGAAATACGCACCGTTTGGGTCCTCGCTGTAGAGTTGCGGCACGTTGACGCGGCCTTTTCGCAGCAACCAGTAGTCGACCATGATCACGCCGTACAGCGGCCCGAGCAGGGCGCCGAGACCGGAGAGGAAATACACGATCACCAGCGGGCTGTTGTAGAGGTTCCACGGCAGGATCAGCACGGCAATGGCGGCGCTGATCAGCCCGGCACGACGGAAGTTCAGGTACCTGGGCGCCAGGTTGCTGAGGACGAAGGCCGGGGCGACAAAGTTGGCCATGATATTCACCGCCACGGTGACGATCAGGAACGCCAGGCAACCGAGCACCAGGAAAAAGGTGTTGGGAATCGAGGCGATGACCTGGGTCGGGCTCTCGATGACCTGGCCATTGATCTGGAACTGCGCACCGCACAACAGGATGGTGATGGCAGCAAATACCAGAATATTCACCGGCAGGCCCCAGAAATTTCCGACGACGATTGTCCGCCGGCACGGCGAAGAGCGAGCGAAATCGCAGAAGTTGAGGATCAACGTGCCATAGATCGCCAGCCACAGCGCACCACCGGCGAATATGTTGCGCCACATCTCACCGCCGGCCAGCGGCTCGCGGATCGACCAGGCAATCGTCGCACCGGCCTGGAAGTACATCCAACCGGCCAACGCCGCGACGGTCACCAGGATGACCGGGCCGGCGAAGCCTTCATAGCGCCGCACGGTTTCCATGCCATAGGCCAGGATCATCAGTTGCACGAACCAGATGGCGACGAAGCATACCCAGCCCAGGCTCGACAGCCCGAGGATCGAGTTCTGATCATAATCGGCAAAGCCCGGATGAATCGCCACCAGCAGCACCCGAAACACCACGGACGCCAGGTAAGTCTGGATACCAAACCAGGCAATTGCGATGACGGCCCTGATCAGTGCGGGAATCTGCGCACCGTGTATGCCAAAACTGATCCGGCTGATGACAGGAAACGGCACGCCAGTCTTCTGCCCCATATAGCCGGACAGATTCATGAAGCCGTACACCAGCGCCGCGCCAATCCCCAGCGACAGTAGAATCTGCCAACCGCCCAGGCCCAAGGCATACAGGCCGATGGCGAATGAATAATTGGCAATGTTATGCACGTCGTTGGTCCACAGCGCGAAGATGCTGTAGCGGCCCCAGCGTCGCCCTTCGGCTTTGGTGGGCGCGAGGTCCTTGTTATGCAGCCTTGGACTCAAGGTGAGAGGGGCTGCGGGTTGTTCATCCAGGGCAGCGGTTGGGGAGGGCAGATCCAGCGCGATGTTATTGGAAAGACTTGTACGCATTCCGGCAGGCTCCTGACTCTCAGGCCACGCTGACTGTGCTTGAGCGCGAGGCTCGGCAGATCTTCGTCGCGGCGGTGAGCATCATTGGTTACGGGGCATCTGCAGCCTGTACGGGATAGGGCGCTTCAGGCTTGCGGATCGAAAAGTGTGTGTATGTTTTTGTATTGTTGTATACAAAACACTTGTCGAGTTAAGCCAGATGTATGCCACTTGCGAGTCTAGCTTTGGCGTCGTTAATTTCGTTTCGTTATGTTTGACGGGTAAATTACTGAAATGCTGGAAGTTAAAACTGACCGTTTGAACAGGTATTTATTTTAGGGGGCGAGCGCCAACGGGAAGGAAAGCAGGCAGCGCGCAAGGGTGCCTGTAACTTTTAGGGGCATTAAAACCAGAGGTGCACACAAAAATGCCACCTGAGGTGACATTTTTGTGTACATGGCTGCGGCGGGATCAGACGGTCTTGGATTTGGCGATGATATTGCCAGCGTGCAGCCCGCATTCTTTTTGCGTGGCTTCTTCCCACCACCAGCGGCCTTCGCGCTCGTGCTGGTTCGGCAGGACAGGGCGGGTGCAGGGCTCACAGCCGATGCTGATGAAACCGCGCTCATGCAGGCTGTTATAAGGCAACTCCAGCATGCGGATATAACCCCAGACTTCCTCGCTGGTCATCTGCGACAACGGGTTGAATTTGTACAGCGTGCGCTCCGGCGTGGAGAACGCCGTGTCGATTTCCAGCACGGCCACCTGGCTGCGGGTGCCCGGGCTCTGGTCGCGGCGCTGACCGGTAGCCCAAGCGCGGACATCGGTCAGTTTGCGGCGCAGCGGCTCGATCTTGCGGATGCCACAGCATTCACCGTGACCGTCCTTGTAGAAGCTGAACAGGCCTTTTTCCTTCACGAAAGGGTCCAGTTTCGTATGGTCGGGCGAGATCAGTTCGATATCGATCTTGTAATGCTCGCGCACTTGTTCAATGAAACGATAGGTTTCCGGGTGCAGGCGACCGGTGTCGAGGCTGAACACCTTGACGTTCTTGTTCAGCTTCCAGGCCATGTCCACCAGCACGACGTCTTCAGCGCCACTGAAGGATATCCACAGGTCGTCACCGAATTCGGCGAAGGCCAGCTTGAGGATGTCCTGCGGGGACTTGTTGGCATAGGTCGTGGCGAGTTCCACGACATCAAACGATGGGCTCATCAGGGCGGTTTCCTACAGGTCGGTGGCGCTGGGCGCTCTATATGGGGCTGATGGTAACAAAAGCTGCCGGGGCTGGCGCGCTCCTGTGCGTTGCGCGGGCTTCGGCGAATGGCTAGAGTCGGCAGTCCTTTTGTTCGCTCAACCGATAAACATCAAAAAATGGGAGTGTCTTGTGGAAATTGCCTGTCTCGACCTGGAAGGTGTGCTGGTCCCGGAGATCTGGATCGCCTTCGCTGAAAAAACCGGGATTGACTCCCTCAGGGCAACCACTCGGGACATCCCCGACTACGACGTGCTGATGAAGCAACGGTTGCGCATCCTGGATGAGCATGGCCTGAAGCTCTCCGACATTCAGGAAGTCATCGCTACGCTCAAGCCGCTGGACGGCGCCATCGAGTTCGTCGACTGGCTGCGCGAGCGCTTCCAGGTGGTGATTCTTTCCGACACGTTCTACGAATTTTCCCAGCCGCTGATGCGTCAGCTGGGCTTCCCGACGCTGCTCTGCCATCGTCTGGTTACCGACGACAGCGGACGGGTGACCGGCTATCAATTGCGTCAGAAAGATCCGAAGCGCCAGTCGGTCCTGGCCTTCAAGAGTTTGTACTACCGAGTAATTGCCGCCGGGGATTCTTACAACGACACGACGATGCTGGGCGAAGCCGATGCCGGGATTCTGTTCCACGCGCCGGAAAACGTGATCCGTGAGTTCCCGCAGTTTCCGGCGGTGCATACGTTTGCCGAGTTGAAGCAGGAGTTCATCAAGGCCTCGAACCGCCCCCTGAGCCTGTAAACCCAACCCTAAATGTGGAAGCGAGCCTGCTCGCGAAAGCGGTATCTCAGTCGCCATCAATTGTTGGCTGAACCACTGCTTTCGCGAGCAGGCTCGCTCCCACAGGGTTATGCGTCAGGTCCGAGGGATGGTTCAGAGGTTCTGCAAGGTTTGCAGCAAGACCCTCACCTTGGTCATCGACTCCTGATACTCCGCCTGCCAATCCGAATCCGCGACGATCCCGCCGCCTCCCCAGCAACATACTTGCCCGTCCTTGACCAGCAAGCTGCGGATGGCGATGGAGCTGTCCATCTCCCCGCGCACATCGAGGTACAGCAACGAGCCGCAATACAGACCGCGTCGGGTCGGTTCGAGCTCGTCAATGATCTGCATGGCACGGATCTTCGGCGCGCCGGTGATCGAGCCGCCGGGAAAGCTGTCGGCGATCAGGTCCAGGGCGTCCTTGTCGTCCGCCAGTTCGCCAGTCACGCTGCTGACCAGATGATGGACGTTCGGGTAGCTTTCCAGGCTGAACAATTCCGGCACCCGCACCGAGCCGATGCGGCAGGTGCGGCCCAGGTCGTTGCGCAGCAAGTCGACGATCATCAGGTTCTCGGCACGGTCCTTGGGGCTGGCCAGCAGCTCGGCGGCGTGGGCCGCGTCGTCTTCGGGCGTCGTGCCGCGAGGGCGGGTGCCCTTGATCGGACGGGTTTCAACGTGACCTTCACTGACCTGGACGAAGCGTTCAGGCGACAGGCTCAGCACCGCACCGCCCTCCGGCAGGCTCTGGAAGCCGGAAAACGGCGTCGGGCAAGCCGCCCGCAGCGCCTGGTAAGCGGCCCACGCATCGCCCTGGCACGGCGCGCGAAAGCGTTGGGCAAAGTTGACCTGGTAACAGTCGCCGGCCTGGATATACGCCTGGATACGCTCGAATGCCTGTCGATAGGCTTCAGCGTCGAGATCGGGCGCCATCGGGCCGTCCAGACTGAACGAGGAGAGAGGCGCCGCGGTTAGCTGACTGAACAGCTCGATCAAGCGTTGGCGTTGGTTTTCGCCGCAATGGGGATGGAAAACCATTTGGCTTGTGCGAGTCTGGTGATCGGTGACCAGTGCCCAGTCGTACACGCCAAAACGCGCGTCCGGCAGTTGCAGATCGTCCTTGGCGCAGGACGGCAGGGCTTCGAGGCGTCGGCCGAAGTCGTAACTCAAATAACCGATCAGGCCACCGGCGAAGGGCAATTGCACGGCGGCTGGTAATTCGGCGTGGCCCAGTTGCGTCAGCTGTATCCGAAGACGTTGCAGGAAATCGCTGCCACTCTCTTCCGGCAATACCGCCAGTTGCTTCAGCGGCCAGGCGCTGAGCAAGTCATAACGCCCGCGCTCGGCGCTCGGCCGGCCACTGTCGAGCAGCACGCTGCCGGGGGCATGACGGATCGCCGCGAAATACTCGGCGGGGTTGGCGCGGTAGGGCAGAGGATGTACGAAGCACGTTGGCATGGGCGGGGCGGGTCGGCCGTTCAGGCGGGGTGGCGATTGTAATCCCCTGTAGGATTTGCTCCTAGGGGGATTTCGGTATTGAACACGTCTGAAAGCTTAATGGGATCCGTGGCGAGGGAGCTTGCTCCCGCTGGGTTGCGCAGCAGCCCCTTGTTCAGATGAACGCGATCAACCTGATGCACCGAGGTGCCGGGCTTTGGGGCTGCTTCGCAACCCAGCGGGAGCAAGCTCCCTCGCCACGGGGTTCAACTTTTGACCCTCGACTTTTTTCTCCCTTGAAACCTCAGCCTCACCCCTCAACCGGCGGAATATGCCCGAACAATTCCTGGGCAAACGCCACGCGCTCTTCCACGGTTTCGGTGACGCCCCTGGCCTTGAGTTCTTCCAGGCGTGCCTCCACGGCGTGGGTGCGCAGGGTCAGGCCGCAGTCGTTGGCGATCTGGATGTTCAGCCCCGGGCGGGCGTTCAGTTCCAGGATCAACGGGCCTTTTTCCTGGTCCAGCACCATGTCGACGCCGATGTAGCCCAGCCCGCACAGTTCATAACAACCGGCGGCCAGTTTCATGAAGCCGTCCCAGTAGGGCAGTTGCACGCCATCCACCGCGTTGGTGGTGTCGGGGTGCTTGGTGATGATGTTGTTCAGCCAGGTACCGCGCAAGGTCAGGCCGGTGGCGAGGTCGACGCCGACGCCGATGGCGCCCTGGTGCAGGTTGGCCTTGCCGCCGGACTGGCGGGTCGGCAAGCGCAGCATGGCCATCACCGGATAGCCCATCAGCACGATGATGCGGATATCCGGTACGCCTTCGTAGCTGATGCTCTTGAAGATCTGGTCCGGCGTCACGCGGTACTCGATCAGCGCCCGGTCACGGTGCCCGCCGAGGGAGTACAGGCCGGTGAGGATGCTGGAGATGTGATGCTCGATTTCCTCGTGGCTGATGATCTTCCCGGACACGGTTCGATAGCGGCCCTCGAAGCGGTCGGCAATAACGATGATGCCGTCACCGCCGGCGCCCTGGGCCGGCTTGATAACGAAGTCGGTGCGTCCGCCGATGATCCCGTCGAGCTTGTCGATTTCCTTCTCGGTGGAGATCACCCCGTACAGCTCCGGCACGTGAATGCCGGCCGCGATAGCCCGTTCCTTGGTGATGATCTTGTCATCGACGATCGGGTAAAGGCTGCGCTTGTTGTACTTGAGCACGTAGTCGGCATTACGCCGGTTGATGCCCATGATGCCCCGGGCTTCCAGGGCTTTCCAGGTCTTCCAGAGGCCGAACATCAGGAGTCAACCTTGACGAAGGCCTTGAACCGCACCAGCTCGGTCAGGCGGTAGCCGCGATAACGACCCATGGCCAGCATGAAACCCACCAGGATCAGCAGGATCGCCGGGAACGTGAACACGAAGTACACCAGCTCCGGGACGCTCATGATCAGGTGCGCCAGGGAGGCGGCGAACAGCGTGCCGATCGCGACTTTCATCGCATGGCCGGCGCCGCGCTCTTCCCAGGTTATGGACAGGCGTTCGATGGTCATGGTCAGGATCACCATCGGGAACAATGCCACCGACAGGCCACGCTCCAGGCCCAGCTTATGGCTGAACAGGCTGATTGCGGCGATCAGCACCACCACGAACGTCAGCACCACCGAAAGCCTCGGCAGCATTTGCAGCTTGAGATGCTCCAGGTAGGAACGCAGCGACAGGCCCAGGGTAGTGATCACCGTGAACAGGATGATGCCGAAGCCCAGTTGGGTTTCGCGGAAGGCCAGGGCGATCAGCACCGGGGTGAACGTCCCGAGGGTCTGCAGGCCGATCAGGTTGCGCAACACCAGGATCACCAGCACGCCGATCGGGATCATCACCATGATCATGAAGGTCTGCTGGGTTTGCAGCGGCAGGCCGTAGAGCGAGTATTCGAGGAAGTTGGCGTCGGTATTCTCGTCCGTCAGCTTGGCCAGGCGAATGGCGTTCATTTCGCTGTTGTTCATGCTGAACGTGACGGTGGCTTTCTTGCCGCCATCGACGGTGATCAGGTTTTCATCACCGGTCCACCACAGCAGGCGGTCGGTGGGCAGGCCTTGCTCGCCGGTGTCGGGGTTGAAGTACAGCCAGTCGGTGCCGTTGAAGCTGCGCAGCCACAGCTCGGGCGTCTGCGGCTGGTCGGCCACCAGGCGGATGGTGTGGACCTTCTCGACCGGCACGTGGGCAATGGACAGTACCAGTTCGACGATTCTGGCCTTGTTGCTCGAAGACGGGTCGCCGGCCAGCAACAGCTTGACGTTGTCGTCGTTGAGGTTGTTGACCCGCTTGATGGCTTCGCTGATGAACGTTTCGACGTCGGCCGAATGCTGGCGAATCGGTGCCAACAGCGCTTCGGCGGCGAGTTTTTCCGGCCCTTCGACGGCGATGCTGTCGCGGAAGGTCGGGCCCTTGACCTTGGTTTTCTCGGCGCTGTAGCGCTTGGTCAGCACCAGGCGGTAATAAAGGGTCTGGTTGCCCTTGGCGCGCCGGGCCGACCACGTCACCTTGCGGTTGCCGTCGACGCGGTTCACCGCTACGCCGTAATTGTTGGAGATGAAGCTCTCGTTGAGGCTGACGTAATCGCGGCTCAGGGGCGGCACGAACATCTGGATCTTCACCGGATCCTTGGCGTTGGGCACGAACTCGACCTTGGCATCGATATTCCACAGGTCATCGGTGGCGTCTTCGGTCACCGGGATGCCGAGCACGAAAATCTGATAGGCCGTCACTGACAGGCCCAGCACCACCAGGATGGCGATCAGCATTTTCAGATGGAGGGTAAGGGAGCGCATTGGAATTACTCTGCGGTATGAGCGGCATTGGCGCAGGCGGGTTTGCCGGCAGCGTATTTGAGACTGGGATCGACCAGCGCGTCGAAACGCTTGAGCGCTTCGGAGCCGATCAGCAACGGGTATTGGAAGGCGCTACGGTCGGTCAGGTTCACTTCGATGCTGCGCAGGGCCGAGCCCATGCAGATATCCAGTTCGATGACCGGCCGGGCCGTGTATTTCTTGCCTTCTTCCGGGTCGTAGTCACCGGCGCGGCGCTTGATCTTGCTGACCCGGGCCAGCGGGCGTTCGATGGGGTGCGAATGGGCCGCGTCGATGGCCAGGTAGAAACGCACCCAGGATTCGCCGTTGCGCTTGAAACGCTTGATGTCACGGGCGCTGAGGGAGGCGGTCTTGGCACCGGTGTCGAGCTTGGCCGCGACCTCCAGGTCAATGCCCTGCAGGGCTGCATATTCGTTGAGGCCGTACACGGTTTTTTCACCCGCCGCGGCAATCCCTGGCAGGCAGATAAAGCATAGGGCGGCAGATAAGGGCTTGAGTGTCATAGATCCTGGTGCGCAGCGTTCCGTTTTTCGGTTCAGGCCCTGGCATTACTGCACAAGCTCCCTAGGTTGCCTTCTCTATATAGGGAGAGCGGCAATTGCGGCGGCATTCTAGCACGGTGGTTTTCTGACGCCACCGCTGGCCGGAGGCTACGACACTTCGAAACGAGGGGTTATGTCTGGGACCGTTATTAGACGATTGTCGACAATCCATATTTTTGTTTTGACGTTAAGGGTGTCAGAGGGTAATTTTTGCCGTATTGATTTTAAAGGTGTCGACAATATGCTCGATCAGCTCGAAACGCCGGTCCTCGTCCAGGAAGATGCCGAGACGCTGTCCGAGAACGTCTTCCGGCGTATCCAGGCCGCCATCGTCAAGGGTGAAATTGCCCCCGGCAGCAAGATCTCCGAGCCCGAACTGGCCCGTACCTACGGCATCAGTCGCGGGCCGTTGCGCGAGGCGATCCATCGCCTGGAAGGCCAGCGGCTGCTGGTGCGCATTCCCCATGTGGGCGCGCGGGTGGTCTCGCTGAGCCATGCCGAGCTGCTGGAGCTCTACGAAATTCGCGAATCCCTGGAGGGCATGGCCTGTCGCCTTGCGGCGGAGCGCATGACCCAGGAAGAAATCGACGAACTGCGTCGGGTGCTGGAAACCCACGAGCGCGATGCGGCGTTCCAGGCCGGCGTCGGTTATTACCAGCAGGAAGGCGATTTCGACTTCCACTACCGGATCATCCAGGGCAGCGGCAATCGCACCCTCACCCAAATGCTCTGCGGCGAGCTGTATCAACTGGTGCGCATGTACCGCATCCAGTTTTCCACCACGCCGAACCGTCCGCGCCAGGCTTTTGCCGAGCACCACCGGATTCTCGATGCCATCGCCGACCGTGACGGCGAACTGGCCGAATTATTGATGCGTCGGCACATCGGCGCCTCCAAACGCAACATTGCGCGTCATTTCCAGGACAGCGCCGCCACTCAACGAGGTGAGTCATGAGTTCCAGCAAGAGCACGCCAGGCCAGCGTTTTCGCGATGCGGTCGCCGCCGAGCATCCATTGCAAGTGGTCGGCACCATCAACGCCAACCATGCGCTGCTGGCCAAGCGCGCCGGCTTCAAGGCGATCTACCTGTCGGGTGGCGGCGTGGCGGCCGGTTCCCTCGGCGTGCCGGACCTGGGCATCACCGGCCTGGATGACGTGCTCACCGATGTGCGCCGCATCACCGACGTGTGCGACCTGCCGCTGCTGGTGGACGTGGACACCGGCTTCGGCTCCTCGGCGTTCAATGTGGCGCGCACGGTCAAGTCGATGAGCAAGTTCGGCGCGGCGGCGATTCACATCGAGGACCAGGTTGGCGCCAAGCGTTGCGGCCATCGGCCGAACAAGGAAATCGTCTCGCAACAAGAGATGGTCGATCGCATCAAGGCTGCCGTCGACGCCCGTACCGATGACAGTTTTGTGATCATGGCGCGTACCGATGCGTTGGCAGTGGAAGGCCTGGAGTCGGCCCTGGACCGCGCCGCCGCGTGCATCGAGGCCGGTGCCGACATGATTTTCCCGGAAGCGATCACTGAACTCGACATGTACAAGCTGTTCGCCAGCCGCGTGAAAGCGCCGATCCTGGCCAACATCACCGAATTCGGCGCGACCCCGCTCTACACTACCGAACAACTCGCCGGGGCCGACGTTTCCCTGGTGCTGTACCCGCTGTCGGCGTTCCGTGCGATGAACAAGGCCGCCGAAAATGTCTACACCGCCATCCGTCGCGATGGCACCCAGCAGAACGTCATCGACACCATGCAGACCCGCATGGAGCTTTACGATCGCATCGACTACCACACCTTCGAGCAGAAGCTCGACGCGTTGTTCGCCGCGAAAAAGTAAGGCGCGACTCCCTACAAATTCAAGAAAATGGAGACAGCAACATGGCCGAAGCAAAAGTACTCAGTGGCGCCGGGCTCCGTGGCCAGGTGGCCGGACAAACCGCCTTGTCCACCGTGGGCCAGTCAGGCGCCGGGCTGACCTATCGCGGCTACGACGTTCGCGACCTGGCGGCTGACGCGCAATTCGAAGAGGTGGCCTACCTGCTGCTGTACGGCGAGCTGCCGGCCCAGGCACAGCTGGACGCCTACACGGGCAAACTGCGCCAGTTGCGCGACCTGCCCCAAGCCTTGAAAGAAGTGCTGGAACGCATTCCCGCCGACGCCCATCCGATGGATGTGATGCGCACGGGCTGCTCGTTCCTCGGCAACCTGGAGCCCGAGCAGGATTTCTCCCAGCAGCACGACAAGACCGATCGTCTGCTGGCCGCGTTCCCGGCGATCATGTGCTACTGGTATCGCTTCAGCCACGAAGGCCAGCGCATCGAATGCGTGACCGACGAAGTCTCCATTGGCGGCCACTTCCTGCATCTGCTGCACGGCAAAAAGCCGAGCGAGCTGCACGTCAAGGTGATGAACGTATCGCTGATCCTCTACGCCGAGCATGAGTTCAACGCCTCGACCTTTACCGCGCGGGTTTGTGCTTCGACATTGTCCGACCTGTTCTCCTGCATCACCGCTGCCATCGGCTCGCTGCGCGGCCCGTTGCACGGTGGCGCCAACGAGGCGGCGATGGAAATGATCGAGCGTTTCAGCTCGCCGCAAGAAGCCATCGAGGGCACCCTCGGCATGCTCGCGCGCAAGGACAAGATCATGGGCTTCGGCCATGCCATCTACAAGGACAACGACCCGCGCAACGAGGTGATCAAGGGCTGGTCGAAAAAGCTCGCCGATGAAGTCGGCGACACGGTGCTGTTCCCGGTTTCCGAAGCTATCGACAAGACCATGTGGGAGCAGAAGAAACTGTTCCCCAACGCCGATTTCTACCATGCCTCGGCGTACCATTTCATGGGCATCCCGACCAAGCTGTTCACGCCGATCTTCGTCTGCTCACGCCTGACCGGCTGGGCCGCCCATGTGTTCGAACAACGTGCCAACAACCGCATCATCCGACCGAGCGCCGAATACACCGGCGTCGAACAGCGCAAGTTCGTGCCAATCGAACAACGCTGAGCTGGAGGGTTAGCCGCAGGCACTGGATCACCCCGAAACCCTGTGGGAGCGAGCTTGCTCGCGATTGCGCACTGACATTCAACATCGATGTCGACGGATACACCGCTATCGCGAGCAAGCTCGCTCCCACAGGGAATGTGTTGAGTTCAATGGCTGCGCCACCCTCCTGAAACCACCGTGACCCGAGTCCTGACGATGAACACAGAATTTCGCAAACCGCTGCCCGGCACATCGCTGGATTATTTCGACGTTCGCGCCGCCGTGGATGGCATTCGGCCTGGCGCCTACGATGGCCTGCCGTACACCTCCCGCGTGCTGGCGGAAAACCTCGTGCGCCGCTGCGATCCGGCGACGCTGCGCGAATCGCTGCTGCAACTGATCGAGCGCAAGCGCGACCTGGATTTCCCCTGGTTCCCGGCGCGCGTGGTCTGCCATGACATCCTCGGCCAGACCGCATTGGTCGACCTGGCCGGCCTGCGCGACGCCATCGCCCTGCAAGGCGGCGACCCGGCGCAGGTCAATCCGGTGGTGCCGACCCAACTGATCGTCGACCACTCGCTGGCGGTAGAGAGCGCCGGTTTTGATCCGCAGGCGTTCGCCAAGAACCGCGCCATCGAAGACCGCCGCAACGAAGACCGCTTCCACTTCATCAACTGGACCAAGAAGGCCTTCAAGAACGTCGACGTGATCCCGCCGGGCAATGGGATCATGCACCAGATCAACCTGGAGAAAATGTCTCCCGTCATCCAGCAGCGTGACGGCGTGGCGTTCCCCGACACTTGCGTAGGCACCGACAGCCACACGCCTCACGTCGATGCCCTGGGTGTGATCGCGATCGGTGTCGGTGGCCTGGAAGCCGAAAGCGTCATGCTCGGTCGCGCCTCGTGGATGCGCCTGCCGGAAATCATCGGCGTCGAGCTGACCGGCAAGTTGCAGCCGGGCATCACTGCCACCGACATGGTGCTGGCGCTGACCGAATTCCTGCGCAAGCAGAAAGTCGTCGGGGCCTGGCTGGAGTTCTTCGGCGAAGGCGCCCGCGCCCTGACCCTGGGGGATCGCGCGACGATCTCCAACATGGCCCCGGAATACGGCGCCACGGCAGCGATGTTCCATATCGATCAGCAAACGATCGATTACCTGAAACTCACCGGCCGCGAAGACCAACAAGTGCAGTTGGTCGAACATTACGCCAAGACCACCGGCCTCTGGGCTGACAGCCTGGAAGGCGCGGTATATGAGCGCGGTCTGACCTTCGACCTGTCCTCGGTGGTGCGTAACATGGCCGGTCCGAGCAACCCGCACGCCCGTGTCGCGGTGTCCGATCTGGCTGCCAAAGGCATTTCTGGCCAGTGGGACGATGTGCCCGGGCAAATGCCCGACGGCGCGGTGATCATCGCGGCGATCACCAGTTGCACCAACACCAGCAACCCGCGCAACGTGATCGCCGCCGGTTTGCTGGCGCGCAACGCCAATCGCCTGGGCCTGGCCCGTAAGCCGTGGGTCAAGTCATCCCTCGCACCAGGCTCGAAAACCGTCGCGTTGTACCTGGATGAAGCGGGCCTGACGTCTGAACTCGAGCAACTGGGTTTTGGCGTGGTCGCGTTCGCCTGTACTACCTGCAACGGCATGTCCGGCGCGCTGGACCCGGTGATCCAGCAGGAAATCATCGACCGTGACCTGTACGCCACCGCCGTCTTGTCGGGTAACCGCAACTTCGACGGGCGTATTCACCCGTACGCCAAGCAGGCGTTCCTGGCTTCGCCGCCATTGGTGGTGGCTTATGCCATCGCCGGGACCATCCGTTTCGACATCGAGAAGGATGTGCTGGGTGTGGTGGACGGTCAGGAAATCCGCCTCAAGGACATCTGGCCGAGCGACGAGGAAATCGACGCGGTGGTCAAGGCTTCGGTGAAACCCGAGCAGTTCCGCCAGGTGTACATCCCGATGTTCGCCATCCAGGAAGACACCGGGCCGAAAGTGACCCCGCTGTACGACTGGCGCCCGCAAAGCACCTATATCCGTCGTCCGCCGTATTGGGAAGGCGCATTGGCCGGTGCGCGGCCGCTCAAGGGCATGCGTCCGCTGGCGGTGCTGCCGGACAACATCACCACCGATCACCTGTCGCCGTCCAACGCCATCATGCTCGACAGTGCGGCGGGTGAATACCTGGCGAAAATGGGCCTGCCGGAAGAAGACTTCAACTCCTACGCGACCCACCGCGGCGATCACCTGACCGCGCAACGGGCCACCTTTGCCAACCCGAAACTGTTCAACGAAATGGTCGTTGAGGACGGCAAGGTCAAGCAGGGCTCCCTGGCTCGGGTCGAACCGGAAGGCAAGGTCATGCGCATGTGGGAAGCCATCGAAACCTACATGGAGCGCAAGCAGCCGTTGATCATCATCGCCGGCGCCGACTACGGCCAGGGTTCGTCCCGGGACTGGGCGGCCAAGGGCGTGCGCCTGGCCGGTGTCGAGGCGATCGTCGCCGAAGGTTTCGAGCGCATCCACCGCACCAACCTGGTGGGTATGGGCGTGTTGCCGCTGGAGTTCAAACCCGGCACGGATCGCAAGACGCTTGGCATCGACGGCAGCGAAGTCTATGACGTGATCGGCGAGCGCACCCCGCGGGCGACGCTGACCCTGGTCATCACGCGCAAAAATGCTGAACGCGTCGAAGTGCCGGTGACCTGCCGCCTCGATACCGCCGAGGAAGTGTCGATCTACGAAGCCGGGGGCGTGCTGCAACGCTTCGCCCAGGATTTCCTTGAATCGGCGATTGCCGTTTAAATCGCTCGGGTGGCCGGTTTTCTGGCCACCCTTTTTTTCAGGAGTTGGAGCACATGGCTCACTCGCCTCAAATCAAGATCCCCGCGACCTATATGCGTGGCGGCACCAGCAAAGGCGTGTTCTTCAGCCTGCAAGACCTGCCCGAAGCGGCGCGCGTTCCCGGCCCGGCCCGGGATGCGCTGCTGCTGCGGGTGATCGGTAGCCCCGATCCGTACGAAAAGCAGATCGATGGCATGGGCGGTGCGACGTCCAGCACCAGCAAGACCGTGATCCTGTCCAAGAGCACCCGGGCCGATCACGACGTCGATTACCTGTTCGGCCAGGTGTCCATCGACAAGCCGTTCGTGGATTGGAGCGGCAACTGCGGCAACCTGTCGGCGGCGGTGGGGGCGTTTGCCATCGGTAGCGGTCTGGTGGATGCCAGCCGTATCCCGCAGGATGGTATGGCCGTGGTGCGGATCTGGCAGGCGAACATCGGCAAGACGATCATCGCCCATATACCGATCACCGACGGCGCGGTGCAGGAAACCGGTGACTTCGAACTCGACGGCGTGACCTTTCCGGCCGCTGAAGTGCAGCTGGAGTTCATGGACCCGGCGGCCGAGGAAGAGGGCGGCGGTGGTTCGATGTTTCCTACCGGCAACCTGGTGGACGACCTGGAAGTGCCCGGTGTCGGTACGCTCAAGGCGACACTGATCAACGCAGGCATTCCGACGATATTCATCAACGCCCGGGATGTCGGTTACACCGGCACCGAATTGCAGGGCGCCATCAACGGCGATCCCAAGGCGCTGGCGATGTTTGAAACGATTCGTGCCCATGGCGCGTTGCGCATGGGCCTGATCAAGCACCTGGACGAAGCTGCCCAGCGCCAGCACACGCCGAAAGTGGCGTTTGTCGCGCCGCCGGCGGATTACCTTTCATCCAGCGGTAAAGCCGTGGCGGCAGGTGACGTCGACTTATTGGTTCGGGCGTTGTCCATGGGCAAGCTGCACCACGCCATGATGGGCACCGCCGCTGTCGCCATCGGCACCGCCGCGGCGATTTCCGGCACCCTGGTCAACCTCGCGGCCGGTGGCGTCGAACGCAACGCGGTGCGCTTCGGCCACCCGTCCGGCACCTTGCGCGTCGGCGCCGAGGCGAGCGTAGTCAATGGCGAATGGACCGTGAAAAAAGCCATCATGAGCCGCAGCGCGCGGGTGTTGATGGAAGGGTTTGTGCGGGTGCCCGGGGATGTTTTCTAACTCGACACTTCAGAAATAACACAAAACCTGTGGGAGCGAGCCTGCTCGCGAAAGCGGTGTGTCAGCTGGCATTGATGGTGGATGTGCCAGCGCCTTCGCGAGCAGGCTCGCTCCCACAAGGGATGCCCAGCGGGCCCGGAATCCAGGTCCGCCCTCAATCAAATGTGGGAGCGAGCCTGCTCGCGAAAGCAGTGTGTCAGTTGGCATCTATGTTGGATGTGTCGACGCCTTCGCGAGCAGGCTCGCTCCCATAGGGAATGGCTGTCAGCCTTTCGTCAGTGCGGTGACGACCAGCTCCACGTTGTTTTCCAGTTCCGCCACCGGATCGGCGCCGTCGGTGCTCAGCACCAGCAGTTGGCTACCGCCTTCGGCGATGGCCGCTTTCACAGCTTCCGGCGGCTGTCGGTGATGCAGCACCAGCGCGACATCGTTCTCCTTGAGCGTGGCTGTCAGCTGCTTCAGGGCTTCGGCTGTCCATTCGGCGTCGGGGCGGGCATCGGTGTTGATGCCATCCAGGTTCAAGCCACTGATCAAGTAACCGAAGTGCTCGCTCAGGCTGACCACGCTCAGGTTGTCGGCGCTGGCGAGGCGCTTTTCACTGTCGGCGCTGAGCTTGAGCAGGCGCTGCTTGAGTGCCGCCAGGTTGGCATCGATTTTCGGTTTGTCCGCCGGGACGAGGCGCACCAGATCAGCAGCGATCACGTCGGCCATCCGCCCCAGATTGTGGCTGGCCATCCACGGCTGGCTCGCCAGGCCGTCGGTCATGCCCGGCTGTATGGCGATGCCGGGCAGGGCGCCGTCCACCGGACGAGCAGCGTCGATTTCAACGATACGGATATTGCTGCGTCGGGCCATGGGGTACAGCGGATCGTCCGGCCAGAGCGAACGCAGCCCGATCACCGCGTCGGCCTCGCCGGCCAGCTTGCTCAGGGCCGGGGCGCCACGGCCACTGAAATAGGCGCTTTGCCGGGTGCCGGGAAGATTGTCCGGAGCGGCCCGGGCCAGGCTGACGTCGGTGCCCTTGAGCAAGGCCTCGCCCAATCCGTAGGTGACGGGCAGCGAGGCCAGTAGTTGGATCTTTTCGGCGGCCATCGGCGAGGTAATCACTGCGCCGCCGAGGGCTAGAGCCCAGACCAATTGTCGTAATGAAAAAACCATTTATCCAAGATTCCCTTTCAGATGGGGGACGACGCCACGGGCGATGGCGCTCAGGGCGAAGGCGATGCCGGCCACCAGAATGATTGCGGCACCGGACGGGATCGGCAGGTCGAAAACGATCGGCGCCAGGATCCCGCATAAAGTGCTGACGGTCGCGATCAGCACCGAACACCAGAAAAAGCCTTTCAACGATTGGCTGAGCAAACGCGCGGCCGCGGCCGGAATCACCAGCAACGCACCGACCAGGATCGCGCCGATGACTTTCACCGCCGCCACGGTGATCAGCGTCACCAGGACCACGAACAGATAGTCCAGCGTCTTGACCGCCACCCCGCGTACCGCCGCCAGCTGCGGGTTGAAGCTGGCGAGCATGATCCGGTTGTACAGCGGCAGCGCCAGCGCCATCACCAGCGAACCGACCACCGCCAGCACCGCGAGATCGTTGCCGTTGACCGTCAGCACTGAGCCGAACAGTACGTTTTCCAGGATGTGCACATTGATCTTGCCCGCCAGGATCAGCAGCAGGCTCGCGCCCAGGGCCAGGGACACCGAGAGGAAGACGCCGATCAACGTGTCCGGGGCCAGGCCGGTGCGGTTGCGCAGGTAATTGAGCAGGATGCCGAACAGCAGGCAGTAGCCGAACAGGCTGCCGTAGGGCCCGGTGTAGGGTTCGCCGAGCAGGATGCCGACGGCCACGCCGGTCAGCGCCGCATGGCCCACCGCTTCGGAGAAAAACGCAAAGCGCTTGACCACCACCAGCGTGCCGAGGCCGCCCAGCACCGGGCCGATCAACACCCCGGCCAGCAAGGCGTTGACCACAAAACCATAGGCCAGCGCCTCCGGCAGGTAACCGGAGGAGGCCCAACCCTGGACCATCAGGCGGAAGGCTTCATAACTCATCAGGCGGCGCTCCCGTTGGCACGTGGATGGGTCGAAAACAGCGTCAGCAGCCGTTCCGGGGTCAGGGTCTGGCGCGGCGGGCCGTCGAACAACACCCGTCGATTCAGCCCGGTGACATGATCGGCCAGGCGTCCGACGGCTTCCAGGTCGTGCTCGATCCAGAGCACGGTAATGCCGGCCTGGCGCCAGTCCTGCAGCAAGCGTTCAAATACCTGGATGCCGGCCTCGTCCAGGGCCGACATGGGTTCATCCAGTACCAGCAGTTGCGGCGGCGGGATCAATCCCTGGGCCAGCAATACCCGCTGACGCTCGCCACCGGACAGCGCGCCCATGCGTCGCTTGCGCTTGTCCTGCAGGCCGACCCGTTCGAGGGCCTGACCGATGGCGCCAGCATAATGCTTGCTCAAACCGAGGAAGGCCGGGCGCCGCTGACACATTGCCGCCATGAAGTCGTCCACCGTCATGGGAAGGCCCCGGTCGAATTCCAGCGCCTGGGGCACGTAGCCGATGACGCCGGGTTCGCCCGGCCATTGCAGGCTCAAGCGCCCCTGGTGCGGCATCTGTCCAAGCAGGGTCTTGATCAATGAACTCTTGCCGCCGCCGTTAGGGCCGACCAATGCATGGATGCTGCCGGCTTGTACCTGAAAAGCCACATTGTCGAGAATCGCGGTGCGCCCAAGGTTCAGGCTGATGTCGGCGAACTCGATCATCGGGCCGACATGTTGCTGGATGAGGGGTTCCTGGGCCGTCATGCGCCGGACTCCTGGATCGCCCGGACCACGGTGTCGAGGTTGCCGGTCATTTCCTTTTCGTATTTCTCGGCGCTGTAGTCGCCGTAGGAAATGTGCGACAGCGGGTACAGCTTCACTCCCGATTCACGCTGGATGGTGTCGACGTAGGTGGATGGAAAATCCATCTCCGAGAAGATCACCTTCACGTCCAGCTCACGCAGCTGGTCGATGGTCTTTTTCAACTGGCTGGGGCTTGGCTCGATGCCATGGGCCGGTTCGACCACGGCAGTCACTTCCAGGCCGAATTCGCGCAGCAGGTAATCGTAGGCGGCGTGTACCGTGGCGACCCGCAGCTCGGCGTTCGGCGCCTGGGTCAGCTTGGCCAGGGCGGCGGCACGCATCTGCCGCAGGCGCTTGCCGTAGGCCCGGGCGTTCTGCGTGTAGGTCTTGGCGTTGTCCGGGTCGAGCTTGCCCAGTTCCCGGGCGATGTTGTTGACCTGGGCAATGGAGGCGCTGATGGACAGGAACGTATGCGGATTGACGACTTTACCCGCGCCCCGCGCCGCGGTTCCGGTGGCGGCAAGCAAGGGGACGTTCTCGTTGGCCTCGATCACCTTCACGTCCGGGGTTTCGCTGGCGGCGATCATGCGGTCGGCGAAATCGTCGTGACCCACGCCGTTGAGCACGATCACATCGAGCCCGCCGATGCGCTTGATGTCCTCGGCGCGGGGTTCATAGGCGTGAGGGTTGAAGCCGGCCGGGATCAACGGCACCACCTCGGCCTTGTCGCCGACGATGTTGGCCACGTAGCTGTAATAAGGGTGCAGGGTGATGCCGATGCGCAGGCGCTTGGCCGTTTCGGCGCTGGCCATTGGAGTGAACAGGCAGGCGAGCAGGCCAATCAGCAGCAGGCGCAGCAAGGGGCGGCGTGAAGGTGCAATAGACATGGGCAAGCGGTCTTCTCTGGAATGAAGGCGTGGGGTCAATGCCGATGCTGGCGGGTTACGCCAGCGTCGAATTGCGCGACGATCTGTTGCCAGCCGGCGGCGGACAAAGCGGCGTCGTCCAACGTGGCAGGGGTGGTTGGAGGGTTGCCGCGGTTGAGCCAGATGTCCGGGGACGCGTCCGGCACTTCGCTGATGCGCATCAGAAAGGAGCCTGCGACGGACGGATTGGCGCTCGCGCCGAAGTAGGCTCGCGCCTCCAGCAATTGCCAGGCATGGCCGCCGCGGCTGACGGAACTGGCGTCCTGGGCGAACGGGGCGAAGCCTTCATCGGCCAGGGCTTGCGGGCCGGGGAGGGCCTGCTCGCTCTCGCGCAGGATTCGGATCTCATCCAATGTCACCCGCAGGTCGGCATAAATGCCTTGCTCGGCTGCGCTGAGGTCGCGACGTGCGTCCAGCTGATGGGCGTCCAGGTGGGCAACATCCCGGGTTTCCCCATGCCAGGCCACGACCGAACCGGCGCCCAGCAGGATAATCAGGCACAGCAACAATACATACAGGGTTTCGTGGCCGGCACCGGCGGGGCGGATGACCTGGGTGGTGGGTGCGCTCATGGGGCCTCGATGTCGGCTTGGTCGATTTCCACGACGTGGCCGGGGCCGGCGTCAAAAAGTACGTAGAACTCGGCGTTGGGTTTCTTGAAGGTCAACGTCGAGTCGGCGCCGAGCTTGCCGGGGACCAGGATGGTTTCGTCGTAGCCGATCACGTCCAGCGTCACTCCGGGGGCGCCGCTGCCATCGGAAAAACCGCCAGTACACTGGATCTGTTCAGCGTCGATAGCCTTGCATTCGCACATCGGATTGTGGGCCAGGGCGCTGGTGCTCAAGCCTGCGCAGAGCACCAGCGCCAGGCTGTTGAAAGAGGCGCGGAGGTTCATGGTCGGGCTCCTTGGGATTGCAACCAGGCGACGGTGGCCGGGGAGGCCTGGCTCAGGGGGATGGAAGCTTGGTGCATCGAGCCGTCCCAGCCTTCGAGGGTGATCCACAGTTCGGCGTCTGGCTGGGTCTTTTTCGGCACCGGCAACAAGGCGCCCATGCGATAGGGCGAGCCGAAGAAAATCACCCCGGCGGCCCGCAGGCTGCGGGGCTTGCCGATGCGCAGATAGGTGGCTTTAACCTCGCTGATGCAGCGCTGGCAAAGGGCGGCGTTGAAGTGTTTCATCGGCCCGGCGGGGCCCTGGGTACGTGGCGCTTCGTTGCGAAACTCCGCCAGGCGCAAGCTCCAGGGCCCCACTTGGACTTCGCCGACTTCCCGCTCGCCAAGCCCGCCGTCGCCTCGGAACAACGCGGCCTCCGACAGGTACTTGGGCATGAAACCCAGGGGAATCAGCAGCAACAGCACGTTGATATGGAAGCGCCATTTATGCCAGAACTGGCCCAGGCGTGACGGTGATGTTGTCGTAGTGGACGGGTTCACAGGCTGCCCTCCGGTGAGTCACGGTGCAGCGAAGGCTGCAGTTGCGGCGTGTTTTGGGCTGGCCGCACAGGTTTCTGATTGCGCTTGAGGGCGTTGGCGGTCGCCAGCGCCGTACGTTTGGTCCAGATCAGCAGACCGCTGAGGACCATCATGCTCAGCACCAGGCCGAAGAAACACCAGATGAGCTTGATCCAGAGGCCACCGAAATCCCCGGTGTGCAGCGGGCGCATGGATTCGGTCACGAACTCCAGCGCCGTGCGGTCCGACAACAGCCGGGAAGCGTCTACATCACCGTTGTAGGGATTGATGGTCGCCGTCTGGAACATCAGCGGATACCAGCCGCGTCCGCCGACTTCCAGATGGCTGTAGGCATTGCCGGGCAGGCTGACGAAACTCGCTTCCAGGCCCGGGATCCGCTGCTGGGCAATTTCAATGGCGCGGTCCAGGTTCAGTTGCGGCGGAGGCGTACCACCCGTTGACAGCGGAACGTTTTCCCGGGCCACCACGGGGACGACCGGAGCACTGGAGATGGAAATGCCGTTATCGGCCAGCGTGGCCTCGATCAGGAACCAGGTGCCGGTGATGGAAATGACGGCAATGAACCAGATCGACCAGATGCCGCTGAGCCGATGGAAATCGCCCCAGAAAATGCGGGCCCCGTGGCGAATACGCAGGGTCGGGCTGAAAAAACCTTTCCAGAAACGTTTATAGACAACCAGCCCGGTCACCAACGACGCGAGCATCGGCAGGCCGAGGAAGGACACCAGGTACCAGCCCCAACTGTAGCCGTTGGTGAACGGCACCAGCCACCAGCCATGCAATGCACGGGTGAACCCCCTGAAGTTGAATGCCGGTGCCGAGCCCTGGATGACGCCGCTGTAGGGGTTGACGTACACAGTGTCGGGGCGACCGTCGGGGTAGGTGACCTTGACCTCCAGGGCGAAGTGCGACTCGTCCGGACGCACAATGTTTTGCACCTGAGTCAGGGGCTGGGCTTGCTTGATGGCGGCAACGACCTGGTCGTAGCTGAGCAACGGCGCATCATCGGCGGGCTTGCTGGCGCGCATTTCCGGATTGACCAGCCAGACGATCTCCTGGCTGACCACCGCCAGGGTACCGGTGACGCAAACGATCAGAACGAAAAACCAGATGGGCAACGCCAGCCAGCTGTGAACCAGGAACCAGAGTTTGGAGCGGGACTTCTTCGACATGATTGAGCGTCTTGATTCGATGAAAGGTTCCGTGTCGCGGGCTTCGCAACACCATGAAACCTGGAAAAGCCGGCCGTGGCTTTTGCCGACGCGGCCTGCTGCATCTAATTAAGACGAACGAGCAGCCGGAATCCTGAAAGGGAAGATGAAAGAAAATGTTTCGCGTTCTCGAACAGGCGCTCGGTCTTCTGGTGGCGAGGGAGCTCGCTCCCGCTGGGTCGCGTAGCGGCCCCAAGCATCTTCCACGCAACCACGGCGGGACTCATTGGCCGACGAACGTCTCAGGGTTCCAGCAAATGCGCCCCTGGCCCACGCTTGCCGAGCACATCACCCTGGTTGCGCAGCGGACAATGTTCCATCGACAGGCAACCGCAGCCGATACAACCGTCGAGCCGGTCTCGCAATGCGATCAGCTGGTTGATCCGGTCATCCAGATTCCGGCTCCACTGCGCTGACAGGGTCTTCCAGTCGGCCGCCGTGGGCGCACGGTTGTCCGGCAGGTTTTTCAGCGCCTCGCCAATTTCCGCCAGGGGTATGCCCAGGCGCTGGGCGACTTTGATCAGCGCCACGCGCCGCAGGACGGCCCGGGGGTAACGACGTTGGTTGCCCGGGTTGCGCGTGCTTTTGATCAGGCCCTTGGTTTCATAGAAGTGCAGCGCGGTGACCGCCACGCCGCTGCGGGCGGCCACCTGGCCGACGGTCAGTTCCTTGTGAATGTTGATCGACGTCGTCACCTGAATCACCGCTTGACCTTGACTTAACTGGAGGTTTTACCCTGCAGGCCTTTGGATCGCAAGATCCGCCTTACCTGAACGGGGGACTTTTCATGCAATCGCCAAGTGGTCATCGCAGCTTCACGCAGTTGATCGAGTTCGACATCGAGCCTCAGTGGCAGCAGACGCTGGTCAACGCCCTGTCAGCGCAGACCGAGCGCCTGGCTCGTGATCATTCGGGTTTCCTCAATGCCAGTATCCAGGTCAGCGAGGACGGACGTCGGGTGCTTAATTACCTGCAATGGCAAACCCGCGAGGCGGGTGAAGCGGCGTTCCGCAGCGTTGAGAATGGTGAGGAAAGTTTCTGGCAGTTCATCCAGGCGCATCGGGCCAAAGCGGTGACGTTTGGCTCGTTCCAGGTGCTGCGCAACATCGAGCGCAGCCTGGACGATGCGTTGCATTGCCCGTTGGTCAACCAAGCGCAACGGGAGATCCGAGAGGGCGATACCCATTATCAAAAGCGTTGATTTCTGCCGCCAAGTGCCGGCGGGTAGCCTTTGTTCATCGCCCAACTGAACATCGGACACCCCGCCATGAATCGTATCCTTGCTGTCTTGTTGCTGTTGACTGTCACCGTATTGAGCGGTTGCGCTTCGTCGTCCCCGGAGCTGCGTCCTTACACCGCCGAGGAATCCCGTGAGCTGGCCCTCGAAGCCTTGAATCGGCGGGGGCTTTCGTTTGATGAATACCATGCGAAGAAAGCCGAGTTGCTCGGTCCTTCGCAGAAAAACGTCGGCTTCGACGAGCGCGGCGAGATGAGCGCCGAGCAGACAGTCCAGGCACCGGGCCGGTCGAGCTGAGACTGTACCGCCAGAAGTTTTGCCTAACTGTCCATGGGTTTGCGCCGGGACGTGGGGTAGGGTCAACTCCTGACTGCCCCGACGGATTGACCTGCCATGACCCTCTCGCTTGACCTGCTGCTGGGCTTCGCCCTGTTTGCCCTGGTGACCTCGATAACGCCCGGCCCCAACAACACCATGTTGCTGGCATCGGGTGTGAATTTCGGCTTCAACCGGACCATCCCGCACATGCTCGGCATCACTTGCGGCTTCTTTTCCCTGGTCCTGGCGGTGGGCCTTGGGCTGGGCGCGGTGTTCCAGACATATCCGCTGCTCTACACCGTGCTGCGCTACGTCGGTGCGGCATATTTGATATACCTGGCCTGGAAAATCGCCCACTCCGGTCCTGTCTCGGACGGCGGCGCGGGTGAGAACAAGCCGATCAGCTACTGGGGCGCAGCAGCGTTCCAATGGGTCAACCCAAAGGCCTGGATCATGGCCATCGGCGCCATCAGCACCTATACGCCTCTGCAAGGTTACTTTTTCAATGTGGTGGTGATCGCGGCGGTGTTTGCGTTGATCAACCTGCCTAGCGTCAGCCTGTGGGTAGTCTGCGGCAGCCTGCTGCGCAACTTGTTGCAGGATCGCCGGTGGCTGCGTGTCTTCAACTGGGGCATGGCGCTGCTGTTGGTCGCGTCGCTGTATCCGTTGTTGCTCGAAAGCGTGAGTTAAGGGCTGAGCTTCAACGCGATGCCTGCTAAGCTCGCTGTTTCAGGAGCGTTCCTACGCACTTTTAAATGAAGTCCGACTTCTTTTAAGGTCTTGATCAGTTAAAGCTATGTCTCGAACCCAACGAGGGCATCTGGTCTTGGAACAGATTCTGCGAGCTTCCTTATGAATAAGCGTCCTTTGTATTTTGATTACGCCGCCACCACCCCGGTGGACGAGCGGGTGATCCAGGTCATGGTCCAGTGCCTGGGTTTCGACGGTAACTTCGGTAACCCGGCCTCCAGCTCTCATGCCTTCGGCCAGGAGGCCCGGCGCTCGGTGGAACTGGCGCGCCAGCAGGTGGCTCGGTTGGTGGGGGCTCAGGCCGGACAAATCGTCTGGACTTCCGGCGCCACCGAATCCAATAACCTGGCCCTCAAGGGCGTGGCCCAGGCGCGTGAAGCGCGTGGCGGCCACGTCATTACCAGCCTGATAGAACACAAGGCCGTTCTCGATACGGTCAGGCAGCTCGAGGAAAGTGGCGTCGCGGTAACCTGGCTGGCGCCGTGCGCTGATGGCCTGATCGACCCGCAAGCGGTTCGCCAGGCGCTCCGCGAAGACACTTTCCTGGTGTCGCTGATGCTGGTCAATAACGAGTTGGGCACCGTCAATGACGCCATCGCTATCGGCGAGATCGTTCGAGAGCATGGCGCGTTGTTTCATATGGACGCGGCCCAGGGTGCGGGAAAAGTGAGCATCGACCTGGCCCGGTGGCCGGTGGACCTGATGTCGTTTTCCGCACACAAGATCTACGGCCCCAAGGGGATCGGCGCACTTTACGTCGGTGATCGCGCGCGCCCGCGGCTTTCGGCCCAGATCCATGGCGGCGGTCATGAAGGTGGCTTGCGCTCCGGGACCTTGGCGACCCATCAGATTGCCGCGATGGGCGCGGCATTCGAGCTGGCGGCGCAGGCCTTTGAGGAAGAACTCGCCGACATCGCCCGACTGCGCAATCGTTTGCTTGAACCTTTGCTGGCTTTGCCCGGTGTGTGTATGAATGGCAGTGCCAACTGTCGCATTCCCCATACGGTGAGCCTGACGTTCAACGAAGGTGACTTCAACCCGGCGACGCTGGGCGCATCGATGGCATTCTCCGCGACCTCGGCTTGCAACTCGGCGCAAAACACTCCATCCCACGTGTTGCTCGCCCTTGGGCATGATGCACGCGCGGCCGGGCGGACCATTCGTTTGAGCCTGGGGCGCTTTACCAGCGAGCAGGATATTGATGAGGCGGTGCGATTGATCAAGGCCGCCTGTGTTGCCGCGCCGGCCTTCTGGGCGGCAACCCCCTGAGCCGAACGCATTCGGCATCGAACAATAAAATTGATTAGCAGGAGTGATGATGAGTACCCAGCCTTCGACCCCGGGACAGGTTCCCCAGCGCCTGGCCCGAATTCGCCAATTGATGAGCCAGGAGGGCATCCATGCGCTGTTGGTGCCTTCCGCAGACCCGCATCTTTCGGAGTATCTGCCGGGGTACTGGCAAGGGCGCCAATGGTTGTCCGGGTTCCATGGCTCGGTCGGTACATTGATCGTGACCGCGGATTTCGCCGGGGTCTGGGCGGACAGTCGTTACTGGGAACAAGCCACCTGGGAACTGGAAGGCAGCGGCATCGAGTTGGTCAAACTCATCCCCGGAAAGCCCGGGCCGTTGGAGTGGCTGGCCGAAAACACGCCTGAAGGGGGTGCGGTAGCGGTTGATGGTGCGGTCATGGCGGTGGCATCGGCGCGGACCCTGAGCAGCAAGCTGCAAGAGCGTGGCGCACGGTTGCGCACCGACATCGATCTGCTCGCACAAGCCTGGACCGATCGCCCGAGCTTGCCTGATCAACCGGTCTACGCGCATTTGCCGCCGCAAGCCACGATCGGTCGTGTCGAGAAAATCGCCCAGTTGCGCGAAGCCCTGAAGGAGCGTGCTGCGGATTGGCATTTCATCGCCACCCTGGACGACATCGCCTGGCTGTTCAACCTGCGCGGCGCCGATGTGTCATTCAATCCGGTATTCGTCTCCTTTGCCCTGATCAGCCAGCAACAGGCGACGCTGTTTGTGGATTTGAACAAGGTCGACGCTGCGCTGCGTTCTGTTCTTGAGCAAGACGGCGTAACGCTGCGTGACTATAGCGAAGTGGCCACTGCGTTGCGTGAAGTGCCGAGCGGCGCGAGCCTGCAGGTCGATCCGGCCCGGGTCACGGTCGGTTTGCTGGACAATCTGGACAGCGGCGTGAAACTCGTCGAAGGGCTCAACCCCACAACACTGGCCAAATCGCGCAAAAGCCCGGCCGATGCCGAGCACATCCGTCGAGCCATGGAGCAGGACGGAGCGGCGCTCTGCGAATTTTTTGCCTGGCTGGAAAGTGCCTGGGGCCATGAGCGCATCACTGAACTGACCATCGATGAGCACCTGACCGCAGCGCGCAGGCGCCGGCCGGAGTTCGTCTCCTTGAGCTTCAATACCATCGCGGCGTTTAATGCCAATGGCGCGATGCCTCACTATCACGCCACCGAAGAGGCGCATGCGGTCATTGAGGGAGATGGCTTGCTGTTGATCGATTCGGGCGGCCAGTACCTTGGCGGTACGACCGATATCACCCGCATGGTGCCGGTCGGGACACCGACGTCGGAGCAGAAGCGTGACTGTACCCGCGTGCTCAAAGGCGTGATTGCCTTGTCCAGGGCCAAATTCCCCAAGGGCATTCTGTCGCCTCTGCTGGATGCCATCGCCCGGGCACCGATCTGGGCTGAACAGGTGGATTACGGTCATGGCACCGGCCACGGTGTCGGCTATTTCCTCAACGTCCACGAAGGCCCGCAAGTCATTGCCTATCAGGCTGCCGCTGCACCCCAGACCGCCATGCAGCCGGGCATGATCACGTCCATCGAGCCGGGTACTTATCGCCCGGGTCGCTGGGGTGTTCGTATCGAGAACCTGGTGTTGAACCGTGAGGCGGGCAGCAGCGAGTTCGGCGAATTCCTCGCATTCGAAACCCTGACGTTGTGCCCGATAGACACCCGCTGCCTGGAGCCGTCGTTGCTGACTCAGCACGAAAAGGACTGGCTCAACGCCTACCACGGCGAGGTTCAGCGTCGCTTGAGTCCGCTGCTCGATGGCGCTGCGCTGCAATGGCTGAACACACGGACAGCGGCAATCTGAAGCATAGGGTCAGCCGAGGGCTTCACGGACGAAGTCCAGGCGATCCTGGCCAAAGAACATCTCGTTGCCGACAAACATGCTCGGCGCACCGAACACACCTCGGCGCACGGCCTCTTCGGTTGTGCTCCTTAGTGTTTCCTTGACCTGCTCGTCGGCTGTAAGGGCAAGCACATAGGCAGGGTCGAAACCCCCTTCGTCCAGCACGGCCGCGACTGTTGCCGGGTCGTTGAGGTTGCGGGCATTCACCCAGAGTGCCCGGAACAGACAGCTCGTGAAAATCTCGAAACGATCCGGATGACGCAGTTGCATGCCCGTGACGGCGCGCATCAATAGCAATGTGTTGATTGGAAAATGCGGGTTGAGCTTGAAGTCGACACCGTAGCGCTTGGCGAAACGGTTCAAGTCCTGGAACAGATAAGGCCCCTTGGCCGGCACGGTAACGGGCGACGCGTTGCCCGTTGCCTTGAATACGCCGCCCAGAAGCATGGGGCGATAGATGAGCTCGCTATGGGTTTCGGCGCAGAGCGCGGGCAATTGGGTATAGGCCAGGTAGGTGGTCGGGCTGCCCAGGTCGAAAAAAAACTCGACGGATCTGTTCATGGCTACGCTTCTCTTATTGTGTGAGGGAGACTTACCAGCGTTCGTTCCAGGGGCGCAGATCCAGTTCGAAGGTCCAGGCATCCCGCGGCTGGGTATGCAGGTACCAATAGTTTTCGGCGATGTGCTCAGGGTCGAGGATGCCGTCTTCTGCCCTGGTTGCGTATTTTTCCGGGAAATTATCGCGGATGAAGTCGGTGTCGATGGCACCATCCACCACAACATGGGCTACATGAATATTCATCGGCCCCAATTCTCGCGCCATGCTCTGGGCCAAGGCCCGGATGCCATGTTTGGCCCCCGCAAATGCGGCGAACCCTGATGCCCCGCGCAAGCCTGCCGTGGCGCCAGTAAACAGGATCGTGCCGCGCTGGCGTTTGACCATGCGCCTGGCTACTTCTCGAGCATTGAGGAAACCTGAAAAGCAGGCCATTTCCCAAATCTTGAAATATTTGCGAGCCGTCTCTTCGAGAATGCTGCAAGGCACGTTGGCGCCGATGTTGAATACAAAGGCTTCGATCGGGCCAACCTGCTCCTCGATTTGCTCGATCAGTGCGATCACATCATCTTCCTTGCGTGCGTCGCAGGCAAAACCGTGGGCTTCACCGCCCTGGGTACGGATTTCATCGACCAAAGCTTGTAGCTTGTCAGCGTTGCGGCGAGTGACGCAGGCCACGAAGCCTTCCCGAGCGAAACGCCGGGCTATCGCGCCACCAGTAGCATCGCCAGCTCCCACTACCAGTACAACCTTCTTGTTATTCATGATTGGCCTCATTGGTAAACGGTCGTTAGCTAAACGGACGTTATGCTAAGATTCGCCGAGCGTCAAGATGAGCATCCAGAGGCAAGCACATGCGTTATTCAGCCAATCACAAGATGGAAACCCGAGAGAAACTGCTGACCAGCAGTGCCATGTCGGCCAAAAAATCAGGATTTTCGACGGTAGGGGTAGATGGCCTGATGAAGGCGATCGGTCTTAGCGGCGGGGCGTTCTACAGCCATTTCTCATCCAAGGATGAGCTATTCAAGGCGATCGTCGAGCGCGAGTTGAGCCAGAGCCTGGAGCGCTTGAGTGGTAACGGCGTCAAGGACTCGATGAAACTGGAGCGTTGCCTCAAGCAGTACCTGAGCATTAGCCATGTGGAGCAACCCGAGGCTGGTTGCGCCTTGCCGGTTCTGGGGGCTGAGATTGCGCGTTCGGATATGTCGGTGCGTGAGGCCGCGCAAAGCTGG
This sequence comes from Pseudomonas sp. Z2-11, assembly GCF_054161305.1. Lineage (NCBI taxonomy): Bacteria > Pseudomonadati > Pseudomonadota > Gammaproteobacteria > Pseudomonadales > Pseudomonadaceae > Pseudomonas > Pseudomonas sp. Z2-11. Next base: position 1,811,478 of record NZ_CP096395.1, read on the forward strand.
ATCTGCCGCCTGCACGAAAGCTGGGCGCGGATACTTGAGAGCGATAGCCTGGCTTGGGCGATCCTGTCTCAATGCGTGGGTGCGCTGGTTGTTGCGCGAATGCTGGCAGCACCTGAGCTCCAGCAGGAGGTTCTCAGGTCCAGCCATGACGAGATCAGCCATCGCCTGGCCGAACGACAGTCCAGCTGAAGCGCCGCCTATTTGCAGATGACGATCATGCTGCGGCTGGTGTATCCGGCTGGATTGAGCCCGAAAGGATAATCCCCGGGCTCCTCAACGGCGTCACCTGATTTGGCGATGATTTTGTAACCTTTGGGCGCGCATGAGTTGGCGGCGCTGGCCCTGCACTGGTCCCAGGAAGAGGACAGGCCGGAGCAGTTGATATGCAGGCCTTTTTTTCCGCGTTTGACTTCGGTTTTCGACGTCGCCGCGCAGCCCGTAACCGCTAGTACGGCGATCAGTATCAAGATTCGTTTCATTCCCGTCCTTAATGCCGCCGCGGATCTTATGCCTACGTACGGCTACGTTCGCTTTCGCTTCAAGCGTTCATGACATCCTGTACGAAAAATCCATGTCTGACATTAGGTTACGGGGCTAAACATGGCCTAAATGCGCGATAAATGCCAGATCTGCGTTAGAACGTTATCAATCTGCGGCAATGGCGGGCTTGGCTGAATCGCCCATGGTCAACGTAGCGCCGATCGACGCGAGGATGATGCAGGTTATGGCTGCCCATTGGGCCAGGGATAGATATTCCTGGAGAAACAGCAGCCCCGATAGCGCGCCGACCGCAGGCTCGATGCTCATCAGTGTGCCGAAGGTGCGGGCTGGTATGCGGGTGAGTGAGATCATTTCCAACGTATAGGGCAGGGCGGTTGACAGAATGGCGACGCCAATGGCGACAGGGATCAGGCTCGGGGTCAGCAAAGCGGTCCCGGCATGCACGATGCCGATGGGGGCTACGAACAAGGCTGCGATCATGACGCCGAGCGCAGCGGTCTGCACACCATTGTCCGCACCGGC
>NZ_CP096395.1:1815000-5200000 GCF_054161305.1 Pseudomonas sp. Z2-11
GCAACTCGACTGCGTGAAGTCGGAATCGCTAGTAATCGCGAATCAGAATGTCGCGGTGAATACGTTCCCGGGCCTTGTACACACCGCCCGTCACACCATGGGAGTGGGTTGCACCAGAAGTAGCTAGTCTAACCTTCGGGAGGACGGTTACCACGGTGTGATTCATGACTGGGGTGAAGTCGTAACAAGGTAGCCGTAGGGGAACCTGCGGCTGGATCACCTCCTTAATCGACGACCGCAGCGGCTCCATGAGCTCCCACACGAATTGCTTGATTCATTGAAGAAGACGATAGAAGCAGCTTTAAGCTCCAAGCTGATAGCTCACAGCTAACAGTTACAAGCTCGAAATTGGGTCTGTAGCTCAGTTGGTTAGAGCGCACCCCTGATAAGGGTGAGGTCGGCAGTTCGAATCTGCCCAGACCCACCAATTTTGTAATGGGGCCATAGCTCAGCTGGGAGAGCGCCTGCCTTGCACGCAGGAGGTCAGCGGTTCGATCCCGCTTGGCTCCACCATAAACTGCTTCTGAAAGCTTAGAAATGAGCGTTCCATCCGTTGGATGATGAATGTTGATTTCTAGTCTTTTGATTAGATCGTTCTTTAAAAATTTGGGTATGTGATAGAAAGATAGACTGAACGTTACTTTCACTGGTAACGGCTCAGGCTAAGGTAAAATTTGTGAGTTCTCTTAGTTGAGAAATTCGAATTTTCGGCGAATGTCGTCTTCACAGTATAACCAGATTGCTTGGGGTTATATGGTCAAGTGAAGAAGCGCATACGGTGGATGCCTTGGCAGTCAGAGGCGATGAAAGACGTGGTAGCCTGCGAAAAGCTTCGGGGAGTCGGCAAACAGACTTTGATCCGGAGATGTCTGAATGGGGGAACCCAGCCATCATAAGATGGTTATCTTGTACTGAATACATAGGTGCAAGAGGCGAACCAGGGGAACTGAAACATCTAAGTACCCTGAGGAAAAGAAATCAACCGAGATTCCCTTAGTAGTGGCGAGCGAACGGGGACTAGCCCTTAAGCTTCTTTGATTTTAGCGGAACGCTCTGGAAAGTGCGGCCATAGTGGGTGATAGCCCTGTACGCGAAAGGATCTTAGAAGTGAAATCGAGTAGGACGGAGCACGAGAAACTTTGTCTGAATATGGGGGGACCATCCTCCAAGGCTAAATACTACTGACTGACCGATAGTGAACTAGTACCGTGAGGGAAAGGCGAAAAGAACCCCGGAGAGGGGAGTGAAATAGATCCTGAAACCGTATGCGTACAAGCAGTGGGAGCCCACTTTGTTGGGTGACTGCGTACCTTTTGTATAATGGGTCAGCGACTTATTTTCAGTGGCGAGCTTAACCGAATAGGGGAGGCGTAGCGAAAGCGAGTCTTAATAGGGCGTCTAGTCGCTGGGAATAGACCCGAAACCGGGCGATCTATCCATGGGCAGGTTGAAGGTTAGGTAACACTGACTGGAGGACCGAACCGACTACCGTTGAAAAGTTAGCGGATGACCTGTGGATCGGAGTGAAAGGCTAATCAAGCTCGGAGATAGCTGGTTCTCCTCGAAAGCTATTTAGGTAGCGCCTCATGTATCACTGTAGGGGGTAGAGCACTGTTTCGGCTAGGGGGTCATCCCGACTTACCAAACCGATGCAAACTCCGAATACCTACAAGTGCCGAGCATGGGAGACACACGGCGGGTGCTAACGTCCGTCGTGAAAAGGGAAACAACCCAGACCGTCAGCTAAGGTCCCAAAGTTATGGTTAAGTGGGAAACGATGTGGGAAGGCTTAGACAGCTAGGAGGTTGGCTTAGAAGCAGCCACCCTTTAAAGAAAGCGTAATAGCTCACTAGTCGAGTCGGCCTGCGCGGAAGATGTAACGGGGCTCAAACCATACACCGAAGCTACGGGTATCACGTAAGTGATGCGGTAGAGGAGCGTTCTGTAAGCCTGTGAAGGTGAGTTGAGAAGCTTGCTGGAGGTATCAGAAGTGCGAATGCTGACATGAGTAACGACAATGGGTGTGAAAAACACCCACGCCGAAAGACCAAGGTTTCCTGCGCAACGTTAATCGACGCAGGGTTAGTCGGTCCCTAAGGCGAGGCTGAAAAGCGTAGTCGATGGAAAACAGGTTAATATTCCTGTACTTCTGGTTATTGCGATGGAGGGACGGAGAAGGCTAGGCCAGCTTGGCGTTGGTTGTCCAAGTTTAAGGTGGTAGGCTGGAATCTTAGGTAAATCCGGGATTCCAAGGCCGAGAGCTGATGACGAGTTACCCTTTGGGTGACGAAGTGGTTGATGCCATGCTTCCAAGAAAAGCTTCTAAGCTTCAGGTAACCAGGAACCGTACCCCAAACCGACACAGGTGGTTGGGTAGAGAATACCAAGGCGCTTGAGAGAACTCGGGTGAAGGAACTAGGCAAAATGGCACCGTAACTTCGGGAGAAGGTGCGCCGGTGAGGGTGAAGCACTTGCTGCGTAAGCCCACGCCGGTCGAAGATACCAGGCCGCTGCGACTGTTTATTAAAAACACAGCACTCTGCAAACACGAAAGTGGACGTATAGGGTGTGACGCCTGCCCGGTGCCGGAAGGTTAATTGATGGGGTTAGCTAACGCGAAGCTCTTGATCGAAGCCCCGGTAAACGGCGGCCGTAACTATAACGGTCCTAAGGTAGCGAAATTCCTTGTCGGGTAAGTTCCGACCTGCACGAATGGCGTAACGATGGCGGCGCTGTCTCCACCCGAGACTCAGTGAAATTGAAATCGCTGTGAAGATGCAGTGTATCCGCGGCTAGACGGAAAGACCCCGTGAACCTTTACTATAGCTTTGCACTGGACTTTGAATTTGCTTGTGTAGGATAGGTGGGAGGCTTTGAAGCGTGGACGCCAGTCTGCGTGGAGCCAACCTTGAAATACCACCCTGGCAACTTTGAGGTTCTAACTCAGGTCCGTTATCCGGATCGAGGACAGTGTATGGTGGGTAGTTTGACTGGGGCGGTCTCCTCCTAAAGAGTAACGGAGGAGTACGAAGGTGCGCTCAGACCGGTCGGAAATCGGTCGTAGAGTATAAAGGCAAAAGCGCGCTTGACTGCGAGACAGACACGTCGAGCAGGTACGAAAGTAGGTCTTAGTGATCCGGTGGTTCTGTATGGAAGGGCCATCGCTCAACGGATAAAAGGTACTCCGGGGATAACAGGCTGATACCGCCCAAGAGTTCATATCGACGGCGGTGTTTGGCACCTCGATGTCGGCTCATCACATCCTGGGGCTGAAGCCGGTCCCAAGGGTATGGCTGTTCGCCATTTAAAGTGGTACGCGAGCTGGGTTTAGAACGTCGTGAGACAGTTCGGTCCCTATCTGCCGTGGACGTTTGAGATTTGAGAGGGGCTGCTCCTAGTACGAGAGGACCGGAGTGGACGAACCTCTGGTGTTCCGGTTGTCACGCCAGTGGCATTGCCGGGTAGCTATGTTCGGAAAAGATAACCGCTGAAAGCATCTAAGCGGGAAACTTGCCTCAAGATGAGATCTCACTGGGACCTTGAGTCCCCTGAAGGGCCGTCGAAGACTACGACGTTGATAGGCAGGGTGTGTAAGCGCTGTGAGGCGTTGAGCTAACCTGTACTAATTGCCCGTGAGGCTTGACCATATAACACCCAAGCAATTTGCTGATCCTGCTCTGGAAACGGAGAAAGGCGCCAGATTGCGGTGTGTGAAGACGAAATGAACCGAAAGTTCGAGTCAAAACCCACAAACTATCACATACCCATTCGCTGGAACGTGACCGCAAGGCACGCGCTGGCTACCGAATTTCTTGACGACCATAGAGCATTGGAACCACCTGATCCCATCCCGAACTCAGAAGTGAAACGATGCATCGCCGATGGTAGTGTGGGGTTTCCCCATGTGAGAGTAGGTCATCGTCAAGATTAAATTCCGAAACCCCTATCTGCTGACGCAGGTAGGGGTTTTGTTTTGCCCGCAAGAAAATTGACCTGAGGACATCCTCTTCGACACCATCAATCAAGCCCCAGGTACCGGGCAGCTCAGGTCTCCTTCTTCGCAGTTGAGGTACGTCTTGAACGCCTCTACTCGCGCCTTCGTCAGGGCTGTAATGCAGTCATTCTGAATCATCGGATAGACGCTCCCCCCTTCGGCACCAGAAGCAGAAAAGCTGCATTCGGCGTCACGGAAGTCAATCCAGGCTCGCTGTGCCTTGACCAGCAATTGCTTGGCCTCGGCATTGTCTTTCAAACGCGCTGTGATCTGTTTGTACAGACTGTTCAGTTCCTTGTCGGCAGCCTTGGTCTCTTGGGCTGCACACTGGTTTATGTCGCCTTGGGTCGTGGCGTTGGTACAAACGTCAGCCTGGACAGCGCCAATGAACAACAGCGGAATCAGGGGCAGCAACAAACGGGTGTACATCATCAATCTCTCCATGAGGGGTAAAAACTGCTGGAGGAGTGTAACCAAACAAGGCGTTGATACAACTTTACGGTTGGCCTTGTGGTCTTACAGGCCTAATGTTGAACACAGGAGGTGACGACCCATGCATCTATCTGATCGTATCGAAAGAAAGATCTTGCTGAAGGCGCCGCGTTCGCAGGTCTGGCGAGCCATGGCCAATGCTGAAGCCTTCGGCCAATGGTTTGGCGTGGATCTCGCGGGCAAGCGGTTTGTTGCCGGTGAGCGCGCTTTATGAGCGCTATAATAGACACATATGGTTCTGTTTAGAGTAGCGAAAAATGACTGTACATATATACAGCTATAAGCGCATATCTTCACGTACACAGCGTGAAGGCACAGGCATTGATAGACAAGAAGCGCTGATTCAAGAGCACTTGGCACGTCATAAGCTTGAACTGACAAGAGAGTTTGTAGATTTAGGCATATCGGGGTTTCGTGGCAAGAACGCACGTATAGGAGCTTTGAAAGAGTTTTTAGATTTAATTTCGCAAGGCGTGATTAAAGCAAATGACATTCTATTGGTTGAGAATTTCGACCGTCTAACAAGAATGAACGGCATTGACGCAACAAAACTTGTCGTTGATATTCTTTCTTCAAAAATCATAATCATTACTCTGGGAGATAATCAAGTATATGATTATCGACAAGAAGACCATTCGAGTATTTTATTTAAAATAAACTTTGTATTAAGTCGAGCGAATGAAGAGAGTAGAATTAAAAAAAATAGGTCGCTGGGAGCGTGGAAAAAGAAGCACAACGAAGCAAAATCTTCAAATAAAGTAATGACAAAAAAACTTCCATACTGGGTGTCTTATGACGAAGAAAGTGAAAAACTTAATCTAATTAAGAATAGAGCAAATGAAGTTAAGCGAATTTTCGAACTGTTAGAGCTATTCGGGTGTGCAAGAACAGCCATAGAAATTAATAAAACTGAAACTGATAAAAAATGGACATTAATAGCAATTCGCCATTTGTCTCGCGCAAAATCCGTTTATGGGTGTCTAGAAATTTACAAAACAAAGACAGAAAATGGTGAAAGTGCGGATTATGAAGAGCTGGAAAATTACTATCCTGCGGTGATTTCAAAAGAAAAATTTTTTAATATCCAAACGAAACTAAACATCAGAGCAGAGACTCACGAAAAGAAAGGTCGAGAAGCGAAAGGGTTTAGGAATGTTTTTAAAGGTGTGATTTTTTGCGAGCATTGCGACACTGCTCTTCATCAGCACTTTACAAAGCGAAAAAACAAAGAGTATATGTATCTACTTTGCGCGAAAAGTTTGGTAAATGCATGCCCTGCGGCTCGTAAAATATTCATACCATATAACTATATTTATGAACCGTTTATGCTTTATTACAAGAATTTTGGTTTGGAGAAAATCATTAGAAAATCTGGCGACGCTCAAAGCCTTATCGAAAGTCGCAACGCATGTAATGCTGAACTTGAAGACAAGCAAAAAACTATTGAGAAAATATTAGAAAGTATTGAGTTGAGTGGCGGTGATATTCCAAAGGTTCTTTTGAGTAGAATTAGGAAAATTGAGACTGATATTAACGGACTGACGAGCAGGGTAGATAACATTGATTTAGAAATTTCAAGGATGAATTTATACGTTGAAGCTGAACAAGCGATTAGCCGTTCTGATATTGATTCGCTACTAGATAATGAAGAGGGAAGAATCAGATTTAATCTGCTTTTGAAAGAGAGTCAAGTACAAATCAGAGTGTTGAAGCGCTTTGAGGACAGTGAGCCCTTTGATGGTCAGGACTTTAAAGACGAACATAAAATGAGCGAGGTTGTAATTAACAATAAATCAAAAGGTTTCGGCGTGAGTTATTACTTTGATAGAAAACACGCTATGCTCGCAGGTGGTACTTACTACTTCTATACCAAAAAGTTGGTTGGAGGATGGAAGACGGATTTTGTACTTCCATTAGGTTCAAGAGCAGATTTTAATTAAGAAGACTCGCCCGAAACGCCGCATAGGCGCGGGCGCTATCTGGACGTGGGTAATTCACCTTGACCCAAAGGGTCAATGTTATGAATGAATCATTAAGAGAGAATAGCCAAATCGCTTTTAATGCTTTTCTGCTTTATTGCTTTCACAAAAAACAAAGTAAATAACGGCAGTTTATGCCGTGTATTTTTTAATTCTTTCTTACGGGTCTTATTAAACCTTAAAAGCCTTACCTCATTACCATCTTAAGCAACCCTCAAAGCCACGTTATACGTGGCTTACAGCCCTTCGATATTGACTAAAAAATCAATGTCCATGTACTTTTTCATCAATGCTCATATACTTTATCATCAATAGTCATTGATTTTTTAATCAATGCTTATGACTTTTTTATCAATACACTTTTACTTTTTAGTCAAGCTCGTTGACTTTTTCGTCAATGACTATTTCGACAATACAATTAACTTCATAATCAATAAATAAACCTCTTGTACTCATTCCAATAAAATAAAATTGCTCATATAGAAATTTTAATTTCAAAAAAGCTAATTATTTTGTCGTTTAAGTCTTTATTTCTAAAATCTAAATGCTACGCTATGGTTATAACTAGCAAAATGAGGAAATAAATGAATGAGTTTATAGATGTTAATAGTGCAAATACTGAACAAGATGATAATTTTAGACCGGCAAATTCTGACAATGCAAAATCTATTGCTGAGCAAGTTAATAGCGCTGTTGAATTAGCAATGTCTGTATTACATAGCAGATATGTAAATGACAAGAAAAACGCAAATGACGATGATAAACAAATCAATGCAAAAGTAACGACTAAAATAGAATTAGATAAAGAAAATTCGTTAAAGAAGGATGTTAAATATTTTTATGGCTTTTCAGAAAATTTATTAAAGCTAGAATTAACACCAACCGAATTTAAGATAATCGTGCACATTTTAGATACGTTAAAATGGGGCAATGTTGTGTCAATGACACAAGCGTCAATTGCAGCAAAAACAAAAATCAGTGCTTCTGTTATAAACAGAAATTGGAAAACACTCATAACTAAAAAAGTATTAATTATTGACGAAAACAATAGCATTTATCTCAATACGAATTTCTTTTTTATCGGACTTTATCAGAAAATGGATAAAGAGCGTCGAGCAGATTTTGAAAAAGCATCGGTTTTTGATGATGTTCAAATTAAGCATATGCATAATTCGAAAGGCATTAAACATGAATGATTTTTTTAAATTCTCGTTTGTGCTGCTTGCATTGTGTATCGCTGTAAATGCGGGATATTTTGAAACGACAAGCAATGTTCCTGCTGGGACTGTAATTGAAAACAAAGTTCCATCAAAGGACAGAATGACAGATAAAGAACGACAAGAGTCTGTAAGAGCTTATCAAGCGGCTGCTCGTGATTGTAAAAACAAAGACACTATTAATGAGCGAGGAAGTACGGCGCTGGAAATAAGCCACAGTTTTAACTTTAAAACAGGAAGTTGTGAAGAGTCAAAAACACTCTGGACAATGCAGGATGGAGATTTTTGGAGAAATCCCGAATATTTAAGTAAAGCCGTTGTTATTAAGACTTATACTTTGCCGACAAATCCATATTACTAAAGTTTTCTATGCCGCAGGTACTGCGGTATTTACTCCCTCCCCCCTTCCCCCCGCTGGGGGGTTAATAATTGTATAATGATAGAAAATACAATTATTATGAATGAGATGGAAATTAGAAAAAAAGCAGAAAATCTTGTTAGTTTGATAAGAGACTTGAAAGTCATCAGTGCATTTCAGATATTATTGAGTAATGCGAATAACATTCAGCAATTACTTTTGTTGATTGAACTTGTCGAGTTGTATCAATCAAGTTCAAAAAATAAAGAGCGAGAAATAATTAATAAAGTGATTTTTCTGGGGCAAGAACGTAGCAATATGACAGAACGTCTTGCGTTGATTTTTATTGTGAACGACCTTGTGCGTCTATTTTTTAAATCTCGTAAAGTGTGTCCAAAATCGACTGTTGATAAACAGCAGATTTTGAACACACGCAGAAATAAATCTTTTAGACGATTTTGATTCTTTGCCTTTGCCTTTGCTTTTGCTTTTGATGTTGGGTTCGAAGGGGTATCCCCTCGCAAATAGGAAGGCGAAGCCGTCAACTCGCAGAGTTGTCCTATCTTGAACACAACCTTTTCGGATGAACAACTATGAAATTTCGTTGTTACGATATGCTACTATAAAAGCATAACAACTTTAAATGCAATGAATAATTTATATTTACTATGCACGAACTGCAAGAAGAAAACACAACATGGTTTGCTTTGGCATACAAACACAGAGTTTGATTTACCAAGATTTTCAATAGTTTGTAAGACCTGTCGAACAAAGTTCGAGGGTTCGATATGAGCATAAAAAATTGGACTGTAACAACAGAGCGTGTCAAAAATAAAGATGTTGGGTTGTCTGAATATGTAAGTTATTTAGTAAGTGAAAAGCACAAAAATCATAAAAACACGACTATCTATACTCTGTTTAACTCTGATGCAAATACGTTTCTTAATAGTACTATTCAAGAAACGATTTCATTTGACGCAAAAAATAAAAAAGGGGGAAGAAAAGTTGAGTCTTTTGCTCAATCTTTTAACTTCATACTACCCCCGCCACATAAACCAACACCTGACGAGTGGAAAAAAATAGCAAGGGATTTGGTCAATACAGTTCACAAAGAGCTAGAGATAGAATCGGACATTAATCAATTTGGCCGGGCGTGTTTTCTGAACATACACGACCAAGCAAATCCGCATTTAAACCTTCTTGTTCCTAGGATTTTTTCAGGGCAGAGATTGGCTGATTTGGATAGAAAGAACGTTCTATCGAAATTGAAATTACAGTTCAATCAATCAGTGTTAAAGCACTGCAATATCGATCATACACATCACAAGCCGTTAAGAACAAACGTGGGCAGGCGCAAGACTGCACAGCGTTACGAGTATGACAAAGCAAAAGAAGAAGCTCAAAACGCTTCAGAACTCATTTTAGAAGCGCAGAACGTAACGACTGTGGCGGTTCTTGCACAGAAAGAAGCAGAGACAAAGCTGAAAGAATTAGAGGTTAAAGAAATTGAGTTAGACAATAAAAAGTCTGAAATAATGCTTGAAAGAGAGAAACTAAGCTTCATCGTAAAAGCATTTAATGATTTTAAGTCGAGTTTGATTCGCTGGGTGAACAGCATAAGAAACGATTCGACGCTTGATGCTTTGATTAACAGGCAAGACGTTGAAGCGAAAGCGAATGAAATTATTGAGAATGATAAGTTCGATGATGATGATGCAAGTCTTGTTGAAAATATGATTAAAGAACAATCAGACAAGTTAGAAAAAGATGAGTATGAGTTTTCTCGACCAACAATTTCATCGAGAAAACCCGAACTGAAAATGTAAGTCCTTTTGCTTGCTTGATTTTCAATCAAGCGAGAAAAAGGGCTCCATAAAGCTTTGTTTGTTAAACCGCTAGTAAAGCGCACCCAAGGGCAGATTACCTATCGGGGTTATGAGCATCTTGTGTGGGATGTCTTGGTGGAGCGTGTCGAACCCGAGCGAGTGTTCTCGTTTCGCTGGCATCCTTACGCTGTGGAGCCGCAGACCGACTATTCCCAAGAGTCCGAGACGCGTGTGCAATTCGAGCTTGAAGACATGGGCGGTGGCACTCTGCTGAAGGTAGTGGAGTCGGGGTTCAATGACATTCCCGAGGCGCGTCGACTCAAGGCTTTCCGAATGGACAGTCGTGGTTGGGATGAACAGATGGCCAATATTGAAGAGTATCTGAACAAGCCGTGATGGATCCCAAGGACCGAAAGCAGGCTTTGAAACGCCGGTTACCTGACCGGCTAAGGGTTTCCGGAAGGGGTGATATGGCGAATGTCTTACACGGCTTGGTAGCTATGTCCTCTGTTTCACTTTGGATCCGACGCGTAATCTAGCCTCATCCACTGAAGCACAGGAAGTGCTCAGGATCAGGGACGATCGACCTTGCAAGGATGGCTACCGACAGGGAGTCGTAATGGTCTTGGAAAAACCCGCTTCGGCGGGTTTTTTTTCGCCTGTAGAAAAGTAGCAGTGGCGCATAGCGAAACGCTTACGTTGCGACGCTGCTTTCTCGTCTTTTTCTGCCTATTGATCCCCTCTAATCTACATCCATCCACTGAGTACAGGGAGTGCTTGGGGTCATGGATGATGGGACCCGGCATGGAGTGCCTGACAGGAAGTCAATCTGGTCCTTGAAAAACCCGCCTAGGCGGGTTTTTTTTCGTCCAAAGAATAGCCCCATCATGCCAGGCGCCGTCCCATGGTGCGGTCAGCACCATCAGCAGCGAGAGTCTGGCCACCGGGAGTACGGTTAGCGCCATCAGCGGCGAGAGTCTGGCCACCAGGAGTGCGATCCGCGCCGTCTGCTGCCACTGACTGCGAAGGCTCTGGCGACTGGGTAAAGAATCGATCCTGTTGCTGGCTTGGCAATGCGAAAACGCTGGCGCTCAGGACAAGGCTGGTAACGGCGATCAAGGAATTGAAAGTTTTCATGGCAATGACTCCGGTCGTATCAAAGGGTTGAGTGCCGGGTCGTTCAGATGTCGAAATCTGCTGAACCCGTTGCAGCCCGGACGGTTGTCTTGCTGCATGGGTTCAGAGTAGGGGCGAGGTGGCTAGGGTCGTTAGTCGGATACTGCCCTCGGTTTGCCTGATCCTGTTTGTATGCAGAATCAGGCGCTGCTCGCTTGCAACGCCTGGGCGCGAAGGCGAGCGATGTCCTTGCTCGGTGAGGCACCGAATAGACGGCTGTATTCACGGCTGAACTGCGAGGGGCTCTCGTAGCCCATCTTGTAGCCGATTGACGAAACATCGCTGTTCTCCGCCAGCAGCAGTCGTCGGGCTTCCTGCAGGCGTAACTGCTTCTGGTATTGCAGCGGGCTCATGGCGGTCACGGCCTTGAAGCGATGATGCAGTGCCGAGGGACTCAGATTGATCATCTGCGCCAGGCTGTCGATGCTCAATGGTTCGGCGTAATGGGTGTTAAGCCACTCGATGGCGCGGCTGATGCGGTGGGTCTGGGTGTCAGGAATAGCGATTTCGTGCAGCCGCCTGCCCTGGGCGCCCCGCAACAGTCGATAGAAAATCTCTTTCTGGGCCAGTGGCGCGAGGGTGGCGATGTCGTCCGGGCTGTCGAGCAGTCGCAGCAAACGCAGCATTGCGTCGAGCAGCGGCTCGTCGATGCGGTCCAGGAACAATCCGCGATCGGCTCTTTCGCTCGGTACGCCAATTGGGCTGGCATCGGCGATCAACTGGCAGATCTGTGCCGGGTCGATGTCCAGGCGTATGCACAGGTACGGTTGCTCGGGGCTGGCCTCGATCACCTGGCCGGCCAGCGGCAGCGTCACAGAGACCACCAGGTAATTGAGCGGATCGTAAACGTAGCGCTCGTCAGACAGCGTGACTTCCTTGCGCCCCTGGACAATCACGCACAGCCCGGGCTTGTGCACAACGTGCAAGGCCTCGGTGGGTTGATCGCTGCGGATCAGGTGCAAGGCCTCGATGGCCGTTGCGTGGACACCATATTCCGGTGCGAAGCGCTTCATCAGGTTCGCCAGCTCGGCGCGACGCTGATCTACGCCGTTAATGGGCGTGATGGTGATGGACGTGGATACCGACATGCGGATCAATCTCCCTGGCCAATTTAATGGATCGCGCTAGTAAAGCTGATCGCAGCCGTAACGACCAGAGGCGTTATCGTTACAGGATCGTGCAAATGCGCAGGAGAATCCGGCTAACCGAAGCGCCTGACACCCTCCTAATCTGGACCTGTCAAAACGCTCCCACCGGGGGCCAACGCATCCAGACGAGGAAACCATCATGTCCGATATTCAAAACAAAGTAGTGGTCATCACTGGCGCCAGCAGCGGGATTGGTGAGGCGGCAGCACGGTTGTTGGCGGCCCGCGGGGCTTGCGTGGTGCTTGGCGCCCGGCGCGTGGAGCGCTTGCAAGCGCTGGTGCAGGAACTTGAAGCCGCCGGTCACCGGGCTGCCTGCAAAGTCGTGGACGTGACCCGTCGCGACGATGTCCAGGGCCTGATCGATTTCGCCGTCGAGAAATTCGGCGGGCTTGACGTGATCATCAATAACGCCGGCGTCATGCCGCTCTCCAAGCTTGAGGCGCTGAAGGTCGAGGAATGGGACCGCATGATCGACGTCAACATCCGTGGCGTGCTCCACGGCATCGCCGCCGGCCTGCCGTTGATGCAGCGCCAGCGCAGCGGACAGTTCATCAATATTGCCTCCATCGGTGCGTACACCGTCAGCCCGACTGCCGCTGTGTACTGCGCGACCAAATTTGCCGTACGGGCGATTTCCGAAGGCCTGCGCCAGGAGGTGGGTGGGGATGTCCGCGTGACGGTGATTTCCCCCGGCGTGACCGAGTCGGAACTGGCGGAAAGCATTTCCGACGAAGGCGGACGGGCCGAGATGCGTGAGTTCCGCAGGATCGCCATCCCCGCCGAGGCCATCGCTCGGGCAATTGCCTATGCGATCGAGCAACCGGCAGACGTGGACGTCAGCGAATTGGTGGTGCGGCCGACGGCCAGCCCATTTTAAAACCTGGCGACCACTAGGAGACGTCCCGTGAGAAAGGCATTTGGAGATCAGGACAAATTCGTCGGCCTGTGGGTGACGGCCGATGGCGTGATTCGCCATCGGTTGCTTCCGGGCGGGCGCTACGACGAAGCGCGGGGCACTCGGGAGAGTGCCTATGAGGGCGACTATTGGCTGCAGGACGACCATATCGAATACCACGACGATACGGGTTTCACCGCCGACGGGGATTTCCGCGATGGCGTGCTGTATCACGCCGGAATGGTCCTGTATCGCCAGGAAGAATAGGTCATCCAGCCAGGCACCGGATTGCTGTGCCTGGCTGAACCTGCCGCTACGCTGATTCCAAGCGTGCCGCAGCCCGCTGGGTGATCTGCGAGCGCACCCGGAACGATTCCGCCGAACGCCGGTTGGCCTCTTCGAGCACCAGCGTCGGCGCGGTGTCCGGGGAACCTGCGGCGAACGGCGGAGCCGGTGCGTATTCCAGCTGCAGTTGGACCAGCTCGGCGGTGTCCTGGTCGAACAGCTCGGCCGCCAGGGTCAAGGCAAAATCGATTCCCGCGGTGATGCCGCCACCGGTAAGCAGGTTGCCGTCGCGGACCACACGGTCCTTGACCGGCGTCGCCCCCAGCGGCTGCAACAAACTGTGGAAGGCCCAGTGGGTGGTGGCGCGCTTGCCGCGCAACAATCCCGCCGCGCCGAGTACCAGCGCACCGGTGCACACCGAGGTGATGTATTTGGCGTGAGTGGCCTGGCGTTTGATGAAGGCCAGGGTCTGCTCGTCTTCCATCAACGGACCGACGCCGCTACCACCGGGGACACAAATGACGTCGAGCTTCGGACAGTCCTCGAAGGTGGTGGTTGGCAGCAGGACCAAGCCCGTGCTGGAGGTAACCGGCGCCAGGTCTTTCCAGATCAGATGCACTTTCACATCTGGCAGCGAAGCCAGCACGTCAAAAGGCCCGGTGAGGTCCAACTGCTGAACCTGGGGGAATAACAGAAAACCGATCTGCAACGTCATGTCGCTTGCTCCTTTGGATGATTGCCCGAGGGGGTGGACGGTTTGACTTTAGACTCGTAGGATCTGGCGTATTCGCCAATAAGCCCTCGAATCACGCCAATATGCCAAACACAGCAAAAACCGTTCATGTGCTGGCCTTCGCCAACGTACAAGTGCTGGATGTCACCGGACCTTTGCAGGTATTCGCCTCGGCCAATGATCTGGCCCGCGGGCAGGGTTTGCCGGCGCCGTATGCGCCGACCGTTATTGCTGCGGGTGGCGGGGCGGTGATGTCGTCGGCGGGGTTGGCGCTGATGGCCGAACCGCTGCCCAGCGAGGGCAGCGATACCTTGTTGATCGCCGGCGGTTGGGGCGTGTACGAGGCCGCGAAAGATCCTGCGCTGGTGGCCTGGGTCAAGGACCAGGGAGCGCGTTCGCGAAGGGTCGCATCGGTGTGTACCGGGGCGTTTCTGCTGGCGGCCAGTGGCTGGCTGGACGGACGACGGGTGGCGACCCATTGGACCCGTTGTGAACAACTGGCCCGGCAACATCCAGAACTGCGGGTCGAACCCAATCCGATTTTCATCAAGGATGGTTCGGTCTGGACCTCGGCTGGCGTCACGGCCGGCATTGACCTGGCGTTGGCGCTGGTCGAAGAGGACCTGGGCCGGGCGATGGCGCTGGAAGTCGCGCGGCATCTGGTGGTGTTCCTCAAGCGCCCCGGGGGGCAGTCGCAGTTCAGCGCTACTTTGGCGTTACAGGAGCAGGGCGGTCGTTTCGATAAACTGCACGCCTGGATCGCCGAAAACCTCACTCGCGACCTGGGCTTGTCGAGCCTGGCCGTCGAGGCCGGTATGAGCGAGCGCAGCTTTGTCCGTCATTACCGCGCCGAGACCGGCCAGACCCCGGCCCGTGCGGTGGAACTGATCCGCGTGGAAACTGCCCGGCGGCTGCTCTGCGACAGTGCGGTGCCGATCAAGCGCGTCGCCCTGCAATGCGGCTTCGGCAGCGAAGAAACCTTGCGTCGCAGTTTTCTGCGGGGCATGGGCGTGACGCCCCAGGCTTATCGCGAGCGGTTTGCGCTCAGCCCTCAAGCAAATCCAGCAATGCCTTGAGCGTGGCTTCAGGTGCTTCCTGAGGAATGTTATGGCCGACGCCGGCCAGTACGCGGCGCTCGTAGCGTCCGGTGAAATGCGCGGCATCTTCGTCGTGCTCGGGCGCGGGTCCCACGCCGTCATCGGCACCGCACAGGGAAATACTCGGCACGCTGATGGCCGGTTGCGCCGCCAACTGTTCCTCCATCCATTCAAGCGTCGGATCTCCCGGCGCGTACATGAAGCGATGGCGATAGGAATGAATCACCACCTCGACAAAATCCGGGTTATCAAACGAAGGCGCGCTCAGCGGATACAGCTCCGCACCGCGCGCCCAGGTCGGCGACCACAGGCGCCAGAGCAATTGGCACAGCTCGCGTCGGTTCTGCTTCAGGCCTTCGACGCCTCGGTCGGTGTGGAAGTAATACTGATACCACAAGCGGTATTCGGTTTCCGGGGCCAGTGGCTGGGTTGATAAAGGAATATTCTGCAGGTTGTAGCCATCGCCGGTGACTAGGCAGCGAACGCGCTCGGGCCACAACGCGGCGACAATGCACGCGGCGCGGCCACCCCAGTCATAGCCGCACAGCGCTGCCTGGGGAATGTCGAGTGTGTGCATCAGGTCCAGCAGGTCCTGGGCCAGTGCCGCTTGCTGGCCGGAGCGGGCAATCGCGGGATTGTTGAAACGGGTCGGGCCGTAGCCGCGCAGGTACGGCACGATGACTCGATAACCGTGTTGAGCCAAGGGCGGCGCAACCTCGTCAAAGGCCCGCGGGTCGTAGGGAAAACCGTGCAGCAGGATAATCGGCTCGCCGCTGGCGGGGCCGTGTTCCTCATAGGCGATGCGCAGCAGCGGCGTTACCGCGAAATTGATCTTGGGCGCAGATGTCATGTCGGTCTCCGGCTTCACTCGGTTGGGGTCAGGCGGGTTCCTGGTTCACATATTTGGCCCGGTCTGGCGTGAATGTCACGATCATGTTCGTGTTGGAGCAGGTCAGGGTACGTTCCTGGGCCAGGTCGATGTCCAGGTCTTCGCCGCGCAGGCCCTGCCATTGGGCCAGGTACTTGAGACAGCCGAACTTGGCGGTCTTCTTCAGGCTGCGGCTGACCCCGCCTTTCCAGCCCAGCACCGGCAGCTCTCCGGCGAGACAACGTTGCGCCAGTTCAGGGAACCTCTGCGCCCGGTCGCGGCCGACTTCCCAACATTTGATCAAGCCCTTGTCCGGGCCGTCCCAGAGTTCTTCGCGGCTCAGCCCGGTGCGGGGTTCGGTGGTGATGGGACGTTGGATATGCGTCATGGTCGGGTCCTTGAGTCGGGTTCTTATCGGGCAGCTCCGCTGCACCCGTGAGTGCATCGATCTTAGGAGAGGGGGGCGGGGCTGGCAACAAGGAGTCACTCAAAGGCGTTTAGCTTTGGCGAAAAGCAGATCCCCCGTGGCGAGGGAGCTTGCTCCCGCTCGGCTGCGCAGCAGTCGTCGTTTTTCAATCCGGAATTTTTGGGGTCGCTGCGCAACCCAGCGGGAGCAAGCTCCCTCGCCACAGGGGTGGTGGTCCTTACAAAAAATTTGGCGAATCAGAATTTTCCGACGAGTCGTGGCGGTTGGTGGTTCGGAAGTTGTTGGGGATAGGCTTTGGTCGTCGCTGCAAAATCAGCGACCGGGCTTGGTCGTCCGGGTTTAGAATGGCGCATTGTCTGCTTTATGGCTGACTGTGCGTGGGAGGGCTGCGGGCCCTGCCGGGTATCCATTCCCTGGTCGACCAACCTGCGCATAGTTCGCCACCCTCTGCTTGGTCGCGGAAATGGCGAACTCCACCGCTGGGGCTCAGCAGTTGATCGAGTTGGGAATACTGCTGGCCAACCGAGCGCTGGATAACGTCGAACTGGCGGAGCCACCGCGCTAGCCCGAACACCGCAGGCCCACTGTGGCGAGGGAGCTTGCTCCCGCTCGGCTGCGCAGCAGTCGTCGTTTTTCAATCCGGAATTTCTGGGGTCGCTGCGCAACCCAGCGGGAGCAAGCTCCCTCGCCACGGGGGATAATCCAAATTTCCCCTCACGGCTGCCAATGATTTTTCTCCCCGCTCAACCTGCGGTCCAGGAAACTCGCCGCGCTGATCAGCGCCAGATGGCTCAGCGCCTGGGGCAGGTTGCCCAAGTGATAACCGTGGCTGTCGAATTCCTCGGCATACAGCCCAAGCGGATTGGCGTAGCGCAGCAATTGTTCGAATTCCAGTTGGGCTTTCTCCACGCGGCCGGCGCGGGCCAGGCACTCGACGTACCAGAACGAGCAGGCGACGAACGAACCTTCGGTGCCACTGAGGCCGTCAATGGAGCCGTCGTCGGTGCGGTAGCGATAGACCATGCCGTCGCGTACCAAATCTTTTTCGATGGCGTCCAGCGTTGACAGCCAGCGCGGGTCGCGGGCACTGACGAAGCGCACCAGCGGCATCAGCAGCATCGAGCCGTCAAGGGCGGTGCTGCCCAGGCGCTGGACGAAGTGCTGGTGTTCGTCATTCCAGAAATTCGTCCAGATGTCTTCATAGATGGCCTGTCGAGTCTCGTCCCAACGCGCGAACGGGGCGGGCAGCGAACGTTTGCTCGCCAGGCGGATGGCACGGTCCACCGCCACCCAGCACATCAGCCGCGAATGCAGGAAATGCTGCTCCTCGCCGCGCATTTCCCAGATGCCCACGTCCTTGTCCCGCCAGATTTCGCACACTTGGTCGACCACATCGACCGTGTGTTTCCAGCCTTGGTGGGAGATGGCTTCGCCGTATTTGTTGACCAGGTACACCGCATCCATCAACTCGCCGAAGATGTCCAACTGCACCTGCTGGTAGGCGAGGTTGCCGATGCGCACCGGTCGCGCGTTGTCGTAGCCGCTCAGGTGCGTCAGCTCGGTTTCCGGTAGTTCGAGCCGGCCGTCCAGGCCGTAAAGAATGTTGAGCTTGGTCGGTTGTTCGCGGCAGTCGCTCACCCGGCCGCGCAGCCAGCGCATATAGGCGTTGGCTTCGTCGACAAAGCCCAGGCGCATGAACGCGTAGACGGTGAACGAGGCGTCGCGGATCCAGGTGTAGCGGTAATCCCAGTTGCGTTCGCCGCCGCGTGTTTCCGGCAGGCCGAAGGTGGCGGCGGCGAGGATCGCGCCCTGTTTGCGCGAGGTCAGCAGCTTCAGCGCCAACGCCGAGCGGTTGACCATTTCCCGCCAGCGGCCACGGTAGTTGGATTGGCCGATCCAGCCGCGCCAGAACGCCAGGGTTCTCTCCAGGCACAGGGCACTGGTGTCGTCCACCAGGCGCGGGTCGTCGATGCCACCCAAGAGAAATTCAGCGGTCTGGCCTTGGCCCAGGGTGAACTCGGCCACCGCCGCCTGGCCATCCAGGGTCATGGGCTGGTCGGCGCACAGGCGCAGGCTCGGTTGCTGCGGGGCCTCGAAGATGACGTGGTCGCCGTCCTGGCGCGCGGTAGTCGCGGCGCGTGAATAATCATGGCGCACCGCGCAGCGCATGCGAAACGTCGCGCTGCCGACCGTCATGCGCACCCGGCGCATCAAGACCGGCAAATCATCCTCGCTGTCGCCAATGGGCAGCAGATCGGTGATCTCCACCACCACGCCATCGCTCAGCCAGCGGGTCTGCAGGACATTGGTGTCGGGCAGGTAGATTTGCTGGCGACGGGCATCCGGCAAATCCGGAGCAAGCTGGAAGATGCCCGCCTCAGGGGTGTCGAGCAGTGAGCAGAAGATCGACGGGCTGTCGAATTCCGGCCAGCAGAAAAAATCCATGCTGCCCCGATCGTTGACCAGCGCCGCCGTGCGCATGTCACCGATGATGCCGTGGTTCTCGATCGGGCTCTGCGGTTCGTCATGATCAGCCATTGCCGCGGAACCCCGGATAGAGGCTCATCCCGCCATCGATGAACAGCGTGGTGCCCACCACATAATCGGACAGGTCCGACGCCAGCCAGACCACCGCGTTGGCGACATCCTCCACATTGCCGACCCGGCCGTAGGGAATCAGCTGCAACAGCTCCTGTTCCTTGTCGCCCTCCATGGCTTCACGGTTGATGGCCGTGCGAATGGCGCCGGGGGCGATGCTATTAATGCGGATGCGCTGATGACTGGTTTCCTGGGCCAGGGTCTGCATGAGCTGATCGATGCCGCCCTTGGACGCCGCGTAATTGACGTGGCCCGCCCAGGGGATGCGCTGGTGCACCGAACTCATGTGGATAATCTTGCCGGCGGCCCGGGACACACCCTGGCGGATGCCCTGGCGGTTGAAAATGCGCAAGGCCGCGCGGGCGCAAAGGAACTGGCCGGTGAGGTTGACGCCGATGACGGTGTTCCAGTCGTCCAGACTCATGTCGACGGCGGCTGCGTCTTTTTGCAGGCCGGAGTTGGCGACCAGGATGTCCAGCGCGCCGAACGCGTCTACGGTCTGGGCGAACAGCCGCTCGACGTCCTGCTCCTTCGACACATCGGCACCGATGGCGATGGCTCGGCCGCCGCTGTCGTTGATCTCGCGGGCCAGGTCTTCGGCGGGGCCGGCGCTGGAATGGTAATTGAGCACCACGGCGGCACCGGCCGCCGCCAGTGCCCGGGCCGCACCGGCGCCAATGCCGGAGCTGGCGCCGGTGACCAGAGCAACTTGTCGGGCAAGAGAAATCTGCATGGGATAGCACCTTGAACTGAGGGCCTTACTTGCTGACTGACGACAGGCGCGCAGAGTTCATTAGCAGGCGCAAGTCTTCACATTTCACCCACAGTTTTGCGCTTTCCCCGGCACCGTCCTTTGTGGCAAGTTGCAGGCCCTTGTTGAGGCGGCATCCCATGGCAAATCCTTATCGTGAACTGTTCAGCGCACCTGGCAGCTGTGGCTTCGTGCTGGCGGGAATGATCGCGCGCATGCCGATATCGATGACCGGGATCGGCGTGATCACCATGCTTGCGCAGCTCAAGGGCGGCTATGGATTGGCCGGCGCGGTGGCGGCGACGTTTGCCCTGGCGACGGCGTTCTGCGCGCCGCAGGTGTCGCGGCTGGTCGACCGTTTTGGCCAGGGGCGGGTCTTGCCATTAGCGGCGCTGCTGGGTGGCGGGGCGTTGCTGATGCTGCTGTTGTGCACGCGCTTGCAGGCGCCCCAGTGGACGCTGTTCCTGTTCGCCGCCCTGGCCGGTTGCATGCCCAGCATGTCGGCCATGGTGCGGGCGCGCTGGACCGAGGTGTATCGCGGCCAGCCGCAGCTGCGCACTGCCTATGCGCTGGAGTCAGTGTTGGACGAGGTCTGCTTCATCGTCGGACCGCCGCTGTCGGTGGGGTTGTGCGTGGTGGCGTTCCCGGAGGCCGGGCCGCTGGCCTCGGTGTTACTGCTGGCGATCGGCGTGACGGCGTTTGTCCTGCAGCGCGGCACCGAGCCGCCGGTGCACCCGCATCAGGCGCATCACCAGGGTTCGATCATCAGCTCAAGCGACGTGCTTTTGCTGCTGCTGTTGATGGTCGCCATGGGCGTCATCGTCGGGGTGGTGGACGTAGTCAGCGTGGCGTTCGCCCAGCATCAGGGGCAACCGGCGGCGGCGAGCATCGTGCTGTCGGTCTATGCCATCGGCTCGTGCCTGGCCGGCCTGGCGTTCGGCGCGCTGCGTTCGAAGTTGCCATTGCCGCGATTGTTCCTGTACGGCGGGGTGGCGACGGCGCTAACCACGCTGCCGCTGTTGTTGGCGAGCAATATCCTCGGGCTGTCGCTGGCGGTATTTGTCGCGGGGTTGTTCTTCGCGCCGACGCTGATCGTCGCCATGGCCCTGGTGGAACGCATTGTGCCGCCGGCGCGGCTCACCGAAGGCCTGACCTGGCTGGTGACCGGGCTGAGCATCGGCGTGGCCATCGGCGCGGCCGGCTCGGGTTGGCTGGTGGATACGTATGGCGCGCGCAGTGGTTTCTGGTTGGCGATTGCGGCTGGGGCAGTGGTGCTGGGAGCGGCGGTGCAGAGTTATCGCCAGCAAAAATAAACGCACACCTTCTTGTGGCGAGGGAGCTTGCTCCCGCTGGGTTGCGTAGCGACCCCAAGGTTTGCGCCTGCTGCGCAGTCGAGCGGGAGCAAGCTCCCTCGCCACGAAAGCAAGCTTCGGACGCTACCAACCCCGCCCCGAATTCACCCAGAAATTCACTGACAGCGAAGTGGCCACCGATTCCACCTGATGAAACCAGCCCTCCGGCAAAAACAGCAAATCCCCGGCCTCCAGCGTCACGCGCATGAACGTGACGTCACGGGCGTGGGGGAAACGCTCATAGTCCGGCGCGTCCGGGTTGAAGTCGCAACCGTCCAGCCCGCCCTGGGGCGCGGTCGACCAGGTGCCCAGGGCCTCGCGGTGGTGGGGGGCGGCGAGGGTGAAGGTTTTCTGGCCCCAGACCTGGGCGAACAGGTTGTCGGTGTCGTCGCGGTGTAGCGGTGTGAGGGTGCCCTTGGGGCCGATCCAGATGCGCGGCGGAATGAACAGTGACGGATCGAAGTAGGGCGGGTACTTGATCAGCTCCATCAGCTGCGCCGGCAATATATTGTTGCCCATGTAGGCTGGCGGCTCGCCGTCCGCACCCTTGGCGGCCGGGTTGTCGAGGGACTCGATGAAGTCGGCCATGGATGTCGAGCGAAAATCGCGCTCGGTGGAAAAGGTTTTTTTCACGTAGTCGCCGTGGCGGGTGATGCCTTGCAGTTGGGCAAAATGCACCAGGGATTCTTCCCGGCTGAGCTTGAACAAGGGCCAGTCCTGCAGCGCATCGCTGATCACCAGCGGAATGCCATGGGGCAGGTAGCGTGCCTGGAAATCCCTCACCGACAGTTCGCTGCGCGGCCGCCGCTCGACGCTGCGTTGGGTCGGCAGGCTCGCGGTGAGGGTTTCGCTGAAGCGCGGCGGGGTCGGGTAGCGTTTGTTCATGTCGACCTTTTCCACCGGGCGATTGCCATGGCGGGCGTGATCGATGATCTGCGGCAGCAACGTCGCCAGGCCCATGTTGCCGCCGATCTTCAGGCGACCGCTGGCGAACAGTTCCTCGACATTGGCCAGGCCGGCCATGATCTCGAGAAAATCCTTTTCCGCGATTTCGATGGTCACGTCGGGGCTGCTGTGCCGACCAGCCTGGGTGTGGCTGCTGGCTTTGACCTCGGACCAGTACGCCTGATGCGGGCCGAACACGAATTGGAAAACGCCGTCGATACCAACGGCGCCGGCGTTGGCGAACAGTTTGCCCAGGATGGTTTGCAGGTCCACGGCGGTCACTCTTGTGGGTTTTGGTCTTAGCAGGTAACGAGGGCCCGGATCAGAAATTTAGCCCTCGCGCCTGACCATCGCCCTAGCGTGTCGCGACGATGAACACCCTCGGGAACGGCAGCAGGACCGACCCATCGTCCAGGGCCGGATAGGCCTGTTCGATGGCCTTGAGGTATTGCTTCAGATAGTCCTCGCGCTGCGCTTCGTCCAGCGGCTCGAGGAATGGCCGCAGGCCGCTGCCCTTGAACCACTCCACGACCCCTGATGCGCCGCCGGCCAGCGGGTGATGGTAGGTGGTGCGCCACACATCGACGCGGGTGCAGTGGGGTTTGAGGATCGAGTAATAAGTGCTGGCATCCTCCACCTCGGTCCGCGAATCCGCCGCGCCGGCCAGTTGACTGGCCCAGGGGCCGCTGGCGGCGATGTCACGCATCAAACGGTGGGACGGTTGGTGCAGGGTGTCAGGCATCTGGACCGCCAGGCTGCCGCCAGGGGCGAGTTTGTCCACCAGCGACGGCAGCAGGGTGGCGTGGTCGGGCAGCCATTGCAGCACGGCGTTGGCGAAGATCACGTCGAAGGGGCCGCTTTCGTTCCAGCGCCCGATATCGGCGGTGTCGAATGTCACGCCGGGCAAGCGCTTACGGGCCGCTTCGACCATGTCGGCGGAACTGTCCAGGCCACGCACCGTTGCGTCGGGAAAGTGATCGACCAGCAGTTCGGTGGAGTTGCCGGGGCCGCAGCCCAGGTCGATGACCTGACGCGCCTGTACCGGCGGGATGGCCGCCAGCAGATCGCGGGACGGGCGGGTGCGTTCCTGTTCGAACGCGACATATTGTTGGGCGGACCAGCTCATTGTGTTCTCCTTAAGGGCAGACCAGGCCATCGGGCGTGCAGTATAAGACGCATCCGGGCGAAGGGCCGGTGACTAATTCTCCATGGCCCGGCCTCGTTATTCCTTTAATACAAACGATCGGAGAAAACCGCAGTGACCCAACTGACCCTGCTGTGTCTGCCGTATTCCGGCGCCAGCGCGATGGTTTACAGCCGCTGGCGGCGCAAGGTGCCGCAGTGGCTGACGGTGCAGCCGGTGGAGTTGCCGGGGCGTGGGGCGCGTTTCGCCGAGCCGCTGCACACCGAGATGGGGCCCTTGGCCAAGCAATTGGCGCGTGAGCTGGCCCCGACCCTCCAGGCCCCTTACGCCCTGTTCGGCCACAGCCTGGGCGCGCTGCTGGCCTGTGAAATCGCCCACGCCTTGCGTGAGCTGGGCTGCCCGGAACCGGTGGCGCTGTTTGCCTCGGGCACCGCGGCGCCGACGATGCGCGCCGACTATGACCGAGGTTTCGCCGAGCCGAAAACCGATGCCGAACTGATTGACCAGCTGCGCACCCTCAACGGTACCAGCGAAGAGGTGCTGGCCAATGAAGAGCTGATGGCTTTGACCTTGCCGGTGCTGCGCGCGGACTTCCTGCTCTGTGGCCGCTACCAGTCAAGGCTTCGGTCACCGCTCAACTGCCCCGTGCACGTGCTCGGCGGCACCGCCGACAAGGCCACCACCGAACAGTTGATCGGCTGGAGCCGCGAAACCAGCGGCAGCTTCTCCGTGGATATGCTGGCGGGCGGGCACTTCTTCATCCACGAACACGAGGCCAGGGTGCTGCGGCTGATCAAGGATCAGCTGAGCGTGCATCACCGGCGACACGGGTTGGCGATCAGCGCATAACCGATTCAAGACCCGCTTTTGTGGCGAGGGAGCTTGCTCCCGCTGGGCGGCGAAGCCGCCCCAAAAGAGATGGCGCATTAAGCCAGGCAGACCGCATCAGCCGGTTTACGACTGCTGCGCAGCCGAGCGGGAGCAAGCTCCCTCGCCACGGTTTTTCTTCATTCCTGACACTTGTTCCCAATCGCTAATTTTTCCGGTTTGCATTCGTTTCATAGGGACGACTTGCCTTTGTGCCTCTGTGCCCACTGATTCCGGATACCCCAGAAATGAATGCTGAAGACGCCTTGAAACTTGCTCGCCGGTTTATCGGGTTGCCCCTGGACAAGCGCCAGATGTTCCTGGCAGCGCTGGACAAGGAGGGCGTGGATTTCAGTCGCTTCCCCATTCCCCAAGGCGTCGAAGCCGACGACCGCCAGGCCCTGTCCTATGCCCAGCGCCGCATGTGGTTTCTCTGGCAACTGGACCCCGACAGCGGTGCCTACAACCTGCCCGGCGCGGTGCGGCTCAAGGGCGCGCTGAGCCTGTCGGCGCTGGAGCAGGCCTTCGCCAGCCTGGTGGCCCGCCATCAAACCCTGCGCACAGTGTTCCAGCGCCATGCCGACGACAGCCTGGTGCAAGTACCTACCGATGCACCGCTGGTGATCGAGCAACAGGACCTCAGCGCATTGCCGGCAGGCGAGCGCGAGAACGCAGTACGTCAAGCCGCCGAAGCACAATCGATGCGCCCCTTCGACTTGTCGCGCGGCCCTTTGCTGCGGGTCGAACTGCTCAAGCTTGATCAGCAGGAGCACGTGTTGCTGCTGACCTTGCATCACATCGTCTCGGACGGCTGGTCGATGAACGTGCTGATCGACGAGTTCATCCGCTGCTACGACGCCCACGAGGCAGGCGTGGCCCCGCAACTGGCCGACCTGCCGATCCAGTACAGCGACTATGCCCTGTGGCAGCGTCGCTGGCTGGAGGCCGGCGAGCAGGCGCGGCAGCTGGCGTACTGGCAGGCACAACTGGGCGATGAACATCCGGTGCTGGAGTTGCCCACCGACCATTCGCGCCCGGCGATGCCCAGCTATCGCGGCAGCCGCTATGAATTCGCCATCGACGCCGCATTGGCGGAGCAACTGCGCAGCACAGCCCAGCAGCAGGGCGTCACGCTGTTCATGCTGCTGCTCGGCGCGTTCAATGTGCTGCTGCATCGCTACAGCGGCCAGTCCGATATCCGCGTCGGCGTACCGATCGCCAACCGTAACCGGGATGAGGTCGAAGGGCTGATCGGCTTCTTCGTCAACACCCAGGTACTGCGTACCGGACTGGACGGCCAGCTCCGTGTCGACGAGTTGCTGCGCCGGGTCAAAGAAACCGCGCTCGGCGCCCAGGCCCATCAGGACCTGCCGTTCGAACGCCTGGTCGAAGCGCTCAAGCTGGAGCGCAGCCTCAGTCATACGCCGTTGTTCCAGGTGATGTACAACCATCAGCCGCACGTGGCGGACGTCACCACGATCCGCACGGCGTCCGGGCTGGAACTGGGCATGATCGAATGGCAGGCGCGCACCACCCAGTTCGACCTGACCCTGGACACTTATGAAAAGGCCGGCACGCTGCACGCGGCGCTGACCTACGCCAACGA
The DNA here is from genome assembly GCF_054161305.1 of Pseudomonas sp. Z2-11. Lineage (NCBI taxonomy): Bacteria > Pseudomonadati > Pseudomonadota > Gammaproteobacteria > Pseudomonadales > Pseudomonadaceae > Pseudomonas > Pseudomonas sp. Z2-11. The sequence goes on from NZ_CP096395.1 coordinate 1,840,759, forward strand.
CCTGTTCGAGGCGCCGAGCATCGCGCGCATGGCCCGGCATTGGCTGCGATTGCTCACGGCGATGATCGCTGATCCGTCCCGGCGCATCGGCGAACTGCCGCTGCTCGACGCTGACGAACACGCCACCCTGGTCCACGGTTGGAACGCCACGGCGCAACGCTACCCGACCGCGCAGTGCATGCATCAACTGATTGAAGCCCAGGTGGCGCGCACCCCGGACGCACCGGCGCTGGTGTTTGCTGAGCAAACCCTGAGCTACGCCGAGCTCGATGCCCGCGCCAACCGACTGGCTCACCTGCTGCGGGAGCGCGGCGTGCGGCCGGACAGCCTGGTGGGGATCTGCGTCGAGCGCTCGCTGGAAATGGTGGTGGGCCTGCTGGCGATTCACAAGGCCGGCGGCGCCTATGTGCCGCTGGATCCTGAGTACCCGCAGGAGCGCCTGGCCTACATGATCGAGGACAGCGCCATCGGCTTGCTGCTGACCCAGCGCTCGCTGTCGGCGGCGCTGCCAACCGACGGCGTCGAGGTGATCGAGCTCGACCAGGTGGCCGGCTGGCTCGACGGCTACAGCAAGCGTCGTCCCGACATCACGCTTGATCCGCTGAACCTGGCCTACGTGATCTACACCTCCGGCTCCACCGGAAAACCCAAGGGTGCCGGCAACAGTCATGCGGCGCTGGTCAATCGCTTGTGCTGGATGCAACAGGCCTATGCCTTGGATGGCAGCGACGCGGTGTTGCAGAAAACTCCGTTCAGCTTCGACGTGTCGGTGTGGGAATTCTTCTGGCCGCTGATGACCGGAGCCCGACTGGTGGTCGCCGCGCCAGGCGCGCACCGCGATCCGCTGCAACTGATCGAGACCATCAATCGCCATCGCATCAGCACGCTGCACTTCGTGCCGTCGATGCTGCAAGCGTTCATTCATGAGCCAGGCGTGGAAAGCTGCGAAGGTCTCAAGCGCATCGTTTGCAGCGGTGAAGCGCTGCCGTTGGACGCGCAACACCAGGTCTTCGCCAAGCTGCCGAACGCTACGCTCTACAACCTCTACGGCCCGACCGAAGCGGCCATCGACGTGACCCACTGGACCTGTGTCGATGAAGGCGTCGATTGCGTGCCGATCGGTGTCCCCATCGCCAACCTGCGCACCCATGTGCTCGACGCCGATCTGTCGCCGGTGCCGTGGGGCGTGGCGGGCGAGTTGTACCTCGGCGGGGCGGGGCTGGCGCGCAGTTATCACCAGCGTCCGGCGCTGACCGCCGAGCGTTTCGTGCCGTGCCCGTTCCATGCCGGCGCACGCCTGTATCGCACCGGTGATCGCGTGCGCCAGCGCGCCGACGGCGTGATCGAATACCTCGGCCGTCTCGATCATCAGGTCAAGTTGCGCGGCCTGCGCATCGAGCTCGGCGAAATCGAAACCCGCCTCTTGCAACACCCGCTGGTGCGCGAGGCCGTGGTGCTGGTCCAGGACGGCAAGCACCTGGTGGGCTACCTGGTGCTGGAAAACAGCGAGCCGCACGAGCAGTGGCAGCAGGACCTCAGGGCTTGGCTGCTGGCGAGCCTGCCGGAATACATGGTGCCGACCTATCTGATGCCGTTGGCCAGATTGCCCGTCACCGCCAACGGCAAGCTCGACCGCAAGGCCCTGCCACAACCGGACGCCGCGCCCCGGCAAACATTCGTCGCCCCGCAGGATGCGCTGCAAGTTGCCCTGGCCGAAATATGGCAGGACGTACTCGGCGTGGAGCGCGTCGGCCTCGAAGACAACTTCTTCGAGCTGGGCGGCGACTCGATCATTTCCATCCAAGTGGTGAGCCGCGCGCGGCAGGTCGGTATCCGCATTCATCCCCGCGATCTGTTCCAGTACCAGACCGTGCGCAGCCTGGCGCTGGTCGCCACTCGCGACAGCCACAGTGCTGTGGATCAGGCGCCAGTTACCGGCGATGCTGTGCTCGGGCCGATCCAGCGGCAGTTCTTCTCCCAGGCGATGCAGGCCCGTGACCACTGGAACCAGTCGCTGTTGCTGACCGCCCGCGAGCCGCTGGATGCACAGCGGCTCGACGCGGCGCTGACCTGCGTCATCAACCACCACGACGCCTTGCGTCTGCGCTTTGTCGAAGACGCCGACGGTTGGCGGCAGGGCCACGGGCCGCTTGTGCAAAACGCCGATCTTTGGCAACGCGAAGCCCGATCCATCGAAGACCTCGCTGCACTGTGCGACGAGGCGCAGCGCAGCCTGAAGCTGCAGGACGGTCCGCTGCTGCGCGCCATGCTGGTGGACCTGGCCGACGGGAGCCAGCGGCTGGCGCTGATCATTCATCACCTGGTAGTGGACGGTGTGTCGTGGCGCGTGTTGCTGGAAGACTTGCAGCAAGCCTACGAACAACTGGCGGCGGGCGGCGCGGCCACGTTGCCGGCCAAGACCAGCGCGTTCCAGAGCTGGACCGCGCGGCTCAGTGCCGAAGCGTCGCGCTTCGACGATCAGTTGGCCTACTGGCAAGCCCAGCACCAGGGCGCGGCGGACATTCCTTGTGATCGTCCGCAGGGCAGCCTGCAAAATATCCACGGCGCGAAGATCGAATGGCGCCTGGACGCCGAGCTGACCCGGCAGTTGCTGCAACAGGCCCCAGCGGCCTATCGCACCCAGGTCAACGACCTGTTGCTGACCGCGCTGGCCCGCACCATCAGCCACTGGAGCGGGCAGCCGGGCACGCTGGTGGAACTGGAAGGCCATGGCCGCGAAGAGCTGTTCGACGACATCGACCTGACCCGCACGGTCGGTTGGCTGACCACCCTGTTCCCGGTGAAGCTCACCGTTACCGACGACCTCGACGGTTCGATCAAGACCGTCAAGGAGCAACTGCGCGGCGTGCCGGACAAAGGCCTGGGGTATGGCGTGCTGCGGCATCTGGCGGCGCCTTCGGTACAAGCGACATTGGCCGGTCTGGCGCAACCGCGCATCACCTTCAATTACCTCGGCCAGTTCGACCGTCAGTTCGACGAAACGGCGCTGTTGCTGCCATCCGGTGAAGGCAGTGGAGTCGCCCAGGACCCGACCGCGCCGCTGGCCAACTGGCTGACCGTGGAAGGCCAGGTGCATGGCGGCGAGCTGGCGCTGAGCTGGGGGTTCAGCCGTGAAATGTTCGACAGCGCGACCGTGCAGCAACTGGCCGATCAATACGCCCTCGAGCTCAAGGCGCTGATTCGACATTGCGTCAGTCTGGCGACGCCGCAAGCGACGCCGTCGGACTTCCCGCTGGCGCAAATCAGCCAGGCGCAGCTCGACCATCTGCCGGTGGCGGCTGGCCAACTCGACGATATCTACCCGCTGTCACCGATGCAGCAGGGCCTGTTGTTCCACACGCTGTACGAGCAGGCGGCGGGCGAGTACGTCAACCAGCTGCGGGTGGACGTGCAAGGCCTGGATGCCGAGCGATTCCGTGCGGCGTGGCAGGCCACCGTCGCTGCGCAAGACATCCTGCGCAGCGGCTTCGTCTGGCAGGGCGAATTGCCGCAGCCGCTGCAGATTGTTCACAAGCAGGTGCGCCTGCCGTTCACGGTGCTCGACTGGCGCGAGCGTACCGAGCATAGCCAGGCTCAGGCCCGGGCCCTTGCCGCGCTGGCTGACGCAGAACGCGCGCAAGGTTTCGAGCTGAGCCAGGCACCGCTGTTGCGCCTGGTGCTGGTGCAGACCGGCGCTGAACAATGGCATCTGATCTACACCCATCACCACATCCTGATGGACGGCTGGAGCAATTCGCAATTGCTCGGCGAGGTCATGCAACGCTACAACGGCCACGCGCCGGGCCGCATCGCCGGACGTTATCGCGATTACATCGCCTGGCTGCAACGTCAGGACGGCCAGTTCAGCCAGGACTTCTGGAGCGAGCAACTGGCCGCGCTGCAAGAACCGACCCGGCTCGCCCGCGCGGCCTCGGGCGATGCAGGCCAGAGCGGCCATGGCGATCACTTCCTGACGCTGGATGCGCCACGCACCAAGGCACTGGAGACCTTCGCCCGCCGGCAGAAAGTCACCGTCAACACGCTGGTGCAAGCGGCGTGGCTGCTGTTGCTGCAACGCTATACCGGGCACCAGACCGTGGCATTTGGCGCGACCGTGGCCGGGCGGCCGGCGGATCTGCCCGGTATCGAACAGCAGGTCGGCCTGTTCATCAACACCTTGCCGGTGATCGGCACGCCGCGCCCCGACCAGACGGTCGGCCAGTGGCTGCAAGCGGTGCAGGCGCAGAACCTGAGCCTGCGGGATTTCGAGCACACGCCGTTAGCGGACATCCAGCGTTGGGCCGGGCAGGGCGGGGAGGCGCTGTTCGACAACCTCCTGGTGTTCGAGAATTACCCGATCGCCCAAGCCTTGCAGCAGGGCACCGACAGCGATGTCACCTTTGGCGACGTGGCCAATCTTGAGCAGACCCACTATGCCCTGAGCGTGGCGGTCACCCTCGGTGAACAACTGGCGTTGCATTACAGCTACGAGCGTCGACAGTTCGCCGACGAGGTCATCAACCAGATCAGCGCTCACCTGCTGCACTTGCTTGAGCAATTCAGCCAGGACGCCGAACGCAGCCTGGGCGAAATCGCCTTGGCCAGCGCCGCGGAGCACGCGCGGCAACAGGCCGACAATCACCCGCAGCCTTATCCGGTGGACATCGCCGTGCATCAGCGGATCGCCGCGTTGGCGACCGAGCGCCCGCAACGCACGGCGGTGATCTTCAATGGCCGGCACTTCAGTTACGGCGAGATCGACCGGCGCGCAAACCAACTGGCCCATGCCTTGATCGCCCGTGGCGTCGGCGTCGAAACCCGCGTCGGCGTGGCCCTGCCGCGCAGCGAAAGCGTGATCGTCGCGCTGCTGGCGGTGCTCAAGGCCGGCGGCGCCTACGTGCCGTTGGACATCAGCTATCCCCGGGAGCGCCTGGCGTACCTGATGGAAGACGCCGGCCTGGCCTTGTTGATCAGTGACACCTCGGTGGCGGCGCAAATGCCAGTGGCCGAATCGCTACCGCTGCTGGAGCTGGATCGGGTCGATCTGCGCGAGCTGCCTGTCGGTGCGCCGCAGGTGCGACTCGATCCGCAGAACCTCGCCTACGTCATCTACACCTCCGGCTCCACCGGCAACCCCAAGGGCGTCAGCGTGGCCCACGGTCCGCTGGCGATGCACTGCCAGGCGATCGGCGAGCGTTATGAAATGCGCGACAGCGATTGCGAATTCCATTTCATGTCGTTCGCTTTCGACGGGGCCCATGAGCGCTGGCTCACCAGCCTGACCCACGGCGCCTCGTTGCTGATTCGCGATGACAGCCTGTGGACCCCGGAGCAAACCTACAACGCCATGCGCGAGCACGGCGTGACGGTGGTCGCGTTCCCGCCGGTGTACCTGCAACAACTGGCCGAGCACGCCGAGCGCGAAGGCAACCCGCCGAAAGTGCGCATCTACTGCTTCGGCGGCGACGCGGTGGCCAATACCAGCTTCGAACGGGTCAAGCGCGCCTTGCAGCCTGAGTACATCATCAACGGCTACGGCCCGACCGAAACCGTGGTCACGCCGCTGATCTGGAAGGCCGGCCGCGAGGTGGCTTGTGGCGCGGCCTACGCGCCGATTGGCAGCCGCATCGGCGACCGCAGCGCCTACGTGCTCGATGCCGACCTGAACCTGCTGCCACAGGGCATGCCCGGTGAGCTGTACCTGGGCGGCAGCGGCCTGGCCCGGGGTTACCTGAACCGTCCGGGGCTGACCGCCGAGCGTTTTGTCGCCGACCCGTTCAGCGCCGGCGGCTTGCTGTACCGTACCGGCGACCTGGTGCGCCAGCGCGCCGACGGCACCTTCGATTACCTCGACCGTATCGACAACCAGGTGAAGATCCGTGGTTTCCGCATCGAACTGGGTGAAATCGAAGCCAGCCTGCAAGCCCTCGACGGCGTGCGCGAAGCGGTGGTCGCGGCCCAGGAGGGTGCTGCCGGCAGCGGCAAGCGCCTGGTGGCCTACGTCGTGGCTGATCAATGGGTGCCGGATGACTTCGCAGAGAATCTGCGCGAACAACTCAAGGCGACCTTGCCGGCGCACATGGTCCCGGCCTATCTGCTGTTGCTCGAACGGCTGCCGCTGACCCCCAACGGCAAGCTCGATCGCAAGAACCTGCCCAAGCCCGACGCCAGCCAATTGCAGCAAAGCTACAGGGCACCGCGCAGCGCGCTGGAGCAGCAACTCGCGGCGATCTGGCAGGACGTGCTCAAGCTTGAGCGGGTGGGCCTGCGCGATAACTTCTTTGAACTGGGCGGCGATTCCATCGTCTCGATCCAGGTGGTTAGCCGCGCCCGTCAGGCCGGGATTCACTTGACGCCCAAGGACCTGTTCCAGCACCAGACGCTTGAGATGCTGGCGACCGTGGCCCGCCAGGGCGAAGCTGCGCAAGTCATCGATCAGGGCCCGGTGACGGGTGAGCTGGCGCTGCTGCCAGTGCAACGCTTGTTCTTCGAGCAAGCGATACCGCAACGTCATCACTGGAACCAGGCGGTGCTGCTCAAGCCGACCGAGCCTCTGGAGGCGTCGACTCTGAATCAGGCGCTGAGCGCGCTGGTGCTGCATCACGATGGCCTGCGCTTGAGCTTCACGGAGCAGGGCGAAGGCTGGAAGGCGGCTTACCGTCCTGCGGACGTTCACTGCGAAGACCTGCTCTGGACCGTGGACGCACCTGATGCCTCGGCCTTGCACAGCATCGCCAACGAAGCCCAACGCAGCCTCGATCTGCAAGACGGGCCGCTGCTGCGGGCGGTACTGGCGACCTTGGGCGATGGCAGCCAACGCCTGTTGTTGGCGGTGCATCACCTGGTGGTCGATGGCGTGTCGTGGCGCATTCTGTTCGAGGATCTGCAACGCGCCTACCGACAGCTGTCCAGCGGCGCAGCGTTGCAGCTACCGGACAAAACCACCTCAGCGCAGGTCTGGGCCGAGCGCCTGCAAGACCATGCCCGCAGCCCGGCGCTGCAACAGCAATTGGCCTTCTGGCAGACCCAGCTCGAAGGCATCGATGCGCGCTTGCCGATGGATCATCCACAAGGCGGCCAGCAGAACCGCCTCGCGCTGACGGTGCGTACGCGACTGAACGCCGCACTGACCCGACAACTGCTGCAAGACGCGCCCAAGGCCTATCGCACCCAGGTCAACGACTTGCTGCTGACGGCTTTGGCGCGGGTCATGGTGCGCTGGACCGGCGCCGACAGTGCGCTGATCCAGCTCGAAGGCCACGGCCGCGAAGCGCTGTTCGACGATGTCGACCTGACCCGCACCGTCGGCTGGTTTACCAGCCTGTACCCGGCCCGACTCACGCCGCAGGCCGATCTTGGGGATAGCCTCAAGCAGATCAAGGAACAACTGCGGGCGATCCCGGACAAAGGCCTCGGTTTTGGTGCCTTGGCGCATCTGGCGGATGACGCTACGCGGGCAAGTCTGGCGCGGCTGCCGACGCCAGGCGTGACCTTCAACTACCTGGGCCAGTTCGACGCCAGCTTCGACGCAGCCGACGGCGCCTTGTTCGTGCCAGCCAACGAAGCGGCCGGCGATGAGCTGGACGCTGAAGCACCGTTGTCGAATGTGCTGGCGTTGAACGGCCAGGTGTTCAATGGCGAACTGAACCTGGGCTGGACCTTCAGCCGCGAGCAGTTCAACGAGGCGACCATCCAGGCCTTGGCCGACGAGTATGCGCTTGAGTTACAGCAGCTCATCGAGCATTGCTGCCAGGGCGGACATCACGGTGTGACGCCATCGGACTTCCCGCTGGCGAGCCTGAGCCAGCAGCAACTGGACGGGCTGGCGCTGCCGATGGCGCAGATCGTCGACCTGTATCCGTTGTCGCCGATGCAGCAAGGCATGCTGTTCCACGGCGTGTATGGCGACGCCACCGGCGACTACATCAACCAATTGCGCCTGGACGTGGAAGGGCTGGACCCGCAGCGTTTCCGCCAGGCCTGGCAAGCGGCGGTGGACGCCCACGACATCCTGCGCACGCGGTTTGTCTGGCAAGGGGATCTGCCGGCGCCGGTGCAGGTGGTCAGCAAATACCTGGAGCTGCCTTACAGCGTGCAGGATCTGCGCAGCGATCCGTTGCCTGACCAGGCCTTGCAGGCCCTGGCCGATGCCGAACGCGAGCAACTGGACCTGAGCGCGCCGGCGCTGATACGCCTGATGATCGTGCGCCTCGACGAACAGCGTTATCACCTGATCTACAGCCACCATCACATCCTCATGGACGGCTGGAGCAATTCGCAGTTGCTCGGCGAAGTGCTGCAACGCTACAGCGGTCAATCCGCCACTGTGTCCGGCAGCCGCTACCGCGACTACATCGCCTGGCTGCAACGCCAGGACGCGGCGGCCAGCGAAGCGTTCTGGAAACCGGCGCTGCAACAGCTGGAGGCGCCGACACGATTGGCCGATGCGGTGGCCAAACCGGCCGACATGGGCAGTGGTTACGGCGATCATATCCACGTGCTGGACGAAGCGTCGACCCGTCGCCTGGAAGCCTTCGCCCGCGCCTCGAAAGTCACCGTCAACACACTGGTGCAAGCGGCGTGGCTGCTGCTGTTGCAGCGCTACACCGGCAAAACCACCGTGGCTTTCGGCGCAACCGTGGCCGGGCGTCCGGCGGATTTGCCCGGCATCGAGCAGCAGATCGGTCTGTTCATCAACACCTTGCCAGTGATCGCCAGTTCTCGGGCCGAGCAGACGTTGGACAGCTGGCTGCAAGCGGTGCAGGCGCAGAACCTCGCCTTGCGCGAATTCGAGCACACCGCGTTGCTGGATATCCAGCGCTGGGCCGGGCAGGGCGGTGACGCGCTGTTCGACAGCCTGCTGGTGTTCGAGAACTACCCAATTGCCCAGGCGCTGGAGCAGGGCGCGCCGGACGGTTTGCGTTTTGGTTCGCCAGTGACTCAGGAGCAGACCAACTATCCGTTGACGCTGCTGGTGGGGTTGGAGCGGCAGTTGTCAGTGCACATGAGTTATCAACGGGCGAGCTTTGCTCCGGATATGGTTGAGCGGTTGGCGGCGCATCTGGGGCAGTTGCTCGGGCAGATGAGCGCCAATGGCGAGCGCTGCCTGGGTGAACTGTCGATGCTGGAATTCGATGAGCATCAACGTTTGACCCATGATTGGAACCCGGTCGATGCGCCGTTCGAACAGGACCTGTGCATTCATGAGGTCATTGCGCGCCAGGCCGACGCTTCGCCGGATGCCCTGGCAGTGACCTTCAATGATATTCGCCTGAGCTACAGCGAACTCGACGGCCGCGCCAATCGCCTGGCCCACAAACTCATCGAACTGGGCGTCGGCCCGGAAGTGCGGGTCGGCGTGGCGATGCCGCGTTCCGAGCAATTGCTGATCGCCTTGCTGGCGGTGCTCAAGGCCGGTGGCGCGTACGTGCCGCTGGACCCGGATTACCCGGCCGAGCGCGTGGCCTACATGCTTGAGGACAGCCGTGCGCGGGTGTTGCTGACCGAACAGGCGGTGGCGCAGACGCTGACGGTTCCGGCCGAGACGCAAATGCTGATGCTCGATCAGCTCGACCTTTCACGTTATCCGTTGAGCGCACCCGTTACCCAAGTCACCCCGGACAACCTCGCCTACGTCATCTACACCTCCGGCTCCACCGGCAAACCCAAGGGCGTGGCCATCGCCCACCGAAACGTCTTGGCGCTGATCGACTGGTCCAGAACCGTCTACAGTCGCGACGACATACAAGGCGTACTGGCTTCCACCTCGGTGTGTTTCGACCTGTCGGTGTGGGAGCTGTTCGTCACCCTCGCCAACGGCGGCTCGCTGATCATCGCCCGCAACGCCCTGGAACTGCCGCACCTGCCGGCCCGCGATCAGGTGCGCCTGATCAACACCGTGCCTTCGGCGATCGCCGCGTTGCAGCGCAGCGGCGAGATCCCGGACAGCGTGCGCATCATCAATCTGGCCGGAGAGCCGCTGAAGCAGAGTCTGGTGGATGCCCTCTACCCGACACCCAAAACCTGTGGGAGCGAGCCTGCTCGCGAAGGCGTCCCGTCAGTCACCCCATCATTGATTGACCCAGCGCTTTCGCGAGCAGGCTCGCTCCCACAGGTAAGTGTGGGGGTTGAGCATGTCTACGATCTGTATGGCCCCTCGGAAGACACGACTTATTCCACCTGGACCCGCCGCACCGCCGGCGGCACGGCGAACATCGGTCGCCCGCTCAAGCACACCGCCAGTTACCTGCTGGACGCCAACCTGCAACCGGTGCCGCAAGGCGTCTCGGCGGAGCTGTACCTGAGCGGCGCGGGCATCACCCGGGGTTACCTCGGGCGCGCGGCGATGACCGCCGAGAAATACGTGCCGAACCCGTTCTCGACCACCGGCGAACGCCTGTATCGCACCGGCGACCTGTGCCGCTATCGCGCCGATGGCGTGCTCGAATACCAGGGCCGACTCGACCATCAGGTGAAGATCCGCGGCTTCCGCATCGAGCTGGGCGAAATCGAGGCGCGGTTGCTGCAGCAAGCCGAGGTAAGCGACGTCGCCGTGCTGGCCCAGGAAGGGCCGGGCGGGCAGCAGTTGGTGGCTTACGTGGTTGCCCCGGCGCTGCAGCAGGAGGCTAAAACGCTGCGCGACCCGCTCAAGGCACACCTGCCGGACTACATGATCCCGGCGCACTGGCTGTTCCTCGACCACCTGCCACTGACCCCCAATGGCAAGCTCGACCGCAAGGCCTTGCCGAGCATCGAGGCCGGGCGCTCACAAAACGCTTACGAAGCACCGGTCAGCGACCTTGAACAGCAAGTCGCAGCGATCTGGGCCCAGGTGCTCACCGTCGAGCGCGTGGGCCTGCACGATCACTTCTTCGAGCTGGGCGGCCACTCGTTGCTGGCGGTCACCGCCGTTTCGCGCATGGCTCTCGAACTGGGGTTGAGCCTGACCCCGCAGCTGTTATTCCAGCACCCCGTCCTGAAGGATTTTATCGCCCGACTCGACAGCGGCGGCGGGCCGATCAACGAACAGAAACTGAACAAGCTGGACGCCCTGCTTGATGAAATGGAGGAAGTCTGATGGACAAGAGTGTTGCTTTGAGGGTTGCCAAGCGCTTTATCACTCTGCCGCTGGACAAACGCCGGCTGTACCTGGAAAAGATGCTCGAAGAGGGCGTCTCGCCGGCCAACCTGCCGATCCCCGAGGTGCGTTCCGGGTTTGAACAGGTCCCGCTGTCCTACGCCCAGGAGCGCCAGTGGTTCCTCTGGCAGATGGACCGCCACAGCTCGGCTTACCACATCCCCAGCGCCTTGCGCCTCAAAGGGCAACTGGACGTGCCGGCGCTGGAGCGCAGCTTCAATGCCGTGGTCGAGCGCCACGAAAGCTTGCGCACCACGTTCGCCGAGCACGGCGAGCAAACCCTGCAGATCATTCATCAACATATGCCCTTGAGCATCGCGGTCGAGGCGCTGCCCGCCGGTTCTACGGTCAGCCAGGACGAACGCATCAAGGCCTGCGTCGAAGGTCAAACCGCGCGTCCGTTCGATCTGCGCCGAGGGCCGTTGCTGCGGGTTTCGCTGTTGAAAATCGCCGAGGACGACCATGTCCTGGTGCTCATCCAGCACCACATCATTGCCGATGGCTGGTCGATGCAGGTGCTGGTGGATGAACTGGTCCGGCACTACGCCGCCGACATTGGCGGCCAGCCGCTGGCCTTGCCGGACCTGCCGGTGCAATACGCTGATTATGCGATCTGGCAACGGCACTGGCTGGAGGCGGGGGAGCGTGAGCGGCAACTGGCCTATTGGGTCCAGACCCTCGGTGACGAGCAACCGGTGCTGGAACTGCCGTTCGATCATCCGCGCCCACCGGTGCAGAGCTTTCGTGGCGCGCGCCTGGATTTGAACCTGAGCGCGGAACTGGCCACCGCGCTAAAGCAGCTGGCCCAGCGTGAAGGCGCCAGCCTGTTCATGGTCTTGCTGGCCTCGTTCCAGGCGCTCCTGCACCGCTACAGCGGGCAACCGCAGATCCGCGTGGGCGTGCCGACGGCCAACCGCAACCGGGTCGAGACCGAAGGGCTGATCGGTTTTTTCGTCAACACCCAGGTACTCAGTGCCGACGTTTATGGGCAACTGCCGTTTGATCAGTTGCTCGCCCAGGTCAAGCAATCGGCGATGGCGGCCCAGGCCCATCAGGACTTGCCATTCGAGCAATTGATCGAGGCCCTGCAACCGGAGCGCAGCCTGAGCCACAGCCCGATTTTCCAGGTCATGTTCAACCACCAGAACGCCGACGCCACTCGAAGCCGGCAGATGCACCTGCCGCAGCTGCGGGTCGAGGATCTGGTATGGGAAGGGCGCACCGCCCAGTTCGACTTGACCCTGGGCACCTATGAAACCGAGCAGGGCATCGCTGCGGAACTGACCTACGCCACCGACCTGTTCGATGCGCAGACCATCGAGCGCCTGGCCGGGCACTGGCAGAACCTGCTGCACGGCATCGTCGATGCGCCACGCCAGCGTATCGGCGAACTGCCGCTGCTCGACCCGGCGCAACAGCAACTCACGCAGCAGCAATGGCTGCGGGTGGCCGATCACACTGACGAAGCCGTTTGCGTGCACCAGCGCATCGCCGAACAGGTGCGCCGCAACCCCGAGGCGCTCGCGCTGACCATCGACGACCAGGCCCTGAGCTACGCACAACTGGACGCGCGCGCCAACCAACTGGCCCATCGCCTGATCGACCTGGGCGTGATGCCCGGCCACTTGGTGGGCATCGCGGTCGAGCGCAGCGTCGAGATGATTGTCGGCCTGCTGGCGATCCTCAAGGCCGGCGCCGCCTATGTGCCGCTGGATCCGGCGTACCCCGAGGATCGGCTGGCCTACATGATCGAGGACAGCGGCATCGGACTGCTGCTGACCCAGGCCCGTTTGCAGGCGCGCTTGCCGATCCCGGCGACGCTCCGGACGTTGCTGCTGGACCAGCCGGGCGCCGCACTGCAAGCAGCCCCGCAAATTTGCCCGGTGGTGCCGCTGACTGGCGAACACCTGGCCTACGTCATCTACACCTCCGGTTCTACCGGCAAGCCCAAGGGCGTGATGGTGCGCCATGGCGCCCTGAGCAATTTCATCCACAGCATGATCGCCGAGCCGGGCCTCGCGCCCGGCGACCGCATGCTGTCATTGACGACGTTCTCTTTCGATATTTTCGGCCTGGAAATCTACGGACCTCTGTCAGCCGGGGCCAGCGTGGTGCTGACCGGCCAGAACGTGCACCAGGACCCGCAAGCGGTGCTGGCGCTGATCGAACAACACGCTGTCAGCGTGCTGCAAGCGACGCCGTCGAGCTGGCGCATGTTGCTCGATCACGAGCAGGCTTCGCTGCTGGCCGGGCGGACCTTCCTCTGCGGCGGCGAAGCGTTGCCGCTGGAACTGGCGCAGCGCTTGCTTGCGCTCTCGCCGAACGTCTGGAACCTCTACGGCCCGACCGAAACCACCATCTGGTCGGCGCTGCATCCGCTGAGCCTGGAGCGCGACCGTCCGTTCCTCGGTAAACCGCTGGACAACACCGCGCTGTACATCGTCGGCAGCGACCTGAGCCTCAATCCGCCCGGTGCGCCGGGGGAGCTGCTGATCGGTGGCGCCGGCCTGGCCCGTGGTTATTTCCAGCGTCCGGCGCTGACCGCCGAACGCTTCGTGCCGGATCCGTTTTCCGCCACGGGCGAGCGCCTGTACCGCACCGGCGACCTGTGCCGTTATCGCGCCGAAGGCGTGGTCGAGTACCTCGGTCGGATCGACCATCAGGTGAAGATCCGCGGCCTGCGTATCGAGCTGGGGGAAATCGAAGCCGCGCTGCTGGCCCAGGACCGCGTGCGCGAAACCGTGGTGGTGGCCCACCAAGGCCCGACCGGCGCGCAATTGGTTGCCTACGTGGTGCCCGCCAGCGGCGCAGTGCCGGAGCCGGACGCGCCGTTGCGCACCGCACTCAAGGCGGCCCTCAAGGCGCAGTTGCCGGAATACATGGTGCCGGCGCACCTGTTGTTCCTGGCGCAACTGCCGCTGACGCCCAACGGCAAGATCGATCGCAAGGCCTTGCCGGCGCCCGAGGCCAGCGATTTGCAGCAGGCCTACGTGGCGCCGCGCAGCGAGGTCGAGCAACAGGTCGCGGCAATCTGGCAGGACGTGCTCAAGCTTGAACGCGTGGGGCTGGAAGACAATTTCTTCGAACTGGGCGGGCATTCGCTGCTGGTGACCCAGGTGGTCTCGCGGGTCCGTCGGGTGCTTGGCATCGAAGTGCCGCTGCGCAGCCTGTTTGAACACAGCACGTTGCAGGCGTTCGTCGCCGCCTTCGATACCACGACAGGCGAACAGGCCCCGGCCATGACGCCGGTGCCTCGCGACGCGCCGCTGCCGTTGTCCTTTGCCCAGGAGCGCCAGTGGTTCCTCTGGAAAATGGACCCCGACGGCGCCGCCTACAACATACCGACCGCGTTGCGGATGCGCGGCGCATTGGACAAGGACGCGCTGCGCAAGAGCTTTGCCGCACTGGTCCAGCGACACGAAAGCTTGCGCACCGCATTCGTGGAAGAGGATGGACGCACTGGCCAGGTGATTTGTGAGCAGGGCGAAGTCGACTATATCGAGCAGCGTCTGGAAGGGCGTGATATCCAGGCCTTCCTCGAACAGCAGACGCAACGCCCGTTCGATCTGCTGAATGACGCGCTGCTGCGCGTGGCGCTGTTGGAAGTGGCCGAGGAGGATCATCTGCTGGTGCTGACGCTGCATCACATCGTCTCCGACGGCTGGTCGTTACAGGTGATGGTCGATGACCTGATGAGCCTGTACTCGGCTTTCGTCCAGGGTCAATCGGCACAACTGCCGCCATTGGCGGTGCAATACGCCGACTACGCGGTCTGGCAGCGGCAATGGATGGCGGCCGGCGAGCGCGACCGCCAACTCGCCTACTGGTCGGCGCAACTGGGCGGCGAACAGCCGCTGCTGGAACTGCCCACCGACCACCCGCGCCCAGCGCAACAAAGCCTGCGCGGGGCACGCCTGCCGATCGTGCTGGATCGCGCCTTGAGCGATGACCTCAAGGCCCTGGCCCGGCAAGAAAACGTCACGCTGTTCGTGCTGTTGCTCGGCTCGTTCCAGGCATTGCTGCATCGCTACAGCGGCCAGGCCGACATCCGCGTCGGCGTGCCGATCGCCAACCGCCAGCGACTGGAAACCGAGCGCTTGATCGGGTTCTTCGTCAACACCCAGGTCCTGCGCAGCGAGTTCTCCGGCGACCTGACCGGCGCCGCTTTGCTGCAACAGCTCAAGCAGACGGCCATGGCCGCGCAGATGCACCAGGACCTGCCCTTCGAGCAACTGGTGGATGCCCTGCAGCCGCAGCGCAACCTGAGCCACAGCCCGCTGTTCCAGGCGATGTTCAACCACCGCAACGAAACCGCCGCGGTGTTTGCCAAGGCCTTGCCGGGGCTCGACGTCGAACCCGTAGGCTGGACGCAGCGCACCGCGCAATTCGACCTGAGCCTGGACACCGTCGAAAGTCCCCAGGGCCTGCACGCTGCCCTGACCTACGCCACCGACCTGTTCGAGCCGGCGACCATCGAGCGCATGGCCGGGCATTGGCTCAACCTGTTGCGCAGCCTGGTGCAGGACCTGCACCGCCCGGTGGCGCAATGGTCGCTGCTGGACGAGGACGAGCGTCGGCACATGCTCATCGGCTGGAACGCGACTGCGCGGCAATACCCGCTCGACCGCAGCGTCCAGGCGCTGATCGAGGAGCAGGTGCGCCGGACCCCGGATGCGCCTGCGCTGGTCTTCGGCGAGCAGCGCCTGAGCTATCGCGAACTCAACGCCCGGGCCAACCGCTTGGCCCATCGCTTGATCGACCTGGGCGTCGGCCCCGATGTGCTGGTGGGCATCGCCGTGGAACGTTCGGTGGAGATGGTGCTCGGGCTGTTGGCGATCCTCAAGGCCGGTGGCGCCTACGTGCCGTTGGACCCTGAGTACCCGCAGGATCGCCTGGCCTATATGTTCGAAGACAGCGGCATCGGTCTGCTGCTGACCCAGCAACACCTGCTTGATGCTTTGCCGATTCCGCAAGGACTGCGCAGTCTGCTACTGGACCTGCCCGCTGAGGAGTCGCATGCCGGTTGTGAGGAGAATCCCGACGTCAAGGTGCACGGCGAAAACCTGGCCTATGTCATCTATACCTCCGGTTCCACCGGCAAGCCCAAGGGTGCGGGCAATCGCCATTGCGCCCTGGTCAACCGGCTGTGCTGGATGCAGCAGGCCTATGGCCTCGATGCGACTGACAGTGTGTTGCAGAAAACGCCGTTCAGTTTCGACGTGTCGGTGTGGGAATTCTTCTGGCCGCTGCTGACCGGCTCGACGCTGGTGGTGGCCGCGCCGGGGGCCCATCGCGACCCGGCGCAACTGATCGAGCTGATCACGGCGCAGCGCATCACCACGCTGCACTTCGTACCGTCGATGCTCCAGGCGTTCGTGCAGGACCCGCGCGTGGCCGAATGTACCAGCCTCAAACGAATCGTCTGCAGCGGGGAAGCGCTGCCGGTGGATGCCCAGCAGCAGGTGTTCGCCAAGCTGCCGGATGCCAGCCTGTACAACCTCTACGGCCCGACCGAGGCGGCCATCGACGTGACCCACTGGACCTGCGTCGAGGAGGGCCGCGACAGCGTGCCGATCGGACAGCCGATCGCCAACCTCGGCACCTACATTCTCGACGATGAGCTGTCGCCGGTGCCGGTCGGGGTGATCGGCGAGCTGTACCTGGCGGGCGAAGGGCTGGCGCGCGGTTACCATCGGCGCGCGGCGTTGACCGCCGAACGGTTCGTCACCGCGCCGTTCGGCGCTGGCCAGCGCTTGTATCGCACCGGCGACCTGGCGCGTTATCGGGCCGATGGCGTGATCGAATACGCCGGCCGGATGGACCATCAAGTGAAAATCCGTGGCTTGCGCATCGAGTTGGGCGAAATCGAAGCGCGTCTGGCCGAACACGAGGCGGTACGCGAAACCGTGGTCCTGGCCCAGGACGGCACGTTGCTGGTGGCCTACGTGGTGCCGGCGCGCGCCGAGCTGCTGGTCGCCGATGACGCCGTTCGCCAGGCGCTGCAAGTGCGCCTCAGGGAACATCTGAGTCAGTCCTTGCCCGACTACATGGTGCCGCAACACTGGGTATGGCTGGAGAAAATGCCGGTCAGCCCCAACGGCAAGCTTGAGCGCAAGGCTCTGCCGAAGGCCGATCCGAGCGCCAGCCCGAAGAGCTACAGTGCCCCGGTCAGCGCCGTGGAAAACACTTTGGCCGCGATCTGGCAAAGCGTGCTCGGGCGCGAACGCGTAGGGCGGACCGACAATTTCTTCGAGCTGGGCGGCGATTCGATCATTTCCATCCAGGTGGTGAGTCGCGCCCGTCAGGCCGGGATTCATTTCAGTCCCAAGGACCTGTTCCTGCACCAGACCATCCAGGGCCTCGCCGGGGTGGCAACGACCGGTGACAACGGGCCGGTCATCGATCAGGGCCCGGTGATCGGGCAGACGGTATTGCTGCCGTTCCAGCAGTTGTTTTTCGAACAGGCCATGGCCGAGCCTCATCATTGGAACCAGTCGGTGTTGCTCAAGAGCTTGCGCGCCGTGGATGCCGCGCATCTGGAGCAGGCGTTGCAGGCCCTGGTCGAGCATCACGATGCGTTGCGCCTGGCCTTCGTCTGCGAGGCAGGCACCTGGACCGCTCGCCACAATACCTTGGCCGAACAGCGCACGCTCTGGCAGCGCTCGCCGCTGTTGTGGACCGCCGAGGTGGCCGATGCGCCGGCCCTTGAACGCTTGGCCGAACAAGCCCAACGCAGCCTCGACCTGCACGATGGCGCGCTGCTGCGCGGGGTGCTGGCGAGCCTGGCCGACGGCAGCCAGCGACTGTTGCTGATGATCCATCACCTGGTGGTGGACGGCGTGTCCTGGCGTGTACTACTGGAGGACCTGCAACAGGCGTACGAGCAGTTGCAGGCCGGTCAGGCGCCAACGTTGCCGGCCAAGACCACGGCTGCGCAGACCTGGGCGCAACGGTTGCAGGCCCATGCCGGCAGCACGACGTTGCAGTCCCAGCTGAAGTATTGGCAAGAGCAACTGCAAGGCGCCGGTCAGGACTTGCCTTGCGACCGCCCAGGGGGCGATTTGCGCAGGTGCCACGCGACCCAGGTCCAGACGCGGCTGGACAAGGACCAGACGCGACGTCTGTTGCAGCAAGCGCCGGCGGCTTATCGCACCCAGGTCAACGACCTGCTGCTGACCGCGCTGGCCCAGGTGATCGGCCGCTGGACTTCCCAGGCCTCGACCTTGATTCAGCTGGAGGGCCATGGCCGCGAGGCGCTGTTCGAAGATGTCGACCTGAGCCGCAGCGTCGGTTGGTTCACCAGCCTGTTCCCGGTGCGCCTGAGCCCGACGGCCACCACCGAAGGCTCGATCAAGGTCATCAAGGAGCAACTGCGGGCGATCCCAGACAAAGGGCTCGGCTTCGGCGTGTTGCGTTACCTGGGCGATGAACCGACGCGGCTCACCCTCGCGGCGCTGCCGGTGCCGCGCATCACATTCAACTACCTGGGCCAGTTCGACAGCGGCTTTGCCGACGACGCCGACGGCCTGTTTGTCCCGGCCAGCGAATCGGCGGGCGCGGCGCAGAGTCCGTTGGCGCCGCTGGACAACTGGCTGACGCTCAATGGCAGCGTCTATGCCGGCGAGTTGAGCATCGACTGGACGTTTAGCTCGCAAATGTTCGATGAAGCGACGATCCAGGCGCTGGCCGAGGATTACGCTGGGGAATTGCAGGCATTGATCGACCACTGTTGCGAGCCGCGGCACCACGGGTTCACGCCGTCGGACTTCCCCCTGGCCGGATTGCAACAGCAACAGTTGGACGCCTTGCCGCTGGTGGCGCGCGACGTGGAGGACATCTATCCGCTGTCGCCGATGCAGCAGGGCATGCTGTTCCACACGTTGTACGAGCAGCAGGCCGGCCACTACATCAACCAGATGCGCGTGGATGTCGAAGGGCTGGACGTCGAGCGCTTCCGCCAGGCCTGGCAAGCGGCGACCGACGCCCACGACGTGCTGCGCAGCGGTTTTGTCTGGGAGGGTGATTTCAAGCGTGCAGTGCAGGTGGTGCACAAGCGCGTAGCGGTCGCGTTACAGCTGCATGACGCACGTACGCAGGCTGACCTGCCTGAGCACCTGAGCACCCTCGCAACGGCCCAGCGCGAGCAAGGTTTTGCCCTCGATGCGGCGCCGTTGTTGCGGTTGGTGGTGGTGCGCGTGGCGCAGGAGCGTTATCACTTGATCTATACCAGCCATCACATCCTGATGGACGGCTGGAGCAACTCGCAGTTGCTCGGCGAAGTGCTGCAACGCTACAGCGGTCAACCCGTTGCCGTGTCCGGCAGCCGCTACCGCGACTACATCGCCTGGCTGCAACGCCAGGACGCGGCGGCCAGCGAAGCGTTCTGGAAACCGGCGCTGCAACAGCTGGAGGCGCCGACACGATTGGCCGATGCGGTGGCCAAACCGGCCGACATGGGCAGTGGTTACGGCGATCACGTCCACGTGCTGGACGAAGCGTCGACCCGTCGCCTGGAAGCCTTCGCCCGCGCCTCGAAAATCACCGTCAACACCCTGGTGCAAGCGGCGTGGCTGCTGCTGTTGCAGCGCTACACCGGTCGAGAAACGGTGGCCTTCGGGGCGACCGTGGCCGGGCGTCCGGCGGACTTGCCCGGCATCGAGCAGCAGATCGGCCTGTTCATCAACACCTTGCCAGTGATCGCCAGCCCTCGGGCCGAGCAGACCTTGGCCAGCTGGCTGCAAGCGGTGCAGGCGCAGAACCTGGCCTTGCGCGAGTTCGAGCACACCGCGTTGCTCGACATCCAGCGCTGGGCCGGGCAGGGCGGCGACGCGCTGTTCGACAGCCTGCTGGTGTTCGAGAACTACCCGATTGCCCAGGCATTGGAACAGGGCGCGCCGGACGGTTTGCGCTTTGGTTCGCCAGTGACCCAGGAGCAGACCAACTATCCGTTGACGCTGCTGGTGGGGTTGGAGCGGCAGTTGTCAGTGCACATGAGTTATCAACGGGCGAGCTTTGCTCCGGATATGGTTGAGCGGTTGGCGGCGCATCTGGGGCAGTTGCTCGGGCAGATGACTGTTCAAGGCGAGCGCTGCCTCGGTGAACTGTCGATGCTGGAATTCGATGAGCATCAGCGTTTGACCCATGACTGGAATCCGGTCGATGCGCCGTTCGAACAAGGCGTTTGTGTTCACCAACTGATCGCCCGCCAGGCGCAATCCACTCCTGACGCATTGGCGGTCACCTTTGCCAACACGCGCCTGAGCTACAGCGAACTCGACGGCCGCGCCAATCGCCTGGCCCACAAACTCATCGAACTGGGCGTCGGCCCGGAAGTGCGGGTCGGCGTGGCGATGCCGCGTTCCGAGCAGTTGCTGATCGCCTTGCTGGCGGTGCTCAAGGCCGGCGGCGCGTACGTGCCGCTGGACCCGGATTATCCGGCCGAACGCGTGGCCTACATGCTTGAGGACAGCCGTGCGCGGGTGTTGCTGACCGAGCAGGCGGTGGCGCAGACGCTGACGGTTCCGGCTGGCACCGAAGTGCTGATGCTGGACCGGATTGAGTTGAGCTCATATCCCTTTAACGCACCGGGCACAACGGTCACCCCAGACAACCTCGCCTACGTCATCTACACCTCCGGCTCCACCGGCAAACCCAAGGGCGTGGCCATCGCCCACCGCAATGTGCTGGCGCTAATCGACTGGTCCAGAACCGTCTACAGCCGCGACGATATCCAGGGCGTCCTGGCATCGACCTCGGTGTGCTTCGACCTGTCGGTGTGGGAGCTGTTTGTCACCCTCGCCAACGGCGGCTCGCTGATCATCGCCCGCAACGCCCTGGAACTGCCGCACCTGCCGGCCCGCGATCAGGTGCGCCTGATCAACACCGTGCCTTCGGCGATCGCCGCGTTGCAGCGCAGCGGCGAGATCCCGGACAGCGTGCGCATCATCAATCTGGCCGGTGAGCCGCTGAAGCAGAGCCTGGTGGATGCCCTCTACCCGACACCCAAAATCTGTGGGAGCGAGCTTGCTCGCGATAGCGGTGGGTCAGTCGATGAGGGGCTAACTGCCAGGACGCCATCGCGAGCAAGCTCGCTCCCACAGGTGGTGGGTGAACAGGTCGGTGGGGTTGAGCATGTCTACGATCTTTACGGCCCCTCGGAAGACACGACTTATTCCACCTGGACCCGCCGCACCGCCGGCGGTACGGCAAACATCGGTCGCCCGCTCAAGCACACCGCCAGTTACCTGCTCGACGCCAACCTGCAACCGGTGCCGCAAGGTGTCTCGGCGGAGCTGTACCTGAGCGGCGCGGGCATCACCCGGGGTTATCTCGGGCGCGCCGCGATGACCGCCGAGAAATACGTGCCGAACCCGTTCTCGACCACCGGCGAACGCCTGTATCGTACCGGCGACCTGTGCCGCTATCGCGCCGATGGCGTGCTCGAATACCAGGGCCGACTCGACCATCAGGTGAAGATCCGCGGCTTCCGCATCGAGCTGGGGGAAATCGAGGCGCGGCTGCTGCAACAAGCCGAGGTAAACGACGTCGCCGTGCTGGCCCAGGAAGGTCCCGGCGGGCAGCAGTTGGTGGCTTACGTGGCGGCCTCGACCGACGCGAATACTCTGCGCGATCAACTCAAGGCCAATCTCAAGGCGCACCTGCCCGACTACATGATCCCGGCCCACTGGCTGTTCCTCGATCACCTGCCACTGACCCCCAACGGCAAGCTCGACCGCAAGGCCTTGCCGAGCATCGAAACCGGGTCTTTGCAGGGCGGTTACGAGGCGCCGGCCAGCGAGCTGGAGCACCGGATCGCCGGCATCTGGCAAGAAGTGCTGGAAGTGGAACAGGTCGGGCGCAACGACCATTTCTTCGAGCGCGGCGGTCACTCCTTGCTGGCGACGCAGGCCATCTCCCGGTTGCGCAAGCTCACGCGTCATCCGCTGAGCCTGCGCGACTTGTTCGACCATCCGCAACTCAAGGCACTGGCGGCGCTGATGAGCGAGACCGGCGACGGCGCGGCGCGGGCCGGCGATTCCAGCCAGGTCCGACTCAAGGCCCATGGGCCACGGCAATCGGCACCGCTGTCGCTGGTGCAGCGACGGTTGTGGATCGCCGAGCAGCTGGCTGGCGGCACCTCGGCCTATGGCATGCCCATGGCGCTGCGGTTGTGCGGCGAGTTGTCGGTCGAGCGGCTGATGAGCAGCTTTGCCGAAGTGACACGCCGTCACGCCGTGCTGCGCACTGCGTATGTCCAGGATGACGAAGGCGATCCGCTGGCGCTGATTGCCGATGAGGTCCGGCTGGATTTCCCGTTGGTCGATCTGTCCGACCTGTCCCCCGGCACCCGGCAAGAGCAAGTGGCCCAGGCGATCCTGGACAACGCCAGTACCCCGATTGACCTGGAACAGGCGCCATTGCTGCGCGGGCGGATCCTGCGCCTGGGGCCGACCGAGCACGTGTTGTTGTACGCCATGCACCACATCATTTCCGATGGTTGGTCGATGGGGCTGTTGATCAATGAACTGGTGCAGATCTACGAAGCGTCCCTGCGCGGCGAGCCCATGCCGCTGGCGCCGCTGGAGGTCCAGTACCATGACTTCGCCTTGTGGCAGCAGGCGCTGGAAGACCAAGGCGTGCTGGCGCGCCAGGGCGATTATTGGAAGCAGCGGCTCGACGGTTACCACGGGCGTCTTGATTTGCCTTTGGACAATCCACGCGGCCAGACGGCCTCCTTTGCGGGCGATGCGCTGCAGTTCGAGCTGCCTGCCGGGCTGAGCGCGGCGTTGCGCCGGGTGTCGAGCGCGGCCGGCGTCACGCTGTACAGCACGTTGCTGGCGTCGTTCCAGGTGTTGTTGCATCGCCTCTGCGACGCGCAGGATCTTGTCGTCGGCGCTGACGTGGCCGGGCGCGAACAACCCGAGCTGGAGCGCCTGATCGGTTTCTTCGTCAACGTCCTGCCGTTGCGTTCGCGCTTTGCCGCCGATGTCGCCTTCAACCGGTTCCTGGCGCAGACCCAGGACCATCTGCTCGGCGCGCTGGAGCATCAGGACCTGCCGTTCGACCAGATCGTCGAGGCCGCGGGCGTGCCGCGACACAAGGGCATGAACCCGTTGCTGCAGGTGCTGTTCGTGATGAACAACGTGCCGGTGCGCACGCGTTCCATGGCCGGCTTGAGCGTCGAGTTCATGCCGGCGCTGCAGAACCATTCTAAATTCGACATGGCATTGTTCGTTGACGAAGAAGAAGGGCAGTTGCGCGGTAATTGGCAATTCGCCACAAGCTTGTTCGGACATGAGCGCATCCAGTACCTGATCCGGGCCTGGACGGCCCTGTTGGAACAGATCGTCGCTGATCAGGACATTCAATTGGGAGCTATCAGCATGCCAGTCGACAACGTGGCGACAGCCGCCACGCCTGCCAACGTCCCGGGGCCCAAGGCCGACAAACTGGGCAAGTTTCTCAAGCGTTCGGCGACCCCGGCCGCGCGGCCGCGTCCGGCGTTGGTGCGCGAATCGCTGGTG
Source organism: Pseudomonas sp. Z2-11 (assembly GCF_054161305.1). NCBI lineage: Bacteria > Pseudomonadati > Pseudomonadota > Gammaproteobacteria > Pseudomonadales > Pseudomonadaceae > Pseudomonas > Pseudomonas sp. Z2-11. The sequence continues at coordinate 1,864,420 of NZ_CP096395.1, forward strand.
GCGGCGCCCCAGCGTTTCCCGCTGATGCTGGAGCCTGGCGAGCCGCACCTGGACGTCATCGAGTGGATCCGGCAGAACCGGCCGTTGATCGAGCAGAAGCTGGCCGAGCACGCCGGCATCCTCTTCCGTGGCTTCGAACTGGACGGTATCCAGGGCTTCGAAGCGTTCGCCGAAGCGATCCAGCCGGGGCTGTACGGCCAGTACGGCGACCTGCCGAAGAAGGAAGGCGGCAAGAACACCTACCGGTCCACGCCGTACCCGGAACGCAAGATGATCCTGTTTCACAACGAGAGCTCCCACCAGGACCGCTGGCCGCGCAAGCAGATGTTCTATTGCGAGCAGGCCGCACCCGTGGGCGGCGCGACCCCGGTGGTGGATTGCCGCCTGATGTACGAAAAGCTGCCGACGGACCTTCGCGAGAAGTTCGAAGACAAGGGTTTGCTGTACGTGCGCACCTTCACCGACAAACTCGACGTGTCGTGGCAGCACTTCTTCAAGACCGAGGATCGCCTTGAAGTGGAGGCCCGCTGCCGGGCTGGCGGCATCCAGTGGCGCTGGCTCGATAACGATGAACTGCAGACCCGCACGCCGGGGCCGGCGATCATCACGCACCCGATCACCGGGGAAAAATCCTTCTTCAACCAGGTGCAGCTGCATCACATCCATTGGCTGGAGCCGGACGTGCGCCAGGACCTGTTGTCGATGTACGGCCTGGAGCGCATGCCCCGGCACGTGTACTACGGCGACGGCACACCGATCGAAGACGAGGTGATGGCGCGTATCGGTGAGTTGTACGAAGCCTGCGCGGTGCGTTTCGACTGGCAGAAAGGTGACGTGATCCTGTTGGACAACATGCTCGTGGCCCACGCCCGCGACCCGTACGAGGGGCCGCGCAAGATCGTCGTCGCCATGGGCGATATGTACGACCACGCCAGCCTGGAGCGTCCAGCGGGCGCCGGGCGATCGGTCCGTGGCGCATTCAATACCGAGGAAAGCGGAGCATGAACGAGGTGACGATGGACACGCAGGAAGCGGGTTTCGCCCTGACGCCCGAGCAGCAACGGGCACTTGAGCAACTGTCGGGCACGGTGACCTGCGGCGAGGCCTTGCGTTGGCTGAACGTGGTTATCGACGGTGATCTCGACCCGCAGCGATTGCAGGTCGCCTTCGACACGCTGGTGGCGCAGCAGCCGATGTTGCTGGCGCGACTGACCAAGGTCGGCGGTTTCCACGGTTTGCGTCAGGTGGCCCATGCGGGACGCTTCCCACTGACGATACAAGCCAGCGAACAACCGGCCGAGGAAGTCCGGGCGCAGATCAGCGAGACGCTCGGCCGGGCTTTTGTGCTCGGCGAATCGGCCAGTGTCCAGGCGGTGCTTTATCGTCTGGCGTCTCGGCAATGGCAACTGCTGCTGGGCGTCGCCCGCCACAGCGCGGATGCGCCGTCGATGAACCTGCTGCTTGAACAGCTACGGCAGGCTTACGCCGGCGATGTGGCGGAGGAAGAGGCGCCCGGCGAGTTTGCCCAGTACCTGGAGTGGCGCAGCGAAGTGGTGCTGGATGAAGATGCCGGCACTGCAAGAAATTACTGGCAGCAGCATTTGCACGGCCTGCAGACGGCGATCGACACGCCGTGGCTGGCTGCGCGTCGTGCTGGCGGTGGAACAGCCGATGCGCAGATTTCGCTGATCTTCGAGCCGGCCCGACGCGACGCCTTGCAACGGTTGGCCGAGCAGCTCGGCCAACCGCTGGCGACGTTGCTGCAAGGCGCATGGTGGGTGCTGCTGGGACGCCTGGGTGGCCTTGAGCAAGCGCTGGTCGGCGTGCGCCACGACAGCCGTGGCGACTATGACTACTTCGCCAATGCCTTCGGCGTGTTCGAAAAGAACCTGCCGCTTTACGTTCCATTGCCCGCCGACGCGCCGTTCGGCGAGTGGTTGGTGGAGCTGGCGACGCGTCTCGAAACCCATCGCACCTGGCAGGAATACTGGACGCCGGAACTGGCGTCGGAGGCGGCGTATCCGGCCTATGGCTTCGCGATTGCCCCGGCGAATTCTGTTCGCAGCGGCGCTGGCCTGACGTGGGCGACTGAGCCCTTGCCTGGGCGGGATGCGTTCGAATTGCTGCTGCAGATTCAACTGGACGACACCCAACAGCTGGTTGCGGTCGACCTCTGCTATGCCCGCTCGGGTTATTCGCAGTCCGCGGTCCGCAGCGTGCTCGAACAATACGAGGTGCTGCTGGCCTCGATCCTCGTGGCTGGGCACACGCCACTGGCGCAGCTCAACTTGCTCGGCGACGCCGAGGAGCAGCGTTTGCGGGCGATCAACCCGGCGATGCAGGCATTGGTGGATAACCGTTACCTGCCGCAGCGCATCGCCGAGCTGGCGCTGCAGACGCCGGACGCCATCGCCCTGAGCGAGGCTGGTCAATCGCTGAGCTACGGTCAGTTGAAAGATCAGGTCGAGCGCGTCGCACAGGGCCTCATGGACCAAGGCCTGGGCGAAGGGTCGATTGTTGCCCTGGCCTTGCCGCGCTCGGCGGAACTGGTGATCGCGATGCTGGCAAGCTGGCGCATCGGCGCGGCTTATCTGCCGTTGGATATCCAGTGGCCCCAGGCCCGTCAGGCGTTGATGCTGGAGCAGGCCGGTGCCGCTGTGTTGCTCACCGATGCAACACATTTGCCTGCCTGGCAGGCGCAGCCGTTCAAGGCGCTGGCAATCGCCGAGCTTGATCGTTCTTCAAACACGCCGTTGCCGGCCCTCACGACCAAGGGCAATGACATTGCCTATGTGTTGTTCACCTCAGGTTCCACCGGCGTGCCCAAGGGCGTGGTGATCGAGCATCGGCAATTGCTCAACTACACCGCCCAGGCCAGCCAGGCGTTGGGGCTGAGCCAGTGCAAACACGTCGCTTTGAGCTCTACCGTGGCGGCGGACCTGGGCAATACGGCGCTGTTTGGCGCGTTGTTCAATGGCGCGACCTTGCATGTGGCCAGTGATGAACAGATGCAGGACGGCGCGCTCTTTGCCGGGTTCCTGCGAGAACAACAGATCGACTGCCTGAAAATCGTGCCGTCGCACCTCGCGGCGTTGCTCGACAGTGAGCAGGCGACGCTGCCGCACGTCCTGGTACTTGGCGGCGAGCCGATTGCGCCAACGCTGGTCGAGCGTATCGCCCGGTTGCGCAGCGATTGCCGGGTGTTCAACCACTATGGGCCGACCGAAGCCACGGTCGGAGTGATGATCCATAGGTTGGCGCTGGATGGCGCTGCCGATGATTGTTCGGCACTGACCCAGGTGCTGGGCAATAACCAGGTCTACGTGCTGGACGCTGACAGGCGCCTGGCGCCGGTGGGTGTGCTGGGCGAGGTGTACCTGGGCGGTGCGCAGTTGTGCCGGGGTTACGTAAATGCCAAGGCGGACGAGCAGACGTTCATCCCGAGCCCATTCGACCCGGCGCAGCGCCTGTACCGCACCGGCGACCTGGCGCGTTATCGCCCGGACGGCGGGATCCAGTTGCACGGTCGCCGCGATCAACAGGTCAAGGTGCGCGGGTTCCGCATCGAACTGGCGGAAATCGAGGCCGAGCTACTACGTGTACCGCAGGTGACCGAAGCGCTGGTATTGCCCGGCGAGCAGGGCTTGTTGGCATTTGTCGTGCCCCGGCAAGGCCTGTCTTCGGGCGTGCTCGACGCCGCGCGCGTCGAACTGAGCGCGCGCCTGCCCGGCGTTATGGTGCCGCAGCAGCTGCAGCTGATCGAACGTTTCCCACGGCTGGCCAACGGCAAGATCGATCGCAAGGCGTTGCAGCAGTTGGCGGTCGTGATCAGCGATGAGGAGGATGCCGCGCCGCGCGATGCGCTGGAGCAACTGCTGGCCGCGCGCATGGCGCAATTGCTTGGGCTTGAACGATTGGGCATCGAGCGCGACTTCTTCGCCGCCGGCGGCCATTCACTGCTGGTGATCAAGCTGGTGGCCGGCATTCGCAAGTTGTTGCAGTGCGACATCCATCCTGGGCTGGTCTTCGATCATCCGACCGTGGCGTCCCTGGCCATGGCCTTGCGAGCGGTGGAGGGCAGTCCGGGGCAACTGGAAAAAATCGCTCAGGTACGTTTGCGCATGGAAGCGCTGAGTCCCGAGGAAAAGGCCCGGCTAACCGAGCAGGCTCGGCAACTGCAAGCTGCCAAGTGAGGTTTTGATCGTTCCCACGCGGGAGCGTAGGAACGATCGCTTCAATCAACAAGAGGCCGGTGCCCGTTCGCATCGGCTTTTTTTTTGAGCTTTTGCGCGAATGATAAATAAACTCATTCCGGTTTTTCCCAGGTGCTGCGTCTTACTAAGGTATGCGGGCAAATCGGCTCGGGCAGGGCTGCCCAGGCGCCGGTCGTGTCCAGGAAAAATTTAGCTGTCGTCCAGTCGGATGACCGTACCCGGGGAGGGGTCGGTCAGCGGTACACCGTGCTGGCGAGCGGCAGGCCCTTCGGCCCCCATGGACTTTTCACTTCTACCAATAATAGAGAGCACGATGTCGGCAATTCATGAGTTGAAACCGCTGTTTAAGGCATTGGTCATGTCCCGCGGCCTGCGTTCGCGCCGGGTGTTGACGGGCCTGGGTCTGGTCTGCGTGTTGCCATTGAGCGCCCAGGTGATGGCTGAAAACGTCAGCATCAACATCCCTGCGCAACCGCTGCCGCAGGCATTAAAAGCGTTCGGCGAGCAGACCAACCAACAAGTGATCTATAACGCCGACGAACTGGCCGGCCTGAAAAGCAATCGCGTCAGCGGCAAGATGAGCCCGCAAGCGGCCATCACCGAATTGCTCAAGGGCACCGGCGTGCGCCACAGCCTCGAGGGCAATACCCTGATGCTGGTAAAGGGCTCCGGCGCAGGCCTGGAACTGGGCGCGACCACCATCAACGCGCAGCAGCCGGAGGCCACCACCGAAGGCAGCAACTCGTACACCAGTAATGCCGTGACCATCGGCAAGGGCACTCATACCCTGAAGGAGATTCCGCAGTCGATCACGGTGATGACGCGCAAGCAGATGGATGACCAGAACCTGGTCAGCCTCAAGGACGCCGTCAACCAGACCACTGGCGTCGTCGGCCTGCAGGGCGTCGGTCAGGGCATGATCCTGTCGTCGCGCGGTTTCCAGATCGATGACTGGCAGTACGACGGTGTGCCGATCCCGCGTAACACCTACTCGCTGGGCAACTGGGCAACCCAGGACCTGATCTTCTTCGACCGCCTGGAAATTCTCCGTGGTGCGTCCGGCCTGCTGCAAGGCACCGGCAGCCCCGGCGGCGCCGTCAACCTGGTGCGCAAGCGTGGCCAGAGCGCCCCGACCGTTACCCTGACCGGCAAGGCCGGCTCCTGGGATCACTACGGCCTGCAACTGGACGCCGGCGGCCCGCTGAACGAAGCCGGCAACATCCGCGGTCGTATCGTCGCCGACGAAGACCAGAGCCATTCCTTCGTCGATCATGCCTGGAACAAGACCCACTCGCTCTACGGCTCGCTGGACATCGACCTGAGCGAAGACACCACCCTGGGCTTCGCGGCCAGCCAATCCAATGGCGAGTCGCGTGGCAACATCCGCGGCCTGCCACGCTACGCCGATGGCTCGATGCCGGACGTGTCGCGCTCGACCTACACCGGCGCGCGCTGGAACCGTTCCGATATCGACGTCACCACGCTGTACGCCGACCTGGAGCATCGCTTCAACGAGGATTGGGCGTTCAAGGTCGGTGCCGTGCAGATGACCGAAGACAACCAGGCGAAAAACCAGCGCACGCAAAGTCCTGGCGGCCTGCTGCCGGATGGCAGCCGCGTGCAATATGCCGACTTCGTGACTGACTTCCAGTCCACCAAAGTGGGTCTGGACATGAACCTGGTCGGCAAGTTCGAAGCCCTGTCGATGGAGCAGGAGGTCATGCTCGGCGGCAACTACTCCCAGCTGGAGACGGACGACAAATACGCCCGGACCTTCAACAGCAGCACCGACAATATCTTCGACCTCGACAACAACCGTCCGGACATCAGCTATGAGGGCCTGATCAACAGCCCGGGTGGCATGGGCACACTGAGCAAGTACGACATCCGCCAGAAAGGCATATACGGTACCTGGCGCGTCAAGCCGGTGGACGACCTGACGCTGATCCTCGGCTCCCGGGTCAGCTGGTATGACTTCAGCTACAAGTCGAAAACGGAACGGGCAACCGGTATTACCCCCAACGCGCCGAGCACTGGAAGTGAGACGGGGGAGGTCACGCCATACGCCGGTATCGTCTACGATTTGAGTCGTGAGTGGGCGGTGTACGCCAGTTACACCGACGTGTTCCAGCCGCAGACCAACGTTGATGCCAACGGTTCCGTGCTCAAGCCCGTCATCGGCACCAACTATGAAGTGGGTCTTAAAGGTGAATTGATGGACGGTCGGGTCAATACTTCCCTGGCTGTCTTCCGCTACGACCATGAAAACCGTGCGGTCAATGACGGCGGTTCGGGATGTGGTGGCTTCGGTTGCTCGACAGCCTCGGGCAAGGTGCGTAGCCAGGGCATCGAGGCCGAAATCAGCGGTGAGGTGGTCGACAATCTGCAGCTGTTCGCGGGCTATACCTACAACACCACCAAATACCTGAAAGATCCGGATAACGAAGGCAGTGTCTTCAGTACCTGGACGCCGAAACACATGCTCCGGGTGTGGGGCAACTACCAGTTCACCGGTGACTGGAACCGGTTCAACGCGGGCCTGGGCTTCACTACCCAAAGCCATACGCAGGTCTTCGACCTCAACTATGACGTACCGGGTTACACCGTGTGGAATGCCCGTGTCGGCTATCAGTTGACGCCGGAGATCGGGTTGGCGGTCAATGCCAACAACCTGTTTGACAAGACGTACATCACGCCGGCTTACAACCAGATCAACGGTAACAACAACTTCGGCGATCCTAGGAATTTGATGTTTACCGTGAAATATACACCGCAGTTTTGATCTGATCTAAGGCGGAAGGCCGATCCGCTGTGGTTTTGCGGGTCGGTTTTTTTTGTGCATATCCATTTCTTTGGTTATGGCCGCTGGCGGTTTCGCTTTTACAGCGACTCACTTTTATGAAGCGTAAAAGTAAGCAAAACGCTTTTGCCCCACCACTCGGCACCTCGCTCAGGCTCGGTGTGCCCTCACTCCGGCATTGCTCCGTGGGCCGCCGCGAAGGGCCATCCCTGGCCCAGCGCGGCTATCCCGGCATCCTTGCCGGGATGCCCACTCCACAATGCCTGCGTTCGGCCAGCGTGGTTAATGGGGCGCCCGAGATCAACGTCCACCGCGAGGCGGCCTTAAAGCCGACCTGGTTCTTGCTGGGGTCCGCGTTCCTTCTGTGGGAGCGAGCCTGCTCGCGAAGGGGCCAGCACACTCAACATCTTCATTGACTGGCACTCCGCCTTCGCGAGCAAGCTCGCTCCCACATTGGATTTTCAACAGAACAGATTTCACGGCCCACAGGGAGTCACTGTGGGAGCGAGCTTGCTCGCGAAGGGGCCGGCACATCCAACATCTTCATCGACTGACACTCCGCCTTCGCGAGCAAGCTCGCTCCCACACTGGATTTTCGACAGAACAGATTTCACGGCCCACAGGGAATCACTGTGGGAGCGAGCCTGCTCGCGAAGGGGCCGGCACATCCAACATCTTCATCGACTGACACTCCGCCTTCGCGAGCAGGCTCGCTCCCACAGAAGGAACGCGGACCCCAGCAAGAACCAGGTCGGCTCTAAGGCCGCCTCGCCGTGGACGTTGATTGCGGCGCCCCATTAACCACGCTGGCCGAACGCAGGCATTGTGGAGTGGGCATCCCGGCAAGGATGCCGGGATAGCCGCGCTGGGCCAGGGATGGCCCTTCGCGGCGGCCCACGGAGCAATGCCGGAGTGAGGGCATGCCGAGCCTAGGCGAGGCACCAAGTGGTGGGGCAAAAGCGTTTTGCTTACTTTTGCGCTTCTCAAAAGTGAGCCGCCGTAAGGGCGGAACCCTAAGCAGCCGTTACCGAAAAACCGGATATACACACCGATCAACTAATCAAGCGCTACCCCGCCAAGCCCCCCAAAAACACCTCAACCAACGAATCAAGCAACCCCTCATCAAAGATCATGCCCCGATGGCGCAACGGAGAATGCACCGAGCACTGCAACTCGCCAGTCAAGCTATGTTCCCTGACCAACGCCTCGCAAAACGCCAGCTCTTGCGGTGTTTTCTCCGCCTCGGTCCACCAGCAGCTGGGACGTACCCGTACCGGCTTGAAAGTGAACCCTTCAAAGGCCTCCAGCAACCGGTCATGCACCGAGAACGCCAGGGCATTCATGACCTCTTCCTTGACGCTCTGCACGACCGACAGCAAGTCGCCTCGCTCAGGCTCGATCTGGCCGGCGGCCCACTCGTGGAAGGCCTTGACCGAGCTGTCAGGGTGTTCCCGTCGAAAGACCGCGGTGCGTTCCGTAAGAGCAGGGAACAGCAGATCGAAATACTCGATTGCCTCATGCAGATCCTGCGAGGTCGGGTCGGTTTTTTTCTCCGCAAGCAGTTCCCGATGACGCGGCAACGTCGCGGGATACAGGTGCTCGGGAATCGTACTGTCCACCAGCCCCAGGAAACCCACCGTATGACCCTGGCTTTCAAGGGTTGCCGCGATGTCCAGGGCAATCGCCCCGCCCAGGGACCATCCCATCAGGTAATACGGACCCTCTGGCTGAGCCGAGACGATTTCCTGGCTGTAGTCGGCAATCATCTGGTGCCAGGCCTCGGGGCCCGCATGGGGTTCGCTGAAGCCGCGGTGCATGACGCCGAAGGTGCGTGCGCGATTTTGCAGTTTGCGCGCCAGTGGCTGGTAGCAGAAGACGATGCCCCCGCTGGGGTGCAGGCAGAACAGCTGCGGTGCGCTGGCGGGCGCGTTGTTCAGGGCGACGAGGCACTGCGTCTGCTCGCGGTGTTTTTGCGAAATGAACCGGGCCAGTTCGGCGATGCTCGGGTTGGCCAGCAGTTCTTGCAGGCGCACCGTGTGGTTCAGGCGTGCCTTGAGGTTGGCGATGAGCTCGATCGCCAGGATCGAATGCCCACCCAGCTCAAAAAAACTGTCGCTGATACCCACGCGCTCGACCTTCAGCGACTGTTGCCAGAGTTGCACCAGGGCCTGTTCCAACTGCGTGCGGGGCGCCACGTAGGTCGAATGCCGGAGGTCGGCGTCCGGTTCCGGCAAGGCCTTGCGATCGAGCTTGCCGTTGGCATTGAGCGGCAAGTGATCGATGAATAACAGATGGCTGGGCACCATGTAGTCCGGCATCTGCGTTTTCAGCGCAGTCAGCAGGCCTTCGCGCAACTCGGCCGAGGCCGGTTGCGTCGGGATGACGTAGGCGATCAATTGCAGGCCGCCCGGGCCTTCATGGGTCAACACCACGCAATCGCGGACCGCCGGAAGCATTTGCAGGCGCGCCTGGATCTCGCCCAACTCGATACGGAAGCCGCGGATCTTGACCTGATGATCGAGGCGTCCGATGTATTCGATGCTGCCGTCGCAGAGGTAGCGGGCCAGGTCCCCGGTGCGGTACAGGCGTCCGCCCGGCAGTGGGTCGAACGGGTCTGGAATGAAACGGCTGGCGGTCAGGTCGGCGCGCTGGTGGTAACCACGGGCCAGGCCCGCGCGACCGACGTACAGCTCGCCGATGCAACCCTTGGGCACCGGGTTCAGGTGCGCATCGAGCAAATACCAGGACAGATCGACGATGGGCTCGCCGATGGGGCTGGCGGCCTCGCCATGCAAATCCTGCAACGACAGCGGCCGCCAGGTGACATGCACCGTGGTTTCGGTGATGCCGTACATGTTGATCAATTCTGGTGTCTGGTCGCCGAAACGTTCGAACCAGGGGCGCAGGCTCTGCACATCAATCGCTTCACCGCCGAAAATCACTTGTCGCAACCGGTGGACGAGCGTCTGTTGAGGGGCGCAGGCCACCTGCAGCAATGACTTGAATGCCGATGGGGTCTGGTTGAGCACCGTGACCTTTTCCTGGCAGACGAGGGCGTAGAAATCCTCGGGCGAACGGCTCACGGCGTGGGGCACGATGACCAGTCGACCGCCATGCAGCAGGGCACCGAAGATCTCCCACACGGAAAAATCGAAGGCGTAGGAGTGAAACAGGCACCACACGTCCTGCTGGCCGAAACCGAACCAATGGTCGGTGGCCTGGAACAATCGGCTGACGTTGTGGTGCGCGAGCAGTGCGCCTTTGGGTTTGCCGGTGGAGCCGGAGGTGTAGATCACGTAGGCCAGGTTGTCCGGATCCATCGGCACGTGCGGATTGTGTTCGGGACAGGTGCTGACGGCATCGACCGGATCCAGCAACAGGCAGTCGACGCCGACGGGCAGCGCCAGCGAATCAAGCAGGTGGGCCTCGGTCAGGATCTGCCTGACGCCGCTGTCCTCGATCATGTAGGCCAGGCGATCAGCCGGGTAGGCCGGGTCCAGCGGTACGTAGGCGCCGCCGGCCTTGAGAATCGCCAGCAGGCCGATGATCATCTGTGGCGTGCGTTCTACCGCGATGCCGACCAGCACGTCTGGCCCGACGCCTTGTTCGATCAAACGATGGGCCAATTGGTTGGCGTGTCGATTGAGCTCGGCATAGCTCATGTGCTGCCCTTCGAACGTCAGCGCTATCGCCTCTGCGGTGTTGGCGGCGTGGGTTTCGATCACCTGGTGCAGGCACTGTTCGTTGCGCAACCGGGTCGGCCGGCGGTTCCAGTCGTTCAGGGTCAGCCGCTGTTCATCGGCGCTCAACAACGGTAGCTCGCCGAGGGCGCAGCCGGGCGTTTCGATCAGGCCGCGCAGCAGGTTCTGCCAATGCTCGGCCATGCGCTCGATGGTTTGCGCGCGGTACAGGTCACGGCTGTATTCGAAGGTCGCCACGGTCTGCTGTTGTGAATAGTCGACATCCAGCGACACGTCGAACTTGGCCTGGTTTTCGCCGGTGTCGAGAAACTCCAGCATAAATTGCTCCGGACTTGGCAGCGACGCCGCCTGTGATCCGGTGCGCCAGTTGAACAGGACCTGAAACAGCGGGTTGGCGCCCAATTGATCGAGGATCAATTCCAGCGGGTAATCGGCATGCTCCAGCGCGGCGAGGGACTGCACGCGCAGATCGCGGAGAAAATCCAGCGCGCTGCGGGTCGAGTCGATCCGCGCCCGGTACACCTGGCTACTGACAAAAAAACCTACCAGGTCCTGGCTTTCATGGTTGTTGCGGTTGGCGTTGGGAACGCCGACGGTGAAGTCGTTCTGGCGGCTGTAGCGGGCCAGCAGCAATTGCCAGGCACCCAGTGCTACCACGAACGGCGTCAGCCCCTGGCGTTGGCAGAACGTGTCGAGCGCCTGGACCATCGCCGGGGCCAGCGCCACCTGCACACGGCCGGCCATGTGTGTCTGGCTCGCGGTGCGCGCAAAGTCCTGTGGCAGTTCTAGTGTCGGCAGGTCGTGGCCCAGGTACTCGCTCCAGTATTCGCCGCCGCGCTGGCAGGCCAGGCTCTGCAAGTACTCGCCGCGTTGCCACTTCGCGTAGTCGGCGTATTGCAGGGGCAACGGCGGCAGCGGTGACGGATCGCCCAGCAAGCCCTGGGCATAGGCCTGGGTCATGTCCTGCATGAGGATCGTGTTGGACCAGGCATCGGACACGATGTGATGCATATTCAGCAACAGCACATGTTCCGCAGGGCTCAGCCTGAGCAGTGTGGCCCGCATCAGCGGCGCCTGGGTGAGATCGAACGGTCGCCGGGCGTGTTGCTCGATGCGCTGCGAAAGCGTCGGCTGGTCGAGCCCGGCGAGGTCTTCGCGATGCAGGACCAGGCAGGCGTTGCGCTCAACCACCTGGGTCGCGGCGCCGTCGATTTCGATGAACGCGGTGCGGAGGATGTCGTGCCGGTCGATGACCCGATTCAGCGCTTGCTCCAGGGCATCGGCATTCAGCTCGCCCGTCAGGCGCAGGGCACGTGGCAGGTTGTAGGCCGACCGGGTCGGGTCGCGCTGTTGTTCCAGCCACAAGCGTTGCTGGGCGAAAGACAAGGGCGCGCGGTCCAGCCGGCTGCGGTTGGACCGCGCGTGCAGATCGTCGGCGGCGTCATCGAGCAGCAGCGCCAGCAGATCATCATCTAGCAATTCGTTCATGGTGTTCTCGCGGTAGACAGCATTGCGTCGGGCAGGCTCAGGCGAAGGCTGCCGGGACCTTTTCAGTGACGACGTGACCGGCCTGCATCCGCACCAGCTGATCGGCGATGTCGAAGTAACGGTCGTCGTGGGAAATGACGATGATGGTCTTGCCCAGGGCCTTCAGCTCCGGCAGTAGCTCGGTGTAGAAGATCCGTCGGAACACCGGGTCCTGGTCGGCGGCCCATTCGTCGAAGACCAGCACCGGGCGTTCTTCCAGCCAGGCGTTGAGCAGGGCCAGGCGCTTGCGTTGGCCGGTGGACAGATCGGTGGTGCTGAAGACACCGTCGCGAATGCTGACCTTGTGGGCAATCTCCAGGCGCTCCAGGTAGCGATTGGCGGTCCCCGGCACTTGCTGGTCGCCTTGCACCAGTTCATCGAACAGGTAGTAGTCGGCAAAAATCGTGGTGAACAACTGGCGATAATCGTCACGCTGCGCAGCCAGCACCGGCTTGCCATCGAGCAGAATTTCACCGCCCTGGGGCGCATAGAGGCCCAGCAGCAATTTGATCAGCGTGGTCTTGCCCCCGCCGTTCTCGCCGACGATGAATACGATCTCGCCCTGGGCGATGGACAGGTTGACCGGTCCGAGGGCGAAGGCCTGGCTGCCGTCGACCGCCGGGAAGGCGTAGTGCACGTCACGCAATTCAAGCTGTTGGATCGTCGGCTTGGGCACGCTCTTATCATTGAGCAGCAGGTGTGGCTCCGGCGAGGAGAACTGCTCGGCCAACTCCGCAATGCGTTTGAATGCAATGTTGGCGCGGCTGATCACCGGCAAGGTCATCACCAGGTATTCCAGCGGCCCTTTCATATACAACAGCACCAGCACAAAACCGCTGAGCACCGCCTTGTCGATGCCCAGCCACAGCGATTGCAGGGCCAGGACCAGGCCGATGACCACAAAGAACAGCATCGAGCCGAAGGTCTTGGCGACCACGAAGGTGTTGACCGAGCGGATGTTGGTATCGCAGATCTGCTCGGCGGTGGCTTCGATGCGCTGGCTGAACATGCGTTGGCGACGAGGCCGATGGATACGCAGTTCCTTGGCGCCGGCGGCGATCGCGCTGTAGTGCTTTTGCAGGGCGTCTTCAGCCTCGCGGGCCGCTTCGAAACCGCGAATGCCACGGGCTCGCGCCACGTACTGGATGACCGTGCCGATCACCAATGCCACCAGCAGCAGCGCAAACATCGGCAATGACAGGTAGGCCAGGTAGGCCAGGCAACCGAGGGTGACGGTGAAAGCAATGGCCAATGGCGCAAAGGAAAAAGCGAAGTTGCTGACCATGTTGACGTCGTGGGTCAGTATCGGGATGAGCCGATGACTGCGAAAACGCTCGATCTGTTCGATCGGTGCCAGCAGGACTTTCTGGCCGAGGGATTTGCGCAGGCTGGCGATGATGTTCTGGCCGACATGGTTGGTGCCGATGTCCGACAGGATCGAGGTCAGCAGCGCCGCCGCGCAAAGCCCGGCGAAGGTCCCGAGCATGTGTGGCGAGGGTCCGGCATCGGCGTTCAGCGCGTCGTTGATGGTCGCCAGCAGGGCGGTGATGCTCAGGCCACCGAGCATGCCCAAGAGGATGGAGCCTACGACAATCAGCCGGAAGGGTTTGAGCAGGATGAACAGTTCACTGATCACCCCGCGTTGTGGTTGGCTCATGGAGGTTCCCTGCTAGATAAAAAGGGCGAAGGCCATCGGGGGCATTCACCGCATGGGCTGGAGGACGGCGGCACGCCGGTTGGGACGCGCCCACCTATGGAACGATTGGAGGGAAAGGGGATTTAACGAGGAACCACCTGACACACATATTGTGGCGAGGGGATTTATCCCCGCTGGGCTGCAAAGCAGCCCTAATGGAATCGCCGCGTTATCTCTGGCTGATCGGTGTTGCCTGCTTGGGGGCCGCTTCGCGACCCAGCGGGGATAAATCCCCTCGCCACAGAGCCACCATGTCCAAAGAGGTATTTGGGTGGGCAGGTTGAGCTACATATCCCGGGCGACCCGGAACCCCAGCCAATCGCCGCGGGCATCGGAGAACACCGCGTTGCGGTTGCCCGAACGGGAGAACACCGGTGCTTCGCCCCAGTCGTTGCCACGGATGCGCCGCACTTTGCAGTTGCCCGTCAGCGCTGCGCTGCCGTCGCCTGGAGCATTGAGGTAGTTTTCGTTGAAGCAATCGGCGGTCCATTCGTAGACGTTGCCGTGCATGTCGTATACGCCGAAGGCATTGGGCGCGAAGCTGCCGGCCGGCGCGGTGAAGTTGTAGCCATCGGCGGCGCCGTAGGTATTGGCGTGCTGGGCGATGCTGTAGTCCTTGCCTTCATCGAACGGGAAGGGAAACGGGCCATCGCTGCCGCCGCGCGCTGCGTATTCGCGCAGGGACTCGCTGACCAACCGATACGGCTTGCCGGTTTTTTTCGACAGCCACGCCACGTAGGCGCTGGCCTCGGCGAAATCCATGCACACCGCCGGGTGCCGGTCGGTGTATTGCTTGCGCGGATCGCTGCCCTGGTAATCCGGGATGCCGGCCTGGCACGCGCGGCCGGGGCGCTTGTCGCCGTCAGGCATCACGTAGCCGCTGTCGCGCAGGTAGGCGAACCACTCGCCTTTGAGCACCTGGAAGCGGCTGATTGCCACCGGCTTGTCGAACGTCACCGGGTGCATCGGCCCTTCGTCGGGCTCGCGGCCGACCTCGTTGTCCGGCGTGCCCATCTGGAAGGTGCCGGTGGGCAGCACGACCATCTCCGGGCAGTCCTTGCAGTCGCGAAATACCTGGCCCGGTTGCGAGGCCTGGGCATGGGAGGGCAACAGGGCGGTGAGGGCCAATGCCGGAAGCGTCTTCAATAAATATCGGTTCATCGATTGCTCTCGATCAGTCATCAGAGTGTTTTGCTCAACAGCGCCATGAAGCGGTCGATTTCGACTTCGGTGTTGAGCAGCCCCGGCGCGGTGCGGATCACCGGCCCGGCATCGCGGTGCACGGCGTCGGCGATGACGCGGTTTTGCATCAGGTAGGCAGCGATCTCATCGCTTTTGCGATTCTTGACCCGGAAGAAGGTGAAGCCGGCCGACAGCTCCGGGCTCGGTGGCGTGATCAGCTCGATCTGCGGCAGCGCCAGCAGTTGTTTCTTCAGGTAGCTGTTCAGCGCGTGAATGCGCGCCTGCACCTCGGCCTTGCCCAGTTGCAGATGCAGCTTGAAGGCCTCGTCCGCCGCCCAGCGATGCTCAAAGGCGTGGTAGCCGCCCGGGGTCATGGTGGTGGAAAACGCCGTCGCCTCGGAGAAGGTCGGGATGATCGGCGTGACGTACCTGACTTCTTCGCTGCGGCTGCACACCACGCCGGTGCCCCGGGGGCCGAACATCCATTTGTGGGTGCCGGCGATGAAGAAGTCGCAATTCATCTGCGGGAAATTCAGGTCTTCGACACCAAAACCGTGCACGCCGTCCACCACATACACGATCCGTTGCTCATCGCCGCGGCCCTGGTTGTGCTTGTCCACCAGGGCGCCGATCTTGCCGATCGGCAGCTTCACGCCGCTGCCCGAGTGCACCCAGGTCATGCCCAGTACGCGGGTCTCGGGGCGGATGTTGCGGTCGATGGCCGCGAGGATTTGCGCCTCGCTGGCGTCGCGGGCGTTTTCGAACAGCTTGATCTTGCGCACCCGGGTGCCGTCCCGTTGCTTGCGCAAGTCGAGGATGGTGTGGGTGGCGTAATGTTCATGGGCGGTGGTGAGGATTTCCTGGTCGGGCCGTACATGGACGCCGCCATAGATCATCGCCAGGCCTTCGGTGGTGCTGCCGGTCAGGGCGATCTGTTTCGGTGTCGCTTGCAGGTAGCGCCCGGCCCAGGTCCGCACGTTTTCCTCACGCTCTTCGGTGACGCCCAGGTCCCAGTCCATCAACAACCCCGGGTTTTTATCGAGGGCGGCGCGGTGGCGTTCGATGGCCTCGCGCACCGGACGCGGGTGAGTGGTGATGAGGAAATTGGAGAAATGCAGGTAGTCCGGGTCCTGGTTGAACAACGAGCGCAGTTGCGCCCATTTGTCCCGGGGCAGCGGCGACAATGGATCTGCAGCGGCGATGGACGGCAGGCTGGCGGCAAACGGCAGGCCGGCCGTCAGGATCCCGGCTTGCTTGAGAAAGGTACGGCGTTCGTTCATCGCTGGGCCGCCTTCTGCGTCGCGGCAATCGCTGGCTGGGCGGCTTTCTGCACCTGGTCCCAGACGCGCAGGAAGTTGCCGCCCCAGAGTTTGGCGATGTCGGCTTCGGAGTAGCCGCGCGTCAGCAGTTCGGCGGTCACGTTGCGGATGTCGCCGACATCTTCCCAGCCCTTTACGCCGCCGCCTTCGTTGAAGTCCGAGCTGATGCCGACGTGGTCGATACCGATCTTGCGCACGGCGTAGTCGATGGCATCGCCCAGGTCCTTGAGGCTGGCCTTGGGTTCCTCTTCGAGAATGGCGTAGAGCTGGCCGGCGTATTCGCCGAATCGCTGTTCCGGCCACGCGGCGATGATCGGATCGCCGGGCATCAGCGCCATCGCCAGGTTGGGCAGTGGCGGCAGGTCGAAGCGCTCGCGCAGGTCGTTGAGTTTGTCCTGGGTCTTTTGCGTCAGCGGCCGCAGGTACTGGGAGAAACCGACAATCTGCACCACGCCGCCGCTGGCCTTGATCAACTGCATTTCCTTGTCGCTGAGGTTGCGCGGTATGTCCACCATGGCCCGTGGCGCCGAGTGAGAAGCTACCAATGGGGTGCGGCTCAGTTGTGCGACTTGCTCCAGGGCCAGGGTCGACATTTGCGATACGTCAATGATCACGCCCAGGTCGTTCAGGCGTTTCACCGCTTGCTTGCCAATGTCCGAGAGGCCGCCAAGGGCGTCGGGCGAATCGTTGAAGAACGGCAGCGGTCGCGAAGAATCGGCCCAGTCGTTGTTGCCGATGTAGCTGAAGCCGAACATGCGCATGCCCCGCGCCGTCCATAGGTCCAGCAGGCTCAGGTCGTGGCCGAGGGGATAGGCATTGAGCATGCTGATGAAAATCGCGAACTTGCCTTCGCCGTGCAGGCGGCGAAAATCATCCGGGGTGTAGGCGAGGGCGACCTGGTTGGGGAAATCCCGGACCATGCCGGTGATGATCTTGTAGCGCACTTCCTGCTGGTTGCGCGCTTCCTCGACGAAGCCGGCGGTGGGCTTGTGCGGCGCGTTGGGGCCGTTCCACAGTTCGGGCCAGCCGAATATGGTCAGCGCGGCGCCGGAGAGGTGACCGCGATTGGCTTTCACCAGGTCGAACTGGCCGTTGCCGTCCTTGTCCGCTTCATTGCCGGCGGTGCCGAAATCCAGCGGCACGGTGATGTGACTGTCGAAGGACAACAGGCGCTCGTGCAACTCCCGGGCTTCTTTCATCACCTTGACCGGGTAGCCGGGATTGTCCCGCCACCAATGGTCCCAGGCCGCGAGCCCGCCACCGACGACCAGCGCCAGGGCCAGGGATACGCCGGTGAAAAGAGCCTTTTTCGAACGTGGTGTGGTCATTGCCGATCTCAGTCTGGTTCGCCTTGGAAGGACAGGCGCGGGGGCCTTTGCTATCTGGGGGGAACGAGTGGCCGGTGGGGAAATTTAGGCGCCCTTGAGGGCCCCTTCGCGAGCAAGCTCGCTCCCACATTGAAATGCAATCCACCTGTGGGAGCGAGCCTGCTCGCGAAGGCGGCCGTGAAACCTACCTATCTTCGGCGAATGTACCCAGACCCATTGTGGGAGCGAGCTTGCTCGCGATGAGGCCCTCACAGCTCGCTATAAATTTGTCCGCCCAGCCATCGTCCTAGCTTGGATAAAGCCCGTGCGAGGGCGAACACAGGTAAGGCAATGACGATTTCTCGACGATGGTTCATGGCAGGCCTGGCGCTGACCGGTGCCGCCGTGCCTGCGGTGTATTACGGGCACCGTGAACTGACCCGGCCGGACCCCACCATCACTCCCGGCGAGGCGTCGTTCGATGTGGCGGATGTGGCGGGCCAGCGCCGGGCCAACACGCTGCGGGGTATCTGGACGATCCGTTTCACCGGTCGCGATGCCGGTCTCGACGGTATGCCCGGCGACGACCTGCAAGTGTTTCTCGACATCGCCCACAAGGGCCGTGGCCTAGTGGGCTGCCTGGACACCGGCGAACGCCTGCGTGCCGGGGGCGAACCGCGTTATCGGGTCTTGGGCGACCTGGCCGGCAGCGACCCGAAGCAGTTGAGTTGGCGACTGATCGGCAGCGAACATGCCGCGCCGGATTACGAGTTCATCATGACCGTTGACGAAGTCTGGGCCGGTTTCGGCAATGCCGGCACCGCCACCCTCAGTGGCCGGGTGTTGCGCCTGGACCGCCCGCTGGCACAGCCGGAACTCGACAACCAGTTCATCGCCGTCAAGCAGCGCTTTCCCGAAGCCAGGGAGCGCATACCGCTGAGCCCGAAGCTCCTGGCCTGGCTGGTCTCGCCCGAGCACCGTCTGTTTCACCAGCTCTGGCACGCCTCGCGGGACAAATGGCACACCCTCGACGAAGACAAACGCAACGCCCTGCGCGGCCTTGGCTGGCAGCCCGGGCCGCGAGACAACGAGCGTGACGCCCGTGGGCCGCGCAAGGATCGCAACGGCTCGGGGGTGGATTTCTTTTTCATGCATCGGCACATGCTCGGCACGGCGCGTTCGTTCCAGCCGTTACCGTCGTGGCCGCGTTTCCCCTTGCCGCAACCGGAGCTGGAACGCGATCGCCTGGGCTTTGCCCGGTATTTCGATAACGTCGACGGCACGGCACTGCCGCCGACCTGGCTGGCCCGTGGCGACGAGCAGTACGCCCAATGGGTCAGCGACATCAAGACCGCCGAGACCTACCACAGCAATTTTCAGGTCTGGGAGTCGCGCTATCGCGATCCGCGCTACCTGTCGAAGCTGACCTTGGGCCAGTTCGGTTCCGAGGTAGAACTGGGCCTGCACGACTGGCTGCACATGCGCTGGGCCTCGGTGCCCAGGGACCCGTCCAACGGTCATCCGGTGCCGTTCGCCCGCGATCAGGCGGACTTCGCCCTGCGCTGGTTCGAACCGGAGAACGATTTTCTGGGCGATCCGTTTTCGTCTCACGTGAGCCCGGTATTCTGGGCCTTCCACGGCTGGATCGACGATCGCCTCGAAGACTGGTTCCGCGCCCACGAGCGTTTCCATCCGGGCGAAGTCAGCCGGCTGCAAGTCAACGGCGTGCCCTGGTTCGCCCCGGGCCGCTGGGTGGAAATCGCCGACCCCTGGCTGGGCCCGGACACCCATGGTTGCAGTACCACGCCGGGGCTGCAGGTCGGCCGCTCGGTGGAAATGGACCCGGAAACCATGAAACTGGCGCTGCGCATCACCTTTGGCAGTGATGACGACAAACTCTCCAGACTGTTGCGCCGCGTGCCGCAACGGCCGTGGTACGCGCGTAATCTGAAGTCCAAGCCGGTTTGACTTACGCGACAGCTGCTTTTGTGGCGAGGGAGCAAGCTCCCTCGCCACGGGTTTCACTTGGCTTGAGGTGGCTAGCGCGGCGCGGCAATGTCCAGGGCGCGGTTTGCCAGGAGCTCACCGAGCTCGATCATCTGCTGGATCCCCAACGCCAAATGCCGTCGCGAGCCTTCCAGGGCGAAGGCAAGGTCGCTGGCCATCGCGTTCGCCGAGGCGAGGGTTTCGCTGAGGTTGGCGAGCAGGCATTCGATGTCGGCGTCTGGTGCGACGGTGAATAACGGGCTGGGGGATTCTTCGGGGGGATTGGGGGTGGCTTTGAACATTGTGCAGCTCCTGATTATGAACAAGGCGCTGCCAGAACATCACTTGCAGATGATGGGTGGCAGCTATGCGCGGGTCTGCAAGACCGGGAAACCAGGAACCCGGCAGACCCGAAGGTCTCCCGCACACAGCCGCCATTGAGCGACACGGATATGTCGATTGGCTTGTGGCAATGCCTGGTATTTCGCCGGGCTTGCAGACCCGATCACTGATGGGCAGTGACGAGGTACAAGTTATCGACAGAGTGGCAGGCGCACAAGCCGGCGGATTCTGGCGTAGTTGTAGGCAATGACGCAAGGCAACGTAGCCTCGCTCGGACGTCTTACATGGCCGGATAAACAGAACCAAAGCCGAACACTATTATTGGCGAACAGAGGTTCCTATGTGGCGAGGGGATTTATCCCCGCTGGGTTGCGAAGCAGCCCCATTAGCGGTACCTCGGTGCGTCAGATGTGTCGAGTGAGCTGGTTTTGGGGTTGCTGCGCAACCCAGCGGGGATAAATCCCCTCGCCACAAATTTCACCAGGGTTGGACGTGTGCTCGAGGCCTACATCACCCGCCAACCCCCACCCAGCGCCTTGTACAACGCCACGCTCGCCTGCACTCGTGCCAGGCGCAATTGCACGTTCATGTCCTGGGCGGCGTACAGCGTGCGTTGGGTTTCGAGTACGGTGAGCAAGTCTTCGGCGCCGGCCTGGTAGCGGCTCTGGGCGATGTCGAAAGCGGTTTGCGCCTGGTGCAGTTCTTCGCTCTGCCATTGTCGCTGCTGGTCCAGGCCCTGGATGCCGTTCAGGGCTTTTTCGACGTCGGCGAAACCGTTGATGATCGCGGCGCGGTAGGTTTCCAGCAGTTCTTCCTGGCGCGCGGTGGCCCTGTCCCGTTCGGCCCGCAGGCGACCGTTGTTGAAGATCGGCGCGGCCAGGCCGGCGCTGAGGTTGTAGACGTTGTTGCGCAACAACTGGTCGGCGATGTCGGCGCCGGTGGCCAGGCTCAGGCCCAGGGTGACCGAGGGCAGCAGGGCGGCGCGGGCCACGCTGATGTCGGCCTGGGCGGCGGCGAGGCGTGCTTCGGCGGCGGCGATGTCGGGGCGACGGCGCAGCAGGTCACTGGGTACGCCCGCGTCGATGGCGGGCCAGTGCAAGGCGTCGAAGGTTTCATCGTCGAGCTTGAGCGACTGCACCGGTTGGCCCAACAATGCCGCCAGGGTGATCAACGCCTCCCGCGCCTGTTGTTGCACCTGGGGCAACCGGCGCTGTTGCGTCGCCACCAGGCTTTTTTGCTGGGACAGTTCCAGCGCCGTGGCGCTGCCGGCATCGTAGCGGGTCTGCACCAGGTCGAGCACGTTTTGCGCGTTGGCCAGGTTCAGTTCGGCGATGCGCTGTTGTTCGCGCAGCGACAAGGCCTGGGTGTAGCTGTTGGCGACAGCGCTGAGCAGGGTCAGCTCAACGGTCGCCCGGTCGAACCGGCTGGCCGACAACGAACTCAACGCACTGTCCCGCGCCGCCCGCTTGCCGCCCCAGAAATCCACTTCATAACTGGCGCTGAGGTGGGCATCGTAGTAGTCGATGGTGCGGTTGTTCCGATCCACGTCCAACTGGCTGTAGCCCTCGCCCCGCAGCAGCTCCTGGCGATTGCCGTTGAGCCCGGCGCTGATTTCCGGCAGCAACGGTGCGCCGGCAATCACCGCGCTGGCCTGGGCCTGGCGAACCCGGGCCATGGCGGCCGCGAGGTCGAAGCTGCCTTGGCGCGCCTGTTCGATCAAACGATCGAGTTGCCGGCTGCCGAACTGCTTCCACCATTGTTGGTTATCGACACGCGCATTGGGCGTATCGACAGTTTGCCAGGCCTGCGGCGGCTCGATGCCGCTGTCGGGTGTCGACAAAGGTGTGCCGCAGGCCGCCAGCAGCAGGCTGGCGGCCAGGAGGGTCAGGTGCGCTTTCATAGAGAAGGATTCATTCACTGGTAAGGGCCGCGACCGGGTCGAGGCGAGCGGCCTTGCGGGCCGGCATGAAACCGAAGACGACGCCGGTGACCAGCGCACAACCGAAGGCGCCGAACACCGCCAGCCATTCGAACGCCACGGCGATTTTGCCCAGCAGCAACGCGCCGCCCACCAGCAGGGCCAGGCCGATGCCGGCCAATCCACCGACCACCGAGAGCATCACCGCTTCGGTCAGGAACTGGCGCAGAATGTCGCGCTGGCGGGCGCCGGTGGCCATGCGGATGCCGATTTCCCGGGTCCGCTCGCGCACTGTCATGAGCATGATATTCATCACGCCGATGCCGCCCACCAGCAGCGAAATCGCCGCAATGGCCCCGAGCATCAACGACAGCGTGCCCTGGGTGCGGGCCTCGGCCTGGATCATCGCGGCGTTGTTGGTCAGCTCGAAATCCTGCTTGCCGTTGTGCAGTCGCAGCAAGGTACGGGAAACGGCCTGCTCGGCCTCCTTGACCTTGGCCGCGTCGCGAGCGGCGATCACCACGTATTCAGGATGACGGCTGCCAAACAGACGCACGCTGGCGGCGGAGTAGGGCACGGCGATGCGGTTGTCGGCGTCCGAATCCCCCGAGCTGGCGCCTTTTTCGGCGAGTACGCCGACCACCTGGAATGGCACATTTTCGATCAGGATGTAGCGGCCGATGGGATCGGCGACGTCCTTAAGCAGCTTCTGCCGGACCTTGTGGCCGATCACCGCCACCGCCGCCGCGCTGCGCTCATCGGTGTCACTGAAGTAGCTGCCCTGGGCCACCGGCCAGTTGAAGATGGTCGGGAAATTCGTGTCGTTGCCGCCCACGTAGCTGGTGTGGTCGAGGTTGCCGAAACGCACGTTGGCGTTGTTGCCGTTGACCGGCATGATGCGCTGCACTTCGGGCAGGGCGGCGAGGGCGGCGATGTCCTGTTCGCTGATGATGCCCTTGGCGGCGCGCGGGTTGGGCGCGGTGCCGTTTAGGTAGATGATGTTGGAGCCGAAGGCGCCCATCTGGGCCATGACCTGGCGCTTGCTGCCTTCGCCCACCGCCAGCATTACCACCACTGAGGCCACGCCGATGACGATGCCGAGCAAGGTCAGGGCGGTGCGAAAACGGTTGATCCACATCACTCGCCAAGCGGCCTGGACGGCGTCCACCAGTTCGCCTTTCCAGGCGCCGTTGTGCTCGCTGCCGGCGCTCAGGCGCTGGCGCAGATCCACCGCCTGCAACGCCTTGGGGTTGGCTTGTGGTGCGCTGGCTGTGGTGGTGGCGCTGTCGCTGATGATCCGCCCATCGCGGATTTCGATGATGCGTTTGGCCCGGGCCGCCACTTCGCGGTCGTGGGTGATCAGGATCACTACGTGACCCTGGCTCGCCAGTTCGTCGAGCAGCGCCATGACTTCGATGCCGCTCTGGCTGTCGAGGGCGCCGGTGGGTTCGTCGGCAAGAATGATGTGCCCGCCGTTCATCAAGGCCCGGGCAATCGACACTCGCTGTTGCTGCCCGCCGGACAGCTGGTGGGGACGATTGCCGGTGCGGCTCGCCAGGCCCAGGCGTTCGAGCAGGGCGCTGGCCCGGGCATGACGCTCGGCGGTCGAGGTGCCGGCATAGATGGCCGGCATCTCGACGTTTTCCTGGGCCGTGCCGGACGGGATCAGGTGGTAGCCCTGGAACACGAACCCGAACGCCTCCCGGCGCAGCCAGGCCAGTTCGTCGCTGCCCAGTCGGGCGACGTTCTCACCGGCAAAGCGGTACTCGCCGCTGGTGGGACGGTCGAGGCAGCCGAGGATGTTCATCAGCGTCGATTTGCCGGAGCCGGACGCCCCGACGATCGCCAAAAACTCCCCAGCGTGAATCGACAGGTCGATACTCCGCAGCACTTCCACCCGTGGGCTGTCGCCACCGCCGTAGGCCTTGCGAATGTCCCGCAGTTCGATCAGGGGCGTACTCATTCAGCCTCCGCTGCCGCTGGCCGGGCCGATCAGCACACGATCGCCTTCGCTCAGGCCGTCGAGGATCTGCGTGCGCAAGCGGTCGCTGACGCCGGTGCGAACGGTCCTTGGCTGGATGTCGCCATTGTCGGCCAGCACCCGCACCTGGCTTGCGTCCTGCAACGCGGCGATGGGCACGGTCAACACGTCCTTGGCCTGGGCAGCGACGAAAAATACCTGGGCGGTCATGTCGGTCATCAGGGCGCGGTCGGCGTTGTCCACGTCCAGCAGCACGGTGTAGAGCACCACCCGTTCGCTGCCGCTGCGGCCACCGGAGGGACTGCCGCCCTGGCTGGCTTCCAGCGGACGCGGCGGCACCGGCAGGATCTGTCGCACGGTGCTGCTCCAGCGTCGGTTACCGCCGGCCAGGGTGGTGAAGTAGGCGGTCATGCCAGGTTTGACGTGGCCGATGTCGGCTTCCGAGACTTCGGCCCAGACCGTCATCGGTGACAGCCGGGCGATGCGCAGGATCAGCGGGGTTTGCTGCTGGGCGTTGAGGGTCTGGCCTTCCCGGGCGCCGACGGCAACCACGGTGCCGTTCATCGGCGCATAGATCCGGGTATAGCCCAATTCGGCCTCGTCGCTGCGCAGATTGGCCTGGGCCTGGCGGATCTGCGCCTGGAACATGTCGATGCGCGCCTGGGTCGCCCGCACCTCGGCCTGCGCCGTCTGCACATCCTCTTCGCGAGTAGCTCCGCCGGCCTTGAGCTGTTGTTGACGGCGGAATTTCTGTTGCGCCAGGTCGTGCTGGGCGCGTTGTTCCTGGAGTTGGGCCTTGAGGTTTTCGATGGAAAAACGTCCGGCGTCGAGCCGGGCTTTCTGCGTGGACGGGTCGATTTCCACCAGCAACTGGCCTTCGCGAACCTCGTCGCCGGCCTCGACATGGATCCTCTGGATCTGCCCGGAGGCCTGGGCGCCGACGTCTACATAACGCCGCGGTTGCAAGGTGCCGAGGGCGGTGACGCTGTTTTCGATATCGCCACGGGTGACGGCCGCTGTGGCGACGGTGCCGTGGTCCGGCGTAACCGCTTGCCACGCGGCGAAGGCCACGGCCGGTAGCAGGGCAAAAGTCAGGAGCCAGGCGGGGCGGGTGAGGCGGGGACGTTTCATGCAGGGTTCCGGCCGGTGATATCGGGTCCGTCGCAAGAGCAGCAGGGACGGGGGGCTGTTCTGGTAAACGAGCGTTCCGGGCGGGAATTTAGCGGGTGAAATACTGGGTAACAGTTGAAACGACACCCACCCGATAGCAGGTGAGGGGATTTATCTGTGGCGAGGGGATTTATCCCCGCTGGACTGCGAAGCAGTCCTCTTAACTTGCACCTCGGTCTGTCAGATGTTTTGAGTGAGCTGGTTTGGGGCTGCTTCGCAGCCCAGCGGGGATAAATCCCCTCGCCACGAAAGCAACACCTGGCGCCACTGGAACTGAACGATTCGGCCTTGATACAAACCAA
Source organism: Pseudomonas sp. Z2-11 (assembly GCF_054161305.1). Taxonomy (NCBI): domain Bacteria; kingdom Pseudomonadati; phylum Pseudomonadota; class Gammaproteobacteria; order Pseudomonadales; family Pseudomonadaceae; genus Pseudomonas; species Pseudomonas sp. Z2-11. Next base: position 1,889,865 of record NZ_CP096395.1, read on the forward strand.
CGCTTTAAATCTATATGAGAATTACTATAAATTACGCGATTGAGCCTGCCACTATCCTGCCATGCCTTTTTCAGGCATGCCGAGTGGCACAGGGATAGCTGTCGCAGTCGCTGCGCACGGGAGTCATGTTGGAAAACTACTATCGCGAACTGGTGTGTTTCCTCAACGCCAGGCTAGGCAACCGCCAGGCGGCCGAAGATGTGGTGCATGACGCCTACGTGCGGGTGCTGGAGCGTGCCAGCGATACCCCCATCGAGCAGCCCCGGGCGTTCCTTTATCGCACCGCGCTGAACCTGGTAATCGACGGGCATCGGCGCAATACCCTGCGCCAGGTCGAGTCCCTCGATGTGCTCGACAGCGAAGAACGGTTTTTCACCCCATCGCCCCATACCAGCCTGGACCACGGCCAGCGCCTGGACATGCTGCAACGGGCCCTGGCCGAGTTGCCGCCGCTGTGCCGCGAGAGTTTCCTGCTGCGCAAGCTCGAAGGCCTGTCTCACTCGCAGATCGCCGGGCGCCTGGGTATTTCCAGGGCGCTGGTGGAGAAACACATCGTCAATGCCATGAAGCATTGTCGTATCCGCGTACGGCAGTGGGACGCGTCCTGATTCACCCTCGCTGATTCTCGGTGGTAAATTTTCCTTCATTGTCCTCGTTCCTCTCAACAGACGACTGACGGCCTAGTGCGGGCCGCTCAAGTCACCCAGGCTTTCGCGCCCTGTTGAGGGGCTTCTCCAGAGGACACTGGACATGACACAGGCAATTGCAGCGCCCACCGTTCACGATTTGATCGGCATCGGCTTCGGCCCTTCGAACCTGGCGCTGGCCATCGCGCTACAGGAACGTGGCCCGGTCCAGGGCGAACTGGATGTGTTGTTCCTCGACAAACAGGCCGACTACCGCTGGCACGGCAATACCCTGGTGACCCAGAGCGAATTGCAGATTTCCTTCCTCAAGGATCTGGTGACCCTGCGCAACCCGACCAGCCCGTACTCGTTCGTCAATTACCTCAAGCACCATGGCCGCCTGGTGGATTTCATCAACCTCGGCACCTTCTACCCGTGTCGCATGGAGTACAACGACTACCTGCGCTGGGTGGCGGCGCAGTTCGCCGGCCAGAGCCGCTACGGCGAAGAGGTGCTGCGCATCGAGCCGGTGCTGCACAACCATCAGGTTGAAGCGCTGCGGGTGATTTCCCGCAACGGACGGGGCGAGGAGTGTGTGCGCACCACGCGTTCGGTGGTGGTCAGCGCTGGCGGCACGCCGCGCATTCCCGAGGCGTTCAAAGGGTTCAGGGAAGATGCGCGGGTGTTCCATCACTCGCAGTATCTGGAGCGCATGGCAACCCAACCGTGCGTGAGCGGCCAACCAATGAAAATCGCGATCATCGGCGGCGGCCAGAGCGCAGCCGAAGCCTTCATCGACCTCAACGACAGCTTCCCATCGGCACAGGTCGACATGATCCTGCGTGGCTCGGCCCTCAAGCCGGCCGACGACAGCCCGTTCGTCAACGAAGTGTTTTCGCCGGAGTTCACCGACCTGGTGTTCCAGCAACCCCACAGCGAGCGCGAGCGGCTGGTCAACGAATACCACAACACCAATTATTCGGTGGTCGACATCGACCTCATCGAACGCATCTATGGGATTTTCTATCGCCAGAAAGTCTCGGGCATCGCCCGCCATGCGTTCCGTACCCTGACCACGATCGAAAAAGCCACGGCCACGGAGAATGGCGTGGAGTTGGCCATGCGCAACAACGCCACCGGCGAGCTGACCAACCGGCGCTATGACGCGGTGGTGCTCGCCACCGGCTACGAGCGCCAGATGCACCGCACCTTGCTGGAGCCGCTGGCGCAATACCTCGGCGATTTCGAGGTGGATCGCAACTACAAACTGATCACCGATGAGCGCTGCAAGGCCGCCATCTACATGCAGGGCTTTTGTCAGGCCAGCCATGGTTTGAGCGACACCTTGCTGTCGATCCTGCCGGTGCGCGCCGACGAAATCGCCGGCTCGCTCTATGAGCACGGCAAGGAACGCGGCCTGGGCCAATCGGTACGGGAGCGATTGCTGGTCACGGCATAAGGTCTGCCGGCAGGCGGCGATCCCGGGCTGCGCTTGGGCGCAATGCCACGGATCACCGTCTGCGCCTGAGCGATGTTATTTCTCGATAACACATCAGGAAATTCCTCAGAAACTTCCTACACTCCAGTCACGCTTGCTGTATTTTCTACAGGCACGCTGACGGTTCGCTGTTCCCTTGCTTTGGCAGGCAGAACCTTATTTTCACCCAGGTTCGGTGGCGCTCCCGCGCCAACTCTGCCAAGGCCAGGCGAAACCCTCTGATCCGATGATTGTGTTTTCACGCATGAGCCTGGCGGCGTTGTGGCTGGGTTTATTGAGCATGGCGCCGGAGACCGTCGCTGCGCCCGAGTCGCTGCAGGTGCTTGGGCGTTCCACCGTGAGCGGTTATTCGGTGTCACTGGATGCAGCCGACCGGGCCTGGCTGCGCGACAAGGGCTCGTTGCTGCTGGGCGCCTCTGCGCCGGATTATGCGCCGTTCGGTATCACCGGCAATGGCCATGAATACGAAGGCCTGACCGCCGATTACGCCGGGTTGCTCGGTCAGTTGTTGCAGGTCGATGTGCAGGTGCGCCGGTACCCGTCGCGGGCCGAGGCGCTGCAGGCCCTGCGCGGCGGTGCAATCGACATGCTCGGCAGCGCCAATGGCTTCGAGGCTGGCGATCCGGAACTGGCGATGTCCCAGGCCTACGCCGATGACCAGCCGACCCTGGTGACCCGTGCCGGTGACAATCGCAAGCTCGCGCCGGACCTGGCGGGCAAGCGCGTGGCGATGCTTTATCACTATCTGCCCCCTGAAGCGGTCAAGGCTTTTTACCCCAAGGCTTCGCTGCAGCTGTACCCGTCGACGCTGAGCGCCATCGGTGCCGTGGCTTTCGGCCAGGCCGACGTCTATCTGGGGGACTCGATCAGCGCCCATTACCTGATCACCAAGAACTACCTGAACAACGTCCAGTTGGCCGACTTTTCACGCTTGGAAGTGCAGCCGTTCGCGTTTGCCCTGGCGCGTGACAACACGCGCCTGCTGCGGATCATCAACAGCGCCTTGCAAGCCATTCCCGGCACCGAGCGCATGGCGATCCTGCGCCGCTGGAGTGCCGGGGGCGCAAGCATGCCCGGTCATCAACGGCTGCATTTCAGCGTCAACGAACAACGCTGGCTGGACACGCATCCGCGAATCAGGGTGGTGATCAATGATCATTTCATGCCGCTGACGTTCATTGACCAACAGGCACACTTTCGCGGCATCAGTGCCGATGTGCTGGCGAAAATCAGCCTGCGCACCGGGCTGAAATTCGATATCCGGCACGGTGAGTCGCTCGAGGATCTGATCGCGCAGGTCAAGAGTGGCGAGGCCGACGTCGTGGCGGCGTTCCCGCCGGGTTCCGACTACGCCGATGAATTGAGTTCTACCCGACCCTATTTGAGTAATCCCTACGTGCTCGTGGCCGCCCTGGATACCCAGGCCCCCGTCACGCCGGAGCAGATGGCCGGCAAGCGCCTGGCACTGGTGCGCGGAAATGTGCTGCGCGATTACCTGCTGCAGCAATTTCCCGACGTCGAACTGGTGCCGGCGCAAAACGCCGCCGATGCCCTGGCCATGGTGGCTTCCGGCGCGGTGGACGCGGCGATCAGCCCGCTGCTCAGTGCCAGCTACATGATCTCCCGTCAGTACCGCGACACGCTGCAGATCACCTGCACCGTCGGCACCGAGCCGGCGCTGATCGCCTTGGGCACCCGCCGGGACGCGCCGCAGTTGCATTCGATCCTGGACAAGGCGCTGCTCAGCATTGCCCCTGAGGAAATGGACGAACTGACCAACCGCTGGCGTACGGAAATCGTTGTGGAAGACAGTTATTGGCTGCGCCACCGCGCCACCGTTCTCCAAGGCTTCGCCATCGCTGCACTGCTGTTGCTCCTGGCGCTGGGCTGGATCGGCTATCTGCGCCATCTGATACGCAAGCGTCGGCAGGCCGAAGTCGCCCTCAACGACCAACTGGAATTCATGCGGGTATTGATCGACGGCACGCCACATCCGATCTATGTCCGTGATCGCGAGGCGCGGCTGGTGTTGTGCAACAGCGGCTACCTGGAGGTATTCGGTGCCAAACGGCAGAGCGTTGTCGGCAAGACCCTGCTCGAAAGCGCGCCGGGGGATCCGGTCGAAGCGCGGCTCTACCACAATGATTACTTGCGGGTCATGGAGCAGGGCCTACCCCGGGTGCAAGACCGCCACTTGACTGTGGCCAGCGGCGAGGCGCTGACCATCTATCAATGGATGCTGCCGTATCGCGGCAGCGACGGCGCGGTCAGCGGCATGATCGGCGGCTGGATCGACGTCAGCGAACGCCAGCACCTGCTCGAACAATTGCGCATTGCCAAGGACGGTTCGGATGACGCCAACCGGGCCAAGACCACGTTCCTGGCGACGATGAGCCACGAGATCCGCACGCCGATGAACGCCGTGATCGGCATGCTCGAACTGGCGCTGAAAAAGGCCGAAGAAGGCATTGTCGATCGGGCGGCCATCGAGGTCGCTTCGGGCGCTGCCCATGGCTTGCTGGCGTTGATCGGCGACATCCTCGATGTTGCCCGTATCGAGTCCGGGCGGATGTCGCTGGCGCCGGAGCGCGCCAACCTGCGGGAGCTGGTCGAGTCGGTGGCGCGGGTTTTCGAAGGCTTGGCCCGGCAGAAACACCTGGGCCTGCAGCTGGCCCTGGACGACGAGCTCGACCGCGACGTGCTGATCGATCCGTTGCACTTCAAGCAGGTGCTGTCGAACCTGCTCAGCAACGCGATCAAGTTCACCGATCAGGGCTTGGTGCGCTTGATCGCCGAGGTCGTCCCCGGCAGTGAAGACGAGCGACTCGCTGTTCGCTTGCGGGTGGAAGACACCGGCAGCGGGATTTCCCTTGAAGACCAGCAGCGGCTGTTCCAGCCGTTCACCCAGGTCGGCGACAACCGCGAGTCGACCCGCGGCGGCTCCGGGCTGGGGTTGGTCATCAGCCGGACCTTGTGCGAAATGATGGGCGGCACCCTGACGATGAGCAGCCTGCCGGGGGAGGGCACGCAGGTCGAGATCCGGCTGGATCTGCCGCTGCTCGACGCCTTGCTCCAGGCCCCACTTGCCGGGGGCAAGACGCCGTTGCCGATGCGGGCGCTGGCCATTCTGGTGGTCGATGACTATCCGGCCAATCGCCTGTTGCTGTGCCAGCAACTGAGTTACCTGGGCCACCGCGTGGAGGAGGCTGCGGAGGGTGTGCAAGGCCTGCATGCGTGGCGCGCCGGGCGCTTCGACATGATCATTACCGACTGCAACATGCCTTTGATGGATGGCTACGCATTGACCCGAGCCATTCGTGAAGAGGAGCACGCGCGAGGCCTGTCGCCGATATTGATACTCGGGTTCACCGCCAATGCCCAGCCAGAAGAAAAGCAGCGTTGCATCGACGCGGGAATGAACGACTGCCTGTTCAAGCCCATCGGGCTCGAAGTCCTCGGTGCCCGTCTGGCGCAGGTTTTTCCGGAACCGGCAGCAGGGTTTCCTGGAACGGAGGCCGAGGCGCCCACGGATGATTTTGACCTGGACGGCCTGGCGCAGTTGACCGGCGGCGATACGGAGGCGCTGAACAGCCTGATCAGCGAGCTGGTCACCTGCAATACCGAAGACACCGCGCAGTTGCTGCGCTTGTCCGCCCGGCATGATCTGCCCGGACTCGCCGACCTGGCGCATCGGATCAAGGGCGGGGCGCGGATGGTCAGGGCGCAAGGTCTGGTTAGCGCGTGCGATGCCCTGGAAGACGCTTGCCGGGAGCGGGATGCGTCGTCGTTGGCCGATGCGGTGGGTGACTTGCAGCAGGCGCTCGAACATTTGACCGGGCGGCTGCGTGCATCGTCGCTCTGGTCAGGTTGAGGTGGTTGCTGACCGACATGAGGGGATATCGATCGCAGGACGGCGCCATGGGCGCCATTTACCCGGTTTTTAAGATTTTTCCTACAGCGTCCTTTAGAAGCTTTCTCTAGCCTGACGCCTCCTGACGTTCATGGGCCGCCGTACCCGTCGCGTTGCCATTGGATGCCCGTCATGCCGAACAAAGCATTACGTATCATGATCGCCGATTCAGAGCATTTTCATCGAATGAAGCTTGAGCGCCTGTTCAACCAGCAGGGTTATTTCCGGATTGCGCCGGTGAACGACATGGAGGAATTGTTGCTGCTGGTGGAGTATGGCAGCGAGCCGTTCGACGTGATCGTCGCCAATGCCCGACTGGCAAGTGGCGGAGTGGAGTTAGCCGATTTCCTGGTCGACAACCCCCAGGTGCTTCACGGGTTGATCTACAACATGCCGCAGGCTGGCGTGTCGCCGCAGGTAGGCGGGCGCCGTTCTCACGTGCAACTGAGCCAGGCCGCGTTGCCCGAACCTGTTGCACTGGCCTGCCTGATGGCTCGTGCCGAGGGAGCGCGTATCAGCGAGCGGGCGCGCTCTTGACGAGATGGTTTCGCCGGGCCAACGACCACTGGTCGCACCTGTCAGATCTGACAGGTGAATCCTGCCCATCGCTTGTGCAAGAGTTCGATGCCGTCTGGCACCAATGTCGTTTGTAATTACCCAGGGAGTTGCCGTGAAAGACATGTTGATCGTGGACGACCACCCTGTCATTCGAGGAGCGTTGCGGCTCATTTGCCAGAATGAAGGGGCTGCGCAGGTCCGCGATGCCAGCAGCGTGGCGCAAGCCAGGGCCTTGATCAAGGAAAGCATACCCGACCTGGTAATCCTGGACCTGGTAATGAACGGTTTCGACGGCCTTGAACTGTTGAGCTGGATCATGGCCGAGTTCCCGTCATGCGGGGTGCTGGTGTTTACCTCCCAGGATGCCCAGCATTTCTGCAATCGCTGTATCTCGGCGGGGGCCCGAGGGTTTGTCACCAAGAAAAGCGACCTGAAGGAATTGACCAAGGCCATTCATGCATTGAAGTCCGGTTATTCCTATTTCCCACAGATGTCCGTCCGCCTGGATTTCCAGCAGCGCACCGAACAGCAGGCGCTGGAGAGTCTCTCGATCCGCGAGTTGTCAATCCTGCGGATGCTGGCCATGGGCATGCGCGGTAAGGACGTCGCCGAAGCTTTGTTCCTGAGCCCCAAGACGGTCAGCACCTACAAGACCCGCCTGCTGGAGAAGCTTGGCTTGAAAACCCTGGTGGGCCTGTCGGATTTCGCCAAGCGCAATCACTTGTAGGGCACCGTGGGGAGCGCCTTGCCGCATGCGCTAGGCCATGTCGCTCTGGCTGAACTCCTCGGCGAGGAAGTCGATCAGGGTGCGCACCGAGGGCAGCAAGCCACGGCGTGAGGCGAATATCGCATGGACGATCCCGCATTTCGGTGTCCAGCCCGGCACCAGTTCCACCAGGCGTCCGGCGGCCAGGTCTTCGCGTACCACGACCGTGGGCAGGTGAGCGATGCCGATGCCCGCCAGCACCGCATGACGCAAGGCCAGCAGGTCGTCGGTGACCATGCGCGGTGCGTGGCGGATCAGCGCGCGGGTGCCGTCCGGGCCGAACAGCTCCCATTGGTATTCACGTTGCGCCGAACCCCAGTGGACGCTGGGCAGGCCATTGAGGTCCGCCGGCGAGGCGGGGGACGACAGGCCTTCACGATAGACCGGGCTCCCCACCAGGCACTGGGTGCTGTTGCTCAGCACCTTCATGACCATGTCAGTGTTTTCCAGCGGGGGGAAACGGACCCGCAACGCGATATCGAACCCTTCGTGGAGCAGGTCGACGCGGCGGTTGGTGCTCTCGATGAACAGCTCCACCCGCGGGTACTTGACCATGTAGCGGGTCAGCATCGGTCCGACCCAGCTGTTGAGCAGCGCCGTCGGGCAACTGATGCGCACCAGTCCCTGGGGTTCTGAGCGGTTGCGTTCGATCACTTCGGCGGCACTTTCAGCCTCGACCCGCATGGCCAGGCAGCGCTGGTAATAGGCCTGGCCGATTTCCGTCAACGAACAATGCCGGCTGGTGCGATGGATCAGCCTGACGCCCAGGCGCTCCTCCAGCTGGGCGATACGCCGGCTGAGCTTGGACTTGGGCATGTCCAGCGCCCGGCCAGCGGGGGCGAAGCCGCCGTGTTCGACCACTTGGGTGAAGTAGTACAGGGTGTTGAGGTCTTCGATGATCGTTCTCCTGATGGAACGCTACGGCCGATTTTTGCAGTCTAGCGCATCAAGGGGTGCGGTTTTAAGCTGTTCCATCGAATGGCAACACCCGATTGGAGACTCAGCATGAAAAACATCACCGGCGTCTATACCAGTCCGCGGCCTCATTGGGTCGGCGACGGCTTTCCGGTTCGCACGCTGTTTTCCTACGATAATCTGGGCAAACATGTCAGCCCGTTCCTGCTGCTCGATCATGCGGCGCCCAGCGAATTCGCACCGACCACCGAGCGACGCGGCGTAGGCCAGCACCCTCATCGTGGTTTCGAAACCGTGACCATCGTCTACCAGGGCGAACTGGAACATCGTGATTCGACTGGCAGCGGCGGCAAGATCGGCCCCGGTGACGTGCAATGGATGACCGCTGCGTCCGGCATCATTCACGAAGAGTTCCACTCCGAAGCCTTCGCGCGGCAGGGCGGGTTCATGGAAATGGTCCAGCTGTGGGTCAACTTGCCCGCCAAGGACAAGATGGCGCCGGCCGGCTACCAGACCATTCTCAAGGGCGACATCCCACAGATCGCGCTGAAGGATGGAGCCGGTAGCTTGCGCCTGATTGCCGGGTCCTTCGAAGGGCATCAAGGCCCGGCGAAAACCTTTACCCCGATCGACGTCTGGGACATCCGCCTGAACGCCGGGAGGCACCTGACCGTGGCCGTGCATGACGGTTACAACACTGCACTGGTGGTGCTGCGCGGCACCGTCCAGGTCAACGGCCGTGAACGCGTCGAGCAAGGGCAACTGGCCCTGTTCGAACGGGCCGGCGACCAATTGAGCCTGCAAGCCGACCATGACGCGGTGGTCCTGTTGCTCAGTGGCGAGCCCATCAATGAACCCATCGTCGGCCATGGCCCGTTCGTGATGAACAGCCAGCAGGAAATCCTCCAGGCCTTCGAGGATTTCCATTCCGGGCACTTCGGCCGGATGCAGGGCTGAAGTGGTCGCATAGCCCTGTAGACCTCACCTGTGGGAGCGAGCTTGCTCGCGAATGCGTCGGTTCAGCTTGCATCAATGTTGAATGGACGGCCGCCTTCGCGAGCAAGCTCGCTCCCACATGGTTTTGTGTTGGTTCTGATTTTGTGTTCGCCGGGAATCTACTGTGGGAGCGAGCTTGCTCGCGATAGCGGTATCTCAGGCGAAAAAGGATGTTGAAGGGGCGGGCCTCTTCGCGAGCAGGCTCGCTCCCACAGGGGGCTGGGGCGTGCCTGGGATTTGTCGTGGGGTGACCTCTACAGCGTGTTCATTCTGTGCCAATCTTCGCCAATGGCCTTCCTGGAGCTGTCCCGATGCTGTCTCTGTTCACCGACCACCCGCTGCTCTGTGCCCTGGCACTGCTTGTGCTCGATCTGGTGTTGTGGCGGCTGGTCAGCGCCGACCGGACCTACTGGAAAATCGGTGTACGGCTGCTGATCTTTTCGTTGTTCAGCGTGCTGCTGTTCAACGAAGGCCTCAATCCCATGGAGAAAGCCCAGTGGGTCGACGACGTGCCCCGGCACCTCGCGGCGACCGGCTTGCAGATCGGCTGGTGGTTGTTCGCCGCGCGCACCCTGACGGTGATGATCGGTGCGGTGATGATGCAACGGGTCGGCCATACCGGGCGGCTATTGCAGGACCTGCTCGGTGCGGTGATTTTCCTGGTCGCGGTGATCGCCGCGTTGGCTTACGTGCTCGACCTGCCGGTCAAAGGCGTGCTGGCGACGTCCGGCGCGATGGCAATCATCGTCGGCCTGGCGTTGCAGAGCACCCTCAGCGATGTTTTCTCCGGCATCGTGCTCAATACCACAAAGCCCTATCAGGTCGATGACTGGATTTCCATCGACGGCACCGAAGGCCGGGTCACCGACATCGATTGGCGGGCTACACGGCTACAGACCTCCCAAGGGAGCATGGCGGTGATCCCCAACTCGCTGGCGGCAAAGGCCAAGATCATCAATTTCAGCCGACCCAGCGATGTCCATGGCTTGTCGATCAGCATCCAGGTGAGCCCTCACGCACGGCCGCAAACGGTAATCGACGCACTGGAGCGGGCGATGGTCGGCTGTCGTGCGTTGCTGTCGAGCCCGGAGCCCTGCGTGGCGCTGAGAAGCACCGGCAGTGGCGGGGCGGAATACGAGATCAGTGGGTTCGTTGCCTCGATGTCCCAGAAGCGCGGGGTGCGCAACCAGTTGTTCGACCTGGCGTTCCGGCATTTGCAGGCGTCCGGCGTGAGCCTGCTGTCTACCAGTGAAAGTGCGGCTCCCGCGGTGGTGTCGCGGCCCCGGGCATTGCTGGAGAGCTCGAACATTTTCTCGACCCTGCGCCAGGATGAAAAAGACACCTTCAGCCAGAACATGACCTTGCAAACCTTCCGCGCCGGCGATGTGATCCTGGCGGCCGGGGAGGTCAGCGATCATCTGTTCATCATCGAGTCCGGGGTGGTCAGCGTGACGCTCATGCGTAACGGCCAGCCGCTGGAGGGCGGGCGCATGGGACCGGGGGAAGTCATCGGCGAAGCCGGAATCGTCGCCGAACAGGCCGCACTGGCGAACTTCTCTGCCAAGACCTTCTGCACGCTGTATCGCATCGAGAACAGCTACCTCAAGCCCTGCCTCGAAGCCCGTCGCGATATCAACGACGCGATGAAGAACCTGCTGGACGTGCGCATGCACCTGGCCCAGAACCTGACTCGCGACGTGCCCAAGCCGGTGGCCAAGAAGCGTTTTCTGCAGTGGTTGCGCAGCCGGGCCTGAGTAATACCTGTGGCGAGGGAGCAAGCTCCCTCGCCACGAAAGTATTCTTTGATTTCCGGACCATTGGCCACCCGAACTTCCCAACAATTGGCTATTTGTCCAGCGCCAAGGCAGGGCTAACGTAGCGCCACACCAAATTGTTTCAGGAGTTCACCATGCAACCGCGTATCGATTTCTACACCGCTTCCCCCGACGCCTACAAAGCCATGCTGACGCTGGAAAACACGGTGTCGAAACTGGGCCTGGAAAAGTCCCTGCTGGAGTTGGTCAAGCTGCGTTCCTCGCAGATCAACGGCTGCGCATTCTGCATCGACATGCACACCGCCGATGCGCGCAAGGACGGCGAGACCGAACGGCGCCTGTACGCGGTGACCGCCTGGCGCGAAGCACCGTTCTTTACCGGCCGTGAACGCGCCGCGTTGGCCTGGACCGAAGCGCTGACACGCCTGAGCGAGACCCATGCGCCGGACGCGGACTACGCGCTGCTGAGCGAGCATTTCACGCCCAAGGAGATGGTCGACCTGACCGTGGCGATCAACGCCATCAACGGCTGGAACCGGCTGGCAGTGGGCTTTCGGAAAATGCCCGAGGTTTGATTCGAGCCCTGCTTACCTCAGGTAGTTCTTGGGCGTGAGGCCGGTCATGAGCTTGAAGAAAGCGATAAAGGCGCTGTCGCTGGCAAAGCCCAGTTCGAAAGCGCAATAGCTCAGGCTGCGACCGGTGGCGAGCAGCTCAATGGCACGCATCAAGCGCCATTGCTGACGCCACTGCTGATAGCTCATGCCGGTTTCCCGTTGCAGGATTCGCCCGATGGTCCGGCCACTCGCGCCGATCTGCTGCTCCAGCACAGCCAGCGCCGGTGGCAGCTGTTCCAGAGTCTTGAGCAGCGGCGCCAGTCGCTTGTCTTGAGGCAGCGGCAGCAGCATCGGCTGTGGTGCCGCCTGGCGGATTTCCTCCAGGCACAGGCCCAGCAGATGCGCGTTGCGGCCCTGCATCCAGTCGCTGTCAAACGCAGCGTGGGCGATCGGTTCAAGTACGGCGCGCAGCAGTGGCGAAACCTCGATGATGCGCACTTGCGAAGGTAGATCGGCGCACAAAGCCGGCGTCAGGTAGATCGATCGATACTCCACGCTCTGTTGCATCACTGCGCGATGCGGCGTGCCCGGTGGAATCCAGGCCGCTCGTGAGGGAGGCAGCAGGCAAAGCTGTCGTTGCAAGGTGATGCGCGTGCAGCCCTGGAAGGTGAACAGCAATTGCCCACGCCGGTGAGCGTGCAAGCCAGAATCGTGATGACCCAGCGTTGCAGCGATGCCAACGACCGGCGCGTGATGGCGATCGGGGTCGAAGCGGGCGTGAGCGTCGAGCCAAGCCATGAGTTTGTCCGATTTCAGCGATTTATTGTCAGGCCTTGGATAATACGACAGTCATAGCGTTTATAGACTGCTCGCCATTCTTTCAGCGAGCACTTTCCATGACATCCCGTCCTCTGCTTCATCTGGCGATCGCCCTGGTCATGTTTCCCCAGATCGCCCAGACCCTTTACAGCCCTGCATTGGCAGACATCAGCCAGGCCTTTGCCGTCAGCGCCCAAATGGCGGCGCAGACGCTTTCGGTGTTTTTCCTGGGGTTCGCTCTCGGAGTGGTGGTATGGGGGCGCCTCTGCGATCGCGCGGGCCGTCGGCCCGTCATGCTGGCCGGCCTCGCGTTGTACGGGGCTGCGACCGTGCTCGGTTTGAACGCCTCCAACTTTGAGGTGTTGCTGGCTTTTCAGGCCTTGGCCGCGTTCGGCGCCGCAGTCGGTTCGGTGGTGACCCAAACGGTTTTACGTGACCGCTTCCAAGGCGCCGAACTGGGCCAGGTCTTCTCGATCATCGGTATCGCATTGGCGGCCAGTCCGGCTATCGGTCTGTTCAGCGGCGCGGGCCTGGTGGAGCTCTTCGGGTATCAAGGCGTACTCGGCGCACTCCTGCTGCTGTCGTTGATCCTGCTGCTGTGGTGCGTGTGTGCCTTGCCCGAAACCTTGCCGGTCCGATTGCCTCCACCGCCGCTGTTGAAAATCCTCTGGCGCATGCTGGTGGACCCGGCCATCTGGCGTTCGGCATGGCTGGTGGCTGCGTTCAACGTGGCGCTGTTCAGCTATTACAACCTCGCACCGTTCCAGTTCGAACGGCTCGGCTTGAGTCCCGCCATGTTCGGTTACAGCGGAGTGGTCCTGGCGTTGGGTTCAGGCTTGGGCGCCTGGCTCAACAAACGCCTGCTGGAACGAGGATTCGACGGCAATCAATTGTCGGCCCTGGCGGCGATTGTCCTGCTGGTGGGCGGTTCGGGTGTGCAAGGCCTGCTCGACAGCGGCAGCTTTGTCGCACCGATGTTGCTGGTGGTGCTGGCGTTCGGCATGGCGATCCCCAACGTCCTGGGTGCTGCGCTCGTACATTACAAGGATTGCCTGGGCACGGCCGGCGCGCTGTTCGGCCTGTTCTACTACGTGCTGATCGGCGGTGCGCTGATGCTCGCCGCCTGGTTCCAGGCGCTGGGCTGGACCTTGATCCTTTGCGGCACGCTGGCGGTGGGCTTGACGGTGCGCCAGTTGCTGCGTGCCAAACGCCAGTCATCCCGTGCCGGGAACTAAGCCCGATCACTTTTCTTCTACCCACAATAGGCGGCCCAAAGCCGCCTTTGTCAGAGGAGTCGATCATGCAAGTTCAAGTCAACAGCAACCATATCGAAGGCAGTGTCCGATTGCAGGAGTGGGTCGGCAGTACGGTGGTGGACGCGCTACAGCGTTTCGAAGACCAGTTGGCCCGGGTTGAAATCCACGTCAGCGACGAGAACGCCCAGAAGGGCGGCGCCGCGGATAAACGCTGCCAGATCGAGGCGCGCCTGCAAGGCGTTGCGGCCATCTCCGTAAGCCACAAGGCCGAAAGCCTGGAGCTGGCGGTCGAGGGCGCCGCCGAGAAAATGCTGCATGCGCTCGATCATCAGGTCGGCAAGCTCAACCCCGCCGTCGAATCCATGGGGCGCGTGACCGCTCCGGTGGATGAAGCGCCACCGGAATTGGTGGACGCCATGCTGGAGGAAGATTTCCTCGCAAACCAAGAGGCTCGTGGCAAAGAATAAAAGGAGACGATCATGACCGCTCATCAACCCTTCAGCCGGCAGGTATTGGCCGAGCTTCTGGCATTCGACGAACAGCCGAGCCTTTCGTTGTATATGCCTACCCACCGTACATTCCCCGAACGCAGCCAGGACCCGATCCGCTACAAGAACCTGGTGCGCGAACTGCAGACGCAACTGGAACAACAGCATCCGGGCGTCGATTGCGCGCCGTTGCTTGAGCCTTTTCATGCGCTGGTGGACGACCAGGATTTCTGGAACTCCAATCGGGACGGCATCGCGGTTTTCGGCGCCCGTGACTATTTCAAGGTCATCGCGGTGAACCAGCGCCTGCCGCAATGCGCATTCGCCAACAGCCATCCTTATCTGAAGCCATTGTTGCGTCTGGTCCAGTCGACCGAACGTTATCAGGTGCTGTGCCTGACCCGTAACGAGGTGTGGTTGTACGAGGGCTCCTCCCAACAACTGGAAAAAGTCGAGCTGGCCGACGAGGTGCCGCGCAACCAGAACGAGGCGCTCGGCGATGAACTGACTTCAGGTGACCAGCAGGGTTTTCCCAACGGCTTCAGCCGCAGCAGTGAGCGCGGCGATCCGATGATGCATGAATCCGCCGGCGGCGGTAAGCAGGACGAAATCAACCTCGACCGCGAGCGGTTTTTTCGCGCCGTGGACAAAGCCATCCTGGAACATTACTCGCAGCCTTCGGGCTTGCCGATGATCCTCGTGGCCCTGCCGGAAAACCAGGCGGTGTTTCGCGCGGTCAGCCATAACTCGCAGTTGTTGGCCCAGGGCATCGATGGGGACCCTTCGAGGTTGAGCGTGGAGGAGTTGCGCGTCCAGTGCTCCAAGGTCATGGCCCACAGCCACTCGGACCGGGTCGTCGACAGCCTCAATCGTTATGGTGTCGCGGTCGGCCAGGGACGGGCGCTGGACAACCTCGCCGAGATCGCCAAGGCCGCCTGGGAAAGCCGCATTGCGCTGTTGCTGGTGGAGGCGGAGCGCCAGGTGCCCGGCCAGCTCGACGCAGACAAGGGCCGCTTGATCATTGACGAGACCGGCGATGAGCAGGCGCCTGACGTGCTGGACGAATTGATCCTGGCCGTGACCCGGCAGGGCGGCGAGGTCATCGTCGTGCCGCCTGAGCATGTCATGCCGACCGATACGGGGGCGGCGGCGGTGTGCCGGTTCTAGGCAATCCCAGAGGCAGTGTCGAACCCTGTGGGAGCGAGCTTGCTCGCGATAGCGGACTGACCTTCAACATAAATGTTGACTGATATACCGCCATCGCGAGCAAGCTCGCTCCCACATTGTATTTTTTCTGCCCAGGCGGCCGGACGGCGTTTGCTTCCAATTAATAAGAACGATTACTATTCGTGCCCCGTCCCCACAGCACGCCGCGATGATTCCCAAGCTGCCTCGCAGACCCGGCTTTTTCGAGTATTACGAAGAGTTGATCGGCACCTGGACCCGCCGCCTGCGCAACCGCGAGCAGGCCGAGGACCTGGCCCACGACGCCTTCGTGCGCGTGCTCGAGTCCGATTCGGCGCAGGTCGAGCAGCCACGGGCCTATTTGCACCAGACAGCGCGCAATATTGCAGTGGACGGCTATCGGCGTGAAGATCGACGGGGCGCCATGGAGGAAGCGGCGCTTGACCCTGGTTATTCGTTTGCGGGCGACCCGGAGCACTACATGCACGCGATCCAGCTGGCGGACTCCATCGAACGGGCGCTTGCCGAGCTGCCGGCCCATTGCCGCACGGTGTTTGTCTGGCAGAAGATCGAAGGCCTGACCCAGGCGGAAATCGCCGAGCGCCTGGGCCTGTCAAAAAACATGGTGGAAAAGTATATGATCCGCACCCTGCGCCATCTGCGTGATCGCCTCGACGGACCGGATCAATGAGCGGTCGTCCTTTTCCACCCGAGCCACAGGACCCTTCCATGATGGATAGCCGTGACTGCCCGTGCGGGCAGAGCAGGGTTCGCGACGAGGCGGCGCAATGGTTCGTGCGTCTGCAGGACCCGGTCATGAGCCTCGACGAGCGTCAGCGTTTCGAGGCCTGGCTGGGCGAACACCCCAACCACCGCGATGAAATTCAATTGCTGCAAGGGATCTGGAGCGCAACGGACCTGCTGTCCATGGAGCGCTTGCAAGCGCTGTGCGAGCGGCCTGTCGAACGCCCGAGACGCAGGCCTTTGCTGCGCTATGCGGTGGCCGCCGGATTGGTGGCGGTGGCGGTCGGGCTGGGGTTGTTCAGTGGCCTGGGTGCGTCGAGCGATTACCGCAGCGAATTCGCCACTGCCCTCGGTGAGCGTCGACATGTCGCGCTGCCGGATGGCTCGCTGATCGACCTCAACAGCCGCAGCCATGTGCGTGTTGTCTTCGAACATCGCCAACGTCGGGTGGAACTGGTCGAGGGGGAGGCGCTGTTCAGGGTCGAGCATGATGCCGAGCGCCCGTTCACTGTTGACGCGGGCAACGGCCAGGTGACGGTGACCGGGACGCGCTTCGACGTGCGCCGCGATGCCGGCAGCACCCGGGTGGCGGTGGAGGAGGGTAGCGTCAAGGTCCAAGGGCGTGATTTCCCCATCAATCTCACGGCCGGCCTGGGTACCCGGATCGATGCTCAAGGCAAGGTCGCGTCACCGTACCCGATCAACGCCGATGAACTCACCGCGTGGCGCAACGGCAAGCTGGTGTTCAACAACGCGCCGTTGAGTGAAGTCGCCGAGGAGGTCTCCCGTTATCGCGCCAAGCCCCTGCGGGTGGCCAGTGCCGCGGTGGGCAACCTGCGCCTGACCAGTGTGTTCCGTTCGGACAGTCCCGAGGCGCTGCTCAAGGCCTTGCCGAACATCCTGCCGGTGGCCG
This sequence comes from Pseudomonas sp. Z2-11, assembly GCF_054161305.1. Lineage (NCBI taxonomy): Bacteria > Pseudomonadati > Pseudomonadota > Gammaproteobacteria > Pseudomonadales > Pseudomonadaceae > Pseudomonas > Pseudomonas sp. Z2-11. The sequence goes on from NZ_CP096395.1 coordinate 1,906,868, forward strand.
TGCGCACACTTGACGACGGCAGCCAGGAAATAATAGCGAAATAGATTCAGGTTTTTTTCGAGTTCTTCGTCTTCTTGTCCAACTGCAACTGGTTTGCATTAACAGACGCGTATTCTTGCGATTCGACAGGACAAGGTTCGACGTGAAAACTTCCGCCAAGAACAACAAACGTACCTCAACCCGTTGGCTACCGCTGGCCCTGACCCTGGCGGTCAGCGCCGCGTTGCCCGAGGCTTTTGCCGACCAGACCGTCACGGCGATCCACATCCAGGCGCAACCCTTGGGTCAGGCGCTGAGCCAGCTTGGCCAGCAGACCTCGTTGCAGGTGTTTTTCAGCGCGGAGCTGGTGGCCGGCAAACAGGCCCCGGCGGTGCAGGGCAACCTGTCTCCCGAGGTGGCACTGGCTCAATTGCTCAAGGGCAGCGGTTTGCAATACCAGATCGATGACGGCTCGGTGACTGTACTGCCGGCTCCTTCGACGTCTACCGATGGCCCACTGGAGTTGGGCGCCACCGAGATCCAGGTGGTCGGCGACTGGCTTGGCGACGCCAACGCCGAAGTGGTACAGAACCACGCCGGCGCGCGGACGGTGATCCGCCGCGAAGCGATGGTCGAGCAGGGCGCCATGAACGTCGGCGATGTCTTGCGGCGGGTCCCGGGCGTGCAGGTGCAAGACGCCAACGGCACCGGTGGCAGCGACATCGCCCTGAACGTCGGCGTGCGCGGCCTGACCTCGCGTCTGTCGCCGCGCTCCACGGTACTGATTGACGGCGTACCGGCGGCCTTCGCGCCGTACGGCCAGCCGCAACTGTCCATGGCACCGATCTCGTCGGGCAACCTGGACAGCATCGACGTGGTACGCGGTGCCGGCTCGGTGCGCTACGGACCGCAGAACGTCGGCGGCGTGATCAACTTCGTGACTCGCGCCATCCCGGAAAAAGCCACCGGGGAAATCGGCAGCACCCTGGAGACCTCCCAGCACGGCGGCTGGAAGCACATCGATACGGCGTTCCTGGGCGGTACCGCCGATAACGGGCTGGGCGTGGCGCTGCTGTATTCGGGCATCAACGGCAACGGTTATCGCAAGAGCAACAACGATAACGACATCGACGACGTGATTCTCAAGACCCACTGGGCGCCGACCGACGTTGATGATTTCTCGCTGAACTTCCACTACTACGACGCCGAGGCCGACATGCCCGGCGGCCTGACCCAGGCACAGTACGACGCCGACCCGTACCAGTCCGATCGCGACTGGGACAGTTTCAGCGGCCGCCGCAAGGACGTGTCGTTCAAGTGGATCCGCGAAATCGGCGAGCGCACCCAGGCCGAAGTGCTGACCTATTACTCCGACAGCTTCCGCGGCAGCACCATCGCCTCGCGGGACCAGCGCAACCTGGTGTCCTACCCGCGTAGCTATTACACCTTCGGCATCGAGCCGCGGGTGTCCCATGTGTTCGACCTCGGCCCGACCACCCAGGAGGCCAGCGTCGGTTATCGCTACCTCAAGGAAGGCATGCACGAGGAGGCCAGCCGCCTGGCGCTGCGCAACAACGAACCGGTGGTGCGTCCGGGCGCCGACGGTCACGTCTATCAGGACCGGACCGGTGGTACCGAAGCCCATGCGGTCTACATAGACGACAAGATCGACGTGGGCAAGTGGACCATCACTCCGGGCATCCGCTTCGAAAGCATCAGCACCGAATGGCACGACCGCCCGGTGCTCGATACCGCCGGCCGTCCGGTGCAGGAAAAGCGCCGCAGCATCGACAGCAACGAACCGTTGCCGGCCTTGAGCGTGATGTACCACCTGTCCGACGCCTGGAAATTGTTCGCCAACTACGAGACCTCGTTCGGCAGCCTGCAGTATTTTCAACTCGGCCAGGGCGGCGACGGCAACAACACCGCCAATGGCCTGAGCCCGGAAAAGGCCAAGACCTACGAGATCGGTACGCGCTACAACGATGACGTGTGGGGCGGGGAAGTGACGCTGTTCTACATCGACTTCGACGACGAGTTGCAATACATCAGCAACGATGTGGGCTGGACCAACATGGGCGCCACCAAGCATCAGGGGCTGGAAGCGTCGGTGCACTACGACATGGCCGCGTTGGACCCGCGCCTCGACGGCCTGACCGCCAGCGCTGGTTTCACCTATACCCGGGCCACCTATGAAGGGGACATCCCGAGCTTCAAGGGCCGTGACCTGCCGTTCTATTCGCGCCAGATTGCCACCTTGGGCCTGCGCTACGAAGTCAATCACTGGACTTACAACCTCGATGGCTTTGCCCAGTCCGGGCAACGTTCACCGGGCAACAGCGTGAACCCCGATGGCAGTTTCAGCGATAACTACATCACCGACGGCACCGCCGATGGGCAGTACGGCGACATGCCGGGCTATATGCTCTGGAACGTTCGGGGCGGCTATGATTTCGGCTCGCAGCTGTCGAACCTGAAACTCGGCGCGGGGGTGAAGAACCTGTTCGATCATCAGTACTACACGCGTTCCAGCGACAACAACTCGGGTATCTACGTCGGCGCACCACGTACGTTTTTCGTGCAGGCGAGTGTGGGGTTTTGATCACGCCTCAAGGCTGAGCTATACCCTATGGCGAGGGGGTATCTGTGGCGAGGGGATTTATCCCCGCTGGGCTGCGAAGCAGTCCTAAAATCAACCCATTGATGTATCAGGTAGATCGAGTCTTGTGGTTTGGGGCCGCTACGCGGCCCAGCGGGGATAAATCCCCTCGCCACAATCAGCTCTTTGCCACCGGAGGCTTAGACCTTCAACACTTTCCCGCTGACCGCCACCGCCACCAGCGACAGCGCAATCAATCCGAACGCAATGGCCAGGCTGCTGCCATGAGCGACAAAGCCGATCAGTGCCGGCCCCGCGAGGATGCCGGCATAACCGATCGTGGTGATGGCCGGCACGGCGATGGCTTCGGGCATCAGGGTCTGTTTGCCGACCGCGGTGTACAGCACTGGCACGATGTTCGAACACCCGGCGCCGACCAGCGCATACCCCAGCAGCGCCGCTTGCCACATCGGTGCGAGGGTCGCCAGGAAGAAACCTGCTGCGGCGATCGAGCCGCCGTAGATGATCACGCGCTTGGCACCCAGGCGATGCACCACCGAATCGCCTGTCAACCGGCCGACGGTCATGGTCAGCGCAAACGCGGCATAACCCAACCCGGCGTAGGCGGTATCCACCGCACGCTCGGTGGTCAGGAACACCGCACTCCAGTCCAGTACCGCGCCTTCGGCCAGGAACACGATAAAGCAGAGGATGCCGATGAACAGCACCACGCCATGCGGAATGGCAAACGCCGGTCCCGAGCTTTCACTGCCGTAGGGCAACAGGTGCGGTGCGGCCTTGAACAACGCCACCAGCAGGACCGCGTTGACCACCAGGGTTGCCGCCAGCGGCGAAAGCCCGAGGCCGAGCAGGGCGCTCACGCCGGCCGCGCCGATGATTCCGCCGAGGCTGAACATGCCGTGGAAACCCGACATCATGGTCTTGCCGCTGGCGCGCTCGACGATCACCGCTTGCAGGTTGACGGTCGAATCGACGGTGCCGAGCCCGGCGCCAAACACGAACAATGCCGCCACCAACCAGGGCAAGGAACTCATCGACGCCAGTAGCGGCAACGCCAGGCAGATCAGGATCGTACCGCCACTGAGTACCCGACGGCAGCCGAACCGCGTCGCCAGCGCACCGGAGATCGGCATCGCCAGGATCGACCCGACCCCAAGGCATAACAGCAGCAAGCCGAGGGTCCCTTCATCCAGGTTCGCCCGCGCCTTGGCATAAGGCACCAGCGGCGCCCAGGCGGCAATACCGATTCCGGCAATGAGATAGGCGATGCGGGTGGACATCTGTTCCAGGCGTCCGGGAACAAAAGTGGGCGGGGGTGTTATGGCAGTCATGAAACGTCCTTGGCTTTGGTGCGGTGCGGTGATGCAGGCAGGGGCCTATGCTTGCATATCCACTGACCGCACCGCGACCCCAAGGTGCCGACCCGATGTTCCCGTCTGGAGCAGGCTTTGCTCCTGCCGGGCTTGCCGGCATAAAGTAACGGTTCTTCCTGGCCTGTTCGGACCTGATGCATGACGCAGTTCTACAACGCACGCGGCAACCTCTACGGAGTCGTCTCACCGCAGCAGGTGCGTGCCCAGGGCATCGGCCTGCCGTCGTCCGCCGCCGAGGCGGCCTCGTTACGCCAATCCTGGGCCAGCGCCGCCGTGCAGGCCTTCTGCGCCTGGGCGCCGGGGGAGGCGCCGCCGGATGCCAAGGCTCATCGCAGTGATGGGCTGCTGGTCGGCCCGTTCCAGGACACGCCGCCCTTCGACCTGCTGATCGTCAATACCGACGGGACGCTGGCCGAGCGTAGCGGCAATGGCCTGACGATTTTTTCCCTGGCTCTGCAAGAGCGGGGGTTGCTGGTGGGCGATGACGATTGCGTACTGCAGGTTCACCACGACAAACCCGACGGTATCTCACCGCTGCGGACATCGGTTCGCGCGGCTGAACTGGGCGGCGTCCCAGGCTTCTGGCTGGACCTGGGGACACCGCTGTTCGGGCCCGCTGCCGTGGGCGCTCAAGGTGTAGCAGCGGTGACCTTCAACCAATGCGCGGTAAGCCGGGTGCCTGCGCTGCATTGCTTGAACCCGGCGTGGGGCAACAGCCAATTCGTGCGCATCGGCAATCCTCATTGCGTCACGCTGGTGGATGACGTGGAGGCGTTGCCAGGTCTTGCGCAGATGCGCGCCGAGGCGCTGGCGCAAAGCCTGACCAACATTGCCTACGCAGCGCCTGGCGGGGCGGGGATTCCTTGTCCGGCGGGCGTCAACCTGCAATGGGCCTGGCGCGCCGCCGACGGACAAATCGCCGCCCGGGTGTTCGAGCGGGGCGAAGGCCCAACCGCGTCCTCCGGCACCAGCGCTTGCGCCGTCGCGTGTGCCGCGTGGTGGGTGGGCTGGGTGCAGGCCGGGACGGTGAGCGTCATGATGCCCGGCGGTACTGCGCCAATCCAGTTGCAAGAGCGGGAGGGTGAGTTGGTACGGGTCAGCCTGTTTGGCACGGCCAGCGCCATGCGTTAGGCGTCGATGGCGGTAAAGGCCGGTGCAACCTCGTCCCACTTTGCTGTACTGCTTAAAGTCGCCCGGTCGTCTCGTAGGCCGTGTCACTGGTGAATGAAACGTTCGGCCCTGGCTGCCAACGAATCTCCGCAGAGTCCTGGCGGCGAACCATGCACTTCCATTCCACTTGTTGCTGCGCAGGCAGTTGGATAACGCTGCTCCGGCGATTATTGGAACCCTCCAGCGGCACGGCGTGGCGAGGATCCCACGCCCCCAATTCCAGGGACGACCCAACGGCGTAAACGCTTTCGCCGTGCTGAGCGCCTGGGTTGTCGCAATGAAAGCTGACCGAAACCTGCGGCGGTTCGGCAGGGATGCTCCAGATGCGGATGGCGCCGTTGTCCCACTCCAGTGCCGCTGCCTGCATCCCTTGAGGCAACTGCTGGAGATCCGACTGCAGGGCGATTACCAGGGCTTTTCGGCTGCCGCTGGTAGTTGCCACCAATCCCGAGTAATTGGGGTGGAAGCGGATTGGCGAGTCGGCGCGAATACCCGCGTCCTTGCGCAATTTGATCAGCCGACGAATCAGCTCATCCCGTTGCCAGTCGTATATGTGAGCCCAATACACGGTCGGCGTACCGGGGCTGCTGAGAATGTAGGCGTAGGCCTGGTTGATCAACGCATCGGCGACCGGCCAGTGATGTTGGCCGCCATAGGCGCCGGGTGAGTAGCCGGTGTCGTGGTTATCGACGAAGGTGACTGCGATTCGGCGCCAGGCCGGGTCTGGATTGCCGTTCAGGCCATGGCGCCATTCGGCGATCGGACCGTTCTGCATGCGCTCCTTGAGCGCGAAGTCGAACACCGGGCAGTGTGAGCGATCCGACCAGTCTTTTAATACTTCCTGCCAACTTGCGCCGTGCCGCCAGTCACTCGGTGGATACTCGTTAGGGCTTTTCCAGTTTTCGCCGACACAGAACTGTTGGCTGCCGAAGGCCTCCATCCACTTATCCACCGTTTCGGGAGCGTAACCCCGGACGAAGTCGAAGCGCAGGCCTTGCGCGCCGTAGTTGTCGCGCAGGTTGATGAACTCATTCTTGAAGGTTTCAGCTACTCGCTGGTTGCCGGTATTCAGATCCGGGTCGCCCTCGTCGAATGCGTCGCCTTCATCGCATGCAGGGCGGCAGTCCTGCCGCCACTCCCCGCTGCCTCGAACAAACATCGAAGGGCCGTCTCGTTCAGCCATGTGATTGGGCACCACGTCGTAGATGACCTTGACCCCGGCCTTGTTCAGCGCGGCCGCTGCCTGACGCAGCTGTGCGTCGGTACCGTAGCGGCCGTCCTTCTCGAAGCTGTGCCAGAAGTAACCTTCGCCGCCCCCCGAAACGGTCCCGTTGTTCCAACTTGATTGATCCGCCCATGGCGGTGGCATCCAGATGGCGCTAAAGCCGTCGGCGCCAATCGTGTTGGCCATGCGCGAGAGCACCGGGTACCACTTTTCCGTGTTGCGGCTGGAGTTCCAGTGAAAGCCTTGCAGCAGGATTTCCTCTGCGCTGCCATTACGCACGGCATCGGTGGTTGCAGCCATCGCTGGCATAGCTAAAACAATGCCCAGCAGCAAGCCCGGCAGTGACGTCCTTTTCATGGCCGTTTCCTCAAGTGATCGGTGACGATCACTTTGAGGCGGGCTCGGAGCGCGGTCACCTGTCAGACCTGACAGGTCGATGGTTTTTTTCTTGGAGTCGTTGCCGTTGGTTCCGCTACGTCAACCTGCCCGGGGGGGAAACTCCACCACCGGCATCTGCCGCTTCATCAACACTTCACCATTGCGAATCGAGTAAAGCGGCAGGCCCTGGCTGCGGATCACTTCGTAGTCGCTGTCGGCCGAGAGGATCAGCAGGTTCGCCGGGCGTCCGGGTTCCAGTCCGTAACGTTCGCCCAGGGCCATGGCCTTGGCGCTGTTGTCAGTGACCAGGTCCAAAGCGCTTTGCAGGTTGCGGTAGCCGAGCATATGGCAGATGTGCAGCCCGGCTTCGAGCACACGCAGGATGTTGCCATTGCCCAACGGATACCACGGGTCGACGATCGAGTCCTGGCCGAAGCAGACGTTCATCCCGGCTTCGAGCAGTTCATTGACCCGGGTGACGCCACGGCGTTTGGGGAAGTTGTCGAAGCGTCCTTGCAGGTGAATGCTTTCGGTGGGGCACGATACAAAGCTGATGCCCGAGTGCCCGAGCAGGCGGAACAGCTTGGCGCAGTAGGCGTTGTCGTAGGAGCCCATGGCCGTGGTGTGGCTGGCGGTGACCCGGGCGCCCATGTCGCGGCTGCGGGCCTCTTCGGCGAGTACCTCGAGGAAGCGCGAGTGCGGGTCGTCGGTTTCGTCGCAATGCACATCCACCAGGCAGCCGGTGCGCTCGGCCAGGTCCATGAGGAATTTCACCGAGCTGACGCCTTGATCGCGGGTGTACTCGAAATGCGGAATGCCGCCCACCACGTCGGCGCCCATGCGGATGGCTTCTTCCATCAGTTCGCGACCGCTGCGGTAGGACTCGATGCCCTCCTGGGGAAACGCGACGATCTGCATGTCGACCAGATGACGGCTTTCCTCGCGCACTTCCAGCATTGCCTTGAGCGCGGTGAGCGTCGGGTCGGTCACGTCGACGTGGGTGCGCACATGCTGGATACCATGGGCGGCGAGGGCCTGGAGCGTCTTCCTGGCGCGGGTTTTGGTGTCTTCGTGGGTGATGGTGGCCTTGCGTTCGCCCCAGCACTCGATACCTTCGAACAGCGTACCGCTCATGTTCCAGCGCGGTTCGCCGGCAGTCAGGGTGGCGTCCAGGTGAATGTGCGGCTCGACGAAGGGCGGCACCACCAGGTTGCCGCCGGCGTCGAGGTCTTCGGGGCCCAGGCTGGGGGCCTCGGTCTGGCGGGCGATGCTGGCGATCAGGCCGTTTTCCAGGTGCAGTTCATGCAAGCCTTCGCGGTTGCGCAGGCGGGCGTTGATGATGTGCATCAAGCGAGTCCTTTATAGGTCTTGTAGAGGCGCGTCAGCGGTGCGAATACCCATCACGCCGATCAATAGCACATACGTTAGCGCGCCGGTGGCGATTCCTACCAGCGGCGCGACCCAGGGTGAATTGAAGGCGGCCACCGTGCCGACGCCGTAAGCACACAGCCCGGGCCAGTTGAAGGCCGGCAGTTGCGCCGCGGCCAGGCGCGGATAGCGACCACGCCAGCGGAAGAAGAAGTCGGCCATGATCACCCCGCCAATCGGTGGGATCACGGTGCCGAGCAGGATCAGGTACGGCACCAGCAAATCGTACATGCCCAGCAGCGCCAGCAGCGTGCCGATCACCGCGCCGGCCAGTGTGACGGTCTTGCGTCGGCGGGTGCGCAGCAGGTTGCAGCCGGCCACGGCAAAGTTGTAGATCGTGTTGTCCTGGGTGCTCCAGATGTTGAGCAGAAGCATCGCCATCGCCGCCATGGCGAAACCTTGCAGCAGCAAGACTTCGACCACATCGGGCTGCTGGTAGACGATGGCTCCGTAGGCGCCGATCAGCACCATCAGGCCATTGCCGAGAAAAAAACCGATCAGGCTGGCCAGCACCGCGACCTTTGCCGAACGGGAAAAGCGCGTCCAGTTGGTCGCCTGGGTGGCGCCGCTGACGAACGTGCCGAACACCAGCGTGATCGCGGTCGACCAGTCGAGGCTGCCGGTGGGCACTACCGCGAGCAGGCCATCGAGGCCACCGACCTGCTGCGTGGCAACCCACATCGAGAGGATCAGCAACAGCATCATCGCCGGGACGGCGACGTACGAGAGGATTTCCAGCCCGCGATAGCCGATGTAGGCCGTGGCGCAGAAGCCCAGCCCGAACAGCACCATCAACCCCAGAACGGTGCCCTGGCTCAATTCGAAATACTTGCCCAGCACCACCGCCGCAGTGGCCGTGCCCCAGGCGTACCAGCCGATCTGGGTGAAGCCCAGGATCAAGTCGCTGAGCTTGCTGCCCACCTCGCCAAAACAGAAGCGGCCCATCAACACTGAATTGAGCCCGCTCTTGAAGGCGATGTAACCCAGGCTGGCCGCGTACAGCCCCAGCAGCAGGTTGCCGATGACAATCACGCCGAGCATCTCGGCGAAACCGAACGCCACGCCCAACTTGCCGCCGGCAAACATGGTCGCGGTGAAAAAAGTGAAACCCAGCAGCACCATGGCCGTGGAGGCGAGGCCCTTGCGGGCGTGCATCGGGACTTCGCTCAAGGGGTAGTCGTTACCGGGATCGTTCTGAGTCATGTGGCGGTCCTTGCAGAGGAGGGAATGTCGCAAGCGTGCAGCGGCCGTGCCAAACGAGTGATTGCCGGTTATTTATAGCCAACGGGTGGGTCGGGTGGGCTTCGAGGAGCAAAAGCGGTGCAGGGAGTGGATCAAGTTGGAACACGGATCGTGTTACCCAGAAGTACCTTGTGGGAGCGAGCCTGCTCGCGAATGCGGTAGATCAGTCGATGACTATGTGACTGATCGGACGCTTTCGCGAGCAGGCTCGCTCCCACAAAAGGTTGTAGGGGGGCCCTCAGGCAGGCGAGTGCGACGGCAAGAACCGCATCACCGCCGCGACGATCGCTTCCGGCGCGTCCTCCTGGACCAGATGCCCGGCATTCGGTACAGGATGGAACAGCGCCCCCGGGATCATCTTGTGCAACGCCCGGCCGCGCTCGATGGGGATCCACTGGTCATCCTCGCCCCAAAGGATCTGCGTTGGGCAGCGTACCTTCGGATAAAGGTCCTGGACCTCGTCGGTGTAACGCTCGTCCATCTGCGCAATCTGCCGGTAGAGCGCGGCCTGGCCGGTTTCGCCGAGCCAGGGCTGGACGTACGGGGAGAGCTCTTCATCGGTAATGCAGCGCTTGATCGCGCCACGGATATAGGTCGGCACGATGGCCCGCTGGATGTAGTCGGGCAGGCCGCTGAACGCCGCTTCGTGCTGGCGTACGTGTTGCACGAACGCAGAGCCCCAAGGCGACAAGGCTACCGGGTCGATCAGGGTCAGGCTGCGGTAATCCTTGCCATCGAGCAGATGGGTGCGCAGGGCCGTGGCGCCGCCAAAGTCATGAGCGATGACGTCCGGGCAATCCAGCTTCCAATGCTCCAGCAGTCGGGCAAGCAGCCGGTTCTGAACACCGAGGGACACGTCTGCATCGGGTTGCGCGGATTGGCCATAACCCAACAGGTCGAAGTAATGAACCTTGTGCGTGGCGAAAAACAGCGGGGCGATCCGGTGCCATACATAAGAGGAGAACGGCGTGCCATGGACAAACACCAACGGCGCGCCGTCGCCGTGAATGGCGTAGCGGATGGGGTGCCCGTTGAAGTCGTATTCCTGATCCAGCGGCCAGTGGGTCATGATGGTGTCCTCTTGGTAGATCCGAACCAAGGAGGATAGACACAAAGGACGCCAGGTTCATTCGCCGTGGTAGATGCAGCCGCTGGTGCAGGTCTCGTGGATGCGGATGGCGCTGAGTTCCGGCAGCAGCGGCTTCAACTCGTTCCAGATCCACTTGGCCAGGACTTCGCTGGTAGGGTTTTCCAGACCGGGGATGTCGTTGAGGTAGTTGTGGTCCAGGCGCTCGTAGAGCGGCTTGAAGATCGCCTTGATTTCCGAGAAGTCGCGAATCCAGCCGGTGTGCGGGTCGATGTCGCCGCTGAGGTGGATCGCCACCTTGAACGAATGACCATGCAGGCGTCCGCACTTGTGGCCTTCCGGTACGTGGGGCAGGCGGTGGGCGGATTCGAAGGTGAACTCTTTGAAGATTTCCACAGATTTGGCTCTTTAAATGGACGGTCGCGAGGCAGGCGGCGCAGTTTATCAGTTTGATCCCCGCGTTGCGCGAGCGTGCTGACTAAAGGGTCAGCAAACCTGGCTGTCCTAGCGGGTCTTGGCTGAAGCGTAGACGCCGCTGCGCTCTCGCTTGCCAACCGCTATTACCAGAATGACGATCCGCTCCTCCTCTATGCGATACACGAGTCGATACCCAGCCCCGCGTAACTTGATCTTGTAACAATCCTTCATCCCGTGAAGAGCATCGCCCGGTACGCGAGGGTGCCCTTGTCGCTCCTGGAGTTTTTTCAAAAGCTGCAGACGGACCGCACCGTCCAGTTTTCGCAGTTCTTTCAGAGCCTTCGGGTCCCATTCGACTCCATATTCAACGCCCATTGGCGATATCAGCCTCAGCCTCGCCAATAAGGTCATCGAGCGATACGCGTACCCGCGGTTCGTTGGCCTCGATCCGCGCTTTGACCACTTGGGCCAGCTCCAACTCGTCCAGGCGCTCTATCATCGCTTCGTAGACCTCCGCCGGTACCATGTAGCCCATCACGCGGTTATGGTTCAGCACGGCCACAGGTGAGCCGTTCGCGCCACTCAGGACCGCGGACGGATTTTTCTTCAGTTCCGATACGCTGACGGCTACATCAGCCAAGACGATTTGCATGAAGATGGCTCCTTTAAAAGTGCTTTATTTTGGTCTTTTTATGCGCATTCAGGCAAGCACTCCATCCGGGCTGTCTCATAGTTATCACCGCGTTGCGCGAGCGTGCTGACTAAAGGGTCAGCAAACGCTCGCCCAGCCCACCGTTGGCGGTCAGTTCGAGGAACTCGTCGCCGAGCCGGCGGCTTTCGTCCATTGCGGTGCGCCAGTATTTGCGGCGGGCCGGGTCATCGCCCATGAAACGCTTGAAGTCGTTGCGGTCCGGCAGTTTGCCGTAGGGCAGGCGAGCCAGGTATTCGCGGGACGGCGCCAGCAGCAGAACATCCTGCAAGCGCGAGGTATCGCCTCGGCGCCATGGCAGGCCTTTGTCGAACCAGCCGGGAATGACCCGATCGGTGAAGTGCGGATAAAGCACGATGTCCTCGCCGCTATAGGGCAGGTCAAGGTGGTAGTCCAGCAGGCCGCCATCGCGGTAGGTGCCCGCGCCGGCGCCGGGCAGGTCGCGCACGCCTTCCATGGTCATCGGGATCGAGCCCGACGCCAGCAGTGCCTGGCGCAGGTTGCCGGCCTCCAGCGGCACGAAGCGCGAGGGGAAGTCCGTCAGCGGATGGAGCGGGGGAGCCAGGCGCGGGTCGTGGATGATCAGCCTTTCGAAATGCCGCGACAGCCGCGCCCGGCCGCGCAGGTTGTCGGCGACCACCGAGGACAGCCCCAGGCCCAGCCGGCCGCGATGGTCCTGCGCCAACAGGCCATGACTCTTGACTACGATGATGTTGAGCCGGTAATGCGGATTGTCGAGGATCGTCAGGTCGCGACCTTCAAGCAGGTCGTCGAGCATGCGCTGCGAGCTCTGGCTGACCCCGGCCATGGTCACGCCTTTGGCGAAGCTCTGCTCGTTATACAGGGTGCCCAGGCGGCGAATGCCCTCGGCGGCGTCCGGCAGACAGGCGCTGGCGAAGCGCCAGGAGCCGACCGATGCACCGATCAGCGAGCGCTCCCGCGGCGCGGCGGGCAGCCATTCGCCGAACAGCGCCAGGTCCAGCCCCTGGATACCCAAGGCCTTCGGCCCTCCGGCGGCGCCCGGCAGGATGCCGACATCGGCGGCCTGAAGGCCTGCCTGGCGGATGCGCTTGAAGGCGCGAGGGCCGGCCTTCAGAGTCAGCGCGGGGAACTTGATGTGAATGGCGGTCATACCGGTCTCGAATACGTGCAAGCGGCTGATTATAGCGACACAGAAACCCTGTGGGAGCGAGCTTGCCCGCGATGACGCTGTGTCAGTTGTCAGTTTTGATGACTGACCTGACGCCAGCGCGAGCAAAATTGACCCAGATTCAATGATGGCAATTCAGTTTCAGTTAAGTTCGTCCCGATACAGTTCCCCGCTGAAGATTATAAAAAGGAGATAACCCGTGAACCGCCTCACTGCCTTTTTCATCGCGGCGCTCATGGTCATCGGTACAGGTCCGGCTCAAGCCAGGGACCTCGATGCCACTGAAGCCCAAAAATTGCTGGACGCTGGTACCATCCTGCCTTTTGATCAGCTCAACGCCGCTGCCCTGGCCAAACACACTGGCGCCACGGTGACCGATACCGAGCTGGAAGAGGAATACGGCAAGTACCGCTACAAAGTGGATCTGCGTGATGCCAAGGGCATCGAGTGGGATCTGGAACTCGACGCCGTCACTGGCGAGGTGCTGAAGAATCATCAGGATACGTAATGAAGCTTAATCTGCGCGCCCGCAATCGTTGGGCGCTGGCGCTGCTGGTGTGCTGTTCGGTGGCCGTGGCCCGCGACCTGGACCAGGACGAGGCCCTGCAACTGCGTCAGCAGGGCGTGATCCTGCCCTTGGAACATCTGCTGCAACAGGCGCTGGACCGCCATCCCGGTGCCAAGTTGCTGGAAGCCGAGCTGGAAGAAAAGCACGGCGTCTACATCTACGAAGTCGAGCTGCTGGACACCGACGGCGTCGTGCGCGAACTGGACCTGGAGGCCGCGACCGGCCGCCTACTCAAAGATAAGGAAGACTGATGCGCCTGCTACTGGTGGAAGACCATGTTCCCCTGGCCGACGAACTGATGGCCGGGCTCGCCCGGCAGGGCTACGCGGTCGATTGGCTCGCCGACGGGCGCGACGCGGTGTATCAGGGCAGCAGCGAGCCCTACGACCTGATCATTCTCGATCTTGGGCTGCCGGGGGTGCCGGGGCTCGAGGTGCTGGCGCAATGGCGCGCTGGCGGCCTGACCACCCCGGTACTTATTCTCACCGCGCGTGGCTCCTGGGCCGAGCGCATCGAAGGACTCAAGGCCGGGGCCGATGATTACCTGACCAAACCCTTTCACCCTGAAGAACTGCACCTGCGCATCCAGGCGCTGTTGCGTCGCTCCCACGGCCAGGTCAACCAGCCGACGCTGCAAGCGGCGGGATTGCACCTCGACGAAGGCCGGCAATGCGTGATTCGCGACGGCGCCGAGATCCAGCTGACCGCCGCCGAATTCAGGCTGTTGCGCTATTTCATGCTCCACCCCGAGCAGATCCTTTCCAAAAGCCACCTCGCCGAGCATCTTTATGACGGTGAAACCGAGCGCGATTCGAATGTGCTGGAGGTCCACGTCAATCACCTGCGCCGCAAGCTCGGACGCAGCGTGATCGAAACCCGTCGCGGCCAGGGTTACCTGTTCGGCGGACAGGCGCAGTGAGATCCATCCAGCGGCGCCTGAGCCTGGGCCTGATCGGTGTGATGGTGGTGGTCGGCCTGGTCCTCGCGCAGACCAGCCTGTGGTTGTTCGAGTTGGGTTTGCAGCGCTACCTCGAAGCGGGGTTGCGCAATGACAGCGAGAACCTGCTGGTGGCCCTGGTCCGTGGCCCGCAAGGGTTGCAACTGGACGAGCGACGCTTGTCGCCAGCTTACCTGCGACCGTTCTCCGGGCATTACTTCCGCATCGATTTTGCCGACGAGCATTGGCGCTCCCGTTCCCTCTGGGACCAGGAACTGCCGCGGCTCGACCATCCGGGGCTGCACAGCAACCTGCAACTGGGCCCCGAAGGCCAGAAACTGCTGGTGCTGCGCACGGACTACCGGCGCCTGGGCCAGGCGATTTCCATCAGCGTGGCGCAGGACTACACGCCGGTGCGCGACAGTTTCCTGCGGATGCAGCAGGTCGGCCTCGGCCTCGGCTTGGCGGGGTTGCTGCTGATCCTGCTCTTGCAGCGGCTCACGGTGCAGCGCGCCTTGCGGCCGTTGGAGAAGGCCCGGGAGCAGATTGCCCAGTTGCAACGCGGCCAGCGTTCACAACTCGACGAACAAGTGCCCAGGGAACTGGAGCCGCTGGTGGCGCAGATCAACCATTTGCTGGCCCATACCGAAGACAGCCTCAAGCGTTCGCGCAACGCCCTGGGTAACCTTGGCCATGCCTTGAAGACGCCTCTGGCGGTACTGCAAAGCCTGGCGTCGAACGAGAAGCTCGACCCTTATCCCGAGTTGCGCAAGTTGCTGCTGGATCAACTCGAGCAGGTTCGCCAGCGCCTGAACCGCGAACTCAACCGTGCGCGCCTGTCCGGCGATGCCTTGCCCGGCGCGCACCTGGATTGCGACGCCGAACTGCCGGGTCTGCTGGCGACGCTGAACATGATCCACGGCGAGCATCTGCACCTGGCTTATGTCGCGCCGCCCGGCTTGCACCTGCCCTGGGATCGCGAAGACCTGCTGGAACTGCTGGGCAACCTGCTGGACAACGCCTGCAAATGGGCCGACGCCGAAGTGCGCCTGACCGTGAGCGAGACGCTCGTGGGTTTCCACCTCGCGGTGGAAGACGATGGCCCCGGCATCCCGCCGGATCGCCGCGACCAGGTCTTCAGCCGCGGCACGCGCCTGGATGAGCAGACCGACGGCCATGGCCTGGGGCTGGGTATCGTGCGCGACATCGTCGACACCTGGGGCGGGACATTAGCGTTGGGCGACAGCGAGTGGGGCGGGTTGAACGTAATGATTGAGCTGCCCAAGCGCTGAAGCCATGGCTGCATCTCCTGTGGGAGCGAGCTTGCTCGCGATAGCGGCTTGTCAGTCGACACTTTCGTAACTGACCCGACGCTATCGCGAGCAAGCTCGCTCCCACAGGGGCAATGTGGTGGATTCAAACGCTGCGAGTGACTGCAAATCCCGCCGCATGACCCTTGCAGCTTGCCGCCGCTTGCTGCAAAGTCGCGACCTTTTTGTCCGGTGGCTTTCCATCGCTGTGCTTTGAGGTAACGATGATAAATGCAGTAATTGCCGCGGTTGGCGTCATGCTGGTACTCAGCCTGTCCCGCGTGCATGTGGTGATCGCGCTGATTATCGGCGCGCTGGTGGGTGGCTTGGTAGGTGGCCTGGGGATCGAGGCAACGCTCAAGGCCTTCAATGCGGGCCTTGGCGGCGGCGCAACGGTGGCGTTGTCCTACGCTCTGCTGGGCGCCTTTGCGGTGGCGATTGCCAAGTCCGGCATGGCCCATGCCTTGGCCGACAAGGTCCTGGCCATGGTCGACCGCCAGGACACCGCCGGCGGCACGGGCGTCAAATGGCTGCTTATCGGCCTGCTGGGTACGGTCGCGGTGGCCTCGCAGAATATCCTGCCGATCCATATCGCCTTCATTCCGCTGCTGGTGCCGCCACTGCTTTATGTGCTGACCAAGCTGCAACTGGACCGTCGGCTGATCGCTTGCGTCATGACTTTCGGCCTGATCACCCCCTACATGTTCCTGCCGGTGGGCTTCGGCAATATCTTCCTCAACGAAATCCTGCTCGCCAACATCGCCCGCAGCGGTGTCGATGTCAGTGGCATCAACGTCACCCATGCGATGGGCATCCCGGCGCTGGGCATGGTGTTCGGGCTGGTGCTGTCGGTTGTCAGCTATCGGAAGAAACGCGTCTACGATCTGAAAAAGATCGCCAGGGCCGAGCAGGTGGCCGTGCGCTACAACCCGCTCAGCCTGTTGGTCGCCGGGTTGGCAATCGCGGCGGCATTCGCCATCCAGCTCCTGCTCGATTCGATGATCATCGGCGCCCTGGCCGGTTTCCTGATTTTCTCGGTGTCGGGCGTGGTGCGCTGGCGCGAGACGGACGACCTGTTCACCGAAGGCATGAAGATGATGGCGATGATTGGCTTCATCATGATCGCCGCCTCGGGCTTCGCCGAAGTGATGAAGGCCACCGGTGAGGTGCAAAGCCTGGTGGAAACTTCGGCGGCCTGGATCGGCCACAACAAGGGCATCGGTGCGCTGTTGATGTTGCTGGTCGGGCTGCTGGTGACGATGGGGATCGGCTCGTCGTTTTCCACGGTGCCGATCCTGGCGACCATTTTTGTGCCGCTGTGCCTGCAACTGGGCTTCAGCCCGCTGGCGATCGTCTGCATCGTCGGCACCGCTGGTGCCCTGGGCGATGCCGGCTCGCCTGCCTCGGATTCGACCCTCGGCCCGACCTCCGGCCTGAACATCGACGGCCAGCATCACCACATCTGGGACACCGTGGTCCCGACGTTCCTCCACTACAACCTGCCATTGCTGGCGTTTGGTTGGGTGGCGGCGATGGTGTTGTAGCTTCAGAGACCGGGTTGTCTTCTTCGCGAGCCTGCTCGCGATGGGGCCCTTGAATCCAGCGACCCTGCCAACCGACTGTCCACCTTGTCCTACAGTTTTATCGTGCGCTGCCGTTAACCCAGTTAACCACGCCATAAAACCAACAAGAGTGAACAGCATGCGCCTGAGCCTGAAGGCTAAAGTCCTGTCCCTGGCAATCCTGCCGGTATTGCTGTCCGCGGTGATCATCAGCCTGACCACGGCGTTCATCTTGAAGGAACAGGCCAGCAAGGAAGTCCAGCAAACCCGCGAACGTCTGCTCAGCGAGGCCAAGGCCACGCTGCAGAATTACGTCGCGGTCGGCCTTACGGCGATCAAGCCGCTGTACGATGCCGCCGCGCCTGGCGATAACGAGGCGCGCGCCCAGGCAATCAAGTTGCTGTCGAACATCAGCTACGGCAAGGACGGCTACTTCTTCGGCTACGACTCCGAGACCATTCGCCTGTTCAAGGCCAACAGCCCCGATGGCGTGGGCAAGAGTTTCAAGGACAACCGCGACCCGAACGGCGTCTACGTCAACCGTGACCTGGTGAAGGTCGCCAAGGACGGCACGCATTATCTGGAATACAGCTCGCCGCTGCCCGGCAGCAAGGACCTGGTGCCCAAGCTCGGCTACACCGAATACCTGGCCAAGTGGGACCTGGCGGTCGGCAGCTCGGTCAACCTCGACGGCATTGAAGGTCAGGTGGCGCTGGTGGAAGCCAAGGTCCACGATCGCCTGCAAGGCGTGATCCTGAGCATCGTCGGGATCGCCGCGGTGGTACTGCTGGTGATCGCGGTGGTGGGCCTGGTGCTCGCCAATACCATCCTGCGTCCGCTGCACCTGATGAAGGACAACCTCGATGACATCGCCGCGGGCGAGGGCGACCTGACCCGGCGCCTGGCGATTACCAGCCAGGACGAACTGGGCCAACTGGCCGGTTCCTTCAACCGCTTCGTCGACAAGATCCACGGCCTGGTAAGGCAGATCACCGACATGACCTCGCAACTGACCGGCCTGGTGACGCAGGTGTCCGAGCAGGCCCAGCGTTCCGAGCAGGCCATGGAGCGCCAGCGCCACGAGACCGACCAGGTCGCCACGGCGATCAACGAAATGTCCTCCGCCGCCCAGGAAGTCGCCCGCAGTGCCCAGGGCGCAGCCGTCGCGGCCCAGCAGACCGATGAAGAAGGCCAGTCCGCCAAGCGCGTGGTGGCCGGCAGCATCCAGCAGATTCATGCGCTGGTGAACGATATCCGCAGCAGCGGCGTGTCCCTGGACAGCCTGCAACAGGATGTGGCCTCGATTGTCAGCGTGCTCGGTGTGATCCGTTCGATTGCCGAGCAGACCAACCTGCTGGCCCTCAACGCGGCCATCGAGGCTGCGCGTGCCGGTGAGGCGGGCCGCGGGTTTGCGGTGGTTGCCGACGAAGTCCGCGCCCTCGCCAGCCGGACCCAGCAAAGCACCCAGGAAATCCAGGGCATGATCGATCGCCTGCAATCGGGTACCCATGCCGCGGTGGAAGCGATGCGCCGTTCCAGCGAGGCCGGCGACGGCACCTCGGAACGGGCCAACGAGGCGGGCGCCTCCCTGGACACCATGGCGCAACTGATCGGCACCATCAACTCGATGAACGCCCAGATCGCCAGCGCCGCCGAGGAGCAGACCGCGGTGGCTGAAGAAATCAACCGCAGCGTGCATCAGATTGCCGTGGCGGTGGACACTGTCGCCGACGAAACCCAGCTCAGCGCCCAGACTTCTCGCAGCCTGGCCGATCTGGGCCAGCGCCTGGGCAAACTGGTGGGGCAGTTCCGGATCTGATCCGAGCGCAGCAGGAGCTGCCGAAGGCTGCGATCTTTCGCTTTCGATCCAGATGTTTTCGCCTGGGCTACCAGGCCCTATCGGAAGCGGAGGATCGCAGCCTTCGGCAGTTTCTGCCGGGCAAATCGTTCCGTCGATTCATGTCATGCACTGTTGTGGCGAGGGGATTTATCCCCGTTGGGCTGCGAAGCGGCCCCAAAAAAAGCCAATACGACTTGCCTGATGTTCCGCGCAGTCTGTCTTAGGGGCTGCTTCGCAGCCCAGCGGGGATAAATCCCCTCGCCACAGTAATCAGGCAGGCAGCTCGCGCGCATCGCGCATCAACAGCCCGAACCACATTCCCATCCCCCGGCGCGACCTCGAAGGCCGGCATATGGCAGACGCGACGGCACTCCGGCGAGTCCTGGCGGACTAACGTCTATCTGCCAATGACATGGAAAGCACATGAACCGAAAGAACCTCCAAAACAAGTCGCAGATGCTGTTGCTGATCCTGGTCAGCATTGCCTTCGTCTGGATTCTGCTGCCGTTTTATGGGGCGGTATTCTGGGCCGTCATCCTGGGCATCGTCTTTGCGCCGCTGCAACGTCGCTTGCAGTTCAAGTTCGGCTGGCCGCGCAATGTCACGGCACTGTTCACCCTGAGCATCTGCGTGGTGATCGCCATTTTGCCGGTGATCGTCATCAGTACCTTGCTCGTCCAGGAAGGGGCAGCGCTGTACAAGAGCCTGGAAAGTGGCGAGCTGGACGTCGCCGATTACCTGGCGCGTTTCAAGGAGGCGTTGCCGCCGTTCTTCCAGCACCTGCTTGACCGCTTCGGCCTGGGCAACCTGAGTGGCTTGCGGGACAAAATCGTCAAGAGCGCCATGCAGGGCAGCGAATTTTTCGCCACCCAGGCGTTCAGTTTCGGCCAGGGTACGTTCCAGTTCCTGGTGAGCTTCTTCGTGATGCTCTACCTGTTGTTCTTTTTCCTGCGTGACGGCGCGGAGCTGGTGCGCAAGGTGCGCTCGGCCGTTCCGCTGGCCGAGCACCAGAAGCGCCGCCTGCAATTGAAGTTCAACCGGGTGGTGCGGGCGACGGTGAAGGGCAACCTGTTGGTGGCGATCACTCAGGGCGCCCTGGGGGGCCTGATTTTCTGGATCCTGGGTATCCCGACGGTGTTGCCGTGGGCGGTGCTGATGGCTTTCCTGTCGCTGCTGCCGGCGGTGGGGGCGGGCATTGTCTGGGTGCCAGTGGCGGTGTATTTCCTGCTGTCGGGGGCGATCTGGCAGGGCGTGGTGCTGGCGCTGTTCGGGGTCTTCGTGATTGGCCTGGTGGACAACTTCCTGCGCCCGATCCTCGTCGGCAAGGACACCAAGATGCCCGACTACATGGTCCTGATTTCGACGCTCGGCGGGTTGGCCGTATTCGGCCTCAATGGTTTTGTCATCGGGCCACTGATCGCCGCGCTGTTCATGTCCTGCTGGGCGCTGTTCGTCGAGGGCAAGCCGCGGGTGCAGTTGCCCTAGGCGCTCAACAGGTACGGACCGATACGTTGCGACAAGGCCTGGGCGGCGGGCAGGGAAGTCAGCGGGCCGCTGACGGTGACGCCATCCTGCACCAGATACCAGCAAGCCAACAGTCCGCGCTCCCGAAGTGGGGCGGGGACGGCGCTGCCAATGACAGACATGATTTGAACCTTGGGCATGGGAAACCTCCATCAGTCGATGGGGTTACCTTACGGCTCATACGGGATGGGGAAAAATCAACCGCTTCAATAGTAGGAATCGATGCCGCTCAATCGACCACCAGGTCGAGCATGTGCACCACTTCCTGTTCATTGAGCAGGCCCTTGCGAACCAGGTTTTCCGCGAGCAGGGAAAGGAACTTGGCGCTGCGGTGGCCTTCCAGGTGCTTGAGCTCGGTCAGTACGTTGTAGACCTTGCTGGAAGTGCACAGGCCGACGATGCGGTGGGGATTTTGTGTGGGCATGGCTTCGTCCTTGTTGTTATGAGCTGCGGCGGCGGACGTTGACAGGTTGCGGCACTGCCATGACACGCTCGTGACAGCTTGAGTCGTCGAAAAATAAAGCAGGATTCAGACCATAGTGCCTGGTTGGCGCCAGATTATTGTTCCGGTAGCGACCTCAGCCAGGCGGTATACGGCGATCAGTCGCCGTTTGGCTGAAAAACGCTCACAAAAAAGCCCCTGGATCTTTCGATTCAGGGGCTTTTTCTGTTGCTGTCTGGCTCCACGACCTGGACTCGAACCAGGGACCCAGTGATTAACAGTCACTTGCTCTACCAACTGAGCTATCGCGGAATGGCGCGTATGTTACTGATTGGAAAAGAGAAGTCAAGCATCTGTTGCGCACGGAGCGGCTTGAAGCCCATCGGTGTCCAATCAACAATTGGCAGTTACCGCGACGGCGCGAGAGGGCTACCATGGACGCCCGGAAGTGGCAGGACGCGCTGCCGGCCATTCGCCGACATCAAGGGACGCGCCATGAACCATCTGTTACCACTTCACACAATCGATTGCGCCGAGGTGTTCCTGTGAGCACCGCCCAGATCAGTCTGCCCAAGGGCGTGGGGCCTCACGCTGAAAAACTGTACGACGCCATCACCCAGGCCAGCACCCCCGAAGAACTGAACCGCGCCGGTGGCAAGGCCGAGGGTTTTGTCCTGGGGCTCGAAAGTACCAAGGCGATCAAGAGCCAGGTCGCCGAGTCGTTGTATGTCATCTACGACGATGCGGCGAGCCAGCGGGCGACGGAGCTGTAGGCTCGACGCACATGCCTGGAACAGAGAGTGCAGAGCTGGATGCTTTTTGTGGCGAGGGGATTTATCCCCGTTGGGCTGCGTAGCAGTCCTGAAGTCGTCTGGCGCGGTGGGGCAGGTTGATTGAGTCGATCTGCTTGGGAGCTGCTTCGCAGCCCAGCGGGGATAAATCCCCTCGCCACAGGTTAGGGGCACCTGACTTGGCAAGCAGATTCAAAAAAACGGGAAGCCCAATGGCTTCCCTTTTTTCATCCGAGGCCGAAAGCGTCAGATAACCTGGACGATGGCCTTGGTCACCGCATTGATGTTGTTCTGGTTCAGCGCGGCCACGCAGATGCGGCCGGTGTCCAGGGCATAGATGCCGAACTCGTTGCGCAGGCGGGTCACTTGTTCAACGGTCAGGCCGGAGTAGGAGAACATCCCGCTCTGGCGGGCGACGAAGCTGAAGTCGTGATGCGGCGCGGCCTTGGCCAGCATGTCGACCATCTGCTCACGCATGCCACGAATGCGCAGGCGCATTTCGGCCAGCTCTTCTTCCCACTGTGCGCGCAGCTCAGGGCTGTTGAGCACGGCGGCGACGATACTGGCGCCGTGGGTCGGCGGGTTGGAGTAGTTGGTGCGGATCACGCGCTTGACCTGGGACAGCACGCGGGTGCTTTCTTCCTTCGACTCGCTGACAATCGACAGCGCGCCGACACGCTCGCCGTACAGGGAGAACGACTTGGAGAACGAGCTGGAGGCGAAGAAGGTCAGGCCCGACTCGGCGAACAAGCGCACGGCCGCCGCGTCTTCGTCGATGCCTTTGCCAAAGCCTTGGTAGGCCATGTCCAGGAACGGCACGTGGTTCTTGGCCTTGACCACGGCCAGGACGTTTTTCCAGTCTTCCGGGCTCAGGTCCACGCCGGTCGGGTTGTGGCAGCAGGCATGCAGCACAACGATCGAACGGTCGGGCAGGGCGTTGAGGTCTTCCAGCAGGCCGCTGCGGTTCACGTCGTGGGTAGCGGCGTCGTAGTAACGATAGTTCTGCACCGGGAAACCGGCGGTTTCGAACAGCGCGCGGTGGTTTTCCCAGCTTGGGTCGCTGATGGCCACGACCGCGTCCGGCAGCAATTGCTTGAGGAAGTCGGCACCGATTTTCAGTGCGCCCGTGCCGCCCACGGCCTGGGTGGTAATGACGCGGCCCGATGCGATCAGCGGGGAATCCTTGCCGAACAGCAGGGTCTGGACTGCCTGGTCATAGGCGGCAATGCCGTCGATCGGCAGGTAACCGCGAGAAACATGCTGAGCCACGCGAATCGTCTCGGCTTCGACCACGGCGCGCAGCAACGGAATGCGCCCTTCCTCGTTGCAGTAAACACCCACGCCCAGGTTGACCTTATTGGTACGGGGGTCGGCGTTGAAAGCTTCGTTGAGGCCCAGGATGGGGTCGCGTGGTGCCAATTCGACAGCGGAAAACAGGCTCATTATTGCGCGGCTCTGAATGGAGGGTGAGAGGACGTGTCGCGCTCCAGCCGAATGCACTAGAGCGGTGCACAAACGGGGAGCTAGTATAGAGGCCATCACCGGACAGGGCGACAGGCTATTCGGCGTTTAGCGTAAGTATTTTCGATTTTTTTCGACCGTTAGTCCCTTCGCAGCGTCAAAGTCTGCAAGGCGTGTAGGACGTTCGTCTTGAAAGCGAAGGCAATCACCTCCACATTGTGTGCATTCCAGCTTTTTCCTCGGGCGACGTCAGTCGTTTCGGTCTTTCTCGTTCCTGTCGCCTGGCCGACGGGAGTGAACCCAGGGGTTATGTCATGTCTGAATTCCAGCTAGTCACTCGCTTCCAGCCCGCCGGCGACCAGCCGGAAGCCATCCGCCTGATGGTGGAAGGCATCGAGGCCGGGCTGGCGCACCAGACCTTGCTCGGTGTGACCGGCTCGGGCAAGACGTTCAGTATCGCCAACGTGATCGCCCAGGTGCAGCGGCCGACCCTGGTGCTGGCGCCGAACAAGACCCTGGCGGCGCAGTTGTATGGCGAGTTCAAGGCGTTTTTCCCGAACAACGCGGTCGAGTATTTCGTCTCCTACTACGACTACTACCAGCCCGAGGCTTATGTGCCTTCGTCGGACACCTTCATCGAGAAGGACGCCTCGATCAACGACCACATCGAACAGATGCGGCTGTCGGCGACCAAAGCGTTGCTTGAGCGCAAGGACGCCATCATCGTCACCACGGTGTCGTGCATCTACGGTCTGGGCAGCCCGGAAACCTATCTGAAAATGGTCCTGCACGTGGATCGTGGCGACAAACTCGACCAGCGCGCCTTGCTCCGGCGCCTGGCGGACTTGCAATACACCCGCAACGACATGGACTTCGCCCGGGCCACGTTTCGGGTGCGCGGCGATGTGATCGACATCTATCCGGCCGAATCGGACCTGGAAGCGATTCGTATCGAGCTGTTCGATGACGAGGTGGAGAGCATCTCGGCGTTCGATCCGCTGACCGGCGAGGTGATCCGCAAACTGCCACGCTTCACGTTCTACCCCAAGAGCCACTACGTGACGCCGCGGGAAACCCTGTTGGGCGCCATCGAGGGCATCAAGGCCGAGTTGCAGGAACGCCTGGAATACCTGCGTTCGAACAACAAACTGGTGGAAGCCCAGCGTCTGGAGCAGCGGACCCGGTTCGACCTGGAAATGATCCTGGAGCTGGGCTACTGCAACGGCATCGAGAACTACTCGCGCTACCTGTCGGGTCGTCCGGCGGGTGCGCCGCCGCCCACGTTGTATGACTATTTGCCGGCCGATGCCCTGCTGGTGATCGACGAATCCCACGTCAGCGTGCCTCAGGTCGGGGCCATGTACAAAGGCGACCGTTCGCGCAAGGAAACCCTGGTGGAATATGGCTTCCGCCTGCCCTCGGCGCTGGATAACCGGCCGATGCGCTTCGACGAATGGGAAGGCGTGAGCCCGCAGACGATTTTCGTCTCGGCCACGCCCGGCAACTACGAAGCCGAGCACGCCGGACGGGTGGTCGAGCAAGTGGTGCGGCCGACCGGGCTGGTGGACCCGCAGGTCGAGGTGCGCCCGGCGCTGACTCAGGTCGATGACCTGCTCTCGGAGATCACCAAGCGCGTGGCGGTGGAGGAGCGGGTGCTGGTGACCACGCTGACCAAGCGCATGGCCGAAGACCTCACCGACTACCTCGCCGACCACGGCGTGCGGGTGCGTTACCTGCACTCGGATATCGATACGGTGGAGCGGGTCGAGATCATCCGCGACCTGCGCCTGGGCACCTTCGATGTGCTGGTGGGGATCAACCTGCTGCGCGAAGGCCTGGACATGCCCGAGGTGTCGCTGGTGGCGATTCTCGACGCGGACAAGGAAGGTTTCCTGCGCTCCGAGCGCTCGTTGATCCAGACCATCGGTCGCGCGGCGCGTAACCTCAACGGCCGGGCGATCCTGTATGCCGATCGCATCACCGGCTCGATGGAGCGCGCCATCGGCGAGACCGAACGCCGTCGCGACAAGCAGATCGCTTTCAACCTGGCCAATGGCATCACGCCCAAGGGCGTGTTCAAGGATGTCGCCGACATCATGGAAGGCGCCACCGTGCCCGGTTCGCGCAGCAAGAAGCGCAAGGGCATGGCCAAGGCCGCCGAAGAGAGCGCCCGCTACGAAGCCGAACTGCGCTCGCCGAGCGAAATCACCAAGCGTATCCGGCAGTTGGAAGAGAAGATGTACCAGCTCGCCCGGGACCTGGAGTTCGAAGCAGCGGCGCAGTTGCGTGACGAGATCGGCAAGTTGCGTGAGCGGTTGCTGACTGTCTGAGGTTTTGTGGCGATGCCTAGGACCTCATCGCGAGCAAGCTCGCTCCCACATTGGACCGTGTCCAGCCCGGACAACCTGGTTCCCTGTGGGAGCGAGCTTGCTCGCGATGGCCGCGACTCGGTCTGACGACTGCCACACAAATCCTGCGCTCACTGGAGCCCCCCCACCATCGCCTGTTACCATTCGCCCCCTGTTTCATCTTCGCTTTTATATTCTTTCCGAGACATGCCATGACCACCGTCCGTACCCGCATCGCGCCTTCGCCTACTGGCGATCCCCATGTCGGCACCGCTTACATCGCCTTGTTCAACTATTGCTTTGCCAAGCAGCACGGCGGTGAGTTCATCCTGCGGATCGAGGACACCGATCAGTTGCGTTCGACCCGCGAGTCGGAACAGCAGATATTCGACGCCCTGCGCTGGCTCGGCATCGACTGGAGCGAAGGTCCGGACGTCGGCGGGCCGCACGGTCCGTACCGCCAGAGCGAGCGTGGCGAGATCTACAAGCAGTACTGCCAGCAGCTGGTGGACATGGGCCACGCGTTTCCTTGCTTCTGCACCGCCGAAGAATTGGACCAGATGCGCGCCGAGCAAATCGCCCGGGGCGAGACCCCGCGCTACGACGGCCGTGCGCTGCTGCTGTCGAAAGAAGAAGTCGACCGTCGCCTGGCCGCGGGCGAGCCTCATGTGATCCGCATGAAGGTGCCGAGCGAGGGCGTCTGCGTGGTGCCGGACATGTTGCGTGGCGATGTCGAGATCCCATGGGACCGCATGGACATGCAAGTGCTGATGAAGACCGACGGCCTGCCGACGTACTTCCTGGCCAACGTGGTCGACGACCATCTGATGGGCATCACCCATGTGCTGCGCGGCGAAGAATGGCTGCCCTCGGCACCGAAACTGATCCTGCTCTATGAGTACTTCGGCTGGGAGCAACCGCAGTTGTGCTACATGCCGCTGCTGCGTAACCCGGACAAGAGCAAGCTGTCCAAGCGCAAGAATCCGACCTCGGTGACCTTCTACGAGCGCATGGGCTTCATGCCCGAGGCGATGCTCAACTACCTGGGCCGCATGGGCTGGTCGATGCCGGACGAGCGGGAAAAGTTCTCGCTGGAGGAGATGGTCGAGCACTTCGACCTGTCCCGCGTCTCCCTGGGCGGGCCGATCTTCGACGTCGAGAAGCTGTCCTGGCTCAACGGCCAGTGGCTGCGCGACCTGCCGGTGGAAGAGTTTGCCGCGCGGGTGCAGAAGTGGGCGTTCAACCCCGAGTACATGATGAAGATCGCCCCGCACGTGCAGGGCAGGGTAGAGACCTTCAGCCAGATCGCGCCATTGGCCGGGTTCTTTTTTGCCGGCGGCGTGACCCCGGATGTGAAGCTGTTCGAATCGAAGAAGCTCTCCGGCGATCAGGTGCGGCAGTTGATGCAGTTGATCCTGTGGAAGCTGGAAAGCCTGCGCCAGTGGGAAAAGGACAGCATCACCGCGACCATCCAGGCGGTGGTTGAACACCTGGAGCTGAAATTGCGCGATGCGATGCCGCTGATGTTTGCCGCGATCACCGGCCAGGCGAGCTCGGTGTCGGTGCTCGATGCGATGGAAATCCTCGGGCCGGACCTGACCCGTTTCCGTCTGCGCCAGGCCATTGATCTGCTCGGTGGCGTGTCGAAGAAGGAGAACAAGGAGTGGGAAAAACTGCTGGGCGCGATTGCCTGAGCGGTCGATGGAACAAGGCATACCCCGGTTTTCCGGGGTTTGTCGGTAAGTGATTGTTATCCCGGCAAAAAATTTTCAATTTTGTTGAAAATAAATTTGACAGCCCTCGGATACGCCCTTAAGATTCGCCCCGTCCTCAGCGATGAGGGGCTATAGCTCAGCTGGGAGAGCGCTTGCATGGCATGCAAGAGGTCGACGGTTCGATCCCGTCTAGCTCCACCAATTTACACTTCAAGGCCTGGCCACACTGGTCTTGAAGCGATCAACACTCAGCGTTGATCAGATGTTAGAAGGGTTTGCGTCCCCTTCGTCTAGTGGCCTAGGACACCGCCCTTTCACGGCGGTAACAGGGGTTCGAGTCCCCTAGGGGACGCCAGTTTTACAGAAGCGATGTTGCAGCAGGATGTCGCTCCGCCGCGAGGCGAAAAATCCGGGGCTATAGCTCAGCTGGGAGAGCGCTTGCATGGCATGCAAGAGGTCGACGGTTCGATCCCGTCTAGCTCCACCAATTTACACTTCGAGGTCTGGCCACACCGGCCTTGAAGCGATCAGTTCTCAGCGCTGATCATGTTCAGAAGGTTTGTGTCCCCTTCGTCTAGTGGCCTAGGACACCGCCCTTTCACGGCGGTAACAGGGGTTCGAGTCCCCTAGGGGACGCCACGATTACCCGCTCTGCGGGATTTTATAAGGGTCATTCAATTCTTGAATGGCCCTTTTGTTTGTCTGGCGTTCAGCCAATTCCCTTATCCTCGATGAATCCTTCCGACCAGCGGTGAAAATTTCGCTTGCGGAAAATTATTATGAGAATAATATTTCAATCGTAATATTCGGAGGCAACGATGAGCGATAAAAAAGCACAAACCCGTGAACGCATTCTCAAGGCCGCCAGCGATGCGCTGATCCAGCGCGGGCCGGCCGAGCCGAGCGTGGGCGAGGTGATGGGCGCGGCAGGGCTGACGGTGGGCGGTTTTTATGCCCACTTCGAAAGCAAGGACGCCTTGATGCTGGAGGCGTTCAAGCAACTGCTCAATCGCCGCCGTGGCCTGATCGCCGACATGGATGCCGAGCTGACAGGCGAAGAGCGGCGCGCGTTGGTCGCGGCGTTCTACCTGTCGCGCAAACATCGTGATTCCACCGAGCAGGCGTGCCCGATCCCGGCCTCGGTCGGCGAGCTCGGGCGACTGCCGGACGCGTTTCGTGAGGTTCTCAGTGAGCATATCGAGCTGATGGTCGCGCAGTTGGCCGCCAGCCCCGAGGATGCGGATAAAGCCCTGGCCGACATTGCCTTGATGGTCGGCGGCCTGGCCCTGGCCCGGGCGTTGGGCCCGGGCGAGTTATCGGATCGTTTGCTGCGCGCCGCCAAGTCGGCGGTGCGCTGAGCTAAGGCGCAAGCCCTGGAGATGAGCATGGACAGGTTGAGCTGGACTCGTGGTGTCAATGGCACGCTTGGCCGGATAGCCCCGCGCCTGGTAGCGAAACAAATGCGCAGGGTGTTCATGAGTCCTCGGGCCCTGCCGCCGCGGGACTGGGAGCTGCCATTGCTGGCCTCGTCCGAGCGCATCACCTTGCGCTTCGGCCTGTCTGCGTTGCGCTGGGGCAAAGGCCCGGCGGTGCTGCTGATGCACGGCTGGGAAGGGCGCCCGACGCAGTTCGCGGCACTGATCAACGCGCTGGTGGAGGCCGGTTATACGGTGGTGGCGCTGGATGGGCCGGCCCATGGTCGCTCGCCGGGTCGCGAGGCCAATGTGCTGCTGTTCGCCAGGGCGATGCTTGAAGCCGCAGCCGAGTTGCCGCCGTTGCAAGCGGTGATCGGCCACTCCATGGGCGGCGCCAGTGCCATGCTGGCGGTTCAGCTTGGGTTGCGGACCGAGACACTGGTCAGCATCGCCGCGCCGGCGCGTATCCTCGGCGTCCTGCGTGGCTTCGCCCGGATGATGGGGCTGCCGCCCAGGGCGCGTTCGGCCTTTATTCGCCAGGTGGAGCAGGACGTCGGCATGCAGGCTTCGAAGATGGATGTCGCGCAATATCAGCTGGATATTCCGGGCTTGATTGTCCACGCCGAGGACGATACGTCGGTATCGGTCAAGGAATCACAACTGATCCACGAAGCCTGGTTCGACAGCCGCTTGCTGCGCCTGGGCCAGGGCGGGCATCAACGGGTACTGGCCGATCCCCGGGTCATTGATGGTGTGTTATCACTGCTGGCCGGACGCAGCCTGCAGGCGCGGCAGTCGGCCTGAGCTTCCGGTACACTGCGCCGATCCAAATTCGACCGGGAGACGGGCATGGGCTGGGATCGGGCAACGCCGTTCATCATTGATCTTCAAGTGAATGCCGAAGACATCGACGGGCTGGGTCACGCCAATAATGCGGTGTACGTTACCTGGCTGGAGCGCTGCGCGTGGCGCCATTCCCAGCGCCTGGGCCTGGACCTGGTGGAGTACCGCCGGCTTGACCGGGCCATGGCGGTGGTGCGGCATGAGATCGATTACCTGGCGGCGGCTTATGAAGGCGACGAGTTGCAGTTGGCGACCTGGATCGTCGACTGGGATCAGCGGCTGAAAATGACCCGACACTTTCAATTGGTTCGCCCCAGTGATAACGCCACATTGCTGCGCGCCCAGACCACATTTGTCTGCATCGAACTGTCCACCGGCAGGCCCAAGCGCATGCCGCCGGAGTTTATCGAGGGCTACGCAGTGGCGCTGAACCCCTGTGGGAGCGAGCCTGCTCGCGAAGGCGGCGAAACATCCAACAGCTTTGCAAGCTGACCCACCGCTTTCGCGAGCAGGCTCGCTCCCACAGTGAAAAGTGGTGAGCTCAAGTTTTTGGGCACCTCACAGGTTTTGTGGTGAATGCCGGATAGGCGAGCAAAATCCGCTAAACTGCCGCACGTTTTTTCGTTGAGTGTGTTTTCCATGCAAATTGCCCTGGCGCCCATGGAGGGGTTGGTCGACAACATCCTGCGGGACGTCCTGACCCGTGTTGGCGGTATCGACTGGTGTGTCACCGAGTTCATCCGCGTCAACGACCGTCTGCTCACGCCGGCCTATTTCCATAAGCTCGGCCCTGAACTGCTGACCGGTGCCAGGACGGCTGCCGGCGTGCCGTTGCGGGTGCAATTGCTGGGTTCCGATCCGGTGTGCCTGGCGGAAAACGCCGCGTTGGCCTGTGAGCTGGGCTCGGAAGTCATCGACCTGAATTTCGGTTGCCCGGCCAAGACGGTGAACAAATCCCGGGGCGGGGCGGTGTTGCTCAAGGAACCGGAGCTGCTCAACCAGATCGTCGAGCATGTCCGCCGCGCGGTGCCGAAACACATCCCCGTCACCGCCAAGATGCGCCTGGGCTTCGACAGCCCGGACGGTGCGCTGGTCTGCGCCACGGCCCTGGCCGAGGGCGGCGCGGCGCACATCGTCGTGCATGCGCGGACCAAGGTTGATGGCTACAAGCCGCCGGCCCACTGGGAATGGATTCCGCGGGTCCAGGACGTGGTCAAGGTGCCGGTGTTTGCCAATGGCGATATCTGGAGCGTAGAGGACTGGCGTCGTTGCCGGGAAATCAGCGGCGTCGAAGACATCATGCTCGGCCGCGGCCTGGTTTCCCGCCCTGACCTGGCCCGGCAGATCGCCGCCGCCCGGGCCGGCGAGGAGGTGGTCGAGATGTCCTGGGCTGAACTGCAGCCGATGCTCCAGGACTTCTGGATGCAAGTGGTCGAGCAACTGACGCCACGCCAGGCACCCGGTCGGTTGAAGCAATGGCTGGCGATGCTGACCCGTAATTACCCCGAGGCGGTCGAGCTGTTCAGTGCCCTGCGCCGGGAAACCGACCTGGACGCAGTGGGTCGTTTGCTGGGTGTGCAGCGCACGGAAGCGGCCTGAAAAAATTTCCGAAAAAGCTCTTGAAAAGTATTTGGTGGTCCCTAGATAGGGAGTACGCGATGCCGAATTCGGGTCGCGGAGACAAAAAACCTTGCTGAACTTTCAGGAGATTTGAATCATGAGTACTGCATTTTCGCTGGCCCCTCTGTTCCGTTCCTCGGTGGGCTTCGACCGTTTCAACGACCTGTTCGAAACCGCGCTGCGTAACGAACCGGGCAGCAGCTATCCACCCTATAACGTGGAAAAACATGGCGATGACGAATACCGCATCGTAGTCGCCGCCGCCGGTTTCCGCGAAGAGGACCTGGACCTGCAAGTGGAAAAAGGTGTGCTGACCATCAGCGGCGGCAAGCGCGAGGCCAGCAACGACAGCGTCACCTTCCTGCACCAGGGCATCGCCCAGCGTGCGTTCAAGCTGTCCTTCCGGTTGGCGGATCATATCGAGATCAAATCCGCCGGCCTGAGCAACGGTCTGTTGAGCATTGACCTGTTGCGTGTGGTGCCGGAAGAGGCGAAAGCCAAGCGCATCCCGATCAACGGTGCGCAACAGCAAGCCGCGCTGGAAAATTGATGCATCGCAGTTGAAGAAGGGCGCCGAATGGCGCCCTTTTTTGTCTTGGCAAGCAGTGAAGGATAAATTGTGGCGAGGGAGCTTGCTCCCGCTGGGCCGCGAAGCGGCCCCAAATGGTACGACTCAAACCGACCTGATACACCGAGGTGGCAGGTTTCAGGGCTGCTGCGCACCCCAGCGGGAGCAAGCTCCCTCGCCACAAAAGCTCCTAGCTAAGGCAACAACCGCTCGAACGCCTCCAGCGGCAATGGCCGGCTGTGCAGGTAACCCTGGTACAAATGACAATCGAGCCCCTGCAGGAACTTCAATTGCTCCAGCGTCTCGACGCCTTCGGCAATCATTTCCAGGTTCAGGCTGCGGGCCATGGCGACGATGGCGCGGATGATCTCGGCGTCGTTGGGGTCACTGGTGGCGTCACGTACGAACGACTGGTCGATTTTCAGCGTGTCCACCGGCAGGCGCTTGAGGTAAGTCAGCGATGAATAACCGGTGCCGAAGTCGTCCATGGCAAAGCTCACCCCCAATTTCTTCAGGCGGCGCATCTTGCCGATGGTGTCGTCCAGGTTGTGGATCACGATGCCTTCGGTGATTTCCAGCTTCAGCAGGGAATAGGGCAGGCCATGGCTGGCGAGGCTGGTTTCGATGCGCTCGACGAAGTCGCTCTGGCGGAACTGCCGGGGGCTGATATTCACGCACAGTTTGAACCGTCGGGGGTCGACCTTGCCCTTGGCGATCAGTTGTTTGAAGCCGTCGCAGGCTTCGTCGAGGATCCAGGTGCCGACTTCCAGGATCAGGCCGCTGTCCTCCAGCACCTTGATGAACTCATTGGGTGATTGCGCGCCCAGGTCCGGATGATGCCAGCGCACCAGCGCTTCGGCGCCGACGATGCGGTTGTCCCGGGCATCGACCTGTGGCTGGAAATGCACGCTGAACTCGTTGCGAGCCAGGGCCTGGCGCAGGTCGGTTTCCATGCGCAGCCGTTCGCTGGCGGCTTTTTGCATGGTGGCGTGGAACATCTGCGAGGTATTGCGTCCCGAATCCTTGGCGCGGTACAGGGCGATATCGGCGCGCTTGAGCAGGTCAGTGGGCGTGGAGCCGTGGTCCGGTATCAGCGCCATGCCGATGCTGGGGGTGACTTGCAGTCGTTGCCCATCGAGAAACATCGGCTCGGAGAGCAGTTCGCGAAGGGTGTCGGCCAGGGTCTGCACCTGCTGGCTGACCGCGCTACGCGTGCCTTCCAGGCCGCTGAGGAGCACGACGAATTCATCGCCGCCCAGGCGCGCCACGGTGTCTTCGAGGCGCACGCTGGCTTCGAGGCGCGCGGTGATGATCTTCAGCACCGTGTCGCCAACCGGATGGCCGAGCGAATCATTGATGTGCTTGAAATGGTCGAGGTCGAGGAACAGCAACGCCCCGCGCAGGTTATGGCGCTTGAGCAGGGCGATCTGCTGGCTGAGCCGGTCCAGCAGCAGCGCGCGGTTGGGCAGGTTGGTCAGCGGGTCGTGATAGGCGAGGTGACGAATCTGCGCCTCGGCGTTGCGCAGCAGGCTCACGTCACGGGCGGTCAGCAGCAGGCATGCGGTTTCGTTGAGCGTGATGGGCTCGACCGATACTTCCACCGTGAGGATTTCCCCGCGCTTGTTGCGCCCGAGCATTTCCTGGTGGAGAACGCGGCCCTTGAGCTGCAATTCGGCGAGCAGCGCCGTCCGTTGCTTTTCTTCGGCCCAGATGCCGACCTCGTAGACGGTATGGCCGATGACTTCGTCGGCGCGGTAACCGGTCAGGCGACAGAAGCCATCGTTGACCTCAAGGTAGCGGCCGCTTTCGCATTCGGTAATGGTGATCGCGTCGGGGCTGGAGTGGAATGCCTTGGCGAATTTTTCCTCGCTGGCTTTCAGTGCCGCTTCGGAGCGTTGTTGCTGGGTGATGTCCCGCAGGGTGGTGACGATGCAGGGCTGGTTGCCGACACTGATCTGCCGGCTGGAGATCACGCAGGTCAGCGGCTGGCCGTTCTTGTGGTGGACGACGATGGCGACATTGCTCAGCGACTGCTCGCGGATGACCCGTTCGATGCGCTGCAGGCTGCTGCCCGAAGCTTCCCACAGGCCGATCTCGTCGGCGCTGCGGCCCAGCACATCATTGGCCGCCCAGCCGAATGTCTGGGTAAAACTGGAGTTTATTTCCAGGAACGTGCCGTCGTCCTGGTGGGTAAGGCAAATCGGATCGGGGCTGACCTGGAACAACGTGGCGAATTTTTCTTCCGAAGCCGCCAGGCTCTGTTCGCGCTCCACCTGGTCGGTGATGTCGAGCAAGGTGCCGGCCATGCGCAGCGGGCTGCCGTCGTCGTTGCGGTAGAGACGGGCGCGACTTTCCAGGTAACGCGAGCTGCCGTCCGGCAGTTGTACGCGGTAGGTCAGCTGGTAATTGCCCGCCGGGCCTTCACGCAGGCTGCGGTAGGCGTTGCGCATGTTGTTGCGTTCTTCGGTAGGCACGCCCTCGAAAAACGCATCGAACGATTCGTGGAACGCCTGGGGCTCCAGGCCATGGAGCTGCGCGGCCCGGGCCGAGCCGTAGAGCATGCCGCTGGGGATGTGCCAGTCCCAGGTACCCAGTTGCGCCGAGTCGAGGGCCAGGTCCAGGCGCTCCTGGCTGTCCTTGAGGGCCTGTTCGGCAAGTTTGCGTTCGGTGGTGTCGAGGAAGGTGCTCAGTAAATAAGGCTGGCCTTCGAGTTCGACTTTCTGGGCGCTGAGGATACCGTTGTGGACCTGGCCGTTACTGGCGCGGAATTGCACTTCCATGCTCACCAGCTCGCCCTTGGCCTTGGTGGCCTCTACCAGTTTGGCGCGCTGCGTGGGGTCGACCCACAGGCCCAGTTCCAGGGTGGTGCGGCCGATCACATTGTGGACCGGCCAGCCGAAGAGGCTTTCGAAATACTGGTTGGCTTCGCTGATCAGCCCATCTTCCTGGCGGGTCAGCAGGACCATGTTCGGGCACAGGTGGAACAGTGTCGCGAAGCGTTTCTCCGAGCTGCGCAGCGCCTGTTCCCGTTCGCGCTGGTGGGTGATTTCGCGGATTACCCCGATCATGCGCGGGCGACCATGCTTGTCGGGCAGTACGCTGCCACTGATTTCCAGCCAGTGCAGGCTGCCATCGGGCCAGACGATGCGGTGGTGCATCGCCTGTTCCAGCGGCACGCCGGACACGGCTGCATGGAAGGCCCGCACGGCCCTGGCCCGATCCTCGGGCAGCAGCAGGTCGAGGTAGTCGACGTCCGCCGGCAATGGCTGGCGCGGGTCGAAGCCGAACAACGCCTGGGTGCCTCGGGACCAGCTGATCTGGCCGGTATCGATGTCCCACGACCAGGCCCCCAGCCGCGCTCCGTTCAGGGCGGCGAGCAACTGTGGCGCGCTTTCCCAGCTTTGCTCCGACCGTTTCGGGTCGAGCGCCTGGATACGCGGCAGGGGCGGAGTATGGTCGGCGGGTTTGGGCATTCTCTAGCGGGCCTTGGGCGGTTGAGTGTTAGGCGCAGGCGTAATGGCCCTGTAGGAGTAGCACAACTTATGCCCTTGTCCCTGGCAGATCGATTTGTGCGTCCAATAGAGCCATGAAAGCCCGTGCAGCGTTCGACAGCGTCCTTTCGGTGTGCAGGATATAGCCTAGCTGGCGACTGAGCTGTATGCCCGGCAAAGGCACACGCGCTACTTGATCATCAAGCATCGTGCGCGGCAAAACGCTCCAGGCCAGGCCGATGGAGACCATCATCTTTATGGTTTCCAGATAATTCGTGCTCATTGCGATGTTCGGCGTCAGGCCCTGGGCTTCGAACAGCCGCTGCACGATGTGGTGGGTAAACGTGTTGCCTCCCGGGAAAACCGCCGGATGAAGGGCAATGTCCGCCAGGCTGACGGCGCTGTTTTCCAGCAGGGCGTGTTCCGGCGCCACCACAAAATCCAGCGGGTCGTCCCACACGGGCGTGGCCCGTACCAGCGTGTGGGGTTCGGGGGCCAGGGTGATGACCGCCAGTTCCGCCCGGCCGTGGAGAATTTCCTCGTAGGCCACTTCCGAATCCAGGAACTGAATATCCAGTGCCACCTGGGGGTAGCGTCGGGTGAACTCCCGCAATAGCGGTGGCAGGCGGTGCAAGCCGATGTGGTGGCTGGTGGCGAGGGTCAGGCGCCCGGTCACTTCGCCGGTCAGGTTGGTCAGGGCGCGGCGGGTGTCGTCCAGCACGTTGAGGATCTGATAGGCCCGTGGCAGCAGGGCCCGACCGGCTTCGGTCAGGCTCACTTCCCGGCCCAGACGGTCGAACAGGCGCACGTTGAGCTGCTGCTCGAGGCCGGCGATACGCTTGCTGATGGCCGGTTGCGTCAGGTGCAGGCGTTCACCGGCACCGGAAAAACTGCCGGTTTCAGCAATGGCAATAAAGGCATTGAGTTTGGCGAGGTCCATGGCGTTTCTGGTCGGATTCCAGTTGGTTATGCAAAGCATGAAAAATATGAATTTGAGTTATTTAATGTAGCCTCTTACCATCAGCCTCACAAGCCAAGGGGTTATTGATCCGCTCAGGACCCAGGGCATAGAAACAAGCTGATGAGGAAACCGTCTGATGGCCGGCAAAACGCTCTACGACAAGCTCTGGGATTCGCATTTGGTCAAGCAGCGCGACGATGGCTCGGCGCTGATCTACATCGACCGTCACATCATTCACGAAGTGACCTCGCCGCAAGCCTTCGAAGGTCTGCGTCTGGCCGGGCGCAAGCCTTGGCGCATCGATGCCAACATCGCGACCCCGGACCACAACGTGCCGACCACGCCGGAGCGCAAGGGTGGCATCGAAGCCATCGCCGACCAGGTTTCGCGCCTGCAAGTCCAGACCCTTGACGACAACTGTGATGAATACGGCATCGTCGAATTCAAGATGAATGACGTCCGCCAGGGCATCGTCCACGTGATCGGCCCGGAGCAGGGCGCGACCTTGCCGGGCATGACCGTGGTCTGTGGTGACTCGCATACTTCGACCCACGGCGCCTTCGGTGCGCTGGCTCACGGTATCGGCACCTCCGAGGTCGAGCACGTGCTCGCTACCCAGTGCCTGGTCGCCAAGAAAATGAAAAACATGCTGGTGCGCGTCGAGGGCAAGCTGCCTTTCGGCGTGACCGCCAAGGACATCGTCCTGGCCGTGATCGGCAAGATCGGCACCGCCGGCGGTAACGGCCACGCCATCGAATTCGCCGGTAGCGCGATCCGCGATTTGTCCGTCGAAGGCCGCATGACCATCTGCAACATGTCCATCGAAGCCGGCGCGCGCGTCGGGTTGGTGGCTGCCGATGAAAAAAACCGTGGAATACGTCAAGGGCCGGCCGTTCTCCCCGAAAGGCGCCGAATGGGACATGGCGGTCGAAGCCTGGAAAGACCTGGTCTCCGACCCGGACGCCAGGTTCGACACCGTGGTCGAGCTCGACGCGACGCAGATCAAGCCGCAAGTCAGCTGGGGCACGTCGCCGGAAATGGTCCTGGCCGTGGACCAGAACGTGCCGGATCCGGCCAAGGAAATGGACCTGGTCAAGCGTGACTCCATCGTCCGCGCCTTGAAATACATGGGCCTGAGCGCCAACCAGGCGATCACCGACATTCAGCTCGACCGTGTGTTCATCGGTTCCTGCACCAACTCGCGGATCGAAGACTTGCGCGCCGCAGCCGTGATCGCCAAGGGCCGCAAGGTTGCCTCGACGATCAAGCAGGCGATCGTGGTGCCGGGCTCGGGGCTGGTGAAAGCCCAGGCCGAAGCGGAAGGGCTGGACAAGATTTTCCTCGAGGCCGGTTTCGAATGGCGCGAGCCAGGCTGCTCGATGTGCCTGGCGATGAACCCGGATCGCCTGGAGTCGGGCGAGCACTGCGCCTCGACGTCCAACCGAAACTTCGAAGGCCGCCAGGGCGCCGGTGGGCGTACGCACCTGGTGAGCCCGGCGATGGCCGCCGCCGCTGCCGTCAACGGCCGTTTTGTCGATGTCCGCGAATTGATCTGAAGGAGCGCAGCATGAAAGCTTTCACCCAGCACACCGGTCTTGTCGCGCCTTTGGATCGTGCCAACGTCGACACCGACCAGATCATCCCCAAGCAATTCCTGAAGTCCATCAAACGCACCGGCTTCGGCCCGAACCTGTTTGACGAATGGCGTTACCTGGATGTGGGCCAGCCGTACCAGGACAACTCCAAGCGGCCGTTGAACAAGGACTTCGTGCTCAATGCCGCGCGTTACCAAGGCGCCAGCGTATTGCTGGCCCGCGAGAACTTCGGTTGCGGCTCGAGCCGCGAGCACGCGCCATGGGCCCTGGAAGAGTACGGTTTTCGCAGCATCATCGCGCCGAGCTACGCCGACATCTTCTTCAACAACAGCTTCAAGAACGGCCTGCTGCCGATCATTCTCAGCGATGCCGAAGTGGACGAGCTGTTCCAGCAGGTCGAGGCCAACCCTGGCTATCAACTGCAGATCGACCTGGCGGCCCAGACCGTGACCCGTCCCGACGGCAAGGTGCTGGGTTTTGAAATCGACGCGTTCCGCAAGCACTGCCTGCTCAACGGCCTGGACGACATCGGCCTGACCCTGCAGGACGGCGAGGCGATTGCCGCGTTCGAAGCCAAGCACCGGGCGAGCCAGCCTTGGTTGTTTCGTGATGCTTGATTGATGTGAGATTGATGTAGTCAGTGCTGGCCTCTTCGCGAGCAGGCTCGCTCCCACATTGGATTTGCGGCGTTCACAAAACCTCTGTGGGAGCGAGCCTGCTCGCGAAGACGGCAAGACTGACACCACAAGGCTCCAATCCCAAAAGGAAGTACCCATGACCAGCACCGCCCACAGCCAAGTCGTACAAAAGCAATTCGGCGAACAGGCCTCGGCCTACCTGAGCAGCGCCGTGCACGCCCAGGGCGCCGAATTCGCGCTGCTACTGGCCGAGCTGGCCGGTCACGCCAATGCCCGTGTGCTGGACCTGGGCTGTGGCGCCGGGCATGTGAGCTTCCATGTGGCGCCGCTGGCCGGCGAGGTGGTGGCCTACGACCTGTCCCAGCAGATGCTCGACGTGGTTGCCGCGGCGGCGGCCGAGCGTGGCCTGGGCAATATCGGCACGGTACGTGGCGCC
The DNA here is from genome assembly GCF_054161305.1 of Pseudomonas sp. Z2-11. Taxonomy (NCBI): domain Bacteria; kingdom Pseudomonadati; phylum Pseudomonadota; class Gammaproteobacteria; order Pseudomonadales; family Pseudomonadaceae; genus Pseudomonas; species Pseudomonas sp. Z2-11. Next base: position 1,945,711 of record NZ_CP096395.1, read on the forward strand.
GCCGAGCGGCTGCCGTTCGCCGACGGCGAGTTCGACTTCGTGTTCAGCCGCTATTCGGCGCATCATTGGAGTGACCTGGGCCTGGCTTTGCGGGAGGTGCGCCGGGTGCTCAAGCCGGGCGGCGTAGCGGCGTTCATTGATATCCTGTCGCCGGGCATGCCGCTGCTCGATACCTACCTGCAAAGCGTCGAAGTGCTGCGGGACACCAGCCATGTGCGCGACTATTCGGCTGCCGAGTGGTTGCAGCAGGTCAGCGACGCGGGACTGCACACCCGTAGCACCTCGCGCCAGCGTCTGCGCCTGGAATACCGTTCGTGGGTCGAGCGCATGCGTACTCCGGAGGTAATGCGGGCGGCGATTCTCGAGCTGCAGCGCTCGATGGGCGATGAAGTGCGTGAATATTTTCAGATTGAGGCCGATGGATCGTTCAGTACGGATGTACTGGTGCTGTGGGCCGAGCGATAGCATTTTTCCCGGCTAGCCCAAGGGCGCCGACAGTTAATGAGGAAAGCATGAGCAAGCAGATTCTGATTCTCCCAGGTGATGGCATCGGCCCGGAAATCATGGCCGAGGCGGTCAAGGTCCTGGAGCTGGCGAACGCCAAGTACGGCCTGGGCTTCGAACTCAGCCACGACGTGATCGGTGGCGCCGCCATCGACAAGCACGGCGTGCCGCTGGCAGATGAAACCCTGGACCGTGCCCGTGCCGCCGGTGCCGTGCTGCTGGGCGCCGTGGGCGGGCCGAAATGGGACAAGATCGAACGCGACATCCGCCCCGAGCGCGGGCTGCTGAAGATCCGCGCGCAACTGGGCCTGTTCGGCAACCTGCGTCCGGCGATCCTTTATCCGCAACTGGCCGATGCATCGAGCCTGAAGCCGGAAATCGTCTCCGGCCTGGACATCCTCATCGTGCGTGAGCTGACCGGCGGTATCTACTTCGGTGCCCCGCGCGGTACCCGTGAGCTGGAAAACGGCGAGCGCCAGGCCTACGACACCCTGCCGTACAGCGAAAGCGAAATCCGCCGTATCGCCCGGGTCGGCTTCGACATGGCCCGCGTGCGTGGCAAGAAGCTGTGCTCGGTGGACAAGGCCAACGTGCTGGCGTCCAGCCAACTGTGGCGCGAAGTGGTCGAGCAGGTGGCCAAGGATTATCCGGACATCGAGCTGAGCCACATGTACGTCGACAACGCCGCGATGCAACTGGTGCGCGCGCCGAAGCAGTTCGATGTGATCGTCACCGACAACATGTTCGGCGACATCCTGTCCGACGAAGCGTCGATGCTCACCGGTTCCATCGGCATGCTGCCGTCGGCCTCCCTGGATGCCAACAACAAAGGCATGTACGAGCCGTGCCACGGTTCGGCGCCGGACATTGCCGGGCAGGGCATTGCCAACCCGTTGGCGACCATCCTGTCGGTGTCGATGATGCTGCGCTACAGCTTCAACTTGAACGATGCCGCCGACGCGATTGAAAAAGCCGTCAGCGTGGTCCTGGACCAGGGCTTGCGCACCGGCGACATCTGGTCACAAGGTTGCACCAAGGTCGGTACGCAGCAAATGGGCGATGCAGTAGTCGCGGCGCTGCGGAATCTGTAATCTTTCGGGCCCACCGCTTCGACGGTGGCCCACTTTTGTATAGGTGTAGTTGCGATGAAACGTGTAGGTCTGATCGGTTGGCGCGGCATGGTCGGTTCCGTGCTCATGCAGCGAATGCTGGAAGAGCAGGATTTCGATCTCATTGAGCCGGTGTTTTTCACCACCTCCAACGTCGGTGGCCAGGGCCCGTCCGTGGGCAAGGACACCGGTGTGCTTAAGGATGCCTACAGCATCGAAGAGCTCAAGACCCTCGACGTGATCCTGACCTGCCAGGGCGGCGACTACACCAGCGAAGTGTTTCCCAAGCTGCGTGAAGCCGGCTGGCAGGGTTACTGGATCGACGCCGCTTCCAGCCTGCGCATGCAGGATGACGCGGTGATCATCCTCGACCCGGTCAACCGCAAGGTCATCGACCAGCAACTGGACGCAGGCACCAAGAACTACATCGGCGGCAACTGCACCGTCAGCCTGATGCTGATGGGCCTGGGTGGCCTGTTCGAGGCTGGCCTGGTGGAATGGATGAGCGCCATGACCTATCAGGCGGCTTCCGGTGCCGGCGCGCAGAACATGCGCGAACTGATCAAGCAGATGGGCGCGACCCACGCCGCTGTCGCCGATGACCTGGCCAACCCGGCCAGCGCCATCCTCGACATCGACCGCAAGGTCGCCGAGGCGATGCGCAGCGATGCCTACCCGACCGAGAACTTCGGCGTGCCGCTGGCTGGCAGCCTGATCCCGTGGATCGACAAGGAACTGCCTAACGGCCAGAGCCGTGAAGAGTGGAAGGCCCAGGCCGAAACCAACAAGATTCTCGGTCGCTTCAAGAGCCCGATCCCGGTGGACGGCATCTGTGTGCGCATCGGCGCCATGCGCTGCCACAGCCAGGCGCTGACCATCAAGCTGAACAAGGACGTGCCGATCGCCGACATCGAAGGGTTGATCAGCCAGCACAACCCTTGGGTCAAGCTGGTGCCGAACAACCGCGAAACCAGCATTCAAGAGCTGAGCCCGACCAAGGTCACCGGCACCCTGAACGTGCCGGTGGGCCGCCTGCGCAAACTGAACATGGGCTCGCAGTTCGTCGGTGCGTTCACCGTCGGCGACCAGCTGCTGTGGGGCGCGGCCGAGCCGCTGCGGCGCATGCTGCGGATCCTGCTCGAGCGTTGATCGGTTGCTGCTGTTGAAGAACCCGTGCCTTGCGAGAGGCACGGGTTTTTTTATATTGGTTTGGTGAAATCCCCGTGGCGAGGGAGCTTGCTCCCGCTGGGCTGCGCAGCAGCCCCAAAATTCTGGCGGTTGCTACGCAACCGAGCGGGAGCAAGCTCCCTCGCCACGAGTTCTCTTGTGTCCAATTGCTTGCCCGCCAACCACCCGGTAAAGTGCCGCTCCCCACGTTTTACCTGAGGTAGACCCATGAGCCAGTCCTTTGATATTGCCGTGATCGGCGCCACCGGTACTGTCGGCGAAACCCTGGTGCAGATCCTCGAAGAGCGGGATTTTCCGATCGGCACCCTGCACCTGCTGGCGAGCAGCGAATCGGCGGGAAGCTCGGTGCTGTTTCGCGGCAAGAACGTGCGGGTGCGCGAGGTCGATGAATTCGATTTCGGCAAGGTCCAACTGGTGTTCTTCGCCGCCGGCCCGGCGGTCACCCTGAGTTTTGCCCCGCGCGCCACGGCCGCCGGTTGTGCGCTGATCGACCTCTCCGGCGCGCTGCCGCCGGAGCAGGCGCCGCAGATCGTGCCAGAGGCCAACGCCCGGTTGCTGGCCGGCCTGAGCAAACCGTTCCAGGTCAGCAGCCCCAGCGCCTCGGCCACTGCGCTCGCCGTGGTGCTGGCGCCGCTGCGCGATTGCCTGGACCTGCAACGCATCAGCCTGACCGCCAGTCTCGCCGTCTCCGCCCAGGGGCGCGCAGCGGTGAGCGAGTTGGCGCGCCAGACCGCCGAGTTGCTCAATGCCCGTCCGCTGGAGCCGAAATTCTTCGATCGGCAGATGGCGTTCAACCTGCTGGCCCAGGTCGGTGTCCCGGATGAGCAGGGTCATACGCTGCTGGAGAAGCGCCTGGTCCACGAGCTGCGCCAAGTGCTTGCGCAACCTTTGTTAAAGATTTCCGTCACTTGCATTCAAGCGCCGGTGTTTTTCGGCGATAGCTTTAGCGTGACCGTACAGTCCGCGAGCGCCGTTGACCTGGCGAAGGTCAACGCAGCCCTGGAGGCGGCGCCCGGAATTGAGCTGGTGGAGGCGGGTGACTACCCGACGCCGGTGGGCGATGCGGTCGGCCAAGATGTGGTTTATGTCGGGCGTGTGCGCGGTGGCGTGGACGATCCGGCGGAACTGAATCTGTGGCTGACGGCGGATAACGTGCGCAAGGGCGCGGCGCTCAATGCCGTGCAGGTGGCTGAGTTGTTGATAAAAGACTTGCTGTAAAAGATACTTGGCAACAATTTGTCGAATGAGTCTAGCTGGGCGCTATGCTTGGCCAGAGTGCTGAAGGCGAACCTCCTCCCCGGGGCGTCCTCGGGCATGAGTGAAACGATCGCGCGCGCCGTCGCTTCGGGGCTGCGCGCAATGCCTTACGGCAGCGGCATCAACACCTTCTCGCTGGCCGAGGAATGTTCAAACAAAGGAAGAGGCTATGGTTCAAGTTCGCAAACTGGTGTTAGCAATAGCGGCCGCCTCGGCGCTGTCCTCCGGTATGGCGCAAGCGCTCGGGCTCGGGGAGTTGACCCTGAAGTCGCCGCCGAACCAGCCTTTGGTCGCCGAGATCGAGCTGCTCGATGTCCAGCAACTGACCGCCGCCGAAGTCGTGCCGAGCCTGGCTCCTCCCGAAGAGTTCGCCAAGGCGGGCATTGACCGCCAAGCCTTCCTCAATGACCTGAGCTTCACCCCGGTGATCAACGCCAACGGCCGCAGTGTCCTGCGGGTGACGTCCAGCCGGCCGCTGTCCGAGCCGATGGTCAAGTTCCTGGTGCAGGTGATGTGGCCCAACGGCCGCTTGCTGCGCGACTACAGCGTGCTGCTCGATCCGTCCAAATTCTCGCCGCAGGCCGCCGATGCTGCGCGGGCGAAGCCGTCCCAAGCGGTTTCCACACCGGTCACCGGGGCCACCAAGCCGTCCCAATACACCACCACGCCGCGCGACACCCTGTGGGAAATCGCCGCCAAGGTGCGCAACGGCGGTTCGGTGCAACAGACCATGCTGGCGATTCAGGCGCTGAACCCGAATGCCTTCATCAATGGCAATATCAACCTGCTCAAGACCGGTCAGGTGTTGCGCCTGCCGGATCCGGTGCAGAGCACGGCGCTGCCGCAACCCCAGGCCATCGCCGAAGTGGCTGCACAGAACGCCGCCTGGCGCCAGGGGCGTCGGGGTGTGGCGGGTAACGGCCGGCAACAGTTGGACGCGACCAAGCGGGGCGCTGCCGAGGGCGCGCCAGCCCAGGCCGCCGCGCGCGACAACCTGAGCCTGGTCTCCGCCGAGTCGGCGAAGGCGGGCGCCAAGGGCAAGGGCGCTGCCGGTGATGCCCAGGCACTGAGCAACCAGCTTGCAGTGACTCAGGAGAGCCTGGATGCGGCTCGTCGCGACAACGAAGAACTGAAAAGCCGTATGGCTGACCTGCAGAGCCAACTGGACAAGCTGCAGCGTCTGATCGAGCTGAAAAACAACCAACTGGCGAAAATGCAGGCTGATGGCGCTGCTGTACCGCCTGCGGGCGAGTCGACCCCGACGATGTCGGCCGAGCTGACCCCGGCGCCGTCGGCGCAGCCACCGGTGTCAACACCCGCACCCGAGGCCGCCCCGGAAGCGACGCCGCCCGCCGCACCGGTCGAGCCGACAGCTGCCGCTTCCGATGAAAAGAAATACAACGACCTGCTGACCAATCCGATCCTCCTGGGGCTGATTGGCGGCGGCGCGTTGATCCTGTTGCTGCTTCTGTTGCTGCTTGCCCGTCGCCGCAAGGCCCAGCAGGAAGCGGAGAAACATCTGCGCATGGCCCGAGCCCTCGAGGAGGAGGCCGACTTCTCCCCGGAGCTCGATCTGCCCCCGAGCAGCTTCGAGGGCATTGAGGTTCCACCACCTAGCGTAAAACTCGAACCCAAGCCAGCCCCGGCGCCAGCGCCCAAGCCGGCTCCGGTGATTGCGCCAGTGATTGTCACGCCGCCCATTGCCGCACCATTGGTGGCCCCGGCCGCCGATCGTTCCGACGACGTTCTGCCTCAGGCCCAGTCGCACATCGATCGCGGTCGTTTGAACCAGGCGGCCGATCTGCTGGAGCAAGGCATCAAGGCTGAGCCTCAGCGCAGCGATCTGCGTTTGAAGTTGATGGAGGTCTACGGTCAACAGGGCGACCGAGACGCCTTTGTGGCCCAGGAACGCCAACTGGTCGCCAATGGTGAAAACTACGCCCAGGTCGAACAGCTCAAGAGCCGTTTCCCAGCCATGGCGGTCGCCGCTGGCGCAGGCCTGGCAGCCGCAGCCGTGGCTGCCGAACTGGATGCGCAGTACGTCAAGGAACTGCTGGAAGACAAGCCGGCGACCGATGAAGAACTCGACAACGCTTTTGACCTGAGCCTGGACGACTTTGATACGACGCCCGCAGCGCCGGCACCCGAGCCGCTCAACGAACTGGACGCGTTTCCGGAAGACGATGACCTGAGTTTCGAGTCGGTGCTCAAGCAGCAGACCGAGGCCAACGAAAGCCTCGACGACCTGTCGGAGTTCGACCTGGACCTGGGCGCCGACGCTCCGGCACCCGCCCTGGAGGATGACGACTTCCTGCTGGGCCTGGAGGATGACCTCAAGGGTCTTGACGTCCCGGCTGCCGAAACGCCGGCCCTGAACGACACCCCGGCCGACGATCTTGAGCTGCCGGCGGATTTCGACCTGTCCCTGGCGGACGAAATGGATGCCCATGACCAGCCCAAGGATGCCTTCGAATCCGAGCTGGATGATGTCAACGCCGAGCTGGATCGTTTGTCCGACAGCCTCGGTCAGCCGACCTTCACGGCCGATGATGCCTTGGCGACTGCTGACGACGAGCCGGATTTCGACTTCCTCAGCGGCACCAACGAAGTGGCGACCAAGCTCGATCTGGCCCAGGCCTACATCGACATGGGCGACGACGATGGCGCCCGGGATATCCTCGGCGAAGTCCTCAACGAAGGCGATGCCACGCAGAAGAGTGAAGCGCAGGAAATGTTGTCGCGCCTGGCTTGAGGTGATGGGTTAAACAACAACGGCAGCCGGTGAGGCTGCCGTTTTTGTTTGCAGGGGATTGACGCTGCTCTTGTGGCGAGGGAGCTTGCTCCCGCTCGAGTGCGCAGCGCTCGCAAAAAATAGCCGACGCACCAAGGGAGGGGCTGCTGCGCAGCCCAGCGGGAGCAAGCTCCCTCGCCACAAGGGCCAGACCTTTGAGCACAGACCACCGGTTGCACTGGCATCGCGCCCCGCCCGCCTTATAATGCCCGCCTTTGCGTACCTCAGCAGGCTGTAATTCCTTGGCAAACATAGACAACCCGGCCGCAGAAATGGCGGCCGACGGCTTTTTCCGGATCGCCCTGGGCGTTGAATACAAAGGCTCGCGCTATCGCGGCTGGCAGCGTCAGGCCTCCGGTGTCCTGACGGTGCAGGAAACCCTTGAAAATGCCCTGTCCAAAGTCGCCGACTCGTCCGTGTCGCTGCATTGCGCCGGGCGTACCGATGCCGGCGTGCATGCGTGCGGGCAGGTGGTGCATTTTGATACCCAGGTCGAGCGCTCGATGAAGGCCTGGGTCATGGGCGCCAATATCAACTTGCCGCACGATGTCAGCGTCAGTTGGGCCAAGGCCATGCCGGCGCATTTCCATGCACGCTTCAAGGCCATCGCCCGGCGTTATCGCTATGTGATCTACAACGACCAGATCCGCCCGGCGCACCTGAACGAAGAAATCACCTGGAACCACCGCCCGCTGGACGTCGAACGCATGGCCGAGGCTGCGCAATATCTGGTCGGCGTCCACGACTTCAGCGCCTTCCGCGCCGGTCAATGCCAGGCCAAATCGCCGATCAAGGAGCTGCATCACTTGCGCGTGACCCGTCACGGCAAGATGATCGTGCTCGACATCCGTGCCAGCGCCTTCCTGCATCACATGGTGCGCAACATCGCCGGCGTGCTGATGACCATCGGCGCAGGCGAGCGACCGGTGGAGTGGATCAAGGAAGTACTGGAAAGCCGCATCCGTCGTTCCGGAGGCGTCACGGCGCATCCGTTTGGCCTGTACCTGGTGCAGGTGGAATATCACGATGAATTCGAACTGCCGGAGCGTTACATCGGGCCGCATTTCCTGACAGGCTTCTCGGAACTCGACGGCTGACGCCTTCCGTTGCATTTGTTACCATCCTGGACTTTCATGGAATTGCCTGAGGTTTTCCCCATCATGCCGGTCGTTCGCAGCAAGATATGCGGGATCACTCGCGTCGAGGACGCGCTGGCGGCGGCCGAGGCCGGGGCGGACGCCATCGGGCTGGTGTTTTACGCCAAGAGTCCGCGGGCGGTGACGGTGCAGCAGGCGAGGGCGATCATCCAGGCCTTGCCGCCATTCGTGACGCCGGTCGGTCTGTTCGTCAACGCCAGCCGTTGCGAGCTGGGCGAGATACTCGATGCGGTGCCGTTGGCGCTGTTGCAGTTCCATGGCGACGAGACGCCAGCCGATTGTGAAGGCTGGCATCGCCCTTATATCAAGGCCCTGCGGGTCAAGGCCGGCGACGACATTGCCGCGGCTTGCGAGGCCTTTGCCGGTGCCAGCGGGATCTTGCTGGACACCTACGTCGAGGGCGTTCCCGGCGGGACCGGCGAAGCGTTCGACTGGACGCTGGTCCCGCAAGATCTTGCCAAGCCGATCATCCTCGCCGGTGGCCTGACGCCCGACAACGTGGCGGCAGCCATTGCCCAGGTCCGCCCCTATGCGGTGGACGTCAGTGGTGGCGTGGAGCAGGCCAAGGGCCTCAAGGATCCGGCAAAGATTCGCGCGTTCATGGCCGCTGTGCGCAGCAGCCAGTAGTCAATGTGACGGCTGGCAGACTGCCGCCGTCCATACCTGCACTGTACAAAGCAGGCAGGCGCCGCCTCCGGGCGGGCCGATAGCGTAGTGGCAATCGCCGTGCAGCGATTGTCGGGATGGCAGGGTATGGTGGGGCTGGACGCAGGTCATGTTTCGCGCTGACCGCGACGGTCCGCAACCCTCGCCGCACAATGAATTTGAGCTCAAGGGCATACGCGGGGCCGCGAACCAGAGCGTTCGGGCCGCCGGTACTGGAGAAAGAAGCATGAGCAACTGGTTGGTAGACAAACTGATCCCTTCGATCATGCGTTCCGAGGTGAAAAAAAGCTCGGTGCCTGAAGGTCTGTGGCACAAATGTCCATCCTGCGAAGCGGTGCTTTACCGCCCCGAGCTGGAAAAGACCCTGGACGTTTGCCCCAAGTGCAACCACCACATGCGCATCGGCGCGCGGGCCCGTATCGATATTTTCCTCGACGCCGAAGGCCGTGTTGAACTGGGCGCCGAACTGGAGCCCGTGGACCGCCTGAAATTCCGCGACGGCAAGAAATACAAGGACCGCCTGACCGCCGCCCAGAAACAGACCGGCGAAAAAGATGCGCTGGTGTCCATGAGCGGTACCCTGCTGGGCATGCCGGTGGTGGTGTCGGCGTTCGAGTTCTCCTTCATGGGCGGTTCCATGGGCGCGATCGTCGGCGAGCGCTTCGTTCGCGCCGCCAACCATGCCCTGGAAAACCGTTGCCCGATGATCTGCTTCGCGGCATCCGGCGGTGCGCGGATGCAGGAAGCGCTGATCTCGCTGATGCAAATGGCCAAGACCTCCGCGGTGCTGGCGCGTCTGCGTGAAGAAGGCATTCCGTTCATTTCGGTACTGACCGACCCGGTCTACGGCGGCGTCTCCGCCAGCCTGGCGATGCTCGGTGACGTGATCGTCGGCGAGCCGAAAGCGCTGATCGGCTTTGCCGGCCCTCGCGTGATCGAACAGACCGTGCGGGAAAAACTGCCGGAAGGTTTCCAGCGCAGTGAATTCCTGCTTGAGCACGGCGCCATCGACATGATCATTCACCGTCAGGAGCTGCGTCCACGCCTGGGCAACCTGCTGGCGCAACTGATGGGCCTGCCGACGCCGAAGTTCGTCGCCACGCCGATCGAACCAATCGTGGTTCCGCCGGCGCCTGCTGGCCTATGACCCAACGTACCCTGGGCGACTGGCTTGCCTACCTTGAGCAGTTGCATCCATCCGCCATCGACATGGGGTTGGAGCGCTCGCAAGCGGTAGCGTCCCGCATGGGACTGGCCAGGCCGGCGCCCCGGGTCATCACGGTTACCGGCACCAATGGCAAGGGTTCGACCTGCGCCTTCCTGGCCTCGCTGTTGCGGGGCCAGGGCCTGAGTGTCGGTGTCTACAGTTCGCCGCACCTGCTGCGCTACAACGAGCGGGTGCAGGTCAATGGCATCGAAGCCTCTGATGCCGAGCTGTGCGAAGCCTTCGCGGCGGTGGAAGCCGGGCGGGGCGAGACCTCCCTGACGTATTTCGAAATGGGCACCCTGGCAGCGTTCTGGCTGTTCGCCCGCGCCGGCCTGGATGCGGTCGTGCTGGAAGTCGGCCTGGGCGGGCGGCTGGACGCGGTCAACCTGGTGGATGCGGACATCGCGCTGGTCACCAGTATCGGCGTGGACCATGCCGACTACCTGGGCGATACCCGCGAATCCGTGGCCTTCGAGAAGGCCGGCATCTTCCGCCCGGGCGCGCCTGCGCTGTGTGGCGACCTTGACCCACCGCAGCCCTTGCTCGACAAGGTTCGCGAGCTTGATTGCCGATTTTTTCTGCGTGGGCGGGATTTCGACCTGGCCATGACCGAGCAGCACTGGCAATGGCGCGGCAGTGACGCCAAGGGCAATCCGGTGGAACTGCACGACCTGCCGCTCCTGGACCTGCCGATGGAAAACGCTGCGCTGGCGCTTCAGGCCTATTTGCTCGCGGATCTGCCGTGGGACGCGGGACGGATTGTCCAGGCGTTGCAGGCGACTCGCGTCGTCGGTCGTCTTGATCGTCGTTCGTTCGATTGGCAGGGCAAGCGTCTCAACCTGCTGCTTGATGTCGGCCACAACCCTCATGCCGCCCAGTACCTGGCGGAGCGCCTGGCGCGGCGGCCGGTGGCGGGCAAGCGCCTGGCGGTGTTCGGGCTGCTGTCGGACAAGGACCTCGATGGCGTGGTCGATGCCTTGGGTGCTACTGTCCAGCACTGGGCCGTCGCTCCGCTGGATTCGCCGCGTTCCCGTCCGGCCAGCGAGTTGCAGGCAGCCTTGCAGGGTCGTGGCGCTTCGGTTGATGCTTACGCCAGTGTGGCCGACGCGTTGGAAGGGCAGTGCGCCCTGGCGACGGCCGACGACGAGATTCTGTTGTTCGGATCATTTTTTTGCGTAGCCGAGGCCCTTCAATGGTTGGCCCGGCGTTCCTCGGAGGAAGCTGCAGATGGCATTGCTGGATAAGGCGTACAAGCAGCGCATGGTCGGGGCCCTGGTGTTGGTGGCCCTGGCGGTGATCTTCCTGCCGATGCTGTTTTCCCGTCAGGACGAGCAGCGCCAGGTCACGGTCGATGCACCCGCCGCGCCCCAGGCGCCCGCCGTGCCGCCGGTGCAGGTCGAACCGGTGGCGGTGCCCGAGCCGCAAGCATTGCCTCAGGAGCCGGTTCCGAGTGACGAGGAGTTGGCCGGAGAGCCCGCCGCGCCTTCTGCGCCCATTGCGCCCGCGCCGACCGCACCGGCTCCGGCCACGCCGAGCAAACCGGCTGCCGCGCCAACGCCTGTTCCAGCGGCGCCGGCAGTCAAGCCGGCCCCAACCCAGCCGATCACGGCGGCACCGAAACCGGACACCACGCAAAGCCGCGTCGATGCCAATGGCCTTTCGGTCAGTTGGTCGGTGCAACTGGCCAGCCTGACCAGCCGTGAAAGCGCGGAAAAACTGCAGAAGAACCTGCGCAGCCAAGGTTATAACGCCTATATCCGTTCCGCCGATGGCAAGAATCGGGTGTTTGTCGGTCCGCTGATCGAGCGTGCCGAGGCTGACCGCCTGCGCGACTTGCTCAATCGCCAGCAAAACCTCAAGGGTTTCGTGGTGCGCTTCCAGCCGGAGCGTGGTTGAACGCCATTTGGCTGATTTGAATCACGCAGCTTACCGACAGCCCTGCGCTCTGCTAAAATGCGCCGCCTTATCCGTCTGTAGGCTGCACCGTGCCATTTACCTGGGTTGACTGGGCGATTGTTGCAATCGTCGCCATCTCTGCATTGATCAGTCTGAGTCGCGGCTTCGTCAAGGAAGCGCTCTCGCTGCTGACCTGGATCATTGCGGGAGTCGTGGCCTGGATGTTTGGTGGCTCGCTGTCCCAGTACCTCGCCGGATACATCGAAACACCGTCGGCTCGCGTCATCGCAGGCTGTGCCATCTTGTTTATCGCCACCTTGCTGGTTGGCGCAATGATCAATTATCTGATCGGCGAACTGATTCGCGTCACCGGGCTTTCCGGGACGGACCGGTTCCTGGGCATGGCCTTCGGCGCGGCGCGTGGCGCGTTGCTGGTGGTCGTGGCCGTCGGGCTGTTGAGCCTGGGGCCGGTACAGCAGGATACGTGGTGGCAGGAGTCCCGGCTCGTGCCACAATTTCTATTGGTCGCAGACTGGTCCAAGAACCTGATCCTGGGTTGGAGCAGTCAGTGGCTTGCCAGCGGTATCAGCGTACCCGCTGAAATACCGTTCAAGGAGCAGCTCTTGCCGATGGCCAAAACGCCGCAGTGAGTGTTGTTCAGTTCAGATCCATTAAGTAGGGGTTGCGTCGCATGTGTGGCATCGTCGGTATCGTCGGTAAGTCGAACGTCAATCAGGCGCTGTATGACGCGCTAACCGTGCTCCAGCACCGCGGCCAGGACGCTGCCGGTATCGTGACCAGCCATGACGGCCGGTTGTTCCTGCGCAAGGACAATGGACTGGTGCGTGACGTGTTTCATCAGCGTCACATGCAGCGCCTGGTCGGCCACATGGGTATCGGCCATGTGCGCTACCCGACAGCGGGCAGCTCGACCTCGGCCGAGGCCCAGCCGTTCTACGTCAACTCGCCGTACGGCATCACCCTGGCGCACAACGGCAACCTGACCAACGTCGAGCAGTTGGCCAAGGAAATCTACGAATCCGATCTGCGCCACGTCAACACCAGTTCCGACTCGGAAGTGATGCTCAACGTGTTCGCCCACGAGCTGGCCCAGCGCGGCAAGCTGCAGCCAACCGAAGAAGACGTGTTCGCCGCCGTAACCGACGTGCATAACCGTTGTGTCGGTGGCTACTCGGTAGTGGCGATGATCACCGGCTACGGCATCGTCGGTTTCCGCGACCCCCATGGCATCCGCCCGATCGTGTTCGGCCAGCGCCATACCGACGAAGGCGTCGAGTACATGATCGCCTCCGAGAGCGTATCCCTGGACGTGCTCGGCTTCACCCTGATTCGCGACCTGGCACCGGGCGAAGCGGTCTACATCACTGAAGACGGCAAGCTTTTCACCCGCCAGTGCGCGACCAACCCGAGCCTGACCCCGTGCATCTTCGAACACGTCTACCTGGCGCGTCCGGACTCGATCATCGACGGTATCTCGGTCTACAAGGCGCGCCTGCGCATGGGCGAGAAACTGGCCGACAAGATCCTGCGCGAGCGTCCGGACCACGACATCGACGTGGTCATCCCGATTCCGGACACCAGCCGCACCGCGGCCCTGGAACTGGCCAACCACCTGGGCGTGAAGTTCCGCGAAGGCTTCGTGAAGAACCGCTACATCGGCCGCACCTTCATCATGCCGGGCCAGGCCGCGCGGAAAAAGTCCGTACGCCAGAAGCTCAACGCCATCGAGCTGGAATTTCGCGGCAAGAACGTGATGCTGGTGGACGACTCCATCGTGCGCGGCACCACTTGCAAGCAGATCATCCAGATGGCCCGCGAAGCCGGCGCCAAGAACGTGTATTTCTGCTCCGCGGCCCCGGCCGTGCGTTACCCGAACGTCTACGGCATCGACATGCCGAGTGCCCACGAGCTGATCGCTCATAACCGCACGACCCAGGAAGTGGCCGACCTGATCGGCGCCGACTGGTTGATCTACCAGGACCTGCCGGACCTGATCGAAGCGGTCGGTGGCGGCAAGATCAAGATCGAGCAGTTCGATTGCGCGGTATTCGACGGCAAGTACGTTACCGGCGATATCGACGAGGTCTACCTGAACCGGATCGAGAACGCCCGTAACGATGCGTCCAAGGCCAAGACCCAGGCGGTCAGCGCGATCATCGATCTGTACAACAACTGAGTAACGAACCGGCCCCGAGGGGCCGGTTTGCGTTCAAGCGATAGAAGGAGTGGAGCATGAGTCAGGATTGGGATGCCGGTCGGCTGGACAGCGACCTTGAAGGTGTAGCGTTCGATACCCTGGCGGTTCGCGCGGGCCAGCACCGTACACCGGAAGCCGAGCATGGCGATCCGATGTTCTTCACCTCCAGCTACGTCTTCCGCACCGCTGCCGATGCCGCGGCGCGATTTGCCGGTGAAGTGCCAGGCAACGTCTATTCGCGTTACACCAATCCCACCGTGCGGGCTTTCGAGGAGCGCATCGCCGCCCTGGAAGGCGCCGAGCAAGCGGTTGCCACCGCCACCGGCATGGCTGCGATCATGGCCGTGGTCATGAGCCTGTGCAGCGCTGGTGATCATGTACTGGTGTCGCGCAGCGTCTTCGGCTCGACCATCAGCCTGTTCGAAAAGTACTTCAAGCGCTTCGGTGTCGAAGTCGACTACGTGCCGCTGGCGGATCTGTCGGGTTGGGATGCGGCGATCAAGGCCAACACCAAGCTGTTGTTCGTCGAATCGCCGTCCAACCCGCTCGCGGAGTTGGTGGATATCGCCGCGTTGGCGGAAATAGCCCACGCCAAAGGCGCCATGTTGGTGGTCGACAATTGCTTCTGCACGCCAGCGCTGCAACAGCCGCTCAAGCTGGGCGCGGACGTGGTGGTGCATTCGGCCACCAAATTCATCGACGGTCAGGGTCGTTGCATGGGCGGCGTTGTCGCCGGTCGTGGCGAACAGATGAAAGAAGTGGTGGGTTTCCTGCGCACTGCCGGGCCGACCCTCAGCCCGTTCAACGCCTGGATCTTCCTCAAGGGCCTGGAAACCCTCGGCCTGCGGATGAAAGCGCATTGTGCCAACGCTCAGGTCCTGGCCGAGTGGCTGGAACAGCAGGACGGCATCGAGAAAGTCCATTACGCCGGCCTCAAGAGTCATCCGCAACATGACCTGGCGGCGCGTCAGCAGCGTGGTTTTGGCGCGGTGGTGAGTTTCGAAGTCAAGGGCGGCAAGGAGGGCGCCTGGCGCTTCATCGATGCCACGCGGTTGATTTCCATCACCGCGAACCTGGGTGACAGCAAGACCACCATCACGCACCCAAGCACCACCTCTCACGGGCGTCTCTCGCCGCAAGAGCGTGAAGCAGCGGGCATCCGTGACAGCCTGATCCGCGTCGCGGTCGGCCTGGAAGACGTAGCGGACCTGCAAGCCGACCTGGCCCGCGGGTTGGCGGCCTTGTGATCGAGCTGGCAACGCCGCCGAGCGGTACTCATGGCCGGGTTGCCCTGGTAACGGGTGCGGCACGGGGGATCGGCCTGGGCATTGCCGCCTGGCTGATCTGCGAAGGCTGGCAGGTCGTCTTGACCGACCTGGACCGCCAGCGCGGCTCCAGAGTGGCGAAGGCCCTGGGCGACAATGCCTGGTTCATCGGCATGGACGTGGCGGATGAAGGGCAGGTCGCCACCGGCATCGCCGAGGTGCTCGGACAGTTCGGCCGGCTCGACGCGCTGGTGTGCAACGCGGCCATTGCCGACCCGCACAACATCACCCTGGAAAGCCTCGACCTGGCTCACTGGAACCGGGTCCTGGCGGTGAACCTGGGCGGGCCGATGCTGCTGGCCAAGCACTGCGCGCCTTACCTGCGTGCCCATAACGGCGCCATCGTCAACCTGGCCTCGACCCGCGCCGCGCAATCGGAGCCCGACACCGAGGCGTATGCGGCGAGCAAGGGTGGCCTGCTGGCGCTGACCCATGCCCTGGCGATCAGCCTTGGGCCGGAGATCCGCGTCAATGCCGTCAGCCCCGGCTGGATCGATGCGCGAGACCCCTCGCAACGTCGTGCGCAGCCATTGACCGACGCCGATCATGCCCAGCATCCGGCGGGCAGGGTAGGCACGGTGGAGGACGTGGCGGCGATGGTGGCGTGGCTGTTGTCGCGCAACGCCGGTTTTGTTACCGGGCAGGAGTTTGTCGTGGACGGTGGCATGACCAAGAAAATGATCTACGAATAAACGGCAGCTGCAAGTGGCGAGCGACAAGCTGCAAGCGATTGGGTTGCTGGTGCTTCTGACTTGCAGCTTGAGGCTTGCCGCTCGAAGCTGTTTTTGAAAAAAACTCAATCCTGCTATTGACTTAGCATCGGTACCTGCGTAAATTTCGCGGCCTCAACGCAGCAAAGGGTGATTAGCTCAGCCGGGAGAGCGTCTGCCTTACAAGCAGAATGTCGGCGGTTCGATCCCGTCATCACCCACCATGTTTCTTGAGAGTCTTGCGAAAGCAAGATGGAAGCTGTCAAAAGCCTCCACCGACGCGCAGCGGTAGTTCAGTCGGTTAGAATACCGGCCTGTCACGCCGGGGGTCGCGGGTTCGAGTCCCGTCCGCTGCGCCATATTTTCCGAAGCAGGTTCGCCTGGTTCGAGATCCAAGCCTTAGGGTTTTGATCAGACGAGTTAACTGGACGCAAGTCCACAGCGATACGCAGCGGTAGTTCAGTCGGTTAGAATACCGGCCTGTCACGCCGGGGGTCGCGGGTTCGAGTCCCGTCCGCTGCGCCATATCTGCTTCGAGGCCCACTGAACGCCTTGAAGCTAAGAAGAAAGCTGAAGAGCTTCTTCCAATCGATAGCAAAGACCCTGGTCGAAAGACCGGGGTTTTTTGTTTCTGGTCCAAAGCAATCAGTGTATTCCGTGGCGAGGGAGCTTGCTCCCGCTGGGCTGCAAAGCAGCCCTTCGGTGAAACATCGAACTCGCCTCAGAACCCCAACCGATCCCGCAACCCGTAATACCAAGCCCCCATCGCCGCAAAAGGCGTACGCAACAACTGCCCGCCCGGGAACGGGTAGTGAGGCAGGTCCGCAAACGCATCAAAACGCTCCGCCTGACCTCGCAGTGCCTCGGCCAGGACCTTGCCCGCAAGATGCGTATACGTCACGCCATGGCCACTGCAGCCCTGGGAATAATAAATGTTATCCCCCAGCCGTCCGACCTGCGGAAGACGCGACAGTGTCAGCAGGAAATTTCCGGTCCAGGCGTAATCGATCTTCACATCCTTGAGCTGCGGAAACGCCTTGAGCATCTTCGGCCGGATGATCGCTTCGATATTCGCCGGATCCCGCGCGCCGTACACCACGCCGCCACCGAAGATCAGACGCTTGTCGCCTGTCAGCCGGTAGTAATCGAGCAAGTAGTTGCAGTCTTCGACGCAATAATCCTGGGGCAGCAGACGTTGAGCCAGCTCATCGCCCAACGGCTCGGTGGCAACCACCTGCGTACCGCAAGGCATGGACTTGGCCGCCAGCTCAGGCACCAGATTGCCCAGGTAAGCATTACCCGCCACGATAATGAACTTGGCCCTGACCTTGCCCTGCGGGGTATGCACAACCGGACTGGCACCGCGCTCGATGCGCACCGCCGGCGACTGTTCATAAATCACCCCGCCCAGCGACTCGACCGCCGCCGCTTCGCCCAAAGCCAGGTTGAGCGGATGAATATGCCCGCCGCTCATGTCCAGCATCCCGCCGACATACTCGTCGCAAGCCACCACCTCGCGAATACGCCGCTGATCCAGCAGTTCCAGCCGGGTGTGCCCGAAACGCTCCCATAAACGCTTCTGCGACTCCAGATGGCCCATTTGCTTGGCGGTGAGAGCGGCGAACACACCGCCGTCCTTCAGATCACACTGAATCTGATACTTCGCTACCCGCTCACGAATGATCCGGCCACCCTCGAACGCCATGTTGCCCAGTAACTGCGCCTGCTGAGGGCCGACACTGCGTTCGATCACATCAATGTCGCGGCTATAGCTGTTGACGATCTGCCCGCCGTTACGACCCGAGGCGCCAAAGCCGACCCTGGCCGCCTCGACAACCGTGACCTTGAAGCCATGCTCCAGCAGAAACAATGCAGAAGACAACCCCGTATAACCCGCACCGATGACGCAGACATCGGTTTCGACGTCATCCTGCAGGGCAGGGCGCGACGGCGCCGGATTCGCCGATGCGGCGTAATAGGACGCTGGGTAGGATGTGTTCGCCATTCTGGAACCTCTGTTTTATATTTTTTACGAATGCGCCGATCCTACCCGAGATAAAAATCCGCCGCCAGCCGGCGCAAAATCTTCGTCGCGTCGGCGCAATTAAATATTTTGCATATTCATAGGGTTAGGTGAAAAAAAGGTGTTGACACCCTTTTGGAATTCCGTAGAATGCCGCCTCACAGCAGGCACGTAGCTCAGTTGGTTAGAGCACCACCTTGACATGGTGGGGGTCGTTGGTTCGAGTCCAATCGCGCCTACCAAACAAAATCCGCTCTGCTGGGCGGTCTAGAAGGGCTCACCGAAAGGTGGGCCCTTTTTTGTTGCTTCGGATTCAGGCAGAACGTTCACAAAATATCGGGTTCGTTCACATCGGCAATGTGAACGCTGGATTAGCGAGCTTTCGTAAGGCGATTTCTCCGTTCATTCCCGCCGAACCACCGTTCATCCTCCTTGTCTTGAGTGTCTTTCGTTGTACCGATACTGTTCATTTGTACAGTATTTGGTGTGATGGCAATGCATGACGATCTGATCGATGACACTGGTTTTGAGCTTGGGCTACCTAGCCGTGAGGAGATGCTTAAGCATCAAGTGGACATACTCTGTTCAGACCTGGAGCTGACACGCCGTAACCTCAGAGCAGCCCACAGGGAGCTTGCAGGGCTGATCGTCGTGTACCGGAGTGCACTAAAGGAGATTGGGACGTTGAAGGCTGAGAACGGGAGGCTGAGGTGGACGCTGAGTGACATCTACCACAGGCAGAGCCAGGAGATGACCAAGAAGATGGGGTATGCCTACGGGGATCACGACAAGAGATGAGATCCGCCCTTTCTTAAGAAACCACTTCTTCTATAGAAAAAGAAAAGGGACGGATTTATTTTTTTGCTCCGGTGTTCTGAGTTCTCATCGAATGGATTCACTTGGAGCTGGCAGCCGCTAGAAAATAAATCTGTTCCCTTTTCCTTCCTTTCCCTCTTATCAGACTTTTAGTTTCTGATTGGGCCGCCGATACACTCACCACTCATTTTCAAATGGATGTAATCGGATGGTCATGTACTTGCTCCTGTCGGGGCTCGGCTTAATGGTTGCTATGCAGCTGGTCATTTTCTGCGTTGCCATCAAAAATTCGTTACCCCAGGCCATGCTCTGCTTAGTCATACCCTTTTACGTGTATGTCTATGCGAAGAAAGATTCACAAGCGAAGGTGTTCCTCTGGGGTTGGTATTTGGGAGTTGTTTTGCTCACTGCGGGGGTCGTGGCCTCAGCTTGAAGACATCTCAACATATTCATGAGCCTCGGCATTTTCCGGTTTTTTTCGTTTTCGGTTCCACCACACCTTTTGCCCCGAGCTGGGAGCGCTGCTGGAGCTGACTTGTTTGACCAGGCCTGCAGCGGCCAACTTTTCCTGATGGAGTTGCGATGGATCCTTCTGACCTCGGCCCAGGCTCAGCTACCTGGCCGGGCGGTACTGGAACCATTTGCTGGGCGGCTTTCTGTGGCTGCGTAAATTTCTTTCAAAGGTAAGTCCGTCCCCTTCTCCACTGCCCCTTTTCCCTATGGTGCGAGTGAATGAGGTGAGGGTGAAGAGATCACAGATGAACTTAAATATGGTCTATCCGCTATACACTCGCTCTTCAGGCCGGTGAGTAGATGGCCGCGTGCCCAGGTATCGACAGAGGATTACGGATGACATCACTTGGCTCCAACGAGGTTTTCATCATCCGGCCGAAGATCGGCATCGGTCGTTTATTCTTTGTTCCACTGCTTCGCCAGACACCTTGGGCGATCACGGCGATCTTTTGTATCAGCTTAGCGACCGGACTGTCGTTACCGGGGAGGGAATGGCCGGGCATCATCCTCGCAAGCCTGGTTGTGATGTGGTGGGTATATCAACTGGGCAGAGATATCAGCGAGCGCGCTCCACTGGCCGTGCAGGCGTCTGGTGTGGCTTTTCTCGGACGGTATCAACTAACGAAACGCACACCGCTTCGAATAGTGCTCAAACCCGACGGCCACCTGGCTTTTAGCAAGTCCTACAGTATTCATGTCGAGTATGAAAACGGGCGTTTGTTAATTGCTCGCCGTGTCGTCGGAAAAAAAGTCAACCAACAGAAACAGCTCGCCAGCGAGCTCGCCGAGTTTCTGGGCTTATTTGCATACGTGGATGATGGCTCTGGAAGACTGAAGAAATTAGCCGGCCAACGGTGAGGTTCCCGTCGCAACCAAGCAAACGAAGCCCTGTTGAGGCACGCACCCACGCATTGCGGGCCAAGCCCTATGAGCTGGCGCTCTGTGAGTGATAACCTGCGAGTTCTTCTTTAAGTGATATTGGATACAGTCATGGAAAGCTGCTTGAGGACGCTCGGAGTTAGCCTCGCTAACAAGATAGTGATCCCCGCCGCTTGGTTATCGGGGCTGGTAACGATAGGACTTGTGTGGGGCATGATACGGTTTTCGCCCGATAAGCTTACAGTCGAAGGGCGTCAGCTCTTCGTGGCTTCTTTTTCTATCTTTTGTCTCGCCATAGGGTACTTGATATGGCGTAAGCGACGAGCAAAAGCACTTGTGACATCCATCAACCTGAAAGAAGGTCTGAGCCTGGACGGTGCTCGGATGCTTGGCTATCCGAACTCCCTGTTTTTTGTCTTTGACCTGTCCAACAGGAAACTCGCTCAATGCCAAAGTGTAACCGGCGACTATCAGATTCGAGACTTCACGTGGGTAACAGGCTGGCAGTTCGAGTGGCAACAGATTGACAGCAGGGTATCGGGCGGCGTTCTTCAAATAGTCGATGGGGCAGGCATGAGCGTCCCAACCGACGAAATCCGGCGTAGGTTCATAAAATTCTCCCTGGTTTTGACGGTTGCCGATACAAATCATCCTCTCTTCCGTTTCCCGATGAGCCGGAGCGCAGCTGAAGGCTGGTGCAGCCGGTGCAATGTTCTTTTCATGTGCTAAACACGAAGCGTCACACCACAAGATAATTCTTTAGAACTCGTGACAGCGCTGATCGGAAGAAAAGCCCTAGCGGATTGCGCTGGGGCTTTCTTTGCAGATTACCTGGCCTCGAAATCCGGATGAGACTCTTCGAGCTTTTCGTCAACTGCCCCAAATGCCTTCTCGATATTCCCTCGGCAGTAGGCGTCGATGGCATTGCAAATCGGGAAGAGGGGATGCGTGCCTAAGGCGCCAGGGTCATTTTTCTCGTAGATATAACGCCACTCTACGAAAACCTTGTCATATTGCCGGAGTCCGTAGGCGATATCGCCACTGTATCCTTCATTAATGGCGAATGCCTTGATTGACTTTTTAGCTTCGTCTGGCAGATTTTCATATAGTTTGCTGAGATGATGTCCTTGTCCGCCAGGCGCGATTTTGAGAGATTCATCACGTCCTCGGGATATCGCAATTCCGCCAGGCAGTTCGTCCTCTTCATCGAGAAGGTAAGTCATCGTTGCGTTGATTGACTTTAAAAATATTTCCGTGGCGAGACAGATGTTGATCATTCCTGGCACGAACAGATTACTCTGCTTCGAGTCAATTAGCTTTCGCCCGGCTTCACCAAATGCCAAGCCTTGATGGTAAATAGTTCCAAGGCAGCGATAAGTCACCACGCGCTTATAAACTGAAGTCACTAACGAATCCTTTTGTTGGTTTTGGGGCGGTCAATATGGCAGGCCAAACGTCTGCGGGAGGTTTTATTCAGGCGTAGCTGTTAACTCGCGCCCAAACGCACGCGTCCCAGCCTTTCGTGCAAAGGTTGTCAACGAGCTCCTTGCATAACCACCAGTGGCTTGATAGATCATCTGGATTGACGTCGTATTCTTTAACCTCAATCTTTTTGTAGATGTCCTGAATATTGCCAGGGAGGCTCTCGAGTGGTGTTTCGGCCGTGCGAACCAAGTGAGTTCTATTCCCTTCGTCGTTGAAAGAAGCGTAGAAAAATACTTTCATGGCTGATCCTTGCTTTTGGTTGGCTGTTTTTTTTTTTGCAACTCATGATCTGGGAAGTTGTTACAGAACTTCAATACATATCATGATTTGAAGCGTTAGCAAATGTTACGCGGTGTTCCGCTTCTGGCGTCGAATACGTCTGTATTGGTTTTCGTTGTTTCTGATATGTAGGAACTATCCTTCAGAAGAGTGCACCGTAAGGTGTTCTTAGCGAGGTAGTAACCATCGTTTTTCCTGGTCTTCTTCGCAAGCCAAGTCCGCGGGTTTTGAACATCGCTTCGAAATGAATTTACCGGCGGTCCGGCCGTTCGGAATTACTGCCGCTGGCGGGACTCCATTCATCGAGGAATATCTATTTCTCAATGGCGGTGAACACCGCCCGAGGCAGATGCAATGACGTCGTTCGAAGAATTCAGGGCTACATCCCATGAGCTTCTCAAAGAGCTGGACGCCGCGACGATAAAGATGATGATGCTGGTCTCTGCGAAAGAGGTATCCGGTCCTTTTTGGGAGGACGCTGCCCAGCGGCATCACGACGCTGTAGATGCTTGGCATTCCTTTCTCAATATTCCGACGGGTTTTGTGTCGGATCCGCCTCTGCCCTAAGAGTCAGGTTTTCCCCGGTTATTTCGCTCGACATTTCGCGCCATACAGACTGCGTATGGTGCGCAGCTGACTGATATGCTGCGAACACCAGCGAACGTTAACAAGCTAAGTGCGACGTTGCTCTATGGTCTGCCAGTGGGCAGCCAGAGCTCTATCTCGCCTTTATCGACACGGCAGGTCGTCCAATTCGTGCTGGAAACTAAGGAAGGATCCCCGATGCGAGAATTTGAGCTCATTAAGTCCGTTCCAGTCCCCTCAAGGTCCGGCATTACCCATCTTTACAACCCGATGAACCTGGCGGACGCTTTTGCGGTTCGGCTCCCTGCGGGCACATCCAGCGATCCGGATTTGCTAGCTCGATTCATTCTTTTACACCAGCCCTCCTGGATCGGATGGCTCCTGACAGTCCGGGACACTATCGTTGCCTGTTTTGGCCTGAAGACAGCCAGACATCTGGCATCGCTTGCCAATCGGGTTGGCGTCTTCAAGGTCTACAGTACAAACCAGACTGAAATCGTGTTGGGAGAGGACGACAAGCACCTCGACTTTCGGATATCGATCCTGTGTTCTGAAGAGGCGGAGCCAGAAGGCAATCGCCAACTGGTGTTTTCAACTGTGGTTCAGTGCCACAACCGTCTTGGCCGGGCCTATATCTTCGTTATCGCCCCGTTTCATCGCTTGGTTGTCAGGGCCAGCTTGCTCCGTGCAGCGCGCGTCGGTTGGCCTCTGGCTACCTGCGCCTCAGAGCGCAGTGTCCCCGTGTAGATCAGTTTCCAACGGGCACTTCGCCAGTTAGGCACGCAGCCGTCAGAAGATAATGAGCATCGGTGCTCCTGACCTGATAGCGTTGCGGGAAAGGAGCATGGGTGTGTGCAGAGAATGGGCAAACTGGAACCGTTAATGCCGTACAACTACATGAACGGCCGCTACCTGGTCTTCAAAGGCAACGGCAACGATGGGGCGCCTTTGGGCAGGATTCACCAGGACGGAACCGTTCGAAACCTGCACGATGAGCCGCTCTACTACATAAACATGGACGAACATGCGTTCTGTTCGATGGACTTCACCTTTCAGGGCAATATACAAAAAATCCGCGGCACGTTTTACGTGCTCGGTGACAGAACGCTGTTCACATTTTCCGAGATGAAGGTTAAGCCACTTGGAAACGAGACCGAGGAGCAGGCGCTTCACCGGGAGTTCAAAAACACCGCGATAAACCTGGCAAGGCAAATCGCCCAGGCGAAGAACGAGATGGCGCAGGAACGGATAGAGATGGCCATGTCCGATTCAAACCCTTTCCGGCGTTTCCGTGCCTTCTTTACGAGCCGAGCCCGCAGGGAGCGAGCATCACCAGGTTGGCGTCGCAGTGAGTTAGAAAACGATCATGTCTTCAAATCGAGGTCTGTCGCTGTCTCCTCATCATCACTCGCGCCAATGATCTTATGGGCAACAGATGCAAGGACCAGGAAAACGCGGCCATACAACAATTACGCGACGGTCCGGTTACAGGTGAACTCCTATTACGGTCTGTCCCTGGCTTTCCGCTTTCCGCCGATCAAGGTGGGTTGTACTGCGTCACTCGCAGAAGTTCCTCGTTGTAGCTCACGTTGGGAAAACATCCCATCCGTCTATACCTCGCGTTTCTAGCCGCGGTAAATCTCAAGAGCGCGGTGTGCTACACCTTCCAATTCACTGGGATTCATATGAAAACGCTAGTCTTGGCACTCTCGCTGGTCGCACTGGCAGCCTGCATGCCTTATAGGACGGTCACCTCGCCAGATCCAGACTGGATGCGTCTGGGTGGATATGAGCCTGAGGGTTATCCAAGGACGTTTGTTGAGACCTGGGAAGGCAAGTGCTATGCGGTTACCGAGGCATGGTTCAAGAGCGCAATCAACGGTCGTACCTTGTGGACCAAGCGGCAGTCTCACGAGGCTGTTACCTGTCCATAGGCGCCCCCGCAAGCAGATTGGAGGGGCCGGGTTCCTGCAATCATGAGGTGCAGGCGATCAAGCCATTGAAACTTCACCCTTTACCAGACGATCTTCTAAGCATCGGCTAACAGGAGATCAGGTATGAAATGTTATCTATGCGGGCTGGAAGCACAACAGTCCGAAGAGAACCAAGGTGGTGAACTCGTCAACTGCGCTGATTGCGGAACCTACAAGATTTCAGGCCTTGTTCTGAAAGAGCTGGGGGCCAGGAAATTCAATTACCCGAAAATGCGCGATGATCTGCACCGCCAGCGGCAGTTCAACGCTACATCTGTCGCCGAGATCAATACCGAGACGGCCATTTGGACTTGAGCGTGGCGCTGCCTGGCGATTCATCGCAAGACCCCGATCAACTTTAAAAAGCGCCAAGGCAATGCCAAAGAAACAGCCGGATGACAAAACGACAGCGAGTGCTGCCGAAATCGAGCGATCAATTCTGGCGCTCAACAAAATGGCTGAGCGCCTGTGGGGTGATGGCCGGGAAGCGGAAGCCGAGGCGCTGTTAAAGGCGCTGGATGCGTTAAACCGTGCGCTTGATCGCATAAGGATCGGGGAGAGTCGCAGAGTGCTTCACTGAAGCCCGGCGTTGGTGCTGGGCCTTCTGGTTTGTTGTGCATTGCTCCTAACCGAATTTCCCACCCACCTTGAACTGCTCCGTCGCCTCGATCAAAGCACTGACAATCCCGGTTTCCGAAGGTGAATGCCCGGCATCATTGATCACGGTCAGCACCGAGCCTGGCCACGCTTTATGCAGGCGAAAGGCCGAGTTTGGCGTAGCAATCATGTCGTGCCCGCCCTGGATGATCCTGCACGGCAGATGGGCAATCGACGCGATGTCTCGGATGAGCTGATCTTCCTCCAAGAATAGCTGGTTCTTGAAATACCAGGCATCCAGGCATCCCATGCCAGTGCTGGTCTGATCGTCTGACGCTTGTTCTTCGACGCCGTCAGGGTCGTGCCGCAACAGCGAACAACTGGCGGAGTAGCGCACCCAGCAGCGGATGGCTTCCACGCGTAGGTGCTCGTCGGCACCCGTCATGCGGTCCAGATAGGCTTTCAAGAGGTCGTGGCGTTCGGCTTCGGGAATGAAATTCACGAAGTCTTCATGAGCGCGGGGAAAGAAGCGCCGCATGCCGTGGATGAACCAGTCGATCTCGTCGGCTGTGCCCAGGAATACCCCTCGCAGGATGAAGCCAAGGCAGCGTTGCGGATGCGTCTCGCCGTAGGCCAACGCCAGGGTGGTGCCCCACGAGCCACCGGTGATCAGCCAACGATCGATTCCGAGATGCTCCCTTAACGCCTCGATGTCGTTGACCAGCGCTTGGGTAGTGTTGTCGCGCAGTTCCGCCAAGGGTGTCGAGCGAAGGGCGCCGCGCTGATCGAACAGTACGATGCGGTAATGATCGGGATCCCAGAACTGTCGTTTGGTCGG
This sequence comes from Pseudomonas sp. Z2-11, assembly GCF_054161305.1. Classification (NCBI taxonomy): domain Bacteria; kingdom Pseudomonadati; phylum Pseudomonadota; class Gammaproteobacteria; order Pseudomonadales; family Pseudomonadaceae; genus Pseudomonas; species Pseudomonas sp. Z2-11. The sequence goes on from NZ_CP096395.1 coordinate 1,971,727, forward strand.
CGGAGCGCCTTCGCCGGGTCCGCCGTGGAGGTAAATCACCGGTACGCCGTCGGGGTTGCCGCTTTCTTCCCAATAAAGCGTATGTAGATCGTCGACGGGCAGCATGCCACTGCGCCGAGGCTGCTCGATAGGGGGAAATTGGCTGTAGGTAATCTGGCGGGGGGCATCCATTGGGCGGCTCCTGATGTATGTGTTGTCCAGCAAGGTCTCTTTCAGTTTCGGAAAGAGCCGCCTGCCGCAAGTTCACACGCGGCGTCGGCGCACAGGACAAACGGAAGGCGCATAAGCTGTTGATTACGCCGGATAAATGGCCGTTTGTCGGGCCAGGCAATCTTTGTCGCTCAGTTGGCAGTCATTGCTAAGAACACCGCAAGCACGAGGAACCGGCGATGCCACTGGAGCCTGATGAATATGAAGAGCTGTTCGCTCGGCCAGAATCAGCTTCCACTGAGGGTGGGGACGTTGATCTTGATTGCTTGGTCATCGGCGCCGGCCCCGCTGGATTGACCGCAGCCGTTTACCTGAGTCGATTCCACCGGCAGGTCCTGGTCGCCGACGGTGGGCGCAGCCGTGCGAGTCTCATTCCACGTTCCCATAACTATCCGGGTTTTCCACCGGGCATTTCCGGCACGGACTTGCTCGCCCGGCTGCGAGAGCAGGCGTTGCGTTACGGCGCGATCATCGAATCAGGGAGGGTCAAGCGCCTGCTCAAGCACCGTGCAGGTTTTGTTGCGCAACTCAACGGCCGTGAACTGGTTGCGCGTCGCGTGGTGCTGGCGACCGGAATCGTCGACACGCTGCCACACATGGAGCGGCCTTACGATGCGGTTGCGCAATCGGTGATCCGACTTTGCGCGATCTGTGATGGTTACGAAGTCAACGGCGACAACGTCGCGGTTTATGGCGAGGCGAGCTGTGCGATCAATCATGGATTGTTTTTGCGAAACTTCACTGACCGGGTAACGGTATTGATTCATGGAGATAGCCAGGCTTGCGAAGAAGCCGTTGCGGTAGCGAGGCATGCCGGTATTCGCGTGGTCGCCGATCGTGTCGAGCATATAGAGGCTGGCAGCGATCAAGTCCAGGTTGAAACGTGCAAGGGCGAAAGCCTCTGCTTCGACATTGTGTATCCGTCTCTGGGCTCGCAAATGTGCTCCGAACTCGCGGTGCAACTCGGTGCCGAGACCGATGAGCAAGGTGCGCTGGTCGTCGACGCGCACCAGCGCACCTGCGTAGAAGGTTTGTATGCGGTTGGAGACGTGGTCAATTCGCTCAAGCAGATCAGTGTCGCTACCGGCCAGGCGGCAACATGTGCGACGGCGGTGCATAACAGCCTGGAAGTGCGTTTATGGGATCGAGCGCGTGACAAGAAGATGCCTTTCGATTCGGCTTGAGCTTGCACCAGGCGGCGCTACTTGGTCGCTGGGAATCTCGTCGGTTCCACTCGACACCCAACCGGAACACTGACGCACCTTGGCGTATCTACCGACAACACAATCGGAGCGCCTGGCAGTGGATGTGTACAGGATCGAATTCGAAAACGACCGTTGGACACTTTATAAATCCCATGGCTACAAACCGATCCTGCAGGCTGACAGTCAAGGTGAGTTGATCGACCATGTGCTTGCCTTGACGCGGGGGGAGGGTGTGGTGATTCGATTCATGGGGAACAGCGGCCTGCGAGAATTGAGGCTGGGGAACGTGCGGGACGACGTACCGTAGAACCGCCTATTGATTGAACTGCCAGCGCCCTGATGTGCCCAACCTGTTATCAACGAGAGGGCAAACCCATGACCGACGAGAAGAAAAACGAACAACCCAAGGACGACACGCCCGCCCACTCCACCGAGCAGGAGCGTGAGCGTTTGAAGGACTTCAACAAAGATGGTATTCCACCGGGCTCTTCGTGATCGGCCTCGGGAATTGCGCGCTGCCTCGGTGCGGATTTACACCCCGTTAGACGGAGGCTGGCGGCGCAAACGTTATCAGCGCCGCCAGCACAACTTGCCGATTATTCCACCATGCAAATCCAATGATGATCCTCCCTGTAAGGCGCTCGGATAAACGCCACGTCGGATACCAGCACCATCCCACGCTTCTGAAGTGCTTCGGTCAGTTGTACGAGTGTCTCTGCTTCGATAGTCATCGCTGTTACCTCGTCAGATTACTGCGTTCATAATTGTTGACCGAACGCCTCGACGGGTAATTCATTTTTTCTAACGAGCTGATCGAGCGACGCCAGGACGAGGTACGTCGTTACAAAAAAGCCCTACAGTGATGTAGGGCTTTTTTTTATTTCTTCAGTTGCTTGCGAACATCATCGGCCATCGGCCCAACAGCCTTGACCGCTGCCTTGAGCTGCTCTTCGGTCACGCCGAATTCTTTCGCCCAGTATCTCAATTCCCAGTCTTCGGAAGTGTTGATGCGGTTCCGGTCCTGGGGTCCGCGATTGCTCAAGTCGTCAGCCATTGTCGAGTTCCTATGAAAGGCCTGGTAACGCCAGGCGACACTCAATGGACCATCAGACAGGGCTGTTTGCGCCATTTTTATAGGGCGCTGCGGCTGAGCCGGTAATCAGAGACGCATGCCTTTGAGCGGATTCCAGCCTTGCTCGCCTTTGATTTCCTTCAGGTAGTACGCGTAGTTGGTCATGAGCGCATACATCATCGACATGGCGATGTTCAGACCCATGCTCAACGGCCGCGGAAATTCCATGCCGATGATGGCGAAAATCACGCTCAATACGATGTTGATCGCCAGGAAGATTCCGAGCAGCGCCAGGTTCTTCTTCCACAGGCCCAAGACAAACAGATAGATAGGACCGAAAAAAAACGCGATCACGTTGGCGTTGATCAGGATTTTCTTTTTGAAGTCCGGCAGGGTCTTGACGGCCTCCTTGTAGCGCGGGTCGTTTGGCGCGCCATAGGTATCAAAGAAGTCGAAACGTTCCTGCCATTTGGCGCTGTATTTTCCGCTGCTTTGTATTTGTTCAGTCGTGCTCATTTTTCGCTGCTCCTGGTGTTCCATCAAAGAGATCGTTCTTCCGAGAATCCTGCGCTGTTTTTCCTGGTCTTTTGGCTAATGCGCTTTTGCTGCCCGCTTTATAAGCGTTCGCGCGCAAAAATACCGCAACAGTTGCTCAAATGGCTTTCTGATCTGTGATGGGCATCACGCTGGTCTTGCGAGGGCAGGCGGGAAGTTCACGACGGCGTTGGAAACTGCAAAGGCAGGTCATCCCGAATCGCCCGCTCAATCAAACGGGCGACGGGTTTCATCCAACATTCAGGACGCACTCAGAGCATGGCATCTGCAAAAGCGTGGTCTGGGACGATTGTCAGAAAGTGCAGCGGCATCTGCTGTTCCGTGTGCGTCACTGGCAACTCAAGACTGCCAACTATCTGGCTTTGAAGCGCGCTCAACCGCATCGACTCTTCTTCCTTTAACTTTGCCATTCTCGCGTGGTTCGCTGCGATTTCATTGAGAGTTGACACGGTACATCTCCGGTGGCTGACCAAGCGTTGAGAATTTGCTGCCGCGCCAGAAAGACGTCGTCCTGCGCTGCGTACAAGGTCCGCTGCAAACCTTGAGCCAGACGTGCCCGTGCCATGTGCACGACTTGTCACAGGCGACCAGTGGCAAGTTTCGGCGCCTGTCGGGGCGGGAGCGTTCCAACCATGCCTCAGGAATAAGTCACTGATACGACAAAATTGAGTCAATTCCAGCCTGCCTACCGTGTTCAGCGCACGCAGCGTGATATGGAACTAATATCACCGTTAGTCTCTATATCTTTACAGGGACTATTCCCTTTCTGAGAGTACTGCCATGTTCAAATCGCGCTCGTTGATTGCTGCAGTGACCTGTTTTGCCTTGGCGGCGGGCCCTGGCCTTGCTGTCGCGGACCCGGGCAATGGCAAGGGAAACGCTCAAGTCGATCAAGGTCAGGGACAAGGAGGCAAGGGCGGGCAGGGCAACAAGGGCGGCCAGGGTAATGCTGGCAATAAGGGTAACCAGAGCAATGCTGGCAATAAAGGCAACCAGGGAAGCAAAGGCAACCAGGGCGGTGGCGGCAGCGATTGGCATAACGGGCCGAGCATCGACCGTGGCGGTGTTCTGGGGGTGATTGGCGGTTATCGCGATTATTGGAGCCCTGGCCCGGCACTGCCGCCGGGTATCCAGAAGAACCTCGCCCGGGGCAAGCCGCTGCCCCCCGGTATCGCCAAGAAGCTCGACGGACGTTTGCTGGGACATCTGCCGCGCTATGACGGTTACGAATGGCAGCAGGTCGGTACCGACCTGATTCTGGTGGCGATCGCCAGCGGCATCATTTACGAAGTGCTCAACGGTGCCTTCGACTGATCTGCTGCTTGAGTGCAATGGCAATCGCTTCGGAGTGCCAGGCAGATAAGCAAAACTTCTGTGGGAGCGAGCCTGCTCGCGAAAGCGGAGTGTCAGTCACCGTTGATGTTGGCTGTCCCGACGCCTTCGCGAGCAGGCTCGCTCCCACATTTTCCGAGTTGTTCTCAGATTTCGCATCCACCGCAAATCCCCGGTGGGAGCGAGCCTGCTCGCGAAAGCGGTGCATCAGTCACCGTTGGTGTTGGCTGTCCCGACGCCTTCGCGAGCAGGCTCGCTCCCACATTTTCCGAGTTGTTCTCAGATTCGCATCCACCACAAATCTCCGGTGGGAGCGAGCCTGCTCGCGAAAGCGGAGTGTCAGTCACCGTTGATGTTGACTGATCCGACGCCTTCGCGAGCAGGCTCGCTCCCACATTTTTCCGAGATGTCCTAAGGTTTCGCATTCACCAAAATCTCCTGTGGGGTTGGCTCCCACAGGTTTCGTATCAGCTTTCCAACTGCCGCAGGCGTTTGTACAAGGTATTGCGGCTGACGCCGAGGCGTCGTGCCAGGTGGGAAATATTGCCGCCGACGGCCTGCAACTGGCGGTTCAGGTCTTCGGCGTCGTTCAGGTCTACTGCCAGCGGTTCCGGTGTTTCCACCGGCTCCATTTCCAGGTCGACAAAAAAATCATCGGGCAGATGTTCCGGGCGGATCGGTTGTTCTTCGGCCATTGCCAGGGCCACTTGCAGCACGCTGCTGACTTGCCGCAGGTTGCCCGGCCAGGGGTGGCGTTCGAACAGCTCCAGGACTTCGCGGCTCAGGCCGGCCCATTGGGTCGGCTCGCGGTGGTGTTCCCAGAGGCGCTTGAACAGCGCCTGCTTGTCGCTGCGTTCGCGCAGGGGCGGCAATTCCAGGGTCAGACCGCCGATGCGGTAGTAGAGGTCTTCACGGAATCGCCCCAGTTGCACCTGTTCGCGCAGCGAGCGATTGGTGGCTGAGATGATACGGATGTCCACCGGGAACAGCTCGGCGCTGCCCACCGGTTGCACGCAGCGTTCCTGCAAGACCCGCAGCAAGCGGGCCTGGGTCGGTAGCGGCATGTCGCCGATCTCATCAAGGAACAACGTGCCGCGATCGGCCTTGCGGATCAGGCCGATGCTGCCCTTCTGGTTGGCGCCGGTGAAGGCACCTTTTTCATAACCGAACAATTCCGACTCGACCAACTCGGCGGGAATCGCCGCGCAGTTGACTGCGATAAACGCCTGCTTGCAACGCGAACTGGCCTGGTGCAAAGCCTTGACGAAGACTTCCTTGCCGACGCCGGTCTCGCCGTGGATCAGCAGCGGAATGTCTTTCTCCAACAGGCGCTCGGCCTGGCGCACAGCTTTTTCCACCCTGCTGTCACCGAAGTGCAGGGTGTTGAGGCTGATGGTGGTATTGGCAGGGGCGGGCGCTGGCGAGGGCGTCGTTTCGGCAAAGATGCGCGGCTTGACCGACACCTGCTTCGGCCGCTTGAGCAGGCACTGGAACCGATTGCGCCCGGACGCCTGTAAGGCGAACGGCAGGCCGTCGGGCTGGTTGAGCAATTCCATCAGCGAGACCTTGAACAGGCTTTCGATGCTCACCCGCGACAGGCTGAGGCCCAACAGGTTATCGGCGCGGCGGTTGGCCGAGAGCACCTGGCCGCTCTCATCGAAAATCAACAGCCCGGCCCATTGGCTGTCGAGGTTGTTCAGTCCGGTGTTGAAGGTGAGCTGGAAGTGTTCACCGCGAAACAGGTTGAGGATCAGCCGGTTCTCCACCGTCTGGCTCATCATCTTGACCATGCCCAGCGTATGGGACGGCGGCAGGTAGCTGTCGCTGGAGACGTCCAGCACCGCGATGACCTTGCGCTCGGCATCGAAGATCGGCGCGGCGGAGCCGGTCATGAAACGGTTGGCCTTGAGGAAATGTTCATCGTGTTCGATGTGCACCGCCTGTTCACAGGCCAGCGCGGTGCCGATGGCGTTGGTGCCGGTGCAGCGCTCCATCCAGGTCGCTCCGGCGCTGAAACCGTGGGCCAGTTTCGGTTCGATGAACCGCTGGGTGCCCCAGGAGGTCAGCACCTGGCCCTGGTTGTCGGCCAGCATGATCAGGCAATTGGAATTGCTCAGGATATTCTCGTAGTACGGCAGGACTTCCTGGTGAGTGGTCTGCACCAGTGAATGCTGGCTTTCCAGTAACTGGGCGATGCCCTCGGCCGGCAATGGGTCGAACGCCGGTACGCTCTGGTGATTGAGGCCAAATGCGCGGCAACGGGACCAGGAGGCCTGGATGATGGCCTCGTGGGACAAGGCAGGAGCAGGTGCGGCCATGGGGCACTCTCGCAGGTGCTGTTTTTATTGTTGTGGCAAGTCTCGCACAGAGTCCTTGTGCTGGGGCAGGCCCAAACACTACATATGTGTTCGGCCCTTGTGGGAGCGAGCAGGCTCGCTCCCACAAGGGATATCGTCAGGCCAGCTGGTAGCGTTCATTCAGTGTTGTTCAAAATTGTTCATTGTCAACCGGATCGTTGTTCAATTGTTCATTCCTGATTGTTCACTTCTGTTCAGCAATGAACGCCAGTTTTACCGTCGACAAAAGAAAAACAAATAGAATCAATAGCTTGTGATTTCTGGCACGGCTTTCGCTTTTGCACTCAGGTCGCTTGACTCCAAATAATAAAAAGGCCGAGCCATGTCATTACAGCTTGAGCACATCTGTCGCACCGTCGAAGGCCAGACCTGGATCGACGATGCCAATCTGAGTTTCGAACCCGGATCCTTCAACGTTCTGCTGGGCCGCACGCTGTCCGGCAAGACCAGCCTGATGCGCCTGATGGCCGGTCTGGACAAGCCCGACAGCGGCCGCATCCTGATGAACGGCGTGGATGTCACGAAGCGGCCGGTGCGGCTGCGCAATGTGTCGATGGTCTACCAGCAGTTCATCAACTACCCGACCATGACCGTATTCGAGAATATCGCCTCGCCGCTGCGCCAGGCCGGTATTTCCGAAGAAATTATCCAGGGCAAGGTCCTGGAAACCGCGAAGATGCTGCGGATCGAAAAATTCCTCAAGCGTCATCCGCTGGAGCTGTCCGGTGGTCAGCAGCAACGGACCGCCATGGCCCGTGCGCTGGTCAAGGACGCCGAACTGATCCTGTTCGACGAGCCGCTGGTGAACCTCGACTACAAGCTGCGTGAAGAACTGCGCCAGGAAATGCGCGAGCTGTTCCAGGCTCGTCACACCATCGCCGTCTACGCCACCACCGAGCCGAACGAAGCGTTGGCCCTGGGTGGCACCACGACCATCCTGCATGAGGGCCGGGTGATCCAGAGCGGCAAGTCGTCGTCCGTTTATCACCAACCGCAAACCGTGCTGGCCGCCGAGCTGTTTTCCGAACCACCGATCAATCTCATGCCGGGACGCATTGCCGGCAATGAAGTCAGCTTCGCCAACTTCGTGCACTTCCCGCTGAACGTCGACCTGCGTCCGGTGGGCGAGGGCGAGTTCCGTTTCGGCGTGCGTCCCAGCCATATCTCCCTGGTGCCGAGCAACGATGACGACCTGGAACTGGCGGTGACCGTCGAGGTGGCCGAGATCAGCGGTTCCGAGACCTTCCTGCACGTGCGCAACGAACACTTCCTGCTGGTCCTGCATTTGCCCGGTGTGCACGAATACGACGTCGACGCGCCGATCCGCATCTACATCCCGACCCATAAACTGTTTGTCTTCGATGCCCAGGGCAAGCTGGTCCAAGCCCCAGGGCAACGTATCGCGAGGGTTGCCTGATGGCCGAAATTCGTTTGCAGAACCTCGCCCACAGCTACACCAGCACCCCGGCGGGCCCCGAGGACTACGCGATCCGCGAGATGAACCACATCTGGGAGCAGGGCGGCGCCTATGCGCTGCTCGGGCCTTCGGGTTGCGGCAAGTCGACCTTGCTCAACATCATTTCCGGCTTGCTCAGCCCTTCCGAAGGGCAGGTGATGTTCGACAGCAAAGTCGTCAACGAACTGTCCCCGGAGCGGCGCAACATCGCCCAGGTGTTCCAGTTTCCGGTGGTCTACGACACCATGACGGTGTTCGACAACCTGGCGTTCCCGCTGCGCAACCAGGGCATGGCCGAGGCGCGGATCCACACCAAGGTGCAGGAAATCGCCGAGGTTCTCGATCTGCAGAGCCTTCTGGACAAGAAGGCCCGCAACCTCACTGCCGATGAAAAACAGAAAGTCTCCATGGGCCGCGGGCTGGTGCGCGATGATGTCTCGGCGATCCTGTTCGACGAGCCGCTGACGGTGATCGATCCGCACCTGAAATGGAAACTGCGGCGCAAGCTCAAGCAGATCCACGAGCAGTTCAACATCACCATGGTCTACGTCACCCACGACCAGTTGGAGGCCTCCACCTTCGCCGACAAGATCGCGGTGATGTACGGCGGCCAGATCGTGCAGTTCGGCACACCGCGCGAACTGTTCGAGCGCCCGAGCCACACCTTCGTCGGCTACTTCATCGGCAGCCCCGGCATGAACCTGATCGAGGTCCAGGCGCAGCCCGGTGGCGTCGGTTTCGCCTCGACCCACTTGCCGCTGTCCGAAACCCTGCAGCGGCGTGTCGCCGACGCGCAAGGCAAGAGCCTGAAGGTCGGCATCCGTCCGGAATTCGTGCATGTCTGGGACGGCCCTTACGACGACGCGATGCGGGCTGACGTGGTGCACGTCGAAGACCTCGGCACCTACAAGATCCTGACCCTCAACCTTGATGGCGCACCGCTGAAGGTCCGCCTCGCCGAAGACAAGCCTGTGCCGGAAGGCACCGCGTACATCAGTTTTCCGGGCCAATGGCTGATGGTCTATGCCGATGAATATCTGCTTGAATCCGCAGGCGAGGTGCAGCCATGAACAAGGTGCAGAACAACAAGGCCTGGTGGCTGGTGTTGCCGGTGTTCCTGCTGGTGGCCTTCAGCGCCGTGATCCCGATGATGACCGTGGTCAACTATTCGGTGCAGGACATCTTCGACCAGTCCAGCCGCTACTTCGTCGGCGCCGACTGGTACAGGCAGGTGCTGCTCGACCCACGGCTGCACGATTCGCTGTTGCGCCAGTTCATCTACTCGGCGTGTGTCCTGCTGATTGAAATCCCCCTGGGCATCGCCATCGCCCTGACCATGCCGACCAAGGGCAAGTGGTCGTCCCTGGTGCTGATCATATTGGCGATTCCGTTGCTGATTCCGTGGAACGTGGTGGGCACCATCTGGCAGATTTTCGGGCGCGCCGACATCGGCCTGCTGGGCTCGACGCTCAACGCCATGGGCATCAACTACAACTACGCGGCCAACACCATGGACGCGTGGGTGACGGTGCTGGTGATGGACGTCTGGCACTGGACTTCGCTGGTGGCGCTGCTGTGCTATTCGGGGCTGCGGGCCATTCCGGACGTCTATTATCAAGCGGCGCGAATCGACCGGGCGTCGAACTGGGCGGTGTTCCGGCACATCCAGTTGCCGAAGATGAAGAGCGTGCTGCTGATCGCGGTGATGCTGCGCTTCATGGACAGCTTCATGATCTACACCGAGCCGTTCGTCCTCACCGGCGGCGGGCCGGGCAACGCCACCACGTTCCTCAGCCAGACCCTGACGCAGATGGCTATCGGTCAATTCGACCTGGGCCCGGCGGCGGCGTTTTCCCTGGTGTACTTCCTGATCATTCTGTTGGTGTCCTGGCTGTTCTATACCGCCATGACGCACTCCGACGCCAACCGTTGAGGCCCGCACAATGAGCAAGAACCTTACCCCTATGAAAAAAGTGATTCCACTTTTGATCTACATCCTGTTCCTGCTGGTGCCCATCTACTGGCTGCTGAACATGTCGTTCAAGAGCAACACCGAAATCCTCGGTGGCCTGACGCTGTGGCCACAGGATTTCACCTTCCAGAACTACAAAGTGATCTTCACCGATCCGAGCTGGTACACCGGTTACCTCAACTCGCTGTATTACGTGAGCCTGAACACGGTGATTTCCCTGGCGGTCGCGCTGCCGGCGGCCTATGCGTTCTCGCGCTACCGCTTTCTTGGCGACAAGCATCTGTTCTTCTGGTTGCTGACCAACCGCATGGCGCCACCGGCGGTGTTCCTGTTGCCGTTCTTCCAGCTGTACTCGTCCATCGGCCTGTTCGACACCCATATCGCCGTGGCTTTGGCCCACTGTCTGTTCAACGTGCCGTTGGCGGTGTGGATTCTTGAAGGCTTCATGTCCGGCGTGCCGAAAGAAATTGACGAGACCGCCTACATTGACGGCTACAGTTTCCCCAAGTTCTTCGCCAAGATCTTTATCCCGTTGATCGGTTCCGGCATCGGCGTCACGGCGTTTTTCTGCTTTATGTTCTCCTGGGTCGAGCTGTTGCTGGCCCGGACACTGACCTCGGTGAATGCCAAGCCGATCGCGGCGGTCATGACCCGCACGGTGTCGGCGTCCGGTATTGACTGGGGCGTGCTGGCAGCGGCAGGGGTGTTGACCATTCTGCCGGGCATGCTGGTGATCTGGTTCGTTCGCAACCACGTGGCCAAGGGCTTTGCCCTGGGCCGGGTCTGAGGAGTCGATGATGGAATGGATGAACTGGACCGCCCCGACGGCGACGTTTTTTGGGGTCATTGCCTTGCTGCTGGCGGGCATGACGACATGGGAATTGCGTTCGCCGAGTATCCCTCGGCGTGGTTTCCTGCCGATTGCCACGACCCGTGGCGATCGGTTGTTTATCGGTCTTCTCGGTAGCGCCTACCTGCACCTGCTGGTGATCGGCGTTACCGACTGGAGCATCTGGATAGCGTTCGCGTTGTCTCTGGTGTGGCTGTTGGCAGTGATGCGGTGGGGCTAGTCGCGAAAGTTCGACGACGATCAGGCTCTTAAACCCAAACAGGAGGTCTCTATGTTCGATAAAAACAATAAGCTGCGACATAGCGTTTCATTGGCAGCCATGCTGGCACTCAGCGGGCTGAGCGCTACGGCCTGGGCCGACGCCTATGAAGACGCCGCGAAAAAATGGATCGGCAGCGAATTCAAGCCGTCGACCCTGACAGCCGAGCAGCAGCTCGAAGAACTGAAGTGGTTCATCAAGGCCGCCGAGCCATTTCGCGGGATGAAAATCAACGTGGTCTCGGAGACCATCGCTACCCACGAATATGAATCCAAGGTACTGGCCAAGGCTTTTAACGAAATCACCGGGATCCAGCTGACCCACGACCTGCTGCAGGAAGGCGACGTGGTGGAGAAGCTGCAGACCCAGATGCAGTCCGACAAGAACATCTACGACGGCTGGGTCAATGACTCGGACCTGATCGGCACGCACTTTCGCTACGGCAAGACCGAGTCGATCACCGACCTGATGGCCAACGAAGGCAAGAATTTCACCTCGCCGACCCTCGACCTCAAGGACTTCATCGGTATCTCCTTCACCACCGCGCCGGACGGCAAGGTCTATCAACTGCCCGACCAGCAGTTCGCCAACCTGTACTGGTTCCGCGCCGACTGGTTCGAGCGTGCGGACCTGAAGGCCAAGTTCAAGGAAAAATACGGCTATGAGCTGGGTGTGCCGGTGAACTGGTCGGCCTATGAAGACATCGCCAAGTTCTTCTCCGAAGACGTCAAGGAGATCGACGGCAAGCGCGTCTACGGCCACATGGACTACGGCAAGAAAGATCCGTCCCTGGGCTGGCGCTTCACCGATGCCTGGTTCTCCATGGCCGGCGGCGGTGACAAGGGCCTGCCTAACGGCTTGCCAGTGGACGAGTGGGGTATTCGCGTCGAAGACTGCCATCCGGTCGGCTCCAGCGTCACCCGTGGCGGCGACACCAACGGCCCGGCCGCCGTGTTCGCCACCACCAAGTACGTCGACTGGATGAAAAAATACGCGCCACCGGAAGCGGCGGGCATGACCTTCTCCGAGTCCGGTCCGGTGCCGTCCCAAGGCAACATTGCCCAGCAGATTTTCTGGTACACGGCTTTCACCGCCGACATGACCAAGCCGGGCCTGCCAGTGATGAACGCCGACGGCACGCCGAAATGGCGCATGGCGCCGTCGCCACGCGGTCCGTATTGGGAAGAGGGCATGAAGCTGGGCTATCAGGACGTGGGTTCCTGGACCTTCATGAAGTCGACGCCTGAGAAACAGCGCCTCGCGGCCTGGCTCTACGCGCAGTTCGTGACATCCAAGACCGTGTCGCTGAAGAAGACCATCGTTGGCCTGACGCCGATTCGCGAATCGGACATCAACTCCCAGGCGATGACCGACCTGGCGCCGAAACTCGGTGGCCTGGTGGAGTTCTATCGCAGCCCGGCCCGTGTGCAATGGTCGCCAACCGGGACCAACGTGCCGGACTATCCACGCCTGGCGCAACTGTGGTGGAGCCACATCGCCGAAGCGGCCAGTGGCGAGAAAACCCCGCAACAGGCTCTCGACGGGCTGGCCAAGGATCAGGACGCAATCATGACGCGTCTGGAACGCTCCAAGGCCCAGGCCACCTGCGCACCTAAGATGAACCCTGAGCGCGACGCGCAATACTGGTTCGATCAACCGGGCGCACCGAAGCCGAAACTGGCGAACGAGAAGCCTAAAGGCGAGACGGTGAATTATGCCGAACTGCTGAAATCGTGGGAGGCGGCGCGTAAGTAACGCTTCAACCAAAAAACAACGGCACCGAAAGGTGCCGTTTTTTTTTCTCCCGGTTCTGAAGTAAACCCAATCCCCTGTGGGAGCGAGCCTGCTCGCGAAAGCGGTGTGTCAGTTCGCCCCGATGTTGAATGTACTGGCCCCTTCGCGAGCAGGCTCGCTCCCACAGGGATTGTTGATCTAGCCCGCCTTGACCGGGCTTGCCTGGGCGTTTCCGGCCACCGGGGTCGGGCGGGCGCTCATCAACGCATCCAACGCCTGCCGATACGTGCGGCCCGCCAGGCTCATGCTGTTGTTATGCGTGGCGCCCGGCACCAACAACAAACGCTTCGGTTCCCGGGCGGCATTGAACAGCTGCTCGCTGAAGCGTGGTGGTACGTAGCGGTCGGCGGCGCCGTGGACGATCAGCAGCGGCATGTTGATCTCGCCGATCTTGTCGATGGAATCGAACTTCTGCGACAGCAGCCAGCGTACCGGCAGGGAAGTGTCGGCCATGGCGGTGGCGACATCGCCCAAGGACGTGAAGGTCGATTCGATGACCAGGCCTCGGGCGGGCACGGTGGTGCCATTTTTTGCCGCCTCCTGACCCAGCTCCGCCGCAAGATCCACCGCGACGGCACCGCCCAGGGAATGGCCGTAGATCAGGCGCAGGGCCGGGTCTGGTTGCAGCACCGCAAGACGTTCCCAGGCGATTCTTGCATCCTCGTACACGCTGGCTTCAGAGGGCAACCCCCCTTGGCTTTTGCCAAAGCCACGGTAATCGATCGCCATGACCGAATAGCCCAGCGCCCGCAATTGCTGGATGCGAAACAGCTGGCCGGTCAGGTTCCAGCGCACGCCGTGCAGGTACAGGATGGCGGGCGCGTTCTTGCGTTCGGCCGGCCACCACCAGCCGTGGATATTTTCACCGGCCTTGAAGCTCTTGGGCTTGAGGTCGAACTCCTGCACACCGCTGGGAAGGCCACTGAACCAGCTCGCCGTCCCCGGCTCGATGCGAAACACCAGCTCGCGTTCCTTGTGCTGCAACACCGCGCAGCCCACCGGCAGGCCGACCACCATCGCGGCCATGAACAACCAGGCCAGCCAGCGTTGCCTGAGGCGAGAAAGTAAGGATGAAGGCATCGACGCGATTCGCTACTCGAGGACAGAAGCTGCGTTTTAGCAGATTCCTCGGAGGGCGCGCAGGGATTTCGGACGGTTTGCCTGTGATGCGGGAGCGGCCCCAGGGCTGCGGGCAGGCATCGATCTTTTGCGACTGCTGCGCAGTCGAGCGGGAGCAAGCTCCCTCGCCACGAGGGTTTCATTGCCTTCAGATTGTGGTGCAACCCGATCGAACTCTCGCCGTTTCGCCCCACTCGAAATTCAATACTCAACCCTGTCGAGGACGATGTCATGACGAGCGAACATTCGAAAACAGCCAGCCAAGTCGGCAACAATGCGCCAGCCAAGGATGCTGCCGGCGACCCGGTGGACGTCGTGGAGCGCGATGTGCGCCACCCGGATCCAGCCACTGACAAAGTCGACAAGACGATCACGCCCAAGTCGATCAAGAGCCATGAGCAGGACGCTGAAAAATTGCGCGACAAGGTCGGGCAGGTGGAGAAAAAACTCGGCCGCTGAGTGGCGACTGTCATTCGTCAGAAGCCCGCTTTGCAGCGCTGGAAATTGTCCCATCCGTGTGCCTTACTCCCTGTTCCTTAGGGGGAGGGCAACGGGATGCGACGTAGAAGCGCAGCGTATTGGCTGTGGGTGAACCGTCGGCTGGCGGGGCGCAACCACGAAGAGATCCTGGAGGACGGCACGCAGGTGGAGGTCCAGGCGCGGATCAACCAGCAGAGCGTGACGCAACTTTTCATCTGTGTTTATCGGCCGAACGGATCCGTCTGGGTCGAGGAATTCCATGATCGCGCGTTGCGCGAACCGTTGTGCCAAGCGCTCGAATGGGGCTTGGCCCGGGCCAGGGACATCGTCGCCGGTAGCGGATGTTTCAAGGCGCCCCACAAGATTCAGATGACCCTTGGGCCATTGATCCGGGACGAATGCACCCTGGCCCTGAGGCGCATGGACATGAGCGATGAAGAGCGCCGCAACCTCAAGATCCGGGATGCCTGGACAGAGTACGTCCATGCCAAGGAAGCGATGCTGGCGCTGATGCGTTCGGCCCGGGTCGAGGCCGACGTCTGGGAGACGCAGAAGCGTCGGCTGTGCGAAGCCATCGATCGGCGGGCCTCCCTGGCCCGAGCGTGCCTCGGTAACTGAAACATGGCAGCCTCCGTGGCGAGGGAGCTTGCTCCCGCTGGGGCGCGTAGCGGCCCCCTCCGGTTCCAGCATTTGCCTCGTCGGGGCCGCTGCGCAGCCCAGCGGGAGCAAGCTCCCTCGCCACGGGTCAGTACAGATCCCCAAACTCAACTCGCTCAAAGTCCCGCCCACTCTCGCCATACCCCACCTTCGGCACCCCCGCCAGGCGCCTGTGCAGCACTTGGGTCAGCGAGTTGTCGAGGGCCAGGCTGGCGTCGCCAAAATCCCCGTCCAGTTGCAGCGGATGAACGATCACTTCCAGCGAACCATGCTTCGGTGGCGCCGCGTGATGCAGGTCCGCTGGGGTGCAGACATAATCCGCCGTTGCGCCGCAGAGCCTGCGCAGGCGGCGGTTGAGCAAGGTTTTGAAGATGCGTTTGGCCACGCTCAGGTTCGGTCCCAGGTTACGTGCCAGGCGCATGGGCACGCCTTGCCGGGCGGCGAAGCGAGCCACCAGTTCGCCGACGGGCCAGATATTGTGTACATGCTGATGAGAGTCCAGATGGCTCGGACGCAGGCCACGGTCCAGGCAGTATTGCCACTGCGCCTGGAGTTCCTCTTCCACGGCCGCCAGATCATCCGTCCCCAGCCGCAGGCTGTAGCGCGACAGGTTGAGGTCGAATTCGCCGGTTGCATTGCAGAACGTCTGCCGTGTCCTGATTGCCTGACTCAGCGGCGGTCCGTAACTGAGATTGAAATGCAGGCCGATGCGCCCTTCAAGCAGTGGGTGTCGGGCCAGCTCACACGCCTGGTCAAATCCCGGCATGTTGGCCATGGCCGTAGCGGAGCTGATCACGCCTGCCTCGAAGGCTCGTAGAATCAAGTCGTTTTCATCGAGGCTGAGCCCGAAGTCATCAGCGTTGACGATCACTTGGCGAGGCATGCGTGTCCTCCGATTTTTTGGCAGTGGGCGACGTTGTCGCGGGCGGTTTGGCGCGGCGCTTGCCGAGCCAGGGCTTCAGGCTTTTCCATAGCCGCAGGGCGAACCCCAGGAGCAGGCCATCGGGCCGCCAGGAATAGAAACTCCAGCGCCAGTGCTCAAGTTGGCCGGTCATGCGTTCGTGCAGTTGATGGCTGGAATTCTCCAGACTGACGCGCGATGCATCGATCCACCGCCAGTTCTCGTCCAGCCCCCAGCGGATCCACTCCTCGAGCAAGACCCGGCCGCTGCCCAGGTCGGCGTGCCGCGGCAGGAACGCCAGGTTGTAGTCATACAGCCGTCCCTGGTCGAGCAGGCCGAGGCGATAGCTGATGCACTCGCCGTTCAGCTCCAGCATCACCACCCGCACCAGGCCTTGGGCGGCGAGGGCGGTGAAGGCAAGGTTCATCCATTGCCGGCGCCCGGGGTCGGCGAAGATGCCGACACCTTCCTCGCCTTTCCAACTGGCCGCCTCGACTTCAGCGAGAGCCCGCAGCAGTTGCCCCATGCCGATGGCATCCGGCGTCACCCGACGTATTTCGGCACCGCAAGCGGCGATCCGCTTGCGCGCGCGGCGCAACTTGTAGCGCGGATCGCCGGTGATTTCCTGATGGTCACTGTCGCTGATCAGGTGCACCGGGACCCGGCAACTGAGCCGCCGTTCGCCGGTGGAACTCTGCGCCATCCAGGCACTGAGCACGCTTTGTTCGCCCACCGGCTCGATCACTTCATTCAATTGCAGCAACGCGTGGGGCACCTGCTGGCGGATCTGCATCAGCGCCTGGCCCATGGCTTCGGCATCCAGGCGCACCAACAGGGCGATACGGTCAGCCAGTGGAAACCCCAAGTGATGCAACACCCGAAAGCGCAGCCCGCCGATGCGCTCGCGCCCCGCGACCAGAGGCAGGCACAGGCACAGTGTCTGGTCCTGCCAGCCCAGCAGCACATGGAGTTGCTGGTCGGGCGCGAGGGCGAATTCCGCCGCTTGCAACCAGGCCAGCGTATTGAACGGCGTAGCGTCGACCACCTGGGTCCGCAGCTCTTCATAAGCCGTTGCAGGAAACTCCGCCGCGCTCATGGAGCGACACCACTGGAACCGGATCGCCATGGACGTCAGGCCGCCGCAGCCGATGCAACCGGCCGGGCCGGTTTACGGAAGGCGTCGAGTACCGAGCCGCTGTAGAACGTGTCGCGGAAGAACCGGAAACGCCCGAACAGGCAATACACATGGGTGATCTGGCCGCACTCCTGGAAGTCCATGCGGATGTGCATCTTGATCGCTGGGGTGTTCTGCAAGTCGCAAACATCGACCATTTTTTCGCAGCCCTTGTCCGCCATGACTTTCCACATGTCGGTCTGTACGTCCGCCGACAGCTGGGAGCCCCAGTACGCACGGATCATTTCTCCGCCGAACTGGAAGTATTCGCCAGGCTTGACCGGGAACCAGCAGCCATAGAAATGGCGGTCAAAATAGTCTCGTGTACTGGCCCAGACGAAGCCCACGGTGTCGCCCTTGTCGTCCAGGTACATCAGGCCGGTATAACCTTCGGCGGCCAGCTCGCGCATGGTTTCTACGCGGTCGCCAAAATGCCTGGCAAAAGCGTCGGCGTTTTCGACGGTAATGAACTCGCGACGTACCGGTGGGTAGGGCCTGAGGGTATGCGGCCGCAGCGGGATTCTCACATCGTGTTCCAGCCATACCAGTTGCGAATGGAAAAACACGAAGCGACGTACCAGCAGTTTGAAAACGGAACGCAGGCCTTTTTTCTGAATGCGATCACGCAATTTTTGCAGAGCGTTCATGGAGCCTCCTGACGGATAGCGGGTTGGGGGGGAAGGGTGGCAGTCCAGCGCAGGGCGAATACGGTTTCTCCTGGCAAGAGAAATCCGACCTGGCCGGCCTTGCAGTTGAACGGGGCATTGCGGCCGATGTTGTCCGGGCCGAAATACACCAGGCTGGCGCCGGGCTGCGGGCAGGCCGCGCCCTGCAGGCTGACTTGATGGGCGCGGGTGCTTTTGTTCACGCCCAGCAGGCTGCGCTGCTGCCCGGTGGCCATGGCCAGCGCGTCGACTTCAAACGCGTCGTTGTCCAGGCGCAGCACCTGGTCGAGCCAGTGCTGCTGGATGAATTGCTGGGCCAGGCCCACCGGCTTGAGTTCGAAGCGCTGGTTCTCCAGCACTCGCACCATGCCTTTGGGGTATTGCGGCTCGTCGGCGGACTGGAACCAGTTGAGCATGTCCAGCCAGCCGTCGGCGGAGGCGTTGATCGCCACCGACGCCCACCACAGCGCGGCATAGTGGGTTTCCTGATCGTAGGGGCTGAGGCTCGAGCCGCTGGAGATGTTGGTCTGATCCAGCAGCAAGGCCTTGCGCGGCCGGCCCTGGCTGTCCAGGCCAACCAGGTCGGCGGCCTGGCGGACGCTGTTGCGATAGACCCGGGTCGCCAGCAAGTCGCGGACCATCCATTCATGCCAGGCCAGGGCGTCGATCCGGTCGCCGGAGGTTTCCAGCAGGCGCCGTGCCCAATCGATGCCGCGCCGATCCGCCGCGTTTTCGGCCAGCGGGCCATTGGTGAATCGGGAGCTGGCCGGCATGGCGATGCGCACTCCGGCGCGGGCATTGGCGTCGTTGGCGCGGACCTGGGCGGCCAGGCTTTCGAACATCTGCTGGAAGCTGGCGAAGTCCGGATAGTTGAGGTTTGGCTCGTCGGCGAAACTCAGGTAATGGAGGCCCTTGCCGCCCAGGGTGCGGGTCGTGTCTAGCCAGGCTTGCAAGCCGCTGCTGCTGGTCCGGTCGGCGCGCAGATCGGCCTTGCGTTGGCTGCCGGCCAAGAGGGTAATGTCCCGGGTGATGCCGAAGCGATCATGGTACAGGCGCCGGAACGCATCTTCGTGGTCGGCCTTGGCCGCCGTGACATCGACGAAACTGTAGTAGGTGGCCGCTCGGGGCTTGAGGGTATCGATCACCGCGTAGGCGGACGGTGGCGGCAACACATAGGGCAGGGACATGCCCAGGCTGGGGGTGGGGCCGAGCACATCGTCATGGAGGGTCAGGTGGGTTTGGCCTGGATCCTGGCGCACCGGCTGCAACTGCGCCGGGTCCTGGGCGAACAGGTTGGCGCTACCGTCGAGCCAGAACGCTACCTTGCCGTTGCCTTGCAAGCGCAGGCGCCAGGTTTGCTCGACATCCGCCACCGGCAGGGCGATCTGGTCGAACTGCCAATAGGCGCGATACGGTTTGAGATTCAGCTGGAGCTGTTTGCCGTCGCCGACGCGCTGGGCTTGCAGCGCGTGCACACCGCCATGGAATTTACCCGCCAGCACTGCGCGTTCGCCGGCCGCCACCTTGAAGTACAACTCGTCGCCATCGTGGGCTTCGGCGCTGAAATGCACTTTCGCCGGAGCGAACAGGGCACGGGTGCTCGCGTCGTGCTCTACCGTATAGCGGCGGAAACTGTAGCCGGGAATTTCCAGGCGATAACTGGCGGCACCAGGCCGCAGCGGCCACTGCTGCTCGCCACGGGTCTCTGCCGCCTCGACCAGGTGCTCACCGGCCAGCCGCCCCTGGCCGTCGAGCAGGTAGAGGTGTTCGGTATTGGCATCGGCCTGCCAGGCGGGCACCCAGCGCACGGTCACGGTGCTTGGCTGGTCGGTCTGCAGGTACAGGCTGCCGTCGCGGATGCCGGCCCATTGCATGGACGCGCCATGGGCGGAGGCTGCGAGGGCCAGAAGGCATAGACCGGCGCCGATTTTTCCCATGCCCCCCACTGGCCCCATCGCGAGCAAGCTCGCTCCCACAGGTGATCTGCGGTGAACACAAATACCGAGCCCAACCCCAGCCCCCTGTGGGAGCGAGCCTGCTTGCGAAGAGGCCGTCAGCTTCAACATCCCAGCCAGCTGACCCAACGCTTTCGCGAGCAGGCTCGCTCCCACAGTGGGAATGTGGTGAACACAAATACCCTGCCCAACCGCGCCCCCCTGTGGGAGCGAGCCTGCTCGCGAAGAGGCCGTCGCCTTCAACATCCCAGCCAGCTGACCCAGCGCTTTCGCGAGCGGGCTCGCTCCCACTGGGGAGGTGTAGTGGATATAAATACCGTTGCCAACCCTGGACCCTGTGGGAGCGAGCTTGCTCGCGATGGCGGTCTGGCGGGCGGCGGTGTTCACGCGGATTTCCCCAGCAGCATCTGGCGCATCGGCAGCAAATCGCTGGGCAGGATGATCAGTGTCTGCCACAGCGCCACGCCGCTGAGGCGGCAGTACACCCCCAGCAGCGCCAGCGTTACCCCCAGATAGGCGATCGACGACGCAGCGGCCGCGCCGACGATGCCGTAGCGCGGTATCAGGACCAGGTTGAGCGCCAGGTTCAGCAGCGCGCCGACGCCCATCAGCAGCGACACCGTGCCGGGTCGGTCCTTGCCCAGCAGATCCAGGCGCAGGATGCTCGCGTAGCAGAGCCCGAACAGCCCCGGCAGCAGCGCCAGCAGGGCCGGGTAGGCCGGTTGATAGGCGGCGCCGAACAGCGTGACGATCAACCATTCGCCAATCAGCGCCATGCCCAGGCAGGCACCGAGCATCACCGTGGCGGTCAGGCGCAAGGCCAGCGGGGTCAGGCGCTGCATGTCGCGGTCTTGCTGCAGCAGGCGTTTCATCAGCGGCGTGGTGACCGCTTCCGGCACGATCAGCAGCAGTTCGGCCGCAGCGCTGGCCATGGCGTAATGCCCCAGCGCCGTGCTGCCCAGCAGGGCGCCGATGAACAGGAAATCCGAGCGCAGCACCACTTGCTGGAACAGCAGGTCAGGATGGCTGCGGGCGCCGTAGCGCAACAGCTCGTTCTGGCCGGCACGGTCCCACTGCAGCTCGACCGCATGATCGCGGCGCAACCACATCCAGCCGGCCAGCACCACCAGGCTCAAGCCCGCCAGCCAACTGATCAGCGCCGCCTCCAGCGCCTTGTCTTGCCACATCCAGAACAGCGCCACGAACAACAACAGCGGTGCCAGCGATTCCATCAGCCGCAACGCGTTGAACGCGCCCACGCCGCCCGAGGCATTGTGCAGCGTCAGCAGGCCGCTCTTGAGCACGGTCAGCGGTACGGCCAGCAACAGCAGCCAGGCCAGCAATCCCAATTGCGTGGTGATGTCCAGCTCACCGCCAAATTCCCGCACCAGCGCCACCACCAACAAGGTCAGCAACCCGGCCAACAAACAGCCGAACACCAGCACCTGGCTGAGCAACAAGCCCATCGAGCGCTGCTGCGCCGCCTGGTAACCGACGGCGGAATTCAGGCCACCGCTGGTGGCGGCGCTGATCAGGTCGGGCAGGGTACTGAGCAATGCAAACAGCCCACGCTCGCTGGGCCCGAGGATCCTTGCCAACAACACGTTGCGCAGCAGGCGCAGAGCGATCATCGCCAGGCGCGTGCCCATGCTCAGTGCCAGATGCTTGAGGTAATGGGCTCGGCTCATGAGCGGGCTCCTCGACGGATGCGCCAGGCCAGCAACTCGGGGTGGCAGGCATTGCGCTGGCTGACGCCGAAGCGTGGCAGGTTCAAGGGGTCGCCATCGTGGCGATACAGCCCGGCCTCGGTGCCCAGGGCAAACGGAAAACCGTGGGCCGCCACTTGCTCGCGTACCCGTGCATCATGATCACCGTTGGGGTAGCAATACACCGGCAGGGGTTGCGCGCAGCCATTTTCCAAAGCTATCCAGCTGCGGGTCAGTTCCTCGTGCAAACGCTGGTCGTCCAGCCCGGTCAGGATCGCATGGCTGGCACCGTGGGGGCCGAAGCGGATCAGGCCGGAATCTTCGAGCATGCGCACCTGGGTCCAGTCCAATGCCTGGGGTTGCGAGCCCTGCGGACAGGCCTCGGTGAGATCGCTCAGGGTTCGCGCATCGAGGGTTTTCAGGCTTTGCAGGAAATGCAGCAGCGCCAGGCTGCGGCGCTCGTCGTCGATGTCATCGAGCAGCACCGGCAATGGCCGGCCGACCTGCTGCAAATGCTCGATGAGCGAATGCCGCGCCAGCTGCCCATGGCTGCCCCAGAGGGTTTCGCCGATGCTTTCCCACCAGAAATGCTGGCGGCTGCCAACAAAATCGGTGGACAGGAAAATGCTCGCCGGCACTTGGTACTGGCGCAGCAGGGGAAAGGCATTCATGGCGTTGTCGCGCCAGCCATCATCGAACGTCAGGGCCACCCGCGGACGGTTCGGAACGTTTTCCGGGTCGGCCAGCAGCAAGCTCATCAACGGCACACATTCAAAATGCCGTTGCAGCCAGATCAACAGGTGTTCGAACGCGTCAGGCCCAACGCACAGCTCGTTGCGATGCGGCAGTTCGGCGGCGCGGTCGTTGTTCAACACCCGGTGCAACATCAGGATTACGCCGGCGCCACGCAAGGGATGGCGCCCCATCGACGTGTTCAGGTACAGCCAGCCGCCGGTGCGCTTGAAGACGTGTTTGATCGACATCGGCGTTGCTCCTTAGCGGTTCTGCTCGGGATTCCATTGGCTATAGCGGTGGCCGCGCAGAAACTGCCACAACCCGATGCTCATGCCCGCCAGCGTCACCAGCACGAACGCGGCCAGGCGGAAAGGCCTGGGCAGACGGTGGCCGACGTCCAGCAACCCGATCAAGGCGATGGCGTAACCGAGCAACTGCGCCACCAGGCTCAGGCGATAGAACCCATGCTCGTTCCACAGCCAGGCGTTGCTCAGCAACAGCGGCACCAGCAACACCGGCGCCAGGCGGCGGATCAACTTGTGGCTGATCAAGCCAATGGCGTAGAGCCCATGGCGCAAGGGATTGAGCAGTTCCCGGCGCTGGGCCAGGCTCTGCAACCCACCGACGGTGACCCGCTGGCGCCGGCGGAACTGCTTGTCGGCTTCGTCCACGCCCTGGTCGGTCACTCGGGCGAGCGGTGCGTAGACGATCGCCTTGCCGGCCACCGGCGCACAGGTGCTGAGAAAAAAGTCATCGTTGACTTGCGCCGGTATCGCCTGGAACAACTCCCGGCGCAGGGCCAGCAGAGCACCGTCAGCGGAGACCATGCAGCCGGTGCGGCTCTCGACCCGACGCAGCCAGCCTTCGTAGTGCCGATACAGGCTGTCGCCCAGGCTCAGGCCCTTGCCTGGCACGGGGATTTCCATGTGCCCGGCGCAGGCGCCGACTTCCGGGTCGGCCAGCGGCGCCAACAGGTGGCCGAGGGTATCGTGGGCCCATTGATTGTCGGCGTCGGTGAACACCAGGATTTCGCCGCTGCTATGGGCCACGCCCGTGTTGAGGGCGGCAGCCTTGCCTTGGCGCGGCAGGTCGAGCACGCTGATCCGCGGATCGCTGACCTTGCGTGCGCAGGCCACCGTGTCATCGGTGGAGCCGTCGCTGGCGAGGATGATTTGCAGCGAGCGCGCGCGATAATCCTGAGCCAGCAGCGTGCGCAATTTTTCTTCGATGTGCCGCGCCTCGTTGTGGGCGGCAATCACAATGCTCACGTCCATCGGCACTGCCGTGGTGTAGCGCCGTAGCGGAAACAGCGGCGCCAGCAAGGTCAGCAACAGCGGGTAGCCGAGGTACGCGTACACCGGCAGCAACAGGCAAGACCAATAGAAAAACTCAGCCACGGGCAGGTCTCCTGACGTTCCATTGAAAAAGATTGAGCAGCAGCGCCGCGCCGGTCAGGTGCAGGCGCACCCCATGCAGGGCCCACAATTGCAAGGTCAGGCGCGGGTCGCGCTGGCTCTGGCGCAGGCTCAGAGCCAGGGCCGGCAATGTGCTGATCAACAGCAGCATCAGCCCCAGGCGCGCCTGGCCCTGGAACAGCGCGACCAGCGCCACGAAATCCAGGCCCCAGGCACCGATGGACAAGGCGGGGAAGCGCAACAGCCGCAGGCTCGGCCCGTGGCTGCGCAGCAGCTGCCAGTGACTGCCCTGACGCCACAGTTCCTTGCTCATCCACTCGCGCCAGCTGCCTTCGTAACCCCAGTGCAGGGCAAGGCTTTCGCTCACCAGCAACAACTGCGCTCCGGCCTGGCGCAGGCGCAGGGAAAAATCCTTGTCCTCACCGGTGCGCAGGGTTTCATCGAAGCCACCGACGCGATCGAACCAGGCGCGGCGCATCAGCAGGTTGGCACTGGGCAGCCACTGCACCCGGTGCAGCGGACGCGACCCCGGGCGTTGGCCGCGCCGTTGCCAGGCCCGGGCGAACCACGGCGCCTGCTCGGGCGTATCCAGGTCGAGACCAAGCACATCGCCCTGGCGACCTTCGATTTCGATCAACAACCTGAGCCAGTCGGCGGGCATTTCGATGTCGGCATCGATGAATGCCAGCCAGTCGCCGCTGGCGGCCGCCGCGCCACGATTGCGCAGGGCGCCGATGTGCACGCCGGGCACGATCAGCACCCGTGCGCCCAATTCGTTGGCGATGCGCGGGCCATGGTCGTCCGAGCCGTTGTCGACCACGATCAGCTCGCACTCCAGCTGCGCCTGGCGCGCAGCTTCCTGCGCCGCCAGCAACGTGCGGCCGATGTGCCGGGCCTCGTTGTACATCGGGATCACAATGCTCACGCGTTTCATCAACGGGTCTCCTGCGGCGCGGACCGTTCGGCGTCGTAGCGCAATACGCTGGTCAAGCCCAGCATGATCCACAGCAACTTGTGGTTCGGTGCACTGAGAAACATCAGGAACAACGCCAGCGACAGGAAACTCATGCCCAAGTGCGTCAGCAGGTCCGCCTGCACCCAGTCCCGACGCTGGAGCCAGAGCTGGCGTGCGCGCAGCAGGTTGTAGAGACCCAGGCCGATCATGCCGACAAACATCAACCCGCCGGGAATACCGATCTCGCTGAAGATTTCCAGGTAGGTGTTATGCGCCCGGCGATACAGGTCCCCCAGCTTGCGGTTGGCCGAGAAAGCCTTGGCGTAGCCGGTGGGGGCGTAGTGCAGGGGAAACGTTCCGGGGCCTGAGCCGAGCAGCGGATTTTCGCGAAGCATCTGGCTGCCGACGACGATGTACGAGGCGCGGCGGCCCAGGGATTCGTCCTTGTGCGCGCTGGCACCAGCGCTGAGGATGCTCAGTGACTGGATGCGCGCCACGTAGCCGGCCGGCATCACCGCGATTGCCAGGGGAATCAGCAGCGCCAGCCCGAGCATCGCGAAGCCCAGGTGCCGTGGGCGGATGCGCGGCAGCTGCGCGCGGTAGTGATACAAGCCGATCATCAGGCTGAGCAGCAGCACCACCAGTCCCGAACGCGATTCGGTCTTGGTCATGCCGCCCAGCAGCAGGATGAAGCAGCCACCCCAGAACAACCGGTGCAGCAGGTTCGGACTGCGCACCACCAGCAACAACGCCAGCGGCACGGTGAAGGCGATCAGCAGAGCGAAGGTGTTCGGATCTTCCAACAGGCCGGAAGCGCGGCCCTGATCCTGGTACCGGGCGGAGAACATCGCCAGCACGCAGGTCGTCGTGACGCTCAGGGTGACCAACCGGCAGAACAGGTCCAGGTTCAGCTCGCGGCCGATCAGCAGGGTGATCGCGAACAGCACCAGGCCCACCGCCAGCTCCCGGAAGTGGGTGGTGGAGAGGCCCGGGTTTTCCGATAGCAGCAGGCTCAGGCCATAGAACAGCATGAAGCCGATCAGCGGCTTCCAGATGTTGCTGCGCAGGCGAGTGGCGGGAATCTGGTGCAGGGCCAGTTGCAACGCCAGGATCAGGATCAGCGCCAGCCCGAGGAACTTGCTGCCGGAAAAGGCGTTTTCCTTGAACAGGCCTTCGAACGGCACTAGCGCGGCGATCCCCAGCAAGCCCCAGCCGGGCTTGCGATAGAGCACGGCGACACCGACCAGGCCGAGCACCGCGCCGGGAGCCAGGTACGGATAAGGGCTGGCCAGCAACATCAGGCAAACCAGGCCCAGGAGGCTGACGATCGAGAGCGGGACAATCATGGCCGGGCCTCCCGTGCGGTGCGGATATACAGTTGCGACCAGCGTTCGGCCAGCGTGCGCAGGTCGTAGCGGTCGCGTTGGGTGCGCCGTGCGTTGTCGGCGAGGATCTGCGCCAGCGGTGGTTCGCTGAACAGTGTCTCGATCTGCCGGGCCAACTCGTCGCTGTCGGCGGGCGTGGCGAGCAGGCCGTTATGGCGGTCCTGCACGACATCGGGAATGCCGCCGACGCCGAACGCCACCACCGGCACTCCGGCTTGCATGGCTTCGAGCAGAATCATCGGCGTGCCCTCGGTGCGCGAGCTGATCACCAGTACATCGAGCCGGCTCCACCAGGCATTCATGTCGGTCTGGTAGCCAGGCAATTCGATGCGCGTGGGCAGCCCGGCATCGGTGATGCGCTTGAGCAGGAGCTGGCGTTCCGGGCCGTCGCCGAGCATCACCGCGTGCAGCGAAGCATGGCGCTGGCACAGCGGGATCATGGCGTCGAGAAACAGGTCCGGGCCTTTTTCGCTGCTCAAGCGGCCGACGTAGCCGACCCGCCAGCGCTGCCGGTCATCGCGATGCGGCAGGGGTGTGGCGACCGCCGGCAGACCGTTGGGAATCACGTCGAGTTTGTCCGCCTGCACGCTGGCCTGGCGGTGCAACGCCGCGATGCTTTCGGCCACGCATACCACTCGCTTGACCGAGGCGGTGCGGCACAGCTGCAGGCTCAGCCAGGTATAAAAACGCTGCTTGGTGCTGCGCGGCGTAAAGCCGTGCTGGGTAATCACCAGGGGCAGGCGCAGCAGCGTGGCCGCGGCCCAGCCGAACAACAGGCCTTTGAAGTTGTGCGTGTTGATCAGCGGTCGCTCGGCGCGCCGTTGCCGCAAATGCTGCAGCAGCTCGGCCCAGTTGGCGCAGTGGCGGCAGTCGACCCCGGCCTGGCGAAAGCGCGTGATCAAGGTCGGCGGCGCCGCCAAAAACACCACCTGGTGCTGGCCGGGCGTGGCCAGGCAATGATCGAGCAGCATCCGCTCGGCCCCGTAGAAGCCGCCGCTGTCGAGCAGATGAATGATCGACAGGGGGCTGCTGCGGTGGGACGGGCCGAACGGCGCGTTCAATTTCTCACCCAATGGACAAGGCTGGGCAAGCTCCAGTTGCGATGCGGATTGACCTGCTCGGGTGACTGCTCGTTGATCACCAGCAACACCGGCAGATCCAGTTGCTGGGTGATCTGCGCCGGATGCTTGAAGCGATGGTCGAAGAACTCACGCACATAGACCAGGGCGATGGCCAGCAGCAGGCCGCTGAACAGGCCGAACACAATGATCAACATCGGCTTGGGAAATGCCGCGGCGGTCGGTTCGAAAGGCGGGCTCAGGACCCGGGCGTTGGACAGGTCGTTGTCCAGCGAGCGGGCGGTGCTGGCTTCGGCGAATCGCTGGGCGTAGGTGGAGAACGCCGCATGCAGAGCGTTGATCTCGGTGTCCATCTGCCGCAGCTTGCTCTGGGTTTCCTGCAACTGATGGATGCGCTCCTTGAAGGCCCCGATGCGCGCTTTTTTCTGCTCGATCACCGAGCTGACCACCGCAAGATCGGTGGTGCGTTCCTGGATGCGGTTGTTCACCACTTTCAGGAACTGCTGGCGGGTGCGCACGATCTGCTCCCGGGCCAGCAGCATCGGTTCGCTGCCGGGCTGGAAAATCGCCAGGTCATTCATGTAGCGGCTGACCTGGCCGGTCAGTTGCTCACCCAACTGGCGGATTTCCCGGTCTTCGAAGGCGATGTTGTCCACCGTGGTGGTGAAGGTGAACGGGAAGGTGTAATCGTTGAACCGCGAGCTGGTCGTCGCCGCCAGGCTGCTCTTGAGGTAGTCGAGCCAGCGTTGGCTTTGCAGCAGGCGATCCTGATAGAGGTTCAGCGCCTGCTCTTCGGTATTGATGGCGTTCAGGCGGAAAGTGACTTCTTCCTTCGGATCGGACGAACCGATGCCTTCGAGCAGCCCGAGTCGTTTGTCTTCGAGGCCGTCGAGACGCGTCTGGTATTGGGCTTTTTTCTGCTCGTAGAAGGTCTGCGGCAGTTCGATCGATTGCAGTTCCTGGCGGCCGGTGAGGTAGTTCTTCAGCAGTTGCGCGACGAACCGCGTGCCCTGGGCCGGGTCACCGAAGCTGTAGACGATGGAGATGACATTGGAGCCGGGGAGGGTTTCGATCTTCAGGTTTTCGATGGCCTGGTCGGTCAGCGTATCGAGCATCGTGTCGCGCACCGGATCGACCTCAAGCCCCAGGCCGTCGCGCAACGGGTTGACCACATACTCACGCAGCGGCTGGGTGATGTAGCGCTTGAGCGGCTCGCTGACCCATTTGTTGAGGATACCCGGGCTTGGCGTGTACTCGCCCTGGTCGCGCAGGGTCTGGATGGTCTGGCGAATCAACGCCGGCGAGCGGAGGATATTGCTCTCGGTTTCCATGTCCGCCAGGGACGGCGGGATGAACGTGGCGTTTTCCTGGTTCAGCGACGTGGTGGCGTCGCCCTGGGAGAGTTTTTTCGACTGGACGATCACCTGGGCGGTGATATCGAAGCTCTGCTTGAGCATCAATGGCAGCACCAGGGCGATCACGGCGAAAATCAGGAAGATGCGCTTCACCCACTGCTTGTTGGCAAAGAAGATCCTGAAAAACTCGTGCAGATAATTTTCCTTGGGGTTCATGATCGGTCACCTGAGTTTCAGTTGTCGCTGCCTTTGTTGTCGACGCGGTAGCCGAAGCCGAACCCCACGCCCTGGAACAGCACCACGTCGGCCAATTGGCGGGCCGTTTCGCCGGCTTTGGCCAGCCCGGTCTTGGGCACGAAGAGCATGTCTTCGGGCTGCAGGTAGGCGATTTGCGAGGCGTCGCCGCTCAAGGCTTTTTCGACGTCGTAGTGGCGGGCTTCGACCTGATTGCCGTTGCGGCGCATGATCACCACCGAGTCGAGCCGGGCCTTGACGTTTGCGCCACGGGCCAGGGTCAGGGCTTCCAGTACCGAGATGGGCCGGCGGATCGGATAGGAACCGGGCTGGGCCACTTCACCGAGGACGTAGATTTCATTGCCGGCGGTGGACTTGAGCAGCACATCGACGGTCATGCGTCCGGGCAGATTGGCGTAACGCTCGTTGAGGAAGGTTTCCAGCTGGGTGACGGTCATGCCCTGCAGCGGTACGGCGCCGATTTCCGGAAAGCTGGCGTAACCGTCCCGGCCCACGGTGATTTCCCGGCTCATGCCGGTGCCAGGGTGGGTCAGGGTATTGCGCAGGGTCGTCTCGCCGGCCAGCGGACTGGTCACCAGCACCGTCAACTGGTTGCGATTGGGCTGGAACAGCATCTTCTGGTCATAGGCTCGCTGTACCGCCAGGCGGGCCTCGTCGGTGGTCAGGCCGGCGAGCTTCACCGAGGTGTTGGCGCCCGGCAGTTCGATGCTGCCGTCGGGCATCACCTGTTGCGTGCCGTTGAGCTGGCTGGCGGCGGTAAAGTTCAGCGCTACCTGGTCGCCCGGCTGTACACGATAAGCCTGGGAAGCGGTGGTGCTGATATGAAAAATCACATCCAGCACGTCCTGGGGCCGCAGGGTCTGTTCGACCTTGGGCATGTCGGTGGCCTGGGCGTTGGCCGGCGCGGCCGTGAGGATCTGCACCGGCATCGAGCGGGTATCGGTGGTGCTGGAGCAACCGGCAAGCGGCAGCAACAGCAGGACAAGCATTCTGGCGTTCATCTCGTCATCCTTTTGCAGGCTTACAGGTTGTTGTAGAGCCACTTGGGCATGTAGTACTTGCGGCGATTGAAGACGCTGCCGACCACCTTCGCGCCGGCCTGGGCCAAGCGTTGTCGGGCGGCCTGGGCGACTTCCCAGCGGGTGTCCTCGCCGCGCACCACCAGCACCACGCCGTCCACCTGCGTGCCCATGACCAGGGTGTCGGTGGCCGAATACACCGCGTCGGCGTCGATCACCACGAAGCGGTACTGCGCGGCCAGTTGCCTGAACAGCGGGCGCAGTCGCTCGGGGCTCAGGCGCTCGGCGTTATGGCCCAGGCGACCGTTGGGCAGCACGTCGAAGGGCAGGCTGGAAACCTGCACCACGCAGTCCTGCAACAGCGGCGGAGAAAGGCTGTTGAACAGCAGGTCGCTGAAGCCGCGCTCTTTTTGCAGCGACAGCTGCTGGCTGAGGTTGCGCGGCGACCGGCTGGCGTCCACCAGCAGCACACGGCCGCTGCTCATCTGCGCCAACTGGGCGGCCAGCGCCATGGCGCTGGTGCTCGTGCCGGTGCCGATATTCGCTGCCGTCAGGAGCAGGATCCGCAAGGAAGGGTCGAGCACGGTCGAGGTCAGGTTGGTCTCGCTCGGGCTTGCTATGGTCAGGATATTCGTTGAACCGTCCATTTAACTCGCTCCGTGGCCGCTGAAGACTTTGAAGGGGGTGATGATCAGGATCTTCAAATCCAGCAAAAGGCTCTGCTCGGCGATATAGCTGAGGTCCAGTTCCACGCGCTGGTCGAAGTCGATATTGCTGCGTCCGGAGATCTGCCAGAGGCCGGTGAGGCCGGGGTAGATGCTCAGGCGCACCAAATGGTTGTCCTTGTAGCGGTAGGCGTTGAACGAGGTCGGCCGCGGGCCCACCAGGCGCATGTCGCCGGTCACGACGTTGATCAGGTTCGGCAGTTCATCGAGGCTGCTGCGGCGCAGGAACCGGCCGATGGGGGTGATGCGCGGATCGTTGTCGATCTTGAAGTCGATGGCGTCGGCGCCGTGCTTGTTGAGGTGGCGCAGCGATTCTTTCAAGGCCTCGGCGTCGGCGACCATGGTGCGGAACTTGTACATGCCGAAAACGCGGCCGCGATAGCCGGTGCGTTTCTGCACGAACAGCACCGGGCCAGGGCTGGAGAATCTCACCAGCAGTGCCAGGCCCAGCAGCAGCGGACTGAGCATCAGCAACAGGGCCAAGGCGCCGAGGCAGGCCACCACCCGGTTGGTGCGCGAGACGGTCCAGGGCCGGCCGCCGTCGCGGCCAGTCATCCAGCCACGACCCTGGCGGTGAATAGCCGCGTCCAGGCGCCTGCGGTGCTCGGGGTCGACTCGTTTGTCACGGCCGAGGGTCCGGGTCGGGATGTCTTGCTCATGTCGGGTCATAGACTCCTCCGTTGAGGTTGGGCCGCAAGCGTTCTGTCGCAAGCGGTGCGTGGGCGATGGGCGGTGCGTAGTAATCGAGGAACCAGTCGATGAAACGGCCGAGGCCTTCATCCAGTTCGATGCAAGGCTGGAAACCGGTGGCCCGGGCCAGGTCGCTGGCATCGGCGCAGGTGTTCAGCACATCGCCCGGTTGCAGGGGCAGCAGCTCGACTCGCGCGCTCCGGCCCAAGTGTTTTTCCAGCAGCGCCACGTAGGCCCGCAGCGTCACCGGATGCTGTCCGCCAATGTTGAAGACGCGCCACGGTGCCAGGCTGGTGGCCGGGTCCGGCTGGTGGCGATTCCAGTCCGGGTTTGCATGAGGTGGGCGCTCGATCAGCCGGGCGATGCTCTCGATGATGTCGTCGATGCAGGTGAAGTCGCGCTCGTGCTCGCCATGGTTGAACAGCTTCAGCACCTGGCCTTCGGCAATGGCCCGGGCGAACTGGATCGGCGACATGTCCGGCCGGCCCCAGGGGCCATAGACGGTAAAGAAACGCAGGCCGGTGCAGGGGATGCCGAACAGATGGCTGTAGCTGTGGGCCATCAGTTCATTGGCCTTTTTGGTGGCCGCGTACAACGACAACGGATGGTCGACGCCGTCCTGTACCGAATACGGCGTGCGCTGGTTGGCGCCGTACACCGAACTGGAAGAGGCGTAGATCAGGTGCCTGACCGGATGGTGGCGGCAGCTCTCCAGAATGTTCAGGAACCCGCTGAGATTACTGTCGACATAAGCCCGCGGGTTTTCCAGCGAATAACGCACGCCGGCCTGGGCTGCCAGATGGATCACCACGTCAGGGCGATGGGACTGGAACAGTTGGTCGAGGGCCGATGCGTCGGTCAGGTCGATTCGCGCCAGGTGAAAATCGCCGGCCTGGCCTTTGACCCACGCCACGCGGTCGTGCTTGAGTTGCGGGTCGTAGTAGTCGTTGAAGTTGTCCAGTCCGCACACGTCATGGCCGTCGCGCAGCAGTCGCAGCACGCAATGGGCGCCGATGAAACCGGCCGCGCCGGTCACCAGGATGTTCATGCTCGTGGCCCCTGGACGGGCACGGTGTGGCGCAGCCCGATGCCGCGATACAGCAGTCCGGCGGCGGCCAGGTGTTCCGGGTTGTACAGGTTGCGACCATCGATGATGACCCGCGCGCGCAGCTTGCTGGCAAGCAGGTCGAAATCGACCACGCGAAAATTCTTCCACTCGGTGCAGATCACCAGGGCGTCGGCATCTTCCAGCGTGTCGTCGCGGGTAGCGCAAAGGTTCAGGTCCTTGCGATAGCCATAGAGGCGCCGGCATTCGGACATGGCTTCCGGGTCGTAGGCCTGGACCCGGGCGCCTTCGCGCCAGAGTGCTTCCATCAGGTAGCGGCTGGGCGCTTCGCGCATGTCGTCGGTGTTCGGTTTGAATGCCAGGCCCCAGATGGCAATCGACTTGCCGGCCAGACCGTCGGGGAACTGCAGCGTGAGTTTTTCGAAAAGAATGTGCCGCTGGCTGTCGTTCACATCGGTGACGCTGCGCAGCAGGCGCAGTGGCATGCCGCTTTGTTCGGCGGTGTGCAGCAGGGCGCGCAGGTCCTTGGGAAAGCACGAGCCGCCAAAGCCGCAGCCGGGGTAGATGAAGTGGTAGCCGATGCGCGGGTCCGAGCCGATGCCCTTGCGCACGGCCTCGATGTCGGCGCCCAGGTGTTCGGTGAGATTGGCCAGTTCGTTCATGAAACTGATGCGCGTGGCGAGCATGGCGTTGGCGGCGTACTTGGTCAGTTCCGCGCTGCGGTTGTCCATGAACATCAGCTTTTCGTGGTTACGGCAGAAGGGCGCGTAGAGCTCGCTCATCTGGTCGCGGGCCAGGGCGTCGACGGTGCCGACGATGATCCGGTCCGGGCGCATGCAATCGGCCAGTGCGCTGCCTTCCTTGAGGAACTCCGGGTTGGACACCACGCGCACATTCAGTTGTTGCAGGCCGCGACGGGCCAACGCCTGGCGGGCGCATTCGGCGACCTTGTCAGCCGTGCCGACCGGCACGGTCGACTTGATGATCAGGGTGCGGTCGCTGTCCATGAAGTCGGCGATCTGCCGGGTCACGGCCAGGACATGGCTGAGGTCCGCCGAGCCATCTTCATCGGCGGGCGTGCCCACGGCGATGAAGATCAGCTCGCCATGGTTGACCGCATCACTGGCCTGGCAACTGAACGACAGGCGCCCGGCCTTGATGTTGTCTTCGAGCAACCCGGACAGTCCCGGCTCGCTGATGGGCGGTACCGCCTGTTGCAGTTGCCGGATCTTGTTCGGATCGATATCGACACACAGGACGCGATGTCCGACGTCTGCCAGCGCCGCCGCTTGAATCAGCCCAACGTACCCCGTTCCAAATACGCTCACGTCCATTCTTGGCGCGCCTCGCAGACCCGTTGATGTAACTCGGATGAAACTGTTTAGAGGGGTATAGCGCAGCCTCAGAAAAGCGTGTCAGCAAAATGACAGTTGTCACTGTTGGTAAACTCGAAAGAGTAGGGCTTTTTGATATCAAGTCCTTGACGGAATTGGAAAAGTGCCGTTTTTAAAGGGCTTTAAAGGAGTTTTAGTAGCCGATGAACGGTATTCATCCATAGATTTTTATGTTTTTTGTTGGCTTTAGGTGTCATTTTTGAGCTAACTTTTTTTTGACGCATTGGCCGTTGATCGGCTTTCTTGCGCTTTGCAAACCTGCTGCTAGTGTGCAGAAACCAAGCCGTTTTCAACCTCCTCGTAACGCTGGGAAAAACATGGCGCGATACCTCAAGGAACTGCTACTGCTGCTGTACCTGCTCAGGGCGCATGACTATTACCTCGACCGTCTTGCGGCGTTGGGTTTTGGCTTGGCAACGCTGCTGTTCGGCGCGATGTTCGTTGCGCTGGTGCTGGCTCTGTGGATGACCGCGTACATTCGCCAGGCATTGGTGCGGCATCTGTTTGCCCTGGCGATGTTTGCCTCGGCGGTGTTCTTCGAGGTCTACACGCGCGTAACCGACAGCTACCTGACCTACAGCCAGTTCGTGTCGATGGTCTATTCCGGCGGGTTCATCCAGGAAGCCGCTTATCAGTACCGCGAGGTGATCATCAGTGCGGTTGCCGGGGGCTTGTTGCTGCTGCTGGGGATCGGCCTGAACCCCCGGCGGCGTCTGCCGTTGCCCGGTTACGTCGCGATCACTGCGCCATTGCTCGGCGTGCTGCTGCTCAGTGGCGTGCTGTTCGTACGGGCAGGCGAGGGCGCGCGCGGTTTGCCGATCATGTACACCCCGCTGGCCTATCTGAACCTGTTCATCTATGAAGCCGTGCACAACACCGTGGGCCCACGGGCGCCAGTCAGCCTGGTGCGGCAAACAGCGGCAATCGGGCACGATATCGTGCTGATCATCGACGAAAGCATTGGCGGGAATTATCTTGATATCAACACGCCGTCCGGCGTCTCCACCGGCCTCAAGGCGCCCCCTCCCGGCGTGGAAATCCTCAATTACGGCTACGCCGCCTCGATCGCCAATTGCAGCGTGGATACCAACGTTACCCTGCGCTATGGCGGCACCCGTGGCGACTACATGCGCATCAACAGCACCCAGCCGTCGATCTGGCAGTACGCCCGCAACGCCGGGTTGCGCACCGTCTATATCGACGGGCAGAACACCGGCGGCAAGCGGCAGAACCTGATGACCGAGCTGGAAAAACAGGACATCGACGAATTTGTCCAGTTCGACCAGGTCCGTGTGCGCGACCGTGACATGGCGGCTGCGGCGAAACTGATCGAACTGATGGAAAACGACCGGGCCGAATTGGTGGTGGTCAATAAAGTCGGCGCGCATTTCCCAGTCCACGATAAATACCCCGATGCTTTCATGACTTACCGTCCGGCCTTGCCGCGAGGGCAATTCGAGGAGGTGGCCGAAACCGGCCGGCGCGACGGTTTCAGTGGCGAGGCGGATGATTGGGCGCTGTATCGCAATGCTTACCAGAACACCTTGCTGTGGAGCGTCGGAGAATTTTTCCAACGTCTTTTCCGTCAGGGCAATCTCGATAATGCGGTGCTGATCTACACCTCCGACCATGGCCAGGACCTGCACGAACGTGGCAACCCCGGCCTCAACACCCATTGCGGCGGAGATCCGGTGGAAGAAGAAGGGCTGGTGCCGTTGCTGGTGATCCAGGGAAGCCGGTTGCAGACCCTCGATTGGCGCAGCGCCTGGGCGCAGAACAAGGACCGCTCCAGCCACTACAACATCTTCCCGACGTTGCTGCGGTTGATGGGCTACGAGTCGGCCGGCGTCACGGCGCTGTATGGAAAATCCCTCGACCAGCCGACCGAAGACGACTTCACCTTCAACTACCGGTTTAATGCGCGGCTGGGGGCCAAGCCGGCGTGGAAGCAGATTGACCTGAGCAACATCGTTACGCCGAAACCGGTTCAGGGTGAAATGGCGGTGGGGCATTGATCAGCGGTTGAATGGACAGGCCTCTTCGCGAGCAGGCTCGCTCCCACATTGAATCAGGTTCACTGAAGAACCCTTGTGGGAGCGAGCCTGCTCGCGAAAGCGCAGTATCAATCGCCGAACATTCCGGAAGCGAATAAGCAAACCCGCATCACATGTTTTTGGAACTCTGCGCACAGCGCAACCTCCGCTATCCTGATGCCCTTGTCGATCAGCCGAGTTGCCCATGCTTGAGGTCCGAAACGTCTTCAAAAGCTACACCACGCCCCAAGGCCCCCTGGCGGTGCTGCAAGGTATCGACTTGACGCTGCCTCCCGGCAGCAGCCTGGCGCTGATGGGGGAATCCGGCAGCGGCAAGAGTACCTTGCTGCATCTGGTCGCTGGCCTCGACAAGGTCGATCGGGGCAGCATCCACAGCGCGGGGCACCGGCTCGAAGACATGAGCGAAAGCCAGTTGGCGAACTGGCGGCGCACCGAGATCGGCCTGGTGTTCCAGCAGTTCAATCTCATCAGCAGCCTTGCGGTGGAAGACAATCTCGCGTTCCAGGCGCGCCTTTGCGGTCGGTTCGACGCTACGTGGCAAGCGCATCTGGTGCAGCGGCTCGGGTTGTCGGAGCTGTTGCGGCGTTATCCCGAGCAGCTTTCCGGCGGCCAGCAACAGCGGGTGGCCTTGGGCCGGGCGCTGGCGTCACGTCCGCCGTTGTTGCTGGCGGATGAGCCCACCGGCAGCCTCGACGAAGCCACCAGCGACGAGGTGCTGCAATTGCTCCTGGAATTGCTCGATGGCAGCCCCACCAGCCTGTTGATGGTTACCCACAGCCAGCGGGTGGCGGCGCGCCTGGCACATCGCGTGGTATTGCAAGGCGGGCGCCTGGCGCAAGCGGGCCCGGCGTGATGATCTTTCGCCAGACCCTCAAGGCCCTGCTCAGTCACTGGCGTCGACACCCAGTGCAATTTTTCAGTGTGTTGACCGGGCTTTGGCTGGCCACCAGCCTGCTCACTGGCGTGCAGGCCTTGAACAGCCAGGCCCGGGACAGCTACGCCCGGGCCAGCCAGCTGATTGGCGGCGAACCCCAGGCCAGCCTGAGTGCTCCCGGCGGGGGCTCGTTCCCTCAGCAATGGTTTGTCGACCTGCGGCGCCAGGGCTGGCCCGTATCGCCGGTGTTGCAAGGGCGGCTGACGCTTGCGGGGCACGAAGACCAGCGCCTGCAATTGATGGGCATCGACCCGGTGTCGCTGCCGCCGGGTTCGGCCGTGGCGGGGCAAGCGCGGGAGATTGCCGAGGTGGTGGACTTCTTCACCGGCCCCGGTCGTACCTGGATCGCCCCGCAGACATTGCAAGCCCTCGGGCTGAAGGCTGGCGACCGGCCCCGCAGCGCCGATGGCCAGGCCTTGCCGCCGCTGCACGTACAGCCGGACATGGCGCCAGGCATGCTGCTGATGGACATCGGTTTCGCCCAGCAGCTCCTGGGATTGCCGGAGCAGGTCTCGCGATTGCTGTTGCCCGCCACGTTCACCGCAGCCTTGCCCGAGGCGTTCAACGGCCTGCTGCAATACAAGCACGCGGACGAGGAGAACAACTTGACGCGCCTGACCGAGAGCTTTCATTTGAACCTCGACGCACTCGGGTTCCTGTCATTCGTGGTGGGACTGTTCATCGTTCATGCCGCCATCGGCCTGGCGCTGGAACAACGGCGCAGCCTGCTGCGAACCTTGCGCGCCTGTGGCGTCAGCGCGCGGGTACTGGTCGCCAGCCTGGCGCTGGAGTTGGGCGCGTTGGCCTTGCTTGGCGGGGTTGCCGGGGTGCTCAGCGGTTACTGGCTGGCGAGCCTGCTATTGCCTGATGTCGCGGCGAGCCTGCGCGGTCTGTACGGCGCCGAAGTGCCCGGGCAGTTGCACCTCAGCCTTTGGTGGTGGCTCGGCGGCGTGGGCCTGGGCCTGCTCGGTGCGTTGCTGGCCGGGGGCCAAAGCCTGTTGCGGGCGGCGCGCCTGCCCTTGCTGGCGCTGGCCAATCCTCAGGCCTGGCACCAGGCCCACGCGCGGTGGTTGCGGCGCCAGGGCGGGGTGGCACTGATGGCCGCGCTGATCGCGGTGGCGGCGCTGGTCTGGGGCGACAGCCTGGCGAGCGGTTTTGTCCTGATGACCGCGTTGTTGCTGGGCGCGGCGCTGGCGCTACCGGTGCTGCTCAACGCTGTGTTGAACCGGTTGTTGCGCGGCAACCGTTCCGTGCTCGGCCAATGGTTCCTCGCCGATTGTCGCCAGCAGTTGCCGACGTTGAGCCTGGCGCTGATGGCGTTGTTGCTGGCGCTGGCGGCGAATATCGGCGCTGGCAGCATGACCGCCGGTTTCCGCCAGACCTTCAGCGACTGGCTCGAACAGCGGCTCACCGCCGAGCTGTACATCAACCCACAGACCCCGGCCCAGGCAGGTCAGTTGTACGAATGGCTCAAGCAACAACCGAGTATCAGCGCCGTGCTGCCGAACTGGCAGGTATCGGTCCCTCTGCAAGGCTGGCCGACGGATATCTACGGCATCATCGATCACCCTTCCTATCGCCTGCACTGGCCCTTGCTGGAGTCGGCCGGTGAGCAGGCCTGGGACCAACTGGCCGGCGCCGACACGCTGATGCTCAGCGAACAACTGGCCCGGCGCCTGAAAGTGGATGTCGGCGACCGGTTGACCCTGCCGACCCCACAAGGGCCGTGGACGCCTCGGGTTGTCGGGATTTATGCTGACTACGGCAATCCCAAGGGGCATGTGCTGATCAACGCTGATCATCTGCTGGCGCACTGGCCGCAATTGACGCCGAACCGCTTCAACCTGCGCATCGAGCCGGCCGCCATCGGGCCATTGCTGACGGGGTTGCAAAGCCGCTTCAGCCTGGACGACAGTCGCATCGTCGATCAGGCTCGCCTCAAGGGTTGGTCGACCCAGGTATTCGAACGCACCTTTGCCGCCACCGCCGCGCTGAACAGCCTGACGCTGGCGGTCGCCGGGGTGGCGCTGTTCATCAGCCTGCTGACCCAGAGCCAGAGCCGTCTCGGTCAGTTGGCGCCGTTATGGGCAGTGGGGGTAACGCGTCGGCAACTGATGCTGCTCAACCTCGGCCAGACCTGGCTGCTGGCGCTGCTGACCCTGCTGCTGGCCGTGCCGCTGGGCATCGCCCTGGCCTGGTGCCTGGACGCCGTGATCAACGTGCAGGCTTTTGGCTGGCGCCTGCCGTTGCGGGTATTCCCGCTGCAATTGGCGCAGTTGCTGGGCTTGGCGATGTTCGCCACGTTGCTTGCGTCGGCGTGGCCGCTGTACGCGCTGTACCGCACGCAACCGGCGGATCTGCTCAGGACCTTCGCCCATGAAAATTAGAATCGGCCTGATGCTGCTGGCCTTGCTCGGCGGCTGCGACGACTCGTCGGCGCCGGAAAAAGGTTTCGCCGGCCTCGGCAACCAGGCCGTTGCATTTACGCCTGTGGTGCCGGGGCGCATGTTCAGTTTCCCGGCCGATCATGGTGCCCATGACGGGTTTCGGATCGAGTGGTGGTACGTCACCGCTAATCTCAAGGATGCCGAGGGGCGGGATTTCGGCGTGCAGTGGACGTTGTTCCGCAGCAGCCAGGATGCCGCTCCCCAGGCCAGTGGCTGGCGTAACCAGTCCATCTGGCTCGGTCACGCCGCGGTCACTTCCGCGACCGTCCATCACGCCGCCGAACGTTATGCCCGCGGGGGAGTGGGGCAGGCCGGAGTGCGCACGACCCCGTTCGATGCCTGGATCGACGATTGGCAATTGACCACCCGAAGCGCGGGTACTGATCCCCTGGCGGCGATGCAGCTCAAGGCGCGGGATGCGCGTTTCAGCTATGAGCTGCAGCTCACCTCGACACGCCCCTTGGTCCTGCAAGGCGACCAGGGTTTCAGCCAGAAATCCGCGCAGGGCCAGGCGTCGTATTACTACAGCCAACCCTTCTTCCAGGCCAACGGTCATCTGGAAATCGATGGCCAGCGCTATCAGGTCAGCGGTCCGGCCTGGCTCGACCGTGAATGGAGCAGCCAGCCCCTGACCGAAAACCAGACCGGATGGGACTGGTTTTCCCTGCATCTGGATAATGGCGAACACGTCATGCTCTACCGCATGCGGCACAAGAAAGGCGCGCCGTACCTCACCGGTACCTGGATCGACGCCCAGGGCCAGGCAACGACACTGAGCGCCAGCGAAATCAGCCTCGAGCCGCTGGACACCGCCGAGGTTGCCGGCCGCTCGATGCCGGTGCGCTGGTCGATCAGGATCCCCACCCGGCAGCTCGAAATCACCACTCGGGCGCTGAACCCCGATGCCTGGATGCACCTGCGAATCCCCTATTGGGAAGGGCCGGTACAACTGAGCGGCAATCGTGGCGGCATCGGCTACCTGGAAATGACCGGCTACTGACAATCACCGGAACTCCCGACATTCGTTGCCTCTCATACCTTATGAATGCTTCGCGGGAGCCCCTCATGAGCGATGACCTGAAACCTCCGTCGCTGGCCGACTGGCAGCGGCTGTTCGACGACAAGGCCTACTTCCAGCAGTCGCCCGACGTTCATCTCACCGAGCTGACGCGGCTGGCGGACGACCTGTTCGGCCAGGGAGCCATTGACCTGGAGCGTTGGCAGGAATTGAAGACCAAGGCCGAGGAACTACACCAGCGCTCGCCGGATGCGAATGTGGCGGAGGAAGTGGCCGATCCTGACGCCTGATTCTTCGAGGGCCGCCTTCGCGAGCAGGCTCGCTCCCACAGAAGCGTGAGCAGGCTCTGCCACAGAGAGTGCATCCCAATGTGGGAGCGAGCCTGCTCGCGAAGAAGACAACCCGGTCCTGGAGGCAGCCCTCGCCGCCCTCCAGCCAAACGCCAGCAGATGGCACCACCACCCAAGGAGTCCACCATGAAGCCCGGTCCCGATCAGACCCAACACAACCCCGACGAGCCGGCGTTGCCCGGCGAAGTGGAGCGAGACAACGACGCGCTACGACCGAACGACCCGGCCAAGCGAGAACAGCAAGGCAATGCCGAGGCGCAGGAAACCGATGCGCAAAAAACCGCACGGCGCGATTGAATCCTGGGTGGCGAGAAACAAGGTCCCTCGCCACGCTACGTGAATAATTATTTAAGCGGGCCTCACGGACAGACCCGGCAAGCTCCACTATCATTGTTTTCGTTCGCCCAGTGCCAGGCTCTTTACCAGTGCATGGAATGCCGAGGCCGTCACACTGGGCGAACACCTGCATGACTCAGCCGGCTACCGGGGTGCGCCAGTCATCCGAGCCAGAAGTGCCGCTGACCTCGTGAGTCCAGGTGATTTTTCGGTAGCTGAAATGAACGTCCTGCAGATGGGTAAAGTGGCTGTTGCCCGGGTCTTGGCACGTGAGCATGTAATCTTTCATGTCGACGATGATCGCATCCTCCAGCTTGGTGGTGTAGTAGTGCTCCTGGGTGCCTTGGGCCGACGTGCGGTACCAGTGGATTACAACCTCGGTCATCCGTTCGCCGCTGTTCAGGGCCTGCAGCAGAAGAGGCGAAGCCTTGTCGAAGACCTTGGTGATGACCAAGGGTTTGTGCAGGCGCTGGCCGGTGGGCTGGCCCGATTGAGGGTCGCGGGGGATGGTCATCTCGTGCTGGACGGCCTGCACCATGACCTGGTCTTCATGGCCTTCCTGATAGGTATTGCCAACCGAGTCAGCGCTGAATGCACCGGCAGTGATCAGGCCTTGTTTTTCACCGGTGACGGACATGTAAGCGGGGGTAGCCAATGGATGCTCTCCTTCCTGGATAAACTGAGAAGCCCCGGGACGCGAATCGTCCTGAGGCGGTCTGAGCGTTATCAAGAGCCGTGCCATCGGCAAGAAAATACAGCCAGATCAAGGTGTTAGCTTGTTTTCGGGGCGAGCGTCGGCTCGCGCGCCCGGCAAATCACGCAAACGGCTGCACGCTGCCTCGCATTGATCTGCCCAAGCACGAGGCACCGTGTTGCCGGGAGCAAGGCGCGTAAGTCGAGCGGATGATGCGGTCGGACTTGCGCAACTTGCTGCTTCTCCTTCCTGCGCTGGTTTTCAGAGCCCCAGCGTATGCAGACATTCATCGACGGAGCGCTGCTGCGTCTCGGCATACAGCCCCAGTTCATCGATGGTCGGCCGCTCCAGCGCCGTTTCGAAGGCATGCCGATTGGACTGTCCGGCGTAGTGATTCTGCGCGGCATCGCCCAGGTTCGACTGGAAGATGCCGGCGGCGCTGACCGGAAGGAAATCTTCGTACACCAAGGGTTCGGCGCGCAGGTATTGCTGTTCGAGCAAGTGCTCCAGCGAGCTCGACCGTTCAATCGCGCCCTTGGCGGCCAGCCCCGCTGGCGTCACGAAATAGCGAAAGTACGCGAGTGCTTGTCGGCGCAGTTCGTCGAGGGTGTCAGGGAAGTCGGCGAAGTGTTCAGCCATCAGCGCGTTGTAGCGTTCGGCATTGGCTTCGTTGGGAAACGCGCCCAGGGCGTCCCGCGCCGCGTTCAGCAGTTGATCGTAGAGCGCCCGGCCCTTGGGCGTGAGCGCCGCGCCACGTTGCTCGATTTCGCCAAACCGGGCGCTGTGGCTGCCCTGGGATTGTGGCTGGTCGGTGAACGCGACGGGTTCATCGAGCGCCTTGAAACTGGTCTGGCGCAGCAGGATGGGGCACTGGCGACGGGGCGGGCCTTCGATCACGGCCTTGGGCGTGATGCCATGCACCGGCATTTGGGCCTGGACAATGTCGATGTCCAGGGTGCGCGGCGTCAGATGATTGATATGCGGGCCCTTGAACGCCACCACGTCGGCGATCAGCCGATGCTGGGCGCTCAGTTGACGGTATTGTTCGGCGGTGACGGTGGCGCTGTGGTGCCAGCGAAAGGTTTCCAGCGCTTGCAGCACGAACTCCTCGGCCTGGGGCTCGGTCAGGCCGCCCTGACGTTCGGCCAACTCGATGAGTTCAAGGGCACCGGGGGTAAAGATCTGCCGTTTGCCCAGCACCGATTCGGCAAAGGCCCGAAGCTCGGCGTTTTCAATCAGCTCCAGGCGCAACAGCGAAGTGAACACGCGAAAGGGGCTGACTTGCAGTGCGGCCTCATGCACGGCGCGAAACGCTGTGGAGTGCACCGGCACCCCGGCTGGCGTGAGATCGTAATAGCCCACCGGCTGCATGCCCATGACCGCGAACAGCCGACCCAGCATCGCCAGCTCGGCGGCGGTGCCGACGCGGATCGCGCCATGCCGTTCCAGGTCCAGGCGCTGCAGTTCGCCGGTGTTGCGCAGGTGTTCGGCCAGTTGCGGATCGTTTCCCAACACCCGGGCGTTGGTTTGCTCCACCAGGTTCATCAACGCGCCGTACAGCGGTACTTCGTCGCGGTACATGTCGGACATCGCCTTGGAGAAGCGTTGGCGGATCAGGTCGGGGCTGACGAAGCTCATCGTGGGAATTCCTGGCGAGGGCTGTGGGAAAGATGGACAAAAGATCGCAGCCTTCGCCAGTGCCGGCAAACGAAGAATCTTCACGACTTCATTCTGCCAGGGACTGATCCACCAGCTCGATCCAGTGCCGCACGGGCGTGCGACCGGCACCGTCAAGGTGGCTCTGGCAGCCGACATTGGCGG
This sequence comes from Pseudomonas sp. Z2-11, assembly GCF_054161305.1. Classification (NCBI taxonomy): domain Bacteria; kingdom Pseudomonadati; phylum Pseudomonadota; class Gammaproteobacteria; order Pseudomonadales; family Pseudomonadaceae; genus Pseudomonas; species Pseudomonas sp. Z2-11. The sequence continues at coordinate 2,015,173 of NZ_CP096395.1, forward strand.
TGACGATCAGCTCCGGCCGGCCGCTTTCCAGCGCGTTGAGACGGTTGTCCCGCAATTGTCGCGCCAGCGCCGGCTGGGTCAGCGAATAGGCCCCGGCCGAGCCGCAGCACAGGTGGCCGTCGGGCACCTCGGTGAGGTTGAAGCCCAGCCTTGTGAGCAGGGCTTCGACGGCGCCACCGAGTTTCTGCGCGTGCTGCAAGGTGCAGGGGCAATGGACGGCGATGCGTTGATCCCTGGCGGCGCAGATTGCTTCCAGCGGTTCGTTGCCGAGTACCTGCACCAGGTCCAGCGCGCGTTCGCTGACGTGTTTCGCCTTGGCGGCATAGGCGGGATCGTGTTCCAACAGATGCCCGTAATCCTTGATAAACGCGCCGCAGCCGCTGGCGGTCTGGACGATCGCCTCGGCGCCGTCCTGCAGGTGCGGCCACCAGGCATCGATGTTGCGTCGGGCGCGGTCCAACCCGGTGGGTTGAGCGTCGAGATGATAATCCAACGCGCCGCAACAGCCGGCTTCAGGGCTGGCAACGACGCTGATGCCGAGCCGGTCCAGCACCCGGGCGGCGGCCGCGTTGGTGTTGGGCGACAGGCCCGGCTGCACGCAGCCTTCGAGCATCAGCACGCGGCGCGAATGCCGCACGGCCGGGCGCGTGCCGGGGGACGCCGCCGACCGTGGCAACTTGGCCTCCAGGTTCGCCGGCAGCAGCGGGCGGAATAGCGTTCCCAGGCGCAGCAGATTCTTGAATCGTTCGGGACTCGTGGCCAGGCCCCGCAAGCCGAGACGCAGGGCCCGTTGGCCGGCGGGGCGGGGTACGGCCGCGTCGACCACGGCCCGGCCGATGTCCAGCAGGTTGTGATAATCGACGCCGGACGGACAGGTGGTTTCGCAGTTGCGGCACGACAGGCAGCGATCGAGGTGCAGTTGGGTGCTGGCGGTTGGCGGCTGGCCTTCGAGCACCTGCTTGATCAGGTAGATGCGTCCGCGCGGGCCGTCCAGTTCATCGCCGAGCAACTGGTAAGTGGGGCAGGTGGCGTTGCAGAAGCCGCAATGCACGCAACTGCGCAGGATCCGTTCGGCCTCTTCGGCGCGAGGCAGGCGTTGGCTTGTTTCACTGAACCGGGTCTGCATCTAGAACTCCGCGTACATTCGGCCAGGATTGAACAGGCCCTGGGGATCAAGCTTCGCCTTGAGTTGACGGTGGTAGCGCAGCAGCGCCGGGGCCAACGGTTGGAACGGCGTTGCGGTTGCGCCAGGACGATAGCAGACGGCATGGCCGCCCCATTCCCGCGCCAGGGCCTGGACCGTATCGGCGTCGGTTTTCAGCCAGCGCTGCGCGCCCGCCCAATCGATCAGTTGCGCACCGGGCAAGTCGAGCGGGCCGGTAGCGTTGGGCAGCGACAGGCGCCACAGCGGCAGGTCTTCAGCGAAGAATGGCGAGCGGTGTTCGTTCAGCTCGGTCCAGTATTGATCGTCGATGGCTTCGCCGCCCAGGCGCTGATGGGCCGCGCTGACCGAACCCTCGCCGCCTTCCAGGCGCAGGCGCAGACAATCGCCGTCGTGGCTGGCGGCGCTGATGGGCAAGGGTTGGCGGCCCCATTCGGCGAGTTTTTCCAGGGCTTCGCGGCTGTCCATTTCCAGGCGGATGCTCAAGCCGTGGCGGGGCTTGGGCAGCACTTTCAAGGACACTTCGGTGATCACCCCCAGGCAACCGAAACTGCCCGCCAGCAGGCGCGACAGGTCGTAGCCGGCGACGTTTTTCATCACCTCGCCGCCAAAGCGCAACAGGTGGCCGTGGCCGCTGATCATCCGCGTGCCGAGCACATAGTCGCGCACCGAGCCGGCCCACGGACGGCGCGGCCCCGACAATCCGGCGGCGACCATGCCGCCCACCGTGGCGTCCGCGCCGAACGCCGGCGGCTCGCAGGGCAGCCGCTGCCCGGCGGCGTCCAGCGCGGCCAACAGTTCCCGCAGCGGGGTGCCGGCGCGGGCGGTGATGACCAGCTCCGTGGGGTCGTAGTCAACGATCCCGCGATGCGCACGGGTGTCCAGCACCTCGCCGGCCACCTGGCGTCCCAGGAAAGCCTTGCTGTTGGAGCCCTGGATGCGCAGCGGCGTATCGCTCGCGCGGGCGCGGTTGACCTGCTCCAGCAGCAGCTCGCTGGCGTCGCGGTCGACTTGCGCGGTCATCAGAATCGCTCCAGTTCAGCAAATGGCAATTGCCCGCCATGGATATGCATCGCGCCGAATTCAGCGCAGCGGTTCAGGGTCGGTATGTTCTTGCCGGGGTTGAGCAGGCCAAGCGGATCGAACGCGGCTTTCACCGCGTGGAACAGCAGCAGTTCGTCGCTGTTGAATTGGCTGCACATCTGGTTGATTTTTTCGCGGCCGACGCCGTGTTCACCGGTGATGCTGCCGCCCACCTGGACGCACAGTTCGAGGATCTTCCCACCCAGGGTTTCGGCGCGCTCCAGCTCGCCCGGCTGGTTGGCGTCGAACAGGATCAGCGGGTGCATGTTGCCGTCGCCGGCATGGAACACGTTGGCGACCCGCAGGCCGTGTTCGCTGCCCAGGCTGGCGATGCGCTGCAAGACTTCTGGCAATGCCCGCCGGGGGATGGTCCCGTCCATGCAGTAATAGTCCGGCGCCAGGCGGCCTACCGCCGGAAACGCATTCTTGCGTCCGGCCCAGAACCGCAGGCGTTCGGCCTCGTCCCGGGCCAGGCGCACCTCGGTGGCGCCGGCCCGTTGCAGCACTTGGCGGACCCGTTCGCAGTCATCGTGGACATCGGCCTCGACGCCATCGAGCTCGCACAGCAGGATCGCTTCGGCGTCGACCGGATAGCCGGCGTGGATGAAATCCTCGGCGGCGCGGATCGCCAGGTTGTCCATCATTTCCAGGCCGCCGGGGATGATCCCGGCTGCGATGATCTCGGCCACCGCTCGTCCGGCCTTGTCCACCGAATCAAAACTGGCCAGCAACACCCTGGCAACCTGGGGACGGGGCAACAGCTTGACGGTGACTTCGGTGATGATCCCCAGCAGGCCTTCGGAGCCGGTGAACAATGCCAGCAGGTCCAGGCCTGGCGAGTCCAGGGCCTCGCTGCCCAGCACCAGGCGTTCGCCTTCGATGGTGAGGATTTCCAGCTTCAGCAGGTTGTGCACCGTCAGGCCGTATTTCAGGCAATGCACGCCACCGGCGTTCTCTGCGACGTTGCCGCCGATGGAGCAGGCGATCTGCGAGGAAGGGTCCGGCGCGTAGTACAACCCGAACGGCGCGGCCGCCTGGGATATCGCCAGGTTGCGCACCCCTGGTTGCAGGCGCGCGGTGCGGGCGTCGGGGTCGATGTGCAGGATCTGGTTGAAGCGCGCCATGACCAGCAACACGCCGCTTTGCAGGGGCAGGGCGCCACCGGACAGGCCGGTCCCGGCGCCCCTGGCCACCACCGGTACATTCTGTTCATGGCACAGCGTGAGCAAGGCCTGCACCTGCTCGACCCGCCGCGGCAGCACGACCAGCAGGGGCGTGGTCCGGTAGGCAGACAGCCCATCGCATTCGTAGGGCCTGAGGTCTTCGTCGCGGTGCAGGATATCCAGGTCCGGAATGCGTGCCTGCATGGCGTCGAGCAGGGCCTGCTTGGGCACTTTCGGCAGCGGGCCGTCGAGCTGCTCGTCGTAGAGGATGTTCATCGGATGATTGCCTCAACCTGTGGCGAGGGAGCTTGCTCCCGCTGGGCTGCGAAGCGGCCCCAAAATTTTGTGTAAAAACAAAAAACCTGGGCCTGCTGCGCAGTCCAGCGGGAGCGAGCTCCCTCGCCACGGTACTTCAACCCGGCTGACTTCACTGCCCCAACCCCTTCAAAAAATCCCGGTATAACGCCGCAGTCTTGCCCGGTTTTTCAACCATCGGCATATGCCCGACCCCGTCCCAGATTTCCACCCTGAGGTCGGTGATGCCCTTGCTCCATACCGGTACGCTGCTGACGTCGATCAACCGGTCCTTGCGCCCCCAGAGTAGCAACGAAGGGGCGCGGATGTCGGCCAGGCGCGGTTCCATGGGTGGGCTGGCGCGTAAATCGACGAAGATCTCCGCCAATTCCTCCCGGCGCTGTTCATAACGCTCGGCCAGCGCCGCCAGCACTACACTGGGCAGCCAGGGCGGCGAGGCCATGGTCATGGCGTAGAACGGCGCGAAATCGTCTCGAGAATCAACCAGGAACGGGTTGTGACCGGCGGCCAAGTGGCGTTCCATGTCGCTGGGTTCGGGGGCGGTGACACCGGCCGGATCGATCAGCGCCAGGGTCAGCACCCGCTCAGGCGACGTCGCCGCCAGCCAGGCTGCGAGGTAACCACCCATGGAGTTGCCGATCACATGGACCTTGTCCAGGCCACAGGCATCGAGCAACTCGATCACTCGCCGCGCCTGGGTCGGGATGTCATAACCGCCGCCGGCCTTGAAGCCGGTTTCGCCATGGCCTGCCAGGTCGGGAATCACCACCCGGTAATCGCCAACGAAATACCGGGCGAAGCGCAACCAGAGGTTCTTGTCGGCGCTGTAGCCATGCAGCATCAGCACGCTGCCGGACGCTTCATAGGGCCCGCCCTGCCAGGTCGACACCGTCATTTCGCTGATGGGCACGGTAATTTTGTGCAGCCGGTAGAGACGCGCCTCCAGCGCCATGCCCAGGTCATACAGCACATGGCCGATGCCCGGATACGTCAACCAGCTCCAGGCGATGAACACCGCAAGGACCACCCACAACACCAGCATGTTGTTGCCTCCATATCAGGACAAGGCGATCGAGACCCTGTACCAACGAATTTCCCTTTTTCATGTATAGCCAAAATCCGCGGGGAACCACGCTGGTCGGTCGGAATAAATACCCCTGCATCGATAGTGGCTATTTGACCTCGCCCTGATAGACTGCCCAAAACCTATCCCGGCCCCGGGAGACCGGTGGTGCAGAGGCCTCTATGCATAAAACGGGAAAAAAGGGACTGTCGCTGGCCAGGAGGCTCTACACATCCCGAATCCTCGGCCTGGCGCTGGGGTTGCTGGTGGTGAGCGCCGCGCTCTATCCCCTCGACCCGGCGCCCTGGGTCTGGGGCTTCATGCTGTTCAACGGGTTGCTCTGGCCGCACGTGTCCTACCAATGGGCCCGTCGTTCGACGGTGCCGTACCATGCCGAGCACCGCAACCTGGTGATCGACGCCTTCCTCGGTGGCTTCTGGGTCGCCGCGATGCAATTCAACCCGCTGCCCACCGCCGTGACGCTGGCGATGATGGCAATGAACAACGTGGCCATCGGCGGCCTGCGTTTCCTGTTGGTCGGGGCTGTGGCCCAGGTTGCCGGTATCACCGTCGGGATATTCATGTTCCCCTTTGCCAGCGTGCCCATGACCAGCCCGGCGCAGCTATACGCCTGCTTGCCGTTGCTGTGCCTGTACCCGCTGGCGCTGGGCTGGATCTGCTTTCGCCAGGCGCACACCCTGGGCCGACAGAAACGCGAATTGCTGGCCCTGAGCCGTACCGACAGCCTGACCGGCCTGCTCAACCATGGCGCCTGGAAGGACCGGCTCAACGAGGCATTCCAGCATTGCCGACGCCAGTCACCGGGCGGGGCAGGGCATGGCGTGATCGCGCTGATCGATATCGACCACTTCAAAGCCATCAATGACACCTACGGCCATGGCGCCGGAGATGTCGTGCTGCGTCAGCTCGGTAAGCTGCTGGGGCAGAACCTGCGGGCCACGGACATCGTCGGGCGCTATGGCGGCGACGAGTTCGGGGTGATTCTGCCGGACCTGACGCTGCTCAGCGCGGTGCAGGCGATGGAGGGGCTACGCGAACGCTTCACCGCGCAGGACTACGAACGTGACCCGGCGCTGAAAGTGAGCCTGAGTATCGGCCTGGCGGCCTTCACGGCGGATTATGCCGATGCGACCGCCTGGCTCGACGACGCCGACCAGATGCTCTATGAAGCCAAGACCAGCGGACGCAACCGGGTTGTCTGTCAGCGACATCGGCCGGTGCTGGAGGCGTCCGCGGTCTAGAGCCTTGGCGCATTGTCGGGTAGGGTGCTGGTTGACCTTCCCGATGATGCTTTCCAGATGAAACAAGGATGAACTCATGACCGTTATCGTTCGTCGCTCCCGTCTCGCCGTCAGCCTCGGCCTGAGCCTGGCACTCGGCGCCTTCGCCCCAGCGGCCCTGGCGCAGCCCCATCAACAGGTGCTGGCCGATGCCGAGCAGTACAAGGGCGAGGCGCTGAAACTGCTTGAACGCCTGGTGAACATCGACTCCGGTTCCGGCTATGTGCCGGGGCTGACCCAGGTCGGCGACATCGCCATCGACGAGTTGCAGAAGCTCGGCGCCACCATCGAAAAGGTGCCCAATTCGGACGGCACCCACCATGTCCTGGCGACCTTCAAGGGCACCGGCAAGGCGAAAATCCTGCTGATGGCCCATATGGACACGGTGTTCAAGGAAGGCTCGGCGGCCGAACGTCCCTTCCATATCAAGGATGGCCGCGCCTACGGGCCGGGGGTGATGGATGACAAGGGCGGCATCGTCGCGGGCATCTATGCGCTGAAGGTGCTGAAGAACCTGGATTTCAAGAATTACGCGCAGATCACGTTCCTGCTCGATGCCAGCGAAGAGACCGGTTCGGACGTCGCCACCGACCTGATCAAGAAAACCGCCAAGGCCCATGACGTGACCCTCAACCTTGAACCGGGGCGCCCGGCCGACGGCCTGGTGGTGTGGCGCAAGGGCAGCGCAACCGCGCTGGTGGAGGTCAGGGGCAAGGCGGCCCACGCCGGCGTCGCACCGGAACTGGGGCGTAACGCGGCAATGGAAGCGGCGCATCAGATACTGCAACTGGGCAAGCTGGGCGACGCGGAAAAGAAGACCACCATCAACTTCACCGTGCTCAAGGCCGGTGACCGGACCAACGTGATTCCCGACCAGGCCAGCGCCAAGGCCGATGTGCGCGCAGCGGTGCCGGAAGAATTCGACCGCATCGAAAAAGACCTGGCCCGGGTCTCGAAGGACAAGCTGATCGCCGACACCGAAGTCACCACCAGCCTGCAGCGCGGCTTGCCGCCCATGCCACAGACCGCCGAGTCGGACCGGTTGATGGCCATGGCCCAGGGCATCTATGGCGAGCTGGGCCGCAAACTGACCGAGGAAGGCAGCGGCGGCGCGGCGGACGCCAGCCTGTCCGCCGGCGTTGGTACACCGACGCTGGACGGCTTTGGCATCGTCGGCGGCAATATCCATACGCCCGAGGAATATGCCGAGGTCGAGAGCGTGGTACCGAGGATTTATCTGCTGACGCGAATGATCATGGAGTTGGCGGCACGGTAGCAGCCCGCGGAAGAAAGGCTTTTCGTGGCGAGGGAGCTTGCTCCCGCTGGACTGCGCAGCAGGCCCGGGTTTTTTGTTTCTAAACGGGGTGGATCAACACCTAGAAACCCTGTGGGAGCGAGCTTGCTCGCGATAGCGATCTGTCTGTCCAGCAGATGTTGACTGACCTACCGCTATCGCGAGCAAGCTCGCTCCCACAAGGGGATGTGTTGAAGCGGCTAGCGTGGGTCGACGTTGTCCAGCGCGCGGTTTGCCAGGAGTGCGCCCAGTTCGATCAGTTGCTGGATGCCCAGGGCAATGTGGCGTCGTGAATCTTCCAGGTCGAAGGCCAGGTAACCGACCATGGCGTTGGCCGAGGCGAGGGTTTCGCTGAGGTTGGCGAGCAGGGATTCGGTGTCGATGCCGTTGATGACGGTGAAGAGTTGACCGGGATCGGTTTCTCTTGGATCGGCGGTGGCTGGATCGGTGTCCGGTGGGTTGGGTGTTGCTTTGAACATGATGAAACTCCTTGGTAATTGGAGCCGCAACCCTTCTGCTACCAAACATCAGGTGGCGGCTATACGCAGGTTGGTAGACCGGGTACCAAGGCAAACCCGGCGCGCCACGAGGGCGCCCCACGCACAGCCGCCATTACAAATATGCCGGAGCTGTGCGCCTTAGTTTTACCCGGGCTACCAAACCCGATCGCTGATTTTTCAACGACCGGGCCACAGTAAAGCCCAACCCCAAGGCGCACAAGCCGGCGGATTCTGGCGTAGTTGTAGGCAAAGGCGCAAGACGCGGCGGTTCGGTCCTACACGCAGGCCAACCCAATAAACCCCGAGGCTTTTCGTGGCGAGGGAGCTTGCTCCCGCTGGGCCGCGAAGCGGCCCCAAGGATTTTGTGTTGAAACAAAAAACCTGGGCCTGCTTCGCAGTCCAGCGGGAGCAAGCTCCCTCGCCACAACAGGGTTGTGCTTGGCTAGCGTAGGTCGACGTTGTCCAGCGCGCGGTTTGCCAGGAGTGCGCCCAGTTCGATCAGTTGCTGGATGCCCAAGGCAATATGGCGTCGTGAGTCTTCCAGGTCGAAGGCCAGGTAACCGACCATGGCGTTGGCCGAGGCGAGGGTTTCGCTGAGGTTGGCGAGCAGGGATTCGGTGTCGATGCCGTTGATGACGGTGAAGAGTTGACCGGGATCGGTTTCTCTTGGATCGGCGGTGGCTGGATCAGTGTGCGGTGGGTTGGGTGTTGGTTTGAACATGGTGAATCTCCGTGAACGGGTTGAGCCGCCACGACCTATCGCTAAACAAGTAAGGTGGCGGCTGTACGCAGGTTAGCGATCCGGGTCACAGAAACCCCGGGTAGACCAGAAGGTCTCCCGCGCACAGCCACCATGACGCAAATTGCAGACTTGAAAAAAACTGCAATCGAGACTGGGCTTGTAGCTTCTGTGTCTGGAGCCGGATCGCTAAACCCGATCGCTGATCTTTCAACGACCGGGCCACAGTAAAGCCCAACCCCAAGGCGCACAAGCCGGCGGATTCTGGCGTAGTTGTAGGCAAAGGCGCAAGACGCGGGAGTTCGGTCCTACACGCAGGCCAACCCAATAAACCCCGAGGCTTTTCGTGGCGAGGGAGCAAGCTCCCTCGCCACAACAGGGTTGTGCTTGGCTAGCGTGGGTCGACGTTGTCCAGCGCGCGGTTTGCCAGGAGTGCGCCCAGTTCGATCAGTTGCTGGATGCCCAGGGCAATGTGGCGTCGTGAATCTTCCAGGTCGAAGGCCAGGTAACCGACCATGGCGTTGGCCGAGGCGAGGGTTTCGCTGAGGTTGGCGAGCAGGGATTCGGTGTCGATGCCGTTGATGACGGTGAAGAGTTGGCCGGGATCGGTTTCTCTTGGAGCGGCGGTGGCTGGATCGGTGTCCGGTGGGTTGGGTGTTGGTTTGAACATGGTGAATCTCCGATGCGTCTGAAGGAGCCGTAACCCTCTCGCTACCAAACGAAGGGTGGTGGCCATACGAAGGTTGGTAGACCGGGCATCGGAAGCCGGCGTCTCCGGAGAGACCCTGCGCAGGGCCACCATAAAGCGAAGCGCATGATTGCACTCACAAGAGGTGACGCTATGCACCGAAAGCCCGGGCTACCAAACCCGATCGCTGATTTTTCAACGACCAGACAACAGTAAAGCCCAACCCCAAGGCGCACAAGCCGGCGGATTCTGGCGTAGTTGTAGGCAAAGGCGCAAGACGCGGGAGTTCGGTCCTACACAGAGGCCCACGCGGTAAACCCCGAGGCTTTTCGTGGCGAGGGAGCTTGCTCCCGCTCGGCTGCGCAGCAGCCGTCAAAATGATTGGAGAGGTTCGCCTGACTTGCAGGAATTCAATCGCTGTCGACACTGGTGTCGCTGGCTGCATCCTCGCCATATATCTCCTTTCTTCTTGTTCTGCTGGCTTCCTTCCTGATCCGTTCGCGATGGATGCGAAAGTCTCTTAGTTCCCCGTCGGGTAGTTCCTGGCCCTTGGCGATGGCTGCATAGTGTCTGTCTCCAATGACCTGGGCGGGGAGATAGCCTTGCTTCTTGCCAAAGGAAATGTCTGATAATCGTTGTGCCTGATCGACTGTCCCTGGCTCGGTATTTCCCAATATTTTTTTCATGGGGAGGCGACTGTTCTTTACGTCGCTGTACATTTTTGAGGACGTCATGGCCAAGGATTTGACGTCGTTACCATTGAGGTAACCCAGTACGTTTCTTAACGGTACGTCAGGCATTCGCTCCAACTTGAACAGCGCTCGGCTTTTCCATTTCCTCAAGGCGCTTGTAAGTTTCACACTCATATAAAAGGAAAAATGGCCGCCGGGGTCATTTTTATTCACCGGATCTCCGTCGAACGCCGCATAGGCATTTATGCCGCCCCTGCCGAAAGGGCTCCAACTGTCGGGGCTGTTAAATCGCATCAAGACAGGGTTGTAGGCTCTATAGCCATTGCCTAGCAGATAGTGCCCGGTCACGAAATCAGGCCGTTCACCCTTGAAACCGAGCAGGTTCGCCCGGGATCTTTCCGGAGGAAGATAGCCATAGGGTGCAAAGGCGGGCGGTTGAGGCGATCCGGCGCCGAGACTGTTCAATAATGAGCGTTGCTCATCTGTGACCAATAGTCGGGCGTTGATTTTTTGGTCTTCGTGTAGAAGCAACGCCAGTAGACGATCACCGTCCTGTACGACACTGATGTGCCCCGTCCCCTGAGATTCAGTCACCAGTCGGTCTTTTTTATAAAACCGCAGAGCGCCCGGATTCTCATAAGGCGTGACTTGCCCCAAGCGATCCAACGGGTCGTAGTGGTACAGGCACAAAACGGTTGCAGCAGACGGGTCAGGCACTGGCCGTTACTCGAAGTGAAGTTGGCTTCAGGCTCAGCGATTCTTCGACATTTGGCTACTATCAGAACTGTCAGTAGTTCCGGCGTAATCAGGCACGCCGCCAGGCTTTATTGCATTGTGCTGGCCGAGTTTCAGTAAACCCAAACCTCCACCCGCCGATTGCGCACCCGGCCTTCGTCTTCATTGTTGGCCGCCACCGGCATCAGTGCGCCGAACCCGCGGACCTCGCGCAACGTCACGCCGTATTTGACCAATTCCCGCCGCACCGCCATGGCGCGCAGTTTGGACAGCAGGTCGGCTCGCGCCGGGTCGTCCTTGAGGTCGCCAAAACCCACCAGGGTCACGCGCCGATCGAGTTTTCCGTGTTGCCTTATATAGTCGAGTACCCGGCCGAGGTCTTGGTGGGCCTTGTTGTCCAGGCTGGCGCTGCCTTCCTCGAAGCGGAAATTCACGGTCAGGCGCTGGGCATGGCGGCTCAAGGCCTGGTAACCCTCCGGCATCAGCGCGTTGGGCGTGACGGACATGGCCTGGATGGTCTGGGCGATGAATCCGTTGGCCGCGACGATGGCCTGGCCTTGTTCACTTTGGCTGAAGTCGACCAGGGCTTCGGCCCAAGGGTTGGTTTGCGCTGGCGGCAAGTAGAAGAACAAGCGCCGGGACAAGGGATAATCCTCGGTGGCGATCAGGTTGTTCAGCGGCAACATGGGCTGCGAGGCGCCGTCAACGAGCGCCAGGGGTTTTGCCTGACGTACATAGGGCAAGCCGATGAAGCCGATGCCTTGCGGATCCTGGCTGACCGCATCGGACAATTGCTCACTGGATTCGAAGCGCTGGGCCGCAGGATCGAGCTTTTTTCCTTGTCGGTTGAGTACCAGTTCCTTGAAGGTATCGTAGGTGCCGGACTGTTCGTCCCGCGCGTATAAATGAATGGCCCCGCCGACGCTGCCCACCGCTTCCCAGGTCTTTGCCTCACCGCTGAAAATGCGCGCCAGTTGCACGGTGTCGAGCTGACGCAACGGGTTTTGCGGATGCAGAATAATCGCCAGGCCGTCGATGGCGATGACCTGCTCGGCCATCGGGCTTTTCAAGTCGCCGAGGGCCGACAGGTCCTTCAGTTCACCGTCCTTGATCGGTCGGGAAGAGGCTGCCAGATCAGCGCTGGCTTGCTTGAGAGCGGCGAATCCGGTGCTGGAACCGTGGGCCGCGATGTCGATCTGGACGCGTTTGCCTTCGGCGGTCCAGCCAACGATCCGTTGCTCATTGTCCCGGCCGGTTATTTCGCTGCTGACCCTGAGCAGCCCCTGGCCTTGCATCAGGCCCTTGACCAGGGCCGGCCCCAGTGCCGCGCCGATGGTGTTGGAGCCCTGGATGCGCAGGGCCGGGCCGTGTTCGGGAACGGGCAAGGCGCCGGCCCATGCCATGAGCGGCAGCCAGAAGCTCATGAAAAACACAACGCACAGCCGCATGCCGGCACCTTTTTGAACCAGGGAGGTGCCGGAAGATTAAGTCAGTCAGGTTGCTGAAAGATGACAGGGTTGCGACGCGGAGCGTATGACCGACCCGGTCGAATGTGGGAGCGAGCCTGCTCGCGAAAGCGCTGGGTCAGGCGCCATTATTGCGACAGGAATACCGCTTCGCGAGCAGGCTCGCTCCCACAGGGGACGAAATGGAAGGCTGGTATTCAGCTCAGTTCCAGCCAGATCGGCGCGTGGTCCGAGGGTTTTTCCATGCCGCGCAATTCATAATCCACGCCGGCGTCCTTGACCCGTGGCAGTAGGCCTTGGGACGCGAGGATCAAATCGATGCGCAGGCCGCGCTTGGGCTCGTCCTCGAAACCGCGGCTGCGGTAGTCGAACCAGCTGAAGCGGTCACTGACGTCCGGGTTCAGGTGACGGAAGCTGTCCACCAGACCCCAATTCTTCAGGCGCGCCATCCATTCGCGTTCTTCCGGCAGGAAGCTGCATTTGCCGGTCTTCAGCCAGCGCTTCATGTTGTCCGGGCCGATACCGATGTCGCAGTCTTCCGGGGAAATGTTCACATCGCCCATCACCACCACCGGCTGGTCGTTGCTGAAGCGGGTTTCCAGCAGTTGCTGCAAATCGCTGTAGAAGCGCTGCTTGGCCGGGAACTTGGTCGGATGGTCGCGGCTTTCACCTTGGGGGAAATAGCCGTTCATGATGGTCACCGGCACGCCATTGGCATCGGCGAAGGTGCCCCAGATGAAACGCCGCTGGGCGTCTTCGTCGTCAGTCTCGAAACCTTTGTGCAGGGTCAGCGGCGCCTGGCGCGAGAGCAGGGCGACGCCGTAATGGCCTTTCTGTCCGTGGTAATGCACGTGATAACCCAAGGCTTGCACCTCGGCCAGGGGAAATTGTTCGTCGTGAACCTTGGTTTCCTGCAACCCGATGACGTCCGGCTGGTGCTTGTCGATCAGTGCCGCCAACTGATGGGGACGGGCGCGCAGCCCGTTGATGTTGAAGGAGACGATCTTCATGGTCGGCTGTCCTGGCAAAACTGCGATGCTAGCTGACATGTCGGAAGGGAGCCAGCGTGGCGGTAGGACAAATGCACTGCTAATGTCCTCTGGCATGTAGGAACGATCACAGCCCTGACGGGTTCGTAGTCAATAAGAGCAGGGCCTCACCGAGCCTCGCCCAGGAGATCCACCACCATGCCTGACGCCATTACCGCTGATATCCACATGCTCGACAGCGGCTATTCCCGCGAAGCGCGTTCATTGCTGTACCAGGCCTACCGCCATGAGCCGACCTTCAGCTACCTGTTCGAATCCGAGCGTCCCGGTTACGAACAGCGGGTGCGGGCGACGGTGCGTGAACTGGTCAAGCAGCATTTCTTCCAGGACCTGCCAGCGATCGGCCTGTTGGTCAACGACCGCCTGATTGGCATCGCCCTGATTGCCCCGCCGCAGCGGCGCCTGGGCATTACCGAAAGCTGGGCCTGGCGCCTGCGCATGGTCTTGAGCACGGGGTTTCGCTGCACCCGGCGTTATCTGGAATATCACGCCGCGGTGCTGGCCTGCCTGCCATCGGACGCGGTCCATGTGCTGCCACTGCTGGGGGTTCATCCGCAGTTCCAGGGCCAGCATTACGGCGAGCAGTTGCTTGAGGCAGTCCATAACTGGTGCGCGGTGGACGAGCATTCCCAAGGCGTCGTGCTCGATACCGGCAACCCGCGCTACCTGGAATTTTATAAACGCCAGGGTTATGAGGAAATCGGCGAAATCGCGGTAGGACCGGTCCGCGAGCATGTGTTCTTTCACGCCAACCCGCAGGTTTTACACAGCGCGACGGCATAATCGGACGAACTTTTGCGAAGCGTCCGGCTCTATCAGGCTCCCAAGCTCGTGATAGCATCCGCGCCATGAATTTCCCAGGACGAATGACCAGTGGCGCGCTCTTGCTGTCCCTCAGCTGCGCCGCGCTGGCACAAAGTGTATTGGATGTACGGGTCAAACCGTCCAATGACGAGCTCAAGGCCAATGTAGAGGGCTATATCGGTGGCCTCGGTGAGCGTGACGAAGAGGCACTGCTGCGTTTCAGTCGCGGCGCCGAGGAGCAGGCGCGCAAGGCGGCCCAGGCGCTCGGCTATTACCAGCCGCAGATCGACAGCGAGGTCAAGGCTGGCAAGGACCCGCGCCTGATCCTGACCATCGACCCCGGCGAGCCGGTGCACCTGCGCAATGTCACGATCCGCATCGACGGCCCGGCGGCCTCGCTGAAGAGTTTCCGGGTGCCGGACAACGCCGGTCTCAAACCGGGTGCGGTGCTCAATCACGGACGCTATGAAGACGCCAAGCGGACGATCCAGAACCAGGCCTCGCGTTATGGTTTTTTCAGCGGAAAGTTTGTCAGCCAGACGTTGCGCGTTGATCCCAAGGCTGGCGTTGCCGATGTCGAGCTGATCTACGACAGCGGCCCGCGTTACGCCCTGGGACCGGTCAGTTTCGAGGGCGATACGCCGTTCGACGAGGACCTGCTGCAGCGCATGGTGCCGTTCAAGGCTGGCGCGCCCTACGATTCCGAATTGATTGCCGAACTCAACCAGGCCTTGCAGTCGAGCGGTTATTTCGAAGGCGTGCGCGTTGATGCGGCGCCCACCGCGGCCACCGACAATGTGATCCCGGTGGCGGTCAGGCTCGACACCCGCAAGCCGCGCACCATGGGCCTGGGCCTGGGGTTTTCCACTGACGTCGGCCCGCGCGCCAAGGCCAACTGGACGCGTCACTGGGTCAATCCCCAAGGCCACAGCTATGGCTGGGAAGCGGAAATATCGGCGCCCCGGCAAAACGTCGGCCTCTGGTACGACGTGCCGCTCGACCCGCCACTGACTGACAAGCTGCGCTACGCCGGCGGCTATCAATATGAAGAACTGGCCGGCACCGACACTCTCAGCAAACTGCTGACCGTGGGCCCCGAGTGGCACAGCAAGCTGCCCAGCGGCTGGCAGCGAGTGGTGTCGCTCAAGTGGCAGCGCGAGGAATATCGCCTCGGCGACGATTCGGGCCTGAGCACCTTGCTGATGCCCGGCGTCAGCTATTCGTACCTGCGCAGCGACAACCGCATCGACCCGCACAACGGCTATCGCCTGCAATTCGATACCAAGGTCGCCAAGGAAGGGTTGGGTTCGGACAACAACCTCTTGTATGGCACGGCCATGGTCAAGGGCCTGACCACGGTATTCGACAAGCATCGCCTGTTGGCCCGGGCCCAGGTGGGCGGCAGCGCCACCAACGGCTACAAGTCGATCCCGCCGTCCCTGCGCTTTTTCGCCGGTGGCGACCAGAGCGTGCGTGGCTACGACTACCAGAGCCTGTCGCCGGAGAACTCCGAGGGCGATCGTATCGGCGGCCGCTACATGGTGGCCGCCAGCGTCGAGTATCAATATTCGGTCGCGGAGAAATGGCGCGTTGCGACCTTCGTCGACCAGGGCAACTCCTTCAACAGCCTTGAGCTGCCAAGCCTCAAGACCGGCGTCGGCGTCGGCGTGCGCTGGGTCTCGCCGGTCGGCCCGATCCGTCTCGACCTGGCCCATGCGATGGACGACGACGGCGGCATTCGACTGCACTTTTCCATGGGGCCCGAGTTGTGAATCGCGGTTTGAAATTAACGCTCCTGGCGCTCGCCGGGTTACTGCTGACGGTCGTCCTGGCCTTGAGCATGGTGTTGGGCACGGCCTTTGGCAGCCGTTGGGCTCTCGGCCTGGTGCCGGGCCTGAGCGTGGAGAATTTCCAGGGGCGGCTGGGCGGGCGGTGGAGCGCCGATCGGGTGCTGTGGCAGCAAGATACCCGCCGGGTGGCGCTGGAGCGACCGAACTTCGCCTGGTCGCCGGCGTGCCTGCTGCGCATGACCCTGTGCATCGAACAGCTCAAGGCCGACACCATCGCCGTGCAGTTGCCAGCCACCGCCGATGAACCGAGCAGCGGCCCGATCAGCCTGCCGGACCTGGACTTGCCGCTGGCGATCGAACTGGGCGATGTGCAGGTGGGCAGCCTGTCGTTCAACGGCAGTGAGCAGCTCAAGGGGCTGCAACTGGTGGCGCACTGGACCGCCGAGGGTTTGCAGATCGACTCGGTGCAGTTGCAGCGCGACGAACTGAGCCTGAAATTATCCGGCCTGCTGCAACCGCACGGCGACTGGCCGCTGGACGCGACGGGCCAGCTGACCCTGCCAGCGCCGGGCGCGACGCCTTGGGCGCTGGACCTGAAAGTCGCTGGCGACCTGCTCAAGACCCTCAATCTCACGGCCGACAGCAGTGGTTATCTGCAAGGCCGCCTGACGGGCGAACTGCAACCGCTGGCGGATAACCTGCCGGCCAAGGTGCGCATCACCGCCGACGACTTCAAGGCCAGCGCCGATCTGCCGGACACGCTGCTGCTCAACCAACTGGAACTGACCGGCGAAGGCGACCTGAAGAACGGTTATCAACTGCTCGGCAAGGCGACACTGCCCGCCGAGAAGGGGCCGGTGGCGTTGCTGCTGCAAGGCCAGGTGGACGCCAATGGCGCGCAAATCGCCGGGCTGGATCTCGACGCCGGCAACCAGCAGACCCTCAAGCTCACCGGACAGCTGGATTGGCGTGAAGGGCTGAACGCCGAAGCAAAAGTCGCCTGGCTGGATTTCCCCTGGCATCGCCTTTATCCGCTGATCGACGAGCCGCAAGTCACGCTGCGCAGTTTTAACGGCGAAGTCTCGTACACCGACGGCCAGTACCTGGGCAATTTCCAGGCGGCGCTGGACGGCCCCGCCGGGGCGTTCAGCCTGGACAGCCCGTTCAGCGGCAACCTGACGCAAATCCACTTGCCTGAACTCAAGCTTGCCGCCGGACAGGGCAAGGCCGAAGGGCACCTGGACCTGCAATTTGCCGACGGCATCGCCTGGGACACCGCGCTGCAACTGTCATCGGTCAACCCGGCGTACTGGCTCGCCGAACTGCCCGGCACGCTGGCTGGGCCGTTGCGCAGTAAAGGCTCGATGAAAAACCAGCGCATGGAACTCGACGCGGACGTGGACCTCAAGGGCAAGCTGCGCGGCCAGCCGGCGCTGTTCCAGGCCAAGGCCAGCGGCGCCGGCGAGCAATGGAACCTCGGCGCATTGGATATCCGCCTCGGCGACAACCGCATCAACGGTACGGGCAGCCTGCAACAGCAGCTGACCGGCCAGATCGGCATCAAGCTCTCGCGCCTGGCCCAGCTCTGGCCGCAGTTGCGCGGTCAGGTCAGCGGGCGTGTCGACGTGGCCGGCACGCTCAAGGCCCCCCAAGGCAAGCTCGACTTGCAAGGCGCGCAACTGGCGTTTCAGGACAATCATCTGCAAAGCCTGAACCTGGACGCGACGCTCGACGGCGCGCAACGGGGCAAAGTCGATCTCAAGGCCAGCGGTATCCGCAGCGGCGAAACTTCCCTTGGCGTCCTGACGCTGAGCGGGCAGGGCGATATCAAGCAACAGCAACTGCAGGTCGACCTGCAAGGGCCCCAGTTGAAAACCAGCCTGGCCCTTGATGGCACGCTGGATCAGGGCAGCTGGCGTGGACGCCTGGCCAGTGGCGACCTGCGGGTCGGCGGTCAGGACTGGCGCCTGCAAGCGCCGGCGAAGCTGGAACGGCTGGCCAACGGTACGCTGAACTTCGGTGCCCACTGCTGTCGCTCCGGCCAGGCCAGCCTGTGCGGCGAAGACCAACGGCTGATGCCGGAGCCGAAGCTGCGCTATCACCTCAAGCAATTCCCCATCGAAAGCCTGGCCCAGTGGATGCCCAAGGATTTTGCCTGGCGAGGCCGGCTCAACGCCGACCTGCAACTGGACCTGCCGGCCAGCGGCCCGAATGGCCGGGTGCTGGTGGATGCCAGCGGCGGCACGTTGCGGATTCGGGATAAAGAACAGTGGCTGGACTTCCCCTACCAGACCCTGACGCTCGACAGCCGCCTGACACCCACGCGCATCGATACCGATCTGAATTTCGTCGGCGCCAGGCTCGGCGAACTGATGGTCCAGGCGCGGATCAATCCGTTGCCAGCAAGCAAGCCGCTGAGCGGTTCGTTCCGCCTGAGTGGCCTGGACCTGTCCGTCGCCCGTCCGTTCGTGCCGATGGTGGAAACCCTCACGGGTCACTTGAACGGCAGTGGCACGCTTTCCGGCGGGCTGCTCGCGCCCCAGGTCAACGGCAACCTGGTGCTCAGCGATGGCGAAGTGTCCGGCCCGGAACTGCCGGTCAGCCTCGAAGCCTTGCAACTGCGGGCGATGATCGCCGGTGAAACGGTGCGTCTGGATGGCGATTGGAAGAGCGGCAAGGGCGGGCAGGGCCGCCTGACCGGGAACATCGGTTGGGGCGAGGCGCTGACCATGGACCTGGCTCTCAAGGGCTCGCAACTGCCGGTGACCGTCGAGCCCTACGCGGTGCTGGACGTGGCGCCGGACTTGAAAATCACGCTGCAGGGCGAGCGGCTGGCGATTGCCGGCAAGGTCCTGGTGCCGAAGGGCGAGATCACCATTCGCGAACTGCCGCCGTCGACCGTCAAGGTTTCGGACGACACGGTGATCGTCGGCCACCAGACCGAAGAGGGCAAGGCACCGATGGCCATGGCAATGGACATCGACGTGCTCGTCGGCCAGGAGAAGCTTGCCTTTTCGGGATTCGGGCTCACCGCCAACGTCCAGGGGCAGGTGCATATTGGCGATAACATGGACACTCGCGGCGAACTCTGGCTCAACGACGGCCGCTATCGGGCCTATGGGCAGCGGTTGACGGTGCGCCGGGCGCGCTTGTTGTTCGCCGGGCCTATCGATCAGCCGTACCTGGACATCGAAGCGATCCGCCAGACCGACGATGTGATTGCCGGCATCCGCTTGAGCGGCAGCGCCGAGCAACCCACCACGCAAATCTTCTCGGAACCGGCCATGAGCCAGGAGCAGGCATTGTCCTACCTGGTGCTGGGCCGGCCGCTGAGTACCACTGGCGAAGATAACAACATGCTCGCCCAGGCCGCACTGGGCCTGGGCTTGATGGGCAGTTCCGGCGTGACCACCAGCCTGGCCAACAACCTGGGAATCGAGGATTTCCAACTCGACACCCAGGGCAGCGGCAACGAAACCAGCGTGGTCGCCAGCGGCAACCTGTCGGAAAAACTCAGCCTGCGCTACGGCGTCGGAGTATTCGAACCGGCCAATACCATTGCCCTGCGCTACAAGCTGAGCAAGAAGGTCTACCTCGAAGCCGCCAGCGGCGTCGCCAGCTCGCTGGATATCTTCTACAAGCGCGATTTCTGACCTTTCCCCCAGGTCCCTTGTGGGAGCGAGCTCGCTCGCGATAGCGGTATCACATTCAACCTGTTCGCAGGCTGACAGACCGCTATCGCGAGCAAGCTCGCTCCCACATGGTTTTCTCATTTCCGTTGTTTATGCATAGCTAACTAACTATTTGTTTGACATTTGCTGCCTAAGCAGTAACATCTCGACATACATTCACTGCCTAGGCAGCTAACGGTAGCCCAGATGAAGCATTTCACCCCGGACGAATTCCACAATTGCCATCTCGGCATGCTCCTTGGCCGCGCCGCGGCGCTCAAGGACCGGATCATCGACACCCACATGGAGCCTGTCGGCATCACCGCCGCGCAGTTCAAGGTGTTGATCATCATGGCCCAGCACGGCATCGATACGCCGGTCGAGCTGTGCCGGTACCTGTCGCTGGACAGCGGCTCGATGACCCGCATGCTCGACCGCCTGGAGCAGAAGGGCTTTCTGGTTCGCCAGCGCTCGGCACAGGATCGTCGCCAGGTCCGTCTGGTGCTGACCGACGCCGGCCAGGCCCTCGCCGATCGCCTGCCGTTCATCGGCGCCGACGCCATGAATCAACTGGCCGGCGCCATCAGCCGCGAGGAGCTGCAAACCCTCGAAGACATCCTCAAGAAAATACTGCTCGCCGCCGGTGACCCCATCACCGTCCTGCGATTGGGGGCCAAATGAAATATCAAACCTTGCGTACCCGCCTGAGCCTAGTGTTGTTGGCCATGAGCCTCGCCGGTTGTGCCAGCTACAGCGGCCTGAAGACCGAGGGCGTCAGCCTGGAGGCCAAGAGCCTGCAGGCTGGACAATCGCTGACCGGGGTCAAACTGTCGCCCGCGGCGTGGCCGAAAAACGACTGGTGGAAAAGCCTTGGCGACCCGCAACTCGACGGTCTGATCCGTGAAGCGCTGCGCGACAGCCCGGACATGCAGATCGCCAGCGCGCGGGTGCACCAGGCCAGTGCCGCTGCCTATGCCGCGAATGCCGCGCGCCTGCCGACCCTCGACGCCAGCGGCAGCGTCAGCCGTTCGCGCCTGGCCCGTGACCAGGATCCGCAAGGGCAGGGCGGCGCCTATAGCACCCTGCGTTCGCTGAGCGTGGATTTCAATTACAACTTCGACCTCTGGGGCGGCCAACGTGCCGCCTGGGAAGCGGCCCTGGGCCAGGCCCGCGCCGCCGAGATCGATCGCCAGGCCGCGCAACTGACCCTCGCCGCCGACGTGGCCCGGGCCTACAGCGACCTGGGCCAGGCCCACATCATTTATGATCTGGCCAATGAAGACCTCAAGCGCACGCGGCAGATGCTCGACCTGGGCAAACGCCGTCTCGGTGCCGGGATCGACAGCGAATACCAGTTCCAGCAGACCGAAAGCCTCGAAGCCAGCGCCGATGCGACGCTGATCGACGCGGAAAAACGCCTGCAAAGCGCAAAGATCGCCTTGGCGGTGCTGCTGGGCAAAGGTCCCGACCGGGGCAACGACATCGCCCGGCCCAACGTGCTGCAGGCCAGCGCGGTGGCCCTGCCGTCGAATCTGCCGGCCGAGTTGCTCGGTCGCCGTCCCGACCTGGTCGCGGCGCGGTGGCGGGTCGAGGCGGCGAGCAAGAACATCGAGGCCGGCAAGACCAACTTCTACCCCAATCTCAACCTGAGCGCGGCGGCGGGGGTGCAATCGCTGCTGGGTGACGCGATGTTCGGCGCGCCCAGTCGTTTCTTCAACGTGGCGCCGACCGTGTCGTTGCCGATCTTCGATGGCGGCCGCCTGCGGGCGGACCTGGATGCCCGGGACGCCGATTACGACCTGGCGGTGGCGCAATACAACAAGAGCCTGGTCGCGGCTCTTGGCGACGTCAGCGACACCATCAACCAGTTGCGCGACATCGGTCGGCAGCTCGGCGCCCAGCAACACGCGGTGGATATCGCCCGGAACTCCTACGACACCGTGGTCCAGCGCTACGGTTCCGGCATCGGCAATTACCTGGACGTGTTGAGCATCGAGCAACAACTGCTCCAGGCCCAGCGTCAACTGGCGACCCTCAATGCCGAGCAGATCGATCTGTCGATCCAACTGATGCAGGCCCTGGGCGGTGGTTTCGATACCCAAACCATCGCTTCGGCCACTCCGGCCGCCACCGCGCCGACTCACTGATTCGAGGTACTTGTCATGGCAACTGCCGAAACTACCCAGGAAACCCAACAGGACAGCGGCAACCCGCGCAAGCGCAAGGTGTTGCTGCTGGCCCTGGCCCTGATCGTCATTCTCGCCGGCGTCGGTGTCTGGGCCTGGCATGAACTGTATGGACGCTGGAGCGAAAGCACCGACGACGCCTACGTGAACGGCAACGTGGTGGAAATCACCCCGCAAGTCACCGGCACCGTGGTGAGCATTGGTGCCGATGACGGTGACCTGGTGCGCGAAGGCCAGGTACTGGTGCAGTTCGACCCGAACGACGCCGAAGTTGCCTTGCAAAGTGCCCAGGCCAACCTGGCCCATACCGTGCGCCAGGTGCGTGGTTTGTACAGCAATGTCGACGGCATGAAAGCGCAGGTGCATGCGCAGGAAGCGGAAGTGCAGAAGGCTCGGGAAAACTACAACCGACGCAAGAACCTGGCGGCCGGCGGGGCGATTTCCCAGGAAGAACTGTCCCACGCCCGGGACGATCTGACCTCGGCGCAGAACGCCCTGGCCAACGCCCGGCAACAACTCATGACGACCAGCGCGCTGGTGGATGACACCGTGGTGTCGAACCATCCCGACGTACAGGCGGCGGCCGCGCAATTGCGCCAGGCTTACCTGAGCAATGCTCGCAGCACCTTGATTGCGCCGGTGACCGGTTACGTCGCCAAGCGCACCGTTCAGCTCGGGCAACGCGTGCAGCCGGGCACGGCGCTGATGGCGGTGATCCCGCTGGACCAGTTGTGGATCGACGCCAACTTCAAGGAAACCCAGCTACGCGACATGCGCATCGGCCAGCCGGTGGACATCGAGACCGACCTTTATGGCAGCGACGTGAAGTACAGCGGCACGGTGGACAGCCTGGGCGCCGGTACCGGCAGCGCGTTTGCCTTGCTGCCAGCGCAGAACGCCACCGGTAACTGGATCAAGATCGTCCAGCGGGTGCCGGTGCGCATTCATATCAATGCCGAGGAGCTGGCCAGGCATCCGCTGCGGGTCGGCCTGTCGACCCAGGTCAACGTCAATCTCCGCGACCAGAGCGGCCCGGTACTGGCCCAGCAGCCACCGCAAAAAGCCTCGTTCAGCACTCAGGTCTACGCCCGCCAGCTGGCCGATGCCGACGCGATGATCACTCGGCTGATTCATGAGAACAGCGCGGCGGCGAGCAAGACCGCGCAGCGCTGAAGCAGCCCCGTCGAACCCTGTGGCGAGGGAGCTTGCTCCCGCTCGGCTGCGAAGCAGTCGTAAACCGGCGGGTGCGGTGTGTCTGGTGCTTCCCGTTCAGCAGGTTTTGGGGCCGCTTCGCGACCCAGCGGGAGCAAGCTCCCTCGCCACGTGTCTGGCGCAGACTCAAGTGACAGCATTCAGGTCCTGGCGGTCTTGCTCCAATTTTGTCACCTCCGCTTCATAGGATTCTCGCAATGAGCAATAACGCGTCCTTCACGCCGCCCAGCCTGTTGCTCAGCACCATCGGGTTGTCGCTGGCGACGTTCATGCAGGTGCTCGACACGACCATCGCCAACGTCGCCTTGCCGACCATTTCCGGCAACCTGGGCGTCAGTTCGGAGCAGGGCACCTGGGTCATTACCTCGTTTGCGGTGAGCAATGCG
Source organism: Pseudomonas sp. Z2-11 (assembly GCF_054161305.1). Taxonomy (NCBI): domain Bacteria; kingdom Pseudomonadati; phylum Pseudomonadota; class Gammaproteobacteria; order Pseudomonadales; family Pseudomonadaceae; genus Pseudomonas; species Pseudomonas sp. Z2-11. The sequence goes on from NZ_CP096395.1 coordinate 2,038,472, forward strand.
ATCGCGCTGCCGCTGACCGGTTGGCTGAGCCGCCGGTTTGGCGAGGTGAAACTGTTTTTGTGGGCAACGATGCTGTTCGTCCTGGCCTCGTTCCTCTGCGGGATTTCCACGTCGATGCCCGAGCTGATCGGTTTTCGTGTGGTTCAGGGCCTGGTGGCCGGGCCTCTGTATCCGATGACCCAGACCTTGCTGATTGCCGTGTACCCGCCGGCCAGGCGCGGGATGGCCTTGGCCTTGCTGGCGATGGTCACCGTGGTGGCGCCGATCGCCGGGCCGATCCTGGGCGGCTGGATCACCGACAGTTACAGCTGGCCATGGATTTTCTTCATCAACGTGCCGATCGGGATATTCGCGGTGCTGGTGGTGCGTCAGCAGCTCAAGGCGCGGCCGGTGGTCACCAGTCGCCAGCCGATGGATTACGTCGGGTTGATCACCCTGATCATCGGTGTCGGGGCGTTGCAGGTGATCCTCGACAAGGGCAACGACCTGGATTGGTTCGAGTCGAACTTCATCATCGTCGGCGCGCTGATTTCGATCGTTGCGCTGGCGGTGTTCGTGATCTGGGAAATGACCGACCGCCATCCGGTGGTCAACCTGCGGCTGTTTGCCTATCGCAACTTTCGCATCGGGACGATTGTGCTGGTGGGCGGTTATGCCGGATTTTTCGGCATCAACCTGATCCTGCCGCAGTGGTTGCAGACCCAGATGGGTTATACCGCCACCTGGGCCGGCCTGGCGGTGGCGCCCATCGGGATCCTGCCGGTGCTGATGTCACCTTTCGTTGGCAAATACGCCCACAAATTCGACCTGCGCCTGCTGGCCGGGCTGGCGTTCCTGGCGATCGGTTTGAGTTGCTTCATGCGCGCCGGGTTTACCAACGAGGTGGATTTCCAGCACATCGCCCTGGTGCAACTGTTCATGGGCATTGGCGTGGCGCTGTTCTTCATGCCGACCCTGAGCATCCTGATGTCGGACCTGCCGCCCCAGCAGATCGCCGACGGCGCGGGGCTGGCGACGTTCCTGCGGACCCTGGGCGGCAGTTTTGCCGCGTCGCTGACCACCTGGATCTGGATCCGCCGCGCCGACCAGCACCATGCCTACCTGAGCGAAAGCATCAGCACTTTCGAACCGGCCACGCGCGAGACGATCAACCAGCTCGGCGGGGCGAGTACGCCGGTGTACGCCCAGCTCGACCAGATCCTCACCAGCCAGGCGTACATGCTCTCCACCGTGGATTATTTCACGCTGCTGGGCTGGGCGTTCATGGGGTTGATCCTGCTGGTGTGGCTGGCGAAACCGCCGTTTGCGGCGAAGGCGGGGCCTGCCGCCAGCGGTCATTGATGGCGGGCGCAGTCCAACCTGTGGGAGCGAGCCTGCTCGCGAATGCGGATTATCAGTCACTAATGTTTGACTGACACAGCGCTTTCGCGAGCAGGCTCGCTCCCACAGAGGATCTATATGTAGTCGGGGATTGTGTCGGGTGCCGGCAGTTGTGGCGGCGGCGCAAACTCGAACGGCGCCAGCGAAAAGCCCTGCTCATCCACCTGCAACGCCCAGCCCTGCTTGTCCCAATCTCCCAGCACGATGCGCCGGGCGGCATGTTCGCCCAGTTGCAGCTTGTGGATGGCGGGGCGGTGGGTGTGGCCGTGGACCAAGGTTTTCACGCCATAGTGCTGCATGACGCGCGGGACCTCTTCTGGCGTGACGTCAACGATGTCGTTGGCTTTCATCCTCACCTGCGTGCGGCTTTCGCTGCGCAGCTTGCGCGCCAATTTCTGACGGCTGCCCAAGGGCAGGTGGCGCAGGATGAACAACGTGACCGGGTTGCGTAGCCAGCGCCGCAGTTTCATGTAGCCGACGTCCCGCGTGCACAGGCTGTCGCCGTGCATCAGCAGCACCGGCTCGTCGTTGAATTGCACGACGGTCGGGTCCTTGAGCAGGGTGCAGCCGGCCGCTCTGCAGAAGGCCTGCCCGAGCATGAAGTCGCGGTTGCCGTGCATCAGGAAAATCGCCGTGCCGCTGTCGCTCAATTCGCGCAGGGCCTGGCAGATGGAACGCTGGAACGGCGTCATGGCATCGTCGCCGATCCAGGCTTCGAAGAAGTCGCCCAGAATGTATAACGCTTGCGCCGAGCGGGCGCGTGTGGCGAGTAAATCCAGAAACGCCCGGGTGATGTCCGGGCGCTCCTCTTCCAGATGCAGATCTGAAATCAGCAATATCACTCAATGATCTCGGCTTTCTCGATGATCACGTCTTCTGCCGGGACGTCCTGGTGGCCAGCCTTGGAAGTGGTGGAGACGCCTTTGATCTTGTCGACCACGTCAGTGCCTTCGACCACTTTGCCGAATACAGCATAGCCCCAGCCCTGGGTGGTCTTGCTGCTGTGGTTCAGGAAGCTGTTGTCCGCCACGTTGATGAAAAACTGCGCGGAAGCCGAATGCGGCTCCATGGTACGGGCCATGGCGACGCTGTATTTTTCGTTCGGCAGGCCATTGTCGGCTTCGTTCTGGATGCTTGGACGCTTGTCTTTCTTTTCCTTCATGCCTGGCTCGAAACCGCCGCCCTGGATCATGAAGTTACCGATGACACGGTGGAAAACGGTGTTTTCGTAATGGCCGGCCTTGACGTACTCGACGAAGTTGGCAACGGTCAGCGGTGCCTTTTCGGCGTTCAGCTCCAGGACGATCTCGCCATGGTTGGTGGTCAGTTTGACTTGGGTCATGATCACTACTCTTTCAAGGAATTCGTGGGTTTCGGGGGCGCAGACGCCCGCAACCGGTCTGGCTGTAATCGGCCAGGCTGGGCAGTTTAGCGCGCCATGCGCGAATTTCGAGGCTGTTTTTCATCTGGCTGTCGAATAAATTCAATCGTTTGCCGGCCTGGCCTGTCAGGTGCTTGACAGCATCGGCTATGATACGGGCTTTGATTTATCAGGCCGCACCTGGCCGCGCACTTGTATGTTCAAGGATCCTATGAGCAAGCCCACTGTCGACCCTACCTCGAATTCCAAGACCGGCCCGGCCGTGCCGGTCAATTTCCTGCGCCCGATCATCCAGGCGGACCTGGATTCGGGTAAGCACACGCAGATCGTCACCCGTTTTCCGCCGGAGCCCAACGGCTACCTGCACATCGGTCACGCCAAGTCCATTTGCGTGAACTTCGGCCTGGCCGAGGAGTTCGGTGGCGTCACGCACCTGCGTTTCGATGACACCAACCCGGCCAAGGAAGACCAGGAATACATCGACGCGATCAAGAGCGACGTCAAGTGGCTGGGCTTCGAATGGGCCGGCGAAGTGCGCTACGCCTCGCAGTATTTCGACCAGCTGCACGACTGGGCGGTGGAGCTGATCAAGTCCGGCAACGCCTACGTGTGTGACCTGACGCCGGAGCAGGCCAAGGAATATCGCGGCAGCCTGACCGAGCCGGGCAGGAACAGCCCGTTCCGTGACCGCAGCGTGGAGGAGAACCTCGACCTGTTCGCCCGCATGCGCGCCGGCGAGTTCCCGGACGGCGCCCGTGTGCTGCGCGCGAAGATCGACATGGCCTCGCCGAACATGAACCTGCGCGACCCGATCATGTACCGCATCCGTCACGCTCATCACCACCAGACCGGCGACAAATGGTGCATCTACCCGAACTATGACTTCACCCATGGCCAGTCGGACGCCATCGAAGGCATCACGCATTCGATCTGCACCCTGGAATTCGAAAGCCATCGTCCGCTGTACGAGTGGTTCCTCGAGCATCTGCCGGTGCCGGCCAACCCGCGCCAGTATGAATTCAGCCGCCTGAACCTGAACTACACGATCACCAGCAAGCGCAAGCTCAAGCAACTGGTGGACGAGAAGCACGTCAACGGCTGGGATGACCCACGCATGTCGACGCTGTCGGGTTTCCGCCGTCGTGGCTACACGCCGAAGTCGATCCGCAATTTCTGCGAGATGGTCGGCACCAACCGTTCCGACGGCGTGGTCGATTTCGGCATGCTGGAATTCAGCATTCGCGAGGACCTCGACCACAGCGCGCCGCGCGCCATGTGCGTGTTGCGGCCGCTGAAAGTCGTCATCACCAATTACCCGGAAGGCCAGGTCGAGAACCTCGAACTGCCGTGCCACCCGAAAGAAGACATGGGCGTGCGCGTCCTGCCGTTCGCCCGGGAAATCTACATCGACCGTGACGACTTCATGGAAGAGCCACCAAAAGGCTACAAGCGCCTGGAGCCTGCCGGCGAAGTGCGCTTGCGCGGCAGCTACGTGATCCGCGCCGACGAGGCGATCAAGGACGCCGACGGCAACATCGTCGAGCTGCGTTGCTCGTACGATCCCGACACCCTGGGCAAGAACCCGGAAGGCCGCAAGGTCAAGGGCGTGATCCACTGGGTGCCGGCCGCCGCCAGCGTCGAGTGCGAAGTGCGCCTGTACGATCGCCTGTTCCGTTCGCCGAACCCGGAGAAGGCCGAGGACAGCGCCAGTTTCCTGGACAACATCAACCCTGACTCCCTGCAAGTACTCACGGGTTGTCGTGCCGAGCCTTCGCTGGGCAACGCACAGCCGGAAGACCGTTTCCAGTTCGAGCGCGAAGGCTACTTCTGCGCGGATATCAAGGACTCGAAACCCGGTGCTCCGGTGTTCAACCGTACCGTGACCTTGCGCGACTCCTGGGGTCAGTGATCAAGTCTTAAGGGAAACCCCGTGCTTACGATCTACAACACGCTCACCAAGAGCAAAGAAGTCTTCAAGCCGCTGGATGGCAACAAGGTCCGCATGTACGTCTGCGGCATGACCGTGTACGACTATTGCCACCTCGGCCATGGCCGCAGCATGGTTGCCTTCGACCTGGTGACCCGTTGGTTGCGCTTCAGCGGTTATGACCTGACCTATGTACGCAACATCACCGACATCGACGACAAGATCATCAATCGGGCCAATGAGAACGGTGAAGCGTTCGATGCGCTGACCGAGCGCATGATCAAGGCCATGCACGAGGACGAGGCGCGCCTCAACATCCAGAAGCCGGACCTGGAGCCGCGGGCCACGGACCACATCCCGGGCATGCTGGCGATGATCCAGACCCTGATCGACAAGGGCTACGCCTACGCCCCGGGCAATGGCGACGTGTACTACCGCGTCGCCAAGTTCATGGGCTACGGCAAGCTGTCGCGCAAGAAAATCGAAGACTTGCGCATCGGCGCACGCATCGAGGTCGACGAGTCGAAAGAAGACCCGCTGGACTTCGTGCTGTGGAAAGGCGCCAAGCCGGGCGAGCCGAGCTGGGATTCACCGTGGGGCGCCGGGCGTCCGGGCTGGCACATCGAATGCTCGGTGATGTCGACCTGCTGCCTGGGCGAGACCTTCGACATTCATGGCGGCGGCAGCGACCTGGAGTTCCCGCACCACGAAAACGAGATCGCCCAGAGCGAAGCGGCCACCGGCAAGACCTACGCCAATGCCTGGATGCATTGCGGCATGATCCGCATCAATGGCGAGAAGATGTCCAAGTCCTTGAACAACTTCTTCACCATCCGCGACGTGCTCGACAAGTATCACCCGGAAGTTGTGCGTTACCTGCTGGTGTCCAGCCACTACCGCAGCGCCATCAACTATTCGGAAGACAACCTCAAGGACGCCAAGGGTGCCCTGGAGCGTTTCTACCATGCGTTGAAAGGCCTGCCAAACGTGGCGCCTGCCGGTGGCGAAGCGTTCGTGGCGCGGTTCACCGAAGTGATGAACGACGACTTCGGCACGCCGGAAGCCTGCGCGGTGCTGTTCGAGATGGTGCGTGAGATCAACCGCCTGCGCGAGAGCGATTTCGATGCGTCGGCAGGCCTGGCAGCGCGGCTGAAGGAACTGGCCAGCGTGTTGGGCGTGTTGCAGCTTGAAGCCGACGACTTCCTGCAAGCCGGCGCCGAAGGCCGGGTGGACGCCGCCGAGGTCGAGGCCTTGATCCAGGCGCGCCTGACCGCGCGGGCCAACAAGGACTGGGCCGAATCCGACCGCATCCGCGATCAGCTCACCGCCATGAGCGTGGTGCTCGAAGACGGCAAGGGCGGGACGACCTGGCGATTGGCGGACTGAGACCTTCCGGTCCTCGCAATACCCCTGTGGGAGCGAGCCTGCTCGCGAAAGCGCAATATCAGCCAACAATGGTTTGACTGGTATACCGCATTCGCGAGCAGGCTCGCTCCCACAGTTCTTTTTGCATTGCCAAGCTGAACAGGTCGCTTCGACCTTCGCGCTGACAGCAGTCCCCATGCCGGAACCGGTCACGAACGCCTGCTTCGTCGCCATTAAAACGAAACGTCTGACAGCCATGCTGTGAGACATGCCAGTAGTATCGGTTTTAACGGAACGTCAGAGGCGGGATAGAGCAGGGTGAGGCTCGGTCGGCCTGATCTTTAGCCAGCCACTGCGCTGCTGCAAACGGGCTGGCTGCGGATTGCGGCAGGGGCTCAGGGCGTTTGTGGCTTGTCAGGAGCAGTCAGGCCGGCCTGGATACGCTGATAGATTTCTTCTCGATGCACCGCAACGTTTTTCGGGGCGTTGATGCCGATCCGGACTTGTTGGCCGCTTACGCCCAGAATGGTGATCGTGATGTCGTCACCAATGTTTATGCTTTCACCGACTTTGCGGGTGAGTATCAGCATGGTGTTCTCCTTGATTGCTTTATAGGGCACCTGATTCAGACAGTGCAGATGTCGGTACTGCTTATAGATTAGTGCTAAGTGTCACAATATGGGTGCCTCTTTCTGACGTGCAGATGCTGCATTAATTCCCAGGGTGCGACTATACAGAGACGCCGGAGAGGTTTCTCGTGTTTTGAGCTCCGTTTGCGGCGTTTTTGGCGACAGTGAGTGCTAAAATTCCCGCCTCATGTCTTTCGGGGGAATCGTTGTGCGTAAATTGGCTTGGGTATTGGTGGTAGTGGCGCTGGCGGGATGCGGTGAAGGGCGTGACGTCGCGGCACCCAAGCCCAAGCCCAAGCCCGTGGCGAGCGCCACGCCGGCCGCCGCTGCCGCACCGCAGTGGGCCGTCGAGGTTCGAGGCCAGACGCCCCAGGCCGTCAGCGATCTGACCGGATGGCTGATCGAGCACAGCTTCATGTCCACTGTCGTCAGGGAAAACGGCAAGGACCGCGTCCTGGTAGGGCCGTTAAGCTCCAAGGCTGAAGCCGAAGCGAAGCAGGAGCAGATCACCGCTGCCCTGGTCCGTGCGAAGAAACGCAACATCGAGGCCTTGGTGGTGGACTTCCCGCCAGCTCAATAATCAGTCAATACAGAACCTGTGGGAGCGAGCTTGCTCGCGATAGCGGTATATCAGTCGACAAACCTGTTGTTTGTCACTCCGCTATCGCGAGCAAGCTCGCTCCCACATTGTTTTGTGCTGTTAACGAATGCCAGGTCAGCCGCAGGCCTTCAGGTCCACCGGGCCGACGAATTCGTTCCCGCGACCCATGACACACGCCACGCTCTGGTTGCGCTGGCGTTCCCAGGCCTGCACCGGGTAGGTCTTGTCCCAGGCCTCATACAGGCGCCGGTCCTGTTTGGAGAGGCGCAAACCGTATTGTTTGCTCATGTAGAAATAGGTCCTGGCGATCATCCCCCGAATGGACGGGCGCGGCATGACCTTCTTGGCCTTGAAATCCACCTGGGTCAGGCATGAGCCGTACTGGCCTTTCTGCACCGGCAACCAGCCGAAGCTGAAGTTGCTGCGATCACCGTTCACCTCGCCAATGCTCGGCACCAGGTTATGCAGATCCGCCTCGGCCCTTTGATAGACCGGGTCGTAGCGGGTGCACTGCTTGCGCCCGCCCTGTTGCCAGCATTGGCGCTGATGGCCGATCTGCCAGGCCGGGACAATATGCTCCCACTCGATCCGGGCGGCGCGATTGGCGTTCTTGCGCGGTACATAACCGCAGGCCGCGAGGTTCACCCGGTTGCCGGTGTATTTGCACCCGCAGTAGAACTCGGTGGATTGCGGCGCATAGAGTTTCCAGGCGACTTTCTTGGCTTCGTTGAAGGTGCGCGGCGCACCAGCCTGTGCACCCGTGGCAACGAAGACGAACAATAAAGCTAAACAGCGAACAATCATCGGGCTCAATCTTCCTTCGGCACAACCCAGAAAACCTGCACACCGCCATCGTCGCGATAAGCGAGGGTGACGTTGTCGTTCTCGTCGATTTCTTCGAGCAGGCGTTCCCACTCGTCGATCGGCTCGTCGGGCAGGCGGAAGATCAGCGCGGCCTTGGCCTTTTGCGCGGTGGGCGAATTGATGATTTTCGAGACGCGCAGGGCGAGTCGTGTGTAGGAATCTAAGGGGGTAGTTGCAGCGAGAGGCGTTGCCACAGGATTATCCTTATTAAGCTGTACGGGCATACAGTATTTAACCGTAGGCAATTACGCAACTGCTTAAAATTCAAGAAAATCGTCTGACAACACTTTTCCGACTTTGGTGTAGGAGAAATACGTTTTTTTAGCGGGCGTGTAGGCGAAGCGTCACCTGCTCGTAGGAAGCAGGTGGCGAAGCAGCCCGACCGGAAACGGCCGGGCGTGAGTATCAGTATTCCCAGAATATCCGCTGCAATTCCTTGCTGTCCTGAGTCTTGGTCAGGGCGACCATGGCCAGGATGCGCGCCTTCTGCGGATTCAGGTCGTGGGCCACGACCCAGTCGTATTTGTCGTCAGGCTGTTCGGCGTTGCGCAGCACGAAACCGCCGGCGTTGGCGTGGGACGAACGAATGATCTGCACGCCTTCCTTGCGCAAGGCCTGCAACGAAGGCACAACCCGCGACGACACCGAACCGTTGCCGGTACCGGCATGAATGATCGCCTTGGCGCCGGACTGGGCGAGGGCCTTGTAAGCCGTGTCGCTGACGTTGCCGTAGGAGTAGGCGATTTCCACGTCCGGCAGGCTCTTGATGGTCTTGATATCGAATTCCGAGTCCAGGGTGTGACGCTTGGCCGGCAGGCGGAACCAGTAGGATTTGCCTTCTACTACCATGCCCAGCGGACCCCATGGGCTCTTGAAGGCTTCGGTCTTGATGTTGATCATCTTGCTGACATCGCGACCGGACTGGATTTCATCGTTCATGGTCACCAGCACGCCCTTGCCCCGTGCTTCCTTGCTGCTGGCCACGGCCACGGCATTGTAGAGATTGAGCATGCCATCGGCTGACATCGCAGTGCCGGGACGCATCGAGCCGACGACGATGATCGGTTTTTCGGTCTTTTCCACCAAGTTGAGGAAGTACGCGGTTTCTTCCAGCGTGTCGGTGCCATGGGTGATGACAATGCCATCGACGTCATTGCTGTCGGCGAGCTCGGAGACGCGCCGGCCCAGTTGCAGCAGATTGTCGTTGGTGATGCTTTCCGAGGCGATTTGCATGACCTGTTCGCCACGCACATTGGCCAGTCGGCTGAGCTCGGGCACGCCGGCGATCAGTTGTTCGATGCCCACCTTCGCCGCCTGGTAAGTGGCGCTGTTGGCCGAGCTGGCGCCGGCGCCGGCGATGGTGCCGCCGGTGGCGAGGATGACGACGTTGGCGAGCTTTTGCTCAGTTTGGGTTTCTTTTGCCTGGAGCGCGCCGGGCAGCAGGAGCAGAAGGGCCAAGGCGCCCGGAACAAGAGTCTTGAAAGCAGATGTCATTATTTTTCTCTCTAGTCATGAGGAATCTAGTCATGAGGATTCATCTAGATGTTCCGGCAGACCTGAATGCCGGGAACACAGCTGGAGGAGCATGATCCGTACCAGCCCGGTCGGCGCCGCTGATCAGCGTCTAAGACGTTGATATCCATAACGATATGTATTAAGTGAGGGGCCCGAGCAAGCAGTCTGGGGACGGGTTTCCGAATGTCGCCAGTGTTTACTGTTCGGTTACCCGAAAGGGAAAGGGCTGAAAGAAAGGTCTGAAGCGCTAAAGAAAATGCTCCGGCGGACGATGCCTTTGTAGGAATTCATCACGGAGCGAGACATGTCCTTTTCCATCGGCTTTCCCAATGCCGCGACCATCACCATCGGTGGTAGATCCATCTCCACGCTGAATGCCCTGAGGGAGGCGAGCGCCGACGCGGCTGACGAGGCGCTGGGCGAAACGCAGGAAACCGGCACGGTCCGTGCGAACCTGGCGACCGAAGCCGAGGGCAAGACCGAGAAAAGTGGCAGCACGCAAAGTATCGCTATGCAAGTGCTGCTCAAGCGAATGCAGGAACTCCAGCAGCAATTGCGGGAGCAGCAGCAACAACTTGCCGCTGCACAGACGCGTGCCTATTCAACGCCCGAAGCCAAGACGACCGCTATCATGGCAATCCAAGGGCAAATCGCCGATACCACCGGCGCGCTGCAACAGGTCACCGGCAACCTGATCAAGGAACTGGCCAAGGATTCGGGTTCGGGGGCGCTGGTAAATACCACCGCTTGACGTTTCAACGTTGCGGATGAAACCGCAACGTTGACAAAAGCCTGATGCTTTACCATAGTTCATTCCACGCAAACGTTTGCGCGGCTGTCGTGCGACGATTTTGCTCACAATAATCATAAAATCGGAGTGAACCCATGAAGCTGCCATTCGCTGGACGCCTTCTCGCCGTCGCCATGCTCGCGGCCGCATCCGCAGCGCTGCCATTCTCCTCGGCGCTCGCCCAGACCACCGAAAAACCCAAGGTCGCCCTGGTCATGAAATCCCTGGCCAACGAATTCTTCCTGACCATGGAAGATGGCGCCAAGGCTTATCAGAAGGAACACTCCGCCGAGTTCGACCTGATCTCCAACGGCATCAAGGATGAAACCGACACCGCCAACCAGATTCGCATCGTCGAGCAGATGATCGTGTCCAAGGTCGATGCGCTGATCATCGCGCCGGCCGACTCCAAGGCCATGGTGCCGGTTATCAAGAAAGCCGTGGATGCCGGCATCACTGTGATCAACATCGATAACCAGCTCGATCCGGCCGTGGTCAAGAGCAAGAACATCAACGTGCCGTTCGTAGGCCCGGACAACCGCAAGGGCGCCCGCCTGGTGGGTGAATACCTGGCCAAGCAGCTCAAGGCCGGTGACGAGGTCGGCATCATCGAAGGCGTGTCGACCACCACCAACGCCCAGGCGCGCACCGCAGGCTTCAAGGATGCGATGGAAGCGGCGCAGATCAAGGTCGTCTCCCTGCAATCCGGTGACTGGGAAATCAACAAGGGCAACCAGGTTGCCGCGTCGATGCTCAGCGAATATCCGAACATCAAGGCATTGCTGGCCGGCAACGACAGCATGGCGGTCGGTGCGGTCTCGGCCGTGCGCGCCGCTGGCAAGGCGGGCAAGGTGCAAGTGGTCGGCTACGACAACATCAACGCCATCAAGCCGATGCTCAAGGACGGTCGCGTCCTGGCGACAGCCGACCAGTTCGCTGCCAGGCAGGCAGTGTTCGGCATCGAAACCGCGCTGAAGATGCTCAAGGGCGAAAAAGTCGACAGCGGCACCAACGGCGTCATCGAAACTCCGGTCGAGCTGGTGACCAAGCCGTAACCCTGGCGACACAACGGCGCTCGCCCGTCCGGGCGGGCGCATTGGAGAGTTTGTTATGTCCGTTCGTGATCCGAACGCTGTCCTTTGCGTCAGCGGTATCGGCAAGACCTATGCGCAGCCGGTACTGAGCGATATCACCCTGACGTTGATGCGCGGTGAAGTGCTGGCGCTGACCGGCGAAAATGGCGCCGGCAAAAGTACCTTGTCCAAGATCATCGGCGGGCTGGTCACGCCGACAACCGGGCAGATGCAATTCCAGGGGCAGGATTACCGTCCCGGCAGCCGGACCCAGGCTGAATCGTTGGGCGTGCGCATGGTGATGCAGGAGCTCAACCTGCTGCCGACCCTTTCCGTGGCTGAAAACCTGTTCCTCGACAACCTGCCCAGCCACGCTGGCTGGATCAGCCGCAAGCAATTGCGCAAGGCGGCAGTCGAGGCCATGGCCCAGGTGGGGCTGGATGCCATCGATCCTGACACGCTGGTCGGTGAGCTGGGGATCGGTCACCAACAGATGGTCGAGATCGCCCGCAACCTGATCGGCGATTGCCATGTGCTGATCCTCGACGAACCGACCGCCATGCTGACGGCCCGTGAAGTCGAGATGCTTTTCGAACAGATCACCCGTCTGCAAGCCCGCGGCGTGTCGATCATCTACATTTCCCATCGCCTCGAAGAACTGGCGCGGGTGGCCCAGCGCATTGCGGTCCTGCGCGACGGCAACCTGGTCTGTGTCGAGCCGATGGCCAACTACAACAGCGAGCAACTGGTGACGCTGATGGTCGGTCGCGAGCTGGGCGAGCACATCGACCTGGGCCCGCGCCAGATCGGCGCACCGGCACTGACGGTCGAGGGCCTGAGCCGTTCCGACAAGGTTCGCGATGTGTCCTTTGAAGTTCGCAGTGGCGAAATCTTCGGTATTTCCGGCCTGATCGGGGCAGGGCGCACCGAGCTGCTTCGGCTGATATTCGGCGCCGATGCGGCCGACAGCGGCACGGTGGCGCTGGGTTCACCGGCGCAGGTGGTGAGCATTCGCTCGCCGTCCGACGCGGTAGCTCATGGCATCGCCTTGATTACCGAGGATCGCAAGGGCGAAGGCTTGCTGCTGACCCAATCCATCGCGGCCAATATTGCCTTGGGCAACATGCCGGAGATTTCCAGTGGCGGTTTCGTCAACGGCAGCGAGGAACTCTCGCTGGCGCAGCGGCAGATCGATGCCATGCGCATCCGCAGCTCCAGCCCGACGCAGTTGGTGTCGGAGCTGTCCGGCGGTAACCAGCAGAAGGTCGTGATCGGCCGCTGGCTCGAACGCGATTGCTCGGTATTGCTGTTCGACGAGCCGACCCGGGGCATCGACGTCGGCGCCAAATTCGACATTTATGCGCTGCTCGGTGAGTTGACTCGCCAGGGCAAGGCGCTGGTCGTGGTGTCCAGTGACCTGCGGGAACTGATGCTGATCTGCGACCGGATCGGCGTGCTGTCCGCCGGGCGCCTGATCGACACCTTCGAGCGCGACAGCTGGACCCAGGATGACTTGCTTGCCGCCGCGTTCGCCGGCTACCAGAAACGTGATGCGTTGCTCAACGAAGCAGCGCCTAGGGAACTCTCATGAAAACCGCTCCTGCCGTCGGCAAATCGAATGGCAACTTTTATGGCCTTGGCACCTACCTGGGCCTGGCCGGCGCCTTGCTGGCCATGGTCGCGCTGTTCTCGGTCCTGAGCAGCCATTTCCTTTCCTACGACACCTTCAGCACCCTTGCCAACCAGATTCCGGACCTGATGGTACTGGCGGTCGGCATGACGTTCATCCTGATCATCGGCGGCATCGACCTGTCGGTGGGCTCGGTGCTGGCGCTGGCGGCCTCGACCGTCAGCGTCGCGGTGCTCGGCTGGGGCTGGAGCGTCTGGCCGTCGGCCTTGCTCGGCATGGCCGTGGCGGCGCTGGCCGGGACGGTGACCGGTTCGATTACCGTGGCGTGGCGCATCCCGTCGTTCATCGTCTCGCTGGGCGTGCTGGAAATGGCCCGTGGCCTGGCGTACCAGATGACCGGCTCGCGGACCGCCTATATCGGCGACTCCTTCGCCTGGCTGTCCAACCCGATCGCCTTCGGTATTTCCCCTTCGTTCATCATTGCCTTGCTGGTGATTTTCATTGCCCAGGCCGTGCTGACCCGTACCGTGTTCGGTCGCTACCTGATCGGCATCGGCACCAACGAAGAGGCTGTGCGCCTGGCCGGCATCAATCCCAAACCCTACAAGATCCTGGTGTTCAGCCTGATGGGGCTGCTCGCCGGTGTCGCCGCGCTGTTCCAGATTTCGCGCCTGGAGGCGGCCGATCCCAACGCCGGTTCAGGGCTTGAGCTGCAAGTCATCGCCGCGGTGGTCATCGGCGGTACGAGCCTGATGGGCGGGCGCGGCTCGGTCATCAGTACCTTCTTCGGCGTGCTGATCATTTCGGTGCTGGCGGCGGGCCTGGCCCAGATCGGCGCGACCGAGCCGACCAAAAGGATCATTACCGGTGCGGTGATCGTGGTGGCGGTGGTGCTCGATACGTACCGCAGCCAGCGCGCCAGTCGGCGGGCTTGAAGCATGGCAACGATCAAGGATGTGGCGGCGCTCGCGGGGATCTCCTACACGACGGTGTCCCACGTGGTGAACAAGACGCGGCCGGTCAGTGACGAGGTGCGACGCAAAGTCGAGGCGGCCATCGAGCGATTGGACTACGTGCCCAGCGCGGTGGCGCGTTCACTCAAGGCCAAGACCACAGCGACCATCGGCCTGCTGGTGCCCAACAGCCTCAACCCGTACTTCGCCGAACTGGCTCGCGGGATCGAGGATTACTGCGAGCGCAATGGCTATTGCGTGATCCTGTGCAATTCCGACGACAACCCGGACAAGCAGCGCAGTTACCTGCGGGTGCTGCTGGAAAAACGCATCGACGGCTTGATCGTGGCGTCGGCCGGCGGCGATGTCGGCCTGGCCGAGGGCTTGGCCAACGTGCGCACGCCCATGGTGATCGTCGACCGCGGGCTCGATGGGGTGGACGCCGACCTGGTGCGTATCGACCACGAATATGGCGCGTACCTGGCGACCCGGCACCTGCTGGAGCTGGGGCACCGCGACATTGCCTTTATCGGTGGGCCGGCGGACACCAGTGTGGCGCAGATGCGCCTGGCGGGTTACTGCCGTGCGCTGAAAGAGGCGGGGATCGAATTGCCCGTAGAGCGCATGCTCGAAAGCGATTTCACCAGTACCGGTGGCTATCGCGCGGCGGCGCAACTGCTTGAGCAGCAGCCGCCCAGCGCGATCTTCGCCGCCAACGATATGATCGGCATCGGTGCGCTGCGCGCCGCCGCCGAACGCAACGTGCGGGTGCCCGGCGAGCTGTCGATCATCGGCTTCGACGACATCCAGATGAGCCGTTACGTCTACCCGGCGCTGACCACGGTGGGGCAGTCGATCCTGCAGCTCGGCGAGATGGCGGCCGAAGTGCTGCTACGCCGGATCGCCACGCCGACGCTTGCCACCGACCAGCGGATCGTGACGCCCAGCATTGTCTTGCGAGAATCGACTGCACCGCTGTCCGGTACATTCGCCCAATACCGCTGAACCGAATTGACGAGTAATGATGTATGCCAGCAAAAGTAGTGGTAATAGGCAGCCTGAACATGGACCTGGTGACGCGTGCGCCCCGTCTGCCCCGTGGCGGTGAAACGCTGATCGGGGAATCGTTTTCGACCATCCCCGGCGGCAAGGGCGCCAACCAGGCGGTGGCTGCCGCGCGCCTCGGGGCGCAAGTGTCCATGGTCGGTTGCGTGGGCAGTGACGCCTACGGTCAGCAATTGCGCGGTGCGCTGGTGGCCGAAGGCATTGATTGCCAGGCCGTCAGCGTCGTCGAGGGTTCCAGCGGCGTGGCGCTGATCGTGGTCGATGACAACAGCCAGAATGCGATCGTGATCGTCGCCGGCGCCAACGGTGAGCTGACGCCGGCTGTGCTCGACAGTTTCGACGCGGTGCTGCAAAGCGCCGAGGTCATCATCTGCCAGCTCGAAGTGCCGGATGCGACAGTGGGCCATGCGCTCAAGCGTGGTCGTGAACTTGGCAAGACCGTCATCCTCAATCCGGCGCCCGCTTCTCGGGCATTGCCCGCCGACTGGTATGCCTGCGTCGATTACCTGATTCCCAACGAAAGTGAAGCGGCGATCCTCAGCGGCCTGGCGGTGGAGTCCCTGGAAAACGCCGAAGCCGCCGCGATCCAGTTGATCGGCGCCGGTGCCGGCAAGGTGATCGTGACCCTGGGGGCCCAAGGGCTGATGTTCGCCAACGGTTCGAGCTTCGAACATTTCCCGGCGCCGCGGGTCAAGGCGGTGGACACCACGGCAGCGGGCGACACGTTTGTCGGCGGGTTTGCCGCGGCCCTGGCCAGCGGCAAGAATGAGGTCGAGGCTATTCGTTTCGGCCAGGTCGCCGCTGCACTGTCGGTCACCCGCGCGGGTGCTCAGCCTTCTATTCCAACCCTGCAGGAAGTACAGGCGTTCGAAGCATGAAAAAAACTCCTCTGTTGAACATCGCCCTGTCGCGATTGATCGCCTCCCTCGGTCATGGCGACAAGGTGGTCATCGGTGACGCCGGCCTGCCGGTGCCGCCCCACGTCGAGTTGATCGACCTGGCGCTGACCCATGGGGTTCCGGATTTCGTCAGTACCTTGAAAGTGGTGCTCAGCGAAATGCAGGTCGAGCGCCATGTGCTGGCTCAGGAAATCCTCGATAAACAACCGTCGGCCCTGGCCACGTTGCAGGCGCTGCATGCCGAAGGCGCGCTGGGTACGCGGGAGCTGGTCAGCCACGAGCAATTCAAGACGCTCAGCCGCGAGGCGAGGGCAATCATTCGCACAGGAGAATGTTCTCCATACTGCAACGTGGTGCTGATCGCCGGCGTCACGTTCTAGGTTTTCCCACCAGCACAAGGAGTGCGCCATGCACCGCTATGCTCAGAAAATGCATCAACTGTTGCGGAGTCTGCTGCTTTTGTCATTGCTCACGGCTACAAGCGCCCAGGCGGCGGAAAAAATCGACCTGATCATCGACACCGATCCGGGCGCCGATGATGTGGTTGCGCTGTTGTTTGCCCTGGCATCCCCCGAAGAGCTGCATATCCGGGCGTTGACCACCGTCGCTGGTAACGTGCGTCTGGACAAGACATCCCGCAACGCGCGCCTGGCTCGCGAGTGGGCCGGGCGTGAAGAGGTTCCGGTGTACGCCGGTGCCCCGAAGCCGTTGATGCGCACGCCGATCTACGCCGAAAACATCCACGGCAAGGAGGGTTTGTCCGGTGTCGAGGTGCATGAGCCGAAGAAAGGACTGGCCGAGGGCAATGCTGTCAACTACCTGATCGACACGCTCAAGGCCGCCAAGCCACACAGCATCACCATTGCGATGCTGGGCCCGCAGACCAACCTGGCCCTGGCGCTCGTCCAGGAGCCCGACATCGTCCAGGGCATCAAGGAAGTGGTGATCATGGGCGGCGCGCATTTCAACGGCGGCAATATCACGCCGGTGGCGGAGTTCAACCTGTACGCCGATCCCCAGGCGGCAGAGATAGTCGCCAAAAGCGGGCTGAAGCTGACGTATCTGCCACTGGACGTGACCCACAAGATCCTCACCAGCGAGGCACGCCTCAAGCAGATCGCCGCGCTGAACAACAACGCCAGCAAGCTGGTCGGCAATATTCTCAATGAGTACGTCAAGGGCGATATGGAGCACTACGGCATGACCGGCGGGCCGGTGCATGATGCGACCGTGATCGCCTATCTGCTCAAGCCGCAGTTGTTTACCGGGCGTTCGGTCAATCTGGTAGTGGACAGTCGTGAAGGCCCGACGTTCGGGCAGACGGTCGTCGATTGGTACGACGGCCTCAAGGCGCCCAAGAATGCCTTCTGGGTGAAGGACGGCGATGCCCAGGGGTTCTTCGATCTGTTGACCGAGCGGCTGGCCCGCCTCAAGTAGACCTTCTCGCAGCGACCCCGCAGGCGCCGGCCCGCGGTGGTCTAGTCAACCGTCTCGATAATGCTCGGGTAGCGTTCGAACGCCTGCTGAATGAAGTTCTGAGCGCCTTGCGTCCCGAGTTCTTTCACCAACAACTCGATGCCGATGATTGCCAATTCCTCAGGGCTGCCCGGGCTGTATGAGCTGTGGCCCTGGGCCCATTTGGCATTGATGGTGGCTTCGATGCTGACGGTGCTCATGGTCGGGCTCGCAGGTTGGGAGATCAGTAGGCTGAGTTAAGCATTTTTGCTTCGGGTTTGGCAGTGCGACTTAGGCATCAGAAGTGCGGTATGCGACACTTGGCGTTTGATTTTTTCGAGGAGCCCTGGCATGCAGATCGACCTGAACAAACCAGATGGACTTACCCTCGACTCGGTTCGCCAATTGCTGGCTTCCGCCAGTGATGACGAGCATACCCAACTGCGAGTGACCAAGGACGGCATCGCCTATCTGTCCTCGGGCATTGTGGGTGGTGCTGAAATCGATGGCCTGCGGTTCCGGCTCGAGACATGGGCGAAAGGGTCAGGCTACGTTGGCCGGGTCGCGGCAAGCGACGAGGTCTGGGTCATGCAGATCTATAACGCGCTGAAGGACAACTGGCCGAACCCACCCTTCGATTACATCGATATTTATTGAGCACTGTTCATATTCAGTCACGATTCAGCTCTGGACTGGCGGTCGTGCTCGGGCAAACTGCCGGTTTTTTCCAGTGAGGGCGCAATGATAGCGCCGGTGTTGAAACCAAGCGTCATCCCGGCTGTCGCACGCTCACTACTATCCACCGAAAAAAGGAGGCTTCATGCCTTGGAAGCTCGTGTCATTGAATATTCTGTTGGTCGCCACGTTCTTGAGCGGATGCAGTAGCACGTCGGAGTCGACGCCTGATCCTGTGGCAGCCGAGGCCGGTCATACCCGCTGCGATGCCAAGGCCGCCGAGTTTGCCGTCGGCAAGCAGGCTTCGCCGCAATTGCTGGAGCAAGCGCGCGCTCGATCCGGCGCGCAGAATGCCCGGATTCTCAAACCCAACGACATGATCACGCTTGAGTACCGCTCCGATCGCCTCAACCTCAACACCGATGCCAAGCTGGTGGTCAATCGGGTGAACTGCGGCTGACGGGCGGTTACAGCAGGGCATAAAAAACCCCGTCACATGGACGGGGTTTTTTTAGTACGCGGAGAAATTACTCTGCGCGAACCTGTGCAGCTTGCATACCCTTTTGGCCTTTCTCAGCCACGAAGGAAACGGTCTGGCCTTCTTTCAGGCTTTTGAAACCGTCGCTTTCGATAGCTTTGAAGTGTACGAACAGGTCGTCACCGCCACCTGTAGGAGTGATGAAGCCGAAGCCTTTTTCATCGTTGAACCATTTAACGGTGCCGGTTTGGCGATTAGACATGGTGTATCTCCAAGAAACATATATTTTCAGTGTACTGTGCTGCTCAGGCCAACTGGGCACACCGGGGTATCATAGTCGAAATGTTCGATTTGGGAGCCCCCCGGACGAGCTGTTTGCCAATCAGTCGTGTTTCCTTTACCCCCTGAACCGGCTGGAAGGCCCGGTTTCAAAGGCTTTCAGCCGAACGTAAAGACGATAAAAAAAGCTGTAAAACCTGACTAAATCCTGAAAAAAGCCGCTTATCCAAGCCTTTTCAGCTGTTTCGAGCCGTCTCTGGAGGCTCGATCACTCATTTTTTTGCGGGTGGATTGGCCTTGCATTTGGCGATCTGACCGAGCGCTTTCTGCTGCAGTTCAGGGGTGGCCTTATTGTCCATCAGCGCCTGGATATCGCTCGCCGGGTAGGATTTGATCGCGTCCGCGCCACAAGCGCAGTGGGCCTTGGCCGCCGCTGCGCCAATCTGCGGGGTCGCCGCTTGAGTGCACTGCGCCATGTATTTCTCACGCTCGCCCTTGGGCCATTCGGCGTGGGCACTCAGCGGAAGCAGCAGGGCGAGGGGGGCGACTACTGCCAATAGGGTGTTCAGACGCATGCGGGGATGCTCCTTTGTGGGTCGATGTCTTGTTATCTGAGGCGTAGCAGACGCTTCGGTTCAGCACTCTGGCATAAAAATCGTCAGTTTACGCCGGCTTCGATCCAGGCGCGGCGATGACCGTTCATCTGTGCTAGGATGCCGGGCTCGGGTATTTCTCAGGCTCCGGAGGCAACAGGCCCCGGCGGCGGTAAATGTTCGATCAACCCTGATTTGAATCCCAGTCACTCTGGTTCGGTTTCCCGGTTGGCCGCAAGGCTCCTGCCGCTGTAAGGCAGGCGTTCTTCATTGAACGGCCTGGACTGGATCTTGTACTGGCTCATCCCAACCCACGTGACCTTTGGTAGGGGTCACCACTAGGAGAGGAGGCGCCATGCCAACTATTACTCTTCCCGACGGCAGTCAACGTTCATTCGACCACCCGGTTTCCGTAGCCGAGGTCGCCGCATCCATCGGCGCGGGCCTGGCCAAGGCCACCCTGGCCGGCAAGGTCAACGGCAAGCTGGTCGACGCCAGCGATGTCATCGACAGCGATGCCACGCTGCAAATCATCACGCCCAAGGACGAAGAGGGGCTGGAGATCATTCGCCACTCTTGCGCGCACCTGGTTGGCCATGCGGTCAAGCAGCTGTATCCGAGCGCGAAAATGGTCATCGGTCCGGTCATCGACGAAGGCTTTTATTACGACATCGCCTTCGAGCGTCCTTTTACCCCGGACGACATGGCTGCCATCGAACAGCGCATGCAGCAGCTGATCGAGAAAGACTACGACGTCATCAAGAAAGTCACCCCGCGCGCGGAAGTCATCGAAGTCTTCAAGGCCCGTGGCGAGGACTACAAGCTGCGTCTGGTGGAAGACATGCCGGGCGAGCAGGCCATGGGCCTGTACTACCACGAAGAATACGTCGACATGTGCCGCGGTCCGCACGTGCCGAACACCCGCTTCCTGAAATCCTTCAAGCTGACCAAGCTGTCCGGCGCCTACTGGCGTGGCGATGCGAAGAACGAACAGCTGCAGCGCGTCTACGGCACCGCTTGGGCCGACAAGAAGCAGCTGGCGGCCTACATCCAGCGCATCGAGGAAGCGGAAAAACGCGACCACCGCAAGATCGGCAAGCGCCTCGGCCTGTTCCACACCCAGGAAGAATCCCCGGGCATGGTGTTCTGGCACCCGAATGGCTGGACGCTGTATCAGGTGCTTGAGCAATACATGCGCCAGGTCCAGCGCGAAAATGGCTACCTGGAGATCAAGACGCCACAAGTGGTTGACCGTAGCCTGTGGGAGAAATCCGGGCACTGGGCCAACTACGCCGACAACATGTTCACCACCCAGTCGGAAAACCGCGACTACGCCATCAAGCCGATGAACTGCCCGTGCCACGTGCAGGTGTTCAACCAGGGTCTGAAAAGCTACCGTGAGTTGCCGATGCGCCTGGCCGAGTTCGGTGCCTGCCACCGCAACGAGCCATCGGGTGCGCTGCACGGCATCATGCGCGTGCGGGCCTTTACCCAGGACGACGCCCACATCTTCTGCACCGAAGAGCAGATGCAGGCCGAATCCGCCGCGTTCATCAAGCTGACCATGGACGTCTACCGGGACTTCGGCTTCACCGAAGTCGAGATGAAGCTGTCCACTCGTCCGGAAAAACGCGTCGGCTCCGACGAACTGTGGGATCGCGCCGAAGCAGCCCTGGCCGCTGCGCTCGACAGCGCGGGCCTTGCGTACGATCTGCAGCCGGGCGAGGGCGCTTTCTACGGTCCGAAGATCGAATTCTCGCTGAAAGATTGCCTTGGTCGCGTCTGGCAGTGTGGTACCCTGCAGCTCGATTTTAACCTGCCGATCCGTCTGGGCGCTGAATATGTGTCCGAAGACAACAGCCGCAAGCACCCGGTCATGCTTCACCGCGCGATCCTCGGCTCCTTCGAGCGTTTCGTCGGTATCCTGATCGAACACTACGAGGGTGCGTTCCCCGCGTGGCTGGCTCCGACCCAGGCAGTGATCATGAATATCACTGATAAACAGGCAGATTTTGCCGCTGAAGTCGAAAAAACTCTCAACCAAAGCGGATTTCGTGCCAAGTCCGACTTGAGAAATGAAAAGATCGGCTTTAAAATCCGCGAGCATACTTTGCTCAAGGTTCCCTTTCTCTTGGTTATTGGAGATCGGGAGGTCGAGATGCAGACTGTCGCTGTGCGTACTCGTGAAGGTGCTGACCTGGGCTCGATGCCCGTCGCCGAATTCGCTGAGTTTCTCGCGCAAGCGGTTTCCCGGCGTGGTCGCCCAGATTCGGAGTAATTATTATTAAGCGTGAAATGAGACAAGATAAACGAGCTGCACCGAAAGCCCCGATCAACGAGAATATCTCGGCACGCGAGGTTCGGTTAATTGGCGCTGATGGCGAGCAGATTGGCATCGTCTCGATTGATGAAGCGCTTCGTATTGCTGAAGAAGCCAAGCTTGATCTGGTGGAAATTTCCGCGGACGCAGTCCCACCCGTTTGCCGGGTGATGGACTACGGCAAGTCGATCTTCGAAAAGAAGAAGCAGATTGCCGCGGCGAAGAAAAACCAGAAGCAGATTCAGGTAAAAGAAATCAAGTTTCGTCCAGGGACGGAGGAAGGGGATTACCAGGTAAAACTGCGCAACCTGGTACGTTTCCTGAGTGATGGGGACAGGGCCAAGGTATCCTTGCGATTCCGCGGCCGTGAGATGGCCCACCAGGAGCTGGGGATGGAACTCCTCAAGCGGGTTGAACAAGACCTGCTCGAGTACGGTTCGGTCGAACAGCATCCTAAGATGGAAGGACGCCAGCTGATCATGGTCATCGCCCCGAAAAAGAAGAAGTAATCAACAGGGCACGGCAGGCCTTGCGATTATGTTTATCAACTGAATGCGGAGTATCCGAACATGCCAAAGATGAAGACTAAAAGTGGTGCTGCTAAGCGGTTTCTGAAAACTGCTAACGGTATCAAGCACAAGCACGCTTTCAAGAGCCACATCCTGACCAAAATGTCGACCAAGCGTAAGCGTCAACTGCGCGGTAGCAGCTTGCTGCATCCGTCTGACGTGGCAAAAGTCGAGCGCATGCTGCGCCTTCGTTAATTTTTGGATCAAGAATAGAGGAAGTAACTCATGGCTCGTGTAAAGCGTGGCGTCATTGCCCGTAAGCGTCACAAAAAAATTCTGAAACTTGCTAAAGGCTACTACGGCGCGCGTTCCCGCGTATTCCGTGTTGCCAAGCAAGCGGTAATCAAGGCAGGCCAATACGCCTACCGTGACCGTCGTCAGAAAAAACGTCAGTTCCGCGCTCTGTGGATCGCTCGTATCAATGCTGGTGCTCGTGTTAACGGTCTGTCCTACAGCCGTTTCATCGCTGGCCTGAAAAAAGCGTCCATCGAGATCGACCGCAAGGTTCTGGCTGATCTGGCAGTGAACGAAAAAGCGGCGTTTGCTGCGATTGTCGAGAAAGCTAAAGCCACCTTGGCTTAAGTACCCCCGGCAGTCACCGGGGCTCACCTTTGTGGGCCCAGGTGTCAAACGTCTTAAATAGGGGAAGAGCCTTAAAGCTCTTCCCCTATTTTGTATCTGGAGTCTGTACATGGAAAACCTGGACGCGCTGGTCGCTCAAGCACTAGAGGCTGTGCAAAGCGCTGAAGATATCAATGCCCTGGAGCAAATCCGGGTTCACTACCTCGGCAAGAAAGGCGAGTTGACTCAGGTGATGAAGACCCTGGGGAACCTGCCGGCTGAAGAGCGTCCGCAGGTCGGTGCGCTGATCAACGTCGCCAAGGAACGTGTCACAGAGGTCCTCAATGCGCGCAAGGCGTTGTTCGAGGAGGCGGATCTGGCTGCCAAACTCGCCGCCGAGTCCATCGACGTGACCCTGCCTGGCCGTGGCCAGACTTCCGGTGGCTTGCATCCGGTGACCCGTACCCTGGAGCGCATCGAGCAGTTCTTCACCCATATCGGCTATGGCATCGCCGAAGGCCCCGAGGTCGAAGACGACTACCACAACTTCGAAGCGCTCAACATCCCAGGCCATCACCCGGCCCGGTCGATGCATGACACCTTCTATTTCAATGCGAACATGCTGTTGCGCACCCATACCTCGCCGGTACAGGTCCGCACCATGGAATCGCAACAACCGCCGATCCGCATCGTCTGCCCGGGCCGTGTGTACCGCAGCGACTCCGATATCACCCACTCGCCGATGTTCCATCAGGTTGAAGGCCTGCTGGTGGATCGCGACATCAATTTCGCCGACCTGAAAGGCACTATCGAAGAGTTCCTGCGGGTGTTCTTCGAAAAAGAACTGGCCGTGCGTTTCCGCCCTTCGTACTTCCCGTTCACCGAGCCATCGGCGGAAGTCGACATGGAATGCGTGATGTGCAGCGGCAAAGGCTGCCGTGTCTGCAAACAGACCGGCTGGCTGGAAGTCATGGGCTGCGGCATGGTTCATCCGAACGTGCTGCGCATGTCCGGGATCGATCCGGAAGAATTCTCCGGCTTTGCCTTCGGCATGGGCGTCGAACGCCTGGCCATGCTGCGTTACGGTGTGAATGACTTGCGCCTGTTCTTCGACAACGACTTGCGATTCCTTGCGCAATTTCGCTAGGTCGCAGTCGGTAACGAATTTATTAAGGGGAGCAGGATGAAATTCAGTGAACAATGGCTGCGCGGCTGGGTAAGCCCGCAGGTAAGCCAGGACGAGCTGGTCGCTCGCCTGTCGATGGCCGGCCTTGAGGTCGATAGCGTGACGCCGGCCGCCGGTGAGTTCAGCGGTGTGGTCGTGGGCGAGGTGCTGAGCACCGAGCAGCACCCGGACGCCGACAAGCTGCGGGTTTGCCAGGTCAACAATGGCACGGAGACCTTCCAGGTCGTCTGCGGCGCGCCCAACGTGCGCCCGGGCCTGAAGATCCCGTTCGCCATGATCGGCGCCGAACTGCCGGGCGACTTCAAGATCAAGAAAGCCAAGCTGCGCGGCGTCGAATCCAACGGCATGTTGTGCTCCCAGGCCGAACTGCAGATCGGCGAAGGCAATGACGGCCTGATGGAACTGCCAGCCGACGCCCCGGTTGGCCAGGACATTCGTGAATACCTGGGCCTGGACGATGCCAGCATCGAAGTCGACCTGACGCCGAACCGTGGCGACTGCCTGTCCCTCGCCGGTCTGGCGCGCGAAGTGGGCGCCTTGTATGACGCTCCGGTCACCCGCCCCGCGGTCGCGGTCGTTCCGGCGGTGCATGATGAAGTCCGCTCGGTTGAAGTTCTCGCGCCGGCCGCATGCCCGCGTTACCTGGGTCGTGTGATCCGTAACGTCGACCTGTCGAAGCCGACCCCGCTGTGGATGGTCGAGCGCCTGCGGCGCGCCGACGTGCGCAGCATCGACGCGGCCGTCGACATCACCAACTATGTGATGCTCGAACTGGGCCAGCCGCTGCACGCGTTCGACCTGGCTGAAATCAACGGCGGCATCCGCGTGCGCATGGCCGACGAAGGCGAGAAGCTGGTGCTGCTCGACGGCCAGGAAGTGACCCTGCGCAGCGACACACTGGTGGTTGCCGACCACACCCGCGCCCTGGCGATTGCCGGCGTGATGGGCGGCGAGCACAGTGGCGTCTCGAAGACGACCCGTGATGTGTTCCTCGAGAGCGCGTTCTTCGACCAGATCGCCGTCGCTGGCAAGGCGCGTTCCTACGGCCTGCACACCGACGCCTCGCACCGCTACGAGCGTGGCGTGGACTGGCAGCTGGCCCGTGAAGCCATGGAGCGCGCCACTGGCCTGCTGCTGGAAATCACCGGTGGCGAAGCTGGCCCGATCATCGAGACGGTCAGCGAGCAGCATTTGCCGAAGATTGCGCCGGTGACCCTGCGTGCCCAACGCATCACCCAGATGCTGGGCATGGAAATGGACTCGGCCGAAGTCGAGCGCCTGCTTAGCGCCCTGGGCCTGGGCATCCGCGCCGATGGGCAAGGGCAGTGGCAGGTTGAAGTGCCAAGCCATCGCTTCGATATCAGTCTGGAAGTCGACCTGATCGAAGAACTGGCCCGCCTGTACGGCTACAACCGTCTGCCGGTTCGCTACCCGCAAGCCCGTCTGGCTCCACAGGCCAAGGCTGAGGCGCGTAGCGAGCTGCCGGAACTGCGCCGCCTGCTGGTGGCGCGTGGTTATCAGGAAGCGATCACCTACAGCTTCATCGATCCGCGCCAGTTCGAGCTGTTCAGCCCGGGTGTCGAGCCGCTGCTGCTGGCCAACCCGATCTCCAACGACATGGCGGCCATGCGTTCGTCCTTGTGGCCGGGCCTGGTCAAGTCGTTGCAGCACAACCTGAACCGCCAGCAGGACCGCGTGCGTCTGTTCGAAAGTGGTCTGCGCTTCGTTGGGCAACTGGACGGCTTGAAACAAGAGCCGATGCTGGCCGGTGTCGTCTGTGGCAGCCGCCTGCCGGAAGGCTGGGCGCAAGGTCGCGATGTCGTCGACTTCTTCGACGTCAAGGCTGACGTGGAAGCGGTGCTGGGCTTCGCCGGCGCGCTTGACGCGTTCACCTTTGTACCGGGCAAGCATCCGGCGCTGCACCCGGGCCAAACCGCGCGCATCGAGCGAGACGGGCGCGAAGTCGGTTATGTCGGGGCGATTCACCCTGAATTGTCGAAGACCCTGGGCCTCGATCGTCCGGTCTTCGTTTTCGAGCTGGTGCTGGCCGAAGTCGCTCAAGGAAAAATGCCGAAATTCCAGGAGTTGTCGCGCTTTCCTGAAGTGCGTCGTGACCTTGCCCTGGTGGCCGATGTCAGCGTCGCATCCAGCGACGTACTGGCAGTAATCCGTGAAAATGCAGGCGAATGGCTGACGGACCTCAGGCTATTTGACGTGTATCAGGGTAAAGGCATTGATCCGCATAGAAAAAGCCTTGCAGTCGGCTTGACCTGGCAGCATCCATCGCGCACTCTTAACGACGATGAGGTGAATACCGCAACGCAGAATATCCTCACCTCGCTCGAACACAGGTTGAACGCCACGTTAAGGAAGTGACGTATGGGGGCTCTGACGAAAGCTGAGATGGCGGAACGTCTGTATGAGGAGTTGGGCCTGAATAAACGGGAGGCCAAAGAATTGGTCGAACTGTTTTTCGAAGAAATCAGGCACGCTCTCGAAGACAACGAACAGGTCAAATTGTCCGGTTTCGGCAATTTCGACCTTCGGGACAAACGCCAGCGGCCTGGCCGCAATCCGAAAACGGGAGAAGAAATCCCGATCACGGCTCGCCGTGTGGTCACCTTTCGTCCAGGGCAGAAGTTGAAGGCCCGAGTTGAGGCTTATGCTGGAACCAAGTCATAACGACGAGCTACCCGTCATCCCGGGCAAACGCTACTTCACCATCGGTGAAGTCAGCGAGCTGTGTGCGGTAAAACCACATGTGCTGCGCTATTGGGAGCAGGAGTTTCCTCAACTCAACCCGGTCAAGCGCCGCGGAAACCGCCGGTATTATCAGCGCCAGGACGTGTTGATGATCCGCCAGATCCGCGCGCTGCTGTATGATCAGGGGTTCACCATCGGCGGCGCGCGCCTGCGCCTCTCCGGTGATGAGGCCAAAGACGACACAACCCAGTACAAACAAATGATCCGCCAGATGATCGCCGAGCTTGAAGATGTGCTGGTGGTGCTCAAGAAATAAATTTCTGCTTTTAAATACTTCCAGTTTTCAAAAGCTTGCGATATATTCCTGAGCGTTCCGTTGAGAAGCGGAACAAGATTCACGCCTAGTCGGGGCGTAGCGCAGTCCGGTAGCGCACTAGCATGGGGTGCTAGGGGTCGAGTGTTCGAATCACTCCGTCCCGA
Organism: Pseudomonas sp. Z2-11; assembly: GCF_054161305.1. NCBI lineage: Bacteria > Pseudomonadati > Pseudomonadota > Gammaproteobacteria > Pseudomonadales > Pseudomonadaceae > Pseudomonas > Pseudomonas sp. Z2-11. Next base: position 2,065,843 of record NZ_CP096395.1, read on the forward strand.
CCATATTTCCTGAGTAAAATCAGACAGTTGAGCCGATCAGTTAGATCGGCTTTTTTGTGCCTGCGCAAAACTAGTACTTTTCGTACAGAGCCTGACCTCTGTATAGGCGGCCACCTGTCAACTCTGACAGTATCGCGTAAAAAAAAACCTGTGCCTAATTCGCTCAAGGCCTCAGTGGCCGCGCAGAGCGATGGGAAGTGTTGCGTAGTGCCCGGTGTTATCGACCTGCCAGACAAACTTGATGGCCATTGACATTTCAATGGCTAAAACGGTGCTGATGGGAGAGCGACAACATGACAAGTACAGATGCCAAACTCAAACGGCGGGAGGCACACAGTGCGTATCAGAAAATGCGAACCGAATATCGGGCGCGGCTTGCCGAAAAACCGATAGAAATCAAACCGGAGGATTTCGCCGACGCCACGGACAATCTTCTGAAAGGCCCTAACCTCAATAACGGGCTGAACGTGTATATCCCGAAGTGGGATAACTTGGCGCCGCCGGGCGATCCGGAAAAAATAGAGGTACTTTTCGACCGCGGGAACGACAGTTTTGTCGTAGTGGCGAGTCATGAGTTTGTAGTACCGATTGGCGGGACCGATTTGCCAGAGGCCTTCCCGTTCGAGATGGTCATCAAGGCCAACGAACTTCCACAGAACGCTACGTGTCAGCTGAAGTATCGCCACTACACCTACCAGGAAGAAGAATTTGACTCTCCGGTAATGCAGGTCATTTGCGACCGCCTGCCGCCCTATTCAGGCGCCGCCCCAGCATTGAAGTTTGCCACGGACTACGTCGATGATACGACGCTGCCCCAGCCCAACAGCACAGTTGCCGCTACGATTCCCGGTTATGCCGACTGGCAAGCTACTGACAAAATCGCCATCTATTGGGTTGACTCTGCCAACGCGCCTGAGGACCCGACGGCAAATCCCCCGGTTTTCTACGACTTGGTGCCCGCGCCTGGCATCACTGATACAACGGTGCAAATTCCAGGATCGAAAATTCGGGCCATTGGTGATGCCGAATGTTTTATCGCCTATGCCTTGATCGACAGGGCGTTGAACCCGGCGGTGTCGCTCTACCAGAAAATGAGCGTTACCTTCGGGCCGCTGCCGACCAATCTGCAACCGCCAGAAGTTCCTCAGGCTGATCCAGGGCCGTTGGTGGTTGAGCATGCCCTGGCAGGCGTGGACGTCTGGATTTCCAAATATGACAATCCCAAGCCCAATGACCACATTCGGTTGAAATGGGGTAGCACCACTCTGCCGGACGACTATCCAGTTGGCCCCAATCCGCCTGCAAGGATTGTGGTTCCCGTAGTGCCTATTGCGACATTGGTCAATGAGTACGGAAAGGACACGACCGGAAACAAGCCAACAAACGTCAGCTATCAAGTCATTCGCAGTGGCCGAGTATTCGGGCCTGAAGCTACTGATATCGAGGTCAACCTGGAGGTCGCCATTCCCTGGGACCCCTGGCCGCCTGTCGATTGGCCGAAGCCGATTCATCCAAGTTTACTGGAGGGCGAAGTCAAGAGTTCCGATGGAATCAGAACCAATCAGCTGACGCGGGCTGATAAGGGGCAGGACGCGAAGTTTACTTTCACCTGGTACGACGAGGCGGTTAATGGCCACATCGTCGACTTCTTCTGGAATGGCGCCCGTGTCGTCGAGGCTCAGATTACCTTTGACGATACGAACACCGGACATGTACCTGGCGGATCGCAAACCGTTGACATTCCTTGGCAGTACATCAAGGGCGGAGGTAACGGGACTGAAGTGCCTGTGCACTACCAGGTTGGCCGAGCCGATCTTCCGAATGATCTGAATTCAGCGCCTGCTCTGGTTGATGTCAATGCGATCGCTATTGAACTGCCGTCTGCGAGTTTTCCCACCATTGATACCCCTTACCCGGGATGTAAGGACTTGGAGGCTGATGGCTCGCTCCAAGTCGCCATACCTGATCTTTCAACACTGCTGAAGAACGGAAACACGATAAGGGTCGTGTTCACGCCGATGAGGGGGGAGGATTTAAACGATGCGGAAGATCCGATTCCAGGCGCGGAATTCGAGCAGACGTTTGAGCTAGGTCCTGATTGGGACATCACCGGCTTCATCTTCCTGGTGCAGCCCTATGACAAACATATCCTGCCTCTTTATAACGAAAACCCGAGCCGAAGAGGGCGCGCGAAAATCCAGTACTTCTTTAATGACGGCACGGAAGAGATTGAATCGACGCATTTTACCACCCGCACCGCGTTTCACCTACCGAATGGTCCGTGCGAGATCCCAAGGCCTTAGCCCATTCTCCAGGGCCAGCACACGGGCGTTTGTCGTCCGTGTGTCCGCACTGATGCTGACATACCACGGCAGACTTGCATCAATGTTCGTGCGACAGCGTAGAACAAAATCGCTGCCACAAAAGGATAAGTCCTACATATTTTGAGGAGGAGGTTGCTTAGGATTGCCGCCCTTGCACGTTCAGGCCAGGCTATAAGGCGTCGGGCAGAACGGATTGCGAAACAACCTGTTTACCAAGGAGCCATCCATGCCCGTCCGCCCGTCATTTTCTGTCACTCCGCTCGTACGTCTTCTCAAACTTGCCATGCTCACACCGTTGTTGGTCAGCCCGGACGGACTGGCACAGACCTTGATAGATGGCACCTCCAGGACCATCAATGAATCCACTGCGCTTGACGATTACCTGATAGAAAACACTGGCAGCCTGACGGCCAACGGCGCCACTACCTCCCAGATCCGTGCGACCACAGGCTCGAGTGTCGTGCTTGACGGCACCGAGGTCACTGCCTTGGGTACCAGTAATGGAGTCGATCTCTCCGCCAGTGAAACGACCATTTCCAATAAAAGCACTATCGTCAGCAATCGCACCGGGTTGCGTCTGGCGCAAACGGTCAATGGTGGTTCCACTGCACTGGTTCGCGACAGTGAGATTACCGGCGGCGAGGTTGGCGCGAGCCTCAGCGCCAAAAGCCAACTTACACTCGAAGCCGGCTCCAAAGTAACCGGCAGCAACGCCGACGGCATCGGTATCCGCAGCTTCGGCGGGAAAATTTCCGCCACTGACAGCACCATTGTGGGCGGGCTCAATGGCGTGAGCTTGCGGGCCGACCTCAATCTGTCTGCCGACAACGCGCTGATCCTGAATAACACCCGCGTCGAAGGATTGGCCGGCTCGGCGATCAGCGTCAATGGGCTGACCCAGACCAACGCCGAACGCGTGAATATTGAGGTCAACAACGGCTCAACCCTGGTGGCCGGCAACGGCACATTGCTGGAAGTCATCAATGACGCTTCGGCGAACTTCAAGGCCGATAACAGCCAACTGTTCGGCGATATCGTCGTGGCGGCTGGCAGCAGCGCCGATGTCGTACTCGACAATTCCGCCACGCTGACCGGCCGCCTGGAGAATGTTCAGAGTCTGGCGGTCAACAACGATGCCCGGTGGGTGATGGTCGGTAACGGCGAGGTCGCGAACCTTGCCATGAACGGCGGTGGCGTTCAGTTCGGCAGCCTTGGCGAGTTCTACAAATTGTCAGTCGGCAATCTGTCGGGCAATGGCACATTCATTATGGGCGCGGACTTTTCCACCGGCCAGGTCGACACCCTTGACGTAACCGGCACTGCCACCGGTAATCACACGGTTTTGATCAGCAGCAGCGGCGCCGACCCAACCGGTGCAGGCGCGATACCGCTCATTCACATCGCTGCCGGCGATGCCCGGTTTTCGCTGTTGGACGGCCCGGTGGATCTGGGGACTTACTCCTATGACCTGATCAAACAGGGCACCAACGACTGGTATCTCAATATTGCCTCCCGCGTCATCAGCCCTGGCACACAATCGGTACTGGCCTTGTTCAATACTGCCCCGACCGTCTGGTATGGCGAGCTCAGCACCTTGCGTAGCCGCATGGGCGAAGTGCGCATGGACGAAGGCAAGGCGGGTGGCTGGATGCGTGCCTATGGCAACAAGTTCGATGTCAGCGCCAGTTCCGGCGTGGCTTACCAACAAACCCAGCAGGGCCTGTCGTTCGGTGCCGACGCACCGTTGCCGATCGGTGACGGGCAATGGCTAGTCGGCTTGTTGGGTGGTTACAGCAAGTCCGATCTGGACCTGAGTCACGGCACAAGCGGCACGGTCAACAGCTATTACGTCGGTGCGTACACCACTTGGCTGGATGACGAAAGCGGCTACTACTTCGACGGTGTGCTCAAGTTCAACCGTTTCCGGAACGAATCCAAAGTACAGCTAAGCGACGGCAAGCAGGCCAAGGGCAGCTACAACAACAACGGTGTGGGAGCGTCCCTGGAATTCGGTCGTCACATCACGCTGGACGACGGTTATTTCGTCGAGCCGTTCACCCAACTGTCGGGTGTCATCATTCAGGGCAAGGATTACGCTCTGGATAATGGCCTGTCCGCCGAAGGCGACCGCACTCGCTCGTTGCTGGGCAAGGTCGGTGCGACTGCCGGGCGCAACTTCAACCTGGGCGAAGGACAAGTGGTGCAGCCGTATCTTCGTGCCGCTTACGTACACGAGTTCGCCAAAAACAACGAAGTGCAGGTCAACAACAGTGTGTTCAACAACGACCTCTCGGGCTCCCGTGGCGAGCTGGGTGCGGGTGTGGCCATGACGCTGACCGACAAGGTTTCGGTCCACGCTGATTTCGATTACAGCAACGGCGACAAGATCACGCAGCCGTGGGGAGCCAACATCGGTGTGCGTTATAGCTGGTAATTCAGTGATTTGAGGCGGCTGCGCGGGGGAAAGGCGCTGTACTGCGGGTTCAATGTACTTTATTGACGCGAGGGACAAGGCTGCGGCCATTGTTGCTCGCTTTACCAAGGAGTCTTGTTCATGAGCGAGCCAAAAAACTCCCAGTCTTCCAGCAGCCCCGGACTTTTACCTGAGCCTCGTGTGGATGGAGTTCTTGACAATGTTCCAGGCGGTGAGCCCAATCTGCTCCCGGAAGCCAAAACACACGACGACCTGAAAGTCTGGTTTGAACTATGGGAGCATTCCGATCCGAGGTTGGGTGAAGAGTCGGTTGAACTGTTCTTTGACGACGTATCGGTAGATATTCGTTCTTGGCGTGGTGCGCCTATCGAGGCGCCAGACCAGTTTGTTACATTGCCCAAGCAGCGGCTACGAGGCAATGACGGACAACATGGGTTGTCTTACAAAGTGACTGCTTATAATGACGAGACGGATGTTTCCTCGGAGCTGGTGATCACTCTCGATACAATCGCTCCACTTCTTGCGCCTTCCAGCCAATTGCAATTCCCTTCCGAAGTCCTCCCTCCCAACCAACTCACTGCAGGGTACCTGGAACGGGACGATCAGGTGCAGGCCAAACTCCCGGCGTACACCGATCCCAAGCCGGGAGACCATATCGTTTGGTATTGGGGAGGAAGACCGGGTGATTTGAATCAAGGAGATGTTATAGATCTGGACCACCTGAATTATCTCGACCCGGTGATCATCACTGTTTCTGGTGAACTGATTCGTGACCGTGGCGATGGCTGGCGATATGTGAGCTATAAGGTTTGGGACCGCGCGGGCAATCCAAGCGTGCAATCCGAGTTCGTTGAGCTGGACGTCGCTGCCACCCCTATCCCACGCGAATTGCCTTGGCCTTCCGTCGAGAACGCCTCGGGGACCGGAGGACAGCAGACGCTGTGCCCACTGCAGTTTACGTCCGGGGCGGTTGTAGAGATACCGGACACCGCAGTCATTCATCCGGGCGAGAAGGTCTGGGTGCAGTGGGGTGATCCCGACAGCGTGGGGGAATACCGCACTACCCCAGCGATCCCCCTGGTGTCGCGCCGTTATCCGATTCCGATGAAATCGATTGCCGCGTATATCGGCAAGACCCTGCCGGTGTCTTATGGTGTCATCGACGCGCAGGATCAGGAATGGCCGTCCGCGATTCTCAGCCTGACGGTTCAACCCATACCAAGTGGGAAATTCCCGACAGTCCAGTGCGATGGGCTTTCCGGCGGGCGACTGAGTGTACGTTCCGTTGCGGCTGAAGGGGCTAAATTAACGATGGGTACATGGTCCTTAATGACGACTGATCATTGGATCATGATCCGAATGACCGGAATCGGCTCCCCCGATACATTCGTGGCGATCCGTGAGCGTGCGGTCACTGAGCAGGAAGTCATCCGGGGTATTGGTGTGGGAGGAACGGTGCGGGTAAGTAAAGCGTTCTTGAATTCACTGCGGCGTAACGAGTCTTTAACGGGAAAAGTCTACGTGAGTTTTGACGGCGGGCAGACATGGCCGCCACTTGTTGCCCCCAATTTTCCGCAACTGCAGTTGACACTAGTCGACTGACCGGGCATGTGTGGCGGACAGCCCTGACCATTTTTAGCGAGGGCCGGGCTTTTCTAGTTATACGTGAGGGTGAAACTCAAAGCGCCTTTGGCAGTGCCAGGAACGAGATCCCTGCTCGCCCCGGTCTGGTAAAAGCGCGCCGTGAAATCCAGAACGGTATCGCCAACGGTAATCGGTTGTAGCGCAACTTCAGTATTGAGTTCGACGGGGGTCGACCCATCGGCCCGCAATATCTGGATCCCCACGCCTTCGGCTTCGGAGTCGGGCGTCAGGCTGAAGACCCCGGGGATCGGCGGAGCGACCGGTACTGAGCCGTTGGCGCCCTCGAAGCGAATATTGACGGTGGCAATGTTGATGTCCCTGTCATCGGCTACACAGGAGCTGAGGATAATATTGAACGGGACCGCGGTCGTGGCATGGCCCGGACCTGTAAAGTCCGAGATGTCCCAATTACCTAGCGGCACGGGATCGGCGCTCACCCTGTTACTGCCGCAATGGGCTTGAATTACCGTGCCGGTCAACCCAAGCCCGAAGGCCGTGCCGGCGATGCCTGAGAAAGAGCCGTTGAACAATTCTTGTCCATTTAGAGTCTGTGGCCCGGGCGCGATGTCACCTGTCTTTACCAGCGTGATAGAGCCTTCCAATCGTGAAAAATTTAACAGCGCCGATCCCATTGGTCTTTCGTGGTGAGCTGTGAAAGGTACCGTGGAGTCGCCTGCATCCGGGATGAATGCATTGGTCGCCGAATTATCAAATGGGAAACCCAGCACGATCTTGGCACCGACACCGGGGATGTTGGTTTGCAGGACCGTATCAGGTGCAATTTGGGCGCCCATGGCGGGCAATGAACCTTGAACGAATGGCACACTCGCCTGCGCATTGAACGTCAGCCGCACACGGCCATCGTTGTCGCAGAGTATGGATGCTCCTTCGTTATTTCTCGGGTTAAGCCGCAGGCTGGAACCAATGATGCTCCCGGCAGGCGCATCCCGAGGGACGAAAACTGTCCCGATGTCCTGGCTGAATGTTATGGGGCCGGACGTTATCCGCCACGTGCAGGTATTGGGGGCTGCCATGACCAGATGACTCTGGCAACTGGCAGCCAGACCCAGTAGGCCCGTGATCCAGCGTCTAGATGTTTTCATGTTGTCGTTCCTGAGTGGGCAGGGTGAGTAAAAAATGTCCTTATCCCTGTCGAGCGGTTGCAAGGCGACGGTTAGTAGCACGACAATTCTTGCAATCGATAGCCTTGTGCCTGCTCCATATTCTGCGGATCGATGCTCAGCCGACACTGCGGATCGGTTTGATCGCCCCAGCGTACGTCGAGTCGCTGCGGTTCGGCGCTGGTCGACAGCATGACCTGACCGGCCTGGCCGACGACGCCGATCACCTCTCCCAGGGCGTTGGCCACCTGAGCCCCGAACGGCAGCGGCCGACCGTTGCTGGTTCGGGCAGTGATAACCAGGCGAGTGACCGAGCGGGCAGCAAAGGTGGCTTTGACCACCGCACCGCGTCTGGGTACGACTTGGGCGGTGCCGTTATCGATTTCTACCTCCGGACCCAGCTGGTCGGTTTGCAGCACCACATGATTAACCCGATACGGGCGCAGGTAAGGCACCAGGGCATAGCCCCTCTCATTGGTCTTCACCCCGGTGGCATTCAACACGCCGACTCCAGCGACGTCCGGAACCTCCACCAGCGCTGAGGTTTCGCCCAGATAAGGCCCCAGTTCGACGCCGTCCGCGTGAAGCAGCACCGCACCACTGGCATTAAGTGAAACGTTGCGATAGTCGCTGCCTTGGGTGAGGCCCGCGCCGACGCTACCAAAAGGTGCCTGATAGCCGAGCGAGAGCGCTGCGGACTGTTGGTGGTTTTCATTGTTGCCGAGGGATGCCCGGTAGTTGAGCCGGTTCTGGTCGGCACTGCCTCCCAGGCTGGCACGCTGGCTATAACGGTCGCCGTTATTCTGCACATCGAAAGTCGCGCTGGTCGAATGACCAAAATTTAATGGCAACGTCACACTCAGACCAATCTGGCGGTCGTTGTCGCGGGTGTCGCTTAGTGATTGTGACGCATATAAATTGTAGCCAACCCCCCTGTAATGGGTGTTGACGTTGAACTGGAACTGGCGTTGTACATAGGCCCTTTGCCAATAATCCTGCTGTGACAATGTCAGGCTCAGCGAGCTGCGTGCGCCGATGTTCTGATAGACCGAAGCCTCCAGCCGACTGCGACGGCTGCCGCGCCAGGTTGAACTGCGGCTACGTTGGCGCACGGCTTCGTCGAAATCCCGATAGCCTTCGGTCGAATAGCGGTAGCCGGCGAAGCGCAGATTGGTTTTGGTCGCAAAGGATTTGCCGTATTTCACGGCATAACTCAAACCCTGGACATTCTGCGAATCCAGGGTGTGAATATCGGCGCTCGAATGAGTGAGGTCAAAGGCCAGCGCGCCGAACGAACCCAGATCCCTGGATACTCCGAGGGTGCCGGCCCGGTAGAAATCACTGACCATCAGGCCGCCATACAGCGTTGAGTTCCACACCGTGCCCATGGCCAGAGTGCCTTGCCAGAGTAATGGCTCATCGAGGTCGCTTGTACCGTGGTAGCGGCCCAGCGCACTGCCATAGCGCCATACACCTTCACGCAACAGGTTACTGAGCGTCGCGTAGGGCTGAGTAAAACGGCGGACCTGACCATCGGCCTCAGTCAGGACGATTTCCAGTTCCCCGCTACCGCCACTGGTGCTGAGGTCGTCGATTTCATACGGGCCGGGGCTGACATAAGTGGAGTAGATCGGATAACCGTTCTGCAGAATCTCGAGCTTGGCGCGAGTTTGCGCTACGCCGCGGATGATCGGTGCATAACCTTGCAGGACATCAGGCAGCATCCCCAGGTCCGACCCGATGAGTATTCCTTTGATCGGCAGGCTTTTGAACACATCGCCGCTGGTAAAGGTTTCACCCAGGGTCAGATTCGCATGGGTGCCAGGCAAGTCGCGCTGTGCATAGGTGTAGGCTCTGGTCCATTCACGCTTGCCATCTTCGTTCTGGCGCAGCGACTGGTTGCTGCGCAAGCGCCAGGGGCCAAGGTTAAGGCCGCTGTTGAGGTACAGATCATCACTGTTTTGGTGGCCGCGATAGCGACTCGTGCCCTGCTGCGCCGATACCTGGTAGCTGACAAAGGCGGCATTGATGCCATGGTCCCAACGCTTGGGGTCGACCTGGCCCAGCACGTCGCGGCGCATAGCGATTTGCGGGATGGAAATGGCCAGCAGCAGCTTGCTGCCATCGAAGTCGATCTCGGCACCTGGGATCAGCGCTGACAGATCGACGCAAGGGGCTTGCAGCAAAGCGGGGTCGGCCAGGCTGTCGAGCCGCACGCCCAGTTGACCCAGCAGTTCGGGCGACAGGCAAGGCAGCAGGCGATCACCCTCGGGGCTGAAGAGGAACTCGATTTCTCGCTGGCCGAAATAACCCAGGTTGACCTGAATGTCGACCCAGTAGCGCCCCGGGCCCAGATCGTGACTGTTGGCCAGAGCGCTGAGAGCCAACGCTCCGGCGTCGCTGGCATGCTCCGGGCTTTGGCGCATGAAGCTGGATTGGAATTCAATGGCGGGTGTCGCCAGCGCGGGCCTTGCCTCGAACAGGATGGCGCCGCCGCTGCCGATAACGAACAGATGAACAAGGCGCAGGCGGTAACGCGCGCGTCGGCATCCGGGTGATAGTGTCATGATCGTATTCCAGGCAGTGAGCGCGATATGCACTGCCTCAAGGGGTCAACTGAATCGGTAAGGTCAACGGTTTGCTGTAGCCGCCGTAGTCATTGATTGCCGAGAACACCACCTGCAAACCGGGCCCGGGTCTGACGCTGTCCAGGGCATAGGCCTGGCTGGAGAGTGGCCCGACCATCGCGACGTTTTGAAAGGTCTGGTGCTGGCCGTTTCCGTTCACTTCAAGGCGAATAAAGGACACGTGGAAAGGCGTCGGGTTATTCACCACCAACTGCGGTTTACCGCCCGGATGCTTGATCGACCATTGCAAGTCCTTCAGGCGGCTGATTGGGTTTTCCTTGAGCTGGCTGGGGCGATAAAACAGTTTTATGCGGGTGCGCAGGGCGATATTCAGAACATTGATTTCGTCGGGGGTGGCCTGGGGGATTTCCTGAACATTAAAATAGAACAGCGACTCTCGATCGGTTGGCAGCGTATTGGGCAAACCATTGATCTGGACTTGCTGTTCCTTGCCCGGGTTGAGTCGGAACAACGGAGGAGAAGGGATGAACGGCACCGCTGTGGTGGCGTCATCGTCGGCCGTATTGACCCAGGTTTGTACCGCAAAGGTCCTGTTGCTGGGGTTGGCGACGATCAACGAAGCACTGCGCTGGTCACTGCCGAATACCACGCGGGTACCGTTGAGCGTCAAGGCCGCCTGGCCGACGGGAATATGTGACGCCAGCATGAAAGCAGTCATGCAAACGCCAAGAGCCGGCCGGCTAGTGGCCACCTGCTTGATTAAGCCGAACATAGGTCAGTACCTTTTATCCAGGCGAGTACGGGTGCCCGGACAGCGTTGAGAGGCCCCTTGGCCATGACGCGCAACCAAGGGGCAAGAGCGGGTATCAGTTGATGGCGACGACAAACTGGACATCGGCCGAGGCCGCGCCAGGTTCCACTGGCATGGCGATCGACCGGTAATAGGCGTTGAACACCATGTCGGTTGGGCCGCTATCGTTCAGGTCGTAATCAGCAGAGGCTGCACCGGGAGCGATCGCCGTGCCGCTTTTATCCTTGAGCACGATGGCCACACCCTTGGCGCCATCAGCGGTGGGGGTGACCGCGAAATACGAACCGGATGGATCGGCGGTGCCGTTGAACGTGACGTTGGCGGTGCTACCAGCTGTTACGTTGCAACCAGGGCCGCCGGTCACGCGTAAGGCAAAGCTCTTGCCGCTGTATTCCTGGCCCGAACCGGTAAAGCGGCTGGCGTCAATGCTGCCCATTTTTACCTGGTTGCCGATGGAGCCATCTTCCGGATTGACGACTTCAATCGGACACGTACTGCTGGTGATCCTGCCTTCGAAGTTGATAGTGCCGGTATTGGCGAAAACCGGAGTGCCCGCCAGGCCGGCAGCCAGGCCGAGGGAAAGTACGAGTAGAGACTTTTTCAAACGGTAAATCCTTTTATCGAAACAGTGCGCGGCGGTAATTAAGGTCGAGACAGTGCCGTTGTTGCACTGCAAGGTGGGAGGGAAGTCAGGGATGTTGCGTTGTCTCGATGGGAGGCGATTCTATGAAGGGGGAGCGGTTGGGGATATGAGAGAACTCTCAGTTTTGCGGGGCTGTTGTAACAGCAGGTACTTGGCGACGTGAACCGGGGACGCATTCAACGCTGCAAACGCCCTTGACTACGGGTGGCGAGGATACCTCCAGTAGTCAAGGGCTTGGGCGCGCCGATTATTAGCTTGTCAAGAAGCGGTCAGTAGAGGCAGATGTATTGTTTCTGATGTGTACCCTGTCCAGTTCCAATTACCGTCGCTCCCTCTTTTGTATCCGCCAAGAGAGAGATGTGTTCCTGTATTAGGGGGGTTAACCGCTCTGATTCCATTAGAATCTGGAGATGTTGGGGAAGGGGCTGATTTCGCTGTTCCCTTTGAACCAGGGGCTCCCTGAGGCCCAGGGGCTCCCTGAGGTCCAGCAGGGCCCTGAGGTCCAGCGGGGCCCCGGGGTCCAGCGACTCCCTGGGGTCCAGCGACTCCCTGAGGCCCAGCGACGCCCCGAGGCCCAGCTCCAGCTCCGGCAGGTCCAACAGTTCTAGGCGCTCTGGCAGATGCGGCCAGTCCACGCATATTCATCCCTCCCTTCGCCAGAGACGCAACCGCCCCCCCATTCTTGGCTATGCTGGCGGCCGCAGCTTTCGCGGAAGCCCTGACTGCCAGTTTCGCTGCTACTTTCGTCACGACTCCGGATGCGACGGATCCGACAGCCCCGGCAATCGACAGCCACGTGGCGGCGGTCATTGCATCCTCGTCCTCTGCAACAGTGGCATAGATACCGACTCCGACCGCTACGCCGCTGAGCGCAACTCCGGCTGCGCCGATAACGAGGCCCAGAGACAGGCCGCCTGTGAAGGGGGTGAACGCGATTGCGACGACAAAACCGATAATCAGACCTGCAACTGGAAGCCATTTCTGCCAAAAACTCTGTTTCGGTTCTTCGACGGGGTCTATATACCAAGGGCTTTCGGGACGATTGGGTCGATGGCCGCTTGGATCACGAAAGGCGATTGGATTGCCCAGACAATACACGTAAGGGTTGACCCCACCGGCACCGAACGGGCTGAGTGAGTCCGGGCTGTGAAAACGCATCAGTCTTGGATTGTAGGCCCGATAGCCACGGCCCAGCAGGTACCAGCCATGGGTCTCTTCGCGCACTTCACCATTGAAGGCCAGCAGGCTCTGTAGTTCATCATTAGCACTGCGTTCGCCGTAGGCATTGTAAACGGCCGTGCGCAGTCCGTTCTGCAGACTTTCGCCTATGACACTCGGGCTGGCGTCGGTCAAGTGCAGCAAGGTGCGATTATGGTCATTGAGCTGTTGCTCCCCCAGTGGCAGATCCCCATGGCGGAAGTACTGAATGTGCTTATCGTCCTGAATGGTGTGGCTCAGGTTATAGCCATGATAGAACCGCAAGGTTTCGCTCTGATCACCCTGACGTATTGCGATCAGATGGTTGTGCCCGTCATAGCGATAGGTGCCGAGCGTCTGTTGCTCGTCAGCGGTTTTGACCGTGAGCAGGCGCCCTTGGCTGTCATAGCTCAGACGCTGGCCCTGCTCATCATTGAGCATGCGCCCATCAGCGTCGTACTCGAATGTCTGGCTGGCTGTGTAGCCGCCTTCAGTGTAGGTATGGGTAAGTTTCAGCAACTGGCATGGATCGTCCTCCGAGTAAGTGAAGCGCGCGACATCGGGCTTTTCCACGCCCGCGAATGACGTTATACAGCGTTGAATGTTGTCCAGTGCATCGAATGAGAAGACCTGTTTCTCGATTGCATTGCCGTAGGCATCTTTGGGCAGGGTCGCGCCCGAACAAATGTGCTGTATCAGTCGATTGCGCAGATCGTAGGAAAATTCTTCCTTGAGCAGGCTGCGTCCATCCATTTCCAGATGCCGACCCTGTAACTGATCATCGGCCAGCCAGGTCTGGGTGATAGTGCGTGGCGGTTGGTCGGTCAGGCTCAGGGTACGCTTGGTTTCCCGGCCCAGGGTATCGTATTCAATGTCAGTCACCAGCTTATTGTCGGTGTCCAGGTTCCGTGTGGTGGTGCGGCTCGGGCGGCCCAGAGCGTTGTACTCGAATTCGGCTTGCAGTGTGCCTTGAGTGACGTTCTTCACCCGCCCGTAGTCGTCATACGCATAGAAGGTTTCCGCTCCACCGGTATGGCCGCGACTTAGTTGCCGCCCTTGCAAGGATGTGACGTAGTGGGTTTCCTTGGCACCCTCAGTATCGGTCCAGCTTTCCTTAAGCAGGTGACCGGCGGCGTTGTATTGGTACTGACGACTCCCCTGGTCATTTTCCGCTTTGGTGATACTGGCGCTTTTATGATCGTAGATGTAGGACGCGTTGTCCTCGGATGTGTTGATGACTACGGGCTGCTCTGTCAGGCTCAACGTGTATTCGTAATCGAACGTTCTGTTGGCCGGTGTGACTCGCTGACAGATTTGCATCTGGCCGCCAGCGTAGCTGTAGCGTTCCACTCGTGGGCCGACAGTGAGTTGGGTCAGCCGCAACAGACCGTCGAACGTTTGCTGGCCAACGATGACGGACGGTTGGTCCGGGTTTGCAGACGTTACCTCCAAGGCGACGGGTAACTCGCCCGAGCAATGCTCGGCAAAGGTACGGCTGACGCACGTTTTGTCGGGAAGCGTTGTGCACAGCATCCGCCCCCAGGCATCGTATTCGTAGCCTGTCGTACGTTCCAGGTCATCCAGCAGTTCGATTTGCTGGATGCAACTGCCATGACCATCATAGGCATAGCGAATCGACCCGACTGTTGGCAATTCTGCGTTCAGCAGCAAGGCATCGAGGGATTGAACCACGCTGGGCCTGTCACCCTGACTTTGAACCGTTCGGAGCTGATTATTCAGCTGTTGAGCGTCGAGTCGCTGGACTGAATCCAGTTTGGCGAAGCGGTTGTACTCGCTCACGCTCAGGTTACTCACCGTGGGCGGTTGCTCGTTACTTTCCTGCCAGTGGCGCTCTATCGGGCCGCTTTCTCCGAAAGGCGATACATCGCTGATGGTTGTGACGCCGTCCGGGCCGATAACACTGCGCTGCATGCCCCAGTTGTCGTAGTCGAATCGGCTGGTCAGCCCTAACGATTCGTCGCCAAGCCAGTCGAAGCTGGATTCCCGAGCCAGGTTGCCCAATGTATCGTAGGCAGCTGCGTAAGTCTGGCGGTATGCCTCGGCGCCAATGCTGCTGTCGACGTCCCGGCGTTCTTCGTAGATCGTCCGGTTGAGCCCGTCGAACCGTGTGCGGGTACTCACGCCTTTGACATCGGTGAGCACTTGTTCGGCTTGTTGTCCGTCCAGGGAAGTCAGGGTGTACTCATAATATCGAGTGGCTTCGAAATCCGCTTCTCCGGGCGCTACGGTTTCGCTCGTCACCCGACCCAAAGCATCGTAGCGAAAAAGCGTCTGCACATCGTTGACGTCAGGCATCAGTACCGGCTGACCGACGAGCAGCGAATGCTGGAAGGTCATCACCTTCTGAACTTCATGGGTGCCCGCCACATGGTCAAAACCGGTCAGGGTCTCGACAGTCTGTAGCACCGTTTCTCCAGCCAGCAAGCTGTCGGGTTTGCTGTATTGGTAGTCGGTGATGGTGCTGTTGTCTGGGGTGATTTTACTGGGCAGAGTTACCCGCTGACTTTGGGGACGCCCGTGCAGGAAGGCATTGTCGGGTTCGACAAAGCAACTGCGCAGGATTTGCTGTAATTGCGCTTCTGTCTCACCTTCGTCGCCGTTCTCTATTTGCAGCAAGGTCTCGCTATCCACCACCAACCAGTCCTTTAACTGGCTGCCCGCCAACGGTGCCAGCGCACTGTAGCGATAACGGGTGCGCAGGGTCGGCGCCTCACCGTTGCCCATTGGCGATGGCACGACGGTGGTGTCCTTCAGGTTGCGCACGAAACCTTCCGGGTCGGGCGGGCAGCCGTCGGCGCCCTCCCTGGGATAATAGGTATAAACGGTTTTGATGCCGTCGGGTTCGACCTGTTCGGTCAGGTTGCCAGACGTGTCGTAAGCGGTCTGCGCGACCTCGTAGCGGTATTTGGTCGCATCGTTGTCCATCTCCCAACTGGTCTTGACTGCCTTGGGCAACTGGAACTGGGCAACCTGCTCCTCGAACGGCTTGTCCTCGGCGTAATAGGTCGTCGAGACCCTCTTTACGCAATGGTCCTGGGTGGTTTTTTCTTCAGTCAGCAAATGAAAGCGGTTGAAGGTGCGATCAACCCGGCGCACCGCCTTGCCGTCGGCCATGAGCGTGGCACTGGTGCCGTACTCATAGGTGTGGGTGACGGTGTAGAGATTGTCCAGACCTTCGACCCAGCTGAGAACGGCGCCGTTGCCGAGGAAGTTATGGCCATTGTTGAGAGGGTCATAACTGTAGAGCACTTCCATCATCGGCTGGCCGAAACCCGGATCAGTGCGATGGCGGGTCACCCGTGGCAGGTTAGGGCGCTGGGCGCTGCCAGGATAGGGATGGCCCTGGTCCTGGTAGTCGATGGTTTCGTGGCCGCCGACGGGCGTCTTGACGTCCTTGATGCAAAGGACGCCGCGGATCGGCTCATAGAGGAAGCGCCAGGAGGCCTTCTCGTCAGTCGGTAACACAATCTCATCGACCCAGCCGTTGGTCAGTTTGAGCTCATAGCGCGCCAGTGGACCGCCATCAGGGCCGTCATAGGGGCGCAGGAGTATTTCGACCGATGTATCGCTGGGGCGGTTGATCCGCAACAGTTCGCCCTGGGCATCGCTGATGGTTTCCAGGCGCTGACCACCCCGAAAAGCGGCGTAGGACAAGCTGACCATGTGGCCGGCGGGCGAATAGAGCCTGGCCGGCAGGGCCACCTTGTCGGCGCCGCTGCCGCCGGTTTCAAGCACCTCGATCAGCCCGGATTTGTGCAGCACGCGATAGGTGCCGTCGCCGTTGTTTTCGAAGTGGAAACTGTCGAGTTTTTTTTCCTTGATATCCGGTTTATCGCCGCTGCCGGTGACCTTGTAGGTTTCCCCGGTACTCAAGGCCAGGATGCTGTCGTTTGGGGTGAACTGAGAAAGGTTGAGGTTCCAGCCGAGGCCGAAACCGGAGTCCAGAACGTTGATCGGGTTGAAGGCCAGGCCCAGTGGGACGACCGGGCCGCAAAGTTCGTTGCACTTGATCTCGGGAAAGTTGATGGACACGGTGTATTGGCCGGTACGCGGGTCGACACCGTTTTGCAGGAAACTCATGAAGTTGAAGGCTTGGGAGTGCGCCGCAGTTGAACTGGTCATTTGATAAGTCTCGTGAATAAAAAAAACGAGCGGAGGCCGGCGTGACAGAAGTGAGGTTCAAGGCTGGGCGGGTGGGGCGGCTGATGTCGTGATTTTTACACACCCTAATCGATCGCGGATCGGCTCTCCTGGATCATGAAATTTTCCGAGGAGTTGCAATCCCGACTCGATAATCTGGCCGGGTGAAAAAATATCGAGCTCTTCAATCGGGATGATTTCGCTGAACGTGTTCTTTTTTATCGTTTTGATTTCCTGCCAGAAAGATTGGTCCGGAGTGTCCTTACTGCAGCTGTTCCCGTCGGTCATCAAAATAACAGTGGCGGAAGGGAAATCCGCGAACTGCACTGTTCGAGCCCAGTCACTTTTACAAGGTTTATCCCCGGTAAAATCATACACCACTGTTTTGCCCGGTTCGGGGGCTGTTAGCGAACACGAAGCGTTTTCTATGTCCCTCAATATAATTGTTCCTCGCGCGCTGGGAGTTACTGCATCTGCCAGGGTAGATTCGGGATATACAATGTGGCTGGCAAGTAATAGCCCGAAAACAGCCGCTTTGACGTGATTCATGGGTGTGTGCCTCATTTCAAGTTGAGCTTGGGGTAGCGAACGCTGAGCTGTTTCTGCGCGTCTAATACTGTCGCGCCATAACTTGTGACACGCGCCCGCTAAAACCATGGGTCCGCTGACACATCAACAATATCAACGATTCAGGGTTTGGCCACCTAGTAGTTCTGTTAGTGGTCAGGCGAGCGGCAGAGGCGTAAAAAGAGCCACATCCAAAAGTTAAATATGATCGAGACCCGGCAGATTAAGGAATTAAACTAATGGCGGAATTATTGCAGCCCCCGACAATACCCGATTTACGGAGCGGCGACTGGATTGATCTCGAGCAACTGGGGGACGATCCACTGCTGACCTATATCAAATATGACGCCATTGCGATTAACGACGTGCTTTGGCCCAATTGGGCAACTGGAACTGGGCAACCTGCTCCTCGAACGGCTTGTCCTCGGCGTAATAGGTCGTCGAGACCCTCTTTACGCAATGGTCTTGGGTGGTTTTTTCTTCAGCCAGCAAATGAAAGCGGTTGAAGGTGCGATCAACCCGGCGCACCGCTTGCCGTCGGCCATGAGCGTGGCACGGGTGCCGTATTCATAGGTGTGGGTGACAACGGCGCCGTTGCCGAGGAAGTTGTGGCCATTGTTGAGAAGGTCATAACTGGGCTGCCGGTGACCTTGTAGGTTTCCCCGGTACTCAAGGCCAGGATGCTGTCGTTTGGGGTGAACTGCGACAGGTTGAGGTTCCAGCCGAGGCCGAAACCGGAGTCCAGGACGTTGATCGGGTTGAAGGCCAGGCCCAGTGGGACGACCGGGCCGCAAAGTTCGTTGCACTTGATCTCGGGAAAGTTGATGGACACGGTGTATTGGCCGGTACGCGGGTCGACACCGTTTTGCAGGAAACTCATGAAATTGAAGGCTTGGGAGTGCGCCGCAGTTGAACTGGTCATTTGATAAGTCTCGTGAATAAAAAAACGAGCGGAGGCCGGCGTGACAGAAGTGAGGTTCAAGGCTGGGCGGGTGGGGCGGCTGATGTCGTGATTTTTACACACCCTAACCGATCGCGGATCGGCTCTCCTGGATCATGAAATTTTCCGAGGAGTTGCAATCCCGACTCGATAATCTGGCCGGGTGAAAAAATATCGAGCTCTTCAATCGGGATGACTTCGCTGAACGTGTTCTTTTTTATCGTTTTGATTTCCAGCCAGAAAGATTGGTCCGGAGTGTCCTTACTGCAGCTGTTCCCGTCGGTCATCAAAATAACAGTGGCGGAAGGGAAATCCGCGAACTGCACTGTTCGAGTCCAGTCACTTTTACAAGGTTTATCCCCGGTAAAATCATACACCACTGTTTTGCCCGGTTCGGGGGCTGTTAGCGAACAGGAAGCGTTTTCTTTGTCCCTCAATATAATTGTTCCTCGCGCGCTGGGAGTTACTGCATCTGCCAGGGTAGATTCGGGATAGACAATGTGGCTGGCAAGTAATAGCCCGAAAACAGCCGCTTTGACGTGATTCATGGGTGTGTGCCTCATTTCAAGTTGAGCTTGGGGTAGCGAACGCTGAGCTGTTTCTGCGCGTCGAATACTGTCGCGCCAATAACTTGTGACACGCGCCCGCTAAAATCATGGGTCCGCTGACACATCAACAATATCAACGATTCAGGGTTTGGCCACCTAGTAGTTCTGTTAGTGGTCAGGCGAGCGGCAGAGGCGTAAAAAGAGCCACATCCAAAAGTTGAATATGATCGAGACCCGGCAGATTAAGGAATTAAACTAATGGCGGAATTATTGCAGCCCCCGACAATACCCGATTTACGGAGCGGCGACTGGATCGATCTCGAGCAACTGGGGGACGATCCACTGCTGACCTATATCAAATATGACGCCATTGCGATTAACGACGTGCTTTGGCCCAATTGGCGAGGGTGCAGTGCGCAAGGCGAAGTGGCTGATTTTGCCAACTCACGAGTGGACGTGACGACTGAGGACGGCTACACACCTGAACTCGGGATGCCCGTGCTTGTTCCCAATGATGTGCTTAAGCATCTGGATCAAGGTTGGGCGTTTTATTCCTACTCCGTGGGCCTTGCGAGCGACCGGCCGGAATCGCGGCGAATTTTCTGTTATGTCGGCGAGCGGCCAGTGAAAGGAGCGCAACTCGCCGTCCCGCAAATCAAAGAGTCCCATGGGCTTGCGCTTGATCCAGATCTCATAGGTTCTGCCGGGGCCACAGCCGTCGTGCCGCCTTATCAGGCCATGACGGTTGGGGATAAAGTGACGTTTACCTGGCAAGGATATTATGAAGGGGTGCCTGAGAATCCCTATAAGGAAAGCAAGGAACTGGCAGCCGAGCACCTTGGCCGGCCTTTGATATTCAATGTACCCCTCTCTGAAGTGATCGGCATTCCCGACCAGTATGCCGAGATCAGCTACAGCATCGAATATGCCAATGGGCTGGGCCGGCCAAGCGATTCCCCCATGCAAACCATTCAGATCGTCCCGCCCGGCTCAGCGCTGCTGCCTGTGATTACCATAAAAGACTACGCGGGAGGCCCGATTACCCCCGGGGACGAAGGGCTCACACTGCAAATCATACCTGTCTATGGGGCTATTCAGGACGGTGACGTGGTGTTGATGTATTGGAAAGGTAATCGGGACGCCAACAGTGTGATCAAGTCGTTGCGAGTCGATTTATCGACTCTCGACAGTGGCATCCTTGAGTTCTATCTCGAGCCCCAATGGGTGTCGGCCAACAGCGGATCGCAGGTGACGGTGAGCTATCAATATGCACGCGTCGATGCCGCGGAGTCTGGCGAGCCACTGCTATTGGATATAAGCGTGCCTCTGGATTTGCCGCCGCCGATTGTGGAAAACGCCACTGCGGAGGGCGAACACAGGGGCTGGCTGGCGGCCGACCCCAACGGTGCCTATGTCAACGTACCTGAAGGGGCGACGATTGGCCCGGGCGCGCAGGTCGAGATGCACTGGGACGGCCACCCCAACGGTGGCCGGTACGTAGCGACAGACCCCGTTGGAGGCTCAGGCAAGCGGTTTTTTATTCCTGGCACCGCGATTGCGGCCAATATGTCGACGGAAGAAAACAAGCGCTTTGAGGTCTTCTATCGAGTGACCCCGCCAGGCCAGCCTTCCGGATCATTCAACCTGCGTATCGAGCCCCTGGCCTCGACAAGATATCCGGACATTCAGTGCACCCAGGCGCAAGGCACGCTGACCCTGTCCTTGACC
Organism: Pseudomonas sp. Z2-11; assembly: GCF_054161305.1. NCBI lineage: Bacteria > Pseudomonadati > Pseudomonadota > Gammaproteobacteria > Pseudomonadales > Pseudomonadaceae > Pseudomonas > Pseudomonas sp. Z2-11. Next base: position 2,086,549 of record NZ_CP096395.1, read on the forward strand.
AGCGTGCCACTTGAGGGCGCGGATCTTGTTATCGGCAAACCGCCATCCATGGCTTGGCCGTTCATGGCCATAGATCAGAAACTCACAATTGAAGCCAGCGGTGTAAAGGCAGGCGGCGGTTCGACGCGAATCATTGTGCGTAATGCGGTGCCGGTCACAGCGGAGGAGTTTGGCAAGAAAGTAATAAAAGAAAAATTGAATCGTGCATTTTTGCAATCATTAAAGCTGAATGAAAAGTTTACGCTCAAGGCAAAAGTCAGTTTCGATGGGGGCGAAACCCAGGTGCCGTTCAACGATACAAACCTTAACTTAACCCGTTGAGTTGGCTTTGACTAACTGTTGATTCAGTCGGTCAACTCGAAAGTCGATGAGGATTTAATCATGAAAAACAATTCAGTCGAAACGCTGTTGGAGTGGCTAAAGGAAGAACCGCGAACGCTCGGTTGGGACGCCATTGTCGCCTACGACCGGACCAAGACCAATACTGTACTGTTGCAGGAATACATAGGTCGGTTCAGTACGTCAGATTATATGAAGCCGATTACCGAAGAGATCGCCGACAACGCGACGCCTACCCAAAAAGAATTTATTTCCAACTATCTGATGGACAGTCCGCGCCTATCGTTTATCAATTCGAATTTGCTCGACTCAAAAGCACAGTTGAGCATGACAGTCATAGGTGGCGCTCACCTGACATTTGAAAAACCGCTGGGTGCACAGCAATGGAACGTCACCAAAATTGCTCAGGAAGATGCCCTGGATGGGCCGAAACTGCTGGCGGAAATCGAGCTGAAGGCAACCGAAGGCACAGTGGATGGAGCCGGGACTGTGAAACTGGATTTGGCCGAGGGCACTGAATATCGATTGACGTACGCCGAAACCGAGCACCTGCGCAAGGTTGCCGGTGCACGCTTCAAGCAGCGATTTATCGGCATGCCTGAGGCGCAACGGACCTTTGTGTTGAACGAGGTGAAGTTTAAGCCTGATCAGTTTTTAAAGCCTTCGAAATTTTTTATTCGCACCCATGCCAAGCCAGGAGCGAACCCCGAGGACGATCAAGGAGAGGGTGCCGTACTGCTTTTTGTCACGATGGAGGGCGGGAAGAACGGGACATACCCTGCGGAGTCTACCGACCTGGAATATTTGCTGCCGGAGGGGTATTCGGCGTCGGTACTACTTGGCCATGAGATGGTAGTGAGCAAAATATGTGCTGAAGCAGTCAAGCGAATACACACTCATGAGGATCCATTTCGGGCAGTTCTGGAGCAGAAAGGCAATTATACTGAGATGTCTTGTGGAGGGGGGCGCGGGAGCTATGCTCATGTTTTTAGTTATGAGGGTTTCAAGTTCGAGGTGGTTTCATTAATTGTAAATTTTAGTGACGATACTGGTGGTACTGATAACCCTACACCTGGTAATGCGAGCTTTAGGCTCCGTCTCTTACCAGATGGCGGACGGGGGCCAGGGACTCAGGGGGGGATTGATATTGAGTGGAGGGGGGATAAAGAACAGCCGTGTAAAACTGATGGTCTCGGCTTTTTGTATAACATAACATCTGGTTGGATGGGCGTTTGGGTGTTTAATTTTATTATGGAGGGGCCTGGGGTTGTTGGCGTAAAAAAAGGAGATACATTAGTCAATGCGGGTGTTGGAATTGGATATTATGAAGGTGACGATCGGGTGGAGGCACACTTCAATGACATAAGATCTAAAACCAACGAAAGACTTCTGGGCCATCTAGATTCAATTGTGGAGGAATTCAGCGCTGCAGCAGCCGATATCAACGTCTTCTCGCTAAACAGCTTGTTGTTCCGTGGCGACAACGCTGTACGGTTCGAGCGCGTCGATTGCACCGGCGACTTGGCGCTGTTCGGTCAGGTTGGCCCTACGCAAACCGCTTTCAGCATCGTTCCATTGGAGCCGGTGATCAGTCACACCACTGACTATCCGTTCACAACCGAGCCTCCCCGCGAGGGCCTGACCTGGACAGTGGAAAACATTCTCGGCAGCACTGCCTATCCAGGGGCCTTCAAAGACCCGGCGTCGGGGTTTTACACCCCACCAACCGTTGCTGAGATCGAGGGTAACCAGACCCGCGTGAAGGTCACGGCTACGGACGGTATCCATACCAGTTCGGCACTGGTCAGCGTGCTGCCGCGTCCCCTTTCCGTCAACCCGTTGATTCAGATCTGCGGTGCCGCAGATTCATTGGGGCGTGAAATGTCGGCCGGTGCGTTGAATGGGGACGGACTGGAATGGTCCGTAGAAGATCCGAGTTCGGGCGCGACGGTGCGCCCAAGCGATAAAGAGGAGGGGGATCACACCTACTATCCCGGTCCTCAAAACAAAGAGCGGTTATTCAGTGTAGATAATATTGTCGTTAAAAACACACGGACTGGAATAACCGAGAAAGCCAAGGTACTGGTCCTGCATGGAGTGCCCTCCATCACCGTGAGGTTTGATGAATCGGCCGCTTTACAGTCGGATCAGGTTCAATTGAAAGCGTATTGGGGCAACGACGAGCCTGTAGATCCTACAGAAGAGCTCAAATGGGCACTGTTGGAAGGCTCAGGTCAGGTCAATCCAGCAACAGGCGTTTATACCATCGATCCTGAGGGGCAACACAGGTTTGCCGTTGTCACCGCCTACGTCCCGCCGCTCCGTGGGCGGCCCGCGGATGAGGGCTTCATCCTTTTGCCTGTGCCGTTGTTCAGCGTGCCGGAAACTATTCGAATGCTAAGCACCGATAGTCAATGAGTACCCTTGTCAATTTGATCGGAGAATGATCATGTCGGTTAATTCGCTGGAAAGTTTATTAAGCCATATGAACGGGGTCTCGGTGTGTCACGGCTGGGGAGCGATCGCGGTATTCGGTCGTGCCCAACTCAATCGTTTATTGGAAACACAGTACCTCGCCTGGTTGAATGAGTCCCGACAACTACCGCCGCTCAGCGGTGAATTCGATGTGACGGATGACGGGACCGAGTCCGTGACATTGGACTCTCTCGTTCTGGGCAAACCGGTTTTATCGTTCGAATCGGCATCGCTCAATTCTCACCGCGTCACGTTGACCATGAATATCATCGCCGGTACCTACTCGGCCATGAGCCGGCCGGTACTGGGAGTCCCCGGATTGATGTCCAGCTTCAGTATTTCTGAAGACCTGGGCTTCAAGGTCGAGATGAAAATTGACCTGGATCAGCTCGAGGGCGAAGTCGATAAAAAGGGCCGGATCACACTGGATCTGGCCTCAGACCCTGAGATGACCTGCAATCTGGGGAGTCTGCCGGGCGTCCAGAAGAAAATCGGCGCATTCATTCAGGGGCTCCTGGCTGTGCAGCCAGTGGATAAACGGACTTTTGAACTGGGCCTGTTCAATTTCAGTGGTTATAACCCCTTGAGCCCGACGGGTTACTACCTTAGTACGCAAAAGGCCCCCGGTGCCGAAAATCCTTTGGCGCCCAACCATGGCGACGGCGCCGTGGTGGTTTTCATCCGGCTGAAAGTCAGCGATGAAAATGGAAGCATTCCGGGGGAAGGCAGTGGTTTCCCGTACTTGATACCGGATGATCAGGTGGACGGCGAAGACCTGTATTCGGCTTCGCTGGTGCTGAACCATGACTGGATTGATCTGCTCAATGAGACGCAACTGGACGTGCTCAAAAACCTGTTGTTCCCCGGCGAGAACGTCTTTATCGAGAGCACCGACGGCAAGCATGAACCGCACGACTTTCTGGTGCTGGGCAATATCAAGCCAACACCCGAGAGCATGACGATTGAGCCGCCGTTTATCAGCCTCAGGGGCGAAAAAACTCAACAGTTCACCGCCCGTGCGGGTGACGGCAGCGTCATCAATGATGTTCAGTGGAGTGTGAGCAACCCGATCAGTCCACTGTCGGTGGGCACTATTACCCAAGAAGGCGGTGTGTATACGTCGCTCAGTCAATCAAAGATGGGCAAGGAGCAGCTGCCCACAGTGGTAACTGCCGGCTATTCCATGGAAGATCGGAAGCGCATCAGTTCGGCGTTGGTACTGTCGGTTTTCGAAAGCATGAGTATCTCCCCGAGAGTATGCACCAGCGGCATCGGTACCGGCGCCACGCCGATTCAGCTGTCGGCGACCACGCTGAGCGGCGGGGATTTGGTCTGGCCCACACTCACGCCTGCGGAAGGTCTCTTGACGGTCATGGATAACAATCATGCTGTTTATAAGCCTCCCATCTCGCTGGCGGAACCACTGGTGGTTCAGAAAATCAGGGTGCTGGACAAAAGTACCCGTGAGACTATCGAGGCAACGATAGTATTACTCAAGTCACAGCAAACGTTGGCAATTGACCCGCCGTTTGTGCCCTCGATCAGCCTTTCGGAGACGGTTCAATTGCGGGCCGATTGGGAGTGGCCGGAAGATTGTGTCTGGAGCGTCATTGGTGAGGGGGAAGTGAGCCAGGAGGGTGTTTTTACTCCCCCCGCGCAAATGACGTCGCTCTTCACTGTAGTGAAGTGCACTGCCCCTCGAGGGCGTAGCGGCTACAGCATCATCCAACTGTCCGAAAGACAAGAAGCGGAACCACGATGGTCGGAACTCGACGAGTTTTCAATTATCGCTAACGGTGGACAGGACCAATGCTATTCTAATGGTTTGCAGCAAATTCCCGTCATCATCACAATAAAGACCAAGTCGATCAACATGGGTGGCGAGGAGATCTATATTCCCGTCAGCGACGTGGAGCTGTCAACATTAAGGCTGGTTGACAAGTTGACGGGTGCCGAAGTTCCCTTTACCCGCCTCGCCCAGGAAGGGATTGAGTACGACAGTGGCATTCAATGGGCGGTTAATAAAAAAAGAAACCGCTTCAAATATTATTCCCCTGCCGGCATTGGGCAAACGCCCGCATTAGCGCCACCTGTAGCAAAAAACAATGGTGTACGCTTCAGGGAGTTTTATATTCACCTTGCCACTGCGGAGAGCCGTACTTTTTTTGCTCGGTTCCAAGCCGCTGATGGTTCAACTCATAATTCGACTGACAATTCAAACGAAAACTATGAAATTACCGTAAAGGGGATCAGACCTACCCCGCCGACGATTCGTGATTATGAGTTTGTGCGCGATCGTGCGTTCCAGGACAGTGCCGGTCATGATGAGCCCGGCAACCCGGAACCGGACTATTTCAGCTACTATCTAAAGTCCACTGATTACTGGCGGCTGAGCTATCGTCGCCAAGGCATTTACCCTGTTGGTTTTGCGACGCTGCTCATCGAGAAAAACATTTCGACGATCCAGTGGGAAAGCGAACTGCTCGATGAAATGTTTTTTAGTTATACCGGTTATGCGTTTCGTCCTGCGAACTATGATAACAGCGACAGTCTCGCGCCGGATGGGCTGTCGTTCGATCTTTATTTCTGGAGATTGACAAGGGGATATGCAAAAACGCTCAAAACTTCATTCGAAGGCGATAAACAACCTGCGCCGGGTGAGCTGATTGTCAGTTTGCACCGTACGGACGATATGAAGTATTGGCATGACGGTATGGCGAATGGTGATGAGCACAAATTTTATCGGAAATTATTGGATTTGGGCGTTATATTTGTCTTGTTGGATGAAGACGGTAATCGGCATAAGGTGAAGATTTCCTTTGAAGCGTCCTCGCGCACTGACAGCCGAAATATACTCATTCTTTCGTTAGTGTAAGACGTCCGATAAAAAGTTTCCCGGCGTCGCGCCAGGCGCCGTGTGACTTGCGGTCGTCTGGTTGATTTACTCTATAGACAGAATAGGTACATGAAAGATGACCAGTTCCAGCGCTGTCCACTCCCAAGCCTTCAACTTCATGAGTTTCCTGCAAAACGGTGTCGACCCGCGTACCGGCCAATACACCGTGTCCATCAACTTTCCCGAGATCAAGTGCAACGAACTTTGCGGCCCGGTCGTCCCACTGGGCCTGGCCTTCAACCCGATCAACGTCCTGGACTCCGGTTTCGGCCTCGGCTGGAACCTCAACCTGTCGCAGTTCACCCCAAACGACAGCATCCTGGCCTTGAGTACCGGGGAAACCTACAAGGTCACCGGCAGCGGCGATAAACCGGATATCAAGGAAAAAAAGCTCGACAGTTTCCACTTCGAAAACAACGGCGACGGCACCTATCGCGTGCTGCACAAATCCGGGCTGATCGAGGTGCTTGAAACCGGCGGCAGCGGCGCCGACAAGGTGGCCCTGCCGGCCAGGCTTTATTCGCCCGCCGGCCACATGGTCAGCTTGTCCTACGCCGCTTTTCGGGGTGGTCAGCGCCTGGAAACCATCAGCGATGCCCAGGGCGAACTGTTGCGGATCAACCGCCCCAGCGATACATCGGTCGAAATACTCCTGCGCCCCTATGACGGCCCTGACGGCGGTCCACTGGCGCGCTATGAGCTCAAACTGACCAACGGCTGGGTCGATGAGATTGTGTTACCGACCGACGAGAAGGCCTCCTGGCGCTTCCTCTATGAGCCGATCCGCGGCATCCTTTGCATCAGGGACGTCAAGACGCCCGTCGGCGGCCATGAAACCATCGACTACCAGGACCAGGGCCATCCCTATCCTGGCAGCGCCCAGCGCCCTAACCTGCCACGGGTGACCCGCCATCGCACTGATCCGGGTTTCGGCCAGCCGATGATGGAAGTGCTCTACAGTTATGACCCTCTCAACAATGGCCATAACTTCCTCGGCAACGGCGCCGTTCTCAGCTGGGTCGAAGGTCTGGACAATCTCTACACCGTCACCCACACCTATGAATACGGCACCAGTGCCACGCTCATGGCCGACGGCAAGGCGGTGCGCCGGGTTGATCGCACCTTCAACCGCTTTCATTTGCTGACTGAAGAAAAAACCACCCAGGACCATTGCGTAAAGAGGGGCTCGACGACCTATTACGCCGAGGACAAGCCGTTCGAGGAGCAGGTTGCCCAGTTCCAGTTGCCCAAGGCAGTCAAGACCAGTTGGGAGATGGACAACGATGCGACCAAATACCGCTACGAGGTCGCGCAGACCGCTTACGACACGTCTGGCAACCTGACCGAACAGGTCGAACCCGACGGCATCAAAACCGTTTATACCTATTACCCCAGGGAGGGCGCCGACGGCTGCCCGCCCGACCCGGAAGGTTTCGTGCGCAACCTGAAGGACAGCACCGTCGTGCCATCGCCAATGGGCAACGGTGAGGCGCCGACCCTGCGCACCCGTTATCGCTACAGTGCGCTGGCGCCGTTGGCGGGCAGCCAGTTAAAGGACTGGTTGGTGGTGGATAGCGAGACCCTGCTGCAAATAGAGAACGGCGACGAAGGTGAGACAGAAGCGCAATTACAGCAAATCCTGCGCAGTTGTTTTGTCGAACCCGACAATGCCTTCCTGCACGGGCGCCCCCAAAGTCAGCGGGTAACTCTGCCCAGTAAAATCACCCCAGACAACAGCACCATCACCGACTACCAATACAGCAAACCCGACAGCTTGCTGGCTGGAGAAACGGTGCTACAGACTGTCGAAACCCTGACCGGTTTTGACCACGTGGCGGGCACCCATGAAGTCCAGAAGGTGCTGACCTTGCAGGATTCATTGCTGCATGGTGAGCCGCTGCTTAACCGTGACGACAACGATGTAAAAATCCGCTACACCTACGACGCTCTCACCCGGGTGACGAGCGAAACCGTAGCGCCCGGAGAAGCGGAGTTCGAAGCCACTCGGTATTATAAGTACACCCTGACTTCCGTGGACGGGCAACAAGCCGAACAAGTGGCCATCGATGTCAAAGGCGTGAGTACCCGCACACGGTTCGACGGGCTCAACCGGGCGATCTACGAGGAACGTCAGAATGCCGACAGTAATCTGCGCGCCGAGGATTTTCGTCAGACCTACGCTAGCATCTACGACGCGCTAGGCAACCTGATCAAGGAAATCGACTACGACTGGGAGGGCGAGCAGCCGGTACCGCTGACCAGCCTTTTTGAATACGACGCCTGGGGGGCGCAGCGTTGCGTGACGGGTCCGGACGGGGTCAAAGAGTATGAGGAACACGACCCGATCGGCACGGCTGAGTCGAAAGGGCCGATTCAGCGCAGTTGGCGGCAAGGTAGTGGCGCAGAGCCGATGATCAGCGGTGTGACCGTGGCCTGGCTCAACCTGTTCGAAAAGCCAGCCCGGAGCATGCGCTTCGAGAACTTCGATCCCAAGGCAACGCCCATCAGTCTGCATCAGTACAGCTATGACGGACTTGGGCGTACCAGCGAAGAAATCGATGCCCGCGACGCCGTTACGCAGTACAGCTACGATGCTTTCGGCCGGATGCTCACCAACACTCTGCCGGGAGGCGCCGTGGTTCAGCGCTGCTATGCCGCACACAGCACCGGGGATTTACCGACCAGAATCAGTGTTGACAATATCGTGCTTGGCGAGCAGGAGTTCGACGGCCTGGACCGCATGACCCGCTCCATCACCGGCGGGCGCGAGCAAACCTTCACCTACAAGCCCGGCCAGACCCAGCCAACGACGGTTACCACCGCCAGCAAACAGCTGATCCACTATGCCTATCAGCCGCAGTTGGGCGAGGAGCCTCGCCAGCGAAAGCTGCCTGATGATGTCACCGCCGATTATGTGTACGACGGTAAAAATGCTCGCCTCGTCAGTTGCAAGGAGCAAGCCTTGGAACTGACTCGTGAGTATTTCACCACGGGTGAGCTGAAAAACGAACAGCGCCTGCAGGGCGATGAATCCTACAGCATGCAATACAGCTATAGCCGACACGGTCGATTGTTGAGCTACACCGATGTGCTCGGGCAGACTCAGCAGTGCCACTACGATTTGGCAGGGCGGCTGGAGCGTACTGAGCTGGGCACAACCACCTCGAGCTTCACCTACGATAACCTGGGCCAGACGGCGACTATTCATACCCAGGACAGCGCCAGTGATCAAAGCCTGAAAATCACTCTGGAGTACGATGCATTCGGTCGCGAAACCAAACGCACCTTCGACCTCGACGGAACCGAGCAGCAACTTACTCAGGTCTATAACGAAGTTGATGCACTGATCCAGCGGACGTTGTGCGAAGGCGCAACACTGTTACGCGACGAAACGTATGAATACGATCCACGCGGTCGTCTAGTGCTCTATGAATGCAAGGGAAGCCAGCCACCGGTGGACCCTTACGGCAAAGCCATTACGAGGCAGGTATTCGCATTTGATGCGCTGGACAACCTGACCCGAGTAATCACCACTTCTACCACCGGCAGCAACCGAGCCACCTATACCTACGGTGCAACCGACCCGGTGCAGTTGTGCAAAGTGACCAATACCGGCGATTCGGCGTATCCAGCCGAGATCCTGCTGGACTACGATGCGGACGGTAACCTTATCCATGACGAAGAAAACCGCAGCCTCGAATACGACGCCCTTGGGCGCTTGACCAAGGTGAGCGGCCTGCCGGAGTCTCAGCGCGGGTAGTGGTGAAGAGTAACGCTTCTACCAAGGCGGCGAATTGGCCACCCGATTCCAGGGTGGCCAACGCAATATTTATGCGCGCTGATGGGAACCTGCTCACTGAACTCACTTCCCCCCAGTCACATCAAGAAACGTCCCCGTCACAAACGAGGCCTCTCCACCCGCCAGCCACAGAATCGCCCGTGCCACTTCCTCCGGTTGGCCGCCCCGACCCATGGGAATCGAATCCTTCACCCGATCAACCCGCCCCGGCTCGCCGCCGCTGGCGTGCATTTCGGTGTAGATGTGTCCGGGGCGAATGCAGTTGACGCGTATGCCTTCCCGGGCCACTTCTTTGGCGAGGCCGATGGTGAAGGTCTCCAAGGCGCCTTTTGACGCCGCGTAGTCGACGTATTCATTGGGGCTGCCCAGGCGCGCCGATGCCGAAGAGACGTTGATGATCACGCCGCCCGGGCCGTTATGCCGGTATGACATGCGCTTGACTGCGTGCTGGGCGCAGAGAATCGGGCCGATGGAGTTGACCGCGAAGATGCGCTGCATGCGCTCGAAGCCAAGGTCTTCCAGGCGTGACTGAGCCGACAGTATCCCCGCGTTATTGACCAGGACGTCGATGCGCCCGAACGAGCGGTCGATGGCCGCGAACAGATCGGCGACCTGTTCGGGGTCGGCACTGTCGGCGCGCATGGCCAGCGCGCGGCGTCCGAGTGCCTCTACATCCGCCGCCACTGCCAGCGCTGCGGGCTCGTTGGCAACGTAGCTGATCGCGACGTCGTAGCCTTGTGCGGCGGCCAGCCGCGCGGTGGCGGCGCCCACTCCGCGACCTCCGCCGGTTATCAGGATCAGCGGTGCCTGCGAGTCGTTGACCATGGTGAATAGCCCTCCTGAGCAGTTGGTGTGTCAGCCGATGATGATGGTGCCGCTGACGATCACTACGCACGCCAGGATCCGGCGGGCGGTGAGTGTCTCGCCGAGGAAGATGGCGCCGATCAGCGCCGCAAACAGCACGCTGGTTTCGCGCAATGCCGATACCGCCCCCAGGGGCGCTTCGTTCATGGCGTAGATGACGATTCCATAGGCCAGCAAGGAGACCAGCCCGCCGGCCGCGGCGCTTAATGTTCCGGGGCGGACAGAGAACAGGCTGCGTGCGTCGCGCAGGCCGATGTAGACCATCGGCATCATCACGCCCCACAAGGCGCACATCCAGACGGTATAGGCGAGCGGCGCGCCGGAGAGCCTGGCACCGATGCCGTCGACGACGCTATAGGCGGCGATGAAACAGCCGGTGCCCAGCGCGTAGGGCAGGCTGGGCACCGACAGTTTGCGGCCCCTGAAGGCCAGGGAAATGATCCCGCCGGACACCAGCGCAATCCCCAGCAGGACGCCGGGGGCGATGCTTTCTCCGGCGAAGACGGCGGCGCCGAGGGCGATCAGTGCCGGTGATGAGCCACGGGAAATTGGATAGACCTGTCCCAGGTCGCCGACCCGGTAGCTGCGCACCAGGAACAGGTTGTAGCCGACGTGCAGTACGGCTGAAAGCACCGCATAACCCCAACTGGCGGCAGCCGGTGGGACCATGAATGCTGCGGCGACGACGCAGGTCACGGCGATGGCGATGCACATGATCGTCATTGACCACAGCCGATCGGCACCGCCGCGCAGCAAGGCGTTCCAGCTGGCATGCAGGAGCGCGGCGAAAAGAACCAGTGAGATGATATGGATAGGCATGCGCCATTCTAGGCGGCGCAGATGCCTGTACTACAGCGAAGTCTCCTCATCGTTTCATGAGTAAAAGCTCATGCATTTTCATAAGCGCGTTGGACGGTCGATGCCTCGCCGATCAACCATTGGCGGAAGCTGACGATATGCGGCTGCGATTCGATGCCCTTGGGACAGACAAAATAGTAGGCCAGCGGTGACGGGAATGGCACGTCGAACAGCCGCACCAGGCGGCCATCGCTGATTTCGCTTTCGACATGCCCGCTGCGCACCAAGGCAACGCCCTGGCCGAGCAGGGCTGCCTCGACTGTCATGTTGGTGTCGCCGAACCTGACGCTTTCCTTGAGTGGCAAGAATTCCAGGCCGACCTTCTCAAACCACATCTCCCATTTCGGCACCAGCTCGGCGCCATCCCGGGTCAGCAACGGGTAGTGCAACAGTTCGGCAGGGCTGCGTGGCGTCCCGAAGCGCTGCAGCAGATCGGGACTCGCCACCGGAAAAACCTGCTCGCCGAAGAGAAATTCCGAATACAGGCCGGGGTAGTTGCCCTTGCCGAGCCGGATTGCCACGTCGGCCTGGGCACTGGAGAAGTGGATGATCTTGTCGGTGGTGTCCAGCGAGACCAATAATTCCGGGTGCAGGCGGGAGAGATTCGGCAAACGGGGCAGCAGCCATTTCAGTGCGAAGGAATAGGTGGTGCTGACTTCGAGTCGAACCCTGCCTTTCTGCTCGCGCAGATCGCCCAGGGTCGCTTCAAGGCTCATGAAAAACTCGCGCACGATGGGCGCCAGGGTAGCTCCCGCGGCGGTGAGGCGCAGTGACTTGCCACGTTCGAACAGTTGCAATCCCCAAAGGGACTCCAGGTGCTTGAGCTGGTGACTGACCGCGCTTTGGGTGACGTGCAGCTCTTGCGCGGCAGCGGTAAAGGTCGCATGGCGGGTGGCGACTTCAAAGGCTCGTAATGTAGCGGTCGGCGGCAGGTCTCTCATGTGAAGGGTATCCGGCGATTTGAGGATGCGCGTCATGAGCGCTGGCTCATGATAGAACATCGCCGGCGGCTATGAATGGGGCGGCTCACGAAGGGATTGCTGATAATGCGCTTCATCGACCTCGGTCAGGCTCGCATAACCGTCGTAGTGGTAGATTCGGTGCTTGTCTCGGGCATGACGCTCCGTCAGGAACTCCAAGGTGCTCAGGTCGATACGCTTGGCACTCAGTGGCCGCCGATGGCAGAACAGTTTGCGTGTACCCAATTGCAGGAAATCGGGATGCGGCACGCGAACTTCGTCAGGCTCGAAAGCCACATCCAGCCACTTGCCTTCCGAGAAGATCAGCGTGGGGCTAACGGCATAGGTACCGAGAATGCGAGTGTCGCAAGGATGCAGCTTTTTTTTCGCCTCGCCGTAGTAATAAACCGCGTCCCGATCCTTGGCCCAACCGTGCCCGCGAGACTCGAAGGTGGCCACTTGGGCCTTACGGATCGGTTCGGGAGGATGATAGAAAACCCGGTGGCAGAACACGGTTTTGCCGTCGGTGAGATAGGGGCCGCCGAGTGAGCGGAAGTGCTCAACCGGCTCCTGGGAAAACCGTTCGGGCACTTGCGTCTCGGCGTTATGAAACGGAATCAGATAAAGCCCCCGGGCATCGCCGCACAGGTGCGTGTCGAGCAATTTGAAACTTGCTGCGTCCAGCCCGTTGATAACGCGGCCATGAAAATACACCTGGCGACCGACTTCGAAACCGAGGCCGATGGCTTCTAACGGCGGCGTTTCTGCTTGCGCTTCTGCAGCTTCAGGCGGCGCTTGCAAACGATGCCACCAGTAACCCTGCAATTGCGGATGAGCCTCGAAGTAGGGCGCCCATGCCTGTTGCATGGCCGCATCGATGATTCCGCCAGAACCCAGCGGCCCCTTCCTGTCGCCTGCGAGCACAGGCGAGTAGTCCAGATCATCGCCACAGAGCTGAGTCACGACGAAGCTTTCCACGTCGACATCCAGGCGTTTCTGGCGTTTGTAGACGTGCCGATGATCGCGATAATAATCGAACCCCAAGTGGCGGAAACTTGGGCCATGGGCATCACGCAGACGCGTCCCGGCGGCATAGACGTACAGGTCGTCCACGGCGAAATACTCATCCTCGCTTTCGCTGCTGCCGACCACGCGGCCGCACTCGTCGAACGCCGGGTGGCAGTTCTTCAGTAGCCGAAAATCACCAACGTAGCGCAGGGTCTTGCCGGTCAGGTAATAGGCGCGTTGCTGTTCCTTGGCGTAACGTTCGTTAAGCACGGTGAAGGTCGCCAGGTCGGCATTGTCGATGCGATAGAAGTACTCATAGGCAATGCTCGAACCTTGCTGCGCCTGCACGATGATCGACTGCCCATCGGTTCCCCAGCGTTCGGCGAGCATCCGGAAGTCGTCCGGATTGCTGATTGGCAATGGGGTGCTGTCCTTCTGATGCAGGGGTTTGAAACCCTTGTAGACCTGGCCGTCAATCACTCGATAGGAAGGGTGGTTGCAATAACGCACCCGCGCCGTCGCGCTGGCGATGAATTTGCCTTGAAGAAAGATACTCACCCCGTCGCTGAACAGGGCAGAGGCTGCAGTCACCGAGGCTGGCGACGATGGCACCGGGGCCAGGCTGTCGGGCTTTGCCTGAAGGATTTCGGTGATTGCGTATTCGCCGAACCAATAGGCGCCGGACGCATCGCGCCAATATTGGTGCCCAAGGTTTTCCAGGGCTTTGTCGAACCGAAACGCCAGGCTCTGGAGCGCGTGATAACCGTAGCGCTGTGGGTAGGCGGGAAGCAGGTAATAGTCGCGCAAGGCGTCACGCAAAACCCGGGGGTTGCGTCGATGCCGCCAGACCGGCTGGCCGGCAACCAGAGGCGAGGGCGGATAACGCCCGTCACTGGCGGCTTTCGCTATCGCGTCGGGGTGTGCGCCTTCAGGACTGAGCAGGATGTACACGTCCGGCACTTGCCCGTCGCCCAGCAGCACACCTTCCAGGAAGGCGAAACCCTGATGCCATTCGAGATCAAGCGGCTCCCACTCAGCAATAGCCGTCTCTACGTCTGTCATGTTGTTGCGACCTGAGCGTTCGATGGTTGGCCAATGATCACGGTTTTACATGCCAGAAGCACACCGTTCAGTTATGAATCGGCAGGCTCACCCGGAAAAGTACGAAAAAACCGCCGCAGACTTTATTGAATCGACGCCCGGTTCGGGCCAGCCAGGGCCTGACCCGGTGCGCTGCGCTGGCTACACCGAACTCGACGATAAACTCGACAACCGCGTAAGTCAGCGCGATGGCCAACGTCAGCGCGATAATGTAGAAACCCGGGCGGCTTTTCATGGTGAAGAGTTGACCGGACGGATCCGTCTGGGTGTCGCCGAGGACGAACCCCCCAGCACCGGAGCACTTTCGCGGTGAAACGTCAGGCTTTGTAGCGCTCGGCAACCGTCGATTGCTTGATCTGCGACAGCAGTCCCTGCCGCGCCGCCTGCAACGCATCCCAGCGCGCGCCGTCCTGCAAGGGTGGAATGGTCACGCCTTCGCGGCGATCGAAGCCGACCAGCGCGGCGTCAACCAGGTCGCTCACTTCCATGATTTCGCTCAGCGAATTGATGTCGATGCCGGCGCGCTCCCAGATTTCGGTACGGGTGGCTGCCGGCAGCACGGCTTGGACATAGACGCCTTTGGGCGAAAGCTCGAGGCTCAGCCCTTGGGAGAGGAACAGCACGAAGGCCTTGGTTGCGCCGTAGACCGACATGCCAAATTCCGGTGCCAGGCCGACCACCGAGCCGATGTTGATGATTGCGCCTTCGCCAGCGTTTGCCAGGCGCGGGGCGATGGCGCTGGCGAGTCGAACCAGCGCGGTGGTGTTGAGCGCAACGAGGTGCGCGACGCTGTCGGTGGTCTGTTCGATGAAACTGCCGGACTGGGCGGCGCCGGCGTTGTTGATCAGGATGCCGATGCTGTCGTCATCGCGCAGGCGGGCCTCGACCTTGTGCAGATCGCCGGTTTGGGTGAGGTCGGCCTGGAGCACATCGACGCTGACGTTGTGTTCATTGCGCAGTTCGCTTGCCAGCGCTTCCAGCCGCGCGTTGTCGCGGGCGACCAGCACCAGATCGTGGCCGCGTTGAGCGAAGCGCCTGGCATAGACCGCGCCAATGCCGGTGGAGGCGCCAGTAATGAGGACGGTTTTGCGAGTGGTCATGGTGTCGGTCTCTTGAAGGGTCGGGAGTGTGCAATCACTTCATTTGCGGTGCTGCTCAGCGAACGTCGGGCAGTCAGTTTCGTACCGCTTGTTTCTAGGATGATGACCGAAATCTAAACTGTCAACGAATTTGATTATGCTCGGCATCTATGTATGATGAGGGCTTGATTCGAGCGGCCACGAGGTATACGCAAATGAGAGTGACCAAGGCCCAGGCACAGGCAAACCGCGAGCACATCGTCGAGACGGCGTCCGTGTTGTTCCGCGAGCGCGGCTTTGACGGAATAGGCGTGGCGGACCTGATGGCTGCTGCGGGTTTTACCCATGGCGGCTTCTACAAACATTTCGGTTCTAAGGCCGACCTGATGGCTGAGGCTTCCGCGAACAGCCTGTCGCAGTCGCTGGCCAGCACCGGCGAGCTTGATGTAGCCGGATTTTTTGCGATGTATCTATCCAGGGAACACCGCGATGCACGGGGTCACGGTTGCACGATGGCGGCCTTGTGCGGGGATGCGGCGCGTCAGTCAGACGAGTTGAAGGCGACTTTCGCCAGCGGCGTCGAAAGCACCCTGGCTTCGCTTGAAAAAAAGCTTGAGACACAAGAGGAGGGGGGCCGGGCGAAGATGCTTGGCCTGCTCGCCCAGGCTATCGGCGCGATCATGCTCTCGCGCGCGTGCCCGGACGATGCTCCGCTGGCTGGCGAAATACTCGAGGTCTGCCGAGCACAGATCCTCGCGTCCCTGCCAGCATCGGAGCCATGAAAAACCAGCGGTAGCGCAGCACGTGCTACCGCTGTCCGGGTCAGAAAATGAACTTGAACAGGGCAATGACCACGATCAGGCCGATGAGGAAAATGATCCCGACGGTACCACCAAGAAATTTCAACATGAGGACGCTCTCTTCAGATGGGCTTAGTGTTCTAGACCCCTGGCGAGCGCGCGCGGTTCGTTAAATTTTCGAATGATCGGCCGCAGGCTTTCAGTGAACCGCCAGGGACCTCGGGACGGAAACGTATTCGAACTTCGACACGGTCTTGATCCAGTACCGCCGATACTCGGTCTTGTCCGGCGCCAGCGGTTTATGGCTTGACCAACGGTTTTCCGCCTTCAGGCTGGCGCGATAAGCCTCCCATTCTTTCTGCTCGGCCACTTCCCTGGCTTTGTTCCTGTCATCGAACCAACCCAGCACGTACGCATCGCTCTGGTCCGTGCCGCTCGCTATCAGCAGATATATGTCTGTCATCACCGGTTCCCGCCGCAATCCAGCCACCCAGTCACTGGGCTCTTGTGAGGGTTATCGGCCGTGGTTGCGGTTTTTGAAGCGGCTTGATAAACGGCCCTGGGTTCGACGCGCCACTGCTCAGGCACCCTCCGTCTGCGCAAGATAAGTCATCAGCCATTCGCGGAAGCGATTGACACTTTGCCGGTTCGGCGCGCGCCCCAAGGGTTCCAGCAGGCAAAACTGCGCATCGGTGCGCAAGAGGCTAGCGGTCGGGCGGACAAGGTTGCCGGTCTGCAAGTGGTCGCCGAGCAACCTCGACCAGGCCAGGGCCACACCTTGCCCGGCCAGCGCCGACTGGATCAGCATCGAGTAGCTGTTTATGTTGATCCGCCGACGAGGCTCTGGCGCCTGGTGGCCCAGGCGTCGGAACCATTCCTTCCAGCCGATCCAGTCCCGATGCTGATCCTCCAGCCATAACCAGGTGCAGGCGCCGAGCTGGTCGAGCCTGCCGGCCTCGGGGTGCTGCGCCAGGTACGCGGGGCTGCATACCGGGAAAATCTCTTCGCTGAACAGCGCGGTGACCTTCATGTTGTTGGGCGGCTTGCTGCAGTAATACAACGCCAGATCGCAATCGAGTCGGGAAAAGTCCTCGACCTGGTCGGTGGCGATGATACGCAGGTCGATTTCTTCGTGCTGGCGCTGAAACTCCGAAACAAGCGGGAGCAGCCACAGGGATGCCATCGCCGTACTGGTGACCACGGTGACTTGCTGCGCGCCTTGCCAATGCCGAACGCCAGCCGTGGCGCGGGCGATCTGCTGCAACGTATCGCGAATGCTTTCGTGGTACTGGCTGCCTGTAGAAGTGAGGTTGATTTCACGGGTCGTGCGGATGAACAGTGCCGTGCCCAGATAATCTTCGAGCAGGCGTATCTGGCGGCTGATGGCGCCCTGGGTGACGTTCAGTTCACGAGCGGCCACGGTGAAACTCAGGTGGCGAGCAGCGGCCTCGAACGCCACCAGGCTGTTGAGCGGCGGCAACGGTTGCAGTTTCATCGGGCTGGGTCACTGTCTTGTTTGGGGTCAGGCGCAGGGTGATTGTGCAGAAGCCTGCGCGCAGTGACTAGCGGATCAGGCGTGACCGCTAGAGATCGATGATCAGATTGGAGGTCGGCTTGCTGCAGCAGAGCAAGCGCAGGCCTTTGTCGATCTCCCGTTGGCGGATGCCGCCGTTGTGGTTCATGTCCACCGTGCCTTCCAGCAGGGCGGTCTTGCAGGTGCCACAGATGCCCTGGCTGCACGAGGAGGGCACGATCGCCCCGGCTTTTTTTGCCGCGCTCAGCACGGTCTGGTTGCCGGGCATGCTGAAGGTCTTGCCCGAACGCGACAGTGTGACGGTGAACATGTGTTGCTGGTCGAGTGAAGAAGCCTGCTCGATCAACGGTTCCTCATTCAGTACCGCGATATCGAAGCTTTCCTGATGATAGTGGCGAAAATCGAACGCCGCTTCCCTGAGCAGCGCCTTGACCGCTTCCATGTAGCCCTGGGGCCCACAGGTGAAAATTTCCCGCTGGTGGTAGTCCGGCACTTGCTGGCTCAACAGAGGCAGATCGAGCCGGCCGATCGGCTGCTGCCACTGGCTGGCAGCGCCGAGCCCTTCGCAAATGCCGATGACCCGCAGGCCGGGCATATCGGCCTGCATTAGCGTCAGTTCGTCATGGAAAATGATATCCGCCGGCGTACGGGCGCTGTGCAGGAACACGATGTCGAGATTGGCCGCCATGTCACAGGCGGCGCGGGTCATCGACATCAAGGGCGTCACGCCGGAACCGGCCGATAGGTACAGCAGTTTTGTCGCCGGATGACCCACCGGTGTGAAACTGCCCGCCGGGCCGGATGCCCTGAGGTTGTCTCCCGGTTCGAGATGGTCATGCAGCCAGTTCGAGACCACGCCACCCGGCACGCGCTTGACCGTAATCGAAAAGGTGAACGGGCGCGTGGGGGAGGACGACAGCGTGTAGCAGCGCGCGATGGTTTGCCCACCGATGACCGGCGACAGCGTGATGAATTGCCCCGGTTCGAAGCTCAACGCACTGAAGTCCGCGCATTGAAAGACGAATGTCTTCACATCATGGGTTTCCTGGCGCACGGCGCAACATGACAAGGTTTTCTGCTCGCCGCTGTGCCATTGCGAGCCATAAGCGGTCCAGGTCGTCGGGTCGGTAAAACGTTGGGGGCGCGTCAGCTTTTCGTAGGTCGTCATGTTCATCCCTCACACGCCATGGGCGGCCAGACGCGCCGCGTACCAGCGAGAAAACTGGTCGACATAGGTTTCGGTAAACGCCGAGAACGGTCCGGGCGAATAGGCCGGGTCCTGGGTGCCGCTGTGGGTGATGCCGACCAGGTTGGCGTCTTGAAGATTGGTTGCCGCCCAGACTTCGATCAGTCTGTCCACCTGGTAGTCCACGCCCTCGATGGCATCGGCGTGCACCAGCCATTTGGTCCGCACCAGGGTTTTATCGGGCGCCAGCGGGATGATGTAGGAGACCACCGCATGGTCGCTCATGATGTGGCTCCATGAGTTGTGGGTCCACAAGTGCATGTCGCCCAGATCGCGTCGGGTGAGGTCGCCAAACAAGCGCGTGCAGGCGACGCGGGTATCGAGGGTCTGGGATTCGCCGTTGCCGGCGATGGCCAGGCGCTGGGTGCGGAACTGAGTCACCGCGTCCTCGCCCAGGTGCTCGACGGCCTCACAGAGGTAGCCTTGGTTTTCCCAGTCTTGCCTGGTATCGGCGTTGCGCTGGTGGTATTCCTTGAGTGCCAGGAGCGAGTCCTCGCCCAGGCCGTCGGTGCAGAAGCCGAAGTCTTCCGGCAGGAACGACGCGGTCAATTCGGGGTGAGTGGCGGCGCAGTGATAACACTCGCGATTGTTCTCGATCACCAGTTTCCAATTGCCGTTTTCGATGATTTCCGACTCGTAGGCAATCTTCGAACGGACAAGGTCATATTGAGCGAAGCGCGGGGTCATGACCTGGTCGAGGTACAGGATGTCTTCTGGCGGCTCGTCACTCAGGCAGACGAATACGTGAGTGCCAACCACCCGGGTATGGACAGGGATCAGGCTCTTGCACCCCGGGTCGAAATCCTTGCCCATGTGCGCGGCATGTTTCAGGCTGCCGTCCAGGTCGTACGTCCATTGGTGGTAGGGACAGACCAGCATGCCCACCGTCGATTTGCCGGCCTGTTTCAAGCGCGCCCCACGGTGCCGGCAGACATTGCGGAACGCCTGCACATGCTCGTCATCATCGCGGACCAGGATGATCGAGGATTTGCCGATATCGATCGTCGAAACATCGCCGGGTTCGGCAACGTCGCTGGTGACCCCCACCAGAATCCAGTGTCTGGTGAAAAACACATCGACGTCGGTTTCAAAAACATCCTCGCGGCCGAACAGACCGCCGGGCATGCCATGACCCGGGGTGCGGTCGGCAAGCAATTCACGATGGGTTTTCAGGGTTGGGTTCATCGTCGATCTCACTCAAGGCCAATGATCGGTGGTTGGCGGACAAGCAGTGCTGCAGGGAAAACGGGTTTCGTCTGTTCAGGCCACCGCAGGCTCTGACAATGGCTCGGATAAAACCGGGCGCGACAGGTCATGCCCGAGCAGTGCGCGGTACAGTTCCGTATCGCCCAGTACACCGACGACGGTCTGGTCTTTATCGAGCACGATCAATGGGTGTCCTGTTTCGTAGCGGATACGCAGCGCCTCGCGCATGCCGGTATCCGCCGGCACCGAGGTGACCAGGCGGCGCAAGGGCGCGGTGGCCTCGTTGCGGTTCCAGCGTTGCAGCGGTTGGGCCGCAGCGCCGCGGCGCACGCTGGCCAATTCTTTCGATGCGTTCAGCGCAACCCAGAGGTTCTGCACCGTATCCAGGCAATATTCGCCTTGTGCGGATATGCACTGGTCCAACGGGGTCATCAGGCTTCCCGCACAGAGCACATTCAGTGGGTTGGTGTGGGCGACGAAGTTGCGCACGTAGTCATCGGCCGGCTTCAGCACGATCTCCTCGGGTTTGCTGTACTGGATGATCTTGCCGTCTTTCATGATGGCGATCCGTGTTCCCAGCTTGAGGGCTTCGTCCAGGTCATGGCTGACGAAGACGATGGTCTTGTGCAACTTGCGCTGCAGGTCGAGCAGTTCGTCCTGCAGGCCTTGGCGAATCAGCGGATCGAGGGCCGAGAAGGGTTCGTCCATCAGCAGGATATCGGCGTCCATCGCCAGGGCGCGGGCCAGGCCGACACGCTGCTGCATGCCGCCGGACAACTCGTCGGGCTTCTTGTTGCGCCATTGGGTCAAGCCCACCAATTCAAGCTTTTCATCGACCAGCTTGCGCCGCTCCTTCTCGGGGCGGCCTTGCATTTCGAGGCCGAAACCGATGTTCTCGCGCACGGTCAGCCAGGGCATCAGGGCGAATTTCTGGAACACCATGGCGATGCGTCGGGTGCGCATCATTTTCAGCTCGGCCGGGGTGCAGGCGGCGATGTCGATCTGTCGGCCCTCGTGCTCGACGAACAATTTGCCGCGACTCACCGTGTTCAAGCCGTTGATGCAGCGCAACAGGCTCGACTTGCCGGAGCCGGACAGGCCCATCAGCACGCAGATTTCACCTTTGTTGATGTCGAGATTGGCCTTCTCCACGCCGACGATCAGGCCGGTCCGCTGCAGAATCTCCGGGCGCGAAAAACCCTGGTCGAGCAGCTCCAGCGCCGGTTTCGGGCGGTTGGCGAAGATGACGTCGACGTCTTCAAAACGAATGATGCTCATGCGTCACCTCTTTTCACGGTTTCGCGCTGCTTGCAGATGCGGTCGAGGATGATCGCCAACAACACGATCGCCAGGCCTGCTTCGAAACCCATGGCGATATCGGCGGTGTTCAGCGCGTTGACCACGGGTTTGCCCAGGCCATCCGCGCCGACCAGCGCGGCGATGACCACCATCGACAGCGACAACATGATGCATTGGGTGATGCCGGCGGCAATGCTCGGCATCGCGTGGGGCAGTTCGATGCGTGCCAGCAACTGGCGGCGCGAGCAGCCGAAGGCTTTGCCGGCGTCCATCAGTTCTTGAGGCACATCGCGCACGCCCAGGTAGGTCAGGCGGATTGGCGCGGCAATGGCGAAGACCACCGTGGAAATCAATCCCGGAACCACGCCGAGGCCGAACAGCGTCAAGGTCGGGATCAGGTAGACGAAAGTGGGAACGGTCTGCATCAGGTCGAGCACCGGTCGCAGGGTTGCGTAGAACCAGGGACGATGCGCCGCGACGATGCCCAGCGGCACGCCGATGATGACGCACACCAGCGTGGCGAATGTCACCTGGGCCAGGGTTTCCATGGTTTCCTGCCAGTAGCCCAGGTTGAAGATCAACAGGAACGACAGGCCGACGAAAAGCGTCAGGCTCACCTTGCGTTGAATGTAATAAGCGAAGAGGGCCAGCAGCCCGATCAAGGCCGGCGGGTTGAACCAGAGCAGGGCGCTGGTAAAGACCGCAATGACCTCGGAAAGCGACAGCGAAATGGCGTCGAAGACATCGGCGCCATGTTGGGTCAGCCATTCGACGTATCGGGCGATGTGCTCACCCAGCGGGAGTTTTTCTTGTGCAGTCCACATAAGGCGGCTCGTTTTTGTTCTGGTTTGCCTGGAGCAGATACTCATCCGGGCGTGCGGTGCTGACAAACCATTTAAAGTCAGCGGCTCATGAGTTTTTGTCATCAATCCTGCTGGGATTCGGAAGCACAAGTCGAGTCGCGTTGAGCAACTGTACTCAGGTGTACATTCGGCGGGCATCCGAGTACATTCGCGTTACGTATGTTCAACAAGGTGGATGCAAGATGCCCCAGGTAGGGAAGGCGCGCGGCAAGGCCCAGGACGCCGGCTGGCGAGGGTCGCCCGAAGGCTGGCTGGAAGCGGCCTACGAGGCCTTGAAAGAGTCCGGTATCGATGCGGTCAGGGTCATGCCGCTGGCCAAGCGTTTGGGATTGTCACGCACCAGCTTCTATTGGTTCTTCGAGGATCGTGAGCAGTTGCTGGCCGCCTTGCTGTCGCGCTGGCGGGAGACCAACACCGGTGGCTTGATCCGGCAAAGCGAGAGCTACGCCGAGAGCATTTCCGAAGCGATCCTGAATGTTTTCGAATGCTGGCTCAACCCTCAATTGTTCGATTCGCAATTTGAATTCGCCGTGCGCAGCTGGGCGCTCCAGTCCGCTGAAGTGGCGCAGGAAGTCGCCATCGTCGACGAGCAGCGAATGGGTGCCCTGGCGAGCATGTTCAAGCGCTTTGGTTACGACAGCCAGGGCGCCGACGCACGGGCCCGGACGATTTACCTGACCCAGATTGGCTACATCACCATGAACACCAGCGAGCTGATCACCGTGCGTTTCCAGCGCATCCCGCATTACGTGAGCATTTTCACCGGTAAAGTACCCAAGCAGCGCGAGCTGGATCGTTTCTACGGTAAATTCGGTTATGCCGAAAAAGAGCCGGGGATCTTTGTGCCGTTGACGGAAACCTTTGAAGAGACGGCCGGGAAATGAACGCGCCGACGCTGGGCATCATTGGCGGAACGGGCTGGCTGGGCGGGGCGATTGCCAAGGCTGTGTTGGCGCAGGCGCTGTTGCCGGCGGGTCACCTGGTTATTTCCAATCGCTCGGGTGTCCATCCTTTGGCGCAACAAGGCGTTTGTCTGGTCACGGACAACCAGGCGCTGGTGGACCGCAGCGACGTGATCATCATTGCGGTGCGCCCTGAGCAGTTCGCCGGCCTGAGCCTCAACGCTTCTGGCAAGACAGTCATTTCATTGATGGCCGGGATCACCGCGCAGGCCATTGCCATTCGGACCTCGGCTTCGACGGTGCTGCGGGCGATGCCTAATGCGGCGGTGGAGATCGGGCAGTCGTTTACACCTTGGTATTGCGCGGGTGTGGTGGATGCGGCGACTAAAGGCCTGGTTCAGCGCTTGTTCGAATGCGTGGGCACGGCTGCCGAGGTCGAGGAGGAAGATTTCATTGATTACCTCTCCGCGCTTTCCGGCACCGGCCCGGCCTTTCCCGCCTTGCTCATGACAGCCCTGGCCAATCAGGCGATGGAGGCCGGCATCCCCGCCGAGATTGCACAGCTTGCGGCGAAGAATGTCGTGGTCAACAGCAGCCAGTTACTGGCCAGCCATGACGCCCGGCAGATGATCGACGCCCTGGTCGCCTACCGCGGCGTGACCGCCGCCGCCCTCCAGGCGATGACCGAGGGACATTTCGAGGAGCAGGTGGGGAAGGCATTGCAAGCCGGCGCCACGGTCGCCCGCCAGGGCCTGCAAGCCTGATTCACTGATCAGACCTGTGGGAGACCTGTGGGAGCGAGCTTGCTCGCGAAAGCGTCAGCCAGTCCAACATCCCTTTCACTGGACCACCGCCTTCGCGAGCAGGCTCGCTCCCACATTCTAATCTTCGAAAGGCACAGGGCATGTGCAACCCACAATCCCTTGTGGGAGCGAGCCTGCTCGCGAAAGCGTCAGTCAGTCCAACATCCCTGTCACTGAACCACCGCCTTCGCGAGCAGGCTCGCTCCCACATTCTAATCTTCGACAGGCATAGGGCATGTACAACCCAGAATCCCTTGTGGGAGCGAGCCTGCTCGCGAAAGCGTCAGCCAGTCCAACATCCCTGTCACTGAACCACCGCCTTCGCGAGCAGGCTCGCTCCCACATTCTAATCTTCGAAAGGCACAGGGCATGTACAACCCACAATCCCTTGTGGGAGCGAGCCTGCTCGCGAAAGCGTCAGCCAGTCCAACATCCCTTTCACTGGACCACCGCCTTCGCGAGCAGGCTCGCTCCCACATTCTAATCTTCGACAGGCATAGGGCATGTACAACCCAGAATCCCTTGTGGGAGCGAGCCTGCTCGCGAAAGCGTCAGCCAGTCCAACATCCCTTTCACTGAACCACCGCCTTCGCGAGCAGGCTCGCTCCCACATTCTAATCTTCGACAGGCATAGGGCATGTACAACCCACAATCCCTTGTGGGAGCGAGCCTGCTCGCGAAAGCGTCAGCCAGTCCAACATCCCTGTCACTGAACCACCGCCTTCGCGAGCAGGCTCGCTCCCACATTTGGATCTTTATCAATCACAAGATTACTGTGCAACACAGAACCCTGTGGGAGCGAGCCTGCTCGCGAAAGCGTCCGTCATCCAGCATCCTTGTCACTGAACCACCGCTATCGCCAGCAAGCTCGCTCCCACATTTGGATCTTTATCAATCACAAGATTGCCGTGCAACACAGAACCCTGTGGGAGCGAGCTTGCTCGCGATGGCGTCCGCCAGTCCAGCATCCTTGTCACTGAACCACCGCTATCGCGAGCAGGCTCGCTCCCACATTTGGATTTTCATTTATCGACGCAATTGCTGTGTCCTTCTCCGGTCGCGCTTCAGATGTCCTTGACCAACCGCAGCGCATCGTAGATGGCCGCATGGGTATTGCGCGCCGACACCGCATCGCCGATCCGGAACAGCTGGAAACGGCCTCCGGGGTTGGTCACGATATTCTGGGTTTTCCCGGCGATCAGGTTGTGCTGCTCGACCGCGCCGTTGTTGCTCGAATGCGGCCGCAACTCAAAGTACAAATCGTCCAGGGGCAGGGTGCCGTGGTTGACCACCACCTGATCGACTTCGCGCTGCTTGTGCACCTGGCCGTAGTCGCTGCCAAAGTGCGCAACCAGTTGACCGTCGCGTTTTTCCACGGAATCGACCCGATAGGTGACGGTGAAGGTAACGTTCAGGTCTTGCAAGCTGCGCATGTAAGGCACGAGGTTCATCGCCATCACTTCCGGTGCGAACGACCGGTCGGGCGTGACGATTTCCAGTTTCGCGCCGCTGCTGGCGATGATCTCGGCCGCCTGTAGCGCCGCGTGGTCGCCGGCGTCGTCGAATATCAGCACGTTCTGGCCGGGCTTGATATCGCCGGAAATGATGTCCCAGGTCGACACCACCAGCTCATTGCCTTGCTTGAGCACCTCGGTGTGGGGCAGACCGCCCGTGGCGACAATCACCACGTCCGGTTCTTCGGCCATCACCGTCTCGGCTTCGGCCCAGGTGTTGAACTGGAACTTCACGCCCAGCCGTTCACATTGCGCCATGCGCCAGTCGATGATGCTGATCATCTCGCGGCGGCGCTCGCTCTGCGCGGTCAAGCGGATCTGCCCACCTGGCTGGTCGGCCACTTCGAACACGGTGACTGCATGGCCGCGCTCGCCGGCCACCCGTGCCGCCTCCAGGCCCGCCGGGCCGGTGCCGATCACCACCACCTTGCGCTTGAGCGGCGCCTTGGGAATTTCGTGGGGCATGGTCGTTTCGCGCCCGGTGGCGGCGTTGTGGATGCAATACGCGGCGCCGCCCTGATAGATGCGGTCCAGGCAATAGTTGGCGCCAACGCAGGGGCGGATCTCTTCTTCACGTTTTTCGATGATCTTGCGGACGATATGCGGGTCGGTCATGTGCGCGCGGGTCATGCCGATCATGTCCACCTTGCCCGAGGCGATGGCGTGTCGCGCCGTGGCGACGTCCGGGATCTTCGCCGCATGAAAGGTCGGGAAACCGGTGGCGGAGCGGATCTCGCCAGCAAAATCCAGGTGCGGCGAGTTGCGCATGCCCTGGATCGGGATCACGTCGGTGAGGCCGGCATCGGTATCGATGTGCCCGCGCACGACGTTGAGGAAATCTACCAGCCCGCTGTCCTTGAGCATGTGGGAAATCTGCAGGCCATCGCTGGCGCCAAAGCCGCCGGGCAGGTCTTCGTCGCCGGTGTAGCGCACCCCCAGCAGGAAGTCCTCACCGCAGCGCTGGCGGATGCCGCGCAACACATCGAAGGTGAAGCGCATGCGGTTTTCCAGCGAACCACCGTAGGGGCCGTCGAGATCGTTGGTCAGTGGCGACCAGAATTGATCCATGAGGTGCCCGTAGGCCTGCAGTTCCAAACCGTCGAGACCGGCGGCTTTCATGCGTTCGGCGGCGTCCACGTAATCCTTGACGATCCGGTCGATGTCCCAGTCTTCCATCTTTTTCGGGAAGGCCCGGTGGGACGCTTCGCGGCGATGGGACGGCGAGACGACCGGTAGCCAGTCAGCCTTGTCCCAACGCGTGCGCCGCCCCAGGTGGGTCAGTTGAATCATCACCGCGGCGCCGTGTTCGTGGCATTCGTCGGTCAGGTCCTTCATCCATTTGACCACCTCGTCCTTGTACGCCAGCACGTTGTTGAACACCGGCGGGCTGTCCCGTGAAACCGCAGCGGAGCCCGCGGTCATGGTCAACGCAACGCCGGCCTTCGCCCGTTCGACGTGATAGGCGCGGTACAAATCCTTCGGCATGCCATCCACGGGATACGCGGGCTCGTGGGAGGTGGTCATGATTCGATTCTTGAGGGTCAGATGCTTGATCTTGTAGGGCTGCAGCAGAGGATCGCTGGACATGGTGTTGCTCCGGGAACAGAACATCAGGCTTGGTTTTGACATAACGGTATGTGCAATGTTCATGTGTGTCAACGATTGAGACACAGGTGTACATTTTTCTTGCGCGGGGGAATAACCAGGATTACCATCCAGTCGAAACAGGGGTGATCCGGCGTCTGCGCGCCGGTCATCGCGCATCGATCCAAGTGCAAGGGGGCTGTGCAAAGACCATGAAAGTGCTCGTTGCGATAAAGCGCGCCATCGACCCGAATGTGAAAGTCCGGGTGAAGGCTGACGGTTCAGACGTTGAGCTCAACGGCGTGAAAATGGCCTTGAATCCGTTCTGCGAGATCGCGGTGGAAGAGGCGATTCGCCTCAAGGAAAAAGGGCTGGCAACCGAAGTGGTGGTGGTCTCGGTGGGCACTTCGGCCGCCCAGGAGCAACTGCGCACGGCGTTGGCACTCGGTGCGGACCGCGCACTTCTGGTCGAGACCAGCGCGATTCTCGAGCCGCTCAACGTCGCCAAGTACCTGAGCAAAGTGATTGATCAGGAACAACCGCAACTGATCCTGTTCGGCAAGCAGGCGATCGACCAGGAAAACAATCAGGTCGGGCAAATGGTCGCGCAGTTGATCGGCAGCGGTCAGGCCACTTACGCCTCGGCAGTCAATCATGTCGACGGGCAATGGCTCGTCGAGCGTGAGGTCGATGGGGGCAGCCAGGTGGTCGCGCTCTCGACGCCGGCCGTGGTGACCTGCGATCTGCGCCTGAATCAACCGCGCTATGCCTCGTTGCCGAACATCATGAAAGCCAAGAAAAAGCCCTTGGAAACCATTGCCGCCGACAGCTTGGGCGCGAGCGTGAAGCAACACGCTCGATTGCTCGGTGTTGTCCCTCCACCGGTACGCAAAGCAGGCATCACGGTCGCTTCGGTGACCGAGTTGGTGGATAAACTGAAAACCGTTGCGGGGGTGATTTGATGCGCACATTGGTGATCGCCGAACACAGTGCCGGTCAGCTGACGGCAGGCACCAGGAGTGCCGTGATCGCCGCCGTGGCGTTGGGGGCTGAAACGGATCTGCTGGTGATGGGCGGGACGGACGCCCCGGCCGTGGCGCAACAGGCAGCGTCGACCCAGGGCCTGGACCGGGTGCTGCTCGCACAGGCGGCGGTGTTCGAAAATGCCCTGGCTGAAAACGTCCAGCCGCTGATCACTTCGCTGGCGGCCGAGGGGTATACACACGTCGTTGCCGATGCCAGCAGCATGGGCCGCAATCTGCTGCCACGGGTCGCGGCGAGCCTGGATGTGGGCATGCTTTCGGACGTTACCCACATCGTCTCGGCGGACACTTTCCAGCGGCCCATTTATGCCGGCAATGCCATCGCCACGCTGCAGTCACTGGATCCGATCAAGTTGCTCACCGTGCGCGCTTCGGCATTCGCCCCAGCGTTATCCCATGACAAACCCTGCGAAGTGGTTGCAGTGGACGGCGGACAAAGCGCCAGCAACGTGCGTCTGGTGAGCGAACAACTGACGGCCAGCGAACGGCCCGACCTGTCGAGCGCCCGCGTCGTCGTTTCCGGTGGCCGCGGGATGCAGAGCAAAGAGAACTTCGCCCTGATCGAGCGGGTGGCCGACAAGCTCGGCGGTGCCGTGGGGGCCTCCCGCGCTGCTGTTGATTCGGGGTTCGCGCCCAACGATCTGCAGATCGGGCAGACGGGCAAGATCGTCGCGCCGGAGCTTTATATAGCCGCAGGCATCAGTGGCGCCATTCAACATCTGGCGGGCATGAGCGGTTCAAAGGTCATCGTCGCGATCAACCAGGACGCCGAGGCACCGATTGCCCAAGTGGCGGATTATCTGTTGGTGGCGGATTTGTTCGAGGCGCTGCCGGCACTCGAAAGGGCATTGTGAATTCAAGACGTAAAACGACGAACCCGTGGCGAGGGAGCTTGCTCCCGCTCGGCTGCGCAGCAGCCGCAAAACCTGGGGCCGCTGCGCGACCCAGCGGGAGCAAGCTCCCTCGCCACGGGTTTATCGACAACCTTGAAAGAATCAGCCCGCCAACGGGCGGAGGAGGGTAAGCCACACTCAATAGCGGTGATTTCATAATTAGAACTTGCCCATGGCCGTGCGCGGTCGCGATGGGAAATGAATGCTTCTGCTGCCCTGCCAATAACTATTAATACAGTCTGCGGAGATGCACATGATGACGTTACCCCGTAAAACTTTTATCGGTTGGTTTGCCGGCCTTGCATTGGCCTGCGGCAGCCTGATCGCTCAAGCCGAGGAACCCGCGCCCATTCGTATCGGCTGGGTGAACTGGTCGGATACGGAAATCGCCGTGAAGCTGGCGAACACCGCGTTGCAGGATCATCTCAAGCAACCGGTCAAGTTGGTGCTGGCCGATATTGGCATCCAGTTCCAGGCGCTGGCTAACGGCAACATCGACCTGATCCCGATGGTCTGGCTGCCGAGCACCCACAAGTCCTTCTATGACAAGTACAAGGACAAGCTCGAAGACCTCGGCGTACTGTATGAAGGCCGGATCGGCATGGCGGTGCCCACCTCGATTCCTACCAGTGAGATTGCCAGTGTCGAAGACCTCAACAAACCTGAAGTGAGAGAAAAACTTGGCGGCAAGATCCTCACTTCGGAAGTGGGCAATGGTCAGTACAAGCTGACGGAAAAAGCTATCAAGGAATACAAGCTCGACGGCTACAAGATGGTTGCGTCTTCAGAGTCCGGCATGCTGAGTGAACTGGATCGCAACATCAAGCGGGACAAGTGGTCGTTGGTCAACGCCTGGAGCCCTCATTGGATGTTCGCCAAATGGCCGCTGCGTTACCTGGATGATCCGAAGCAGATATTCGGTGGCGCCGAGCAGATCCACGCGATTGCCCGCAAAGGTTTCAGCGCCGAACATCCGGACGTGGCGCGCTTCTTCGCCAACTTCAAGATCCCGAAAGCGGACCTTGAGAAGTTGATGGCGGATGCCCGCGAAAGCACTGCGGACAAGGTGGTTGCCGAGTACTACGCGGCGAACAAACCGCGCTTCGAAGCGATGTTCGGCAGCCAGACTGCTTCCGCTACGCCAGCCCCGTAATCACCGCTGTCCCTCGATGGTTTTATTGCCGTCCGGTGCCCTTCGTCAGGGCACCGGATTTATTGTTTTCAAGGATAAATAGTCTGTAAGCGCTGCTACGGCCTGACAACTTTAAAGACACTCCGTTTTCGTTATTGCGCTCTTAGGATTCTAATGAGCGGCATTGTTTGGTTTGACCAATGATTATTTGTCATGAGTGCAAAAAGAAATATGGTTTGTCTGTAACTGTCCGGTTCTCGACAATGACTTAAGCGCAAGTACCAAGAGGAGTTGCGTTCCACGGGTACTTGGCTTCCCGCCATTATTCAAAGTGTTCTGTTGAGGACCGATCGATGAATCAGATGACCGACGCCAGGCTGAATAGCAAACAAATAACGTTCGAAGAAATTCCGCT
Source organism: Pseudomonas sp. Z2-11 (assembly GCF_054161305.1). NCBI lineage: Bacteria > Pseudomonadati > Pseudomonadota > Gammaproteobacteria > Pseudomonadales > Pseudomonadaceae > Pseudomonas > Pseudomonas sp. Z2-11. The sequence goes on from NZ_CP096395.1 coordinate 2,117,161, forward strand.
CATAGATATTGCCGCTCTGGTCGATGGTAGTGATCCCCGGAAAGTCGCACGCGAAATAGGTGTGGTTTGCGAAGAGGTCGGGTTTTTCTACGTTGGCAACCACGGTGTGCCCAGAGCCCTGACCGATGCCATGCATGTTCAAGCGAAAGGCTTTTTCGCCAGGCCTTTTGACGAAAAGAATAAACTCAATGTGGTTAATTCGGGCCCTACGCTCCGCGGCTATATCCCCATGTACGCGGAGAACGTCGATCCGGAAAATACCCGTGATTTCAAGGAGTGCTTTGACTACGGTGCGCACTATGACGAAGTGTCGCCTTTCTTCGGAGCCAACCTGATGCCGGCTGAGCCTGCCGCGTTTTCCGATGTTTGCGAGGCCTATCACGATGCAATGCTGGCGCTCGCACGCAAGCTTATCAGCGCCATTGCGTTGAGCCTCGATCTGCCAGCGGATTACTTTGAAAAGTTGCAACGCAAACCGATCACCATCCAGCGCTTGCTGCGCTACCCCTCGCAAAGTGGCGAAGTGTCACAAAAGGAAATAGGGATCGGAGCACACACGGACTATGGTGTCCTGACGATCCTGTTCCAGGACCGGGTCGGCGGCTTGCAAGTGCGCAATCGCGCGGGTGAATGGGTAAGCGCTCCTCCGCTGGAAGATACGTTCATCGTCAACATCGGGGACCTGGTCCAAACCCTGACGAATGATCGCTACACCTCGACCATGCACCGGGTCATCAATACCAGTGGTGTCGAACGGTACTCCTTCCCATTCTTCATTGACCTGGACTTCGACGCGACAGTAGCGACCGTTGCGACCTGTGTCAGCGCCGGCAACCCGGCCAAATATGCGCCTTACACCTGTGGCCAACATAAGTACCGTCGTTTTGTTGCCAGCTATACCCACCTGAAGCCTATCGAGGCCTGACATCGGAGGACCTGCCTCCTCGTCAGCAGGCGCTATATCTCGTAGCGACTTTCCTTCGAAGGAGGAAAGCCAAAGAGCGTGCTATAGCACTTGCTGAAGTGAGGGGTAGAGACAAACCCGCAGGCAATGGCGACATCCGTGACGCTCAGCCTGGAGTTCTGTAGCAGGCGCCGCGCCTCGGTCAGCCGTAGTTCCAGATAGTAGCGCTGGGGAGACATATTGATCTGCCTGCGAAACAGGCGCTGAATCTGGCGCTTGGACAGCTGAACGCATTGAGCGAGCAAGTCCAGGCTCAAAGGTTCTTCAAGGTTGCATTCCATCAATGCAATGACTTCCCGCAGGCACGCACTGACCTTGCGGTCCAGGACCTTGGCCGAGGTACGAAACCGAGACTCATGGTCCAACAGGTCAAACACCGCGTCCGCGAGTTTCGGGTCGAGGGCCGCGTACAGCCATTTCATCATGATCTGAAAGGCGCCGGCAGGGTTTGACGCGGTGAATCGGTCCCTGTCGAACACCACTGTATCCAGCGTCACCGTGGTTTTCGGTGAACACTCCGACAAGGCCATTCGTTGTTCGGCATGAATAGCGCATCGGTAACCATCCAGCAGTCCTGCCTTGCCCAGGTACCAGGCGCCGTTCCATAACCCGCCGAGCGCAATGGGCAGGTTCGCCAGTTTGGTCAGCAGCGTTACCAGCCCGTGGGGGAGTACCCTCGGCGTGCGCAGGCCGCCGCAGACAATCATCAAGTCCAGCGCCGCGATCCTGATATCGGTCAACGGTGTGTCGGGCCTGATGGGGATTGCCAGGTCGCTGATCACTTCAGAGTCGTTGCGACTGAAAGTATGGATTTTTATCGACCCTGGCTGAATCAGATTGGCGGTGACGAGCACGTCCAGGCATTGGGTAAAACAGGTCAGGGAGAAGTTATCGAGCAACAGGAAGCCCACGCTCGATGTTTTCTGGGGCTCGATCATCGCGTTCATGAGTTGTGCTTCGTATCCAGCAGGAAACTGTCATCGAAAGGGTAGTGGGTGAGTAACTCATAACCGGCCTCGGTCACCAGCAATTGGTTCTCCAGCTTGATGCCATCCTGTCCGCCCACCTCACCGACATACGCCTCGACGCACAGGGCCATGCCCGGCTGCAGTTCGCCCTCGTATCCGTAGGACTCCAGGTCCTCCGGATAACGAATGCTCGGGTACTCGTCACACAGCCCGACGCCGTGATAAAGCACGCCATACCGTTGAGCCCGGCACGGTTCGGGCAACCGGTGCGCCTTGGCGGTCAGCTCGGTGAAGCGTACGCCTGGCTTGATCAACTCGGTGTTATGGACGATATGGTCATGGGCGATCCGGTACAGCCGCTTCTGTTCGGGCGTGGGCTCCAGGCCCCCGCAGATCCAGCTGCGGGACATGTCCACGCACATGCCGTAGGTGCCGATCAGGTCCGTGTCGAATGACAGCAGGTCGCCGTCGTTCAACACGCGTGGGCCGGACTCCTGGAACCAGGGGTTGGTGCGAGGACCGGAACTGAGGATGCGCGTCTCGATCCATTCGCCACCGCGGCGGATATTGCCGGAATGCAGCGCGGCCCAGACATCGTTTTCGGTCGCGCCAGCGCGCATTGCCTGGTGCATTTCGGCCACTGACGCTTCGCATGAAGCCACCGCACAGCGCATTGCCTTGATTTCATCCGGGCCCTTGATCATGCGCGCGAATTCGGTCACTTCCTGGCCGCTGCAAATTTCGATCGCCAAGGCATCCAGGGCGCGCACGCCGGCGACTTCTATTCGATCGACCGCAAGCCGTCGGTTGACTCCGGCGTGTTGGCGCAGCAACTCGTCAATTTGCGCGGCGAAATGCCTGGCGTGTCGATCCGTGTGTTCGCCGGTCTCGAAAAAGAAAAAAGATGCCCCGCTGCGTAACTCCGTCACCAGCGGCAAGTGGGCCGACAAGTGATCACAGCCATGGAAGTCCCACAGAACCATATGCCCACTGACGGCGACGAAGCACGCCCGTGCGGGGTTATGAGTCGTCCACAGTTGCATGTTGGTGGTATCGGTCGCGTAGCGGATATTCAGCGGATCGAACAACAGGATGCCACCCAGGTCACGGACGACCAGTTGATCGACTATCCGTTGCAATCGGTACTTGCGCAGGGTGGGCAAATGGGGCGGCTCCAGACCCAGCCGCTCCCACTCCGCAAACGCCAGCGGCGTAGGGCCTATCTCGACGCGGTTGTTGTCATCGACGGAGCCGTCTTTTTTCAGTGCAACTGCACGCTGCCTCGCCGGGTCGATGCGCCGGGCATTGGCTGGAATCGAAAAAGGTGAAGGGGGCATGAGGGGGGCCAGTGTTCAGTCTGCTAGAGGTATTCAGCTGTGCCGGCCTCTTCGCGAGCAAGCTCGCTCCCACATTTCTCGGGCGTACACACGAACCTGTGGGAGCGAGCTTGCTCGCGATGAGGCCAGTACAGTCGCCAAAAAGTCGCGACCCTTATTAAAAGCATCCAGCTTACGAAGCATCGATCCAGATGGTTTTCAGCTCGGTGTACTGATCGTGTGCCCAGACGGATTTGTCGCGACCCCCAAAACCGGACTCCTTGTAGCCGCCGAACGGCGTGGAGGCGTCGCCTTCACCGAAACAGTTGACCGTGACCACGCCCGCCCGAATTTCCCGCGACAGCCGCAAAGCGTTACGCAGGCTACCGGTATAGGCAGATGCCGCCAGGCCGTAGACCGTGTCGTTGGCCAGCGCAATGGCTTCGTCGATCGTGCTGAAGCTGGTGACGCTCAGGACCGGGCCGAAGATCTCCTCGATGAACAGGCGACTTTCCCGTTCAACACCGTCGATGATCGTCGGCTGCACGTACACACCGGACTCGGTCTCGCCACCTTGCAGCACATTGAGTTTCTGCTCGGCCGCATACTCCAGATACGAACGCACCTTCTCGAAATGCGTTTTGCTGATCATGGCCCCGAGGCGATTTTGCGGATCCAGCGGGTCACCCATTTTCCAATCGCGCAGGTGCTTGCCGATCAGTTGCAGCAACTCTTCCTTGACCTCTTCATGGACGATCAGCCGCGACGACGCCGAGCAGTTCTCGCCCATGTTCCAGAAAGCGCCGGCGGTCACATACTGGGCAACCTGATCGAGGTCTTCGCAGTCATTCATCACCACGGCGGGGTTCTTGCCCCCCAGTTCCAACACCACGCGCTTGAGGTTCGACTCGGACGCGTACTTGAGGAACAACCGGCCTGTGTCGGTAGAACCGGTGAAGCTGACCATCGCCACATCCATGTGCCGGCCGATTGCCTCGCCAGCCTCGCGGCCACCGCCAGGGGTAATGTTGAATACGCCGGCCGGAACACCAGCCTCATGGGCCAGCTCGGCGACACGCAGCGCGGTCAGGGTGGTTTCCTTGGCGGGCTTGACCACGATGGAACAGCCGGCGGCCAGGGACGGACCAATCTTCCAGGCCAGCATCAACAAGGGGAAGTTCCAAGGCAGGACCAGGCCGACCACGCCGATTGCTTCGCGCACCACCATGGTTACGGCACCGTGGCCGGTCGGCGCGGTACTGTCGTACACCTTGTCGATCAACTCGGCATGCCAGCGCAAGGTATGGATGGTGTCTGGCACATCGACGTTCTGGCATTCGCTGACCGGCTTGCCACTGTCCAGGCTTTCCAGCACCGCGAGCTCATGGGCATTGTCTTCCAGCAACTGGGCGAAACGCAGGAGCACCTGCTTGCGTGCGCCGGGAGACAGCTTGTGCCAGCGGCCATCCTCGAACGCCTGCTTGGCGGCAGCCACGGCAACGTCGACGTCACGGGTATCGCAAGCCGCTACCTCTGCAAGCTGTTCACCCGTGGCAGGGTTCGTCGTGATGAAGGTCTTTCCACAGAGCGCATCGCGGAACTCGCCGTTGATGAAGGCCTGGGTAGGAAACTGCAACTTGGCGGCGATGGCCGCGTACTGTTCCTTGGTCAGTAAATCAGCCATCTCATGCACCTCCAGTGATTTGCGCGATGTTGCGCTTGAGCTCGGTGACGACACTTTGCAACGCCTGTTTCTCATCAACGTCCAGGCCATGCAGGGGGGCACGCAGGCCACCGGTGCTCAAGCCGTTCAGTTCACAGCCGTACTTGATGGACTGGACAAATTTTCCACCTTCCAGGAAATCCATCAGCGGCATCATTGCGGCCATGATTCGGCGACCTTTGTCGAAGTTCTTCTCGACCACGCAGGCCTCGTACAGCGCGACGTGTTCACGGGGAATGAAGTTGGAACCGGCACACACCCAACTGCGGGCGCCCCAGGCGAAAAATTCCAGGGCCTGATCGTCCCAGCCGCAGGACAGCGCGATGTGCGGATACTTGCAGGCCAGACGGTGCATCTGCGCCATGTCGCCGGAGCTTTCCTTGATGGCGACGATGTTTTTCACATCGCGGACTTCATCAAAGAACTCCGTGCCCATGCTCACGCTCATGCGGCCTGGATAGTTGTAAAGCATGATGGGGAGATTGGCGGCGCGGTCCACTGCCTTGACGTGCAGCGCGATTTCCTTTTGCGTTGGCAATGCATAGGGCGGTGAACCCACCAGCAGCGCATCGGCCTTGATCGCCTTCGCCGCTTCGGCGTAGGCGACCGAGTCTTCGGTGCGGATGGCGCCGGTCCCCACGATCAGCGGCAGGCGACCGCGCAGCACGTCCTTGGCCTGGGCAGCCAGGTCGAAACGCTCCTGGGCGGTGTGGGCATAATATTCGCCGGTCGAGCCGCCGATAATGATGCCGTGTACCTTGGCGTCGACCAGATACTCCAGGACTTCGGCGAAGGCTGTCTTATCGATACTGCCGTCTGAGGTCAGGGGCGTAACGGCCGGTGTGTAAATGCCTTCAAACTTCATTGATATCGCTCCAGTTAATGTCACTGTTCAACCAAGGGAGGCCGCTTGCCGAGAATCGAGCGAGCGGATCTGAACTTCTTCAAGTGTATCGGGGCGGTCAACTTTCTTTACCGGCACGGTATTGCCCCCAGCGCAAACTTATATTGACGCCCGCTGAAACCAGCGGGGCGGGTGGATTAGGGCAGGGGCCGGGTGATTTCAAGACGAAATCAATAAGTTCGGAGTGTTCGCCGGCCAGCCAGTCAGCCAATAGTTTGCCGGTCGCTGTCCCGCGGGTAACACCCAGGCCATTGCAGCAAAGTGCCCCATAGACATGGGGTGAAAGTTCACCGAAATAACCCATGTGGTTACGCGAAAGCGCCAGTGCGCCGCCCCAGGTATATTCGAAGTTCATTTCAGGCAACATGGGAAAGCGTTGCTCGAAAGAGGCCTGATGCCTGGCGACAAAACGTTTCAAGTATTTTGCATCGCTGCGGCCGTCGGGGTTGAAGCTGAAACTGTTACGGATCAAAAGGCGGTTGTCCGGAGTACGACGTACCGTGGTACCGAATGGGTCCGCAGGAATCACCCCCCAATAAGGCCGGCCGCCCAGGCGAGCTTGCTCTTGCTCGGTCATGGGACGGGTCAGGCTGGCATAGGTGAACACCGGTAGCATTCGCCCTTTCAGGAAGCCGAAACTCATGCCAAAGGCATTATTGGTCAGGATCAGTTTGTCGGCGGTGATTGAGCCCCCGGCGTGCTTGAGCACCGTCCTGGTGCCGTACTCGACATGAGTGATCGCGGTGTTTTCGTAGAGTGTCACGTTGCTGGGAAGGCTGTCGGCCAGACCTTTGACCAGCGCCGACGGCTGAAGCAAGGAAGTCCCTGGCGTAAATAAGGCCTTGCGGTAGAAATGCGTGCCGATATGTTCGGGTAGTTCGCCAGCCTCGATCATCTGGTAGGGTTGATCGAGCTTATCGAGTCCGCGACGGTAGGCTTCCAGGACAGCGATGCCCCGTGGTTCAACGGCCGCCTGATATTTGCCGCAATGCTTCATCTGGCAATTGATGTTGTGGCGTTCAACCAATTCTTTTAGATAGCTCAGGCCGCTCAAATTAAGTTTAAGGGTTGTTTTGGCAGTGGCGATATCACCGATGTAATCTTCTGCGGCGATGTCATGCGGCAAGTCGATAGCGAATCCGGCATTGCGACCGGAAGTGCCAAAGCCGATTTCCTGAGCGTCGATCAACACGATGTGATCGTCGGGGAAATGAGTCGCGAGCTGCCGGGCGGCGGCGAGCCCGGTAAAACCGGCACCGACAATCACCCAACGTGCGCTATCGTGACCTTGATGGGCGGGCTTGACCTGGCGCCCCCTGCTCAAGTGATACCACCCGCAAGATTGATCATCGGCAGGTAACGAAGAGACTTTCAACATTTCAAGATCCTGTTCATTCAACCAATCCGACGCCTGTCTTGCAAAAGGTTGCTTGGCAATTTCACGGCGACTGAGTATTTAACGGGCGTAACGGTCAAGACTTTGCAGTTTCAATTAACGACAGGGTAGGGCATCAAATTTATTCTGAGGATTGCTTGATATCCAGCAACATTAAATCAAGAAAAAAGACAACCCTCCGTTATCAGTAATCGAAACGGGAGCTTTCAATTGGATTTCATAAACTAGATGTTGCGTAGAACCGAGCGCCATTAAAAGGCGGGGGGCAGTCATCGACTCGCCCCGCCTCTTGTTCGTATCAATTGCTGGCTTGTGTCGCTGCCGCGCGAGCAGTTTGTAACCAGGCATCAAACTGCTGCCGATGGGCGGCTACCCACTCCTTGGCGTGGCGGCGAATATCCGCAGGCTTTTTCTCGCCCTGCTGCATCTTCAAGTTCTGGGCACTCTCGTCAGCGGTAGTAATCTGCATCACCGAAAGGAACTTCAAGGCTGCCGGATTTTTGTCGGCGAACTCTTTATTCAACACGGCCTCGACCTTATCCACTGCGAAGCCGAGATTCTTGCCCTTGTACATCGTGTCAACGTTATTGTTGCCATCAGGCAGGTCGGTTTTCGGTACTTCCAGCCAGACCACATCTCTGTCTTCGACCAGAACGGTGGCGATCCACTGTGGGACCCAGGTGAAGTAGAGAATCGGCTGTCCTTCCTTATAACGGGTAATGGTGTCAGCCATCAGCGCGAAATAGGAACCCTGGTTGACCGTGACCGTTTTTTCCAGGTCATAGGCCTTCATGTGATGGGCAATGATCAGCTCGCAGCCCCAGCCAGGATTACAGCCCGTCATGTCTGCCTTGCCGTCGCCGTTGGTGTCGAACAGCTTGGCGATTTCCGGTTTCTTCAAGTCGGTGATGTACTTGATGTTGTGCGCTTCAGCGGTCTTTTTGTCGATCAGATAACCTTGAAGTACACCGGGCATGATGTCGCCCGCCTTGACCATGGCTTTATCACCCCCGGCCTGCTGGAAGAATTTATCGTGCAACTTGTCCCACAAGTGCACGGTAAAGTCCGCATCACCGTTACCCAAGGCCATCATCATGACGCCGTATTCGGTCTCCTTGGGCTCCTGCACCTTGTAACCCAGCTCTCGCAACCCTTCCATGGCCACTTCGCCACGGAAGCGCTCTTCAGCGATGGACGGGAAGATGGGGGTGACCTTCACACCGTCGCCCGGTTGGTTCGCCGAGGCGTTTGCGCACAGGGACATGGCCGCAATGGCGAGGGCTGTAGCGCAATTGAGAATGCTGCGGGAGAGCTTGAATTCAGACATTGTCGCGTACCTTTTTTTGGGTTTTTTCTTCAAGTGCGGCAGATCGAAAGTGGGATTCAGGCGGTCTTGCTCCGCCCCGCCGGCTGTCTTGCGCCGAACAGGCGTAGCAGCAGACCTGCGGGACCGGTGTGATACCAGCGCAGGCTCGGGTCGGCGCCGGTGCGCGCGCCCATGGCTTGGGTCAGGCGGTCAAGGAAAATGGCGAGCAGTACCAGGCCCGTCCCGCCGACCGTGGCCAGGCCCATGTCCAGGCGACCGATGCCGCGCAGGACCATCTGTCCAAGGCCGCCCACCGAGATCATCGAGGCGATGACCACCATCGACAGCGAGAGCATCAGGGTCTGATTGAGTCCCGCCATGATGGTTGGCGTCGCCAGTGGCAGCTGGACACGGGTGAGCATCTGCCGCGGTGTGCAACCAAACGCGCGGGCCGCTTCTATCTTGTCCTCCGGTACCTGGCGGATGCCCAGGTTCGTCAGGCGCACCAGAGGAGGGAGGGCGAAGACAATCGTCACAAGGATGCCCGGCACGTTGCCGATGCCGAACAGCATGACGACCGGCACCAGGTAAACGAACGCCGGCAGTGTCTGCATGGCATCGAGGATGGGCCGCAGGACCTTTTCCAGGTTGTCGCTGCGGGCACAGAGAATACCCAGTGGAATACCTAGCAGCGCGCAAAAGAACACCGAGGTCAGTACCAGCGCCAGGGTCGTCATCGACTCGGACCAGACGCCGATCAAACCCAGCAGTGTGAGTGTCACAAAGCACAGCAACGCCATGCGTTTGCCAGCGAGTTGCCATCCGAGCAATGAAGACAGGATGATGCCGATGCTCGGTGGAATGCTCTGCAGAATGAACTCAACGCCGTTAAGTACTTGGTCAATCGGCCAGCGGATGGCGCGAAATACATCGCGAAAGTTGTGCACCAGAAAATTCAGGGTGCTTTCCACCCAATCGCCGAGTGGAATGGTGGCGACTTGGAACGGGTCGAGAAAACTGAACTCGGACATCAGGGCTTACCTCTTCACGGTTGTATCAATGGCGGCTCAGCGTTTGCAGCAACTCGCTCTTTGACAGGGTCCCGGTGAGCGCGCCCGAGCGGTCCAGTACAGGGACCGGATACGGCAGGTTGGCCGCAATTTCCAATACTTCGTGCAGGGGCGTATCGGTAAATACCGGCTGGTGTTGGTGCTGGGTGTGATGTGTGCTGCCACCCGCGCCACTGGTATCGATGTCGACGACCCCGAGCAGTTGCCCTCGTTCATCGACCAGGTAACCAAACGGAAGACCGGCCTTGAACTGCGGTGCTTGACCATTCACTTTACGAACCCATTCCGGATCAAGCCTGGCCACGTCGCCTGCCTTGAGTATCCGTGAGCTGTCGAATCCTTTGAAAAAGGTGCGTACATAGTCATTGGCGGGTTGGCTGATCAGCTCTTGAGGCGTGCCGATCTGTACCACCTGGCCGCCCTCCATGATCGCGATGCGGTGGCCGATGCGAACGGCTTCCTCGATGTCGTGGGAGATAAAAATGATGGTCCGCTTCTGTTCGGCTTGCAGGCGAATGAGCTCCCCCTGCATCTCGCTGCGGATAAGCGGGTCCAGGGCGGAAAAGGCCTCGTCCATCAGCAGGATGGTCGGGTCGTTGGCCAGCGCACGGGCCAGGCCTACGCGTTGCTGCATGCCGCCGGAAAGTTGATGCGGATAACTGTGCTCCTGTCCCGCAAGACCGACCTGGCTGAGGGCTTCCCTGGCGCGGCTATGCCGTTCTTTTTCACCGATGCCGGAAATTTCCAGGCCGAAGGCGGTGTTCTCCAGGACACTCATGTGAGGCATCAGGGCGAAGGATTGGAACACCATGCCCATCTCTTTACGGCGAACATCAAGCAGGGCTTTATCAGCCAGCCCGGTGATTTCCCGACCGTTCAGATAAATGCTGCCGGAGGTGGGCTCGATAAGGCGGTTGAACAGACGCACCATCGTCGACTTGCCAGAACCCGAGAGCCCCATGATCACAAAGATTTCGCCACGCTTGACGGCGAAGCTGGCGTCGAAAACACCAATAACCTGGCCTGTTTTCTCAAACACATCTTTTTTGCAGGCGCCAGCGGCAAGCATCTTCATCGCCGCGTCGGGTTGTGCGCCGAATATCTTGAAAACGTTCTTAACAGAAATGATTTCGTCTGAACTAGTCATCGCGTCCCTCCTTTGCGTGTAACGCTACAAGCGCACGAAATCGAATTGAGTTCGAGCGTTGGTAATTTAGGCGGGCAGGAATAAATGATTGAATGGCGCATGACATTGACCTTGTTTTTATTGTTTGCCCTTGGGCTCGGGCTTTTTTTCAATCTATGGGTATCCTTGTGTTAAATCCAACAACATTTACCGGGCTTTATCGATAACCTAACGTTATCGAGGCCTGTCGAAACGACCGCCTTGGCGTAATCACGACGCTTTGTATGGCCCGGGCCAGGCTATTGAGTTACGCTCCGGCGCTTTCGCGGATGCTAGGAGTGCGAGGGCTTGCCATGCTCAGCAGACACGTTGACCCCGATACATTACTGCTTAGAATGCCTTCCCTCAGGGCTGTCAGAGCGTTTGTCGCCGCCGCCAAATATGAAAGCTTCACTCGGGCGGCGGAGGCACTTTGTGTATCGCAAGCAGCGATCAGTCGGCAGATCCGAGAGCTTGAGGACTCCTTGGGCGCTCAATTGTTCATGCGTGCCGGGCGGACTGTAGAGCTGACCGCCGAGGGGAAGATTTTTTTTGAGGCGGCGCAACTGTCCTTCGTTAATATCGCACAGGCGGCTGAAAGGATTCGTACCACGCCGACGCAGAAGCACATTCTGACTGTTTGTTGCTCACCGGCATTCTCCGCATTATGGCTGTCGGAACATCTTCCAGAGTTTCGTGCAACGAACCCGGATATCGAGTTCAATCTGATCACTACCCAGAACTTTGTGAATATGGAGCCTGGCGTAGAGCCGGACATCATTATCTCGAAGATCCGCAAAGTCGGGGACGGGTACAAGAGTTATCAGTTGTGCCACGACATTATCTATCCTGTTTGCTCTCCCGTGTTTCTGGAGGCGCACCCCGAACTGACTTCGCTTGAAGGCGTGCGCGATTCTTCGCTGCTCAATCTGAGTCCCTATGGCCGGTCGGGGGTGGCTGAGCATGTTGACTGGGGGGTATGGCTGGCGTTTCTGAACGTTGATATTGATGAGCGTCCTGGTGACTGCCCGCCTATTTTTCATGCCAATGATTACAACCTGATCATGAATATGGTCTTGACCCATCAGGGCGTAGCACTGGGCTGGAACCAGCTGGTCGGGGCCATGGTCGAGAGAGGGCAGCTCGTTCGTCCCGTCGAGCAGCAGGTGACGCTTCGAAACAGTCTTCATTATGTTGCCTGTAATGAAAGGACTGAATATGAAGATGCCTGTCGGAGAGTGCGAGACTGGATCCTCTCGAAGTTTTCCAGATTGGCTGTATAACTTTCTCCCGACGTAGGCTCCTCTTGGCCGGTAGCGAAATCCAAACAAGGTAGTGTCTGGATTCGCCCGGTCATAACGCCAAGTTATCAGTTGAACAACGAAAATGTAGTTTTGCCGAGCGGATTGGCTATCGTACCCTTCGGGCTAAACATGGCTGATACATGTGTATCCAGCGGCTGCGCTGAACAATCGTTCGCGCAGGATCCGTTGGCCATGACACTGCTTTCTGGGCGTACTTGCCATTAACCGTCAGGTTGATGTGTAGAGGATAATAATGAATATCAGAACATCCGTGATCGACCTGATTCAAAAGCGCAAGGCGCGCCACGCGATTCCTCGCGAACTGTACATTGAACCTGAGGTTTTTCGGCAGGATCTTGAGCAGATCTGGCACAAGGACTGGATTTTTGCCGGGCATACCTTTGAGCTTGAAAAACCCGGGCAATACCTGACGTTGCAGATCGGCGACTATCCCGTCTTGGTCGTCAGGGACAAAAGTGGTCAGGTCCGGGCTTTTCACAACGCCTGTCGTCACCGTGGCTCCAAAGTTTGCGAGCACGCCCAGGGCAAAGTTGCAAAACTGGTCTGTCCTTATCATAAGTGGACTTTCGAACTGGACGGCAGTCTTTTGTTTGCCGGTAACATGGGCGCCGACTTCGACAGGTCGCAATACAATTTGAAGCCTGTCCATTGTGAAGTTGTTCACACCTACATTTATGTCTGTGTCGCTGACAAGGCGCCGGAATTCGAGAGTTTCAGAAATGCTGTAAGTCCATTTATAGCCCCGCATTTCCTGGATAACTGCAAGGTCGCTTTCGAGTCCAACCTCATTGAAAAGGGTAACTGGAAACTTGTCTTTGAAAATAATCGCGAGTGCTTCCACTGCGACGGTACCCATCCGGAATTGATGAACTCCTTCGTCGAGAACCTTTCGGTGGCCGGGGTGGGCGGCGAAGATGATCCCGAACTGAGCGCACACTGGAATCGCTGCGAGACCGCGGGTATGCCGAGCAAGCTGGTCATGGATCCCAATGGCCGGTTTCGTATGACACGCATCCCACTTTCGGCAGGCGCCGTGAGTTACACAATGGACGGTAAACCTGCTGTGGCGGGACGCCTGGATAAAAGCGGCGAGCCGGATATTGGCGCCTTGCTGTATTTCAACTACCCATCTACCTGGAACCACTTCCTTGGTGATCATGCGTTGAGCTTCCGCGTCCTCCCGATCGGACCGGACGAAACGCTTGTCACGACCAAATGGCTGGTGCCCAATACCGCCGTTGAAGGTGTTGACTACGAGATTGATCGGTTGACCAAGGTCTGGCTTGCCACCAACGATCAGGACCGTCGTTTGGTGGAAGGTACGCAGGCCGGCATTACCTCACCGAGCTACGAGCCGGGACCCTTTTCGGACATCGCGGAAAACGGTGTATGCCAGTTTGACGATTGGTACTGCGAAACCATGCTTCAGCGGCTCCAGGCCCATATTCCGCTCAAGTCGGTGGGCTGATTCCCCGTCATGAGTGCGTTCGATCAGAGAAGAACAAGAAGAGGCTCGAGTTAATGTCCGCATTCGCTTTTTCCGGCCTCAACCTGGCCGTGACCACGCCTTTCGATGCCCAAGGCAAGATCGACTATCCACGCTTCGAAACGTTGCTTGAGCGCTATCTCGTGGCCGGCGTGGAGGGCTTTGTCCTGAGTTCGGGGACCGGCATGCATGTCTACCTTAGCCAGGAAGAGTCCAGGCAACTGGCTGCCTTCGGCACCAGCGTCATCAAGGGTCGTGCTCGCGTCATTGTGCAAACCTCTGCCTTGCTGGTGGACGAAGTAGTGCAGCGCACCCGCCACGCCGCCGGGTGTGGCGCCGATGGCGTCATGGTACTGCCGCCGTTCTTCGAAGGCCCAACCGACGAACAGTGCATCGTTGACTTCTACTCCACAGTGTCCGAAGCCGGGTTGCCGATCATTGGCTACAACGTGCCTCAGGCGGTGGGTGTGGAAGTCACTCCGTCGCTGTTTCGCCAGTTGAGTGAGATTCCGAACTTCGTGTCGGTCAAGGACAGCAGTGGTGACCTTGCCGCCCAAGCCGCGCTGATCCGCACGGGCCTGCCGACGATGAATGGCGCCGATGCATTGGTGCCCTACGCGCTCTTCGCCGGGGCCGCAGGCCTGATCTGGGGTGGCGCGAACATGGCCCCGCGCGCTTGCGTCGCCGTGGTAGAGGCCGCCATGAGGCACGACTGGATCAGTGCCCGGGAGATCTGGCGGTCAATAGAGCCGGTGATGTCGTTGATCTGGCAGGGTGACTATGTGCAGTCGGTCTACGCCGCTGCCAAGATCACCGGCTACGGAGCGGGAAACCCGCGTCGGCCGTTGGCGCGTTTGGCTGCTGGTAAACTCGACGCGCTCAAGGTTGCCCTTGAACCGTTGATCGCGCTTGAATCTGACCTCGCCTGAGGATGGGGCGCGGGCTTACGAGCATGCCGGGCGAATGATGTCGTCTCCCTCGAAATGGAATGATCCATGAGCAACCAGTCGGACAGCGCGGCACCTGCTTACGATGTGCCCAGGCCTCAGCTCGGTATCATCCTGTGCCTTCTCTCGATGCTGGTGTTCGCCAGCCAGGACGGGATTACCAAGGTACTGGTCAAGGATCTCCCGATTGCGCAGCTGGTGATGGTGCGCTATTGGGCCTTCCTGGTTTTCGCTGTCGGCTATGGCGTTTTCCAGGGAAACCTGCGCACCGCTTGTCGAAGCCGCCACCCCTGCCTGCAGATCATTCGCGCCCTGATCGGCGTGGGTGAAATCGCCTTGTTCGGACTGGGGCTGCGCTACCTTGGGCTGGCGGAAATGCACGCGCTGTATGCAGTCTTCCCGCTGATGACGCTGGCCTTGGCTGGAGCGTTCCTGGGCGAGTTCATCGGGGTTCGTCGATGGATAGCCGCCGCCATCGGTTTTACGGGGACACTGGTTATCCTTCGCCCCGGCACCGGTGTCTTCGAGCTGGCGGCGCTGGTCCCGCTGTTGTCTGCCCTGGGTTTTGCGATTTTCAGCGTGTTGACCCGGCGCATCAGCCAGCATGATTCATTCGCTACGAACCTGCTTTACATGGGATTCTTCGGCGCAGTAGCCATCACCTTGTGGGGGCTTCCAGGTTGGGTTTCGCCGAGCCCGATGCAATGGGCCCTGATCGCGGTGCTTTCCACTACCGGGGTTGTGGCCCAGCTGTTATTGCTTCAGGCGCTGAAGTACGCAACGGCAGCCACGCTCCAACCGTTCAACTACACCTTGCTGGTGTTCGCCACGCTGATTGGCCTGCTGGTATTCGGTGAGCTGCCCGACACCTGGACCGTGGTGGGAGCATGTCTGGTGATTGCGGGTGGGATGTATGCGATCAAGGCGAAAGGGTAGCCACCGGGCAGGTACCCAGCGGCTGTGACACCGCCTTCGCGAGCAAGCTCGCTCCCACATTTTTGATCTTCAGCGGACACAAAACCCAGGTACCCGCAGAACCCCTTGTGGGAGCGAGCCTGCTCGCGAAGAGGCCAGCACAGTCAACACATCTATCGCCTGTCAGACCGCCATCGCGAGCAAGCTCGCTCCCACATTTTTGATCTTCAGCGGACACAAAACCCAGGTAACCGCAGACCCCCTGTGGGAGCGAGCCTGCTCGCGAAGAGGCCGGCACAGTCAACACATCTATCGCCTGTCAGACCGCCATCGCGAGCAAGCTCGCTCCCACATTTTTGATCTTCAGCGGACTCAAAACCCAGGTAACCGCAGACCCGTTGTGGGAGCGAGCCTGCTCGCGAAGAGGCCGGCACAGTCAACACATCTATCGATCGTCAGACCGCCATCGCGAGCAGGCTCGCTCCCACATTTTTGATCTTCACGGGCACAAAGTTCAGGTACCCGCAGAACCCCTTGTGGGAGCGAGCCTGCTCGCGAAGAGGCCAGCAAAGTCAACACATCTATCGACTGTCAGACCGCCATCGCGAGCAGGCTCGCTCCCACATTTTTGATCTTCAGCGGACACAAAACCCAGGTAACCGCAGAACCCCTTGTGGGAGCGAGCTTGCTCGCGAAGAGGCCAGCACAGTCAACACATCTATCGCCTGTCAGACCGCCATCGCGAGCAGGCTCGCTCCCACATTTTTGATCTTCAGCGGGCACAAAACCCAGGTAACCGCAGACCCCCTGTGGGAGCGAGCCTGCTCGCGAAGAGGCCGGCACAGCCAACACATCTATCGCCTGTCAGACCGCCTTCGCGAGCAGGCTCGCTCCCACATTGTTGATCTTCAGCGGACACAAAACCCAGGTAACCGCAGGCCCCTTGTGGGAGCGAGCCTGCTCGCGAAGAGGCCAGCACAGTCAGCACATCTATCGACTGTCAGACCGCCTTCGCGAGCAGGCTCGCTCCCACATTTTTGTTCTTCAGCGGACACAAAACCCAGGTAACCGCAGAACCCCTGTGGGAGCGAGCTTGCTCGCGAAGAGGCCAGCACAGTCAGCACATCTATCGACTGTCAGACCGCCTTCGCGAGCAGGCTCGCTCCCACATTTTGATCTTCAGCGGGCACAAAACCCAAGTAATCGCAGCCCCCTTTGTGGGAGCGAGCCTGCTCGCGAAGAGGCCAGCACAGTCAACACATCTATCGCCTGTCAGACCGCCTTCGCGAGCAGGCTCGCTCCCACATTTTGATCTTCAGCGGGCACAAAACCCAAGTAATCGCAGCCCCCTTTGTGGGAGCGAGCCTGCTCGCGAAGAGGCCAGCACAGTCAACACATCTATCGCCTGTCAGACCGCCTTCGCGAGCAGGCTCGCTCCCACATTGTTGATCTTCAGCGGACACAAAACCCAGGTAACCGCAGGCCCCTTGTGGGAGCGAGCCTGCTCGCGAAGAGGCCAGCACAATCAACACATCCATCGACTGTCAGACCGCTTTCGCGAGCAGGCTCGCTCCCACATTTTGATCTTCAGTGGACGTTAGCCCGATTAGAACCTGAAGCGTCCCACCAATCCCTTGAGCTGCCCGGAAATATCGGTCAGCCGTCCCGAACCGGTCTGCGCCGTATGGGCGAATTCCTCGACCAGTTGCGCATCGGAATGGATCTGCGCGATGTGGCGGTTGATGTCTTCCGCAACTTGGTGCTGTTGCTCCGCGGCGGTGGCGATCTGCGTGTTCTGGTCGCGGATCGAGTCCACCGAGGTGCGGATCTTGTCGAAGCTGTCGCGAGCCTGCTGGATGCGCTCGACGCTGGTGTGCGACACCTGCAGGCTGTTCTGCATCTGTTGCGTCACTTCCTGGGTGCGCCGCGCGAGGTTGCCGAGCAGACTGTCGATCTCGCCGGTGGAATCGGCGGTGCGCCGCGCCAGGGCGCGCACCTCGTCGGCCACCACGGCAAAGCCGCGGCCCTGATCGCCCGCGCGCGCCGCTTCGATGGCCGCATTGAGCGCCAGCAGGTTGGTCTGTTCAGCGATCGAACGGATGGTGTCGAGGATGGTGTTGATGTTCTTGCTGTCCTGCTCCAGCGCCTGCATGGTCTGGGTCGACTGCTGCAATTCCTCACTCAGCTTTAGCACGCTGCCGGTGGCTTCGCCGATGTGGTGCTGGCCGTCATGTACATCGCGATAGCCGGTGTCCGCGCTGACGGCGGCCTGGCTGCAGGAGCGGGCCACCTCGTTGGCGGTGGCGACCATTTCGTTGAACGCGGTGCTCACCAGCTCCACGGCCTGGCGCTGGCGCCCGGCGGCATCGTTCATGTTCTGGGCCACGTTGCTGGTATCGGCCGCGGCAGTTTGCAGGTCGGAAGAAGCGCTGCCGATGCGTTGCATCAGTTGCGCGATCATGGCCAGGAACTGGTTGAACCAACCCGCCAGGGTGGCCGTTTCGTCCTTGCCCTGCACCGACAGTTTGCGGGTGAGGTCGCCTTCACCTTCGGCGATTTCCTGCAGGCCATTGGCAACACCACGAATCGGCCGCACGATCACGCTGGCGAAGCTGGCGCCGACAATGGCGAAGACCACGGCCAGCGCGGCGGCGATGGCGGCGATCAACCAGGTCAGGCTCGAAGCCTCGGCCATCACTTCGTCGCGCTTGATCAGGCCGATGAAGCGCCAGCCCAGGCTTTTGGAGGTGACGATGTTGGCCATGTAGGGCACGCCATCGATCTCGATCTGGGTGGCGCCATCGCTGCTCTTGGCCAGCGCGGCGTAATTGGGGCCGAGGTCGGCCAGCGGCTTGAAGTTGTGCTTGGCCTCGGCGGGGTCGACCAGCACGTTGCCGCTGGCCTCCACCAGCATCAGGTAGCCGCTGTCGCCCAGCTTGATGTTCTTGACCAGTTCGGTCAGCTGTTTGAGCGACACATCGAGGCCGACCACGCCGACCAGCTTGCCGCTGGCATCGGCGACGGTGTGCACGATGCCGATCAACGACACGTCGTCCGGCGCCCAGTAATAGGCATCGGTTTTCACGGTGGTGCCAGGCGCTGCAATAGCCGCCTTGTACCAGGGGCGTACGCGCGGGTCGTAGTTGGAAATCTTCGGATCATCCGGCCAGCTGGCATAGCCACCATCCGCCAGGCCCAGGGACAGGTAGGCGGTGGTTGGATGGCTCTTGGCGAACTGGTCGAAAATCGCCAGCAGCTGTTTGTTGTTCTCGGTCAGCGGGATCTGCGCGGCGTCAGCACCCGAGTAGTTCTTCAGGTCCTTGGCCGCGACGATACGCGGATCCTTGGCGAAGAACTCGACGTTCTGCATGATGCCGTCGAAGAACTGCTTCATGCCGTTGTCGATCTGGCGGATCTCGCGGCCGCTGCTGTCCAGGAAGTTGGCTTGTGCCGCATCGCGCAGGTTCAATACAACGAGCACCGCCACCAGGATAACCGGGAGGCAGGCAATGGTCGCGAACGCCCATGTCAGCTTCTGTTTGATATTCATGACTTCTCCCGCAGGTATTTATCGGTGTTGGAAACGGCGGAAACAGTAGCGGTGAGCGTTGCGAACTCTTGGGGGAAAAGCGCCCATGCCTACTCTGAGGCTATCGACCAATGTCGTATTCCCTTGAGGTCGCCACTGGTCGGACGTCGCTAACGCTGACAGTGATGTCGCGCAGGCGATGGTTGCCTTTGCGGTTAATCGGGAAGATGGCTTGGCTCGGGCAATCCGCCCGGGTCCGGTCCAGATCGCCTTCCTGTCTCACGAGGCCCCATGCCCAGCGCATTCGAAAGCGTACTCAAGAACAAGAACATGGCCTATCGCCCCCAAGGGGCTGCGCCTGAGGGACAAGCGCCGGTGCGCGTCGCGTTTGTGCTGATGGACAACTTTTCCATGATGTCCTTTACCGGCGCGGTGGACGCGCTGGTCACCGCCAACCTGATGAGCGACATGCCGCTTTATGAAGTGCTGACGGTGGGCGCTTCGGGCGGGCAGGTGACGAGTGACCTGGGCATCGTGATTTCCACCGATATCGAGCTGGCGCAATTGCCCGATAACCTCGACGTGCTGATTGTCGCCGGAGGCTTTCGTGTGAAGTTGCAAGGCACGCCGTTATTGCGGCGCAAGCTGCGCGCCCATGCGACGTCCGGGGCGATAGTGGGGGGGTTGTGGAACGGCGTTTTTTTTGTGGCAGAGGCGAACCTGCTCGATGGTTTCGAATGCGCGGTCCATCCGGAAAGTCGGGCGACGATGGCCGAAATGTTCCCCCATGTGAAAGTCACCAGCCGCGCCTATGTCGTGGACCGCGAGCGAGTCAGCTGCGCGGGCGCCAATAGCTCGCTGCGCATGATGCTCCAGCTGATCCGCCGCACCGGCGGCGAGGCGCTGGTGGGGGCAATCGAAGAGATCCTTCGCTGCGATGAATCAGGGGATGACGCCACGGACCTGCCGCCGATCTTCGTCGAGACCGATCCGACGCTGCCGGAAAGCCTCAAGCTGGCGCTGGAACTGATGTGGCAAAACGTCGAGGAGCCGTTGACGATCGATGAGCTGGCGGCCTGCGTCAAGGTCTCCAAGCGCCAGCTGGAACGGCGGTTCTGCCGGTTCCTCGGTGCGACCCCGACGCGTTATTACCTGGAACTGCGCCTGACACGCGCACGCCAGCTCATCCAGCAGACCAACCGCTCGGTGACCGAAATCGCCGTGGCCACCGGCTTCGTCAGCTCCCCGCATTTCCAGCGACGTTTCCGCGATTTTTTTGGTGTGCCGCCGGGTAGCTATCGTTCGACGTTTGGGCGCAAGTAAGGTTTAGCCGCCCGCGTTTGCGGGCCTTGCGAACAGCTTGGGCGTGAAATCGAGCAGCAGCGCCACCACGATCGCCCCCGCAGAAACCAGGAACAGCACCGCATGCTGTCCGCCACTGGCATTGAACAGCGCCGAATAGCCGAACCCGGCGAGCGCCTGAAAGGTTGCGAATGAAACGGTGGCGCGGCTCCAGGCGACTTGCTGGCGATGATGGTCCGGCACCAGTTCGTGCACCCGGGCCAGGGCCAACGGCACGATGCCCGGCGGGAACGAGCCGATCAGCACCGCCAGTACCGCCAGCGCCAGGAAGCTCTGGGTAATCGCCAGCAGGCCAAGGGCAACGGCCTGGACGGCCAGCACCAGTCGTATGCTTTTGCGCGCGCCCAGATGGTCGGCGAAAAGGCCGTAGGTTACCGGGCCGATAATCGCGCCGAGGCCGTACATCACCCAGACCAGCGCACCGACATGGGCGCCCGCCTTGAGACCACGCGCTACGTAGTCCACCAGGAACACCATTGCCGGGACCAACCCTGCCGCCATGAAGGCGTATTGGGCGAACAGCTGATACACCGCGCGGGGCGTGGGTTCGGCCGGTGTGGCGTGTTTCGCGAAGCTTGTCGCCTGGGCAGAATCTTCCGGCCAACCGAACCAGCTCAGCCCGGTCAGCACCAATGACAACACGCCGAGCCCCAGCCAGGTCGCCTGCAGACCGTGGCTCAACAGCGGCGGCACAATCGTTCCGGAGCCGGCGATACCCAGCCCGATGCCAAGGAAAATCGCACCACTGGCCAAGCCTCTGCGCGCGGCGGGCACATGCGGCAGTACGGTCGCCGCCACCAGCACCATGATCGCGCCGCCGGCGATGCCCGACAGCAGCCGCCAAGCGAAATACCAGATCACCGACACCGGGAAGGCGCAGGCAAAAAATGCCGCCGTCACGGCCAGCATCATCAGGCGCAGCGCCTGCTTGTTGCCCAGGCGCCGAGCCATGGGCCGGCCGAGCAGGGCGCCGATCAGGTAGCCCACCAGGTTCGCCGCTCCCAGGTAAACCACGTCGTTGGCGCTGAACCAATGCGCTTCGATCAGCGACGGAATCAACGGCGTGTAGGCGAAGCGTGCGAGGCCGATGCTGACGAGGCTGGCGCAGAGGCCGGCGAATATCGGCAACCAGATGCCCGTCGGGGATGAGTCCAGCGCCGTGGATTGGGTGTGCATGGGAACGATCCTCTGGAAAGGTTTATGGCGTCCAGCATATCGGCTATCGTTGGAGCGTTTATGCAGCGATTTCGCGACATGGTGATGCAGTTTTGCAGCGGGAGAGGGCGAATGAATTGGGATGACGCGCGGGTGTTTCTCGCGGTATGTCGGGAGTCGACACTGCGTGGAGCGGCCCGGATACTGGGCGTGGATCAGGCGACCGTGGGGCGACGGATCGTCGCGTTGGAAAAATCCTTGAGCGCCGCGTTGTTCCTGCGCACCTCCGACGGTTATGCGCTGACGGCGGTGGGCGAAGCGGCGCTCAAGGCCGTGGAGAAAATGGAGCAGTCGGCCCTGGAGCTTGAGCGTCGCATCCAGGGCCTGGACGATCGGTTGATCGGCAACGTACGCGTCGCCACCACCGATTCGTTGGCGATCGATTTCCTCATCCCGGCCATCGCTCGCCTGCATGCGCGGCATCCCGACGTCCGCGTGCAACTGGATGCCTCCACGCAGATCATCAGCCTGGTCAAGCGTGAAGCGGACATTGCCGTGCGCAATACCCGGCCCGACAATCCTGATCTCATCGCCCGGCGGATTGCGCGCTGGCCGGTGGGGCTGTTCGCCTCGCAGGATTACGTCGACGCTCATGGGGAGCCTGCGCCGGGCAGTGCTTTCGAAGGGCATGACCTGGTGGTCTATCAACCGTACTGGCAGGGCCAAAAGGATTTCACCCTGGTGGCCGAACCGGTCGGCCGAGGACGGATTGTCGCCAGCCTGAGCTCAAGCCTGCTGGTACGCAGGTCGATCGGGGCGGGGATCGGGGTGGGAGAAATTCCGGTGTACATGGGCGAGCGCGACGGGCTGGTGCGGCTCTGGCCGCAGCGCACGCGACCGCTGCCGTATGAGGTGTGGCTGGTGACTCACGCGGATCTGCGCCACACGGCGCGGGTGCGGGCGGTGATCGATGAGATTGTCGCGGCGTTTTCCCAGGAGAACAATTAAGTAAATGTGGGAGCGAGCCTGCTCGCGAAAACGTCAGGTCAGCCAACTGTCATGTTGGCTGACCCACCGCCTTCGCGAGCAGGCTCGCTCCCACCAGTTACACCAGTTACACCCATTACATAGGGCGTCGGCCTCATGGCATTTGCGGCAGTTCCTGCGGCCGCAGGTCAAACACCAGCACCTCGGCATCCTGGCCGTTGCCCAGCGTCAATGCCTGTTCGTTGCGTACCCGCACACCGTCGCCTTCCTGCAACGCCACGCCGTTGAGCTCGACGCTGCCCCGGGCCACATGCACATAGGCATAACGATCAGCGGCCAAGGTCAGCGTGGCACTTTCCTGGCCATCGAACAGCCCGGCATACACCCGTGCGTCCTGGCGTACGTGCAACGACCCCTCGGCGCCGTCCGGGGAGATGATCAGTTGCAGGCGACCGCGTTTCTGTTCGGTGCTGAAGTGCTCCTGCTGGTAGCGCGGCGTAGCGCCCACGACATTGGGCACGATCCAGATCTGCAGGAAGTGCACCGGCTCGTCCGCGCTGTGATTGAACTCGCTGTGGGCCACGCCGCTGCCGGCGCTCATCAACTGCACATCACCCGGACGAATCACCGAGCCCGTGCCCAGGGTGTCCTTGTGTTCCAGCGCGCCTTCGAGCACGTAGGAGAAAATCTCCATGTCCCGGTGTGGGTGCTGGCCGAAACCTTTGGCGGCGGCGACCCGATCGTCGTTGATCACCAGCAGGTCGGAAAAACCCTGTTGGTTGAGGTCGCGGTAGTTGGCAAAGGAAAAGGTGTGGAACGACGTCAGCCAGCCGTGACGAGCGATGCCGCGATCAGAAGCTTTGCGAAGGGTCAGCATGATGATTCTCCTGGTTCAGTGGGCGGTGGCCTTGGCCGTTCGCCGGGTACAGAAGAAGGTTAATGGTTATCGGCGCATTCAATAAGCGGCTGAATGTGGAAATACTGTCCGTTCTGAGTGGACAATCTCGCCGGGAGCGCTGCGCTTCGTCATAATGCCAGCCGATCAAACCATGAACCCTTGTGGGAGCGAGCCTGCTCGCGAATACGTCGGTACAGGTTTTATCGATGGCGGCTGACAAACTGCCTTCGCGAGCAGGCTCGCTCCCACACCAGATTGTCTAAACATGTTTGCCGTGCATGAGCCTTCCAATGCGTTCCTTAGTTTTGGCGTCCGCCCCATGAAAACCGTTGCAATGGTGCTGTTCCCCGATTTCCTGCTGCTCGACATGGCCGGGCCGCTCGAAGTGTTTTCCATCGCCAATCGTTTTCTCGCGCCGGACCAGCACTATCAGTTGCTGACCCTGGGCACCGAGCGCGGGGCGTTGCGAGCCTCCAACGGGGTGACTGTCCAGGCCGACATCCATATCGACCAGGCTTGGGCGGCCTACGACGTACTGCTGGTACCGGGCGGGCCTGGTGCCTATAACGACAGGCATCCGGGCTTGCACACCTGGTTGCGGGCGTCGGCGCAGCGGGCCACGCGCTACGGGTCGATCTGCACGGGAGCCTTCATCCTGGGAGAGGCGGGCTTGCTCGACGGCTATCGGGTCACCACCCATTGGCATTACACCGAACGCCTGATCCAGCGGTTCCCCAAGGCTTTGGTCGAGACCGACAAGATCATCTTGCATGACCGACGGTTGATCACCTCCGGCGGGGTCACGGCCGGTATCGACATGGCCCTGTCCATCGTCGCCCAGGACCATGGCCGCAAAGTCGCGCTGGATGTGGCCAAGGTCTTGCTGGTGGTCATGCAGCGCCAGGGTGGGCAAGCGCAGTTCAGCCCGCTGGTAGCGACGGTGGCGGCACAGGAATCGGCGGTTACCCGGGTGCAGCATTACGTGATGGAACATCTGGAAGAGCCGTTTTCCATCGAGCGCATGGCCGATTTGGCCGCCATGAGCTCAAGGCATTTCGCCCGGGTTTTCCAGCGCGAAGTCAAAATGACGCCGATGGAATTCCTGCAAGGTGCGCGCATCGATCGGGCGCGGCAGTTGCTGGAGTCCACCGACTTGCCCCTCAAGACCGTGGCGTTTCGCAGTGGCTTTGGCAGCGTCCGGCATATGCGCCAGTTGTTCAGCGAAAAACTCGGCCTGACACCGGTCCAGTACCGGCAGCAGTTCAGTTGAGCCTTCGGTGTCCGTCCAGGGCACCGTGATGTCCGTGATGCGCCCTGTGCCAGCATTGTTCTCTGCCCTATGGCTGCCAAGATAACGGCGAACCCTCTGCAAAGGATGCGCAGGAGCCAGGGCAGTGTGTGCGGCGATCCGCAGCGCCACGCCCGGACCGGTTTTCTGTCGCTGGATCGCTCATGAACAGCTTCACCAAACCTTGCGCCGCAACAGCGGTGAGCACCGAAACAACGGTGCGCTTCGGTCCGTTTGTCTTTCACCGCCAGCAGCGGCTGGTTACCCGCGATGGCGAGCCCCTGGCCCTTGGCGGTCGCGCCCTGGACATCCTGCACTTGCTGGTTGCCCATGCGGGCTCCTTCATCAGCAAGCAAACCCTGATCGCCCAGGTCTGGCCCGACAGCGTGGTGGAAGACATCAACCTGCGGGTGCACATTGCCGCCTTACGGCGGGCGTTCGGTGCCGGGCAGGATGGCAATCGCTACATTCTCAATCATCCGCGCCAGGGCTACTGCTTCGCCGTGCCCCTGACCCCGCAGCCGAGTGCTGAATCATCCGGCGCCAGGCGCTCCGAGCGGCACAATCTGCCCGCGCGCCTGAGCCCGGTGATCGGTCGCGACAAGCTGCTGGGACGGCTGTTGGTCGAGGTTCCTCGCCAGCCCCTGACCACCGTCGTCGGCCCGGGCGGTATCGGCAAGACCACGGTGGTGTCGCGGGCGGCGGAACTGTTGCTTGAGCATTTCGCCGACGGCGCCTGGTTTATTGACCTGGCGGCGATCAGCGACCCGGCCGAGGTCTGCCCGCGGATCATGCAAACCCTTGGCCTGACGGGCGGCTCGCTGGAACAGTGCCTGCAATCGTGCCGGATGTTGCTGGTGCTCGACGGCGCCGAACACCAGCTCGATGCCTGCCGGGAGCTGGCCTTGACGCTGCGCTCAGCGGCCCCTGGCGTATCGCTGTTGTTGAGCAGTCGCGAAGCCTTGGAGCTTGCAGATGAACATGTCGTGCAATTGGCCGGTCTGGCCGTGGCGACGGCCAGCGAGCCCGGCCACTTGATATTGGCGAGTCCGGCGGTGCGCTTGCTGGTCGATCGGGTCGGTGCCCGACAGCAGGGCTTCAAGCCGGGTGAACGCGACCTCGCGCCTCTCGCACAAATCTGCCAGCGCCTGGACGGATTGCCGTTGGCGCTGGAGCTGGCGGCGGCCCAGGTTGATGTGCTGGGCGTGGCGGGGGTCCTGGAACAGTTGGACTACGGTCTGTCACTGTTGAGCCACGGCCGCCGTACAGCCGTGGCGCGCCACCGCAGCCTTGATGCGGCGCTGGATTGGAGTTTCGAGCGCTTGGGCAACGACGAACGGACGGTGTTCCAGCGGCTGGCGGTGTTCGAGCAGCCGTTCACGTTGAAGGCTGCGCTGGCTGTGGTCAGTTGCACCGACGTCGGGGTGGGGCGATTGCCCTGGCTGCTGTCACGGCTGGTCAAGCAGTCGCTGGTGATGGTTGAACAAGGTGCCGAAGGCAATCGCTACCACCTGCTCAATACCACGCGTGCCTATGCCTTGGAAAAGTTGCGCCGCGCTGGCCAGTGGCAGTCGCTCCATCGGCGCTACGTGTTGCAGGAGGCCTGGCTGGCGCGGCGTTCAAGACCCGAGCTGGCGAGTCAGCGTCTGGAGCAGCGCGCCGGCTTCCTTTAGGTCGGGTGTGTCGAACCCTTCGCTGAAGCGCCGATAGACCGAAGCGAGCACATCCTGCGCGGCCGCATCCTGGCCGCGCCGTTGCCACAGCCGGGCCAGCGACATGGCACTGCGTAATTGCCAGGCCAGCGCGCCTTGGCTCCGGGCTACCGCCAGCGCGGCGTGCAAGTACTCTTCGGCACGGCTTTCTGCGCCCGCTTTTCCCTCGGCCAGCAACGCTTCGGCAGCGATGCGCAGGATTTCCGCCGAGCACCAGCCTGCCGCGCCGCTATGGGCGCGCTCGATCTGCTGCGGGCTGACGGCATCGCCGCGCAGAGTGACGACGGTATCCTGGATCAGGCCGCAAGCGCTCAAGTGCGACTGCGGACTGGCGCCGTCGAAGGCGCGCTCGTAATGGCCAGCCCAATCATGGAAGAGCATGACCGAATGGCGTTTGGCCTGCTGCTTCAACATGTCCAGCCGTTCCCGGGCGGTCGGCTGATCGCCGGTGTAATGGGCGATCACGCAACCGGCGATCGCCAGGGTGTAGCAGATCGAAAGGCCGTGGTTGATCTGCAGGGCAATCTGTAGCGCGAGGTTGGCCGTGCGCCGGGCTTTTTCGGCGAACCCTTGCAGCCAGAGGATGCGCGACAGGATCGTCAGCGCGGCCACGCTCTGCTCGTATTGCACGCCGAAACCGTGGCTGAAGCGGCTCAGGTGACCATTCTGGGCCAGGCGCTGGATGACCTGCTCGGCGTCGCGTCGCGCGCCGTCCTGGTCGCCGGTGAAATGCAGCGCCAGCACCCGCAGGCGCTGGGTACTCAAGGACAGGACCGGGTCGCCCGGCAGGCCCAGGCGATCGAAATCCAGGCTTTGCTCCAGCGCCTTCTGATAGCGGCCGGCGCTGAGATTGACCGTCATGAGGCCCGACAATGCGCGCAATTCGCCCGCCCGGTCCTGGCACTGCCGGGCCAGGTGGCGGGCCGTGACGAAGGCTTCGACAGTGGCCGGCGTACCGCCCTCGGTGTGGTAGTTGAAACTGCCGTGGGCCAGTTCCAGGGCGAGGGTCAATCTCGGGCACGGCGAGGGGCTGGCCCGTAGCAGCGCCCGCGCCTTGCTGACATACAGCCCGTGCTCCTTGAGCAGCGACAGCTCTTGCCAGAGCGGCAGGGTGCGCGCGGCCAGGCGGATCGCCACGGCGTGCGAACCCTGCGGGCCCAGCCCGCGGTCGAGCGCCGCGCGGATGTCGTCCCGATAGGCCGCGTAGCGTGCGATCCACACGCGCGTAGAAGTGTTTTCCCAATCCTTTTCAGCCTGTTCCATGAGCGTCAGGCAGCGCTCGGCGTGGCGCTCCCGGGTGGCGGCCAGTTCCCCGGCCTCCAGCAGTTTTTCCAGGGCGTAGCTGCGCGTGGTGTCCAGCAACCGATAACGGACCTCATCGTCGCCGATCTCGACGTTGAGCAACGATTTCGCCACCAACTGGCTGATCGAGACCAGTACCTGTTCCGGCGCGACGTGCTGGCCGACGATGACTGCCGCGGCCGACGCCAGGTTGAAACTGCCCATGAACACCGCCAGGCGCCGCAGGCAGGTCTGTTCGCACGGCGTGAGCAGCGCGAAGCTCCAGTCCACCGTGGCGCGCAGGGTCTGCTGGCGCGGTGCGCTGGCGTGCCTGTCATGGTCGAGCAGGGCGACGCTGTCCTGCAGTTGCCGGCATAGCGCCTCCAGCCCAAAGCGCCCGACCTGGGCGGCGGCCAGTTCGATCGCCAGGGGTATTCCGTCGAGCCGCTGGCAGATATCGACGATCAGCGGAACCTCGTGGTCCGTCAGCTCAAAATCGTCCTGGCTGGCCATCGCCCGTTCGGCGAACAGTTGCAGCGCCGGGAATTCCAGGGCCGGATAACCTTCGATGACCATGCCTCTTGGCGGAAACGCCAGCGAATCGAGGCGCTGCACGTGTTCGCCTTCGGCGCGCAGGCCTTCGCGGCTGGTGGCCAGGATGTGCAGGTGAGGCGCGCCGCGCAGCAGGGTTTCGCAGAGCAGCGCGACGGCATCGATCAGGTGTTCACAGGTGTCGATGACCAGCAGCAGATGGCGGTCCTTGAGTTGCCGGACGATCGCGTCAAGCGGTTCGCCGTCATGCAGCGTCAGCTCCAGCAGCGCACAGAGGTTGGGGGCGATCATGGCCGCGTCGTTGAGCGAGGCCAGGTCCAGCAGGCAGGTGCCGTCGCGGTACTGGCCAAGCAGCCGTTCGGCAACCCGCAAGGCGACGGTGGTCTTGCCGATGCCGCCGCTGCCGACCAGGCTGATGAAGCGTTTGCGCGGGAGCTGCGCCACCAGGCTCTCCACCAGGCCCTGGCGGCCGATCATGCGGGTACGGCGCGGCGGCAGGTTGCGCGCCAGGGAGGGGTGGGGGATGCGCGCCAGTTCCTCGGGCGCTTCGAATGTCACCGGTGCGACAAAACTGTAGCCGCGCTGCGCCACCGTGACGATATAACGCTGACCGGCCTGGCCGTCGCCCAGGGCCTTGCGCAACGCCGCCACGTGAACCCGCAGGTTGGTGTCCTCCACCACGCTTTTTGGCCAGACCCGGGCGATCAGTTGCTGCTTGCTCACCACTTGGCCGGCGTGTTCGAGCAGCACCAGCAAAATTTCCACCGCCCGCCGGCCCAGGCGCAACGGCTGCCCGCCCTCCAGCACCAGGCGCTGGCGCGGATGGACCCGGTAGGGGCCGAAATGCACCGTCTGTTCGACGGGCAGGCTGAGGTATTGGCTCATGGTCTGCTCAAGGTTCTGTTCCCGCTGTACCCGAGCATATTCCTCAGGTTTTGCGTCAAGCGCAACGGTGGGACGTGTTGTTCCAACCAAGCCCCCGTGGCGAGGGAGCTTGCTCCCGCTGGGCCGCGAAGCGGCCCCAAAAGCACCACCCCAACCAATCTGGCACACCGAAGTGACAATTCCGGGGCTGCTGCGCAGCCCAGCGGGAGCAAGCTCCCTCGCCACAAAAGTGCTCTCCTGTAGCTTGTTAACACCTCAGTCCCAAAAAAATTAACAACGTTTAACTCACGCACATGCCTCTCCTGGCCGGACCATTGAATGATCCACCGACCTCAAGGAATCACGTCATGAGCACCTTCATCACCCGCGACGGCACCGAGATCTACTACAAGGATTGGGGCAGTGGCCAACCGGTGGTCTTCAGCCACGGCTGGCCGTTGAATTCGGACAGTTGGGAGGCGCAGATGATGTTCCTGGCGTCCAACGGCTATCGGGTGATTGCTCACGACCGTCGTGGTCACGGGCGTTCCAGCCAGCCCTGGGACGGCAATGACATGGACACCTACGCCGATGACCTGGCCGAGCTGATCGAGCGCCTGGACCTCAAGGACGCGGTGTTGCTCGGTTTCTCCACCGGCGGTGGCGAAGTGGCGCGCTACATCGGTCGGCACGGCGCCGCCCGCGTCGCCAAGCTCGGCCTGATCTCGGCGGTCACGCCGCTGATGCTCAGGACCGCGGCCAACCCCGGCGGCCTGCCCATCGAGGTGTTCGACGGCTTCCGCCAGGCCTCCCTGGCCGACCGTTCTCAGCTATACAAGGATGTGGCCAGCGCGTTTTTCGGCGCTAACCGTCCGGGTGCCAAGGTGTCCCAGGGCATGATCGACTGGTTCTGGATGCAGGGCATGCTCGCCGGCCACAAGAACGCCTATGACTGCATCGAGGCCTTCTCCGAGACCGATCTTTCCGAAGACCTGCGCAACATCGACGTGCCGACCCTGGTGGTGCATGGCGATGACGACCAGGTCGTGCCGATCGAAACCGCCGGCATCGCGGCCGCCAAGCTGCTCAAGAACTCGCAGCTGCTGGTCTATCCGGGCGCGCCCCATGGCCTGACCGACACCCACAAGGACCGGCTGAACGCCGACCTGCTGGCGTTCATCCAGGGTTGATCAAGCCATGAACCTGTGGGAGCAAGCCAGCTCCCACAGTTTAAACAGGACCTCACACCGATGAACCGCAACGATCTACGCCGCCTCGACATGAACCTGCTGGTGATCTTCGAGGCGCTGATGTTCGAGAAGAACCTGACCCGTGTCGCCGAAAAGCTGTTTATGGGCCAACCGGCGGTGAGCGCGGCGCTCGGGCGGCTGCGGGATCTGTTCGATGATCCGCTGCTGATCCGTCACGGCCGGGGCATGGAACCGACGCCTCGGGCCCTGGCGATCCTGCAAGAATTGCAGCCGGCCATGGACACCATTTCCGGCGCGGTCAGCCGGGCCAAGGCGTTCGATCCGTCCACCAGTTGCGACGTGTTCCGCATCGGTCTGTCCGACGATGCCGAATTCGGCCTGTTTCCACCGCTGCTCAGTCAATTGCGCGAAGAAGCGCCGGGCATCATCGTGGTGGTGCGCCGGGCCAATTTTCTGCTGATGTCGTCGTTGCTCGCCAGCGGCGAAATCAGCGTCGGCGTCAGCTACACCACCGACCTGCCGGCCAATGCCAAGCGCAAGAAACTGCGGGACATTCCCTGCAAGGTCCTGCGTGGCGACAAGCGCCCGGGGCCGCTGACCCTGGACGACTACTGCTCGCGACCCCACGCCATGGTGTCGTTCTCGGGCGACCTGAGCGGCAACATCGACCTGGACCTGGCGCGCATCGGTCGGGCCCGCAAAGTGGTCTTGGCCGTGCCGCAGTTCAGCGGGCTACGCGCCTTGCTGGCGGGCACCGAGCTGATCGCCACGGTGCCGGACTACGCCGCCTGCGCGCTGGTAGAGGGTTGCGCCTTGCGCGCCGAAGACCCGCCGTTCGAGATCAATGCCGCCGAGTTGTCGATGGTCTGGAGCGGCGTGCATGACAACGACCCCGCCGAGCGCTGGCTGCGCTCGCGCATCGCCACCCACATGTCCCAACCGTTGCCGGCAGCCGCCTCGACGGACCCGGCCGGAGCTCACCGATGAACACCACTGACGAACGCCGCATGCAGGACCTCGGCCTGCTGTTCCTGCGCCTGAGCGGCGCGCTGTTTTTGCTGTGGGTCCATGGCTTGCCGAAGCTGCTGAACTACAGCGCCGAGCTGACCCGCATCGAAGACCCGTTCCACCTCGGCGCGGCGCCCACGCTGATCCTGGCGATTTTCGCCGAGGTGCTTTGCCCGCTGCTGATCATGGCTGGCGTGCTGGTGCGCCTGGCGTGCTTGCCCATCCTCTTCCTGCTGGCCGTTGCGCTGCTCGTGGTGCACCCGCAATGGAGCCTGGAAGAAGGCCAGTTCGGTTGGTTGCTGCTGATCATATTTACCAGCGTGTTCATTGCCGGCCCGGGAGGCCTGGCGATCAAAGCGCGTTTTGCTGGAGTGCTGCGTCATGCCTGAATCCCAAACCCTTGAATCAACCGCGATCCCGGCGATCCCCGGCTTCGATGAAATCGTCACCCTGGTAGTCAAGCACCGGGTCAAGGCCGGGCAGGACGGCGCCTATGAAGCCTGGTTGCGGCGCATCGTCAGCGTGGCCGGCCAATGGCCGGGGCATCTGGGCGTGGACGTAGTCCGGGGCAAGCAGGGCGGGTTGTCGCTGTTCACCTGCGTGCTGCGGTTCTGCTCCACCGAGGCCATGCAGCGCTGGCTGGACTCGCCCGAGCGCCGCGAACTGGTGGAAGAGGCCGCGCCGCTGCTGGCGGACGGCGACCAGACAGAAGTCGCCCCGCACAAGGAATTCTGGTTCGCCCCGCTGGCCGATGTCGCCACGCCGCCACCGCGCTGGAAGCAATCGGTGGTGACCTTGCTGGTCATCCTGCCGCACACCTTGCTGGTGCCGTTGCTCTGGGGCCCGCTGCTGCAACTCAACGCGTTTCTGTCGAATTACGTGGTCGCCACGTTCCTGATCACCGTGACCATCGTGCTCTCGGTGGTGTACGTGTGCATGCCGCTGGCGACGCGTCTGTTCGCGCCGTGGCTGGAAGCGTCCAAGGCCCACCAACACCTGGAGCCCGGCGATGGCCAATAAAGACGACCCGACCGATCCGCTGCGCCGCCAGTTGCTGGCCGCCGGATCCCTGCTCAGCGCGGCGGCGGCTTTCTGGCCACGCCTGTCTCTTTCATCTTCCCATCCAGAAGGACATCCAATGAACGCCGATCTGATTCTGTTCAATGGCCAGTTCCATACCGTCGACCGTGAAAAACCTCGCGCCAGCGCGGTTGCCATCAGCCAGGGCCGTTTCGTCGCCGTGGGCACCGATGCCGAGGCCATGGCCTTGCGTGGCAGCGGCACCCAGGTCATCGACCTCAAGGGCCGCACCGTCATTCCCGGCCTCAACGACTCGCACCTGCACCTGATCCGCGGTGGCCTGAACTACAACCTGGAGCTGCGTTGGGAAGGCGTGCCGTCCCTGGCCGACGCCTTGCGCATGCTCAAGGACCAGGCCGATCGCACCCCGACCCCGCAATGGGTACGGGTGGTGGGGGGCTGGAACGAATTCCAGTTCGCCGAAAAACGCCTGCCGACCCTGGAAGAACTGAACCAGGCCGCGCCCGACACCCCGGTGTTCGTGTTGCACCTGTATGACCGCGCCTTGCTCAACCGCGCCGCGCTGCGGGTGGCCGGCTACACCCGCGACACGCCGAACCCGCCGGGCGGCGAGATCGTTCGCGATGCCAACGGGAATCCGACCGGCATGCTGGTGGCGCGGCCCAACGCGATGATCCTTTACTCGACGCTGGCGAAAGGGCCGAAGCTGCCGCTGGAATACCAAGTCAACTCCACCCGCCAGTTCATGCGCGAGCTCAATCGCCTGGGCCTGACCAGCGCGATCGACGCCGGCGGCGGCTATCAGAACTACCCGGACGACTACGAAGTCATCGAGCAGTTGGCTCGCGAGCAGCAGCTGACGGTGCGCATCGCCTACAACCTGTTCACCCAGAAGCCCAAGGAAGAACTCACCGACTTCAAGAACTGGACCGGCAGCGTCAAGCTGCACCAGGGCGACGATTTCCTGCGGCACAACGGTGCCGGTGAAATGCTGGTGTTCTCGGCGGCGGACTTCGAAGACTTCCTCGAACCGCGTCCGGACCTGCCGCCGGGCATGGAGCAGGACCTGGAGCCGGTGGTGCGTCATCTGGTCGAGCAGCGCTGGCCGTTCCGCCTGCACGCCACCTATGACGAATCCATCAGCCGCATGCTCGACGTGTTCGAGAAGGTCAACCGCGACATTCCGTTCAACGGCCTGCCGTGGTTCTTCGACCACGCCGAGACCATCACGCCGAAAAACATCGAGCGGGTCCGCGCGCTGGGCGGTGGCATCGCGATCCAGGACCGCATGGCCTTCCAGGGTGAATATTTCGTCGACCGCTACGGCGCCAAGGCCGCCGAAGCCACGCCGCCGATCAAGCGCATGCTGGCCGAAGGTGTACCGGTGGGCGCCGGCACCGACGCCACCCGGGTCTCCAGCTACAACCCGTGGACCTCGCTGTACTGGATGGTCAGCGGCCGCACCGTCGGCGGTCTCTCGCTGCACGAAGAAGGCCTGCCGCGGCTGACCGCGTTGGAGCTGTTCACCCATGGCAGCGCCTGGTTCTCCTCGGAGCAGGGCAAGAAGGGCCAGATCAAGGTTGGCCAACTGGCGGACCTGGCAGCCCTGAGCGCGGATTTCTTCAGCGTCGAGGAAGAAGCCATCAAGTGGATCGAATCGGTGCTGACCGTGGTGGACGGCAAGGTCGTCTACGCCGCCGGCGACTTCGAAAAACTCGGCCCGGCCAGCGTCCCGGTACTGCCGGACTGGTCGCCGGTGGTCAAGGTTCCCGGCCACTGGCGCCCGGCTTCGCCATTGCAGGCGCAAGTCCACCAGTGCAGCGGGCCGTGCAAGGTGCATTCCCACAGCCATGAACGGGCGCGTCTGTCGAACGTGCCGGTCAGCGACTTCCAGGGTTTCTGGGGCGCGTTTGGCTGTTCGTGTTTTGCCTTTTAACTGACAAGCATATTTCCCTGTGGGAGCGGGCTTGCTCGCGAAAGCGGTGTGTCAGCTTGCAAGGTTGTCGGATGTGACGACGCCTTCGCGAGCAAGCTCGCTCCCACATTGGTTTCAATATATCCATCCCAAAGGAGTCATCCCATGAGCAACGTTCCCGCCTACAACCGCCTGAACAAAGACGACGCGGTGGTCCTGCTGGTCGATCACCAGACTGGCCTGATTTCCCTGGTCCAGGATTTCTCGCCCAACGAGTTCAAGAACAACGTGCTGGCCCTGGCTGACCTGGCCAAGTTTTTTGGCCTGCCGACCATCCTGACCACCAGTTTCGAACAGGGCCCCAATGGCCCGATCGTGCCGGAGCTCAAGGAAATGTTCCCGGACGCGCCGTATATTCCGCGCCCTGGCCAGATCAATGCCTGGGACAACGAAGACTTCGTCAAGGCGATCAAGGCCACCGGCCGCAAGCAATTGATCATCGCCGGCGTAGTGACCGATGTCTGCGTGGCGTTCCCGACCCTGTCGGCCCTGGCTGAAGGTTTCGACGTGTTTGTCGTGACCGACGCCTCGGGTACGTTCAACGAAACCGTGCAACAAGCCGCCTGGGTGCGCATGACCGCCGCCGGCGCGCAGATGATGAACTGGTTCTCGGTGGCCTGTGAGCTGCACCGCGACTGGCGCAACGACATCGAAGGCCTGGGCAACCTGCTGTCCCAGCGCATCCCCAACTACCGCAACCTGATGAACAGCTACTCGGCGCTGACCGCCAAATAAGCGCGCCTTGCTGGACGACGCCCGCCTTGTGCGGGCGTTTTTGTGCCTGACCAATCTATCAAGCTGAACTACCGCCTTCGCGAGCAGGCTCGCTCCCACAGGGTTTGAAGCGCCCCGAACCACTGTGGGAGCGAGCCTGCTCGCGAAGACATCAGCCCGGTCAACGGCTATGCAAGTTACGTCACCAAGACCACAATGCCCGCTGGAACCCGATGACTGTCCACCCACGGAATGACAATGAACCCCTTCGAAGAAATGCGCATCTTTGCCCAGGTCATGGAGTCGGGCAGTTTCACCGCCGCGGCGGACAAGCTCGGGCTGTCCAAGCAGTTCGTCAGTCGCAAGTTGATGGAGCTGGAGCAGCGGCTGGGGGTTCGGTTGCTCAATCGCTCGACGCGCCGCCTGGACGTCACTCCGTTGGGCCAGCGCTATCATGAGGCGGCGTTGCGCCTGCTCAGCGAAGTCGAGCAGGTGGAGCAGGGCATCAGTGGCCAGACCAGCGAGCCGCGCGGAACCATTCGCCTCAGCGCTCCGTTGTCCTTCGCCGTGGCGCACCTGGGCAGCCTGCTGCCGCTGTTCTTGCAGCGCTACCCGGATGTCACCGTGGAGGTCGACCTGAGTGATCGTTCGGTGGACCTGCTGGGGGAGGGGTACGACCTCGCACTGAGGATCGGCGTGCTGGAAGATTCGACCCTGATCGCCCGGCGCATCGCGAGTATCGAGCGAGTGTATTGCGCCAGCGCCGCCTACCTGGCGCAGCGAGGCACGCCGACGCGACCGGAAGACCTGCGCAGCCACGACTGTTTGCCGTACGGGCACAGCCGTCAGGTGCAGTGGCGATTCGCCGGAAAGGGCAAGCCGTTGGCGCTGGAAGTGGTGGGACGCATGCGTGCCAATAACGGCGACTTGCTCAGGGATGCGGCGATTGCCGGCATGGGGATTACTTATCTGCCGACCTTCATCCTCGGTGAGGCGTTGAGGGATGGGCGGCTGATCCAGGTGTTGGAGGGATTCGAGACCGAGCCGTTGACGCTGTCGGCGGTCTATCCGCAACACCGACAAAGCTCGCGACCGGTGCAGGCGTTGGTGGAATTCTTGCGTGAACACATGCAGTAGGTAGCGCAAAACGCATTCAGCCGTCCCAGGGACGGCTGAATTTCGAGACGCCTAGATCAGGCAGCCAGGTTGGCGGTGAACTCTTTCTTGTACTGGGCCTTCACGGCTTCCATCTGGTTGCCCAGTTCTTCGAGCTTGGCCTTGCCGAGGATTTCTTCGGCTTTAGGGAACATTTCTTCCTCTTCTTCTTCGATGTGATGCTCGAGCAGCTCCTTGACCACTTTCACGCGACCGGCGAACTCAGGTTGGGAAGGGTCGGTGTTTTTCAGGTCGGGCAGCACCAGGGAATCGACGGTACGGTGCTCTTCCTTGGCTTCGTAGTACATCTCGGCTTCATCCTTGCCACCTTCCTGCTTGAAGGCCGGATAAAGGATTTCTTCTTCCAGGCGGGTATGGATGGACACTTCCATTTCCAGCTTGGCCAACAGTTCGGTGCGTTTCTTGATAGCGCGGTCGGTTGATTCGCTCAACTGGGACAGGATGCCCTTCACGCGTTCATGGTCGGCTTTCAACAGGTCGATGGCGTTCATGTGTTGCTCCTCGGTCATTCACGGATGCGGGCCGGCTTCGAGCGCCGACGCCACGTAACAAGGACAGGTGCATCCACCGTGCCAGCCGAGCCGCTTGATAAAACCCTTTGGAATCAATGATTTAAATTGTCGAGAATTTTCGCCATCGTGCAGGCTGCATGAGGCACGCTGAAAACGCCTTGCACTTTGCGCTGCCGCGGGTGTTGGTGGCTGATCGAGCCCAGGTCATCGATCTTCGCGTGTGTGCCACAGGCGTAGCAGGTAAAGGGTGGAGCCGATTATTTCATAGCGCATTTCGTAGGGGCCGACCTGGATTCTGCGGACGTTCCGAGGGTCGAACTCTTCCAGGCGCTCACCCATGCGCGGGTTGGCCAGCAGAGCGGTAGGCGCCGCCGTGAGCTGTTGCACTGTTCGCGCGGCGGCGGGTTGATTCACCAGCGCCAGAAATTCGTAAAGTCGGGCGATGTCGGAAAGCGCCTTGCTGGTCCACTTCAACTCCATCAGCGCGGTACCGGTAACGGAGCGTCAGTGCTGAGGCTATCGGCCCAAGCCTGGACAGCCTGATGGTCAACCACACGGCCAGCGTCAACATCGGCCAACGCCTCATGAGTCAGGCGGCTGCGTTCCTCCTCCTGTTCGATCCAGGCAGATAGCGCTTGTTTGACGATCCAGTTCCTGGAGCGC
Organism: Pseudomonas sp. Z2-11; assembly: GCF_054161305.1. Taxonomy (NCBI): domain Bacteria; kingdom Pseudomonadati; phylum Pseudomonadota; class Gammaproteobacteria; order Pseudomonadales; family Pseudomonadaceae; genus Pseudomonas; species Pseudomonas sp. Z2-11. The sequence continues at coordinate 2,154,574 of NZ_CP096395.1, forward strand.
TCAAGGCGCTCGGCCATCAGATCGATTTTTTCGGCCAGGTCCACCGGGACATGAGCGGTGACCGACCGGGTTTTCGTGGTGGTTGTCATGACGGAATTCTCCTTGGCGGTTGGCGGTGCAAGCCAGTCTTCTAGGCCGATGATTATAGATGACCGGTTGCGATTTAAGCCGCCAAAAAACTAATCAAACCTAATAACAATCTCGGAAAACCACCAGACCGTGGCGAGGGAGCTTGCTCCCGCTCGGCTGCGCAGCAGTCGTAAAAATCTGCCTGACCTGACGCGGTAAAGCGATGGGGCTGCTGCGCAACCCAGCGGGAGCAAGCTCCCTCGCCACGGTTTTAAATCCAGCGCAAAAAAAATGCCCGCATCTCACGATACGGGCATTTTTGTCAGCGATGACGCTCAGGCGATCAGCCGGTCAGGCCCGCCTGCTGGACCAGCGTCAGCAACGGCTGCGGGTACACGCCGAGGAAGAACGCCAACACCGCGATGGCCAGCAGCATCACGCCGCCTGCCTTCTGTTCCCAGTGCAACTCGGCATCGTGACGACGCAGGTTCGGTTCCATCAGGTACAGGGTGACCATCACGCGCAGGTAGTAGAACACGCCGATGGCACTGCCCAGCACCAGGGAGCCGACCAGCCACCATTGGTGGGCCTCGACGCCGGTGGCAATGATGTAGAACTTGCCGATGAAGCCGGCGGTCAGCGGGATGCCGGCCAGGGACAGCATCATCACGGTCAGCACGGCGGTCAGGTACGGACGACGCCAGAACAGGCCGCGGTATTCGTACAGGGCGTCGGCGTCGCGGCCGTTGTACGGCGAGGACATCAGGGTGATCACACCAAAGGCGCCAAGGCTGGTGATCACGTAAGTCACCAGGTACACGCCGATGGCCTCCACGGCCAGGCCTTTGCTGGCGATCAGGGCGATCAGCAGGTAGCCGAAGTGGGCGATGGACGAGTAACCGAGCAGACGCTTGAGGTTGCTCTGGGTCAGCGCCAGCAGGTTGCCAAACAGGATCGACGCGATGGCGATGATCGTCAGCACGTTGCTCAGGACACCGCTGCTGGCCACTGGCGAGATCTGGAACAGCCGCACCATCACCGCGAACACCGCCACTTTCGAAGCGGTAGCCAGGAACGCCGCCACCGGCGCCGGGGCGCCTTCGTAGACGTCCGGGGTCCAGAGGTGGAAGGGCACCAGCGACAACTTGAACGCCAGGCCGATCAGCATCATGCCCAGGCCCAGTTGCGCGATCGGGCTAGGCAGGCCGGTGGCCGCCAGGGCCTGGCCGATGCCGACGAAGCTCAGGGTGCCGGCTTCGGCGTAGAGCAGGGCCATGCCGAACAACAGGAACGCGGAACCGGCCGCCGACAGCACCATGTACTTGATGCCGGCTTCCAGGGAGCGCTTGTTGAAGAAGGCATAGGCCACCAGGCCGTAGACCGGTACCGACAGCAGCTCCAGGCCAATGAACAGGCTGGCCAGGTGCTGCGCGCTGACCAGGACCAGGCCACCGGCGGCGGCCATCAGGATCAGCAGGTACAGTTCTTCGCGGTTGCCCGGGTAACCCGAACCGCCGTCGCCCAGGTAGGCGTGGGCGAGGGTGACGCAGGCGAGGGTGGCGACCAGAATCAGCGCCATGTACAGGCAGGCGAAGCTGTCGATCTGGATCAGTGGCGTGACCGCCAATGGCGCGACTTTCAGGGCCGGCAGGATCGACAGCAAGGCCAGGTTCAGCCCCGCCACCGACAGCAGGAAGGTCTGCGAGTGATTGCGCCGCCAGGCGATCGCCAGCATCACCACGATGATCGTGGCGCTGGTGATCAACAGCGGCGCAAGCGCGATAAAGTGTTGAATCGTGAATTCCATAGCGCTCTTACCGGGCCGAAGCGAGTTGAGAGAAGGCGGTGCCGAGCCACTGCTGCACGCCATGCATCGTGGCGGCAGAGGTGTCGAGGAACGGTTGCGGGTAGACGCCGAGGTAAACCAGCAGCACCGCAAGGCCGAGCACCATGATCAGTTCGCGACCGTCCATGCCACGCAGCACTTCGTCCGACTTGGCCGGACCGAAGTAGGCGCGGTGGATCATGATCAGCGAGTAGACCGAACCGAACACCAGGCCGGACGTGGCGATCGCGGTGATCCACGGTGCGCTGACGAACGAGCCGATCAGGATCAGGAACTCGCCGACGAAGTTGCCGGTACCTGGCAGGCCCAGGGAAGCGGCCGCGAAGAACAGGCTGATGGCCGGCAGGTAGGCGATGCGCGACCAGATGCCGCCCATTTCACGCATGTCCCGGGTGTGCAGGCGCTCGTACAACTGACCGCTGAGGATAAACAGCGCCGCGGCCGACAGGCCGTGGGCGAGCATCTGGATCACCGCGCCTTGCAGGGCCAGCTGGCTGCCGGAGTAGATCCCGATCAGCACGAAGCCCATGTGCGAGACGCTGGAGAAGGCGATCAGGCGCTTGATATCGCTCTGGGCAAATGCCAGGAACGCACCGTAGAAAATCCCGATCAGGCCCAGGGTCATGGCAATCGGCGCGAACTCCGCCGAGGCATTCGGGAACAGCGGCAGGGCGAAACGCAGCAGGCCGTAGGCCGCCGTTTTCAACAGGATACCGGCCAGGTCCACGGAACCGGCGGTCGGTGCCTGGGCGTGGGCGTCCGGCAGCCAGGAGTGGAACGGCACCACCGGCAGCTTCACCGCGAAGGCGATGAAGAAGCCCAGCATCAGCACGTATTCGGTGGTGCGCGACATCTGCACTTTCAACAGGTCGGCGTAATTGAAGGTAATCACGCCAGTATTGTTGAAGTTCACCAGCACCAGGCCAAGGATCGCCACCAGCATGATCAGGCCGGAAGCCTGGGTGAAGATGAAGAACTTGGTCGCCGCGTAGATCCGGGTTTTCTTGCCGTCCGAAGAACTGTGACCCCAGAGCGCGATGAGGAAGTACATCGGCACCAGCATCATTTCCCAGAAGAAGAAGAACATGAACAGGTCCAGCGCCAGGAACACGCCGACGACACCGCCCAGGATCCACATCAGGTTCAGGTGGAAGAAACCGACGTGACGCTGGATCTCTTTCCAGGAGCAGAGTACCGAGAGAATACCCAGCAGGCCGGTCAGCAGGATCATCAGCAGCGACAGGCCGTCGAGGGCCAGGTGCACGCTGATGCCGAAGCGCTCGATCCAGGTGTGCTTGAACTCAAGCGCCCAGGTCGGATCGGCGCCAGGGGCCGGTGCAAATGAATAGTCGCCGGTCGCCCACAGCCAGAGGCCGAGCGCGAGTTCCAGGGACATGGTCAGCAGCGCAATCCAGCGCGGGAGGGTAGAGCTGGAACGCTCCGCCATCCAGCACAGCAGGCCGCCGATGAAGGGGATCAGGATTAGCCAGGGCAGAATCATGACGGGCTCGTTTCCTTTCGCAAGTTCGCAAGGTTCATATCAGACCGCTACCAGCACGATGGCGCCGATAACCAGCACGGCGCCAGCCGCCATGGAAGCCGCATACCAACGCAGTTGACCGGTCTCGGTACGGCTCAGGGCGGTGTGGCCGCCCTTGGCCATGCGCGGGATCAGGCCAATGGTCTGGTCGAGCGGGTCTTTGCGCAGAATGTGGCTGATCGCAAGGTATGGCTTGACGAACAGTTTGTCGTAGATCCAGTCGAAGCCCCAGGCGGCGAACCACCAGGCCGAGAGGAAACGCCCGATGCCGCTGTTGGCGATGGCCGTGACGAAGCGGCGCTTGCCAAGGAACAGCAGGGCGGCCAGCAGGATCCCCGCCAGGGCGATGGCACCCGAGGCGATTTCCAGGCTGTGCTTGGCTTCGCCGCCGGCATGGCCGACGCTTTGCGGCAGCACATCGGCCAGCGGTGGGGTGATCATTGCGCCGACAAAGGTCGACAGCACGATCAGCACCGACAGCGGCAGCCAATGGGCGATGCCGTGGCCGGCGTGGGCTTCGGTCTTGGCTTCACCGTGGAACGCGATGAAGATCAGGCGGAAGGTGTACAGCGAAGTCATGAACGCACCCACCAGGCCGGCATAGAGCAGACCCTGGTTACCGCTGGCGAACGCTTCCCAGAGGATTTCGTCCTTGGAGTAGAAACCGGCGGTGACCAGTGGCAGGGCTGCCAGGGCTGCGCCGCCGACGATGAAGCTGGCGTAGGCCAACGGCAGTTTTTTCCACAGGCCGCCCATCTTGAAGATGTTCTGCTCGTGGTGGCAGGCAACGATCACCGCACCGGAGGCAAGGAACAGCAGGGCCTTGAAGAACGCGTGGGTCATCAGGTGGAAGATCGCGCCTTCCCAGGCGCCGACACCCAGGGCCAGGAACATGTAGCCGATCTGGCTCATGGTCGAGTAGGCGAGGATACGCTTGATGTCGGTCTGCACCAGCGCGGCAAAACCGGCCAGCACCAGGGTCACGCCGCCAACGATGCCGACCAGGTGCAGGATGTCCGGCGCCAGGGCGAACAAGCCATGGGTACGGGCGATCAGGTAGACGCCCGCGGTAACCATGGTCGCGGCGTGGATCAGTGCCGAAACCGGGGTCGGGCCGGCCATCGCGTCCGCCAGCCAGGTTTGCAGCGGCAGTTGCGCGGATTTACCGACAGCACCGCCCAGCAGCATCAGGGTCGCCAGGACGATCCAGAAATCACCGGCCTTGAAGTGCTCCGGAGCACGAACCAGCAGCTCCTGGATGTTCAGCGTGCCCAGTTGCTGGAACAGGATGAACAGGCCGATGGCCATGAACACGTCGCCGATGCGGGTCACGATGAATGCCTTGAGCGCGGCGTTACCGTTGTTGCGGTTGCTGTAGTAGAAACCGATCAACAGGTACGAGCACAGGCCCACGCCTTCCCAGCCGAAGTACAGGAACAACAGGTTATCGCCGAGCACCAGGAACAGCATGCTGGCGATGAACAGGTTGGTGTAGGCGAAGAAACGCGAGTAACCGGCTTCACCGCGCATGTACCAGGACGCGAACAGGTGGATCAGGAAACCCACGCCAACCACCACGCCAAGCATGGTCACTGACAGGCCGTCCAGGTAGAGGGCGAAGTTCGGCGTGAAGCCTTCCACCGCCATCCACTGCCACAGCACCTGCACGTACCGGCCACCTTCCGGTGGGGCGACGTTGAATTGCCAGATCACATAGGCGGTGACGAGGGCGGACAGGCCGATCGAGCCCACGCCGACCAGCGCCGAAAGGTTTTCTGACCAGCGTCCACGGGAGAACGACAGCAGCAGGAAACCGATGAGGGGAAATACGAAAGTCAGGAAGAGAAGGTTCATCCGCGCATCTCGCTGGCAGCGTCAATATCGAGAGTGTGGAAGCGGCGGTACAGCTGCAACAGGATCGCCAGGCCGATACTGGCCTCCGCGGCTGCCAGGCTGATCACCAGGATGAACATGATCTGTCCATCCGGTTGCGCCCAGCGCGCGCCCGCGACGATGAAGGCCAGGGCGGAGGCATTCATCATGACCTCCAGGCTCATCAGCACGAACAGAATGTTGCGGCGGACCATCAGGCCGACCAGACCGAGACAGAACAGGATGCCGGCAACCGCCAGACCATGCTCGAGAGGGATAGCAGGCATGTGATTACTCCTTCGCCTCGTTACGGCCCAAATGGAACGCCGTGACGACTGCGGCAAGCAGCAGCATCGAGGCGAGTTCGACCACCAGCAGGTACGGACCGAACAGGCTGATGCCCACGGCCTTGGCGCCTACGGTGGTGTGGCCGATGGCCTGGCCGCTCTGGTGGGCGAACAGCACATACAGCAGTTCACCCAGCAGCAGCGCGGAGAGAATCACCGGCCCGGCCCAGATGCCCGGCTTGAGCCAGGAGCGTTCCTGCTGGACGGCCGCCGGACCCAGGTTGAGCATCATCACCACGAATACGAACAGCACCATGATGGCGCCGGCGTAGGCGATCACTTCCAGGGCACCGGCGAACGGTGCTCCGAGAGCGAAAAAGGTCATGGCCACGGCGATCAGCGAAATGATCAGGTAGAGCAGGGCGTGCACGGGGTTGGTGTTGGTGACCACACGAAGCGTGGACACCACCGCGATACCCGATGCGAAATAGAAAGCGAATTCCATCTTTCTTCCTTAAGGCAGCAAGCTCTTCACGTTGATCGGTTCGGCTTCGTTCTGCGCGGCGCCTTTCGGCTTACCGGCAATGGCCATACCTGCAACACGATAGAAGTTGTAATCAGGGTTTTTACCGGGACCGGAAATCAGCAAGTCTTCTTTCTCGTACACCAGGTCCTGACGCTTGAAGTCGGCCATTTCGAAATCCGGCGTGAGCTGGATCGCGGTGGTCGGGCACGCTTCCTCGCACAACCCGCAGAAAATGCAGCGCGAGAAGTTGATACGGAAGAAGTCCGGGTACCAGCGACCGTCTTCGGTCTCGGCTTTCTGCAGCGAGATGCAACCTACCGGGCACGCCACGGCGCACAGGTTGCAGGCCACGCAGCGTTCCTCACCGTCGGGGTCGCGGGTCAGGACGATACGGCCGCGATAACGCGGCGCCAGGTAGACCGCTTCTTCCGGGTATTGCAGGGTGTCGCGCTTGCGAAAGCCATGGCCGAAGATCATGACCAGGCTTCGCAGTTGGGTACCGGTACCCTTAACGATGTCGCCAATATATTTGAACATGGGTCAAATCCTCACTGAACCGCGGCCGCGGGCGCGTTCATCAAAACGATCGCAGCGGTCACCAGCATGTTGATCAGGGTCAGCGGCAGGCAGAATTTCCAGCTGAAGTCCATCACCTGGTCATAGCGTGGGCGCGGGATCGAGGCGCGCAGCAGGACGAACAGCATGATGAAAAACGCGGTCTTCAGGGCGAACCAGACGAAGGACAGTTGCGGCAGGATGCCGAACGGACCGTGCCAGCCACCGAAGAACAGCGTTACCAGCAGCGCCGAGATCAGGATGATGCCGATGTACTCGCCAACGAAGAACATGCCCCATTTCATGCCGGCATATTCAATGTGGTAACCGTCGGCCAGTTCCTGTTCCGCTTCCGGCTGGTCGAACGGGTGACGGTGAGTCACGGCCACGCCGGCGATGAAGAACGTACAGAAGCCGAAGAACTGCGGAATGATGAACCACAGGTTCTGGGCCTGGTACTCGACGATGTCGCGCATGTTGAACGAGCCGGCCTGGATCACGATGCCCATCAGCGACAGGCCCATGAACACTTCATAGGACACGGTCTGGGCCGAGGCCCGCAGACTGCCGAGCAGGGCGAACTTGTTGTTGCTCGACCAACCGGCGAACAGCACCGCGTACACCGAAAGACCGGCCATGGCGAAGAAGAACAGCAGTCCGATGTTCAGGTCCGCCACGCCCCAGGTCGGGGTGATCGGGATAACCGCGAAGGCGATCAGCAAGGCGCTCATGGCCACGACCGGTGCCAGGGTGAAAATCACCTTGTCGGCAAACGGCGGGGTCCAGTCTTCCTTGAAGAACATCTTGATCATGTCGGCGGCGATCTGGAACATGCCGAACGGGCCGACGCGGTTCGGACCGTAGCGGTCCTGCCACCAGCCGAGCAGGCGACGTTCGACGAAGCTCAGCAACGCGCCGCAGACCACCACGGCCAGCAGGATCACGATGGCCTTGAGGACCGTCAGGATCACCGCGATCACTTCAGGGGTGAACCAGCTCATTGCGCTGCCTCCTGCAGACCGTCGACAGTCTTGCCGAAAATCGCCGGTGGAATGCCCGCCAGGCCAGCCGGCAGGGCCACCAGGCCGGCGCCCAGTTCTTCATTGATGCGCAGCGGCAGACGCAAGGTCCGGCCCGCAACGTTCAGGCTCAGCAAGGCGCCATCGTTGACGCCCAGGCGATCGGCTTCGGACTTGGCCAGCGACACGTAGGCCGCCGGGATGCGCTCCTGCACCGGCTCGGCCTTGGAAGAGTTCTCTTCACTGCCGAACAGGTGATGGAACGGCACGACCTGCCAGGTGCCCGGTGCCGGATTGAAGGCGCGTGGCACGCTGGCGAACCAGCCGAGGCCATCGCCCTGGCTTTCGATCAGGCGGGTGCCCGGATCACCGGCGCGCAGGTGACCGCCGACTTCGTCCTGGAACTTGTTCCAGGCTTGCGGCGAGTTCCAGCCCGGCGACCAGGCGAACGGCACCTGGGAGCGCGGTTCGGCGGAGCCCGAGTAACCTTCCATGGAGAAGGCGAACGCGGTGTCCTGGTCCTGCGGCATACGCGGTTCGTGCACGCTGATGTTCGCGCGCATCGCGGTGCGGCCGGAGTAGCGCAGCGGTTCGCGCGCCAGCTTCAGGCCCTTGATGCGGAACGCGGCGGACGGCGCGGCGTCGACGATGCGGTTCAACTGCGGGCTGCTCGAGGCAACAGCGGCGGTGACGTGGTCCAGCTGGGTCCAGTCGATCGGCTGGTTCAGCAGGGTCGCGCGCAACGCGTGCAGCCAGCGCCAGCCTTCGTGGACCAGGATGCTGGCGTCCAGGTATTGCGGGTCAAAGACCTGGAAGAAGCGCTGGGCGCGACCTTCCTGGCTGACCAGCGTACCGTCGCCTTCGGCGAAGCTCGCCGCCGGCAGCACCAGGTCGGCGCGGTCGGTGGTGGCGGTTTTCTGATGGTCGGCGACGATCACTACCTTGGCAGCGTTCAGCGCAGCATCGACCTTGGCATTGTCGGTGCGGGTGAACAGGTCGTTCTCCAGCACCACGATGGCATCGGCGCTGCCGTCGATCACTGCTTGCAGGGCGGCATCGACCGATTCGCCACCGAGCATGGCCAGGCCGAGGCTGTTGGCTTCCGGCACGACCAGGCTGATGGAACCGTTCTTCTCGCGCAGCTTCAGGGCCTTGGCGATGTTGGCGGCGGCTTCGATCAGCGCCTTGGAACCCAGCGAGGTGCCGGCGATGATCAGCGGGCGCTTGGCCGCCAGCAGGGCGTCGGCGATGCGCTGGGCCAGGCCGGCGGCTTCGCTGTCCAGGCCGTCGACGGCCGGGGCGCTGGCGTCCAGGGCGTGGGCGACGGCAAAACCGATGCGCGCGAGGTCGTCCGGAGCGGCGTGGACGCATTCTTCGGCGACGTCGTCGAGCTTGGTTTCAGCGAGGCTGGCGATGAACAGCGGGTTCAGTGCGTGCTGGCCGATGTTCTTCACCGCAGCGTCGAGCCATGGCTGGACGCGCATGGCGTCGGCCATGTCCTCGGCCTTGCCTTTTACCGACTGGCGCAGGGCCAGGGCCATGCGGGCGGCGGTCTGGGTCAGGTCTTCGCCGAGGACGAACACCGCGTCGTGATCTTCGATGTCGCGCATCGTCGGCACGGGCAGCGGGCTGTCCTTGAGCACTTGCAGCACCAGGCGAATACGTTCCAGCTCGCCGGCTTCGATGCCGCTGTAGAAGTGCTCGGCGCCGACCAGCTCACGCAGGGCGTAGTTGCTTTCCAGGCTGGCCCGTGGCGAACCGATGCCGACAATGTTGCGACCGCGCAGCAGTTCGGCGGCCTTGTCCAGGGCTTCGTCCAGGCTCAGCTTGGCGCCATTGGCGAGCAGCGGCTGGCGCGGGCGGTCCTTGCGATTGACGTAGCCATAGCCGAAACGGCCACGGTCACAGAGGAAATACTGGTTCACCGAACCGTTGTAGCGGTTCTCGATGCGACGCAGTTCGCCGTAGCGTTCGCCCGGGCTGATGTTGCAGCCGCTGGAGCAGCCGTGGCAGATGCTTGGCGAGAACTGCATGTCCCACTTGCGGTTGTAGCGCTCGGAGTGAGTCTTGTCGGTGAATACACCGGTCGGGCAGACCTCGGTGAGGTTGCCGGAGAACTCGCTTTCCAGGGTGCCATCTTCAACGCGACCGAAGTACACGTTGTCGTGGGCGCCGAACACACCCAGGTCGGTGCCGCCGGCGTAGTCCTTGTAGAAACGCACGCAACGGTAGCAGGCGATGCAGCGGTTCATCTCGTGGGAAATGAACGGGCCGAGGTCCTGGTTCTGGTGGGTGCGCTTGGTGAAGCGATAACGGCGCTCGTTGTGGCCGGTCATCACGGTCATGTCTTGCAGGTGGCAGTGACCGCCTTCCTCACAGACCGGGCAGTCGTGAGGGTGGTTGGTCATCAGCCATTCGACGACGCTGGCGCGAAACACTTTCGCTTCTTCGTCGTCGATGGAGATCCAGCTGCCGTCGGTGGCGGGGGTCATGCAGGACATGACGATCCGACCACGCTTGTCGTTTTCGTCGGTGTACTGCTTGACCGCGCACTGGCGACAGGCGCCAACGCTGCCAAGGGCGGGGTGCCAGCAGAAATAAGGAATGTCGAGGCCCAGCGACAGACATGCCTGTAACAGGTTGTCTGCGCCATCGACTTCGAGCTCTTTGCCGTCTACGTGGATAGTGGCCATGGTTCAAAGTTCTTCGTTGGCCCGGTGTCAGCGGGCGTGGCTAATGGAATCTTGTTGTTCGTCCGAATCCAAACAGCCTCGGTGAAAAGGCGTCATCGAACGAAAGGCGAAGGGCACGGACCCTTCGCCTTGTTAAGCGTCGTTACGCGCCGACCATGGTCGGCGTGACCACCTGATTGAGATCGCCCGCGCGGGTTGGCGCGATGCCGGCCTCGAACTCAGGGCGGAAGTATTTGATTGCGCTGCCCAACGGCTCCACGGCACCCGGTGCGTGAGCACAGAAGGTCTTGCCTGGGCCGAGGAAACCGACCAGCCCCAGCAGGGTCTCGATGTCACCGGCCTGGCCCTGGCCGTTCTCGAGGGCCATCAGCAGCTTGACGCTCCATGGCAGGCCATCGCGGCAAGGGGTGCAGAAACCGCAGGACTCGCGGGCGAAAAACTGCTCCATGTTGCGCAGCAGGGAGACCATGTTGACGCTGTCGTCCACCGCCATCGCCAGGCCGGTACCCATCCGGGTGCCGACCTTGGCGATGCCGCCGGCGTACATTTGTGCGTCCAGGTGTTCCGGCAACAGGAAACCGGTACCGGCGCCGCCGGGCTGCCAGCACTTGAGCTTGTAGCCGTCGCGCATGCCGCCGGCGTAGTCCTCGAACAGCTCGCGCGCGGTGACGCCGAACGGCAGTTCCCACAGGCCAGGGTTCTTGACCTTGCCGGAGAAGCCCATGAGCTTGGTGCCCATGTCTTCGCTGCCGTCACGGGCCAGGGATTTGTACCAGTCCACGCCGTCGGCGATGATCGCCGGCACGTTGCACAAGGTCTCGACGTTGTTCACGCAGGTCGGCTTGCCCCACACGCCAACAGCGGCGGGGAAGGGCGGCTTGGAGCGTGGGTTGGCGCGACGACCTTCCAGGGAGTTGATCAGCGCGGTTTCTTCACCGCAGATATAGCGCCCGGCGCCGGTGTGGACGAACAGCTCGAAATCAAAACCCGAGCCGAGGATGTTCTTGCCCAGCAGGCCGGCGGCCTTGGCTTCTTCGACGGCACGGTTCAGGTGCCTGGCGGCGGTGGTGTATTCGCCGCGCAGGAAGATGTAGCCACGGTAGGTTTTCAGCGCGCGAGCACTGATCAGCATGCCTTCGATCAGCAGATGGGGCAGTTGCTCCATCAGCATGCGGTCTTTCCAGGTGTTGGGCTCCATCTCGTCCGCGTTGCACAGCAGGTAGCGGATGTTGATGGACTCGTCCTTGGGCATCAGGCCCCACTTCACGCCCGTGGGGAAGCCCGCACCGCCACGGCCCTTGAGGCCGGCGTCTTTCACGGTCTGGACGATGTCGTCGGCAGCCATGTCGGCGAACGCCTTGCGCGCGGCGGCATAGCCGTTCTTCGCCTGGTATTCGTCCAGCCACACCGCCTCGCCATCGTCACGCAGGCGCCAGGTCAGGGGATGGGTTTCGGCCGAACGCTGGATGCGGTTGGCGGGCCCGAAGGAAGTCAGGGTCATACGTAGCCCTCCAGCAGTTTGGCGACGCCATCCGGCTTGACGTCACCGAAGGTGTCGTCGTCGATCATCAGCGCCGGTGCCTTGTCGCAGTTGCCCAGGCAGCACACCGGCAGCAGCGTGAAGCGGCCGTCGGCGGTGGTCTGGCCCAGGCCAATGCCCAGCTTGCCCTGGATTTCGCTGACCACCGACTCGTGGCCGCCGATGTAGCAGACCATGCTGTCGCAGACGCGAATGATGTGGCGGCCCACCGGCTGGCGGAAAATCTGGCTGTAGAACGTGGCGACACCTTCGACGTCGCTCGCCGGAATGCCGAGGATTTCGCCGATGGCGTAGAGCGCGCCATCGGGCACCCAGCCACGTTCTTTCTGGACGATCTTCAGGGCTTCGATCGACGCCGCGCGCGGGTCTTCGTAGTGATGCAGCTCGTGCTCGATGGCCGAGCGCTCGGTTTCGCTCAGGGCGAAACGGTCTGTCTGGATAAGCGTGCTGTTCATGCTTAGCGGTCCACGTCGGCCATAACGAAATCGATACTACCCAGGTACGCGATCAAGTCCGCGACCATGCTGCCTTTGATCACCGAAGGGATCTGCTGCAGGTGCGGGTAGCTTGGGGTGCGAATCCGGGTGCGGTAGCTCATGGTGCCGCCATCGCTCGTCAGGTAATAACTGTTGATGCCCTTGGTCGCTTCGATCATCTGGAAGGATTCGTTGGCCGGCATGACCGGGCCCCACGAAACCTGCAGGAAGTGCGTGATCAGGGTCTCGATGTGTTGCAGCGTGCGCTCTTTTGGCGGCGGCGTGGTCAGCGGGTGGTCCGCCTTGTACGGGCCTTCCGGCATGTTGCGCATGCATTGCTCGATGATCTTCACGCTCTGGCGCATTTCCTCGACGCGAACCAGGCAGCGGTCATAGGCATCGCCGCTGGACGCCAGCGGGACTTCGAACTCGAAGTTCTCGTAGCCGGAGTACGGGCGCGCCTTGCGCAGGTCGAAATCGAGGCCGGTGGCGCGCAGGTTCGGGCCGGTGACGCCCCATTCCAGTGCTTCCTTGGTGTTGTACGCGGCGACGCCGACGGTACGACCCTTGAGGATGCTGTTCTGCAACGCTGCCTTGGTGTATTCGTCCAGGCGCTTGGGCATCCACTCGACGAAATCCTTGACCAGCTTTTCCCAGCCGCGCGGCAGGTCATGGGCAACGCCACCGATGCGGTACCACGCCGGGTGCAGGCGGAAACCGGTGATGGCTTCGATCACGGTGTAGGCTTTCTGGCGGTCGGTGAAGGTGAAGAACACCGGCGTCATGGCGCCCACGTCCTGGATATAGGTACCCAGGAACAACAGGTGGCTGGTGATCCGGAAGAACTCGGCCATCATGATGCGGATCACGTTGACCCGGTCCGGCACCGTGATGCCCGCCAGTTTTTCCACCGACAAGACGTACGGCAGGTTGTTCATCACGCCGCCGAGGTAATCGATGCGGTCGGTGTATGGAATATAGCTGTGCCAGGACTGACGCTCACCCATCTTCTCGGCGCCACGGTGGTGGTAGCCGATGTCCGGGACGCAATCGACGATCTCTTCACCGTCCAGTTGCAGGATGATACGGAACGCACCGTGGGCCGAAGGGTGGTTCGGGCCCAGGTTGAGGAACATGTAGTCCTCGTTGGCGCCGGAACGCTTCATGCCCCAGTCTTCCGGCTTGAAACGCGCGGATTCTTCCTCGAGCTGCTGCTTGGCCAGGGTCAGGCTGTACGGGTCGAACTCGGTGGCGCGGGCCGGGAAGTCCTTGCGCAACGGGTGACCTTCCCAGGTCGGCGGCATCATGATGCGGGTCAGGTGCGGGTGGCCGGGGAAGTCGATGCCCAACATGTCCCAGACTTCACGCTCGTACCAGTTGGCGTTCGGCCAGATGCCGGTCACGGTCGGCACGCTGAGGTCGCTCTCGGACAAGGCGACCTTGATCATTACGTCACTATTACGCTCGATCGACAGCAGGTGGTAGAACACGGTGAAGTCGGCGCCCGGCAGCCCCTGGCGCTTGGTGCGCAGGCGCTCGTCCACGCCGTGCAGGTCATAGAGCATGACGTACGGCTTGGGCAGGTTGCGCAGGAAAGTCAGGACTTCGATGAGCCTGGCGCGGGCAACCCAAAGCACCGGCATGCCGGTGCGGGTGGCCTGGGCGGTGAACGCCTCGGCGCCAAAGCGGTTGTTCAGTTCGACGACCACATCCTGGTCGTCTGCCTTGTAAGGCGGGATGTACAGAGCACTGCCTGTAGTCATGGTTATTTATCGCTTTCGGTCAACGTAAAGAATGAAGCCAGGTTCTCGTTTCTTCTACAGAACAGAGCTGGATCAGACTTCGTCGGGGCTGCGCAGGTTGGTGACTGCGATTCGCTGTTCGCGGCGCTGTTCCTTTTGCGACGGCATGTCGGCGCGATAGACGCCTTGATCACCGACGACCCAGGACAGTGGGCGACGCTCCTGGCCGATGGATTCCTGCAGCAGCATCAGGCCTTGCAGGAACGCTTCGGGGCGGGGCGGGCAGCCGGGCACGTAGACATCCACCGGGAGGAACTTGTCGACTCCCTGGACCACGGAATAAATGTCGTACATGCCGCCGGAGTTGGCACACGCGCCCATGGAAATGACCCACTTGGGTTCCAGCATCTGTTCGTACAGGCGCTGGATGATGGGAGCCATTTTCAGGAACGGCGTACCGGCGATAACCATGAAATCCGCCTGGCGCGGCGATGCCCGGATCACCTCGGCGCCAAAGCGCGCGATGTCGTGGGGCGCCGTGAAGGCGGTGGTCATTTCCACGTAGCAGCACGAAAGGCCGAAGTTGTACGGCCACAGGGAGTTCTTGCGACCCCAGTTGACCGTGCTGTTCAGCACGTCTTCGAGCTTGCCCATGAAGATGTTCTTGTGAACTTGATCCTCTAACGGATCGGAAACGGTTTCCCGCTTGCCGATCGGATACTGCTCGTTAGGAGCATCGGGGTCGATCCTGGTGAGATTGTATTGCATTGCCAAAGCCTCATTGTTTCAGCTTCGCCTGCCGCTTGCGCCGAGCTTCCGGAGCCCAATCAAGAGCCCCCACCCGGTAAAGGTAGACAAGACCTGCCAACAGAATTGCTATGAAAACGAGAGCTTCGACGAATCCGGTCCAGCCGCTTTCGCGGACGGACACAGACCATGCAAAGAGAAAAAGGGCTTCGATATCGAAGATCACGAAGAGCATCGCGACCAGATAGAATTTGGCTGAGAGCCGCAAGCGGGCGCCACCGGTAGGCAGCATGCCGGACTCGAACGGTTCATTCTTGCTGCGGCCCCAGGCTTTTGACCCGAGCAGGCTCGACACGCCGAGCATGAAGGCACACAGGCCGACAACACCCAGAAGGAAAATGGCAAAGCCCCAGTTGTGGGCCATGAGTCCTGTCGCTTCGGGCATGCTGGAAATCCTTAACAGAGAGCAAAGGTCTCTGAGCTTGAAAAGAAATAACGCAGTGACGATATGTCGCAGCAATCAATCGCGGTGATTTTATGGCTAAACACCGGGCAAGTAAAATTCCTATAGCGAAATTATTTATTGGAATAAGGACATAGCGCGCCTCCACGACCTCGCGAGCCCGGCCCCGTGGGGATTGGCTGTCGAATCCACAATGGAATTTCGTTTTGGATGTAACAATGAAAACGCCCTTCAAATGATAATTATTATTGTTTGGCCCGCGATCGCCGTATGGGCTCGATGCAACAACTGAGAACATGTCTTATATAGCGGTGACCGCAGTTGTCAGCGCCGGCCGTTTTACTCTTTTTCAGACTGCCCGTTACTGCGTTCGATCAATCTTTTTGTTTTTTCTGCGGTAGTGCTTCCTTGAGGGCTGTCTGGATCCTTGTGGCGAGGGAGCTTGCTCCCGCTTGAGTGCGAAGCGCTCACAAAAAGGCTGCTGCGCAGCCAGCGGGAGCAAGCTCCCTCGCCACAATATCCTTTCATGTGACGACGTTGCTGCTAAAGCATAGGCAAAAAAAAGCCCCGAACCAGTCGGGGCTTCAAATCGTCGGCTTTGCGGTTAGCTTTTATTCGGTCCGCAAGGGCCGTTTACGCGTGCAATCAGTGGAACTGTTCTTCTTCGGTCGAGCCGGTCAGTGCGGTCACCGACGAGGTACCGCCCTGGATCACCGTGGTCATGTCATCGAAGTAGCCGGTGCCGACTTCCTGCTGGTGGGCCACGAAGGTGTAGCCTTTGGCGGCGTCAGCGAACTCCTGCTCTTGCAGCTTCACGTAGGCGGTCATGTCGTTGCGGGCGTAGTCGTGCGCCAGGTTGAACATGCTGTGCCACATGTTGTGGATGCCGGCCAGGGTGATGAACTGGTGCTTGTAGCCCATGGCGGACAGTTCGCGCTGGAACTTGGCGATGGTCGCGTCGTCCAGGTTCTTCTTCCAGTTGAAGGAAGGCGAGCAGTTGTACGACAGCAGTTGGTCCGGGTATTCCTTCTTGATCGCTTCGGCGAAGCGACGAGCTTCGTCCAGGTCCGGCTTGGCGGTTTCGCACCAGATCAGGTCGGCGTACGGGGCGTAGGCCAGGCCACGGGCGATGGCCTGGTCGAGACCGGCGCGCACCTTGTAGAAGCCTTCCTGGGTACGGGTGCCGGTGACGAACGGCTGGTCGTACGGATCGCAGTCGGAAGTCAGCAGGTCAGCGGCGTTGGCGTCGGTACGGGCCAGAATGATGGTCGGTACGCCGGCAACGTCGGCGGCCAGGCGCGCGGCGGTCAGCTTCTGTACGGCTTCCTGGGTGGGAACCAGTACCTTGCCGCCCATGTGGCCGCATTTTTTAACCGAGGCCAGCTGATCTTCGAAGTGCACGCCGGCGGCGCCTGCCTCGATCATGCTCTTCATCAGTTCGTAGGCGTTCAGTACGCCGCCGAAACCGGCTTCGGCGTCAGCCACGATTGGCGCGAAGTAGTCGATGTAGCCTTCGTCGCCCGGGTTCTTGCCGGCTTTCCACTGGATCTGGTCGGCACGACGGAACGAGTTGTTGATGCGCTTGACCACGGTTGGAACCGAATCCACCGGGTACAGCGACTGGTCGGGGTACATGGACTCGGCGGAGTTGTTGTCCGCGGCCACTTGCCAGCCCGACAGGTAGATGGCCTGGATGCCGGCCTTGACCTGCTGCACAGCCTGGCCGCCGGTCAGGGCGCCCATGCAGTTGACGAAGTCTTTCTCGGGACGGAAGGCTGGCTTGGCGCCCTGGGTGACCAGGTTCCACAGCTTCTCGGCGCCCATTTTCGCGAAGGTGTGCTCAGGTTGCACCGAGCCACGCAGACGGACGACGTCAGCAGCCGAATAATTGCGCGTCACGCCTTTCCAGCGCGGGTTTTCAGCCCAGTCTTTTTCAAGGGCTGCAATTTGCTGTTCGCGTGTCAGTGCCATGGAAATAAACCTCGTCGCGTCTTGTATGGATGGTCGTTCCGGGCTGGAAGGTTCCAGCTCGTCAATCGCACCAGTCATTGGTGTGAAGGGCTGCTCGCTGACCAGGAGGCTGGCGTACAAGTCGGTTCAGGCGGGGAGGCGACGGGATGAACGATGGGCTCGAGGGGAAAGTGAGCAGGTAGGGGCGAGCTGCGGGCGCATTCGGGCGTCGTGGGCCTTCATACGAACTCAGAGTGATGCCGGGTTACCTAGTTACGCTTCCGTCCCTCGGGACAACTTCGTTCCAGTCGCAACCTCGTCAAACACACCTTGTGGGCGGTACAGACACGAATCGGCTCGCAGGGTAGTTGCAAGCGTCGACCCGAAGGCCCTTGCCAGGGCCCCTGATTAGCGGGAGCGAGGCCATCATGCCTTCGGTTTTTTGGCTCGTCAAACGTTTTGTAGTGCTTTTTTTCAGGCACTACATCTTTGGTCTAATACGACTTATCAGTCAGTTTCTGGTGCTTCAGTTCAGCGTATCGACCTTGACCCGCAAAATCATGTCATCCCGGCCTTGGGTCGAGTAGCTGCGGGTCAGGCCTTGTTTATCGGCCTGATTCTGCCGATTCACCCCGGCCAGGGTGATCCACTCGCCCAGGCGCCCGCTGACGGTTGTGTCGGTGCTTTGCACGTTCACTACATCGGGACGTTCCTGGCTCATGCGGTCACGGTTGGTGCTGATGCTCAGATGAACGGTCTCGCCGGTGACGCTGGCCGTTACGTAAAAACCTTGGGTGACGTTGCGGTATTCGGTCTGGCTTTGCATGCGCCCATAGCCGTCGGTCTGGTTGCTGGTGAAGGGCACGCTCTGGCCCACCTGGATCAGCGCCGGCTGGCCCTCGCTGGCCTGGATCTGCTGCACGCCGCCGTCACGGCTGGCGGTGCTGCGGTTGATGATGCGGGTCTGGCTGGGTGCGGCTCCGTTGATCGAGTAACCCTGATCGCCTTGCAGGTTGTTTTCATTGGTGTCGACCGTGATCAGCAAGCGCTTGGGAGCCACGTCGAGCTGCGCCAGGAATTGTCGAAGTTCTTCGATCTTGCCGGGTTCGGCGTTGACGATCAGTTGGTTGCCGTAAGCGCTGACCTGGCCATCCTTGCCGATGAAGTTCTGCGCCACCGGCAGCAAGTCCGCGCTGGTGCGGTAGTTCAGCGGCACGATTTCGGTAGCCGCCATGACTGACAGGCTGCAACCGAGCAGCAGGGTGGTCAGCAGGGTACGTAGGGACATGTCCATTTCTCCGCGAGACAAAAGCTGGATATTGCCAGTTTGTCGGCCCCGGGTGGGGCAAGTTGAATGGTAGACGGCAAAACGCCCCGGCATCGGTGGATGGCGGGGCGTTTTGGGCGTTGCAGGATGTTGTTGCAGGCTGCCTTTGTGGCGAGGGAGCTTGCTCCCGCTGGGTCGCGAAGCGACCCCAAAAAGCGGGGGCCGCTGCGCAGCCCAGCGGGAGCAAGCTCCCTCGCCACAGGGGTATTAGGTCGAATGACGGACCATGTCCACGTGAGGAATCCCGGCTTCGAGGAACTCCTCGCTGACCACCGCAAACCCCAGTCGCTCGTAGAACGGCGTGGCGTGTACCTGGGCGCTGAGCATCTGCTGCTTGAGCCCGCGCTTCTCGGCCTCGGCGATTGCTGCGTGCATCAGCGCATCGCCGACTTTCAGGCCGCGCCAATCCTTCAGGACCGAGACGCGGCCGATATGGCCATCGGTCAGCAGGCGCGCGGTGCCGATGGGAAAGTCGCCTTCGAAGGCCAGGAAATGCACGGCATCCTGATCGTCCGAATCCCACTCCAACTCCGGCGGCACGGATTGCTCGGCAATGAATACCGCTTCACGAATGCGCCGGATCTCGGCGTTATCCTTTTGCCAGTCTGCGACACGAACGTGAATTTTATTCATCGGCGAACCCCAGGCTACCTTGCTTGACCAATTCATGAATGAGGCCGCGACCGTCCTCGTCGGCCAGCCATGGGCCGAGGTTCTCGATGTGCAGCGCGTCGGCGGCACAGATCATCTTCAACAGGTCGCGCAATTTGCCCGGCAAATAACGGCTCTGGCCGCTGGCGAACAGCAGCAGGTCGTCATCGACTTCCGACCAGGCCAGGCGAGCGCTCGGGTTGCGAATGATCACCGCGCCCTGTTCCAGGCCGGCCAGCAAATCGTCTTCTTCCAGCTCCGGGCCGACGACCAGTTCCGGATAGCGCGGCTCGGTCATGAACTGGCCGAACCAGGTCAGCAGCAGGCGCTCGTCGCTCATGTGCTCGGCCAGCAGGCCCTTGAGCCGGTCCAGGGCGTCATGCTGGATCTGATGCGGGTCGGCGACAGGCCGCGCGTCGGCGTCGGTGTAGCGCTCTTCGTCCGGCAGGAACTGGCTTAGGAAGTCGGTGAAATGGGTCAGCACCTCGGCGGCGCTCGGTGCGCGGAAACCCACCGAATAGGTCATGCAGTCATCCACGGCGACGCCGCAGTGGGCCAGGCGCGGTGGCAGGTAGAGCATGTCGCCAGGTTCAAGGACCCATTCCTCGGTCGCCTCGAAATCGGCGAGGATGCGCAGGTCCGCATGGGGCAGCAGCGAGCTTTCGGAGTTGCACATCTGGCCGATTTTCCAGTTGCGCTTGCCGTGGCCCTGCAGCAGGAACACATCGTAGTTGTCGAAATGCGGGCCGACGCCGCCACCTGGGGCAGCGAAGCTGATCATCACATCGTCGATGCGCCAGCTCGGCAAAAAGCGGAAATGCTCCAGCAGCTCGCTGACTTCCGGTACGAACTGGTCGACCGCCTGCACCAGCAGGGTCCACTCGCGCTCCGGCAGTTTGCTGAACTCGTCTTCGGCGAACGGGCCGCGACGCAATTCCCAGGGGCGCTCGCCGTGTTCGATCACCAGGCGTGACTCGATCTCTTCCTCAAGCGCAAGGCCGGCCAGTTCGTCGGCATCGATCGGGCTTTCGAAGTCAGGAATGGCCTGGCGGATCAGCAGGGGTTTCTTCTGCCAGTAGTCGCGCAGGAACTCCCGTGCCGTGATACCGCCCAGGAGTTGCAGTGGAATGTCAGAATTCATGTGTAACCTATTGAAAAAATATACTTTTCAGACGCGAATAAAAACGCCCGGCGCGGCCGGGCGTCTCAAAGGTGAAGCGATGTGTCAGATGCGCTTGGCTTGTGCCGCCGCGTTGCCGATGTAGCTGGCCGGGGTCAGCTTCTTCAGCTCTGCCTTGGCCTCGGCAGGCATGTCCAGGCCATCGATGAAAGTCTGCAACGCGTCCGGGCTGATGCCCTTGCCACGGGTCAGTTCTTTCAGCTTTTCATAGGGGTTTTCGATGTTGTAGCGACGCATCACGGTCTGGATCGGCTCGGCCAGGACTTCCCAGCAGGCATCCAGGTCGGCGGCGATTTTCTGCTCGTTCAGTTCCAGCTTGCTGATGCCCTTGAGGCTGGCCTCATAGGCGATGACGCTGTGGGCAAAACCTACGCCCAGGTTGCGCAGCACGGTGGAGTCGGTCAGGTCGCGCTGCCAGCGGGAAATCGGCAGCTTGCTCGCCAGGTGCTGGAACAGCGCGTTGGCGATGCCCAGGTTGCCTTCGGAGTTTTCGAAGTCGATCGGATTGACCTTGTGCGGCATGGTCGAGGAACCGATTTCGCCGGCGATGGTGCGCTGCTTGAAGTAACCCAGGGAGATGTAGCCCCAGATGTCACGGTCGAAGTCGATCAGGATGGTGTTGAAGCGCGCGATCGCGTCGAACAGCTCGGCGATGTAGTCATGCGGCTCGATCTGGGTGGTGTACGGGTTGAAGCTCAGGCCCAGCTCGTCTTCGATGAAGGCGCGGGCGTTGGCTTCCCAGTCGATGTCCGGGTAGGCCGACAGGTGGGCGTTGTAGTTGCCCACGGCGCCGTTGATCTTGCCCAGCAGTGGCACGGCGGCTACCTGGGCGATCTGGCGCTCCAGGCGATACACCACGTTCGCCAGTTCCTTGCCCAGGGTGGTCGGCGAAGCCGGTTGACCGTGGGTGCGCGACAGCATCGGCACGTCGGCGAAGCGGATCGCCAGTTCGCGGATGGCCTGGGCGGTCTGGCGCATCAGGGGCAGCATCACCTCGTCGCGGCCCTCGCGCAGCATCAGGGCGTGGGACAGGTTGTTGATGTCCTCGCTGGTGCAGGCAAAGTGAATGAACTCGCTGACGTTTGCCAGTTCCGGCAGCTTGGCCGCCTGCTCCTTGAGCAGGTATTCGATGGCCTTGACGTCGTGGTTGGTGGTGCGCTCGATCTCTTTGACGCGCTCGGCGTGCTCCAGCGCGAAATCGTCGGCCAGGGCGTTCAGTACCGCGTTGGCTTCGGCGGAAAAGGCCGGTACTTCGCCAATCCCAGGGTGAGCGGCCAGGCGCTGGAGCCAGCGCACTTCAACCAGAACGCGGGCACGGATCAGGCCGTACTCGCTGAAAATAGGGCGCAGGGCCTGGGTTTTGCCGGCGTAGCGGCCGTCTACAGGGGAAACCGCAGTGAGCGAAGAGAGCTGCATGGGGTGTTCTCGGACAGTCGGGCAACGAAATGGGGCGCGTATCATACATGAAATCCAGCGCCGGTCCGTTGCCAACTGACCGACGTGTTACGCGTATCGAGATAAAACTGTTCATTACCTGTGGCGAGGGCGCTTGCTCCCGCTGGGCTGCAAAGCAGCCCCTCAATGTCCACAAGCAGGTCGAGGCGACTTATTCGTTGCGCATCAACGGGTAAAGCTCTTTCAGCAATTTGCGCCGGCTGATCACCAGCTGCCAGCGATGCCCACCCAGTTGTCGCCACAGCCGCGCCGAGCGAATCCCGGCCAGCAACAGGGCGCGGATCTTCGAAGCGTTACTAGGCTGCTGCAGGTTACGCATGTCGCCATGCACCTGGATGCGCTGGCGCAGGGTACTCAAGGTGTCCTGGTACAGCGCGCCGCAAGCGGCGATTACGTTCTCGTGGGACGGGCCGAAGTGTTCGACCTGGGACTGGATCTGTGGCAAGCGTTTGCCAATGGTCTCCAGCAGATCGTCTCGCTTGGCCAGCTGGCGCTCCAGGCCCAGCATCGACAGGGCGTAGCGCAGCGGCTCGCGTTGCAGGGCGCTGGGGTCGCGCTCCAGGGCGCCGATCAGCGCGCGGTAGCCTTCGCGCAGGTTCAGGTCATCGCCACCATAGACTTCCAGGGTGTCCTTGGGGTCGCGCACCAGCAGGCTGCCGAGCATGCAGCCCAGGCCGGCTTCGGTGGCCTGGCCGGTCTTGGCGATCCGGTCCACCAGCACCGCGGCGAGAAACACCCCGCCGAGTGCCGTCAGTTGTTCCTGGATCGGCGTCATGCCTGGCTGCTCCATGGCTCGGCGACTTCTATCACGCCGCCGCCGAGGCAGACTTCACCGTCGTAGAACACCACGGACTGGCCGGGGGTGACCGCGCGCTGCGGATCATCGAACGTGGCGCGATAGCCGCTGGCGGTTTTTTCCAGGGTGCAGGGCTGGTCGCTCTGGCGGTAGCGAACCTTGGCCGTCAGGCGGCGCGGTTCGCTGAGGTCGATCGGGTTGACCCAATAGATGTCGGAGGCGAGCAGGGCACGGGAAAACAGCCATGGATGGTCATTGCCCTGGCCAACGATCAGCTCGTTGTGCTCCAGGTCCTTGACCAGCACGTACCACGGCTCTTCGCCGGCGTCTTTCAAGCCGCCGATGCCCAGGCCCTGGCGCTGGCCGATGGTGTGGTACATCAGACCATGGTGGCGGCCGATGACTTCGCCTTCGGTGGTCTTGATCTCGCCCGGCTGGGCCGGCAGGTATTGCTTGAGGAAATCGCTGAAGCGCCGTTCGCCAATGAAGCAGATCCCGGTGGAATCCTTCTTCTTCGCGGTGGCCAGCTCATGTTTCTCGGCAATTGCGCGCACTTCGGGTTTTTCCAGCTCGCCCACCGGGAACAGGGTCTTGGCGATCTGTTCACCGCCGACGGCGTGCAGGAAATAACTCTGGTCCTTGTTCGGGTCCAGGCCCTTGAGCAGCTCGGTACGACCGTCGATGTCGCGGCGGCGCACGTAGTGACCGGTGGCGATCAGGTCGGCGCCGAGCATCATGGCGTAGTCGAGGAACGCCTTGAACTTGATTTCGCGGTTGCAGAGGATGTCCGGGTTCGGCGTGCGACCGGCCTTGTATTCGGCGAGGAAGTGCTCGAACACATTGTCCCAGTATTCGGCGGCGAAGTTGGCGGTGTGCAGCTTGATGCCGATCCGGTCGCAGACGGCCTGAGCGTCCGCCAGGTCGTCCATGGCGGTGCAATATTCGGTTCCGTCGTCTTCTTCCCAGTTCTTCATGAACAGGCCTTCCACCTCATAACCCTGCTCGATCAGCAGAAGGGCGGAAACGGAAGAGTCCACGCCGCCGGACATGCCGACTATGACGCGTTGCTTGGGGGTGTTCGAAGAGGCTGGATCACGCATAGGAATTCAATGAGTGTCTTGAAAAAGGACGCGATTCTATCAGGCCCGGGCGTGCAAGGCTAAAGAGAAGGGCGGATAAGCTCCAGGCTGTGGCGATGGCCGGCCAGGTAATCGTCGATGCAGCGGATGACCAGCTCGCTGCGCCAGCGGTCGCGCTGTGTCAGTAATTCGTCGCGGGTCAGCCACTTGGCGCCGAGGATGCCGTCGTCCAGTTGATAATCCGGGTGGTGTTTCAGGGCTTTGGCGGCGAAGCAGACCCGCTGGTAGGTCACGCCGTTGCTCGGGGCGGTGTAGAGGTAGAGGCCGGTGACGCTGGTGGGTTCGACGTCCCAGCCGGTTTCTTCGAGGGTTTCGCGTATGGCGGCTTCGATCAGTGTTTCGTTCGGGTCCAGGTGGCCGGCGGGCTGGTTGAGCACTGCTCGTCCGCCTTTGGATTCTTCGACCATCAGGAAGCGGCCGTGGTCTTCGACGATGGTGGCGACGGTGATGTGGGGTTGCCAGTTCATGAGACTCCTCTATTTCTCGGATTTTGTTGGCTGGGTACATATCCATTGCTGCGGTCACGGCTGCTTGGGGTTCCGCCCTTACGGCGGGTCACTTTTTTCAGACGCCAAAAAAGTAACCAAAAAGGCTTTGGGGTATGACTCACCCACATAGGTTACAAATCAGTTCACTCACATAGGTAACAGTTTTTAACTGGCAGGGTCGGTTTTCGAGGATCTGACCATGCCATGGCGAGAGCTGAAACCTATGGACCTGAAACTGCTATTCATCGCGAACTACATCAAAGGCCTGCCCAGCTATACCCCCATCTAATTGTGGGAGCGAGCCTGCTCACTGGCCGGGTTTCGTTGATTGAGTACATATCCATTGCTGCGGTCACGGCTGCTTAGGGTTCCGCCCTTACGGCGGGTCACTTTTTTCAGACGCCAAAAAAGTAACCAAAAAGGCTTTGCCCCACCACTCGGTGCCTCGCCTGGGCTCGGCATGCCCTCACTCCGGCATTGCTCCGTGGGCCGCCGCGAAGGGCCATCCATGGCCCAGCGCGGCTAACCCGGCGTCCATGCCGGGTTGCCCACTGCGCAATGCCTGCGTTCGGCCATCGTGGTTAACGGGGCGCCCCAGATCAAGATCAAGATCAAGATCAAGATCAAAAGCGAGGCGGCCTGATAGCCGGCCTGTCTCTTCAGCTATACCCCGGTCTAATTGTGGGAGCGAGCCTGCTCGCGAAGGCGGCCTGATAGCTGGCCGGGATTTTGTTGGCTGGGTACATATCCATTGCTGCGGTCACGGCTGCTTAGGGTTCCGCCCTTACGGCGGGTCACTTTTTTCAGACGCCAAAAAAGTAACCAAAAAGGCTTAGCCGGTATGACTCACCCACATAGGTTACAAATCAGTTCACTCACATAGGTAACAGTTTTTAACTGGCAGGGTCGGTTTTCGAGGATCTGACCATGCCATGGCGAGAGCTGAAACCTATGGACCTGAAACTGCTATTCATCGCGGACTACATCAAAGGCCCGCCAAGCTTCAGTGCGCTTTGCCAGGCTTACGAGATCAGTCGCAAGACTGGCTATAAATGGGTCGAGCGGTATGAGAAGGAAGGGCCGGCGGGACTGGAAGAACATAGTCGTCGTCGGCTTACCCAGGAATGGGTAGTGCCCCTGGCTGTCCGTGAGGCGATCATTGAATTACGCGGTCGGGGTGAGACAGAGCCTGGCCCCAAGAAAATTCAGGCGGCTTTGCTCGAGCGTTTCCCTGACCAGACGCCGCCATCAAAGACGTCGATCTACAACATTCTAAAGAAAGCTGAGCTGGTCAAACCACGCCGATTGCGTCAACGGGTGGCGGTTTATCCCAAACCACTGCAGAAAGCAGAGGCTCCCAACCAGCTATTCAGCGCCGATTACAAAGGCCAGTTCCTGACAGGTGCGGGTGTCTGGTGCTATCCATTGACGATCATGGACCATGCCAGTCGTTTCTTGCTCGCTTGCCACAGCATGGCTAACACCAACTTCCAGGAAACCCAGGCGGTGTTTACTCAGGTGTTTCGTGAGCATGGTCTGCCGGAGCGCATTCGTACCGACAATGGTGTTCCGTTTGCGAGCAAAGGGCGTGCGGGCCTTTCCCAATTATCCATCTGGTGGTTGCGTCTAGGGATCATTCCTGAGCGGATCGCACCCGGCAGGCCGGAGCAAAATGGCCGGCATGAACGTATGCATCGAACGTTGAAAAGTACTCTTCCGTCACCACCAGCGGTAGCGTGGGAGGCCCAACAACGGCACTTTGATCGTTTCAGGCAACATTACAACTATGAGCGTTTCCACGAGGCTCTAAAGCAGAAGACACCCGCGTCCTGCTATGAGCCTTCGTCCCGCCAATACCCTGAGAAGCTTCCTGATATGACCTACCCGAGCCATATCGATAGCCTCCAAGCGGACTGCTCGGGCATCGTCAATCGTCGTGGTCTAAGGATCTACGTCGGCTATGTGCTCAAGCACCAGACCATTGGACTGGAGCAAATAGAGGACGGGATCTGGGATGTTATCTTCGGCCCAATCATCCTTGGACGGATTGACGTAAGAGATGCCATTGATGGCTACGTGACACTCCGGGTGTTACCTATGTGAGTGCACTTTTTTGTAACCCATGTGGGTGATCCGTATATAGCCCCACCACTCGGTGCCTCGCCTAGGCTCGGCATGCCCTCACTCCGGCATTGCTCCGTGGGCCGCCGCGAAGGGCCATCCATGGCCCAGCGCGGCTAACCCGGCATCCATGCCGGGTTGCCCACTGCGCAATGCCTGCGTTCGGCCATCGTGGTTAACGGGGCGCCTCAGATCAAGATCAAGATCAAAAGCGAGGCGGCCTGACAGCCGACCTGTCTCTGTCGGCTCTGCCTCAATCCCCCTGTGGGAGCGGGCTTGCTCGCGAAGGCGGCCTGATAGCTGGCCGGGATTTTGTTGGCTGGGTACATATCCATTGCTGCGGTAACGGCTGCTTAGGGTTCCGCCCTTACGGCGGGTCACTTTTTTCAGACGCCAAAAAAGTAACCAAAAAGGCTTTGCCCCACCACTCGGTGCCTCGCCTGGGCTCGGCATGCCCTCACTCCGGCATTGCTCCGTGGGCCGCCGCGAAGGGCCATCCATGGCCCAGCGCGGCTAACCCGGCGTCCATGCCGGGTTGCCCACTGCGCAATGCCTGCGTTCGGCCATCGTGGTTAACGGGGCGCCCCAAATCAGGATCAGGATCAAGATCAGGATCAAGATCAAGATCGAAAGCGAGGCGGCCTGATAGCTGGCCTGTCTCTTTGGCTATAACCCCGATCTAATTGTGGGAGCGAGCCTGCTCGCGAAGGCGGCCTGACAGCGACCTGTCTCTGCCGGCTCTGCCTCAATCCTTCCTGTGGGAGCGAGCTTGCTCGCGATAGCGGTGAGTCAGTCAGCGCCTGAATTGAATGATGAATCGCAATCGCGAGCAAGCTCGCTCCCACAGGGGGAAATGTTGCCAGGGGGGGAATGGTGGTGGCCCCGGAAACACAAACCCCGGCACAGGGCCGGGGTTTGTGGTGTTTCCTTGCGACCTTAAACCAGCGCAGCAATCGCCGCGTTGAAGGTGTTGCTTGGGCGCATGGCCTTGCTGGTCAGCTCAGGGTTGGCGAAGTAGTAGCCGCCGATGTCCACTGGCTTGCCTTGGACGGCGTTGAGCTCGGCAACGATTTTTTCTTCGTTGTCGGTCAGGGTCTTGGCCAGGGTGGTGAACTGCGCCTTCAGGGCTGCGTCGTCATCCTGGGCGGCCAGTGCCTGGGCCCAGAACAGGGTCAGGTAGAAGTGGCTGCCGCGGTTGTCGATGCCGCCGACCTTGCGCGAAGGCGACTTGTTGCGGTCCAGGAATTCGCCAGTCGCCTGGTCGAGAGTCTTGGCCAGCACTAGTGCTTTCGGGTTGTTGTAGGTCACGCCCAGGTGTTCCAGGGATGCGGCCAGGGCCAGGAACTCGCCCAGGGAATCCCAACGCAGGAAGTTCTCTTCCAGCAATTGCTGCACGTGCTTGGGTGCCGAGCCGCCGGCGCCGGTTTCGAACAGGCCGCCACCATTCATCAGCGGCACGATCGAGAGCATCTTGGCGCTGGTGCCCAGTTCCATGATCGGGAACAGGTCGGTCAGGTAGTCACGCAGTACGTTGCCGGTCACCGAGATGGTGTCCTTGCCTTCGCGGGTACGCGCCAGGGTGAACTTCATCGCGTCGACAGGCGACATGATGCGGATCTCCAGGCCGCTGGTGTCGTGATCCTTCAGGTAAGCCTGGACCTTCTCGATCATCACGCCATCGTGGGCGCGCATCGGGTCGAGCCAGAAGATTGCCGGGGTGCTGCTGGCGCGGGCGCGGTTGACGGCGAGCTTGACCCAGTCCTGGATCGGCGCGTCCTTGGTCTGGCACATGCGGAAGATATCGCCAGCCTCGACGTTCTGCTCCAGCAGGGTGCGACCGTTGTTGTCCGAGACGCGGACCACACCGTCAGTCTTGATCTGGAAGGTCTTGTCGTGGGAGCCGTACTCTTCGGCTTTCTTGGCCATCAGGCCGACGTTCGGCACGCTGCCCATGGTGGTCGGGTCGAAGGCGCCGTGTTGCTTGCAGTCTTCGATCACGGCCTGGTAGATGGTCGCGTAGCAGCGATCCGGGATCACGGCCTTGGTGTCGTGCAGCTGGCCGTCGGTGCCCCACATCTTGCCGGAGTCACGGATCATGGCTGGCATCGAGGCGTCGACGATGACGTCACTCGGCACGTGCAGGTTGGTGATGCCTTTGTCGGAGTTGACCATCGCCAGTGCCGGACGAACGGCATAGACCGCCTGGATGTCGGCTTCGATCTGCGCCTGCTGCTCGGCCGGCAGGGCCTTGATGCGGGCGTACAGGTCGCCGATGCCGTTGTTCAGGTTGAAGCCGATCTGCTCCAGTACCTGGGCGTGCTTGGCCAGCGCGTCCTTATAGTACTCAGCCACGATCTGGCCGAACATGATCGGGTCGGAGACCTTCATCATGGTCGCCTTGAGGTGAACCGACAGCAACACGCCTTTCTGCTTGGCGTCTTCGATTTCGGCGGCGATGAAATTGCGCAGGGCATTTTTGCTCATGACCGCGCAATCGAGGATCTCACCGGCTTGGACGGTGGTTTTTTCCTTCAGGACAGTGGCAGTACCGTCCTTGGCGATCAGCTCGATCTTCACGCTGCCCGCGGCGTCGATCAGGGCGGCTTTTTCGCTGCCGTAGAAATCGCCGGTGCTCATGTGGGCCACGTGGGATTTGGAATCGGCAGCCCAGGCGCCCATCTTGTGCGGGTGCTTGCGAGCGTAGTTCTTCACCGACAGCGGCGCGCGGCGGTCGGAGTTGCCTTCGCGCAGGACCGGGTTCACGGCGCTGCCCTTGACCTTGTCGTAACGGGCGCGGACTTCTTTCTCGGCGTCGGTGGTCACGGTTTCCGGGTAGTCCGGCAGTGCGTAGCCCTGGGCCTGCAATTCCTTGATCGCGGCCTGCAGTTGCGGCACCGAGGCGCTGATGTTCGGCAGCTTGATGATGTTGGCTTCAGGCGTGACGGCCAGGTCGCCCAGTTCGGCGAGGTGGTCGGCTACGGCTTTGTCACCCAGTTGCTCGGGGAAGCTGGCCAGGATGCGCCCTGCGAGGGAGATATCGCGGGTCTCCACGGCGATATCGGCCGAAGCGGTGAAGGCTTCGACGATCGGCAGCAGCGAATAGGTGGCGAGGGCAGGCGCTTCGTCGGTGAAGGTATAGATGATCTTCGAGCGGGTGGGCATATTCGGATTAACTCTCTTCTTTGCTAAAGCATGCGCAGAAACTCGAGGGGCGCCGGGTAAGCGCGTTCGTTCAAAGTCATCCGTGAGCCGAATGTCGAGGTTTCTTCGCGGTGATGTTGGGTGCATCAGTCGAGCGTCAAGCGGTCGGGCCGCGGTAACGGTCCGGCTTTCAAATTGGCGGAAAGTCTCGTGATAGAGCCGTCAGCCGTCGTGACCCTGTGGTCAGCGGCGGCATTATACATAGGTAGCTGGCGATCTGCCGACGGTTCATAGACTTCCGTACACGTCCATTGGTCTAAACGTCGCAGGCCGCGGGGCTGGACTATGCTCAAGTTTGGCGCTTTTCCCTTGGTTTTCAGGCTTGTACGCGGCGAACTCGGTTTATTTGCCGAGGACGGGCCGAACGTAGGGTTTGCGTGCCGATACAACTGGGGTACGCTCGAACGCAGCCAGATGTTCAATCCAAGCAATGGAGTTCAGCATGGGGTATCAAAAGATTCAGGTTCCAGCCGTCGGTGACAAAATCACCGTCAATGCAGACCATTCTCTTAATGTTCCCGACAATCCGATCATCCCTTTCATTGAAGGTGACGGCATTGGCGTTGATATCAGTCCGGTCATGATCAAGGTTGTCGACGCCGCGGTCGAGAAGGCTTATGGCGGCAAGCGCAAGATTTCCTGGATGGAAGTCTATGCCGGTGAAAAAGCCACCCAGGTCTACGACCAGGACACCTGGCTTCCCCAGGAAACCCTGGACGCGGTCAAGGACTACGTGGTTTCCATCAAGGGCCCGCTGACCACGCCGGTCGGTGGCGGTATCCGTTCGTTGAACGTCGCGCTGCGCCAGCAGCTGGACCTGTATGTCTGCCTGCGCCCGGTGCGCTGGTTCGAGGGTGTGCCAAGCCCGGTGAAGAAGCCTGGCGATGTCGACATGACAATCTTCCGCGAGAACTCCGAAGACATCTATGCAGGCATCGAGTGGAAGGCTGGTTCGGCCGAGGCCACCAAGGTCATCAAGTTCCTCAAGGAGGAAATGGGTGTCACCAAGATCCGCTTCGACGAAGATTGCGGTATCGGCGTCAAGCCGGTTTCCAAGCAGGGCACCAAACGTCTGGCGCGCAAAGCCTTGCAATATGTTGTCGACAATGACCGCGATTCGCTGACCATCGTACACAAAGGCAACATCATGAAGTTCACCGAAGGTGCCTTCAAGGAATGGGCCTACGAAGTGGCGGCCGAAGAGTTCGGCGCGACCCTGCTCGACGGCGGGCCCTGGATGCAGTTCAAGAATCCGCGGACCGGCAAGAATGTCGTGGTCAAGGATGCCATCGCCGACGCCATGCTCCAGCAGATCCTGCTGCGCCCGGCCGAGTACGACGTGATCGCAACCCTGAACCTCAACGGCGACTATCTCTCCGACGCTCTGGCGGCCGAAGTGGGCGGTATCGGTATCGCGCCGGGCGCCAACCTGTCGGACACCGTGGCGATGTTCGAGGCCACCCACGGCACCGCGCCCAAATATGCCGGCAAGGACCAGGTCAACCCGGGTTCGCTGATCCTGTCGGCGGAAATGATGCTGCGTCACATGGGCTGGACCGAAGCGGCCGACCTGATCATCAAGGGCACCAACGGCGCGATCTCGGCCAAGACCGTGACCTATGACTTCGAACGCCTGATGGACGGAGCCAAGCTGGTATCGTCTTCCGGCTTTGGTGATGCACTGATTTCGCACATGTAGGCGGATCGTTACGCAACTGGAAACGCCCGGCTCGAGTGATCGATCCGGGCGTTTTGCCTGAGGAGGGGCGGGTGTGTCAGCCTTTTTCGGAGGCGCTGACGTGCTCCAGGGCGTTGACGGATTCGGGCGTGGCGTCGGCGTTGTCCTGCGCGACGGGCGTGATGGCGACTGCGTGTACGCCCTTGGGACCCTGGATCATGCTGAACGACACGGTTTGCCCGGCCTTCAAGGTCTTGTAGCCGTCCATCAGGATCGCCGAGTAGTGAGCGAACAGGTCTTCCTTATTCGGATCGCCATCGCGATTGATAAACCCGAAGCCCTTGGAGTTGTTGAACCATTTGACCTTGCCCTTGAATGTCATCCCGGTACCCGGCATACCAATATCCCTCTGCAACACACCCCGCCATGGGAGTATCATCCTGACCATCCGCCGTCGATCATTGAAATCGGATTGACTTCACGGACCTTTTTAACCCACGGTGGGCTCTATTGGTTGTAACACCGATTTGCCGATAGTCAAGGTGATCGGGCAGTAGCGGTTGAAATCGCCTGCAAGCGGCCCCATCACTGTATTCGCCAACTAAACGAACCTTTCTTTCCATGCATGCAATCAGCCAGATTCGACTAACATTCAATCAGGATCGCCCGGATCTACATGACGACGATTCAGCGGGTATTGCTGTTCAGGAATCAAAGCCCGCTTTACAGGCTCCACCGATGTACAAGGTGGTTTTGTTCAACGATGACTACACACCGATGGATTTCGTCGTCGAAGTGCTCGAGGTGTTTTTTAACCTGAATCGCGAGCTGGCGACCAAGGTCATGCTGGCCGTCCATACAGAGGGACGGGCAGTATGTGGAGTGTTTACCCGCGACATCGCCGAGACAAAGGCCATGCAGGTCAACCAGTACGCCCGGGAAAGCCAGCATCCGCTACTCTGTGAAATCGAGAAGGACGGTTAACGCCGACCACTTGGGTATGAGGTGAAGCTATGTTAAACCGCGAGCTCGAAGTCACCCTCAATCTTGCCTTCAAGGAGGCTCGTTCGAAGCGTCATGAATTCATGACCGTCGAACACCTGCTGCTGGCCCTATTGGATAATGAGGCTGCCGCCACCGTTTTGCGTGCCTGCGGCGCAAACCTCGATAAACTCAAGCATGATCTGCAGGAGTTCATCGACTCCACCACGCCATTGATCCCCGTTCATGACGAGGATCGCGAAACCCAGCCAACCCTGGGCTTCCAGCGTGTATTGCAACGTGCTGTCTTTCACGTACAGAGCTCGGGCAAGCGCGAAGTCACCGGCGCCAATGTCCTGGTCGCGATTTTCAGCGAGCAGGAAAGCCAGGCGGTCTTCCTGCTCAAGCAGCAGAGCGTGGCGCGTATCGATGTCGTCAACTACATCGCCCATGGCATCTCCAAGGTGCCCGGGCATGGCGATCATTCCGAGGGTGAGCAGGACATGCAGGACGACGAGGGCGGTGAGTCTTCTTCTTCAGGCAATCCCCTGGATGCCTATGCCAGCAACCTGAACGAACTGGCGCGCCAGGGCCGTATCGACCCGCTGGTCGGGCGCGAGGCGGAAGTCGAGCGCGTGGCGCAGATCCTGGCCCGGCGTCGCAAGAACAATCCGCTGCTGGTAGGCGAGGCGGGCGTGGGCAAGACCGCGATCGCCGAAGGCCTGGCCAAGCGCATCGTCGATAACCAGGTGCCGGACCTGCTGGCCAACAGTGTCGTGTATTCCCTCGACCTGGGTGCCTTGCTGGCCGGTACCAAATACCGCGGCGACTTCGAGAAACGCTTCAAGGCGCTGCTCGGCGAGCTGAAGAAACGTCCGCAGGCGATCCTGTTCATCGACGAGATCCACACCATCATCGGTGCCGGTGCTGCGTCGGGTGGCGTCATGGATGCCTCGAACCTGCTCAAGCCGTTGCTGTCTTCGGGTGATATCCGTTGCATCGGCTCGACCACGTTCCAGGAATTCCGTGGCATTTTCGAGAAAGACCGTGCTTTGGCCCGGCGTTTCCAGAAAGTCGACGTCTCGGAGCCGTCGGTGGAAGACACCATCGGCATCCTGCGCGGCCTGAAAGGGCGTTTCGAGCTGCACCACAGCATCGAATACAGCGATGAAGCGTTGCGCGCCGCCGCCGAGCTGGCCTCGCGCTACATCAATGACCGGCACATGCCGGACAAGGCCATCGATGTCATCGACGAGGCGGGTGCCTACCAGCGCCTGCAACCGGTGGAGAATCGCGTCAAGCGCATCGACGTGCCGCAGGTCGAGGACATCGTCGCGAAGATCGCGCGGATTCCGCCAAAACACGTCACCAGTTCCGACAAGGAGCTGCTGCGTAACCTGGAGCGCGACCTGAAGCTCACGGTGTTCGGCCAGGATGCGGCCATCGACTCGCTGTCGACCGCTATCAAGCTGTCGCGCGCCGGTCTCAAGTCGCCGGACAAACCGGTCGGTTCGTTCCTGTTCGCCGGGCCTACCGGTGTCGGCAAGACCGAGGCGGCACGGCAGTTGGCCAAGGCGCTGGGGATCGAGCTGGTGCGCTTCGACATGTCCGAGTACATGGAGCGTCACACCGTATCGCGGCTGATCGGTGCGCCTCCAGGTTATGTCGGCTTCGACCAGGGCGGCCTGTTGACCGAGGCGATCACCAAGCAGCCGCACTGCGTGCTGTTGCTCGATGAGATCGAGAAGGCGCATCCGGAAGTCTTCAACCTGCTGCTGCAGGTCATGGACCACGGTACGCTGACCGACAACAACGGACGCAAGGCGGATTTCCGCAACGTGATCATCATCATGACCACCAACGCCGGCGCTGAAACCGCTGCGCGCGCTTCGATCGGTTTCACCCATCAGGACCACTCGTCCGATGCGATGGAAGTGATCAAGAAGAGCTTCACGCCTGAGTTCCGTAACCGCCTGGACACTATCATCCAGTTTGGTCGCCTCAGCCATGAAGTCATCAAGAGCGTGGTGGACAAGTTCCTTACCGAACTTCAGGCGCAGCTCGAAGACAAGCGGGTGTTGCTGGAGGTTACCGATGCGGCCCGCAGTTGGCTCGCCGAAGGTGGCTACGATGTGACGATGGGAGCGCGGCCAATGGCTCGCCTGATCCAGGACAAGATCAAGCGTCCACTGGCGGAGGAAATCCTCTTTGGCGAACTGGCCGAGCATGGCGGTGTGGTCCACATCGACATCAAGGATGGCGAGCTGACGTTCGACTTCGAAACCACGGCGGAAATGGCCTGATCGTTACCTGCAGCAAAGTAAAAAGGCGCCGAGAGGCGCCTTTTTGCTATATGCGACACCGCAAACCCATGTGGGAGCGAGCTTGCTCGCGATGGCTGCGGCACATTCGACAACGATGCAAACTGACCCACCGCTATCGCGAGCAAGCTCGCTCCCACAGTGTTTCGGGGGGCAGCCATCAAATCGCGGGCAAACAAAAACGCCCGACATGAGCCGGGCGTTTTGTATTGACTTGTTAGCGAGCGCGGTAAGTGATGCGCCCTTTGCTCAAGTCATAGGGCGTCAGCTCGACGCGCACTTTGTCACCGGTAAGAATACGAATGTAGTTCTTGCGCATCTTGCCGGAGATATGCGCGGTTACGACGTGCCCATTTTCCAACTCCACACGAAACATGGTGTTGGGCAGGGTGTCGACGACAGTGCCTTCCATTTCGAAGCTGTCTTCTTTCGACATGCAGTAAAGCCCTCGGTATCCAGTGAATGGCCCGGTGCAACTGCGCCAGGCAAAAGCGGCGTGCATTGTGCCCGAAAAAGGGGGGGCAAGCCAAGGGGTTCTTGGGATACTCGACGAGTCGGGTACTTGCATCGGGGCACTCATTGCGAGCGAGCCCTTAGTTCAGGACAACCCACCGCTGGTTGATCAGCAATTCAATGGGCCGATATTGGGTCTTGTAGTTCATTTTTTTGCAGTTCTTGATCCAGTAGCCCAAGTACACCGCATCCAGGCCCAGGCGCCGGCACTCGTTGATCTGCCAGAGAATCGCAAAACGTCCCAGGCTGCGTTTTTCTTCGTCGGGCTCATAGAACGTGTACACCGCCGAAAGCCCATTGGGCAGCAGGTCGGTGACGGCGATGGCGACCAGTCGGCCGTCGAGGCGGAACTCGTAGAAGCGCGAGAACGGCAGGTCGCGCACCAGGAACGTCGAGAATTGATCCCGGCTGGGCGGGTACATGTCGCCATCGGCGTGGCGTTGCTCGATATAGCGCTGGTACAGGTCAAAATATTCTTCGGTAAATTGCGGCTTGGCCGGGCGCACCTGCAAGTCGGCGTTGCGCTTGAAAATACGCTTTTGCTGGCGATTGGGTGTGAATCGCGCCACGGGAATGCGCGCCGGAACGCACGCATTGCAGTGTTGGCAATGGGGCCGGTAAAGATGATCGCCACTGCGCCGAAAGCCCATTTCCGACAGGTCTGCGTAGACATGCACATCCATGGGCTGGCTCGGGTCGAGGAACAGGGTCGTGGCCTGCTCCTCCGGCAGATAACTGCAAGAGTGAGGTTGAGTGGCATAGAACTTCAAGCGCGCCAACTCGGTCATGATCAACCCTCGGGATAAAACTTCAATTCAAGTGTAAGCCAGTCGCGCGAATATCGCTCAGCAAAGCCAGGTGGCCTGGTTGGGCTGGTCCAGGTGTGCCTTCAAGTAATCGGCAAACGCCACGCGGGGAATCGACCGGGCGCCCAGGCTGTGCAGGTGCTCGGTGGGCATCTGGCAGTCAATGAGCACGAAACCCGCTTCCTTGAGATGTTGGACCAGGGTTGCGAAGCCGAATTTCGACGCATTGTCGGCCCGGCTGAACATCGACTCGCCGAAAAACAGCTGCCCCATCGCCAGGCCATACAAACCGCCCACCAACTGGTCCTGGTCCCAGACCTCCACCGAATGGGCGAAGCCACGCCGGTGCAGTTCCAGATAAGCGTTCTGCATGGCGTCGGTGATCCAGGTGCCGTCGGCATAATCGCGGGGTGCGGCGCAGGCTTTGATGACCGCGGCGAAGTCCCGGTCGAACGTCACTTGATAGCGCTGCTTGCGCAACAGCTTGTTCAGGCTACGGGAAACATGCAGTTCGTCGGGAAACAGCACGGTGCGCGGGTCCGGTGACCACCACAGGATCGGCTGCCCCTCCGAGAACCATGGAAAGCAGCCGTGGCGATAGGCCTGGATCAACCGATCGGCGCAAAGGTCTCCGCCGGCGGCCAGCAAGCCATTGGGGTCGCGCATGGCTTTTTCCAGCGGTGGGAAATCGAACGTGTTGCGTTGTAACCAGGTCAGCATCGTTATCCGGACTTGCAGAAGGGGAGGGGAGCGGGCCCTGTCATAGGCCCGCCCTAGAGGTTAACCGTCAAACGGCCGGGATGTCATCGAGATACTTCTCTGCGTCCAGCGCGGCCATGCAGCCGGCGCCAGCGGACGTAATGGCCTGGCGATAGACGTGGTCAGCCACGTCGCCGGCGGCAAAAACACCTTCGATGTCAGTGGCGGTGGCATTGCCTTCGCTGCCGCCACGCACAATCAGGTAGCCGTCGCGCATCTGCAACTGGCCCTGGAACAGATCGGTGTTGGGTTTATGTCCGATGGCGATGAACACTCCGGCCAGGGATAACGTGCTGGTATCGCCCGTCTCGCTGTGCCGCAGGCGCGCGCCGGTCACGCCGCTGGCGTCACCCAGCACTTCATCCAGGTTCTGGTTCCAGTGCAGGCGGATATTGCCGTTGGCTGCCTTTTCGAAGAGCTTGTCCTGCAATATCTTTTCCGCGCGCAGCTTGTCGCGGCGGTGAATCAGGTGAACTTCCCTGGCGATGTTCGACAGGTACAAGGCTTCTTCAACCGCCGTGTTACCGCCACCGATAACGGCCACCACCTGGTTTCGATAAAAGAAGCCATCGCAGGTCGCGCAGGCGGACACGCCTTTGCCGGCGAAGGTTTCCTCCGACGGCAGGCCCAGGTATTGAGCCGAGGCGCCAGTGGCGATGATCAATGCGTCGCAGGTATAGGTGCCGCTGTCGCCGACCAGTTCGAACGGTCGCTGTTGCAACTTGGCGGTATGGATATGGTCGTAGACGATCTGCGTGTCGAAGCGCTCGGCGTGCCGCTGCATGCGCTCCATGAGTACGGGGCCGGTCAGGCCTTCGACATCGCCGGGCCAGTTATCGACTTCGACCGTGGTGGTGAGCTGGCCACCGGCCTGTATGCCGGTAATGACAACGGGTTTGAGGTTGGCGCGGGCCGCATAGACAGCCGCGCTGTACCCTGCAGGGCCGGAACCGAGAATGATCAGGCGTGAATGCTTCGCTTCGCTCATAAAAAACACCTCATAAGCCTTTGTCACAAAAGAGAATGCATGCTCAAATTGGCGCCCGATGACCCATTTCTGGCCAGGTTGTCGCCGGGCGCGCGGGCAATGCCTCGGGCAAGACAAACCCGTACAATGCTTGAGTTTTGAACGCAGGACGGGCAAAAGGTCAAATCTTCGGCAACACCTGCGGTTTTCCGGACGCATGCCACAGTGGTAAAACATGCCTCAGTGGTAAAAGTAGTACCGGTTGAGCACATTCACTTTTTTTACCTGCTCCCCGTGGGCAGTTTTTATAGTCATTCAACAGATGGACGCGCCATTGGCGCAGGAAAAGAAGCGTTTTGAAGAAATCCACCGCAGCACCCAAGACAGTCGTTCCGCTCTGGCGTCAACAATTGCACTACCGGCTCAAGGAAGGTGCGTTGATCGCCATTGGGGCCTTGTGCCTGTTCCTGATGATGGCCTTGCTGACCTACGGCAAGGACGATCCGGGCTGGAGCCACAACAGCAAGATCGAAGACGTGCAGAATTTCGGCGGGCCGGCCGGTTCCTACAGCGCTGACA
Organism: Pseudomonas sp. Z2-11; assembly: GCF_054161305.1. Lineage (NCBI taxonomy): Bacteria > Pseudomonadati > Pseudomonadota > Gammaproteobacteria > Pseudomonadales > Pseudomonadaceae > Pseudomonas > Pseudomonas sp. Z2-11. The sequence goes on from NZ_CP096395.1 coordinate 2,192,861, forward strand.
TCCTGTTCATGGTGCTGGGCTATTTCGCCTATATTTTCCCGCTGCTGCTGGCGATCAAGACCTATCAGATTTTCCGCCAGCGCCATGAGCCCTGGCAGTGGAGCGGCTGGCTGTTCTCCTGGCGCCTGATTGGCCTGGTGTTCCTGGTGTTGTCAGGCGCCGCGCTGGCGCATATCCATTTCCACGCACCCACCGGCCTGCCGGCCGGGGCGGGTGGTGCGCTGGGCGAGAGCCTTGGTGATCTGGCGCGCAATGCCCTGAATATCCAGGGCAGCACGCTGCTATTCATCGCACTGTTCCTCTTCGGCCTGACGGTGTTCACCGACCTGTCCTGGTTCAAGGTCATGGACGTGACCGGCAAGATCACGCTCGACCTCATCGAATTGATCCAGGGTGCGCTGAACCGCTGGTGGGCGGCGCGCAACGAACGCAAGCAACTGGTGGCGCAACTGCGTGAAGTGGACGATCGGGTCCATGACGTCGTGGCGCCCACCGTTCCGGACAAACGCGAGCAGGCCAAGGTCAAGGAACGCCTGATCGAGCGTGAGCAGGCCCTGAGCAAGCACATGTCCGAGCGCGAAAAGCAGGTGCCGCCGGTCATCACCATGGCCCCGGCCAAGCCGCCGGAGCAGAGCAAGCGCGTGCAGAAGGAAAAACAGGCGCCGCTGTTCGTCGACAGCGCGGTGGAAGGGACCTTGCCACCGATTTCGATCCTCGATCCTGCCGAAAAGAAACAACTCAATTATTCCCCCGAATCCCTGGCGGCCGTCGGTCACCTGCTGGAGATCAAGCTCAAGGAGTTCGGTGTCGAGGTGTCGGTGGATTCGATCCATCCGGGTCCGGTCATCACCCGTTACGAAATCCAGCCGGCCGCCGGCGTCAAGGTCAGCCGTATCGCCAACCTCGCGAAGGACCTGGCGCGCTCCCTGGCGGTCACCAGCGTGCGGGTGGTGGAAGTGATCCCGGGCAAGACCACCGTGGGCATCGAGATTCCCAACGAGGATCGCCAGATCGTGCGCTTCTCCGAGGTGCTCTCGACCCCCGAGTACGATAATCACAAGTCACCGGTCACCCTGGCCCTGGGCCACGACATCGGTGGCAAGCCGGTCATCACCGACCTGGCGAAGATGCCTCACCTGCTGGTGGCCGGTACCACCGGTTCGGGTAAGTCGGTGGGGGTGAACGCGATGATCCTGTCGATCCTGTTCAAGTCCGGCCCGGAAGACGCCAAGCTGATCATGATCGACCCGAAGATGCTCGAATTGTCGATCTACGAAGGCATCCCGCACTTGCTGTGCCCGGTGGTCACCGACATGAAGGACGCGGCCAACGCCCTGCGCTGGAGCGTTGCCGAGATGGAGCGCCGCTACAAGCTGATGGCGAAGATGGGCGTGCGCAACCTGTCGGGCTTCAACGCCAAGGTCAAGGAGGCCGAGGAAGCCGGCACGCCGTTGAGCGACCCGCTGTACCACCGCGAAAGCATCCACGACGAAGCACCGCTGTTGCACAAGCTGCCGACCATCGTGGTGGTGGTGGACGAATTCGCCGACATGATGATGATCGTCGGCAAGAAGGTCGAAGAACTGATCGCCCGTATCGCCCAGAAAGCCCGTGCGGCCGGTATTCACCTGATCCTCGCCACGCAACGTCCGTCGGTGGACGTGATCACCGGTCTGATCAAGGCCAACATCCCGACCCGCATGGCGTTCCAGGTGTCGAGCAAGATCGACTCGCGGACCATCATCGACCAGGGCGGCGCCGAGCAATTGCTCGGCCACGGTGACATGCTCTACATGCCGCCCGGCACCAGCCTGCCGATCCGTGTCCACGGTGCGTTCGTCTCCGATGAGGAAGTGCACCGCGTGGTCGAAGCCTGGAAGTTGCGTGGCGCGCCTGAATACAACGACGACATCCTCAACGGTGTCGAAGAGGCCGGCAGCGGTTTCGAGGGCAGCAGTGGCGGCGGTGACGACGATGCCGAGACCGATGCGCTCTATGACGAAGCGGTGCAGTTCGTCCTGGAGAGTCGCCGTGCCTCGATTTCCGCCGTACAGCGCAAGCTGAAGATCGGCTACAACCGCGCCGCACGCATGATCGAGGCCATGGAAATGGCCGGGGTCGTGACGGCCATGAACACCAACGGCTCGCGCGAAGTGCTGGCGCCGGGCCCGATGCGCGACTGACAACCCGGGCGGCGTGATGACGCGCCGCTCGCCCCCCACGAATTCATGAGGACTCCCATGCGCCTGATTCGCATGCTGTTGTTGCCCGTATTGGCCTTGTCCACGTTGTCGGTCCATGCCGATGATAAAGACGTGGCGCGCCTGACCCAGTTGCTGGAGAAATCCCAGACCCTCACGGCACGTTTTTCCCAATTGACCCTTGATGGCAGCGGTACTCAGTTGCAGGAAACCGCAGGCGACATGGCCTTGCAGCGTCCGGGCCTGTTCTACTGGCATACCGATGCACCCGCCGAACAGCTGATGGTCTCTGATGGCAAGAAAGTCTCCCTATGGGACCCGGACCTCGAACAGGTGACCATCAAGACCCTCGACCAGCGCCTGACCCAGACGCCGGCGCTGCTGCTTTCCGGTGATATTTCCAAGATCAGCCAGAGCTTCGACATCAGTTCCAAGGAAGCCGGTGGCGTGATCGACTTCACTCTCAAGCCGAAGACCAAGGACAGCCTGTTCGACAGCCTGCGCCTGTCGTTCCGCAACGGCCTGGTCAACGACATGCAACTGATCGACAGTGTCGGCCAGCGCACCAACATCCTGTTCACCGGGGTCAAGGCCAACGAGCCGATCGCCGCGTCCAAGTTCAAGTTCGACATCCCCAAGGGTGCGGATGTGATCCAGGAATAACGCTGTAACCCTTGTGGGAGCGAGCCTGCTCGCGAAGGCGGCGGATCAGTTGACAATGACGTAGCTGACACACCGCTTCGCGAGCAGGCTCGCTCCCACAAGGGATCGTGGTGTTCAATTGTTCAACTGATCGGCAACAGGACCCAGCGGAGGTTGTGTAAGTAATCATGGACCTGTTTCGAAGCGCCCCGATTGCCCAGCCATTGGCCGCCCGCCTGCGGGCCACCAACCTGGATGAGTACGTCGGCCAGGAACATGTGCTCGCCCGCGGCAAGCCCCTGCGCGAAGCCCTGGAGCAGGGCGCCCTGCATTCGATGATCTTCTGGGGCCCGCCGGGGGTCGGCAAGACCACCCTGGCGCGGTTGCTGGCGGAAGTCTCGGACGCGCATTTCGAAACGGTGTCGGCCGTGCTGGCCGGGGTCAAGGAGATTCGCCAGGCGGTGGAAATCGCCAAGCAGCAGGCCGGCCAGTACGGCAAGCGCACCATCCTGTTCGTCGATGAAGTGCATCGCTTCAACAAGTCGCAGCAGGACGCCTTCCTGCCCTATGTCGAAGACGGCACGCTGATTTTCATCGGTGCCACCACCGAGAACCCTTCGTTCGAACTCAACAACGCCTTGCTGTCCCGCGCGCGGGTCTACGTGCTCAAGAGCCTCGACGAGGCGGCGATGCGCAAGCTGGTGCATCGCGCGCTTACCGAAGAGCGCGGCCTGGGCAAGCGCCACCTGAGCCTCAGCGACGAAGGTTTCCAGATCCTGTTCAGCGCTGCCGACGGAGATGGTCGGCGCCTGCTCAACCTGCTGGAAAACGCTTCGGACCTGGCCGAAGACGACAGCGAGATCGGTGTCGAGCTGCTGCAAAGCCTGCTGGGCGATACCCGGCGCCGCTTCGACAAGGGCGGCGAGGCGTTCTACGACCAGATTTCGGCGCTGCACAAGTCGGTGCGCGGCTCCAACCCGGACGGCGCGTTGTACTGGTTTGCGCGGATGATCGATGGCGGTTGTGATCCGCTGTACCTCGCGCGCCGTGTAGTACGCATGGCCAGCGAAGACATCGGCAATGCCGATCCGCGCGCGCTGAGCCTGTGCCTGGCAGCCTGGGACGTGCAGGAACGCCTCGGCAGCCCGGAAGGCGAGCTCGCCGTGGCCCAGGCCATTACCTACCTGGCCTGCGCGCCGAAAAGCAACGCCGTCTACATGGGCTTCAAGGCGGCGATGCGCAGCGCCGCCGAGCACGGCTCTCTGGAAGTGCCGTTGCACCTGCGCAACGCGCCGACCAAGCTCATGAAACAGTTGGGCTACGGCGAGGAATACCGTTACGCCCATGACGAGCCTGACGCTTACGCCGCCGGCGAAGACTATTTTCCCGAGGAACTCGACCCCCAGCGGTTCTATCAGCCGGTGCCCCGTGGCCTGGAGCTGAAGATCGGCGAGAAGCTCAACCACTTGGCGCAATTGGACCGATTGAGTCCACGGCAGCGGAGAAAACCGTGATCCCCTTGATTCTCGCAGTCTCCGCCGGCGGCGTTGCCGGTACATTGTTGCGTTTCGCCACGGGCAACTGGATCAGCGCAAATTGGCCGCGGCACTTCTATACCGCGACGCTGGCCGTTAATATCGTGGGCTGTCTGCTGATCGGCGTCCTATACGGCCTGTTTCTGATTCGCCCCGAAGTGCCCATCGAGGTGCGCGCGGGGTTGATGGTCGGCTTTCTTGGCGGCCTGACGACTTTTTCATCCTTTTCACTGGATACGGTGCGCCTGCTGGAAAGCGGGCAGGTGCCGCTGGCCCTGGGCTATGCGGCCATCAGCGTGTTCGGCGGGCTGCTCGCCACCTGGGCCGGCCTGTCCCTGACCAAACTTTGATAACGAGAGACCGACATGCTCGATTCCAAACTGTTACGTAGCAACCTTCAGGACGTAGCGGACCGCCTGGCATCCCGTGGCTTTGCCCTGGATGTCGCGCGCATCGAAGCGCTGGAAGAACAGCGCAAGACCGTCCAGACCCGCACCGAAGCCCTGCAGGCTGAACGTAACGCGCGCTCCAAGTCCATCGGTCAGGCCAAGCAGCGCGGCGAAGACATCGCGCCGCTGATGGCCGATGTCGAGCGCATGGCGGGCGAGTTGAGTGCCGGCAAGACCGAACTGGACTCGATCCAGAGCGAGCTTGATTCGATCCTGCTGGGCATCCCGAACCTGCCTCACGAATCGGTGCCGGTGGGTGAAGACGAAGACGGCAACGTCGAAGTACGTCGCTGGGGCACGCCGAAAGCCTTCGATTTCCCGGTACAGGACCACGTCGCCCTGGGCGAGAAATTCGGTTGGCTGGATTTCGAAACCGCCGCCAAGCTGTCGGGCGCGCGTTTCGCCCTGCTGCGCGGGCCGATCGCCCGTCTGCATCGCGCACTGGCGCAGTTCATGATCAACCTTCACGTCACCGAGCACGGCTACGAAGAGGCCTACACACCTTACCTGGTCCAGGCGCCGGCGCTGCAAGGCACCGGTCAGTTGCCGAAGTTCGAGGAAGACCTGTTCAAGATCGCTCGCGACGGCGAAGCCGATCTGTACCTGATCCCGACCGCCGAAGTCTCGCTGACCAACATCGTTGCCGGCGAAATCGTCGACGCCAAGCAACTGCCGATCAAGTTTGTCGCCCACACGCCGTGCTTCCGCAGTGAAGCCGGCGCATCTGGCCGTGACACCCGCGGGATGATCCGCCAGCACCAATTCGACAAGGTCGAGATGGTGCAGATCGTCGAGCCGTCGAAATCCATGGAAGCCCTGGAAAGCCTGACCGCCAACGCCGAGAAGGTCCTGCAACTGCTCGAGCTGCCGTATCGCACCCTGGCGCTGTGCACCGGCGACATGGGCTTCAGCGCGGTCAAGACCTATGATCTGGAAGTCTGGATCCCGAGCCAGGACAAGTACCGCGAGATTTCCTCGTGCTCCAACTGCGGTGATTTCCAGGCCCGCCGCATGCAGGCGCGCTTCCGCAACCCGGAAACCGGCAAGCCGGAACTGGTCCATACCCTCAACGGCTCCGGCCTGGCGGTGGGTCGTACGCTGGTCGCCGTGTTGGAAAACTATCAGCAGGCCGACGGTTCGATCCGGGTGCCTGAAGTGCTGAAGCCGTACATGGGCGGCATCGAGGTCATCGGCTAAATGGACTATCTGCCACTGTTCCACAACCTGCGCGGCAGCCGCGTGCTGGTGGTCGGCGGCGGCGAGATTGCCCTGCGCAAGTCTCGCCTGCTGGCGGATGCCGGTGCGCTGCTGCGGGTGGTCGCACCCGACATCGAACCGCAGTTGCGGGAACTGGTCAGTGGCAGCGGCGGCGAATGCGTGCTGCGTGGCTACGTCGAAGCGGATATGGACGGCTGCGGCCTGGTCATCGCCGCCACCGATGACGAGCCGCTCAATGCCCAGGTTTCGGCCGACGCCCACAAGCGCTGCGTACCGGTCAACGTGGTGGACGCGCCTGCGCTGTGCAGCGTGATCTTCCCGGCGATCGTCGACCGCTCGCCTCTGGTTATTGCGGTGTCCAGCGGCGGCGACGCGCCGGTGCTGGCACGGCTGATCCGCGCCAAGCTGGAAACCTGGATTCCATCGACCTACGGGCAACTGGCCGGCCTGGCGGCGCGCTTTCGCAATCAGGTCAAGCAACTGTTTCCCGATGTGCAGCAACGGCGGGCATTCTGGGAAGAGGTTTTCCAGGGCCCGATCGCCGACCGTCAACTGGCCGGGCAGGGCGCCGAGGCCGAGCGGTTGCTGCGCGAGAAGATCGACGGCCAGGCGCCGAACGCGCCGGGCGAAGTCTATCTGGTAGGCGCCGGGCCGGGTGACCCTGACCTGCTGACCTTCCGCGCGCTGCGCCTGATGCAGCAGGCGGATGTGGTGCTTTACGACCGTCTGGTGGCCCCGGCGATCCTCGAGCTGTGCCGGCGCGACGCCGAGCGGGTTTACGTCGGCAAGCGCCGGTCCGAGCACGCGGTGCCCCAGGACCAGATCAACCAGCAATTGGTCGACCTGGCCCGGCAGGGCAAGCGTGTGGTGCGGTTGAAGGGCGGCGATCCGTTCATCTTCGGTCGTGGCGGCGAAGAAATCGAAGAACTGGCGGCCCATGGCATCCCGTTCCAGGTGGTCCCGGGCATTACGGCGGCCAGTGGTTGCGCGGCTTACGCCGGGATCCCGCTGACCCATCGCGACTACGCCCAGTCGGTGCGTTTCATCACCGGCCATCTCAAGGACGGCAGCAGCGATCTGCCCTGGGCGGACCTGGTATCGCCAGCGCAGACCCTGGTGTTCTACATGGGCCTGGTGGGGCTGCCGGTGATTTGCAACGAATTGATCAAGCACGGACGCGCGGCAGACACGCCGGCGGCGCTCATCCAGCAAGGCACGACTTCAAACCAGCGGGTGTTCACCGGTACCTTGGCGGACCTGCCGCGGCTGGTGGCCGAGCACGAGGTGCATGCGCCGACATTGGTGATCGTCGGGGAAGTGGTGCAGTTGCGCGAGAAGCTGGCTTGGTTTGAAGGGGCACAGGGGCAGGTCTGAAGACCGCGCCGCGCCCTTCGCGAGCAGGCTCGCTCCCACAGGGGACTGTGTGTAACCACGGATTGTGGCCAACACTGATCAACTGTGGGAGCGAGCCGGGACTGTCAGAAATTTTGTGTTCGGGCATAACATGCTGAAGAGGTGCATGTATGCCAACCAAAAAGAAGACGGCCTTGGAGGCCAAAGCCGAGCTCCCTTCGATCCCGAAGGAGCTGATTGATCAGTTCGTCAAAGGCCCAATGACTGCCGAGGCGATTCAGGATGCGTCGATGGCCTTCAAGAAGGCGCTTATCGAGCGAGCCCTGGGCGCAGAGCTGGGCCACCATCTTGGCTATCCTCAGGGCGCGGAGCGTCCCGAGGAGTCGAGTAACCAGCGCAACGGTAAAAGCGGCAAGACCGTTCTGACAGACGACGGTCCGCTTCGTCTGGAGATTCCCCGTGATCGCGATGGCAGCTTTGCGCCGATCCTGATTCCCAAGCATGAGCGGCGCTTTACCGGGTTCGATGACAAGATCATCGCCATGTACGCTCGGGGCATGACGGTTCGCGAGATTCGCGCGTTTCTCTTGGAACAGTACGGGACAGATGTCTCGCACGACTTCATCAGTTCGGTCACCGACGCGGTGATGGAGGAGATCGGCGCCTGGCAGCAACGACCGCTTGAGCAGATGTATCCGGTCATCTTCTTCGACGCGTTGCGGGTCAAAATCAGGGAAGAAGGACTGGTCCGCAATAAGGCCATCTACTTGGCCTTGGGCGTATTACCGGACGGAACCCGCGATATCTTGGGCATCTGGATCGAGACAACGGAAGGCGCCAAGTTCTGGATGAAGGTCTTCAATGACCTCAAGACACGCGGAGTCGAAGATGTGCTGATTGCCGTGACCGATGGTCTCAAAGGCATGCCAGAAGCCCTGAGCGCGGTGTTTCCTGAGACGACTTTGCAAACCTGCATCGTACATCTGATCCGCAACAGCCTCGACTATGCAGCCTGGGACAAACGTCGGGAACTGGCCAAAGCGCTTAAGCCGATCTATCAAGCGATCAACGCCGAGGCCGCCGAAGCGGCTTTGGACTCGTTCGAAAATGGCCCCTGGGGCAAACAGTACCCAACCATCGTAGCTGCCTGGCGACGCGCCTGGGATCGAGTCATCCCGTTTTTTGTCTTTCCGCCCGCCATCCGGAAAGTGATTTACACGACCAATGCAATCGAGAGCATCAACGCTCAACTGCGCAAGATCATTAAAACGAGGGGGCACTTCCCAACCGATGAAGCTGCCACCAAGTTAATCTGGCTGGGCTTGCGCAATATAACCGCAAACTGGGGCAGTGCAGCCCATGACTGGAAAAGCGCCATGAATCAGTTCGCGATCCTGTACGGGGATCGGTTCATCAGGCCGACGTGGTAAATGAAGGTCTGCCTAACGGCAGGCCGTTACCGGCCCGCACACAAAAAATCTGACACTCCCAGCGAGCCTGCTCGCGAAGAGGCCCTCAACGATTACACAGATTCCAGATCAATCCCGGGCCCCGCGCCAGATCCCTTTCCCACTCAACCTCCCTCTATCATGCGCCACCATGAAGTCCTGCTTCGGCCCCTTGGGCACGATCCCATTGGGGTTGATGGTCTTGTGGCTGCCGTAGTAATGCCCCTGGATATGCGTGAAATCCACTGTCTCGGCAATGCCTGGCCACTGATACATCTCCCGCAGCCAGTTCGACAGGTTCGGATAATCGGCGATGCGTCGCAGGTTGCATTTGAAGTGACCGAAGTACACCGCGTCGAAACGGATCATCGTCGTGAACAAGCGGATGTCGGCCTCGGTCAGGTACTCGCCAGCCAGGTAGCGGCGGGTGTCCAGCAGGGCTTCCAGATGGTCCAGCTCGGCAAACAGCTGATCAAAGGCTTCTTCGTAAGCCGCCTGGGTGGTGGCGAAGCCGGCGCGGTAGACGCCGTTGTTCACCGCCGGATAGATGCGCTCGTTCAACCCATCGATTTCGCCGCGCAGGTGCTCTGGATAGAGATCCAGGTCGTTGCCGGTCAGGCCATCGAAGGCGCTGTTGAACATGCGGATGATTTCCGCTGACTCATTGTTGACGATGCGCTGCTGCTGTTTATCCCACAGCGCCGGCACAGTGACACGACCGGTGTAGTCCGGTGTATCGGCGGTGTAGCGCTGGTGCAGGAAGTCGAAGTGGTCGAGCTTGTCGCCCGTCGAGCCGTGAGCCTGATCGAAGGTCCAGCCGTTTTCCAGCATCAGGTAGCTGACCACTGAAACATCGATCAGGTCTTCCAGGCCCTTGAGCTTGCGCAAGATCAGCGTGCGATGCGCCCAGGGGCAGGCCAGGGATACATAAAGATGATAACGACCGGCTTCGGCGGCGAAACCGCTCTCGCCGAAAGGGCCGGCGCTGCCGTCGGCGGTTATCCAGTGGCGGCGTTGCGCCTGTTCACGCTGGAAACTGCCGTCCTTGCTCTCATACCACTGGTCCTGCCAGCGGCCCTCGACCAACAAACCCATCTCGATCTCCTCAGCCTGATAAACGTTGGAGAAGAGTCTATGCCGATAGGTTCGAACAAAAAGCGCAAAGGTTGGGCGCTGATGATCGACTAAATCGATCTGTTCCGCGCGTCCCAATATTGCCGGGCTTTGTCGAACGCGTCTTCGCGCGACAACCCCAGGCCGCGCAAGGCCAAAGCCATCGTGGCGATCAACGCCAGTTGCGGGTAGCTGTCCTCGACGTCGCCGCGCCAGACGGCTTTCAAATGCTCAGGGTCGAGGCGCTCCGGCTTGACGTGGCGCTGCTCCGACAGGCGTGGCCATTCTTCGTCCCAACTGGCGCCACCGGTGGTGCCGTACAGATGGCTGTCGGCGTCCGGATTGATTTCGATCTCGCCGCCGTCGCCCTTGATCACGATGGCGGTGTCGCCCAGCAACCCGCTGGCCTCGCGATGCACGGCCTGGTAGCCAGGATGGAAGATGCTTTGCAGACCGCAACGCGCGCCCAGTGGATTGAGAATCCGCGCCAGGGAATGGATCGGCGAGCGCAGGCCGAGGGTGTTGCGCAGGTCGATCATCCGTTGCATCTGCGGTGCCCAGTCCACCAGCGGCATGAAAGCCAGGCCGCCGTTGTCCAGCGCCGTGCCGACCTGTTGCCAGTCGCGGCACAAGGGAATATCCAGTAAACCAAGCAACTGTTCGGTGTAGAGCCGACCCGCCGTGTGGGCGCCGCCGCCGTGCATGAAGATCCGCACGCCGTTCTGCCCCAGGCATTTGGCCGCCAGCAGATACCACGGCAGGTGGCGCTTCTTCCCGGCGTAGGTCGGCCAGTCGAGGTCTACCGCCAGTTGTGGAACCACCAGGCGTTGACGCAGGGCGTCGGTGAAGCCGGCCATTTCCTCGGCGCTTTCTTCCTTGTGCCGCAACAGCATCAGGAAGGCGCCGAGCTGGGTCTCTTCGACCTGCTCATCGAGCACCATGCCCATGGCCTCGCGGGCTTCTTCACGGGTGAGGTTGCGGGCGCCGCGCTTGCCTTTGCCAAGGATGCGCACGAATTGGGCGAACGGATGTTCGGCCGGGGTCTCGAGGGTCAGCGAAGGAAAGTCGGTCATAAGCAATTCGTCGGTTTGGGCAGGCCCGCCAGCTTGGCGGCGAGTTTGGCGGGAGTGCCTTTGAACAATCGGTTCAGGTGCAGGCTGTTGCCCTTGTCCGCGCCGAGTTTCAGCGCGGTGTACTTGATCAGCGGCCGAGTGGCGGGGGACAGCTGGAATTCATCGTGGAAGGCCCGGAGCAGTTCGAGGATTTCCCAGTGCTCGGGGCTCAGCTCGATGTCTTCGGCGGCGGCCAGGGCCGTGGCCACTTCCGTTGACCAGTCATTGAGATCGGCCAGGTAGCCGTCCTTGTCCAGCGCGATGCTGCGCGCGCCCACGGTCAGCACGTTCATAGCCAGGAGTTGACCTTGTCATGCTCGATTGAGAGCTCGACGAAGGCTGGGTAATCAATGGCTTCGGCCCAGTCCGGGATGTGCAAGGCACGGGCTTGAGCGTCTTCGGCGAGGATGAACAATTTACTACCGACGGCCTGGAGTGCAGCGAACGGTTCGGTGCCAGGTTGCAGCGCGTAAGTCGCGTCGCCGCACAGCAGCAGCGCATCCTGGCTCCCCAGTATCCGCAGGCAACTGGCGAGGCGGTTATCACCGAACGGTGAATGGGACAACACATGCAAAGTCGACATCAGAGGGTGATCACCTGGTCGTAACGGTCAATGAGCGCGGCGATGTCCGCTGCGCCCAGCACTTTCAAAGCGTCCACTGCCAGGGTATCGGTGGCGATGCCACGCTCGGCGGCGCTGTCGGCGCAGACAAACAGGTCTTCGACGCCGAACATCGGCAATGCCTGCAAATTGGCGCTCAGGTCTTTTTGCTGGAGGGCCTTGGCGTTTTGCCCGGCGCTGAGCTGGAACACGCCGTCATCGAGAAACAGCAGGCCAATGGGCAGGTCGAACGCACCGCCGGCCAGCACGATGTCCAACGCTTCCCGGGCTCCGGGGCCAGACCACGGAGACTGACGGCTGATGAGCAATACCGACTTGGCCATCATGCGCCTCCAAAACAGATCAAGCGGTCGGCGTCCTGGATCGCATCGTGCAGCTGACCCAGTCCGGAAAGGGCCCAAGGCGCTTCGACGCTGATTGCCGAACGCTGATAGCGCTGGGCCTCTTCAGCGTTGAGCACACCACGGCGCAACGCCGCCGCGATGCAGACGACGCCGTCGAGCTGATGGTCGCTGACGAAGGTTCGCCATTGCCGGGGCAGATCCTGCTCATCCTGAGGCGTGACGATGCTGTTATCGGCGTTATAGACGCCGTCCTGGTAGAAAAACAGCCGCACGATCTCATGCCCACCGGCCAGCGCGGCTTGCGCAAACAGCAAGGCGCGGCGCGAGGAGGGCGCATGGGCGGCGGAAAACAGCGCGATGGCGAACTTCATGACAGACCCGATCCGTAAAACTGCGGCCATGATAAAGCTTTATGGGCGGTGGGGCGATTCTCGGAAACGGCGTGAGCTTTCGTGGCGAGGGAGCTTGCTCCCGCTGGGCTGCGAAGCGGCCCCAGGATCGTGCAACTCGGTGTGTCAGGTGAGTTGAGTCGCCTTTTTGGGCCTGCTGCGCAGGCCAGCGGGAGCAAGCTCCCTCGCCACGGGGTTCACTTCAGTCCATGAGACCATTTAACTGGCAATACTCAGCCCACTCCATTCCCGCCATCTCCGCGACTTCCCTGTGCACTTCCATGCGCTGGGCCTGGTAGTCCTCGGCGGAGGCCGCTGTCAGCGACAGCGTCAGCTCCCAGGCAAACAGACCCAGGCGCTCGGCCTCGGCTTCGAACGCCTCATGCAAGCGCTCGGCGCGATACTGCGCGGCGGTTTCGCCCTTGGCCTGGGCCAGCAGGGGGTTGAGGTTGTCCAGCTCGACACGCAACTGCGGGCGTTCGTCGAGAAAGATCTCCAGGGCTCGTTCGTGCTGCTGTCCGGTTGCCGCCATGGTTGCTCCTTGAGTCAATGTCCCGACAGGTTGCGTGAATCGATAGCCATTGTCGCGGGCAAATTTCAGTAAAGCCGCACGTAGGCGCGGATCGCAGTGCTAAAGTCGGTTTTTTTCTCGATGAGTGAACGCGATGCGAATGCTGATGGTGGCCGTGGCCGCAACCCTGCTGGCCGGCTGCGCGGGTTCGGCGATGGAACAGGCCCGGACCCAAGCCCCCTACAAGACCCTGGCCTCGGACAAGCCGGAGCAGAATGTCGCCCAATGCGTGAAGTTCGCCTGGGAAGACGAAGCGGTGTTCGGCGTCGATGCCGGTGCCTACCTGCAACCCGGCAAGCAGGGTGGCTCGACGGTGTACACCCGCTCGGCCGAATCGTTTGTCGATATACAAGCCAGTGCCACCGGCACGGCGTTGAACTACTACGCCAAGCAGGATGATTTTGTCGCCAAGCGCCGGTTGGCGGCGTTGGCGACTTGCCTCTGAACCCCTGATCACAATGTGGGAGCGAGCCTGCTCGCGAAAGCCGTTTATCTTCTTGCATAGCATTTGACTGACCCACCGCTTTCGCGAGCAGGCTCGCTCCCACAGGGGATGTCCCACAGGGGATATGTGGTCAGTCAGCGTTCGGCAGGCGTTTCTGGAAAAAGAAACGCTGATGTCCCGGCGGGTAGTCGTCGATCTGCCCGCACTCGGTAAAGCCATGCCGGCGGTAGAAGTCCGGCGCCTGGAAGTCGAAGGTGTCGAGCCAGATACCTACGCAGTCTTTTTCCCTGGCCAGCTGTTCGGCCATCTGCATCAGCTGCGAACCCGTGCCTTGGCCCCGGGCCTGTTCAGGCACTACCAGCAGTTCGATATAGAGCCAACGAAAAAATATTCGGCCGTAGAGTCCGCCGACGATTTCGCCGTGCTCGTCGCGCACCAGCCAGGCGACCAGTTCCGGTGTGCTTCCGCCCGTCTGGGCAACGTTATAGGCGCGTAGCGGCGCGAGGATGGCCTGGCGTTGTTCATCGGTGGGAGCGTCCGTGCGCTCGATTCTTAACGTCATCGGCGATGTCCTTGTGCGGTGAGGTGATCGAGCGCCCGAGCCTATCGCAACGAGAGCGATGGCGTAAGCCGCCCGGCGGGAAACAGGCACATTGCGTAAACCGAGCCATACTGCCTAGGCTTTGTACGAAAAGTGCCTGCGCGACGATCATGCTGCGTTGAAAACAGGCTCGGAATGCTCATTGACAACCGTCAAGTCGAGCGCGACCCCGGCCGTTCCTCGCCTGTTTTCGCCTTGCCTGATCGCCGCTCGGCGACTTTTCGTACAAACCCTAATGCTTGAAGCGATCCCGACCCTAAAACAAGAAGAGACCGACTCATGAAGTTCGAATCCCTGGCCCGGACCCTCATCGCCACTTCGCTCTCCCTTTGCTGCCTGACTGCCCACGCTGCATCCCAGGCCCCGGTTGCCGCCGAGAACGGCATGGTCGTCACCGCCCAGCACCTGGCGACCCACGTCGGCGTCGATGTGCTCAAGAACGGTGGCAACGCGGTGGATGCGGCAGTCGCGGTGGGCTACGCCCTGGCGGTGGTCTACCCGGCGGCGGGCAACCTTGGCGGTGGCGGCTTCATGACGCTGCAGATGGCGGATGGCCGCAAGACATTCCTGGATTTCCGCGAAAAAGCGCCATTGGCCGCCACCGCCGACATGTACCTGGACAAGGACGGCAACGTCATTCCCGAGCTCAGCACCCGCGGCCACCTGGCGGTAGGCGTGCCCGGCACCGTGTCCGGCATGGAGCTGGCGCTGAAGAAATACGGCAGCAAGCCCCGGGAGGAACTGATCGCCCCGGCGATCAGGTTCGCCGAGGAGGGTTTTGTCCTTGAGCAAGGTGATGTCGACCTGCTGGAGACCGCCACGGACGTGTTTAAAAAGGACATGCGCGATTCCGGCGCGATCTTCCTGCACAGCGGCGAGCCGATGCAGGCCGGCCAGAAACTGGTGCAGAAAGACCTCGCCAGGACCCTGCGGGAAATTTCCGCCAAAGGCGCCGACGGCTTCTACAAAGGCTGGGTGGCCGACGCCCTGGTGACTTCCAGCCAGGCCAACAAGGGCATCATCACCCAGGCCGACCTGGACAAATACAAGACCCGCGAGCTGGCCCCGGTGGAATGCGACTATCGCGGTTATCACATCATTTCCGCACCACCGCCCAGTTCCGGTGGTGTGGTGCTGTGCCAGATCATGAATATCCTCGACGGGTATCCGATGAAAGACCTGGGCTTCCATTCGGCCCAGGGCATGCACTACCAGATCGAAGCCATGCGTCACGCCTATGTCGATCGCAACAGCTACCTGGGCGACCCGGACTTTGTGCAGAACCCCATCGACCATCTGCTGGACAAGAACTATGCGGCAAAACTGCGCGCCGCGATCGAGCCGCAAAAGGCCGGCGACTCGCACAAGATCAAACCCGGCGTGGCGCCTCACGAGGGCAGCAACACCACCCACTATTCGATCGTCGACCAATGGGGCAACGCCGTCTCTGTCACCTACACCCTCAACGACTGGTTCGGCGCCGGCGTGATGGCGAGCAAGACCGGGGTGATCCTCAACGATGAAATGGACGATTTCACCGCCAAGGTCGGCGTGCCCAACATGTACGGCCTGGTACAGGGCGAGGCCAACGCCATCGCACCGGGCAAGGCGCCGCTGTCGTCCATGAGCCCGACCATCGTCACCAAGGACGGCAAGACCGTGATGGTCGTCGGCACGCCGGGCGGCAGCCGCATCATTACCGCGACCCTGCTGACCATTCTCAATGTGATCGACTACGGCATGAACCTGCAGGAAGCGGTGGACGCACCGCGCTTCCACCAGCAGTGGATGCCGGAGGAGACCAACCTGGAAACCTTCGCCGCCAGCCCCGATACGCTCAAGCTGCTGGAAAGCTGGGGCCACAAGTTCGCCGGCCCGCAGGACCCCAACCACATTGCCGCGATCCTGGTGGGCGCGCCGTCACTGGGTAGCAAGCCCGTGGGCAAGAATCGCTTCTACGGTGCCAACGATCCGCGCCGCAACACCGGGTTATCGTTGGGCTACTGAGCGCTCGGAGAGGCAAGCATGAGCAGCGCATTGCTGATTATCGACGTCCAGGCCGGGCTGTGCACGGGCGAAGAGGAATGCTTCGACAGCCCACGCCTGCTCTGCACTATCAATGACCTCAGTGCCAGGGCTCGGGCTGTCGGCTTGCCGGTGATCCTGGTCCAGCACGAAGAACTTGAGGGCTCGTTGGCTTATGGCAGTGCCGCCTGGCAATTGGCCGACGGCCTGCTCACCGCCGCGGATGACTTGCGCGTGCGCAAGACCACCGCGGACGCGTTCTACCAGACCGACCTGCTGGCGCTGTTGCAGGCCAGAAGCATCGATCGCGTGGTGATCTGCGGGCTGCAGACCGATTACTGCATCAATGCCTCCGTGCGTCAGGCCCATGCCCTGGGGTACGAAGTGGTGTTGGCCGCCGATGCGCATTCGACGGTGGACAATGGCAGCCTGTCGGCCGAGCAGATCATTGCCGATCACAACCAGCGACTGGGGCGGCTGAGCAGCGCGGTGTCGCGCATCGATGTGGTGCGGGCCGCCGAGATTCGCCTGTAGCGATACTCACTGCCTGGCCTGAGGAGCAGGCCGGGCTGGCGCTCCAGTGCGCAGCGACTGCAAGATTTTCAGGCCCGCTTCGCAGGCCAGCGGGAGCAAGCTCCCTCGCCACAAAGGCCGTCGTTTTATGGATTACGCGATCAGCATAGCAGCGCGAGCATTGGCGGCGGGCGATCCAGTGGCGGCGCTCAATCGCATCGCCTTGCGCACCGATGCCCCGGCCCTCGCGCTGCGCGGCATCGCCATGGCGCAGCTGGGGGACCTGGACAAAGCCAGGAACCTGATGCGCCGGGCAAGTACGGCGTTCGGGCCCAAGGCGGCCGTGGCGCGGGCACGGTGTATCGTGGCGGAGGGCGAAATCGCCTTGGCTTCCCGTGACCTGGCGTGGCCCATGAAGCGCCTCGACGCCGCGCGGACGGTACTCGAAGCCTGCGGTGACCGGGCGAACGTCGGTCATGCTCATGCGATCGAAATCCGCCGCCTGCTGTTGCTCGGTCACCTTGGCGAGGCCGAGGGCAAGCTTGCTGATCTGAATCTTTCCAGCTTGCCTGTGGCGTCTCGAGCCGCTTGTGAACTGGTGGCGGCGGGGATCGCCATGCGGCGCCTGCAAGCGCAAACCGCCCACGCCGCTCTGGAAAGGGCCGGGCAGGCCGCACGGCAAACGGGCATCAGCGCGCTGAACGCCGAAATCGAAAGCGCCTGGCGCATGCTGAGCTCACCGGCGGCGCGTCTGATCGGCCGGAACGAAGAGCGCTTGCTGATTCTTGAAGAGGTACAGGTGCTGCTGGCCGGTGCGGCGCTGGTAGTAGATGCATGCCGGTATGGCGTCAGTAGCGCTGGCAGCCAGGTTTCCCTCGCCCGGCGCCCGGTGTTGTTCGCCCTGGCCAGAGGGCTGGCCCAAGCCTGGCCGGGCGATGCATCGAGGGAAGCGCTCGTGGCCGAGGCCTTCGGCTTGAAACTGACGGATGAGTCCCACCGCGCCCGGCTGCGGGTCGAGATGGGGCGGTTGCGGGTGGCGCTGCGGTCATTGGCCGAGGTGAAGGCAACCCGGCGCGGCTTTATCCTGATTCCCAACCAGGCCGACGAGGTCGTGGTGCTGGCGCGCGTCATCGAAGAACCTCACGGCGCGGTGCTGGCGCTGCTTGCCGATGGCGAAACCTGGTCCAGTTCGGCCCTGGCGCTTGCCTTGGGCAACAGCCAGCGCAGCGTGCAGCGGGCCTTGGAAACCCTCGCCGCCTGCGGCAAGGCGCAAGCGTTCGGTCGTGCCAGGGCCCGGCGCTGGATGGCGCCAACGATGCCTGGATTCGCGACGGCATTGTTACTCACTGCGTTGCCAGTGGCTGGTTAGGATGCAATCACACCCCACTGATGAGGCGAGTGAAATGAAACGTTCGGAAGCACAGATCCTGCGTGAGTACGGCCCTTTTCCGGGCGTCGAGTGTGTCCACGGCGTAAGCCATGACGGTGAGCGCGTCTGGTTCGCCTCAGGCGAGAAGCTCCACGCACTTGATCCCGCCAGTGGCCAGACCGTGCACTCGCTCGACGTGCCGGCGAACGCTGGCACGGCGTTCGACGGTGAGCACCTGTTCCAGATTGCTGGCGACAGCATCAGCAAGATCGATCCACGCACCGGCGAGGTATTGGCGACGATTCCGGCGCCCAACAGCGGTGATGATTCAGGGTTGGCGTGGGCCGAAGGATCGCTCTGGGTCGGCCAGTACAAGGCGCGCAAAATCCTCCAGATCGACCCGGCCGATGGAAAAGTCCTGCGCACCATTAAATCCAATCGCTTCGTCACGGGCGTGACCTGGGTCGACGGAGAGCTTTGGCACGGGACGTGGGAAAACGATGAGAGTGACCTGCGGCGTATTGATCCGCAGACGGCACAAGTGCTGGAAAGCGTGACGATGCCGCCCGGGACCGGTGTGTCGGGGCTGGAATCCGATGGGGCCGAACGGTTTTTCTGTGGCGGCGGTGGCAGCGGGAAGGTGAGGGCGGTGCGTCGGCCGGTGTGAGGATGCCAGGCTCGTATAAACCTCCATGGCGCGGGAGCAAGCTCCCTCGCCACGGGATACCCGTCCGTTACATCACGGGGCGCCAAGCACCATTGTCCAATACACTCCGGCATCGCTGCGCGAGTCACTGGCCGACGCCGCACCGACCTGGGTGAACATCGGGTTCATCAGGTTGGCGCAATGCCCGGGGCTGGCGAGCCAATCGTGCATGGCCTGGCTTGGCGAACGTTGTCCGGCGGCAATGTTCTCGCCGAGTTTGCGTCCGCGAAAACCGGCGCTCCTGGCCCGCTCGGATGTGGAGCGACCGTCCGGGTCGCGATGGGCAAAATAGTTGCCGCGGGCCATCGACCGACTGTGGCCCTGGGCAGCGCTTCCCAGCGCGGCGTTCCAGCTCAGCGGCCGAGCCGCCGCAAAGCGCTGGCGCCCGCACATGCGGGGCTTGGCCCTGGCGGCATTGACCTGGGCCAGCAGCGTTTTGTCCGGCGCGTCGATGTCGCGCGTGTCGCTGATCCGCGTTCCGCCCATGGGTTGTGCGAGCACCACGCGCCATTCATCCCCGACCCGATTGACGCCAATGTCGGCGTACTGGCCGTCCAGCAGCGCTGCGCAATGCTCGTCCGCCAGTCTCTCGAACGCTTCTTCGGCGTCCCGCGCATCGGTCAGGCGAATGCTGCGCACTGACCGGGCCTGATAGCCGGATCTGCTCAGGGTTTCGCGCAAGCCACCGCTGAAGCCGATGGGCAAGGCCAGGCTGGAGCGCAACACCAAGGGTTGGGCAGCACGCACTGTTTGCCATTCACAGCGGTGGGGCTGGCTGCGGTAGTCGTTGATGGCACTCACCAGTTGTCCTTCGCCTCGGGCGTGAGCCGGGCTGGGGAACAACGGAAACAGGATCGTGAGGCACAGCGCAGCGAAACGGCGAGAGCGAACGAGGTGGCGCATGGATGGACAGCTCTGGAAGGGAATTGCCTGAGCGCCGGGAGACGGCGCCAATCAGCCTGAAACGCTTCGTTCAGGGCTGGGGTAGGACTGTGGCTTTTGAAACTAGTTTCCGGCGCACCCAGACATAAACGCCTGACCGCACAATGCTTTTGTGGCGAGGGAGCTTGCTCCCGCTGGCCTGCGAAGCAGGACCAAGAAATTCGCGACTGCGTCGCAGCCGAGCGGGAGCAAGCTCCCTCGCCACAAAAGAGCGTTCAGTCAGTTCAATTGCGTGCAGCCACCGGCGCCTTGACCCGCTCAGCCTTGCGCCAGGTCAGCAACACAATGCCCGTCACCACGATGGCGCCGCCGAGCACCTGGCCCGGGTTGAGCATCTGGTCCAGCACCAGCCAGCCGATCAGCAGGGTCGCCAGCGGTTCGATATTCATCACCGGGGCGTTGCGTGGCATGTCCAGGCGTGGCACGCACATGAACAACACGATGAACCCGGTGCCGTAAAGCACCACCAGGGTGGCGAGCGCGAGCCAGCCGGTGTTGCTGGCTGGCAGGTCGAGGCCGCCGGGCAGGGCGCCGGTCAGGCCTGCGAGGTTGACGCTGCTGAACACAATGAAAATCGTCAGCAGGCTGCGCACCGAGCCGCGTACCTGGGACAGCTTGTGATCGGTGATCCACAACGCGCAAGCGAACACGCACGCGGCACAGAATGCCAGTCCAACCCCCAATAGCCATTGCGGGCCGACATCCGCCTGCGACGATAACCGCGCCGGCACTTCCAGTACGAACACCAGGCCGACCAGGATCATCCCCATCAACATCGCCGTACGCGCAGTGGGGCGCGGCCCGCCGAGCGCCCAGGTCAGCAGCGCCAACAGGATCGGGAACACGTTACCCACCAACAGCGCCAGCGCCACCGGCACCCGCGCCACGGCCGAATACAGGCACAGGCTCTGGGCGCCGATCAACAGGCCCAACACCAACTGCCAGCGCCAGGCCCCGGCGGGCAGGCGCAGGCTCTGGCGTTGCCACAAGACCATCGCCGCCAGCACCAGCAACGTCCCGCCCGAGCGCAGCAGGATCGCCAGCAGCACGCCGGCACCGTCATCGAACGCCGCCCGCGCGGCGACGTGGTTACCGGCGAAAGCGCAGCCCATGCAGAGCAGGATGAGCACAGCGACAGGGCGGGAAAAAGGAATAGGAACATCGGCGGCAACGGTGGGGCGGGTCATGGCAGCAATCTCAAAGGTGTACCATCGCAGCAGCGAGGCTTCGGTGGTTTATTTTTAGTTATAGGTTGTCGTACAACAACGGAAGATTTGTACCGGATCCAGCAGAGAGAGACAAGCGCCGGCTCCCGCCCGTCAACCCGTTCTCCCCAGATGTTCGCAGCTCACCCGTGGTGAGGGAGCCTGCTCCCGCTCGGCTGCAAAGCAGCCGCCAGCTCCACCAGCTCAACCAATCCAGAGACTGGCGTACATCCCCCAGCGATTTGCTGTACAACAGCTGACCGCTGTGTTGTTTCCGGCACCGATCCCCCTGAGTTTCCCGCGGAGCAACCCATGCGCCTGGCTGACTTCATTGTCGACAACATCGAACCGATCCTCCAGGCGTGGGAAGACTTCGCCAGGACCATCACCCCGGCCTCCATCGGCATGGATGCGGTAGCGCTGCGCGACCATGCCGAGCAGATGCTGCGCACCATCGCCATTGATCTGCGCACCTCTCAGACCCCGGAGGAGCAGATCGCCAAATCCCAGGGCGAAGCCCCGGCGGCGGAGGCCGAGACCGCGGCGGAAACCCACGCTGTCATTCGCCAGTCTTCCGGTTTTACCGTGGAACAGATGGTCTCGGAATACCGTGCGTTGCGCACCAGCGTGCTGGTGTTGTGGATGCCCCATGCCCAGCTGGACCAGGCGCAGGCGATGTCGGATGTGATCCGCTTCAATGAAGCCGTCGACCAGGCCCTGGCGGAATCGGTGGTCAGTTATTCCGGCGCGGTCGATGCGGCGCGCAATATCTTCCTCGGGATCCTGGGACACGATCTGCGCAGCCCGCTGGGGGCAATCCTGCTGAGTTCCGAAGTGCTCCTGCGCGCCGGCGATCTGCCTGCCAAGGCCACCAAGATTTCCTCGCGCATCTATACCAGCGTCAAACGGGCGAACAAGATTGTTGGCGACCTGCTGGACTTCACCCGTACCCAGCTGGGCGCAGGCATACCGGTACAGCGCTTCAACGGCGACCTGGTGGCAGCGTGCGAAGGCATGGTGGAAGAGGCACGGGCCTATCATCCGGAAAGCAGCATACTCTTCGAGCCGCACGGTCCGCTTGAAGGACTGTTCGATCCGGCGCGGATGGAACAGGTGTTTTCCAACCTGATCGGCAATGCCGTGCAACATGGCGCGGAGGGCGCGCCGATCACGGTATCGTTGAGCCGCGAAGGGGATGAAGCCGTCATCGCGATCAACAACCAGGGCAAGCCTATCGCGAAGGACGCCATCGCCAGCATCTTCAATCCCTTGATCCGGCAACTGCGCAGCGGCGACCTGCAATACGGCCCCACGGCTGGCCTGGGACTGGGCCTCTACATCGCCTCGGCGATCGTCGCGGCTCACCAGGGGACCATCGAAGTCCACTCGAAGGCGCGCGGAGGCACCACGTTCACCGTTCGGATCCCACTCCATCCCGAGTGATAGGGCCGGGCGAGGATAATAACTTGTACGATGTCCTATCAGAGGGTAAAACAAACGTCCCCGTCCAATAATAATTAACGGAGACGTACTATGGATGCTTCGCAACCTGCAACCGCCGATCAGGCGCGCCGGACCTTCCTCAAGAAATCCCTGGTGGTCTCGGCCGCCGCCGCGACCCTTGGCAACCTGCCCGGCCTGACCCAGGCCGAACCGCTGAGCCAGCGTTATCCGGACCCTCTGGTCAATATCCTCGACCCCAGCTTCATGGACCTGCGCATCTTCAACGCCAGCGTGGAAAAACTCGCCAGCGGCCTGCGCTGGGCCGAAGGGCCGGTGTGGATCGGCGACGGTCGGTATCTGCTGGTCAGTGACATCCCCAACAACCGCATCGTGCGCTGGGACGAAGTCACCGGTGGGCTGTCGGTGTATCGGGAGAATTCGAACTTCTCCAACGGCATGTGCCGTGATCGCCAGGGACGGTTGCTGGTCTGTGAAGGCTCGACCACGTCGACCGAAGGGCGGCGTATCACCCGCACCGAACACAACGGCACGATCACCGTGCTGGCCGGTCGTTTCGACGGCAAACCGTTGAACTCGCCCAACGACATCGTCTGCAAACGGGATGGCTCGATCTGGTTCACCGACCCGCCGTTCCAGACCGGCAACAACTACGAGGGGCACAAAGTCACCCCCGAGCAGCCGCACGCGGTGTACCGCATCGACGGTGAAACCGGCAAGCTCAGCCGGGTCATCGACGACCTGGCGGGGCCGAACGGCTTGTGCTTTTCCCCGGATGAAAAAACTCTCTATGTGGTCGAAGGCCGGGCCAAGCCCAACCGCCTGGTCTGGGCAATCACGGTCAAGGATGACGGCAGCCTGGGCGAGCGCCGCAAGCATATCGAAGGCCTGGATTACGCCGCCATCGACGGCATCAAGTGCGATGAGAGCGGCAACCTCTGGTGCGGCTGGGGCGGCAACGGCGACCCCAAGGCCGACCTGGAAAAACTCGACGGTGTGCGGGTGTTCAACCCCGAGGGCAAGGCCATCGGGCATATCTCCCTGCCGGAACGTTGCCCCAACATCTGTTTCGGCGGCAGGGAGGGCAACCGGCTGTTCATGGCCGGCAGCCACTCGTTGTATTCATTGTTCGTGAACACCCGCGGGGCGACGTTTGCCTGATCCAGGCCTCGCGAATAAGAATAACCGTGGCGAGGCAGCTTGCTCCCGCTCGATTGCGCAGCAATCGCAAAGCAAGCTTCCCAACCCTCAAGCCAACTTCACATTCATGGTGATCCGCGCCGTGAACACCTTCTTGCCATCCACGTCATGAATATCCACCGGCACGATCTTGTCGCCCTCGGTCTGCCAGTCCACCTCATCGCCGTTCGCCACCGCCGTCACGTCGCTCTTGGCCTTGGCCAGGTATTCCACGGTCATGCCTTTGGGGATCCACCGGGCGCCGTCGGGAATCGAGACGTTGGTCATCATCCCGGCGGCCAGCTCGGCGGCGTTGCACATGGCAATGGCATGCACGGTGCCGAGGTGATTGGTGATTTCCTTGCGAAACGGTACCTGCACAGTCGCCGCGCCCTGGCGCAGCTCCGTGACCAGCGGATTGATAGTGGCGAAGTAAGGTGCCATCTGACAGGCCATTTTGCTGAACGCATCGGGACCTGCGCTGTTGAACATACCGAGAACCTGATTCATGTGAAGCCTCACTGACAAGGGATTTGCGGAACAATCTTCCGTTACAGAATATTATTCTGTGACGGAACGGTATTCTGTTGTTGGCGAATCTGTCAAGCTGCGCTCACTTCGTCATGGGCAGCCGTCTGCCTGATCCTTCAACGAACCGGTTTAAGCCCAGCATGCAAACAACGGAATTACTCGAACGTGCCTTCCCCGGCAGAAGGGCCGAGCTCAAGCGCGATATCTTCAGAAAGGCCCTGGCGCTGTTCAACGAACAGGGCATCGAGGCGACCACAATCGAAATGATCCGCACCGAATGCCAGACCAGTGTCGGCGCGATCTACCACCATTTCGGCAACAAGGAAGGCCTGGTGGCGGCGCTGTTCTTCACCGCGCTGGACGACCAGGCGCACTTGCGCGAGCAATACCTGGCCGAGGCGACGACGGCCGAACAGGGCGTGCAAGCGTTGATCTACAGCTATGTCGATTGGGTCGACAGCCAGCCGGAATGGGCGCGTTTCCAGTATCACGCGCGTTTTGCCGTGACCAAGGGGCCGTTCAAGGACGAACTCGCCAACCGCAATACCACGCGCAACGGCCAGCTCTGGCAGTGGCTGAGCGTGGCGGAGCAGGGCGAGGCGCTCAAGCGTTATCCAGCCGAGTTGATGTTCTCGCTGATCATCGGCGCGTCGGAAAGTTATTGCCGTGCCTGGCTGGCGGGGCGCGTGCCGACCAGCCCGAAGGCCCATCGGGAGTTACTGGCGCAGGCGGCGTGGCGATCGATCAGCGCTGATTAATCGAGCGCCGTTCGCAGCTCCACAGTTCTACCGAGGGGTGTTCCACGGTGGGCGGGCCGAGCCAATGCGCCATGGGCTGGCAATGCCCGGCATGACACAGTTGGTAATCGCCGGCCTGGGGCGTGCGGCCCAGCTTCAAAGGTTGCAGCGGCGGCAGTTGGCGATAGTAGTGCCAACTGCCGTTTTCCAGCCGGGCATTTTCCGGAATCTCCATGCCGGCACCGTTGCCCTTGATCCTGGCTTCGCCCAGGACCAGGCCCGTTTCGGTGACACGGTAGTCTTCCTCCCAACGGATCTTCTCGATGGTGTGATCCCACGCCAAGGTGAACTCGCTGAGTTCAAGCTGCGCCCAGATCACTCCGGACAGGCCCAGGCACAAGCCGATCACGCCAAGGCCTGTCCGCTGCGACGTGCGCGCCACAGATGCTGCCCGATCAACAGCGCCCCCAGGACAAAGCCGATTTCATCGGTCAACGGCAGCGCCACCACCAACAATGCCCCGGCGGCAAAACACATCAGCCGTTCCCAGACCGGCATCTTCTGTTGCAGGAAACCGGTGGACGCCATGCCCCACAGGCCGACCGCGAGCAAGGTCTTGATCAGCATGTACGCAGTCATCCAGAGATTGTCGCCCTGGAGCATCAGCGCCGGGTTGTAGACCGTCATGAATGGAATGACGAAGCCGGCGAGGGCGATGCGCACGGCCCAGAAGCTGATCTTCAGGCCACTCTCCCTGGCGATGGGCGCCGCGGCGAAACAGGCCAGGGCCACCGGCGGGGTCAGGTCGGCGAGGATGCCGAAATAGAACACGAACATGTGCGACACAATCAGCGGCACGCCCAGTTCCAACAGGGCTGGCGCGGCGATCGAGCTGGTGATGATGTAGTTGGGGATGGTCGGGATGCCCATGCCCAATACCAGGCAGGTGAGCATGGTCAGGATCAGCGACAGCAGCAGGTTGTCTTTGCCGATGGCCAGGATGTAACCGGCGAAAGTGGACGCCACGCCCGTCAGCGAAACCACGGCGATGATGGTGCCGACCAAGGCGCAGGCGATCCCCACCGGAACGGCGTGCCGGGCACCATCCACCAATGCATGCAGGCAGATGACCAGGGTTTCCCGGGTGCCCTTCATAAACCAGCAGGCGACCACCAGCACGCCGATCACCGCGAACACGATTCCGATACCCAACCGGAAGAAGCCGACGCAGAGAATCCCCAGTGCGACCCAGAACGCGCAGCGTAAGGCGTAGTTCGATACTTTGAGGATAATCGCCGAGCCGAGAATCACGATGGCCGTCAATGCCAGCCCGACCATGCCGGAGAACAGCGGAGTGCGCCCGGAAAACAGCAGATAGACCAGCACTGCCAGTGGAATCAGCAGATACCAGTTTTCCTTGACCGCGCCCCAGGCACTCGGGCACTGATCCTTGGGTAGACCTCTGAGGTTCGAACGCTTGGCCTCCAGGTGCACCATCCAGAACACCGAGCCGAAATACAGGCAGGCGGGTATCAAGGCCGCCTTGGCGATTTCCACGAACGGCACGTTGATGGTCTCGGCCATGATGAACGCCACCGCACCCATGACCGGTGGCATGATCTGGCTGCCCATGCTCGATGTCGCTTCCACGCCGCCGGCGAACGCGGCCTTGTAGCCAAAACGCTTCATCAGCGGAATAGTGAACTGGCCGGTCGTCACCACATTGGCGATGCCCGAGCCGGTGATGGTGCCCATCAGCGCCGATGACACCACCGACACCTTCGCCGGACCGCCGAGTTTGTGACCGAACAGGCCCATGGAGAAATCGGTGAACAGCTTGATCATGCCGGCCTTTTCCAGGAAAGCGCCGAACAGGATGAACAGGAAGATATAAGTGGCCGATACGTAGGTCGGCGTGCCGTACAACCCTTCGGTGCCAAACGCCAGCTGGTTGATGATCTGGTCCACGCCGTAGCCGCGATGCGCCAGGTCGCCCGGCAGGTGTTCGCCGAACAGGCCATAGGCGAGGAACAGGCCGCAGATGATCGGCAAGGCGATGCCCATCACCCGCCGCGCCGCCTCGAATACCAGCACGATCAGGACGATGCCGATGACCATGTCGGCGCTCGTCAGGTCGCCGGAGCGCTGGATCAGGTCGGCCTCGAATACCCACTGATAGAGCGCGGTCGCCATCCCCGCCAGCCCCAACGCCCAGGCCAGGGGTTGCCAGGGCCGTTGCTTGCCATGGGCCGGGTAGCTCAAGAACACCACCCACAGCAAAAAGCCCACATGCACCGCCCGCAGCACGATGCTGGATACCGGGGAGAAGGCTGCGGTGACGATCTGGAATATGGAAAACAGCAACGCTACATAGAACAGCGTCTTCGGCCAGTCCCGTGGGTCCGTGGCGATGCCGTGCTGGTCTTCACTCATAAGGTGCCTGCCTGTTGTCTGTAGCCGGTGCGAAACACGACACGGCAACGGCGGTTTACGCCGTTGCCGCCCCAGGGGTCTACAGCGCGCCCACTTCCTTGTAGTAGCGTTCGGCGCCAGGGTGCAGGGCTATCGGCAGGTTCTTCGCGGCGTTTTTCAGGGAAATATCTTTCGCCGCCGAATGGGACGTGCCCAGGCGATTGAGGTTGTCGAAGAGCAGCTTGGTCATCTGATAGGCCACTTCGTCCGGCACATCCTCGCGGGTCACCAGGATATTGGTGATGGCGACGGTGGGCACGGCGTCAGTTTGTCCGTCGTACGTGTTGGCCGGGATTTGCGCGCTCAAATAGGCCGGGTTACCGATTTTTGCCACGACATCGGTGGGAATCGATACGTAGTTCAATGGCATGGTCGACGCCAGGTCACGAATCGCGGCCATGCCCAGGCCGGAAGATTGCAGCGTGGCATCCAACTGGCGGTTCTTGATCAGATCCACCGACTCGGCGAATGGCAGGTATTGCACCTTCATATCGCTGTAGGTCAGGCCCGCGGCCTTGAAGATTGCCCGGGCGTTGAGCTCGGTGCCGGATTTCGCTGCGCCGACCGAAACGGTCTTGCCCTTGAGATCGGCCAGGGTCTTGATGCCCGATTCCTGGCTGGCGACGATTTGTATGTAGTTGGGGTAGGCGCCAGCGATGGCCCGCAGCTTGGTCAAGGGCGCCTTGAAGCCGGCGTCTTCCACCCCATTCTTGGCGTCCGCCACCGAATCGCCCAAGGCAAACGCCAGCTCCCCGCGTCCGGCTTGCAGCAGGTTCAGGTTTTCCACCGAAGCCTTGGTGGCCTGGACCGACGTCTTGGAATCCTTGATGCCACTGCTGTAGATCTGCGAGAGCCCGACGCCAATCGGGTAATACACCCCGCTGGTGCCTCCGGTCAGAATGTTGATGTACGCTGGCGCAGCATAGGCGGTGGTCGTGACCATCACGGCTGCGGCGGCGGCCAGGGAAATGAAGCGTTTGCTGATTGGCATGGCGACTCTCCGTCTTGTTATGGCTTTTGCAGAGTCTTTCCACTGTAGTCGAAACGGGCCTGATGGCGAGTCGACAACTCCGATGGGCCTGATCAGGCCATGCTGGAGCCTGGCGCTGCGCTGCTGCCGCGTACGGTCAGCTCGAACGGCAGGAGCACGTGCCGCTGGGCGATGGATCTTTTCTCGATCAAGGCGATGAGCATTTCTACGGCTTTGTGACCAAAGGTTTCAGCTGGCTGGGAAATGGTGGTCAGCGGCGGATCGCAATAGGCGGCAAACGGGATGTCATCAAAACCCACCAGGGAGATGTCCTCGGGCACCCGCAGGCCCATCTGCTTGATGCGCTTGAGCGCGCCGATGGCCATCTCATCGTTCTCGCAGAACAGCGCGCTGGGACGCTCGGCCAGGGCGAGCATGGCGTCGGCACCGTCGTAGCCGGCCTTGAGGGTGAAATCGCCGTGGCAGATCAGTTCCGGGACGATGGCGATGCCGGCGTCTTGCAAGGCGTCCTGGTAGCCGGCCACGCGATCGAGGGTCAACGGGCTGCTGCGAGGGCCCTTGATGATGCCGATGCGTCGGTGGCCGAGGCCGATAAGGTGCTCGGTCATGGCGCGGGCGGCGCTGCGGTTGTCCAGGCTGATGGTCGGGTAGGGCGCGTCCTTGACCACTTCGCAGGCATTGACCAGCGGCAACGCGTCGGCGCCGGGCGGCAGTGCGACAAAGGGGTCGCTGGCGCGCAGTTGAATCACCCCGTCGGCCTGGTGGGCGTAGACCAGCGCGGCGAATTCCTGCTCGATGGCTTCGCGGCCCTGGGTATCGCACAGCAGCAGTCGATAGCCGGCCGCTTGCGCCGCCTGTTGGGCACCGCTGATGACCCGGGCGAAAAAGGTATTGGCGATCGCCGGCACCAGGATCACCAGGTTGCCGGTACGGCGGGAACGGAACTGCACCGCCATCAGGTTCGGTCGATAACCGGCCTGTGCCACCGCGGCGTTGACCTTGTCGCGGGTTTCCGGCAGCACGCGTTCAGGCGACTTCAGCGTCCTCGACACCGTGGCCACGGAAACACCGGCCAGCCGGGCCACTTCACGGATATTCGACAAAATCACCTCGATTCGGCGCCTGGAGACACAGGCATGGCCGCGAGCTTACCGCAGGTTCGAAGCCTGACAAATGCTCATCGGCATCTTCCAGGGTTTGACACGAAGCTAAACCAGGCCTAGATTTCCGCTCATGATGTAACCGGTTACATCATCAGTCCGGACAAAAGAGAATCGCGATGAAACCTGTAGCACCAAAAATAAGAATGGGCTTCGTCGGCGGTGGGGAGGGCGCGTTCATCGGCCAGGCCCATCGTCAGGCCGCGGGCCTGGACGGTGGTTTCGAGTTGGTGTGCGGCGCGTTCAGCCGCGACCCGCAGAATAACCGGCAGACCGGAGAAGCCCTGGGGCTGGCCGCGTCCCGCTGTTATCACGACTGGCAGCAGATGCTCGACGCCGAGGCGCTGCTGCCGCTGGACCAGCGCATGGAACTGCTGGTGATCGTCACGCCCAACCATCTCCACGCGCCCATTGCCCGCCAGGCATTGGAGGCGGGTTTCCATGTGTTCAGCGAGAAGCCCGCGGCACTGAACCTCAAGGAGTTGCTCGCGCTCAGGGACGTGCTGCAGGGCAGCCGCTGTCTCTACGGCCTGGCCCACACCTACCTGGGCTACCCGATGGTCTGGCAGGCCCGGGAAATGGTGCGTTCGGGCGTGATTGGCCAGGTGCGCAAAGTGTTCGTCGAATACCCTCAGGGCTGGCTCAGCCAGGACGTCGCCGCGCAAGGCAACAAACAGGCCGAATGGCGCGACGATCCGGCACAGTCCGGGCTGGGCGGCTGCATTGGTGACATTGGCACCCATGCTTTTTCCTTGGCGGAGTTCGTCGCCGACCAACCGATCCAACAGCTTTGCGCCACGCTGGGCACGCATGTCGCCGGTCGGCAACTGGACGACGACGTGGCGATGTTGTTCCAGATGCAACGCGGCGCCACCGGCGTGTTGTTGGCCAGCCAGGTCTGCACCGGCGAAGAGAACCCGCTGAAGATCCGCGTCTACGGCGACAAAGGCGCCCTGGAGTGGCGCCAGGAAGAGCCGTCGAGCCTGATCCATCGCGCCTTCGATCAACCCCTGAGCATCCTGCGTAGCGGGGTTGGCCAGCCGTGGTTGTGCGAGGACGCGACGCGCCGCATGCGTCTGCCCGCCGGGCATCCCGAGGGTTATCTGGAAGCGATGGCCAACCTCTACGGCGATTTCGCCCGGGCCATTCGCGAACGCGTCGAAGGCCCCGATGTGCCTGGCGTACCCGGCATCGAAATCGGCTTGCGCGGTATGGCGTTCATTGAGGCCGCCATCCTCAATCACCGTGGCGAGGCGAAATGGACCACGCTGAAAACCGGAGAATCGCAGTTGTGAGCACCCCCGACGAAACACCGAGCGGCCTGCGCGGGCCAGCGATTTTCCTGGCGCAGTTCATGTCCGATGAAGCGCCGTTCGACACCCTGGCCGACATTGCTCGATGGGCCGCGTCGCAGGGCTACAAGGCGATTCAACTGCCGACCCTCGGCACGCGCTACATCGACCTGGCCCGGGCCGCCGAGAGCCAGGATTATTGCGATGAGCTCAAGGCCGTCTGCGCATCGGCCGGCGTCGAGATCAGCGAGTTGTCGACGCACCTGCAAGGGCAGTTGGTGGCGGTGCACCCGGCATTCGACGCGCTGTTCGACGACTTCGCCCCGGCCCACCTGCGCGGCCAGCCCGAGGCGCGCACCGCGTGGGCCATCGAGCAACTGAAACTCGCCGCCCGTGCCAGCCAGCGCCTGGGCCTCAAGGCCCACGCGACGTTTTCCGGTGCGTTGCTGTGGCCTTATATGTACCCGTGGCCGCAACGTCCGTCCGGCCTGGTCGAGCAAGGGTTCGCCGAACTGGCCCGGCGCTGGTTGCCGATCCTCGACTGTTTCGATGCGGCCGGCGTCGACCTGTGCTACGAGATCCACCCCGGCGAAGACCTGCACGACGGTGCCTCGTTCGAGCGTTTCCTCGAAGCCGTCGATCACCATCCGCGGGCGGCGATCCTCTACGACCCCAGCCACCTGTTGCTGCAACAGATGGACTACCTGGGCTTCATCGATCGCTACCACGACCGCATCCGCATGTTCCACGTCAAGGACGCCGAATTTCGCCCCGATGCCCGTTCCGGGGTTTATGGCGGCTACCAGGGTTGGGTTGATCGCCCCGGCCGGTTCCGGTCTTTGGGCGATGGGCAGATCGATTTCAAGGCGATCTTCAGCAAGCTGACCCAGTACGGCTTCGACGGCTGGGCGGTGCTGGAATGGGAATGCTGCCTGAAGGATTCGCAGCAGGGCGCGGCCGAAGGCGCGGCGTTTATCCAGCGGCACATGATCAGCAAGACCGCCAAGGCGTTCGATGATTTTGCCGGTGTCACGGCGGATGAAGCGTCCAATCGGCGGTTGCTGGGGTTGCCTCCGGAGCAATGACCCCGTGGCGAGGGAGCTTGCTCCCGCTGGGTGGCGAAGCCGCCCCTGACATTGTTCCAGCCGGACCGCGTCGCCTGGTTTTACGACTGCTGCGCAGCCGAGCGGGAGCAAGCTCCCTCGCCACAAGGGCAGGGCCATAAAAGCAGGGCACGGCTTTGTTTCAACAAGAACAACAATAAAACGGTGACTACCATGACCACGATGAATGCACGCCTGAGCGTGATGATGTTCCTGCAATTCTTTATCTGGGGCGGCTGGTTCGTCACCCTTGGCACGTTCCTGTCGACTACGCTGAGTGCCAGCGGCGGGCAGATCGGCATGGCCTTCGCCACCCAGTCCTGGGGCGCGATCATTGCGCCGTTCGTCATCGGCCTGATCGCCGACCGCTACTTCAACGCCGAGCGCATCCTGGCGGTGCTGCACCTGGTGGGCGCGGTGTTGTTGTATCAGTTGTATTCAGCGGCAGACTTCAACGCGTTCTATCCGTACGTGCTGGCCTACATGGTGATCTACATGCCGACCCTGGCCCTGGTCAATTCCGTGGCATTCCGGCAGATGCGCGATCCGGCGCTGGAGTTCTCGCGTATCCGCGTCTGGGGTACGGTCGGCTGGATCGTCGCCGGCGTGGTGATCAGTTTTGTCTTCGCCTGGGACTCACGCGAGGCGATCTCGGCGGGCGGCCTGCGCAATACGTTCCTGATGGCGGCCATCGCCTCGCTGCTCCTCGGGCTCTACAGCTTCACGCTGCCGGGCACCGCGCCGCTCAAGGCGCAGGCGAGCGCTGGCGCCGTCAAGCAGTCGCTGGGGCTCGACGCGTTAGGCCTGCTCAAGGACCGCAGCTACCTGGTGTTTTTCATCGCCTCGATCCTGATCTGCATCCCGTTGGCGTTCTACTACCAGAACGCCAACCCGTTCCTGGCGGAAACCGGCATGACCAACCCGACGGCGAAAATGGCTATCGGGCAGGTGTCCGAAGTGCTGTTCATGCTGCTGTTGCCGCTGTTCATCCAGCGCTTCGGTATCAAGCTGGCGCTGTTGGTGGGCATGCTGGCGTGGGCGTTGCGCTACGTGCTGTTCGCCTACGGCGACAACGGCGGGCTGGCGTTCATGCTGTTCACCGGCATTGCGCTGCACGGCATCTGCTACGACTTCTTTTTTGTCTCGGGGCAGATCTACACGGACGCCAAGGCGCCCGCGCACCTGCGCAGCTCGGCCCAGGGGCTGATCACCTTGGCGACGTACGGAGTAGGCATGTTGATCGGTTTCTGGGTGGCGGGGCAGGTGACCGATCACTTTGTGGTGGAAGGCGGCCACGACTGGAAAAGCATCTGGCTGTTCCCGGCCGGTTTTGCCCTGGTGGTATTTGTCTGCTTCCTGCTGACCTTCAGCGGCCGGCAAGCGGTCGTGGCGCCGTCCAAGGCTTGAGTGGGGAAAAAACGCCAGTCACTTGTGGCTGGCGCTCAGTTTGGTGTAGGTCACTTTTCCGCCTTCACTGGTGCTGCCCTTGTTATCCAAGGTGTAGACGCCGGCCTTGAAGTAGAAATCGTAGCCTTGCCAGGACTTGTCCAGTTTCACCTGGGTGCCATTGTTGCCGATCATTACCGACAGTTGGCCTTGCTTGTCCATTTGCAGCGTGTACGAAAACGATTTGTTCAACGGCACCTTGGGCACGGTCATGATCACCGGGCTTTTTTTGTCCTTGGGCTTGAAGCGGTATTCCACGTCGATATTGCCGACGCCCTTTTCATAGCGATAAACCAGTTTCAACAACGGCGTCGGCGCCTCCTTGGCGTGAATCTGCGCCACCACCACACGGCCTTCCGAAGGCACCTGGTTCACCGACAATTCCCCCTTGAGAGTGTTGGTGCCGCTGTTGTAGCGCCAGTTGCGATGTTTCCCGTCTTTGCTGGTTTCCCGCAGTTCGGAACGCGGGTAGTCGCTGTTACCGGTATGGGAGCCGGTGACAGGCGCCCAGAAGATGATCCTCTGGCCGTTATTGTCGAAATACTTGTTGTTCAGACTCGGCATGGCTTTGGTCGCCACGACCTGCGCGGGTGTTTGCACCGGCAGGGTAACGCTCCAGACAGTCACGTCAATCATGATGAAATCCTCCAACGGGACCGGCCGTATCTGGCGGTCGTCAAGACAATGAATTGCCTTCCGTGGCGTAGTTTTCATGCTATCGACGGGAGTCTGTTTCGCTGGAGGCCCAACTGACGGATGGCTCTGCGATGAGCCTCTCGGGCCCGTAATTGGGGAGAGATGACGTTGTGTCTTTTTGTTGCTGATCGGTTAGAGTACGCGCCGCCCGGGAGACGGATCCCGGGCGTTTTCCCATGGAGCATCAAATGAAACAATTCAGCAAAGTTGTCGCCTGCGCACTGTTCGGCCTGGTCCTGGCGGGTTGCACCGGCACCCCGATGAAAACCCAGCAATACGACAGCAGCCAATACACCGTGGTTGGCCACAGTGAAGCCAAGGCCACCGGCCTGCTGCTGTTCGGCGTGATCCCGATCCGCCAGAACAACCGTTTCGTGCGCGCCCAGACCGCCGCGATCAAGGCCAAGGGCGGCGACGCCATGATCAACACCCAAGTCCAGGAAAACTGGTTCTGGGCCTGGGTCCTGACCGGCTACACCACTTCGGTGTCCGGTGATGTGGTCAAGCTGAAGAACGTTCAGTAAGCCCGACCAGGTAAGTCCGCCCGTGGCGAGGGAGCAAGCTCCCTCGCCACAAAAGCTGGTTTATTTCCAGGTTACTTTCCTCCCACCACCATGTGACTGAACGGCTCGACATACGCCTGCAACGTCACCAGCCCGCCCACCAGAATCGCCAGCACCACCGAGTGGAAAAACACGTAGCGCAGGATTTCCCCTTCGTGGCCGTACCAGCGGGTCGCGGTGGAGGCGACCACGATCGATTGGGCGTCGACCATCTTGCCCATCACCCCGCCGGAACTGTTAGCGGCGGCCATCAACACCGGGCTGATTCCCAACTGCTCTGCCGTGACCCGTTGCAAACCGCCGAACAGCACGTTTGACGCCGTGTCCGAACCGGTCAGCGCCACGCCGAGCCAGCCCAGCAGCGTGCCGAACATCGGGTAGAAGATGCCCGTCGCGGCAAACGCCAGGCCCATGGTCGCGTCCAGGCCCGAATAGCGCGTAAGAAAGCCCAACGCCAACATGGCGACAATGGTGATCAGCGAATAGCGCACCACCCACAGCGTTCGCAGGTATTGGCGCGCCAGTTGCGGGATCGAATAGCCCATCAGCAAGCCGCCGAGAATGGCCGCCAGGAAGATGCCGCTGCCGGTGGCGGTGAACCAGTTGAATTTGTAGACCGCTTCCTCGGTTTTCGGCTGGGGCACCACCGGCGGGACCTTTTCGATTTGCTGGTGGATGGTGCCGAAGGTCAGCAGCGGCGAGAAGATCGGATTCGCCTCGCGCATTGGCTTGCCCTGGGGATCGAGCCTGGCCGATTGGGTCTGCGGGTCGAGGGCCGGGCGGGTGTCGAACAGATTCTTGAAGCCCTGGGTGCCCCAGGCAAACACGAAGACCGTGAGGATGATCCACGGCATCCACGCCCGCAGCACGGCGGGGCGGTTGTCGCTGGCGAAGGCGCCGCTGGCCACCGGCGTCTGTTGCTCGCTGGGGTCGATCTTCGAATCATCGTGCCGGCCTGACAACGCCGCCGAGGTATGCACCGTGGCCGGTTTCCAGACCTTGAGGAAACCGGTCAGGCAGGCCATGGAAATCAGCGCGGCAATCACGTCCACCAGCATCGGGCCGTGGTAGTTCGATACCAGGAACTGCGGGATGGCGAAGCTGACGCCGGCCACCAGGATCGCCGGCCAGACTTCGAGCATCTTGCGCCAACCGGCGAACGCCCAGATCAGCCAGAACGGTACGATCACCGAGAAAAACGGCAACTGCCGGCCGACCATCATCGACAGCTCCATTTCATCCAGCCCGGTGACCTTGGCGAGCGTGATGATCGGCGTACCCAGCGCGCCGAACGCCACTGGCGCGGTATTGGCGATTAGCGCCAGGCCCGAGGCGGCAAGGGGCGAAAAGCCCAGCCCGATCAGGATCGCCCCGGTCACCGCCACTGGCGTGCCGAAGCCCGCCGCGCCCTCGAAGAAGGCACCGAAACAGAAGGCAATCAGCAGCAATTGCAGACGCCGATCGTCAGTGATGCGCGCCAGGGA
Organism: Pseudomonas sp. Z2-11; assembly: GCF_054161305.1. Classification (NCBI taxonomy): domain Bacteria; kingdom Pseudomonadati; phylum Pseudomonadota; class Gammaproteobacteria; order Pseudomonadales; family Pseudomonadaceae; genus Pseudomonas; species Pseudomonas sp. Z2-11. The sequence goes on from NZ_CP096395.1 coordinate 2,228,779, forward strand.
ATCCTGCAGGACCTTGAACGAACCGTTCTCGGTGGTCAGCCGGTGCAGGAAGATGATGTTGAGCACGATCCAGCCGATGGGCAGCAGGCCGTTGGCCGCACCATAAAGGGCCGCCGAACCGGCCATGTCGGCGGGCATGCCGAAGGCGAAAATCGCGATGAGCAACGCCGAGGCCAGGGCGTACAACGCCGCCAGGTGCGCCTTGACATGAAAGAACGCCAGGGCCGCCAGCATCACCACCACCGGAACCGCCGCCAGGAGCGTCGAGAGCACCGCATTACCGAAGGGATCGTAGACTTGTTGCCAGACCATGTTCCACCTCTGCTTTTTATTGTTGGAAGTGCAGGCCCCGGGGGGATTGGCAGAGAAGTATAGGCGGGGATTTGGTAAGCGATTGCCTGCCAACCCCCCGTGGCGAGGGAGCTTGCTCCCGCTGGGTGGCGAAGCCGCCCCAAAATTTCTGCCTTGGCAAAAAGCTTGGGCCTGCTGCGCAGGCCAGCGGGAGCAAGCTCCCTCGCCACAGGGAGCTGTGCAACGGCGGCTAGCGGGCCTCGACGTTATCCAGCGCGCGGTTCGCCAGCAGCCCGCTCAGCTCGATCAGTTGCTGGATGCCCAGCTTTAACAACCCCGTGGCGAGGGAGCTTGCTCCCGCTGGGTGGCGAAGCCGCCCCAAAAATTTCTGTCTTGGCAAAAAGCTTGGGCCTGCTGCGCAGGCCAGCGGAAGCAAGCTCCCTCGCCACAGGGAGCTGTGCAACGGCGGCTAGCGGGCCTCGACGTTATCCAGCGCGCGGTTCGCCAGCAGCCCGCTCAGCTCGATCAGTTGCTGGATGCCCAGCTTTAACAACCCCGTGGCGAGGGAGCTTGCTCCCGCTGGGTGGCGAAGCCGCCCCAAAAATTTCTGTCTTGGCAAAAAGCTTGGGCCTGCTGCGCAGGCCAGCGGGAGCAAGCTCCCTCGCCACAGGGAGCTGTGCAACGGCGGCTAGCGGGCCTCGACGTTATCCAGAGCGCGGTTCGCCAGCAGCCCGCTCAGCTCGATCAGTTGCTGGATGCCCAGCTTTAACAACCCCGTGGCGAGGGAGCTTGCTCCCGCTGGGTGGCGAAGCCGCCCCAAAAATTTCTGCCCTGGCAAAAAAGCTTGGGCCTGCTGCGCAGGCCAGCGGGAGCAAGCTCCCTCGCCACGAGGCTGATTCGTAAGACCGTGCGCTCAGCCCTTCGCCGCCATCGCCGTCACTTCCACTTTCATGCCTTCCACCGCCAGCGCCGCCACGCCCACCGCGGCGCGCACCGGCCAGGGCTTGGCGAAGAAGCGTTTGTAGACTTCATTGAAAGCCGCGCGATCGGCCATGTCGGTCAGGTAGATGGTCAAGTGCAACACGCGGTCCATGGAGCTGCCGGCGCGTTCGAGGGCGGTCTTGAGCGCCTGCAACGTGCATTCGCTCTGCGCCGTGATGTCGCCCAGCTCCAGGCTGCCGTCCGCGCGGGTCGGGATCTGGGTGGAAACCAGCAAGCCGCCGAAACCGGCGACGTCGGAGGAGATGGAGTCTGCGTCCGGGTCGGGGGTGAACGTGATGTCTTGGTTCGCCATGGAAGTCTCGTGCTCGAAAAGAAAGGAGGCCAGTCGCGTCAAAACGACTGGCCTGCCAGTTTAACGCCGATCTTCGGGCTGTCAGCCACTTCCTCCGGTTCGAGGCCGCCGTCACCGTCGGCCCTGGACCATTCGCTTGGCGGTCAGCACGTGCTCCAGTTGCGGTTCGGCGACCGCTACGTGGGCGGCCATGTCGCGGGCCTGTTCCCAATCCAGCTCCGGGCGCAACCATTCGAGGGCGTTCTCGCCGGTGAAGGCCAGCAGGCGCTGCTGTTGATTGACCATATCGCCGTAGGTCACCAGGGCCAGCCCGTCACAGCCGTTGGGCGTTTCACTGGCCTGGGCCAGGGCGGCGAGGAAGATCGGTGAGGATTGCCGCGACGTCGTATAGCTCAGGCGCTTGGACTGGGCGTGCGCGCCAGTCTCCGCGGCGGCTTCGTACCAGCCATCCACCGCCACCAGGACGCGACCGTCGCGCTTGATCCGGTCGAACACCTTGGAGCGCATCACCAGGTGCAAGGGCAGGTGGGTCAGCGGCGGCATCGTGCCCATCGACCACACGGGCGACCACCCCCAGCGCACCTTGATGCACTCCAGGCGCCCGCCACGGTTGCGTATGGCGCTGACCTGCATGTTCGGCTTGATCACGCTTTGTCGCTCATGCAGCGAGGGCTCCGCCGCAGCGTGAAGGCTGTCGGCGGACAAGCTTGATGGGTTGGCACCGAAGGGGTCGCGCTGGGCAAAAAACGCCAGGGAATCCTTGGAAGAAACGGGCTGAACGAAACATTCACACATCGCGAAAACTCCAGGCAGATATTGACTACAACCCGCCGTTGAAGCCGCAAAAAACGAGTCGTCTTCAGTCGGTTGCGGCGGTGTTATGTAGCTCCGAGCCGGCGCGCCAAAGCTTGGTTCGAAAATCCTTATCGTCACCGGATGAGCGGAAAATCAAGCGGCATTTCATCCACTTATACGACCGCTCATCGTCTGCACGGAGAGCCGCGCAATTTCCCAAGGTCGTTCGTTTTGTCCCCGCTGCTGTTGCATCGACGGCGTATCGCGAGGCCTCTGATGAAGGAGAAATGACCCATGACCAAAATCGACAACCTGCTGGATAACAAAGGGACGCCGCTGGACAAGCAGACGTTTACCTGGCGTGACCTGGCCGGCAAACCCATCAGCAAACTGGATGACGATGCGTTCACCCGAGTGCGGGTGATCCTGATGAACGGCGTCGAATCCGACGCGCTGCGCCTCAAGCATTTCGGCGCGCGTTTCCACAAGGAATTGCAACTGCCCTTGGCCCAGGTAAGGCGCGCCGAGCAGCATCAGATGACCGCGATAAACTGGCTGCTGTCGGCTGATCATTCGCCGCTTGAAACCACCGTGGCCTACGAACAGGTCGCGATCGAAGTGACTGCCGCCGTCGCCCAGAACGAGCCCGACCCTTATCAGGCGCAGACCTACCGTTTTGGCCTGCTGGAAGATTTCGACCACCTCTATCGTTACTCGGCCATGCTTGATCGATTGGAAGGCAAAGACGCCAACAACATCTTGCAAGGCTACACGGACATCGTGCCCGGCCGGCCCACTAGCGAGCACCACCGTGCCCCCGGCGATGACCTGCGCGACAACTACAAGAAGGAGAACGCCGCGCTGATCACCAAGATCCATGCAGCGTTGATCACCGGTGCGGAATACCAGACCCACGATTACTACATGAACATCGGTCCGCTGTTTGCCGACCCGGTGGCGCGCGCGTTGTATGCCGAAATCGCCTCGGTGGAAGAGCAGCATGTCACCCAATATGGCTCGTTGCAGGACCCCAGCGAAACCTTCATGGAGAAGTGGCTGGTGCATGAAGCGATGGAGGTCTACACCTACGCCAGTTGCGCCGAGCAGGAAGAAAATCCACGGATCAAGGCGATGTGGGAACGCTTCGTCGACTACGAGCTGGGGCACTTGAACCTGGCTTGCGAATTGTTCAAGAAGTACGAGCGACGCGACCCCGCAGAGGTGCTCAGCGGCCAGTTGCCGCGCATGATCGAGTTCAAGAGCCAGCGTGATTTCGTCCGTGAGACGCTGTCCCGGGAAGTGGATTTGCGAGCCCACGGCATCGACTACGTGCCCAAGGAACGCGAAGGCCACGCTTCCCTCGACTACCGCGCCCAGCTCAACAGCGAAGGCGTGCCTGCCAACATCGTCTCCGCCGGCTACACCTTCAAGCCCGGCACCGAACTCAACCCAGTGGGAGAACAGCAATGAGCGAACGCCAAGTCACCATCGGCATGAATCGTACCGGCGTCCAGATGTCTCCCGAAGACACCGCTCGCCAACTGGAAGCCACCCGCCTGTTTCCGGCGGATGTGCCGGGCGACGTGAGCGCCTACACGGCAGAACGCGAGCGCGCCATTCGCGAGGCCGACCTGATCGGCTCGGTACCGGCACCGGGTTCGGTCAAAGGCGTGGTCAAGACCGCACTGGACAAAACCATCGGCAAGGCGCCCGAAGTGCTGCTGGACAAGCTCGGCGAACGCCTGGCCTTCGAGCGCACCGGCGTGCGCCTGTATGAGGCGATGGTCGCCAAGGCCACAGCCGCGCCCGGGGCTGATCCGGCGTTGGTAGAGACCTTGCGGCAGATCCAGGCCGAGGAGCTCGAACACATGAACATCGTGCGCGAAGCCATCGAAACCCTTGGCGGCGACCCAACCGCGATGACGCCATGCGCGGACGTGGCGGGAGTCAAGGCGATGGGCGTGCTGCAGGTACTGACGGACCCACGCACCACCGTTTCCCAGTCGATGAGCGCGATCCTGACCATCGAGCTGGAAGACAACGCTGCCTGGGAATTGCTGATCGAGCTGGCGAAGAAGGGCGGTCACCCGCTGATCGCCAAGCGCTTCGGCCACGCCCTGGAGCAGGAGGAAACGCACCTGGCCACGGTGCGCGACTTCATCAGGCAAGACCTGCTCGCGCAAGTGAGTTGAGGCTTGTTTCACTGCGGGCTCCACCCTGTTTTTTTCCGGGGCGGAGCCCTTGGCTCGAACTTTTGAAGGACACCCGCCCGTGAGTGAAACCGACCTTGAGATGGAATTGAAAGCCTGGCGGCTGTTGCTGGAAGACGATGCATATCGCCTGGACTTTCCCGAAGATTATTACGACACGTTGATCCGGCGCGCGGATGAATTGGTGTTGCATGAATTGATCAGTCTGGAGGATTGGCAATTGCTCAAGGACGCGGCGGACCAGGCTTACCAACTGACGGTGGAAATGCTGGCGCGCAACCAGCGCGATTGTCTGAGTGTGCAGGGAATGCGCTTGCCCCGGGCTTGATTTTCGTTGCGCCGCCAAGCCCATGTGGGAGCGAGCAGGCTCGCTCCCACCTTTTTGATCTGTGGCAGACACAGGTTTTGTATACGCCGCCAAACCTATGTGGGAGCGAGCCTGCTCGCGAAGGCGGCGGCGCAGGCGATGAAGATGTTGGGTGTACCGACCTCTTCGCGAGCAGGCTCGCTCCCACATTTGGATCTACGGCGGACGCCAGATCTCGGACACTCCGCAAAACCCATGTGGGAGCGAGCCTGCTCGCGAAGGCGGCATGGGCGATGAAGATGTTGGATGTGCCGGCCTCATCGCGAGCAAGCTCGCTCCCACATTCGGATCTACGGCGGACGCCAGATCTCGGACACTCCGCAAAACCCATGTGGGAGCGAGCCTGCTCGCGAAGGCGGCGGCACAGGCGATGAAGGTGTTGGATGTACCGGCCTCTTCGCGAGCAGGCTCGCTCCCACATTTGGATCTACGGCGGACGCCAGATCTCGGACACTCCGCAAAACCCATGTGGGAGCGAGCCTGCTCGCGAAGGCGGCGGCACAGGCGATGAAGATGTTGGATGTACCGGCCTCTTCGCGAGCAGGCTCGCTCCCACATTTGGATCTACGGCGGACGCCAGATCTCGGACACTCCGCAAAACCCATGTGGGAGCGAGCCTGCTCGCGAAGGCGGCGGCACAGGCGATGAAGATGTTGGATGTGCCGGCCTCTTCGCGAGCAGGCTCGCTCCCACATTGGATCTACGGCGGATGGCAGTTCTCGGACACTCCGCAAAACCCATGTGGGAGCGGGCTTGCCCGCGAAGGCGGCGGCGCAGGCGATGAAGGTGTTGGATGTGCCGGCCTCTTCTCGAGCAGGCTCGCTCCCACATTGGATCTACGGCGGATGGCAGTTCTCGGACACTCCGCAAAACCCATGTGGGAGCGGGTCTGCCCGCGAAGGCGGCGGCGCAGGCGATGAAGATGTTGGATGTACCGGCCTCTTCGCGAGCAGGCTCGCTCCCACATTGGATCTACGGCGGATGGCAGTTCTCGGACACTCCGCAAAACCCATGTGGGAGCGGGCTTGCCCGCGAAGGCGGCGGCGCAGGCGATGAAGATGTTGGATGTGGCGGCCTCTCCGCGAGCAGGCTCGCTCCCACATTTGGATCTACGGCGGACGCCAGATCTCGGACACTCCGCAAACCCATGTGGGAGCGAGCCTGCTCGCGAAGGCGGCGGCGCAGGCGATGAAGGTGTTGGACGTGCCGGCCTCTTCGCGAGCAGGCTCGCTCCCACATTTGGATCTACGGCGGACGCCAGATCTCGGACACTCCGCAAAACCCATGTGGGAGCGAGCCTGCTCGCGAAGGCGGCGGCACAGGCGATGAAGGTGTTGGATGTGCCGGCCTCTTCGCGAGCAGGCTCGCTCCCACATTAGGATCTGCGGCGGACGCCAGACCTCAGACACTCCGCCAAACCCGTGTGGGAGCGAGCTTGCTCGCGAAGGCGGCGGCACAGGCGATGAAGATGTTGGATGTACCGGCCTCATCGCGAGCAGGCTCGCTCCCACCTTTTTGATCTGTGGCAGACACAGATTTTGTATACGCCGCAAAACCCATGTGGGAGCGAGCCTGCTCGCGAAGGCGGCGGCGCAGGCGATGAAGATGTTGGATGTGCCGGCCTCTTCGCGAGCGGGCTCGCTCCCACAGATGTTGAACAATCCAGCGATCATCCCTGCTCGATACTCCGCAACACCACCTCCCGCGGCTCGACCCGAGGAAAATTCAGGCGCTGCCAGCGCCAGGCATCCTCCAACATGCGCTCAAGCCCATGATGTGCAGTCCAGCCCAACTGCTCGGCTGCCTTGCCCGGATCCGCCCAGCAACGCGCAATGTCTCCCGGACGACGCGCTTCAAAAGCCAGCGGCACCTTCGCTCCGGTCGCCCGCTCGAAAGCACTGACCACCTCCAGCACCGAATAACCACGCCCGGTGCCCAGGTTCCAGACGTGCACACCCGTCTGTTCGCGCAGGAATGCCAGAGCCTGCAAGTGCCCCTCGGCCAGATCCACCACATGCACATAATCCCTGATCCCGGTGCCATCCGGCGTCGGGTAGTCGGAGCCGAAAATCCGCAGCGCCTCGCGCTCGCCGTTGGCCACCTGCAACAGGTATGGCAAAAGGTTGTTGGGGGTCTGCGTCGGCGTCTCTCCCAGCAGGCCTGAACAATGCGCGCCGATCGGGTTGAAGTAGCGCAGCAAGCCGATCGACCAGCGGGCGTCGGAGGCGGCGGTGCTGCGCATGACGTGTTCGGCCATCAGTTTCGACTGGCCGTACGGGTTGGTTGGCTGCCCGGTCGGGCAGGTTTCGGCGATGGGCATCTGGGCGCAATCGCCGTAGACCGTCGCCGATGAGCTGAACACCAGGTTGAACACGCCGGCTTCGGCCATCGCCTGGCACAGCGTCACGCTGCCGCTGACGTTCGTATCGAAATACCTCAGCGGTTCACGCACGCTTTCACCCACCGCCTTGAGCCCGGCGCAATGAACGACGGCCTCGATGGGGTACTCCCTGAAGACCTTGTCCAGTGCGCGACGGCTTCTCACGTCGGCATGGACAAAAACCGGCTCCCGCCCCGTCACGTCCGATATGCGCTGCACGGTTGCCCGGGAGCTGTTGCAAAGGTTGTCGAGGATCACCACCTCGTCGCCGCGGTTCATCAACTCGACCGCCACATGGGCGCCGATATAACCCGCACCACCTGTCACCAGAATCATCATTCAGTCCCCCTCGATTATCCCTGTCCTGGTGTCTCTTGGACGAGACACTCGGCGTTGTCCGGCGGTCTCTTTCGGCAGTGGTGCGCGTTGGAGACATCAGCCTGTTCTGTTGAGTGTGGTGGCGGGCTCCAGGAGTTCAGAGCAGTTGACTGACCGGTGTGTGCACTTGGTCGGCTGGCTGGAAGAAGATTTGGAACGGCATCGGAACCGGCTTTCTCAAACGTCCACAAGGCCAGGCGTGAGAGGAGTTACCAGGTCTTGTTTGCCAGGCGCAGCAGCGCCGGATCGCGGTAGGCCCAGCATCGATCTACAAACATCGATCTTCAGACATCGATCTTGAGAAAAGGAACGTCACATGAATCAACAAGAACATCTTCATCCCGATCACAGCGCCGCGCCCGCCGCGAGCTTGCGACCTACGCTGTTGTGCCTGTCGCACCTGCGCTGGGGCTTTGTCTATCAGCGGCCGCAACACGTGATGTCGCGATTGGCCAGGGACTACGACGTACTGTTTTTCGAAGAACCGATATTCGAAGGGCGGCAGTCCGCGCACCTGGAAAGCTATGCGGTGGCGGAGGGGGTGACGGTGCTGGTGCCCAGGCTCCCCGAGGGGCTGGATGAAGCCCAGGTGATCGCCACCCAGCGTGAATTGCTCGATGCCTGGCTGGCAGAGCACTGGCCGAGTGAGTTGATGCTCTGGTACCTCACGCCTATGAGCCAGGCCTTCACCGATCACCTGGAGGCCAATGTGGTGATTTTCGATTGCATGGACGAGCTCTCGGCCTTCAAGTTTGCGCCGCCCGCGTTGGTGGAGATGGAGCGGCGGCTGATGGCCAAGGCCGATGTGGTGTTCACCGGCGGATACAGCCTCTGGGAGGCCAAGCGCGAGCATCACGACAACGTCCACGCCATGCCCAGCAGCGTTGATATCACGCACTTTGCCGCGGCCAGGCAGCCGATTCCCGACCCGGCGGACCAGGCTGATATCGGTCATCCGCGCCTGGGTTTCTTTGGCGTCATCGATGAGCGTTTTGATATCGAGCTGGTACGTGAACTGGCGACGCAGCGGCCGGACTGGCACATCGTGTTGATCGGGCCGGTGGTGAAGATCGATCCGCAGACGTTGCCGCGCCTGGCGAATATTCACTACCTGGGCGCCAAGCAATATGAAGAGCTGCCGGCGTACCTGGCGGGTTGGGACGTGGCGTTGATGCCATTCGCGTTGAACGAATCCACTCGCTTCATCAGCCCCACCAAAACGCCCGAATACCTGGCGGGCGGATGCCCGGTGGTGTCCACGCCGATCCGCGATGTGGTCAATGGTTACGGTGAGAGTGGTGTGGTCGCGATTGCCGATTCGCCCCAGGGATTCATCGACGCGATCCAGGCCGCGCTCGACCTGCGGACCCAGCCAGGAGTGGTTGCGCAGTACGCCGACAAAGCGCTGGACGGCATGTCCTGGGACAAGACCTGCGCGCAGATGAAGGAGCAGATCGAATGCCAACGATAACCCTCGATTCCCTTGATAACGCCCAGGGCGGCGCGCCGTACGACTACCTGATCGTCGGCGCCGGTTTCGCCGGCAGCGTGCTGGCCGAGCGGCTGGCCGAAGGATTGGGCAAGCGCGTGCTGCTGGTCGATCGTCGCGATCACATCGGCGGCAATGCATACGACCACTTGGACGAGGCGGGCGTGCTGGTCCATCGCTACGGGCCGCACATCTTCCACACCAATGCCCAGCGCATTGTCGATTACCTGTCACGGTTCACCGAATGGCGCCCGTACGAGCATCGAGTGCTGGCCCAGGTCGATGAGCACCGGGTGCCGATTCCCATCAACCTGACGACGCTCAATACGCTGTTCGGCTTGTCCATGGATGAAGCGCAGGCCGAGGCCTTCCTGGCGCAGCGGGCGGAGCCGGTCGAGTCGATCCGGACTTCGGAGGACGTGGTCATCAACCAGATCGGCCGCGAGCTGTATGAGAAATTCTTTCGTGGCTACACCCGCAAGCAGTGGGGCCTGGACCCTTCGCAGCTGGACAAGTCGGTGACCTCGCGGGTGCCGACACGGACCAATACCGATGATCGGTATTTCACCGACGAGTTCCAGATGATGCCGCTGCACGGCTATACACGGATGTTCGAGCGCATGCTCGCCCATCCGAACATCGATATCTTGTTGGCGACCGATTTCAAAGAGGTTCGCCAGCGCATCCCCTATCGGGAACTGGTCTATTGCGGGCCGATCGATGAGTACTTCGAATACTGCTTCGGCCATCTGCCGTATCGCTCGTTGCGCTTTCAGCATGAAACGCTGGATGCGCCGCAGTTCCAGCCGGTGGCAGTGGTCAACTATCCGGACGAGCGCGTGCCCTATACACGAATCACCGAGTACAAGCACCTCACCGGGCAGGAGCATCCGCGCACCAGCATCAGCTACGAGTTTCCCTGCGCCGATGGCGACCCTTACTACCCGGTTCCGCGCCCGGAAAACGCCGAGCTGTACAAACGCTACAAGGCCCTGGCCGACGAAACACCCGGGGTGACTTTTCTCGGTCGGCTCGGCACCTACAAGTACTACAACATGGATCAGGTGGTCGGTCAGGCGCTGGCGCTGTATCAGCGCATCGCCGAGGGCGAAGGGGTCGTGACGAGGGCTCACGAGGTCGAGCCGGGTTGATCCCGGCTTCATCCAGACACTGGGAGACAGCAGCGTGCAGGAGAGGATCTTCAACAGTTTCGTGATGGCCGGCTACGAGTGTTCCACTCATCGCCGTGCCGATGGACGTCGACTGGATATGCTCGCCGCGACTCGCCATGACCGCTGGGCCGAGCAGGATTACAGCCGGCTCGCCGACCTGGGCATTCGCTGCGCCAGGGATGGCTTGCGTTGGCATCTGATCGAGCAGCAGCCGGGTCGTTATGACTGGAGCAGTTTCCTGCCGATGCTGCGCGCCGCCCAGCGCTGCGATGTGCAAGTGGTGTGGGACCTGTGCCATTACGGCTACCCCGACGATCTGGACATCTGGCGGCCGGCCTTCGTCGAACGGTTTGCTCGCTTCGCCGGCGCCGTCGCGCGGCTGATGCGCGAGGAGGGGATCGAGACGGCGTTCTACTCGCCGATCAACGAGATATCTTTCTGGAGCTGGGCCGGCGGCGACGTCGGCTACTTCAACCCCACCGCCCGACAACGGGGCATGGAGCTCAAGCACCAGTTGGTGCGCGCGAGTATCGCGGCGATCGAGGCGATTCGCGAGGTGACTCCCGCCGCGCGATTTGTCCAGTGCGACCCTCTGATCAACGTGCGGTCCTTATCGCGGCGGGCCGAAGATATCGAGGCCGCCGAGGCGTATCGGTTATCCCAGTTCGAGGCGTGGGATCTGCTCACCGGCAGAAGCTGGCCGGGGTTGGGCGGGCGCGAGGAGTACCTGGATATTGTCGGCGTCAATTTCTATCCGCATAACCAGTGGTTCCTGCACGGCAATCGGATCGAGCCGGGCAGCGCGGATTATCGCCCGTTGGTGGGCATGCTCAGCGAAGTCCACCAGCGTTATCGAAGGCCGCTTCTGCTCTCTGAAACGGGCGCCGAAGATACCGCTCGGGTGCCCTGGCTGCACTACATCGGCGAGCAGTTGGCGCTGGGGATGGAGCGCGGCATTCCGATAGCAGGCATGTGCTGGTACCCGTTTCTCGACTACCCGGGTTGGGACGATGATCGCTACTGTCCCACTGGCGTGTTTGGCTATGCCGACAGCGAAGGCAGCCGCGCGTCTTTCCATCCACTGACGTTGGCAATGAAGTCCCTGCAGGCGCAGTTTGCCTCGTCCGTGGCCACGGTGCAGATGCCATGAACAGCCATCAGTCCCATGGCGCGCCGTTGCCGAATACCGCCATCGCGTTTTTGTGGCGATACGTCACCCTCAGGCCGTGGCATTTCGCGACGTTGTTTGTGCTGATTGTCGGTGCCGCCAGTTGCGCCGTGGCGGTGCAGTTCGGCATGAAGCTGCTGGTCGACGCGATGGCCCAGGGCAGGGAGGCGGCCGGGCATGTGTGGCTGCCGTTTACCGTGTTCATCGCGCTGATTGTGGTGGAAAACCTGTTCTGGCGTTCGGGCGGCTACCTGGGCTGCCGGACGGTGGTCGCCAGTTGCGCGGACTTGCGGATTGACCTGTTCAATCACCTGACCGGACACCCGATGCGCTATTTCTCCGAGCATTTCGCCGGAGCCCTGGCCAACCGGATCTCCTCGGCGGGCGCGGCAGCGGGTTCCATCTACGGTGGCCTGGCCTGGAAGATTATTCCACCTTGCGTGGATTTCATCGGTGCGGTGGTGGTGCTGTTTACCGTGCGGCTTTCCATGGGGTTAGCCTTGATCGGCGCGGTGATTGTGGTGGCTTCGCTGATCACCGTGATGGGGCTGCGCGGCCGCAGTCGGCATATCGATTTCGCTTCCCAGGCCGCACGCGTCGGTGGCGAGTTGGTGGACCAGGTCTCCAACGTCTGGACGATCAAGGCATTCTCCGCCCGACACCGCGAGCGGCGCCGGCTCGAACAGGCGATCGGCGTCGAGGCCAAGGCCCAGCGCCGCAGCTGGATCTACCTGGAAAAAGCCCGGGTCTTGCACGACATCTGCCTGTCGATCATGGCCGGCGGCATGCTCGGCTGGTCGATCCTGTTGTGGCAGGACGGACAGATCACCCCAGGCGATGTGGTGATGGTCAGCGCGTTGTCGTTTCGCATCCTGCACGGCTCGCGCGACCTGGCGCTGGCTTTGGTGGATACCTCGCAGCAGATGGGCGTGATTGCCGAGACGTTGCGCATCATCGTCCAGCCACACGCACTCAGCGACACCCCGGCGGAACTGGAGCCTGGGCGCGGCAATATCCGTTTCCTCGACGTCAGCTACAGCTATGCCGACGGGCGCGGCGCGATCAGGCATCTGTCCCTGGACATTCCGGCCGGCCAGAAAGTCGGCATCGTCGGGCCGTCGGGCGCGGGCAAATCGACATTGGTCAGTCTGGTCCAGCGCCTGGACGATGTGCGCAGTGGGGTGATCCTGATCGATGGCCGCGACGTGCGCTCGGTCAGTCAGGACAGCCTGCGCAGCCAGATCGCCGTGGTGCCTCAGGAGCCGGCGCTGTTCAATCGGACCATCTACGAAAACATCGCCTATGGCCAGCCCGATGCCACCGAGGCACAAGTCATCGACGCGGCCCGCCATGCCTATTGCGAAGAGTTCATCCGCGACCTGCCGGAAGGCTTCAACACCTTGGTGGGCGAGCGCGGCGTGATGCTCTCGGGCGGCCAACGCCAGCGCCTCGGGCTGGCGCGGGCGTTCCTCAAGAACGCACCGATTCTGATCCTCGACGAAGCCACCTCGGCACTGGATTCGGAATCCGAAGCCAAGGTGCAAATGGCCCTGGACGACCTGATGCGCGGTCGCACCGTGCTGGCGGTGGCGCACCGGCTGTCGACGGTTGCGCGGTTCGACCGGATCTTGGTCTTGCAGGGCGGAAGAATCATCGAAGACGGCTCACCCGATGAACTGCGCCAGCGTGAAGGGCCGTTCCAGACCCTGTGGCAGGCGCAGGGGCTGGAATTGGGCAAGCGTTAGCTGCCGATATTGGACGTGCCGCCGCCTTCGCGAGCAGGCTCGCTCCCACAGTGGAAATGAGGTTGGGCGTTGGATGTGCATGCGCCGCAGGACTGTGGGAGCGAGCCTGCTCGCGAAAGCGGTGGTTCAGTTTATGGAGATGCTGGATCTGCCGCCGGGATCAGGCGTCTTGGTTGCTGCGGTTTTGATTGATGAAGTCCACAAACGCCCGTAACGGCGAGGGCAGGTAGCGGCGGCCGGGGTAGTAGAGGAATGGTCCGGTAAAGTGCTGCCACCAGGGTTCGAGTACCGGTTCGAGGACACCGCTGTCCAGGTAGGGGCGCAGCCAGTCCTCGAACAGGTGGACGATCCCGAGTCCATCCACCGCGGCCTGGACGGCCAAGTCCATGGCGCCGCCAATGCGCACCAGCAATGGGCCGTTCGGCTCGACGCTGATGGTTTCGCCATCACGCTCATACTCCCACAGCGGCAAGGCGCCGCTGGGGAACTTACCGGCCAGGCAAGCGTGTTGCAGCAGGTCCCGTGGATGCTCGGGGCGGCCCCGGGCGTCGAGGTACGCCGGTGCGGCGGCGGTTGCGAAGCGTTGAAAGCGCGGGCCGATGGGGATCGCGATCATGTCCTGTTCGAGGCGTTCGTCGTAGCGAATACCTGCATCACACCCGGCCGCCAGCATGTCGACAAAGCTTTCTTCGGTAACGACTTCGAGGCGGATGTCGGGGTAGCTTTTCAGGAACGGCGCGATGATCGACGGTAGCACCAGCCGGGCGGCGCTGACCGGCACGTTCAACCTGAGGGTACCGGAAGGGCGGTCGCGAAAATCGTTGACCACGTCCAGCGCGGATTCGACTTCGCCCAGGGCCGGCACGATGCGTTCCATCAACCGTGCGCCGGCCTCGGTCGGCACCACGCTGCGGGTGGTGCGGTTGAGCAGGCGCACGCCGAGTCGGCTTTCGATCCGGCGTACCGCGTCGCTGAGGCTGGAGGCGGATTTGCCGCTGAGCCGGGCGCCTTCTCGAAATCCCCGCGCATTGACCACCGCCACAAAGGCCAGCAAGTCTTGAATGTCCGTCGCCATTGTTCTCTCCGTCGTACAACCCGTTCGGATTGCACCTGATTATCAGTGGAGTGGTCAACGCCTATAGTCGGCTCACACAGACTAATTCAAGGGGTACGCGATGAGCAGGGCAGACAAGGCAGGGACTTTTTTACTGGGTGATCGTACGGTCAACCGCATGGGCTACGGCGCGATGCAACTGGCGGGGCCGCAGGTCTTCGGACCGCCCAAGGATCCGGCGGCGGCCATCGCCGTGCTGCGCGAAGCGCTGGCCGCTGGGGTCAACCACATCGACACCGCCGATTTTTACGGGCCTCATGTCACCAACCAACTGATCCGCGAGGCGTTGCACCCTTACGCCGACGACCTGGTCATCGTGACCAAGGTCGGTGCGGTTCGTGGCGCCGATGCGTCATGGAACGCAGCCCAGAGCCCCGCCGAGCTGACCCGTGCGGTGCACGACAACCTGCGCAACCTCGACGTCGAGGTGTTGGACGTGGTCAATCTGCGGGTCATGGGCGATGTGCATGCGCCCGCTGAAGGATCGATTGAAGAGTCCTTCACAGCATTGGCCGAGCTGCAGCGCCAGGGCCTGATCCGCCATCTGGGCCTGAGCAACGTCACGGCGGCGCAGGTCAAGGAGGCCCAGGGTATCGCCAAGGTGGTCTGCGTGCAGAATCACTACAACCTGACCCATCGCGACGACGAACAACTCATCGCTGACCTGAGCCGCCAAGGCATCGCCTACGTGCCGTTTTTCCCGCTGGGTGGGTTTACGCCGCTGCAATCGGAAACGTTGTCGAACGTTGCCGCGCGCCTGGAGGCGTCGCCGCTGTATGTCGCGTTGGCGTGGCTGCTGCAACGTGCGCCCAACGTCCTGCTGATACCCGGCACCTCGTCAGTGGCTCACCTGCGGGAAAATATCTCGGCCAGTGAGCTGCAGATTCCGGCGCCTATGTTGGCTGAGCTTGACGCCATGGTTTAGCCGCAGCCCCTCTGGGCAGTCTCCATTCGCCTGAAAAATCGAACAGGGTCCAGCCGGGCGATGTCCCAGACATATCGTTGTCAGGCAAGGATTTCGTCATGGCAGACCCTTCTATTCCCGGCCACCGCTGGGCTGATTCGACCTTGGCATTCTTGCGCGAGGGCTACCCGTTCATACGCAAGCGTTGCGTCGCCTATGGCAGTCCGGTTTTCCAGGCCCGACTGCTGGGACGGCGCACGCTGTGCCTCAGTGGGCTGGAAGCGGCGGAGCTGTTCTACGATGCGCGGCGCTTCGTCCGGACCCCCACGTCGACACCGGCGCCGCTGCGCAACATCCTGTTGGGCGCGGGCGGCGTCCAGGGCCTGGATGGCGCACCTCATGCGCGACGCAAGCAGCTGTTTCTCGACGTGCTGGACAAGGAAAGCGTAAACCGCCTGGTCGGCCGCTACGAGGCTCACTTGAGTGAAGCGGCGGCGAAACTTGTGGCGAACCAGCCGATCGAATTCCTGCCCTGGATCGAGGCGCTGCTGTGTCGATCGGTCTGCGAGTGGGCCGGCGTGCCAATGATGAGTGATCGGCAGATGCACCGGTTGACCCGTCGGCTCGCCTCGCTGATCGATGGCAACGGCCGCGTCGACTGGCGGATGCCGGCCGCCTGGATGCGGCGCAAGGCTTGCGAGGCCCAGGCGGCGCGCTGGATAAAGAACTGTCGGCAAGACCCGGCGCCAGCATCGCTGCAGACCCCGCTGCAACAACTCGCATGGCATCGCGATGAGCACGGCCAGTTGCTCCCACCGCGGATAGCGGCGGTGGAGCTGCTGAATACCTTGCGTCCAGTGGTGGCGGTGGGGCGCTTTCTGTTATTTGGGCTGATCGAGCTGGAACGCCGGCCGCAATGGCGCGCCAGCATTGCTCGCGATGACGCTGCGGCTTGGGCTTTTGCCGAGGAAACACGGCGCTTTTACGCGTTCTTTCCGATGGTGGCGGCGTTTGTGCGCGAGAGTTTCGAGTGGCGAGGCTACCGCTTCGAAAAAGGCACTCGGGTGCTGCTCGATCTGTTTGGCTCCAACCGTGATCCGGCGCACTGGAAAACCCCGGAAAGCTTTGCGCCCGAACGTTTCGGCCAGTGCCCCATGAGAACCTCTGTCATCAGCCAGGGCGGCGGGGAATACACGTATCACCGCTGCCCGGGCGAGCCGCTGACGCTGGCCCTGATGCAGAAAACCTTCGAACATCTGTGCCGCCACGTGCAATGGCGGCTGGTGGTGAAAGAAGTCGATTTTCAACGCCTGCCCATGTTGCCCAGGGAGCCGGTGCTGATGTCAGTGGTGACCGGCTAGCCACGCGCCTCATCCGTCTCGTTTCGATGGTGTTCCGGCCAGCTGTCGACGGGGCGGGCGCGGTCTTCGTTGAACATCTCGGTGAGCAACGCGTTGGCGCGTCGGTAGGCGTCGTGCCGGAACGTGAGGTCATCTTCCGGTTGGGCGACGATTTCCTCGAGCATCTGCAGATTCAAGCGGCGGAACTGATCGGCGCGTTCGCGCGCCTCATAAGCGCCGACACCCATCTGCACCAGTGCCCGGCGACCCAATGCTAGCGCGCTTTCGAAGGTTTCCCGCTCGGCAACCTCGACACCCATCTGCCGCAGGTTGATCAGGTGGCCCATGTCCCGCGCGCGGACGACCAGTTTCAACGTGGGGAAGTGCTCCTGGGCCAACCGGGTCAGCGTCAGGTTGTCTTGCTGATCGTCGATCGCATTGATCAGCACCGCCGCCTGTGCCGCCCCGGCCGCGTGCAACAGGTCGAGGCGCGTGGCATCGCCGTAGAACACTTTCACGCCGAATTTGCGCAGCGTCTCGATGTTGTCAGGGTCGTGATCCAGAACCACTACCTCGACGCCGCAGGACATCAGCAAACGTCCGGCGATCTGTCCGAAACGGCCGAAGCCGGCAATGATCACCCGCGGGTTCTGCTGGTCGACCAGGTCGGATTCCTGGCGGTCTTTCTTGCTGGCCGACTCGATTCGCTCCAGCAGCAGAATGAGCAGCGGCGTCACGCACATCGACAGGGCCACCGCCAGGGTCAGGCTCTTGCCCCACTGGTCGGTCAGGATGCCCGCCAACGTCGCGGCGCCGAACACCACGAAGGCGAACTCGCTGCCCTGGCCGAGCAATACCGCCTGCCAGGAACGCTGGCCGGCGGGGACATTCAGGAAGCGGCTGACGGTCTTGATCACCAGCAGTTTGATCAGGATGAACCCGACGGTCAGGGTGATGACTTTCAGCGGTGCGTCGATCAGCGTGCCGAAGTCGATCGACATGCCGACGCCGATGAAAAACAGCCCCAGCAGCAGGCCCTTGAACGGTTCGATGTCGCTTTCCAGGGCGTGGCGGTATTCGGAACTCGCCAGCAGCACGCCGGCGAGGAATGCGCCCATGGCCATCGACAGGCCGGCTTCTTCCAGCAGAAAGCCGAAGCCGAATACCAGGAACAGCGCCACGGCACTGAAGATTTCACGCAGGCCCGAGCGCGCGGCGAAGCGCAACAGCGGCCGTGTCACGTAGCGCCCGAGCAGCACGACGACGCTGATGGCGGCGACGATCTTGACGATCGACAACGCCAGGGCCATGCCCGACGGGGTGTCGCCATGGGCCGAGAGCAACGGGATCATGGCCACCAGTGGAATGGCCGCGATGTCCTGGAACAGCAGGACGGCAAAACTGCTGCGGCCCACGGCGGTAGCGTTCAGGTTGCGTTCGCTCATGGCCTGCATGGCGATGGCCGTGGACGAAAGGCTCAGGGTCAGGCCCACCAGCAACGCCGCCGTCCAGCCCAGGCCCAGCGCCGCGCAAAACGCTGCGATGGCGGCACCGCAAGCGAGCATCTGCAACGCGCCGCCACCGAATACCATCCGGCGCAGCGCCCAGAGGCGCTTGGGGTCGAGTTCAAGGCCGATGATGAAAAGCATCAGCACGACGCCGATTTCGGCGAATTCCAGGATGGCCTTGACGTCGGTAATGAGCTTCAGCCCCCACGGGCCGATCACGCACCCGGCCAGCAGATAACCGAGCACCGGGCCCAGGCCCAACCGGACGGCAATCGGTACGATCAGTGTCGCCGAGGCCAGGTAGATGAGCATTTCGATCAGGCTGTGAGTTTCCATATCAATCTTCCTTCCAGGCGGCCAGGCGTTCGCCATAGTGTTCGATTTGCTCGCGTTGGGCCTCGGCGTCGCCGGCAAACGCACCATGCACGACCAGCGGTTCCAGCCAGCGCATATGACAGTAGAGCGCCGTGGCCTGGAGCGGCTGCGCCAGCACGGCAAAGCCGGGGTAGGCGCCCATCTGGAAATGATCGTGTTCGCCACCCGTGGTGACGGCCCACAGCAGGCTTTTGCCGTTCAGGGCCGTGGCGCCTTTGCCGTACGCCCAGCCATGGGTGAAGACTTTGTCGATCCACAATTTGAGCAGGGGCGGCATGCTGTACCAGTACATCGGGTGCTGCAGGACGACCAGCTGTGCCTGTTCGACGGCGCGCTGTTCCGCCTCGACGTCGATGTCGAAATCCGGGTAGAGATCGTAGAGCGAGCGTATGGCCACGTCCGGATTGGCGCCGGCGCGCTTGAGCATCTGCTGGTTGACCCGCGACTGGTCGGGGTAGGGATGGGCATAAACGATCAGGATCATCGGGCAATTCCAGGCGGCTGGGTCCGGGTCAAAAGGCCGGACATCCTACCGGGGAAGGCGCGTGATGTTTAGGAGATTGTTCCCGGGCGAGCCTTGCCAGGGTCAATTGAGCGGGAGCGAGACCCTGACCTCCAAGCCGCCGCCCCGGCGGTTCCTCAGCGTCAGTGTGCCGCCGTGCTCCAGCACCGTCGCCCGAGCCGCCGACAGGCCCAGGCCGACGCCGCCGGTATTTTTGTTGCGTGAACCCTCGATGCGAAAGAACGGTGCGAAGACCTGCTCATGGTATTCGGGCGCAATGCCCGGACCGCGATCCTGGATGCGGATTTCGATGCGATCAATGAAGGTCTTGAGTTGAACACCCGGTTCGCTGGCGTATTTGACCGCGTTGTCGATCAGGTTGGTCAGCGCACGCTTGATCCCGATGGGGCGGCCCACGTAGACCAGCCGCTGGGCGCCCTCGAAAGACACTTCGATGCCGCCGTCCCTGAAATCATCGACGATGGTGTGCAGCAGCTCCGCCAGGTCGAACGCGGTGGCGTGTTCGAGGCGCGCTTCGTCGCGGAAGAATTCCAGCGCGGCGTTGACCATCGCCTGCATCTCGTCGACGTCCCGGAACAACCGCGATTGCTGTTCGGCATCCTCGATGAATTCGCCGCGCAGGCGCATGCGGGTCAACGGCGCCCGCAGGTCATGAGAGATGGCCGCGAGCATTTGCGTGCGGTCCTGGACGAAATGTTTGAGCTGGGCCTGCATGGCATTGAACGCCAGGATTGCCTGGCGGATCTCGAAGGGGCCGACGACCGGGATCGGCGGCGCCCGGAAGTCCACGCCGAAGCGCCGGGCACCCTCGGCGAAACGCTCCAGCGGGGTTGCCAGGTGCCGCGTGGCAATCAGGGCGACGATGAAGGTCGACAGCAGGATCAACGCGATGATGATCAGGTTGCGCTGCCATTCCCCCAGCCCCCAACTGCGCGAGCCCACGGAGAAGATGACCCAGGTGTGGTCAGACAGCTCGATGATCACCGCGTAGCGTCTGCCCGGGTCGTCAGCGGCCGGCCAGTCGTTGGGCTCGTAGGCCTCGATCCGGGCGTCGGGCCTGTTCAATTGCTGGTGCAGGAACGCCGAGCCTTCGCTGAACTCCGGATCCCCGATCACCGGCAGATGCGCCTCCTCATAGCGCTGCAGCCACTGCACGCTGATCCCCGGGTCGCTGGCGACCCGGGCAATGGCGTGCCGCTGACCGGGATCGGCCGAGTCGATGATTCGGGTGATCGCCGCGGCCTTGTCCATCAGACCGGTTTCCATCAGGGGAGGGCGCGCCCACGCACCGGCCACCAGGCTGAACAGTTCGTTGAGGGCCAGCAGCGTCAGCATCGAAACCATGGTGGTCAGGGCAATCCAGCGCGCTACGGTGTCCCTGGGGCGAGGCATCTTCGAGGGGTTGGCGGTCATCGCTTCACCACGTGAGGACTGAACAGGTAGCCGCTGTTGCGGATGGTACGGATCATCGACGGGCCCGTGACGTCGGTCTCTAGTTTGCGCCGCAGGCGGCTGACTTGGACGTCGATGCTGCGGTCGAATGCGTCGAAGGTTTCGCCACGGGCGAGGTCCAGCAGTTGCTGGCGGGTGAGGACGCGGCGCGGATGTTCGGCGAAGACCAGCAGCAGTTCGAACTCGCCGGTGGACAGCGGAATCATGACCTTGTCGGGGGAGCGCAACTCGCGACGGGTGACGTCCAGCTGCCAGCCCTCGAATTCCAGCACGGGTCGGGAGATATCGCCCAGGCTGTCCCTGGCTTCGCCGGTACGCCGCAGGACGGCGCGGACCCGGGCCAGCAGCTCGCGGGCGTCGAAGGGTTTGGTCAGGTAATCGTCGGCGCCCATTTCCAGGCCGACGA
Source organism: Pseudomonas sp. Z2-11 (assembly GCF_054161305.1). NCBI lineage: Bacteria > Pseudomonadati > Pseudomonadota > Gammaproteobacteria > Pseudomonadales > Pseudomonadaceae > Pseudomonas > Pseudomonas sp. Z2-11. Next base: position 2,249,690 of record NZ_CP096395.1, read on the forward strand.
CGCGGTCGCTCAGTTCGCCCATGGCGGTGAGCATGATGATCCCGACCCGGTGTTCGGCCCGCAGCCGCTGGCAGAGCACCAGTCCGTTGTCGCCCGGCAGCATGACGTCGAGGATGATCAGGTCGGGCATCCGCCGCTCGACCGCCTGCCACAGCGCCGCGCCGTCGGCGGCCACTTCGACGCTGTAGCCATGTTGTTCGAGGAATTTGCGCAGGAGGGCGAGGACTTCGAGGTCGTCGTCCACCAGGAGTAGGTGGCTCACAGGGGTCACGTCGGGCAATGGATACAGGAGGCGATACTAGGGTCAATCCGCCGCTTGCGTCATATATTTCAATCCGGAAACAAAGCGACCGGCACGCAACATTGCGGAAATCTTCGGGCAAGAAAACCGCGGCAGGATTGCCTCGATGTCAGCCAGTGAAGCTGTGCACTGAACCCTGTGGCGAGGGAGCTTGCTCCCGCTTGAGTGCGAAGCGCTCATGGATTTTTGGGGGCCGCTTCGCGACCCAGCGGGAGCAAGCTCCCTCGCCACGGGTTGGGTGTTCGGCTTTCAACTGGCAGGCAGCCCTTATTCCTCGCCGAGATAATTCTGTATGCCGATCGCCAGACCCGCGCTGCTTGTTCGATCCACCGTCGTCGTTGCGCTGGCGGCGTTTGCCAGCGGTTGCAGCAGCACGCCGCCCGCGACACCGGGCAGCTGCGAGAATATGCCCTATGCCGTGCATGATCCGGCGGAACCGGTGAACCGCGGCATCTTCGCCTTCAACCGTACCGTGGACGACTATGCCCTGGCCCCCATCGCCCGTGGTTATCGCAAATTGCCTGAGATGTTCCAGAGCGGCGTGCACAACTTCGTCACCAACTTCGGCGAGCCCAAGGTCTTCATCAACGATTTGCTGCAAGGCAACGGCGAGCGCTCGGTCACCACCCTGGGCCGTTTCGTCATCAACACCACGGTGGGCATCGTCGGGCTGATCGACGTGTCGGGCAAGATGGGCATTGCGCGTCACGAATCCGATTTCGGCCAGACATTCGGCGTCTGGAATATCGCTCCGGGGCCGATCGTCGAGCTGCCACTGTTCGGCACTGGCAACCTGAGGGACGCGACCGGCAAGGTGGTGAGCTTCGCGGTGGACCCGTTCGGCAGCAACAGCGATACCGTCGAAACCCTGGGCACGATCAAGACCGTGGGCGGTGTCGTCGATGGCCGCGCCGAGGCGCTGCCGCTCACCGACAAATTGCAGACCCAGGCCGATTATTACGTGGCGCTGCGAGACGCGGTCGCGCAACGGCGCGCCGATTTTGTCGCCGACGGGAAACTGGGTGCGGTCCAGGACAGCCCGCAATGTCAGGAACAGGGTGCCGAGGATGAATAGCCAGGCGTTGGTCCTGCATCGTCGGGTGAAGACACTCGACCAGGGTGCGTTGCATTGCCGCGAAGTCGAGTTGCGGCTCGCCGAGGATGGCCGGCATGTGCTGCTCAGCCGCTACGTCGAATGGTACGACCCCGAGCAAGCGGGCTTGTGCGCTAGCCAGCACTATCGTGTGCCACTGGCGAGCATGATTCGGTGGATGATCAATAACGGCGAACGAGGGGAGGGCCACTGACAGCGGGCTCAATAATGGCTGTTTGCCGCCCGAGCAGTGACGAAACATTTTTACATACTCTCGAAAAATTAGAGTTGTACGATGTCGTACGAAATATGGTCGACTGTGTCCGTTTCTCACAAAAAAAACAACGGAGACTCCATCCATGTCGAGCATACCTTCCGTCGAAGGGCAGGCTGCAGCCCCCGCGCAAAGCCGCTTCGTACGACTGTTGAAGCTTCTAGGCCCGGGCATCATCGCGGTACTTTCCTGGCTGGGCGCAGGCGACCTCATCACTTCTTCCGTGGCCGGGGCCAACTACGGCTACGCCATGATGTGGGTGCTGGCGGTATCTCTGCTGCTGCGCTACCTGATCGTCAACATCATCGCGCGCTTCCAGCTTTGCAATAACCAGGGCATGACCATCCTGCAGGGCTACGCGCAACTCAATCCGTTTTTTGCCTGGTTCATGCTGGTGTATGCGCTGCTCATGGGGCACCTGATGAATGCCTACATGATCAAGGGTGCCGGCGAGGCCTTGGCGATGCTGCTCAAGACCGATTATCCGCTGCTCTGTTCGGTGGCGGTGGTGCTGGCGGTGTGGATGCTCGTCGGGCGCAATATCTATTCGATGATCGAAGGCGTGATGAAGGCGCTGCTGGCGATCATGACTTTGGCGTTCCTGGCCCTGGCGGTGATGTCCGGCCCGGATGTCGCCGGTATCGTCAAAGGCACCATCGGCTTCAGCATTCCGCCGGATGAAGGTGTGCACGGTGCGCTGCTGGTGGCGGTCTCGGTGATCGGCGCGGTGGCGGGTTCCATCGCCAACTTCGTTCACCCCTACGTGATGCGCCAGAAAGGCTGGGTGGGTCCTGAGCACAAGCGCATCCAGCGCAACGACCTGCTGTTTGCGGTGTTCGTCGGGATCATCATCAACCTGGCGATCTGGATCGTCGGCGCGGAAATCCTGCGGCCCAACGGCATCGAAGTCAAAACCCTGGGCGACCTGGGCAAGGCCCTGGAAATCTTCTTTGGCCCGATTGGCTGGTATGTGTTCTTCATCGGTGTCTTCGCCACGCTGTTCGCCAGTATTTCCGGCAAGACCACGGCGTTCCCGATGCTCATCACCGACGCCTTCCAGCACGTACGCCCCGAGCGTCGTGAGCGCTATGGCAAAGAGTTCCACCGTGACCCGATGCACAAGTGGTTCATGCTGTTCATCCTGGTGACGCCGCTGATCTGGTCGCTGCCCGGCATGCCGGACTTCGTGACCCTGACCATCGGTGTCAACGCCCTGAACATCATTGGCCTGCCGGTGATCTCCCTGGGCCTGTTGATCATGTCCAACCAGAAGTCGCTGCTGAGCAAGGAATACCGCAACAACCTGTTCGAGAACATCGCGCTGGTGTTTGCCACTGGCCTGGCGTTGTGGGTCGCGTTCCAGCTGGGCGTCGATCTGTTTACCTGAGGTCTGCTCATTCACCTCTGGAGGGGCTGCTAGACTTCACGGTCCAGCCCCTTGCGGAGAATCCGGATGAACAACAAGAACAGGATCTGTCTCTGGTATGACGGCACCGCTCAGGAAGCTGCGCAGTTCTACGCGGCTACCTTTCCCGACAGTGCGGTGAACGCCGTCCATCACGCGCCCGGCGACTACCCGGCGGGCCAGGAGGGTGACGTGCTCACCGTGGATTTCACCGTGATCGGCATCCCCTGTATCGGCTTGAACGGCGGGGCGATGTTCAAGCACAACGAAGCGTTTTCTTTCCAGGTGGCCACCGATGACCAGGCCGAAACCGACCGCTTGTGGAACGCAATCATCGACAACGGCGGCCAGGCGAGCGCCTGCGGATGGTGCAAGGACAAGTGGGGCGTGTCGTGGCAGATCAGCCCGCGGGTGCTGATCGAAGCGGTCACCAGTTCCGACAAAGCCGCCGCCAGGCGCGCCTTCGAGGCCATGATGAACATGACCAGGATAGATATTGCGGCGATTGAGGCGGCGGTGAGGGGCTGACGGCGGCACGGCTTGCAGAGGTGTTGAATGTGTCGCCGCCTTCGCGAGCAGGCTCGCTCCCACATTGGGTTTGGGTGTGACTTCGATTTTCCGACAGCCCCATTCCTTGTGGGAGCGAGCCTGCTCGCGAAAGCGGCAGCAGAGGTAACACCAAAGTCAGCTCCCGGTGGTTTCCGGCAACCGGGCAATCACCTTGATTTCGAACTGGAAACCATACAACCACGTCACGCCCACCGCCGTCAGCGTCGGGTGCGGCGCGTTGCCCCAGAATTCCGGCACGACGCTCCAGACTCGCTCGAATATCGACTGCGGATCGACCATGAAGACCGTCACGTCAACCACATCGTCAAAGCTGCAATCGGCAGCCGCCAGGATCGCCTTCAGATTGTTGAACGCACGCCGGACCTGATCCTCCAGGAGCGGCTCCGGTGAACCGTCCTCGGTACTGCCGACCTGCCCGGAGACGAACAGGAAACCATTGGAACGAATCGCTGGCGAGTAACGGTTGCGCTCGTAGAGCGCCTGGCGGCCAGGTGGGAAAACAACGTCGCGCTGTGTCATGGGTGTCTCCATCAAATGAGCCGCAAGGGGCGGGAATCAACGATGAAGTCACTCTAGGGGCTTGTGTCCGGGCGATAAACGAGCAACCTTGGCGATCACTGTTTGTAGAACCCAAACAATCCGAGGCACCCATGGATCGTTTCAATGCGATGCAGGCGTTCGTACGTGTCGTGGAGGCGGGCAGTTTCACCAAGGCCGCCGAGACCCTGCACATGAGCAAGACCACCGTGACCCAACTGGTGCAGCAGCTGGAGGCGCGGCTGCGCGTCAGGCTGCTCAACCGCACCACCCGCAAGGTCAATGTCACCGCGGACGGCGCGGTTTTCTACGAACGGGCGATTCGCCTGCTGGCCGACCTGGACGACGCCGAAACCAGCTTGTCCACTGCCCAGTCGCTGCCCCGTGGACGGCTGCGGGTGGACGTGCCGAGTCCGCTGGCCGCGATGATCCTGGTGCCGGCATTGCCGGGTTTCTATCAGCGTTACCCGGACATCCAGATCGACTTGGGCGTCAGCGATCGCATCGTCAACATGCTCGACGAAAACGTCGATTGCGTGGTGCGCGGCGGTGAATTGAAAGACCAGTCACTGATCGCCCGGCGCGTCGGCGACCTGGCCTTGGGCGTGTTTGCTGCGCCGAGTTACCTGGCGCGCGAGGGCATCCCCCTGCATCCCCGGGAGCTGGAAGATTCCGCGCACCGCATCGTCGGTTTCCTCTGGGCGCGCACCGGCAAGGCGCTGCCTTATGCCATGCACAAGGATGAGGAACACCTTCATATCAAGGGCCGCCATGCGCTCGCCGTCGACGATGGCAACGCTTATCTCGCAGCCGGCCTGGCGGGGCTGGGCGTGTTATGGCTGCCCCAGTACATGTCCCGCCCACACGAAGCGCAAGGCGCGCTGGTGCCGCTGTTCGAAGGCTGGCGCCTGGAGTCGATGCCGCTTTACGTGGCTTACCCGCCGAACCGGCACATCAGCGCCAAGCTGCGGGTATTCATCGACTGGGTGGTGGAGCTGATGGCGCAACATGCGCCTATTATTGATCGGCCTGTGTCATGAAAATTTTCTCGAATGCAGAGGAGATCGACGATGGACCGATTCACTGGCGGTTGCCTGTGCGGCAACGTGCGCATTGAAGCTTCAGGGCGCCCATACCGGGTTGGCCTGTGCCACTGCCTGGATTGCCGCAAGCACCATGGCGCACTGTTTTTCGCCGCCGCCGTGTTCCCCCGGGACGCGGTGACCGTCAGCGGTGAAACCCGGGATTACGCCGGACGTTTTTTCTGCCCCCACTGCGGCTCGTCCGTCTTCGCCCGCAGCGGCGACGAGGTCGAAGTCAACCTGGGCACACTGGATGCGCCCGACCAACTGATGCCCACCTACGAAAGCTGGACCGTGCGCCGCGAATCCTGGTTACCGGCGTTTCCACTCTCACGGCGCTATGAACATGATCGCGAGGGCACGGGGCGGTTTGAGGGGTAGGGTGCTCCTGGCCAAGCAGAGCCTCAGGCTGGCTCCCCTATGCACCACTGTTGGACTTTGTTTTCGTCGTAAGGTCGAGTGACCTCACGTCCATGCTCGATGAAGTGCGTTGGAACGTGCAGGGCGAGCTTGTCGCTGAGCCGTTGCGGTTCGAGCGCGTTGGCTTCGCCCAGAAAACGCAGGTAGTAGTCCTGGTCGTAGAAAATCGTGACTTCGCTTTCAAACACCCATGGCCATGTCAGCAGGCACGCGACTCGGTAGTAGCCATGTGAACGGTCTGCGGCACTGGACAGATGTGTTGCAGCTTCAAGCAGTTGCTGGATACAAAAGGCTTGGGCTTCGATCCTGGCTCGATCGCCTTCGACGAGGAGTTCGTGGACCGGAATCTTCCAGTTTGCATAGCGCCTGTCTTCCGGCCTCGGATAAAAATTGCCTTCAAAGCCCGATGCCCAGCGCTCGATCGAGCGAAGGCGACGGTGGAGGCCCCTGAGTGGTTTTCCGTTGATGCTGATTTGCCGCATTGATGAGCCCTGCCGAATTTGGGCGATCATTCTCTGGGGCCGGATGGGACAATCCAAGGGCTGCTTCGACGAATTCAGTGTCATTTGATTTCCCTCAATGACTGGACCAGGCAGTCATAGTGCAGCGTGAAGGTTGGACAGGGCTTGTTTGCTCACCGGTGTTACGCCATCGCGAGCAGGCTCGCTCCCACAGGGGCTTGGCGGTGGACATAGGATCGAAGGCCGTCCCGAATCCAATGTGGGAGCGAGCTTGCTCGCGATGGCGGCCCAGAACCTTGCCCATCCTCTGTGGTCAGCCCAAATACGCCTTGGGAACCGAGGAACTGGAAATGGACCTGGCCGAGCAATACCGCAATTACATCGACTGCCTGAATGACCGTCGCTGGCAGGAGCTGGGCGACTTTGTCGACGATAGCGTGCAATACAACGGCGAACCGGTGGGGTTGGCGGGCTATCGGGCGATGCTGGAAAACGACGTAAGGACCATTGTGGACTTGCGTTTTATTATCGATCTGCTGATGGTCGAACCGCCGAATGTCGCGGCCCGGCTGCTGTTCGATTGCTCGCCGCGCGGCCGGTTTCTCGGGCTTGAGACCGATGGCCGGCGGATTCGCTTTTCCGAGAATGTGTTCTACACCTTCGATGGCGGCAAAATCGTTCGCGTGTGGTCGGTCATCGACAAGGCGGCGGTGGAAGCGGCGCTCCAACGCGAAAGCCCTTCCGGAGAAGGGCTTTGAGCACAAATTAATGATTGAGTGGATGAATGTGGGAGCGAGCCTGCTCGCGAAAGCGGTGGCACAGGTTGCAGAGGTGTTGGATCTGCTGCTGCCTTCGCGAGCAGGCTCGCTCCCACAGGGTATTTCACACAACTATCCGGGGGTTATTCCTTGAGGAAAGTCAGCAGGTCCTGGTTCAGGCGATCCTTGTGCGTCTCGGTCAAGCCGTGCGGCGCGCCTGGGTAGACGATCAATCGAGCGCCCTTGATCAGCGCCGCCGAAGCCCGGCCTGAGGCATCGATGGGCACGATCTGGTCGTCGTCACCGTGGATCACCAGCGTCGGCACGTCGAATTTTTTCAAGTCGCCGCGAAAGTCGGTCGCCGAGAACGCCGCGATCGAGTCATAGGTGTTCTTGCTCCCGCCTTGCATGCCCTGCGCCCAGAACGACTGGATCAAGCCTTGGGATGGCTTGGCACCCTTGCGGTTGTAGCCATAGAACGGGCCGGAAGCGATGTCCAGGTACAGCTGCGAACGGTTCTCCAGGGACGCTTTGCGCAGGCCGTCGAAGACTTCGAGTGGCAAGCCGCCGGGGTTGGTGTCGGTCTTGAGCATCAGCGGCGGCACCGAGGACACCAGTACGGCTTTCTTGACTCGACCGGTGCCGTGGCGACCGATGTAACGCGCAACTTCGCCGCCCCCCGTCGAGAAGCCGACCAAGGTCACGTCCTTCAGGTCCAGCGCTTCGATGACCGCCGCCAGGTCGTCGGCGTAGTGGTCCATGTCGTTGCCTTCCCACGGCTGGCTGGAGCGACCATGACCGCGACGGTCGTGGGCAATCACGCGGTAGCCCTTGGAGGCGAGGAACATCATCTGGCCTTCCCAGCTGTCGGAGTCCAGCGGCCAGCCGTGGCTGAAGGTGATTACCTGGCCATTGCGCGGGCCCCAATCCTTGTAATAGAGCTGCACGCCATCCTTGGTGGTGATGTAGCTGGACGACTGCACCACGCTGCCGACGGCCGAGGCCGGGGCACCGGCTTGTACGGGCGTCGCCGCCTCGGCGCCGAGGGTGGCCAGGGCCAGGGTTGCGACAGCCAGGGTGCGGTTGAAGGTGTTCATCGTTTCTCTCTCCACAAGGGGTGTTTTGATCTGCCGGGATCGTCATCGATCGCGTTGGTGGGCAGATTAGAGAGAGCGCAGCGCAACGAGAACGGCGCTGGCGTTGATAGCAACTATGGGTATTTCGGATACCTGCGGAATCTCAGGAGACCTCAGGGCTCCAGATACCTGCAAGATCGCCGTGGCGAGGGAGCTTGCTCCCGCTGGACTGCGTAGCAGTCCCCAATGGGCTGGATGCGGTTTTGCAGGTATACCGGGTGATTCGGTATTACGACGGCTGCGCCGCCGAGCGGGAGCAAGCTCCCTCGCCACAGAAGCAGTAAAAATTGCAGGTGTGATCACCCAAACGAAGGCATCGGCCCCAACGATTTGATCACCCAGGCGATCACCGCTGCGGCAATCAGCACCGCTGCCAGCAACCCGATAAACAGCCACTTGACGACTTTCACCCACCTCGGCGTCCCGGAACTCGGCGGGAGCATTTCGGCGGCTGTCTGCCTCATCGCCTCGGAGCAGCGTTTGCACTCACCGTTATCAGCGAGAATAAGGGCTCCGCAGTAAACACAATTTTTCATGGTATATCCGAGGCTCGAGGACGTTTGTACGACGACGAAATATCGCCGCACCAGAGGGTTAGTATTTATAGACGATGCCCAGCCTGCCAAGGATTTCCAACGCATTGACCAGGCCCAGGCCGTTCATGGGCAGGCAGGCAAATGCCTGGTATTCATCGAAATGCGTGCCGATGGCCAGCAGTTTCAAATCGTGGGTTTCCAGCTGCGCGTTGAAGTACTGCAGCAAGGCGCGCTCCCAATCGTCGGCGCGGTTGACGGCGTCAACGGTCTTGCTGTCCGGGGCGGGGATTTCGATGCTCAGTTGTTTTAACGGGGCGAGGGCATTGATGGCGTAGACGCCTGAGGACGACCATTCCTTCCATTCGAATTCAGCCAGCTGCCCGGCCTCGGAAAGCGCCGATTGCACTTGCGTCCAGGCCCAATCCCACTCGCCGGTAGGGGCCGGCATGTTGTCGATCAGCGCTTGCGCCTGCGCCTCTTCGAAAAGTCCATCGAACAGGTCGGCCAGCGTATCGGCCAGATCCACGGGCGGCCCGTTGCCTTGGGTGTCGAGGTCGAGGCGCAAACGCTGCCAGAGACTGCCAAGTTCGGCCCAATCGTCATCGTCCATGTCGTCATCGATCACTTGGGCCTTGTGGCCCCGGTGGTAATTGTCCAGCCGCGTCTTGCGCACCCGGACCGCGCCTTCGGCGATGTCCACTGCATAACTGCTGTGGTCCAGGTAGTTGGTCTGGAAAACGATGCGATCAGGAAACAGGTCATGGACCAGGCTTTCTTCCGCGTCGAAGTACGACGCACCCTCAAGGGTGCCGTGGGCGGCGGTGATGCGCTGAAGCGCCAGTGGATCGATGGGGTTCTTGGTCATCATCAGCTTTCAGCGGAAACGGTCGTCTCTGGATCGGCTTCAGCCGCCAGCTTCAGTCGGTCGGCTTTGCTGATGTATCGGTCCTTGCTCTTCGGCGCCAGCTTGGCACTGGCCTTTTTTGCATTGGCCTTGAGTAGCTGGTTGATTTTTTTACGGCGATTCATGTTTTCTACTCGGCTTGTCCGATTGGGAAGCGGCTGCGGTGACGTATCGTAAGTGCGAAAGGGGGCGGTGGCTAGGGTTCGGGTTCCCGCGTCGTCTTTTGTGAACGGCTGCGCCTATCCCTTGAGCACCAACGACATGTCCGGGTACCTGGCGCACAGGAAATCGACGAAGGCGCGGACCTTTGGCGCCGCCAGGCGCCTGGATGTGTGCAAGACCCAGAGTTGCGGTTCGACGCCGGTGACAGTGCCCCACTGGACCAACTCACCGCGGGCCAGTTGGTCCCACGCGATCGATTGGGGAATGAGCGCAGCACCACCGCCGGCGATGGCGGCGTCGCGGATCATCAGGAATGAGGAAAACTGCAGGTTGGGGATGGGCTCCAGCAACAGTTCCCCTCCATCGAGCGTCCAGTGGGTGGGCTGGAAGCTCGGCATCACGATGGCGGGAACCGGGCGGATCGCGCCGGGTTCTGGCCTGGGTATGCCTGGGGCGGCTACGACCACCAGCCGGTCCTTGGCGAAGCAGCGCCCGACCAGGCTGCTGTCCGGGCTCGGATTGATCCGGATGGCGACGTCGAATTGATCCTCGACGAGGTCCACCAGCCGATCTTCCGCCACCACTTCGAGGGTGACTTGCGGGTAGGCCGCACAAAACTCGGCACCGATCCGACCCATCGCCAACTGCGAGAACAGCACCGGGGAGGCGACACGCAGGCGTCCTCGTGGCGTCGACCCTCCGTCACGCGCGGCCGTCAACGCCTCCGCCACCTCGGCCAGTGGCCCCTCGGCCCGGGCCAGCAGTGTTTCGCCGGCTTCAGTCAGCTTCAGGCCTCGCGCGCTGCGCTCGATCAGCCTCACACCCAATTGCTCTTCGAGCTCGGAGATGCGCCGCGACAAGGTCGCCTTGGACCGGCCGCTTGCTCTGCTTGCCTTTCCCAATCCCTCGCTGCTGGCGACGAGTGTGAAATCGATCAGTGCATTCAGGTTCATCTCTGTTCCAGATTTGAGACATGGCGTCTACATATTGTGGTCTTCGTTTTGCGGATGCAACGGCTTATCTTTTTTCCAACGCGGTTCGATTCATCCACTTGCATCCACCTCTGGAGATTCACATGAGCATTCTCGTCATCGGCGCCACTGGCACCATCGGTTCACTCGTCACGCAAGGCCTCGCCGACACGGGCGCCGAGGTGAAAGCCCTGGTGCGCCAAACGGGTAAACGCGCCTTTGCGGCCGGTGTCACGGAAGTTGTCGCGGACCTCACCGATGTCCCGTCGCTGCGCGCTGCGCTGTCGTCGGTACGTACGCTGTTCCTGCTCAACGCCGTGACGCCCGATGAGGTCACCCAAGCCCTGATCACCCTGAACCTCGCCCAAGAGGCAGGCATCGAGCGCGTCGTCTACCTCTCGGTGATCCATGCCGACCGGTTCACCAACGTCCCGCATTTCACCGGCAAGCACACGGTTGAACGCATGATCGAAAGCCACGGCATCGCCGCAACGATCCTGCGCCCGGCCTACTTCATGCAGAACGAACGCATGGTCCAGCAAACGATCCAGGACTACTCGGTGTACCCGATGCCGATCGGCTCGGCGGGCGTCTCGATGGTCGATGCGCGCGATATCGCCGATCTCGCCGTGGCCGAGTTGCTGCGCCGTGACAGGGCTTCGGCCCCGCTGGAGCGGATCACCCTGGATCTGGTCGGCCCGCAAGCGCTGACCGGGGCGTCGGTGGCGAAGATCTGGAGCGCCGCGCTGGGGCGCGAGATTGCCTACGGCGGTGACGATGTGGCGGCCTTCGAAGCGCAGATGGCTTCGTTCGGTCCCGCCTGGTTGGCTTATGACATGCGCCTGATGATGGCCGGCATCCAGCAGTTCGGCATGACCAGCGAAGGCGCCGTCGACCGGTTGCAGGCCATCCTCAGCCGTCCGCTGCGCAGCTATGAGGCATTTGTTCGCGAGGCGGTTGCAGGAGAGTAGGCAGCCGGAGCAAAGCGCCATTGCTGCATGTTGTGCAGCAATGATCTGCAATCCGCCTGTCTTGTTCATTTCGGGATCGCTTCTCACACTGACTCCGTCTGGTGAAGCCGATTTCCAACCGAGGGAGAAATGAATATGGCAACTGCGATCCGGTTCAACCAATTCGGCAGCCCCGATGTATTGACGCTGCAAGCAGTGCCCGAACAGTCGCCAGGGCCGGGCGAGGTCTGGCTCGAGCAGGAAGCGATCGGGGTGAATTTTCTCGACGTTACCCAGCGCAAGGGCGCCGTGCCGATTCCCTTGCCTTCCGGCCTCGGGCTTGAAGGAGCAGGACGTGTGGCGGCCGTGGGTGCCGATGTCAGTCAGGTAAAAGTGGGCGATCGCGTCGCCTACGCCACGGGCCCGATAGGCGCGTATGCGTCGGCCCGGCTTTATCCGGCGCAGCGGCTGGTCAGGATTCCCGATGCGCTGTCGTTCGATGATGCGGCGGCGCTGATGTTCAAGGGCATCACGGCGCAGTACCTGCTGAAAAGCACCTATCCCGTCGGGCCGGGCAGCACCCTTCTGCTTTACGGAGTGGCAGGCGGGCTGGGGGCGATCATGGTGCCGTGGGCCAAGCACTTGGGCGCGTTTGTGATCGGCGTGGTCTCCAGGCAAGCCAGCGTCGAAAAAGCCAAGGCATTGGGCTGCGATGAGGTCCTGGTGTTCGACGCCGACAGCCTGGCTTCGGATGTCGCGCGTATTACCGGTGGGCAGAAAGTCGACGTCGTCTACGACCCGATCGGGCGGGTCTCTTTCCAGGCCTCCCTGGACAGCCTGCGACCCCGAGGCCTGCTGGTGTCGTTCGGCGCTTCATCGGGGGCGCCGGCAGCCGTGGAACTGGCGACACTCAATGCCAAGGGCTCGCTGTTCCTGACGCGTCCTTCATTGGCCGCGCATACCGCGACTGTCGATGAATACCAGGCGCGGGCGCAGGATGTCCTGGCCGCGATCGATTCGGCTGTCATCCAGCCGCGAATCTGGGCAAGCTATGCGCTGGCTGACGCAGCATCGGCCCATGCCGATCTGGAGTCGGGGCGTTCATCGGGGGCGATCATCCTGAAACCATGAATCTTGATGTCTTGAATAACCAGCACAGCGACGAAATCGCCGCGTTCCTGGCCGTGGCCGCGCAGGGCTCATTCGTGGCGGCCGGCCGGCTTTTGCAACGCCACCCGACCATCATCTCGAAACGGCTCGCGGCGATGGAAAAGCGCCTGGGTGTGAGGCTGGTGGAGCGTTCCACCCGGCAGGTACGGATTACCGAAGTCGGGGCCAAGCTGGAGCAGCGCCTGCGCTCGGCCATCGAGTTGATGAATGAAGCTCAGGCGCAAGCGGCCGAGGGCGCCAGCGAGGTTCGCGGCACGTTGCGACTGGCATTGCCCGCCGCCATGGGCAGGCGTTGGCTCGGCCCGATATTGCCGGGGTTTCTCGAGGCATATCCGCAGGTTTCGATCATCGCGGACTACAGCGAACGCCTGGTCGACATCATCGATGAAGGTTTTGACGCGGCGATCCGGATTGGCGAACTGGATGACAACCGATTGATCGCCAAGAAACTGAGCGATCACCGGCGCATCCTCTGCGCCTCACCGGCCTATCTCGAAAAACATGGCATGCCCCGGACGCCGCAGGACCTGGCCAGCCATAACTGCCTGCGCTTCAGCGGCCTGGCGTCTTTTCCTCAATGGCGGCTCCATCGTAACAACGAACTACAGACAGTCACGCCGAAAGGCAACCTCACCGCCAACGACAGTGAATCACTGCTGGCGGCGGCCTGCGCCGACGCCGGGATACTCGGCGCCGGCGACTGGTTGATGAGCCGTGAGATCGCCGCCGGCAGGCTCTTGCATGTACTCCCCGATTGGCACCTGGACACCGCCGGCGGGGTTTATCTGGTCAGGCCATCGGCCAAGTTCCCCAGTGCCGTGGTGGTCGCTTTCAAACAGTGGATCGAGGCGAAGTTCAGCCCGGCCCCGCCTTGGGGCCTGTGACCCTACGAATCAACGCACCCGATCACGACTCTGCACCGACAGATCCAAGGCCTTTTGCATGTCCAGCCGCGCCGAGTGACCGACGTCCTTGTCGTTGAGCTGGTAGTTGCGCTCTGACGGCAGGATAGGCGCGGTGAGGTCTTCGCCGTCCATTTGTTCGAAGTCGTGGTTGTCGCCGATGGTCATGGCGCTGCGGCGCAGGAGCATGCGCAGTTGCTCGGGATGAAGCTGCGGATTGATCGACAGCATCGCCGCCAGCAGGCCGGTAACCATTGGCGTGGCGTAGGACGTGCCGCAATGCACCGCGCCGTCTTCGCCGGCATTGACTGTCGAGGCATGGGTGCACGCGGCGGCGGTGATGTCGACGCGCATGTCGACGTTCGAGGAGTCGCGCTTGACTGCGTAGGCCGGATCATCGACCGCAACCCCGGCACGTTGGCTGCGCTGATGCCCGCCGACCACCAGCAATTGTTCGGTGATGAACGAGGAGGGCAGGCGGTATTCATCAGTGCCCGAGTATGACGAGCCGTTGCCGGCGGAATTCACCACCACCACGTCGGGATGCTCCTTGCGCAGCCACAGGAAAAACTCCTCCAGCAACTCCTCGTAGCCGCTCATGGCAATGCCCGAGCGCAGCAACGAATCGACCTCGTCACCCTTGACGTTTTTCGCGCCAACGCGGTGAATGCCCCAGCTCCAGTTGAGCACACGCACGCCATCCTCGACGAGGTTCACCGAGGCGGCGATGTTGGCGGTGATTCCGGCATCGGAGTTGCGTTCGACAATGACCTCGAAGCCGCCGCTGGCCTTGTCCAGGCCCCGTAGGAACCCGCTGTTGCCGCCGTCGTTCCAGCGCGCGGCGAGGATGCCGGCGACCGTCGTGCCGTGGTTGTCCGGCTTGTCCGCATCGCGGGCATAGACGCAGGTGCGCGGCATCGAGCAGGCGCCGAGGTAATCGGCGAAATCCGCCGTGTCGAAATCCACGTCGCGCTCGATCAGGCCGATGCGCACCGGCTGCGGTCGGATCGGCGCCTGCTGCCCGGGGATGCGCCGCTGGTAATAGTGCACCGCATCCAGGAAGCGATTCGCCGCCCATTCATCGGAGTCCTTGGCCGGCTTCTTCGGCTCTTCTGGCTGGGCGGGCGCTTGCTCGGTCTCTTCGGCAGCGGACTCCTCTATCACCACCGCATCGACACTGGTCTCGCCGCCCAGACGCAGCACCAGCGCATCGCGCTCGACCAGGTCCTTGGCCGGCAGGCGCAGCTGATAAACGTTCAGCGGGGCGATGCTGCCGACCACCTTCGCCCCGTATTTGGCGGCAAGACGTTCAGCCTCCTGGCGGCCGTCGTGACTTTCCTCGATGAGCACGCTCACCAGATCCACATACGTGGTCAGGCCGTCCATGTTCTTCGCCACTTCGTTCGGCCCGGCGGCCACCACGTGGCTGGTGCGTAACGTCAGCCAGGCGGCGTTGCTGGCCCGCGGGCCGTCCTCCAGCCAGAGCGGGCCGCTCTGGTAGTCGGCGCGGTCCAGGCGCAGGCGGAGGTTGTTCCCGTCACGCTGAACGCTGCCGGCCGGAATCATTTTCTCGCCCAGTTTCAGTTGCGGTGTTGCGTCACCCAGCCCACGCGTGGTCAGGCACCATTCCTGGCGCTGGTTTTCCAGCAAGTCGCCGCAGCGTTTCAGGCCTTCCAGGCGTAGCGGTTCCTGCGTCACTGCCAGGGTGCTGGCAGACAAGGCGAACAGCGTGACGAGGGCGGCGGATCGTATGGGCATGGGGTGAGTTTTCTTGGTCGGGGATTGCTGTTCCGACCCTCGTGTCGCGAGCTTCGTTCAGCCCTGGGGTTCTATCCGTGGCGGTCGTCATCGAAATGGAACAACCGGACCCGCGCGGCAATCGGATTCTTAAACGTCTGAGACTCGAAAAAAGAGGGATCCCATGTCTCGTCCACCCATGATCGGAATCATCGCCTGCTCAGGCAAAATCGGCCCACACACCGTCCAGCTCAGCAACGACAAATATGCCCAGGCCGTGGCCACCGCCGCCGACGCGTTGCCGGTCATCCTGCCGGTGTTTCCGGCGCTGCTCGATCCGGCCCGCATCATCGCCGGCCTGGACGGCCTGCTCTTCACCGGATCGCCGTCCAATATCGAACCCCACCACTACGACGGCCCCCCGAGCCCGCCGGGCACCGAGCACGACCCGGCCCGCGACAACCTGGCGCTGCCGCTCTGGCGCGCCGCCGTCGAGGCCGGCCTGCCGGTGCTCGGCATCTGCCGCGGTTTCCAGGAAATGAACGTCGCCTTTGGCGGCTCGCTCCATCAACAACTCGATGGCCCAGGCGCCGAGCATGAACCGCCGAGCAATGAACCGGTCCAGGAACAGTACGCCCGCAACCACGCCTTGACGGTGCGACCCGGTGGCGTGTTGGCGCGGCTGGGCCTCAAGGACGTGATCGAGGTCAACTCAGTCCACGGCCAGGGCGTCGCGCGGGTGGGGCAGGGCTTGCGCGTCGAGGCCGTGGCCGAGGATGGGTTGGTGGAGGGCCTTTCGGTGGAGGGCAGCCGGGCGTTTGCATTGGGGGTGCAATGGCATCCGGAGTGGGAGGTTATGGATAACGCGGATTATCGGACGATTTTCCGGGCGTTCGGGGACGCATGTCGGGAGCGGGCGGAAAAAGACGCTTGACGCTTGGATCTGGTTTCTAGATGCTGTAGTGGTCAAGTATCTGGAAGGTAGGCTGCCCTGAATTGGTACGGGTTGCCGTTCGGCCCTCTGGGTGCAGGCAAATCAACGTTCACCCGGTAACTGGAAGCCGGGTCGATCCGATGTCTTTCCCCTTAGCGCTGGAGCGTTTTGCAATGTCTGTAAATTCACCTACTGAACCGACCGCGAACGGATCGATGCTTGATCGCTGTATCCGCTTGTCACGCGCCTACACCTCAGCCGCGCGGCGGGTCGATGCCAAGCTTTCCGCCGTGCATGGCCTGAGCTTCAGCGACTTCATGATTCTTTACCACCTCAAGCATGCCCACAACTCCCGGCTTCGACGCGCTGACCTGGCCGATTGCATGGGCCTGACTGCGTCGGCGGTGACCAAGTCCCTGCTGTCGCTTGAAAAAATAGGCTTGGTTTCCCGACAAAGCGATCCGCGAGATGCGCGCGTGGGCTACGCCTGTCTGACCACGACTGGCGAACAGGTGTTTGCCGACGCGCAGGTTTCTGCGGAGTTCGCTTGCCAGGAGGTTTATGAGGCGATGGTGGGTGAGTGGAACAAGGCCGGTTGAGATTGCTGTTTAAGCGCCTGGCCTGGACCCAATTCTCTGGATCTGACCTTGTCGGATGCTGAGCCCGATCAGGATATCGTAGAGCGCTTGCTGCCCGGCCGGCAGGACGGGGAGCAGGGTTGCGCGGCGCTTCTCGACATCGAACCAGGATTCAACCAGCCATCCCACCAGGTAAAGCGCGGCAAGGCATCCGCCTGCCGTGGCGACATTCCCGTGGCAGACCAGCGGCTGATCCACGGGCTCGATTCCCAGGGCCAGCAGGCATGATCGAGCCTCCGGGTGGGTGGTTGCCCGGCCGTCGGGCAGCAGCCCAAGCCGCTGGAGAATAAAGACCCCGGCGCAGATCGAGCCGATTCGCTGGCGTCGGGCATCGAGTGCAAACGACGGTAGGAAGTCCGCAGCTGCAAGCGCGGCAGGTATGCCTTGTTTGCCACTGACGAACAACACCGCGTCCGCGCCATTGGCCTCGCACAGCGGGCCGTGCACCGAAACCGCCAAGCCGTGCGCCGATGTCACGACAGGGCTGGAGGCCAGAATTCTTACGTGCCAGTCTTGCGTATTGCGGCCTAAGATGTCCCACATCAGGAACAGGTCGATGTCGGTGAACTGGTCGAAAGCGATCAGGGCGATTTGCTTCAAGGCGAACTCCATGAAAATGCTGGCGTGCAAAACGCAACGGCCTTCTATGCAGGTGTTCGCAGCGTATCGATCGGTTTGGCACCCTACACAGTCTGTACGGTGCATTGAGAGGGAGCGAAGTAACCATGGAAAAACTGACTCGTCACCGTTGGATCGCGGCAGGCTTCGAGGCCCTCGACCAGGCAGGCCACGCAGGCGTCTCGGCCGAAAGCCTGGCGCGTCGATTGAATGTGACCCGTGGCTCGTTCTATCACCATTTTCGCAATCGCGAAGACTTTGTCCGCGCTTTGCTGGCTGCCTGGGAAGAGGACTACACGGGGCGCATGCTTGCTTATGCGGGCCAAGGTCGGAGCGCGCGAGAGACGTTGCTGCGCTACCTGGAAATCGCCGCGCAGAAACAACCTGGGCGGGAAGTGTCCATCCGTGCCTGGTCGCTGCATGATCCGTTGGTTGCCGAGTTCCAGCAGCGTGTCGACGCAAGACGATTGGCCTTTGCGATACAGGCGTGCCGACGTTTGGCCCCGGCGCCCGGTCAGGCGGAGGTCATCGGGCAGATGGCCCATTTGTGCCTGATTGGCGGGCAGCAGGCCGGAATACGACGTGATGCGGCGCGCTTCAATGGTTTCGTGAGCCGGGCTTTTGCCTTGGTCGAGGGCGTTATTGCGCCGTGGAGAGGCTGAGTGGTGGGCTGAGTTTGTTTGAAAGTGAAAGTCAGGCACGGCGGTACGGAATTAGGCTTTAATGCCCCGCGCAACTCAACTGTTTGTCCGATCAAGGAAGACGACATTGAACAATGCTTTTGCGGCTCTGTTTCTGGTTTGCCTGGCCACCTCCGTATTCGCTGACGAAAACCCTGTCGGATTTCGCTCTTCAACGGTGTCGAATCCGCAGGATGACCGGCCGTTGGAAATGGTCATCTGGTATCCCGGAGCAACTGCCGCAACCCCGCAACTGATCGCCGATAACGCGGTATTTGTCGGTGCATCTGCCGTTCGTGACGCGCCGCCGTCTGCCGGTGAGCATCCCCTGGTGGTGCTTTCTTATGGATACAGGGGCAACTGGAGCAATCAGGTCTGGCTTGCCAGTGCCTTGGCCCGTAAGGGGTACATCGTCGCGGCCGTCAATCATCCTGGCACCACGACCCATGACCGCAGTCCGCAAGCGGCGGCGCAGTTATGGCAGCGGTCCGTTGATCTGAGCCGAGCCATCGATGAGGTCACGACTCAACCGGAAAAATTCGGCCAGGTCGCCAATCATCGCGTCGCAGTCGTGGGCCATTCACTCGGTGGCTGGACCTCCCTGGAAATGGCCGGCGCCCGTTTTGATCCGGACCGCTTCGCCGACGATTGCAAAACCCATCCGCAGCTAGCCAGCTGCACCGTCTATGGACAGATGAATCCGGCGAGTAGTCCGGACTCGAAAGCCGCGCTGGCCGCCGACTGGCGCGACAAACGCGTCACGGCCGTGATCACTTTGGATCTCGGCCTGTCGCGAGGCCTGACCGATGGAAGCCTCTCCGCGCTGCCGGTGCCCGCCCTGGTGATTGCTGCCGGCGTGCCCTCGCGCGAACTTCCCGCCGAGCTGGAGTCCGCCGACCTCGCCAGGCGCCTGCCGCCGGCATCCAGCCGTTATGTGGAAATCAGCGACGCCAGCCATTTCAGTTTCATGTCGATTTGCAAACCTGACGCGCAGGCAATGCTCGAAGAAGAAGTGCCCGGCGATGGCATCATTTGCCGGGACGGCGAAAACGGGCGTGATCGTGGGGTGATTCAACAGGAGGTCGTATCGTTGATAGCGGATTTTCTGGCGGGAACGCCTGCGTCCAGTGGAGGCCGGTTGTAAGTTGCCTTGATCCGCCGTCCCCAACTTCATCAAGGTCATCCGATGGAAATATCGCCTCGCTTTGTCGTTTATGAATCCGACTACTGGGTTATCAACCATCGCATGGACAGTGCACTGCCCGGCTACCTGATGCTCAGTGCAAAGCAGATGACGAACGCCTTGGCATCGCTGTCGGCTGAAGCGCTGGCGGAGTTGGGTGTATTACAAGCGCGAATCCAGCACGCCATCGAAACCTGCCTGCAACCAAGACGACTGTACATCGGCCGTTTTGGTCATGACGCTGGTTACTCCATCCACTTCCATTTCATTCCGGTTTATCACTGGGTCGAAGCGCTGTTCTGGGACGACGACAGGTACCGGCTGCTGCAGACTTTCGGCTCGATCGACAGCAGTTTGTCTCAGACCGATGGTGCGGAATTGACGCTCTTTGTCTGGCGGGAATTTTGCGAGCGTCCTGATCCTCCGCCGATACAGGGGCCATCTGTTGAGCAGGTCGTGGCGGTGTTACGGCGGGAATTCGGTTTTCGGCTTGTTGATGAATAGCGCGGACCGTTAGCCCTGCTCGCGATGGCGGTGGTCAGCAGTGTAGGACCGCTTTCGCGAGCAGGCTCGCTCCCACAGGTTTTTCTGGCGCTCAGAAATAACCAATCCAACCCAGCCCCCCGTGGCGAGGGAGCTTGCTCCCGCTGGGTCGCGTAGCGGCCCCAAGAATTTTGCGCCGCTGTGCAACCGAGCGGGAGCAACCGTCCTCAAGGATTGGACTTCATCCGCCCCTCGATCGCCACGCGCAAACAACCCCAGGCGATGACCCCGATGACCAGCAGCTCGGCGACGCCGATAAGCATGTGAAAGGAAAAGGTCATCGGCTCCTCGGCCCAGTAGAAGGTCGTTGGGCGACTGATGCCAATGCGCAGCCGTCCGGTAAACAGCGAAGGCACCAACGTGATGATGCGGGTCAGCTCATACACAGCCAGGAAGGCGCCAAGCAGGGCGAGCAAGGCGCGGACGGGAGTGCCTAATTGCTCAGTCGTCTCAGCCGCAGGCGTCGGCGCCTTTGCTTTGCGCTGCCTGGCGATCTTCGCCGGGGTTGGAGCAGGCCGGTAGGCTGCCTTCGCAACGGCCGTCGAACCGATCATGACCTCGTTGGGCACTGTCACTTGCAGGTAGTCGGCCAGCTCACGCAGCCACAGGTCAGTGCGTTTGCTTCCCGGCACTACCGGAACGTTGTCGCTCGTCAGGCGGTGTTCGGTGCCATCGCGCAGCACCAGCCATAGCTGGGTGCGGGCTGGCTCGGCCTCCGGGTGGCGGCGAAGTTCGAGGTATTTGACGGCGTCGATCCTGAACACCGATCGCACCCGCTCACGGCGTCCAAAAAAGTTTCGGGTGCGACGCTTGCCTTCAGCGTCGACGCGCGACAGCAGCAGGGTTTCGCGGGTGCCGGTGTAGACCAGCAGCGCCAGGCCCAGGGCAGGAATCAACAGCAGCCCGAGCACCATCAACAGCAAGGTCAGTGGGTCCAGGCCCACCAGCGACGAGTCTGCAGTGGCAATCGCCAGCACGGCTCCAACGGGAAAGATCAAGGCCAGCGCACTGGTAAACAACACGAATACGCTCTGCACCCGGTTGAGCGAGTGGATGTGCAAGTCACCCCGCGCGGTGCGCTCGAACCGATATCCAATCAAATGCAGATCTCCTGAAAGCCGCCAGCCCAAAGCAGCGGTGAATTTGAACGAGGTGGAACAACCGCCGAGTAGAGCCAATCGGCTGACTGATTGGTCGACAGCAACCAGACCGATTATTGTGCATCAGCCTCTGGCGCATCATCGGTATCCGGTGGAGCTCCATAAGGTTCGCCAATCTCCACCCGGTCTGCCTTTACCCAACCGGTATAGTCCTCGCCATCCTTGGCGATGTAGTTCACTTCCAGCCAGGACTCGTCTTCAAGACTGGCGTAAACAGTGAGGGAGTCGCCGGGTATCACGAAAATCTTCTTGTTGGCGCAAGCCCCATCCGGCGCTTCGTGGAAATGCAGGCGCCCGGTGCCAATGACCTTGCCTTGCACTGACGGATGAAATTCAGGGACCGTTCCCGAGAGCTTTTCCGTCAGGGCAGAACAGTCGACAGCGGCCTGGCCAAGGCTGCTGAAAAGGCACAGGCACAACAAGCTTGAACGCAGATGCATCTAGGCAAAGTCCGTTTGGGTTGGATGCGTAGGATAGTGAACTCGCAAACTGTTGGGAAAGACTCATAAGCAGCTTTGTGCGGTTCCGCTAATTATTTCGACCCCGGCCCTCTGGCGTTTGAGGAAAACGGAGTAGCCAATTCAAGACGCGTCCTACATCGCCGCGCCTACCCCTTGCGTTAGCGTCCGTCCTGGATTTTCAGGATGAGATTCGCGACTCGTGACCACACGCCCTAAAGACCTGCCCAAAATTCGCAATCCACCTTCTGGAGAAGGGCACCGCGTTTCCTATCGAGACATGACCTCCAGCGAGGTGGCGGAGTACGAAGCACTCCAGCGTGGCCACAAAGCCATGCTTGCCCGACAGGCTGCTTACGAAAAACAACGTTGGGCCAAGGTTGAGCGAACTCCCCTCGTCCTTACCGGGTCGGTGTTCGCCAAAAGCTGCGCGCTGCCCAACGGAATCATTGACTACAACAACCCCAACGGCTTTGTTCCGCCGGACCTGATCAAGCAGTACGGCGACCTGATGTGGCTTGGCGCCAGGAGCCCCGACGCGTCGGGAACCCTTCCCCTGAAGCAGATTGGCTCAAGCGCGATACCCGCCGCAATGGGTAGGCTCGCACTGGGCGGTTCCGCAGTGTCAACCGCCGGAGCCATCGGCGGCACGGTCGGCGCCGCACTGTTGACCGGCATCGTCGCCTTGCTCTGGCCCTCCAGCCTCGGCGACAGCGCACTCTACAGCGAAGACCAACTGCGCAATCTCAAACAGGCCCGCAGCCGCATGCGCCTGAGCATCGAGCAGCAGGCCGATGGCAGCCTCAAGGGCTATGGCTTCTACACCGGCCAGAACCGTGACTGGGAATTTGTCGACGTCATCCAGCTGACGCCGCGTGCCGACCAATACGTCGCCGACCTTGGCGACGGCATCGAACTGATCTGGACCCCAGCCATCGACCCCTCCGACACCCTCGGCATCCCGGCCTTGGAAGCCGCGCCTCAGACGCCACACATCTGGATTTATCCGCCGACGCCCGTGGCGGACAGCATCATCGTCAACCCGATCTATCCGCCGGAGTACAAGGATTTCATCCTGGTGTTTCCGGTGGATTCGGGGGTTCGGCCGGTTTATGTGGTTTTGAGTGTTCCGGGGGATAATAAGTATTACCCATCTCCACTGTCACTTCCCGCCTTTGCAGACGCGAAGTCCGCCCCCTTGAAAACGTCTGTACGTGGCGGAGGTAAAAAACGTCGACGATGGAAGGATCGCGCGGGAAAAATCTATGAATGGGACTCTCAACATGGCGCGCTAGAAGTATATACAAAGCAAGGTAAGCACCTCGGCGAGTTCGATTTCGTAACGGGGGAGCAAACAAAACCTGCTGATCCATCTAGGAGGGTTGAAAAATGAGGCACGTCATTGAGGTTTTCGACGCGGGAACTGAGGAATTGCTGCAGAGCGTGGAGATTCCAAAGTCGTACTCGACTCAATTGAGCGAACTAATGGGCTGGACGCAACCTGAAGACCCGTACGATGGCTATGACCTCTCGTCGGAACAGGTAGAGGTATTAGAGAGGTGGACCAGTACCGCATTAAATGGGGATAACGTCATTATCCAAATTGTCTGCCTTGAGTAAAGCCTGAGGAGGGGAGGAGTTGAAGGTGTTTTAGTTTGGTTTGTTGAATGTCCTAAGGAAAGGACTGCATGGAAATAATTTTTGAGGTTCAAATGGGACTCAAGCTGAGGCTCGAGTGGTATAGCAAACAAACCGAATCTTTCGAGGGGGAGGAGTACTCGGACGACTTCGGTGATGACGGTGCTGTCATCGACGCTTTGGGCATTCCTTTCGAGAATAATATAAATAACGGTGGATTTAATGTTCCCTTGGAATGGATAGAAATTCTTCGGCCCTATTTTCAACATCTTATTGATTGGGATCGTTATGACTATCAAGTAGCCTTCGATTATCGAGACAGCAGGTAATACTTGGATTTCCATCTTGGGATTTTTTTATATGGGGTCTGTGCTGGATGGGTGCTTAGCAAGACTATGCTTGCCGAGCTGGTCCAAAAACGTAGTAGCGGGAGAGAATGGTGCCTTATTACTCGATAACTGGTTTTTACCCGGATGAAAAAAATGACGACTCACTACAATTTGAGATTGATATAAAAGACATCGAACAAAAAGAAGCCTTGGCTCAGATGGCCGAAGCAAAACCATTCAGCAAAATCGGTCCAGGGGAGCAGGAAATTACGGAAGAGCAGCTCAAGAGAGTTGAAGCGATCCTGGGCAGGAAGCTCCCCGTGGGACTGGAATATTTTATTGGGGCGACAGCCGACTAGCGAGAGTTTTACGGCGCTTATTAGCTCTTGCGCTAGAAGAAGGCGTACAGATATGGCGACGGTTCAATGGGCTTAAAGTTAAGGATGGACTGGTATGACCCGAAAACGGAGTGGGGTGAAGGTAAGGAATATTCGGAAGATTTACGGGAAGATAAGTCAGCTATCGCCGCACTGGGTCTAGAGAGCGAGCCAAACATCTATGACGGTGGCTTTGATGTGCTGGAAGAATGGATTCCGATTCTTCAACCCTTCTTCAGCCACCTGCTCGTTCCCGAACAGTTTGATTACCAGATCTCATCTCGTTACCGAGCCGCTTGGTAACATAACAATTACTTGGGCCGGTCCTTTGAAGCACAGAATCATGGGAGTAGTTGAAGGGAACGATTTTGCTTGTTGGGAGATAACTCTCTGCATTGGTAGCCCAGATCTGGCAGAAATCATGGGCTGGGTAAGAAAGGAAAATTATTTTTACGATTATGAGTTGACTGAGTCTCAAGCTAGGGCGTTGGAAGAGTTTTGCTCGATAGCGCTGCCGCGAGGCTTGTTGCTTTATCTAACCACCACTGGAGAATAGTCCGTAGATAATTTCCTGAGAAATTAGAGCGCTGTATCTAGTCCTGAAACATGCACATCTGTTCCAGGGCTAGACAGAGGTTCTTAGAAACTGTACTTGGCACTCAACATCATATTTCTCGAATTACCATATCCATCCCCTCCAAACTCGCCGAATTGGCAGTAGTCGAATAATAACGGCTGCCAAAATTGTTGGCATTCACCTGCAGACCCAGGTCTGGTTGCCCCGGTACCCGGCCATCAAATCCGTAATGGCGCAACATCAGCTTCGGCAAAGCGAACTCAATTCGGTTGATGACCTAGCGGTTAAATCGCTCTACCAATGAGTACTGAGTCATGGCTGTTTGCGTCAATTCCTTGCTCAGTTCCGCGGAGTGCCTGGCCTGTTCGGAGGTCTGGTCTGCCAGGTTCGCGATAGTGGTGATATTGCGGCTGATTTCGTCGGCCACCGCAGTTTGCTCTTCTGTCGCAGCGGCAATCTGGGTGGTCATGTCGGTGATGTGTGCCACGGCTTCGCTGATACCAATCAGTGCTTTGTCTGCCTCAAGCACCCAGGCGACGCCTTCCTCAGCTTGTCGGTGGCCGCTTTCCATGGTTTTCACGGCGTTGTTGGAGGAGACCTGCAGCTTGGAAATCAGGCTATGAATCTGCGTGGTGGACTCAGTCGTGCGCTGTGCCAGTTGGCGCACTTCATCGGCAACCACCGCGAACCCCCTGCCCATGTCTCCGGCGCGCGCGGCTTCGATGGCGGCGTTCAACGCCAGCAGGTTGGTCTGGTCGGCAATGCCTTTGATGACATCGACCACCGTCCCGATTTCGTTGCTGTCCTTGGCCAGTTGCGCGACCGTCAGCCCGGTTTCGCCCACCACCTCGGAGAGACGCTGAATCGCCTGGCGGGTGTCACGGGCCACGTCGCGTCCGCGCCCGGTCAGCACGTTGGCTTCCTGAGTAGCGTCAGCCGTGCGCTGGACATGACTGGCGACCTCTTGGGTGGTCGCCGACATCTGATTCACCGCGGCCGACACTTGCTCAGTCTCGACGCGTTGGCGTTCAAGCCCGCGTGAACTGTCGGCGGCCAGGCCGTCGGACCTGCCGGCCAAACCGGTCAGTTGCTCGGCGGTGTCCTGCAGGCGAGTGAGGCACGTCTTGAGCCGGGATGCCTGGCTCTCGAAAGCTGTTTCAAGGCGAGCCTGCAGGCCGCGCTCGTCGCTGTACATTTTCGCCAGCAACGCATCCGAGGTTGATGCCTCGGCCATTTCCAACAGACGCAGCGCGCCTTTGTTCTGCTGGCGCGAGATGATCAACCCGACCGGAATCGATATTCCGACAGCAAGCGGCATCGCCATGGCGGTATTGAGGAAGGCGCCGCCTACTGTGCCCAATAAACCCATCAACAGAACCGGTACCCAACTGAGCAGGAAGGGGTACCACCGATCAACACCCGGGACAGCTGCCTTGCCGAGCCTGATGCGTTTGTAGAGCGCTTCGGCGCGGCGGATCTGGCTGGCCGTCGGCTTGACTCGTACCGATTCGTAACCGACGACCTGGCTCCCTTCGTAAACAGGCGTGACGTAGGCATTGACCCAATAATGGTCGCCGTTTTTCGAGCGGTTCTTGACGATCCCCATCCACGGCTTGCCTTGCTTGAGCGCTGCCCACATATGCGCAAACACGGCGGGCGGCACATCCGGATGACGAACGATATTCTGTGGTGCGCCGATCAGGTCCACCTTGTCGAATCCGCTGATCTCGACGAAGGCGTCATTGCAATACGTGATGACGCCTCGCGTATCCGTGGTGGAAATCAGCTTTTGCTGAGGTGCGAGCGAAATCTCACGTTGCGTGACCGGCTGATTGTTTCTCATTTCTGAACTGCTCCCTGGAATCTGTAAGTCCATCGACTGCCGTTCAGAAAAGTTGATGAAATGCCTATGAAAAACCCTAGTAACAATCAACGGTGGCCATTCTTTCCACGGATTCAATCATCAGCCCAGGCTGCGGAACGCACTCCCTCCAGAAGCTACGAAGCTGGCGACATGGAGCGATCTCTAAAGTTGGATCCAGCACCGCCGATAACCTGAACGAACCCGCCCATCATGGACAGATGAAAAATGGTACTCACCGTCAGTTCCGCTTACATCCCGCCGGCCAATACCAACCTCACGCGCTCCGAACAGGCGCTCGTGACCAAGGCGCCGACAGACGCTGCGAAAGAACTCCTGGCAAACGCCAGCCCAGCAGCCATCTTCCATCCCAGCGAAGATGCGCAGGCAACGATGCCGATGCCTGTGGCGATCGAGACCTGGATCGGGCGCTCGCAATCACCGGACTTTCCTCGATACGCCGAGACCCTCAAAGGGGCAACCAGTACGCTGAAGTCCTCGTTCGAGGAGTTTCAATCCGCACTCTCAGCGACCCACCCGGACTTGGCCGGGAAGAAATACGGCTTCACTGTCGAAGCCGACGGGAGCCTGAAGGTGCTCAACACCGCCGGCAAGCTCAGCAGTTCCGATATCCAACGGTTGACCGATCTGCTCAACGACTCCAAGGACCTGAAAGCCGCCGCCATCGCAGTCCGCGACGCCTCCATCGACCTGGTCGACGCCGACTCGCCATGGTCCGGCAGCTACCTGGGCCTCTACAGCCTGACCAAGGAAAACTTCGCCAACACGATCGATCTGGCCCCGCTGCTGAAAGACCGTGGGTCGGTGTCCATACAGGAATATTCCGACGGGTTGTTTTTCAATCAGTTGGCGTACAAGGGCGAGCGGGCGACGCGGGAGACGGAACAGGCGATGTTCGAGAGGCGGGCGGCGGAGCGGTTTTCGGTGCGGGTTTGAGTGTTAATGGCATTGAGGATAAAGGGACAGATTTATTCGCTGAATAAAACCTGTCCCCTTCCGCATTTAGAACTCCAGCGAAGCCCCATCTTCCGGAATGTCCACACGCCCCTCAATCCCTTGCTTCTTGACGTAAGCGCGCAGTTCTTCACGGGTCAGGGACATATGGTTGATCGCGTCCATGTGCACCGCGACAATCTGTGCGTTTTTCGCGGCTTTTGAGGCGCGAAGCACATCTTCCTCACCCATGATGATCGAGCCGTCGAATCCCGCCATTTTTGCCTTCCCGGCGTTGAGCACGATAACTTCCGGGCGGTACTGGTTGATGGCCTGGTCGACCTCGCTACGCCAGATCGTGTCACCCGCAAGGTAGAGCGTCTTGTAACCCGGTGCCTGGAAAACCACGCCCATGGCTTCGCCTAGCGGTTTTGCGAGCGCTGGCACGGCATACATTTCGTCAGTGCCATGCTGGCCGCCGGTCTTGGTGATCTTCACGCCGCCGAATTCGGCTTCATCCGTCAGCACGCGCACGTTCTTGAAACCCTGGGAACGAATCAGCTGTGCATCTTCTTCATGTTGGGCGAACAACGGAATGTCTTTAGGCAGCGCTTTCTGCGCGGCATCGTCCCAGTGATCCAGGTGCGTATGGGTGACGATGACGGCGTCGACTCCGGCGATAACTTTCTCCGGTGATTCCGTCAGATCAACCAAGGGGTTGCGAAGGTTGCTTCGATAGGTGTTTTCAAAACCCGGATAAGCGCCTTTTTTTGCCAGCATCGGATCAATCAGAAACGTGGTCTCACCGTAGGTAATTTTCACCGTGGCGTTACGAACCTGCTGCAGATCCAATTTGTGAGAGACGTCAGGTGCCTTGGGAGCATTCGAACTGGCGAACGCGGGGGCAGCGGCTACGGCACAAGCCATGCTGACGGCAAGCGGTAAAGTTCTGAGTTTCATAAGAATTGATCCTGTTGTTTACATCGAGGAATCCATTCTTGCTGAATGTCTCGCGAGCCAACAGTGGCCCGAATGACATATTTCGCTATAATCGGGCCAACTGCTCGACGTGGTTCGGCTTGAGCCCCACAGGGCGAATCGAGGCTTCCTTATGCTCCCCATACGCGTTGCTGTTCTAGCTTTTGAAGGCGTCAGCCTTTTCCATCTTTCCGTGCCGGGAATGGTATTGGGTACCGCGCAACCCGCGCCCGATGGGCCTCGCTACGAAATCAATTACTGCGCAGAAGTGCCCGGAGTGATCAGCACTGACCAAGACATTGGCCTATCGGTAAGCCTCGGCCTGGAGCTGATGGAAACCTCCGACGTCATCATCATCCCGGCGTGGGGCGATCAATCACTTGTTGCATCGCCCCAACTTGTGCAAGCGCTGCAGCTCGCCAATGCGCAAGGCAAACTCATCGTGGGATTGTGTTTGGGAGCGTTCGTCCTCGGCGATGCCGGGCTGCTCGATGGAAAGGAAGCAACCACCCACTGGGCCGTCCGTGACCAGTTTGCACAACGTTTTCCCAAGGTCCGATTCAAGCCCGAAGTGCTCTACGTCAGCGCGGATAACATCGTGACGTCCGCCGGAACGGTGGCGGCAATCGATTGTTGCTTGCACCTGATACGCGAGCGTCTCGGCGCAGACGTGGCGAATCGCACCGCAAAAATGCTCGTGACGCCACCCCACAGGCCAGGAGGCCAAGCGCAGTATGTTGAACGCCCGGTGCCGCAATTACCTGCCGAGACTCACTTGTCCGACGTCCTGACGTGGGCTCGAATGAATCTGTCCGGCGACCTGTCCCTCGACGTTCTGGCAGACATGGCGAAGATGAGCAGGCGGACTTTTACCCGTCGGTTCAAGGAAGCCACCGGCACGACTGTATCGAAATGGTTGACCGCTGAACGAGTGGCTAGGGCGCAGGCGTTGCTGGAAACGACTGACTTGCCTATTGAATGCATCGCGGGGGAGGTGGGGTTTGGGACGTCGCTGTCGTTGAGGCAGCATTTTGGCGCGCATCTGGGGACGTCGCCTTCTGATTATCGGAAGATGTTTTGTCTTGGGGTGGGGCGGAAGGGTTGATGGTATTGGAGGCGCGTCCGGGGGCTGCGTCGGGCTCGGATTAATTTCCGCCGCTACAAACAATTCGAGAGGTTTTTGAAGTGGGTCCGGGCGGCGCGGGAGACAGAGGTGGTCTTTGGAGGCCGACACCCATTCTGATGGGCTGCAATCGGCCAAAAGCAGCCACTCAAGGGCGTCTAAGAAAGCTGGGGAAATCCCCCCATTGCGTGGCAATCCCCTCAGTGATTCTTGCATGGAGCCGACCCCTTGCCTAGCACCTAGTCTGAAAGCTAATGTGCGATCTGGCCAACACGCTGGAAAAAGGCCTTGCCGGGGTTGGAGCATAACTCCAGTGTCGGCGCAGAAAGCACATCCTAGAGCTGTCAGCGCCGCCTGCAAGAGAATTTTATCCACCAATTGGGCAGTTTTTATCCACCAATTGGTATCTATTTATAGTTATGAAACAGAGCCATGATCACATCAAGCACCCCTGAAAACTGGAATGATCTCCAAAACGAGGTAGGCCGCCTGCTAGAAGAGTGCGGATTCTCAGTGGAGATTGAGAAAAAAGTACAGACGGTACGCGGCGAAGTCGAGCTTGATGTATATGCTCAAGAGGAAGTTAAAGGGCGACAATACTCAATTGTCTGTGAGTGCAAACACTGGAAAGCTCGCATACCACAGAATGTAGTGCATGGATTTAGAACAGTTATCGCCGATATCGGAGCTAATGCGGGATATATTGTTTCACTTGCAGGTTTTCAAGAGGGTGCATATAAAGCCGCCGAGCTTACTAATACCGAATTAGTTACGTGGCAAGAGCTTCAAGATAAATTCGAGCTAAGTTGGTACGAAAATTTCTTTTCCCCTCAAATCGCAGAGCGGCTTGATCCTTTAATGACTTACGCAGAGCCATTTCTACCAAAATGGTTTAAAGATCTGAACGAGGCTCAGCAGCAGGAGTACTTGGAGCTAAAAGAAAAGTACGACGAATTTGGCTGGCTGATGATGACTTTCACTCCATACCACCGAATGCTCAGAAATGAGCCAATCCCAGCACTCCCAATCGTAGAACGTCTCCCCCAGAACTCCATTCTGCTCAAAAATCTTCCAGAAAAATTACTAAATGCAAAGTCTTATCGTGAGTTTCTTGAGGAGTCTACGTTATACGGAGAAGAAGCCATTCGCAGCTTCCGCAAATTACGCGATTCTGTTTCATAACAATTGGTTCAAACCGCTCGCTTCGCTCACTGGGACTGGCTAAAGTCAGCCCCTTAAACAAACGTTAAGCCCCAAGGATAGATATGGAAGAATGTCCAAATAGAAAAGTATTCGACTTGCTATCATCATCGTTTGACCGAATTGACGAGGCTGCTTGGTTCATTCGACTAATGGAGGAGAACTACCACTCCGCTGAAAAGTTCAGGTGGTCTTTAAACTCATTCCTGAGAACTCTGAAGGAAATCATGCAGCTGGTTTCAATGGAGGTTCAAGGAAGTAAAGAGCTGAGCAAGCTTGTAGCTGCAAAAAAATCTGAATTATCAAGCGACCCATTAATAGCATTCCTGTACAAGCAACGAGACATCGTTGTTCACAAGGAGATGTTAAAGCCAGCAAGTCGAGGAAGTGTTGGCTTTACTCGAGGGAGAGGTATGAAGCTAGGGCTAAACCTACCGATTGACCCTTTGAGTGATAGTAGAGAAGCAATAAATAAATATATTTATTTTGCGGCAAAAGACACTGATTTCATGGGTATTCTTTACACTGAAGAGGACGGTGGAGGCGAGTACACCTGCGTTCAAAGGCAATGGAGGCTGTCTCAGTTTCCAGAAACAGAAATCACAGAGCTGGCGGCATCGGCGTGGGAGAAAGTGGCTCAGGCTTTTTTCGATGTGGCCGGAGAGATGGGCGCCAAACTTATAAAGCCTACATTCAAATTGGGAAACCCTAACCAAGTCCAGTTCGAGATATATAAGCCCGAATGGGTAAAGGAGCAGTTAGAGCACTTCAAGAAGCTAATCGCGAAGAATGGAGCTTAACAATTAATTCAAGCCGCTCGCTTTGCTCGCTCGGGACCGGCTAAAGCCCGCCCCTTAACCAAACTTTAAACTCCTAATGAAATTATGAACTCCGGAATAGAATTAGAAAAGCATGTCCAGCAGGTATATTCCTTTCTTCTAAATATGAAAGATGAAGGTATTGTAGTTGGTCAAGATGTTCAAATTGTTGATAAGTTTGGTCGCTCTCACCAAGTAGATGTTTACTATCAATTTGAGAAGGCAGGGATTACTCACAAGGTAGCAATTGAATGCAAAGATCACGGGCGACCAGTTGATAATGGGCATGTGGCCAAGTTTTTTGGAAAACTTGCCAACGCTGGAAACATCCAAAAAGTGATGGTCTCTAGGCTTGGATATCAGAAGCTTGCTTACGAAATTGCCGAAGACAACGATGTTATGCTTCTCACGGTTGACGACCTACCGAGATTTAACGAGTTGCTGGCAGAAAGGCTTAAAGCTGTGGCGCTACCCGATGAAAGTACAGTCGGGGAGCCGTTCTGGACCATCATGGAAAAAAGAGGTGGTCGAGTTACTGGTAGTTTCTTTGCTTATCCGCACCCAACAACTAATCGGCCTGAAATGCTGCTTTTTTACTCCAAAGACCATGCCGAACGGGCTTTTAAAGAAGCGCAACTTAGCGCTAATCAATGGTGCGTTAGAGGTATGCCTCAATATGTTTTCCGGGCTTTCCTATTGCAATTAGAGCTCTTCGAAATGAGAGGTTGCGGTGCGGCTGTGTTATTTGCGCCTCCAGGCGCACTTAAAGACAACCCATTTATAACCCTTCCAGCTTCCAGAGAAGATCTAATTGCGGAATACTACAAGGGTGAACTACCCAGTATCAAAAATCGCATTTAACAAAACGCTGCTGTCGGACAAATTTTCCGCTGAGCTTCAAATCTGCCGAAGAGCGCGGCGTTAGTGACCGCTTTTGGCCGATTGCTGCCGTTCAGTACTCTCCAAAACGCCCACGGCGCTAAGCGCAGAAAACGTCCAGGCAAGTGCATACAAGCGCTCTTCGGAGGCAAAAAAAACGGGGGCCACCAACGCCCGTTCTCCCATCACCCCTCAACCGCCTCCTGAGCCGCCGCCCAATCACCTCCAACAAATCACACCCATCCCTTAGCGGAATCGCCAGCAACTGCGCGAAATCCGAAAGCACCACCGTATCGCTACAGAAAAGGGGACAGATTTATTTCCTGAAATAAGTCTGTCCCCTTTTCACTTGTCCCCTTTTCACTGAAATCATAAGCAGCCGGTTAATATTTCTTCAGTGACGGCTTCGGAGTGGCTGCGGTCGTACAGTGGCGGTGGCCACCGGCTGCTGCGGTATAGAGTCTTTACCGACGTTCTTCAATGGCTTGGGTTGTGGGCTTCAAAGGTTGGAGCTTCATCAAGACATTGTTCAGTTCCACACCAATGTTTACGGTCAGATGCTGAATACGGTCATGCTCCTTTCGCATGAACTCGCGAGCGTTGGATTTTTCAAACAATTCTCCTGCGTACCAGAACGACTCCAAGAACAGAATCCACTTCTCTTCCCGCTTGCCGGTGGCGTCCTCGTTCAGTTCTGAGCGGACAATGCTGCGGTGCTTTGAAGTGTTGGTCAGGGCATCAAGATACTTGTAGTCATCGCCAGTTGTGATCTCGCGGAAAAATCTACAGAGGTTGTCGTACTCGGAATGCCCGGCATCGCGTTGCTGCTCCAAGAGCTTGAGAACCTTCTTAGCATAGATGTCCCGCTCCTTAAGGGGCCTGGGGAGTTTGTCCAGCTCCAAGGAGTAATAGAGCATGTGGGAGCAGGTATCCGCCACGGCATGCAGGCTCTGGACGAAGGCAGTGACATTCCCCCTGATCTTCAGCATCAGGTAACTAAACTCATCGTAGTCCTCGTAGACACCCCACAAGCCTGTCTCCTTCAGTTTGGATTCGATGTATCCATTCATCATGTCCAGGGCTTCGTGGTAGTGGTAGCGGCAGAACTGAGGTCTGTCCGTCATGGATCTTACGCTAGGGTGCGCCTTTTTCCACTGCGCCGCCCCGAATACCGCAGTGACTAGCTCCCCCGTCAATCTGATGTCCCATGTGGGGTGCTTCTTCTCTTCAGTTATAGAATCAACGTCCATTTTTCTCCCTATTTGGTTGGGAAATCTCTAAGTTGTTAGGCCGCGTACGTACTTTAGCTGTCCATTGAAACTTTTTCTGAAGCTCTGCAATGGATGCTTCTTGACAGTTTCCTGTCCTCCTGAATTCTGCTTCCGGCCGATTGCTGCCCGTCAGGCTGGAAGGACCGACTTTTTCAACAGAATCGGCCAGAAGCTGCCTCCCAGAAGGCTAATGCTAAGCGGTCACTCGTCAAACAAGGTCCAGCCATGGCAAATGCCGACAAGGTCTTTTGCCGTAAAAGATAATGTCAGCTCCTCTGGGTCAAATTCTTTGTAGAGCCAGTGCGCAGGAATCGGGCCTCTCGTTATCATGTATTCCAAGCGGTATTTTTGAACAGGTCGAAAACTGAAGGAGCTTGAGTTCAACTCAAACCTGTCACCTCTGTTGAGAGCCCATAGCTTTCCAACAAGGCAGTCATCAAGCACCACCTCTCCCGCTATCTCAACGAGATACTTTGAATGAGGTTTTTTTGAAGCCTAACGCTTCTGGCCATACATCAACCTACCTATGAACAGTCCGAGCATCGGCGTAATAATACTGGAACATGATGATGACCGATTTGGGTCAAAAAAGGTTGGCCTTGAGCGTCCGCTTCTGGCCGATTGCTGCCGTTCAGTACTCTCCAAAATGCGCCGCGGCGCCAAACGCAGAACTTTCTATTACCCCATTCGTTCATCGGGGGCAAAAAAACGGGCGCTTCCAGCGCCCGTTCTCTTTCACCCCTCAACCGCCTCCTGAAGCCGCCGCCCAATCACCTCCAACAAATCACACCCATCCCTTAGCGGAATCGTCAGCAACTGCGCGAAATCCGAAAGCACTACCGTATCGCTACCAATCTCGGCACGAAACGCAATATTCTCCAGAACCTGTGTCACGACCCGAATACGGTAATCAGCCGTAGCATGCAGAACGTCAAGCGGTGCCTGACTATCAATCAGCAGCGAAGCCGGGGTGCAGTCGATGCCGGTGATGGGGATGTATCTTTCCATGGGATTGCTCCGATCAGATTAATGGGCTGATCCGATCGCAGGTCGCCAAACCTGATCGCCATTCGGGGCGACGCGATTGACTATAGGTTGAAGCACCTGTGCCGGACAGGTGACCATTTCCGAGAGTCGCGTAGGAATTGTCACAACTCACCCCCAACGCGTCCCCAACACAATCCCCTGTGCCTTGAACCCCTCAAGCGCCGCCACCCCCATCGGCATCAACTCTCGCACCGACACTCCTGCCATCTCAGCCAACGCAACCAGATGCTCCCGCCCACTGCGCCGATGTTCCATCAGCGACGCCAACAATGCGTAAGCCATCGGCGCCAGCCGCGAAAACGTCACTTGCCCTTCGCGCCGCTGTAGCAAGACCAATGTGGGGGCCGCAGGCTTTTCGGTGGGCTGATGATCCGGTCCGATGTCGCACACCGGCCATTCATAGGCATGTGCCTGCGCGAGTCCGGAAACCACGGGCGTGCCTTCCATCAGATCGCCGTGGGGATTGTGTGACGGCTCCACCGCATCGCTCAGCAGCAGGGCGCTTTCGCTCCATTCGTGCTGGGCGAGTTCGGGCAGCCATGGCGGGAGGTCGTGCAGATCCTCATGTTGTTCCAGGTAGGCGACAAATTCGCCGGCCAGCTGTGTGAACAGCGGCGTCTGGCAGTGGTGGTTGGCGTAGAAGTCGTGGGCAAGTCGTTGCCAGTCGGCGCGCGGCAGGGTTTGGTGGATGACCGGGAAGCTGGCGGCGAGCAGTGATTCGATGTTGCCGATGAACAGTTGGCGGTAGATGGCCAGGCGGCGGGCTTCCAGCCCGGGTGGGGGCGGGTGGTGGGGGTGGCGGACGAAGTTGGCCATGCAGTTGAGTTGGTCGAGCAGTTGTTCAGGCATGGCGGGCCTCCGGGGTTGCTGGGCAGGCGAGTTGTTGCAGCTGTTTGATCTGCCCTACCTCGGCGAGCAGTTCGGTCAACGGCGGGAAGTTGAAGTCGCGTTCGAGCAATGTCGGCACCGGTCCGAATCGTTGGTAGGTCTGGTACAGAAGCGTCCAGACGTCTTGCTTGACGGGCGCGCCGTGGGTGTCGATTTTCAGGTCGTCGGCTTCGTCGTAATGGCCGGCCACGTGCAGGTAGCTGACGCGTTGCGCGGGCAGGGCGGCGAGAAATTTCTGAGCGTCGTAGCGGTGGTTGATGGCGTTGACGTAGAGGTTGTTGACGTCCAGCAGCAGGTCGCAGTCGGCTTCTTCGAGGACTGCGGTGATGAAGTCGATTTCGCTCATGGCCTGGAAGGGCGCGGCGTAGTAGGAGATGTTTTCCACGGCGATGCGCTGGCCCAGTAGGTCCTGGGTCTGGCGTATGCGCGCGGCAACGTGGTGCACGGCTTCTTCGGTGAAGGGGATCGGCAAGAGGTCGTAGAGGTGGCCGCTGGCGGAGCAGTAGCTCAGGTGCTCGCTGTAGATCGCCACGCCGTAGCGATCGAGAAAGCGGCGTGTGCCCCGCAGCAGGTCGAGGTCGAGAGGTTGTGGGCCGCCGAGGGACAGGGACAAGCCGTGGCAGGTGATGGGGTGTCTTGCGGCCAGTTGATCGAGTTGTTCGGCGTAGACACCGCCGACGCCGATCCAGTTGTCCGGCGCGCATTCGAGGAAATCCACGGCGCCCGGGGGCATTTTCAGCAAGTCGCCAAGCATGGCGCGACGCAGGCCGAGCCCGGCGCCGTTGGGTGAAGTGAAGGTGCTCATCGCAATTCTCCAGGGATGGCCAGACCCTCCCGGTGTGAACCGCCGGGAGGGCGCGGGCAAAGGGCTTTATTCCTTGGCTTGGCTCATGCGGGTGAACAGCTCGGTGGGCACTTTCTTGCCATTGGCGGTGTATTGGCCGGTGCGATATTTGTAGGTTTCCGCTTCGGACAGGTAGCCGTCGTGGTTGCTGTCCATCTTTTCGAACTCGGCTTGTTCGGTCGGCGCCACGCTGAGGAATTCCTTCAGCGACACGCGATCATCTTTGTCGGTATCAGTGCGGGCGAAGGACGCGTCGCCACATTTGCCTTCACCGCATTTGCCTTCGGCCTGGGTGACTTTTTTGCCCGATTCGGCGGCGCCGCATTTGCCTTCGCCGCACTTGCCTTCGGAGGTTTTTTCCGCCGAGGCCAGTTGATAACCCTGGGGCAGGGCGTCGACCGCGAAAGCCGACTGGGCGAGGCTCAAGCCACCAGACAGGGCGAGGGCGGCAAGGGCGAGGCGAGCGGTGTTCGAGTTTTTTGTACGGGTCATGAGATTTCTCCAGATAAGAGCAGTGTGGCCCCTGGCAACGTTGCGCGGGGCGTGTGCCGTGGCGGCGTCACGTTGCTTGCCCGGTGCTGGGCACGTCGGGTCGAAGCAAGGCGCGACTGGCCTGTTCGGACGGGGCCATTTGGCGCTTGTCGTGTATCTGGGATGTGTCGTGCGGCGGTGTGTTTGTATTGCTGTGTGTCGCGGATACAGAGTGCTGCAACAGGGGCCGTGCTCAGGTCAGATCATGCAAGTCCTTGCCCAGCGCAGGCCCGAGCGTCCAGTCGGAAAAAGCGACTTTCAAGCCGCCGCGCTTGGGGCTGCATGCCATCGGGCCGACGCGGTAGGTCGGTGCGATGGGAAACGGGCATAAACGCACCAGCGGCCAACGAAGTCCATCGGCGGAAACCTGCAAGCGCAGTACGCCGTTGGCGACCGTGGCGCGCATCCAGAAGTCGTTGGGATCGGCGGTGTACGGGCTGGTCGCCCAGTCGGATTGTCCGTCGGTGAGTACGCTGCCGAGCATGGCCTGGCCGTCGCTCAGTTCGATCCCGGCCTTGACCCATTGGCGTTCGTTGATGCGGACCATCAGGCCGGCCTGGTCGTACAGGGCTTCGAAGGTGCCTTGGACGCGTAGTTGGCAGGTGAAGCTGGGTGGGGCTTCGACGCCGAGGAAATGGCCGCTGTCGTGGGTGAAGCCGTAGTGGGTTTCGCGCCAGAAGTCGGTAGCGTTGTCGGTTTCCAGGTGCAGGGAGTCTGTTGTGGGCGCGGAGTGGATTTTCGGTTCGTTCAGCCATGAGCCGTTTAGCAGGCTATGGGGGTATGTATTGGGTTTGTCGGGCATCGTCGTGCTCGTGGTTCGAGAGTTTTGGAGTCGACAGACGAGCCGGGGGTTGGTTCAGAAAGGAGGGGCTGCTGCGCAGCCCAGCGGGAGCAAGCTCCCTCGCCACGGGCTTGGTGTGTTTCCTACAGAAGATGGACGCTCATGGAGTGAATGAACGAAATCTCTGACGACTTTTTAGGGTTGGCCTTCGGAAATGCCGCGCCTAGCATGGGCTAGCACAACGCTGTGTGAAGAACTTTATATCGTGAGGATAAATCGATGCTGGGAAGTCAGGATGCCAAGCTTCAGTATGCCCGCACTTTGGATCATGCGACTGAGGTGTTCGGCAGCCAGTCGTTGGCTCACGACTGGTTGAAGAAACCCTGCAGGTACCTGGACGGTCATGTGCCCTTGGAGTTGATCGACAAGCCGCTGGGCTTTCAAACGGTAAAGGATTACCTGCGCCGTATCGAGCAAGGGGTTTATCAATGAATCCTTGCCTGGATACGCGATGATTGTTGGGTTGCTTGATCGCGGATGTCTCTACTTCTTGACCGAATAATCCGCCCCCCAGACCCGTACGGCACTGATCGCCTCGTTCATGCCTTCGAAAACGAATTTCTGTCGTACGGCGATCTTCGGTGGGACGGTGACTTCGTCGGGGTTGTCCAGACCGGTGAGGCGGTTGGCGTAGCCGGCCTGGTCGATGGCCAGCAGGGTGCCGGTTTGTCCGAGGTTGATCAGGCGCAGTTGGGTGTCTGTGCTGTTCTTGAAGCCGAGGGTGATGGTGACGTTTTCTTCGCTGGGCTCAAGCTTCAGCACTTCGATGGTGATGCGGTCTTTCATCTGCTCGCCGGAGGAGATGATCGCGGCGCCATCGGTGCCCTGGACCGACTCGCGCCCGTCGAGCACGCCTTCGCTCACACCGCCCAACAGGTTCTTGCCTGCGGTGATGAACGACGAGACCGCGGATTTGGTCGAGTCCTTGATGACGCTTTCCGCCGGCTCGCCCTCGGCCAGGCACAGAGAGCTGATCAGAAGACCTGAGACGAGGAGGGTGGCGCGTGACGGCAGAAGGGGCATACCTGAATCCTTTAGGGTGGCTTGCAGCACGCCCGTTGAATGGGCGTGCGGCATGATAGCCGGGATCATGGCGTACTTCTGCAGTTCTGGCTTGGCGGGTTTCTGGCTTTATGCGCTGATCCGCATTTTTTGGTTGCAGGTGCGTCTGTAACGGTATCAGTTACCGCTCCACAATTCGGTCGTGCCGCAATGACTCTATTGGGAGAATGCTCATGGCGAAGATGGCGATTTTTCTGGGTGGTTTTCTGGCGTTGACGTTGCTGATTGGTGTGCTGGCGACGATCTCGCCTGTTTGAAGCGCTTTCCCTGTGGCGAGGGAGCTTGCTCCCGCTGGGGCGCGCAGCGGCCCTGAACCCTGGCAACTCGATCTGCAACGGCGCCTCCGAGTATGTGGGGCCGCTGCGCAGCCCAGCGGGAGCAAGCTCCCTCGCCACAACAGCTCTCACTCAACAACAGGTGCTTTGTTCAGCGATGCAATATCACCTGCGCAATCTCCTGCAACGGCATCACCCGCTGCGCGGCGTTGAGTTTGATGGCTTCCTTGGGCATGCCGAACACCACGCAGCTGGCCTCGTCCTGGGCCACGGTGGCGCTGCCGGCGTCGAGCATTTCCTTGAGGCCGCGGGCGCCATCGTCGCCCATGCCGGTCATGATGATGCCCGTGGCATTGCGGCCGGCGAACTTCGCCACCGAGCGGAACAGCACATCCACCGAAGGGCGATGGCGATTGACCAGCGGGCCGTCCACTACCTGCACGTGATAGAACGCGCCGCTGCGGGTCACCATCATGTGCTTGCCGCCGGGGGCGATGAGGGCCAGGCCCGGGTGGATGCGGTCGTTGTTTTTCGCTTCGCGCACTTCGATCTGGCACAGGCTGTTGAGCCGCGCGGCGAAGGATGCGGTGAATTTTTCCGGCATGTGCTGGACGATGACGATGCCCGGACACACCCGTGGCAGGGCGGTAAGCACTGCTTCCAGCGCCTGGGTGCCGCCGGTCGAGGTGCCCATGGCCACGATGCGTTCGGTGGTCTGGGCCATGGCGTGGCCGTTGGCGGCGGGCAGCATGGCGTCGGCGGTGAGTTTGGTCGCCGGCGTCAGCGGCGTCGCCGGAGCTGGGCGCTTGCCCAGGTTGCGGACGTTGACCTGGGCGGCGGCGCGGATGGCGGACACCAGTTCCGGGGCCGATTCCAAAAGGAAGTTCTTCAAGCCGCTGGTGGGCTTGGTGATGATTTCCACCGCACCGGCGGCCATGGCTTGCAAGGTGGTTTCCGCGCCCTTGGGCGTCAGCGACGAGCAGATCACTACCGGGGTAGGCCGTTCGCTCATGATTTTTTTCAGGAAAGTGATGCCGTCCATGCGCGGCATTTCCACGTCCATCACGATCACGTCGGGCCATTCCTTCGCCAGTTTGTCCATGGCAAAGATCGGGTCGGAAGCCGCACCGATGACGTTGATGTCCGGCGTGTCACTCAGGATCGCCAGCAATACCTGGCGGACCACGGCGGAATCATCCACCAGCAATACGTTTATTTTTTTGCCTGACATGGTTAGTGCAGGGTCCTTATCGGTTGGTGCCTGACCCAGACGTCGCCCGTGCAAAGGTCGAAAATGATGCTGCGGTGGCCGGTGCTGCCCATGTCCTGGGCGATCAGGTCCAGGCGATAGAGCGCGGCCATCTCCAGCGCCGCGTTGACGTTCGACCGTGCCACGTCGCCGAATGCCACATGGCGTTGCAGTTCGGGAAACATCTCGCCGCCGCCGAACAGCTTGAGCTGGTATTCCTCAGGCTCGGTGCGATGGGCCCGGGCCTGACGGACGAACAGCTCGATGGCTTCATCGGCGTACATCCCGTTCAACGCGGTGGAGCAACGTACCCGGCTGGGCAACATGAAATGGCACATGCCGCCGATCTTGCGCTGCGGATGCCAGAGCGTGATCGCCACGCAGGAGCCGAGGATCGTCCGCAGCCGGGTCGGGCAGGTCGCAAAGCGAAACTCTCCCGGCCCGAGGTAGACCTCCGCTACCTGCTTTATCGCGGCGCTCATGGCTTGCGATAAATCGAAGGGGCGACCAACTTCAGCGCATCGGACACACCATTGAGGCTCTCCGAATGGCTGACGATGAAATAGCCGCCGGACTTGAGCCGAGGGATCAGCCGCGCAACCACTTTGCTTTTGGTGGGCTGGTCGAAATAGATCATCACGTTGCGCAGGAAAATCACATCGAACTCCCCCAGCTCCGGCAGGGTGTCGTTGAGGTTGACCTGGATGAAGTTGACGCGGTTGCGCAGCGCCCGATCGATGAGCATCGTGCCTTGCTGGCTGCCGGTGCCCTTGAGGCAATATTTCACCAGCAACGGATGGGGCAGGTTGCGCGCGCGCTCCATCGGGTAATGCCCGGAACGGGCCTTGGCCAGCACCTGGGTGCTGATGTCCGAACCGATGACTTCCCAAGGCGTGGTGCCCAGGCTTTCGGCCAGGGTCATGGCGAGGCTGTAGGGTTCCTCGCCGGAGGAACTGGCCGCACTCCACAGGCGGAAGGTCTTGCCCGGCGTCGCGTGGGGCAGCACATGGTCGCGAAGAAAGTCGAAGTGCTTGGGCTCGCGGAAAAAATAGGTTTCGTTGGTCGTGAGCAGGTCCAGCGCCACCTGCAATTCGTCGCTGCGCTGGCCGCTCATGATCAGCTTGAAATATTCGCCATAACTGTCCAGCTCATAGTGCTTGAGGCGCTTGAACAGCCGCCCGGCCACCAGGGCTTTCTTGGCTGGCGACAGGTTGATGCCGGCGGCCTGGTACAGCCAGGTTTGAAACTGGCTGAACTCCCGGTCGCTGAGGGCCATTGAATTCACTGTGCGTTCCTTGCAAGTGTCTGTGCTCATGAGACTGGCGCTTCCAACGCGGCGGGGCTGGCCTGGGCGAGTTCGGACATCTCGTCGATGGACAGCACCCGGTCGACCTCCAGCACGATGACAAACTTGCCATCGACCTTGGCCATGCCGCTGATGAAGTCGGCGCGGATCTTCGCGCCGAAACTCGGCGGCGGCTCGATCTGCGAGGCCGGGATCTCCAGCACCGCCGACACCGTGTCCACCAGCAGGCCAATATCCTGGGCCTGCCCGTCGGCGCTGGCGGCCTCGATGATGACCACGCAACTGCGCCGGCTGATGGCGGAATTCGGTCGGCCGAAACGAGCCGACAAGTCCACCACCGGCACGACCGCGCCACGCAGGTTGATCACCCCGCGCACGAAGGCCGGCATCATTGGCACGACGGTGAGGTTGCCGTACTCGATGATTTCCTTGATGCACAGGATGCCGATGGCGAACATCTCCGTGCCGAGCATGAACGTCAGGTATTGCGCTTCTTCCTCGACCGCGCTGACGGTCTGACGTGTGGTCGCGATGGCGCCCATAGCTTTTTCTCCTTTAGGCAAGCCTGTGGAACCGGGCCATCAGAACCGGGTGAATTCCGATTCGTCCGGCGCGCTGGCCATGTTGTAGGCAAACGCCTTGGGCATCACCGGTGCCGGTGTCCGTGCCGGTTTGCGGCTGGACGGACCTGGGGTGTTATCGACCCTGGCGCTCTGCATGGCGGACTTGGCGGGCGTGTCCAGGGTGAAGAAGCTCATGGCCTGTTGCAGCTGTTCGGCCTGGCTGCTCATCTCTTCGGCGGTGGCGGCCAGTTCTTCGCTGCTGGAGGCGTTCTGCTGGGTCACCTGATTGAGCTGGGTCATGGCGGTGTTGATCTGCGCAACGCCGGCGGCCTGTTCTTCGGACGCGGCGCTGATTTCCTGCACCAGGTCCGAAGTCTTGTTGATGGACGGGACCATTTCGTTGAGCAGGTTCCCGGCCTTCTCCGCCATGTCGACACTGCTGGACGACAGCTCGCCGATTTCCTGGGCGGCAACCTGGCTGCGCTCAGCCAGCTTGCGCACTTCGGCGGCGACCACCGCGAAGCCTTTGCCGTGTTCGCCGGCGCGGG
Source organism: Pseudomonas sp. Z2-11 (assembly GCF_054161305.1). Classification (NCBI taxonomy): domain Bacteria; kingdom Pseudomonadati; phylum Pseudomonadota; class Gammaproteobacteria; order Pseudomonadales; family Pseudomonadaceae; genus Pseudomonas; species Pseudomonas sp. Z2-11. The sequence continues at coordinate 2,292,432 of NZ_CP096395.1, forward strand.
CCGCTTCGATGGCGGCGTTGAGCGCCAGCAGGTTGGTCTGGTAGGCGATGTCGTCGATGATGCTGATGCGCTGGGCGATTTTTTTCATCGCCACCACGGTCTGCTGCACCGACTCGCCGCCGTCGGTGGCTTCCTTGGCGGCCTTGCTGGCCATGCCGTCGGTAACCTTGGCGTTCTCGGTGTTCTGGTTGATGCTGGCGCTCATCTGCTCGATGGAGGCGCTGGTTTCCTCGACGCTGGCCGCCTGTTCGCTGGTGGCCTGGCTCATTGATTGCGCGGTGGCGCTGACTTCTTCGGAGGCGCTGGCGAGGTTGTCCGCCGCGTTGCGCACTTCACCGATGATGTGCGAGAGCTTGCCAACCATATTCTGCATGGCATTGAGCACCATGCCGGTTTCGTCATTGGAGCCGGCTTCGATTTTCGCGTTCAGGTTACCTTCGGCCAGTTGTTCGGCGACGGCGGCGGCCTGCTTCAGCGGACGGGAAATGATCCGCGAAATGAACAGCGCCAGACTCAGGCCCACCAGCAGGGCGGCAGCCAGCACGGCGATGATCGACAGGCGTGCATTCTCATACAGCTGGGTGCCGTGTTCGCTGGCGGCGCCGGCACCGACGTCGTTCAGTTCCACGAGTTTTTGCAGGTCGCTTGTCACCAGGTCGAACTGGCGTTTGGACTCGCCCTTGAGCAGCGCCATGGCTTGCTCGGTCTGGTTCTGCCGGGACAGCGCGAACAGATCCTTGCTGACCACCAGGTAAGCGGCCCAGTCGTTGCGGGTGGTTTCGAACAGTTGACGGTCTTCGGCGGTGGAGAGCAGTTTTTCATAGGTGCCGAGACGGGTTTCGAACGCCTTTTTCGCTTCGTCGGCTTCCTGCTCCAGCGTTACGCGTTCTTGCTCGGAGTCGGCGGAAATATGACGGTTTTCCTTGAGGCGAAAGCTCGCTGCGTAGAAGCGCATGCCCGAGGCGGCGCGCATGGACGGCATCCAGTTCTCGCGGATCTCGGTGGTGGTGCCGTTCACCTGGCCCAGCTGGTGGATCGAAAACACGCCCATGACGGCGGTCAGCGCCAACACCACGAGGAACGAGGTGATCAGTTTGGTGGCGATTCTAAGGTCGTAGAACCATTTCATTGGGGAATACCTCTCCATGGAGTGTTGAAGCGTCAGCGAGCGTTGGCTTGTTGTAATGGGGTCGGGTTGTAGCGGTTTTCTGTTTGTGCGATCTGGGTGAGCAGGGCAGGTACGTCGAGAATCAACGCCACCGCACCGCTGCCCAGAATGGTCGAGCCGCTGATGCCGCGCAGTGCGCCGAACAGCTTGCCCAAGGGTTTGATCACGGTCTGGAATTCACCCAGCAGGTCATCCACCACCAGCCCGGCCTTGAGTTCGGCGTAGCGCACCACCACCACGTTCTGCCGGCGCGAGGCCGGGCCTTCGTGATGGAAATGATCGCGCAGGTACACCAGCGGCAGCACTTCGCCGCGCAGGTCGAGGTAGCCTTGTTCGCGACTGGCGACGCCATCGTCTTCGCTCAGTTCGATGCATTCCTGGACCATGTCCAGCGGAATCACATAGGTGGACTGGCCGATGCCGACGAGGAAGCCATTGATGATCGCCAGCGTCAGCGGCAGGCGGATGCGCACCACGGTGCCCTTGCCCGGTTGGCTGTCGAGGTCGACGGTGCCGCGCAGCAGGGTGATGTTGCGCTTGACCACGTCCATGCCCACACCGCGCCCGGACAGGTTGGTGACGGCCTGGGCGGTGGAGAAGCCGGGTTCGAAAATCAGGTTGTAGATTTCCTGGTCGCTCAGGTTCGCGCCGGCGGCGATCAGGCCGCGCTCGTGGGCTTTTTCCAGGATGCGGTCGCGGTTGAGGCCGGCGCCGTCATCGGCGATTTCCAGCACGATGCTGCCCGAGTCGTGGTAGGCGTTGAGGTGCAGGTGACCCTTGGCCGGTTTGCCGGCGGCCAGCCGCGCCTCGGCGGTTTCGATGCCGTGGTCCATGGCGTTGCGCAGCAGGTGCATGAGCGGGTCGCCGATCTTTTCCACGACGGTCTTGTCCAGCTCGGTTTCCGCGCCGCTGATGATCAGGTCGATGTCCTTGCCCAGTTCCTGGCTGACGTCGCGCACCACCCGGCGAAAACGGTTGAAGGTTTCGCCGATCGGGATCATCCGCAGGCGCAGGGCGCCGTCGAGAATCTCTTCCACCAGCCCGGACACCGATGAGGTGGCCTCCTGCAACGGGTCGTTCTGGCACGTGCGGGCCAGCAGGCTGGCGCCGGCACTGGCGATCACCAGCTCGCCGACCAGGTTGATCAGTTCGTCGAGTTTGTCGGCGTTGACCCGGACGTACGTGCCGTCCCTGCTTTTGCCGTCGGTGGCCACGGCCTGTTTGTCCGGCGCGACCTGGGCCGGCATGCGCGGGGTCTTGCGCTGGTCTGCCAGCAGCTCGCCGGTGGTGACCATGGCGGTGCTTTCTTCGCTGGCTGTCTGGGCGGTGGTGACCAAATCGGTGCTCGCCTGGGGCTCTGCCTCTGGCACGGCAACGATGTCGATGACGCAATCTTCGCGAACAAAATCGAAGACTTCGTTGATCGCGGCATGACCGGCGGCGGAGCGAAACCCGATATCAAAACCCAGGTAGCAGGATTCGGCATCCCAGGCTTCGATGGCCGGCATCGCCTCGGTCAGCGTGGTGATCTCGACGATTTCACCGAGGGTCTGCAGATAGCGCAGGAACGACAGCGGGTCCATGCCATTGCGGAACACTTCCTGGCCAAAGCGCAGGCTGATGTGCCAGAGGCGCGCGTCGCTTGACTCGCTCGTTTCAGTTGCCTGTGCAGTAGTGGTTTCGGGCGCGGTCGGGGGCGCCTGGTATTCCTGGAGGATCTGGCACAATTCCATTTCCCGAGCCAGGGCAGGGGGCTGCAACGTCGAGCCCTGGTTGGCGACCACGTCGATCAGTTCAAGCATGTGATCGCCGGACTTGAGCAGCACCGCGATCAGGCCCGGGTCCACCGCCACGCTGCCTTCACGCAAGCGGTCGAGCACGTCTTCGACGATGTGGGTGAAGCTGACGATCGGCTCCAGGCCGAACAGCCCGGCCGAACCCTTGATGGTGTGAGCGGCGCGGAAAATTGCGCCGATGGCGTCATCGTCGGCGGGGTCGTTTTCCAGTTGCAGCAGCGATTCTTCCATCGCCTGCAACTGCTCTCGTGCCTCGACGATAAACGTTTGTTGTGCCTGATCGAGATTGATGCTCACGCTCATATCCTTTGTCGTGTCCGACGTGTCGCGGGGCCTCTAGGCAACGAGGTTGCACAGGGCGAGTGTGTCCATAACGGCTTTGCTCTGGCCGGTCACCGTCAGTTGGGTCCCGGCCTTGGGTGCCTCGCGCTGAATCATCAGCAGCAGTTGCAGGCCGGCGCCGTCCATCTCGGTGATCTGCGACAGGTCCAGCGCCATGTTTGGCGTGGCCCCCAGCCGTGGCAGCAATTGTGCGGCCAGGTCGGCGGCGGTGTAGATCGTCAGCTCGCCGTCGATCTGCACCTGCGCGGTGTCATCTTCTGTTTCGTACAGCAGCGGCATCGAAGCCTCCGGCCATCAAGGAAGAATCAGCTTGGATACCGCCGCCAGCATCTGCGCCGGTTGGAACGGCTTGACCACCCAGGCCTTGGCGCCTGCGGCCTGGCCTTCCTGCTTCTTCGATTCCTGGGATTCGGTGGTGAGCATGATGATCGGCGTGAACTTGTAGCTGGCGAGCTTCTTGACCTCCTTGACGAAGGTGATGCCGTCCATGTTCGGCATGTTCACGTCGCTGATGATCAGGTGCACTTTCTGCCCGGTGAGCTTGCCCAGTGCGTCCTTGCCATCGCTGGCTTCGATCACGTCGTAGCCGGCACTTTTCAACGCGATGCCGACTACCTGCCGAACGCTCGCGGAGTCGTCGACAACCAATACACTTTTAGCCATGAACGGCTCTCCTAAAAGAAGGTTATTTCCTGTGAAGTCTGTTGCGCGGCCGAGTCGCCATGATGATTGCGGCGTTGCTCGTCGGTGGCGTAGGTGGTTTCCATGCGCGCCAGCCATTGGCGGGCGTCGATGGAGATAGCCTGATCGGGCGACTGGTTGGCCTGCTGTATGTGCACATGCAGGTCCTCCATGTTGTCGCGCACGTGGCTGAGGATCTGGCTGACCCGATCCTGGAATTGGAGATTGACCAACACTTCGGTGAGCTCGTCGCGAATGCCGAAGCTTTCCCGTTGCAGCATGTCGGCCGAATCGGCGAGACGCTCGGTGACGCTTTTGAAGCGTTCCAGCACGCGCTGAATGCTGCCTTCGGAGACGGCCACGGACTGGCTGTCCTGGTCGGCGCCGCTGGAGGCGGCCTGGACCAGTTGGGTGATGGCGGTATTGATGACGTCGACCTTGGCCGACATCTGCTGGCCGGTCTCGCTGGATTTGCTCGACAGTGCACGCACCGCATCGGCCACTACCGCAAAACCGCGCCCGGCTTCGCCCGCCCGGGCGGCCTCGATGGCGGCGTTCAGGGCCAGCAGGTTGGTCTGGGCGGCAATTGCCGCGACATCGGCGGCCATGGTCCGCAGTTCGCCGGTGTAGGCGGTCAGGCTGCGGACCTGGGTCAGGGTTTCATCACGGCTGGCCTGGGTGGTTTTCAGCGAGTCGATGACCTTGACCAGTTCGCCTTCGCTCTGCGCCAGTACCTGGACGGCACCGCCACCGCCGCTGCCGGCCAACTCGCCGGCGGCCTGTTGCGAGGCTTGCACGGTCTCTTCGAGGCGCGAAGAGATGCCGGTGAAGCGGGTGGTCAGCGAGACGATTGCGGTTTCAGTCTGCTGGCGTGAGCTTTCGACTTGCTTGGCCCAGATCGGCATCGCGCCGAGGATCACTTCGTTGAGCTGCGCGGTGGCTTTATGGGAAACATGACCGGCGGCTTGCAACTCGTGGCGGGTGATGGCCGCGGCCGTCGCCTCGTCGAGTTGAAGACGTTGTGAACGCGCGCCCAAGATGCCGACGGCCACGCCAAGAACCACCAGCACGATGCTCAAACCGATGTTCTGTGTGCTCGCACCGTTAAGTGCCAGCACGCCGACGCTTGCGGCGATGGCCACGATCAAGGCGTGCCAGAGAATGCGTGGTTGGGTTTTGGCGGGGGAGTGGTCGTGGGAATACGACGTCATGGTTCGGTCCTTGAACAGTGTTGCTGACAGGATATTTGCTAATGACTGGTTATCTGCAAAGCCGACGCGGTCTTGAGGACCAGTCGTCCGGTTTCGATAAAAATAATGGCACATTGCTATCTAAGAATAGACCAAATCGGAGAAATGTCGAGAAGGCCTGACCTGCGGATAACCCGTGGCGAGGGAGCTTGCTCCCGCTGGGACGCGAAGCGGCCCCGTTTTTATCGGGTTTCGCCAGAAGTAATCAGCCTTATGGATTTTGGGCCTGCTGCGCAGTCCAGCGGGAGCAAGCTCCCTCGCCACAAAGGCGACATCTCTGCAACAGAACGAGAGGATTGAGCTAAATTACCCGGCATTGATTTCGAACCTGCCATCGAGCCCCCATGCCTGCCCAGCCACTCTGGAAAACCTACCTGCTGTTCCTGGCCCCCATGGTCCTGTCCAATTTCCTCCAGTCGATGTCCGGTACGCTCAACAGCATCTACATCGGCCAGATGCTCGGTACCCAGGCTTTGGCGGCGGTGTCGGGGATGTTTCCCATCGTGTTTTTCTTCATCGCCCTGGTGATTGGTCTGGGCGCGGGGGCGGGCGTGTTGATCGGGCAGGCCTATGGCGCCGGCGAGACCGAAACGGTGAAGGCGATCGCCGGCTCGACGTTGCTGTTGGGGGCGATCATCGGGTTGGTGGCCGCGGTGTTGGGCAGCGTCTTCGCTCGCGAGGCCCTGCAAGGGCTCGGCACGCCCGACGATGTGCTCGAAGATGCCATTTCTTACGCGCGGGTGATGATGTGGATCCTGCCGATGCTACTGGTGTTCGTGCTCTTCACCCAGCTGCTGCGCGGGGTGAGTGATACCGTCTCGCCGCTGCTGGCGTTGCTGGTATCCACCAGCGTCGGGATGCTGCTGACGCCGGTGCTGATCCGTGGCTGGCTGGGATTGCCGCAGATGGGTATCCAGAGCGCGGCGTGGGCGGGCCTGGTGGGTACCGCATCGGCCATGGCCATGCTGGCGTGGCGCCTCAACCGGCGGGCGCATGCCTTGGCGCCGGACCGCGCGCTGTTCGCCGCGATGCGCCTGGACCGGGATATTCTCGCCAAGGTGCTGCGCATCGGCTTGCCGACGGGGTTGCAGATGGTGGTGATTTCGTTATCGGAGCTGGTCGTCCTGGCGTTGGTCAATCACCACGGCTCCCAGGCTACGGCTGCCTACGGGGCGGTGACGCAGATAGTCAATTACGTGCAATTTCCGGCGCTGTCGATCGCCATCACCGCCTCGATCCTCGGCGCCCAGGCCATCGGCGCCGGACACCTGGAACGCCTCGGGCCGATCCTGCGCACGGGGCTGTTGATCAACGTCTGGCTTACCGGTGGCCTGGTGCTGCTGGGGTATCTGTTGTCCCACTGGCTGCTGGGGCTGTTCATCACCGACCCGGCGGCGCGGGTCCAGGCCGAGCACCTGTTGCACATCATGCTCTGGAGCCTGCTGGTGTTCGGCTTCCAGGCCATCATCGGCGGCATCATGCGCGCCAGCGGCACGGTGCTGGTGCCGGTGGCGATCTCGATCTTCTGCATCATCGGCGTGCAAGTGCCGGCGGCCTACCTGCTGGACGCGCACTTCGGCCTGCAAGGGGTGTGGATGGCGTTTCCGGTGGCTTACCTGAGCATGCTGATTTTGCAGGCGGTGTATTACAAACGGGTCTGGCAGCATCAGCGGATCGAGCGGTTGGTATAGCCGGCCCACCACCGAACCCCTGTGGGAGCGAGCCTGCTCGCGAAAGCGGTGGTTCAGCCAGTATCGATGTGACTGGCCCGACGTATTCGCGAGCAGGCTCGCTCCCACATGAAACCGGCGGTTAGCAGATAGGCGAGTGTTACAGTGCCCACTGCCCCGTCTTGTCACCCACGAGGATCTCAATGCCTGTAAAACTCCCCTCCATCGCCTACCGCGCCTTCCTCTTCGACATGGACGGCACGCTGCTCAATTCTGTCGCTGCCACCGAGCGGATCTGGACGCGCTGGGCCATGCGCCATGGCCTGGACGTGGCGACATTCCTGCCGACCATCCATGGCGTGCGGGCTGTCGACACCGTCGCCCGCCAGAACCTGCCGGGCGTGGACGCCCAGGCCGAGGCCGCGCAGCTCACCGTCGAAGAAATCGAGGACGTGGAGGGCGTGGTCGAGGTGCCCGGTGCGCTGGCGTTTCTCAAAAGCCTGCCGCCGACGCAATGGGCAATCGTCACCTCGGCGCCAATGGCCTTGGCTTTGCGCCGCATGGAAGCAGCCGGGATTGTGCGTCCGGCGGTGATGGTGACTGCCGAAGACGTGAACGCCGGCAAGCCGAACCCCGATTGCTATCTACTCGCGGCGCAGCGCCTCCAAGTGGCGCCGCAGGAATGCCTGGTGTTCGAGGATGCCGAAGCCGGGATCAAGGCCGGCGAGGCGGCGGGCGCGGACGTGATGGTGGTGACGGCCACGCACACGCATCCGGTGGTGACGTTGCACTCGCAGATCGAGGATTACCGTGGGCTGAGTGTCGCGGTGAATGGCGGGTTGATGCGCCTCTCAAGCCACCGCTGAACCCTGTGGGAGCGAGCCTGCTCGCGAAAGCGGTGGTTCAGCCAGCAGTGATCTGGCTGACCCGACGCCTTCGCGAGCAGGCTCGCTCCCACATTTCTTATGGGGTTCCTGCGAATCAGGTCACCACGCGATAGCACGGCACATACGCCGCGCCGCCCGGCAGTTTCATCCGGTGCTGGGCGACGAAGGCCTGCAGCAGGCGATCAAGCGGTTCCATGATGGCGGAGTCGCCGTGGATCTCGTACGGGCCGTGTTCCTCGATCAGGCGGATGCCCTTGTCCTTGACGTTACCGGCGACGATTCCGGAAAACGCCCGGCGCAGGTTGGCGGCCAGTTCGTGGGGCGGCAGGTCGCGGCTCAGGCCGAGGCTGGCCATGTTGGCGTGGGTCGGGTCGAACGGGCGCTGGAAACCTTCGTCGATTTTCAGCAGCCAGTTGAAGTGGAACGCGTCGTTGCGCTCGCGGCGGAACTGCTTCACTTCTTTCAGGCCCTGGGTCATCTGCCGCGCCACTTCGGCCGGATCGTCGATGATGATCTGGTAGTGCTTCTGCGCGGCTTCGCCCAGGGTCGCGCCGACAAACGCGTGCAACTGGTCCAGGTACGGCGCGGCGCTTTTCGGTCCGGTGAGCACGACCGGGAAGGGTAGGTCCTGGTTGGCCGGGTGCATGAGGATGCCCAGCAGGTAGAGGAACTCTTCCGCCGTACCGGCGCCGCCCGGGAAGATGATGATGCCGTGGCCGACGCGCACGAAGGCTTCCAGGCGCTTCTCGATGTCCGGCAGGATTACCAGCTCGTTGACGATCGGGTTCGGCGCCTCGGCGGCGATGATGCCCGGCTCCGTCAGGCCCAGGTAACGCCCGCCATGGATACGCTGCTTGGCGTGGGCAATGGTCGCGCCTTTCATCGGGCCTTTCATCACGCCGGGGCCGCAGCCGGTGCAGATGTCCAGGCTGCGCAAGCCGAGTTCATGGCCGACTTTCTTGGTGTATTTGTATTCTTCGGTGTTGATCGAATGACCACCCCAGCACACGACGATTTTCGGTTCCACGCCGGGACGCAGGGTGCGGGCGTTGCGCAGCAGGTGGAACACGTAGTCACTGATGCCCTGGGATGAGCTCAGGTCGATGCGCTGGCTGTCCAGTTCGTTCTCGGTGTAGACGATGTCGCGCAGGGCGCTGAAGAGCATTTCCCGGGTGCTGGCGATCATCTCGCCGTCGACGAATGCATCGGCCGGCGCGTTCAGCAGCTCCAGGCGCACGCCCCGGTCCTGCTGGTGAATGCGTATCTCGAAATCCTTGTAGGCTTCGAGGATGGTCTTGGCATTGTCGACATGGGCGCCGGTGTTGAGAATAGCCAGGGCGCACTGGCGGAAAAGATCGTAGATGCTGCCGGAACCGGCTTCGCTCAGTTGCTGGACTTCGCGCTGGGACAAGGTCTCCAGGCTGCCCTTGGGGCTTACCGAGGCGTTGATTACATGTCTTTGAGTCATTCAGCTTTCCTTGAAAACGATGCCGCGCGCACGACGGCGGCATCTTTGAAAAAACGTCCACGCAGGAAGATCGCACGATCCTTGCGGTATCGCCATGGACTTTGATCCGGGTCCTTCGGGTCGGTGCAACACAAATGAGCCCCAGCATAGCCAAATCGACCGGGGAGGCGATAATGCGCGAGTCTTTTCACGCCACACAAGGAAAATGCGACGCGATGTTCGAGATCAAACCGTGGGACGCCGTGACCTACCGGCAGCAGACCCGCCGCAGCACGCTCATCCTCGCCTTGGTATTCCTGGCCTTGGCGATGCTGCTATCGAGCCTGGCGGTGATGCTGTTCGGCACACCCGGGGGCGACAATTTTCGCTTCAACGTGGGCGGGGTTTTCGCCGCCGTGCTGCTGATGGCCGCGCTCATGCGCGGGTATTTCTGGCAACAGCCGTGGATGGCCGCGGCGGTGTACGGCTGGCAGCTCAAGCGCAGCCTGATGAGCGTTACCAACGTGATGCACCAGGTGAAGGCTGGGGTGCAGGCCCAGGATCCGGCGGCGATGAAGCTGCTGCGCTTCTATCACTTGGGCCTGGCCCAGATGCACCTGCTGGATGCCAACTCCAGCGACCAGGCCTCGTTGAGTCGCGAGGCCGATGAACATCTGCAGAACATGCAGGCGCGCGGTCTGGACCCCGAGCAGTCGCGCCTTGACCCGGCCTGGATCGATACCGTGAAACAGGCCTATAAGGCCCGCGTTTAGCGGCCGCTCGTCGGTTGCTCAGGTGAAAAAATCAAACCCTGGCGATCGGGCGCCTTTCTCATGAACAGTCATGAAAAGGAGAGTCGAGATGCCTGGAAAGATCACTCAAGGAACCTGGGCCATGCTTTGCGTGGCAACGGTGGGGTTGGCAGGCTGCGCGGGCGGTAACAGCCATTCGCCGGTGGACGCGCCAGGAGCCGCAAAGAGCCCGACCACCGCGACGCTGGAAGCCGGGGCGGGGCTCATGCAGAACAAACCCCCGTTGCAAGCGCTGGACACCTACCTGGATGGCTTCCATTTCTATAACGGGCGGATGTCCGGGCAAATGGAAGCGCATCACTACTGCACGGCACTGAACGAAGAAGTGTTCCAGTGCGCCATCTTTGATGCCAACACCGCCAATGCCAAGCTCATGGGCGTGGAGTACATCATCAGCAAGCGCTTGTTCGAAGGCTTGCCGGCCGGCGAAAAACAGTTGTGGCACAGCCATGTGCATGAGGTGAAGTCCGGGCAACTGGTCGCGCCAGGGATTCCCGAGGCGGCGGAAACCCGCTTGATGAAAAACCTCGTCAGTACTTACGGCAAGACCTGGCACACCTGGCACACCGAACAGGGCAACCCGCTGCCTTACGGTGTTCCGCAACTGATGATGGGCTTTACCGCCGACGGCCAGATCGACCCGCAGTTGGTGCGTGAGCGCGACAGCCGGATGGGCATCTCCAGCGAAGAGAAAAAACGCGCCCGCGCGGCAATCGAAGCGCCGACAATCGATCCCGGTGCGGATGCCTGGCAGAAGGGGCAGGTGTGGCAGATCAAGGACCCGACGGGGCATGCTCATTAAACGCGAATTTGCCGAATATGCTTTTGTGGCGAGGGAGCTTGCTCCCGCTGGGTTGCGCAGCAGCCCCTAGTCAATCAACTTAGGCACTGTGTTTAATTGGATAATTATCAGGGGCTGCTGTGCAGCCCAGCGGGAGCAAGCTCCCTCGCCACGGGGGGCAGGGATAAATTAATTACGGCTGTTTGAAGTGCCCCGGAACATCATGTTCCGTTTCGTTTGGCTTGGTTCTTTTCTGAACTTGAACGTCGCTGATCCTGACGCTTTTCAATTCGGTGAAGGTCACTCTCAAGAGTGCCTCGGCTTCTTCGGTGCTCAGGGTCTCGGTGTCAGCCGCCAGCACCCGATTATCGGGCTGGCCGTCGGCAATGAAACTGACAATGAATCGGTCCTGGCTCATGCATGACCTCGACAGGTTTAAGCGCCAGGGCGCAGCAACGCTACGCCCCAACGGTTTTTCCGGGTTACGATTTTCTGCCGCCGCCATGGCTGCGTTCGCCACCTTTCTTACCGGCTTCAGAGGCTTTTTCCCGGTCGTTGGCAAAGTTTCCGCCGGAAGCATGTCCGCCTTTCTTGCCGGCTTCGGATGCTTTCTCTCGGTCGTTTGCGAAGTTACCTGGGTTTTTGTTTCCGCTATTAGCCATTTCGAGAATCCTCATTTTGGTTAAGCGAGTAAAACGTGCCTCGCAGTACTGTGAAAGAAATCTGCGGATGGAAGTTTAAAAAAAACGTTTCGCTGGCGACGAACGGTATCAACAAAAAAATTAACGCCTGGGTAACTTATACAGCCGTCTCGCTTGAACTTGTACAGCATCGATTTAATTAATAACGCAAGCGGCGGCAAATTGTATTTATTCATCATCCAGGGAGTATTCAGTCCTCGCCACCGCTGACTTTCCAGTGTTTCGCCTCGGGCGCAAACACCACTTGTTCCACCCGGTGCGCGATGCCGAAAGCCAGCGAATTTTCCGCCGGTATCACTCGCTCCTCGGCGCACAGGCATTTGAAGATATCCAGTTGCGTGGCGGCGCCGGCGGTTTCCTTGACGTAGATTTCTACGTACCGCGCCACGTCGTTGTCCAGGCTCGAGAGGTATTCACGCAAGCGCGAGTGATCCACCGATTTCTGGCCGAAATACCAATTCATCGGGTGTATCAGGAAGCGTGAATGTGGGGTGGTGGTGCGGTCGCTGGCGGCCAGGTACATGACGATGCCCATCGACTCGATGTTGCCGGCATTCACCGCGCGCACGGGCACCGGAAGGGATTTGATAAAGGTATAGAGGGTGAAACCGAAATTGGTGCTGCCGCCGACAGTAGAGAGGTTGAGCATCAGCGAGTCGGCGCCTTTTTCAATGGCTTCCAGGCAATTGTCCCGGAAGCGCTCGGTGGTTCCCTGGTCGATCTGGCAATGGAAATGGACGATGTGTTCGGACATCTGAAACTCCTCTCGACTTCACGCGTTGACGAGTCTGCGGATCAGCGGCTCTGTACAGTTGGGAGTCCGCCGGCTGTCGGATGTTCCACTTCCGTCACGCGCTTGTTCAGGTCCGGCAATCAGCGGCCGCTTCGCTTAGCAGGCTTCGACGGCTTGGGCCATGCGTTGCAGAAACATCGTCAGCGCGGCTTCTTGCGCACTGAGTCCTTTGCGTACGCGAGGCTTGGGCAGTTCGCTCAGGATGCCGCCCATGAAGCCTTCCAGCACGGCGGGGTGGATGTAGCATTTGCGACAGACGGCAGGCGTATTGCCCAACTGCCGGGCGACCTGCCTGACCATTTCGGCAACGTGTCGCTTGGCTTCGGTCTCGGTTTCCCACTGCAATGTGCGCAGTCCGTCCAGCGCCGCCGCGCTGCCTGCCCAGGTGCGGTAGTCCTTGGCCGTGAAGTCGGCGCCGGTGAGTGTCTTGAGGTAGGCGTTGATGTCCGAAGACGTGACGGCGTGGCGCTCGCCGTGTTCGTCCAGGTACTGGAACAGGTTCTGCCCGGGAATTTCCTGGCAACGCTTGATGATCCGCGCCAGGCGTCGGTCCTTCACGGTGATCTGGTGTTCAACGCCGCTCTTGCCACGGAACTGGAAAGCGATGGCGCTGCCGTTGACCGCGACATGCTTGTTGCGAAGCGTGGTCAGGCCGTAGGAACGGTTGTCCCGGGCGTATTGGCTATTGCCGACGCGGATCAGCGTGACGTCGAGCAAAGTGATGACCGTTGCCAGGACTTTATCGCGGCTGAAACCGGGCGTGGCGAGGATTTCCTCGAGGCGTTTGCGCAGTCGCGGCAGGGTGCGGCCGAATTCGAGCATGCGTGAGTACTTGTCCGCATCGCGCACTTCGCGCCAGCGCGAATGGTAGCGGTACTGCTTGCGTCCTCGGGCGTCGCGTCCGGTGGCCTGGAGGTGGCCGCGCGGGTCAGTGCAGATCCACACATCGGTGTAGGCCGGCGGAACGGCCAGGGCGTTGATCCGCTGGATTTCGGCGGGATCGGTAATGCGCTGGCCCGACGGGTCGAAGTAACAGAACTTGCCCCGCAGTTTGCGGCGAGTGATGCCCGGGGCGGTGTCGTCGACGTAGTGCAGATCAGCCGGGAGTGCATCGGGCGGCAGGGTGTCGGGCATGTTTGATCCTTGGCGATGAATTCGAATGGCCTGTGAATTGATTGACCGCCGCCCGTTGCGGTCGTGCCGAGTTTCTCACATCACCCAAATCGCCCCTGTAGGAGCGAGCCTGCTCGCGAAAGCGTCGGCCCATTCCACACTGAAGGAAACTGGCCGACCGCCTTCGCGAGCAGGCTCGCTCCACAGGGGTTGTGTTGATAGTGCTACGCCAACACCGCCACCGCCTTGATCTGCGCCCACAACATCTGCCCCGGATGCAGCTTCAACTGATCCCGGGAATACCGGGTAATCCGCGCCAGCAACGGCGTGCCAGCGGCCTCCAGCCGGATCAGTACATGAGCCGCGTTGTCGCCCGTTAGTTCGCTGACGACCGTCACCGGCAGGCGATTGAGAATGCTGGTCTGTGCATCGTTCGCCAGGCTCAGGCTGACATCCCGCGCCTGTACCTTGAAGCGCAACGGCCGGCCGACAGCCATCGGCTGATGGGCGACACGCACCTGGAGCTGGCTGTCGGGCAACGTCAGGGTAAGTAGCTGGTATTGCGGGTCATGGGCGCTGACGTTGCCCTGGATCACCACGCCCGCGTCATCGCCCTGGGCCAGTGGCAGGTCGAGCCGCGCCAGGGTTTCGGCGATCGGCCCGCTGGCCAGGGCGCGCCCGGCATCGAGCAGCACGATGTGATCAGCCAGGCGCGCGACTTCGTCCTGGGAATGGCTGACGTACAGCACCGGGATGTCCAGTTCATCGTGGAGTCGTTGCAGGTAAGGCAGGATTTCGTTTTTGCGCCGCGTATCGAGGGCCGCCAGTGGCTCGTCCATCAGCAGCAGTCGCGGGCTGGTCAGCAAGGCGCGGGCAATGCCGACGCGCTGGCGTTCGCCGCCGGAGAGGTTATGGGGTTGCCTGTCGAGAAGGTGACCGATGCCGAGCAGTTCCGTCGCGTGGTTCATGTTCACGCGCCGTTGCGCCGGTGCTACGCGCTTGAGGCCGAACGCCAGATTGTCGCGTACCGACAGGTGGTCAAACAGGCTCGCCTCCTGGAAAACATAGCCCAGCGCGCGCTGATGAGGTGGCACGAATACGCCGCGCTCACTGTCTTGCCAGACTTCGCCATTGACCTCGATGAAGCCCTGTGAGGGTCGCTCCAGGCCGGCGATGCAGCGCAGGCAAGTGGTCTTGCCAGAGCCGGATTCGCCGTACAGCGCCGTCACCCCACGGCCAGGCAATTGCACGTCCAGGTCGAGGAAAAAGTCGCCGTGGTCGAGTTGAAATCTTGCCTGGATCATCGCTCAGCTCCAGCCGGCACGGGTGCGGCGGCTGGAGTACAGCGCCAGCAGCACCAGGAAGGAAAACCCCAGCATCGCCGCCGCCAGCCAATGGGCCTGGGCATATTCGAGGGCTTCGACATGGTCGTAGATCTGCACCGACACCACCCGGGTCTTCTCTGGAATGTTGCCGCCGATCATCAGCACCACGCCGAATTCACCGACCGTGTGGGCGAAACCGAGAATCGCCGCGGTGATGAAACCGGGTCGGGCCAAGGGCAGGATAACGTGGAAAAAAGTGTCCCATGGACCCGCTCGCAGCGTGGCGGCGACTTCCAATGGACGATTTCCGATGCCGGAAAACGCGTTCTGCAAGGGCTGGACAACAAACGGCATGGAATAGATTACCGAGCCGATCACCAACCCGGTAAAGCTGAAGGTGAGGGTGCCCAGGCCGAGAGCCTGGGTGAACTGGCCGATCCAGCCGTTCGGACCCAGCGCCAGCAACAGATAAAAGCCGATCACGGTGGGCGGCAACACCAGCGGCAGGGCCACCACCGCGCCCACCGGCCCGCGCAGCCAGGATCGGGTGCGCGACAGCCACAGGGCGATGGGTGTGCCGATGAGCAGCAGGATCACCGTGGTCAGCGACGCCAGTTTCAGCGTCAACCAGATGGCCGCGTAATCGGCGCCGGTCAGCGGCATCAGCGTTGATAACCGAAGGACTGGATGATGGCGGCGGCTTGCGGGCCCTTGAGGTATTCCATCAAGGCCAGGGCGGCAGGGTTATCGCGGCCTTTAGCGAGAATCACCGCGTCCTGTTTGATTGGAGCATGCAGCTCGGCCGGGACGATCCATGCCGAACCGCTTGCCAGCTTGCCGTCCTTGTACACTTGGGACAGAGCGACGAAGCCCAGTTCGGCGTTGCCGGTGGAGACGAACTGATAGGCCTGGGTGATGTTCTGGCCTTCGACGAGCTTGTTCTTGACCGGCGCGGACAGCCCAAGTTTTTCCAGGACTTGGGTCGCGGCCAGGCCATACGGCGCGGTTTTGGGGTTGGCAATGGACAGGTGCTTGAACGCATTGTCGCGCAGGACCTGGCCCTGGTTGTCGACGTAGTTGTCCTTGGCCGACCACAGCGCCAACGTGCCGATGGCGTAGGTGAAGCGCGAGCCCTTGACGGTAGCGCCTTCGCTTTCGAGCCTGGCCGGGGTGGTGTCATCGGCGGCGAGGAAGACTTCGAAGGGCGCACCATTCCTGATCTGCGTATAAAACTGCCCGGTCGCGCCATAGGCGGCTATCAGCTTGTGGCCGGTGTCTTTTTCGAAATCGGCGGCGATGGCCTGTATCGGCGCAGTGAAGTTGGCAGCGACGGCTACCTGCACCTCGTCGGCTTGGGCGGCACTGACACAAAAGCAGGTAGCCAGCAGCAGCCGGGCGAAAGGGTTCGAGCGCATGGGCAGGGTTCCGTGGGGATGGGTTCGCTATATAGCGGAATATATAGCGAATGCTTGGGAAACGGAACGCGGCATTTTGTCGGGTTTGGCGGTGATACGACTGGCCTCATCGCGAGCAAGCTCGCTCCCACAGGTTTTCAAGGCGTCGCAAGATCGTTATTCAACCCACATCCCCTGTGGGAGCGAGCTTGCTCGCGATAGCGTCCTTGAAAGCGCCGCAGACGCTCAGTCGACCAAGTCAGCCCTTGAACCGCGCCAGCGCCTCTTCGGCCAAGCGCCGGGTCAGTTCGCCGCTCGGCAGCTCGCGACCCATGGGAAAGGCCTGGCCGGCCCAGAGGTTGGCGAAATCCGCTTCGTCTTTCGCCCGCAGCGGCATCAAGGCGCCGCCCGCCAGGGGGAAAGCCGGCGCGAGCGGGCTCATCGGGCCGACTTCGCGCATCACCCGGTTGACGATGCCCCGGGCCGGGCGCCCGGTGAACAGGTTGGTAACGGCGGTCTGGCTTTCCCTGGCCGTGCGCAGCGCCCGGTGATGGGAAGGTGTGATCCTGGCTTCCGGCGTGAACAGATAAGCGCTGCCCAACTGCACCGCCGACGCGCCCAGGGCAAACGCCGCGACAATCCCGCGCGCGTCGCCGATCCCGCCGGTGGCGATCACCGGCACCTTCACCGCATCCACCACTTGCGGCAGCAGGGCGAACAGACCCACCTGGGTGTTGAGGTCCGCGCTCAGGAACATCCCGCGATGACCGCCGGCCTCATAGCCCATGGCGATGATCGCGTCGCAGCCGTGCTGTTCGAGCCAGATGGCTTCTTCGACGGTGGTGGCCGAGGAGAGGATTTTCGCGCCGGTGGCCTTGACCCGATCCAGCAAGGATTTTTCCGGCAGGCCGAAGTGGAAGCTGACCACCTTGGGCCGCAGTTCCTCGAGCACGCGGCAGGCCGCATCATCGAACGGGGTGCGATTGGACACCGGCGTCGGCGCTTCGAAGTCGGCGCCCAGTTCTTCGTAATAAGGCTTAAGCCGCTGTTTCCAGGCCTCGGCCCGTTGTTCATCGAACGCCGGTGGCTGGTGCGAGAAAAAATTCACGTTGAACGGTTTGTCGGTCTGTTCGCTGATGGTCGTCAACGCCTGGCGCAGTTGCTCCACGTCGAGCATCGCCGCCGGCATCGAGCCCAGCCCGCCGGCATTGCAGGTGGCGACTACCATGGCCGGACCGGTTACGCCGGCCAGAGGCCCCTGGATGATGGGCAGCTCGATGCCGAGCAGGTCGAGAATGCGGGTGTCTGGCCACTGACTCATGTTCGGGTGTCTCCGACGGCAGAAGGAAAGCGTGTTTTTAGCAGGTGTCGCCCGGCCAGGGCCAGTCGAGTTTTTCAATCGATGCCCGGGTTTGATCCGAGCGACGGGATGGGTACCATGCGGGCTTCCCCCATCAAGGAGCTCGATCCATGGACGTGAAACTCAAGACTGTCGAACCCTTCACCGTCGCCGGTTTGCAGGTGCGCACCCGCAATGCCGACGAGCAGCAAGGCGACACGGCAAAGATCGGCCCGATGTGGCAGCAGTTCTTCACCGAAGGGCTGTTCGACAACGTTCCGGCCCGGCAGTCCGAGTCGTTCGTCTATGGCGTGTATTCCGATTACGAGTCCGATGCCACCGGCTACTTCAACGTGACGGCCGGTGTGCAGGTCGATGCCACGAGCGCAGGTTACCCCGCCGTGGACGTCGAGGGCGGGGATTACCTGGTGTTTTCAGCCAAGGGGCCAATGCCCGATTGCGTGATCCAGGCCTGGGGCCTGATCTGGGCGTACTTCGCCGATAACCCGCAGACCGTGCGCCGGTTCACCACCGATTTCGAGGTCTACAACGCGCCCGACTCGGTGGCGATCTATATCGGCGTTCAGTCTGCCGACGAGCGTTCCAGCGCCAGCAGCTGACGCTTGCGCTCGACGCCCCAGCGATAGCCCGAGAGGTTGCCGTCGCTGCGCACCACCCGGTGGCAGGGGATCGCCACGGCGAGGCTGTTGGCGCCGCAGGCCTGGGCCACGGCGCGGACGGCTTTGGGCAGGCCGATGCGCTGGGCGATCTCGGCGTAGCTGGCGGTGCTGCCCGGCGGAATCTCCCGCAGGGCTTGCCAGACCCGTTCCTGAAAGGCCGTGCCGCGCAGGTCCAGCGGCAAGTCGAGGCCCAGGGCCGGTACTTCGATGAACCCCACGACCTGGGCAATCAACTGCTCGAATTCCCGGTCGGCGCCGATGAGGTTGGCGCGGCGGAATTTGTCCTGCAGGTCGCGTACCAGTGCGTCCGGATCGTCCCCCAGCAGAATCGCGCACACGCCACGGTCGCTTTGCGCCACCAGGATCGCCCCCAGGGAGCACTGGCCGACGGCGAAGCGAATGTCGGTGTTCTGCCCGGCGGCGCGGTAGTCGGCCGGTTTCATGCCGAGGACTTTGTCGGCAGCTTCATAGAAGCGGCTGTTGGAATTGAAACCGGCGTCATACAGCGCCTCGGTCACCGTCCCGGCTTCGGCCAGGCGTTCGCGCATTTTGCGCGAGCGGTGGGCGGCGGCGTAGGCCCTGGGCGTCAGGCCGGTGACAGATTTGAAAACGCGATGGAAATGAAAGGGGCTCAAACCCGCGCTCAGCGCCAGTTCATTCAGGCCTGGCAGTTCCTCGGCGGCCTCGATCTGCCGGCAGGCGGCCGCGACCCGGGCGGCCTGTTGCGCGGCGATCTGGGTCTGGTCCCTGGCCACGCGTTTGCTGGGGCGATAGCCGGCCGCCTGGGCCTGTTCCGGCGTGTCGAAGAATTCGACGTTACGCGGGTTGGGCAGGCGCGACAGGCTGCTGGGGTGGCAGTAGATACCGGTGGTTTTCACGCCATAGACAAATTGCCCGTCGGCACGCGGATCCCGGGCGAGCACGGCGGCCCAGCGTGGGTCCTGTTCAGAGGCGAGAGTGTTTGAAGTGCTGCTCATGGTCGTTATTCCATTGGCCCGTTTTGTCTACAGTAGCGAGCCGTCCAGGTGGCGACACTCCGGGTCTTGCGGTTGAATTCTGCGCTGTTATCCGGCCATGCGGAACGTCAGATTGATCCGCTGGGCACCCAGCGTCGGATGCTCTCCCGGCTTGAGTGGCAGCACGCCGTGGAAACGCAAGCGATCCACACCGCCCCAGACCACGATGTCGCCGTGGAACAGCGCAATGCGCTGGCTTTTGTCGCTGCGCTCGAACCCGCCGAACTGGAACATCGCCGGCAGGCCCAGGGAGAGCGAGACGACGGGGGCCGTCAGGGAGCGTTCGTTCTTGTCCTGGTGCAGCGACATTCGGGCGCCGGGCACGTAGCGGTTGATCAGGCAGGCATCGGGCTCGAAGTGTTCGAACCCCGCCTGCCGGGCGGCGTTACGGGCCAGTTCGCGAAACAGCTGTGGCATGTCGGGCCAGGGCTGGCCGGTCTGCGGATCGTGGGCCGTGTAGCGATAGCCGCTGCGGTCGGTGGTCCAGCCGAGCGCGCCGCAACTGGTCAAGGCCACCGACATGGTAAAGCCGCCGGGCGTGACCATCTGCCGGAATGGCGCCGCCTGCAAGACGCTTTCCAGCGCCGGCAGCACGCGGTCGAGCCAGGGCAGGGCAAACCCGCGTAATACGAAGGATTGCTGGCCGATCTGTTCGACCTCGCCGGGCGTGGTGGGCGGTTGATCGGCGAACAGATCCAGGGTGATGGGCGTGTGGTCATTGCGCATCATGAAAAATGATCCCAAGTGTATGCCGGCGGCCGCTGTGCAAGCGGCTGACGCCATGGCGCAGGTTCACTCGATAATAACCGCGAACGCCTTTGACGGGTCGCTGGTGTACGGCGAACACCACGGCGTCGCCCTGTTTCAGATCGATGACCTGTGGTCGTGACTGCATGCGCGGGCGCTGTTCGGTGAGGACAAACTCGCCGCCGGTAAAGTCCTCGCCCGGCTCCGCCAGCAGGATCGCCACCTGCAACGGGAATACGTGCTCGCCGTACAGGTCCTGATGCAGGCAATTGTAGTCCTGCGGGCCATATTGCAGCAGCAGCGGCGTAGGGCGTTGTTGGCCTGCGGTGTGGCAGCGCCGGATGAAGTCGGCGTGCTGCTCGGGATAGCGCACTGGCAGGCCCATGCAATCGTTCCAGCGGTTGGCCAGCGGCACCAGCCGCGAATACAGCGATTGACGTAATTGTTGGATAACCTTGGGCAGCGGATAAGCAAAGTACTGGTACTCGCCCCGTCCGAATCCATGACGGGCCATCACCACGCGGGAACGAAACAGCCCCGGGTCGCTGTACAAGCCTCGCAGCTGCAGGCACAGCGCTGCCGGCAGCAGCTTGCGAATGATCGCGCAGCCGTCCTGGTCGAGGTTTTGTTCCAGGGCAGGCCAGTCGAGGTCGGCGATGGGGCGGGGCAGGGAGGACTTAGAGGGCATGATTGCAATCCTAATGGGAGGACTGCCCAGTCTGAGCACTACTGCGTTGCCCGCACCCCGATTCTTGCGGTGTGATCAGCTTTCTGTGGCGAGGGAGCTTGCTCCCGCTGGGTGGCGCAGCCGCCCCAATCAGGCAGATGAGGCCATTATGATGTACCGCGTCAATGCGTTTTACGACTGCTGCGCAGCCGAGCGGGAGCAAGCTCCCTCGCCACGAAAGGCATTTTGTCCCGCCGTTCAGAGTGCCTTGCTGACCTTGAGGTCGCTGATCACATCATCGCTCTCGCCATGCAACTTCTTCAGCTCTGCCAGGGCTTCTTCCTCGGTGCCATTTTGCAACTGCGCGAACTCGAAGCGGCGTTCGCCGTTTAGCTTGTACTTGATGACGTATTTGGTCGTCTGGGCCACGGTTATTCCTGTCTTGGTCTGGGACGCTGCTTAGCTCAGTTTCGAGCTGGAGCGTCGGATGATCTTGATCTTGTGGGTCAGGGTCGGCTTGCGGGTAACGCTGATGGCGCGACGGTTGACGGTGTCGATGGTGATGTTCCAGAAGCCTGTGCTCGGTGCGGTGATCCTGGCCGGGAACGTGTCGAACGCGCCGCCATGGTACGTGTGCCGGCCACCGTTCTTGAAGCTGCGGAAATTGGCGTCGTTCATCAAACGGATGTTGCACATTTGGGAGCATTCGATAACGACGATATCGTCCTCGTTGAGGTGCTCGCGCTGGTGGATGAATTTCAAGGGTGCCTCCAGAAGGGCATTTCTTGCCGGGTCAGGACAGAAGATGAAGCAAATAATGGCGCGCAGTTTATCAGCACCACGGGTTAATATCCGACCCCTGTCCCAGGCTGGGCTGATTTATTACCGGCCACTGGGTAAAAAAGCGCAGCGCAGGGGAGAAAAGCAGTGTTTATGCTGTCGGAGGGTCTTTATCGGAGGAATCGTATGAAGCGCAGCGTGTGGGTATTGGCCTTGGCCCTGAGTGGATGTGCGTCGGTATCGGACATCAACCAGACACCGCCCACCATGAGCGTCATCTCCGGAAAGAAGCCCCATGAATACGCCCGGTGTGTTGCCGACAAGCTGCTCGAGAGCCGTGGCCCGCTGCAAATGGAGCCGCATAAAAACGGCGTTCGGGTGATCGTTCCCGGCAAGCTGTCGGCGCTGCCGGCGGCGGTGTTCGACATCGACGAGCGCTCCAGCGGCAGCAGCATCAAGCTGCATGAAAGCATGTCCAACGTGCCCGTGCGCCCAGGGGATGTACAGGACGCGGCCAACGCCTGCATTTCCGGTTGAGCGTGGTCTCGGCCTGACGGATCGCCAGGCATCGGTTAAACTGCCACCCTCGATACAAGAATGCCGCCACGGTCGCCGTTGGCGGCATTGTCATTTATGGAGCCCCGGTCAATGAAACGCGAACAGGTGCGCGAGCGCCATGCAGAAGGCCTGATCTGCGCCACCCATGTGATCCAGAACCCTGGGAGCCCGGGCGAGTGGATCGTGTTCTTCAAGAAAAGCGCCGGGCGCAGTTTTTTTCTGGTGGACGACCAGGACGAAGTTGAATCGTTCTCCCGGCTCGACGACCTGATCGAGACCTTGCGGGGCCTGGGGATCAAGTTCGCCGAGATTCACATCTAGTTTTATTTGCCCACTTTTATTTGCACACCACGACGACACTGCGACTGCTGAAGTTGCCCACGTCGACCCCCAGGGTCTTTTCGCTTTCCTTGGCTTGTGGTGTGCCGTCGGTGCCGACGATGCGATAACCCGTGCCGGCGCAGGACGCATCGGCTTTTTCGTAGCAGGTCGCCCAGGAATTGGCTTCGCCCGAGCAGTCGATGGCCAGGCCTTGTTCACCGTTGGCCAGGTAGGTTTTTTCCGCCGAGGCACAGCCCGCCAGGGCCAGGACTGTAAACAGCGCCAGAAGTGTTTTCATGGGATCGTCATCGAGAGAGGGGGGAGGAATGGCGCGAGATTATAGCGAATGGCCATTCCGGTACAGCTAAACCACAGTTCCCATCAAGGCAATGGCGGGATGGCCCGACTATTTCTTGCGGCGAGTATTGCGTGCCGGAGCCTTTTCGCGCTCCCGGGGCGCCGGGGCAGAGCGTTCATCCTGGAATACCGCAGCGACTTCCACCGCCATGGCCTTGCTGGGCAAGGGGCCGGCGACCTGTTCACCGTGGTAATTGGTAATCCACCACTGGCCGTCCTTGTCCTGGCTGACCGAGTAACCGTTTGCGTTTGGAGTTGCCGACATCTAATTGCCTCGTTGGCGTGATCAAGGCGGCCATGATACGTCAAAAGCTCGCAAACAGCGCCCATGGGCGTACAGTGAGACCGCTGGAACCATCGAAGCGAAAGGCGATTGAACTATCCGCCGGTTTATTTCTCTATGATGGCATCGGTTGGCCAGCGTGGGCATTGTAAGGTGCCTGCGGCCTGATTAGACTGCGCCGAAACTCGTACATACCGCCTTTTCAAGGACTTATATGATCAAGAAATGCTTGTTCCCAGCAGCCGGTTACGGTACTCGCTTCCTGCCAGCGACTAAAGCCATGCCCAAAGAAATGCTGCCGGTGGTGAACAAGCCACTGATCCAGTACGGTGTCGAAGAAGCCCTTGACGCAGGCCTGACGGAAATTTCCATCGTCACCGGCCGTGGCAAGCGCGCCCTGGAAGACCATTTCGACATCAGCTACGAGCTGGAAAACCAGATCAAGGGCACCGACAAGGAAAAATACCTGGTCGGCATCCGCAAGCTGCTGGACGAGTGCTCGTTCTCCTATACCCGCCAGACCGAAATGAAAGGCCTGGGCCACGCGATCCTGACCGGTCGCCCGCTGATCGGTGACGAACCGTTCGCCGTGGTGCTGGCGGACGACTTGTGCGTCAACCTCGAAGGCGACGGCGTACTGACCCAGATGGTCAAGCTGTACAAGCAGTTCCGCTGCTCCATCGTGGCGATCCAGGAAGTGGATCCGCAGGAAACCAACAAGTACGGTGTGATCGCCGGCGAGATGATCCGCGAAGACATCTACCGGGTTCACAGCATGGTCGAGAAGCCAAAGCCTGAAGACGCACCGTCGAACCTGGCGATCATCGGCCGCTACATCCTGACTCCGGACATCTTCGACCTGATCGAACAGACCGAGCCAGGCAAGGGCGGTGAAATCCAGATCACCGACGCGCTGATGAAACAAGCCCAGAACGGCTGCGTGATGGCCTACAAGTTCAAGGGCAAGCGTTTCGACTGCGGTGGCGCCGAAGGTTACATCGACGCGACCAACTTCTGCTTCGAGAACTTCTACAAGACCGGCAAGGCTTACTGATAGCCTGCACCGTGCCTTGAAAAAACGCCCCGACTGGTTCGGGGCGTTTTTTTGCCTGCCGCTCCAGACGCTGAATCCTCGTTGAATTGCGACTGCTTCGCAGCCGAGCGGGAGCAAGCTCCCTCGCCACAAAGGCAACCTGCGAAATGCCGGTTGGCTTTTGCGCTTGCGCCCCCATAATCATTTCCATCGCTGCCCGATCGGGCTGCTCCATGCAGGAACAGCAGGTATGCTGACGGCCTGCCGAAGGAGATGAATGATGGCCTACGATTTTGACCTGTATGTGATTGGCGCCGGTTCCGGCGGTGTTCGAGCCGCACGGTTTGCCGCCGGTTTTGGAGCCAAGGTGGCCGTGGCGGAAAGCCGCTACCTGGGCGGCACCTGCGTGAATGTCGGCTGCGTGCCGAAAAAACTGCTGGTCTACGGCGCGCATTACGCCGAGGACTTCGAGCAAGCGTCGGCCTATGGCTGGACAGCGGGCGAGGCGAGTTTCGACTGGGCCACGCTGATCGCCAACAAGGATCGCGAGATCAATCGCCTCAACGGCATCTATCGCAACCTGCTGGTCAACAGCGGTGTCACGCTGCATGAAGGTCACGCGAAGATTACCGGCCCTCACGAAGTGGAAATCAACGGCCAGCGCCACACCGCACAGCACATCATGATCGCCACGGGCGGCTGGCCGGTGATCCCGGACATTCCGGGGCGCGAGCACGCCATCAGTTCCAACGAGGCGTTTTTTCTCAAATCGCTGCCCAAGCGCATGCTGGTGGTTGGTGGTGGCTATATCGCGGTGGAGTTCGCCGGGATTTTCCATGGCATGGGCGCGCAGACCTCCTTGCTGTATCGCGGCGACCTGTTCTTGCGCGGTTTCGACGGCGCGGTGCGCAAACACCTGGCCGAAGAGCTGCAACGCCGTGGCCTCGACCTGCAATTCAAGGCCGACATCCAGCGCATCGACAAGGAAGCCGACGGCAGCCTGAAGGTGACGCTCAAGGACGGTCGCACCCTGGTCACCGATTGCGTGTTCTACGCCACTGGCCGCCGCCCGATGCTGGACAACCTCGGCCTGGAGAACACTGGCGTCACGCTGGACGACAAGGGTTTTGTGCAGGTCAACGAAAAGTACGAGACCGCCGAGCCGTCGATCCTGGCGATTGGCGACGTGATCGGTCGCGTGCAGTTGACCCCCGTCGCACTGGCCGAAGGCATGGCAGTGGCGCGGCGCCTGTTCAAGCCCGAGCAATACCGTCTGGTGGATTACCGGATGATTCCCACAGCCGTGTTCAGCCTGCCAAACATCGGCACCGTTGGCCTGACTGAAGAGCAGGCCCGGGAGGAGGGCCATGAGGTGCAGATTTTCGAAAGCCGTTTCCGGCCGATGAAGCTGACTCTCACCGAGTGCCAGGAGCGCACGCTGATGAAGCTGGTGGTCGACGCCAGCTCCGACAAGGTGCTGGGTTGCCACATGGTCGGGCCGGACGCCGGGGAAATTGTCCAGGGCCTGGCGATCGCCCTCAAGGCCGGGGCCACCAAGCGCGACTTCGACGAGACCATTGGCGTGCACCCAACCGCCGCCGAAGAATTCGTCACCATGCGCACGCCAACCGCCTGATTGGCGCCTGCGAACCAAGGCTGTGATCCATCGGTCCAGCCTTGTGAACTGTTTGGCAACTGCCACGATCAACAAAGGGTCGCCTGTGGCAGGTCCACAGATTTCTTCTATCTATATAGATTCCTGATAGCCAAAACCAATCATTCGCATGAGCTTTGCCAATGAGCCAGCGGCGGCATGAGTGGCTAAGATTCACTTCATCAACTTCTCAACCCCTGACGGAGAGTCAACGATGCCTATCATCAACAGCCAAGTTAAACCGTTCAAAGCTACCGCTTTCAAAAACGGCGCATTCGTCGAAGTCTCGGACGCCGACCTGAAAGGCAAGTGGTCTGTCGTGTTCTTCTACCCGGCTGACTTCACCTTCGTTTGCCCAACCGAACTGGAAGACCTGGCCGACAACTACGCCGAGTTCCAGAAGCTGGGCGTCGAGATCTACAGCGTGTCGACCGACACTCACTTCGCCCACGCTGCCTGGCACAACACCTCGCCAGCCATCGGCAAGATCCAGTACACCATGATCGGCGACCCGACCCTGGCCATCTCCCGCAACTTCGACGTGCTGATCGAAGAAGCCGGTCTGGCGGATCGCGGTACTTTCGTGATCAACCCGGAAGGCCAGATCAAGATCGTTGAAATCAACGACGGCGGTGTAGGCCGTGACGCTTCCGAGCTGCTGCGCAAGATCAAGGCTGCTCAGTACGTTGCTGCCCACCCAGGCGAAGTCTGCCCAGCCAAGTGGAAAGAAGGCGAGGCCACTCTGGCTCCGTCCCTGGACCTGGTCGGCAAGATCTAAACCAGTGCGTTATCCGAGGGCGATTCGCTCTTAGCCAAGTAAGCCGCTTCGCCCCAAAAAACGCCCGGGCGAGATTCGCTCGGGCGTTGTTTTTTCTGAAATTCAAACATGGAAATCGCCCGTATGTTGGACGCCAATCTTAAAGCTCAGTTGAAGTCATACCTGGAACGGGTCACCCAGCCGATCGAGATCGTTGCATCCCTCGACGACGGTGCGAAATCCCAGGAAATGCTTGCATTACTCAAAGACGTTGCCAGTCTTTCCAACCAGATTACCTTGCTCGACAACGGTACTGATGCGCGCAAGCCATCGTTCTCGTTGAATCGCCCGGGAGCCGATATCAGCCTGCGCTTCGCCGGCATTCCCATGGGGCACGAATTCACTTCGCTGGTGCTGGCCCTGCTGCAAGTCGGCGGCCACCCTTCGAAGGCCAGTGTCGAAGTGATCGAACAGATCCGCTCGCTCAAGGGCGAGTTCAACTTCGAGACGTATTTCTCGCTGTCATGCCAGAACTGCCCGGACGTGGTCCAGGCGTTGAACCTGATGGCGGTGCTGAACCCGAACATCCGTCACGTCGCCATCGACGGCGCGCTGTTCCAGGCCGAAGTCGACGAACACCAGATCATGGCGGTGCCGAGCATCTACCTGAACGGCGTCAACTTCGGCCAGGGTCGCATGGGCCTGGAAGAAATCCTCGCCAAGATCGACACCAGCGGCATCGAGCGTCAGGCCGAGAAGATCAGCGCCAAGGATGCTTTTGATGTACTGGTGGTCGGCGGTGGCCCGGCCGGTGCTTCGGCAGCGATCTACGCCGCCCGTAAAGGCATCCGCACCGGCGTCGCGGCCGAGCGTTTCGGCGGCCAGGTGCTCGACACCATGGCGATCGAGAACTTCATCTCGGTCCAGGAAACCGAAGGCCCGAAACTGGCCGTCGCCCTGGAAGAGCACGTCAAGCAGTACGACGTCGACATCATGAACCTGCAACGTGCCGACGCTTTGGTCGCTGGCAAAGACGGCGGGCTGCATGAGATCAAGTTCGCCAGCGGTGCGAGTCTCAAGGCCAAGACCGTGATCCTGGCGACCGGTGCCCGCTGGCGTGAAATGAACGTGCCGGGCGAGCAGCAATACCGCAACAAGGGCGTGGCGTACTGCCCGCATTGTGATGGTCCGCTGTTCAAAGGCAAGCGCGTAGCGGTGATCGGCGGCGGCAACTCCGGTGTCGAAGCGGCCATCGACCTCGCGGGTATCGTGGCTCATGTCACCTTGCTGGAGTTCGACGTGCAATTGCGTGCCGACGCGGTGTTGCAGCGCAAACTGCACAGCCTGCCGAACGTGACGGTGATCACCAACGCCCAGACCACCGAAGTGACGGGCGACGGCCAGAAGGTCAACGGTTTGCGCTACAAGGACCGTCCAAGCGGTGAAGTACGCGACGTGACGCTGGAAGGCATCTTCGTGCAGATCGGCCTGTTGCCAAACACCGATTGGCTCAAGGGCACCGTCGAGCTGTCGCCGCGTGGCGAGATCATCGTCGATGCGCGCGGTGAAACCTCGATCCCGGGTGTGTTCGCCGCCGGTGACGTGACCACCGTGCCGTACAAGCAGATCGTGATCGCCGTGGGCGAGGGTGCCAAGGCTTCGTTGAGCGCCTTCGATCACCTGATCCGTACGTCCGCCCCGGCCTGACGCCAGCCGCTGGAAAAACAAAACCCCATGGGCCACGGCTCATGGGGTTTTTTTTGCATTACGCATAACCCTGTGGGAGCGAGCCTGCTCGCGAAGCGGTGTGTCAGCTACGTCATTGTCAACTGATCCGCCGCCTTCGCGAGCAGGCTCGCTCCCACAAGGGCTCCACCATAAGGGGAAGGCCGTGAGGTCTACAGCGGCGCAGGCTGAATGATCTCGACCCAGTAGCCATCCGGGTCCTTGATGAACGCCAGGCTCTTCATGCGGCCATCGCTCAGGCGCTTCTGGAAGTCGCAGCCCAGCGCTTCGAAGCGCTCGCAGGCGGCAACGACGTCCGGCACCGAGATGCAGATGTGGCCGAAGCCGCGCGGGTCGCTGTTGCCGTTGTGGTAGGCAAACGCCGGATCGTTTTCGGTGCCATGGTTATGCGTCAGTTCGAGGATGCCGGGGATCGACTTCATCCACTCGGTACGCGCCGCGGCGTCTGCCGGGATCTGGCTCTTGTCGACCAGTGCGAGAAAGTAAAGGCTGAATTCGGCTTCGGGAAAATCGCGTTTTTCCACCAGCGAGAAACCCAGTACACGGGTGTAGAAATCGAGGGACTTGGTGATGTCCTTGACCCGCAGCATGGTGTGGTTGAAGACGAATCTGGCCGTGGCGGCGTCGGGCTGGGCAGTAACGCCTGGGAAAGTGTCGAGTTCGTGCAGGCTCATGGGCCCTCCGGAAAATAAGTGGGGCAAACGGCGTCGCAACCGGGCTGCGACGGTTCCTGGGCTTGCGTCAGATGGCTTCCTTGCAGGTGCGTCCATGATACGCAAGGCACGCGCCATCGCCAAACCGCGTGTGGCTATTGCCTGGTGCTGCGGCGGGCTTCAGACTTTACGATTCATCCTT
The DNA here is from genome assembly GCF_054161305.1 of Pseudomonas sp. Z2-11. Lineage (NCBI taxonomy): Bacteria > Pseudomonadati > Pseudomonadota > Gammaproteobacteria > Pseudomonadales > Pseudomonadaceae > Pseudomonas > Pseudomonas sp. Z2-11. The sequence goes on from NZ_CP096395.1 coordinate 2,321,385, forward strand.
GAGTGCAACGCAATGATTCGACCTTGTCTTACGCTGTTCATTCTCTTGTCAGCCGGCATTGCGAGTAGCGGTGCCCTTGCGCTCGAACCGCAGGTTGCGTGGCCATCGGGCTGGGTAGTCGAGTCGCTCCCCGCGCCAGCGTCCACACCGGCGAGTGCGCAGTCGATCAGTCGTGAACGCGCGACCAAGAACGATTCCGCGGGTAATGCGGTGATGGTGATGGAACTGACAACCACGCCGGTCGAACCCGATCATCAGGTCAACTTGCAAGGTGTGTTGCTGGAGATGCGAAAATCCGTTCAGAAGGATTTTTTCCAGGGCGGTTATCAAAGCGTCTGCAATAAGATTCATTCTTCCCTGTTAGGCGGGACTGCAGCTCTGGAAACCACTTGCACGATCACGCAGAACGGCAGACACGTGTTGTCTCAAACACTTGTTGCTGCGCTAAAAGAGGGCAGGGCGTATGTGCTGTCCTACGCCGGCCAGGCCCAGGTATTTGTTGAAAGCCAGGAGGAAGTTCAGTCTGTAAGAAATAGCCTGAAATTCTAATGCGTCTAATACTCAAGGCTTGATACTGAAGTTGTCCGGCACAAAAAAGCCCTGAACCAGTCAGGGCTTCTCGATATGCCGATGGTCAACCACGCAACCAGGAATCAACGGTTTGAGCCCCGTATTGTTCCTTCCACGCTTTCAAGCCGCGGTGGTTGCCGCCCTTGGTTTCGATCAGCTCGCCGGAGTGCGGGTTCTGGTACACCTTGACCACGCGGGCGCGGCGGGTCTTGGTTGGCTTGACCGCCTGCGGGCCGGCCTTGGACGGCTTCGGATCAAGAATGGCGACGATGTCGCGCAAGCTCTTGCCGTAGGTTTTCATCAGCCCCAGGAGCTTTTCTTCAAATTCGATCTCTTTTTTCAGCCCAGCGTCATTCTTCAGAGATTCCAGCTGTTTGAGCTGCTCCTGAAGGGCCCTTTCGGCTGCACGGAATTCAGCGAGTCTGGACAATATCGTTACTCCAATCAAAATGTCTGGCTGATACAAACCGCCAACAAAGCATTAAGCCAAGCGCTTTGTAGCGACTCGATGATAATGACTTCCTGCTCTCTGGCACAGGCAAAAAAATTGTAGTAGTTAATTCAGAAAGTGTAAATCGTAACTTTTTCGTTATGTAACAGGAACAATTGTTCCAGCGCGCGTGGTGTGTATCGGTCAATCGAACGGTGTCGTGGGCGGGCTTTTAGCGGCGATCAGCGCAGCACTGAACTGTTGGCCACTAATAGGCCGGCCAAACAGATAGCCTTGTAGAAAGTTGACGTTGTGAGCCGTCAGGTAATCGCTTTGCTCAACGGTTTCGACGCCCTCTGCGACGATCTCCAACTGCAGTTTTCCCGACAACTCGATGATGCTGTCCAGGATATGGCGTGACAGCGCATCGGCGCCGATCATCGCGACAAAGCTTTGATCGATTTTCAGAAAATCGACGTTGAACTGCTGCAAGTACCCCAAGCTGGAGTGGCCGGTGCCGAAATCGTCGATGGCGATCTTGACGCCCAGATCGTGCAGCAGCTCGAACAATTGGTGGGTCACCGGGCTCGGTTCGATCAGCTCGCGCTCGGTCAGCTCCAGCACCAGCGTGATGACACCCGGTGGGAACGCGGCCAGGAACTCGCGGCAATCCTCCAGCAGCGCAAGGTCCTTGCAGTGGCGGGCGGTGATATTGATACCGACATGAAACGGTGCCTCCAGCAAGGGCGCGAGCGGCGCCAGCAATTGCCTGGTCTGCTGCATCAGTGCCTGGGTCATCGGCACGATCAGCCCGCTGTGTTCGGCGAGCGGAATAAACAGGTCCGGACGCACCAGGCCTTCCTTGGGGTGGTTCCAGCGCATCAGCACCTCAACCCCGGCCCAACGCTTGTCATCGCCGCGCACCACCGGTTGCAGATACGGCACAAACTCCCCGGCCTCGAGGGCGCGCAGCAGTTCATGGCTGGGGGAGGAGGCGCGTTTCTGTGTCCAATGCGCGAGCAGCGCCGCGATGGCGCCGAAGACAATCAGCAGGCTGAACAGCGGCGGATATTCCCGCGTCATGTAGCGCCAGGTTTCCCCTTCATCGAAGCCGGCTTCGACGCTGAAGGCGTAGCGTGACGAGGCCAACTCGTTGCGAGCTACCTTCTGGGCAGGCGGCGGGGTTTGCCGGACCTTGCCGTCCGCCGCCAGCCAGCTCGGTCCTACTTGCAGCAACAAACGCGTCTCGCCGCCAATCAGGCGCAGGACATTGGCCAGGTGGTAACCGTCCAGTGTCGCCAGTGCCCCTTGTCGGCCCTCGTTGAGCCGGTAGATCAGCAATGCCGTGTCGGGCGTGACCGGGTTGCCGTCCATCAGCCACAGAGTGCCCTGGTGGTAATTGTGCGGGTTGACCGGCTCCTCGAATTCGCCGAACAGCGAGCTGCAGTACAGCGTGTCGTCCCATATCAGGTTGGTCGAACGGACGAAGGGCCGGCGGGTCACCTGGTCACGCAGGGCCAGTTTTACCGCTTCGCAAGGTTGACCGGCCAGGGGCAGCAGTGCGCGCGCCGCCAGCGCGGTATTGTCGAGCATCAGCTCGACTTGCCGGACCAGCTCTCCCGCGGTCTGGCGGGCCTGCTGTTGCAATGTCCGTTCGGCCTGGATGTAGAGAATGCCCACCCCCGAGAGCACCGGCAGTACCCCGCAGAGCAGGGTGATCAGGTTGCGACGGGACCGCTTGCGTATCTGTGTGGTGGACAATGGCATCGGTACGACCTTGTTGAGCCTGGGCGGGAAACTGCGTCGATGATAGACGGCCAGGCGGTTGCGCGCCCGCCAGCCTCCAGGTGGCTTATGGTTGCCGGGCCACTTCGATAAACGCCAGCGTCGCGGGCGAGGCCTGGCGGCTGTCCAGCACCGCGAGGCCGATCTGGCGCGGAACGCGCGGCGACAAGGGACGTACGACAAACCCGGGATTTTCCGCGGCCGGCAGCGAACCCTCGGAAACCACGGTCACGGCTTCACCCCGGCTGACCACATCCAGCGTGCTGAGCAGTTGCGAACAGCGATAGCGGATATTCGGCGTGAGCCGGGCGGCGCTGAACAGCCGCCGGACCACTTCCGAGGAGCCGGCCTCGGTGAGTATGAAGGGGTCGTTGCACAGCGCCTTGAGCTCCACGCAGGCGCGCTCGGCGAGGGGATGATCGGAGGGCAGCAGGGCGACCATCTGGTCTTCCATCAAGGCGAACGTATCGAAGCGTTCCTCGGGCAGGACCACGAAACCGACGTCGATCCGTCGTTCATCCAGCCATTGCAGCACTTGCCGGTCCGGCCCTTCATCGATGTGCACTTCGATTCCCGGATGCAAGGTGCGGTAGCGCTGCAGGATGGCGGGCAGCAGTTTCATCGACGACGTCGGCCCGAACGAGCCGATGCGCAGGGTCCCACGGCGCATGCCGCGGGCATCCGCGGCCTCCTGTTGCAGGGTGTTGGCCAGGCCGAGCATGGCCCGCGCACGCAGCAACAATTGCTGGCCGATGTCGCTGAGCTCGACGAGGGATTGATGACGCCTGAACAGTTCGACGCCCAACTCCTGTTCCAGGGATTTTATCGCGTGGGACACCGCTGACTGGCCGATGCCCAGGCGTGTTGCGGCCGCGGTGAAACCTTGCAGCTCGGCGACCAGCGAAAAGATTTCGAGTTGGGTGAGGGTCATGAGTAAACGCTCATTTTACGATGATGTTCCATGAGCAGAACAATACGCTATCCCAGCGACACGCGGGACATTGATCAATCGCCTATGTGGTGGACCATGAAAGCCCTGGAACAAACTGCCTCGACACCCTCGGACCTGCCGGTCTACCTCAAGCTTGCGATGGTCACGATGATCTGGGGCGGCACTTTTGTTGGCGGCAGGATCCTTGCCGATGCCCTGACGCCGATGTTCGCCGCCAGCTTGCGTTTTCTCCTGGCGAGCATCGCGCTGTTGCTGTTTCTCGGCGTCGCCGGTATCCCCCTGGCCAGGCCCAGCTTGAAGCAGGGCCTGCAACTGGCCGCGCTGGGGTTCTTCGGGATCTTTTTCTACAACCTGTGTTTCTTCCATGGTTTGCAATACATCAACGCGTCGCGCGCCTCGTTGATCGTCGCGTTGAACCCGGCAGTGATCGGCTTGGCCTCCTGGTGCTTGTTCAAGGAACGGTTGGGCCGCTTTAAAGTCGCCGGTATCGTGCTGTGCATCGGTGGGGCGGGGCTGGTCATCATCAGCCGCGAACCGTCGCTGTTGCAGGCGACGGAACACGCTTGGCGCGGGGATCTGCTGATTTTAGGCTGTGTGCTGGGGTGGGGCATCTATTCGCTGTTTTCCAAAAGCCTGAATGAGAGCCTGGGTCCTTTGCAGACCGTGACCTGGTCAATCCTGCTCGGCACGCTGATGTTGTGGCTGGCGTGCGCAGCCGGCGGTGAGATCCGCTTCGAGGCATTGCGCGGGCTGGACCTCAGGCAATGGTTGAGCCTGCTGTACCTCGGCGTGCTGGGTTCGGCCCTGGCCTATATCGCCTGGTATCAGGGCATCCGCCGGATTGGTGCGACGCGTTCCGGCGTCTTCATTGCGCTCAACCCGCTGACGGCGGTACTGCTGGGCGCGATGCTGCTCGACGAACGGCTCACTTTATTTATGTGCGTAGGTGGCGGGTTGATCCTGGCGGGGATCTTCCTGTGCAACAAACCGCTTGCACGCTCGGCAAAAAAGACGATTTGATACCTGAGGCGGACAAATCCGGTTACGCTGTGTAGAATCGGGTTACGCATATAAGAATAAGGTCTTCTGGCAGCAGAAGCCTCGCCCGCAATAGCCTTGGGTCGACAATGAAGATACTTGGGTTTCAACTGATCTATGGCGACTTCCTCGCCCGCAGTGTCCGCGGCATTTCCTGCGCGCCGCCCCGCGTCCTCAGCATCACTGGCAACTAACGTTTTTTGTTGATTGATAAGTATGATGAGGCGCCGACATGGCAGATCTATACGAAAACCCGATGGGCCTGATGGGCTTCGAATTCATTGAATTTGCATCCCCAACCCCGAATACCCTGGAGCCGATCTTCGAGATCATGGGCTTCACCAAGGTGGCCACCCACCGTTCCAAAGACGTGCACCTGTACCGCCAGGGCGCGATCAACCTGATCCTCAACAACGAACCGCACAGTGTGGCGTCCTACTTCGCGGCCGAGCACGGCCCGTCGGTTTGCGGCATGGCCTTCCGCGTCAAGGATTCGCAAAAAGCCTACAAGCGGGCCCTGGAACTGGGTGCCCAGCCGATCCACATCGAAACCGGCCCGATGGAGCTGAACCTCCCGGCGATCAAAGGCATTGGCGGCGCGCCGCTGTACCTGATTGACCGTTTTGGCGAAGGCAGCTCGATCTACGACATCGACTTCGTCTTCCTCGAGGGTGTCGATCGCAATCCGGTGGGCGCCGGTCTGAAGATCATCGACCACCTGACCCACAACGTTTATCGCGGGCGCATGGCCTACTGGGCCAACTTCTACGAGAAGCTGTTCAATTTCCGCGAGATTCGTTACTTCGACATCAAGGGCGAATACACCGGCCTGACTTCCAAGGCCATGACGGCCCCGGACGGCATGATCCGCATCCCGCTGAACGAAGAGTCATCCAAGGGCGCCGGGCAGATCGAGGAGTTCCTGATGCAGTTCAACGGCGAAGGCATCCAGCACGTGGCCTTCCTGACCGACGACTTGATCAAGACCTGGGACTCGCTCAAGAAGATCGGCATGCGCTTCATGACCGCGCCGCCGGACACCTATTACGAAATGCTCGAAGGCCGCCTGCCGAACCATGGCGAACCGGTGGCGGAGCTGCAATCGCGGGGCATCCTGCTGGACGGGGCCTCGGAGCAGGGCGACAAGCGCCTGTTGCTGCAAATCTTCTCGGAAACCCTGATGGGGCCGGTGTTCTTCGAGTTCATCCAGCGCAAGGGCGACGATGGCTTCGGCGAGGGCAACTTCAAGGCACTGTTCGAATCGATCGAGCGTGACCAGGTGCGGCGTGGTGTACTCACTACCGAGTAAACCCGACAGGTAAAACAACCCGCCCGGCAGTGATGCCGGGCGGGCTTTTTGTTGTCGATGCAAGACCCCTGTGGGAGCGAGCCTGCTCGCGAAAGCGCTGTGTCAGTCACCTAAGCCTTCGCGAGCAGGCTCGCTCCCACAGGGGCGGGGGTAGCCTTAAGCCCGGCGCCGCTGCCGCACCAGGTGCCTGAAGCCTTCCAGCACCAGCACGGCCACCGCCAGCCAGATGGGGATATAGGTGAGCCATTCCTCAGCCTCGATGCTTTCCCCCAGCAGCAGCGCCACGCCCAGCAGCAGCACCGGCTCGACATAACTCAACAGCCCGAACAGGCCGAGCGGCAGCAAGCGGCTGGCAACGATGTACGCCACCAACGCCGAGGCGCTGATGACGCCAAGTACCGGAATGAGCAGCGACAGCCACGGGTACTGGTTGAAGACACCAAAGCCTTGCGCTCCGCTCTGCACGAACCAGAGGGCCAACGGCAGCATCAGGGCCATGTCCAGCCAGAGACCGCCCAGGTTGTCGGTCCGGATGCGTTTGCGCAGGATGAAATACAGCGGATAGCCCAGCACGACCAACAGGGTCGCCCAGGACAGACCACCGACTTGCCATAGCTCGTTGAACACGCCGAGCGTAGCGAGCAACACGGCGACTTTCTGAAAGCGCGAGAGTCGCTCGCCATAGACGATGCGCCCGGTCAGGACCATCGACAGCGGCAGCAGAAAATAACCCAGCGACACGTCCAGGCTGTAGCCGTTGAGCGGCGCCCACATGAACAGCCACAACTGCGCGCCCATCAACGCTGAAGACGCCATCGCCCCGAGCAGCAGAAGCGGTGTGGCGACCAGGCGCTCGACAAGATTGGCGACGAGCTTCCACTCCCGTGCAATCAGCATGAACGCCGTCATGCAAGGCATCGTCAGCAGCATGCGCCAGCCAAATATCTCCAGGCCGGTCAGCGGTGCGAGCAGCGAGGTGTAGTAGTACATGACCGCGAACAGGGCGGAGGCCGATACCGATAGAGCGATGCCTTTGGACACTGATGCCTCTTGTTATTGGAATTGCAGCAGGGAGTTGTTTACCCGTGGCGAGGGAGCAAGCTCCCTCGCCACGGGGTCATGCGTTGAATATTACGACGTATGCGGCACGCGGCCCGACACGAAATGACTGATGTCGTTGAAGCCCGGCGTCGAAGCATGCCCCGGTGTCACCAGCGAATCGATGAACGCTTCGTCATCCGCCGTGATCCGCACCGCTTGCGCCCTGGTGTACGCGTCCCATTGTTCTTCGGTGCGCGGTCCGACGATCGCCGACGTGACGGCACGGTTGTTCAATACCCAGGCAATGGCGAACTCGACGATGCCGACGCCGCGATCCCGGGTGTATTGCTGGATCTGCTGGGCAATGCGCAAGGATTCGACCCGCCATTCGGTTTCCAGGATGCGCTTGTCCTGGCGTCCGGCGCGGCTGTTGGCATCCGGTGCCACATCGGGTGCGTACTTGCCGCTGAGCACACCTCGGGCGAGGGGGCTGTAGGGCACCACGCCGAGGCCGTAGTTCTGCGCGGCGGTGATCTGTTCGGTTTCCGCCTGGCGGTTGACGATGTTGTACAGCGGCTGGCTGATCACCGGCCGATCGACGCCCAGGCTGTCGGCGATGCGGATCACTTCGGCGATGCGCCAGGCGCGGTAATTCGACAGGCCCCAGTAGCGGATCTTGCCCTGGCGAATCAGATCGCCGATGGCCGACACCGTGACCTGATGGCGTGTTGTGGTCTTCGCGGTGCAGGTAGTAGATGTCCAGGTAATCGGTGCCCAGGCGCGTCAGGCTGGCCTCGATGCCGTTGAAGATATGCTTGCGGCTCAAGCCGCTGCGGTTGGGCACACCGTCCGGCGGGCCGAAGCCGACCTTGGTGGCGAGCACCCACTCGTGGCGCCGGCTGGCAATCGCCTCGCCGACGATTTCTTCGGAACGGCCGTTGGTGTAGACATCGGCCGTGTCGATGAAATTGATGCCCTGGTCCCAGGCCTTGTCGATGATCCGCAGCGAATCCTCGGTGCTGGTCTGTTCACCGAACATCATCGTGCCCAGGGTCAGCGTCGAGACTTGCAACCCCGAATGGCCCAGCGTGCGGTAGCTCATGGACAAGATCCTTTTATCGATGGGAAAGGTCCCATCAAATACCAGAACCGCCGTGTGGATCCAACCGTTTTCTATACCCCGGCAAAATCCAATGTGGGAGCGAGCCTGCTCGCGAAGGCGTACTTCCAGGCACCCTCTACAGTGACTGACACAGCGCTTTCGCGAGCAGGCTCGCTCCCACAGCAGGCAAACCGCGTCAGCCCCGCAGGGTGCGCGTCATGCGCAACGCCAGCAGGCTGCCGCAGACAATCACTGCCGCCAGCACATAGAGCGCCGCATCGGTCGAGCCGGTGGCGTCCTTGACCCAGCCCACCAGGTACGGGCTGAGGAAGCCGGCCATCTGGCCCATGGAATTGATCAGCGCCAGACCGCCGGCCGCCGCTCCCGCGCTGAGCAGGGCGGTGGGCACCGGCCAGAACATCGGCAGGCCGGTGAGGGCGCCCATGGTGGCGATGGTCAGGCCGAGGATGGCGATGGCCGGCGTAGTGGCGAAATTGACGGCGATCAGCAGCCCGACCGCACCCATCAGCATCGGCACGACCAGATGCCAGCGACGCTCCTTGTGCAGGTCCGCCGAGCGGCCCACTAGCAGCATGAACACCGCCGCCAGCAGATAGGGGATCGCACTCAGCCAGCCGATCACCAGGTTATCGCTGAAACCCAGGTTCTTGATGATCGACGGCAGCCAGAAGTTGATCGCGTACACGCCGCTCTGGATGCAGAAGTACACCAGGCCGAAGGCCCAGATCGCCGGGTTCTTGAACACGGCTGCCAGGGAATCGGTGGTGGTCTTCGGCTTGTTGGCCAGGTCTTCGGCATGGTCGGCGGTGAGCACGGCGCGCTCATGGTCGGTCAGCCATTTGGCATTGGCGAAGGTGTCGCTGAGCAGGAAGAACGCCAGGGCCCCGAGGATCACCGTCGGCACGCCTTGCAGCAGGAACATCCACTGCCAGCCCGCCAGGCCACCCTGGCCAGCGGCGAAATGGTTGAGGATCCAGCCGGAAAACGGGCTGCCGAGCAGGCCCGACACCGGGATGGCCGACATGAACAGCGCCATGATCCGGCCGCGACGGAACGTCGGGAACCACTGCGAGAGGTACAGCACCACGCCAGGGAAGAACCCGGCCTCGGCTGCACCGGTGAACAGCCGCAAGGTATAGAACCCGGTCGGGGTGGTGACGAACAGCAGGCAGGTCGACAGCGTGCCCCAGGTGATCATCATCAGCGCGATCCAGCGCCGCGGGCCGAATTTTGTCAGTGCCAGGTTGCTCGGCACGCCACACAGCACGTAGCCGATGAAGAAGATCCCGGCACCAAGGCCGTACACGGTTTCGCTGAATTTCAGCGCATCGAGCATCTGCAACTTGGCGAAGCCAACGTTGACCCGGTCCAGGTAGTTGAACAGGTAGCAGATGAAGATGAAGGGGATCAAGCGCAGGGTGATGCGCTTGTAGACGGTATTTTTTTCGTCGGGGGTAGCCAGGAGGGCTGCTGCGCTCTGGGACATGGCGGGTCTCTCTTTATTATGATTTTGGCGTGCCAAGGGGTAACGTTGACCGCCCCTTGAGTCTCGGCCAGCCTGAGGGCCCGTGTCTTTGTGCCGGGGCACAGGGTTTGGGCGCGGACCCTGTGCGGCTGACCAATCGCGCTGAAGCATTACTCCCAATAACAAGAACCCTGCTCACAAGGAGTCGCCCATGTTCGAACTCGATCACGACCTGGCCCAGGACATCGTCGACCGGGCGATGGCGATTCTGCCCTATAACGTCAACGTCATGGACAACCAGGGCCTGATCCTCGCCAGCGGCGAGCGCGAGCGCATCAATACCCGTCACGAGGGTGCGCAGCTGGTCCTGGCGAATGGGCGGGTGGTGGAAATCGACGAGCACACCGCCGTGCACCTCAAGGGCGTGCAGCCAGGAATCAACCTGCCGTTGATGCTCGACCAGCGGCTGATCGGCGTGCTCGGTATCACTGGCGAGCCCGCGCAATTGCGCACCTACGCCGAGCTGGTGCGCATGACCGCCGAAATGCTGCTCGCCCAGCGCAACCAGCAGGCCGAGCAGCAATGGCGGCGCCAACGTTGCGATGATTTGCTGGCGCTGCTGCTGGGTGATGCCGGGGATTCGCCACGGTTGCTCGACGAAGCCCTGCAGATGGGCCTCAAGCCGCAGCTGTCGCGGGTGCCGTACCTGTTTGAATTGGGCCAGGAGCATGGGCCCGGGCAAACGGTCGAGGCGCTGAGTGCGTGGCTGATGTCGCGCTACCCGGACAGCTGGTGCCTGACCTCATCCAAATCTTCTTTGCTCTGGTGCCGGCCGGTCACGGCTTCGGTGGAGAACGAGCGCTTGCTCGGCAAGCTCGACGGGCTGGGCTGGAACATCCTCAGGGTGGCGGTGGGCGGTCAGGCCGAGGGTCTGACCGGCCTGCGCCGTTGCTACCGGCGTGTGGCGGACCTGCTCGCTTACGGCCGTGATGTCCTGCCGCAGTCGCGCCTGTTGATCCTCAATCGTTATCGCCTGCCGGTGCTGCTCTGGCGCCATCGCAGCGACGATGCGCTGGACGAGTTGCTGACACCGCTGCGCAAGGTGATCGCCAAGGACAACAACGGACAACTCCTGGCCACCCTGCGCAGCTGGTGCGAACACGACGGCCAGAGCCAGGCCTGCGCCGACGCGCTGGGCATCCACCGCAACAGCCTGCGCTATCGCATGGAACGCATCGCCGAGCTCAGCGGCGTGGACCCGCTGCGGCTGGATGGGATGCTGGCGTTGTATCTAGGCGTCCAACTGTTGCCCCATGATCAAAATTATCCGGCGTGATCCCTTCGCGAGCAGGCTCGCTCCCACATTGGATCTGCTGTGATCCCATATCCAGTAGAAATACTTGTGGGAGCGAGCCTGCTCGCGAAGAGGCCAGCAATGCCGAACCGCCATTTTTGTGAAATTGACCAATAATGCCCAAGGAGTTTTGTGCGGCGGACCGGCGTCAGGGCTGCGGTCAGCTGGCAGCATGCTGTGCATCGGAACCGGAGAACAAAAATGAAAATAATCATCGCCCCCGACTCGTTCAAGGACAGTCTCAGCGCCCAGGGCGTGGCGGACGCGATTGCCCAAGGGTTGGCCGAGGTCTGGCCGGATGCGCAGTTGATCAAATGCCCGATGGCCGACGGCGGGGAAGGGACGGTGGAGTCGGTGCTGGCGGCGTGCAACGGCCAATGGCGTCGCGCCCTGGTTCGCGGGCCCTTGAGCGCCGCTGTCGAGGCCCGCTGGGGCTGGCTGCCCGACAGCGGCACCGCGATCATCGAGATGGCTGAGGCCAGCGGCCTGCAACTGGTGCCGCCGGGACAGCGCGACGCGTGCTCCAGCAGCACCTTCGGCACCGGCGAACTGATTCGCGCCGCCCTCGATGAGGGTGCCCGTCGCGTGATCCTGGCGATCGGCGGCAGTGCCACCAACGACGGCGGTGCCGGGGCGATGCAGGCTCTGGGCGTGGCGCTGCTGGACGCACAGGGCCAATCGCTGCCGCCCGGCGGCCTGGCCCTGGGGAAACTGGCGCGCATTGACCTGAGCGAGTTGGACCCGCGCCTGGCCGGGGTGCGTTTCGAGATCGCCGCCGACGTCGATAACCCCTTGTGCGGGCCCCATGGCGCTTCAGCGGTGTTCGGCCCGCAGAAGGGCGCTTCTGCCGAGCAGGCGCAGCAACTGGATCGCGCGCTGGGGCATTTCGCCGAGCACTGCGCCCAGGCGTTGCACCGGGACGTGCGCGACGAACCGGGCAGTGGCGCCGCCGGAGGCCTGGGATTCGCGGCCAAGGCCTTTCTCCAGGCCCGGTTTCGCACCGGCGTGGAAGTCGTTGCGCAATTGACCGGCCTGGCCGAGGCGATCAACGGGGCCGATCTGGTCATCACCGGCGAAGGCCGTTTCGATGCGCAGACCCTGCGCGGCAAGACGCCTTTTGGCGTGGCCCGCATTGCCCGACACCAAGGTGTACCGGTAGTGGTCATTGCCGGCACGTTGGGGGAGGGTTACCAGGCGCTGTATGAGCATGGCATCGATGCCGCCTTTGCCCTGGCGAACGGGCCGATGACACTTCAACAGGCCTGCACCGATGCGCCACGCCTGTTGGCCGAGCGCGCGCGGGACATCGCCCGGCTCTGGCGCGTGGCGGCCCGCTAGATCGGCCGTGCCGGTGCCGACGATGAGGCACCGGCCCCGGAGTTTGCCTCAAGGACATTGACCCGCCCGCGCACCCTGCGTAGCCTTGCGCCTTCGAGGTTCTTTGGCGTACGCCGAAGCTAAGAAGGGAACGCGGTCCAAGCCGCGGCTGCCCCCGCAACTGTGAACGGTGCTGTTTCTGCAAGGCCACTGTGCATGCCCTTTTTCAACGGGCGCACGGGAAGGCGCAGCAAATTGTCGGTCCAGGCTTTGTATGAAGCGTGGACCGGCCCGCCGTCAGCCAGGAGACCTGCCTCGACAACAGATTCTCACTACAACCGGGCGGGGTGATCCGGTGGCGAAATCTTCCGCGCGCGTCTGTGCCAGCGGTTGTCGTCCCGTTTGCCCGCCACCTTGCCAAAGGGCATCCGATGAAAACACTGGCCAAACTCCCCGTCACCATCGTCACCGGTTTCCTCGGCTCGGGTAAGACCACCTTGCTGCGGCACATGCTCGACAACGCCCAGGGCCGGCGCATCGCGGTGATCGTCAACGAATTCGGCGAGCTCGGTATCGACGGTGAGATTCTCAAGCAGTGCTCCATCGGTTGCACCGAAGAAGAAGCCAACGGCCGGGTCTACGAATTGGCCAACGGTTGCCTGTGCTGCACCGTGCAGGAAGAGTTTTTTCCGGTGATGCGCGAACTGGTGGCCCGTCGCGGCGACCTCGACCACATCCTCATCGAAACCTCTGGCCTGGCCCTGCCCAAGCCCTTGGTCCAGGCCTTCCAGTGGCCGGAAATCCGCAGCGCCTGCACGGTCGATGCGGTGATTACCGTGGTCGACAGCCCGGCCGTGGCCGCCGGTACTTTTGCCGCGTTCCCCGACCAGGTCGATGCCCAGCGCAAACTGGACCCGAACCTGGATCACGAATCGCCGCTGCACGAGCTGTTCGCCGATCAACTGGCGAGCGCCGACCTGGTGATCCTCAACAAGGCCGACCTGATCAGCCCTGAAGACCTGGCAAAAGTCCGCCTGGAAGTCGCCGAAGAATTGCCGCCAGCGGTCAAGGTCATCGAAGCCAGCAGCGGTCGCCTGCCGCTGGACGTGCTGATCGGCCTGGGCGCCGGCTCCGAAGAGCACATCGACAGTCGCCACAGCCACCACGATCACCACCATGACGGTGATGATGACGACCACGATCATGACGCCTTCGACTCGATCTCCCTCGAACTGCCCCAGGCCGATGAAAGCCTGCTGCTGGACGCGCTGACGCAACTGGTGATCCAGCATGACGTGCTGCGGGTCAAGGGTTTCGCGGCGATCCCGAACAAGCCGATGCGCTTGTTGATTCAGGGCGTCGGCACGCGCTTCGACAAGCACTTCGACCGCCAGTGGGGCGCCGACGAAGCGCGGGTGACGCGGCTGGTGCTGATCGGCCAGGCGCTGGATGCCGGGCTGCTTGAAGCGCAGCTGCGCGCCGCCCTCAGCGTCTAAGCCATGCACCTGCTCAGGACCCAGCCCGGCGGTTTTGTGTCGGATGACAACATCGCCGACCTCGGACAAACCCCCGCCGAGCTGGTGATCCTGTGCAGCGGCGATTCCAGCCTGGCGCTGCTGGCCGAAGCGGCGGGGCAGTTGCCGGACGACTACCCGCAGTTTCGCCTCGCCAACCCGATGCAGGTGCAGAACCACGCCTCGGTGGACCTGTATGTCGACGACGTACTGCGCCACGCCAAGGTCATCCTGTTGTCGCTGCACGGTGGCATCGGCTATTGGCGCTACGGCATCGAGCGCCTGATGGAACTGGCCGCGCGCGGCGTGAAGCTGATCCTGGTGCCGGGGGATGATCGCCCCGACCCGGAGCTCAGCGACCTGAGCAACGTAGCGTTCGAGGATCGCGACCGGCTCTGGCAGTTCTTGCGCCAGGGCGGATTGGCCAATGCCCTGAACCTTTTCAATCACCTCGGCAGCCAATGGTTTGCGCGCGATTATCCGTGGGCCGAACCGGAGCCCTTGCCGCGCACAGCGATCTACCACCCCGAACAAACCCACGCGACCCTCGATCATTGGCAAACCGACTGGCGCGCCGACGAACCGGTGGCGGCGGTGTTGTTCTATCGTTCACACCTGCAAGCGGCGAACACTGCTTTCATCGACGTATTCTGCCAGCGCCTGCAAGCGGCGGGGCTCAATCCGCTGCCAATTGCCGTGGCCAGCCTCAAGGAGCCAGGTTGTCTGGCACAGGTGGAAGATTGGTTGGACGAGGCAGCGGCGGGGGTGATTCTAAACACCACCGGCTTCGCCCAATCCAGCCCTGAAGCACCGCATCTGCGGCCGTTTCGCCGCGACATCCCGGTGATCCAGGCGATCTGCGCGCAGGACAATGAGCCCGGCTGGCGTGCCAGCGAACAAGGCCTGGGGCCACGCGACCTGGCGATGCACATCGCCCTGCCGGAACTGGATGGACGGATCATCAGCCGGCCCATCAGTTTCAAGGACCTGGCCTGGCGCAGCGAGCGCAGCCAGAGCGATGTGGTCTGCTACCGGGCGGTGCCCGAGCGCATGGATTTCGTTGCCGAGCTGGCCCGGCGCTGGACGGCGCTGGCGCGTCTGCCCAACCGCGAAAAGCGCGTGGCGCTGATTCTCGCCAACTACCCGACTCGTGATGGGCGCATCGGCAACGGTGTCGGCCTGGACACGCCGGCGGCGGCGCTGAATATCCTCCGCGCCCTGCAGGCCGAGGGCTATCCGCTGTCGGCCGAGCTGCCGGCCAGCGGCACCGCGTTGATCCAGCAATTGCTCGGCGGCGTCAGCAACGATCTCGACAGCCTGGATTTGCGACCGTGTCATCAAAGCCTGGCCCTGGACGCCTATCAAGCCATGTTCGACGCGCTACCCGAGGCCAATCGCGACGCGGTATTGGCCCGTTGGGGCGCGCCCGAGCAGGACCCCATGTTCCGCCAAGGTCGGCTGATGGTCGCCGGCTTGCGCCTGGGCCTGACGTTTATCGGCATCCAGCCGGCGCGCGGTTATCAAGTCGACCCGAGCGCGGTGTACCACGACCCGGACCTGGTGCCGCCCCACGGTTACCTGGCGTTCTACTTCTGGTTGCGCCACACCTACGGCGCCCATGCAGTGATTCACGTCGGTAAGCACGGCAATCTCGAATGGCTGCCGGGCAAGGGCGTCGGGCTCTCGGAAAATTGCTGGCCGGACGCGCTGCTCGGACCGCTGCCGAACATCTACCCGTTCATCGTCAATGACCCGGGCGAGGGCGCCCAGGCCAAGCGACGCACCCAGGCGGTAATCATCGATCACTTGATGCCGCCGCTGACCCGGGCCGAAACCTACGGGCCGCTGCGCAACCTCGAACTGCTCGCGGACGAATACTACGAGGCGCAACTGCTCGACCCGCGCCGCGCCCGGGAGCTGCAACGGGATATTCTCAGCCTGGTGCGCGAGACCCACATCGACCGCGAACTGCAACTCGACGCCGCTCTCGACAGCGACGCCGACGCGGCGATCTGGCTGCCACGCCTGGACACCTACCTGTGCGACCTGAAGGAGTCGCAGATTCGCGACGGCCTGCATATCTTCGGCGAGTCGCCTGGCGGACGGTTGCGTATCGACACCTTGCTGGCGTTGCTGCGTATTCCCCGTGGCGACGGCAAGGGTGCGCAGTCGAGCCTGTTGCGGGCCTTGGCGAAGGCGTTCGGGCTGGGGTTCGATCCGCTCGATTGTGCCTTGGCCGAGCCTTGGACCGGGACGCGACCCGAGGCCCTGGGCGAGGTCAGCGCCGAGCCTTGGCGCAGCGTCGGCGACACCCGCGAGCGCCTGGAGCTGTTCGCCGCGCGGTTGATCGAACAGGCCCTGGAAGGTCCGGTCAAGCAGCTCGACGCGCCGGGCTGGGACGCGGTGGGCTGCATCATCGAACACCTGCGCTGCGTCGTCGCGCCGCGTCTCGACGCCTGTGGCCCGGCGGAAATGCGCGGCTTGCTTGATGCCCTGGGTGGACGCTTCGTGCCGGCCGGCCCCAGCGGTGCGCCGAGTCGTGGACGCCTGGATGTGCTGCCGACCGGACGCAATTTTTTCTCCGTCGACGTGCGCAACCTGCCCACCACCACGGCGTGGCGCATCGGCTTCCAATCGGCCAACCTGATCCTCGAACGGCACTTGCAGGACCACGGCGATCACCTGCGCCAGCTCGGTCTGTCGGTGTGGGGCACCGCGACCATGCGCACCGGTGGTGATGACATTGCCCAGGCCATGGCGCTGATGGGCGTGCGCCCGGTGTGGGCCACGGGCAGCCAGCGCGTCGACGATTTCGAAATCCTGCCGTTGAGCCTGCTGGACCGGCCCCGGGTCGATGTGACGCTGCGGGTCTCGGGGTTCTTCCGGGACGCCTTCGCCAACCTGATCCGCCTGTTCGATGCGGCGGTGCAGGCCGTTGCGGCCCTCGATGAGCCGGACGACATGAACCCGCTGGCGGCGAAGGTCCGCAGCGAGCGCGAAGCCTTGCGGCAAGCCGGACTGCCGTTGGAAGACGCGACACGCCAGGCCGGCTGGCGGATCTTCGGCGCCAAGCCCGGCGCCTATGGCGCGGGCGTGCAGGGCGCTGTTGACGGACGTCTCTGGCAGAGCCGCGAGGACCTGGCCGAGGTGTACCTCAACTGGGGCGGCTACGCCTACGGCGCCGTTGATGAAGGCACCGCCGCGCGGGCTCAGTTCAGCCGGCGCCTGAGTCAGGTGCAAGCGGTGTTGCAGAACCAGGACAACCGCGAGCACGACCTGCTCGATTCCAACGATTACTACCAGTTCCAGGGCGGCATGCTCGCCGCCGTCGAAACCCTGAGTGGCCAAGCCGCTGCCAGTTACCACGGCGATCACAGCCAGCCGGACTTGCCGAAAATCCGCACCCTGAAGGAAGAACTCAACCGGGTCATCCGCTCCCGCGCGGCCAATCCGAAGTGGATCGACGGCGTCAAGCGCCACGGTTACAAGGGCGCGTTCGAACTGGCGGCGACGGTGGACAACCTGTTTGCCTTCGACGCTACCACGCAGTTGATCGATGATCACCAGTACGCCTTGCTGGCCGATGCCTACCTGCTCGATCCGGATACCCGGGACTTCGTCCGCCAGCACAACCCCGACGCCCTGCGGGACATGACCGAGCGAATGCTCGAAGCCCAGCAGCGGGGGATGTGGCAGGAACCGGGCGACTATCGCGAGGCGCTGGAGAATCTGTTGCTGGATATCGAAGAAGATGACTGATTTGCCGATGACTGCCGGGCTTTTGTGGCGAGGGAGCTTGCTCCCGCTCGGCTGCGCAGCAGTCGTCATCCGTCATCCAGAAAAACGCCGAGACCTCAGGTTGTTGGGGCTGCTGCGCAGCCCAGCGGGAGCAAGCTCCCTCGCCACGGGGACGTTTTTACATCCATGAGACATTCAACATGACCGACACCGCCCATTTTCCCCTCTCCGCCGTGGTCGGCGCCGATGCGCTGAAACTGGCCCTGTGCCTGGCGGCGATCGATCCGAAGATCGGCGGTGTGCTGATCGAAGGTCCACGGGGGATGGCCAAGTCCACGCTGGCCCGGGGCCTGGCGGATCTGCTGGCAAGCGGTCAGTTCGTGACCTTGCCACTGGGCGCCACCGAAGAGCGGCTGGTGGGCACTCTCGACCTGAATGCCGCACTTGGGGAAGGGCGCGCGCAATTTTCCCCCGGCGTGCTGGCCAAGGCCGACGGTGGCGTGCTGTATGTCGATGAGGTGAACCTGTTGCCGGATCACCTGGTGGATCTGCTGTTGGACGTCGCCGCCAGCGGCACCAACCTGATCGAGCGCGACGGCATTTCCCACCGGCATCCGGCGCGTTTCGTGCTGATCGGCACCATGAACCCGGAGGAGGGCGAACTGCGTCCGCAATTGCTCGATCGTTTCGGCCTGAACGTGGCGCTTGACGGACACACGGCACCTGCCGAGCGCGGGCAGATCATTCGGCGGCGGCTGGATTTCGACAGCGATCCGGCGGCGTTCTGCGCCGAGTGGGAAACCGCCCAACGACAGTTGCGTGAACGCTGCCAACAGGCGCGCGCGCGGTTGGCCGGGATCCCATTGGATGACACGGCGCTGGAGCAGATTACCGAGCGTTGCTTCGCCGCTGGGGTCGATGGCTTGCGCGCCGATCTTGTCTGGTTGCGGGCCGCCCGCGCTCATGCTGCCTGGCGTGGCGCGGACACCATCGCGGCCGAAGACATCGACGCCGTCGCCGAGTTTGCCTTGCGCCATCGGCGCCGCGACCCTGCGACCCAGGCGCCCGCGCCGTCCCAGGCACCGCCGCCGCGCCCGAATGAAGCGAGCGAGTCCGGCGAAGGCCAGGGCCAATGGGGTGACCTGCCGGCCCGCGCGCTGCCGACCGGTGCCCGGCGTGACGTGCCGAGCTGGCCAAAAAAGCCCTAGGCATTCGCCCCCGGTCGCCCGTGGGGGCGAATGCCAGACCCCGCCCGGGACGGCTCGACCAGGGCCGCCAAGGCCACGGCAAAGCGGCCGCCAGCGGCGCGGTGGATTGGCCGGGCACGTTGCTCAAGGGACATCCACGCCTGCTGGCCGATTTGCGTTTCAAATGGCGGCAGCGTTCCGCCCATGAGCTGTGGCTGGTGATCGTCGATGCGTCGGCCTCGACCCGTCGCCATCGCGCCTTGAGTGACGGCAAGGGCCTGCTGGCCCAACTGTTCGATGACGCCTACCGACAACGTGCACGGTTGGCGCTGTTGACGGCCAGCGGCGTCGCCCCGACGTGGCAAGTGCAGGGGCTCAAGGCCTCCACTGGCCTGGGCGCTTGGCTCTACGCGCTGGGCGCCGGCGGCGGCACGCCGTTGCTGGCGGCGCTGGACGAGGCACAGCGCTGGCTCATGATTCGGCGCAAGCGCTACCCGGCGGAGCAGCAGCGGGTGTTGCTGATGACCGATGGACGAGTCAAGGACGGGCTGGGCGTGCCGCCTCTCGAATGCCCGTGCCTGCTGATCGACATCGAGCGCGGGCCGATTCGCCTGGGCCGGGCGCGGCAACTGGCGGAGCAGTTGGGCGCTGAGTATCGGCATATCGATGAAGCGCACTGACTGAACTTTGCGGTGTAACGGCAGGCCCCTTCGCGAGCAGGCTCGCTCCCACAGGGTGACGGGGCTTGCACTGGTTATGTGTCCACAGCGAAACCAATGTGGGAGCGAGCCTGCTCGCGAAGGCATCACCTCGGTCCCGGACCTCTATGTTCAATCTGCATCACTGCTCTATGCTCAGGCAGTCTCCACAGGAGTGAACCATGCGCGTACTGGTCACCAACGCGAAGGACGATTTCCGGGTCAAGGCCTATGCCGGCACCAACGGCGTGTTGCTCGCCATGGACCTGGCCGAGCCCCGGCGCAAAGGGCTGCTGGGTTTTGCCATCGAGAAACAGCAGGGCGCCAAGCCCTGGCTGTTCCTGTTCAACAGCCTGACGTTCCCCGACAAGGCCCACACCTTTCCCCAGTTCCATGCCACGCCCAGCGACAAGGCGCCCTTGCAGAAATTTCGCTGGGCCGATTACGCCGTCAACCCTGGCGTGACGATTCATTACCGCGTGCACCTGGCCTACGGCAGCGCCGATGCGCCGCAACTGGGCGAATCCCTCGAAGTGAGCGTGACCAGCGATGACGGCCAGCCGGCCAACCAGCGGGTCATCTTCAATCGCGCGGTGGCCGCCAGCCAGGCGTTCCAGCGCAAGTTTCCCGAACTGGACGCACTCATTGACGCCAACAAGAACCTGTCCATCGACGACTGGCCCGACGCGCCGCGGCGCTGGCTGGAAAACGGCTTGCTGGGACGCCTGACCGGGTTCATCGATCGGGCGCTCGATGCCAGCTGGGCGCTGGACGTCGCCATTTATGAGTACGAATTACCGGTGATCGTCGGTGCGGTGAACGCTGCCCATGCCCGTGGTGCACGGGTCAGGGTGCTCTACCACGCCGAACCGGGGGGTGACGGTACGCTGCGCAACGAAGCCAGCCTGGAAAAACTGCCAGCGGCGAACAAGCGTGGGCGGGTCACCCACAATATCTTCCACGACAAGTTCATCGTGTTGAGCAAAGTCGAAGGCAACGCGTCGCTGAAACCCGAGGCGGTGCTGTGCGGCAGCACCAATTTCACCGCCAATGGCATCTACCGCCAGGCCAATGTCATTCATGTGCTGGACGACCCGCGCATCAGCGCCAGTTACCTTCAGGTCTTCGAGCAGATCTGGGCCACACCGGAGGATGTCGATGCCACGCGCCAATGGCTGACCCGCAACAACCCCATGGATGCAGACGAGAAACTGTTCGCCGGTTTCTCGCCGCGTACCGGGCAGGGCGATCTGGATCGCTTCGTCGACATCATCGACGGTGCGCGCAAGGACCTGCTGTTCGTCACGGCGTTTGCCTTGCCCGACCGGATCCTCGATGCCTTGCTCGGCCAACCCAATGACGACGTGCTGCGCTACGGCCTGCAAAATACCACCAGCCGCATCAGCGGTTTTCACGCCGACCGCACCGCCGAATTCGCCGCCACCGCGCTGCTCAATACTGGCCTGGAAGGTTGGCTCAGGGAAAACATGAAAGGCCAGAAAGGCAACCTGCTGGTGCATACCAAAGCGGTGGTCACCGATTTCACCAGCGATGCGCCGACCATTATCAGCGGCAGCCATAATCTCAGCATCGCGGCGAGCAACGACAACGACGAGAACTACCTCATCATCCAGGGCGACACCGACCTGGCCGACCGCTACGGGCTCGAACTGCTGCGTTTCTACGAGCATTACCGCTTTCGCTACTTCGCGAAAAAACTCGCCCTCAAGCAGGTCAAGCCGCTGGCGGTGGATGACAGCTGGAGCGACGACTATTACCGCGAGGGGGATCTGCGGATGTTGTCCAGGGTGAGGTTTTGCGGGCGTTGAGCAGTAGCGAGAGCCGGTTTGGAGTGCTATTTTTAGCACCATTAAAAGTGCTCGAGGATATCTCATGACCCATATCGTGCTTTCTCAAGTGGTAGCCAGCATCTCCGAACTCAAGAAAAACCCCATGGGCACCGTTGCTGCAGGCGGAGGACTATCTGTAGCGATCCTCAATCGTAACGAGCCGGCTTTTTACTGTGTCCCTGCCAAAGAGTATGAAGCCATGATGGAGCGGCTTGAGGACATCGAACGACCCCAGTGCTAGCATAGGGCCATCTATCAGCCTGGAAGCTGTCATGAAGCGCTGTCACGGAAAGTTCTTTCTGCTTCGCACCGGTGTCGCGGTCCTGTTGTTGGCCCTGGGCACTTCGGCCATCGCTGCCAACCAGCCGTGTTCCGGACGCAAGGGCGGCATTGCCGGATGTGACGGCGATACGTTCCTGTGCAACGACGGCTCCATCAGTGCTTCGAAAAGGTCCTGTTCCGCTGTGCTGGGGCTTCGCAATGAGGCTCGCCCGCAATCGCTGCTCAAGTCATCAGACGGCTGCCAATGCGGCAGCGGCAATTATTGCGTCGGTCCCCGGGGCGGGGTCTATTGCCTCACACCCGGCGGCAGCAAGAGTTACAAGCGTAAATAGACCGACTCCTTCCCAAGGCGCCGCAAATCCAAGTGGGAGCGAGCCTGCTCGCGAAAGCGTCAGGTCAGTCGGCATCGTTGTCGGCTGAAACACCGCCATCGCGAGCAGGCTCGCTCCCCCAAGGCTAGCCACCCGCAGCAGCACCGATTTGGGGCCTCGCTACCCGCATCCGTGGCCAACGGTAGCAACCACGCAGCGACCCGCCGGGGTGCCCTCTGGCGTTGTATTTTTCCATCTCGTTGATTTTCCTCACATTCCATTTTTCCCACCCATGCACATCAAGCCTGTGGCACACTTTCTGCTGTCTATTCCGTTGTTACATACCATGTTCCGGTATAGCGGAATAAACTCATCCTGGAGTGCTTGCCATGCAATGCCGACCTTCCTTGTTCAAAGCGTGTGTTTTTCTCTTCGCGGCCACGACGGCTGCCATGGGTGTCGCTCAGGCGGCCGACAGCAAGCTGGACAGCGTGCTGCAACGCGGGAAATTGATCGTGGGCACGGGCAGCACCAATGCGCCGTGGCACTTCCAGGGAGCGGATGGCAAGTTGCAGGGGTTCGATATCGATATCGCGCGGATCGTCGCCAAGGGTTTGTTCAATGACCCGGAAAAAGTCGAGTTCGTGGTGCAGTCTTCCGATGCACGGATTCCCAACCTGCTGACCGACAAGGTCGACATGAGCTGCCAGTTCATTACGGTCACCGCCAGCCGAGCCCAACAGGTGGCATTTACCTTGCCGTACTACCGCGAAGGGGTAGGCCTGCTACTGCCGGCCAACAGCAAATTCAAGGAAATCGAAGACCTCAAGGCTGCCGGCGATGACGTCACCGTGGCGGTGCTGCAGAACGTCTACGCCGAAGAGCTTGTGCACCAGGCGCTGCCCCAGGCCAAGGTCGACCAGTACGACAGCGTCGACCTGATGTATCAGGCGGTGAACTCCGGCCGTGCCGATGCCGCTGCCACCGACCAGTCCTCGGTCAAATACCTGATGGTGCAGAACCCCGGTCGCTACCGCAGCCCGGCCTACGCCTGGAGTCCGCAAACCTATGCCTGCGCGGTCAAGCGCGGCGACCAGGACTGGTTGAACTTCGTCAACACTGCGCTGCATGAAGCCATGACCGGTGTGGAATTCCCGACCTACGCTGCGTCGTTCAAGCAGTGGTTCGGCGTCGAGCTGCCATCGCCGGCCATCGGTTTTCCCGTTGAATACAAATGACCCAGTGAGCCCGGGGCGCCAGCGTTGGGCGCCCCGTCGAAGGTACTGCCGACCATGAATTATCAGTTGAACTTTGCCGCCGTCTGGCGCGATTTCGACACGCTGCTGGCGGGGCTTGGCCTGGGGCTTTCCCTCGCGCTGGTGTCGATCGCCATCGGTTGTGTGATCGGCCTGCTGCTGGCGTTCGCGCTGTTGAGCAAGCACCGCGTACTGCGGTTGTTGGCCTCGGTGTATGTCACGGTGATCCGCAATACGCCGATCCTTGTGCTGATCCTGCTGATCTACTTCGCCTTGCCGAGCCTGGGTATTCGCCTGGACAAGCTGCCGTCGTTCGTCATCACGCTTTCGCTGTACGCCGGGGCCTACCTCACCGAAGTGTTCCGTGGCGGCCTGGTGAGTATTCACAAAGGGCAGCGGGAGGCAGGTCTGGCGATCGGCCTGGGCGAATGGCAGGTAAAGGCCTACGTCACCGTGCCGGTGATGCTGCGCAACGTGCTGCCGGCGTTGTCCAACAACTTCATTTCGCTGTTCAAGGACACCTCGCTGGCGGCGGCGATTGCCGTGCCGGAGCTGACCTACTATGCCCGCAAGATCAACGTGGAAAGCTACCGGGTGATTGAAACCTGGCTGGTCACCACGGCCCTGTATGTCGCGGCCTGTTACCTCATCGCCATGTTGCTGCGTTACTTCGAGCAGCGCCTGGCGATCCGCCGTTAGGAGCGTTCCATGTACCAATCACCTAGTTGGTTGCAGGAGTTGTGGGTCGCCCGGGAGACTTTGTGGGCCGGTTTCCTGACCAGCGTGCAATGTTCGGCCCTGGCGATTGTGTTGGGCACCTTGATCGGCGTCGTCGCCGGGTTGGCGCTGACTTATGGCCGGGTCTGGATGCGCGCGCCGTTTCGTTTCTACGTCGACCTGATTCGCGGTACGCCGGTATTTGTGCTGGTACTGGCCTGCTTCTACATGGCCCCGGCCCTGGGTTGGCAGATCGGTGCGTTCGAGGCTGGCGTCCTCGGATTGACGCTGTTCTGCGGCTCCCACGTGGCCGAGATCGTGCGCGGTGCCTTGCAGGCCTTGCCGCGTGGGCAAATGGAGGCGAGCCAGGCCATCGGCCTGACGTTTTTCCAGTCGCTCGGTTATGTGCTGTTGCCCCAGGCCTTGCGGCAGATCCTGCCGACCTGGGTGAACTCCTCCACCGAGATCGTCAAGGCCTCGACGCTGCTGTCGGTGATCGGTGTCGCCGAACTGCTGCTCAGCACCCAGCAGATCATCGCCCGGACCTTCATGACCCTGGAGTTCTACCTGTTCGCCGGTTTTCTCTTTTTCATCATCAACTACGCCATCGAATTGCTCGGGCGGCACATTGAAAAGCGGGTGGCCTTGCCATGACTGACGTTTCCCTTTCAAACGCGCAACCGCTGCTGGACATTCGCGGCCTGCGCAAACAATACGGCCCGCTGGAAGTGCTCAAGGGCGTGGACCTGAGCATGCAGCGCGGCAACGTGGTGACGCTGATCGGCTCCAGTGGCTCGGGCAAGACCACGCTGCTGCGTTGCGTCAACATGCTCGAAGAATTCCAGGGCGGGCGGATCGTGCTCGACGGCGAGTCCATCGGCTATGACGAGGTGGACGGCAAGCGCGTGCGTCACGCCGAAAAAGTCATCGCCCGGCACCGGGCCATGACCGGGATGGCCTTCCAGCAATTCAACCTGTTCCCGCATCTGAGCGCTTTACAGAACGTCACCCTGGGCCTGCTCAAAGTGAAAAAACTGCCGAAGGACGAAGCGGTGGCCCTAGCCGAGAAATGGCTGCAGCGGGTCGGCCTGCTGGAACGGCGCGATCACTTTCCCGGTCAGTTGTCCGGCGGCCAGCAGCAGCGCGTGGCGATTGCCCGGGCGATCGCGATGAACCCCAGCCTGATGTTGTTCGACGAAGTGACCTCGGCCCTGGATCCGGAGCTGGTCGGCGAGGTGCTGAACGTGATCAAGGGCCTGGCCGAAGACGGCATGACCATGCTGCTGGTGACCCACGAAATGCGCTTTGCCTTCGAGGTCTCCGACAAGATCGTTTTCATGAACCAGGGCCGCATCGAAGAGCAGGGGCCGCCGAAGGAATTGTTCGAGCGCCCTCAATCGCCGCGCCTGGCGGAATTTCTCAAGAACACCCGTTTTTAAGTCCATCCAATAAGGAGTAACTCATGAGCATTACGCGCTATGGCACCGGCAGCACCGCGGGCGGCGGGCAGCCGCGGCCCTTCGCTCGCGCCGTGGAGGCCGATGGCTGGTTGCACGTGTCCGGCCAGGTGCCCGCGGTGAATGGCGAGATCGTCGCTGGCGGCATCGTCGAGCAGACGCACCAGACCATGAAGAACCTGATCGCCATTCTCGAAGAGGCCGGCTATGGCCTGGAAGATGTTGTGCGTTGCGGCGTCTGGCTGGATGACCCGCGGGATTTCTGGAGTTTCAACAAGGTCTTCGGCGAATACTTCAGCCCCGAACACGCCCCGGCTCGGGCCTGTGTGCAGGCGAGCATGATGGTTGACTGCAAGGTCGAGATCGATTGCATCGCCTACAAGAAAAAGGCCTGAACACGATATTCTGGCGAGGCCACTTTCCGTGGCGAGGGAGCTTGCTCCCGCTGGCCTGCGCAGCAGGCCCATTTTTACGACTGCTGCGCAGCCGAGCGGGAGCAAGCTCCCTCGCCACAAGGGTTTTTTGCCCGATGAAAATTGAGATCTCAGGAACCGCAGACATGACCGAAGACACCATCAAACGCCGGGCCCGGGGATTGGATCGGGCGTTCGATATCCTCGATTTCCTCAAGGAAATCGGCCAGCCGCTGCGCCCGAACGATATTGCCAGCGGCATCGGCAGCCCCAAGTCCACGGTCTACGAACTGGTGGCGTCGCTGCTCGAGCGGCGCATTCTCGAGCCGGTCGGCAAGGACGGCCACGTCTACCTGGGGCGGCAGTTGTATTTTCTCGGGCAGGCGCACCTGCGGCATTTCGACCTCAGCCGCGAGGCCGACCAGGCCTTGCAGGAGATCGTCCGCCAGACCCGCGAAACCGCGCAGATGTGCCTGCTCAACGGGCGCAAATACACCGTCGCGCTGATGAAGGAAGGCGAGCGGCACTTTCGCATTTCCTCGGACATCGGTGAGAACGCGCCGATCCCCTGGACCGCGTCCGGGCGCCTGCTGCTGGCGCATCTGAGCGACCAGCAGATCGTCGACCTGATCGACCCCGACGACTTCATCCTGCCGGGCGGCGAGCGTTTGCCCCTGGAGCAGTTTCTCAAGGAAATCCGCCAGGCCGGTGTCGATGGATTTTTCTCCTTCGACAGTGTGGCCGACACCTTCACGCATTGCTTCGCCGCGCCGGTCAGAGACCCCAGTGGCGTGGCCATCGCGACGCTGTGCATCGTCGCCCCGAGGGCTGACGCCAAGAACAATTATGCCGACTACCGCCGGGTGCTGATCGAGAGCGCCAACAACCTGGCCCGTCGCATCAACGAATAGACAGCCGCGGCTGTATGAGGAGTTTGAACATGTCTTCTGCCATTGTTAACGCCGGTGTCGAAAAGGGCGCCGCTTCCCAGGGCGCCCATCTGCTGCGCGATGTCAGCCTGCCGGCCCTGGTACTGCATCGCGAGGCGCTGGAGCACAACATTCGCTGGATGCAGAAGTTCGTCAGCGACAGCGGCGCCGAGCTGGCGCCCCACGGCAAGACCAGCATGACTCCGACGCTGTTTCGTCGCCAGCTTGAGGCCGGTGCCTGGGGCCTGACCCTGGCCACCGCAGTGCAGACCCGCGCCGCCTACGCCCATGGCGTGCGCCGGGTGCTGATGGCCAATCAATTGGTAGGCCGGCCGAACATGGCGCTGATCGCCGATCTGCTGGCCGACCCGGCGTTCGAATTCCACTGCCTGGTGGATCATCCGGACAACGTCGCCGAGCTGGGGGCTTATTTCGCTTCGCGCGGCGCACGGTTGAACGTGATGATCGAGTACGGCGTGGTCGGCGGTCGTTGTGGTTGCCGGACCGAAGCCGAGGTACTTGCGCTGGCCGAGGCCATCGGTGCGCAACCGGCGTTGGCCTTGACCGGTATCGAAGGTTACGAAGGGGTGATCCACGGCGATCACGCCATCAGCGGCATCCGGGCGTTCGCCGGGTCCCTCGTAGGGCTGGCAATGCAGTTGCAGGACAGCGGCGCGTTTGCCAACGACAAACCCATCATCACCGCCTCGGGTTCGGCCTGGTACGACCTGATCGCAGAATCCTTCGAGGCGCGCAATGCCCACGGGCGCTTCCTCAGCGTGTTGC
The DNA here is from genome assembly GCF_054161305.1 of Pseudomonas sp. Z2-11. Lineage (NCBI taxonomy): Bacteria > Pseudomonadati > Pseudomonadota > Gammaproteobacteria > Pseudomonadales > Pseudomonadaceae > Pseudomonas > Pseudomonas sp. Z2-11. The sequence continues at coordinate 2,348,907 of NZ_CP096395.1, forward strand.
GACCCGGCAGTTATGTGGCCCACGACCATGGCATCTACAAGGAGGCGCAATGCTGTGTGCTGGAGCGCCGCAGTGACCTGCACGAAGGCTTGCGTCCAGCGCTGGAAGTCTGGGCCCACGTGCAATCGCTGCCGGAGCCGGGCTTTGCGGTGATTGCCCTGGGCAAGCGCGACGTGGCCTACGACGCCGGGTTGCCGGTGCCGCTCAAGCGCTACACGCCGGGTTCGGAATCGGCGACGGGGGGCGACGTCAGCGGCTGCAAGGTGACCGCGGTGATGGACCAGCATGCGTTCATGAGCGTGGCGCCGGGCGTTGAACTGCGGGTGGGCGACATCATTGCGTTCGGCACGTCCCATCCATGTCTGACGTTCGACAAGTGGCGGGTGGGGTGTCTGGTGGATGAGGGGTTGCGGGTGGTCGAGAGCATGGAGACTTGTTTTTAAGAGTTGAGACCGAGTCGCGGCCTTCGCGAGCAGGCTCGCTCCCACAATTGGATCGCGGGTGACCCAGTGATCACTTGTGGGAGCGAGCCTGCTCGCGAAAGCGGCCCGCAACACACCGCTGAAATATCAGGATAACTCATGAGCAACACCAGACCCCGCATCGCCCTCATCGGCGAATGCATGATCGAACTGCAACACCGCGCCGACGGCAGCCTGCAGCAAAGCTTCGGCGGCGATACGCTGAACGCCGCGGTCTACCTGGCCCGGGCGTTGGGCGACAACGGCGTTGTGGATTACGTCACCGCGCTGGGCGACGACAGTTTCAGCGATGCCATGTGCCAGGGCTGGTCCGCCGAAAACATTGGTTTGGGCATGGTCCAGCGCTTGCCCGGGCGCCTGCCGGGCCTGTATTGCATCCAGACCGACGCGACGGGCGAGCGCCGCTTCCTGTATTGGCGCAACGAGGCGGCGGTGCGTGATTGCTTCACCACGCCAGCCGCCGCGCCGATTCTCGCAGCGTTGGCGGACTACGATGTGCTGTATTTCAGCGGCGTGACCCTGGCGGTGATTGGCGAGCAGGGCCGGCGCAAACTCATCGACACGCTGGTCGAGGCACGTCGGCTCGGGGCCCAGGTGGTGTTCGACAACAACTATCGGCCAAGGCTCTGGGCCTCGGTCGAGGCGGCCCGTGCGGCTTATCGCAGCGTGCTGCCCTATGTCGAGCTGGCGTTGTTGACCGTGGACGACGAACAGGCGCTGTTCGGCCATGCCGACAGCGAGGCGGTGTTCGCTGCCTATGCACAGTTGGGTACACCGGAAGTGGTGCTCAAGCGCGGCGCCGAGGCTTGTCTGATTCGTTGCGACGGCCGGTCATATGAGGTGCCTGCCCTGCGGGTCGAGCGGGTGGTGGACACGACGGCGGCGGGAGACTCGTTCAGCGCCGCCTACCTGGCGAGCCGCTTGCTCGGCGGCAGCCCGGCGGAAGCCGCCGAGGCCGGGCATTTGCTGGCGAGCCGGGTGATTCAGGTGCCGGGGGCGTTGATTCCCCGGCAGTGACATCACGTCCCTGTGGCGAGGGAGCTTGCTCCCGCTGGCCTGCGCAGCAGGCCCATCCTTTGCGACTGCTGCGCAGCCGAGCGGGAGCAAGCTCCCTCGCCACAAAGGGCCGGTCCGCGCCCGGCATCGCTTCAGTCGCGGTAAAACACCTGCACCAGGTGATAGCCGAACTTGCTCTTGATCGGTCCGTGCACCACCCGCAGCGGTTTCTTGAAAATCACCGCATCGATCGCGCCGACCATCTGCCCAGGGCGTACCTCACCCAAGTCCCCGCCGCGCTTGCCGGAGGGGCAGGTGGAGTACTTTTTTGCCAACACGTCAAACGCTTCGCCCTTGGCGATGCGTTGCTTGAGCTGTTCGGCTTCTTCGGCGGTTTTCACCAGGATATGGCGGGCTTGGGCTTTCATTGCAGCGGTGACCTGAGCGGTGCAAAAGGGCGGCGATTATGCCTCAAGTCAGCTGCCATGGTTGATCATCGTCCGAATCTTGTTGGCCAGGAGATCGAGGGTGAACGGCTTGGCAACCATGTCCATGCCTTGCTCGAGGAACCCCTGGCGCTCGGTGGCTTTCTGCGCATAACCGGTCATGAACAGGACTTTCAAATCAGGCCGGTGCTGACGGGCGATTTCAGCCAGCTGCCGGCCGTTCATGCCTGGCAGGCCGACATCGGTCACCAGCAGGTCGATACGCTGCCCGGATTCCAGGAACAGCAGAGCCTGCCGGCCGTCCTCGGCTTCGAGGGCGGTGTAGCCCAAGGTGGCCAGCAGGTCGAGCACGAGCATGCGCACCGCCGGTTCGTCTTCGACCAGCAACACGGTTTCCCCGGCAATGGCCGGCGGCGCGTCCGTGGCCGCCGGCGCTGCGGGTTGTTCGGTCGCGGCAACGCGCAGCCGCGGCAAGTACAGCTGCACCCGCGTGCCCTGGCCTGGCACGCTGTCCAGGCTCAGGTGTCCGCCAGACTGCTGGGCAAAGCCGTAGATCATCGAAAGACCGAGGCCGGTGCCCTGGCCGATGGGCTTGGTGGTGAAGAACGGATCGAAGGCCTTGGCCAGCACGGCGGGAGTCATGCCGCTGCCGTTGTCGCGCACGGCGATCATCACGTAATCCCCGGCCTTGACCGGTTCCAGTGTGCTGATGTCGCTGCCGTCGAGGTAGACGTTGGCGGTTTCGATGGTCAACTCGCCGCCGTCGGGCATCGCGTCCCTGGCGTTGATCACCAGGTTGAGCAGGGCGTTTTCCAGTTGGCTGGCATCGGTACTGACCGGCCACAGCTCATCGGCCAGTTCAAGCCGCAGCACGATGTGATCGCCGGTGGTACGGCTCAACAGGTCTTCGAGTGAGCGCACCAGGCCATTGGCGTCCAACGGTTTGCGGTCCAGCGACTGGCGCCGGGAAAAGGCCAGCAGGCGATGGGTCAGGGCCGCGGCACGGTTGGCCGAGGAGATGGCCGCTTCGGTAAACCGGCCTATCTCGGCGGCGCGGCCCGAGGCGATGTAGCGCTGCATCAGGTCCAGGCTGCCGAGAATACCGGTGAGCATATTGTTGAAGTCATGGGCAATGCCGCCGGTGAGCTGGCCCACCGCTTCCATCTTCTGCGCATGGCGCAGCGCTTCTTCGGCGCGTTCGCGCTCGAACATCTCGCTTTGCAGGCGATGATTGGCTTCGGCCAGTTGCTGGGTGCGGGCGATTACCCGTTCCTCCAGCGTTTCGTTGAGATTACGCAGTGCTTCTTCGGTTTTCTTGCGCTCGGTTTCGTCGATCACGAAGATGTAGAAGCCGTTCACCGCGCCGTCACTGCCATGGCGCGGCAGGTAGTTGATCAATGCATGCCGTGGCCGGCCATCGCGATGGGCCGACTGCACGGTGAAACTGCACGGCTTGCCTGCCAAGGCGCCGGCGATCTGTTCGGCGCGCGCCGCGTACGCTTCGTCGCCGATGACCTCGCGAATGGTCTTGCCGTACAGCTCCTGCGGGGTCAGCCCGTACCAGTTCAGGTAGGCGCTGTTGTTCAGGCGGAAACGCTCTTCGCGATCGACATAGCTGATCAGCACCGGCATGGCGTTGATGATCAGTTGCAGCTCGGTCTGGCTCTGGCGCAGGGCGTGCTCGGTGCGCTTGCGCTCGGTCAGGTCCAGCGCCGCGCCAAGGAAGCGCTTGGGCCGGCCGTGGCGATCCTTGTAGCAGCGCCCGCGCACGAATACCCAGCGCAGTTCACCGTCGGGCTGCAGCAGCCGGTACTCCTCGGCATATTCGGTGCCGTGGGTGATGCAATGCTTGATGCTGCGCGCGACCATCGCCCGGTCTTCGGGGTGCACGCCTTCCAGGTACGCGCTGATCGGCAGTTGCCGCGACAGGCTCGGATCGACGCCATGCAGCAGGGCGAAATGCGCATCGGCGATGAAGCGGTCTTCGCTGATGTCCCAGTCCCAGGTCCCCAGTGCATCGGTGGCCGCCAGCGCCAGTTGCAAGCGCTCCTCGCTTTCCTGCTGAGCCTTGAGGCTGGCCTCGGAACGCCGCTCGAATTCCTGGGCCAGCCGGCGTCTTTCGCTGGTCTCGATGGCCGTGACCAGGATGCCGGCGACACTGGCGCTTTCGTCGTGTATCGGGCTGTAGGTCAGGTCGAGCCACACGTCACAGAGGCGGCCACTGAAGGGCATGCGCCACCGTTTGTCGCGGCAGGCGTACATGCGCCCTTGCAACACGCTGTGATATATCCCCTCGGTCTCGCCCCGAAGTTCAGGCCAGGCCGTTCGGGTGGGCTGGCCGAAGGCCCTGGGGTGCTTGTCGCCGACCAGCCGGGCATAGGCGTCGTTGTACAGATGAGTCAGCTGCGGCCCCCACAGCACGGCCATCGGCATGGGCGAGTGGAGCATGATGTCCACGGCGGTGCGCAGGCTCTGTGGCCAGGTATCGATGGCGCCCAGCGGGCTGGCGGTCCAGTCCTGACGGGCGATCAATTGCTGTGTGTCGCTGCCGGCGGGTATTGCATTCATCACGGGAGTTCCTGGATGTTCATATCGATGCGGCGGCTTCTACTATCCTCTGGAGAAGGTAAGCGCGGGTTGATCTGAAGTTTTTCTGGCTCGGGTCAACGTGTCCATTGAAGTTTGCGGAAGTTTTTCAGGCCATGGAAATTGATCCCTTGTTACGCATCCTGGCAAGCCAGGACGGTTCCGACCTCTACATGTCCACCGGTGCACCGCCCTGCGCGCGTTTTGAAGGTGTGCTCAAGCCGCTGAGCAACCAGGCGTTCAAGGTCGGCGACATCGCCGGGCTCGCCGAGTCATTGATGGACGCCGAACAGCGCCTTGAGTTCGATCGGGAACTGGAAATGAACCTGGCGATTTCCCTGGCCGGTGTCGGGCGGTTCCGGGTCAACATCTTCAAACAGCGCAACGACGTGTCCATGGTGATACGCAACGTCAAGCTGGATATCCCGCGCTTCGAAGACCTGAAGCTGCCCAAGGTGCTGCTGGAAACCATCATGCAGAAGCAGGGGCTGATGTTGTTCGTTGGTGCGACGGGCTCGGGCAAGTCGACCTCCCTGGCGGCGCTGATCGATTACCGCAACCGCAACAGCAGCGGCCACATCATCACCATCGAGGACCCGGTGGAGTATATCCATCGGCATAAGAAATCGATCGTCAACCAGCGCGAAGTCGGGGTGGATACGCGCAGTTTTCATGCCGCGCTCAAGAATACCTTGCGCCAGGCGCCGGACGTGGTGCTGATCGGCGAAATCCGCGACCGGGAAACCATGGAGCATGCCCTGGCCTTCGCCGACACCGGCCATCTGGTGATTTCCACCCTGCATGCCCACAACGCCAACCAGGCCCTGGACCGGGTGATCAATTTTTTCCCGGAAGAACGCCGGGCGCAACTGCTGCACGACTTGGGCAACAACCTCAAGGCGTTTGTTTCCCAGCGCCTGGTGCGCACCCGCGACGGTCAGCGGCGGGCGGCGGTGGAGGTGATGCTGGGCTCGCCGACGGTGGCCGACCTGATCCGGCGCAACGAGCTGGGCGAGCTCAAGGGCATCATGGAAAAGTCCGAGGAACTGGGCATGCAGACGTTCGACCAGGCATTGTTCAACCTGGTGGTCGAAGGCGCCATCGATGAGGAAGAAGCGCTGAAAAACGCCGATTCGGCAAACAACCTGCGTTTGCGCTTGAAGCTGCATGCGGAGACGGGGGCCGCGCCGCCTGCCGATCCGCCGGCGGGGGAGTGGGGACTGATGGATTGAGTCCGGTTTCAGGAAGCCGCGTTATCGTTCTTCGCGAGCAGGCTCGCTCCCACAGGGATCTGCAATTCAGTGTGGGAGCGAGCCTGCTCGCGAAGAGGTACTGAAGTCAGCAGATAACCAGCGGTCAAGTCGCTAGCTCCGGCCGCCCGCGAAACTGCTCCAGCGCCTCGGGATTGGCCAGCGCATCGGTGTTCTTCACCGCCTCGCCATGCACCACGTTACGCACGGCCAGTTCCACCACTTTTCCGCTGATCGTGCGCGGAATGTCGCTGACCGCGAGGATTTTCGCCGGTACATGGCGCGGCGTCGTGTTAGCGCGGATGACCTGGCGAATCTTTTGCTCCAGGGCATCGTCCAGCACGACGCCATCACGCAGGCGCACGAACAGCACCACTCGTACGTCACTCTGCCATTGCTGGCCAATGGCGACGCTGTCGAGGACCTCTTCGACTTTTTCCACCTGCCGATAGATTTCCGCCGTGCCAATGCGCACGCCACCGGGGTTGAGTACCGCGTCGGAGCGTCCGTGGATCAGCAGGCCGCCGTGGGCCAGTTCTTCGGCGTAGTCCCCTTGGGCCCACACTCCGGGAAACTGGCTGAAATAGGAGGCGCGAAGTTTATCCTGGCGCGGGTCATTCCAGAGCCCGATGGGCATCGCCGGAAAATGCCGGGTGCAGACCAGCTCGCCTTTCTCGCCGACCACCGCCTCGCCGGCCTCGTTCCAGACCTGCACCGCCATGCCCAGGCTCTTGCCCTGCATCTCGCCCCGGCGCACGGCGGACAGCGGGTTGCCGTTGATGAAACACGAGACGATATCGGTACCGCCGGACATCGAGGCCAGGCAAACGTCGGCCTTGAAATCGCGGTAAACGTAATCGTAGCTGTGGGGCGCCAGGGCCGAGCCGGTGGACAGGAGGGTCTTGAGGCTGCCCAGGTCATGGCTCTGGCGTGGCTGGATGCCTTGGCTTTCCAGGGCGGCGAGGTATTTCGGGCTGGTGCCGAACACGCTGATGCGCTGTTGGTCGATCAGGTCGAGCAGGCGTTCGGGACCAGGATGAAACGGCGAGCCGTCATACAGCACCACCGAGCTGCCCACCGCCAGGGCCGAGACCAGCCAGTTCCACATCATCCAGCCGCAGGTGGTGTAGTAGAACAGCCGATCCCCGGGGCCGAGATCAACGTGCAGGCCATGTTCCTTCATATGCTGCAGCAGCACGCCGCCGGTACTGTGGACGATGCACTTCGGCACGCCGGTGGTGCCGCTGGAGTAGAGGATATACAACGGATGATCGAACGGCACGCTGGCGAACTCCGGCTCGCCACCGCTTTGATAAAAGTCCTCCCACAGCGTAACGCCAGCCTGGGTGTTGAAATCCTCGACGCGAGCATCGGGTCGGGCGTAAGGCAGCACGATCAACTGTTGCAGGGACGGCAGCCGCGCAAGGATCTCGTTCACCTTCGGGCGCTGGTCGATGACCTTGCCGGCATAACGATAACCGGCACAGGTAATCAAAACCTTGGGCTCGATCTGGCCGAACCGGTCGATGACGCCCTGGGTGCCGAAATCCGGCGATGAGCACGACCAGATCGCCCCCAGGCTCGTCGTGGCGAGCATGACCACCAGCGTCTGCCAGGTGTTGGGCATGCAGGCGGCGACCCGGTCGCCCTGGGTCACGCCGGCGGCTTGCAGGCTTTTCTGCAGGCCGGCGACATGGGCGGCGAGCTCGGCCCAGGTCAGCGTTTGCTCGATGCCGTCTTCATCGACGGCAACCACCGCCACGGTGTTATCGCGACGGCGCAGCAGATGTTCGGCGAAACTCAGCGTGGCCCCCGGGAACCAGCGTGCGCTGGGCATGTGCGGGCCCTCCACCAGCACTGCGGTGGGGCGCTGGTGAAAACGGATGTCGAAGAAGTCCACGATGGCCTGCCAGAAAGCCTCGCGCTGGTCGATGCTCCAGGCGTGCAGGGCCGGGTAATCGTTCAACTGCAGCGAGTGCCGTTCGTTGACGAACCGGCGCAAGGCGTCCATGCGCGACCGGGCGATGCGTTCGGGGCTGGGTTGCCAGAGGATGTCGGACATGGGGTGCCTCTTGTTTTTCCGGGGCTTGCGAACATTGCAGCACACGGCGTTTATTTATGGCGAGAAGCGCTTCCGTGGCGAGGGAGCTTGCTCCCGCTCGGCTGCGCAGCAGACGCCTCTTGGGCCCGCTTCGCCCGAGGCGTCGGACCGGGCCAGCGGGAGCAAGCTCCCTCGCCACAAAAGCTCGGTGCTGGGGTTACCGCGCCAACCACCCTCCATCAACATTCCACGCCGCGCCCCGCACCTGGCTGCCGGCTTCGCTGCAGAGGAACAACACCAGTTCACCCAGCTGCGGCGGGGTGACGAACTCCAGGGACGGTTGCTTCTCGGCCAACAGGTCGTGCTGGGCCTGTTGCGGGTCGACGCCGCTGGCGATGCGGTCGTCGATCTGTTTTTGCACCAGTGGTGTCAGCACCCAGCCTGGGCAGATTGCATTGCACGTCACGTTGCTGGTAGCGGTTTCCAGGCCAACCACCTTGGTCAGCCCGATCACTCCGTGCTTCGCGGCGACGTAGGCGGCCTTGCCCACCGAACCGACCTGACCGTGCACTGAGGCGACGTTGACGATCCGCCCCCAGCCCTTGGCGCGCATGCCCGGCAGGCTCAGGCGAGTGGCGTGGAACACCGAGGACAGGTTGATGGCAATGATCGAATCCCAGCGCTCCACCGGGAAATCCTCCACGGCGGCCACGTGCTGGATCCCGGCATTGTTCACCAGGATGTCCACGCCGCCGAAATCGCGCTCGGCGTAGGCGAGCATGTCGGCAATCTGTGCCGGGTCGCTGACATCGGCCGGATGATGGCCGACCTTGCCACCGAACTGCTTGACCTCGGCGACCGCCGCCGAGGCATCGCCGAAGCCATTGAGGATCAGGTTGGCGCCGGCCTTGGCCAGGCTCAAGGCGATGCCCAGGCCGATGCCGCTGGTGGAACCGGTGACCAGGGCAGTCTTGCCCGAAAGAAATGTCGTCATGGAAACCTCACACAATGCCAGTGGCGTAGAACACACCGATCACGAAGAACACCGCGAGGGTCTTGATCAGCGTAATGCAGAAAATGTCTTTGTAGGCTTCACGGTGGGTCAGGCCGGTGACGGCCAGCAAGGTGATCACCGCGCCGTTGTGGGGCAGGGTGTCCATGCCGCCGCTGGCCATGGCGGCCACCCGGTGCAGCACTTCCAGGGGAATGTTGGCGGCGTGGGCGGCGCTGATGAAGGTTTCGGACATCGCCGCCAGGGCGATGCTCATGCCCCCCGACGCGGAACCGGTGATGCCGGCCAGCAGCGTCACGGTGACCGCTTCGTTGACCAGCGGATCGGGAATGTTCTTGAGCCAATCGGCCAGCACCAGAAAGCCCGGCAATGAGGCGATCACCGCACCGAAACCGTATTCCGAAGCGGTGTTCATCGCCGCGAGCAGGGCACCGCCCACTGCGCTCTTGCTACCTTCGGCCAGTTTGCTGCGAATCGCGCGGAAGCCGAACAGCAACACCATGACAATACCCACCAGCAAGGCGGCCTGTACCGCCCAGATCGCGGTGAGCTTGGCGATGTCGCTGGTCACTGGTGTCGCCATGCCCGGCAGCGCCAGGCTATGCGTCTTGCCGTACCACTGCGGGATCCACTGGGTAAACAGCAGGTTCATGATCCCCACCGCCAGCAGCGGCGAAACCGCGACCCACGGGTTGGGCAGCTTGATGTCCTCAGCGGTTTCCGGCTCGTTGCGTAGTTCGGTGCCATAACCTTCACCGGCGCGTTGGGCCTTGTTGCGCTGGCGTTGCAAAAACAGCATGCCGAAGCAGAAGACGAAGATCGTACCGATCACGCCCAGCCACGGCGCGGCCCAGGCGGTGGTGTTGAAAAAGGTGCTGGGGATGATGTTCTGGATCTGCGGCGTGCCGGGCAGGGCGTCCATGGTGAACGAGAATGCGCCGAGGGCGATGGTGGCTGGAATCAGCCGCTTGGGGATATTGCTCTGGCGGAACATCTCCGCGGCGAACGGGTACACCGCGAACACCACGACGAACAGCGACACGCCGCCATAAGTCAGCAACGCGCAGACCAGCACGATCACCAGCATGGCCTGGCGTGTGCCCAGCAGGCGAATCGCCGCGGCGACGATGGAGCGGGAGAAACCCGACAACTCGATCAGCTTGCCAAACACCGCGCCAAGCAGGAACACCGGGAAATAGAGTTTGATGAAACCGACCATCTTGTCCATGAACACCCCGGTGAAGGCGGGGGCGACGGCGGATGGATCGGTAAGCAGGACCGCGCCGAGGGCGGCGATCGGGGCAAAGAGGATGACGCTGTAGCCACGGTAGGCGGCAACCATCAGCAGCGTGAGGGCTGCCAAGGCAATGATCACACTCATGGTGTGTCTCCTGGGATTGTTATTGTTGTGGGTAAGGCTTTGAGGAGGGCTATAGCGATATCTGTGCCAGATGGCTAAGTGACTGATAGATAAGGATAAATTTTGTTATTGAAGAGCGAGGGAAAGGATAATTCTCTGTTTTGAGATTTTTGTTGGAGGGGCCGGCCTCTTCGCGAGCAGGCTCGCTCCCACATGAGACAGTGATGGACTGACAGAACGCTGTACCGGTGGGAGCGAGCCTGCTCGCGAAGAGCCCGCAGCGCTCCAAGATCGCCAGTCTAAAAAAAGAGATTTCAGTCTCTTTATTGAGACTCCGCAATCCCCAGCGCCACCATCTTCTTGTACAACGTCGATCTTCCCAGCCCCAACCGCTCGGCCGCCTCGACTACCTTGCCATCGCATTGCGCGAGGGTGGTTTCGATCAAGTGTCGGTCAAATCGAGCCCGGGCCTGGCTGAAGGTTTCCTGCGCCAATAACGGCTCCAGGGTCGGGCCTGTCGTGCGCTCAACCGGGATGAAAGTGCCGATGGCCGCGCGGATGTCAGTTGCGCTGAGCATCAGGTCGTCGCTGAGCAACGCGGCTCGCTCCAGCACGTTGCGCAATTCCCGAATGTTGCCCGGCCAGGCATGTTGGCCCAGCAGACCGAGGGCGTCGCGGTGCAATTCGTGCTGGCTGCGCAGTTCTTCGAGGATCGCCTCACTCAGTGCCGGCAGATCATCCAGGCGCTCACGCAGCGGCGGGACCTGGATCGGCAGCACGTTGAGACGGTAATAGAGGTCGGCGCGGAACTCGCCGCGCTTGATTGCCGCTTCAAGATCGGTGGAGGTCGCGGCAATGATCCGCACATCGCTCTGCAACACCTCGTTGGAGCCGACCGGTTCGTATTCTTTCTCCTGAAGCACCCGCAGCAGTTTGCTTTGCAGCGGTAGCGGCATGTCGCCGATCTCGTCGAGGAACAGCGTGCCGCCTTGGGCGATCTGCAGTTTGCCGGCGCGGCCCTTGCGGTCGGCGCCGGTGAAAGCGCCTGGCGCGGTGCCGAAGAACTCGGCTTCGAGCAGCGATTCGGGGATGGCAGCGCTGTTGATGCTGACAAAGGCCTTGTGCGCCCGCGGTGAAGCACTATGGATCGCTTGGGCCAGCAACTCCTTGCCGGTACCGGTTTCGCCGAGCAGCAGCACCGGTGAATCGGTGCTGGCGCTGCGTCGGGCGCGGCGCTTGACCTCCAGGCCGGCGCTGCTGGTGCCGATGAAGTGGGCAAAGTTGTACTTGGTCTGCCGCGCCCGCAGCAACGAGCGGGTGGAGGCCAGTTCTTCCTGCATGCTCAGATAGCGCTTGAGCATCGGCGACAGGCTGCGCAACTCATCGAACAGGGCAAAACCGATGGCGCCGATCACCGCGCCGGCGTTGTCGTGGATCGGCAGGCGCATCACCACCAGCGGTTCCTTGGGCGTGTCCTGCATGTCCAGCAGGATCGGCCGTCCGGTGCGCACCACCTCACGCAGCAAGCTGCCGGGGATGACGCTTTCGCAGGCGCGGCCGATGGCTTCCTGCGCCGAATTCAGGCCGAAACGACGGGCGTAGCGCTCGTTCATCCAGACGATATTCGCATCGCGATCGACAATGACCGTGCCTTCGCTGGACTGCTCGATGATCTCGAACAGCGAGCGGATCGCCAGCGTGCGTACGCGCTTGTAGTCCTTGAGACTTTCGGTGGGATTCATCAGGCATTCCAAAATAGGTGGGCTTGCCGGCACCCTCGGATGAGTCGCGGCATTATGCCTGATCAAACTCGGCGTTCTGTAGTGGGGCCAAGCCGGTGGAGAGGGATGTTTTTACCGCCAGAATTGCCACAGAAAAAGCTGTACGTATGAAATACTCTGTACATGTTTTTAGGCCCGTTCGCGGCTGTACTGGAGCACCCATGAATAAATTCAACCCTCGCAAACTCAAGCTTTCCAAGTGGACCGCCTGCCAGCCCGTCAATCGGGAAAAGCATTTTCTCGTCACCCAATTGCTCTGCGACGAACAGGATTGCCCCGTTCAGGTGGAGTTGCAGGCGGTGTATAGCGGACGGGTGGCCGTGCTTGACTGGCGTGATCTGACCGACAGCGAACGGTGGAAAATCGGTTGGCATTGAGTCTTGGACAGGTGAGGGAATTTTCCTTCAGAAATTGTACATATAAAAAATTATGTACAACTTATGCGACGATGATGGCTTAATAGTGCCTCTTCAGAAAAGGCATTCCGCCTTTCAGACGGCTACGGCCAAGCACTCATGTCACCGGGAGCGGCACCCATGTTCATTCGCACTCGCAAACATCAGGACGTCTTGCACGAGACCCAGGGCGCACTGGCCTCTCTCGAAGCCGAGCGGGCGGCTTTTCACCAATCGATGGCGATCGTCGAGTTCGCGCCTTCAGGCGAAATACTTGGCGCCAACGCGCTGTTTCTGAACATGACCGGCTACGTGCTGGAGGATATCCTCGGCAAGCATCACCGGATGTTCTGCGCGCCTGAGTACGCCGGCAGCCGCGAATATGCGGTGTTATGGCAGCAACTGGCCCAGGGTGAGGGTAGCGAACAGCAGTACCTTCATCTGGCACGCGATGGCCTTGGGTCATGGGTGCAAGCCAGCTACATTCCTGTGCGCGATCAGCGCGCCAGGGTCGAACGCATCATCCAGGTCAGCCGCGACATCAACGACCGCGTGCTACGGGCTCAGGCCGAGTCGAGTTTCATGCAGGCGATCGATCGCTCCATGGCGGTGATCGAGTTCGATCTGGGCGGTCATGTCATCAATGCCAACGTCAACTTCCAGAAGGTCATGGGTTATGGCCTGGAGGAGGTTCGCGGCCAGCACCATCGGATTTTTTGCGAGCCCGGCGAAGTTCAAGGCGAAGCCTATCGCGATTTCTGGGCTGGACTGAACCGTGGCGAATACAAGAGCGGGCTTTTCCAGCGCGTCGACAGGCACGGCAACACCGTCTGGCTGCAGGCCACCTATAACCCGCTCTACGATGCCCAAGGCCATTTGTACGGGGTGGTCAAGTTTGCCACCGACAGCACGCGTGAAGTCGAGCAACGCCAGACCGAATCAAAGGCGGCGCAGTTGGCCTTCGAGACGTCCCGGCAGACGGATGAGCACACCCAGTTGGGCACCGCCGTCGTACAGCAGACCGTTACCGTAGTGCAAAGCATCGCCGATGAACTGCAACAGGTCGCTACCGGGATCAGCGCTCTCAGCGCGCAGTCCGAAGAGATCGGCAACATTGTCGATGCCATCCGGGGAATCGCGGAGCAGACCAACCTGCTTGCGCTCAATGCGGCCATCGAGGCCGCTCGTGCCGGTGAGCAGGGGCGCGGCTTCGCGGTGGTTGCCGATGAAGTGCGCAATCTGGCCCGGCGTACCAGCCAGGCGACCGTTGCCATTACCGAAGTCGTCGGCAAGAACCGCGACCTGGCCAGGCAGGCGGTGGGCAGCATGCAATCGAGTACCGCCAAGGCCGAGCAAGGCGTGAAGCTGGCGAACCAGGCCGGCACCGTCATCCTCGACATCCACCGGGGCGCGAAGCAGGTGGTGGAGGTCATGGGCGAATTCGCCCAGACCCTGGACCAGCGCCGCGAAGCCTGAGCGGGTCAGGCTTATCCCGGATGGGCCGCCGCCAGCAGCTCCCGGGTGTAAGGGTGTCGGGGCGAGTCGAATACGTCGTGGCTGGCGCCTTGCTCGACGACCTTGCCGTCCTTGATCACGATCATGTCATGGGCCAGGGCTCGCACGACCGCCAGGTCGTGGCTGATGAACAGGTAGGTCAGGCCGTGTTTTTCCTGGAGCTGGCGGAGCAGGGCGACCACTTGTTTCTGCACCGTGCGATCCAGCGCCGAGGTCGGTTCGTCCAGCAGGATCAGCGCGGGCTTGAGCACCAGCGCCCGGGCGATGGCGATGCGCTGGCGCTGGCCGCCGGAAAACTCATGGGGATAACGATGCCGGCTCTGCGGGTCGAGGCCGACTTCCTTGAGCGCCTGGATCACCTGGGCTTCGCATTGCTCGGCGCTGGACCTGCTGTGCACCTCCAGACCTTCGCTGATGATCTGCTGCACCGACATTCGCGGGCTGAGGCTGCCAAACGGGTCCTGGAAGACGATCTGCATCTGCTTGCGCCAGGGCCGCAGTTCTTTCTGCGACAGCTGATCAAGGGCTGCGCCGCTAAAACGGATGCTGCCTTCGGATTCGATCAACCGCAGGATCGCCTGGCCGAGCGTGGACTTGCCGGAACCGGATTCGCCAACAATGCCCAGGGTCTTGCCGCGCTGGATGCTCAGGCTGATGCCATCCACGGCGCGCAGGTATTGCTTGCGCCGCAACAGCCCGCCACCGATGGGGAAGCTGACCCGCAAATCCTCAACCTGCAACACGTCTTCGCGCTCGTCCCGGGGCAGGGCTTCGCCTTCCGGCTCGGCGTGCAGCAGTTCGCAGCTGTAGGGGTGTTGCGGTGCGCTGAACAACGTTTCGCAAGGCGCCTGCTCGACGATTTCTCCCGCCTTCATCACGCACACCCGCTGGGCGATGCTGCGCACCAGGTTGAGGTCATGGCTGATCAGCAGCAGGGACATGCCGAGCCGCTGCTGCAATGACTTGAGCAGCAGGAGGATCTTGCGTTGCACTGTCACGTCCAACGCAGTGGTCGGCTCGTCGGCAATCAGCAACTCCGGTTCGCAGGCCAGGGCCATGGCGATCATGACCCGCTGGCGCTGACCGCCCGATAGTTGGTGGGGATAGGCCTTGAGCCGTTCGGCCGGGTTCTGGATACCCACCAGGTCGAGCAGTTCCAGGATCCGCTGGCGCGCCGCTTTGCCGCCCAGTCCCCTGTGCAGCATCAATGTCTCGCCAATCTGTTTTTCGACGCTGTGCAATGGATTCAGCGACGTCATCGGCTCCTGGAAAATCATTGCGATCCGATTGCCGCGCAACTCGCGCAAGGTCTTGGCCTCGGCGCCCACCAGTTCCTGGTCTCGATAGCGAATGCTGCCGGTGGTGCGTGCGCCGCTGTCGGTCAGCAATTGCAGAATCGAGTGAGCCGTCACCGACTTGCCTGAGCCGGATTCGCCCACCAGGGCCAGGCATTCGCCAGGGCGGATATCCAGGCACAGGTCGCGCACTACCGGCTGGTCGTTGAAGGCGACGTTCAGGTTGCGGATTTCGATCAGGTTGTCGCTCATCTAGAAGCTCCGCTTCAAGACCGGGGATCAAAGGCGTCGCGCAACGCCTCGCCAATGAACACCAGCAGCGACAGAATCAGTGCCAGGGTGAAGAACGCCGTCAATCCCAGCCAGGGCGCTTGCAGGTTCTGTTTGCCCTGGGCGATCAACTCACCCAGGGACGCGCTGCCGGCCGGCATGCCGAAGCCGAGAAAGTCCAGGGCCGTCAGGGTGGATATCGCGCCGGTGAGGATGAACGGCAGGTAGCTCAAGGTCGCGTTCATGGCGTTGGGCAGGATGTGTCGCACGATCACCTTGCGGTCGGTCAGGCCCAAGGCCCGTGCCGCTTTCACGTACTCCAGGTTGCGCCCGCGCAAGAACTCGGCGCGCACCACGTCCACCAGCGCCAGCCAGGAGAACAGCGCCATGATCCCCAGCAGCCACCAGAAATTCGGTTCCACGAAACCGGACAGGATGATCAACAGATAGAGCACCGGCAACCCGGACCAGACTTCCAGCAACCGTTGCCCGAGCAGATCCACCCAGCCGCCGTAATAACCCTGCAAGGCGCCGGCGGTAATTCCGATCAGCGCGCTGATGGCGGTCAAGGCCAGGGCGAACAGGATCGACACCCGCGCGCCGAAGATCACCCGCGCCAGCACATCACGGGCCTGATCATCGGTGCCCAGCCAGTTGACCGTCGACGGCGGGCTTGGCGCCGGCTGGTTGAGGTCGTAGTTGGGCGTGTCGTCGCTGAAAGGGATGGGCGGGAATAGCAGCCAGCCGCCATCCTGGTGAATCAGGTTCTGTACATAGTTGCTGCGATAGTCGGCCTGGAATGGCAACTGACCGCCAAATTCCTGCTCGGTGTAGCGCTTGAAAACCGGGAAGTACAGCGAGCCCTGATAGCTCACCACCCATGGTTTGTCGCTGGCGATCAGTTCACCGCCCAGGGTCAGGGCGAACAGGCCGATGAACAGCCACAGCGACCACCAGCCACGACGGTTTTTCTTGAAGCGCTCGAAACGCCGCCGGCCCAAGGGCGAGAACTTGAACATCAGGCGTTCCTCGCGGCGAAGTCGATACGCGGGTCCACCAGGGTGTAGCAGAGGTCACCGATGAGCTTTATCAGCAGGCCGAACAGGGTGAAGATGAACAGCGAGCCGAACACCACCGGATAATCTCGGGACACGGCGGCTTCATAGCTCATGCGCCCCAGGCCATCGAGTGAGAAGATCACCTCGATCAGCAACGAGCCGGCGAAGAACACGCTGATGAATGCCTGGGGAATGCCCGAGACCACCAGCAGCATCGCGTTGCGAAACACGTGGCCGTACAACACGCGCCGTTCGCTCATGCCTTTGGCCCGTGCGGTCACCACATATTGGCGGGTGATCTCGTTGAGAAACGAATTTTTAGTCAGGATCGTCAGGGTCGCGAAGCCGCCGATGACCAGCGACGTGACGGGGAGCACCAGGTGCCAGAAGTAATCGGCGATCTTGCCCAGCGTCGATAGTGATTCGAAGTTGTCCGACACCAGTCCGCGCACGGGGAACCAGTTGAGGGAGGTGCCGCCGGCGAACATGACGATCAGGAACATGGCGAACAGGAACGCCGGCATCGCATAGCCGATGATGATCGCGGTGCTGCTCCACACGTCGAATGCCGAACCGTGGTGCACGGCCTTGCGAATGCCCAGCGGAATCGACACCAGGTAAGTGATCAGCGTCGCCCAGAGCCCGAGGGAAATGGTCACCGGCATCTTTTCCAGGATCAGGTCGGTGACCGTGGCGCCGCGGAAAAAGCTCTTGCCGAAATCCAGGCGGGCATAGCTGGTGAGCATCAGCCACAGGCGTTCGTGGGCGGGCTTGTCGAAACCGTACTGTTTCTCGATGTCCTTGATCAGTTGCGGGTCCAGGCCACGGCTGGCGCGCGAGCTGCCGGCCATGGCATTACCCGAGCTGCCGACACTGGCGCCGCCGATACCTTGCAGGTGGGCGATGGCCTGTTCGACCGGCCCGCCCGGTGCGGCCTGCACGATCACGAAGTTCACCAGCAGAATGATCACCAGCGTCGGGATGATCAGCAGCAGGCGCCGTGCAATATAAGCCCACATCAGTGATGTCCTCCGGGTGCGCTGCGCTTGATGCGTTCGGCGGTCATCTGTTCGTTGGTCAACGGCGTGGTGCTGACTTCCCACCAGCTTTCGATGGCTTCGTCATTGCTGGCCTGGACCTTCGGCATGCCGAAGCGATTCCACCACACGGTCGAGCTGCCGGGTGGGTAATAGTTGGGGATCCAGTAGTAATTCCATTGCAGTACCCGGTCCAGGGCGTGGGCATGGCGGAGCATGTCGCTCTGGGTGGTGGCCTTGACCAGGCCGTCGATGAGGGCATCTACGGCTGGGTTCTGCAGGGCCATGTAGTTGTTTGCGCCCGGGTCATTGGCGGCCGCCGAGCCGAAATAGTTATAGAGTTCCATGCCGGGCGAGGTGCTCACGGGGTAACCGGTGATGATCATGTCGTAGTCGCGACTCATCAGGCGGTTGACGTACTGGGACGAGTCGATGCGCCGGATGCTCATGTCGATGCCGATTTGGGCCAGGGTCCGCTTGTAGGGCAGCAACAGACGGTCGATACCGTTCTGGGTATTCAGGAACGTGAAGCTCAGGGGCTCGCCTTCGGCATTCACCAACCGGTCGCCGTGGGGCTTCCAGCCGGCCTGTTCGAGCAGCGCCAGGGCTTGCAGCTGTTTGTCACGGATCACGCCGCTGCCGTCGGTTTTCGGCGCCTCGAATACCTGCGTGAACACCTCATCCGGGACTTTGCCGCGCAACGGTTCGAGGATCGCCAGTTCCGCCGCATCGGGGAGTTGCCGGGCGGCGAGGTCGGTGTTGGAAAAGAAACTCTGCTGACGCACATAGGCATTGCGCATCATCTGGCGATTGCTCCATTCGAAATCCCAGAGCATGGCCAGCGCCTGGCGTACGCGGCGGTCCTGGAACTGCGGGCGTTGCAGGTTGAACACGAAGCCCTGTGCCGGCTGCGGAGCGTCTGTGGCGAGGTGGGCCTTTTGCAGGCGACCGTCGCGCAGGGCCGGGCTGCCGTAGCCGATGGCAAAACCGGTCGCGGAAAACTCGCGGTTGTAGTCGTAGGCGCCGCCACGCAGGACCTGTCGGGCCACATCGGTATCGCCGAAATATTCAATGCTGAAATGGTCGAAATTATACAAGCCGCGACTGACCGGCAGATCCTTGCCCCACCAGTCTGCATTGCGTTCGAAAGTGATGCTGCGACCCGAGTCGACTTTGCTCACCAGGTACGGACCACTGCCCAGCGGGGCTTCGTAGCCGCCGCCATTGGCGAAGTCGCGGGTTTTCCACCAATGCTCGGGAAACACCGGCAGGGTGGCAACATCCAATGGTAGCGTGCGGTTTTCGTTGTTCTTGAAATCAAAACGAACGCTGCGAGGCGATTCCACCACGACGCCTTTGACCGCGGCGAACTGTGTGCGGTAGCGCAGGCTGCCCTGGGTCATCAGCAGCTCGAAGCTGTAGCGCACGTCCTCGGCGGTGATGGGCTTGCCGTCGGCGAAGCGGGCCTTGGGGTTCAGGTAGAAGCGCAGCGACAGGCCATCCTCGGCACGCTCCATTTTCTCGGCCACCAGGCCGTAGACGGTGTAGGGCTCGTCCAGCGAACGCTGGGCCAGCGGCGAATAGAGCATGCCGTCGACCTGGCTGACACCGATGCCTTTGTCTATATAGGGCAGGATATGGTCGAAATGACCGATCTCGATGG
This sequence comes from Pseudomonas sp. Z2-11, assembly GCF_054161305.1. Lineage (NCBI taxonomy): Bacteria > Pseudomonadati > Pseudomonadota > Gammaproteobacteria > Pseudomonadales > Pseudomonadaceae > Pseudomonas > Pseudomonas sp. Z2-11. Next base: position 2,368,094 of record NZ_CP096395.1, read on the forward strand.
CCGAGCGGCGCATCGTGCCGCCCTTGGGGGCCTGGGGATTGGCATAGGCAAAATGGCCGAAGCCTTCGGCGTATCTGGCCGGCTCGCCATAAACAGTCAGGGCATGTTGGGGGGCGGCGCTCACACCTGCGGCGCCTGTCAGCAGGACCACGGCAGTGAGTAGCCAGGAGGGAAACGCCAGTCGCATTGTCAGCCTTAGAGCCGGGTGATCGATGACCCTGATTTGTACGCGAGCGGCGCGCTCATCGCCAGCCCCTCGCATCATGCAAACATGACGGCCCACCAAAGGGCGGGCCATCATGTCGATAAACCGGGATCAGTCCTGGCGGCTGGTCACTTCCAGCAGGTGATAGCCAAACTGGGTCTTGACCGGGCCCTGGACCACATTGATCGGGGCGCTGAACACCACGGTGTCGAATTCCTTGACCATCTGGCCTGGACCGAACGAGCCCAGGTCACCGCCCTGACGGCTGGACGGGCAGCTGGAGTTCGCCTTGGCGACCTCGGCGAAGTCAGCGCCGGCTTCGATCTGGGTCTTGAGTTCGTTGCACTTTTCTTCGCTGGATACCAGGATGTGGCGGGCAGTGGCTTTGGCCATGGGAAATCTCCTTCAGTGTTTTCAAAACGTCCAGCCTACCGGAATCAGTAGGGCTTTGTTGTCAAAAATGCGACGTGTCGATCAGAGTCCGACGATTCGCAAACGCTCGGCGTGCCTTATATAGAGCGCTAGCGGGTCCGTTCCCTTGCTGTGTCCGCTGGCGTTCGCGTGATTAATGGCGTGCAAATGGTCCAGTGGGTAATCGGAGCGAATGACCTTGCCCAGGTGGGAACTGAAGCGCCCGACGATGCCATCGTTCTGTCCGGCTTCGGTAGTGAAGTATTCGGAAAAGGCCCGGCAGAAATCATGCAGCGGACCTGCTGCACCGCAGGCTTCGCCAGGGATGTCTTGCAGCGTGCCGCTCCAGGAGTAGTAGCGAACGCCGTTGACCAGCTGCGGCCCGTTGCCGCCCCAGTTTCGGGGCAGGCCCTGGGGGTATCGGTCGTTGAACGCGCCCACGCTTTCCGTCGTCAATGCCGCCAGCGCCGCGATGGCGTTCTGTGGAAGCCGGGTATGGCCGCTGAGTGCCGAGATGAAGTCGGCGAAGAGTGTTGCGACCCGGTTCGCCACATGCTCCGGCAATCGCCCGGGAGTCAGGGCCTTGCGCAGGAAGTCGGCCAGTTCCGAGCCCTGGTTGGGGCCGCTGACAGAGGTGACCGAGGCGACTCGTTCGGGGGCGGTTGCCCCGGCATAACGTGCCGCCAGCGCACCTTGGCCATGCCCGATCAGGTTGACCCGGGTGGAGCCGGTTCCTTCCAGGACCCGGTCGATCTGCGTCAGCAGTTGTTCACCACGGGCTTCATTGCAATGGGTAGCCGACAGATACGGGATGAAGACCCGCGCGCCGGCGGTGCGCAAAGCCTGTTTGACGTTCTCAAAGAGCCCGAAGGCGCCGATCTTGTCGAACCCGAACAACCCATGGACCAGCAGGATAGGAAAGTGAGTGTTTGCATTCCGTTGCATGTTCGTACCTTTTTCGAAGAGGTTCACCTGGATTTGCCGGCACCACTCTAATGCAGGCGACAAGCGAGCGGTGTAGGACCAAGCCGCGGTAAGCCAGGGAAACTGGAATAGAAAAAGCAGGAAAATTCACTTGGTAGGCGGACGATGCCGACGGTCCGGGATACTTCCGATAGTCGTCGCGGCTGGCAGCTACAACACTCGGCGCAACAGCCCACCGATCATGGTCGACTTGTCTGACTGCGCATTTGCCGCGGGCGGGTTCAAATGACTTCAGCGGCGCCGTGATGTGCATGGCGCTTTCTCCAAAGGACTGGAACGTGAAAATGAAGACTTACCCATCGCCGCAGGACAGTAGTGAGCCATGCTGTGCGAGACTGCCAGCGCCTTCCCTGGCGAAGGCCAAGGGAGGCGTGGTGGATCCGGCCTGGAACAAGGCCGTGATCACGATCAAGCCGTATCCGACGATGACGAGTGGTGATGAAGTGCGGCTGCGTTGGCATGGGCTCAATAACGAAGGCGACCCCTACCGGCATGAAACCAGCAGGTTTATCACCGAGCGGCAGGTCGGACGGGACGTGGTTTTTATTGTTCGTGAACCGCATATCGCCGAGCTCGACGGAGGTTCGCTGGAGATCTCCTATCAGGTAGCCGGAAAGTGGATCCCCGGCGTGCTGAGGTCGCAAGCCCTGCAGCTTGAAGTCGGCGACAGGTCCGAGCTGCTGTTGCCGCCGATTGCCGATGATGCGGTGGGTGGCAGCCTCGATCCCGCCCGGGTGCCGGAAGGAACGCGGGTGACCATTCGGCCTTATTCGAGGATGGCGGTCGGTGATCGGCTGGCCTTGACTGTCAGCCAGGATTCCAAGGCGCTTTGGCATGACGTGCTGCACATCGAGGAGCATGTATTGGGGCGTGAAGTGTCATTCTGGATCGATTATTCGCACCTGGCCCCGTATGTCGGCCACCGGTTGAGCCTGGGCTATGTTGTCAGGCATGGCCGCTCGGCACGCCAGGCCGAGTCTTTGTCGATGCATATCGGCCCCTTGGTGCGCCCTGCGCTGAAGGCGCCCCAGGTCGCGGCGCTGAACGAAGGAGGGCTCGATATCGAAACGCTGCAAGGCCCGGTGACGGTGGTCATCGATGGCACCGGACTGGCGGCGGGCGAATGGGTCGGCCTGCAATGCAACGGGACCTATACCCATGTGCAGGAGCGGGAAATCACCGAGGCGATGGTCGGCCAGCCGCTTGTCTTCGAGGTGCCGGCCGCCTATTGGCAGGAGCAGCGAAACAGGCTGGTACAACTGTTTTATCAGGTGGAACGACTGGACGATGTCAGCCAGCGGTCTGTGGAAATCACTATCGAGGTGCGTACCCGGGCGCCTGGTTGAGCGAGGCCCTCCCTTCACGGAGGGCCTGTCGGGTGCGTCAGGCCTGCAATCGCAACGAGTGATCGGCCTGGCGCAGCAGTTGCTCGGTGGCCTCCCAGCCAAGGCATCCATCGGTCACCGACACGCCGTAGCGCATCGTCGGCCCCAATGGTTGGCAACCCTCAAACAGATGGCTTTCCAGCATCATGCCAATGAGGGCACGGTTTCCTTGTAGACGCTGTTCCAATACGTCATTGAACACCTGCGGCTGGCGCAACGGGTCCTTGCCGCTGTTGGCATGGCTGCAATCGACCATGATCCGGGCCGGGATCTTAAGGCGGGTGAGGTCGTCGTGTATCTGCGCCACGCTCTGGCGATCATAGTTAGGCCCGCGATGGCCGCCGCGCAGCACCAGGTGAGTGTCGGGGTTGCCCTGGGTCTGGACGATCGCCGGGTGCCCCTGGCTGTCGACGCCGAAATGCCGGTGAGGGTGGGCGGCGGAGCGCATGGCGTCGCAGGCGATGCCGACCCCGCCGTCCGTGCCGTTCTTGAAACCGACCGGCATGCCGAGGCCACTGGCCATTTCCCGGTGAATCTGCGATTCCGTGGTCCGGGCACCGATGGCGACCCAACTGAGCAGGTCGTCGAAGTAGCCAGCGGCCATGGGCTGCAGCAATTCAGTGGCGATCGGCAGGCCGAGTCGCAGCATCTCTCTCATCAGTTCCCGGGACAGGTTCAAGCCGGCAGCCATGTCGTCGCTGCCGTCCAGATCGGGGTCGTAGGCCAGGCCTTTCCAACCGATGGTGGTGCGGGGCTTCTCGACATAGGCGCGCATGACCAGCAGCATGCTGTCGCTCACTTCGCGGGCGAGGCGCGCCAGGTTGGCAGCGTATTCAAGCGCAGACTCGGGATCGTGGATCGAGCAGGGGCCAACGATGACCAGCAGGCGGGAGTCCTCGCCGTCGAGGATCGCACGCACCGCTTGGCGATGGGTGTCGACCTGTTGGCTCAGCGCAGTGGCGAGCGGCAATTGCTGTTTGAGCTGCAGAGCGCTTGGCAGACGCAGGGTCAGCGCTTCATTGGCAGGCGTGAGGGTGGACAGTGGCAAAGCAGAAACGGACGAATTCATGATCTGGCTTCCTGGGCGAGCAGCGGGTTCGTTCCCGCGCGCCGGCCCTATTGGGGTGTTCGACAATTGGCCGTGATGGCCGGCAATGGAGGCATGCCACCGGTAGGTGACCGATCGGAGGCGGCAGGCTGTCCCGAGCGGTGGCTGGTAAATCGCCAGGCGGCAAAACTGTCGTAACGGTAATAAGTGGCGTAGTTCATGGTTCGATCCTCAAGTTGTCTGGTGCTGCAATTGTCTGGGGCCTGAAAAACAAAACCCCCGGTCGGGAGGCCGACCGGGGGTTTGGAAAACTCTGGTAGGCGACCCGTTTGAAATGGGCGCCGGTTGGGTATCAGGCGCGCCAGTGGCTAAACCAATACCCAAAATAAAAGCTGACCGGAGTCTGGACACTGCTCACCCGGGCAGCCGCAACCGAGCGCAGGGCGCTGGCGGTGTGAAGCTGTGCAAGGGCGTTGAACATGGTCTGTCTCCGATGAATGACCCGCAGCTTACTAGAGCGAGGCGCGCCGGTTCAATAAGAAAATCCTATCGGATTGATGACGCCGTCCACGCCGCTTGAGTCCGGCGGGCTTTGTGACAAACTCAGCGCTTTGTCCCCTCCGTCAAGGACGCACCATGAGCCGAGCCTTTGCTGCCGCCCAATCGATTTCCATTCCAGGGGACATTGCCGGCAACCTTATTCATCATCAGCGCTTCATGGAGTCCGCCGCCGATCGGAATGTGGGGCTGCTGGTGTTCCCAGAACTTTCGCTCACCGGGTACGAGCGAGGGCTGGCCGCGGAACTGGCTATCTTGCCGGAGGATGTTGTGTTGCAGCCGCTGCGCGACCTGGCGCGGGAGCTCGGCCTGACTGCGGTGGTCGGCATGCCGATTCGCCTCGCGGCCGACGCCCCGGTGCTGATCGGCGCATTGGTGCTCGGTGCGGATGGCTCCCTTGGGGTCTACAGCAAACAGCATCTGCACGCGGGAGAAGAAATCGCTTTCGCGCCCGGTCACGGCGGTTCGATCCTGGCGATGGGCGCGGATCGCGTGGCGTTGGCGGTGTGCGCCGATTTTTCCCAGGCCAGCCATGCGGCGGCAGCCGCGGAGCAGGGCGCTACGCTATATGCAGCCGGCGTGTTGATAACCGAGGGAGGCTATATAGCGGACACGACGTTGCTGCAAGGTTACGCCCGACAACACGCCATGATGGTCCTGATGGCCAATCACGGTGGCGCTACCGGAGGGTGGGAGTCGGCTGGTCGCAGCGCGATCTGGGCGGCCGATGGTTCGCTGATAGCCGCGGCGCCAGGCGTCGGCGAGCTTCTGGTCACGGCTCGTCCCCAGGGCAGCGGCTGGGAAGGGCAGGTGGTGCCGCTTTGACGAGGTCTAAAATGATGTTCGAATGGCGCCCGGCTGAAGTCGATGATATCGAATTCGCCCGACAACTGACGTGCAGCAATATGCTTCCCTATTATCTGCGTCATGATTTGCTGTGGCAGGACGAAGCGTTTGACCTGGCCTGGGTGATTCGCCAGAACTGGATCATCCATCGGGGTGACCAGGCGCTGGGTTTCGTCAGCCTCAGCCGCGACGCCCGTGCGCTGTATATCCGGGAGTTGCAGATTGACAAGGCGTTTCATGGGCAGGGGGCCGGAACCTGGGCGATCGGACAGGTCTGGGGGATGGTGGCGGTGGAGCGTCGCCCCGCGTTGCGCCTGACCGTGTTCAAGGATAATCCGGCCAGGCAGCTCTACGAACGCATGGGGCTGCGGGTCGTCGGCGAGGATGAATGTTTCCTGAGAATGCAGCGGGACGTTGCCGCTTGAGGCTGCGGATGTCGGATTTCATGAAGATGTGTTGTAACTTTTATCTGCCCCTTTGCGCTAGGTCTGCCGAATGCTTTTTGCTAAGGTGTGAGGCAACCCATACAAGACCAAATCGTGAGGTGTCTGCTTGATTAGGGTGTTAGTGGTCGACGACCATGATCTCGTCCGTACGGGCATTACACGGATGCTGGCTGACATCGATGGCCTGCAAGTGGTTGGCCAGGCCGAGTCCGGGGAAGAATCCCTGATCAAGGCGCGGGAGTTGAAACCCGATGTGGTGCTGATGGACGTCAAGATGCCGGGCATCGGCGGCCTCGAAGCCACGCGTAAACTGCTGCGCAGCCATCCGGACATCAAGGTTGTCGCGGTGACCGTCTGTGAAGAAGACCCGTTTCCGACCCGGCTGCTGCAAGCGGGCGCGGCGGGTTACCTGACCAAGGGCGCCGGCTTGAACGAGATGGTCCAGGCCATTCGCCTGGTATTTGCCGGCCAGCGCTACATCAGCCCGCAGATCGCCCAGCAACTGGCGATCAAGTCTTTCCAGCCGACCAACGACTCGCCCTTCGATGCGTTGTCCGAGCGGGAAATCCAGATCGCGCTGATGATCGTCGGCTGCCAGAAGGTCCAGATCATCTCCGACAAGCTTTGCCTGTCACCCAAGACCGTCAATACCTACCGTTACCGTATCTTCGAAAAGCTTTCGATCAGCAGTGATGTCGAGTTGACGCTGCTGGCGGTGCGCCACGGCATGGTCGATGCCAGCGCCTGAAAATGACCGAACAGTTTGATCCCAGCGCTTTTCTGTCCACCTGCAGCGGTCGCCCTGGCGTGTACCGCATGTTCGACAGCGACGCGCGCCTGCTTTATGTCGGCAAGGCCAAGAATCTCAAGAAGCGCCTGGCCAGTTATTTCCGCAAGACCGGCCTCGCGCCGAAGACTGCGGCCCTGGTGGGGCGCATCGCGCAGATCGAAACCACCATCACGGCCAACGAAACGGAAGCACTGCTGCTTGAGCAGACGCTGATCAAGGAATGGCGCCCGCCCTATAACATCCTGCTGCGCGACGACAAGTCCTACCCGTACGTGTTCCTGTCGGACGGAGCGTTTCCGCGCCTGAGCATTCATCGCGGGGCCAAGAAGGCCAAGGGGCGGTATTTCGGCCCTTACCCCAGCGCTGGGGCCATTCGTGAAAGCCTGAGCCTGCTGCAGAAAACCTTCTTCGTTCGCCAGTGCGAGGACAGCTACTACAAGAACCGCACCCGGCCGTGCCTGCAATACCAGATCAAGCGCTGCAAGGCCCCGTGTGTCGGGCTTGTCGAACCCGAGATCTACGCTGAAGACGTACGTCACTCGGTGATGTTCCTGGAGGGGCGCAGCAATGCGCTCACCGACGAATTGTCAGCAGCGATGGAAGAGGCATCGATCAACCTCGAATTCGAACGCGCCGCAGAGCTGCGCGACCAGATCGGGCTGCTGCGCCGGGTGCAGGACCAACAGAGCATGGAGGGCGGCAGCGGCGATGTCGATGTCGTTGCGGCGTTCATCAACCCCGGCGGCGCCTGCGTCCACCTGATCAGCGTGCGCGGCGGCCGTGTTTTGGGCAGCAAGAACTTCTTCCCCCAGGTGGGTATCGAGGAAGACGTGGCCGAAGTCATGGCGGCTTTTCTCGGCCAGTACTACGTCAGCAGCCCGGAGCGCGATTTGCCCAGCGAGTTGATTGTCAACGTGGTACATGAAGACTTCCCGACCCTGATCGAGGCCATCGACAAGCTCCGCGGTCGCGAACTGACCATCAGTCACCGTGTGCGCGGCACTCGGGCGCGCTGGCAGCAACTGGCCGTGACCAACGCCGAACAGGCGCTAGGCGCGCGTTTGGCCAACCGCCAGCATGTGGCGGCGCGATTCGAAGCCCTTGCCGATGTCCTCAACCTGGATGAACCACCGCAGCGACTGGAGTGCTACGACATCAGTCACTCCAGCGGCGAGGCGACGGTAGCCTCTTGCGTGGTGTTTGGTCCGGAGGGGCCAATCAAGTCCGATTACCGACGCTACAACATCGAGGGCGTTACCCCGGGCGATGATTATGCGGCGATGCACCAGGCGCTGATGCGGCGCTTCGGCAAGCTGAAGGACGGCGAGGGCAAGTTGCCGGACATCCTGCTGGTGGACGGTGGCAAGGGCCAGTTGTCCATGGCCCGCGACGTGCTCAATGAATTGTCGGTCCCGGATCTGATTCTGCTGGGGGTTGCCAAGGGCGCCACGCGCAAGGCCGGTTTCGAGACCCTTTACCTGAACGACGCGGCCCACGAATTCACCCTGAAGGGAGACTCGCCGGCGCTGCACCTGATCCAGCAGATCCGCGACGAAGCCCACCGCTTCGCGATCACCGGCCACCGCGCCCGGCGTGGCAAGACCCGCCGTACTTCCACGCTGGAAGGCGTGGCGGGGGTTGGACCGACGCGCCGGCGCGACCTGTTGAAACATTTTGGTGGCTTGCAGGAGCTGTCTCGTGCCAGCATCGAAGAGATAGCCAAAGCACCCGGTATCAGTAAAAAGCTCGCAGAGTCGATTTATGCGAACCTGCATAGCGAGTAGAATGCCCGTCAACCTCGTAGCCAGTTGTGCCGATGAATATCCCAAACCTGATTACCGTTCTACGCGTCCTGCTCATCCCGATCTTCATATTGCTGTTCTATTTGCCGTACCACTGGAGCTACGTGGCCTCCGCCTCGGTCTTCGCCTTCGCCGCCGCAACAGACTGGCTCGACGGCTACCTGGCCCGCCGCCTGGAGCAGAGCACGCCATTCGGCGCGTTCCTCGACCCGGTGGCCGACAAGCTGATGGTCGCGGTGGCGCTGGTGCTGCTGGTGCAGGAACACGGCAATCTCTGGCTGACCTTGCCGGCGGCGGTGATCATCGGACGCGAAATAGTCGTATCGGCCCTCCGCGAATGGATGGCCGAACTGGGCGCCCGTGCCCAGGTTGCGGTATCGAACCTGGGCAAATGGAAAACCGCCGCACAAATGCTGGCCTTGGTTATCCTGTTGGCGAACCCTTCGGACTTCAGCTTCTGGGTGCTGTTGGGTTACGCATTGCTGCTGGTGTCCGCAGGCCTGACATTGTGGTCAATGGTCCAATACCTGCGCGCCGCCTGGCCGCACCTGCGGACTGACGTTGATCCGAAATAAAACTTTTTTGAATCAAAGGGTTGACGGCGTGTTATGAATCTATAGAATGCGCCACACCAAGACGCGGGAATAGCTCAGTTGGTAGAGCACGACCTTGCCAAGGTCGGGGTCGCGAGTTCGAGTCTCGTTTCCCGCTCCAATTATTTTTCTATAGACTTCCATTGAAGTATTTAGAAGTCAAAGAAAGAGGCCTCGGCCTCTTTCTTGGTTCCATTAAAGTCTACTCTGATACATTAGTATCCACGATTTTTTAGTACATTTTTTAGTACATCAATTCGACGCTTGGTAAATCAGTTTTTTGAGCAGCTTGGTACTCTGAAAACTGTACAACACACCTTCATTTCATATGAGGGAGTTAGTACGATGGTCCTTACCAATACGGCGATCCGGCACGCCAAACCTCGCGCCAAAAACTATACCCTTCCTGACTTTGATGGCCTCGCACTTTTCGTGAATACGAAAGGCACCAAGAGCTGGCACTTCCGCTTTTCCTGGGCGGGCAAGCAGCCTCGTATTTCGCTCGGTACTTATCCTGAAATAGGTCTGCGCAATGCTCGCGCTCTGCGTGATATCGCCAGGGCGCAGGTCGCGGAGGGTATCGATCCCCGCGACCAGCGACGGCTTGAGCGCAATGCCAAACTGTTGGCGGAGAGAACACCTTCTTAGATCGATGTGGTACAAATTTTCGGCCCTTAGGGGAGCGGGACCGCCCGGGAATTCAAGCGGTGCTGAATTGGGTTATGCCGACTCTTTCGATCCACCATTGCTGGTCTTTAGCTCGCTCGCCACACCTGAAAGCCAAGATCGTATCCTTAGACTTTTCGTCCCAGAGTCACCGTGCTGATCGACGGCATGGTGTGCTCCACTCAAACCTACCTATGCATCCGGATGAATGGAGCTTAGGCTAGAGCTAGGGTTATCACGACTATGCTAGGATTAGATAACGTAGATAACGTAGATAACGTAGATAACTGGAGAGGAGATTTCCATGAGCGTTACAGAGCAGTCGGGCGTCTCCACTTTGGTCGGTACGCCTAAGGAGGCTCGGGCCAGCTTGAGCCGCTCGCATGCGGACCGAGTGCTGGTCGTGTCTTTTGATCAGGTCAACCTCAGCGTATTTGAGGCGTTGGCGGAAAACTTCGCCAATGTGGCTTCTTCGATGTACGAGGTGCTGCAGGAGCGTCAGGACCCGAAGTCGCTGGAGCGACTGGCCGAGGTGTTTGTGACGCGTAAGCCGCCTTCGCCTCGCTTGCTCAAGGAAGCGGCAATGCTGGTACAGGCCCGCAAAGCGGTGTTGGAAAGCGGTGACTGGTTGACCTCCGCGGATATTGCGCAGGTGGCCCAGTTGAGTACTAGAAACCCGAGTGCCCAGCCCAACAAATGGAAAAAGCAGGGGCAGATCTTTGCCATCAGCCACGGTGGGGTCGACTATTTCCCTGGCTACGGCTTGGACCCGGACGCGGGCTATCGGCCGTTCAAGGCACTGGCCAAAATCATTGAGGCTTTCGCTTGCCACAAGGACGGCTGGGGGATGGCTTACTGGTTTCGCTCCGATAATAGTTTTCTGGGCGGCAAAAGACCTCAGGACCTGTTGGCATCGGCGCCTGATCGGGTGATTGCTGCAGCACTGGATGAAATCCAAGGCATTGTCCATGGCTAAGCAGCGTACCGAGTCCAGTGAGGGTAGGGCGACGCCTTCCACGGATTTGGCAGCGTCCATTACCCCAGTGCCTGCGGCTACGTTGCACGTCACTTTCACCGTGATCGCCAAAGGCGATGTGCTTCACCGTGTGCACCAGGATAAGTATCAGCCTGATCAATTCAATCCTGGTGTGCACGGCAACGCACGCTTCAGCCCGATCCAGGATGATCAGGGGCGGGCGATTCCCACCTTGTATGGAGGCACGACAGTCGATTGCGCCTTGATGGAGACCGTCTTCCACGACGTTCCCCATACGGCTGGGTTTAAGAGCTTCGACAAAGGCAAGCTGACTGGACAGGTGCATTCTGCCGTCCAGGTTAGCCAACCGCTGCACCTGGTTGATCTGTCCAGCGTGCCACTGCGGAAACTGGGCATCACGCGCAAACAATTGATCGACACTGAGAAAGATCAATATCCTGCGACGCGCAAATGGGCCGAGGCAATCCACCGTCAGTGTCCAGATGCCCAAGGGCTGTCTTGGGTGTCGCGACAGGATGATTCGGCACGTGCGGTGGTGCTCTTTGGTGACCGGATTCCCGATGGCGCACTTCATCCGCAGGGGGCGTCACGCAGCTTGACCGGCGACTCGACTGTGTTCGACACGGTGCTCAATCTAGCAGAGCGGATTGGGGTCGTTATCATTGCGGGAAAAAGCTGAGTCGAAATGACCGAACAGTGGTCCCTGGAATCCGCTCTCTGAGGCTGGAATTGCCATTCTTCAGTCGTTAGATCTTGCTGAAGACGGCGGGCTTTGATGGGGGCATTGATGGATTCTTCCGTACAGGCTTGCGTAGCATCGACGGTCAACAAATAGGTCTTCTTTGCGTTCTGGGAGCGGACGGTGCTTGTCCCGGAACACGCAGCAATAACATGATGGCTGGCTCCGTGCTGGCCTAAAATGCGGAGCTCGGTATGGACGTCAACCAGATGTTAAATGATGAACTGGTGAGCCGGCTGGAAGAGAAAATTCCAGCCATGGCGAAAGGCGCGATTAAGGCGGCCTATATCAATACGCTGGCGGCCGGACTCAGTGTGATGGAAATCAGGAATGGCATGCTCGTTGAGACAATAGCCGATGGTCAGCACACGGTTATTCGGATGGCCAAGCCCAAGCATAAGGTAGCTTCGGGCAAGATTATCAAGGTGCGCCACCTTTCATAGCTAGAGGTTGAGCGCCTGTATCTTAACGACGTCGCCGCGCTGCGTGCGAGAAATCTGATGCTTCGGCCTGCTCAGTCTTTGTACTGTATAGGGAAGAAAGCCATCAAGCTCGCCGGTGCATTGGGTCGTTAAGATCAGTGACCGTTGGCTCTCAGCTTAGCCAAGCCCTGTTTGATGTGTCCGGCGTTCTCTCCGAGGGTCTGAAGTGCACCTCGGACATTCGCGCCAATCTCTGTTGCACCTTGATCCTCTACCTTCAAGGTCAGCTCCATCACCGCCGCCTCCAAGGCGAGCTGATTTTGGGACAGCCGCTCAAGAACATCAGAAAGTGAATATTCGGTGGGCATTGTTTCGACTCCAATGGAAGACTTAAGAGCGTAGCAGCGGGAGGGACGGAAACTGAAGGGCGGTAGGTCAAGAGAGTACTTGTTGAGATTCAGTGGCAGCAATCGGCCAAAAGGGGACAGTCGACCGATTAAGCCGAGACGGTTAGAGCTACGGGCAGATAGGTACACGAGCAGCAGGTCTACAGCCATTTAAAGGACTGCTAATGAGGGATTGGGGTTGAAGGATCGCTCACTTCCAGAAATGTGGGGCGAAAGAACGCGCCTTTCGACAACGGGCCTTCGGTAACCGGACCGCCTCGCATGACAACCTCGGCGCCTTCGGCTATGGCGCGCTCGATCACTTTATCGACGCGTTCGACGTACTCGCGGTAGATCATCGGGCCCATCTCGCTAGGTAGGTCCGCAGCAGCTCCCACTTTCACCGCGCGCAGTCGATCGGCGAAGCGTTTGCGAAACTCGTCGGCGGTCCCCTCCTGCACGATCACGCATTGGCCAGTCACGCAGAACTGCACCGTGAACATTGTCACTGACATCTCGAGTATAGGCAGAGCGAGATCGAGATCGGTATCGTCAAACCCGATCGATGGAGTCTTGCCGCCCGGTTCCAGTCCAACGCGCTTGAAGTGCGGTGCGGGATAAGCGCGATCGCCTTGCCGGTCGCGGTGCTAACCATCGTAGATGGCCGGACTGACGGACTCGCGGATCAAATCCGAGCCCAGCCACTCGCCCCCGATTCAACTCAACGCATGTCTGGACGGATGTGGGGTATGGATGCTCATGGCGGACTTCTGGCTTTTGTCTGTCGGGGATTGTCGACAAGGCTTTACCCAAACGGTCTGCAATCCGTTCGCGTCTCCTCAATCGCATATAAAAAAGAAACGCTTGCAGTCATCTGCTCTCGCAACTGCGCGCCATCTGCCGACTGGGGGAAAGTGGGTCTCTCTGCCAATCCTGCCGGCACGGGCTCAATCCTCGCGATAGGGGTTGTCAATTTGCCCCGACCGTAGCGGAGGCTGCACGCGTTGATGTCTTCACGGTCCACGAACCAGCCTGGCGGAACGAACTGGCAGACGCATAGGTATCTTCCATGAACTGAAAATAAGTCATCTTCCCGTCACGAACCTTGGCGTGGACGGAAAACGGTGATGTAAACACCTTGCCGACCGCCACAGATCGGTAGGTGAACTTACCGAAAATTGCAACATCCTCGCCGGAGGCAATTTTGGTAGAGATTGTGAAGTCTTCGATCTTCCAGTAGTCCGAGACTTGCATGAATAACGAACTAAAGGCATTTGGACCTTTATTTGTGCCGGTCCAAGGCAGGATTTCTTTAAGTTCCGGATTGTCGAAGTTGAGCGAAACGTAGGTTGCGTCTGGAGCCGCCAGCCTCTGCGCTGCGGCTTCGACTTTATCGGGCGCAGTATTGGCCAGGAATTCCATGACAACTGAGAGTGAAGCAGCAGACTGCGCTTCGCTAATCGACTGTGCTGCCACAGGGTTAGCAGTCAAAATGCATGCGGCTAGCGTAGTTGCTGCAGATACCAACTTGGATTTGGACATGGTCATGCGCTTTCTCCATTTAACTATCGTTTGAATGCGTTGAGTCGAGCCCCGGCCAACATATGGTGGCGAGCGGATAAAAGAAAAATTGAGAATTAAAGGCAATTTACACCGGTATTATTCTATTTCTGATAGCTCATGTAGCACGAACTAGTTCAGCCTCCGACTTGGATTTTGAGGAGGTCTGCGCCCGCGTAAACTCCTTCCACAAGCTGGCGCTCGAAGCGCTCCTCGTCGCGTTGACGGAAATCAATTATCAAATCTTCAACAGCGAGGTCGGACGTACCCAGTGCCGCTAGCGCACGCTCGCCTAGCTTCACGGCGGACTCAAAGGTTTCGCGAATTTGATAATCCACATCGCGCCCTGCCAGAACGAGGCTGTGGCCGCGGTCGACCGAACGAACCATTAACTTGGCCATTGGAAAATGCTCGCGACAGAAATCGACTATTTTTAACGTCGCTTCGGTGTCATCAACGCAGACGCAAATGAGCTCAGTCCGGCTTGCGCCTGCGGCTTTCAAAATGTCGAGCCTGGTGCCGTCACCGTAATAGATCTTCATGCCATAGCGTTCAGCAGCATTAATGGCTTCGACACGATAATCAATCATCGTTAGGTGTACGCCCCGGATCATAAGGATCTGGGAGACGACCTGCCCGAACCGGCCAAAACCGATGACCAAAGCATTACCGGTAGCGGCGGGAAAGTTCGTCGTTTGGCTCGCGGTGGCGGAGGGCTTCGTAAAACGGTTAGCAAGTCCGAACACCAAGGGCGTGAGTGCCAATGAGAAGGTAACTACTGCTATCAGGATCGCTGCAATGTCCGACGGGATGATGAGACTCGCGGCGGCGGCTGCGAAAAGTACGAAGGCGAATTCACCGCCCTGCGACAAGACGGAGCCTATCTTTAGGGCATCTCGCCAGTCCGACCCAGTCAATCGTGCCAGTCCGACTATCAGAACGGTCTTTACAATCATGAGCGTCAGTACTGCGCTCGCAATGACAGCTGTATTAGCGGTCACCAACCTAAGATCGATCCCCATGCCAACGGCTATAAAGAAGAGACCAAGAAGAAGCCCACGGAAAGGCTCGATGTTGGCTTCGAGTTCGTGTCGAAAGCGAGACTCCGCAAGCAAGACGCCAGCAAGGAACGCGCCCATTGCCATCGAGAGTCCCGCAATTTGCATTATTGCCGCGGCACCAAGGACCACTAGCAAGGCGGAGGCGGTCATGATCTCGCCCGACCCCGTTTTCGCCAGCATTTTGAATACCGGATTTAGGGCGTACTTGCCCACTACAACTACTGCCGCTACTGCGGCTACCATGGTGACGCCTGCGAGCCACTCGGACGTGACGCCAGCCTCGGCGGTTACAGGCGAGAGCACAGTGACTAAAGCGAGCAGTGGAACGATCGCCAGATCTTGCAAAAGTAGAATGGAAAACGCACGCTGCCCATAGGATGAAGCCAGTTCGTTGCGATCCTCCATTAGCGGAACCGCAAACGCCGTCGAAGACAAACCCATGCCCGCCCCAGCGATAAGAGCTGCCTGCCAGCTAAGGCCAGCGAGCATGGCGAGCCCGGCCAATACAGCACCACATAAAAGCACCTGGCACAGCCCAAGGCCGGCGATGTCTCGACGCATCGCCCATAACTGGCTGGGCTTCAGTTCGAGGCCGATTATGAAGAGGAGCAGCACGACACCTAATTCGGCCAGCGTCAACACGGAAGCGGGATCTTCGATCAGACCGAGTCCTGATGGCCCTACCGCTATACCGGCCGCCAGATACCCAATTACGGCTCCCAGTTTGAACAAGCGGGAGATCGGAACGGCGAGAACCGCCGCACCCAAGAAAACAAGCGGAGTAGCTAGGCTAAGACCGTGATGCGCGGCTTCCGATTCCATCATTGGTTTTCTCCTCGCCAAACTTAATTCAGGCCATTTGCGCGACAGTCGAAGGCGTCGACCTGTCTCGGCAAATTTCGTCATCCAGGCCTGCGTTGGGGTGGGCCCCAACGTGATGGAAAAAACGTGCCCAGATATCCTCGTCGCTAGGTAGCGGCGGCGGCTCGTGCCGCCGCTACTGTCCATCCGAGCGTAAGACCGGGCTTAGTTGGCGACCTCAGCGGCGGCTTTCTCCGGGTTGAAACCGTCATAGCTTTGGAAAACTTCCATGAAGCCCGGGACGGTTTCCTTACGAGCCCAATCGCGTTGGAATTCGCAGTACAACTGAACGCGGCTGGTCATCTTGCCGCCAGCTTGCTCAATGCGTCGGAGACCAGCCTCGTGGGCCGCGACCGAGGTACCGCCGACTGCGTCCACGGGGACGTATACCTCATAGCCTTCCAGCAGCGCGTCAAGCGCAGGGAACGCTAAGCACACTTCCGTCCACAGGGCGGTAACGATCAGTTTGCGGCGCCCGAGCGCTTTGACCGCCTGTTTGAATTCGACATCTTCCCAGGCATTAACTGTAGTGCGGTCGTAGGTCGGCAGGTGACCGAGGACGTCCTGCAATTGCTGGATCGGTGGCTTGTTAAGGCCGGACGAGACGTTCACCGTCGTATGAATGACCGGAACGCCATAGTTCATTGCAGCCTTTGCAAGGCTTGTGATGTTGAAGACCAGCTCTTCGCGCGGCATCGAGCGAATTGAGGAGACCTGAATCGGCTGATAATCAATTATAAGAAGAGCTGAGTTCTCGGGAGTGATGAGATGGTCGGTATGTGGGTTACGGATCGTTTCGCTTGTCATGGATAGCTATCCTGGTTGGTTGAAATGGAAAAACAGCTCGTGCCGAATTTCTTCAGGCGAATTCGGTCCAGATCGACATACACATATCGAACGGCTTAAAGCATATTTGCTCTTTAATCGTCGGGCCGTGTTCGGGCCCGAGCGGCTAAGATGTCGCGATTAGGTAAAATGAGGCATCACACGGCGCCCACTGCTCGGCGTAGCCCCAGGCTCGACAGTGTGAGCCCCAGAGTCCAGAACAGTGGGCCCGCTAGGCCGGGCCACATTGGAACGTAGCCTGGAATTAGCACGTAAAAGATGAAGCCCAAGTCGACCACACTAATGACCACAAGGTTTATCCACCACCCGCGAATGTCGTTACGCCAATTCAGAAAGACTGCGACGATGAGCGCGATGATTGAAAGCCACAGAAGATTCCAAGCGTCCTGCAGTACGCGACCTCTTGGCATTCCTTCAGCCATCGACTGGCCTAGCTGGTAGACAGACCAAGCGGCATGGAGGTGAAGCAGCGCCCAAATAACGTAAGCCACAGCCCCAGCTTGGGCGAGTCGAGAGGCGACGCTCACGGCGACACTTGAATTTGGCATGACATTTCCCTTGAATGAGGCTTGCTTCTCTAGAGGCGACGCTGACTGCGCACTGACGAGCAACCGCTGAATCCTGGCTGTCGTATTTTTCTCCGCGGTCAGCCTCCCCAAAACTGCCGCCAAACTACGTCAGTTTTGGTTCTCGAGACACTACCATCGCGAGCACTCACTGTTCTCTCTTGGAGCACATACCTTATTCGGCGAAGGGCCCGGAAATGAGCTCGAACTGACAGCCGCCGGACTGCTCTTCAAGGGAGCCTCCCTTACGAGCTGCCGTCTGACCCCGCGGCACATGTCACCAGTTATCGGCATCCACACTTACTGTTAGCTTGATTAACGATCAACCGGCCTTCAGAATCCATAAATGGCCGACCGATTTGAAGATATGCGAGCGTTTGTTGCCGTCGTCTCTGCCGGCGGATTTGCTGCGGGCGCGGACCGCCTAGGAGTGGTCAAGTCAGCGGTAAGTCGTCGAGTTCGAGATCTCGAGGACAGACTTGGTGCGAGGCTTTTTGACCGAACGACTCGCCGAGTCGAGCTCACAGAAGCAGGACGTGAGTTCCATGATCGGGCCGTCGAGCTTTTGGCGGGACTCGAAGAAGCAGAGGAAGCGGCATCGAGCGCAAGTAAGGATTTGCGGGGGCGCATTCGCATTGCAGCCCCGGTCTCGTTCACCTCGCATTGCCTAGCCCCAGCAGTAGGTCGATTCCTGGAACGCCATCCTGCCGTCTCGCTCTCTATCGACACCGATGATCGGACGGTCGACCTCATACGCAATGGTTTCGATCTCGCCATCCGCATCGCGCATCTTCCAGACTCCTCGCTTGTGGCGCGGCGGCTCGTTACTGTCCGGCATGTTTGCGTCGCCAGTCCGGCGCTACTTGAGCGTCTCGGCACCCCACAACGGCCTGAAGAGCTTTCTCGCTTTCCAGGGGTAACCTACTCGAACGTCGAGGAAGCTCATTATTGGAAGTTCACCGGCGACGTTGTGCCTTCAGTTACCAGTCGGCTTGATTTCGCTAACGGCGATGCCATTCGGGAAGCGGCCGTCGCAGGCCTCGGTGTGGCGGTACTTCCCACCTTCATTGCCCACGAGGCGGTTCGGCGTGGAGAGCTTTCGGTCGTTCTCGCTCAGCATATGAGACCACCGATGGCAATGTATGCGGTGCATCCATCGAGGCGTAACCAAAGCGCGCGGGCTCGGGCATTCATCGACTTTCTCGTCGAGACGTTTGGAGGTGAGCCGTTTTGGGATCGAGGCCTGATTGGCAATAAAAACGCTGGTCAGACATTTAGATAGCCGCAGCGCCGTCACTGCGACGATCAAGATGGCCGTAGCGCTTCTTCACTCAGATTTAAGTAATAAAGAGACGGTTTCTCATAGTGGCACGACCAGATACGCATCAGTGATGGATATCTTCTCCCGATATCTGCCGTTGTTCCCACCCTCATCGGCACGCGCCGGTTTTTTTAAGGGAATATTCCAGCCATCCATTGATTCCCGTAGCCTAGACGCCTGAAATTATGCTCACGATCCAACGCGACGCGTGAGTCCTGAGCACGCTGAGCGCGAGCAAATGGTTTGCGCGGTGGCCGCGGCTACTTCAGTCTAAATTAACTCTTCATCGCGCATCGCTCGTTGGGCCCCGACCTCTGCGAGCATTCGATCATGATGGGCCTTCACCGCGAGCCAGTCGGCCAAACCGCCTGGCCGCACGGTCGATGCCCAGCGAATCATCGGTACCGAACAAGCGTCGATATAGGTTCGGCTGTTTCCAACGATGCACGTTCACCCGAGGAGATGCGCTTCGAGTGAATCGAGACGCTTTCGCACAAGCATGGAACCAGCTGCTCGCACTTATGCGAGTGAGCTCTCATCGTTCGCTTTTTGTAGCGCTGGGGGCATGAAAATGGGGGAAAAAGCGGGATGGACATCACCCGTGAGGAACGACGACCAGCGCCCTAGATGGGCCTGTGCGAGCGGCGTCTCGTCGTCAGCCAGTGCCATTTGAGTAGGTGTGTGCCAAATACGCGAGGATTGCTGAGCATTGCGTCAGCAACGTGCCGTCACCGGCGTCCAAAGCTGGCACAGAACCGCATGCTCCTTTGTTGTCGTAGCTGCTGTTGAGAATGGGTATCTTGGAATCGAGTCCGGCCACTGCCTGGCGGTGATAGCCAGACACGTAGACAGTCCATTGCCCCTTTCTCCTTGTCGGTTTTCTCAGGAACGTCAGAACGTCCTCTTCTGGCCGATAGCCCCATAATGACAGGCAGAGCTCGACCAAAAGAGCGCTAGCGCTCGAAGAAGATTCTAAAGGCTCCAACCGCTTACTCGTTTCCATACGCACATTGCGCAGGCACGGTTTCCAAGTATGACGCGTACAACGGCTCCGAAAAATAGCCGATCATAATCGAGCAACAGCGGGCGCCATTTGAGCTAATCACTGCTGCTGCCCATAAGAATCCATCGTTGCCCCAAAGTATGGATATCGAACGAAAACTCCCAAAACACTGGGTAGGCTGGGTGACCTTTTGCAAGCCAGAATGAGGCTACGTTTTCGGCCTGATCGAGATTCACTGATTGGAACAAGGCTTCGGCTAAAGACAGGATTTCCGAGCGCTTAGTCAACAGATCCAGTGGCCCATAACCGCCATCGCCCGTGTGAAGCAGCAGCTCCAGTACCTGGCTTCTGGCACCCTCCACAGACACTGAGGTCGTATTACCCACGACACAATCTTTGGAAACAGAACTACGAAGGGCCTCTTCGAGAGTTTGGTTTATACCAAGAGGGCCGTAGGTATTTATCCAGACGGTATAGTTGTATCCCTCCAAGAGATGTTCGAGCCTGAGAACATCATCTGGTCTGGTGTCTATCACTATGTTCATGCTGGAACCCCAGGGGCGGCCTTGGGTGAGTACGCAGTTTACTGGGACCAATCCGGCTTGTTTGTGGTTGGTCTCTCCTGGGCCGAAAGCCGTCGTTTAAAACGTTTGAGTTCAGCACCAAACAGGCTGCATGCCAAGTCTGGTATAGCCCCATACACGAGGCGTTTCGCCTTCGATCGAAAACGAGATGTTGTGTTTTCTTAGCGTGGACAGCAACCAATCGAGCGAAACCGCTCTGAGTTCGATCCACTCGATTTCCGCTACCGGATGGATGTGGTAATGCCAGTCGCCATCCCAGTTTGTGCAATAGCCGCTCGGCGCTAAAACACTGTGCAGTCTGAATTCTGGTTGCATTTGCGGTGAGCGAAGCATTGCCTCGATCAGCTCGGCCCATTTGGTCTTATTCATCACTGACAAAATTGTGCCTGCAGCCAACAGCTTGTGAAGCTTCACCTTAGCAGCATCGTCGGGCTCGGGAAGTTGCTGCTTAAAATTCGTGCCCCTCATTGACTCGGCGGTTCCTTCTGCAGTTTGTCGAACGTCTCCAGCGCTGCGCGGAACTCCTCAAGGGAAAAGCTTACCGGCTGGTTTTCCGCGTTCCAGCGAGTAGAAATACCCACTTCCAGCTTGCCGGAAGCGCTCCAGCCGAAACGCCGCCAATGCACGGTGTCGCCGTCGATAACCTGTTCGACCATCAGCACGGTGCAGTCGAAGTCCATATCATCGCTGCACACCAGCAGTGGTACAAGGGTGGAACTGCCGTCCTCGCCGGGAATGAAGCGACGCCTGGCGAGGGCATCTTCTTCCTCATCCATTAACCACATTAAGGAAAGCCCAAGCAGGGCGACACTGGCGTCATTCAGGTGGGAGGCCAACCATTGCTCGATGGCCACATCGTCAATGGTCAACCACGCGCAAGTGCTGCGGGAGAAGGCCGCTTGATGGTAAGCGGCGTGGATGCGGTGATGCATGAACGAATCCGTCTGTTAATAGAGGAAGCCTAGCGAGCTATTGTGCCTATTTTCAATGCGCTCATGGGTAGCAATAATTTGGTTTTGAGCAGCCATTAATTTCCAGAAGCGTCGGGCCAATCTCGCAGAGAGATCGGGGGCAGACCACGGTTATAAAATTGTGGTCTGGCCCCGATTTTCACAAAGAATTCGACCCAGAGGAACTGACATTATTTTTTACGGCAAAAGACTTTGTCGGCATTTGCCAGGGCTGGACCTTGTTTAACGAGTGACCGCTTAGCATTAGCCTTCTGAGAGGCAGTTTCTGGCCGATTCTGTTGAAAAAGTCGGTTCTTCCAGACTGACGGGCAGTAATTGGCCGAAAGTGGTCGCTGCTAGGGTTCCAACCCAGCCCGGAGGATGTTTCTTGTTATATCCCTCCCATCTCTATTTTTGTGATAAAGACTGTGTTTTTCAGGGTTGTTACGCCAGGGTTATCCTGGGCCGTCAGCGCAATCCCTTGCTTTCGAACAGCTCCACGAGCCACTCCACGAAGACCCTCAAGCTTAAGAATCATTTGAGCACATCCCTCGGAGTATTTTCTCTCAGCACAAGTGCTTCATCTTCCTTCCTGCAAACTCTGAGTAGAACGTCGCTGGAGCCCCGCTATCTGGGCTCAAGTTTTCTTTCTCGTGGCCGCGATTGGCGGAAGAAATAAATAATTCACACAACTGTAATTGAAGTCGTCTGGCAAATGCCTAGCATGCCTCTCTTGTCGTGATATCAAAAAGCCACGACACAGGGATGAACATGTGCTTACTTATTACTGCGGCGAGGTTGTGCCTGGCTTTGCTGTGCCTCTCTCCGCTTACCCTTGCTCTCGCCGCGCCGACGCCCGGTGACACCGACCTGATCCGCGAGCGCCAGAACCGCTTGCTCGAAGAGCAACGCCGGCGTCTCGAGGAACTCAAGGACTTGCCAGGCAAGGAGGCGCAACCGGCCCAGCCGACGGCGCCCGCCGAGACTCGCTGTTTCACGATCAAGACCATCGAACTCAAAGGCGCCGACAGCCTGTCCGCCAGCGAGCGCGAGCAGTTGCTCAAACCCTACATCGGCCAATGCCTGGGCGTGCCGCAGCTCAACGAACTGCTCAAAGTCATCACCGACCATTACATCGAAAAAGGCTTGGTCACCAGTCGCGCCTACCTGCCGCAACAGGATCTGTCCGCCGGGCATTTGAGTGTGTTGGTGGTGGAAGGGCGTCTGGAAGGCCTGAAGGGCGCCGAGAACAGCCGGTTATCACCGCTGGAGCTGGCGATGGCGTTTCCCGGCAAGACCGGCGAGTTGGTCAACCTGCGGGAAATCGAACAACTGGTGGACCAGCTCAATCGCCTGCCCTCGAACCAGGCAAAAATGGAGCTGACTCCCGGCCAGAACGTCGGTGGCAGTGAAGTACAGGTGACCAACGATCCGCAAAAGCCCTGGCGTGCCGGCCTGTCCCGCAGCAACGACGGCCAGCGCAGCACCGGCGAGCAACAGTGGGGCACCAGCTTTGAATGGGACAGCCCGCTGGGGTTGGCCGACCAGTTGATGTTGCGCGGCGGTCACGACGCGATGACCGACCACCAGCACACCTCCAACAACGCCATGCTTTATTACAACCTGCCCTGGGGCTGGTGGAACTTCAGCTACACCTACAGCCAGAGCGAGTATCGCTCGCAGATCCCGGCCAACGGCTTCAACTTCAAGCAGACCGGCGACAGCCAGAACCATCAGCTGCGCGTCGAACGGGTGATTCACCGTGACGCCGTCAGCAAGACCTCCCTCAACACGGGCCTGGCGTACCTGCGCACCAACAATTTCATCGAAGACAGCAAGCTCGATGTCAGCAGCAATCGCCTCAGCGAAGGCCAATTCGGCATCAACCATGGCCGCCGGATCGGCAGCGCCTTCGTCAACCTGGACCTGGGCGTGCAGCAAGGCATCGGTGCCTTCGATGCCCAGGGTGATAACGACCCGGGCCCCGGCCAGGCCGACGCGCGTTACCGAAAATACACGGCCACCGCCAGCTACCTGCAACCCTTCAAGTTGTGGGGCGAGTCGTTCAGCTTCAGCAGCCTGATGACCGGCCAGCGCAGCGAAGACGTGCTGTTCAGCCCGCAGCGCATGAGCCTGGGCGGGCAGTCGTCGATTCGTGGCTACAAGGACCAATCGTTGTCCGGTGACAGCGGCGGCTACTGGCGCAACGACCTGCGCTGGAGCCGCCCGGTGACGCTGGAGTGGCTGCGCCCGGTGTTCGCCGAATACGGCACCAGCCTCGGTTATGACCAAGGCGTGATCCGTGGCGATCGCTACAACGACGATCAGCACGGGCGCATGTCGAGCAACTCGCTGGAGTTGTTTGCCCGTGGCGAGCACCTGAGCGCCAGCGTCACCTTCGCCCATTCCCTGGAACGCCCGGATGCTCTGACCGAGCGCGAAGCGCCGATCTACTTCCGCGTAGACGTATCCATTTAATCTGCTGCAACGAGACCCGATCATGGACGACCGCCAACACGCCTTCCTGGCCCGCCAACCTTCCGCTGCCCTGAAAAACCGCGAGCGGTTTCTCGGCATGCCCAAGCGCGGCCTGGCGTTCCTCTTGGCCAACGTCATGTTCTGGCAACCGATGTGGGCCCAGGCCGACGGCATCGTGGTCAGCGCCCCGGGCACCGGTTTGGACCGGGCCGGCAACGGCGTGCCCATCGTCAACATCGCCAAGCCCAATGCCAACGGTCTGTCCCACAACCAGTTCAAGGACTACAACGTCGGCAGCAACGGCGTAATCCTCAACAACGCCACCTCGCGCACCCAGACCACGCAACTGGGCGGGATCATCGTCGGCAACCCGAACCTCCAAGGCGCGGCGGCCACGACCATCCTCAACGAAGTCAACGGCGGCAACCCGAGCCAGCTGCGCGGCTACACCGAAGTGGCCGGGCAATCGGCCCACGTCATCGTCGCCAACCCCTACGGCATCTCCTGCAACGGCTGCGGTTTCATCAACAGCCCGAAAGTGACCCTGAGCACCGGTAAACCAATCGTAGAAAACGGTCGGCTGGATCGTTATCAAGTGGACCAGGGCAGCGTCGCCATCGAAGGCGCCGGTCTTAACGCGAGCAATGTCGATCACTTCGAAATCATCACCCGCAGCGCGAAAATCAACGCTGAGATCCAGGCCAGGAACCTGACGATTGTCGCCGGGCGCAACGACGTCAATGCCGACACCTTGAGCGCCACGGCCCGCGCCGATGATGGCAGTGCCAAGCCGGAACTGGCGATTGACTCGTCGGCGCTGGGTGGGATGTACGCCGGGGCGATCAAATTGGTCGGCACCGAGGCCGGCGTCGGGGTGAAGCTGGACGGCAAGTTGATTGCCAGTGGGGGCGACATCCAGCTCGATGCCAATGGGCATTTGAGCATGGTCGATACCTCGGCCAGCGGGGCGGTCAACGTCAAGGCGGCGAGTCTTGACGCGAAGGGGCCGGTCTATGCCGGCACGACCCTGAGCGCCCAGACCCAGGGCAACCTGACTAACCAACAAACCCTCGCCGCTCGGGATAGCATCACGTTGAATGCCGGTGGGCAGCTAACCAACAACGGCATTATCGAAGCCGGGGTCAACGCCGACACCACGCGCAATGCCACGGGTGACGTAAGCCTCACGGCACAAAGCCTGAACAACAACGGCAAGAGTATTGTTGCCAGCCATAACCTGACGGCGAATGTTGCGCAGACGTTGACCAACCAGGGCGGGACGCTGAATGGTCACGCCGGCGTGCAGGTTTCCACCTCGACCCTGGATAATCGCCAGAAAGGCCGGGTGCTGAGCCAAGGCGGACTGGCTGTCACCGCTAACCAGGTTTCGAACGCTCAGGGCGGCTTGATTAGTAGCGCCGACAACCTGAGCGTGAATGCCGGGTCCCTCAATAACAGCGGCGGTGAGCTGTCCAGTTCAACTGTTGGTACGGTACGGGTAGCGTCTTTGGATAACGTCGCCGGTTTGATCGGTGCCGGACAGAACCTGAGCATTACAGCCAGTGGCCAGTGGAACAATCAGGGCGGGCGTGTACTGGCCCAGAGGGATTTGCAGATTGGCGCGGCTGCGCTGGATAACAGCCAGCAGGGGGCGATGGTCAGTCAGGGTACGTTGGCCTTGACTGCGGGCACGCTGGATAACCGTCAGCAAGGCAAGGTGCTCAGTGCGGGGGCACTTACTGCACAGATAGCGGGGCAGATGCTCAACCAAGCCGGGCTTTTCAATTCAGGCGGCAATCTTCGGTTGACCACCGCTGCGCTGGATAACCGCAACGGTGAAGTCTCCAGTCTCGCGAATCTGACCTTGAATGGCAGTCAGGCGGATAACAGCGGCAACGGCCGGATCCTGGCAAACGGCGACATTACCCTGTCGCTCGACAGCTTCGACAATCAGCGAAAAGGCCTGGTTGCCGGGCAGCGCGATCTACAACTCAATGTCGGGCAGTTGGATAACAGCGATGCCGGCAGCGTGTATGCCAAGCGCAACCTCAACCTGGTCGTGACCAAGCAACTGAACAACAACCAAGGCGCGCTACGCGGTGACGGCACACTCACTGCGCAGGCGGCGAGCCTGGGCAATAACGGCGGCAGTATTTCCAGCGTGGGTGGTTTGAGTGTCACCAGCAGCGGCGCCCTGGCCAATCAGGGGGGAGCCTTGCTCACCGACGCTGGATTGACCCTGACCAGTGGCAGTCTCGACAACAGCCAGCAGGGTCGTATCGCTGGTAATGGTGTAGCGCTCAAGACGGGGGCTCTCGCCAACCAGCAGGGCGGGCAACTGACCAGTACCGGCGCACTCCAGCTCATGGCGAGCGAGGTGGACAACAGCCGCGCAGGCCGTATCGCCAGCGCCATGGCATTGACTGCAACGGTCACTGGCCTCGATCAACACGCGGGCGGTCAATTGTTCAGCGCCACTGATGTCAGCCTTGACCTGAACAGAGGGCAACTGAATAACAACGGTGGTTTGATCACTGCACCGGGCCAGTTGCTGTTGAAAAATCTCAACACTGTCGGCAACCAGGGCGGCGAAATATCCAGTGCCAAGGCATTCATCCTGGCGGCGCAGAGCCTCGACAATACCGGCGGCAAACTGGTCAGTGATCAAGGACTGAGCGTACGCATCGATCAGGCGTTGGCTAACGTTCGCGGAGTCATCTCCGGGCATGGCGTCGACCTGCGCGCGGCTCAGTTGGACAACACTGACGCCAGCCTCAGCAGCGACGCTGACTTGAACCTGCAACTGAGCGGGGCATTGCTCAACCGCAATGGCGAGCTGTCCAGCGCCGGTAACAGCATGATCAGCGCCATGACCCTGGGCAACGGTGGCGGCCAGATCACCGCCGATCAACGTCTGAACCTGACAATCAGCGGTGCCCTGGATAACCAGGCCGGTACGCTGGGGGCTGGACAAGGCTTGAGCGTCAGGGCCGAGAGCCTGGATAACCGCCAGGCAGGCAGTCTGGTGACGGACGGTAACCTCGACGTCACCCTCGACGGGCTGCTGAGTAACCAGGGCGGCGGCGGCCTGTTGGCCAAGGGCTTGATGAGCGTGCAAGGCCTGAGCCTGGACAACCGTGGGGGCCGTCTCTCGGGGCAGAATCTGCTGACGTTGCGCACGACCACGACGGACAACCGTGGCGGTGTCATTCGCGCCGACAAGGACCTGCAACTCTTCGTCGATCGGATGGACAACCGCCAACAAGGCTTGCTCACCAGCAAGGTCGGCATCGGTTTCACCGGTCAACGTCTGGATAACCAGGGCGGCTTGCTGAGCGCCGTGGGGTTGGTGCACTTGCAAGCCGGCGTCGTGTTCAATAACGCCGGGCGTATTGCCAGTCAAGGCGACCTGGTCGCCAATGTTGATGCGCTGACCCAGCAGAGCGGTGAACTGGTCGCCAAAGGCACGCTGACATTGACCGGTGCCTCGCTGGATAACAGCCAGGGTGGTTTGGTCGGGGCAACAAAAGCGCTGGAACTCAATGTTGGCAGCGTCGACAACCGCGCTGGCGAAATATCCAGTCAGGTCGATGTCGGTCTCACCGGCGATCAACTGAATAACAGTGACGGCGGCAAGGTGCTGGCGGGCACCGCGTTGGGGCTGAAGGTCGCGCGCCTGATCAATCAAAACAAGGGCCTGCTGTTTGGCAGCACCCTCAACCTGACCGGCACGCGTCTGGACAATGGAGGGGGCACGCTTGCCGGCCAGCGTGACCTGTTGATCAACCTGACGGCCGATTTGGACAACCGTGCCGGCCTGCTCAGCAGCGAAGGAACCCTGACCCTCGACGCCGCCAGCCTGGACAACGCCATGGGCAGCCTGTCCAGCGCGGCGGCGCTGAAGGTTGCCACCATCGGGGCGCTGAAAAATCAGGGCGGCTCGATCAATACCGACGCAGGGCTGACGCTAAATAGCGCCACCCTCGATAACCAAAACGGCGGCGTGCTGTTCGGCAAGGGCGCAACGCGGGTCACCACCGGCGCCTTCGACAACAGTCATGGCGGTCGCCTGAGCAGTGCCAACACCCTGGACCTGACTGCCGCCCAAGTGACCAACCAGGACACCGGCCGCATCGCCAGCGCCATGGCCTTGACCGCCTCGCTCACGGGCCTCGACCAGCAGGGCGGGGAGTTGTTCAGCAACACGGCGCTGAGCCTCGACCTGAACCACGGCCAGTTGAATAACCAACATGGCTTGATCAATGCTCCCGGCGCGCTGCTACTGAAAAATCTCGACGGTGTCGTCAACCAGAATGGGGAAATTTCCAGCGCCCAAGCCTTCACCCTCGACGCCCGGACGCTGGACAACAGCGGTGGCAAGCTGCTCAGCAATCAGGCGCTGACGTTGCGCTTGGCGCAATCACTGAACAACATCAACGGCATCATTTCCGCAGCCGCGTTGAATACCCGCAGTGCCAGCCTGGACAACACTGACGGCTTGATCAGCAGCCGCGATGAGCTGGACCTGCAAGTCGACAACAACTTCACCAACCATCAGGGCACCGTAGTCGCCGACGGCGATCTGCTGCTCAGTGCCGCCACGGCGGACAACAGCCAGGGCCAGATCGCCGGTAAAAAAGACCTGAGTGCGACCCTTGGCAGCTTGCAGCAGCAAGGCGGGCAATTGGTCGCCCAAGGCGATCTGAGCCTGGCCGCCAACAGCTTGGACAACCGCGCCAATGGCCTGGTCGGTGCGACCGGCGCGCTGGCTATCAAGGTTGGCAACATCGACAACCGCGGTGGCGAACTGTCCAGTCAAGGGGCATTGCGCCTGGTTGGTCAACAACTGGACAACAGCGACAGCGGGCAGATTCTCGCCCAAGGCACGTTGGCGCTGAAGGTCGATCAAATCATCAACCGCAACAAAGGCCTGCTCTCGGGCAAGGCCGGCGTTAGCGTGATCGGCACGGGACTGGATAACACCTCCGGCGCCGTGCTCAGCGCGAAGAGCATCGACGTCGACCTCGGTGCCTCGCTGGACAACAACCTGGGGCTGTTCAGCAGCGAAGGTTCACTCGGCGTTCGGGTGGGGAGCTTGATCAACACGGCGGGCAGCCTTTCCAGCGCCGGCACGTTGAGCGTGAACAGCATCGGGGCGATCAGCAACCAGGGTGGACAACTGATCGCCGACGCCGACCTCACCCTGCACAGCGCCAGTCTCGATAACCAGCGGCAGGGCAGCATCAGCGGCAAGGGCGCCGTGAGCGTCACCACCGGTCAGTTCAACAACAGCCATGACGGACAACTGACCAGCGCCAGCACCCTGAATCTCGACGCAGGCAAGGTCACCAACCAGGGCAATGGCCGGATCGGCAGCACCGGCGCCCTGACTGCCAATGTCACTGGCCTGGATCAACAGGGTGGTCGTTTGTTCAGCAGCACCCGCCTGGACCTGGACCTGCACAACGGCCAGTTGAACAACCAGAATGGCCTGATCAATGCGCCGGTTCTGGTGCTGAAAAACCTCACGGAAGTGACCAACCGGAACGGTGAAATTTCCAGTGCCCAAGCCTTCTCCCTGACGGCGGACCGCCTCGACAACAGCAACGGGAAATTGCTGGGCAACCAGAGCGTCACGCTGCGCATCGCTCAAGCATTGAACAACGTCAAGGGCCTGATCGCCGCTGCCAGCCTGGATGTGAAGGCGGGCGCCCTGGATAACAGCGGCGGCATCCTGAACAGCCGTGGCGATCTATCGCTCAAGGTCGACGGTGTGTTGACCAACAAGGGCGATGGCCTGATCAATGCGGCGCAGGCACTGGACATCAGCTCCGCCGATCTCGAAAACCAGGGCGGCCAAGTGCTCGCCGTTACCGAGCTGACGCTCAACGCGACGGCCCTGGTCAACAGCGGCAACGGCCTGATCAACAGTCAGGGTACGTTGAGCCTGACCGCCAACAGCCTGGACTCCAGCGACGGCGGCGAAGTGTCGGCCAAAGGCGATATCGGCCTGAACCTGAGTGCATTGACCCAGAACGGCGGTCGCCTGCTCGGCAATGCCGGCATCTCCCTCGACCTGGGCGGTGGTGACCTGAACAACAGCAGCGGTTTGATGACTGCCAAAGGACCGCTGACCATCAGCCGGTTGCGCGACCTCAATAACCGCCGCGGCGAAATCTCCAGCAGCCAGAGCTTCACCCTGGCTGGACGCACCCTCGATAACACCGGCGGCAAGCTGATCAGCAGCAACCTGCTCAGCCTCGACGGCAACAGCCTGCTCAATCAGAACGGCCTGATCTCTGGATGGCAAGGACTGCTGGTCAACGGTTCCAGTCTCGACAACCGCAACAACGGCACGCTCTCCAGCCGCAATGGAGACGTCGGCGTCACCCTCAGCGGGGCACTGCTCAACAGCGCTGCCGGTGCGCTGGTCGGCCAGAATAAACTCACTGTCAGCGCCGCCAGCCTGGATAACCGTGGCGGGATTCTTTCCAGTGGCAGCGACCAGACCCTGACCGCCACCGGCGGTTTGCTGAACAACGCCCAAGGCGGCTTGATCGACAGCGGCGCCATTCTGGTCATGAACGCCATGACCCTTGGTAACGCCGACGGTACCGTGAACGCGCAAAAAGCCTTGAACTTCACCGGCACCTCCCTGGATAACAGCGATGGCAATCTGATCGGTAACGCTGCTGTGACCCTGGACTTGCTCGGTGCCCTGACCAACACCAGCGGCAAGATCGCCAGTGTCGGCCCACTGCGGGTGGAGCGCGCCACGCAGATCAATAACCAGGGCGGCCAGATCGCCAGCCAGGGCTTGTTGACCTTGCTCACCAATGGCCTGGACAACCGCAATCGCGGCACCGTCGCGGCCAATGATTTGTTGGTCTTGAATACCTCCGGCGTAGTCCAGAACGACGCCGATGGCTTGATCTACAGCCAGAGCGGCGGCGTGGACATCGACGCGGCCAGCCTTACCAACGGCAAGGGTGTGGTGCAAAGCCAAGGGGATCTGAAACTCACCGTCGATGCGGACATCGATAACCAGAGCGGTAGAATCCAAGCCAAGGCCGGCGAATTAACTGTGGTGGGTCGCCATTTCGATAACCGTGGCGGCGTGCTCGCCAGCCTGCAAGGTTTGCTCACCACGCAACTGACCGGTGTGCTGAAAAACGGCTACGACCTGAACAACAACCGCCAGGGCGGCATCACCCAGGCCCAGCGCCTGAACCTGACCGCTCGGGGCGGCCTCGACAACTATGGCGGACGCATCTCCGCACAAACCGGCGACGCCATCGTCGTCACCCGAAACTTCGACAACCGCAACGGCGGCCTGTACGCCAAAGGCAAGGTCAACGTCACCGGTAACGATTTTGATAACAGTGGCGACAACGACGGCCAGATCGCCGGCAGCCAGATCGACCTGGACCTGACCGGCGCGATGAACAACCGGCTGGGCATTATCGAAAGCGACAGCACCTTGGCGATCAAGGCGGCGAGCCTCGACAACCAGACGGGTAAGTTGCGTGCGTTGGGTACCAGCGGCAAAACCAACTTCCAGATTGGTGGGCTGTTCGATAACCGCAGCGGTACGTTGGAAAGTGCCAATACCGATTTGAACCTCGGTGTAGGCAACTTGCTCAATGCAGATGGCAGCATCCTCCACGTAGGGAGCGGCAACTTCGGCGTCGCCACTACCAATGTCATCAACGCCGGTGGAGGTTTCGTCACTCGTGGCGCTTTGACCCTTAATGCTGATAGCTGGACCAACACCAGCGTCTTGCAAGCTGGCACGCTGAACGTCAACGTCAATAACTTCACCCAGACCGCAACCGGACAGTTGCTGGCGACGACTTCCTTTGTAGGCAGTGGCGGTACCTGGCGCAACGACGGGCTGATCGCCAGTGACGGCAGCCTGAGCCTGAACTTGGGCGGGACCTATTCTGGCAATGGCCGGGTCAGTAGTTTAGGCACGCTAGGCTTAACCGCTGGGCAATTGAACCTGGCCAGCTTGGGCAGCATTGCAGGTGGCGGGACCACCTCGGTAAGTGCCTCTGGCCAGTTGAACAGCTACGGTCGGATCACTTCCAGTGGTGCATTGACGGCCAATGTCGGTGTTTTGAATAACTATGGGACGCTGGGTAGCGGGCAGAACCTGACGGTCAATGCGCCTTCATTGCTGAACGATCATGGCTTGATCTTCAGCGGTGGAAACATGGCATTGCGGGTGACTGACTTCAACAACCGGTATGCCGATGTCTACAGCCTGGGTGGGATCGATATCGCTGCCGATGCTGCAGGCGGCAGGGCACGATTGGTTTCCAATCGATCTTCGACCATGGAATCGGCCGGGGATTTTTCGCTTTCGGCCACGACGTTTGAAAACACCAAGGATCGTTTTACATATACCTCGAGCAAAGTATCGGGCGCATTGAGTGTGGCTTGCCTTCGCGATTGCTGGAGCGATGAAAACGGGGAGAGAACCTTCCAGGGATCGGGGACATACGTGCTGACGGAGAACTTTGAAGCGACCGCTAGTGAGGATAGCGCGAGTTCATCGTTGACCTCTGGGGGAAACATACGGATAGCAGGAAGCAGGGTTTCGAATCTTTACAGCACGATTTCGGCGTCGGGGAATATTTCGATTACGGCTGATGATTTTCAGAATCAGGCGGCTCAGGTCGGGCCGTACTCCGTGAAAAGTACTTATGACGCTCAGGGAAACATGGCGAGCGTCGTGACCGATGATTTCTTTTTCTACAACCAGCGAAACAACCCTGCCTTTCCCGCCGTTGAATACGAATGGCATGGGGAAAACTACGGAGGAAGGCCTCGTGAGGTTAAACATTATCAGATGGTGCCTGTAGCCCATCTGGTACCCCAATCAGACAGCGCCTCCGGCGGCTATGTCGAGGTGTTCTGGTTCGATAAAAACTATGAGATTGAGACAGAGGCCTCGCTAGGAAGCCAACCCTATCTGATGTACGCCCGCTCAGGGCTGAATAACGACGATACCTATTTCCACTCCGGTTCGCTGTATGACAGGAACAATCTCGCGGACGCTCCAGCTTGGCTTAACTCAACGGCTCTGATCAGCCGCGAAGTTACTGGCACCCTAAGCAGCTCACCAGCCGTCATCCAGGCTGGAGGACAGGTATCGATCAACGCTTCTTCTTCCATTAACAACAGTCTCATCACACCATTCACCGCAGTAACTCAAGGCCGCGACAAGACATCCAATACAACTGTCTCCTCAACGTCCCAAGCGGTGTTCATACCAGCCAGCCTGCTGCCCCCCGAATTGCGTCAATCCCAGGTCAACCCCTTGGCCTTACCAGGCTTCAGTCTACCCACCGGCCAAAATGGGATGTTCCGCCTGAGCGGGCAGGGTGTTAGCAGTACGCTGGCTACCCAAGCGAATGTCGCTGCGCCAAACTGGACCTTTACCGGCGCCAGTGTTGCACAAGCTCAACGCAACCAGAGCGTGCCGGACGTTCAGGCCCGTGATATCCAACTGGGTACCGGTACTCAGGTTGCGGCAGCCAACCGTCAAGCGATAGCCGACGTCCGTCAAAGTACGAGCATCAACGGTAACGCATCGACCATCAGCGTCAGTGCACCCGGCGACGCAGGGGCCAATGGCACCCTCGCACCGGGACACATACCGAACTCATCCGGTATCACAGTTGTTGGTGGCGTGGGCGGATCGAACCTTGCGGGCCAACCTGCTGTAGTCGGCGTACTCCCTGCCTCTCTGCTGTCAACCACGGTCCCATCGACCGTTCTCGCACAAATGACCACGCCGGGTAGCCAGACGATTACCCGCGTCCAAGGTGTGCCGAGCAACGCCAACCAATCCAAGCCACAAAAATACCTTATCGAAACCAACCCGGTGCTGACCGAACTCAAGCAGTTCATGAGCTCGGATTATTTGCTGGCGAACCTTGGCTACAACCCGGATGACAGCGCCAAACGCCTGGGGGACGGGTTGTATGAGCAACGACTGATCCAGCAGGCCGTCCTGGCTCGCACCGGTCAGCGTTACATCGACGGTCAGACGACAGACGAAGGCTTGTTCAAATACCTGATGAACAACGCCATAACCAGTAAGGACGCTTTGAACCTGAGCCTGGGCGTCACGCTGACGGCCGAGCAAGTCGCGGCCCTGACCCACGACATCGTCTGGCTTGAAGAGCATGAGGTCAACGGCGAGCTGGTGTTGGTGCCGGTGCTCTATCTGGCGAACGCGAATCAGCGCCTGGCCGCTAACGGCGCCCTGATCCAAGGCAAGGATGTTTCGCTGATCGCCGGCAAGGACCTGACCAACTCAGGCACCTTGCGTGCGACCGAAAATCTGGCCGCTATTGCCGGCACTGATCTGATCAACAGTGGTTTGATCGAGGCGGGCAATCGCCTCGACCTTTTGGCTGGTAACGATCTGGTAAACAAGGCGGGAGGGATTGTTTCGGGGCGCGATGTCAGCCTCACCGCATTGAAGGGCGACGTCATCAATGAGCGCAGCGTCCATGCCTACGACTCAGAGGCCGGCCGCTGGGATCAGCATCGCGAGTTCCTCGACAGCGCGGGCCGGATCGAGGCTGCGAATGACCTGACAATCAAGGCAGGGCGCGATGTCGCCAACATCGGCAATACCTTGCAAGCCGGTCGAGATATGTCTATCAGCGCCGGTCGGGATGTCATCATTACCTCAGCCACCGAGCACAACACCGAGGAAAAAGGCAAAAACGACACCAAGGAGCAAATTACCCAATTTGAGTCACGCCTCATCGCGGGTCGCGACATATCGATCGACACCGGTCGTGACCTTACCATCGTAGCCAGCCAGCTCGAGGCCAAGCGTGACATCGCCATGGCGGCTATCGAAAACGTCACAGTGAGTTCGACGGCGGACGAAGAGCACTCGTTCTACAAGACTAAAAGAGTCACCGATCAGAAAGATCATGCTAGTCAAGTGCAAAGCTCAATCACTGCTGGGGGAGATGTAGGTATCTCTGCTGGTAAGGACATGGCGTTGATTTCGAGTCGGATTACGGCGGGTGATGAGGCGTATCTGGTTGCTGGTGGGGATTTGGAATTACTGGCGGCGCAGGACCGCGATTACTCACTTTACAGCCGGAAGAATAAAACTGGTTTCGGTACACGCACTCAACGAGACGAAGTTACTAAAGTCACCCACGTTGGAAGCGAAATCCGTACAGGAGGTGATCTCACCCTGGTTAGCAAGGGCGATCAACGCTACCAAATAGCTCAGCTGTATAGCGGAAATGACTTGCTGTTGAAAAGTGACGGTTCGGTGACCTTTGAAGGTGTAAAGGATCTGGATCAAGAGAGTCATGAAAAGAGCAGCACTGGCCTCGATTGGAACTCCATGAAAGGCAAAGGGCACACCGACGAGACGCTGCGTCAAAGTCAGTTGATTGCAAATGGCGGTTTGGTCATCAAAGCCGTCGATGGCTTGAACATCGATATCAAAGACATTGACCGGAACACCGTCAGCCAGACCATCGACGCCATGGTCAAGGCCGATCCTAAACTGGCTTGGCTCAAGGAGGCCGAACAGCGTGGCGATGTGGATTGGCGGCTGGTCAAGGAGACTCATGAATCGTTCAAGTACGGCAGCTCAAGCCTGGGGCAGGGCGCCATGCTGGCGATCGTCATTATCGTGACCGTTCTAACAGCCGGAGCCGCCAGTGCAGCTGTGGGGAGTGCGGCCAGCGCTACGGCGGGTTCAGGTACCGTCATGGCGGCAGGAGGTGTGGCATCCGCCTCAGCTGTAGCTGGAGGAGCAGCAGTTGGTTCGACAGTGGGGGCGGGCCTGGGAAATATGATGGCTTCCGCCGTGCTGACCTCCATGGCCAGCAACGCAGCGGTGAGTGTTATCAATAACCAAGGCAATTTAGGGGCGACGTTCAAGGACATAACCTCTTCGGAAGCGATGAAAGGCTATCTGACGTCCGCCGCTATGATCGGGGTATCTCCAGGGTATAACCCGGCAGCGCTTGGTTTTAACCTGCCCAGTCTTCAAGCCGTGCTGCTGAAATCAGCTTCTGATGCGTTCGTTAATACAGTCATTAACGGGGGAAGCTACACCGATAACCTGGGCAATGCTTTAGCGAGTCAGGCGAGCAATGTGGGGATGGCTGTTGGCTTCAAGATGGTTGGCGACTATTCGTTAGGGAAATACGAGGATGGAAGCATTCAGAAGGTTTTGGCCCATGCGTTGATGGGGGGACTTCTGGCTGAAGCCACGGGCAGCGATTTCAAAACGGGAGCCATGGCCGCAGGCGCGAACGAAGCTCTCATCAATGTGCTCAGCACCATGGTAGGCGGAAATAAACAACTGGAGTCGATGGCTTCGCAGCTGACAGGTCTTGTCGCAGCCGCCGCGGTGGGTGGCGATTTATCGAAGGGCGCCGAGATTGCGCAGTACGCGACTGCTTACAACCGACAGTTGCATTACGACGAGCAGAAATGGCTCGAAGAAAACGCCAAAGCGTTCGCACAAGATCAAGGCATAACTGAGCAGTTGGCGATGGAACGCCTTAGCCAACAGGCACTGAAGAACACCGATTATCTTTGGCGATCGGTTTTGAGCGATGGCGATGACGGTGACGCATTGGCGTTCCTGTCCGGCGCTGGCAAGACATTCGTAAACGATTTGGGAGAAAAACAAGCGCTGTTTACCGCGTCGGGGCAACAACTCTTCCGTCCGGAAATGTTCGCCGATACGGCGGACCCGGCGTTTTACAAGAAATTTGTACAGAGCGGCATCAGTCGAGAGCTGAGCGCGGGCCTTACAAAGGAGCTCAAGGACTCGGGTATCGCGATCAAGGACGGTGCCATCAACCTCTATGATGCTGTTAGAGAACATCCTGCGGCTGTAATGGGTGGTCTTTGGGAGGGCGTGAAAGGCCTCCCCCAAAGCGTAGTCGACAGTTTTCGCGAAGGCGGTAACGCAATTGGAGAAGGTGCAGCCGTTGCGTTAGAACCGGAACTGAAGGCCAAACTTAACGCGATCTATGGGCAGGACGTATCGACTGCACAGCAGGCGCTTCTGCTCATTCGAACAATTAGCGCTGTTTCGCTGGCGGGTACGGGTGGCAAGGTCGGAGGGAAGCTGACAGGAGCGGCAGCTGAGGCTGTGGGTAAGAAGCTTGATGAGATTTTTGAAGAAGCGGCCGGAAAGGCTCTGGAAAAAAAAGGTGGTGCAAAAGCGATAGACGACGACTCTGTGTCCTATGCTAAATGGTGGGACGATCTAGCACAGCCAAAAAACCTAACTGATAGAGAGGCTAGAGCTTGGTATCTATCTAAGGAAGCAGAAATTCCAGCTCGCATTAACAGTAGCGCCTCCTTAGAAGAGCAGGCGAAGCAGGCTTTTAGTATGAGAAATGATTTGAGATCAATGGCAAGAGAATTAATGTCTAATAGGACATTGGCTGACTCCTTGAGCAAGACTGACCCAAATAGAACTTGGAGCGAGATTGTGAATAAATATTCGAGTCAAGGCCTATCAGGAGATAAGCTATGGTCGAAGATTATAGAAAAATCCCAGTCTTCTCGATCGTCTGTTAATGATGGGATGGGGATGTAGAGTTATGGTTCGAATTTCTGAGTCAAGTTCTGAAACTAATAATTTTATATTTTTCGATGAGTATGAGGAGGAAAGGTTTGAGGAATTTGTGAGTCTTGTCTTGAGAACTCTAAATGTCAAAGAGGGCTCTCGTGAGTCTGGCCCATATTCAGTATTGGTTTCAGCTTGTTATGAGGGTAATAATTTGATTTTGACCAGCGGATCCTTCGAAGGGTGTTTTATTTCCATAGAGAAGAATGGAGGTGATTTGTCAAAAAAATTAATCAAGAAATTTAATCTGTAAGTTGATTGGTCCAAAAGCAACTAGTGCAGCTGAAGTACCGGCTACGTCTGCAATCGCACGGGTAGGACTGCGGGGAGCCTTTGCAGCGCAAGCCGGAATCCCTTGTAGTATGGTCGAATGTTTGGGGGGATCCATTGATGATATTCAGCAGTCGTTCAAGATAGACGTGCCGATCCCACATATGTACCGCTGAAAACTGGAACATCTGGTACGCGCAGGCGTACAAAATTGAGGGTGGCACAACGGGTATTAAAGGGGTTCAATATAGTCCAGCTACTGATGATGTATCAGTCAGGTTTTGGTGGAAATAAAAGATGAAGATATGTATGTCCCGACCGCGTTTCCAGTGGGGGTATTGAAATGAAGTGGGGGCGACTGCCTGGAGACGATAGGGATTTGCTATTTTGGGTGCTTTGGTTCGCTATAGGACACTACTCTGATTTTGGCTTGGACGAACTTTTGAAACGGCTCTCTACTTTGTCCGAAGGACTCGTGGGGGATCCTGGGTGGGAGTTTGAGTATGTTAAGGATGAAGGGGGCGGAGAATACTATAGCTTTTCAGCTGATTATGAATTTAGTGGGATAGAACCTAGCCATAAAAATTATAGCGTTGCAGTAGTTAGAGAAGCGATAAAAGATTCGTTGCTTGCACTCGCTAGCAAGAATCAAGCTAAAGTTGTTGAAGTGGCGGAGTTGATTCGCAAATACAAGTTTGACTGTGCGTAAGTTTGTCGTAGCTTAGTTTTGGTAAGAAATTCTGTCTTTTGAATCCCATAAATGTTAGGTCGCTATACGTTCTTTTTTTTTTTTTTTGGGGTGTCGCTGGGTGTTGTATTGATATTGACGGATTGCAACACCACTCCATACGATACGTCCACTATCTATTACGAGGGTGCGCATTTTTCGGCGCAGCTCGTCAAGGATCTGAAGGTGACCTCGGGACGGATAAATTTTATTCAGAGAAAATGGTTTGTTCAAGTTGTAGCAATATTGTTACTTAGTTTCGCGAACGATATCCTAATATTCAATTGAATGTATTTATCGTGGAGAAGTAATAGTGGCGTCCGATTTGGCTGTGGAAGAAATTTATTCGATAGTCTCTAGGGTTTATGAACAAGCTATATCTCATATTCGTCTTCGGCCAGAGCAAGCCTTTGCATATGTTCAAGATGAAACCGACTCTCTTTGCACGTCTGCAGATGTGGGTGTATTTGCAGTGCTGCAAACTGCGATATTTAGGGAGGGTATGAAGTATGGGGTAGAGCTGTCTAGAGAGAGTCCGTATGCGGAGGATATGTTAGAGGGTTTGGCTAGAGCCTATGAAAAATGCGGCCTCGATGATTTGGCAGAGGTTGGGCTTAAAGGGGAGCCGCTGGCAGAAATAATCGATTGTATGGAGCAGGTTAGGAGAAAATATCTTCTGCCTGGGTAAGGTGGTGCAAAACATACAGCAAAGTTTTTTGAACTTGCTACTGCAAATAATTTGGCGTTAGCTAGAGCGAAGGATAAAAGGCCTATCAGGAGATAAGCTATGGTCGAAAATTATAGAAAAATCCCAGTTTTCTCGATTGTCTGTTAATGATTGGATGGGGATGAAGAGTTATGGTTTCAATTTCTGAGTCAAGTTCTGAAACTAATCATTTTATATTTTTCGATGAGTATGCGGAGGAAAGGTTTGAGGAGTTTGCGAGTCTTGTCCTGAGAGCTCTAAATGTCAAAGGGGACTCTCGTGAGGCTGGCCCATATTCAGTATTGGTTTCAGCTTGTTATGAGGGTTATAATTTGATTTTGACTGACGGATCCTTCGAAGGGTGTTTTATTTCCATAGAGAAGAATGGAGGCGATTTGTCAAAAAAGATAATCGAGAGATTTAATCATAAGCTGATTGGTCCAAAAGCAACTGGTGCAGCTGAAGTACCGGCTACGTCTGCAATCGCACGGGTAGGACTGCGGGGAGCCCTTGCAGCGCAAGCCGGAATCCCTCAGGGGCATGCCTTTATAAAGGGCTTGGAATTGAGTTTTTATTCGGGTTGCTGATATTAAGGCTTGGGGTGAGGGACGATAGAACAGTGGAGAATGAGAGGTTTAAGGAGGTTTGTGGTGGTTGCTCGGTTTATAAGTAATAGCGTTGTTCTCCTATCCATTTCTTATTGCGCCAATACGCATGAGATCAACTACGTTTTTTTGGTTGATAATATTGAGATAAGGCTGGGAGGGGAGTTGCATGAGGCTGTTGGCATAAAGGGCATTAAGTGTAGCGTCGAGTTGGAGCAGTTTTTATTGGCGCTAATGCCGTTTGATCGAAACGTGTCGAAAAGACTTTGTTCAATGTCTTGGGCTTACGCCGAAGGTGATAGAGTTGATCTTCCAGTCCCTCTGGTACTATTAGAGCTTTAAGTCTAATGCGTCCGTTGGTGAGGTAAGATATTGTTCTTTGGTATGTTTCGTTGGCTAAGTGGAGGATCCGGTCTGGCCGAGTGATCGGTTGATTAATTGTTGCAAAATGAAAGGGTTGTATTTGTTAACAAAGCGTGTTTTCCGTCTGGAGGTGGAAATATAGTATGCATAGAAAATGTGACTTGTATCTATGTGCTGAGGTAGATGTGTCTCAAATTGAGATGCTGAGCCTATTTGATAAGAGCCTCCTTTTAAAGGAAGGCACGGTGCGCAGTGGCTATCTCTCTGTAAATATTGATAGGGTTAAGCTTGTTGCTATAGTTTCTGATCTGCGTCGGCAAAATGTACCCTGTTTTAGCGTCCCTGTTGAGTAT
This sequence comes from Pseudomonas sp. Z2-11, assembly GCF_054161305.1. Lineage (NCBI taxonomy): Bacteria > Pseudomonadati > Pseudomonadota > Gammaproteobacteria > Pseudomonadales > Pseudomonadaceae > Pseudomonas > Pseudomonas sp. Z2-11. The sequence goes on from NZ_CP096395.1 coordinate 2,408,271, forward strand.
AGGGATAGCAATCTTTCGTTTGAAACGGCATTTGAAATCGCAAAAAAATCTGCGGTGGAGCAAAATGCGATTGTGGGGCGTCTGGATCAGACGCGGTCTCCGCCCCTGTTTTGGTCTTTTAGCTTGACGTTCGTATCTATCTCAGAGAAGAAAGCAGGCGGGATGCTTATGATCGATCGTTTGGACGGCCACATTTGGAGTCTGGAGGAGTATGAAGAATATATGTATGACTACAATAACGTATTTTAATAGGAGCTTGGAGTCCGCGAGCTTTGTCAAGCTAACGATGTGTGCTGTCCGAATTTTTCTTTTGTTAATCATGAAATTTAGGTGTCGTATGCGCTTTTTTTTCTTAGGGTTGTCGCTGGGCTCAGCATTGATTTTATCAGGTTGCAATACGACTCCATACGATAGGTCCACTATCTATTACGAACGAGAGCAGTTTGCGGCGCAGCTCTCCAAGGATTTAGGGGTGGCTGATCTTGTTCTCCAGCACGGTCGCTGCTCTCTGATCGTTTCTACTCCCGATTCGAATACTGGCACCTACTATTTTTGCACCTATGCGCTGACAGCCAATAGGCTTTACGTACAGGGGTGGGATGCTAAAACGTTGAAATATGTTGAACTCGTTCAGATAGACGTAACGAATCTTAAGAAAATGTCTCTCTACACTTTTATACGGACCAAGCAGCTTCAGTTGACCGAAGAGAGACGACAGATCGCGCTCAGCGCCTCTATAGACGATGGCGGATACGTAGATGCGGAGGCTACGGAGCGGTTGTTCGATGCGATTAAAGCGAAGGGTGTGCCGGTCGCGAAAAGCGAAGGCCTGATAACGCCACCTGCTGCACCGGTGCCCATGATTATTCCTATCGTCATGCCCAAGTCATATCGGTGAAAAGGGCGGTTTCGCTGATGGGGGAGCGATGTTGAGTTAAGAAGGGAGACCATTTGAGCGGAGATACTCAGCTGGATACCAATGGCTCTTGATTACCTCGTACAGGAAGCACTTTTTAGCTCTTGATACCTACCGGGAACAAGTCCAGAATCAAGTCTTTGCCTGCCCCGGCAAGAAAAGAAACCTCTTATATTTCAACGAGTCGGACACCAGATGCGAGTCTCGTTTCCCGCTCCAATTATTTTTCTATAGACTTCCATTGAAGTATGTAGAAACCAAAGAAAGAGACTTCGGTCTCTTTTTTTGTTCCAGTAAAATCCATCCTGATACATCAATATCCACGATTTTTTAGTACATTTTTTAGTACATCAATTCGACGCTTGGTAAGTCAGTTTTTAGAGCTGCAGGGCACTCTGAATACTTTACAACACTCCTTCATCCTGTGAGTGGAGTTAGTACGATGGTCCTTACCAATACGGCGGTCCGGCACGCTAAACCTCACGCCAAAAACTATACCCTCCCTGACTTTGATGGCCTTGCGCTTTTCGTGAATACGAACGGCACCAAGAGCTGGCGCTTCCGCTTTTCTTGGGCGGGCAAGCAGCCCCGTATCAGCGTTTTCCGGTCAGCGACAGACCCGCTACACGGATTTGAGCGGTGGAAAAACTGATCAGGCTCGCCTAATCAGGTAGCCCTCTTTGAGCTTTGCTGGCTATTGCACGTTTTAACCATTGACTCACCAGGGTGTGGGGCGTGATCAATTGAGACGGAGCTTCAATCACTCTTCCGACTGTAGGTGAGTTTGTCTCTGCGTTATTCGCAGCGGGTGGAAGGGCACGGTCGAGAACTTGGATTGAATCTCACTCTTGATTGCAGGAGATTTGGGTTTGCGTTGACGCTGCTTTTCCTGCTTTCCTGCTTTCCTGCTTTCCTGCTTTCCTGCTTTCCCTGGTGAAGCTCACTAATGTGTACATGCAGTCCGCCACTCCCAATCTAGCGCGTGCTTAGGTCAACATGGTCGGGGCGGAAGTTAGATTTCGGAGATTTTTTAGGCATAACCAGTCCACTGGGCGAGCATGTCCGCAAAATGCTCAAAAGGAGTCGACGACTCGGTCGGTGCGTGCTCGCTCGTAGCGAGATGAGCCCTGCCGGCCTCCACGGGCAACACGACGCGTCATCATTACAATGGTTAATCATCGCCTAGCTGCTCTTCGGAACAGGCGGCTAATAGCCGGTTAGGGGCGCCAACGACGCCTTCAGGTCCGAAGTTTTATTTCAGGCGTCCCCTACAACGATGGCTCGTGACACCAGTTTGCAACGATCCTTGCTGCCGGCGAACCCTCCTTCGAGCGGAACGGGTTACTAGCCAGAAATGATTGATTTCTCAATATTGAGGATTTGGTCATTTGAGGATAACCTGTTCCTGCTTCACGACATGTCCTTCGGGCGGTCGGCCTCTCCCCAATAAGAAGAGCTCGAGATGAACAATAAGAACCCACCCAAGCAGCCCCCCCTTTTGGTTGATGTGTTAGTGGTTGGTAATGGCCCGGTTGGTGCAACACTTGCCGCGCTACTGGGGCGATATGGCGTCAGGACGCTGGTACTGGATAAGACCCACGACGTCGTACTCATGCCCAGAGCCATCGTCTTGGATAACGAGGCTCTGCGCATTCTGCAGTTGGCTGGCCTGGCCGAGGACGCCTTCGAGAAGGTCCTGATTCCTGAAGTCCGTATGCATTCACCGGTGCTTGGTCAGTTTTCTCGAGCCAATACCAGTGGCAGCCTCGACGGGCATCCGAAGCTTGTGACGTTCTACCAGCCAGATCTCGAGCACGCGATGCGAGCGCGATATGGCACTTTCGACTCAGTTAGCAGCATGGGAGGGATGGCGCTAGAAGGTTTCATTGAAGACGAGGAGGGTGTCACAGCTTCTGTGATCGGTGAGGACGGTCAAACCTACGCCATTCGAGCCAAGTATCTCGTAGGAGCAGATGGCGCCAGCTCCAAAGTTCGGACGCTGATAGGTCAAGATTTTCAGGGAAGCACCTATGCGGAGGATTGGCTCATTGTCGATGCCTGCAATCGGCATGACACGGCGATCAATCATGTTGAATTTCTATGCAATCCACAACGACCTACACCTCACATGCCTGGCCCAGGTGGACGGGAGCGATGGGAGTTCATGCTGCAACCCGGGGAAAAGCGTGAGGAAATGGAGAAACCCGAGAACGTTGCCAAGCTGCTGTCGCCTTGGTCATCCACCGAAGAAGTGCAAATCGAGCGCAAGGCTGTCTATCGCTTCCATGCGCGTTGCTGCAAGAGCTTCCAGAAAGGGCGGGCATTTCTCGTTGGCGATGCGGCTCACATCACGCCGCCTTTCGTTGGGCAAGGTCTGGTTACCGGTCTGCGCGATGCTGCCAACCTTGCGTGGAAGTTGGCCTGGGTGCTTCGCGGTCAGGCGTCCAGCGCTGTTCTGGCCTCCTACGACGCGGAACGTCGTCCCCATGCACAGCAAATGATCAACATGGCGAAACTGATGGCGCGCCTGGTGATGCCTCGCAATAAGCTGGCCGCTTTCTTTATTCATGGTCTGATGCGATCGCTGTCATGGACGCCGCCGACCCGGCGTTTTTTTGAAGAGTTGGACATCAAACCAAAAAACATTTTCAAGACTGGCCTGTTCCAGTGCCATCGCCGTGGTGACAAGCTGATCCGTGGCGGACTATTTCCACAGGCCTGGGTTCGGGATGCGAACCGCCAGTTCCAATTAAGCGACGACAGTCTCGGGGATCAACTCACATTGGTTGGGTTTGGCGTTGACCCGCGCACCTTGCTGGACCAACGTCATGTTGATCTTTGGGCCTCGGTGGGAGGCGTTTTCCTGCATATTGGTTCCCATGGACAATCAGGAGAACAGGGCTCAGCGTTCTTGGAGGACCTGAACAATGCCTTCCTGCCGCTGGCGAAGACCGGGACATTGGTGGCCGTGCGCCCTGACCGGATCATCATGCACCACAGCCCTGGGGATCAGGCTGCAAAGATGGTCGAAGAGTGCCTCGATGTGCTCGGGGTTGTTCGCGACTCCAACATCCAGGATCTTTCCACTAACATGCACATGTCCATCGGAATAAGAGCTTAGATATGGCGCCTTCCACCCAGCCCACTCCACCTACGGCCGAACCGCCTCTTTCCCGCGGCCATAAAAAGCGTGAGCGTACGCGTCGTGGGTTGGTGGATGCAGCACTGCGGCTGTTTTCTCGGAAAGAGTTGGGCGAGATCGCATTGCTTGAAGTTGCCGAAGAAGCAGACGTCTCTAACGGCACGATTTATAACTACTTCCGAACCCGCGACGAGATGGTTGAAGCAGTAGGTATCGCGATGGCGACTGAATTTTCAGACGCCGTCTCAAGCCTGAGTCAACACGTTCCTAGTGGCGCCGAGCGATTGGCAATTGGTGTCCGGATGTTCATTATCCGGGCGTCCAATGACCCTCAATGGGCCAGCGCATTGTTGAGAGTCTTCCATTTCGACCGTGCTATGCGCTCTAGGCTGGCGATTCATGTGCAAACAGATTTAAGGGCCGGGCTGGCCGAGGGCGTGCTTGCTTATGAAGAAGAAAGCACGGCCTTTGACCTGGTATTGTCGTGCACAATCGGAGCAATGCGCGCGGTGGTGGAGGGCAGGGCCGTAGTCGGCCATGATGCCCGTGTTGCCGAGATGATTCTAAAGGCGCTGGGCGCCGCTTCCACTAAGGCCAAGGAGATTGCCGAGGCAGCGTTGCCTGCCCCGCCATGACATAGCGAGACCTTGGTCAGGCTCGGTCAACCCACTCCCGATAAACTCGGGTCTGCCGGCGAGCCTTTAACTGGCTGGAGAGCAGCGTCACGAGTGGGGATGCCTTGGGATCGGTTGACCTGCCTTGGCTCAACAGCCCCAACTGTTTTTTGACCAAAGCGGCCGTTGCCATGGATGCCAATGCCTTGTGTTTCCAGGGTACAACAATCGGAGAGACATCCAATTCTCGCCCCGCCGCCCACTGGCCCGGTAGCTCAGGCTCGACAGCCAACGCCGTGGCCATTCCTACCATCGAAACCGACCCGCTCACCACTCGCTCAGCGACGGCTTTTCTACGCACACCACCAGTCACCATCAACGGCATGCAAGCAACGTCACCTATGCGCTCGGCGAATTCCAGAAAGTAGGCCTCACGGGCGAGGGTGCTGCCGTCGCGTGTCTGGCCTTGCATGGCCGGACTTTCGTAACTGCCACCCGATAATTCAACCAAGTCTACCGCCATCTCGTTCAGCATCCGCACAACCTTGGCAGCATCGGTTGCACCGAAGCCGCCTCTCTGAAAGTCGGCTGAGTTGAGTTTGACGGCTATGCAGAATGCCGGTTTGACCCGGCTGCGTATTTGCTCAAGGGTTAGAAGCAGCATACGCGCCCGATTTTCCAGGCTGCCGCCCCACTGGTCGAGGCGTCGATTAGTAAGCGGCGATAGGAACTGGCTAAAAAGATAACCGTGGGCGGCGTGAACCTGGACACCAGTGAAGCCGGCTTTTTCGGCTAACACCGCGCTATTGGCATAGCGCTCTATCAATATTTCTATTTGCAACTCGCTCAATGCCTCCGGCTGGGCAAAGGCCTTGGACAGTCCCGGGATGTTCAGTGCCACGGCAGAAGGGCCTCGCGCGGGTTGTCCCATCGCTGCGAGCAATTGGCGGCCGGGATGATTGATTTGCATCCAGGCTTGCGCACCACGGCTGCGACAGGTCTCGGCCCAATCCTTGAACCGACTCAGATAACGGTCATTTTCCAGCACCACACCTGCAGGACCCGTCAATGCGTACCGGTCGACCATTACGTTACCAGTGATGATCAATCCCGCGCCGCCTTGCGCCCAGCGCCGATATAGCGTCATCAACGCCTCCCCTGGCGCGTGGTCACTATCCGCTAGGTTCTCTTCCATTGCCGCCTTAGCAATCCGATTGGGTATCACAGCACCGTTGGGTAGCCGAAGCGGCTCGAACAGCTTTGAGCGAATCATGAGTAGCACCTTCGTCGATAAGTAGTCAGCCACCCCATGTCTTGAACTTTGTAAATTTTAGGGCAGAGCACCTTTAAATTGAACATGAGTGTTCAATTTAGTCAATCTGGGATTCACGCTGTAACGCGTTTATCTACGAGAAATATAGAGATGCGTGGAGATTTCACGGCAGTCTCGAATATCCACAGCTGCAACTGGACGAAGAGGGGTTGACGAAAAATGAACACGAGTGTTCAATTGACCCATCGGTGTACTGGAGATTGAATATGGAAACCCTGAATCCGACCCAACGTCGCATTCATCAAGCAGCCTTTCGCTTGTTTGCTGAAAGAGGCACCACGCAGATCAACATTCTTGATCTCGCACAAGAAGCGGGCGTGGCCCGCGGAACGGTGTACAGCAATATCAAAAACATCGAGAGCCTGTTCGAAGCGGTCGCCAGCCACCTTGGCCGAGAGATGCATGAGCGTATACGCAAATGCGTTCACAGCCTTGACGATCCGGCGCAGGCGCTTGCCTTTGGTATTCGTTTTTTTATTCGACGAGCCCACGAGGAGCCTCAGTGGGGAGCTTTCCTGCACCGCTTCGCCAGCAGCCATGCTTCCTTGCGTGAGATGTTTGCAAGCCAGGCGATGACAGACCTTCTCAGGGGTATGGCCGGTGGTCGCTACACCTTCCGGCAGGAGCAATTGGTGGGGGTCGTGACGCTGATTTCCAGCAGTGTCCTAGGCTCGATTTTCCTGGTGTTGGAAGGACACCGGACGTGGCGTGACGCCGGTGCCGATAACGCAGAGCTGGTGCTTCGGGCCTTAGGTCTGCCTCCCGAGGAGGCGCGAATGTTGGCAACTCAGGAGTTACCGGCGCTGCCCACGCTCGACTAGCGCTTTTCCCAATGAATGACAGCCCTTCAGGCAAGGGGGTGACGGCAAAGCTTTGCCCAAGAAAAGATTGTGGAGAATAAAAATAATGACCCGCACAGACGTCGTGCCCTTGTTGGCAACACCGCAGCCCGCCCGCCATCCACACCCCACGGTGAAGGCGCAATGCCTGACGCATTTGATCTTTGAAAGACCGGCGTTGGACAAGACCGCGCGCTTTCTGACGGACTTCGGTTTGACTGTCCTTGAGCAAACCGAAGGCACGCTTTATCTGCGCGGGACTGAACCTACGGCTTATTGCTATCGCGTTCATCGAGCCAAACAGGAGCGCTTCATCGGCATCGGACTGAGCGTCCAAACCCTCGAAGACCTGAACCGCCTTGCGCTGGTTCCTGGCGCCTCGTCAGTCGAAAATCTCTCGCATCCCGGCGGGGGGAGATGCGTCAGACTGACGGATCCTTCCGGCTTCGTCGTTGAAGCGGTCCACGGCCAGACCTATGCCCAGACCCTCCCGCACAGGGCCGCGTTACCGCTAAATCTGGCGCTGGAACACGCTCGTATCAACGCGACTCAACGGCCACCGATTGAGCCGCCACAAGTGCTCAGGCTGGGTCACATTGTCATTGAGGTGGCCGATTATCAAGCAACCTGTGCCTGGTACACCGAGCATTTCGGACTCATCCCAAGCGATGTGCAAGTCTTATCCGACGGCTCGCCCGTTGTCAGCTTTCTGCGTCTAGACCTGGGCGAAACACCGGCCGACCATCACACGCTGGCAATAGCCCAGGGGTTTATGGCCGCCTACAGCCACAGCGCCTTTGAAGTTGTCGATGCCGATGCGGTCGGCATGGGGCAGCGGGTGCTACAGGAGCGGGGCTGGAACCACTCCTGGGGCATCGGTCGCCATATCCTTGGCAGTCAGATCTTCGATTATTGGCAGGACCCCTGGGGCGACAAGCATGAGCATTACTGTGATGGGGATGTTTTTACCGTGACTCAACCTTGTGGGGTCCATGCTGTAAGCGCCAAAGCAATGGCCCAGTGGGGGCAACGCATGCCAAAGCGTTTTACGCGGCCGCGAATGAGTCTGCCCAACCTGCGCATGTTGTTCCGCAACCTCAGGCGTAGCCCGGATGTCACCTTGCGCAAGCTCGCTAGCCTATTGCGAATGTTTGCCTAGGGTAGTCGCCTAGCCGCCGCATTCCTCTCGAAGGCGAGTCAGCCTACACATGCCACAGCGCACCGACCTACCGAAGTCCCAGGAGTAACCCCCAATGTCTGCTGTAAACGTTGTTCGCTTCCTATATCGCAATGGCATCCACTGGGGCGTGATACGCCAGGGTCGTATCACCGTGGTGCCGGGCCATTTTGAAACCACCGGCGACTTTATCCGGCATAACGACATTGATGATCTTGCCCGGCTGAGCACAACGGAGCTGGCTGAGTCAGAAGTAGAGTTGCTATCTCCCGTCACCCGAAATCAACAATTCGTTTGTCAGGGCGCCAATTACCGGCAACACATGATCGAGTCCGGGATGGATCCCGACGTGAAGAAATTCAACATGATTTTCACCAAGGCGACCAGCTGCCTGGTGCCGGCGCACAGTGATCTTGTCAAACCACGCGAGGTGCGCTTTCTCGATTATGAGATCGAACTAGGGCTTGTCATGCGAAGCGACATCAGCGCCAGGGTCAAGGTAGATGAAAATAATCTGCACCAATTCATCGCTGGCGTCGTGATCGTCAACGACTACTCTGCGCGGGATATTCAGATCCCCCAGATGCAGTTCTATAAAGGTAAAAGTTTCCGCACGTTCGGGCCTGTTGGTCCTTACCTCTGCCTGCTACGCGCCGAACAAATGGGTTACCTACGGAATCTGGAACTGCGCCTGACGGTAAACGATGAAGTCCGTCAGTGCGACTCCACGGCAAACCTGGTGTTTGGGCCGGCGGAAACCCTTAGCGAATTGTCAGGCGTTCAGGATTTTGCTGCAGGCGACCTGATAGCCACCGGAACGCCCGCGGGCTGCGCGTTAACCGTACCGTCGCCGGCCAAACAGCGTATCGCGGCCTTATTGCCCGAGGCGACCAAGTGGAAAATGTTTCTCAAGGCACAAGAAAGCCGAACTCAGTACCTCAAGGCTGGCGATATCGTCGAGGCACGCATTCGTAGCGCCGACGGTGTGGTCGACCTGGGCATTCAGCGCAACCGTGTCGTGGAGCAAATCTGATGCCTATCCAAACCCTCGACGATATTCATGCATTGGAATCCGTACCGCTCGTTGAACGCGACCTAGCCCCGAACACGTATGAAGCGCTGCAGCGTTGTGCGCAACGTAATCCGCAAGCCTCCGCATTAAGTTTTTTTGTCGACGCCGCTGACTTCACCCATACCCATGAGTGGAATTACGCCCAGCTCTTCGCCGAGATCACCCGTGCGGCCAATGCCTTCCATGATCTGGGTATTGTCCCGGGCGAGGTGATAGCGTTTGTTCTGCCGAATTTGCCTGAAACTCATTTCACAATATGGGGAGGAGAGGCGGCGGGCATCGTCATGGCAATCAATCCGCTGTTGGAGGCCTCGCAAATAGCCGATCTGTTGCGTGCCGCCAATGCCCGTGTAGTCGTGACGCTCGCGCCCATGCCAGGCAGTGACCTCTGGCCGAAAATCGCCGGTCAGCTCAATCGTCTTCCTGACCTCAGGCACGTTGTCTGGGTGAGCATGGAGCCTTACGTCAACCACCAGTTCGGTGCTGCCTTGCGCACCATGGCCATGCAGGAACGGGACCTACATAAACAGGTGCTCATCCACAACGATCTGCGCGCATTGATGATGTTCCAACCAGCCGACACGCTAAAAAGCGGCCGAAAAATCAGTGAGGACGAAATTTCTTCGTATTTCTGTACGGGAGGCACTACAGGCCTGCCGAAAATTGCCGCACGCACACACGGCTCGGAAGTTTTCAATGCTTGGGCAATGGCCGCCCAGATGCAACCACGAGAAAGTGGCCAAGTGCTTTTCTGCGGGTTGCCGCTGTTTCACGTCAATGGGCAACTCGTCACTGGTCTTATGCCATGGACCCAAGGGGATCACGTCATCCTAGGCACGCCCCAAGGATATCGGGGGCCGAAGGTCATCGAGCGATTCTGGAACATGGTCGAGCATTTTGGCGTGAATTTTTTCTCGGGCGTGCCGACCTTTTACGCCGCTCTACTGCAACAGGATCCAGGCGATAACGACCTGAGTAGCCTCAACTACGCCTTGTGTGGGGCGGCGCCGATGCCGGTCGAGCTTTTTCGTGAGTTCGAACGGCGGATTGGCGTTCGCCTGCTTGAAGGATATGGCCTCACCGAGGGCGCTTGCGTGTCTTCTGTCAATCCACCCCAGGGCGAGCGACGTGTGGGCTCCATTGGGCTGCGTCTGGTCTATCAGGACATGCGCGCCGTCGTGCTGGACGCACAGGGTAAGTACCTGCGTGATGCCGATCTGGAAGAAGTAGGCGTCATCGCCATCCACGGACCCAACGTGTTCCATGGCTATCTGGAACCCAGTCATAACCTGGGTGTATGGATCGAGATCAATGGGCAGCGCTGGTTGAACACTGGAGACTTAGGTCGCCAGGATGCTGACGGCTATTTCTGGCTTACAGGTCGCAAGAAAGAATTGATTATTCGTGGGGGGCACAACATTGATCCCAAGCAAATCGAAGAGGTGTTGCAGGCACACTCGTCGGTCGAACTGGTAGCGGCCGTCGGCAGTCCCGACGCCTACGCTGGCGAGATACCGGTCGCCTATGTGCAACTGCGCCCAGGGCACTGCTGCACCGAAGATGACTTGATGCAGTTCGCCAACCTGCGTATCAGCGAACGTGCCGCCATGCCCAAGCGAATCGAATTTTTGGAGTCGCTGCCGTTGACACCGGTTGGCAAAATCTTCAAACCGGCGTTGCAACAGCGTGAGATCTCGCGAGTGATTTCTCAAGAGATCCAGACGGCCGGGTTGACCGAGGTCACGGTCCAAATCGTGCAGGACAGTCGCCGCGGGATTGTCGCTCGCATTTCCGCAGGTTTACAGCGCGAAGTCTTGGAACCGCGAATAGGCCGCTACAGCTTTCAAGTTGAATGGACGGAGTAATCGGCCGTTCGCGATAAAGCAGTGCCTTTTTTAGTTATTGATCGAAAATAGCGAAGGTTTAACTAGATATTTGGCTGCCTTAAAAAAGGGCCGGCGGGTGTCTTTACGTCTGAAAAAATAAAAACTATGTGTGCGCTATTCCAAAAACAACAACTACAACAACAAGAGCAGTCCTAATATGAACTATAAAAAGGTCGAAAAACGCTTAGCTCTATCCAATAAAACGCTCACAACAAGCACGTTGATACTTACGGTCATCGGTTTTTCCAACGGCGTCTTGGCGAACGGCCTTGCCGTGAACGAACAAAGCGCAAGTGGCGCCGGGACAGCTTATGCGGGTCGTTCATCCTCGGCTCTGGATGCCAGCACGATTTATGGAAATCCAGCCGGGTTGACGAAGCTTAAACGTAGCGAAGTCAGCGGCGGGGTCGCCGTGTTCGATGTTAAGAACGACATAAGCGATGCCCAGGGTGGCGCCTCCGGAACAAATAAGGGCAACTTCGTACCCATGGCGCCGGTGCCGTTTGGCTATCTTTCTACGCCCATTAGTGAAGACCTTTCCGTTGGCCTTGGCCTATATGTTCCGTTTGGTCTGGTCAATGATTCTGAAAGCACTTTCCAGGGTCGGTATCAGGGATCCTACAGCGACGTCAAAGTCGTCACCTTACAGCCGACCATTGCTTATCGGATCAATCAATATGTTTCGATTGGTGGTGGCCCCACCATCAATCGCTTTGATGCCGAGCTCCAGAACGATTTGGCTACCGGCGCTTTCAACGCTGGCAAAGATACCACTATTAAAATCGACGGAACGGACACTGCGCTAGGTTATAACTTAGGATTATTGGTTGATCTAAACCCGGCAACGTCGTGGGGTATCACTTACCACTCCAAGGTCAACTACCACCTCAAGGGCCATACTACGGTCAGCGATTCACCTGGTTTCCTGGGCCTCAATGGTAAATACGACGCGAAGCTGGACATTACGCTTCCCGAATCCGTTGACACGTCCATAACCCACCATTTCAACGAGCGCTGGACTGGTTACCTAGGGGCGACCTGGACGCGTTGGAGTCGGATACAACAAATCGAAACTGAAACCAACGTCTCGGGAGCAGGCAATGCTGGCAGCTTGGAGAGCTTGAGCGAACCATTGAACTGGCGAGACACCTGGTCCGCAGCAGTTGGCGGTTCCTACCAGCTCACACCGCAATGGGTATTGCGTGCCGGATATGCCTATGACCCTTCGCCTTCACATAACGCAGACAGAAGCGTGCGGCTGCCCGTCGGTAACCGTAAGTCGGTCACTTTGGGGGCAGGCTACTCACCGAACCCTAACGTCACGATTGATGTCGCCTATGGGTATGTGTGGGAAAGCACCGCATCAGTCAATAAAGCCAACGCTTCTGGAGTGCAGCCCGAATATTCAGCCAAATTCGACAATAGTGCGAATGGCTTGGTCACTCAGATGACCTATCGCTTTTAACGGGCCAACACCGCAAGCGCGAGAGCTGTTCTAGTCGAGGCACTCTATTAATCCGTAGAAGCGGTCGGCGCGAGCTATAGCGGCCTAGGCTGTTCAGCTTCTCGCTCCTTTGTATGAGGTCAGGGTTTGCGCCAATCCATTGCGAGCATTGTTGCGTCTGATGACGACTTGCTCTTCTTAGTGCACAACCACGATATCTGCAGTAGCGCGGCGCCACTGCTCTTCAACCCGCGCATCGTCCGCGCGATAGCCCATTGCAATTACCAGAGGAACCACCGAACCCCGAGGGAGATTAAGCAATTTGGCAACTTGAGCGGCAGAAAAACCTTCCATCGGACAGGTATCTATTCCTTTTGCCGCGGCTCCGAGCATGAGCGTCTGAGCAGCAAAAATGGCGTTGCGCGCCGCCCATTGTCGACCACCGATATGACCCACAGGTACAAGGGATAAAGTGGGGCGAAACAATGCTGCGAGAAGCACAAGGGGCGTCCACAGAGATGACGCCCCAACACCGAGAATCTTCTTAAACATCCCTGTCTGTTTGCGATAGTAAGCCTTCGAGTCCTGTCCCAGCGCCGATGAGCGCTCAACATGCTCCAACTGCGCTTTGGCGGTGCGCATACCCAATGCAGGACTTGCCACAATCACGATGAAGTCTGCCGCCGACGCAGCCGCTTTCTGCCCATTGCAGGAAGCAGCTAATCTAGCTTTCAGGACAGGGTCCCGAATCCAATGCAGCTCATAGGGCTGCATGTTCCCACTTGAGGGGGCATACGCTGCTTCAGCGAGCAGAGCATAGATTTCTGGTTCCGGAATTAGCTTCGGTTTGAATTTACGAATCGCCCTGCGAAAGCGATTAGCCGCTTGAAAGGCGTCCCAAGGGGATACTCGGTCTTTTGCGTTCATGTTCTAAAGGTCTCGAGAAGGTGAAAACGTTGTGTTTTCATGTCTCAAATCGTAAGTTAAAGCTTACGTTTTAAAAACTCACGTTCTGGAGCTTTCCATGAGCAACAGGCAATCGGCTGTCAAACCCAGGAAAATCCCGGCTCAGGCGAGGTCCCGCGCGACCGTCGAGGCGATTATTCAAGCTGCTACTTACATTTTGACCAAGGTAGGCTGGGAAGGTCTGACGACGAACGCAATTGCAGAGCGCGCAGGCGTCAATATCGGTTCGCTGTACCAATTTTTTCCAAACAAGGAGGCGGTAATAGCTGAATTACAGCGCCGTCACGCTGCCGCGACCCGTACAGATTTACTAGATGTAATCAACTTGCTGCCGCAACAGCCATCCCTAAGAGATGCGCTTACCCTAATTGTGGAAATGATTGTTACCGAGCATCGAATCGCACCGGCCCTTCACAAAGCTATCCACGAGGAGTTGCCCCATACCGTACGGCACATGGCAGAGGATCAAGAAGGACTTCAAAGACAATTCTCCCAGGTGCTGAAGCCCTTTATGACGAACGTTCCCGATCCAGAGCTCTCAATCTATCTAATGGGAATTGCGGCCCATGCAATAATCCACACGGTGACGGCAGATAAGCCTGACTTGCTTGGCAATCCAACGTTTGTCGAGGAGGTGGTGACTTTGCTTGAAAATTACCTTTGTAGAACTCAGCTCGAAATTTTGTAGGTGGGGTGAAGCGACGCGATGGCCATTGAGGGCGGAAGGAGTTTAGGATTTGGCGCCGGAGTCTCCTATTCAGGAAAATTGGTGAGCAGCTTGAGAGGAGAGTGACTGGGCGGGCCAGGGAAAGAGGGGGCACCCACAGAAGCGCCCTGTTTGGCCCTTGATACCCTTCTAAAGTAGACCGGCGTGTTGCCTTTCTCGAATATTGGCTAACGGCTAGATGACATTGCTCTTACCTTGATGAGCCAGCCGTCCTTAGTCCGCTTCTATCTTTCTAAGATTGCCATGGCTGCCATCGAAAACGTCACAGTGAGTTCGGCGGCGGACGAAGAGCACTCGTTCCACAAGACTGAGAGAGTCATCGATCAGAAAGATCATGCTAGTCAAATGCAGAGCTCATCACTGCCGGGAGATGTGGGTATCTCTGCTGGTAAGACATAGCGTTGATTTCGAGTCTGATTACGGTGGGTGACGAGGCGGCGTATCTGGCGCGCGTTGAGCCGCACCATCTGGCATAGCGTGCGCCCCAGCGGCGGATCTTGAATCAATGGCGTAAGGCAGACACTCGGCGTCAGTGCGTTGCGAGCAGGTCAGGCAAGAAAAGCGTTAAGGCGGTGGAGCGTCATAGCCGGGCTGGCGTAGGATGGCGCCTGCGTTTCACTCCCTGACTTTCCCTGAATAAGGTTCGAAATCATGCGGCGTATGATCTTGCTGATCGGTGTACTACTAAGCTTTAACGTGGTGGCGCAGGATTCAGCTCAATCAAAAGTTCTGAATCAACCCAAGGATTCAAACCAACCGGTGGTGAAGTGGACCCTGCTGGATCAGAACGATAAGGCGTATACCTTGAACGACAGCGCTCAAGTGCTGTTGATAGCGCGCAGCATGTCGGCCGCAGAGTTGCTGGATGCGGCGATGGAAGGTCAACCGGAGGGCTACCTGGAAGCGCGCCACATTGTGTACGTAGCGGATATCGAGAAGATGCCTTCACTGATCAAGATAGTGGCAGTACCGGCCATGCGTTCGGCCAAATACAGAATCATGCTGGACCAGGACGGCAGGGTTGCCAGCCGCTATGGCGGCGACCGGGATACCGTTCAGTGGCTTGCTTTGAACAATGGCGCGGTCGTCAGTGAGCAGCGTTTTGCAGACGCCGAAAAATTGAAACAAGCAATTGCCGAGCGGGCCAAGTAAGCCCTACGGTCTTGCGCTACGTTGTCGCAGCGCTTTTTCGAAGATCATCCGCATATACCCGATGATCATTGGAGAAGGGCCGTAGACTTCCCGCAAATGGCTTTCGGCGTTGACGAGGTGAGCCTTAAGCTGTTCGCGGACTTTCTGCTCGCCGTAAAGCGCAACGAACGTCGACTTGCCCTCGTCCTTGCCTTGATCCTTGTCGCTGTCCGGGCAATGATCCCTGAGATCGTCATACATCTGGAACGCCTGACCTAGCTCCATGGCGAAGTTCTGCAGGATCGGGCGTGTGCTCGCTTTTGCATCACTGATCAGCCAGGCCATGTCCATGATCGCGCTAAACAATACCCCCGTCTTCAGGTTGTTGGTCAGCGCAATTTCCTCGGGGCCCCGGTTTTGCTGGCCTTCACGTAAATCCTTGAACTGGCCCTTGACCAGCCCCTGCATGCCTACGGTATTGGCCATGACCGCCACCAGTTGCATGCGGATCGCCGGGGTCAGATCGCTAATTCCGGCAACAACCCCGAATGCGCGGCTGAGCAGGGCAACGGCGGCAAGAATCGCCACGTCTTCGCCAAACTTCAAATGCACGGTCGGACGCCCACGGCGTAATCGCGCGTTATCCATGCACGGCATGTCGTCCAGCACCAGTGACGCTGCGTGGATCAATTCTACGGCGCAGCCCAGGTCCAGTGCCTGATCGCCGCCGTGTCCCAGGCCTTGCGCAGCGAGTATCAACAGAATCGGCCGCATGCGCTTGCCGGGCGCCAGCGTGGAGTCACGCATGGCAAGCGCGACCAGATCCCGCTCGTCGTTGCTGCTGGGCAGCAATTGGTCCAGACGCTGTTCAATAGCCGCGCGCACATCTTTCAGGAGTTCGGTAAACCCAAATTCGACGGTTGCGTCAGGCTCGATTGCCATCGGTCTTGACCTTTGCTTTAAGGGTGATCAATGAAGGGTGATCAGCTTGCTGGCTGGCCACGTGATGCGTCTTAAACTCTGAACGACTTTGAATAACCAGTGCCTCAGTTATAGTCATTATTGTACGTAACTTGTACTAGCATCCTAATTTTGTACAACCTGGCTCAACACAATGACCACGCGCGCCGCAAAATGATTCAACCGAATTGGAGCTTCCATGACTGAGCACCCCCTGAGTCGGAGAAAGGATGATCATCTTAATATCGTGCTGGATGGCCGTGGCGTGCGCCATAACCCACGACAGGGTGGCGGCAGCGGGCTGGATGCCTTTCAGTTCGAGCACTGTGCGTTGCCAGAGCTGGACCTGGACGGCATTGACCTCACCAGCGGGCTGGTTGGGATCCCCCTCAGAGCGCCCTTGCTGATCAGCTCCATGACCGGTGGGGCGCAGCGTTCTGCAGCGATCAACCACCATCTGGCCGAGGCCGCCCAAGAGCTTGGTATCGCCATGGGCGTAGGTTCGCAGCGCGTCGGGCTGCGCAGCGGCAACGATCAGGGCTTGACCCGTGAATTGCGGCGGCTGGCTCCCGATATCCCGTTGCTGGGCAATATCGGCGCGGCACAGCTCTTGGAAAGAGATGGCCAGGAACTGGCGCGCCGCGCCGTGGAGACCTTGCAGGCGAACGCTTTGATCATCCATCTGAACCCGTTGCAGGAAGCCGTTCAGGCCGAAGGTGATCGGGATTGGCGAGGTGTGCTGGATGCTATCGGATTGACCGTGCAAAGTGTCGGCGTGCCGGTGATCGTCAAGGAAGTCGGGGCGGGCATATCGGCGTCGGTGGCGGTGGCCCTGGCGGACGTCGGGGTCCGCGTGATCGACGTGGCAGGCGCCGGCGGCACCAGTTGGGCGGCGGTGGAAGCTGAGCGCGCCAGCAGCCCCGCCGATAAAGAGGTGGCGATGGCTTTTGCCGATTGGGGCATATCGACGTCCACCAGCCTGGTCAGCGTGCGTGAGGCGTTGCCCGGCATCACGCTGATTGCATCCGGCGGCATTCGTAATGGCGTGGATGTAGCCAAGGCGCTGTGTCTGGGGGCTGACCTGGTGGGGCAGGCGGCGGGAGTGCTGCGCAATGCAACGGTATCGACAGCGTCGGTCATCGAGCACTTCAACATCATCATAAAACAGCTGCGCATTGCCTGTTTTTGTACGGGCTCGGCAGATCTGGCGGCATTGCGTCAAGCCAGATTACACTCGTCGATTCATCGCTCATGAGCCATTTCGGCGTGGTGGCCCCGGCTTTCCATAGCCACTTCCAGGCCTTTCAGGCGCTGGCGGTAGAACTGTTGAATCGTGGGCATCAGGTCACGTTCTTCCAGCAGCCCGACGCGCGCCGTTGGCTGGGTGATCCGCGTATCGGTTTTCATGCGACGATTGCTGGCAGCCATCCGCCGGGCAGCCTGGACGCTTCGTTGCAGCGCGCGGCCAGCTCGAATAACCCGCTGACTTTGCGGCGGGTCATTGCCGATATGTGTGCAACCACAGACATGCTGTGTAAAGAATTACCCGCAGCGCTGGCTTACAGACAGGTCGATGCGCTGCTCTGCGATCAGATGGAAGCTGCCGGTGGGCTGGTCGCCGAGGCCTTGGGCCTGCCTTATGTCTCGGTGGCTTGCGCGTTGCCGGTCAACCGCGAGCCTGGCTTGCCGCTGCCGGTGATGCCGTTTGCCTACGGCAGCGACGAACGTAGCCTACGCATGTACGCCGGTAGCCAGCAGGTTTACGATTGGCTGATGCGACCCCTGGGAGACGTGTTGCGAGGTGCATGTCGACAGCTTGCCATCGAGCCTCGCGATGCGCTGCATGAATGCCTTTCACCGCTTGCCCACATCAGCCAGACCCTTGCAGGATTTGATTTTCCTCGTACGCAGCAGCCCGCGCATTTCCATGCCGTCGGACCGTTGCGCCTGCCTTTTTCGAGTGCCGGGCAACCTTCGCCAGGCGGCGAAGCTTTTGAGTGGCAGATTGATAAAAATCGACCCTTCGTCTTTGCCAGCCTGGGCACCTTGCAGGGCGGGCGCCTGGGTATGTTCCGGCGGATTGCAAAGGCCTGCCGCCGCTTGGACGCGCAGCTGTTGGTCGCCCATTGCGGCGGGCTCGATTCGGCCCAGGAACGCATGCTTCTCGAGGGTGGCGCGACCTGGGTCACTGCGTTCGCCCCCCAGCAAGCGGTGCTTGAACACGCCGATGTAGTCGTGACCCATGGAGGTCTCAACACCGTGATGGATGCCATTGCCACCACTACGCCGATGCTCGTCATGCCCATCGGTTTTGACCAGCCGGGGGTGGCGGCGCGTGTCAGCTACCGAGGCCTGGGCCTGAAGCTAAACCGCTGGGCGAGTGCCGCCACCATTGCTGATGGGCTGGCCCGGCTGTTTGTTCTTCCACGAGAGCCTTTGCAGCGGATGGCGGCTGAGTTGCAGCACGCCGGTGGCACCCGCAAAGCGGCTGACATCATCGAGGCGGCGGTGCGCAGCGGTCAACCTGTGCTGACGCAGGCGGTGGCATGATCTATGACCTGATCCTTGCCGGTGGTGGCCTGGCCAATGGGTTGATCGCGTGGCGACTCAAGCAGTTGCGCCCTGAGCTACAGGTGCTCTGCGTTGAAGAGCAAGCCCGGATCGGTGGTAACCATACCTGGTCCTTTCACGACTCGGACTTGACGCCAGAGCAGCATCAATGGATCAGGCCCTTGGTGGTGAAAACCTGGCCCGCCTACGATGTGCATTTCCCGGGGCGTTCGCGTCGGCTGAACAGCGGTTACGCCAGCATCACCTCGGAACGCTTTGCCCAAGTGATCGAACCCGCGCTCAGCGAAGGGGGGCGGGCAGGGTTGCGTGTGGCACAGCGGATTGAGCAGGTCACCCCGACCTCGCTGTTGCTGGAGGGCGGCGAGCAGTTGCAGGCCAAGGCCGTCATTGACGGGCGTGGCGTCCGGCACAGCGAACACCTGGTGCTGGGTCAACAGGCGTTTCTGGGCCAGGTGCTGCAGCTACAGGCCCCTCATGGGCTGGACGCGCCGATTATCATGGACGCCCGGTTGGCTCAAAGGCAGGGCTATCGTTTCGTCTACGTCTTGCCGTTTTCAGCCGACACGGTGCTGGTGGAGGACACCCACTATGTTGACCGCCAGAGCTTTTCTTCAGAGCAACTGCGCGAGCATATCCGTGATTATGTGCAAGATCGCGGATGGACGATTGCTCGCTGCCTGCGCGAAGAGCAAGGCGTGTTGCCGATCACCCTGGCAGGCGACTTTTCCGGCTTCTGGCGCGAGGCGGCCGGCCAGCCGCGTTCCGGTTTGCGAGCCGGTTTGTGCCATTGCACAACGGGTTATTCGTTGCCCCTGGCGGTTCAACTGGCGGACTGGTTCGCCCGCCAACAGAACCTGCAAGCGGACGCCTTATACCTTGGCATTCGCGCATTCGCCGAGCAGGCGTGGCGGCGCCAGGGGTTTTACCGTTTGCTTAATCGCATGCTGTTCCTGGCAGGCAAACCCCAGGACCGCTGGCGGGTGATGCAGCGTTTTTACGGGCTGCCCGAGGGGCTGATCAGGCGTTTCTATTCGAGCGACAGCACTTTGCAAGACAAGCTCCGGGTGCTGATCGGCAAGCCGCCTGTTCCCATCAATGAGGCCATGCATGCGGCACTTCGCTGCCTGCCTCGGCATTACAAGGATCGAGCATGACCCAGGGAAAAAGTGCGATTGTGATCGGCGCCGGCTTTGGTGGCCTGGCACTGGCAATCCGGCTGCAGGCGGCGGGTGTGCAAACCACCTTGCTGGAAAAACGCGACAAGCCCGGCGGCCGCGCCTATGTGTATCACGACGAGGGATTCACTTTCGATGCCGGGCCGACAGTGATTACCGACCCTACGGCCATCGAAGAATTGTTCGCAGCGGCAGGCAAAACCATGCGGGACTACGTCGAGATGCTGCCGGTCTCGCCGTTCTATCGTTTGTGCTGGGAGGACGGTACGCAGTTTGACTATGCCAACGATCAGGCCGAGCTGGACCGTCAGATCACCAGGCTCAACCCCAAGGATGTAGAGGGCTACCAGCGGTTTCTGGCGTACTCCAGGGCGGTCTTTCGCGAGGGTTATCTCAAGTTGGGCGCCGTGCCGTTCCTGTCGTTTCGGGACATGATCAAGGCCGGGCCGCAGCTGGCTCGGCTGCAGGCGTGGCGCAGCGTCTACTCGATGGTTTGTGAGTTTATCGAAGACGAAAAGCTGCGCCAGGCGTTTTCGTTTCACTCTCTGCTGGTGGGCGGCAATCCGTTTGCCACCTCATCGATCTACACCTTGATCCATGCGCTGGAACGCGAATGGGGCGTGTGGTTTCCCAAGGGTGGTACGGGGGCGCTGGTGCATGGGCTGGTCAGGCTTTTCGAAGACATCGGCGGGCGTGTGGAGCTCAATGCCGATGTCGTCAGCATCGAGGTGCAAGCGGGCAAAGCCAGCGGCGTGCGCTTGAAAAACGGTCGCCTGCTGAACGCGGACTGCTTCGCTTCCAATGCGGACGTGGTGCATACCTATGAGCAATTGCTGGGCGGCCATGCCCGTGGCATCAAGGAAAGCGCGCGCCTCAAAGGCAAGCGTTTCAGCAATTCCCTGTTCGTCATCCATTTCGGCCTCAAGCGGCCGCAACCCCAGCTTCAGCATCACACGGTCTGCTTCGGGCCGCGCTACCGGGCGTTGATTCACGAGATATTCAATGGCGTTGAGCTGGCTGAGGATTTCTCGCTCTACCTGCACGCTCCCTGCGTCACGGACCCGAGTCTGGCCCCGCCGGGTTGCTCCAGCCACTACGTACTCTCGCCGGTTCCGCATCTGGGTAACGCGCCCATCGACTGGGAGGTGGAAGGCCCACGCTACCGGGATCGGATTTTCGCGTATCTGGAGAAACACTACATGCCCGGCTTGCGGGACGATCTGGTGACCAGCCGGATTTTCAACCCGAATGATTTTCGCAGTGAGTTGAATGCGCATTTGGGGTCGGCGTTTTCACTTGAACCGGTCCTCTGGCAGAGTGCCTGGTTTCGGCCTCATAACCGCGACGCGAGCCTTGGCAACGTGTACCTGGTAGGCGCGGGCACTCATCCCGGTGCGGGCGTGCCCGGTGTCATCGGCTCGGCAAAGGCCACGGCAGGTTTGATGCTGGAGGATCTGCATTCATGAGTCGCGATGCAGATCAGCACCGGGTCCTGCTGGAGCACGCCGAACGCAGCATTGCCGTGGGCTCGAAGAGCTTTGCCGCCGCCTCGCGTTTGTTCGACCCCTCGACCCGGGCTAGCGCCGTGATGCTTTATGCGTGGTGTCGGCATTGCGATGACGTGATAGACGGCCAGGAGGCGGGGCATTCGGCGACCGTGTTGAGCCAGTTTGACATTGACCGGCGCCTTGCCGACCTTACCGCTCAGACTCGGGCGGTGTACGCCGGGTTGCCTGCGCAGCACCCAGCCTTCGCAGCGTTCAGAGAGGTGGTGGCCAAACATCGCATTCAGGAGCGCTATGCCCTGGAGCATCTGGCGGGTTTTGCGATGGATGTACATCAGCGCCGTTATCAGAGCGTCAACGATACCTTGGACTACTGCTATCACGTGGCTGGGGTCGTCGGGCTGATGATGGCCCAGGTCATGGGTGTTAGCGACCAGAGGACATTGGACCGAGCCTGCGATCTGGGCATGGCGTTTCAATTGACCAACATTGCCCGCGATATCGTCGAAGACGCTGCCGTCGGCCGGTGCTATCTGCCACGCGACTGGCTGGATGAGCTTTCGATCCCCGAAGCGTCACTCGCCGACGTTCAGTATCGGCCCGGCCTGGCCATTCTCGCGCAACGGCTGGTGCAGATGGCCGAGCCTTTTTACGCCAGTGCCGAGGCGGGATTAAGCGCACTGCCGTGGCGTTCTGCGTGGGCGGTGGCGACTGCGTCGGGTGTCTATCGGCAGATTGGCATCAAGGTCGTCAGGCAGGGCGAGCATGCCTGGGACACGCGGGTGTCGACCTCAAAGGTCGACAAATTGCGGCTGGTGCTCAGAGGCCTATACCGCGCCGTTACTGCTCGCGGGCGTCACTGGCCCGAGCGTTTGCCGAGCCTGTGGCAACGTCCGGATCATTCTTGTGAAGAGGCCCACCATGCAGATCGCGCAACTGAGCCCGAAGCGCAGCGGTAGTTGGGGCATAGAGGAAGCCGAATGAGACACAGCGGTCCTTGCCCGACACCGCATGGTGCATCAAGTGCGCTTGATACAGACGCTTGAGATAACCGGTGCGAGGGACGTATTTCAACGGCCAGCGTTTGTGGACTAGCCCATCATGGGCCAGAAAGTACAAGAAACCGTAAGCCGTCATCCCGGCCCCTATCCATTCCAGTGGGCGGATGCCCTGTGTACCAAGCGCGATCAGCACGATGGCGAACAGCGCGAACACGATCGCGTACAGGTCGTTTCTCTCGAACCAGCCGGTGCGGGGTTCATGATGGGATCGGTGCCAGCCCCAGCCCCAGCCGTGCATCACATATTTGTGCGCAAGAAATGCAAAACCCTCCATACCGATAAGGGTCGCGAAAAATACCAGTGCGTTTGTCATCAGGCGGTTCATCTGAGCAAAGACACAGCATCGGACTGCGCCGAGGCGGTGAAGGTTCTAACATCTGACAGCGCGATGCTGGCCCCTGTAAAGGGTAAATTTCAGCTTGATATCACGACCATTTTCCCACTGCATGGCAAAGCAGGCGGGTTCCTCACGCTTGCACTCAAGCCGGCAACAGGCTGTGTGTAGCGATCTAATGATTCCGGACATCCATTTAGGCGAGAATGCTCGCCAGCTAGAGGTGTCAGGTAACCAAACAACGTCGTTCCTTTCAGTGATTCAAACGCGAGCCGCAGGCATTGTGCTCGATCAAGGCGATAGCCATATCGAAGCCAGCCGCTCACTTGGTGTGGTCTAGCTGGCGTTGCGCCGCTGGGTTAACCAGCTTCAGCAGGAGCGCACCGGCGTTAATCCTAAGAGTAAAGCACTGACGCTTAGGCGCGTACGACCGCGGTAACGTCCTCGCGCAGTCTTCAATGAAACAGGCAGTTATCAAAAGCTACTCTGGCATCGCCTCTTATTTCGTCCGCTTCTGATTGGCTGATGATATTGCAATGCACGTAACCGCCTAGCATCGCCATCAATTGATCATAGCGAAATAGTGTGGCTCCATGACCCAATAATATGGCCTGAATTTCTGCTTCCGCGTACCGCATGACCTTGTGGTGGAGACGTTCGTCATTATTCATATCTGTCTCCTAATGTCCTTCCACAGTGGACTTACAAAATCATTCTTGCGGTGCTTACGGATGAACGGTAGTCCACCGCTACCACCCAACTGCGCGCGAGGCGCAACGTCCTTTGCGCGTGTTGGTTGTGGTGATGCCGTTAGGCCAATGAATAGGCATTATGCCGTAGAGCCGAAGCGATGAGAGCCCTGCACTGGCTGCGGTGCTGCATCAACGCCTCCTGGGCGAGCGCGATCTTCATTTCGCCCATGTGCGTCAGGCCAGTGCGCGGCCCGCGTCTGTGGGATCAATGGGAATTCCGAAGGCATGACGACGGTGACCAACAAGCCGACCGCAACCAGCAGGCATGAGACAACGCAAACTGGGCGGCGAAGAGCGCAGGGCGGTCTTCGGCATGGGCGGAACGACGCGGCAGCCGGCCACTCGGGGTCTGTGCCAACGAATAACTGTTCAGGCCGGGCGCTTCCAGTCCGGTTGGCTAGGGGTAGAAGGATTTGACGCTGAATCCCGCCTTCTTGGTCCTTGAAACACGCCGAAAACAAGTCCAAAATTAAGTCTTTTCCTGCTCCGGCAAGGAAAGAAACCCCTTAGATTTCAACGAGTCGGACACCAGATACGAGTCTCGTTTCCCGCTCCAAGATTCAGAAAAAGCCACTCAGATGAGTGGCTTTTTTTTGTGCCTGTGTCTCGTCCTGAATAAGGTTTACACCTTCTGACCTATCCTCAGGAGGAACCAATGGAATCAGGAAAAAGGCGCAGTCAGCGTGACTACACGCTGGGCTTTAAATTGGCGATCGTCGATCAAGTTGAAAAGGGCGAACTGAGTTATAAAGAGGCTCAACGGCGTTATGGGATTCAGGGTCGGTCGACTGTGTTGGTGTGGTTACGCAAGCATGGACGGCAGGACTGGAGTCAAGGCGCCTCCATTCGTGCCCAGAGGAACCGACCGATGGCCGAGCCAAATTTGCCGCTGACACCAGAGCAGCGAATCAAGGAGCTGGAAGAAAAGCTGGCCCTTGCCAACCAGAAAGCCCAATTTTTTGAAGCTGTCGTTGACGTGCTGAAAAACGATTACGGTGTTTCTGTCGTAAAAAAGCGATCCGGCAAGTCCTCACCCAAGGGCAAATCGAAGGCCTGAGCATTACCAGGGCTTGCCAGTTTCTAGGCATCTCTCGGCAGGCCTACTACAAGCGCAATCGAGCTTACGACGCACAAGCCAGACATACGCAAAGAGTGCTGGGATTTGTGTTGGAGACTCGTCTTGAAATGCCCCGGTTGGGCACTCGTAAGCTGCATGGCCTTATGCAAGCCGAACCTGAACTGACGCGAACGGT
Organism: Pseudomonas sp. Z2-11; assembly: GCF_054161305.1. Lineage (NCBI taxonomy): Bacteria > Pseudomonadati > Pseudomonadota > Gammaproteobacteria > Pseudomonadales > Pseudomonadaceae > Pseudomonas > Pseudomonas sp. Z2-11. Next base: position 2,433,129 of record NZ_CP096395.1, read on the forward strand.
AGGTCGAGATCGGTTGTTCGATATCTTGCGAGACCATCGACAACTGGTCCTACGCAAACGCGCTTATCACAAGACTACCGATAGTCATCATCGCTTCCGTCGACATCCGAATCGGCTCAAACCCGGCCCTGACCAAGTCACTGCCACGGGTCCTGAACAGGTATGGGTAGCAGATATAACCTACTTGCCTACCGAACAAAGCGTCGTTTATGTGAGCCTGGTCACTGATGCGTTTTCGCGCAAAATAGTCGGCCATCATGTGCATGAAAGCCTGCATACCGAGTCAGTCATCCAGGCAATGACCAAAGCCCTTCGGCATCGGAGAAGCAATCAGCCGCTGGTACATCACTCTGATCGGGGCTCGCAAGGCGGATTCAACCGGTCGTCGCAACACCTTGATCGAGGTGTTTATGGGACGACCCGCAGGATGGATGCAAAAATTGACGGGCCGGGGAGCGATGCGTTCTCCAGGTGCACCCTCACTTCGTAATGAGATCGAGCGGCTATTTTGGGTGCAGATTGCAACAGGCATCACTAGCGAGAAGGCAGCACATTCCGTTGGCGTATCAACAGCGGTAGGTACACGCTGGTTCCGTCATCGAGGCGGGATGCCATTATTCATGTCGAACCACATATCAGGACGATACTTATCGTTTGCAGAGCGAGAAGAGATTGGACTGCTTCGAGCACAAAGTGTTGGCATTCGTGAGATTGCCCGTCGCCTTGGACGAAGCCCATCGACAATTTCACGGGAGCTAACACGAAATGCTGCTACCCGCTGCGGTCGGCTTGAATATCGAGCGTCAGTAGCGCAATGGAAGGCAGAACTGGTGGCCAAGAGGCCGAAACCAGCGAAACTGGTCACTAACCCGAGACTGCACCAGTACGTACGCGACCGCCTTGAGGGCAAGGTTCAAGATGCCGATGGTCGTGAGATTTCTGGGCCTCGGCAAGCGCCCTTCAAAGGCCGAAATAAACCGCATCGCAGTGACCGTAAATGGGTCAATGGCTGGTCGCCTGAACAGATTGCCAACCGGCTCCAGATCGATTTTCCGGGTGATGAATCCATGCGCATCTCTCATGAAGCCATATATCAGGCGCTCTACATTCAGGGGCGAGGAGCTCTCAAGCGCGAGCTGGTGAGCTGCCTGCGCTCAGGACGAGCATTGCGCGTGCCGAGAGCCAGAGCGCAGGCCAAAGCGTGGGCACACGTCAGCGAGGACGTCATGATTTCCAGTCGCCCTGCTGAGGTAGAAGATCGGGCTGTACCTGGGCATTGGGAGGGCGACCTGATCATCGGTCTGAACCGTTCTGCGATTGGAACTCTGGTCGAGCGCTCAACTCGATTTACCATGCTCGTCCATCTGCCTCGCGAAAAAGGTTATGGGCTAATTCCCCGCACGAAGAACGGCCCGGCGCTGGCTGGCTATGGGGCTGTTAGTATGGTCAACGCATTGAAGAAGACGGTGACTGATCTTCCCATCGAGCTGTGGCGATCTTTGACCTGGGATCGTGGAAAGGAACTATCGGATCACGCTCGATTTACCATCGAGTCCGGAGTAAAGGTTTTCTTTGCTGATCCACATAGTCCATGGCAGCGCGGCACGAACGAAAATACGAACGGCCTTCTACGGCAATACTTCCCGAAAGGCACTGACCTCTCTCGTTGGAGTGCCCAAGAAATACAGGCGGTAGCTCACGTACTTAACACTAGACCTCGAAAAGCACTCGGCTGGAAAACACCTGCCGAAGCACTGAATGAATATCTAAAATCCGTACAACAATCCAGTGTTGCGACGACCGGTTGAATCCGCCCAATACTGCTCTGATCTCTACCAGAGGCTGCATGCCAAGCACGGCATCAAATGCTCGATGACTGATGGCTATGACTGCTACCAGAACGCCCTAGCGGAACGGGTGAATGGGATTCTGAAAACGGAGTTTCTTTTACACCGTCCCAAAGACCTTGCCCAAGCCAAGCGCATGGTCGAGGAGTCGATAGAAATTTATAACCGTAAGCGACCTCATTTGTCTCTGAAATACAAAACGCCCGATGCGGTGCATCGGGCGCTTCGAGATGAAACAGGTGTAAACCTATTTCAGGACTAGACACCCGTCAAAAGCACGCAAAAAAAAGCGATTGACCTTAAAGTCGACTTCAATCTTAAGGTGCCTCATACCCAGCTGAGGACCGCTCCATGAATGTGTTCGACACCCTGATGCTCCCCAACGGTTCGACCATCAAGAACCGAATCGCCAAAGCCGCCATGGAAGAAAACATGGCGGACGCCGACCAGGCGCCCTCCGATGAACTGATGCGTCTTTACCAGGCGTGGGCCGACGGCGGTGCCGGCCTGCTCATCACCGGCAACGTGATGGTCGACGGCCGCGCCATGACCGGACCGGGTGGCGTGGTGTTGCAGGATGATCAGCCGCTGAACAAGTTCAAGCACTGGGCGCGTATTGGCCGATCCGGCGGGGCGCAGTTCTGGTTGCAGATCAACCACCCAGGTCGACAGATGCAAGCCAACCTCGGGCAAAAAACCTGGGCGCCGTCAGCTGTGCCGTTGGCACTGGGCAACATGTCCAAGCGTTTCGCCACGCCTCACGCCATGCCCCCTGGTTTGATTGAAGAGGTTATCCAGCGCTTCGCGAACACTGCACGCCTTGGCGAACAAGCCGGATTCACTGGCGTGGAAATCCACGCCGCCCATGGTTATTTGTTGAGTCAGTTCCTTTCGCCGCTGACCAATCAAAGGACGGACGAGTGGGGCGGCTCTCTGGAAAACCGGGCGCGGTTGTTGCTCGAAGTCGTCAAGGCGGTCAGGGCTGTGGTTTCGGCGGGATTTGCAGTAGCAGTCAAACTCAATTCCGCCGATTTCCAGCGCGGAGGGTTCACAGCCGATGACGCCAAAAGAGTGGTCGGGCTGCTCAACGACCTGGGGGTGGACCTGGTGGAATTATCTGGCGGCAGTTACGAAGCCCCCGCCATGCAGGGTGAGGCGCGTGATGGGCGTACCTTGGCCCGTGAGGCTTATTTTCTCGAGTTTGCCCGTGAGATCCAGACCGTCGCCAAAATGCCGGTGATGGTTACCGGTGGCATACGTCGACGTCCGGTTGCCGAAAGCGTCGTGCAAAGCGGTGTGGCCATGGTGGGCATCGGTACGGCGTTGGCCATCGATCCTCATCTGCCGCGTGACTGGCTGCAGGGCAAAGACAACGCCCCGCAATTGCCGCCGGTCACTTGGAAAAACAAGACCCTTGCGGCCTTGGCGAACATGGCGGTGGTGAAGTTTCAATTGCACAAACTGAGTCGGGCCAAACAGCCCGATCCGAGCGTGTCACCGTTGCGTGCGCTGATCCTGCAGCAGCTCGCCCTGGCATTTCGCACGCGTCAGTATCGGCGTTGGGTGGAGAAACGTTCGATGTGAGTTGATGTTTATTTAAAGCTTGATGAGCAAAGGTGGGAGGCCACTTTTGCTGGTGAATTGCAATGGGACGATTCTGGCCGGAAGCGTTTAGTCATGAAAGCTCCTATCGGCCCGAAGCGGACGGTCACTCTCAGCCGTATATCTCAGCTGTCTGTCAGGCGGTACAGTGCCTGGGCATGGGATGCCGTTAACCCGGCACGCTCGAGATTTCGGCGGCTCTGGGAGCTGGCCAGCGCGGTCGCAGCGATCCAATGATAGCCATGCTTCTTTGCTTGCTCTATTCGTTGAGAAATCAGCGCTCGGTGGTAGCCGTGGCCCCGGGCATCCTTTCGTGTTGCCGCCGTTCCGAGGTAGGCAACGCCATTGCTGGCCAGATACATCGAAGCCCCTGCTACCACTATCCCTTCCGCTTTCAATACGTAGATTTTCAGACGTCCGTCAGGCACCGGCCCTACAAAGGAAGCCTGATTCAGAAGCCGATGCTCCGGCTTGGTATGAAAGCTACCCGCATGCACTTCTGCGAATAGATCCAGAGTCTTCGACGTGACCTCTTCAATTTCGAATGAGTGACGACTCAAAACCACCTTTTCAATGGCACAAGCTAATTGCAAATGAGTCCAGCCCCTCAAACGCTCAAGCCGTGCTTCGCCCACAACAACGTATTGCTCCAACGCCGAAGATTTCCCAATAAGAGGAATTACAGTCGATCGCTCCGCTGACTCATTGAGCAGATTTAACACTGCCAAGGGATTGCTGGTGATGTCACCATAAATGCGGTTGAACATTGGGCTTGGCGATGCGTTCACCTGAAAACACGGAAAGTCCGCGTTGAAAAAAACACGCGCGCCATAAGGATTTCCGCTTATTTCTGCCAGGTTCTCAACGCGCGAACGTAGATACTCGCTTTCTGCGGCCTCAATCTTGTGAGCAAGCTCAACATCCATGTTCGTCATCCTTTTCTAAAAACTCCAAGAGAGGTGAAGCACGTCGAACAATACGCTTGCGTCCAGGTACGTACCAGTGCCTGGCTCAGTTTCACTGCTGCTTTGGGTCGATTACTGCCCTTCGTGACAGGCTGCAATCGGCCAAGAGCAGTCGTTCAGGACAGTGCAACGGCTGATCTTTGCCTCCGCGAAAGGAATGACTGAGGTATCTTGTCAAGCTGCCGATCCGCTTGAGACTCCAAGGAAGCCAATGCTCAGTTCACTCGTTTCAAATGGTCAGGTACAAGCGGCTGATCGCTCAGAACTGATGGCCCCCTGGTGGAGTTTCACGAAAACAGTCTTGGCTGCTACGGCCCTATCGTTGGTGCGTGACGGGCTGGTCGGATTGGACCACCCTGTTCTTGGTCAGCCTTTTACGCTACGCCAGTTACTACGGCATGAGGCCGGTCTGCCTGATTACGGAGAACTTGCGGAGTATCACTCCGCCGTTAAAAATAGTGAGCCAGCCTGGCCGGCCGATGAAATGATGCAACGCCTTGACGGTGCTCGACTCCGATATAGTCCCGGAAACGGTTGGCGTTACTCGAATGTCGGCTACCTGCTTGTCGGCAGGCTAATTGAACGGCTGACTGATCTGAAGCTTGATGAAGCGGTAATTCAACGGACACTTTCTCCTCTGGGCTTATTGGGCGTTCGCTTTGCAAAAACGCGAGCAGACTTCCAAACGACCCACCTTGGAAGTTCCTCAAATTATGATCCTGCCTGGGTTTACCACGGCTTGTTGATCGGCCACATTTCGCACGCAGCGTTATTTCTGGATCGACTCTTTTGTGCAGACCTGCTCCCCACGGACTTGCTTCAGGAAATGCAAAAAGCACGAACATTGGGCGGCCCGATTCCCGGTCGCCCTTGGATCACGCCGGGCTATGGCCTTGGCGTGATGCAAGGGTCGATTGATGGCGGGTATTCGCTATGCGGGCACACCGGGTGCGGACCGAGCAGTGTCATTGCTGTCTACCGTCTCTGCGACGGCGACGCATCGGCTTGTTGTGCTGCTTTTGACGTGGGGTCCAGTGAAGGCTTCGTCGAAGCCATCGTCGTCGAGCAGCTCATGCAAGTTCTGCGTCAGAAGAGCTGACTGCATTAAACGCCTTTTGGCGTCGGTCAAAGGATTTGCCGAATGACCGCCTTGGGTCGAAAGACGTCTTTCGGTAAAGACATCGGGACGTCGCTACGCCCCGCGCGGACCGGGTAGCAGAGTGGCGATGGGAGTCGCCTGATTCGTTGCGCGTTTGTTAGGTCATCGTCACTCTGGAAGCGACGATTTTTTGAGCAAATTGAAGTGGACATTGAGCGTCTGTTAAAAAAGCGGCAACTGAACGTGCAAGAGCAAAATGCTCTTGTGGCCCACAGACTCATGGTAACCGCCAAAGCTTGGTTGGCCAGAGGGATTCCCCTCGCCTTAAAAAACTATAGCGAGTCGAAAGGCATTAGATGGTCAGAAACCGTCGTATTAGATCTTGAGGTCGACTTTCCCGGTATGCCCAGCCTTTATGGTCTTTTGCTCACTCACGCAGAGCGGTTCATAGAGTTTGAAATTGATACCGATAACACTCACAGGTACGTGGAATCGGTAAGTCAATGGGAGGATGTTTCTGCTAATCAGGACTACGCGCCCCGCAAGCGCGGCACTGGAAAGGGCTTCGCAGCAATTGCTCTTCAGGTCAGGCGCGAACTCCTATGCGGCTTGTAGGTGTGGATCACAGAACCTGAGATTCGATTGTTGATCGGAAGCTGCTTTTGCGCCGATTTCTTCCGGCAACTGGTGTCCTCTTTGGGTCGGTAGCTGCCGCTTGCGTGCGCACAGTCCGCACATCAAGATCCCTAGCAACTCAGAAGCTTCGTACCCAATTAGGGAGGACTGACCGCCAATGGAGATTCAACGGGTTACGCACATGCCGTCACAAATTTATGCCCTTGAGAAAGAGGCTGTGGCAGAAGGTTTCAGGTTTATCACTCGGCTGACTTCGGAATGGTATTCAGGCACCAATTGCTTCGATGCGCCAGGCGAATGCCTAATGGCAGCGTATCTAGACCGGCAACTGGTGGGCGTTGGAGGTCTGTCTGTTGATCCGTTCACGCATACCCGCATAGGAAGGCTGCGGCGTGTTTATGTAACTCCTGCGTCACGGGGGCAACAGATTGGCAGGCGACTGGTTAGCGCCTTGCTTGCCCACGCCGCTTTGCACTTTCAAGGAGTGCGTCTTTACACCGAAACTTCTGAGGGAAGCACTTTTTACCTGCGCTGCGGCTTCACACGAACTCAAGACGCCCATGCGACTCACATCGTGCAGCAAAGAAGCCTCTGACTCTGGCAGCTTTCGGCCAAATGCAGCCACTCAGGTTCCGATGTTTTTCCAGCGCAACGTGCCCAAAAAACGGACACCGATCGCCACGTATTTGCCTAAGGCCTAGCCCCTGAGTAGAATGCGATTAATTATCAATCATGTACTTGCCGGGATTCCGATGCGCAGCGATGAAACGCTAGGTAACGCAGATCTAGGGCTGCTCTATCGAACCCACCACTCGTGGTTACACGGCTGGCTTGTCCGACGCATTGGATGTCGCGATAACGCAGCAGATTTGGCGCAGGACACCTTCGTACGTCTGCTCAAATCCCGCCAGTCCAGCCCCTTGCGCGAACCACGCGCCTATTTGAGCAGTATCGCCCGCGGACTGATGATCGATCAGTATCGTCGTCGTGAACTCGAACGTGCCTACCTGGAAAGCGTCACGTTGCTGCCTCAGCACGAGGTCCCCTCGGAAGAAAGCCGGCTGTTGATTCTTGATGCGCTCGAGCGCATAGACCGCATGCTCGGTATGCTGAAACCCAGAGTTCGCCAGGCATTTTTATTTGCCCGACTCGACGGTCTGACCTGCGCGCAAATAGCCGAAAAGCTGGGTGTTTCCCGTGCGACGGTGGAACGCGACCTGGCCACGGCCCTGCAGCACTGCTATCGCTTGCGTTATGTCGAGGCATGAGCCGCAGGCGCTCGATCCGGCCATTGTCGAGCAGGCGATCCAATGGCTGGTGCGCCTTCGCTTCAATCAAGCCGATGAACAAACACAGCGCACTTTCGAGCACTGGCTGCAGCAGTGCCCGGAGCATGTGTTGGCGTGGCAGCGTGTGGAAACGCTTGGGGATGAATTTTCAGGCGTGCCAGCTCAATTGGCCCGACAAACCCTTGAGGGTACCCATCATGGAATGCGGCGGCGGGAAAGCCTGAAGCTGCTGGGCCTATTGGCTACTGTTAGCACCGCAGCCTGGCTCGGCCGGGACTATACGCCCGTACCTGCCATGCTTGCGCAGCAGCGCAGCAGTACCGGCGAGCAACGACGCTTCCAACTCGATGATGGCAGCCTGATCCAGCTCAATAGCGATAGCGCCGTCGACAGCGATTTCGACGCCCAGCGACGCCTGATAATCCTGCGACGTGGTGAAATCATCGTGAATGTCGGCGCGGATCGACACTCGCCTCAAGCGCGACCGTTCTGGGTGCAGTCACGTGACGGGATCATGCGCGCTCAGAGTTCCCGCTTCCTGGCACGCGAGCTGGATGATGGCACTCTGGTCTCGGCTCAGGAAGGATCAGTCACGGTTTTCCTCGGCTCCAGTCAAACTCCTGCGAGCCGCAGCGTCCAGGCAGGAAGCCAGCTGCTGTTCTCATCAAGTGGCACCCGAATGTTCAGGGACAACGGCCTGGATCTATGGAGCTGGGGGGACGGGGTGATCAGTGCGCGCAATATGCGCCTCAATGATTTCATCGTGGAGTTGTCGCGTTATCGCCCCGGGGTGCTGCGCTGCGCCGAAGAGGTCGCTGATCTTCGCGTTTCCGGCACCTTCCAGCTCGCCGACAACGATCAGGTCCTGGCATTGGTCGCGCAGTCACTGCACTTGAACATTGATTATCGAACCCGTTATTGGGTCACCGTTACCGCTGCCACCTGAGCCCCCAAAAAAATTGTGCTAGCTGAAAAATAATGAGGTAGCTTCTCATTCTCGTTCGACCTCTAAGGAAGGCCGGAATACAGGCCAGTCTGCCGATGTCCTTTCTTGGAGCGAGAAAATGAGTTCGTCCCCTGTTTCACAGCGCCATCCATTAAATCGTGCCTTGCACGCTGCGATTTTGGGTTTGATCGTAAGCAGCTATGCATTGCCATCGCTGGCGCAAACATCGAGCGCTGACCACAGCAACCCAGTCAAGCAGTGGAACATCGCTGCCGGCCCACTGGCGCCGGCGCTTGACCGCTTTGCGCGCGAGGCTGGCATCAGTCTTTCCTTCGACGCGTCGAGTGTCGCGAACCGCACCACTGCTGGCGTGAATGGCACGCTCGATACGTCGGCAGCGCTGTCATCGTTGCTGCAGGGGAGCGAATTGCAAATCGAACAGCAGGGCCCGAATGCCTATCTACTGCTCCCTCAACCAAAGCCCGCCGGCCCGCTGGAGCTCGACGCAACGGACGTCGAGGAATACCGCCTTGCACCCCTTATCATCAATGCCAAGGTCAGGGTCAGTGCCGACGACGACGCCAACTCGGTAGTTGCCAAGGAGCTCTGGGTTGGCGGCAAGGTGGCAACCAGCATTCTCAATACACCGGCATCGGTGTCGGTTGTTACCAACAAGGAAATGGAGCAACGCAGCGTCAGCACCACGGAAGAGGCGCTGCAATACACGCCGGGCGTGATCAGTGATTTCTATGGTACGGATGACCGCAACGACTATTTCCAGATCCGGGGCTTCCAGGCCACCACTTACCGTGACGGCTTGACCCTGAGTTCGATGCGCGGCGTACGCGAAGATCCGTTCGCTTATGAACGCATAGAGATTCTGCGTGGCGCCAACTCCACGCTGTTTGGCCCAGCGGACCCGGGCGGTTCGGTGAATTTCGTGACCAAACAGCCGCGCTTCGAGCAGTTTGGCCAAGGCTACGTGACCTACGGTTCGTTTGACCATGTGGAGACAGGCATCGATGTGGGGGATGCGCTGAACGACGAGAAAACCGTGGCTGGCCGCTTTACTGCCAAAGGCCAGAACAGCGACCGCGAATACGACCACTCACAGGACGACAACCGGTTGGTGATGGGTGGCCTCACCTGGGCACCCACGGATTACACGTCAGCCACCGTGATTCTGGACTATCTGAAAACTGAAAGTTCGCCCAACAGTGGCGGCTATCCGCTGGACAAAGAGTACGACCGCAGCAAGTTTTATGGTGAGCCCAGCTACAACTTTCACGATGTCGAGCGCACCAGCCTCAGCGGTAACGTCACCCATGACTTCGACAACGGCTTCGTACTGCGCAGCAATCTGCGTTACAGCAAATTGACCGATGATTTCGGCTACGTTTACCTCAGCGACAGCGCCGGACGTGTCGGTACCACCGTTGACCGGTATTTGTTTGGAACGGACACTGAGGCCGACCAGTTCAACGGCAATCTGATGCTGCAATACGATGCCCGCTTCGAGAACATCGACAGCAGCAGCCTGGTGGGCGTGGAGTACCTCGATTCGACCACCAAGGAAAGCTCGGTCTACGCCCTGACGACCCCGATTGACATTAAAAATCCTGTGTTTACTGGCGTCCCAGGCTCAATCACGCCGTATGCCGTCAACAAGCGAGACGCGACCACCAAGGCTGTTTTCCTTCAGCAGAACCTGTCGTTCTACGAGCGTTTCATCGTCACTGCGGGTATGCGCAACGACTCGATGGACCTCACCAGCAAAGGCTTGCAAGCCACTGAGAAGGACAACTTCTCCGAAACCTCCTACCGAGGTGCGTTGACTTATATCGTCAACGACGAGGTGTCCACCTATGTGAGCATGGTGGAATCCGTCTCGCCGCCTCAGGTTGGCGTAACACCGCAGACGGGCAGGCAGTACGAAGTGGGCGTGAAGTATGCGCCGATGGGGATGGACGCACTGTTCTCCGCAGCCGTTTATGACTTGACCCAGGAAAACGTCACCATCGCCGTGGTGCTGCCGAGCGGCATCATCGAGCAACAGACGGTGGGCGAATCGCGGGCGCGTGGCCTCGACCTGGAGGCCAAGGCGCAGGTGACGCAGAACATCAGCCTGATAGGCGGCTATTCCTATATGGAGTCCGAGGTACTGCGCGGTTCGTTGTACGACGGCAGCTCCCTGAAGGGTAATGAGTTCTCCACGGCGCCCAAGCATTCCGCTTCGCTCTGGAGTTATTACGACGTGCCCGGTACTGATGTCAGCGTTGGCTTGGGTGCGCGCTACGTCGGCTCTTATTACTTCGATGCAGCCAACTCCGGCAAAAGCGATGGCACCACGCTGTTCGACGCCGCCTTCAACTACGAGATCGCCAAGGGCACCGACCTTGCGGTGAACGTCAGCAACCTGCTGGATGAGCAGCACGTGGTCGGTTCCGGCACAGCGAACTTCTACAACCCGGGTCGCGAGATTACCGCCAAAGTGAGTTACAACTGGTAAGCAGGCGTGTAAGGCCTTCAGTCGCGATTGCGGTATTGGACGGGTACCCACTCATACCTGCCGGCTTCGCGCCTGATGTGGCCTATGCCCGGAAATGGCAAGTGAGCGACTGCTGACAACCGTTGCTCACTCGCGGCAGCCTCAAATTGTCGTAATCGCTGGGCGCGAGCGGCGTTCTGATTGACGTCGAAGGTTATTGTCACCTCCGGCCGTGAGAACTGGATGAGGCCGACATGCATGATGTCGCCCCAGAAATCGATGCTCTCGCCTTCGCTTGTGACCCGAAAAAAGCTGTGGCCCGGCGTATGTCCCGGCGTGGGAATGGCGGTGATACCCGGGAGGATTTCGGATTCGGCTGCGAATGGCTTCAGCTTGCCTTCGCGCTGGTACGGGCCAACCGTCTTCAGCGCTTGCTCCAGATAAGCCGGCGTTAACCCCTTGTCCAGGTTGGCGCGGTCCAGGAAGAAGTCGACGTCGGCCTGGCCCACGTGGATGGTCGCATTGGGAAACATCATCTGGCCGCCGCGTGTCAGGCCGCCGGAATGATCGGTATGGATGTGGGTAATCAGCACATCGGTGATCTGCGCCGGCTGGTAGCCCGCAGCCGCCAGGCTTTCGGGTAGCTTGCCGCCAACGTTACCGAACAATTCACCGGCACCGGTATCGATCAGAACTACATGTGAACCAGTATCGACGAGGTAGGCATTGATAGACGTCTCCAGCGGGTTGCGAGCAAATCCGCGTTGCAGCATTGCGTCGATCTGCTTTGGGCTGATGCCTCTAAGCAGCGGATGTAGATCGAGGGGCAGCGTCCCGTCGCTTAGTGCGGTGATGCGGAACTTGCCCAGAGTGAAGGCGTAGATGCCTGCGAGTGCAGGTTTATGGGGCGGTGCCGTCGTTGCGGTCGACGTCTGTGACGCTAGCGCTGCGGTGGGCGACGGTGAGTAGGTTGCACCCGTGACTAGGGCGGCTGTCAGTAGGGCCGCAAGATGGAACCGCGCGTGGTTATGCATGATGAGTACCTTTGTGAGTGTAACCATCGGTGATCGCTGGGATAAAGGTAGATGAAGCGCGTTCAGTGTGAGGCACCGCGTACGCCTTAGCCGCTAGCCAGTACCGGCTGTATCTACGACATGCTTAGGCTTCATAGCGAAATATTATATGCGTGACGCATGCATTTTGCCAATCGCTGATATATGCTTCGAGCACATATCGGCAATCGGAGAATCTCATGCAGCACATCACGAGCGTCACCAGCAGCCAGGCTGCTCTCACTTCCAGCATTTCGAGACTCGAGAACGTAAGTCGGGCAATTGTCTTGTCCGGCGTTGTTCTTCCCCTGCTAATGATTGGTCTACTCAAGTTCACGCAGATCGAGGTGCAGGTACTCATACCCCTGATCAGTGGCACCCCATGGCTGGCCTGGCTTTATCCAGTTCTTGGCGAAGCCGGTACCTCGTACTTATTAGGTGTAGTCGAGATACTGACTGCATTGCTGCTCATCGCTTCACCCTGGTCTGCTCGAGCAGCTATCGCAGGTGGGTTGTTAGCATCGCTGACCTTCTTTACGACCATTTCCATGATGTTGGTATTGCCGATATGGGAGGCCGGATCGGGAGGTTTTCCATGGCTGAACTTCCTGGGCACGTTCCTGATAAAAGACGTTGCGTTGTTAGGGGTGAGCCTGGTGATCCTCACCGAGGGGCTGCAGCGTATGCTGCCCACTCTAGCGGCTAATCAAAATAGGGTTCCAATACACTCTCAATCCAAGTCATGAAGGCCCGGACGCGTTGGGAAAGGTTACGCCGATGCGCGACTACGAGCGACGCCGACAGCGGCTCTGGTCGTAGATCGGGCAGAATTTCCACCAGATCGCCGCTTTTGATGTGGTGCGCAAGGGCCAGATAACCGGCCTGAATCAGTCCAATCCCCGCCAGGCCCGCAGCATGATAGGTCTGCACGTTATTCACTTGCATCGCCCCTGGCAATGCAAGTGATGCGTAGCTGTCTCCCTCCGGATATTCCCAACCAGCGAGTCGGGCGCCGAGTGTCGGCGTGTAATGAACCATCTGGTGACCCTGGATGAGGAGGTCGTCGAGTGTTTGCGGTATGCCGTACTTTGCCAGATAGCCTGGACTCGCCACGTTCATCATGCGCAGTTTGCCGAGCGAGCGGGCGATCAATCTGTCGTCCATGATCGGCCCGAGACGAATCACGCAATCAAACCCTTCTTGAACCAGATCGACACGGCGATCCGTGCTGGATAGTTCCAGCTCCAACTCAGGATTGGCCTTGAGTAGTTGCGGCAGAGCGGGAATCACGACGGTCTTTGCCAACTCAGTCGGCATATCTACGCGCAATCTCCCCCTCAGAGGGGCGCCGCTGTTCGCGAACATGGACTGCACGTCCTGAGCTTCGGCCAGCAGGTCACGCGCACGTGCATAAAAACTACGACCGTCTTCGGTCAATTGCACGCTGCGTGTTGTTCTGTGCAGGAGGGTCGCGCCCATGTCCCGTTCCAGCTCACGAATCACCGTCGACACCCGTCCCTTCTGGATTCCCAGGCTTTCAGCGGCACGCGTGAAGCTCATCATTTCCGCAACGCGGGCAAAAATCAAAAGTGCCTGAAGATTGGGCATTGTTCACCGATTGGATAACAGTGTGTTCGGATTCGGATGGTTTATAACTAATTTTGGACTCAGTAGAGTAACTCTCAGGTTGTCAACAACTCCAGAACTTGTAAGGGAGCACTCATGAACTCAACTTCCACGCCAATCCGAACGGTCATCATTTATCACTCAGGCTATGGCCACACCGTACGAATGGCAGCTGCCGTCGCCGAAGGCGCTGGCACCGACTCTGTATTGGTTGCAATCGACCCCGAGGGCAATATTCCCGAGGATGCCTGGCAAACACTCGCAGACGCAGACGCAATCGTCTTCGGTTCGCCTACCTACATGGGCGGCCCTAGCTGGCAGTTCAAGAAATTCGCGGACGCCTCTTCCAAGCCCTGGTTTGAAGGCGCATGGCAAAACAAGATCTTTGGCGGCTTCACCAATAGCGCGAGCATCAACGGCGACAAGCTCAATACTCTTGAGTATTTCTTCCTGCTCTCTGGGCAGCACGCCGGGATCTGGGTTGGTCTGGACATCAAACCAGCGAACGTCAAGGCGTCGAAACGCGACGATTTGAACCGCATGGGTTCTTATATCGCGCCCATGGCGCAGACGCCGGCGGATGCCTCTCCTGACGAGATGTCATCGGGAGATCTGGAGACCGCGCGTCTGTATGGCGCGCGCGTCGCATTGATTGCCGGACAGTTCCGAGCCGGTAAATCTCAGTCTGTCTGATGTCCACTCGCGCCGACGATACTGGCCCGCTGCTGTGCTCATTTTCATCCATCGATCTCGAAGGAGAAGTCATGAAATACAAGCGACTTGGCCGTACGGGCCTGTATGTATCCGAGCTGTGCCTGGGCACGATGACGCTCGGTGGTAATGCCAACGCGGGTATGTGGTCTGCAATCGGCGCGGTTGAACAGGGCGAAGCCAACAGGTTGATCGCCGACGCTCTGGCGCAAGGGATCAACTTCATAGACACCGCCGATATTTATTCTTTCGGTCAATCGGAGCGCATGCCAGTTCTTGCGCCCAAGAACCCATGGTCTGATTTGGTTTTCAGCCCAATTGTTTGGATATAGCGCAAGGCCTGCTCGGCGAGCGTGCTCTTGTTGGCAGCGTGCAACTCGAAGAACTTGCGCCGCGCATGGGCCACACAGCCGATGTCGGTCACCCCGAGTTCGAAGCTGGCTTTGTAGCCACCAGAATCATCACAGACCAACTTGCCCTTCCAGTCTTAGAGATGGCCAGTGCAGGGATTTTCATTCAACGCATCTGCGACTGGACAATTCGTGCAGGACGCAGGGTCGCACAATCTACACACTGAATAGCCTTGATCGAGATCATTCACCAGGCCGTTGAGTAGCTTTTCGGTTATCCGTCCGAGGATTTCGCGCTCATCCGGATCAAGCACTTCCAAAACACGAGCTATACGTTCATGGCGGACCGCTAGCACGGCAGCACAGTTCGCATTTCCTGCGGTAGTAAGGTGGAGCGCAACGGCACGCCGATCAGCGTCTGCTTGTCTACGTTCCACTACACCCTGGGTGACCAGCCTATCAACCAGGCGCACGGCTCCAGGATGAGACAATCCCAAGGCTCGCCTCAAACGCTCTATGGACATGCCTGGCTCGTGACCGAGCAAGGCAATAGCCGCAGCTGCCGGACCAACTTCCGGAGCTTGGTCTTGAGTGCCTTGGTGGATAGAGTCAGAAATCGCCAGCGACAGCGCCCCAACTATGTTTTCGAGTTTCATATCGTTCATGAGCTAAATATGTGTGCATCGCGCATGGAATGCAAGATTTTCAGATGAGAAGGGCCCGTCTTGGGGGAAAGCCACGGGTTCTTTCTTATCAGTATCTCCATTGCTCAGCGACTTTTAGCTATCGCATCGACATTCTTGTTTCCAAGGACTGGCCTGGCCTTCGCATCGCCTTCTACGATGAAAAAAATAGAACGGTCAGCCTTTCAGTTGTGGCCGTCGGTTTTTCAAATTTATTACATCCTTGGAACGCTTCTTCCGGCACGGCCACTCAGGTGTGAGGATGTCGCCGCTCATACCGGGGTCATTCGCATTCATCTATCTGCCGATGCCAAGAGGACAACGCCATGGATACGATTAATGTAGGTGCAAGCCGCGGGCTGACCCGTGAACCTGATGAGATACAGCAGGAAACAACACTGCGGGCCTCTCACTCTCCGGTCCTCGGCGATATCGGGGTAGCAATGCGCACGCGGCTTCATAACCATTTCGAGGCTCACCTTGAAACACAAGCTGACTCCGATCAACCCGCTGCCCCTGCTTCAAGCGCCCGCAACGCGGAGCTGAACGCCATTCGCGATGACCGTGCCCAACGGCTGGAGGCCGGGGGTTATACCGTCCATGACATGGAGAAGGCGGAAAAAAACGCAGCCAGGGCCGACAGATTGTTTGCGTCGATAAAGTCAGGGATGGGGGGGACACCCTTTGCGGCGCTGACCGAGGCCGGTAATTTCAAACCGTCGATCCTCCAGGTAGCGGGCCAGCATGCCAATACGGTACGCCAAGCGGCTATAGAGAACGCCATGTCATGCTTGTACGCCGGTATGGCGGATGCTGCCGGTAACAAGACGATCGCGGGCTTCAAGCCTGGTTATTACCTTAAGCCCGAGAGCAATACACTGCATCCGGCGCTCCAAGCATCGGTGGCGGAAAAGCTGCTGGCGTTGGACAAAGGTCCATTGCGCAATGCTTTCGACGAAGCTAATAAATGGCTTACCGGGTTTGCTGTACGTAACACTGCAATGTACGCATCAACGCTTGCCATGACGGCTGCTGGCAGAGAGGAACTGGATGCAATCCTGCAACCCGCCCTACGACCGGTCACGGCTATCATCGTGGGTATTGCAATCGAGCATTACAATGTGAGCCGTGATCGCAGTAACCATTTGGCTGACCCTGCAATGCTCTATGGTCGTCGAGATGCTGTACCGGAAGGGCAGGCTCATAAGCCTATTGATCAAGATACCGAATGGCTGGATGACTTCGAGACCTTAAAGGATCTCGATGCCACTGCCCTGGTCAAGATGGTCTCCACGCGGCTGGGTGAAGGCGCGGCCACGGCGCTGAATGCGGTCATCAGTGGCGATGCCTTGAAAGAGATAGTAGACCCGGTCAGTGTTGTAGGAAATGGTCTGCTGATTGGCGGTTTTTCTGCAATGGGCGCGGCTACAACCGCCACAGCCAACCTGGCGAAGTCCACGGAGCTGGGAAAAATGGCGGCTACCGCAGCCTCGGAGGGCGTAAAAAACGTATTGGGTACCCTGGCTTTCGGGCTGTGGGCAGCTGGCGCCTCGCTAGGTGGATCAGTGCCGAAAAAAGCCACCGCTGCTGTCGATGCCCATGTACCAAAAGCGGTAGAAGGGGGCGCAGATGCAGCGGGCAGGGTGGCGGTCAAGGGCGGTGAGCTTGCGCTCAAGACATCGCTCACCGGCGCCAGATTTGCCAAAGAGACAGCGGTGTCAGCGACCAACCACACAAAAAATGCAGCTCAAGCGGTAGGGGATGGAGTCACTAGCGTTGCCAGCGCCATTGGCACCACCTCCCAATCAGCCTGGAATAAAAGCGTTGGAGCCCTGAGGCAACGCTCCGCGGCCACCCCTCAAAGCCAGGCCGCTCAGGGGCAGAGCATACCCATGCAGCCGCTCGCGGGTACGCAGGTCCAGGCATCTTCCTCAGCACCTGCGCGTCCGACTACCCAGGATGACGGAGATATCGTTTAGCAGCCTTTCCTTGTCGCTCACTTCAGTTTTCCTTGATGTCCAGGGATCGGACATTTCAAATGATTACTTACGACCCAAAGCGAACGATCTCCCACGTCTACTTTCTATTGAACCTGAATGGCCTCGAATTCGAATTGGCGTTAGCATTTCATTCATCCGGCTTAAAAGCCTGTTTTTTTTAGATCAGGGTCACATCGTGGAAAAGCTAAAACGCCTTCAAAGCGGAATCGAAGGGCTCGACGCTCTGCTTAACGGAGGGCTGGTCGCGGGTGCTTCATACATAATTCAAGGTCGTCCAGGTTCGGGCAAGACGATCCTCGCCAATCAGCTTGGATTCCATCACGTGCGTAATGGAGGCCGTGTTTTAGTCGCCACACTGCTGGCCGAGTCGCATGACCGTCTCTTTCAGTTTCTCTCTACCCTGAGCTTTTTCGACTCATCCAAAGTGGGCGCTGAAATCCAGTTCGTCAGCGCATTCGATACGTTGGAAAATGAAGGTCTCGATGAAGTAGTAAAACTGCTTCGGCGTGAGATCAGTCGGCAGAAGGCTACGGTCATGGTCGTCGACGGTTTGCTCAATGCGCGCTCCAAAGCCGATTCGCCTATCGACACCAAGAAATTCATCCTGGAGTTGCAAGGCCACGCAGCGTTTGCCGGATGTACCGTACTGTTCCTCACCAGTTCACGGCTTGACGACGGTAGCCCAGAGCACACGATGGTTGATGGTGTGATCGAAATGGGAGAGGAGCTGTTCGGCACTCGTTCCGTACGACGTATACAACTACGCAAGACGCGAGGCAGCAGCGCACTGACCGGTCTTCACGAATGTGAAATCACTGATGACGGCCTGGTTGTCTATCCGCGTCTCGAGAGCCTGTACAGCCGTCCTTCCTCGTCCGACAGTGCGGACATGACGCGTATCGCCAGTGGGATTGATTCACTCGACGATATCTTGGGCGGAGGACTGCATAGCTCCAGTGTGTCTCTGGTCATGGGGCCCTCCGGGATCGGCAAGACCACGCTGGGTCTCAAATTCCTGGCCAAGTCCACACCTGATGCCCCAGGCTTGCATTTTGGGTTCTATGAAAGTCCACAGCGGCTGCGCCTGAAAGGATCCTCACTGGGCATCGACATCGAAGCCATGGAGGAGAGCGGGGCGTTGAGCATTGTGTGGCAGCCAACCACCGAAGGGCTGCTGGATGGACTCGGCTCAAGACTGCTGAGCATCGTCAAGGAAAAGGGTATCAAACGCCTGTTCATCGACAGTCTGAGCGGGATGACACGCGTTTCGACAAATCCGGGACGGATTACCGATTTCTACAGTGCGCTCATGAATGAGCTGCGCTCCAGAGGCGTTACGGTATTTGCATCCTGGGAAATGCGCGACCTGTTCGGTTCCGAGGTCAGCTCACCGAACTCCGACCTGTCGAGCATCGTGGACAACCTGATGCTGATGCGTTTCTTTGAGAATCGCGCTGAACTAAGCAGGACGCTTTCCATTCTTAAGGTACGAGATAGCTCCTATGACCCCTCGCGATTCGAGGTGGTGATTCGTGATCAAGATGTTTTCCTGAAAAAGGCTTTGAGGAATGAACCTTCAGTTGCCACTGAGTCCTTGCCTGGTTCGATTTCATAAGTCTTTGAGCAGGTTGAAAAATTAACATGACCACCATCCTGGTCGTCGACGACGAGTATCTGATCGCTGACATCCTCAGCTTCGCGCTGGAGGATGAAGGCTTCATGGTCGTAAAAGCCAGCAATGGTCGAAAGGGACTCGAAGTTCTTGAAAGGGAGCGTCCAGCGTTGATTGTTACCGACTTCATGATGCCCGTCATGGACGGCTTGGAGTTCGCCACGGCTGTGCGAGCACTTCCGTCCGTCAATCGTTTGCCAATCATCCTCATGAGCGGTGCTCAGGCGCACATAGGTATGCAGAGATCGGATTTGTTTGATGCAGTCCTGCCAAAGCCATTCGAGATAGGCGCCATCATCGCAGAAGTGAAAAAGCTCTTGTCTGCGCAGTAGTTCGTTCCGGTAGGCGTCACGAGAGCGAGTCTATCGAGTGCCCACCGATGCCCAGCGTGGGCTGCATGATTTTTTGAGGAGGTGCTAGAGGACTTTCACGGCCCGGCCGATGAACTGCACCGGCCCTGTGGGTTTTCCGGTCGGCGAGCCATTGACACTTTCAAGAGTCAGTTCAAAAAGTTGATGGGGCTCCAACGGCGGTAATTTATCGAGCGGGACCGACAGCGTTTGTCCAGGCCGGACCAAACCCAGGGATACCGGCGCTTTCCAGTCGTCCGCCTTGGTCCAGAATTGCAACGCTTTATCGCTGGGGACCTGAGCCACCGCCAGCGGTATAAGTTGAATCTCCTTGGAGTCGGTCGCTTGAATGACCCATCCAGGTGCCTGGTTTTGCGGCGCTACCAGCACCACCAGGTAAGTGGTTGGGCTGACCGCGGTCGTGCGCGTCAGTAGCAGCGTTCCCAGCAGCAATGTTGCAACGATGCCTGCCCCGGCGAGCCCGCGCCATAACGGAAGAAAATCCCACAATGATCTCGACCGTGGGGCATTCGGCGCTCGCTGGCCATGACCGTCCAGGCTGTTCTGGATACGCCTCCAGACAAGGGGCCCAGGTGTTTGCGGTTCTGCCTGCTCAGTCAAGGCCGCAAGGCGCTGCTCCCAGGCATCGACCGCGTCGCGCAAGGCGGGTTCGTGCGCCAGACGCTGTCGAACCTGCTTGCGCTGATCTGCCGGCAATGTCCCCAGCACATATTCGCTCGCCAGTTCTTCGATGTTTTCGGGGAGATCATCCTCTGCGCTCGTCGTCATCCCATGCACTCCCGCAACGCCACCAGACTACGTTTGATCCACGCCTTTACGGTTCCCAGCGGTGCGCCCACTTTTTTCGATATTTCGGAATGTGAATAACCGTCCACGTACGCATGAAGTATGCAGTTGCGCCGGGCCGGCTCCAATCGTTCAAGGCAGGCATAAATACGACCTGAACGAGTCAGGTACTCAAACGTGTCGCTGTTGGGCGCGTCAACGGACGCCAAAGCGTCCGAGGCCATTTCACTGTGCTCGTCGAGCTGAATTTGCCTGGCGTTGTCGCGCACGACATTGAGGGCCAGATGTCGGGTTATGCTGAATATCCAGCCACGGGCAGAGCCTCTGGTCGGATCGAAACTGGCGGCGCGAGTCCATATCTTGATAAAGACGTCATGGAGGATGTCTTCCGCCAACGCCTTATGGCGCACGATTCGCTGAGCAACGCCCATCACGCGTGCGCTTTCCTGATCGTATAAGGCGCGCAACGCCTGTTGGTCGCCTTGGGCGCATGCCGCAAGGTGGGCTTCATAGTCGAAGTAAGGTTCGGGCAAGGACAGGTTTCCAGCCATTGGCAGCAACATGACCCCAAGCCCGGAGGCAAGGGGGTATTCATGGGAGAAGAGTAGCCGACTTTGCCCTGACCACTGGCCGTCGAGCGTGATCTATTGGGCAGCCCAGAATATATAGTCGGCTTGATACTTCACTGTCTCACGCTTTCCTTTGTTGGCGCTGGAGCATTCGGCCATCGGCGCTACGCCACCCTTCACGGCCAGCCGCTGGATGTAACTGACCCCGCTCATTGCGCCTTTCCCTTCGGCGGGGTTGGCCTTGACCAACTGCAAGGGGAGGTCTTTGGGGCTGACCGATGCGACCGCCAATTGGGTTCCGGTGATTTTGGAACCGTCGTTGGCTTGCCATGTTGCAGGTGGTCCGAAATAAGTGCCGATAGCCTTGCCGCTTCGGTCGTTCAGCAGCGCTTTCGGGCCGATGAAGAACCATTCTGTCTGCCCTGTGGCATTGGCCTTGTCACGGCATTCATAAGTGATTTCTCCGACTCCTGCAGTTTCGAGCGCGACCTTGTGCCCGGCCGGGACCTTGATGCTTTCAGGCAAGCCTGCTTGCGCGTAAGCAGCAGGCATCGCGACGAACAGGCAACTGGCAGTCAATGCAGTACCGACAATGCGGAACAATCGTTTAGCGTTCATACAAGCTTCTCCTGAGGATTTGATCAGCGCAGCGGTTCATGGCCGCTACATGTACTACCCTCTGGAACGCGGACTGGATGCACTTGGCTGAATAAAAATATCGACGGCCGTTTCAGCGGGGCTCGCAAGGCCGGCAGTCGGTCATGTCGGGCCTGCCTGTTCAGGTTTTTGCTACGCGGTCGATACCTAGGTAAATGGGCGATCAGTGCGTGACTGCCGATGCCGCCATCAGGAGTCTCGTCACCTGGACGATTCACCCTCGTTTTCAATGGAATGGGCATGTCCAGGAATAACCCGCTTTTTGCACTGCTGTTACTGTTCGCGTGCCCTGTCGGGTGGGCGGGGGTGGCCAAGCTTGATGTGGCGATGCACGAAGGCACAGGCCAGCGGCTGCCCGACGCGGTGGTCACGCTGCAAGGCCCGATCGGTGCGCCGTTGGCGCCTCCCGCCGCCAATATGGATCAGCGCAACCAGCAATTTGCGCCCCATGTGCTGGCGGTGCACACCGGCACCCCGATCAAATTCCCCAACAGCGACAACATCCGCCACCAGGTCTACTCGTTTTCGCCGGCGAAGCGCTTTGAGTTGCGCTTGTACGAGGGCACCCCCTCCGAGCCGGTGCTGTTCGATAAGCCCGGCGTGGTGGTATTGGGCTGCAATATCCATGACCGGATGCTCGGCTACGTCTTTGTCACCGACGATCCGCGTTTTGCCGTCAGCGATGCCCAAGGCAATGTGGTGCTGAACGATTTGCCAGTCGGCGAGTACCGCGTGACGCTTTGGCATCCCCGGCTCAAGGGGATGCAACCAATCGATGCCGGTTCTGTGAAACTTCCTGCGACCGGCCTCAAGCAGAATTACACCCTGACGCTGGAGCCTTTACCTGAGCAGCCCGCAACCGCTCCGGCTTCGAGTGCCTTCGGCGATACGTTCAAGCGAGCGGCTCGTGAAACTGCGCAATAGTTTCCAGGCGCAAGTCGCAGCGGTGATGATCCTGTTGTCGCTGGGGGTGATCGGCGTGTTGTATTTCAGCGTCAATGCGGCGACCCGTTCTGCGGTGCGTAGCCAGTCCGAGGCGCAGTTGGACGTCGGTACGCGCGTCTTCGAGCGGCTGCTGGAAGTGCAGGGCCGACGCTTGGCCGATGGCGTGCAGTTATTGGCGGCCGACTTCGGCTTTCGCGAAGCGGTGGCCAGCCGGGATGCTGCAACCATCCGTTCAGTGCTGGTCAACCATGGCAAGCGCATCAATGCCAGCGACATGATTCTGCTGAGCATGGACGGCGAGGTGCTCGCCAGTACCCTCGACAACATGCCGGAAGGTTCATTGTTCCAGTACGATGGCGCGCTGCGCCTGGCACAACGTGCGCGCCAGGCCATGGTAATCGTACCGTTGCAGGGTAAACCGCATCTGTTGGTGGAAACGCCCGTACTCGCACCTCTGCCTGTTGCCAGGGTGGTGATGGGTTTCAGCATGGACAAGGCCTTTGCCAGTGAGTTGCGCTCACTCACCAACCTTGAGGTTTCGTTTCTTGCCGTTGATCAACAACGGCCTGGTGAGCTTGTCAGCACGCAACCAGACGTTCTGCGCGGGCCTGTCTCCAGCTTGATGCTCAACTCGTCCAACCGCAACAGCGCGGTACTGACGGAGCACTTGGATCGCAATTTCCTCAGTCAGTTTCTGCTGCTGGCTGACGGTTCGAACGAATACGATGGGCAAGTAATAGCACTTCTGCAGAGTCCGCTGGACGTGGCCATGCAAGCGTTTGCTCCGCTGGACGAAAAAATCCTGGCGATTACCCTGGTCGCACTGATCGCCTCGTTGGTCGGCGCTTTGCTGTTGGCACGAGGTGTGTCGCGTCCGGTCAAGTCACTGGCCCTCGCGGCGGAGCGCATCGGTCAAGGCGATTATCAGACCCCCGTGGTATTGGAGCGGGAGGATGAACTCGGGGTGCTGGCCAAAGCCGTCAATTCGATGCAAAGCGGCATTGCCGAGCGGGAGCAGCAGCTGGCCCACAACGCCCTCCATGACCCCGTCACTGGCTTGCCCAACCGCGCATTGGCCATGGAGCGCCTGGGCAGTGCAATTGCCGCCAACCGGCCGATTGCCCTGATCTGTATGGGCATCCATAACCTGCGGGCCATCAACGAAACGGTCGACCCCGAAACGGTCGACCGGCTGCTCCGTCAGACCGGCCAGCAAACCCAAGCCCTGTTGCACCCTGGCGACACCGTGGCGCATCTGATCGCCGAGGAATTCCTGGTTCTGCTCGACGGGATGGACAGCGATGCGGCGGTCGCCTTGGCGGACAGGTTGCAGCAAGTATTGCTCAAGCCCCAGCACATCAACGGCCACGACCTGGCCCTGGACTGCAGGCTTGGAATAGCGGCCTACCCGGCGGATGGGCAAAGCGCGCAGACCCTGCTGGAACGCGCCTCCATCGCCATGAAAGACGCGGCGCAGATGCCGGGTCATCTACAGATTTATCAGCACGGACGTGATTTGGCTCACCGCCGCCAGATCGCCCTGATTCGAGACTTGCGCCACGCGGCGAACAACGGTGAGCTGCTCCTGCATTACCAGCCCAAGATGGACATTCTGAAGAGTCATGTCCGCCAGGCTGAAGGCCTGTTGCGCTGGCAGCATCCGCAACTGGGCCCGATCTCTCCAGCCGAATTCATTCCCTTGGCAGAACGGACCGGAAGCATTCAGGCGCTGACCCACTGGGTGATCAACGAGGGCATGCGCCAGCTCTCGGAGTGGAATGGGCGAGGGTTACGCTTGCAACTGTCATTGAATATATCCGCCGAAGACCTGATCAGCGACGATCTGCCTGGTCGGGTCGTGGTGTTGCTGCGCACGCATCGGCTGCCAGCCGAGCAGCTGGTGTTTGAAGTCACCGAGAGCGCTGTCATGCGCGAGCCCGAGCGGGCCTTGAAGAACCTCCATCTGTTGCGCGATTGCGGCATCAGTCTGTCGGTGGATGACTTCGGTACCGGCTATTCGTCCTTGGCGCACCTCAAGCGACTGCCGGTGCAAGAGTTGAAAATCGACCAGTCGTTCGTCCGAGACCTGCATGACACCAGCGAAGATGCGGTAATTGTCCGCTCGACCATCGAAATGAGTCATAACCTGGGGCTCAAGGTAGTTGCCGAAGGCGTTGAATATGAACACAGCCTGAGATTACTCGAGCGTTGGCATTGCGATACCGCGCAGGGCTACCTGATCAGCCGACCGCTGACCGCCGCGGCGTTCGAGGCCTGGGTGGCGTTGCCTTTGAATCTTCATTCTTCGCTGGTTCATTGAACATCATGAGTTCACGTTTGTGGCTATCGATCGCCTGTTGCACAGGACTTGCCCTTCAGGTCGTTTCTGCCGACGGCGGGCGTTTGATCGCGACCGGTGGCGCCAGCAGCCTGGAGGGTGCCGCCGGCGGCGGAATCACGCCGTGGGCAGTGCTGGCCGGTTACGGCGAAAAAAACGAGTGGGGGGCGACTGCGTTCGCGACCTCGGTCAATCTGCCGGATTATCGGCTGGATGTCGCCGGGCTGGCCGTGGCCTACGACAACCGGGTCGAGCTGTCTTTTGCCCGGCAGCGTTTCGACCTGGGTTCGTTGGTGAACAAGCTGAACCTGCCCGACGATAACCTCGGCCAGGACATCTTTGCCATGAAGGTGCGTTTGTTCGGTGACGTGATCTACGACGATTTGCCGCAGGTTTCCCTTGGTCTGGAGTACAAACACCAGAACAACTTCCTGATCCCGAGCCTGGTCGGCGCCAGGCGGAACAGCGACACCGAAGGCTATCTGGCTGCCAGTCGGTTATTCATGGGCGGGGCGTTTGGCTACAACCTGCTGCTCAATGGCAGCCTGCGCTACAGCCGTGCCAATGAGCTGGGGTTGCTCGGGTTCGGCGGTGACCGTCGCGATACTCGTAGCGTGCTGAAGGAGGGCTCCCTGGCGGTGCTGCTCAATCCGCGCTGGGCACTGGGCGTCGAGTATCGGCAGAAACCGGACAACCTGTCCTTTGCCGGGGAAAGTGACTGGGCTGATCTGTTCGTCGGTTACTTTCCCAATAAACATCTGTCGGTGGTGCTGGCCTACGCGCGGCTGGGCGAAATCGCGACGCTCGACCGCCAGAACGGCACATATCTTTCGGTGCAGGGGAGTTTTTGATGCGCATTGTCCTGCTGGTGCTGATCGGGCTGTTGAGCGCCTGCACACAACCCTTGTCCAGGGACGACTCGCTCTATCAAGACCTCGGCGCACAGGCCGGGATCACCCGGATCGTCGAGGGCATGCTGCTGAACATCGCGGGTGATGAACGTATCGTAGAGCGCTTTCGCAAGATTGATATCGAGCGGCTGCGCGACAAATTGATCGAGCAATTTTGCCTAGAAACCGGCGGCCCCTGCATCTACACCGGTGACAGCATGGCCGAGAGTCACAAGGGGCAGAACATCAGCCGCAGTGATTTTAATGCCTTGGTTGAAGACCTGATTGCTGCAATGGATGAACAGCGTGTTCCGGTGCCGGTGCAAAATCGGTTGATCGCACGGCTGGCACCGATGCGCGGCGAGATCATCGAGAAGTAAGGGGTTCAATCCGTGTTTTAAGCCAGACCTGTCTTGGGCTTTCGTCAGACGCCGGGAACGACCCGCTGCGCCTGTAAGTCTACCTGTATCTACTCATTGGCAAGGTACAGCGCAATGGATAAGACAATCACCGTGGATCAGCTGGCTACCACCGACCTTGGACCATTCAACGAGATATGGCTCGGTGGGACTCATACCCAGCTATGCCTATGGCGTGGTGCCCAGGTTTTCACCCACGAAATGCTCAGCGAGGGCACCCATGATCAGAATGTCCAGCGCCTGTGCTTGCAGTGGGTCGACCTTGACGATCAGGCCGCAGTGGCCAGCGTCGAGCTGATCGCCCGCGAACGGCTGAACAAGATGGGGAAGGAGGGCGAGTTTTATCCGGCTGAGGAAGCGGACACCCATCAATAGTCACCCTGCAAGGTCGGCCAGTCATGAGGGCCTCAGTACGTCAAATGAGGATCTGTTGATTACGGCGCGCTAACCAGGGTGGCTGGCACCGAAGCGTCATTAAATGTTACTGCGCACGTTCGTCCGGCAGGCGCTTCCTGCGACCGGTGAGCATGGATAACGGCAAGTTGTCGCGGACCTGGATACTTTCAAAAACGGCTGCCAGCACATGCACGCACACCAGGCCGAGCAGCGTGTTGGCGGCGGTTTCGTGCAGTTGCAGCGGCCAATCGGCGCCCCAGAGGGCATCGACTTCCTGCATCAGGAAGCCGCTGATGCCGATAATCAGCAATGCCAGCAACATCGACAACATCACTAGCGCGCCAATTGGCGAATGGCCCAGGCGGTGTTGTGGCCGACCGTTGAGCAGCGAGCGCACGTGGGCACCCAGACGTTTTGGTGTAGGCCAGAAGTCCGCCCACCGTGCGCTGCGTGGTCCGACAAATCCCCAAACCGTTCGTACCAGCAGCCAGGCCATGGCGTAATAGCCCAGCCAGACGTGCCAGTCGTCGCCTGCTTCGTTGAAGAAGTAGTTGGCGACAAAGACCCCGGCGATGGACAGATGAAACAGTCTCACCAACGGGTCCCACAGGCGTAAGGATTCGCCTGGCATCAGCCTTTGATCTCGGTCTTCACGGCTTTGCCGGTGACCGGGTCATGGTAGATTTCGACCTTGCGCTTGTCCTTGTCGAAGCCGTAGATCTCGTAGCAGTTGCCATCGGTCACCTTGAACTTGCTGATCTCGTAGCCTTCGGCCTTGAGCTTGTCCTGGAAGGCTTTTTCGTCTTGCCATTGCGAACGCTCCGCGGTGGTGCATTGCGGACCGGCGACAGCCAGGGGGCTGGCGATAATCAGGGACAACAGGAGAATTTTGCGCATGGAAAAGCTCTCAGCGGATGTGGGAGATTGCACAGTGCAAAACCAACCTTAGGGCAACCTTAGTTGGCAACGAGTCGTAACATTTTGCTGAAATGCCCCCGGCCAGAACTCGGCATGATGCCGCCGATTCCTACAGAGATTTTGCCATGCGCCTGCTCCTTGTCGAAGATGACCGTGCCCTCGGCCAGGGAATTCGCGTAGCCCTGGGTGCCGAAGGCTACACGCTGGACTGGCTGCAGGATGGCGTCGCGGCCCTGCACGCCGTGCGCAGCGAAAGCTTTGACCTGTTGCTGCTCGACCTCGGCCTGCCACGCCTCGACGGCCTCGACCTGTTGCAGCAACTGCGCGCCGAGCAGCACGATTTACCGGTGCTGGTACTCACCGCCCGCGACGGCACCGCCGAACGCATCGCCGGGCTCGACGCTGGCGCCGACGACTATCTGGTGAAACCCTTCGACGTCGAAGAACTCAAGGCCCGCGTGCGCGCCTTGCTGCGCCGCAGCCAGGGCCGTGCGCAACCGATGCTTGAACACGCCGGCGTCAGCCTTGACCCGGCCACTCAGCAGGTGCGCTACCAGGATGCGGACGTCATCGTCACCCCCATGGAATACCAACTGCTCCACCAACTGATGGTGCGCCCCGGCAAAGTGGTGACCCGCGAGCGTCTGTCCCGCGCGCTGTACGGCTGGCAGGACCGCGTCGAGAGCAATACATTGGAAGTATTGATCCACAACCTGCGAAAAAAGTTATCCAGCGAGCTGATCCGCACCGTGCGCGGCGTCGGCTACGTACTGGCGCTCAAACCATGACCTCCGTGCGGGCGCGCATCCTAATTCCTGTATTGGCCCTGATCCTGTTGGGTGACGCCCTGATCAGCTGGCTGGTGCTGCGCGATAGCCACCAGGAAATAGAAGAAGTCTACGACGCCCAACTGGCCCAAAGCGCGCGGCTGCTGCAAGGCGTGCTGCGCCAACGCGACCCCGGCGAAGCTGACTGGGACCGCCTGTACCAGGCCTTCGACCAGGCCATGAGTCGTGTCGGTGAAAACGGCGTTGCCCATCCTTATGAAACGCGCTTGACCTTCCAGGTGTGGCGCAGGGATGGTCAGCTACTGGTGCGCTCCGCCGGCGCACCGGTGCTCGATGCGTCGCTGGCCACCCTGGGTTCCCACGACATCGTCGATAACGGCAACGACTGGTGCGCCTTTCTCCTCGCCGACCCTGAACAGGACCTGCTGATCTGGGTGGGCGAGCGCGACGACATTCGCCAGGACCTGATCCAGCGCATCGTGCGTCATACCCTCTGGCCCAGCCTGATTGGAGTGCCGCTGCTGGCGCTGTTGATCTGGCTGGTCATCGGTTGGGGCCTCAGCCCCTTGCGGGCCATGGCCCTTTCTATCCGTGGGCGCACCACCGAGACTTTGCAGCCGTTGCATCTCAAGCCTCTGCCCAGCGATCTTGAGCCCATGCAAACCGCGCTGAATCGCCTGTTGGACCAGGTGGATGATCTATTGGCGCGCGAGCGCCGCTTCATCGCCGACGCCGCTCACGAGCTGCGTACACCCTTGGCGATCCTGCGCATCCATGCCCAGAACGCGCAAACCGCGGGGACCGAAGAACAGCGGCGCGAGGCGCTGCATTTCCTGGTCAACGGGGTCGATCGCGCCACCCGCATCGCCAGCCAGCTCTTGACCATGGCCCGCATCGAACCGCAACTGAACAACCCCGTGTATCAGCGCGTGCAACTCGCCGAACTGGTCCGTGAAGAATTGGCCGAACTCACGCCACTGGCCATGGAAAAGAACGTGGAATTGGTATTGGAGTGTGATGAAGCGTGTTGGCTGCAAACCGAACCGGTAGCACTGGCCATTGTCCTGCAGAACCTGGTGACCAATGCCCTCAACTTTTCTCCACCAGGGAGCGAGGTGGCTGTGGTGGTGCGCAAGGACGAGGCGGGCAGGGTCCGCTTGAGGGTTGAAGACGCCGGCCCGGGGATCGATGAAGGGGAAATCGCAAGGCTGTTCGAGCGCTTTTACAGTCGCGGCAATGCCAATGGCGCGGGCCTGGGATTGGCCATCGTGCAGATGGTGACAAACAAGATTGGCTGCACGTTACGCCTTTACAACCTGGCGGGCGGTGGCGTTTGTGCGGAACTTTGTCTGAACCGTGACCTTGCAAGCCCGACCTCGAACGTTTGACTCAAGGGTTGGCTTCGCAGCATGCGGGCGTAGAAGTGTCAGGCGCGTATCAAGAGCCGATGCCAGTCATGGCATCGGTTCTTGTCTCTCGCTCAGGCGTGCCAGCGCCTAGGCCAAGCGTGTGTGGGCCAACTCATCGATCAAGTGCCGCTGAAACGCCGCAAGCGCCTCCTTCGGTTGCTGCAGTTGGACAAATTCCAGCATGGGATCGGTGACAGCAGTCCTCACGCCCGCCAGTTCCTCAAGGGTCGCCAGCCCGCAAAACGGTACATACGCTTCTGAGTATCCACCTTCGTGCACCAGGACGAGACGGCCCTGGCACAAGCGCTCGGCGGCTTTACGCACGAGGCAGGTCATCTGCCGGAACGAGTCGCTGTGCAACAGCATGCGGGCCAGCGGGTCGACGGCGTTGGCGTCGTAGCCGCAGGCGACAATGATCAATTCGGGCTCGAAGCGCTCCACTGCCGGGATCACGATGCGTTCCATCGCGTACAGGTAGGCCTCATGGCCGCTGCCGGGCGGCAGCGGAATATTGATGTTCGCACCCAACCCCGCGCCACGGCCGCGATCAGCCTCACCGCCGTAACCTGCCGGGAAACAACCGTCCTGGTGCAGTGAGATAGTCAGCACGTCACCACGCTCTTCGAAGATCGATTGTGTGCCGTTGCCATGGTGTACGTCCCAGTCGATCACCGCGACGTTGCCCAGGCCACGGCGGGCTTTTGCGGCTTCAATGGCGATGGCAATGTTGGCCAGGAAGCAAAAGCCCATGGCGCTGTCGGCGAGGCAGTGATGGCCCGGCGGGCGCGACAGGGCGTATGCGTTGTCGGCTTCCCCGACGAGCACGGCATCGACCGCGGCGATGGCCAACCCGGCAGAGAGCTTGGCTATTTCATAACTACCAGGCCCGATGGGCGCGTGCGGCCCCAACTCACCGCCCCCGGCATCGCTCATCGTCTTGAAGCGCTGCAGGTAACCGGGTGTATGAACCCGCAGCAGATTTTCATCGGTCGCCGCGTTGGCGCTGCGTACCTGCAAATGACGGGTCAGGCCGGAAACGTCCAGCAGGCTCTTCAGGCGGCGTTTGGTTTCCGGCGATTCAGCGTGGCCCGCAGCGGCAGGTGGTTGTACCCATCCTCCCACCGGCAAGGTCAAGGCATGCAACCCGG
Source organism: Pseudomonas sp. Z2-11 (assembly GCF_054161305.1). Classification (NCBI taxonomy): domain Bacteria; kingdom Pseudomonadati; phylum Pseudomonadota; class Gammaproteobacteria; order Pseudomonadales; family Pseudomonadaceae; genus Pseudomonas; species Pseudomonas sp. Z2-11. The sequence continues at coordinate 2,463,729 of NZ_CP096395.1, forward strand.
CGCTGTGCCAGAGGCTGAGTTCATCGAAGAAAAATGCACTTTTTCGGCTCATCGTCTTTCCATTTTCTTTAGGGTAATAAGGCCACTCATGCGTTTGGGCGGCTGCCGAGCATCAACGCCAGGGAGAGCAGGGTGATGCACGTCCCGCCGATCAGCAGCGATTGGAAGCCGCCGCTGGCTTCGATCAGCCGGCCCGCCACTGTCGGGCCGATAGCCAGGCCACCGCCAATCACCAGGTTGGAGGCGTTCATCAGTTTTCCGGAGCGGTCGAGGTCGGCCAGGCAGGCCAGAATCAGCGGCAGGATGAAGGTCCAGGTGAACTTGAACAGCAGCGCCGCCACGGCAAATTGCATGATTTCGGGTTGACCTCGCAGCAACAGCACCGAACCGGCCATCAGTGCGTAGCCCAGCAGCAACAGCAGCAAGCGTGGCAGTCGGTCGCCGATCAGTGAGGCACAGCCCGCTCCGACAATGCCCATCACCGTGGCGAGCGCCAGAACCTTGCCACTAGACTCGGCGGAGATACCTGCCTGGGTGGCGATGGAGCCGATAAAGGTCCACACACCGCCCAGGCAAATGTAGAAACTCAAGACCCCCAGAATGCCCAGCGCGGCTTTCCACAGCGAGGCGACGGCGACATGCTCGGCGGTTGTTTCAGCCGATGGGCTGCCTTGCGGAAAAGAGCGGGCGAGTGGCAAAAAGACCGTCATCAACCCTGCGAGGATCACGTAGCACGCCGATAGCCCGAAGTGTTCGAAGAGCCGAGGCAGGATGCTCAAACCGATCGCCCCGACGACCAGTTGCCCCAGCACCCATAACCCATAGACGCGACCGGGATTGGCTGTTGACGCGGCGCTGGACAGGCAGATGATCATCAACGAACCGCCCGCCAGGGCACTGCAAAAGCGTAACGCCAGGAGTATCGAGTAGTCGGCAGCAAGCACTGATAAAAGGTTTGCTGCAATGAACACGACACCCGCCAGCAATGCGGCGCGGCGCCAGTCGATACGTTTCAGCCACCACAGGGCGGGCAGGGTGGCCAGGCTCATGGCGCCAAGTTCGGTGGAGAAAAGGTCGCCGATCTGTGACGGGCTCAACTGCCATTGAGTCGCCAGTTGCGCCGCGATGGCCGGTGCGGTCATGAGAATGGTCGGGGTGATGGCGGCGAACAGCACGATGGCTGCCAGCAGCGCCCGTTCAGATGATGCGCGCAAACGCTCATGCACCAGCGGTTGGGTCTGGGTGTTCATGGGGAAACTCCGATGAATGAATTCAGAACACGTGGACCAGACGCAGCAGTGCGTCGGCGCCGTGATAGCCGTTATCGGTAGCAACGTTCTGCGAAAGGCCGAACATCACCTGGTTCTGTTTATCCAGCCAGTGGCCGACCTCGAAGCCCACCTGGGTGTAGCGCTTGTGAGTGTCATCGATGCGCTGATCGTTGATCCGCAGTTCGCCGCCATCTGCGTGGATCAGCCGCAAAGCCCCGTAGGTGCTTTGCGTAAAGTCGTAGGACGCGAAGGCCTGCAGGCGATACAGCGGGTCCTGTTTCAGCTCGCTGCCAAAGTAATCGTCGTTCTTGCCGTAGAGCTGGGCTTCGAGGTTCGCCTCCAATACCCATTTTTCGCCGATGCCCTGGGTGTAGTTGTAAACGAAGGTCGCGCCCCAGCGATTGGCGCCGGGCGATACGTCTGGATTTTTGCCGTGGTATTCGCCAATCGGCAGGGTGATCAGGGTCAGCAAGCCGCTATAGGTGCGTGAGGCGGGGTCATTGATGATGAACAGCGTGCCGCCAACCTGAGGGTCGCCAAAGCCGCTTTCCCCGGTGTGTTGGCTGGCACCTGGCAGGCGTGCGTTGATGTCGGCAAAGGGCACGATGAACTGCGGAGTGCACAGGGTGCCGCAGACGTCGGTGAAAAATACCTGACGGTAAGCCATGGCGTTGACCTTGAGGTCGGCCTTGCCGGTGCTGTCGGCCGGGCCGTGAAAGTCGTCAGCGCGGCTCGCTGGCAAATACACCACGCCCAGGTTGGTGCCTGAAGGCGCGCCGAAAAAATCCCGGGCATTGAGGTCGGCGGCACTGGCGTGCAGGTTCGACAATCCACCGATCAGGGCCAGTGCGGCATTGCGCGTGAAAGTCTTGGCCATTGGCATTGCATCTCTTCTTTGAGTTGTTGTGCGGCGAATGGCTCGCCTGTCGATGGCAGAGGGGCAAAAAAAGGACAAAGGCGTCCCGTGGCCGTCAAAACGACAGCGAAAAATTCAGCGCAAGTCAGCGGTGCGGATCAGTCGGGTGGGGCATGCAGTAGATGGGCGATACGGGCCTTGTCCTTGACTCCGAGCTTGCTGTAGATCGCCCGGATGTGGTGGCGCACGGTGTTGGGGGACATGCCCAGGTCGCGGGCGACTTCCTTGTAGGTCTTGCCTTCGCCGAAACCCTGGGCCACGGCGTTTTCCCGTGGGCTCAGTTGCATCAGCACCGTGCGGCTGCGAGCGGCCAGCAGGAGCAGGTCGCCGACCGTCGATGCCTCGATCTGCAAGTGCTTGCCTTCATAGCCGTCAGCGTTCATCGCCACCGGCAGGCAAGGGCCGGTCCAGTCCGGCCACTCGCTCAACAGCAAGTCGACGAAGCCACGTTCCGCGCAGTGCAGGGTGCCGCGTTGGTCGCACACGGCGAGCGCGAGGTTGCGCGGATGCGTGAGGGCTTCGCGCATCGCCACCAGGGTGCGAATCTGATTGGCGGATACCGCCGCCACCAGGTGCAACATGAGATTGTTCAGCAACAGGCAGTCTTGCTCGGTGAAGCGTACCGCGTCTGGGGCGCGATAGAGTGCGAGGTGGTCGCTGAGGTGGGTTTGCGGGTCGATGTACACCACGCACAGCAACTCGCCGATGGCGTACGTCTGGCCGAGCCAGTTAAGCCCGGAGCCGCTGGCAGGGTTGCGCATGTCGACGATGACCGCTCGCCCCGGAACATCGTGGGCCCTGGCGACAGTCACATCGATATGGCGAATCGACTGCCAGTCGGACAGGTAGCTGCGGGGCAGTTCATGTAGATAGGAGCTGTGTTCTTCAGGCAGTCCGTCAACCAACGCGCCGCGGCCCCACCAGGCGCTCTCGAAGGGCAACAGCTGGCTGATGCAGCTCAGCGCCGCTTCGTGGAAATGCTCGATGTCCTTGTCCTGCGCCAGGCGCTGGAGCTCCAGTGTCATTGCGCTGAAGGCCTCAAGGAGGCAGGCGTGACCATGATCATGACGGCTCATTCGTATGTACCTCTATGCGACGTTCTTATTGTTTTCGTCACGAAGTCATTGAGGGCCGGAACGTCGTTTGGACGCGGGCAGGGCCTGTGAGCGATTATTGGCCCACTAAAGCAAGACTGCCATCCTACAGATGCATGATAGTGCCTGGCGGGAGCTCTTCCTCGGCTGGCAATTTAGTGAACTTTTACCCTGCGAATTTTTCCACTGCTCAGAGGTTATGCGAGGGCATGACGCTCGGATGAATCTTGCGAAAAAAATCCCCCTGGCAGAGCCTCAAATGACAGTGAACCGGTCACAACCCAAGCCCTCTTTGCGCCGTGCCATCACGGGGCCGATGCTGTTTCTGTTCATCCTGGGCGATGTACTGGGCGCTGGCGTTTATGCGCTTGCGGGTACCATCGCCGGAGAGGTAGGCGGGGCGATCTGGGTGCCGTTGTTGATCGCGTTGTTCTTCGCCATGTTGACGGCAGGTTCGTACGCCGAACTTGTCTCGAAATATCCTCACGCGGGCGCGGCGTCGGTGTTTGCCGAAAAGGCTTTCAAGTCACCGCTGATATCGTTCCTGGTTGGTTTTTGCATGCTCGCCGCGGCGGTGACCAGCGCGGCCGGTCTCTCGCTGGCCTTCGCGGGGGACTATCTTGGCGCATTCATCCACGTATCACCCCACGTTGCTGCGCTGATTTTCCTGCTGGTCGTTGCCCTCTTGAATGCGCGAGGGATCAAGGAATCTCTGGGGGCGAATCTGCTGATGACCGTGATCGAGCTGTCAGGGCTGATGTTGGTCATCGTTGCTGCGGGTTACTTTTTCAGTTCTGGCGAAGCTGAACTGGCAAGGGCGCTGGAGTTCAAGCCTGGGGTCAGTCCGATGCTGGCGGTGTTGGGCGCGGCGTTGCTCGCGTTCTATTCGTTTGTCGGTTTTGAGACGTCCGCCAATCTCGCGGAAGAAATCAAGAATGTTCGCAAGGTATACCCACGGGCCTTGTTCGCGGCGCTGGTTACCGCAGGGGTGGTTTACATGGCTGTTGGGGTCGCCGCGTCTTCAGTTTTGCCAACGGAGAAACTGCTTGCCACATCGGCCCCATTACTCGAAGTGGTTCGGGCTTCCGGGCTCGACATTTCGCCTCGCCTGTTCGCTTTTATCGCGCTCATCGCGGTGGCCAACGGAGCGCTGCTGACCATGATCATGGCCAGTCGACTCACTTATGGAATGGCCAATCTGGGGCTGTTGCCAGATGTCCTGGGACGGGTCCTGCCGCATAGGCGCACACCGTGGGCGGCGATTATTGCAACGACGCTCGTAGCCATCGCACTGACGCTGACAGGAACGTTGGCGACCTTGGCGCAAACCGTTGTGCTGCTTTTACTGTTCGTGTTCCTCAGCACCAACATGGCCGTGCTGGTGTTACGCAAGGACAAGGTTGCAGAAGAACATTTTCAGGTTCCCACCTGGGTACCCTGGCTGGCGATCCTGTCTTGCCTCTTATTGCTGAGTCAGCAAGAGTGGGGTACGTGGCTGCGAGGCGGGGCACTTATCCTAGTGGGGATGCTGCTGTATGTCTTTGCCCGAATGGCTGTGCCGGCTGTTGTAAAACCAGACTAGACAACGGCCGCACCGCAAGCAGACGCGCCTCGTGCAGGAGTGGATCACCTACACCGATTGCGGACGAGGCTCCGATACACGCGCTCTTGGCCACAGCAGCGCGGCCAGGCCAATGGCATAGACCACTGCAAACAGCACGTAGGCGATTCGGCTGGAAAACAGCTGTGGCGTCTCTGTTGGCAGTGGCGATACACCGAGCCCGAACAGAATAACGAAGGTGATAAGCCCGCCGCCGAATATCTTGCCAGTGGCGTTGCCGATGGCGGCTTTGCCGGCAAACAGCAGGCTTACCAGCAACAGGATCAGCGCCACCAGCCACAGGGTCGGGCGCAGTTCAAACAGCGTGAAGGCCACGGACGCCGCCATTCCGCCTAGCAGGTTGACCAGCACCAGGCCAAGGGCTGTGCGGCTGCTCATGCCCAGGGAAAACTGGCTAAGCAACGAGGCCACCGTGATCGGGACGACGATCGCCGTGGCCAGCCGTGGGTCGCTCAGGCACAGGGCAACCATGGTCAGCAGAATTGTCGCGCTGGCCATGGCCTGGCGAATCACCAGCGTCTGCTCGTGCGGCTGGGCGGAGGCCTCCTTGGCATATTCACCAGCAGGGTCGGGCAGCAGCGCATGGGCGCCCCAGGCCAGCAGCAAACCCAGGCCGACCGCCTTGACCAGTACCAGCACAATGGACTCGCCCAGATCGCTCTGCGCGATATCGAGCATCGGCACCACAATGGCGATCACCAGCATCAGCGCTGGTCCCGCGCCGCCAGGTTGCCGGCCTTGCGCGGTAAAACAGGCGAGATAAAACAGCCAAAGCAGCGGCAGCAATATCCATGGCCGCTCACCGAACATACCCGTCACACCCACCAGCAGCGCGCCGGTGAGCATACTCACCAGCAACGTTATCAACCCTTGAGACAGCGCTGGCGCGCGGCGGCTGGCCAAGAGGAACTGGATGGCGAACAAGGGCGCGAGAAATGGCAGGATGTCGCCCAGGACCAGACCCGCGCACAAGCCCACGGTCACTGCCAGAGCGACACGCAATCCCTGGCGTTTGATCCGCAGCAGCTCAAGCTCGGCCTGCCCGTCAATTGACATAGTTCAGCCAGGCGCCCAGGCGTGTCATGAATGCCCCCAGTGCGTTAGTCATGGGGTTGTCATCGGTATAGATCACCACGCTCACCTGCGAGCCGTAACGCGGGCCGATCGGGTGCGGTTCCTCCACTATCAGGCGTACCGGAAAGCGCTGCGGGTCGCGCACCCAACCACTCTGGTTGCGCACCGAGGGCAGGGCCGAGTTGCTGCTGCCCTGTTGCGCGACACCCCAGCCGACGCTTTCAACACGGCCTTTGAACACACGGCCCGGCAATACATCGAATACCAGTTCCGCCGGATCGTCGGCCTGCACATGTTCCAGGCTGTTTTCCTTGAACGCGGCAGACACCCATACCGTGCCCCTATCGATGAAGGTCAGTGCCGGTTGGCCGGCGCTGACGACCTGACCGACCGCGAGCTGGAGATGGGTGATCACGCCGTCGGCGGGTGCGATGACTTCGGTGCGGACCAGATCGAGCCGGGCTTTTTCCAGCGCGGCCAGGGCTTGCTTGAACTGCGGGTTGTCGTTGCCTTTGGGCCCCAGTTGCTGGCGCGCCCGTTCCAGGTCGGCCTGGGCCTTGCTCACGGCCGCCTCGGCGGAGCCCAGCGAGGCTTTCGCTTCATCCTGGCGGGCGGCGGCGAACACGCCACGCTCCACCAGTTGATTCACCCGTCGGGCTTGCTCGCGAATGTTGTCGCGCTGCGCTCGCGCCGACACCAGCTGCGCCTGGGCGGCATCCACCGAGGCGGTGCTGGCGCCCACTGCCTGGCCGGCTTCCTCCAGCCGTGCCTCTGCCTCGCTGACGACAAGTCTGTAGGGCTGCGGGTCGATACGAAACAGCACCTGGCCGGTCTTCACCCGGGCATTGTCGAGCACCGTAATTTCTGTCACACGGCCACCCACCTCGGCAGCCATTTCCACCACATAGGCTTGCACCACGGCTTGTGACGTCGAGGGCGTGCGGCGCTCCATGAAAATCGAGAGGGTGAACAGCACGGCGATCAACACTGCAACGCCCAGGGCAATGCGCCTCAGCGGATTGGCTGGCGCAGGCTTTTCAGGAAGCGGTTCGGTTTGTAACTCAGGCTCGACGGAACTGGGCGAATCGGGCATATCGGCACCTGCAAGTCATGGCCATTGAAGAAATACTGATAGCGCGCCGGGGCGGCGATCCGGGCGTTGCCTCAGATCGCGTCGGCGGTGGTGACCCGAGCGGAGCGGATAAAGAGCGCGCGCAGTTTCTCCCAGAAATTGCCCCCCAGGACGAAGAAGCTGCCCACCAACAGTGCATCGGCAAGCAGTTGCAACGCCCAGCTATTCGGACGCAGGCCGGGTGCGAAGGCATCGACATAAGGTTCAAGAAAAGAACACACCAACGGCAGGCAGAACATCACCAGGCCAATACGGTGGCGGGTGACGCTGACCTCCTGCTCGGCACTGGGTACAAGGCCCGACACATAACCGAACACCTTCTGCTTGAGCTCTTGAAAACCTGCCTTGCCCATCACCGCGATGACCAGCAGCAACAGCACCTTGTTGATGATGAACAGCGCGCCGGTGATCGCCGCAATGGTGGAGCGGGGTACATCCGCAGCCGCCGCCAGCGGCACCAGCAACCATAACGTGAGCATCAGGCAAAGAATCGCGATGCCTGCCTTGAAGCGCCATTTCGCGGACTTTGACGTGGTCGGAGGCTGTACCGTGCTCATGCTGCCTTACCTTTCTTTGAGTTGTTATGGCTTATGGTCTGGAGCGAAACTGAGCTTAGCAGCTGGATTGTCAACGCATTCAGCGCTGTTGGTATTTTCTGCGCAGGGGCCGAATCTGTTCATGCGTGAGATACAGCTCAACCTCACATCCGATGCTGCTCCAGCAGAAAGTCCACAAACACCCGTACCCGCGCCGGCATCGCCGCACCCCCCACGAAGACTGCATGGATCGGCTCCCGGTCTCCGGGGTTCCAGGCATCCAGCAGCGATACCAGATCGCCGCGTTGCAGATCCTCGGCCACGCTGAACTCGCCGATACGGGCGATGCCAGCCCCTAACCGTGCGAACTGTGCAAGCGCCTCGCCACTGCTGCATTCGATGTTGCCGCTGACCTTCAGGGAAAACTCTTTGCCGTCGCGGGTGAACGGCCAGTTGGGTTCGGCGCGACGGAAGTTGAAGCGCAGACAGTTGTGCCGCAGCAGGTCTTCCGGTTCCCGAGGGGTGCCGTGTCGTTGCAGATACTCGGGAGAAGCCACCACCACCTGGCCGGTGTCGCCGATCCTGCGGGCGGTCAGCGGGCTGTCGGGCAGGTGGCCAAACCGCACCGCCACATCGGCCTGGCCGCCGAGAATGTCGACCACTTCGTCGCCAAGGGTGAGGTCGACAACGATGTTCGGGTAGCGGGCGCTGAATGCGGCCACCAGAGGAACGATGGTCTGCCGCCCATGGCCGAGGGCGGCACTGACCCGCAAACGGCCCTTGGGCACGCCCTGGTCGGCGATGGCCTCTTCGACCTCAGCCATGTCGGCGAGGATACGCCGGGCTGCGCGCAGGTAAGCCTCGCCTTCGGCGGTGAAGGTGATCGAGCGGGTGGTGCGCAACAGCAGGCGGGTGCCGAGCCGTTGTTCGGTTCGCGCGATGATCCGACTGACCGCCGAAGGGGTCAGCCCCAACACACGCGCTGCGGCCGACAAGCTGCCTTCCTGCGCCACCGTGGCGAACATAGCCATTTCACCTGATCTGCCGTTGAAGTCCATTTGTGCTCCGTACGCAAAGGTGCTTGCCAAAAATGCTATCTACCGCTTGCAAAGGCCGAATCGTAGCATCTGCGGCATAGATAAGGAGGCTTCCCATGCGTATCAATCCACCGCTTGTCGCACTCGCCATTGGTGCCTTTGGCATCGGCGTTACCGAGTTTGCCCCCATGGGCATGTTGCCGGGCATCGCCGCGGATCTCGGCGTTTCCATTCCCGCCGCGGGTCTGTTGGTCAGTGCCTACGCCCTGGGCGTGCTGCTCGGCGCGCCGCTGATGACCTTGACCACCGGCAGAATTCCCCGACGCTATCTGCTGATCGGACTCATGGCGATTTTCACCCTGGGTAACCTGATGTCAGCGCTGGCGACCGATTACTACAGCCTGATGGTTGCCAGGGTGGTGACCTCACTGAACCACGGTGCGTTTTTTGGCGTCGGCTCCATCGTCGCCGCCAGCGTGGTCGCCCCGGAAAAACGTGCCGGGGCGGTCGCGGCCATGTTCATGGGCCTGACCCTGGCGACCATCGGCGGTGTGCCGTTGGCGGCCTGGTTTGGCGATTTGTTTGGCTGGCGTACCGCGTTCTGGGGAATCACCGGATTGGGCGTAGTGGCTATGGCCGCGTTGTGGTTCGCGCTGCCCAACCTGCCGGCGCCGCAGAGCAGCGGGGTGCTGGCGGAAATTCGGGTGCTGGGCCGCGGCCCGGTGCTGGGGGCGTTGGCCCTGACCGTAGTCGGCTCGGGCGCGATGTTCACGGTATTCACTTACATCGCTCCGATCCTGACCAGCGAGACCCATGCCTCTAGTGCCTTTATCACGGCCATGTTGGTGCTGTTCGGCGTGGGGCTGACCCTGGGCAATATGTGGGGCGGCAAGGCCGCGGATCGCTCGATAGACCGCACCCTGATCGTTTCGCTTAGCGTGCTGATTCTCGTCTTGCTGGCGTTCACGGTACTGATGCGCTGGCCGCTGCCGGCCGCGGTTGCCATCCTCATCTGGGGTATCGCCAGTTTTGCCTTGGTACCGCCGTTGCAGATGCGCGTGATGGAGGCCGCCAAGGACGCGCCCAATCTGGCTTCGGCGGTGAATATCGGTGCCTTCAATTTCGGCAACGCGATTGGTGCGGCGCTGGGCGGCGCGGTGATCAACGCGGGGTTGGGTTACCCGGCGATTTCCCTGGCCGGCGCGGCAATGGCGGGTCTGGGGCTGCTGATGGTGCTGGCTTTTGCCTGGCGTGCCCGAGGGGTTGCGGCTGCGGCGTTGTGAAGGTGGCGCGATCAGGGGGCTCGGCTGGCTGAAATCCTCCGTGGCCGCGCGAAGTGGGCACGTTGGGACTATGCTCATTGCCACTACCGTCGTTGCACGGGTTTCAGTCGCCGCCAAGGAAAGGAGTCTGTACGTGTCTGATACTTCATGCCCGGTTCCATTATTGAAATGGCCCTTGATCCACAGCGTCCTCTGGCGCTTCGCCGGTTGCGTGACCGGGCTGGCGATGCTTGCCGCCCATCCAGCCCAAGCGGCCGACGGCGGTGTCGCCGGCGGCTCTACCGCAAGCTATAGCATTGCCTTCAGCAACTCATACGCAGGCAGCGATTTTCGCAAGGTGATGGTGCGCAACTGGCAGGAGATCGCGCTCCAGGCGCAGAAGGATGGGTTGATCCGCGAGGCTCCGGTGGTCAGCGCCAACAACTCGGCGTCGGAACAAGCGGCCCATATCCAGGACATGATCGTCAATGGCGTGAATGCCATCGTCGTCCTGGCCGCGTCCGATACGGCGCTGAACGGGGTGATCCGCGATGCCTGCAATGCCGGCATCGTGGTGGTGGTCATGGCCAGCCTGGTCAGCGAAAGTTGCGTTTATACCGTGGATTACAACTGGTCCGCCATGGGCCGCGTGGAGATGGATTACATCGCCGAGCGCCTCAAGGGCAACGGAACGCTGCTGGAGATCCGCGGCATTGCCGGCGATGCCACCGATAAAAACATCAGCGACGGCATTCGCAAGGCCGCCAGCGACTATCCGGGCCTGAAGTTCGCCAAGACCGTGTATGGGAACTGGACGGCTTCCGTCGCCCGCAAAGAGGTGGCGCTGGCGCTGCCGTCGCTGCCGAGCATCGATGCCGTGGCGACTCAAGGGGGCGACGGTTATGGCGCGGCCATGGCGTTCAAGGCGGCGGGACGGCCTCTACCGATCATCGTGATGGGCAATCGTCAGGACGAACTCGCCCTGTGGAAACAGGAGCGCGATGCCAATGGCTACGAGACCGTCTCTGTTTCTGCCTCCCCCAGCGTTTCGCAGGCAGGTTTCTGGGTCGCCCAGCAGATTCTGGCGGGCAAGCAGGTGCCGAAGTTCGTCGAAGTGCCGCTGGTGCGTATCGATGCGAAAGACCTGGACGCCTGGCTCGCGACCATGCCGGTGGGCGGCGCCGCCAATCCTTTTTACAGCCAGGCTTCCGTAGCCGCGATGATCGACGCGGCTAACAACAATACGGCGCCGCCGGCGACGCCTTTGCCGGAGGTTACGAAGCAGTAGTGGCGGGGGAGTGGGGAGGCGCAGCGCCATGGTGACATTCAAGCCCGTCACCGACAGGCCCATTGCCGTCAGGATCGGGCTGGCGGTCGCCGCGCTGGTGTTCCTGATGCTGGCGGTGTCGCTGGTGAACCTCTACGGCTTGCGAGGCATGGTCCGCGCGGTGGATTCCGCCAGCCATTCGGCGGAGATCCTGGCCTCGGTCAACGGCGCCACCGGGCGTGTGGAAAACTTCATCGCCACCCGCGATTCTGAGAGTCTGTCCCAGGCCGAAGGCATGGTGGCGACGGCGATCGCCGGCCTCAGCGCCATTCCGGCGGCCGAGGCGCAATCGCTCAAGGGCAGCCTGGAGCGGCTCGCCGCAGCGATCACTGCCTTGCGCGCGGCGACCCTGACCATGGATGGCGAAACGGAGAACATGACCGCCCACTACGGGCGGATGCGAGAGGCGACGATCCTCGTCGAACAGGGCATCGCCGATGGCCTGAAGGGGCTCGATGCCCGCACCGCCGGGCACGAGGCGCGGGTGAGCAACATCGAAAGCGCCCACCGCATCCTGGATGTCCTGCGCAACGGCGAACGGATCATCACCGGCTATGTGGCCAAGATGTTGGTAGCCGGGGATGCGGCGGCCGCCACCGCGGCGCGCAACGCCTGCGCGGCGCTCCTGCCGGTGGTCGAACAACTGCGCGAGGTGATGGTGGCGCCGCAGGAAACGGAGATCCTTGACCAGTTGGCGGCGGCGGTCGCTGCTGCCAGCGTCGCGGTAGAGCACCTTGGCGAGGCCCCCAGAGTTCAGGGAGACGAAGCTTTGCGGCAGCTCGCCGCCGTCGGGGATGCGGCCGGGCGCCTCGAGGCGATGCTGGCTGACGCGGATGGGCTCGTCGGCCACGACGCAAGCGATATTCAGGCAGCGACCGGCTTGCTGCACAACGCCGCCGCGTTATCCAAGCGTTTCGCCGAGCGTGTCGCCACGCTGGAAGCGCAGACCTTGTCGTTTCGCCTGTCACCGTCGGCCGAAACCGCCCGCTCTGTCGGGCTGATTCTCGACGAGCTCTCCCGTCTCGCTCGGGTTCTGCCTTCGTCCGTAGGACTGCAAGCCAAGGCGACGCCCCTGACGGTCAGTGAACAGATTGCCGGCTACCGGGCGGCCTTCGCCAGGTTCCATCAGGCGAGCAATGCCTTGAGCGCGGCGCGCGACGAGGTTCGCAACGAGGCACGGAGCGCCGGCCTGTTGGTTGCGCGCTTTGCGGGTGAAGCGCGCTCCGACGCCTTGGTCCACAACGATCGCGGCATGCTTGCGACGATAGTTGCGGGCACCGTCGCCGTCCTGCTGGCTGGTGCCATCGCCTGGAGCACGTCACGATTTGTCGCGCAGCCCATCGTGGCCCTGGCCTCGGTCATGCGCCGGCTTGCGGCCGGCGACCTGAACGCCGAGATGGCCAGCGCCGCACGCGGTGATGAGATTGGAATCATGACCCGCGCCGTACGGGTGTTCCAGGAGAATGCCCTGCGCATCCGGGTGCTGGAGGCCGAGGCCGAGGCCGAGCGACAGCAGGTCCAGGCCTCTTTGGAGCGAATGGTCGCCGAACGGACCGACACGTTGCACCAACAGACCGACATACTGGAGGCGCAGGCCGTCGAACTCATTCAGGCGCGCAACCAGGCCGAGACGGCCAACCAGGCAAAGAGCGATTTTGTCGCCACGGTCAGCCACGAACTGCGCACCCCCCTGACCCTCATCCTCGCGCCCCTGGAACAGCTCTCGGCGGCGAACACCCCGCCAGCGGACTGGCGTGTGCAGGTCGAACGTGCCCAACGCAACGCATTGCGCTTGATGAACCGGGTGAACGACATCCTCGACTTTTCCAAGGCCGAAGCTGGCAAGTTCGAGCTGTGTCCCTCGCCGGTTGATTTGAACCAGGCGGTGGGGGTGCTGGCCGAGGACGCCGCCATGGTCGCCGAGGGCAAAGGCTGCACCTTGACTTGCAGCATCGATCCCGCGCTCGGCACGGTGTTTCTGGACCCCCGGCACTTCGAGAAAATCCTTCTCAACCTGGTAAGCAATGCCATCAAGTTCACGCCCGGCGGCGGCACCGTACACCTGGCAGTGACGCCGATCGAAGGCGAGCGATTTGAGTTAGCGGTGCAAGACTCGGGAATCGGCATAGAGCCGGACAAACTCCCGCTGTTGTTTCAGCGTTTTTCCCAGATCGACAACTCCGCCACGCGCCATTACAGCGGCACCGGCATCGGTCTCGCCCTGGTCAAGGACCTGGCCGAACTGATGGGCGGCGAAGTTGGCGTCGACAGCGAGCCTGGACGGGGTTCGCGCTTCTTTGTCCGGCTTCCGCTGGGGGCTGAGCAGAACACCCTGCCGACCGAAGCCAGCCATATGCTTGAGCGATCATCGGCGGGCACAACCAGTACGATGGAGCAGCGCCACCTGCGTTTTGACGATGGCCGCCAGGGCAGTCGCAACGACCTCGCTTCGACGCAAGGCGCAGACGACGAGCCGCATCCGGAACATGCCCTGCGATCCAGAGTGCTGGTGGTGGACGACAGCCCGGAAATGCTCAGCTATCTCAGCGAGCTTCTGCAAAACGACTACATCGTCGCCACCGCAACGGATGGAGAGCAGGCCTGGGCACTGCTGCAGCTTCGACCCATCGACGTGATCGTCTCGGATGTGATGATGCCCAAGCTCGACGGTTTCGGCCTGACCGCCAGGATCAAAGCCAGCGCCGGTTTTGCCCATCTGCCGGTAATCCTGGTGACCGCCCGCGGCGGTAGCGAGGCCTGCATCTCCGGGCTGGAAAGTGGCGCCGACGACTATATCGCCAAACCCTTCTCGCCGCTGGAGCTCAAGGCTCGCGTACGCGCGGCGCTGCGCATGAGCCAGGTGCAAAGCGAACTGCAGGCAAAATCCCGTCAGGCGGGCATGGCCGAAATCGCCACGACTGTGCTGCACAACGTCGGTAACGTCCTCAACAGCGTGAACGTATCGGCAGAGCTGGTCAGCAGCCAGATGCGCACCTCCAAGGCCCAGGGGCTGGGCAAGGTGGCGCGACTGATGAGCGAGCACGTCCACGACTTGAGCGATTTTCTGACCACGGACAACAAGGGAAGGATGCTGCCCGATTACCTGCTCAAGCTGGCGCAAGTGGTGACGGAAGAGCAGCAGGGCATCATCGAAGAGCTCGGGCAGCTCATCAAAGGCATCGACCATATCAAAACCATCGTCGCAGCCCAGCAGTCCTATGCCGTTGCTGTCAGCATCGTCGAGACAGTACCGGTCCCTGAACTAATCGATGATGCCTTGCGCATGAGTGCCGGATCACTGGCACGCAAGGAGGTGACGGTGGTCAAGGACATTGCCGACTTGCCCCTGCTGTCGCTGGACCGGCACCGGATGCTGCTGATTCTGGTGAACCTGATCCGCAACGCCAGGCAAGCGCTGGATGGCGTGAGCGATCGCAGCCCCCGGATCACGTTCTGCGCGTCCCTTGTCGACGGATCAGCATTGCGTATCACGGTGGCCGACAACGGCAACGGGATTGCGCCAGAGCACCTGGCGCGGATCTTTTCCCATGGCTTCACCACTCGCAAGGACGGCCACGGTTTCGGCCTGCACAGCTGCGCGCTCGCCGCGCAGGAAATGGGCGGCAGCTTGAGCGTGCACAGCGACGGGGCCGGGCAGGGCGCGACCTTTATCCTTGATATTCCCGTTGATGCTGCGCTGAGCGGTGCTTGAACATCGCGTCGTCAACGACACCGAGGCGGCGCTGTTCGCTACGGTTTCCAGACCTCGACGTCGTGCGCATCCACCGCCGATAGGCTCAGGACCTGAGCGGCGTTCCAGTGTGGGAGCGAGCTTGCTCGCGAACGCGGAGTATCGGTCGATGAACGTATTGATGTGATGGTCTGTTCGAGATCCAGGCGGACCCGCCCGGGCCACGGTCCAGAGAGTCCCGTTTGCGCTTCAAACTGAGAACCCGTGGCGAGGGAGCTTGCTCCCGCTGGGCTGCGAAGCGGCCCTAAAACCTGCCCAATACTGAGTATCAGGCACACCGCACCCCGCCGGTCACGAGAGCTTGGTAGTAAACGCCTGCAAGCCCAGTTTCACTGCGGGCCGGGCTTCTATCAACGCCAGCCAGCGCGCCATGCGGGGCAGCTCCCGCCAATCAATTTGGTCTCGCACCGATCTTGCAAACGTAAACGCAGAAATATCGGCCATCGAGAAGCTAGCACCCGCCATGTACCCGTCCTCTAGAAATGCCTCTGCCGCCATCAGATGCTCCAACGCTCTTCGGTTCAGTGGCGCGGAAGCCGCTTGTTGCCCGACCTGACATAGAAAAAAAGCGCCGTGGCTTGGGGCGATAACATCTGTAACGAAATAATAGAACCGGTCATAGACCCTATAACGTTGGGCGCCCGGCTCTTTGGGCGATAGACGGCCAGGGGCCTGTTCGTCAGCGTACTGAATGATTGCGTTTGATTGATTGATGACCAGGCACGGTGAGACGCTGTGATCCACAAATGTCGGAACCTTACCTGACGGGTTAAGTGCCAGATATTCTGGAGCACGCTGATCGCCTGATGTCAGGTCAAGACACCTCGGGATAAATTCCATGCCCGCTTCAGCCAGGGCAATGGCAGCTCGCAGGCTGTTCCCCGTTGATGCGCCATGAAGCTCTCGTACCTCAGACATGACAAGGCCTCGTTAACTGGGCGGAGAATGAGTCCACCAGGGATGACGACTCTGGGAAATCGGCACCTACCTGGATGGGGAATGGCGCTGAGTAAAGCTCCGGTGCCGCAAATCACACTTGACTGATGTGCATTTACACATATGATGGGCGTCATGAAAAGCCCCCATGGCGCCGACCTTTGTCATTGCCTCGCCGCCAGACGCCACGCGCGTCTGCTGACCCGCCTCTACGACCGGCACTTGTCTGCCGTAGGTCTTACTGTCTCGCAATTTTCCACGCTCGCGTTGATCAACCAGCATCCTGGAATCCTGATCGCCGAATTGGCGGAAGTCATGGTCATGGAACGAACCACACTGGTTCGGGCGCTGAAGCCATTGCAGAGCGAAGGATATGTCGCCAACCGTGCTGAAGGGCCTCGTTCTGCCATCAGGCTCTCGGTCTCAGCGAAAGGACGAGCGAAGTTGAAAGAGGCCGAGCCTCACTGGGAGACTGCGCAACGTGAGCGTGAGGATCAAATCGGTGAGGCTTCGGCTGTACTGATTCGTAACTCGCTTCTTGAGGAAGTGGTAGGCAAGTAATTTTTTTGCATGTTTGATGTGTAATTGCACATGCGATTTCTGACCCGAAACGAGGAAGTACTCATGAATGCTTTTCCAAGAATCCCATCTCAAGGCGCTGTCGATCCAGCGGAGCGAATCAGCGCGATCGATTTCGTGAACAGGCTCAATTGGTGGTTTGAAACGTGGGACGTGGAGGCGATGGTCGATGCCTTCCTACCAGACGCTGTGGCCTACCACTTCCATGGCACCATCAGCGGCCACGAGGAGATTCGGCAGTTCTTCAGGAGGGACTATCCCTATCTGATCCCTGGCGTCAGCCGACACGCCACCAACCACATTGTCGATGCTGATGAAGACGGTGTGGTGGTGCGCTATCAGAATCTACTGGTGCGCTACGCGATGCCAGAGTCGGCCGCGATGCTGGGAGATGGCGAAGCCATCGACAGCCCTGATGATTTACCGGCTATCTGGCTGTTCTCGCCGATGATGGACCGCTTGCGTCGAACCGAACATGGCTGGAAGGTCTTCGAGCGTTACATAGGGGGATCATCCATCAACACGAGGCTCAACCCGCCGACAACTGATCCTGCCGAGCTTGCCGAGTACATGCCCCAACTGAAACAAGCGTAAATCAGTCATCCTCGAGCTGGAGAGAGCTTCGTTCCACCGGCAGCGAGCGTTCGCGCATCGCTGCCACAACCAAGGCATGACGAGCCCCGCGGACCTAGGGCAACAGACCAGCCGAGCGATACGTCGCGATTGTTCTGTCAAAGACACTGATGTCAGCACGTCCCCGGGCGATCAACTGAGCGCCCTCTACAGCCGCATAGATCGCCAGCGCCTGTTCCTGTCGTTCCTCAAGGCTCAGCTGTGGCCGACAAACCGACAACACCTCCGTCAACCACCGCACGTTCAGTTCGGTAAAACCGTCAACTTCTGTCCTCACCTCTGGCGGCAAGTCATCGTATTCGGCAGACATGATTCCGCAAAGGCACATGCGATTGTCGTTGACCAGAGCCATGCGAAAGATGTCGGTGTAGCCATTCATCCATACAACCAGGTCTTCGGAATGGGCGCGTAAGCCAGCAAGGTATTCAAGCCCATCCTCGGTGTAACGTTTGGCCAAAGCCGCGCCCAAGTCGCCTTTGGTAGGGAAGTGATAGTGGATGCTCGCGCTTTTGATGCCGACTTGCTTGGCGAGCTCACGAAAGCTCAAGCCGTTGTAGCCCCGGGTCTGCACCATCTTTCGGGCAGCCGTCATGATCGTTTCTCGTGTATCCGTTGTCACAAATTCATCTCCCTATCGATAGATAGACATTGACAGTGGGAATATCGCTGCCGTAGCTTATACCTATCGATAGGTAGATAGATAGCTAAGGAGCTCGTATGAAGGTTTTTGATATCCCCGGTTTTCCCAATCCACTGCGCATACGTATTGTTCTGGCCGAAAAAGGTCTGGGCTCGCAAGTAGAGTTCATCAAGGTCGACCTACCCGCTGCGGAACACAAGCAACCCGCGTTCCTGGCGATTAACCCGTTGGGTACCGTTCCGGTGCTGCAACTGGATGACGGCACCCACATCAGCGAATGTACCGCAATCACCGAGTACCTGGACAATCTGGACGACAACCCGATTCTTACCGGCAAGACGCCGAAGGAAAAGGCCGTCATCCACATGATGCAAAAGCGGGCGGAGTCCGAGCTGGCGGATCCGGTCGGCTATTACTTCCATCACGCCACGCCGGGGCTCGGTGCCGCTCTGCAGCGCTACAAGAGTCCTGAATGGGAAGGCCGTATCGAGTGGGGCAACCGTCAGCGCGACAAAGCGGTTGCCGGCATGCACTATTTCGATCAGGTCCTGCGTAGCCAGCCATACATCGCTGGCGAGCAATTTTCCATGGCCGACATCACGGTGTATGCCGGGCTGATCTTCGCCGGTTTCGCCAGTATTGCGATCCCCGATCAGTGCACCGCGCTCTTGGCCTGGCAGGTGAAAGTGCAGCAACGCCCAAGCGTAAGAAATCCCGCCTGATCCTTGCTGCGCCCGGACTGGTAACCAGTCGGGGCGCACGCCTTATTGGAGCGCAGGGAAGCAAGGCGTCATAGTCCTGGATCCAGATCCATGACCGCGAGTTCGGACTGTTGTCATCAACTACCCTGAGCGGTCTTGAAAACCCCACTGAGAATAAACGCATAGCGCTCCGGTCGGATGTAGAACGTCGTGCGGTCGCAGCAGCGACCGTCGGCAAAATACGAGGTGCGCTCCATGACCAGCAGCGCCGCGCCGCGTTTTACTTGCAGCGCCTTGGCCAGGCTTTTGTCGGCTTCCTGCGCACGGATTGCCAGGTCGGCGCGGGTGACCGCGAGGCCAGTGATTGACTCGAGGATGGAATAGATCGGCTGATGTTCGACTTCACTCCAGGCAACGTCGGCCAACTCCGCCGGTAAGTGACTGCGTCCCAGAGCAATGGGTTCGTCATCGACGAAGTGCAGGCGCTCCAGCAGCAGGCAGTCGTCTGCTGCTTCAAACAAACCTCGCATGGTTTCCGGAACAGGCAGCAGGGCATGGCTGAGCACCCGCATGCTCGGTTGCAGCCCTTGCAGCAACAACGCCTCATGAAAACTTCGCAACGCATCCAGGCCGTGGCGTACCTGTTTGGCTGCGACGAAGGTGCCTTTGCCTTGCTTGCGTTCCACCACGCCGTCGTCGCTGAGCTTGCCCACCGCCAGGCGAACCGTGACGCGGCTCACCCCGAACCGCTCGCCCAACTGCGCCTCGGACGGCAGCTTGCCGCTGGGTTCATAGTCGCCGCGCTGGATTTCCTCCAGCAGTTGATGGGCAATCTGTTCGTAGAGTGAGGTGCTGCTGTCGCGAAGAATGGAGGTGGACACTGTCAGCTTCCATGACCTTGAGTGGGGGCAGGGCGCCTTCACTTCTAAGGTTATAAAAATAGGTTATTGGGACTACTTGTATTAATACGTATTATGTCAGGCATTGCCATTGTAAACGACCTGACGACACTTGCCATGCTCAAAACCCTCCCGCGCCCACAGCTGCAAGCCGATGCCCTGACAGTTGCTGATATCAGCTTCCGTTACCCCAACGGGCATGCAGTGTTTTCCTCGTTCAGCCTGAACGCCAAGCCCGGTGAATTCGTCGCGATCCTCGGTCCATCCGGCTGCGGAAAAACCACGCTGTTGAATCTGCTGTCGGGTTTCATGCAGCCGCAGGCTGGCCAGATCACCATCAACCAGACAGCGGTGCGGCCGGAGCGTTCGGAGCTGGGTTACGTGTTCCAGGCGCCGCAATTGTTTCCCTGGTTGAGCGCGTTGGAAAACGTCCGTTTCGGTCTGCGGATGAGAGCCAGCATCGACGCATCGCAGCAGCGCGAACGGGCCTTGCAGTACCTGCGCCTGGTCGGCCTGGAGAGCGCGGCGCATCGGCTGCCGCACCAGCTTTCTGGTGGCATGCAACAGCGCGTCTCTCTGGCCCGGACCCTGGCCCTGGAACCCAGCGTGTTGCTGATGGACGAGCCGTTCGCCGCGCTCGATGCCATCAGCCGCAACAGCATGAACGAAGAGACACTGCGCATCTGGGCCGAACTGGGCCAGACGGTGCTGTTCATCACCCACGACATCGACGAAGCGGTGTTTCTGGCCGATCGGGTCATCGTACTGAACATTGCCCCCGCAGGGATTCACAGCGAACTGGAGATCCAGCTGCCGCGCCCCCGAACGAACCTTAAGACCCGCCGCCTGCCGGCGTTCCTCGATTACCGCAATGAATTGATGACGCGCATCGCCCAGGTGATGAACACGGGCGACGCGACCATTTACCCCACCCCTCGACTTGAGCTGACAGCATGATCAAACGTTCGCTGCTTGCCCTTACCTTGTCCGCCGCCACGTTGGCCGGCAGCGCATTCGCCGTGGCCGGCGAGGCGAAACCCTTGCGCGTGGGTTACGTCTTCGCCATGGCCAACGCTCCGGCGCTGATCGCTGAGAAACAGGGCTACTTCCGTGACGAGGGCTTGAATGTCGATCTAAAGGCGTTGGGCGATGGCCCGGTGATCCAGCAGGCCTTGGCCGCCGGTGAACTGGACGTGGCTTATGTCGGGACCCCGCCGGTGTACCAGTGGTTTTCCCGTGGGCTGCAAAGCCGGATCCTGGCGAAGGTCAATTACGGCCAGGCCGCGGTGACTGTCGATGCCAAGAGTGCGATCAGCCAGCTGGAAGCGCTCAAGGGAAAAAAGCTCGCCGGGGTCAAGAAGGGCAGTGGCATGGATGTGCTGCTGCGCGGTTATGTGCTGAAGGAAAAGGCCGGGCTCGATCCTGACAAGGACCTGGATATCATCGACATGCCGCCGGGCAACATGAACGCCGCCCTGGAACGCGGCATCGTCGATGCGGCGTTTTCCTGGGAGCCCTTCGTCAGCCAGTCGGTGCTGCGCGGTTCGAGCCGGATCCTGCTCGATGTCAACCAGGCGCTGCCCCAATACCCGTGGTACGTGGTGATTGCCTTGCCGAAAACCTTGCAGGAGCGCCCGGACGACGTGGTGAAGCTGCTACGTGCCCATCGCAAGGCGATCGCCTTCCTCAATGAACACCCCGCCGAATCGAACCGGCTCATCGCCGAGGCTTTCAAGCTCGAAGCGGTGCAGGGCATTGACGGCAAGACCATCACGCCGGAGGCCATCGTCGCCCAGGCGCGGACCCGGCTGGGCTGGTCGGCGGACTTGGAGGAGTCGGACATCCAGTTCATCCAGCGCCTGATGAATTACTCCCATGCCCTGGGTTTTATCGACACCACGCTCAAGACCGAACAGATCGTGGATACCTCCTACCTGGAAAAAGCCGCGTACTGAGCCCGTCATGTCCTTGCCAAAGCCGAATTGGGGATGGGCGTCGCTGCCATTCCTGTTGTTGATCTGGATCGCCCTGGCGAGCCGCTTTCCCACCTACATCCTGCCGCAGCCATGGGACGTTGCCCGTGAGGCGCTGCGCTGGCTGGGGGACCGTTCGCTGTGGCAGCACCTGCAGGCCAGCGTGCTGGAAGAACTGGGTGGTTTTTGCGCGGCGGTAATCGTGGCGGTCTCGCTGGGGACGGCCGCTGGCCTGTCCTCGCGTTTTCGCGATTTCATCTCGCCGCTCAACAGCCTGTTCATGGCCATCCCGCCGATTGCCTGGGCGCCGCTGATCATGATCATTTTCGGCCTGGGCTATGTCTCCATCGTGCTGGTGATTTTCATTGCCGCGATGTTCCCCATGGCGGTGACGATCCAGGAGGGCGTGCAAAGCATTCGCGGCGGTGAAGTCCGTGCGGCGCGAACCTTGGGCGCCAACGCCTGGCAGCTGTTGGCCCATGTCTATCTGCCGGCCTCGTTGCCGTTCGTGACCGCCGCCTTGCGCATCGGCTTCAGCCAGGGCTGGCGGGCGCTGGTCGCGGCGGAAATGATCGGAGCCTCCCAAGGCATCGGCTGGATGGTCTCCACCGGCGGGCAGATCGGCAACAGCAGTCAGGTGCTGCTGGGCATCGTCGTGATCGGCCTGATCGCCTGGCTCATGGAAAGCTTCGTGTTCCGGCGCATCGAGCGTCACTACCAGAAATGGCGCGTGCAATAAGCATCGCCCCACGTATTCGAACCCTTCAGTGGACCACTGCACGAGGTGTCATGTGAGTAACGTTTTCGATCCACGCGAAGCCGGGCACTACATCGCCCCGCAAGGCCTGTACGAGCGCAACAAGAAACGTCCATTCCTGGGCAGCGTCCACTGCGACCGTGACACGCTGGTCGCCGGGCAGTGGGATGAAATCACCCTGGTCTATGAGGTCGGTGGCAGTGGCCTGGCCGACGGTGCGTGGCTCAAGTTGGCCTTCAAGTTCTACTCGGACTGGGCCTTGTTCCAGACCTCGAACCCGGCCGGTCCCAACTATGTCAGCGCCGAATACCAGGCCGGTGAGTTGGTCCCCGGCCAGAGCCAGGCCACGGTGCAGCACTTGAAAGTGCGCTTCGACCAGAAGGGGCATGAACGGCCGTTCCAGAAAGCGATCATCATCGACATCATCGACGGCTACCTGAACCCAGGAGATAAAGTCATCATCCGCCTGGGCGATCGACGCCAGGGCGGAGCAGGGACACGGGCGCAGAGTTTCGTCGAGAAGGACTTCCGTTTCCGCCTGTTCATCGACCCGTTGGGCAGCTCGAAATTTGCCGAGGTGCCGGGCGATCCCTTGCTCGACATCGTGCCGGGGCCGGCGCAGCGTGTGCAGGTGATCGTGCCGCGATTGGTCAGCGCCGGCGAGGCATTCGACGTGCTTTTGCGGGTGGACGATGCCTGGGGCAACACCTGCCGAAACCTGCCGCTCAAGGGAGTGCTGACCTTGGTTGACCCGGAGGGCGGCGAGCGTCAACAGCCGTTCACGCTGGCCTGCGAAGGTTGGGCGACGGCCCGTATCGAGGCGCTTGATCTCGGCGCCGTGGGTGAGTGGCGTCTGTCCGCCGAGGTGGCGGCACCTTTTGTCCACGGCGCCCAGGCCTTCGTCACTGTCGACTCGGCCGGTACCGCGCTGCGCCCGCTCTACGCCGACCTGCATGTGCACTCGGATGACACGGTGGGCACCAACGACACCCTGTACAACCTCAGCTACGGTCGCGATGTCGCCGGGCTCGATGTCCTCGGCTACACCGCCAACGACTTCAACATCACCGAGCAGCGCTGGGACCAGGCGGTCAAGCTGATCCATGAGCTCAATGAGCCAGGCCGATTCGTGTGTTATCCCGGTACGGAATGGTGCGGTAACTCCTGCGCCGGTGGCGACCGCAACGTCGTATTCCTTCACGACCGCAAACCCGAATTCCCCTTCGACAATCAGGGCCGACTGGTGCGCTCCTTCGAATGGAACGAGTTCACCGCCGGCACCATCAAGCCGGGTGCCTGGCCGGTGGACGAGTTGTATGCCGCCTATGCCAAGGACCCCGAAGGCCATTTGATGATGCCCCACGTCGGCGGCCGTCGGTGCAACCTCGACTGGCATCACCCGGAGCTCGAACGGCTGATCGAAGTCGGTTCGGCCTGGGGCCAGTTCCATTGGGTCTACGCCGAAGCGCTGCAGCGTGGCTATCGGGTCGGCGCCGCGGCGAACAGCGACGAGCATCAAGGCCGCTGCGGTGGTGGCGTTCCAGCGACGGCGGTGTTCGGCTCCCGTGGCGGGCTGACCGGGGTGGTCGCCGAGGCTTTCGACCGCGCCAGTGTCGGCAAGGCCCTGCGCGCCCGTCGCACCTTCGCCACGACCGGCGAGCGCTCGTTCGCCAGCCTGCGCCAGGGCAAGCACTTCATGGGCGAAGTATTCACCGCCGATTCGAATGCCATTCTGGATTATCGACTATTGGGCGAGGCGGGCTGGGAGCAGGTCGATCTGTTCGACGGCGACCAACTGATCTGGTCACGCAACCTGCACCAGGAACTGGGCTACAGCGCACAACGCATTCGCCTGCGCCTGGGCGGCGCACGGATCAAGGATCGCTATCGCGGGGCCTATTGGACCGGCGAAATCCGCATCACTGGCGCAGTCATCAACGGCTTTCGCGCCCTGGGCCTCGATCATCCCGAGCAGACCGTATGGCGCAAGGACGCAACGGTCCTGGCGTTTCGCACCGACACCAATGGCGATACCGACAGCATCGAAATCGACCTGTCGCAACTGGCCGGCGCCACGCTGCAGATCCACAGCCGTATCGACAATTACGTCAAGGTTGGCGACCCGTCCGAACCGCAACCTTACGTACACGCGCCGACAGTGGTCATGGAACTCTCCGGCGAACAATTGCTGGCGCAATCGCAAGTGGTCGAAGTTTTGCCCGGCGCGGAATTGAAAATGTCCCTGGAACGGATGACCGCTGCGCCGTTGCCCCGTGAGTTGCAGGGCAGCATCGAACTGGCGCGGTTGGGGCTTGAAGCAGGACGAGAGCACCCGTTGTTCATCTGCGCCCGGCAGCGCGACCAGTCACGGGTCTGGACGTCTGCGTTATTTCTTGGCCTGCGATAGCATGAGCGGGCCCACTGTGGTGGGCCCGCTAAGTCAGTGCTGGACGACTCCCTTGGCTAGTCGGCTGTCCGGTTCAGTTGCCGATCCCGAAATTGCGAATGCAGAAGGCAATAGCCCGGTTACAAGGCTGAGCATTTTTAAATGCCATGAGCTGTCTCCTTGGTTAAACCGCGCAACGGAACTGGCCGTTTTGGCGGTGTAATGAGGAGGCAATTGGTTAGAGTGCGCTCTAAGTCAAGCGGTGAGGGCTAATAAGGAGCTACGTTCAGCGCGCCGGCGCTCCCAAGGCCATGCAACGCACATTTAAAATAACATTTTATTATTAAGGACTAATACATCATCCTCAGAAAAGCGCCCCGCATAAAACTGTACCTTAGGATACGCCTGGAATAACTGAACAACTGCGCGGAGCAAATCCCGCCGTGCTTGATAAGTTTGGTTTTCAGCATCCAATACGTCTGAATTAGTGCGTTCGCCACCAATTACGCTCTTGCGCAGCGCCGCGACAAGGTCAAAGCCGTCAGTAGCGCTCTGACGCAGTAAATGAATTCGCTCCATGCTGGTAATGCAAGTTCGGTAATGTTTCTCCAGTAGGAATTCGATGTTATTGCTTTTGTCGTCTAGGTCGTAACGCGCTCTTTCCAGTTGGTTGTGTGCGCGTCGTGTAGCGTAATGACTTGATCCTCCGCTGAATATAGGGACCGAAACCTGCAGGCCAATGGTGTTGCTGTTATAATTGCGCCCACTATTAATTGTGCTATCAGAGTCGATTCTATCGTGTGTCGCAAAAAGTAAAACGCGAGGCATAAATCCCGCTCTTGCTTGCTGGATGCTCAGTTCATTATGATGAATCGTCAAGCGTGCGGCTTGAACGTCCGGGTTCTGCTCGAAAGCATCGCTCTGCAAGGTCTTTATATCCACGCCTTGCAAGAATAACTGTTCCGCATATAAGTCAATAGACATCAATTGTGATGCCTGAACCCGTTCGCCCAAGAGCGTTGATAGTTCTTTAAGTGCATCTGCTAGTTGGTTGTCGTAATCCACCAATTGAGCACGGATTGTGCCCAGCTGTGCACGTGTTTCCAAGATATCTATACGGGTGCCTTCCCCCCGCGCCAAGACAGTCTTGTTGTCATGTAATATGTCCTGATAGGTGAGCTGTTGATGACGAGTCATCTTAAGTAAGTCACGTGCCAATATTACGTTTAGGTAGGCGTCAATCAACGAAATCGCTTGCTGCTGAAGCTGCAAGCGATACTCGATTTCAGCGTACTCAGCACGCACTTTTCCCATGCGGTAAGTGCTAATTGCTGAATAATCAAAAAGCACCTGCTCGATGTTCAGGCCAGCTCTCTTTCCAAAGAAGCGATCTTGAACAGTATGGTCTCGGTTGAGTGGGTTGGATTGTTCTACTCGCTCCGACCTTTCTGTTCGATTGCGAATATAGTTAATTGACACCTTGGGTAACAGGGCAGCGCGAGCAATATTCTTCTCATTCAGGCCGGCATCACGAGATGCCTTTGCTGCATATGTCTTCGGGTTGTTGAGCAGCATGCTCTCGTATGCCCTTACCAGGTCAAGCTTTGCTCCACTATCTGATCCCCCATCTATCGATATCGACTCTATTGGCTCAGGTAGATTTCTGGGCACGAATTCCGCTTGTCCGGCACTCGGCCAGCCTCCCATAAATATTAGGGCAAGATGCGTAAAAAAGCATACTCGATTACGTCGTGCTCGACATGACCAGAGTCTTCTCTTCTGGCGAAGGTCTCTAAATAAGTTAGTTTGGTTCTTCATTATTTCCAGTTCTGTCGTTTATTTCTCTATTAACGCCAGGCGAGTACGATCTCGTAGTGGCTTGAGCAAATATGCCATCAATGTACGCTCGCCAGTTTTAATGAAAGCGGTTACCGGCATGCCTGGCATCAATAAAAGTCCTGGAGAGATTTCCTGCCCTTGAAGATTATTCACATTAATTTCTATACGATAGTATGGCTGATTTTTTGAATCCTCCATCCTGTCAGCAGATACCGTCTTTATGGTGCCGATCAATTTAGGTGTGGTCGCGCGACTGAAGGCCATGAATTCCAGCTCCACCTGCAGGCCACTATGGATCTTATCTATTTCCGTCACAGGCAAACGTCCTTCTACCGACAGCGGCTCGTTCAGAGGTACGATGTCCATCAAACGGTCTCCTGCATTTACCACACCCCCACGGGTAAATACTGATAGACCTGCCACGATACCAGCCGTTGGAGACACGATTTTCATATTTGCTACATCGTATTGAGCAGTATCCAATTTCAATAGCAAATCCGCCATGTATATGCGAGTGTCATTCAACTCGGCGCGCAATTCTTTTTGATGACTGGCGCGCTGAGAAGCTAATCGTGCCTTTGACTCGTTTATACTTTCTTTTAATGAGCCTAAACGACCCTGATCATCTGCAATCAAGCCGAGCAGCTGAGAGTATTGGCGCTCTGCTTCCAAGAAACGATTTCGTGCCAGCAGTCCCTCATCTACTAGAAGCCGTTGACTTTCAAGCTGCCGATCAAAACCCCGGCGTTGTTCTTGACGTGATTGTAGGATGCGTTGCACGCTGCTAATTTGCTCGCGTGTGCCGCGCATTGCGGCCTCTATCTCGTCAAATATAGCCCGCTGAGTACCTAGGCGGCTGTCGAACAGCTCCTGCTGAGCTCGAATAATTTCATCTATTTGTATATTATTTCCCAGGTCGCGTAGCAATTTTTCGTCAAAACGAACCTCTGATATTCCATCTCGTTCGGCCATCAAGCGGTTCTTGGCGGCCAATTTACTGAAATATTGAAGCCTTAATGAATTATATTGATTCAAGGTAAAGGTTGAGTCCAACTCAACCAGGAGCTGACCTGCTTGTACGCGATCCCCCTCCATAATATGAATTTTTTCTATCTTGCCTGCTGCTAGTGGCTGTACTGATTTGCGGTTTCCGCTAACTATAACTTTTGCTTCTATGCTTACACCTGCATCTAAGGGAGCCAAGAAAGCCCACCCCAAAAAACCGATTACTCCAAGTAAAATGACAAGCCATCCTAGGCAGGTATAATATCTATCGTGCTTAAAAGGTGGGTTTTCTTTACCGTAAGGCGCATTCATCGAGTGAGCTACCACGTTTTTTATATAAGCAGAAGAATATTTTTGATTGGCTGATGGTCATAGAGCTGAAGCTTTAGAGTTTCTCTGTTGATACATTGGTTTTTTTGGCAGTTAACTGCATCCTCGTCATAACTTCAGTCGGTGGCCCAAAGTCAATTTGCAAGCCAGCTTTCAGCACCAGCATCTTGTCCGCCTGAGTTGCGACGCTGGTTTTGTGTGTAATTAATATCAAGGTGGTGTTGGCTTGTTTCATTCGATAAATGGCTTGTGCTAACGTTGCTTCACCCGTTTCATCCAGATTCGCATTAGGTTCATCCAATACAATTAAGCATGGGGCGCCATAAAGTGCTCGTGCCAACCCTATTCTCTGACGTTGGCCGCCCGATAGGCCTAGACCACTCTCGCCTAATTGAGTTAGATAGCCTTCTGGTAGCTGAAGAATCAATTCGTGAACTCCAGCCATTTGTGCTGCGGCTATGATTTTATGTTCATCTACGGTATCGAAACGAGCGATGTT
This sequence comes from Pseudomonas sp. Z2-11, assembly GCF_054161305.1. Taxonomy (NCBI): domain Bacteria; kingdom Pseudomonadati; phylum Pseudomonadota; class Gammaproteobacteria; order Pseudomonadales; family Pseudomonadaceae; genus Pseudomonas; species Pseudomonas sp. Z2-11. Next base: position 2,491,927 of record NZ_CP096395.1, read on the forward strand.
TTCAGCCACCGAGCCAGAGAACAGTTGTACATCCTGGGGTAAATAACCGATATTTTTACCGAGCATTTCAGGCTGCCACTGTTCCATTGGCACGTTATCCAAGCGCACCTTGCCACGCAGTGGCTGAAGAGCATTTACTAGGCTACGCGCTAGGGTACTCTTGCCAGCCCCGGAGGGGCCCACAACAACCAAGGTCTCTCCCGGCTCCAACTTGAAATTTATGTTTTGTAGCAAAATATGAGTTCTGCCAGATGCAGCTACTATCAATTGATCAACGATTATGGCCCCTGAAGGTCTAGGGAACGTCATGCCCGTACTCTTAAGTGGAAATGCCTCTAATAACTGACCGAGACGGTGCCGCGCCTCCTTCACATTAGTCCAACTCCTAGAGGCACCAATTATTTGATCAATAGGTGATAGCGCTCTACTTAGTAGTACGGAGCCAGCGATCATCATGCCTGGTGTCATCTCGTGCTGTAGAACCAGCCACGCGCATAGACCCAGGCCTAATGACTGCATGACCAATCTGAGTGTTTTATTACACCCTTGTATTGTTGTCATGCGAACATAGGCGAAACTTTGCTCGCGGACATAAGATTGATGCTGTAAGGCCCACTGACGTCGAAGACTGGCAAGCATGCCCATACTAGCGATCACCTCAGGATTGCGTAGGTTGGCATCAGCGCTGCGGATCGACGCAATCATCATTTCTCCCGCTTTTTTTAAATGCACGCGACTTATTCGCTCATTTAGCCAGCCTAATGCCAGTAGTATCAGAGTGCTGCCCAGCGCGAAGTATCCAAGCGTTGAGTGGAAATAGAACATGGCCAAAATGTATATAGGAGTCCAAGGTGCATCAAATAACGCCAGTAACCATTGCCCTGTAATAAATTGGCGTAGCTGCTGCAAGTCTTCTAGGGGTTGTGCTGCATTGCGCTTGCCGGTTTTCAGATTAGCATTGAATGCAGCATCGAAGACGCGCGGGGCTAACTTTTCATCAAATCCCACGCTCAGACGCCATACCAATAAACTTCGCACCCAATCCAATGCTCCGACAAACAGATACATCATCAAGACAATCAGCGTCAGCATCCATAAGGTCGTCTCATTTCCAGAGGCTAGAACTCGATCATACAATTGCAGCATATATATCGTTGGAGATAGCATTAAGATTGCTATCACGCCTGAAAATACACCGACATGAAAGAGCGTGCCTCGATAGGTCAATAATACCTCTGTAAATTCGCTGCTTTCGGCATTTGATGTCTTGAGTTTTTTTATATTCATTGCATGCTCGTCGTATGCAACTCTCTTCTTCGAAAATCTCAAAAAAAGCCCCGCCGAAGCTGGGCTTTTTTTAAAGAGGTGTGCGGTTATTCAGAAGATCTTATTATACGATTGTTGAAAACGGAAATTTCGAAGAAAGAGGTTCGTGAGATACATCTACAATCTTTCCGCCCACAGCCTCTGCTATTACTTTGGCGCGCATCGCTCCTGATTCAGGAAGACTGAGGTCGCCTATATATCCGGCGAACTCACCGGAAATTGTGACTACGCCGGATTTATAGATTGTGGCAACAACCTGGTTGCCTTTCATAACAGTTTGAACCGCATTCTCGGGGTCGTTGTCAGCAACAAAGCGAATTTCACCTCGTTCTATCGCTTCCGCCTTGCGAACGCTTTCATCAATCTCCCGTAACCTACGAGCGAAATCATCAGTCACTTTCACTGGCGAAAGATTCATGTCTGCAATGCTGCGCGACATATTTGTCGTTAAACCTATGCCTTTTGAAATGTCCATGTAATATATCTCCTTCTGTTTAAATATGCCTGTCGCTGGAAAGTCACACCAATACCAAACTATGCAGAGAGGATTCGGTATACGAAGTTTCGTCAGGAATCAATAGTTGGGACAGGTCAAATTTGGCGCCAGTGCTGTCAGCCAAATATTCAATATTGGTGTTTTCATCATTCAAGTAGAAGTCTTGAATGATGACGCCGTGCTGGATCGATCCATTTTCGTCCACGCCTGCCGATGTAAATAACAGTAGATCATTGCTGGAGGCGAGGTGCTGAAAATAGATATCGTTAAAAGTTGCGTTGGTAAATTTAAGAGTGTCAGTTCCGTCGCCGTAGCCCGCGATTCCGGCTGCCGTGAGACCGTCATTGATGATGTCAATCCCGGAGTTCACGGAATAAAGATAATCATCATTGCCGTAGTTGCCATGTAAACGATCATTGCCGGCGCCACCAGATAACAAGTCGTTTCCAGCTCCGGTAGCATCGAGGGTATTGTCTCCGACGATAAAATCGTCTCCATCCCCTCCATATAACTGGTCAGATCCCTCGTTGCCGATTACCATGTCGTTTCCAGCATTGGCGTATATCACATCATTGCCTGTTCCTGCTTCAATGATGTCATGGAAATTACTTCCATGTATGGTGTCGTTTCCTCCGAAACCATACATGAAAGAAGCTTCAATAGCCGACAAGTTATTGTCGCTGTTGTCGCCCTTAACAATAGCCATTGCCATAGTTATCTCCTGAAAATATATAAGTTTCGTCCTTAAGCGCCGTATGGAATTCCTGAGCGCCTACGAATGCTAGCATGTGACTTGCACATCGTGAAACATTATTCGTCCAGTTACAAAGGTATTGCTGGGTATGTAACTTCTAGGGTCTGTAAGAAACTTCCGATAAACCCAATCGTTGCCCCTAAAATGCTGAGACTTTGTAGAATTTGCACCATCAACGGAAAGGAATTATGTGATGACAAAGTGTTACGAACTGTCGGATGAGGCCAGGGATGTAGGTCTCCGAACTCTTCATCGAAACCCATGGCCGGGGGCGGCCTCGCTTGAACGACCGATGGATGCTGACAGTAAAAGGCGGTAAGAGGGGACAGCCTTATCTTCAGCAAATGAATCTGTCGCCTTTTCTGCAACAGCAGCGTCTTTCAGCCCGGGCGTGATTTCAATGAGTAGGCTATGGTTCAAGCGGGCGCGTGTCTTGACGTGCGTGAATAGCAAATCAAAATAAGGATAGGTTATGCACTCATCCGCTATTTTTGGTGTGGCTGCGGCTGGTCGCTCGCTGCTTCTCTCCCTCGGTCTGCTCGCTGCGGGTATCACCGCGAGCGCATGGGCTGAGGATTATCCCCACGCCCAGGAACCGATTGGCACCGTGGAGCAGATCTATGACGGCGCCATGCTCCCCGATCTGGCGGTCAGTACCTACCGCAACATCGACCGGCTGTTCCCTACCCACAGGATCAAAGCCGGCGATCACCCGTATGCGCTGCCGAAATCAGACAAACAGTTGCCCAACGTTCGCTTCACTGTCGGGGACAAAAAGTACGACCTGTATGACTTCGTCGCGCTGGACAGCATTACGGCGATGCTTGTGCTCAAGGACGGCAAGATCGTGTTCGAGACCTACCAGCGAGGCAACACCGAGAAAACCCGATGGATGTCGATGTCGATAGCCAAGTCCATCACCTCCACGCTGGCGGCTGCAGCGATCAAAGACGGCCTTATCAAGAGCCTTGATGCGCAAGTGGTGGATTACGTTCCCGAGCTCAAGGGCAGCGCCTACGAAGGCGTGACCGTGCGCAACGTGCTGATGATGTCTTCGGGCGTGAAGTGGAACGAGACCTACACCGATCCGGCGTCCGATCGTCGCGCGCTACTCAAAGCGCAGATATCGCAGAAACCGCGTTCGGCCATGGCTTTGATGGCAAGTTTGCCGCGAGCAGCCGAGCCTGGCACGGCCAACACTTACAGCACTGGCGAAACGCAGGTACTCGGCGAGATCGTCCGTGGCGCTGTGAAGATGCCGCTGGCCGATTATCTATCGCAGAAGATCTGGCAGCCGTTCGGTATGGAGAGTGATGCCCGGTGGTGGCTCGATTCGCCTGACGGCGTGGAAATCGGTGGCAGTGGTATCAGCGCCACGCTGCGCGATTATGGACGCTTCGGGCTGTTTTTCATGAACGGCGGCAAGATCAATGGCACCTCGATTCTGCCCGAAGGCTGGGTCAAGGAGGCGACGCTGCCGACCACCCTCAAAGGCGGCAAGTCCCTGGACTACGGTTATATGTGGTGGACGGCGTGGACCGAGCCGTCGGTGAAAGACGGCGCCTATTCGGCGGTCGGAATCCAGGGCCAGAACATCTACGTCAACCCTGCCAATAACGTCGTGATTGTCACCTTCGGTGCCCAGCCCAAGCCGGTTGACAAAGAGCCGATCGACCCGATGGTATTCTTCGATGCCGTGGTGGCTGCGTTGAAGTAAATTCGCGCATCGGATGACGTTAAGCTTCGCGGCGCGGAAGAACAACTGCGGGGAGTAACGAAGAGCGGCCTGTTCCGTTGGATGACATTCCCGCGTCAGGAGTGCTAACTGCCTAAGACAAAACTATCCAGGCTTGCGTTTCACACTAGGGAGTCAGCCACTCCGATCAACTGAAAGAGATCCTCCTCCAAGGGCTCGGCGAAGATGATGTTCAAGTCACGGTAACCGGAGTGATCCCCTGCCAGGCTCAACTCGAATCGAGCCCCGGATGCATCGGCTTCGTAGCTCTTCAAGTAAGTCAGGTTCTTGGCCTCATTAAAAACCACGTCCAACGTGCCGTTGTAACCATTTCCCAAGCGGGTAAAGCCCAAGGCGGACAAGTCGATCGTGTCTTCACCCGCGGTATAGTCAATCAGGCGATCAGTGTGGTTTTCGGTGGCGGTACGGTAGCTGTCGCTCAATGCGTCGAACCGGAACACATCGTTGTTGCCGCCACCCGCCAATAGGTCCCGACCATTTCCGCCGGCCAATACATCATTCCCGAGTGCGCCATTAAGGCGATCATCGCCTGCGAATCCTTCGATGATTTCGCCTCGAGCGTTGCCTTGTAAACGATCAGCCCCTTCGGTGCCCACCAGTCTGGCTTGTTGAAACAGGACGTTGGTTTCATCCAGCGTCTGGCCCAGGTTACCGTCGAAGATCACTTCGAAGCGTTCCCCATCCGCGTTGGCCTCGAAATTCTTGAGATAGGTCCGGGTCCCGCTTTCATTGACGCGTATCGCCAGCGTTCCGTCATATCCATTGCCCAGCCCGAGGAAGCCGAGGGAGGAGAGGTCGATCGTATCGGTGCTGGGGTCGAAGTCGGTGATTCGGTCGCTATGGGCCGTGGTTGCGGTTCGGTAGCTGTCTGCGGCTGACTGATAACGGAACGTATCGGCCCCGGTGCCACCCGTCAGCAGGTCACGACCTTGCTGGCCATCGAGCAGATCGTCACCGGCCCCGCCAGAGATCGCATCGTCGAACGAGGCGGTACCGAGCAGGAAGTCATCCTCGCGGCCACCGTCAAGGTGGTGATAGCCATCGTCGGGATTGCCAAAGCCGAGGTCCAGGCTACCGTTGGGGTTCAACTGGACCAAGGCGGCCAGATAGCCGTCCGCGCTCGTTCCTTGGCTTCCACCAATCAATAGCTTGCCGTTGGCCAGCACGATCATGTCGGCGACTGCGAAAGGAGCGCTTTGCGAGCCCCAACTCACCTTACCCTGATCACCGAAACCGGTGTCGAGCGAGCCGTCGGCATTGAGGCGGATGACGCTCGCCACGCCGCCCGAGGCGCCCGCCAGCAGGATTTTGCCGTCATCCTGGATGACGAGGGCGTCTGGGTGAACATCCAGGGCGAGGCTGCCCCCGTTCGCAAAGCTGCTGTCCAGAGTACCGTCCGGGTTGAGGCGGGTCAGGGTATCTCGCCCGGTGACCAATACCTTCCCGTCTCCCTGCAGCGAAACGTCGATCGCGCTGCTGGGTTGAATGCCGACGGACGCTGGCAAGTGCAGGACCCCAGCCTCGCCGAAAGACGAGACCAGCGTCCCCGTTGCGTCGAAGCGAGCGATATGGATCTCCCCGGAGGGATACCCGGCGCTTGCGAAAAAGCTGCCGTCGCGTTGTACGGAGAACGACGCTTGCTGGCCTAGATCTTCATTCCAGTAGAAAGGCACCGTCGCGGTGCCGCCATTCCCGAAACTGGTATCAAGGCTGCCGTCAGCCAAGGTACGGCTTACGCCCGAAACCCAGGCATCGCCCACTTTCACGTAGAGCGCCGCCAGGTAGCCCCCTCCCGGCTGCACCGCAGCGTTACCACCGTCCTCGATATCGAGCGACACAGGGAGGAGCGACTTGCCGTCTCCACTGAAGTTGCGATCCAGGCTACCGTCGGCATTGAACCGGACCAGGCTGCCGGTAAAGCCTGAATCTTCTTCGCCTCCTAATCCCAGGCGACTATAAGCGCCAAGCCAGATGGCACCGTCCGGATCGACCGTAATACCTGCGACGGTGTCCGAGCCCCATAAAGTCGTGATTACCATGCCGGTGTTCCGCGCAGCTGAAGCGGCGGGCGAAATGCTCTGACTCATGTCCATGCCTCCGGTAGCTATCTGGCGCCGAAAACTATAGACAGGGCTCAATCAGGTTGCCAGGTGAGCTGCGCAATTGGACGTACCCCGAAGCGGATCACCGGATGACCGCCAGCCTGTCCGTCAACCCGTCTTCAGGACTGCATCTTCTCCTTGCGATTTTCAGGGGGTGGGCAACTTCTATCATCCCCAGTCTGCCCAACCGCTTTGCTGAGATTCACTACGAGCAGGCCGACAATAGTCAGGCTTGCGCCTAGCAGAAATCCGAAGCTCGTTTGCTCTCCGAGCCACAGATAACCCATCAGTACGCCAAACAGCGGACTCATGAAGGCCAGCACTCCAAGACGAGCTGCGAAGTAGCGGCGAAGCATCCAGAACCAGATCAAGTAGCTTGCCACTGACACGATTAATGTCTGGAAAACCAGGCTGGCCACTGCGCCGGTAGAGAAAGTCATCGAGCTTTGGCCTGCTACCAGGCTTAAAGGCAGCAGAAAGAGAAAGGCTCCTGCCAGTTGATAAAACAGGGTCTGGGTTGCCGGAGCTTCACTAAGGCGACTGGTACGCACCGCTACTGTCGTAAATCCCCAAGTAGCGCCCGCGCACAAGCCCAACAGGTCACCCAGAAGACTGTTTGAGTTGGTGATTTGAAGGGCTGTCCCGTCCCGTGGCATGAGGAAGGTGACGGCAATCCCTGCGAACGCCAGAGACATACCAGACCATTGAATCGCGCTAAGGCGCTCCTCCGGCAAGCGTAGATGCAGACCAATGGCGGCGAATAAGGGCGCTGTATAAAGGAAAACCGCCATATGTGAAGCACTTGTCCAGCGTAACCCTTGCGCGATAAACAGAAATTCGCTGGCGAACAGAACGGCCACGACCAACCCGGAGCGGCACCAGACACTTGGCAACCACATCTCCCGCATGATGCATTTTCCGATCAGCCAGACCAAGGCTGCAGCGACTCCGGAGCGAACGGCGACCTGCATGATGGGTGCCATGTCACCAGCAACCGCCTTCATTGCCACTTGCTGGGCACCCCAAATGAGGCACAGCACCACCATCACCGCCGTGGCAGCCCCGTCTACAGACTTTCTCACTTATTGGCACCTTTTATCGCTGATGATTTGCACAACCATTTATTCCTCACGCGGTTGGGAACAGCCGGCCACCTGCCGGATGATCGGCATTGGTTTTTCCTACGGAAATCGGAATTCGTTCTGCGCTGTGGCGAAATTCGATTGTGGGAAAGTACGCAAGCCGCTACAAATCATGTGTTTTCGATCTATAGAAGAGAAAAACTACGTCATGAGAGCTGACACGCCCCTCAGGGCTATCGCTTGCTTCGACGCGGTCATGCGCACTGGCAGCGTCAGCGTCGCTGCAAGCCAGTTGTTCGTGACGCCGGGAGCAGTAGGGCAACAGATCCGCAAACTGGAAGGTTGGCTAGGAACGCCACTGTTCGTACGCAGTGTGCGCAGGCTGCAACCAACGGCGGAAGCTCTGAGCTACTGGGAGCAGGTGAAGCCGGCTCTTCGCCAGCTGGAGACAGCCAACCTGGCTGTCCAGGGTCTTAGAGACAGGCAGGTACGGTTGAGTCTGCCGCCGGCGTTCGCCAAGTCCTGGTTCGCAAAACGGATGCCGTTGTTCACCGAGCGCTATCCAGAAGTGCAACTGCACCTGAGTGCATCTACCGATACCGTGGATTTTAATGACGCCGCCTGCGACCTGGCAGTGCGCCATTTCGATGGATATGCCAGTGACGTGCACGCAGAACTGCTCTTGCCAGACGAGGTAAGGGTCTACTGCAGCCCGGCCTACCGCGAACGGCTGCAGTTGCATGACCTTGATTGTTTGCCGGGAGCCACCTTGCTTTATACGACTTCTCATGCCCACTGGTCTCAATGGCTGTCATCGGTCGGCATGTCCCCTGTTAACTTCTCCAGCAGCCTCAAATTCGATCAGTCCGAGTTGGCAATCGACGCGGCGCGGCGCGACCAAGGTTTGGTGCTCACCAGCCCTTGGCTGGTCGAGGACGACATGGAGCATGGCCTTCTTGTACCTGTCGTTGACGCTGTACTGAAGACTGGCAAGGGCTATTATTTGGTGCAGGCCAAAGATGTGGTGCTGGGTGAGGCAGCCCAACTGTTGCGCCAGTGGCTATGTGAAGTAGCGCGGCGAGTTCAACAACATTGATAACTTGAGGGGCCATTACAGGGTTTTTCTTCAAGCGTTCTCTTCAATCCTGCGCACATCACCCAAGGAATCGCGCTGCATCGACTGCAGGTTCTTTTCGATGGTTTCGCACAGCGCATCCATCTGGATCTGATGTTCGCTGTGGCGGAACGGGCTTTGCAGATCGGTGCCGATGCGCTCGATGGCCAGCAGCATGAACCCAACCACGGTCGAAGCCAGCGGCGTGAACCAGCCCAGGGATTCCACCAGTCCAACCGGCACAATCAGGCAGAACAGCGAAATAAACAGCCGTGGAAAATACACATAAGGGTAGGGCAGCGGCGTATTCGCGATCCGCTCCATGCCGCCCTGACTGTTGGACAGGTCCACCAGCGTCGACTCAAGACGCGCCAGGCGAATGCTGTCCAAGTGTCCGGCCTTGTATTCGCGCGCCAGCAACGTCGCCGAGCCGGTGAGGATATCGTTGGCAAAGTTATTGGTCGTGCCACTGCGGGCAAACTCTTCGTCCGGAATAAACGCCCGCACTTCCTCGGGACAAGGCTGGCCTTGCAGATGCGCGGCGAGGCAATTCACATAAGCGACGTGGCGACGCAACAGGGTCGACTTGACCGGATTCACCTCGCTGCCGGGGTCGTCCAGCAGCGTCAGCACCTGACGGGCGAAGCTGCGTGAATTGTTGATCATCGTCCCCCACAGCGTCCGTGCTTCCCACCAGCGGTTGTAAGCACTGCTGTTGCGGAAGCTGATCAACACCACCAATGCCGAGCCGAGCAAGGTCAGCGGCATCAGCGGCAGGTTCAACTTGGCGTTGAGAAACAGCATGAAGTCCACCGTGACGGCGATGTCCCAGAGCAACAACCAGAACAAAGCCCAGCCCACGTAGCCCATGGTCTTGACGATCAGACGGTAATTTTTGACGATGGCAGCTTTCAAACGGAAACCTCGTGGCGAGCAGTTAGCTTAAACGCTTAAGCTCGGACGATGCTTGGGGGCAAAGGTTCGGTTGGCGCAGGAAGCATGACATTTTTTCGATGGGGCTAGCGACATCTCACGTTCAAGCTCTGTATCGCATGGCGGATAGTTGAAATATCCAGTGCAGGAGCGTCTGCTAATGGCCGCTAGCTCTCGTCGCGAAAGGGTGCAACTGACCAAACGTCCGGAAGTTAATTAGCTCAATCCAGAACGGGACGCAGAAAAGTGCGTTCATAGCTCAAGATAAATCTTTGCTGGGTCGCCTCTGCCACCAGTTTGATGCATTCCTCGTCCAGCTCGCTTTCTTTGCGATAGCGCTCGTACTCAGCGAGGTTGGCAAAGCTGAACAGACAGTAAGCAATGTTGTTAGCACCTTCAGCCGGTAGAAAGTAGCCGTGATGCTGGCCGCCCATGCGGGTCACGACACCGATCCACTGACGGGAATAGCTTTCGAAGGCCGGGAGTTGGTAAGGGTCAATGGCATATCTGACATGGCAAGTGATCACTGATCAGTCCTTGGAAGGGGGCAGGCCAACATTTTACACTCCAACGGCGCAACGCGGAGCGGACCGCTTTTCGCTGCAGAACAGTGGTCGGTAATCGGTGTCGTTGCCCGGGGAGGGCGCTATCCGCCCGTAATGGTATCCAACTCGCAACGGATGCCGTGCGGTGTCCCTATTCTTTAACGAATTTCAGGCATGCGAACCCAGTCTTGATTTGCAGCTGTTGAATGGGTTCGACGCTTTCCTGGTCGCCGACTTTCTTGACGACGCCTACGCCGCAAAAATATTCGTCGCGATTGAAGATAGGAAGAATGCCTGTCCTGGGCTTGCTCCAAGAGCCTTGGACCAAGGTATACGTGGCGCCGTTCTGTGGAGTGAAAGAGAACGGTATCTGGCAAACGCTGCCTCCTGCCACCCGCCCATAGGTCAGGATCAGCTCCTTATTCACGGCGACCCGAGATTCGATATGGTCGCCGTTAGAGGGCAGGATGGTGTAGCCCGCATAGCATCCATTGTCGCTGAACGTCATGGCATCCAGTCTCGCACCATTTCCAGCCTTGAGGCGAACCGTTGCGGAGGGTTCACCGGGGGCGGGAACGACATACTGCTTGCCCTGCAAAAACGAAGTGCAACCGCTAATGACAAACACGCCGGCCAGCAAAATACATTGGCTGGACTTTTGAATGAGGTGCATCCATCTCTCCTTGATTCTATTGGGTGCCCTAGTCATCCCGGGGCTTGGGACTGCCGAATAGCGGGCTGATATTCCGGTCTCCTTAAGCTTTGCTTAAAGAACAGCAATACGTCTGCTCCTGGCCGAAAGTCACCGGTTGCGAAGGGCACCAACCGGCCGAAAGCGGCGTTCGATCCACTATCTTCAACCACAGCATTTATGATCCCGTCCATAACGCCGTTGCAACAATCATAGAGCAGAGATCCTTGTAGATAGTCTTCCGTAACCGCGACGGACAGCTCGTTCAGCGGCGATCAGCCACTGACGCGCCCATGATGCCCGCGCCAACGACAACTACGCGTTTGCCCTGCATATCAACTTTCTTACTGCCGACGTGAAAAATCAACTTCGTCGTCCTATCCGCCTATCAAGGCTAGAGAGCCGACTGCCTCGACTGACGACTCAACCCAGGTGTCTTGCCCGTAACACGCTTGAATGCGCGGCTGAAAGCGGCTTGGGAGGTGTAGCCCAGGCGCTGCGCCACTTCTTCGATTGGCAGCCTTTCGAGCGTCAGCCACTGGCTCGCGAGCCGCATCCGCAGTTCGGTGACGTAGCGCAACGGGGCCATGCCGATAGTCGCCTGGAAACGGTCGGCGAAGACCGAGCGCGAGGTATTGCATTGCTCCGCCAACTGCGCGACGGTCCAGTCGCGGCCCGGTTGTTGATGGAGCGCGAGAAGTGCATTGGCCAGGCGCTGATCGCGCAATGCGGCGACCAGGCCAGAGGCATTACCGCAGGCGCACTCCACCCAACCGCGAACGACCATGGCGGCCACCACGTCGGCCAGCCGCGCGAGAATGCCGGCGAAGCCGACACGTGCGGCGCTGGCTTCGCGTTCCATGGTGGTCAGGATCGGCATCAGTCCGGGGTAACGCTGACCACCGGCGTCAATCAGCATCAGGCCCGGCATCAGCCTGCCCAGGCCATGGATGCTGCCCAGTTCAAACTCCATGCAGCCGCTGAACAGAATGGTCGTCGGCGTGGGGCTGGCATCGTTTCCGGTATCCACCGCGCTGACGGCATCGCCGAGGGGAGCGCCGTCCAGGCGATCGATGTCTTGAACCGGCGCGTCCACATGGGACAGCAGTTGGTGGGCCGCCCCATGGGAAATGAACACGGCATTGCCGGCCGACAGCGCATAGGTGGTTCCGTCTTCCATCCGCAGCAGTGCATTGCCGACCGCCAGGAAGTGGAACCAGGCGTGTCCTGGTTTGGCAGCGAAGCCCAGGCCGAAGGCTGGACCGGCCTGGATACGCCGGTACTCGACACCACGCAGGCGCATGCCGCGCAACAGCTCGTTGATGAGATCCGAGGAGAGGGCAAACTGATTGGTGGGCATGGTTCAGGTGTTTCGGTCAAAAATTTGAGGTTTTCGATCATAGATCATCCGGTTTCGCGCGCCTAGACTGCGGGTCGCAATGAAATTCGGAGATCCGTGCAATGACTGACTGTGTGTGTAATGCCGTACCCGGCAGCCGTTCCGGCGTCGGGCCGGATGTGGAGCCGACAACCCCCGCGTGGATGGCCGTTTTCTCGCTGGCAATGGGCGTGTTCGGATTGCTGACCGCCGAGTACCTTCCGGCCAGCCTGTTGACGCCGATGGCGACCGACCTGGGAGTGTCCGAAGCGTTGGCTGGCCAGGCGGTAACGGTGACCGCCGTGGTCGCGTTGTTCGCTGGCCTGTTGGTGCCAGGCCTGACCCGCGGCATCGACCGCCGCTGGGTGCTGCTGGGTTTCTCCACGTTGATGATCGCATCCAATCTACTGGTCGCCGTTTCTTCCAGCCTCGCGGTGCTGTTGCTGATGCGGATCTTGCTGGGCATTGCCCTTGGCGGGTTCTGGAGCATGGCGGCAGCGGTGGCGATGCGCCTGGTACCGGCGGCTTTGTTGCCCCGAGCGCTCTCGATCATTTTCAGCGGCATCGCCATCGGGACGGTGGTTGCGGTCCCGTTGGGTAGCTACCTGGGCGGGCTGTATGGCTGGCGCAGCGCGTTCTTTGCAGCGGCGGCGGTAGGTGCGGTGACCCTGGCTTTCCAGTCGTTCACGCTGCCGCGCCTTGCGCCACGCAGGCCGGCACGCCTGCGCACCGTACTTGAAGTGTTGCGGCGCCCGGGCATCGCCATGGGCATGTTCGCTTGCGTGCTGGTGCACAGCGGCCATTTCGCGATGTTCACTTATGTCCGGCCATTTCTCGAAGGGACTACCGGCATCGACGCGCAAGGGCTGTCGCTGATGCTGCTGGGTTTCGGTGTGGCGAACTTCGCCGGCACGCTCCTGGCCGGGTGGCTGCTTGAGCGTCATCCGCTGGCCACCCTGGTGTTGATGCCGGCGCTGGTGGGCGTTGCCGCATTGGCGTTGGTGCTGTTGCCGGCCTCGGTGCCGGGCCAGGCGGTGCTGCTGGCAATCTGGGGCCTGGCCTTTGGCGGTGTGCCGGTGGCGTGGTCGAACTGGGTCGCCAGCGCGGTGCCTGATCAGGCGGAAAGCGCCGGGGGCATGGTGGTGGCGTCCGTGCAGTCGGCCATCGCAACGGGCGCTGCCGCTGGCGGTGCAATGTTCAGCCTCGGTGGCAGCGCCGGCGTATTCGTCGCGGCGGCTGTGCTGATGCTGCTGGCTGCGTTGCTGATTGCGTTGCGGGTCCGGGTTCGTTCTGTCCATGGCAGTGCCCAGGTCACGACGGCGCCGCTCATTGCCAATCCGTCGCAACGGCAGTGAGCATTTCATGAATCAGTTGCCCGAACCGTTGTGTCAGCAAGCCTTGCGGCCTGTCTGCCGGTAGCAGCAGATAGGTATTCCAGGGAGCGGTGCAAGCAGGAAGAAGTCCCGCTGGAATGGAATATTGCAGGCTCTGTGCCACACCCGCAGCAGGGCGGCTGGCGGGGACGCGAGGGGGTGGAAGTCTGGAGGGCGATGTTGCCCTGTCAACAGTCTGCTGCGGCGCTGTTGCAGCGCAGTCAGCGGTCGCAAGTGACTTATGAGCTTATGTCTTAAAAGAATTTCTGAGTTGGATTACAAGAGCGTTAAGTTCTAAGAAATTCATTCAGGAGTCTTTTTATGAAGCCCCGCCAATTCTTGCAACGTCTACTGCTCAGCACGATGTTTGCCGCACCGTTGGCCCAGGCCGCCGAGCCATTGGTACTGCATGTCGGCGACCAGAACTATTACAACGTACGGGCTTCGGTGGAGGCTTCGGGTGTGCTTGAGGGCGCCCCCTATCGCGTCGACTGGAAGCACTTCCAAGCGGCCGCGCCACTGGCCGAGGCGCTGAGTACCGGTGACCTGGACCTGGGTTTTCTCGGCGATTCGGGCTTTCTGTTCCTGGCCGCCAAACAGGCACCGGTGAAGTTGATCGGCGTCTCGCGGCAGAACCCTGACACCATCGCGCTGCTCGTGCCCAAGGACTCGCCGGTCAAGACCATCGCCGACCTCAAGGGCAAGAAGGTCGCCTATTGGCCCGGGGCGTGGAGCCAGCAACTGACACTGCGCGCCCTGGAACGGGCCGGCTTGCCGGAAGACCACGTCGACTTCATCAAGCTGATGCCCATTGATGCAGCTGCTGCCTTGCCCCAGGGCAGTATCGATGCCTTTCCGGTGTGGGAGCCCTACATCTCGCAACAGATCCTCTTCTCCGGCGCCCGGCCGATCCTGACGGCGAAGGACCTCATGCCCGGCCTCAGCGCCATTGCCGCCTCGACGCCGGCCATCGACAGCAAGCGTGAAGCCATCGCCGACTTCCTCGGCCGCGTGAAACAAGCCCGCGCCTGGGTCGACAACCACACCGACCAATACGCCGACCTCTGGGCAAAGAAGGCCAATCTTGACCAGGACGTCTCGCGCCATTGGTTGCGCCAGGCCCACATGAGCGTTGGTCCGGTGGACCAGCAGTCCGCCGCCGACCTGCAGAGCACGGCGGACTTCCTGTTCAAGGTCAAGGCGCTGCCGGCTCCGCTGGCCACTGCTGGCGTTATCGACACGTCCTTCAACCAAGCCTTCAGCCATTGAACATTGATGAGCGACGGCCGGTTCCGGACCAGGCCGTCGGCTGGGTGTTGGCAAACGGTCCCGAGCGAACGCCGAACTGTTTGTTATCGAACAATTGATCAACACCGGTGTTGGAAGGTAGTCACCCTGATTGCGCGGTTCCGTGAGTAAGCCACTGTAAATAAAGGGATTTTCTAATTGGCATGAATCATGTTGAGACAGCAACGAGAAAGCGCCCGGATATGGTGCTGAACCCATCGAGCAGGAGTTCCCATGCCACGTGAAATTCGTTTCAATGCCTTCGAGATGAACTGCGTCGGCCACCAGTCTCCAGGGCTCTGGCGACATCCCCTGGATCGTGCCTGGCAGTATAAAGACCTGGATTACTGGACCGACCTGGCCAAACTGCTGGAGCGCGGCAAGTTCGACGGCATCTTCATTGCCGATGTGATCGGTATCTACGATGTGCTCGGCGGCAATGGTGACGCCGCGATCCGCCAGGCGACCCAAGTCCCGGTCAATGATCCACTGGCGCTGATCACGCCGATGGCACTGGTGACCGAGCACCTGGGTTTCGGCCTGACCGCCTCGTTGACCTTCGAGCATCCCTATCCCTTTGCCCGCCGCCTGTCGACATTGGATCACCTGACCAAGGGGCGCATCGGTTGGAACATCGTCACGTCTTACCTCGACAGCGGGGCGCGTAACCTCGGCCAGAAGGCGCTGAGTGATCACGATGCGCGCTACGACTACGCCGACGAATACCTCGAGGTGCTCTACAAACTGTTCGAAGGCAGTTGGGAGGAGGGCGCGGTGGTGCGCGACCGGGAGCGCGGCATCTTCAGCGACCCCGGCAAAGTCCATGAGATCCGTCACCAGGGCAAGCACTTCCAAGTGCCGGGTATCCACCTTTACGAGCCGTCGCCGCAGCGCACGCCGGTACTCTACCAGGCGGGGGCATCGAGCCGTGGCAAGGATTTCGCCGCCGGCCATGCGGAATGTGTATTCGTCGCGGCGCCGTCGAAGGTCATCCTGAAAAAGACCGTGGCCGATATCCGTCGACGTGCCGCCGAGGCCGGGCGTGATCCGCGCAAGGTGCTGATCTTCAACCTGCAAACGGTGATCGTCGACGAGACCGATGCCAAGGCACAGGCCAAGTGGCGGGAGCTGAAATCCTACAGCAGCTATGAGGGCGCGCTGGCGTTGGTTTCCGGCTGGACTGGCATCGATTTCAGCCAGTACCGACCCGACCAGGTGCTCAAGCACATCCATACCAACGCCATTCAATCGGCCGTGGAAACCTTCTCCACCGCCGACCCCGACAAACAATGGACAGTCCAGGAACTGGCCGACTGGGTCGGCATCGGCGGCTTTGGCCCGTTGATTGTCGGCAGTGCGCAAACCGTCGCCGACGAATTGCAGGCCTGGGTCGAGGACACCGATGTTGACGGCTTCAACCTGGCCTACGCCCTGGCCCATGAGACCTTTCGCGACGTGGTCGAGCTGCTGGTGCCCGAACTCCAACAGCGCGGCGTGTACAAGACCGACTATCGCCTTGGCACCCTGCGCGAGAAGCTGTTCGGCGACGGCCCGCGCCTGCCCGCCAGCCACCCGGGCGCTGGTTATCGGGACTTGAATCGCCTGGCCCAGCGCGCTCGTGTCGCTGAGCCGGCCCTGGTTGAGGAGTAAGCGCATGAGTGTTTTCGAACTCAATGCGCCATTGCCCGAAAGCGTGACGGACAGCGCCCTCGTGGCGTTGCAGCGCTGGGCCAGGGAGCGTCCGACGCAGATCGCCATGCGTCATCGACGCCTCGGCGCCTGGAAGGCCTGGCGGTGGATCGATGTGCAACGCGAGGTCGAGCGGGTTTGCGATGGCCTGCGCCAGCAAGGCTTCGTCCCTGGCGCGCGGTTGGCACTGAGCGGTGCCTTCGAGCCGAGCCTGCTGATTCTGACATTGGCGGCGCGCCAGCTGGGTGGACACAGCGTGGTCGTCGACCGCGACAGTCAGGGCGAGGATCTGCAACGCCAGTTACGTCTGATCCGCCCGGCGTTCGCCTTTGTCCAGCGCCGCGAAAGTGTCTCGCACTGGCTGCAATGCGGCCTGGATGCAGAGTGGCCGCTGCGGCTGTATTCGGCCCAGGCCAGTGCGGCGCGTCGTGGCCTGTGGCAGGTGCAGTCACTGTCGGTGCTGTTCGTCACCGAGGCGCCGGCAGCGCAGCGCCAGGGCTGGGCCCAGGTCGCCAAGGACGCGGTGGTATGGATCGATGAGGGCACTGAATGGCGTGATGGGCTGACTCATCTGTTCCGTCGCTGGCTGGAGGGCGGCGAAGGCCTGGCCTTTCCGGAAGCGCGCGAGTCAGCCAGCCGCGATCGCCGCGAGATTGCCCCGACGGCCTTGCTGTTGTCCGCTGCGCGAGTCGAATCGCTGGCGGCGGAAATCGAAGCCCGGCTGCCGATTGCGGGCAGTTGGCGGCGACGCCTCTGCGAATGGACCCTGGATGATCCGCGACGTGGCCTGCGCCGCTGGCTCAAGGCGCGGGTGCGGCGCCTGCTCGGGTTCCAGCGGCTGCGCCGGATCGAGGTGCCAAGCGCGCCCGCAGATGCCTTGTTGCAAGGCTCGGCGCGCCAGGCATGGTTGCAGGAATATCTGGAGCGAGCAGCATGAATGCGCTGTTGGAGGTGCGTAATGTGTCGCTGTCGTTCAGGGGCGTGAAAGCGATTTCCGACCTCTCGTTCAGCGTCAGGCTTGGCGAGATCTGCGCGTTGATCGGGCCGAACGGTGCGGGCAAGAGTTCGCTGCTGAACATCCTCAACGGGGTCTACCGGGCCGATGCCGGCCAGGTGTTCTTCGCTGCCGAACCGTTGCGCCGTCCGCATCCACTGAAAGCGGCGCGGCTTGGTATCGGCCGGACGTTCCAGAACAACGCGCTGTTCAAGAAAATGAGCGTGGTGGACAACCTGCTTACTGGCCTGTCGCGCTTGCAGCGTACGTTTTTTCTCGAGCAGGCCTTGGGCTTGCCGCGCGCCCGGCGCGAGGCGCGGGCGTTCGCCGAGCGGGCCGAGCAGGTGTTGGAATTCCTCGAACTGCAGGCCTGGCGTGACGTCGCGGTGGGCAGCCTCGCCTACGGTTTGCAGAAACGCGTGGAGCTGGGCCGGGCACTGATCGCGCAGCCGACCCTGCTGTTGCTCGACGAACCGATGGCTGGCATGAACGCTGAAGAAAAACAGGAGATGAGCCGCTTCATCGTCGATATCAATCGCGACCTCGGCACCACGGTGATTCTCATCGAGCACGACATTCCAGTGGTCATGGGGCTGTCCAGCCATGTGGTGGTGCTGGACTACGGACGCAAGGTCGGTGACGGCACGCCCGCGCAGGTGCAGGCCAACCCCGATGTGATCGCCGCTTACCTGGGGGCCTCGCACTCATGAATTTCTTTCTGGAAACCCTGGTTGGCGGGCTGCTGGCCGGCACTCTGTATTCACTGGTGGCCATCGGTTTCGTGCTGATCTACAAGGCCAGCGGCGTGTTCAATTTTGCTCAGGGCGCGATGCTGCTGTTCGCCGCGCTGACCTTCGTCAGCTTGCGTGAGCAGGGCCTGTCTTTTGCCCTCGCGTTGGTCCTGACGGTGCTGGTGATGATCGTCGGCGCATTGTTGATCGAGCGCCTGGTGCTGCGGCCGTTGGTCAACCGATCGCAGATCACCCTGTTCATGGCCACCCTCGGCCTGTCGTTCATCATCGAGGGCCTGGCCCAAGGACTGATGGGCGCCCAGGTGCGCGCGCTGGACCTGGGCATCGAGGACGTCCCGCTGTTCGTGGGGGAGATCATGGTCAGCCAGTTCGACTTGATCGCTGCTGGAGTGTCGGGGCTGACGGTGGCGGTGCTGGCCTTGCTGTTCAACAAGACCCGCATCGGGATCGCCCTGCGCGCCGTGGCCGATGATACCCGTGCGGCGTTGTCGCTGGGCATCAACCTCAATCGCATCTGGCAGATTGTCTGGGCCGTGGCCGGAGTGGTCGGCCTGGTCGCCGGGTTGCTCTGGGGCGCGCGGCAGGGCGTGCAGTTCTCGCTTTCGCTGGTGGTGCTCAAGGCATTGCCGGTGCTGATCATCGGCGGCTTCACCTCGATTGGCGGGGCCATCGTCGGCGGGCTGATCGTCGGTGCGGCGGAGAATCTTGCCGAGGCTTACATCGGTCCGCTGATCGGCGGAGGCATCACGCCCTGGTTCGCCTATTTCCTCGCCTTGATCTTCCTCTACATCCGTCCGTCCGGCCTGTTCGGCGACCGGATCATTGAACGGGTATGACGCCATGACCGCTACTGTTGCGCGCCTCACTGCCAGCTTCGACGACTCACCCCTGACCCTGGTGCGCCGGCGTTGGCGGCCGGGCCTCTTGTTGCTGCTGTTGGTGGCGTTTGTCGGGTTGCCGTGGCTGGGCAACGACTATTGGCTCAACGCGATCCTGATTCCCTTCCTGGTGCTGTCGCTGGCAGGCGTGGGGCTGAACCTGTTGACCGGCTACACCGGCCAGACCTCGGTCGGCGCCGCCGGCTTCATGGCCGTGGGCGCGTTCGCCACATACGGCCTGCTGCTGCGCGTGCCCGGGCTGCCGTTGCCATTGGCGCTGCTTGGCGGTGGGGTGATTGCCGGGTTGGTCGGGCTGCTGTTCGGCATCCCCAGCTCCCGGATCAAGGGTTTTTACCTGATGGTCACCACGCTGGCCTCGCAGTTTTTCCTGGAGTGGGTATTTGCCAAATTCCCCTGGTTCTACAACTACGCCTCGTCCGGCACCATCAGCGCGCCACGCATGGAGCTGTTCGGCCATAACCTCGGCACCCCGGTCGGTCGCTACCTGTTGACCCTCAGTTGTGTGGTGCTGTTGACCTGGGTGGCGGTCAACCTGGTGCGCAGCCAGATTGGCCGCAACTGGATGGCCATCCGGGACATGGACACCGCTGCCGCTGTCATCGGGATCGCCGTGGAGCGCGACAAGCGCATGGCCTTCGCCGTCAGTTCGTTCTACCTCGCAATCGCCGGGGCGCTCTGGGCGTTCGCGTACCTGGGGACGGCCAGTGCAGGCAGCTTCGACATCAATCGTTCGTTCCAGATTCTGTTCATCATCATTATCGGTGGCATGGGCAGCATTGCCGGCAGCTTCATCGGCGCGGCCTTCATCAGCCTCGTGCCGATCCTGCTCAGCCATGCCGGCCTATGGCTGTTCAACGGCAACGTCGACGCCGGGCAACTGCAGAACCTGCAGAAGGTGCTCTTCGGTGGCCTGATCATCTGGTTCCTGATCAAGGAGCCGGAAGGGCTGGCACGCCTGCTCGGCGACCTGCGTGAACGCATCAAGGTCTGGCCGCTGCGGTTCTGAGCGCCTCCCCACAACCCAACGAACCTTGACCCTACCGAGGGAAAGGAGGTTTCCAACACGGCACAAGACCCAATCGAGAAGACCAACATGCATGCAACTTTAAAACGCAGCCTTGCTGCCATCGGCCTGGCACTGGGTGCCTGCGCAACGCTGGTACCGGTTGCCCAGGCGGCCAACGAACAGTTCTTCCCCCTGGCCACCTACCGGGTCGGCGCCTATGCCTCCAGCGGCATTCCGGTGTGGGCCGGAATGATCGACTATCTGCGCTACATCAACGAGGTGGAAGGCGGGATCAACGGCGTCAAGCTGGTCTGGCAGGAGTGCGAGACCGAATGGACGGCGGAAAAAGGCATCGAGTGCTACGAGCGCTTCAAGAACGGCCTCAACGGCGCGCCGGTGGCGGTCTACCAGCCCAACGGTGCACCGGCGGCCTATGCCCTCGCGGACAAGGCCGAAGCCGACCGGATTCCGCTGATCACCCTCGGCTATGGCCGTACCGAGGCCACCGATGGCAGGGTGTTTCCCTACAATTTCCCGGCCATGCTGACGTTCTACAGCGAGGCCTCGGCATTCATCAATTACGTGGCTGAGCGCGAGGGCGGGCTGGACAAGCTCAAGGGCAAGAAGATCGCCACCGTCTACCATGACTCGGCCTATGGTCGGGAAACCCAGGGGCCGCTGGCGCTGCTGGCGCAGAAGTATGGCTTCGAGAACATCCAGATCGCGGTGGCGGATCCGGGCAACGAACAGGCCGGGCAGTGGCGCCAGGTGCGGCAGCTCAAGCCGGACTGGTTGTTCCTGCGTACCTGGGGTGTATCCACGCCGGTGGCGATCAAGACCGCGGCGCGTTTCGGCTACCCGGTGGAGCGCATCGTCGGTGATATCTGGGCCAGTTCCAACGAGGACGTGTTGCCGGCCGGCGAGGCCGGCAAGGGCTACCTGGCGTTGACACCCTATCCAGGCGGTGCCGATTTCGACATCCACCAACGCATTCGCCAGTACATCCTTGATACCGGCAAGAGCGATCTCAAGGATCCGAAGAGTTTCGGCAGCGTCTATTACAACTCCGGCCTGGTGAATGCCGCCATTGCCGTCGAGGCGATCCGCACCGGGCAGAAAAAGTTCGGCAATCGTCCGCTCAACGGTGAGGAAGGTCGCTGGGGCCTGGAGCATCTCGACCTCGATGACGCGCGTCTCAAGGAGATCGGTTTCCTTGGACTGATGCAGCCGCTGAAGCTGTCTTGCAGCGACCATGAAGGTGGCGGGGCAGCCAAGGTACAACAATGGGACGGCCAGCAATGGAAACTGATCACCGACTGGGTCCAGGCCGACCGCGCGACGTTGCGCCCATTGATCGACGCCAAGGCCGCCGAGTATGCGAAAGAAAAGGGCGTAACGGCCCGCGATTGCGCGGCGCAGTAGCCGTGCGCACGAGGAGGAAGAACCCATGACCATTGCGGCCCTTGTGGGCACCGCAAGCAGTGAGTTGCTGGCGGTACACGACATCGAAGTCATCTACGACGGCGCGATCCTCGCCGTGGCCGGGGTTTCCCTGCGGGTCGGGCAGGGCGACATCGTTGCGCTGCTGGGCGCCAACGGGGCTGGCAAGAGCACCACGCTCAAGGCCATTTCCGGGCTGGTCCAGGCTGACCGTGCGCAAGTCAGCCGCGGCCGGATCACTTTCCAGGGGCAGGATACCGCCGGCGTCGCAGCCAACCTGCTGGCCCGCCAAGGCATTGTCCATGTGCTGGAGGGGCGCCACGTGTTCGCCCACCTGACCGTCGAGGACAACCTGCGTACCGGCGGTTTCCTGCGTAACCCGACGCGCCGGGAACTGGAACAGGATCTGGAGCGCATCTACGCCTGGTTCCCACGTCTCAAGACCAAGCGCAAGACCCAGGCCGGGCTGACCTCCGGTGGCGAGCAGCAGATGCTTGCCATCGGTCGGGCGCTGATGACCCGACCTCGGTTGGTATTGCTGGATGAACCTTCGATGGGGCTGGCGCCGATCCTCGTCGAGGAGATTTTTGCCATCGTCGCCCAGCTCAATGCCCAGGAAGGCATGAGCTTCCTGGTGGCCGAACAGAACATCAACGTTGCGCTGCGCCATGCCACCTACGCCTACGTCCTGGAAAACGGTCGGGTCGTGGGTGAGGGCAGCGGTGCGGAGTTGGCGGCGCGGGAAGACATCCAGCAGTTCTATCTGGGCGGCAAGGCCGGTTGAGTGCCGGTTTTCCGCTGTCTTGTGGGCAACAGTGAATCCGCAGTTTGCTGTTGCAGGGGCTTTGTCCAGCCCGCTGCTGGTTCACAACTCTTTGAAAATAAAGGGTTTAACGGGTTGGTACGGACTGTGCTCTGGCTGTTGATGAACCCGTTACGAAAGGAGCAGCACATGAGCCATTCAGCGACTATTGATCCGTCCGAGCAGGTTCGTCCGGCGCCTCGGCGCCCGGCCCATCTCATTCGCAGCGACGTCGAGGCGATCGCAGTGGCGCACCGTGTGGCCGGGGATTTCGCTCGCGAGGCGGCAACCCGCGACCAAGAACGACGACTGCCCTGGGAAGAACTCGAACGCTTTTCCGAAAGCGGGTTGTGGGCGATCAGCGTGCCGAAGGCCTATGGTGGCGCCGGGGTGTCCTATGTCACGCTGAGCGAAGTGATCGCCATCATCTCCGCAGCCGATTCCTCCCTCGGCCAGTTGCCGCAAAACCATTTTGGTGTACTCAGCAATCTTGGTTTGACCGGCAGCGAAGAGCAGAAGCGGCGCTACTACGCCAGGGTGCTCGAGGGGTATCGCTTTGGTAACGCTTTTTCCGAAGCGCGAAGCCAATACGTCACCACGTTCCAGACGCAGATTCGCTTCGAGCGTGACACGGCTGTACTTGATGGAGAAAAGGCCTACTGCACCGGTGCATTGTTCGCTCATATCGTGCCGGTAGCCGCGGTGGACGAGGCGGGGCATGTGCATATCGCGCTGGTTCCGCGCGATGCCGCCGGATTGACGGTGATCGACAGTTGGGACGGTTTCGGCCAACGCATCACCGCCAGCGGCCAGGTGCGCATCGAAGGCGTACGCGTGCCTGCCCGCGACGTGGTACCTGCCTGGAAAGCCTATGACCAGCCCACTGCCGATGGTCCGATTTCGCAGATCATCCAGGCCGCGGTGGACACCGGCATTGCCCGGGGTGCCTTCGCCGAGACCCTGCGTGTCGCCCGCCAGGCGCGTCCTTGGGTCGACAGCGGTCTGCAACACGGTTGGCAGGATCCGCTAGGCCAAGCGCTGATCGGCGAGCTGGCCTGGCGGCTGCAAGCGGCCGAGGCGATTTTGCAGCGCGCGGCCCAAGCGGTCGATCTTGCGGTCGCCGAGCCCAGTGAGGAACGGGTCGCCGAAGCCTCTGTGGTCGTAGGCCAGGCCAAGGTGCTGTCCACCGAGATTGCCCTGGAGGCTTCCAGCCGCCTGCTGGAGCTGGGCGGCACGCGCAGCGTCTCGGCCAGCCAGGGCCTGGACCGATTCTGGCGCAATGCGCGGACCCATACCCTGCATGACCCGGTGCGCTGGAAATATCACCTGGTCGGCAACCAGCTTCTCAACGACATCAAGCCGCAACGTCACTCCTGGAACTGAGGTATCGAGCATGTCCCATTCACACTCCCAGGGTCGCAGCGACCTCGCCCATGCCCGCCACGTCGAGGCGGCTCTGCTTGACTACCTGCGCGGGCAGAGCGCGCGACATGAAGCCCTGGTGGTCGCCGCGGTCGGTGACCTGCGTATCCGTATCGACGCCGCCGATGCGTTGCTCGAACGCGCCAACGCCTCCCAATCGTCCGCCATTGCCTTTCGTCTGGCTGCTGCCGAGGCGGCGCGTGTCGGCGCGCATCTATTCTTCGAGCTGGCCGGGCGCAGCTTGCCGCGGCCGTTGCCGGATGCAGCCGAGCCGGTGTTGCTGACCCAGCGTCGGCTGCTGGGCGACCATTACCTCAACGGCGCGGCGCTGGCTGATGGACAGGGAGGGCAGGCATGACGGCTGCTCAAAAGTCCTTTCAACGCCCGGACGATATCAAGGGTCAATTGATCCGCGATGCGCCCTGGCACTTGGTCGAACATATGCGGGGCTCCAGGATAGACGTGGAGTTCCATGGCAACGCCGGCGCGAGACAGCCGCATTGCAAAATCGACGTCCTCCTCAAGGAACAGGTCTTGAGAGCCGACGGCAATGAACGTCGCCGGCAGGTTGCGCAGGTCGGGTTGCAGGGCCGGGGAAAACAGACCGACACGTTCATCGTCCAGGGCGTAGCCACCGCGCAGGCATGTCCAGCAGAACTGATTGGGCTCCGGCAACCAACTGAACGTGCCTGTCTGCCCGCTGGGATAGGGTGATTGCGCTGAGCCTGTGCGGTGATCGAGCATCGGATAGATGAGGACCTGGCCGGCGAGCGGAAACCGGGATCTGTCGCGGGCCATGATGGCCAATGCGGCGGCCAGCGCGCCGCCGGCGCTATGGCCCATCACGGCAATGCGCCGGGGATCCAGGCTCAGGTCCTGACTGTTTTCGAACAGCCAGGCGAGGGCGCTGTAGCAGTCGTCAAGGGGCGCTGGAAAGGAATGTTCTGGCGCCAGTCGATAATCCACTGCAACGATGAACGCACTCAGTTCGTCGGCCAGGTCGGCCAGGAAGTCATCGGCCATCTCGGGTCTTCCGAGTACGAAGCCACCGCCATGGATGGACAGGATCGCCGGAAGGCTTGCGTCTGGCCCGAGGCCTTTCGGCCGATAGAGGCACAGACGCAAGCGTGCGGTATCGGGGCCGGAGATCCAGCGCACTTCGCATCGTGCGCGATGCTCGGGTTTGAAGCCCGAATGGACTCGGGTGCGGATGGCCGGCAGCGTGTCCAGCGACCATTGTTCAGCACCCGAGGCGACAAGGCCGCGAAATGCGGGATCGAGCCATTGATCAGGCATCAGGTTGCGCTCCCCTTTGTTTGAAACCGCCGGGTACCTGTTGCCGGTACCCGGCGCTTTGCCGTTAAAGCCAGGCTTTGATTTGCGCGCAAACGGCCTGGGTGGAAATGCCGTAGCGATCATGCAGTGTCGGCAGCGCGCCCGCGTCGAGGAAGGCGTCTGGCAAGGCTATTTGCCTGAACGTCGGCGTCACGCCGTTGCGCAGCAGGACCCCGGCAACCGCTTCGCCGAGCCCGCCGATGATAGAGCTGTTCTCCGCGGTCACCACCAGTCGTCCCGGCTTTCTGGCCTCGGCAAGGAGGGTGTGTTCATCCAGCGGCTTGATGGTCGGCATGTGCAGTACCGCGACGTCGACGCCGTCTGCCTGCAATTGCTTGGCGGCTTCCAGAGCACGCATCGTCATCAACCCGGTAGAAACGATCAGCACATCATTGCCGGTGCGCAGGGTCTTGGCTTTGCCGATTTCGAACGTGTAGCCGTACTCGTCCAGCACCAGGGGCACGTTACCGCGCAGCAAACGCATGTAGACCGGGCCTTGGTGCGCGGCGATGGCGGGCACGGCCTGTTCGATTTCCAGCGCGTCGCAGGGGTCGACGACCATCAGGTTGGGCATGGCGCGGAAGATCGCCAGGTCGTCCGTGGCCTGGTGGCTGGGGCCGTAACCCGTGGTAAGGCCCGGCAAGCCGCAGACGATCTTGACGTTGAGGTTTTCCTCGGCGATCGCCATGCAGATGAAGTCGTAGGCACGACGGGAAGCGAACACCGCGTAGGTCGTGGCAAACGGCACGAAACCTTCCCGGGCCATGCCAGCTGCTGCGCTCATCAGCAACTGCTCGGCCATGCCCATCTGATAGAAGCGATCCGGATGGGCCTTGGCGAAGATGTGCAGGTCGGTGTATTTGGACAGGTCGGCGGACAGCCCGACGATGTCCGGGCGCTGGTCGGCCAATGCAGCCAGCGCATGTCCGAATGGTGCAGGTTTCGTGGCTTGGCCCTCGGCTGCAATCGAGGCGATCATCGCCGAGGTGGTGAGGCGTTTTTTGCCCGGTTCGCCCATCGCGTTCGGTGTGTTGGCGGCGTTGTTCATGGCTTTTTTCCTTCTTCAAGGTTGTTCAGCGCCAGGTCCCACTCGTGTTCTTCGACGCGGATGAAATGGGTCTTTTCGCGGTTTTCCAGGAATGGCACACCCTTGCCCATGCGGGTATCGCAGATGATCACCCGGGGCTGTCCGGCGGGATGGTTGCGCGCGGCATCGAATGCCGCGACAAGCGCATCCAGATCGTTGCCGTCGACGCGCTGGGTAAACCAGCCAAAGGCTTGCCAGCGATCGACGATCGGCTCGAACGAGAGAATTTCGCTGGAGTATCCATCGGCCTGCTGGTTGTTGACGTCGACGATGGCGATCAGGTTGTCGAGTTTCCAGTGCGACGCCGACATCACCGCTTCCCAGGTTGAACCTTCGTTCAATTCACCGTCCGAGAGCAGGTTGTAGACGAAGGCGGGCGAGCCTTTGCGCTTCAGCCCCAGGCAGGCGCCTACCGCGATGCCCAGGCCTTGGCCGAGGGAGCCGCCGGTGATTTCCATGCCTGGCGTGTACGCCGCCATTCCCGACATGGGGAGGCGGCTGTCGTCCGCTCCGTAGGTTTCCAGTTCATCGAGCGGAACGATTTCGGCCTCGATCAATGCCGCGTACAGCGCAATCGCATAGTGGCCGATGGAGAGATAGAGGCGATCACGTTGTTCCCAGTCAGGGTCTCCGGGCCGATAGTTCATGGCGTGGAAGTACGCGACCGCCAGCAGGTCGGCGGCGCCCAGGGCCTGGCCAACGTAGCCTTGGCCCTGGACCTGACCCATGCGCAGCGCGTGATGGCGGATGTTGTGGGCGCGTTCGGTCAGGGACATGGATGAAGCAGAGGAAAGCGAGCGAGTCATGGTGAAACTCCGGTGAACTTAACGATTGACCAGGGCGGCGGGGATGCGCAGCACCAGCGAGGCGCCGCCCAGCAGTACGCCGGTGATCAGGTACATGCCGATGGCGCTGGAGCCGGTTTGCGTGGTGATCCAGCCAATCAGATAGGGAGAGCAGAAGCCGGCGAGGTTGGCGAAGCTGTTCACCGCCGCGATGCCTGCGGCGGCGGACACCCCGCCGAGGAGGGTCGTGGGCAGCATCCAGAACATCGAGGACGCGGACAGGATGCCGGATGCCGCCAGGCACAGGCTCAGGATGGACAGCAGGATGTTGCCCCCCAGCAGCGCGGCGAGCGTCAGCCCGATGGCACCGGCGATCATCGGTACGATCAGGTGCCAGCGCCGCTCGCGATGCCTGTCGCCGCTGCGGCCGATCAGCAACATGGCCGCGATCGCGCAGAGGTAGGGCAGGCTGGTCAGGAAGCCGATGTGCAGCGGATCGGAAACCCCGGCGTTGCGCACCAGCGTCGGCAGCCAGAAGGTGATGGCGTACTGGCCCATGACGACGCAGAAATAGATACCTGCCAACAACCACAGGCGGCGGTCGCGGACGAACTCGCCTACCGAGGCATGGGTGACCTTCTGCTGGTTGTCCTCGGCCAGTTCACGGCTGACCAACGCCTTTTCTTCGTCGTCCAGCCAGTGGGCCTGATGGACGCCGTCCTTGAGGTAACTCAGCACCAGCAAACCGACAATGACGGTGGGAATGGCTTCGAGCACGAACATCCACTGCCATCCGGCCCAGCCGTGCACGCCGGCGAAATGGTTCATGATCCAGCCCGAGAGCGGACCGCCCACCATGCCTGACAAAGGGATGGCGATGAACCAGAGCACAGTCATGCGCGCACGGCGATAGGATGGGAACCAGTAGGTGAGATAGAGCAGCAATCCCGGCGCCAGCCCTGCTTCGGCGACCCCGAGCAGAAACCGCAGGGCATAGAACTGCCAGGCCGTTTCGACGAAGGCGAACAGCGCCGAAATGATGCCCCAGGTAATCATGATCCGCGCGATCCACACGCGAGCGCCGACCTTGTGCAGAATAACGTTGCTGGGGACTTCGCAGAGGAAGTAGCCAATGAAGAACATCCCCGCACCCAGCCCGTAGACGGTTTCGCTGAGCGCCAGGTCGTTCATCATTTGCAGCTTGGCGAAGCCGACGTTGACCCGGTCCAGATAGGCGCACAAATAGCACAGCATCAGGAATGGCATCAGCCGCCAGGCCGTTTTCCGGTAGGCATTGGAGCGCACGGTCGAAACCGCTTCGAGCGACAGAGTAGTCATGATGGCCTGATCTCTTGTTTTTATTAACCGCCAGGCGAACAGCCCGGCTGGGGTCTTCGATCCAGAACCGCACGGGCCGGGTGGGCCCGCCCAGATACATCAGTGAATCAGCATTCCACCGTTTACATCCAACGTGGTGCCCGTCAGGTACGAAGATAAATCGCTGGCGAGGAAGAGGGCGGCGTTGGCGACGTCCTGGGCCGCACCCAGGCGACCCAACGGAATACCTTCGATGATTGCGTGACGACGCTCGTCCTGCATGAGGCCGCCGGTGATGTCGGTGTGGATCAGACCTGGGGCGATGGAGTTGACCCGCACCTTGTCCGGGCCCAGTTCGCGCGCCATTGCCTTGGCCAGGCCCAGTACACCGGCCTTGGCGGCGCTGTAGTGTGGCCCACCGAATATGCCGCCGCCACGTTGGGCAGACACTGAAGACATGCAGACGATGCTGCCGCCCTGCTGCTCGCGCATCAGCGGGATCACGGCTTGTGACATGAGCAGGGTGCCGCGCAGGCTGACGTCCAATACCTTGTCGTAGTCCGACGCACGGATGTCGAGGGTCTTGAGGGGTTGGGTGATGCCCGCGTTGTTGATGAGAATGTCGATTCGGCCGAAATGTTCGATGGCGCGGGCGACGGCCCGTTGGACCTGCGCTTCATCGGCGACGTTGGCGGCAAGGCCGAGATGATTGTCACCCAGGGCGCTGGCGGCATCGCGTGCGGCAGATTCATCCAGGTCGAGAATCACGACGCGGGCGCCGTGCCGGGCGAACGTTGTGGCGGTGGCGCGGCCAATGCCACGGGCAGATGCGGCGCCGGTAATGATTGCGACTTTGCCTTGAAGAAGCATGGGAGAGATACCTCGGATTGTTTTTATTGGGTCGATTCGGCAAAAACCGATGACTCAGCTTCGTCCTGGTTCCCTGGCTGAGCAATGGCCTGAAAGTCATTCAGTGCTGAAAAAAATTCAGCACTCGCTGGCTTGCGGCTGGAACCTTTCACGGCGAAGCTCAACAATCATTAGAACTGTTGTGCAGGGACCTGCCATGCGTACCGATGCCGATGCCCCTTTGATTCTTCCACCGCTGAAAGCAATTCAGGCTTTTGAGCAAACGGCCCGGTTCAGCAATGTCGCCAGGGCGGCGGAAGTGCTGGACCTGACACCCTCCGCGGTCAGCCATCAATTGGCGAAACTTGAAGCGATGATTGGTCGGCAACTGTTTGTGCGTGCCGCGCGGGGCGTCACGCTCACGCCTGTGGGGGAGCAATACCTCAAGGAGGTGTCCGGGTTGCTCCATAGCCTGGCCGTCGCCACCGAACGCGCGGCCAGCGACGTGAGCCTGGACTGCTTGCGCCTGCATTCGGCGCCCAGCTTCGGGTTGTTGTGGTTGATGCCGAGGCTGGAAGCTTTTCGGGCGTCCAACCCTGATATCCAGATCAATCTTTCCTGCTCTTACGAATCGCTGCATTTCAGTCGGGACAAGATTGACGTGGACATCCGCCACGGCACTGCAAACTGGCCCAGTTATGAAGTCCGTACCGTCCAGAACGAGACCTTCGCGGTGCTCGCTTCGCCAAAACTGCTCGCGCAATGCCCGATCCGCAACGCGTCCGATTTGTTGAATTGCGACCTGGTGCTTTCGGAAGCCACGTTGCTCAAATGGCCGCAATGGTTTGCGCAACATGGCCTGGCGCGCCCGGAGAAGCCTTATGCCTTGAGCTTCGACCGGTCGTACATGTCGCTGGAGGCCGCCAGTCATGGCTTGGGGTTTGCCTTGGAAAGCACATTGCTGGCCAAGAAGTATCTTGCCACCGGCAGCCTGGTCGAGGTGGCACCCGAGGCGCTCAGCGCACCGGTGGCTGCCCATCACCTGGTGTTTCCGAAGGCCCACTCGAGCTTCCCCCGCGTCCGGCGTTTTCTGGAGTGGATGGAAAGTGAGCTGGGGCAGGGCTTCGCCTATTGACCGAGCGGGTCTTCCTGGGCAGCGATGACTCAATGCCCCTGATTGTTCCTGATCAGCTCATAAGCCCGGCGCACCAGCGCGTTGACGGTATTCGGCCGGATCCACAGGTGATAGGTCACATCCGGCAGTCGCGGCAGCCCATCGTTCTCGCCGAGCACACGCATGTCCGGGCCGAGCATTTCCATGCTGCGGGGCGTGACGCCCAGGCCGGCGCGGGTCGCGGCCTTGATGCCGATCAGGTTCGAGGCCAGGTAGGCCTGGCGCCAGGGGATATTGGCGCGTTCCAGGGCTTCGAGGGCGTAGCGCCGATAGATGCTCGGCTCGTCCACGAGGATCAGTGGCAGCGGTTCGGCGGGGTTGTGGAGGTACTGCGCCGAGCAGATCCACCACACTGGTGAGGTGCGCAAGGCGAAGCCTTCGAGGTTCGGATCCTGGCGGGTGGAAATGACCATGTCGACCTTGCCGCGATGCAGGTCGTCCATCAGGAACGGGCTGCGGCCGACATCGATTTCCAGGCGCAGGCGCGGGGCCGAGCGGGCGATGTGGCTGAGGATCGGCGGCAGGATCGTGTCAGCAATATCGTGGGGCGAGCCGATACGCAACACTCCGCTCAGGCTGCTTTCGCGCAGGGAATTGAGCGCATCGTCGTTGAGCGACAGCATCTGCCGCGCATGCCGCAGCAGCTGCTGGCCCGCTTCGGTGAGCTGCTTTTGCCGGCCACGTTTTTCGAACAACGTGACCCCGACCTGCTGTTCCAGGCGTTGCATATGCTGGGTGACTGAAGATTGCGTGCGGGCCAGTCGGGCACCGGCTTCGGCAAAGCTGTGGTGATCGACCACGGCGATGAAGGTGCGCAGCAATTCGAGATCCAGGGTCGCCATGGCTATCGCTTCATATCAAGACTGAAAACCTAAACATTACAGTTTTTTATGTATTGATTGCATTTCCTTTACGTGAACTTCGCTGTGGGCTAATAAAATAACGGTTATATGTTTTTCGCCTGTAAACCAAACCGGGCGAGTTATAACGATATGAGATATCTGCATTTCCGTTGGCTCCAAGCGGTACCTAGGATGCCCACTCATCAGGTCGGGGTACGCCGATCATCCATGAGGGGAAATCCATGTTGTTCGAGCGCTCACCTGTCAAACATCTCCTGCCTGTGTTGCTGGGCGCCTTGGTCTCTTTGGCAGCCGTCGACATTGCCCAGGCCGACGCCACCCTTGAGAAGATCGAACAGCGCCATGAGCTGGTCGTCGGCGTGCTGTTGTCCGGGGGGCCGTTCGGCGGCATCGATCCCGCTACCCAGAAACCGCGCGGCCTCAACGTTGATCTCGCCCAGGAGCTGGGCCGGCAACTCGGCGCCGAGGTGCAACTGGTGCCGGTATTGCCCGCCAACCGCGTGCAGTTTCTGCAACAGGGCAAAGTCGATCTGTTGATCGCCAACATGGAATGGACCACCGAACGCGGTGAAATCCTCGGGTTCGTGCCTACGCCGTTCTACCGTGTCGGCGGTACCGCGGCGGTGCTCAAGGACAGCCAGATCAGCCGCTGGGAAGACCTGAAGAATCAACCGGTATGCACCTCCCAGGGCAGCAGCTACATCAAGCCGCTCACCGAATTGGGCGTGCAGATCAAGGCCTTCAAGAGTTCCTCGGAGTCGCTGCTGGCGTTACGGGGCAACAACTGCGTTGCCGCCGTGCATGACGCCACGTTGATCAATCCGCTGATCGCCGACAACGCCGAGTGGCAGGGCTACCGCGCCCTGAGCCCGGAGCTGAACCCGGCCCCCTCGGTGATCTGGACGCGCAAGGGCGAAAGCGATACCCAGGCCAGGCTCGATCCGATCATCAAGCAATTGCACCGCAGCGGCTGGTTGATCGACGCCCAGGCCCGCAATCGCATCACCCCGGCGTCACCCGCCCTGGTCGAATTGCAAAAGCAGTTCCAGGCCAACGGCGCCTGAGCAGCGGCGCACTTGCAGCTTTCTCAACGATCCTCGACCGACGCGCAAGGTAATCGCCCATGTCTTCATTTTTCTCCCCTCGAACCCTGGCCGCCCTGTGCCTGACCTTGGCCGCCGGCTGCGCTGCCAGCCTGGCCCAGGCGGACGCCACGCTGGACAAGATCGAGCAGCGCCACGCCATCAGCGTCGGGGTGATGCTCAGCGGCGCGCCGTTCGGCACCATCGACCCCAAGACCGGCGAGCATCGGGGCTACAACGTCGAGTTGGCCCAGGGCATCGGCAAGGCGCTGGGGGTGGAGACGCAAACTGTTTCCGTGCTTGCGCCGAACCGCGTGCAATTCTTGCAGCAGGGCAAAGTCGACATCCTGATCGCCAACATGCAGTTCACCGAAGAACGCGGCGAAATTCTCGACTACGTGCCGACACCTTATGAAGAGGTCGGTGGCGCGGCGCTGATACGCAAGGGGGCCGGCATAGCGCAATGGGCCGACCTCAAGGGCAAACCGGTGTGCGTGTCCCAGGGCAGCAATTTCATCAAGCCGCTGCAAGAAAGCTATGGCGCACAGATCAAGGCTTTTCGCAGCCAGTCTGAGTCGCTGTTGTCGCTTCGCGGCAATGGCTGCGTGGCTGCGGTGCACGTGAGCCCGACCATGCACGCACTGTTGAGCGAAGCCGAGTGGTCAGGCTTTGAGATCCCGCTGCCGGGGGACCTGATTCCTTCGAATTCGGTGATCTGGCTGCGCAAGGGCGAGCACGACACCCAGGCCAGACTCGATGCCATCGTGCGCGACTGGCATCGCAGCGGTTGGCTGATCGAACTCGGCGAGCGCACCGGCATGGCACCGTCCCAGGCCCTGCGTGATCTGCACGCCAGGTATCAAGATGCGGCTCCCTTGGCCTCGCAGCCATGAGCCATTCACTCTTTTCGACCTTGCAGGCCCTGCTGGGCGCCAGGCATGTGCAACGCGGCGAGGAAGCCGCGCCGTACCTGACCGACAGACAGGGGCGTTACGTCGGGCGAGTAATCGCCGCGGTCCATCCGGGTAGCACCGAAGAAGTCGCGGCGGTGGTCCGGGCTTGCGCCGCGACGGCTACGCCGGTGGTGGTGCAGGGCGGCAACACCGGATTGATGGGCGGCGCCACCCCGGATGCCAGCGGCCGCTCGGTGTTGCTGTTGCTCGATCGGATGAACCGGATCCGCGCCGTGGACACCGACAATGACACCCTCACCGTCGAGGCGGGCTGCATCCTGCAAACCGTCCAGGACGTTGCCCGCCAGGCCGGACGCCTGTTCCCCTTGAGCCTTGGCGCCGAAGGCAGTTGCACCCTCGGCGGCAACCTGGGGACCAACGCCGGCGGCACCGCGGTGCTGCGCTACGGCAATGCCCGTGAACTGACCCTGGGCCTGGAAGTCGTGACCGCCGAGGGTGAAATCTGGGACGGTTTGCGCGGCTTGCGCAAGGACAATACCGGCTACGACCTGCGGGACCTGTTCATCGGCAGCGAAGGCACGCTCGGCATTATCACCGCCGCGACGCTGAAGCTGTTTCCGCTGCCCAAGGCCCAGGCCACCGCGCTACTGGCGTTCGACTCGCTGGAGCAGGCGGTGGCGTTGTTGTCCCATGCCCGTGCCGGTTTTGGTGCCAGCCTGACGGCGTTCGAGTTGCTGAGCGCCGAGTGTCTTGCGCTGTTGCGCGAGCAGTTTCCCGATGGTCCGCGGCCCTTCGCCAATGCTCGCCAGCCTTGGTTCGCGCTGTTGGAGCTGTCGGATAACCACAGCGAAAACCATGCCCGGGAAATCTTCGAACAGGTGCTGGGCGAAGCCTTCGAACAGCAGCTGCTGGCCGATGCGCTGATCGCCGAGAACCTCGTCCAGAGCCAGGCATTCTGGCAACTGCGGGAGAACATGAGCGATGCGCAAAAGCGTGCCGGTCGCAACATGAAACATGACATCTCGGTGCCGATTTCTCAGGTCGTCGCGTTCGTTGCCCATACCGATGCGTTGCTCCAGCAACATTTTCCCGGCGTGCGGCATTACACCTTCGGGCATCTGGGCGATGGCAACCTGCATTACAACGTTGCCCATCCGCTGGACTCCACGATTGACGCACACATGGCCCATTACGCCGCGCTCAGTCAGCGGGTGCACGACAGCGCCCATGCTCATGGTGGCTCGATCAGCGCCGAACACGGCATCGGCCAGCGCAAGGTGAACGAGTTGGGACGCTACAAAAGTGCCGTGGAACTGGACTTGATGCGCCGGATCAAGCAAGCGCTGGACCCACGCAATCTGCTCAATCCGGGCAAGGTACTGGAGGAGGCGCGGCCATGACGCTTCATCTGTCCCAGCGCGTGCAGCGTGTCTCGCTGTCCGCCAATGCCGCCGCCAAGTCCCGCGCCACGGCCCTGCGTGAAGCCGGTCGGGATATTCTCGACCTGACCACCGGCGAGCCGGATTTCGACACGCCGGCGCACATCAAACAGGCGGCCTGTGCCGCCATTGCAGCCGGGGCCACCAAGTACACCCCGACGCCGGGCGTGAAAGCCTTGCGTGTGGCGGTGCAACACAAGCTGCGCAGGGAGAACCAACTGGACTATCCGCTGGCCTCCATCGTGATTGCCAACGGTGCGAAGCAGATCATTTTCAACGCTTTCGCCGCGACCCTCGATGACGGCGACGAAGTGCTGGTACCGACGCCGTACTGGCCATCTTTTCCGGACAGCGTGCGTTTTAATGGCGGCGAGCCGGTCTTCATCGAGTGCGGGTTGGAGCAGGGCTGCAAGCTCACGCCACGACAGCTTGAGCAGCATATCGGCGAGCGCACTCGCTGGCTGATCCTCAACAGCCCTGGCAACCCCAGCGGTGCGCTGTACAGCGAAGCCGAACTGCAACGCCTGGCCCAGGTGCTGCGCCGATATCCCGACGTGCTGATTCTGCTGGATGAACTCTACGAACATATTCGTTTCGACGGGCTTGCCATCCAAAGCCTGCTCAATGTCGCGCCGGATCTGCAACCACGGTGCCTGATGGTGGGCGGGGTCTCGAAAACCTATGCCATGACCGGCTGGCGGATCGGTTTCGGGGCCGGGCCGCAGGCGCTGACCGACGCCATGAGCGCGGTGCAATCACAATCCACCTCCGGCGCTTCCTCGGTCGGCCAGGCGGCGGCGCTGGCGGCGTTCGAGGGCGGCCTGGAGTTTCTCCCGGAACAGGTCGCGGCCTATCGTCAGCGCCGCGATGTGCTGGTGAGCCGCTTGCGCGATGTCGCAGGCCTGGAAGTACTTGAGCCTCAAGGCGGCTTTTTCGTTTTTGTCTGCTGCGCCGGGCTACTGGGGCGCTATCGCCCGGACGGCCAGTGCCTGCAGCACGACGCCGATGTGGTTGCGTATCTGCTGGAAGAGGGCGTCGCCGGCGTCGCGGGCAGTGCTTATGGCTTGTCGCCGTGGTTTCGCCTGTCCATCGCCACGGCGACCGAAACCGTCGCCGAAGCGGGTCGGCGT
The DNA here is from genome assembly GCF_054161305.1 of Pseudomonas sp. Z2-11. Classification (NCBI taxonomy): domain Bacteria; kingdom Pseudomonadati; phylum Pseudomonadota; class Gammaproteobacteria; order Pseudomonadales; family Pseudomonadaceae; genus Pseudomonas; species Pseudomonas sp. Z2-11. Next base: position 2,527,743 of record NZ_CP096395.1, read on the forward strand.
ATCGCCCACGCCTGCGGCCAATTGAGGAGCGAACCATGAGCCATTGGCTGGAGCGACTCGTCCAGTGGAGCGCCGGGCTTGGCCTCAACTACAACTTTCTGCTCGACGCCTATCAGCGCGGCACGCTGGAGCAGGGCGCGCTGACTACCCTGTGGTTGTGCCTGCTGACGATCGCCGGAAGCTTGCTGGCGGGTGTCGGATTGGCCGCCCTGTTGACCTCCGGCAAGCCTTGGCTGGCCAGACCTGCGCGAGTGTTTATCGAAGTCACCCGCAACACGCCGACGCTGGTGCAGCTGTATTGCGCCTTCCTGGTATTGAACATGCTGTTGACCCAGGCCGTCGGCGCGGCCAACCCGCTGACGCCCTTCGCGTGGGTGGTGATCGTGATTTCGCTGCACAAAGGCGCCTTCCATGCCGAGGCCCTGCGTGCCGGCATCGAAGCGGTGCCGACGGTGACCCTGGAGGCGGCCAGTTCATTGGCTTTCAACCACCGCCAATTGTTGTGGAGCGTGCAACTGCCGCTGGCCCTGCGTTTTGCCTTGCCGTCGCTGATCAACAACCTGATCGACCTGGTGAAAATGACCGCCGTGGCCTCGGCCATCGCGGTGGGCGACATCACCTACGCGGCGATCATGATCTGGACCCAGAGCGACAACGTGCTGGAGCTGATGATTTTGATCCTGGCGTTTTTCGGCCTGCTGAGTTTTACCGTCAATTGCGTCGGGCGCTGGCTCGAAGCCCGCCTGAGGATGCCCGGTTATGGCCATTGATTCCTCCGCTGTCCTGCCCGTGGCCTGGCCGCGTCGCCATCTCGGCAAATTGCTGCTGGGGCTGGGAGCGCTGTGCTGGCTGGCTTATCTCGCGCCGAACAGCCCGGTGCTCAAGGCGCTGTGGCAATGGTCGCCGGCGTTGGTCGCAGGGTTTGGCCAGAACATTCTCATCAGCCTGCTGGCCATCGGTCTCGGCTCGGTGATGGGGCTGCTGGTAGGCGCCATGGTGCTCTCGCCGTTGCGTGTGTTGCGCTGGCCGGCGCGGATCTGGGTGCAGGTCTTTCGTAATGCGCCGTGGCTGGTGCTGATCTATTTCACCACCTATGTGTTCCCGTTCGAGATTCGCATTGGCACGGCCTATGTCGCGTTTCCCGACTGGGTCAAGGTGACCCTCGGCCTGGCCCTGCCAGCCAGTGCGAATGTCGCGGAAATCTTCCGTGGCGCCATCGCCTCGATCCCCAGCACCCAATGGGAGGCCGCGCGATCCCTGGCGTTCACCCGTGGGCAGATTTTTCGCTCGATCATCCTGCCCCAGTGCTTCAAGCGCATGTTGCCGCCGTGGATGAACCTCTATGCGGTGATCACCATGGGCACCGCGCTGGCCTCGCTGGTGGGCGTGCATGACGTGATCGATACCGCGCAGATCGCCAGCAACACCGTGAACCTGACGGGCTTCACCGTGCTGATCTACCTGAGCCTGCTGGTGCTGTTCTTTGCCTACTGCTACCCGATTTCCCGTCTTACCCAATACCTGGAGCGACGTTATGCCTTCTACTGAAACCGTCGCCGAGCCCCTCGTCAGCCTGCGCGACCTGCACCTGTCGTTCGGCAGCAACCCGGTGCTCAAGGGCATCGACCTGGACGTACGCCGTGGCGAAGCCGTGTCGATCATCGGGCCGTCCGGCTCGGGCAAGTCGACAATCCTGCGTTGCATCACCGGGCTGCTGCAGCCCCAGCGTGGCAGCATCCGTGTCGGTGCCACCGAGGTTCATACGCTGGCCCAGGAGGCCCAGCGCATCGAACTGCGCAAGCGCGTCGGGTTCGTGTTCCAGCAGTACAACCTGTTCCCGCACCTGTCGGTACTGGAGAACCTGGTGATCGCGCCGCGCAAGGTGCTCGGCCGCAACCGCAATGATGCCGAAAAGGACGCGCGGGCCTTGCTCGCCAAGGTGCGCATGGAGCACAAGGCCGACGCCTATCCGGGGCAACTCTCGGGCGGCCAGCAGCAACGCGTGGCGATCGCCCGCGCGCTGGCGATGCGCCCGGAGCTGATTCTATTCGATGAAGTGACCTCGGCCCTGGATCCGGAAACCGTCGGCGAAGTGTTGACGGTGATTCGCGAGCTGACCGAGGAGGGCATGACCTGCGTGCTGGTGACCCATGAAATGCGCTTCGCCGAAGAGATCAGCGACGTCGTCTATTTCACCGAGAACGGCGTGATCGTCGAGCACGGTAGCGCCGCCCAAGTCTTCCAGCATCCCGCCAGCGAGCGCACCCGGGAATTCCTGCGCCACGCCCTGGGCGACCCGGGGCGCCGGCCGCCTCTCGTCCAGGACGACCCGTATCTGTTGACCAACCTGAGCCGCTATAGCCTGTCCGTCTGAAAAGGAACCTGCCATGAATACCCGTAACCGTGCCGATGTGATCGAGGGCTTCCTCAAGCAAGTGCGCGTCATTCATCAGCGTGGCGTCGACCGCGCCGCGCTCAAGCAGATCGTCGTGCTGCTGGAAGACCTGGCCGAACGCCGCGACCTGTTCAATTTCGAGGCGTTCCCGGCGCCGCAGCCGGGGCAGGGCAGCACCGCGTTTCGCTATCGCCTCAACGATGACGGCGACACCCCGACGCTGTACCTGAACTCGCTGCTGCCGGGCAAGAGCACCATCCCCCATAACCATGAGACCTGGGCCATCATCAGCGCCATCGAAGGCCAGGAAATCAACTACGTCTACCAGCGTGATGACGAAGGACGCGAGCCCGGATTCACCACGCTGCACTTGGAAAAGGAAGTGATCGTGCAGCCTGGAACCTCCATCGCTTTCCTTGGCGAGGACCTGCATGGCATTCGGGTCGCAGGCGAGCAACCGACCCTGCATTTCCATCTTTATGGCCTGCCGCTGGAGTCGCTCAACGGCCGTTACGGCGTCGAAGCTGATGGGCGAATCCTCAACTACAACGCCTCGCAGATGGCGCCGTCGATCAAGGCCTACGCCTGACGGCCTCTTGCCTTCCAGTCTTTCAATTTTTCCAGCGGGACTCCCATGAGCCAGACCTTGACTCCCCAGCAACTGCAGCAGTGGTTGTTCGACGGGCAGGAAATCGCCCTGTTTGACGTGCGTGAGCACGGCCAGTACGGCGAAGCCCATCTGTTTTTCGGGGTGAACCTGCCCTATAGCCGCCTGGAGCTGGAGGCTCGACGGCTGGCGCCAAACCTTCAGGTCCGGTTGGTGCTGCATGACCAGGATGGCGGGGACCTGGCGGAGCGCGCGGCGCAGCGCCTGCACGCGCTGGGCTACGCCAACGTGCACATCCTGGAAGGTGGCGCCGACGGTTGGCAGGCCGCCGGCTATCAGCTGTTCGCTGGCGTGCATGTGCCGTCCAAGGCTTTCGGCGAACGGGTGGAGGCGGTCCGTCACACGCCTCACGTCAGCGCTCGCCAACTGGCGCAATGGCAGGCTCGGGGCGAGCCGTTGGTGATCCTCGACGGCCGGCCGCTGGAGGAGTATCGCAAGATGACCATCCCCGGTTCGATCTGCTGCCCGAATGGCGAGCTGGGGTACCGCGTGCATGATCTGGTGCCGGACGAGCAGACCCCCATCGTGATCAATTGCGCCGGCCGGACCCGCAGCATCATCGGCGCCCAGACGCTGATCGACCTCGGTCTGAAAAACCCGATCTATGCGCTGGAGAACGGCACGCAGGGTTGGCATCTGGAAGATTTTCACCTGGAGCACGGCAGCCAACGGCGTTACGCCGACCAGGTGTCCGGCGCCACATTGCCGACGCAGCGTCTGGCGGCGACACGCCTGGCCGATCGGGCCGGAGTGCCGACCGTCGGCGCTGCCCAGGTCGAGCGGTGGGCGGCGGAGGCCGGGCGCAGCCTGTTTCTCTGCGACGTGCGCACCGCCGAGGAGTTTGCCGCCGGCACATTGCCGGGCGCGCAGCACACGCCAGGCGGTCAGCTGGTGCAATCCACCGATCTGTATATAGGCGTTCGTCAGGCGCGGGTGGTGCTGTTTGACAACGACGGCGTGCGTGCACCGATTATCGCCAGTTGGCTGCGGCAGCTCGGACATGAAGCTTTTGTATTGTCGGGCGGATTGAGCAGTGGCCTGGCGTTACCGCTTCCAGCCGTCGTCGCGCCAGCAGAACTGCCCAGTATCAGCGCGCAGGCCATGGCCGATGCCCTGAGGGATGACGCGGTGGCGCTGATCGACCTGCGTTCGAGCAGCGCCTATCGCAAAGGCCATATCGCTGGGGCGCGCTGGTCGATCCGACCCTTGCTGGCCGGTGCGCTGGCGGGCGAGCGGCGGCCGCTGGTGCTGGTCGCCGATGATCCTCGGCTGGCGGCCGTGGCGGCGCTGGAGCTATCGCGAACCGATGTTCACTGGCTCGATGGCGGGGTCGATGCGTGGCGCTCGGCCGGCCTGGCGCTACGAGAAGGCGCCGACACGTTGCCGGATGAACAGTGCATTGATTTCCTGTTTTTCACTCACGACCGGCATTCCGGAAACAAGGACGCGGCGCGCCAGTATCTGGCGTGGGAAATCGGCCTGCTGGCGCAAATGAACGAAGCGGAGATCGCCAGCCTCAAGCCGCTGCAGGGCCCGCCTCAAAGCGCTGCCGATGAGCGGATTCGCACCCGTCTGGTCCATGGCGCGCGCAGCGAAAAGGGCACCGGTGCCCGGTCCGTCAATGTGCCGGTCAGTCGTTTGAGCACGGTGCTGTTCGACAACCTCGCACAGATGCGCGACGCCCGTTCCCGGCGCGACAGCGAGCGAGTGCTGACCTACGGCGCTCGCGGCAACCCGACGGCCTTCGCTCTCGAAGACCTCATTACCGAACTGGAGGGCGGCTACCGCACCCGGCTGTTCGGTACCGGGTTGGCTGCCGTGGCGCAAACCTTCCTGGCCTACCTGCGGCCCGGCGATCATGTCCTGATCACCGATGCGGTGTATGCGCCGGTACGCCGCGTGGCCCGGGATTTCCTCGAAGCATTCGGCGTAGAAGTCGGCTATTTCGCCCCCGACGGCAGCGACCTCCCCGGACGGCTGCAAGCCAACACCCGGATGGTCTACACCGAAGTGCCCGGTTCACTGCTGTACGAACTCTGCGACTTGCCGGCCATCGCCGCGCTCTGCAAGCCGCGCGGCATCCTGCTGGCGGTGGACAATACCTGGGGTTCGGGCGTGCTGTACCGGCCGCTGGCGTTGGGCGCAGATATCTCGATCATGGCCCTGACCAAGTACCTGAGCGGCCACAGCGACGTGGTCATGGGCAGCGTGTGCACGCGCCAGGAGGCTTGGCCAGCACTGGCGGCCATGAGCGACACTTTCGGCAACACCGTCAGCCCCGACGACGCCTATCTGGTCCTGCGCGGCGCACGCACCCTGGCGCCACGCCTCGACACTCATGAGCGCCAGGCACTGGCGATCGCCCATTGGTTGCAGGCGCAGCCGCAGGTGAAACGGGTCTTCCACCCAGCACTGCCCGATCATCCCGGTCACGGTCTGTGGTTGCGGGACTTCAAGGGCAGCAATGGACTGCTGTCTTTTGAGCTTCGGGAAAATGACGACGCGTACCTGGAGCGTTTTATCGATGCGTTGCAGGTGTTCGGGTTGGGGGCGTCCTGGGGTGGGTTCGAGAGTCTGGTGACCGTTGCCGATACCCAGGATCGGCAGAGCGCCGAGGATCGGGCGTTGAACCCGGTGGTGCGATTGCATGTGGGATTGGAGGATGTCGAGGTGTTGATCGAGGACCTGCAGCGGGGCTTTGTGGCTGCCGGATGATTTACCAGACTTCTGGTTTCTCCAATGAGGCAGGCATGAGGTCTACCGCCGAAAAACGCTTGGCCCAGAGATGCGCCTGACGAAATTGCTGAACGGTGGCATGGTCGCTTTGACTGGCGAGCGCTGCAACGACAGTGTTGCGCAGGTCAGTCCCTTGATCCACGATCCAGATGCCCGGCTCCCGGTCGCGCAGGGCCATTTCACCGAAGCGGGTCGAGATGACAGGCAGGCCGAGGGCGCGGTACTCGTAGTATTTGATCGGGTCGACCGAGGCGGTCAGGCGGTTGAGCTTGAACGGAATCAGGCCTACCGAAAACGTTGCCATGGCCGTCATTGCATCGGCATGGGAACACTCGGGTAGCAGCTCGATGTTGGCGGGCAATACGCAGGGCGCCGGTGTGAAGACGGGGCCAATCAGCCGGATCCGGTTTCCAGGGTTGGCCTGGGCCAGCGCGGTGACCAGGTCCCAGTCGAACCAACGGCCCAGGGTGCCGACATAACCAAGCACCTGTTGTCTGGCGGCCAGGTCCAGGCTTTCGACCGGCGCCAGTCCGCGCACGTCACAGGCATTGAGGGCCAGTTCCACCTGGTCGGTCATGCCCAGGAGTTTATTGCGCAGGTGGCTGGAGGAGGCCAGCACTCTGTCTACCCGTCGAATAAGCTGCGCCTGGCGACGCTCCATGGACCGGCGTGACAGGCCCTGATAAAAGGCCGGGAAATCATCCATCGCGTCGTAGACGGCAGGGCTTGCAGGCATGCGTGCCAGCAGTTGCAAGGCCAGTTCGGAGGGTTTTCCGACACCTATCAGGCAGGGGCCGGCGGCGGCAAACGCCGCAGTCTCCTTGAACAGGTTGCGCCACAGTTGCGTGAGTAGCATTGCCGAGCCTGGAAGCGGCTCAATGGGAAGGCTCCGGGGTTTGCAAATGTGCAACCAGGGGGGAACGGTGACGCTGTGCTGATCGGCAACAGGCGGCTTGGACCTGATGTCGTTCAACGTGGGCAAGCGCGTCGGATAGGGGTCGATCCAGAGCACCTGTGCGCCAGTCTGGTGGTGATACCAGCTGACGAAATGATGCGGGCGCTGGCTGAAACTGGCCCATGGCACCGGGGACAGGTAGATCATTCTCATGGCTGAAGGTGCTGGCGCAGGACGTCGGCAATACGCGTTGCGGCCCTGCCGTCGCCATAGGGGGAAACGCCCCGCGCCATGCCCTGATAGGCCTCAGGGTCATCCAGAAGATGCTGTGCCTGTTCAACGATGGTGTCCCGATTGGCGCCCACCAACTTGACCACGCCGAGGTCGACCGCTTCGGGGCGTTCGGTTTCTGTCCTGAGTACCAGCACCGGTTTACCCAGGGCAGGGGCTTCTTCCTGCACGCCCCCGGAATCGCTGATGATCAGGTATGAGCGCTTGATTGCCGCGACAAACGGAGCGTAGTCCAGCGGTGCGCAGAGGATGATGTTCGGGGTTCGGCCGAGCAACTGATGCGCGACGTCCTTGACGTTCGGGTTGGGGTGGACGGGATAAAGAATCTGGATGTCCGGGTTCCGTTCTGCCAGGCGCTTGAGTGCCTGGCAGATATCCTGGAACGGTTCGCCGAAGTTTTCCCGACGATGGCAGGTCACCAGCACCATGCGTCTGTGCGCATCGAGTGGGACGGTCAAGGCCGAGTCCTGTGCCGCGGTCATCAGCAAGGCATCGATCACGGTATTGCCGGTCAGGGTGATATCGCTGGCGGCAACACCTTCGCCCAGCAGGTTGGCCACGGCGCCCTGGGTCGGCGCGAAATGCCAGCGGGCCAGCTTGCCGGCGATCACCCGGTTGGCCTCCTCGGGGAACGGATTGTACAAGTCCCCGGTACGCAGGCCCGCTTCGACATGGCCGAAGGGAATTCGCAGGTAGAAACACGCCAGTGCGGCGCTCATGACGGTGGTCGTGTCACCTTGAGCCAGTACTACATCGGGTTTCTCGGCTTGCAGAACGCCGTCGAGTTCACGCAGCAGGCGTGAGGTCAGCGCTGCCAGAGACTGGTTGGGACGCATGATGTCCAGGTCGAGGTCGGCATTGATCGCAAAGCCTTTCAGTATCTGGTCGAGCAGGCCGCGGTGCTGGGCGGTGGCGAGCACCCGGCACTCGATGTTTTTCTCGGCCTTGAGGGCGTTGATCACCGGGGCCATCTTGATGGCTTCGGGGCGTGTACCGACGATGCAGAGTACTTTGCGGGTCATGACTGCTGATTTCCTATCATTGTTGTCAGAGAGCGTGCTATCCGGTCCGCGTTGGCCATCAGGGTCAACGTGTGCGATTTCTCGGTTAGGCTGGGCAGACAGGCGCCGTCGACGACATGCACGCCCTCGAGGCCTGCGACCTGGCCAAGGCGATCGGTCTGGCCAATCTTCGGCGCCGAGTGCATGGGCAGGGTTCCCGCATAGTGGATATCTGCTCCCGGTCTGCCGACGGTGAAGCTCATGGGCATCAACAGCGCGCCCATCTTCCAATAGATCCGGCGCAGCCTGGTCTCGGCGGCTTTCATGATCCCGGGGAGCTCGGGATGCACTTGGCCGGTGATGCTCAACGAACCGTCGGGGCGCAGCACCGCCGTGTTGCTGGACAGCTGCCCGGGAAGGAAGAGGTTGCCGACGACGCACGCGCTGAGCAGGTTCCTCAGCAATTCGATGCTGTAGCGTTTGCTCATGGGAATCCGGCTGACGAACTCGGTCATGGGCAAGCCCGTGGTGCTGAACGTCGAACCGAAAGCTGTGGCGCCGGACTTCAACTCCAGAGTGAACGAGAGCTGGCCCAGGCCAAATGCCGGCACTCTAGGGGTGCCGAGCATTCTTGGCAGCCATAGCAGGAAGGCCGCCGTCGGTGATGACAGCAGCGGCACCGGTGCCGAATGGTTCAGGCACTTGAGGACGAGCCGGGTCGAGGCCAGTGTGCCGGCCGCCAGCAACAGGCGCGCACCGCGCAAGCGCCGGGCGGAGCGATGATCGGTGATGGTCCATGCGTCGTCCTGTTTCAGCAGATCCTCCACCAGGAAATTCTGGACGTGCTGGAACCCAGGGTATTGCTTGAGTTTTCGCAGCTCTTGCGAGGCGCTGTACAAGGCTTGGTGGTGACAGCCCCACAAGCAGTTTCCAGAAAGATCGCAGGCCTTGCGCTCGTCGAGGGGCTGGCTCAAGGCGGCGACCCTTGAACGGCCAAGGCGAAACCCCAGGTCGGGAAACACCGCTCGGCGCCGGGTGTAGCGGTCGAGCAAGCGCTGATGCAGGTTGTCCAGCGGCAGGGGTGGTTGCGACCACTCATCCAGACCGAAGTAGCTGGAGAGATCGTCGTTGAGCCGGCCACTGATACCGATCCGGCGCGCAATCGTTTCGTAGGACGCCTGCATCTCGGAATAATCGATGGGCAGCCCGGCAAAGTCACCGGCGCCCAGCGTTGCCACGCCGCAACCCCAGGCATTGGACAGGCCTCCGGTGGCCAGTGATCCGATGCCGATGAAGTTTTCGGTCTCGATGCGATTGCCGGCGCTGAACCCTTCGAAGACATGGGCGTGGGTCGGCGTCTTCAGCTTGGGCGATACGGCGTCCAGTTGGTCCAGGGCGTGGAAGTTTTCGCCGATCATCCATTTCCACTGATGCGCGTCGTTGGCCCTGGCACCGAGGAATGGCCGGGTTGGCGGCGCCGGTGAGTCGCTGTTGGCCTGGGCATCGACCATGAGCACTCGCAGGCCCGCCTTGACCAGCGGATAGGCCGCCGAAGTCCCGGCTGGGCCGCTGCCGACAATGATCACATCGAACTCAGGCTTCACGGTGGGCTTCACTTCCAAGCAGCAGCGGGCGGGCACAAGCACGGCACGACAACGCCGCGATCTTCCAGACCAACGCTTTGACCGAGGTGAGTCCCAACGCAGCCAGCGTGGCGACAAGGCTGTGCGGCCACCGGGTGCCGAGAAACACCTGCGCGCCTTGGGGGCTGGCTTCGGCGATACCGAGTGCAACCTGCAGGCGCCAGGCCAGTTCCTGGCCCTCGGGCGTGCCCAGGACGCCGGGGTTGTCCAGCAGCGTCAAGAGTATCGGCCAGCCCATCAGCAGGCGTGAGTGAATGACGGGACGGGTTTTGCCCGCACGCTCCAGTGCCCTTGCATAGCGCCTTACCAGGCTTTTTTGCGGCGGGCGCTTGAGCAGGTAGCCCAAGAGCACCGCCGCTTCCTGTAGCAGGCCTCGACGTTGCCCATGGCCGGAGCGATGCATGCCGTGGGCAAGGGGGCGCAACGCGATGCCGAGTTTTTCCAGGGAACGCTCGCTGTCCATGGGCGGCAGATGAATAAGGGAAAAGATCCGCTCCAGGCCCAGTTTTCTGCTCAAGGACCGTCCGAGTATCAGCCGCAACAGCCTGAGCAATGCCACCGGCAGAGGGATTGGCATGCGCACGGCGCGGACCCGGTGCGTCGCAATGGCGCTCAGGAAGCGCCCAAAGGCAATCGGTTTTACGGCACCCAGCGTGAGGACCTCACCATGAACGTCGTCCCGCTCGGCGATGGCCAGTATCGCGGCCGCGAGGTCGTCGACATGGATGGGCTGCACGCGAGGCGCTGGCATGAGGATCGGAATGAACGGGCTCCGGCGAACCAGCCCGGTCAACAGGCCAAAAAGCCCGCGTTCGGGGCCGCCGTACACTTGCCCGGGGCGGATCACGGTACCCCCGGCGGCGAGCACATGCTGCTCGATACGCCACTTGGTCCGGCCATAAACGCTCGGGGCCGTGGCCCCGGCGGTTTGGCTGGAAATGAAGATGAACCTGGCCGAGCCTTGTCGGGCGCAATCGATCAGCGCCAGGGCCGCGTTTATTTCAGCGTCCGCGTTAGTGTCAGTATCGGGTGACGTGTCGGCCGCCAGATGGATCAGCGCCTGAGTTCCGGCCGGGCATTCGGGCGCCGGGCCCCGCAGGTCATAAGGCAGCCAGGCATAGGGGGCAGGGCACGGCTTGCGGGTGGCGCAAATGACTTCGTGACCGCTTGCCGCCGCGAGGGCAGTCAAGCGTCGTCCGATGTAGCCGGTCGCGCCGGTAATCAGTAGCGTCATGGTCGTGCGCCTTCGGCTCGGTCAGCGGGAGCCGGCGGGTGCGTATCGGTACGAAACACGAACCGCTTGCTGATCCAGTAGGTCAGTGCTACGCAGATCACGTCGCTGACTAATTTCACCGGGACAGGGTTATCGATGAGGTACAGCCCCGCGCTGAGCAGCACCGAAGCGAGCGGAATATTGATGGCGAGCAACGAAAAATAGCGCAGCGCTTGAGCCTTGCTGCCGACGCGTGTCGACTGGAATGTGAAATGCCGATGCGAAAAGAACGCGAACGTCCCGGCCACGACTTTGCCAGCGACGTTGGCCAGCACGGGTTGGTTGTCGAATAGCGCGAGCAGCAACAAAAACGTCCCCATGTCCAACCCATAGGCCACGAGTTGGATGACGCCGTATCGGATAAAGGTCAAGACGTCCTCCGGATCACCACGATGTGGTGCAAGGCCAGTATCCGGCGCAGCGGATACAGCAGTTTTTCAATGACCTTGAGCACAGGGATGAATACGTCAGGCAATAGCTGGCGAAAGTTCAGGCCGCCGGAAATCAGGTAACGCAGATAATTGCCGCAGATTTCCTGGTGGACGATCTCCAGGCCCGGGTACTTACCCTCGAATGCCTGCCGGTCGCGAACGAAAACGATGTAGCTGAGGGCCTGGTTGGCGCCGTTCATGGGGCCGGTCGCCGGTGTGTCCCAAGAGGGGAAGTGCATGTCGAAGCCTTCGGACTTGAACAGGCGCTTATAGAGGAACGCGGCAAAGGGGCCGTGAAAGGGCTCGATCAGAATGGCCCCGCCGCCGATCCTGAGCGTCCTTTCCAGCTCCGTGAAAAAACGCTCGGGGTAAGGAAAGTGGTGAAAACAGTTCTGGCCATAAAAGGCCCTGACCGAATCATCGTCCAGGCTCATTGCCTGGGCATCGAGCGCCATGTCGAGTTTCTCGCTGGCGACAACGTCCGTGGCCAATACGTGCGGGTACGAATCGCGCATGGGCGCGATGCCCGCTCCCAACTCCACCTCAAGACCCCCGACCTGGAAGTAGCGGTCTGCCAGTCGACGGAACGCGTGGTGGAATTCCACGAAGACTTCCCTGAGCATTTGCTTGCGTTCAAGCACCTTGCCGTGAAGTTCGAGGCGTTCGCAGCCATCGACATCCAGCGCCTTGAGCGACGGGTCCGATAAAAAATCTCTTAGCGCTTTAATGACTTTTCTTCCCGCAATGAAGTGGCCCTGCGCCTGGAATGCCGAGGCCTGTTGGGGACCGAGGCGATGTCGTAACCGAGAAACGCCATGATCAATTGCAGCCCCATGAGCATGGGCAATGCGCTGAGCATCACGGTGCCGGCTGGCGTCGCGACGCCATGCTGCGCCGACTCGAACCAGTGGTAACTGCCGAACAGGATGCCGAACACGAACATCAGGATTCCGATCGGCAGCTCGATCGAAGCCAGGGACATGTCGCGCAAGTAGTAGTTGTAGAGCACGCGCTTGGTGAAGTTGCGCAGGTGCTTGAAGAGAAATTCGCCGACGATTTTCGAGATCTTCAGGTGACTGACCTCATCGCCGTAGCGGGCTTCCATCGGAATATCCACTACCACCGCGCGCACGGTGTTCAGGCGGAACAGAATGTCGGTCTCGAAAAAATAGCGTTGGCTGACCTTGTCCAGGGGCAGCAGCCTGGCGACGTCACGGTGAATCGCGGTATAGCCGTTGGTCGGGTCGAACAGATCCCAGTAACCCGTCGACAGTTTGGCCATCAACGACAACACGGCATTGCCGAACAGTCGAATTCGCGGCATCGACTGGACTTCCTCCAGGTCGAAAAACCGATTGCCCTTGGTGTAGTCGGCTTCACCCGCCAGGATAGGTTCGATGAACAGCGGAATCAGGGTCGGGTCCATCTGACCGTCGCCGTCGACCTTGACGATGATACTCGCGCCGTCAGCGAGGGCTGCTCGATAGCCGGTCATGACCGCACCCCCCACACCTTTGTTGATGTCATGGGGCAGCACCTTGACCCTAGGGTCGTTACAGGAGGCCAGGACATGCCCGCCCGAACCGTCCGGGCAGGCATCGTCAACGACATAGATGCGCCAGACCTCCGGCCCGATGGCGTCGATGACGCCGACGATGTGTGCGGTGACCCGATAGCTGGGGATGACGACGGCAACGCGTAGTTCATCCGTGAAAATCGCTGTTGTTGTGTTCATCGATTCGCCAACTATTGCCTGAATGAAAGTGATTTGAACTCCAGGGGAGTGTCGGTATGCCCGGACGCATAAATGACCGCGGACGTGGCATTAGCCGGGGCGATGACACTCATCTCATGGGTCTCCCAATGCGTGGTGCAATCAAACGTTGCGATGCTGGCGCTGATGAAGTCGCCTTGGTCGTCAATCCAGTTGGCCTGGATTCTTCCGGTAGTGGCTGCCTCCGCGCAGCGTGCGGACACACTGTTGATGTAGGTCAGCCCCGGCGTGACGTCGACGCGCTGAGTGGCGGGTGTGTTGACGTTGACGGTGAGGATCTTGCGCGAGGTGTCATAGGTCGAGGGCGACAGCAGGTTCCAGCCGTCGAGGCTGGACAGGTCCGGATTGAGCAGGAGCTCGTAGTGGGTGGCGTTGAGTTTGCGCAGGTCCAGGTTCCCCAGCCTGGAATATGACGTGGACACGGCGAGCAGGCGGTCGAGTTGCGCCTGGGGAAGAGACTTGAGATCGATCACCAGCCAGTTCACCTGGCGCTGGCGCAAGCGCCGGGTAAGCTCCGCCGGCGAGGTCGCTGCGTCGAATTCGCCCTTCCACTTCAGGTTGTACCACGATGCGTAAAGGGCATCGCCATGCAAACCCGCCATCAAGGGCGACGCAAAAACCGCCACGGGTTGATAACCGCTGTTCAAGGCGTTGACGGTGTCGACCATTTTCCGGATCGGCAGGCGCTCCAGCAAAAAGGCCTCCCGACCGGCCTGGCTCAAGAGTGCCGAGGGTTTGATTTCGCCATAGTAAGTCGCGGCCTGGATGAAGCGGGTATTGGCCAGGACCAGCACGGCACCGGCCGCGATGGCGAGGCTGCGGGGGAAGGCCCTGGCGTCGGAAAAGGGCAGGGCGAGGATCACCGAGAACAGCGCAAAGGAGGGAAACACATAACGCAGGTAGGCCGTTGACTGGAACGTCATGAACATCGCGCCGGCGCCGACCAGGAGGATGCACAGGGCTTTTCTGTTGCCGCTCAACAGCACGGCGACGGCCGCTGTGGGTAGCAGCAGCCACTGGAAACCCGCCGCGCCGACCCGCCCCTCGATGAACTGCGGCGACTGGAAGACCATTCGATAGAGGGTGTCCCAGGTCATCCCGGTACCGAAAGTGGCGGGCGGTTCGAAGTTCATGTTCGGCCAGAGCGGCGAATGGAAAACCCCGTTGAAAAACGGGAACACCGGGTTACCGGTCAAGTACCCGGCGCAGACGTAAGGGGTAGCGCCCGCCAGCAGCAGGCCGGCGCTGCCGAGCATGAGGGTCTTGGCGATTCCTCGCACGGCCCAGGCCTTGTACTGCAGCAAGAGGACCAACAGCAGGACCGGCAGGACACTCAGGGTCACCGCCTTGGTCGCCATGGCGAAGCCCAGCAGGACACCGGCCAGGACCAGTTGCGACAGGCGTTCCCGAGGATCCGCAGTGAAGCCTGAGACCTTCAGGATTGCCAGGGTCCCGGCCAGCATGAAGGCGGTCCACGCCGACTCTATGTGCAGGCTGCTGCTTTCAGCAAAGGCGAGGGGCGTCGACAGGAAGATCAGGCTTGCCCCGCGAGCGCTCGTGGCGGAGCCCCCGGCCCAGAGGGTCATGTTGCGAATCTGCCACGCCACCAGCAAGGCGAATGCGCTATTGCTCAGGCGTGACGCCGTTTCGCCCGCCAGCATATAGACGATGCTATAGATCCAGTCGGCCAGCATGGGCATGACGGCCCACACATAGGTGTTTGCATCGAACGACCATTGGTGCCGCTGGGCCAGCTGTGAAGGGACGAAGAGGTGCATGGCCAAGGCGTCGTGGCCGACCTCCGGCATGAAGGCTACCAGCACGTAGAGGCAGGCGAAGCCGCCAATCAGTACATCGAGCCCGGTTTGCAGGGGCGTTTGTGCCGAGCGGGTGGCCTGGATTTGTGCCAGCAGTTCGCGACCTATCGACAGAACCTGTTTGCGCCCCAGTACAAGCGGCACTGCCAACATCGCGCCATACAGCCAGGGATAGTTGATCGGCATATACGCAGCCAGGCCTGTCAGCGTACCGAACGTGCCGGTGCCCATCAGTAGATGGATGCTCCAGTCGGCCGGATTTTCTTGCCTGAGCAGCCACCTGCCGAGCACGGTGGCAGACAGCGCGAAGACCGCGACGACAACCACCGGCCAGGTCTGCGCGCAGGCAATGGTCAGGCACGCCAGCAGGCCAAGGCAAAGAATGATCGGCGGCTTGCGAGTGAAAGCGGTAAGGGCCGCCAGGACTGCCACTGATAGCAGTATCGTGCGGCTACTGCTGTTCATGGACGCCAGTTCAAGCGTCGAAAAACCGTACACGCCGACCGCCGTACTCGCCAGTAAAACCAACAGCACCACTGCGTATTTCAGGCTTGATCCGGGCAAAATATCATCTCTGCTGAAGGAACTTCGCTTAAGGCGTTTCTCGATTCATTGTGGCGAGGGAGCTTGCTCCCCTGGGCTGCGCAGCAGCCCCAAAAGCTGAATGCAACCTACCTGGCACGCTGCGGTGGCCGGGTTCAGGGCCGCTTCGCAGCCCAGCGGGAGCAAGCTCCCTCGCCACGGTTGGTCAACGCTCGTAAACAGCGTTGCATCCCAGAGGGGCCTATACATCTCGGTACGTGTGCGGAACCCAGGATCCCCATTTGTTCTCGTAGATCGCTCGGTTCTTCTCGAAAAGTGCCTGTTTTTTCCTGGCACCCAAGGTGTTGAACGAGGCGGACAGGTGGTGATGGACGAAGACGTCTTCGGCGCAAGCCGCGCGCAGGCCGCGACGCTGCACGCGGCGGCAATAATCGTCATCCTCGAAGAACCCCAGGCCGTACTCCTCGCACAGGCCGCCGATCTGCTCGTAGGTCGAGCGCGGGAACATCACGCAGAAAAACGCCAGGGTGTTGATTTCGAACCATTCGCCCATGCGGGCACGGGTCATTTGCGCGGCTTCGGCGGGCATGTCCTCCATCCGGCCATAACGGGTGCGGACTTTGGCTTCGTTGCCGATGTTGTTGGTGACCGGACCGATGATGCCGATTTCCTCGTGGTCCTTCAGATGACGGATCAACCCCTTGATCCAGCCGGCGGTGACAACCGTATCGTTGTTCAGGATGACCAGGTAATCGCCACTGGCTGCCGCGAGCCCTTGGTTGTTCCCTGCGGCGAATCCCTTGTTATCCGGATTGAGGATGACGATCCGTTCGGGATGTCCCTTGGCCCAGGCAGTGAGATAGGTCGGGGTCTGGTCGCTGGAGCAGTTGTCGACCACGATGATTTCAAGGTTCGGGTACTGGCTCTGGGTCAACAGACTGTCGAGGCAAGCCTTGGTCAGTTCGAGGTTGTTGTAGGTCAACACCACGATGCTGACCTTGGGCAGGGGCAATGACGCGATGGCCTTGCGCAGGCTGGCGGCCCGATGCTGCCAGGTCTGGCCCTGGGCGAACGATTGACGCGCCCTTGGCGTTGCGCCGACCTCTGGCAGAGCGTCGAGTACACCGCGTATGGCCGAGATGAACTCAGTCGGCTGTTCGACCGTCCAGACCAGTTTGCCGAACTGGCTCAACTCCGGCAGTTTCACCGACACTACCGGTTTTCCTGCGCTCAGGTATTCATAGACCTTGACCGGATTGGTGGCGAGCGTCAGGGGCATGACCTTGAACGGAAGCAGGCAAACGTCCATGGCGTAGAGGTAATAGGGCAGGGAGGCATATGGGACTTCGCCTTCCAGGACCACATTCGGGCAGGCCTTGAAATATTTTTTCGCCTGGACGATATCGCTGCCGATCAACAGGATCAGCTGCTGCGGGAAGGACTGGGCGACGCGTTTGACCAGTTCCAGGTCGAACCATTCGGCGATGACGCCGTAGTAGCCGATGATCTTTCTGTTGGCCGGGTCCCGGTAGATCTTCTCGGGGCGTTGGCTGAAAAAACCGTATTCGCAGGCGTTGCGGATCACCTCTACGTTGCGGTTTTCCCGCTTGCCGTGTTGTTCGATCCAGTCGGAAGTCGCCACCAGCAGATCGGCCCGGCGCATCAAGGCGATTTCCAGGTCGAGCAGTTCCTGGGCAACATTGCCGAAACCTTCGTGATGATCCATGCAGTCATAGACCAGCGTGGCGTTGGGGACACGTCTTGCCAGCGGGAACCAGTAGGCGTGCTGGACGATGCAGTCCACGGCGGCGACGTTCGCCGCGTCCAGCAGCATGGCCAGTCCCTGGCACAACTGGCGGATCGCGGCCGCTGAAGGCGGGGCATGATAAATGGCCGGAGCCCCGCGCACCTTGAAACGGATCTGGAACAGCCGCTCGGAGCCCTCCAGGCGCTCCGCCTCGAAGCCGGGAGCATCATCGTCGATAAAGTGGTTGGAAATATAAAACGTCGTTTGTCCCGCCCGCGCCAACTCCTTGGCCAGGTTTTGTGGGCGCTGGATGCGGAAGTGCCAATCGATCACGCCGAACATGAGGATCGTCGGCTGCCCGTGACCGGATGGCACGGCAAGGTCAATCGGTGGTAGCAGGGGTTGCAGCGGCGCGAGGCTTGGGGACGCCGATGATTCGCCGGCTGTCGCCCTGGTGCGTTTCAACCAGCTTCGAAGCCGCTGGGCCAGGCTGCTTTTCTGCTGTGCGGTGAGCGGCAACCAGGCGTAGATCCGGCGCGATAATTTATACAGCTGCTTGCGTATCGAATAACGCAGCGGTGCGCGTTCGATGGCGTTGCCCCAGTCGGAAAGCTTCAACAGCTCAGTCTGTTTCGCCGCCAATTGTGCGCGTAAATCCACCGCCCAATCGGACAGCTCCACCGCTTGGCGTTCTTTAGCGCGAAGTAATGCCTGGGTGTCTTTGAGGCGCCGTTCGGTCACTTGCAATTGCTCGCGCAGTCGCCCGGCCTTGCCTTCCTGAAGCGACAGGCGAGTGCGAAGCGCTTGTGAACCCAGGTTCAGTTGCTTGATCAGCCGGTCCCGATTCTCGATTTCCTTGACCAGCTGCAAGGCTTCAATGGATCTGGACTGTGTTGAGCGAGTCAGTTTGTCAATGTGATCGACAAGACGGTTGATCTGATCCATGCGTTCTTCCAGTCCCTTGGACATTACGGCAACGCACCCCGGGTCTTGCAGGTGTGTTGTCGACTTCAATAACCAGGCAGGCCCAGGTTCCAGCCGTGCCATCTATCAGCATAGCGGCTGCCGGACGAGGCGCCACGTCAACAAACTCATATGACATCGGCAAAGCCTTTGCGTGTCCTCTGGAACCAGGCGAATCCGGCACAGGCAATCGACAAGGAAATTGCCGAATAAGTTGCCAGGTGCGCCCATTGTGGCGTCCTGCCCCAGAACAGTACGTCACGAACCATTTCCACCGGCAGCGTCAGGGGGTTCGCCTGCAACGCCGCCTGGTAGCTTTGCGGAAGTATCGAAAGGGGATAGAAAATCGGCGAGAGAAAGAGCATCGCCGTGATGACAATGCCGATGAACTGGCCGATATCGCGCAGGTATACGCTTATCGAGGCGAGGAACCAGGAAATACCCAGCGTCAACAACACCAACGGAAACAGCACCAACGGCAGCAGAAGGGCGGTTGCCGGAGGGGTTCCGAACAGCACGATATAGAAGAGCAGCCAGGCCAGGATGCTGATCGCCATATGGAACAGCGCAGCGCCGAGCGACACCATCGGCAGGGTTTCCAGCGGGAAGACGATCTTTTTGACGTAGTTGGTATTGGCCAGCACCAGGCCCGGCGCGCGGTTCAGGCATTCGGAAAACAGGTTGAACACCAGCAGGCCTGCGAACAGCACCAGGGCGAATTCGCTCTTGGACTCGCCGCCACCCGACCAGCGGGCCTTGAAGACCACGCTGAAGACGAACGTGTAGACCACCAGCATGAACGCCGGGGTGAAGAACGACCATAAGATACCGAGCATCGAGCCTTTATAACGACCGATGATCTCCCTGCGGATCAACACGTAGATAAGGATTCGATTGACCAGCACACTCTTGATCATGGCGGCAGGGGAAGTGCTGAACGACTGCATTGGTACTGGGGCCTCAAGACAAAAAAATCGGAACTCGGTGAATCGCATCCTCATGGAGGGTAGGCCAAGTTCAGGGCGTTCGAAGTTTTTTTCCCGTTTTGTGCTTAACTCATCGGCAGTGCCCAGCGAAGGAATGATTCAGTAGTGCCGCTAATGGAAGTGACTCATGGAAGGGCTTTGCCGATGTCTTTTGAAGTGGCCATCAGCGCCGAGAACCTGAGCAAGTGTTATCAGATCTACGATGCACCCAAGGACCGCCTGTTGCAGATGCTGGTGCGCGGCAGGAAACGTTTCTACCGCGAGTTCTGGGCCCTGGATGATGTTTCCCTGACCATCGCAAGGGGGGAGACCGTCGGCATCATCGGCCGTAACGGCAGTGGCAAATCCACCTTGTTGCAACTGATCTGCGGAACGTTGATGCCGACCCGGGGCAGTGTTCGCGGGCATGGCCGGATTGCGGCGTTGCTTGAGCTCGGGTCGGGCTTCAATCCGGAGTTCAGCGGCCGCGAGAACGTCTATGTGAACGCGGCGGTGCTGGGCTTGAGTCGCGCGGAAATCGATGCTCGTTTCGATGACATCATCGCCTTCGCCAACATCGGCGACTTCATCGAGCAGCCCACCAAAATCTATTCCAGCGGGATGCTGGTACGGCTGGCCTTCGCCGTTTCGGTCTGCGTGGAACCGGAGATCCTGATCGTCGACGAGGCCCTCTCCGTCGGCGATGCATCTTTTCAATTCAAATGCCTGAACCGCCTGGAAGAACTGGCTGCCAAAGGCACTACGCTGCTGTTCGTTTCCCATGACATGAGCATGGTCAAACGGTTTTGCCACCGGGTCATTTATCTGCGCGCAGGCCGCGTCGTTGCCAGCGGCTCGCCCGATGAAATGGCCGAGCTGCACTTGCTCGACATGCGTGACGAGCAACGTCGCTGGGCCAGTGGCGGGGCCATACCGGTTACACAAAAGTCTTTTATTGGCGGTCAGCAGGGGATGGCTTTTGGAACCGGGGAGGGACACATCAGCGCCGCCTGCTTCACCAACACCCGGCAGCTTTCGTCGAGTTACCTGTATGGCGACGACATCGAGATTCGCGTTGAAGCGTTACTGCATGAGTCGATCACTCAACCCAACATCAGCTTCACCATTCAAGAGGCGAGGCTGTTGGTGATCGGCGGGGGCAACTTTGCCCTGCAACCGGGGCCGGTCGAAAACGGCTGGCGGCGTACGGCCATCACGGTACGCTTCCCGGCTAACCTTGCCGAGGGGCGCTACCACGTCACGCTCAAGCTGTTGCATGGTGCGACGGAAGACACCTCGCAACTGATCGAGAAGCAAGTCGCGCCCTTGGCGTTCGACATGTTGCCCAGCCACAAGCATTTCCTGGGCATGGTTGACCTGGGATTGCAGAGCGTCGACCCGCGAGCGGCCGAGTCGCTTCCCAAGACCTGCGGGATTCAAGCAGAGGAGGACCTGGCGGAAAACTTGGATGAGCGCACGTGGCAGTTGGCTATCTTCGGCACCTTCGACGTAGAAAACTATGGTGACCTGCTGTTCCCCATCATCGCCGAGGCAGAGCTGGCCCGGCGCTTGGGTTCGGTCAATCTGCAGCGGTTTTCCTATCACGGGAAAACCCCATCCGAGTGGCCCTACGCGGTGACGTCGCTGACAGAGTTGCCCGCTGTAGCGGCAAGGCTGGATGGCGTGTTGATCGGCGGTGGTTTCCTGATCCGATTCGATAAAGTCGTTGCCCATGGTTATGGTCCGACCACTGCCGACATCCATCACCCTACCGGTTATTGGCTGACCCCCGCGCTCATCGCGCTGCAACATGCGGTTCCGGTCATGTGGAATGCACCGGGGATGCATTGCAACAGTATCCCCGATTGGGCCAGGCCGTTATTGACGATGGCCCTTGAGCAGAGCCGGTACGTGCGCGTCCGTGATGCCCTGTCGCGCGATACCCTCGGCGCGCTCAGCCAGCGAATCGAGATCGAAGTGCTGCCCGACACCGCGTTTGGCTTGCCGCGCCTGATCGATGAGCAACGGCCCTCGGCCGAGTTTGTTCGCCTGCGCGAGCATGCCGGGCTGACCGGGCCCTACATCGTGATCCACGCCATTCATGTGGTGGAGTCCTTTGTAAAATTGTTCGAAGACCACCCTGAGGCGTTCCTGGGCTACCAGTTCCTGGTGGTGCCGATTGGACCGGTCCTGGGCGACGATCCGTCAGTGATTGCCGGGCGGCTGCCCGGATCCATCACCTTGCCGTTCTGGCCGGAGCCGTTGCTCATGGCCGAAATTCTCAGCCAGGCCCAAGCGGTGATCGGCCATAGCTATCACCTGGCGATCACCGCCCTGGCGTTTGGCGTGCCGGTGTTTTGCTCGGCGGACCTGACCACGGGCAAGTACACGGCGCTGGCGGGGTTCGACACGCTACATGCGTTGCCGAACGTCGCGACGATCGATCCGCAATGGTTCCTCGCCCGCGTGGGCAAGACTCAGCCATCGCCCTTGGCGCGTGCGGCGGCGGATCAGTTGGTGGAGCATTGGGACCGGGTCGCTGAAATCATTCGCCAAGGTAAAACGGCGTCCCAGCCAGTGCTGGGGGCTTTTCTGCAGCACCTGCCGAATCTGCTCGAAGCCGCGGCCGAGACGTGCGACCCAGTGCAAGCTGAATCGCCGGTGAGTCCGGTCATGCCTGTGCCGCAGATCAACGAACCCGCGCAGGACCTGGCAGCACGAGAGCTTGCCCAACAGCAACGGATCATCCAGCTCCGTGAGCAACTGGCTCGCAGCGATGCCAGGATGCGTGAGCTGCGGAACTCCAATTCATTCCGAATGACCGCGCCACTGCGTTCCATCGCCCGTGGTATCAGAAACCTGACAGCGAACAAAGACCGACAATGCTAGATCTCTCTCGTCTCACGCCAGCGGCGCTAAAGGATCAGCCGTTCTCATGGGCTGAAATCGGCAACCTGTACTCGGCCGAGGATGCCGCCGCGTTGGCAGCGTCTTTTCCTCATGATCACTTCAAGACGGTGAGTGGTTATGGCGGTGAAAAAAACTATGACTACGAGGCACGAGCCTTGTTGGGCATGGGCGACGATACCATCGCTCATGCTCAGGAATTGAGCGAGGCATGGTTGCGGCTGGCTCGGGATCTTGGCTCGGCTGGTTATCGCGAAGCCATGTCGCAAATGACTGGAATCGATCTGTGCAGCGTGCCGATGGAGGTCAATGTCTTTCATTACGGTCCGGGTGCGAGCCTGGGCGCCCATCCGGACCTGCCCGACAAACTGGTCACCCATGTCCTCTATTTCAATGAGTCCTGGGACCGCAACGACGGCGGTTGCCTGAACATCCTGCACCGCAACGATCCCAGCGCAGTGGCGGCCGAGATCGAGCCCCTGGTGGGTAATTCGGCGATCCTGGTGCGCTCGGATAATTCCTGGCATGCCGTCACGCCCGTAGTCAGTGGCTGCCATTCTTCCCGTCGTAGCCTGACGGCAACGTTCTACCGGCCGGGTTCGCGCAGTTCCATGTGGCCGCCGGATGACAGCACGCCGCTGCATCGGTACCCGCATGCTTAAGCCCGACAGCACCTTGATCGACCGGGACGCCGCCTTGGCTCAGCGAGATGCGGCCGTCAACGAGCGCGATACCGCGCTGGCGAAAGTCGACTTCCTGCAAAACACCCGTTCGTGGCGTTTCACCCGGCCACTGCGTACGCTGTTCCGGGTGCTGCGTTATGGATTTTCCGCCTACCGGGAGTTTCCCGAAACGGCCCCGGCAATCGTCTACCCGGCAGCGCCGGAACCGTTGCCGAACGTTGAGGTACAAGCGGATTTTGCCACCAGAGGGCAGCTGGATATTCTCTGCTTCGCCAATATCGACTGGGCCGCGCGCTTCCAGCGACCGCAGCAGTTGATGAGCCAGTTCGCGAGCAATGGTTATCGGGTGTTTTATATCGTTCCATCCAGTGTGCCGGAGCAGGGACAGCTTTATCGAGTGACGTCAGTGGCGTCCAACCTTTTCGAGGTGGCGCTGCATCGCGATGTGCAAATGGCCTATTACGAAAAGATAGTGACGCCTGAGAACCATCAGGCGTTGCTGCGTGCGATTGCTGCATTGGTCACTGACATGCAGATCAGAACCGCCCTCTCGGTGGTGCATATTGCCTACTGGAGCCCCGTGGTACTCAGCCTGCGCGCGCTGCATGGCTGGCGCATTCACTATGACTGCATGGACGACTGGGATGGTTTTCCAAACATCGGCGAACAGCTGCTGAGCGAGGAAAAGACGCTGATTGCCCAGGCTGATCTGGTGACCGTTTCCGCGGCGTTGCTTTACCAGAAATGGTGCGCCCATAACCCTCGCTGCGTGCTGGTGCGAAACGCTGTGGATTTCGCTTTTTTCCACCAGCACTGTTTTACCAACGGTCTGCTGAGCGGGCTGGTCGGCCCGGTGATTGGCTATTACGGCGCCTTGGCTGAATGGCTCGATTATCCACTGCTGGCGGCGTTGGCGGACCTGCGACCGACGTGGAATTTCATCCTGGTGGGGGATGTTTTCGTCGAGGACCTGGCGGGGCTCGAGCACAAGCCCAATGTGCGGTTGTTGGGCCGCAAGCCGTACACCGACATGCCGCTATACCTGGATCATTTCGATGCGTGCCTGATTCCCTTCAGGCTCTACAACGTGACCCATGCGGTCGATCCGGTGAAGTTCTACGAGTACCTCAGCGCCGGCAAACCGGTGATCTCCACGCCACTGGCGGAGATCGCCATCTACAAGGACCTGCTGTACTTCGCAACCGGAGTCGATGAGTTCATCGAGCAGATCGAGCGTGCCCTGGCCGAGCGCGATCTGGCCCTTTACAAGCGGCGTGTGGAGCTCGCTCGGGCCAACGATTGGAAGGATCGATTTAATAGCATGCAACTTGCCATCGTCGGGCTGTACGAAAAAGTCTCCATCGTGATCGTGACGTACAACAACCTCAATCTGACGATTCAATGTGTAAACAGTATTTTGCGTAATACCACCTGGCCCAATTACCAACTGATTGTCGTCGACAACGGCTCGGACGATGGCACGCGAGACTATCTTGAATGTCTTGGCCGTGAGGTACCGTTCACGAAGATCATCCTCAACCCGGACAACCGGGGCTTCGCTGCGGCGAACAACCAGGGTTTACGAGAAGCCGACGGTGACGTCCTGCTACTGCTCAATAACGACACGGTGGTGCCGGGCGGTTGGCTCGATCCGCTGGTCAGGCATTTGCGTGAACCGAGCATCGGCCTGGTCGGGCCGGTCACGAATGCGGTAGGAAACGAAGCGAAGATCGAGATTTCCTATACCGACATCCAACAGATGCAGGCGTTCGCAGACCACTACACCGAAGCCCGTAAGGGGCAGGCGTTCGATATCTCCATGCTCGCGATGTTTTGTGTCGCCTTTCGCCGAACCACCTTCGATGAGGTGGGGTATCTGGATGAAACGTTCGGTATCGGGTTGTTCGAAGATGACGACTACAGCCGTCGTGTCCAGGCTGCCGGCTACCGGACGGTCTGCGCAGAAGATGCGTTTATCCATCACTACGGGCAGGCCTCATTCAGCAAGCTGATCGCCAGCGGTGAATACCAGGCCCTCTGGGACAAAAACCAGGCGTATTTCGAAAGCAAATGGGGGGCGTGGCAAGCCCACGTTCACCGCGACGAGCCCGGTGCGGAGGGGTAGGGCGCGATAAGGTCACCCCTCGGCATCCTCGTTGACAGTAACTCCGCCATCGCGAGCAGGCTCGCTCCCACACTGGATCTTCAGGAAGCCACAAAATCCATCTACGCAGCAGATTCCCTGTGGAAGCGAGCCTGCTCGCGATGAGGCCAGCTCATTCAACATCTTCATCGACTGATACGCCGCCTTCGCGAGCAAGTTCGCTCCCACATTGGATGTTCGACAGGCAGACACAAAAAATCCCACCCATCGCCAAGGCCGTTTCAGCGTCCAGGCAAATCCTCATCCAGCAACTGAAACGCCTTGGGGGCAAAGCCAAACTGTTGACTGGCCTGCGAGTGGTCGAACACCAGGTCCTGGTTCATCCGCGCCACCAGCGCGCTGGAAAGGTGCCGGTAGCGTGGCAGGCAGCGCATGATCGAAACGCCCCAACCCAATGCCTTGGCTGGGAGGGGCACTGTTCGAACCGGGCGTCCCATGGCCTGGAAGATGCGTCGCACCATGGTGTGATACGGCAAGATTTCTCCCCCCGACAGGTTGTAGCCACCACTGAGCAGGTCAGTCATGTTCAGGGCCGACAGGCAAGCCTGGATAACATCATCACCATGCACTGGCTGGCGCAACCCGGTGCCGCCACCGATCAGTGGAAAAAATCCAAAGCGCTGGATGAAACGAGCGATTTCCGAAATATTCTTGTCGTCACCAAAGCCATAGATCAGGGTCGGTCGCAGGATTACCCATTCGATCTGCCGTTCGGTCGCCCACTGCTCAAGTTGTTCTTCTGCACGTATCAAACGTTGCGCCACGTCTCTTTCCCGAGGGTCAGGCGATGCGTGCTTGGCAAAACGACTGGTGGAGGACAGGACGACAACGCGTTTGACCTGGGTGCTGGCAAGGCGCTCCAGATAGTCGGACAACACCCAGATGGGAGCGAAGGACAGCAGGGTGTCCAGCGTCAGTCCTTGCCAGTCGTCAGCCTCCCGCCAGGTCACTCCCGGGCAGGACGAAACCTTGGACAGGTTTCGGGTGAAGGCGCTTGTCAGGTGGCCGTTTCGTACCAGCAATGGCAGGACGCGTCGGCCCAGGAAACTGGAACTGCCCAGTATGCCTACCCGCAAATGAAAGTTTCTTGTCATAGGTTGCTTGCATTTTTAAATCGGCTCGTCGCGTGGCGAAGGACCATCAGGCTGAATCGAAACCAGACTCCGATGACCACGCTGATCCATAGGATGGCGGGGTATTTGCGGCGGAAAAATTTGCGATAGAAGCGCAGGAATCCCAGGTGTTTGTGCCATTCGACGAAATACGGGCGATGCCGACTGCAGCCTCCAAACACATGCATCACCTGAGCATCAGGCACGAACAGAACGCTCCAGCCGGCTTGATGGAAGCGCATGCACCAATCCAGGTCCTCGCAGTGCAGGAAGTACTCTTCGTCCCACAACCCGACGCTCTCGATGGCTTCGCGCTTGACCAACATGCAGGCTCCGGAGATGGCTTCAACCACAGTGGGCGTGCTGGGTAGCGGCTCCTTGTGCAATAGGAAATCAGACAGAACCGATGGGAAAAACATCGAGAGCCGTGAAAGTCCGAAAGCCCGCATGAAGGCGCGTCGGGGCGTGGGGAACACCCGGCGCCCACCGGCTTGCTCGCTGCCGTCCGGGTTGCACAGGAACCCTCCGACCATGCCGATCTCAGGCGAGCTGCGCAGCGCCAGGAGCAAACGGTCCATGGCATTGGCTTCCAGCACGGCGTCCGGGTTCAAGAAAAACAAATTGGTGGCTTCCGACAGGCGGGCACCCTGGTTACACGCCACCGCGAAGCCGAGGTTGGCGGCATTGCGCACGACCTCAAGCTTGTCGTCGCCTGCGTGGATACGCTCCAGCCTCACCAGGCTGTCATCGTGGGAATTGTTATCCACCACGATCACTCTGGCAGCGCCGGCGGCAAACGCCGACGCTACACATGCCAGCAAAAGCTCACCGGCGTTGTAATTGACGACGATCACATCGCACTCGCCGCACAAGGATGATGTGGCCGATTCATCGATAGCGCGCAGATCCATTGCTTTCAATTTCAATACTCCCAGCACAACCTGAATACATATGAAATCGCAACTACACAGGTGTGTATTTCAAGATAGCAGGTCTGCGCCCTTCGACCAGTTTCTGGGCAGGTGTGCGCCTCGAGCCAGTCATATTCCACCGCGTCGAGTGTCGACTTTCGCTGTGTCAGGTCCGGCACAACTGTCGCGGCCAATGCGACAGCTGTCGCACGCCGACGCAATCGGCGGCCAGGGATGAGGGCCCGTATTACGGGGCCTGCAGCGATATTCATAACGGTGGCATGGGGGTTGCTCTTCTTCTGGTGCGCAGCGCAATGGCTTCGCTACTAATAAGAACCAGGAGTCTCCCATGACACAGATTGGCCTCGCCGTGCCTACTGCTTCTGCGAACGCGTGCCCGCGCGTTCCCCTCAAGACGTTATTTATCGTACTGGCGCTTACCCTCAATGCCGCCCCAGGCTGGGCGCAGGACATGCCGGCGAATGTCGATGGCAAGCGCATCATTGCCGCCGACCGGGAGCCGGGTAACTGGATGAGCACCGGCCGTACCTACGACGAGCAGCGCTACAGCCCCCTGAACAAAATCAGCGACCAGAACGTTGGCCAGCTGGGCCTCGCGTGGAGCTACAAGCTCGACCTGGATCGCGGTGTCGAGGCCACGCCGATCGTGGTCGATGGCGTGATGTACACCACCGGTCCGTTCTCCGTGGTCTACGCCCTGGATGCGCGCGACGGCAAGCTGATCTGGAAGTACGACCCCAAGTCTGACCGCAACCGCGCCGGCGAGGCCTGTTGCGATGCGGTCAACCGGGGTGTGGCGGTGTGGAAGGGCAAGGTCTACGTGGGTGTGCTCGACGGGCGCCTGGAGGCGATCGATGCCAAGACCGGCCAGCGCGCCTGGTCGGTGGACACCCGCGCCGATCACGCGCGCAGCTACACCATCACCGGGGCCCCGCGGGTGGTCAACGGCAAAGTGGTGATCGGCAACGGCGGCGCCGAGTTCGGCGTACGCGGTTACGTCACCGCCTACGACGCTGAAACCGGCAAGCAGGCCTGGCGTTTCTTCACGGTACCGGGTGACCCCAAGCTGCCGCCGGAAGACAAGGCCATGGCGATCGCCGCCAAGACCTGGCACGGCGATGCCTATGTGGCCCAGGGCGGGGGCGGTACGGCCTGGGACTCTTTCGCTTTCGATCCGGACTTGAACCTGCTGTACATCGGGGTGGGCAATGGCTCGCTGTGGGACCCGAAATGGCGTAGCCAGGCCAAGGGTGACAACCTGTTCCTGTCATCCATCGTCGCGGTCAATGCCGACACCGGCGAGTACGCCTGGCACTACCAGACCACGCCAGGAGACGCCTGGGACTACACCGCCACCCAGCACATGATCCTGGCGGAACTGCCGATCGATGGAAAGCCGCGCAAGGTCTTGATGCAGGCGCCGAAGAACGGTTTTTTCTACGTGATCGACCGCGCCACGGGTGAGCTGCTGTCGGCCAAGGGGATCGTGCCGCAAAGCTGGACCAAGGGCATGGACATGAAGACCGGCCGGCCAATCGTCGACGACGAGAATGCCGCGTACTGGAAGGATGGCAAGCGCAAACTGGTCACGCCGGCGTTCTGGGGCGCCCACGACTGGCAGCCGATGTCCTACAACCCGAACACGGGCCTGGTGTATATCCCGGCGCACATCATGTCGGCCTACTACGAGCACATCCCCGAGGCGCCGAAGCGCAACCCGTTCAAGAGCATGTACCAGTTGGGCCTGCGCACCGGGATGATGCCGGAGGATGCCGACGGGCTGCTGGAAATGGCCAAGGGCTGGTCGGGCAAACTGATTGCCTGGGATCCGGTCAAGCAGCAACCGGCCTGGGAAGTGCCCTATGTGACGATCTTCAACGGCGGCACCTTGAGCACCGCCGGCAACCTGGTGTTCGAGGGCAGCGCCGATGGCCGGGTGATCGCCTACGCCGCCGACACCGGCAAGAAACTCTGGGAGCAGCCGGCGGCCAGTGGCGTCATGGCCGCGCCGATTACCTACAGCGTGGACGGTGAGCAATACGTCACCTTCATGGCCGGCTGGGGCGGAGCCTTCTCGACGTTTGCCGGGGCTTTGTCCCTGCGTGCCGGGGTGCGGCCGTTCTCCCAGGTGCTGACCTACAAACTGGGCGGCACCGCGAAACTCAACGAGCCGGCGCCGCTTGCCGACACGCCAAAACCGCCGCCACTGACCGCTGACATGGCGGCGGTGGACGCCGGCGGCAAGCTCTATGACGGCTACTGCTCGCAGTGCCACGGCATCCATGCCGTCAGCGGTGGCGTGCTGCCGGACCTGCGCAAGCTGACCAGCGAAAAACACCAGATGTTCCTCGGCATTCTTTATGGCGGCCGAGTACCTGACGGCATGCCGTCCTTTGCCGATGCCTTCACGCCGGAACAGGTCGAGCAGATTCATCAATACCTGATCAAGCGCGCCCACGACCTGCAGCAGGAAGGCGGCGTCTGGAAAACCTTCAGCGCCAAATGAACGCCCGCGACGCAGGGGCCGGTGCGCCTCTGCATCGCTTTCGACACTGACCGCGAGAGCAGACCCATGACCGAGATCATCGATTACCAGAACTTCATCGCCAACGCCTTTGTCCCCAGCGAACCGAGCATCGAGGTGCACAACCCGGCCAACGGACGCTTGCTGGCGCGGGTGCCGCAAGCCAGCGGCGAACAGGTTGAAGCGGCCATTGCCGCGGCGCGCAAGGCGCAGAAAGGCTGGGCGGCCCGCCCGGCCATCGAACGCGCTGGTTACCTGCGCAAGATCGCCAGCAAAGTGCGCGACAACGCCGAGCGCCTCGCCCATATCATCACCGCCGAACAGGGCAAGGTGCTGGGGCTGGCGCGGGTGGAGGTCAACTTCACCGCCGACTATCTGGATTACATGGCGGAATGGGCGCGGCGCCTTGAAGGCGAGGTGCTGACCAGCGATCGCGCCGGCGAAAGCATCTTCCTGTTGCGCAAACCCCTGGGTGTGGTGGCCGGCATCCTGCCGTGGAACTTCCCGTTCTTCCTGATCGCACGCAAGATGGCGCCGGCGCTGGTGACCGGCAATACCATCGTGATCAAGCCCAGCGAAGAAACCCCGATCAACTGCTTCGAGTTCGCCCGCCTGGTAGCCGAGACCGACTTGCCGGCAGGCGTGTTCAACGTGGTCAGCGGCACCGGCGCAACGGTGGGACATGACCTGACCCGCCATGCGGGCATCGACCTGATCAGCTTCACCGGCAGCGTCGGCACCGGCTCGCGAATCATGGTCGCAGCGGCGCCGAACATCACCAAGCTCAACCTGGAACTGGGCGGCAAGGCCCCGGCGATCGTGCTGGCGGACGCCGACCTGGCGCTGGCGGTCAAGGCGGTCACCGCGTCGCGGGTGATCAATAGCGGGCAAGTCTGCAATTGCGCCGAGCGGGTGTACGTCGAACGCAAGGTTGCGGATCAATTCATCGAGCAGATCGCCGCGTCGATGGCCGCGACCCGCTACGGCGACCCGCTGGCCGACGACAATCTGGACATGGGCCCGCTGATCAACCAGGCGGCGCTGGACAAGGTCGCACAAATGGTCCGGACCGCCACGGGGCAGGGGGCCGAAGTGGTCACCGGCGGCGCGGTGGCCGACAAGGGCCAGGGCTTTCATTATCAGCCGACGGTGCTGGCCGGGTGTGGCAGCGACATGGCGATCATGCGCCAGGAGATTTTCGGCCCGGTGTTGCCGATCCAGATTGTCGATGACCTGGACGAAGCCATCGCCCTGGCCAACGACAGTGAATACGGCCTGACCTCATCGATCTATACCCGCAGCCTGAGCGCGGCCATGCGCGCCAGCCATGAACTGGATTTCGGCGAAACCTACATCAACCGGGAGAATTTCGAAGCGATGCAGGGTTTTCATGCGGGAGCGCGCAAATCCGGTATCGGCGGCGCGGATGGCAAGCACGGTTTGTATGAGTACACCCATACTCATGTGGTTTACATCCAAATCTGATCATCACCTGTGCTTGGGAAAATGCCGGCTCCCCGCCTGATGCTGTCCGAGGGAAAACGGCGATCCCGTGGCGAGGAAGCTTGCTCCCGCTGGGTTGCGAAGCGACCCCAAACCTGGCGAACGCGGAGCATCAGATGCACCGCAGCCGCTGGTTTACGACTGCTTCGCAGCCGAGCGGGAGCAAGCTCCCTCGCCACGGGGCTGTCGAAAACCTTCGAGTAGCGTCAGGGCTGATCGTTAGGCGCGACGACGCCGTGCTTTTTCATCTTGCGGTACAACGTCGAGCGCGAAACGCCGAGCTCGGTTGCGGCGGCGCGGATGGCAAGCACGGTTTGTATGAGTACACCCATACTCATGTGGTTTACATCCAAATCTGATCACCTGTGCTTGAAAAAATGCCGGCTCCCCGCCTGATGCTGTCCGAGGGAAAACGGCGATCCCGTGGCGAGGGAGCTTGCTCCCGCTGGGTTGCGAAGCGACCCCAAACCTGGCGAACGCGGAGCATCAGATGCACCGCAGCCGCTGGTTTACGACTGCTTCGCAGCCGAGCGGGAGCAAGCTCCCTCGCCACGGGGCTGTCGAAAACCTTCGAGTAGCGTCAGGGCTGATCGTTAGGCGCGACGACGCCGTGCTTTTTCATCTTGCGGTACAACGTCGAGCGCGAAACGCCGAGCTCGGTTGCGGCGGCGCGGATGGCAAGCACGGTTTGTATGAGTACACCCATACTCATGTGGTTTACATCCAAATCTGATCACCTGTGCTTGAAAAAATGCCGGCTCCCCGCCTGATGCTGTCCGAGGGAAAACGGCGATCCCGTGGCGAGGGAGCTTGCTCCCGCTGGGTTGCGAAGCGACCCCAAACCTGGCGAACGCGGAGCATCAGATGCACCGCAGCCGCTGGTTTACGACTGCTTCGCAGCCGAGCGGGAGCAAGCTCCCTCGCCACGGGGCTGTCTGGCATTACGGCTGATCGTTAGGCGCGACGACGCCGTGCTTTTTCATCTTGCGGTACAGCGTCGAGCGCGAAACGCCGAGCTCGGTTGCGGCGGCGCTGATGTTCCAGCGCAGCCGACGCAAGGTGCCCAGCAGTTGACGGGCCTCTTCGCTCCCGAGTTGTTCACCCAGGTTGCTGGTCGACGGTTGGGCGCTGCCAGGCAATCGCAGCGTCTGGGGTGAGAGTATTTCGCCGGGCAGGCAGTCCGGGTCGATCACACCGTCTTCCGCCAGGGCCACCGCGTAGCGCAGGCTATTGAGCAACTGGCGAATGTTGCCGGGCCACGGGTAGTCGATCAGGCATTGGCGCGCATCGGCGTTCAGCCGTAACCCGCGGGCGCCAGGTTGGGCGGCGAGCAACTTGTCGATCAGCTCGGCCCGGTCACTGCGTTCGCGCAAGGCCGGCAGCGCCAGGTTCATGCCGGCGAGGCGATAGAACAGGTCTTCACGAAAGCGCTTATCGCCGATCATCGCCTGCAGGTCCTGGTGTGTGGCCGAAATCACCTGGACATCCAGGGTCACCGGCACCTCGGCCCCCAGAGGCGAGATTTCACGCTCCGCCAGCACCCGCAGCAAACGCGTCTGCAAATGGGCGGGCATGTCGCCGATTTCATCAAGGAACAGGGTTCCGCCGTTCGCCAGCTCCAGTTTGCCTTTCATGCCTTTGCGGTTGGCGCCGGTGAAACTGCCGGCGCGATAGCCGAACAGCTCGCTCTCGATCAACGTTTCCGGAATCGCCGCGCAGTTCAATGCCACGAAAGGCCCGGCGCGACGTTGGCTGGCCTGGTGGATGGCACGGGCAAAGGCCTCCTTGCCGGTGCCGGTCTCGCCGGTAATCAGGATCGGGATGCCCTTGTCGATCACCTTGCGCACGCGTCGCACGTTCTGTTGCAGCCGGGCGTCGAGACCGGCGAGTTGCTGCAGATCCGGGTGAGCCTCAGGGGCCGGGCGGGCGACGGGCAGCGGGCGGTGCCGTTCGGAAGGGATACGCAGGCCGACGTCCAGCAATGCTTCGTCCTGACGACGGCGCAAGCGCACACCCTGGGCGCCGCCATTGGTGAGCCGGAGCAGTTCGTCCACCGTAGTCGGGAGCAGGCTGTCGATGAACGTGCCGAGCAATGCCGGCTGATCTGCCAGCTCCAGCGCGACAAACGCGGCACGGTTGGCGCCGATGACGCGACCACTTTCATCGAGCGCGAGCAGTTGCTCGTTGGCCAGGTCGGCAATTTCATCGATGGGTTTGAGGGACAGGGTCAAGCGGTCGCGATAGCGCTGGCGAAAGTCTGCGTTCTCGATCAGCCGCGCGTACATGATCACCAGTTGCAGCGTGAGGTACTGGCTTTCCCGAGGGCCCTCGTTGTTCATGCAGGTCGCATTCAGACAGCCGCGTAACAATCCTTGGGCGTCGAAGATCGGCGCCACCGAGCAGCTCAGGCTGAAATTCGATGCCAGGAAGTGCTCCTCACGATGAATGATCAACGGCTGCGCCGCCGCCAGGGTGGTAC
Organism: Pseudomonas sp. Z2-11; assembly: GCF_054161305.1. Lineage (NCBI taxonomy): Bacteria > Pseudomonadati > Pseudomonadota > Gammaproteobacteria > Pseudomonadales > Pseudomonadaceae > Pseudomonas > Pseudomonas sp. Z2-11. Next base: position 2,561,188 of record NZ_CP096395.1, read on the forward strand.
CGATGCCGTTGGTGCCCACCACCGACTCGTCCCACTGCGCGCCCACTACCAGGCCCGATCGGGTGTAGATGTCGTGCTGGCTGGGGAGCCGGGAATCCAGGGTGATGCCATGCTCGTCGCTCAGCAGTACGGCAAAACCGGCTGGCACCACGCGCTGGGCCAGGCCGCTGACGCCCTGGCTGGCGATGGAAAGATATTGCTGGTGCTGTTCCTGATGACGCCGTATGGCGTCGGCGCTGAGGATATTCTTGCGGCTCGGCGCGCCAGGATCGAGCCGGTGCTCCACGACGCTGCGGTACCAGGATTGTGCAATGACCCCGTCCGGCCTGAGGCCGCGCCCGGAAAAGTGGTCGTTGACGAACGCCGCGAGTTCGCCGGGGATCGTCTGCGTGTCATGCAGGGTCATGAATTGCTCCATCAGGCGTGAGGCCCGCGAAGGGCCTTCACAGCGATCTTGTTATTGGACGATGGCCGCCGTTGCAAGTATCTACCATAGACGCTGGAGCGTGAATTTTCAGCCTCTGGAAATGTTCGCAATTGATGCCGAGGAAGTTTCGCCGCGTGAAATCACCTGGCGCTGGGGACCGGTGGGAGCAGGAACCCGAGCACTTCGTCAATTAGAAGCCCTGGCGCTTCCTCTGCGATGTAATGCCCCGACGGCAGGGCTTTTCCCCGGACGTCACTGGCGACCTTTTGCCATTCGCCAAGCGGATCGAAGCAGCGGCCCACAACGCCGTCAGCTCCCCATAGGGCGAGTAACGGCAGTGAGAGTTTCCTGCCGGCTTGCAGGTCGCTCTTGTCGTGCTCCAGATCGATACTGGCACTGGCCCGGTAGTCTTCACACAAACCATGGGCTGCCCCCGGTAGTCTCAGGCAGCGCAGATACTCGGCCAATGCCGCTTCGGTGAAGGGCGCCATGCCCGCGCTGCGAGCACCCATGACGCTGCGCAGATACAGCTGCGGATCCGCTTCAATGAGCGTCTCGGGAAAAGGGGCTGGGCGAATCAGAAAGAACCAGTGCCAGTAGGCTCGGGCGAAAGCTTCATTGGTCTGCTCGTACATCGCCAGCGTCGGAGCAATATCCAGAACGATCAAGCGTTTTACTGCGTCCGGGTGATCCATCGCCATCCGACAGGCCACTCGTGCGCCCCTGTCGTGAGCCAACACGTCGAACTTTATGAATCCCAGTTCGCGCATCAGCTCCACCCCGTCCAGCGCCATCTGCCGTTTGGAGTAGGCCAGGTGCTGCGCGTCGCTCGGCGGTTTTTCGCTATCACCGTAGCCCCGAAGATCCGCCGCCACCACGGTGAAATGTTGCGCCAGCGGCTCGGCGATCTTGTGCCACATCACGTGAGTCTGAGGGTGCCCGTGAAGCAGTAGCAAGCCTTGGCCACTGCCGCCTTTGCGGTAGTTGACGGTGATACCGTTGACGTGGCATCGACCCGATTCAAATGAGGCAAACATCGCTCGAAACTCCTTTTGGTTGTTGCACCCATTCTAGGGCGAGCGCGCTGTGGTACGAAGGTACGGCGTGTGAAAGCTTTCTTCACGAATCGTGAGTAACTGGACGCCATACACGCGATGGTTCAAAAAAATCGCCGCGGGTTGTCGATTTGCGTCATCGCCATTCGATTAGTCTGCAGAGCCGCCACACGGACGGCTTGATCCATCTATTCTGAGGAGCTATGAGCATGCGATTTATGGTGATCATCAAAGCCAGTCCCGAATCCGAAGCCGGAGAAATGCCCAGCGCGCAGCTGCTGACCGCCATGGGCGCCTACAATGAAGAACTGGTCAAGGCCGGGGTGATGCTCGCCGGTGAAGGCCTGCATCCCAGTGCCAAGGGCGTTCGCGTACAGTTTTCCGGAAACAACCGGACCGTCGTCCAGGGCCCGTTTGCCCAAACAGGAGAATTGATCGCCGGCTTCTGGATCTTCCAGGTCCAGTCGTTGCAGGAAGCTGTCGACTGGGTCAAGCGCTGCCCCAACCCTATGGTCAGCGACAGTGAGATTGAAATTCGCCAGATCTTCGAGGCTGAGGATTTCGGCGAGTCTTTTACTACCGAGTTGCGCGAGCAGGAAGAACGTTTGCGAGCGCAGATATCCGATCAATCGTGAAACCGCAGACAGGAGAGCAGAGCATGAAAATCATTCCCTACCTGACCTTCAACGGCCGCTGCAAGGAAGCCTTCGCGTTGTACCAGGACGTGTTGGGCGGCGAGCTTTTTTCCATGTCCTTTGCCGAGGCGCCCGAGGACGTCGGCATGCCCAAGGACCCCAATCTGATCATGCACACCTGCCTGACCGTGGGCGGCTTCAGCCTGATGGCTTCCGACTGCGCGCCCGGCCAACCGTTCAGCAAGCCGCAAGGCGTGTCGGTGTCTCTCAATGTCGACAGCGCGGAGGAGGCCGAGCGGCTGTTCAATGGCCTGAGTGCCGGCGGCAGCGTGCAGATGCCCTTGGGCAAGACTTTCTGGGCGGAGCGCTTTGCGATGTTCGAAGACCGTTTCGGGGTCGCCTGGATGGTCAATTTCGAGGGGCGGCCATAAGTCGAACCGCCGGCACGGCCGCGCCAATTCTGACAGGAATGTCAGGAAGCGGTCAGCCTGCGGACACCTTCGGCCCGATACTCTGCTGGACGCTGTACCCGTCTGCCCGGGCCGCTTGAAACATGCATGAGCGCCTGTGCAGCGCACCCCTTTGCTGGAGGAAATATCCGATGCGGTTGCTCATCGTCGAGGACGAAGAAAAAACGTCTTCCTATGTCCATCGTGGCTTGAGCGAGCTTGGCTACATTGTCGATGTCGCGACCAATGGTATCGATGGCCTGCATTACGCGTTGGAAATGGATTACGACGTGGTGATCCTGGATGTGATGCTGCCGGGCAAGGACGGCTACGGCGTGTTGCAGGGCTTGCGCCTGCACAAGAAGACGCCGGTGATCATGTTGTCGGCCAGGGGCACGGTGGATGATCGGGTCCGAGGGCTGCGCGAGGGTGCTGACGACTACCTGGGCAAACCGTTTTCCTTCGCCGAGCTTGTTGCGCGGGTCCAGGCATTGATCCGACGGCGTGCCGATGACACCGCCGACCCGACGCATTTGCGCATCGATGACCTGGAGGTCGATCTGCAGGCGCGCAAGGTAACCCGGGCCGGGCTGCGCCTGGACCTGACCGCCAAGGAGTTCTGCCTGTTGAGCCTGCTGGCGCGACACCAGGGTGAGATTCTCTCCAAGTTGATGATTGCCGAGCAGGTCTGGGACATGAATTTTGATAGCGACGCCAATGTGGTCGAAGTCGCGATCAAGCGGGTGCGGGCCAAGGTGGATGCGCCGTATCCGCGCAAGTTGCTGCATACCGTGCGCGGCATGGGTTATGTGCTGGAGAGCCGTGAACTCAGTGACAGGCAAGCGGGTACAGCGTGATGAAGGGATCGATAGCCAAGCGACTGGCGTTGATGTTCGCGCTTGCAGTCACGCTGATCACCGCGGTCAGTGCGACGCTGTTGCGCTGTTCGTTGAAGCAGTCGCTCGACGAGCAGATGCAGAACGAGTTGATCCTGCGCCATTCGGTGCTCGATCCGGTGCTCGCCAAATACGATTCGCCGGCGTTCTGGGTCGGCTTGCGACAAAAACTCGATGGCCTGACGCCCGCGGATGAGCGCGTGCGCTATTGGGTGGTGGTCGACGACCCGGCCTACAGTTATGGCGGGCCGATGCCGGACGGCCTGGACTGGTCGAAGCGCCCGGATGGTTTCGCCACCCTCGATCTGCCCGACCGAGACCGCCCGATGGTGCTGATGGTCGAGACCATTGCGGCCATGGGCAGCCGTCCGGAATTGCGTTTTATCGTGGGATTGGATTCGACGCCGTTCATGAAGACTCTGGATGATTTCACCCGGATATTGATTCTGACTTCTGCGCTGGGGGTCGTGCTGGTGGCGCTGCTCGGCTATTGGATCGCGCGTTTTGGCCTGGGCCCGGTCCGGCGCTTGAGCCGGCAGGCCAACAGTCTGCCGCCGGGGGATTCGAAGCAGCGACTCGACACGCAGGCGCTGCCTGGCGAATTGCAGGAGCTGGCGGTGTCGTTCAACGGCGCCCTGGCGCGCCAGGAAGCCGCCTGGTGCCAGCTCGAAGGGTTCAATGCCAATGTGGCCCATGAGCTGCGAACGCCGCTGACCAACCTGATCGGGCAGACCCAGGTCGCGTTGGCCCACGGGCGGGACGTGAATGAGCTCCAGGACCTGTTGCAGTCCAATCTCGAAGAACTGGAACGGATGGGCACCATCGTCAACGACATGCTGTTCCTGGCGGGCGCCGAAAGCGGCCAGCGGGCAACCGAGCTGAGCGATGTCTCGCTTTACGAGGAAGCGTCGAAGACCGTGGAATACCTGGAGCCGGTCCTGCACGACAAACAGTTGAGCGTGGTGATCCAGGGCGACATGCGCGTGTGCATCGATCGGCGTCTGTTCCACCGTTCCCTGGCCAATCTGCTGCAAAACGCGGCGCGCTACGCGGTGCCGGCGAGCACCATCACGGTGAGCCTGGAAGACCATGGCATGCAGGCCAGGGTGAGCGTTTCCAACGCCGGCGAACCGATCGAAAGCGTGCACCTGGAGCATCTGTTCGAGCGCTTCTATCGAGCCGACGTCGCCAGGGCCCGAAGTGACGCGCACCATGGCCTGGGGCTCTCCATCGTGCGGGCGGTGGCGTCGATGCACGGTGGGCGGGTGTTCGCCCACAGCCAGGACGGACTCAACACCTTCGGCTTTTCCCTGACGAGCCAGGCGGCGCGCTAGCCGCTGGCTCGCGAGCTTAAACATCGCCGTCGGCCAAGACGGCGCTTTCGCGAGCAGGCTCGCTCCCACAGTGGATCTTCTGTAGCCGCAGATCCAAGGTAAACCACCGATTTCTTGTGGGAGCGAGCCTGCTCGCGAAGAGGCCAGCACATCAATATCCCGTTGGCTGAGCCACCGCGTTTTTCCCGGCGCCGGCGTTTGACATGTTCCTGTCAGTTGCCAGTCACCTTGAGGTCAGTGTCCCCCTCATAAAGTGCAACCACTATCCCGGTAAGGGCATTTGTGGAGACCACTATGAACATTCAGAACCTGTCGATCGCCAGTCTGTTGGCCGTCATCGCATTAGGCGGTGCGCCGCTCTATGCCAAGGAGCAAACCAATCCCCCGGCTTACGAATACGGCATGCCGCTGGACGTGGCCCAGGCCATTCGCATCGAGGCGCCGAGCCCGTCGGTGTGCGAGGTGGTGCGGGCCAAGATGACCTATGTCGATACCCAGGGTGAACTCCGGCACGTCAGCTTCCTGCAGCTGGCCGATGCGTGCTCCATCCAGTGAACACCGGCGATATCCCTTCATCACCCCCAACAGAGAAGCCAGTCATGTGGAATAGAACAACAATCCCCGCAATCGGACTTTCGCCCAACCTGGGCCGAATCATCACGCTGGCCCGGACGCTCGCTGCGGGCGTAGCGCTGTTGAGCGCCATCAGCGTCGAAGCATCGGCTCGCGTTGCACCCAAACCCGACTGGTCCACCAGCGACATACCGTCGCAGAAAGGCCGGATTGTCCTGATCACCGGCGGCACCAGCGGCATGGGTTATGAAGATGCGCTGGCATTGGCGCGTGCCGGTGCCGACGTCATTATCGCCGCCCGCAACCCGGAGCGCGGCGCTGAGGCCATCGCCCGTATCCGCGAGTCCGTACCCGATGCCAAGGTGCAATTCGAGGCCGTGGACCTGGCCAATCTCTCATCGGTAAGCGCGCTGGCCCAGCGTCTCCAGAGCAAGCTGCCGCGCCTCGACGTGTTGATCAACAATGCCGCCATCATGGCGCCGCCAGAGCGCGGTACGTCTGCCGACGGTTTCGAACTGCAACTGGCGACCAATTACCTGGGGCACTTCGCGCTGACCGGCCTGCTGGTGCCGCTCTTGCGCCAGAGCCAGGACGCCCGAGTTGTGAGCCTTTCAAGTATTGCGGCGACGCGCGGCACGATGAATTTTGATGACCTGCAGTTCGAGCGCAAATACGACCCGTACGCGGCCTACGCGCAATCGAAACTGGCGGTGCTGCACTGGGCGTTTGCCTTGCAGCGGCGCAGTGATGCCGAAAACTGGGGTATTCGCAGCATGGCGGCGCACCCCGGGGTAGCGGTCACCGAGTTGGTCGCGCGCGGGCCCGGCCTCGAAAGCGAGTTCGGCCAGCGCTGGGCAAAGGATCGCGACGCGTACCACTCGGCGGCGCAAGGCGCGTTGCCCACGTTGTATGCCGCTACCGCTGTGCGAGCCGTGGGCGGTGCTTACTACGGCCCGACTGGGGACGATGAAAGGCGCGGTCCGTTGGGTTTCGCCAAGACGCCGCCTGCCGCGAACGCGCAGGCGGATGCCGAACGGCTCTGGGCCATCTCCGAGCAACTGACCGGCGTGACCTATCGCTGACGCAGCCTGGGCGCGGGCATTCGTTCCCGCGCTCGACCTCCGGCTTGTTGCCGTTTCCCAGGAGTTTCCATGAGTACCCCTTCCTATTTGCATCGGCTGAGCCTGGCCCTCAACGCCCGTGACGATGAACTGCGTCCGGCAATGTGCGGGTTCCTGTTGTTCCTATGCCTGTTCACCGGCTACTTCATGTTGCGTCCGATCCGTGAGTCGATGGGGATCGCCGCGGGTGTGGAGAATCTGCAATGGCTGTTTACCGCGACCTTTCTCGTCATGCTGGTGGCCGTGCCGTTGTTCGCCTGGCTCAGCGCGCGAGTGCCGCGCCTGCGCCTCGTCGATTGGGTGTATGGCTTCTTCGTCTTGAACTTGCTGATGTTCGTCGAGCTGTTCCAGTTCGATTCGGACAACGTCTGGCTGGCGCGTACTTTTTACGTATGGATTTCGGTCTATAACCTGTTCGTCGTCTCCGTGGCCTGGAGCCTGATGGCTGATGTATTCGACAGCGAGCAGGCCAAGCGCCTGTTCGCCTTCATCGCGGCCGGCGCCAGCACCGGCGGCCTGCTCGGGCCGGCCTTGAGTGCACTGCTGATCGACAGCCTCGGTGCCTCGGGGTTGATGTTCGTGGCAGCCGTGTTGCTGGGGGCCACGCTTGGATTGAAACGAACCTTGATGCGTTGGCGTGAAACCGGTGGGGCCGGGCGTCCCGGCGCGGCACCCACGCAAAGCCCGCAGCGGCCCCTGACTGGCAATCCGTTCAGCGGCATGACGGCGGTGTTCCGTTCGCCGTACCTGCTGGGGATCGCCGGTTTTGTCGTGCTGCTGGCAACGGTCAGCACCTTTCTCTACTTCGAGCAGGCACGTCTGGTGGCCGAGCTGTTTCCGGACCGCCAGGCTCAGGTACGGGTCTTCGGCACTATCGATTTTATTGTGCAGGCGGGCGCGCTACTGTCCCAGCTGTTCATCACCGGGCGCATCGCCCCGAAGCTCGGCATCGGTGCGTTATTGGCGATCGTCCCGCTGATCATGTGCATCGGCTTCGTCGGTCTGGCACTGGCGCCAGGCTTTGCGATCCTCGCGACTTTGATGATTGTGCGAAGGATCGGCGAGTACGCGTTCGTGAGGCCGGGCCGGGAAATGCTGTTCACGCCGTTGGATGCGGAAAATAAATACAAAGCCAAGAACTTTATCGACACGGTGGTCTATCGCGGCGGTGATGCGGTCAGCGGTTGGATCAAGACGGCGCTCGACATGCTGGGGCAGGGCGCCGGCCTGGTCGCGTTGATCGGCGCAGGGTGTGCGTTGCTGTGGGCCGGCCTTGGATGGCGGCTGGGACGGCAGGCTGACCACCGCCGTGATGAACTGGAGCTGGAAGCTGGCGTTGCCGAAACCTAGGCATCCATCGAGCTGTTCGCCCGGCGGATTCGAAAGACCCTGTGGGAGCGAGCCTGCTCGCGAAGAGATCGGCACATCCAGCATATTCATCGGCTGTGGTAGCGCATTCGCGAGCAGGCTCGCTCCCACAGGAGAAGCAAGTACCGTTTAAAAGAATCGCCAATGGTTTAACTTGTTTGATCTTTTAATGACTCAGAAAAGTTACAACTTTCTGGGAGCAGACGGGGCGAAGTGAATCATTTATCTAACAGTCGACAGTTGCAACTTTTTATTTAGCTGATTTCTTGACAAGCCGACGCCTGCTAACTATTCATTGTCAGGCAATAAGGTGAAGTAGGTCGGTTTGGTTATTTCTTTTTAGCGACGCTACGGCTTGCGCAGGTTCCTGTGAATCAGCGGGCTGGCGTCCGCTGTTTCTGTTATGAACGGAGGACGTCATGGCGGATTTCAAGTTTGGCCCGGGATCCCTGAACGAATTGAAAAATGTCCATCAGGATCTGGTGGCGGTGGTCAATCGTTCTCTGGCTTATTCGGTACAGGATTTTGCGGTTCACGATGGCATTCGATCGTTGGATCAACAGAAGTCCCTGTTCGCCAAAGGCGCGACCAAGACGTTGGATTCCCGGCATATCACCGGGCATGCCGTTGATCTGGTGCCCTACATAAACGGGAAGTTGCGGTGGGAGTGGCCGCCCATTTTCCTGATTGCGGAGGCCATGAGGATGGCGGCAAAGGAGTTGGACGTGAAGCTGCGATGGGGTGGTGCATGGGATATCGATTTTACCGACTCGGAGGCAGCACCTGAAGACCTCATGATCGATTATGGCGCGCGGGTCAAAAAGCAGGGCAAACAACCATTTCTGGATGGTCCGCACTTCGAGTTGAAAAAGGCTTTTTATCCCGCTTGATTGCATGTTGGTAATGGACGCGCGGAGGCAAACAGGATGAATAAAGCACTTGATCTGGTTCGAGGCAGTTCGTTTTTTAAAACGGCCGCGGGTATGCATCGAAATCCATTAGGCCTGATTGCTCTGTTCATCATATCCGTCTATGCGATCGGGGCACTTGTGGTCGGGTTTGGCAACGAGCGATTCTACGAAGCGCCAAGTCATCCGGTCATTTTGTTCATGGCGATCTTTCCCGTTGCCGTGCTGTTCGTTTTTTACTTGTTGGTTGCATACTTTCATACCCATCTCTATGGGCCGAGTGATTTCATCAACCAGGCTCATTTTTTTCGAGCACCTTCGCCGCGGGAGTTGGAAAGTGTCGATACCGGGATTGCCACCTCTGGCGCTGACGTACCGGTCGTGGAATAGGACGTCTCGATCCTGAACGCCAAATACGATCGAATGGTCGATTTTGGTTTCATCCTGCTGCATCAGTCAGAAACCTTGCGTCCCAGAACCATTCCGAGGAGCGGATTGTTCAAGGTGCGGGTCTGGATAGAACCGTTGGATTCGCGCAACAACCTTGGCGAGATTGAATCGGTCACCTATCGCGTGTGGGAGGATTTCCCGCAACCGGTGATCGCCTCTTCAGATCAGAAATCTTCATTCGACCTCTGGTTGAAGATTTACGGTGAGTTTCCGGTTTTGGCAGTGGTCAGAAAGAAAAACGGCGAGACGTTTCAGTTGATGCGTCATATCGACCTGCCTGGACGGCCGATGGACTGAGCGCAACCCCATTGATGCTCAGCATGAAGGGGGCACGACGACTGCCGATCGGCCGTCGCAATGCCCTAGGCGTTGAGGTTGGCCCCATGCGTGCTTGTCACGAGGCCTGATTCGTCCGGCCGCAACGTCAGCACCGAAAAACCGGACGCCGTGACGGCCACGGTATGCTCGAACTGCGCGGAGAGCGCGCCGTCCCGGGTCACCACGGTCCAGCCGTCGGCTTCGGTCCTGACGTCCGATGTGCCCTGGTTGAGCATCGGCTCGATGGTGAAGACCATGCCCTCGCGCAGGACCAGGCCCGTTCCCGCTTTGCCGAAGTGCAACACCTGGGGTTCCTCGTGCATTTGCCGGCCGATGCCGTGGCCGCAATATTCACGGACCACCGAATAACCGTTGCGTGTCGCATGGCCTTGGATGGCCGAGCCGATGTCGCCCAGGCGAGCGCCCGGGCGGACGGCGCGGATGCCCTTCCACATGGCTTCATAAGTGACCTGGACCAGCTTGCTGGCGGCTGGGTCGACGTTGCCGATCAGGTACGTCTTGCTCGAATCCGCGATATAGCCGTTCTTTTCCAGGGTGATGTCCAGATTGACGATGTCGCCGTCTTGAAGCACTCGCGAGCGCGAGGGCACACCATGGCAGACCACTTCGTTGATCGAGCAGTTGAGTACAAAACCGTACCCGTACTGTCCCTTGCTGGCGGGGCGCGCATGGAGATCACGGACGATGAAATCCTCGACCATTGCATCGATCTGCAGCGTTGACAGCCCCATCAAATTGGTTTGATCCAGCCGTTCGAACACCAAGGCGAGCAGTCGGCCGGACTCGGCCATCAGGGCCAGTTCCTCGGGTCGCTTGATCATTGCCAGTTCGCCTCCAACGGTTGCGCCGTAACGCCGGCGTCGCTGAGTTCGCGCTGGATGATCTCGTTGAAACTGAGGGTAGGGTTGGTCTCGCACAGCATGCCTACCTTGATCCAGAAGGCCGCCTGCGCGTTGATCGAACGGCAGGAGACCTTGGTGGCCTTGCGTAGCTGGTCGTGAAGTTCGTCGTCGATGTTGACAATGCCCATGTGTGGCTCCATATGTTTCGTATATCGATGATATACGTTTCATATGCTGTGGCGCCAGCACCATTTGGCAGCTAGCAGGTCACGCCTGTTCCTCGATACGCAGCAAGACCCTGGTTACCCGACGCTCTTCAACCTCCATGACGGTCATGCTCCATCCCTGCCAATTCAGGGTATCGCCAATCATCGGCAAGCGATCCAGCAAGCTCATCACCAGACCTGCAAGGGTCTGGTAATCCTCCGTCGCGTACGCGTGAAAACCGATGTGTTCGCGAACCTGGCTGAGGTTCAGGGCCCCGCTGACGAGGAAACCGTCCTCTTGCGCAACAATATTCGGCCCGTCGATTTCACTGGCGTCGGGCAATTCGCCGGCAATGGATTCGAGGATGTCGGTCATCGTGAGCAGGCCGACGAAGTCACCGAACTCGTTCACCACGAAGGCGATGTGGGTCGACTCCTTGCGCATTTGCTCCAGCGCGTTGAGGATCGTGAAGCTGTCGAGCAGGTTGATGGCTTTGCGCGCCATGGCTTCCAGATTTGGCTGATTGCCCGCCAATATTTCCTTGAGCAGCTCCTTCTTGTGGACGAAACCCAACGGCTCATCCACGCGTCCAGCGCGAATCAACGGCAAGCGCGAATACGACGAGTGCATCAGCGTCGTACGGATGTCTTCCGGCGTGTTTGCCAGGTCAAGGTGGTCGATTTGCGCACGAGGGGTCATCACGCTGCGTATCGGGCGCTCAGCCAATTGCAGCACGCCGCTGATCATCACCCGTTCGCGTCGATGGAAAACCTGCTCGGGCTCCTCGCCTTCCAGCAGGTCGGCGATTTCTTCGCCGATTTCATCGGCCCCCAGTTTTTGACCGCCCAGCAGGCGCAACACCGCATGGGCGGTACGCTCGCGCATCGGCCGAAGACCTTGCAGGTTTTTCTTGCGCCGCGAACGCGCCAACTGGTTGAACAGCTCGATCAGGATCGAGAAGCCAATCGCGGCGTACAGGTAACCTTTAGGAATGTGGAAACCCAGGCCATCGGCGGTGAGGCTGAAGCCGATCATCATCAAAAAGCCCAGGCACAGCATGATGACGGTAGGGTGGCCATTGACGAATTTCGTCAACGGCTTGCTCGCGATCATCATCAGGCCGATGGAGAAGATCACCGCGATCATCATCACTGACAGATGTTCAACCATGCCCACGGCGGTGATCACCGCATCCAGGGAAAAGACCGCATCCAGCACCACGATCTGCGCAACGATCGGCCAGAACAGCGCATAGGCGGCGTTGCCGGAACGTTGCGCCACGTGGCCCTCGAGTCGCTCATGCAACTCCATGGTTGCCTTGAACAACAGGAACACACCGCCAAACAGCATGATCAAGTCGCGGCCCGAGAACGTCCTGCCGAACACTTCGAACAGCGGGTTGGTCAGGGTCACCATCCAGGAAATGCTCGCCAGCAGGCCCAGGCGCATCAGCAGCGCCAGGGACAGGCCGATGACACGCGCACGGTCGCGCTGCGCGGGGGGGAGCTTGTCCGCCAGGATGGCGATGAATACGAGGTTATCGATGCCGAGCACCAGCTCTAGCACGATCAGGGTCAGCAGGCCGAGCCATGCCGTGGGGTCAACGATCCATTCCATGGGTTATTCGCTCCCTCGGGCGTTCAATACGAAGGAAGCGGGCTGCAACCGCGATGTGCGCGGCGCTGAAGCGGGGGAGACCGTGTTTCTTGAAAAGCGACTGGGAGGTTCCTGGAGGGTGTTCATACGGGTCTGGCAATAATTGGGGAAGAAATCCTACAACGGTTCCCAGCATTTCATACGAAGCGATTTATTACAGGATCTGACGAAGCCGCAATGAGGTGCGGTTCGTCATTCGGGAAGCGCTTGTTTGTCTTATCCCCCTGGGGGGGATATGATCCGGCGCATTCCATAGCGATCCGAGCCTCGTCCATGAGTGAACTCAACCACGATCATCCCCATGTCCACCAAAGCCATGAAGCGATCATCAAGCGCCTCAAGCGGGCGGACGGTCACCTGCGCAGCATCATCCTCATGATCGAGGAGGGTCGTGATTGCGTGGACATCGCCCAGCAGTTGCATGCGGTGGAGAAAGCCGTGTGCCAGGCCAAGCGCACACTGATCCAGGATCACATCGATCATTGCCTCGAAGACACCGTTTCGGCACTGGACAGGGGCGAGCGCGCGCCGCTGGAAGCCTTCAAACAAATCACCAAGTACCTCTAGGCCTCGACATGCCGAATTTTGCTGAACTGCTGCAACAGGGGGGCGCTCACGCCTGGCTGTATTTCCCCAGTGCGATCTTGCTGGGCGCCTTGCATGGGCTGGAACCTGGTCATTCGAAAACCATGATGGCGGCGTTCATCGTGGCCATTCGCGGCTCGGTCAAGCAGGCGGTGTTGCTGGGGTTGGCCGCGACGCTTTCGCACACCGCCGTGGTGTGGCTGGTGGCGATTGGCGGGATGTACCTGGGCCAAGGGCTGGACGCCGAGACTACGGAACCGTACTTCCAACTCGCCTCTGCGGTGCTGATCATTGCGATCGCGTTGTGGATGCTCTGGCGTACCTGGCGTGGCGAACAGATGTTCAGGCTTGAGAGCGGTGACGGGCATCGCCATGCTCATCACGATCACGATCACGATCACGATCACGATCACGATCACGATCACGATCACGATCACGATCACGATCACGATCACGATCACGATCACGATCACGATCATGCTCATCCGGAACTGGCGCTATCATCGGAGGGTTACCAGGACGCTCATGAACGGGCGCATGCCAACGACATCCGCAAGCGTTTCAGCAATCGAGACGTCACCACGGGCCAGATCATTGTGTTCGGCCTGACGGGTGGGCTGATCCCGTGTCCCGCGGCGATAACCGTCCTGCTCCTCTGCCTGCAGGTCAAGGAAGTTGCGCTCGGCGGCATGCTTGTCTTGTGCTTCAGCATCGGCCTGGCAATTACCCTGGTTACGGTGGGAGCGGCCGCGGCCCTTGGCGCTCGGCAGGCCTCCAATCGCTGGCCGTGGCTGGGCACTGTTGCCCGGCGCGCGCCTTATCTGTCGAGCGTGTTGATAATTGCAGTCGGCATGTATGTGGGTATCCACGGCTGGATCGGTTTGAGCGCATGAGAACCTTGATCGGCTGGGCCTCGGCTGCCCTGTGCAATGAGCGCTTTTCCCATTACGCTGAAAAGCTCCTGTCCAGGTAAAGAATCGCGCAGCGTGAAGAAGATAGTTCGAGTCGATGATCTACAAGTGTTCGTGACGACCACTGACGCCGGGAGCTTTTCCGCGGCGGCGCGCTTGCTGGATATTTCTCCGGCGCTGGCCAGCGTCGCGGTACAGCGACTTGAGGCAAGCCTGGGGGTGAGGCTGTTCGTGCGCTCTACGCGGCGGCTGCGTTTGTCGGATGGTGGCGAGCGCTACCTGGCCCATGCCCGGCGGGCATTGGAGGTGCTGGAGGATGGCGAGCTCGCCCTGGCCGAGGGGCGTGACGAAGTGGCCGGGACGCTGCGCTTGTCGGTGCCCTCGGACATCGGGCGAAACCTGCTGCTGCCGTGGCTGGACGAGTTCCAGCAGATGCATCCCAAGATATTGTTGCAGCTGCGGGTCAGCGACCAGGTCGCCGACCTGTTCGGGGAGCATCTCGATGCGAGCATTCGTTATGGTCAGTTGGCCGATTCGAGCCTCGTCTCCTTGATGCTGGCCCCATCCAACCGAAGGACCGTGTGTGCCTCACCCGACTACATCGCGCGGCACGGCCTGCCAAAGACGCCGGGTGAGCTGAGCGGGCACAATTGCCTGCGTTACGTGATGGGTGAGCAAACCTACGAGCGTTGGATTTTCCAGACAGCGAATGGGCTGGAAACGGTTCAGGTCGCTGGCGATCGCATCAGCGATGACGCCGATATTGCCAGGCGTTGGGCCGTGGCGGGCCAGGGGATCGTCTACAAATCGAAGCTCGATGTAATGGACGATCTTCGCAGCGGTCGCCTGGTGGAGATTTTTCCAGCGGAGTATGGCCAGCCAGCGCCGCTGCAACTGGTGTGCGCCCATCGAACCTCGCTGACGCCGTCGGTCCAGGTGCTCAGGGCCTTCCTGTCTGCGCGCTGTGAACGTTACATCAACGAGTGAGCAGGGCGCTGGCCAGTGGGTGAAACGGTCCTCACGCCTGGCGATAATCGCTGGGCGTCACGCCTATCTCCCGGCGAAAGACCTGGGAGAAATGGCTCGGGCTTGAGTAACCCACTTCCAATCCGATCTCGATGACGCTGCGGTCCGTTTCAAGCAGCAGCTGCCGGGCCCGGCTCATGCGCAGGCGAATGAAGTACTGCGAAGGCGACAGGCCCGTGGCGCGCTTGAACATTCGGCTGAAGTGATACTCGCTCAGCTCCGCGACCTGGGCCAGGTGGGCAAGGCTGAAATCATCGGCGAGGCGCTGATGCATCGTCTCGAGGACCCGACGCAATTTGTACGCCTGCAGCGAGTTGCTGCGCGAAGCTCCGCTGTGGGGCGCGAGGTAGGTACGCACCAGGTGCACCGCCAGTGCCTGGGCCAGGCTCTGTGCAAACAGTGGGCTGGGCTGGCGTTCGTCGACCAGCTCGTTGCGCAACTGATCCAGCATGAAGCTCACCCGCAGGTCCCGGGCTCCGGAGATATCGCGAAAGGTGACAGGACCGGCCCGTTCCCCGAGCACGTCGCGCGCGGCGCGCTCGATCAACGGTAAACCGAGATACAGGTGCATGACTTCGAAGGTGTCGCAACCTTGCGTTTGCCAGCGCATCTCGTAAGGCTCGTTCGTGCTGGTGAGGTAGAAATCACCGGCCTGAACATCGACGGCTTCCCATTCGCCGCCCAGCGAACGTTCCTCGATCCGGGCGCCCCCGGTCAGCACCAGGACGAGCAGAGGCTCGACCACCGCGGGCACCAGGACCGGCTCGACTACCGTAGGGTGGCTGAACAGCTGCACCACCATTTCCTGGACCTGCGCACGCGTCGGCACGACTTGCGGCGTGCCCGGCATGAAATGCGCCATCGACTCGGCGCTGATGCGCTGGGGAGCGTTCTGCGGCGGTTCATCCGGTCCGGTCTGGCGCATGTGTTGCTCCATCAATGAAGTCCTTTGCCTACTGAGTCCACGTCGAAAACAGTTTTGATATCGCTCAACTCGCTGCGAGTTTTTCAAAGCGGCGAAGTTAGCGTTGGCGTAGTTATATGGACAAAATCTGTCCACTTGTCAACACCGTTGCAAGCCTTATCATCGCCTCAAAGAAGAAGTAAAAAAGAAGAGGGATTTATGCGAACGGTATTTCAAGATTGTATAAAAGTCATTGTTCCCTGCGGTTCTTTGGGAGCGGGCGTTCGGGAAGAGGAAATAGCCTATGGATTGGCCGCCGGTGCACAAGTTATCGCTACCGATGCCGGTTCAACCGACAGTGGCGCGGCTTATCTTGCACTGGGTAAATCGAAGAACAACCGAGGCGCGGTCAAGCGTGACTTGATGATATTAATGAAAGCCCAGGCGCAATCCGGAGTGCCGATCATTGTCGGTACCGCCGGTCAGGCCGGAGGCGATCTTAATTTGAACTGGACGCGTGATATCGCCTTGGAAATAGCCGAAGAGTTGGGCGTGGCGCCAAAAATTGCGCTCATTTATTGCGAGCAGGACAAGGACACGATAAAGAACTTGAACGCCGAGGGGCGTATAAAACCCTTGTCGCCACATACTGCGTTGGACGACGCAACGGTGGACGCTTGCGAACATATTGTCGCCGCGCTGGGGGTGGAGCCCTTTCTCGCTGCGCTGGAGGCCGGTGCCGATATCATATTGGCCGGCCGCTCCACCGATACCGCGGTCATCGCCTGTTATCCAATCTGGAAAGGCGCGCCTTGGGGGCCTTCGTGGCACGCTGGCAAGACCGGCGAATGCGGCGTGCAGTGTGCCGTCAATCCCACGCTAGGCTCGGGAATCCTGCTGAGTATCGATGCGAACGGCTTCGAAGTCGAGCCGTTGAGCCAGGACAACCGGTGCACGCCCCATAGCGTTTCGGCCCACATGCTCTACGAAAACAGCGACCCGTTCCGGTTGGTCGAGCCCGGTGGCATCTTGAATGTAGCCGAGGCACGTTACACCGATCTCAATGGCCGTGCTGTCCGGGTCGAAGGTTCGCGCTGGGAGGAAATGCCCTACACCATGAAGTTGGAAGGCGCCGCGGCCGGTTTATATCAAACGATCATGCTGGTGGGCATTCAAGACCCCGATGTACTCAAGGATATCGACGGTTTCCATGATCGATTACTTGAGGCGCTTTATACAAGAACCCGCCAATCCATCCCCGCCGAGGAACTGGGCGAATTTCATATTTCCCTGCGCATGTATGGGTGGAACGGCGTCACCGGGGTAACGCCGCCTCCGGGAACATTACCGCCGCCGGAACTAGGCATGTTGTTTGTGGCAACTGCCGCAACCCAGGAAATGGCCAATACCATTGCCCACGCGTGTAATCCATATTTCTTCCATTACCCGAGTGTCATGGGCAAGGAACTGCCGTCGTATGGATTTGCCTTTACCCCGGCTGATATACCGCGTGGGCAGATTTTCGAGTTCAAGTTGAATCACGTAGTGGAACTTGAGGATCCCATGGAGTTGGTTCGTCTGGAGTGGATTGATTTATCGGCTACCTCGGTGGCCAGGAAGGAGCTTGCACAATGACCAAGTTGCGTGATGTATGTCGGCATGTCCGGTCCAAGCAAGCGGGGCCGTTCTGGATTACCTTCGATATCTTTTTCAACGGGCGGGAGAATTTCGAGCGTTATTCCGATTGCGCGGCACTTTCCCCGGCGCAATTCGCGAAGCTCTACGGCACTGATCCCGAGCGGGTCAAGCACATCCCGGTGGCGAACCTGGAAATGGTCAAGATTTCCTTTCCCCGCCCAACACCCCAGGGCGGAATGGTCGA
The DNA here is from genome assembly GCF_054161305.1 of Pseudomonas sp. Z2-11. Taxonomy (NCBI): domain Bacteria; kingdom Pseudomonadati; phylum Pseudomonadota; class Gammaproteobacteria; order Pseudomonadales; family Pseudomonadaceae; genus Pseudomonas; species Pseudomonas sp. Z2-11. The sequence goes on from NZ_CP096395.1 coordinate 2,578,756, forward strand.
GCGCGACATGCATGCCGGCCAGCAATACGTCCGGCTGCTTGATGTGACCATCGACTGAGGCCCGTTCGCGCCTTGTTCTGTTCGCCTCATGGACGAGGACTGACCCATCCATTTACCCGAGGTAATCATGACGGATTCCACCGTTGCGATGCGGCTGGCACGCTATGCCCACGCATTTAGGAAACAGCGCCTGCCCGACGAAATCATCCACCTGGTGCGCCAGCGCTTCGTCGACAGCCTGGCCTGCGTGCTGGGCGCCTACGGGGCGGCCCCGGTAAAGGCTGCGCTGGGTTATGCGGCTGCCAACCCCGCGACTACCGCCGGCATATTCGGCTCGAACCTGCAAACGACAGCGGAAATCGCTGCCTTCGCCAACGGCCTGATGGTTCGTTTCCTCGATTACAACGATGGCTACATGGGCTTGGAGCCGGGCCATCCTAGTGACAACATCCCGGCCTGCCTCGCCGTGGCGCAAGCCGAGAGCGCCACCGGCGCCGAACTGATTTCGGCCATCGTCCTGGCCTATGAGATCCAGATGCGCTTGCAGGATGCGGCAAGCTTGAACAGGCGTGGCTGGGACCACGTCAATTACATCAACGTCGCGACGGCAGCGGCGGCTTCCAACCTGATGAAGCTGGACGTCGCGCAGACCGAGCAAGCCATCAACATCGCCTTGAGCGGGCACTTGGCAATGCGCCAGGTGCGCAGTGGAACCTTGTCCGACTGGAAGGGCTGTTCCGCCGCCAATGCCGCGCGCAACGCGGTTTTTGCGGCCCAGCTGGCGCACCATGGCATGACCGGGCCGTCGCCGGTCTTCGAGGGCGAGATGGGGTTCTTCAAGCTGGTTTCAGGGCCGTTCGAGCTGGACACTGATCGTTTTGCTACGCCCGACAATGGCGACTATGCGATACGACGCTCGCTGACCAAGACATTCCCCACCAACGGCGAGCTGCACACCGCCGTCTGGGCAGCGCTGGATATCCGCAAGCGCATCGACAACGTGAATGACATCGCTGCCATTAGCATCGAAACGTCCGAATTCAACCGTCGTGTCCTCGCGGACACCGCGGAGAAATGGTTACCGAAAACCCGCGAAACGGCGGACCACAGCCTGCCCTATAACGTCGCTCGGGCATTGCTCGACGGGGATATCACCATCGCTTCGTATTCCGCGGAAAAAATCGCCGACCCTGCGGCGATTGCCTTGATGGACAAGGTCAGCGTCACGGAGGATCCGGCGTTGACGGCGCTGTTTCCAAGGCACCTTGCCAATCGTGTCAGTGTGACGCTGGTCTGCGGCGAGCAGGTGGTGAGCGAAATGATTACCGGCCCCGGGTCAGTCGAAACGCCGATGACGGATGGGGATTTCGAGCGAAAATTCCGGCGCATGGCGATGCCGCATATCGACGCGTCGGCACAGGACCTGGTGCTTGGGTTCGTCGCCGGGCTTGAGCGGCAGACGCAGTTCAATTCGTTGTTTGCGGCGATGGCTGTCGCCCCCATTGCGGACCAGAAACCGGCTGCACTGCGCCTTTGAGAAGCTTCGCGAGCAGGCTCGCTCCCACAGGGTGATGTGTCGTGCATGGATGTTCTGGATGGCGCAGACCTACTGTGGGAGCGAGCCTGCTCGCGAGCAGGCCTCACAGGCGAGGAATATCTTTCGTCCGCAGGCGCGCCCGGAGCGGACTTCAACGGCGCCCAATGTCGGTCGCCGTTGGCAACGTCCCGGTATAACGAGCGCGAGGCCGGCCCTCGTGGTGCTGGTTGTATTGCTCGCTGGCATGGGCGATCCAGCCGATCGAGCGACCGACGCCGGCCAATGAAATTTCCTGTCCGCGCAGTCCCATTTTCCTGCCGATGAAACTCACCAGGAGAATGAATTCAGGCGGGTATGCAACGAGTTCCGAGGCCACCGAAAAGGCTTTCTGCAACCTGATGAATTCACTGTCGCCATCAAATACTGCGGTCAACGCGGCCATGAGGTTGCTGGCTCGCGGGTCGTTGATCGAATGCACATTGGGGCCGAACCCGACGATGTGTCCGTCCTGGCTGTAGCGCTGCAGGATCGGTCGAGTAGGGTCCGCGGCCGTACAGATTTCCTCGATCATCCTGCTGGCGGCTTCATTTCGTCCATAGGCGATCTTGTGGCCTCGCGCGGCGGCGAGCGCGGCGATGACCGCATAGTAGGGGGTTGCGCCGGTGGTGGCGGCAACGCGGACGCTGTGAGTGGTGTGGTCCAATTCATGATCGATGCTGAGAATCAGCAGGCGCCGGATCAGATCGGCATGCGCTGGCGGGGCGCCGCAGGCCTGGGTGATGAACTCATGCAAGGGCTGGTTGCTCGGTTCGGTCGCCCCCACGACCAACGCGGCAAACCAGCGCACGACATCGGCGCCGGTACGGGCGTAACTGTCAGGGGAAAGGTCGAAGGCCTTGGGATTTTCGCGCTGCACCAGAGGGAACAGCGCGATAGCTTTTTCCTGGGCGGACGTGTGTTCATAGATCTTCAACAGCCTGGCAGTGTCCTTCGGTGTCCGAGGCAGCGATGTGCCGAACGCCGAAGGCACCTGCCAGATCAACTCGGCGACTTCTTCGACGGTTGAACGATCAGCCAGCTCGACGACATTGTGGCCGCGATAAAACAGGCCATCGTCCGTTATCAGCGTAATCGCGCTGTCCGCCGGCGTCGTACGCTTGGCAACGGGCTTGTCTTGCGCCGGTACTTTCACCAGTCGTTGGATGTCCTCTGCCCAGTAACGCCGCTTGGGCGAGCCGGCAATCTTGATGGAGCGGATATTTTTGCGGCTGACATAGGCGTACAGCGTCGGCAGGCTGACCCGGAGTATGGCTGCCGCCTCTTCTGCCGAGAGGTAAAGGCCTTCTTGTTCTGGCATGACGGGTCCAATCGGATTGATGGAGAGGTGTACATGTTTATTGGATTTACCGTCCTGTAGTCAATGTGTATCGGCGCCGGGTTTCGACTTTGTTTTTTCTACCCAGACTGCGTCTGACGACGCCTTATCCAGCAGGGATGTTGACGGAAAAAATCAAGATTTACAGCGTTTCACCCCCTATGTAGATTTCGGCTGCGCAAGGGTTGTTCACATTGATTTTCGAAGATCGATAACAATAAAAACGAAAAGGTGAAACGCATGGCTTGGTTAGGTTTCGCAATGGTCGTCACGTTTATGGCATTGATCATAAGCAAGCGACTTTCCGCTGTGACGGCACTCATTCTTGTCCCGGTCGCGTTTGGCCTGGCCAGTGGGGCAGGACCGGAACTGGGCGCGATGGTGATGAACGGCGTCAAGCAAGTAGCGCCCACCGCTCTGATGTTGATGTTTGCAATCCTCTATTTCGCAATCATGTTTGACGCGGGGCTCTTTGAACCCGCTGTACGAAAGATCCTGCGTTACGTGGGCAACGATCCTCTGCGCGTGGTTCTGGGCACTGCGCTGCTGGCCACGGTCATTTCTTTCGATGGCGATGGCGCAACGACGGTCTTGATTGTAACCACTGCGTTCCTGCCGCTTTACCTTCGCCTCGGCATGAACCCGCTGATTCTGGCGTTGATGCTGTTGTTGACCAATACCGTGGTCAACCTGATTCCCTGGGGAGGGCCGGTGGCCCGCGCCGCCAGTGCGCTCCACCTGGATGTGGCCGAGTTGTTCCTGGGGTTGGTGCCGGCCATGTTCGCGGGCCTTGCCTATGCGTTTGTCGTGGCGTTCTGGATCGGTCGCAGAGAGCGCCGTCGCTTGGGCTGGACGGCCGCTGCCAAGGACGCCGCGCCGGAAGATGTCGTCTTGCCCACCACGCATTCCGAGACGCATCGGCCGAAGCTCTTCTGGGTCAACCTCCTGCTCACCGCTGGGCTCATGTATGCGATGGCGACAGGGCTGGCGCCTTTGCCGATGTTGATGATGGTGGGGCTTTCCCTGGCGCTGCTTATCAACTATCCACGGCTGGCGGAACAGAAGGCCAGAGTCGCGGCGCACTCCGAAAGTGTCCTGATGGTCATCGCCCTGATATTTGCATCAGGTGCGTTTACCGGGATCTTGTCAGGTACCGGCATGGTTGATGGGATGTCCGAAAAGATTGTGCAATTGATTCCCGACGACCATGGCCAATATTTCAGCATCATTACCGCGCTCGTCGCCTTGCCACTCAACTTCCTGTTATCCAATGACGCGTTTTTCTTTGGCATCTTGCCGGTACTGGGCGCGGCGGGCGTCGAATACGGTATTGACCCGATGCACATAGCGCGGGCCTCGGTGCTGGGCCAACCGGTTCACGCATTAAGCCCTTTGGTGGCGGCGGTCTATCTGATCAGCGGAATCATCAAGCGTGACATGGGCGACATGCAACGCTATTGCCTGCTCTGGGCGATCGGCAGCAGCCTTGTCTTGATTGTAACCGCGGTCATTACCCGGGCGATTATCTGATTCATTAACGCGTAGCGCCGAAGTTTGAAGGACGCCGAGTTGCGTCTGCTCACGTCAAAATAAAAATAATAGATGAGGTGGTCGATGAAATCGATTAACGCCGTCGCTATGACGTTGCTGTCGACAATGTTTGTGTCTGAATTGGCTCTTTCAGCAACGATCAGTTATCCGGACCGGTTCCAGCATGAAGGAAAGTTGAATGCTTATCTGCGCTCGGTTTATATCAATACTCGAATATCCAACGATTTGATCGAAGACCGTTTTGGCGGTTTTCCGGACGGCAACAAACTGGGCGGTACCGGAATCGGCGCAATTCTGGATTACAACTCAAGTTATTGGGCCGGCGTCGTGGGGTTCGACGCCTCGCTGTATGGCGTGGCAATGATCGACTCCAAAGATAACGGCCGGGACTTGTTCGACGATACCGATGGGACCAATGGCGGTTTTGCGAAAGTGGGGCAGAGTTATTTCAAGCTGCGTTATGAGGGCGATGGCTGGAACGTCGATTCCCAGATGGGGCGGGGTCGGTTCGATGCGGGAACGTTGGTCACGCTCGACACGCGGATTGTCCCTGGGTCCTACCAGGGAGGTCGGGCTCATTTGAATTTCACCGAGATGGGCATTGGTCCGCTTCCCGGCACGCTGGGGTTCGAAACGGCCTATATCAACCGTACGTCGCCTCGGGACAGAGAAGAGTTCGAGCACTTGCTGAGTCAGTCGGGCGAGGAAATAAAAGACCTGTACACCTACGGCGTCAACTACGACCTGAAGGCCATCGAACTTGGCTACGACCATGGCGTATCGCGGGACTTCAATGAAAACACTCGATACGGACTCACGTTGAAAGCGCCTCTCGGCGATAAAGCCGGGATCGTACTGGACACTCAATATTATGAGTTCGAAAAGGCCGGACGTATCTGGGAGCGTGATTGGCAGGCCGGCCAGGCCGCTTATGACGATGAGGCGAGCTGGTTGAATATCAACGTTGGTTTGTTGCTCGATAAACTTCGCCTGGGTGTTTCGTTTTCCGAGACCAAAGCCGAGTTGAGCAATGGGCAACTCGGTTACGCCTACTTTGATCATGCGGACAATGTCGACGGCAGGATGGATGCCTGGACACGCTCCGGCAACGACTTCAATAACGATGGCGAGCGAACCTGGCAAATCGGCGCCGAATATGACTTGAGCGGACATTCTTTATTGGGGGCTTCGCTGGACGGTTTCAAAGTCATGACTATTTATAAACAAGGTCAGTTTGACGCCACCGATCCATTCAGCGGCCGACGCACCGATGTGACCGAGCGACAGAATGAATACCGTCTCTATTATCGCTTCGATGAAAAGGAATACGCCGGGCTCTCAGTCGGCTTGATTTATATCGATTACCGCATTGACCAGGACTTTGTCGCATTGATATCCGCACAACCCGACAACGTGGTCAGCGGCTCGGAGGCCAGGGTGTATCTGGATTATGCATTTTGATCGAGAGGCTCGTGATGTTTGAACATCGCCATAAAATAGTGGTTACACAGCGGTTTTTCGACGCCATGGCCAGCGACTTTCTACACAGCCATGGTTGTGAGGTGGTTGTCGCAGAGCTGGCTCCCGGTCAAGCCGATGGTGACCTGAGTGAACGGCAGCTGATCGACCTGCTGGCAGACGCCGACGGTTGGATCGTCGGGCACGCGAATGTCACCTCCAGCCTGCTGGGTGCACTGCCGCGCCTGCAAGTCATCGCCCGTCGCGGCGTCGGTTATGAGCGGGTCGATACGGCAGCGGTGGCAGCGGCAGGGAAGGTGGCGACCATTGCTACTGGCGGCAACGATGCCAGCGTCGCCGACCACGCCGTTGCGCTGATGCTCGCCGTTTGCCGTCAACTCAAGCGCTGCCAGATGGGCTTGGCGGCCAATGACTGGTCGATCCCCCTGGGCGGTGATCTGTACCGCAAGACGGTTGGCATCGTCGGATTGGGCCGGATTGGCCGGGGCGTCCTGCAGCGCTTGTCCGGGTTTGAAGTCAGGCCGCTGATCTATACGCCTCATCCAGGCGGCGCCGGGGCCGACGGTGATTTTGTTGATCTGGATACGCTGCTCAGGCAAAGCGACTTCATTACCCTTCATGCGCCGCTCAATGCGCAAACCCAAGGACTGATCGATGAGCGCGCCCTGAACCTGATGAAGCGTTCCGCGGTGCTCATCAACACCGCGCGGGGCGGGTTGGTGCGCGATGCCGATCTGCTGCGGGCCCTGCGCGAAAAGCGAATCGCAGGGGCAGGGCTCGACGTCTTTGAAAGCGAGTCGGACCCCGCGCTCTTGCCGGTGACCGAACAGCTGATTCAGCTACCGAACGTGATCGTGACGCCCCATGTCGGCGCGTCCACGGTGGAAGGGCTCAATCGCACCAATCTGATCGCCGCCCAATGCGCGGTGGCCGTCCTGGAAGGACGCAGCCCGCCCAGCCATTGCATCATTGCGGACGGACGTTGGACTGTCGGCTGCGAGAGCCGCGTGGATAACCAGCCATGAGTCGCGACGAAAGTCCGCCGGTGCATCCCGACCTGGCGGCCGTGGTCGACGCGCTCCGGGAGCAGGGATTGCTGCCCGTCGTTCATGGGGACGTGCACAGCGTCCGGGCGCATCTGGAACGGATCAATGCCTGGGCGGCGCAACGCAGCGTGCCGCTGTCCTACGAGCGCACCCTGGGCTTTGCCGTTGATGGGCGAACGGTGCCTTGCAAACTCTATTGGCCGGAGGGCGATGAGACGCCTTGCCTGATGTTCTACTGCCATGGCGGCGGATTCCGCCACGGTTCGCTCGCCGGCTGGGACGCACCTTTGCGCCAGTTGGTGCGCGACAGTGGCCTGGCGGTGCTCTCCATCGACTATGCGCTGGCGCCGGAACATCGCTTTCCGGTGGCGTTCAACGAGGTGGCGGCGATCGTCAGCCGGGTCATCAAGCTCGGCGCTATCACCGACTGCCCGGTACGCGGCTATGCCCTGGGCGGCGATTCGGCAGGCGCCAATCTCGCCTTGGGCGTCGCCATTGCACTACGCGACGCGGGAATCGATGCGTTGCGGCAGTTATTGCTGTTCTACGGCAGCTACTCGCGGGACCTGACCTCCGATTCCTGGCAGCGACTGGGCGGCTACGGCGGCCAGAATCTATCGGTCGAGACCATGGGCGTTTACTGGGCCAGTTACCTGGCCAATGACGAGGATGACTGGCGGGTGCAGCCGATCATTGCCGATTTGGCGGGCCTGCCGCCGGTGCGATTGGTGGTCGGTGAACTGGATCCGCTGGTGGACGAAAACCGTGAGCTGGCGAGTCGATTGCAAAGCGCGGGCGTGGCAACACATCTGCAAGTACTCGCGAACATGCCTCACGGGTTCATTCGCTTCAATGAGGTGGCTCCTGTCGCACGCAACGTCATCGCTGCGCAGGGCAACGCCTTGCGCAAGGCATTTTCCGGTCGGGGAAACTTTCCATGAGTATTCGCCAAGCCTTCAGAGGAATTTGCGTGGGGGCGGTCATCGTCGTGGCAGCCAGCGCCATGGCGGCCGGCACGCTTCCTGTCGGTCCCGCTGCAGGAGACATGCAGCTGTCGCCGTTTTATCGCTGGCCGGACGCGATGCCTGCGCAGCCTGGCGTGCTGCTGCGCAGCGAGGCCATGGCGGTTCAGGCTCAAATGCCTGCCGCCGCGCGAGCCTTGCGTCTGCTCTACAGCTCCATCGATCAGCGCTGGCAGTCCGGTCTCGTTCCGGTCAGCGGGGCGTTGTATCTGCCGGCAGGAAATCCTCCGGCCGGAGGCTGGCCGCTGCTGGCCTGGGCTCACGGCACGCTGGGCATCGCCGATGCCTGTGCGCCTTCCTGGGCGGGATTGCGTGAGCGTGACGCGGCGTATATCAATCGCTGGCTCGCGCGCGGCTTTGCGGTTGTGGCCAGCGATTATCAAGGCCTGGGAGGGCCAGGACCTCATCCCTATACGTTCTGGCAGGCCGAGGGACGCTCGGTCCTGGACTCGATTCGCGCTGCCCAAGCCTTCAAGCCAGGCCTGATCGCCAATCGCGTGGCCCTGGCCGGACAATCCCAGGGCGGTGGGGCGGCACTGGGCGCGGCGATCCTTGCTGGCACCTATGCACCGGAACTGCCCATTCTGGGCGCGGTGCTCACGGCACCGAACAGCACATTTCCCGAAGGCCCCATCAAGCTGCCGCCGCGCCAGTCCAATACGGTGTTCCTGGCACTGGCGTCAGGCGCGTTGCGTGAGGATGGGCCACCGATCGAAGGCATCCTGACGGCCAAGGGGCTCGAACTGCTGAGCGTCGCCCGGCAAGGCTGTACCCGTGATATTGGGCAAAAGTCCAAGGCGTTGCAGATTGGTTCGTTTGCCGAGCTGTTCACGATCACCCCAGAGGCGTTGAACGCTGCGCGCATTCCAACGACCGATATGCCCCAGGCGTCGATAGCCTTCCCGTTGTTCATTGCCACGGGCCAGGCGGACCATACCATTACGCCAGAGCGGCAATACGCGGTCGCGGCGGCGTTGTGTGCCGCTGGCAATCCGGTGACGTGGCGGACGTATGAAGGCCTGGGGCATGACGGGGTGTTGCATGGTTCGCTGGACGACGTGTTTGCCTTTGTCGACGCGTGGTTCGATGGACAGAATCACGCTTCCAATTGCTCCAACCTGCAGAAACCCGGTGCGCCAGGCGAAAGAGACGTGGCGGCGCCGTTCAACGACGACTGAGTCTATGGGAGCGAGCCTGCTGGCGAAGGCGGTAACGCAGGCTGTGAACACGAGCCGCCACGCCAGAGCAGGTCCCCCGTGGCGAGGGAGCTTGCTCCCGCTGGCCTGCGAAGCGGGCCCCGGCAGTCTTTCAGACAGACCGCATCCAACGGTTTTGCGACTGCTGCGCAGCCGAGCGGGAGCAAGCTCCCTCGCCACGGGATTTTGAGGCGTCGGGGCTGGCGCCTTCGCGAGCAGGCTCGCTCCCACAGGGGTGGGTCAGTCCGATTTGCGGCGGGACATCAGCCTGAACACGAACCACATGCCGGAGCAGCCCCCCGTGGCGAGGGAGCTTGCTCCCGCTGGCCTGCGAAGCGGGCCCCGGCAGTCTTTCAGGCAGACCGCATCTGCCGGTTTTGCGACTGCTGCGCAGCCGAGCGGGAGCAAGCTCCCTCGCCACGGGATTTTGAGGCGTCTGGGCTGGCGTGTTCGCGAGCGGGCTCGCTCCCACAGGGTGATCAGTCCGATTTGCGGCGGGACATCGGCCTGAACACGAGCCGCCATGCCAGAGCAAATCCCCGTGGCGAGGGAGCTTGCTCCCGCTGGCCTGCGAAGCGGGCCCCGGCAGTCTTTCAGACAGACCGCATCCACCGGTTTTGCGACTGCTGCGCAGCCGAGCGGGAGCAAGCTCCCTTGCCACGGGATTTTGAGGCGTCTGGGCTGACGCCTTCGCGAGCGGGCTCGCTCCCACAGGGGTGGGTCAGTCCGATTTGCGGCGGGACATCGGCCTGAACACGAGCCGCCATGCCAGAGCAAATCCCCGTGGCGAGGGAGCTTGCTCCCGCTGGCCTGCGAAGCGGGCCCCGGCAGTCTTTCAGGCAGACTGCATCCACCGATTTTGCGACTGCTGCGCAGCCGAGCGGGAGCAAGCTCCCTCGCCACGGGATTTTGAGGCGTCTGGGCTGGCGCCTTCGCGAGCAGGCTCGCTCCCACAGGGTTGGATCAGTCCGATCTTGCGGCGGGACATCGGCCTGAACACGAGCCGCCACGCCAGAGCAGCTCCCCGTGGCGAGGGAGCTTGCTCCCGCTGGCCTGCGCAGCGGGCCCCGGCAGTCTTTCAGACAGACCGCATCCACCGATTTTGCGACTGCTGCGCAGCCGAGCGGGAGCAAGCTCCCTCGCCACGGGATTTTGAGGCGTCTGGGCTGGCGCCTTCGCGAGCAGGCTCGCTCCCACAGGGTTGGATCAGTCCGATCTTGCGGCGGGACATCGGCCTGAACACGAGCCGCCATGCCAGAGCAAATCCCCGTGGCGAGGGAGCTTGCTCCCGCTGGCCTGCGAAGCGGGCCCCGGCAGTCTTTCAGGCAGACCGCATCCACCGGTTTTGCGACTGCTGCGCAGCCGAGCGGGAGCAAGCTCCCTCGCCACGGGATTTTGAGGCGTCTGGGCTGACGCCTTCGCGAGCAGGCTCGCTCCCACAGGGTTGGATCAGTCCGATCTTGCGGCGGGACATCAGCCTGAACACGAGCCGCCATGCCAGAGCAGGTCCCCCGTGGCGAGGGAGCTTGCTCCCGCTGGCCTGCGAAGCGGGCCCCGGCAGTCTTTCAGACAGACCGCATCCACCGGTTTTGCGACTGCTGCGCAGCCGAGCGGGAGCAAGCTCCCTCGCCACGGGATTTTGAGGCGTCTGGGCTGGCGCCTTCGCGAGCAGGCTCGCTCCCACAGGGTTGGATCAGTCCGATCTTGCTGCGGGACATCGGCCTGAGCACGAGCCGCCATGCCAGAGCAAATCCCCGTGGCGAGGGAGCTTGCTCCCGCTGGCCTGCGAAGCGGGCCCCGGCAGTCTTTCAGACAGACCGCATCCAACGGTTTTGCGACTGCTGCGCAGCCGAGCGGGAGCAAGCTCCCTCGCCACGGGATTTTGAGGCGTCTGGGCTGGCGCGTTCGCGAGCAGGCTCACTCCCACCTTGGTTCGGGTTCACCCATCGAATACCCACCGCTTCGTGCCTCAATGCAACGAATACCGGGCCAGAGCCTCATATGACTAATAAGCGGCGCCGCCGATGTCGGCAGCCGGTCCGGTTTTTTCTTCACGACAGGGATTTTTATGACGATGGCTGAGAAAAATCATGTCGACTGGCTGGTCGAACAATCGATGCTCCACGCGGCGCGGCAGCGGGCCAAGCTCTATTCGGGGCAAGGACGCTTGTGGCAGCAGCCCTATGCGCACACCCGGCCCCGTGATGCTTCAGCGCTTTCCTCAGTGTGGTTTACCGCATACCCAGCCTCCATCGTCACCCGGGAAAATGGCACGGTGCTCGAGGCATTGGGCGACGAAACCTTGTGGCACGCCTTGTCGAAAATCGGCATCCAGGGCATCCACAATGGTCCGCTGAAAAGATCCGGCGGCCTGCGCGGCACTGACTACACGCCAACCATCGATGGCAATTTCGACCGCATCAGCTTCGACATCGACCCTGAGCTGGGCACCGACGCTCAACTCCAGGCCCTGACCCGCATGGCCGCTGCGCACAACGCGGTGGTCATCGACGACGTCATCCCGTCCCACACCGGCAAGGGCGCCGATTTTCGTCTGGCGGAGATGGCTTACGAAGACTATCCGGGGCTCTACCATATGGTGGAAATCCGCGAGGAAGACTGGCCGCTGCTGCCCGAGGTCGGGGAGGGTCGTGATGCCCAGAACCTCACCGCCCAGCAGGTGGATGCCCTGCGTGACAAGCACTACATCGTCGGCCAGTTGCAGCGGGTGATCTTCTTCGAGCCTGGCGTCAAGGAAACCGACTGGAGCGCGACGCCGATCGTCATGGGCGTAGACGGCAAGCCACGGCGCTGGGTTTACCTGCACTATTTCAAGGAAGGGCAGCCGTCGCTGAACTGGCTGGACCCGACCTTTGCCGCGCAGCAGATGATCATTGGCGATGCGCTGCACGCCATCGATGTCATGGGGGCGAAAATCCTCCGGCTGGACGCCAACGGATTTCTCGGCGTGGAGCGCAAGCTCGATGGCACCGCCTGGTCCGAAAGCCATCCGCTGTCGATCACCGGCAACCAGTTGCTCGGCGGGGCGATTCGCAAGGCCGGCGGTTTCAGCTTCCAGGAATTGAACCTGACCCTCGACGACATTGCCGCCATGTCCCACGGCGGGGCGGACCTGTCTTACGACTTCATCACCCGACCGGCCTACCAGCACGCCCTGCTGATGGGCGACACCGAATTCCTGCGCTTGATGCTGCGCCAGATGCACAGCTTCGGCATCGACCCGGGCTCGCTGATCCACGCCTTGCAGAATCACGATGAACTGACCCTGGAGCTGGTGCATTTCTGGACGCTGCATGCCCACGACACCTACCTGTATCAAGGCCAGACGTTTCCCGGCAGCATCCTGCGCGAGCACATCCGCGAGCAGATGTATGAACGCTTGTCCGGCGAGCATGCGCCTTACAACCTGAAATTCGTCACCAACGGCGTGTCTTGCACCACGGCGAGCATCATCACCGCCGCCCTGGGCATTCGCGACCTCGACGCGATCACAGCGGCCGATATCCAGCAGATTCGCCAGGTGCATCTGTTACTGGTGATGTTCAACGCCATGCAACCGGGCGTGTTCGCCTTGTCTGGCTGGGATCTGGTGGGAGCGTTGCCGTTGCCGGCGGAACAGGTCGAGCACCTGATGCGCGACGGCGACACGCGCTGGATTCATCGCGGTGCCTACGATCTCGTAGACCTCAACCCGGAAGCGCCGCTGTCAGCCGGGCAGATGCCGCGTCCAAAGACCTTGTATGGCAGCCTGCCGAGCCAGTTGAAGGACCCGGATTCGTTCGCCTCGCAACTGCGCAGGATCCTCGCCGCGCGCCGCGCCTACGACATCGCGGCGAGTCGCCAGATACTCATCCCGGACGTCGAGCATCCTGGACTGCTGATCATGGTCCACGAGTTGCCAGCCGGCAAAGGCACGCAGATCACCGCGCTGAACTTCGGTTCGACGCCGATCACTGAAACCCTGCACCTGCCCGGTATCGCACCGGGGCCAGTGGTGGACATCATCAACGAGCGGGTCGAAGGGGATCTCACGCCCGAGGGTGAGTTCACCATTACTCTGGATGCGTTCGAGGGGTTGGCGCTGCGGGTGGTAAGCAGTTCGCCGATGATCTAGGGAGCAGCAAGCGAAGAAGCGTATGGAAGATCAAAGATTGAAAAAATAAATATCAATGTGCCACTATTGTTATTGCCGTCGCTGCCGACACAAGCAGCATCGTTTTTAATCATAGGGACTTGATACATGTCTTTTCATACGCTTCGCACCGTGGCAGCACTGACCGTTGTTGCTTGCCTGACACTCACCGGCTGCGCTCATGTCCAGCCTCCGGTACCGCTGGACCATCAATTCTGGGATGCCAAGGAGACCACAGTTGGTGTGGCTATCAACGTGGTGCCGGAACCCGTCCTGGCGCTGACCGGCAACCAGGGTCTGCTGGACCTGGCCATCAACAAAGGCGTCAACAGCAAGCTCAGCGATAATGTCGAAAAATGGCAAGTGCGCGATCTCAACACATTGCCGGATGCCATTGTCGCCAAGTTGCAAGCCAAGGGTTACAAGGCCAAGCGCATCAACGAGCCGGTGGATTTGAACAAGTTCAAGGAGACGAGTTTCCGTGAAGGCTACACCGTCCGCGACCTGACATCGATCAAGGCCACCTACGGTGTCGATCGCCTGCTGCTGGTCAACGTGACAGGGACCGGAGCCACCCGCAGTTATTACAGTATCGTGCCGACCAGCGTACCCATGGCGCAGGTATTCGGACAGGGCATGCTGATCGATCTGGCCGATAACAGACTGTTGTGGTTCAAACCCTTTTCCGTCGTGCAGGCCGCCCAGGGCGAGTGGGACGAGCCGAACTATACCAATCTGACCAATGCCTTCTACCAGGCGATGGATACGAGCCGTCAGCAAATGATCACGCCGTTCGAACAATGAAGCGTGAATTGATCGCGGTCACCTCAGTGGCCCTGTTGATGCTGATGGGATGCGCGCAGAAACCGGCACCTGAGGCCGGTTTCAAATCGCAGGACGCGGTGTCCTACGTCAAGGCCCATGGAGTCAAGGTGGACCTGCAATTGCCACAGGCGTTTGTGGGGGCCAGCACGGTAGTCGACGCGCAGGCCGCGCAGAAGGCAGCGTCGTCCAGTCACACCCTGGTCGCAAGCTCCGGTAACAGCGCCGGGCTTGCCGGCTTGCTGGTTGCCAGCCTGATCAATACCCAGATGGGCAGTGGCAGCTTGCAGCGCGATGCGGAAAATACCGCCGCCAAGGAGTCGCGCCCGCTGGCGGACCTGCTTGCCGGCGTGCCGTTGCAGGAGCGGTTGCAACAGCGCTTCCAGCAAGCGTCGCTGGTGGCAGGACTCAAGCAGGGGCAGGGGCCGGTCAGCGCTCGCCTGGTGATCGAGCCCAAACTGATGCTTACGCCTGACCGTGGCAGTTTCGTGCTGATCAATCAGGTACAGGTCCAGGACATCGCGGGTTCCGCGTTGTATCGCATGCGCATCGAGGTTTCCAGCCAGCCGATCAGGCGCTGTGGCAAACGCTGTATTGACGACGGCTCGCTGGATCTGGTGCAAGTGACCCAAGTGCTCGACGAATGCATCGACGAGTCGATGCGGGTGCTGGCAACCGACCTGATGTTACCGGTGCCACCAGAGGCGGCCCAGGAAACCCTGCGCTATGTGCTTGACGGCCAGCGTGTGGTCGAGCGCGGCTACCAGTTGGCCAATAACGGTAACTACTGGCGATATCGCAACCTGTATGGCGCGGTGAAGTCGGTGCCGGTCCCTTTTGAAGACGCGCTGTCCAAAGAGCAGTTGCAGAAGGTCTACGGTCGTTGACCGTGGATCGTTGCGAAGGCTGCGAAATGTCAGCGTTGGCTCCGCCAATATCGACTGACAGCACCCTTGGCGCCCTGCACCGGGTCCCGATCAGGAAACGGTAGCGCGTCGATGTTTGCCAGTTGCGCCGCGCTCGGCGCTTCGCGGCAGATGTCGGCCTGCTGGCCCGGTGGGTACGCTCCGACGACCAGGAAATCTTCGCTGGAACCCAGGTTGCAATGCCCGGTGCCGGCAGGTAGCAGCAACACGTCGCCTGCCTGGACGTCGATCACTTGGCCATCGGGGCCGCCGATCATCAAGCGCGCCTGACCGCTGGCGACGCCCAGAACTTCGTGGCCCTCCGTGTGGTAATGGTGGAAATCGTAGATCCCGTAGCGCCATTGCGGCGGCCAGCCGTTGCTGCGAAACATCTCTTCCAGCTGGGCGGCCAGATCACCTGCCTGGGCAGTCATCGCGTCACGGTAGATGATCACCGGCAGGCGCGGGTGGTTGGGTACCCAATCGTTGCGTTCCAGCATCAGGGTCTGGATGGAATCCGGTACCGCGTTCAGTGTGCTCATCAAAACCTCTCCATCGCGGATAGCTTGAACCCGGGAATGTGGGAGCGAGCCTGCTCGCGAATCGGTGTGACAGACGACATTGATGTCGAATGTGCCGCCGATTCGCGAGCAGGCTCGCTCCCACAGAATCTAATGGGCTAGACGATGTTTGCGATGCGAGAGTTCAAGGTCGCTGACCGGTGCCGCTCGTCAACGCTTCTCCTTCATGATCCGCTCGACTTCGCCCGATGCCTTGAGCGCTTCAAACGCGCGCTGGGCCCTGGCGACCGTTTCGTCCGGCGTGCTCAGGCTGAAAGCCAGGTAGACCCGGTGTGGCTGCTCGTCGAGGGCATAGACTTCCTCCAGCTGATTGAAATCCATCTGGGCATCCTGGCTCATCAGGCGTGCCGTGTTCTCCGGCATCGGCACCAGTTGGACCTGACGGTTCAACAGTTTCTGGAAGTTGTCGTGGTTGTTCGCCGACACGACCAGACGACTGAAGCCACGTTCTTGCAGATAGATCTGCTTGGCGTCATTACGTATCACGCCGATGCTGTACTGCTTGGCCTCTTCAAGGTTGCGGACAGTGATGGGGTCGGCGTCGCGCAGCTTGTAGAGCCGGCTGGTGGAACGATGGATTTCACCGACCCACTTGAACAGCTGTTCACGGGCCGGGGTGCGATCCAGTGGGAAAATCAGCACGTTGGGCTCGCGCAAGGCCATCTCATAAGCCCGCGCCCAAGGATACAGGGCCATGCGGAAATCGCTGAGGTTGGCCTGTTGCAGCGTGTCGGACGCGATGTGGATACCGGGGCCGACCAGTTTGTCATCGCGCAGATACGCGTAAAGCGAATCCTCGGTCACGACCTCGATGGTTTCGGCCTGGCTTGTGAGGCTGATCAAGGCCAGGAGTACGCAGGAGCAGAGCATCAGAGAGTGGCGCATACAGACCTCGACGTTGATGGATCTTCAGAGGGAGACGCGGTTGCGTCCCTGGTGCTTGGCCCGGTACAGCGCCTGGTCGGCGCGTTGCATCAGTGGGTCGAAATGATCCATGGTCTCGGGGTCCAGCTCGGCGACGCCGATGCTCAGGGTGACGAAGGGCGAGACCGATGAGCCGCTGTGGGGCAGCTTGCGTTCGGCCAGGGCGGCGCGCAGCCTCTCGGCTGCCTCGCAGGCCTGCTGCGCGTCGATGTTGGGCAGCACGACGACGAACTCTTCGCCACCCACCCGTGCGGTCAGCTCGCCGGAGCGCCCGAACACGTCACGCAGGGTTTCGGCTATCTGTTGCAGGCACAGGTCGCCGTTCATGTGGCCGTAGGTGTCGTTGTAGATCTTGAAAAAATCCACGTCGCACATGAGCACCGCCAGCGGCGTCCTGTGACGCATGGCGCGGCGGAACTCGACTTCCTTCAGTTCGTCGAAGTGGCGACGGTTGGCCAGGCCGGTCAAGGCGTCGTGGCGGGACAAGGCTTCGAGGGCCTGGTTGGCGGCCTTGAGTTCCGCCGTGCGCGCCTCGACCAGTTCGACCAGTTGATCGCGGCTGGCGGCGATCGCCAGTTCGTCCGAACGCTGGCGTTCCAGGTGCGCGTGGAGATTGTCCTGCAGTTCGTTGACCTGGGTTTCGAGCAGGCTCAGTTCGTCCTGGCGGTTGACCGAGCGCTGCAATTTGAGGTGACGCTTGAGAGTTTGCGGAGCGAGCTCACCCAAATGCCGGGCAATATGCACCACGTGGATGGTCACCAGGCGGTTGAACATGGTCATGACCAGCCCGGCCAGGAGCATCGATTGGATGATTTGCGTGATGACGATGGTGCGCGCTTCGCCCCACAGGCGCTCCCAGAGCAGTTGGTTATCGCCCTCGATGATCAGCTCGCCGACTTTTTCATGGGCGCCGAGATAGGGTTGCGCGATGAGCTGGCGCTGCAACACCGGTGCCGAGCCGGCGTTACCGGTGGTGTAGCGGTTGAGTTCGATGATTTCCGGTGAGCGGCCGGGCCGCAGGACATTCAGGACCACGCGTCCGACCGGCGCGGCACTGGCGACACTGTTGAGCTGCTTGTCCAGGGACTCGCGATCCATCTCCCAGATGGCGTGGGCCAGGGTGTCCTGGAACACCTGGTCAATCAGCCCCAGCTCGGAATTCATCTCCGCCAGGTTGCTTTCCCAGGCCAGCCAGGTGCGCCATGTCACCATCGCCACGGTGAAAATCAGACAGAACAGCAGCGTCGCGAGCACCAGTCGACGCCCCAGGGAGCTGAGGGCCTTGGCCTGTGGTCGTTGAAAGGGCGCCGGGGCGAAGTTGCCGTCCATCTCATAACCACTTGCGCGCGATGGCATCGTAGACGCCGTTGCGACGAATGGCCTCCAGGCCGGCGCGGAATTTCTCGACGGTTTGCGCCGGCGTGTTGCGGCTGAATGCCATGTTCAAGCCGTCGGCGCTGCTCAGTTCGGGCAGCGGTAATGACCGGATGAGGACTTTTTCCGGGTCTTCGCCATTCTGCCGGGTCAGGTACAGGGCGTTGAGTTCGTTGGAAATCCACAACTCCACATGGTCGACCTTGAGCTTGCGGTAGTTGTGTTCGTATCGGGTGCTCGATTGCAGATCCTCGCCGATGCGGAATCCCTTCGAGACCAGGTATTGCTCGCCGACATCCTGATTGACGGTCGCGATCTGGTGCCCATGGGCATCGGCCAGGGAGTTGAGCTTCACTGGTCGCTCAGCCAGGGAGTAGATGTACCACTGGGTCGGGGCGATGGCGCCGATCCACTGGAAAAGCGCTTCGCGTGCGGGCGTGCGGACGATCGAATAGATCAGGACGTTGCTTTCGTTGAGCGCCAACTCGTACGCGCGGGCCCAGGGCATGGGCTGGATCGACGCCTGGACGCCGATCTCCTTGAGCACGGCCTCGACGACCTCGGTGCTCATGCCGGTCACGCGTCCGTCCTGCGTCATGTTGTAGGGCGGCAACTCCTCCGTGACGATGCGCAGCGGCGGCTCAGCCGCGATGGCCAACGCCGACCCACCTGCAAGCAGGAGCATCAGGACGCCAAACATCAGTAAGCGGTTAAGCTGCAAAGCCATTGATCATCACCTTATGCGACCAGCAGAGCCTGACGAGGCCGGAGGGCCGCCGTCACACAGGTTATCGGCCAGGTGGGGGGCTGCTTGAGGAGAGCGTTCGATTGTCGGGCTGACGGCTCTATCCCGTGGTCGCCAGAACTATCGTCGGTGAACCTTGCGTCGATACAGCACTCACTTGTCAGGTAGTTGCCTCGGCTGAGGCGACTGTTTTTTGCCGATAAGGAATTCGCATGGACCAGATTTCGAGCCCGCATGTCCTCCCCGTCGAACGCGAATTCAGCCCGCGCGCGGTCATCACGGGGATCGTGCTTGGCATCCTCCTGACGCCCTCCAATGTCTATGCCGGATTAAAAATCGGCTGGTCATTCAACATGTCGATCATTGCCTTGCTGGTCGGCTACGGCATTTGGCAGGGCCTGGCCAAACGCTCGGCTGCGGCGCTGCCGTGGACGTTGCACGAAAGCAACATCAACCAGACCGTCGCATCGGCAGCGGCGTCGATCATCTCCGGCGGGCTGGTCGCGCCCATTCCGGCGTACACCTTGCTGACCGGCCAGCAACTGGACCCGGTGCCAATGGTTGCCTGGGTGTTTTCGGTGAGCTTCCTGGGCATCTGGATTGCCTGGTACCTGCGGCCGTCATTGCTCAATGACAAGGCGCTGAGGTTCCCCGAAGGCATGGCGACCCTGGAAACCCTCCTGCACATCTACAACCATGGCCAGGAAGCCGCGACGCGGCTCAAGGTGCTGCTCGGCGCGGCGCTGCTGTCCGGGCTCGCCAAGTGGGTGGATACGTTTTGGTGGGCCATCCCGCGTTGGTCGCCGAACGCCCAGTTGGAGCGCCTGACCTTTACCGCAGACCCTTCGCTGTTGCTGGTGGGGTTCGGCGGCATCATCGGCATCCGCGTCGGCTTGACCCTGCTGCTCGGCGCGCTGCTGGCGTGGGGCGGGTTGGCGCCGTGGTTGCTGGAAAATGGCCTGGTGCAGTTACCGCCCGGCAGCAGTGGACCGCAATTTGCGGTGCTGGTGGAGTGGCTGCTGTGGCCGGGGGTGAGCCTGATGGTCTGCTCGACGCTGGCTTCCCTGGCGATTCGCCTGTGGGCCTTGCACGGTTCCACCAAGGCCAGCGGCGCGGCGACTTGGGTGGTTCCCAAGGCCGGCCCCGCCCTCGGTTTCCTGTTGGCGATCTTTCTGGTGGTAAGCCTGCAAGCGCTGTTGTTCGGCATCAATCCGTGGATGGCGCTGCTGACCATCCCCTTGGCCATCTGCCTGGCGGCGGTGGCGGCCCGTGTGGTTGGCGCCACGGGTATTCCGCCTATCGGTGCCATCGGGCAACTGTCCCAGTTGAGTTTCGGCATCGTCGCCCCGGGCCAGGTGCCGATCAATCTGATGAGTGCCAATACCGCCGGCGGTTCGGCCGGGCAATGCACAGACTTGATGAACGATTTCAAGGTGGGCCGAGCGATCGGCGCCACGCCGCGCAAACAACTGCAGGCGCAGACCCTGGGAATCTTCATCGGCAGCATCGTCGGCGTGTTGGCCTATCTGGCGCTGATCCCGGATCCCCAGACCATGCTGCTCACCGAAGAGTGGCCGGCCCCGGCGGTCGCCACCTGGAAAGCCGTGGCACAGACCCTCACCCATGGCCTGGACTCACTGTCAGCCAGCATCCGCTGGGCGATTTTCATCGGCGCCATCGCCGGCTTGCTGCTGGGCATCCTCGACAGCCTGCTGCCGGCCCATCGGGCCCGCTACTTGCCAAGCACGGCGGCCTTGGGCCTGGCCTTTGTCCTGCCGGCCTCGGTATCGCTGATGATGGCCCTCGGCGCCGTGCTCACCTGGCTGGTGAGCTGCCGCTGGCCAAGCCTCACGGAACGGTTCGCTATTACGGCGGCGGCGGGGTTGATTGCGGGGGAGAGCATTACCGGGGTAGGGGCGTCGTTGTGGGAGATGGTGGGGAATATGTGAGTAGGGAGTATCTATGAGTGTGCAGCTTACATGTGTCTGCAACCCACCGTGGCGAGGGAGCTTGCTCCCGCTGGGCTGCGCAGCAGCCCCTCTCAACAGCACCTCGGTGTGTCCGGCTGAGCACGTAGACTGGTTTGGGGCCGCTTCGCGACCCAGCGGGAGCAAGCTCCCTCGCCACGGAGAGCGGTTTGGCGTTGCAGTGGGGGCTCGCATTCTCTGGCCGATGTCCGTGGGCGTCGGTACTGTTATAACTCTAACTTTTAATCTGGGATTTATACTTGATTAAAGAGCTTAATAATATTTGCATAAATCGACGCTGATCATGAACATCATCATCAAAATAAGTGTCCATATTCAGAAAAACCCTGTCAAAGCTATCGCCACCCTTAAGGAAATGTTCCAGAGTATCGATTAGCAAAGCTTGCTCTTTTGGTTCGTGATGCATAAATTCCGGACGAATCAATAGCTTAAATAGATTTTTCAGATCCTCATCACAGTTTATATTCTTTGACGTTATTATCTCTTCACGCGCCACGTCGTGAGTATTTTCGATACTAAAAACAAATAGTAGCGCCCAAACATCATGCAAATCGTAAGTCTGCTTCATATGCCAGATCCCGTATAAGCTGTTTTATGGAAAGGGGGCGGATTTAAAGCTTTCAAAGGGGCGAATTTATTAAAAGTAAATCTGTCCCATCTTTTCTCCTTTTCTCCTTTTCTCCTTTTCTCCTTTTCTCCTTTTTTTCACTTTTCAAATAGCGATTGCCAATCGGATGGATCTTCAAGGGCAGCTTTTTGGATATCTTCTTTCCACTTTTCTTTTGCTAGCAGATAAATATCTTTGAAGAAATCTTTTGGGTTTTTCAGGTTATACCACTCGCCACGAGGCCAGCTACCAGCACAATCTTCCTCTATGTCAAACACGCTTTGAAAATCAACAGTTGGATCATCGAGTTTTTTCTTAAAGCATGATAGAAGCACATATTTATGCCTGTGAGACAAGTAGTCCAGATCCAAACCATACTTACGTATAAGTTCTAGTCTTTCTTGTTCGTAATCAGGGTTGTAAGTTTCGAGCATTGCACCGCGAGTCTCTTCACGATCGTATACGTCGAACTGTCCAACAAACCACATTAGGTCAGGAATAAATTCCTCATTTAGAAGCGGATGCTTTAACATGGTTTTCTTATTGGTGGGTTGGCCGATATGTATTTCAGTGTGGTCAGGCGAGTCCGTTCGCCAGTGGGCACAAGAGGACGCATTTTCTACAAGCTTAGATATAATGCCAAGTGGATTGATCCTCAGTTTCCGCCTTGCAAATATCATCCTTCCAGACTTTTCCTGCTAATCTATATATTTCTTCAAAAAACAAGCGAGGATTTTCCATTTCATCCCATCCATCGGGGAGCGATGAACACTCCTGCGAGTCATGCTCTAGCAAAGCCTGAAAGTCGTACTCATTATCTAGAATCGCAGTTTCCAAGCACTTATAGAGCAAGTACTTTTCCCTGTATGTCCGCCTTACCTTCAAAGCGTACTCGGTAATTAATATTTCTCTATCGATGGGCCTGTTAGGATCAAATTTTTGCAGCTCCTCACCTAATGTTTCTTCTCTGTCATAAATATCAAAGCATCCTAAAAAATAAGACGGTGTTGGTGTGTATGGAAGTCTGGTTCCGGGATCAATCAACATTTCTCACCTATTTTATTGGGAATAAAGTAAACGGTATGCCTGTATCGGGATCTACTTTCATCTCAAATCGGTCCATGGCAACAAGCTTTGGGTTTGATGGGTCCTTTTTATTTGGAATATATCCTTCGCCAGCCCCAGGAAGCTCCATTCTAATGATGTTATTGTTGTTTTGATCTCGCCCTGTAAACCGTGAAAGCCCATATTTTTCCCGGTTGACTGCTAGGTTATAAGCTTTTAGTTGCATTTCCCAACTGGGAAACCTTGAGCTTGGATTCCCTATCTTATTTTTAGGTGTTTTTCCGCTAAGAGGATCCTTGCCATCAACTGCTCGTTGTTTCCACTTTTGATCGGAAAC
This sequence comes from Pseudomonas sp. Z2-11, assembly GCF_054161305.1. Classification (NCBI taxonomy): domain Bacteria; kingdom Pseudomonadati; phylum Pseudomonadota; class Gammaproteobacteria; order Pseudomonadales; family Pseudomonadaceae; genus Pseudomonas; species Pseudomonas sp. Z2-11. The sequence continues at coordinate 2,601,463 of NZ_CP096395.1, forward strand.
AGCAAGGCTATGTTTACCAACCATATGCATGCTTTGTTCCCTATCTAGACGCCTCACTTCTTTTTCAGCCAACTCTTCGGTGGTCGGCTTGGGCAGCGCCGGCTCACCCTCATCCACTCCAACCTTAGCCGCCGGATTCTGCTCGCCAACCGCCGGCTTTTTACACCCAGCACCCCCCGGGCAACCTTCCAACCCCAACGGATCCACCCACCCCGTCGGGTTCAGGGTGTACCGGTACCCATTGAGCCCACCCGCCAGCTTGCTCGGATCCGCCGTCAGGTACCGGCCCGTGTCCGGATTGTAGTACCGGTGCCGGTTGTAGTGCAGGCCGCTTTCCAGGTCGTGGTATTGGCCTTGGAAACGCAGCGGTTGAGTCAGTTGCTTGCCGGCGCCGTGGGCCAGTTTGGTGAGTTTGCCGTAGCCGGTGTAGCGCGCCGCCCAGACGATTTCGCCCTGGTGGTTGGTCAGTTCCTGCGGTGTGCCGAGGTGGTCGTTGTGGTAGTAGAACGGCGTGGCGTTTTTCGGGCCTTGGCCTTCGAGCAGGGCGAGGGGGCGGAAGGTGCCAGGCTCGTAGACGTAGCTTTGATAATGGTGGTCGCTGCTTTCGGCGATGAGCTGGTCGCCTTGCCAGATGAATTCGGTGGTCTGGCCGTCCACAGTCTTTTCAATGCGTCGGCCGAAGGCGTCGTAGCGGTAGGACGTATCGTTGCCTTCCGAGGTGGTGAGGCCGATGAGGCGGTGCTGGCTGTCGTAGCGGTATTCGGTGACCAGGCACTGGGCTTTGCCGCGGCGTTCGCGGACCAGGTTGCCGTAGGCGTCGTAGTCGTAGTGGCGGTCGCCCTCCATCAGCAGGCGGTTGCCCTTGAGCGTGGTCGGGCCGGGGCGGTCGTGCAGCAGCAGGTTGCCGGCCGGATCGTGGGAAAAGTGCTCGGGGGGCTGGCTGTGGGCGTAGTCGATACGCAGCAGGCGATCTTGCGGGTCGTAGTGGTAGGCGCGTCGGTTTCGGGTGTCGGACAGCGTGGCGAGGTTGCCATTGGCGCTGTAGGAATAGTCGCGCCAGAACAGTTGCTTCTGCTGGGTCTGCCACACGGTCTGGGCCTTGAGGCGGCCCTGTTCGTCGTAGTTGTAGTCGCTGAGCAGCAGGCCTTGCTGGCGCTGGCGTTCGCGGGTGCCGGTGAAGCGGTGTTCGGTCAGGCACTGGCCGTTGAGGTCGATGGCCAGCAGCGCGCCGCCATAGAGGTGGCGGTAATTGAGGGTGCTGCGGTCGGGCAGGCGGCAGTAGGTCAGCCGGCCGGCCTCGTCGTAGCGATAGTGCAGGGTGGCCCAGCCCTGGTGTTCGGCGACGAGGCGGTCCTGGTTGTCGTATTCGTAGGCCAGCGGCCAGTGGCCGTCGTCGACGCTGACCAGCCGGCCGAGGGCGTCGTAGCGGTACTCGACCGGTTTGCCGTCGGGCAAGGTCTTGCGCAACAGACGGCCGGCGCTGTCGCGCTGATAAGCGGTGAGCCGCTGGCTGCCATCGGAACCGAACTCGGTCTTTTCCAGCAGGTGGCCGTTGAGATCGTAGGCATAGCCGGTGCGCTGGCCGTCGAAGCCGGTTTCCTGTCGGATCAATCCGTTGGGCGTGTAGGCCAGCTGATATTTTTCGCCGGATTCGTTCTCGATTTCGGTGAGCAACAACCGCGCCGAGTCGTAGCGATACTTCAGTTCGCTGCCATCGGGATTGAGCCGCCGGCTGATCAGGTGCAGGTCGTCGGCGTATTCGTAGCGGGTGATGCGCCCCAGTTCGTCGCGTTCGGCGGTGACCTTGCCGTAGGCGTTGTAGCTCCAGGCGCGAGTGGCGCCGGTGGACAGGGTGGTTTGCAGCAAGCGGCCGACGGCATCCCACTGGTAGTGGATGATCGCACCATGTTCGTCCTTGCGGGTCAGCAGACGCCCCAACGTGTCGTAGGAAAAACTCCGCTGGCTGTCGTCGGGCAGGGTTTCTTCAGTCAGCTGGCCCTGGCTATTGCGGACAAAATGATGGGTGCCGCCGTCCGGATAGCGGATCGAGAGCAGTTGCCCCTGGGCGTCATAGGCGTACCGGGTGCTGTGACGATCCGGGTCGATGGCCTCGACCACATCACCCTGGGCATTACGCCGGTAGGTCCACACGGCTTTGCCGCGCTGCCGGGCGTGCAGGAAACCGTTGCGGTATTCGTAGGACGTCGGCTCGCCTTCAGGCGGAATCAGCGCCACCAGTCGTCCGGCTTCGTCGTAGCGGTATTCGGTGACCGCGCCCAAAGGATCCTGCTCGGCGGTCAGCCGACCCTGCTGGTCATAGGCCTTGAGCTGTTCGCCACCAGCGGGATCGACCTGGCGCACCAGCCGTGCGCGGTCATCGTGAACGTATACTTCCTGGCTGCCGTCCAGATGCCGGACCGTGACGCTGCCGTCATCGCCCCAGCTGTAGTGGCTGTCCATCTGCGCGAACGACGCCCAGTGCCGCACACAGCGCGCTGCCGGGCCGAGGCCTTGCCATTCCCAGTAGAAACTCGCGCCGCCGGCCAGTTGCCGCTGGAGGATGACGTGCTGGTCGTCGTAGTCGTAGCGCTCGCTTTCGCCAGCGGCATTGGTCGCCTCGATCAGTCGGAAACGGCCGTCGTAGCGGTAGGTCACCAGCGTCTGTTCGGTGCGCCAGGCTTCGTCCGGATGCTGTTGCGGGTCAAAACTCTGATAGTCGATGGCGACCAGGTGGCGATGCTCATAGCGCAACCGCAGGCCGCGCCGGGCGCCGTTGTCCAGGCGGCTGATGTCGCCATAGATGTTGCGCTGGACGGTCAGGCGGTTGTCGTACCGATCGCTCAGCGCCGTCAGATGACCGTCGCGAAAGTGCAGGAAAGGGGCGTCTTCGCCGGGCTGGGCGATGATCAGTTCGTCCGGCTCGCGGCTCAGGTAGATCGCCGCGCGGGCCAGGCTGTTGTGGATCGCCGGGCGTTGCAGGCTGGGGCGGGGAAAGGTGGTGCGGCGGTTTTCCTGGTCGATCCAGATCACCTGCTCACCCTCGATCACCAGGTGATGGGCCAGGCCATGGCTCCAGCCACGGCCGAGGCCGATGTCCAGCTCGGCGGCGCTGGTGCGATAGAGACGGGTGAAGACGAACGGCAAGCGCCCGTCGAGGGTGCCGTCCTCCAGGGTCAGCAGTTCTTCGCCGGTGACCATCGACACCGGGCAGCCGTCGGTGCGGGTCTGGGCGGCGCTGTCGGCGGGGTCGCCGTTGGGGTTTTTCGAGGGGGCGGGGGCGTCGTCGTGGGCTTCGTCTTTTTTCAGCGTGGTGTTGCGCTGCGCGTCCCAGCGCAATTGCATCCGGCCTTTTTTCACGCCAGCGGCGATGCCTCGCGCCGCCACGGTTTTGTAGCGGTCCACGTAGGCCATGAACCCGTTCACCACCGCGAAGATCGCCCGGATGAAACGCGTCATCGCGTCCAGTAGCCGGGCGCCGTGCCGGACCAGGCGCATCGACAGGTAGGCAATCCCGGCGCCCGCCCCGGCGAAGGTCAATACCACGCCGATCAGTAGGTCGATCACCAGCTGCACGACTACCATGGATAACGCTTTCGCCGTGCCGCCGGCCACTTCGCTGGGCGGCAGCATGTCCAGCCAGAGACTCGCGGTGCGCACCAGCAGGCACAGCGCCGCTTCGTCGCTGGCGAGCAACTGCAGCTTGGCCATGATCTGCGGGGACGACTCGGCAAGTTCGACCAGGTCCGCCGCACCGCTGCCCAACTGTTCGCCGAACCGGCTCGGGTCCTTGAGGATCTCCGAGAGCAAGCTGATGCTGTCCCACACGCTCTCGATGGCCGCCCAACCGCCGGCGAGCAGGCCATTGCCCACCGCGGCCGCCGATGTCGCCGACGATTGCTGCGCCCATTGCGGCTTGAAAACCTGCCATTCGCTACGCAGCCAGTCCGTCAGGTCAGCAGTCAGGCCGTTGTAGGAAAAAAACAGGTCCTCGATCTGCCTGGGGGTGACTTCGCTTTGAACGTGAACCCGGTAGTAGCGACCCGCTTCGCCTTTGAAGGTCCCGACACCCTGGGCATCCAGCTGGACGGGGGTGACCTCGCCGCTGTCCACCGACACTACATCCACCACGATGTCGCCGAGCGGAATGTCGTACACCGACTCGAGCTTGCTCTCGATCGTCAGGACCCCACCCTTGGGGCATCGAGCGACGGTCGAGTGAAAATCACTGTCGCGGCTGCTGACCGTCGTGGCGTTGCCACCAAAAAGAAGCACCCGTTCCATGCCCATCAGCGACGGCAAGTCGGCCGCCTGGCTGGCCCGGTCCGCCGCACGGGCGTACCAGCGGTCGAGTTGTTCGCGGTAGAGGGAAAGGCTGTCTTTGAAGCTGTCGAGTTCCGCCTCGATGCGGCGCACCTGATCCATCAGGAAGCGGCCTGTTCAAAAGCCGGCAGGAAAAATCGGTCGAACATGGGGAGGCGTCTCGCGAAAAATCGGGGTGCGCGAGACTTTGCCGAGGAAGGCTAGGGAAATAAGTCAGACAAGGGGACGGGTAACGTAGGACGCTTCTTTAAGTGCTCTGAAGCGCCCGGCCATTCACAACCGGGCGCTTCGAGTCAGTGCGAATGCCGCGGCTCGCCACTCCGGGCGATTACCCGCAAATGCAACGTGGCCGGCTCCAGGCAGCCGCCGGTGGACAGCTGCCCGACCAGTTGCCGATAGAGTTCCTGCCAGGGCGTTTGCGAGGGCGGGATGCTCGGTGTCCATTCGCGACGGCGCCGTTCCATTTCGGCCTCGTCGACCAGCAGGTTGACGGTGCGGGTGTTCAGGTCCACTTGCAGCCGGTCGTTGGTTTGCAGCAGCGCCAGGCCGCCGCCCACCGCCGCTTCAGGGGACATGTTGAGGATCGACGGGCTCGCCGAGGTGCCGCTCTGGCGGCCGTCACCCAGGCAGGGCAGGGAGTCGATACCGCGTTTGATCAGCGCTGCGGGCGGCGCCATGTTCACCACCTCGGCGCTGCCCGGATAACCCACGGTGCCAACGCCGCGAATGACCAGGATGCAGCGCTCGTCGATGTCCAGCGCCGGGTCGTCGATCCGCGCGTGGTAATCCTCCGGCCCTTCGAACACGATGGCCCGGGCTTCGAAGCTGTTTTCGGCGCCGGGCTCGGACAGGTAGGTCTTGCGAAACGCCTCGCCGACCACCGACATCTTCATGATCGCGCTGTCGAAAAAATTGCCGCTGAGCACGATGAATCCAGCGCGATGCTTGAGCGGGGTAGCAAACGGGTAGATCACATCGGCGTTGCTGGTCAGGCTGCTGCTGACGATTTCGCCAATCGATTTGCCGCTGACCGTGGCGCAGTCTTCGTGCAGGCGCCCGGCCTTTTGCAGTTCATGCATGACTGCCGGCACGCCACCGGCGCGGTGGAAGCCTTCGCCGAGGTACTTGCCGGCCGGCATGCAGTTGACCAGCAGCGGCACGTCTTCGCCAATCCGCTGCCAGTCGTCCAGGCTCAGTTCGACGCCCATGTGCCGGGCGATGGCAATCAGGTGCGGCGGGCAATTGCTCGATGCGCCGAGTGCCGAGGCGACGGCGATGGCGTTTTCGAACGCCTCTCGAGTCATGATCCGGGATGGGCGCACGTCCTGGCGCACCAGTTCGCAGATGCGCTTGCCGGTGGCGTAGGCCATCTGCCCGCGCTCGCGATAGGGCGCCGGAATGCTCGCGCAACCGGGCAGCGACATGCCCAGGGCTTCGGCCAGGGCGTTCATCGACAGCGCGGTACCCATGGTGTTGCAGTGGCCCACGGAGGGCGATGCCGCCGTGGTCATTTCCATGAAGCCTTCGTAGTCGATTTCGCCGGCGGCCATCAGGTTGCGTGCGTGCCAGAGCACGGTGCCGGAGCCGATCAGTTCGCCCTTGTGATGGCCGTCGAGCATCGGCCCGCCGGAGAGCACGATGGCCGGCAGGTCGGTGGTCGCCGCCGCCATCAGGCAGGCAGGGGTGGTCTTGTCGCAGCCGGTGGTGAGCACCACGCCGTCCAACGGGTAGCCATGGAGGATTTCCACCAGGCCCAGGTAGGCCAGGTTGCGATCCAGGGCAGCAGTGGGCCGGCGCGACTGTTCGGCGATCGGGTGCACTGGGAATTCCATCGGGATGCCGCCAGCGTCGCGAATACCAGCCTTGACCCGTTGCGCCAGCTCCAGGTGATGACGATTGCAGGGCGTCAGGTCGCTGCCGGTCTGGGCGATGCCGATGATCGGCCGACCCGATTGCAGCTCTTCGCGGGTCATCCCGTAGTTCATGTAGCGCTCGACATACAGGGCGGTCATGTCCGCGTGAGCCGGGTCGTTGAACCACTGCTCGCTGCGCAGGCGGCGTTTTGGCGTGTCACTCATGATTCATTTCTCTCTTGTAATTGGATGAATCGACGATCTGTCGGGCTCAGCGATCGAGCAGCCCCCGCGCGGCGAGATTACGCAGCAAGGCGCCGACGCCGAAGGTCCAGGGCGCGGCCTCGCAGCTGTGAGTCACCTGATTATGCAAACTGCCGAGCAACGGGCTGCTGATACTGACCCGGTCGCCCAGTTTGTGGGTGAAACCGCTGCCGGCGTGGTCGCGATCCTCGGTGGGGGCGAACAGGGTACCGAGAAACAGCAGGAAGCCATCCGGGTATTGGTGGTTGGCGTTGAGTGTCTGGCCTGCGAGGTCCTGCGGGTCGCGGCTGATCTGGCTCATGGAACTGCAGCCGTGCAGGCGGTACCCGTCTTCGCCGTGTACCTGGAGATCGACCTCGCAGGCCCGCACGTCGTCCAGGCTGAAGTGTTCATCGAACAGCCGAATGAACGGCCCGATGGCGCACGAGGCATTGTTGTCCTTGGCCTTGCTCAGCAACAACGCGCTGCGGCCTTCGATGTCCCGCAGGTTGACGTCGTTGCCCAGGGTGGCGCCGTGGATCTGACCGCGGCTATTCACCGCCAGCACCACTTCCGGTTCCGGGTTGTTCCATTGCGAGGCTGGATGAATGCCGATCTGGCTGCCGCTGCCGACGGCGGCCAGCACCGGCGCCTTGGTGAAGATTTCCGCGTCCGGCCCGATGCCGACCTCCAGGTATTGCGACCACATGCCCTGTTCGATAAGGAAGGCCTTGAGGCGCATGGCTTGCTCGGAGCCCGGGACGATCGAGCGCAGGTTGTCGCCAATGACGCTGTGCACCGTCGCGCGCACGGCTTCGGCCCGGGCCGCGTCACCACCAGCCTGCTCCTCGATCACCCGCTCGATCATGCTCGCGGCGAAGGTCACGCCGGCGGCCTTGATCACTTGCAAGTCCAAGGGCGGCAACAGGAAGGGCCTGGCCGGGTCAGCATGCATGCCGGTGTTGGCCAGCAGCGCGTCGACGCTGGCGATGAACGTGCCCGGCGTTTGCCTGACCGCTGTCAGCGGCGAGGGCGCTTCCAGCAAATCGCTCAAGGTCGCGAAACGCTCCGACAGGTCGAACACTCCGTCGCTGCGCAGTACGATTGGCGAAGGCCCGGCGATCCGCCCAGGGACCCAGGCACGACCAATCAGGGTGCCGGCCAGGCCATCGACCGGCAGCGTGTTCTCGGGGGTAAGCATCAGCGACATGGGCAGTCTTCCTGGTTCGTAAAGCTTTCAAGCTAGGGCGCGCTGGTGATGAACTCCAATGAGATATATTCAGTATCTGATAACGTCCGGTTATTGCATCGTGAGGGTTGCCCATGTCCGATCTGTCCTTTTCCAGCTTCTGCGGCTGGCTCAAATTCCGCCATCTGCTGCTGATCGATACCTTGGGCCGCACCTGCAACATGCACCTGGCGGCCGAACAGATGAACCTCAGCCAGCCGGCGGTGAGCAAGATGCTCAAGGAAATCGAGAGCCTGCTCGGCTTTGCCCTGTTCGAGCGGCGTCCGCGCAGCATGCCGCCCACCGCGCTGGGCGAGCATGTGCTGCGCTACGCACAGATCGCTTTGAATGACGCGCGCTCGTTCGTCGAACAGATCAGCAGCCTGCGGGAGGGCGGCCATGGTTATCTCAAGGTCGGCGGGATCTTTGCCGCGACCGCGGTGGCCCTGCCCGAGGCGATTCTGCAGATCAAGCAGCGCTGGCCGTTGTTGTCCATCGAGGTGGTAGAGCAGACCAGCAATCACCTGATGAAGATGCTGGAAGAGAAGAAGCTCGACCTGGCCGTGGCGCGGTTTACCGAGCAGAGCCAGCAGCAGCGCTACGACTTCCAGCCCCTGGCTCCGGAACCGTTCTGCATCGTCGTCAATGACCGGCATCCGCTGGCAGACGCCGGGCCGATATCGCTGCAGCAACTGGTGGACCTGCCGTGGATTCTCTACCCGGTCGGCACGCCGATCCGCGCCCGCATGGAACTGGCGTTCGCCGAAGCGGGCGTGCGGATGCCGCGCAACACCATCGATACGATTTCCATGCAGACCTTCCTCCAGGTGCTGAAACGCGGCCCGATGATCGGCATGTTGCCCAATGCCATGGTCGATCCGCTGCTGGAAAGCGGCCAGCTCAAGACCCTCGATACCCCGTTGCACCTGGTGCCGCAGGATTACGGCATCCTCACGCGAAAGGACGAGCCGCTGGTGGGCGCGGCGCTGGAGTTTGCCGAGATCCTCAAGGACAACGCCCGCCAGAGTGGTTGACAGTGCCGCCGCCTTCGCGAGCAGGCTCGCTCCCACAGTGGATTTTCTACTGATGTAAATCACAACCCCGGTGGGAGCGAGCCTGCTCGCGAAGACATGGGTCCAGCCAGCACCAAACCCCGTGGCGAGGGAGCTTGCTCCCGCTGGGCTACGCAGTAGCCCCTCGGATTCCGATAACAACTGGTTATCAACTAATCCAAAAATGCCATTGGGAAAGAATCGATCCACGACAGTAGAGTCCTCGTTCAATCGCCGGATGAGCCGCTCATTCGACGTGACCCAATAACAACAATCAGGGGTTACCTCATGCAAACCATCTCCGAGCCGTTGCCCGCCCAGGCGCAAGCCGGCGAACTGGATTTCGAAGACCGGACCTACCGCAAGGTGATCTGGCGAATCCTGCCAGTGCTGCTGTTGTGCTACATGGCGGCGTACCTCGATCGGGTCAACATCGGCTTCGCCAAGCTCGACATGCTCGCCGAGTTGCAATTCAGCAACACCGTATACGCCTTGGGCGCCAGTATGTTTTTCTGGGGCTATTTCCTCTTCGAAGTCCCTAGCAACCTGTTGCTGCATCGCCTGGGCGCGCGGTTCTGGATCGCCCGGATCATGCTCAGTTGGGCGGTGATCTCCATGGCCGTGGCCTACACCGTGCCGTTGGCGGGGTTCTTTCACGTCGAATCGAGCACGATGTTCTATGTGCTGCGTTTCCTGTTGGGCATCTGTGAAGCAGGCTTTTTCCCCGGCGTGATCCTCTACCTCAACTACTGGTTCCCGACCCACCGGCAGAGCCGGGTGATGTCCGGGTTCCTGCTGGCGTTGCCGGTCAGCCTGACACTGGGCGGGATCCTGTCCGGGTGGCTGATGAACAGTATGCAAGGCGTGCAAGGCATGTCCGGCTGGCAGTGGATGTTGATCATCGAGGGCATTCCGTCGATCATCATGGCCTTCGTGGTGATCGTCTGCCTGGCCGATAACATCGACAAGGCCAAGTGGCTGTCGGCAGCGGAAAAGGCCATGCTCAAGGCCAACCTGCAAACCGACAACCAGGGCAAGGCTTCGCGCTTGAGCGAAGTGTTCTTCAACCCTCGCGTCTGGTTGCTGGTGCTGATCCTGCTGACCTTCAACACCGGTTTCTACGGCCTGGCCTTCTGGATGCCGTCGATCATCAAGAGCACCGGCATCACCAACAGCCTGCACATCGGTTTGCTCACCGCCATTCCTTATTCGGTGGCCGTGGTCGCGATGCTGCTCAATGCGCGGCACTCCAACCGTACCGGCGAACGGCGCCTGCACGCAGCCATCCCGGCATTCATTGGTGGCGCCGGGCTGATCCTCAGCGCGTTTTTCGCCGATAACCTGGTGTTGTCGGTGCTGTTCCTCAGCGTCTCCGCCTCGGGGATCCTCAGCCTGATGCCGATTTTCTGGACCTTGCCGGGCACTGTGCTGTCGGGCGTTGCCGCCGCAGCCGGGATCGGCATGATCAACGCGATCGGCAACCTGTCGGGCTTCACCGGTTCGATGATCACGGCCGTGGCGGAAACCCTGACGGGTAATATCAACAACGGTACGTACGTTCTCGCCCTGTGCCTCTTGGTCAGCGGCGGGTTGATCCTGGCCATCCCCGCCTCGATGCTCGGCAGGACGCCCAAGACCGCGCCCACGGCCGCGCAACTGGAGACCGCATGAACCTGCAGAACAAGCGGGTACTGGTGACGGCGGCGGGACAGGGCATCGGCCTGGCCAGCGCCGTGGCCTTCGCCCGGGCCGGCGCCGAGGTGTTCGCCAGTGACATCGATATTCGCGCGCTGGCGGGCATCGAGGGGGTCACGCCGATGCTCCTGGATGTCACCTCGGCCAGCGCCATCGACGCTGCCCGCGAGCGGATTGGCGGGCTGGACGTGCTTTTCAATTGCGCCGGCTACGTGCACAGCGGCACCATTCTCGATTGCGACGAAGCCGCCTGGGCGCGCTCGATGGACCTCAATGTCAGCGCCATGTACCGCATGATCCGCGCGTTTCTGCCGGGTATGTTGGCGCGTGGCGGCGGGTCGATCATCAACATGTCGTCGGTAGCGTCCAGTATCAAGGGCGTGCCCAATCGTTTCGCCTATGCTGCCAGCAAGGCGGCGGTAGTCGGGCTGACCAAGTCCGTCGCCATCGACTTCGTCAGCCAGGGTATCCGTTGCAATGCGATATGCCCGGGCACCGTCGACTCGCCTTCGCTGCGCCAGCGCATTGCCGACCAGGCGGCGCAGCAGGGGGTCAAGGAGGAACAGGTCTACCGGCAGTTTCTCGACCGCCAGCCCATGGGGCGCATCGGCAACACCGAGGAGGTCGCGCAACTGGCGCTGTACCTGGGCAGCGACGCATCTGCCTACACCACCGGGACGGTGCACGTCATTGACGGTGGCATGAGCCTCTGAATTTTCACTTGAGCAGGAGCACTTCATGAAACTGTTGCGTTACGGCGAAAAAGGTTCGGAAAAGCCCGGGCTGCTGGATGATGACAAGCAGATCCGTGACCTGTCGGGCCACGTGCCAGACATCGCCGGGCAAGCCCTGGCTCCTGAAAGCCTGGCAAGACTCGCCGCCATCGACCCGCGCAGCCTGCCGGTCGTGGGCGGCCAGCCGCGGATCGGCGCGTGCGTCGGGCAGGTCGGCAAGTTCATCTGCATCGGCCTGAACTACGCCGACCATGCCGCCGAGTCGAACATGGAGGTGCCGAAAGAACCGATCATCTTCAACAAATGGACCAGCGCCATCTGCGGACCGAACGACGATGTCCAGATTCCCCGTGGCTCGCTCAAGACCGATTGGGAAGTCGAACTCGGCGTGGTCATTGGCAAGGGCGGGCGCTACATCGACGAAGCGAACGCCATGGAGCATGTCGCCGGTTATTGCGTCATCAACGATGTGTCGGAACGCGAATGGCAACTCGAACGCGGCGGCACCTGGGACAAGGGCAAAGGCTTCGACACCTTCGGCCCGCTTGGACCCTGGCTGGTGACGAAGGACGAAATCGCCGATCCCCACGCGCTTGATCTGTGGCTGGAAGTCGACGGACATCGTTATCAGAACGGCAATACCCGGACGCTGATCTTCAGCGTGCCGCAACTGATTGCCTACCTGAGCCGGTGCATGAGCCTGCAGCCCGGCGACGTGATCTCGACCGGGACGCCACCGGGTGTCGGCCTGGGCATCAAGCCCAACCCGGTGTTCCTGCGCCCGGGCCAGACCATGCGCCTGGGCATTCAAGGTTTGGGTGAACAGCGTCAGGTGACGGTGCAGGCGGACTGATCACTGGCTTTACCGCCGTCTTCGCGAGCAGGCTCGCTCCCACAGAATCTCCGCCTCCCTGTGGGAGCGAGCCTGCTCGCGAAGACGCGGGTCCAGCCACACAGGAATGGGCACTCTGGAGAGACTGTTCGCGCAATCAAAAATCGCCCAAGATGCGCGACCCGTTTCAAGAGAAATGACGCCCTCCATGCGCGACGACGCCCACACGCAGTTCTTCCGCTTCCAGACCCCTGATCCAGCCATCGGTCCGCGTGAGCAGGCACCGATGCTTGCGCAGGAGCTGGCCTGGGCGCGGGACCGTGCGTCCATGCATGACTTCAGTTGGTTGGTCGTACTGCTGCCGCCATTGAGCATGGGCCCGGTGCTGCCGGGCGTGGTGTTCCTGGCGGGCCTGGGCCTGGTCCAGAAGTTGTTCGCCCCGGACCTGGACGTTGATCGGATCGTCGGCGACTCCTTGGGCTGGCTGGCGCTGGCGACGCTGCTTTTCGTGGCGGGGTGGATACTGTCCAATTACCTGCGCGATTCGCGCGACCCGACCAAGCACTATTGGCAATCGATGCCCGATCAAGGGCTGGTCGAGCTTGAGCGTCACACGCTGATCTCGGCCATCAGTCTGTGGGCGAACGACTTTGATCCCGATTGCAGCAGCCTGATGTTATGGAAAAACGACAAGCTGGTGCGGGTGCAAAGCTCCGGCGTGTCGCAGTGGATCCTGGCGATGACCACGGCCGGCCATTGGCTGGTGCTCAAGGAGGAATCTCCCGGCGATTTCTGCTACCGACGGGTAGGGCAGCTGCCCGCGCCTGAGAAGCAGATGCAACCCCGGCAGCAACTGGCGATTGCCTTCGCTCCCGGCACCCAGTTGGCGCTTGGCCGGCGTTTCGACGGTGCGCCTTTGCCAATGACGCAGACGTCTTACTGGATGTCTGCCGATGAGATCAAGCGACTCGCGCAGATTGCCCATCACTGGATGTTTTTCCCGCCCGACCGTTATGCGGTGGTCAATGCTGATGATGCCGGTTGGGTACGACGTCTGGCGGACAAAGCCCTGGCCAGCGTCCAGAGCCAGGCTGTGCCACAGGGCAATTAGCGTCGCCAGCCTCAACGCGTTTTGCTGCGCGCGACTCGCTTCATCACCACCACGAAAAACACCGGGACAAACACCACCGCCAGCGTGGCGCTGATCATCCCGCCGATCACGCCGGTACCAATCGCCTGCTGGCTCGCCGAGCTGGCCCCGGTGGCGATCGCCAACGGGACCACGCCGAGGATGAACGCCAGCGAGGTCATGATGATTGGCCGCAGGCGCAGGCGCGCGGCCTGGAGCGTGGCGTCGAGCAGGTCATGGCCATCGTCATAGAGGCTCTTGGCGAATTCGATGATCAGGATGGCGTTCTTCGCTGACAGGCCGATGATGGTAATCAGGCCGATCTTGAAGAACACATCGTTGGGCATGCCGCGCAACGACACAGCCATTACGGCGCCGAGCACGCCCAGCGGTACCACCAGCAACACCGAGGTCGGGATCGACCAGCTCTCGTACAGCGCCGCCAGGCACAGGAACACCACCAGCAGCGACAGGCCCAGCAGGATCGGTGCCTGGCTGCCGGACAAGCGCTCCTGCAAGGACAGGCCGGTCCATTCCTGGCCCATGCCCTTGGGCCCCTGGGCCACCAGCCGTTCGATCTCGGCCATGGCTTGCCCGGTGCTGTAGCCCGGCGCCGGTTCTCCGGAAATACTCACCGCCGGGTAACCGTTGTAGCGAGTCAACTGTGCCGGCCCCTGGGTCCAACGCGCCTGGACAAACGCCGACAACGGCACCATCTTCCCATTGCTGTTGCGTACGTGAATCTTCAGCAGGTCCTCGACCTGGCTGCGCTGGTCACCCTCGGCCTGGACCACCACCCGCTGCATGCGGCCCTGGTTGGGGAAGTCATTGATGTAGGCTGAGCCCACGGCCGTGGACAACACGCTACCGACGTCGGCAAAGGAGATGCCCAAGGCATTCGCCTGTTTCCGATCCACTTCCAGTTGCACCTGCGGCGCTTCCGCCAGGGCGCTTTCGCGCACATTCATCAGCACCGGGCTTTTATCCGCGGCAGCGAGCAGATCGCTGCGGGCCTGCATCAGCGTGGCGTGGCCGAGGCCGCCGCGGTCCTGCAAGCGGAACTCGAAACCGCTGGAGGTGCCGAGGCCGTCCACCGGCGGTGGCAGCACGGAAAACACCATGGCGTCCTTGATTCCAGCGAAGGCCTGGTTGGCGCGATCGGCGATGGACGCCGCCGAATCGTCGCCACCGCGCTTCGACCAGTCTTTCAGCGTGGTAAATGCCAGGGCCGCATTCTGCCCGCTGCCGGAGAAGCTGAAGCCGAGGATGACCGTGCTGTCGCCGACCCCAGGCTCGCCGGCATTGTGCGCCTCGATCTGCTCCACCACCTGCACCGTACGATTCTTGCTGGCGCCCGGCGGCAGTTGGATGTCGGTGATGGTATAGCCCTGGTCTTCCACCGGCAGGAACGAGGAGGGCAGGCGGCTGAACAACAGGCCCATGCCCACCAGTAGCACGCCATAGATCAACAGATAGCGGCCGCTGCGTTTCATCGCGTAGGCGACCCAACCCTGGTAACGGTTGCCGAACCGGTCGAAGCCACGGTTGAACCAGCCAAAAAAACCGCCCTTTGCATGGTGATCGCCTTGGGTGATCGGTTTGAGCAAGGTCGCGCAAAGCGCCGGGGTCAAGGTCAGCGCGAGAAAGGCCGAGAACAGGATCGACGTCGCCATCGACAGCGAGAACTGCTGGTAGATCACTCCCACGGAACCCTGCATGAACGCCATCGGAATGAACACCGCCACCAGCACCAGGGTGATGCCGATGATCGCCCCGGTGATCTGGCCCATGGCCTTGCGCGTCGCTTCCTTGGGCGACAGGCCTTCCTCGGCCATGATCCGCTCGACGTTTTCCACCACCACGATGGCATCGTCCACCAGGATGCCGATGGCCAGCACCATGCCGAACATGGTCAGTACGTTGATCGAGAACCCCAGCGCGAGCATGGTCGCGAAGGTGCCCATCAGCGCCACCGGCACGACGAGGGTGGGGATCAGCGTGTACCGGATGTTCTGCAGGAACAGGAACATCACCGCGAACACCAGCAGCATCGCCTCGCCGAGGGTATAGACCACCTTGGTGATCGAGACCTTGACGAACGGCGACGTGTCGTAGGGAATCTTGTACTCCACGCCGGCCGGAAAGTAGCGCGACAGCTCATCCATCTTCGCGCGCACCAGGGTGGCGGTGTTCAGCGCGTTGGCGCCCGGCGACAGCTGCACGGCCACAGCGGTGGAGGGTTTGCCGTTCAGGCGCGTGGAGAACTGATATTCCTGGCTGCCGATTTCCACCCGTGCGACATCGGCGATGCGCACCGTGGAACCGTCGGGGTTGGCCTTGAGCACAATGTCGGCAAATTCCTGCGGGGTCGAGAGCTGGCCCTTGACGACGATGGTCGCGGTGATTTCCTGGGTGCTGCGGCTCGGCAGGTCGCCGAGGCTGCCGGCCGAGACTTGGGCGTTCTGCGCCACGATGGCAGCGTTGACGTCGGCCGGGGTCAGGTTGAAACCCAGCAACTTCTGCGGGTCGATCCAGATCCGCATGGCTCGCTCGGCACCGTACAGCTGGGCCTTGCCGACACCGTCGAGGCGCTTGATCTCGTTCATCACGTTGCGCGCCAGGTAATCGCTGAGCGCCACGTCGTCGAGCTTTCCGTCGCTGGAGGTGAGGGTGATCAGCAGCAGGAAGCCGGCGGAAACCTTATCCACCTGCAAGCCCTGCTGGGTAACCGCCTGCGGCAGGCGCGACTCCACGGCCTTGAGGCGGTTCTGCACGTCGACCTGGGCCAGTTCCGGGTTCGTCCCCGGTTGAAAGGTCGCGGTGATCGTCGCGCTGCCGAGACTGCTCTGGGATTCGAAATACAACAGATTGTCGGCGCCGTTGAGCTCCTCCTCGATCAGGCTGACCACGCTCTCGTCTACCGTCTGCGCCGAAGCGCCCGGGTACACCGCGTAGATCTCGATTTGCGGCGGAGCCACGACCGGGTACTGCGCCACCGGCAGTTGCGGAATGGCCAGGATCCCGGCTAGCAGGATGAACAGCGCGACGACCCAGGCGAAGACGGGGCGGTCGATGAAAAAATGCGGCATGGCTTAGTGTCCTGCCTGTGGCCCGGGAACCTGGGCGAGGGGGAGAGGGGCGTCGTCGACCTGGACATGTTCGCCGGGACGGGCGTGCTGCAGGCCTTCGACGACGATGCGATCGCCCGGCTTCAAGCCTTGCGTGACGATCCAGCGATCGTTCTGCGCCGCGCCCAGTTGCACCGGTTGCTGACTGACCTTCTGCTCGGCGTCCAGCAGCAGCACCTGCGCGACGCCGGCGCTGTCGCGCAGGATCGCCCGTTGCGGCACGGTGATGCCCTGGCGGTTGACCGCCTGTTCCAGGCGTACGCGAATGAAGCTGCCGGGCAGCAGATCGAGGTCGGGGTTGGGAAACTCGCTGCGCAGGGTGATCTGGCCGGTGCTCGGGTCGACGCTGAGGTCGGTGAACAGCAACTTGCCGGGCAGCGGATAAGGGCTGCCGTCGTCCTGGATCAAGGTGGCCTTGGCCTGGCCCTGGCCGACGGCTTGCAGCTGCCCCGCACGGAACGCCCGACGCAGCTCGTTGAGTTCGCGGGTCGATTGGGTGAGGTCGGCGTGGATCGGGTCCAACTGCTGGATCAGCGCCAGTGGCGTGCTTTCGTTCTGCCCCACCAGCGCGCCTTCCGTCACCAGGGCTCGACCGATGCGCCCAGAAATCGGTGCGGTCACCGTGGCGTAGCCCAGGTTCAGCTTCGCCCGTTCAACGGCGGCTTTGTTGGCGGCGACGTCGGCTGCGGTCTGGCGCACGGCGGCCCGGGCATTGTCATATTCCTGGCCGCTGATCGCTTGGTCATCGATCAACTGGGCATAACGCTGCGCCTGCAACCGGGCCTGGAACGCATTGGCCTCGGCCTTGCGCAACGCCGCCTCGGCGCTGTCCAGGTCGGCCTTGAACGGCGCCGGGTCGATGCGAAACAACACGTCGCCCTGCTTGACGTCGCGGCCTTCTCGAAACACTCGCTGCAAGACCACGCCGGCTACCCGTGCACGGACCTCGGCCACCCGTGGCGCGGCGATACGGCCACTCAGTTCGTTGCTGATCGACAGTGGCCCGGCCTGGACGGTCTCGATACGCACGCTTGCCAGCGGCGCCGATTCTTCCGGGGTCGAGGCGCTGTCACAGCCGCTCAGCAACGCCCCGACCAACAGGCCCAGTGTGACGAAAGGAATCTTGGACATGGTGCTTCCCCAATATTGAACCGCCCATGGTAGGGACCGGAGCCAAGGTCAGGGGTGAAGCTTTGTAGGCGCTCTGTGAAATTGTGTAACCGCGCTAGATCCGAAAGTGCTCCACCAACTGCTGTTGATGGTTGGCCATGGCATGCAGCGAGTGGCTAGCCTCGGAGGCTTCGTGCATCTGGCCGCTCAAGGTTTCGCTGATGCCGCGAATGCCGCTCACCCGGTGACTGATGTCTTCCACCACCGAGCTTTGTTCCAGGGCTGCGCTGGCGAT
Organism: Pseudomonas sp. Z2-11; assembly: GCF_054161305.1. Taxonomy (NCBI): domain Bacteria; kingdom Pseudomonadati; phylum Pseudomonadota; class Gammaproteobacteria; order Pseudomonadales; family Pseudomonadaceae; genus Pseudomonas; species Pseudomonas sp. Z2-11. The sequence goes on from NZ_CP096395.1 coordinate 2,619,082, forward strand.
CTGCTGGTTCATCTGTTCGATCACTTCCACGGCCCGGGTGATACGTTGCAGTGCCCCGTGGGTCTGCTCGACCTGGACCACGCTGCCCCTGGCCAGCTCGCGGCTCGACTGGGTGCTGTGCACCACGTCCTGGCTCAGTTGCTGCAACGCTTCGATCACCGTGCGTATCTGCTCGACCGAGTTCTGCGTGTTGCTCGCCAGATGCCGGACTTCGTCAGCCACCACCGCGAAGCCGCGCCCCTGTTCGCCGGCGCGGGCCGCTTCGATAGCGGCATTCAAGGCCAGCAGGTTGGTTTGCTGGGCGATGGCGCAGATGACGTCGAGCACCTGGCTGATCTGCTGGCTGTTGTCCGCCAGTGTCTTGACCTGCCCAAGCGTTGCCTCCAGGCGCTGGTCCAGGGCATCGATGCTGTTGACGGCACTGGCGAACATTTCCTGCCCCGATCGACTGGCATTTTCGGCCACCGTTGCGGCATCGGCGGCCTGGTGGGAATGGCGGGCAACCTCCTGGGCGCTGGCGCTCATTTCGTGCAAAGCCGTCGCCGCCAGTTCTACCTCGCGGTATTGCTGCTGCATGCCCGTGCTGACTTCGCGGGCAACCCGCGCCGAGGTGTTGGCCGTCTCACGGGTGTCGAGGGAGGCCTGCTGGATATCCCGGATGATCGGTTGCAGTTTGTCGAGAAAACGATTGAAGCCGTCGGCCAGTCGGCCCAGTTCATCGTGCCGGGTGTTGGGCAGCCGCTGGGTGAGGTCACCGTCGCCTTCGACAATCGCATCGAGCATATGCGCCACCCTCAGCAGTGGCCGGGTCACGCCGTATGCGCTGAGCCAGACAAGCAACAGGCCCAGCCCGGCGCAGAGCAAGCCGAGGCTGAGGTTGAACCCGTTGGACTGGCGCTGCTTGTCGTCCAGTTGCGTCTGCATGTGCAGGGCGGGCGCCTGCACCAGTGCTTCCGGCACGCGTATCTGCAATTGCCAGGGATTGTTGGCCGGAGCGGTTTGCACCGTTTGCTGCACATCGACCGAAGCGCCCGCCACGGCGCCGCTGTGGCCGGCAATCTGCCCGGAGGGGGAGAGAATACTGATCTCGCTGTGGCCGGGGTACAAGTCATCGGCAAGGCTGGCGGCGAGTTGCTGAAGGGTATCCAGGCTGATGTCCATGCCGACGATACCGATGACTTTGCCCTCGTCCAGCAGCGGTATGGAAATGCTGCTCATCAGGGTCTTGCGGCCTTCGACTTCGATCGCGTAGGGCTCTGTTACGCATGTGCGCCCCTGGGTCTGCGGGCAGATGTACCAGGCATTTGTCGGCTCGCTGCCCGGTGGCGCGGTGTTGGCGCTGATCTGGGCTTCGCTGAGCACTTCTTGCACCAGATGGCCGGGTTGGCTTTGTGACCAGTACAGGGCAAAGCGGCCGTTTTCATTGCCGGCCAGGTCGCGCTGCCCGGAGAAACCGGCGTCTGGACCGACCAGCGCGTCGGGAAGCAGCACCACGTAGAAACCGAGGACTTTTTCGCGATTCGCAAGGGCCTGGCGCGTTGCGGCGATCAGGTCCTGGCGCAGTTGCCCTGGCGTCAGTCGCCCGTGCAATGCCTGGGTGCGCAGTTGAAGCACTTGTTGGTCAAAGCCTTCGCCATAAATCGCTGTTTCGCTGAAAAAACGCTCCACCCGCTGACCGTGTGCCAGGGCCTGTGCCCGCAGGCCTTCCAAGGCCGATTGCCCTAGCAGCTGGCTGCTTTGCTGCTTCAGCAGCGTCGCGCCTTGCTGGTTCTGGTACAGCGAGGCAACGGTCAACGCCGCAACCACGGCGAGCAGGCACAGACCGCTCAACAGCGTGATCCGCCATTGGATAGAGAGACGAGCGAAGAACATGCTGAGGTTTCCTGCGCTTGGGGATTTTTATTGTTTTGGGCCCAACAGCGTTTGAACGGCGGGCCAGACTATCTTGCGGCAGGAAACGCCGCCCGGTTATCCCGAATCGGCAGCGTCTGCGCGTCGTCATTGAGCCAATACGCATCACTCATGAACACGCCGAATCCCTGTGGCGAGGGAGCTTGCTCCCGCTGGGTCGCAAAGCGGCCCCCAGTTTTCGGCCTGCTGCGCCCGAAGCGCCGGACCGGTCCAGCGGGAGCAAGCTCCCTCGCCACAGGGGCTGAGCCACTTTGGGGCATCGCTTCGGATGCTGCCGTTTTGGGATAGCGCAGGGTTCTGGCGAGGGCATAGCATCGGTTCCAGCGTACAACCAGAACAATAAGCTTTTGGCGAACGGCGCCGTTGGCCGTCCCGATCCCGCAACACTGCCTCATACAATAAGGTCAAGAACAATGAGCGTATCTTTCCCGATCAATAGCTCGACGGAGTTGAAGCGCGGCGCCCTGGGTGTTGGCTTCATCATCTTCTTTGTGATTTCGGCGGCGAGCCCCCTGAGCGTGATCGCCGGTGGCTTTCCCATCGGCATCATGCTCGGCAACGGCGCCGGTACGCCCGCGCTGCTGCTTCTGGCGTTATTGGTGTTGCTGGCCTTTTCGGCGGGGTACACCGCCATGTCCCGGCACATGACCAATGCGGGCGGCTTCTACGCCTTTACCTCCCGTGGCCTCGGTGGGTTGGCGGGCGGGGCGGCAGGCGTGTTGGCGATGTTTGCCTACAACATTCTCCAGGTCGGCCTGTACGGGATGTTCGGCGGTGTGGTCAGTGGCACGATGGCCAGCATGTTCGGCCTGGAATTGCCGTGGTGGGCTTATTCGCTGCTGGCGATGGCGAGCGTTGCGATTCTCGGCTATCGCAAGATCGACCTGTCGGCCCGTGTGTTGTCGGTAGTGGTCATTGCCGAATACCTGGCGATCCTGACGCTGGACTTCGCCATGCTCAAGTCCGGTGGCGACAGTGGCATCAACCTCGATTCGTTTGACCGCAGCCACGTATTCAGCGGCACGCCTTCGATCGGCCTGTTGTTCTGTTTTGCCGCCTTCATCGGCTTCGAGGCCACGACCATCTACGGGGAGGAGGCGAGGAACCCGCAGCGCACGATTCCCATTGCCACCTACGCGTCGGTGCTGTTGATCGGTGGTTTTTATGCGCTGTCGGTCTGGGCCATGGTCATCGGCGTCGGGGCCGACAAGATCGTCCCGACCCTGCAGGCGCTGCAGGATCCGACCACGTTCATCTACGGCCTGTCCGATCATTTTGTCGGCCCGCAGCTGACCCAGGTCATCCGTGTGCTGTTCATGGTCAGCATCTACGCCGGGCTGCTGGCGTTCCACAATGCCGCGGCGCGTTACTTCTACGCCATCGGCCGGGACGGGCTGCTGCATAGCCGGTTGGGGACGACCCATCGCGTACACCAGAGTCCACACATGGGCTCGGTCCTGCAAAGCCTGATTGCCGCGGTGGTGGTGCTGATTTTCGCCGCGCTGGACGCCGACCCGATCCTGCAACTGTTCGCCTGGTTCTCCAACCTGGCCACCCTCTGCGTCATCCTGCTCATGGCGCTCACTTCGGCTGCGGTGCTGGTCTATTTCCGCAAGCACCCGGAACTGAAACTCGGGCTGTGGCGCGGTCGGATCCTTCCCGGCTTTTCATGCCTGGCGTTACTCGCGGTGCTAGTCCTTGCCGTGCTGCATTTCGATGTGCTGACCGGCGCGAGCCAGCTCTTGTCCTACGGCCTGTGCGCCGTCATTCCCGTCGCGCTGATCGTCGGCGTGTTCCTCGCCGCCCGACTGCGCAAGGTCGCGCCCGAGCGATACAGCGCACTGGGTAGCCACAAGCTCTAGGGCGCCAACCCGGCAACGCCAGTCACCCAGAAAACCCGTTCGCTGCCGTTCCGCACGGTCCGGCAGTGCGTGAAAGGAAGGTTCCATGCACGATTATCAAATGCTCATCAATGGGCTCCCGGTCAACGGTGAAAATGGCCACTTCGATGTGCTCAATCCGACCACCGGTACCGCGTTCGCCCGTTGCCCGGCCGGTTCCCTGGCCCAGTTGGACCTTGCTGTCGAAGCGGCCCAGTCGGCCTTTATCGAATGGCGACACAGCAGCCACGAAGACCGCCGCCGACGTTTGCTGGATATCGCCGATGATATCGAGCAGGAGGCCGACGCATTGGCCCGGCTCATCGTCCTGGAGCAGGGCAAGCCGCTGGCGCTGGCGTTCTCCGAAGTGATGGGCGCGGCGGCCTGGACCCGCTATGCCGCCGAGCAGCAGATTCCCGTCGAACTGGTGGAGGAGACCCCGGCCCAGCGCATCGAGCTGCATCGCAAACCCTTGGGCGTGGTGGCCTCGATCACACCGTGGAACTGGCCGTTCATGATCGCCGTCTGGCACATCATGCCGGCGTTGCGGGCCGGCAACTGCGTGATCAGCAAGCCTTCAAGCCTGACACCCTTGAGCACCCTGCGCCTGGTGGAAATCATCGCCGGTCATGTGCCTCATGGCGTGATCAATGTGGTGACCGGTGAACAAGGTTTCGGCAGCGCGATCACTGCCCACGCCGGCATTCAGAAGGTTGTCTTCACCGGCTCGACCGCCACCGGCCAGAGTGTGATGCGCGGCGCCGCCGCCAACCTCAAGCGCCTGACCCTGGAGCTGGGCGGTAACGATGCTGCGATCGTGCTGCCCGGCACGCCGGTCGAGGCGGTGGCCGAGGATATTTTCCAGGCGGCCTTCCTCAACATGGGCCAGACCTGCGCCGCCCTCAAGCGTCTGTACGTCCATCAATCCCAATACGAGGCCTTTGCCGATGCGTTGACGGTCATTGCGGCGCGCCAGGTAGTGGGCGATGGCCTGGAGCCCGAGGTGACCTTCGGCCCGGTGCAGAACGCTGAACAATTGGCGCTGGTGGAGGCGCTGGTAGCCAACGCCCGTGGCCATGGCGGGCGGGTACTGTGTGGCGGCGCGCGACTGGACCGGCCGGGCTTCTTCTACCCGCCAACCCTGGTCGCCGACGTCACCGATGGCCATCGCCTGGTGGACGAGGAACAGTTTGGCCCGGTGTTGCCATTGATCGCCTATCAGGACGTCGAGGATGTCCTGCGCCGCGCCAATGCCGGCGACATGGGCTTGGGCGGCTCGGTCTGGGGCAGCGATATCGAGCAGGCCCAAGCATTGGCCAGTCGCCTCGAAAGCGGCGTGGCCTGGGTCAACTGCCACGCGCAGATCCAGCCGAATACGCCGTTTGGCGGCAGCAAGATGTCCGGGTTCGGCGTCGAGTTCGGCCTTGAGGGGTTGCTGGAATTCACCGGCCAGCAACTGCTGTACGTACGCAAGCGTGAAACACAGTGAGGACTGCAACCATGTACGAGCACTACAAGACAGCGCAAAAGAAATTCTGGCATCCGATGAGTTCATCGGCCCCCGCGAACCGCTCGAAGACGTTGGTCATTGCCCGGGGCGACGGCAACTACATCACCGACATCGAAGGCCATCGCATGCTCGACGGTGTCGGCGGCTTGTGGAACGTGAACGTCGGCCATAACCGTGCTTCGGTGAAGGCGGCCATTGCCGCGCAGATGGATGAACTGGCGTATTACCAGACCTTCGACGGCATCGCGCATCCTCGGGTGTTTGATCTGGCCGAGCGGCTGACGTCGATGTTTGCCGAGGAAAACATGGAGCGGGTGCTGTTCAGTTCCGGTGGTTCCGACGCAGTCGAGACCGCGTTGAAAATGGCCCGCCAATACTGGATCGCCAGCGGCGAACCCGGACGCACGCGCTTCCTGTCGTTGCGCAACGGTTACCACGGCGTGCACATGGGCGGCACCTCGGTGGGTGGCAACGGCGTCTACCACTACAACCATGGGCCGCTGTTGGCCGGCTGCCATTTGCTCGACACGCCCTGGCTGTACCGCAACCCCTGGGACTGCCGCGACCCGCAGGAGCTCACCGCCCACTGCATTCGTCAGTTGGAGGACCAGATCGCCTTGCTCGGTGCGCAGACCATCGCCGCGCTGATCGCCGAGCCAGTGCAGGGCGCCGGCGGCGTGATCGTCCCGCCTGCCAACTACTGGAAGAGCCTGCGCGAGGTGTGCGATCGCCACGGCATCCTGCTGATCGCCGATGAAGTGGTGACCGGTTTCGGCCGCACCGGCTGCATGCTCGGCAGTCGTGGCTGGGGCGTCGCGCCAGACGTACTGTGCCTGGCCAAGGGCATCACGGCCGGCTACGTGCCCATGGGCGCTACCGTGTTCAACCGGCGTATCGTCGAGGCGATCGAGAACGGGCCGGGTTTCAGCAGCGTGATCATGCATGGCTACACCTACAGCGGACACCCGACCGCTTGCGCCGCGGCTTTGGCGGTGCTGGACATCGTCGAGGCCGAAGATTTGCCGCGCAACGCCGGCAAGGTCGGCGCCCAGTTGCTGGAGCAACTGCAACCGTTGGCTGAGCGTCACGCGGTGGTCGGCGAAGCGCGCGGCAAGGGCTTGATGATTGCCCTCGACCTGGTGGCGGACAAGGCCACCCGTGAACCGCTGGACCCGGCCACCGGGCTGGCCTCGCGCATCGCCGAGCATGCGCGCCGCGCCGGCGTGCTGGTGCGCCCGATCGGCAACAAGATCGTCCTCTCGCCGCCGCTGACCCTCACCTCCGATGAGGCCGGCTTGATGGTCGACGCGCTGGATGACGCGCTCGCCAACTGCCGCTGACCCGGCCCACCGGCGTAGCGTGCTGCGCCGGCTCCCCAAATAAAAAAGCAGCCTGCAAAGGCGCACCACAAGGAGCTCAGCCATGCGGTCCCTAGCGCGTATGGAATTTTTCGGCAGCGGTCTTGCCTGCACGCTGGCGCTCTGCGCCGCGAGCCAGGTCCAGGCCTATGAGCTGTATGCCGATGACGACACGCACCTCAACGCCGACATGCTCGCGGTGTTCGGCCATTTCAACAGCCGCAAGAATTACGACGGCAGGTCCGGCGGTTCGACTTGGCGTGAGGGCTTCATCAAGTACGGATTAAGCGGCGACCAGGGTCTTGCCGGCCATGGCACCGCCTACGGTGCGTTCAATCTGGTCAGTTCGGCCACCTGGGGCGATGGCGACGCGGCCGGCAATACGCTGGGCAGCGAGCGCACGACGAAGATCGAAGACGCTTACCTGGGCTGGCGTTCAGCCGATCTGTTCCCGGTGCTGGGACGGGACGGTATCGATATCTCCGGCGGCCGCCAGGTGGTCAAGCTGGGCCGGGGATTCCTGATCAACGATGACGGGCCCAACCTGGGCAAAGGCCCGGCGGACGGACGTTTGAACCGCGGTGGCGCCTATTACCTGGCCGCCCGGCATGCGTTCGACCAAACCGCCGTGTTGCGCCTGGGCGGGCAGGATGGGCTGCACGGCAGTGTGCTGTGGCTCAAGTCCGACAACCGCGCCCAGGCCGAAACCGAACTGGCCGCCGGCACGCTGGACTACACCACCCAGGCCGGTACGCTGGGGCTGACCTGGGTGCATGGCATGGACGTGAACGACCGCTGGGCCAGTGATTTCCAGCGCCAGCGCAAGGGCATGGACGTCTACAGTGTTCGCGGCGAGGGCGATGCCGGTATCGAGAACGCCAGCCTGGCCTTCGAATACGCCTGGCAAGACAAGGACGCCGGCCCGCAGAGCGCCTGGTACGCCGAGGCCGGCTACACCTTTGCCGATATCGCCTGGACGCCGAAGCTGACCTACCGCTACACCCGTTATTCGCAGAAATGGGACTCGCTGTTCACCGGCCAGAGCACCGGTTACGGCACCTGGTTCCAGGGCGAAGTCGCGGGGAACTATGCCGGCCCGTTCAACAGCAATACCGGCATCCACCATCTCGGCCTGACCGCCAGGCCATTGGAAAACCTGACCCTCGGTGCGTTGTACTTCGACTTCAACACGGTGCGTAAGGACAACGCCCTGAACCTGGATGCCCGGGAGCTGGACCTGTATGCCGAGTGGGCGGTGAACGAGCATTTGATCGTCACGCCGCTGGTAGGCCTCTACAAGCCGGATCGGGATGCGACAAACGGTGGCAATCAAGTGGCGGGCAATGGCACCAATGTTTATAGCCAGGTGACGGTGGCAGTGCCGTTCTGAGGCAGGGGCTGTTCGCTAAACCCTGTGGCGAGGGAGCTTGCTCCCGCTGGGTCGCGCAGCGGCCCCTCTTTTTTGGGCCTGCTACGCCCGAAGCGTCGGACCGGTCCAGCGGGAGCAAGCTCCCTCGCCACAGGTTGGGTGTTTTTTTAAGTGGTCGGTATGGCGCAAGATCCCTTTCTAGCCCACAGCGGGCGGATTTTGCATCCGTTCGGCAATCCGCCGGGTGGTGTCCATGACCATTTCAATCACGGTTTCCTGGCGCAGCAGCTTGAAGCTGTGGGTGCTGCCGACGGCCGAAAGGCTGCCCACCACTTCATCGAGCCCGGGATTGATGATCGGCGCCGCGATACCGGTCAGCCCTTGATTGAGCTCATCGTGCGTCAGGCAATAGCCGTCCTTGCGGATCTTTTTTGTCGCCTTGGAAAAGCCCGCCCAGTCGTAGGTGTTCGCGGGGTCGTTGGCCAGGTGCTCGTCGAACAGGCGTTGCAGCCGCCGACCTTTCTGGAAAGCAATCAGTACCTTGGATTGGGCACCGCGAAAAAACGGCAGCGGGTGGCCGCGGCCGAATGAGAACTGGTAGGTGTCATTCGGGTCGGCGATGTAGGTATTGATGATGTGGCCGTCATAAAAAACGCTGGCGAACACGGCGAGGCCGGTCTGTTCCGACAGCTCATGCATCAGCTCGCGCCCGGCGACGAGGATCGGGTCGTACTGACGCATCATCCAGTCAAGCTCGATGATGCGCGGCCCCAGGCCGTAGCTGCCGGCATCCACCCGGGTCAACAGGCCCGCGTCACACAAGTCCTTGACGTAGCGGTACACGGTCGCCCGCGACAGGCCCATGCGTTCGGCAATGGTATCGGGGTCGATCTTCAGTCGATCCGGGCCGAAGAGGTCCAGGACGCTCAGCATTTTGCTCAGGCTGCTCATTTCGCTCCTAAAGGGGGAGTGGCGCGTAGGTGGCCGTTTGGGTGAGCACTATAGGTAGGCGCGTCGCTGATGAAAAGCCTGCGAGGTCGTCCATGCGTGCGCTGCCAAGGTAACCCAATACCTGAGAAATACAAGTCTCAAGACCGGCGTTTAAGCTCGATAAAATGACTTAAATCTCAAAATACGAGTTTTGCGTTAAAAAATAACTTGTCTTGTCGATTTTCATGTGTGATAAATCTCAGCCACTGCAAACGCTCGATGAAGAGGGCTGGAAATGAATGGTGCGCAACTGATAGTGAAGGCGGCGGTGGCAAGCGGTATCGAGTACTGCTTCGCCAACCCCGGGACGACCGAGATTCCCCTGGTAGCGGCCATGGCCAGCGCGCCAGCCCTCAAGCCGGTGTTGTCGTTGTTCGAAGGGGTATGCACCGGTGCCGCCGATGGTTACGGCCGGATTGCCGGCAAGCCGGCGATGACCCTGACCCACCTCGGGCCGGGTTTTGCCAATGGCATCGCCAACCTGCACAACGCCCGTCGCGCCAACACGCCGATCGTCAACGTCATCGGCGACCACGCCTCATGGCACGTCAATTACGATCCGCCGCTGGCGAGTGATATCCAGGCGTTGGCCGGGAGCGTATCCGGTTGGGTGCGCACCTCGCGCACGGCAGCGGGCATTGGCGAAGATTTCCAGGAAGCGGTGCGCGCCGCCTGGCAAGCCAAGGGCCAGATCGCCAGCCTGATCCTGCCGATGGATCTGCAAGCCAGCCCGGTGCAGCGGGAAAAAGCCTTCAGCTCTTTGCAGGCCCCGGTCCGGCGCTTTGCCGGTGATCGGGTCGAGACAGTAGCGCGGGCGCTGCGTGACGGTCGGCGGCTGGTGTTCATCGTCGGCGACCAGGGCCTCTCGGTCGCCGGCCTGGAAGCGGCGGGGCGCCTGGCCCGGTTGGCCGGCGTGCGGATGTTCGCCGAAACCTTCCCGCGCTTGAGCTATCGCGGCGGTGGCCTGCCGGACCTGGATCGCCTGCCTTACTTCCCCGAGGTGGCCATCGAAATCCTCGACCAATACGACGCTGTGGTCTGCGCCGGCGTCCCGGAGCCCATCAGTTACTTCGGCTACGAAGGCATTGCGTCGCGGCTGGCGGAGCGTGAGCGGCTGTTGTGCCTGGCCGAGGTGGGCGACGACGTTGCCGGAGCGCTCACCGCACTGGCCGATGCGCTTGAGGCGCCGGCGCATATATCTACGCCGATCGGGATCGAGCTGCCCGCCGCCGAGGCTGAACTGACGCCTCAGTCGGTCGGGCAGGTGCTGGCCGCGTCGCTGCCGGACGACAGTATCGTTTCCGTCGAAGGCGGCACGTGCGGTTATCCGTTTTTCACCGCCTCGGCCCATGCCGCGCGGCATCGCGTATTGACCAATACCGGCGGCGCCATCGGCCAGGGGATTCCGGTGGGATTCGGCGCCGCCATGGCCGAGCGGGGCAACAAGGTGTTCTGCCTGCAATCGGACGGCAGCGCCCAGTACACCATCCAGACGTTATGGAGTATCGCCCGCGAACAACTGCCGGTGGTGATCCTGATCGCGGCCAACCATCGCTACGCGATTTTGCAGAACGAACTGCGCCGCTTCGGCATGACCGAGCTGGGCCCCGAGGCCTTGAGCCTGACGGTGCTGGACCGTCCACGCATCGACTGGAAAGCCCTGGCCAGAGGCTACGGCATGCCGGCCAGCACGGTGCATACCAATGGCGAGTTGCAGCGCGCCCTGGCAAACGCCAAGGCCGACGGCGGCCCGTGCCTGATCGAAATGGCGCTGTGAAGGAGCGGATATGAGCCAGATTCAATTGTTACCTGCCGTCGAGCAGTTCCTGTCGCAGCCGGGGCGCCTGTTCATTGGTGGCACCTGGCAGGACGCCGCCGGCGGCCGGCGGTTCGCCGTGGAAAACCCGGCCACCGAACAGACCCTGGCCGAAGTGGCCGAAGGCGCTGAACGGGACGTCGACGCCGCCGTCGCTGCCGCCCGCGCAGCCTTCACCGGCAGTTGGGCGCAGCAGTCGCCGGCCCAGCGCGGCCTGTTGCTGTTTCGTCTGGCGGAGCTGCTCGATCAGCATCGCGAAGAGCTGGCGCAACTGATCACCCTGGAAAACGGCAAGCCGATTGCCACGGCCCGTGGAGAAGCGGCGAGCGCGGCCAACATCATTCGCTACTTCGCCGGCTGGCCTACCAAGATCGAAGGCAGCACGCTGCCAGTGTCGCCCGCCAGCGGCGCACCGATGCTCAACTACACCCTGCGCGAACCGGTGGGCGTCTGCGCATTGATCGTGCCGTGGAACTTCCCCCTGACCATGTGCGTGTGGAAGCTCGGCCCGGTATTGGCGACCGGTTGTGTCGCGGTGCTCAAGCCTGCCGAGCAGACGCCGCTGGTTGCGATTCGCCTGGTGCAGTTGATCGAGGCCGCAGGATTCCCGGCCGGCGTCGTCAACCTGCTCACCGGCCTCGGTGCCCAGACCGGCGCACCGCTGGCCGGGCATCCGGACGTCGACAAGATCGCCTTCACCGGCTCGACCCAGGTCGGCCGGCTGATCGCCCAGGCGGCCACCGGCAACATGAAGAAGGTCTCGCTGGAACTGGGTGGCAAGTCGCCGAACATCATCTTGCCGGACGCCGATATCGTCCGCGCCGCCAAGGGTGCCGCCGACGGCATTTTCTACAACCAGGGCCAGGTCTGCACCTCCGGCTCGCGTCTCTACGTACACGCCAGCGTCCTCGACCAGGTGCTTGAAGAACTCCAGCGCCACGCGGCCGCGCATGTCCTCGGGCCAGGCCTGGATCCGGCCAGCAGCATGGGCCCGCTGGTCTCGGCCCGGCAATTGGGCACGGTCCGCGGCTACCTGCAACGGGGCCAGGAGGAGGGTGCCGAACTGATCTGCGGCGGCGACCGGCCGGACCACCTGGAGCAGGGCCACTTCATTCGCCCCAGCGTGTTTCTTGACCGTGCCGAGCGCGCCTGCGTCGCCCGGGAAGAAATCTTCGGCCCGGTGCTGACCGTCATGAGCTGGACCGAAATCGATGAACTGGTGCTGCGCGCCAACGACTCGCCGTACGGGCTGGCGGCCGGTCTCTGGACCCGTGACCTGCGTTCCGCCCATCGCGTGGCCGCGCAGTTGAAGGCCGGGTCGGTGTGGATCAACTGCTGGAACGTCGTCGACCCGGCGTCGCCCTTCGGTGGCTACAAGCAATCCGGTTGGGGGCGGGAAATGAGCAAGAACGTGATCGATGCGTACACCGAAACCAAAAGTGTCTTTGTCGATCTGGCCTGAGCGAATAATCACAAGAGGAACTGCTATGGATCTGGAATTGCAAGGCCGCGTGGCAATCGTCACCGGCGGTGGGATGGGTATCGGCAAGGAAGTCGCGCGTTTTCTGTCCCAGGAGGGCTGCAAGGTGGTGATCTGCGCGCGGCGCATGGAGTATCTCCAGCAAGCCGCCGAGGAAATCAGCGCCGAAACCGGCAACGACGTGCTGCCGCTGTTCTGTGACACCAACCAGATGTCGGCCGTGTCCGACATGGTCCAGGCCGCGCACAAGCACTTCGGCCGGATCGACATCCTGGTCAACGGCGCCGCGGCCCCGTCCGGCGTGGTGCGCAACGACATCGAGCATGCCGGCGACGACGAATTGCTCTCCGACCTGAACACCAAGGTGATCGGCTATTTCCGGTGCGCCAAGGCCGTGACCCCGCACATGAAGGCCGGCGGCTTCGGTCGCATCATCAACATCGGTGGCCTGACCGGGCGCGGCAGCAAGGTGCTCTCGGGCATGCGCAACCTGGCCATCGCCCACATGACCAAGACCCTTTCCGATCAGTTGGGCCCATCCGGCATCACGGTCAACCTGATTCACCCCGGCGTGGTCGACACCCCGCACATCCAGGAGCTGTACGAGCGCGAAGGGGTCAAGCAGGGCAAGACGCCCGAGCAGGTGGAGCAGGGCTACATCGACGCGACGCCGATCCGGCGCACCCTGGCGCCGATCGAAATGGGCTGGCTGATCGGTTTCCTCGCGTCCCCCAAGGCCGGCGCGGTGACCGGCGAATCCATCGGCATCGATGGCGGCCTGACCCGTGGCATCTTCATTTGAGGAGCAGCAGTGATGAGTAACGGAACGCTTTTAGTCGCCACCGTAGGGCAGGCGGTCATCCGCAGCGCCGACGATGGCCGCACCTGGCATCGCCTGGGCCTGGGCCAGGACCTGGAATTCGATGCAATCACCCGGTCGCTGAGTTTCCACCCAGGCACTCCCGAAGTGATCTACGCCGGCACCGACGTCGGCCTGTGCATCAGCCGGGATGCCGGTGGTTATTGGCAGCGGGTGGATTCGCCGTTCAATGGCCAGACCGTCTGGAAGGTCGCCGTGGATCCGCAGGACGCACAACGGATTTTCGTCGGCACCGGCGCGCCTTCCCGGGCGGTGCTGTGGCGCACCCTCGACGGTGGCCAGAGCTGGGATCGTGCCCCGGTGGAGATTCCGGAGTTCTGCGACGGCGTCAGTCGTCCACGCTTGCTGGCCTTCGCCTACGACCCGACGGATCGCAACCAGCTCTGGTTCGGCCTGGAAGAGGGCGGGCTGTTCCATAGCCGCGATGGCGGCGACAGCTGGACCCGCGTCGATGACCGCTTGTTGTGGGACTACAACTCGGATGTGCACAACATCCTGGTCCTGCCCAACCATGGGCAAAAAGTCATCGTGGTGGTCTGTGTCAATGCCGTCTACCGCAGCCTCGACGAGGGGCAGACCTGGACCGGCATCGTCGCCCGGGAAACCTTCGGCCTGTATTACGTGCGCGCCATGAACGCGCCGCTGGGCAGCGAGGACACCCTGTACCTGAGCATCTCCGACGGCACGCCAGGCACCACCAGCAAGGTGCTGGTTTCCCGGGACGCAGCCTTGAGCTGGGAAGTGTTGCCGCTGTCGCAACAACCCAACTCGTGTGTCTGGGCGATTGCCTTCAACCCGGCTGATCCTCGGCAGATCGTCGCCGGCACCAAGTACGGACACCTGTTCACCTCCGAGAACGGCGGTGATGGCTGGCAGAAGCAGTGGCGTGAATTCAGCGAAATCGCTGATGTGCTCTGGACGCCCGCCGTGGCGCAGATCAAGTCCGGGCATCAATCCATCGTCAAGAAAAACTGAGGTATCGCGCGATGAAAGTCGAGGTCGTTCGTACTCATCTGTCGCTGTTCGTGAGCGACCCTGAAGTGTCGGCGCGCTGGTACGCCGACGTGTTGGGCATGCATGAAAGTGCCCGCGGTGAAAGCTGGATCATGATGGCCTTCGGTGCCAAGCACCACGACATCGCCTTGATCCGCGCAGCACCGGGGGCCCATCAGGGCGGCCTGGGATTGCAGCACTACGGGCTGGAGATCGCGGGTGACATGACCACCCTGCGCCAGCTCTACGGCATGTTGCTGAACAAGGGCGTCGAGGTGGTGAAAATCACCGATCACGAGATCGGCAACGGCGTGTATTTCAACGACCCCGATGGCAATCGCATGGAGTTTTTCCTCGAGTCCGAACACGACGACGAGCGCGGCAAGGCCCGCTTCAAGGCCGCTGGCGCGCCCAGCCGGCACTTCGATCTCGACCCACTTTGAAAGAGGCTTCCGTTATGAAAACCGCGAATTTCGCCAGCTACCACATCCGCAAATGGTACAGCTTCGTCGAGGAAACCCTGGCCAACGAAACCGGCCAGCTCGCCGATGGCGAGCCGTTGTTCAAATACGCCATCGGCGCGGTGATCGCCAATCCTTACGCCGGACGCTTCAGCGAGAGCCTGGCCGAGCTGATCGAACCGTCGCCATTGTTGGGCGAGGAATTCGGCCGGCGTATCCAGGCACTGGCGGGCGGGCGGCACATCATCAGCTACGGCAAGGCTTGCCTGGTGGGCAGCCAGGGTGAGTACGAACACGGCAATGCGCTACTGACCAACCCGGCGGCGGACCCGATTCGCCTGGCCTTGGGCGGCGGCAAATCCTGGGTGCCTTCCACCGGCAAGCGCGGTGGGCCGGGTACGACCATCGATGTACCGCTGGCCCACAAGGACGCGCTGTATGTGCGTTCGCACTACGACAGCATTTCGCTTTCGTTCGGTGACGGTCCTTCCGCGGACGAGTTGATCATCATCTGGGCCTTCGCCACGCGCGGACGTCTGCATGCGCGTCTGGGCGGCCTCCAGGCAGCGGACGTCAAGGGCAACGACGGCCTGTACTGAAGCGCGCTGATCGCGGGAGCAAACGTATGTCGGCAAACAGCCAGTTCTTCACCAATCGGACGGGGATGCGCCTGCGTTATGTGCGCTGGGGCAACCCGTCAGCAATTCCGCTGCTGCTGCTCCATGGGCTGCGCTCCTACGCCCAGACCTGGGCGCCGCTGGCCGCTGCGCTGGGCGAGCAGTACGCCTGCCATGCGCTGGATCAGCGCGGCCGTGGCGAGAGTGACTGGGCCGAGGCGTCCAGCTATCGCACCGAGAGTTATGTGAGCGACCTGGAAGATTGGGTGGCTCATCTGGGCCTGGAGCGTTTTGTCCTGGTGGGCCATTCCCTCGGCGGCACCAATGCGCTGGAGTACGCCCGGCTCAATCCGGGGCGACTGCACGCGCTGGTAATCGAGGACATCGGCCCCGGTTCGTCGATCCGTGGCGAGGGCGCCGAACGTATCCGCCGCGAGATGAGCCAGACGCCGCTGGTGTTTCCCGACTGGGACAGCGCCGCGCAGTTCTGGCGGCAGTCGCGACCGGGTCTGTCGGCCGATGCGCTGGCGTCCCGATTGCGCTTTTCCATGAAGCAGACGCCGACGGGCATCGAATGGCGTCATGACCAGAAGGGCATTGCCGAGGCGCGCCTGAGCATCACCCCGACTGATCTGTGGCCCGCGGTGCGGGCGCTGGACTGCCCGACGCTGTTCATCCGCGGCGCACGTTCGGATTTTCTGCCGCAGGCGACCCTGGAGGCGATGAAAGAGGCCAATGCGCATGTGCAGACAGCGGAAGTCGCCGATGCCAGCCATTATGTCCATGACGACCAGGGCGAAATCTTCAACCGTATCGTCGTGGACTACCTGCGCGGCCAACTTCACAAGCAATTTTCGCAAAACAACAAAAGCGGTGAATAGCGATGAAGCAGGACAAAACCCAGGTGGTCATCGTTGGTGGCGGCCCGAACGGGATCACGGCGGCGCATTACATGGGGCTGTACGGGATCGACTGTATAGTCCTTGAACTGGCTGACGGCATCCTGCCGTATCCGCGCGCCGTGGGCATGGACGATGAGGCGCTGCGCGTGCTGCAAGGCATCGGCATTGCCGAACTGGCGGCGCGGGACATGATCTGCAACGTGCCGCTGCGTTACTACAACGCGCGGGGCGTGTGTTTTGCCGAGGTCAAGCCGAGCACGGCCCACTATGGCTGGCCGATGCGCAACATCTTCATGCAGCAATTGCTTGAAGGCACCTTGCGTGAGCAGTTGGGCAAGCACGCGGGCGTCGAGCTGCGTCAAGGCCATGAAATGCTCGACCTGGAGCAGGATGAAGCGGGCGTGACCTTGCAGGTGCGCGATGCCCAGGGTGAGCTGTATCAGTTGAGCGCACAGTACGTGATCGGTGCCGACGGCGGCCGCTCCAGCGTGCGCAAGAAACTCGGTATCGAGCTGCTGGGGCTGACCCATCCGCGCAAATGGGTAGTGGTCGACACGGCCAACGACACCCTGGATGCGCCATACACAGCCCTGCATGCCGATCCCCAGCGGCCCTTCGTGTGCATCTATTTGCCGTACCAGCAACGACGTTGGGAGTTCATGCTGCTGGAAGGCGAGGACGAGGCCCGCATGTGCGAAGAAACAACGATCCGACAGCTGATCCGTGGC
Source organism: Pseudomonas sp. Z2-11 (assembly GCF_054161305.1). Taxonomy (NCBI): domain Bacteria; kingdom Pseudomonadati; phylum Pseudomonadota; class Gammaproteobacteria; order Pseudomonadales; family Pseudomonadaceae; genus Pseudomonas; species Pseudomonas sp. Z2-11. The sequence goes on from NZ_CP096395.1 coordinate 2,635,977, forward strand.
CATATCGGCGATGCGGTCGATCAGCTGGAGATCATCCGGATCCGCGCCTACACCCACAACTCGCGGGTGGCGGCGCGGTTTGTCGCCGGCCGCGTGGCGCTGGTGGGCGATGCGGCGCACATTTCTCCGCCCTGGGCCGGGCAGGGACTCAACTCGGGCCTGCGTGACGTGGTCAACGTGGCCTGGAAACTGGCGGCGATCCTCCAGGGCCGGGCATCACCGGCGATACTCGCCAGTTACGACCAGGAGCGCCGCGGCCATGCGACAGACCTCATCGCGCTGGCCGACAACATGGGCGCGGTCCTCGGCCTGACCAACCCACTGATGGCCGGCGTGCGGGACTGGTTGTTCCAGGCAGTGAACAGCGTCGACAACCTTCGCTCGCACTTGCTGGAGTTCAAGTTCAAACCCAAGGCGACCATCACCAAGGGCCTGGTCTACCACGAGCGCGCCGAGCTGCACGAAGATGACCTGGTCGGGCAGCTATTCATCCAGCCGTCGATCGAAGATGCCCAAGGGCAGCGTCGACAGCTGGATGAGGTGCTGGGGCATTCCTACGCGGTGCTCGGTTATCGGGTCAATCCGGCCGCGCACCTGGGCGAAGAAACCGCGGCCTGGTGGGCGCGCTGGGAGACGCGCTTCATCCAGATCAATCGTTCGCGCAGTGGCGTGGGGCGCAATCAGCCCTTGGCGGCCGAAGGCGCCATATGCATTGAAGACGTTGATAACCGTCTGGGCGAGTGGTTTGCCAGGGTGCGCGATTGCGTCGTGGTGGTGCGGCCGGATCGGTTTGTCGCGGCGATCACCACGCCCGAGCGGCTCGAAGGCGTGTTGCGCAAACTGGCGGAGCAACTGTCATGAGGCGTGAAGATGATCTGTTGGTCCGGCTTCACGACGCCGCGCAGGCGGTACATGCCTTGCCTTCATTGGAATCAGAGGCTTTCGATTTACCGAAGGACTACGCCTTGCAGCGCGAGGCGTTGCGCCGACGCCAGGCCGGCGGTGAGCAGTTGAGCGGTTGGAAAGTCGCTTTCGCTGGTCGCGCGGCGCAGGAACGCTTCGGGCTCGATGAGCCGGTATTGGGCGGCTTGACCGATGCCATGGCCGTCGAGCCCGGCAGTGCGGTGGCGCTTGCACGGCTGATCCAGCCGAAGCTGGAAATCGAATTGGCGTTTGTCCTCGGGCGCGCGCTGGAGCCTGGTTTTCACAGCGACGAGGACATCCTCGCCGCCGTGTCGGAGGTCGCGCCAGCGTTCGAGATCGCCGATTGCCGCTGGCAGGGCTGGCGTTTCGGCGTCGGCGCGTTCCTGGCCGACAATGCCGCCGCGGGGCTTTACTGCCTGGGGCCACGGGTGAGGTTCAGTCCTGATCAATTGCCCCACGTGAACTACCGGCTGGAATGCGACGGGGTGGCATGCGGAGAAGGAAACGTCCTGGCGCGCGAGGACACGCCGGTGGCGAATCTGTGCTGGCTGGTGCGGCGCTTGCTGGCCGACGGGCAGCGCGTCGAAGCGGGGCAAGTGGTGCTTTCCGGGTCTTTATTGGCGCCCCTGGGTATCAAGGCCGCTGAATACCGCTTGCACATGCTTGGCATGGAACTGGCTTTGGTTTTCCACCGATAAGAACAATTCTCTCAAGGACGCGATAAACCCCGTGGCGAGGGAGCTTGCTCCCGCTGGGCTGCGAAGCAGACCCCTTTTTGTGAGCGCTTCGCACTCAAGCGGGAGCAAGCTCCCTCTCCATCGGGTTTATCGATTTCTCTGGATATCAGCATCGGGCAATAAGCGCAGGGCCACCGAGGAACAACGATCATGTTCGCCGAAGTTCGTACCTTCAATGATCCTCAACAACACGCCGGTTCGATCCTGGGCTGGCATCAGGTCTATGACCAACTCGGCCGTGGCTGCCTTTCCAGCGAGCTGCGGCAGGTGTGCGCCGAGCGCTTCCAGATCTTCCAGGAGGTGCTGGACAAACGCGTGGTGCAGCGCGGTAGCGCGCCGAAAGGGCGCTTGTGCATTGCCCTGTCGCTGGGCAATGCGCCGGTGGTCCAAGGGCACCAGGTCGGCGCCCACAGCGTCGTGCTGTTGCGCGACGGCGAAGACTTCATCTTGCACGCCCCGGAAGGCACGCATTTCTTCGCGGCCAATGTCGACACGGTGCGTTTTGCCAAGCTGGCGGCTTATGAGCTGGCGGACGAACAGCTCAAACGCCTGAAAAGCGTTTCGCAAATCAGCGTGGATGAAGCGGTGTTGTCGAGGGTCCAGCAGCAGATCCAACCGCTGTTTCGTCACCTTTTGGAACAAGCGGGCGCCGCCAATCCCGCCGTGGAAAAAATCCTCGAAGACGTCCTGCTCAATGCTTTCCTCGATCTGTTCAGCCATGCCTCGGACGAGGTGCGTGGGCGTCGCGGCAACGTTGCCGTCAATGCCTACCTGGTCAAGCGGTGCCAGGAGTTGGTCATGGCCAGCGCCGAAGTGCCGTTGAGCATCCTGGACCTGTGCGAACAATTGCGCGTGAGCCGCAGGACTCTGCAGAACAGCTTCCAGGCGGTCACCGGGATACGTCCGGTGGAGTATTTGCGCAACCTGCGACTCAATGCGGTGCGTCGTCGTTTGATCAGCACCCGCGCGACCGCGCTGAATGTCAGCGAGATCGCCGTGGCGATGGGTTTTTTCCACCTGAGCCACTTTGCCGCCCATTACCGGGCGCTGTTTGGTGAGTCGCCTTCCGATACACCCCGGGCACCCGCATGAACACGCCTTAAGTGAACGGCATCGCGGTGTTACCGAAGCGCTATCCTGCACTCATAAAAGGCAGCCGCTGAGCTGTTTGGTAGCACACCGGGCGCGACCCAGCCTGTAGCGCGCCTGCCGTTTTCCTCAACAACTTCCTCAAAATCAATCCCTTGCACAACCAGCGGTGCGGTTGGCACGCATTCTGCTTTTGTGAATCCATGGATAATTGGATACAAAAATGCAGAAGGTGCTGCCATGCAGTTTGCCCCGACCTACGCTGAACGTCCGCCCATCACTGCCGAGGAAGAAGCCTACAACTTTCTGCTCGAAGCCATTTGCGGCGGTCGCCTGCGCAAAGGCGACCGGCTGATCGCCGAGGACATCGCCAACGAGATCGGCATGAGCCGCATGCCCGTGCGCGAGGCCTTCCGGCGTCTGGATGCCCAGGGCCTGGTGACCCTGCGGCCCAATCGCGGCGCGGTGGTCAGTGGCCTGGACATTGACGAACTGCACGAAGTCTTCGAAATGCGCAGCGCACTGGAAGGCCTGGCAGTGCGTGTCGCGACAGCAAAGATCGGTGAGCGTCAATTGGCAGCGCTGGAGCGCCTGCTGGACGAGATGGACGATTACCGCGAAGAGAGCGCCGAGTGGGTCAGCCGCCATCGCGCGTTCCATGAATATCTATGCAGCCTCAGCGGTCGCCCGCGCTTGTTGAAGCAGATCAGCGCGCTTTATTCGCTGATCGAAGCGCCGATGCGCCTGTGGCTGCAGCACGTGGAAAAGCCCCTGAGCGCGCGCCAGGAGCACACGTTGATCCTCGATGCCCTGCGTGCAGGCGATGCGGGGAAGGCCGAGGCGGTGGTGCGTGCGCACATCGAGGGCACCGTTCCTGAATTGATCGAGTTTCTGCAATCGAAAAAATAACGAGAGCAGGCTTTAAGCCTGCCCCGTGTTTTGACTTTGAGTACTGCCGTCATTTACTGAACTGGAGTGTCTGGTCATGCATAAGCCTCGCCTGTTGGTCGCCGCTTTATCCTTGGGATTGTGTGCTCAGTGGGCGCTAGCCGCGCCCGTTGTCCCGGATCGCTTGCTCAAGGTCGATAAACTCGTCTATTGCTCGGGCATGGATTCGCCACCGCTGGTGTCCTTCGATGCGGCGCAGAAACCCAAGGGACTGACCGTGGACCTGGGGCTGGAAATCGCCAAGCGCCTGGACGACAAGAAGGTCGAATGGCGGGTCATTCCCTTCTCGGGACTGCTTCCGGCGCTGCTGGCCCGGCAGTGCGACATGATCGTCGACCAGCTGTTCGACAAGCCCGAGCGCCGCGAGGTGATCGACATCGTCAACTACATGTATTCCAGCCAGGCGGTGGTGGTGCCCAAGGGCAATCCCAAGGGCCTGAAGACGCTGCAGAGTCTCTCCGGCCACAAGGTCGCGGTACTCAATGGTTCGACCATCAAGACCCTGCTCGACGCCGAGAACCAAACCCTGGCCAAGGCCGGCAAGTCGCCGATGAAGCTGGTGGTCTACAACACCGACACCGATGCCTTCCAGGCCTTGCGCATCAGCCAGGTCGACGCCTACGGCACTACCGTGGAAACCGCCGGTTACTACGCTGGCATGGCCCCTGACCTGTTCGAAGAAGGCGTGCCGGCCTTCAGTCGGATTCTCACCGGGCTGGGTATGCGCAAGGACGATCCGCAATTGACCGCCGCCGTGCAGCAGATCATCGCTGACATGCGCAGCGACGGCAGCTACAGCCAGTTGCTCGGCAAATGGCATGTCGCCAGCGACACACTGGACTGAGGTAGACCCTCCATGAATTTTAATTGGGATGTGTTCTGGCAGTACCTGTTGCAGCCCAGTGAGGTGTACCTCACCGGGCTGTGGCTGACCTGCCTGATCAGCGTGCTGGCGATGCTGCTCGGCTGTGCCCTGGGGCTGGCGGCCGCGCTGCTGCGGTTGTCGAAGAACCCGTTGCTGCACCTGCCGGTGCGCTTCTACGTGTGGCTGATGCGCGGTACGCCGTTGCTGGTGCAAATCGTCTTTCTCTACACCGCGCTGGCCGCCGGCGGGATTTTCCGCTTCGAAGATATCGAACTGTTCGGCCTGGTGGTGCCCGGCAATATCCAGGCGGCGATCATCGCCCTGGGCCTCAACGAGGGCGCCTACATGGCCGAGATCATCCGCGCCGGCATCGGTGCGGTGGACAAGGGCCAATACGAGGCCGGACGTTCCCTGGGCATGACCTTCGCCAAGCTGATGCGCCGCATTGTCTTGCCCCAGGCGTTCCGGGTCATCGTTCCGCCGCTGGGCAACGAGTTCAACGTGATGCTCAAGAACACCACGCTGGTCAGCGTGATCGGCGTGCAGGAACTGCTGCTCAGTACCCAGATGGTCACGTCGGCGACGTTCCGGGTGTTCGAGTTGTACCTGGTGGTGGCGATCTATTTCCTGCTGCTGACCACCCTGTGGGGCTTTTTCCAGCGCTGGCTGGAGGGCCGTTTCGGCCAGTCGGACCGGCCGTCGTCACCGCCACCGGCGTCGCTGCGGATGTTCGGTCGCAGCACCATGAACCTGTTGAGGGCACGTTGACCATGGCGCACAAGAGTGAAGAGCTGATCATCGAGGCGCTGGACGTGCACAAGTCCTTTGGTGAGTTGCAGATTCTCAAGGGCATCTCGCTGCAGGTCCGGCGCGGCGAAGTGGTGGTGCTGATCGGCGCGTCAGGCTCCGGCAAGACCACCTTCATCCGTTGCATCAATCTGCTGGAAGATATCCAGGGCGGACGCATTCGCGTCAATGGCCAGGCCATGGGTTACCGCGAGCGGGCCGACGGCAGCCTGGTGCGTGAGTCGGAGCGCAACATCGCCCGCCAGCGAAGGGACATCGGCATGGTGTTCCAGCGCTTCAATCTGTTCCCCCACATGACCGCCCTGGAGAACATCATCGAGGCGCCGATCCAGGTGCTCGGCGTGCCTCGCGCCGCAGCGCTGGAACAGGCTCGCGGCTTGCTGGAGCGGGTCGGCCTGGCGGACAAGGCTGATCACTACCCGTCGATGCTTTCCGGCGGCCAGCAACAGCGGGTGGCGATTGCCCGCGCGCTGGCGATGAAACCCCAGGCCATGCTGTTCGACGAACCGACCAGCGCCCTCGACCCGGAAACCGTTGGCGAGGTCCTGCAGGTGATGAAGGAGTTGGCCGAGGAGGGCATGACCATGGTCGTGGTGACCCACGAAATGGGCTTTGCCCGCGAAGTGGCGGACCGCGTGGTGGTGCTCGATCAGGGCGAGCTCATCGAGCAAGGGCCGCCGGAGCAGATTTTCTGTCACCCCATCCACCCGCGCACCCGGGCCTTTCTCAGTCGCGTGCTGTGACCTTTCCCGGCCATGAATTCCCGTATTGAAGAGCCTTTGCCATGCTGAAATTTTCTGCCCACGAATACCCCTATCCGTCGCAGCGCCAGAGCGTTTTTGCCCGTCGCGGCATGGTCGCCGCGTCCCAGCCCCTGGCAGCCCAGGCAGGCATCGAGATCATGCAAAAAGGCGGCAACGCCATCGACGCCGCCATCGCCACGGCGGCGGCGCTGACGGTGGTGGAGCCCACCGGCTGCGGTATCGGCGGTGACGCCTTCGCGTTGGTCTGGTGCAAGGGCCAGTTGCATGGGCTCAACGGCAACGGCCATGCACCGGCGGCCTTGAGCATCGAGGCGGTCAGGGCGGCTGGCCATGAACAGATGCCGGTGTATGGCTGGACACCCGTCACCGTTCCCGGCTGCCCGTCGGCATGGGCCGAGCTGTCTCGGCGCTTCGGTAAGCTGCCTTTTGCCGAGTTGCTACAGCCGGCGATCAGCCTGGCGCGGGACGGTTTTGTAGTGTCGCCGGTGGTTGCCCATCAATGGCAGGTCGCGGTGAGCGAGCTCACGCCTCATCGCGATCCGGTCCTGGAGGCCTGGTTCGATACCTTTCTCATCGAAGGTCGCGCGCCACGGGCCGGGGAGATTTTCCGCAACCCGGCCCAGGCCCGCACGCTCCAGGAACTGGCCGACACGTGCTGCGAAAGCCTCTATCGCGGCGCACTGGCCGAGCGCCTGGATGCCCATTCCCGCGCTAGCGGCGGCTACCTGCGCGCCTCGGACCTGAGGGATTATCGCGCCCAGTGGGTCGACCCCATCCACGTCAATTACCGTGGTGTGGACGTCTGGGAGATCCCGCCGAGCGGGCAGGGCCTGGTGGCCTTGATGGCGTTGAAAATACTTGAAGGCTTCGACTTCGATCACCGTGACAGCCAACAGACCTGGCATCGCCAGTTGGAGGCGATGAAGCTCGCCTACAGCGACGGCCTGCACCACATCACCGACCCCCTGCACATGCGCGTGGCGGTGGCCGATTTGCTCAGTGATGACTACAGCGCCCGCCGTCGCGGACAGATCGGCGAGCAGGCCCAACCGCCGAAGCCCGGCGATCCCCACGCCAGCGGCACGGTGTACCTGGCGACCGCGGACGGCGAGGGCAATATGGTCTCGTTCATCCAGAGCAACTACCACGGCTTCGGCTCCGGCGTGGTGCTGCCCGACAGCGGAATCGCCCTGCAGAATCGCGGCCAGGAGTTCAGCCTCGATCCGACTCACGCGAACTGCCTGGCCCCCGGCAAGAAGACCTTCCACACCATCATTCCCGGATTCCTCACCCGCGATGGCCAGCCCCTCGGCCCCTTCGGCGTAATGGGCGGCTACATGCAACCCCAGGGGCATGTGCAAATGGTCATGAACCTGGTGGATTTCGGCCTGAACCCGCAAGCGGCCCTGGATGCGCCGCGCTGGCAGTGGCTGGGCGAGATGAAGGTCGGCATCGAGCAGGGCGCTTCACGGGACCTGGTCAATGCCCTGGCACGCCGCGGCCACGAGGTCCAGGTCGCCAGCGACCTGACCGATTACGGGCGCGGCCAGATCATCCTGCGCGATCCGGTCACTGGCGTCTTGTGTGGCGGGACCGAACCGCGGGCGGATTCGCATATCGCGGTCTGGTAGCCGCTGCAGAGGGCGTTATCCAACACCACCGCCGGCCTGCTCTTGAATCAGTTCGGCCAAGGTCGCGACGGGGTCGGCAAGGCTCTGTCGCGATCGATGGATGAGGCCGATATCGCGGTGAAAGGTGTGCTGACCCAAGTCGAGCGCCCGCACACCTTTCGGCCATGGCTGATGAGCCGATGTCTGCGGCACCAGGGCGACTCCGACGCCTTTTTCCACCAGTTTGATGATCGCGTCCAGTTCATCCAGCTCGCACACTTCGCGCAAGGTGAAGTGCATCTGCCGCAGGAAACGGTCGACCTGCCTGCCACCGAAGGACGACCGGTCATAGCGGATGAAAGGTTGGCTGGACAGCAGCGTCGACCAGTCCTCGCCGAGCATTCCACGGGGGACGATCAACCGGTAGGGCTCAAGCGCCAGGGTCGTCCAGCGCAGGTCGCTTTGCAGCGAGAACGGCGGGCGGATCATCACCGCCAGATCGATTTCGCCGGCGTCCACCAGGTTGATCAACTCGACCGACAGGCCTGGCACCACACGCGTGCGGCATTGCGGACACTGCTGGTGGAACCTGGCGAGGGCGTCCGGCAGGTAGGAGCGCTGGACGGAGGCGATCGCGCCGATGTTCACCAGGACGCTGGCGGGAAGCCCGGGCAGGGTGGAACCGAGATTGTCGTAAAGACGGAGCAGCTCCTGGGCTTGCAGGAGTATCTGCTGGCCCCGCTTGTTGAGGTGGGCCGAGCGTCCCTTGCGGTCGAACAGCTCGAAGCCCAGTTCGGCTTCCAGACGCTGGATCTGCGCGCTGACCGCCGCCTGGGTGAGGCCGATTCTGTGCCCGGCGGCGGCAAAGGTGCCTTCGCGCGCCACCGCGATGAGGGTCTTGAGTTCTTTGATCATTCATCAAGAGTAATTGTGATTCTGAGAAATTTATATTGATTTTATTGTTCAGTGGCCGCGCCTACGATAGGGCACGCCTTGATGAGCGTGCCCTTGAACAAGAATATTGTCATTTGGAGTCCTGATGAGCCTTTCACCCTTCCATCTCGCAATCCCGGTTTATGACCTCGCGGCAGCCCGAAACTTTTATGGCCAGGTGTTCGGGCTGGAGGAGGGTCGTTCCAGTGATCAATGGGTCGACTTCAACTTCTACGGGCACCAGTTGGTGATCCACGAGCATCCGAAGACCGCTTCCCAGGAAAACGCGCACAGCAATGCCGTGGATGGGCACGATGTGCCGGTGCCGCACTTCGGCGTCGTGTTGGGTTGGGCTGAATGGGAAGCGCTGGCCGAGCGATTGAAGTCGTTGGGTACCGAATTCGTGATCGAACCCTACATCCGCTTCAAGGGCCAGGTCGGCGAGCAGGCGACCATGTTCCTGTTCGACCCTTGCGGCAATGCGCTGGAGTTCAAGGCGTTCAAGGACATGAGCCAGCTGTTCGCGAAATAACGGTTGGGCGTTAAAGACTGTAGAAGCAAGCTGAATGCAAGGCTGAACACTCACTATCCCTGTGGGAGCGAGCCTGCTCGCGAAAGCGGAGGGTCAGCTTGCAGTGATGTTGGATGTGTTGACGTCTTCGCGAGCAGGCTCGCTCCCACAGGTAATGCAGTTCATTTGAGAGCAACGACGATCCTGTGGCGAGGGAGCTTGCTCGCGCTGGACTGCGCAGCAGGCCCAAAAAAAGGGGCCGCTTTGCGACCCAGCGGGAGCAAGCTCCCTCGCCACGGGTTTGTCGTCGGATCTAGCGCTCAACGTGCATGCCAACCCAACTGAGCTGAAATCTGCTGCGTCGCCTGCATCAGTTGCTTGACGTAGTCCTGCTTCAATTCTTCCCTGAAGCGAAAGCACGGGAATGAAACGCTCATCCCGCCGATCACATGGCCGAATCGGTCGCGGATCGGTGCCGCCAGGCAGCGCATGTTGTCTTCGAATTCTTCGTGATCCTCGGCATAGCCCTGCTGGCGCACAATCTCCAACTCCTGCAGATACGCCTCGACACTGGTCAAGGTATTGGCCGTACGGCGCTCGAAGCTTTCCTGCGCGAGGTGCGCGAGCAGCTCTTCCTCTTCCAGCCACGCCATCAGCACCTTGCCGATGCCGGTGCAATACAACGGCGCCCGCCGGCCGATGCGCGAGTACATGCGCAGGTTGTATTTGGAGTCGATCTTGTGCACGTAGACGATGCTGCCTTCGTCAAGGATCCCCAGGTGCACGGTCTCGCCGGTCAACTCGTTGATCCGGCGCATCCCCGGCTCCGCTTCGCGAACGATGTCCAGATGGGGCAGGGCCTGGGCGCCCAGTTCGAACAGCCGGACGCTGAGGCGATAACGGTCTTCGGCATCCTGCACCACATACCCGCGAGCCTTGAGTGATTGCAGGAAGCGATAAACCGTGGCCTTGGACATGTCCAGTTTGGTGGCGATTTCCGACACGCCGCTTTCTTCCGGATGCTCGGCCAGGGCTTCGAGCACGGCCATGGTCCGGCCAACCGCCGACACCAGATCGTTATTGGGAATGACGCTGTTGTCCATGAAGGCTCCAACGTGAAAGTAAAACCCAAGGATATACGCAAGCAGAACAAAACGCTGTTTCATTTTTGCTTGACGAGGCCGGAAATCTGACTAGACTCGGGCCTTGAGATAAAAATGAAACGCCGTTTTAAAAACAAGAAAGGCGCGTAATGATGGATTTGACACTCAACCATGGCCCGGACACCCGCTTCCCCCGACCGCTGAAGGTCGCGCTGATAGGTGAGTGCATGATCGAGGTGCGCGGCGGGCGGGATGCCGCAATCACGCAGACCTTCGGTGGCGATACGCTTAACACCGCGGTCTACCTGGCCCGGTTGAATCCACGTGGCGCCGTCGCCGTGGACTATATGACCGCGGTGGGCAACGACGCATTCAGCGCGGCCATGCGCCAGTCCTGGCTGGACGAAGGCATTAGCGATGCGCATGTCCGGGTGATCGAGGATGCGCTGCCGGGGTTGTACTTCATCCAGACCGATCCACACGGCGAGCGGCGGTTCCTCTACTGGCGCGGGGAAGCGGCGGCGCGGCGCATGTTCGAAGGCGCCGAGGCCGAGGCCATGCTCGCTGCGCTGGCCGATTACGACTATGTCTACCTGAGCGGCATTACCCTGGCGATCCTCCTGCCGGAGGGGCGCGAACGCCTGATCCACGCCTTGCATCGGGCTCGCCGGGCGGGCACGCGCATTGTCTTCGACAACAACTACCGTCCCCACCTTTGGCCCGACCCTGAAACGGCTCGGCAGGCCTATCGCGATCTGCTGCACCTGAGCGACCTGGCGCTGGTGACTTGGGAAGATGACGCGAGCCTGTTCGGCTACCACGACCCTGATGCCTTGTTCGGTGCCTACGCCGAGGCGGGAGTCCGCGAAGTCGCCCTCAAGCGTGGCGCCGCCAGTTGCCTGATCCAGTGTCCCGCGGGGCGTTTCGAAGTGCCCGCGCAGACCGTCGCGCAGGTCATCGACACCACCGCTGCCGGTGATTCGTTCAACGCTGCGTACCTGGCCTGCCATCTGCGCGGTGGTGATCCGCAGCAGGCCGCCCGCTGGGGCCATCGCCTGGCTGCCGAGGTCGTCCAGTACCGGGGCGCGCTGATTCCGCAGGCGGCCATGCCGAGCATGGGCACGTCCTCACTTCTTTTTGTCGAACAGGTCTGACTTATGAAAATCGTTGAAGCGCGTGTCATCGTTACCTGCCCGGGGCGCAACCTGGTCACGTTGAAGATTGTCACCGACGAAGGCATCTACGGCATCGGCGATGCCACGTTGAATGGCCGCGAACTGGCCGTCGTCGCGTATCTGGAAGAGCACGTTCTTCCGGCGTTGATCGGCCGCGATGCCCATCGCATCGAGGACATCTGGCAGTACCTCTATCGCGGCGCTTACTGGCGACGGGGGCCGGTGACCATGACGGCCATCGCCGCCGTCGACGTGGCGCTCTGGGACATCAAGGCCAAGGCCGCGAACATGCCGCTGTACCAATTGCTCGGGGGCAAGAGCCGTGAGCGGGTGATGGTCTACGGGCACGCCACCGGCAAGGACATCGAAGGTTGCCTGGACGAAGTCGCCCGTCACGTCGAGCTGGGCTACAAGGCCGTGCGGGTGCAATGCGGAGTCCCGGGTATTGCCACGACGTACGGGGTCGCCAAACGCAGTGGCGAGCGTTACGAGCCGGCCGACAGCGACCTGCCCGCGGAACACGTCTGGGACACCGCCAAATACCTCAATTACGTACCCAAGCTGTTTGCCGCCGTGCGCGAACGTTTTGGCGATGACCTGCACATTCTCCACGACGTGCATCATCGCCTGACGCCCATCGAGGCCGGGCGCCTGGGCAAGGCGGTGGAACCGTACAACCTGTTCTGGCTGGAAGACTGCACGCCGGCGGAAAACCAGCAGAGCTTCCGCCTGATCCGCCAGCACACCACCACGCCGCTGGCGGTGGGCGAGGTGTTCAACTCGATCCACGACTGCCGCGAGCTGATCCAGGAACAATTGATCGACTACATCCGCACGACGCTGGTGCATGCCGGCGGCATTACCCACGTGCGGCGAATTGCCGATTTCGCCGCGCTGTTCCAGGTGCGTACCGGTTTTCACGGGGCCACCGACCTGTCACCAGTGTGCATGGGCGCGGCCCTGCATTTCGATACGTGGGTGCCGAACTTCGGCATCCAGGAACACATGCCTCACGAAGACCGCATCGATGAAGTCTTCCCTCATGCGTATCGCTTCGAGGACGGCCATTTCACCCCGGGCGAAACGCCAGGGCATGGCGTCGATATCGATGAAGAGCTTGCCCGCCAATACCCCTACAAACGCGCCAGCCTGCCGGTCAACCGTCTTGAAGACGGCACGCTGTGGCATTGGTGAAACGGTTTCAATCCATTCAAGGAAACGGGACGAATGTCCCGCCAGGAGTCATCCGATGAAAGCGTTCCAGGTAAGAGCACCCTTCGAGTTCGGCCTGGCCCAGGTAGACCGCCCCGAGGTCGCTCGTGGCGAGGTGCTGGTCGATGTGGCGTATGCCGGCATCTGTGGCTCGGACATGCACATCATTCACGGGCAGAACGCATTCGTGCGTTTCCCCAGGGTCACCGGCCATGAATTCTCCGGAGTGATCCGGCAGGTCGGTGAAGGTGTCGAGCACCTCCAGACAGGCGACCGGGTGTGCATCGATCCGGTGATCAGTTGCGGCACCTGTTATCCCTGCCGCATCGGGCGGCCGAACGTCTGCACGCGGCTGCAAGTGATCGGCGTGCACCGTGACGGCGGCTTCAGCGAGCAGGTCTGCGTCCCGGCCGAGAACGCCCACCGCTTGCCCGATTCGATGTCCCTCAGCCACGGCGCCCTGGTGGAGCCTTATTCCATTGCCCTGAACGTGCTCGATCGGATGCAGCCGCAGCCGGGTGACAGCGTGTTGATCTACGGCGCCGGCGTGATCGGCCTGACCCTGGTGCAAATGGCCCGGGCGCTGGGAATGACCGACATCACCGTGACCGATGTCATCGACAGCCGCCTGGAGACAGCGCGTGCGCTGGGCGCCAGTCGCACCCTCAACGGCCAGCAAGTCGATGTCGAAGCGCTGATGCGTGAGCACACCCAGGGCGAGGGCGTGCCGTTGATCGTCGATGCTGCCTGCATTCCGGCGCTGATGCCGCAGATGGTGCGCCTGGCCTCGCCGGCCGGGCGCATCGGATTGCTCGGCTTCAATGCCACGCCCAGCGATCTGGTGCAGTTGGAGATGATCAAGAAGGAATTGACGCTGGTCGGTTCCAGGCTCAACAACCGCAAGTTCCCCCAGGTGATCGAACTGATCGCCAGCGGCAAATTGCAGGTCCAGGACCTGATCAGCCATCGCGTCAGCTTCGATGAAATGCCCGGCGCCATCGACCTGATCGAGAAGCACCCCGAGCAAACCCGAAAAATCCTGGTGGAGCTGACGAGCGCCCTTCACTGAGCCGTCTGCATCACCGGTTTCATCGTGCCTGTCATGGGCACCCTCACCGAATAAACACAACAAGCGGGAGGTTCCACCATGTTTGGTCAAGGACGTAGCTTAATCATCATCATGCTGTTCCTGGCCGGGGTGATCAATTACCTCGACCGGTCGGCATTGTCTGTGGCGGCGCCGTTCATCCAGAAAGACTACGGTCTGAGTACGGGTGAGATGGGCATGATCTTCAGCAGCTTTTTCGTCGGTTATGCCGCCTTCAACTTCATCGGTGGCTGGGCCGCCGACCGTTATGGCGCCAAGACCACGTTGCTGCTGGCCATGGTCCTGTGGTCGTTGTTCAGCGGCCTCACGGTGCTGACGGTGGGCTTCGCGTCGCTGGTGCTCATCCGGATCCTGTTCGGCATGGGCGAAGGTCCGCTGAGCGTCACCACCAGCAAGATGGTGAACAACTGGTACACCCCCAAGCGCCGGGCACGAGCTCTCGGTGCCTCGATGTCCGGCACGCCGCTGGGCGGGGCGATTTCCGGTCCGGTGGTGGGCTTCATTGCGGTCACCTACGGCTGGAAGGTGTCGTTCATCATCATCATGCTGGTCGGCCTGATCTGGGCGGCAATCTGGTACAAGTTTGTCAAGGAAAAGCCCGAGGGCGAGGGCGCCGAGGATATCCTGCGGGCGGAGGGGCAGAGCGAGCTGGCGTCGCAGCCGGTATTCCCGCTGCGGTTCTACCTCAAGCAGCCGACGGTGCTGTTCACCTCCCTGGCGTTCTTTTCCTATAACTACACGCTGTTCTTCTTCCTGACCTGGTTCCCCAGTTATCTCACCATGGCCCACGGCCTGAACGTCAAGGACATGAGCATCGCCACGGTCATCCCCTGGCTGCTGGGCTTCCTGGGTCTGGCATTGGGTGGGTTCATTTCCGACTTCGTGTTCAAGAAGACCGGGCGGATCATGTTCTCGCGCAAAGTCGTGCTGGTGACTTGCCTGTTGGCCTGCGCCGGTTGCATCGGCGTCGCCGGGGTGGTGAAGACCCTGTATCCGGCCGTCATCCTGGTGGCGCTGGCGGTGTTTTTCCTCTACCTCACCGGCGCGATCTATTGGGCGATCATCCAGGATACGGTGCCTGCGGCGCGTGTCGGCGGCGTCAGTGGCTTCATGCATTTTCTGGCCAACACCTCGGGCATCATCGGGCCGACCCTGACCGGGTTCATCGTCCAGTTCACCGGCTCGTTCACCAGCGCGTTCCTGCTGGCGGGCCTGCTGACTATCATCGGTGCGCTGTGCGTGGCGCGTTACGTCAAGCCGCTGGCGGTGGCAGGTGTCGCGCCGCAGGCCGATGCAGGCGTCCAGCCGCGTCCAGCCCTCGACCATCCCTGAAGGAGGATAGCCATGTCGCTCAATCAACGCGTTCCCGCCACTGGCCAGGCCCGCGAGATCGGCATCGTGCACCTGGGCCTGGGCGCCTTTCACCGGGCGCATCAGGCGGTGTACCTGCAACGCAATCTCAATCGCCACGGCGACAGCGACTGGGGCTTGTGCAGCGCCAACCTGCGCTCCAATCACGCTTTGGTCGAGCAATTGCGCGAGCAGGACGGTCGTTACCATGTGGCGGAGTATCGTGACCGCGAGCAGGTGACGCTGCGGGAAATCGGCGTGTTGCGCGAGGCCTTGTATGCGGGCGAGGGCGGTCAGGAGCTGGAGCAGTTGTTGCAACGCATGGCCGCGCCGCAGACGCGGATCGTCACGCTCACCGTCACTGAAAAAGGCTACTGCCTGAGCCCTTCTTCAGGGCAGTTGCGCCGTGAGGATCCGACAATTGCCCATGACATCGCCCATCCGCAGGCGCCGCGTTCAGCGCCCGGCATCGTCCTCGAAGCCTTGCGTCGTCGCCGCGCCGCGGGCGTCCCGGCGTTTACCGTGTTGTGCTGTGACAACATGCCCGACAACGGCCAGCGCACCCGCCAGGCGGTAAGCGCATTGGCGGCGTTGCAGGATCAGGCGCTGGCGCAGTGGATCGAGCAACAGGTGGCATTTCCCAGCTCCATGGTCGACCGCATCGTGCCGGCCATGGACGAGGAGTCCTTCGTCCGGCTGGCGCAACAATTGGACTGCCACGACCGCGCCGCCGTGGTCTGTGAAAGCTTCAGCCAGTGGGTGATCGAGGACCACTTTCCCCTTGGCCGACCGGACTGGGAAGCCGAAGGCGTGCAGATGGTCGACGATGTGCGCCCGTTCGAAACCATGAAATTGCGCATGCTCAACGGCAGCCATTCGTTGCTGGCCTATGTGGGGCTGCTGGCCGGGCATGAGTCAGTCTTCGAGGCCGTCAGCGATGTGAGGCTGGCGCATTTCATCGAGCGCTACATGACCGAGGAAGCCGCGCCCACGCTGGACATGCCGGCAGGGATCGACCTGTCGGTATACGGTCGCGACCTGCTGGCGCGCTTCGCCAATGACAGCCTGCAACACCGCTTGCGCCAGATTGCCATGGACGGTTCGCAAAAATTGCCGCAGCGCTGGTTGCTCGGCGCAGAGCAATTGCTCGACCAAGGGCGCGGCATCGACTGCACCGCGCTGGGAATTGCCGCCTGGATTCATTACTGCACGCAGCCGTTGCCCGGTCGACCGGCGCATGTGGTTGACGACCCGCTGAGCGCAACCTTTGCTGACGTTGCGGGACGCTTCGACGGCGCATCACGGGTCGATGCTTTTCTCGACCTTGTAGAAGTCTTCCCGCCAGCGCTGTCGTCTCGCGCCGCGTTTCGTGATGCGGTGCACCGCGCCCACGCCGCCTTGACCCGCGATGGCGTCGACAGCCTGTTGCACACCTTTGCCGCACCCAA
The DNA here is from genome assembly GCF_054161305.1 of Pseudomonas sp. Z2-11. Lineage (NCBI taxonomy): Bacteria > Pseudomonadati > Pseudomonadota > Gammaproteobacteria > Pseudomonadales > Pseudomonadaceae > Pseudomonas > Pseudomonas sp. Z2-11. Next base: position 2,652,561 of record NZ_CP096395.1, read on the forward strand.
CCGATAACAAGGAGAAAAACATGGAACAGACATGGCGTTGGTTTGGCCCCAAAGATCCGATTTCCCTGGCAGACGTTCGCCAGACCGGTGCGACCGGCATCGTCACCGCGTTGCACGAGATTCCCAATGGCCAGGTCTGGCCGGTGGACGCCATCGCGGCGCGCAAGGCGCTGATCGAAGCCGCCGGCTTGACCTGGTCCGTGGTGGAAAGCATTCCGGTGCACGAAGACATCAAGCGCGGCTGCGGCCGTCGTGACGAGTACATCGCCAACTACCAGCAAAGCGTGCGTAACCTGGCGAGCTGCGGTATCGATATCGTCTGCTACAACTTCATGCCGGTGCTGGACTGGACCCGTACCGACTTGACGTATGAACTGGCGGATGGCGGTTGGGCGTTGCGCTTCGACCAGACTGCGTTCGCCGCCTTCGACCTGTTCATCCTCCAGCGGCCGGGAGCGCAGGACGAGTACAGCGCCGAGGATATCCAGCAGGCCAAGGCCTATTTCGAACAACTGTCGCCGGCCGGGCGCGAAGCCTTGGTCGATACCCTGATCGCTGGATTGCCCGGCGCCGAAGAACACTACAGCCTGGACAAATTCCGCGAGTTGCTGCGTACCTACGCCGACATCGACGAGGCCAGGTTGCGTGAGCACCTGGGGTATTTTTTGCGCGCGGTGATTCCGGTTGCGGAGGAGGTGGGCGTGCGCATGGCGATCCACCCGGACGACCCGCCCCGGGCGTTGCTCGGGCTACCGCGCATACTTTCTACCGCCGAAGATGCCCAATGGCTGCTGGACGCCGCGCCAAGCCCGGCCAATGGCCTGACGTTCTGTACCGGCTCCTATGGGGTGCGCGAGGACAACGACCTGGTGGCGATGGCGAGGCAATTTGCGCCGTTCATCTACTTCACTCACCTGCGTTCGACCCGTCGGGAAGCCGATCCACGCAGCTTTCATGAAGCTCATCACCTGGCTGGGGACGTCGATATGGTCGGGGTCATCAGTGCCTTGGTGGCCGAAGAGCGCCGGCGCGAGCGCGAAGGCGGCCCGCGCTTGCCGCTGCGTCCAGATCATGGGCATCAGTTGCTCGACGACCAGCATCGCAAGAGCAATCCCGGCTACTCCCTGATCGGCCGCCTCAAGGGCCTGGCAGAAATCCGTGGCGTGGAACTGGCCGTGCGCCGACAACTGGACCAAACAGCACACTAAATCCCGAGCAACACCCGTGGCGAGGGAGCTTGCTCCCGCTGGGCTGCGCAGCAGCCCCTGAAACAGGCACCTCGGTGCATCAGGCAAATCGCATTCAACCGGTTTGGGGTCGCTGCGCAACCCAGCGGGAGCAAGCTCCCTCGCCACAAAAGCGGTACCAGCATCAATCGAGACAAGCGTCAGGACGCCGGGGCTTTTGTGGCGAGGGGATTCCGGTAGGGAAACGAGGCAGGAGTGCAGGCGTGTCGGTGCATTCCATACCCAACTGCCTACACGAACCCGTGGCGAGAGAGCTTGCTCCCGCTGGGCTGCGCAGCAGTCCTGAACCCAGGCACCTCGGTGCATCAGGCAAATCGCGTTCAACCGGGTTGGGGGCGCTGCGCACCCCAGAGGGAGCAAGCTCCCTCGCCACAAAAGCGGGTACCAGCATCAATCGAGGCAGGAGTGCAGGCGTGTCGGTGCATTCCATACCCAACTGCCTACACGAACCCGTGGCGAGGGAGCTTGCTCCCGCTGGGCTGCGCAGCAGCCCCTGAAACAGACACCTCGGTGCATCAGGCCAATCGCGTTCAACCGGTTTGGGGTCGCTGCGCACCCCAGCGGGAGCAAGCTCCCTCGCCACAGGGTCTGTGTTCAGAGGATTGAACGGGTGGGGCTAGTCGGCGGGGGCTTCAGGTTCGAGCGCCCGCAGCCAGCGGTTTTCCGAGCGGCTCAGGTGCTGGCGCATCGAGGTTTGGGCGCCGAGCACGTCCTTGGTGGCCAAGGCGTGCAGGATTGCCTCATGTTCGACGACTGCCGCCTCCCACGTCAGTGCGTTCTCCGCGTGCTTGCTCAGGTGCGCCGAAATCGGATTGTGACGTTCATCGAACAGGGCGGTGATGATCCGCACCAGGGCGGAGTTGCCGCTCATTTTCGCCAGGCGCTGATGAAATCTGCGGTCATCCTCCAACGGCGGCAGACCACTGGCGATGCTCGCGCGCATGGCATCGATGCATTCCTGCAGGTAGCGGTAGTCGCTTTTCTTGCCATGCAGACACGCCAGGATCACCGACTCGCCCTCGATCAAGGCACGAGCCTGCATGAGTTCCGAGGGACTCTCGCCCAAGGTCATGCTCGGTTTTTTTGCATCGCCGGACCTGGCCCGTACGTACACGCCGGAGCCCATCTTGATCTCGATGTCGCCGTCGATTTCCAGGGCGATCAGCGCCTCGCGAAGGGACGGCCTGGAAACCCCGAGAAGCTGGGTCAAATCTCGCTCGGGGGGAAGTCTTGCGCCCGTCTTGAACTCCCCCTCGGCAATGTAGTTGCGCAGTTGATCAGCGATTTTCTGGTACGGCTTGCGTTCGGCGGGATTGATCGGTGAGACCATGGGTGGGCGTCCATCTGAGAGTCCGCAAAGGCTACCATAGCCGCTTGATCGTGTTCATTGATGTGGAAAAGAGTGCAACGACTCACATCACCGCACCGATCTGCCAGGGCAGGAATTCGTTATCGCCCAGGCCGTTTTCCTCGCTGCGGGTGCGGCTTCCAGAAGCGGCCCGCAGCATCAACCGGAACAACCGTTCACCGGCCTCGGCCACCGATTCCACACCGTCGACAATGCCACCGGCGTTGAAGTCCATGTCCAGCTCCATGTGCTGGAACAGGCGGGTGTTGGTGGCGATTTTCAAGGAGGGCGTGGGCTTGCAGCCGTAGGTCGAGCCGCGACCCGTGGTGAAGCAGATGAGATTGGCGCCGCCCGCCACCTGGCCGGTCGCGGACACCGGGTCGTAGCCGGGCGTGTCCATGAACACCAGGCCCCGGGTATCGATTTTTTCAGCGTAGTGATAGACCCCCATCAGCCCGGTCGAGCCGGCTTTTGCCACCGCGCCCAGGGATTTTTCCAGAATGGTGGTGATGCCTCCGGCCTTGTTGCCCGGTGACGGGTTGTTGTTCATGTCGCCGTCGTTGTGTTGCACATAGGTTTCCCACCAATGGATGCGCTCCATCAGTTTCGCCGCGATGTCGGCGGACGCGGCGCGGGCTGTCAGCAGGTGCTCAGCGCCGTAGATCTCCGGGGTTTCCGAAAGTATCGCGGTGCCGCCCTGTTGCACCAGCAGGTCCACGGCCGCGCCGAGCGCCGGGTTGGCCGTGATGCCTGAGTAGCCATCCGAGCCGCCACATTGCAGACCCACGCACAGGTGGCTGGCGGCGACGGCCGTGCGCCGGCATTGGTTGACGATGGGCAGCATCGTCTCAATAGCGGCAATACCCCGTTGCACGGCTTCTCGGGTGCCGCCTTCGTCCTGAATGATCAGGCTGGCCTTGAGTGCAGCGCGGCGATCGCCCAGTTCATCCATGAGTGGGGTGAGTTGGTTGACCTCGCAACCGAGGCCGATCAACAGCACCCCGGCGAAATTGGCGTGATCGGCATACCCACGCAAGGTGCGCTTGAGGATGTCGATGCCTTCACCCTTGGCCCCCATGCCACAGCCACTGCCATGGGTGATTGCGACGACGCCGTCGACGTTGGGGAAGTCTTTCAGCCGCTCGGATGAAAAGGCCTTGGCGATGTGCTTGCAGACGGTCGCCGAGCAGTTGACGCTGGAAATCACGCCAATGTAGTTGCGCGTGCCGACGCGTCCATCGTCACGCAGATAACCTTCGAACGTAGCGGGGCGAGCGCTCGGCAATGTGGGCACATAGACGTTCCGGACGCTGTGTTCGGCATTGGTCGCAGACATGTCCAGGTTGTGCACGTGGACGTGATCGCCGGGCTCTATGTCTCGGGTTGCCTGGCCGATAGTCTGCCCGTATTTAAGTACCCGATGGCCGGCCGACACCGGGCGCAGGGCGATCTTGTGACCGGATGGAATCGGTTGTCGGGCGGTCAGCGTGATGCCATCGGCGCTGAGGCTTTGACCTTCGGGAATGTCGCCCCGGGCTACGGCAACATCGTCACCGGACGCCAGGACAAGCAAGATGGAAGCAGGCAGGTTCATACGGTGTCCTCCGTTGCCTAGCACTCGATGATCGCCTTGACCACACCCTGGTTGGGGTCGAGCAATGTGGAGAAGGAGCGGGCCACGTCGCTCAGCAGCAACCGATGGGTGTTCAGGGCTGCATCGGGAATCAAGCCCTCGCGCAAACATTGCTCGACATACTGGAAATCTTCCCGGGTGGCGTTGCGGCTGCCCATCAGCGTGGCTTCACGCTTGTGAAATTCAGGATCGGAGAAAGTAATCGAGTCCCGTACCACCGAGATCATCACGTAGGTGCCACCGTGGGCGATGAATTCGAATCCGCGCTCCATCGCCCGGGCGTTGCCGGTGGCATCGAATACCACGTCGAAAAAGTCGTCCCCGGTCAGTTCGGCCAAGGCCTGCTTGTCGCCTTCGCCGATGTGCACGGCCGCGTGGATATCCAGATGTTCCTTGCAGAACGCCAGGCGATCCTGGCGGGTATCCAGTACGGTGACTTTCGCCCCGCGCAGGCTCGCAAAGATCGCCGCCGCCATGCCGATCGGGCCGGTGCCGACCACCAGGGCGTGTTTGTCTGCCTGGACGTTCGAGCGACGTACGGCGTGGGCTCCGATGGAGAGAAATTCGATCATCGCCGCCTGGTCCAGGGAAACCCCGACGGCCTTGTGCACGAACTCCTGGGGAACGCTCAGGTATTGAGTGAAGGCGCCGTCGCAATGGACGCCCAGAACCTGGATGCGGGTGCAGCAGTTGGTCTTGCCTTGACGGCAGGCAACGCAAGTGCCGCAGGAGAGATAGGGCATCACGTAGACAACATCACCGACAGCCAGGTCGCTGGAGGCGTCGCTGGCTTCGACAATTCCGGAGAACTCATGACCCATGACGCGCGGGTATTCGAGGAAGGGCTGGTTGCCGCTGAAAATATGCAGATCGGTGCCGCAGACGCCGACACGCTTGACTCGAATCAGGACTTCTCGCGGTTTCCTGACGGGCATTTCATGTTCGATGGCGGTTAGCGAGCCGGGTTCGTTACAGACGACAGTCAGCATGTTGATGCTCCTTGGCTGGCGCGCAGGCGGTGGATGGCTGCGCGCGGTAGGAGGGGAGTGAGCGCACGGCTGCCGGAACCGAGACACTCTTTCTTGTTGTAGGCGCGCAGTGAGCTGCGCCGCTGATGTTGGCTCGAAACTACACGGCGAAAAAAATATTGGCAAGACCAATCAGATAAAAACTAGATTGGACAGACCAGTTGTTGGCGAGCGTAAACTCCGAAGCCACCGCAATTCCCCTGTGGGAGCGAGCCTGCTCGCGATAGCAATTCATCAGCCAGAATAGTGATGGATGTGTCGCCGCCTTCGCGAGCAGGCTCGCTCCCACAATTTGATTGGGAAGATTAATTCCGAGCTGGCACGGATTTCCTGTGGAGGAAGGGGCGGTGGCTCAGTGGCCGTGAACCGTCACACGATTGCGTCCGGTCTTTTTCGACGTGTACAGGGCCTGGTCGGCCCTGGCGATCAGTTCGGCGTGGTCGTTGGCGGGCTGGCTCAGGTCGGCTACGCCCAGGCTGACGGTGAAACTTATGTCCTGGCCGTTGTACTGCACCAGCGACTCTTCAACTGCCTTGCGCAGGCGCTCGGCGAAAATCTGCCCGCCGGCCGAGTCGGTGTCCGATAGCACCACGCCGAACTCTTCGCCGCCGTAACGTCCGGCGACGTCGGATTCGCGCACATGCTCGTGTAACAGTCGGGCGACTTGCTCGATGACCTTGTCGCCGGCCTGGTGACCGTAGGTGTCGTTGACCCGCTTGAAGTGATCGATGTCGAGCATCACCAGGCTCAGCGCATTGCCGTAGCGTTGATGGCGGGCGTAGGCGGCTTTCAGGCTGGCTTCCCAATGACCACGGTTGTAGAGACCGGTCAGGCGATCGGTGCTGGACAGCAATTGCAACTGTGCGTTGGCGGCCTGGATCTGATGGCGGTTGGTGGCGACGTCAGTGACGTCGTAGATCACCAGGCAGATGTGATTGATCCGGTTGTCGGGCGAGCGCAGCGGCAGCAGCGTGGTGTTCTGGTACATGAACTCTTCCTGGCCGGTGATCGGCTGGTAGCTCTTGAACCGCATCAGGTACGGGCGCTGCTCCCAGACCGTGAATGCCGGCGTGCCGAGGGTCGCGACGCTCTCGACCTTGCGGCTGAACCAGGGGCGATCGATCTCAGGAAACAGACTGAAGAAGTTGCGGTTCTGGGCATCCTTGGGCTGCACGCCGGAGCGGTTTTCCATGAAGGTGTTCCAGACCTGTACGCGGTATTCGCGGTCAAGTACCACCACGCCGACGTCGATGCTCTGAACGATGGCCAGCAACCAGTGGAATTCGTTCAGATCGATGGATTCGCTCATGGCTCAGTTCATCAGGTAGGCGAGTTTGTGGGTTAGCCGCTCGATGGAGTCTTCCGTGAACAGCAGCAACAGGTCGAAGCGGATATCCTGGCCTTCCAGGCCATAGCTGATTTCCACCGCCAGGGTCTTTTTCCAGTGGACGCGGTTGGCCCGGATCAATTCCTCGATTGCTGCATGCTGACCCAGGATCTGCGGATGCCCCTGGGAAAAAATCACGTCGATCTGCTCGGCGATGCTGCTCAGGCAAGCACCGATCAGGATGCTGGAAAGGTCTACCAGCATCTCCAGGTCCGAATAGTCGGCGCTCTCGCGCTGCATCAGTTGCCCGATGTCGGCGATCTCCGAGTCATGGAATATCAGCAGTGCTTCACCGGCGATGCCGCTGCCGATAAAGCCCTGGCAGATGGCCGTCAGTTGCTGGGAGCTGCCGACGTCGTTCAGCGCCATGTGCAGTTCCCCGACTTCAAGGATGTTCACGTTCGGCACCGGCAATTGCACGAAGACGCCCAGGACCTTGGCAATCAGCGCCGCGGCCTGGCCGATGGCAACGTTGACCGTCTCGCGGAACGCATCCTGGAAACTGATGGCCGCGTTCGGTACCGGTCGATTGTGCAGCGGAGCCTGGCCGGGTTGAGTCAGTAGACCCAGCCCGGTGAGTGTCTGGCGCAACTGGTTTTCGTCGAAAGGTTTTTTCAGGAACGCCAGCGCGCCCAGTTCATGCACCCGGCGTACCGCTTCGTCCTGGACGTCGCCGGAAATCACAATGACCTGCGCTTTCAACCCCTCGGCGCGCAAGGCACTCAGTACTTGATAACCATCCATCTCCGGCATGGTCAGGTCGAGCAGCACCACGTGGCCAAGGCCCTGGCGTATGGCATCCATCGCCTGGCGACCGTTGACCGCCTCGGTGACTGAAACCGGCCAATCTTGCGGCAGCGCACGCAACACCTGCTTGCGCGCCATGGTGGAGTCGTCGCACACAACCAGGGGGATCAGCGACACAGGGGCACCCAACAAGACTCAACGGCGCAGATTCTTCGTACATCGATCATAGGCGGCAGCGGTCCTCTGATTCACGAATGGGGCGTATCCAGCACAACGTCCGGTGAGATGCTGTCCTTGAAAACTGGACCATTAAGTCAAGGACGTCAAATGCACTTCGTCATTTGACGCAATTGCGCCGGACTCACACCAAGGCGCTGCTTGAACGTCGTTGTCATGTGCGCTTGTGAGCTGAAACCGCAGGCGAGGGCGATTTGCGGCAGTGTGGCCGAGGAATCGCGTATCAGCGCCCGGGCCCTGGCGAGGCGTCGGTCGATGAGGTAGCCATGGGGGCTCTTGCCGGTCGCGGCCTTGAACGCACGCATGAAGTAGCCCTCGGACAGCCCCAGCAGCTGCGCCATCGCCGGTACGGCCAATGGCTGATCGAGGCCTGCGTCGATGAATTCATCCAGCAAGCGCATCCGGCCGTCGGTGAGGGAACCTTGGGGCCTTGCCGACTTGGAGTTTTCCGCTGCCGCGCATTCGGCCAGTGCCAGGGCCCAAGCCTCCCAATCGTCGTCGATCGAACCGTGCAGGAGCGCGCGACGCATGCGCTGCGCGAGCGCAATGGCCCGAGGATCGATGCGATTGTTGAAGGGATGATCGCCCTCAAGCACGAAACCATCGGTGCGTATCAGGCGCAGGTATTCGCCGCCATGAGGTGACTGCGAATACACGTCGCACTGGGCCGGGACGAACGCCAGCCCGTTGGGCAGCGCATTGAAGGGCTGCACCCGGTCGCTGCCGATCGCATGCAAGCCGCGTTGGCTGTCGAACGCAAAACCGATCGCCGACTGGCTCGCGATGTAGCGCGCTGCATAGGCGCAGCCGGGGAGCAATTCGATCGCCCACGGCCCTGCCTCGATGCGACGGGTCGATTCGGTCTTGCGCGGCGGCTGTGGGCGGTTGCGATGGCTCATGGTGTCCATAGTAGTGAAGCAGCGCCGGAAAAGTCAGGTCGGTTTTTTGAAAGCCGGGGCTCGGCGCCCCTGGCTAGACTGGACGAAATTCCAGGAGGCCATTCTCATGTACACACTGACGCTCGACGAGATTGAACAAGCGGCTCGGCAGGTCTATCAAGTCATGCCCGCCACCGCCCAGTACGCCTGGCCCTTGTTGGCGCAGCGGCTGGGATGCACGGTGTGGGTCAAGCACGAAAACCATACCCCCACCGGGGCTTTCAAGGTGCGTGGCGGCATTACCTTCATGCATTGGCTCAAGCGTGAGCACCCGCAAGCAAAGGGGATCGTCACCGCCACCCGTGGCAACCACGGTCAGAGCCTGGCGTTGTCGGCCAGCGCCTCGGGGCTGAAGGCGTTGATTGTGGTGCCGGAGGGTAACTCGATCGAAAAGAACAATGCCATGCGCGGCTTCGGCGGCGAAGTGATCGAATACGGCCGCGATTTCGATGAGGCCCGGGAGGAGGCGGCACGCCTGGCGCAAGCGCAGGGGCTGTTTCTCGTGCCGCCGTTTCATACCGAGCTGGTCAAGGGCGTCGCCACCTATGCCCTTGAGCTGTTCAAGGCTGTGCCCGACCTGGACACCGTCTACGTACCCATCGGCTGTGGCTCGGGGATTTGCGCAGTGATTGCCGCGCGCGATGCCCTGGGCTTGCAAACCCAGGTTGTAGGCGTGGTGTCTACCGAGGCAACGGCTGCAAAAATGTCATTTGAAACCGGAGAAATCTGCGAAACCGCTTCCGCCAATACCTTCGCCGACGGCCTTGCCGTGCGCAGGCCGATTCCCGAAGCCTTGGCCATCTACCGCGCCGCGGCGGCGCGGATCGTGGCGGTCAGTGACCAGGAGATTGCCGAGGCCATGCGCGTCTATTACACCGACAGCCATAACCTCGCCGAAGGTGCTGGCGCTGCGGCACTGGCAGGGTTGATCCAGGAGCGTGGGTTGATGGAGGGAAAAAAGGTCGGGGTGGTGCTGTCCGGGGGCAATGTCGACAGGGCGGTGTATGTGGATGTCATTGGTTGAGGTGGGTAACCGAGCACCAGGACAGGGCCCCTGGCGCCCGGATGGGCGCCGGTCATACCGCGCGCTTGACGTTTCGCTGCACCCATTCCTGATCGCTCTGCAACTCAAGGACCTGGCGGTGGAAACGCTCCAGCGAAGCGTTATGGCCAACGCTGACCAGGATCGTGTCTGGCAGGGTTTGCTTGAGCAACTGGTAGCAACGCGCCTCGTTGGCCACGTCCAGCGCGGAACTGCTTTCGTCGAGAAACAACACCGTGGGGCGGGCCAGCAGCGCGCGGACGAACGCGCAACGCTGCTGTTCGCCGACGCTCAAGGTCTGCGACCAATCACGCTCTTCGTCCAGTTGATCGCCCAGATGTTGCAGGCCCACCTGCTCCATGGTCAGGCGCAGGGCGGTGTCCCCATCATCGCGCGGAGCAAGGGGATACCACAGCGCCTCGCGAAGGCTGCCCAATGGCAGATAGGGCTTTTGCGGCAGCGTCAGGGCCCGCTCGCGGTCGTAATGGCTTGAGCCCCGAGCGTGATGCCAGAGCCCGGTGATCGCGCGGATGAGTGTCGACTTGCCATAGCCCGACGGTGCGCTCACCAGCAGGCTGTCGCCGGGGTTGAGCGACAGGTTGAAGCCTTTGAACAATTGCCGACCGTTGGGCAGCCAGACGTCCAGGTTCTTGATGTCGAGACCATGGTGTTGTTGTTCGAGCCTGACCTGGGACCCGACCTCGACGTTATCCAGACGCTCCTGGAAGCCGACCAACCGGTCGATCACCGACTTCCATTCCGACAGCTCCGGAAATACCTCTACCAGGTAGGCGATGGCTGCGTGCACTTCTCCGAAGGCGGCGCTGATCTGCGTCAGGCGGCCGAGGGGGAATGCTCCCGCGAAGAATTGCGGCGCCATGATGAACATGGGAATGACCGTGGCGCTGCGCAGATAAAGGGTTGAGTAGCCCATGATGAGTTTTTGTTTTTTTACCAGGGCCCAGAAGTTTTCCAGTGCTGCCTCCAGGCGATGGTTGAAACGTTGTTTTTCTGCTGCTTCTCCCCGATATTGGGCGACCGAGTCGGCATTTTCCCGCAGGCGGATGAGTGAAAAGCGAAAATCCGCTTCGCGTCGCTGCTGCATGAAATTGAGTCCGGGCAGCGCGCGTCCCAGCCAGAATGCGACGCCGGTTCCGACAAGTGCATACACCAGCGCAACCCACACCAGCAGTCCGGGGATAACGAGCGCCTCGCCATTGAAGGGCACGCTGACCAGGCTGGAGGCTTGCCAGAGGATGTGCAGAAATGAAAACAGCGATACCACCGAGGTCAGCAGCCCCAGGCTCAACTTGAGGGATTTTATAATGAACAGGTCGATGTCTTCGGCAATCCGTTGATCCGGGTTATCGACGTCGGTCTCGCTCAATTTCAGCTTATGGTAGCGCTGGCTATCCAGCCACTGGCCCAGCATGTTCCGCGTTGCCCAACGACGCCAGCGCAGCGTCAGCTTCTGTTGGAAGTGAAACGCGCCGACGGTAAACGCGGCGGTGCCGATCTGCAGCAGGATGAACTGCAGGCTGCCCATCAGGAAACCGTGGTAATCCAGGGCTTGCAAGGCATTGTAGAAATGCAGGTTCCAGAAGTTCGTGAGGATATTGATACCGACCATGCACAGAGTCATCAGCACGGTGGCGAACAGCAGCAACAGGGCCGGGTATTTTTCCTCGGATGCCCAGAAAGGCCGTGCGAGCCGCCAGAAATTGCGAAGTGTATGCATGTGGTCTTGGTAAGCCCGGTCGCTTGCGACGTTGAGTTTGCAGGGGAGGGAGGATAGGATCAGCCAATGCTAATCGTTTGCATTAATTAGGGAAAGCCACGGGAGCCCCGTTATCGAATTTCCAGAATGGCTTAACCGGGCCTGGCCGCCGATAACACGGGTCATTCGGCAAGAATCTGACGATCAACCGTCTGTTGGGTTAAGTCATGTTGCCGACCCAGCCGTGTTGAAACCCCTGCTGGCCCGGTTTTCCCTGCAATATCCGGGGGTGAATCGCGCGGCTGTGGTATCGCAATGGTCAATGAACTACATGAGCATTGTCCTGCCAGCCGCCCTGGCTTGTGTGCTCACTCGTGATGTCGCGATCGATTTCTGGGGGGACGAGGCGGTGCTGTTCCACTCCGAGGGGGAGCCCATGGCGTTGGGGTTGAATGCCCGACTGGTGGCGTTATCTCCCGAGGGGCGTGCCGCCTACTGGAATCGGCTGGTTCATGAACACCTGGCGCCGCTGTTCGTTGCCTTGGCCCCTGCCGGTGGGCTGGCACCCAAGATCCTCTGGGCCAACATGGTTGCCATCTGGGACGGTGCCTTTGCCAGGATGGACCCTGATTTGTCCAGAACGGGGTTTGCGCAGGCACACCAGTGGCTGGAGCAGGTGACGGTTAACGGCGGTCGCCTGAGGCTGCGAGGCCTGCAGCGCATGGTAGAGTCACCCGCGCCGCTGATCTGCCCCCGTCTTCCATTGCGAAAGCATTGTTGCCTGCATTACCAGCTACACGAACCGGTAGAAAGGCAGATGCCGGTGCTCTGTGAGTCCTGTCCCAAGTTGCACCGCCTGCCTGTGGAAGTGCAGGTCAGTTACCTGCACTCCATCTATCAGGATGCCTAGCCGGTGGTTGATCACGCGTTTCGGAACCGGGATATGCCCGTGCCTTGTCAAGCGTAGGCGGCTTCGGCTTCGACTTCGGTGAGACGGCCATTCTCGACTTTCAACACCCGGTCGGCCTGGGAAAAATAGGCATCATCGTGAGTGATCACGATCACCGTCTTGCCCCTTGCCTTGAGTTCCGGCAACAGCTCCATGTAGAACACCCGCTTGAAGGACGGGTCCTGGTCGGCCGCCCATTCGTCGAACAGGTAGAACGGTTTGTCGTCCAGATACGCTGAAACCAGCGCCAACCGTTTGCGCTGGCCGGTGGAGAGCTCCACCGTGGAGAAGCGGTCGTCGACGATACTGACCTTGTGTCCCAGGCCTAGCGCCTTGACGTAACGTGTTGCATCGGCCGTGCGTTGTTCGGCGCCGGGACCATCCTCTCCGAGCAGATGTTCAAACAGATGGAAGTCCGCAAATACCGCGGCAAAGTGCTGGCGGTATTGTTCACGGTTGTCGTCGTCCACCGTCACGCCGTTGAGTACGACGCAGCCGGATTCTGGCGCATACAACCCGAGCAGCAGCATTGACAGCGTCGTCTTGCCGCTGCCGTTGCCGCCAACGACAAACACCAACTCGCCAGGCTCCAGGGTCAGATCTACTGGCCCGAGCAGGAACGGGTGATCCTCATGTTCGCCCGGATAGCGGTGACATACCCCATCAAGCCGCAGATGCATCGACCCCTGGCTGGCGAACGCATTACCGAGTGGCGTAGCGATCTGGGCTTCGGTGCTCAATTCGGCGTCCAGCTGACGAATGCGGGTCAGGGCAATACTGGCCTGGCGCAAGGAGGGCAGGGCAATCATCAGGTCGGAGATAGGGCGCACCAGATAGAGCAATGTCACCGTGAAACTGGTGAGCACGGTAATTGATTGCGGCAGCCAGAACGGCACGACAAAAAGCAGTACGCCCAGATTGAGGTAAAACAGCAGGGTGCCAAGGTTGGCCACCACCGAATATCCGGCCATGCCGCGCAAAAATCGCACCCGAAACTCATCGGCGCCTGGACGAATGACGCGCTCGACAAAAGCTTCGCCGCGAGCGTTGCTCAGTTGCAGTTCCTTGCTGCCCTCGATCAGGCTGCGAAAATGCTGATAAAGCACATCTTTCTGTTGTCGCACCCGCTCCAGGTGACTCAGCGGCCCACGTTCGGCCAGGTGAAACGCGATCAGACCGACCAGTAGGAACAACGCCAGGATCAGCAGCAATGACCATGACAGCCAGGCCAGGTAGGCGAAGCAGGCCAATGTCACCACGGCGTTGACGAAAAGCAGCGGGACCCACTCGAACGCAGCGGTAAAGGTGTGCACGTCTTCAGTCAGGATCACCAACAAGCGGTGCTTGCCCATGGTTTGCAGACGCTTGAGCGGAGTCGCGAGCAGCTTGCGCGACAGATCGATGCGCATCTGGAAAATGGCACTTTGGGTCAGATGCAGCAACGACAGTTCCGAGCAGAGTTTGCATAGCAACATGCCCGCACACAGCCCGAAGAACCCTAAAGCCAGCTCCGGCAACTGATGCGGGTTGGCCAGGCCACGGTTGATCAGAATCACCAAACCCGCGCTGGCCAGGCCGCCCAGGGCGCCGCTGATGGAAGCCAATGCCAACAGGCGTGCCGATTGGCGGTAGAGATAAAGAATCAGGTTCATGCGACGGGTTCCGTCGAGGCCACGGCCAGCGACTTGTTCAGTTGTTCATGGAAGGCGGGCTGCCCGAGGATCGTGTCGTGATCGGCGGGGACCCGATGATGACAGGTTCGCTGGCTGATGGCGTCCCATTGCGCAGGCAGGGTCGGACGCTCGACCAGGGTCTGTTCGGCCCACCACAGGTTCAGGGTCGCCTGCACTATGGGCATTGAGTAGCCGGTGACCCAGCGACGTGCGTCAGCCATGACATTCAAGACCTGCTCGACGTACGCCAGCGGAGCATTGAGGCTCAGGCCGTTGGCGATCGTCCATTGCAGCAGGGCGAAACGCAATTGCTCCACCCGATCCAGATGCGCAGTGGCCGTGCGCAATTGTGTCAGTTTTTCCGGAGCGAGCGTGGCCAGTCGCTGGCGACTGTCGTTGTTGAGTTCCTGCTGCACGATTGCGTACAACGCATCCCATGCCAGGCCTGCGTCCTCGGCGTGGAACGTGCTGTCGAACAATCCCAGCCATTCGACGGTCTGCCCAGCCGCTTCCAGTTGTCGGGTCAGCTCCACCGCGAGCAATCCGCCCATGGACCAACCGCCCAGGCGATACGGGCCCTGCGCCTGAACCTGGCGAATCTGGGGCACGTATGCGCTGGCCAACGCAACGAGGTCCTGATCGCGTAACGACTCAGGCAGCGCGATGCCATAAACCGGTATCTCTTGGGGCAGCCCCGCGACCATCGGCAGATAATGATGAACCCCGCCCGCCGGCTGATGCAGGCAGAACAGGGGTGTCTGGTCTGCCGCGCCGGGCTGCAGGACAAGGACGCCTGAACGGTCGTCTGGCCGGGCAATTTGCTCTGCGAGCTGGATCAGCGTCGGGTGCTGGAAGATCACGTTGACCGGCACTTCGATGCCGAGCATGGCGCGCAGCCTGGCGGTCATGCGCACCACCAGCAACGAATGGCCACCGAGGGCGAAGAAATCGTCATGGCGTCCGATGATTTGCGTTTCCAGCAGCTCTTGCCACACGGTCGCAAGAACCTGCTCGACATGACCCTCTGGCGCTGCATAGGCCGCGAGACGGTGGTTCGGCTGTCGGGCCAGCAAGGTGCGATGATCGATCTTGCCATTGGCGGTGCGGGGCAGTTGCGTCAGCCACTGGATGTCGGCTGGAATCATGTGCGCCGGCAACAGCGCCGCAAGGGATTCGCGCACAACGCTGGCCTGAAGTTCAGTAGCCGACTCAACGAAAGCACGCAAGCTGGGTTCGGCCTGGGTTGTATCGAGCAAGACCAGCGCAAGTCTGGCGCCACTGACCTTGCACAGCGCGGTTTCGATTTCGCCGAGCTCGATCCGGTAGCCGCGCAATTTGATTTGCGAGTCGGTACGTCCGAGGAAAACCAACTGTCCGTC
This sequence comes from Pseudomonas sp. Z2-11, assembly GCF_054161305.1. NCBI lineage: Bacteria > Pseudomonadati > Pseudomonadota > Gammaproteobacteria > Pseudomonadales > Pseudomonadaceae > Pseudomonas > Pseudomonas sp. Z2-11. The sequence goes on from NZ_CP096395.1 coordinate 2,667,886, forward strand.
CAGATCCTGCCAGGCGAAATCGCCGGTGCGGTACAGACGTTGGCCACCGAGCGCCGGATGGCTGGCCTGGATAAATTTCTCGGCTGTCATGTGCGGCAACCCGAGATACCCTTCGGATAGTCCAGGCCCGGCGATATGGACCTCACCCTTGAGCCCTCGGGCGACAGGCGCGCCGTCGCTGTCGAGCAAATACACCCGAGTGTGGGCGATAGCCCGGCCGATGGGCACGGGACCCATGCCCCGGTCAGGCCGGCAGAGGGCGACGGTGCTCCACACCGAGGCTTCGGTCGGGCCGTACTCGTTGTACAGCTGCGCGCCGGGCTGGCGGCGATAATGGTTGTCCACCAAGGCTGACGGGCAGCTTTCGCCAGCGACAATCACCGTGTTCAACGGGCTCGGGTTATCGCCCAGTTCGTCGAGCAACAACGCATACAGCGAAGGCAACGCCAGCAGGTGCGACACATTGTGGCTGCGGATCAACCGGGCCAGCTGCAACGGATCTTTCTGTTCGGTTTCACTGGCCAGGTGCAGGCAACCGCCCTGGGCCAGGCTCCAGAACAGTCCGGCGATGGAGCTGTCGAAGGCGAACGATGACAGCAGCAGGAAGCGTTGCACCGGCTGCGGATACCCCGCCAGCCGCGCGGCGAGGGAGTGCAGGGCGTTGGCATGACTGATGACCACGCCCTTGGGCTGGCCGGTACTGCCCGAGGTGTAGATCAGATAGGCCGGTTGATCCCGCGAGACCCGCGGCTCTTTCCGTAGCGGCACCGCCGACACGGCTTGATCGATTGCCAGCGCGCTCGGCTGCCAGTCCGTCGGCAGGTCTTGCACGCGGGCGTGATGGGTCAGCACCAGGCGTGCCTGGCTGTCCTGCAGGATATGTTCGATGCGCTCGGCGGGGTAGCTCGGATCAATCGGTACGTAGCAGGCACCGGCGCGCAGAATCGCAACCAGTGCCACCACCGCATCGATGTCGCGCGGCAGGAAATGCGCAATCCGCGCACCAGGCGCGAGGCCTTGGGCGAGCAGGTGCTGGGCAAGCGCACTGGCGCGCTGATCCAGCTCGGCGTAGCTCAAGGTGCCGCTGGGGCCCGTCACTGCCGGGCGCTGGGCGCGGTCGGTGGCGTCGAGGATGAAGCTGGCGGCCAGGTTTGGCAGTGCGAAGGTGGCGGCGTACTGCTGTTCCTGCGCCGGACCCAGAGATGGCGAAGCGGCCAGCGCACCAGTGACACGTTGCTGTTCGGCGGCGCTGCAGGTAGTCAATCGGCCCAGGTTGACGGAGGGCTCACGCAGACTGTGCTCGATCACGCTCAGCAGTTGCTCGGCGAGGATTTCGACATGGGCCGGTGTATAGAGCGCGGCGTCGAAATGCAGCGACAAGCCACTGGATGACGACGGCTGGTATTGCAACAGCAGCGCGCAGCCGGCACTGACGCTGATCGCCTGTTCTATCCGCCACCCGGCATCGTTCAAGGCGCTGTCGGGCGTGACCGGGAGTTCGCGAAAACCAACGCCCGTCAGCGACGGGGTGTTGCTCATATGGCTCGGGTAGCTGTCGCGGCCGTCATTGAGCAGGCCAATGCGTTCGCTCAGTTGTCGGCACAACGCGGCAAACGACAACCCGGGCGGGGTATCGAGTGTCAACGGCAGTGGTTCGGAAAACAGACCGAGGGCATCGCCCAATACGTCAGGCCGCGCCTGGTTCTCGTAGGCGAGCGTCAGGCGTTCGGCTTCGCTATGGCGTTGCCACAAGGTAACCCAGGCGCCGAGCATGAAAATGCCAGGGCTTACGCCGAGTTGGCTCGCTTGACGTTCAAGGTGTTGCCGGGTCGAGTCGTCGAGCTGCAGTTGCACGTGTTCAGGGACGATTACCGCGCAGGATGCCGGGTTCCGCTGATGCCAGGGTAGTGGCACGTCTGCAACCATGGCGTTGAACTGCTCATCCCAGAACCTGCGTCCTTGTTCGTCCACCGACTCCAGACGCCAGGCCGCGTAGTCAGCGTATTGCAAGGGTGATTCAGCGGAGCCCGCGTGCAGATAGCCCAGCGCCCATTCTTCGCCGAGATAACCCAGGCTGGTGCTGTCCAGATGCAAGGCCGGTACGTGCAACGTGGCCGACTGAGCGTCCACGTGCAGCTCGATGCCCAGCGCCTGCCAGTCACTGGCCGAGTCGTCGATTGCCTGCATCGGCAGCAACAGCCCCGGCAGCTGTGGGTAGCGGGTGCGCAGGATCTCGTGGCGTTGCATCAGCGCCAACAAGCTGTTGGTCAGCCGTACATCATCCAGCGGTTGTTCACTGCGAATACGCAGCGTGGCCCGCTGCGCCGTCGCCGATGCCAGGCGGGTTCGCTGCAGGCGCCACAGGTGGGCCTGTTGCGGCGACAGTTCGAAACCTTCAAACGACGTGTCTTCGGGAGACTGAGTCATGCTGAGACCTGCACAAAAAGGTTGGAAATGACCACGAGGGACAATGCATCGATGGCAATCATTGCTCGGCGTCCTTCACGACACTGCGACGACGGGCCTGGCCCAAGACGCTCTGACGAGCGCTGCCGGCTTCACGCAGCGTGGCCTGAGCCTGTTCACGACGGGTCTGTTGCAGCTGGTCGAGTGACCGCAGCAACCCGGCGACGTCGGTGTCGGCGTTCAGGCTGAGCTGCTCCAGCAGGCAAACGAACAGGCTGTCGAACAGCTCGATATAGTCACGGGCGTAGCGGCCAGTGTCGTAGTCGTACACCACCAGCAGCCCTGCACCGTCATCCACGACGTTGACCAGCAGGTCCACGTCCGCGGCCTGTGGCTCCAGTTCACGTTCGCTGATCGACAATCCCGGCAGATGCAGGTCCTGCTGGCGAGTGTTCTGCACCACCAGTTTGACCTGGAAGAACGGTGTGTACCGTGCGTCTCGCTGCGGCAGCAGGTCAGCCACCAGCGCGTCGAACGGCAAGTCCTGATGGGCAAAGGCATCCAGCGCCACTCGTCGTGAATCACTGAGCAACTGTTCGAACGTCTGTTGCGGCGTTACGCGGCAACGCAGCACCAACTGATTGACGAAAAACCCGACCATGTCTTCGGTCTGCTGTTGATGACGGTTGGCGATGTCGGTCCCGACCAACAGGTCTTCACGTCCGGTTTGCTGGTGGAGCACGACGTTCAGCGCGCTGTGCAGCACCATGAACGGTGAGGCCTCATAAGCCGTTGCCAAATCGCTGATGGCCCGAGCCAAGGACGCCGGCAAGCGACTGCGATGCCGCGCGCATCCATCGTGTTCGCGCATCTGGGCGCCCGGCAACAACAGCGGCGCCGGGCTGGCTTGCAGCTGCTGACGCCAGTAGGCCAATTGTTGCTGCCAGAGCGGGCCCGGCAGATGCTTGCGTTGCCATACGGCGAAGTCGACGTATTGCAGGGCGGGCGGGGCGATGCGGGCCGTCGGGCTGCCTGAACCGACATAGTCGCTGGCCAGCTGATCGACCAGTTGCGCAATGGACCAGGCGTCCACGGTAATGTGGTGCATGGCGATGGCCAGGACATGAGTCTGCGCGTCCAATTGCAACAATCGTGCTCGAATCAACGGTGCTTGGGTCAGGTCGAATGGCTGGCCGAAGACTTCGGACAGTTGCCCCTGGATGGCCGGCTCCCGTTCCTCGACCGGGACCTGTTGCAGATCGGTGACCGGCAAGGCAAACGCCTGCGCCGTCTGGATCCGCTGCCAAGGCTCACCATGGTCACTGTGTACGGTGCTGCGCAACACTTCATGACGGGCGACCAATTGCTCGAATGCCAGGCGCAGGGCTTCGACATTCAGCGTACCGGTCAACGTCAGCGCGAACGGAATGTTGAAACCGCTGGAGCCAGGGTTCAACTGTTCGAGGAACCACAAACGCTGTTGGGCAAACGACAGCGGCAGGGCCTGCGACCGATCCGCCTGGGTAATGCCGGGCGGGGCCAATGGCGCTGTCTGCAAGCGCGCGCTGTCGATGGCGCGGGCCAGGTTCTCCAATACCGGATGATCGAAGACTGCACGCAATGGCAGGTCCACCGCGAGCTGGCTGCGGATTCGCGAAACCACCAACGTTGCCAGCAAGGAGTGCCCGCCAAGGGCAAAGAAATTGTCGTCGGCGCCGATCGCAGGCACGTTGAGAATCTGCGCCCAGATGGCGCCGAGTTGCTGTTCGGTATCGCTGCTCAGTGGTCGTTGTTCGATCAGGTGGTCGTCCAGCGTTCGAGACGTCAGTGCTTTGCGGTCAACTTTGCCGTTGGCGTTCAACGGCAATGCCTCCAGCCGTTGCCAATGGGCCGGCACCATGTAGGACGGCAGGCGTTGGGCCAGCCATTCACGCAGTACCGCCACCGGTGTGTCGTCGCCGGTCCAGTATGCGACCAGTTGCAGATCGCCGCGTTGATCCGCGTTGACGATCACGGCCGCGGCCTGTACAGCGGGATGACGACCCAGGTGATCTTCGATTTCCCCCAGTTCGATACGGTGGCCGCGGATCTTCACTTGTTGATCGCGGCGCCCGAGGAACTCGATCACCCCATCCGCACGCCAGCGCCCCAGGTCACCCGTGCGGTAAAAACGGGCCTCGGGTTCGAACGGGTGCGCGACGAACGCAGTCCGGGTTTTCTCCGGATCGTTGAGATAACCGCGACCTACACCCACGCCTGCGACGCAGATTTCACCTGGCACGCCCACCGGCACCGGACGCAGTTGCGCGTCAACCAGGTACAGATGGTTGTTGGCGGTAGGCCGGCCAATCGGCATTGCATTGCCGTCTTCGTCTGGTACACAGGTCAGCGGATGGAACGCCACATCGTCCGAGCATTCCGCTGGGCCATAGGCGTTCATCAACGGCACATGGGCAAAGCGCCCCAGCCAGGCTTTGGCTAGCGCTGGAGGCAGGGCTTCGCCAGTCGGCAACAACCAGCGTAGCGCCAGCAGTTGCATGTCGGTGCCAGCGAGGTCGAGCAGGGCGCGGATCATCGTCGGCACGGCTTCGAGCACCGACAGCTGCTGGTTTTCCAGGGCAGCCAGCAGACGCTCGGGATCATGGGCAATCGCGTCTGGCAGGATGTGTACGGTGGCGCCGAGAAGCGGTGCAGCGAGGAATTGCCAGACAGAAATGTCGAACGCCGGAGAGGCGGTCTGGGCAATTCGGTCAGCGCTCGACAGACCCAGCGTCGGCACCTTGCCGAAGATGTTGTTGAGCATGCCCCGTTGTTCGATCATCGCGCCTTTGGGAGTACCGGTGGAGCCCGATGTGAAGATCACATAGGCCAGGTCGTCAGGAGTGCCCGCTACCTGTAATGGCTGCGCATCGCCGCTCAGCCAGAGCGCTTCGGTGCGCAAGCGTCGCGGTGTGGCGGTACACGCAGCCAGCGCTGGGTCGATGACCGAATCGGCACTGTCACTGGCCAGCAGGATCGTCGCGCCGGACAGTTCGAGAATTTCCCCCAAGCGTTGAGGTGGATGTTTGATGTCCAGCGGCAAATAGGCGGCGCCGGCCTTGAGCACGGCGATCATCATGCTCAGCAGCGGCAGACCGCGTTCGCCGGCCAGAGCCACCAGGGTGTCACGACCGGCGCCAGTTTCCATCAGGGCACGGGCCAGGCGATTCGAGCGCTGATCCAGCTCGGCGTAGGTCAGGTTGTCGTCGCCACACACGGCAGCGATGCGCTGAGGGTGCGCGGCCACCTGACGGGCGAACAGCTCGGCGTAGGTATGATCCAGCGGGAAGTCCAGTTCGCTGCGATTCCAGTCCACCAGCAGGGTCTGGCGTTCCTGCGGCGTCAACATCGACAGCGAAGCCAGGGGGGCGCCAGGCTGGGCAACCATTTGGGTCAGCAACTGGCGCAAGTGGCCGAGCATGCGCTGGACGGTCTCGGAGTCGAACCGTGCGGCATCGTAAGTGAGGCGAATGCCCAGGCGATCGCCGGGGTAAAGCACCACCGTCATTGGATAGTTGGTGTGCACGCGGTCTTCGTAGATGTCTACGTTGAAATCGACCTGGCGATCCGACAGGCCGGCGTCGAACGGCGCGTTTTCGAATACCACCAGACTGTCGAACAGCGAGCGACCGTGTTCGATTTCGCTCCAGCGCTGAATATCCACCAGCGGTGCGTGTTCGTAGGCACGCAATTCGACGTTGTGCGCAAAAAGCGCTTGCAGCCATGGCACCACGGCTTGTTCATCGTCAACCTTGACCCGCAACGGCAGGCTATTGATGAACAGACCGACGATGTCTTCCACGCCGGGCAGGTCGGTTGGACGGCCCGACACCGTGACGCCGAACAAGACGTCATCGTTGCCACTGTAGCGCGACAGAAGCAGGGCCCACGCGCCTTGAATCCAGGTGTTGGGCGTGAGCTGGTGCTGTTGGCACAACGCAGTCAATGCGCGGGTGTCGGCAATCGACAAGGTGACGTCAAGGTTGGCTACGGTCTCAACCGCTTGCTCCGTCGCGGTCGGGCGATCCACCACCAGCGGTGTCGGCGCGCTGAAACCGGCCAGTTCGCGCGTCCAGAATTGCTCGGTGATGGACGTGTCCTGGCATTGCAACCAATGGACGTAATTGCTGAACGACGGCAGCAATGGACGCGCCACGGGCTGTCCGAGTACGCGCGCCTGGTAGTGAGCGAAGAGGTCGGCCATCAACAGGCCGAAGCACCAGGCGTCGGTCAGAATGTGATGGAAGCTGCGCACGATGAGAAACTCTCGATCGGCCACCTGGAATACCCGCAAGAACGTCAGCGGCGGCCGGCGCATGTCGAAACCCTGACGACATTCGGCGTCCAGCACGGCGTCCAGTTGACGCTGGCGGCTCGCCTCGTCGAGGTGACGCCAGTCGTACCAGGCGAAAGCCGGGTCGGTGTCGTGATAGACGCACTGCAGGGCAGCCTTGCCGTCCTGCCACCAGAACCCGGTGCGCAGCATCGGATGACGGGCCAGTTGGCGTGCCCAGGCGTATTCGATGGCGCTGCGGTCCAGCTCACCGTCCCAGCGATAACGTTGCTGCATCAGATAGATGCCGCTGTTGGGGCGCAGCAGGGTGTGCAGCAACATGCCTTCCTGCATCGGTGACAGGGGAAGCAAATCGTCGATGCCGGCCCAGTCGAAGTTCGTGCCAAGGGCGGTCAGGTCGTGTCCGGCGGCGCGGCACAGAGGGAACGCGTGGGCACCGGGGATAGCCTGTTCGGCGTCGGCGGCCAGCAGGGCCAGGCGCTGTTCCAGCACCGCGGCCCACTTTTCGGCGCCCGGACCACGGCAGTCGATTTGCAGTTGACCGTGGTGCAGGCTGACGCAAACGGTCAGTCCGCCTGCATTGGTCGGCGCGCTGCCAGCGATGACGGCGCCCAGCGGCCCTTCATGGGGCTGCCATTCGCCGGCCATGGCGATATGCACAGCAGGCTGTGGCAGGCTCAGCAGCGGTTCGCGCAAGTAGTCGTTATCGGCCAGATAACGCAACACGCCATAATCATCCCCCGTGTTCGGGGCGGCGGCCAGTTGTGCGTCAACCTGCGTGAGCATCTGCGCGGCGCTGGCCGTCGGTGTCACGGTCAGGCGCAGGGGAACGGCGTGGGTCAGCGCGCCAATGATCGTGGCCGGGTCGAAGTCGGTGCGGCTCAAGGCGCTGGTGAGCGGCAGGCGAGCGCGCTCGCAGCGACCGCGATCCAGGCTTAGCCAGACCTGCGGGTCGGCATTGCGTTCTGCCAGTTCCGCTGCGACAGCGGTCGCCACCAGCGATGCCCAGGGTGCGTGGCTACGGCGTTGCAGCAGATTCAGACGGGCGCCGAGTGGCGCCGAAATCTGTACGCGGCGTTCAGTGGCCGGACCCTCCGGTTGCGGTCTGGACGGCACGGTTTCACCGGCAAATTGCAGCCAGTATTCCCACGCCGACTCCAACCCGTCCTCATCGTTGGCGCGGGTGTTTTGATACTCTGCCCATTCATCCGGATTGCCACCGTGACGCGGCAACTCGATTGCACGATCGTATTGCGCTTGCGCTACGGCCAAGGCCAGGTCGGTCATCAGCAAAGCCCAGGAACTGGCATCCAGACGCAGGGCATGAGTGACCAACAGCACCGCATCGCCCTGCTCGGAAAGGCACGCATGCCACCCTTCTCCTGCTGCGTGGTCCAGTGCGGCCAGGGTGGTTTCAGCCAGCTCGGCCAATGCTTTGGAGTCATCGATGTTCAGCGGCTGGCGACTGGCAGTGACCGGTTTAGGCGAAGTCGGCACGGTCTGTATCCAGTGTCCGTCAGCCTGTTGGGCCAGACCCAATTGCAGCGCCCGGTGCTGTTTTTGCAGGGCCGACACGGCACGGCTTAACACCTCGACGCTGATCGGCGCATGCAACGCCACGCAACGCCAATCCGCCGTCAACGGGCCGGCTTCGAGGCGGGCATGCTGACCCGGCGTCAGCGGTACATTGCGCGCCACGCTGCCGGCATCGCGGCTGTAGTTCGCGCCTTGGCTGATCACTGCGGAGATTTCGGCGATGGTGCGGTTTTCGAACAACTGCTTGGGCGTCAGCTTGATGCCACGCTGGTGCGCCCGGGCGATGATTTGCAGGTTGAGGATCGAGTCACCGCCCAGCGCGAAGAAGTTGTCGTGAATGCCGACGAGCTCTACCCGCAGTACATCCTGCCAGATCTCGACAAACGCACGCTCCACCGAGTCCCGTGGAGCTTCGTACGTGTCCTGGCGGGACAGGGCATCGGGCAAGGGCAAGCGGGCGATGTCCGGTTTGCCGTTGGGGTTCAGGGGGATGGCATCCAGCGCGATGAAATCCGCGGGTACCATGTAGTCCGGCACGCGTAGCGCCAGGTCATGGCGCAGTTTGTCGGCAGACATGGAGGTGCTTGCCACCAACCAGGCGACCAGGCGTGGCGTCTCGTTGGCCGTTTGCACCACGCGCACCAGCACTTGCTGGATGTTGCTCGACAGGCGTTTGATCTGCGCTTCGACTTCGCCCAGCTCGATGCGATAGCCGCGCAGTTTGATCTGGTTGTCCACACGCCCGAGGAATGCCAGCTCGCCAGACTCCAGCCAACGCACGCGGTCGCCGGTGCGGTAGGCGCGGGGCAGGTCGGCGACGACAGTAAAGCGTGCAGCGGTTTGCGCCGGATCGCCGAGGTAATCCATGGCCAGGCCTTCACCGCCCACCCACAGTTCGCCCGGTACGCCGACGGGTACTGCGTGGCCGTGGCTGTCGAGAACCCGCAGCAGCCGATTCGGCTGCGGCTTGCCCAGCGGTTGCACACCGGTGAGGGGCTGGTCGATGCGCGACAGGCAAATGCCCACCGCGCTTTCGGTCGGGCCGTAGTGGTTGTAGACCGCGAGGTCCGGGTTGAGCCCGCGAACCGTGTCCAGCAGCGTGCTTTGCAGCGCTTCGCCACCGAGCAACAACGCGCGATGAGGTAGCAGCCTGGCGTCGGCATCTGCGGCGAGCAAGCCGTGCAGGTGGTTGGGGGTGAGCTTGACCAGATCCGCTGGGAAATCAGCGAAACACTGCGCCAGGGCGTGCGGGTCGGCACGGGTGTCATCATCCACCAGCAGCAGGCTGCCACCGCTGACCAGAGCGCCGAAAAGTTGGGTGTACCCAAGGTCTGCCGCCAGGGTCGAGAGCAGCGCATGGCGCCAGGGTCGCTCTGCCTCGACGCACCCCAGCTCGGCCAGAATACCGGTGGTATAGGCGACGATAGCCCGATGAGACAGGCGTACCCCTTTGGGCGTACCGGTGGAGCCGGAGGTGTAGATCACATAGGCGCAGGCCTGTTGATCCACCGCTGGCAGGTCGATGCCGGTGGCGCGGGCCGAGGCATCGATCACTTGCACGGTGGCGCTTTCGAAGGCCGGCGTACCGATGATGAAATTCACCTCGGCACCGGCGATCAGCGCACTCAGGCGCGAGGCCGGTTGGCCCAGGTCCAGCGGCAGGAAGCAACCGCCGGCCTGCATCACCGCCAGCAACGAGATGACCGCGTCGTTGCTGCGGGGCAGGGCCAGCGCGACTCGGTCACCCTGTTGCAGGCCACGCTGGCGCAAGGCGTTGGCCAGTCCGGTCGATGCTTCAAGCAGTTCGCCGTAGCACAAGGCGCCGTTGGCGTCGCGCACGGCTTCACGCTCCGGAAAGCGGCGGGCCTGAGCGGCGATCAGTTCGTGCAGCGGTGCGTCAGGCAATTCGAGGGTGGCACCGTTGCCCCAGTGGCGGGTCAGCTCCAGTTCATGGGCCAGACACAGGGGCACGTCTGCCAGGGGCCGGTTCGCGTCATGGCTGAGTGCCTCGAGCAGCGCCGTCAATTGGTCCAGCAAGCGCGCGCCGGCCGCATCGGACAAGCGTTTGCGCTGATGCACCAGGTGCAGTTGCAAACAGTCGCTTTGCATCGACGCGATCAGCGACATCGGGTAGTTGTTGCGCCCGCCAGTGTGGCGCAAGGACGCGGCCTGGTCGGCCTCCGGCAGGCCGAACAGGCCGTCGTCGATCTGATCCAGCTCCCGGGGAAACGGGAAATTTTCGAACACAATGATGGCTTCGAACAACTCGCCACCCGGCGGCAGCGCGGTCAATGCCCGCAGACTGGCCAACGATGTGTGTTCGTGCTCGCGCATTTCGGCGTTCCAGTCCTGGATACCCGCCAGCCATTGACCCACGGTCGGCGAATCGTCCCAGCGAACGCGCAACGGCAGGGTGTTGATGAACAGGCCGACCATGCGCTCAACGCCGTTCAAACGCTCCGGGCGTCCGGCCACGGTGACGCCGATCAGGCTCTCATCAGCACCATTGTGACGGCCCAGCAGGTAAGCGTAAGCCGCTTGCAGCAAGGTGTTGATGGTCAGGTTGTGGTTCCGGGCGAAGCCCGCCAGGCGAGCGGTCGTTGCCGCGTCCAGCGTCACTGAATGCTCGGTGCACGGAAGGTGCGCGTCTACCGGGTCGGCGGTCAGGCCACGCGGGTCTGATTCGGGCACCCGGGTGGTATGGGTGAAGTCCGCCAGGCGGCTGCGCCAGAAATCGTCTGATGAAGGTCGTTCACCAAGGTACGCCACGTAATCCTGGAAGGGACGCACCGGTTCCAGCGCCGCATGCTGGCCGCGCCGTGCCGCGCGGTACAGATCGCGCCAGTCTGCCAGCAGCGAGCCGACGCTCCAACCGTCGAGCAACAGGTGATGGTGCGTCCAGACCAGCGACCACTGCGCCTGGCCGTTCACATCGTCCAGTCGCGCCAGGGTCAAGCGCATCAGCGGGGCGGCACCCAGGTCGAACGCCTGCGCATGATCTTCTGCGGCGAGGGCCGCCAGTCCTTGTGAATGACCGCGCAGATCGACTTCACGAAGAGGCAGGTCGACTTCCTTGAGGATGACTTGATAGGCGTCGTCCAGCTCTTCCCAGAGAAATGCCGTGCGCAGCACTGCGTGGCGTTGGATCAGGGCCAGCCAGGCCTGGCGGAACGCATCAAGGTCGAGCTCACCGGCCAGCCCGATGTTCATCTGCTGGTAGTAGACCCGGGATTCGGGCGCATAGGCCTCGTGGTACAGCAGGCCTTTTTGCAGCGGGGTCAGCGAATAGATATTTTCGATTTGGTCATGCATGGCGGCAGTTTTCAATCCAGGAACGAGGAGACACGTGCGCCGCGAAAGGCGCACTTCGAAGTCAAATCACAGGTCTTGCCGGGGCTCATTTCTTCGGCCCCAGGCGTTTGAGCAAGGTATCGAGGGTCGCCTGGTTCATGCCTTTGGCCAGTGGGAAGTCCGCTGGCATCAGCGAACCGGCCTGCGGGTCGAGGCAGTGCTCGACCAGCGCCTGCAAACGTTCCAGCAGGCGAGCGGGCAAATCGCTGTCGGAGTCCGGCGTGATGGTGTGCCATTCGACACGCAACACGCCGTCCTTCAACCAGGCCACCACTTCACGGGCGTGGGTCACCCGGTTGACCGGGGCCACGTCTGGCGGTGGCATCAGGCTGCTGGCGCGCAACCAGCCTCCCGGTGTTTGCTCATGCCCCAGGTAGTTGAACAGTACATCGCCGTGGCGGGCCGGCAACTCACCGCGCTGACGCAGCAAGCCGTAACCCAGGCCCAGGCCGGGCACGTCGCGCAAGGCTTGCTTGGCGTTGCGCACCTGATCGCCTGCGGCGCCGTTGGCGTTCACTCGCAGTGGGTAGAGCGTGGTGAACCAGCCGACGGTGCGGCCTACGTCCAGCCCGGCAAACGGGGCATCACGCCCGTGGCGCTCCAGGTCCACCACGATTTCACTGCGCTGTTCGACCTCGGCCAGGGTCGCGACGAGGGCGGCGATCAGCAGTTCTTCCGGTTGCGTACGGTAAGCGGCATGGGACTCGGTCAGCCATTGGTGCGTGCGGCGGGCATCCCACCCGGCCGACAATGTCTGGCGCCCGGCGACCGTGCCTGTTGGCGGCGGGTTCGCGCCGGTCTGGGCACTCCAATAGCGATGCTCGGCAGCGACCTTGACGGCATGGGCTTGCAGGTGCTCGGCCCATTGACGGTAGGAGGTGGTTTTCGCCGGCAACGTCGGCTGCTCGCCAAGCTCCAGAGCGGCGTACAGCTGTTGGAAGTCTTCCAGCAACGGCGTCCAGGACACCGCATCGACCACCAGATGATGGGCCACCAGGTACAGGCGCTGCGGCGTGCCTTCGAGCAGGGCCGCGGCAAACAGCGGTCCGTGCTGCAGGTCCAGGCCTTGTGCAACTTGCAGCAGTTGTTCCGGGTACTCGCAGCAAGTCAGTTGTGCCGCAGCCACCGGCGCGATGTGCGCCTGCCATTGGCCGTCGGCCTCGGTGAACCGCAGGCGCAGGGCATCGTGGTGGGCGACCAGCCGATCCAGCGAGGCTTGCACGAGGGTCGGTTCCAGGCGGCGATCGCTGTCGGCCAGCACCGATTGGTTCCAGTGCGCGGCCTCGACATGTTGTTGGTCGAAGAACCACTGGTGCACCGGCATCAGTGGCATCGGCCCGGTCACGTCTCCTTGATCGGCCTGGGTCAGCAGCGCGGTGGTCACGTGGGCCAGGGCCGCCGGGGTTGGCGAACGGAACAGGTCGCGTGGGGTGAGCGAGTAGCCCTGTTCACGCAAGCGTGAGATCAGCTTGAGACCGAGTATCGAGTCACCACCCAGCGCGAAGAAACTTTCCGAGGTGCCGACCTCGCGGCCGCCAGTCAAGGTTTCGCCGAGCAGTTCGGCGAACAGCTGGCAGAGCAGGCGCTCCAGGTCATTGCGCGGTGCCGCGTAGTCTTTCTGGATGTCAGGCAAGGGCAGGGCGGCCAGGGCCTTGCGGTCGATCTTGCCGTTGCTGCTCAGGGGCAGGGCCGGTACCTGCACCCATACTGCCGGCACCATGTACGCCGGCAGCTCGGCTGCGAGCTGCGTAGCGAGATCCGACTGCGAGGTACTGCCGCTGTAGAACGCCACCAGGCGGTTGCCGATCACCAGGGTGCAGGCGCCAGTGATGGCCGGCAGGTTCAGCAGGGCTGAGTCGATTTCCCCCAGCTCGATGCGCTGGCCACGCAGTTTCACCTGATGGTCGAGACGCCCCAGGTACTCGATGTTGCCATCGGCCAGGAAGCGGCAACGGTCGCCGGTGCGGTACAGCCGATCACCGGCCACGAACGGGCTGGCGAGGAAACGTTCTTCGGTCAGGTCCGGGCGTTTCAGGTAACCACGGGCGACGCCGACGCCGCCGATGTACAGCTCGCCGATGCTGCCGATCGGCAGCGGCTGCATGGCCTCGTCGAGGATGTACAAGCGCAGGTTGGCGATGGGCTTGCCAATCGGCACGATCATGTCGTTGGCCGAGCAGCGCCAGACCGAGACGTCGATGGCCGCTTCGGTCGGGCCGTACAGGTTGACCAGCGCCGCCGGGTGCTGGCCCATGAAGCGCCGTACCAGGTCCACCGGCAAGGCTTCGCCACTGGCAAAGACCTGGCGCAGGCTGTGGCAGTCGGCCAGGCTCGGTTCCTCGACAAACGCGCGCAGCATCGACGGCACGAAGTGCAAGGTCGTAACCCGTTCCTGCTGGATCAACTGGCTGAGGTAGGCCGGGTCGCGATGGCCGTCCGGACGGGCGACCACCAGGGTCGCGCCGGTGATCAGCGGCCAGAAGAATTCCCACACCGAGACGTCGAAGCTGTACGGGGTCTTTTGCAGCACACGGTCGTTCGGGCCGATCGGGAAGGCGTCCTGCATCCAGTGCAGGCGGTTCATCAGGGCGCCGTGTTCGTTCATCACGCCTTTGGGTTGGCCGGTGGAACCGGAGGTGTAGAGCACGTAGGCCAAGTCGTTGGCCTCGACGCTGATCGGTTCGAAGGCTTCAGCGTTTGGCAACGCATCCAGCGTCCAGACCTCATGTCCGGCTGGCAGGCGCCGCATCCACTGGGCTTGGGTCAGGGTGACCTTGGCATCGGCGTCTTCGATCAGGAAGGCCAGGCGCGTGGCCGGCAGCTCCGGATCCAGCGGCAACCACGCGGCGCCGGCATGGACGATGCCGAGCAAGGCCACGACCATCTCCACCGAACGCTCCATGCACACCGGCACGATGCTGTCGGTGCCTACGCCAGCTGCACGCAGGGCCCGGGCGACGGTTTGCGCCCGTTGATCCAGTTCGGCATACGTCAGGCGCTGGCCTTCGAACACCAATGCCGGGGCGTTGGGGCTCAGGGCCGCTTGCTGGCTCAGGGCGGTGTGCAGGTTGGTCGGGCCGCTGTAGTGACGCTCGGTGGCGTTCCAACGGTCGAGTTGCTGCTGATCCTGCTGTTGCGGGAACAGTTCGACCATGGGGCGCCCAGCGGTTGTCACCAGGGCGTCAAGCAGCGCGCACCACTGCGTGCTCCAGCGTTGCATCGTCGCTTCATCGAACAAGGCCGATTGGTATTCCAGCGCCAGCGTCATGTCGCTGCCGTCGTCCTGGACTTCCCAGCTCTGTTCGAATTTGGCGTCGATCACCGGCAGCGTTTGCTCTTCGACATTCAGCCCCGGCCACTGGCTGCTGTCGACGCGGCCATAGTTGAGGGAGAACAGCACCTGGAACAACGGTGTACGGTTCAAGTCGCGGTTCTGCGCGACGGCATTGACCAGCGTGGCGAAGGGCAGGTCGGCGTGGGCCTGGGCGGCGCGCAGGTCGGCCTCGAGGCTGGCGAGCAGTTGCTCGGCAGGGGCCCGTTGGTCGACGTCGCTGCGAATCACCAGGGTGTTGACCAGACAGGCCAGCAACGTCTGGGTTTGCGCATGGTCACGTTGGTCTGCCGGGGTGCCGAAGCGAATCTCCCGTTGGCCGCTGTAGCGGGCCAGCAGCGCGCTCAGGGCCGTGGCCAGCACCACATAGGTGGTCGTGCCGCGTTGACGGGCGAACTGGCGGATGGCTTCGGCGCGCGGGGTGCCGAGCCGGACGCTCAGTTGCCGGGCGCGACGATCGGCTTCGGCGCCGCGTGGATGGTCGATCGGCAAGTCGAGCTGGTAGTCGTCCTGGCCAAGGTGGTTCTTCCAGTAGTCCAGGCTGTTGCTGCGCCGGGCCTGGGTGTCTGGCTGCTGTTGCCACAGGGCGAAGTCGACGTAGTCGATCCCCAGCGGCGTCCAAGCGGGCAACTGCCCGTTCAGGCCGGCGGCGTAGGCCTGGGTCAGTTCGTCAATGAGCAACTGCATGGCCCAACCGTCGGTGGCGCTGTGGTGCAGGCACACCAGCAACCGGCTTTCGTCGCTGTCCTGGCGTTGCAACAGGTGCGCACGCCAAGGCGCTGAGACAGCCAGGTCGAATGGAGTCATGAGCTCGTCCTGGGCTTTGGCGCAGGCCGCTGCCCAGTCCTGGGCTGCAACGCAAGTGACCGCGAGCGCCGGTCCCTGGTCGTCGATCACTAATTGCGGCTCGCCGTCGGCTTCGACAATCCGACTGCGCAGCACCAGGTGGCGCTGGCTGACCTGCTCGAAGGCTCCACGCAAGACCTGGACCTGCAGCTCGCCGCGCAAGGTCAGGGCGAATGGCATGTGGTACTCGCGGGACTCCGGCACCAGGCGGCTGAGCATCCAGAAGCGGCGCTGGGCCAGACCCAGCGGCAATTGCTCTGGACGCGGTTGTACGCTGATCGACTCACCGGGCATGGCAGCGCGCAGGTGCTCGGCCAGGGCCGCGACCGTCGGTTGGGCGAACACCAGCGGCAAGGGCAGGGACACCCCCAGGCGCTCACGGACTCGGCTGACCAGGCGGGTGGCCAGCAGGGAATGACCACCGAGTTGGAAAAAGTTGTCGTCGATGCCGACCGGTGAACCACCCAGCACTTCGCTGAACAGTTCGCAGAGCACGGTTTCAGTCGCGTTGCGTGGCGCGGTGCGTGGCTGGTCGCTTTGGCTGTGTGACAGCGGCGTGGCGGCCAGGGCCTTGCGGTCGAGCTTGCCGTTGCTGTTGAGTGGCAGGCAGTCGAGCTGCACCAACAGGCTTGGCTGCATGTGGGCGGGCAGGCTGTCGCTCATGTTGGCACGCAGGGTCGCCTCATCGGCGTCACCGCACCAGAAACTTACCAGGCGCTGGTCGAGCAACAAGGTGGCGGCGTCGCGAACACCGGCCTGGGCCAGCAGCAGCGCGTCGATTTCCCCCAGCTCGATGCGCTGGCCGCGCAGTTTCACCTGATGGTCGAGACGCCCCAGGTATTCGATGTTGCCATCGGCCAGGAAGCGGCAACGGTCGCCGGTGCGGTACAGCCGATCACCGGCCACGAACGGGCTGGCGAGGAAACGTTCTTCGGTCAGGTCCGGGCGTTTCAGGTAACCACGGGCGACGCCGACGCCGCCGATGTACAGCTCGCCGATGCTGCCGATCGGCAGCGGCTGCATGGCCTCGTCGAGGATGTACAAGCGCAGGTTGGCGATGGGCTTGCCAATCGGCACGATCATGTCGTTGGCCGAGCAGCGCCAGACCGAGACGTCGATGGCCGCTTCGGTCGGGCCGTACAGGTTGACCAGCGCCGCCGGGTGCTGGCCCATGAAGCGCCGTACCAGGTCCACCGGCAAGGCTTCGCCACTGGCAAAGACCTGGCGCAGGCTGTGGCAGTCGGCCAGGCTCGGTTCCTCGACAAACGCGCGCAGCATCGACGGCACGAAGTGCAAGGTCGTAACCCGTTCCTGCTGGATCAACTGGCTGAGGTAGGCCGGGTCGCGATGGCCGTCCGGACGGGCGACCACCAGGGTTGCGCCGGTGATCAGCGGCCAGAAGAATTCCCACACCGAGACGTCGAAGCTGTACGGGGTCTTTTGCAGGACACGGTCGTTCGGGCCAATCGGGAAGGCGTCCTGCATCCAGTGCAGACGGTTCATCAAGGCGCCGTGTTCGTTCATCACGCCTTTGGGTTGGCCGGTGGAACCGGAGGTGTAGAGCACGTAGGCCAAGTCGTTGGCCTCGACGCTGATCGGTTCGAAGGCTTCAGCGTCTGGCAACGCATCCAGCGTCCAGACCTCATGTCCGGCTGGCAGGCGTCGCATCCACTGGGCTTGGGTCAGGGTGACCTTGGCATCGGCGTCTTCGATGAGGAAGGCCAGGCGCGTGGCCGGCAGCTCCGGATCCAGCGGTAACCACGCGGCGCCGGCATGGACGATGCCGAGCAGGGCCACGACCATCTCCACCGAGCGCTCCATGCACACCGGCACGATGCTGTCGGTGCCTATGCCGGCTGCACGCAGGGCCCGGGCGACGGTTTGTGCCCGCTGGTCGAGTTCGGCATACGTCAGGCGCTGGCCTTCGAACACCAATGCCGGGGCGTTGGGGCTCAGGGCCGCTTGCTGGCTCAGGGCGGTGTGCAGGTTGGTCGGGCCGCTGTAGTGACGCTCGGTGGCGTTCCACTCGATCAGTTGGCGCTGGCGTTCGGCTGCCGGCACAGGTGTCCAGTCACCGAGGCGGGTTTGTGGCGCTTCGAGCATGGTTTCCAGCAGTTGTTGCCACTGTTCCAGCCAACGCCGGGCCGTGGTGTCGCTGAACAGCGCGGCGCGGTATTCAAGCAACACCGACAGCGCCTGGCCGTCGTGCACTTCCCAGTTCAGGTCGTACTTGGTGGCCTGGGCGGTCACGGCGCGTTCGCTGACCTGCAACTGCGGCCATGGCTGGCTCGACGAGTCGGCGTTCTGCATGGCGAACAGTACTTGGAACAGCGGTGTCTGGCCGAGGCTGCGCGAGGGCTTCAAATCCTCCACGACCTGGTCGAGCGGCACGTCCTGATGTTGTTGGGCATCCAGCACACGGTTGCGTACCTGGTCGAGAAAACCTTCGAAATCCAACGCCGGATCCAGGTCGGCGCGCATGACCACGGTGTTGACGAAGCAACCGATCAGCGGTTGCAACTCGGCAAATGGACGCTGGGCCACCGGGCTGCCGACTCGAACGTCGCGTTGGTTGGCGTACCGCCCCAAGAGCAATTGCGCCGCCCCGAGCATGAGCATGTACAGGGTGGCACCGCGTTGCTGGGCGAATTGCCGCAGACGTGCCACCAGGGCGGGCGGCAATTGCAGTTGCACCGCGCCGGCCGTCGGGTCGAGCTGGTTTGGACGGCCCTGTTCGGTCGGCAGGTCCAGCAGGTAGTCGCCGTCCTCCAGTTGGTTGCGCCAGTAGTCCAGTTGGCTGCTGAACGCGGTCTGTTGACCGGGTTCGCGCTGCCAGAGAGCGTAATCGGCGTATTGCAACGCCAGCGCCGGCAGTGTCGACGGGGTGCCTTGGCACTGGGCGGTGTAGCACTGGCGCAGCTCCTCCAGCAGGTTCTGGCTGGAGGCGTCATCGGTGGCGCAGTGGTGCACGCTGAGCAACAGCAACGACTGGGCGCCACCGCTGCGTTGCAGCAACGTGGCCCGGATCGGTACTTCGGCGGCAAGGTCGAAACGGCGACCGGTTTCTGTGTGAATCGCCGCGTCGGTCAGTGCCTGCCATTGCTCGTCACTGGCGGCCTGCACGATCTTCACCTGCACGGTGATGTCGACCTGCGCGTCGATCACCAACCGCAGTTCGCCGTCGCTATCGCGCACGATGCGGCTGCGCAGGATCTCGTGGCGTTGAACCACGCTGTCCAAGGCCGTTTTCAGGGCCTGGGCATTGAGTTCGCCGTCCAGTTGCAGGGCGCTGACCACGTTGTACTCGCCACCGCCGGCGCTCAGTTGTTCCAGGAACCACAAACGTTGCTGTTCGAACGACAGCGGCAGGCGCGCCGGACGAATCGCCGGGACGAAGGTCGCCGCCGGGGCTTGCAGGGGATCGCCCAGCAGCGCGGCCAGGGCATCGAGGGTCGGGTGTTCGAACACCGCCCGCAACGGCGGCACGCTGGCGAAGCGTTGACGCAGGCGGGCAAACAGCGCCGCCGCCAGCAGCGAGTGACCACCGAGGTAGAAGAAATGGCTGTCACGGCCGATCTGCGTCGTCGGCAGGTTCAGCAACTCGGCCCACAGGGCCGCCAGTTGCTGTTCGGCAGCGCTGCGTGGCGGGTCCAGGGCGTCTGGCGCGGCTTGGACGGCCGGGGCTGGCAAGGCCTTGCGGTTGAGTTTGCCGTTGTCCGTCAGCGGCAAGTCATCAAGCACCACGAACGCCGAGGGCACCATGTAGTCGGGCAGGGCGGCGCCAATGGTTGTGCGCCAGGCGTTGATGTCGGCTTGCTGGTCGCACGTCACGTAGGCGACCAGGCGCTTGTCGCCGGGCACGTCTTCACGGGCCAGCACCACGGCCTGGCGCACGCCCGGTTGGGCGCCGATCAAGGTTTCGATTTCCCCCAGTTCGACGCGGAAGCCACGGATCTTCACTTGATGATCCATGCGCCCCAGGTATTCGAGCTGACCGTCGGGCAACCAGCGCACCAGGTCGCCGGACTTGTACATCCGCGCGCCCGGCAGCGGGGAGAATGGGTCTTCGATGAACACCTTCGCGGTCTGCTCGGCGCGGTTGAGGTAGCCCAGGGTCACGCCGGCACCGCCGATGTGCAGTTCCCCCGGGACGCCCACCGGCATCGGGTTGAGGAAGGCATCGAGCACGTAGGTGCGCACGTTGGCGATCGGCCGGCCGATGATCGGCCGCAGCGGGAAGTCATCCACCGCGCAGCCGGTGGCGTCCACCGTGCATTCGGTCGGGCCGTAGGTGTTGAAGAAGCGGCTGCCGTTAATCGATGGCAGGCGTTGCCACAGTTGTGCGTCCACCGCGTCGCCACCGAACAGCACGAAGCGCGGCAGGTACACCTCGCCACGGCGAACGCCGTCGCTTTCGAGCAGGGCCTTGAGCTGCGCCGGGGTGCACTCGAAGGCCTCCAGGCGGGTGTCGTGGAAGAAACCGGCGAGGGCCTCTGGGTCGTAGCGCACGTCTTCCGGGGTCAGGTACAGGCTGTGGCCGTCGAGCAGCAGGATCAGCTCGGCCACCGAACTGTCGAAGGCGAACGAGTAGTTGAAGCTGGTGCGCATCGGTTGGTTGGTGTAGCGGCGATACAGCCCATGGATGCGCGCCCAGGCCAGGTTGACCACCGAGCCGTTGGTCACCAGGGTGCCCTTGGGCTTACCGGTCGAGCCGGAGGTGTACATGATGTAGGCCAGGTCTTGCGGTCCGGCGAGCGGGGCCGGGTTGCTGTCCGGCTGGTTGGCGAACAGGGCCGCGTCACTGTCCAGGCGCACCCGTGGCAGTTCGGCCCCCAGTTGTTCCAACAGGCCTTGCTGGCCGAGGAACAATGCCGGTTGCGCGTCTTCGAGCATGTACGCCAGACGATCCACCGGGTAGGTCGGGTCCAGCGGCACATAAGCGCCACCGGACTTGAGAATGCCCAGCAGGCCGACCAGCAGTTCCAGCGAACGCTCGACACACAGCGCCACCGGGCTGTTCGCACCGACGCCGCGGCTGCGCAGGTAATGCGCCACTTGGTTGGCGCGACGGTTGAGTTCGCCGTAGCTCAGGCTGCGGCCCTCGAAACACAGCGCGTCACGCTCCGGGGTGCGCTCGGCCTGTTGCTCGAACAACTGGGCGAACGTCAGGTGCGAGGGCACCGCCATCTCGGTACGGTTCCACTCGACCACGGTGCGTTGCCACTCCGCGTCCATCAGCAGCGGCAAGGCGGCGACCGGGCGCTGGGGCGCGGCGAGCATGTGTTCGAGCAGGTGTTCCAGGCGGGCGAGGGTCTGGCGGGCGCTGTCGGCATTGAACAAATCGAGGGCGAACATCAGCTCCAATTGAATCGGCGCATTGGCCGGGCACAGCACGTGCAGGTCCAGATCGCATTCGGAGTGCCGCAGTGGTGTGTCCAGTGCTTCGAATTCCAGCCCGGGGAAGCGCAACCGCGACTCCATGGCCAGTTGCTGGGCGACCATCACTTGGTACAGCGGTGCGTGGCTGAGGCTGCGCGGCAGTTGCAGGCTGTCCACCAATTGCTCGAACGGCAGGTCCTGGTGCAGCAGTCCACTGCGCAAGCGTTCGGCGACTTGTTTGACCAGGGCAGTGAAGTCCGCTTGCGGTTCGAAGTCCGCGCGGATCGCCAGGTTGTTCAACAGGATACCCAGCAGGCCTTCGGTGCCCGGCTGTTCACGGTGGGTGACCGGGGTGCCGACCAGCACCGTGGCGTCGCCGCTCAAACGGTGCATCAACACGGCGAAGCCGGCGAACAGGACGGTGAATGGCGTGGTGCCGAGGCGACTGGCAAAGGCTTGCACTCGGCCGCTGAGGTCGGCGCTGAGTTCACGCTGGACGATCCCGGCGCGGTAGCTTTGCACCGACGGTCGTGGATGGTCGGTGGGCAAGGCCAGCAACGGGCTGGCGTCGCTGTCGCGGCGGTCGAGGGTGGTGGTCCAGTAATCGAGTTGGCGCTTGAGTTCGGCGCCTTGCAGATGTTCGCGCTGCCAGAGCGCGAAGTCGGCGTATTGCAGCGCCAGTTCCGGCAGTTTGGCGGGGGCGCCATTGCAACGGGCTTCATAACCTAGGGCCAGTTCGCGCAGCGCGATGGTGGCCGACCACGCGTCCGAGACCAGGTGATGCAGGGCGATGCCGAGCACGTGCTCGTCCGGCGCAAGGCGCAGCAAGCGCGCCCGCAGCAGCGGTGGGCAGGTCAGGTCGAATGGTTGCTCGAAGGTGTCTTGCAGGGCATTGAGCTGCGCGCCTTCGCGCGCGGTGGCGGTCAGGCCCGACATATCTTCGAAGGGCAGCGAGATTTCCAGCGCCGGGCTGATGCGCTGGCACGGCACTCCGTCGATGCTGTGGATGCCGGTACGCAGGATTTCATGACGTATCAGCAGATCGTTGAGGCTGGCGTGCAACGCCTCGACATTGAGTTCACCCTTGAGGCGCAGCGCGAACGGGATGTTGAACAGGGTGGTGCCCGGCGTCAGTTGCTCGATGAACCACAGCCGCTGTTGCGAGAACGACAGCGGCAGCAGTGTCGGGCGTGGCAGGGCCTTTGGCGTGCTGATCGTATTGGCTTGCGGTGCCACGGCCTCGGCCTGGCGGGCGGCAATGGCCACGGCCAGCAAGGCCACGGTCGGCTGTTCGAACAACACCCGCAACGGCAGGTCGAGCTTGAACTGGGTGCGCAGACGGGCAACGATCTGGGTCGCCAACAGCGAGTGCCCACCGAGGGTAAAGAAGTTGTCTTCCACACCCACCGTGTCGCGCCCCAGGACCTCGGCCCAGATGGATGCCACGGCGGTTTCCAACGCATTGCGCGGGGCGATGCTTTCCTGGGTGTCGGCCTGCCAATCCAGCTCGCGGGCGGCGAGGGCCTTGCGATCGACTTTGCCGTTGTTGTTCAGGGGCAGTTTGTCCAGGCAGACGAAGGCCGCCGGCACCATGTACGGCGGCAGTTGCGTGCGCAGATGTTCGCTCAGGCCATCACTTCCCAAGTTCTGGTCATGGGCCGACCAGTACGCCACCAGCCAGGCTTCGCCGCTGGTATTTTCCCGCAGCAGGACGGCGGCTTCACGCACGTTGAGGTGCTGCGCGAGACGGTGTTCGATTTCCGTCAGTTCGATCCGGTGGCCGCGCAATTTCACCTGCTGGTCACGGCGGCCGAGGTATTCGATGACGCCGTCTGCACGCCAGCGCCCCAGGTCACCGGTGCGGTACAGGCGACCTTCGAGCTGGGGATGGTTGATAAAGGCCTCGGCGGTGCGCCGCGGGTCATGCAGGTAGCCACGGCCGACCCCGACGCCACCGACACAGATTTCCCCGGCCACGCCAACCGGCACCGGGCGCAGGGATTCGTCCAGCACATACAGGCGGTTGTTGGCGGTCGGCTGGCCGATGGGCATGTGGCTGACCTCGACCCCCGGTGCTGCGAAGATCGGCTGGAAGGCCACGTCATCGGCGCATTCGGCCGGCCCGTAGGCATTCATCAAGGCGATGTCGGGGAACCTTGCAAACCAATCCCGGGCCACGGTCGGCGGCAGGGCTTCCCCCGTAGGCAATACCCAGCGCAGGTCCGGCAGTTGCAGGTCGCACGGGCATAGTGCGAGTAAAGTGCGCATCAGGCTCGGGACGATTTCCAGCACGTTCAGGCGTTCGCTGACGAGCACCTGCAAGAGGCGTTGCGGGTCGTGGGCTATTTCGTCCGGAAGAATGTGCACAGTGGCGCCGAGTACCGGCGCGGCGAGGAACTGCCACACCGAAATGTCGAACGCTACCGATGCGGTCTGGGGAATCCGGTCGGCGGCGCTGAGCCCCAGGGCCGGCACCTTGCCGAAGATGTTATTGAGCATGCCGCGCTGTTCGATCATCACGCCCTTCGGCGTGCCGGTCGATCCCGAGGTGAACAGCACGTAGGCCAGGCTGTCTGGGCTGGCGAGCACCGGCAGTGGCGCGTCGTTGCCGGATGTCCAGCAGGCCTCGGCGAACAGCGCCTCGGGCGCCGG
This sequence comes from Pseudomonas sp. Z2-11, assembly GCF_054161305.1. Taxonomy (NCBI): domain Bacteria; kingdom Pseudomonadati; phylum Pseudomonadota; class Gammaproteobacteria; order Pseudomonadales; family Pseudomonadaceae; genus Pseudomonas; species Pseudomonas sp. Z2-11. The sequence continues at coordinate 2,691,720 of NZ_CP096395.1, forward strand.
GTCGAGGCCGCTGAGCAATGGGCCGAGCAGATCGCTGCAGGCTTGGCTGGCGATCAGCAAAGGCGCGCGGGACAGGCCGAGGATTTCCCGCAGCCGCTCTGGCGGATGATTGACCTCAAGGGGCAGCATCGCTGCGCCGGCCTTGAATACCGCGAGCATCATGGTCAACAACGCCAGGCCACGGGGGGCCACCAGTGCGACCAGCTGACCTGCACCGGCGCCGGCCTCATGCAGTGCGTGGGCCAGCCGGGTAGAGCGCAGGTCCAGTTCGGCGTAGGTCAGGGTTTCTCCGCCGCAGACCGCCGCGACCTGGGCGCCGCGCTGGGCAACCTGGGCGGCAAACAGCTCGGCGTAGCTTTGATCCAACGGGAAGTCGTGAGGGTTGAGCGCCCATTCGCCCAGCAGCTGCTGGCGTTCCTCGACGGCCAGCAGGTCGAAGCTGGCTAGCGGCGCGTCGGGCGCGGCGAGCATGTTGCGCACCAGGCTGGCAATGTGACCCAGCAGACGCTTCATGGTGGCGGCCTCGAAGCGCTCGCGGTCAAAGGACACACGAATGCCCAGTTGTTCGCCTGGCAGGATCACCACGGTCAAGCCGTAGTGGGTGTGCACGCTGTGGTCCATGCCTTCGAGGCTGAACTGGAAGCCACCTTCGAGGATCTGTTCGTCGATGGGCGCGTTTTCGAACACCAGGATGCTGTCGAACAGGGTTTCGCCGCGGGGAAAATCGCTCCAACCCTGGATGTCGGTCAACGGTGTGTGCTCGAAGTCGCGCATGTCGACGTTGAGCTTCTGCAGGTCGCCCAGCCAACTGCCGAGCGAGGCGTGCGGGTCCACCGAAACCCGCAGTGGCAAAGTGTTGATGAACAGGCCGATCATTTCCGCGACGCCGGTCAGGTCCGCCGGGCGCCCGGCCACGGTGACGCCGAAGACCACGTCCTGCTGGCCGCTGTAACGCGACAGCAGCAACGACCAGACGCCCTGGAAAAACGTGTTCGGGGTGATTCGCCGACTGCGGCAGAACGCCGCCAACGCTTGGGTTTCCTGTTCGTCGAGGTTAATCAGCTGGTCGTCCACCAGCACGGCATCGGTGTAGCGGTCGCGGGTTATGCCGTTGTCCACGGTCAGCGGTGTCGGCGCGTCGAGACCTTGCAGCCGGCCGCGCCAGAATTGCTCAGCCTTGCCCGCGTCCTGGCGTTGCAGCCACTGGATGTAATCGCGAAACGGCCGAGGGCTTTTCAATTCCGGCGTACGGTCGTTGCACAGCGCTTCGTAGACTTTGAGGAAGTCTACGGTCACCAGGGAAATGCACCACGCGTCCATCAGGATGTGGTGGAAACTGCGAATGAATTCGTAGGACTCGTCGGCCAGGCGTACCAGGCGGAAGCGAATCAATGGTGGTTTCGACAGGTTGAAGCCGACCTTCTGCTCGTCTTCCAGCAGCGTGCGGATCCGCGTTTCCTGCTCATGGGGAGCGAGCCCACGCAGGTCGAGGGTGTCCAGCGGCACCTTGACCTGGCGATGGATGACCTGCACCGGCTGCTTCTGGCTTTTCCACTGGAAACTGGCGCGCAGGGAAGGGTGCAGCGCCACCACCTGACGCCATGATTCGAGGAATGCCCCTTCATCGATGGCCCCACCGATGCGGTAGCGATCCTGCATCAGGTACACGCCGGAATCTTCGTGCAGCAGGGAGTGGAACAGCATCCCTTGTTGCAACGGCGACAGCGGGTAAATGTCTTCGATCGGGTTACCGGTGGTTTTTTCGGTGGTCATTAAAAGCGTCCTGCGTAAAAAGGGGCAACGGTGATGGCGTGGCGACGGGAGGAACCGCTCACAGGTCGGCCTCGTCCAGTTCGGCCATCAGCGCTTGCATTTCGTCATCGGAGAGGCCCGAGGCGCTGAACTCGGTGCTGCCGGTTTCCGGCACGGCGGCGCTTGGATCCAGCGGTTGCGCGACCTCGGCCATGGCCGCGATGGTCTGGCGTTCGAAGACTTGCTTGGCCGAGAGCGCGATGCCTTGCTCGTGGGCCTGGGCCACTACTTGCAAGCTCAAAATCGAGTCGCCGCCGATGGCGAAGAAGTTGTCGGTGACGCTCACAGTGGAAAGCTTCAAGACCTTGGCAACGATGGCTTGCAAGGTGGTTTCCGTGGCGTTGCGCGGCGCCACGTGGGCGCTTTCGTCGAACTGGTCCGGGTCGGGCAACTGGCGAGTGTCGAGCTTGCCGTTGGGCGTGCGTGGAAAGCTCGCCAGGGTCAGCACCAGGGCGGGCACCATATACGACGGCAGGCGCTCGCCGAGGAAGCGCCTGATCGCCTCGGAATCCGGTGCATAGCCGTGGGCGGCGAGCACGTAGGCGAGCAGGCGCTTGCCGGCGGCATGTTCCTGCACGATCACCGCGGCTTCACGCACGTCGCTGTGGTTGCACAACTGGCGTTCGATTTCGCCAAGCTCGATGCGGTAGCCGCGTACCTTGACCTGATGGTCCTTGCGCCCCAGGAACGCCAGCCGCCCGTCGGCCAGCCAGCACGCCAGATCGCCCGTGCGGTAGGCGCGAGTGCCGTCGGCCAGGGTGACGAAGGCCTTGGCGGTTTCTTCGGGCTTGTTGCGATAACCGCGCGCCAGGGTTGGGCCGGCGAGGATGATTTCACCGGGTTCGCCGATGCCGCAGGCCGTGTCGAATTCATTCAGCAGGCGCAGGTCCATGCCGGCGATGGGGCGGCCGATGCTGACGTTGCGGCTGGGCTCCAGCACCTCATGGGTGGCCCAGACCGTCGCTTCGGTAGGGCCGTATTCGTTCACCAGCCGGGCCTGTGGCAGGGTCTTGCTGTGTTGCGCAATCAGCGACGGCGGGCAAGTCTCTCCGGCGACGATCCAGCAGGCGAGGCTTGCGGTGTCTGGGCGGCGCTGCAATTGATCGAGCAGGGCCTGGTACAGCGACGGCAGCGACAGTCCATGGCTGACCTGATGACGGGCGATCAACTCCGCCAGACGGGCCATTTCCAGCTCTTCACCCGGGGCGGGCAATACCAGGCGTCCGCCTTGGGCGAGCGTCCAGAAAATCCCGGCGACCGAGCTGTCGAAGGCAAACGACGACAGCAGCAGGTAGGCGCGAACCGGCGTCTCATAGGCTGCCATGCGCACTTGGGTCGAGTAACTCAGCGCGCCATGGCTGATTTCCACGGCTTTCGGCGCACCGGTGGAACCGGAGGTATAGATCAGATAGGCGAGGTCGTTCGCATCTGGGAACGGCAGCGCCGGCACATCGCCGAGGTCACGGGCTGTCAGCTCTTCCAGCACGAAGCGTTGCAGGTTGGCCGGCACGCTGTCGGCCAGTTCGGCGCTGACCACGATGTGGGCGATGGCGCTGTCGGCGAGCATGTAGGCGCGGCGCTCGGCCGGATACGACGGGTCGACCGGCACGTAGGCGCCACCGGCCTTCAGGACGGCGAGCATGGCGACAATGGCCGCATTGCTGCGGGCGAACAGGATGCCGACGGGCACACCCGGGCCGATGCCGGCGGCGACCAGTCGATGGGCCAGCTGCGTGGCGCAGGCGTCGAGGCGGCTGTAACTGAGATCGCCGTGCTGGTCGCTGAGGGCGATGGCGTCTGGTTGCTGGCGAACCTGACGGGCAATCAATTCCACCAGCGTCACCGGTTCGATGGACGGCGCGCTCGCGCCGGTGCCGATCAACTGGGATTGCAGCGCGCCACCCAGGGGCAACCGGGCCCAGGCCCGTTGCGGTTCGGCCAAGGCGCCTTGCAACAGTTGCAGCCATTGCTCCGCGAGGCAGTCTGCGGCGTCGGCGCTGAGGACATGGCGGTCGTAGACCAGCTGCGCGTGCAGGCTGTCGGGCAACTGGCGCACGTTCAGGCACGCCTTCAGCGGATTCATCAGCGCGCTGGCATGGCGCTCACTGGCATCGCCCGGGCGCCATGCAAAGGCGTAGCCGGCGGTGAGATTACCGGTGAAATAGTCTTGCCAGCCGATCGCTCGTTCCAGGGTGACGGCCACTTTCGCGCTCTGCTCCATCAAGGTTGCCTGGGTATCGAGTTCGATGCTTACCGGCAGGCACTGCTCGAACAGACCCAGGGTGTTCTGCAGTTCGGCACCGCGACTTTCATCGATCAGGGTGAGCGGCACCTGTTGCTGGCCGGCCAGCCGTCCCAGTATCGCTGCCCATGCCGCCAGCAGCAGGTCCGGGGTCAGGGCCGGGTGGCGGGCGAGGCCGATCGGCAGCGTCAGGTCCAATCGAGCCGGTGCAAACCCGCCCTGAAGAGGTGATTCGAGCGGCAGCTGCAAGGTCGCCTGTTCGGCATCGCCCGAGGGTTTCCAGAAACTCACACCCGGATGGTCCGGCGCGTCTTCGACCAGACTCCAGCGCCATTCGGCGTAGTCGGCGTACTGCAAGGTTTCGGAAAGGTCGGCGGGGGTGTCCTGCAGCAACGCAACGGCCAGCCACCTCAAGCTGGCGAGGTCCAAGTGACTGCTTGCGACCGCAAGATCCAGCACTTCGCGCTCATCGGACAGGCGCACCAGGGTCACGCTCAGTGGATTTGTCCAATCCCGAGGCTGATCGGCGAGTCGGGCCAGTGCGGCGTCCTGATCGGCGCGGCTGTACTGGCTCAGGTCCAGGAGATTCACCGTCAGCGAAACGCTTTCCTCAATCACTTGCACCGGGTGGTGCAGGCCCGGTACAGGCATCAGGCGCGTGCGCAGGATCTCGCTGCCGTTGACTAATGCCTGCAGGCGGCAGGTCAGGAGATCGATGTTCAGCGGGTGCGACAGCGACCATTGCAAATGACAGCTGAACGGGTGCTCCGCCGCGCCGTTGATGTGGGGGTAAACCGATGCCTGTTGCGGGGAAATACGAAAACCTTGAAGTCCGCTCATGTTCATCTCGACTGGAAAAGGGCTTGCGCCTGGCCACCGCGCAGACACTGGGGCTTGCTGGACGTGCGTCGGGCAAGCCACCTGCGCATGGCGGGTGGCCTCGTTGAATGTCAGACGGCAACGTCGCTCGACAGCAGGGCTTCAGCCATGCCGGTCATGATGGCGCGCTTGCCGGTAAAGGGTTCACGACCGTGCACAGCAAGCATGTTGTCGATGAACAACACGTCCCCCTGTTGCCAACTGAACCGCACGAGCGAGTCGAGGTAGGCCGCGCGCAGTGATTCCAGTACCTGTGGCTCGATCGGTTCGCCATCGCCATAAAAGGTGTTGGTGGGCAGGTCGAGGTCGTTGAAGTTGTTTTGCAGCGAATCGCGGATTCGCGCCGGCAGGGTACTGATATGGAAAAAAGTGGCGTGATTGAACCAGACCTCCTCGCCGGTGCGCGGGTGGCGCACCACGGCCGGCCCACGTTGGCGGGTGCGCAAGCGATTGTTGTCTTTCCATTCCACTTCGATGCCGACGCTGGCGCAGTAGGCTTCCACTTCGCTGCGGTCTTCGGACTGGAATACGGTCTGCCACGGCAAGCCAAAACCGTCACCGTAATTGCGAACGTACAGCACGCCTTTTTCCCGGAACCGCGCTTCGATCTGCGGGCTGATCCTGGCTTTCACGGCGCGGGTCGAGCCGATCGGTGTTTCGCCACCGGTCTCGGATGGCACTTGGCAGTAGAAGAACAGCCGCAACGGGAAGCGCGGCGAGTAGGAGTGTTCGTTGTGGGGGAAAATCATCTGGTCGGCCGGGTAGTCGGTCGACGTGTAGATGTTGCCGCCGACCCGGGTCCGGGGCGAGGCGCGGAACATGTATTCCAGTGCCCCGGGGGAGAGAGCGGCGATCACCTGGTCGAACTGCTCGACGGACGCAATATTGAAGCCGCGAAACAGCAGGGCGCCATACTGCAGCAGTTTCTTCTCAAGCGCCTCGCGTTCTCGGGCGGCCCAGGCCACCAGATCGACACCGCTGACCGCCGGCTCGATCACCAGGGGCAGGGCGTGGTCCGGGCTGAGCAGATGCTCGGTGACCAATTGTTGTTCCGAGACGCTCATGGCTTTGCGACGCACGGCGCCAAGGGCGCGTGGCGATGGGGGCACGATAGACATAATTGGCATCCGACTCGGTTAAAGGGACAAGGAGCGACGTTTGGCTTGCATCATCTGGCCGCGACCGGCCAGCGCCTGGGACTGTTGCCGCTCACGGGCAAAGGCCTGGTCCCAGCCGTCGATGCGCTCGGCCAGCGTCGGCAACGGCTCGTCCAGCAGGGTGGGCAGGTGTTCCAGCAGGCATGTCCACAGATGTTGCAGGCGCAAGGCACGATCCCGGTCAAAGTACTCGCCGCGATACTTGAGGGTCGCCGCGAGGCCTTCGCCGCCATGCACCAGGTCGAGCACCAAATGGAAGTCTCCCGGTGCCTGTGCCACGTCCAGCGCGGACAACCGCGCGCCGGCGATGGTAGCCGGGGTCACCCGTGACGGTTGATAGTTGAGCTTGACCTGGAACAGCGGCGAGTGACCGGGGCGGCGCTGCGGCGCGAGGGCCGAGACCACCAGGTCGAAAGGCAGGCCTTGATGGGCGTAGGCCAGGCGCGCTTCATCACGAACCTGCTCAAGAAAACCGGCCAGGGTCGCTTCGCCACGCAAGTCACAGCGCAGGGTCAGCTGGTTGACGAAGAAACCGATGACGTCGTTGTGCTCGGCCAGTGGCCGGCCGCTGACGTCTGTGCCCAGCAGGAACTGCTGTTGGCCGCCCAGCTGCTTGAGTACCATTTGGTAGCTGGCCAGCAGCAGCATGAACAAGGTCATGCCTTGCTCACGTGCCAATGCTGCGAGTCGTTCGCAGTCGGCCTGGGGCACGTTGAAGTCCAGGCTGTGTTCGCCCGGGGCCTGGCCGTTGCCGCCCAGTTCCAGGGTTTGAGGCATGCCGGCCAGGTGTTCGCGCCAGAAGTCCTGCTCGCTGGCGATCCGCTGTTCGCTCCAGTGCCGGGCTTCCCATCGGGCGAAATCGAGGTATTGCCCCGGGAGCGCGGCGTCCGTCGAACCTGCGAGTTCCGCCAGCAGCACTTGCGCCGACCGTCCATCAAAGGCGATGTGGTGCAGGGTCAGCAGCAGGTCATGCTGTTGCTCTTGTCGACTGAGCAGTTGTGCCCGCAGCAGCGGGCCGGCTTGCAGATCGACAGGGGTGGTGTGTTCGTGGGCCAGGCGCTCGCTCAGCGTCTGTTGTTGCTGCGCTTCATTCTGTTCGCGCAAGTCGTGATGGACCAGCGCTACCGCCGTGGTCGGCAACGCCTGTTGCTGTGGACCCGCGAGGCCGTCGCGGTACACCGTGCGCAACACGCCGTGACGCTCGATCAGCGCGTTCAGGCGCAGGGCCAGCGTCTCGATGTCCAACGGACCCTGCAGGCGCAGGTGCAATACCAGGTTGTGCCGGGTGTCGTCCGGGTTCAGCTGGCGCAGGAACCACAGGCGACGCTGGGCGAACGATTGGTGACCCTGGCTGAGGTCGGCCGGCCCGGTCGCAGCCTCCGTCGTCGGCGCCGGCTCATTCAAGAAGTCTTGCAGGGCCAGTGCCCGCCGTTCCAGGGTGGTTTCTCCGAACAGGTCCTGGATATCGAGGCTCCAGCCCAGGTCCTTGTGCAGGCGCGCGGCAAAATCGGCCACGCCGATGGAGTCCAGACCCAGGCCGATCAGGCTGAGATCGAAGTCGACGGGTAAATACGGATTGACCGCATGAAGCGTCTGTTCCAGCCATCGGCGGCAGGCTGCCAGGGCCTGTTGCGACGTTTCGGTCGCCAGGCGCTTGAGCTGCGCAAGGTCAAGGGCCTCGCCGTGAGCGGCAAGCGTTCCACCGTTCCGGGCGATGATGCTCAACGTGCCCGCAGCCAGTTGCTTGCGCGCGCCTTGACGGGCGATCTTGCCACTGGTGGTCATCGGAATGGTGCCGGCTTGTACCAGCACAATCTGGTCGATACCGCAGTCGGCGGCTTCACGCACAGCGTTTTGCATCGACGCGAACAACGCCGGATGATGCGCCGGGTCGACGAACTTGCGCTGCGGCTCGGCGACGATTACCAGTTTCTCGCGCCCCAGTACCGGGTCCATTTCCGAGAAGGCGGCAATGCGTCCGGTACGGATGCCTGGCTCGGCGTCGGTAATAGCGAATTCGATGTCGTGGGGGTAGAGGTTGCGCCCATTGAGGATCAGCAGATCCTTGAGCCGTCCGCAGATCACCACCTGGCCTTCATGCATGAAGCCCAGGTCGCCGGAGCGCAGGTAGTGGTCCGATGAACCAACGATCTGTGCCGTAAAGGCTTCGCGCGTGGCCTCGGGATTGTTCCAATAGGATTCGGCGTTGCTCGGGCCCTGGAGCCAGACTTCGCCGATGCGATCGGCGGCGCAGCGCTCGAAGGTCTGGGGGTCGACGATGGCGATGCTGTGCAAGGCTTGCGGATAACCGCAGGCGACGAACTCCACGGCAGCGGCATCGGCTGCCGCCAGCGCCACGCGGCCAGTCTCCAGCACAGCCTTGTCCAGGCGTAGCACCACCGGCAGGGCGTCGGCCGGCGTGGCGCTGACACACAGGGTCGCTTCGGCCTGGCCATAACCGGGGCTGATGGCCAGCGGGTTCAGACCACACGAGGCAAAGCGCTGGGCGAAGGCTTCGAGGGTGCCGGGGTGGATCGGTTCGGCACCGTTGATGGCATGCTTCCAGGCGCTGAGGTCGAGCTGCGCGATCAGGTTGTCGCTGACCACGCGGTTGCACAGCGCATAGGCAAAATTGGGGGCAAAACTGGCGCTGGCGCGGTAGCGACTCAGCGCCTGCAGCCAGGTCGACGGCGCGTTGACGAAGGTCTGCGAAGCTATCAGGTAGCACGGCATGCCGCTATAGAGCGGGGCCAGCATACCGCCGATCAAACCCATGTCGTGGTACAGCGGCAGCCAGTTGACCATGGCGCCGTGCTCGTTGAAATCGTAGGCCTGGCGCATCAGCTCGACATTGGCGAGCAGGTTGCGTTGACGCACCTCGACGCCTTTCGGCGAGCCGGTGGAGCCCGAGGTGTATTGCAGGAAGGCCACGGTCGAGCCGTCGATGGCCGGGCGCTGCCACTGGCTGGCCGGTGGCGTGCCCAAGTCCTGGACGGTCAGCACATCGACCTGACCCTCCACCAGTTCCAGCAAGCCTTCGCAGTAGTCCGCCGGGGCGAGAATCAGCGCCGGCTCGGCATCCACCACCACGTTGCGGACGCGGTCGAGGTGACGCGGCTTGCGCGACGGCGGTGGGAACAACGGCACCGCGATCAGGCCAGCATACAGGCAGGCACAGAAGGCGCGGGCGTAGTCGAGGCTGCTGGGCAGCATCAACAGCACCCGGTCACCGGGCGTATAACGCGCTTGCAGTGCCGCCGCCAGGGAACGGGATTGTTCGTGCAGTTGGGCAAAGGTCAGGGTTTCGCCGATCTCTACGCCGTCCAGCAGAAAATGCAGGGCGGCACGTTGAGGGAAGCGCTGGGCGTTGGCTTCCAGCACGTCGATCCAGTGTTCGAATGAAGACATTGCAATTCACGCCATGGCCACGATGACTTTGCGGTCACCGGTGAAAGGATTGCGACCGTGTGCCACCAGTCGGTTGTCGAGCATCAGGATGTCGCCGGGCTGCCAGGGGAAACTGATCGCAGTTTCGCGGTAGACCTGGCGCACGGTGTCGAGCATGTCGTCGGCAATCGGCGAGCCGTCGCCGAAATAGACATGGCGCGGCAGGTTCTCTTCGCCCACCGCGGCCAGGAGGCTGGCTCGTACCCCGGGTTCGATGGCCGAAACATGGAACAGGTGCGCCTGGTTGAACCAGACCCATTCACCGGTCTCGGGATGCTGCTGCACGGCGGCGCAACGCTGGCGGGTGCGCAGGTCACCATCGGTCTTCCATTCCCACTCGATGCCGTTGTCCTGGCAGTAGCGCTCGACCTGGGCGCGATCCTGGGTATTGAAGACCTTTTCCCAGGGCAGGTCCAAGGCGCCGCTGTAGTTGCGTACATAAAGCAGCTCACGGCTGGCGAACTGCTCGCGGACCTCGGCGGGCATGCGCTGGTAGATCAGGCGACTATCGGCAATCGGGGTCTCGCCGCCGGTTTCACTGGCCTTGATGCAGTGGAACCAGATGCGCGACGGCCAGGGACGGGTGTAGGCCTGTTCGTTGTGCAACGGGATGAATTGATGGGCGGGATATTCGGTGGAGCTGTAGACCCCGGCGAAAACTTTGCTGCGCGGGGTGGAGCCGAATTCGTAGCTGGCCAGTGGCGCGCCGAAGCTGGCGGCAAAGCGCTTGAAGTCGATGGGGGTGGCAACGGTGAAACCACGAAGCAACACGCCTCCAACCGTCGTCAGGAGATCAGGCAGAGTGTCGCGAATCGAGGCGTCCAGATCGTGGATCGACTGACCCGAAGCTGCCTGTACCAGCACCGGTAAAGACTGTGTGCCTCCCTCCGCGGGAACCATTGAGGCAGGCGTAGAACGCCTGTCCACGTGTTCGATCGAGGTCATCCTTGTACATCCTCTTTTTATCTTCTTCGACTCGTCACAAGACCTTGAAAAACAGCGCAGCGGTCGGGTGTGTGGGACTCGTCTGTAATGTATCGGAACAAATACAAGACGGCATACTAGGTGCAAATGAGAGGGATTATCAATACTGTTTATTTATATTTTTTTTTCGATTAGACTCCGCTTCGCTGGCACCAAACAGGCGTCAGGCCGACTCAAAAACCAAAAAAAATATCTGTCGCAGGGGAGCGGGGCGTGAACTTCAAAAAAAATACAATTGCGTTGGCTGTGGGGTCGGCCATCGGCCTGAGCAACGGCGCATGGGCGGCTGAAGAAGCCGGCAAGATGGAGATCGCTCCTATCACCGTAACCGGTGAAAAGATCGACCGCAGCCTCGAGAAGACCCAGTCCAGCGTCGTGGTCGTCACCGACAAGAACCTGCGTGAGCACGGCGACAAGGACCTGGTGGATGTGTTTGCCCGCACACCCGGCGTCTTTAGTCAGGCCGGCAATGAGAACTGGGGTATCCGTGGCGTGCCGGTGTCCGGTTTCGATGACCAGGGCCCGGCGACCCTCAACGGCGCGGTCTCGGTGTACGTCGACGGTGCCGTGCAGCCGAACCGCGCGCTGACCCTCAGCCCGGTCCCGCTCTGGGATGCCGAACAGGTCGAGGTGTTCCTTGGCCCGCAATCCACCACTCAGGGCCGTAACTCCCTGGCCGGTGCGGTGGTTATCCAGACCAAGAACCCGACCTTCGAACCGAGCTTCTCGGCGCAGACCAACGTAGGCAACTACGGTGAGCATGGCGCGGCTGTGGCGGGTGGCGGGGCCATTGTGGATGACAAGATCGCCGGCCGTATCGCCGTGGATTATTCCGACGGTGACGGCTACATCCGCAACACCACGCTCGATAAAGACGCCAACCCGCATCGCACCAGCAACGCCCGCGGTAAATTGCTGATCCTGCCCAATGACGACACTGACGTCTTGCTGACTTATGCCCATAACGAACATCGCCAGGGCGACCGCTCGACGATGCGCGGCGCCGATGGCAAGCCGAGCTATTACGACATCGCGTCCAATACCGAGGCCTTCGACAACCTCAAGCAGGACACCCTCAGCGCCAAGGTGGACTACCGGCTGAACGATGCCTGGACGCTGACGAGCATGACCGCCAATACGAGTACGGACTACAGCGCTCGACTGGATTTTGACCAGAACGCCATTGATAACCAGGTCGTTCTACGTAAACAGGACGGCGACCTGTTCAGTCAGGAGCTGCGTTTGAATTACGCGTCCGACACGGTGAAAAGTTTCGTTGGTGCCTACTATGGGCGTAACACCAACAACTTCCACGACCGTTTGTTGTTCGATGACGAACTGTTCGGCACGGTCAAGGGCGATACCACGATCGAGAACAAGGCGGTGTTCGGTGAAGTCAACTGGACGTTCGCACCGCGCTGGACCTTGATCACCGGTCTGCGTTACGACCACGAAACGAACGACACCGACGTCAAGCAGGATGATTTCTCTGCACCGGCCAAAGTCAACAAGTCGTTTGATGCCGTACTGCCGAAACTCGGTATCGACTATGAGCTGGCCACGGACCAATACCTCGGTTTCATGGTGCAGAAAGGTTATCGCGGTGGCGGTGTCAACCTGCGCTCCGGTAGCGGCCACCAGGCCTACGATCCGGAATACACCACCAACTACGAGCTCTCGTACCGTGGCTCGTTCTTCGACAAGACCTTGCGTACCCGCGCCAACCTGTACTACACGGATTGGAAAGACCAGCAGGTCAGCGTTCGGCGCAACGGCAGCAACTTCATTGATGTCTTCAATGCCGGTCGCAGTGATGTCAAGGGCCTGGAAGTCTTCGTCGAAAAAGACATCAGCGAACAGCTGACGCTGAACGTCGGTGGAGCCGTTACCGATAGCAAGTACAAGGACTTCGTCACCGGTGACGGCCAGGACATGAGCGGCGAATCGTTCCTTTCATCGCCGAAATACAAGGTTTCGGTGGGCGGTGTCTATCGCTTCGACGATCGCCTGATATTCGGTACGGACGTTGTCTACCAGAGCACCGCGCCTTCGGAGTATGAGTTCGATGCCAGCGGCAAGGTCACCGGCGAGCGCCGCAGCGATAACTACGTGCTGGTGAACTTCAACACCGAATACAAAGTCACCAAGAACGTCGCGGTCTCTGCCTACGTGAAGAACGCATTCGACAAGGAATACGTCACCAACAACCGCAGCGACGACATTATCGACGTTGGCGCACCGCGCACGGTGGGGATGATCCTGCGTTACGACATGTAAACCCATGGGCGCGGGGAGGCAATCTCCCCGCGCCTGTCCTGCAACGTTCCGGATGTTTGTTTCCAGGCTGTTCGTTCCCTTCCAAACCCAGCCTCCATGGAGGAAATCATGAGTGCTTTTTCGAATGTCACAGCAGGTGGCGCGCAGCAGCTACGGCTGTTGCACACGGGTCTGTCGAGTCCTTATTGCCTTGATTCGACACCGCTGCTGGAGCGCCAGCAACAGCAGGAATCCAATGCCCGCAGTTACCCGCGCCGCATTCCGCTGGTGCTGGAAAGAGCCCATGGCATTTACGTGCAAGACAGTCGCGGTCAAGTGTTCGTCGATTGCCTGGCCGGTGCCGGCACCCTGGCGCTGGGGCACAACCACCCGGTAATCATCGAAGCCATCACTCAGGTCATGGCGGCCGGTGTGCCGATGCACACTCTGGACCTGATGACGCCGGTGAAGGACGCATTCGTCCAGGAAATTTTCGCTTGCCTGCCCAGCGAGTTTGCTCGTAACGCACGCATCCAGTTCTGCGGCCCGAGCGGCGCCGATGCGGTCGAAGCCGCACTCAAGCTGACCCGCACTGCTACCGGACGGCATTCGATCCTGGCGTTCGAAGGGGCCTACCATGGGATGACCTTGGGTACGCTGGCGATCAGCGGCAACCTGTCGCCGAAAAATGCCCTCGGCGCCCTGATGCCAGGAGTGCAGCGCCTGCCGTTCCCGCACGATTATCGTTGCCCGTTCGGGGTGGCCGGCGATCAAGCGGTCACGTTGAACGTGCGTTACCTCGAACACTTGCTCAACGATCCGGAAAGCGGGGTGACCGCGCCAGCAGCGATGATCCTGGAGCCGATCCAGGGGGAGGGCGGAGTGATTGCCGCGCCGGACCGCTGGCTGCAAGAGCTTCGCCGATTGACCCAGGCCCATGGCATCCCGCTGATCGTCGACGAGATCCAGTGCGGGATTGCCCGCAGCGGCCGCATGTTCGGCTTCGAGCAATCAGGGATCACGCCGGACGTCATCACCCTGTCCAAAGCCATCGGTGGCGGACTGCCGTTGTCGGTGATGGTCTACAACGACTCGCTGGACGTCTGGCAGCCGGGGGCCCACGCCGGTACGTTCCGCGGCAATCAATTGGCAATGGCGGCGGGCACCGCAACCTTGCGCTTTATCCGCGATGAAGGCCTGGTGCTGCATGCCGAGACAGTGGGCGCTCGCTTGCGCAAACACCTGGAAGCGCTACAGAACGAATTCGCCTGGATCGGCGATGTGCGGGGCCGTGGGCTGATGCTCGGCATGGAAGTCGTCGATCCGCAGGGCGCGCTGGATGTGCAGGGGCATCCCCCGGTGGATACGGCGCGGGCCAAGGCCTTCCAGCAAGCCTGCCTGAAGCACGGCTTGATCGTTGAACTGGGTGGACGCCACGGCGCAACGGTGCGCTTCCTGCCGCCGCTGGTCATCACCGAGGAGGAAATCGATTTCGTCGCGAAAATCCTCTTCCAGGCAGCTGCTACGATCAACCGATAGGCCTCTCGAACACAGGGTTTGCCGACGTGCGCCGGCGAGCCCTGGCTGGAAGCATCCGCATTGCTTTTGTGACCATATTCTGAAGAGGTCATAAGTTGTCAGCATCCTTTTGGTTGCGTAAGCTGCCTCCATGAACCAGCTATCCTCTGCATCACCCAGCGCGCGCGGCCCCGTCGATCACGATATTCGCGATCAGATTGTCGCGGCCGCCAATGAACACTTCAGCCAGTACGGTTATGGCAAGACCACGGTTTCCGACCTGGCCAAGGCCATCGGTTTTTCCAAGGCGTACATCTATAAATTCTTCGATTCCAAGCAGGCGATCGGCGAGGCTATCTGCGCCAATTGCCTGTCGAAAATCGTTGCGGCCGTCGAAGAAGCCATCCGGGAAGAAGGGCTGTCGGCGACGGAGCGTTTCCGGCGATTGGTCAAGACCGTGATCGCGACGGGCGTGGACCTGTTCTTCAATGAGCGCAAGCTCTACGACATCGCCGCGTTCTCGGCCTCGGAGCGCTGGCCCAGTTCACAAATCTACAACGAGCAGATCAAGAGCTTCGTCCTGCAGATCGTCCGGGAAGGTCGTGAGCTCGGCGAGTTTGAGCGCAAGACGCCGCTGGACGAAACCGTCGAAGCCATTCACCTGGCGCTGCGGCCGTTCGTCAATCCATTGCTGCTGCAGTACAACCTCGATTTTGTCGAGGAAGCGCCCACGCTCACTTCCAACCTGATCCTGCGCAGTCTTATGCCCTGAGCTAGAGGTTCACAGAAAAAGGGCTGCTGCGCAGCCCAGCGGGAGCAAGCTCCCTCGCCACGGATTTGGTGAGCACCTCAAGTGAATAGTCTTACCTGATATCGCCAATTAGTGACCATTTCAAGGAATGATCACCGGGTTGCCACGGGCGTTTCCTCAGGCGGTTGCCAGCCACCGCCGAGCGCCCGGAAAGCCGCGACTGCCGCCCGTGCCGATTCCGTTCGCGCCTGCGCTCGGGTGTCGGACGTGCGCAGCAGCGTCTCGTCGGCATTGAGCACATCGATCAGGCTGGCCGTACCTTTCCGGTAGGCGATAAACGTCGATTCGCGAGCCTGGGTCAGCGACGTTTCCCCTTGAGCAAGAGTCGTCGCCTGGGCTTCGCGGTTCACCAGGGCGCTGAGGGCGTTTTCAACCTCCTCGGTGGCGCGCAACACCGACTGGCGATAAGCCGCCAGTGCTTCGGCTTCCTGGCCCTTGGCCTGTTCGATCTGCGCGTTGATGCGGGCGAAATCGAAGAGCCTCCAGCGCAGCCCCAGCACACCCGCCGACTGGCTGGCCCCGCCGCTGAAAAGATTGCCGCCGGACACCGCCGTGGCACTGCCGAGCAAGGCGCTGAGGGAGAACTTCGGATAATACTCGGCGACGGCCTCGCCGATGCGTGCGTTGGAGGCTGCCAGGCGGCGCTCGGCGACGATGAGGTCAGGTCGACGTCGAAGCAGGTCCGCAGGGGTTCCTGTCGTCGCCATCGGTGGGGCGAGAGGAATATCGCCCACCTGAGCCAATTGCGGGCGATGGGTGCCAGGCGGCGTGCCGAGCATCACATCCAGCGCATTCATGGCCGCGTCCAACCCGGCCTGCAAGACCGGCACGGTGGCCTGTACCTCTGACAATTGTCCCTCGGTCTGGCGGACCTGATAGCTGGCGGCCAGGCCTTTGCTGTAGAGCAATCGGACTTTTTCCAGCAGGTCCTGCTGCGTCCGTACCTGGCGGTTCGCGATGTCGAGCCGGGTCTGTAAACCCCGCACGGTGATGTAGACGTCGGCGACCTGCGCGGCAACGGCCAGGCGCGTGGCGACGGCACCGGCCTCAGACGCCTGGTATTCGGCCAACGCCGCCTCGCGCCCGCGGCGCAGGCCGCCGAAGGCATCTATCTCCCAGCTGGCACCGAAATTGAGCTCGTAGAAGTTTCCGTATCGGTCGTAGCCGGGCGTCGAGTCCAGCACCTGGCCGAGCGGGGTCTCGACCGATTGGTATGAGCGCGCGGCCTGGCCACTGATGTTGCCCGAGGGCAGCAAAGCGGCGCTGGCCGCGCCCAGGCCAGCCCGTGCCTGGGTGACGCGCGCCGACGCCTGCGCCAGGTCCAGGTTCTGTTCCAGGGCTTGTTGGATGAAGGCGGTGAGGGTGGGATCAGCGAAGCCTTCCCACCAGTTGACCAGCAGGGTCGGTGCGGCCGTGGAGCGCTGTTCGACCGCAGGCTGGCCCAGGTACCGGCTCGGAAGCGGCGCGGCGGCACGTTGGTAATCCGGGCCGACCGCGCAACCTGCCATGAGGCTGGCACTCACCAGAAGAGAAAGGGGGCGCAGGGGAGGCATCGTATTTCCTTGAGTGGAGATTATTGTGACCATACTAGTTATCGGTCACTTAAAGTCAAATCATCTTGTTCGTAGCGGTTTTTATCTCGTCATTTAGGTCAGGTCGTACGGTGCTCAGAAGAAGGGCGTCCGATCAAATGGTGTTTAGTGACGATTGACAGAAAAGGTCACAAGCATTGAGAATGCGTCTTCCATCCTAGCGTTCAAGTAAGGGACCCTATGCTCCGGCGCCGACCTGTCACCATTGCCGCTTGCTTGTTGCCGCTCGTCCTGACGGCGTGCGGCGAGTCCTCCACCCCCAAGGATCCGCGCACGCTGGCGCCGTTGGTGCGGGTGTCCGAGGTATCGGCGGCGTCCGATACCTCGCGCGCCTTCACCGGCGTGGTGACCGCCCGCGTCCAGAGCGATTTGGGTTTCCGGGTCTCGGGCAAGGTGCTCGAACGTCTGGTCGACACTGGCCAGACCGTCAAGCGGGGCCAGCCACTCATGCGCCTTGATCCCATCGATCTCGGCTTGCAGGCACGCGCGCAGCAGGAGGCCGTCGCCGCGGCCCGGGCACGGGCCCGGCAGACCGCGGATGACGAGGCGCGGTATCGCGACCTGGTCGCTGCGGGCGCTGTTTCCGCCTCGGGCTACGACCAGATCAAGGCCGCCGCCGACACCGCGAAAGCGCAACTCAGCGCCGCCCAGGCGCAGGCTGACGTAGCGCGTAATGCCTCCGGTTATGCGGTGCTGCTGGCCGACGCCGATGGCGTGGTGATGGAGACCCTGGCCGAGCCCGGACAAGTCGTCACCCCTGGCCAAATCGTCGTGCGACTGGCGCGTGCAGGCCAGCGCGAAGCCGCTGTGCAGTTGCCCGAGACCCTGCGGCCCGGCCCCGGCGCAACCGCGCAGGCGAGCCTTTATGGCAACGCCGCCGCGACGGTTAACGCCAAGCTCAGGTGGCTGTCGGATTCCGCCGATCGGGTGACACGCACCTTCGAGGCACGTTATGTGTTGGAGGGCGCGCTGGCCAATGCCCCGCTAGGTTCGACGGTGACGCTGCGGATCAGTCCGGGCACCCGGTTGGGGCAGGCGCTGCAAGTGCCGATCGCCGCGCTGCACGACCCGGGCAAAGGCGCGGGCGTCTGGGTGATCGCCGGTGAACCGGCAAAAGTTTCCTGGCGTCCGGTCCAGCTGCTGGGCCTGAGCGACGACACTGCGCAAGTCTCGGGCGAGCTGAAAGTCGGCGAGCGGATCGTCGGGCTTGGCGCGCATCTGCTACGCGATGGTGAAGAGGTGAGGCTGGCTCAACCGGGCGATGTGCAGGTTGCGGAGAATCGCCCATGAGCTTCAATCTCTCGGCGCTCGCCGTTCGCGAGCGCTCGATCACGGTGTTCCTGTTGTTCCTGATTGCTGTCGCGGGTGTCCTGGCGTTCTTCCAGCTGGGCCGCGCGGAAGATCCGCCGTTCACCGTCAAGCAACTTACCGTCATCACCGCCTGGCCAGGGGCGACGGCCCAGGAGATGCAGGACCAGGTCGCCGAGCCGCTGGAAAAACGCCTGCAGGAATTGAAGTGGTACGACCGCACGGAAACCTATACGCGCCCGGGGCTCGCGTTCACCATGGTGTCGCTGGTCGACCGCACGCCGCCGTCCGAGGTCCAGGAGGAGTTCTACCAGGCGCGCAAGAAGCTCGCTGACGAAGCCATCAAGCTGCCGGCCGGTGTCATCGGGCCGATGGTCAACGACGAGTTTTCCGACGTGACCTTTGCGCTGTTCGCCCTGAAAGCCAAAGGCGAGCCGCAGCGATTGCTGGTGCGTGACGCCGAGGCGTTGCGCCAACGGCTGCTGCACGTGCCGGGCGTAAAAAAGGTCAACATCATTGGCGAGCAGGCCGAACGGATTTTTGTGTCCTTTTCCCATGATCGGTTGGCGACCCTGGGGGTTTCGCCGCAGGAAATCTTTGCCGCCCTCAACGGCCAGAACATGCTCACGCCAGCAGGGTCGATCGAAACCGTCGGGCCGCAGGTCTTCCTGCGCCTGGACGGCGCCTTCGACAAGTTGCAGAAGATTCGCGATACACCGGTGGTGCTACAAGGTCGCTCGCTGAAACTGTCGGACGTGGCGACCGTCGAGCGCGGCTACGAAGACCCGGCCACATTCCTGGTGCGCAACGGCGGCGAAGAGGCGCTGTTGCTTGGCGTGATCATGCGCGAGGGCTGGAACGGCCTCGACCTGGGCAAAGCGCTGGATGTGGAAACCAGCAATATCAATGCGGGCATGCCACTGGGCATGACGCTGACCAAGGTCACCGACCAATCGGTGAACATCGACTCGGCCGTCGGCGAGTTCATGGTCAAGTTCTTCGTCGCGCTGCTGGTGGTGATGCTTGTCTGCTTCCTGAGCATGGGCTGGCGCGTCGGGGTGGTGGTCGCGGCGGCGGTGCCGCTGACCCTGGCGGTGGTGTTCGTGGTCATGGCCGCCACCGGCAAGAACTTCGACCGCATTACCTTGGGGTCGCTGATCCTGGCGCTCGGGCTGCTGGTGGATGACGCCATCATCGCGATTGAAATGATGGTGGTGAAGATGGAGGAGGGCTGCGACCGGATCAAGGCCTCCGCCTATGCCTGGAGCCACACGGCCGCGCCGATGCTTTCCGGCACCCTGGTGACCGCCATCGGCTTCATGCCCAATGGCTTCTCCCAATCGACCGCCGGCGAGTACACCAGCAACATGTTCTGGATCGTCGGCATTGCGCTGATCGCTTCCTGGGTGGTCGCGGTGGCGTTCACGCCGTATCTGGGTGTCAAGCTGCTGCCCGACATCAAGCAGGTCGAGGGTGGTCACGCGGCCATCTACAACACCCGCCATTACAACCGCTTCCGCCAGATACTGACCCGCGTCATCGCACGCAAGTGGTGGGTGGCCGGGACGGTGATCGCAACGTTCTTCGTGGCGATTGTGGGCATGGGCCTGGTGAAGAAACAGTTCTTCCCGACCTCGGACCGCCCAGAGGTGCTGGTGGAAGTGCAGATGCCTTATGGCACATCCATCGAGCAGACCAGCGCCACCACCGCCAAGGTCGAAGCCTGGCTGCAACAGCAGGAAGAGGCGAAGATCGTCACCGCTTACATCGGTCAAGGCGCGCCGCGTTTCTACCTGGCGATGGCGCCGGAACTTCCCGACCCGTCCTTCGCCAAGATCGTGGTCCTGACCGACAGCCAGGAGGCGCGCGAAGCCCTCAAGTTCCGTCTGCGTGAAGCGGTTGCCGAAGGCCTTGCACCGGAGGCGCGGGTGCGGGTGACCCAACTGGTGTTCGGCCCGTATTCGCCGTTTCCCGTGGCCTATCGGGTGATGGGGCCGGATCCGGCGAAACTGCGCGAGATCGCCAGCCAGGTTGAGGGCATCATGCAGGCAAGCCCACTGATGAGGACCGTCAACACCGATTGGGGTCCGCTGGCGCCGACGCTGCATTTCAACCTCGACCAGGACCGCTTGCAGGCGGTGGGGCTGACGTCCAGCGCAGTCGCCCAGCAACTGCAGTTCCTGCTCACGGGCGTGCCGATCACGGCGGTCCGCGAGGACATCCGCTCGGTGCAGGTGGTCGGCCGCGCTGCCGGCGATATCCGCCTCGACCCCGCGAAAATAGACGGCTTTACCCTGGTGGGCGCGACGGGCCAGCGGATTCCGCTGTCCCAGGTGGGCGAAGTCGATGTGCGCATGGAGGACCCGATCCTGCGCCGACGTGATCGCACCCCGACCATGACCGTGCGCGGCGACATCGCCGAAGGCCTGCAACCTCCGGATGTCTCCAGCGCAATCATCAAGCAGCTGCAGCCGTTGATCGACAGATTGCCCAGCGGCTACCGGATCGAGCAGGCGGGCGCCATCGAGGAGTCGGGCAAGGCCGGCAAGGCCATCGTGCCGCTGGTGCCGATCATGGTCGCCATGACGCTGCTGATCATCATCCTGCAAGTGCGTTCGGTCTCGGCGATGATCATGGTCTTCCTTACCGCGCCGCTGGGCTTGATTGGCGTGGTGCCGACGCTGCTGATCTTCAATCAGCCGTTCGGCATCAATGCGCTGGTCGGGCTGATCGCGCTGTCGGGCATCCTGATGCGCAATACGTTGATCCTGATCGGGCAGATCCATCACAACGCCAATGAAGGCCTCGATCCGTTCCACGCGGTGATCGAAGCCACGGTGCAGCGAGCCAGGCCGGTGCTGCTCACGGCGCTGGCGGCGATCCTGGCGTTCATTCCGCTGACCCATTCGGTGTTCTGGGGAACGCTGGCCTACACCCTGATCGGTGGCACGTTCGTCGGCACCATCATGACGCTGGTATTCCTGCCGGCGATGTATTCCATCTGGTTCAAGATCCGTCCCGAGACGAAGAGGGCAGCATGAAAAATCACCAAGGTCTGAAACGAATCGTCGTCACCGGTGTGGGCATGGTCGGGCCGCTGGGTTGCGTCGTGGATGAGGTGTGGCAGCGATTGTTGGCCGGGCATTCCGGCATTCGCAATCTGTCCGTCGACGTCACCGAAGGCACCGGCGTCGCGGTGGGTGGGCAGGTGCCGACCCTTGAAGAGGACGGCGTTGCCGGCTACGACCCGGAGCGCCTCATCGCGCCCAAGGATCGCAAGAAGATGGACCGCTTCATCGAGTTCGCCCTGGTGGCGGCTCACGAAGCCCTGGAGCAGGCCGGCTGGCATCCCGTCGAGGCCATCGATCAGGAGCGGACCGCCACGATCATTTCCTCGGGCGTGGGTGGTTTCGCCACGATTGCCGATGCCGTGCGCACTACTGACAGCCGTGGC
Source organism: Pseudomonas sp. Z2-11 (assembly GCF_054161305.1). NCBI lineage: Bacteria > Pseudomonadati > Pseudomonadota > Gammaproteobacteria > Pseudomonadales > Pseudomonadaceae > Pseudomonas > Pseudomonas sp. Z2-11. The sequence continues at coordinate 2,713,180 of NZ_CP096395.1, forward strand.
CCGCGTCGTTTGTCGCCGTTCACCGCGCCGGCTTTCCTGGCCAACATGGCGGCCGGGCAGGTGTCGATCCGGCATGCGTTCAAAGGGCCGCTGGGCGCACCCGTCACGGCTTGCGCCGCCGGCGTACAGGCTATCGGCGATGCGGCCAGGCTGATCAGGAGTGGCGAGGCGGACATTGCCATCTGCGGTGGTACCGAGGCGGCGATAGACCGCGTGACACTGGGCTGTTTCGCGGCAGCTCGCGCGCTGTCTACCGGGTTCGCCGAGCGCCCGCAAGAGGCCTCGCGGCCGTTTGATCGTGATCGCGACGGTTTTGTCATGGCCGAAGGCGCCGGTTTGCTGGTGATCGAGTCGCTGGAGCATGCGTTGGCGCGTGGCGCCAAGCCCCTGGCCGAGCTGGTAGGTTATGGCACCAGCGCCGACGCCTATCACCTGACCGCAGGACCGGAGGATGGCAACGGTGCCCGCCGCGCCATGGAACAGGCGCTGCGCCAGGCCGGTATCAGCCCCGCCGAGGTGCAGCACATCAATGCTCACGCGACCTCCACCCAGGTTGGCGACGCGGGAGAGCTGGCGGCGATTCGCGCGGTGTTCGGCGTGGACTCCGGTGTGGCGATCACCTCGACAAAATCCGCCACCGGGCATCTGTTGGGCGCCGCCGGAGGCATCGAAGCCATCTTCGCCGTGCTCGCGCTTCGTGACCAGATCGTGCCGCCGACGCTCAATCTGCTTCATCCGGATGAGGCGGCCAGCGGGCTCGATCTGGTTGGCCTGAAGTCGCGGAAGATGCCGATCACCCACGCGCTGTCGAATGGGTTCGGCTTTGGTGGCGTCAACGCCAGCGTGCTGTTCCGTCGCTGGGAAGACTGACGTCGGCTCAGCGGCGCAAGAAGAACAACAGCAGCGCGATCAGGCAGGTCAACGCCTGGATCGCGCCCAGCGTGGTAATGGGCGAAAAGCTCAATACGGAGGCCAGCCAGGTGGTCAGCGCCGCCGCGCCCATGGACAAGAATCCCAGCAACGCCGAGGCCATGCCGGCCTCCTTGCCGAAAGGCCCCATGGTGATGGCGGTGCCCAGCGGGTTCGCCAGGCCCATGCCCCAGAGAAACGTCACCATCGAGACGGCATACCAGCCCAGGCCTGGGTCAGCCGGCCCGACCACGAGCAGGCCACCGCCGAGCATGGCGCAGGCAATGCCCAGCAAGGCGATGGTGCGCGTGCCGTAGCGGTGCGCCAGGCGCGGGGCCGCCATGCCGGCGGCGAACACGACGAACACCGTCGAGGCGAAATACAGGCCGGCTTGCACTGACGTCAGGCCGATGCCTTTCATCAGGATCGCCGGGGCGGCCGCGAAAGAAGCGAACAAGCCGCTCAGCAGCAGGCTCATCGACAGGGCGGGGAGGATAAAGCGCTTGTCTGCCATCAGCCTTGCGTAAGCGCGCACGACGCTGCCGGTGGAGTGCGGCGCCCGGCGATCGGCGGGATGGGTTTCACCAAGATCACGAACATAAAAAAACGCCAGCACCACGGCGGCCAATCCCACCAGGATGAAGATGGCGCGCCAGCCGAGCGTGACGGTCAGGAGGCTGCCGGCCAGCGGTGAAAAACCCGGCGCGGCGGCGGTGGCGACCATGGTCAGCGACAGGGCGCGGGCCAACGTCTCGCCTTCGAACAGATCCCGAGCGATGGCGCGCGACAGCACCGAGGCAGCGCACACGCCCAATGCCTGGACGATGCGTCCGGCGATCATGACATCGAGCGTGGTGGCGAGCCCTGCGATGACGGTCCCGACCATGAACACCGACAATCCGCCCAGCACCAGTTTCTTGCGCCCATAACGATCGGCCAGCGGCCCGACCACCAACTGGCCCAGGGCAAAGGTGACGAAGTAGCTGGAGAGCGTCAGGCCCAGTTCGCGGGCGGTCACGCCCAAGTCATCGCCAATGACCGGGAACGCGGGGAGGATGATGTTGGTGGAGAGCATGCCGATCGCCGCGAGGCCTGCGAGCAGCGCCACGACTCGACCGGTCAGGGGTTGGCTTGATGCGTGCGACGGCGAGACCGCTATCGCGGATGCATTTCCGGTTTCCATGCCCATCCCCTTTTCCAGGCGCTTATGATGATCGTAATATGACGATCATCATCAGAGGCGTCAAGGCAAAAAGGCTCTATTTGTAGCGCTGCTCAAACACCGCCAGTTGCTCAGGCTTGATCAACTGGAACGGTACCCAGATTTCCGGTTCAACCGGCTCGCCCTTGATCATCTTGAGCGCCGCCTGCACCGCGCTGGTCGCCTGGGCCTTGGGGTCCTGGAATACCGAGGCGACCAGCATCCCGCGTTTGATCGCCGCCAGGCCATCAGGCAAACCGTCGATGCCGACAATCGAAATCTCGCCCTTGGCTTTGCCGGCTTGCTGCAAAGCCATGGCCGCACCGATGGCCATCTCGTCATTGTTGGCGACGATGGCATCGAAACGGCTGCCGGCGAGCAGCCAGTTGCTGGTCAGGTCCATCCCTTTGCTGCGTTGCCATTCGGCGCTCTGCTGCTCGACGATCCTGATCTCGGGGAAGTCCTTGAGCACCTGCTTGACTCCTTCGGTGCGGTCATGGGTAGCGTTTTGCGCGAGGTCGCCCATGATGATCGCGAGGTTGCCCTTGCCGCCGAGTTTTTCCGCCAGGTAGCGCATCTGCAGTTGGCCGGCCTCGATGTCATTGGACGCCACCGTGACCACGCCTTTGGGCATGGTGCGCTCGTCCGGGTGGCGATTGACGTAGACCAGCGGCGTCTTGGCTTCGACGGCGGCGCGGGTGATGTTGGCCGTGGCGGAAGTGTCTACCGGCAGGACAATGACCGCATCGACTTTCTGGTTGATGAAGCCCTGGACCTGATTGAGCTGGCGGACCACGTCGCCCTGGGCATCCTCGAACTGGATCTGGACGTTCTCCTTTCTGGCGGCCTCGTCCAGGCCGTTACGCACGTAGGTCATGAAGTTGTCGTCAACCCTGGCGATGCTGACACCGATGCGATAATCGGCGGAGGCCCATTGGCTGAACAGCACCAGCAATGTGGCGAAAAGCAGTGTGCAACGACGCATGATGGTTTTCCTTTTGTTGTTATGGAGTGAACGTCATCAAGTGATGGAAATTTTGCCGCGCGTCTGGCGTCCGCGAGGCGCTCACCCCTCCAGGGTGAAAGCCTGTCTGAAACGCTCCAGTGCTGTTTCGCTGTCACCGCTGGCCCAGCCTTCAAGGCCGACGACACCGCTGTATCCCATGCCGAACAGCGCCCGGGCAATGGCCGGATAGTGAATTTCACCGGTGCCGGGCTCCATGCGACCCGGAACATCGGCGACCTGGATTTCGCCGATGGCGTCACCGGCGCGCTGGATCAGCTCGATCAGGTTTCCTTCGCCGATTTGCGCGTGATAAAGGTCCAGGTTCATTCTCAGGTGCGGGCTGCCTACGGCTTCGATCAGCGCCAGGGTATCGTCGGCGCGGGCGAACGGTGTGCCGGGATGGTCGACTTCGGTGTTGAGATTTTCCAGCAGGAATACCCGGCCGGCGTCTTCGCCCAGGCGGGCGATCTTTTCCAGGGTCTTGCAGGCGCTCAACCACATGCGTCCGGTGGTTCGGGCTACCGGTTTGACCGGCAAGCCCAGATCACCCAGGCCGGTGCCGTGCAGGTTCAGGCTCGGGCAGTTCAACCGGGCTGCGACGGCCAAGGATTCCCCGGCGCTGTCGAGCAGTTGCCGGACGGCCTCGGGATCGGTCAGGTTGCCCGAGATGTAACCGGTCATCGAGGTGAAATCCGCGCCAGTCGCCGCGAGGGCCTGGATGTCCTTGCTCGTCCAGTTCCATATCTCGACGCTGAAACCCTGCGCGTGGATGCGTTTGACCCGTTCGACAAAGGGCAGGTCAAGAAAGACCATCTCGGCGCTGACCGCCAGTTTGAAGGGGATGAAACTCATGACGAGGCTCCTTGCACACGTACCGCTTTACCCTGCTGGAAGGACTCGATGCACGCCCGTGCAATGGCCAGGGCGGCCCGGGCATCTTCACCGCTGGCCAGCGGTTTCTCGCCGCTGCGCACGCAACTGACGAAGTGATTGAGCTCGGCCACGTACGCATCACGCAGCAAGTCGGTGTCCAGGCGTTGGGTATCGGCCTGGACCCCATTGGCCAGATACCGCAGCAAGTCGGAGTCGTTGACGCTGCCCATGGTCAGCATGCCGGCACTGCCGAACACTTCGCCCCGGACGTCGTAGCCATAGACGGCCTGGAAGTTGGCCTCCGCGCTGGCAATGGCGCCATTGTCGAAACGGATCGTGACCACTGCCGTGTCGAGGAAACCTTTCTCTTTGTAGGCGGGTGCAATCAAGGCATCGGCCATCACGAACACCTCGACCGCCTCGGCGCCCGGATTCAGGTAGCGCAGGGTATCGAAGTCATGGATCAGCGTTTCCAGGAAGATCACCCATTGCGGCGAGGCGGCGGGGTTGTTCAGCGCCGGGTCGCGGGTCAGCGAGCGCAGCAGTTGGGGTGTGCCGATCCGGCCGGCGACCACGTCCAGATGAGCTGTGCGGAAACTCCTGGCGAAGCGCCGGTTGAAACCGACCTGGAGCGTCACCCGGGCATCGGCAGCGGCGGCGATGGCGCGGTCGGCTTCGTCCAGCGTGATCGCCATGGGTTTTTCACAGAACACCCCTTTGCCGGCCCGGGCCGCGCTGATCACCAGCTCGGCATGGCTGCGTGCCGGGGCGGCGATCAGCACGGCGTCGATGTCCGGGTCGTCCAGCAGTTGCTGCGGGTCGGCGTAGGTCTTGCGCACATCCAGCTCCGCCGCCAGGCGCGCGGCCTGGCCGGGAGTAGGGTCGGCGATGGCGGCGAGGCAGGCGCCGGGGATGTGCCGGGCGGCGGTCAGGCCGTGAAAACTGCCCATGCGGCCAGCGCCGATGAGACCCAGGCGGATGGTTTTCGAAGTGCTCATGAAATGACTCCCTTTTATTGTTGTTCGCGACGCGCTGGCCGAAACGCCGGTGTCGCCGTACAGCAGGGAGCAACTGCTGTGCCAATATTCAACGTGCTGAATTTAAAGGTTTATTTCTGAGGTTTTGAAAGAGGAATGTTCATTTCGTGGACATGTCTACACTGACATGTCGAAAACCTGAACATAGAGCCGACAATGAATGCACAACCCATGGCCCTGAGCGTTGAAGACCGGGACTATCTGACTGCCCTCGGCCCCGCGTCGTTGAATGGAGGATCAAACGCTGCGCTGGAAGAGGCCTGGCGAGCATGCCTGAACGCCAGCACCGAGCGTCCCGCCGGTGTCAGGCAAGTGATCTGGAATTCCTGGCGGCGCAGCGTCGATTCCGGGCTGGATCCGGAGGACGGCGAGTACCGTTTTGTCGCGCCCGCCGAGCTGACCGCCACGCTGACGGCGAATCGCCTGTTGATTGCCGCCGCCGCACAGGTCATGCGCGGCTTGCTCGCCTACAACCCCAACGGGCATATCAACCTGACCGATGCCGAAGGCACGACCCTGTATTTCTGCGGGCTGGACCTCACGCCCATCGGCAGCCGATTGCTCGAATCGGTGCAGGGCACCAATTGCACCGGGCTGGCGCTGGTTGAAGACCGGCTGGTGTATGTGCTGGCCGAGGAAAATTTCGGCATAGGCCTGCGCCAGCGGCGTATGCATTGTGCCGCCGCGCCTATCCGCGATGCTCATGGCCGGACCCTGGCGATGCTGACCCTGACCGCCGAGCCCGGCTGGTTTCACTTCCATACCCTGGGCACCGTCCAGGCCGCGGCTGAAGCGGTCTCCCGGCAAATGGCGCTGCAGGCACTGCTGGAAGAACAACAGACAGTCCTTGAAGTGCTCAACGAGGGCTTGGTGGTACTCGATGAAACAGGTTGCATCAAGGCTCTCAACCATTACGCCCGGCAATTGTTCCGCGTCGACCATGACTGGTTGGGCAAGCCGTTCCAAAGCCTTGGGCAGACCGAGCAGAGCGGCGTGATCCTGCGAGGGGATGGCGAAGGGGCAAGGGACCTGGATTGCACCTTCGAGCTGCATGACCGCAGTCATCTGGCCTGCCTGGTATCTGTCTGCCCTCTGGAGCAGGGCGGTCGTATCGTTTCGTTGCGCGAGAATCGGCGCATTCGGGAGATTACCCGGCGCCTCATCGGCACCCAGGCCAGCTACACCTTCGAGATCATCCAGGGTCGTTCACGGGCGATTCAGGACGCCTTGCAACTGGGCCGGATCGCCAGTCGCAGTGACTCGACCACGCTGATTCTCGGTGAGAGTGGCACCGGAAAGGAGCTGTTTGCCCAGGCCATCCATAACGCCAGCGAACGCAGTGGCGGTCCGTTCGTGGCGGTCAATTGCGGGGCCATTCCCCGGGATCTGGTGCAGAGCGAACTGTTCGGCCATGTCGAAGGTGCGTTCACCGGATCGGCTCGCGGTGGCTCGGCGGGCAGATTCGAACTGGCCGATGGCGGGACGATCTTCCTCGACGAGATCGGTGACATGGCCTTTGATGCGCAGGTCAGCTTGCTGCGCGTCCTGCAGGAAGGCGAAGTGACGCGGGTGGGGGCGAAAAAATCGCTGCGGGTCAACGTGCGCATCATTGCCGCCACTCACCGCAACCTGAGCCAGGCCGTCGCCGACGGCGCTTTTCGCGAGGACCTTTATTACCGCCTCAACGTGCTGAGCCTGACGGTGCCGCCGCTGCGGATGCGGCGGGAGGACGTGCCCTTGCTGGCGCGGCATTTCCTCGCGCGGTGTGCCCGGTCGCTGCGAAAGCCGATACGTGACCTGTCACCACAGGCGCTGGAGGTTCTCGATGCCTATCATTGGCCGGGGAACGTCCGTGAGCTGGAAAACGTCATCGAGCGCGCGACCAACCTGGCAACCACGGAGCTCATCCAGGCGAATGACCTGGCCCTGGAAATCAGGCAGGGCGGGCGGCCCTCGGCCCGCCAAGCTACTCCTGAACCCAGGGCGGCCCTCGATCTGGGCACGCACGAAATGAATGCGATCATCGCCGCCCTGCGGGACACACGCGGCAATATCCGCCTGGCCGCCCGACAGTTGAATGTGTCCCGGGGCGGGCTGTACAACAAGATGAGCCGGTTCGGGCTCAAAGTCGAAGCGTTCCGCTCGGCGCAGGACTGACCCGAGCGCCTCGCTGTGCGGTCACCTGCGGTCACGCTCCCGACCCAATGCCACCAGGCAACCGCCAAGCAACAGCGCCGCGCCCGCCACCAGCACGGGCGATGGTCGTCGCGCAGGCTTGCGCCAGCCGCCTTCGATTTTACGCGGCCCGCTGGGCGGGTTGAACAGGTTGCCCGAGGATGACGCCAACGCCGGGCTGCGGTTCAGGCCCAGACGCGTCAACCAGCCGGACAGTTGCGGGAAACCGGGCACCAGGAAATGCGCGACCCTCGCCAGTACCGCCGCGCTGCCCACGGTCGTGCTGGGCTTGGGGTTGAGCGCACAGCTGACCATCGCTTCGGCAACCCGCTGCGGGTCGTAGACGGGAGGCGGTGGCTTGAGCGCATGGCCGGTGTAATTGGCGCCGTCGCGAAAGCCCGGCGTGTCGATGACGGCGGGGTAGATGTCGCAGACATGGATGTCCCGGTATTCGCCGAGTTCACCGCGCAAGGCTTCGGACAAGCCGCGCAAGCCGTATTTGCTTGCCGAGTAGGCAGCGGCATAGGGCTGGGCGACCCAACTGCCCAGCGACAGGGTGTTGATCAGGATTCCACGCTTCTGCGCCTTGAAATAGGGCCATGCCACATAGGCGCCCCGCAGGTAGCCGAGCAGGTCGGTTTGCAGGACCTGTTCATGTACCTCAAGCGGCGTTTGCTCGAAACTGCCCACCGCGCCGACGCCGGCATTGTTGATCCAGATATCGATGCGCCCGTCGCCAAACGCGGCGGCCTCGGCGGCTAGCGCCTGCATCTGTTCGCTGCGGGTGACGTCGGTGCACACCGCCAATGCGGCGGCGCCCTGGGCCTGGCATTCGTCGACAACTTCAGCGAGCGCCTCGCGATCACGTGCCGCCAGCACCAGGCGCGCCCGTTGCCGGGCAAACGCCAGAGCGGTGGCACGACCGATTCCGCTGGACGCCCCGGTGATGACCACGAGTTTTTCAGCCAAGGGATGCGATTGGGTCTGAGCAGCGGTAGCGGCGGGGCCCGTGGGCCGGTCGATATCGGGCTGCAAGGGGGTCAACTGCAGGCGCACGCCATCGGCCATTACCAGCGTCAGATCCTCAATGGTGCCGGCGACTCTGCCGGGGTACACCGGCTCGCCCTCGGGGTCGAGCTGGTCGTAGAGGAATGTCTGGCCTTCCAGCCAGCCCACCGCCGTATTCAATTCAGGGCCCAGGTAATACTTTCCATCAAGGAAGAAACCTGGGAAGTGAGGCGCGCGCTCGATGCTTTTAACGGCGTAACGCTCACCGTGCCGCATGCCGGTTGCTGGGGCAATCATGATCAACACCTCCGTCCTGTTGGTCCTGCCATAGAGAGCAGGGGTCAGGCAGGGGTTCCGTCGAGGTGAGGAAAGGCATTTCGAGTGAACCGCGCTCCACCTCGTTCTGTCACTCGTTGGTCAGGAACGACAAATGATGGAGCCGCCGATGCGACCACTGTATTTCCCCAGCCTGTCTCTCGCTGCCGTGCTGTGCACGGCCTGTTCAAGCCAACATCCCGCCATGTGGGGTTATGCTGACGCCCGGGACCGGGCCAATCAGCCGCCCGACCAGATGTACCCCGAGCTGTTCGAAGCCGTGCAGCGTCAGCAGGTGTTCACCGACCAGAAGCATTTTGTCGATGCGTTGCCCAAGCGTGACCCGGCGAAGATCCGTGCCGATTACCTGGCCCGTCGGGAGGGCGCCGACTTCGATCTCGATGCCTTCATAAAAGACAACTTCATCGAATCCGGCCAGGCTGAAAGTCCTGCTCCCGAACCGGGGGCGCCGATCAAGGAGCACATCGATAATCTCTGGCCCGTGCTCAGCCGAACCTACACCCAGGTGCCGCCCTACAGCAGCCTGCTGCCGTTGCCGCAACCGTATGTAGTCCCGGGCGGACGTTTCCGCGAAATGTATTACTGGGACTCGTATTTCACCATGCTCGGTCTGGAGCAAAGCGGCGACAAGGCGCAGGTTCGCCAGATGACCGACAATTTTGCCTACATGATCGACACCTACGGCCATATCCCCAATGGCAACCGCAGCTACTACCTGAGCCGCTCGCAGCCACCGTTCTTTGCTTACATGGTCGAGTTGCAGGCGCACATCGAAGGCGAGCAGGCCTATGGGCGCTACCTTCCCCAGTTGCAAAAGGAATATGCCTACTGGATGGACGGCGCGCAGGCCCTCAAGGCGGGTGAGGCGGTGCAGCATGTCGTCAAGCTCGCCGATGGCAGTGTGGTCAACCGTTATTGGGATGCCAGCGCTACGCCTCGGCAGGAGTCATGGCTGCAAGACACGAAGACCGCCGAACAGGCGCCCCAGCGACCCAAGGAGGAGGTCTGGCGCGACTTGCGCGCCGGGGCCGAAAGCGGCTGGGATTTCAGCTCCCGCTGGCTGGGGGACGGCAAGAACCTGGCGACCATCCGCACCACGTCGATTGTGCCGGTGGACCTGAACAGCCTGATGTTCCACCTGGAGCGCACCATCGCCAAGGCCTGTGAGACGGTGGCGAATATGCCTTGCGTCCAGGCCTATGGGCAACGTGCCGAGCAACGCCAGCGCGCCATCGAGACGCACTTGTGGAACGCCGAGGGTGGTTATTACGTGGACTACGACTGGCAGCAGAACCGGCAACGGCCGGGATTGACTGCCGCAACGCTGTTCCCGCTCTACACCGGACTGGCCTCTGCCGAACGCGCCGATCGTGCCGCCGATGCGGTGCGTCGAGGTTTGTTGCGTCCGGGCGGCATCGCCACCACCCAGGTCAATAACGGCCAGCAGTGGGACGAGCCCAATGGCTGGGCGCCGTTGCAATGGGTGGCGGTCGAAGGATTGGACCGCTACGGACAAACGGAACTGGCCCGGGAAATAGGCAGCCGCTTTCTGAAGCAGGTCCAAGACCTTTATCTCAAAGAGGACAAATTGGTCGAGAAGTACGACATGTCCGGACAGGGCGACGGCGGTGGGGGCGGCGAATACGAACTGCAGGACGGCTTCGGCTGGACGAACGGGGTAACACTGAAGCTGATGAATAAATACGGCGGTTGAGCCGGGCGGGATCGATGCTATTCTTCGCAAAATCCGCGAAGAATAGCGCTGCCGTGGGGCTTATGAACACGAGTCGTGATCAGTTTCCATTACCGGAGGACCTGAAGGTCTTTCTCACCGTCATTCGAAAAAACGGCTTTGCCAGTGCCGCGCAAGCGCTGGGTTATTCACCGGCCTATATCAGCAAGCGCATTTCGGTACTGGAAGCGACGCTCGCCACGCGCCTGCTGCACCGTACTACCCGGCGTATCGCCCTGACCGACGATGGCGAGCGTGTGCGAGTCTGGGCCGAAAAGCTGTTGGGGGATTTCGAGGAATTTGTCGGTGAAATCGCCCAGGCGCGACATCAGCCCAGCGGCGCTCTGCACATCTGCAGCAGTTTCGGTTTTGGTCGCAACCACGTCGCACCGGCCATCGGCAAACTGTCGCAGGCGTACCCCCGGCTCGACATCCGCCTGGACGTATTCGACCGCGTCGTCGATATCGTCGGCGAAGGCTTCGACCTGGAGATCCGCGTCGGTGATGACCTGCCGGACCAACACCTGGGGCGCAAGCTGGCGAGCAATCGGCGGATACTCTGCGCAAGTCCGGAGTATCTGCAACGGCGGGGCATCCCGCATTCGCTGGAAGAGCTTGACGCTCATGATTGCCTGGTGCTCAAAGAGCGCAATAACGCGTTCGGCCTATGGACGCTGACCCGGGATGGCGAGGAGGCAACGGTACGTGTCGGCGGCCCGTTATCATCCAACAGTGGCGAGATCGTTCTGGAGTGGGCGTTGAGCGGCGGCGGGATCCTGCTGCGCTCGATGTGGGACGTCAAGCCGCTGCTGGAGCAAGGGCGGCTGATCCAGGTGCTGCCAGACTATTCGCAAAGCGCCAATGTCTGGGCCGTATACCCGACCCGGCTCAGCCAGTCGGCCAAATTGCGGGTATGTGTCGAGTTTCTCGAGGAGTGCTTCCGGGATTTGTCGGTTGGTTAGACGTAGTGGCGTCCTCTGTGGGAGCGAGCCTGCTCGCGAAGGGGCCAGCCCATCCAACATCTTCGGTGGCTGAGACGCCGCCTTCGCGAGCAGGCTCGCTCCCACATTGGATTTTCGACAGGCACAGACCTCACGGTATACACGCAACCCCTGTGGGAGCGAGCCTGCTCGCGAAGGGGCCAGCCCATCCAACATCTTCAGCGGCTGACACGCCGCCTTCGCGAGCAGGCTCGCTCCCACACTGTAATATTCGACAGACACAGACCTCACGATATACACGGACCCCCTGTGGGAGCGAGCCTGCTCGCGAAGGGGCCAGCCCATCCAACATCTTCAGTGGCTGACACGCCGCCTTCGCGAGCAGGCTCGCTCCCACATTGGATTTCGACAGGCACAGACCTCACGGTATACACGGAACCCCTGTGGGAGCGAGCCTGCTCGCGGAGGGGCCAGCCTAACCAACATCTTCAGCGGCTGACACGCCGCCTTCGCGAGCAGGCTCGCTCCCACATTGGATTTCGACAGGTACAGACCTCACGGTATACACGGAACCCCTGTGGGAGCGAGCCTGCTCGCGAAGGGGCCAGCCCATCCAACATCTTCGGTGGCTGAGACGCCGCCTTCGCGAGCAGGCTCGCTCCCACATTGGATTTTCGACAGGCACAGACCTCACGGTATACACGGAACCCCTGTGGGAGCGAGCCTGCTCGCGAAGGGGCCAGCCCATCCAATATCTTCGGTGGCTGAGACGCCGCCTTCGCGAGCAGGCTCGCTCCCACATTGGATTTTCGACAGGTACAGACCTCACGGTATACACGGAACCCCTGTGGGAGCGAGCCTGCTCGCGAAGGGGCCAGCCCATTCAACATCTCCAGTGGCTGACACGCCGCCATCGCGAGCAGGCTCGCTCCCACATTGGATTTTCGACAGACACAGACCTCACGGTATACACGGAACCCCTGTGGGAGCGAGCCTGCTCGCGAAAGGGCCAGCTCACTCAAAATCTTCACTGACTGACACGCCGCCTTCGCGAGCAGGCTCGCTCCCACATTGGATTTTCGACAGGCGCAGATTTCACAGCCCACATGGAATCAGTGTGGAAGCCCGAACCTACCAAACCAGGTCAAACCCAACCCCTACAACCAAGGATTCTCGGCCAGATGCCGACGCTCGAACCGGCGAATCTGCTCGGCACGCTGGAGCGTTGCGCCAATGGCATCCAACCCCAGCAGCAACGACTCCTTGCGCAGTCCGTCAATCTCGAACGCCAAAACGCTGCCGTCCGCCAGCTCAATGCGCTGCTCGGGAAGGTTGACGCTGATAGCGGCCGTTTCCGCGTGGCCAACGAGTTCGGCAATCTTTTTCCACTGGACCTCGGCAAGCTCAATCAGCAGCACCCCGTTTCGCTGGCAATTGTCGTAGAAGATCCCGGCGAAACTCGTACCGATCAGCGCCCTGATCCCTACCTGCTTCAAGCCCCAGACCGCATGCTCACGGCTTGAGCCACAGCCGAAGTTTTCGCCCACCACCAGGAAGGTCGCATCGCGCCAGCCAGGTTGATTGAGCACGAAATCCGGATTGGCAACGCCGGGCTCGCGCCATTTCAGGTCAAAGAACAGGCCCCGGTCCAGCCCCTGGCGGTCAATGCCCTTGAGGAACTGCTTGGGCATGATGACGTCGGTGTCGATGTTGGCGGCCAGCAGCGGGGCGGCGATGCCGGTTACGGTGTCAAAGGGTTGCATCTTCAGGCCTCCGGGAGCAGTGAGCGAACATCAGTCAGGCGACCGGTTATCGCGGCGGCGGCCACCATGGCCGGACTCATCAGGTGAGTGCGCGCGCCTGCGCCCTGGCGTCCTTCGAAATTGCGATTGGTGCTGGATGCGCAGCGATCGCCTGGTGCAAGCACGTCGTCGTTCATCGCCAGGCACATCGAGCAGCCGGACTGGCGCCATTCGAAACCGGCGTCGCGGAAGATCGCAGCCAGTCCTTCCTCTTCGGCCTGGTCGCGCACCGCGGTGGAGCCGGGCACGATCATCGCCCGCACATGGGCCGCGACCCGCTTGCCGCGGACGACCCGTGCCGCGTCGCGCAGGTCTTCGATGCGCGCATTGGTGCAGGAGCCGATGAAGGCATGGCTGATCTCCACTTCGCCAAGGGGCATCCCTGGCGTCAGCCCCATGTAGTCCAGCGCCCGCTGCAGGCCCTGGCGTAGGATCGGGTCGGGCTGCGCCGCCGGATCCGGTACCTGGCCGCCAATCGGCGCTGCCTGGTCGGGGCTGGTGCCCCAGGTCACCATCGGCTCCAGCGCAGCGACATCGAGGCTCACTTCCCGATCGAATACCGCGCCCTCATCGCTGCGCAAGTCTCGCCACTTGGCCACGGCCTGTTCCCACAACTCGCCCCGAGGCGCACGGGGTTTGCTTTGCAGGTAGGCGAAAACCTTGTCATCCGGCGCCATGAAGGCGCCTCTCGCACCCGCTTCCACGGCCATGTTGCAGATGGTCATCCGCGCTTCGACGCTCAGTGCGCTGATGACCGGGCCGGTGAATTCGATTGCGTAGCCCGTAGCGCCCGAGGCGCCGATTTTTTCGATCAGCGCCATGATGACGTCCTTGGCGGTGACGCCCGCGCCGAGGGCGCCATCGACCGTGACGCGCAGGGTTTTCAGGCGCTTGTAGACCAGCGTCTGGGTGGCCAGCAAATGTTCGATTTCAGAAGTGCCGATGCCGAAACCGAACGCCCCGAGCGCACCGTAGGTAGTGGTATGGCTGTCGCCGGCGGCGATGACCATGCCCGGCAGGATGAAGCCTTGCTCGGGCGCGACGACGTGCTCGATGCCCTGGCGCTTGTCCAGCACATCCAACAGTTCGATGCCGAAGTCTCGGCAGTTTTCGGCAAAGTAGGACACCTGCCGGGCGCCGCCCGCATCCGGCATGGCCGCGATGCGTTGAGGCGTGGTCGGGTTGACGTGGTCAACCACCGCGAGGGTCGCGCTGGGGCGCCAGACGCTGCGGTGGGCTTCGCGCAGGCCGCTGAACGCTTGCGGGCTGGTGTATTCGTTGGCGACCTGACGGTCGATATACAGCAGCACGTGGCCCTGATCATCCAGCGGGCAAACGGTATGGCTGTCGATATGTTTCTGATAAAGCGTTCTCGGGCTGTTCATTTTCGCGCGCTTCTTGTCCTGGCGGGGCTTGCTGTGAACAGCATATGCCCCGCCCTGAAAGCATCAAGCGGGCAAAAGTGAAGGCGTTGCACACGAGTCGTGATCAATCACCCAAGGGGCGGCCATCAACGTCGTCCAGTGCGGGTGCTGACGTCTACCCAGACGGCCAGGACCAGGATGCTGCCTTTGACAATCATCTGCCAGTAGCTGTCGACGTCGAGCATCGACATGCCGTTGTCCAGGCTGGTGATGACCAGCGCGCCGAGCAGCGCACCGTAGACCGTCCCGGAGCCGCCGCGCATGGAGGTGCCGCCGATGAAACAGGCAGCGATGGCGTCCAGTTCGCCCATGTTGCCGGCCGAGGGGGAGCCGGCCGCCAGGCGCGCGGTGTTGACCATGCCGGCGAGGGCGCACATCACGCCCATGATGCCGAAGATCCAGAGTTTCACCGCCTGCACGTTGATGCCGGACAGGCGGGTGGCTTCCATGTTGCTGCCCACGGAATAGACGCGCCGGCCGAACACGGTCTGGCTGGTCACGTAGCTGAACACCCCCAGCAGGACCAACAGCAGCAGCACCGGAACCGGAATCCCGTCGTAGCTGTTCAGCGTGTAGACGAAGCCGGCGAGCACTGCGCCGATCAACACCACCCGCACCACGTCGCGCACCAATGAATGGGCGGCCAGGCCGTGCAAGGCGCGATTGCGGCGTTGTTTCCAGGTCAGGAACAACGTCAGGGCAAACAGCACCACGCCAAGGCCCGTGCCGACCGCATGGGGCAGATAACCCTGGCCGACATAAACCAGCTCCGGCGATACCGGGGCGATGGTGGTGCCGCCGGTGATGCCCAGCAGAATTCCGCGAAACGCCAGCATGCCGCCCAAGCCGACGATGAACGAGGGGATGCGCAGGTAGGCGGTCATGTAGCCGTTGGCGAGGCCGATGACCAGTCCGCACAGGGCGACCAGGCTCAGGTTCGCCAGTAGCGGAATGTGATAGACCACATCGAGAATCGCCGCGAGCCCGCCGAGCAAGCCCAGCAGCGAGCCCACCGACAGGTCGATCTCGCCGCTGATGATCACCAGCACCATGCCGCAGGCCAGGATTCCGGTGATGGACATCTGCCGCAGCAGGTTGGAGAGGTTGCGCGGAGTCAGGAATCCGCCCTCGGTCTGCCAGCTGAAGAACAGCCAGATGACTGCCACGGCAATCACCAGGGCGAGCATTTTGTAGCGGGTGAACACTTGTTTGACCTGATTCATCTACGCGGATTTCCGATCATTGTTGTCAGGGGCTTCGGGATGGCTGAGCGCGGCCGCAAGCACCTGCTCCTGGGTCAGTTCACGATTGACGAAATCGCCGCGCAACTGGCCGTCGCCAATCACCAGCACGCGGTCGGACACCCCGAGCACTTCGGCCAGCTCCGAGGACACCATGATGATCGACACGCCTTCGGCCGCCAGCGCGCCCATCAGCTTGTAGATCTCGTACTTGGCGCCGACGTCCACGCCTCGGGTGGGTTCGTCGAGAATCAACACCCGGGGCTTGGTCAGGAGCATCTTCGCCAACACGGCTTTCTGCTGGTTGCCGCCGGACAGGCTGGTGATCGGCAGGAACGGGCTTGCGGTCTTCAAGTGCATGCGCGCGATCTCCCGGTCGATGCTGCCCAGTTCGGCCTCGGCATCGATCCGGGTCATCTTCGAGAAGTTCTCCAGCACCGCCAGGGTGATGTTCTGGCCGACGCCAAGGTCCGGGATGATGCCCTGGCGCTTGCGGTCTTCGGGGACCATGCACAGGCCGGCGCGGATCGATTTGAGCGGTGTGCTGCTGTCGATCCGCTGGCCGTCGAGCCAGACTTCGCCTTCATGGCGTCCGGGGTAGGCGCCGAACAGGGCTGACACCAGTTCCGTGCGACCGGCGCCCACCAGCCCGGCGATGCCGAGGATTTCCCCGCGCTTGAGCGCAAACGAAATATCGTCGACCCGTTTGCGCCTGGGGTTGTCGACGTCGTAGCAGCTGATGTGGCGCGCCTCGAAAATCACCTCGCCGATCTCGTGGGGTTCGGTGGGGTAGAGGTTGCTCATTTCCCGCCCGACCATCTGCGTGATGATTTTCGGGATATCCATGTCGGCCATGGCGGTGGTCGCGATGTGTTTGCCATCGCGGATGACGGAAATGGTGTCGCACACCGCCGCCACTTCATCGAGCTTGTGGGAGATATACACGCAGGCCACACCCTTGGCTTTGAGGTCGCGGATGATGTCCAGCAGCACCTCGATTTCCGAGCGGGTCAGGGCCGAGGAGGGCTCATCGAGGATCAGCAGGCGCGCCTGTTTGTTCAGCGCCTTGGCGATCTCGACCAGTTGCTGGTAGCCACCGCCGTACTGCGAGACCGGCAGCGAGACGTTCATGTCCGGCACTTTGAGTTCACGCATCAGGGCTTCGGCGCGATGGATCATAGCCGGATAGTTCATGCGCCCGCCGGGCAGGGTCAGCTCGTGGCCCATGAAGATGTTTTCGGCCACTGACAGGTCGGGGACCAGTGTCAGTTCCTGATGGATGATGACGATCCCGGCGGCCTCGGTTTCGCTGATCGATTGGGCTTTCAGCGGCTGGCCGTCCCAGAGGATTTCGCCCTCCCAGGTGCCATAGGGGTAGACCGCCGAGAGGACTTTCATCAACGTGGATTTGCCCGCGCCGTTTTCACCGCACAGGCCGACACATTCCCCGGGCCGGACCTTGATGTCGATGCCGTTGAGGGCTTTGACACCGCCAAAGGTCTTGACGATGCCGTTCATTTGCAACAGGTATTCGGACATGGCGAGGGCTCGTAAAAAAGGGCTCACACAACATAAAACCTGTGGGAGCGAGCCTGCTCGCGAAGAGGCCGGCACACCCTGCATCATCATCGGCTGTGACGCCGTCTTCGCGAGCAGGCTCGCTCCCACAAGGATTTTTGCTTAACCAAAGAGCTGCGCTTTGATCACTGCCCGGCAATCTGCGCCTTGGTGTAGAACCCGTCCTTTTCCAGCAGGTCGATGTTGTCCTTGGTCAGTGCGGTGGGCGTGAGCAGGATGGTGTCGACCTTCTTGTTGCCGTTGTCGTACTGCGAGCTGTAGGTGGGCTTCTCGTTGCGCGCCAGTTGCACCGAGAGCTTGGCGGCTTCGGAGGCGATCAATTTCAGTGGCTTGTAGACCGTCATGGTCTGCGTGCCGTCGATCACGCGCTTGACCGCCGCCAGGTCGGCGTCCTGGCCCGAGATCGGCACCTTGCCGGCGAGCTTCTGCGCGGCCAGGGCCTGGATGGCGCCGCCGGCGGTGGCGTCGTTGGACGCGACGATGCCATCGATCTTGTTGTTGTTCCGGGTCAGGGCGTTTTCAACGATGCTCAGGGCTTCGGTGGGGTTCCATTCCTTCACCCATTGCTGGCCGACAATCTTGATGTCGCCCTTGTCGATGGCCGGTTGCAACACCTTCATCTGGCCCTCGCGCAGGATCTTGGCGTTGTTGTCCGTAGGGGCGCCGCCTAGCAGGAAGTAGTTACCCTTCGGCGCTGCCTTCAGGACACCGCCGGCCTGCATCTCGCCGACTTTTTCGTTATCGAAGGAAATGTAGGCGTCGATGTCGGCGTTGAGGATCAGCCGGTCATAGGACACCACCTTGATCCCGGCCTTCTTGGCTTCGGCGACGGCGTTGGTCAGCACGGTAGCGTTGAACGGCACGATGACGATCACATCGACGCCCCGGGAAATGAGGTTTTCGATCTGGGAAATCTGCTTCTGCTCGTTGGCGTCCGCCGATTGCACGTAGACCTTGGCGTCGAGTTTTTCCGCCGCCGCGACAAAGTAGTCACGGTCGCGCGACCAGCGCTCCAGGCGCAGGTCGTCAATGGAAAAACCGATTTTCGGGTTCGTCGCGTCGGCCATGGCCGGAAGCGACAGCAGGGCGAGGGCGCCGGCGAGCAGGGTACGTTTGAAGGTTTTCATGGTGGTGCGTCCTTTTATTGTTTTTTGAAAGACACTGCCTGACGATGAACATGATGCCGGTAGAACTGTAGAGACTTGTTTGGCGTTTCGGGCGCAGATTTGTCGCGCGAATGTAACAACCTCCCTGCGCCCACGAAGGTTGCCTGCCGTCAGGGGTAGATGAACCGGTTGACGACGTTTTCGAGCATCTCCTGCCGACCGCTGACGGCCTGCGGATTCAGCTCGTTGGTGAATGCATGCTCGGCCAGTGATTCGAGACTGAAGTCCCCCGCCAGAACCGCCTTGCCGAACGGCTGTTGCCAGCCGGCGTAGCGCTGGTCCTTGAATTTCTGCAGTTGATCGTTCTGCACCATGGCCGCCGCGCGCTCCAGGGACAGGGCGAGCACGTCCATGGCGGCAACATGACCGTGGAACAGATCGACGTCGTCGACGCTCTGGCGGCGGACCTTGGAGTCGAAGTTGAACCCGCCGTTGCCGAAGCCCCCGGCCTTGAGGATTTCATAGGTGGCGAGGGTCATTTCCTCGACGCTGTTGGGAAACTGGTCGGTGTCCCAGCCGTTCTGCGGATCGCCACGGTTGGCATCGATGCTGCCGAAGATTCCCAGGGAGACCGCCGTGGCGATTTCATGATGGAAACTGTGCCCGGCCAGGGTCGCGTGGTTGGCCTCGATGTTGACCTTGATTTCGTTCTCCAGGCCGAACTGTTGCAGGAAGCCGAACACGGTGGCGCTGTCGTAATCGTATTGGTGCTTGGTCGGCTCCTGGGGCTTGGGCTCGATCAGCAGGTCGCCCTTGAAGCCGATCTTGTGCTTGTGCTCGACCACCATGCGCATGAAGCGGCCCAACTGTTCGCGTTCGCGCGCAAGGTCGGTATTGAGCAGGGTTTCATAGCCTTCACGACCGCCCCACAATACGTAGTTGGAGCCCTTCAAACGCTGAGTGGCGTTCATGGCGCTGAACACCTGGGCGGCGGCGCAGGCGAAGACCTGTGGGTCCGGGTTGCTGGCGGCGCCGGCGGCAAAACGCGGGTTGCTGAAGCAATTGGCGGTGCCCCACAACAGCTTGATTCCGCTTTGTTCCTGATGGCGCTCAAGGTGATCGACCATCTGCGCGAAGTTGTTGCGGTATTCCTTCAGCGATTGTCCTTCGGGCGCGACGTCGGTGTCATGGAAGCAGTAGTAGTCGATGCCCAGCTTGGAGAAAAACTCGAACGCCGCCTCGGCCTTGCCGATCGCCAGTTCCAGCGGATCCCCGGCGTGTTGCCATGGGCGCTTGAAGGTCCCGGCGCCGAACACATCGGACCCTGGCCAGACAAACGTATGCCAGTAGCAGACGGCCATGCGCAGGTGCTCGCGCATGGGTTTGCCGAGCACCAGCTTGTTGGCGTCGTAATGGCGGAAGGCGAGCGGCGAGTCGCTGCCGGGGCCTTCATAACGAATCGGCTCGACATCGGGGAAGTACGACATGGGCGGGTTTCCTTTTTATTCTTGGCGGTGTCCCGATACTACCGCCGGCCCGCAGGCTGCTGATTATGAAAATCACCAATCGGCAGTTCGATTTTGAGTATTGAGATTCGCCGTTCGCGCGCCTAGTCTGTGTCCATCGGCCCAGGATAAAAACAATGAAAATCGTCCCGCCCGTTCACCGCATCGCCCTGCTGTTCAACGGCAGCAAGATCTACGACCGCGGCATCATCAGCGGCATCGGCAACTACCTGAGCAGCACGCGCGCGTCCTGGGACCTGTTTCTCGAGGAAGATTTTCACTGCCGGTTGAAAGGGATCGAGCGCTGGCAGGGCGATGGGATCATCGCCGACTTCGATGACCCGCTGATCGGCGAGGCGCTGGCCGGGATCAAGCTGCCCGTGGTGGCGGTGGGGGGCTCGTATCAGGACGAGCGCGCCTATCCGAAGGGCATTCCATATGTCGCTACGGATAATCACGCGCTGATCAAGTTGGCCTACGCGCATCTGATCGAAGCCGGGTTGACGCAATTCGCCTGTTTCAGCCTGCCCGAAGCCCAGGCCAATCGCTGGGCCCAGGAACGGGAAAAGGCCTTTCGCCAGTTGATGCAGCGCGATGGCCTACCGGCGCAGGTGTACCGGGGCATGGGCACCAGCGCGCCGCTTTGGGACAGCGCGGTCGAGCAGCAGATCGCCTGGCTGCAGAGCCTGCCCAAACCCATCGGCATCATCGCGGTCAGCGACGCGCGGGCCCGGCAGTTGTTGCAAGCTTGCCTGACAGCCGGGATCGCCGTGCCGGAGCAAGTCGCGTTGATCGGCATCGACAACGACCCGCTGACCCGCAGCCTGACCCGGGTGCCGCTCAGTTCGGTGGTGCAGGGCACCGAAACCATGGGCCGGACCGCCGCGCGCCTGCTTCACCAGATGCTGCACGGCATGCCTGCCACCGGCACCCAGGTGTTGATCCCGCCCGAGGCGATCAACGTGCAAGCGTCGAGCCTGCACCAGCCACTGGGCAATCCTTACGTCATGCAGGCTTTGTTGTTCATTCGCCAATACGCCTGCCAGGGCATCAAGACCGCGCAAGTGGCGGCGTATGTCGGCGTGTCGCGTTCATCCCTGGAGTCGCATTTTCGCAAGGAGCGTGGTTGCAGCGTTCACGACGAGATCCTGCGCTTCAAGCTGGCGGCGGCGGCCAGCGGGTTGGAGAACACCGAGCTGGCGATTGCCGATATCGCCCGCGATTGCGGCTTCAAGTCGGCGCAGTACCTGCACACGGTGTTTCGCCGCGAATTCGGCTGTACGCCTAGGGGATTTCGCCAATCAGTCGGATAGCCAGGTACTCATCACCCGCCGATCCAGTTCCTCCCAGTCCGCCATGCCCAACACCCGGGTAGTGTTCAACCCCCGCAGATAACCGCGCAGTTGATTGGCCGTGTCGCGCTTGAGCTGGGGGGCGATGTCGGCATTGCTCAACAGCACGCTTTCGTACTGGACCAGGTACTCAGCCACCCGCTCACGGAAGTCGGGCAGTACCGCGTCGCGAATCAAGTCAAACGTTCTCATCCGTTCCTCATCATTCCGGCTTGCAACTATTGCTATGAGTAATAGTGACCATTAGCAAATGCAAGTTCTGCTTTGCGGGCAATCATTGGAAAATCAGCGCCATCGAGACACAGCCCAACGTTTTTATTTTCAGGACCGATCCATGCGCCCTTTATTTCTACTGTCCCTGGCGTTTTCCCCGCTGTTATTGGCGGGATGTGCCTCGGCACCGAACGATCCGACCCTGACCTTGCAGACCAGCAAGACCCCGGCCGAATACGCTGAATGCGTCGTGCCGAAGTTGCAAGGCAGCGCTTTGCACCCGATGGTCTCGCAGAGCCAGCGCAGCTACCGCATCGTCGTGCCGAGCAAGATTTCGGCGGACAACGTGCTGGAAGCCTACAAGGCCGGCAGTGGCGGCAAGGTGTTTGTCTACGAGCGCCACCTGCTGGCGTCCAATCTCCTGCCTTCGAGTTTCGAGCGCGCCGCACAGGAATGCATCTGACCGGCCCGTAAACGCTTTTCTCCGTGCTCCTTTGGTTGGCCGCAACCAACCAATTCCCTTGCCCCGCACCGTCTTCGGTCGCGGGGCTTTTTTTTGTCCAGGGACCTCACATACCTTGGTGTGAGAGGATGGCGGCCGCAAATCCGCCGCAGAAAAAAGGACTGAAATGACCATGCTCCCAGCGTACTCCGCGCCATTCGCCCTGGCGCTTGCAGCCTTTTGCGCACCGGCGCAGGCCGCGACGTGGCAGATCTGCGATATCCAGCTGCACGTCACCGAAGTGGTGAAACGGCCCACGCCGAAGCTCCAGGCCCAAGTCCTGAAGGCGCGCCCGGCCTCGCCCGGCGTGGAATGCCCGGAAGAGGGCGCGGTGATCAGCTTCATTCCGGAAACCGCCGACTACCAGGCCACGCTGCCACGCCGCAAATGGCCCGGGAAAGGCCAGGCGATCCGGATCAAGTACCGCTATCTGGATGGGATCTGCAAGGGCGACGGCAACGACTACCCTTGCCGTATCGAGCATTATCCGTTTGTGGCTCGATGAGAAAGTCGCTCATCGGACGTCCAGAACTACCGGGGCTGGATTAAAAGCGAATACCAATGATGCTGCCCGTTGGCCTCTGCCTGGGTAGGCTCCACCACAAAACCACAACGATCGAGCACTTTCACCGAGCCGGCATTTTGTAGATAGACTTCGGCGAGCAACCGTTCGAGTCGCCAGTGTGACCGGGCCTGCTCGATCAAGTGCTTCACTGCCAGCGTCGCCAGTCCCTTGCCACAAGCCTGTTGGGCGATTCGATAGCCGACTTGCGCGGTTCGCTCGCTGGTGTCGATGTCCTTGAGGTTCGCTCGTCCGATGATCATTCCGCCGGCGTCCTCTATGACAAACGGGTGCCAGGTCCCGGCGGCGAAGCCGGACAGGTAATCGCCAATTTGCTCCCTGACTCCCCGCAACGAATAAAACGCCGAGGCGCGCGCATCGATGTGCTGCTCGAACCACTCGCGATTATCCACTTCAAACGCCAGCAATGACTCGGCATCGGCGACTTGCAGGGTACGAATCCTGATGGCTTCCTTGTCCACGTTTCACGTCCTCATCAGTCGGAGCATTCACAACGCCAGGTCCGGGTCGGAATCGCTGTGCTTCTGGCCTACCGGGTCGCTGTTAGTCGGGGCGTTTGACTCGGCGTTTCCACGGATATCCGGGGGCGGCGCCAGTTTTAGCACATCGCTGGTGTATTTCCATGCCTCGTAGACACGATCAGGATCATCGTTTAGCCGTGTGCCATAGCTGGGAACGATCTGGTGCAGTTTTTCCTGCCAGGCCGGCGAGGCCACCTTGTCCTTGAAGACCCGCTGCATCACTTCAAGCATGATTGGCGCCGCCGTCGAGGCACCAGGGGACGCGCCAAGCAGGCCGGCAATGCTGCCGTCCTGGGAGGCCACCACCTCGGTGCCCAGCTTGAGCACGCCACCTTTTTCTTCATCGCGCTTGATGACCTGCACGCGCTGGCCGGCTTGCCAGAGGCGCCAGTCTTCCTTCCTGGCCTGGGGGAAATATTCCTGCAGGGCCTTGAACCGATCATCATCGGAAAGCATGAGCTGGCCGGCCAGGTATTCAACCAGCGGGTATTGTTCGATGCCTACTTTGGTCATCGGCCAGATATTGTGCGGGGTCATGCTGGTGAAAAGGTCGAAGTACGAGCCTTCCTTCAGGAATTTGGTGGAGAAGGTCGCAAACGGACCAAAGAGGATGACGCGCTTGCCATCCAGTACGCGGGTGTCCAGGTGCGGCACCGACATCGGTGGCGCGCCGGTGGAAGCGATGCCGTACGCCTTGGCCATGTGTCGCTCGGCAATGCCAGGGTTCTCGGCGACCAGGAACGAGCCGCCGACCGGGAACCCGGCGTAGTCGTCTGCCTCCGGGATGCCCGATTCCTGTAGCAGATGCAGTGCACCGCCGCCGGCGCCAATGAATACGAACCTGGCATCGGTGGTGGTCGTTTCGCCGTCCTTGAGGTTCTTGTATTCCACGCGCCAGGTACCGTCGTCGTTGCGGGTGATGTCGCGCACCTCGCTGGAAAGCTTCAGGCTGAAGTTGGGCCTGCTCTGCAAGTAGCTGACGTACTGGCGGGTGATTTCGCCAAAATTCACATCGGTGCCGATCGGCGTCCAGGTGGCCGCGAGCTTCTGGTTCGGATCGCGGCCCTCCATCATCAAGGGTACCCACTTCCTGATCTGCTCCGGGTCCTCTGAATACTGCATCGGCCGGAATAACGGGCTCGCTTGCAACGCCTCGTAGCGTTTTCTAAGGAATTTGATGTTGTCGTCACCCCAGACAAAACTCATGTGCGGGGTGGAATTGATGAATGAAGGCGGATTCTTCAACACGTTGTTGCGCACCTGCCAGGCCAGGAACTGGCGGGTGATCTGGAAGGCTTCGTTGATCTCGATGGCCTTGGAAATGTTCACGTTGCCCTGGTCATCCATCGGCGTGTAATTGAGCTCCGCCAGTGCCGAATGCCCGGTGCCGGCGTTGTTCCAGCCGTTGGAGCTTTCTTCGGCCACCGCGTCCAGGCGCTCGACCATTTCCATCGACCAGCCAGGCTCAAGCTCGTTGAGCCAGATGCCCAGCGTCGAACTCATGATGCCGCCGCCTACCAGCAGCACGTCGACCTTCTTCGTTTCCGCCGCCTGGGCCCCGTTGACGCCTGATAAGAGCGCAGCGCCCAGCAGGACCGCGATAATGATTCTGTTCATAGTTCCATCCTCGGCGACCCGAGGAGTCGCTCGTTGACCAATTGACGCTACCGACCTTGTGTTGACCTGCATGAAGAAAAGACTGTTCAGAGACCTGGCGGCAGAGAGTGACGAAAGGCAGCCTTGCCCTTGGGCAACGTCGAGGGTTTGACGACCCGAGGGAGACGCGGCATATTGTGCTCGGTTGTGTATATTCATGCTCGTTTATGCAGGTTCAGCTGTCATGAGTGCTACCCACGAAGTGTTTCCCGGCGAACGCCAACGCTTGATCAGCGAGCGGCTTGCCCTGTATGGCCGGGTCATCGCGGCTGATCTGGCGATTGAATTCAACGTCTCTGAACATTCGATACGCCGAGACCTGGGCACATTGGCGGCGGCGGGCTTGTGCAAGCGCGTCTATGGCGGCGCGATTCGCCTGCCGGCCGCCGAAGCGCCGATCGATGTGCGGATCCACCAGGATCCAGCGCGCAAGGATAATCTTGGCCAGGCGGCAGCCGCGCTGCTTAGCGCAGGCCAGCATGTGTTCCTGGATGCCGGCTCGACCAACCTGGCCATTGCCCGTGCCATCGACCCGGGGCTGCAATTGACGCTCAGCACCAACTCCCCGCTGATCGCGGTGGAACTGATGAAGCTGCCCCGCGCCGAGGTCATCCTGCTCGGCGGTCGCATGAACCGCGTCGCGGGCGGGGCGATCGGTCTGGCCGCCGTCCAGCAATTGCGCCAGTTCAATTTCGACTTATGCTTTGTCGGGGCCTGCGCCATCGACCCGGACAATGGCGTCACCGCGTTTGGCCTGGACGACGCCGAGTTCAAGCGCGCGGTGGTCGCGGCCAGCGGTCAGGTGGTGGTGGCGGTGACCAACCAGAAGCTGTCCAGCGTCGCTCATTATCAAGTGGCTTCTTGTGAAGAGGTGACCACGCTGGTGGTGGAGCAGGACGCGCCGCAAGAGCGACTCGGCCCCTTTTTCGAGCGAATCTCCAAAGTCGTGAGGGCGGTGGAGCAGCAATAACGCAAGGCAAGGGGATTCGACCCATTGTCCGCCAGACGATTTACGTCTAGTTTGCTGGCCCATCATAAGTACAAAAGTCAGGAGTCATCGATGCAACCGATTCGTCTCGGCCTGGTGGGCTACGGCAAGATCGCCCAGGATCAACACGTTCCCGCCATCCAGGCCAACCCCGCGTTCGAACTGGTAGCGGTCGCCA
Organism: Pseudomonas sp. Z2-11; assembly: GCF_054161305.1. Classification (NCBI taxonomy): domain Bacteria; kingdom Pseudomonadati; phylum Pseudomonadota; class Gammaproteobacteria; order Pseudomonadales; family Pseudomonadaceae; genus Pseudomonas; species Pseudomonas sp. Z2-11. The sequence continues at coordinate 2,739,047 of NZ_CP096395.1, forward strand.
CGCAAGGCAAGCCCTGCGCCGGTGTGGAGAATTTCCAGTCCTTGGACGAGTTGCTGGAAAACGGCCCGCACGTCGATGCAATTGCCTTTTGCACGCCGCCACAAGGGCGATTCGGTCTGGTCCGGCAGGCGCTGGCGGCCGGCAAGCATGTGCTGGTGGAGAAACCGCCCTGTGCCACCCTGGGCGAAGCGATGGCGCTGGTGGAGCAGGCGAGCGAGCAAGGCGTCAGCGGCCTGTTCGCCTGGCATTCGCGTTACGCCCCGGGCATCGAGGTTGCCCGGGACTGGCTCGCCAGCCGCACGCTGCAAAGCGTCCGGATCGACTGGAAGGAAGACGTGCGCAAATGGCACCCCGGCCAGGCGTGGATCTGGCAACCGGGCGGCCTCGGGGTCTTTGATCCGGGCATCAATGCCCTGTCGATCGTCACCCATCTGCTGCCGCTGTCGCTGTTCGTCGAGTCGGCCGAGCTGCGCGTTCCAGACAATTGCCAGTCACCGATCGCCGCGAGCATCAGGATGTCGGATGCCCGCCATCTCGATATCCGCGCCGAATTCGATTTCGACCATGGTCATGATGAGCTCTGGAGCATCGAGATTCGCTGCGCCGAAGGCGTTTTGCGACTGGACAACGGTGGTGCGTTGTTGAGCATCGACGGCGTGCGCCAGTCGGTGTCGGAGGAGGGCGAGTACGCGGCGGTGTACCGGCATTTCCAGCAGTTGATCGGTAACAAGGCCAGTGACATGGACCTGCAACCGCTGCGCCTGGTTGCGGACAGCTTTTTCGTCGGCAGCCGGACCTTGGTCGAGCCGTTCTACGACTGAATGGCGAGCGGGCCCATCCTCATGGGGGATGGGCCCGCGGCCTGCCTATTGATGTATTTCGGCAACCGACATGGTGAAGATCAGCTTCGACTTGCCGGCGTTGGAATACGTGTGTGCCACGTCGGTCTTCGCGACCGCCGAGCTACCGGCGGGGACGACCAGTTCCGTTTTTCCCACCACACATTTCAGTGTGCCTTTTTCTACATGGAACAGCTCAAGCGTGCCTTGAGGGTGTCCGGCCGAGGCGAAGGTTTCGCCGGGAAACATTTCCCAGCGCCACAGCTCGATCATGTTCGGGCCTGGCGTACCGGCCAGCAGGCGCGCGCTGCCTCCCAACTCTCCGGTCCAGAGCGTGGGAATGTCCTGGCTGTCGATGACATGGGCCGAGGGAGCTTCCGCCACGTTGACAATGTCGGCCACCGAAAGGCCCAGCGCCGCGGCGATCTTGCACAGAATGCCGATGCTCGGGTTGGCCGTGCATTTCTCGATTTCCACTACCATCCCTTTGCTCACGCCCGAGCGCCGGGACAGTTCGTCCAGCGTGATTTTCTGAGCCTTGCGCGCCTGCTTGAGCGTGCGCGCAACGGCCAGGCTCACCGCGTGGGCGTCCGCGCCAGGGACGGTCGATAGAGGGCTGTTCAGGGGCATCACCAAGGATCGCGAATAAATGTGCCAGGGATTCTCGGCGTTTGGCGGGGACGGCGTCAATCGGCTCATCGCAGTTTGCTGACTAAAAAGTCGATATATTGACTTTGGCGGCCGGCGGTGACTAGCATGAAAACCGATTTTGAATTGCTGGAGAATGCTGATGCTATCGGTACAGCCGTTGATCGACCAAGCCGTTGCCGAGCTGGCTCCGGGGTTCAGGGCCCTGAGTATCGTCGCACAGGCTGCGCCGCTCACCGATCCCGACGTCGCCCGCGCGGCGCTGGAGCGGGCCTGTCAATCGGTGCTGGCGGGCGGGCCGGCCTGGGCGGAGGCCCATTTGCAGGAGTGGGCCCAAACGTTCCGACTGTTCGGTGCCAAGCCGCAACGCACGCCATGTTCAGCCGAAGCGTTGCGCAAGCGGGTGCTGCGCGACGGCGGTTTGCCGAGCCTTGATCCGGTCGTTGACCTCTACAACGCCATCAGTCTCGAATATGCGATCCCGGTGGGCGGGGAAAATATCGAGGCGTACACAGGCTCGCCGCGACTGGTGATTGCCGAGGGTGGCGAACCGTTCGATACGATGAAAGAGGGCGCGCCTGCCCTTGAATATCCCGACGTCGGCGAAGTGGTCTGGCGCGACGACCAGGGCGTGACGTGCCGCCGCTGGAACTGGCGCCAGGGCGTCAGGACCCGCTTGGACGCGGAGGCGCGGCAGATGTGGTTCATCCTCGAAAGCCTGCCGGCGATGCCGCTCGAAGCGCTGACCGAAGCGGGCGACAGGCTGATAGAGGGGTTGCAGACGATGATGCCCGGCGTGCAGATCGAGAGCATGCTGATCGGGCCCGGAAGCTAACGCGCTGGCGAAAGCTCTTGTGGCGAGGGAGCTCGCTCCCGCTGGTCTGCGCAGCAGACCCAACCCAGCCAACGCAGTCATTCAGGCATATCGCATTGACCGGCTGACGACTGCTGCGCAGCCGAGCGGGAGCAAGCTCCCTCGCCACGAGGGGGTGTCAGTCAGTCCAGGTCTTGCGCGCTATGCCGCTCCGGCACCTGGCTCGTTTCGTCGCCCCAGGTCCGGTTGACACGCTGTCCGCGCACCACGGCGGGACGCTTGGCGATTTCCTCCGCCCAACGCTGCACGTGGGTGTATTCGTGGGCCGCCAGGAACTCGGCCGCCGAGTACACGTTGTTCCGCACCAACTGGCCATACCAGGGCCAGACCGCGATATCGGCAATGGTGTACTGGTCGCCTGCCAGGTAACGGTTTTCAGCCAGGCGACGATCCAGCACATCCAGTTGGCGCTTGGCTTCCATGGTGAAGCGATTGATCGGGTATTCCAGTTTCTCCGGCGCGTAGGCGTAGAAATGTCCGAAGCCGCCACCCAGGTAAGGCGCCGAGCCCATCTGCCAGAACAGCCAGTTCAAGGTTTCGGTGCGCCCGGCCGGGTCGCTCGGCAGCAGCGCAGCGAATTTTTCCGCCAGGTACAGCAGGATCGAACCGGACTCGAACACCCGGATCGCAGGTTCGACGCTGCGGTCCAGCAGGGCCGGGATCTTGGAATTCGGATTGACCTCGACGAAACCGCTGGAGAACTGGTCGCCTTCGCCGATGCGAATCAGCCAGGCGTCGTATTCCGCGCCGGTGTGCCCGAGCGCCAGTAGCTCCTCAAGCAGGATGGTCACTTTCACGCCATTGGGCGTTGCCAGCGAATAGAGCTGCAACGGATGCTCGCCGATCGGCAGGGTTTTTTCATGGGTCGGCCCGGCGACAGGGCGGTTGATGCTGGCGAAATGGCCTCCCGAGGGGGCTTCGTGCTTCCAGACTTTGGGCGGGACGTAAGACGCTTGGCTCATGGGACGTACCTTATCGTTTGAATGCGCTGATCCTGAAGCGAAGCCATAGCACATTTGCGCTATGGCTCAGGTCGGGGACATGGACTCTAATCTATGGGCGCTCTGTCAGGCAGACAAGGGCCGTCGAAAATAATGCCGAGGGTCAACGGTCATTTCATTTGATGAAACAATGGATTTCAATCCGTGCGTATTCCTGCGCCAGCGCATTGGGCAGAAGATGACTCCACCCGCCCACACACCCAGTCAAAGGGGGGCGACGGGCGAACCCTGACCGTAGCGCACTGGCCCAGGCAGCAATGCCGCAGGCGCAAGGAGTGATCGATGAACGAAGCCTCGAAAGTAGCCCCTTCGCCCTGGCATGAAGGCGAGTTGGCCTTGCAGCGCACCGTCGGGGCAGTAGAAATGATGGCGGGTGTCGGCGAGCGGCAACTGGCGCGTAGCTGGATGCCGGATCAGCACCGCGAGTTTTACGCTCAGTTGCCTTTCGTGGTGCTGGGCGCGGTGGATCGCCAGGGTGATGTCTGGGCGACCCTGCGCACCGGGCAGCCCGGCTTCATGAATTCACCGGACCCGGAAACGCTGCACATCCATTTCGACCCTGAGCCCGAAGACCCGGCCGAGCAAGGTATGGGCGAGGGCGATGCCATCGGCATGCTCGGCATCGAGTTGCATACCCGTCGCCGCAACCGCATGAACGGTGTCGTCCGGCGTCGGCTTGAGCGCGGGCTGGAGATCTCGGTGAGCCAGGCCTATGGCAACTGCCCACGCTACATCAACCTGCGCCAGTACCGTTTCGTCGATGAGCAGCCCGCCGAATCGCGCCAACTGGAGGCGGCCGACCCGTTGGTCCGGCGGCTGGTCACCGCGGCCGATTCGTTCTACATCGCCACCTACGTGGTACGCGACGGCGAGCGGCAAGTCGATGCGTCCCATCGCGGCGGCAAGTCAGGTTTTGTGCGCATGGACGAGGACGGCACGCTGACCATTCCGGATTTCTCTGGCAACCTGTTCTTCAATACGCTGGGCAATATCCTGCTGAACCCGCGTGCGGGCCTGGTCTTCGTTGATTTCCAAACGGGCGATTTGCTGCAGATGAGCGGTTCGGCGCAAGTGTTGCTGGACGATCCGCAGATCGCCGCGTTCCAGGGCGCCGAGCGGCTGTTGCGGTTTACTCCGCAGCGCATTGTCCATCGTCCGACGGCGCTGCCGTTGCGCTGGAAGGACCAGGACGAGGGTGACTCGCCCAATTCATTGATGACAGGCAGCTGGGAGCAGACCGCCGAGCGCTTGCAGGCCGAGGCCCTGCGCAGCCAATGGCGGGCGCTGCAGGTCACCCGGGTGGTGGACGAAAGTCACGACATTCGGTCCTTCTACCTGCAAACCAACGACGGCGTCGGTTTACCCCGGTTCGAAGCCGGGCAGCATCTACCCGTACGGATAACGCTGGAAGGACAGCAAGTGCCGTCGATCCGGACCTATAGCGTATCCAGCGCACCGTCGGACGATTTTCTGCGCATCAGCGTCAAGCGTGACGGCGCGGTATCTTCGCACCTGCATGAGCAGATCCAGGCGTCCCACCAGATCGACGCCCGGGCGCCTCAGGGCCATTTCACAGTGAATCCGACTGAGCGCCGGCCCTTGGTACTGCTGGCGGCGGGCGTCGGTATCACACCGCTGTTGTCGATGCTGCGCGAAGTGGTCTACCAGGGGAAACGCATCAGCCGGATGCGCCCGGTCTGGCTGGTGCAAAGCGCTCGCCACGTGGCCGACCTGGCCTTTCGCGAGGAGATCGATGAACTGGTGGCCCGTGCCGGTGACAAATTGCGAGTGCTGCGCATGGTCAGCCAGCCGCCCACCGACGGGACGGTCGGGCAAGGCTACGACGTGGCCGGCAGAATCGAAGTGACGCTGCTCAAGCAACTGTTGCCCCTCGATGATTACGATTACTACCTGTGCGGGCCGGGCAGCTTTACCCAGGCGCTGTACGACGGCTTGCGCAAGCTGCGCATTCCCGATGACCGCATTCACGCCGAAACCTTCGGTCCGTCCACGCTGGTGCGCGACATCGAAATCAGCGTACCGGCGGCCGAGCAAGTGCCGGCGGCCACCGAAGCGGTAAAGGTGCTGTTCGCCGGTTCGGCCAAGGAGGCCCGCTGGGAACCGGAAAGCGGGACGCTGCTGGAATTGGCCGAGGCGCGGGGTCTGAATCCGGAGTTCAGTTGCCGCGGTGGATCCTGCGGCACCTGCAAGACCCGCATGACCCAGGGCCAGGTGCATTACCTGACCCAGCCGGCCGAGCCCGTGGCCCCCGGCGAGGTGCTGATCTGCTGCGCCGTACCGGCCCAGGGCAGCGAGCCTTTGGTGCTGGAGGTCTAGCGTGCGGCGCTGGCGCTTGTTCCTTCGCCAGCACATCCAATATCCTCATCGCCTGACGCTCCGCCTTCGCGAGCAGGCTCGCTCCCACATGGATCCTGTGGCGCATACACCTCCAACGCCTGGCCCATTCCAGTGTGGGAGCGAGCCTGCTCGCGAAGAGGCCAGTCCATCCAACATCTTCATCGCCTGACACTCCGCCTTCGCGAGCAGGCTCGCTCCCACATGCGTCCTGCGGCGCATACACATCCAACGTCTGGCCCATTCCAGTGTGGGAGCGAGCCTGCTCGCGAAAGGGCCTGTGTGTTCAACACCCAGGACAGTGAATTTATTCCTCAGCCGGTCTCATATGAAAAATGGTATAGGGCAGGATCAGCGTATCGGCGACGAAGCTGAGGGGTAGATCGATGACTGCGAACGGCGCCAGTGCGCGCGCGATGGTCGCGTTATCTTCGGTCGTCGCCTTGAGCACCTGGAGGTCGACAGACACACCGCAATAAGGATGAATACCGCAAAGCTGCCCGGTGCCAAAGGTTTCGTTGGCCGTCGCGCACCCTGTCAGCAGTGCGATGGTTAAAGCAATTCCCACGATGCGCATGGCGGTCCCTCGTAATGGGTGCGCGACTGTAGCACTGTGACCGGGCTCAAATTGACTTATCCGCCTGACTCAGTGCACTCGCGATGACTCCTGCCGATTTTCAGTCCGCCGCGTCTGCCGGGCTTCTTCACGCACCACCAGCCAGATCCCGATGGCGGACACCGCCATCCCCAGTGCCATCTGCCATGAAAGCGGCTCGTCGAACATCGCCCAGGCCCACAGCATCGTGATCGGTGGGCTCAGGTACAGGACGCTGGCGACGCGGGTGGTGGACGCCCGGCGCAGACACAGCCAATAGAGCCCGTAACCGCCGATTGTCGACAAACCTGCCGTCCACAGCACACTCAGCGCGAACCCGGTACTCGGTATCGGCGCCAGGCTGCCTTGCGTGCCCTCGATCATGGCGAATGCCAAGCCAGAGACACCACATTGCAGCCAGAGGTTGGGCAGCAGGCCGAGCGATTGCGAGGCAGGCAGCCGCTTTTGCCAGAGGGTCGCGATAGCCAGCGAAAACATTCCCAGCAATGGCAGCCCGTACGCCCACAGTGACGCGTGGCCCCAAGCCAGTGCGCCGTGGGTGCCAAGCGCAACGCCGATCAGGCCGACGATCAATCCGGTCCAGACTCGCGGCGCCAAGCGCTGGCCCAGTGCACCGGCGGCCAGCAACGCCAGGCCTATCGGCAACAGATCGGCGAACAACGCCGCCAGCCCGGCCGGCACGCCCAAGGCGATGCCCTGGGTGATGCCAGCCAGGTACCCAGCCATCGCGAGCAGGCCGATGCCGGCGTTTTTCAACAAAGTGACCCGCGAGGCACGCCGCAACTGCCCGGCGACAAAAGGAAACAGCACCAGTGTGACTACCAGGCAGCGCCAGAACACCACCAGCAGTGGCGGCGCGTAATCAATGGAGAATCGCGCACCGACAAACCCGGAGCTCCAGGCCAGAAGCAGGGCGGCCTCCAGCAAAGGCAAGGGGATCAGCCAATAAACGCTGGACGGCAATGGGCAAGTGATCGATTTGGGCAGGTTCATGGTCACAGGCTACGAAAGCAGCCTAATCTAATAAATCAAAATATCTTGCAGCAGTCGTTCAGGAAAGATGAATAATGCCCGCCATATTGGATATCGAGCTGATACGGACCTTTCACGCCGTCGCGCGCATCGGCAAATTCAGCGCCGCAGCCGAGCAGCTGCACAAAAGCCCGGCGGCGGTGAGCGTGCATATCCAGCGATTGGAAGCGGTCGCTGGCGGCCGTTTGCTGAACCGCGACAATCAGGCGGTATCCCTGACCGCGCTGGGCAAACGCTTGCTGCTTTCCACCACCGAGTTGCTCACCACCCACGATCGGGTGCTGGCCGACCTGCACGGCACGCGGCTGGCGGGTCGCATCACGTTAGGCGTGCCGGACGAGTACGCCGACCACGTCATCCGCGACATCCTGCCGACATTCACGGCAGCCTGGCCTAACGTGATCCTCGAGCTCAGGACGGCCCCCAGTTATGCCCTGCGTGAGCAGGTGCAGCGCGGGAAACTGCAAGCGGCCGTGCTCGCTCAGCCGATGGATCAGCCAAGGGAGGAAACCGAGGTGTTGACTACCACTACGCCGGTCTGGGTCGGCGCGGTTCACGCGACGGCCAGCCCGGCGCAGCCGCTCGCGTTGGCTGTGCATGCAGCGCAGTGCCCTTATCGGCAAGCCATGATGCAGGCGCTCAGGGAGAGCGGTTACCGGCTGCGCGTAGTTCTGGAAAGCCCGTCCAACCAGGCCGTCAAGGCCTGTGTCGAAGCCGGCCTGGCGATCAGCCTGATCGACCGTGCCCGCGTGACCGAGCACATGCGGATTCTCGATGGCCTGCCGGTGATCGCCGACCATGCAGTGGTGTTCATGCGCTCCCAGGCGTCACGCGGCAATGAAGCGGTAGACCTGCTTGGCCAGGCCATGCAGCAGCGTTTTCGACTCTAGGCGGGCTGTTTCAGGTGGCGTTGGCCTTGCAGGTCGAGGCCTGGTCGGGCTGCGCCGAAAGCGGAACATCAAACACCCGGTCGAATCCCCACTGAAAAACCAGGGCGTAGAAAAAGAAAAACACGAAGAGCCCCAGGTTTGTCGCCAAAGCCTGCCACAGGCTGATACCCAGCCACGCGGCAATCACTGGCGTGAGGATCAGCGTCAGGCCGCCTTCGAATCCCAGCGAATGCCACAGGCGCCGCCGCCAGTTGCGCTGGCGATTGTCCTGGCGCCGCTCCCAGGCTTCGAACAAACCATTGAACAGCATGTTCCAGGCCAGCGCGACGAAAGAAATCAGCAACGACAGCAGGGTCGAATAACCCATGCCTTGCTGGTAGATCAGCGCCAGTGCGGGGGCCACGAACATCACGCCGCCGGCTTCGTAGAGGATGGCTTGAAGAATTTTTCGAGGTGCGCCTTGCATCGGTGGTCTCCTGGAAACGGGGCAGGACCACAGCCTGGCGAGTTGAGCGACGGCGCACAATTGAGCTAAATTGAGCCTCGCTCAACCTGAGTAATGCTTGCCGCCATGTTTGCCAGACAGCCCCTGACCGCCTTGCGCGGCTTCGAGTCCGCCGCACGGCTGGGCAGCTTCAAGGCGGCGGCCCAAGAGCTGAGTATCAGCGCCGCGGCGATCTCCCATCAGGTCAAGAGCCTTGAAGCGTTTCTGGGTGTGCGGTTGTTCGAACGCTCCAGTCAAAATGTGCGCCTGAGCCCCGATGGCGAGCGGCTTTATCCGCATATCCACCGGGCCTTGGCGGAGATCCAGCACGGCTTGCAGACGTTGGCGCCGCCTTGTGTCGCGCAATCACTGGTGGTGAGCACGACGCCGGCCTTCGCCAGCCTGTGGCTGATCCCGCGGCTCGGTGATTTTTATCGAGCGCACCCGGACATCAGCGTCCGACTGCACAGCAGCAATGACCTCGTCGACCTGCAGCGTGACGCCAGCATCGACCTGGCGATTCGCGCTGTGTTCACCTCGGATCCGCAACTGTTCGAGCAGCCATTGCTGGATGAATATTTTGCCGTCTACTGCCACCCCGGCTGGCAGCCTCCCGCAACGGGGGCTCCCGTCGAGTTGATCGACGTGCCGTGGCTGAGCAGCTCCGATGTCGCGGTCGATTGGCCGGCCTGGTGCGCCCGGGCCGGCACTTCGGTCTGGCTGGATAATGCCCGCATGCGAGGCTATGACGAAGAGCAACACGCGCTGCAGGCAGCAATCGTCGGACACGGTCTGGTGCTCGCCAGCCAGGTCCTGGTTGCAGAGGCCGTGGCCCGTGGGCAGTTAGTGCCTTATCGGCCGGAGGTTCGCCTGGCGGGTGCGCGCTATACCCTGGTGTGCGTACCGGGACGGGAGCGGCAGCCAGCGGTACGGGCGTTCAGCGAATGGTTGCTGGGGCAGGGCGCCTGCTGAAACGAGGCGTCAAACGGCTGGGCCAGGGAAAACCCGATTGGCGCGGGAACAGGTTCGAGGTCAAGGCTGTCCCTGGACTTTGGTCGAGACGAGACTCTCGTAACTTTCCGGATGCGGCGCCTCGGTGAAAATCACGTTGGAACGCTCGCTGCGGCACTTGAACTTCACGCCCTTGCGCGGCGTCATCTCCCGGGTCGTCTCCAGGCAGATCTGCCTTGAAGCGTAGGTCGGCCCCGGTCTGCGTTCTTCAACGCAGCCCTCGAAGCCACTGCAAATCGTCATAACGACAAAATATACGGTCATCATCCTTGTATTGCTCCGCTGGGCGATGCGATTGACTACCTCTGCGCCTGCCCCTGTTCAGTTGAACAGGCAGGGCCGATGAGGCGGATGATGAGCGCTTCATCGAACCTTCAGCAATGGCACGCCAGTGCCATTTGTCGGAATATTGTCGCTTTTTCGAATGTTTTTAAAACTGCCGTTTCTGTCGCCAATATATTGGCGAAGGCGCCGTTATCGATAGTTTTTGCCAGGGGTCGAAAAGGCCTAGCTCCGCGCCGAGAAATACCATGCAACCAGCCCCGCGAGGCTGATCGAGGCGCCCAGTAAACTCACCGCCTGCCAGCCCCAAAACGCATACACCTGAGTGGCAGCTGCCGCCCCCAGCGCGCTGCCGACCGAGTAGCAACACATGTACGCGCCAACCATGCGGCTCTGGGCGTCGGGTCGCGCGGCGAAAAGAAAACTCTGATTGGTGACATGCACCGCCTGCACGGCGAAATCGAGCAGGATCACCCCCACGACTAGCGCGATCAATGACGACTCAGCAAAGGCGATGGGCAACCAGGAGAGCACCAGCAGCCCCAGGGAAAGGCCGGTCACCCGTTGCCCCCAGCCTCGGTCAGCCCAACGGCCGGCCCTCCTGGCGGCGAGCGCCCCGGCAACGCCGGCCAGGCCGAACAGGCCGATAGCGCTGTGTGAAAGCGACATCGGCGCGGCACTGAGGGGCAATACCATGGCGGTCCATAGCACGGAAAAAGCCGCGAAGATCAGCAGGGCGAACAGGCCTCTGCTGCGCAGGACCGGTTCAGTCAGGAACAGTTCGAACAGCGATCGAATGAGCGTTGGGTAGGTATGCTGGTTACGTAGCGGTTTGGCGGGTGGAGCTATTTTCCATAACACTGCCGCGATCGTCAGCATCAGTCCTGACGAAACGAAATAAACCGCACGCCAGCCCGCCAGGTCGGCGATCAGCCCTGAAGTGAACCGAGCCATGAGAATGCCCAGCACAATCGCGCTGGTCAGGGCTCCCACGGCCTGCCCGCGTTGGGCCGGTGGAGACAGCAGCGCGGCGTAGGCGACCAGTACCTGCACGACCACCGCCATCAAGCCCGTCAGGCTCATGGCTGCCAGCAGGACCAGCCAGTGCCGGGAGGCACCGACGGCCGCCAGCGCCAGCACCGACAAGGTCACGAGCGTCAGCATCAGCCGCCGGCTGTCGACCTTGTCGCCCAACGGCACGATGAACAGCAACCCCAGCGCGTATCCAGCCTGAGTGGCCGTCACCACCATGCCGATCGATCCGGGCGTCACGCCGAGGCTTTGTGCGATGGAGGCGAGTAACGGCTGGGCAAAATAGACATTGGCAACGGCCAGTGCGCAAGTCACCGAAAACAATAACGTCAGCGTTTTGGACAAGCCTCGTTCCAGGGGGGTAAATGCGCTCATGTTCCTCTCCGTGGGCTATTCTGGTTTCAATTTAAAACCTGTTTGCGATTTATGCGGGATTGGGTTTTAAATTGCAACCACTTGGGCGAGACTGACCGACGAGTAAACGGCGTACCGCAGCCCCGTCCGAAGGTAAACAAGATGGTTGAGAACGATGTGTCGCATAACCGCGAATGCCCCGTGGCACGCACGCTGGAAGTCATCGGTGATCGCTGGTCGCTGATGATCATCCGCGACGCCTTCGATGGGCTTCGCCGCTTCAGCGAGTTTCAGAAGAACCTGGGGGTGGCCAAGAACATCCTGGCGTCGCGACTCAAGGCCCTGGTCGAGGTCGGCGTGTTCGAGGTGCGGCCCGCCTCGGATGGGAGCGCCTACAAGGAGTACGTCCTGACGGAAAAAGGCCAGGCGACTTTTGCGCTGGTGGTCAGCTTGAGGCAGTGGGGCGAAAGGTTCCTGTTCACCCCGCAGGAAACAAGGTCGCTGTTGGTAGACAACGAGTCGGGGCAGCCGCTGATGCCGATCGAGGTTCGCTCATCGGGCGGCCGGAAACTCGAACCGTGGGATTGTCACCGGGTCAGGCGGGTTGCCGGCGCGTCGTGAAGCCGATGTGCTTCAGCGTCCGGCAGGTTGCTCGTAGCGTTGCTGGATGCGCGCCAGTTCACCGGACCGGCGCAGTTGCTCAAGCGCGCTGGCCCACTTGGCAATCACCTGCTCGTCGCTGTCGACGCTGAAGGCGATGTACAGCGAGGAGCGGTAGAGTTCGATGGGAATCCTGCGCAATGTTCCGGCGGGTATTTTCAACTGGCGGCTGTAATACGCCACTCCCGCATCGGTATCGCCGACGATGATATTCGTCCGCCCGGCCAGCAACATGCGGTAGAGCAGCTTGCTCTCGGTGGCGCTCTTGTCCAGGTTGTTGAAGCCCAGCGATTTCAGCATCTGGGGCACCAGGCCGGCATGGCGGGTGGTGATTTGCGGGGCGCGCAGCAGTTGTTCCAGCGAAGTGATCGGCGGCGCGTCTGCCAATTGATAGGCGTGGATGGATTCTTCGACGATCGGCCCGACCCACTTGTACAACGGTTCGCGCTCCGGCGTGCGGAACAGCGAGTACATGATGGTCTTGGGCCGGGTCCGCAATATTTGCGTGGCCCGCATGCTGGGCTGCAGCACTACTTCGAAGTCGTCCCCGGTCTGGGCCATGATGGCTCGGACGATTTCCGTGGTCATACCGGTGAGCTGACTGTTTTCGACGTAGTTGTAGGGTGCCCATTCCTCGGTCACGACCTGATATGGCTCAGCCGCGGCCCCTGAACCGAGCAATAGACATAGCAGCGCTGCGGCAGGCATCGAATGCTTCACATGTTCTCCTGATAGGCGGTTCGCCGTTCCTGAGCGAACCCAAGACAAGCATAGACCCAAACACGTGGCTGACGACGGCTGCGGCTCCGTTATGAGAACGATCCCTCAGTTGCGTGCCGTGCCGGGGCGGCTGCGCGAGGGTTCACAAGCCTGACTGCCTCCGTCGCTGGTACAGTGTCGCGCCTGACCGTGGCTACAGACGCCGGGGCTGCCCGGCGAGAATAGGGTTGGAAGTTTGAACGAACAGACATTATCCATGCGCCTGGAGCGCGTGGCAGCGCATGTGCCGGCGGGTGCCCGGCTTGCCGATATCGGCTCCGATCACGGCTACTTGCCGGTGGCATTGCTACGTCGTGGTGTGATCAGCGCAGCGGTGGCCGGGGAGGTGGCGTTAACGCCGTTCCGCTCGGCCGAACGCACGGTGCGCGAAAGCGGTCTTGAACAAACGGTTGCCGTGCGCCTGGCCAGCGGCCTGGGGGCGATCGAACCCGGCGACGGTATAACGGCGATCAGCCTGTGCGGCATGGGGGGCGAGACGATTCGCGACATTCTCGAGGCCGGCAAGTCCCGCCTGAGCGGTCGGGAACGGCTGATCCTGCAGCCCAACGGCGGCGAGCAGCCACTGCGCCAATGGTTGATGGCCCACGACTACCGCATCCTTCATGAGGAAATGCTGCGGGAGAACCGCTTCTACTACGAAATCATCGTCGCCGAGCGCGATGGGCCGGTGACGTACAGCGCCGAGGAACTTTACTTCGGCCCGCTGCAGATGCAGGCTCGCAGCCCGGTATTCCTGGACAAGTGGGAGCGCATGCTGCGCTTCAAACAAAAAAACCTGGCTAACCTCACCCGGGCGCAGCAGGGCGTGGCGCAGGAAAAGGTGCAGGAGATCGCGCGGCAGATTCGCTGGATCAGCGAACTGTTGGCGTGAGGCGCTCGAGCTGTTCCGCGACTGGCTGACAAGGCGCATCCGCCGCCGTTACATCGAATGGCGGATGCGCTTTTACTTCAACGTTGCGCTGCACCGCGCTCGACCATCGCTCGCCACTGCTGGACGCTGGGTCTTGCCTGCATCTTCGAATGCCATGCCAGCAACGCCTGGCATTCCTCGGGCACTGGCAACTTGACCAGCGAGGCGAAGATCATGCCGCCCAATACCGCGATGTCTGCCATCGAAAAACGCTCGCCTGCAACAAAAGGGCGTTGGCCCAGCAGGTCATTGAAATAACGCATGCCCCTGACCGCCTTGTCGCGCATGCGCATGCCCCACTCAGCGTTCTGGTACAACTCGACTTCCGGCCCTAGCCCCGGCGTCGCATGGTGGAAGTACACGCTGACCGCATCGAGGAATTCTATTTCGGCGCGCTTGGTCATCATCTGGATCAGGCCTTTCTCCAAGGGCGTTTCACCGGTCAGGGCAGGGGGGCCAACCAAGGCGTCCAGGTACTGCGTGATTGCCGTGCATTCGGCAATGAGCGTGCCGTCTTCCAGCTCCAATACCGGCAGCGTTCCCGAATAATTGATCGCGAGGAACGCCGGCTTCTTGTGTTCGCCCGTCCATAGATTGACCGAGACGAATTCGGTTTTCGAGAGTAGACCTTTCTCTGCCAGGGCGATGCGTACTCGCGCCGGGTACGGGCCGTCAAACCAGTCATGGATTTTCATCATTGGGAGTTCGGAAGCGTCGTGGTGGGAGTGGGGAAGAGTCATGATCAAGTTACCTGCCTGTCAATTGGTAGGTAAAAGATTGGGCGACAATTCTCGGACTGTCAACCCCTACCTGTCACTTGGCAGGTAAACTGGCTGCGGGTACAATCAGCCCGGTTTCAGCCATTCAGAATGAGGAACGGGACGTGAGCGAAAACGCTCGGGAAGCCATCCTGGCAGCCGCTAAAAGCGCTGCGCAGACCCATGGCTACAGCGGAATCAACTTTCGAAGCATTGCCGAAGCGGTGGGGATCAAGAACGCGAGTATCTACTACCACTTCCCCAGCAAGGCCGACCTGGGCGCGGCGGTAGCTGAACGCTACTGGCAGGACGCGGCCGCCGTTCTGAAGACGATCCGTGAGGAGAACCCCGACCCCCATGGTTGCTTGCGGCTGTACCCCTCGATCTTTCGCAAGTCACTGGAAGACGGCAATAGGCTCTGCCTGTCCAGCTTCATGGCGGCCGAACACGAAGACTTGCCTGAGCCGGTGAAGCGCGAGGTCAAGGCCTTCGCCGACGCCAACGTGGCGTGGCTGGCCGAGGTGCTGGCAGCCGCCGGCACGGGCAGCGTGGAAAAGTGTGAACGCCGCGCCCTGGCCATTTACACCGCTGTCGCCGGTGCCCAGTTGATCGCCCGGACGCGGCTCGACATCAACCTGTTCGACGAACTGATCCTCAGCTACCAGGAAGCCGGACTCATCCCGGCTTGAGCTACTGTTTCAGCACCAGCAATCGATAAGTGCCCGCTTCGCTTTCAATTCCATGGGTGTCATGGGTGAACCCGGGGAACGATCGGTCAAAGCTTTCCAGCGCCTTGAGGTAGGTCAGCACCGGTCCTTCCGAAGGCCCTGCGTTTTCTCCCGGCATCAGCAAGGGAATCCCTGGTGGGTACGGCACGATACCCGTCGCGGCGATGCGTCCGGCCGCTTCTTCGAGGGTGACTTGCTCGATCTCGTTCTTGACCAGTTTCTCGTACGCCTCCACCGGGCTGAAGTGCGCCTCAGGCAGTGTGCCGAACGCCTGGGCCATGGCGGCAGTGGTCCTGGTTTGTTTCATGGCGGCGAAAATTTCCTCGGCGAGGTCCTTGAGCCCCATGCCGGAATAACGTTGCTGGTTGGCGCTCAACAGGTCGGGGAGGCAGAGTTCCAGTTCCAGGTTGGCGTCGTAGTCGCGCTTGAAGTCGAGCAGCGCGTTGACCAGCGTGCCCCACTTGCCCTTGGTGATGCCGATGGAAAAGAGGAACAGGATGGTGAAATCAGTGGTTTTTTCCACCACGATGCCTTGCGTGCCCAGGTAGGCACTGAGCACACAGGCCGGAATACCGAAGTCCAGCAGGTTGCCGTCGTCGCCCATCCCGGGGCTTAGGATCGAGACCTTGATCGGGTCGAGCATGCAGTAGCCGTCTTCAATGTCACCGAAGCCGTGCCAGACCTCATTGGGGTGCAGGACCCAGCAGCCTGGGTCGACCTTGAGCCTGGCCGGGTCGACTTCGTGGAACGCAATCGACAACCCGTCGACCTGCACCGACGGCGGCTGCCAGCAGGAAAAGAACCAGTCGTCATGGCTGCGCATCTCGTTCTGCATATGGGAGATGACCTGACGGAAAGCGATGGCTTCCTCGATCGCCTCGCTGGTCAGGATCTGCCCGCTGGGCGCCTCCATCATCGCCGAGCTGACGTCGCAGGAGGCCATGATTGCGTAGTTCGGCGAAGTCGAGGCGTGCATCATGTACGACTCGTTGAAGCGCCCATGGGGGATTGGATTGCGGCCGTTGCGCACATGGATCATCGAGGCCTGGGACAGCGCCGCCAACAGCTTATGCGTGGACTGGGTGGCGAACACGGTCGGTTTCGACGGGTCGTGATCGTCCGGGCTGCCATGCATCGCAAAGCGATCCTTGTACAGCGGATTAAAACGCGCGTAGCCATACCAGGCTTCGTCGAAATGCAGGCGGTCGACGCTTTGCCCCAACAACTCTTCGACGCGAGTGACGTTGTAGGTCAGGCCGTCATAGGTGGAGTTGGTGATGATCGCATGCACCGGCGTCGGGTCGATGTGACTCTTGACCAGCGGGTTGCTCGCGATGGCGGCCTTCACCCCCTCGGCGCTGAGGGTCCGCGGCAGGATCGGGCCGATGATGCCGAAGCGGTTGCGGGTCGGCACCAGGTAGGTCGGAATGGCCCCGGAGAGGGTCATCGCATGCTCGGCGGATTTGTGGCAGTTTCGGTCGCACAATGCGATCTGGTCACGGGTCACACTGGCCATCAGGATGACGCGGTTGGACATCGATGAGCCGTTGGTGACGTAATAGGTGCGGTGCGCGCCGAACACTTTGGCGGCATAACGCTCGCCCTGTCCGATGGGGCCGCTGTGGTCGAGCAGGGAACCCAGCTCGCCGACGGAAATCGACAGGTCCGAACGCAGCAGGTTCTCCCCGAAAAATTCATAGAATGCCCGGCCTGCGGTGCTTTTCAAGAACGCCGTGCCGCCCGCATGACCCGGTGTGTGCCAGGAATATTCGTAGCTGCGGGCAAACTTCAGCAGCGCGCCGAACATCGGCGGCAGCACCGCCTGGCGATAGCGCTCGATAGCCGCCAGTATCCGCCCGCTGAGGAAACGGCTGGTGTCTTCAGGCAACCAGATGAAGTCATCGGCATGTTGCATGACGATCAACGGCACGTTGGACGCCGTGCTGCGATCGCTGATCAGGAACACCGGCACGCGGGTGTTGCGCTCGCGTAGCGCGGTGAGCAGGTCGATGCATTCGCGGTGGTCGTCGCTGGTGTCGATTTCCCAGCTGAGCAACACACATTGAATAGCCGGGTCGGAACTCAGGATCGACTTGGCATCACTCAGGGTTTCGGAGGTCAGCACGCTGACGGCGCGGTCCTCCACGTCGCTGATCAGTTGGATCAGCGCGCGGCCGAATACGCTGCGTTTGTCGGGCGCATTGGAGACCAGCAAGGCCAGCATCCCCAACAGATTTCGATGTTCCGTCATGGCAAGGGCTCCAGATTAGCTGCCTTCAGGTGGTTGACGGGAATGGGCTCGCCAACGATGTGCTGCGCCGCGACGGTCTGGGTCGGTACGCTGTTGTTCATGGCCTCCAGGCGGATCAGGCGGGTGTTGACGAAACCGAACAGCGTATAGCCGAAGATCACCGCGACGCCGCCGAGCATCAAGGCTTGTTCGCCCGAGCTGTAGAGGGCCAGGTAGCTGTAGGCCGCGGCGATGCCCGCGACGATATTGGTGACCAGGGCTTTGTTCGCCGGGACATTCGAAACCTTTTGCAGGGTCACCAGTGTCGCCATGGAGAGAATGTAGGGCACCAGGTTGGTCACCACGGCGAGATTCACCAGCGTATCGAACTGCTTGGCCAGGTCCGGGCTGATGGTCAGCAGCGCCATGGTTGTCTGCATCGCCAGCAGGATCAGCATGCTGATGATCGGCACGCCATGCTTGTTGGCCTTGGCGAAGATCGGCAGGAAATAGCCGGTATCCGCCGAACTCTTGAAGACCTGTGCCACGGTGAATTGCCAGCCAAGCAACGAGCCGATGCAGGCCAGCACCATCAGGCCCATGACGATGTCACCCACCAGCGGCGTGAACATCTTGGCGAACACCAGGCCGAACGGCGCGGTGGAGGAGACCAGCTCGGCGTTATCGACGATACCGGCGATGACGTTGGTGGAAACGATGTAGATCACCGCGGCGCCGAGGGTCCCGCCGAGGACCGCGATCGGCACGTTCTTCTCGGGATTTTCCACCGCGTCACCGTTGGCGCAGGCCGATTCGAGCCCGAGGAATGCCCAGAGCGTGATCGCCACCGAAGCGCCTGCCGCTTCGTACCAGGTCTTGTCGTGAGGGTTCCAGCCGGCGGCATAAACGCTGCTGTCGAACCAGAACCAACCGACGGTGGAAACCAGCACCACCGGGGCAATGACTCCCCACACCGTCACGGCGCCGATCTTGCCGGTGATGCCTGCGCCGCCGAAATTGGCGAAGGTGGTCAGCCACAACAAAGCGATGGTCGCCAGGCCGACTTGCAGGGAATCCAGCTTGATATCGAACAACGTCTGGATATAACCGACCGCGGTGATGCTGATCGCCACGTTGGCAATCAACAGCGAAAGGCCGTAGGTGTAGTTGGTGATGTAGTTGCCGGATTTGCCGAAGGTATATTCGGCGTAACCGCCCATGCCGCCGGTCTTGCGGCTGAGCATGCCGCAGCGGGCGAACGCGTAGGCCAGTGCCAGCGAGCCCGTGGCGGTGATCAGCCAGGACAGGATGGAGATGCCGCCGACTTCGGCGAGTTTGGTCGGCAACAATATGATGCCGGACCCTAGCATGTTGACGGCGGTCAGCATGGTCAGCTGGCTCACACTCATCTTCTTGGCGACTGACATTCCCTTGCCTCACATGCATGAAGTGAAGGGCTTAAGCTATAGCAGAGGATTTGCAGTAAGCCAGAATATCGCAGCGGGATTTGGCGCCGCAGGTCAAGAATCGGATCGAAAACGTGCCGGGGTGGCACGGGGGACGAATATCCCCGGTGCCGTTGCAGGTAAAAAGCCCTGCCTGATCAGCCGTCGAGCAAGGTCATCACCTCGGCGCTGTAGCGTTCGCCGGCCACCGCGCCTTGGGCGCCGAAAATCGCATCCAGGTGAGCCAGCTCCTCGGCGCTCAGGAACACGCTGGTGGCAGCGACGTTGCTTTCCAGGTACTTGCGCTGCTTGGTGCCCGGGATCGGAATCACATTGCTGCCCTGGGCCAGGACCCAGCCCAAGGCCAGTTGCGAGGCGCTGATCTGCTTCTGCTCAGCCAACGCCTTGACCCGTTCGACCAAGGCCAGGTTGCGCTGGAAATTGTCGGCCAGGAAACGCGGGTTGAAGCGGCGGTAGTCGTCTGCGGCAAAATCATCAGGGGTCTTCAGCTCGCCCGTCAGGAAGCCGCGGCCCAAGGGGCTGTAGGCGACAAAAGCGATCCCCAGGCGTCGGCAGGTGTCGAGCACGCCGTTGTGTTCCGGCTCCCTGGACCACAGCGAGTATTCGCTTTGCACCGCTGCCAACGGATGCACGGCATGGGCCCGCTGGATGGTCTCGGCGCTGGCCTCCGAAATCCCGATGTGGCGGACCTTGCCGGCCTTGACCAGCTCGGCCATGGCGCCGATGGTTTCTTCGACGGGTACCTGTGGGTCGATGCGATGCTGATAGTAGAGATCGAGGTAATCAGTACCCAGGCGCTTGAGGCTGCCATCGATCGACTGCCGGACGTATTCGGGGTGACCATTGACGCCCCGGGCATGCGGATCATCGCTGCGCACCAGGCCGAACTTGCTCGCCAGGTAAATGCCTTCGCGCTTGCCGCGCAAGGCACGACCGAGCAGTTCTTCGTTGGTGTGCGGCCCGTACATGTCGGCCGTGTCGAACAGGGTCACGCCCAGCTCGACGGCGCGGTGGAGCGTGGCGATGGATTCGCGCTCGTCGGTGCCCGTGGTGTAGAAATCCGACATGCCCATGCAGCCCAGGCCGATGGCGCTGACGTGTGGACCTTGGTGGCCAAGTTGACGAATGATCATGAGGTTGTTCCTTTGGGTTGAAGTGACGCGAGCAGTCTCCGTAAAACGGTTTTCTGGATAAAGCCGCTGTTTTTGGTTTAACTATTCGTGATTTCCGAATAGTGAGTGGAGCCATGGATCGATTACAGGCTATGCAGGTGTTCCGGCGCATCGTCGAACTGGGCGGTTTCGGCAAGGCCGCCGACGATCTGGGTTTGCCCCGGGCTACCGTCAGCCTGTTGATCCAGCAACTGGAGGGGCATCTGGGGGTGCAACTGCTACAGCGCACCACGCGGCAGGTGCGCGCAACCCTGGATGGCGAAGCCTACTACCAGCGCTGCGGTCAGTTGCTCGATGAACTGGATGACCTGGAAACCTCGCTGTCCGCGCAACGCAGCCAACCTCGCGGCACCCTGCGCGTGGACATGCCCATCGCCTTCGGCTGCACATGGATCGTGCCGAACCTGGCGGACTTCTATCGGCGCTATCCGCAATTGAAACTGGACCTGGGGTTTCATGACCGGTTGGTTCATCTGCAGCGTGAAGGCGTCGATTGCGCCATCCGGGCCGGCGTCATCAGCGACCAGGCGCTGGTTGCGAGACCGATCGTGCGGTTGTGCCAAGTGACTTGCGCCAGCCCTGGCTACCTGGCCCGTTCAGGTACGCCTGTGGCGCTGGAGGACCTGGCAGAGCACCGCGCCATCGGTTTCGCGTCCGGTAACGGTCGCTATTTCCCGTTCGAATTCGAAGTGGCAGGGCAGGTCCGAGAGCTGCAAATGTCATCCGAGCTGACCGTCAACAACGCCGACGGCTACGTGACGGCTTGCGAGGCGGGATTCGGCCTGATCCAGGCGCCGCGTTACCACGTGCAACGGCAACTCGCCGAGGGGCGGTTGGTCGAGGTATTGAGCGGTCATCCGGTGCCGTCATGGCCGATTTCAGTGGTCTACCCGCCTCATCGACAGCTGTCGCCGAGGGTGAGGGTGTTCATCGATTGGCTGATCGAGTTGCTGCATGGCGCGGCGGATGCGGACGAGGCCCTGATGGTGCGGGTTTAACACGACCCCCCCCGAAACCCCATTCCCCCGTGGCGAGGGAGCTTGCTCCCGCTGGATTGCGCAGCAATCCCAAAAAGGCTGGTCGGGATCAGCCTGACACACCTTGGTGATTAGGCTTGGGGCCGCTACGCAGCCCAGCGGGGATAAATCCCCTCGCCACAAAAAACCATGACCTCAAGCCTTTGAAGCTGACACCCAGCACTGCCCTTCGTGGCGAGGGAGCTTGCTCCCGCTGGATTGCGCAGCAATCCAAAAAGGCTGGTCGTGATCAGCCTGGCACACCTTGGTGATTAGGCTTGGGGCCGCTATGCAGCCCAGCGGGAGCAAGCTCCCTCGCCACGGTTTGTATCGGCATACCCCGTACTCCTTGTCATTAAAAACACTGGGAACTGCCGCCTTACCCCAAGCGAAAAATCGGAACTATCGCTTTGGCGGCACGATCATTTCCCTAGGCGTTAATCAACGCGACCCCGCCGGCCCGGATCTCACGGTAACCGCCACGGGACGCTGAACGATAAGGAGCTGTCATGACCGTTACCACCCATCCCCTCTGCCGAAGCACGCCAGGTCCGCTTCACGCGGTCCTGCTTGCCGGCACCGTTCCGTTGTTTCTCGGGGCGCTGCTCAATGACATCGCGTACTACAAGACCTACCAGATCCAATGGAGCAATTTCGCCTCCTGGCTGATTGCCGGCGGACTGCTGTTCTGTGGGTTGGCATTGCTGTTTGCGCTGGTCAATCTGATCCGTGCGGAGCGCAAGAGCGGGCGTCCGGTGGTGTATTTCCTGCTACTGCTGGTGACCTGGGTACTCGGGCTGATCAATGCCTTCGAACATGCCAAGGACGCCTGGGCCATCATGCCCCAGGGCCTGGTTCTGTCGGTCGTCGTAACCGTGTTGGCCTGCGCTGCGGCGTGGGTCGGGCTGACCAATCTGCGTTCCGGAGGTGAGCAATGAAACCGCGCATCGCGTTGACAGCCTTGAGCACGGCGTTGTTGCTGAGCGCCTGCGGAGGAGAAGGGGACGCCACTCAGGCACGCGGTCCGGACCCCAAATTGCCGGAGCCCCAGCGCGGGTTGTTGCCCAGCATGAAAATCGCCGAGCCGGTGCCCTGGGGCGAGCAGAAACCGACGGTACCGCAAGGCTACGACATCACCGCTATCGCCACCGATTTAAAGATTCCGCGCCAGACCCTGGTACTGCCCAACGGCGATATCCTGGTGGCCGAAGGCCGTGGCGGAAACGCTGCGAAGCTCAAGCCCAAGGATGTGATTGCCAGTGTCATCAAGGCCAAGGGCAACACCCAGGTCAAGGGCGGCAATCGCCTGACCCTGTTGCGCGACGCTGACGGTGACGGCACCTACGAGCTCAAGACGGTCTTCGCCGAAAACCTCAACGCACCCTATGGCCTGGCGTTTGCCGATGGCAAGCTGTACGTGGCCAACCAGGACGCCCTGGTGCGCTTCGATTATGAAGAGGGCCAGACCAAGGCCAGCGGGTCACCCACAAAAGTCACAGACCTGCCGTCCGAGATCAACCACCACTGGACCAAGGCGCTGGCCATCAGTCCCGACGGACGCTCGCTGTACGTGGGCATCGGTTCGAACAGCAACGTCACCGAGCGCGGCATGGAAGTCGAAATCGACCGGGCCATGGTCTGGCAGATCGACGCCGAGACAGGCGCCCACAAACCCTATGCGACCGGTCTGCGCAACCCGACGGCGTTGAAGGTCGAGCCTGGCTCCGGACAGTTGTGGGCGGTGGTCAACGAGCGCGACGAGTTGGGTCCCGACCTGGTGCCGGATTACCTGACATCGGTGCGCGAAGGTGCGTTTTATGGCTGGCCCTATAGCTATTGGGGGCAGAACGTCGATCCGCGCGCGCAACCGCAGGATCCGCAAAAAGTCGCCGCTGCGGTCAAACCCGACTACAGCCTCGGGTCCCACGTCGCGGCACTCGGTGTCGATTTCTCCATCCCGGCCATGGGCGCGCAATTTGCCGAAGGCGCCTTCGTGGGTGAGCACGGCAGTTGGAACCGCGACCAGCCGGTGGGCTACAAGGTCATTTTCGTGCCGTTTCGCAACGGTCGTCCCGCTGGTGAGCCGGTGGACTTCGCCACGGGTTTCCGCGGCGACGATGGCAAGACCCGTGGGCGGCCCGTGGGTGTGACCGTTGATCCGCGCGGTGCGTTGATCATCGCCGATGACCTGGCGAACACCGTGTGGCGGGTGACTCGCAAGCCATGAACCCGATGCCCGGGACGCGCTGCCGTCCCGGGTAATCCCGCCGGTTTTGCACGTTCGCGCAAAACCCCGACAGTCCCCGCAACATCACCAAAGCCCGGTAACCCTCGTTGCGCGACAGTGAAGCCGTCAATCACGACAGCGCACCGGCGAATGTCTCGTCGGTCGGTCAACGAGGAGAGCTACCATGAGCGATATCAAACACAACATTCCCCACGAAGTCGAAGGCAAGGTCGCCCTGGTCACCGGCGCCGCCAGCGGTATCGGCAAGGCCATTTCCCTGTTGCTGCACGCCCGTGGCGCCAAGGTGATCGCCGAGGACATCAACCCCGCCGTCAACGAGCTGGCCCGCCCGGGACTGGTGCCGCTGGTGGCTGACATTACCGAGGACGGCGCCGCCGAGCGCGCGGTGGGCCTGGCGGTCGAGCAGTTCGGCCGGTTGGATATCCTGGTCAATAACGCCGGCATCATCATCAACAAACTGGTGGTCGACATGACGCGCCAGGATTGGGAACGCATCCAGGCCGTCAACGCCACCGCGGCGTTCCTGCACTCACGCGAAGCGGTCAAGGCAATGATGCCCAACAAGTCCGGGGCCATCGTCAACATCGCCTCCTATGCATCCTATTTCGCTTTCCCGACCATCGCCGCCTACACCGCGTCCAAGGGCGCCCTGGCGCAGTTGACCCGCACGCTGGCGCTGGAAGCCATCGAGCATGGCATCCGAGTCAATGCGGTCGGCGTTGGCGATGTGGTCACCAATATCCTCAACGACGTGGTCGAGGACGGCCCGCAGTTTCTCGCCCAGCACGGCGAAGCCGCCCCCATCGGCCGGGCCGCGCAGCCTCAAGAAATCGCCGAGGTGGTCGCCTTCCTGGCCTCGGACCGCGCCAGCTTCATGGTCGGCTCGGTGGTCATGGCTGATGGCGGCATGACTGTCACCGCCGGCTGAGCCAACAGAGGAGAACCGTCATGAGCAATCGTAAAACCTGGCTGGTCACCGGCTGTTCCACTGGTTTTGGTCGATACATTGCCGAGCATCTGCTCAATACTGCGCGAGCAAGCTCGCTCCCACATGGGTTCTGCAGTGCGCGTGAATTTTATGTCCGCCGGAAATTATTGTGGGAGCGAGCCTGCTCGCGATGGCGGCAAGTCAGTTGATGAAGATGTCGGATGTACCGGCCTCTTCGCGAGCAAGCTTGCTCCCACATGTGTTCTGCAGTGCACGGGAATTTTATGTCCGCTGGAAATCATTGTGGGAGCGAGCTTGCTCGCGATGGCGGCAAGTCAGTTGATGAAGATGTCGGACGTACCGGCCTCTTCGCGAGCAGGCTCGCCCCACATGGGTTCTGCAGTGCACGTGAATTTTATGTCCGCTGGAAATCATTGTGGGAGCGAGCTTGCCCGCGATGGCGGCAAGTCAGTCGATGAAGATGTCGGATGTACCGGCCCCTTCGCGAGCAAGCTCGCTCCCACATGTGTTCTGCAGTGCACGTGAATTTTACGTCCGCTGGAAAACATTGTGGGAGCGAGCCTGCTCGCGATGGCGGCAAGTCAGTTGATGAAGATGTCGGATGTACCGGCCCCTTCGCGAGCAAGCTCGCTCCCACATGGGTTCTGCAGTGCAGGTGAATTTTATGTCCGCTGGAAATCATTGTGGGAGCGAGCTTGCTCGCGATGGCGGCAAGTCAGTTGATGAAGATGTCGGACGTACCGGCCTCTTCGCGAGCAGGCTCGCTCCCACATGGGTTCTGCAGTGCAGGTGAATTTTATGTCCGCTGGAAATCATTGTGGGGCGAGCCTGCTCGCGATGGCGGCAAGTCAGTTGATGAAGATGCCGGATGTACCGGCCCCTTCGCGAGCAGGCTCCCTCCCACAGAGGGGGGCTTCAGAACGGCCCGAGCTTCAGCGGGTACTGGATGGCGACGTACAGCCTGTCGATGTCATCGCCGGCCTGGGCGCTGTTGGCGCGGTGGGTGACGTGGGACAGTTGCAGCGACAGGTCCTTGGCCGGCCCTGATTGCACGACGTAGTGCAGGTCCAGGTCGCGCTCCCAATGACGGCCGCCGTCCCCCTGCTGCGGGCTGTAGGTTCCGGTGTCGCTGTCGAACGGGTTGTAGGCGCCGCCCCTTGGCGCATGGCTGCCATCTATCCCGTTGCCGGTTACATAGCGGGCCATGAAACTCAAGCCGGGGATGCCCAACGTGCCCAGGTCGAGGTCATAACGAGCCTGCCAGGAGCGTTCGTCCGGGCCATTGAAGTCGGCGTATTTGATCGAGTTGGCCAGGTAAATGGAGTCGCCACCGACGAAATCGAAAGGCGTGTCGCCGTTGATTTTCTGGTACGCCAAGGTGAATGCCTGGGCTTCATGTCGATATTTGCCGGACAGGCTGAAGGCCGTGTTGTCGATGGCGCCTGCGCTGGCCTGGCCATGGTCGCGGGTGTAGTAGACGTTACCGTCGAGGAACAGCTGGCCCAGCGTCGAATGCAGATTGGCGTAGTACTGGCGCCAGGTGTCGCTCAGCTCGGAAGCATAGAGCGCGCCGCCCACCGTGCGGCCGCTGAGCAGGTCGGCGCCGATGAAGTCGATACTGCCGTGGCGGGTACTTGCGCCAT
The DNA here is from genome assembly GCF_054161305.1 of Pseudomonas sp. Z2-11. Classification (NCBI taxonomy): domain Bacteria; kingdom Pseudomonadati; phylum Pseudomonadota; class Gammaproteobacteria; order Pseudomonadales; family Pseudomonadaceae; genus Pseudomonas; species Pseudomonas sp. Z2-11. Next base: position 2,765,025 of record NZ_CP096395.1, read on the forward strand.
AACCGGAGAAATCACCTTTGGCGGTGGAGGCATCCTGATTTTTGAAGGCGTTGAAATGACCCGCCTGCACATCGACCTCATCGAATTCGTGGCTCGACAGCCACACGCCGCTGGCGTATTCCGGTTGCAGACGCTTGTCAGCCGTATCGAATACCGGTGTCGCGACGGTCATTTCGCCGAGCGCCAAGGTGGTTCGCGAGGTGTTGAATTTCAGCGCAGCGCCGGCGCTGGAGTATTCGTCCTCACTGCGCCCGTCTTCGTCCAGCGGCAGCAGTCCCGTCCCCGAGTGGCCCTTGCCGCCGTCCAGTTTCAAACCGACGAACCCATGGCCGTCGATGCCTGCACCGACGATGCCGGGCGTGAAGCCGGACTCGAACGTGGCGATGAAGCCCTGGGCCCATTCCGCCTTGTAGCTCTTGCCCGCCGGGGTCGGGGAGCTATAGTCATTGTTGAGGTAGAAGTTGCGGCTCAGCACCTCAAATGTCGCCCCTTGCAGGAAACCCTCGGCGGTTTGTCCTGCCAGCGCGGGTGCGCTTCCCGCCAGCAAAGCCAGCAGCCAGATCGGCTTCAGGGCGACCGGTGCTGGCCCGGGTACAATCATGTTTGTGGATGCGGGCGACATGCGTCTTTTCCGTGTGAACCAAGGCCTGGGCAGAGCGCCATTCTTGGCGAGGTCGCGCGCTGGGGCGAGTTAAACGTTGTTAATTGCGTAACGCGGGCCCGACCGCACTCCAGAAAGCGCGACCCGTGCCGATTCAAGGGAGATTGCCTATAGTTTCTGCATCACAGGGACATCCGCTGCCGCGACGGAACACTGATATGACCGCATCTTCTTCTCCTCAAACGTTCAAATCCCTTGGTTGCGCCGAGTGTCGCGACCATTCGGCATTGGGATTTGATTTCACCATGGCGTTCCAACCGATCTTCAATGTCCGCACGCGCACGGCCTTTGCCTATGAGGCACTGGTCAGGGGCGTGAACGGCGAATCGGCAGGTTATATCCTCGGGCTTGTGAATGACGGCAACCGCTACCGGTTCGACCAGGCCTGCCGAGTAAAAGCGATCGAGGAGGCTGCCAGGCTGGGTATCCTCGACATCCCCGATTGCCTGCTCAGCATCAATTTCCTGCCCAACGCCGTGTACCGGGCCGAGACCTGTATACGAGCGACATTGGAGGCTGCGCGTCAAAGCCGCTTTCCGCCGGACAGGCTCATGTTCGAGGTCACGGAAGGCGAAAGGGTGGACGACCCCGAGCACCTCAAGTCGATCTTCCTGGAGTACGAGCGCCAGGGTTTCACTACCGCAATCGATGATTTCGGTTCTGGCTACTCGGGGCTCAATCTGCTGGCGCTGTTCCAACCCCAGGTGCTGAAGATCGACATGGCGTTGACCCGAGGCATCGACCAGGACCCGGTCAGGCGCGCGATTGTCGAGGGGATCATCCTGGTCGCCGGCCGGCTGGGGATTACCGTCATCGCCGAGGGCGTCGAGACGCGAGAAGAAAGCGCGACGCTGCTGGAGTTGGGCATCGAGCTGATGCAGGGGTATCTCTATGCGCGGCCCGAGACGGGGCGGCTTGCGGAGGGCAGGTTCGATTAGCCTGCAGCAGGCGCTGATGACGCAGGCCTCACAGCTATTGAAGCGGTGAGCCTGCTTTCCTGTTTCATGTACCCGCCGCGATCACGCGCGCGGATGGTCACCAGACAACGGCGGAGTGCGCGGCGGGATCATCCGTTTCGAGCCCGTCGACTCGAATGCCGAAGCCAGCTGCAGCAGTTTCGAATCGTCATAGGCTCGGCCCGCGAACGTCAGCCCGACCGGCATGCCGATGTCCGCCATGACGCCCATCGGCACGGTGACAGTTGGCACGCCGAGGTGGCGGATGGCGAGGTTGCCGTTGGCGACCCATACGCCGTTGCTCCAGGCAATGTCGGCGGACTCCGGGTTGACGTCCGCGTCGGCGGGCCCGACGTCCGCCACGGTTGGGAAGATCACCGCGTCCAGGCCAAGCCGCTCCATCCAGTCTTCAAGATCGATCCGGCGTGTCTCTTCGAGGCCGCGCAAGCCATCGGGCAAGGTCGGGATCTGGTCCCACGGCGTGATGCCGCGTTGGGCCATCTTCACATATTCGTCCATGCCGGCGGCAAGATCATCCTCGCGATTGGGCAGGGTGCCCGGGTCGTGAGGGAAAATCAGCGGTCCGTCGACGTCGGCCAGGCGATTGAGTTTCGGATCGCCGTTGGCCCGCAGGAAATCGTCGAACGCCCAGGCCGACAGGTCCCAGAGTTCATGGTGCAGGAACTCCTTGGACACCAGGCCGCGGGTGAACACCGTCGGCGCGCCAGGACGATCGCCCTCGCAGTTGGACACCAGCGGGAAGTCCACCTCGATCACTTCGGCGCCTTGGGCCTCCAAGGCTTTGCGCGCGGCTTCCCAGAGGGCAATCACCGACGGGCGAGTGATGATCCGTTGCCCGGTCGGGCCGCCAATGCCTGGCTTTTCAGCGGTGCCCGCCTCGGGGTCGGCATTGATGTACATGCGCGGCACGCCGAAACGGATGCCGGCCAGCGCTTCGGGTTTGGCGGCAAGGCTCGGGTACGAGGCGGGACGGACCGAATCGACGGACGGAATCGGCACCCAGGGTTGCAGGCGCCACAGGTCGCCACGAGGGTCGGGGTCGTTCGCCACCACCACGTCGAGCACTTCCAGCAGGTCGGCCATGGTCCTGGCGTAGGGCACCACAACGTCCATCGTCGGAGTCAGGGGCCAGTTGCCGCGCACCGAGATCACCCCGCGCGAGGGCGTGTAGGCACACAAGCCATTGTTGGAGGCCGGGCCGCGTCCGCTGGACCAGGTTTCTTCAGCAAGGCCGAAGGCGGCGAAACTGGCAGCGGTGGCAGTGCCCGCGCCGTTCGACGAACCGGAGGCAAAAGGCGCGGTGAGGTAATCCGCGTTATAAGGGCTTTCGGCGCGGCCATAAACACCGCGCTGCATGCCGCCGTTCGCCATCGGCGGCATATTGGTCTTGCCCAGGCAGATCGCCCCGGCGGCACGCAGGCGTTCGATAGTGAAGGCGTCGCGATGGGCAACCAGGTCCTTGAAGGCCGGGCTTCCAGACGCAGCGGTCAGCCCCTTCACCAGATAACTGTCCTTGGCGGTATAGGGAATGCCATCGAGGGGGCCCAGAGTCTGGCCCTTGGCCCGACGGGCATCGGACGCCTTGGCCTCGTCCAGCGCAGCGGGGTTGCGAACCACCACCGCGTTGAGGGCGGTAGGCGTATCGGGACCGTCATAGGCGTCGATCCGGGCGAGATAGGCCTGGACCAGCTCGACCGCCGTGGTCTGGCCGGATTCCAGCGCAGCCCGGAGATGGGCAATGGAGACTTCGGTGATTTCAATCATGCTGTTACCGCTTCGGCTGACGAAGAACATGAGGCACAGGTCTGTTCAAGCAAAATTCCCGGACACCTGATGTCCTTCAAATTGGGGCTGATATCGGGTGCAGACTGTACTACGAGAGCGTGATCGGAACACTCTCCCTTCTGAAATAACAACGGACTCCGTGGCGAGGGAGCAAGCTCCCTCGCCACGGGGACGCGCCACTTTCGATTTCCTCTTGTATCCGGAAAAACATATATTCGACTGAACACAGATAGACGGCCCCCTTCAAAATGACGATCAAAGTAGGCATCAACGGTTTCGGACGCATAGGTCGCCTTGCCTTGCGCGCGGCCTGGGGCTGGCCGGAATTCCAGTTCGTGCAGGTCAACGACCCGGCGGGCGACGCGGCGACCCATGCGCATCTGTTGAACTTCGATTCGGTGCACGGCCGCTGGAGCCGCCAGGCCGACGCCGATGGCGCCAGCATGATCATCGAGGGGCAGCGCATCAAGGTCACAGCCAACAAAGCGATCGCCGACACCGACTGGTCGGGCTGCGATGTGGTGATCGAGGCCAGCGGCAAGATGAAGACGGTAGCGGTGCTCCAGGCGTATCTCGATCAGGGCGTGAAGCGCGTGGTGGTCAGTGCCCCGGTGAAAGAGCAAGGCGCCTTGAATATCGTCATGGGCGTCAATCACCAGCAGTTCGAGCCGGACCGGCATCGCATCGTGACGGCGGCTTCCTGCACCACCAACTGCCTGGCACCCGTGGTCAAGGTAATCCACGAGAAGCTCGGCATCCGTCACGGCTCGATCACCACCATTCATGACCTGACCAATACCCAGAGCATCCTCGACCAGCCGCACAAGGACCTGCGTCGCGCCCGGGCGTCGGGTATGAGTTTGATTCCCACCAGCACCGGCTCGGCCACCGCCATCGCCGAAATCTTTCCCGAGCTGCGCGGGCGCCTCAATGGCCATGCCGTGCGGGTGCCGTTGGCCAATGCGTCGCTGACCGATTGCGTGTTCGAGGTCGAGCGAGCCACCACGGTCGAGCAAGTGAACCGTTTTCTCAAGGACGCAGCCGAGCACGAGCTCAAGGACATCCTCGGTTTCGAGGAGCGCCCTCTGGTGTCCATCGACTACCGCACCGATCCGCGCTCGTCGATTATCGATGCGCTGTCGACCCTGGTTGTCAACGGCACCCAGGTCAAGCTCTATGCCTGGTACGACAACGAATGGGGCTACGCCAACCGCACCGTCGAACTGGCCCGGATGGTTGGCCTGGCCATCTGAGGAATCGTGATGAAAGCCTTGTCAGCCATAGCGCCGCAAGTGCGACAGTACCTGCTCGTCACCGGTAATTACTGGGCCTTCACCTTGACCGACGGCGCCCTGCGGATGCTCGTGGTATTGCACTTCCACGCGTTGGGCTATAGCCCGTTGCAGATTGCGGCGCTGTTCCTGTTCTACGAACTCTTCGGCGTGATCACCAACCTGCTGGGCGGCTACCTCGGTGCCCGGCTGGGCCTGAATCGGACGATGAACATCGGCTTGGGCCTGCAAGTGGTGGCGCTGCTGATGCTGACCGTTCCGTCCGCCTGGCTGACCATCGCCTGGGTGATGATGGCCCAGGCGCTTTCGGGAATCGCCAAGGACCTGAACAAGATGAGCGCCAAGAGCTCCATCAAGCTCCTGGTGCCTGACGGTGAACAGGGCAGGCTTTATCGCTGGATAGCGATCCTCACCGGCTCGAAGAACGCGCTCAAGGGCGTCGGCTTTTTCCTCGGCGGGGCGCTGCTCGCATGGATCGGTTTCCAGGGCGCATTGTTGGCGATGGCCGTCGTGTTGGCACTGATCTGGGGCGGTAGCCTGATCCTGCTGAAGAAGGACCTGGGCAAGGCCAAGGCCAAGCCCCGGTTTCGCGACATCCTTTCCAAGAGCCGGGCGATCAATATTTTGTCGGCCGCGCGAATGTTCCTGTTCGGCGCCCGGGATGTCTGGTTCGTGGTGGCCCTGCCGGTCTACCTGAGCAGTGTCTACGGCTGGAATTTCTCGACCGTGGGCGGATTTCTCGCCGCGTGGGTCATCGGCTACGGCATCGTGCAATCCCTGGCGCCGAACATCACCGGCAAGAAACGCGGGCAGGTGCCCGATGGACGCGCCGCGTTCCTCTGGGCGCTGGCGTTGGCGGGCTTGCCGGCGGCGATGGCCCTGGGGCTGTCACAACAGGCGATGCTGTTGGGCGGGCTGATGGTCTTTGGCGTGCTGTTCGCGGTGAATTCTTCCCTGCACAGTTATCTGATCGTGTCGTACGCCAAGGAGGACGGCGTGTCGCTGGACGTGGGTTTCTATTACATGTCCAACGCCATCGGCCGGCTGGCCGGGACGCTGCTTTCCGGTTGGGTCTACCAAGGGTACGGGCTGGCGGCGTGCCTGTGGATTTCCAGTGCATTCGTGTTGCTCGCTGCCCTGATTTCTTTGGCATTGCCTCGTCACGCAGCGCACTGATTCGCTGCGCTTGCTGTTTCCGTTGGTCTGCAAAGTATCAGGCCCCGTCTTGACAATACGGCGGGTCGAAGCAAATACTCGGCTCAAATTCATATAGATGACTAGATAACAAGGTGAATATAGTCCTATGAACGCCCTGTCCAGCGACGCCCGCCTGCCGCTATATCAACGTTTGCGTGACCAGTTGGCGGAGCAGATCGCCAACAATCGCTGGCGTCCGGGGGAGGCGATTCCCACCGAGGCGGCGTTGTCAGCCGAATACCAGCTGTCCACCGGAACCGTGCGCAAGGCAATTGATGCCTTGGTCAGCGAGGGCATCCTGGAGCGCCAGCAAGGGCGGGGCACCTTCATTCGTCGTCCGCAGTTCCAGTCATCGTTGTTTCGTTTCTTTCGCTTTCAGTCGGCGTCCGGTGAACGTCGGGTTCCGCAGAGTCGCATCCTTTCTGTCGAGCCGGTGGCGGCGCCATCGGCGGTCGCACAGGCCTTGGGGTTGCCGGTCGATGCGCCGGTGATCCGCATCGTCCGGGTGCGTCTGCTGGAAGTCGAGCCGGTGCTCGCCGAGGAAATCTGGCTGCCACGTGGCCGATTCCAGCCGTTGCTGGAGATCGACCTGAACCAGAAAGGGCCGTTGCTTTATCCCATCTACGAGGAAGTCTGCGGGCAGGTGGTTGCCTACGCGCAGGAAACCCTCACGGCCGAATCGGTCAACGAGGTGCACGCGCGCTTGTTGCAGGTTCCGGTCAACAGCCCGGTGGTGGTGATCGAGCGTCTGGCCCGCGATTACGCCGGTAACCCGCTGGAATGGCGCCGTTCGCGCGGGCATGCCGAGCATTTCCGCTACAGCGTCGAAATCCGCTGACTTCGGCGGGCTAGCGGCGTCTCGAATGCCGCTGCCCTTGCCCTGTGTGTTTTTCCTGACTGGCCCTGTAGCGGCGCGGTTCGCTCTCGGCTGCCTTTTGTTCCACTCATAAGGATAAGAATCATGTTCAGTTGGTATCGCCAGATTACTTCGCGGGAGCGCAAGACGTTTTGGGCGTGTTTTGGCGGCTGGTCGCTCGACGCGCTGGAAGTCCAGATGTTCGGCCTGGCGATACCGGCGTTGATCGCCGCGTTCGCCTTGTCCAAGGGCGATGCGGGGCTGATCAGCGGCGTTACGCTGGTGACCTCGGCCCTGGGTGGCTGGGTCGGCGGGACGCTATCCGACCGTTATGGCCGGGTGCGCACGCTGCAATGGATGATCCTGTGGTTCTCGTTCTTCACCTTCCTGTCGGCGTTCGTCACGGGCTTTCACCAACTGTTGATCGTCAAGGCATTGCAGGGCTTTGGCATTGGCGGAGAGTGGGCCGCCGGCGCGGTGCTGATGGCCGAGACGATCAATCCGAAATACCGCGGCAAGGTCATGGGCACGGTCCAGAGCGCCTGGGCGGTGGGTTGGGGGCTGGCTGTCGGGGTCTTTACGCTGATCTACTCCCTGGTGCCGCAGGACATGGCCTGGCGGGTGATGTTCATCGTCGGCCTGCTGCCGTCGTTCCTGATCATCTGGGTGCGCCGCAACGTCGAGGAGCCGGACAGTTTCCAGCGCCTGCAAAAGGAACAGGCGATTCCGCAGAGCTTCTTCAAGTCCCTGGGCGGCATCTTTCGCCCGGAACTGATTCGCGTGACCCTGTTCGGCGGTTTGCTCGGGCTGGGTGCCCACGGCGGTTATCACGCGGTGATGACCTGGCTGCCGACCTTCCTCAAGACCGAGCGCAACCTGTCGGTGCTCAATTCCGGCGGCTACCTGGCGGTGATCATCTTTGCCTTCTGGTGCGGTTGTGTCGTCAGTGGCTTGCTGATCGATCGCATCGGCCGGCGCAAGAACATCCTGTTGTTCGCGCTGTGCTGTGTGGTGACAGTGCAGTGCTACGTATTCCTGCCGTTGAGCAATACGCAGATGTTGTTCCTGGGCTTCCCGCTCGGCTTTTTCGCAGCCGGCATTCCGGCCAGCCTCGGGGCGTTCTTCAACGAGTTGTACCCGGCGGATGTACGCGGTGCCGGCGTCGGTTTCTGCTACAACTTCGGCCGGGTGCTGTCGGCGGTATTCCCGTTCCTGGTGGGGCACATGAGCGATTCCATGTCCCTGGGATCAGCCATCGGCATTGATGCGGGCATCGCCTACGGCGTGGCTGTGCTCGCGGCGCTTTGCCTGCCGGAAACCCGCGGCCGTAGCCTTGAGGCATCTGCGTCACCGGCGCCCGCCGTGGCATCTGCCAGCGAGAGCGCCCGCGCCTGATCACTTTAATTTTGATAGATGAGAACCATGGTTGATTCCTGTACTACGTCGATGACCGGCATCGACTGCCATGCCCACGTGTTCAGCCGTGAGCTGGAGCTGGCTGCCGTGCGGCGTTACACACCGGACTATGACGCTACGCTTGCGCAATACCTGAACCATCTGCAGACCCATGGCTTGAGCCATGGGGTTCTGGTCCAGCCGAGCTTTCTCGGCACCGATAACCGCTACCTGCTCGCCGCGCTGGAACAGGCGCCGGAACAACTGCGCGGGGTCGTGGTGGTGGAACCGGATATCAGCCGAGTCGAGCTGGAGGAGATGGCGCGGCTGGGCGTGGTCGGCGTTCGCTTGAACCTGATGGGCACGGCTTCGCCCGACTTTCGCGAAATCCTGTGGAAAGAGTTCCTTGGCCACCTTGCCGAATTGGATTGGCATGTTGAATTGCATGCCCCGGTAGAACATCTGCCGGGATTGATTCGCCAGTTGATGCCGTTCGGCGTCCGCCTGGTGGTCGACCACTTCGGTCGCCCCGATGCCCGTTCGGGCCTAGATCAACCAGGATATGCCGAGCTGATGGCGCTGGGCTCCAGCGGGCAAATTTGGATGAAGGTCTCCGGTATCTACCGGCTGGCGGGCACCGAGCGGCAGAATCTGGCATTTGCCAGGGCCGCATTGGGCCTGCTGGAGCAGAGTTTCGGCGCCCATCGCCTGGTATGGGGCAGTGACTGGCCGCATACACAACACGAGGCAGTCGTCAGCTTCGATACGGTGACGCGCCAGCTGCAGGATTTGCAGATTTCTTTGCCGTTTATGCGCGCGCTTATGGTAGAAACGCCCCGCGCGTTGTTCCGATTTTGAGACTGGCGTGCCATGTCGCCGAATTTTCCTGAACTCGCAGGTTGAATAAGGATCTAGTATCCATTGCAGCTGCATGAAAAAATCCGCTCCGGCATGTAAAGGAATAGTCCGGGCTGGGATCGCCGACTCAGGGGATACCGGGTCGTTGTGTAGCAGGCGCATTCAGCCAGGCGGATTGGGGATAGAAATGTCGAATATTGAAGCGTTTCCCAGGGAGACGCGTACACCGAGCGAGTACGAAGGACTTTTGGCGATGGGCGCAAACGCGCTCGACGCGATTCCTGGCGCGGTGTATCTGTGTGATCACAACGGCTGGCTGGTCCGCTACAACAGCGAGGCGGCCACGTTGTGGGGGCGAGCGCCGGTATTAGGGGAGGGCGGCGACCGTTTCTGCGGTTCCTATCGCCTGTTCCTGGCCGACGGTACGCCGTTGGCATTGGAAGACTGCCCGATGGCTTGGGCGCTGGAGTCGGGTACGGCGACGCGCAACCAGGAAGTGTTCATCGAGCGTCCTGACGGGACGCGGATCGTCGCGCTGGTGAACATCCGGGCCCTGAGGGATGAGCAGGGCACTATCCAAGGGGCGATCAACTGTTTTCAGGACGTCTCGGCGCACCACGCGATGGCCGAAGAGCTACGGCGCAAGAATGCCGACCTGGAAGACTTCTTCGAAAACAGTGCGGTGGGCCTGCACATCGTCAGCGGCGAGGGCACCATTGTGCGTGCCAACAAGGCTGAGTTGGCCTTGCTCGGTTATTCGGCGCAGGAGTACATCGGCCGCCACATCACCGAGTTCCATGTCGATGAGCCGGTCATCGGTGACATCCTGAGCAAATTGAGCAACGGCGAATGCCTGGAAGACTATCCTGCTCGCCTTCGAGCCAAGGATGGTTCGATCAAGCATGTCACCATCACCTCCAACGGGCGGTTCGAGGACGGCAAGCTTTTCAACACCCGGTGCTTCACCGTGGACGTGACCTCGGTCCATGCGGCCGAGACGGCACGCCAGGAGAGCGATGACCGGTTGTCCGCAACCTACGAGGCGGCGACGATCGGCATTGCCGAAGCCGGGGCGGATGGCCGTCTGTTGCGGGTCAACGATGCGCTCTGCAACATGCTCGGGCGCTCGCGCGAAGAACTGCTGAACATGACTTTCCTGGGGTATACCCACTCCGACAGCACCGACGAAGACGCCGCGCTGTATGCGCGCCAAGTGGCGGGCGAGCTGGATAACTACGTGCTGCGCAAACGCGCCTTCAAGCCTGACGGCGAAACCGTCTACCTGGACATCCACAGCTCATCGGTCCGGGACTCCCAAGGCGTGTTTCGTTATGGCGTGCGGGTTATCCAGGATGTCACGCAGGCGCGGCGCATGGAAAACCAGATCCTCGAAAGCGAACGGCACATGCGCAACCTGCTCGAGGCGCTGCCCGCGGCGGTCTATACCACGGACGCGCAAGGCCGGATCAATTTTTTCAACCGGGCAGCGGTCGAGTTGTCGGGGCGTACGCCTGAACTGGGCGACCTTTGGTGCGTGACCTGGAAACTGTTCACCACCGATGGCAATTTTCTGCCCCACGACCAGTGCCCGATGGCGGTGGCCTTGAGGGAAAACCGGCCGATACGCGGGGTCGAGGCAGTCGCGGAGCGTCCCGACGGCAGCCGGGTCCCGTTCGCGCCTTATCCCACGCCGCTACACGACGCGCAGGGCAACCTGGTAGGCGCCATCAACATGCTGGTGGACATCTCCGAGCGCAAGCAGGCCGAAGACCGGCAGAAAACCCTGATCGACGAGCTCAACCACCGGGTCAAGAATACCCTGGCCACGGTGCAATCCCTGGCAGCCCAGACCGCCCGCAATGCGGTGGATGCCAAGGATGGTTACAACCGTTTCGAAGCCCGGCTTCTCGCGTTGTCCCGCGCCCACGATCTGCTGACGAGGCGGCATTGGGGCCAGACCCCGCTGGCCTCCCTGGCCCGGGAAGTGCTGGTGCCGATATTCGGGGCCGACCCTGGCCGTATCACCATCGAGGGTGATGCCATCGACGTCGATACCCGGGTCGCGCTCGGCCTGACCATGACCCTCAACGAACTGGCGATCAATGCGCTCAAGTACGGCGCGATGTCGGTCGAGACGGGCAGGCTTTCGCTGAACTGGAACGTCCAGTCGCAATCGAACGGCACCTTGCTGACCTTGGATTGGCGCGAGCAGGGCGGCCCTCCGGTGTTTCCGCCGGAACGTGAAGGGCTCGGTTCGCGGTTGATGAAGCGCTGCATCGAGCGCGATCTTGGCGGAATCTTTGTCCTGACTTTTGCACCTGAGGGCGTTCTCTGTCGCTTCTCGTTCATGGTCGTTGAGCAGTCTGCATGACCCGGTTTGCTGGTATCAGGGTTCTGCTTGTCGAGGACGAAGGCGCGGTCGCCATGTTGATAGAGGAAATGCTCGAAGAGCTGGGCTGCACGGTGGTGGCGTCAGTCCCACGACTCGCCCAGGCTCGGGAAAAAGCGGACACCCTGGAGGTTGACCTGGCAATTCTGGACGTCAATCTGGCTGGTGAACGAGTGTTCCCGGTGGCTGATATCCTGCGTGCACGTAACGTTCCTTTCCTGTTCAGCACCGGATACGGCGTCAGCGGCCTGCCCGCTGACTTCGCCCAGTGTCCGGTTCTGCACAAGCCCTTTTCCGAAAACGAATTGCAGCTGAAGATAGCGCTGACGCTGAAAAGTTGAAGTATTTGCGAGGAGCAACCATGAGCTTGTACGGCCAATACGATCCGCAGAACATCTTTGGGCTGATTCTTCGCGGCGAAGCGCCCTGCTATAAAATCTACGAAGACGCTGATGTACTGGCCTTCCTCGATATTTTTCCGCAATCGCGCGGTCATGTGCTCGTCATCCCAAAGGCGGCCCAGGCGCGCAATATTCTTGATGTCGACCCCGCGGTGCTGGGCAAGATGATGTCGGCGGCGCAACGCCTCACTCGGATCCTCGTCGACGAGCTGCAGCCGGATGGCGTGCAGATCGCGCAGTTTAACGGCGCGCCCGCCGGGCAAACGGTCTTCCATATCCACGTCCACATTATCCCGCGCTGGGACGGCGCCGCGCCTGAGGCTCATGGACGGGGCAAGGCCGATCCGCAGGAGCTTGAAGCGTTGCAGGCGCGGCTGGTAGAGCGTATTCGTTCGCAAGAGTGATGGCTTAGACTTCCAAGGGGGCACCGAGTGTGCGCCCCACCGCAAAACCCATGACAAATCGTCACCAACCTCCAGTCCAGACGCTAATATCCGCGCCAATCCTTGGATATCGCGGACCCACCTTATGAAATTGCGCCTGCTGACCGCTGCCTTGTTTTTCATCTGCCCCCTGGCTCAAGCCGCAGAACCGAAACCCATTCCGCAAGCCTTGGAGGCACAGATCGGGCATCTAGTGGCGCTCCTCAAGGACAGCTATGCCACCGGCTACCCCGACGCGGCGCTGGTACAAACGCTCGATACCGGCGAGGACAGCCAGGTCACGCTCGCGGTCTTCACTATCGAGGGCTTTGGGATGGGCAACAATTACAGTCAGTACCTGGCGGCCTTTACCCCTGAGGAGAACGAAGAGGGCGTGCCGCATTACAGCCTGCTGGATGTGATGCGAATCGGCGGAGACAGCTGGCGAGCAATCGATAAGATGGACGCCAGGCTGGTCAGCGACCCGGCGGGTGAGCAGACCCTGATCGACATCGCGGCAATGGAAAACACCGACGACGATGCGCCGAACTTCCCTAGCAGAGCGGCGGTTATTCATCTGTCCTTGGCTGGTTCACAATCCCTGCGGTTGGTAGAGATAAAGTAGGGCGCTTTTGTAACGGGCGTTTTTATCCGCTATTGCAGTGGAACATACACATCGGTTTGCCATTGATCCTGTGGCGTCTCGGGATAGGCGCTCAGGTAGTGGAAAAACAGTGGCTGGTCACGCAGCTCCTCACCGCTCGCGGGGAGCCAGTCGCGGTAGATCGGGTAGATCGTTTCGCCGATATGATCGGGCGACCCCGCATGGCGTACCACGACGTAGCGGCCGCCGGGAATGACGAGTGGGCCTACGCCGAACTCATTCGGCGTCACGTCTTCGTGAATCTCACCGCAGATCGCAAATCGGAAGGCCTGCGCAGGTGTCGTATCGGGATTGCCATAAGGAATACCGAACGTGCGGCTTGATGCCACCGGCGACTGCCCGCTGCGCATCCGCCACTCGATGAACTGGCGGACGCTCGCATTGACGAGCCCGGGCGGCCCGCGGTGCTCAAGGGCCGCTACGTTGATTTCAGTGAGTTCGATAATGCGTACTTGCATGAGAAGTGTCCTGGAAAATTGTGGGACGGCGAATACCGTGTTCCAGACCTGCCAGTTTGCATTCTTTCTGAACGCGCTTGGCGCGGCGCCGAACGCCCGGCTGAACGCCCTGGAGAATGCCTCGGGGCTCCTGAAGCCCGCATCTAGCGCGGCGTCCAGTACCGAATAATCGGCAACTGCGACCAGGCGATGTGCCGCGCGTCGTAGCCGCATCAGCTGGACGTAGCGCGAAACAGGCACGCCCATGAACGCGGTGAACTGGCGATGAAAGTGAAACGCCGAGAAGTTCGCCACATGGCTTAACGTCCTTACCGACAGATCACCTTCCAGATTGGCATCGATATACGCCAGTACGGCGTCGAAGCGTTTTTTGTAGGCGTAATCGTTTGGTAGCTCAGGCACGGGGGAAGGCTCTTGGAGGTGCGGTCGGCGTCAGAGTCGACTATACGCGCAGAGCATGCCTAGCCGCGTTTGCTCAAAAGCGCGCAGTCAGGCCTCATATTGGCTGCCGCTGTCGGCCTCGGGGCTGAGTCTCCGATGCCAATACACCCACCGTGGCGAGGGAGCTTGCTCCCGCTCGGTGGCGCAGCCGCCGCAAAACCGAGCAATGCGGTGTGCCTGGTAAAACGGAGATGCCGATTCAGGGCCGCTTCGCCCGAAGTGCCGGGCCGGCCCAGCGGGAGCAAGCTCCCTCTCCACGGTGGCTGCGTTCGTCTCGTTAGATAGCGCAGACCGACGCCTTTGGTACTTTCTGTTCTATTCAATCAAGACGCGATACCTGATATCCCGGTCAAACGGGTCTTCCGGGTTCTCGTAGGTCTCAAGCATTTCAAGGAACCCCGCGCGCTCAAGACTGGCCAGATGCTCAAGGGTCCAATCGGCAGGAAAGTCGCCGGAAAAATCCTTTCCTTTATGTTCAACCCATCGAAAAACCGGGAAGGGCATGTAACCGAGCCACTCAGAGCGATAGGTGATCTCGTCAGAATCGCTGGTTGCTACTGCGGCGCGGATCTTGTTCTTGATGGCTTCCTGGTGTTCATCCATGGTGTTTTGGTCCTGGTTGGATCATGCCGTTCCACTCGCTTGTGAGTTGAAAATGATGCGCACCTCCGAACTCTGAAGCAAGCTTTCCGGGGTGACGGTACGACGTTGCCAAGGGATTCGGCCGAAGAACCACAGCCGCCAGAAGGCGAGATTCGGATCGGCGTTATCTTGTAGTAACGTCGCGAACGTTTCCACTTTGCCGACCTGGATGTTCGTCGCTTCATCGATGACTTCACGAACGAAACGGGAGCAGAACTGGCGTCGCGAGGCCAGGTTGAAGCCTGTGTCGTAAAATCGGCCCAGCCGATGATCAGCGGCATTCCTGAACGCCTTGCGTTGCGTGTCGGTAAGAGGGTGCGTGAGCCTGGCGACGGCGCAGCGTCCCTGTTCGGAGCGCTTGAGGAAACGGCTGAGCGAGGTGGTTCGTGAAAGCGGGAAGGTACTCTCTGCAATCAGCGGCTCATCGCCATGGTCGTCGACCACCACACCGACATGGTTCGTCCAAGAGTTTGTCGCGCTGGCAACCTCTCGGAAGGGCCGTGCGGGGACCCGGATGAACACCATATCGCCAATCCGCAGATCTCCGGCGAAGGATTCGCCTGCTATTGGGGAAACGGGCGTCACGCTTTTGATGAACATGCTGAACTCTCGGTTTTTGTGAGAGCCAAGCATGCGGAGCAGGTGGCGTAATTCGCAACGGCTTCGTTGATTTTTCGCTAAGCTGATACCAAAGGTATCGGATATCAATACTCGTGAGCCAAATTTCTCAACTCATCATCACCATCAAGCAACGGCTGAAAGCCGCCGGCCTGACCTATCGTGATGTTGCCCAGGCGCTTGATCTGTCAGAGCCTAGCGTGAAGCGCCTGCTGGCGAGCGGTCGCCTGACGGTCGAACGCCTTGCCCAGCTTTGTGAGTTGCTGGGCATGACAATGGCTGAACTGCTCCAGGAGGCGGAGCGTTTGACCCCGCGCTTGCACATGCTGACGCGTGAACAGGAAGCGCAACTGGTTTCAAACGAAAAGCTGTTGTTGGTAGCGGTGTGTGCGGTGAATCATTGGACGCTGGAAGACATTGTGTCCGCCTACTGCGTATCGAAAGCCGAGTGCATCGGCCATTTGATCGTGCTGGAGCGGATGGGCCTGGCAGACCTGAAACCGGGAAATCGCATCAGGTTGCTGGTGGCGCGGGATTTCGACTGGCTGCCGGACGGCCCTATCCGAGGGTTCTTCCTGAAACAGGGCCTGCCGGATTTCATGGCCAGTCGATTCGACCTCGCTGATGAAACCCTGCATTTCACCCATGGGATGCTGACCCAGCCCGCTTACGCCCAGTTGCAGGGCGAGATCCAAAAGCTGCGCAGCAAACTGGCGGCGCTCCACAACGAATCGTTGAGCGCGCCACTGTCCGAGAAGCGCGGTACTGCGCTGTTGCTGGCAATGCGAGTGTGGGAGCCGCTGGCGTTCAGGAAGCTTAAGCGCAGTTGAAGTGTTTGTATTGTGCCAACCGACGGTAGCTGTTACCGGCCTTTACACCGATCGCCAACGTGTCGCGCAACGCCAGTTGAAAAAAACGGACCGACAGCCCTATCACAGTTGGGTTGGAACCTGTGCATCGTCTATCTTGATCAGGACACGCTGCTTCGAAAAGCAAGCTAACCAATAGTCGCTTTCAGGACACGTTTCGTCGTCCACGTGCAATCGCCGCCCCCCGGGAGTGGCAAGCTGTGAAGATGCCCCGGACCAGGTGCGCCAAAGACACCTGGCCGGAGAGCAGGAATGGCGATCGGATTTGCCACGCTACCGTGACGTGGGCCGCACGCCCTAGCCAAGACTCCGAACGACTACCGCCACGCGGCGGTGTCGTTCGAGATGCCGAGGTACGTTTATGCCTGATGAGACGCTCCACCTGCCTCTGATTCACAGCGTGCTGGCGCGCAAGAAGGACACCCCCGGTGCCTTGTTGCCCATCCTTCATGCCATTCAGGAAGGTTGCGGGTACGTTCCCGACGCCGCCGTCCCTGAAATCGCCCATGCCCTCAATCTCAGCCAGGCTGAAGTGCGCGGGGTAATCAGCTTCTACCATGACTTTCGCACCACGCCGCCGGCGCGCCATACCCTGCGCCTGTGCCGGGCGGAGTCGTGCCAGAGCATGGGGGCCGAAGGCCTGGCTGCGCAGTTGCGCGAACAACTGGCGCTGGACGATCACGGCACCAGTGCCGACGGGGCGATCAGCCTGCGACCGGTCTATTGCCTGGGCGCCTGCGTGTGCTCGCCGGCCCTGGAGCTGGATGGGGAGCTGCACGCACGGCTGACCCCAGAACGCCTGCGCCAGTTGGTGAACGGTTGCCTGGAGGATGGCCCATGCTGACCCTCTGCATTCCCCGTGATTCAGTGGCCCGCGCCGTCGGTGCGGACAAGGTGGCGGATGCGCTGGTGCGCGAGGCCGAGCGTCGTCAATTGCCGCTTGAGGTGCTGCGCACCAGCTCTCGCGGGCTGTATTGGCTGGAACCCCTGGTAGAGCTTGAAACGCCCGAAGGGCGGTTGGGGTTTGGCCCGGTCACCGCGCAAGACGTGCCAGGCCTGCTCGATGCACTTGGCCACGACCCGGGCGGGCATCCTTCAGCCTTGGGGCTGGTGGAGAACATTGCGTATCTGAAAAGCCAGCAGCGCCTGTTGTTTGCGCGTGCCGGCATCACCCGGCCCTTGTCCCTCGACGACTATCGGGCCAAAGGCGGGTTCCTCGGCCTGGCCCGGGCGATCCGGATGGACGGCGCCGAGGTGGTTGCCCAAGTACTCGATTCCGGCCTGCGCGGCCGGGGCGGCGCGGCGTTCCCGGCGGGCATCAAGTGGCGCACCGTGCGCGACGCGCAGGGCCCGCAAAAATACGTGGTCTGCAATGCCGACGAAGGCGACTCCGGTACGTTCGCCGACCGCATGTTGATGGAAGGCGATCCGTTCCTGCTGATCGAAGGCATGGTCATCGCCGGGATCTCGGTGGGCGCCACCATGGGCTACATCTATGTGCGCTCGGAATACCCGGACGCCGTCAGCACGCTGAACGAAGCGCTGCACATCGCCCGCGAAGCCGGTTACCTGGGCGCCGATGTCGGCGGCAGTGGCCGCGCCTTCGAGCTGGAAGTGCGAGTGGGCGCCGGCGCTTACATCTGTGGCGAAGAAACAGCGCTGCTGGAATCCCTTGAAGGCAAGCGCGGGATGGTGCGTGCCAAGCCGCCGCTGCCGGCGTTGCAGGGCCTGTTCGGCTTGCCGACGCTGGTTCATAACGTGGTGACCCTGGCCTCGGTGCCGTTGATCCTGGAGAAGGGCGCGCAGTTCTACCGGGACTTCGGTATGGGCCGTTCACTGGGTACCATGCCGTTCCAGCTGGCCGGCAACGTTCGTCGCGGCGGGCTGGTGGAGCGGGCATTTGGCCTGAGCCTGCGCGAGTTGGTGGAGGAGTATGGCGGCGGCACCGCCAGCGGTCGTCCGTTGAAGGCCGCGCAAGTCGGCGGCCCGCTGGGCGCGTGGGTCCCTCCCGCGCAGTTCGACACACCGCTGGACTACGAAGCGTTCGCCGCCATGGGCGCGATGCTCGGCCACGGTGGCGTGGTGGTTGCCGACGGCAGCCTGGACATGGCCCGGATGGCCCGGTTCGCCTTGCAATTCTGCGCCGAGGAATCCTGTGGCAAATGCACGCCGTGTCGCATCGGTTCGACCCGTGGCGTCGAGGTGGTGGATCGCTTGATCGCCAGCACCGATGCCAACGCCCACCAGGAACAGGCGGCGTTGCTGCAAGACCTTTGCGACACCCTGCAATACGGCTCGCTCTGTGCCCTCGGTGGGATGACGTCCTACCCCGTCGCCAGTGCCCTCAAGTACTTCCCCGCCGACTTCGGTCTGGCGACCACGGAGGCCGACCAATGATCAACATCTTCGATCCAGCCAGCGACATCGACCTGGGCACCCCGGCCCGAGTAAGCGACGTGCAGGTCAGCCTGACCATCGATGGCCGTGAAATCAGCGTTCCCTCCGGCACGTCGGTGATGCGCGCGGCGGCCTTGCTCGGTACCACCATCCCGAAACTGTGCGCCACCGACAGCATGGAAGCCTTCGGCTCCTGCCGCATGTGCCTGGTGGAGATCGACGGCATGCGCGGTTACCCGGCCTCGTGCACCACGCCGGTGACCGACGGCATGGTGGTCCGCACCCAGACCTCAAAGCTCGCCACGCTGCGTCGCAACGTGATGGAACTGTACATCTCCGATCACCCGCTGGACTGCCTGACATGCCCGGCCAACGGCAACTGCGAGTTGCAGACCGTGGCCGGGCAGGTGGGCTTGCGGGAGGTGCGCTACGGCTACGAAGGCGCCAACCACCTGGCCGAAGCCAAGGACGTGTCCAACCCTTATTTCGACTACGACCCGAGCAAGTGCATCGTTTGCAGCCGCTGTGTGCGTGCATGCGAGGAAATCCAGGGCACCTTCGCCCTGACCATCAGCGGGCGCGGCTTCGATTCCCGTGTCGAGGCGGCCGGCGGTGACAACTTCCTCGACTCCGAATGCGTGTCCTGCGGCGCCTGCGTCCAGGCCTGCCCGACAGCGACGCTGATCGACAAGAGCGTCGTCGAAATCGGCCAGCCGGAGCGCAGCGTCGTCACCACCTGCGCCTATTGCGGCGTGGGCTGCTCGTTCCGCGCCGAGATGAAAGGCGAACAACTGGTGCGCATGGTCCCGGACAAGAACGGCCAGGCCAACCACGGCCACTCCTGCGTCAAGGGCCGCTTCGCCTGGGGCTACGCGACGCACCCGGACCGCATCACCAAGCCGATGATCCGCAAGCACATCAACGACCCGTGGCAGGAAGTCAGCTGGGAGGAGGCGGTTACCTACGCTGCCAGCGAACTGCGGCGCATCCAGCTCAAGTACGGGCGCGATTCCATCGGCGGTATCACCTCCAGCCGCTGCACCAATGAAGAAACCTACCTGGTGCAGAAACTGGTGCGCACGGCGTTCGGCAACAACAACGTCGACACCTGCGCGCGGGTCTGCCATTCGCCGACCGGTTATGGCCTCAAGCAGACGCTGGGCGAGTCGGCCGGTACGCAGAATTTCGACTCGGTGATGAAAGCCGACGTGATCATGGTGATGGGCGCCAACCCCACCGATGCGCACCCGGTGTTCGGCTCCCAGCTCAAGCGCCGCCTGCGCCAGGGCGCGCGGTTGATTGTCATCGACCCGCGGCGCATCGACTTGGTGGATTCGCCTCACGCCCGTGCCGAGCTGCATCTACAGCTGCGTCCGGGCACCAACGTGGCGATGCTCAACGCGCTGGCCCACGTGATTGTCACCGAGGGGCTGGTTGATGAGCCTTTCGTCAAAGAGCGTTGCGAGGCGACAGATTTCGCCCGTTGGCGCGACTTCATCAGCTTGCCGGAAAATGCCCCCGAAATCCTCGGCCCGGTGTGCGGCGTGCCCGCCGAGCAGATCCGCGCCGCCGCGCGGCTCTACGCCACCGGCGGCAACGCGGCCATCTACTACGGCCTCGGTGTCACCGAACACAGCCAGGGCAGCACCTCGGTGATGGGCATCGCCAACCTCGCCATGGCCACCGGCAATATCGGCCGCGAGGGCGTCGGGGTGAACCCGCTGCGTGGGCAGAACAACGTCCAGGGCTCCTGCGACATGGGCTCGTTCCCCCATGAGCTGCCCGGTTATCGGCACATTTCCAATGAAGCGGTGCGGGCCCAGTTCGAGCAGGCCTGGAACGTGACGTTGCAACCCGACCCGGGCCTGCGCATCCCGAACATGTTCGAGGCGGCGCTGGACGGCACCTTCAAAGCGCTTTACTGCCAGGGCGAGGACATCGCCCAGAGCGATCCCAATACCCAGCATGTGACTGCGGCGCTGACCGCTTTGGAATGCGTGATCGTGCAGGACATCTTCCTCAACGAAACGGCCAAGTTTGCCCATGTGTTCCTGCCGGGCAGCTCGTTCCTCGAGAAGGACGGTACCTTCACCAACGCCGAGCGCCGTATCTCCCGCGTTCGCAAGGTCATGGACCCGCTGGCCGGCAAGGCCGACTGGGAAGCCACCATCGCCCTGGCCGATGCCCTGGGCTACAAGATGCACTACAACCACCCTTCGGAAATCATGGATGAAATCGCCCGCCTGACGCCGACCTTCAGTCGTGTCAGCTACGCCGAACTGGAGCGTCACGGCAGCTTGCAGTGGCCTTGCAACGATGCCGCGCCGGACGGCACGCCGACCATGCACATCGACCAATTCGTGCGCGGCAAAGGGCGCTTCATGCTCACCGGCTATGTGCCCACCGAGGAGAAGGTCAATGGCCGTTATCCGCTGCTGCTGACCACCGGACGGATCCTCAGCCAGTACAACGTCGGCGCCCAGACCCGGCGCACCGATAACGTGGCGTGGCACGAGGAGGATCGCCTGGAAATCCACCCGACCGACGCCGAGAATCGTGGCATCGCCGAGGACGATTGGGTCGGTATCAGCAGTCGCGCCGGGCAGACGGTGCTGCGCGCCAGGGTCACCGAGCGGGTGGCGCCGGGGGGGGTCTACACCACCTTCCACTTTCCTGAATCCGGGGCTAACGTGATCACCACCGACAACTCGGACTGGGCCACCAACTGCCCGGAATACAAAGTCACGGCGGTGGAAATCGTGCGGGTCACCCAGCCTTCGGAATGGCAGAAGCGTTATCAGGCCTTCAGCGATGAACAGCGGCGCCTGCTGAAGGAACGTCGTCACGCCGAGAAAGCCGAGGTGCGCCGATGAGCTCGCAGAACCTGATCAAGATGGCCAACGAGATTGCCCGCTACTTCGCCACGGAGCCTGATCAGGCACTGGCGGTGAGCGGCATCCGCCAGCACATCAAGAACTTCTGGACGCCGGGCATGCGCAGGGATTTGCAGGGTTGGGAGGAGAAGCATCCAGATGCGGTTTTGCATCCGTTGGTGTTGGCGGCGTTGAAGGAGCCGGAGGGGGTTACCTGACAGCCGGCCTATCTCTTACGGACCGAGTACATATCCATTACTGCGGTAAGGGCCGCTTATGGTTCCGCTTTTACAGCGGGTCACTTTCGAAAGGCACGAAAGTAACCAAAGTGCCTTTGCCCCACCACTCGGCACCTCGCCTAGGCTCGGTGTGCCTGAACGAAGGCATTGCTCCGTGGGCCCGCCGCGAAGGGCCGTCCCTGGCCCAGCGCGGCTAACCCGGCATCCATGCCGGGTTGCCCACTCCACAACACCTTCGTTCAGCCAGCGTGGTTAACGGGGCGCCCGAGATCAACGTCCACCGCGAGGCGGCCTTCGAGCCGACCTGGTTCTTGCTGTTGTACTCCGATCCAACTGGACTGACCCCAAACTGTGGGAGCGAGCTTGCTCGCGATGGCGGTATGTCAGCCAATTAAGATGCTGAATGTGCCGGCCCCTTCGCGAGCAGGCTCGCTCCCACAGGAGAAACGCGGGTCACCAAAAAAGGTCGGCTCGAAGGCCGCCTCGTGGAGGACGTTGATTTCGGCGCCCCGTTAACCACGCTGGCCGAACGCAGGCATTGTGGAGGGGGCACCTCGGCATGGATGCCGAGGTAGCCGCGCTGGGCCAGGGACGGCCCTTCGCGGCGTGCCCCCGGAGCAATGCCGGAGTGAGGGCATGCCGAGCCTAGGCGAGGCACCGAGTGGTGGGGCAAAAGCGCTTTGGTTACTTTCGCGCTTTTCGAAAGTGACTCGCTGTAAAAGCGAAACCGTTAGCAGCCGTTACCGCAAAAATGGATATACACTCAGTACCAAACCTACACCGAGA
This sequence comes from Pseudomonas sp. Z2-11, assembly GCF_054161305.1. NCBI lineage: Bacteria > Pseudomonadati > Pseudomonadota > Gammaproteobacteria > Pseudomonadales > Pseudomonadaceae > Pseudomonas > Pseudomonas sp. Z2-11. The sequence goes on from NZ_CP096395.1 coordinate 2,787,245, forward strand.
GCAAGCTCACTCCCCCAAATGGAGTCAGCTTTCCAGACCGCGTCGTTCAATGACGCCGAACACGTCGGCCACGTCCTGCACGAGGATCCGGGCAACATTGGTCAGGGTGTTGATATCACTGGTGGATGAGTCGCGCAGGCTGGAGCAAGCCACCAGCGTCAGGTAATCGAGCGTGGCGTGCAGCCGCTCGCTGACACAGGCGTGGAGCTCGGGAAGTGGCGCGTGAGTGTCGATCAGCAGGACAGGGTAGGTGGTAGCGATCGGGGTGAGGGGGGTGTAGCGGGCAGATGCATGATTAGCGGTCATAAGGTTACTTCCTTCAAGAAAAAAGAAATGCCACCTTTTCGCTGCGAAACAAACGGGTGGCAGTTGCGCGCGGGTTCGCAGACCGAGGAAGGAAAACCCGGCAGACCCGAAGATCTCCCGCGCGCAACCGCCATAAAATGAACGCGGGCAAGTTTGCCTGAATTTCATTCGACGGTGCATTTCCTTTGCAGTCGGGCTGCGAAACCCAGCCACCAGCCAAAACCAGCGACGACCCAACTATAGAAGTCGATCCCAACCCCCACAACCGACCTGTAGGACGCACACCGAACCCGTGGCGAGGGAGCTTGCTCCCGCTCGGCGGCGCAGCCGCCGCAAAACCGGGCGATGCGGTGTGCCTGACGAAATGGTGTAGCTGATTTGGGTCTGCTTCGCAGCCCAGCGGGAGCAAGCTCCCTCGCCACGGGCAGTCATTTCCTACAAGATTTGCAGACGGTCTTTTAGCTCAGCGCAAATCCCGAAAAAACGTCCGAATATCCTCCGCCAGCAACTCCGGCTGCTCCAACGCAGCAAAGTGACCACCACGCGGCATCTGCGTCCATCGCTTGACGTTATAGCCACGCTCCACCCAACTGCGTGGCGGCAGCGGCAGTTCCCTGGGAAACAGCGCGACCCCAAGCGGCGGCTTCACCCGCTCGCCGCTGTTGAACAGCAGGGGCCGCCTGCTGCCTTCCACATACGGGCGAAACGACGAACCGATGCAGTTCGTCAGCCAATAGAGTGTCACATTGGTCAGCAGCCATTCATGACTGATGGCGGGGCTCGTATCGCACCACGACAGAATCTTTTCCCCCATCCAGGCCAGCAACCCCGCCGGAGAGTCGCTGAGGCCCACGGCCAGGGTTTGCGGTTTGGTCCGTTGGATGTGCGCATAGGCGCCTTCGGCTTCGCTGAAGGCCGCGGCGCGTTGCAGGTAAGCGGTTTCTTCTTCGCTCAAAGGTGGGTCGGTTTCACCCAGGGGCGGGCGGTAGGCGCCGGGAATGTAGTTGAGGTGGATGCCGGTCAGTCGCTCGGGAAAGCGCATGCCCAACCAACTGGTTACAGCCGCGCCGACATCGCCGCCCTGGGCTCCGAACCGCTCATAGCCGAGCCCCGTCATCAGCTCGCTCCACAAACCTGACACCTCGAAAGGCCCGCAACCCGCCTGTTTGAACGGCGCGGAAAAGGTGTAGCCGGGCAAGGACGGCACCACCACATCGAACGCATCGGCTGGATCACCGCCATGGCTGGCCGGATCCGTCAGCAGTTCGATGATGCGCTGCATCTCGATGAACGACCCGGGCCAGCCGTGGGTGAGCACAAGCGGCATCGGATTGGGGCCCAGGCCGCGCTGATGGACGAAATGAACCTGCTGCTCGCCGAGCGTGGCGACAAATTGCGGCAGGCGATTGAGCGCGGCTTCCTGGGCACGCCAGTTGAAGGTTGTCGACCACTGGAGGAGGAGTTCTCCAAGCACGTCCATGTCCATGCCTTCGCTCCAGCCCTGACCGGACAGTGGCACCGGCAGCCGAGTGTTCTGCAGGCGATGGCGCAGGTCATCAAGTGCGCTTTCAGGAATGTCGATGGAAAAAGGTCTGGCGAACATTTCTTGCTCCCAAGTGGGTGGCAGCTGCCCGCCCAGTCATGGGCCTAGCGTAGGCGATTTGCCGGATTCGCGGCAATTGATCGCGCCTGGCCCAGCGCTCAACCTTCCTTCCTGATACAAGTGCCCCGAACGCGTTGAATTTTTACCAAGGCCAGCGAGTCTTTGAGAAGGACATGGCGATGAATCGCAACCAATCGCTGCCGATCATGCTCGCCCCTCGATAACTGCCCCCAGCCAAGGACGCCCAATGACCTTCTTTATTTTTCTCCTCGCCTGCTGCGCTGCGGCAAGCACCGGTGTCATTTTCAAACCGGGCCAGTGGTACGAGTCCCTCGTCAAACCCCGCTTCACACCCCCAAACTGGTTGTTTCCCGTGGCCTGGACAGTCATCTACCTCCTGCTTGCCTGGGCCGGATATCGCTTGAGCCTGATCCCGGGGAGCCAATTCGTATTGGCGTTATGGGCGGCGCAGATTGCGCTCAATACGCTATGGACCCCGGTGTTTTTCGGTGCCCATCAGGTCCTGGCCGGTATGGTGGTGATCACGCTGCTCTGGCTGGTCGTGGCGGTGATGGTGGTGTTGGCGTTGCGCCTGGACGTGATCACCGGGTTGATTCTGTTTCCTTACCTGGCGTGGCTTTGCGTAGCCGCTGCCTTGAACTTCTCCATCCTGCGTAATAACCGCTGATGAGCAGTCGCCCATTGAATACCGCAAAGCTATGGCCAGCGGATGAAGATGAGCTGGCGCAGGTGCGCAGTTTCAACAGGAAACTGGCCTGGCTGCCACGCTTTCGCATTCGCAATCGTGTCACCCCCCGCGTCATTCAAGCGCTGTTGCGTGCCAGTCAGATCAACGGCGACGGCGAGCTGGGCAAACATGGGCTGCTGGCTGAAAAACGCCGAATAGGTATTGGCGACGTCGCGGTGCCAGTGCGGATAATCCGGCCGAAAGGAAAAGCCAGAGGCGTCGTGCTGGATTTCCACGGTGGCGGCTGGGTCATCGGCAATGCCCGGATGAATGACCCGTTCAACATCGCCATGGTGCAAGAGTGCGGGGTCGCGGTGGTCTCGGTGGATTATCGGCTCGCGGTCAGCACACCGGTGGAAGGCCTGATGGAGGATTGCCTCTCAGCAGCGCGTTGGCTGTTGGGCGAGGAGGAGGAATTCGCCGATCTGCCGGTGATCGTTGTGGGTGAATCGGCTGGAGGCCACTTGGCCGTGGCAACGCTGCTGGCGCTCAGGCAATGGCCGGATTTGCTTGGGCGCATACGCGGTGCGGTGCTGTATTACGGCGTCTACGATCTGGCCGGGACCGCGAGCGTCCACGCCGCCGGCCCTGAGACGCTGGTGTTGGACGGGCCCGGTATGGTCGATGCCCTGCGCCTGCTGACGCCGGGCCTGAGCGATGAGGAGCGACGCCAGGCGCCGCTGTCGCCGCTCTACGGTGACTTCACGGGGATGCCAGCGGCGTTGCTGTTCACTGGCGAGTTGGACCCGCTCAGGGACGACACGCTTGGCCTGGCTGAGTTGTGGGGCAGGGCCGTTACGGTTGAAGCGCATCTTCTACCGTCCTGCCCCCACGGCTTCATTCATTTCCCGACGACGATCGCCGAGCGCGTGCTCAAACACAGTCGGGACTGGATCACGGCCCGGCTCAACGCTGCTTCGACCCCCCACCAATCTGCCAGACATACGGCGGCTCCGTCCCGTTGATCTCCCAGTCGCCGATGATGCGTTCCTTGTAGATCAGCGGGTTGTGCGAAGCCGCCGTCCGGGCGTTACGCCAGTGGCGGTCGAGGGCTTTGCTGGTGCTGGTGGCGGAGGCGCCGAGGGCGTTGAACAGGTCGCTGGTGGCGCGCAGTGTCAGGTCGGCGACCACCACCTGGGCCTGGGCCGATTCCAGTTCGGCGAGGAGGTTGGCGGTGTGTTCCTTCTCGGCGTCCAGGTCGAAGCGACTTTGATAGGCCCGCTGCGAGGCATCGGCGGCGCGCCTGGTGGTGGCTTCGGCGGCGTAGACCTGGGCCGAGGCCCTGCCGATCACTTGCTGGACTTGCACATCCTGGCTCACTTCACTGGCGTTGCCGGTGCTGAACACCCGCGTGCGCTGGCGCACTTGTTCGCTGATGTCGCGGACGGCGGCGCGCCCGGCGCCGGTCTGCACGGCGAGCAATACCAACTGGTAAAACGCGGTCTGATATTTGAAGCGGGTGGAAAAGTCGATGAGGTTTTCATCTTCTACCACGGCGTTCTCGAATACTGACGTGCCGCTGCCCGTGGTCCGTTGACCAAAACCATCCCAGTCATCGCTTTGCCTGACGCCCGGCTGATGAACGCTGACGGCGGCGATCACGTCGGCGCCGGTGTCGTCGCGTTGGGCATACAGGTCGATCCAGTCGGCAAAGATGCTGCCGGTGCTGTAGTACTTGGTGCCGTTGACCACCCATTGGTCACCCTGGCGGGAAACCCGGGTGATGACCTGGCCAAGTTTCACCGCGCCGATTTCGGTCCAGGCGTTGCCCACCAGGTCACCGTCGACGAAGCGCTTGAACCAGACGTCCTGCGGGCGGGTGGCATGGGCGTTGAGGCGATCCTCGACAAAGGCGAAGTGCCCGCGCAGCGCCTGGGGCAGGTTGGAGTCGGCTTCGGCCAGTTCGATCAGCAGTTGCAACAATTGCGGCAGCGAGGCGCCGGCGCCACCATATTCGACCGGCACCCTTACGGCGCCAAAACCCGCTTCCTTGAGCCATTCCACCTGTTCGAAAGGCAGGCTGCGGGTCTGTTCGCGTTCCAGCGCCCCGGCCTGGATACGCGCGAAAATCGGCCGGAAGCGCTCGGCCAGGCCTTCATAATGGGTGCCGGTGGAAAGGACATGCGGCAGGTATTGTTGCTGTGCGGTCATGGCGGTGTTCCTTCTGAGGAAAAGAGGGCGGGCAAGGCCAAGGCCTGCCGTTGCCGACAGCCATTGCACGCTCCATGCCGCTGCTCGAAGCCAATCAAAACAAGGGGTTCGCCGGGTTTCCCTGCTTAAATGCTGTCGTCCCGCGAGCAATCTGTCCGGCGACTGTTCGACAGGCAACAGTCCACCTTTTGCGCGGCAGTACGCCGGGTGTTGGCTGTGCAACAGCGATCCAGCAGCTTGCTCGCCGCACGACAGTCGCAAAACTGATTGGGCGAATTAACTGGCTGAAAATAAAGGAAAAATCCAAGTGGCACGGTTGCTGCTCTAGCCGGTTGTACAAAGGCGACGACGCCTATATCTCAACGAGCCGGGAGTACACGCAATGAGCCAGGACACGATCAAGTTTGCCTACTGGGTGCCCAATGTCAGCGGCGGGCTGGTGGTCAGCAAGATCCCGCAGCGCACCGACTGGGGGATCAATTACAACCGCAAGCTGGCGCAGATCGCCGAGGATGCCGGCTTCGACTATGCCCTGACCCAGATCCGTTTTACCGCCGGTTATGGCGCCGAATACCAGCACGAATCGGTGGCGTTCAGTCACGCGTTGCTGGCGGCCACCACGCGCCTTAAAGTCATCGCGGCGGTCTTGCCAGGGCCGTGGACGCCTGCGGTGCTGGGCAAGCAGATCGCAACCATCGATCAGCTCACTGGCGGCCGCGTGGCGATCAACGTGGTGTCCGGCTGGTTCAAGGGCGAGTTCACCGCCATCGGCGAGCCGTGGCTGGAGCACGATGAACGCTATCGCCGTTCCGAGGAATTCATCACCACGCTCAAGGGCATCTGGACCACCGACAACTACACCTTCGCCGGTGATTTCTATCGCTTTCGCGACTACACGCTCAAGCCCAAGCCGCTGCAGCAGCATCCGGAAATTTTCCAAGGCGGCAGCTCACGGGCGGCGCGGGACATGGCTGCGCGGGTGTCCGACTGGTACTTCACCAACGGCAACACGGTGGAAGGGGTCAAGGCCCAGGTCGATGACCTGCGGACCAAAGCGGCGGCCAACAACCACACGGTCAAGGTCGGCGTGAACGCCTTCATCATTGCCCGCGATACCGAAGAAGAGGCCCGCGCGGTGCTGGCCCAGATCATCGACCAGGCCGACCCGGAAGCCGTCAACGCTTTTGGCGACGCGGCAAAACAGGCCGGCAAGGCCAGCCCCGAGGGCGAAGGTAACTGGGCCAAGTCCAGCTTCGAAGACCTGGTGCAATACAACGACGGTTTCAAGACCAACCTGATCGGCACGCCCCGGCAGATTGCCGAGCGCATCGTCGCCTTGAAAGCCGTGGGAGTGGACTTGGTACTGGCCGCGTTCCTGCACTTTCAGGAGGAAGTCGAGTATTTCGGCAAGCGGGTCCTGCCGCTGGTGCGTGAGCTGGAGCAGGGGAAAGTGACGGTCAAGACGGCGGCGGTCGCTTAGGCGGGGAGGCAGCATGGGCACGCTCACTGAAACCTTCGACACGTTGCCCCATTGGCTGCATCGACAGGCGCTGGGGCACGGTACGGACGTCGCCCTGCGCCACAAGCACCTGGGTGTCTGGCAGGTGCGGACCTGGCGGCAGCTGGCCGATGAGGTGCAGCGCCTGGCGAGTGCCCTGCAAGCTCGGGGATTCTCGGTGGGCGCGACCCTGACGATCATCAGTCGCCCGACACCACAGGCGATCGTGGCGGCGCTGGCGGCGCAATGGCTGGGTGGTGCGGCGAGCCTGTTCGATCCGTTGGACGGAGTCGCGGGGCAGGTCGAACTGCTCGGTGAATTGCAGCCGGATTTTGTGCTAGCCGAGGGGTACGAAGAATTGTCGCGTCTAGGCGCGGCGCAGGTGGCCCCCCGCGTGGTGATCTATCTGGACAAGCGCGGACTGTCAGGCTCGGTCGCGTTTGATCAGGCGCTGGATTACGTCACGTTGATCGAGGCGAAGACGCTCGATGAACGCGTCCCGCTGGCACATGCGCAGCAAACGGCGTTCGTTTTCTATCGCCGGGGGCCACAAGCCATCGAGCAACAACGCATCAGCCACGCCGAGCTGTTGCAACACGGGCAGCAACTGGTACAGCGCGAAGGACTGCGACGGCAGGAGGAAGCATTGGCGGCGCGCGGTTTCGCCTCGGGCGGCCAGGCGCGGTATCTGCTCGCGCCCTGGCTGATCGCCGGTTTCCGCTTGAACTTCCCGGAAAACCTGGCGACCCGTGACCGCGACCGACGTGAGTTGGGCCCGACGCTGGTGGCCGGCACCCCGGAAACCTACGAGCGTCTGCACGGCTATGTGCTGGAGCGCCTGCCGGCACCGGGCGATGGGGCACGCAGACTGGTGGATTGGGCCCTGGCGGCACGTCCGGGGCTGTTGCGAAGCTTCATCGGTCATTGGCTGGTCCGTCGGCCTCTGCGCGACGTGCTTGGGTTTTCACGAATCCATGCACCGCTGCTGTTGGGTGATGCGCTAACGCCTGAGACCCAGGCATTTTTTGACACCTTGGGTATCAACGTCCGCCAGTGGGAGGGTGCGGCCCATTGGGAGGTGCCGACGATTTCATTGGCCCCCACTACCAATGAACGGGACGAACGCCAATCACAACGCGCCTGGAAGGAGGCGACCACATGACCCGAACGGCCGCCACGCAGCTCCTCGAGCTGGACAACATTTCGCTGTCGTTCAAAGGCGTCAAAGCGATCACCGACATCAGCTTCAGCGTTGCCGCCGGCGAGATCTGCGCCTTGATCGGCCCCAACGGCGCCGGCAAGAGTTCATTGCTCAACATCATCAGCGGGGTCTACCAACCCCAGCAAGGGCGCATACGTTTCGACAATCGCGAGCGCCGCGGCATGCGCGCCCACGACGTGGCGGTGCGGGGCGTCGCCCGGACATTCCAGAACATCGCGCTGTTCAAGGGCATGAGCGTGCTCGACAACGTGCTCACCGGGCGCAACCTCAAGCGTCGCAGCACCTGGATCGAGCAGGCGTTGCGTATCGGGCGGGCCGGTAAGGAGGACGACAGCCAGCGCGAAGCGGCCGAGCGGGTCATCGAGTTCTTGCGTTTGCAGCCGTGGCGCGACGCATGGGTGGGCACCTTGCCTTACGGTTTGCAGAAACGCGTGGAGCTGGCCCGCGCCCTGGCGGCGGAGCCGCGGTTGTTGCTCCTCGACGAGCCCATGGCGGGCATGAACGCCGAGGAGAAACAGCTGATGAGCCGATTCATTGTCGACATCAACCGTGAGCTGGGCACCACGGTGGTGTTGATCGAGCACGACATCGGCGTGGTCATGGACATCAGCGATCACGTGGTGGTGCTCGATTACGGTCGCAAGATCGGCGACGGCGCCCCGGATGTGGTACGGCAGAACCCCGAGGTCATTTCGGCTTACCTCGGCACTCGACACTGATTTTTTGCAATTCGACGCCTTTCCGTCAGGAAGGGTCGGCAAGCTGCGCCCGCAAAACAGGAAACGCTATGGAATTTCTCTTTGAAGTATTGATTGGCGGGCTGCTGGCCGGGGTGATGTACGCCTTGGTGGCCATCGGTTTTGTGCTGATCTACAAGGCCTCCGGGGTGTTCAACTTCGCCCAGGGGGCGATGGTGCTGTTCTCGGCGCTGACCTTCGTCAGCCTGCTGGAGCGCGGCGTGCCGTTCTGGCTGGCGTTTCTCATCAGCCTGGTGGCGATGCTGCTGATCGCCGTAGCGGTGGAGCGTGTGGTGTTGCGCCCGTTGGTCAATCGATCGCCGATCACGCTGTTCATGGCCACCCTTGGGCTTTCCTATGTCATCGAAGGTTTCGCCCAGGCGTTGTGGGGTGCCCAGGTGCATGGCCTGGACTTGGGCATCAGTGATGAACCGCTGGAGCTGGGCGGGATGCTGTTGTCGCAGTTCGACATTTTCGCCGCGCTGACCGCCGCGTCACTGGTGGCGCTGCTGTCCTGGCTGTTCAACAAGACCCGCTTGGGCCTGGCGCTACGAGCCGTGGCGGATGACCCGCTGGCGGCGCTGGCCGTGGGTATTCGCTTGCAGCGGGTCTGGGTCGTGGTGTGGACGGTGGCGGGGTTCGTCGGGCTGGTCGCCGGCCTGCTCTGGGGCGCTCGCCTGGGGGTGCAGTTCTCGTTGTCGCTGGTGGTGCTCAAGGCCTTGCCGGTGTTGATCATTGGCGGGTTCACCTCGATCAGCGGGGCGATTGTCGGCGGGCTGATCATCGGCGCTTCGGAAAAATTGGCGGAGGTGTATCTCGGGCCGTTCATCGGCAGTGGCATCGAAAACTGGTTTCCCTACGCGCTGGCGCTGCTGTTCCTGCTGGTGCGTCCGGCCGGGCTGTTTGGCGAACGCGCCATCGAACGGGTCTAGGAGAGCAGCATGTTTTATCGAGAAACAGGCCAGTTCAACACACGTTACGCCGAGGACCGCCGGGTCTTTGCCTTGCGCCAGGATCGCCACGGGCTGGCGGCGCTGCTGTTGGTTGCATTCGTCGTGGTGCCGTGGCTGGGCAATGACTACTGGCTCAGCGCGATATTGATTCCGTTTCTGGTGCTGTCCCTGGCCGGGTTGGGGCTCAATCTGCTGACCGGTTACGCCGGGCAGTTGTCCCTGGGTTCTGCGGCGTTCATGGCCGTGGGGGCGTTCGCCACCTACAACCTTGAAGTGCGTGTCGGCGGTTTGCCGTTGTTGTTCAGCATTGCCTTGGGCGGGCTGACGGCGGCGCTGGTGTCGCTCCTGTTCGGCCTGCCGAGCCTGCGCATCAAGGGCTTCTATCTGCTGGTCTCGACATTGGCGGCGCAGTTCTTCGTGACCTGGACGCTGACCCGCTTTGGCTGGTTTTCCAACGACAGCGCGTCGGGGGTGGTCAGCGCGCCGCGCCTGGATATTTTCGGCGTGAACCTGGACGCGCCGGCCGGCCGTTATCTGTTGACCCTGACGGTGGTGGTGGCGCTGTTCTGGCTGGGCAAGAACCTGGTGCGCAGCGAATTGGGCCGCCAGTGGATGGCCGTGCGCGACATGGACACGGCCGCGGCGGTAATCGGCATTCCCCTGGCGAAAACCAAGCTGCTGGCCTTTGCCATCAGCGGCTTTTACCTCGGCGTGGCCGGCGCGCTCTGGGCCTTCGCCTATCTGGGCACCGTCGAACCCCATGGCTTCGATCTCAATCGCTCATTCCAGATCCTGTTCATCATCATTATCGGCGGGCTCGGCGGCTTGCTGGGCAACTTCCTCGGGGCGGCCTTCATCGTGCTGTTTCCGGTGCTGCTTTCCAACCTGGTGTCGCTGCTGCCCGGCGGGCTGATCGATGCCGGCCAGGTGGAAAACCTGCAAAAAATGTTTTTCGGCGCGCTGATCATCCTGTTCCTGATCAAGGAACCGGAGGGCCTTGCGCGCCTCTGGCAACGCCTTCGCCAGCGTGCGCGGCTGTGGCCGCTGCGCTACTGAACAGCGCCACCGTTGACTTCTCTATGGCTCCATAACAAGGAAAATTCGATGTTCAAACGATCATTCGCCAGCATCCTCGCACTGGCCCTGAGCCTCACCGCCGCCGCGTTCACCGTGCAGGCGGACAACGAGCAATATTTCCCGCTGCAAAGCTATCGCGTCGGTCCCTATGCGGCCGGCGGTACGGGTTTTTTTGGTGGCTTCATCGACTACCTCAAGTACGTCAACGCCAACGGCGGCGTGAACGGGGTGAAGCTGACCTGGAGCGAATGCGAAACCGAGTACGTGGTAGAGAAGGGCGTCGAGTGCTACGAGCGCCTGAAGAAAGGTTTGAATGGCGCACCGGCGGCTGCGACCAACCCGCTGTCAGTGGGCATTGCCTACGCCACGCTGGAGCGCTCCACCGCAGACAAACTGCCGCTGATCACCATCAACCACGGCCGCACCGACTCCACCGATGGCAGCGTGTTTCCCTATGTCTTCCCGCTGCAATTGAACCCGTACTCCGAGGTGTCGGCGATCATCAACTACATCGGCCAGCGCGCCGGTGGGCTGGACAAGCTCAAGGGCCTGAAGATCGTCACCCTGTACCACGGCTCGCCGTACGGCAAGGAAACCAACGAGGTGTTGCAGACCCTGGCGGATAAATACGGTTTTGCGCTGACCTTGCTTGAAGTGCCGCATCCGGGCAACGAGCAACAGTCGCAGTGGCTGAATATCCGTCGGGAAAAACCCGACTGGGTAATCCTGCGCGGCTGGGGCGTGATGAACCCGGTGGCGCTGAAAACCGCGCAGAAGGTCGGGTTCCCGGCCGATCACATCATCGGCAACATCTGGAGCAACTCCGAGGATGACGCCGCGCCTGCCGGTGCTGCGGCCAAGGGTTTCATCGCGATCACCACGCACCCGTCAGGCACCGGTTTCCCGGTGCTGCAAGGCATCAAGAAGGACGTGGTCGACGCCGGCCATGGCGACCTGGCGGACCCCAAGCGTTTCGGCACGGTGTATTACAACCTCGGCGTGGTCAACGGCATCCTCAACGTCGAGGCGCTGCGCATTGCCCAGCAGAAGTTCGGCCAGCAACCGTTGACCGGCGAGCAGGTGCGGTGGGGCTTCGAGAATGTCAAGCTCGATGATGCACGTCTCAAGGAGCTGGGGGCGCTGGGGTTGGTGCAGCCGTTGCAATTGTCCTGCTCGGACCACGAGGGCGGCGGTGCGGTGCGCTTCCAGCAGTGGGACGGCACGCAGTGGAAGCTGATCAGTGACTGGGTGCAGGCCGACCGCGCGTTGCTGCGGCCGATCATCGAAGCGTCTTCGCTGCAATACGCCAAGGAAAAAGGCATCACGCCGCGCGATTGCAGCAAGGAATCCTGACGACTTGGGTCGCTTTTGCGAAAGCCGCCCGGCGTGGTGATGGCCTTTCGTCCAGACAGCGAACCCGTGGCGAGGGAGCTTGCTCCCGCTGGGGCGCATAGCGCCCCCAATGCAGCTGATTGAGTGGATCTGACATCACAGCGACAGGTTGGGGCTGCTTCGCAGCCCAGCGGGAGCAAGCTCCCTCGCCACAGGTGAACGTTGGCTCAGGTTGAAAGGTTGACCACCCGACCATCGCGCGTACTCAGCGCCGGGCGCCGTTTGTTGACCACCAGCTCGCCGATCCGGATCAGCAGGCTGCGGGTGACGTTGCGGCTCAGGCCCAACAGGCTTGCGGTGTGGACCTGGTTGCAACTGGCGTAGCGGTAGGCGGTGCGCAGCAGGGCAGCTTCGACTTTTTCATAGACATCGCCGTGCGCTTGCTCAAGCAGTTGCTCGAAGGCTTTTTCCAGCAGTGCCTCGGTGGTTTGCGGCGTGTTGTCATGGGACGCGTCCTGGCGCTCGATGCGAAAGTTCGACAGGTGCAGATCCTGCACGCCGATCACCTTGTTGCGGCAGATCAGCAAGGTGTGATGGATGACGTTTTCCAGTTCGCGAATATTTCCCGGCCACGAGTAGTCGAGCAGTTTGCGCTGGGCCTGGGCATCCAGCGTCACCTCGCCATGACCGAGCCTGCGGCTGTACTCGGCGATGAAATGGCGAATCAGCGGCAGGATGTCGCCGGGACGCTCGCGCAACGGCTTGAGCACCAGGCTGACCACACTCAGTCGGTAATACAGGTCTTCGCGAAAATGCCCGGCGTTGATGGCTTTTTCCAGTTGCACGTTGGTGGCCGCCAGCACCCGCACATTGATCCTGATGGGCTTGCGCGAGCCGAGGCGGACCACTTCACGTTCTTGTAGAACGCGCAGCAGCTTGACCTGGATCGGCAATGGCAGGTCACCGATTTCATCGAGGAACAGCGTGCCGCCGTCGGCTTCTTCGAACCACCCGGCCTTGGCGGTCAAGGCGCCGGTGAACGCGCCTTTTTCATGGCCGAACAACTCGGCTTCCACCAGCGTCTCGGAAAACGCCCCGCAGTTCACCGCCACGAACGGTTTGTCGCGTCGAGCACTGAGGTTATGGACGTGGCGGGCGACCAGCTCCTTGCCAGTACCGGTCTGGCCAATGATCAACACGCTGGCGTCACTGGGCGCGACTTGCTGCAAGTGCGTCAGCAGTGCCTGGGAGCTGGGATCGGCGAACACTTGGGCCGTGGCGCGGATCGAGGTAGCCAGGCCGGGGGAGGGAGGAAGCGTAAGAAGCTGCATGACGGTGGCCCGTTTATGAGAGTGCGGTGATGATTGGGTGAGGACCAACGCTCCTTGGTGGTATCACCGTGCGAAGTCATTGGGCTTAAGGCTTAATCTAAATGATCTAAAAAAAATAAAACAAATAACATAGAGTTATATGCTTAAGGCGATGAGCCGCCTTCGTCGTCAGCCGCAGAGTCTCTACGCAGAACCGGGTTTGGCGAGATCAGGCAAAAAGGCGGCGCTCACAGGTAACTAACTCGGGAGTGTAGGCGGGTAACGTGGCTCAACTTTACTGCAGAGCCCAATTCGCGAGGGACGGATCAGACATCCAGGGTGTGCCGCTTTGAGGAGGAGCGAAACCAGCAGCACCGACGGTCCCTCGACACGCCTCAATGTCGACAAGAGAATAAAAAACCATGACCAGCCCGAGCTTCAAGGATTCGAACGGCCACTTGGCGCAGGGCTTCAAGCCTCGTCACGTCACCATGCTTTCAATCGCCGGGATCATCGGCGCCGGCCTGTTTGTCGGCTCGGGCCATGCGATCGCCGCTGCCGGTCCGGCCGTCATGTTGGCTTATCTTTTTTCCGGTCTGCTGGTGGTGCTCGTCATGCGCATGCTTGGCGAAATGGCGGTAGCCCGGCCAGACACCGGCTCGTTCTCCACCTACGCCGACCAGGCGATCGGGCGCTGGGCAGGCTTCACCATCGGTTGGTTGTATTGGTGGTTCTGGGTGCTGGTGATTCCCATCGAGGCGCTCGCCGCCGGTCATGTACTCAACCAGTGGTTTCCCTCCGTTGATGCCTGGCTGTTTGCCTCGGCGTCGATCATTGCCCTGGCCGTGACCAATCTGTTCAGTGTGTCCAAATACGGCGAGTTCGAGTTCTGGTTCGCCATGGCCAAGGTGATCGCGATCATCGGTTTCATCTCCCTGGGATTCGCCGTGCTGATGGGCTGGATTCCCGAGCGTGAAGCCAGCGGCTTGAGTCGGTTGATGGAGGAGCATGGCGGGTTCGCGCCCAATGGCTTGTCCGCCGTGGTCGGGGCCTTCATCACCATCATGTTCAGTTTCATTGGTACGGAGGCGGTGACGATTGCCGCCGCCGAATCCAGCAACCCGGCACAGAACATCGCCAAGGCCACGCGCTCGGTGATCTGGCGCATCGGCGTGTTTTATCTGCTGTCGATCTTCGTGGTGATTTCCGTGGTGCCCTGGAACGATCCGCTCCTGGCCTCGGTGGGCTCCTACCAGCGGGCACTGGAGTTGATGAACATTCCCCACGCCAAATTCATGGTGGACGTGGTGGTATTGATCGCCGTGGCCAGTTGCATGAACTCCTCCATCTACATTGCTTCACGCATGCTCTATTCCCTCGGCCGGCGTGGTGATGCGCCGAGGGTGGTGGAAGTGACTTCGTCCGCTGGCGTGCCCCGGGCAGCGGTGATAGCCAGTACGGTACTGGGCTTGGGCATCACCTTGTTCAGCTACTTCATGCCGGCCGGGTTGTTCCAGTTCCTGCTCGCCAGCTCCGGCGCCATCGCCTTGCTGGTGTACCTGGCGATCGCCGTGTCCCAGTTGCGTATGCGCCGCAAGCTGCTTCGCCAAGGCGTCGAGCTGGGCTTTCGCATGTGGCTGTTTCCCTGGCTCACCTGGACGGTGATCGTGTTTATCTGCGCGGCCCTGGCGGTGATGATGGTAACTCCTGAGCACCGCAGCGAAGTGAGCACCACCCTAGGCCTGGCCTTGGTCATTTCCTTTGTCGGCCTGGTGACTTCGCGGCAATCTCCGCAGCCTGAAGAGGCGGTTTCCTCGGCTAGCCTCCATAGACCCTCGGCCTAAGACATTCCCGTGGCGTGGGAGCTTGCTCCCGCTGGGCTGCGCAGCAGCCCCTTCCTTTACTGATCGCCTAAAAAACCCCAAACTCCCTCCGGCAACTAACCCTTGCTTACGTTGTCAGTACTTGGCGCCCGTAGCAGCGACGTTCGCCACCGATGGCGACAATGTCAGCTACATGGCGCTTTTTTTCTGACGCCTCAAGGCAAATAGCTCGCAATGGATTGCGCCGTGACCGTTTATTCCTTTTGCGGGTTGATTCTCTATGGGTTTTTTTCTTGATCCTCGGCATGACATCGACGCCGCTTTGTTGAGTTATCGCCGGGTATTCTGGTCGCTGGCCCTCTTCAGCGGCGTGATCAACCTGCTGGTGCTGGTGCCATCGCTGTACATGATGCAGGTCTACGATCGGGTCCTCACCAGTCGCAACGAAACCACGCTGTTCATGCTCACCTTGATCGCTCTCGGGCTGTTCATGTTCAGTGCCTTGATCGAGTGGGTGCGGGGCGAAGTGATGATCCGTATGAGCGCGGGGCTGGACGATGCCTTGGGCGAGCGGATTTTCGATGCGGCGTTCGCCCGCAGCCTGCGCGAGCACAACGCCAACCCGGCGCAGGTGCTGAGTGATTTGACCACCTTGCGCCAACTGATTACCGGCCAGGGCCTGATCGCCTTGCTCGATGCACCGTGGTTGCCGATTTTCCTGCTGGTGGCGTTCATCATCCACCCCTGGTTCGGCGTGCTGACCCTGATCCTCGCAGCGTTGCTGGTCGGCCTGGCACTGTGGGGCGAGCTGGCGACCCGCACGCGCCTGGGGGAGGCCAATCGGCTGGGCGTGCAATCGTCGGTCTACGTCAACAGCACTCTGCAGAATGCCGAGGTCATCCAGGCCCTGGGCATGCTCGGGCCGCTGCGCCAGCGCTGGAGCATGCTGCAGCAACGGATCATCGCGGCGCAGGCGCATGCCAGTGATCGCGGTGCGCGTATCACTTCGGCGACCCGTTTCGTGCGGATTTCCGGCCAGTCCCTGGCCTTGGGGCTGGGGGCGCTGCTGGTACTCGAAGGGCAATTGTCGGCGGGCATGATGATTGCCATGTCGTTGTTGCTGGGGCGTGCCCTGGCGCCGGTGGAAATTGCCATTGGTTCGTGGAAGCAATTCAACGCCGGTCGCCAGAGTTACCAGCGTCTGAGCCAGTTGCTCGCGCAACATCCTCGCGATCGCCTGCGTATGCCATTGCCACCGCCAACGGGCGCGGTACGCCTGGAGCAGCTCTACGTGGGGCCACCCGGAGCGACGCAACCGCTCCTGCGTGGCATCAATTTCAGCCTGGACAAGGGCGAGGTACTGGCGGTGGTCGGGCCCAGCGCCAGCGGCAAATCGACCTTGGCTCGGGCATTGGTTGGCGTGTGGCCGGCCATGGGTGGCTCGGTGCGGCTGGACGATGCCGAGATCAGCCAGTGGTCCCATGACGCCTTGGGCCCGTACCTCGGTTATCTGCCCCAGGACATCGAACTGTTCGATGGCAGTGTCGCTGACAATATCGCCCGTTTCGGCGAGCAGGACGCCGACAAGATCATCGCCGCCAGTCGTCACGCGGGCATTCACGAAATGATCCTGAGATTCCCCAAGGGCTACGACACGCCGCTGGGCCCCGGCGGGCTTGGCCTGTCCGGCGGACAGAAGCAACGCCTGGGCCTGGCCCGTGCGCTTTATGGCAGCCCTTCGCTGATCGTCCTCGACGAGCCCAATTCCAACCTCGACGAAGCCGGCGAACTCGCGCTGGTGCAGGCCATCGGCGTGCTCAAGGCCGCCGGCAGCACGGTGGTGTTGATCACCCACCGGCCCAACGTTCTGGCGGTTGTGGATCACATTCTGGTGCTGAAGGACGGCACCCAGCAGGCGTTTGGCCCGCGCGACCGGGTGCTCAAGGCGCTGATGCCAGGCCCGAGGCCGACGGCCGTGCGGGAGGCGGGTAAAGATGCGTGATTTGAAACCGGCGACGCCGGCCCACGGCGACCACGGCTTGAGCGTGCTCAGCAGCAACACGCTGCCCAACGCCAGTACCGATGCCGGCGGCGCGGCGCGCTACGGCGTGGTCTTCCTGGCCCTGACCTTGGGCGGTTTCCTGCTTTGGGCGTGCCTGGCGCCGCTCGACCAAGGTGTGGTCGGCAGCGGCACCGTGGTGGTGGCGGGCGAGCGCAAGGCTGTGCAATCGCTGGTGGGCGGGGTCGTGGAAAAGCTGCTGGTCAGCGACGGCGACCGCGTCAGCCAGGGCCAGTTGTTGGTGCAGCTCAACACGGTGCAGGCCCAAGCGCAGTTGGACGTGACCCTGGGCAAGCTGCTCAATGACCGCAGCATCGAGGCGCGCTTGATGGCCGAGCGCCTCGGCGCCGATGAAATCCAGTGGCCGGCGCAATTGCTGGAGCGCGCCGAGGAGCCGCGCGTCAAGGCGGCCATGGCGCTGCAGAAGCAACTGTTCCTGACACGCCGTGCCGAACTGGGCAGCCGCCTGCAGATCATCGAACATGAAGTCGGCGCCTTGCAGCAACAGTTGCAGGGCTATGAAGGGGTCAAGCGCAACTACGACGCGCAGATGCGTTTTCAGCAGCAAGAGCTTGAAGGTCTGCGCGAGCTGGCCCGGGAAGGCTACGTGCCGCGCAACAAACTCTTCGAGGCCGAGCGCAACGCGGCGCAACTGGCCGGGCAGATCGCTTCCGGCATTGGCGATGTCGGCCGCACGCGCCAGGCAATCAACGAAAGCCGGCTCAAGGCCTTGCAGGCGCAGCAGGAATTCCGGCGCGATGCCGAAACCCAACTCAGCGAGGTCTCGGCCGAAGCCGCCGGTTATGCCGATCAGATCCGCGCCTTGCAGTTTGAGGTGGATAACGGGGCGATCCGCGCGCCGGTGGCGGGGCAGGTCATGGACGTGTCGATCCATACCGTCGGCGGGGTCGCCCAGGCTGGGCAGACGCTGATGCAGGTAGTGCCGCTGGATGCGCCGATGGCGATCACCGCGCGTTTTGATCCGCTGATGGCCAACAAACTCAGCCCGGGTCTGCCGGTGCACGTGCATTTCACTGCGTTGCAACGGGTGGACACGCCGACGGTAACCGGCACGATCACCACCGTGTCGGCGGACCAGTTGATCGACCAGCAGACCCACCAGCCATATTTCTCCGCCAAGGTCGAGATTCCCGCCGACACCGTCGTTTCGCTGCAGAGCGCCGGGCTGCTGGTGCGCCCCGGCATGCTTGCCGACGTCACCGTGGTGACCGGTGAACGGACCTTGATGAATTACCTGATGAAACCCTTGCGCGAACGCTTGCTGGCGGCCTTCAAAGAGGAATGAGCATGACCGACCGTTGCCGTTATGGCGTCCGTGTGCTGTTGAGCCTGTGCACCAGTTGGGCGGTGATCGGCCCCGTCTGGGCGGCGGAGGGCGGGCTGAGCCTGATCGCCGCTTACGATGCCTCGCGCCTCAACGATCCGACCTTGCAGGCGGCGACCCATGCCTACGATGCGTCGCGGCAGGAGGAGGCGATCGGCCGTGGCGGTCTTTATCCGCAAGTGTCGCTGTCGTCGCGTTATGGCTATGGCGGGCGTACCGATGGCGGCGACGACAGCAGTTACGTCAACAGCAACGATTACCAGGCGAACAGTGTGACCCTGGCCGCGCAGCAGGCGCTCTATGACAAGGGGCGTTGGGCGGCTTATCAGGAAGGCAAGGCGCGGGGGGCGCTGGGTAGCCAGCAATTCGACGTGGCCGGCCAGACCCTGTTCGATCGGGTCGCCAAGGGCTATTTCGACGTGGCCCGGGCCGAGAACGAACTCAAGCTGATCGCCCAGCAGAAAACCGCTATCAGTGGCTTGGTCCTCCAGAGCAAAAAGCTCTATGAGGGCGGCCAGGGAGCGATCACCGATATCGACGAGGCCCAGGCCCGGCTCGATCTGGTCGAGGCTCAGGAAACCGAAGCCCAGGCCCGCCGCGTGGCTGCGCTGCGAGCACTGTCGGGGCGGGCCAGCGTGCCGATCGACGACATCCAGGCGATGCGCGAAGAACTCCCCGCCGGCAGCCCGATCCCGCCGGAGCAGGATCTGCCGTATTGGACAACGATTGCCCGTGAGGCCAGTCCGGAGCTGGCGGCGCGGTTGGCGGCGGTAAAAGTCGCCGAGGCCCAGGCCGACAGCCAGCGCGCCGGGCATTATCCGACGTTGTCGCTCACCACTCAGTTGACCCGTCGGGAAACCCGCCAGTACCAGGAGCTCGACCCGCGCCAGGACACTTACTACGTCGGGGTGCAGCTGGATATCCCGTTGTATCGCGGCGGCGCGGTGCGTGCATCGGTGGCCAAGGCCGAGGCCCAGCTGGCCGGGGCCCAGTCCGATTACGATGTGCAGCGTCAGGAACTGGCCGAGGCTATCGAAACCGACTACCTGGGCGTGGTGGCGGGCTTCGCCAAGAGCAAGGCGATGCTACGGGCGGTGGAATCCAACCAGCGGGCGCTGACGTCGACCGAGAAGGGCTTCCAGGGCGGCGTGCGCTCGACGGTCGACATCCTCGATGCCCAGCAACGCCTGTTCCAGGCACGCCGCGACCTGCTCGATACCAAGCTCGACATGCTCGAAAGTTATGTAAGCCTGCACACCCACACCGGCCAGATGAACCGCGCGGTGCTGGAACAGGTGCAAAGCCTGTTCTAAGGAGCCGGCCGAGCCGCATCGCATCTGTGGCGAGCACCGTGTGGGAGCGAGCTTGCTCGCGATAGCAGTGTGTCAATCAACAGATGTGTTGAATGTGTCGCCCTCATCGCGAGCAAGCTCGCTCCCACATGGGACGCTGCCTTGAGCCCCGATGCTTCCTGCCCACAAGGATTTGCTTCATCAATGCTGTTGTGGCGAGGGAGCTTGCTCCCGCTGGGGTGCGAGGCGCCCCCAAAGCCAATCACCGCGCGGTGTCAGGCTGGACCCCATCAACCTTTTTGGGGCTGCTGCGCACCCCAGCGGGAGCAAGCTCCCTCGCCACGGGAGCACCGTGTGGGAGCGAGCCTGCTCGCGATGACGGCAGTTCATTCAACGCCGTTCAGCCTGGCAGGCCGCTTTCGCGAGCAGGCTCGCTCCCACAGGGGACGCTGCCTTGAGCCCCAATGCCTCCTGCCCACAGGGTTTGCTTCATCAGTGCTGTTGTGGCAAGCACCGTGTGGGAGCGAGCCTGCTCGCGATTACGGCAGTACATTCAATGTCGTTCAGCCTGGCACACCGCTTTCGCGAGCAGGCTCGCTCCCACAGGGGACACCGCCCTGGGCCCAATGCTTCCTGCCCATAGGATTTGCTTCATCAGTGCTGTTGTGGCGAGGGAGCTTGCTCCCGCTGGGATGCGCAGCAGCCCCCTCGTTCACTCAGGCGGTGAAGTCGCTGGCGTGCAGCTCCTTGACGCCCACCAGTTCGAACTCGAACTCGGCGGTGGCGTCGGCATCGACGCTGCCGTAGAGGATGCCATCGACAAAACGCAGTTGGCCGGTGGCGTTGCTGGCGTCGAAGGCGTTGCTGCCGATGAAGGTAAAGGCATCGATGCTGGCGGTCAGCGGGTTGGCGTCCAGGCCGGTGAAGTCCAGTTTATCCAGCTCAGCCGTCTTGAAGCCGTTGATCACATCCCGCGCGGCGCCGACGCCCATGTCCGACAGCGCAGTAAACGCGTAGGTATCCGCGCCAGTGCCGCCGGTGAGGTTATCAGTGCCGGCGCCGCCGATCAGCCGGTCATCGCCCGAGCCGCCCACCAGTGTGTCATTGCCGGCACCGCCGTTGAGGATGTTCCCGGCACTGTTGCCCGACAGCGTATCCGCGTAGGCACTGCCGGTCAGGTTCTCGATGAACTTCAGCGTGTCGAGCCCGGAACCGACGGTGTTCTGCTGTGCGGACGTCGACAGGTTCACGGTCACCCCGGCCAGGGCCCGGTCGTAGGAGACAGTGTCGTTGCCATCGCGTCCGTCTAGGACGTTGTCGCCCACGCCGGCGAACAGCGTGTTGTTCAGTGCATTACCGATCCCGTTGGCGGCCCCGGCGCTGTCAACGTACAGATTCTCCACGTTGTTGCCCAACGTGTAGGTAGCGAGGCTGCTGTGGACGCCGTCGATGCCGCCGGACACCGGGTTGCTGCTGGTCTCGATCACGGTATCGCTGGCGTTGTCGACGTAGTAAGTGTCGTTGCCGTCGCCGCCGCTCATGCTGTCCGCTCCCACCGCGCCATTGAGCA
This sequence comes from Pseudomonas sp. Z2-11, assembly GCF_054161305.1. NCBI lineage: Bacteria > Pseudomonadati > Pseudomonadota > Gammaproteobacteria > Pseudomonadales > Pseudomonadaceae > Pseudomonas > Pseudomonas sp. Z2-11. The sequence continues at coordinate 2,808,271 of NZ_CP096395.1, forward strand.
CGTTGTTGGCGGCGTTACCGGTGATGAAGTTGCGCCGTTCGTTACCGGTGCCGTCGATGTCCGACACGCCGGTCAGCACCAGGTTTTCCAGGTTGGCGCCCAGGGTCCAACTGACCGAGGCCTGTACCGTATCGATCTGCGAAGTCGAGGTGTTGGTTTCCACCACGCTGTCGAACGCGTTGTCGACGACGTAGATGTCGTTACCATCGCCGCCGGTCAACGAGTCGGCACCCAGGTCACCGTCCAGTATGTCGTTGCCGGAGCTGCCCACCAGGGTGTCGGCCTGGTCGGTGCCGGAAATCTTCCCGCCCTCGTTCTGCGCGCCGTCGAAAATGTCCTGCACACTGTTGTTGTCGTTGGGGTTGCCCTGGAAGCCAAGGTCATTGGCGATGTAGTCCGCCAGGCGCTGCCCGACGATTTCCGCTGACTCCTCATGCAGGTGCCAGACATCGTCGGGATACACCAACGGATCGACTTCATAACGCAAGGGCAGGTCGTTGTAGTCCACCGCCAGTTTCACATCGGCGCGCTCGGCGGCGATGGCTTCCTGGACGGCGCGGACGTAGCCCACACCCTCGACGATGGAAGCAATCTTTTCCTCCGAGTAACCACGGGCACGTGCGGCGTCCTGCTCGTAGTGACCGGTTTCCATCAGGTACACGTTGAAATTGCCGAGTTGGGCGTGCAGGTAATCGAAGACCTTCAGCGTCGACGCCTTGTAGGCCGCCGCAGCCGCTGCCTTGTCGGTGGAGCGGGCGATCTCCTGGGCGGCTTCCTCGCCCTGGCCCCAGATGATACCCATGGTCACGTTGTCGATGGCCTTGAGTTCGGTGAGCTGGTCGCGCAACAACGTCACGGCGCGCAGCAATGCCGGCCCGGGTTGGTTGGTGTCGGTCAGCCACCAGCACAACTTCAGCTCCTCGGCGCCGAGGGTCGACAAGCCGTTGACCGTACTGCCACCCACTGCAATGTCAATCCCGTTGCCGTCGGCGTCGCTGAACTGGCTGCGCACGTCATAGGTGGTGTACTTGTTCAGGTCATTGACCAGCATTGAGGTGCCGGACTGATCATCATCCTCGCTCATGCGCAGCAGGCGTGCGTTGGATTGGCCGAGCGTCGGCAGATAGAGGATGTCTTGCTGGGCGCGTTCGCCGAAGACGAAATCACTGGCGGTCAGGGTGTTGAGGTAGTTGCCGTTCAGGGCGATCTCGAAACGGTTGCCATCGGCATCAGCCTGGCTGGACTTGACATAGGTCTTGTCGCCGGCCGCATTCAACGTCATGTAGAGCGTGCCGTTGCTGCCGTCGCCGAGGCCGAGGAAACCCAGCCCGGAGACGTCGATCTTGTCGACGCCGACGGTGAAGTCATAAATCGTGTCCGTGGCCGTGACGCCACCGGTGTCGTAGTCCCGGTAGCTGTCGGACAGGTTGCTGTAGCGGAACGTGTCGGCGCCAGCGTCGCCATACAGCGAGTCGCGTCCGGCGCCACCGTCGATGATGTCGGCGCCGGTCCCGGCCTTGATGGTGTCGTTGCCACCCAGGCCGAGAATCAGGTCGGCGCCTGCCGTACCGTTGAGGCTTTCGGCATTGGCCGTGCCGGTGATGGTGTTGGCGGGCGCATCGGCGACCACCAGGGCAAAGCTGTCGCTGACCGATGCGCCGGACGGATCGGTGGCCTTGACCAGCACGTCGTAGTTGCCGGACGCAGTGCTGGTGGGCGTGCCGCTGAAAGTCAGCGTGCTGGCGTTGAAGCTCAGCCACGAGGGCAGGGCGCTGCCATTGGCCAGGGTCGCGGTGTAGGTCAGCACGTCCTGGTTGGCGTCGCTGAAGCTGTTGTTGGCCACCGTGTAGCTGAACGGCGTGCTTTCGCTGGCATTCTGGTCGAGTAGCGGAGTGACCACCACCGGCGCCACATTGGTCGGGGTGTTCTGGTCGGCAAAGACAAAGTGATTGGCGGTCAGGCTGCTGACGAAATTTCCCGCCAGGGAGATTTCAAAGCGGTTGCCGTTGGCATCGACCGTGAGGTCCTTCAGGTACGTGCGGTTGGTTGACGAGCTGTAACTGACTTGCAGCGTGCCGTTGAGCCCGTTGCCCAGGCCGGTGTAGCCCAGCGCCGCGACATCGATCTTGTCGGCGGCCACGTCGAAATCGAGGATCTGGTCACTGGCGCTGGTGGAACCGGTGCGGTAGCTGTCGAGCTTGGAGGTGTAGCGAAACACATCGGCGCCCGTGCCGCCGGTGAGTTTGTCCACGCCCGTGCCGCCCACCAGGATGTCGTTGCCCGCTGCGCCATTGAGGGTGTCGTTGCCCGCGCCGCCGAAAATCTGTTCGTTGGCGACGGTGCCGGTCAGCGTGTCGTTGTTTGGCGTGCCGTTGATCACCACCGAGCCGGGCACGTCCTGCACCGCCAGGGTAAAGCTGTCACTGACGGTGGCGTTGCTGCCGTCGGTCGCGGTGACCTGGATCGAGTAAGTGCCCGATGCCGTGTCGGGTGGCGTGCCGCTGAAGGTGCGCGTGGCGGCGTCGAACGTCAGCCAACTGGGCAGGGCGCTGCCATCGGCCAGCTTGGCGGTGTAGCTGAGGCTGTCATTGTCCGGATCGGTGAAACTGGTGGCCGGCACCACGTAGCTGAAGGGCGTCTTTTCACTGGCGTTCTGGTCCAGCAATGGCGTGGCCAGCACCGGTGCCTGGTTGGTCGGCGATGTTGTCGCGAAGACGAAGTTGGCGCTGGTCAGGGTGTTGAGGTGATTGCCGTCCAGTGCCACTTCGAAGCGGTTGCCGTTGGCATCGGCCTCCAGGGATTTGATGTAGGTCTTGGTGCCGGCGCTGTTGAGCACCAGGTAGACGGTATTGTTCTTGCCGTCGCCCAGGCCGGTGAAGCCCATGGCGGAGAGATCGATCTTGTCGGCAGCGATGTTGAAGTCGGTGATCAAATCGCCCAGGTTGGCGCCACCGGTGTTGTAGTTGCGGTAGCTGTCCAGCCGGTTGGCGAACACGAAGGTGTCCGCCCCGGCGCCGCCCGTGAGGGTGTCCATGCCGGCGCCACCGTCGAGCTTGTCGTCGCCCGCGCCACCGCTGAGGCTGTCGTTGCCGGCCAGGCCGAGCAAGGTATCGGCGGCGTCGCTGCCCAACAAAGAGTCGCTGCCGGTGGTGCCGGTGATGACCCGATTGAAGATGAAGTTGCTCGCCGTCAGGGTGCTCGCCAGGTTGCCCGACAGAATCAGCTCGAAGCGATTGCCGCTGGCATCGGCGTCGTAGTCCTTGATATAGGTGCGGTCGCTGCTGGCGTTGTAGCTGACTTGCAGGGTGCCGCCACGGCCATTGCCCAGGCCGGTGAAGCCGAGGCCGGCAAGATCGATCTTGTCCTGTGTCACGTCGAAGTCGGTGATGGTGTCGTCGAAGCTTGCCGTTGCATTGCGATAGCTGTCGGACTGGCTGGTGAAGCGGAATGTGTCGGCGCCCGTGCCGCCAGTGAGTTTGTCGACGCCCGCGCCGCCCACCAGGATATCGCTCCCAGCCGCGCCATTGATGGTGTCGTTGCCGGCCGCGCCGTAGAAAATTTCGCTGGCGGCGGTGCCCGTGAGGATGTCGTTGCCCGCCGTGCCTTGCACGGTGGTCATCGGCACGGTGGCGCTGACATAGCTGCCATCGCCATAGACCAGCGTGGCGCCCTTGCTGGTGTGGCTGATGGTGTTGGCGATGATCGCGTTGCGATCGGTGCCGTCTTCGTTGCGCTCGGCGACGCCGTAGGTGGACAGGTTGCTGCCGCTGATGACGTTGCCCTGGATCAGGTTGTCGCTGCCGTTGAAGTACTTGCCGGACACACCGAGGGTGTCGTCGTAGGACTGGATGATGATTTCCGGCACCGCGCCGCCCAACGAGTTGTTGTTGAGGGTGTTGTCGATGACCTCGACATGGTTGCTGCCGTAGATGCGGATCCCGGCGCTGGCGTTGTCATGGATATCGACGCCGGTGACGGTCACGTCGCTGGACAGCTTGACCAGCACGCCTTCGGCGCCGTTGCCGTAGACCTCGCCACCGGTGATGGTGATGTTGCTGGGAGAGGGAATATCTTCGCTGCCGCGCTGCACCACGATGCCGTTGCCGCCGTTGTTGTAGGCGACGTTGTTGGTCATGGTGAAATCGTGGGTGCTGGTGACGACGTTGAAACCGTGGCGGTCGTTGTCGTAGGCAATATTGTTTTCGAAGGTGCTGTCGCTGAGGAAGTCGGCGACGAAGCCATCCAGGCCGTTGCCGTGGGACACGCTGTTCTTGATGACCATGTTGACGGTCTGCTCATGCGGGTCGAAGCCGTACCCGGAGCAGTCCTTGATCTCGACGCTGTCGAGGGTGACGTTGGAGTCGTAGCCTTCCTCGCCGGGAATATAACCGTTGAACCAGCCATCCACCTTGCCGGTGGTGGCGTCGCGGTTACCGTCGATGGTGAGGTTGCTGACGCCGAAGTCGTGGGTTTCCTCGCCATAGGCCGAGCGGATGATGCCGGTGATCTTGGTGTCCGATCCGTCGGCCAGCTTGACCGTGGTGTCGCCCATGCCGTCGCCGTACAGGTAGACGTTGCTTTTGAGCATCAGGCAGCCATCGGAGGGTTCCTCGCCTCCCGAAACGATGTAGGTGCCGGTGGGCATGTACACCTGGCCACCGCCCGCGGCCGCTGCCGCATCGATCGCGCTTTGAATGGCCGCCGTGTCGTCGGTGACGCCATCTCCTTTGGCGCCAAAATCTTGTACGTTGAAAATCATGGACTTATCTCCGTATCAGGCTAAAAACCTAAGTGACTGCCAATATTCCATCGGCGACCACCGTGTTATGACCCAGCGGAGCGAAAAAGTTGTGACCGCATATCGGCGAAGTGTCAAAAAACTGATAAACGGTTGTGCGGATTGTCGATGTGTAACGTTTCATTGACGCTTTTTGGTGTGAACGATGATCCCTGTGGGAGCGAGCCTGCTTGCGAAAACGTTATTCCAGGCCCTTCGATGCAAGCGGACACACCGCTTTCGCGAGCAGGCTCGCTCCCACAGGGTGATGAGGCGCTAGCTGCGCCATGTGAAGAGTGCTTTCGTGGCGAGGGAGCTTGCTCCCGCTCGGTGGCGCAGCCGCCGCAAACCAGGCGCTGCGGTGTGCCTGGCGAAATGAAGTGATTGCCTGTGGGGCTGCTTTGCAGCCCAGCGGGAGCAAGCTCCCTCGCCACGGCTCATCGTGCGGGTTGCAAAGCTCTTTTCAGGAACGGCGCGGTGCGGCTTTCGTCACAGTCTGCAACGACCTCTGGCGCACCGCACACCACCACGTTCCCGCCCTGTGTCCCGGCTCCCGGGCCGATGTCGATGACCCAGTCGCTCTGTGCCACCGCGCGCATGTCGTGTTCCACCACAACCACCGTATGGCCTTCGTCCACCAGGCGATTCAACTGCACCAGCAGGCGATCCACGTCCTGGGGGTGCAGACCGTTGGTAGGCTCATCCAATACGTAAAGGGTCGCGCCCCGAGCCTTGCGTTGCAGCTCGGTGGCCAGCTTGATCCGCTGCGCCTCGCCGCCGGACAGCTCGGTGGCCGGTTGGCCAAGGCGCAGATAACCCAGGCCGATGTCTTGCAAGACTTGCAACGAGCGCCTGGCAGACGCTTGTTCGGCGAACACTTCAAGAGCCTGGTTCACCGTCAGTTGCAGCACTTGGGAAATGTCCAGCCCCTGCCAGGCCACGTCCAGGGTCTGCGGGTTGTAGCGGGCCCCATGACAGGTCGGGCAGGGCGCATACACGCTGGGCATGAACAACAGCTCGACGCTGACGAAGCCTTCGCCTTCACAGGTTTCACAACGACCCTTGGCGACGTTGAAGGAAAACCGTCCGGCATCGAATCCCAGCGCCTGCGCCTGTTCGGTGGCGGCGAACAGTTTGCGCACGTGGTCGAACAGCCCCGTGTAGGTGGCGAGGTTGGAGCGCGGCGTGCGGCCGATGGGTTTCTGGTCGACCTGGACCAGTCGCTTTATTGAGTCGAGCCCGGCGCTGACCCGGCCGCCACTGGTTTGCACCGGTTCGTCTTCCAGGCTCTGCTCCTCGGCTTCCGCGTTGGGGTTGGCCTGGCCCAGATGGGCACCGACCAGGTCCAGCAGGGCCTGGCTGACCAGGCTGGACTTGCCCGACCCGGAAATGCCGGTCACCGCCGTGAAGCAACCGAGTGGAAACGCTGCGCTCAGGTTGTCGAGGTTGTTGCGGGTGATGCCTTCCAGGCGCAGCCAATCCTCGGGTTCGCGGGGGATGCGCGCGGTGGCGCGGTCTTCGGCGAGCAGGTAGGCGCGGGTCCGGGACTCGGGCACTTGACCGAGGCCATCGGGCGGTCCGCTGTAGAGGACCTTGCCGCCTTGCTCACCGGCGTCCGGGCCGACGTCGATCAGCCAGTCGGCGCGACGCATGGTGTCGAGGTCGTGTTCGACCACGAATACGGAATTGCCCGCGGCCTTCAGGCGTTGCAAGGCGCCGAACAGCGCCTCGCTGTCGGCCGGGTGCAGGCCGGCGGAAGGTTCGTCCAGGACATAGATGACGCCGAATAGCTGGGAATTGAGCTGGGTGGCCAGGCGCAGGCGCTGCAATTCGCCGGAGGACAGGGTCGGCGTGCTGCGCTCCAGGGCCAGGTAGCCAAGGCCCAGGTCAATCAGCGTGACGATCCGCTCCAACAATTCGGCGGCGATGCGTTGGGCCGCCAGGCGCTTTTCCAGGGACAGGTTCGGCGTGTGGCGTGCGTCCGGTCCGCCGGCGTGCGGGTTGTCGCCGCGGGCGGCGCGTTGCTCGCGGGCCTCTCGGGTCTGGCTGTGGGTGAGCACGTCGCCCGGCTCTTCGGGTTGCTCCAGATAGTCGGGGGCCGCGACGGTCTTGAGCACTTCGGCCAGTTCCAGCAGCGCCAGGTTGGACAACTGCGCTATGTCCAGGCCCGCGAAGGTGACGGTCAATGCCTGACGCTTGAGGCGCTTGCCTTCGCACATCGGGCAGGGGCTGGCGCGCATGTATTGCGCCACGCGCTTGCGCATCTGCGCGCTTTGCGAATGCATGAAGGTGTGCAACAGATAGCGTCGGGCACCGCTGAAGGTGCCTTGATAGCTGGGTTCGAGCTTGCGCTTGAGCGCTTCGCGGGTCTGGGCTGGGGTCAGCCCTGCATATACCGGGACGGTGGGGGTTTCTTCGGTAAACAGAATCCAGTCGCGCTGCTTTTTCGGCAGGTCGCGCCAGGGAACGTCGACGTCATAACCCAGGGTCACCAGGATGTCGCGAAGGTTCTGGCCTTGCCAGGCCATGGGCCAGGCCGCCACGGCGCGTTCGCGGATGGTCAGCGACGGATCGGGCACCATGGACGCCTCGGTCACCTCATGGACCCGTCCCAGGCCGTGGCACTCCGGGCAGGCGCCCTGCGGGGTGTTGGGCGAGAAGTCCTCGGCGTACAGCATCGGCTGGTCCGCCGGGTAGCTGCCGGCGCGGGAGTAGAGCATGCGGATCAGGCTCGACAGCGTGGTGACGCTGCCCACCGAGGAACGTGCGCTGGGCGTGCCGCGTTGCTGTTGCAAGGCAACCGCCGGCGGCAGGCCCTCGATGCTGTCCACGTCCGGCACGCCCACCTGGTCGATCAAACGCCGCGCGTATGGCGCGACCGACTCGAAATAGCGGCGCTGGGCTTCGGCATAAACCGTGGAGAAGGCCAGCGATGACTTGCCGGAACCCGACACGCCGGTGAACACCACCAGGGCATCGCGGGGGATGTCCACGTCGACGTTCTTGAGGTTGTGTTCGCGGGCGCCACGCACCCGGACAAAACCGGTGCCTTCGGGCAAAGCCGCAGTTGAAGCAGGGGCGGAGCGTGGGGGCATCGGGCATTCCTTGTGTACGTCGGTGGTGCGCTTCGGGGCGTTGTGGCGTGGAGAGTGGACTGGATCACAGCGCTGACCATTATGCGACCGGGCGCGACGATTCTTGTGCAATAAAATTTACTCCGGGCGCGAGAGATGAGAGCTATTGACCGCTTTCGTGGCGAGGGAGCTTGCTCACGCTGGGCTGCGCAGCGGCCCCAAGGAGGCTTACCGCGATGAACCTGACACACCGAGAGCAGAGGTTTTGGGACTGCTTCGCAGCCCAGCGGGAGCAAGCTCCCTCGCCACGGGATTTTAGGAGGACGCAAATCGAGCGGTTGAGCCCACAGTATTCAATCGAGTTGTTTTCAGTTGCGTAATTGATCGCGCCTTACCAAGCAGGTGGGCGTTTTCCGTAGGAAATCAGGTAATCAGCCTGAATTTCTCCCTGCGTGCGCTGCAAATCAGAAACGCCCTACAACATGAAACAGTCCATCCGCACTAGCATTTCCAGCAGTTTCTGAGCCCTCTATTCCACCTCTTCATTTTCACCGGACCGGCATCAGCCGTGGATCCGGCGAGCGCGGGTTCTGCTGCCCGGGCATCTGCCTCAGGCTCAGTACCTGCGGGCCAGGATTCGTTGAACAGAGCCCCTGAAAGGAAATGTTTTGATAATGACCAGACTCACTATTGCCCAGCGAATCGTCATGGGTTTTTCCATTGCGCCGATCGCTTTGATCGCCGTGGCGTTGTACGCCTTGTACGACCTGCGGATATTGCGCGACCAGGCCGAAGTGGTCGCCCAGCGAGACTGGCCGAAAATCGCCCCGATCATGGCCATCGCCACGGGGGTGCGGGATAACGCCAGCCACATTCGCGAACTGTTGATCGACAGGAACGATCCCCTGGCCCAGACGTCCATCGACAACACGCGGCAACGCATCGACAAAGCGCTGGCAACGCTCGGGCCGTTGCTTGATCGAAGGCCCGAAGGCAAGGCGGCTTTAGCGGCCCTGAAAAAGAATGGCGAGGTTTACCAGGCCGCTTTTTCGCAAATGCAGGGCTTGATTCACCGGAACGTGCCCCATGAGGCGGTGCTGCAGCTGGAGCAATCCGTAACCCCGGCGGAGCAGGCGATGTACCAGAGCCTGGACGGGCTGATGGCGATGCAGGACCGTCTTTTTGACGAGCGTGAGCGCGGGGCCCAGACACGCTACCAGGACGCGCAACTGCATTTGCTGATGATGGTGCTGGCGTGCCTGGCCCTGGTGGCGACGGTCGCGGTGCTGGTGACCCGCAGCGTTACCCGGCCACTGGGCGGTGAGCCCGGTGATGCGGCGCGGATGCTGGGCCATATCGCCCAAGGCGACCTGACCATCGAGGTGCCCGTGGGGGCGGGCTCGGGCGACAGCATGATGAGTAACATGCACGAGATGCAGCAGAGCCTCCACTCGATGGTCCGGCAGATCGCGACCTCGGTGGATCGGGTCGCCAGTTCCTCCGAGGAGCTGAGCGCCGTGAGCAGCCAGACCAGCAGTTCCTTGCAACTGCAGGGAATCGAGATCGAACAGGCGGCGGCAGCCGTGAACCAGATGACCGCCGCGGTGGATGATGTTGCGCGCAATGCCATGAGCACCAGCGAAGCATCGCGGATTTCCGAGCAGACTGCCCTGGATGGTCGTGAGCAGGTCCAGGAGACGGTAGCGTCCATTTCCGTGCTGGCCGACGGCGTGAGCGAAGCCGCGGAGCGTATTCAGCAACTGGCCGGGCGGGTCCAGGACATCAGTTCGGTGCTTGACGTGATCCGCAGCATCGCCGAGCAGACCAACCTGCTGGCCTTGAATGCCGCCATCGAAGCGGCCCGGGCAGGCGATGCCGGCCGCGGCTTCGCGGTCGTCGCCGATGAGGTAAGGGCGCTGGCCCACCGCACCCAGGAGTCAACCCGGGAAATCGAGGAAATGATCGGCACGATCCGCCGCGAAAGCGGGGACGCGGTAACCGCGATGCAAAGCAGCAGTGAACTGGTACAGGCGACGTTGCTAGTAGCCCGGCGCTCCGGCGAAGCCTTGGACGCGATTGCCTGCTCAATCTCGCAGATCAACGAGCGCAACCTGATGATTGCCAGTGCCACCGAACAACAGGCGCTGGTGGCCCGGGAGGTGGACCGCAACCTGGTCAGCATCCGCAACCTGTCCGAGCAGGTCTTGCAGGGAGCCCAGCATACCGATACGGCGGGGCAGGACCTGGCACACATGGCAGAGTCGCTGCATCAGACGGTGGCGCGGTTCAAGGTGTAACTAACGGTTATCTGTCCCCTCTGGATGCCATGAGCCCCGCGATCCCCTGTGGGAGCGAGCCCCGTGGCGAGGGAGCTTGCTCCCGCTGGGCTGCGCAGCAGCCCCAAAAATCTTGCGGTCGCTGCGCAACCGAGCGGGAGCAAGCTCCCTCGCCACGGGGGGGCGTGCAGTTTTAGAGCTTCGGCAACTGCCCGATCCGACCCATCATTTCGGTCACGACCTGCAGGTCCAGCAGGAACTGCTCAACGGTCTTGAACTCGTTATCGTTGTGCCCGGTGTACTTGACGTCGGGCATGGCCAGGCCGAACTGCACGCCGTTGGGCAGATCATGAACCGAGGTGGCGCCGGCAGACGTGCCGAACTTGTGTTCCATGCCGAGATTTTCGGTGGCAACGGCGAGCAGCGCCTTGACCCATTCACCTTCGGGATTGCGGTACATCGGCTCATCGATGGAGTTTTCGAAGGCCACGGCAACCTTGGATTTCTTCGCCCAGGCCGAAAGTCTGTCGTCAATTTCAGTCTTCAGCGCTTGCGTCGGCTTGCCCACGGGCACCCGCAGGTTGACCGCGAGCTTGAAGGCCTTGTCATCCATCCCGACGTAGGTCAGCGAGGCGGTCAGCGGACCCATGAACGCGTCGGAAAAACCGATGCCGAGTTTTTTTCCCAGGTAATCCAGACCCCAGTTGTCGGCAGCATAGCGCGCGGCGTCGGTGATGTGATTGTGCTTGAGTCCAACGGTGCCGTTCAGGCCATTGATGAATATCAGCATCCTGGCGACCGGGTTGACGCCTGACTCGGGCTCGGAGGAGTGTGCCGAAACGCCGGTGAAGGTCAGCTTGACTGTGTTATCGACGACCTCGCTGGCCACTTGAAAGTCGCCGCCATTGGCCTTGGCAAAGTCGGTGCCCGCCTTGACCAGGCTGGCAGCCAGCTCGGCGGGCTTGTCCGTGGTAAAGGTTGCCACCGAAGTCGACGGGATCTGGTTGGTCGCCATGCCGCCCGTCAACGCAGTGATCTCGGCACCTTGACCCTGTGCCGCCCGGCGCGGGAAATTCGCCATGACCGTGCCATAGCCTTTCTCGGCAATCACCACCGGATAGCTGCCGTCCAGCGCGAGGTTGTAGTTCGGGGTCGGGTTACGCTCGAAGTAATAAGGAATGGCGTCGCCGGTGGTTTCCTCGGTGGTATCGACCAGCAGCTTGAAGTTGCGCGCCAGTGGCAGTTTTTCTTCCTTGATGATCTTCATGGCGTAGAGCGCCACGACGATGCCGTTCTTGTCGTCTTCGGTGCCGCGGCCATACATGCGATCACCCACCAGGGTGACCTTGAAGGGATCAAGCTTGGTGCCATCCTTGAGCACCCAGTTTTCCGGCGTGACCGGCACTACATCGGCATGGGCGTGAATGCCCACCACTTCGTCACCCGAGCCTTCGAGGGATATCTCGTAGACGCGGTTGTCGATGTTGCGAAAGTTCAGGTTGAAGGACTCGGCCAGGCTCTTGATCTTGTCGGCGATCTTGAGAAATTCAGGGTTTTGATGCTGGGCAACGCCGTCCTTGCGATAGGTCGGGATTTCCACCAATTGGCGCAAGGTTTCGGTGGCGGCTTCGCCGTACTTTACCCGGGCGTAGATACCCAGCAGGCGATGAATTTCGTTCTGCTGTTCCGCCGACAGGGTCTTGTTGCCCTGGAAGGCGCTGATGGCCGGGCCGAGGTTGGCGGTTTTTGCAACTTCGCTATTGGCGACGCTTGCGAGGAACTGGCGGAAATCGTTGACCGAGCTATCAGTGAAATTTTTGACCAGGGTCGCGCTCTGTTGCGCGGAAATGTTGGCGTAGGCCGACATCGAGAAAGACGACAGGCTGGACAGGACGAGGGTGGCGATAGCGAGACGCTTGAACGGGAAGTTCATGGTGGGAGGCATTCCTTTGCAGGGAAAAAGTGACGGTATGAAACAATCACTTACAACCTAGCATCATGAATGCGCGATAGGGGAGCCCTTTGAACAGAATCTGTCGCCCGACAAAGCGAAAACGGCGCAGAAATGAAAATCCCCAGTGGGAGCGTAAAGCTGTTCACTTAAGAAAAAATGATGGACCTGTGGCGAGGGAGCTTGCTCCCGCTCGGCTGCGAAGCAGTCGTAAAGCCGGCGGGTGCGGTGTGTCTGATGCTCCGCATTTGGCAGGTTTTGGGGCCGCTTCGCGGCCCAGCGGGAGCAAGCTCCCTCGCCACGGGTTTGTGAACAGCGTTACTTGTGGGAGCGAGCCTGCTCGCGAAGAGGACAGCACAGTCAATCGAGATCCATCTGACTCAATGCGCTCCACGCGGGATCGTCTTGAGCAAGTCCTCCGGACTGATATGACCGACCACCGGCTGCGCCGTGCTGCCGGGCAACGGCAGGTCAAGGATGTGCCCCTTGATCTTGCCCACCACATGCATCTCGCAGGGTTTGCAGTCGAACTTCAGCGTCAGCACTTCATCACCATGGATCAACTGCATCGGCGCAACCTTGGTGCGTACGCCGGTGACGCCCTTGGCCTGCTTGGGGCAAAGGTTGAAGGAAAACCGCAGGCAGTGCTTGGTGATCATCACCGGGACTTCGCCGGTTTCCTCATGGGCTTCGAACGCCGCGTCGATCAGCTTGACCCCGTGGCGGTGGTAGAAGTCCCGGGCCTTCTGGTTGTAGACGTTGGCCAGGAATGACAAATGCGACTCCGGGTATACCGGCGGCGGCGTGGTCTCGGCCTTGCGTCCGCCCCGTGGGTGCGCCGCGACACGCGCTCTGGTCAGGGCTTCGATGACCTCGCGACGCAGGGCCTTGAGCTGGGAGTTGGGAATGAAATAAGCCTGGGGCGCATCCAGTTTGATCGATGTGGCGTGGTATTCGGTGGTGCCCAACTGGCCGAGCAGGTCTTGCAACTGCTCCAGGGCCTGCTCCGGTTTGTTCGCCAGGCCGAAGGGACCGTCCAGGGCGACGCTGGCGCTGATGCCTTCTTCGCTGGTGGCGGTCAACTCCAGGCGCTCCTCGCTCAGGCGAGCAACCCAGGCCAGGCCCACGCGACGCTCGGCGGAGGTCTTGAGCAGTGCTTGCTGCCAGTTGTGATCGAGGTTGCGGCTCAGCGCATGGTTGGGGCGCAACTGATACAGGCCGGCCGGCATCTCGTTGGGTTCGACGCGGTAGCGGTAGCGCTGCTTGCCGTCCTCGTCGAGGAATTCACCCTTGGGTTCGGCGATGTTGGCCCGGAAGCCAACCACTTCGCGCTTGACCAGCACGTTGAGGCCGTCACCGTTGGACAGCGGATCAAAGGTCACCACTTGCAGGTCGCGCTTGCCGACTTTTTCCACCACGCCCACCGGCACGCCGGTGAACGTCGGGGAGTCGAAGGCGCCGATGTCGATCTTGCGCTCGCTGACGAAGTAGTCAGTGCTGCCACGGTGGAAGGTCTTGTCCGGGTCCGGCACGAAGAAATGCGCGGTGCGGCCGCTGGAGGCGCGGGCGAGGTCCGGGCGGTCTTCGAGGACATCGTCGAGGCGTTGACGATAGTAGGCGGTGATGTTCTTCACATAACCCATGTCCTTGTAGCGACCTTCGATCTTGAACGAGCGCACGCCCGCTTCGACCAGGGCGCGGATGTTCGCGCTCTGGTTGTTGTCCTTCATCGACAGCAGGTGTTTTTCATAGGCGACAACCCGGCCCTGGTCATCCTTGAGGGTGTAGGGCAGGCGGCAGGCCTGGGAGCAATCGCCACGGTTGGCGCTGCGCCCGTTCTGGGCATGGGAAATGTTGCACTGGCCGGAAAACGCCACGCACAGCGCGCCGTGAATGAAGAACTCGATGGCCGCATCGGTCTCGTCGGCAATGGCGCGGATTTCCTGCAGGTTCAGCTCGCGGGCCAATACCAGCTGCGAGAAACCGGCCTGGTCGAGAAACTTTGCCCGGGCCAGGGTGCGGATGTCGGTCTGGGTGCTGGCGTGCAGCTCGATCGGCGGAATGTCCAGCTCCATGACGCCGAGGTCCTGGACGATCAGCGCATCGACGCCGGCGTCGTAGAGCTGATGGATCAACTGGCGGGCCGGCTCCAGCTCGTTGTCGTGCAGGATCGTGTTGATCGTGGTGAACACCCGGGCGTGGTAGCGATGGGCGAATTCCACCAGCCCGGCGATATCGCTCACCTCGTTGCAGGCGTTGTGACGCGCGCCGAAACTCGGGCCACCGATGTACACGGCATCGGCGCCATGCAGAATGGCCTCGCGGGCGATGGTTACGTCGCGGGCGGGGCTGAGCAATTCCAGATGATGTTTAGGCAAGGACATGTTTTTTTAGTCAGGCTGGTCACGGTCGAAGCGCGCATTGTAGCCGCCAGGCGCCGGATCGGCACCTGTGCAGGCCAGTGTTGGCTGAAATCAACGATATGCGGTCAGGCCTGGGAGGCGCCGGCGCTGCACCAGCGGTTTCGCCCGGTGTTCTTCGCCAGGTACAGGAAGGCGTCGGCGGCCTTGATCAGCATCGCAGGGCTGACGTCCTCGCTGCTCGGCTGGCAGGTGGTGATGCCGGCACTGATCGTCACGATCCCCAGCGGGTGGTCGCCGTGCTCAATGTTCAAGGCCCTGACGGATTCAAGGATTTGCTGCGCCACTTTGGCCGCACCTGCGCTGTCCGTGTTCGGTAGCAGCACGGTGAATTCTTCACCGCCGTAGCGGACGGCCAGGTCTCCCGGTCGCTTGATGGTCTGTCCGATCGCGCCGGCAATCGCCCGCAGGCAATCGTCGCCAGCGGCATGGCCGTATTTGTCGTTGTAGCGTTTGAAGTAATCGACGTCGAGCATGATCAGCGCCAGGGACGAGCCTTGGCGCTTGGCCAGGCGCAGCTCGTCGGCCAAGGCAATGTCCAGCCGCCGGCGATTGCCCAGCCCGGTCAGGCTGTCGGTCAACGCCATGTCGCGCATGGCCTGGTGGGCGCTGCGAATCTGCGTTTCCATGGTCATGCGGTAGCGCAACTGGCTCAGGACGATGAGCCCGAAGCCGACCAGAATCGCGATCAGGAATACCAGTACCAGGCCGGTCTTGAGCAGGTCACGACGCCACGGGGCAACGATCGATTCCCGCGACAGGCCGGCTTCCACCACCAGCGGGTAAGTGGTCAGGGCCCGGTAGCCATACAGGCGTTCGGTGTCGTCGACGACGGCCCTGGCTTCGGCGACGCCCTGGTTGGAAGTCGGCAGATGCTCCCGGAAGATCACGCTGTTGACGAGGCTCTTGCCGATCACCGCCGCGACGAAAGGCCGGCGGACCAGGATCGTACCGCTGCGCTTGGCCAGGACCAGCGCGCCTTTGCCGTCGATCTTGAAGTCGCCGTAGTAGTCGACGAAATAACTGACCTTGACCGTCCCGAGCATCACCCCGGCGAACGAGCCATCGGGGTTGTTCAAGCGGCGGGAGATGGGGATGATCAGGTCATTGGTGGATCGGCTCTTGACCACATCGCCAATACGTACGCCTCGATCCTCGTGGGTGCGGTGGTACTGGAAGTAGTCGCGGTCGGCGTTGTTCGCCATTTCCGGAATCACTTCCTTGTCCGTCACCAGCCATTGGCCGTCCGGGCCGTAGATGAACAGTCCGTGCAATTGCGGCATGATGGCGGCCTGCTGCACCAGCAGCCGATGAATGCGCGGGATGTCCATGTTCTGCAGGCCGTCGCCTTCCACGCGTTCGGCGAGGGCCGCGGTGACCACGTCCACTTGTCGGATGGTGTCTTCGGCGTGTTGGGCCGTCGCCCGCGCCAGGTTCGTCACCGAATCGCGGGCAGACGCAAAAGCCGCCCGATAGTCTCGCCAGGTGCGCCAGCCTTCGACCGCCAGGAAAGCCACGATCACCACGAGCATGAAACTCACGGTCAGCCGAAACGCAGCCCCGGCCCGCACAGCTTGCGTGGAAAAGGCTTGATCGGGGCTTTCAATCCTGGGCTCCGGCCGTTTGCGTCCGAGCATTGATATATCCTTCTACACGACAGGGCTTGGCGCTTTAGCGCGCAGCCTATCCTATTCGATTTCAGCACGTTAGCTAACTGCGACGAGGCAGCTACAGCTGACGACACACCGTAGGGGAGGAAGGTTCATGAAAGTGGGCGTGATTTCAGATACCCATGGCCTGCTGCGCCCCGAAGCAATGGCCGCGCTGCAAGGCTGCGAGCGGATTATTCATGCCGGTGATATCGGCAGCCCGGAGATCCTCGAGACGTTGGCCGCCATTGGCGAGCTGCACGTAGTACGGGGTAACAACGACCTTGGCGCCGATTGGGCAGGGAATATCGCCGACAGCCTGCGATTCGAAATCGGCGGGTGGCAGGTGCTGTTGGTCCACGACATTGCCGATGTGCCGGCGCTGCTCGATGCCGATGTGAGGCTGGTGATCACCGGCCATTCGCACAAACCCTTGATCGAATGGCGCGGCGAGCGGCTTTACCTCAACCCTGGCAGCGCCGGCCGGCGGCGGTTCAAGCTGCCGGTGACGCTGGCATTGCTGGAAGTAAGCGGACAGGCGATCGAGCCGCGTATCGTGCCGTTGCTCGCCTGACCGGCACGGACTACTTGAAGTACTTGTCCACGTACGCCTGGATTTCCTGGCGCATGAACCGCCCCGATTCATCCGCGCGTTCTTCCCAGCCGAACACGCACGCTGTAACGATGCCGTCGAAGCCGGTCTTGGCCAACTCGCCGAAGAACAGGTCCCAGTCGATCTCGCCCTGGTGCATGTCCATGTGCTGGTGCACGGTCACTTTCGCCCCGGGCGGGTTGACGATGTAGCGCAGCCCCGACGAAGCCTTGTGGTTGTAGGTATCAGCGATGTGGACATGGGCGATCATCGATCCGGCTTCGGCGATCATGGCTTTCATGTCGTCGCCGAAATAGAACGTGTGCGGCGTGCAATAGAGGAACTTGACGTTGTTCGAGCCGAGGGTCTTGAGCATGTCCAGGGCCGGGTGCAGCGTCTCGCACCAGTCTTCCGGATGAGGCTCGACGTTCAATGTGACCCCCTCCGATTCCAGGATCGGCACCAATTCTTCCATGGAGCGCCACCAGGCCGCTTCGCTGGACTCATGGCTGTGTACGCCGCCGCAGCAACTGACCTTGTGCCCGCGATCCGGCGACGGTCCGCGCCCGAACTCCGAGTTCATCGTCGTGCACCCCATCTCCACGGCGACCTGGATCGCTTCCTTCCAGTAGTTCACTGCGGCCCGGCGTTCGTCCTCGTGAGGGCTGGCCCAGCGGTACATCGGCAGCAGCGAGGCCAGTTGCAGATCATGGTCGCGCAAGGCTTTCTTGAATTCGGCGATGCGCTCCTTGTGGGCGCGTGGGCGGACCCACCAGGGCAGGAAGTCTTCCCGGGGCGACAGTTCAAGGTATTCGAAGCCGAGCTCGGCGGTCTTGCGGCACAGGTCCGGCAGGCTCAGGTGACGGTGCATGTAGGGATCGAGGGCGATTTTCATTGTTGTTCTCCATGAGATAAAACCGGTTGCCCGTGGCGAGGGAGCTTGCTCCCGCTGGGCTGCGCAGCGGCCCCTTTTTTTTGCGATTGCTGCGCAATCGAGCGGGAGCAAGCTCCCTCGCCACGGGGGGTTAATAGGCAACCCAGGCTGAATCCTGGTTGGCTGATTCCACGCAGCGTTCGACCCAGCGCACGCCGTCGACGCCGGCGTCGATGCCGGGGTAGCGCAGGGCCGCGAGCGCCTCGGCGTCGCCACGGTCGGCGGCATCCATGGCCAGGGCGAACCGCCGATAAAGGTTCGACCAGGCCTCGAACAACCCTTCGGGATGGCCACCGCCGATACGGTCATCCAGCAGGGCGTCTGGGTGCAGGTAGCCCATGCCGCGCTCCAGGGTTTGCACGGGTTGGCCCTGGACTTCGAAGCTGAGCTGGTTGGGGCGCTCATCCCACCATTCCAGGCTTGCCCGCGAGCCGATCACGCGAATCTTCTGGCCGTGCATGGAACCGGCATTGACCGCACTCGACCAGACCATGCCCATGGCGCCGCCTTCGTATTCCATCAAGGTGTAGGCGTTGTCTTCCAGCGGCGCGCGGCTGGCGACGAAGCTTTGCCGACTGCACATCAGGCGCTTGATCCTGAGCTCGGGCAGCATCATCTTCGCCAGGTACAGCGGATGAGTGCCGACATCCCCCAGCACATAGCTGGGCCCGGCCTGGCGCGGGTCGACGCGCCACTGGGTCGCCGGGTTCTGCGCCTCCACCGGTGCGCTGTGAAAACCGTGGGCGAACTGCATGTGCACCATGCGAATTTCACCCAGCTCCTGTGCGGCGATCAGCGCCCGGGCCTGTTCGATCAACTGGTGCCCGGCGTAGCCATAGGTGAGGCCGACGATGCGTCCTCTGGATCGCGCCAGGGTTCGCAACGCTTCGGCCTCTTCCAGGGTAAAGCACAGCGGTTTCTCGCAGACCACATGCAAACCGGCTTCAAGCGCGGCGCGGGTGATGGCGTAATGGGTGCCGTTGGGTGTGGCGATCGATACCGCCTGGATGCCATCGGGCCGTTGCGCCTCCCGTTCGAACAGGCTCAGGTAGTCGGCGTAGCAGCGCGCTGGGTCGATGCCCAACTGTTCGCCAAAGGCCCGGCCACGGTCGGGGTCGATGTCCAGCGCGGCGGCAACCAGCTCGAAGTGGCGATCGCGCAGGGCGGCCGAGCGGTGGATGTAGCCGATCTGGCTGTGCTCGCCGCCGCCGACCATGGCCCAGCGGATAGGCCGTGCAAGGGTTTTGCTGCCGTTGATCATGAGAGAAGTCCTCGTGCGGGTCAGAAGCCGATGTTGGCGAGATAGGCGCGACTGGCTGCCACGTCGTCCAGGCTGGCCGCGGCGTCGCGCGGGTCGCGTTCCTGTTCGACGGTGATGCAGCCGTGGTAACCCAGCTCTTGCACCAGGCTGTGCAACGCCGGGTAATCGATGACGCCACGCCCGATGGGGCACATCACGCCACGGGCGCAGGCGGCAAAAAAACGGATGTGTTCGTTCAGCACCTGATCGAAAACCGTCGGGTCGATATCCTTGAAGTGCAGGTAGTCCAGGCGATGGGCGTAGGTGCGCAGCGATGCAACCGGGTCCATTCCTGCGTAATAGAGATGACCGGTATCCAGGCACAGCCCGGCGGTTTCGTGGGGAATGTCATCCACCAGGCGCGCCAGTTCATCGGCAAATTCGATATGGCCGCCAGCGTGAGGATGGATGACGGCACGGATGCCGTAGCTGTGCCAGGCGATCTCGGCGATGGCGCGAATGTGCGTCATCATTTCGCTCCAGCGGGCATCGTCCAGGCGGGGCGCGCGGTCCGAGTGGCCGGCGGCGTAGTCGCGCGCGTCGTGGCCCCAATCGATGATCACCAGGTAGGGACCGGCAAAGCGCTGGCCCGCTTGCTGCTTCATCGGCGGCAATTGTTTGAGCAGCGTGCAGATGCCATGGGTCTGGCGCAGCAGTTCGGGCAGGTTGGCCGGGCTCACCAGGTCATCGAAAATCGTTCCCGCGACCACTTGCAGGTCAGTCTTGGACAAGGCTGGTTCGAGGATGCCGGCGTCCAGCGGCAGAAATCCGTAGGGCCCAAGCTCGATACCGCGATAACCGGCCTTGGCGGCCTCGTCGAGCACGCGTTGCCATGGCGGCAGAAACGGGTTGTTGACGTCGTCGACGCCCCAGCAGCAAGGCGCGGTGCAGATGTGGATCGTCATGGAGCACTCCGGCGATAGTGTTTTTATTGGCTTGGCCCTGATGCTATTGGGTTGCCGGAAGGGCGGCCATGGGGGCGTGGCATAATCTGTCAAAACCCCTCATGATGCCGGCCAGAGGTGTCAAGACATGTCAGAAAATCCACGGCGCAAACTGCGTCCCACCATGGCCGATGTCGCTCGCGAAGCCGGGGTCAGCCTGTCTACCGTCGACCGGGTGCTGAATCTGCGTGCCGATGTGCGGGCCGATACCGCCCAGCGCATCGCCACCGCCGCCGCACGACTGGGCTTCCATGCCAAGGGCGTGATCGAACAGCGTGTGCTCAACGACCGTCCCACGTTGCGTCTGGGGTTCTTGTTGCAAAAAAGCGGCGTGCCCTTTTACCAAGGGCTGGCTCACGCGCTGTCAAACGCCGCCGCGACTTGCACCCGCGCGCGGATTCGCGTGGTCATCGGTTATCTCGACGATCTCGACCCGGTCAACGTGGCGCAACGCATCCTGGCGCTGCGCGATCAGGTGGACGGCCTGGGGGTGGTGGCAGTCGACCATCCTCGGGTACGCGAGGCCGTTGGCCAACTGCGCGAGACGGGCATTGCGGTGGTTGCGCTGCTGTCGGAATTATCGAGTACCGCCGGCACCGGTTATGCCGGTCTCGATAACCGCCTCACGGGCCGTACGGCGGGCTGGTTCATCAGCCGCCTCGCCAGGCAGCCCGGGCCGGCGGTGGTCATGCTCAGCAGCCAGCGCTTCCAGTGCCAGGAGCTCTGCGAGCTGAGCTTTCGCAGCTATCTGGTGGAGCATTCCAGCGAATGGGAACTGCTAGCCTCGCGCCTGACCCTGGAAGACGATGAGTTCGCCTATGGCAACACCCTCGACTTGCTCACGGCTGAGCCCGATCTGGCGGGGCTTTATGTGGCGGGCGGTGGCATTGCCGGAGTGCTGCGGGCTTTGCGCAGCTTCCAGGCACAGCAACAGCGCCTGCCCGTCGTGGTGTGTCATGACCTCACGCCGCTCACGCGCGAAGCGTTGAAAACCGGCTTGGTCCAGGCAGTGTTGTCCCACCCGGTGGTGACGCTGGCCGAACAGGCTGTCGATGCCTTGGTCGAGGCCGCAACAACCGCGCCGGCAGGGCCGGTGACCAGGAGAGTGGTTCCGCTTCAGGTTGATGTGCAGGAAAGCGTTTAGCGAAGCGTCCTACAATTTTTATACAGTATCTGTACAAGCTGTGTATTTTGTACAATTATCGGAAACCCCTGAGAATCCGGAAATTCGTCGATGCACAGCTTTTTCGCAGCCGACAGAGGGCTGCTCGCTATCGTCAGTCTCGCCTTGGCGTTGTGCGCCAACCACGCCGCCGCGGATTGGCGGGCTGAGTTGCCCCAAGCCCGTCTGGTCGGTGAGGCGGAGTTTCGCTGGTATGGTTTTGATCTCTATCAGGCCCGGCTCTGGAGCGCCGCGCCTACGCCGAGCCTGGATACTCCTTTTGCCTTGGAACTGGTTTACCGACGCACGATCCCCCGGCACGCCCTGGTTGAAACCAGTCTCGAAGAAATCCAGCGCGTCAGCGCCACGCCCTTCGGGGCGCAGCGCCTGGACGCCTGGGCGGCGCATATGCGGCGGGCCTTTGTCGACGTCAAGCCTGGCACCCGAATCACCGGGCTGAACCTGCCTGGCAAAGGGGCACGCTTTTATGTCGATGGGCGCCTGTCTCACGAGGTCAACGATCCGCTGTTTGCCCGACATTTCTTTGCCATCTGGCTTGATCCTCGTACCCGTGAACCGGAGATGCGCCAGCGTTTGCTCGGGCTTGATCCAACCCGCAACAAGAGCAGTACGCCATGACTCTCAAGGAGTTGGTCGAGCTGGCTGTTGAGGGACGGGTCGTCGGGCTGGAACTGCTGTCCCTGGAGGGCGGGATCTATCTGCTGCGAGCGCGGCTGGACCGAGAAACACGCACATTGCTCGATGAGTCAGGGCGTACATTACGTGTGCGCTCCACGACCCATTTGCGCGAGCTGCTGCGTGACGTTCCGCGCTTGCCTTGCATGCTGGTGCAGCAGGTCGTCCACGATGAAATGTGCGGCCAGCGTGAAGAGCCGATCACGCCGTTACGGTTGCCGATTTTCCTCGATGAGCCTTGGTAAGAACCGCCGCACCGGATCAGCGCGGGTCGGCCAGACGCACGGCCAATGGCAGCCACATCGCCCACAACGATGCCAGGATCAACGCGGTGCCGGTTACGCCCAGCGGCAGCGTCACGCCAGCCAGCGGAGCGCCGGCACAATAGGCGAGAGGGCCACCAAGCATGCCGGCCAGGGCGCCACGCCAGACGGGGCTGCCTGCCCAGGCCAGGCTATGCCGCAAACCCGTGGCGAAGACCAGCCAGAGCAGGGCCAGCCACAAGGGCAAGGGACTCTCGTTGAACCCGAACAGGCCCAGGGCGCCGAGGCTCCCGTCCAACAGCATCCCGCTTGCCCCGACACGCAACAGTGCCTGGCACTCGCTTTTCGGATCGGGACACAACCCCAGGTGGACGCCTAACCCGGCGACGACCGCCAGCAGCCATGCGGGCTGTTGCGCACCCAATACACAGCCCCACCAGCCCAATTGCAGCCAGAGCGCATTGCCTATCAGCCAGCTGCGGCTCTTCATCCTTGCAGGTGTTCCTGCAAGGGCACCGGGCGAGCCGCTGGCGCAGCGAACAGCAGTTGCGCGACACCGATCGCGCGCTCCTGGAATCCGCCTTCGCAGTAGCACAGGTAGAACTCCCACAGGCGCTGGAACGTCTCGTCATAACCCAGCTCCAGCAAGGCCTGGCGCGATTGCCGGAAGTTGTCGTGCCAGTGCCGTAGCGTGCGCGCGTAGTGCTCGCCGAAGTCCTCCAGGTGCAACAGGTTGAGCGGCGTCTGGGAGCTGGCGGTCTGCAACAACACCGACAGCGAGGGCAACGCGCCCCCTGGAAAGATGTGGCGCTGGATGAAATCCACCGAGCGGCGGGCCTGCTCGTAGCGTTGGTCACGGATGGTGATGGCTTGCAACAGCATCAACCCGTCGTCCTTGAGCAGCGCGGCGCAGCAGCGGAAGTATTCGGGCAGGTAGCGATGGCCGACCGCTTCGATCATTTCGATCGACACCAGTTTGTCGAAGCGTCCCTCCAGGTCGCGGTAGTCCTTGCGCAGCACTTCGATGCGCTGTTGCAGGCCGAGCGCCTCGACACGTTGGCACGTGTGCGCGTACTGCTCCTCGGAAAGCGTCGTGGTGGTGACCCGACAGCCGTAGTGGATGGCGGCATGGATAGCCAGGCTGCCCCAACCGGTGCCGATCTCCAACAGATGGTCACCTGGGCGCAGGTCGAGCTTGCGACAAATGCGTTGGAGTTTGTTGATCTGCGCCTGTTCGAGGCTCTGGTCGGGATTTTCGAACATGGCCGCCGAATACATCATGGTCGGGTCGAGCAAGCGTTCGAACAGGCTGTTGCCCAAGTCGTAGTGGGCCATGATGTTGCGCCGCGAGCCTTTGCGACTGTTGCGGTTGAGCCAGTGCAATCCGCGCAGCAACGGCCGCCCCAGGCGAGCGAGGCCGCTGTCCATCGCGTCGAGCACGCTGAGATTGGCGACGAACAGGCGAGTGACGGTAGTCAAGTCATTGCTGCGCCAGTAACCCTGAATGTAAGCCTCGGCGGCACCGATCGAACCGTTGCCAGCGACCATGCCCCAAACGGCATTGTCGAGTATCTCGATGTCGGCCACCAATGGGCTGGTCGCGTCGCCGAAGCTCAGGGGCTCGCCCTCCAGCATCAGGCGCAGGTGGCCATGACGCAAACGGCGCAGTTGCGCGAGTACGGCCGGTTTGAACAGACCGCCGCTCAATGGGCAGGTACCGCCGGCCTTAGTGACGCTCAGGGTGGGTTCGGACATCGTCAGGATCCTCATGGACAGGTTCGCCGACACTCAGGTCGCCATGGCTGGCCTGGTGGTCGTGCAGGGGCGTGCGTTTGAAAAGCAGGCGCAGCGCCTGCCAGTAAATGGCGCTAACGGTGCGCAGGCTCATCCACGGGAAGGCCAGGAAATAACGACGCAATGCCGGTGCGTCCAGGGGCGCACGTTGCAAGGCAAGGTCGGCCTCGAACACCCTGTGGCCGGCACGCCAGTTCTCCATGCGTACGCGGATGCGGGTGTCCTGGATCAAAAAGCGCATGCGGTAATCCATGTCCCGTGGCAGGAAGGGTGAGACATGGAACGCCTTGGCGACCTGGAACGCATGGGGCTCGCCAGGGCTTACCGGCAACACATAATGGTGGCGCTCGCGCCAGGGGGTGTTGCGCACTTCGCAGAGAATTGCCGCCAGGCGCCCGTCGGCTTCGTGGCAGAAATAGAAGCTCACCGGGTTGAACGACAGGCCCCAGCTGCGCGGTTGGGTCAGCAGGTGGATCGCGCCTTTGGGAGCCGATCCCAGAGCCTGCTCGACGATCGTCCGCACCGCTTGGATCAGCGGAATACCTTCACGGGTCAGGGCCGGAAGGTAATCACGTTCTCGCCAGCACAACGGGGCCATGCGCCACGGGCGGAGCAAACGCGACAGGCCGAGCACCTGTTCCTGCTCGGCGAGGTCCAGGTAAAGCATGCCGATCGGGTAGCGAAACGCGTGCACCCGTGGCGTCTGGCGCCGGTGGCCGATCCAGCCGTGACACAGGCTGCTGTTCAAAGGGATTCTCCGAAATGCCGCGCCACGGCAAGCGCGCTGACCACGCCATCCTCATGAAAACCGTTGGCCCAGTAGGCACCGCAGAAATAGCTGCGCTGGCGTCCTTGCAGATCGCCCTGGCGTGCCTGTGCGGCCACGCCGGCGAGGCTGTATTGGGGATGGGCGTAGTCGAAGCGCGCGAGTATTTGGGTCGGGTCCACCGACTCGCTTTGGTTGAGGCTCACGCAAAACGTCACGGGGGCATCCAGGCCCTGGAGGATGTTCATGTTGTAGGTCAGCGCGGCCGGCGCCTCGGGCGGGCCGCCAAGCCGATAGTTCCAGCTCGCCCAAGCCTTCCGGCGCTGCGGCAACAGGCGGGTATCGGTATGCAGCAGCACCTCGTTGCGGGCGTAGGCCAGCGCACCGAGCACCTCGGCTTCAGCGACGCTGGGCGTTTCCAGCAAAGCCAGGGCCTGGTCGCTGTGGCAGGCGAATACCACCTTGTCGAACCGCTCGATACCACGACGGCTGTGCACGGTGACCCCATCGGCGTCGCGGCTTACCCGGCGCACCGGGCAATCGAGGTGGATATGCTCGCGAAAACCCGCGCACAACGGCTCGATATAGCCGCGCGAGCCGCCTTCGATCACCCGCCATTGCGGACGCTGATCAACCGACAGCAGGCCGTGGTTGTGACAGAAACGCAGGAAAAACTGCAGCGGGAATTCCATCATCCCAGCCGGTGACATCGACCAGATCGCCGACCCCATGGGTAGGATGTATTGCTCGATGAAACGTCGGCCGTAACCTTGCGCGTGCAGGTAATCTCCCAGCCGGGTCGAGGCATCGATGCGCTGCGCCAGCAGGTCTGCGGTCGCCTGCCGGTTGAACCTGAGGATATCCAGGAGCATGCCCCAGAACCCCGGCGACAGCAGGTTGCGTCGTTGGGCAAACAGGCTGCCCAGGGTGTGGCCCTTGTATTCCAGGCCGCTGGCCGGGTCGTGCACCGAAAAGCTCATCTCCGTCGGGCGCGAAGCCACGCCCAACTGGTCCATCAGGCGAATGAAGTTGGGGTAGGTCCAGTCGTTATACACGATGAAGCCGGTGTCCACGCCGTAGCGTTGGCCTGCCCATTCGACATCCACCGTATGGGTGTGCCCGCCGATCCGGTTGTCGGCTTCGAACAGGCTGACCTGATGCTGGCGAGACAACAGATAGGCGCAGGTGAGGCCCGAGATACCGCTGCCGATAATTGCGATGCGCATGCTTCAAGCCTCCCCGGATTTGCGCGCCAGGCGCCGGCCGAGCGCCAGCCGCCAGCGTGCGGGCAGATGCCCGAGCAGACGCATGACCACGATGAACAACCCCGGAAACGCGATTTCCAGAGGGCGGGCAGGCAGTCGCCGTGCGATGTGCCGGGCCGCGCGTTCGGCCGGCCAGCGCATGGGCATCGCGAAGTCATTGCGCTGGGTCAGCGGCGTATCAACGAATCCGGGGCTCACCAGCGTGACGTCGATGCCCTCGGCGGCCAGGTCGATGCGCAACGATTCAAACAGGTAGCGCAACGCGGCCTTGGATGCGCCGTAGGCACCGGCGCGCGGCAGGGCCAGCCAGGTCACTGCGCTGCACACCGCGACCAGATGCGGGTTCTGGCCTCGACGCAACAAGGGCAGGGCGGCTTCCAGGCAGTGGCAGGTGCCCAGCAGATTGGTATTGAGCACCCGTTCCACCAGGCGCGCGTCGAAGTGTCCCGGCTCCAGGTATTCGCACGTGCCGGCGTTGAGAATCACCTGATCGAGGGCGCCCCATTCCCGGTCGATGTGCTGGATGATCGCGACTACCTGATCCCGGTCGGTCAAGTCGCCCGGAAGCACCAGGACCTGATCCTGATAACGGTCGGCCAATGCTTGCAGCGGGCCGGCTTGCCGCGCGCTCAACGCCAGGCGATGACCTTGTTCAAGCAACACCTTCGCCAGTTCGGCACCGATGCCGCTGCTGGCGCCGGTCAGCCAGATGCGGCTCATGCCAGCCTCCGCTTGAGCCAGCGAATGAGCGGCCCGAACACGGGCAAGTGCTCGTAGAGCAGGGCGCCGGCATCAAAGAAGTCCCGGTGCGAATAGACCCGATCATTCCAGCGCAGGTAGCTGCAGCCGGGCAATTCGACCGGCGCGCCGGCGTTCAAACGTGGGTGCCGAAAGCGCAGGGTCCAGCGCAGGTAACCTTCGCCGGGAGCGATTTCGTCATATCCATGGAAGTCGTAGTGCAGATCGCTGACATTGGCGTAGAGCTGCGCGAAATATTCGCGCAGGGCAGGCAGGCCTTCGATCCGGTGCAACGGATCCTGGAACAGCACGTCGGCGCTGTAGAGCCTGTCGAGCTGGTCCAGGCGACTGGCGTCCAATGCGGCGAAGGCGTGGGCGAAACCCTTGAGGTATGCGGACATGTCAGGCTCCGAAAGTTGTACATAATATTGTTCATGTACAAGTTTTCGGAGCGTACTGCATGGATTGTACGAGTTAAAGCGTTTTGTATAAGTATTTTGCGATTTTGTACAATTTACTCAGGCGTGGCTGGATACCCAGCCGTTCAACGCCAACACGAGAAACTGAGCTCAAGGCGTTTGCGGCTCGACCGGTCTGAATGCACCGTTAAAGCGCTTTTATCTGCCCGTTTTTGCCCGCGCCGCCCTTGCTTGGCGCAGTTTTTCGCCTGCCAGTTTTTTCCTTCCCAGCCGCAATAAAAAGCCTCGTTTCGCAAATTCCCACCTACCAACACAATCGCCTCGACAGCTCGTTTCGAACAACAAGAAATCAGAACCCGAGGCGGCGCCATGCCGACCTGAACCAGACCCTCTGCCGGAAGTGCCCAGACATGCCCGTTGAAACCCTACTTATCGATACGCTTGTAATAGGCGCCGGCCAGGCCGGTGTCGCCATGAGTGAACATTTGAGCCGCCAGGGCGTGCCGCATCTGGTGGTGGAGCGCAACCGCATTGCCGAAGCCTGGCGCACGGCGCGCTGGGATTCGCTGGTTGCCAATGGCCCGGCCTGGCATGACCGCTTTCCAGGACTGGAGTTCGAAGGGCTCGATCCGGACGCCTTTGCTTCCAAGGACCAGGTGGCCGAGTACTTCGAAGCCTATGCGCGCAAATTCGACGCACCGATCCGAACCGGCGTGGAGGTGCGCAGCGTCGAGCGCAATGCCGGTCGACCGGGCTTCGCCATTGAAACGTCGGACGGCCGGATCGAGGCTACCAACGTGGTGGTCGCCACCGGGCCATTTCAGCGGCCCGTCATCCCGCCCATCGCGCCTGACATGGCTGCGGTGACGCAGATTCATTCGGCGCAATATCGCAACCCCGCGCAGTTGGCCGAAGGCGCCGTGCTGGTGGTCGGCGCCGGGTCGTCGGGGGTGCAGATCGCCGATGAATTGCAGCGCGCCGGCAAGCGGGTCTACCTCTCGGTGGGCGCCCATGATCGTCCGCCGCGGGCCTATCGCAACCGCGATTTCTGCTGGTGGCTGGGGGTGCTGGGCGAGTGGGACGCCGAAGCGGTCAAGCCAGGCAAGGAGCACGTGACCATCGCCGTGAGTGGCGCGCGGGGCGGGCAAACCGTGGATTTCCGGCGGCTGGCCCATGAGGGCATCACGCTGGTGGGACTGACCCGGGCGTTCAACGGCAGCACGGTGAGTTTCGAACCCAACCTCAATGAAAACATTGCCCGTGGCGATGAAAACTACCTGGCATTGCTTGACGCCGCCGATGCCTACATCGCGCGCAACGGCCTGGACCTGCCGCCCGAGCCCGAGGCACGTCGGCTATTGCCCGACCCGGAATGCATGACCCAGCCGATCCTGGAACTGGATCTGACCGAGGCGGGCATCAGCACCATCATCTGGGCCACCGGGTATTCGGTGGATTACAGCTGGCTGAAAGTCGATGCGTTCAAAGCCAACGGCAAGCCACGGCATCAGCGCGGGGTCTGCAGCGAGCCGGGCCTCTATTTTGTCGGCCTGCCATGGCTGTCGCGGCGGGGCTCGGCGTTCATCTGGGGCGTGTGGCACGACGCCCGGCACATCAGCGACCACATCATCAAGCAGCGCACGTATCTCGATTACCGGGATGCCTCCCAGCGCCAGTCGCAACCTTCGAAAACCAGCCTCATGGGAGTCCGTTGATGCCTACTCATACT
The DNA here is from genome assembly GCF_054161305.1 of Pseudomonas sp. Z2-11. Lineage (NCBI taxonomy): Bacteria > Pseudomonadati > Pseudomonadota > Gammaproteobacteria > Pseudomonadales > Pseudomonadaceae > Pseudomonas > Pseudomonas sp. Z2-11. Next base: position 2,837,020 of record NZ_CP096395.1, read on the forward strand.
CGCATCCGCATGTTCAACACCAAAGACACCTATCCGAACCAGACGCTGGACAACGACCTGTGCCAGGCGGTTCGCGCCGGCAATACCGTGTACGTGCGCGGTCAGGTCGGCACCGACTTCAACGGTCAACTGGTGGGCCTCGGCGACCCACGGGCCCAGGCCGAACAGGCCATGCGCAACGTCAAGCAACTGCTGGAGGAAGCCGGCAGCGACCTGAGCCATATCGTCAAGACCACCACCTACCTGATCGACCCGCGCTACCGCGAGCCGGTGTACCAGGAGGTCGGCAAATGGCTCAAGGGCGTGTTCCCGATTTCCACCGGGCTGGTGGTCAGCGCCCTCGGCCAGCCGCAGTGGCTGATGGAAATCGACGTGATTGCGGTCATTCCCGAATAAGGAGCACGACATGACGTTTTCCATCGTCGGGCGCTGCGCCGAGACCGGCCAGCTGGGCATCGCCATCAGCTCATCGAGCATCGCCGTCGGCGCCCGTTGCCCCTGGCTGCGGGCCGGTGCCGGTGCCGTGTCGAGCCAGAACATCACCTTGCCGGCCCTGGGGCCGCTGATTCTTGATGAACTGGCCGCCGGCCAGACGGCGCAAGAGGCGCTGGATCATGCCTTGGCGCGTAACGGCTATAGCGAATATCGCCAGGTCGCGGTGGTGGATGCCCAGGGACGTACGGCAGTCTTCAGCGGTCGCCACGCCTTGGGTATTCACGGCGCCCAGACAGGTGAGCAGTGTGTAGCGGCCGGCAATCTGCTGGCGAGCGACGGAGTCATCGCGGCCATGGTCGCGGCGTTCGAGCAGGGCGAGGGCAGTCTCGCGTCACGCCTGCTTGGGGCGTTGCAGGCTGGGCAGGCCGCAGGTGGAGAGGCCGGTGCGGTGCATTCGGCAGCGCTGTCGGTGGTGGATGACCTGACCTGGCCCATCGTCGATCTGCGGGTGGACTGGGCCGACGAGAATCCCATCGGCGAACTGGAAAAACTCTGGCTCGCCTATCAACCGCAACTGCAGGACTACCTGACCCGCGCGCTCAACCCGACCCTGGCGCCGAGCTACGGGGTGCCGGGCGATGAGTGAGTTGCGCAGTCGCGCACTGCTCGCCGAGCTGGTGGGCTTTGCCACGGTCAGTCGTGATTCGAACCTGGCGCTGATCGAGTTCGTGGGCGATTACCTGCAAGGTCTGGGAGTAAGCAGCGAGCTGATCTACAACGCCGAGCGCACCAAGGCCAACCTGTTGGCGAGCATCGGCCCGTCGGTGCCTGGCGGTGTGGTGTTGTCCGGGCATACCGACGTGGTGCCGGTGGACGGCCAGGCCTGGACGGTTGATCCGTTCTGCCTGAGCGAGATGGACGGCAAGCTGTTCGGGCGCGGTACGGCGGACATGAAAGGCTACCTGGCCTCGGTGCTGGCGGCGGTGCCGACATTCCTGTCCAGCCCGCTCAGACGGCCGCTGCACCTGGCGTTTTCCTATGACGAAGAAGTTGGGTGCCTGGGCGTGCGCAGTCTGCTGGAGGTGCTGCCGCAACGCATCCCGCAACCGGCCTTGTGCCTGATCGGTGAGCCCACCGAGCTGCAACCGGTGCTCGGTCATAAAGGCAAATTGGCGATGCGTTGCCACGTCCGAGGCGCACCGTGTCACTCGGCCTACGCGCCTTATGGAGTCAACGCCATCGAGCAGGCGGCGCGCCTGATCGGTCGCCTGGGAGAGATCGGTGCAGAGCTGGCCGAACCGTCGCGACACGATGGGCGCTTTGATCCGGCTTACTCGACCGTGCAGGTCGGCGTGATCCAGGGCGGGACCGCATTGAACATCGTTCCGGCCGACTGCCGCTTCGATTTCGAGGTGCGCGCCTTGCCGGATTTTGCCCCGCAGGGGGTGGTCGAGAAATTGCAGGATTACGCCGAACAGGCGCTGCTGCCGAGGATGCGCGCGGTTAGCGCCGACACCGCGATTCGTTTCGAACACCTGTCCGCCTACCCGGGCCTGGCGACTGCACCGGACAGCGAAGCCGCGCGTCTCATAGCCCGGCTGTGCGGCAGCGAGGCCTTCGGCACCGTGGCGTTCGGCACCGAAGGTGGGCTGTTTGATCAGGCCGGTATCCCGACGGTGGTTTGCGGGCCCGGCAGCATGGACCAGGGGCACAAGCCCGACGAATACGTGAGCGTTGAGCAAATGGCTGCTTGCGACCGGTTGATGGACCGCCTGGCGATTTACCTCAGCGAACCCAATGACGTTTGATCCAAGGAATTACCCGTGAACGAATTTAATGACTGGAAGGCTCGGGCCGCCCAACTGCGTCTGCGTGACAAGGCGCTGATTGACGGCGTACCGCACGAAGCTATCGGCGGTGGACGGTTCGAGGTGATCAACCCGGCCAATGGCGCGCTGCTGGCGACGGTCGCCGCCTGCGCCGAGGCGGACGTCGACCTTGCGGTACTCAGTGCGCGCAAGGCATTCGAGCAAGGCCCTTGGACGCGCATGGCGCCGAGCGAGCGCAAAGCGGTGCTTCTGCGTCTATCGCAACTGATGCTCGCCCATCGCGAGGAATTGGCGCTGCTCGACTCCGTGAGTATGGGCAAGCCGGTGATGGACGCGTGGAATATCGATGTGCCTGGCGCCGCCCATGTGTTCGCCTGGTATGGCGAAAGCGTCGACAAACTCTACGATCAGGTCGCCCCCTCGGCGTCGAATGTCCTGGCCACGATTACCCGCGTGCCGCTTGGCGTGATCGCGGCGGTGGTGCCATGGAATTTTCCGTTGGACATGGCCGGCTGGAAGCTTGCGCCGGCTCTGGCGGCGGGCAATAGCGTGGTGCTCAAGCCCGCCGAGCAGTCACCTTTTTCGGCCTTGCGCCTGGCTGAACTGGCCCTGGAAGCGGGTGTACCGCCGGGCGTGTTCAACGTTGTACCCGGGCTGGGCGAGCAGGCGGGCAGGGCGCTCGGCTTGCATCCTGACGTGGATTCTCTGGTGTTCACCGGCTCCACTGAGGTCGGCAAGTGCTTCATGCAGTACTCGGCGCAATCAAACCTCAAGCAAGTCTGGCTGGAGTGCGGTGGCAAGAGCCCGAACCTGGTATTCGCCGATTGCCAGGACCTGGATCTGGCGGCGCAAAAAGCCGCGTTCGGAATCTTTTTCAACCAGGGCGAAGTCTGTTCGGCCAATTCGCGGCTGCTGGTAGAGCGGTCGATTCACGACGAATTCGTCGAACGCCTGATCGATCAGGCGCGGCACTGGCAGCCCGGCAACCCTCTCGATCCGGCTAGCCGCGCCGGAGCCATTGTCGATGCGCGCCAGACCGCGCGAATCATGCAGTACATCCAGCAGGCCCAGGCTGATGGGGCAAAGCTGGTTTGCGGCGGACGCCAGTTGAGCATCGACGGCTCGCGCAATTTCATTGAGCCGACAATTTTTACCCACGTGCAACCCGCCATGCAGCTGGCCCAGGAGGAAGTGTTCGGGCCGGTGCTGGCGATCAGCGTATTCGATGACGAAGAGCAGGCCATCGCCCTGGCCAACCAACATATCTATGGGCTGGCAGCCTCGGTGTGGACCGACGATCTGAACCGCGCCCATCGCGTAGCGCGACGCTTGAACGCCGGCACTGTTTCGGTGAACACGGTGGATGCGCTGGACGTCAGCGTGCCCTTTGGCGGCGGCAAACAGTCGGGCTTTGGCCGTGATCTGTCGTTGCATGCTTTCGACAAGTACACGCAACTCAAGACCACCTGGATCCAGTTGCGCGATTGACCGCACCCAGGTCTCCAGCGCAATCGATTTGTTCTTCCTAAAAACAACAAAACGGAGCAACCGATGGACAGTTCCTCGAGCGTGCCGCTACACACCGTTACTCCCGCCGTGACCGGCCCGCGCAAACGGCTGGGCCTGAGCGCCCTGCTGGCGGTGGCCGTGGGCCTGGTTGTTTCCCAAGGCGTCATGGTGCTGATGTTGCAGGGCGCCGGGATCGCCGGCTTGGGGTTTGTGATCCCGTTGACCCTGGCCTGGCTGCTGGCCCTGAGTTACGCCTGCTCGTTTTCCGAACTGGCGCTGATGATCCCTCGCGCTGGCAGCCTGAGCAGCTACACCGAAGTCGCCATCGGCCAGTTCCCGGCCATTCTGGCGACCTTCTCCGGGTATGTGGTGGTGGCGATGTTTGCTTTGTCGGCAGAGCTGCTGCTGATGGAGTTCATCATTGACAAGGTCTACCCGCATTCGATGCCGCCGCTGAGTGTCGCGCTTGGCGTTTTATGTCTGTTCACCGTGCTCAACCTGTTCAACATCGACATTTTCTCGCGGCTGCAGACCGTTCTGGCGCTGGTCATGACCGTGATGTTGTTGGTGATGGGGCTCGGCGCCCTGACAAGTGACGGTGCCAGCAGCGTGTCTACGCTGGTCGCGCCTTCCGGCTGGAACCCCATGGGCCTCGGGGTAATTGCCCTGGCGGCGATGGCGGTGTGGGGCTTCGTCGGGGCGGAGTTCGTCTGTCCGCTGGTGGAGGATACGCGGCGTCCGGAGCGCAACATTCCTGCTTCGATGATGATCGGCCTCACCGTGATCTTCGTCGTCATTTGCTTGTACTGCCTGGGGGCGCTGCTCACTGTTCCCCAGGCTGAGCTGGCCAGTAACGGGCTGCCACATTACCTGTTCGCGACCACCGTTTTCGGCGAGGCTGGACAGGTGTTCCTGGTGACCGCCGCCATCACTGCGACGTGCAGCACGCTCAACAGTTCACTTGCCGCCATCCCACGTATGTTGCTGGGCATGGCCCGTAGCGGCCAGGCGTTCGGCGTCTTCAAGCGCCAGGGCAAACGCAGCGGCGCGCCCTGGGTCGCGGTGCTGTTCGTGGCGCTGGTCACCGGTTTGCCGCTGTTGCTGATGCACGACAGCCCCGACGCCATCAACCTTCTGCTGCTGGCTGCCGCCCTGGCCTGGCTGCTGGCTTACATCATTACCCACATCAACGTGATTGCCCTTCGCCGTCGGTATCCCGATGCGCATCGGCCGTTCCGTACGCCGTTTTACCCGCTGCCCCAGCTGTTCGGCATCGCCGGCATGCTCTTCGCCATCTGGCACGTATCTCCCAGCCCCGAGATGACGATTCCGATCTTTACCAGCGCCGGCGTGGTGCTGGGCATCGTTTCGTTGATCGCGGTGGTTTGGATCAAGTGCGTGATGGGCAAACCACTGTTTAAGCCCGAGCCGTTGGCATCTGCCCAAGGCATCGCAACCGACAAGATCAACAAGCAAGGAGACCTTCAATGAACGCGCCACTGAACCCAACCCGCAGCACCCGCGAATATCAGGCGCTGGATGCGGCGCACCACATTCACGCGTTTCTCGACCAGAAAGCCCTCAATGCCGAAGGGCCTCGGGTGATCGTCCGCGGTGAAGGCCTGGCGCTTTGGGACAACGACGGCAAGCGTTACCTGGACGGCATGTCGGGCCTTTGGTGCACCAACCTCGGGTACGGCCGCAAGGACCTGGCGACCGCGGCCAGCCGTCAGTTGGAGCAATTGCCGTACTACAACATGTTCTTCCACACCACCCATCCGGCGGTGGTGGAACTGTCCGAGTTGCTGTTCAGCCTGCTGCCGGATCACTACAGCCACGCCATCTACACCAACTCCGGCTCCGAGGCCAACGAGGTGCTGATTCGGACCGTGCGCCGTTACTGGCAGATTCTTGGCAAGTCGCAGAAAAAAATCATGATCGGTCGCTGGAATGGCTATCACGGTTCGACCCTGGGCGCCTCGGCCCTGGGCGGCATGAAATTCATGCACGAAATGGGCGGGGTGATTCCGGATGTGGCGCATATCGATGAGCCTTACTGGTTCGCTCATGAAGGTAACCTGACGCCCGCCGAATTCGGCCTGCGCGCGGCCCGGCAGCTGGAAGAAAAAATCCTTGAGCTGGGCGCCGAAAATGTCGCGGCGTTCGTGGCCGAACCGTTCCAGGGCGCCGGCGGGATGATCTTTCCGCCAGAAAGCTACTGGCCGGAAATCCAGCGCATCTGTCGTCAATACGATGTGCTGTTGTGCGCCGACGAGGTGATCGGCGGCTTCGGTCGAACCGGCGAATGGTTTGCCCATGAATACTTCGGCTTCCAGCCCGACACCTTGTCCATCGCCAAGGGCCTCACCAGCGGCTACATCCCCATGGGCGGCCTGATCCTGTCCAGACGCATGGCCGAGGTGCTGGTCGAGCAGGGCGGGGTGTTTGCCCACGGCTTGACCTATTCCGGGCACCCGGTGGCGGCGGCGGTGGCGATAGCCAACCTCAAGGCCCTGCGCGACGAAGGCATCGTTGCCCAGGTCAAGGAAGACACCGGCCCGTACTTGCAGCGTTGTTTGCGGGAAATCTTCGATGGCCATCCGCTGATTGGCGAGATCCAGGGCGCCGGCCTGGTCGCCGCCCTGCAACTGGCCGAAGACAAGGCCAGCCGCAAGCGCTTCGCCAATGAAAACGAAATGGCCTGGCAATGTCGCACCTTCGGTTTCGAGGAAGGCCTGATCATCCGCTCCACCCTGGGCCGGATGATCATGGCGCCGGCGCTGGTGGCCAGCCATGCCGACATCAATGAACTGGTCGACAAGACCCGTATTGCTGTAGACCGCACCGCCCGCGCTTACGGTCGCCTCTGAGCCCCGTCGCCGGCTCGTGCGGGCGAGCCGGCATTTTCGAGGAACCGCTTCATGTCCATATCCTTGCGTTGCAACATTGCGTGTGCCCTGGCGTTGCTGAGCAGCAGCGTCCTGGCCGCGTCACCAAGCCTGACCGTGATCTCATTCGGCGGCGCCACCAAGTTGGCCCAGGACAAGGCCTACTTCCAACCCTTCAACGCCAGCGGTGCAGGAAACATCGTCGCCGGCGAATATAACGGCGAGCTGTCGAAGATCAAGGCCATGGTCGCGGCCGGGCACACCAGTTGGGATGTGGTCGAGGTGGAAAGTCCCGAGCTGCTGCGCGGTTGTGAGGAAGGTCTGTTCGAAAAACTCGACCCGGCGGCGATCGGAAAAGCTGCGGATTTTGTTCCGGGTGCGCTTACTGAATGCGGCGTGGCGACGTATGTCTGGTCGATGGTCCTGGCCTACGACCAGGGCAAACTCGCCAAGGCGCCCCAATCCTGGGCGGATTTCTGGAACGTGAGCGAGTACCCGGGTAAACGCGGATTGCGCAAGGGTGCCAAGTACACCCTGGAAATCGCCTTGCTGGCGGATGGCGTCAAGGCCGCGGACCTGTACAAGGTGCTGAACACGCCGGAAGGGGTGACACGTGCTTTCGCCAAGCTCGACCAGATCAAGCCGAACATCCAGTGGTGGGAGGCGGGTGCGCAGCCGGCGCAATGGCTGGTGGCCGGGGACGTTGCCATGAGCGCCGCCTACAACGGACGCATCGCCTCGGCACAGAAGGAAGGCATGAAACTGAGCATCGTCTGGCCGCAAAGCCTGTATGACCCAGAGTACTGGGCGGTGGTCAAAGGTACGCCGAACAAGGCCCTGGCCGAGAAATTCATTGCCTTTGCCAGCCAGCCGCAGACGCAGAAAGTCTTCTCGGAAAACATTCCCTACGGACCGGTGCATCGCCAGACGCTGGCCTTGCTGCCCGCCGAAATACGCGAGCAACTGCCCACCGCCGAGGCCAACCTGGCGCAAGCGCGAGCGGTGGATGCCGAGTTCTGGGTGGACCATGGTGAAGAGCTTGAGCAGCGCTTCAATGCCTGGGCGGCTCGCTAGGCACTGACACCCCTGGCGAACCGCTCTTGTGGCGAGGGAGCTTGCTCCCGCTGGGGTGCGCAGCAGCCCCTTTGTTTGAGCCTGTGGTGTAACAGGTGGACCCTGTCAGGCTTTTTTGGGGCTGCTGCGCAGCCCAGCGGGAGCAAGCTCCCTCGCCACGCAAGGGTGGGCTACGCCAGCCACTCGCCGAACTGCTCCTTGCAATAATCCACGAACAGCTGCGCCGGCTTGGTCAAGTGCGCGCGCTTGAGCCAGCCGGCCACCAGCGCTGAACCTGTCACGTCCTCGGCGATGTTGACGCACACCACTCGCTGCCCGTCGTAGGTGCAGCTCGATTGCGGCCGCGTAACCAGCACGGCGAAGCCGAATCCCTGACCGACCATGCCGCGCACCATCTCGATGGAGGGCGAACTGAAGACAATGTTCGGCGTCAGGCCCAGTTCTTCGAAGATACTCACGAAATAGGTCCGGCTGGGCTGCACGTCCAACAGGATCATCGGTTCGAGCGCCAGGTCCCGCAATGACACCTGGCCCTGATCGGCGAAGCGATGCCCCTCCGGCAGCAACGCATAGGGCCGCTGCGGCGCGGTGAGCGCTTCGGTTTCGATGGTGCTGTCGAGATCGTGCTCATAAAAAATCGCCAGGTCGAAACGTCCCCCCGTCAGGCCCTGGACCAGCTCCTGCTGTTCGCCATCCTGTACGCGGATTTCCACCCCGGGAAAACGCTCTCGGAACCCGGCGATCAGCCGTGGCAAGTAGAGCGGGGCGACGGTCTCGAAGCAGCCGATGTCGATCTGCCCGCTGACCACATCGTTGTCCGCCAGCGCGTTCTGTTCGAACTCCCGGGCCATGCGCAGTAGTTCCTGGGCCTTGCGATAGAAACGCGCACCGGCGGGCGTCAGTGAGACGCCCTGGGCGTGATGGCGGATCAGCAATTGCACGCCGAAACTGTCCTCCAGGCCTTTTACCGCCGTGGCAATCGATGGCTGGGCGATGTACAGCTTGCGCGAGGCTTCGGCGACGCTGCCGCATTCCACGGTGGTCACGAAGTACTTCAACTGACGCAGGGAGTAGGACGCCACAACACACCTCGATCCGGATTTTTGCCTACCTTACCGTGTGTCGCTCATGCAGGGCGATGGACGTTGCAACGGATTTTGCTGGGCAGTGGCGATATCCAGGCTGGCTTGCCGCGCGGGTAGAAAAAACGCCCGCCGAAACAAACTTGGCAGGCGTCTGGGAAAGACCGGCGCAGAAGGACTGGCCGGGCCGGGCGCGTGAATCAGGCGAGAGGAATCAGGCTACGGGAATCGATGGATCGGCTGCGGCCAGGGCGGTTGCCCGATCGGCGGCGGGCGGGTAGATCCACACCGAGTTGATCTGGGTCTTGAGCTCCTTGGCTTCCTCGCCAACCAATTTGAGCTGGCGGTCCCAACCTTCGGTGTACACCGCGCCCCAGGCGCCCAGGTCCAGGCACGTCACGTACTTGGGCTGGCTGTAGGTCATCGGCGCGACGCCGAGCAGGTCGGCGGCAACGTTGTTGCCCGCATAACGACCCAGGGCGATGGCATGCTGGCAGGACATGACCGCGTAGTTGCCCAAGTTGTCGGTGGCGGCATAGGCCACGTCGCCGCTGGCGTAGATATCGTTCTGCCCGAGCACCTTCAAGTGCCCGTCGACATGCAGCCGGCCCTGGCGGTCGCGGGTTGCGGGCACCTGTTCGGTGAGAGGGCTCGCGCGAAAGCCTACGGTCCAGATAACGGTGCTGGACTCGATGCGCTGGCCATCCGAGAGGGTGACACCGTCGGCATCCACCGATTCGACCGAGGCATTGAGGATCCACTCGATGCCCAGGTGCTCGGACGCTTCGATGATCGAAGGGCTGATTCCCTCACCCAGTGCCGCACCGATTTTCGGCCCGCGGTCGACCACGATCACACGGACATCGGCGTCGCTGCCGAGGACGGCGCGCAGACGGGCGGGCATTTCGGTGGCGGTTTCGATGCCGGTGAAACCACCGCCTGCGACGACGACGGTATTGCGTGCGGGACTGTCCGGCAGGTTCCCGAGCGAATTGAGGTGGGCTTCGAGGCGTGTTGCCTGTTCGATCTCATCGACATCGAATGCGTGTTCAAGCATGCCTTGCAGGTCAGGGCGAACCAGCTTGCTGCCCGCGGCCAGTACCAGTCGGTCGTAGCCCAGCGTCGCGAGGCTGCCGGACACGTCGCGGTAGCTGATCTGCTTGCGGCTGACATCGATGTTCTCGGCCACGCCCTGGACGAAGTTGACGCCGACCGCATCGAACAGCGCGCCCAACGGCGCCATCATGGTATGGACGTTCGGCTCGTAGAACCGCGGGCGGATACGCAGTTCCGCCTGGGGGGCCAGGACGCTGATCTGTACGTCGTTGCGATCATGCTGGTCGAGCAGGCGGGCGGCGCTGAGTGCGCTCCATACGCCGCCGAAACCGGCGCCGACAATCAAGATGTGCTGTTTCATGATGAGCTCCCGAAGACGAAAATCGATACGTTGAATTGTTGAGGTTTCAGCGTGACCGTGTTGCGAGGTACCCGAAGGTGTGGGGCCTGATGGTTGAAATCATCGGGCATTCAGCTTCGGTTCGCTGTGGGAGATGGTAGGGGGGGGCTTTGGGTTCGGCACTTCTACATAGGGTCAGTTGGGGTATGCGTGGGTGTGAGGGGGGTATACGGAGGTATTAAAGGTTGCTCGGGTCTTGGGTGCTGCGTGCATATCCGTTGCTGCGGTCACGGCCACTTAGGGTTCCGCCCTTACGGCGGCTCACTTTTGGAAGAGCGCCAAAAGTAAGCAAAAGCGCTTTGCCCCACCACTCGGTGCCTCGCCTAGGCTCGGCATGCCCTCACTCCGGCATTGCTCCGTGGGCCGCCGCGAAGGGCCATCCATGGCCCAGCGCGGCTAACCCGGCATCCATGCCGGGTTACCCACTGCGCAATGCCTGCGTTCGGCCAGCGTGGTTGATGGGGCGCTAAGATCAAAGTCAAAAGCAGAGCAAGAGCAAGAGCAAGAGCGGGGCACATGCTGGCAGTTGTGCAACTGACCCATCGCCTTCGCGAGCAGGCTCGCTCCCACATTGGATTTTCGACAGGCGCTGATTTTCACGGCATACAGAGAACCCCTGTGGGAGCGAGCTTGCTCGCGAAGAGGCCAGCCCATCCAACATCTTCATTGGCTGACCCACCGCCATCGCGAGCAGGCTCGCTCCCACATTGGATTTTTGGCAAACACAAATTTCATATTCCACATTGAGTCACTGTGGGAGCGAGCCTGCTCGCGAAGAGGCCAGCTCATTCAACATCTCCATTGACCCACCGCCATCGCGAGCAAGCTCGCTCCCACACTGGATTTTCGACAGGCGCTGATTTTCACGGCATACAGAGAACCCCTGTGGGAGCGAGCCTGCTCGCGAAGAGGCCAGCCCATTCAACATCTCCATTGGCTGACCCACCGCCTTCGCGAGCAGGCTCGCTCCCACACTGGATTTTCGACAGGCGCTGATTTTCACGGCATACAGAGACCCCCTGTGGGAGCGAGCCTGCTCGCGAAGAGGCCAGCCCATTCAACATCTCCATTGGCTGACCCATCGCATTCGCGAGCAGGCTCGCTCCCACATTAGATTTTCGGCAAACGCTGATTCATGGCATACAGAGAACCCCTGTGGGAGCGAGCTTGCTCGCGAAGAGGCCAGCCCATCCAACATCTTCATTGGCTGACCCACCGCCTTCGCGAGCAAGCTCGCTCCCACACTGGATTTTCGACAGGCGCTGATTTTCACGGCATACAGAGAACCCCTGTGGGAGCGAGCCTGCTCGCGAAGAGGCCAGCTCATTCAACATCTCCATTGGCTGACCCACCGCCTTCGCGAGCAGGCTCGCTCCCACACTGGATTTTCGACAGGCGCTGATTCATGGCATACAGAGAACCCTGTGGGAGCGAGCCTGCTCGCGAAGAGGCCAGCTCATTCAACATCTCGATTGGCTGACCCACCGCCATCGCGAGCAAGCTCGCTCCCACATTGGATTTTCGGCAAACGCTGATTCATGGCATACAGAGAACCCCTGTGGGAGCGAGCTTGCTCGCGAAGAGGCCAGCCCATTCAACATCTCCATTGGCTGATCCACCGCCATCGCGGGATATACACACCAATCTAAACCGACCGTTCAAAAATCGACTCGATGCAAGCAACCAACTCCCCACACCTGAACGGCTTGGGGAAAACCGCCACGGGACCGCAACCCCCCGGTATGGCCAGCGCGGGCACAACAGGCAGGCCCGTGATGAAAACAAGCGGAATGTCGATCCCTCGGGCATAGAGCTCATCGCACAATTGAATGCCCGTCATGCCCGGCATCTGTATGTCCGACAGCACGCACGCGGTGTTTTCAAACCCGGCTGAAGACAGGAAGGCGACGGCACTGGCATAAGTCCTGACGCGATACCCGTGAGAGCGCAGCAAACCATCCAATGCAACTCGAACCGATTCATCGTCATCGATAACAGCAATAAGTGCAGTGTCGGACATTTCGAAACCTGGCAGTAATATCAGGTCGCTATTAAAGCGCCCCTATCGCTGCAAGATACGCTGTCCAAAATCCGCGCATAGTATACGTGGGTATGAACTTTCAACGATCGCGGCCCGGTTCCAGGGCCTGGGCCATGCGCACCAGGTCGGCAAACGAACGCGCAGCCATCTTGCGCATGGCCTGGCCTCGGTGGATCTTGACGGTGATCTCGCTCAGGCCTATTTGCCCGGCGATCTGCTTGTTCATCAGGCCCGACGCTGCCAGTGCCATCACCTGGCGCTCCCGGGCGGTCAACGTGGCGTAACGGTCCTGAAGCGCCTGCTGGCCACGCTCGGCTTCGCGGCGCAGTCGGTCGCGCTGATGGGCGGCGGACACCGCATCGATCAGGTCCTGTTCGCGAAACGGCTTGGTCAGGAAATCCACCGCACCGGCCTTCATGGCCCGCACGGTCATGGCAATGTCGCCATACCCGGTCATGAATACGATCGGCAGATGAATTCCGGCATTCGCCAACTGCTGTTGGAAGTCCAGCCCGCTGGTGCCGCGAAGGCGCACATCGAGCAACAGGCAACTGGGCGCGTCGGGACGTGGATGGCCCATGAAGTCTGTCACCGAGTCGAACAGTTCGACCAACAGGCCAATGGAACGCAGCAGACTGCGAAGGGCTTCGCGTAACGATGCGTCGTCGTCGACCACGTAGACAATCGGTTCATGGGCGAGGGCAGGGGGCATGGCGTGGCTTGGGTTCATGGCAGGGGTCCGCAACAGGTCAGGCTTTGGCTAACAGCGGCAACGAAAAGGTGAACGAGGTGCCTTGGCCTGCCTCGCTGGTAGCCCAGATCCTGCCGTCATGGAAATCGATGATCGAGCGACAGATCGACAGGCCTATGCCAAGGCCGTTTTCCCTGGTGGTAAAAAACGGGTTGAACAATGAGGACAGTGTCTCGGCCGTGATGCCGATTCCCCGGTCCGTCACCGCCAGCAGCACGGCGTGCGCGTGCGTCCAGGTGCGCACATAAAGGATTCGGTCGCGCACCGGGAGCGTTTCCATGGCGTGGCAAGCGTTGGAGACCAGGTTGATGATCACTTGCTGCAGCTGGACCCGATCGGCGTCGACCAGGCTTGCCGCCGTCAGGTCTACCTTCAGGCTGACTTGGTGCTGAGCCAGCTGGTGGCGCACCAGATCCAGTGTTTCGCTGACGATTTCGTCCAGTCGCTCGGGCCGGCGCAGAGGGTCGCATTTGCGCGCCATCGCCCGGGTCCGATTGATGACTTCACTGGCGCGGCACGCGTTGGCGACGATCCGGTCCAGCGAGTCGAGGGCCTCCTTGAGGTCGGGCACCGGACGATCCAGCCAGCGGCGACAGGCTTCGCCGCTGCTGGTAATGGCCGTCAACGGCTGGTTCACTTCATGGGCGATGGAGGCGGCCATTTCTCCCAGGGACGTCAGCCGCGTGGCATGGGCCAACTGCGCCTGGGCTTCGATCAGGTAGGCCTGGTTATGCCGCAGGCGGTCCGAGGCATGCTTGCTGCGCAGTGCGAGAAACGCGATGGCTGACAGGGCCGTCAGGCAACGGAAGAACCCGGTGGTCGATTCCCAGCGTTGGTAACCGCCGTTGTACAGGAACATCGCCGTCAGCAGGAACATGCACAGCAGCGCAACGGTGATCACCAGGTTGATTGAAAACAGGTTGGCCGCCATCAGCAGCAAGGTGATGTACAGCAGCGTCGGCGCCAGGTCGGAATGGGTTTCGGAATTGATGATGACAATCCCGCAGGCCACGACCAGACCGACCGCCCAGCCCAGGGCGTTGACCAGCGGGTGAGGGCTGATGCCCATTGAGGGGCTCGACGCCTTCGGGGACGGCTGATACCGAAGGCTGTCGTAGATGCTTTTGAACATCATGGCGGGTGTGGGCACGCTGCAACCTTTCTTTTGTCTTGTCGGTCCGGTCCCGGGTGGCGGTGGACACGAGGGCATCGTCTTGAATCTTAAAAGCTGCCCCTCGCCTCGGGGTAGGACATAAAACCCTGAAATCCTGCCAAACCCTGGCACTCGTCCTGTATACCCAGGTATCAATCGGTGGACCCAAAGCATCAACGCAGCGTCCTCCCGTACGACAGACGCCGGATGGGCCGTGGCATAACCTTCCAGGCACGCCGTCGCTGTCGAGCCGCGCAAAGCGGCCCAGGCACGACGTTTCTTTCCCGCCTCATTGGCCCTGCGCCTGGAATGGCTACCATGATGAACAGAAATGACCTGCGTCGTGCTGACATCAATCTGCTGGTTGTCTTCGAAACCATGATGCATGAGCGAAATGTCACCCGTGTCAGCGAGAAGCTGTTTCTTGGCCAACCGACCGTCAGCGCCGCCCTGGCGCGGTTGCGCCTGATGTTCGACGACCCCTTGTTCATCCGCGCGGGCCGGGTGATGGAGCCGACCTCCCGGGCGCAGGAAATCTTTTCCAACCTGTCACCGGCGCTGGATGGCATCGCGGCTGCCTTGAGCCGCTGCCAGGCGTTCGATCCCGCTACCAGCGACGCGACGTTCCACATCGGCCTGTCCGATGACGTCGAATACGCGCTGCTGCCAGACCTGCTGCACCGACTGCGTATCGAGGCGCCGGGCACGACTCTGGTGGTGCGCCGGGCCGATCAATGGCAGATGTGCCAACTGCTTGCGAGCGGCGAAATTACCATCGGTATCAGCCATACCCTGGAGCTTCCGGCCAATGCCCGGCGCAAGGCGCTGCGTCCGATCCGGCCGATGTTGCTGCGCGCCGATTCGCGTCCGGGCGAGCTGACATTGGATGAGTTTTGCCGCCGCCCGCATGCGGTGGTTTCATCCATGGGACATGTCATCGATGATTCCGATCGGGCCCTGAGCCAGATGGAGCGGCAACGGCGTGTGGTCCTGAGCGTGCCGCAATTCAGCGCCTTGCCGGTGTTGTTGGCGCGCAGCGAGATGATCGCCATCGTGCCCGACTACGTCGCTCGGGCAATGGCCCAAACGACCGGCTTGCGCGCGGAACCGGCGCCCATCCGGTTGCCCGAGCGCGAGCTGTCGATGGTCTGGCGAGGCACTTCCCATAATGACCCGGGAGAACGCTGGCTCCGTTCACGCTGCTGTGCGTTCATCGGCGAGCAGGCCGAAGCACAGGCTCAAGCCAGGCGCGTAGCCTGACGCGACAGCGCGGTTCAAGCTCAGCGGGAGAACCGGTTGCGATAGTCCCGTGGCGAAATCGAGAGGTGGCGTTGAAAGGTGTAGCGCATCCGTTCTTCGTCGCCGAAGCCGCACGAACGGGCAATCTGATCGATGTTGCGCTCGGAGTCCTCCAGCAGTCGTCTGGCCGCTTCGAGCCGGAACATCTCGACGGCCTTGGCCGGGGTGCGTCCGGTCTGGCGCTTGTAGACCCGGGCGAAGTTGCGCGGGCTCATGCGCGCTTGCCGGGCCAGGCGCTCGATGCTCAGGTCGGCCTCATCCAGGTGCTCGGCGAGCCAGGCGTGCAGTTCATCGAACCCGGCGCTGTCCTGGGTCTGTGCCAGCAGCAACTGGCTGAACTGCGCCTGCCCACCGGGGCGCTTGAGAAACACCACCAGTTCCCGGGCCACTTGCAGCGCGACATCGCGACCACAATCGGCTTCCACCAAGGCCAGGGCCATGTCGATGCCGGCGCTGACGCCCGCCGAGGTCCAGACGCTGTCCTGCTGGATAAAAATCGCGTCGAGGTCCACTTCGATCAAGGGGAAGCCACTCTTGAGCATTTCGCACATGGCCCAATGCGTGGCGGCGCGGCGGCCGTCGAGCAAGCCGGCCTGGGCCATGAGGAAGGTCCCGCTGCACACCGAAGCGGTGCGGCGGGCCTTGGTCGAGGCCGCGCGCAGCCAGTCCACCAGCTCGACGCAGTCGATCATCGCCTGACGGATGTTCGGCGCGCCAGGCACGATCAGCGTGTCGATGACGGCGTTGTCGAACTCACCCAGGGCGCAGGTTTGCACGACCAGCCCTTCGGCGGTCTGCATCAGGCCGCCTTCAAGGCTGGCGGTGTGCATCCGGTAGCCGGGCAGGCCACGTTCGGCCATGGCTTTGGTGGCCGCCCAGAACACCGTCTGGGCGCCGGTCAGGTCGAGCAGGCCCATCTGCGGATAGGCGAGGAACACCAGCGCGCGCGGTTGGGATACGGACTCGGCGGCAATGCGGATGTCACAGGTCATCTCGTTCATGGTCGCGCGGCTCGTTTCAAGAATGGGCAGGTTCGGAGGGGGCAGCGGCTGCGCCTCGGTGTCCCTGGGTGATTAATCCTCCGCCCGGACAATGTCAAGTCGGCCGCGTTGAATCTTCAGGTGCTATCGTTATGCGATACAGGTATTTAAATTTTATTTTTTATAGCTTTAAAGTCGGCGCCTGAATTTATCCATAAGAGGCCACGGCCATGGCGTTCAAGCGTCCCGTACTTTTTCTTTCCCTGGCGGCGAGCCTGCTGATCGGGCCGCTGGCTCATGCCGAAGGCAAGATCAGCATCGCCCAGCAATTCGGCATTGGTTATCTGATCCTGGACGTCGTGCGTGACCAGCAGCTCATCGAGAAACATGGCAAGGCCCAGGGCCTGGATATCAAGGTGGACTGGAACAGCATCTCCGGCGCCACCGCCATGAACGAAGCGTTGCTCACCGGCGCCCTCGACGTGGTGTCGGCCGGGGTGCCGCCGATGCTGACGATCTGGGATCGGACCCGGGGCAAGCAGAACGTCAAGGCCATTGCTTCGCTGGGCTCGATGCCCAACTACCTGTTGACCAACAACCCCGGGATCAAGACGCTCAAGGACTTCACCGACAAGGACCGGATCGCGGTCCCGGCGGCGGGTGTCGGCTTCCAGTCGCGCACATTGCAGATCGAGACGGCCAAGGTGTTCGGCGATGAGCACTACAAGAAATTCGACGACATCTCGGTCAGCCTCCCGCACCCGGACGCCACGGCCGCGTTGATCGCGGGCAAGTCGGAAATCAATTCGCACTTTTCCAGCCCGCCGTTCCAGTACCAGGCGTTGCAGAACCCCAACGTGCACAAAGTCCTCAGCTCCTATGAGGTGCTCGGCGGGCCGGCCACGTTCAACGTGCTCTACACCACGCAGAAATTCCACGACGAAAACCCGAAGACCTACAAGGCGTTCTACGCCGCGCTGGTCGAAGCCCAGAACATCATCAAGGCCGACAAACCTGCCGCCGCCCAGACGTATATCCGGGTAGAGCAATCCAAGCTGCCATTGCCCCTGGTGGAGAAGATCGTCAGCGACCCGGAAATCGATTTCACCGTGGTCCCGCAACGCACCTATATCTACGCCGACAAACTGCATGAGCTGGGTGTATTGAAGAACAAGGCCGACAGCTGGAAGGACTACTTCTTTGAAGAAGCCCACGGCGGCGCAGGCAGCTGACTAGCCGTTTTCGGCACAATCGAGCGAGTCACCCGGGAGACGGAATGGAACTTGCCTGATCTTCGATCCATAACCCTGGAATCAGCGAAGGTCGGGTGAATGAACGACGACATGGCGGACGGGTTGCCGACGCGGCCGATCAATCGGTTCCGCACCGGCGACATCGACGAGCACGCGCGGAACATGGGCGGCTGGCAGGTGAGCTACGACCAACTGACGCCAGGACGCTTCGAAGGCGAGTTGATCGAGTTCCGTGCAGATTGGATGCAACTGGTGCGCGACCGCTCTAATCAGGCCATGACCAAGCGCGGCATGGCGTGGGAGGGCGCGATTACCTTCAGCGTACCGTTGCGCGCTGACGGGCCGGTGTTCTGCTGCGGGCACCCGATTGTCGAGCCGAGCCTGATGGTCGCCCACGGCCGCAACCTGCCGGACCTGCGCACACCCCAGCACTTGGACCTGCTCGGCGTCGCCGTCAAGGAGCAGGCCTTGGAGCACCTGCTGGAGCGCCAGGGCAGCGACTTTCGAATTACCGATCTTCCCAAGTGTTACCGTCTCGGCGATTCGACCTTGCCCGCTGAGCTGGCGGCACTCTTCGACGAACTCGAAGGGGGCGGCCAGGGGCATGAGTCATTGTTGGGCTTCGAGTCGATCCGCCGTGGCCTGCGCGATACGGTGATGCTGCACCTGCTGGAGCTGGTGGCGCCCGACCAGGCGCCGCCGCTGACCCCGACGGCCCGCAAGCGCATGGTCGACCGGGCCCGGGAATATGCCCTGGCCCATGTCGACGAGCCGCTGTCGATCCTCGACCTGTGCAACCACATTGGCGCCAGTCGGCGTAAATTGCAGTACTGCTTCCAGGAAACCCTGGGCATCAACCCGGTCGCCTATTTAAGGGCGCTGCGCCTCAATGCCGTGCGCCGG
Source organism: Pseudomonas sp. Z2-11 (assembly GCF_054161305.1). NCBI lineage: Bacteria > Pseudomonadati > Pseudomonadota > Gammaproteobacteria > Pseudomonadales > Pseudomonadaceae > Pseudomonas > Pseudomonas sp. Z2-11. The sequence goes on from NZ_CP096395.1 coordinate 2,855,673, forward strand.
GAGCTGCGCGCCGGCGACCAGGCCAGGGGCGTGCAGGAGGTGGCGGCACGTTGGGGCTTCTGGCACCTGAGCCGTTTCTCCAGCGACTATCGGACCCTGTTCGGCGAAACCCCTTCACAAACCCTGCGGCGCACGCATCTGTGCTGAAAACGGATAACGGCTGGCGGACCGGCTCCCTAGGATGACCCCATCACCACATGGTTGGGATGGGGCATTCGATGAATCAGAATAAAAAGAAAAACCTGCGGCGTTTTGCGTGGCTCACCCTGGGGCTTTTCGGCGCCTGCGCCGTGGCCAACGCTACCGAGAACGGTGCGCCGACCACTGCGTTCGGCGTCTACGACTTCGGTGCCGGCATGATGCCGCCGGCCACGCCCTTCGGGACGGTCGGGCTGCGTACTGCGTTCTATTCGGCCAATGTGCAGAAAGACCGTCATGGTCGCTCGGTGGACAACAACCTGTCCCTCGATGTGCTGTCGATCGGCGTCGCCTACATGCACATGACCGATTACACCGTGCTCGGCGCCAAGTACGGCTATGGCGCGGTAGTGCCGTTCTTCCAGATGGACGCCTCGGTAAGGGTGCAGACGCCGGTCGGTCCGCTGAACCTCGAAGCCGATCCGTTTCGCATGGCCGACATCCAGGTATTGCCCGTCATCCTGCAATGGACGTTGTCGCCAAACCTGTTCGTCAACGCGCAATTCCAGATCCAGACCCCGACCGGCGATTACGACGAGGACCGGCTGATCTCGCCGGGCCTGAACCACTGGACGTTCTCGCCGATCCTCAACGCGACCTATATCTCAGACACCGGCTTCGAGGTGTCCTCCAGCTTCGAAGTCGATGTAAACACTCGCAACCCTGCCACCGACTACAAAAGCGGCGTCGAGTATCGCCATGAATTCGCCGTCGGCCAGCATGTCGGCCCCTGGACGCTGGGTGTGGGCGGCTATTACTACCGCCAGTTCACCGACGACGATGCTCCGGGCCTGGAATCGGGCAATCGCGCCCGGGTACTCGCGGTCGGGCCGGCGGTGAGTTATTTCAAGCCCGGCGTGCCGCCGATCTGGCTGCACGTCTACAAGGAATTCGACGCGCGAAACCGCGCCGAGGGCTACACCACGGCCCTGCGCATTTCTCACAGTTTCTAGGGGGACGTCATGAACTCATCAAACTCCATTTCAACGGCGTCGCCGCGTCAGGCAGTTGGCCGGCGCGAAGGGTTGGTGCTGATGCTCGGCAGCAGCCTGACCATCATGGGCTCGGTAATGGTCACGCCGATTCTTCCTCGGCTGGCCGCCGAGTTCGGCCCCATCGAGCCTCGCGCCGATTTGTTGGTGCCGCTGGCAATCACCGGGCCCGCGCTGGCGATTGCCCTCTGCGCGCCGTTGGCCGGCTGGTTGGCCGACCGGGTCGGACGCAAGGCCTTGCTGGTGGCGACGACATTGCTCTACGCCTTGCTCGGCGCGTTGCCGGCGCTGCTCGACAACTTGCCGGCGATTGTCGGCGCGCGCTTGCTGTTTGGCTGCGCCGAGGCGGCGGTGATGACCTGCTGCGCGACTTTGATTGCCGACTATTGGCATGGCGAGGAACGCTTGCGCTACGTCAACCGCCAAGTGGTGACGATAGGCCTGGTGGGGGCGCTGTTTTTTGTCGTCGGTGGAGCGCTTGGAGAGCACTCGTGGCGCTCGCCGTTCCTTCTTTACCTGCTGCCGTTGTTGTTGGTGCCGGCCATGATGAAAGTCTTGTGGGAACCGCCGGTGAGCAAGCTCCAAACCGCCGAGCGCCTCGATGAGTCGGCACCGACCAAGGTCGCGGTGCCGCAACTGCTGGTTGGCTATCTGATGATTGTGTGCGGCATGGTCCTGACCATTGTCATGCCGATCCAGGCGCCGACGTTGCTGGTCAGCCTTGGCGTGACCTCCAGCACCCTGATCGGCCTGGCGGCGGGGTTGAGCCTGTTGGCAACGCTCGTCGGCTCGTTGACCTGGCCGTTGCTGCGCCGCCGCTTCGGCATCGCCGGTTGCAACGCCCTGTTGCTGACGTTGATGGGGCTTGGGCTGTGCCTGCTGGTTCGAGCGCAAAGCTACAACGCGGTGCTGCTGGCCGTATTCGTCCAGGGGCTGGGTGCCGGGCTGCTGGTGCCGAACGTAATGGCGCCGGTGATGAACGCCTTGACCGCCAGCACCCGCGGGCGGGGCCTGGGCGGCTTCACCTCGTTTCTCTATTTCGGCCAGTTCATCAGTCCGTTGGTGGTGGCTGCCGTGGGTGTATTTACCGGGGACCTTCGTCAATCGATCCAATGGCTGGCCTTCGCCAGTCTTGCGGCGGCGCTGCTATGGGTGGCCGTCGGTTTGCGCACGCGTGGCCACGGCCGGGCGAACGTCGCCGGATCACGTCAATCGTCATGAAACAAGGAGTCTGAACCATGAGTCTGCAAGATATACATCAATTGATGGACACCCAAGACGCCGTTGCACTGGCCGAGTGGGTCAGGCGTGGCGAGGTCCAGCCCGGGGAACTGCTGGAGGCGGGCATCGAACGTCTGGAACAGGTCGAGCCACAGCTCAATGCCGTGGCGGAACGGCTGTACGAGTCGGCGCGGGAGGCGGTGTGTGGACCGCAAGTCCGGCAGGGACTGTTGGCGGGCGTTCCAACCTTGATCAAGGATTTGTTTTCGCCGGTCCAGGGGGCAGCGATGACCAACGGCTCCCGTTCGCTGGGGGCCTGCCGCGCAGACTTCGAATCGGAAGTGGTGACACGCCTGAGACTGGCCGGATGCGTGATGATGGGCACCAGCACTTCGCCTGAGTTTGGCACGTCCTACTCCACCGAATCGACACGTTTTGGCGCCACGCGAAACCCTTGGAACACCGAGCGCAGCGCGGGCGGCTCCAGCGGTGGCGCGGCGGCGCTGGTGGCGGCCCGGGTGGTGCCGTTCGCCCATGGCAACGATGGTGGCGGTTCGTTGCGGGTGCCGGCGTCCTGCTGTGGGGTGTTCGGCTTCAAGCCCAGCCGCGGCCTCATGCCGTCAGGTCCGATAATGGGCGAGGGCTGGGCAGGAATGGGCACGCCCCACGTCATCACCTTGTCGGTGCGTGACAGCGCCGCGCTGCTGGACGCCACCGCCGGAATCGACTTGGGAGCGCCGTATGCCGCGCCGGTCCAGGTCCAGCCTTATGTGACGGCGCTGCTGCGTGATCCGAAGCCGTTGCGTATTGCCTTGGTAGAACAGCTCGGCCCCTGGGCCACCTCCCAGCAAAGCGTGCAGGCGGTGAACGAGGCCGCCAGGTTGTGTGAAGCCTTGGGCCACCGCGTCGAACCGGTGAAACTGCCGGTGGTGCTGCCTGATTTTTATGATCAGGTTTTCACCATCATTGGCGCAAGCACGCGCCGTTATGTCGACCTGCTGGGCCAGATGCGTGGGTCTGCGGTGCAGGCGGAGGAACTGGAAGTGCGCACCCGGATCATCCTGCGGGACAAAGGCAATGTCAGCGGCGCCCAGTACGTCGGCGCGGTGGAATGGATTCATGCGCTGGGCCGCCAGTTGGCGGTGTTCATGCAGGATTACGACGTGATCCTTTCTCCGGTCCTGACCCGCGAACCGGTGATGATTGGCGAGCTCAACGTCGAGGACGTCTGCATGAGCCTTGAGGCGCTCATCGAGCGATTCCACAGCTACTCGCCGTTCACGGCGCTGTTCAATGCCAGCGGCCAGCCGGCGATGTCGGTACCGTTGTCCTGGAGCGCAAACGGCCTGCCGCTGGGCGCGCATTTTGCCGGGCGGTTCGGCGAAGAAAGCAACTTGCTGGCCCTGGCCGCCCAACTGGAACGCGCCCAGCCATGGCGCGGGCGTGTACCGCCGGTCAATGCTCACCGCAGATGAAAACTGCCCCCACACCTCATGTGGGAGCTGGGCGGGGATGGTGGCGGCGCAGCGGAACCTGTGTGGGAGCGAGCCTGCTCGCGAAGGCGTTGTCAGTTTCAACATCGTCTTTGACTGAACGTCCGCTATCGCGAGCAGGCTCGCTCCCACAGGGGCTTTGTGAGCAGCGAGCATTGGGAATCAATGCAACCGGAGCTCAATACCGAATCATCACCGACTTCAGCTCGGTGTAGTCATCGATGAACGCGCTGCCGAACTCCCTGCCGATACCCGAAGACTTGCTCCCGCCGAATGGCACGGCAGGGTCGAGCAGGGTGTGCATGTTCACCCAGACGGTGCCGGCTTCAATGGCGGGCACCATGCGCAGGGCCTTGCCCAGGTCGTTGGTCCAAAGGCTGGCGCTCAGCCCGTAGGGCGAGTCGTTCATCAGGTCGAGCAGTTCCTCCTCGGTGTCGTAGGGCAGGAAGGTAGCGATCGGGCCGAAGGTTTCTTCATTGAGCAGCGCATCATCTCGATGATTGGCGAGGATGATGGTCGGCTCGACATAGCAGCCAGGCCTGTCGATCAGCTTGCCGCCGTGAACAATCCTGTTGTTCTGTGCCCGCGCCCTGGCGAAATACTCGCCGAGTTTCTGCTGATGCTGACGGTTGGTCACCGGACCGAATTGCGTGGCTTCATCCAGCGGCGAGCCGATGCTGAGCTGGCTCAGGCGTTCGGCGAGCTTGCGCATGATCGGTTCGATCTGCGAGCGGTGGACAAAGAACCGCTCGGCCGCCGCGCAAATCTGCCCGGAGTGCAGGAAACCTGCCTCGATGATGCCATTGACCGCCACCTCGGGGTCCACATCTGGCAGGAATCCCGCCGCGTTCTTGCCACCCAGTTCCAGTGTCGCCCTGGTCAGTCCGGCGCCCATCGCCGCCTGGCCCACGGCGATGCCGGTAGACACCGAGCCGGTGAACGACACCTTGTTGGTGCCTGGATGCTCGATCAAGCCCTTGCCCACCAGACCGCTACCCGTCACCACGTTCAACGCGCCTGCCGGCAGGCCCGCTTCCATGGCCAGTTCAGCGATGCGCAGGATAGTCAGCGGAGTGAACTCGCTGGGCTTGATGATAATGCTGCAACCGGTCACCAACGCCGAGGCGAGTTTCCAGATGGCGATCATCGTCGAAAAATTCCACGGCACGATGCCGACCACCACGCCCACCGGTTCGCGCAGGGTGAACGCCGTGTAGCGTTCGCCGGCGAAGGAGGGCAGCGACGGGGTGATGGTCTGGCCGCTGATCTTGGTCGCCCAGCCGGCGTAGTAACGCAAGAAGTGCGCAGCCTGGTCGACTTCGAAGGCTCGGGAGATATGGATGATCTTGCCGGATTGGCAGGTTTCGATCTGTGCCAGCTCCTCGCGGTGTTGCTCCATCAGGTCCGCCAGTTTCAGCAATACATGCCCGCGGATCGCCGGGGCGGCCTGGGACCATTGCTTGAAACCGCGCCGGGACGACTCGACCGCCGCATCGATATCGCCAGGACCGGCGTCACAGACCTGGGCGATGACCTGGCCCGTGGCCGGGTTGATCACGTCCAGCGTCTGTCGGCTCTGGCTTTCGACATAAGCACCGTCGATGAACAGCGCGTGGTGTCGGCCAAGGAAGGCTTGGACCTCAGGCAGCAGGGCAATATCGCTCATGGGAAGTTCCTGTTCGCAGGCAAGGGAAAGCCCCGAGACTAACCCCAGGGGGCCGGGCAGGCTTGACCGTGCCTGCCGCGTCGCATGTCTGTGGCTGCCATTTTTGCGGTTGGCAGGCACAAGCAAAACCTGTGCAGCCAGATGCAAGCCTGCACCGCCCGTTTGCGGTCAGATCAGCGCTTCATCAATGGCACAGGGGCAGAAAATGTTTCTCCAGACCGGCAAGCAGAAATTGGCGTTGATCGAGCAGGTGCGGCGGGTACTGGCTGGCGAAGCCGATGACGCGCCTGCGCTCGTGGCCTATCCGCAACTGCGGGCCAGTCTTGAACAACACGCCCGGCAAACAGCGGATGCGGCTGAACGTTTACGCCAGGCCGAGAGCGAACTGAACGAGCAGGCATCAAGACACCGGCAAATCGACCAGGCGTATGCGTTGGCTCGCCAACAACTGGCTCAGGCAGGAGAGCGTGAGCAAGGGCTTCAGGCCCGGCTTGAGCAGCTTGAGCGGCAATCCCGACAGCACTTTCAGGAGGCGCAGATCTGGGAGCTGCTGCAATCGACCCTGACCGAAGGCTGCTGGGACATCACCGTGGTCAACGGCGATTTGCAGCACCCGGCCAGCAGCATGCGCTTTTCCAGTCAGTTCCGCTCATTGCTGGGGTACGGGCCGGACGAGTTGCCGGACGGCTGGGACGCCCAGGTCGGCATCACCCATCCCGATGACCTGCCAAAGATCATGGCGACCTTTGATCGGGAGATTCTTGGTGGCCAAGGCAGTGGCGAATACGTCTTCGAATATCGGATGCGACACAAGAGTCGCGATTATATCTGGTGCCGCGAGCGCGGCCGCGCCGTGCGCGACGGGCAGGGGCGGCTGGTCCGGGTGCTGGGCGCGGTGCGGGACATCAGTGATGAGCGTTCGGCCCAGTCTACCCACCAGCGCATGCTGGAGCAGAACCAGGTCACTTACGCGCAGATCGCCACGGTGGTGGGCGTGATCAAGGGCATTGCTGACCAGACCAACCTGCTGGCGTTGAACGCGGCGATTGAAGCGGCCAGGGCGGGCCAGGTCGGGCGCGGCTTTTCGGTGGTGGCCGACGAGGTGCGCAAGCTGGCGGAAAGTACCCGCCAGGCCACGCACCAGATCCAGACCATGTTGCATCAGCACAAGGGCTGACGCTCAGAACGGAACCGCCACCACTAACTGGCTGTACACATTGGTGCCGTTGCCGCCCACCTGGTTGCCTCCGTTGCTGGCGTCTTTCTCTGGCTTGTACAGGCCCAGCAGCGGCGTGATGATCAGGTGCTCATTGGCTGCCCATTCGACGTACAGGTCCAGCTCACGACCGTCGAGGTTCAGCGCTTGAGCGGTGTGCAAGGTCTTGTAGTCGAAAAACAATGCGCCGATCGTCACGGTCTCGGTTGGCTTGAGCTTGAGGCCGACGTGCTGGATGGCCGTGTTGCTGTTGAACGGGCCGGCGTAGTTGCCCGCCACTTCGCCTTGGAACCAGGTGCCATAACCTCGGTTCGTGCCGGTGAACATCGAGTCCCAGTTTTTCGAATAACGGCTGTAGCGATAGGTCAGGTCGGGGCTCCAGGGCAGCTCGGCGAAGGTATAACCGGCTTCGGTGTACCAGGCTTTCTGAGGACCGGCGTCCTTGTCTTGCCAGGCGTATTCGAAAGAGAAGTGCGCATTTTCGATACCGGCATCGCCCGCACCGCGAAGGCTGTAGATGTCCATGCCGTCGCGTTGTTTCTGGAAGTCACTGGCGTAGTGCTCATCCACGTCGATGCCATGGATGTAGGTCAGCCCGAGGGTGCCGGGTGCTGCGGTGTATTCCAGGGTGCCGGCGGCCATCTCGGTGTTAGCCTGGGCGCGATTGTCGGACTTGAACCACAACAGGCTCCCATGCACGCCGTCCTTGCCGCCCAGGCGCAGCACGGCGGTCTTGTCGAAGGCGTGCCGGGCGGCGAGGTAATAGGCGCCGCCGCGATTGAGTTCGCCATCGGCCACGCCCTTGCCGACGTTCAGGCCGTCGTCGTTGATGATGAAACCGTCGCCAAGGGTAATCACCTGGCGACCGAAGGACAGGTCGACGCCATCCTTGCCCAACAGCGGGAACAGATCGCCGGAGCGCCAACCGGCGAAGGCCTCGTCGAATTTCGTGGTGCGTTCGGAACCGTCGCTCAGGCCCGCCGCATCGCCATCGCCCCAGGTGCCGGAGCTGACCAGGTTGGCGGTCCCGTAGAGGTTCCCGCGGCCGTCGAGTGTCTGCTCGATACTCAGGCCATACTTGATGAAACCTTCGCGCCAGCTCGAACCGCCGGCGCTGCCGTCGTAGTTCTTGCGGCTGTTGAACAGGCCGTAGACCGCGAGGAAGTTGCCGCTGACGGTGGTGTCATCGTCGGCATAAAGCTCAATGGGCTGGGCCGATGAGCCTGCCGCCAGCAAGGCGATGCCCAGGCCGATGGCCTGGCGTGGCAGGCGTGATTGACGAGTGTGCTCCATGGTGTTTTCCCCAGTGCGATAGGACAGCGGAGCGCGCATTAGGGAGAGCCTGGGCTGCGAAGTCTTTCACCAGCCTGCCAAGGTATTGATCCTGGCCGCCATGGCTGTGGCAGTGGCAGGCAGCTACAAGACCGGCGGCAGGCATGGGCAAGACGCTCGGGGCGAGGGCGGCGCACAGTGATCCTGCACGCAACGCCGTTTTAATCAGGGACTGGCTGGGGAAGGCTTGAACGCCAGTGCCCGGACGGCGGTAGCACCCATACTAAAAGTCCGTTTTTCGAGGATCCGCACCATGTCGATCAATGACAGGCTCACCGAGCATCTGAACCGGGGTACGGTGGGTTTTCCCACTGCGTTGGCCAGCACCATTGGCCTGATCATGGCCAGCCCGGTCATCCTGACCGCCACCATGGGGTTCGGCATCGGTGGCAGCGCCTTCGCCATGGCGATGCTGATCGCGGTGGTGATGATGCTGGCCCAGGCAACGACGTTCGCCGAAGCCGCATCGATCTTGCCGACCACCGGCTCGGTCTACGATTACATCAACTGCGGCATGGGGCGCTTCTTCGCGATTACCGGCACTTTGTCGGCGTACCTGATTGTCCATGTGTTTGCCGGAACGGCGGAAACCATCCTGGCCGGGGTCATGGCCCTGGTGAACTTCGAACACCTCAATACCCTGGTCGAATCGGCCGGTGGTTCCTGGTTGCTGGGCGTGGGTTTCGTGGTGGTGTTTGGCGTACTCAATGCGTTCGGCGTCAGTGCTTTCGGCCGGGCCGAAATCATCCTGACCTTCGGCATGTGGACGACCCTGATGGTGTTCGGCGTGTTGGGGCTGATCGCCGCGCCGGCGGTAGAACTCGAGGGCTGGTTCGGCGCGTCCGTGGTCGGGACCGACCTGGTCACGGTGCTGTCGCTGGTGGGCATGGCAATGTTCATGTTCGTCGGATGCGAATTTGTCACGCCACTGGCGCCGGACCTGCGCCAGTCGGCCAGGACCATGCCGAGGGCAATGATGCTGGGCCTGTTCAGCGTCGCGGCCTGCATGTTCATCTATGGCGCGGCGATGAAGCGCCAGGTGGAAAACGTGCTGCTCGATGCCACCAGCGGCGTGCACCTGCTGGACACGCCCATGGCGATTCCGCGCTTCGCCGAGCAGGTGATGGGCGACATCGGGCCGATGTGGCTGGGGATCGGCTTCCTGTTTGCCGGCGCCGCGACCATCAATACGCTGATGGCCGGCGTACCGCGCATCCTTTATGGCATGGCAGTGGACGGCGCACTGCCCAAGGTCTTCACCTACCTGCATCCCCGTTTCAAAACGCCGTTGCTGTGCATCCTGGTGGCGATGCTGATCCCTTGCCTACACGCGCTGTGGCTCGGCGGTAACACCGATAACATCATGCATCTGGTACTGGCGGCGGTGTGCGCCTGGAGTTTTGCCTATCTGCTGGTGACGATTTCGGTGATCAGCCTGCGCGTCCGCCGTCCCGATTTGCCCCGGGCCTACCGCTCGCCGTTTTTCCCGCTGCCACAGATCCTGTCCAGCGTCGGCATCGTCCTGGGCATGTGGTTCATCACGCCGCCAGGCATGAATCCGGCGGACATTTATGTGCCCTTCGCCGTGATGCTTGGCGGTACCGCGGCCTACGCCCTGTTCTGGACCCTGGTGGTGCAGAAGGTCAATCCATTCAAGCCGGCGACCGTCGAAGACGTGCTGGCCAAGGAGTTTTCCCATGAGCCAGGGCAACCTGTCGGCGAGTTTATCGAGCCTGCTGCAAAAGCTGTCTGAGCTGTTCAGTGCCCGTCGCGCCCCGGCCGGTTATCGACCTGGGGTAACGCTGGAGCACTTGCGACGCAACCTTGCACTGGCGCGGTTTGAGGTGTCGATGGCGGGGGCGGCGACGGTGGTCACCGACGATGGCGGCCTTCAACTGGAGATCGTCGAACGCACCGAGTCGCAGTTGTTGATGCATGTGGTAACAACCGAGTTCGTGTTGCACGTGCCTGCGTCGAGAGAGGGCAATGCGCGCCTGCAATTGCACCATGGCGGAGCCATTCGGCGCAGCGGCATTCGTTGCCGCCAGTTGAAGGGAGGTGACGCGTTGTCGGTCCGGCTGCGGACGGCCATCGAAGGTGATCGTGCGCTTTACGCCGCCCTGATGCCGCTGGACTTCAAGCGCCTGGACATCGAGCTGCAAGGCCGGCAATGGTCTGTGCGACTGGCGCATGTGGGCGGCAGCGAGGTGGTCAACCGGATGCCCGCGTTCCGCCGCTACATCGCGCTGAGCCCGTTGCAGCGCGATGCCTTGTTCGCAACGCTGGGTGGGCTGCGGAGGGTACTCTTGACGTTCTGAGTTTTCGTTTTGCCTGGCATCATTCCTGCTACTGCTCTGGCGATCAGGTACTTGTTGCGTGCATTTAGATAACATGTTAACTATTGCCGCACAAAAACAATAAGCCATTGTGGAGAGCGCCATGAGCATGCAACAGGCTGGGCAAGGCGGGCTGGACACCTGGAATCGGGACCTGCGCGCGACATGCGGCCATTTCGAGACGGAGCTGGCCTTCAATCGCGCGTTGTTCATTGGCGAAGTGTCGACTTTTCAGCGCGGCGGCCTCTCACTCGCCAACCTGCGCACCAATGCCAGTTCCATCAGGCGCCAGCTATGCAAACCGGATCACGATGATGATCAGGACTGTTTCCTGGTCAGCCAGCGCAGCGGTTATTCGCGTATCACCCAAAATGGCACGAGTATCCAGCTGGCCCCCGGCGAGCTGTTGCTGATGGATTCGGTGGGCTCCCTTGAAATCAGCCCGTTCGGCCTGATCGAGCATGCCGTGTTGTCGTTATCTCGGCGGGACGTCGCCAGGCGACTGGGCGGCGACAGCAAGACCTTCGGCAAGATTTCTTCAAGCAAGGCTTGCGGAAGAATGCTGCATGTATTGGTGGACCAGCTCTGCAAGGACACCCCGGAGGGCGAAAGCAGCGCCGGGGAGGGCGAAGCCCTGCAAAACGCCTTTGTCTCGCTGTTGGGATCGGCGCTGGAGCATGAAACCGACCTGTGCGGCGACAGCGTCGGGTTGCAAGGCAGTCATCTGCGCAGCTACGTACAGAAAGTCATTGATGAATGCCTGACCCAACCCGGTCTCAGCCCGGTCGGCCTGGCCAACCGCTTGAACATCTCGGTGCGACACCTGTACCGCTTGTTCGAAGAGCAGGATGACAGCGTGTGCCGCTACATCCAGCGCGCCCGCCTCAAGCGCAGCGCCGATGACTTGGCCAATCCTTTCTTGCGGGATGAGTCGATCACCTCGATTGCCTACAAATGGGGCTTCACCGATTCGGCGCACTTCAGCCGTTCGTTCAAGAAACAATTCGAACAGTCGCCCAAGGCGTTCCGCTCCAGCCAGTTGCAGCAGGCGCAAGGGGTGGCCTGACCCACCGCCATCGCGAGCAAGCTCGCTCCCACAGGTGACCGGGTTGACTCCGGATCTGGTGATCAGCAAAAAACAATGTGGGAGCGAGCCTGCTCGCGATGGCGGTGCCACAGTCGATGAAGATGCTGGATGTGCCGACCCCTTCGCGAGCAGGCTCACTCCCACAGATGACCGGGTTGACTCCGGATCTGGTGATCAGCACAAAACAGTGTGGGAGCGAGCCTGCTCGCGAAGGCGGTGTCACAGTCGATGAAGATGCTGGATGTGCCGACCCCTTCGCGAGCAGGCTCGCTCCCACAGATGACCGGGTTGACTCCGGATCAGGTGATCAGCACAAAACAGTGTGGGAGCGAGCCTGCTCGCGAAGGCGGTGTCACAGTCGATGAAGATGCTGGATGTGCCGACCCCTTCGCGAGCAAGCTCGCTCCCACAGGTGACCGGGTTGACTCCGGATCTGGTGATCAGCACAAAACAGTGTGGGAGCGAGCCTGCTCGCGAAGGCGGTGTCACAGTCGATGAAGATGCTGGATGTGCCGACCCCTTCGCGAGCAGGCTCGTTCCCACAGGTGACCGGGTTGACTCCGGATCTGGTGATCGACACGAAACAGTGTGGGAGCGAGCTTGCTCGCGATGGCGGTGCCACAGTCGATGAAGATGCTGGATGTGCCGACCCCTTCGCGAGCAGGCTCGCTCCCACAGGTGACCGGGTTGACTCCGGATCAGGTGATCAGCACAAAACAGCGTGGGAGCGAGCCTGCTCGCGAAGGCGGTGGTTAATTCAGCAACGATGCCAGCTGACCCACCGCTATCGCGAACAGGGCTCAAACCTCAGGCAACGTCGAGCCGCCATCGACGATCAGGGTCTGGCCGGTGACGTAGGCGGCCAGGTCCGAGGCCAGGAACAGCATGGCTCCGGCGATGTCCGACGGTTTGCCGAGTCGCCCCAGCGGTACTCGGCGGGCGATGTCGTGGTTGACTTGGGCGTCCCCCAGGTTGGCCATAGCTGGTGTTGCGATCATCCCCGGCTCGACGCCATTGACGCGGATGTTCTCCGCCGCCAGCTCCAACGCCGCATTGCGGATGAAGCCGTTGACCCCGGCCTTGGACGCCGCATAGTGGCTGAGGCCCGGGTAGGCTACGCGCGGGCCGGTCACCGAAGAGGTCACCAGCACGCAGCCCTGACCCTGGCGACGGAACATCGGCAGCGCGGCCTGGGTCAGCCAGAACAACGCTGACAGATTCACCGCCAGCGTTCGCTCCAGCACCGCTGGCGTGATTTCGGCGAAGGGCGTCAGGGGGAAATAGCCGGCGTTGTGCACCAGCACATCCAGCCTGCCGGTGCGTTGTCCCAGCTCGGCGATCATTTGCGTAATGGCCGTGGCGTCGGCCAGGTCGACGCCCATGGCATCCACCGGGTAACCGCTGGCGCGCAGGTCGCTGGATACAGCCTCGGCCCCCGCCAGATCCAGGTCGGCAATGACCACTCGCGCCCCACGCCAGGCAAACCCTTCGACGATGGCCCGGCCGATGCCTTGCGCGCCGCCGGTTACCAGCACCGTCTTGCCGGAGAAATCCAGGTCATCAGGCATTTGCTTGCTCCATTCGGCTGAAGGCTAGCGTCGGCACATCGACGATGCTGGATCCGCCGTCGGCCACCAGCGTCGCGCCGGTGATGATCGAAGCATCCGGCGAGGCCAGGAAACGACAAACCCGGGCGATTTCCTCGGCGCTGGCGGGCCTGCCCAATGGCACATCGGCGCAGACCCGGGCATAGGCCTGTTGCAGATTCTCACCGTGGAACTGCATCAAGGCCTGCATCTCTTCATCGGCCATCGGCGTGCGTACCCAACCAGGGCAAACCGCGTTGACGCGCACACCACGTGGTCCGTAGTCCCGCGCCAGCGAGCGATTGAGGCCGAGCAGCGCATGTTTGGCGGTGGTGTAGCCGCAGACCTGCGGTCCGGCTGCCAGGGAGGCGATGGAGGCGACGAAAACGATATTGCCGGCGCTCTCCATCAGCAGCGGCAGGCAGGCACGAGCGCTGTAAAAGGCGCTGTCCAGGTTGCTGCGTAGCGCCGCTTCCCACGCCGACGGGCTGGTGTCGGTGGCGCTGCCCTGGCCCAGCCCGCCGGCGCAAGCCAGCAGCACGTCAAGTCGGCCGAAGCGTTGGCGTATCTGTGCGACGAAGCCGTCCCACGTCGCCGGGCACGCCGCGTCGCCCACCAGCACCAGGCCGCCGATTTCCTCTAACAGTTGCTCCAGCGGCTCGCGGCGCCGGCCGATCAGCACCAGGTTGGCGCCCTCGGCGGCGTACAGGCGGGCGCAAGCGGCACCGATGCCGGTGCCGGCACCCGTGATCACCACAGTGCTTGGCTCAGGCATCGGGGTACTCCGTCTGGTTGAGTACCTGGCAATAGGAGCTGACCGGGAAGTTCGATAACTCGTCGAAGGATGCGCCGGCGTAACCGAAAATCTTGCCGTCGCTACGGTGCTGCTGCAGGTCGATCAGCACCAGGCCCAGGGTCGGGATGATTTTCTCCCGCCAGACGAACAGGTACAGCTGATCGGCAATCTTGTAGGTGTCGCAGCGGTCGGTGTCGCACAGGCCTTGTTCAACGCCCTTGAGGCACTGCCAGGAATAAAACCGCTGGTTGAGGTAGATGTGTTCGTAGACTTCACTCGGGCTGTAGCGATACAGATTGCGCAGCCCCACCAGTTCGCTCGTCGGTGCGTGAGGGCAGAGGCCCGGTTGCCATGGACGATCCAGCGTGCCGTGGAGGAACTCGACTTCCACCGAGGTCAACGGTTTGCCGGCCAATGCGCGGCTGTAGAGGCCTTCGAGGGTTTGCGCCTCGGCGGGCATGCGCCCGATCACGGCGGTGAACGCGGCGCTGACGGTATCGAGCACCAGGCTCACCGACCACGTCTGGCCACCTTCGCGTTTGATGAAGTCGACGAGGTACAAGCCCGGACGCACCGAAGTGGCTCGATACGGCGCGGTGCCGGTGGAATGTCCGTCGGCTGCTGCCCAGCTCAGCGCGTCCTGTTCGAAGCGATGTTCGATCTGCCAGCCATTGGCAAAGTGCAGGGTAAAGGTCTTGCCGTCCAGGTCGGCGAGGTTCGGCAGGATGAAGGCTTCGGGGGCAAAGCCATCGGCCAGGGCGCCGACGGTGATCCAGTCTGAAGAAGTACTCATTGCAGGGCTCCGGTGGTTGAATGTGCCACTCGGATCATGGCGCCTGGCAGAGCGTCGGCCTATCAACCAAAGGGTTGAGCAAAGCTCTTGTGGCGAGGGAGCTTGCTCCCGCTGGGCCGCGTAGCGGTCCTGAAATCGGTTATCGCGATTTTTCAGATAGACCGAGTCGCCTTTTCTGGGGCCGCTGCGCAGCCCAGCGGGAGCAAGCTCCCTCGCCACGGGGCGGTGCCACAGGCTCGGTGTTACAGGAAAAGGCTGCTGACCAGCTCGGTACGATTGCTCACGCCGGTCTTGCGGAACAGGTTGATCAGGTGGGTCTTGACCGTCGGCAGGCCGATGTCGAGTGCTCGGGCCAGTTGTTTGTTACTGGCGCCCTCGCGCAGCAACAGCGCAATCTGCCGCTCCTTGGGCGTTAGCTGGCTGAGACTGTCGTCCGCGCAGGGCAACTGGGCCACCGCCAGGTGCAGCAACGTTTGCAGCGCGCTGAGCTGGCTCAATTGCTGGCCGGTGAACGCGCCTTGTTCGGCGGTGCGCAGCATTGAAATCGCCGCTTGCGGCTGGCCGGCGCGATGGACGAACACTTCCACGACATCCACCACGCCATAGCGCTGCAGGAAACGCTGGTAGCAATGATTGTCGCGGACCGGTTGGCGGGCCATGGCCAGGCTCAGCGGGACGACGCTCGGACTGGAGAGACAGTTTCGCGGGCGCAGCGGATCGAACGCGCAGTAATGGTCGAGATAGTCCTGGTGCATCTCGCCACTCATGCCGTGCAAGCTGAAGTCGTAGGCCTGCAAATGCCGGTCTACGCGATAGAACGCCGCCCGGCTGGCGGGAATGAGTTGCGTGAAGGCGTTCAGGCAATGACTTGCGATGTCTTGTACAGCGATGACATTCATTTTCCAGACTCCGCCAGGAGGCTGCCGACGGGGGCCGGCAGCCGGAATCGGTCAGGCTACCGCGAAGTAGTGTTTCACGAAACTTTCGCTGACCACTTCCCACAGGACGGGCGTGCCCTTGGTCACGAACCAGCTGTCGCCGGCCTTGTAGCGGGTGCTCTGGCCGGTGGCTTCGTCGGTGAGGACCACTTCGCCAGTGACCACGGTCGCCTGTTCGGCGAACGGATAGACCATGCGGAACTTGCCTTGTGTGGTGCCGAAGTAGGCGCTGCTGACCGGGTCGGTGGGCGCACCGAAGGTCATCTTGCCGAAGGCTTTGACTTCGCCTTCGAGAATCTGCGAACCGAGGTCGGCAACGGTGCCCCAGGCGTCCAGGTCGGACAGTTGGATGTTTTTTTCGAGGGTGGTAAGCGGCATGGGATATCTCCTGATAAAAGTCGGGGTGTATGTTCAATCCGGGTCAAGCGTGCCCTCTGTGGGAGCGAGCCTGCTCGCGAAAGCGTTGAGTCAGACAACCTCCATGTCGACTGGCGTACCGTCTTCGCGAGCAGGCTCGCTCCCACAGTGGCTGTATCAGGGTGTTGTCAACGACGACCATTCCAGTAACCCGACAACTGATGCCAGGACTTGCCGGCGGTCAGCAATAGCGGACGGATCGCGTCCTTGCCGATGATGGTCGGACGGTTGATCGAGCTGACCAGGTCGTAGCGCGCCGAGCCTTCGCTCATGCCTTCGGCCAGCACCTTGCAGATGATGTGGCTCGGCGTGACGCCAAAACCCGAGTAGCCCTGGACGAAAAACGCATTGCTGCGACCGGGCAGGGTGCCGACCTGGGGGAACAGGTTCGGACTGCACGCCATGGGGCCGCCCCAGGCCAGGTCGATCTTCACATCCTTCAGGTAAGGGAAAATCTTCAGCATCAGGCGCCGGTTCCACGCCTTCAGATCCTGCGGGATATGCTCGACTAACGGAGTTGCCGCGCCGAACAGCAGGCGGTTCTCGTTGGTGACGCGGTAGTAGTCGATCACCGGCCGGATGTCGCTGTAGGCGCCGCGAATCGGGCTGATGCGCTGGATCAGCTCATCCGACAGCGGCTCGGTCATCATCTGGAACGCGTAGGTGTTGATGGTCGAGCGATGCAGCTCCGGTTCCAGCTTGTTCAGGAAGCTGTCGCAGGCCCACAACAGCTTGCTGGCCGTGACCGAGCCACGGCCGGTGCGCACGGTGATGCGTTCGCCATAACTGACCTCCAGCGCCGGGCTGTTCTCGAAGATCCGCACGCCGTGGCCGACGAGTGCCTTGGCTTCGCCCAACAGCAGGTTCAGCGAGTGCACATGCCCACCGCCCATGTGCAGCAATGCGCTGCCGTACGCGTTGGACCCAATGATCTGCTGGACGTCGGAGCCGCCGAGAAAGCGGATCTCGTGCTTGCTGTTGATCGACTTGAAATCTTTTTCCCAGGCCCGCAGGGTCTTTTCCTGGCGGGCGTTGAAACCCATGTAGCCATAGCCATGGCAGAAGTCCGCATCGATATCGTACTTGGCGATGCGGTCCTTGATGATGTCGGCGCCCAGGTCGCTGATTTCGAAGACCTGGCGCAGACCCTCTTCACCGACGTCCTTCTTGATTTTTTCCAGGTCATGACCAATGCCGGCCATGATCTGGCCGCCGTTGCGTCCGGTGCCGCCGAAGCCCAGGTAACGCGCCTCCAGCACCACGATGTTGGTAATGCCTTTCTCCGCCAGCTCCAACGCGGTGTTGATGCCGGAGAAACCGCCACCGATGACCACAACGTCGGCTTCCACGTCCTGTTCCAGGGTCGCAAAACTGAGGTTGTACTTCTTGGTGGCCGTGTAATAGGTGGGCGTTTCGATATTGATCATGACGCAACCTGACAAAGTGAAGGAAAGCTCCGCTTGCAGGGCCTGAGCCAGGCGCTGCGAGGGATGGCTCTATTAAGGGGCCTGGCAGGGGCGGCTGTCTTGATCATCCGTGCCGGTTATTTGACCGAGCGCGCCATCGCGGTATCGCGCACCATGAAAAGTACAATCTTGGATCTGGAAGGTGCATTTTTCAGCGGCTCCGGTGAACCCATACTGGACCGGCCTTAATCATTGATCCCGCTGTTTGTGCAGCCGCCTGGCCGGCGGGCAAGGGCGGGATCGGCAGACGCCAGATAATAAAAGAGCCCGTCCATGAAAAAGCCAAACCCGCTGCTCGAAGACCTCAAGCCAATCCTGCCGGCCATCGCCGCCAACGCCTTCCAGGCCGAGAAGGACCGTACCGTTCCCGCCGAGAATATTGCCCTGCTCAAGAGCATAGGCATGCACCGGGCCTTCCAGCCGAAAAAATACGGTGGCATGGAGATTTCCTTGCCGCAATTCGCCGATTGCATCGCCCTGCTGGCCGGCGCTTGCGCAAGCACCGCCTGGGCCATGAGCCTGTTGTGCACCCACAGTCATCAGTTGGCATTGTTTCCGGCCCAGACCCAGGAGGAGGTCTGGGGTGACGACCCCGACGCCACCGCCAGCAGCAGCATCGCGCCTTTCGGCCGCACCGAGGAAGTCGAGGGCGGCGTGACGTTCAGCGGCGAAATGGGCTGGAGTAGCGGTTGCGACCACGCCGAATGGGCCATTGTCGGTTTCCGTCGAAAGAATGCCGAAGGCACCCAGGACTATTGCTTTGCGGTGTTGCCTCGTCGCGATTATGAGATCCGCGATGACTGGTACGCGGTCGGCATGCGCGGCAGCGGCAGCAAGACCCTTATCATCAATAACGCCTTTGTGCCGGAACACCGGATCCAGAAAGCCAAGGACATGATGGAAGGCAGGTCCGGCGGCTTTGGCCTGTACCCCGACAGCAAGATTTTCTATGCGCCGTATCGTCCGTATTTCGCCAGCGGCTTCTCTACCGTCAGCCTCGGCGTCGCCGAACGCATGCTGGAGGTCTTTCGCGAGAAAACCCGGACCCGCGTGCGGGCCTACACCGGTGCCGCGGTCGGCGCCGCCACGCCAGCGCTGATGCGCCTGGCCGAGTCCACCCACCAGGTGGCCGCGGCTCGGGCTTTCCTCGAAAAAACCTGGGAAGACCACGCCGAGCACAGCGAGCGGCATCAATACCCGAGCCGCGAGACCCTGGCGTTCTGGCGGACCAACCAGGGTTATGCGACCAGGATGTGCATCCAGGCGGTGGATCGCCTGATGGAAGCCGCTGGCGGCGGCGCGTGGTTCGAAACCAATGAACTGCAACGGCTGTTCCGCGATGCGCACCTGACCGGCGCCCATGCCTACACCGACTATGACGTCTGTGCGCAGATCCTGGGCCGGGAATTGATGGGCCTGGAGCCCGATCCCAGCATGGTCTGATCGTCTGCCCGGCAAACCCGGTTCCAATAACAACAATCGAGGCCGTCGACTGAGGCGGCCGGGAGTCTTGCATGTCCGATATCTGTGAAACTGCTTTCGACACCCGCGCGTTCCGCCGGGCCCTGGGCAACTTTGCCACCGGCGTGACCGTGGTCACCGCCGCGACCGAGGATGGGCGCAAAGTCGGCGTGACAGCCAACAGCTTCAATTCGGTATCCCTCGACCCGCCGCTGATTCTCTGGAGCATCGACAAGCGTTCCAGCAGCCACGGTGTATTCGAAGCCGCGAGCCATTTCGCCGTCAACGTGCTGGCCGCCGACCAGATCGACCTGTCGAACAACTTCGCCCGGCCCAAGGATGACCGCTTCGCCGAAATCCAGTTCGAGGCCGGCGAAGGGGGCGCGCCGGTGTTCGTCGATTGCTCGGCGCGTTTCCATTGCGAGAAGTTCCAGCAGGTCGATGGCGGTGATCATTGGATCATGATCGGCAAAGTCGTCGCGTTCGATGATTTCGGGCGCTCGCCGTTGCTCTATCATCAGGGCGCCTATTCGATGGTCCTGCCGCATACGCGCATGACCCAGCGCGGCGAAGGCCAGCCGCCGAGCAGTCATTTCCAGGGTCGCTTGAGCCATAACCTGTATTACCTGATGACCCAGGCTCTACGGGCCTACCAGGCCAGTTACCAGCCGCGCCAGTTGTCCACCGGACTGCGCACCAGCGAGGCGCGGATGTTGATGGTGCTGGAGAACGACGCCGGCCTGAACATGGCCGATCTGCAGCGCGAAGTCGCGATGCCGGTGCGTGAGATCGAAGAGGCGGTGGCCAATCTGCGACGCAAGGGGCTGGTCACCGATGATGGCGATCGGGTGCGCCTTACCGCCAAGGGCATCGATGAAACCGAAGGTCTCTGGGCGATTGCCAAGGAGCAGCAGGACAAGGTGTTCGGCCAGTTCAGCGATGAGCAACTCGAGAGTTTCAAGACGGTGCTCAAGGGCATCATCCAGGGCGCCTGAGCTGCACCGGGCCAAAAGCCCGGCACAGTCGCGGCGGCGGTCAGTCTTTCAACGGGATCAGCACCGCTTCGTCCTTGCCCAGCACCATGAACACCAACAGCTTTGCCGGTTGGGTGGCGCTGGCGTTCTTCGACACCAGGTGCTCGGAGCCGGCGGCTTCGTACCAGAACTCACCGGTCTTGTAGGTGATCGCCGGTTCGCCCTTGACCTGGGAGGTAATGGCGCCCTCAAGCACATAGGCCATGGCCGTGCCGTCATGCTTGTGGGCGATGGAAGACTGGCCCGGCGCATAGTCGACGGTCAGCATCATGGTTTTTTTGTCGGGCAGGTTTTTCAGTTGTTTCTCTTGCAGCACCTGGATTTTTTCCGAAGGCGCGGTTTCATGAGCGTAGAGCGGAGCGACGGGAAGCAGGCCAAGGGCAGCGATCAAGTAGAGGGTTTTCATCGAGGCGGGTCCTTTGTGGTGGGAGTGGGTTCGCGCTGTGGCGATGGCTCCACCCTAAGCCCCGAGGCGTTGTGGAAAAACGTCCAATCTTTCGGAAGACAAGTAGACCAATGAGTGCCTCACGCGGAGGGCCCCCTGTGGCGAGGGAGCTTGCTCCCGCTGGACTGCGAAGCAGGCCCAGGTTTTTGGCACAATGCGAAAAGCTGGGGGCGGCTGCGCGACCCAGCGGGAGCAAGCTCCCTCGCCACGAAAGCTTTCAGTGCCATAGGGAGAGGGGACTCACACCAGCGGAAAACTGTTGAAGTCGACGCTGCGAGCCAGGCGGCTTTCGATCAGGCTGATGAACCCCTGGACTTCGGGACAATTGAAATGGGCCTGCATGGCCGCCTCCGATTGCCAGCGGGCGCTGACGTTCCAGCGGTCGTTGTGCTCCGGGCAACGATCGACCATGTAAGCATCGCAGCCCGGCAAGGCGCGCAGGGTTTCGACGATTTGCTGCAACTGCCGACCGAGTTCTTCCGAGCGTCCGGCGGCGGCTTGCACCTGTACGGTGTTGATCACTTGGCGAGACATTGTCCTGGCTCCTGAATCAAGTCGAACGGGAGTGCTTCCGATACGTGATGACACCCAAGCAGAATAGGCCTGCCGGCACCCGGCTAAAACAGCCAATGGGCGGATAAATCCCCAGTCCAATCGATCAGGCGACCTGCTGGAGAATGTCGCGCAAACGGTCGAGGGCGACGTCGATGTCGAGCAGTTCGATGGCGCCAAAGCCCAGCATCAGGCCGGAGCGTACCGGTGCGGCATGAAAAAAACCGTCGAGGCTGTAGAGCCCGACCTCGGCTTTTTTCGCCAGCTCGATCACCAGCGGCAGGTCGATTGGAACCTTGCACAACACCGCCATATGGAAACCCGCGGTGGTCGGCACGGCCTCGAACCAAGGCGCCAGATCGGCGCCCATGCGGGCCAGGATTCGCTCGCGCCGGCCTGCGTACAGGGCGTGGCAACGGCGGATGTGCTTGAGCAGGCAACCCTCGGCGATGAATTTGGCCAGCGCCCATTGGGGCAGGGTGGAGGTGTGCTGGTCGGTGAGGCGCTTGGCGAGGATCACCGCTTCGAGGATAGCCGGTGGCAGGATTGCATAACCGAGCCGCAGCTCCGGCAACAAGGTCTTGGAAAACGTCCCGACGTAGGCGACGATCCCGCGCTCATCCATGCTTTGCAGCGAGTCGGTGGGCCGGCCTTCATAGCGGAATTCACTGTCGTAGTCGTCTTCGATGATGATCGCCCCCAGTTCATAGGCCCGCGATAGCAAGGCCTCGCGCCGGGGCTGGCTCATGGGCATGCCCAAGGGGAACTGGTGGGAGGGTGTCACGTAGATCAGCCGTGTGCCGTCGGGAATCAAGTCCACGCGCATGCCTTGCTCATCCACCGGCACCCCGGCCACCGTGGCGCCATGGGAGCAGAACAGCAGGCGTGCCGGCGGATACCCGGGATCTTCCATGGCCACCAGGCTGCCGGGGCGGGTCAGCACCCGTGAAATCAAGTCCAGTGCCTGCTGCGCGCCGTTGCACACCACCACGTCCTCGTCCTGGCAGTTGACCCCACGAGAGAACGCGATATGCCGGGCGATGGCATTGCGCAGCGCCGCCAACCCTTCGGGCTGGCTGTAGAAACCCTTGGCATTGGCGATCTGACGTAGGGCATGGGCCGTACACCGGCGCCAGTCATCCAGGGGAAACTGGCCCTTGCCGGTAGCGCCGCCGATGAAGTCATAGCGCAACGCACTTTCGGCAAGCGGGTGACGCAGCAGGTCCGGCATGTTGCGCCAGGTCTCGACGACGTCCGCCCCGGCGAGCTCGCGGTGGCTTTGCTTGCGCAAGATGTTGGCCGGTCGGGCATTGACATAGGTGCCCTTGCCAATGACCCCGGTGAGGAAGTTTTCGTAGGTCAGCTGGGCGTAGGTGTCGGAGACCGTCTTGCGCGAGATGCCCAGTTGCTCGGCCAGCAGACGGCTGGGCGGCAGCTGCGTGCCGGCCGCCAGGCGACCACTTTCGATGGCGCTGCGAAGTTGTCGGTACAACTGGCCTGTCAGGTCCTTGCGGCCGTTGATGACGACATGAAGTTCCATACCCGCGGGCTCCTGGGTGATCGTTTGCGGCAAGGGGAAAACGCGAGATTACTCGCAATGCGCTGGCGCGGAGAAGTTGCGTGGGCGTTTTTCGGCGGATTGGACCTGTCACGCGCGGCCTCGACGACCTACCGTGGATTCATCGATCACTACGGAGCCCGCCATGAGCCCGCGTCTGGATTACTACAGTGCGTCCCCCGCGGCGATGAGGGCCATGATTGGCCTGGAGGCGCTGACCAGCCGGCTGAGTATAGAACCGGGGTTATTGCATCTGATCAGGATCCGCGCCTCGCAGCTCAACGGCTGCGCGTTCTGTACCGACATGCACTCGGTGGATGCCCGTCGCCAGGGCGAGACCGAGCGGCGCCTCTACGCGGTGGCGGTGTGGCGCGACAGCGGGTTTTTCAACCCGCGCGAACGAGCCGCCCTGGCCTGGACCGAAGCCGTCACGCTGCTGGCCGAAAGCCAAGTGCCAGACGACGTCTACGCCCTGGCCCGCGCCAGTTTCAGCGAAGAAGAACTGGTCGACCTGACCCTCGCGATCAGCACCATCAACAGCTGGAACCGCCTCGCGGTGAGCTTTCGCCAGAGCCCCGGAGGTTAAACGGCTATTCATGCGGCGGCCGTCAGACGCCTTCGCGAGCAGGCTCGCTCCCACAGGGGCTTTGTTGAGTATGTAGATGCAATAAACACTGGAGACCAAGGTGGGAGCGAGCCTGCTCGCGAAAGCGGTGGGTCAGTTTGCATCAGTCGTGAATGTGCCGCCGTCTTCGCGAGCAAGCTCGCTCCCACAGGGGTTTTGTTGTGTATGGAGATGCAATGAACACTGGAGATCAAGGTGGGAGTGAGCCTGCTCGCGAAAGCGGTGGGCCAGCTTGCATAAGTGGTGAGTGTGCCGACGCCTTCGCGAGCAGGCTCGCTCCCACAATGGGATTGGAATACAACCGAAGAACCAGGTCGGCTACCAGGCCGCCTCGCGGTGGACGTTGATCTCGGGCGCCCCGTTAACCACGCTGGCCGAACGCAGGCGTTGCGCAGTGGGCATCCCGGCATGGATGCCGGGATAGCCGCGCTGGGCCAGGGACGGCCCTTCGCGGCGGGCCCACGGAGCAATGCCGGAGTGAGGGCACACCGAGCCTAAGCGAGGTGCCGAGTGGTGGGGCAAAGGCGTTTTGCTTACTTTTGACTGGGCCGGCTTCCGGGCCTCATAAAAGTGAGCCGCTGTAAAAGCGGAACCATAAGCCGCCATTACCGCAGCAACGGATATGTACCCGACCAAAAAAATCCCGGCCGGTTATCAGGCTCGCTCCCACAGGGGCATTGCAGATGCTACAGCCAGCGAGGCGTGGTAAAGAATGAGGCCATTTCCGAGCGGGCCAGGGCTGCGCCGAAATACGGGCCTTGCACATGATCGCAAGCCACGCTGCGCAATTGGCTGAACTGCACGGCGTTCTCGATACCTTCGGCCGTCACCATCAACCCGACGCTGCGACTCAACCGAATCATCGCCAGCACGCCTTCCTGGTCATGTTCCAGGCCCAGTTGCGCCAGGATATTACGATCGAAGCGGATGCCGTCGAATGGCTGGTCGAGCACTTCCCGAAGGGACGCTATGTTGGTGCCGAACTTGTCGATATTGATCCGCACGCCCAGCGCCTTTAAAGCATGAAGGGTTCTGGCGAGCGTCTTATGGTCAGTCAGCAGGACGCCTTCGGCCACTTCCAGGGTCAGCCGTTGGGCGGGCAGGCCGCTTGTTTCCAGAGCCTTGTGCACCTGGTTGAACAGGAAACTGCTGCTGAACCAGCGAGGCGAAACGGCGATGGACACGTTGAGCGGGGTGGGCCAGCTCATCGCCTCGTCACAGGCGTTGATCAGCATCCAGCTGCCCAGGTCCTCCAGTTGGCCGGATGCTTCGGCGACCGGGATGAAGTCGATCCCGCCCAGCTCACCGCGCTCAGGATGGTGCCAGAAGGCCTGGGCTTCAAAACCATACAGCTGCTCGGCGCCCACATCGAAACGGGGCAGGTAACGCAATTCGAGCTGGCCCTGCTGCATCGCATCGCGCAACTGCTGCTCATAGCGTCGACGGTCGCGGGCCACATTGCCCATGGCCTCTTCGTATACGCGCCAGGTATTGCGTCCCGCGGCCTTGGCCGCGTACAGGGCGATGTCGGCCTGGCGCAACAGCTCCTCGGCACGCTGCTCACCGGGCTGCGACCAAGCAACCCCGATACTCACGCCCAGGTACAGCGTATTGCCGTCCAGGTGCATGGGCCGTTGCATGCATTCGATCAGGCGCGAGCACAATTGGTCGAGATCACCAGCGCCGCCCGGGCTCGGCAGGATGATGACGAATTCATCGCCACCCAGGCGCGCCACCAGGTCGCTGCCGCGCACGTTCTGTTGCAGGATATGGGCAACTTCCTTCAGTACCTTGTCGCCGACGGCATGGCCCAGGGAGTCGTTGACCGGTTTGAACCGGTCCATGTCCAGGTTCAGTATCGCCAGTGGCGTATCTCGCGCCTGGTCGAGGTGTTGGCTGAGGCAATCGAACAGGCGGTTGCGGTTGGCCAGCCCGGTCAGCGGATCGTGCAGCGACAGGTGCTTGATCTGCGCCAGCGCTCGCAACTCTTCGGTAATGTCGGTGGCGGTGCCACGAAAGCCCAGGGCGCCGGCTTCAATGGCCCGTACCGAGAGTTTGCAGGTGCGTATACGCTGGTTGCGCGCGGTGTATTCGCAAAGGAGCGGCGCAGAGGAGGCGCTGTTGGCACCGGCGAGCAGCCAATGGGAAATCGAGATCGATCCGCTGTGTGGATGCAACAGTCGGTGCAACGGCTTGCCCAGCCACTCGCTGGGGTTGAAGCCCGTGACCTGTTCGAAGCGTTCCGACAGATAGGTCAATGTTCCGTTCGAGTCGACCTCCCACAGCCAGTCGGACGAGACCTCGGCGATGTCCCGGAAGCGCTCCTCGCTGCGCTCCAACGCCTTGCGGTGGGCGAGAAGGCTGGCGTATTGCTGCTCCTGGGCGCGGAGCATGATCAGCGCATGACGCAACACCGCCAGGGCCATGACGGCAAGAAACAGCAATGCGAGCGCGAGCAAGGGCAGCAGCACTTTGCGCAGGTCCTTGCCGGGGGTCGCCGGGCGCCAGGCCAAAGCTTCGCGGGTCAGGTCGTTGAGCAAGACCTGGGCGGTGTCCTTGGGTCCTGGCGTGCGGGCAATATGCGCGTCGGGCAGGGCGAAGTCCCGCGACAGGCTTTGCAGCGCGCCACGATCAAGGACT
Organism: Pseudomonas sp. Z2-11; assembly: GCF_054161305.1. NCBI lineage: Bacteria > Pseudomonadati > Pseudomonadota > Gammaproteobacteria > Pseudomonadales > Pseudomonadaceae > Pseudomonas > Pseudomonas sp. Z2-11. The sequence continues at coordinate 2,881,525 of NZ_CP096395.1, forward strand.
TTGACAAATAACAGCAGGCTGGGCGGCCCCGGAATTTCGGCCACGCTGTTGTCGGTGCCGGTGGTAATCGCCGAGACGGCGACGAAGGCGGGCGCGTCCTCGTGATGCAACAGCTCGACGATCACTTCATCGCGGTTTTCCGCCGCCCTGGCCTTGCTGGCGAGTGCGCGCAGGTCACCTGTCAACCACGTGTCGGCCGCCACCTGGCTCATCTCGCCATCGATGACCGAATAAACCGTCTTGCCGGCTGGGGAAATGACGAACACGGCCTGGTAGCCATAGAGTGAAAACACGCTGCTGCCGACATTTTCCTGGTCGTAGGCCCAGTCTTTGTCGACCTTTACGTGCAGATGGCGATAAGCGTCGCTCCATTTGGAGTAGTCGCTCAGATCACGACCGATGCCCGTGCGCATGCCTTCGATGGCCCGCTGGGCAAAAAACACGCTTTGTTCTCGGGCCTGCTCGTCCTGGGTCTGGGTAACGTTGAGCAGCACCGCGATGGCCAAAGCGGACATGATGAACAGCAACAGCATGATGGCCGGGAAAGTGCGGCGGGTGAAACTTCGGGTTGGCCGCTCGCCGGAAATCACGGAGGAGCCATTGCCAGCATCTTCAATCATAAAAACAAGCCATCAGCTGAACGCGAGAATACCCCGCACTGGCTTTGTATCGGCTGACTGCCTGATTAACTTAATAAAAGTGAAAAAATGCTGACCAGTTGCACCATTTTTCCGAGGACCGGTCCCTTTCACGTGCTGGCTTTCTTGCGCAGTGCCCATTCCAGGGCAAAGTCCCGTTGCTGGAAATAATTGACCGCGGCGGCGGCCACCAGCGTCAAGCACGCGGCCAAGCCCGCCAGCGCCATGTCCTTTTGCGAGTCCCACGGGTCCTGTTGCGCGCCGACGAAGGCCTTGGCGGTGTCGCCGCCCATATAGGCGCCGCCGATCCATTCGATCAGCTCATAGATGGCCGATGACGACAGGATCAGGTTCCACGCCAGAAAATAACCCGCGAAACCCCGGGCCGGAATCACCCGCAGCAGCGCCTCGCATACCGGATAGGCCAGCAGCAGGCCATAGCTGAAATGCACCAGGCGATCGAACTGGTTGCGCTGGAAACCCAGGAGCTGGTCCAGCGGCTGGCCACCGGTCAGGGCTTGCCACCACTGGTTGTAGGGGACTTTTGCGTAGGTGTAGTGGGCGCCGACCTCATGGATGCAGAGGAATACGAACACCAGCGTCGCCGACAGACGCGAGAAGCTGAACCGCCGATGGACCGCCACCAGGACGATCAGCAGCGCAAACACCAGCAGATTTTCCGCCAGCCAGTCGCTGCGCTTGACCGGCGCGATGGCCAGCCCCGTCCATAGGGTGATAAAACTTCCCAGCAGGATCAGCTCGTAACGGCTTGCTCGGATCGGCATGCTTACTCTTTATCCTTGCGCTGGCCGGGCAGCAGTGCGCCCAGCACCTGTTTGGCGGTCTCGACCACGATGCCCCGTTCGTTCGGGTCGCCCTGGAGCAGGGTCGAGGCAAATTTTTTCGCCTGTTCCAGCTTGATATGTGGCGGCAGCGGCGGCACGTCGGGATCGGTGCGGAACTCGATCAGCACCGGGCGTTCGGCGGCAAGTGCCTGTTCCCAGGCGCTGGCCACGTCGCTTTCCTGATCGACGAGGATGCCCTTGAGGCCAATGGATTCGGCGAACAGGTGGTAGGGCACGTCGGGAATGTCCTGCGAGGCCTCGAATTTCGGATCGCCCTCCATGACCCGCTGTTCCCAGGTCACCTGGTTCAAATCCTGATTATTGAACACCGCGCAGATCCAGGTGCTGTCCGTCCAGCTGCGCCAATACTTGGCGACGGTAATCAGCTCGGCCATGTTGTTCATCTGCATGGCACCGTCGCCCACCAGGGCGATGACCGGCCGATCCGGATGGCAGAACTTGGCCGCAATGGCGTAGGGCACGGCGGCGCCCATGGAGGCGAGGCCACCGGACAGCGAACACAGCATGCCCCGACGGATCTGCAGGTCCCGGGCATACCAGTTGGCGCAGGAGCCGGAATCACAGGTGATGATGGCGCGGTCCGGCAACCGTGGCGACAGTTCGAACGTGACCCGTTGCGGATTGATCGGCTTGGCCGCGACCAGCGCGCGTTTTTCCAGGGTCTTGTCCCAGTCCGCACGCCAGTGTTCGATTTTTTTGCGCCAGGCGCGGTCGGTCTTTTCTTCGATCAGCGGCAACAAGGCTCGCAGGGTGTCGGCGCTGTCACCCTGCAGGTTGACTTCCATGGGGTAGCGCAGACTGAGCATGTCGGGCTGCAGGTCGATCTGCACGCCACGCGCATGGCCCTCTCGGGGCAGAAACTCGGCATAGGGGAAGCCGGACCCGATCATCAGCAGCGTGTCGCAACCGGCCATGAGGTTGTCACTGGGTTCGGTGCCCAACAGGCCGATGGCGCCGGTGACCCACGGCAACTCGTCGGGCACCGCGGCTTTGCCGAGCAAGGCCTTGGCGACGCCGGCACCGAGCTTGTCAGCGATGGCAATCACTTCATCCGTGGCATGCAGCGCCCCGGCGCCCACCAGGATGGCGACCTTTTTGCCAGCGTTGAGGACGTCGGCGGCCCGCTGCAGGTCTTCCTCGTAAGGCACGACCTTGGGTTTGCGATAACCGACGCCAGAATGCAGAGTGCCGTGCTTGTGGGGCGGCGCCGTGTAATCCAGGTCTTGCAAGTCGTTGGGCAGGATCAGCGCGGTGACCCGGCGCTCGCCCACCGCCGTGCGCACGGCGCGGTCGAGCAGATGGCGCACCTGCGCCGGTGCGCTGGCCTGCTGGACGAACGCGCCGGCTACATCCTTGAACAGGCTGACCAGGTCGAGTTCCTGCTGGTAATGGCCGCCAAGCGCATTTCGCGCTTGTTGGCCGCAGATGGCCAGGACCGGCATGTGGTCCATTCGCGCGTCATACAGGCCGGTGATCAGGTGCGACGCCCCTGGCCCCGAAGTGGCGATACAGACCCCCAGCTCGCCGGTGAACTTGGCATGGGCGCAGGCCATGAATGCGGCCATTTCCTCGTGACGCGCCTGAATGAACTGGATCTTGCCCTTGGCCCGGTTCAAGGCGCCAAACACGCCGTTGATGCCATCGCCCGGGTAGCCGTAGATACGGCGAACCCCCCACTCGTAAAGGCGCTCAACCAGAAAATCGCCGACGGTCATGCTCATGTCTGTTCCTCGTCCTGATGGGCTGTCGTGTCGGGCTGCGACCCTAGGCAGCGGTACGCAGCGCCGTGGCTCATACAGGACTGGACCGACGCAAGCCGCTCAAGGTTTCGATTTTTTACCGATTGCAGCGTCTTCAGCAAGGCATCCACACTCATTTTCCCGGCGCCCTGCAACAGCAACGGCAGCAGCGCCACCAGGTAAATCAATGGCAGCTTGAAGTTGCCAAAGCCTTTGTTGGTGATGGCGTATCCCTGGGCCAGTTCGCTCAGGCTCGACCAATCCGCCGGCCAGTGCACGGCCGCCGTCGCGACCACCGTGACGATCATCAGCACCAGCGCCGAAACACGTGTGCCCAGGCCCACCAGCAGGGCGATGGCGCAGATCAGCTCCGCCCACATCGACAGTTCCCAGTTCCAACTGGCCGGCACATGGTTGAAAGGGAACGGGAAGGCCGCCTGGATTTCGGCGAACCAGTTCTGGCCATGCCATTTTTCCAGGCCCGACTCGAAGAACTCCCAGGCCAGAAACAGGCGCAGCCCCAGCGGTGCGAGCCATGAGCCGGCGTGGTCGAGGTTGAGGTGCAGGCCGTTCAAGGCTTTCGAAAAAGACGCGTACATGTTTGATCTCCCTTACTCAGGCTGCACGTTGCAGGGCGTGGCGCTTGTTGGCCTGGGCCAGCTTGCCCACCAGGCGGACCGCCGTGGCGGCGCAGATCAGGCCGAAGGGCAGCACGTACCAGGCGCTCATCGGAATGCGCTTGAAGTTGGAGTAGGCAAAGATCGCCGCCAACACCCACATACCGGTGGTGTGCAGGCGTTTCCAGGCGGTGGCGCCGATCAGCCGCGTGGTGCTTTTGAACGAGGTCAGGGCCAGCAGCAGGATGAACACATAACCCACACTGCCGGGCAGATTGCCGACGGTCGTGCGGCCGGGCCAGAACTCGGTGTTGAGCTGGCCGTACCAATAGATCAACACCGCGTGAACCAGGTGCGAAAAGGCAAAGGCCAACCCGATGAAGCGCCGTTCGCGCACCAGGGATTTGCTCCAGGGCGAGGGCACCAGTACGGCGAATGCCGAAGCGGTGAAGGCCAGCAGGAACAGGGCAAAGGATGACCGGGCGGTGGCGCGAATGGCGCTGCGCACGCCTTCGGTGAGGTCCGGGTTGACTGCCAGGATCAGCGCGGTCATCAACAGCACCAGGGCGGCGATCAGGCTGAACAGCGACCAGCCCTGGAAACGGAAAGCAGGTGGCGTTGCGGTGGTGGCAGGCATGGGTAGGCTCCTTGGATTCATGGCCCGGCCGTCAGGGTGGCCGGGGACACAAGGAGTCTTTCAAGCGGGTGTAAGCGGGGTGTGTCGGGAATGACGCTGGTGTGCAAGTTTGTGTATGTCATCTGCCCGCTGACACACTGATATACAAACCCAACATCAAGCCGAATGCCGAACTCTGTGGGAGCGAGCCTGCTCGCGAAGGCGTCAGGTCAGCCAACAGTGATGTCGACTGTCAAAGCGCTTTCGCGAGCAGGCTCGCTCCCACAGGGAAATACTGTTCACTTAAGGCAACCCACAAGGGGCTTGATCAGCTTCCGGATGGGGTATTGCAAGCCAACCGCAACTCGGCACACAACCCACCGCCATCGCGATTGCTCAAGGTCAGCGAGCCGCCCATGGCACTCGCCAGTTGTTGGGCAATGGCCAGTCCCAGGCCCGTGCCGCCGGTTTCCCGATTGCGCGAGCTCTCCACCCGGTAGAACGGCTTGAGCACTTCGGCCAGTTCTGCCTCGCTGATGCCGGGCCCGCGATCCAGCACCTGGATCGCCAGTTGCCCCTGGTTGGCAGGCTGGACCTGGATCTGCGCCGCGCCGCCGAATTTCAGCGCGTTGTCCACCAGATTGACCAACACCCGCCGCAACGCATGGGGACGGGTGTCGATCACGGCGGCGTTCTTGCCCGACAACTGCACGTCCTGGCCGGTGTCCTGGTAGTCGAACACCAAACTGTCGAGAAACGCATCCAGGCTGATCCGGCAACTGGCCTCGGTGGCGCCATGGATGCTGCGAGCGTAGGCCACGCCCTCACGCACGAGGTGTTCCATCTCGCTCAGATCGCTGCACAGTTTGTCCTTTTCGATGCCGTCGTCCATGAATTCGGCGCGCAGTTTCATGCGGGTGATGGGCGTCTGCAAGTCATGGGAAATCGCCGCCAGCAGTTGCATGCGCTCCTTCAGGTAGGCGGCAATGCGGTCCTGCATGGCATTGAACGCCTTTGCCGCGTGTACCACTTCGGTCGGGCCTTTTTCGTCCAGGCGCACGCCGTGGGCGTTGGGGTCGAGGGTTTCCACCGCCTGGGCGAGCCGGGTCAGCGGGCTGACGGCGATGCGCACGGCCAGCCACGTGCAGCCGATCAACAGCGCCAGTTGCCCGAGCAGCACCGCAGGCAGCCAGGGCGAAAGCGGTGCCATTGCCGGACGCACATCGATGGTCAGCGGGTTGCCGTCTTTCAGGCGCAGGTGCGCCTGGTAGTGCATCTTCGGGCCTGGGATCTGGTTATAGGTCAGCGCATAGGCTTCGCCCAGGGCCTGCTGGATCGAACTGACCGATATCGGGGCGTTGTCGGGCAACATCGGCATGCCCGGTTCGCCTTCGTCGAGCACGTAGCCGTAGTTGCGCCGGGCCAGTTTCGGCAGCCAGGCCTCGCGCTCGGCGGCTGGCAGGCGATCGAGGATGGCGACGGACGTCGAGACGTCGGTCTCGAGGTTGCCGAGCATGGTGTTCTTCGCGCTCTCGTAGCGTTCGTAATACTGGACCCCGAACGACAGGCCTTGGGCCAGGACCAGGCCGATCAGGAAGATCAACGACAAGCGCGAGGCGAGGGTACGAGGCCAGCGCAGCGACAGCTTCATACCGACGCCTCGAGGATCTCCACCGGCAGCGAGAACACGTAGCCTTCGCTGCGTACGGTCTTGATGTAGGCCGGTTCGCGCGCATCATCCAACAGGCGTTGGCGCAAGCGGCTGACCAGCAGGTCGATGGAGCGATCGAACAGATCGGCGTCACGGCCTTGGGTCAGGTTCAGCAACTGGTCGCGGTTGAGCACGCGCTGCGGATGATCGAGGAACACCCGCAACAGACGGTACTCCGCGCCGCTCAGGGCGACCATGGTGCCGTCGCTGTCCAGCAGGTGGCGGGCGGTGGTGTCCAGCCGCCAGCGACCGAACGCCAGCAGGCGTCCGCTCTCGGTGACCACCAGATTGGGCGGCAACATCCGGGTGCGGCGCAGCACGGCGTTGATCCGGGCGAGCAGCTCGCGAGCGGCGAAAGGCTTGACCAGATAGTCGTCGGCGCCCATTTCCAGGCCGATGATGCGGTCGGTTTCGTCGTTGCGGGCGGTGAGCATCAGCACCGGCGTGGCCTTGTGCTTGCCGGCGCGCAGTTCCCGACACAACACCAGGCCATCATCGCCGGGCATCATGATATCCAGCACGATCAGGTCCACCGGGGTGGTTTCCAGGAACGCCCGCATCTGCCGGCCATCGGCGACCACGGTGGTGCGCAGGCCGTTCTTTTTCAGGTAGTTGCCCACCAGCTCTCGAATCTCGCGATCGTCATCGACGATCAACACATGATCGACATGATCCATGCTGTTCTGCCCCTTGGCGTTTTGTTGTTGGCCAGTCTACAGGCACCAGCCGGCCTGGCCCGCGACGGTTTGTATTGCAGTGTATCTGGCGCGCGGCGGATACACAGCGATGCAAAAAGCCCCCTGGCCCGATACAGGCGCGATACCTGGGCGGCATTCAATGGCATCCATCGAGGCAATACAAAGGGCCTCTGCGATAAACCATTGAATCGAGGACATCGTCATGTACACCAAAGCCATCTACGCCGCCTGCCTGTTTGCCGCGCTGAACATCTGCACCTTGTCGGCCCGGGCCGAAAGCAACGTTCAGCCGCACACCTATAGCTACAGCAGCCACCTGGACGTGCGCAAAGTGCTGTCCCTGACCGAAGACCCGCAACCGGCCTGTGGCGTGGTCAATGCCCACATGACCTATCTGGATTCCGCGGGACACGAGCAGGCGCTGGACTATCGCAAGTTTTCTGATCACTGCACCAACCAGAACTGACGTTCGTGGCGAGGGAGCTTGCTCCCGCTGGGCCGCGAAGCGGCCCCAAAAACGCATTGACCATTCGGTGTGTCAGGCAGATACGAGGGGGCGCTCCGCGCCCAGCGGGAGCAAGCTCCCTCGCCACGGGTTCTTCCGCCAACTTTCATTTTGAGGTGTTGCCATGCTTCTGATCGCTTTTCTCGGCGGGGTCCTGACGATCCTCAGCCCTTGCATCCTGCCCGTGGTGCCGTTCCTGTTCGCCCGCGCCAATCAATCGCGTGGCTCGGTGCTGCTGACTCTGGCCGGCATGGTGCTGACCTTCGGCCTGGTGTCGAGCCTGGCGGTGGTCAGCAGCGAGTGGGTCATCCGCGCCAGCAGCGTCGGCCGGCAAGTTGCCCTGGTGGTGATGGTGCTGTTTGCCTTGTCGCTGATGTTCAGCCGGGTCGGCACCTGGCTCGCGCGACCGCTGGTCAGCCTGGGCAATCGCCTCGACGCCGGAGCCGGACGGATGGCTGGGCCGCTGGCGTCGCTGCTGATCGGCGTCGCCACGGGGCTGCTCTGGGCGCCGTGCGCCGGGCCGATCCTCGGAGTGATCCTGACCGGGGCGATGCTGCAAGGTGCCAGCGCGCAGACCAGCCTGCTGTTGCTTGCCTACGGCCTGGGCAGCGCCTTGTCGCTGGGTACGCTGATTCTGGCCGGGCGTGGCCTGATCGGTCGGCTGAAACCCTCGCTGCCGATCACCGCGTGGCTGCGTCGGGCGACGGGCGTGCTGGTGTTGCTGGCGGCCGTGGCGATTGGCAGCGGGGCAGATGACCGGTTGTTGGCGGCGACGTCCTCCGAACAGTCCGCCAGCCTGGAAAAAAGCCTGCTGGAGAACGTGCCCAAGGCCATCGATTACGTGGTCAGCAAGGCTGACGCCAGCAGCCTGCCGCCCCTGGATGTTCAGGGCGCGATGCCTTCGCTGGCAGGCGCGGTGCAATGGCTCAACTCGCCACCGCTGAACAGCGAGTCATTGCGGGGCAAAGTGGTGCTGGTGGATTTCTGGACCTACGACTGCATCAACTGCCAGCACACGCTGCCGTACGTGAATGGTTGGGCGAAGAAATACGAGAAGGACGGGCTGGTGGTGATCGGCGTGCATACGCCGGAATACGGCTACGAGAAGATCATCGAGAACGTCCGCGAACAGGTGCGCAAGCTCGACATCCATTACCCGGTGGCCATCGACAACCAATATTCGATCTGGCGCGCCTTCAACAACCAGTACTGGCCGGCCCATTACTTCATCGATGCCAAGGGGCTGGTGCGCTACAGCCACTTTGGCGAAGGGCGTTATGCAGAGCAGGAGCAAGTGATTCAACAACTGCTGCAAGAAGCGAAGGCCAGCAACTGACCCGTGGCGAGGGAGCTTGCTGTGGTGAGGGGATTTATCCCCGCTGGGTCGCGAAGCGGCCCCTTTGACCTACCTGATAAACCAAGTTGCCAGGTGTTGGGGCTGCTTTGCAGCCCAGCGGGGATAAATCCCCTCGCCACGGTAGAAGGTATCTAAAATAATGGCTTGAGAAATAATCCTATAGTTATTTCTAGGTTACGTCGCCAAGGCCGGGAGCAAAGTGAAAATGCTGGCCCCTTGCTCATCCACACCAAGTCAAACTTCTTTCATTTCAGAATGTTGGACGACAAACCTATGCGCGTTTCTATATGGATCGCGGCGGCTGTGGTGCTGACCGCTGTCTCGCTTGAAGCCCAGGCCAGGGCGCTTACCTCGAACCAGCAGTCCGTGTGTCGCTGGGGTTCGGACATCGCGGCGGGCGCCCAGGCGTCGAAGCTGTCCGGTGTCAGCCTGTATGGGGCGCGCAAGAAGCTGCAGGTGCGCAAGTTTGCGCGGCCATGGATGCGCATGACTGCCCTGGGCATTACCGAGCAGACCTACAACAGCGCATCGCGGCTCAAGCCTGCCGCCGTCAAGCAGACCTATTACGAACAATGCGTGCGTCACGAACTGGCCCGACGATAAGGGTTCAGCCGGGGCTTCTGCCGGGCATTTCGATGCCATGCTGATGCACCCGGCGATACAGCGTCGCACGGGAAATACCCAGGGCCCGGGCCGCCGGGGTGGGTTTCCAGCGGTGACGCACCAGGGCATCGAGCAGCGCCTGGCGTTCCGGGCTGGCGCTGGGTTCTGGCCCCCGAACAGCGGTTTCGCGGCCGTGCAGTGACTCCGGCAAATCACTGAGCTGGACCACGCTCCCTTCGCAGACCGCACAGGCATAACGCAGTACATGTCGCAACTGGCGCACATTGCCCGGCCAGTGGTAACCGAGCAGGCATTCCAGCGCTGGGCCACTCAGCTGCACCGCGCCCCCGCACAGGGTCGATTCTTCCTCGAGGATGCGGTTGATCAACGCCAGCCGGTCTGTGCGCTCGCGTAACGGCGGCAATTGAAACCGGGCACCGCCGAGGCGGAAGTACAGATCCTCGCGAAACTCGCCGGCTGCCACCAGGGTTTCCAGGTCACGGTGGGTAGCGCAGATCACCTGGATGTCCACGGCCTTGCGCCGCGCGGCCCCCAGCGGCGCCACTTCGCCTTCGGCCAGTACCCGCAACAGGCGGGTCTGCAGGGTCAGGGGCATGTCGCCGATTTCGTCGAGAAACAGTGTGCCGCCATCGGCTTGTTGCAGCAGGCCCTGCATGCCTTTGGCCGAAGCGCCGGTAAAGGCGCCGGCGACATAACCGAACAATTCGCTTTCGATCAGGCTTTCCGGAATCGCCGCGCAGTTCAGGGCCACGAAAGGTCGGTCTCGACGCTGGCTGGCCTGATGCAACTGGCGGGCGAAGACTTCTTTGCCGGATCCGGTCTCGCCCTGGATCAGCACCGGCAGGTTGCGATCCTTGACCCGCACCGCCAGGCTCAGGCTGTCGGCCAGGCGTGGATCGAGCTCGGTCGGGGTCATCGTGGCGCGCTTGCGTGGGGTCGCCCGGCGTCGCGGCGCGCTCAGGCGGCCATGCAGGAATGGGTCGAGCGGGTAGAGGCTTTCGTCACGGGCGCGGTGCAACAGCTGCGGGGCGAAGACCTGGCTGATATGCCGGGGTATCTGGCCGTAGCGCTCCAGCAAGTAATGGCGCGCCGCCGGGTTAAGCGCTTGCAGGCAACCATCGTCATCCCAGGCGAACAGGAAATCCGGCTGGCTGTCGACGTAGCCGGCGTTGCGATGGGCGCGCAAGACCCAGTAGCCCTGGGCACTGCTCATGAAAAACGCCTGTTCGATCTCCCGTGCGCTTTGCACCACCATTTGCCGGATCAGATGCTGGGAACGTCGATCGTCCGGCGAACGCACCGCCGAGACGTCCAGTACCCCGAGCAGTTCTCCTTGCGGATCGAAGACCGGCGCGGCGGAGCAGGTCAGGCCGATGAACGCGGCGCGAAAATGGTCGCGCTTGTGTACCGTCACCGCCGTCCTGGCGGTGAGCACGGCCGCCACGCCGCAAGTGCCTTCTTCACCCTCCGACCAGCAGGTGCCCAGGTACAACCCGGCTTTGCGGCAGTCGTTGCGCAGGGTGGTTTCCACCCGATAGTCGATGGTCTGGCCCTGGGCATCGGTCAGCAGCACGCAATAGTCCGCATCGCGCACCCGGCCATGCAGGCGCGCCACTTCATCGCTGGCGATGTTGAGGAACAGTTCCGAGCGCTCGCGACATTGCTTGAGCACTTCGTGGGAAAGGATGCGCGGGCCCTGCAATGAACCTGGGTCCAGGTGATGTTGCTCCATGGAGCGGCGCCAGGAGTCGAAGATCAGGTCCGGCACCGGCAGTTGCGGCAACTGCGCGGCGTTCTTCAGCACGCGGCTGACGCAATCCACATGCGCCCGGGAGTGAGCGGAAAGCATTGGGGCCTCCGGTTCAGCTTCTTGTCGTTGTGCGCACATTAAGCGCTGATCACCGGGCGCCGGCAAGCCCGGCGCAGCACAGGCGTCGAGGTGAGACGCAACGTCTCAGCGTCTCGCCGTCGTCCCGTGCAGGCTGATATGTGGCGTCTCACCAAACACCGCCCCAGCGCACCCGAATTTACGTTTGAAGCGCTCTATATCGAGGCTTTCCAGCACTCAACGGGTAACTGGCACCGGCCTTGCTCTAGGCCTTGGACCCACATCAGGTGGGCTTCCAAGAATAAGAAAGAGGTGCCTATGTCTATCTGCCCAGGTCATTTGCCTGTCTACCCCGTGGTGACGACATGAGTCGCCGTCCGCTCACCGTCGGCATCATCGCCAACCCCGCCTCGGGCCGCGACGTACGCCGCCTGACCGCCAACGCCGGGCTGTTTTCCAGTACCGACAAAGTCTCGGTGATCCAGCGCCTGCTGGCCGCGTTCGGCGCCACCGGCATCGAACGGGTGCTGATGCCGACCGACATGATCGGCATGGCCGCCGCCGTGCTGAAGAACAGCCACAGTCGTCAGGCCCGTAGCAGCCGTTGGCCGGCCCTGGAGTTTCTTGACCTGACCCTGCGCCAGACCGTCGAAGACACCCGCCGGGCCGCGCGCCTGATGGCCGAGCGCGAAGTGGCGCTGATCGCGGTGCTCGGCGGCGACGGTACCCACAAGGCAGTGGCCGCCGAAGTCGGTGATATTCCATTACTGACCCTTTCCACCGGCACCAACAACGCCTTCCCGGAGCTGCGCGAGGCCACCAGTGCCGGGCTGGCCGGCGGGTTGTACGCCAGCGGGCGGATTCCAGACCTGATCGGCTTGCGTCGCAACAAACGCCTGCTGGTCTGCGACGCCGGGCGTGGCTTGCGGGAAGTTGCGCTGGTGGATGTCGCCGTGTCGCCGCTGCGCTTTGTCGGCGCCCGGGCCATCAGCCGGGCGCAGGACCTGGCCGAAGTCTTCGTGACCTTTGCCGAACCGCAATCCATTGGCCTGTCGGCGCTGTGCGGCTTGTGGTTGCCGGTGTCCCGCCAGGCCCCGGGCGGCGCCTGGATGCGCCTGGATCCGCAATCGCCCGAAGCGCTGCTGGTGCCACTGGCCCCCGGTCTGCTGCAGGGCTGTGGCGTGCTTGCCGCCGGCCCTTTGGAGCCAGGCGTTGCCCACGGCTTGTCGCTGTCCAGCGGCACGCTGGCCCTGGACGGCGAGCGGGAAATCGAATTCAACGCCCATGACCGACCCACCATAACCCTCGATGCCGGCGGCCCGCTGAGCATCGACGTCAACGCGGTGCTCAGCTACGCCGCGCAACAACGCTTGTTGGCCATCGGTCGCGAGCACCCGCAACACCCCTTGAACCTTCAAGAAGACACCCCTGGAGAATAAAAATGTCGACACCGCTCACCCACGATCAATTGCTGCACGCCTATCAAGTGATGCGCACCATCCGCGCCTTCGAAGAGCGCTTGCACGTGGAGTTCGCCACCGGCGAGATCCCCGGTTTTGTTCACCTTTACGCAGGCGAAGAGGCTTCGGCCGCTGGCGTCATGGCCCATCTGGGCGATGACGATTGCATCGCCTCCAACCACCGGGGCCATGGCCATTGCATTGCCAAGGGCGTCGATGTCTACGGGATGATGGCCGAGATCTACGGCAAGAAAACCGGCGTCTGCCAAGGCAAGGGCGGCTCGATGCACATTGCCGATTTCGAGAAAGGCATGCTCGGTGCCAACGGCATCGTCGGCGCCGGTGCGCCGCTGGTGGTCGGCGCCGCCCTGGCGGCCCGGCTGAAGGGCACCGACAGCGTCGCCGTGGTGTTTTTCGGCGACGGCGGCTCCAACGAAGGCGCGGTTTTCGAAGCCATGAACATGGCCTCGGTGTGGAACCTGCCGTGTCTGTTCATCGCGGAAAACAATGGCTACGCCGAAGCCACCGCGTCGAACTGGTCGGTGGCCTGCGATCACATCGCCGACCGCGCCGCCGGCTTCGGCATGCCCGGGGTGACGGTCGACGGCTTTGACTTCTTCGCCGTGCATGAAGCCGCCGGTGCCGCCGTCGAGCGCGCCCGGGCCGGGGAAGGGCCGTCGCTGATCGAGGTCAAGCTGACCCGCTACTACGGCCACTTCGAGGGCGACGCCCAGACCTATCGAGCGCCGGATGAGGTCAAGCATTTTCGCGAGAACCAGGACTGCCTGATGCAGTTCCGCGAGCGCACCACGCGGGCCGGCCTGCTCACGGTCGAGCAGTTGGACCAGGTCGACAAGGAAGTCGAGCTGTTGATCGAAAACGCCGTGTACAAGGCCAAGTCCGATCCCAAGCCCGCGGCTGCCGACCTGCTGACCGACGTCTACGTCAGCTATCCCTGAATTCCCCTGAAAACAAGAACAGAGAATCCCATCATGGCGAGAAAAATCAGCTATCAGCAGGCAATCAACGAAGCCCTGGCCCAGGAAATGCGCCGCGACTCCAGCGTGTTCATCATGGGCGAGGACGTTGCTGGCGGCGCCGGTGCACCCGGTGAAAACGACGCCTGGGGCGGCGTGCTCGGCGTCACCAAGGGGCTTTACGACCAGTTTCCCGGACGCGTGCTGGATACGCCGCTCTCCGAGATCGGCTACGTCGGCGCGGCGGTCGGCGCGGCCACCTGCGGTGTGCGCCCGGTGTGCGAGCTGATGTTCGTCGACTTCGCTGGGTGCTGCCTGGACCAGATCCTCAACCAGGCGGCGAAATTTCGCTACATGTTCGGCGGCAAGGCCTCCACGCCCCTGGTAATCCGCACCATGGTCGGGGCGGGCCTGCGCGCCGCCGCCCAGCACTCGCAGATGCTCACGTCCTTATGGACGCACATTCCCGGGCTGAAAGTGGTGTGCCCGTCATCACCGTACGACGCCAAGGGCCTGCTGATCCAGGCGATTCGCGACAACGACCCGGTGATCTTCTGCGAGCACAAGTTGCTCTACAGCATGCAAGGCGAGGTGCCGGAGGAGCTCTATACCGTGCCGTTCGGCGAAGCCAACTTCCTGCGCGACGGCAAGGACATCACGCTGGTGTCCTATGGCCGGCTGGTCAACACCGCGCTGGACGCGGCGCGCAACCTCGCCGGGCGCGGCATCGATTGCGAGGTGATCGACCTGCGCACCACCAGCCCGATGGACGAGGACAGCATCCTCGAAAGTGTCGAGAAGACCGGCCGCCTGGTGGTGATCGACGAGGCCAACCCGCGCTGCTCGATGGCCACCGATATCTCGGCGCTGGTCGCGCAAAAAGCCTTCGGTGCGCTCAAGGCGCCGATTGAAATGGTCACCGCGCCGCATACCCCGGTGCCGTTCTCCGATTCCCTGGAAGACCTGTACATCCCCGACGCGGCGAAGATCGAACAAGCCGTGCTCAACGTGATCGAGTGGAGCAAGCGCTGATGAGCCAGATTTTTACCCTGACCATGCCCAAGTGGGGCCTGTCGATGACCGAGGGCCGGGTCGATGCCTGGCTCAAGGAAGAGGGGCAGGCCATCACCAAGGGCGATGAAGTGATGGACGTCGAGACCGACAAGATCTCCAGCAGCGTGGAGGCGCCGTTTTCCGGCATCCTGCGTCGGCAGGTCGCCCGTCAGGACGAAACCCTGCCGGTCGGCGCCTTGCTCGGTGTCGTCGTCGAAGGCGAGGCCAGCGACGCCGAGATCGATGCGGTTATCGAGCAGTTCCAATCCAATTTCGTCCCGGGCGACGCCGCCGATGAGGACAGCGGTCCGAAACCGCAGAAAATCGAGTTGGACGGGCGGGTGATCCGTTACTTCGAGCGCGGTGAAGGCGCTACGCCCCTGGTGCTGATACATGGTTTTGGCGGCGACCTGAACAACTGGCTGTTCAACCATGAAGCCTTGGCCGCCGGACGGCGAGTCATTGCCCTGGACCTGCCGGGCCATGGTGAATCGGCGAAAACCCTGCAACGCGGCGATCTTGATGAATTGAGTGGCGTGGTGCTGGCCTTGCTCGATCACCTGGATATCAACGCGGCTCACCTGGTGGGGCATTCGATGGGCGGGGCGGTGGCGTTGAACGTCGCACGACTGATGCCGCAACGCTTGCGCTCGCTGACCCTGATCGGCAGCGCCGGCCTGGGCGCGGAGATCAATGGCAGCTACCTGCAGGGCTTCGTCGACGCGGCCAACCGCAATGCCCTCAAGCCGCAGCTCGTGCAACTGTTCTCGAATGCCGAGCTGGTCAACCGCCAGATGCTCGACGACATGCTCAAGTACAAGCGCCTCGAAGGCGTGGACGCGGCCCTGCGCCAACTGGCCGGGAGTGTTTTCAAGGACGGCCGCCAACAGGTGGACCTGCGCGAAGTGGTCCAGGCCGGCCACGTGCCAACCCTGGTGATCTGGGGCAGTGACGACGCGATCATCCCGGCGGCTCATGCCGACGGCTTGGCGGCGCGGGTCGAGGTGCTGCCAGGCCAGGGGCATATGGTGCAGATGGAAGCAGCCGAGCAGGTCAATCGATTGATCCTGGATTTCATTCAGCAGCACTGATCGAGCGGGCGGCGACTGATTCGCCGCCCCGCCAGAATAGGAGACAAAGCTATGAACGTTTCAATCAAGCCGACCCGCAGCATGCGCGCCGCCGTCTGGCATGGCCGCAACGACATCCGCGTCGAAGACGTGCCGCTGCCTGTTCCACCGCCTGCCGGTTGGGTGCAGATCCGCGTGCAATGGTGCGGCATCTGCGGCTCGGACCTGCATGAATACGTGGCTGGGCCAGTGTTCATCCCGGTGGACGCGCCGCACCCGCTGACCGGCATCAAGGGCCAGTGCATCCTCGGTCATGAATTCTGTGGCGAAATCGTCGAATTGGGTGCCGGCGTCGAAGGCTTCAGCGTCGGCGAGCCGGTGGCGGCCGATGCCTGCCAGCATTGCGGCACCTGTTATTACTGCACTCACGGGCTGTACAACATCTGCGAGAACCTGGCGTTCACCGGATTGATGAACAACGGCGCGTTCGCTGAATTGGTCAACGTCCCGGCCAACCTGCTCTACAAGCTACCGGCGGACTTCCCCGCCGAGGCCGGCGCGCTGATCGAGCCGCTGGCGGTGGGCATGCACGCGGTGAAGAAGGCCGGCAGCCTGCTGGGTCAGAACGTGGTGGTGGTCGGCGCCGGCACCATCGGCCTGTGCACCATCATGTGCGCCAAGGCCGCCGGCGCGGCCCAGGTGATTGCCCTGGAAATGTCCGGCGCGCGCAAGGCCAAGGCCCTGGAAGTCGGCGCCAGCCACGTCATCGATCCCAACCAGTGCGATGCCCTGGCCGAAGTACGCCGCCTGACCGGCGGCCTGGGGGCTGACGTCAGTTTCGAATGCATCGGCAACAAGCACACCGCCAAGTTCGCCATCGACCTGATCCGCAAGGCCGGCAAATGCGTGTTGGTGGGCATATTCGAAGAACCGAGCGAGTTCAACTTCTTCGAGCTGGTGTCCACCGAGAAGCAGGTGCTCGGCGCGCTGGCCTATAACGGCGAGTTCGCCGACGTGATCGCCTTCATCGCCGATGGACGCCTGGATATTTCACCGCTGGTAACCGGGCGCATCCAGCTGGAGCAGATCGTCGGGCAGGGTTTCGAGGAATTGGTCAATAACAAGGAGCACAACGTCAAGATCATCGTGTCTCCGGCACGGATCTGAGGGCGCCTGAGGTGGGCGATTGGCGATGGCCGGCAGCGGCCATCGTCTTTTTTTTTAGGTGTAGCTCAGGTGTAGGCCAGCAATCGACCGCAGAGAATGACCGTGATCCATAGCGCGATCGATACCAGTGCCTGGACACGCGCCAGCCCGGGAGCCTTCTGGCCGGTATTCCAGTGTTCGACCGAACGGTAGGTTCCAGCATGAAACAGCAGGGCGTTGATGCCCGCCGCCGCAATCAGGCTGAGCTTGAGGATAAAGACGTTATTGCCGGCGAAATCCTGCGGGTGCGCGCTGAACATCATCAGCCCGGCCGGTACGATCAGCAGCAGGGCCGCAACGGCCCAAGTCAGCAGGTGCCGGGCGAGGGCGGTCACGGCGATGGCCTTGGACAGGCCGAGGACGCGCAAGTCGAACATCACCACCGCGCCCACCAGCACTGAAAAGCCGATGATGTGCAGCACCTCCACCAGCGGGTACAGCCATAGCTCGTCGCGCATGGCCAATGCCAGCGACGAGTCGGCCAGCCGGTCCATCCAGCCTTGCGCGGCCGGACCCGTGGCCTGCATCAGCGCAACTCGGTGGTCTTGTCATCAATGGTGATGCGCTCGGCGCGCAGTTCATCGGGTTTGTTGCGGTTGGCATAGCCAACCACGGTGGCTGAGTTACCCGCCTTGAGCATGTCCTTGGTCAGCCCGCGGCTTTCCATGCGTGAGGGCGGCGCCAGCACTACGGTCCAGGTCTTGTCGGTGGTTTGCAGGCGCACGGTGCCGTGGGGATGGGAATACCCGGATTGCTTTATCGTGCCTTCCAGCGTCAAGGGGTTGCTGGCGTCGTATTCGCTCCAGCCATGGTGGGCAAACGCCGCCGTGGCGACCAGCAGCGACGATAAACCAATGCAGCGAAGGGTGAGGTTCATGACAAGCTCTCCGGTTCAATTGGGATGATATTCGCTCCAGACCCGCTGCCCGTCGAATTGAAGCAGCTGTTCCTCGACCTCGCGGAACCGTCGGTCGCAGTCGAGAAAGAATTCATCGAGTTGCGGCGGCTCGACGTGGGTGGCGCTGAGCATGGTATGGACTTGGCCGCGGTGATGGATCTGGTGCTCGAACAGGTGCAACAGCAACCGGTCGATCCGCTCGCAGACCCTGCCGTCGGCGCGCACCAGATCGATAGAGCGGGCCAGGTCTGTTTCCCGCAGGGTTTCGCAGAAAGCCACCAGCCGCTGGTCGGTCTTGCCCTGGTTTTCCTTGAGCTCAGCGAAAGCCAGGGTCTGGAAGAAATCCCGTTCCTGGCCGTCAACATCGCCTTCCAGGGCAGTCAGGTAATAACGGTCAACCTCAAGGATGTGGCACAGCGTGGCTTGGATGGAGGGGAAAAAACTGGTGCGGTAGGCTTCGTATTCGGCCGTGTTCAGTTGCGCGCAGGCGCCCAGCAGCCGGTGGTTGGCCCATTGGTTGTTCAGGGCCTGGGCCAGGAAATAGTTCATGAAACGCCTCCCGTTCGAGTCGTTGCGCCGGGCGAAAGCGTAGCAAAGACTGGCGTTGGCGACGTGTTGCTGGTCGGTTGGCCCTACGAACAGAGTGCAACCTTTGTGGGAGCGAGCCTGCTCGCGAAGACGGCGGCACATCCAGCACCTTCGAATCAGGCAGACCGCTTTCGCGAGCAGGCTCGCTCCCACAGGGTTTTCGTCGGCTGCGGCTTTACAGTCCCACATCCGGCAACGCCGGCCGATTGGCCAGGGCCTTGGCCATGATCTGCTCCACGTACACGCGGTCTTCTTCCGGCAAGGCCAGGCGCGGTGGGCGGGTGAGGGCGCTGCCGCGACCGGCGATGGCTTCGCACAGCTTGATGCATTGGACCAGGTCGGCGCGGGCGTCCAGGTGCAGGATCGGCATCAGCCATTCGTAGATCGGCATGGCTTCGGCGAACCGTCCGGCGCGGGCCAGGCGGAAGATGGTTTCGCCTTCTTTCGGGAACACGTTGGACATGCCCGAGACCCAGCCCTCGGCGCCGACGGCGAGGCTTTCCAGGACCACGTCATCGAGACCGGCGAACAGCACGAAGCGATCACCGACTTCGTTGCGCACATCGATGAAGCGGCGGGTGTCGCCGGAGGAATCCTTGAAACACACCACGTTGTCGCAGTCGGCCAGGGAAATCAGGATGTCCGGGGTGACATCGTTCTTGTAGATCGGCGGGTTGTTGTAGACCATCAGCGGCACGTCGGCATGCCGGGCCACGTAGCGGAAATGTTCTGCGGTCTCGAACGGCTTGGAGCCGTAGACCAGCGCCGGCATCAGCATGACCCCGTCGACACCGACCTTGCGCACTGCGTTGGCGACCTTGGCGGCCTGCACGCTGGTGAACTCGGCCACGCCGCAGATCACCGGCACCCGGCCACGGGAGGCGTCCACCGCCACTTCGGTCACGGCGATTTTTTCCTCGGCGCTCAGGGAGGTGTTTTCCCCCACGGAGCCGCAGACCACCAAGCCGGAAACGCCATCGCGGATGACGTTGGAAATGACCTGGTGGGTTTTTTCCAGGTTGATGGAAAAGTCGTCGTTGAATTGGGTGGTGACAGCGGGGAATACGCCGCTCCAGTTGATGCGTTTGCTCATGGGTGTCTCCTTTTGGTATTTCGTATACGGATATATGTGGTTGCTTTTGTGGCGAGGGAGCTTGCTCCCGCTGGGTCGCGAAGCGGCCCCCAGGATCTGACTGACACACCGAGTTATCAGCCTTCAGGACTGCTTCGCAGTCCAGCGGGAGCAAGCTCCCTCGCCACAAGGGTTTTGGATGAAGCTGGAAATCATGCCCCGGGCCAGGTATCCGAAAGCCGATAGCCCTGCGGCCACGGATCGCTTGGGTCGAGCAACAGCTGGTGGGTACCGGTAATCCACGCCCGTCCGGCAATGCACGGGTAGATCGCCGGGCGTCCGGCCACGTCGGTCAGTGAATCGATCCGGCAGTGAAATTCGGAGCCGATGATCGAGCGGCCGATAAACCGTTCGCCCACTTGCATCAAGCCTTTGGCGTGCAGCACCGCCATGCGCGCCGAGCAGCCGGTGCCAGTGGGGGAGCGGTCGATCTTGCCGGGCTGGATGACGACGGCGTTGGCGCCGGTGGCGATGCCGTTTTCCGTCACGAGGGGCGCGGCGATCTGGCAGAAAGAAATGTGCGACCAGTCGGAATTCAACGGGTGCACGAAGCCCAATTGCTCGTTCGCCGCGCGGGTGATTTTCAGCCCCACGGCCACCAGTTCGGCCGCCTCGTCAGGCCGGATGGCGAAGCCCAGGCGCTGCGCGTCGACGATGACGAAGCTGTCGCCGCCGTAGGCCGTATCCACTTGCAGCGAACCCAGGCCTTCGACTTCGATCCAGGCATCGAGGCGGTCGGCGAACGAGGGCACGTTCTTGATCTCGACCCGCTGCACCTTGCCGTCGCGGCAGTCGGCCACGGCTTCGATCAGGCCACCCGGGGCTTCCAGCACCAACCGCGTCTGGGGTTCGCTCATCGGCAGGATGCCGCTGTCCAGCAGCACGGTGGCGACGCACAGCGAGTTGGAGCCGGACATCGGCGGCGTGTCGGCCGGCTCCATGATGATCCAGGCCATTTGCGCCCGCGGGTCCTTGGCCGGCACCAGCAGATTGACGTGGCGAAACACACCGCCCCGGGGTTCGTTGAGGACGAAGTTGCGCAGGGTCTGGTCCTGGGCGATCCAGCGTGACTGTTCCCACACGGTGGCGCCGGGTGGCGGCGCGACGCCGCCGACGATCACATCGCCGACTTCGCCTTCGGCGTGGCAGCTGACTACATGGATGATTTTTGATGAGCGCATGGATCAGATCCTTGTGTTGTCTGGTCGGGCCTCTTCGCGAGCAGGCTCGCTCCCACGGGGTTCAATGGTGTACACGAGTCCGTGTGGGAGCGAGCCTGCTCGCGAAAGGGCCATTCGCTATTTCACCGATTTCAGAAACGCCGCCGTCTCCGGCTGCTGCGGATTGCCGATCACTTGGTCCGGCGGCCCGATCTCATGAACTCGACCATTGCAAAAGAACGCCACCCGGTCGGAGACGTCGCGGGCGAAGCGGATCTCGTGCGTCACCAGCACCATGGTCATGCCGTCCTCGGCGAGCATGCGCATGGTGTCCAGCACCTCACCCACCAGTTGCGGGTCCAGCGCCGAGGTGGCTTCGTCGAACAGCATGTAGTCGGGTGACATCGCCAGCGCCCGGGCGATGGCCATGCGTTGCTGCTGGCCGCCGGACAGCTTGCCGGGGAAGGCCTTGAGCTTGTCGCCCAGGCCGACGTGCTCAAGCTGGCGCACCGCCAGCGCCTCGGCGTCCTGTTTGCTCTTGCCCAGTACCTTGCGCGGCGCGAGCATGACGTTTTCCAGCACGGTGAGGTGGGGAAAGGCGTTCCATTGCTGGAAGACAATGCCGATCTTCTGTCGCAAGCGATTGAGGTCGGTGGCGCTGTCGTGGACCTCCACGCCGTCCACGCGGATGCTGCCTTTCTGGATCGGCTCCAGGCCATTGATGCACATCAGCAGGGTCGATTTGCCGGAGCCGGAGCCGCCGATGATCGAGACGACTTCGCCCTTGTCCACCGTCAGGCTGACACCCTTGACCACCTCCAGGTTGCCGAATGATTTGTGCACGTTTTCGATCTCAATCATTTTCCTGCCACCTTCTTTCCAGGCGCGCGCCGAGGCGGGCGACCACCAGGCTCATGACGTAGTAGATGAGGCCCGCGATGCACAGCACCAGCAGGGGTTCTTGAATCCGCGTGACAATGGTTTGCGAGGCGCGGAGCAATTCGACGATGCCGATCCACATCACCAGGGCGGTGTCTTTCATCACCCCCAGCACCAGGTTCAACCAGCCGGGGAAGGCCACCCGCGTGGCGATCGGCAGGACGATGAAGCGCAAGTCCTGCACGTAGCTCAGGCCCAGGGAACGACTGGCCCGCCGGGTGCTCAGCGGCACCGCCAGCACGCCACCGCGGACGATCTCGGTGAAATAAGCGGCGGCATAGACGCCGAGCACGATGCAACCGACGGCGAAGGCACTGAGGTCCAGGCCGACGATGCTCTTGAGGGAGTTGAACAGCACGAACTGGATCAGCAACGGCACACTGCGAAACACGTCCAATACCCAGGCCAACGGCAGGCTGGCGCGGGGCAGCAACGCCCGTAGCAAGCCGAACAGCAACCCGGCGACGGTGCCCAGCAGGATCGACCACGCGGTCAATTGCACCGTGACCCAGGCCCCCTCAAGCAGGTACAGCACGTCATTAACGGTAAGGCTTGTAGAAAACATGACCAGCCCTCAATAACGAAACAGCCGCCAGGACAACAGCCGGGCCAGCCCGACGATCAGCTTGGCGATCAGGTAGTACAGCAGCGCCGCGAGGGCGAAGTATTCGAAGGTGCGGAAGGTCTTGACGTTGTATTCCTGGGTCACGCCGGTGAGGTCGTTGTTCAAGCCGACCACCACGCCCAGGGATGTCATCAGCACCGCCCAGACCATCTGGTTGGTCAGGGGGTAGAAGACGATGCGCAGCAATTGCGGGACGATGATCATCCGGTAGGCCTGGAACGCGCTCATGCCCAGGGAACGGGCGGCGCGCATCTGCGTGCCCGGCACCGCCTTGAGTCCGCCGCGAAAGTTCTCGGCCAGATAGCCGGCGTTGTTGAAGGTGATGCCGGCCAGCAAGGCGAACCATGAGCTGACGTGCAGGCCGAGAGAGCCGAGACCGAAATAGAGGATGTAGATCTGGAACAACGACGGCGTGTTGCGGGCGATCGATACCCAACCGTTGCCAACGCCGCGCAACAACGGATGACGGGCCTGGCGCATTACCGTCAGGAGCAGGGCGATCAGTACGCCGAAAATCATCGACAGGGCGGCCGTTTCGAAGGTCACCCAGGCGCCGGCGAGCATATCGGGCAGCGCGCGCAGGGCCGGGCGCCATTGGAAGCTGTAGTCAAACATGGCTCGGGTTTCCCTTGCGTGCGATAGGTTGCAACCACTGCGGCGGCTGGCCGCTGGCCGTGGCGGTACAGGCGGCCTCGACGCAGTCCCCGAGGCTGGCGAAGTGCACGCTGCGCCCCACCAGGCCGGGTGCGTAGTGAGCGTATTTGCCGGAATTGGTCATCAGGGTCGTGGCGGCCGGAGGGATCACCGGTTCACCCAGCATGCACCAGCAGGTGTCGGTGACCAGCGTCGCGCCGAAAGCCTCGATGGGCTCCAGGTAACCGGCCTGGCGAGCCTGCTCCAGCACGGCGCGACCGCAGGTGATCGCCACTACCACATCGGGGTGCCTGGTTCGTCCCGCACAAAGGTTCGCCAGGGTGGCGAATTCGCTCAGGGAGAAGTGCGGGTTACCCAGGGAAACCACATCCACATGGCTGTGCCGGGCGCTGTTGAGTTCGCGCCAACTGGCGAGCAATCCGGTCACGTCCACGGTTTTCACTGATAACACGGCGTCGTGATCCAGGACCTGGGCCGGGTCCATGGCCTCCGGCGTCACCCCGGCGATGTGGAACAACGGCGCCGCGCTGGTGGTGGCGAACGCGGCGCCGAAGGCTTTCAGGTCGTCCAGGGTCGGCGCGGCGTCTTCCAGGCCTCGGATCAGCGGGATACGCCGCCCCGTGAGGCTGCCAATGTGATAGCCGAGCAGCGGGTAGAAGCTGTCATCCGCTGATTCGATCCTCGGCACCTCGACGATCAGGCCGGCCTTGCGCTGGTCATCGAGATGACAACCGGCCAGCGGCGCTCGGCCACACAAGGCAATGCAGATATCGAGGAAGTCCGGGTACTTCTGCGTCCGCGCACCAAGCACGCTGTTGGCATAGACCACCGCGTTGGACTCGGCCCAGACGATCTGTTCACCCGCCGTCGGCGCGGTGTCGAGCAGGTAGGGTGCACAGGTGAAACTCAATTGCGCGCCCATCGCCATGTAGGCGTCGCCCAAGGCACTGGCCGGCTCGCCCAGGGCCGGATCGACGCCGAGCTCACGCCAGCGGCGCTGGTCCACGGAAATCGAATTGAGGGTGGTGGGCACGCAAACCTTCGCGCCCCACTGCACCAGTTGTTCGGCAAAACGCAGGCTGGCCGGGCCGGTATAAATGCAGCCGTCGATGTGGGCTTGGGTGATGTCCAGCAATTGTCCGGCGCCCTGGATGTCGGCCATGCGCAAGACGATTTGCATCGCCACCTGGGCAGCCTTGCCATGGACCCCGTCAAGCAGCGCCTGGTCCCGTTCGTTCAAGCGGACAGTGGAGGGCCGGAACGGCTGCGCGCAAGTATTTTCCCCACGCCATTGGTCGTTGGGCCGACGCCCGGACAAGGTCAGGCGGTTGCCCTCGACACGCCCGAAGCCCTGGCCGCGCAAAGTGCTGAATGCCTCGCTGCCGATGCACAGCACCGGTAGCGAGCGCTGGAAAACCACCTCGGCGACAAGCACCCCCAGGGTCAGGATTTCATCGGCTTCGGCCAGCACCAGTGCCGCCGGTGCATTACCGTTGCTGATGAGTTCCATCAACACGCTGCTGCCGGTGCAAGAGCCACGCCCGCTGGGAATCGCCAGCACGCGCCCGGCCAGGCGCTCGCCACTGAGCGGGTGGTGTCGGTCGATGACTTCGCCCGTGGCCGGATCAACCCCGCCCCAAAAGCTCAGGCCGACATCGGCGAACAACAGGCTGCCCTCGACGGCACCCTCGACCAGGCTGCGGCCCTGCAGGCGGATAGGCGTGCTCGGCATGCCGCGATCCTCAGTAATAAACCTGCGGCACGGTCAGGTTGGCCGGCGGGATTTCGGTGCCGACCCACTTCACGAAGAGCTCCTTGTAGCGGCCGGTCCGCACCT
Source organism: Pseudomonas sp. Z2-11 (assembly GCF_054161305.1). Classification (NCBI taxonomy): domain Bacteria; kingdom Pseudomonadati; phylum Pseudomonadota; class Gammaproteobacteria; order Pseudomonadales; family Pseudomonadaceae; genus Pseudomonas; species Pseudomonas sp. Z2-11. The sequence continues at coordinate 2,906,323 of NZ_CP096395.1, forward strand.
GCTGGTTGACGAACAGGTTGAGGTAATTGAGCAGGCCGTATTCGTTGCGTTTGGCGCCGAGGGATACGTAGTCGATGACGTAAGGCGCGTCTCCGGCGATCTTCAGACCCTTGTACTTTCCCGATTTTATGGTCGCGGCAGCGACGGTGTTGGTCACCACGGTGGCATCGATGTGGCCCTGGGCGACGGCCAGCAGCGTGTCGTTCTGCGATTGATAGGCACGGAAACTGCCGCTGCCCCAGCTCTTCTGGTCTTTCTCCAGGGCGATGGCTTCATAGGTGCTGCTGGTGTTGCCGAGCTTCTTGCCCTTGAGGTCGGCGTAGCCGTTGATGCCCGTGTCGTCGCGGGTCAGCACGACCATCTGGAAAGCGAAGTAGGGCACGGTCAGGCCGACGGTCTTGGCTCGCTCCAGGGTGTCGGAAGTGGAGGCGACGATGACATCGGCGCGGCCCGAGAGCAGCGCGGGGATTCGGTCGGAGAATGGCGTTTCCACAACCTCCGCGTCGACGCCGAGAACCTTCGCCAGATCGTGGCAATAGTCCACGTCGAATCCTGCCGGTTTGTTGCTTTCATCGCGAAAGCCCATCGGTGGGAAGTCCAGTGTCACGGCGCAACGCAGTTTCCCCGAGCCGATGATGTCGTCGAGTTTGTCGGCATGGGCGGGAAGGATGAGCAGGGGAAACAGGGCCACGCCGAGGGCTAGGGCCAATGCAGGGTTTTTCATAAATGCCTCGCTGTCGAATAAGTGCTGGGAAATATCGTATTGAGGATTTCGTATACGATATTAAATAAGCAATCGACGTGCCTGTTTTTGTTTTTTCGATAATGCGTTGGTAAGCGCTTGATATACCGAGGGTTGCCGATGCTGCTTGCTGACGTTGGCGAGCAGGCGCGTCAGGGGCGGTGTTACAGATGGGAGCAGTGGTACTCGCGGACGCCCGATAAAGGAACAGCAATCAGCGCTGGTTTTCCCGATATTGGCTGGGAGACAGGCTGGTCAGGGCGCGGAACTGGCGACTGAACGCGCTGTGATCGGTGTAGCCGCAGCGCAGGGCGATCTCGGTGATGGGCAAGTCCTGCTCCAGCAGCAAGCGCGAGGCTTCTTCCAGGCGCGCCTTGTGAATCATCTGCCGGGGCGTGAGCTGGAAGATGCGCTTGCAGTGTCGCTCCAGTTGCGCCACCGACAACCCGGCGATGGCGGTCAGCTCGGCCAGGCTGATGGTACGGGCGAAGTGGCGCTTGATGTGTGCATCCACTGCCGCCAGCTTCTGGAACGCCGGGTGGCTCGATTGTGGCAGTTGCAGGTCACGGGAGATTCCGGCCAGGCCGACGATCCGGCCAGTGAGGTCGTGCAGGGCCAGTTTGTGGGTCAGGCACCACACTGGCTGGTTGCCGTAATACAGGTGCAGTTCGAGTTGGTCGGCCAGTTCTCTTCCGCTGGCGAGCACTCGGCGGTCCTGTTCTGTGTACAGCGGGCCGAAGCGTTCCGGGAATACCTGTTCTGCGGTGAGGCCGAGCAGGTCGTTGCGCTCTTTGAAGCCGCAGCGTCGGGCCAGGGTCTGGTTGACGAAGGCATAGCGGGCCAGGTTGTCCTTGATGAAGAACACTGTGTCGGTGAGGGTGTCTAGCAGCGGCGCGATGGGTTGCAGGCTCTGGAGCAGGGTGTCGAGGTCGCAGGGGGGCAGGGAGGCGAGTGAGGGGTACATGGGCGGTGTCGTTTTTTTGTGAGGGAGGGAGTGTCGGATGGAAGTGAGGTGCTTGTCACGTGCTCCGTCTTATCTGTCTCGGGCTGTCTATTGGTGTGTATATCCGTTTGGTGTGTATATCCGTTGCTGTGGTCACGGGACTGTCAGAAATTTTGTGTTCGGGCATAACATGCTGAAGAGGTGCATGTATGCCAACCAAAAAGAAGACGGCCTTGGAGGCCAAAGCCGAGCTCCCTTCGATCCCGAAGGAGCTGATTGATCAGTTCGTCAAAGGCCCAATGACTGCCGAGGCGATTCAGGATGCGTCGATGGCCTTCAAGAAGGCGCTTATCGAGCGAGCCCTGGGCGCAGAGCTGGGCCACCATCTTGGCTATCCTCAGGGCGCGGAGCGTCCCGAGGAGTCGAGTAACCAGCGCAACGGTAAAAGCGGCAAGACCGTTCTGACAGACGACGGTCCGCTTCGTCTGGAGATTCCCCGTGATCGCGATGGCAGCTTTGCGCCGATCCTGATTCCCAAGCATGAGCGGCGCTTTACCGGGTTCGATGACAAGATCATCGCCATGTACGCTCGGGGCATGACGGTTCGCGAGATTCGCGCGTTTCTCTTGGAACAGTACGGGACAGATGTCTCGCACGACTTCATCAGTTCGGTCACCGACGCGGTGATGGAGGAGATCGGCGCCTGGCAGCAACGACCGCTTGAGCAGATGTATCCGGTCATCTTCTTCGACGCGTTGCGGGTCAAAATCAGGGAAGAAGGACTGGTCCGCAATAAGGCCATCTACTTGGCCTTGGGCGTATTACCGGACGGAACCCGCGATATCTTGGGCATCTGGATCGAGACAACGGAAGGCGCCAAGTTCTGGATGAAGGTCTTCAATGACCTCAAGACACGCGGAGTCGAAGATGTGCTGATTGCCGTGACCGATGGTCTCAAAGGCATGCCAGAAGCCCTGAGCGCGGTGTTTCCTGAGACGACTTTGCAAACCTGCATCGTACATCTGATCCGCAACAGCCTCGACTATGCAGCCTGGGACAAACGTCGGGAACTGGCCAAAGCGCTTAAGCCGATCTATCAAGCGATCAACGCCGAGGCCGCCGAAGCGGCTTTGGACTCGTTCGAAAATGGCCCCTGGGGCAAACAGTACCCAACCATCGTAGCTGCCTGGCGACGCGCCTGGGATCGAGTCATCCCGTTTTTTGTCTTTCCGCCCGCCATCCGGAAAGTGATTTACACGACCAATGCAATCGAGAGCATCAACGCTCAACTGCGCAAGATCATTAAAACGAGGGGGCACTTCCCAACCGATGAAGCTGCCACCAAGTTAATCTGGCTGGGCTTGCGCAATATAACCGCAAACTGGGGCAGTGCAGCCCATGACTGGAAAAGCGCCATGAATCAGTTCGCGATCCTGTACGGGGATCGGTTCATCAGGCCGACGTGGTAAATGAAGGTCTGCCTAACGGCAGGCCGTTACCGGCCCGCACACAAAAAATCTGACACTCCCGTGGTCACGGCGGCTTATGGTTCCGCTCTTACAGCGGGTCACTTTTGGTAAAGCGCCAAAAGTAACCAAAAACGCTTTGCCCCACCACTCGGTGCCTCGCCTAGGCTCGGCATGCCCTCACTCCGGCATTGCTCCGTGGGCCGCCGCGAAGGGCCATCCATGGCCCAGCGCGGCTAACCCGGCATCCATGCCGGTTTGCCCACTGCGCAATGCCTGCGTTCGGCCAGCGTGGTTAATGGGGCGCTGAGATCAAAGTCAAAAGCAGGGCAAGGGCAAGGGCAAGAGCAAGAGCAAGAGCAAGAGCAAGAGCAAGAGCAAGAGCGGGGCAGGAACCGGGTCGTTCGTCGGGCGCTTGGATACAAGCGCCTCCGGTCGATTGCTTTGAACTCAGCCACGACGATCATTTCTAGATGCACCCCCATTCAAGCCGAGGCACTATCCGCGCAATGCCCAGAATCCTGACTTACCCTACGCCCGAAGAAGATCTGACCGAGCACAATGCCAAGCTGTTTGGCTCACCCAAGGAGCGGCTGGATTTCTATCGGCGGGAAATCCAGTACGAAACCAGTATTCTCGCCAATCGAACCGACGCGTATCTGGCCGCACAGTCTTTCCTGGTGATTGCCTTTGCGTCGTGCATGGCCAACCTGAATCCGGAGTGGGGCAAGCTTTTCACGCTGATCGTGCCGCCATTCCTGGCGCTGCTCGGTTTCCTGAGTTCGCTCAACGCCTGGCCGGGCATTCGGGCTGCCTACGAGATCATTGACCACTGGCATTTCAAACAGAGCGAGTTGCTGCGCAGTGAACCGTTGATGGGCCTGGCCTACGATGATTCGCCGCTGTTCAGCGAGCGTGAATCGACCCACAAGGGCTATCGCAAGTCGCTGCTGTTTTCGGTGCGCACGCCGTGGATCTTCGCGGCGTTCTGGGTGTTGCTGGGGGTGTATTCGGTGTTCATCCAAGTGACCGACCCGGGTGGCTGACCGTCACTTTTTTCGGCGCTCATACCACGCCAGTGCGGGTTGGGTGCTCACGCCGTGCACCAGGATACTCAGCGCCACTACCGACAGAGTGAGGTCGATGGAAAGCTGCGCCACTTCGGGTTGCAGGTGATGGTTCAAGGCGTAGAACAGGTAAAACAGGCTGCCGATGCCGCGTATGCCGAACCAGCCGATCAATAACCGTTGCGGCCCATCCAGCAATCTCCCCCAAGGCATCGCCAACACGCTCAACGGTCGGATCACCGCGAACAGCAAGGCGCCGATGGCCAGGGCCCGCCAATCCCAGTGATGGGCAAGGACCACGCCGAGCAGTGTGACCAGAAACACTTCCATGGAGCGCTCCACCAGGCTGCCGAACGCCAGCATGTCGCTCATCATCACCCCGGCCGCCACCTGGCCGTCGTCCAGGGCCTGGGTGTCGCCGTGCACGGCCTGCTCCGGTTCTACCGCTTCATGGCCCACCAGCGGTTGCACCAGATGCTCGGCCGGCGGCGCGTTTTCATCGGTGGACTCGACTTCCGCCTGGCGCAATCCCAGGCCGGCGGCGAACACCGAAAGAAAGCCATAAGCCTGCACCGACTCCGCCGCCACGTAGGCCAGTGCGATCAGGGCCAGGGCCAGGTAATCGTTTGGTGACAGGGTACTGTCGGCGTTCTTGATGCGCATCGACAAGGTCAGTCGGCCGATGCCACGCCCCAGCCAGTAACCGATCAACAGCCCCGCCGGTACAGCCCACAAGACGTTGCGCAAGGCCCACTCGCCGAGGAATCCGCTGCCGTCTTCCTGCAGCATGAACAAGCCAAGGATGACAAAGGGAAATGCAGTGCCGTCGTTCAGCCCGGCTTCCCCGGACAAGCCGAACCGCACGCGATCATCGTCGCGGGCATCATTGACCTGCACCAGTGCCGCCAGCACCGGGTCGGTGGGTGCGAGCATCGCGCCGATCAGCATGGACACGCCCCATCCGAGGCCAAACAGGTAGTGCAAGGTCAGGCACAGGCCGGCGATGGTCAGGATCATCACCGGACCGGCCAGCCCGTAGGCCACGCGCCAGCTGCGGTTCTTCAGTGGCAGGCGCAGCTTGAGGCCGCTGACGAACAGCGAGAACACCACGGCGACTTCGGTCAGGTGCTCCATCCAGCCTGACGAATCGTCGACCCCCAGCCGCAGCAGTCCCAGCCCCGCCGGGCCAATGGCGACGCCCAGCACCAGGCACACGGCCGAGGTGGTGACCGGCATCCAGCGCAGGTAGGACGACGTCAGGGCCAGGGTCAGCAACACGGCACCGAGCACCGCTACCCACACTGTGAAAATCATCGTTGCTCCTTGGGTTGGGGTCACTCATTTCCTCGTGGCGAGGGAGCTTGCTCCCGCCGGCCGCACAGCGGCCTTTCTTTGGGGGCTGCTGCGCACTGGAGCGCCAGCCCGGCCCAGCGGGAGCAAGCTCCCTCGCCACGAAAAACCGCCTTGCCTAGCGTTCGAGGGTGTTAGCGAAGCGAGGGTTCCCTGGCATATCGGCAAGCTCCCGTTTATCCGGGCGCTTTTCGATCCAGGGGAATTTTTTCCCGTGCGCGAGGCTCTGCAATGGAAGAGACGTGCTGATCGAGCGTCCCGTCGAGAAACCCAAGAGGCCTTTATGACTGCGCTGACATCCCTCCAATCCAGGCCTGCCACCGCGCAGCCATTCACCACTGCGGGCAACGTTCGTCAATGCTACGAGCGGCTGCTGCAGGGCCCCGACGACAGCGACAAGCAAGCCGATGCCCAAGCCTTTCTCCAGCCTTTGCTGGAGCAGGCCGCGGCGTTGCCCCAGGAGATGCCCGACGATCCGGCGGCGCTGCTTGCCTGGGTAGAACAGCACAGCGCCGGCGTGGCCCGGCAGTACGCCGACTACCTGGAACGACGCAAGAGTGGCGGTCGTCGGGAGTTCTTCCACAGCAAGGCCCAGGCTTTGTACTTCCTGCAGGCCGTGGCGCCGACCAAACTGGTGGATGGCGCCTGGTTGTACGGCGTGCTCAGGCACTGGCATGACCACCGTTTCGAAGGGCTGCTGTGTACCTATCTGGAAGAGCTCGGCGATGGTGTGCCGGCCCAGAACCATGTGGTGCTCTACCGCAAGCTGCTGGCCGAACATGGCCTGTCGGACATGCCCGACATCCACGATGACCGCTACCTGCAAGGTGCGGTGCAACTGGCTTTGGGTTATGCCGGCGACGAGTATCTGCCCGAGGTCATCGGCTACAACCTTGGCTACGAACAACTGCCACTGCATTTGCTGATCAGTGCCTATGAGCTGAGCGAACTCGACATTGACCCGTATTACTTCACTCTCCATGTGACCATCGACAACGCCAGCACCGGCCATGCCCACAAGGCTGTGCAATCGCTGCTGCAACTGATGCCGATGGAGGCGGATCGCGAATCCTTCTGGCGTCGGGTCACCCTGGGCTATCGCCTCAACGACCTGGGGCAGGGCAGCCGGGCGGTCATCGAGTCGTTTGACCTGGAACGCGAAGTCCTCGACATGCTCGAGCGCAAGCGCCCGTTTGGCCAACACATGCATTCCGATTACTGCAAATTCGAAGGCAAGACCGTCAACCAATGGCTGGCGGAGCCGGGGCAGCTGGAAGGTTTCCTCAAGGCCATGCAAGGCAAAGGCTGGATCCGGCGCCACGAAGACCCGCAGAACAGCCGCTTCTGGACGCTCATCGAAGGCGCTGGCGCGGCGATGTTCGGGGTCTTCAGCCCTTACGAAAAGCAGCTGTTGCACGATTGGATCGCCGGTGACTGGTTGGAGGACCGCGGTCGCTCCGGCGCCCGCCGCAGCCTTGGTGCGGCGCAGGATACCCAGGCACCGCCGCAGGATCCGGACGTGCAGAACCTGCAGCAATTACTGCGGGGCAAGGCGCCCGATGCGCAGATGCAGATCCTCATGCCCTGGCTTTCGCCGCGCGCCCATAGCCATCCGGCCGGGCTGCTGGCGACCCGCCGGTTCATCGAACTCAAATCCGCCCTTCGTTAGGAGCCCTGCATGAATCAGGAAGATCGCCTGTCCGAACCCGACCTGGCGCTGCTGCAACTGGGTCGCCGCCTGCACGCCGACGGCTACCGTTTCATCACCCCGACACCGTTGACCCATGAGCGGGTCAATAAACGGCCCGACAACGAGCGCTCGAAGACCCTGCGGGACGTTTTCGGCTGGTCGCGGCCGTTCGCGCCTGGGCTGATTTCCGCCGATGAGCAGCGTCAGTTGCAGGAGGCGCAGGTGTTGGAGGAACGTGACGGCCTGTTATACAGCCGCGTGCGCTGGTCGAGCCTGGACGGGATGCTGTTCGCCCATTCGCAGTTTCCCACCCAGGCCAATGACGCAGTATTTTTCGGCCCGGACAGCTATCGGTTCGCCCATCTGATCCATACCCACCTGCAACAGAACTTCACCGCGGTGCATCGGGCCGTGGACATCGGCTGCGGTGCCGGTGTCGGGGCCATGGTGATTGCCCGCGCCCGGCGCGAGGCCGAGGTTCTCGCCGTGGACATCAATCCCCTGGCCCTGCGCCTGTGCGCGGTCAACGCCGCGCTGGCCGAGGTTGCCAACGTCGAGGTCGCCCACAGTGATGTTCTCCGGGACGTCGAGGGCAGCTTTGACCTGATCGTTGCCAACCCACCGTACATGGCCGACCCGGCCGAGCGCGCCTATCGCCATGGTGGCGGCGCGCTGGGCGCCGGCCTGTCGCTGCGTATCGTCGAGCAGGCGTTGCCCCGGCTTACGCCTGGTGGCTCGCTGGTGCTCTACACCGGCGTGGCGATGGTCGACGGTCGCGATCCGTTCCTGGAGGCGCTTGGCCCTTGGCGCGATTCGGCGCAGTACGGCTGGACTTACCGGGAACTGGACCCGGATGTCTTCGGCGAGGAATTGCTGACCCCGGGTTATCAGGACGTGGAACGGATCGCCGTGGTGGCGTTGGTTGTCACCCGCACGGGTGCGGGTATCGGAGGGAACATCGATGAACAGGCGTCTGAAGTTCGGCATTGAAGAGGAATATTTCGTCACCGACCTGCAAACCCGGCACATGCCCGACCAGCCGCCCGCGGCGGCGATTGCGGCATGCCGGGAGGAGCTAGGTGAGCATTTCGCCCACGAGATGTTCCTGAGCCAGGTGGAGATGGCTTCGCCCATCTTCGAGAACCTGGCGGAGGCCGCCGATTACCTGGCCCAGGTGCGTAGCGGCCTGACGCGGCGCCTGGCACCCCACGGCCTGGGATTATTGAGCGCCGGCTCACATCCGATGACCACGGTCGGCTTGCAGCCCACCGACGAGCTGCATTTCCAGCAATTGTTCGACGACTACCAGCGAGTGGCGCGCCGCAGCGTGTTATCGGGCCTGCATGTACACGTGGAAGTACCGGGCGATCAGGACCGGGTCAAGGTCATGAACGAAGTGTTGCCGTGGCTGCCGATGTTGTTGGCGCTGAGTGCGTCTTCGCCGTTCTGGAACGGCGGCTACAGCGGCTTCAGCAGTTATCGCCAGGTGGCCTGCGATGAATGGCCGCGGATGGGCGTGCCGGAGTTCTTCGCCGACGAGGCCGCGTTCAACGGCTACGTCGACATGCTCACGCGCACCGGCTCCATTCGCCAGCCCAGCGATTGCTGGTGGGTGCTCAGGCCGTCGTCGCGTTACCCGACGCTGGAGCTGCGCATCTGCGATGCCTGCCCGCGGATCGACGACGTCCTGTGCCTGGTTTCGCTGTTTCGCCTGATGGTTGCCCATGCCTGCGCCCAGCCCAAGCCTGGGGCCAATTACAGCCTGATGTCGCAGTGGATCCTCAAGGAAAACCGCTACCGGGCCAAGCGCCACGGCATCCTGGCGGAATTCATCATCGAGGGGCAGGAACAACCCATGCTCATTGGCGAATGGCTGAACCTGGCCGAGCAGACCTTCGCCGACACCGCCACAGCGCTGGGCGTACAGGACGTGTTCAAGCAGGCCCGCCGGATCGTTCAGGAGGGCACCAGTGCTGATCGCCAGGTCGTACTGTATGAACAAGGCTTGCTGCTGGGGGACTCCATCGAACAGGCCCTGAGCCGGGTGGTTGATCAGTTGCTCTCGGAAACCGCCGGGATGCCCGTGGCCGATCCGACCCTTGCGCAAGTTGCAGGTGGCCCATGACCAGCAAAACCCTTGAAGACTACAACCGCATGCGCGACTTCGCCGCCACCCCTGAACCGGCGGCGAAGCGCTCGCGCAAAGCGGCGAAAACCGCCCATGCCTTGCAGTACTGCATCCAGAAGCACGATGCCACGCGGCTGCATTACGATTTTCGCCTGGAGCTGGACGGCGCGCTCAAGAGTTGGGCAGTGCCCAAGGGACCGTCCCTGGATCCGAAGGTCAAGCGCCTGGCCGTGCATGTCGAAGACCATCCGCTCGATTACGCGACCTTCGAGGGCAGCATTCCCGAAGGGCACTACGGCGCCGGCGAGGTCATTGTCTGGGACCGGGGCGTGTGGATTCCCCAGGGCGATGTACACGAAGCCTACGAGAAAGGCCGGCTCAAGTTCGAGCTACGCGGGGAGAAACTCGCCGGCCTGTGGAACCTGGTGCGCACCCATATGCCCGGTAAACAGGAGCAATGGTTCCTGATCAAGCATCAGGACGACGCGGCCCGTCCGGAGAGCGAGTACGACGTGGTCCAGGCCGAGCCGGACAGCGTGCTCAGCGACCGCACGATCGTGCCCAAGCGCCGGGGCAAGGCCGCCGCTGCCAAAGCGGTGAAACAACCGGAAAAAGCCGCGCCGCCGAAGTCGTCGAAAAAAAATGCGAAGACCACCCTCAGCGGCGCCGTTGCCGGCCCGATTCCCGAGACCCTCAAGCCGGAACTGGCGACGCTGGTGGACAGCGCGCCCGATGGCGACTGGCTCTACGAAATCAAGTTCGACGGCTACCGGGTCATGGCGCGTATCGACGACGGCGATGTGCGCTTGATCACCCGCAACGGCCATGACTGGACCCACAAACTGCCGAAACAGGCCGAGGCCCTGGCTGCGCTGGGGCTGGAGTCGGCGTGGCTCGACGGCGAGATGGTCGTCGCCAACGAGCAAGGCGTACCGGATTTCCAGGCCTTGCAGAATGCCTTTGATGTCGGCAGCAGCGGCAAGATCGCCTATTACCTGTTCGATTTGCCCTACCTCAACGGCATGGATCTGCGCAAAGTGCCGGTGGAGGAGCGTCGGGCCGCGCTGGCAGCGGTGCTTGAGGCGAATGAAGATTCGTTGCTGCGCTTTTCCGACGCCTTCGAGGAAACCCCCGAAGCACTGCTCAACAGCGCTTGCCAGATGCGCATGGAAGGACTGATCGGCAAACGCCAGGGCAGCGCCTATGTGTCCCGGCGCAGCAGCGACTGGATCAAGCTCAAATGCAAGAATCGCCAGGAGTTTGTCGTGGTCGGCTTCAGCGAGCCCAAGGGCTCGCGCAGCGCGTTCGGTGCCTTGTTGCTGGGCCTGCATGACGTGGACAGCGGCGAGCTGCGGTATGCCGGCAAGGTCGGCACCGGTTTCAACGAAACGACCCTCAAAAGCATCTACCAGCAGCTGTTGCCCCTGGAAACGAAAAAAGCCGCCGTGGTCAACCCCCCCACTGGTTACGAGGCCAAGGGGGTGCACTGGCTCAAGCCGGAATTACTGGCCGAAGTGGCGTTTGCCGAAATGACCAAGGAAGGTTCGGTACGCCACGCGGTGTTCCATGGCTTGCGCAACGACAAGCCGGCCAAGGCGATTACCCAGGAACTGCCGAAAACGGTAGAGACGCCCGCCAGGAAAAAAACCGCCGCCAAGGAGGAGCCGGCACCGGCCAAGCCCAAGACCAAAGCCAAGACCACCCAGGCACCGACCCTGGACGGCAAGGTGCGTATTACCCACCCGGACCGGATCATCGATGCCAGCAGTGGCACGACCAAGATGCAACTGGCCGAGTACTACGCCAGCGTTGCCGAGTTCATCCTGCCGGAACTGGCCGACCGCCCGGTGGCGCTGGTGCGCGCGCCGGATGGCATCGCCGGCGAGCTGTTCTTCCAGAAGAACCCCGAGCGCCTGGCGATTCCCGGCATCACCAGCCTGGACAAGGACCTGACCGGGCAACCGGTGATGATCATCAATAACGCCGAAGCGTTGATTGGCGCGGTGCAGATGAGCACCGTGGAGCTGCACACCTGGAACGCCACTTCGGTAGACCTGGACAAGCCCGACCGTTTTGTCCTCGACCTTGACCCGGACCCGGCGCTGCCGTGGAAAAGCATGGTGGAAGCCACGCAACTGACCTTGTCGGTGCTGGATGAACTGGGCCTTAAGGCATTTCTCAAGACCAGCGGCGGCAAGGGTATCCACGTGGTGGTGCCGCTGACCCGCAAGTTGGGCTGGGACGAGGTCAAGGGCTTCAGCCACGCCATTGTCAGCCACATGGCCAAGCTGTTGCCCGATCGCTTCTCGGCGGTATCGGGACCGAAAAACCGGGTGGGGCGGATTTTCATCGATTACCTGCGCAACGGCCTGGGCGCCACGACCATTTGTGCCTATGCCGCCCGCACCCGTGAAGGGCTGCCGGTGTCGGTGCCGATTTATCGCGAAGAAGTGGCCGAGCTCAAGGGCGCCAACCTGTGGAACGTGCACAACGTGCATGAGCGGCTAGCCGAGGTGGGGCATGAGCCTTGGGCGGACCTGAAGAAAACCCGCCAGGGCATCACGGCCGAGATGCGTCGGCGGATCGGGATGAAGACCACCGCCAAGTAGCTGAAGGCGGACTCATTATCTGGAGCTGGACTGCCTTCGTGGCGAGGGAGCTTGCTCCCGCTGGGGTGCGCAGCAGCCCTGAGCTTTTTGCGGTCGCTGCGCAACCGAGCGGGAGCAAGCTCCCTCGCCACAAAAGCAGTTGCCACTGGAGAGCGCCTCTAGCCACAAAAAGGCCATTTCCACCAGAGGCACCTCTGATACAAAAGGGATTATCCTGCTGGAAGTCCCATCCCTGGCCGGCCATCTGCCTAATAAACCCGCGCCCGCCGCAATTGCTCGATCGCTTCGATCAACTCGTCATAGGACACCGGTTTGCCGATGTGCTGGTCGAAACCCGACTGCTGCGACTTGTGCATGTCGACAGACGCACCGTACCCGGTCAGGGCGATGGCCGGGATGTTTTTGATGTGGGGCAACTCGCGCAGCGCCTGCATCAGTTCATGGCCATTCATCACCGGCATGCCCAGGTCCGAGATAACCACGTCGTAACGGGCGTCCCGGGCCGCTTCCAGCGCTTGCAACGGTTGATCGAACGCAACGACGTTGGCGTCCTCCATTTCCAGCAGCAGCTTGAGGGTATCGAGCACGTCGGGGGAATCGTCCACCAACAACACCGTCAAGCCGCTCAGGCGTCCGGATTGCTCTTCGCAGGCTTGCGGCTTGGGCGCCAGCTCGGCGCTGCTCAAGGGCAGGCGGATGGTGAACGTACAGCCTTTGCCCAGCCCTTCGGACTTGACCTCGACGCTGCCGCCGTGGGCTTCGGTCAACTGCCGTACCAGCGACAGGCCGATTCCCAGCCCTTCGCGCTGATGGGTCGCATGCTGGGTCTCGGCCTGGCCGAACAGGTCGAACACTTCGCTCAAGTGTTCCGCGGCAATACCGACGCCTGAATCCTTGACGTCCAGGCGAGCCATGCGCCCGTCCTGGCTGGCGATCAACTGCACGCGGCCGCCGTTCGGGGTGAATTTCAGCGCGTTATTCACCAGGTTCCAGATGATCTGCTCCAGCCGGGTCGGATCGGCGTTGACAATCAGCTCGCTGCCGGGCCCTTCGGGCAGTTCCAGGGTGACTTTGTTCGGGTGATTGTCGTTGATCACCACGGTGTAGATGTCTTGCAGCACGCGACCGAGATCGACCGCCAGGCGCTTGAGCTTGAGCTTGCCAGTGCGTACCCTGGCTACGTCCAGCAGGTCGTCGATGATGCGCGCCTGGCTGGTAACAGCGTCGCAGATGGTGTTGACCGCCCTGGCAGCCGCAGTGACGCTCTTGGTCACCGGCAGGCGGCGCAGCAACTCGGCGTTGAGCTGGATCAGGTTCAACGGGTGCTTGAGTTCGTGGGACATGACCGCGAAGAACTCATCCTTCAAGTGGCTGTTGTTCTGGGTTTCCATGAGCCGCTGGGTCTGTTCTTCGTGCAGGCGCTTATGCCCGGTGAGATCACGGGCAATCTTCACGTAGCCCTGCAAGTAGTCGCCACTGAGCAGCGTGACCTCGCCGCTGCAGAAGAAGCGGCTGCCGTCCTTGCGCTGATGCCAGCGCTCGTCTTCGCAACGGCCTTTGGCACGAGCGGTGCTCAGTTCGGTTTCAGGAGCGCCGTAGCTACGGTCTTCCGGGGTAAAGAGGAAGTCGTAATAAGCGCCTTCGGCTTCGGCCTTGGTATGGCCGAAAATCAACTGCGCGCCGGTGTTCCAACTGGTGATCACGCCATGTTCGTCGAGCAGGATGATCGCGTAGTCGCGGGTGCTTTCGGCCACCAGGCGCATGCGCTCTTCGCCCAGGCGCAACTCTTCTTCAGCGGCACGGCGCTTGGTGATGTCAATAAAGGTCAACACCGTGCCGTCGATGTGGTCTTCGCTGGAGCGATAGGGCAGCAGGCGGGCGATGTACCAGCGGTCATCGTTGCTGCTGATTTCGCGCTCGATCATGTTCAGCGATTCGAAAACCTGGGTGGCGTCGGCGGACATGTGCGGATAGTCGAGGCGGTGAGTGATGTCGAGCAATGAACGGCCGGTGTCCACCGGGAGCATGCTGAAGATTTCCGTGGCCCGCGGGGTGAACCATTTGATGCGCATGCTGCGGTCGACGAATACCGTGGCGATGTCGGTGGAGGCGATCAGGTTGGTGAGGTAGTCGTTGATCTTGTCCGTTTCCTCGACCTTGGTCTTGAGCTCGTAGTTGACCGTCAGCAACTCTTCGTTGATCGATTGCAGCTCTTCCTTGCTGGTTTCCAGCTCCTCGGTGGCCGAGCGCAGTTCCTCGTTGATGGCCTGCATTTCTTCATTGGAGGCCTTGAGCTCCTCGCTGGAGACCTCGGCCTGCTCGATGGTGTCCTGCAGGTGCGACTTGGTCCGCTGCAGCTCCCGCTCCAGATTGGCCAGCACCTGGTTTTCGGTCTGGCTGGTGATGGCAGTACCTTGCTGGCTGGCGTCGACTTCCTCCTCCTCGAACACGACAAGGACAAAATCGCCATCGGATTCGTCGTCGCGATACGGCTGGACCAGCAGGTCCACCAGGAAGCGCTTGCCATCGCGCTCCATATTGACCTGGCGGGACTTGACCGGCTGGCCGTTCTGGTTCACCTGGAACAAGGCGGTGCGGATTTCCAGGCGCAGCTGCGGGTTGATCAGCGTCAGCAGGTTACGCGACATCTCGCCGCCAACGTGGCGCAGATAGCGGCCGGCGGTTTCGATCATGTGCAGGATGTCGCCATTGCTGTCGACAATTATGCTCGGTGGCGCGGCCCGTTCGATGGCACGCAAGTGGATATCGGCAAACGACACCTTGCGCGGCGCGATGATTTGCGGCGCGGCCAGGGACGAGGTGCTGCGCACGTAACCGCCACGGGGCATGGTCGGGGTTCGGCGGCTGGCGGCAGTGCCATATTTGGCGCGGAAGATCCGGTTGCGCTTGTCCACCGGGCTGAACAGCTCGCTGCAGGCATCGGCCGACTCCGACGAACCGAGGAACAGGTAGCCTCCCGGGCGCAGGGCAAAGTGGAACATCTGCAGGATTTCCCGCTGCACCTCGCGGTCGAGGTAGATCAGCAGGTTGCGGCAGACGATCAGGTCGATCTGCGAGAAGGGCGGGTCCGACAGCAGGCTGTGTTTGGCAAACAGCACGCGCTCGCGGATTTCCTTGCGCACACGGTACGTCGTGCTTTCCTTCAGGAAATATTGGCGCAGGCGAGTGGGCGGCACGTCGGTAATGATCGCTTCCGGGTAGGCGCCGCCGCGCCCCACGGTAATCGCGCGTTCGTCGATGTCGGTGGCGAATATCTGCAGCTTGGCGTTGCTCGAATCGTGCTGTAACTGATCGCTGAGCAACATGGCCAGGGTATAGGCCTCTTCGCCGGTGGAGCAGCCGGCCGACCAGATCCTGATTTCCTCAGGCGGCACGCTACCCGGCTCGACCGGCTTCAACAGGTTGGGCAGGACGTCGCGCTCCAGGGCTTCGAAGGCTTCGCGATCGCGGAAGAAATTGGTCACCCCGATCAGCAGGTCGCCCAGCAGCGCCTTGGTTTCTTCGGGGTGATTCTGCAGATACGCGTAATAGGCGCCCAGATCTGGCTGGGCGGTGACCTGCATGCGCCGTTCGATGCGCCGCAGCACGGTGGCCCGCTTGTAATGCTTGAAGTCATGCCCGGTGCCAGCGCGCAGCTGCACCAGGATGTCATGCAGCGATTGCTCGGCGGCGACTGCTTCGCGCTCGGAGGTTGGCGGTTGGGTCTTGATTTCCGGGTCGTTGGCCGTCGGCAGACGAATATTCTGAGAATTTCGCCACAGCTCCAAGAGCTTTTGCGGCATCTCCACCACGGGAAGCACCAGGTCGACCATCTGGGTGTCGATGGCGGCTTGGGGCATGCCGTCGAATTCGGCGTCCTGGGGCGATTGGGCGATGGTCACGCCGCCCTGTTCCTTGATGCGCGACAGGCCCACGGCTCCGTCGGAGCCGGTGCCCGACAGCACCAGGCAGAATGCCCGCTCCTTGTGTACGTCGGCCAGGTCGCGGAAAAACAGGTCGATAGCCACATGCCCGCCGAGGCGCGGCTCGGCCGGCTTGACCTTCAGATATCCGTCGTTCATCGACAAATGATGGGCGGGGGAAATGACATAGACATGGTTTTTCTGGATAGCGACCGTCTCGCTCACCTGGAGCACCGGCATCTTGGTCGATTCCTGGATGATCTTGTCGGCGATGCTTTGATGGTCTGGAGCCAGGTGCAGGACGATCACGAACGCCATGCCATTGTCCTTGGGCATGTGCTCGAAAAATTGCTTGATGGCCTGCAAGCCGCCCGCGGAGGCGCCGATTCCTACTACCGGAAAATCGAGGTTGCTGGGGCTCAACTCTCGTCGCTGTGGCACGTTGGGAGAGCGTTTGCTTGATGAAGACATATGACATTGGCCTTAGGAAGGGCGGCGCAGCGGTCCAGCGCTGTCGCCTCGATATTCAGGATGCAAAAACTCGCAGGATAGTCGGGTTAGGCGAAGATTGCGAAGTGGATGTTCGCCTGGCCGCGGCTTCCGTCATTGTGCGCCTCGACGCGGGCTCAGCCCACTGGCACGCGAAGGTATTCCGGTTGCAGGTAGTTGAACCACAGCAGGATCATTTCCACCAGGATCGTGACCAGCACCAGTAAACCGACGCCCCAGACGCTCGCCGAATACAATAGACCTTGTTCTTTCTTCAGGCCCATGAACTTGGGCAGACCGACGAACAGCAGGAATGTCGAGTAGACCGAGGCGAGCAACAGGACCGCCACCGCCAGCCAGCGGCTGGGGTACAGCCCGAAGATGCCGGCCAGGAAGTACGGGGTTGCGGTGTAGGCGGCAAAACCGATGCACTGGTTGACCGTGGGCCGGGCCTCGAAGGTGCGCGACATCCAGCGGATGAACAGCCCCATCAGCGAGACGCCGATCACGATGGTCAGGTAGAGCAGGGCGCACAGTTGCAAGGCGCTGGCCTGACTCAACCTCACGGTCTCGTTTTCGGCCAGGCTCCAGCCGGTCCAGGTGGTGCCGACGAACAGGCACACCGCCGGAATTAACGCCAGTAACAGCAGATGGGCCAGGTAATGGTGAGGGTGAGCCTGCTCCTGCTCGCGAATGTCCCCCCAGGCAAATTCCGGATGGGTGAACAGCTTGACGAAAAGCACAGACATGACGACCTCCTGATCAGGACAGCCTCTGCATGAGGCTCATACCGTTATGAGGTACAGGATCGGCCAGGGGTTTCATTTATTTGGCGTGTCCGGGCGACGGCGCGATAAAGGGAATGATTCGAAACCGCGGGGGTCAACCCATCAGCATCCATGAAGGACTGAATGCCATGACTGTTGCCCAATCCCTGGTTGATTATCTGCAAGAACATGAACTGCGCCTGACCACCGCCGAATCCTGCACCGCCGGGCTGATCGTCACTCTGTTGGCGGAAGTGCCGGGCAGTGGCTCGCTGATCGAAAGCGGCTATGTGGTGTATTCCCCCGAAGCCAAGCAACGCTTGCTCGGCGTCAAGCCGCGCACCATCGATACCTTCAATCTCACCAGCCGCGAAGTCGCCGAGGAAATGGCCTTGGGCGCGTTGCGCGACGCCAACGCCAACGTCGCGGTCGCTACCACCGGCCTGCTCGGGCCGGACGACAAGGACGGCATACCTGCTGGCACGGTCTGTTTTGCCTGGGCGTTCGAGGTAAACGGCCAGCGTGCGCTGTTCAGCCGCCAGGAGCGATTCTTTGGCGACCGGCGCCAGGTGCAGTTGCTCTCCAGCGAGTACGCCTTGCGGCAATTGCCCTGCTACCACCAGCGTGCTTTGGCCGGTGAACTTCGATAGGAGCGGCCCCATGATCGATCAGCGTGAACAGGACGACCACCGCAGCCGCCAGTTCCCGGTGGAAGAGGACATGGTATTCCAGCACAAGGTCTGGCGCTTCGAGCGGGTCGGCTGGTACGTATTGGTGCTGTTGGTGATCCTGACCCTGCTCGGGCTGTTTTCCCGTGGTCCGCTGAGCAGCCGCGAAGCGCAAAGCGCGGACGGCAGCATTGGCGTCGAATACGAGATGTTCCATCGCAACGGCTCGGTCAATCCGCTGGTCATCCGTCTGCAGGGCTCGCCCAACGCGGTGCTGGAGGTGGAGCTTGGCGGCGATTGGCTGGAGGGGTTCGATGTGCAGAGCGTGCAACCGCAGCCAGTGCGTTCGGCCGCCGCGGGGCAGGGTATGAAGGTCTGGATCCGGGCCGACGGGCAGGGGCGGGCCAACCTGCACCTGTCACTGCTCGGTGAAGGCCTCGGTAACTATAAAAGCCGCATCGCAACGCCCAATGGCGCCGAGGTCAGGTTCAATCAATTCATCTTTCCATAGGTGACGTATGGATTCGGTATTGCGAGCCGCCGCGATGTACGCGGTATTGTTGGTGTTGTTCAAGATCGCCGGGCGACGTTCGCTGGCGGAGATCACCACCTTCGATTTCGTCCTGTTGATGATCATTGGCGAGGCTACCCAGCAGGCATTGCTGGGGGACGATTTCTCGATGACCAATTCGTTCATGGTCATCGTCACGCTGATTGCCATCGATGTCGGGTTTTCGCTGCTCAAGCTGCGCTCCGACTGGGTTTCGCGGCTGATCGATGGTGGCCCGACCGTCATCGTCGAGGATGGGCGTATCTTGCAGGGGCGCATGCGTCACGCCCGGCTGATAGAGGCAGACATCATGGAAGCGGCGCGCTCGAGCCAGGGCATCGAGACCCTGGATCAGATCAAGTTCGCGATCATCGAACGCAACGGGAAGATTTCGGTGATTGCCAAGGAGTGATCCTTGGTAGTGGCGGGGAGTGATCTTCAGCTGTGGCGGGAGTGCTGTTGTGGCGAGGGAGCTTGCTCCCGCTCGGTTGCGTAGCGACCGCAAGATTTCAGGGCCGCTTCGCAGCCCAGCGGGAGCAAGCTCCCTCGCCACAGAGTCAAAAGCACAGAGCCCGGAGCCCATAGCCGAGGGGGGGCATAGGGGCCATGGTCCGCGGGATTGCGACGAGCTTTAAAGGATCGGCTTGCCCCCGGTCACCGCATACCGCGAGCCGGAAATGTAGCTGGACTCATCCGAGGCAAGCAGCACGAAGATCGGCGCCACTTCCACGGGCTGGCCGGGGCGCCCCAGTGGTGTCTGCGAACCGAAGTTCTGCACTTCTTCCTCGGGCATCGTGGCAACGATCAGCGGCGTCCAGATCGGCCCTGGCGCGACGCTGTTCACTCGGATGCCCTTGGGCCCGAGCATCTGCGCCAGGCCGCCGGTGAAGTTGGCGATGGCGCCTTTGGTCGTGGCATAGGCCAGCAACGTCGGCTTGGGCATGTCCGAGTTGACCGAGGTGGTGTTGATGATCGATCCACCGGCCTTCATGTGCGGCACCGCGGCCTGGCAGATCCTGAACATTGCGGTGATGTTGATATCGAACGTGCGCACCCATTCTTCGTCCGGAATCTCTTCCAGGGTTTCGTGAGTCATCTGGAACGCGGCGTTGTTGACGAGGACGTCGATGCGGCCGAAGCGCGCCACGGTTTCATCGACGACCTTGCGGCATTGGGCCTTGTCCGCCAGGTCGCCGGGCAGCAACAGGCATTGCCGGCCGGCCTGTTCGACCCAGCGAGCGGTCTCCTTGGCATCCTCATGCTCGTTCAGGTAGGAAATGGCCACGTCAGCGCCTTCGCGGGCGAAGGCAATGGCTACCGCGCGCCCGATGCCGCTGTCGGCGCCGGTGATCAGGGCAATCTTGTTCGCCAGGCGACCGGAACCCTTGTAGCTTTGTTCACCGCAGTCCGGATACGGGTCCATCTTCTGCTGGCTGCCGGGGACGGGCTGGCTTTGTTTGGGGAAGGGTGGGGTTGGGTAATCGGCCATTTTCGTTCTCCATGGCAGGTGGTTGCGATGGAGGGTGGACTGTGGCGTTTCAGGCAGAGTTCGGTCGGATTTTCCCATCGGTCGATGAGCGTGACCGCTAGCGTTTCGTCGAGCGGGCCCAAGATCGGCTGAACGGGGACGCGGGCGTACTCTCCAATGCAAACAACGCTTCATAAGGAGAAGGGCATGTTCAGTCACATTCAGATTGGTGCGCGGGATCTACCGAAAATGGTCGCGTTCTACGATGCCGTCCTGGGGTGCCTGGGGTTGGTGCGCATGGACAGCGAAGACGACTCGGGCCCGCCCGGGGAAGGCTGGCATCAACCCGGCAGGCATTGGCCGCAGGTGTTCGTCCAGGTGCCGATCAATGGCCTGCCCGCGACCTGGGGCAATGGCATGCAAGTGAGCTTCGCCGCCGATTCGCCGCAGACCGTGCGCGCCGCCTGGGACATGGCCCTGGCGATGGGCGGTTTCGACGAAGGCGCGCCGGGGCCGAGGCCGCAGTATTCAAAGGATTACTTCGGGGCTTATTGCCGGGATCCGGAGGGCAACAAGTTGTGCTTTGTGCATACGCCGGATATGTATGACTGACCCGATCTGGAGGTGATCTGCTCCTGTGGTGATCCGCTCGTGAGGTCATCCGCTCTTGAGGTGATCCGCTGTTGTGGCGAGGGAGCTTGCTCCCGCTGGGCTGCGTAGCAGCCCCAAAATCTTGCGGTCGCTACGCAACCGAGCGGGAGCAAGCTCCCTCGCCACGGGGGGATCTGCTCAGCCTCGGGCTTTCAGGCTCCGCTCCATCCGCGCAAGACCTTCCTCCAGCAACGCCCTCGGGCAACCGAAGTTCAGCCGCACGAATTGCCCGGCATCATCGCCAAAATCCATCCCGGCGCTCAAGCCGACCTTGGCTTCCTTCAGGAAAAACGCTTGCGGATCGTCCAGCCCCAGCCCGGAGCAATCCAGCCACGCCAGGTAGGTCCCCTGGGGCACGGTCATGGTCACGCCTGGCAGGCGGTTCTTCACCGCGTCGACCAGGTAGTCCCGGTTGGCTTGCAGGTAGGCCTTCAATGCCTCCAGCCACGGACCCGCTTCGCTGTAGGCGGCACGAGTCGCCTCCAGGCCCAGGGCATTAACGCTGTCGACCATGCCCGCCCTGGCGCTGTTGACCCGCTCGCGCAGCCTGGCGTTCTGGATGATCGCAAAGGAGGTTTTCAGCCCCGCGATGTTGTAGGCCTTGCTGGCCGACATCAGCGTGATGGTGCGCTCGGCAATCTCCGCGCCGAGGCTGGCGGTGGGGATGTGCACGCGGCCATCGAAGCACAGTTCGGCATGGATCTCGTCGGAAATGATCCAGGCGTCCTGCTCGATACAAATGTCCGCTACGGCCTTGAGTTCGTCGCGTCCGAACACTTTGCCCAGCGGGTTGTGTGGATTGCTCAGCAGCAACGCGCCGCCGCCCTGCAAGGCGTCGCGCAATGCGCCCAGGGGCGTGTGGAACTCTCCGTCGAGCGGGGTGAAGGGCAGCTCCACCTTGTTCAGGTTCCAATGGCCCGGCGCATGACGCAGCGGTGGGTAGTTGGGCACCTGCACCACAACGTTCTGCTGCGGCTCGACCAACGCATGCAAAGCCATGTTGAAACCTGGCTCGACCCCCGGCAGGAACAGGATCTGCTGGGGCTCGACGCGCCAGCCATACTTGCTCCAGAGATCGGCGACGATGGCGGCGCGCAGGCTGTCCTGGGCCACGCTGTAGCCCAGCATCGGATGCTCCAGGCGCTTGTGCAGCGCATCGATCACCATCGGCGGGGCGGCAAAATCCATGTCGGCCACCCACATCGGCAATACCTCGGCCGGGTAACGGCTCCATTTGGTGCTGCCGGTGCCTTGGCGTTCGAACACCTGGTCGAAATCGAAAGTCATGGTGGTTCCATCAGTCAGGGATACAGAATCGGGCCATCATAAAGCAAAGAGGCTGGACAAAAAGATTGGTAGCTAATTGCCATTAATTTGTTGCAATGCGCTACAGTTTCGTCCCGAGACGTCGATACGCCGCCGACGGACGCCCCGTTCATGACAAGGACAGCCCGATGAAATCGCCCCTGCGCTTTAATGATCACTACCGCAAAGCCGATCGCATCATGCTCGGGCTGCTCTGGCTCACGCTCTTGTATTCGCTGGGCCTGGCATTTCTTCATTCGACCTTCAGCCAGGCGCTGCTGATCGGCGCACCCACGTGCCTGCTGGCTACGCTGCTCTACCGGGGCATCGGCGGCACCCGTGCGATGCGCTGCATCATCGCCATGGCGCTGATGGTCATGGCCGCGCTGCACATCAACCAGACCCGAGGCGTGATCGAGTTCCACTTCGGCATCTTCGTGCTGCTGGCGGTGTTGACGTTCTATCGCGACTGGCTGCCGATCGTCGTGGCCGCCGGTACCATCGCCGTTCACCACGTCGGGTTTCATTGGCTCCAGCATCAGGGCTACCCGGTGTTCGTGATGGATGCCCACGGCGGGTGGACGATGATTTTTGTGCATGCCTTTTATGTCGTCGTCGAAAGCGTGATTTTGATCTACCTGGCGAACCAGAGCCTGGCCGATGCAACGGACAACCAGGACGTGCTCGACAAGGTGCTGGCCGCCGCCGCGCAGTTGAGTCGTGACACCGACACACAACGCAGCCAGGGCGTGAAAGTCTCATCCGGCGAGCGTTTCGACCATTTCCTCCTGCAAGTGACCAACCTGGTGGACGGTGTGGTGCGCGACACCCGTGACCTGTCGGATCTTGGCCAGGACCTGTCCCAGGTCGGCCGGACCCTGGAAAACGGTGCCCGGCACCAGTTGGACGAAGTGGCACAGATGAGCGGCGCAATCGGCCAGTTGATGCAGGCCATGGAGAGTATTACCGGCCACGTCGGCCAGACGCTGCAGCGCGCCGGGCAGGCCAACGAGCAAGTCAACCGGGGGCGCACCACGGTTGACCAGACCCGGGAAGAAATTCTCGAGCTGGCGGGGCGGATCAACCTGACCAATGAAACCGTGCAACTGCTGGCCGAGCAGGCGCAGCAGATCGGCCAGGTGCTGGACGTGATCAACAGCATCGCCGAACAGACCAACCTGCTGGCCCTCAATGCGGCCATCGAGGCGGCCCGGGCCGGCGAGCAGGGGCGTGGGTTCGCCGTGGTGGCCGACGAGGTCCGGACGCTGTCCCAACGGACCTCGACTTCCACCACGGAAATCCAGCAGATCATCGCCAAGCTGCAACAGGGCAGCCGTCAGGCTGCGATCGCCATGCAAGACAGCCGTGAAGGGGTCGAGCGTTGCGTGTCCGCCAGCCAGCAGGCCTCGCAACTGTTGCATGCCGTCGTCGAAGACATCGCGGTGATCAACCATTTCAACGACCTGATCGCCAGCACGACCCAGCAACAGTCCGCGGCGTCGATGGGCATCAACGAGCGGCTGCAAACCGTACAGGCCGTGGCCGAGCGCAACGCCGACAACATTGGCGTGCTGACCCGCAGCAGCCAATGCCTGCCGCCTTTGGCGGAGCGGCTGGCGGCGCTGGGGCAAGCGTTTCATGGGACAGACCGGCAGCTTGAGCGAAAATAGCGTCGATACAAATGTATCGCTGTGTATCCAGCCCCGCTGTCGATACGAACTGATTCCTTCAAGCCCGTTGCTGACACACCCGGGATACCTCGCCGGCGTCTAATGAGCCCATCGAGACAGCACATGCCGTCTCAGGACCTCACTCAAACGCCGGAGATCACCATGAACCTGAAGAACCTCAGCCTCGCTTCACTGTTTGCCGTCCTCAGCCTCGGCGCCCTGACCGCCAACGCCCAGGACAGCGTCAAGCCACACACCTACATGTACGGCGATCACCTGGACATCGCCAAGGTGCTGTCGGTCAAGCAAGGGTCGGGCTCGGGCTGCGGCGTCGTTGAATCGCGGATGACCTATCTGGACTCCACCGGGACGATCCGGGCGCTGGACTACAGCGCTCTGGCCCAGGGGTGCGACCAGGATAATTGATCGCCGATGACCGCTAACCGTGGCGAGGGAGCTTGCTCCCGCTGGGCCGGTCCGACGCTTCGGGCGTAGCGGCCCCAAGTTTTGCGGTCGCTACGCAACCGAGCGGGAGCAAGCTCCCTCGCCACAACAGTACGGCGGGTTTGTCGCCGGCGCTGAAGGGTCGGCGTTAAACCCGGTTACGCCAGGTTGAACGGCAACTGCCGCAGCGGTTTGCCCGTCAGGCTGGCAATCGCATTGGCAAACGCCGGGGCGAGGGCGGGCAGGCCGGGTTCGCCCATGCCGGTCGGCGGTTCGGCGCTGGGAACGATGTGCACGGCGATCTGTGGCATGTCGGTAATGCGCGGCACGCTGAAGTCGGCGAAGTTGCTCTGCTGCACGACACCGTCTTTCAGCGTGACGGCACCGCCCGGCAGGCACATCGACAGGCCCATCAGGGCCGCGCCTTGAACCTGGGCTTCGACGCTCCGCGGATTGACCACCAGGTTGCAATGGACCCCGGCGGTCACGTTGTGCAGCACCGCACGCCCATCCTGCACCGAGGCCTCCACCACATAAGCCACCACCGAACTGAACGACTCGTGGACCGCCACGCCCCAGGCCTGTCCGGCGGGCAGTTGACGCTTGCCGTATTCGCTCTTGTCCACCGCCAGTTGCAGCGCGGCGCGATGGCGTGGGCTTTGATCGCCGAACAGGTTCATGCGATACGCCACCGGGTCCTGTTTCGTCGCGCGAGCGATTTCGTCGATCAGCGTTTCCATCACAAAAGCCGTATGGGTGGAACCCACGCTGCGCCACCACAACACCGGCACGTTGAGCTTGGGATGATGCACGGACAAGCGCATCGGCAGCGGGTAGGGATCGCGCATGCCTTCGGTCGCGGTGGGGTCGATGCCGTTTTTCATCTGCCCGCCGAACAGCGTGCCGGTGAGGATGGATTGCCCGACCAGGGCGTGGTCCCAGGCCAGGACTTTGCCGCTGTCGTCAAAACCGATGCGCGCACGGTGCAGGTGCATCGGGCGGTAGTAGCCACCCTTGATGTCATCTTCTCGACTCCACAGCGTGCGCACCGGCGCATCGATGCCGGCAGCACGGGCGGCCTTGGCCACTTCACAAGCCTGCACGACGAAATCATTGCTGGGCACACCACGCCGGCCGAAGCCGCCGCCCGCCGTCTGTACATTGACCTGGACTTGCTCGGGCTTGAGATTCAGCACCTTGGCCGCCGCCGCGCCATCGCCGCCGGGGAATTGCGTGCCGACCCACAACTGGGCGCGACCTTCGGACAACTGGACGGTGCAGTTCAGCGGTTCCATGGGCGCGTGGGCCAGGTAAGGGAAAATGAACTCGGCCTCCAACTGATGCGGCGCCGTGGCGAGTGGTTTCATGTCGGCATCAAAGTGGACCAGGCCAGGCTTGCCGGCCAGTTCCCGGTACTGAGCCAGCTGTTTTTCCGTGTCCACTTTCTCGACTTTGGCCACGTCCCACTCGACTTTAAGCGCATCGCGCCCCAGCTTCGCCGGCCAGTAACCGTCGGCAACCACCGCAACGCCTTCGGCGCCGCCGTCCAGCGGCACGCGCAAAACGGCTTTCACGCCTTTGGTCGCCCGTGCGGCGCTGTCGTCCAGGGACGCGATCCGGGCACCGAACACCGGTGGCCGGGCGACCACGGCGGTCAGTTGCCCCGGTAGATTCACATCAATGCCGAAATCCTGCTGGCCGCTGCTCTTGGCCTTGGCATCGAGGCGGGTGGTGGCCTGGCCGATGATGCGAAAATCCTTGGGATCCTTGAGCGTGACCTTCTCCGGAACGGGCAGCACCATGGCCGCTTCGGCGAGCTCGCCGTAACTGGCCTTGCGGCCGCCAGGCCCCAACACCGTGCCGTTTTGCGTGGTCAGGCTCGCCGCATCGACGTTCCAGCGCGCGGCGGCAGCGCTGAGCAGCATGGCGCGGGCGCGGGCGCCCAGTTCGCGGTATTGGGTGTAGCTGTTCTTGATCGAATTGGAGCCGCCGGTGAGGTGAATGCCAAACGCCGGGTCCATGTAGGCCGAGTCGTTGCTGCCGTTACGCGTGCGCACCAGGCTCCAGTCGGCGTCGAGCTCCTCGGCGAGAATCATCGGCAGGCCGGTCTGGACACCCTGGCCGAACTCCAGGCGGTTGATCGTTACGGTGACTTCGCCATTCGGCGCGATCTGCACAAAGGCCGAAGGTTGTTGAGTCGGCTTGAGCGCGCCGTCGCCAGCGCCGTTGGCCTGTTGCCCCAAGGCCAGGTGAGGAAACGCACCCAAGGCCAGGCCGCCGATACCGACGATCTTGAGAAAGCTGCGCCGGGGCAGGGTGGCGGGGCCGTCGCTGTCGTCGCGTTCAAGCAGGTGCTGCAAGGCGCGCGGAAGCTCGTTGGGAAAAATCTCGTTCAGCATGGCGAGCTCCTGTCAGGCGAGGGTCTTGGCGGCATCGGCCACCGCGGCGCGAATGCGGGCGTAGGTGCCGCAGCGGCAGATATTGCCGGCCATGGCCGAGTCGATCTCGGCTGGCGTGGGTTGCTTGCCCTTGGGCTGCGCCTTGAGGAACGCCGTGGCGCTCATGATCTGGCCGCTCTGGCAGTAACCGCATTGCGCCACGTCATGTTTGACCCAGGCGTCATGCACGGCACTGCCCACCGGATCGCTGCCATCGGTGGCCGCCTCGATGGTGGTGATCTTCTTGCCAACCGCGGCGGCAACGGGCGTCACGCAGGAGCGAATGGCCTGGCCATCCAGGTGGACGGTACAGGCGCCACACAGGGCTGCGCCGCAGCCGAACTTGGTGCCGGTCATGCCCAGCGTGTCGCGCAGGGCCCAGAGAATCGGGGTGCCGGGATCTACGTCAACCGTGTGTTCACGGCCGTTGATATTGAGGGCGCTCATAGTCGGACCAGCTCCAGATGGTTTGGCACCGATTACTATAGAAAGCATCGGCGGGGAAAGCTTGCACGATCCGGTCCGATGATTGCCCAATCTTGCAAATCCACCGTCCTTTCGTTTGAAACGCCCACGCCAAGATGTATGCCGGCCATACCCCCGTATGGTATCGAGCGTGCTGCGCCGCGATGCACACTCGTTCTCCAGGTGATCAGCTGTTTCGTATTGAACAGCGCGATCGCCTCATCGAAAACAGGAGAGCGAGCATGACTATGGTTCTGCAACAGACTGCGCAGAAAGACCCGACAAACCTGAGCAGGTCAGCGACCGAGGAACTGGTGCCTTCGCGCTATGCGCTCAAGGTCGGCGACATCGATGTGCTGGTGGTCAGCGATGGCGTGCTGCCGCTGCCGACCTCGACCATGTCGACCAATGCCGACCCGGCCGCCCGTGCCGCCTGGTTCAGCGACATGTACCTTGGCCCCGATGCGTTCGATTGGGCGTTGAATGTGCTGGTGGTGCGCAGCGGCGAGCAGACGTTGCTGGTCGACGCCGGACTGGGCGGGCAGTTTCCCGGTTTCCCGCGTGCCGGGCAGTTCCCCCGGCGATTGGAGGCTGCCGGGATCGAGCTGTCGTCCATCACCGATGTGGTGATCACCCACATGCACATGGACCACATCGGCGGACTGCTTGTCGAGGATGTGAAAAACCGCTTGAGTCCCGACGTGCGAATCCACGTCTG
Source organism: Pseudomonas sp. Z2-11 (assembly GCF_054161305.1). Lineage (NCBI taxonomy): Bacteria > Pseudomonadati > Pseudomonadota > Gammaproteobacteria > Pseudomonadales > Pseudomonadaceae > Pseudomonas > Pseudomonas sp. Z2-11. The sequence continues at coordinate 2,933,874 of NZ_CP096395.1, forward strand.
CGCGACCGAAGTCGCGTTCTGGGCGGCGCCGGATTTCTCGCGCACCGACATGCCCGCGCCGGTCCCGGACGTGCTGCGGACAACGGCCCGGCAGTTCATGGACGTCTACCGCGACAGACTGCAGACCTTTGAACAGGAGCACGAAGTCGCGCCGGGCGTCGTGGTCAAGCGCACCGGCGGCCACACTCCGGGGCACAGCGTGGTTTACGTGACATCCGGCAACGAAAAGCTGACGTTTGCCGGCGATGCCCTGTTTCCGGTGGCCTTCGACCATCCCGACTGGCAAAACGGCTTCGAGCACGACCCGGAAGAAGCCGTGCGCGTTCGCGTACGTTTGCTGCAAGAGGCCGCCGCGAGCGGCGAATGGTTCGTCGCGACCCACCTGTCGTTTCCCTCCGTGGGACGCGTGGCGGTGGACGGGGACGCGTTTCGTTGGGTGGCGGGCTCCTGGGATTATTGATCGGCGGCTATCCCGGCATTCGACAGCCGCAGATTTCAGGGTTCAGCGAGACAAAAAAAACGACAACCCGGGCTCCGCTCTTCGTGCAATCAAGCTCCACCCGTGGGCCCGGGCAATTTCCTGGCAGATCGTCAGGCCCAGCCCGGCGCCATGATCGCGGCGATGAGCTCCGCGCCAGAAACGGGTGAATATCTGCGCCATTTGCTCCTGCGTCACTCCCGGGCCCCAGTCGCGCACAGTCAGCGTATCGGCGCCGAGCTCCAGCAACACCTGGGTACCACGAGGCGCATGCTGGATGGCATTTTCCAGGAGGTTTTTCAGCAGGGTAAACAGGGCGCTGCGGTCGGCCTGCCAGGGCTCTGCCACAGCCGTCGGGCCAGTCAGGACGAGGCGCACATCGGCCGCGTCGGCCATGCGTTGCAGATAACCTGCCGCTTGCCGCGCAACCTCCATGACATCCACGGCGGCGAAGCTGTAGTTATGCGCCTCGCTGGTCTCGGCCAGCAGCAGCAGTTGCTGGACCTGCCGCGTCATGTGCTCGGCATCGTTGAGCAGCGAGTCGCGGCCCTTGTCTGGCGCCATCAGTTCGAGCTGTGCGCGGATCAGCGCCAGCGGCGTCTTCAGTTCGTGCGCGGCGGTTGCGAGAAATTCCTGCTGGACCCGGTAGCCGTGTTCCAGGCGCTCAAGCGCGCTGTTGAAGCTGGTCACCAGCGGCGCTACCTCGGACGGCACGGTTTTGACATCCAGCCGTGAGTGCAGGGAGCGAGGGGAGATGGCGGCCGCCGACTCCGAGACCTCGCGCAGCGGTTTGAGCGTGTAGCCCAGCGTGAAATAGGCGCAGGTGCCAAAGACGAAGAGCAGCACCAGGCTGAACAGGACGATCCCGGCGCCCATGAAAGGCCAGGCAAAGCCCTTGTGCAGCAGGTCCATCAGGCGTTCGCTGACGGCGAATTGCAGGTACAAGGTGTGGTCGACCTGCTCCACCGGAGCGGTCGCGGCGTACATGGTGATGCCTTTGCGCTCGAACTTGAAGCGCCCCTGTTCCGCGGGGCGAACCGTTGCGGCCGAAGCCCAGAATGCCTCGTCAGTGGAAGCCAGGAGGACGCTTGCCTCTGAATCCAGCACCCGATAGCCGATTTCCTCGCCCAGGCTGTTGAAGGTCCAGACGCGATCGCCCTCGCTGTTGTCGAACCCGGTGGGTCGGCCCGCCGCGTCGAACTGCAGCTTGCCGGCCAGCTCATGGGTGCGCTCGGCGACGTCGGTGGTCAGCAGGATATCGCTCTTGGACGTGATGAGCGCGAACGCGCCCAGTGCAATCAGCAGGATGCTCAAGCCCACGCCCGCGACGTAGGCGACCAGTACCTTGAAGCTGATGCTATTGCGCCAGATCGTCTTGCCGAAGGGCATAACCCAGGCCTCTGAGGTTGACTATCCGTTGATGGGAACCGATCGCCAGCAGCTTGCGGCGAATCCGATGCAGGGCCACGTCCAGGGCGTTCGGCGTCACGGCTTCACTCAGGCCCCATGCCGCCGCCTCGATGGCGCTGCGCCGGACGATTTCGCCAGGTTTGCGCAGCAGCAACAGCATGATCTGCATCTCCGCCGGCGCTAGCGGAATGCTACCTTCGACGCTGCACATGAGGCCTGTGTCGGGCTGCACACTGAGGTCGCCATGGGAAGGCGCCAACGAACGCCGCTCTGCGGGGCGACGCAGCAGGGCTCGCACGCGCGCGACCATTTCGTCCATGGCGAACGGCTTGGGCAGGTAATCATCCGCTCCTGCATCGAGGCCTTCGATCCGGTCATGCAGCGCGTCACGCGCGGTCAGGACCAGGCACGGCAGGCCCAGCCCGGCATTACGCAAACGCGCCAGCAACAGCAGCCCATCGCCATCCGGCAGGCCGCGATCAAGCACCAGCGCCTGGTAAGGCACTTGCTGGATTGCCGCCCACGCCGCGTCGATGCGGCTGATGACATCGACAGCGATGCCGGCGCTCGCCAGGCCTTTGCACACCAGTTGCGCGAGGCGTTCGTGGTCCTCGACCAGCAGAATGCGGCTCATCAGAAACGGTACAGGTAGCCGAACAGCACGCTGTTCTCGGTGGACTGGTCGACCAGCGGGCTGTCCTTGATTTCATTGGCAAGGCTCGTCGCCTTGAGGTCCAGGAACACGGAGTGATGGTCATCGAACATATAGTTTCCACGTACGCCAAATTCGGTGTTGATGCCGGACTTGCCATCATAGGCCGCCCGATCGATGCGAGCTTCATTTTCCCGAACGCCAAAGTAGTAATCGATGTATTTTTCGTCCTGCCAGATGGCCGCCAGCCGTGGCGTCAGCATGATGTGTTCGCCGATCCGCCAGGATCGCTCCAGGCCCAGGGTGAAACGCTGGCCCTTGCTGTTGCCCGAAACATCGCCCAGCCACTCGGCGCTGACATCGGCCAGGTCATTGCGCCATTCGACCTTGGCGCCCGCCCAGAATCCGCCCTTGCGATCGCTCATGCCCTCCAGGATTCGCGCGTCGTCGTCATCGTAGCCACTGAAATCGTATTCGCCGACGAGGCTGAAATCGAGCTGCTGGGTGTCGCTGATCTCCAGGCCCGGCAGCTTGATTTCGGCGGTGGGGCCGAAGACACGAAGGTATTCATTCTCGAAATAGATCAGCGGCAGGACCTCGCTGTCACGGTCGATGCCTTCGTACGGCTGTTGGCTGCTGACCGCACCCACGCCAAGCCCCCAGGCGGAGCCTTCAGGCTGGTCGGCACTGGCCGCCATCGACGCGCACACGCCCAGCACGAACGCCGTGCCGGCGGTGGTCAACCGGATCGCAATTGCAGTTTTCGAAATGGACAGGGGCATGGAAGTCTCCGGATCAATGGGATGAAAGCGTCCCTATCGTTGAGAACTTCTTCTTACTGAACACTTACGGTTCGGCCCGGGTAAGCGCCTTTTTGCCGGTAAGACTTGCGCAAGGTTTCCTGGCGGATAGTTGCCGCCTCAAGCAACGCGGCTTCTTGCGCAGGAATACCAACCCTATGAAAAGAAAAACACGGCATGTCGTGCTGTTTGTCGTGACCATGGCCTGCGCCATTGCCGTCGGGATGACCGTTGTTTCGCCCGGTCCTCGCCAGGTCAAGGCCGACGTGCCTGCCAGGCCGGCGCTGACGGTGGCCGTCACCCGACTGCAATCGTCCATGTTGCCGATCCGTATCCAGGCGAACGGCAACATTGTCGCCTGGCAGGAAGCCAGTGTCGGCACCGAGGCCGATGGCTTGCGGTTGGCCGAGGTCATGGTCAACGTCGGCGATGTGGTCCGGCGCGGCCAGGTACTTGCCACGTTCAGCGCCGAGACGATGGCCGCTGAACTCGCCCAGCGTCGCGCCGCCACCGCCGAAGCGCAAGCGACGCTTGCCGAGGCGCGAGCCAATGCGCAGCGCGCCCGTCAATTGCAGTCGAGCGGGGCGCTGTCGAAGCAGGAGGTTCATCAACAGCTGACGGCCGAACGCACGGCTCAGGCGCGGCTGGAGGCAGGCAGGGCGCTGGAGCGCGTCCAGCACCTGCGTCTGGCCCAGACCCAGGTCCTGGCCCCCGATGACGGGGTGATTTCGGCGCGCAGTGCCACGGTGGGCGCGGTACTGCCCGCTGGCCAGGAGCTGTTTCGCTTGATTCGCAACGGACGGCTCGAATGGCGCGCCGAAGTCGCGGCCCCCGACCTTGTCAAGTTCAGCCCCGGCCAGCTCGCGCAGGTAACTCCGGTCAATGGCGGGGCGATAGAGGGCCGGGTGCGCAGGGTTGCGCCGACGGTCGACCTGCAGACTCGTAACGGCCTGGTCTATGTCGACTTGCCCACGGGCACGGCGGCGCGTGCCGGAATGTTTGCCCGGGGCGAGTTCGAAGTGGCCGCCGAACGGATGATGACGCTGCCCCAAAGCGCCGTGCTGCAGCGTGACGGTTTTAATTACGTGCTGCAGGTAGGACCGCACTTGAAGGTGAGCCAGGTCAAGGTGACGGTCGGCCGCCGCGTTGGCGACCGTATCGAGATAACCGCGGGTGTCGACGCTGGCGCCGCAGTGGTCGAAACCGGCGGTGGTTTTCTTGCCGAGGGTGACCTCGTCCGGGTTGTCCAGGCGCGCACCGACCCAATGAACAACCACCCAGCACCTGGGAGTGCGAAATGAGCCTCAACTTGTCGTCCTGGTCGATCCGCAATCCGACGCCTTCGGTCCTGTTGTTCATCCTGCTGACCTTCGCCGGCTTGATGGGCTTCTGGAAGATGAAGGTGCAGAACTTCCCTGACGTCGATCTGCCCATGGTCAGCGTGTCGGCCGAGCTGCCCGGGGCTTCGCCCGCGCAACTGGAAAATGACGTGGCCCGCAAGCTCGAGGATTCGCTCGCAACCGTGCAGGGCGTCAAGCATATCCAGAGCATCCTGACCGACGGCAACGCCGCTATCTCGATCGAGTTCCACCTCGACAAGCCCACCCAGGAAGCGCTGGATGACGTGCGTGATGCGGTGTCACGGGTCCGGGCCGACTTGCCCGCCGACTTGCGCGACCCGGTGGTCCGCAAGATCGAACTCGCCGGTTCGCCGATCCTGACCTACACGGTTTCGGCCAAGCGGATGGACGACGAAGCGCTGTCCTGGTTTGTCGATAACAACGTCAGCAAGGCCTTGCTGGCGGTGCCTGGCGTGGGGGCCGTCACTCGGGTCGGTGGGGTGGCCCGGGAGATTCGCATCGACCTCGATCCCGCGCGTCTGCTGGCGCTGAACACCTCGGCCCTGGACGTCTCTCGCCAGCTGCGCCTGATCCAGCAAGAGGCATCGGGCGGACGCGTTGACCTTGGCGGCGCCGAGCAGACGGTGCGCACCCTCGCCACGGTGCAGTCGGCCGCGGAAATCGCCTTGCTTGACGTGACCTTGAGCGACGGCCGGCGTGTCCGGCTCGACCAGCTGGCAACGGTCTTCGATACCGTCGGCGAACCCCGGTCGGCGGCGTTCCTCGACGGTAAGCCAGTGGTCGGCTTTGAAATCACCCGGGCCAGAGGGGCCGGCGAAATCGAGGTGGATGAAGGCGTACGCGCCGCCCTGGAGTTGCTCAAGACCCGTTACCCCGAAATCACCGTCACCCAGGCTTTCAACTTCGTCGACCCAGTGATCGAGAATTATCGGGGCTCCATGCACCTGCTTTATGAAGGCGCGGCGCTCGCGGTGCTGGTGGTGTTCCTGTTTCTGCCGGATTGGCGCGCGACCTTCGTTTCGGCCGTCGCGTTGCCGCTGTCGGCGATACCGACGTTCGCCGTAATGCACTGGATGGGGTTCACCCTCAACACCGTGACGCTATTGTCGCTGTCGCTGGTCATCGGCGTGCTGGTGGACGACGCCATCGTCGAGGTCGAGAACATCGGGCGCCATTTGCAGATGGGCAAGAAACCTTATAAAGCCGCCATGGATGCTTCCGATGAAATCGGCCTGGCGGTGGTCGCCACGGCATTCACGCTGATCGCGGTGTTCCTGCCCACGGCTTTCATGAGCGGTACGGTCGGCAAGTTCTTCGTCCAGTTTGGCTGGACGGCGGCAACCGCGGTGTTTTTCTCCCTCCTCGTCGCCCGCTTGCTGACGCCCATGATGGCGGCCTACCTGATGCGCGCGCCGAAAAGGCCGGCCCACGATGCGCCCGGGTGGATAAACCGCTACCTGTCCTGGGCACGCTGGTGCTTGCGCCATCGCGCGGTGACCACCCTCGGCGCGGTGGCTTTTTTCGCCGGGGGACTGCTGCTCGCCACCGTTTTGCCGGGCACCTTCATCCCGCCGGATGACGACTGGCAGACCCAGGTCACCCTCACGCTTGCGCCCGGCAGCAAACTGGGCGACACGCTGGCGTTGGCTGAGCAAGCGCGGCAGATAGTCATGCAAAATCAGCACGTCAGAAAGGTCTACACCGCGGTGGGGGATGGCAGCGCCGGCGCGGACCTGATCGAACCGGCCGGCAGTGATGTCGCGAATGTCCGCACGGCGGTGCTGACGCTTAACCTGACGCACCGCAACGAGCGTCCCGGACTGACCCGGCAGCAGCTCGAAAACCAGCTGCGCGAAGCGCTCGCCGTGTTGCCTGGCGCGCGTATCAAGGTCGGTATGGGAGAGTCGGAAAGCTACGTGCTGGTGCTCGCGGGTGAGGACGCTAGCTTGCTCACTCGGCATGCGCAGCAGGTGGAACGAGAGCTGCGTAGCGTGCCGGGCGTGGGGGCGGTGATCTCGACCGCCAGCCTGATGCGCCCTGAACTGGTGGTTCGGCCGGATTTCGCCAGGGCCGCCGACCTGGGCGTGACCGCGAGCGCGATTGCCGACACGCTCCGTGTGGCCACCCTGGGAGATTACGACCAGGAGCTTGCCAAGCTCAATTTCAGCGACCGCCAGGTGCCTATCGTTGTGCGGCTGAGCGACACCGCCCGCGCGGACTTCGAGACGCTGAAACGTCTGCCGGTGCCCGGCGCGCGTGGTCCGGTAGCGCTGGAAAACGTGGCGACGCTGGAGATCACCAGTGGCCCGGCGCAAATCGAACGGTTCGACCGGATGCGCAATGTCAACATCGAGATCGAGACGAACGGCCAACCGTTGGGCGACATCGAGCAGGCTGTTCTGGCCTTGCCAGGCTTGCAGAACCTACCGCCAGGCCTGGTGCGAACATCGGTAGGCGATGCCGAGGCCATGGGCGAACTGGCTTCCGGATTCGGCGTGGCGATGTTGACCGGAGTGTTATGCATCTACATGGTCCTGGTGCTGTTGCTCAAGGATTTCCTGCAACCGCTGACGATCCTTGCCGCCCTGGTGCTCTCGGTGCCTGGGGCCTTCGTGGCGCTGTTCGTGACCGGCTCGACATTGTCCATGCCCTCGATGATCGGCCTGATCATGCTGATGGGTATCGCGACGAAAAATTCGATCCTGCTGGTTGACTACATCATCCTCGCGCGTCGACGCGACGGCCTGAGCCGCCAGGAAGCGATCCTCGACGCCTGCGGCAAACGCGCTCGGCCGATTGTCATGACGACAATCGCGATGGGCGCAGGCATGATGCCAATCGCCCTGGGGCTGGGGGCCGACCCGAGCTTTCGCGCACCGATGGCCATCGTCCTGATTGGCGGGCTTGTCACGTCAACGCTGTTGAGCCTGCTGGTCATACCCGTGGTGTTTTCCTATGTGGACGATGGGGCGCAGTGGTTGTACAAACGCACCGGTAACGTTTCTCGCAGCGAAGCGCTGGAGTGATCAATTGATGATGTCAGCAAAGATCAGGAATGTGCCGTCGCCTTGGCGCCGGCTCATGCTGGGAGTCGCCGCGACCTTGGCATGCATTGCAATGGCGGCAGGCTGCGCGCGGCAGCCCAGCGCGGCCGATGCCATGACCGAAGCGGAAAATTTCCAGGCGTATGCCCAGGCATCCCGCGCCTGGATTGAGGAAAAGCGCCTGTTCCAGACCGAGAATCGCGCCGATGAGCTGGACTGGAACGCACCTTATGAAGTGCGCCCCGATGTTCCTTCCACCAAGGCCATTCTCTTGCTGCATGGCTTGGGGGATTCACCTTGGTCCTTCGTCGATATCGCCCGGGATCTGGCCGCCCAAGGCTACGTGGTGCGCGTCGCATTGCTGCCCGGGCATGGCACCAAGCCGGCCGACCTGATCGATGTGCAACTGGAACAGTGGCAACAGTTGGTCGAGCAGCAGGTTGCGTTGCTGCACAAGGAGTTCGCGAACGTCTACCTGGGCGGTTTCTCGACCGGCGCCAATCTGGCGCTGGCCTATGCCGCCAGGGACCCGGACGTCAAGGGCCTGGTGCTGTTTTCCCCGGCCTTTCGCTCGAGCGAGTCCTACGACTGGGCCACGCCCTGGCTGGCGCATTTCAAGACCTGGATCCTTGCGCCCGACAATTCCCGGCCGCAGCAGTCGCCCGTGCGCTACCACAATGTCCCCACCAACGGCTTTGCCCAGTTCTACCGCAGCAGCGTAGCGGTTCGCCGGCTCATCGAGCAGCAAGACTTCGATCGGCCGGTGGTGATAGTGCTGACCGAGCAGGATTCAGTCGTCGACGTGCGCTACGTGCGGGAGCTGTTCCAACGGCGCTTCACCCATGCCGCGAGCCGATTGATCTGGTATGGCCAGGCGGAGCCGACCGGTGACAAGGGCGCTGCGCAGGAGCGGCGCATCCTGACGCGCAGCGACCGCATCGCCGATGAACGCATCAGCCAGTTCTCCCACATGGGCATCCTCTTCTCGCCAGCCAACCCGCTCTACGGTCGTTCGGGCACCTTGCGGTTCTGCCGCAACAGCCGCAACGCCGACGAAGTGGCCCGGTGCGAAGCGGGGGAAGAGGTCTGGTATTCGGACTGGGGGTACAGCGAGCCGGGGAAGATCCACGCACGGCTGACCTACAATCCTTATTTCGAATGGCAGTCCTGGGTGATTCGTGGGGTTTTACAGGTGGCAGAGCAGGGCAGTTGAATCGCCCTGACCCTTCAGCCTGTTCCAGAACTCCTCTGCCGCTGCGCTGATCGGCGCGGTTGGGCGGGTGAGATGGATTTCCAATGGAATATCCCAGCTTTCATCCAGCGCCCGGACCAGGCGCCCGTCGGCCATTTCCTGTTCTGTCAGGCTTTTGGGCAGCCAGGCGACGCCCTTGCTTTCCAGTGCCATGGACATCAGCACCGCGGCGAGATGGCTGCTGAAAAGCGGCTTGAGGTGCAGGTATTCCTCCTTGCCGTGGAGTCGGTGAGCGACGATACGCCCGAGTCCCGATTCCTCGGTGTAGGCCAGGTAAGGCAACGTCGCCGGTGAGGTACCGAAATTGGCCGAGGCACTCGCCAAGGGTATCAGGACGTCCTCGCCGACCTTTTTTCCGCTGAATTGATCAGGCGCCAACAGTGGCGGTACGTCGGGGTGCCGATGGCAGAGCAGGAACTGCACCTGACCGTGAATCAGCATCTGCTCGCACACCGCCATGCTGTCGGAGTGCAGGCGCACGGCATCTATCGGCGCGCCATTCTCGGCGCTTCTCAGCCAACGCGGAAAAAACGTGAACGACAGCGAATGCGTGGCTGCAAATTGCAGCGTCTTGGCGGCCACTCCGGCGACTTCCTGGGCCTCGGTGCGCAGCCTGTAGAGGCGCCTCGCAGCCTCCTGGGCGCCAGGCAGAATCTGCCTTCCAGCCTCGGTCAGCGTCGCGCCTTGAGGCGTGCGCACAAACAGATCCACGCCCATCCAGTTTTCCAGCGAACGGACCCTGCGACTGAAAGCCGGCTGCGTAACGTGGCGCGCTTCGGCGGCGCGAACGAAGCTGCCGTACTCTGCAAGTGCTGAAAAATCTTCTAGCCAGACGAGTTCCAAGGGCAATGCCTCCTGTGCATAGGGCGCGGCATTAATAGCATTGGGCGGGTTTCGTCGCAAAGCATAACGTGGGGTCAACCACAACAAGAGGAACCCCTCATGCGTATCGTCGACATCCGCGAAAAAACCGTTTCCATCGCCTCTCCGATTGCCAATGCCTATATCGATTTTTCGAAAATGACCTGCTCGGTCGTGGCGGTTGTCACCGATGTGATTCGCGATGGCAAACCGGTGATCGGTTACGGTTTCAACTCCAACGGTCGCTACGGCCAGGGCGCGCTGATGCGTGATCGATTCCTGGCGCGAGTCACCGAGGCCGACCCGGAAACGCTGATCGACAAGGAATACGCCAACCTGGATCCGTTCGCCATCTGGAAAACCCTGATGACCAACGAGAAACCGGGTGGCCACGGTGAGCGTTCAGTGGCCGTCGGCACCATCGACATGGCCGTGTGGGACGCTGTCGCCAAGATCGAAGGCAAGCCGCTGTACCGCCTGTTGGCCGACCGTTATCGCGGTGGCGTGGCGGATGACAAGGTCTGGGTCTATGCGGCGGGTGGTTATTACTATCCCGGCAAGGACCAGAGCAAGCTCAAGGCAGAAATGCAGGGTTATCTGGATCGTGGTTATGACGTGGTCAAGATGAAGATCGGCGCAGTGCCACTGGACGAAGACATCCGGCGCATCGAAGCGGTGCTTGAAGTGGTCGGGGACGGGCGGCGACTGGCGGTCGATGCCAACGGCCGCTTCGATCTGGAGACCGGTATCGCGTACGCCGAAGCCATCAAGCAGTACAACCTCTTCTGGTACGAGGAAGTCGGCGATCCGTTGGATTATGCGCTCCAGGCCGAGCTCGCCAATCACTATGAACTACCCATGGCCACCGGCGAGAACCTGTTTTCCCACCAGGACGCGCGCAACCTGCTGCGACACGGCGGCATGCGCCCGGATCGCGATTACCTGCAGTTCGATTGCGCCCTGTCCTACGGGCTCGTTGAATACATGCGCACCCTGAAAGTCATGGAGGAGATGGGCTGGTCTTCGCGCCGCGTGGTGCCCCATGGCGGCCATCAGATGTCCCTGAACATCGCTGCCGGTTTGCACCTGGGCGGCAACGAATCGTACCCCGATGTGTTCCAGCCGTTCGGCGGTTTTGCTGACGGCATCCGCGTGGAAAACAGCTACGTCGGCCTGCCGGATATTCCTGGCGTCGGTTTCGAAGCCAAGTCCGCCCTGTACGCGGTCATGCGCGAGCTGGGCGAGGGCTGATCGTCCTCATCGCCGCGGCCTCCAACGAGGCTGCGGCATCGGGCGTCGCGCAGACGCCTGCCACATGCCCATCACAACAATAAAATGAGGTGCTCTCGTGGAAATCTCCAAGTCTCGCTGGTACAGCCAGCTGTATGTGCAGGTACTGATCGGCATCGTGATCGGCGCAGCGATCGGTTACTTCATCCCGAATGTCGGGGCCAAGCTCCAGCCCTTCGCCGATGGCTTTATCAAACTCATCAAGATGCTGTTGGCGCCGATCATCTTCGGCACGGTGGTCGTGGGTATCGCCAAGATGGGCAGCATCAAGGAGGTCGGAAGGATTGGTGTGAAGGCGTTGATCTACTTCGAGATCCTTTCGACCATTGCGCTGGTCGTCGGCCTGGTGGTGGTGAACGTCGTGAAGCCTGGCGTCGGGATGAACATCAATGCCAACTCCCTTGATGGCAGCTCCGTCAGCAAGTACAGCCAGGCGGCGAGTGAGCAGGGTGGTACCGTCGAGTTCTTTCTTAATATCATCCCGCAGACGTTTGTCGGCGCATTCTCCAATGGCGTCATGCTCCAGGTGATTCTGCTGTCGGTGTTGATGGGCGTCGCCCTGGTGCAAATGGGCGAAACCAGCAAGCCGCTGATCAACACCATCGATCTGTTCCTGCAGGGGCTGTTCAGGATAGTCGCGATGGTCATGCGCCTGGCGCCGATTGGCGCGGGTGCTGGCATGGCATTCACCATCGGCAAATACGGCATCGGCACCTTGCTGTCCCTGGGCCAGTTGCTGGTCGCTCTGTATGTCACGACGCTGATTTTCATCGTCGTCGTGCTGGGCGCGGTCGCCCGGTGGTCGGGGATGCCGCTGATGCAGTTCCTTCGTTATTTCAAGGACGAGATCCTCATCACGCTGGGGACCTGCTCGACCGAAGCGGTGCTTCCGCGAATGATGGTCAAGCTGGAAAAACTCGGCTGCAGAAAGTCAGTCGTGGGCATGGTCTTGCCCACCGGGTACACCTTCAATGCCGATGGCACCTGCATCTACCTGACGATGGCGGCGATCTTCATCGCCCAGGCCACCAATACGCCGCTGACGTTCATGGACCAGATGATTCTGCTGGGTGTGTTCCTGCTCACATCAAAAGGCTCGGCGGGTGTCGCCGGAGCCGGTTTCGTGACCCTCGCCGCGACACTCACCACGATTCATTCCATCCCCTTGGTCGGGTTGGTGTTGCTGCTCGGGATCGACCGATTCCTCAATGAAGCACGGGCCGTGACCAACCTGATCGGCAATGGCATCGGCACCCTTGCCATTGCCAAGTGGGACAATTCCTTCGACGTGCAAGCCTGCGAGCGTGAGATCGCGGCGATGAAACAAGAGAAGGCCGATCGAAAGGCGCTGTTGGCGCCTAAATGACGACGCCGACCGGTCATGCGGTCAGTCCAGTGACCGGTCCGGCGCCTTGTTCTCGACCAGGCAGTTGCCGCCGTCCACCACCATCACTTCCCCGGTGATGTAGCTCGCCTCGGCAGAGGCGAGGAAGGCGACCAGCGCGGCGACTTCCTCCGGGCGACCGGCCCGGCGCATCGGGGTGTAGCGCGCGGCATTGGCTTCCTCGGCGGTGGTCGAGCCGGTGGCGATCCAGCCGGGTGCGACGCAGTTCACCGTGATTCCCTGCCGGGCCACCTCCAGCGCCAGGCCCATGCTCATGCCCACCATGGCGGCCTTCGCGGCGCTGTAGGCCGCCTCGCCAGGATTGCTGCACCGGGTGCCGGTGGTGGAGCTGATATTGACGATGCGCCCGTAATTGCGCGACTGCATGCCGGGCAGGACGGCGCGGGTCAGCAGGAAAGCCGTGGTCACATTTCGCGCCAGCGACAGGTTCCACAGCGCCAGGTCCATGGTTGCCACCTCGGAGAAAGACTCCGGGCTGCCCTGCATGGCCATGCCGGCGTTGTTCACCAGGATGTCGATCCGGCCCCAGACGGACTCCGCCCACGACCCGAACTCGCGTACCTGGTTTTCATCGGTGAGGTCGAGGGGCCGTCCCGCGACTTCAAACCCTTCGGCGCGCAGTTCCTCGATGCGCTCTTCGATGCGCGCGCTGCTGGCGGTAACGATCAGCCTGGCGCCGGCGGCACCGAGCCTGCGGGCGATCGCCATGCCGATGCCCGTCTCGCTGCCAACGCCACTGACGAGCGCCACAGGGTTAAGTCCGATTGCGTATGGCATGGCAGTCTTCCAAGGATGGTGGTCAGCCAGTATGGCATCGATTTGCCGGTGCAAAGAGCGCTCTACTGCGGCCACTGTTCCAGCAGGATCGAGACAAATTTCTCTGCGGCAGGCGACAGCGAAGCCCCTCGTCGATAAACCAGGCCCAGTGACCGGTTCACCACCGGCTCGATCAGCGGCACGCTGACCAGCGTCGGATGGTCCCCCGCAGGCATTGCCAGGCTGGGCATCGCCGACACCCCGAGGCCGGCCTCGACCAGGCCCAGTGACGTGGAGAGATGTTGCACTTCGTAGAACCACTGCGGGCGCCAGCTCAGGCCAGACAGCGCGTGATCGAGCAACATGCGGTTGCCGCTCAGGCGCCCGACGCCGATCAATCGATAGTCGCTGAGTTCCGACCAGGTCACGGCGCTGCGTCCTGCCAGTTCATGGTCGCGCCGGCAGGCCAATACAAAGGGTTCGTTGACCAGCGGCACAAATTCGATGTCCGGGTGCTGGCCGCTCATCATGTTGATGCCGAAATCGGCTTCGCCGCGCAGTACCGCCTCCAGTCCTTCGTTTGCGCTGAGGTCCAGCAGGCGGATGCGGATTTTCGGGTAGCGCTCGTTGTAGAGCCGGATCACCGAGGGCAGGAAGTAGAACGCCGCCGTCGGGATGCAGGCCAGGGTCACTCGGCCGATCTGTCGTTCCGCCAACTCGCGGATGTTGAGGATCGAGTCGTCGAAATCATCCAGCAGGCGTCGCGCCTTGGGCAGGAAATCCCGCCCGACGCTGGTCAGGCTGACCTTGCGCGTGGTGCGATCAAGCAGGGCCGTTCCCAGGCCTTCCTCTAGTTTTTTCATGCGCCGGCTCAGGGCTGGCTGGGACAGATGCAGCGCATCGGCAGCCTCATGAAAACTCCCCAGTTCGGCGATTTTCACGAAAGATCGGATGTCCTGCAGTTCATATTCCATGTTTTATCTCGCTGGGAAGGGGCTGTGGACACGCCCCGGATCGTAGAATAATTCTTTTGTGAAACGCAATAATGGCTCCGATCTTTGCATTGGAATCACTTTTTAAACCCTGCCACTCTTGTGTCCAGAACATCAATTATCCAGATTGATCAACAAGAGTTAGTGGTCATGCAACGAATTCCTTGTGTACTCATGCGTGGCGGCACGTCCAAAGGTCCGGTATTTCTCGCCTGGGATTTGCCTGCCGTGATCGCCGAACGAGACGAGTTGCTGCTTAACCTGATGGGTTCCGGTCACGAGCTGGAAATCGATGGCATCGGCGGTGGCAGCCCGCAAACCAGCAAAGTGGCGATCGTCAGTCCTTCACTGCATCCGGAGGCCGATGTGGATTACCTCTTTGTGCAAGTCATGGTGTCCCAGCGGCGGGTCGATACCGCGCCCAACTGCGGCAACATGCTCTGCGCCGTCGGCCCGTTCGCCATCGAGCAGGGCCTGGTCAAGGCGACAGGCGAGCTGACCCGGGTGCGTATACGCAACCTCAACACCGGCACCTTCGTCAACGCCGAGGTGCAGACTCCGCAAGGCAAGGTCAGCTATGAGGGCGACACCGCCATCGATGGCGTGCCCGGCACGGCGGCGCCAGTGCAACTGACCTTCCTTGACGCCGCGGGTAGCAAGACCGGCAAACTTTTCCCGACCGGGAAAGCCCTTGACCTGATCGACGGCGTCCCGGTGACTTGTATCGACATGGCCATGCCGATGCTGATCATCGAGGCCAGCCAATTGGGCAAGCGTGGCGACGAGAGTCCGGCCGAACTGGACGCCGATAAGGCTTTCCTGCAACGCCTGGAGTCGTTGCGACTGAAAGCCGGGCTCGCGATGGGCCTGGGCGACGTCAGCGACAAGGTGATTCCCAAGCCGGTGCTGGTTTCCGCGGCCAAGAGCGGCGGGACGATTCAAGTGCGCTACTTCATGCCGCACAACTGCCACCGCGCGCTGGCGATTACCGGCTCGATCGGCCTGGCGACGGCGTGCGTGACCGACGGCAGCGTCGCCGCCAACCTGCTTGGCGGCGCCAGCGAGCCGCGCTTGCAGCGGGTGCGCATCGAGCACCCCAGCGGCGGCATCGACGTGGTGTTGTCCTACACCGGCGAAAAGGGTGAGACCATCCGTGCGTCGGTGGTCCGAACCGCCCGTCGGCTCTTCTCGGGTTTCGTCTACGCCACGGTTTCCCGGCGCCTGGCCGGATAGTCCAGGCCGTTTTTGTCATTGCATCAGCGACTCAATAACAACAAGAGATCTGACATATGCTCGCTTTACTTGGCTTGGCCATGGTGGTGGTCTTTACCTTCCTGATAATGACCAAACGGCTGTCGCCGATCGTCGCCCTGACAATCGTGCCGATTGTCTTCGCAATACTGGGCGGGTTTGGCGGAACCACCGGCAAGATGATGCTGGACGGCCTGAAGATGGTCGCGCCGTCGGCGGCGCTGCTGCTGTTCGCGATTCTGTTTTTCGGCCTGATGATCGACGCCGGGCTGTTCGACCCGCTGATCCGCAAGATTCTCAAACGCGTCAATGGCGACCCGATGAAGATCGCCGTGGGCACCGCACTGTTGTCGTTGCTGGTGGCCCTGGACGGTGACGGCACGACGACCTACATGATCACCTGCGCTGCGATGCTGCCGTTGTACAAGCGCATCGGCATGAATCCGATGATCCTGGCGACCGTCTCGATGCTGTCGCTGAGCATCATGAGCGGCATGACGCCCTGGGGTGGGCCGGCGACCCGCGCCATCGCGGCTCTGGGCCTGGATGCCGGCGAGTATTTCGTGCCGCTGCTGCCGACCATGATCGGCGGTGCCGCCTGGGTGGTGTTCACCGCGTACCTGCTGGGCCGCGCCGAGCGCAAGCGCATTGGCAATATCCAGCTGCAAAGCGGTGGCGGCGACTGCTACATCAAGGCGATCCTGGAAGACACGCCGCACAAGCGTCCGAAGCTGGCCTACGTCAATCTGCTGCTGGTGATTGCGGTGATGGTCGCGCTGGTGATGGGGCTGATGCATTCGGCGATCCTGTTCCTGATCGGTTTTGTTCTGGCGCTGGTGATCAACTATCCGCAACTGGATATCCAGAAGGAGCGCATCCTCGCTCATTCGGGCAACGCCATGACCGTGGTCTTGCTGGTGTTCGCGGCGGGCATTTTTGCCGGGATCTTCTCCGGGACCAAAATGGTCGATGCCCTGGCGCAGACCCTGGTCGACTGGATCCCGCCATCCTGGGGTCATCTGTTCCCGCTGGTGGTGGCGATTACCAGCATGCCGCTGACCTTCGTGCTGTCCAACGATGCCTACTACTTCGGTGTGGTGCCGATCCTGGCCAACGCCGCTGCCGCCTACGGCATTCATCCGGTGGAAATCGCCCGGGCGTCGATTCTCGGCCAGCCGGTGCACCTGATGAGTCCGCTGGTGGCCTCGACCCTGTTGCTGGTGGGCATGGTTGACCGCGACCTCGGCGACTTCCAGAAAGCCACCCTCAAATGGGCGGTGCTCACCTCCCTGGTGATTACCGCGTTGGCCCTGCTGACCGGGGCGCTGACGCTGTTCTCCTGAATCACCCGACAACCTTGTTGCTTGCCTGACGCTCCCCACTCGGGGAGTGCGCTGGCCTGCGCGCCAAATAACAACAATGAGAAATCCGACATGAGCAATTACCTGACCCGAGCGGCCTGGTTTCCGATCCTCGGCCTGTTGCCGCTGTCCACGGCCAGCGCCGAAGGTTTCATCGACGACAGCAAGTTGAAGTTGCAAGTGCGCAACGTCTACTTCAACGAAAACTTTCGCGACGAACATGGCATGAGCGCGCGGGCCGCGAGGACCGCCAAGAGCGAGCGAACCGAATGGGCCCAGGGTTTCCTGTTGGATTACCAGTCAGGTTATACCCCGGGTACCGTCGGTTTCGGCGTCGATGCCCTGGGCCTGCTGGGGGTCAAGCTTGATTCCGGGCGCGGGCGCAGCGGCACGGGCCTGCTACCGGTGCATGACGACGGGCGCGCCGCCGACGAGTTTGCCAGCGCCGGCATGACCGCCAAGGCCCGGGTGGCCAAGACCACCCTCAAGCACGGCACCCTGTTGCCGAAGAACCCGGTGCTGATCTACAACGACGCGCGCCTGTTGCCGCAGACCTACCAGGGGACCCAGATCAACAGCAGCGACATCGACAATCTCAGCCTGACTGGCGGGCATCTGCAGCGTTTCAAACTGCGCGATTCAAGCGACAGCATGCCGATCGTGCCCGACGGTTATGGTGGCGATCAGTCAGGCGACTTCAGCTACGCCGGCGCCGACTACAAGTTGGGCAAGACCCTGCGCCTGAGCTACTTCTATGGCGAGCTGGAGAACTTCTATCGACAGAACTTCGCTGGCATCCAGCACGACCTGCCGCTTGGCCCCGGGGTTCTCACCAGCGATCTGCGCTATTTCAACAGCGCCGATGCCGGCTCGGCCTACGGCGGGAACATCGATAACGACATGCTCAGCGGGCTGCTGTCCTATGCCGTCGTGGGCCACACCTTCAGCGCCGGCTACCAGAAACTCAGCGGGGAAGGGGGTTTGCCTTATATCAGCGGGGCGACGGTCTATTCCTTCAGCAATGCCGGGATCGGCAAATTCATCGAGGAAGACGAGAAGACCTGGATGCTCGGTTACGGCTACGACTTCGCGCGCCTTGGCATTCCCGGCCTGACGTTTTCCAGTCGTTATCTCAGCGGTGACGATGGCAAGCCCAACAGCGCGGTGAAGGAATGGGAGCGTGATGCAGAAGTGGCCTATGTCGTGCAGCAGGGCACTTTCAAGGGACTGGGTGTGAAACTGCGCAACTATGTCTATCGCTCGGATTTTGCCAGGGGCCGTGACAGTAATCGTCTCTACCTGACCTACGATGTTGCGCTTTGGTAGTGGCTTGGCCTGCGCCGAGGGCGGAAATGGGGCATGACGAAATCATGGCGTTCCCTACACCCGCTTGAACGTCTCCCCCAACACAGCCTCTGACACTAGTACAGGGCGCACGCACGTCGCCCATTCACCGCGCGGAGGATAGGTTCACATGAAGATTCTAATGGTCCTTACATCTCACGATCAGTTGGGCGACACCGGCAAGAAAACCGGCTTCTGGCTGGAAGAATTCGCCGCTCCCTATTACGTGTTCGTCGATGCCGAGGCCACGGTCACGCTTGCGTCGCCGAAGGGCGGGCAACCACCGCTGGACCCCAAGAGCGATGAAGAGGACGCCCAGACTGATGCAACCCGTCGCTTTGGCGCCGACACCCAGGCCCAAGCGGTGTTGGCCAACACCTTGCCGCTGGGCGAGGTCGACCCCTATGACTTCGATGCGGTGTTTTATCCCGGCGGTCATGGCCCCCTTTGGGATCTCGCGGAGGACACCGACTCCAAGACCCTCGTCGAAGCGTTTTACGCAGCGAATAAACCCATCGCGGCCGTCTGCCACGCGCCCGGAGTCTTCAAGAACGTCAACGCCCCGGATGGCCAGCCGGTGGTCAAGGGTAAAAAAGTCACCGGTTTCACCAATTCCGAAGAAGAGGCGGTGGGGCTGACCGAAGTGGTCCCGTTCCTGGTCGAGGATATGCTCAAGGCCAAGGGCGGCGAGTATTCCAAAGGGGCGGACTGGGGCAGCCATGTGGTCGAGGACGGGCATCTGATCACCGGGCAGAATCCCGCCTCATCCGAAGCGGCCGCCAAGGCGTTGCTCAAGCGGTTGGAGGCGGAACAGGCGGGTTAAGTCAGGTTCACTCCGCCGCCTGTGAGGCAATCGACAAACCCGTGGCGAGGGACCTTGCTCCCGCTCGGCTGCGCAGCAGTCGTGAATCGGTGGTCAAGGTGACTCTGATATTCCGCATTCGGCAGGTTTTGGGGCCGCTTCGCGACCCAGCGGGAGCAAGCTCCCTCGCCACGGGGTCTTTTTTTCTTGAATAAACTGTCGTACTGAAACCATTCGGGCGACGGCATAGGGCAATCAGCCGAACCCGACGATCGCTTTGGTTTCCAGATATTCCTCAAGCCCGAAGACGCCGTACTCACGCCCGTTTCCTGATCGCTTGTAGCCACCGAAGGGCGCCATGGGATTCCAGGCGGGGTAGTTCAGGAGCACTTGCCCGGCGCGGATCCGAGAAGCCACCGCGCGCGCCAGGTCAAGGTCTTGTGACTGGACGTGGGCGCCCAGCCCGTAGACCGTATCGTTCGCAATAGCCACCGCCTCGTCGATCGTTTCATAGGCAATGATGCACAGCACCGGCCCGAAGATTTCCTCCTGAGCGATGCGCATGGCGTTATTGACTTCGGAGAAAACCGTCGGGCGGGTGTAGTAACCCTTTTCAAAACCGGGCACGCGTCCGGGGCCGCCGCAAAGCAGCTTTGCGCCTTCGTGCAGGCCGGTCTCGATCATCGCCTGCACGCGATTGAACTGGGCTTGATTGGCAATCGGGCCGAGTACCGTTTCCGGCGATTGCGGATTACCAACGATGATCGCGTTGGCGGTTGCGGCCGCCAGCGCTTCGACTTCAGCCAGTCGGTCCTTGGGAACGATCATGCGGGTCGGGGCGCTGCAGGATTGTCCAACGTTGCGCAGCGCCGCCAGCACGCCGGCCGGGACGGCTTTGGCAAAGTCCGCATCGGGAAGCAATATGTTCGGCGATTTGCCGCCCAGTTCCTGGCCGACCCGCTTCGCCGTCGGGGCGGCCGCCTGTGCCACCAGCGTGCCCGCGCGGTTTGAGCCGGTGATCGAAATCATGTCGATATCAGCGTGTGCGGCCATCGCCGCGCCGACCACAGGGCCGCTGCCGTTCACCAGGTTGAAGACCCCCGGTGGCAGGCCCGCGTCATGCACCACCTGTGCAAACAGCAGGGCGCTCAGCGGTGACAGCTCACTGGGCTTGAGCACCACCGTGCATCCGGCCGCCAGCGCCGGGGCGACTTTTGCTGTGATCTGGTAAAGCGGCCAGTTCCAAGGCGTGATCAGACCGCAGACGCCTATGGGTTCGCGCCGGATCGCCGTCGTGCCCTCGAGCGTCTGGAAGCAATAAGTGGACAGCAGATCGCGCGCGACCCGAACGTGTTCGGCCGCCAGGGGCACCTGCATTGCACGTGCGGCAGCGATGGCCGAGCCCATTTCCAGGGAGATCGCCTGGGCAAACGCTTCTTTTCGCTCAAGGATAAGCTCATGGATCTTGCCCAGCAGCAGCGCGCGCGACGCCGTGGAGGTGGCAGACCAACCGGCAAACGCGGCGCGCGCCGCTGCTACCGCCCGATCGATATCCTCGGCAGAACCGCTGGCAACCTGGGCGACCACTTCTTCGGTCGCCGGGTTGACCACCGGCAGGCTGGCCGGGCTGGCCGGCGCAGACCAACCGCCATTGATATAAAGCCGCTGAGCCGTTTGCGGATCAACACTGTAGCGATTCGAAGATTGAATAGTCATCCAAGGCGTTCCTTTAGAGCGGCATGTCGAGTCTGCTCAATAAGCTAACAAAGCCGCCCGGACAAAATGTGCCGTTGTTCAAGTGCCCAAAGGAGAATCTGCCGTATCTGCCAAGCTAACTTCCCATTAACCATGGCCTGCCAGGCTCTGACGCTTCCGACCGCAACGCCCGGGTTCGGAGCGTCCCGCAAAGTCTGCTGAACAGGTCGCGCAAAACGGTGCTTTGTACCAGGCGGCCTATACTTTTAGCCGTTTATGCACGGTTTCATGGTGTTGTAATAACGCCACCGCTCACCGCCCTTCAATGGACATCCCAAAATGCCTGCACCGTTAACTTCCGTAGAGACGAATTCTGAACTGCCGACGCACGCTGACGTTGTCGTGATCGGCGGCGGCATTATCGGAACCTTCACGGCCTATTACCTGGCCAAGCGCGGCCTGAAGGTCGCGCTGGTGGAGAAGGGGCGCGTGGGGGCGGAGCAGTCGAGTCGAAACTGGGGTTGGTGCCGTCAGCAGAATCGGGACGCTCGTGAGCTGCCGCTGTCGACCAAGAGCCTCGAACTTTGGGAACAGTTCGCCGCGGAGACCGGCGAGGACACCGGATTCAGACGGTGTGGCTTGCTCTATCTGAGCAACAACGAGAAAGAGCTGGCGGGTTGGGCAAAGTGGGGTGAGTTTGCCCGTACCGTCAATGTCACAACGCACATGCTGACGGCGGAACAGGCAGCAGAACATGGTCGGGTGACCGGCAAGTCCTGGAAAGGCGGGGTCTTTTCACCAACCGACGGTACGGCGGACCCGTCCCGTGCCGCCCCGGCGGTTGCGCGGGCGATCATCAAGCTGGGCGGCACGGTGCATCAGGGCTGCGCCGCCCGTGGCGTCGAGACCGAAGGCGGCCGGCTATCGGCGGTCGTTACCGAAAAGGGCACCATTCGAACCAGACTCGCGGTGCTGGCCGGTGGCGCATGGGCGTCCTCGTTCTGCCGTCAGTACGGCATCCGGTTTCCCCAGGCGTCCATTCGCCAGACGATACTGTCGGTCTCCAAGGGCGCCGAAGAGATACCGGACGCACTCCACACGGATGAGGTCTCCATGACCCGTCGCTCTGATGGCGGTTTCACACTGGCCATCAGTGGCAGAGGGCGCGTTGACCCGACCCCGCAGCTGTTGCGGTTCGCTCCGCAGTTCCTGCCGATGTTCCAGCGCCGCTGGCGCAAGCTGGCGCCCGGTGGTCTGCAAGGCTTCCAGTCGGGGCATGAAGGCCTGGGCCGCTGGCGGTTGGACCAGCCAACCCCGATGGAGCGGATGCGCATCCTCGATCCTGCAGCCGATGCATCGGTTGTCGAGCTGACTTACAAGCGCGCGGTCGACCTGATCCCGATGCTGAAAAACTCGTCAGTCACCGCTGCCTGGGCAGGTTATGTGGACAGCACGCCTGATGGCGTCCCGGGCATTGGCGAAATAGCGAGCCTGCCTGGCCTGGTGCTGGCGGCGGGGTTCAGTGGCCATGGCTTCGGCATTGGCCCTGGCGCGGGCCACTTGATCGCCGACATTGTCAGCGACATGCCTCCCCTGGTTGACCCGCGTCCCTATCACCCGGATCGATTCCAGTCTTCAGCCTGGGGCAAAGTCGCGGAGTTCTGAGGCCAGTACAAATCTCACCGGCAACACAAGCAACGGGCGCATCCTCAGGGAATGCGCCCGTTCTCGTTGGCGGGGTGGATTCTGCCGCTGGCGGCGGTTCGACTGGTTTTTTGCGCACCATAAATGGCCGCGAACACCCTGGAAAAGGTGCAGATGCCCGGGCTTGGCGCATCCCGCACAGTCTGCTGAGCGGGCCCCGAAAAACGGTGGTTTGTGCCAAGCGGCCTATACTTTTAACCGTTTATGCGCGGTCTCATGATGCTGTAATAAAACCGTGATGCAGCGTTGCAGCCAGGCTTCAAGAACGAGCAACCGCTTGCCCCTCATGACCTCAACCATCACTCAGGACCGCACTCATGAGCTTCCTTCGCCCCAAGTTCATTACCTTTGACTGCTATGGCACGTTGACCAACTTTCAGATGGGGACCATGACGCGCGAGCTGTTCGCCGATCGGGTCCCAGCCGAGCAGATGGATCAGTTCGTCAAGGATTTCTCGGCTTACCGGCTGGACCAGGTGATGGGCGACTGGCGGCCCTATGATGAAATTCTCAAGACTGCCCTGGCCCGGGTCTGCAAACGTTGGGGTGTCGAATACAAAGGCGAAGGCCAGCTCTATTACGATGCCGTACCGACCTGGGGCCCGCATGCCGACGTACCGGCAGGCCTGTCGAAAATCGCCGACAAGATTCCCCTGGTGATTTTCTCCAATGCAATGGACGAGCAGATCATGTCCAACGTCGACAAGCTCGGCGCACCTTTTCATAAAGTCTTCACGGCTCAACAGGCCCAAGCCTACAAGCCACGTCTGGCGGCCTTCGAGTACATGCTCGATAACCTCGGCTGCGGGCCGGAGGATGTCCTGCATGTGTCTTCGAGCTTCCGCTACGACCTGATGTCGGCCCACGACATGAAGATCAAGCACAAAGCCTTCGTGGCCCGGGGTCATGAGCAACCGGCGAACGCGGCCTTTGGTTACCACCAGATCCCGGACATCGGCGGGTTGGCCGGTCTGGTCGGTCTCTGAGTCTCATTGCACGCTTCAAGGCATAAGGGGTTAGACATGGGCAGTGAGTCTTATTGGCTCGATACCGCACCGGCATTTACCGGTGCCCAGCTCGGTGCGTTGCCCGGGCAGGTCGATGTGGCCATCGTCGGTGGCGGTTTCACTGGCCTGGCCGCCGCCCGGTCCCTGGCCTTGAAGGGCGCCAATGTGGTGGTGCTGGAAGGCGGGCGGGTCATTGGCGAGGCTTCGGGGCGCAATGGCGGCCAGTGCAACACCGGCGTCGCCCAGGACTACGCGTCATTGAGTGCCAGCCTCGGCGCCGACAAGGCGCGCGCCTATTACCAGGCCTATGAGAGCGCCGTGCAGAGTGTCGTCTCGCTGGTGGAGCAAGAGCAGATTGCCTGCGACTTCAAGCGCAATGGCAAGCTCAAGCTGGCGGCCAAGCCCCTGCACTACGAGGGGTTGGCCCGTACTTGCGAGTTGATTCGGCGCGAGGTCGATGCCGAGGTCGAGTTGCTGTCTGCGCAGGAAACCCGGGCTGAAGTGAACTCGGTCCAGTTCCATGGCGGCTTGCTGCAGCGTAACGGCGTGCAGATGCACGTCGGGCGCTTCGGGGTCGGATTGGCCGAGGCCGCGGCCCGTCACGGCGCGTTGATTTTCCAAGGCGTATCGGTAACGGACTGGAAAACCAGCGCCGGTGGTTATCGGCTCAATACCACCAAGGGTTCGCTCCAGGCCACGCAGATCCTGCTGGCCACGGGCACCTGCCAGCAGGGTGGGTTGGGTTGGTATCGGCGGCGGATCGTGCCGGTGGGCAGTTTTGTGATCGCCACCGAGGTGTTGCCGCAGGCCTTGATCGACAGTTTGCTGCCGGCACACCGCTCCTATGTCACCAGCCGGATGATCGGCAACTACTTTCGGATCACCCCGGACAACCGCTTGCTGTTTGGCGGGCGGGCGCGGTTCGCCATGTCCGACAGTGTGTCCGATGCCAAGAGCGGCAAAGTCCTGCACGCGGCGATGGTGCAGATGTTTCCGCAGCTGGCCCACGTCAAGGTCGAGTATTGCTGGGGCGGATTGGTCGACATGACCTCCGATCGGCTGCCCCGGGCCGGCCAGCACGCCGGCATTTATCACTCCATGGGCTACAGCGGCCATGGCGTGCAGATGTCGGTGCACATGGGCCAGGTCATGGCCGACGTCATGGCCGGGAAAGTCGAGGCCAACCCTTGGCGCGAACTCGACTGGCCGGCCATCCCCGGACATTTTGGCAAGCCCTGGTTCCTGCCGCTGGTAGGTGCGTATTACCGCCTTCAAGACTATTTGCACTGAGTGGCGAGGGACGCTTCAGGTTTCATCACATTGCGTATAGCGCGAGCAATCGAGCCTTATCATTTGCGAAAGGTAGAACCGACATGACTGACAAAAAAAACAGTATCGATACCCAGCTGATAACAGGTACGGAAAGTCTGCGCGTTTTCGAAGGGCTCAATCGCGGCATGTCACGCCGCAATGCATTGCAGATGCTCGGGTTGGCCGGGGTGGCCGTGGCGGGCGCCGGCAGCCTGTTCGGCGCCGCCGGCAAGCTGTTTGCCGATGAGGAGGCCGCCAGCCCAGGCAAAGGCAAGCCTGGCGGGCGCATCCGCGTCGCCGGCTCGACCAGTTCCACCGCCGACACCCTGGACCCGGCCAAAGGTTCGTCGTCAACCGACTACGTACGCCACTACATGTTCTACAACGGGCTGACGCGTTTTGACAGCCACATGGTGCCGCAACTGGAACTGGCCGAGCGTATCGAGACCACGGACGCCACGCTCTGGGTGATCAGCCTGCGCAAGGAAGTGACCTTCCATAACGGCAAGGCATTGACCGCCGCCGACGTGGTGTTCTCGCTGTTGCGTCACAAGGACCCGATCACCGGCTCCAAGGTCCTGCCGCTGGCGTCGCAGTTCGCCGAAGTCAAAGCCATCGGCACCCATGAAGTGCAGATTCAGTTGAGCGGCCCCAACGCTGAACTGCCCTCGGTCCTTGCCGTCTCGCATATGTTGATCGTTCCGGAAGGCACCAGCGATTTCAGCCAGGGCATCGGTACCGGTCCGTTCAAGGTCAAGGAGTTCAAGCCCGGGGTGCGCTCCGTCGGCGTGCGCAACAGCAATTACTGGAAACCCGGCCTGCCGTACCTGGACGAGATCGAATTCATCGGTATTGCCGACGAATCGTCACGGATCAACGCCCTGCTGTCAGGGGACGTGCACATCGTCAACGAGGTCAATCCACGCTCGACCACCCGCATCAAGGACAGCGCCCGGCATCGGGTCATCGACTCGCCGTCGGGCAACTACACTGACCTGATCATCCGTCAGGACCAGATGCCCGGCAAAAGCCCGGAGTTCACCCAGGCGATGAAGCTGTTGCTGGACCGGGAACAGATCAAGTCGGCGATTTTCCGTGGCTATGCGCGGGTCGGCAACGACCATCCGATCGCGCCCGGAGCACGCTTCTTCAACGCCGATTTGCCGCAACGGGCTTACGATCCTGAACAGGCCAGGTCGTTGTTGAAGAAGGCCGGCATGGAAAGCATCAGCATGCCGCTGATGTGCTCGCCCGCGGCGACCGGTTCGGTGGACATCGCGGTGCTGCTGCAGCAGTCCGCCAAGGAAGCCGGGCTCAAGCTCAACGTCAACCGCCTGCCGAGCGATGGCTACTGGTCCAACCATTGGGCCAAGCACCCGCTGAGCTTTGGCAACATCAATCCGCGACCGAATGCCGACATGCTGTTCTCGCAGTTCTTCCAGTCGAGCGCGCCCTGGAACGAATCAGGCTGGAAAAACGAGCAGTTCGACCAATTGTTGATACAGGCCCGCGGTGAAACCGACGAGGCCAAGCGC
Organism: Pseudomonas sp. Z2-11; assembly: GCF_054161305.1. NCBI lineage: Bacteria > Pseudomonadati > Pseudomonadota > Gammaproteobacteria > Pseudomonadales > Pseudomonadaceae > Pseudomonas > Pseudomonas sp. Z2-11. The sequence goes on from NZ_CP096395.1 coordinate 2,960,185, forward strand.
GGCAAGATGTACGCCGACATGCAAGTGCTGGTGCATGAGCACGGAGGCATCGGCGTACCGGTGTTCATCAGCAACATCGACGGTGCCGACCAGCGTGTAAAAGGCTACGGCGCCAATCCCCTGGGCGGTTTCATGGGCTACATGTTTGCCGAGCAGATCTGGCTGGATGCCTGATGAAGGTCGGTTTGGGCCACATTGCACGAGGGTCGGATGATGAATAGCAACACACTGTGGTTGATCGGCCGCCGTCTGGGGGCGGCGGTCGTGACCTTGTTGATTGTCTCGATGGTGGTGTTCGCCATCACGGCGGTGCTGCCGGGGGACGCGGCGCAGCAGGCGCTGGGACAGTTCGCCACGCCGGAACAGGTGGCGGCCCTGCGGGCGAAAATGGGCCTGGACCAGCCCGGTGTGTTGCGTTACCTGCATTGGCTGACGAGCCTGCTCAGCGGTGACCTGGGGATGTCGATGTCCAACGCCACGCCGGTAATCGAGCTGATGGCCGGCCGGGTTCCCAACACCTTGATGCTCGCCGCTGCCACGGCCCTGGTGTCGGTGCCCGTGGCGTTGACCCTGGGTATCGGCTCGGCCATGGGCCGAGGCGGGCGCCTCGACAGCTTCCTGAGTTTTTTCACCTTGACCATGGTGGCCGTGCCGGAGTTTCTGGTCGCCACCTTGGCGGTGCTGATATTCGCCGTGAACCTGGGTTGGTTATCGGCGCTGTCCTACGCCAGTGACATCACGTCCCCCTGGCAATTCATGCGCACCTACGCATTGCCGGTGATGACGCTGTGCTGCGTGATTGTCGCGCAAATGTCACGCATGACCCGCGCAGCCGTGATCGATCAGCTCGACAGCCCTTACGTGGAAATGGCCCGGCTCAAGGGCGTGAGCAATATCCGTATCGTGCTCCGGCATGCCTTGCCCAATGCCATCGGCCCCATTGCCAATGCCATCGCCCTGAGCTTGTCCTACCTGTTGGGCGGGGTGGTGATCGTCGAAACGATCTTCAACTATCCCGGCATTGCCAGCCTGATGGTCGATGCCGTCACCAACCGCGACATGGCCCTGGTTCAAGCCTGCACCATGTTGTTCTGTACGGCGTACCTGGCGTTGGTGTTGATCGCCGACCTGTGCGCGATTCTTTCCAATCCGAGGCTGAGAAACCAATGAACAACCTCATTGTGAAATCGCCGACGGCGGCCGCTGCGCTGGGGTTGGGCAAAGACGCCCACGCAAAGTCCTGGCTTGGCCTGGCCGGCGCCGCGATGTGTGTGATCTGGTTGCTGGTGGCGATTTTCGGCCCGTGGCTGGCGCCGCATCCGGTGGGCGAAGTGGTCTCCGACAACGTCTTCGACAGCCTCAGCGCGACGTACCCGTTCGGCACCGATTACCTGGGCCGCGACATGCTCAGCCGGGTTCTTGTCGGCGCGCGTTTCACCGTCGGCCTGGCGTTGGTGGCCGCGGTGCTGTCGAGCACCCTGGGAACCAGCCTGGCGCTGTTGTCGGTGGTGTCGCCAAAGTGGCTGGATGAGCTGATCAGTCGCCTGATGGACGCGTTCATTTCGATCCCGAGCAAGATGCTGGCGCTGATCATGGTCTCGGCCTTCGGCTCCTCGGTCACCTTGCTGATCTGCACGGCGGTGTTGAGCTACACCCCCGGTGCCTTCCGCATCGCCCGCAGCATGGCGGTGAATATCGAAGCGCTGGAGTACGTGCAAGTGGCCCGTACCCGAGGCGAGCGCCGGCTGTACATCGCCTGCGTGGAAATCCTGCCGAACATCCTCAATCCGGTGCTGGCGGACCTGGGCCTGCGTTTTGGTTTCATCGTGCTGCTGCTCAGTGGCATGAGTTTCCTCGGGCTGGGCGTGCAACCGCCGGATGCCGACCTTGGCTCGCTGGTGCGCGAGAACATCGGCGGCCTCAATCAGGGGGCGCCGGCGATCGTGATTCCTGCCCTGGCCATCGGCACCCTGACCATCGGCGTGAATCTGTTCATCGACCGGTTGTCGTCGCGACGTAGCCGACGTACGGGAGGTCATTGAAATGAGCGAATTGATTCGGGTACAGGACCTGCGCGTGGTCGCCTGCGGCGAGCGCGAGGAGGTGGACATCGTCAAGGGGGTCAGCTTCTCCCTGCAAAAAGGCGAAGTATTGGCGTTGATCGGTGAGTCCGGTTCCGGCAAGACCACCATCGCCCTGGCATTGCTCGGTTATGCCCGACGCGGTTGCCGGCTGGCGGGCGGCGTGGTGAAAATCGGCGACGATGACATGCTGGCGTTGAGCGAGAGCCAGTTGCAGAAGTTGCGCGGGAACCGCGTGTCCTATATCGCCCAGAGCGCCGCAGCGGCGTTCAACCCGGCGAAAAAACTCATCGACCAGGTAGTGGAAGGCGCGCTGATTCATGGCCTGGGTAGCCGGGCGGCGCTTGAGGCGAAGGCCATCGAGCTGTTCCGTGACCTGGCCCTGCCAGACCCGGAGCGCATCGGCCAACGCTATCCTCATCAGGTGTCCGGCGGGCAGCTGCAACGGGTGATGGCGGCCATGGCGCTGATCAGCGATCCATTGCTGGTGGTGCTCGACGAGCCGACCACGGCCCTTGATGTGACGACCCAGATCGATGTACTGCGGGCCTTCAAACGGGTAGTCCGCGAGCGTGGGGCCACGGCCGTCTATGTGTCCCACGACCTGGCGGTCGTGGCGCAGATGGCTGATCAGATCGTGGTACTCAATGGCGGCGAGATCTTCGAACATAGCGCCACGGCACCTTTGCTCAAGGGCCCGGCCCACGAATACACCCGCAGCCTGTTGGCGGCGGCGCGGCCGGACACGACGATCCGTCCGCCCGGCGACATCGCGCAAGACACCCCTTTGCTGACCATCCAGGGGCTGACCGCCGGCTACGGCAACAAGAATGCCCAGGGCATGCCAGCGATTCGCGTGCTGGAAGACATCGACCTGACGGTTCGCCGAGGCCAGGCCATTGGCGTCATCGGTGAGTCGGGCTCGGGCAAATCGACCCTTGCACGGGTGGTGGCCGGGTTGTTGCAGCCAGCCCTTGGCGGGTTGTCCTTTGATGGTCAACCCCTGGGCGGCAGCCTGTCGTCGCGTACCCAGGAGCAGTTCCGACGCATACAGATGGTCTTCCAGAATGCCGACACCGCACTCAATCCGATGCACAGCGTCAGCACGATCCTGAGCCGCCCGCTGAAGATGTATTTCGGCCTCAAGGGCGCGGCGTTGCGCGAGCGTATCGGCGAGCTGCTGGACCTGGTGCGTTTGCCCCGGACGATGGCGGACCGGCGTCCGAATGAACTGTCCGGCGGACAGAAGCAACGGATCAACCTGGCCCGGGCCTTGGCGGCCAAGCCAGACCTGATCCTCTGTGACGAGGTGACCTCGGCGCTGGATACCGTGGTCGGTGCGGCAATTCTCGAATTGCTGCGCGATTTGCGCCAGGAGCTGGGAGTGTCCTACCTGTTCATCAGCCACGACATCTCCACCGTGCGCGCCTTGTGTGACGACATCGTGGTGATGTACAGCGGGCACAAGGTCCAGGCCGGTACGCGTCAATCCTATGCCGAGGCTCCGTTCCATCCGTATACCGATCTGTTGATCCACTCCGTACCGGAACTGCGCCAGGGCTGGCTGGAAAGCTGCGGGGCAACGACCTGCCAGACGCTGCCGCCGATTGGCCCGAAAGCCGCTGTGCCAGGGCTGTGCACCTTCCTGAGTCGCTGCCCGGTGCGGGTCGACGGGCTGTGCAACCGCGTCGCGCCGGACCGACGGATGTTAGTCGGTGGCAGCGAAATCCTTTGCCACCACGACAGCGCCGAACTGATGAAAACCCAGCAACCGAACACTCCGACCGTGGCGGCGTACGCATGAAATCCCGTGTATTGGAGATTCTCAAACGGCTGATGGCCTTCGACACCGTCTCTTCGGAATCGAATATGGCCTTGATCGAATACGTGCGCGATCTGCTCATGACCAAGGGCATCGAGTCCTTGATCGTGCGGGACGACAGCGGCAACAAAGCCAACCTGTTTGCCAGTACCGGTCCAAGGGATGTGCCGGGGATCCTGCTGTCGGGTCATACCGACGTGGTGCCGGCGGCGGGGCAGGCCTGGACCTTCCCGGCATTTGCGGCGACGGTGCGGGACGGACGGATTTATGGCCGCGGCAGTTGCGATATGAAGGGCTTTATCGCCCTGGCAATCGACGCCATGCTCGATGCCGCCGAGCAGCCATTGAGCAGGCCGCTGCAGCTGGCGTTGTCCCATGACGAGGAGATCGGCTGCGTGGGGGTACGGCGTTTGCTGGATGTGTTGCACCTGGCACCGGTCCGGCCGTTTCTGTGCGTCATCGGCGAGCCGACCCATATGCAGTTCGTTCTCGGGCACAAGGGCAAGGGTTCCTACCGTACGTACTGTCGTGGCCTGGAGGCGCACTCATCATTGGCGCCACGCTCGGTCAATGCGATTCATGTGGCCTGCGATTTCATCGCCGCGCTGCGCCTGAGCCAACAGCAGTTGCAAGAGCAGGGTGCCCGGGATACCGATTACGATGTGCCCTACAGCACCGTGCATGTCGGGCAGATTGTCGGCGGCAAGGCGCTGAACATCGTGCCCAACCTGTGCACCCTCGATTTCGAAGTGCGTAACTTGCCGGCGGACGACCTGGACGGCTTCCTCGAGCAGATGCGCGAACGGGCCGAACTGATCGTGCGCGAAGCGCAGAAGCTCTCCAGCGTGGCTGCGATTGAAATCGAGACCCTGAACGTCTACCCGGGCCTCGACACCCATCCGAGCGTCGAAGCAGTACGGTTCCTGAAAAACTTTGCCGCCCCGGACACTGGCACCGCGAAAGTCTCGTTCGGCACCGAGGGCGGGTTGTTCAAGCAACGCCTGGATGTGCCGGTGGTGGTCTGCGGCCCGGGTTCGATCGAACAGGCGCACAAGCCTGACGAGTTCATCGAGATCAGCCAGATGGAGGCGGGCGAGTGCTTTCTGCAAGGGTTGCTGGGCTCGATGCGCATTTGATCGTGCAACGGTAAAGCCTGCCGTCGAAGGTAATGCTGTTCACTTAACAAAATGACGTACCCGTGGCGAGGGAGCTTGCTCCCGCTCGGCTGCGAAGCAGTCGTAAACCGGCGGATGCGGTGTGTCTGATACTAAGTGTTTGGCAGGTTTTGGGGCCGCTTCGCGGCCCAGCGGGAGCAAGCTCCCTCGCCACGGGTTCCCCGATTGCCTTAATGAACAGCATTATGCCGTCGAAGGCTGATTTTCAGCATTCGTGGCTGTAGGGCCGGCGTTTTCAGCATCCTCGTCCAGAGCGACTCAATAGACTGAAGGCTGTCTCAGAACAGGACCCGACGTCATGCTCAAGAATCGCCTGAAAGACCCCAGCCTGCTGGTAGAACTCGCTTACATCGACGGCCAGTGGGTCGGCGCCGACAACGCCGCCACCCTGGACGTGATCAACCCGGCCACCGGCGAGGTGCTTGCCCGGGTACCGGCGATACACGGCAGTGAAACCCGGCGCGCCATCGAAGCTGCCGACCGTGCCTGGCCGGCCTGGCGTGCACGTCCGGCGGCGGAACGGGCGGCGCTGCTCGATCGCTGGTACCAGGCGATGATCGACAACCTCGACGACCTGGCGTTGATCCTCACCCTTGAGCAGGGCAAGCCGCTGGCGGAAGCCAAGGGCGAGATCCGCTACGGTGCCAGCTTCGTCAAATGGTTTGCCGAAGAAGCTCGACGGATCTACGGCGAAACCATCCCGGCCCCCAGCGGTGATCGGCGCTTGATGACCCTCAAACAGCCGGTGGGCGTTTGCGCCGCGATCACCCCGTGGAATTTCCCCAATGCGATGATCACCCGCAAGTGCGCGCCGGCCCTGGCCGCGGGCTGCACGATCGTGGTCAAGCCGTCGGACCTGACCCCGCTGTCGGCCCTGGCCCTGGCGGTGCTGGCCGAGCGGGTCGGGATTCCGGCCGGGGTGTTCAACGTCGTGACCGGCGTGCCCGCCGGCATTGGTGAAGAGCTGACCGGCAACCCGACGGTGCGCAAGCTTTCCTTCACCGGCTCTACCGCTGTCGGACGCCTGCTGATGCGTCAGAGCTCGGAACACATCAAGCGCTTGAGCCTGGAGCTGGGCGGTAACGCTCCGTTCATCGTGTTTGACGACGCGGACCTGGAGCAAGCCGTGACCGGCATCATGCTCAGCAAATTCCGCAACGCCGGGCAGACCTGCGTCTGCGCCAACCGCATTCTGGTGCAGGATGGGATCTACGAGCGCTTCGCCCAGCGCCTGGTGGAGGAGGTGGGCAAGCTCAAGGTTGGCGACGGCCTCGAGGCCGAGGTGAACATCGGTCCGCTGATCAACGCGGCGGCGGTCAGCAAGGTCGCTCGACACATCGACGAGGCGTTGAGCCAGGGCGCTCGCCTGCTTTGTGGCGAAATCCCCACGGGCGACAGCCGGTTCGTCCAGCCGACGGTGCTCGGGGAGACGCATGCCGGGATGCTGCTGGCCAACGAAGAAACCTTCGGTCCGGTTGCTCCGCTGATGCGCTTCAGCACGGAAGAAGAGGCGCTCGCCTTGGCCAACGCTACGCCCTATGGCTTGGCGGCATATTTTTTCACCCAGGATCTGCGCCGCTCATGGCGGTTCGGCGAGGCCCTGGAGTTCGGCATGGTTGGCCTCAATACCGGGCTCATTTCCATGGACGTCGCGCCCTTCGGCGGCATCAAGCAATCGGGCCTGGGGCGTGAAGGCAGCAAGTATGGCCTGGATGAATTCCTTGAAGTCAAAGCCTTCCACGTCGGCGGGTTGTGATGTGGTCAGCGATTTGAATAGGAGGCACGGTTGATGAGCAAACCATTCAGAATCGCCGCGATTGCTGGCGACGGTATTGGTAAGGAAGTCTTGCCGGAAGGGCTGCGGGTATTGGAGCAGGCGGCGAAGAAATGGAAATTGGATCTGAGCATCGAGGTGCTCGACTGGGCCCATTGCGATTATTACCTGGAACACGGGCAGATGATGCCCGCCGACTGGTTTGAACAGCTCAAGGGCTTCGATGCGATCTATTTTGGCGCCGTGGGCTGGCCGGACAAGGTGCCGGATCACATTTCCCTGTGGGGTTCGCTGCTGAAGTTTCGCCGGGACTTCGATCAGTACGTGAACATCCGTCCGGTGCGGCTGTTTCCCGGCGTGCCGTGTCCGTTGGCCGGACGTGAAGCCGGGAACATCGACTTCGTGGTGATCCGCGAAAACACCGAGGGCGAGTACTCCTCGGTCGGCGGCAAGATGTTCGAAGGCACCGAGCACGAGTTCGTGCTGCAGGAGTCGGTATTCACCCGACGCGGTGTGGACCGGATTCTCAAGTTCGCCTTCGACCTGGCCCAGACCCGGCCGCGCAAACGCCTGACGGCGGCGACCAAGTCCAACGGCATTTCCATCAGCATGCCGTACTGGGACGAACGCACGGCGCTCATGGCGCAGCAGTACCCGGACGTCACCTGGGACAAGCAACACATCGATATCTTATGTGCACGCTTCGTGCTTCAGCCGGACCGTTTTGATGTGGTCGTGGCGTCGAATCTGTTCGGTGACATCCTGTCCGACCTCGGACCTGCCTGCGCCGGCACCATCGGCATCGCCCCTTCGGCCAACCTCGATCCACAGCGACGATTTCCCTCGTTGTTCGAACCGGTCCATGGCTCGGCGCCAGATATCTATGGACGGAACATCGCCAACCCGATTGCGATGATCTGGTCCGGTGCCTTGATGCTCGACTTCCTGGGTAATGGTGACGAGCGCTATCGCGCGGCCCATGACGGGATTCTCAGGGCCATCGAGCGGGTTATTGCAGAGGGCCCGATTACGCCTGATCTTGGGGGACAGGCGTCGACTCAGGAGGTTGGCCTGGCTATTGCGGGGGCGCTTTGAACTGGGAGTTGTGCTCCGGCCCTGCTCCGACACAACTGTGGGGAGCTTGCTCGCGATGGCGGTGTGTCAGCCAATGAAGATATTGGATGTGCTGGCCCTTTCGCGAGCAGGCTCGCTCCCACAGGGTTCTATGTGTGCCATGAAATCTGCGTCTGCCGGAGGATCCAATGTGGGAGCGAGCTTGCTCGCGAAGGCGGTGTATCAGCCAATTAAGATATTGGATGTGCTGGCCCTTTCGCGAGCAGGCTCGCTCCCACAGGGTTCCTCGGTGTGCCGTGAGACCTGCGTTTGCCGCTCTGATCCAATGTGGGAGCGAGCTTGCTCGCGATGGCGGTGTATCAGCCAAATTGAATGTGCTGGCCCTTTCGCGAGCAAGCCCGCTCCCACAGGGGGGCTCGGTATGCCATGAAATCTGCGTCTGCCGCTGATTCAATGTGGGAGCGAGCCTGCTCGCGAAGGCGGTGTGTCAGTCAATTTACTTACAGACGTAAAACTTGCGCACATAGACGCTGCTCTTCCAGGCGCAAGGAGCCCCCTTGGGCACAAACACCGTATCGCCAGTATTCACCGCCAGCGCCGTCCCATCGCCGAGCTGGAGAATGATGCTGCCCTCGATCAGGTGCATCAGTTCGTGCATCGTGTGCGGCCTTGCCCTGCGGATATAGGGCGTCGAATCCCAGACGCCGATGCGCAGGGTTGTCGTGTCCTCGACGAACAAATTGTTCGAGCGACATTGTGGTGTCGGGCTCAGCAGGAATTCTTCACTCGGTGGCGTCGAGGGCGCTAGGAGGGTGTGCCGGGGAAGAGCGGTCACTCCAATGTTGCCCGCTTTAACAGGCTGGGTATCGGCGCAGAATGCCCAAAGCGAGCCAGGTTGCGCCTCGATCCGAATCGATGTACCGCGGGCAATTACCGCGCTCTCACCCGGATCAAGTTGCAGCGAGTGTTCCTCGCTTTGCAGAATGACTTGTCCGGCGTGGACCACGATCGTTTCACTGTAGGGATATGCATCGACGCTGAACTGTCCGCTCGCCTGGACGATACCGGCAGCAATGTCATGGGTCCCGAGATAGGCAATCTGCCTGTCGAACGGATCGTTGGCTCCCAATGAGCCGCCGGTGAATGCGGTTGACGCGGGAGTGCCGTTGGCGTGGGCCAACAGCACGGCAGTGGGCTCTAGCATGAGTTCTCCGGGATAGTAGAGGATGTAGCGGTGATGCAGGGGTGTCAGCCGATGGCCTGGGTCACCAGCGCAAACTGCTTTACGCCGCCCCTGGCCTGGGGCGGGGAACCACGGACCATCTGGGCGACGGTGTCGACCTGCTTCAAGCCGGTTTCTTCCAGCCACGGACCCAGGCCGCTGTCGGACGGTACATCCATGCGCACGAAAGCATCCGGCACCTGCGCCAACAGCACTGCGATCAAGTGCTCGGCCTGCTGCGGGTTTTCTGCAACGACCGGGCCGATGTAACGACCACGACCGAATGGACGCAGGATGGCGAACGCGCGCAGTTGACCATCGCGCTCGATGCCCACGACGTCTTCGACACTGTCGAACAGATCATTGAGCACGGCATGCCTGTCCAGGCCGCTGCCGGCGCTGGCGAGTTCGATCACGTTGTTTCGATCCGCTTCGGTCAGGCGGCGCAGGCGCTCACCGGATGGCAGGTCCTTGGGGGCCGGGGGCGATACGTTCCCCTGATGTTGTTGGATATGACCAAAGTCAACGAATCCCTGGCTGGCATAAAGAGGCGCGCCGGCCAGCGTCGCGTTGAGCATGGCGGTCTGCGTTCCACACGCTTGGAGTGCCAGTTCCATCAGTTTGCGACCGATGCCCTGGCCCTGGTATTCGTCACTGACGATCACCAGGCCGATCGTGGCGTAATCACCCTGCGGACAGGTGAACGCGGTGCCGATCAGGCGGCCGTGGTCCTCGGCGACAAAACCCTGCGAGACGCGCTGCAGCATGGCCCAGTCCTCCAGGCGATGGGGCCACTTCAGCTGCACGGACAAGGCATGGGCCGCTGCCACATCGGCAGCGGTCATGGGGCGATAGGCATACGTCGGGCGTTGCGAACTGGACATGAACATCTCCGTATTCAAGGGAGCGTGACCGGGCGGATTTCTCCGCCGAAAGGACTGATATCTCACCTGCCGCGAGACCTGACAAGAGGCGCAGATCGATTCGGTAGATTGCATCAGTTGCGGCTTCTCGCACCGCAGTTATTGCTCAAATCGACAGCAGGCCCAGCAGCAAATATCAGCGGATTTTTCGCCGGTGCTTTTCGTAGCTCTGTGAGCAAGCACCGCTCAATAACATCGCTGGCGGTCAACCTGGCCGAGCATCGACTCACCGCGCTGATGCCGACGGATGTTGTCCAGCAACACGCCGAAGGCACTTTCGGGTTGAGTCATCGCCGCGATATGCGGCGTCAGCAGTATCTGCGGATGCTGCCAGAACGGGTGATCCGGCGCTGCCGGCTCCTGTTGCAGGACGTCGAGCACCGCCGCACTGATTTGACCGCTGGCCAGGGCCTCGAGCAGATCCTCTTCTATCAGATGCCCGCCACGACCCATGTTGACCAGGGCAGCACCCTTGGGCAGATGCCTGAACAATTGGCGATTGAGAATCCCTTGGGTCTGCTCGGTCAATGGCAGCACGCAAATGACGATGTCGCATTGGCCGAGGAAAGCCGGGAGCTGTTCATCACCGGCAAAGCAATCCACTCCGGCGATGCGATGCTCGCTGCGTGCCCAACCTGACAAGGCGAAACCAAAGGTCTGCAAGGTGGCCAGGATCTGCCGGGCCTGCATACCAAGCCCCATGACCCCGACCCGACGCTGGGCCGCCGGTTGCAGCAAGTGCGCCTGCCAGCATCGGGCAATCTGTTGCTGGCGATAACGGAGCATATCCCGGTGCAGGCTGAGCACGGCGAAGCTGGCGTACTCGCACATGCCCCGGGTGATGCCTGGATCGAGGAGACGGACCACCGGCAGGGAGGTGGGCAAGCGATCAAGATCAAGCTGATCGACCCCGGCCGACAAAGCGAACAGCACTTGCAGGTTCGGCAAGAGTGTTTCGAGGTCATCCGGCGCCTGCCAGGCGGCGAGGAAGCGAATGTCCTTCGGGTCGCCGATGTCCGGCCAGGCGCGCCATTCGATGTCCGGAGCGTGCTCGGCGAATAGACGTTTCCATTGTTCACCGCGTACCGGGTCGGCTTTATACAACAGGGCCATGGGTCACTTCTCGTACAAGATAGGGAACATCCAGCATGCCCGAGTGGCAAAGCAGGATGTATCGAAACAGCCTGCGTAATCACCGGACACTGCTTTGTACAGGGCTTCTGCCGGCAGATTCCATGGGGCTGGAGTCGGCTGAAGGATTCTGCTGTTTGCCGGGGTGAAAACAGTCGATCCGAATTTCCCAGAGGCCAAGTTCGGCTTAGACAATTGTGTCGAACGCTTAACCTGTGGAACACATCGCAGCCGTTTCCCGGTTGCCTGGTTCACTGTGGGAGATGCCATGAACAGTAAAGTCGAAGAAACCCCGAGCCTGCTCCTTCAACGCGATCAATTCGTGCCACGAGGGTTGGTCACCGCGCATCCGCTGGTCATCGACCGGGCCCAGGGGGCAGAGGTGTGGGACGTGGATGGGGCGCGCTATCTGGACTTCGTCGGCGGCATCGGCGTGTTGAACATCGGTCATAATCACCCGAAGGTGATCGCGGCGGTGCAGGCTCAATTGCAGAAGGTCAGCCACGCGTGTTTCCAAGTGGTGGCCTACAAACCGTATATCGATCTGGTCAAGCGCCTGTGTGCCTTGGTGGGTAGGGAGCAAGCCTGCAAGGCGGCGCTGTTCACTTCCGGCGCGGAAGCGGTGGAGAACGCGGTGAAGATCGCCCGCGCGCATACCAATCGTCCCGCCGTCATTGCCTTCCGGGGCGGTTTCCACGGGCGTACGTTACTGGGTACGACGCTGACGGGCATGAGCCAGCCCTACAAGCAGAACTTCGGGCCTCTGGCGCCGGAGGTCTTCCACACGCCATACCCGAATGCCTATCGCGGTTTCAGCAGTGAGATGGCGTTGCAGGCACTCAACGAATTGCTGGCGACCCAAGTCGCTCCGGATCGGGTCGCGGCGATTATCATCGAGCCGGTGCAGGGCGATGGAGGCTTCCTCACCGCTCCACCAGAATTTCTCCAGGCGCTGCGAGCCTTGACCGAACAGCACGGCATCGTGCTCATCCTCGACGAAATCCAGACCGGCTTCGGTCGTACCGGCAAATGGTTCGGTTTCCAGCACTCCGGCATCCAGCCGGACCTGGTCACCGTCGCCAAGAGCCTGGCTGGTGGTCTGCCCATCTCGGCTGTGGTGGGGCGCGCGCACATCATGGACGCGCCACTGCCCGGCGGCCTTGGCGGCACCTACGGCGGTAACGCCTTGGCGTGTGCCGCGGCATTGGCGGTGATCGAGGCTTATGAGCAGGAGCAGTTGCTCGAGCGTGGCCAGGTCCTGGGTGAGCGACTGCGTCAGGGCCTGCTGCGCTTGCAGGCACGTCACCCGCGTATCGGTGATGTGCGCGGCACCGGCTTCATGCTGGCAATCGAATTGATCAAGGATGATCAAGCCCGCAGCCCGGATGCCGAGCTCACCCAGCGCCTGATCGATCAGGCAAGGATTGGCGGGCTGCTGGTGATCAAATGCGGGGTGTACCGAAATGTCCTGCGCTTCCTCGCTCCCCTGGTCACCGAAGAAAGTCAGATCGACGAAGCACTGGCCATTCTTGAAGCCGCATTGCAGCGGGTAATGGATTAGTCTCAGGTCTCGGTCGGCAAGTTGACGATTTTGTCGACCGAGGCAGCCAGGCATAAGGATTGATAAACGCACCATGGGAGGCGACACATGCACCTGACTGATTATCGTGCGCTGCTGATCGATTGCGACGAAGTCTTGGTCGATCGGGATTCCGGTGTCTGGACGGCCCTGCAACCCTTGCTCGAAAACCGTCCGGGAATGCCGGGCAAGGAGCAAATATTGGCGGAATTCGACGAGGCGGTGCGCGGGCTCTATCCGCGTTTTTCCGAGCTCGGCTTCAGCGGTTTATTGTGTTTTGCCCATCGCCAGTTGGCGGAGCGCCTGGGGCTCAAGGTCAGCTGGGAAGAGGGCATGAGCTTTGCCCGTTCGGCCTGCAACTGGTCGCTGTTCGAGGACGCACCGGGTGCCATGTTGTATCTGCGCAAATTCTACCGGTTATTGGTTTACTGCGATCGTGATGCCGAGGATCGCGACCAGCTCTGTGAGCGCTTGGGAATTCCACCCGAGGACCTGCATTCGCGAGCCAACAATCCACTGGAGGATGAGGCATGGTTGCTGCAGAACCAACTCGAGCCTGGAACGATCATGCAAGTGTCCAGACCACCCGCACAACCGCCAAAATCGGCTGGCCTGTGCCTGATCCGCCGTGGCCATGAGCCTGAAAATCAAGAGTATTCCGCCGACTTCTACATCACCAGCATGGCCGACCTCGTCGCTCAGCATCAGCTATCTTTGCGCCGTTGAATTTGCTAAAACCACTGTCAGCCTGAAGACGACCAAGGGGTACCCGGTGGAAGGTTTAATAAAACTAGACCGAATTGATATCAGTATCCTTGTTGAACTTCAAAAGGACGGTCGGATGACCAATGTCAGCCTCGCCGATGCCGTGGGACTGTCCTCCAGCCCTTGTCTGCAGCGGGTCAAGCGCCTCGAATCAGCTGGTTATATCTCCGGGTACAGGGCGCATCTGAACCTCGCAAAGATCACCGACTCGGTCACGGTATTTACCGAAATCACCCTCAGCGACCATAAACGGGAAGACTTCGCCAAGTTTGAATCGAATATTCGTCTGGTCGACGAAGTACTTGAGTGCCACTTGATCAGCGGCGGTTACGATTATCTGGTGCGCTTCATGACGTGCAGCATCCAGCATTATCAGGAAGTGGTCGAAGGGTTGCTGGACAAGAACATCGGTATCTCCAAATACTTCAGTTACATCGTCATCAAATCGCCGGTGCTCAAGGATGGAGTGCCGTTGCGCCGACTACTGCGCCATTAAGCCCACTGCTGACTCCCGTGGGAGCGAGCCTGCTCGCGAAGAGGCCAGTGCATTCAACCTCTCCATCGGCTGCGATAACGCTATCGCGAGCAGGCTCGCTCCCACACTGGGTTTTCTACAAAGTCAGATTGTCTGCCCGCCGGAAACTTCGATGCGCTGCCCGGTAACCCAGCGGTTGTCCTCCGCCAGCAGGCTCGCAACCATTGGCCCGATGTCGTCCGGGACGCCCACCCGGCCAAGGGCAGTCATGCCAGCAAATTGCGCATTCAGATCCGGCATGTCGCGCACTGCGCCGCCCAGGAAGTCCGTGGCAATCGCACCAGGGGCCACCGTATTTACCGTGATCCCACGGCCGCCCAGCTCTCTGGCCATATAGACCGTGAGGGTTTCGATCGCGCCTTTAGCGGCGGCATACGCCGAGAAACCGGGGAAGGAAACGCGCGTCAGCCCGGATGAATAGTTGACGATGCGACCGCCATCGATGATCAGTGGCAAGAGCGCCTGCGTCAGGAAAAAAACACCTTTGACGTGCACATTGAACAGCTCATCGAACTGCTCTTCGGTGGTCTCGGCAAACGCCGCCATCGCGCCGTGACCCGCGTTGTTGAGGAGGAAGTCGAAATCGGCTCGACCCCAGCCTCGCTGGAGGGCGCCGGAAAGCGTAGCGACGAATGTGCCGAAGCTGGAAACGTCACTCACATCGAGTTTCAACGCAACGGCTTTGCGCCCGAGCCGTTCGATTTCCCCGACCACATCACGGGCCTGGGCCTCGCCGTTACGATAAGTGAGGATGACGTCGTTGCCCTTTTCAGCGATGGCAATAGCGGCATTGCGGCCCAGGCCACGGTTGGCGCCGGTAATGAGTGCGATCTTGTTCATTGGAAAGGCCTCTAGTGTGAGTTGGAATAACCAGCGATTTTTGCGGGCGGCTTTTTTGTCCATAGCCGACGAGCATGGCAAGGCGCAGCGATGAGCTTGCCCGGCGTTACCAGATTCTGTTATCTGTCGGGCAGACTGTAGGCAAAGCCCAAATACTTTAAAAAGACTTTGTCTGCTCATACCCATGCCTTAGAGGTATCGCTCGATGGAGCTGCGTCACCTTCGTTACTTCGTTGCCGTTGCCGAAGAGGGCAACCTGACCTCTGCCGCGACCCGACGACTTCATACCGCGCAACCATCCCTTAGCCGCCAGCTGCGCGATCTGGAGTTGGAGGTTGGCGCGCAGCTGTTTGTCCGCAAGGCCAGGGGCGTCGAACTGACGCCAGCGGGAGCCGCGTTCCTGGACCAGGCCAGGCTTGCGCTCAGTCATGCTGAAGAAGCCGTGGCGGCGGCTCGGCGAGCGGCAAGGCCGGCGAAGAAGGTGTTCTCGGTGGGCTTTCTGACAGGGCAGGAGGTGGACTGGCTGCCCAGCGTGACGCGTTTGCTTCGGCATGAGCTGCCCAACATCGAATTCAAGGTCATCAGCTTGCAGTCGCCTTCGCTGGCCGATGCCATTCAACGCGGCGACGTCGACCTTGGCTTTCTGCGCGTGGAGCCGCGGCCGGATGTCAGTTATGCGGTTGTCGCGAAAGAGCCGCTACTGGTCATCATGCCGAACGACCATCGCCTGGCCTCGGTGGGTGATGTCGATCCTGCCGAGTTGGCCTGCGAGACGTTCATCGGCTGTTCGGAGATTCCCCATGTACTACGCGATGTCATCGCGCAGTATTTCGCCAGTTGCAACGTGCAGGTCAACGCCTCCTACTGGCTGGACGACTACGGCACCGGGATCTCTCTGATCAGCTCCACGCGGGGCGTTGCCATCCTGCCAGCCTACGTGGAGCCGCTGCTGCCTTGGACGATCGTCAGCAGGCCGCTCAAGGGAAAACAGCCTGGCATCGACCTGGCGGTGGGGTACCGGACCGATAATCCATCACCCATCCTGAAAACGTTCCTAGAGAGCATCGATCAGATCAGGGCCGCGGGGCCGGCGGGCAATCGGCGCAGGGCGGACGCCGGTTACTGATCCACCGAACGGCTGTTCAGCCGCAATCCGCAAGCCAGTGCCTGGAAACTCTCGATGGCTTTTTCGCAGGCCGCCAGCGGATCCTCGGCATGCGCAATCCACAAGGACGCGCCGAGCAGGGCGCCCATGATCAGGCGCGCGGTCGCTTCAGGATCGACGCTGCGGATCGTGCCCTCATCGATCAGCTTTTCCAGGCTGCCCTGGGTGCTGCGGATGCAAGCGTTCTGGCTCGGCCACTGCGATGGATCGCCCAGCACCGCCGGCCCGTCGAGAAACACGATGCGCTGGATTTCCGGCTCCAGGGACATCTTGATGTAGGCGATCGATTCATCGATAAAACCGTCCCATGTCGTGTTCGCTTCGTCGATGATTACCGACAGACGCTCCATCATCTCGTCGTCAATCTGGGCAATAACAGCCTGCAGCAAGCCCTTCTTGTCGCCAAAGTGGTGGTACAGCGCACCACGAGTGAGACCCGCCTGAGCGGTCAAATCGTCCATCGAACTGTCCGCGTACCCCTTCGCGGCAAAAGCTTCTCGCGCTGCCTTGATCAGCTTGCCGCGGGTCTGCGCAATCATGTCCGCACGCTTCTGCGCCATTAATCCTGTTCCTTCTGAAAATTTGACATTCGCTGCGTATGTGAATTGACATACGCTGCGTATGTCGTATTGTGTTTGACATACGAGGCGTATGCAACTGCCTGGATATTGCGTTCCCCGGCTCCGGAGGTCGCTGATGAGCACAGGATACCGATCAATGCGCGAGCAGCGTGATTGCGATGTTTCATTTCATGACCCAGCCCTTGGGAAAACGCTTGGGTTTATCGTCAACCCTGTCGCCGGCATGGGCGGCCCCGTGGGTTTGAAGGGCACCGACGGAGCCGAGGTCTTGCTTGAAGCAAGACGCCGCGGGGCGCGCCCGGTTTCAAGCGAGAGGGCTTTGCTTGCGCTCCGGCGGCTGGCCGCTTCGACGGCGCCATTTCGGCTGCTGACCGGCTCTGGCGAGCTGGGTGAAGATGTTGCGCGGGCCGCCGGCCTCGACCCGATCGTCGTGTATTCGTCTGTGCCCGGATCGAGTAGCCCTGATGACACACGGAACGCGGCGTTGGTCATGGCATACGCAGCGGTTGACCTGTTGCTGTTCGCCGGCGGTGATGGCACGGCGCGGGATGTGCTGGGCATGGTCGGTGATCGTGTGCCCATCCTGGGAATCCCGACGGGTGTAAAGATGTATTCCGCAGTGTTTGGTACCAATCCGCAGAACGCCGGGAATCTTGCGGCACGCTTCGTTGCGGCAGAACCCTCGGTGCGTTTTCGCGAGGCCGAGGTGATGGACATCGATGAGGCTGCGATGCGCAGCGACCGGGTGTCGGCACGGCTCTACGGCTACGCACGCAGCCCGCACGAGCGCCACCTGACGCAAAACGCCAAGGCCGGTTCCGCCGCCAACGAAAATATCTCCCTCGACGCGGTGTCCCGGCAGGTTGTCAGGGAGATGCAACCCGGCTGCCTGTACCTGCTGGGTCCCGGCACGACGACACGGCGGGTCATGGCCGAGCTCGGCTTGCCTTCGACGCTGCTCGGGGTGGACGCGGTGATGGACGGCGCGCTGGTGGGTGCCGACCTCAATGAACACCAGTTGATCCGCCTGATGGAGGGCCATGAGACCCGCGTCATCGTCGGCGTTCTCGGCGGTCATGGCAGTTTGTTCGGTCGTGGCAATCAGCAGATCAGCGCCGAAGTCATCCGCCGGGCAGGGCGCGACCACATCATCGTCGTCGCCTCGATGGACAAGCTGCTTGCCCTTGATGCCGGCTGCCTGCGCGTCGACACGGGAGACGCCGAAGTCGACGCCATGCTCAGCGGATATCTGCGCGTGCACACGGGACCTGACCGGTCCGTCTTCTTCAGGGTTCGATCCTGATCATTTGCCACCTGAAAAACGAGGATACCCCCATGAGTCATCATGTCGCTCACCCCTATATGGCGAACTCCGTTCCCGCGCTAAAACGGGAGATGCTCGATTCGATTGGTGTCGACAGCATCGAGGCGTTGTTCCAACAGATACCCGAGGAACATCGACTGCAACGTCCGATTGATTTGCCGCCGGCTCTCAATGAGAGCGAGCTGCGTCGGCACTTGGTCAGCATATTATCGAAGAACCGGACCTGCGAGCAGAACCTGAATTTCCTCGGTGCCGGCTGTTGGCAACATCACGTTCCGGCGGCGTGCGACGAGGTAGTGCGCCGCAACGAGTGGCTGACCTCGGTTTTTGGCGAGCCGAGTTCCGACCACGGCCGTAACCAGGCCTGGTTCGAGTTCTGCAGCCAGCTCGGCGAACTGCTGAACATGGACCTGGTCGGCCTGCCGGTGCGCAGTTGGGGTTGCGCCGCGGGCCATGCCATTCGCATGGCAACCCGCATTACCGGGCGCAGCGAAGTGGCGGTGGTACGGGCGATTGACCCGGAGCGGTTGTCGATCATCCGCAACTATTGCGAACCCGTGGAGATGCCCGGGCACATCGCCGTGCGATTGATCGACTACGACCCGAAAACCGGTTTGCTCGATCTCGAACACCTGCGCGCGTCGATCGGGGCGCAAACGGCCGCTGTCTATTTCGAGACGCCGTCGTACTTCGGCGTGATCGAGCGGCAAGGTGCCGAGATCGCGGCGATGGCCCATGCTGTCGGCGCGGAGGTCATTGTCGGCGTCGATCCGATTTCCCTGGGTGTGCTCGCCGCACCGATTGATTTTGGTGCCGACATCGTCGTGGGCACCACCCAGCCGCTTGGCGTGCACATGAACTGTGGCGGTGGTGTCAGCGGTTTCATTGCCTCGCGTGACGAAGAACTGTACGCCCATCAATACCCGACGTTGTTTATCAGCATCGCCGAAACTATCCAGCCTGGCGAATACGGTTTTGGCCTGAGCCTGTTCGAACAATCGTCCTACGGCCTGCGTGACAAGGGTAACGACTGGACCGGCCACTCGGTGTACATGTGGGCCATCGCCAACGCCGTCTACATGGCGATGATGGGGCCGAAGGGTTTTGAGGATGTCGGCAAGCTCATCCTGCAACGCGCTCACTACGCAGCCAGGCTGCTGGCTGAAATTCCAGGCGTGCAAGTGACCTTTCCCTGCGGCTTTTTCAAGGAGTTCGTGGTGAATTTCGACGCCACCGGACTGAGCGTGAAGGACATCAACAAGCGGCTGCTTGCACTCGGGATCTTCGGGGGCAAAGACCTGACGCAAGACTTCCCGGCACTCGGCGCCAGTGCGCTGTACTGCGTCACCGAGATTCACACCCAGGCCGACATCCAGCGTCTGAGCGCTGCACTCAAGAAGGTAATCGCGCAATGAACACGCCACTCAAGCAATACCATGCTCCGGTCTGGAGCGAGCCGGTGATCCTCGAAATGGGCTACCCCGGCCGTCGCGGGGTGATTTTTTCCGACGCCGAGGCTGACGTCCAGGCGGCTGTCGGCCACGCCGATGATCTGGTTCCGGCGAACATGCGACGCACGCGCAAACCGGCGCTGCCGGAGATGTCCGAACCCGAGGTGCTGTATCACTACCTGCGCCTGTCGCAGCAGACCCTGGGTATGATGAATATCAGCCTGTTCGGCACCTGCACCATGAAGTACAACGCCCAGATCAACGAGGCGATGGCCTGGCGCCCGGAAATCACCCATGTGCATCCCCATCAGGACGAAGATACCCTGCAAGGCGCGTTGCAAGTGGTGCATGGCATGGACCTGATACTGCGCGAGTTGTCCGGGATGGATCAGTTCGTTTTCCAGGCCGGCGGCGGTGCCGACGCCGCGTACACCAGCTGCGCCGTGACCCGTGCCTATCACGCGTCCCGTGGCGAACTGGAGCAGCGCAATGAAATCATCACCACGATCCAGACTCACCCGAGCAGTGCCGCGACTGCCGCAGCCGCAGGGTTCAAGGTCATCACTTTGATGATCGAGGAGAACGGCTACCCATCGCTTGAATCCCTCAAGGCCGCCGTGTCCCATCGCACGGCGGCGCTGATGGTGAACAATCCCGACGACATGGGCGTATATAACCCGCACATCCGCGAGTGGGTGCAGGTGGTGCATGACGCGGGTGGCTTGTGTTTTTACGACCACGCCAATTTCAACGGCGCCATGACCAGGATTCGTGCGCGAGAGCTGGGTTTCGATGCGTGCATGTTCATGTTGCACAAGACCTTTGGCGCACCGAAAAGTGGAGTAGGTGGGCCTGCGGTGGGGGCCTATGGTTGTTCGGCAGAACTTGCGCCGTTCCTGCCGGCGCCGCTGGTGGCTTTCGACGGCGAGCGCTACAGCCTTGATTTCGATCGTCCGCAAAGTTGCGGCAAGATCCGCGAGTTCTGGGGCAACGTCCCGGTGATTCTCAAAGCTTACGCCTGGTCCCGTGCCATGGGCGCGAAGGGGATGGCAGAGGCAGCGGATATCTCGGTGCTGGCCAACAACTACATGGAAAAAGGCCTCTTGGCGATACGCGGCGTGACCCGCTCGCATCCTGAGGCCACGAGCCCGCGCATGGAGATGACACGCTACAGCCTGGAGCGACTCAAGGAGGACACCGGAGTCGATGTCCACGACGTGCAGAACCGCATGAGCGATTTCGGCATTGACCCGATGTGGAGCAGCCATCACCCCTGGCTGGTGCCGGAACCTTTCACGCCCGAGCCGGGCGAGATGTACGGCAAGGAGGCCCTGGACACCTGGATCGCAGTGCTCGCCCACATATCCGAAGAGGCCTATTCGAACCCGGAGATCGTCAAGACTTCGCCGCATAACCAGGCGATCCACCGGTTGCAGAGCGCACCGCTGGAGGACTCGGCACACTGGGCGATGACCTGGCGCGCATACTTGCGCAAGCACCCGCGGCAGACTGCTTGAGCTAGCGTTTGGCGAAGTACCGGCCCCATGATCAAGCGGGCCGTTTTTTTAAACCTGAACAGAGCTAACAATCAGCCATCGGAGCTTTCCAGCACAGCAAGACAGGCTGGCAGGCTCCCTACAGGATAACCTCATGTCGATTTTCGAAACGGGCCTGGCGCCCTCGGCCGTCAATCATATCGCCCTGTCGCCGTTGAGCTTCATTGAGCGTACGGCCTCGGTGTACGGCGAACATCCCGCCGTGATCCACGGCTCCATCCGGCGCAACTGGCAGCAGACTTATGCGCGTTGCCGACGTCTGGCCGGTGCGTTGAGCGCACGAGGTATTGGCAAAGGCGATACGGTGGCGGTCATGCTGCCCAATATCCCGGCCATGCTCGAAGCGCACTTTGGCGTGCCGATGATTGGCGCGGTCCTCAATACCCTGAATGTCCGTCTGGACGCGCGGGCCATTGCCTTCATGCTCGAACACGGCGAAGCCAAGGTGCTGATTGCCGATCGGGAATTCAACGCCGTTATTGATGAAGCCTTGGGCTTGCTGTCGCGGCCGCTGCTGGTGATCGATGTGAACGACCCGGAGTACGGCGAAGGCTGCGCGGTCAGCCCTCTGGACTATGAAGCCTTCCTCGCTGAAGGCGATCCACAGTTCGTCTGGCACTGGCCAGACGACGAATGGCAAGCCATCTCGCTCAACTACACATCCGGCACCACGGGTAACCCAAAAGGGGTCATCTACCACCACCGCGGTGCCTATCTCAATTCATTGGGTAACCAGATGACCTGGGCCATGGGGCATCATCCGGTGTATCTGTGGACATTGCCGATGTTTCATTGCAACGGCTGGTGCTATCCGTGGACCGTCACCGCGCTGGCCGGGACGCACGTGTTCCTGCGTCGGGTCGATCCGCAGAAGATTCTGGCGCTGATAAACCAGTATCAGGTCACTCACTTGTGCGCCGCACCGATTGTCCTCAATGGTCTGGCCAACCTGCCTGACGCGACCAGGCTCACCCTTGACCACCCGGTTGACGCCATGTTGGCCGGCGCGGCACCACCGGCCAAGGTCATCGGTGCGGTCGAGGCGATGGGTATCAAGGTCACTCATGTCTATGGCTTGACCGAGGTGTACGGTCCGGTGACTGTTTGTGCCTGGCATGCGCAATGGGACGAGCGGCCGCTGGACGAGCGGGCGCGGATCAAGGCGCGCCAGGGCGTTCGCTATCCGACCCTGGAAGGGCTGATGGTTGCCGATCCGGCAACCCTCGAACCGGTCGCCTCGGACGGTCAGACCATTGGCGAAATCTTCATGCGTGGAAACACGGTCATGAAGGGCTATCTGAAGAACTCCGAAGCGACGCGCGAAGCTTTCGAAGGTGGCTGGTTCCATACCGGCGACCTGGCGGTCCGTCACGCTGACGGCTATATCGAAATCAAGGAACGTCTCAAGGACATCATCATTTCGGGCGGGGAGAACATCTCCACCATCGAGCTCGAAGACGTGCTCTACCGTCACCCGGCGATACTCGAGGCGGCAGTGGTCGCCCGACCGGACGAGAAATGGGGTGAAACCCCTTGTGCCTTCGTCCATCTAAAGGACGAACATCAAGGCATTCGGGAAGCCGACATCATCCTGTTCTGCCGAGAGCATCTGGCCGGCTTCAAGGTGCCCAGGACCGTGGTATTCAGCGAGTTGCCGAAGACCTCGACAGGCAAGATCCAGAAGTATCTGTTGCGCGAATGGGTCAAGGCGCTCTGAAAAAAAGGGGTAGAGGAGAAGAATCATGGGCGACATCTACAACCTGTCCCGTTTCGTCGAGGCCCAGGGGCCGGTGTTCGATCGAGTCATGGACGAGTTGCGCGCAGGCCGCAAGACGAGCCACTGGATGTGGTTCATCTTTCCCCAGTTGCAGGGCCTCGGGCGTTCCGAAATGGCCTCGCGTTTCTCCATCTCCGGCATTGCCGAGGCCCGTGCGTATCTCCAGCACGACGTGCTTGGCCCGCGACTGGAGGGTTGTGTGGAAACAGTTCTGCTGCATCACGGGAAGAGTGCCGGGCAGATCTTTGGCTTGCCCGACGACCTCAAGTTTCGTTCCTGTCTGACGTTGTTCAGGAGCGTCCAACCGGGATCTTCCCTGTACCAACAGGCGCTAGACCGGTTTTATTCGGGCGAGCCGGATCGCAAGACACTGCTGCTGCTTGAGCAACCGAGGTGACGTGGCGAGCCGACCTGCAGCGGGTTGGCCAGCCATTTTCACTTGCCGATTTCCTGCTCCGCCAGAATCGATGCGGTGTGGGGGCTTCGCGTCTTTGCAAACCACCACCACGCCGCGGCTCCCAGGAGCGTCGCCAGCACGGCCAAAATCAGGATCACCGGTTGCGTGCCCAAGGGCGCCGCCAGCACCGCTACCAACAAGCCGGCCAACGGCTGCGAAAGGTTGTTGAGCAAAGTGATCACGCCCACCGTCTTGCCGAAATCCTTGGGCGGAATCACCTGTTGCCGGATCGTGCGCATGTAGACGTTGAACATCTTGTCGAAGCCGACGATCAACAGGAAGCCCACGACGTAGCCGACCAGGTTCGGGCTCAGGGCACTGATGAAGCCTCCCGCGGCGATCATCGAATAGCCGACGCCTCCCGAGACGCGCAGAGGCAGGGCGACCCGGGCAAGAAAGAACAGGATCACGATCGTTGCCACCGCGCCAGCCGCCTGCAGGCCCGCATAGTCGTCCTTGCCGGCGCTGTACTCGCCAAGCACCATCGCCGCCGAGGTGGCCAAGGTGACACCCACGACCAGGTTGACGCCTACCGCCAGGGTGATGATTTTCTTCAGCTCCGCCAGGTCACGGATATGCCCGAAGGCAATCCGCAGCGGCTGCAACCAGATGTCCTGATGCTGCTCGAAAACCTCAAGCGTGATACGGCTGAGGCGTTGCCAGACCAGCATGCTCAGATCGGCCAGCAGGAACAACCCGGCGATCCACAGCACCACCCAATGCCAGGCCCACACTTCCAGCATCAGGGCCGCCACCAATGGCCCGAGCACCAGCCCGGTCTGGTCGGCGATCTGCGAGTAAGACAAGGTCTTGGTGTAGCTGTAGTGCTGGAAGATGTGCGGCATCAGCACTTCGCGCGCCATGATGCCTTGCGTCGTCAGTACCCCGCACACCGCTGACAGCACGACGACCCAGGCGATACCACCAAAGACCCCATGCAGCGCCATCGCCAGGACACACAGCAGGGCCCGGTAGACCTGGCTGATGTGCAGGATCCTGATGGGCGAATACTTGTCGCACAGGGCGCCACACAACGGAAACGCCAGGAATCGCGGCAGCGACTCGACGAAAAACGCCAGCCCGGCCCAGGATGCGCTGTTGGTCGTCTGGAACACTACCAGCGGTACGATGAACAGCAGGATCTGATCCGCCAGCCGCGACAGAAACAACGAAATGAAAAAAGCGAGGTAATCCTTACGCATGGAAACCTCCTGCGGATAAGCGACGGGGCGTGGCGGCGCAGAAAATCATCAGTAGGCCGACCCCGAACTGTCGTTGAGATTGTGTCGTTCGTCACCGCGCAGTGGAGGATTGAAGACGCTGACCAGGATCAGGTCCTGGTCCTTGCCTCCACGCAGGAAATGCCGGTCATGCTGATCGAGCACGTAGACATCGCCAGGCCGGATCGCAAAGACATTGCCGTGCATGTCTTCGACTTCACCTTCTCCGGCAATGCAATAACAGGCCTCCAGGTGATTGCGGTATTGCAACAGCGACTCTGTACCTGCACGCACGACGGTATGGCATAGCGTAAAGCCCATGGCGTCACGTTCAGTGAGCAAGCGATGACTCGTGCCGGCACCCCACTCGACGAAGTAAGGGGTTTTCTCGACCTCGGATATGTTGCGAATGAACATCGGGGACCTCTTTGAAATAGTCGATGGAAAACAAATCAGTTCTTTGCAGTGCCGGCGGCGACGGGCCGCAGCAGCGCATCGCCGCTGGCCAGCATCGCCTCGTTCCAGGCAACGTCTCGATGCGCGGCCATGGCCTGGATATCACGCCAGTGGCGCTGGAGCGGGTTGCCGGCGACCAGGGACGACGCACCGAGCCTTTCCACCAGACGGCGCACGGCCTGCACGCACTGGCCCGCCAGATAGGCGCGGTCGCGCTTGAGCTGAAGCAGTTGTCGCGTATCTGGCGGCCGGTCATTCATACCGGCGTCATGCAGTCGGGTGATCAGGGAGTCATACAACAACCCGGCGCTGTACAGCTGTGCTGCCGAGTGCGCGGCCTGCTCGGCGATCCGCGGATCGCTCACCGCCAACGAACCGTTGAGCCCAGTGACAAACGCGCCAAGAGCACCCTCGGCGCACCCCAGCAGCGGACCGATGATCGACGTGGTGAGGTAAGGCACCAGGGGCATGCGATCGATGTAGTCGGCCGCCGGTGCATGCGTGGCCTGCGCAAACACTTCATGCAGCGCGAATACACGAGCATGCGGCACCAGCAATTGGCGGGTCAGTACGTCATGGGAGCCGGTCGCCGCCATACCACAGCTGTCCCAACTGTCGAGTCTTTCGACTTCATCGGCGGCGACCAGCACCAGGAAACGTGGGGTGTGAGCCGCGTCCGGGTGGTTGGGGCAGGGGGCGTTGAGCATCAGCCAGGTCGCGTTCTCGATCCCTGAACCGAAGCGCCAGCGCCCATCGATCCGTACCCCGGCGGATTCAAAGGTCAGCCGGCTATCGGCACTGACGGAGGCTGAGGCGAAGAGCTGTCGTGGGCCATCGGTGTAGAGCTGGTCCGTGCAGGCAGGCGGCAGTCGTCGGGCGATGGCGCCGTGGCCGCCCACCAGCGCGAGCATCCAGCCCGTGGAGGCGCACGCCCGCGCGGCGATCCGCGCGCTTTCCACCAGTGTGGGCCAGTGTCCGCTGCTCGTCACCGGCGCGCGCGGCGTCAACAGATCCAGCCAGCCGCCGGCAAACAATTCGTCGAAGGTGCTGTTGCTCAGCCGTCGATTCGCTTCAGCCGTGGCGGCCCGTTCGCGCCAGCCGGGCAAGTGTTCGACGGCCCGCTGACACAGCGAGGGCTGTGCGGCCGGATGGAACGCCTGCTCGGCAAGCTCAAGCATTGTCTTGCCCCCCGGCACTGCGCGGCGTCGCCACGGCGCCCAGGCGCGAGCCTTCGAAACAGAAATTCGCAGGTTGCGCCACCGGGCCCAACAGCCGAACCAATCGCTCGATTTGCTGTGGATCGTCGGAGGCGACGAACTCACAGAAATTACTGCTGTTCCACAACAGATGGACGCACTTGAACCGGGCGCACAGGGCGCTTGTCAATTCTTCGAAGGTAACCTGGCCGTTCTGCATTTGCTCAAGCATCTGCTGGCGTTTCCAGTGGATTTCTTCCTCGCTGAAATAGCGGGTCTTGAATTGCTCATCCTTGACCCGTTCCCTGCGCAGGTATTCCTCCGGGTCCGGGTGGTTAAGCTTTTCAAGGAAAAACACCAGGCCGCCAGGCTTGAGAAATTGCTGGATATGGGCGATCTGGCGGTCACGGTCGCGGCTGTAGAACTGGAACGCGGCCATCTCGTAAATGAAGTCGAAGCCCTGGCTGAAAAACTTGTACTCGGGTTGCCGCAGCAGGTCCGGTGACACCTTGAACACCGACTGCGGATAGAACCGCGACAGCGCCGGGTCGGCATGCCGGTCGAAGGCAATCTGGTTGGCCCGGTTCGGCGATGAGGTGAAACTGCGGATCAGCCCGTTCGAATGGCCAGCAAGGGTGCGGCCGTTACTGCCATCAAAGGCGTCCACTTCGAACAGACTGAAGGTCCGGCCTGTTTTCCTGGCATTGGCCTCAGCCAGGCGGGTCAGGGCTGCGCCGACCCTGGACAACTCTTCGAGAATGTACGGCACGCTGGCGAGGAAGTGGGAGAACAATGGTCCTGCCCCTTCGATCAGGCGATCGTGGTAATCGAGAACCTGTGGATCCTGGATCTCGGCGCGCAAATGGCTGCCAAGAGATTGCATGGGCACCTGGCTGGCGCCTGTCGCCAGGCTATGGAAGTGCGCGGCAAGCTTGAGCATGGCGCTTTTTTGCAGGTCCCGGTCGAGGTCGGTGTCATCCATGGATTGCGGGGAAATTTTCATGACATGGCGCTCCTGCTGTCAGATCAGTCCTTTGGTGGTGAACTTGCCCGAGTCGGTTTTCGGCAAGGCCTTGAGGAATGCCCACTGGGCCGGGACCATGTGCCAGTCCAGATGCGCCTTGCAGTGATCGAGCAATGCCTGTTCGCTGGTCTGGCGATGATCGGCATCAAGCACGATGCAAGCCTTGGGCACGTGCCCGGCCGACTCGTCGGCAACCGGAACCACGAGGACCTCGGCGACCGCTGGATGCGCGGCCAGGCACTGCTCGATTTCTCGCGGATTGACGTTCCAGATATTGCGCGCGAAGACGTCGTCCTTGCGGGCGACGTAGTAGAGGTAGCCTTCGGCGTCCTGCTTGAACAGGTCCCCGGTGCGATACAGCCGTGAATGGCCGAAGGCATCATGGACAAAGGCGCTGGCATTCGCTTCGGGCATGTTCCAGTACTCGAGCATCAGGTAGTCGCTGGTCACCAGCAACTCGCCTGTTTGTCCAGGCTGCTCGATACGCTGGCCCTGTTCGTCTACCAGGTACACGCTGACTCCCGGCAAAGGCTTACCCACCGAGGTCGGTCGTTGGTCGATTTCTTCGGGCGGCAGGTAGCTCACGCGCTTGCACTCGGTGAGCCCGTAGTTGGAAAAAATCCGCACCGCGGGCAGGGCTTCGCGGATCCGCTGGATATGACGACTGTAGAGGGCTTGCCCGCTGCTGGAGATGTAGCGCAAGCCAGGCACGCGCGCCTGCCAGTGCGGGCCCGTATTGGCCAGCAGGAAGAACACCGGGGGAAACACATGCATTGCCGTGGCCCCCTCGCGTTCGACCACCGCGAGCACCTCTTCGGCGCTGCTGGCCGGCCGGCTCTCGATGACACTGGTGGCCCCGGCATACAGCGGCATCATCACGTTGTACACCCCATAGTCGGATGCCAGCGTGGAATAGCTGAGGACACGATCATCGGGGCTGATTTGCAAATACGCAGTAACCCGGCTACAGGCCGCCAACATGATGCGGTGATTGACGAGCACGCCTTTCGGATTGAAGGATGACCCCGAGGTATAAAAGATCGAGGTGGGGCGTCCAGGGTCAGCGGGCAACGGAGAGGAGGGCGCGGGCGTCTTTCCTCCGAGCGCAGCGACGGCATCGGCAAGCTGCATGACCTTGGGCACCGCAACCTGGGCTGGAACGGTAAGCAGGACCAGTTCCAGGCCAGCCTCGTCAATCAGGCCAGGCAAGTCATCCGTGCAGTCGGTGATCAGTACCCGGGCGCCCGAGTGCTTGAGCTGGTGGATCAGCTTGGTACGACTCAAGGTGTGATGCGTCGCTGCGCTGATCACTCCAGCCTGCAGCAGGCCCAGATAACCTGCGATCAAATCGACGGAAATGGGCGCGTACAGGCCCACCCGGTCACCGGGAGCAATGCCGAGCAGGGGGAGCACCGAGGCAATGTCATCCGCGCGTTGCTGCAGTTGCTGATAGGAAGTCGCTTGCCCGTCGAGGATGATGGCTGGCTTGGACGGGTATTTTCTTGCGTTGCTGGCGATAACCTGATGGAAAAGCTGCATGGCTCAATATCCTTTTCAAGCTGAATGTCGCAAAGTCATTTACGTTTTCGCGCACACACCGAGACGTAGGTGCCTTGCCAGGTATAGGGAGCTATAGGCAAGTTTGCCGAATCGCTTAATGGCCAACTTTGCTTATCAAAGAAATGCCGCGACGCATAAATGTCGAAATCACCCAGCCAGGCATCAAATAACCCTTCGCTGTCCTGGACAGACAAGCCCGCTTCCTTGTCCCAGATGAAGGGTTCTCCGCTCGCTTGAAAGTACCGCGACAGGTCCGATAACAGATCAAGGAAAATATATCCACCAGGCTTTACCGCACCGATTATCTTGGCCATTACCGTCTGAAGTTCATCTTTATTGAAGAAATGCAGAACTTCGGAACAGACAAGTACGTCGTAACCTTCACGCAACGGCTCGTACGTCAGAATGTCAGCCTGCTGGAAATTCAGATCCTTTAGCCAGGGATTGAGCTTGCGACTCTGTACCGTGCTGTCGACCATGTCCACGCCGCTCAGGCTATAGCCCTTGCGCGCCAGGGCGGTAAGGTTGCGACCGTCTCCGCAGCCGAGCTCAAGGGCATCGCCGGGGCCGTCAGGCAGGGTGGATAAAAACTGTTTGAACTCTTCGCGTAGTTCACCAAATAAAGCACCGTTGTTACAGGCACTGTATTCGCTGTCATACCATTCCTTCAGAACCGAACTGTCTACTATTTTCATGGCTATCCTCTGCCGACGACGATGGGCATTGCACAACAGTCCCTACAGCGCCAAGGCGCCAAATAGAGCAATTAGTTGGGAAGCGAGGAACCGAAGGAGGGTGACGGGATAACCGATGGAACTGTACTGAGGAAAACCATCATGAACTCCATTTGATTATTGTTATGGCATCCGCGCCAAATGATGATTGAAGCTGAACCGTAGCGGAGGGAAATATTTCATCGGCTCCATTAGCCTGTCAAGGCGATTCCAGGAATTGGATCCAAGATTTTTGTCACCGTCGAGTGACATAGCTGAGTATCTGTAGGCAATTGCTTATTGCTGGAACATGAACATTTATTCAGGCGGACTCAACACGCCGCGAATCAACGCGGCGAACGCTTCAATCACTTCATCCTGAGCATGTCGCCCCCGCACCAGGGCGCCGGCAAGTGCTTCCCCCGCACCGACCAGACCGGTGCAGCAGCGCTCAAGTTCTGCGCTTGCCAACGTCGCGTGAGGCGCAAGTACGCTCACGAACATCCGTACGCAGTTGTCGAGCAGTTCCTGGAAAACCGCCGCCTTCTCTTCACTGCCCGCCAGGGCCGCGCCGACCGCATGGAACTCATCGGTGTTGTCTGCTGCGCACTGAATATAGGCGCTGGCAAGGACCTGAGCGGTTTCCTCCGGGCTTCGCGCAGTCCTGCTCATGGCCTCGCGAAAAGCGCGGACCCGCTCGGTATCAATCCATTTGTACAGCTCGATCAACAGCGCCGAGCGGGTAGCGAAATGATCGTACACCACCGGTTTGGACACGCCCGCGCGGACGGCCAGGCGGCCGAGGGTCAAGCTGTCGGCGTTTTCCTCGCGCACGATCAATAACGCAGTGTCCAACAGCTGCCGGCGCCGTTCGGCTTTCGAGAGTCGGCGGGAAGGGGAGTTGCCTGTAGCGGTTTTAATGGGTTTCTGCACGGTGGCGCATCCAGATCAATAAAACCTACCAATGGTAGGTGACAAGGCGTGTGAGCGTGATAGTTTACCTACTAACAGTAGGTTTTAGTCCAAAAACGAGGAGAACTCACGATGTCACTTGATCCTATCTTGTTCATGGGCGGTTCCGGCGCCATTGGTCACCAGACTGCCCGAGCGCTGCGCGCCGCTCATCCCGACGTACCGCTGTTGATCGGCGGCCGTGACCTTGCCAAGGCCCGGCAGGCCGCCGAGCGAATCGGCGGGGCGCAGGGCGTGGTGATCGATTCCATTGCGGACGATCTGGGACTTGGCGCTCGCCCGGTCAGTGGGGTTGTGGTCTTTTATATGGACCACGCGATGGCAGGATTGGGCTATGCACAAAAGCGCGGGGTGCCGCACCTCAGCATTTCTTCCGGCATTTTCGAGATCGCGCCGGAAATCGCCACGTACATGCACACGCCCGATGCTTCGCCCATAGTCCTGGGCTACGAATGGATGGCGGGCGCGACGACGGTGGCTACATTGAGCTGTGCCCAGGCGTTCAGCCGAGTCCAGGAGATCAGCATCAACGCGCTGGTCGATGAACAGGACACCGGCGGACCGACCGTCGCCAGCGATTTCGAACACCTGAACAAAATGTTGCCCGCCGCGCTGACGCGACGCGACGGGGTGTTCGTCTGGCGCGAAGGCGAGGACTCCAAGGTCAGCTTCCACGCTGTGGATGGTACGCAGATCGACGCCTCAGGCTTTTCGTCCATTGATGTGGTCGGCCTGGCCACCGCCACGGGTGCGCCTGATGTCCAGTTCAACATTGGCCTCGGGGTGAGCTCAACCCGACGCCAGGGCAAGCCGATGTCCACCGAGATCATCATCGAGCTCGCTGGCGAAGACCTCAAGGGCAAACCGCTGCGCACCCGTCATGCCGTCGTCCACCCGGCAGGCACTGCGCCGCTGACCGGCCTCAGTGTCGCCATGCTGCTGGAGCGTTTGCTCGGTCTGGACGGTCAACCAGCGACGCCGCCAGGGCTTTATTTCCCTTATCAACTGCTGGACGCCAGCGCGTATCTGCGGCGTCTGGAGCAGGAGGGGGGTGAGCTTCGTCAGCTGCAATGATGTGGCTTGATCAGCATGCCTCCCGGGGTCACGGGGTAATTTTCAAGAATCTTTGTTGCCGCAACACCGGTGCATTGGTTGGAAAGAGCACTTCATCCGGCCGAAAGCGGGCGAGGCCGCAGGCGGCGGCCACGCGTTGGCGTTGCTGGCCCCGGACGAGTGCTTGCTCAAAGCTGCGTTCGCTGTGGGCCAGCCCTAGCATATAACGAGTCCCAACCTGGAATTGTCCGCCATTGGCCTGCCACCAGGCTTCGATTGCCGACGGGGCGGGCCAGGGCAGGTTTTCATCGGGGTCCATGGCGACATTCGAGTCCTCAGGGTCATCGTTCGGCCCTGCCGCGAAGTCCGGTGAGCTGCGCAACTCCAGGTCGAGCAGCGCCAGGTCGGCGCCGGTGATCAGGCTGAAAGCTTCGCCAGCGACCCGGGCGTAAGGCAGGTCGTTCATCTGCTGGATCAACCACGGGATGCTGACCGGATCGCCCAGCAGTCCCAGGGCCTGGATGCCCAAACGCCTGTCCCTGGGATCCTGAACGCACTGGCGTATCCAGGCGATGCTGGGTTCGCGGTCCTGCCAGGCCAACAATACGCAGAGCGCGCGATACTGAAACTCGCCCGGTTGCTCGGCAAATTGACGCAGAGGCTCGAGGGCCTGCTGGTCGCCCATCTGGGCGGTGGCCCAATTGGCCCAGAAGCGTGTGGTCGCATCCTCATGCAGACGGTGGGCGCGAATTTCCGACAGCAGGTCCCGACGTCGCAGCTCGCCAGCCGTGCGCGCGGCACGCGCCAGCACGCTTGGGTCAGCCTCGCAAAGCCCGGCAAGCAGGGCCGGGCCAGGATCGCGGCGATGCATGCCGCAGGCGGCCAGGCCGAGGCGACGGAACAGCGGCTCCGGAGCGGCGAGCATGCGCTCGATCCAGGGCGAGAGCCGCTCCCAGTCCAGCCACCCCAGGGCCATCAGATAACCACGCTCGGTTTCTACCGCACTGCGCAGATGCTCGCTGAGCCGCGACAGCACCTTGGCCTCGGCCGCCTCGAAGGCCAGCACCACACTGGCGAACATCTCGCCGACAGCGTCGGGGCCGAGCTGGGCCAGCAGAATCTCCAGGCCGGTTGGCCCGGCGATACGCAAGCCATCGAGGTGAGCGTCGATGCGCTCCTCCAGTTTGCCCAGGTCGTCGAGGTCATAGTGGGGGGCGCGTAATGCGTAGTCGCGCAGGATGGCGAGGAAGGCGGCTTCCTCTACGTGCAGGTCAAGGACGACGGGCAATGTCTTCATCATGCGTCGCCGCCGAGGCTTGGGCGGGTCGGGTCAGTCAATTTGCAGGCACCGTTTCCAGTTTGTACCGTCGAACTCCATCACGTCCTTGGGCCCGATGGACCACATGATCCCGTCGGCTGCACTCAGGTGATAACAGGTGCGCGGTGCGTCATCGCCGAAATCGACGGGAATGAGCTGGCCATCTTCCAGGCGATAGACGAAATGGGTGGAGGACACGTACAACTGACCGCCGAAATACTCCATGCCCCAGAGGTCTTCCCGGGTGCTTTCGTGATCGATCACTTCCCATTGGTCATTGCGCCCACGCAGCAAGGTCCCGAGTTGGCCGCAGGCATAGGCAAAACCGTCTGACGCACAGCGAACCTTGTAGAGCGCCAGGTTGGTCGGGCTGTTCCGTTGGGTGAAAACGGAGCCGTCGTATTCCCAGATTTCGCCTTCCCAACCGACGGTATAAATTTCCTGCTCGCTGAACCCGTCGATGGATTCGAAGCTGGTGTCGGTGATGGGCGTGTCGCCCGCCTGGGCGCTCTGGTCGATGCAACGCCACTGGTCGTCGCCGTCGCGAACGTAGGCTTGGCGACAGGTGCCCACGGCGTAGGCGCGGCCTTTGGCGATGCCACGGATTTCGCGCAGAGGGCCGCGTTTTTTGGGGTCGACGCCGCAGTTTGCGATGGCCTCTTCGTTTATAGTTCCGCCGCCGCTGGCTTCTACCGAACCATCGGTTCCCAGCGCCAGATATCGTTCGGCTGGTGCATGACAGACCGTTCCAGAACAGGCAAGCCAGGGCACTGTACCAGCGCCCCACTTCCCTCGATACAAAGTGAACAGTATCGAGCCTGTGTAGCCCTCACTGATGGAAGCGTCGTTCGTGGTCACCAGGTAACCGAGGTCCAAGTGTCGGACGACCCCAGTGCCAATGCTCAGTCCGCTGAAGCGTGGATCACGAGTGTCCATGTTGATCTCCTGATTAACTTAGATGCTGACACGATCATCGAACATCTCGCGTATAGCCTTGTCGCGTTCATGCTGGTCGCTTGTCATCGACGCCCTGGCATTGATCGGTTTCTCATCGCCAGGGTCCTTTGCCTTGTCGTGGTATTTGTTCAACTGCGCTTCCAGGCATTCCTGGGAGCAGTCGGAGTCCGGAAAGGTTTTTTTGGCCGCCTTGGCCCCCGTCTCCGTGGCTTTTGCCCTTGGCCATTCACCTTTTGCATCAGCTTCCTGTAAAGCCACTACCCCACGTCGGGTATGCATCTGACCATGGGTTGCAGTGGTCTGGTTGGGGCCCTCTACGCACATGACCGGAGCCTTGTCGGTCTGGTACTTGCTCCAGCCAGCTTTTGTCGGGTGCTGGTTTCTGGGTTGGCCCGCAAAGGCCGGCCCTTCGGTAAAGGATGCCGAATCGATCAGGTGATCTCCGGTTTGTCCCGGGCAACATCTATTGGGCCTGTACGGGGCGAGAAAACAGCGCAGTGCCTTTTGGCAAGGATCAGCGTTTATGGTCCTGGCCAACGATGAGTACTCGCTCAAGACGCCGGTATGGGCAGCGAGATAAGCCGGATCAGCTTGAAACCCGTCGCCCGCCGTTTTCTTCGCGCTGTTGCGGTCCTTTAGAGCGTTTTTCAGTTTGTCGGTATCCGGGCAGACCACTTTCTTATCGGTATCACAAGCATCATTCACCCGCTTTTTTTCTCCCTCGCATTGGGCCAGGCCCTCGGCCAGTGCCATACGATCGGAATAAGGCCAAGGCACCGTATTCCCAGGCTGAGAAGCATGATTATGGGTAGTCAGGTCCATATGCCGAACAACATTCTTGCCTTCATACTTCACATCCATCGACCAGGACGTGAAATACACCTTGCCCTTGTTCCGGCTGGTGACGATGCCTTTTTTGGGCGCATTTCCAGCCTCGTCTCCATAACTGGTCTTGAAGAAGCTCTTGTCCTTGAGCATCACTTCCTTGCCGCTGATCTTCACCGTTCGACTGCCCTTGGTCGTGTCCTTGGCCATGCCGGTGTTGGGATAGGGGATGGGCACGCCGAGCGGGGTCGGCGGGGCCTGCGGGGGGGTGAAGCAGACATCCGGGAAACAGGCGATCGACTTGCCGTCGGCCGCCTTGCAGGAAACTTCCATGTTGTTGGCAAAGACTTCGTTGGCCATCAGGCAGCCCTCACAATCCGGTAGCTGAGCAGTGCGGCCGCGCGCTCGCCGGCGTCGTTGCCCAGGTGGCAGAAAATATTCGGCCCTTCGCCGTAGCCCTTGCGACTGGCAGCCAGGGCCACGGCGAGCATTGCCGGGCCAATGGCCGCACCGACTTCGCCGATGCAATCCGCCGGATGCCAGAGATGGAAGAACTCCTTGCGTACCCGCAGGCTGCGACTCAGGGCCAGGGAAGCCTCCTTGAAGTAGTACTGTTCGCCGGAAATATCCGTCAGGCGATAATCCATCTGCTCCAGGCCGCAGCCGGCTTCGTTCAGCGCTGCGCGTACAGCCTGGGTCAGGCCTTCGGCGCGCAGCGGCAGGTCTTCGGATTCCACGGTGGCCTGTTCCAGGCCGAAACCCAGGCCGATGCAGGTTAACTGCGGCGTTTCGCTGGCGACCGGGGCGGCCAGCACCACGGCAGCGGCGCCTTCGCCGGGAATGAAACCGTTGGAGTTCTGGCTGGTGAGCAGGCGCTCGCGTGCTTCGAAGGCGGTCAACGTCGCCCCTGCCAGAAAGGAATCGACGCCGGCAACCAGTACGTGGCGACGACCGCCCTGGTAGATCAGCGTGCGCGCATCGAGCAGGGCCACGGCAGCACTGACCCGTCCCCGGGCAATGACGCTGGAGTCAGGATGAAAGCGCAGCCCCAGCTCTGTCTCGATGGCCTGCAACAGTCCCTTATCCAGGTCGCTCAGGCGTCCGGGACGCTCGGCTTCCGCCACGCACAGCAACAGCGGAGTCTTTTCCGGATCGACCCCTGGGGTGCTCTGCAATGCCTCGGCGATGGCGCGAACGGCCATCTTGATCAGCTTGGTGTGGCCGCGCCAGGGCTGTTCCAAAGGTACGCTGGCGCCAATGATCCATTCGCCGCCGCGGTCGATGAAGCGGGTTTCCTGGAAGTTGTCGATGGCGCAGCGGATCGCCGCGCAGCTGGCCGGTGCGCTGAGGCCAACAGCGCTGACCATCCCCGAACCGATGATGCACAGAGCACTCATCAATCGGTTTCCTCGGGGGCACGCTTGGCTTTGACCAGGGCACCCAGCGACGGGTAGTACTCCTTGCCCAATTCACGGGCGCGCCACCAAGCCGTGGACATCGTCCCGACCAGCGCTTGGGCAATCTCGAAGATGTTGCGCCGTAGCGGCCGGGAAATCCGCCAGGTCAGTTGCACCTGGCGGGCGTCAGTGTCAATCAGCAAGGTGTCGATCACCGCCGAGACCGTTTCATGGCCGCCTTTTTTCATAAAAAAAGTCACCGGCACAGCCATTTCGGGAATGCGAAAGCCTGCCCGCTCTTGGGACGTTAGGTTCAGCAACAACACCTCTTCGCCGCCGCGCAGGTAATCGGTTTGCTGGTCTTCAGGCGCTGCCTGGTAATAGCGGTTGTCGAAATCCCCAGGCAGGAACGGAAAACAATCGGCCAGCCAGGCGTCGTCGTAAGTACCGGCGAAGCGCGCGCGTTGCGGCCAACTGCGCCCAATTGGCCCTAGGGCCATGGGGCGGAAATCGCCAGAAGGGCTGTCGATCGGCTTGCCCGGTTCCTCGGTGTTCGGCATCGGCCGACCGACGATGCCGGCGTCGTCGCAACTGTCTGGATACCAGCCGCAACCGCTCGGGTTGTCCTGGTAGCAATGACGCATGTCGGGGATGTTCTCCATGGCATGAGAACCGCCGAAAGCCTGGGCATAGGAAATAGCCTGCGTGGTGAAAGGTTGCGGTGAGCCGGCATGAATACCTGAGATTCCCAGTTGCCACTGCCGGGGACCGAACACTGAAAAAGCCTTGCTCACCCGACCGACACGAATACCGGCGGTCAACTGCGTCACCGGCCGACCACCCGGTGCATAAGCTTTTCCCGATACCAGCACGTCGCAGAATGGCTTGAAAGGCGCGAAGTCCATTTCCTCTCGTGGCGCG
Organism: Pseudomonas sp. Z2-11; assembly: GCF_054161305.1. Classification (NCBI taxonomy): domain Bacteria; kingdom Pseudomonadati; phylum Pseudomonadota; class Gammaproteobacteria; order Pseudomonadales; family Pseudomonadaceae; genus Pseudomonas; species Pseudomonas sp. Z2-11. Next base: position 2,997,029 of record NZ_CP096395.1, read on the forward strand.
CTGAGGCCCGGCTCGCCGAAGAAAGTGTCAGCCATCAGCAGCGGTTGCTGGATGTCTGCGAGGGTCGCGGCACGCCCGTCCAGCGGTAGATCGAAAGTGCCCTTGGCCACGACGACCAGGGATTCGCGGCCGTCGCTCGCCATACCCAGGGTATAGGCAGCCTGCAGTTTGCTGGCGTTGAGCAGTTCCATTAGGCGACTTACCTGTCAGTTGATTTGCACCGAGCCGCCCTTGATGCGGTTGACCCCGCTGGAGCGGCTGGAAAGGTAGGTGCCCCGGATGATCACCTTGCCCGCGCGGGTCAGGGTGATGCTGGCCTTGCCGCAACGCAGGACGATCTCCTGTTTCGCGCTGAACTCCAGCCGCTCGCCATCGACGTGGGCGACCGTTGGCGTTGCGCTTGCCGGCAGGCGCTGGATGCGGCCGATCACCAGCGGCCGGGCCGGGTCACCGGCCTCGAACATCAGCGCGACCTGGGCGCCGATGTCGTCACGACAGAGCGCGGTGGTGGTGCGCGCGGCGAGGCCGGTTTCGCCGGGACAGCCGGGGAAGGCCACGACCGGAGCGTCCGGCGTGGGTACGTCCAGCAGCACGCCGATCACGACGCCATCCACGCGCGTCGGCGTGGCGGTGGAAGATACGGGGAGATGATATTCAACGGTCATGACGCCTGCTCCGTGGCTCAGTTCTGCAGAATTTTCTGGCCTTTGACGACCACATTCTTGTTGGCCTTGATGTTGATGGCGCCAGAGCCATCGATGGTGATGTTCTTGCCCTTGATGACGATGCTGCCGTCCTTCTTCATGGTGATGCTGGCGGCGCCGGTAGTCAGGCTGATCGAATCGCCGGCGTTGAGCACGAAATGCTTGCCCACATCCAGGCTGTCGTTCTGTTTGATCCCCGTGCTGCGGTTCTGGGCAACGTCGCGGGATTCGTTCTGGCCGATCCGGGTGCTCTGGTTGCCATTGATCTCGATCCCTTCGTTGCCCTGCACCGTTTCATTACGGTTGCCCGCGATGTCGATGGTCTCGTTGCCGCCGACGTCCTCGGTGCGGTTGCTGGCGATGCTGATTTTTTCGTTCGCGCCGACCTTTTCCGTGCGGTCCGCGCCGATGGTGATGGTCTCGTTGCTGCCGACCCGTTCAGTGCGATTGGCGCCGATGGTGATCTTTTCATTGCTGCCGACATCCTCGGTGCGGTCGACGCCGATGGAAATGGTTTCGTTATTGCCCACCGTTTCGGTACGGTCGTGTTTGACCTGCACGGTTTCATCGTTGTCGACGGTCTTGCTGCGATCATGGCCGACCCAATGGGTTTCGTCGTTCTCGACCTCGATGTCCTGGTTCTTCTCGGCGTGAATGAACAGCTGCTCCGCGCCTTTTTTGTCTTCCATGCGGATTTCGTTGAAGTTGGCCTGCGTGCCGTCCTTGCTCGATCGGCTTTTCACGCCGCTCTGGGTGGCGTTGGCCGGCAGTTGGTAAGGCACGGTCTGTTCAGCGTTGTAGACGCGGCCAGTGATGATCGGCCGGTCCGGGTCGCCTTCGAGGAAGCTGACGATGACTTCCTGGCCGATTCGAGGAATCTGCACCGAGCCCCAGTTCTTGCCGGCCCAGGCCTGTGAGACGCGAATCCAGCAGGAGCTGTTTTCGTTGGACTGATCATGGCGATCCCAATGGAAATGCACCTTGACCCGACCATACTGGTCGGTCCATATCTCCTCGCCACTGGGACCCACCACCACCGCGGTCTGTGGACCGCGGACAATCGGCATGACCGTGACGGGGAGGGGGCGAAACGCCTGGCTGGCATCCATGCAGTCCAACTCGCTGACGAACTGTTCAGCCTGCTCCTGTTGCCCGCTTTCGTAGGCTTCCTGGCGGATCTGGTAGCGTGCGACGACGATCAGGTATTCGCGGTTCTGGTCCGCGCGGTCATAACCGGTCAGCGTGAACAAATGGCCGGAACCCAGCCCGCGAGCGCGGCCACGTAACTGCACGCGCTCGAACTGGCTATGGATGGCTTCGATGCGGGTTCGCGCATAGTGATCGCCATCGTTGCTCTGGACGTACTCACCGGGGTAGTCGAAGAGCGGGTATTCGCCGTTGCTGTGGTTGCGCGGCACACTGGAGCGCACCTCAAGGCTGGCGCGCGGCCGCAGGAAGTCATAGTCGTTCAGCGCCAGCGAGCCGGGTTGCACTTCACGGGCCATCTGCCAATCGTAGAAATGGTCGCGCTCGCGCATCTGCCGATCGGGCGGATAGAAGGGCACCGACGCATAGTCCGCCGCCGTGGAGTGAGCGCCGTAGGCGTCGGCCAGCACCAGTACATGGCGAGACTTCTCATGGCGGAAGTAGTAATAGATGCCTTCCTGCTCCATCAGCCGACTGACGAAATCGAAGCTGGTCTCACGGTACTGCACGCAATATTCCCACTCGCGGTAGCTGCCGCTCAGGCTGTCTTCGAAGTCGGAGAAGCCGAGGTCGCGAAATACCTGCTTGATGATGTCCGGCACGGTCTTGTTCTGGAAGATCCGGCAATCCGAGGTGCGCGTGAGCAGCCAGAACCAGGGCCGGAGGCTGACGCGATACCCGGCGAACTGCCCGTGCCCGGTCAGCTGTCGGCAGGTGCTGACAATGCCGTGGAAATAACGTTTGCCTCCGTCATAGAGCTCGAGGGTCAGGCCCATCGGCTTGCCCAGCAACTGGTCGAACTTGATCGCCCGGTCTTCGGAAGTGAGGTCCAGCTCGTAATGGAACAACCGCCCCAGCTCTTCGCTGCCGTCCATACTTTGCAGCAGCAGGACATCGCCGCCGAGGGGACTGTCGACCTGCACCAACCGGTTGTTTTGCGTAATTGCCATTACGGCGTCCCCTGGCTCACGTGCGAGCGGCAGTCAGCCGTTCAGGAGGCTGGGCAGCGTCCTCAGCCAGGCAGGCAGAATGAAGGGGTGTGGCGCTTTGCTCACATAGTTCTACATACACCACAGGGGGGATCTCCATATCGGCCTTGAATCTATCCAGCCAAAGCGAACGCGCAATGGATCCTTTTACGCGAATTCATCCAAACCTCCACCGCATCGATAAGTGGAAGGCTATCCATTTAGTCTTATTGGTTATAGCAGCCATTCTGAATAACGCACATTGGACAGCTGTTCTATGCGTATGGCGAGTCGTGGCGTCGCGGCCACACCGAGCGCAAGCAAACTGTCGCTTCAGAAAAAGCGTTTATTTGGGCAGCGGCGAACCAGGTACGGGAGCAGGCGGTCGCTGGGGCTTGACCGACGTGCCAAAAGTGTTGCCCATGCGCACACCGGTGGCTGCCGGCGTCGCGAGGCCGACACTGTTCGGTGCGCGTTTGTCGACCGGCACATCCAGCCTGTCCTGTGCGTGTTGCGCAGCGGCCGCGGCTTCGGGGTCGTTGCCCATCTGGCGGCTCAGGCAGTTGTAATCCGGGGTCTTGTAACCGCCGACAGTCACCTCGATACAGGCCGGGGCTTCTTCGCCCTGGACCCCGGGCAAAGTCATCAGCAAGCCGATTCCGGCTGTCATGCTCATCCACTGTTTCATCGTTGACCTCCTGGCCCGCCACGGTGGTGGCTCATCGTTTCGGCACCAGTCTAGTGCCGCGCGCGGGATTTGTGTCGGGTGTCATACGACATTCATAAACACCCATCAGGATGACGTTTTTCAACGGATACGTCAGTCGTGCAGCAGGGCATAACCGGGGGCGGACGCAGGCGTGGATTGGCCAGGGCGCCCTTGGGGTGGCTGATGGTGGCCTGGTGTCTGCTGGCCGGGCCGGCCCAGGCGGTCGGCGTGGTGGACCTGGACATTGCGCCTCAGGAACTGGCCCCGGCGCTGGAGCAATTCAGTCGGGCCACAGGCATGGCGGTGCTGGTGGATCACGCCTTGTCGAACCGGCGCCAGACGATGGGCGTCCAGGGGCTGTTCACGCCTGCCCAAGGGCTGAGTGTGCTGCTCAGTGGCACCGGGCTTGCGGCACATTATGCCCGAGCGGATGCATTCACCTTGCAACCGGTACAGGTTCGCGAGGTGCCATTACCGCCCGGCGCCACGGCCGGCTTGAGCGACAGCAACTATGCGGCGACGATCCAGGCGGTCATCCAGCGCAACCTGTGCCGTTCGCCATTGACCCGGCCGGGCCGTTTTCGCGCGCTGCTGCAAGTGTGGATCGGACGTGACGGCGTGGTGCAGAACAGTCGGCTGGTCAGTTCCACGGGTGATGTATTGCGTGACAAGGCCTTGGTCAACAGTTTGCAGAACCTCAGGATCGACCGCCCGGCGCCCAGTTCGCTGCGCCAGCCGGTGACCCTGCTTTTGTTACCCGATTCATCAGGAAAAAGCATGGAATGCACAGCAGGGGAAGAGGTGTTCGGGCAATGAAAGACGCTGGCCGCAGCCCGATGGTCAAGCTGTTCCTCACCTCCTATGAGGATTTCAAGGTGCGCCTGCGCAGGCGCCTGGGGTCCGAGGAACTGGCCAACGATGTCCTGCATGAAACCTACCTGCGGGTCGACCGCATGGGCGACACGCCGGAGATCGTCCAGCCTAACGCCTACCTCTATCGCATGGCCCTGAACATTGCCGCCGACCGCCGGCAGTCCGATGCTCGTCTGCTCACCGGCAGCGAGATCGAAGAGCTGCTGCAAATCTGCGACGAAGCGCTGGACCCGGCTCGGGTGGTGGGTGGCCAGAAAGAGTTGCAGACCCTGCTTAAGGCCTTGTACGAGTTGCCGGCGCGGCGCCGCAGGATTTTCATTGCCGCGCGCCTGGAAGAGGCCCCGCACCTGGAGATATCACAGCGTTTCGGTATCTCCACGCGCATGGTGGAGAAGGAAATCAAGGCTGCGTTGGGGCATTGCGCCCTGCGCCTGGAAAGAAAAGTCATTCAGCGGTTCGGTCCCGGCGCGGGAAAACCGTCTTGAGAGTAGAGACCCGACCCATTCATGAGTGTGTGTGCGCTTGAACATCTTCAGCATCGCGTCCCCTGACGATACGCCCGAGGCCCGACTGGCCGGCGAGGCCCGTGACTGGTTGATCCTGCTGACCTCGGGACGCGCCACCGTCGCCGATGCCCGCGCCTTGCGCCAATGGTGCGGGCAGAGCGCCGAACATGCGCAGGCGTTCGAGCAGGCCAAGACGCTGTGGCATGGGCTGCGACCGGCCGCCGAAGCGGCGCATGGGCCTCGGCATTTTGGCCGTCGGGCGTTGCTCGGTGGCGCGCTGGCCGCCTCCGTGGGCTTCTTGCTGATCCGCGCCACGGTGCCGGGTGGCGTTTCCGGGCTCGCTGCGGACTACGTCACCGAAGTGGGCGAACAGCGCCGGGTCGAGCTGGGCGATGGCGTGAGCCTGGAACTTAATACCCAGACTCGCCTTAGCCGCCTCACGCTGGCCGAGGGCGGGCAGGGCCTGGAATTGCTCGCCGGCGAAGTCGAAGTGTCCGGCGGCACCGCGACGATCAACGTCCAGGCCGGCGCCGGCTGGATCAGCGCCGCGCGGGCCCGGTTCAATCTTCGCTACATCGACCAGAGCGTCTGCGCAACTTGCCTGGAAGGCGTCGTGCAAGTCCAAGTGCAGGGCCGAGAGTTTCGCCTCGAGCCGGGCATGCAATTGACCTACGACACTCGCCAGGTCGGCAGCCCACAGGCCGCCGATATATCCGCCGCCGTTGCCTGGCGCGAACAGGTGCTGGTGTTCAACGATGCGACCCTGGCCAGCGTCATCGACGAGATCAACCGTTATCGGCCTGGCATGTTGCTGTTACTCAACCGCGAGCTGGGCTTGCGCAAGGTCCAGGCCCGTTTCCGCCTCGATCAACTGGCTGGGGTGGCGCTGCTGATTCGCGATGCCTATGGCGCCAAGTGCACCGAGTTGCCGGGTGGGGTGGTGGTGTTGAGTTAATTCAGTGGTGCCTGGGCTGGCCTCTTCGCGAGCAGGCTCGCTCCCACATTTGGCACCGCGCTCGACTGCGGACTTGTAGGCACACTAACCTGTGGGAGCGAGCCTGCTCGCGAAGGCGGTGGCATGGTAGATGAAGACGTTGATTGTGCCGGCCTCTTCGCGAGCAGGCTCGCTCCCACAGTTAGATCGGGGTAAAGCTGAAGAGGCAGGCTGCCTACCAGCCCGCCTCGCTCTTGATCTTGATCTTGATCCTGATCTTGATCTTGATCTGAGACGCCCCGTTAACCACGCTGGCCGAACGCAGGCATTGCGCAGTGGGCAACCCGGCATGGATGCCGGGTTAGCCGCGCTGGGCCATGGATGGCCCTTCGCGGCGGCCCACGGAGCAATGCCGGAGTGAGGGCACACCGAGCCCAGGCGAGGTGCCGAGTGGTGGGGCAGAGCGTTTTTGGTTACTTTTGGCTGGTCCGGCTCCCGGCTCTTTCCAAAAGTGACCCGCCGTAAGGGCGGAACCCTAAGCAGCCGTTACCGCAGGAACGGATATGTACCCAGTCAACAAACCCCTCGCCGACCGTCAGGCCGCCATCGCGAGCAAGCTCGCTCCCAGATTATTGAAGGGCGAGCTACTCCAACGGCCCCAGCACCTGCCGATACTTCTCCGGTCCTTGCGGTGTCTGCCGGGTCAGGCTGATCTCGATGCCCGGCGGATCCTCCTGCCGGTTGCCGCTGAGTTTGCGCCAGCCCTTTTCCCTGTCCCAGAATCGCAGCCCCGCATCGCTGACCTCACTCAACACAGCCACGCCCGCACCCGGCGCCGGTAGAGGGTAGCGGCTGCGAGCCTGGCCCTGGGCGCGATAAAGCGTGTCGCCCTTGAGCCACCAGCGTACCCGTTGCAAGCCACCGCCCTGATCGGCGGCCTCACGGATAACGTCAAGGCGAAAACCCTGGCCTTCGGTGCTGCGCAGGGTGAGGGCGGGCGGGGCGGTCGAGGGCTCGTTGTCGATCCCTGGCTTGAGCGGTTCGCTCAACTCGACGCCAGCCCGCAGGGCCACATCGCGCTCCAGTTGGTTCAGCGCCCGGAGCAAGGCTTCGGTCTGCTCGGTGCTGGCCTGCAGGTGGCTGTCGGCGCGGGTCACGCTGTCCAGCCCGCGCCACGCGATCAGGCTGATCACCGCCATCAGCAGGATCGCCACCATCACTTCAAGCAAGGTGAAGCCCGTCTCCCGGCCGCTCATTGAACCAATACCCGACCGGCGGCGCTGCGTTGCACAGTGAAACTGTTCTGGCCGTCGGACAAGCGGATCTGTAGCGGCACGCCGATCCATTCGGCATTGAGCACCACGCGTTGCCGGGGTTCCACACGTACCTCCATGGACGGGCTCTGCCACCGTCGCGGGCGCAACTGCGGGTCTTCCTTGAATCGGTCCAGTCCCGCGCCCTGGTCCGGGCGGCGGCTGAAGCCGAAGCCCTTGGCGTCCCAGCGCCAGGTGATCGGTCGCCCGTCGGCGCGGGCTTCCGTCTGGGCCAGTTGCAGCAGCTGGGCCAGCCGTTCGGCATCCTGGCGCAGCAGCTTCGCCGGGTCCGGCTTGATGCTCAGGCTCACGGCCGCGCTGGCGATACCGACGATCACCAGCACCACCATCAATTCGATCAGGGTAAAACCGCGTTGCTTGCCGTGCATCCGGGCGCGCTCCTTTGCGTTGGTGATCATCGTGCACGCTGAAGATGATAAGGATGTGAAATAAAACGGAGAGAATTGACGCGTACGCTGGACGCTGGAATCAAACAAGGAGATCAGGACATGACGTTCACGGAACGAGTCTCCCCGGCGCATATCGTCCAGGCGCTGGGACTGGTGGCAGCGTTGGCCGGAGTGGCGACCTGGTCTTCTCTGCTGCTGACATCCGCCGAGTCGCGCACCCCGGACGTGGCCCCGCAACGCCTGGCCGAGCGTTCCGACAGTCCTGCGTTGCAGTGGTTTTCCAACCAACCGGCGGCGGTGGATATCAAGGTCAGCGGGGTGATGGCCGGCGCCCGCGGCGCGGTGGCGATCCTGAGTCTCAACGACGGACCACCGCGCAGTTTCCTGGCCGGCGAGCGGGTAGCCCAAGGGGTAAGGCTGGTAGCGATCGAGGCGCAGGCCGTGGTGATCGAACGCGGCGGCGAACAGACCCGGCTGGCACTGGCGCGGCTGCCGGATTCGGTGAGTTTGCCGTCGCTGCTCCGCTGAACTCTGTGGCGAGGGGATTTATCCCCGCTGGGCTGCGCAGCAGCCCCAAAATTGAATATCCACTCGGTTGTCGGCCTGAAAAGGGGCTGCTACGCAGCCCGACGGGGATAAATCCCCTCGCCACAAAAAGATCGTGTGCATCCGGTTATTTTCCCCGACCGAGCAGGGTCTCCAGCCGAGCCAAGGGCGGCGCCTCGCGGCTGCGGTCGGATACGCTCAGCTCGACCCGCAGCATCCGCCCGTTTTCCGCCGGGCGCAGGTTCTGCTCGCAGCGCAGCAGCAAGCGCCCCTGATCGCATTGAAAAACTTTCATCCCTGGCGTCGCGTGTCCCTCCAGACGCAATTGCGCCAATTGGCTGCGAGCCGTCAGCAAGGCGATGGACTTGTCTCGCAGCAAGCCGTTGCTCTGGGTCATCACCGCCGCCACGCGCACCGCGGCCGACATGGCCACGGCAATGATCGCCAGGGCCACCAGCACTTCGATGAGGGTGAAACCGGCTTGTGGGGCTGGGCGTGGCATCGGTCGGCTCGAGGGGGCGAAAGCAATACCCAAGCCTGAGCAATGTTCTTTACAGATTGACGACGCAAGCTCCTGAGCAATTTCAATATCGCTGACATATTTTCTTGCAACACTGCGCCTCGAATCGAATCCAGGAAGGACCGTCGAGATGCACAGCGCCCCTTGTTACGCCCGTTCCCGAGGCCCACGCGGGCAGCGGGGCTTCACCCTGATCGAGATCATGGTCGTGGTGGTCATCCTCGGCATTCTCGCGGCGATGGTAGTGCCCAAGGTTCTTGATCGACCTGACCAGGCCCGTGCCACGGCGGCGAAGCAGGACATCGGCGGGTTGATGCAGGCCTTGAAGCTGTATCGCCTCGATCACGGCAGCTACCCCAGCATGAACCAGGGCCTCAAGGTATTGGTGGAACGGCCGGCCGATGCCAAGAACAGCACCTGGCGTTCCTACCTGGACCGCTTGCCCAACGATCCGTGGGGCCGCCCCTACAACTACCTCAATCCTGGGGCGAACGGCGAGGTCGATATCTTTTCCCTCGGTGCCGACGGCCAGCCTGACGGCGACGGTGTGAACGCCGACATCGGCTCCTGGCAGTTATAAGGGCCGTGATGCGCACGAATTCGCCGACAGCGGCGAAGCAGCGCGGCATGGCGGTGATCAGTGCCTTGCTGATCGCTGCCGTGGTGGCCGTCATTGCCGGCGGCATGCTTACCCGCCAGACCCTGTTCACCCGCAGCCTGGAAGCCGAGCAGCTGCGCATCCAGGGCGCGGCGCGGTTGCAGGGCGGCCTGCAGGTGAGTCGCCAGTTGCTCTGGGAGGTTCGCCAGCGCGATCCCTTGACGCGCTTCGGCCAGCCTTGGGCGAAACCTATCCTGATGACGGGCTCCGGCCAGGTCGACACGCCATTCGAAGGGCAACTGGAGGATGAACAGGGCAAGTTCAACCTGCGCAATCTGGTGGTCGATGACCAAGTGGACCAGGAACAGCTGCGCGCCTTCGAGCGGCTGTGCGAGCAGTTGGGTGTCGCCGCCACGGTACGGGCGCGTATCGTCGAGCGGGTGATTGCTGGCTACCCGCGTCTGTTGAATCCGCCCCGGGCGGGCCAGGCGTCAACGAGCAGCACGTTCGACAGCGGCCGCAGTACCTCGCCGGACGCCTCCGACACGCTGGCGCCGACCCGGCCGATGCTGCGCACCTTGCAGGACCTGCTCAGCGTCAAGGGCGTCACCCCGGCACTGCTGGAAACGCTGGCCCCTTACGTCACGATCCTGCCGGCCAATACCTGGCTCAACGGCAACACCGCCAGCGCCGCGGTGCTCGCCGCCTACGTGCCGGGATTGTCGCTGCAACGCGCCCAGGCGCTGATCAATGAACGCGACGGTGGCCACTGGTTCATCAATCGCGGGGATTTCGTCAACCGCCTGCGCATGCCCGAACTGGACGTCAGCACCGTCAAGGTCGGCATCGCCAGCGACTGGTTCCGCCTGCGGGGCCAGGTGCGCAGCGGCCAACGGCGGGTCGAGCTGGATGCCTTGCTCCAATGCAGCCAGGACCGCTTGCCTCAGGTGATCTGGTCGCGGGTGGGTGTATGAGCCGTTTGCGCATTGCCCTGGCGCCGCTGGATCGCCTTGGCCTGGACAGCCCGGTGGCATTTGCCTGGCTGGACCGCCAAGGGCAGGTGCGTGATGCTGGTCTCAGCACACTGCGGGCGCTTGGCGAGGGCACGAAGAAGCAGGCGGTCGAATGTTTCCTGCATCCGCGTGACAGCTTGCTGACGCGCCTGGAGCTGCCGCCATTGTCTGCGGCGAAGACTACCGCCGCCGTGACCTGCGCGGCTCAGGCGCTGATGCTCGGTGCCACTGAACAGATGCAAGTGGCCCACGGCCCGCGGGATGCGGACGGGCAGGTAGCGGTCGCCTGGCTGGACCGTGCGTCGCTGAACATGTTGGGTCAGATCCTCCTGCAGGCCGGCCTCAAGTTGCGCGGCCTGTATCCGGCCGCCTACGCCTTGCCGGTGTTGTCGGAGCCAGTGGCGTGTATCGAAGACGGGCACTTGCTGGTGCGCCATGACTTGCAGCACGCGGTGGTCCAGCCGTTGCTGGAAGATGCGCTGGACGAGTGGCTTGTGGAAATGGGCAGCGGCCTGCATTGGGTGGGAGAGTCACCGCCGCAAGTGACGACTGACAGTTTGCCCGTCACCCAGCGCTGGAGCGGTGTCGCGCCGGGCTGGGGCCTGCATGCCGGGTTGACGCAGGGGCGTGCCGGGCGCGGCGGCTGGGGGCGGGCGGCGGGCATCTGCGCGCTGGCGGTGGCGGTGTGGGTGGTCGGGCTCAATCTTTATGCCAGCCGTGAAGCGGCCCAGGGGCAGCGGCTCAAGGCGCAGATGAGTCAACGGGTGAAGCAGGCGTTTCCTCAGTTGCCGGTGATTCTCAACCCCTTGCAGCAGGCCCGTCAGCAAATCGCCGCGCGCCAGAGCGGTTCGCTGGCGGAGCCTGGGCAGCGCTTCGCCAGCCTGGTAAGGCAGGCGGGCAGCGCCATGCCGTTCATGAGCGGCAATGTGCAGGAACTGGTGTTCGAAAACGCTGAGTTGCGCCTCAAGCTCGTCGCCGAAGCGCAGAAAGTCGCGGCCGGCGACGACTGGAAAATGCCCCTGGCGCAGGCCGGCATCGAGGTCGCGGCCATTGACCAGGGGTGGACGTTGCGCGTGGCTCCCGCCGGGCAGGAAGCGCAAGACAGCCCCGACGAAAACCAGGAAGCGAACGATGAATAAGCTGACCGCGGCACAGCTGAAGGCGCGTTGGCAAAATCTTCGCACGGCCTGGCAGGGCCTGGCCGCCCGCGAGCAACGTGCCGTGGCCCTGGCGGCGCTGGTGCTCGGTGGCGGCCTGGTCTGGCTGGCCTTGATCGAGCCGGCGTTGAAAACCATCGCTTATTGGCAGGCCGAAACCCCGAAGCTGCGCTCGCAGACCGAGGCCCTCGAAGTGCTGCTGCGCGACGTTGGCGGACCTGCCCGGGGTCAATCCCTTGAAGTCGCCCTGCGCCAGACCCTGGATGCCAGCGGCCTGGGCGAGCGCTACCAGTTACAACCGCCGGGCACGGCGGCGCCTGACGCGTGGCAACTCACTTTCACCGACGCGCCGGCGGACGGGGTGATCGATTGGCTGCTCGGCAGTCCAGCACAATTTTCCCTGGAAGTGATCGAGGCCCGCTTGCAGCGCACGGCCCCGGCCAGTTCCGACCCAACCCCCGGCACTCTGTCCGGAACCGTTCGCATGAACCACGCGTCAAGCGCTAAGGAAGCTTCATGAAGGGGTCCAGATACCCGCGACATTGGCGCAAGGCCGCGCCGCTGCTGTTGCTTGCTTTGGGCGCGTGCACCAGCACGCCGCCGGCCTCGCAGCCACCGTTGCTGGTGGACAGCGAACTGGGCATCCCGCTGGGCAGCACCCAGCGCAGCGGTGACGCGTTGCTGGACCGGCAACGGGCCCAGGCATCCAGTGAGCGGAAACCACCGGTGCGCCATCAGGTCGACCTGACCGCCCGCGCCCGTGCACCGCGCATCGATGCCCCTGCGAGCAATCCGTTGGGTGATCAACCGGTGACGCTGAATTTTGTCGAGGCCGATATCCAGGCGGTGGTGCGCGCCTTGTCGCGTTCCACCGGTCAACAGTTCCTGGTCGACCCACGAGTCAAAGGCAACCTGACCCTGGTCTCCGAAGGCCAGGTGCCGGCCCGCCAGGCCTATGAAATGCTGCTCGCGGCCTTGCGCATGCAGGGCTTCAGCGTGGTCGATGTCGGCGGCGTCGCCCAAGTGGTCCCGGAAGCCGATGCCAAGTTGCTGGGCGGGCCGATCTACAATGCCGACAAACCCGCCGGCAACGGCATGCTGACCCGCACCTTTCGCCTGCAATACGAGAACGCGGTGAACCTGATCCCGGTGTTGCGCCCGATCGTCTCACCGAACAACCCGATCAACGCGTACCCCGGCAACAACACGATTGTGGTGACCGATTACGCCGAGAACCTGTCGCGCGTCGCGCAGCTCATCGAGGGCATCGACACCCCGAGCGCCATCGATACCGATGTGGTGCCGATCCAGAACGGCATCGCCGTGGACATTGCCCAGATGGTTTCCGATCTGCTGGAGACCCAGGGCGGCGACCAGACGCAGAAGATCAATGTGATCGGGGACCCGCGCTCCAACTCCATCATCATCCGCGCCGGCAGTCCGGAGCGGACCGAGCTGGCGCGCAACCTGATCTACAAGCTCGACAACGCGCAGAACAACCCGAGCAACCTGCACGTGGTGTACCTGCGCAACGCCCAGGCCGCCAAACTCGCCCAGGCCCTGCGAGGTTTGCTCACCGGGGAGAGCGAAGGCGAGGGCAACGACAATTCGCGCTCGGTGCTCAGCAGCATGGGCGCCAGTACCAACGGCCAGAGCGGGCAGGGCAACGAAAGCGCAGCCAGCCCGGTGAGTAGCACCACCTCGGGCAGCGGCAGCGGCTATGGCCAAGGCAGCAGCGGGCAAACCTCCAGCACGACGCAGAGCGAGCAGAACACTGCCTTCAGCGCCGGTGGCGTGACCATCCAGGCCGATGCCACCACCAACACCTTGCTGATTTCCGCGCCGGACCCGCTGTATCGCAACCTGCGCGAGGTCATCGACCTGCTCGACCAGCGCCGCGCCCAGGTGGTGATCGAGAGCCTGATCGTCGAAGTAGGCGAGGACGATGCCAGCGAGTTCGGCGTGCAATGGCAGACCGGCAACCTCGGCGGCAGCGGCGTGATCGGCGGGGTCAACCTCGGCGGCACCGGGCTCAACCTCAACGGCAAGACCAGCATCGACGTGTTGCCCCAGGGCCTGAACCTGGGCCTGGTCAACGGCACCGTGGACATCCCCGGCATCGGCAAGATCCTCGACCTCAAGGTGCTGGCCCGGGCCTTGAAAAGCAAGGGCGGCACCAACGTCTTGTCGACGCCGAACCTGCTGACCCTGGACAACGAAGCGGCGAGCATCTTCGTCGGCCAGACCATCCCGTTTGTCAGTGGCAGCTACGTCACCGGTGGCGGCGGCACCAGTAACAACCCGTTCCAGACCGTCACCCGTGAGGAGGTCGGCCTGAAGCTCAACGTCCGGCCACAGATTTCCGAGGGCGGTACGGTCAAGCTCGACATCTACCAGGAGGTCAGCAGTGTCGACAACCGCGCCTCCAGCACCACCGGGATCGTCACCAACAAACGTGCGATCGACACCAGCATCCTGCTGGACGACGGGCAGATCATGGTCCTCGGCGGGCTGCTGCAGGACGGTTACAGCCAGAGCAATGATGCGGTGCCGTGGCTGTCGACGATCCCCGGCATTGGCGCGCTGTTTCGCAACGAGCGGCGCCAGGTCACCAAGACCAACCTGATGGTCTTCCTGCGGCCCTACATCATCCGCGACACGGCGGCGGGTCGCGGGATCACCCTGAACCGCTACGACTTCATGCGCCGCGCCCAAGGCCTGCTGCAACCGGAGCGCAGCTGGGCGCTGCCGGACGTGCAGGCGCCGCAACTGCCGGCCTCGGCCCGGGCGATTCCAGGCGCCACGCCCGCCGGGTTGCAAACGCCGAGGGCGGTGATCAAGGCGGTGCCTGCAACGGAGCCGGTCGGACGATGAATACCGTGGCGAGGGAGCTTGCTCCCGCTGGGTCGGTCCGACGTCTCGGGCGAAGCAGCCCCACTCAGGTTCAACACCTTCTGCCTGAACCACCGCGGCGCTGGGTTTTGGGGCTGCTGCGCAGCCCAGCGGGAGCAAGCTCCCTCGCCACGGGGATGTCAGCGATAGGAGGAGGCTCATGAACACCCTCCCATACGCCTGGGCCAAGGCCCAGCGCCTGGTATTGCGCCAGTCCGGGGAGGAGGCGGTGCTGATGGTCTGCCCGTCGACGCCGGGCTGGTCGATCAGTGAAGTCCGTCGCCAGTTCGGCGAGGTCCGGCTGGAGCGGGTGCGTGACGAGGAACTCGACGGCCTGCTCAATACCGCCTACGCCGACACCGGCAGTGCTGCCGCCGTGGTCGGCGCGGCGGAAAACGAGGTGGACCTCGACCGGCTGATGCAGGACATTCCCGAGATCACCGACCTGCTGGACACCCAGGACGGCGCGCCGGTGATCCGCATGATCAACGCGCTGCTGACCCAGGCCGCCCGGGACGAGGCCAGCGACATCCACATCGAACCCTACGAGAGCCATTCGGTGGTGCGCTATCGGGTCGACGGCACGCTGCGTGACGTGGTCTCGCCGCGCAAAGCCTTGCACGGTGCGCTGGTGTCGCGGATCAAGATCATGGCCCAGCTCGACATCGCCGAAAAACGCCTGCCCCAGGACGGCCGCATCGCCCTGCGTGTCGCCGGGCGACCGATCGACATCCGCGTATCCACCGTGCCCACCGGCCATGGCGAGCGGGTGGTGATGCGCCTGCTGGACAAACAGGCCGGACGCTTGCAACTGGAGACTTTGGGGATGGACCCAGACGTGCTCGGCAAGCTCGACCACCTGATCCGCCAGCCCCACGGCATTGTGTTGGTCACCGGCCCCACGGGCAGCGGCAAGACCACCAGCCTGTATGCCGCCCTGGCGCGGCTGGACGCCAGCGTGCACAACATCCTTACCGTCGAAGACCCGGTGGAGTACGACCTGCCGGGCATCAGCCAGATCCAGGTCAACGCGAAAATCGACATGACCTTCGCCCTGGCCCTGCGGGCGATCCTGCGCCAGGACCCGGACATCATCATGATCGGCGAAATCCGCGACCTGGAGACCGCGCAAATTGCCGTGCAGGCCTCGCTCACCGGTCACCTGGTGTTGGCAACGTTGCACACCAACGACGCGGTGTCGGCGATCAACCGCCTGATCGACATGGGCGTCGAACCCTTCCTGCTGGCCTCGTCGATGCTCGGCGTGCTGGCCCAGCGGCTGGTGCGCAGGCTCTGTCCGCACTGCAAACAAGCCGATCCGGCCACGCCTGGCACTTGGCGCCCGGTGGGGTGCCCGAGTTGCAACCAGACTGGCTACAGCGGCCGCACCGGCATTCATGAACTGTTCTGCATCGACGACGACATCCGCACGCTGATCCATCAAGGGGCAGGGGAGCAGGCACTGCGCGCCGCGGCCCGCCAGGCCGGCATGTTCAGCATGCGCGAAGACGGCGAACGCTGGGTGCGCAGTGGCGCCACCGCGCCTGAAGAAATCCTCCGCGTAACACGGGACGCCTGATGAACCGCTACCGTTTCGAAGCCGCCGACGCCCAGGGCAAGATCGAATCCGGGCACTTGGAAGCCGACAGCCAGGGCGCCGTTTTCAACCTGCTGCGCAGTCGCGGGCTGACGGCGTTGCAGGTGCAGCTCGAACGCAACACGGCGCAGGCCAACGGCGGCGGTCTGTTCAGCGCCAAGCTCTCGGACAACGACTTGGCCTGGGCCACCCGGCAACTGGCGAGCCTGCTCGGCGCCAGCCTGCCGCTGGAGGCCGCGCTGAGTGCGACGGTGGAGCAGGCGGAGCGCAAGCACATCGCCCAGACCCTCAGCGCGGTGCGCGCCGATGTGCGCAGTGGCATGCGCCTGGCCGAAGCCTTGGCGGCGCGGCCACGGGACTTTCCGGAAATCTACCGGGCGCTGATTGCCGCCGGCGAAGAGTCCGGCGACCTGGCCCAGGTGATGGAGCGGTTGGCGGACTACATTGAGGAGCGCAACAACCTGCGCGGCAAAATCCTCACGGCATTCATCTATCCCGGCGTGGTGGGGCTGGTGTCGGTCGCCATCGTGATTTTCCTGCTCAGCTACGTGGTGCCGCAGGTGGTCAGCGCGTTCTCCCAGGCCCGCCAGGACTTGCCCGGGCTGACCTTGGCGATGCTCACCGCCAGCGATTTCATCCGGGCCTGGGGCTGGCTGTGTTTTTGCGTGCTGGCCGGGGGCTTCTGGAGTTGGCGCCTGTACCTGCGCCAGCCGGCGGCGCGGTTGAACTGGCATGCGCGGGTACTGCGCCTGCCGCTGATCGGGCGATTTGTGCTGGGCCTCAACACCGCGCGTTTCGCCTCGACCCTGGCGATCCTCGGCGGCGCCGGGGTGCCTTTGCTGCGAGCACTGGAGGCCGCGCGCCAGACCCTCTCCAACGACCGCCTGAGCCTGAGCGTCAGCGATGCCACGGCCAAGGTCCGCGAAGGCGTCAACCTGGCGGCGGCGCTGCGGGTGGAAAAAGTCTTTCCGCCGGTGCTGATCCACCTGATCGCCAGCGGCGAAAAAACCGGCTGCCTGCCACCCATGCTCGAACGCGCCGCGCAAACCCTGTCCCGCGACATCGAACGCCGGGCCATGGGCATGACCGCGCTGCTGGAGCCACTGATGATCGTGGTCATGGGCGGGGTGGTGCTGGTCATCGTCATGGCCGTGCTGCTGCCGATCATCGAGATCAATCAGTTGGTGCAGTAGCAAGGCGCGCACTAACCCGTGGCGAGGGAGCTTGCTCCCGCTGGGCTGCGCAGCAGCCCCAACCCTGACACCCCGGTAAATCAGCCCGATCGATTCAACCTGCTTGGGGTCGCTTCGCAACCCAGCGGGAGCAAGCTCCCTCGCCACAACAGCTGCGAATATTTTTGCACTGCCACAACACCTCCCGTGTCATGCCCGCGCCAAACTCGGGTTCCTCGTTCTGTCATGTTTACCCGCCGCACGACCGCCTGCCGCCGGCTTCCCTTACAACCCTTGCCGTATCCCCGCAAAACCAGCCCGGACCCTCAACCCAGAGCGCTCGAACACCCGAGGAAAAAACTTGAAAAACAGCCCTCAGCTCCCGAGGTTTTTTCCTTTATCTGTCACCGGAAGCTGCGAATTTCTAACCCATGGCCTCACCCCATCGCCATCGGCACAGGACCGAGCGCCATGACGGCAAGCACGCGTCACCCAACCTACGTACGAACACGATGAAAGGAGATTCTTCATGTTTAAGCGCAACGTTCTCGCGGTATCCCTGACCCTCGCCGGCCTCTGCGCCGCTCAGGCCGCCATGGCTGATGTCAACGGCGGTGGTGCTACCTTGCCTCAGCCTCTGTACCAGACTTCCGGTGTTCTGACCGCCGGTTTTGCCCCCTACATCGGCGTGGGCAGCGGCAACGGCAAACTGGCTTTCCTGAACAACGACTACACCAAGTTCGTGGCTGGCAACACCAGCAAGAACGTGCACTGGGCTGGCAGCGATTCGAAGCTCAGCACCACTGAGCTGAACAACTACGTCACTGCCCACGGCGCTGCCTGGGGCCCACTGATCCAGGTACCTTCGGTTGCCACCTCGGTAGCCATTCCGTTCAACAAGACCGGCACCGCCAACGTTAACCTCAGCGTCGCTCAGTTGTGCGGCGTGTTCGCCGGCACGCTGACTGACTGGAACCAGATCACCGGTTCCGGCCGTTCCGGCCCGATCACTGTGACTTATCGTGCTGAGAGCAGCGGTACTACCGAACTGTTCACCCGCTTTCTGAACGCCAAGTGCCCTACAGCTGTACCCGCTGTGCCCGGCACTTTCGCCATCACCACCAACTTCGCCTCCAGCTATAGCCTTGGCCTGCCAGCCGGCGCCGTAGCCGCCACTGGTAGCCAAGCTGTGATGGATGCGGTGAATGCTGCCCAAGGTCGCATCACCTACATGAGCCCGGATTACGCCGCCACCACCTTGGCCGGCCTGGACGACGCCACCAAGGTCGCTCGCGTTGCCGGTGTTTCCCCAGCCCCGGCCAACGTGTCGGCCGCAATCGCAGCCGTCACCGTGCCTGCTGCCGCCAACCGCGCTAACCCGAACGCCTGGGTACCGGTATTCGCCGCAACTACCAACCCTAGCGATCCAAGCGTTGTGGCTTACCCAACCACCGGCTACCCGATCCTGGGCTTCACTAACGTGATCTTCAGCCAGTGCTACGCCAACGCTGCACAAACCACTCAGGTGCGTGATTTCTTCACCCGTCATTACAACGCAACTGCGGCTAACAGCAACGATGCCGCAATCACCGCCAACCGTTTTGTGCCTTTGCCAGCTGCCTGGAAGCAAGCTGTTCGTAGCAGCTTCCTCACCAGCACCAACGCTCTCAGCATTGGTAACACCAACGTTTGCAACGGCATTGGTCGTCCGCTGTAACACCACGCCTGAGCAACACGCAACACCGATCAGCAACGGCGAAAGCCGTTGCTGATTTCTTTGTAGTTAACGGTTGTTGTTTCACACCCTTCAGCCGCGCTTACGGTCGATGCACTCGGGTAAGGCGCCGCTTCTCAAGACAGGAGTCTTGTCATGTTCAATCGTTTATCCAAGGCTGTTGCATTGCTGTGCAGCGGTATATGCGCGCCGTTGGCAATGGCGGATGTCAACGGTGGCGGCGCTACCTTGCCCCAGCCGCTTTACCAAACGCCTGGCGTGTTGACGGCCGGTTTCGCTCCCTACATCGGTGTGGGTAGCGGCAATGGCAAACAGGCTTTCCTGAGCAATGACTACACCAGATTCGTGGCAGGCGACACCAGCAAGAACGTTCACTGGGCCGCCAGCGATTCGAAGCTCACGTCGACTGAGTTGAGCTACTACAACTCTACTCACAGTGCCACTTGGGGGCCATTGATCCAGGTGCCCTCGGCAGCGACCTCAGTTGCCATTCCGTTCAATAAGGCCGGCACCGCCAATGTCGATCTGAGCGTTAACCAACTGTGCGGGATCTTCTCCGGTCGCCTGACCGACTGGAGCCAGATCAACGGCTCTGGCCGTACCGGTCCAATCACTGTGGTTTACCGTGCCGAGAGCAGCGGAACCACGGAATTGTTCACCCGCTTCCTGCGCGCAAAGTGCGCGGAAACAGGCAGCTTCTCTGTCACCACCAACTTCGCCTCCACCTATAGTGGCGGCCTACCGGCCGGTGCAGTATCAGCTAACCGCAGTCAAGGTGTCATGGATGCGGTGAACGCAGCTCAAGGTCGTATTACCTACATGAGCCCTGCCTATGCGGCGTCGACGCTAGCGGGTCTTGATGACGCCACAAAAGTGGCGCGGGTTGGTGGTATTTCTCCGGCACCAGCAAACATTTCGGCGGCCATCGCTGCTGTTCCAGTACCAGCCGCCGCCAACCGCGCCAACCCGAACGCCTGGGTGCCAGTGTTCGCCGCAACCACCAACCCTAACGATCCAAGCGTCGTGGCTTACCCTACTACCGGCTACCCGATCTTGGGCTTCACCAACGTGATCTTCAGCCAGTGCTATGCCGACGCCACCCAGAGTACGCAAGTGCGAGGCTTCATCGCCCGTCACTATAACGGCTTAGTAGCCAGCACCAACGACGCAGCGATCACCGCCAACCGTTTTGTGCCGTTGCCAGCTGCCTGGAAGCAAGCTGTTCGTAGCAGCTTCCTGACCGCTACCAACGCCCTTAGCATCGGCCACGCCAACACTTGCAACGGCATCGGTCGTCCGCTGTAAGCCCACGCTTGAACGACCCGCAATACCCGATCAGCAACGGCGCAAGCCGTTGCTGATTTTTTTCGTCACACCCGTACCAACACAGCCATATGAAATTTTCATGACATCCGTTCGGTCCCGAGCGGCTGTAACCGCCTATCCCCTATAACCAACGCTAGCAGCTTGATAGCACTGCGTTGCGCCCCCTTAGAGCGAACCCGAAAGGATGAGTAG
The DNA here is from genome assembly GCF_054161305.1 of Pseudomonas sp. Z2-11. Lineage (NCBI taxonomy): Bacteria > Pseudomonadati > Pseudomonadota > Gammaproteobacteria > Pseudomonadales > Pseudomonadaceae > Pseudomonas > Pseudomonas sp. Z2-11. The sequence goes on from NZ_CP096395.1 coordinate 3,017,400, forward strand.
GATGCTGCGCTGCAAACCCCAGACGAACCTGAATGCCCCACGTCGCGATGGCGAGTTGTCGATGTTGCGACTCAAGCCGCTGGCCCAGGCCATTGCCCTGCTGATGGTGGCCGGCAATGCCCACGCAGCGACGGCGTTCAGTTCGGCCTGGTTTGCCGCCAAGGGCGCGCCTCAGGCCGGCGGTGCGGGGCGACCTGCAACGGCGCAGCCAGGCATGCCGCCACCCCTGGCGCAGCAGCAGCGGGCCAATGCGCAGTTGCAGCGTTCGCTGACCAACCTCAACAACACCGTGGCCGCCATCGCGGCTCAGCAGGCGGCCCAGGCCGCCGGGCGCCAAGCCGCGCTCGGCCAGGTACAGGTCGTGCCTGACGGCTTGGGCGAGGGCGGGCTCAAGGTCGATAACAGCCTGACCCAGGGCTGGCTCAACGCCAAGGGACCGCAGCAGACCCAGGCCGGTGGCAAGACCACCGTGAAGATCGAGCAGACCGCTGACAAGGCGATTCTCAACTGGGAAACCTTCAACGTCGGCCGTAACACCACGGTGGATTTCCAGCAGCAGTCGGACTGGGCCGTGCTCAACCGGGTCAATGATCCACAGGCGCGAGCGAGCCAGATCCAGGGCCAGATCAAGGGCAACGGCACGGTGATGCTGGTCAACCGCAACGGCATCATTTTCAGCGGCAGCAGCCAGGTCAACGTGCGCAACCTGGCGGCGGTGGCGGCGAACATCAGCGATGAGCAGTTCAGCCAGCGCGGGTTGTACGTCGATGCCACCGGCACCCAGCCAACCTTCACCGATGCCGCCGGCAAGGTCGAAGTGCAACGCGGTGCGCAAATTGAAACCCACCGCGCCGCCACTTCAACCGCAGGCGGTGGCTATGCCTTGCTGCTGGGTTCGGAAGTGGAAAACGCCGGCTCCATCATCACCGCCAAGGGCCAGACCACCCTGGCGGCGGGCGACAGCTTCTACATCCGCCGGGGCCAGGGCACCAGCGGCAACTTGCGCTCCACCACCCGTGGCAACGAGGTCGCGACGTCACTCAAGTCAGGCAGCAGCGCCGGCACCGTGATCAACAGTGGCCTGATCCAGGCCAGCACCGGCGACATCACCCTCACTGGACATCACGTGCAGCAGAACGGCGTGGCGGTCGCGAGCAGTTCGGTGGATACGCGCGGCACCGTGCACCTACTCAACGCCGCGAGCGACAGCAGCGGCAGCGTGGCCCTGGGGCAGGGCAGCGCCACGGCGGTGCTGCTCGACGCCGCGGGCGGCAGTGCCCTGGACAGCCAGCGCAATGCCGGATCGGCCGGCCTGGATGGCACGCCGAACAACCTGGTCAGCGGCCAGTTCAACAACCTCAGCAGCGTGGTCGACCGCACCGACCAGTCACGGGTCGAGATCGTCAGTGGCGGCAGCGTCGACTTCCAGAACGGCTCCATCACCCTGGCCACCGGTGGCCAGGTCGCGGTCAGCGCGGCCGGTCGCAGCCTGGTGCGCGATGGCGCGGTGATCGACGTGTCCGGCGCCATCGGTGTCAAGGTGGCGATGGAGTCCAATTCCATCAAGGTCAACGTCCAAGGTAACGAACAACGGGATGCGCCGATCAACCGCGAAGGCGGTAAGTTGACCAACAACGATGTGTGGGTGGACGTGCGCGACCTGGTCTACGTCCCGGCGGGCACCAACGGCTACGCCACTGACCGCTGGTACACGGCGGGAGGTCTGTTGGAGGTTGGCGGTTATCTTGGCACCCGTGGGCACAGCGTCGGGGAGTGGGCGGCCCAGGGCGGTACCCTGACGTTCACTGGCAACGACGTGGTGACCCAGCAGGCGGCTCAGTTGAACCTGTCCGGCGGTACCCTGGATGTACAGAGTGGGTACTTGCGCCAATCCTGGCTCAAGGGCGCCAATGGTCGTCTGTATGAGCTGTCCAAGGCCCCGGGCGACATCCTCTACACCGGCATCTACAAGGGTTACGAAGACCACAGCCAGCGCTGGGGCCAGACCGATTACTACTACAACCCGCTCATTGCCCCTCGCGAACGTTTTGAAGCCGGTTACACCGTCGGGCGCGATGCCGGCAAGCTGGTGGTGTCGACCCGCAACGCCGTGCTGGACGGCCAGATCGTCGGCGAGGTCTACCAGGGCGAACGCCAGACCCAGGCGCCCAACCTCAACCTCGACGGCTACCAGCAATCGCAAAACGCCGTGGCCCGTCGGGCGCAATTATGGGTGGGCAGCGACACGCCGATCTATGACAAGGCCAGTGGCGTGATCAACAGTGGCCTGAACCCCACCTTCGATCAGGTCACCCTTGGCAAGGTGAGCGACAAGCTTGCTGCGGGGCTGGACCTGACCTCGGCGGTCGGCACTGACCGGCAAGGCACGCTGGTGCTGGACAATGCGTTGCTCAATGGCTTCCAGCTCGGCGCGGTCAAGGTAGCGGCGGCTGAAGGCATCAAGGTCGATGGGGCACTCAAGGTCGCCGATGGCGGCGATATCACGCTTTATGCACCGCAGGTCGAGGTGAATGCCGACCTGACGGCCCGCAGCGGTCGCATTGCCTTGGGTAACGTGCTCAAACAGGTCAGGACGGATAATTTCCAGATGGCAGACGTCACACTTTCACCCGCCACGGGACAGCGGGCGACGGTCACCTTGGGCGAAGGCGTCAAGCTGAACACCGCCGGGCGCTGGAGCAATCTGCTGCTCGACGGCAACGACCGCCAAGGCCTGCCGTTCATCAACGGCGGCAGCGTGTCCGTGCGCAGCAGTGGCGATATTGATGTGCAGCAGGGCAGCCTGATTGACGTCAGCTCCGGTGCTGCCGTGATGGCCGATGGCAAGACTCGCGGCGGCAAGGGCGGTGACTTGACCTTGACCGCGAGTACCGGTGCATCGTCCGGTAACGGTGACTTGAACCTCGAAGGTGAACTGCGCGGTACCGGCGTGAGCGGCGGCGGGACCTTGAAGTTGGCGGCCAGCAAAGTGCTGATCGGCAACAGCGGCACCCCCCTCGAACCTGGCACTCTGCAACTGGGCGGCGATTTCTTCGACAAGGGTTTCTCCGCCTATGACATCACCGGCGACGAAGGCCTCACTGTGGCCGACGGGACCCGGGTCGATGTGACGATGCCGGTGTACCGTTTTGGTGAGCAGGCGTTGGACACCGGCAGCGACGCGGAGCCGGCCGCTGCCTTGCAGCGCTGGACGCCGGAGCTGTATCAGGAAGATGCGGTCAAAGGTGTCCTGACCCAGCGTCGTGGTGCGAGCCTGAGCCTCACCGCTGGCACCGCGAATTCCAGCGCCGCCGACATGGCGCGCACGGTATTGAGCTTGGGCAAGGGCAGTGTGATTACCGTTGATCCAGGCCAGGGTATCGATGTCCGGAGCAGCGGGCAATTGACCGCCAACGGCACGCTTAACGCCTGGGGCGGGCGGGTCAGCCTTACCGAGTTGAGCGTTGATGATGCGGTTCGCGATCAGGTCAATGCCCAGGGCCACGGTCGTTCCATCTGGCTGGGCGAGCAGGCGCTGATCGATGTATCGAGCCGGGCAATGACCGCTCAGGATATGCGCGGCCAGACCTATGGCCTGGTGCGCGATGGCGGGCAGATTGTCATCGGTGGCCAGATTGATGCCGCGAAAGGATCGACGTCTGCCTCCGAGCTGTTTGTGGTAGTGCGCGACGGTGCCCGTCTGCAAGCGGATGGCAGCCAGGCCGTGCTGGATGTCGCTGGTCAGGGGCGCACGTTAGTGGCGAGCAACGGCGGCAGCATTTCCCTGGCGTCGGCCAATGGCTTGTATCTGGACGGCGCATTAAGCGCCCGTTCGGGAGGTGCCGGGGCGGCGGGGGGCAGCCTGTCGGTGGCGCTGGAAACTCCCTACTACCTGAAAAGCGCAGTCGATGGCCGGGTGTTGAACGTGCGTGAACTGGTGTTGGAACAGGTGGCTCAGGCACATCGGCTTGGCGACACGGCTGAAACATCGGCGGATTCGCTGGTCTACGGACACGGTCGGCTAGGCGTCGATCAAGTCCAGGCTGGTGGTTTCGACAATTTGTCCTTGTTGAGCAACGGACTGATGAGCGTCGATGGCAACCTGTCGATGTCCCTCGGACAAAGCCTGAGCCTGTACGCCCGCAGCTTTGGATTGAGTGCAACCGCGCCAGCCAATACCCGGGTCGAGTTCAATGCACCCCATGTGTTGCTGTCTACTGCGACAGGGCTGGCGACCACTCGACCGAGTTTTGAGCCTTACACCCGGCCAGTGGTCGATGGTGGCGGGGTGTCTCTATCGGCGAACAAGGCGGTGTTTTCCGTCAACGCCGATCTGCTGGATGTGCAAGGCAATGTGATGTTCAGCAGCAAAGGCACAGTGAGGCAGGCCGATGGCAGCACAGTGGGACTTGAGCGCGCAGGTTTCGATCAGGTCCAGCTGAGCAGCCGGGGTGATTTGCGATTCCTGGCCGGGTTCTCGAGCGCCGATATGCCTACGGGTTTTACCACTCAGTTGCTGACCCCTTCGGATATGCTGTTGCAAGCGGCCCAGTTGTATCCGGCGACCGGGGTTGGGGCTCGGGTATTGGCGGGGTATGGGTGGGGCACATCTAACGGCACCTCTCTTTACGATCCGACGCGCAGCCTGGTTATCGGGCGAACCACCAAGGCCATACCACAAGTGCCTTATTCGGCATTCGGTCACTTGCAACTGGGCAGTGCGCAGATCGAGCAGGGTGGGGTCGTTCGGGCGCCGTTGGGATTAATTGAAATCGGCACCAATGACATCACTGGCGTCACTGCCCGGGTGGATTTGCTGCCCAACAGTCTCACTTCAGTCAGTGGCCTCGGTCTGGTGCTGCCTTATGGCGGTACCGTCGATGGTCAGAGTTATGAGTACGCGGGCAAGAAGGTGGTGTTCCTGGGGCAAGGGGCTATGCCGTCTGCCAACGGTGATCTGAACATCGGCGTAATTCTGGGCGGAAAGTCTGTAATGGCCCAGGAAGGCTCGGTACTCGATCTTTCCGGTGGCGGTGATCTGCTCGGCGCCGGTTTCATCTCCGGCCGTGGTGGTTCCACCGATGCGCGCTTCAACCCGCTGGTGCAAATCGGTGCCAACGGCGGCTTTACGTTGCCTGGCCTGTCCAGCAACCCGGTCTATGCCATTGTGCCGGGTAATCAAAGTCCATACGCGCCAGTGGCGCCCGAGGGCGGCGCCGTCGACCCGAGGGTCGGCCAGCAAATCACCATCGGTGCCGGTGTGCCGGGGCTGGCCGCGGGTACCTATACACTGATGCCGTCCACCTATGCCTTGTTGCCTGGGGCGTTCCGGGTGGAGGTCAACGGCCTCGCGGGTCAGGGTTCCACGACGGGTGCGCTGCAGATGCGCAACGGCTCCTGGACCACCGCCGGGGTGCTGTCGGTGGCCAATTCCGAGCATCGCAACCGTCTGGCCAGCCAGATCATCCTGACTTCAGGCGATGTGCTGCGTCGCTATTCGCAGTACAACGAAACTAGCTATGCCCAGTTCGCTGTAGCCGACGCCGCACGCCTGGGCGTGCCTCGGGCCCTATTGCCGGTGGACGCCAAGACCTTGAAGTTGAAGCTGGCCCCAGGGGCGGGAGACCAAGCGTTCTCCTTCAAGGGCATTGGTAAGTTCGCGCCCCAGAAAGGTGGCTACGGCGGCACTGTCACGGTAGTGGGTAATGTGGGGGGCGCGCTGGAGGTAGTGGCTGATGGACGCGGGGCTACGGCTGGCTTCGAGGGTGTGACACTCAATGCCGAAAGCCTCAATGCGTTGAACGCATCGCGTCAGGTGATTGGCGGCCAGTTCTATACGCTCTATGGTCAGGGCGGAAATTACATCACGCCGACATTTGCAGCGTCGTCCAGGGTGATCTTGCGTGAAGGCGCGACGCTAGCGGCACCGGAAGTTTTCCTGCTGGCCAACGGCGAGTTGTCGATGGAACAAGGCGCGGCCATCAACACCATCGGCCGTGGCGCGGCGGCCTACGATGCCCGTGACGGTTTTGTCTATGACCTCAATGTGAACGGCCAGAATTTGAGCTTGCTGGCCGCCTCCAACGGCTTGCTCAACGTGCTGGCACCCTCATCGGGCAGCAACGGCACGATCAACATCGGTGGATGCAGCCTGACGCCCTGCAGTGGCGTCACCCGGATTCATTCCGAAGGCAGCATCGCCGCCGCTACCGGGGGCAGCCTGGAACTGGATGAGGGAGTGCGCTATGGCACCCGCCACCTGACGCTGGCCCTGAGCAATATCAACGTCGGTACCTCCCCGGCGTTGAGCGACGCAGCGGCGCGTAATGTCTTGCCGGCCGGTCTGACCCTGAGCCAGACGGTACTCGATCGCCTGTTGCGCGGGGACACCGAATACGGTGCCCCGGCCCTGGAAACTCTTGAACTGTCGGCTCGTGAGGCGTTGAACTTCTACGGCACTGTCAGTCTCGACACCTATGACTCGGCGACGGGCAAGTCGCGGTTGGCCAACCTGATGCTCAGCACCCCGGCCATTTATGGCGCAGGCGGTGCCAGCGACGTAGCGACCATTCGCACCGCCAACCTGATCTGGAACGGTGCCGTCGGCGCGCCGGGTTCGGTCATCGCCGGCGGGGCCGGCACCGGTGCCGGTCGCCTGGACATCCAGGCCCAGCGCATCGAGTTCGGTTATGGCGAGTTCGCCCAACCGAGCTCGATCACCACCCTGGACCGCCTGGCCCTGGGCTTCGCCAACGTCAACCTCAGTGCCAGCGAACGCTTGACCGCCAATCACAAGGGCAGCCTGGCGGTGTATCAGAGCCAGGGCGCCTATGACGCTAAAACGGGCTACGCCTACAGCGGTGGCAACCTGAATATCCTCACCCCGTTGCTGACTGGCGAAGCCGGTTCGGTCAACCGCATCACCGCGGGCGGTGCGGTCAATGTGACGGGCGCGACCGCTAAGCCGGGCACTGTCTCCGGGCTCGGGGGCGAGTTGTCCCTCAAGGGGGCGAGCCTCAACCTGGCCAGTGCGGTGGTGTTGCCCAGCGGCAAACTGACCCTGAGCGCGACGGATGACCTGACCCTGGCCGATGAGGCGCTGATCGACGTGGCGGGTCGCACGGTCACCTTCAACGATGTCACGCGCTACAGCGCTGGTGGCGAGGTGATCCTGCAAAGCCAGAACGGCAACATCCGCCAGGCGGTTGGCTCCAGCATTGATCTGTCGGCGCGCCACAACCAGGCCGGACGGCTCAGCGCCGTGGCCTTGGGCAGCACGGCCGGGGTTGTCGACCTGCAAGGACGAATCCTCGCCAGCAGCACTGGCGAATACGATGCCGGTGGCACGCTCATGCCATACCTGGCCGGTGGCGTGCAAATCCAGGCCCAGCGCCTGGGCGACAATGGCAGTCTCAGCGAACAGTTCGCCGCGTTGAACCAACGCTTGAGCGACGGCCAAGTGTTCGGCTCCCGCAGCTTCCAGCTCAAGCAGGGCGACCTGGTGATCGGCAACGAACTCAAGGCTTCGTCCATTGACGTGTCCCTGGACAACGGCAGCCTGTTGATCAACGGCACGGTGTACGCCAGTGGTGAGCGGGTCGGCAGCATTTACCTGGCTGCCAAGAATGCCCTGACCCTGGGCAGCGGTGCCGTGCTTGACGCCCATGGTCGACGCCTGCGGGTGGACAGCTACGGCAAGATCATCGACTCGCCGAACCGTGCCATCGTTGACTTGACCGCCAGGGAAGGTCTCCTGACCCTGGGTAACGGCGTGCGTATCGATTTGCGCCACGGTACCGAAGTCGCGCTGGGCAGTGCGTCCGGTATGAACGACGGTCGGCCTCGCGGGACGTTGCAACTCAGCGCGCCACGACTGAGTGGCGTGTCGGGGGGCGACGTGGCGATCGATGCCAGTGGTGCCCTGGACGTACAAGGCGCCCGTTCGATTGCGTTGGTTGCTACGTGGCAATACAGCGACGCGCCGCTGGTGAACGTGCCGGCGGCCAGCGGCAAGCCTTATCAGGTCATCAATCAGGCATGGCTGAAGGATGTGGTGGACCCCGACAACACCGCCTTTATCACCAACGCTCACGACAACAACGATCTGTTGCAGCGCAAACTCGCCGGGCTGAACAACAGCCGCTATCGCGACGTGTTCCACCTGCGCCCCGGTGTAGAGGTGGTGAGTGCGACGGCCGATGGCGACCTGGTGGTCCAGGGGGATCTGGACCTGTCGCAATATCGCTATGCGAGCCTCAATCCGCATAACGTTTTGGATGAAAACGTCTACGGCTCCGGCGAATCCGCCAGCCTGACGCTGCGCGCCGGCGGTGACCTGAACATCTATGGCAGCATCACCGACGGTTTTGCCCAGCCGCCCGCCAGCAACGATGACAAGGGCTGGGTGCTGTTGCCAGGCATTGATTTTGCGGCGGGCGATATCGTCGTGCCCGGCACTGGCGTGACCCTGGAGGTCGACACCGCGTTCCCGGCCGGCTCGGTGCTCAACTTCGACGTGCCGCTCAAGGGCGCGACCCTGGCTGCGGGAACGCGGTTGCCGGTCGCCGCCACGCTGGATCAGCCAATGGTACTGCCGGCCGGCACGGTGCTGGCCGCGGCGGTGCATGACGCACAGGGCAATCTGTTGTTCGCGGCCGGCACGTTGTTGGCTTCGACCCAAACCCTGCAGGCGGGCACGGTGCTCGGGGCGGGCAGCCTGCTGGGCAGCAGCGCAACGATAGGCAACCTGATCTGGCCCAAAGGCGTTGCGTTGCCAGACATTGAAGGCGCGAGTAACGGCTTGACCAACGTGCTGCGTCTCAGCAGCGCCCTGGCACTGAGTGTGGGTTCGAAAATTCCGTCAGGTACCGACATCAAGTTGCCGGCCGGTGTCGAGTCGGTGCAGTTGCGTCCGGAAGTGGCGGGGAGCAACTGGGCCATCGCGCCGATGCTGGCCGAGGGCTCGCAGTCCTGGTCATTGCGACTGGTGGCCGGTGCCGATACGCAGGCGGCGGACAGTCGGGTCGTACGGCCGGTGCTGGCGGGTGGTGATCTGCATTTGGCTGATAGTCACTACGGCACGTTCGGCGTGGCGTCGATGGTCTGGACCGAAGCAGGATCGCTGGATTGGTTCGGCGACACCAGCATGGTGGGGCTGCCGGTTGACTTTGAAGTTTTTGATTACCCCAACTTATGTGTCGACAATCCACTTCATTGTGAAGCTGGCGGAGCACCTGAATACGAGCCCGGCAGCCAACGTTGGAGTGTCATTCGCACCGGCGCAGCGGACTTGGAGCTGCTGTCGGCAGGTGATCTGAAAATGGACTCGCTGTACGGCGTCTATACCGCCGGCAGTTCAGCCAGCGAAACGTACGCCAACGACCCGTACAACCAACCCAAGGCGCGTGCGGCGGCGGGCAAGGTGCTCAATGATGCACTAGGTGAAAACGAGCAATTCGTGGATGGCGGTTCCAATAGTCTTTACCGCGCCTGGTACCCGGACTTTGGCGGCAACCTGAGTTTGAAGGTCGGCGGCAATCTGACCGGTAATAGCCTGGATGTATCGAGTGCGAGTATAGGGCGGCCCAATGGAGGAGACATTGGTTACGATACGGTCAACGTCGGTAATTGGCTGTGGCGTCAGGGCAATGGCTCAGTCGCAACCGGTACGCAGGCACAACCCACCGCTTGGTGGATCAATTTTGGTAGTTACACCGCCGCGAAGGACGGCAAGGCTGACCTGATGGTTGGGTTTACCGGTTTCGGTACTCTGGGCGGCGGTAACCTGAATGTTCAGGTCGCCGGCGATGCGGGGGAGCTCGAACAGATGGCAGGGAGTCGTCTTGTGCCAGGCAGCAACAGCCGCAGCCAAGGACTGGTTCTTGCCGTGGGCAGCACCGGGCGTGTGGGCGCTGATGGCAGCCTGCAATTGACCGGTGGTGGTGATCTCAACCTGCGTGTAGGCGGCGCCTTGAATCCCGATAGCGCGTTCGTCGACGGGCATCTGAACGGTGCGGTCATCAACCTGCGGGGCCACGCGCAGATCGACAGCGGTGCCATCGGTCGAATTGACCTGCGCTATGGCAACGTTGCTTCGGCACAGTCTCCGGGGGAAACGCGTGCGTACGACTCCTTCAGAGCCACACGTAGCCTGCCAACAGGCGGGCTGACCCTGATGCCGGGCGATGCCACGTTCGATCTGACAACTTCGGGCGACCTGGTAGTGATGGACGTAGCGGACCCTGGCCGGGCGCCGATGATGAGCGTATCGCCCTTCAAAGATGGCGCCACTAACGGATCCGGCGTGAGCTGGTTTTCGTTATGGACCGCCAACACGGCAGTTGATCTGTGGTCATCGGGGGGGAATCTGACGCCTGTGGTGCCAGAGGTCGAGACGGATCTGGCGGTGGTCTACCCATCGATCGTGAGGGCTGTGGCGGCCAATGGCAGCCTTTACTATGGCAAGTCCTCGGTATGGGATGGAACAGGTTATGACGGCAACAATCGTCCAGCCCTGTTGCTCGCTCCCGGCATCAACAGTGAGTTGCAATTCATGGCCGGCGATTCCATCTACGGCGGCGACATGTCGGTCAGTCGTTCCGGTGCATCCTCCGCAGCCCTGGCAACGCCGTTCAGGCCAGCCTTTGTGGGTATCGTCGAGACTGTCGAATCCGGTCCCGTCATAAAAGCCAGCAATCTCTCAGCCGATGGCAACCTCGCTCGCCCTAGTGCGAACATATTGCCGCTGTTTGCCTTCGACACCAGCAGTACCTCAGGCGAATGGGCCCTCAATGACGACCCTGCGCGCTTCTATGCGCTGGAAGGTGATTTGCTGGCTGTCACCAGCGGACGGTCGATGACATCGGCATCCGTTGGCAGGTGGCCAGGGCGAATCGCCTACGAAGGCGCCGGAGCTGTACGAATGATGGCAGGACGAGACATCGTCAGTAGCGGGATTCCACTGGGCGGCTCTTTGAGCAACAACTCCCAGGCAGGGGATTACACCAGCGCCGGCAACCTCTTCATCCACAACAACCCCACCGACATCTCAATCGTTTCAGCCGGGCGCGACATCCTCTACAGCAGCTTCAACGTCGCCGGCCCCGGCCTGCTGGAGATCACCGCCGGACGCAACATCCTGATGGATGACAAGGTCAGCATCACCAGTATCGGCGCCGTGGTGCCGGGGGATTCGCGCTCCGGGGCGAGCCTGGTGCTGCAAGCCGGCGCGGGCCTCGACGGCGCGGATTACCAGCGCTTCGTCAAGGCGTACCTGGACCCGGCGAACCAGGCCCTGGCCGGAGTCCCGCTGGCGGACCAGGATGGCAAGGTCGCCAAGACCTACGAAGCGGAGCTGCTGAAGTGGCTCAAGGCGCGCTTCGGCTTCAGCGGCGACACCGAGCAGGCCCGCAGTTTCTTCGCCGCGTTGCCGGCGGAGCAGCAGCGGGTGTTTGCCCGCGACGTGTACTTCGCCGAGCTCAAGGCCGGTGGTCGTGAGTACAACGAAGTCGGCGGCGTGCGCCAGGGCAGCTACCTGCGCGGACGAGAGGCGATCGAGCTGTTGTTCCCGACCAAGGATGTGGCGGGCAATGCGATCACCTACAAGGGCGACATCACCATGTTTGGCGGGGCAGGGGTGCACACCGATTTCGGCGGCAGCATCCAGATGCTCACTCCCGGTGGCGGGCAGACGTTCGGCATCGAAGGCAACGCGCCGCCGTCCACCGCCGGGGTCATCACCCAGGGCGAGGGCGATATCCAGTTGTATGCGAAAAACAGCATCCTGCTGGGGCAGAGCCGGATCATGACCACTTTTGGTGGTTCGATCCTCAGTTGGTCGGCTCAGGGTGATATCAACGCCGGTCGTGGTTCGAAGACCACCGTGGTCTACACGCCGCCCAAGCGCCTGTACGACACCTGGGGCAACGTGACCCTGTCGCCATCGGTGCCGAGCACGGGGGCCGGTATCGCCACTCTCAACCCGATTCCAGAGGTAGCGCCGGGGGATATCGACCTGATCGCGCCGTTGGGCACCATCGATGCGGGCGAGGCGGGGATCCGTGTGTCAGGTAACGTCAACATTGCGGCGTTGACGGTGGTCAACGCAGCCAACATCCAGACCCAGGGCAAATCCACCGGCGTGCCGTTGGCGGCTTCGGTGAACACCGGGGCGATCACCTCGGCCAGTTCGGCGGCGTCCTCGGCCACGCAAGCGGCGGAAGACGTAGCGCGCCAGCAGCAGAACGCGGCGCGGCAGAACCAGGCCTCGGTGTTTACCGTGCAGGTGGTGAGTTTCGGCTCCGAGCAACTGGCGCCTTCGCGTGATGGCGCCAGCCGTGAGGCGCCACGTACCTATGATCCGGCCAGTCCGGTGCAGGTGCTGGGTGCCGGGCCGTTGGACGAGCAGGCGCGGCAGCGGTTGACCGAGGAGGAGCGGGGGCGGTTGAGCCTGTAAACCGAGTCGCGGCCTTCGCGAGCAGGCTCGCTCCCACAGGGGTTGTTGTGCCTGGAAGCCTTCGGGCACCCGGTCCTCCCTTGTCACAGGGTTTGTTGTGCCCGGGCATCATCGGGCCCCCATTATCCCCGTGGCGAGGGAGCTTGCTCCCGCTGGGCTGCGAAGCGGCCCCAAGCCAGTCACTGCGGTGTGTCAGGCTGATTCTCCGTCAGCCTTTTTGGGGCTGCTGCGCACCCCAGCGGGAGCAAGCTCCCTCGCCACGACAGCTGCGGCGCTCTCTCAAATGAAGCTTTCATGACAAAAGTTCGGTAGCACATCGCCATTCCCGTCATGCCTGTGTGACGTGTTCGAGGGGACCTTTCAGGTCGTTTGGAGCCGGGGCGCGAAGCCGGGAGTGAGGCGATGGGGACTATGGAACGTTATTCGAAAGTGGGCATGCAGGAGCTGGACCAGCGGCTGTCGAAGATCGTCGAGGCGGCGCGCAAGCAGCCGGTCTCGGTGTATCGCTACGGTGCGCCGTGGGTCTGGATCGTTTCCCAGGATGACTGGCAGGGCGCGCTCAAGGAAGTGTCCAGCTACATCCCCCAGGGCCACTCCCTGGTGCTGTTACGGCCACAGATCGACGACCTGCTGGCCGAACACCGCGACGTGCTGCAGGGCCTCAACGCCGATGCCGGCATGCTCATCGCGCCGCAGACGGCCATGCACATCCTGCTGCTGCAATTGCTCTATTCGGTGCCCAGCGAGCAGCAACTCTACGAACAACTCAATTACAACCTGCTGTTCCGCTGGTTCGTCGGCCTGGACCTGAACCAGAAGGTCTGGAGCTTCAACGTGCTGAGCAAGGACCTCGCCACGCTGCTGGGCGATGCGCGGGCCGTGCGGCTTATCCAGAAAATCATCGGTGAAGTGTTCTGTGGCGCCTTGCTGCAAATGCCCGAGTTCTCCTTGAACTTCGCGCTGCTGCACACCTGGCTGGCCCGGCACGCCACGACATCGACCGCAAGCAATTGAGCCGTACTTTGAATTCAGGGGGTGGTGTGGAGCATTTTTTCAAATCGCGGCCGGCGCTGTGGGGCTGGTTGCTGCTGGCGGTCGGGGGACCGTCGGCACTCGCTGCAGAAGGAGCGCCGGAAGCCGAAGCGGCGCCGGCTCGCCTGGTGGATGTGAACGAGTACTTCGTGCGGGGCAACACCGTGCTGGATGCCCGCGCGATCGAGGAAGCGGTGTATCCGTTCCTTGGCCCGCAAAAGACTTTGAACGACATTGAAGGCGCTCGCGAGGCGCTGCAAAAGGTCTATCAGGCTCGCGGCTACCAATCGGTGTTCGTCGAGTTGCCGGAGCAGAAAGTCGAAGACGGCATTGTCTACCTGCAGGTCAGCGAGACCAAGATCGGCCGCGTGCGGGTGGTCGGTGCCAAGCACTATTCGCCGGTGGAAATCCGCGAAGATGTGCCGGCGCTCAAGGAAGGCGAGGTACCGGACTTCGCCCAGGTCCAGACCGAGCTGGCGCAGTTGAACAAGACCCCGGGGCGCCAGGTCATGCCGCTGGTACGCGAAGGCCAGCGGCCGGGCACCATGGACGTAGACTTGCAGGTCGAGGACCAGGATCCCTGGCAGGCCAGCCTGGGCCTGAACAACGACTACAGCGCCGACACCGAGAAGCTGCGCACGGTCGCCAGCCTCGGCTACAACAACCTCTGGCAACTGGGCCACAGTATTTCGCTGACCTTTTTTACCGCGCCCCAGGACACCGAAAACGCCAAGGTCTGGTCGGGTTCCTACACCGCGCCACTGAGCGAACGCTGGAGCGTGCAGTTCTCCGGTTACCAGTCCGACAGCAACGTGGCGACCGTCGGCGGCAGCAACGTGTTGGGCAAGGGCCACTCCTACGGTGTGTCGGCGATCTACAGCCTGCCGTCCAGTGGCGCATGGGCCAACAGCTTTTCGGTCGGAGTGGATTTCAAGGACTTCGACGAAGAACTCAACCTGGGCGGCGCCAGCGACAAGGCACCGCTCAAGTACGCGCCGTTCACCTTCGCCTACAACGGTTTCCGCTACACCGAAACCAGCCAATTGGGCCTCGGCCTGAGCCTGGTGGCAGGCACCCGTAGCCTGCTGGGTTATGGCAGCGACGACGAGGAATTTGACTACAAGCGCTACCGCGCCAGCCCAAGCTTTGCGGTGCTCAAGGGCGACGGCAATTACACCTTCACGTTTGGCAGCGACTGGCAGACCGCCTCCAAAGCCGCCTTCCAGCTGGCCTCCGGGCCGCTGGTCTCCAATGAACAGTTCTCCGCCGGCGGCGCCACGTCGGTACGCGGCTACCTGGCCGCCGAGCGCACCGCTGACGACGGCTACCTGTTGTCCCAGGAGCTGCGCACGCCCACGCTGGCCAGGTTTCTCGGCAGCTATGTCCAGGAGTGGCGCTTCTATGCCTTCGCCGAGGGTGCGCAGCTGTACCTGCGCGACGAGCTGCCCGACCAGGATCCCGATTACAGCCTCGCCAGCGTCGGCCTCGGTACCCGCGCGAGCCTGAGCAAATGGCTGTCCGGGAGCCTTGATTGGGGCTTTCCGCTGCTCGACGGGCCGAACACCACGAAACAGGAATCGCGCCTGCACTTCAACCTGCAAGCGACGTTTTGAACCCAGGAGTCATGTCCATGCAACGCTTATTCATACCGCTGTTGATCTGCCTGGGGCTGCTGCTTCCGGCGACCGCCAACGCCTGGTGGCAGGACGATTGGCACTACCGCAAACAGATTTCGGTGGACACCACGCCGCAAGGCGCGGCCATCGCCCAGGCCTTGGGTCGCACGGCGTTGCTGGTACGCCTGCACACCGGCAACTTCACCTTTGACGGGGTCAAGGAGGATGGTTCGGACCTGCGCTTCGTCAGTGCCGACGACAAGACCGTGCTCAATCACCAGATCGAAAGCTTCGACCCGTTGATGGGCATGGCCCTGATCTGGGTCGATGTGCCGAACGTCGAGGGTGGCCAGCGCCAGGATCTGTGGATGTACTATGGCAACCAGAAAGCCCCGGCCACCGCCAGCGGCCAACTGGCCTTCGATCCGGACTACACCGCGCTGTATCACTTCGACGGTGCCACCGGAATTCCGCCACGGGACACCACGGCCTATGGCAACAGCGCCCAGGGCGCGGCGGGCGTGAGCATCGACGGCGTGATCGGCCGGGCCCTGCAACTCAACGGCCAGCCACTGTTGCTACCGGCCAGTCCGTCGCTGCAACACACCGCCGGCGCCGCGTTCACCTTCAGCACCTGGCTGCGCCAGGACCAGGCCAGCGGCGAGCAAATCGTCCTGGCCCGTCGCGAAGCTGCCGCCAGTCTGTTGGTTGGGGTCAACCAAGGGGTGCCGTTCGTAGCGATCAATGATCAGCGTGCGGTCTCGACCCAGCCGCTGAACCCCGGCCAATGGCAGCACCTGGCATTGACCGCCTCGGGTGATCGGGTCGTGCTGTACGTCAATGGCCGCGAAGCCGCGAGCCTGGCGCTGGCAATGCCGGCGTTCAATTCGCCGATCGCCTTGGGGGCAGACGTTGCCGCCGGCACCTTCGCGCCGTTCAGCGGGGCCATGGACGAGGCGCGCCTGTCCAAGGTCGCCCGGCCCGCGCCGCTGCTCCTGGCCGATGCCAACGCTCAGGGCGCCGAATCGAAACTGGTGGCCTACGGTGTTGATGAAGAACAGTCCGGCTTCGGTTTCGGCAGCCTCGGTTTCCTGCTCAATGCCGTGCCGCTGGACGCCTGGGTGATCATCGCCGTGCTGGTGCTGATGATGTTCCAGTCGTGGGTCATCATGATCCGCAAGAACCGCATGGTCAGTCGTCTCAGTGCCGCCAACGAAGCGTTCCGCGAGCAGTTCGCCCGGATCGGCACGCGCCTGGAGATGTTCGCCGACGACCAGGAACTTGCCCAGCGCCTGCAGCATTCGTCCCTGTGGCGCCTGTACCTGGTGGCGGTCAAGGAAATCCGTACCCGCCGCGAACAAGGCGCCGACACCTCGACCGTCTCGGCCGCCACTATCGAAGCGATCCGCTGCTCCATGGATGGCGTGCGCACCCGCGAAAACCAGGCGCTGAGTTCGAAGCTCTCGACCCTGTCCAACGCCATCGCCGGCGGCCCGTACATCGGCCTGCTCGGCACCGTGCTGGGGATCATGGTGGTGTTCCTTGGCACGGCCATGGCCGGTGACGTCAACATCAACGCCATCGCCCCGGGCATGGCCGCCGCGTTGCTGGCCACCGCCATGGGCCTGTTCGTCGCGATCCCGGCGCTGTTTGGCTACAACCGCCTGATCACCCGCAACAAGGAAGTCAGCGCCGACATGCGGGTGTTCGTCGACGAGTTCATCACGCGTTTGGCGGAGATGCACGGCGAAGGCCAGTCCGGCGAAGCGGCTCATCGCCGTGACCATCACGTCCAATCGTCCGTACCGGCCTGAGGAGCATCGCCATGGCTAGCGTAAATACGTCACACGATGACGACGATGATGCAGCGGTCGACAGCATCAACGTCACGCCGCTGGTGGATGTGCTCATGGTGGTGCTGGTGATGTTCATCCTCACCGCCACGGCGCAGGTCTCAGGCATCCAGATCAACCTGCCCAAGGCCAGCGCCTCGGTGTCGTTGTCGGAGGCCAAGACCAAGGCGATTTCGGTAAATGACGGTGGTCAGGTATTCCTCGATGCCTACCCGGTGACCCTGGCCGAGCTGGAGGAGCGCCTGCGCATCGAGAAGGCCCAGAGCCCGGACTTCCCGGTGATCGTGCGCGGCGACGCCACGGTGCAGTACCAGAAAGTCATCGAAGTGCTGGATCTGTTGCGGCGCCTGGAACTGTCCCAAGTCGGTCTGGTGACCGGCAAACCGAGCCAGGGCTGATCATGACCGCCAGACTTCCCGTCAACCCGCCCCCCGTGAAGCGCTCGCCGCTGCGCCTGCTCAAGTGGGCCGCCGGCCTGGCGCTGGCTGGCCTGGCGGCGTGGCTGCTGTGGCAATGGGCCAACGACATGAGCGGCGTGCGCCGTGAAGCGCCGAAGGTGCCGACGATTATCCCGCTGCCGCCACCACCGCCGCCGCCACCGGAAAAACCCAAGGAGCCGGAACCCAAGGTCGAGGAAAAAGTGCCCGAGCCCGAACCGACCCCGAAGCCCGAAGAGGTCAAGCCCGAGGAAGAAGCGCCGCCGTCGCCGGTGGATGACCTGGCCAACCCGATGCAGATGGACGGTGACGCCCAGGCCGGCAACGACGCTTTCAACATTGGCGCGGGCAAGGGCGGCGGCATGGCCGGGGCAGGGGGCGGACGCCTCGGCAACGGCACCTACAGCCAGTTTCTGGCGTTCACCTTCCAGCGCTTGCTGCGGGAGAACCCTGACTTGCGCAGCCTGGCGTTTTCGCTGCAGGCCGATGTCTGGCTCAGCGCGGTGGGGGAGATCACCCGTGTCGAGCTGGTCAAGTCCAGCGGCAACCCGCAGGTGGATGAGCAAGTGATCGCCGCCCTGCGTGCCGCGCCGCATCTGAGTGAACGGCCTCCGGCCTCCCTGACTTTGCCCGTGCGCCTGTCCTTGCAGGGACGGCGTCCGGGTTAACCCGAATTCTTTAAAGTTTGCCAACAGGAGTTGTGTGCAGATGATTGCCAATGTGAATCGATTGTCGTGGGCGGTCGGCCTGGTTGTCTTGAGCCTGGCCGGGCACGCGTCGGCAGCCCCGGCGCCTTCGGAAAACGCCACGATCAATCTGATCCGCCTGCTGGTGCAGCAGGGCGTACTGAAGCAGGACCAGGCCGATGGCCTGATCGCCCAGGCCGAGCGCGAAGCCGTGCAGGCCCGTCAGGCTGCCACTGCCGTTGCTGCCGCACCCGCCGGTGCGCCCGGGGATGTGCGGGTGCAGTACGTGCCGAACATCGTGCGTGAGCAGATCCGCGACCAGGTCAAGGCCGAAGTCATGGCCACCGCCAAACAGGAAAACTGGGCTCAACCCAACACCTTTCCGGATTGGGTCTCGCGCATCAGTTTTGATGGCGATATCCGCCTGCGGGACGAGTCGCGCTACTACTCGGGCACCAACAGCAACCAGATCGTCGACTTCGCTCGCCTCAACGACCGCGGCCCCTATGACGTCAACCCCAACAGCAGCTCGAACCTGCCGCCCTTGCTCAACACCCGCGAGGACCGCGAAAACCTCTTCCGCCTGCGGGCGCGCCTGGGCATGAAGGCGGTGATCGCGCCCGAGTGGACCGCGGGCATCCGTATCGGCACCGGCTCGGACAACAATCCGGTGTCCACCACCCAGACCCTCGGTGGCGGCTTCGGCAAGAAAGACATCTGGCTCGACCAGGGTTACCTGACCTGGAAGCCCTCGGATGAGTTGACCCTAACCGGCGGGCGTATCGCCAACCCGTTCTACTCCACTGACCTGCTGTACTCCGGCGACCTGAACTTCGATGGCGTGGCGGCGATTTTCAACCGCAAGCTCAGCCAGGACTTCGGCCTGTTCGGCACCGTCGGCGCGTTCCCGGTGGAGTACACCAACGACACCAGCACCAGCAACGGCACCGACAAGGAAGAGAGCGACAACAAGTGGCTGTATGGCGCGCAACTGGGCGCCAACTGGGCAATCAACGACAGCAACCGCGTCAAGGGTGCGCTGGCCTATTACCGCTTCGACGACATCGAAGGCCAGCGCTCGTCGCCATGCGAGCCCTGGGCCGGTGACCCGGGCTGCGACACCGACGGCTCGCGCGTGGCGTTCATGCAGAAGGGCAACACCGTGTTCCTGCTGCGCGACATCACGCCCAATCCGCTCAATCCGTCTGCCACGCCACAGCCGCAATACGTCGGCCTGGCCTCGGAGTTCAACCTGCTGGACCTGAACCTGGCGTGGGACACCGATCTGCCGGAAGACCTGAAGCTGCGCAGCCAGGCGCATTACGTGCATAACCTCGGTTATGACGAAGGTGAAATGCGCAAACGTTCGGAAGGGCAGTTCGCCAACAACCTCGATGAGAACGGTGAAGTCGAGAGCGGAGCCAACGCCTGGATGCTCCAGTTCACCCTGGGTAACTCCCTGGAGCTCAAGCGCCAGGGCGACTGGAACATGTTCGCCGGCTACAAGTACATCCAGCCGGACGCCTTGCCGGACGGCTTCAACGATTCCTCATTCCACCTGGGCGGCACCAACGCCAAGGGCTATTTCCTGGGCGGCAACTACGGCTTGGCGAACAATGTCTTCGCCACCGGCCGCTGGCTGAGTTCCGAAGCGGTGTACGGCGCGCCGTACGACATCGATGTCCTGCAGCTTGAAATCAACACGCGCTTCTAAGCGCCGGGAGGCCTCATGAAAAGGCGAACCATCAACCCTTGTCCGGTCGCGTTGCTGCTGGGCCTGCTGCTCAGTCCGTTATTGATCGGCAGCGCCCACGGCGAAGGTCTGGAAGAGCGCCTGCGCACGCAACTGCGCAGCACCACCGCCCAGTTGCAGACGTTGCAGAGCGAACAGGCCCAGGCCAGCGTCGCCCGCCAGGCGGCGGAAAACCGCGCCAAGGAAGCCGAGGCGCAGGTCAAGCGCCTGACCGCCGAGCTGGCCAAGGCGCAAGGCCTGGCCGAACAACTGGCCGGGCGCCAGGAAAGCCTGCAAAGCCAGGCCCAGGCCCAAGCCGCGGCCAGCCATGAGCAGATCGGCAAGTTCAAGAAGGCCTACGACGAGCTGCTGGTAATGGCCCGGGGCAAGGAAACCGAACGGGCCCGTCTCGAAGCCCGGTTGAATGAACGTGACACACAAGTGCAGCAATGTTCGGTCAAGAATCAGCAGATGTACGACGTCGCCAAGGAACTGCTGCACGCCTACGAAACCATCGACGTGACCGACGTCATGAAGATCCGCCAGCCGTTTGCCGGCAAGGCCCGGGTACGTTTCGAAGAGTTGGCCCAGGGTTTTGGCGATGATCTCTACAAGAACCGTTTCGATGCGCCCCAGGCCTCGATCACCCATTGATAGCGCAAGGAAGAACCAACATGACTTCATTGATTGAACACGTCACGCCCGCATCCCTCACCGAGGTGTTGCAAGCCGCCGGTTATCGGGTCAACGAAACGGAGCAGAACGGTATCGTGCAACTGCTCAGCGCCAGCCAAGGCATCGGTTATGCCGTGCGCTTCGGCAATCCGACACCGACGCCGGGCCAATACCTGGATTTCACCTTCAGCTGTGCCTTGCGCGTGCAGGGTGAATTGCCGGCCGGGCTGGCGGAGCTGTGGAACGCCTCGCGACGCTTTGCCCGGTTGTCGGTACAGGGCGAATTCCTGGTGATGGAAATGGACGTGGTGGTGGCGGCCGGCGTCAGCGCCGAGCACCTGCGCAGCAACCTGGAACTGTGGGACCGGTTGCTTCAGGAATTCATCGTCTACCTGCGCGAGTTCAGCCAGAACGCCGCCCGCCTGCACACCGGCGCCGAGCCTGCTGAGGCCGCGCCGGAGGAGGCCGTCGCACTGTGAAAAAGCCAACGTTTGTCATCAGCGCTGCGGCGCTGGGCCTGGTTGCCGTGGCTGTTGTCCTCGGCTTGCGTCCCGGCAACGATCCGGTGGCGGCGGTGCAATCGGTCAGCGTGGCGACAAGCGAGTCGTCGAGCCTGGCGCGGCTGGGTAGCCAGCAGGTCAGCCCGGAAGAACTCAAGGCGTTGCTAGCGGCGCTTGCCCCCGAGGTTCGCCAGCAGATGCGCGGCAACCGCGCCGCACTGGAGGGCTGGATCCGCGCAAGACTGGCGGAAAAAGCCGTGCTGGAGCAGGCCGATGCCCAAGGCTGGCGTCAGCGCCCGGAGGTGGAGCGCCAGATGCGCGCTGCGACCGAGCAGATTGTCTTTCGGGATTATCTGCAGTCGGTCAGCCAGGTGCCGGCCGGGTATCCCAGCGAGGATGAACTGAAACAGGCCTACGAAGCGGGAAAAGCCAACTGGACGGCGCCGGCGCTGTACCGGGTCAGCCAGATTTTCCTCGCGGCGACCGAGCCACAGACCGTCGAGGCGGTGCGCCGCCAAGCCATGGAACTGAGCAAAAAGGCCCAGGCCGCGCCCGCTGAATTCGCCGCGCTGGCCAGCCGTTATTCCCAGGACCGCGCCAGTGCCGAGCGCGGTGGTGACAGTGGCTTCCAGCCGTTGCAACAGCTGGTGCCCACGGTGCGCGAGGCGGTGGCGCGGTTGAAGTTGGGGGCGATATCGGACCCGGTGCAGAGCGCGGCGGGCTTCCATGTGATCAAGCTCACCGAGCAACAACCGGCCCGGGAAGCGACCCTGGATGAAGTCCGCGAGCGCCTGACCCAGGCCTTGCGTGCCCAGCGCCAGGAGCAGATCGCCAAGGCCTACCTGGACGGCATGCTCGACACCGCGACGTTGAGCATTGATGGTGCGCAGTTGAGCAAGGTGCTGGAGGAGGTTCGGTAGCTGGTTTATCGGGACTGCTGCGCAGTCCAGCGGGAGCAAGCTCCCTCGCCACGCTTAATCGGTTTTTAAATGACAGGGAGTCACTCATGTCTTTCATCGAGCCCGCAGGACGCCAGGCTGTCACCGCATACCGCGCGCCCTTGCGTGCGCCTGAGCCCTGGTTGGCCTTGGCCGCCAGCATCGAGCCGCAGGTGGCGCAGTGTTTTCTGGTCAGCGCCCGTTGCGGCTGTTTCATGCAGGCGTCCCGCAGCCTGAACGTCAAGGCCACATGGCTGCGCAAGCAGTTGGCCCAACTGGAAGCTCGCCTGCAGCGCTCACTGTTCAGCTTCCAGGGCAGCACCCTGGCGCTTACCCGCGAAGGACGGCAGTTGCAGGCGCGCTTGCTTGCCCTGGGCGAGGACGGGCCGCCAGCGCTGGCCGATCAACCGCTGATTCGCCTTGCAGTGGCCGAGTCGATCCTGCATGACCTTCTGGGTCGTGACCTGATCTCATTGCTGCGCCGCAACGCCAGCGTGCGCTTGCAAATCATCACGCTGGACAGCGAACTGGCGCTGCAGGCGGTCAGTGCCGACCTGGTGCTGTGGCTGAGTGACGGGCAGGAATCAACGCCGGGGCCGAGCGTTGCGACACAGGCGCCGGAGCAGCTGGCGCGGCTGGACTATCTGCCTCACATCGCCAAGCGTTATTCCCGCCCGGCCAGTCGTCCGCGCCGGTTGGAAGAGCTGAACGACTACATGTTGGTGCAATGGCAGGCCGACAGCCAGGTGGGCAGTTTCACGCCGTGGAATACCCTCGTCGAGCAACGCCGCGCCGGCGTGGTGCAGCTGCAATCCTATGAGCTGATGCTGGAAATGATCCGCTGCTGCGCCTGCATTGGCCTGTTGCCGAAGTACATGAGCCATTTCGATCGCGGCTTGGTCGCCTTGCCGGGGTTGTTTGAGCAGCCGATGCAGCGCCACCTGTGGATGGCTGTGAGCACCGAGGCCCGGCCAGTGCCGCAGGTGCAGATGCTCATCGAACTGATCCGCCACACGCTGGATGAGCGCAGGGAATGGTTCCGGGCTTGAAGCACATGGATTCGGGCCAAAGCAGCTTCAAGCCGTGATCGGCAATTCGATGAGATTGGGGCGGCCTGAGCGTATGCCATCCTCGACCGCCCCGGCAATGTCGCTGGAGCGCTCGACCCGGCGCGAAGCAACCCCCAGGGCAGAGGCGAGGGCCAGGAAGTCGATGGCCGGGTCGCGGATGTCCATGCCGATGAACTGGTTCGTACCGGCACTGCGGTAGTGCGCCTGGTTGCGCGCGTAGTTTTTCAAAATGTTGTATTCGCCATTGTTCATGACCACAAAGGTCACCGGCAAACGCTCGTGTGCCGCGGTCCAGAGCGCTTGCGGTGAATACATCGCCGAGCCATCACCGACCAGGCAGACCACCGGGCTGCGGTCCAGGCCGAGCGATGTCCCGACAGCCGCCGGCATGCCCCAGCCAAGGATAGCGCTACGCGTAAACAGGTACTGGCGGGCCGAATGTGAATCCAGGCAAGCACGCACGTGAGGGATGGTGACCGGCGCTTCGTCGACGATCCAGATGTCAGGGCCGATGGCCCGGACAGCTTCATGGGCTGCTACGAAAGGCGTGGTCAGCGGGGAATCAAACTCACGGCGCGCGCGCTCGGCGACTTCGATTCGACGGGTACTGCGCTCGTGCGCAGCGACATTTCGCAGCGTCGTGATTGCCTGGCTGTGCGGGGCGAGTTTTTTATCCAGTAATGGCAGCAACAGCTGCAAGGACAGCTTTATGTCGCCTATCAATCCCAGCGCGGTTCCGTGAACCCTGCCCAGTTGGTGGCCATCGCCGGTCAATTGAATGAGGCGGCAATGTGGGGGAATCGCCGGACCGTCCGAGTATTGGTAACTGATCAGCGAATGGCCGCCAAGAAGGAGCACTGCGTCGAATTCAGCGAATGTTTCCCTGATGTCGGCAGCCTTGGGCGCCAGGGCGCCTCGCCATTGAGGATGAGCGGTGGGGAACGGGATATGCCCGGGCCAGGAGGGCCCGAACACCGGCGCGCCGAGCGCTTCGGCGAGCCTCACCGCTTCCGCTTGCGCATTCGACTGGAACACCTCTTCACCGACGATCATCGCCAGCCGGCCCGGGGTAACCGTCGATAAAGCCTCAGCCAATGGCTCGATTGCTGCGATCACCGCACCCCGTTCGATTCGCGACGGCTGGCCAGCACCGGTATCCGTGTGCTGCTCCATCACGTTGATCGGCAGCGAAAGGAACACCGGGCCGGTCGGCCCCGTACGGCAGTCCTGCAGAGCGCGGCGCAACAGCATCGGGATATGTTCGGGATGCTGGATTTCCTCCGCCCACTTGACGCTCGGTCGGGCCAGGCTGACCAGATCACCGTGAAGCAGCGGATCGGTTACCCCATGGCGGGTGTCTTGCTGGCCTGCGGTGATCACCAAAGGCGTGTTCGCCATCTTCGCGTTCAGGATGGCGCCCATCGCATTGCCCAGCCCACCGGCCGTATGGAGATTGACGAAAGCGGGGCGCCCGGACGCTTGCGCATAACCGTCGGCCATCGCCACGACGGAGGCTTCCTGGAGGCCGAGCACGTAGTGAATATCAGAGACGCCTGAAAGCGCATCGAGCAACGGCAGCTCCGTGGTGCCTGGATTGCCGAAGACATGGCGAACGCCTTCGCTGCGCAGCACTTCTACGAACAGATCCGCGCCGCGTTGGCCACGGACGCTGGACGGGACACTGGGGGTTGAGGGCATGGCGCGAAACCTCGCTCATCGGGAAGAAACAATTTACCCTGCTTTCGTGGCTATGGGATCGCCAAATGGCAACGAATCGCTGACGCCGGTGAACGAGCTGGCAGCGCAGTGTTAAAGCCCTCATCAGTGCAGCCGATAAATTCGTCCATGAATCGCCAACAGCAGTGATGGGATCGGGCCTACGACCAAGGTCTGCTGGCCGGCCACCTCATTTAAGGAAAAGTGACTGTGATCATAGGTATCGACCTGGGCACCACCAACAGCCTCGTTGCTGTTTGGAATGGCGAACAAGCCCAGCTACTTCCAAACGCCTTGGGCAATCTTCTCACGCCTAGCGTCGTTGGTCTTGACGACCAGGGCCAGTTGATAGCCGGCGATATAGCCCGCGAACGGTTGCATACTCACCCGCACCTTACCGCCGCCTTGTTCAAGCGCTACATGGGCAGCGCTCGTGAAACCCTGTTGGGCGGGCGCGCCTATCGCGCCGAAGAACTTTCGGCAATGTTGCTGCGCAGTCTCAAGGCCGATGCCGAGCGGACCTTGGGCGAGCCGGTGCACGAAGCGGTAATCAGCGTGCCTGCTTATTTCAGCGATGCCCAGCGCAAAGCCACCCGTATTGCGGGCGAGTTGGCCGGGCTGAAAATCGACAAACTGATCAACGAACCCACTGCCGCCGCCCTGGCCTATGGTCTGCAAGAGCGAGGCGAAACGACCTTCCTGGTGTTCGATCTGGGGGGTGGTACGTTTGACGTATCCATTCTGGAACTGTTCGAGGGTGTCATGGAAGTGCGCGCCAGCGCAGGGGACAACTTTCTTGGCGGTGAAGATTTCGACGACCGGCTGGTGGAGCATTTCATCAGCCGCATCGGTGCGGCTGATCTTCCTGATACGAATCAGCCCGCCATCGCACAAAGGTTGCGGCGTGAGGCGCAGCGTGTTCGCCACGCCCTGGGGCAAGCGCAGGTCGCACGCTTTAGTCTTCGCGATCAGACGCGCGAGTGGGGATTGGAATTGACCCAGGGCGATCTGACGCAAATCGTCCAGCCATTGTTGGACCGCTTGCGCGCGCCTATCGAGCGCGCACTGCGCGATGCCCGGATCAAGGTCGCGGACCTGGACGAAATATTGCTGGTAGGCGGTACCACGCGCATGCCGTTGGTGCGCAAGTTGGTCGCGACACTGTTCGGGCGAATTCCGGCCATGCAGCTCAACCCGGACGAGGTCGTTGCGCAGGGGGCCGCCATCCAGGCAGCGCTGCAGGCGCGCCATGCTTCCCTCGAAGAAGTGGTGCTGACCGATGTGTGCCCTTATACCTTGGGGATCGAGACCGCGGTGCAACTGGGCACCGGCTACCAAAACGGCCATTACTTGCCGATCATCGAGCGCAACACTGTCGTGCCCGTCAGCCGTTCCCGTGATGTCTCTACGCTCAGTGATAATCAGAAAGTGGTCAGGCTGGGTATTTATCAGGGTGAAAGCCGGCTGGTGGCCAACAACATTTTCCTCGGTGAGTTGGAAATTCCCGTGCCACCGCGCAAGGCCGGCGAGGTCACGCTGGAAGTACGCTTTACTTACGACAACAACGGTTTGCTCGAAGCCCAGGTGCATTTGCCGATCAATGGCGAAACCCGCCGATTGGTCATCGAAAACAACCCAGGGGTGCTGACTCCCGACGAAATCGCGCAACGGCTTGCCGCACTCGAAGCACTGAAGGTGCATCCACGTGACCAGCAGGTCAACACACTGCTGCTGGCCCGGTTGGACCGCCTATATCAAGAGTGCCTTGGCGATGCCCGGGATTATATTGCCGGGCTGGCGAACCGTTTCCAGCAGGTACTCGACACCCAGGATGAACACCGGATCCGCGAAGCCCGCGGCGATATTACCCAGCGCCTGGCCCATTTCGAGCAAGAGGGTTAAGCCACATGAGCCATTGGCAAATGCTGGGCCTCACCCCTGACGCAGACGAGCGCGGCATCAAGCGCGCCTACGCACGGCTGCTCAAAATTCACCGCCCGGATGAAAACCCCACTGAGTTCCAGCGCCTTCGTGAGGCCTATGAAGCTTCGTTGGCCGAAGCCCGCTGGCGCGCGGAAGCGGATGATGAGGTTGTTTACGCACCATCGGCGGTAATCGCGTCATCGCTGATGGTTCCTGAGCCCAAAGAAAGCCTCACGCATGGCAGCTACCGGGAACATGTTGGCATCGCGACCTCTGCCAACCCTCCAGAGCCGGCCCTGGGCGAGATTCGGCAATGGCTGGATGAAGGCAAGGACCGCGAGGTCATGGACGCGCTGCGCCTCTGGCTGGCAAGCGACTGGTTGTTGCCGTTCGAGCGCCGCCAGCAGTTCGAGCAGGATATTCTGGATTGGCTGGAGTCGGCGCAAGGATGGTCACCTGCGTTCTTCGACGGGGTATGCAAGGTCATGGGGTGGGACGAAGCCCAGGGCAATCTACCCTGTGAATATTGGCGCTGGAGCCGCTTGATAGAGCGATGTGAGGCGCATGCCCTGGCAGAGACCATACGCCGCGATCTAGCCAGGTTTGAGGATGACAGGGTCCATGGGCTGGCTGCCGCCATGCTGTTCCTACCCATGACCGACAGACGTCGCCGGGAAATGGCCGACGGTTTAAGCAACCTCGACTGGCAGCGCTTCACAGAACTCGCTCAAGCCATCGAATATCAATACCCGGAAGTGCCTCAGCGTCTGGGGCTGCAACCGCTCGGTAATTGGAGGGATTGGCTACCGCCCACCAGCTACCACGGCGTTTATCTCTTCGTCTGGCTGGCGCTGTCTGTCGTACTCATCGTTTCAATGCTCGCGGGGCCGAGCGAGAAAGTAGACTTGGTCTCGGCGATAATCATGCCGCTGATGATGGCGTTCGTGAACTGGATCGGCAGCAAGGCATATGTCGTCTGGGCCATGGTGGCTGTGACGGCGGGGCGCCTGGATGTGCTGCTCAGCCGAAGGTTGATCCCGCCTCGCTGGTATCGACAGGGCGCCGGTCTGCTGTTGCTCCGCCACGTGCTTCCTGCCGCAGTGCCCGCCGCATTGGCATACCTCTGGTCTTATGATGTCCTCTGGCTGCGGTGGGGCAGTCCGGTGCTGGTGTTCCTGGGTACGGTCTACTTTACAAACGACGCGCTTAGCGGCGGCAGGATTTCAATGTGGGGTCGTGCATTGAGAGCGCTCAAGTTGAGCGTGGGGCGGCTGCCTTGGCACCTGCTCAATAAGCAGGGGCTTCCGGCTGTGATTGCAGTGGCCGTGATGGCGCTAATTGTCTATTTCCGCATGAAAGCCGCCGTTTAGAGCTGCGCGCGTTGTGGTTGAAAGGCTGCCTGTCTCCCAGGCGGCCGTGGCGGCTGGCAGCTGCAGCCAATGTCTTAGCTCTTCGGGCAGCTCCAGGGTACGCCGGCTAAACTGGCGATACGACTTGCCTGCCCTATGGCGTAATGCGATAAACCGTTTTTCGGTTCTGTTTCGTTACATTCTTTTCATCAGGCCGACATCGTTTGATAGCCAAGAGCGCAATCGTCAATGCCTGATCGTAAAGCCAGCCTTCTTTTTGCCGCCGCCACCGCGACTGCCGTCATGGCCGTCACCGCGGCGGTGGGGCCGATCACGTTGTTCTGGACCAATGAGACGCGTCTGGAGCGGAACGTGGTCGAGTCGCAGATCGAGCGTATCCGCAATGTCCAGGGGTTTCTGGTCGACGCGGAGACCGGCGAGCGTGGCTACGCCTTGACGGAAAAGGACGACTTTCTACAGCCGTACTATGTCGCCGTGTCTCACTTGCCTCCTGCCATCAAAAGCCTGCGAATTGCCTATCAAGGGGATCCGGCCGAAGAGATTGCGCGTGTCGAAGCATTCATCCGGCACGCCGAGCTGAAAATGGTCCACCTGGACAGGGTCGTGAAGCTGGTCAGCCATAACGGCAATGATGCGGCAGAGGCCGAGATCGCCGCTGGTGGCGGCAAGGAACTGATGGACACCGTGCGCGCCTTGACTGCGGAGCTCATTGCTGACGAAACAGAGGAGCTTGTGGCGCTCGAACGGCAGCTTTTGAGCAACATTCGTTGGGCGGTCGCGATTTCCATCCTCAGCTTTGTCGTTACCCTGGGGTTAGGACGTTTCATCTACCTGTCCATGCGCAGCAGTGTCCGCCGTCAATCGGAGTCTGCCGTGGCGGCCAACCTGGCCAGCGATCAACTGAGCCTGAGCCTGGCGCGTTTGAAACGCCGAAATGGCGAGATTGGTCTTCTCGCGGAAATGGCCAGGTTGATGCAGACGGAGTTGTCCCAGAAGGAAACGCTTCAGCTGGCCAGTACTTACTGCCAAAAGTTGATACCTGCAAGCGAGGGGGAATTCTTTCTCTATCGCAACTCGGCTGATGTCCTGCAACACGCCGCAGCGTGGGGGCAGGCCGAGGAAAAGGCCGCCGATGCGATACTCAACCCCAAGGATTGCTGGGCAATCAGGCGGGGACGCTGGCATTTGTCGGTGCACAACCATGATCTTCGCTGCCCTCATTACCCAGCGGCGTCTGGCACTGACCCAGTGACTGACTGTTGTCTTCCGTTGATGGCTTACGGTGAAATCCTCGGCCTGTTGCATATCCGTCAAGTCGGCCTGCGCGACCTGTCCGAGGAGGGCCTGCAGATCGCTGAAGCCGTGGCGGAACAAACGGCGCTGGCATTGGCGAATGGCCGCATGCGCCAGGTGTTGGAAACCCAGTCCATAAAGGACCCGCTGACCGGGCTGTACAACCGCCGCTTCATGGACGAGACGCTCAACCGCGAGCTGGTGCGCGCCGAGCGCAACGGGGCGTGCCTGAGTGTCGTGATGATCGACCTCGATAACTTCAAGCAGTTGAATGACTCTTATGGCCACTCAGCAGGCGACGCCGTGCTGCGTGCGGCTTCCGCCTTGATCGTGCAATCGCTGAGATCCTCCGACATTGCCTGCCGATTTGGCGGGGAAGAGCTGATCATCATCCTTCCGGACTGTCCGCCCGAAGGTGCTGTGGCCCGAGCCGAATCCATACGGGTGTCTCTGGAAGAGATGAGTCTGGTTGATCACAGCCAGACGCTCACTGCGACTGCTTCTTTCGGGGTGTCCTCCACACAAACCTGCGGGGCCAATCAAAACGCACTGTTGAAGGCCGCTGACTCGGCGCTTTACGCGGCCAAGCGTTCTGGAAAGAACCGGGTTGAATCCTGGCCCTTGTCAAAAAGGTGAGCCGCAAAGCTTGCGTCAGCGTCGAGGCTTATAGCTCATAGGTGGCGCGGATAGCTTCCACGGCCCGCTCACCGATCACGACGCAGGGCGCCATCGTGTTGCCACTCGTGACATGGGGCAGGATGGACGCATCGGCAATGCGCAGGCCCTGGATTCCGTAGACGCGTAATTGACTGTCCACCACGGACATCGCGTCCCGGCCCATTTTTGCCGTACCGCACTGGTGCCAGTAGGTCACCGCAGCGTTGCGAGCATAGTGTTCCAACGCTTGGGTGTGCAGTTTTCCAGGCAGGCTTTCGCCCTTTACCAAGCCCTTGAACGGCGTCTGGGCGCCCAGCTCCTGGACGAAACGAATGTTTTCCAGGGCGTTGCGCCGATCGGTCGGGTGCGACAGTGTGTTGGGTTGAATGATCGGGGCATCGCTCACATCCGGGCCGCTGAGCGTGATCCGCCCGCGACTTTCGGGGTGGGAAAGGCCAGCGAACATCGTCCAGCCATGGGCGGGAACACCTAGTGCGGCGGTCTCTGCACTGGGCACTGGAAATTCAACCTGGCAGTGGAACATGTCCGGAAGATGCAAGGCGCTTTCGCTGCTCCAGTAGAGCGTCGCCTCCGAGCCGCCGTAACCCACCGGTTGTGGCCTCGCGTATTCGAAGATAACCGCAAAGGACACGTGGTCCTGATGGTTGGCGCCGACGCCGGGCAGGTGCTGGACGAGCGCAATGCCATGGCGCTGCAATTCATCCTCCGGCCCCACGCCGGATTGCATCAGGACCTTGGGCGTGTTGACCGCACCCAGCGAAAGAATGACTTCGTGTTCGACGTAGAAGCACTCGGCCTGGCCATTGCTGATGGTCTGCACGCCGATGGCGCGTTGGTCGCTGAAGAGCACCCGGCTGACAAGCGTATCGGTCAGGACGGTGAGGTTGGGCTGGCCGCAGCGTGGAGCGACGTAGGCGCGGTAGATCGAATGACGCCGGCCATCCTTGACGATGAGATCGTTCAAGGCCGCACCTCCGCGGCCCTCCATCATGGCGCCGTTGGGGTTTTCAAAGGTGGGGATACCCATTGCGCCAGCTGCACTGAGCATGGCGTTGGCAATCGGTTGCGCGTCCTGGACAGGCGCAACATGAACCGGCCCGCCGCTGCCGCGACGCAGCGGATCGGCGATGCCCCGATAGTCTTCCACGCGCTGATAGATCTTCAGGACCGAGGCGTAGCCCCAAGCAGGATCGCCGCTGTCGACGGCGAAGTCTTCCCAGTCGTTCTTGTGACCTCGGGCCCATAGCATGACATTGACGCTGGACCCGCCGCCCAACCCGCGTCCCATGTTCAGCGGCATCTTCCTGTCGTTGAGGTGAGGGTTGGCTGCACCGACGAAGTTCCAATCGCGCTCGCTGCCCAGGTTCAACGGCCAATGCTGCGGCTCCAGCACATGGGGATGCTCATCGCCGCCGCCGGCCTCGATGAGCAATACCTGGACCTCGGGATTCTCGGCCAGCCGTCCGGCAACGACGGAGCCGGCAGTCCCCGCCCCGCAGACAATAAAGTCGTAATGGTGCTTCTTCAGGGCGGGATTCACGGGCATGAGCGGGCTTCCTTTGCAGGGTTCCTGTTATCGAGTTCAGCGCAGCAGCGGCCTGGGTTACTGGCTCTTCTGTACGGCCTGGATGATGACTTTTGCGACGTCTGCCGGGCGTGATTGCTGTGGCACGTGGCTGGCTTCGATTTCGCTGACCTTGGCACCGATCTTCTTGGCGAAAGCCCTTTGCAGATCCGGCTGGATCATCCGGTCTTCCTTGGCCACGATGTACCAGCTTGGCTTGCCTTTCCAGGCAGCGGCGCTGGTCTTGTCATCGAAAGCCGAAGCGCGGATCGGCCCTTGCGTCGCGGCCATTACCGCGGTTTGTGCTGGGGGAAGGTCCTGGGCAAAACCGCGAGCCATGCCTTCGGTGGTCATGTAGAGGAAGCCGTTCTTGTCGGCGGCGATGTCTTTCACGCCGGATGGAGCCGGGTACTCCTTGCCCAGATCCTTGACGGCCTGACCGGCATCCGGAGCAAACGCGGCGACGTACACCAGGCTGCGGACTTTCTTGTCGGTGCCGGCCTCGCTGATGACGGTGCCGCCCCAGGAATGGCCGACCAACACGACGTCGCTCTCCTGGTTGTTCAGTACACGCTGCGTGGCGGCGACATCGTCAGCCAGCGAAGTCAGCGGGTTTTGTACGACAGTGACCTTGATGCCTTCCGCCTGCAGCAGCGGGACGACTTTGCCCCAGTCGGAGCCGTCGGCGAAAGCGCCATGGACGATCACGACTGAAGGCTGTTGCGGCGCGGCATGGACGGCGCCGCCGAACAATGAACCGGTCATGGCGAGTGTGAGGGCAAGGGCCTTGGGTTTGAACATGATGCGATCTCCTGTTTGGGGTGAGCGCAGTTTCGGCGATACTCGGCGGCCCGGGTATCGGTCGTTTATCCGAGGCCATCAACATTCAATCGGATACGCGGAGGAAACGAGATGACGACAGCTGACTGTATCGCAGTGGAAGACGCCATCCTGGCGTTGTCCATGGTCGGCGACCTGAGCATGGGCCAGCCGTTCGATCAGTCGCGTCGCACCGCCCGCTTGGTGCAGATGCTCGCGCAGACTTGCAACGGTGCTGGCGAGCACACCGAGACCGGACGCCAGGTGGCCTTGCTGCGCTGGTCAGGCTGCACCGCCAATGCCGAGGGCTTCACCCGGCTGCTGGGCGATGACGTCGAGGGCCGCAACGCAATGCTGACGCATACCCTCAGCGAGGCGGGGCAGCGGGCGATGCGCCGGTCGACGCCGCTGGCACAGATTCATTGCGAAGTGTCCGGTGATATTGCTCACACATTGGGTTTGAAAACCGAAGTCGAACAGGGTCTGCGTCATGTGTTCGAGCAATACGACGGTGAGGGAAGGCCATCCGGCCTGCGTCATCCGCAGGTGCCGGAGGTGGTTTATCAGGTGTTGCTGGCGGGGGATCTGGAGATTCTGTCCCGTACGCATGGGCTGGAGAGCGCATTGCAATGGATTGCCAGCAAGCGCGATCGCCGTTATCCGGCAGCGCTTGCCGCTGAAATGCTGCAAAACGCCGAAGATTGGCTGGATCAACTGCGCTCGCCACAGTCAGTTGATTCGCAGGTCGCCACGGCACAGGTGCCGTTGAGCCTGGTTGCTGATGTGATCGATCTAAAGCTGCCATGGCTGGCGGGGTACTCGCGACGTGCCTCGGAGCTGGTTCGAGAGGCCGCCAGGCTTTCCGGGCTGTCGGCGCCGGCCATCGATCATCTCGGCCAAGCGGCGCTGATCCATGGCATCGGCCGCGCGGCGGTGCCCAATCGCCTCTGGAATACACCGGGAGCCTTGCTCGACGGGGATCTTGAGCAAGTGCGGTTGGTGCCTTACTGGACATCGCGAGCCTGTGGCCAGATACCCGCCCTGGCGGTGCCGGGTCAGCTGGCGGCGCATGCCTATGAGCGCCTGGATGGCAGCGGTTATTTCCGCAGCCTGGGCGGCGACACGTTGCAAACCGAACATCGTTTGCTCGCCGCGGCCCTGGCTTGGCAAGCGATGCTCAGCGAGCGGCCGTGGCGGCCGGCCTTGAGTCACGACGAAGCGAGTTGCCTGTTGTTGGCCGAGGCGGATCAGGGACGGTTCGATCATCGGGCTTGCCAGGCGGTAATGGCGGCGTCACGCGGGGACGCCACGATGACAGCCTGCAAGCCGGGCGGTGGACTGCTCTCGGAGCGTGAAACCGAGATTCTTCGGCGCATCAGTACCGGGGGAAGCAACAAGGAGGTGGCGCGCCAGCTGGGTATCAGCCCGAGCACGGTGCGCACCCATGTCGAAAGCGTGTTCCGCAAGCTTCAATGCACCACCCGGGCGGCGGCGACGCTGAAGGCCCTGACACTGGGTTTGATTTGACGCCGGCAGTGACTTAACGTCCGCCCGTTCTTTCGAGCAACCGGCTTCTGAGCGGCAAATCGCTGGTGCGGTTGGCCGAGACTTTGCCGATTGCATTGCACAAGGCCCGGACGACGGGTACGTAGCTCACCTGGCTGGGCTGGCAGGCCTGGAGCACACCCGTGGGGTTGATCAGGTGTACCGCGATGTGCCCTGGCAACCATGAGACGAGTGGCCAGCGGGGCCGCTGGGCGAGGGTCGGGCACAGATCAGCGGCCGTCGCACCAAATTCAGCAGAGGCCACGAACGCGACGCCCATCAGGCACGCGCCTTCCAGCTGAGCGCGCAGGCGGCCGGGGTTTTCTACAGCGCCCAGGTCCGCGACAAACACGGTGTCATGCACAATCAGGCGACCCTCGTCGCTCAGCTCGACATCGAGCACCGCGGCCATGTAGCTCTGCGCATCGTAGTGGGCGGCGATGCCCTGCGTTCGGCGACCTCCCGAAGGCTTGCCCCAATGGCTTTTCGTGGCCGCTTCGCTGATGACATTACGCATTCGCTGGGCGTCGAAGCCTGAACGTTGCTCAGCGCCATGGTTCAGTGTCGGGGCCGAATCGATCAGTGAAAGCAGGTAGTCTCGTTGGTCGCGCCTGCACACAGGATCCTGTGCGGCGATGAGTTGCTGCTCAGCGCCCAGGCGAAGCAACAGGTCTCTGCGGCTCAGAATGCCGTCTGGCGTCATCGGCCAGATGAAGTGGTCAAGTGCGCTGTCGTGCCCGTCGGGGTGGTTCATTGCGTTTCTCCTTCCGGCTGATGACAAGAGCTCCAGCAAAAAAACAACGGCGGATTCAAATCCTTGCTCAAGCCAGGACCCCGTGGGAGCGAGCCCGCTCGCGAAAGCGCCGGTGCAGCTTGCATCGCTATGGGATGTGCTGACGTCTTCGCGAGCAGGCTCGCTCCCACAGGTTGGCGCTGGCGCCGCAGGAACAATCCTGGCGTTACTTTAGGCGGGACGATCTGACGTCAGGGTGACGGGAGGCTGACAGGAACATGTCAGGCGATAGAAGGGGGCGCTGGACGCAGCGCGCCCCCCCGTGTGTCTCAATAAACCTGAGGAACGACGATTTCCGGCGGCGTCGGACTGCGGAAGTAGTCTTCCTGCCTGACGCGTTCCGGTAGCTCGATCACCGGGAGCTCGACTTCTTCATAGGGCATCTGGCCGAGCAGGTGGTGGATACAGTTGAGTCGCGCTTTTTTCTTGTCGTCGGCTTGCACGACCCACCACGGCGCCTCGGCGATATGGGTGCGCTCCAGCATAATCTCCTTGGCCTTTGTATACGCCTCCCAGCGCCGCCGGGACTCCAGGTCCATGGGGCTGAGTTTCCATTGCTTGAGCGGGTCGTGGATACGGCTGAGAAAGCGCAGGTGCTGCTCCTGGTCGGAAATGGAGAACCAGTACTTGATCAGCTGGATGCCTGAGCGGGCCAGCATGCGCTCGAACTCGGGCACGGTCCGGAAGAACTCTTCGTACTGATCGTCGTTGCAAAAGCCCATGACCTGTTCGACGCCTGCGCGGTTGTACCAGCTGCGGTCGAACAGGACGATTTCACCGGCGGCCGGCAAGTGTGAAACGTAGCGCTGGAAATACCATTGGGTGCGTTCGCGGTCGTTCGGGGCGGGCAGGGCGGCCACCCGGCAGACCCGAGGGTTGAGGCGCTGGGTGATACGTTTGATGACTCCGCCTTTGCCGGCAGCGTCGCGCCCTTCGAAGAGGATCACGACCTTGTGGCCGGTCTTGACCACCCAGCTTTGCAGCTTCACCAGTTCGCCTTGCAGGCGGAACAGTTCGCTGAAGTAGATTCTCCGGGCTTCTTTTTCTGATCCTTCTGGAGCCTGTCCATCGAACAGGGCATCCAGGTCGTGACCGTCTTCGGCCAGCTCCAATTCCAGTTCTTCATCGCTGTGATCGAGCAGTTCCCGGTGGATGCGCTGTATCAAGGTGTCGTCTGTCGAGGACATGGGCGTGGGCTCGCGTTGTAGGAGATGGCGAAGTGTTAGTCGCAATTTGTTACGGGGCGATTACAACAGCCAACGTGCTGTAGGCGCTATCTGAAGGACATAAGTGCACTTTGCCACTGCGCATTCATAAAACCGTAACAAGAATGTTGCAGAGTTCCCCGGCCCGTCATCACAAGGAATTTCTTTTAATGAAAAGTTTGATGAAGTCTGCTGCGCTCGCCGTTACGGTTTCTCTTTGTGCCACCTCGGCGTCCTTCGCTGCAGAGAATGTCCGTCTGACGGGGTCCGGGGCGAGTTTTCCAGCTCCGATCTACCTGACCTGGTTCAAGGATTTCAGCAAGAAATCCGACGGTGTCACCGTGGATTACCAATCCAAGGGCAGCGGTGCGGGCGTACAGGACTTCCTGAACAAGACCGTTGATTTCGCCGCCAGTGACTCGGCGATGAAAGAAGAAGACATCGCCAAGGTTGCCGAAGGCGTGCAGTTGTTGCCGATGACCGCCGGTGAAATCGTGCTGGCCTACAACCTGCCGGGCAATCCCAAGGGCCTCAAGCTGCCACGCGATGTGTACTCGAACATCTTCCTGGGCAAGATCACCAAATGGAACGATCCGCAGATCGTTGCCGCCAACCCGGACCTGAAACTCACCGATACGCCGATCACCGTCGTTGTACGTGCGGACTCCAGCGGTACCACCGCGGTGTTCACCAAGCACCTGGCAACCATCAACCCGGAGTTCAAGACGGCGCTGGGCGAGGGCAACACCGTCAACTGGCCGGCCAGTGACAAGTTCATCAAGTCGCCGAAAAACGATGGCGTGACCGCTACCGTGCGTCAGACCCCGGGCGCGATTGGCTATATCGAATACGGCTTCGCCAAGCTCGCCAAGGTCGACTTCGCCCAACTGCAGAACAAGGCCGGCAAGTACGTCGTGCCGAACGCCGAGAGCGGTGCAGAGGCCCTGGCGGCGGTGAAGATGCCGGAAAACCTGGTGGCCTGGCTGCCGGATCCGGACGGCGCCAAGTCCTACCCGATCACGTCCTACACCTGGATGATCTTCCGCAAGGACAACGGCAACCCGGCCAAGGCCAAGGCCATGCGTGAAATGGTCGAATACAGCCTGACCGAAGGGCAGAAGATCGCCGATTCGATGGGTTACATCCCATTGCCGGCGTCGGTCGTCGAGCAGGTTCGCAAGGCATCCGCCAACATTCAGTAACACCGTGAGGTCTCTCTCGGTGTGTGCCTCCGCGCCACGCCGGGAGAGTTTTCCCCCTGTTCCGGACTTAGCCCATGAACAAACCTTTTGTCGTACCGGTTAATCCGGACTCTGCCTGCCAGCCACCCTCGACGAAGGATTTCCTGGTTGATCGCACTTTCCGTGCGCTAGCGCGCATCGGCGTGGTGCTGATTCTGGCGCTGGTATTTGCGCTGGTGTTCGAGGTGGGACGCAAGGCAATTCCCGGCATGGAGAAACACGGTTTCGACGTGCTCCTGGGCAGCGTCTGGGACGTCAACCAAGGCAAATACGGCATCCTGCCGGCTATCTGGGGCACGCTCTACAGCGCCTTGATCGCGTTGTTGATCGCCGGATTTTTCGGCGTCAGCATGGCAATTTTTCTGACCCAGGATTTCCTGCCGCCCAAGCTTGCGGCGATTTTCCGCACCATCGTTGAACTGCTCGCGGCCATCCCCAGCGTGGTCTATGGCCTGTGGGGGATCTACGTGGTGATCCCGGCGATCCGACCGCTGACAACCTGGCTGAACAGCGAACTCGGCTGGATACCCTTTTTCGGCACGTCCCTGAGCGGGCCCGGGCTGCTACCGGCGGCGCTGGTGCTTGCGATCATGATTCTGCCAACCATCGCCGCCGTTTCGCAGGATGCGCTCACCGGCGTACCGATGAAAACCAAGCAGGCCGCCTATGGCATGGGGACGACTCACTGGGAAGCGATTCTCAAGGTGATGGTGCCTTCCGCTGCCACCGGCATCTTTGGCTCACTGGTGCTGGGCCTCGGGCGCGCCCTGGGCGAGACGATGGCGCTGGCCATGCTGGTCGGTAACGCCAACAACATTTCCCTCTCGCTGTTTGCTCCGGCCAACACGCTTGCTGCCCTGCTGGCGTTGAACTTCCCCGAGGCCGGGCCGAACGAGATCGAGGTGTTGATGTATGCCGCCCTGGTATTGATGTTGATTACGCTGATCGTGAACATTTTTGGTTCGATGATCATGATGTATGCCCAACGGGGTAATAAGTGATGACAGACCTCACTGCCGCAACAGACTTGACCGCGCCAGCGGGCGCGATGCCCAGCTTGCAGCGCAAGTTCGAAGGCCGCGCACTGCGCAGCCTGATCCTGACCACCCTGGTCTGGACCGGCGCGCTGCTTGCCAGCGTGCCGCTGATTTCCGTGCTTTACATGCTGATCACCCGTGGTGGCGCGCGCCTGAACCTGGAAGTCTTTACCGAGCTGCCACCGACCGGCTTCGAGATGGGTGGCGGCTTCGGCAACGCCATGGCCGGTACTTTCGTGATGGTCGGTATCGCGGCAGCCATCGCGGTGCCGATCGGCATCATGGCCGCCGTCTTCCTGGCTGAGCTGGGGCCGGACAGCAAGTTGGGGAACGCCGCGCGGTTTGCCGCGAAGATGCTCACCGGCCTGCCGTCGATCCTGGCCGGGGTATTCGCCTACGCCCTGGTGGTGATGACCACCGGTACGTATTCGGCGCCGGCAGGCGGCGTGGCACTGGCCGTGCTGATGCTGCCGATCGTCGTGCTGACGGCGGAAGAGTCGATGCGCATGGTGCCCAAGATCATGAAGGATGCTGCCTATGGCATGGGCTGCACCCGCTCGCAGGTGATCTGGAAAATTGTCTTGCCGACCGGCATGCCGGCCATCCTCACCGGCGTCATGCTGGCCGTGGCACGTGCCGCGGGCGAGACCGCGCCGCTGCTGTTTACCGCGCTGTTCAGCAACTACTGGATTTACCACCAGGGCAATCTCGAGGTCATGAACCCGACGGCCTCGCTGGCGGTGCTGATCTACAACTTCTCCGGGATGCCTTTCGACAACCAGCTCGAGCTCGCATGGGCGGCCTCACTGGTGCTGGTGATGATCGTGCTGTTCGTGAACATCATCAGCCGTATTTTCGGCAAGCCCAAGTATTAAGAACGGGAGCATCTGATCTTGAACGTATCCACTGCGCAAATAGCCGCTCCGTTTGTCACCCAGGCACCTGTAGTCATGGACTGCAAACTGGACAAGATTTTTTATGGCAACTTCATGGCGGTCCGTGACAGCCATGTGCCGATCGAGAAAAACAAGATCACCGGGTTCATCGGTCCTTCCGGCTGTGGCAAGAGCACCGTGTTGCGCAGCCTCAACCGGATGAACGACCTGGTGAAAGGCTTCCGTTTCGAAGGCCACGTGCATTTCCTCGGACAGGACGTCTACGGCAAGGGTGTTGATCC
The DNA here is from genome assembly GCF_054161305.1 of Pseudomonas sp. Z2-11. Lineage (NCBI taxonomy): Bacteria > Pseudomonadati > Pseudomonadota > Gammaproteobacteria > Pseudomonadales > Pseudomonadaceae > Pseudomonas > Pseudomonas sp. Z2-11. The sequence continues at coordinate 3,056,754 of NZ_CP096395.1, forward strand.
GGTGGTCGTGCGCCGTTACATCGGCATGGTATTCCAGCAGCCGAACCCGTTTTCGATGAGCATTTTCGACAACGTCGCGTTTGGCCTGCGCCTCAACCGCTACAAGGGCGATATCGGTGACCGGGTCAAGCATGCGCTGCAAGGCGCCGCGCTGTGGGACGAAGTCAAGGACAAGCTCAAGGTCAGCGGCCTGTCGCTCTCCGGCGGCCAGCAACAGCGCCTGTGCATTGCCCGCGCCATCGCCACCGAGCCGGAAGTGCTGCTGTTGGATGAACCGTGTTCGGCACTCGACCCGATCGCTACCCGGCGGGTCGAGGAGCTGATGGTCGAGTTGAAGAAGGACTACACCATCGCCCTGGTGACCCACAACATGCAGCAGGCCATCCGCGTGGCTGACACCACGGCGTTTTTCTCGGTGGATATTTCCCAGGGCACGCGCACCGGTTATCTGGTCGAGATGGGCCCGACGACGCAGATTTTCGACAACCCGCGTGAACAGATGACCGGCGATTACATCAGCGGCAAGTTCAGCTAAGCCACACATCAGGTCAAGGCCGCATCCCTGCAGAAGCCAAATGGATTTGGCGGGCATCCGGTAGACATTTACCAAGCGTTTTCCAAGGAGCACCAATGCCTGCTACGCATCGCCTTGATTTGCCAGCGATTGAACGCGCACTACGGGAAGTGCAGGACCGTTTCGCCCAGCTCAGCCGGCACTTCACCGAGCCGCGTGACCCGTTGACCGATGAAGTGCTGCAGAATGTGCTTGAAGGTTATGCGTTGGTTGACGAATATGTTGCCCGCGGCGTCGACCTGTTCGATCTGCAGCAACTGAACCTGATGCTGGAGATCAACGCCACGGTGCTCTGCGGCCGGGATCCGGCTCGCCGCTTGGAATACGCCCATCACTTGGCAGCGACCGAGGCGCATTTCTTCAACAATGTTGAAGGAGGCATCAAGGATTTGTACAACTGGTATTGTGCCTATCGCAGCGAGTCGGTGTGGAAGCGCGCGGCAGGCGTCTATGTACGGATTCTCAGCAAGCCGCAGTTGTTCATCGAAGGTAACAACCGCAGTGGGTCGCTTATTGTCAGCTATCTGCTGATGCGCGCGGGCTTGCCGCCGTTTGTGCTGACACTGGAAAATGCCGAAGGCTATTTCAACCCATCCTCGGTGATACGCAACTCTGCCAAGCATGGCGTCAAGGCGTTGTACGAATTGCCCAAGATCAAGAAAAAATACGCAGCGTTTTTAGAAGAACAGGCACCCGATCCAATGAAGTTTTTTCTCAAAGGCGAGTCTTTGCCGCTTTCCCAAGGTGGCCATTGATGGACGTCAAATGCAGAACATTCAGCAGCCGGGTAGGGCAGGCCATCCGCACCGCTTTGCCGACGCAGCTGTTCAAGCGCCAGCGCATACGGATTTCGTTTGATATCGATGACACGCTCGCCTGCCAACTCCACCACTGCGAAGTCGAGCAAAGCCGGCTGCCGGCCTGCATTCACCGTTGGTTGGGTGAGCCGCTGCGCCGGGGCACCCGCTCGCTGATCCGGGAATTGCGTCGCCAGGATTGCAGCATCTGGGTCTACACCTCGTCGGGCCGCACGCCGTCCTATATCCGCCGTTGGCTGCTGCTGTACGGCATCCGCGTCGACGGTGTGGTCAACAGCGTCCTGCACAACCGTGCCCTGACGGTGCATGGGCTGGAGAACTCACCCTCCAAGTACCCGCCGGCGTTCGATATCGACTTGCATGTCGATGACTCCGAAGGCGTGCAGCTCGAAGGCGATGACCATGGCTTTCGTGTTGTCGTGGTGCATCCGGAGGACGAGGGCTGGGCGCAGAAGGTGCTGGAGGCGGTCGCTGTTGTCCAGGCGCAGCTTGAGTGGCAGCAGATGTTCAGGCCCAAAGGAGCCGCGCAACAACGCCCGGAAGCTTCTTTGTCTTGACGCGATGCCCGCATTACCGCAAAAAAAGGCGCCATGTTGGCGCCTCAGTGGTTCAGGCGATCTTGATTACAACCTTTCCAAATGCTCCTTTTGCCAGGTGCTCGTAAGCTTCCCGGGCTTTCTCGAACGGATACACCTGATCGATCACTGGGCGAATCCTGTGTTGGTTGAGGAATGCATTCATCCGCTCGAACGATGAGCGCGGCGCCACCGCAATACCGCGAATGGTTGTCTGGCGAAAGATAAGAGGCATCAGTTCGAGTTCCGCAGTCTGGCCGGTCAAAAAGCCGATCTGCGCAATACGCCCGGATGCCTTGGTCGCTGCGATCGATTGATTGATGCCGCTGCCTCCGGCCACATCCAGCAGCAGATCCACGCCTTTACCCTCGGTCAGCTTCAGCACTTCGTCTGCCCAGCTTGGCGTAGTCCTGTAGTTGACGCCCGCTACGGCCCCCAATCCCTTCACGGCTTGCAGATTTTCGTCGCTGCTCGACGTTGCGATCACCTTGGCGCCAAGCGCAGTTGCGATCTGCACGGCAAATATGGACACACCGCCAGTGCCTTGGGCCAATACGGTTTGTCCAGGCTCAATCTGCCCGAAGTCCACCAGTGAATACCATGCCGTGAGCGCGGCAATCGGCAGCGTAGCGGCCTCTTCATCGCTCATGTTGTCAGGCGCACCCACGGCGCTTTCCTGATGGATGATCATGTATTCGGCCAAGCCACCGGGCAATGGTGATCCAAAACAGTAATCCGGCTCATTGGGTCCGGGCTCGCCATCCAGCCAACGGGAGTACAGGTGCGAGTTGACCCGATCACCGATCTTGAAGCGCGTCACACCATCGCCAATTGCGACCACTGTTCCGGCCGCATCACTTACGGGAATGAGGGGCTTGGGCACCTTATGCGGCTCATAGATGCCGTCAACGATGGCCTTGTCGCGAAAATTGAGCGAGACAGCGCCAACCTTGACCAGCAATTCGCCGGGCCCCGGGCGTGGGGTAGCCGTCTCTTCCAGTTGCAGATTGTCGAGTCCGAAGTCTTTTAATAGCCAGGCTTTCATTGTGAATCTCCAAACGAGTCAGTGACGGCAAACCGCAGAGGGTTCGCCTTGTGCACATGGTTCGCTTTTGGAGCGGCGCAATAAATGCGTGAAAAAAGACATGATTGTTATATTCTGCGGCAACAATAGCGTTCGCCAGGACCTGACATCATGGAACTGCTGCAATCAATGCGTCTGTTCGCCAGGCTTGCCGAACTCGGCAGCTTCACAAAAACTGCCGAGTCGCTGGATATAGGGCGGCCGCAGGTCACCCGTTCCATTCAGGAGCTGGAGACATCATTGGGTGTGCGCCTTTTCCAGCGCACGACCAGGAAGGTGGCGCTCACCGCCGAGGGTGAACGATTCTATGGGCGGGTACAGGAGATTCTTGCGGACATTTCTGCCGCAACTTCGATGTTCGACCGCACCGGGGCAACGCTTACGGGCCGACTTCGCGTCGATATCCCGACCGCTTTCGCGCAAATGGATTTCATCAGAAGCCTGAAAGCGTTCACCAGCACCTTCCCAGGCATCAACGTGATACTGGGCGTGACCGACCGAGCCGTTGACTTGATAGGAGAGGGCATAGACTGTGCGTTGCGCATAGGCGATCTACCGGACTCGACATTAGTCGCTCGCCCCGTTGCATGGGCGACGATGGTGACGTGCGCGGCGCCCGAATATCTCGCCAGGCACGGCGAACCCGAGACACTCGGCGACCTGGTCGCCCATCGAGGCGTGAACTTCTTGTCCGGTCAGAGCAGCAGGCCATTGCCCTGGCATTTCGTGATGGAAGGTCAGGATCGAGCGTTTGTAAGCAACCCCGCCATCACCGTCACTGAATCGAATGCGTACGTGCAGTGCGGTGTGTCGGGCTTCGGAATAATCCAGGCGCCAGGCATCGCTGTGGCCGGGTATCTGGAAAGCGGCGCTTTGGTGGAGATTCTAAGACCTTGTCGACCAGCTCCTCGCCCAGTGTCGTTGCTATACCCAAGCCGGACGCACCTGGCGCCGCAAGTGCAGGTTCTTCTCGAATGGCTGCAAGCGCACTTTGTTCAGCTTCATCCCGAGTGGCTGGAACGATAGAGGTTCAGGAACATCTTGAGCCCGTCAGGACAGGCGAGACAGTCAGGCTGTCATGGCGCGATTCAAGGCAACGATTTGCTCATGTGAAAACTGACTGCCGGGCGCCATGAACCGGGCGATCAACGCGTCGCGGTTTTGCGGCGCCCGTGTCTTGTCGGCCGCAGCCAGCGCCAGTTTCAACGCCGGCAATGTCAACTCGGTGCAGTAAGCCGGTGTACCTGGTTGCTGACGCCAAGAGTCTTCAAGGTTGCCAGCGGCAAATGCGCTAAAGCCGGTGTCCTCGACGAGATCCTGCGCAACCGCCAAAGCGGCGGGATCGCTCCCTGCGACAGGTAACGCTATGCGTGTTGAGGACCCGGCTGGCTGGCCTTTGTCGGCAAGCGTGGCGGCGAGCAGGGCGTTCCAGGCCTTGATGACCGGGCGGCCAAGCTGTTCGCTGACCCAGATGCTCTCGGGCTTGCCGGCATCGACGTCCTTGATCGCCCCGTCACGGCCTGGATAGTAATTGGAGGTGTCGATGACGACGGTCTTTTCAGGGACGTTACTGAATGCCTGCCCGAGTTCGGGGTGTTTTGCGAACGGGATCGAGAGGATAACCGCGTCCACCCCAGACACAGCCTCTTCCCTGGTCACTGCCTTTACACCGATTTCGCTGGCGAGTTTCTGCAGGCTTTCAGGACCCTTCGAGTTCGCCAGCTTGATTTCATGGCCGCACGCAGCGAGCTTGCGGGCAAGGGTGGCTCCAATGTTGCCCGCGCCGATAATTCCGATCTTCATTTCGATGGCCTCGCATAAAAAGCTTTCAAATTTTTCATCATTCAGCTGGCGCTTTGTATCCCGCCAGCATTTTCAGAACCTTGTGATGTGTACCATTCGCTTCAGTACACCGTAATGGCTTGGAGCACTCGACGACAAGTTCCCGTGGCGTCGAACTGGTGATGCGTGCTGACGCCAAGAAAAACCGTGAACGGATACTGGAGGTCGCCGTAACAGAGCTGACCCTCGATCCTGCGGTCCCGCTGAGCACGATCGCGAAGAAAGTCGGGGTAGGACAGGGCACGTTCTATCGCCACTTCGCCACCCGCGAAAAATTGGTATCCGAGGTCTATCAATTCGAAATGCAGCAGGTGGCTTCGTTGGCGGAACAACTGCTCGCCACGAAACCATCGAAGGAAGCCCTCCAGGAATGGATGGACTGCCTCGCCGAATATGCGATGACCAAGGCTGGACTTGCGAGTGCGATACGCTCGTAGCGGAGTGACCAGCGACGACTTTTTCCTGGCCACTGCCGGAATCTGGCAAATGGATTGCCAGAGCGAATGGCATCCACGTTTCTCCAGGTTGATGGACCTGATCATGGATGGCCTGTGCGCGGGCAGCCCTGAAAGCCTAAGAGGGACAAGGACTAGTTTTCAAATCTCAAGGCGTCGGCAAACCCGTGGTGAGGGAAGGGCTGGCGTTCCAATGCGCGGCGCTCACTTAAAGGGCCGCTACGCAGCCCAGCGGGAGCAAGCTCCCTCGCCACGGTTCATGAATCAGTAGAGTCAGAACGCCGGGGCCGCTTCCTCACGTTCAACTGTGGATGGGGAATACCGCGGGTAGTCGGTGAATCCTTGTTCATTACCGCCGTACAGTCCGGTGGCATCAAGAGCGTTGAGCGGCCAACCATTGGCGATACGCTGGGGCAGGTCGGGGTTGGCGATGAACGGCCGGCCGAATGCGGCCAGATCGGCCAGGCCCGACTCGATCAGGCGCGCCGCGCGGTCAGCGGTGTACAACCCGGCATAGATGATGCGGCCGGTGAAGGTGCTTCGCACCTCGCGCCGAAACGCCTCGGGCAGGTCCGGCGCATTCGGCCAGTCGGCTTCGGCGATCGACAGATAGGCGATGCCTGCCTGCTCAAGCACCTTGATGGCTTCGATGTAGGTCTGGTGCGGGTCGTCCTCGACGAAGCCGATGTACACGCGGTCTTCTTCGGTGCTGGTGAACAGCGGCGTGAAGCGCACGCCCACACGGTCGGGCCCGACCACGGCGCTGACGGCCCGGACCACTTCGCGCAGGAAACGCAGGCGATTGTGCAGCGAGCCGCCGTAGTCATCGGTGCGCTGGTTGGCATGGGCGGAAATGAACTGATTGACCAGATAACCGTTGGCCGCGTGGATCTCGATGCCATCGAAACCGGCCGCCAGGGCGTTGCGTGCGGCCTGGGCATAGAGTTCGACCAGCGCCTTGATCTCGGCGACGCTCAGCTCGCGCGGAGTCGAGGGTTCGACCAGCGTGCCGGTGCCGGGACCGGTTTCGATAAAGGCTTTGACCTTTTTCGCCTGGATCGCCGACGGTGCGACAGGGGCGGCGTTCTCCGGTTGCAGTGCGCTGTGTGACACGCGACCGACATGCCAGAGCTGGGCAAAAATCACCCCGCCCTCAGCGTGAACCGCCTCGGTGACGGTGCGCCAGCCATCGATCTGCGCCTGGCTGTAAATGCCCGGCGTCCAGGCATAACCCTTGCCACGGGGTTCGATTTGGGTGCCTTCGCTGATGATCAGGCCGGCACTCGCGCGCTGTTGGTAATAGCGGGCCATGAGGGCTGTGGGCACGTCACCGGGCTGGCCGCTGCGTTGACGGGTCAGGGGCGGCATGACGATGCGATTTTTCAGCGTCAGTGGGCCTAGCGAGGTGTGTTCGAACAGCGAGCTGTATTTCATAACAATATCCCTTGGTGGCGAGCTATCGGCGCGATAAGGGCGGGAGACCTGCGACGTCTCCCGCGGCAACAGGCTCAAGCCTCGTTCAGCAGATCGATAAGGACCTGCGCGGCTTCGCTTGACGAACCCGGGTTCTGACCGGTGATCAGCAGACCGTCACGCACCACGTAGGAGGACCAGTCGGCGCCTTTCGAATACAGGCCGCCGTTGGCCTTGAGCATGTCCTCGACCAGGAACGGCACGACATCGGTCAGGCCTACCGCGGCTTCTTCGGTATTGGTGAAACCGGCAACTTTTTTGCCCTGGACCAGCGGAGTACCGTCAGGCTTTTTCACGTGGCGCAGCACGCCAGGCGCGTGGCACACCAAGGCGACAGGCTTGCCGGCGGCCTGGAAAGACTCGATCAAGCGGATCGAGACCGGATCTTCGGCCAAGTCCCACAGCGGGCCGTGGCCGCCTGGGTAGAAAACCGCATCGAAATCGTCTGGCGAGACACTGTCCAGGCGCACGGTGCTGGCAAGCAAGGCGGTCGCTTCAGGGTCGGCTTCGAAACGCCGGGTCAGGTCAGTCTGAAAGGACGGCTCGTTACTCTTCGGATCAAGCGGTGGCTGCCCACCCTCAGGCGAAGCCAGAACGATCTCGGCCTTGGCGTCGAGGAAGGCGTAGTAGGGCGCCGCCAGCTCTTCGAGCCAGAAGCCGGTCTTGCGGCCAGTGTTGCCGAGGGTGTCGTGCGAGGTCAGTACCATGAGAACTTTCATTTCGGTTTTCCTGTTTGAGAGTGTGCTGCATTAGCTTGAATAGACCAGTCGTCTAGCACCTGGGCAAAAAATCAAGCTGTGAAAGGCGTCGCCCAAACCTCTGAGTGGGTGGCTTTTACGAGCTGCTGCCTTGCGATGCTTAGAACGTGTGGTTACCTTAATTTCAAATTAGACCAGTCGTCTAGTAATATTTTTATTTTTTCGCATCACGGTTTTTTTGGAGGGGGGCAGGATAGGCAGATTTTGATGAAGGAGGCAGCGGTATCGATCAGGTAAGGCTGAGAATCTGGCGAGTCGTCGCCATTGCCGTCTCGAAAGGCTGGACACTCTTGGTGATCTTGACCATGACACTGGCACCGACCCACAGCTGATAGAGACTTTGCGCGACCGCATGAGGCTCGGCAACGGACTCCAGGGAGCCTTCGGCGATTCCGCTCTCGATCGCCACGGCCAGGCGGTCGGTGATACCCGCTGTGCCGCGCTTGAGCACCGCGCGCATCGCCTCTGAAAGGTCGGCGACTTCCACGCCCAGCTTCACCGCCAGGCATTTGCCCTGGCAATCCTGGAACGATTGAGTCTGTTGCCAGATGTCCCAGTACTTCATCAGACGCTGAGCCATCGTCAGGCCAGGCAGCGCTAGAACCTCGTCCAGCTCCGCCAGATAGCTCGCGAAATAGCTTTCAAGCAATGCCTCGCCGAAGGCGTCTTTTGAGCCGAAGTAGTGGTAGAAGGATCCTTTTGGCACACCCGCAGTGGCCAGGATTTCATTCAGGCCCACGGCGGAATAGCCTTTGGCGGCCATGATTCGTTGGCCTACATCAAGGATTTCCTGGCGGACGTCGGAGGTTTCGCGGGTCTTTGGGCTGCTCATGGGGCGATCTTATTCTCTACTATACGATCAGTCTACTATTGCTCATCCCGCTTGATCGTTTGCCGCCATCGGGCTGCCCATGCGTTGCGCGTCCCAGACCGTCATGACCTGCGTAACCGCGGCGTCCAGGGTCTCAAGGGAGGCGCCGTCGCGCGCCAATACCGACAGGCCCAACAGGAAACTGTCGAACACCGCGGCCAGCGCTTCCGAGGCCACTGTTGCCGGCAGCTCTCCGGCGGCGATGGCGCGATCTACACAGGCCTTGATTCCGGCACGGTTGGCGGTTCTTGCCTCAGCGAGCGGCCGGGAGATGGCTTTGCTTTCTTCCGAGCAGGCACTCAGATAACCCAGTGACACCAGGCAGCCTTTGGGATGGTCTGTCTCGCATTGCATTTTCGCCGAGCGGCGCAGCGTGCATTCGATCGCCTCCCTGGGGGGCAGGGTGGTGTCGAACAGGCTCTCCATCACCCTGCCATGGGTAGTCAGGTAGCGTTCCATCACTTCGTTGAACAACGCCTGCTTGGAGCCAAACGCTGCATAAAAGCTCGGTGCGGTGATGCCGCCACCGATGTTGGCCTTGAGCTGGCTGAGCGACGTCGCGTCGTAGCCATGCTCCCAGAACAGATGCAGTGCCTGCGTGATTGCCACGTCACGGTCAAACGTGCGCGGCCGTCCCATCTGAGCCATGAAAACCCTCCTCTCGAGTTACATAAATACTAATCGATACAAAAGTGATTGACCAGCGGAGCAACGCCTCTCTAGTATTTATATCGATCGATATATAACTCAAAGGACATCGAATGGTTACCAACGAACGACAGGGCGCGAAGCTGCCCTATGGAGCACTGCTGGCGCTGGCAATGACCGGATTCATCTGCATCGTGACGGAGACGCTGCCGGCAGGTCTGCTGCCTGAGATTGGCGATGGCCTGGGCGTCTCACCGTCCCTGGCCGGGCAGATGGTGACGGTGTATGCGCTCGGCTCACTATTGGCAGCTATCCCGCTGACCATCGCTACCCAAACCTGGCGCCGCAGGACGGTGCTGCTTCTCACCGTGATTGGTTTCCTGGTTTTCAACTCCATCACCGCGCTGTCTTCCGTTTACTGGCTGACTCTGATCGCACGTTTTTTTGCCGGTGTTTCGGCGGGGTTGGCCTGGAGCCTCATCGCGGGTTACGCACGGCGCATGGTCGTCCCGGCCTTGCAGGGGCGCGCCTTGGCGGTAGCGATGGTCGGCACGCCCATCGCGTTGTCGCTGGGCGTGCCCCTGGGAACCTGGCTTGGCGGGGCGATAGGGTGGCGCATGTCGTTTGGTCTGATGTCCGGATTGACCCTGGTGTTGATCGCTTGGGTGCTGATCAAAGTGCCGGATTACCCAGGTCAATCCTCCTCCCAGCGTCTGGGCTTGCGTCAGGTCTTGTTCACGCCTGGCGTGCGCGCCGTGCTCGGCGTTGTGCTGACCTGGATGCTGGCCCACAACATTCTCTATACGTACATCGCGCCATTTGTCTCCGGCGCAGGGCTGGGCCGGCATGTCGATGTGGTCCTGCTGGTCTTCGGTGTCGCGGCGCTGGCTGGCATCTGGATCTCCGGGCGGCTGGTCGATCGCCATTTGCGAGCGGCGGTATTGACAAGCCTCGCTACGTTCGCTGCCGTGGCGGTCTTCCTCGGAATATTTTCAGCTTGCGCCGCAGCGATCTATCTCGGCGTTTTCATTTGGGGCCTGACCTTCGGCGGCGCCGCAACGTTGCTGCAAACGGCCTTGGCCGACGCAGCAGGCGAGGGCGCCGACGTTGCGCTGTCGATGAACGTGGTGGTGTGGAACAGCGCAATCGCTGGCGGCGGGTTATTGGGCGGGGTGTTGCTTGGCCAATGGGGCGTCAGCACTTTTCCCTGGGTGCTGTTGGTGTTGCTGCTCGCCAGCCTGGCGCTCGCGCTCCGAGCGCGGGTGCATGGCTTTCCGCAGGGCGAAAGATATGCTGGTCATGGCGCAGCCGCGCATTGATTGGAATGAACTCGATAGAGTCGAATAAAAAAACCACTCGATGAGTGGTTTTTTTACATCCCTACGTTCAAAAGGCGACGGGATAAGACGTTTCGTTCAGCACAGTCGCTTTTGATCCAAAGGTGAGGTGAATCAGTTTCCTTGGCTTCGGGTCCCAACAGAAGAACCGACCCACGGAGCGCATCTGCGCAAGGTCCACGACGATAACCGATTCCACAGGCATGACCGTTTCGGTCCAGAACAACACGTAGAGGTCATCGGCGACATCGAAATAAGCGCACCGCTCGACGTCGGCCAGACCTTTCTCAGCCCCGTTCACGCAGTGCCAGGCCATGGTTTGCGCGCCGAAGTAGACGTGCTCGTACCAATCGTCCGCGCTGTAGCGGTACAGCACGCGCTTACCGACCAGGCCGGCCCCTTGAACGATGGGCGCGCCCCCAGGCTCGCCATCGACCACGGCAGTCACGAAATCTGTACGCGTACGTTTTTCGCCTCCTCTGTCATAAAAAAGGGAGACAGCCGCCAGTACATCACCGGTTTCGTATTTCCAGACCAGGCTGGCCGACTCCTGGTGTTCGGGCTTGAGGAAGTCGATGAAAAAGATACCGGGGCGAACCTCCACCGCTTCGTAGGTTTCTGTTTCGGATTCACCGGTGCCTTCGCCCTCCAGGATGGTCCAGGTCAACGTATTCCCATCAACAAAATGGTGCTCGATCAGCCAACCGTTGGCAAAGCGAAGGTTGGCTTTTTTTCCTGCCAGAAATAGGGACGGAGCGTATTTGTACTCATTAAAACCGTCGGCCATTTCCTCAAGCGTCGGCCATTGCTCTTCAGGCACGAATGGTTGGTTCTTCAGTTCTTGTTCGATCTGATAGCTCACGATGTCTCCTCGTTTACGGCCGGTTCCGATTGAGGTTTCATCCTAGGAGCGGGCGCAATCAATGTCTTGGCGCCGAGCGCCATCGCTTGTGCTGGAGTGACACATTTCCAACAAGCCGGAGGGTCAATTGCATTCGGTTGAAAACTGATGGCGATAGTCGCGGGGAGAAATGCCGAATCGCAGCTTGAACGCCTTGGAAAAATGGCTCACATCATTGAAGCCCCAGGCGTAGGCGATGGCGGTGATTTTTTCATGGGCGGCTGCCTGGCTGATGGTCTCGGCACAGCGTTGCAGTCGCTGTTCCAATATGTGCCGGCCGATGGTGGTGCCTTGCTGGGCGAAGAGCCGATGCAGGTTTCTGACCGATGTACCGATGGCTTCTGCCAGACGCTCGGCACACAACTCGCTATCGCAAAGATGCCGTTCGATCAGGATTTTTGCCTTGATCAGTTTCTGCGCCTGGCCGCTGGAGTCTCCGCCCTCGATTGCACTGCTCACCCCAGGGCGCAACAGCATCAGCAATGCGTCGAACAATGCCGCACTCTCTTGCGGTAGCAGGTTCGAAGAATCGAATAGCCGTTGGGTCATCAGGCCGGCCATGCCCCCCAAAGCGCTGCTGGCAACCAAGGGACGGTTGAATATCAATTGCCTCTGCCCCAAGCGTTGGTGCAGCGCTTGGCGGGGAATGATCAGCGACATCTGGTCGCTCAGGGCATCGAAGTAAAAATCGCAAGGCTGCGTGATGTCCAGCAACACTAGGTCGCCCTTGTCCAGGCGGGCGCGATTGTCAGCCTGGCACATCAATGCGCTACCACCGACTTGCAGCACCAGGTAGAAAAAATCTTTGTCATCGGCCCGAATATCGCTGCGGGCGCGGTGCAAGTGCTGGCAATTGCTGATGATGCGCGAGCCATCCAACGCGGAATCTGTGCCCGTCAGATTTTTCATCGCGCCGGTAAAGCTCGCGAGGCCGGGCCCGGAAGGCGGCTCGGCGTGAAAGGTTCCGCATTTCTGACCGAGGTCGTGTTGCCAGGCCTCGAAGCCCTGGGCGCCCGTATAGAGCGGTTCTGTTTGCCAAGTGTTGTACATCGTTACCTCGGCTGCCGGCTGCACGCCGGTTTTGTTTTTATATTGGATCGGCCGTCGACACGCTTCCGACACCGGCAGTATTTAGTAGCACGCATGTTGAAAAGACAAGTATCTCCCTATCGATGGCAGTGACAGACATGTGCACGACATTCTCAACCATGTTCCCGGCCAGCCAGGGAGGCGTCTAATGGGATTGTGCTTCTTACCCGGCTGGAGTCTGTTCCCGTGGATACAACCAATAACAATACCTGTGCCTCGGCTTCGCATCTGCAGAAAACCTTGCGCTGGAGCGATGCATTCGCACTGTCAATGGCGGTGTCAGGCTCGATCTTCGCTTCTTTCGGCTTCGCCCTCGGTGCACTCGGTCCGGTAGCCGCGCTAATGCTCTGGGTGGGCTCGGCAGCCATCGGGGCCTGTCAGAACTGGATTTTCCTGGAAGTCAGCGCAATGTTTCCGGATAAACCTGGCGGCATCGCAATGATCGCGGCCGAAGGTTGGCGCAAACGCTGTGCCTGGGTCGGTCCCTTGGCCGCCTTTGGTTACTGGCTTGGCTGGTCGGCGGTGTTGTCGATCATCGGCGTGAGCGCCGGAGCGTTGATTCAGGCGCAGTGGTTTCCCTCACAAACCTGGAGCTTCGATACAGGTCTGGCCAACATTGGCCTGGCCCAGATGATCGGAGCGGGTTTGATCGTGCTTTTCTGGCAATTCAATCGTCGCGGCATCCATCTGGCCGCATCGGTCTCCAAATATATGGGGGCGCTGCTGCTGGTGCCGATCCTGGTGTTGGCAGTGGCGCCTTTGCTGGCTCATGGCTGGAGCATGGAGCGCTTCGCATCGGCCTGGCAGGCGCGCGAGGCGTTCGGTTGGGAGTCGTTGCGCACCGCGTTGGTCTGGTTGTTCCTGGTCAGCTGGAGCGCCTATGGCACCGAAATGTGCGCAGCCTTCGGGCCCGAATATCGCAGCGAGCGGGACATGCGCCTGGCGTTGATGAGTTCAGGTGGCTACACCGTGCTGGTGTTTGCCGCAGTAGCTTTCGGCCTGGGCGGCTTGGTGGATCCGCAAGCGGCCCTGGAGAACCCCAGCGGTTTCTACATTGCGGCCTTCAACGCGGTGCTGGGCACGGGCTGGAGCAGCTTTTTCGTGATTGCTTTGTTGGTGGGGCTGTTCATGGGGTTGAACGCGGCATTGGCCGATGGCTCGCGGGCGTTGTACGGCACGGCGCTGGAAGGACTGACCATCAAACAACTGGGTGTGCTCAACAAACACCAGGTACCCGGACGTTGCATGAGCGTGGCGGTGGCGGTGAACCTGGCGATGATCTTTTTCCTGTCATCGCCCCTGGCAATTCTGGTGACGGCCAATATTGGTTATCTGACCGCCATCTTCTTCGCGCTTTCGGGCTTCATCTTGCTGCGCAAGGACGCACCGTTGCACCCGCGCCCGGTGCGTCTGGGACGCGGCTGGCTGCCGGTGGCCTGGCTGCTGAGCGTGTTCACTGGCGTAGTGGTCGTGGTCGGGGCCGCATCTGCCGAGCTGGCCGGTTATGGCGGAGCGAAGGAGGTGCTGATCGCCTTGGGCATCCTGATGTTTTCACTGCTGCTGTATGCCTATCGACGACTCGTGCAAGACCGCGTCCCGGCCTTGCCATCGGTCTCCCCACACTGAGCTGCATTTACAACAACAAGAAAACTGACCAAGAGGTGCAGGCATGCTGTCCGTTGAAACACCAACGACCTATTACACCGCCACTCGCAAATATGACTTGAAGTTCAATGACCTGGAGCACGATGTCGAGGCCGAAGTCGTCGTTATCGGAGGTGGATTTTCCGGTATCAATACTGCGTTGGAACTCGCCGAGCGCGGATTCACCGACGTGGTCGTGCTGGAAGCCCGTTACCTGGGTTTCGGCGGCTCGGGGCGCAATGGCGGTCATGTGATGGCCGGGATCGGACACGATCTGGAGAAGATTCGCAAAAGCGTCGGCGAGGAGGGGCTCAAAGCGATTTTCGAGATCAGCGACCTGGGCGCCTCGATTATCCAGAACCGCATCCAGCGTTATCAAATTGATGCGGATTTCTGCCACGGCTATGGCTATCTCGGTTTCAACAAGCGCCAGGGTCGGCTGCTACAAGCATGGGAAAAAGAATACAAACAGCTCAATCCGGATCACGAAATTGCCTACCTGGAGGGCGCCGAGGTCCAAAGCATCGTCGGCTCGGACGTATACAGCTGCGCCTTGAAGCACATGGGCAACGGTCATATCCATTCGTTGAACATGCTCCTGGGGTCGGCCAAGGCCTTGGTGGGCCTGGGTGGACGCATTTATGAAAATACCCCCGTGCTGGAGGTGACCTATGGCGACACCATTACCTTGCGTACGGCGAAAGGTTCGGTTCGGGCGAAGAAGATCCTCTGGTCCTGCGGCGCGTTTCTGGACCGGCTCGAGCCTGAATTGCACAAGACGATGGTGAGCACTTACGCCTTCCAATTGGTGACGGAGCCGCTTCCCCCTGCGCTGATCGAACAGATCAGTCCGATACGAGGTGCCTTCAGCGATATTCGTCCGGTGATCGAGTACTACCGGGTGACCAATGAAAACCGTCTGCTCTTCGGTTCGGCGACGCGCCTGCTCGAGTACATTCCCAACGATCTGAAGGCGTGGAACCGAAATCTTATGCTCCAGGTTTTCCCCTACCTCGATCACGTGAAAATCGACCTGGCCTGGGGCGGGCCGATGGAGTGCAGCGCTAATCTGTTCCCACAGATCGGTACCTTGCCCGGGCGCGACAACGCCTATTTCGTCCAGGGTTACTCGGGCTTCGGCGTGACGCCGAGTCATGTGGTCAGCCGTGTCATTGCCGATGGCATGACCGGCGGTTCACGGCATTGGGATGTGATGAGTGCGATCCCGCGTACGCGTATTCCCGGCAAGGATCATTGGCGCAACCTGATCTGCACCCTTGGAAAGGCCAGCCACCAGCTGGCGGGCTACCGCAACGGTCGCCGCTGATATCGCCTTACCCATGACCTGACTGGCGCTGACTGACGGCGCCACTGCTTCTCCTTTCGCATATCGGAGTACGGCCCATGCTCGCCTGTAAAAAAACAATAATCGCGCTTTCGTTCGCCTGCGTCTGTGTTCCAGCAGCAGCGCAGCCGCTGTACAAGGATGAAGCCACGGAAGTCGATGCGCGCTTGCTCGCGTTGGCTGGCGCCTTCCATAGCCGGGAAAACTACTCGCAATCGGGAACACGTAGAGAGGGGGCCAGCCGGTGGCAAGAGGCGGTCCTGCAATACGGTTTCGACCTGCGCCATAGTCTCGACGCCGGGTCGCAACTGTACGGTTCATTGAATTGGGTAAGCTCCGCCACCTTTGGCGATGGCGACCCGGCCGGCTGGTCTTCAGGTGATGAGCGCACCACGAAAATCGAGGACGCTTTCGTGGGTTGGCGCTCCGGCACACGGTTCGATGTCATGGACGAGAACGGCGTGGACATATCGTTCGGGCGGCAAAACATCGTGATCGGCGACGGCTTTCTGGTCAGTGGCGATGCCTTGAATCTCGGCAAGGAGTTTGTCGACGGCAAAGCCAATCGGGGCGGGGGATACTACCTGACCGGTCGCAAGGCTTTTGATCGCACGGCCGTACTGCGCCTGGGTGGCCAGCAAGGCTGGCGGGGTGATCTTATGTGGCTCAAGTCCGACAACCCGGCCCAGGCCAGGCCGGAATTGGCACTGGGTACGCTGGAGCATGTCAGCGAGCAGGGCACCCTGGGCCTGACTTATCTGAAAGTCACCGATACCGACCAGGCCATGGCGGACCTGTTGTTTCCCGAGCGCAAGGGTATGCAGCTCTACAGCGTTCGCGGACAGGGTAATGCAGGGGTTTCCGGGCTGTTCCTGGCCGGTGAGTACGCTTGGGAGCAGAAAGATAACGCCAGGGAGAACGCCTGGTATCTTGAAGCCGGTTGGACGTTTGACGATGTTCCCGGCACGCCTTCGGTCAACTACCGATACAGTCGTTTCTCCGAAGGCTACGACCCGCTTTTCTATGGCAATGGCCGCGCGCTCGGTACCTGGTTCCAAGGTGAAGTCGCTGCCAACTATGCGGGCCCGTTCAACAGCAACGCCACTGTGCAGCATGTGGGATTGAAACTCGCTCCCGCCGAGGATCTCAAGCTAGGCATCTTGCTTTACACCTTCCGTACCCTCGACGCGAGCCGTAACCAACTGGATGCCGACGAGGCGGACCTCTACGCCGAATGGTCGATTGACCCGCATTGGACCCTCATGCCCTTGGTGGGCCTCTACAAGCCGAAGCAAAGTGCCGCAAATGGCGGGACGCAAGTCGGCAACAGCGCCACCAATCTCTACGGGCAGGTTTTGTTGGCGTGGTCGTTCTAGGTTGGAGGCGGTTCCCGAAGGTCAAGGCTTCAGCACCACCTTCACGCAGCCGTCTTTCTTGTCCCGGAAAGTCTTGTACATCTGCGGGCCGTCTTGAAGACTCACGGTGTGAGTGATGACGAAACTTGGGTCGATCTGCCCTTCCTGGATGCGCTGGAGCAGATCATCGGTCCAGCGGTTCACATGGGTCTGGCCCATCTTGAAGGTCAGACCCTTGTTCATGGCGGCGCCGAACGGAATCTTGTCGATCAAGCCGCCATAGACGCCGGGGATCGACAACGTGCCGGCGGGGCGGCAGACGTACATCATTTCCCGCAGTACGTGGGGGCGGTCCGACTCGAGCATTACCGCTTGCTTGACCCGATCATAGATGGAGTCGAACGAGCGGGTTGCGTGGGACTCCATGCCTACCGCGTCGATGCATTTCTCCGGCCCCTTGCCTCCCGTCAGCTCGGCCAGGCGGTCCAGCACGCTTTCTTCATCAAAATTGATGGTGATGGCGCCACCGGCCTTGGCCATGGCCAGGCGCTCGGGCACGTTGTCGATGCACACCACTTGTCTGGCCCCGAGGATCACCGCGCTGCGCACCGTGAACTGGCCTACCGGGCCAGCGCCCCAGATAGCCACGGTGTCGGTTGGCTGGATATCGCATTGCACGGCGGCTTGCCAGCCGGTGGGGAAGATGTCGCCAAGAAACAGCACTTGCTCATCGGTAAGGCCATCCGGGATGACCACCGGGGTGAAGTCCGCGTAAGGCACGCGCACGTATTCGGCCTGGCCGCCGGGGTAACCACCGGTAAGGTGGGTATAGCCAAACAAGCCCGCCGTGGTATGGCCGAAGGCCTTGTCGGCCAGGTCCTTGTTGCGGTTGCTGCGCTCGCACACAGAGAAATTACCCCGCTGGCATTGATCGCACTCACCGCAGCAAATGGTGAAGGGGACCACCACGCGATCGCCAATCTTCAACTTCTTGTTGGCCGAACCGACTTCCACCACTTCGCCCATGAACTCATGGCCCATGATGTCGCCATGCTTCATACCGGGCATGAAACCGTCATACAAGTGCAGGTCCGAGCCGCAAATGGCGCACGAAGTGACTCTGATAATCGCGTCTCGCGGATGTTCTATCGTCGGGTCGGGGAGATGGTCATCACAGCGGATATCCTTTTTTCCATGCCAGCGTAACGCTTTCATTTGATCTACCTCCGGGGTGGGGTCGGTACGCTAGCCACCAAGTCATCTCGTTGCGCACCTGTTGATGTTTTCGGTTGAAAGAAAACCCCACAAGTTCAAATCTTGTTTGCACGGATCAACAGGAACGCGATAAACGGCGAGGCATGTCAGGTAAGTGAGAGGCGTGAGAACCACAAGCGAGCCGAGGCGTCAGATACGCAGAGACGGCTGCCTTGGGGGGTTGAATCCAGGCTGGCGGATTTGAAGTAAACGGCTACGTTGTAGAAGACAAAATTCTCGGGGAATCCCATCGACACTGTGAGGCTCAAGCATGACCAGCTCAAACATCAGCGTTGGCGCGGCGCTACGTGCCGGTACCGGCAAAACCTTCGTCGACCTGGACGGTTATAACGACACCGCCAAGATAGCCGTGGGGCCGGACGGCAAGATCTGGCTCGCCGGGATGACCTGGGTAGAGACTGGCCAGTGGGAGTACGAAGGCTACAGGACTTCTTTGGTACGCCTTAACGCCGACGGCACGCTCGACAGCACTTTCAGCGACGATGGTAAAACCCTGCTGCCTCGCGACATCTACCCGGGCGAAGGTTATAGCGCAGCCGTACAGGCCGACGGAAAGTACCTGATCGTCTATCCACATTTTTCTGCGCCGAGCATCGTCATGGTCCGCCTGAACACTGACGGTTCGGTGGATCAAAGTTTCGGCGTCAATGGAACGGCCACCGCTCCGGCAGCTTGGGGTGATTCCGCCAGCGCGACCGTACAGCCTGACGGCAAGATCCTCGTGGCGAATCATGACTCTTATGACCAGATTTTTTCCGTCAATCGTTTCAACCCCGACGGTACGGTCGATTCCAGTTTCAACGACGGCAGTGCCGTGGAGTTCACTGTTCCGGGCCTCAGCACATTGGAAGGCTTTGGCCTGACGCTGCAGGCCGATGGAAAAATCCTCGTGCCCGGCTACAACGGCGCGTTTGTGGTCGCGCGGTTGAATCCTGACGGGTCCCTCGACACAAGTTTTGGCACCGACGGCACGGCCGACATTGAAGTAGCTGGCATGGCGAAATCGATTACCGTGCAGGCCGACGGCAAGATACTGGTAGCGGGATACAACGAGGAGGAAGGAACCGGATTCGACTTCAAGATCATCAGGCTGAACCAGGACGGAACCTTTGACGCAGGTTTTGGCAACAATGGCATCGCTGTACTCGATCTGACCGGTGGCAGGGATACGGCCCGGGACATCACCGTGCTTGCGGACGGTAAGATCCTGGTAGCCGGGCAGAGCAATTATTTTGGTAACGATGACTTCAGCATCATCAGGCTCAATCCTGACGGAACCTTGGACACCACCTTCGGCGCGCTGGCCGGTGTGTTGCCGCAAATTGATGGAAGCGCGGGCGACGATGTTCTTTATGGCTCCTACGTCCCGGAACTGCTCACCGGTCATGAGGGCAATGACGTGCTCGATGGAGGAGGGCAGCGCGATGTTCTCCATGGTGGCGGCGGCGCCGATGTGTTCCGAATCAACTCCATCGGTGACAGCTACCGCACCGACTCTCAGGCCGTCAGTGATCGCATCGTTGATTTCGACCCCGGCCAGGACCTTATCGACCTGTCCTCCTTGGGCTTCAGCGGACTGGGCAACGGGCTCGATGGGACCCTGGCGGTCTCTGTCAATGACAGCGGAACCCGCACCTATCTGAAAAGCTTTGAAGCGGACGGGCAGGGCCATCGTTTCGAACTGGCACTCAACGGCGATCTCTCTCAAGTTCTCAACGAAACCAACGTAGTGTTGAGTCGCACGCTGATTCAGGGAACGGAGTCGGCCGATCGCCTGAAGGGCTCGGCGGCGGGCGACGTGCTCATCGCCGGCGGCGGCGACGATGTCGTCTCGGGCGGCTTTGGGCACGATTTTATTGATGGAGGATCGGGGCGAGACGTGCTCACAGGGGGTGAGGGGGCCGATGTGTTCCGCTATGGATCCCTGGAGGACAGCTTCCGTACGGCGGATGGAAATTTCCAGGACCGGATTGTCGACTTCGACCCGGATACCGACAAGATAGACGTCTCTGCGTTAGGCTTCACCGAGCTAGGGAACGGCTACAACGCGACGCTGACGGCCGTGCTGAGTGAGGATGGCCAGCGAACCTTCCTGAAAAGCTACAGCGCCGACGAACAGGGGCGTCGGTTCGAAATCACGTTGCAAGGCGATGTGGTGGCGCAACTTGGAGACGATGATTTTATCTTCGCTTCGGGTGACGAGCCTTTTACCGAGCTGCAACTTCTTGGGGTCGCTGCGACTGAGCAGTTTGGGTGATCCTCCCCTCGACAGTCTGAACCACCTCTGTTGAACTTTCCCGAGAACAAAACCGGCCCCTGCCACGGGGCCGGAACCGCTCTCGCCGATATCCAGATGAACCAACGCAAGGAAAGGCGCTCAATGGATTGCATCATCCGAAAGGCAACGAGTACCGACGCCACGGCAATTAGCCTGGTCGTCGCAGCGGCACTGCGCGAATCCAACGTTCAAGATTATTCGCCAGAGATCATCGAGCAGGTGCAGCAGAACTTTTCACCCGCAGCGATCCTGAACTTTCTCGGCCAGCGAGAGGTATATGTCGCAAGCAGTGACGGTGAGGTTGTCGCAACAGCGAGTCTTGATGGAAACGTCATCCGAAGCGTGTTCGTTGCGCCTGCCTGTCAGGGCAGAGGCATAGGGCATCAGCTGATGGCAACGATTGAGTCGGGGGCCGTGCGCAGTGGTGTGGAGCGGCTACGAGTTCCTTCCTCGATCACCGCGCAAGGCTTTTATTCTTCTCTGGGTTTCGAAAAAGTCCGGGACGAGTTTCACGGCGCGGAGCGCACGATCATCATGGAAAAAATCCTGCGCAAATAATCCTGCTCCCATCCAAAAAACCCCTAAGCAACTTTAGCTGCCAGAATCTCCTGGTTAGATCGTTTTGGAGATCACCATGCTTCACGCATTCGAACAACGGCTCGACCCTTTTCCGCCTGACGAAGTCCCACCGCCACCAGACGGCCTTGCGCGTTTTTTGTGGGCCTGCACGCGGGGCGCCCGCGGCTACATCCTCGCTTTCGCGCTGCTCAGTGCCGCCGTGTCGATCTACGAAGCCTGGCTCTTTTCGTTTCTCGGACAGGTCGTCGACCTGCTCTCGACCTGGCAGGCCGGCGGCGATGCGGCGGGGCAGGAGAGTCGAGTGCTGTGGGGCATCGGCATCATGCTGGTGACCAGCATCGGCCTGGTCGCGTTGCGCACTATGGTGCAGCACCAGGTATTGGCGATCAACCTGCCGTTGCGGCTGCGCTGGGACTTTCATCGGCTGATGCTGCGGCAGAGCCTTTCATTTTTCTCGGATGAGTTCTCCGGCCGGGTCACCACCAAGGTGATGCAGACGGCGCTGTCGGTGCGCGAGGTGCTGTTCACCCTCATCGAGATCGTCCCCGGCATCGGCGTGTATTTCATCGCGATCATCGCCCTGGCCGGCGGCTTTGACCTGAAGCTGATGCTGCCTTTCATTGCCTGGGTAGTGTTGTTCGGCCTGGCCATGCGCTACTTCGTGCCGCGCCTGGAGAAAGTGGGGCAGGAGCAGGCCAACGCGCGTTCATCAATGACCGGGCGGGTCTCGGACGCCTATACCAACATCACCACCGTGAAGCTGTTCTCCCACTCCAAACGCGAAGCACACTTCGCCCGCGCGGCCATGGAAGATTTCAAGCAAACCGGCTTTCGCCAGATGCGCCTGGTCAGCCAGTTCGAAATCGTCAATCAGGCACTGGTGGTTGCCTTGATCATCGGGGCCGGCGGTTACGCCCTGTGGTTATGGCATCAAGGCGAAGTAGGCACCGGCGCCGTGGCGGCAATCACCGCCATGGCGTTGCGTATCAACGGGATGTCGCACTGGATCATGTGGCAAATGACCTCGCTGTTCGAAAACATCGGCACTCTGCAGGACGGCATGGAGACCTTGACGCGCGGGCCCAAGGTTCAGGATGCGCCGGACGCCGGCGTGCTGGTTACCACCGGTGGTGCGGTGACCTTCGACAATGTCAGCTTCAATTACAACGGCGAACGCCAGGTGCTCGATGGCCTGAGCCTGAACATCCGGCCGGGCGAAAAAATCGGCCTGGTAGGCCGCTCCGGTGCCGGCAAATCCACGCTGATCAATCTGCTGCTGCGCTTCTATGACGTGGACAGCGGTGAGATTCGAATCGATGGGCAGAACATCGCGCATGTCACGCAAGACAGCCTGCGCAGCGCCATCGGCATGGTTACCCAGGACACGTCCCTGTTGCACCGGTCCATCCGCGACAACATTGCCTACGGCCGCCCCGACGCCACCGATGAGGAAATACGCAGTGCCGCAGCCAGCGCCCAGGCCGATGGGTTCATCAATCAACTGAGCGACAAGCAAGGCCATAGCGGTTACGACACCCTGGTGGGAGAGCGCGGCATCAAGCTTTCGGGCGGCCAGCGTCAACGCATCGCCATTGCCCGGGTCATGCTCAAGAACGCCCCGATCCTATTACTGGACGAGGCCACCAGCGCACTCGATTCGGAAGTCGAAGTGGCCATCCAGGAAAGCCTCGATGAAATGATGCAGGGCAAGACCGTGATCGCCATCGCCCATCGGCTGTCCACGATCGCGGCGATGGACAGGCTCATCGTCATGGATGAAGGGCGGATCATCGAGCAAGGCACCCACGCCGAATTGCTCGGGAAGAACGGCACCTACGCGCGATTGTGGCATCACCAGAGCGGCGGCTTTCTGGGTGAGGATCAGGGGGTGGTTGAGGCGGTGGAGTAGGCGAGGGCGATGGCTGTTCACTGGAACAGCCGACACATCACTTCTGCACGCCAGCCACCCGACGACCGCTCATGAAACACAAGAAACCACCCATGGCGGTCAGTGCGCTCAAGGCATAGAACATCGTCGGCGCCGGAGTGTGCAGCAGCAGGTACCCGCAGATCACCGGGCTCAGGGCACCACCAAGGGCTGCCAGGTTTTGTGCGCCATAGTAGCTGCCGCGCAGTTCTTCCGGGGCCAGGGTATCGACGAAGAGGAATTCGGCCGGGTAGATGATCATTTCCCCAAGGGTGAATATGAACATCGCCACGCACCAGCTCAGCATGTCGTCCGCCAGGCTGAAGCCGATCAGGCCGACAATGAACAGGCTGGTGCCTGCGGCAATCCAGTAGCGCAGCTTTTCGCGATCCAGGAACCGGCCGATCTGGTACTGCAGCAGGATCACGGTGATCGCGTTGCAGGCGAGCAGGGCGGCCATGATTTCCAGCGCGCGTCTGGAGTCATGGGTCACCAGCAGGTATTGCGACAGGTAAAGAGTGAAACGTCCGTGCACCACCGTGCTCAAGAGGCAGCCGCACGTGAACATGATCAGGGTGCGGTCGTTTTTCAGGGTGATCAGGGTCTTGAGAAAGCTTGGCGCTGGGCCAATGGCCGGTGTCGCTGCCCTGGGGATGCCGGTCATCAGGAAGATGCTGAAAAACGCGATGCCGCCAGCAATGAGGAACGGCGCGATCGGGTAGACACCGGCAATCACCACGCCGAGCATCGGGCCGGTGGCATAGCCGATATTGGTCAGCGTGTAGCGCAGGGAAAAGGCCTTGGCGCGCTGGCCGATAGGCAGGTTCTCGCTGAGGATCGCCTTGGAACCGATCAGGAACAGCGCTGACGCGGTCTCGGTGATCACCACGGTCAGCGTGGTCAGGTAGAGGTTTTCGGCAAAGGTCAGCAGTACGAAACCGACGGCGCTGGAAAGCATCGCCAGGATCAGCAGTCGGCGCTTCTCCAGGCGGTCGATGACATAGCCGCCATAGAGGGCCAGCAAGGTGGCGATGAACACCGCGATGCCGAGCAGCAAACCGACGTCCTGTTGGTTGAGGCCCAGCTTGTTGCTCAAAAATAGCGTGAGCAACGGGCTGGTAATGGCGCGACTGACCACGATGGTCAGGGAAACCATCATCAGGCGCCGAATAACGAGTGAGTAAGTGGCCACGGTGGTGCAAACATCCTTATTCAGATCAAACGTGATCCCGATAATGCCGTTCATAAACCGCTGCGGGATGATCCTCGGCGACTGGCCCCGCGGTGTCTGACCACCATTGCGCGACGTCGGCGCCGGTGGCGATCCACACGTCATCGTGCCGCTGGATGCCCTCGATCAGTTCGCGCAACACGCCTATCCGTCCCGGCGTAGCGATGATTTCCGGGTGCAGGCGCAGCACGTAGCAGAGGCCGAACCGATGAAAGCCGGCGAAGTCCATCTGCAGGTTGCCCAAGGTGTGGCTATAGGACGCGATCCGCGATTGTGCGGGTGGCACTGCCGGGCTCAAGTTGAAGGCGAAGTAAGGCTCGTCCTCCAGCTCATAGTGCAGCGGTACTTCAATGACACTCGGTGCGGTCGGGTGAGCGAATGGCAGGTCATCGCCGCGCCACGACGACGACCAGCGAATGCCTTGGTCGCTCAAGGCTTCGATGAAGCCCGGTGCACCGTTGCCCGCCGGGATTCGAAAACCGGTCGGGCGCTGGCCGGTCAGCCGGGCCAGGGTCTCGCAGCCTTTGGCGATATCGTCGCTTTGGGCGGCCAGGTCCAGTCTGTCGTAGTCCTGATGGCGATAGCCGGCGCAGGCAATTTCATGGCCGTCGGCCTGGATCGCCTGGATGTGCGCGGGGTTTTCCTCGGCAACGATACCGGGGACAAACCAGCTGGCGGACACCCCGAGCTGCTTGAACAGGCCGAGCAATCGCTCGACGCCACGTTGGGTGCCGTAGCGCCACACCGACAGGGTCTTGTCGCGCCCGGCGACCTCCGGGGCCTGGGTGAGGATGCCGTGGATGTCGTTGTAGTCGACAGTCAGTACCACCGCGCAGCGATAGCCTTTCGGCCAAATAGGGGAGTCAGCCATGGTGATGCTCCTTCAGCCACCACTGGGCAACGTCGCGGCAGGTAGCGAACCACACGTCGTCGCGCGTGCGCATGTGCTCGAAGAGTTTTTCCAGTAGCAGGATGCGTCCCGGCTTACCGGTAATCTTGGGGTGGAAGAGGGTGGTCAAGCATAATCCCTCGTTCATTGCGCCGTCATATTCGCGGCACCAGTTATCCAGGGTCAGCGCGTAGCTGGCCGTGCGGTCCAGCCCGGAAGGGAAGTTCGGCGCACGGGTGTAGGCGAGAGAGGCGTAGTCGTCCATTTCCCAGCGACCGGGAATTTCCACCAGTGGCGTGTCGAACCCCAGCACGTTCACCAGGTATGGCCGGTCATCGCCGCGCATGCTGCTGGAATAGCGCACGCCGGCTTCCACCAGCATCGCCGGGGTTTCGGCGCGCCAGTCGCCGGACGGCGTACGAAAGCCTTCGGCGCGGATGTTCAGATGCTTCCAGAACACCTCGCGGCAGATATTCATCACGTCCTTTTGCTGATCCAGCGTCAGGGCATAAAAGGACTCGTGCCTGTAGCCGTGATAAGCCACCTCATGCCCGCGCTCGACGATCGCCTGGCACTGTCTCGGCCAGTTCTCCACGACCCAGGCCGGGACGAAGAATGTCGTCGGAATCTTGAACTCGTCGAGCAGGTCGAGCAGCCGCGGTAGCGCCCGATAAGGGCCATAGCCGCCGAAACCGAAGTACTCGGGCTTGCGCCAGATCGAGCCGTTGAGCATGGCATCACCGGTCGGACCATCGAGGTCGAAGGCCAGGGCCAGACAAGCCTTGTGCGGGCCGGGCCAGGTGGGTTGGGGCGAGGAGGACATCTGTAGTGCTCCGATAATCTTCAAGTAAACCGACAGCCTTTGTGGGAGCGAGCCTGCTCGCGAATGCGGTGGTTCAGCCAACACTGATGTCGAATGAGATACTGCTTTCGCGAGCAGGCTCGCTCCCACAGGGGATTGAGGTTGCCTGTGCGATTACTTCCCGGCGTTGATAGTCACGGTCTTGATCGCACCCAGTTCCAGGTCCCATTTCTTGAGGATCGCCTGGTAACTGCCGTCATCGATCATGCTCTGCAGCGCAACCTTCACCGCTTCACTGAGCTCAGGTTTTTTCTTGCTTACGCCCATACCGGTGAACTGCTCGGAGATCGGCAGGCCCACGGTCTTGTACATGTCCTTTTCCTGGGTCTTGAGGTAGGGCAGGGTTTCGCTGCCCTGCATGGCCGCATCGATGCGGCTCTGGCGCAGTTGCGCCCGGGCATCGGCCGAACCCTCGGTGCCGACCACGTTGATCGCAGGCTTGCCGGCGGCTTCACAGTTGGCTTTGCTCCACTCGGCGATCTCCGCCGGGAACGTGGTGCGGCGGCTGGTGCCGACCTTCTTGCCACACAGGTCGATGATCGCGTTGGTGTCCTTGTTTTTCTGCAAGGTGTAGAACTGCGGCCCGCTGGTGAAATAGTCGACGAAGGTCACGCTGGCCTGACGTTCGGCGGTGTCGGTCATGCCCGACAGCACCATGTCCACGCGGTCGGTGGTCAACGCATTGATCATTTGCTCGAAGCCGGTCTCCTGCCATTTGATCTTCACGCCCAAGCGTTCGGCCAGGGCATTGCCCAGGTCGTAGTCAAAGCCGGTGAGGGTGTTGGTGGCCGGGTCCTTGAAATCCATCGGCGGGTAGTTCGGCATGATCGCTACGACGATTTCGCCCTTGGCCTTGATGCTGGCCGGCAATTCGGCGGCGAAGGAAAAACCGGATGCCATAACGCCTGCGAGTACTGCTGGAATAACGAAGTTCTTCATGGTCGTTCTCTTATGAGTGTTGTGAGCGCCAGCGGGCGCCTAGGTTCGAACGGCAGAAATGAAGCTCTGGGTGCGAGGGTTTTGCGGACTTATTAGTATTTCTTCGGGGCTTCCAGCCTCCACGATCTGCCCGCCGTCCATGAACACCATGCGGTTGGAAACCTCGCGGGCGAAGCCCAGTTCATGGGTGACGACGATCATGGTCATGCCGGTCTGCGCGAGATCGCGCATCACCGACAGCACCTCACCGACCAGTTCCGGGTCGAGTGCCGAAGTGGGTTCATCGAACAGCATCAGCTTGGGGCGCATGGCCAACGCACGCGCAATAGCGACACGTTGCTGCTGACCACCCGACAGCTCGATCGGGTAGCTGTGGTGCTTGTCGGCCAGGCCGACGCGGGCCAGCAGCTCCAGGGCTTCTTCATGCGCTTCTTTGGGCGAACGCTTGAGCACCTGGCACGGGCCTTCGATGATGTTTTGCAACACGGTCATGTGCGGGAACAGGTTGAACCGCTGGAACACCATGCCGGTGGCCAGGCGCTGGCGGGCTATCTGCGTTTCGTTGAGTTCGTGCAGCTTGTTGCCGACGATTCGGTAACCCACCAGCTCGCCATCGACCCACAGGCCGCCCTTGTCGATTTTTTCCAGCTGGTTAACGCAACGCAGCAAGGTGCTCTTGCCCGAGCCGGATGGGCCGATGATGCACAGCACTTCGCCTTGCTCGACCTCGATGTTGATGTCCTTCAGGGCGTGGAATTGGTCGTAGTATTTGTTCAGGCTCACGGCCTTGACGATGCTTCTCATGTGCGGCTCCTCAAGAACGCTTGCCGGCGCCGCGAGCGAAACGACGCTCCAGCCGGCTTTGGCCAAAGGACAGGACGGTGACCGTGGCCAGGTACCAGATCCCGGCGACGATCAGCAGCTCCATCACGCGGGCGTTGGCGTAGTAGATGTTCTGGGCGTTGTAGAGCAGTTCCGAGTACTGGATCACGCTCGCCAGCGAGGTCATTTTCACCATGCCGATGAACTCGTTGCCCACTGGAGGGATGATGATCCGCATGGCCTGGGGCAGGATGATTCGGCGCAACGCTTGCAGGCGCGGCATGCCGATCGACTTGGCGGCTTCGTACTGCCCGGTGTCCACCGAGAGCAGGCCGGCGCGGACCACTTCGGCGGTGTAGGCACCCTGGTTGATGCTCAGGCCAAACAGGGCGGCCACGAACGGAGTCATCAGGCTCACGGTGTCCATTTCAAACACGCCGGGAATTCCGATGGTGGGGAAGATCAGCGCGAGGTTGAACCACAACAGCAACTGCAGAATCAGCGGCGTACCGCGAAACAGCCAGGTGTAGGTCAGCGCCACGTAGCGCAGGATCGGGTTGGCCGACATGCGCATGATCGCGGTGATCACGCCGAACACGATACCCAGCGCCATCGCCAGCACCGCCATGACGATGGTGTTGAGCAGCCCCCACATGATCGCCTCTGAGGTCAGGAACTGGCCGATGTACGACCATTCGATCTTGCCTTCGGCGAAGGCGCGCACTAGGCCGATGAGCGCAATAACGATCACCGTGGCGAAGAAGATCCGCCCGTAATAACGCCGGGGCACATGGTCATACTGGGTAATGTCGAACTGGTTTTCCGCCAGCTTGCGCTCCGCCTGGAGTCGTTCTGCCTGTGTCTGGCTCATGTTGGTTCTCCGTACGCTTTTTCAGATCCACCACATTTCCCCTGTGGGAGCGAGCCTGCTCGCGAATGCGGTGGGTCAGTCAACATTGATTTAATCGGGATACCGCGTTCGCGAGCAGGCTCGCTCCCACACGTTTTGCGTCATGACCTAAAGGCGGAACCCTTGGTATTCCTCGGTCCACGTTTGCTGAGCGGCGAGCGCGCTTTTCAAACGGCCAAGCTGTTCACGCACTTGTTCTGGCGCGGTGCCGCCCCAGCCATTGCGGGCGGCGATCGCAGCTTCCAGGGTCAGGCTTTCGCGTACTTCGGGGGTAAGGCGCGGGTCGATTTCCGCCAGCAGTGCCGGGGAGGCTTCCCACAGTTCGATAGCGTGTTTCTCGCAAGCCTGGACCAACGCACCGGTGATCTCGTGAGCCTCCTTGAACGGCACGCCGCGCACCGCCAGCCAGTCGGCGACTTCGGTAGCGAGGGTAAAACCCAGCGGTGCCTGGCGACGCAACTCTTCGATGTCGACCTTCATCGTCGCCACCATTCCGGCCATGGCCGGCAGCACCAGCAGCAAGGTGTCGACGCTGTCGAGCACGCCGTGCTTGTCTTCGCTCAGGTCGCGGTTGTAGGACAGTGGCAAGGATTTGAGCGTGGACAGCAGCCCGGTCAGGTTGCCGATCAGGCGACCGGCCTTGCCCCGTGCCAGTTCGGCGATGTCAGGATTCTTTTTCTGCGGCATGATCGAACTGCCGGTGGCGTAGGCATCGTCCAGCGCGATCCAGCGAAACTGCCGCGACGACCACAGGCAGAATTCTTCGGCGAGGCGAGAAATGTTGATGCCGAGCATGCTGGCGATGAACAGGAACTCGGCGACGTGATCGCGGCTGGCCACGGCATCGATGGAGTTCTCGCATACGCCGCTGTAGCCCATCTCCTTCGCCGACTGCTGAGGTAAACGAGCGATCGCCGAACCGGCCATGGCCGCCGCACCGAGTGGCGACAGCGAAGTGCGCGCGTCCCAGTCCACCAGGCGCTGCACGTCGCGCAGCATCGATTGGGCATGGGCCAGCAGATGATGGGCAAACACGATCGGCTGTGCCTGCTGCAGGTGAGTAAATCCGGGGCAGATGCTCTCGATGTGCTGCTCGGCCTGGTTCACCAGCGCTTGCTGCAAGCCCAGCACTTCAACGGCCAGGGTACGTACGTGGTCCCGCAGGAACAGCCGCAGGTCGTTGGCCGTCTGGTCGTTGCGCGAACGCCCGGCCCGCAGCTTGCCACCGAGTGTACCGAGGCGTTCGGTCAGCAGCCGCTCGATGAACGTGTGGACGTCTTCATCATCCAGGGTCGGGGCAATGATGCCAGCGCGGTAATCCGTGCCGATGCGCTCCAACGCGTCGAGCATGGTCAGGGTTTCTTGCTCGTTCAGCAGTCCGGCACGCTGTAATTCCCGAGCATGGGCCTTGGAGCCGGCGAGGTCGTACGGGGTGAGCCGAAAGTAGCGTTCAGGACAACGGGAGAGGGCCGCCAAGGCTTCGGAAGGGCCGCTTTTGAAACGCGCCCCCCAGAGACGGTCGGTGGGTTGGGACATTGTTGTTTTCCTCGTCGGTAACGCGAACTGAAACGGGTACTCCAGGCCGCAACATCGCCACAAAACAAGCGAACGAAGTCAGGCCAGAGCAGTTTTCAAGAGGGCAGTTGCATCGGTGCGAGTGCTGATCGAAGTGTCAGCTTTTAATGTTTTGCGATCAGCGCCTTGGCACTGATGTCTTGGATTTATTGGCGGTTGCCAAGCCTGGTTTTCTGTGTTCATTATTATTAGGCCAGCGTGTTTTTGTTGTGGGCACAGGTTGTTGAATTGGGCGTCAGAGGTAAATAAGCATTATGGAAACCCCACTTTCCAATTCCGGAAACCCGCCGCCGAAAACGCCGCAACGGGCACCACTAGCCCTCAGCGGGCTGGACTTCAAACTGCTCAAAGTGTTCAAGGCCGTGGTCGAGGCAGGGGGCTTCAGTGCAGCGCAAAATGAGCTGAATGTGGGATTGGCTGCCATCAGCAAGCAGATTTCCGACCTGGAAATCCGCATCGGCATGCGCCTCTGCACACGCGGGCGCGAGGGCTTTCACCTGACGGAAGAGGGGCGCCTGGTGTATCAGGCGTCAATCGATTTATTTGCCTCGGTCGACAACTTTCGCGATCGCCTTAGTTCAGCGCAAAACGAACTTGTCGGTGACCTGGGCGTGGGCGTTATTGACAATACGATCTCTGACGAAAATTCCCCGTTAGTTGCCGCGCTCAGGCGCATGAACGAACAATCGCCGAAGGTCAGGTTTCAACTTCAGGCCAGCCAACTCGACGAGGTTGAAAGAGGGGTCGTCGAGGGGCGACTGGTGGCGGGAATCGTGCCGATCTATCAAAAACGCGAGGAGTTCGACTACTACGAGCTGTACGAAGAACGCTCGGAAGTCTATTGCGCCCTCGGCCATCCGCTGTTCGCCATGCCGGAGGCAGACATGGGCGAGGATGTACTCAAGGATCATGAGTGCATCAACCATCGCTACGCGATTCATCGCGACAAACTGAAGTTTGCCCACTACGACAGCTTTTCCGCCTCGGCCACCCAGGTGGAGGCCGTTGCGCTACTGATCAAAACGGGGCGTTTCCTGGGATTCCTGCCCCGGCATTACGCCGCGCCGATGGTGGCGCGGGGCGAGTTTCGCGCGGTACGGCCGGACCTGATCAACATCGTCACGCCGTTCAGCCTGATCCTGCGCCACAACACGGTGCGCAGCCCGTTGGTCAAGGCCTTTGCCCAAGCACTGGGCGTGGATTTGAAGGCTTCGGTTTGATTGCTCTAAGCGCCTGGGCTGATCTCGATTCGATCAGTTTTAATGCCTTCAGAACGCTGCATGGTCTCCGGAACCCCGACCCACAGCAGTAAAAACGCCGCCCCGGCGACGCTAGCGAGTGTCAGGAAAGCCGCATCGTATCCGGCCGCCTCAACCACGAATCCCGCCAGACCATTACTCAACGCCGCACCGAGGCCAAACACTGTAGTGAGTGCGCCCAAGCTGATGTTGAAGTGGCCGGAACCGAGCGTGAGATCTTTGACCATGACCGGGAACAACGCGCCGAAAAGCCCGGCGCCGACACCGTCGAGCAGCTGTACCGTGACCAGCCAGTACGGATCATCCGACAAGGTATAAAGCACACCGCGCAACGGCAGGATCAGAAAACCCGCCAACAGCAGCGGCTTGCGGCCCCATTGATCGGCTCTGGCGCCAGCCAGCAGCGCCATCGGCACCATGACCAGCTGCGCCGCGACGATGCAGGCGGAAGTGAGCGGGGTGGCTATGTGCAGATTGGCTTGCGCAAGTTTTTGGCTCACCAGCGGCAGCATGGCGGCATTCGCCAGGTGGAACAGCGCGCAGCAAACCGCAAACATCAACAACGGTCGGTGGCTGAGCAACACGGCAAACCCGGAGGGTTGAGGGTGGCCAACGCCGCGAGGTTCGAGACCGCGAGCCAGATCAACGTCGATGGCTTCAGCCGAGACGAACGCCACGGCGCACACGCTTGCCAGCGCCATGATCGCCATCAGGTAAAACACCGCCACCGGGCCGAACAGGTAAGCAGACAAACCGGCCAGCAACGCCGCGCAGACGTTGCCGGCATGGTTGAAAGTTTCGTTGCGCCCGGTTCGCCGCGTGAAAGCGCGAGGACCGGTGATGCCCAGGGTAATCGCCGAAATGGCCGGAGCAAAGATCGAGGCCGCCGCCGCACTCAACGCCTGCGTAAGCGCTACCAGGCTGAATGACGAGACGAAGGGCAACACCAGGCAAGTGGCGGTCACGACCAGCGCGGCCATCACAATCAACGCGCGCTTGGCACGGCTGCTGTCGACCAGCGCTCCAGCGGGAGTTTGCGTGATCAGGGCCGCGACGCCAGCGATCGTCATCACCACGCCGATGCTCGCCGGGTCCCATTGATGCACCGCCAGCAAGTAAATCGCCAGATACGGCCCGAGACCGTCGCGCACGTCGGCGAGAAAGAAGTTGAGGCTGTCCAGCGACAGGTTGTTGCGGCGATCCAGATGAGCAGTCACGGGGGGAGTCTTTACGAAGTGAGGTTCGGCGAAATTGACTCAACCTCGGCGAGGTTAGAGACCGGTGCGGTGGGGATTAGTTGCAGGGGGGCGGATCCGGATTTGTGACCAGCCCTTAAAAACCGATACCCCCTGAACGCCCCCCATTCTCCGCCTCCATCCCCCTCCGAACAAAAAAAAACGAAAAAAAATCGCGTGCTTTCGTAATTTCATTTCCATAGCAAGCAAAAATTTTCAGACCTAACCCACTGAAATTCTTGAGTTACTTAAATTTAAGAATTTATTGTGGTTTGACGCCAGTATTTTAGATGCTAGACCTCAAACACGGCTATGTAATTTGAAGTAATTATGGCGTGACGCCATCAGTGGTTGGATGTACATAGCCTTGATCAGGAAGTTTGCTTAAACCGGATAGTGATGAATGCCGTAGCTAGGCAACTTCTTCTACCTAACAGCGAAACTGATGAGGCTTATCATGGCTAATGAACATCAACCAAAGCTGAGAATCGTGAAAACCGGAGGCACTAAAGTTCTGAGCGTCAGCATGAGGACTGCGGGTAACCAGTATTTTCCAGGCCTGCCAGCTTCATGCCAACTGCTTCCCAAACTCAGATTCCTAAGAGTCGCCGATCAGCTCCTGCTCTGCGTTAAAACCCCAGGTGAGTCAGAGTTCAAGCCGGTCACGATGACTGCGTACTCAGCCAAGCCGGTACTCACGCCTGTGTCGGTGGAGACACTCGCGCAAACAGACGACGTGGAGCTTGGTAAGCCGTGGCCGCACAAAGTCCAGATAGACATGCAGTCCTTGGACGCTAGGTCGCTGCGCGGAATCATGGAACTTGCCCAAGATCCTCTGGAGTTCTCTCCCGACACGGAGGAGGTAGTGGAACGCGCATTCCAGGCCTCACTTAATCAAAGCATAGGCAAGCGGGCCTTTTGGGAGCTTGTCAGGTCAGAGTGCCAGGCAGTCGGCATCAAAGCGCCGTCATATCAGTTGGTGGCCCGGCGGTTAGATTGCCTGTTCTCGCGTGAGGTGCTGCGGCATCACCCATTGACCCGCCAAGGTCATATGAGTCACTCGGAGGGCTTTCCATCGGAATAGCCCACTACCACAAATCCCTGGCAGCGCAACATACGTTTGCATCGTCAGGGAATTATCGACCAGCACGCCGCTCCACTCGCAGCACGGTATCAGCACGACACACCGCGACAAAACGCGCCGATATCGCAACTCTTGCGCACTGAGAGCGTCGACGGGTCAATTGGAGGTGTGCCATGGGCACATATACCAACCCAGATGGCAGTAAACAGCTTGTAAGCTTCGAAGGGCAACTTTGGGTCGTTGAAGATATCGACACGCCCACTCGCAAGTTGCACCTTAAAAATCTTCGCAATGACACATTGAGGCTAGTGAATCCGGCGCTAGTGGAATCGGTCGAGCATGACACGATAGTCAAGGCCGCTGAGGCCACGATTGCAGAGAAATCTGCGAAGCGTGCATTGATACTCGGAGAGGACTTCACCCCAGAACAGAAGGAGAAGGCGCGCCATCGCTTTGAGATTATCGAAAAGCAGTTTGCCGGTACGCTGTCGGCCGAGGCGGCTGCGAAGGAGTGCGGTCTGAGTTTGCAGCGTTACTACGAAATACGTCTGTTGTTCAATGCTGAGATTGGCCCAATCAGTCTTTTAGGCAAAAAGCGGGGCCGCAAAAAAGGTACCAAGACGATAGCTCCCGAAGTTGAGCAAATCATAGCGGATCAGGTATGGCTCTACCGGGGGCATGGCGCTTCATACCGTACGGTATGGAAGGGAGTGCAGGCGGTTTGCGCTGAACTGAAGATCAAGGACGTGCCGTCGTATGAGACGGTATGTGATCGGATGAATAACCTTCCGGAGCATGGCAAGGACGTCCAGGTGCATGGCAAAAACCACGCCGATGACGTCTTTAAACTCCGGGACGGGTTTCGGGAACTCAGCCGGCCACTTGAGCAGGTGCAGATCGATCACACCGTGGCCGACGTATTCCTTGCCAGCCGTTATGATCGCGAACACCCGGTGGGGCGGCCATGGATCACGATTGCAATTTGTGCCAAGACGAAGGTAATCCTCGGCTTCTATGTCAGCTTGCGTTACCCCAGCCTGTGCAGCGTTGCTCACACATTGAAGCATGCCGTATTGAGCAAAGACGCCTTCATGAAGAGCTTGGGGTTGGAGGATCACGATTACGAGTTCCACGGTGTCTTCAACGAGCTGCTGACTGATAATGCTAGGGAGTTTCGGTCAGCAAATCTCGTGGCTGCCTGCGCCCTAGAAGGCATCAAGCTGCGTCACCGCTCCCAAAAACAAGACGGCGGTATCTGTGAGCGTGCGCTCGGCACGCTAAACATCGGGTACGTTCAGATGTTACCTGGAGGAACGGCGTCCAGGACTCGCAAGGATCGAGACTACAACCCGGAGAAGCACAAAGTCCTGACGTTGGAGGAGTTCATCCAATACTTCACGCTGGCGGTGTGTGAATACCACGACACCGCAGGCGAGGACGGTAAGACGCCTCGGGATCGTTGGCTTGAAGCACTGCGCGATGAAAACGGCCGGCCTGTTGTTCCTCGCAACGTCCACGATGTGAAAAACTTCATCATCGAGGTCATGCCTGAAAAGCGCCCCGTGATGAGCAAGACCGGACTCAAGGTCAACGGCTTCCGCTACTCCAATAATCTGCTGCGCCACATGATCGGTAAACCTATTCGGGTCAAATACGACCCGGCGAACTTGTCGAGTATCCTGGCAAGGTTTGAAGGCCAATGGATCGAAGTTCCTTGCTGCGAGAAGACCACTGGTACGCTGACGGCCAAGGCGATCCTACAGAAGTATCTGAAGCGGGCAGGCAAGCTGGGCGAGCGTGCGGTGAAAGCATTCTTGGCACGCTCTGAACAGCTGAGGCAAGCAATTCTGGCTGACATTCCTGCACTGCGAAAGCAGCGCGAAATCAACGAGGCTGACAAGAACGGTGCGCTCCTGATTCATCACGAGCGGTCAAAGAAAAAGCGTAAGGATGCCACCCGCAACTTCTCGGTTCCCGTTGAACCATTTGAGGGGGAGTAGCCATGGACCTATCGCACCTCGCTCCTAAGGTTCAACAGGTGGCAATGCTTGATGCATCGGAGCGCATCCAGCTATGCGATAGCCCGGTGTGGATCAAAACCAATACCAGCCAGACTTTTATCTCCGACATCGAGCGGATGGTCAAGGCGACCCGCATGGGCAGCCGAACCTGCATGGCACTGATTGGAATCAGCGGGATCGGTAAAACGAAGATGATTGAACAGGTTGAGGCACGGCTCAACGCGCCTGACTCCACCCAAATTCTCAATATCGATCTGTCTGAGTATGGTCGCCATATTGACCTTCAGCAGATCTTCTTGAGTCGTTTGGGGTTTACGGAATCAGTCAAATCGCTTTGCACTGCAAGCGGTATCAATCGCATCGCAGAAAGGATCAAGCAAATGCACCTTGCGGTTTGCATTCTTGATGAAGGTAATGCGTTGGCTGGCGTAAAAAACATGCTCCTGCAACCCAATTACACGTACCTGCGCGCGATGGCCAATCGTGACTTTGGCATTAGCTTGGTCGTGGCTGGGACTGACGAACTCAAGACCTACTTGGGGATGGATCCCCAGTTGCGCTCCCGGTTCGGGGTGTGGGAGGTTCCCGAATGGAGCGCCGAAGGAGAAGACTTTTCTCGGTTTCTCAAGGCATTTGTTCGATTCATTCCACTGCGCAAGCCGTCCAAGCTAGACACCCCGGAAATCCAGGAAATGCTTATCGTCAATTGCCAAGCGAGTACCCGGGATATCGTCCGGGCACTGATCAGTGCCGCCAAGCTGGCAATCGAACTGGAGCACGAATGCATCGACGAAGAGCTGCTGGACAGCTGTTTGGAAGCTCGGCTGCCCGGTTTCCTTGAGTAAATCAACATGGGGCGACGCTGGGTTGGCAGCTCTGCAAACCAAGCGCCGCTCGACCGCGTTCTCGCGCTAATCAATCAGAACGGAGATAGGGCACAGAGCAGGTTGTTCATTGTTCGAGGCGAGGCGGGGGCGGGTTCCAGTGCCTTCGCCTCACGTCTCCGAGCGCTGCTCGACAGCAGGCAGGCGCGCACGCTTTACGTCCCGAGAATGCCATTCAATTCCGATTTTGTTTTTTCTTCCCATGTCCTGAAATCCTTGGGCTTGCCTCCTTCAGTCGCCCTCACGTCGGGCCGACGTGTTGAGCGCCACTACAAAGCGGCCATGCAGCTTAGGCGTTACGAGGCTGTCGTTTGCGAGGATGCTCATGACTTTTTTCATAAACACCAGCCCAAAGTTCAAGGGATTTGCGATTCGATCCAGGCTCTGACGCAACCGCCTTACAGTCATTGTGTAGTGCTTTGCGGCCTGCATGATCCGCTGACGGCCGTGGGCCATAAAGCCACGGCTATGGGTATAGAAGTGACGTTTTTCGACCTTGAGGCAATGAGCTGCGATCTCTCATATCTTACCTTCGTCCGAGACGTGATCGCCGCAAATCAAGGACACCGCTTTCCTCCATATTTTCCAGAGGCTAATGCTACGGTATCCGCACGCACGTCTCCCAAAAACGTCAACAACCCTGAAACCCCCGAAATCCCCGAAACGCCGGAAACCCCGGAAACCCACGAGAGACTCGATGCTCCTAAAAGCGCACCTCTAGCCGCCGACACCAAGCTGACCGAACTCCCGATCCTTTCTTCCAAGTCGGCGCTTGCTGCGGAGCAGGCTGTGCTCGGTGCGGCGTCCTTTATGGCACTCAAACAATCACCTCTGACGGCGCAGGGCATCGATGTTCAGATGTTGCACGAACATACCAAGGGGCTGATCGGGAATAC
The DNA here is from genome assembly GCF_054161305.1 of Pseudomonas sp. Z2-11. Classification (NCBI taxonomy): domain Bacteria; kingdom Pseudomonadati; phylum Pseudomonadota; class Gammaproteobacteria; order Pseudomonadales; family Pseudomonadaceae; genus Pseudomonas; species Pseudomonas sp. Z2-11. Next base: position 3,094,189 of record NZ_CP096395.1, read on the forward strand.
CGTGTCAGTGCTCAAAGGGCTTCTGGTGGATGCTGAAATAGCAGAGCAAGCCACTGCTGGAGATAAGGTTCGTCGGGACGTTGGAATGGAAACCGCGTTAACTGAGGCGGTGATCGGGGGGAATGGTTCAGCGTTGAAAATCGATATTCCGGCCCTCCCATCGATGGATGACCATGCCGGCGACGGCACGCTCTATCCGGCCGAAACTCCTGGCGGGCTGCAACTGCTGCTGCCCATTGGCCCTCCAGTGGTGCACCAGATGGAGATTCAGCTAGAGCTTGCGCTTGATATAAACGTGCACATGGGGCCCAAGGCATCGATTATCGCGCAGGGCGAGATGAACTCAGCCATGCAGCAGAGCTTCACGAGGTCAATCAGGCAGCTGGAGCCCGCGAAGTCGATCGTCACGCCATCGGTGGGCGATACCTCGGGATCACCCGAGACACACGCTTGGGAAGCCGCCGCGATTCGGACTACCAGGATGTCGGCCGCATGCAACAAGACGACCCAGGGCTCTATCCACAAAAAGCGGAAGCTTTTTCAGAATCTTTTGGCACCTATTTACGACGAGACATTAGGGTCGTGGCTCGATCGAAACGCGAATGCCGGTCAAGCTTCCATGATCCACCAAGGGTTTCTAGATTGGTGCATGGGACTGCTGCGGTTGGAAAATGAATCCTCAAAGCTGTCAGCTGGGGAGGACTCCTACGAGGCTCCTTGGGCGAGGCCAACAGCACTCGATGAACAAGATGGCCAGACACGACCTTGGGATCCTAACGCGCTTCTGGGGACTTCACGATCACGAGCAATAGGCATGACCATCAAAGAGTTGGAGTACGACGACCTGTATCGATCAGAGTCGTTCCTGAACGTCTTCCCCAGACCTTTGGCTGTTCACCTGGCTGAGCGCTTTACGCTGCCGGTCAATGCAACGGCGCAGTACGATAATCGCCGCTATTGTGCTCAGTGCCTGGCAGACGACGTCATGGGGATGAAAGCCCCAGCGCTAAGGCGGGCATGGCGTGACCGTGGCGCGGCGGTCTGCACGGAACATCGGCAACCTGTTCTTCTTCAACAGCTGGAAAAAGGGCATTTGAGCAAGCCAGCGGGTGCTTGGCAGGCCTATATACAGCAGACGTTAAACGGGCATTTTGATCATGGGGTTGGGTTAGTGTCTCGGCACAGCTCCGGTTACCAATCGGCTTCGAGTGAGACCAGGGTATGCCGGGCAGTGCGACGTATCCAGGACTGGGTAGCGAATTCGCCCGCCATACCTTCTGTGCAGCATCCGTCGAAATATTGCTTGTACTTCATACTTGGTTTTTTCCTGTATCAGCCAAACCTCGTCAGTGATGGCGGAGCCGCCCGCTGGTTTTTCAAAGGAGTGAGGGGAGATAGGCTAGACACTCCTAGGTACTGCAAGCCTACCGTGAGTCAGATGGTCAAAAATATCGAGACGGCGGCACCGCGCTCACTCGCAGTCGGGTATTTATTGCTCGGAACCGCCTTCAATCTTTTGGCAGAGAGCGAGATGGACTTGCTTCGTCGAGAGTTACATTTTACGGAAGCCCTGTTTCCAGAGAATCGCGACGAGCTCAAACTGATGGCTCTATGTTTCCAGCGCTATCATCTAACTGCTGTCTGGGAAAGCGCTGTAGCAAGTTTGCCTGCGGGAGATCTATTACATCTGGAATGGCTGTTTAGTAGGAGTTGATGGACGCCGTTATCCGAAATCGAAAGTAATGTATGAATCTCGCTCCACTCCAACTCACCATCCCACTCACAGTCAAACGCAAATCCGAGATTCAAACTCCAACTCAACGTGCTACAGATGAATTGGAGGTGCGGTGGAGAGGCTTATAGGTAACTTAATGAGGATGCATCTTACGCATTCGCAGGCAGGTTTATGGATTCAGTATTTTTCAGATTGTCAGGTATTGAAAAAGCACGCAATCTGGGCACATCACCCAGTGGGGAATCGCAATTGGATAGGTTACCTATAAAACACTAATAATGAATTCATGGTGGGACGCCATCCTATCCATTGGTGTTTTGAGGCGTGGAGTTATGGTCTCCGTAGGTCGCCGTGAGGATGCCCTCGTTCATCGGATCGGGTAGGGCTTGTGGGATGATCGTGACACCCAGTGGTCGGACGACAACATCAGCCCAAGCGTCTGCTTTGAGGTGGCGAGCTTTGGATCGCTGACAATATACGCCATAATCGAAATTCTCTACCGCCCCAAGACGCCCAGTTTAGAGCGGTTGCACACCCCTCGTTCACTTTCCTTACGAGGGCCAAAACGATGGGCGCGAGGTGGCTAAATCCTAAACCAGCATTTGAACGATTTTGCCATAAATTGACAACATGCGAGCTTGGCATAGGCTCAAGCTAATAGTGGCACCATTTTCCGTGTCCGTATGCAACTTGTGAGATTGTTGCACGAGACGATTTAATGTCCCTAACTCTATGATTTTATGTGGGATTTTCGTGCTTCATCAGATTGCTGGGCGCCAAGGGGCTCATTATCAGGACAGAATTCGCCACGTAGTGGGGGCAGTACCTCGACAGAGTGGCAGGTTCGAGATACAACCGACTGATTTTATAGACATTAACGCTTCCAAGTGGACAAAAGCTGCGAACGTCTTTAAGCAAGCTGGGCATTGCGCTACACTCAAATCAGGCCAAAAGCATGGTGAGCAATCATGAGTCGACCACATCCGTTCGTGAAATACTTGCAGCTGCAGAGTCTGCTGGCCCGTGTCGCGGATGAGATGCGCGAGCTCGAGACTAGCGATGTCAACTACCGCCTTGATCGGGAGTTTAGCGGCAAGCTCGACGACTTGATCCAGCGCTATGGATATACCGATGATGAAGTGGTACGGATTCTAAAGCTTATTCACGAACATGAAGCCCATGGTCACAAAGGTATCTTGCGACTCTTTGATCGTAAACCACCCGAGGACAAACTTGATCTGAGGTCGTCAGATGTCGGTGTTGAGCGCAGTTCGCCAAAGATTCCACACGATCGTAGGCCGTCGGAGGTTCCTCAAGCCGATAGAGTCAAAGATGAGGTGGCCTAAGCGATATCACGCATAACGGTTAACCGGACTTGAGCGCTGGCTGGGTAAGTAAATTGTCAACACAGCGCGCATCTCAATGATGACTACAGCAAGGGGGGGGAACCAATGACAGCTCTACTGGATTACATTTCCCACATTGAGCAGATCGAAAAACTCGAAAATAGCTCAGCCCTTGAGAAAGACATGCGATTTTATCAAGAGCTCGTGGCTCTTAAAGCGCAATACAACTACACTGCCGCCGATGTTCTACGGTTGTTAAAACCGGCTACATCAGTTGCCGCACCGTCTCTTGTAGATGAGTTGTTTGAAGTTCTGTTATCAGAAGATAAGTTGGCTTCAGTTGCGAATTCCAGCGCTAAGACGCTAAGGCGCTACCGCAACCCCCATACAGGCGAGGTTGTAGAAACCCGGGGATCGAATCATAGTCGGTTGAAGGAATGGAAAAAAGAGTACGGGGCCGACGCTTTGGCTGCTTGGAGGGAGCTTTGAGGTAGCCGGGCTAATATTGCAGGCTTGCTGAATATTCACCGGCGATGTCGAGTCGAGACATCATGTGAAGGTAGGGACATATCATCACCAACGCTCGTTTCCTCCAGACGGCGCGTTCATGCCAACCTTGGACGCCGAGCATGCCCACCAGTGACGCTATGTCACGCCGATATGCCTAGTAAAGTGATCTACCGCCTACAGTAAAGTTGGCCATGAATGCTGAGTGCAAGCAAGCTGATTCCAATGTTCAGCCTCAGACTCGATCCAACAACCCCTTTACACCTAAGTCGCGCCTGCGGGCACATACCCTATATCGAACGCCGAATACGAGCCGTTGGTGCAGCCTGCTTTACGGTATGGCGCCTCAATCAACATCAGGTGAATGAGTTGATCGATGGCGGCCATGCGACGAGCGCTATGCGGGACGCCGGCTTTTCCGATGCTCCGGGATTGTGAGACTAAGACCGTCGTACCAAGCATCACTGAGTCATGACGACGCATCTAAAATCACTGTTGAGAAATCCCGTTCTCCGTTGGGGCCTCTTGAGCATCTTCCCTTGGGACATCGACCGCATTCGGAAGCAGGATCTTGCGCCAACTCAAAGCTTCGTCCCCCGTAAACGAATGCTCGGCGGCCAGTAGTCCTGCATGACCAGGATAGTTGTTGACGGCGAAAGCGAGTAAAGCCCGGCTTCGCTCGATATCGCCCACGCTGCGGTAGCGCTCGGCGAGGGTGAGACTGATAGCCGCTTCGAAAAGCCTAGGTAATTGTAAGCCGCTGGGCTTTGATCGCTTTTTGAAAAAGTCGTCGTGGCCTTCGCGGTGCACTTGCAGATCCCACAGTTCTGCAGGATCGATGGCATAGCACAGCAGCACAAGGGCTTCGGCTGACAACGTGTCTAAATACTGTTGAAGCGCTTCATGCACTGTGTCGCAGTTGGGCGATCGACACTCTTCAGCAACGCTGATATTGAACAAAATGTGAAGGACTGCCATCGCATGGCGATCACGCTTGGGTGCCCGCGCAACGGTGCGTTCGATATCGGCCAGCACTGGCCGCAAATCAGTAATTTGAGCATCTGCACTATGAGTTTCCACAGCTGCCAATTGCTGAAGAAAGCCTTCCAAACGTCTACGCGCCTCTTTGGAAGAGCTTAAAGGATGTCCTACCCAATACTGCGGTGCCAACTGCATCACCACGACGCCCGATTGTTCCAAGCTGTAGTCATAGGTCTCCTTTTCCAGCTTAGGGCCGCGATGGACGAAGGATCTGATTACATGACGAGTCAGGCGGGCGAGCCCTTGGAAGGTGAGTGTCGGCTGCCGGTTGACATAGCTAACTTCGGAGTGGCCATGAGGAAGAGTCAGCTCGTGTGGAAGCGCCTGGATCTGATGGACGTACTTTGAACGCAAGGCGTAAGCCTGCCGCAAGGCTTCCACCAGCTCGCATTGAGCAATGGGATGACCAACCAGAGCGTCGCCCGTTCGGTAGTAGCTCTCGTCAACATGACTCAGCACGAACTCTCGATATCGGCGCCCGAGCGAAAGGTGCTCCGAGGCCAAAATTGCGCCCCTGACGGCTTGTGCGGCGACGGGATCTGCCGATTCAAGTGCCGCATCAATGGCGTCCCGTTTTCGCTCGTCAACATCGTTCCATGCCGAACTGTACCCATCGAATTCTTGTGCTAGCGATTCTATAGCGGAGACCATCAAGGTGTAGGCAAGCCCCAGATCGTCTCGAATGCGATGGACGCCTGACACGTACGTTTTGATTGCCCGCATCGCGCCGAGATACAGACGACGCTTAAGGCCAACCAATTGTTCACAAAAATCGACTAGCTCCTGCGCATCTGATTGGTGGACGTAGAGCTCAGAGTCGAAGCAACGTCGAAGGAACTGCGAAGGAGGGTGATAGGAGCTCAACCCCGGCGATCCGTTGGTCATTTGAGCCGTCAGTTCATGATCGGGCGTTACGATCGCATCGAGCGCAAAAGAGGCCACGGCTGAAAAATCCTGCATGTAGGACTGGACGGTGTGGGACACCAAGACTCCCGGAGCATCCTCGCCCTGTTCAATATGCTCTTCCAGTTCATAGACCAAAGCCTGGCTGCCTTTCCTGCCATCGGTACTGCGCAGCGTGCCGACCTTCGTGACTATGTCATCGCGCCAAGGCAGCTTCAAATTTGTGTAGAGGACGCCCCTAAGCTGGTTGGTTCTTCCAATCCCTGTTGCATACAGCTTACCGGTATTGATCTGCAGCATGGACAGCTCCTGATAACCATAGGGGGTCGCCGGCCCCAACAGCCCATCATGATACCTGACGGCAAGCCGTGAGCATCAAAGGTCACAATGTGCCGCGTCGTATTCGTTGCTTGAAGGCTCGAATGACGCTATTTGATTCGAGGCCCACCGATGGCGCTTCGTTCAGCCGCTCGCGCCACGTGCTTCAGTTATTTCCAAGTGCATCATCAGGTAGGGCCTCATAATTCGAACCGGCCATGAAAATCACTTGGCATAGCGGGGTGAATCAGAGAACGTAGGTTCTTTTTTGCTGCGGCATCGTGTATGCGAGGGCTGGGAGAGAGACACATGGCAGGGGTTGATGAGGCAGGTTGTCCAAACGAGTCCGCGCAGCGCAGTCTTGACGCTGATCGCGCTGTCATTGCTCCTGATGACGATGCCTTTGGGTACTATCCATTCGCTAAAGCTCTCACCGATGCAATTCGCAAGACACCGAGCCCCGCCGGCGTAGTAATGGCTCTAAACGGCCCTTGGGGCAGCGGAAAGTCCAGTCTCATGAATCTCATCAAGTTCAACTTGGCCGAGCAGAATGATCATAAGACCCTGGTCGTGGAGTTCAACCCGTGGTGGTTCAACGGGCGGGATCAATTGGCTGGCCAGCTTCTTACTCAGTTTCACAAAGCGCTCAGCGGAGAAAGCGGAGCATTGCGTGATGCCGGAGACGCGTTGGCGAAATACGCGGGAATGCTCTCCAAGGCAGTTGCCTACTCGACGAGCATTCCTTGGCTAGACAAGGTACTCACGCCGCTTCTGAAACTCCTCGGGCGCAAGCCGGTAGATGTCCCTAAAACTAAAGCAAAGATCAGCGGGGCATTGGCGAAGGCGAATCGTCGCGTTCTCATCCTGATTGACGATATCGACCGACTGACACCGTCCGAGATGATGGAGGTCTTTAAAGTGGTTAAGGCGTTGGGTGACTTCCCCAATGTCATCTATCTGCTTTCCTTCGACCGGGAAGTTGTCGCTGCGGCCATCGGCAAGGCAGTGAGTGCGGACGGGCAGGCGTATCTGGAAAAAATCGTCCAGGCATCTTTCGATCTGCCCACCATCTCCCAGGCGCAGCTCAATGCACACTTTTCCCAAGAGCTCGATAAGCTACTTAGCGCTATGGAGGTTCCCGCTGCTGCCCCTCTCTACTTCGAGAACGTTTTCTTTGACGGCCTCGAGCAGTATCTACAAAAGCCTCGTGACATCGTGCGAATCCTCAACATCCTGCGCGTTACGTTTCCTGCAGTGGTCGGCGAAGTGAACTGGGTTGATTTCGTCGCTCTAGAATTCCTGCGTCTGTTCGAGCCGATCGCTTATCAGAAGATTCGGCAACACTCCGGAATGTTCACTGGCTCACCTGGGATGAGTGAGGATCTGAGATCGGTATCCGCCTTTCATGAGGCATGGTTGGGAGAGGTCGGTGAGTTCAGGCGATCCGGTGTGCGTGCCTTAATGTGCCGCATGTTTCCCAAAATTGACGCTGCATTCAACCGCCAGTACTACGGGGGTTACGATGGCTTTCGTTACATGAACCTGAGCTGCGCAGAGTTTCATCCGGTGTACTTCAGCTTTGGCGTCCCCGACACCATCCTCAGCCGAGCGCAAGCTGATCAATTGATTGCGCTTGCCCCTGACGTTGGGCGATTCGCTGATGCATGGCTGGATCTGAAAAAAATCCGACGCCAAGACGGGCATTCCAAAGCAAGGGAGCTTCTGGATTTCATCGCCAGACTGCCCAGCGACACTGCCCATGAGCGTGCCAGTGAGCTGCTGTCCGCAATCCTCAGTGTCCCTGAAAGCTTGCTAACCGAAGCAGATGTACCTGGCTCATTTTCGATGCCGAACAGTTGGCGGATCACAGGCACGCTTCAGCACCTACTAGGTATCATCCCGCCAGCCTTTCGAGCAGAGGCTTTGCAGTCAGCGGTAATTCAGGCAAGAGAAATCCCGGCTGCAAGCCATTTACTTAGAAGGCTTCGAACTGATTTGCCTCACGCAGTGGAGATGGAGGGGCTAGACGTCGCTGCGGTACAGCATTTGCAACGGCGCTTGGCGACGCAGGTGATGCAAATGAACCTGCAGGATTTGCTCGATTTTGATGATCAGCAATTGCTGATCCACATATTGGTGGAGGTGATAGGTGAGCAGCAGGTACGAGATCGATACCAGCCGATTCTCAGCGATCCATCTCTGCTTCTGCGCTTTCTGGAGGGATCTGTTTCAACTGGTTCCTTGGAAGTGCAGGGTGACAGGGTATCTAGACGGATGCTGAATGTTCCCTCGGCAGCGCTAGACCGTATCACTGGTCGTGATCAGGCACGAACACTCGTCGAAGCGCTACGCACTCACCCGGGGGTGTCTCTACGTCAAACTCAAGTGATCGAGGCGTATCTTCGGCCCGATTTATGGGGTGATGACGATACTACCGCTAGCGACTAATGTCGTCGCTGGCCCTGGTATGCGGAGGATTGAGCTTGAAAGGTTTTTCCGGATGATTAACGACGGGCCCTCCTGGCGACCTTCAGTCCTTGATTCTGTGAAGCAGTCGCGCCAGCGCTGTGTGCAAGACCCTCAACCTTTCCTTTTTCAGGTGGTGGAGACTAGGACGCCGTTACCTGATGAGGGATTGTCATGAAGCCTCTCGAATCTCCGCTTCACCAGCACATTCGATATATTGCCAGGCAGCGCTCCTCTCAACCAATCAGGCCCGTGAGCTCTGCTGCGCGTTCGTTGTTCACTGAGCTTTGCATTGAAAATTCAGTGGTTCTGTTGACCGGTTTCTTGGACGGTTTCGTGACCGTACCCAGCCTGGAATGCACACATCACCGAACCGTACTTACCTTCGGCTCGCCCCGCTTGTGAGGCAATGCAACTAGCTCGCTTGCCAAAGAGCTGACGGTGAAGGCGAGCTGATCGGGCGGACGCAGATCTACCGAACGCCCCCCGCCGACTCGGCAACCCTTTTCTCCAGAGCCGTGGCGTTGGTCTCACGAACCATGATGAACACGAGAAAGAAGATACAGAGGGTTGCGGCACCACCCGCCAACATCCCAATCGCCCACTGCTCCCCGATGATGTCTTCAATTTTTTGGTTGTAGGTGCCCAGCACCAAGCTGCAGACAACCTCTTTGTCCCACTCATCTTTGAACGGATCCAGGCCATCTGAGAAGAGGCAGTAATGATTGTCTACCGTCCATTGAGCATCACTGTCCCACGGCAACCAAGTGCCAGCGCCATTGAAGGCCTCGTTTGGCTGAACCCAGAAGGTGGTATGTGTCTTTTTGACCGTGAGCAGCGCGTACGGAGTTTGCGTGAACACGTAAGCCCAAAAGAACAGAAATCCTGCTGTGCACTGCATCATGGTTCGCACAGCTCTGCGCCGGAGTTTTGAGGGAATTCTGAAGGCAAGCTCGTTTGCATCGAAGTAGCGACGTGCCCGGCACAGCTCTTCGATAGTTAACTCATGTTGCTGCAGCCACGAAAGCAGCTTGGCCATGTGCTTGGATGTCTTGAGTTGCAGTCCGAACCACAGGTTGAAGCGCTGTAGGTCTTCATGATCTGCCCACACACGCTGCGCAAATTTGCTGTTGAAGTCCTTCGTCGCCCCGAGCAGCTGATGCCATCGGTAGACCACATAGAACATCGCATTGGTTCTCAGCATCACATAGGCCATCAGCGCTAATGCGCCGATGTAGGGAAGTAGCTTGATGGTTACGTCGATCCACTCAAGCGGAGATTTGACGAGCTGTTCAGACAATGGAGCGCTTCCAACAAAAACAACGGACGGTAGGGTGGAGTCTCAGTGGGATGCTGCTACCTCATGTACATCTGTTTGGTACGATTCATTTTGATGACAAAGCTGTCCGCGAGAAGACCACCTGTTTCCAGCACCACTTCGTCTTTTTCCGCGCTGCGAATGTCATAGCGCTGAGACTTGGCTAGCAGCAGACCACGCTCAATCTCGGATTCTTCAGCGCTGGGTGAGGGGCCACGGACAACGCTCATGTTGGTGAATGATTTGTTGGCCACTCGCACCTGTACATCCAGCAGTTGGATTTCCAATTCGTCATCAGTAGCTTGCCATTCTCCATTCTCCATTGCCATCGAATCTATAGCTTGTGGTTTTTGAGGTAGATGATGAAGGAGCAAAGACAGTGCTCTTCAGTAGACCATTGATTCGGTATGTTTTGTTGCGAAAGTACTCGATAGTACCTTCGAAGCTGGCGACTCCATTGGGTTCGGGGTATTGGAATTTCTCATGCCACATGCCCAGCAGTTTTGGGTTCAGACCATCGGATGACTTAGGGGCGAAGAAGTATGCTGCCCAAGGCCCAACGATCGTCGAAAAACCCTGGAGAAACGCGAATAGAAAGACTACCGCTGTGATAATTGCCTGCCAGCCAATCCGATACCTGCTCCATCTCATACTCTGCTATCCATACTCTAGAAAATTCCCTCTTGGTTTGTATGACCAAGCGCCCTATGCATCAGATTTTCGATGCCACAAGTCGTGCACTGTCTGCTTGGGCAGCCCCAATTTTTCGGCGATCTGCTTCTGTGTCAAAGCCTCGACCTTCAGCAGGCGCACCTGATCCAGCCTGGTTTCGTCGACTGGCTTGCCGGGCTTACGCCATCCTTGAGTTCCGCTTTGAGCACTTCCAACAAACCGGTTTGCTGATGCTCTGAAAGCTCGGCGGTGAGCCGGCTCAGGATGGATTCAAGAGGCTCGTTTTCACGGATGGCCAGCGTGAGCGCAAGCAGAGTCAGAGGGCTCGTGCCGAGTGCCTTGCTCAGCAGGTCGAGCTTGTCCAGCGTGATACCAGACTCCCCCTTTTCGAGTTTTGCGAGGAGTCGCCGCTCTTGGTGAGTCACTACTGGACTCCAATAGCACGAGCAAATATCAGGATCAATGCCTGGAAGCCCTCCAGGATCGTTACCCAGATGCTGCGATCCACCAGGTGCAGGCCAGGGTCGGCTTTCTGAATCAAATTACACCATCTTCTTCACATGCTTGCTAATGGCCTGCCTGCTCACACCGAGCAGTCGTGCAATCTCAGCCTGGCTCAGCCCCTGATCGATGAGCTCCTTGATCTCTACATTTAGCTCTCTAGCCGCAGCAGCCACCGGGTGGGGAGCATCGGCCGGTTGCGAAGGGATTTCACTGGTCAACAACCCATTCGCGCTGAGGTCACTCGCCAAGTGTTCAAGCACCTGTTGTGGCGTTTGACCTCGCTCAGCAGCGTAAGCCAGTAGCAAGAGAGTTAAAGGATCTACTTCCAGGGCTTCGGCAAGGGAATGACTGACGTCGAGCGTCACCGAGCGTGTACCCGCTTCTAGCCGGCTGACGTAAGAGCGATCGGCAGCGTGGCCCAAGGCCTGCTGAGAAGTCTCTCGTCGTGTGCGTAGGAATTTCAGGGCAGAGGCGTAAGCGGTTCGGATCGACATAAACGTTTCCGTAGAAACGGAACGATATGCTGAATTTGCTTTGTCATACGCAAATGCCTATAGTCACGATAGTTGACATGGTGTGCGCTGCTCGCCGGCGCGCGCTCATCCAAGCAGGGACTCCCAATATACGCATAAGCCGAATTTCAGCTCGGATGTGCGGTAAATCGGATTTCTACTCTGTAAGCCACACCCCAGCAGCAAGGCCAAAACTCGAGACTAATGAACGTACTCATCTACTCCGACCTGCATAACGAATTCAGCCGGTTCATCCCACCAGCGGTGCCAGCTGATTTGGTCGTGCTAGCAGGCGACATCGATATCCAGGCGCGCGGCGTTTTGTGGGCAAACGAGACGTTCAGAACACCAGTGATCTACTGTGCCGGCAACCATGAGCATTACAAGGGCAACATCGATAGAACTATCGAGAAGATGAAGGCGGCCGCAGCTCCCCACGTCCATGTGGTTGAAAACGAGTCGAGGACGTTCGGCAACGTCAGATTTTTAGCTGCAACCGGCTGGACAGACTTTGCGAGTACAGGCGACGTGACCGCAGCCTCAATGACGTGCGCTCGGGAGATGAACGACTTCCGTATGATTCGCGCCGACTCAAATTACCGGCGCTTGCGGCCGGCCGATCTCATTGCCAGGAACCAGGCCACTCTGGAGTTTCTTAGCCAGGAGCTTAGCAGGCCGTTTGCGGGGAAGACTTTCGTCGTCACCCACCATGCCCCGTTGGTTGAAGTGGCGGGGGATGAGCACGATGGGCATGCCAGCGCAGCGTATTACAACAGATGGCACTCCTTGGTGGAGCGGGCTGACTATTGGGCGTTCGGCCACACACATCACTCCATCGACACCGTACTGGGCGGGTGTCGTCTGCTGTCGAATCAGCGCGGTTATCCAAGTGAAGATTGCGGATTTGATTCGGGCAAATTAATTGAAATCATGTGAGGAATGGTGAGTAGCTTGAGTGCTTGTGAATTAATCGGACTTCCAAAGTAGGTCATGCAAACTGCGGGATATCCTTATGGCATATGGCATATGGCATATGGCATATGGCATATGGCAAGCAAAAAGCTCTAATAGATTACCCAACCCTGCTGTGCCCGCAGATTGAACCAATAACTCCAACTTGGTGGGGCTCGTGCAATATCACCAGGCCCTTGAGCCTCTGTCGAACAGGGCGCGTTTCTTGTACTTAAGGAAAGGCATGACCGACCTCAAGAAAATGACACTTACTGTCAAGAACTATAATCTCAAAGGGAGCGGCGACCTTGATGCCCTTTATACCGATGTACGGTGTGAAGACGGCGAGGGCAATACGTTCCACTTTAAAGAAGTTGTCATGCTTGACTATTTGAAAAGGCACGGTGCTATCGCGACTGATAGTCAAAAAGTCTGGTACTACAAGCATCTGGCAAAAAAATCAATCGTTCTTGTGGCCTTCGAGAAAAATAATGGGAAGGTTGAGTATGACCTTGATCATATGAAACTTGTTGTCAGATCCAGTATTCTAAAAGGAATTGTGTTCAATTTGGCAGCTATACCTGCCGGGCTAATTATCGCAACAGCGACATCCGGTGTCGGTCTTCTATTTATTCCGGTAGGTCTGTTTTATGGATATAGAAGTATGTTCAAGATACCGGGGATGCTTCGACGCAAGACCTTGGTAAATGATCTTTCAGGCCATGGTATCGTGGTTCGATAGCACGGACATGCCAGTGGTGACTGGAGCCCTAACTAGTACAAAGAATTCAACGCGTCTTTGGAAATTGAAATATGAAAAGCGTATGCGCATTGAAATCAAACGCTGCCCCTGTCAGGCCATATGGCTCTGGGTCGACGGTTACCGGCCGCTTACCGGCAGAGGTCATCCAGGCGATGGCTATGGATTGGGGCGTCTATATCGATGCATATCTGCTAGATGCGGCGCGCGTCGGCAATCGTTATGCTGCGATCGCCTTTTGTGATCAGTCCGGTGCTTCATCCAACGGGATGACCGTAGCTACTCCGCCGGTAAGACACGTTGCGACTCGTGGAGCGTTCAAGTTGCTTCAAACCTTGGATGGTGCGGATAACTATGTGCTTGTCACCGAGCACCATGCTGGAGTGGTTTTCGATGGCAACGGTAATTAATTGGCCACTCCAGGTGTTGGCAGCCGCTGCGTTGAAATTCAGAACTCCTGTCGGTGCTTTCTTGTGGATGCCAGAGGTTGAGTTTCCATGCTTGATAGGACGCGTCTACATGGATCTTAGCGGTCGATTTCAAGACGGCCGTCTGATTCGCACGTCTCAAATCGTGTCGCTTACTGAAGAGTATGGCCATTCCATTGCACGTACTTTTTCAGGTAGCCAGTACCTGCTAGTACATCTCGACGGTAACCCGCTGTCCGGCCAGAGTAAGCTGGTGCTCGCGACCCCAGGAAATACCAGCAATGTGCATTGATGACGCAATCATCCGAGTGCGTGAGACCCGTTGATGGACGTGCCGATCGCGGGATCTTGCGATGGCGTGGATGAAGCTTGGATTGAACCGAAGGAACAATGCATGCAGGACTTCGACATACAGCAAATGATTGGCCCAAGCGTGCTAATGCCTGGGATTGAAATAGGGCCTGAGGAGGCGATTCGAGTCACTAGGGAGCGTTTCCGAGGTCAGAGTTTTTGTGTCGTAAGAGACTGGGTCTGGCTCGACCTGGAGGCGCCCGATCTCATAAATGAAGAGCTCGCCAGTGACGGGAAGCAGCCAGTGATGCTGCTGGTCTTTCAAGTGCTGTTCGACAGCGCGACATCGTCCAAGGGCCACTGGTTTCGCACCACTCCGCTGATTGAGTTCACCGGAGGTATGTTTTTCCAAACGGAAAATAAGCTTTACGTGTTGGTTGGTCACGGTCGCCGAAAGTCTATGTCGCTGTCAGCCGTGATCCGGCTGTTTTGACGCTCTACGAGGTCGCCAATCAAGATGAGGGTAGGTCGCAAAATGATCACCGGAGTGGTGTTTGACGCGTTCGGCAGCATTGTCCGAATAAATGACCGGACGAGCCCGTATGTCGTCCTTTTTCGCGAGGGCAGAAGACAAGGCGTCCCCATTAGTCCTGGCTTGCCTGGTTTGGCAATGACGACGAATCTATCGTTCGTTGAATTAGCCTCACGGCTCGGCATCGTACTTTCTTCCTCGAAGCGGAAGGAACTGAACAGGGCACTGGAGCAGGAACTCTCGTCAATAAAGGCTTATCCCGATGCCATTGAGGCGGTATCACGCTTGCAAAACGCCGGGATTAAGCTCGGTATTTGCTCAAATTTAGCCGCTCCGTACGGGCCTATCGTCAGACGCCTGTTCCCAGAAATGGACGGGTACGCGTTTAGTTTCGAACTTGGAATCATGAAGCCCGAACCTGCAATTTACCGGTCGATTTGCAACCAAATGGGCGTAGTGCCTGGATACTTCTTTGACTTAAAAACGGAGCGCGTTGTGATGATAGGGGATTCACAGAGGTGCGATAGGGATGGCCCACGGAAAGTGGGTATCTCCGGCCTTCATCTAGATCGCACGGGCCGTGGTCAGATTCAGGATCTCACGCAATTCGCGCAGTTTGTGATCGAGCACGGAATAATCGAGCGGACATGACCTTACACGAGGACTTGAAGCTGATGCTTGCGTGAGCTGAACGTCTTCGTGAACGTCCGGCTCAAAGGCTGACACTAGATAGATGCGCATCTTGCCTGGGGCAGCGCGGTGCGTGCAGTGAAAACGCTCATTGGTCGATTTTGGAAACCTGAGCCTTCAGAACTAATGTCATCGTCAATCTGCGTTTGGTGAGGGTTTTGAAGCGTCCCTCCCTGGGGGCTTTCTCGGGTGCCGTAGTGGAGTGCTTCCACATGCCCAGGACTACGATCTCATCGTCCTTCTCAATGCTTTTAAACCACGTCGGATCCCGGGCCCAAATGCTCACCTCTAGGCCAATGCCATTTTCCGAGTCATCCGGATCTACGCGGAACTTGTTCATCTGCAGATTGATGACGTTCTTGGTCTTGTCGCCTTTGATTTCAGTCCTGACGCTGCTGACCGCACCCTGGATCGCGACGGGATGTTGAACGGCGTTGTGCGACACCGCGTAAAACGCCTCAGCGTGGCGCTCCGGCTCGAAGTAGAATTGATTCCAGGCGACGGTCACATTGCCCTCAAAAACCAGTTCTAAATGCTGTTCGATGTCCTGGTCGTTGTCACAGAGCGCGCGAAGCTTCAGGGCGCGCTTGGCGGAGTTGATGTAGGCAGGTAGCAGGCCGGGGTTGTGCGTGTAAGTCCGACCGGCTTTTGCACGGGTTCCCTCGTCATCTCCGGAAGGACGCCCGGCTTTCTCCAATGCTTCCTTGATCATGACCAGCCGCATGCGGTATCGATTGTGCTGGATGCTCTCGATCAGTTCTTCAGAGGTGCTCGCAATTTCCTCGATCTCCTCGTCCACTCCAAAACGACAATTCGCGGCATGGGCACCGTTGGGATAGAGACGAAAATAGCCCTGAACGAAAACAGGCTTGTCATACATCTCCCGGGTATACGGGGGGTTGTGAGCGACTGGCGTACCGCATTTGCATTGCAAAGGTTCGGCCCCCGTGCCCTTCGTGTATGTATCTGCGTCCCATCGATCGCCGTTCTGGTCGAAGGCGTGATCCATTTTGATGCCCATACAACTCCCTCATGTCAAAGTTGGATCAAATCCAGTTCCCTTATCGAGCATCAAGCCACGTGGTCGTCTTGCCGCCGATTTCGTGGCAGTCGATACCGTTGCGCTCCTGATGTCATGGGCAGCTCCAGCGTCCGAGAATCCGGCGATAGGCCATCATTGTACTCATCGAGAAAGGGCCTGCAAGCAGGGAGGTGCTGGGCTCAACCGGAAGCACTATCCATCCTCAAGGCGCTTTCGATGGGATCTGGTTGGAGCCAGGAGGGCTGCGGTCAGTGATGGATTCCTGCTGACCGGTTACATGGCGCTTCGGTTCCGTCAGGGTCGACTCAGTGGCTGAACGGCATCACTCCGCTTGGAGCGAAAGGCAGCAATCGGGCCCAAAGCGGCTGCTTGCAGCGGTTTCTTCTGAGGTCGACCGGGGCGACAGGAGTCGTTGTAGATAATTAGATCGCGCGCGACCTGGGATTGTAAACACCACCTTAGCGCGAAAGCGTCCAGAGCCTGGCTTCTCGTTGGGCATCTGCCCCGCCACATGTTAACTAACTTTCTGACGTGTTAACTGCGCAGGTTTACACATCAGTAAACTGGTTAACAACGATGGGGCACACACAGGCCCGACAGACGATGTTCAAAATATCCTGATGACTGCTTCGGAGCGACACGTCGTCAGCAAGACGGGGCCGGACAATCCAATTACCGAGCCGGTAAGGTTGACGTTGACCTCCATTCGCCGCTCTCGGCTAAGGACGAAGGAAATAAGCAGTGAACCTAGGCACGCTTGCTTTCAAAGAGCGAACTACAGCGACGTTTCATTTCACCGGTATCGCTGACCCCTAACCCAATTGTGGGCTTTGGTGTATCTTTAGGCGACTAACCACCTAGAGAATCAACATGTCCAAGCTCGCAGAATTTCGCCAACTCGAAAAACACCTCGCCGAGCAACTCCAGGCCCTTGAGGCGCTCAAGGGTGATGCAGGCCTAAAGAAAGAAATCGAATTCGAAACGAAGCTGCGTGATTTGCTCGGGAAATACGGCTACAGCCTGAAGGATGTGATCAACCTGCTTGATCCACATGCAGGTCGTCGCGCTCAAGGTGCTGCGCTGAACACTCGCGCCCGGAAAGCTCGTCAGGTGAAGGTCTATAAAAACCCGCACACGGGCGAAATCATCGAAACTAAAGGTGGCAATCACAAAGGCTTGAAGGATTGGAAGGCTGAGCACGGTGCTGACACCGTTGAGTCCTGGCTGACCAAGTGATTTTGTTTGGCGTACAAGAGGGCCCGAAAGGGCCTTTTTATTTCATGATTGAGAAATAGTAAACGCCCGATTCTGGAGGATCGCGTACGCTTTGTTCGCGAGCTTGTTCAGTGATGGGCGCCGACAACGAGCCCGTGTAAGCCAAAGTGGTCGTAGTACATCTGCGCATGTCGCCGTGCCAGCCGAATAAAGGTTCTGATGCATGATGTGTTGGCATTTGGCTTGCACTAACGCAACGCTAGGTACTTATTAACATAGCTTATAGCATGCTCTAATGTATAGTAGCCATTGTGATCTTCATCTAATAGCTTAAGCATGGGTTCAAGAATCATCCGCTCTTCGCCATTTAATTGGGGGTGCCATACATCGACCAATAATATAACCCTCGATTGATCGCTATTGTTCCATACCTCATGCTCAAAGCTATCATCGAATACTAACGTTGAGCCAGGTGTCCAGGTTCTTATTTCATCACCCACGCGAATCTGACACTCTGTTGGAATGGATAAACCCAAATGAACAGTTAGCCTCGTATTCCAAGGGCCGCAGTGGGGAAGAATCTTGCCGCCTGCTTTAACAACTGAGAACATCGCCGTTTCTGCAGAATCCGAATCACTTAAAAGATCAGCCGTTTTAGGGTAGATTTGACATTGATCAGACTTAAAATCCCAGCTCTTTAGCAATGCTGCGCGCCATTCGGTACCGGTGATGAAGTCAACTCCATTTTGAACGTATGGAGATTCAGGGTCTGAGTTGGTTATCCCAAAGTATTCAGCCGCGATTTTCTGTGCGTTTTCTTCGAGCTTCGCGCAAAAGGGAACAGTCGTAGGATCGTGCCACGCGTTGTCAGACAGTCCAGGGAAATAATGCCGAGGACGCTGATAGGAATGCACTGATTGTAGTTGATTTCCAGAGATCAGCATGCCCAGCCATTCAAGTGGGCGATCGATATTAAGCTCGTTTGCAGATTGCTTAAGATGATTTTTGAATGCGATCAGGTTCTGAATTACGCACGGTTTAACTGTAGTCATATTGAATCTCCTTAAAGAAGGATGTTCATAGGTGGAATGGAATGGAATGGAATGGAATGGAATGGAAGGGAATTTAATTGAATTGAGACTTTAGTTTAACTTTCGTGAAACGGTGCAGGATTTTTTGAATTATATCCGAAGCGCACGCAGCCACCGTTGATCCTGGGGTATAAATACCGCTAACTCCCGCGCTGAGCAATTCATCGTGGTCTGCGTGAGGAATGATGCCCCCTAAAAATACTATAGGGTGCATTTCTATAAGCTTAAGGTTTGTGAAAAGATCTTGAATCAAACGTTTATGACCGCCTGCGAGCGAAGAAACGCCAATTGCATCTACATTCTCAAGTTTTGAAAAATGGGCAACCTCTTCAGGTGTTTTGAATAACGGCATTACAGTTATATGGAAGCCTAGATCGCTAAAAGCGGCCGAAAGCATTCTCATCCCACGGTCGTGGCCATCCTGACCCAGTTTAGTCATTAGAACATGGGGGGGGCGATTATGCCGTGATTGGAAAGAACTAACTTGCTGTTTGATATTCTGCCAGTCCGCATTTTGAGGGTGAGATGAGGCGTAAACTCCTTCTGCTAAGTTGGGGATGGCTTCATGACGCCCAAATATAGATGCAAGAGTTTCCGATACCTCCCCAACAGTGGCACGGGCACGCATGGCATCGATAGTCAGCGAAAGAAGGTTAGCGTCTGGCTCCTTAGCAGCTTCTCTCAAATTTAGTAAGGCTTGGTTGACAGCAGTCGTATTGCGACGTAGTTTTATCTGCGCAAGAGAGTCAATTTGAGCTGCTAGCACATATCTAGAGCATACTTCACGATAAGGTGTCGAACTGTCAGAGTTTGTTTGATATTTATTGACGCCTACAAGGGTTTTTCTACCCGTATCGATATCGGCCTGCCTATGAGCCGCACATTTATCGATCTCTGTTCTTGCCCAGCCGCTGGCCACTGCTGCGGTCATGCCTCCATGATTTCTAACCTCGGAAATTATTTCTTTTGCTTTTTCTATTAACTCTTGTGTGAGACTTTCCATTAAGTAAGAGCCAGCCCAAGGATCTATCACATCGGGTATGCCTGTTTCTTCTTGGAGGATAAGTTGTGTGTTGCGCGCAATTCGCGAAGATTCGTCCGTTGGCAGTCCTATAGCTTCATCAAATGAGTTGGTGTGCAGAGACTGGGTGCCACCAAATACGGCGGACATCGCTTCGATTGTAGTACGAATTATATTGTTTAAAGGATCTTGGACGGTGAGCGAGACGCCTGATGTTTGCGTATGGACTCGCATTGCTCGAGATTTGTCCGTGCGCGCACCGAATTCCCCCATGATTTCGTACCACAAAACGCGAGCTGCTCTTAATTTCGCCACCTCCAGATAGAAGTCCATACCTGCTGCGAAGAAGAAAGAAATACGAGTTCCAAGAAGGTCGATATCGATGTTCTGGGTCTTGCATAACTCTAGATATTCGATGCCATCCGCAATGGTAAACGCTAACTCCATTGCTACCGATGCACCTGCCTCGTGCATATGGTAACCAGAAATGGAAATAGAATTAAACTTTGGCATATTTGCCGAGGTGTAGGACAAAATGTCGCGTACAACTCTCATAGAGGGTTCTGGCGGGTAAATATACGTATTTCTTACCAAGAACTCTTTTAGAATGTCGTTTTGAATAGTTCCGCGGATATCATATAAGGATAAGCCTTGTTCTTGAGCGGCTACGATAAACGACGCGAGTATTGGTAGCACTGCTCCATTCATAGTCATCGACACAGAGATATTTTTGAGATCTATTCCGTTAAAAAGTAATTTCATGTCCTCAACAGTATCAATCGCTACTCCAGCTTTGCCCACATCGCCAGCAACTCGTGGATTGTCTGAGTCATATCCACGATGAGTAGCCAGGTCAAATGCTACGGAGATCCCTTGTTGGCCACCTTTTAATGCAGCCTTAAAAAAATTATTAGATTCGATCGCTGTTGAGAAGCCAGCATACTGACGGATCGTCCAAGGCTTCGATGCATACATAGTTGGGATAACGCCCCGCAAAAAGGGAGCAAATCCGGGAAGAGTTTTTAAATAGGGTATTCCCTTTAGATCCAGTGGGGTATATAGCGGCTTGACTTTAATTCCATCATACCTTTCCTTTTCCCCGCCGGATAAAGCGTGCTCTGAAATGTATTTTCTGGCAGCGGCTGACCATTCGTTAACCAAATTTTCATTGCAAGTCTTTAAGTCAGTGCTCATAAAGTTTACCTTCGGCTATCGATGAGTAAATTTATTTATCCTGTCTCAGGCCATTTCAAATCTACGCCCAAGTCATTACCGCCGCTGCCGCAATCATCCCGGCTCCAGCTGACAAAAAAAGCACAGTATCTCCACTATTTATTTTTTCTTTTTCTGTGGCGTCACACAGAGCAATCGGAACTGTTCCAGAGACTGTGTTTGCGACGGAGTCCATATTTGTATGGAATTTACTAAAAGGTATCCCCGCACTTATTGCGATCGATTGCAGCAGCTTTATTGATGGTTGGTGAGGGATCACAATATCTATATCTGATGGGTGCAGGCCGGCATTTTTTAGTACCCGTTCAATTGCAGAGGGTACTAAAGAGGACGCTGACTTGAATACTTGTTTCCCGTCCATTTCAAAAAAACTTGAGTTCTTAGGTATTTCGAAATGCGCTACACCAGTGACGTCTGATAACATACTTGACTCGAACACAGATGCCTCATCCCAGCTCGCTTCCAGAAGAACTGCTCCGGCTCCATCACCAAAGAACACACTGTCTTTTCGGTTCCAATCTGTAGACTTGCTGAAGCAATCTGCACCGACAACCAGTACACAATCATACATTCCAGATTTAATATATTGAGCTCCGGTTATCAGGCCGACCACAAAGCCTGAGCATACTGCAGCGATATCAAAAGATGGTATTCCGTTAGCCTCAAGCTTGCTAAGTGTTATCGTAGCAGTTGACGGTGCTTGCTGGTCTGGTGAGGAAGTTGCTAGAATTAAGAGATCCACGCTTGATAGCAATGTGTCGCTCTTATTTTGGAACATGTTCTTTATACACGCCGCCGCCATATCGGACGCTAACTCATTAGGCGCGCTAACGTGGCGAGACTTTATTCCGAGATTATCGAACGCCCATTCTGGATGTTGTTTGTTTTTTTTAGATAACTCCATATTTGATACTGTGCGTGAAGGCAAATATGAGCTGAATTTTGTGATTTTTACGCCTCGACCCTTATATTTCATGATTGCTTCGCCTCGAATGCTCATAGGACTTTACAGCTGAATTAGTGTGTTAGGGCGGAAGTTGTGCTTTGTGCTACGTCACTTACAAGATGGTCTTCAAACTCTGATTCAAGTTGTTCTGCAGAAATGCGGTCTTTCGAAATGCACAAAAACTCAATGACACCCGACCGCTCGGTGTCATCAACTGTAATGATAATGCCGGATTTGCTGTCCGCGCTAAATGCAAGTCCATACTTCTTTAGCAGTTGTAACGCGCGCTCTAGGCTGGTTGCTGGGATTTTGTTATGCGCCATAATCACATGACGGTCGCCGTAACGGTGTCCAAGTAAATGCTCGCAAATTACATGTAAATGCGAACATCCCCCTGCCCGAGCATTAATTTCATTGAAGATAATTTCCCCGTCTGTTGTGACGATACCGTCGACATCTAGCAGTCCTTGGAAACCCATATCTAAGCACATTCTTGCTAGCTCAGTTGCTCCGCTTGAGAACGTGGCAGCTTGGTACCCAGGTAACTCAGGTGGTATGACGAAACCTCTAAACAGCGGTTCCATCCGTTGTTCGCCCCAATTTAGAAATACTGGCTTTCTAAGTCTTTGATCAGCGTAGAACTCCATGTAAAGAATTTTTTCTACTTCGTAATAAGCCTCGACAATCAACGTAGCCGCCTCGGCGTATGACAGTCGGCACCAAGTTCTATTCGCGGCCTCTTTAATGTCGGAGTGGTCAATTATTTCACAGACTGATGAACCTTGTGTCGATTGCAGCGGCTTTATGCTCACGATCACATTTCCATCTGCGCTGGAGTTCTTATCCTGCTTTATAATCAGCGCTCCGGTCACTTCAATCAGCTGGCTAAATGCTGCCGTTAGCTGAGCTAGGCTGCCACATCGCCGGCCAAGGGCTAGATTTGTTCCTCTATTTGCTGCCATTGCGCGAAATAGCGCCTTATTGTTTAGGATTTCACCTCCACCCTCGGCCAGATAACCTATGCTAGAGTCTCCTTCTGATATGGACAACTCTCGCGCAAGTGCTGTAATAGTTCTATCAAACATGTAAGGTAGTAATGTCCAATCTGCATTTTTGACCATCGCTTTTTTAATTTCGGTGATCATTGCTTTAGACAGTAATATTTCCTCAGTTAACGGCGCGAATTCCTGATCGCCCCATTGAGGCTGTATGAAGGTTATCGAGTTCGCACGCCGTCCTTTGATAAGATCCATGTATTCCTGCATTTCTGTATTCGGGATGAGGGGAAGAATAATAATATCGCCTTCCTCCGCAATCCACGCCAGACGCGACGCAGCCATTGCGGTACCGCATTTAAAGTCGTATGAAAGAAATGATCGGTCGCCGAGCATGCTTTCGTTATCAACGTTTCCAATGATAATTTTTGGCATTGTAAGAACTCGTGTAATGGTTTAAGTTTAAAAGCTCATGTGTTGAGAATTTTTTGAATGAATAATTCTCGCTGGACTACAGCTCTTTTGTGAAAACCCTTAAACACTACGGTGTTGTTTTTGGTATCCTTAACTTCAGCTGAAAAGGTCAGCATTTTTTCGTCTGCCTCTACAAGCTTTACTATTATTTCTATCGCTCGACCGGTTGGTGTAGGCGCGAGGTGCAGAAAATCGAATTTTACGCCTACTGTGGTTTCTTTTGCTTCAAGTTGATCGCAGATTAATTCTGCGCATAACATCTCAACGTTGCCAATTAACGCGGGGCTAGATAGAACGTGAAAGCTCCCGCCCCATGCTTCGTCTGTTTGCTCGTTTGTCACAATGATTGTTTTTTTTTGCTCGGCGCCGATCAATAGATGCATCATGTTGCCCTCAAGCGGTTTTATGAAGGGAAATCAGTTGGTTGAATATATTAACTTTCTGAATTTCGCTCGTGCCGCCTGCGATACGTGTTGCAATTGTATCTTTTATGACGTTGGTGATTTCCTCGGTTACGTAGCCGTAATGCCCATGGAGCTGAAGGAATTCATATGCCGACGTCCATAGACTCTCGCAGCCTACGTATTTGGCTGCGGAGGCCATGAGATTTGCTTCGGGATGGTTTTTGAGCATTCTGTCGAGCGCAGCATAGGCAAGAAGGCGAGAGTTCTCCATTGCAAGTTTTATATGAACAATTTTTTCTTGGACGTACTGATGCTCTTGCATTGGCCGCTTGAAGGATTGTCGTCCAGTTATTCGAGTAATGGCCGATGAGAGGATAGGTTCGAGGTAGCCCGCGCTGACCAATGAATAGAGAAGACGGTCTAACGTGAGCATACTGTATAGTTGTTGAAGGCCCTTCCCTGGAGGAGTGATGATATTTTTGGAACCGATTACGACATTGTGGATTAAAATATCCCCGGTGGGGCTAGTCTCATTTCCGAACATTACTTCTGCTGGTGCGGTAGTGAGGCCTGAACTACTTCTATCCAGAATAAACAAAGTCATATCCCGTTTTTCGGGCAGCGAGGCAAGTCGACCTACGATGACAAAGATGTCCGCTATTGGAGCATTGGTGATATGCTTCTTAATGCCTTCGAGTGTGAGTTCATTTCCTTTTTCTGTTGCTTTGGTTTGAATGCGAGAAACGTCTGATCCTCCGCTTTCCTCTGTCGCTGCTGTAGCCGCAATCTTGCCCGCTGCGAGACGCGGCAAGTATGTCTGTTTTTGCTCCTCAGAGCCTTTTTCGGCTATGATCCTTATTGCTCCCATATGAGCAATAATGCTTAGCAAAAAACCAAGGTCGCCAGCCGTTGTAGATAGTCCCTCGAAGGCAGCTGCAAAGTCCCACCATCCGTTACCAGTGCCTCCATATTCTTTTGGCACTGCTAGCTTAAAGAAGCTTGTCGAGGCTAGTTCATCCCACGAGATACGATCGAATTGTCGCTCTCTTCTTGAGTTCGAAGCGCGGTCTGCTATGCGGTACCCAAAAGTTGCAAAATCAGCACGAATAGAAGCTTGATTTTCATTCCACGTAGTATCCATTTCGATTTCCTTTCAGTTGGATTTAGCTTCATGTATCTGCGATATTGTTTCATATAGTCTTGATGCTAAGTTGGCAAGTTCAGCGTCAGTAGTATTGAGAGGTGGGGCCACTATAATGGCATCGCCAAAAGTGGCATTTACTAGGCCGCGGCATGGATAAACAATAAGTCCATTCCTCTGTGCGGTTTTTATAATGAGATCGGTCAAGCCAGCGTCTTTGGGATAGGGTGTTCGATGGGGGGTTGGTTGGTTAAATTCAATTCCCCACAACATTCCTATTCCACGAATGTCACCCACCATGTCGAACTGGCTTCCTATTTCCTTCAAGGCTTTGCCGAGCTCCGCCCCCTTGATTCTTGATCGCTCTACAAGGTTATTTTTCTCGATTTCCTCTACCACTGCCAAAGCAATTGCCGTCGATAATGGATTCCCACTGTGTGTATGTCCGAATGAAACCTGTCTCGAGCCTGCTCTAATAGCTTCATGTACTCGTTCATTCAGCAGAATAGCTGAAAGGGGAGTAAAGCCAGCATTTAAACCCTTTCCCAGAATCGTGATGTCAGAACTTTGCTGCCAGTGATGCATTGCGAACCATTCGCCCGTTCGCCCTAGACCTGTAATGACTTCATCAACGATAAGTAATATATTGTATTTATCACAGATCTCCCTGATTCTTGCCATATATAGTTGATGAGGCACGATCGCACCGCCGCTCGCACCTATGATGGGTTCAGTGATGAAGGCCGCCACATTATCGGGCCCTGTTTGTAATATCGATTCTTCCAGAAGGTCGGCGCAGTCTACGTTGCAAGTGTTAGGGTTCAAGCCTTTCGGGCATCGATAGCAATAGCATGGCGGTACCGTAGGCTCAAATGCGGTTATGTCCAAAATAGCGTGCCTACGCGCATCGGCCGAAAGTGATAGTGCGCCCAACGTGTTGCCGTGATAGCTAATCTTTCTGGATAATATTTTCCGTTTTGTTGGAAGACCAACTTCCCGCCAATATTGGAGAGTTAATCTTACGGCTGCCTCTGTGGCTTCTGACCCTGAGCTGAGAAAAAATACCTTGGATTTATCTTTCGCAAGTGTAATCAATTTATCCGCTAAAGCTTCTGCTGGTGCGTTGGTAAACTGAGTTCGGTACGTATAGGCGATTTTCCTAATTTGGTTGCTGGCGGCTTCGGCGATCGTGTTATTGCCATGGCCTAAATTGGCAACCATGGCTCCGGAACTGCCATCGATATAGTTTTTTCCTTCTTCATCGAACAACGTGGCACCGTTGCCATGTGAAATTTCAGGTGGTATGACGTTATAATTTGAGCGCAGCAGTGATCCGTCCATGATAAGCCTCAATATTGGAATTAAGCTGGGTTTTTAGCCTTGCCAGATGCGGGCTCAGGCTTTTATTTAGGCTGCGCGAACTCGTTGCTTGATAGCAGTGCACGCTTAAAATGATTTGACAATGCGAATCCGATGCCGGATATCACGCTTAATGTTAACCACGTGAAGAGGGCGGAGCTATTCATCACTAACCAGCTACCTACATAATACCCCACAGCGCCAACTATGGCGGATGCAGCGCTAACTATTCCGAAATAGGTGCTCTGGCTTTGGATCGGAGCTATTTCAGCGACAAGAGTTTCATTCATGGGTAGCATTAGCGTCTCAATCGCAGTGTAGAGGACTACAAAAACTAGAAACCATATAGGCAGTTGAGACGCGGGAACCAAAGCATAGAAAACTGCAGCGACTGCGTACAAAATAGGTAGTGAGGTTGCTGGGCGAAGCTTATGGATGAACGCCATTGAAGCAAACATAAAAGCTATTCCTGCAATACCATTGACCAGAAAAATTGTTGGGGCTGAATTTTGGCCAGCGATTTCAGCGTAATAAAGCGGGAACGATACATAGAGTTGCGCGAAGAGGAAGTACCAAGGCGAACAAGTTATTATCAACCTTATCATTCGCGGGTCGCAAGCCGCCTTTTTCAAGTCCCGTACAATATTGCCGGCGGTGGATAGCGCTTTGCTCTCGACTTTTATTGCGCAGCTCGCCAAGGCTAGAGCCAGGAATAAAGCTGCACTGCAGATGAATGACAATCTGATGTCAATGTGGGCCGCAATAGCTGCTATAAGCGGCCCTACTATCACCCCGGCGTTCAGCATCTGATTATTTACGAGAAAAATTTGAGTACGCGATTCTTTGTTCTGTCGACCAAAGATAGCGTAAAGCCCCGAATCGTATAAAGCGACCCCCGTTCCCATGATGGTCGCTGCTAGCATTAGCATTCGCCAATCGCTTACGTATGCGAACACGATCAGACCAAAGCTCCGCATAGCTAATCCGCCGATGAGAAAACGTTTAGCATTGAAACGATCGGCGAGTGTGCCAGTAATGATTGGTAACACTTGGGCAGACAGTAGATTCGCCGCCATGACGGAGCCGACCTGAAAGGATGTCAGCGCCATGGTACTTGCCAAATAGACAGCCAGGAGCGGAACGACCATGAAATGCGACGCATTCATGACGAACTGAATTCCAAGGATGGGCCACATGTCTCTTGGCACCTTCCGGTAGTTCGAGGAGAGGCTTGCTATCATGTCGGTGGAACACTCCGCTTCGGCGCCAAATTTGGCGGGTGGGGCGCCTGTCATCGTTGCGTAACCGGCTAAGCCGACTAGGAGGTTAGCTTGGTCTCATTTTTTTGCAAAAATATTTCATTCGCAAGCTATCGGAAAAAAAATGACCACTGAGCTCGAAATTCTCAGGGCTGTAGCCAATACGTTCTCGATCTCTCATGAAACCCGTGAGTTTTATGACGAGCTTCCGGAGCTTTTGCTGTCTGACGACGCTTGGTCTAAGCGATTCGGGCGGTTTTCCAAGCTAAAGCGCAACGCTTTTATAGGAAATGAACTGACCCAAGTGCGAGATTCGTTGCGTTGTTTTATTTTGCGAGAGGAGGGGGCCGACGTCCGGCTAACCGAGCTACTCGTAGAGAAAGGGCTTCACATCGGCGTGATGTTCCATGGCTCTTCGGTAACGGCGGAGGCCATGGTGTCAAATGAGGGTGACGTTGCCGGTTATCTACTATGTGTAGCAGCGAACCTCATCATCAAAGGTGAGATTGTTAAGCTAAAAATTTGTCCGGATTGTCGTTGCGCATTTATTGATAAAACTCGTAACTCAAGCAAGCGCTGGTGTGGGATGACCAAAGGGGGCCCGCATGGTCGAGCTTGCGGAACGATCGCGAAAGTTAAGGCTTTCCGCAGCAGAAAAGCAGCGGCTAAACAGGCTTAGAGGCGGGTTATTACAGAATTGAGATGACAACCAACCGGAAATAGCTCACATCCGGTTTCGTCGTTCACGACTTGGACACGCATCATCAGTCATGGGCATCGGGTCTTTTCCAATTGGAAAGCCATTCGTCGCGCTGCGATGCAGGTTCGCATTAACGCTGAATCTCTGACATCGATTTTTGCCAGGCGTAACCCCACGCTGCTTTGCGGCTGGCGTCTTGGAGTCCTCCTGGACTGCTGGACTCGAACAGGTGACTTGCCCTAAATGGGCCACTGGGGCTCTGGAAAACTGGGCGAGAGCACTAATTTCAGATCGAATCTGGTCACTCCGGAGTCATGAGCACTGCAAGGGTCATGTTGATGAATTCTTCATTCTTGCTGATGGTATCCAAAGCGCCCCGAACGTTGACAGCAACCTCCGCTGAACCGTGTCGTTCGACCCACAGCGTAAGCTCCATGATTGCCGCTTCGAGCGCTAGCTGGTTCTGATTGATCTTGTACAGAAGGGAAGGAAGTAGGTCTGAGTTGGACATCGTGATGCCTCCGTGGGACAGTCAACAGGCGAATCCGTGACCGAGTTTTTCAAGCTCAGCCTGTACGAGTTCGTATCCCTCTTCAGTGTGAGCGAGCTCCAATGGTGCGCTGCCACTGAAGGTGTTTTTCGGTTGGGTCAGCCAATTGTCGGCTTTTGCTTTGTTGCCAAAGACGGCCTCGGCCTGGAGCTGTATCAACTCAACGTAGTTCATTTCTGGCTCTCATATTTGCAGGTGCGGGCATTGTGGCTATTGCTTGCATGGTTGCTTTTTCCCGCATGAGATTAGTGGCATAAAAATACCAGCAAAACCAGGCGACTTCAGGAATTTGGCCTGCTTCAGCCGATACGATGGTTGTTGCAATAGGTTTCGAGCCCGCTGTAGCGAGAAAAGCCTCGCTTTCATCAATAGTGAGTTTGTAATCGTGGGCTGACGGGTTACGCCATTCCGTACGGTACGTTGTCAGCTGCGACATACCCTCGACCTGAAGATATTTTCCTTTTCCAAATAGCGTTCTATCTCGTAAGGCTTTTTGTGATCAGGATGCTTTCCGGCAAGCACCCGATACGCCTCTTTTATGCTGCCTTCGAATGCTTGGTTAGTCCGATAGATTGAGGCAGTGAACGCAGGGCCCTCACCTTCCTGTTGACCTCGTGACAGGTGTTTGAACGCTGTTCTATGTGGAGTAGGACATGTCGACGAGATCTATCTTGCTGTGAATCCTTGATAGCTTGAGGACATCAGATATTGGTGCTTACAGCTGATTGATCTCGTCGCCTGCTGTTGCGTTAAGGCGCAAGCGCACCGCCGGCAGGGATCGATAGGGTCTTGAAGGTCTCAATTTTCTCGGACTCCAACTCTTTCAGAATCGTTTCCTTGGCGTCATTCTTGTCGATAGATCGGCCCGTGTTGTCAAAGCTGATTTGCTTGATCCTCAGTTCAATCTCACTGTCTTTTTTCTGGGCCGCAGAAAATTCTGGGAAGCCAAGAGAGATCACGCAATCACCATCGAGGCCCGAGGTGCTGAATCGGAACTTGGCATCGATTCTGTGCAGGAACAGGCTAGGGCGGTAAGACACATCCGAAAGAAAGTCAGAATGCTCGAGGCTGAAGCCTTTCAAGTCGAGGTTACGAATCTTTTCCTTCATCCAGTCCAATGCTGTGGGGAGGAGGATGTCTGGATCGGGCGAGATCCCGATATCGACCACCTCTACAAAGGACAAGGCGGTCAACTTGCTGTGTTGCGTGAGCCCTAAAAGGTAGTTGAACCTGTTTTGGTTGGTAAAGTCGCAAAAACGAATTGAGGTAGCCTGCTCACTCTCACTGATCTGCTTGACCGATTTGAAATGTGAAATCAGATGCCTCGCCATCGCCTTGTTGGTCGTCTTCGTTTCCGGGGCAGTGTGTGTGAAGATCAGGATGAGCTCGTCCTGAGCCTTGTTTTTCTTGATCTCGATGGAGCCCTTGAAGTTTTTGCGAGAGTCAGCCCAGCTCTTGGAGCGGTCTATGCGCTCCAGCAGATAGTCCATCCGGATCGTGTCGAGGTCTTTGTTGACGGGATAGAACTCGGGCGTTCCCAAGACCTTGAAGTTTACGAAGTCAAGATCCAGCAGCTTGTTGACGTCCATGACGTCAGGTATCGCGTCCAGCAGGGTATCCTGACCTTGCCACTTGATCGTCTGGGTGGTGATCTTGGGGTTATCTTCTTTGGTTGTGTAGGCAAGCTGGAGCTGAGAAAACTCGCTGGGGCGAATCAGGGACAGGGTAAGAGCAGGGATGGAATGCTCTTTCTCTGAGCTGTTGATAAAGACGCCTCGGCTTTTCAGAACCGTTTTGATATCGCCCGCGCTGATGTAGGGCTGAGCAAGGTAGGTACGCAGCGCCTCGCCCTGGGGAAGGATAGAGTCAATATTTTGATTACTCACTACATCATCCCCTGAAATCAGCTAGGTAGGATTCGAATTCGACGATTGAAGCGAACTCCTTGTTCGCGATTGACAGCTTTGCGATGTCTGCAATTTCCTCATGATCTACGTAGTTGTAGTCAGGGAAAGCGAGGGCCACCTTGTTAGGAAACTCCATGGCGATTTCCATCGAAAAGCCAATCATGCGTTTCACGGCTTCGATGCTGAAAGGATCCTGGCAGCAGATAAGCAACGATTTCCTTTCATGCTCTTGGATGAAAAAGGGGATCAAGCCACTATTGAGATATTCGGGAGGCAGTATTGTCCCGTTTGTGACCCTCTGTATGGGGCTTACGTTTTTCCCAGTGGAGGGGTAGAGGAAGCGAACGTTTTCTGCACCGAAACGATTTCTCGCGTACGTAATGGTATCGAACAGAAAGCTAGCTCGGTAATTATCAATGACGTAGATCGTGCCGTAGTTGGCACTGTCTAGGTTCCTCGAGCCCGCTACTTGGCTGACTACATCCGCCTCTGCGTCCGATGCGGCACTGAACCAGCAAAGGATGCCTGCGAGCGACTGACCACTCGCGCCTGGATAGCCCGAGTTGATCGACTTTTTCAACGGCGAGCGATTGAAGCATTCGACTGTCGTTGCGAGGTCGGCGAAATGCTCTTTGAACGTTGTGCCAGGTGAAGTCGGGTAAGGGTTGGATGTGAATTTCGAAGAAATGACGAGGTGCTTGAGGACGCCATCTTCCAGAGGGGAGGGGCAGCTGAAGACAAAATCGGCGCCATGGGTTTTTCTGGGGTTACCGGTCGTACTGTGGAGGACTGGTTTCACACAGTCGAACTCGTGCCCCTTACGTGCTGCCTTCCAACCTATGAGGTTGAGCAGCGCTTCCGTGATGTGTTCACCGCGCTCGCCCAGTTTCTTTGACCATTCGCCCATTA
The DNA here is from genome assembly GCF_054161305.1 of Pseudomonas sp. Z2-11. Lineage (NCBI taxonomy): Bacteria > Pseudomonadati > Pseudomonadota > Gammaproteobacteria > Pseudomonadales > Pseudomonadaceae > Pseudomonas > Pseudomonas sp. Z2-11. Next base: position 3,125,409 of record NZ_CP096395.1, read on the forward strand.
CACGTCCCTTGAATAATGAATGTCTTGCAACCCTGTACCGCCAGAACGCTACGGAGGTTGAGGCATCATGTCTAGTGGCAATTTGTTCACCTAATCGACGATGGATTGTCTGGGTGGAGCAATGATGGCTAGTCACAGCCACCTTCGAGGTCATTCGGCCGCTGCGACTGTTGAACCTTGGTGACTTAGGTGGAGTTCGCCCAGACACGAACCTCAGCTATTTTGACCCAGTGCGCCGGGAGCAAGCCGAACGGTGCGCTTTTCTTCGTGAGCTACAGCAGCAAATGGTCATGCCGGTCATGCCGGTCATGCCTGAGAGCGCTGATCAGGGCTGATCAGGGCTATTTGATAACCCAGGTGATCGCGGACTACCTGGCCACCAACGAAACGCTCAACTTGAACGGCATCCTCTTTCCGTCTGTTCAGGTGCCCAAAGATGCATCGCCAGGTCTGAACGCCATCCTTTTTCACAAGGCCAGTGGGGTCGATAAAACTGAGGATCAAGATGCGCTTGAGCACGTGAGCCTTTGGGAGTCGGACGAAGATCACTGGATCTTCTATCCTCAGATCTGGGAGGGCAGCCCGCATACCCAAGAATCATCGACTAGCTTCATGGAGCACGTACATGCGCCCGAGCCCAGTCTTCGGCTCGCTAGAGATGGCATCACGATCGACAAGATCCAGGGCGTGAGCTTCACTCATAAATCTGATGCGGTTCGCCACGAACCCTGGTCAGATGGGGCACGTCCTTACGACCTCATTGACTCGCAAGCTCCTCAATTGAAACCACCAATAAGCTGTATTTTTCGCCAAAGGAATGACGGTTATGATCACCAGAATTCACATTCGTGGGTACCGCATCTACAAGGATTTCAACCTTCTGCCCAACCCCAAAATGAACATTTTGGTCGGCGGCAACGACGCGGGTAAATCCACCTTAATGGAAGCGGTCTCGCTGGCCCTGAACGGTCGAATCGGGGGCCGGAGTGTCCTTGAAGAACTAAACCCGCACTGGTTTAACACCGAGCTGGTTCAAGAATTTCTAGCGCATCGAGCCGCGGGCATGAAGCCCGCATTGCCCGAAATTCTGATAGAGCTATACCTGCGCGATGACGATGAATTGCAGGTGCTTTGTGGTGCCGTGAACACCGCCGTCCCAACTAATGCCTGTCCGGGTGTCTTCTTAAGGATATATCCCAACGAAGAGTATCAGGACATGCTGGATGACTGGCTCAAGGCTCCCAATGCGTTACTGCCCGTTGAGTACTACACATGCGAATGGCGGTCGTTCGCCGATCGTGAGCTCACCAAGCGTCCGCGAGTGCTGTCGGTGGCCACCATCGATTCCAGGACAGTCAAATCCTCAGCGGGTGTGGACTACCATCTGCGTCAGATTCTGAGTGATCACCTAGAGACCACCGAGAAGGCTGAGATTTCCTTAGGCTTTCGTACGGTGAAAGCGTCGATGACGGATGGTGCGCTGGCGACAGTCAATACACGATTCTCGGCATTGGGTGCATCGTTGCTGGCGGAGCCCATGGCATTGGCTATGGATCAGACGTCGCGCACGTCCTGGGAAAGCGTAATTACTCCTCACGTAGACAATGTTCCCTTCTCGATGGCGGGCCAGGGTCAGCAAGCTGCGATCAAGATATCGCTCGCGATGAAGCGTCACTCGGCCAAAGTGAAGATCGTCATGATCGAAGAGCCCGAGAATCACCTGTCACACACCAGTCTTACCACTCTGCTAGACCGCGTTGAAAAGCTCGCTTCTGACGACCAACAATTGTTTGTGTCCACGCACAGCACGTATGTGCTCAATCGCCTAGGCCTGAACGCGCTGCACCTGTTGAATAGAAATCACGCGTCGAAGATTACGGCTCTCGATCCCGGAACTGTCCGGTACTTTCAGCGCCTTCCTGGATACGACACGCTCCGTCTCGTGCTGGCTAAAAAGGTTATCCTGGTGGAAGGGCCGTCTGACGAAATTATTTTCGAAAGGGTGTTTCACGACGTGCATGGGTTAACGCCTATGGCTGCCGGCGTCGATGTCATCAGCATGCGGGGGCTTGCGCTGGCCCGCTGCCTTGAACTGTGTGCTGCCGTCGATAAGCCGGTCGCGGTGATGCGAGACAACGACGGAATTGAGCCTGCCGATCTTCGGGTGTCGGTTGAGAAATGGCTGGACGGCGCGAAGCGCGAACTCTTCATCGGCCAAGTGATTGATGGCCGTACCCTCGAACCGCAGCTGATTAAAGCGAATGGCGAAAGTCATCTCAGAGAGGTGCTCGGAATCACACCGAAGGCCGACTTGGTGACATGGATGACTCGCGAAAAGACTGAGGGTGCTTTGCTTATCGCCGAGTCCTCGAAAGCCTTGTCCGCCCCGAATTACATGAAGGAAGCGGCGGAGTTCATCCAGAATGCCTAACCATTTGACGCTTGCAGTCGCTGGCGGCAGGAAAACTCAAGGGCTCGTTGATTACTGCCGGGCAGCGACTGATCGAAAGATTGCAGTGTTGACCTTCACGCAAACGAACCAGCAAGAGATTCGATCGCGTGTGGCAAGTCAGGCAGGCGACAGCAACACCCTGGAAGTCATGGGTTGGTACACCTTTCTGCTTCGTCATTTCGCACAACCATTCCTACGGTTCAAATTCCCTAAGGATCGGGTCAAGGGCTTTGACTTCGAAGGCAGGCCGTTCGAGCGTGCTGTCGGCAGAAGCAGGTTCATGGACTCGGGAAATCGGGTCTACGCATGCGAACTGGGCAAGCTTGCCTTTGAGCTCATGGAGGCGACACCGGCGCTTCTGCGCAGGCTCGAGTGCATCTACGATGAGATATTGATCGATGAAGTCCAGGATCTTGCCAGCTTCGACTGGGAAATCCTGGAAGTGCTGCTCGGCTCTAAAATCGATGTGCGGATGGTGGGAGATGTCAGGCAGGCGGTTTTGTCTACAAACCCCCGAGGCCAGAAGAACAAGAAATTTGGCTACGCCGCGTCGCTTGAATGGTTTAGAGATAGAGAGGCTCAGGGGTTACTCACCATTGCCTACGCGACCATAACCTACCGATGCAGAGCCGAGATTGCGACGTTTTCCGATACCATCTTCGACGCCACTTGGGGCTTTCCTGGCACTACCTCGGAGAACCTCGATGAGACTGAGCATGATGGCGTGTTCCTTCTCCATACGCAGCATGTCGATGAGTACGTCGGCCGATATAGACCGCAGTGCCTAAGGCATTCGGTCAGCTCGGCGAAGCATCTCAATCTGGATTTTCAGAACTTCAAAGGGGTGAAGGGTGCGACGTTTGACCGAGTATTGCTCGCGCCCACTGCCAACATCGAAAGCTTCATCAAGAAGGGCACAGCTTTGGAGGCCACAGCTGCAGCGGCGTTCTACGTCGCGGTAACTCGCGCCCGACAAAGCCTGGCCATCGTTATCGACAAGGTCGGAACGTCCACGCTGCCGGTATGGGCTCCATAGCCTCGAAAATTGACGAGCTGGAGGTTCGCCAGGCTCTGCAGAACGTTGCAGAGCCGTCATGGGTCGCGGTGTGGGACTGTCTACTTATCGTATCTGGATGGTAGGGGGCAGTCGTAGTTGACATCGATCATGTCGAGGTTCTTCAGATCGAAGTTTGCGTAGTCACGGTCATTCGACGTCCGTATTGCGGGTTGGCCATAGAGAAACACGAACGCTGTCGGCTTGTCCTTCTCGGCGATTTTGGACAGCCGCACCGCCATAAGGTTTTTGAGCTTGTAGTTTTCTATGAACGTGTCCGAGACGAAGCATGAGGTAATCAGGCTGTCGTTTCCTCGCTTGAAATTCTTCTTGAATTTGATTCGGTAGCCATTATTGCCTTTCGTGCGGTCAACATACGCCCACCCGTAGTAAATGATGGGGTGGTCAGGCAGGTCGTCCAGATCCTGCTCCCAGATGCATTTGAAGATGCTGGCATAGGGCACGTCCTGCCCGGCGATGTTCAACCGACGAAACTCAAGGGTCTCATCGGAACGGTATCGGATGTATCTGCTGACTACAGATCGAACCGAGTAGATGGGCCCGACTATGCCTGATTCCCCGAGCTTAGGAGTGTAAGGTCGGGTGCTTCTCGCACGCTTCTTCGCTACATGAACGTCCGCGCCGGGCTCGACCGAATGCTCGTCATAGTAGGAGGCAGGTCGCTCGAGCTTGAAGACGTCGACAATGGATTGGTCAACTGTTCTGCGTTCCTGCCCATCCAGTTCAGCGGGCTCGAGCTCCAAATCGACGGGGGCCCCGTTGGCAATGCCGCACGCTTCACTATGAGCTCCGTAGACCTTGAAGTGCGGGACGACCCTCATATTCTGGATGTCTTTGTCCAGATTCGCGCAGGTAACTTGGGCGGAGCAGTCAGCAGCCGGACATACGAATGCGCGTTTGTTTGTAATCACCCCTGACCAGAATAGATCGTAGGCGCGATCAGGGTCGACAAAATCGTCAGCTTCAATGCTGTAGGCCACATCCAATGACATAGTTCACCAAGTCCTTTTGAGCTTTCTGAAAAGTGGTCGCTAGTATCGGCCATTGCCGCGTTAGTGGGCCAGAGTCTTGATGCGTGACCATGGTCTAATGAGCTCGGCGGTAATATGAGCGGGTAGTGGCGACGTGGCGGAGAACTGCTAGTCCGCCGGACAGCAGTACTGTCACCTCATCGCCGCTAGGCGCGTAAGCCCCGGAATGCATGCAAGACACCGACGCGCAGGCTGCCGAAAACTGCAGACGTGCCTAAGGTTGCTGAATCCCTAAGAACTGCGAGGCCAGCCAGCCGAGTACGGGCGAGTCAGTTACACAACAAGAATTTCGACGGGCAAAGTCATCCAACAAGCCTATCCTCGCCTTCCTCGAAGCAGTACCGGCGTCTGGCCCGCAAGAAGCTTTCCGAAAGGAGGTGTCAGATTACGTAGATGGTTTGTTCCGGATGTCCTATGCGAATGCAGGCGAGCTTCAGGACGGCATCGTCCAAGGTCTTAGCCGGTTGAAGCAGTCGATGTCGGCAATCACTGAAGCTGCATTTGAGCAACGGCTAGCTGCACGGCAAGCGAGCAATGCTAGTGGGTGGGGCAGTGCTTATATCCAGAACGCGCGCATTGAACTGGCGTTTCTCCCGCAGCCCAGCCTAACGGGCGCCATGCGAGTGTCTGACACTCAGCGCGATGATATCTTCGTCAGGATGTGCCAGGCAGGACTCTGCCAGATCAAGGACGGCTACAAGCCTTTCGACAAACCGGATGTGTTGGGAGTCGACACCAATGGCATCGGCTGGCGGGTACAGGACGACGGTATGCAGTGGGTCACCGTTGACATCAACGGGCAAAGCAATCGAACCGACCTGCTCACTTCCTACTATGTTTCACCCTCGAGGGCGCGGCTGGCCGCCCTTGCAGCGTTCGAACTGATAGCGCAGGGGCGTCACGGCTGGTTCCAAATCAAGCTGCACGGTATGGAAAATAAAGTATTCCAGGAGCCGCCCGCATCACCTATCTCCTCCATGTCGATCCCGCATCGTTCAGAGCAGGTGCTCCATGAGCGCCACCTGCTAATCCCTGCCAATCGTGGAGCCTTCGAGCATTGGTTGGACGATGCGTTTTATAGGTTGGGTCGTAAGCTCTCTCTGTAAGAGCATCCAGAAGCGCTGCAAGACAGGACAGCTTCAGAACGCCGCTGTCCGTGACGTAATTGACAACCATTCTAATGATTCTGATTTCGACATATTAGAAGTGGAAGGTGAACTTAGTCAGCTTTGGCTATCATCGGTCAGATGATAACTTAGTGATTACCCTTCTCGACTCTGATGCTGAAATGACAGTGAAGAATTGGTATTCCGATGTAAGCTCTCGCTTAGACGATATATCTGTGACCGCTTCGCAGTCCAGTTTTTTTGAAGCCAGCCAGGTCGATAGTTTAGTTGAAGCTATGGCCGTATTTGGTGTGCCGGCTAGTGGCGAAATTAAGCTTAGCATTAGTCAAAGGCTATGTGGATCAGTTGCTAGGGGTGGGCGGTACGACTCCTGGTGGTTCTGGAGGAGGTCAAGTTAGCTAATCAGCAATGCCCTATCGCGGGCGATCGTTCGCGATAGGGCAACTTTCACCTGTTTAGGTGCTAGTGACCTGAACAATCTGACAGCAATGGGGGTCGATCAGATTCGCGAACCTGCGGATATTTGTTCGAGCGCTCTATCCATCTGAATGCCTGCTTTCACGAATATCTAAAACAACGTGCAGAGTCTGCCTGATAGCGTCAATCAATGCCTGAGTGATCGCCGGGAACCTTCTTACCCTCAATGGAGGGCGCTTGCTGGGCCACACGCAAAGCAATTCCGCCGAACGACACGCTAGCATCAATGTAGCGCAACGCCGACTTCATATCCTTCCAGCCCACATAGCTCATAAGCCCTTTAATGTCCCACCCGTTAGCCGACGCCCATGTCGCAAAGCCTCGTCTCATCGAGTGGGTGCTGTATAGCTCTTCAGGCAACCCGGCCTCCTTGAAGATGCGGCGCAGCATCGGAATCAGGCTGTGAGGTTGGATGGCGGTGTCCGACAGATTCCCCCAACGATCCAGGCGGCGAAAGACAGGGCCCTTCACGAGGCCTGCGACGGTGATCCAGTTGATATAGGCCTCGACCGGACAGAGCATCGTCAACGCCGGCGTCTGGAAGGTTGTCCCTTCATACTGGCGATCACCTTTGGTGTGAGGCAGGAAGAACGTGATGCCCTCACCGCTATAGGCCTGCGTGTTCTCCACCGTAAGCCTGGCCAGTTCGTCCCCGCGAAACCCCCGCCAGAATCCGATCAGCACCATTGCAACCGAGCGACGGTGGCGCAGCAGCGTCTTGTAGTCACCGCGATCAAGCGCGGCAGCCGCTTCCGCTTCAAGCCATTTCACGGCTTGCTCGAGATGCCTAAGTAGAAGGGGAGCGGCTTGCTTGACTTGGGCGGGGTGCATGACACGGATGCCCTTGATCATCTGGCGCACGTTAGGCGTCTTGGTCGGGTCTGGGAATCCCTGGGTGATATGCCACTGCGCCAGCGCGGCCAACCGCTGCTTGAGCGTGCTGATTGCATACTTGTCGGCGTACTCGGCCAGGTAGCGAACGATGCCGTCGCCGGTTGTGGGCAGATAGCCGCCCCACGTCACTTCGAAGTGCTCGATCGCCGCCCGGTAGCTTTTGCGGGTGTTCTCTCTGGTGCCTGCCATGAGGTACCGGTCAGCCTTTTCCATCGCCTTTGCCTACAAAATCTGCCTGATTCCAGCATTCCACACTTTCAGCGGCAGCTAAATGCTTTTTGAGAGTGAAGAAGCCATAAGGCCCCATTATAGCTTCCTAGGATTTACCAGCGAAATTCGTTAGAATTCTTACGGCGTGTCACGTAATTACATGACATGTAACACAGTACGAAATCATAGGAGAGGATCCATGGCTCGGGGTGGAATCAACAAAGCGTTGGTGCAAAAGGCGAGACAGGCCTTGCTAGCCAAGGGCATGCACCCGAGCATCGACGGGGTGCGGGTAGAACTTGGAAATACCGGCTCAAAGTCGACAATTTCTCGATATCTGAAGGAGCTGGAGGCGGCTGAGCGTCCGGTCATCGAGCTACGCGACCGCATAGGCAATGCGCTGAAGGCGAGCGTCGAAAGCCTTCTTGATCAGGTGATGGAGGAGGGACGTGAGGCGTTGACTGTCGCCCAAGCTAAGTTTGATGAACAGTTTCGTGATCTTGATGAGCGCAACCAACGCTTGGAGGGCGAGCTCGCGACCTTGAAGCGGCAATTTGAGGCTCAGCAGTCGGCCTTGGAGGCTCAAACTGCCGCGCTTCAGGTGAGTGAAACTTCCCTGCGTGAAGAGCTTGGCCGTAATGCTCAATTGAACCAGGCGCGTAACGACTTGGAGCGTCGTATCCAGGAACGAGATGAGCAGATTCAATCCCTGGAGGAAAAGCATGTTCACGCCCGTAATGCCCTTGAGCATTACCGCGAAGCTACCAAAGAGCAACGGGAGCAAGACCAGCGCCGCCACGAAAGCGAGCTTCAGATAACCCAGGGGGAATTGCGTCAGGTTAGAGAGTCACTCGTGGTCAAACAGGATGAGCTGACACGTTTGAGTCGAGACAACGAACGCTTGATTGGCGAGGCACGCCAACAGGCAAAAGCCCTACACGCGCAAAGCGATAAGGTGGAGCTCCTCACCAACCAGGTTCAGGCCTTGACGCTATCCGATGCAAGGGCCGCTGCGATCATCGAACATCATAAGACCCAGGTACTGGAGCTCAGGGAGGAGGTCAAAACGCTCAATATTTCCGCTGCCCTGGCCACGAATCGTGAAGGTGATCTGACGCGGCGCCTTGTCGACCTAGAGGCTCAGCTCGAATGCCAGGAGGCCGAGCCAGCAGAGACTCCTGCAGGAGAGCTGCAGCAGGATTCACCCGTCCCCACACGGGGCGACTCCAAGCCACCCTCGAAGCCTTCCAGGCGAGGCAGCCAATACGATGAAGGGGGATCAAGTGAGATCTATTTAGCCAGGAAGCAGAGCGAAACACCTTGGTGTGAGTCCAGCCAAGCAGTGCCTTAAGGTGCCGGGGAGATCAGTCCGAGCTCTGCAAGCGATCTTATGCCTACGGCATCTTTAACTCGACCGATATCTGAGGGTGTAAAGGTCGAGATTGTATGTTTGAAGATTTCGCTCGACTTGAAAGGCATGCTTGATACCGCCTCCAACATACCCACACGCCAATTTTCAAAGCGGTCGATTTCGTCAAGCTGCAAAAAGAAGCAGCCGCTATAGCTAGAAAACACAAGCTTTGCGGTTGCGCGCAGGTGCAGGTGCTCACGGAGCAACGCAAGTGCTGCGCCAGGGCCATGCACCGCCTCGACAGCCATGATGAGTCGATTTGGACACACGGGTAGATCATGCTGAGCTACCTGATCGTTGAGTTCCCGCGACAGCGGAGGCTCACCGCGATCAACATCATTCGTACGGGTCGTTTCCATTGTTAGGCAGCCGTCGTTTGGGTGAGATTTAGCTCGTTCAGGGTATACGTGAGCCCGCGCTGTGACAACGAACCGCGCGGCTGGCGGAAGCGGGGGAGTCAGTGCTGGGGGCACGTCGCCCACCTGGTCGCCGCTTTAGTCAGTCAGCCTCAATGGCGTAGCGGCACATGCCACACAGCTGAGTCAGATCGTCATTTCTGTCGATCTCCGATTCCAGCGTCGCGCCACATTCGGCGCAAGCTGGGCCAGGACTGTCATCAAGGCATAGTAAGCATTCAAGCTCTTCTGTCAGGTAGCTGAAGTGGCCGCATGAAGAGCAATGGTCGAGAGGCGATTCACCTCCCTTAGTGAAGGCATAGTAAAGGTCAGAGTAATGGTGCATCGTTGCAATGGCTTCAGCTGCCTCCGCGTAGCTGGCGTTGTGCGCGCAACAGGTGCACACGAACGTGATCTCGCAGGCTGGCTCCAGCAGAGCTAGCGGCTTGATTAGAGGCGAATTGCAAGCCGGACATTGCAGCAAATCGACAGAGCCCTTCAGGAGAGTGTGCCCCCAAGTCACTTGTTTATTTGCCACCTGACAGACCTCAAGCTCACGCTTGTAGAAAGATTCCTGTGCCGTTAGGAATTTCCACAATTCCTCGCCCAGAAGCTCGATTGGGGTACGCCCGAGGTAGCCAGGTACGAATTGTTGGATTAGGTGGAACGAGGCGGCCATGGCTTCCGCTAACCCTGATGCGGGGAGCTTGGAATAGTAGTGCTCGACATCGTTACGCATCGTGGTTAGCTTTTTCAAAAGGCTCCAGTCGATGCCAGTCACCCCTAAGCTTTCAAGGCGCTCCTGGATGGTTCTCACATCAACCGTCTGTCCTCCCTTGCCCACCCAAACTGGATTACCACCCGCATCCAGCGCCGGAATTACATGCTGTTTCAGCAATGCCTCTTTGGAGTCAGGAGGGCTCAGCTCTTGGAGCTTCACCTTGAACATCAACAGCAGGCCGGCCGAGAGATTGCGAATCGCCGACAGTGCACGAGCTTCGTCAGTTGCAATGGCTTTGAAATCCTCAACGCCTAAGCGGATTGAGGACACAGCGTTGTCGAGCATTGTCATGGTTCACTACCTTGTGGGTGATCAGCAGCAAATGTGAGAGCGACTGAGCATGGGCTCATGCTCGGTTGACCCTAATGGTCGATATAACCTACTCCACGATATCAAGTGTGATGGGGCATGAGTCGAGCGCAATGCCCTCCAGCGGGGGAGCCAGGCGACACTTGTCATGTTAGGTCGGAGGCGTGAGGTTTGTTCTTCCCGCTTCCAGATCTATGACCACCACATCAATCTGAGATCGCAAAGCTTCCGGCAGGCACTCTATCAAGGCTTGCCGCATGGCCTCAGGGGTACCGGGGGGAGGGACGCCCGAGGGCGGAGCCTGCAGTCTTTTTCCGGTGTTGGACGGCAGTTTCCCAAACCAGAACACAAGGTAAATCCCGCAGCCATGCGAGCGCCAATCAATCAGATAGCGATCATGCAATTGGTGGATTGCACCCTGCCAAACCTCGTCATGCCATTGGCACTTGATCTCAATTGGAAGCTGAAAGTCACCGCAGGCGAACGCGAGATCCACTCGTTTGGATTTGGGCATGTCGGCCTCTGTGAGCTCCCGGATACCGAACTGCTGCAGCTCTCGGCTGATGAGCATGGCAAAACGGTCTCGGCAGGTGTTCTCCGTGTAGGGCACACCGTTGTCGCCCCAGAACATGCTTACCCGATCAAGGTCATCACCCAACAATTTTTGCTGAATAACGGAAAGCTCATCGAGCACCAGAGCTCTGAGATCGACCATGTTTGTCGGCGGCCCCTCACGGAGAAGCGCACTCAAAGCACATGGCTGAAGCGGGGCGAAGTCTTCCTCTGCACGCTTCTGTCGCTGCTCGGCCGCCATATGTAGAAGATCCAGGGTATAGCTATCTTCCGGCTCTGTAATCAGCTCTTGTAGGGCTTCAATTGCCTCGATCGAGGTGTCGTCTGCGAGCCGCTGGATCATTGATCGAACGAAACTGGAAGCCTCAAAAGGAGATTGACTTCCGTCACTCACCCACGGCCTGTTCTGGCACGGCCAGGAACCTCGAAAATTGGATACGATCCATTTGACTTGAGCGGTATCGAGTACACGCTTTTGCCCTCGGCGCTCTCCGGGTACAAGCCTAATGATGGGCCAAATGAAATCCGGGTGGTCTTTGCCAATTGCCGCAAGAGCCTCCCTGGATTCATTAAAGCTGACCAGAAAATCTACGGCCCGCCACATGAGCATCCGACTGACGGAGCTGAATTCAACGTCCGAGTAAAGCTTCGTGATCGCGCCCATTTCGTGCAGATGTTCTGGTGCGACCAAGAGATGGATCATCCTGTTCTCAATCGATTCTCCCATGACGAGTTGGTCGCTGAGCCAAGTCGCAGAAAGGTGAGCAGCGGTTGCATGCCACTGGGGTTGAGAGAAGATTACATTCATCGCTGAGATTTGTGGTTTGCCAGCCTTGATGCAAGGCTCAAGGCACAGCCAAGCGAAGTCATAACGACTCAGGGTGTCTCGCCTTGGCAAATCATGGTTGCCAAATAACTCGTTTTCGAGAGCTTCGCACAGGGACGAAAGGTTGTCGGGAACAAACGCTATCTGATTGTGCAAGCAAACAATCAAAGCGGATAGGAGAACGGGCGTTGGGATGTCTGAGAAGCCTCCACCCGCGCGCAGCCTAGTCAGTAATCCGGCAACCATAGGGAAACAGTAGTTCCAGACCTTCTCCTCAGCAGGGCTGTGAGCCACATCATGGGGAGACGGAAGGTCATCGCGGTGTAGCACGGCTTCAAAGCCTACAAGGGCATCCTCGGCGAACTCGGCACCAAGCCACGCCGTGAGGGCCTCGACTGAGTTAAGGTGCACGTCGTAAACGTCGTGGTGGCCCAGGTAGTATCTGGCCGCAGGGAGTATCTCCCGCAGATCGCCATTTCGCAGAGATGAACGGTGATGAAGATAGTGATCACTATCAGCTTCATACTGAACGCGGAGCGCTTCTATTCGCTCCGCCTGTCTCAATTCTCTTCGAATCGCAAGTTCGGATTTGACTGGATTTTCCAGCTTGTAGACGTAGGCCTCCAGCTCAGGGTCATCCCGCTGAAATTTTCGACTGACAGCTCGAACATCAGGGTCAAACGTGCGATTTCTACACGCTATCAGCATCAAATCACACCACTGCGCCCGGGCTTTCTCATCCTGAGTGCTAAAGGGAGCCAGTTGCTCCAGAAAAAAAATCAAGTCGGACTTGCGGCTTGCAAGCCCCAAAAGGCGATCCTCCAGATCACAATTCTGTGACCAGACAGAGCTGGCAGGCTCCAGATCATGCAGCGCATATTGCTGGACGGCATGCCTGAGATCGTCGGCATTGTCGAGGTGGGCGTTGAGTGTTTTCCTCTCTGGTACATCGTAAAGATCAAGCCGATGCATAGCGCCTAGCCAGTTCCAGAGAAGCGATGCATCCTCTGGGCAGGCGGTGAGTACGTTTTCAGCGATGACGCGACTTATAAGCAGCGCGATGAGACCGACCAGATAGCCTGGTGGCTCAGTCTCACTGATGTCGACTGGAATGCATTGCTCAGTGAGCAGGCTCAGCAGCTTTGGAATTCTAGTGAGAACCAGTTTTTGGCTGAACGGTAGCCAGTACAATCCGCCAGATGTCCGTGAGGATGCTCTAGGCAGCGAACAAACATATAGCCCTGAGCACGCCAGGATATTCATGGCAAGAAGCTCATCGCTTACGTCAAAGTCAATCGCCTCGATGACGAACAGCGCAAGCTCGAACGATACGTCAGTGTAGGACTCATGTAAGCGGTTAATAATGCTCTGCCGGCGTACCCGGTCACAGATTGGCAGTAGCGCCTGCACGGCATGCTTCCGCTCTGAAAAAGCATAACGATCGGAGAATACCACGCCGTTAAGCGCGTCTTCGAGCGACCTGGCTAGGGGAGTACCAGTGAGACCCTCGATCAGAAGGGCCCTTAAGTGAACATTGCTGTCCGGCGACGTAATGATTGTCTCGATTTTGCTTACCAAGCGATCATGCATCAGGCCACTGGCCTTATGACTGCCCCAATCATGGGATCTAAAAAAAGGATCTGTTTGCGACAGTGATGTAAGCGCGTCGAGCATGCTTTGAGCTTGCTCTGCCGTGAGGTTCGCCGTCTCGCCATACCGCAACACGCCATATGGATCGGCTGCAATCACCGCAGATGACATAGCTGGGCTGTGGTAAGACAACCACGCGTGCAGACCTCGCAAACTCGCAGGCACACTGCCGCCGGTGCGAAACTGAGCGAGTACTCTCTTCTGTGCTTGAGTGGTTCTTGCGACCTTCGACAGCCATCGTGCACCGAGAAACTCTGCAACCACGCGGTGTATGGGCTTTGCCCGTTCCGGGCCAACAGTCTGGAACAGTTTTGAGGAAAAAACCGCTTGTGCGGCTTCCGCCTCGGGCAGCTCGCTGAGCTCTGCAAGCCTGACATCCCCTACTACGAGATGATTAGGGCCGGAGCGACTGATCGCGTCCCCGCTCGCGAGCAGCAATCCCGCGCAGAGAGCTCCAGCGGCCGAAAGCGCTTGTTCTTCAGAAAGAAGGCCAAGCGCGCCGTCAATACGGTGAGGGTCATGCTCGGGCCAGAGTAGAGTGCACACCCGTTCGAAGAGGCCCGCACGTGTAGCAGGGAGAGTCCTGTCAGCAACAGCGACTTTGCCAATGAGGCTAAGAGTCAGAGGATTCTGGTAGAGCTCGGCGATCCCTTGATCCTCCAGGTGATCAAGGACGTGATCCACATCGAGTTCTGGATAGAGCTGGCGCATGAAAGCAAAGGCATCCAACCTCGTAAACGCTTCGATGGTTAGGATGCTGGGCTCTGAGCCATAAATTTGCGTTAGGTTCACAACATTGCGTGACTGCCATTCTCTCGACCTGCAGCAAAGGATGAAGTTGGGATGCCCGGCATCCTCAAGCTTCCCTAACACCATATCCACAGCATCGCTATCCCGCCGCGCCATGGCTTCGTCGAGCCCATCTATCAACAGAGGTTTACCAGGAAAATGAAAACGTCCCGGGTTGCCGCTGGCGATGAACCGTTGCGCGGTGATTGGCCGGACGTCTAAGCGCCGTCCTAATTCCTCAATCAGCTGGCTTTTACCCATGCCCGGCTCCCCCAATATGACCTTAGGGCCTGCAATGGCAAGAAGACCATCCTCATCAACGATGGCTGGATTGCCTGATGGGTCGTTGTTTTCACGACGCAGATGGCGAGAAAAATACCGCGCGATTGTCACGTCTGAACAGCTCCATGCTTGCCCGGCGGCGATCGACGTCGGCGGATGCGTGGAGAGCATCATAACTTCCGTTTTCCGGGAAATCAGCTTTGAACTTGAAGGGTAGGGTGGACTGCATTTAGACGCTATGCCGTTGCCACAACGCTGTCCGGGATAACCAAGGCGCGCAGCCCGGAAAGCCTGGAGGGCATTAAACGTTTCCGAACGAAGAGGGCATCCAGGAGTGCATAACCACAGGCGCATGACCACAAACCTAAAGATCAGTCCTTGGTCGCAGTATTCGACAGCGCGATACCAGTTGGGATGGCAATAGACCCGAGAGCTGACCCTATCAATGCGCGCGTCCGAAACCCCTGAAGGTTGGGATAGAATTGCGCCTATTTGGATGTAGGAATCGTGTATGTTTTTGGAATGGACGCCATCCAGGCTAGGGCGCTTACTGACTAGATCAGCCAGATGGCGTCTCCTTGTCGAGAGCGATCGTGTTATTGTGGCCGTCGGTGGGCAGTAATACCACATAGCGCCTGAAACGCTCCCAAGCTTTGAAATCAAACGCTGCATGCTCTGGTCGGAACTCGTGTGGCCTGCAAGCACGGGCGTCCGCGTTGGTGGGCTCTCGAACCTACGCGCTCCGACTCTGCACCGTGCGGTGAACGATCTCTTCAAACGATCCCGCTGCCAACGCTTCGATTTCTACTACGCCAAGCTGTCCCAGTGGCTCGCAGAAGTTGACTATGCCTTAGCAACCGCTGATCAAAAGCACCGCTGGCTTACCCATGAAAATCAGCAAGCGTTACTGGGTTGCAAACCAACCCTGGAGTTGAGCGTAGCGGCCCTAAAAGAGCTGCTTGAAACCCCAGAGGTGAGGGCCCATCTAAATGATGGGTATGCCCAGGCGGGGCTAGATATCCAGAGATGGACGTCGGATTGGACGGGCATATGGGAGCAGCGCAACAAGCTACACACCCAACGAGAGCTCCGTGACTGCCGAGAGCTTTTTAACAAGGTAGAAAGTAAGCCTCTAACTGACGAGCAGGCAGAGGCGGTGGTGTGCTTTGACAACCGGGTGCAGGTTGTCGTATCGGCGGGCTCTGGCAAGACCTCCACAATCGTCGCCAAGGCCATCTACGCCATGCATCGGGGGATTGTCAGCCCCATCTATTGTCATGCTAGCTTACAACAAGGACGCGGCTGCAGAGCTTCAGGCACGAGCCAATGCCTCTCTTGAGCGCCTTGGCAAGCCTAGCGTCGAGATCGCAGCCATGACATTTCATTCGTTAGGGCTGAAGATCATAGGTTCGGCTACCGGCAGCACACCACATGTACCCACTTGGGCGCGCAAAGAGCATCTCGCCTTGGCCAAGCTGGCCGAGATCGTTGATGACCTCAAAGACAAGTCTCCGGCGTTCCGTACTCGCTGGGACATTTTCCGTTTAGTGTTTGGCCGGCACCTGCCTCTATCGCGCAAAGACAAGCTGTTTGATACGACAAGCTCGGACGGTGAGGGGAAACTGGTCATGTTGAAAGGGGAGGAGGTGGCCAGCCAGATCGCATCGATGCGGATCATTGAACGACTGCACGAATAAATTGCGCGCAGCCCTCAGGATCTGAGGTTGGCCATTTCACCGTGATTGCTTGCCCGGCCAAGGTCAGTTCAATGACCACTGAGGCTTCGGCTGGCCGTTTAGGTGCAGCCTTCCGCGGGACAAAGGCTGGTAGCGATGTTGGTGCGGGCTGGTCTCGATAGAGCGGCATCCATTATCGGATAACATTGGCGTTGATGCCGTGGCTGATGGCGACACTGGACACGGTTGCGCCAGGTTGCAGGCATTCCTGAACGACCTGGGCCTTGAACGGTTTCGGGTAAGAGCTTCGTTGGCGCATGGAAATCCTGGCGATAAGGGTGATCGCGTCCGCTTAAAAATACGCGGACACCATCGTCCTTAATACTGGAGTTCGGAAGGTGAGTTCGCCGGACGCTTAGTGCGCCAGTTAAAGCTGGCTGAGGATAGTCGATGAAAGTTCGATACTGGTAAGAAATGGCGAATCAACCAGACCCCGAGTCATGCATGTTGCACCGTGAGGTGCAGGGTGAAGCGTTGACAGGGGAAACCGATGGGCCAGCCATTGAGCCGCGTAATCAGGAATTCGGGATGCCGATGCTGTTAAGCGAAGCAGAAGGCAATACGGAGCATGGCGTTATACGCCAGTCATGCTCTGATCCCGCGCGGTCGGAGACCCTGTGCACGTCGGAAGTCCTTCGCACGGAAACTGGGAGATCTCAGCGGCGCCCGATGCCCAAGCACCGGGCGGAGCAGGAAAGGCTAAAAGCCGTAACCCTGCCGCCTACGTCGCTGAGAAGTCGGATACGTCCGTAGTACCTGAGAAGCCATCGAACAAGGGGCTAAGCCCTGCGGAGATGGTGGAGGAAAGGGACGTAGCCAAGGGAAACACCGACACGCCCCCCGCGTCCCGGACACAGAGCCGGATCAGTTGCGCGTCGATGGGACTTGAAGGTGTACGTGAAGCAGCCCGAAGGAACAAGGGCATGCAGTTCACGGCATTGTTGCACCACATCACACCGCAGTTATTGGCGCAGAGTTTCTATGCCCTGCGCCGCGATGCAGCGGTAGGCGTGGACGGCATGTCGTGGCGGGAATACGAGGAAGGTCTTCTCCAGCGGGTAACCGACTTGCACGCAAGGCTCCACGGTGGAGCCTATCGAGCAACGCCATCGCGGCGGGTCTATACCTCAAAGCCGACGGCAGGCAGCGCCCGCTGGGCATTGCCTCTCTTGAGGACAAGATCGTACAGCAGGCGGTCGTTACCGTTTTGAATGCGATCTATGAGGAGGACTTTCTGGGATTCTCGTACGGGTTTCGGCCGGGACGCAGCCAGCACGATGCGCTGGATGCATTAACGGTCGCGCTCAAGGGCCAGAAGGTGAACCGGATATTGGATGTGGATATCACGTCGTTCTTTGATGAGATCGACCATGAATGGATGCTGATGTTTCTGGGACACCGGATCGCAGACCGGCGCTTGCTCGGGCTTATCTGCAAATGGCTTCAGGCGGGTATTATGCAGGATGGCCGTAGGGTGGCTGCGACCAAGGGGACTCCCCAAGGTGCAGTGATATCGCCGTTGCTGGCGAATATCTATCTTCACTACGTGCTGGATCTGTGGGCAAGGCGGTGGCGTGAGCGCCACGCCCGTGGTGATGTGATTGTTGTGCGTTACGCGGACGACAGTGTGGTGGGTTTCAGGTTGAAGTCGCAGGCCCAGAAATTCTTGGAGCAATTACGAGAACGACTGGCCCGGTTCGGTCTATCGCTCAATGCTTCTAAGACCCGGCTGATTGAGTTTGGTCGTTTTGCTGCGAGAAATCGTAGAGATCGAGGCTTGGGTAGGCCGGAGACGTTTGATTTCCTGGGCTTCACACACTGTTGTAGTTCCAACAGAAACGGTGGGTTTCAAATACTGCGTCTGACGGTCAAGAAGCGAATGCGTGCAACGCTGCTGGCTATTCGGGATGAGCTGAAGCGCCGACGTCATGAACCCATCCGGGCTCAAGGGCAATGGCTCACTCGGGTGGTGAGTGGTTACTTCAATTACCACGCGGTGCCAGGAAACCTGATACGTCTGGGTGGTTTTCGTTCGGCGGTATGTCGTCTATGGCGGCAAGCCCTCAAACGTCGCAGTCAGCGTAACCGGCTTCAGTGGTCACGCTACGGACGTCTTGCCGACCTCTACATACCTAGACCCAGAAATGCACATCCGTACCCTGAGGATCGCTTCGCGTCACATACCCGAGGCAGGAGCCGTATGCGGTAGTTCCGCACGTACGGATCTGTGCGGGGGGTGGCAGGTAACTGCCATCCCTACCGCGACCGATTGTTTGGGGTCGCTGAAGCGTATTGGGCGGCGAGTCGCGTCTCGTGTGGCGACGGCGACGGCGACGGAAAGGAGCGGGAGTGAGCGCCTTGATACGTAGGGGACAAAAGTCACCGACAATTCGAGGGCTTGTTTTGAGTTGCGAGATATAAGGAGGGAGTTAGCCTAGATGGTGAATCGCTTTCATCCCTATCCAGGAGTTTTTATGCACTTGAAAAAAGGTCACATCCTCATTCCCGCCCTTATCGGCTTCGTCATCAGTATGACGTTCATAGTCGTGCAAAGCCGGATGTTTAATCTGATTGGGTGGAATTACAACTTCTGCCATGCGCTGTACGGCTTCACCTTTCCTTTCGTGATGAGCTATCTCTCATTCGAATTCCGCGAAGTACAGAGGACGCCGCTGCGCCCAGCGATGAAGCAGATCCTGAGCATACCTTTGTACACCTGGCCGTTAGCATTCTTGCGCGTGATGTGGCGATCGATTGTGCGCGACTTTAACCGAGGGGTCTGCTGGATTCCCCTCGCCGGTGTTGCCTATGTGCTCGCAGGCTCGATTGGCAACGAAGTTTTTATCGATCCAGCCACTAATGGAATCCCATTTACCCTGGCTTACGAGAACTTCGTGTTTGACGTCTTCGGCACGACGCTATTTCTATTGGTCACTTTTCCATTTGTGAGGCGCCAGAAACGAGCACGAGCATTGCTATCCAGCAACGCGTGATTCGTTTCTCAGTGAAAGCCGTGCCGGAAGATAGTAGTCATACCTCGTGTCATTCTGACGCTGCCACTCACGGTGGATAGCGAAAAAAGGAAAAATGTGGTCGGCCCAACAGGCTTTTTGCTTGTGATCGTACCGGCCGCGGCTTCTCTCGGTGCGATCTCCTACTCCTCTGCGTGCTCCAGATCCGGCCAACCGTGGATATCGCCATGCCCAGAATTTCCGAAGCCTGTTTTTGAGTCAGTCCGAGCGCTCGACAGCGGAGCACCGCGTCGACCTTCTCAGGCGGAGTGCGCTGCCCCGGTAGTCGTGGTTTCAGGGCGCCGTCTGCGAATTGCGTCGGCAATCCTTCCAAAACCCCCAGATACTTGAGTTTCTTGATCTCCTTGTTGAGGTACTTAACAAAGTCTTCGGGAGAGTGCTGCTTGTCATAACTGGCCGCAACGGCGAGGAGAGCCAGCGGCTCTACATCTAGGCGCTCAGCGAGAATTTCCAGTGTGTCGAGGGGCACGCTGACCTTGGCATGCTCCAAGTTATAAACATGCTTGGGATCCAATTGACCATGGAAATCCTCTTTCGCCAGGCCACGGGCCGACCGAACGAGGCGGATGACTGCTGCAACGGATCTCTCAACGGCATTACAAATCCCCAAAGCTGAGGATAAAGCCATATTGATCAATTTTTTTGTGTGCGACAGGCAGCTGGCGAGGAGGGGATAGTCTCCGTCGCGAACCGGAGGTAATTATAAGAGACGGTGAGCCGCTAAATGCTTCATGTCACGAATCCAGTTCCTCAGAAATCGACGCCAGTCATGGGCATAGCTTCCTTCTGAGAAACGTTCGGAGAGCGAAATTTTATGCACCCTTATCTCTGACGGATTGCATGGTAGAGAGCTAAGGCCCGCGAAGACTCAAACGGGCCCCAGCCCCGAATCGATTGCTGACCTAAGCCAGTTCTTCAATCAGGCTGACGTGATGGGGGCGGATTTTGAATTTCCTCTCAGGCCCGCTCCGGTATCTAGCTGCGCTCGAAGCGAGAGAGGTTAAGTCAATTTCGGCTTGATTAATCAGTTCCTTCAAGGCTTGTTGGGGAATTTCGTTTTGCACGAGCAAGGGCAACAAACTTATGAAGGAGCATGGGTTGCTGTAAACCAGGGCCAATGTTTCCGGCGACGTTGGGTATGCGGCCTGATCCAGCCATGTGCTGTAATGTTCGTCATTGGCATTCTTTGCTTCGACTGTCCATCTTAGCCGTCGAATAACTAGGTTTTTCTGCATGGTCGGCCAGAAGTCGTCGCCGTAGGGGTCAATGCTCAACATCTCAGTGGTAGCTGCCCATAGTGCCTGAAATAGCGCGGCTGATTGCTTAAGTATTTCGGGATTGAGCGTTTCCTGAGGGGTCGCAGTACAGTCCAGAATACCCAAGCCTACGTCAACCAATGTGCGCATCAGCCCTGAAACATCCGATGGTTCCCATTCTTTGGAAATTTTATAAATGGGACGGAATTCGAGAATTTCCCTCAGCGCAACGCTAAAGTTCCACATGCTGAGCCAGTGACTGGTGAAGTTATTGCTCAATGCGACGGAATACCCTAGCACCCGACAAGCATAATTATTGGGTTGCGTAGCGTGATATTCACGCACATGGCACCGAAGCGACTTACCTTTCGAAGAGTTCCATTCGATAGGTGTCAAGTTCCATCCTTCGATGAAGGCACTGACGTTCGGTGCCGGAAACTTGCCGGGGTCGTTCGAGTGTAGAAGGGCTAGCATAGATTGGTAAACCCATGGCTCCCACGAAAAATCTAATTGGTCAGAACTGGCTGCGGAACAGGGGAGTGGGAGTTTATCGGCTAATGCCCATAAAATATCTTGGCTACTCAGAGGTCGTTTTCGAACCGAGTTGGTATCAGGGAAGTGAAGGTGCTGGCGAGTGAGCCATGTACCCCAACGCTTGAACAGCCCCTCAAAATCGGGTCTTTTAGCGACAGTATTTACGAAACGGGCGAGCAGTGATCTGACGTGCGGCTCTAGCTCAGAGGGAGGATAATCATGGCCATCTGCAATGTGAATAATTTTTGCACTTCCGTGCCTAAGCAAGCTGGGAAGCAGTAGGGCACCATTCCACGAACCATCGCTTTCGAAACTGGAGGGAGATGCGAGTGTGAACTGCTCCCACAAATCGTAGTTACGGTAAAACTCCGGGCTTTCGAGTACTCGATTGATCAAGAGTAGACTTTGTGTGGAGCTCATCCACTTAAACAGTTTGTCGGGATCGAGCTTTGCTAGTAATTCAACCCATGGCCAACTGGATTCATCGGCTCGACTTTCTCTACTGTGTCCATACCAAATTTCGTCGAGAGAAATTGGCTGGGATGGATCAATCCCGTGTTCCTCAAGCAGCTTTGTTTCAGCATCGACGAAATGTTGTTCAGCTAAATTTAAGAGTGCTTCTTTGAAATCATTATTTTTCTGGGCTACAACCCGCGCCACTTCAGTCCACAAACTCTCAACCCACCATGAATCTCGAACAAGAGCCCTGAGAGCTGTGTACCGGTTTTCGGTTTCTGATGAGGCCCAGGCCGTTACAATTCCGATTGTCAAGGCCGCCAGAATTCTCGGATCGTCCGAAGCATCGAAGTCCTCGTTGGAACCGCCCAGTTCAGTGGTGAACCTCTTAAGAGCATTCTTGGCATTATCCGGGTCGCAGAAGTATTCTATAACTGATGTGACGAATACGCTGGAAGGTGCGAAGTGACCTTCTGCGAAATCTTCAATAAGCGACTTGGCGATTGTGTACGATCTGTGCGTGTCCGATTCATAGGCGGGCGGCAATTGCCATTCGTTGTTCATGACTATTTTCTCCCATTGGCATTGGCCATTTTCCAAGCTGTATCAAAAAACTGCACTGCATCAAGAGTCTCAGCATTCCAGCCTCTACTCACGGCATTTACGTCCCGATGAAAACCGCCTACAGTTGCGCCAAAATGCCATAACTCGTTATCGATGATAGCAAAGCGATCGTGAATGCAATCGGCCTCTCTGAGGGCAAATGAGAGCGCTATCGTTAGGGGGGGGGCGAGTTTGGCGCGGCCTTCTGTTACGAGTTGCTTTAAGTCCTCGAAAGTTCTCTCGATTTCTTTCTGTGAATCATGATGACCAGTTAATATTTTTACCGTTTGAATATTTTCTGTGCAAAACCAATTCACGACTTTATTAATTCTTCGGCTATGGTCGGGAATTTGGCCATGGGCAGAAAATAAATGTTTATCAATTATCCAAACCTGTTGCGCTGTACTTATCGCTTTTTCGAACTCTTCGACTAAGCGTACATCCGGAGCTGCACGACGAGCCCAGATGGCATCAATACATGGGAAATGATGGCGGGATTCATCCCGGTAGGGCGCCTCGCAAGGTATGAGTAGCTGCGGGGTAAAATTTGTCTCTACCGCTGGCACTGTCATACTGACATCAATTTTGGACGAAAACTTAGCCATTATTAACGTCCTGCGAATCAGGTGCGTCCTGCGTCCGTTGTCCGTCCGGCACGCACGGCTCC
Organism: Pseudomonas sp. Z2-11; assembly: GCF_054161305.1. Classification (NCBI taxonomy): domain Bacteria; kingdom Pseudomonadati; phylum Pseudomonadota; class Gammaproteobacteria; order Pseudomonadales; family Pseudomonadaceae; genus Pseudomonas; species Pseudomonas sp. Z2-11. Next base: position 3,147,975 of record NZ_CP096395.1, read on the forward strand.
TTAACCCCATCCTCCGCTTTCTCGCCTACCACGTCACGCCCACAGTGCACGCATGGCTTCTTGGATACTTCCTGCGGGACTTTGAAATCCCCCAGAGGAATGGCGTTGTTGTAAAGACCCATAAGGTGGGCAAGGATTTTTTCACCATGAGGTATGCGCATGATAAGCGTCGGTCGTATGCCGATAGAGTTCAGTGAGCTGCCGAGCATCCATACGCGACCATCGACAGCGAGGAATCGATCATGGAACAGACTGCTTTCTGTATTGGCCACTTTGATTTCAATGCTGTTTTTGTGATTAGCTTGGAATATATTCAGGTTTCGGAGCAATGTCTGATATCCGTGCAGTGATCCCTTGCTGGCCTCGGCCTCAGTACCCGCTTCCGATGGCTTGATCTTTTTGAAGGCGGTACTTGAGGTTAGGATTTGTACCTTGATCTCGTCTCGCTCAATGGCAAATAGGTATTGGGGAATTTGGTTTGCACTGAAGTAGGGATCTGCGATGAATATTGTGGAGCGAGCGTGTTTAAGCTTTTCCCTGATGTGATCGAGCGCTGCCTTGCGCTGGTCGGTCGTAAACCAAGTCTGATCGTATAGCTGAGCGCTGTGATTAAGAAGCCGTTCGCTTTTCGCGTTCAGCAGGCGTTGAAAGGCGTTTGTTGTGTTCGGTGCCTCACCCAATGTTTGAGAGGATGCCAACGTTTTCTTTTCGGCAAAGTACTCATTGATTGCACTCTTCTTTTTATCTGTTTCAGGGGCTTGAACCTTGACACGTCGCTCGACCACCTCTGTCGTCATATTCATTTGCCGCATGAACTGTCGCATGGGCGTTTGCAGCAACACCCCGCGCTTCTTGTGTGTCAGGACTAGCCCAGAGACGTGGATGGAGGATGGCCTTTTTATTATAACCAAGCCATCCTCCGGCACCGGAACTGTATCAAAAGAGGTGAGTATCCCTTCCTGCCCTTCCATGGAGGTCAAGCTTAGACCCTGAAGCTTCCGGCCTGGGTGGGGCTTCAAATGGAAGTACAACGATTCAGAGCTGTCCTCTTCAGGGTTAACGAACTGTTGGACTGAATGGACATCGCAGTCAGGAACAGCGAGTGCGATCCCACCTAGATATTCAGGGTACTCCCTAAAATCAACATGCATGTGGTGCTCTAGGAATTGGAAGGCTTCCTGGCAACGCTTGCTTTGTCCCTCTTGGTCAAGGAAGCTCGGCCATTCTTCACTGTCTGAAATTCGACGTGAGTATCTGATGATGCCAAGGTTACGGAAGGGTATGGAAGGGCGTTCAGATTTAAGCGTGATGTCATCACTTTCCATAGGCACGCCCAATACAGGCCATCTTGGAAAGTCGCTTAGCCTGCCAGCGGAGAGAAGCTCGCCATCAGAGCCCTTCCGTACATCATGAACGGGAATCGGGGTGCGAAGCTCTTCAGATGCGCTTCGGTACCATCGGATGGCTTCTTCTGCGGTCATGACGATACGGTCGACCGCGATAGAGCCTTCTTCATTGAATTTTTTGAGGTAGGGCTTAGGAGGTCTCGAAGGGACTTGCCTTCCTGCCGCCAGCAACCAGACCGATGCGAATAGCAAACGTAGAGGAGGTCGTTCAAGTGTAGACGGGGCATCAGATGCAGAGGGCTTTGAAGGCGGTGGTACAACCACAGCGACATGCACAACGGCATGTTCGAAGCCCTCAGTCAATTTACTGTAGGGGTTACGGCTTTCACTTTCCATGTAAGGCTCGCTATCGGTCGATGGCCTGAGTTAAGAGTTCGGCTGAGTGCCTCCGAAGGCCACTCTGGCGGGTGCATGAATGTGCGTATGTAGTGGCACCGAGGAATGCGGAGGCATAGCCGGAAGGGAAGATCTGCACTCGGCGGTCTCCTGCAGTGACTAACCCTATGAATCGGTAGCGCAGGGCGCTGCATTCCGACATCGACACACGCCTTCCTGGCTGAGGTAGGTGGTTCTGAGAAGGCATCTACCTAGCAGGCTGCGCCTTCGTCCTTGCAGGCTAGCAATGTGCCATTCTCGCGTCCATAGTCGATTCATTCTTTCTCGCAGTCCTCACTGACACGGCAAGAGATTGAAGCGGCGCAAAATCTCGACTATCGAGTTTTCCAAAGTTTTTGACCTGAACCCTTCAAGGGCTTGTTGCTGCTCAGGCTCTGGTGGGATTTTGGCGCTGGCAGCGTTCGGAGCAGTGTCAAAGCCATTTATCCAGACAGGCCAGGTTGACTGCGACCGGGGAGCAGTGGGGTGCAATTTCGCACGAAAAGATTGGAGACGCATCTTTTTACCCTCCACCCAGAGAAACGAGAGCGGGATACACCAACCTAACGCTATCGACCTACTGCGATCAGCCACGGCATCAATGCCAACGTTATCCGTAAATGGATGCCGCTCTATCGAGATCAGCCCGCAGCAGATTTACTACCGGCATTCGTCCCGCTAAAAGCCGCACCTACCCGAATTCATTTATGGACAAGGTTCGCGTTAAGGCTGTGGTGCTGCGCGACGCTAGCAATCGAAGCACCGGGCTGGGCGCACTCTTGGACAACCTGGGCCTTGAAGGATTTTGAATAGGAACGGCGTTGTGGCTGCATGGAAAGACCCGCTTAAAAGGCTAGAAATGGTGTCCACTAAATTAGGTGGACACCATCGCCTTTGGCGTTGAGGTCAGGAAGGTGAGTTGGCCGGACGGTTACTCTCATGTTTCTCGATGGCATGATCAGTGACTTCAAAGTCGCCGTTCGAGGATTTTACTGTGCGGAAAGTGAACGTTGCCGGGCACATGGCGGCCAATCCTTATTATTGTTGTCTAGTTGTAAAGTGCCTATGGAGCAAAAGCGGGTGCAAGATAAATGCAGTGTGAGCGCTGGTCGTACCGCCCCTCCAGGGGGTTGGTTTAGAGCCCAGCCTTCGTAGTGCGATCCGTGCTATGACCACTTCCTAGCAAACTCTGGCAAGCGGAGCGCGCAGGCGTGAGGATGGAAGCCCGCAGGGTCGAGACTACCGCTTCGCGGGAGGCTCGATTTACGACAGCCGAGCTCGTAGAGCCACGCCCTTGACCAATTATCTAGTGATTCTGGTTGTCCGGTGGCAGCAGCGTCCTAAGGGTAAAAACAGGCGAAAGGAGGAGGGCGGATTAAGCTTTTATCAGTCAGCGAAATTGAACACAATTCGGCGGGACAAGGCTTGACGGATACCAATATCTGGCCAAACACTCGGATCCTCATCTGCAACACCTGAGGCGGTTGATTCGGGAATCATGCCCGCGCGCTTGGCTGATGCTCGCAGTTCATTGAATGTCAACGACGCCTCAGGATCGAGCTTGTCCGAGCCTTTCCAGTTGGCGAGTGTTGCTTTGGGCCTAGACCTGAGCGTTGACAAAATGCTTGCACAAAACTCGCTGAAAATCTCGATGAGGCTACCGTAGCCATAAGCATCCAGGCCATTCTCTTGCGGAAAGAGGAAGCTCAGAGAGCTCACGGCGGGTTCCTTTATATGCCTAAAGTGAGCATAGCGTTCAAAATAGCCCTCAAATCGGGGAGCCAACGCGAAACTCTGGCGTAAATAAAGCGGACTCTCGAACAGACCCGGGCCTTTGGGGAACACGTGCTGGGACTTGGAGTAATTCTTGGCAAAATCGGTTCTAGGACGGGCCTGAATCGCGTCGGGAGAATCAGGAGCCTGCGGTTTGAAATATGAAAAGGTGGGCTTGATGGTCTGCGTTGCCGCGACAGCCCTCATGGGAATGTCCGAATAGACTGCCAGGGCTGTGAGGAATAAGAGCGGCTCCCATTTCTCGTTGTAGCTTGCAAGCGATTCAGCAATATCCAGAAAATCACTGAGCTGGGTCGGTGAGAACACAGCCTGAGGTTTCTCGACGCGGAATTCGTAGTCTTTGGGCGCCATGTCCTGGAATGGATTTTTGGATTTATCCTGTTGCTGGGACGTGGCGGCGGTAGTTGTATCAGCGGTATATGCTGCGGTGGTTGGGGCTGGAGCTGCGGAATTCCCGGGACGCGCTAGGAAGTCGAAGTACTCGCGCCCATGCGTCATGTACCAGTTGCGGTGATGCTTTGAGCTCAGCCCAGGGTCATCGCCTGTGAGCGTCGGGCGGATTATTGGACGCCATGTGGGGTCGATTGACTTGTTCGCAAAGTTTTGCTTGGTTTTCTTGGAATACCGACTGCACCCGGGGGTGGTTACCCAAGTAATCGGGGGTCGCATGATGAACGTCATGAACGACTTGGCATCGGCGCTGTTCCAGTCATGCAGCGGCTTGTCGCGGACTGTCCAACTCCAATGCATCATGGACTCGAGTATCGGGCACAGTTTCTTGTAGTGACGCTCTTCGAATCCAGGCTTCGCCGACTCTCGCACGAGGAAATCTACCCCGGTTCGCCATGTTGCCAAGGCATGCAGGTGCTCGGGTGTTGCATCCAAGCGTTGCAGCACCTCCAAATTGATTGGAAGCGCAGATCGTGCCTGGTCGTTGAGCAGGCTTAAAGGTGGGAACAGAGGATATGGCGGTTGCGGCTCAGCCATGTAAAACCCGTCCTGATCGGATTAAAGGGCGTGTGATGTCGTTCGGCGGCGCTCGGTCTGGACTCAAATTGTCATCGTCAGTATTGACGTCAACGCTGGTGTTTAGGACGGTGACGGCGGCGTGTGCGAATTATCTTGGCAGGTTGAGGCGCCAAGCGGTCAGCCGTCTCATGACGAGAAGCGTAGACTGGATATGCGCGTGTGGCGAACGTTCGGCGGTCTACTAGAATGGTTGTTGCCGGTGCGATCGCAGTGAAAGAACCGGCGGGTTGGAGAGATTAGGATTCTGGTTTTCAGTTCTGCAGGATTTGGAGGCTGGAACCCCTGAAAGCTCGAAAGGTGCGAAGGAAGGGTATGCATGGCCTTGATTTGATTTGATTCTGGTAATTCAAGGCAAATCCCGGTTTTCAGGTACAGGCGACAGGATTCTAAACGTCGGACGTAAACATCTCGTTTAACATAATATACATTATGCGTAACAGCATGTTTCGCCATGGCGGCCATGCCGGGCTCCTTTCAGTACTCACGGCAGCTCTGGCTTTCCCCGGAACCTGAACCCGGACCGTCTGGCTCAAGACGCTCCGCAAAAGACGGCCTGCCAACGCTTCACGCTGATCGCCGACTGCCTGACCAGCTTGCATTCCTACAATGGCTCCGCCGTTTCAATGAGCGAATTGAGCACCAGTTTGATTTCCGCCGCTGGATCTTTATGTCCTTGCAATATCAAACCCTCCGACAGCGCCGTGAAAGTCTTCGCGAGTGCTGCGTACGCCAACGGAGGTTTCTTGCCGGCATGGTTGAAAATGATAGTAATCAGCTTGCCCAGCGCCTCGCTGTTTTCTTCATGCAGATCGTAGTAATGCTTTGCGAACTCTTCATCGCGTAACGCGATCAGTTGCATTTCGGCATCAAGGATGGCGCAGTTCGTATTGTTTTTAAGTGTATCGATGTAGGCGTTCAATCCGTGCGCGAGTTGCTCTGCGGTATAACCCGCAGCCAACGTATCGCCCAAGCGGTCTATTTCAACCCGTTTGAAACGCTGGGTCAGTTGCAGGAGCAGTTCCGACTTGCTTGAGAAGTTGGAAAAGAACGCACCTTTCGAATAACCTGCCTCTTCAGAGATAATATTGACACTGGCGGCGTGAAAGCCTTTTTTGATCATGAGGTCAGTGGCGGTATCAAATAACTTGTCTCGTGTTATTTGTTGGCTTTCCTCGCGACCTAATCTTTTTTTAATCACGCCCTCGGCTCCTTTGGCCCAATATGTTTGTTTGTAACTAGATGAAACAGTTCAGTGAATCAGATGTTTGCACCTTACCATCCGTACCCGTCCTTTGCATTTAAAGTTTTAAATCTGGCATGTAATCGCCGCCTATTTCTGGCTGGATCGGACGACAGCAAGGTGACGGTTTTCATCGAAATGCAACGGATTCAGAGCGACCACTGCCCTGCCCCCTTTGGGGAAAAAACCGCTCACATGCCAGAAAAATGGCGTCATCAGCCTGGCGAATTCGTTGAGACATCACGTCTCAGGCCCGTCCCAGACACCTCGGCTTTCACTCGATAATGAAATACCGCTTGATTTCCAGATACCGAATGGTTTTTACTGGCGCCGTTGGGTCATCCAACGCCTGTTCAGCGACGAAGCTGCACGAGCAGGCTATCTCACAGGAGCTGGATTTTAATGGAATATGCCTTTGTTACAGGTGCTACAGGCCTGCTTGGGAACAATGTCGTCCATGCACTTTTAAAACGAGACATCAAAGTAAGGGCGCTGGTACGTTCCATTGAAAAAGCCAAGAAGCAATTCGACGGTTTGCCCGTCGAACTTGTCCAGGGCGATATGCTTGATGTTGATGCATTCAGCCATGCCCTTGAAGGCTGTGATGCCTTGTTTCATACAGCGGCCTATTTTCGCGACAGCTATAAAGGCGGAAAACATTGGCAAAAGCTTTACGACACCAATGTAGCCGGCACCGAGCGGTTGTTGCAGGCCGCCTATGCCGCGGGCATTCGCCGTGCGGTCCACACTTCCTCCATCGCGGTACTGAAGGGAAACCGCGATCAGGTAATCGACGAGACCATGTCGCGCGACGAGTCCGAGGCAGACGATTACTACTTGAGCAAGATCCTGTCTGAACAGAAGGTTCAGGACTTCTTGTCGCTGCATCCGGACATGTTCGTGGCGATGGTTTTGCCCGGTTGGATGTTTGGCCCAGGCGACATCGGTCCTACCTCGTCAGGTCAGTTCCTGCTGGATTTCGTAGGAGAAAAGTTGCCGGGGGTTCTTCCCGGGAGTTTTTCAGTCGTGGACGCCCGTGACGTGGCGGAACATCAGATCGCGGCGATAATACATGGCCGATCGGGAGAGCGTTATCTGGCTGCCGGCAATCATATGGACATGAAGACTATCTTTCGGGCACTGGCCAACGTCAGCGGGATAAAGGCACCGGAACGGCCTGTTCCGTTGTTCATGCTGCGTCTTATTGCTTTTGCCTATGAAATTTATTACCGGGTTACTAAAAAGCCGGTGCTTATCAGTACTTCCACGGTCAAGCTCATTGAGCAGGAACAAGGGAGGACTCATTTCAGCCACAGCAAAAGTTCAAGTGAACTGAAATGCGCGTTCCGCCCGGTTACTGAAACCCTGACCGATACGCTGGACTGGTATCGGAACAATAACTACATAAAGCTCAACTGAAAAATTAGCCTGCCTCTGCAGTACTTATTTATCTGGCCATGACTTCAAGGATTGAGAGGTTGGTGGAATGAAAAGCCTTACCTGTAAAGAAGGTTTCCTGCATCGCTTTGTCGGTTTTTCGGATTTGCACCCCGACGCCATAGCTATCAGGAATCTCGATGCGGAAGAAACGTTCACGTACCGCGAATTGCTGAACAAGGCCGAAGCGTGCAACGGTTTGCTCCATGCCCTTGGGGTGTCGTCCGCAGAGAAAGTTGCGCTTGTCTTGCCCAATGGGGTGGATTTCATCGCGTATTATCTGGCGATCATTGGCCATGGTGCTATCCCCGTCATCCTCAACCACAAGCTGACGACGTACGAACTGAGCAACGTCCTGGGCCTCGCCGGGCCCGCATTGACCGTCACGACCGATTCGTTGTTCGAGCAACACCGCGAAGTCTTTCAGTCGGTCCGTTGCCTCGTCGTCCGCACCGCCGATGAGCAGCCGTTGTCGTTGCCCGAACACGCAACGGCAGCCTCTGATCTTCCGCATCAGCTCTGGCCCTTATTGCTGCCTGAAGGCAACCCGGTCGTTTCGGTACAGTTCACGTATCGGGGCGTTGGCATGCCGCTGGCCGTTTCTCATCGTTATCTGGACCTGACGCAGTCAAGCGATGGCTTACACGAGCAGTTTCACCCTCAAGGCCTTGGCTCGGTCCACTTGGTGACCCTGCCGCTGTACGCGATCTTCGGCCTGTCCGTGATGATGGTTTTCCCGCTCAGCATCGGCGCTACGCTGCTGATGACCAACAGCCTGCTCAACAGGGACCTGGCGCAAGTCTTGTCCGAGCACCAGGTGTCCTTTGCCTGCCTGGTGCCGGATGTCATCCGCTACTTCAATACCCGACTGGCCAAACGCAAGGGCCCACGGCTGCCGCTGCATCCGCAACTGATGATTTATTCCGGCGGCAGCCATCTGCCGGCGGATGAAGCGCAAAAGCTTGGCGATTTGCTGGGGTGCGGCCCTGTATTGCAAGGCTACGGACTGACGGAAAGCATGCCGGTGATTGTCCAGAGTTCGGTCGGCGAGGTGCATCGCGGTGCGATGGGCCAACCGATCAGTGGTGTCGAGTTGCGAATTGTCGATGGTCAGGGCCGCGACGTGGCCGTGGGGCGTATCGGCGAGCTGCTGGTACGCGGCCCGATGGTTATCCCAGGCTATGACGATGCGCCGCAGATAAATGCCCGGTTTTTCCGTGACGGCTGGTTCCACACCGGCGACCTGGTCTGGCAGGACGACGATGGGCACGTATTTTTCTGCTGCCAGCGCCTGCGCATCTCGAAAATCAAAGCGCAGATGATCGACCTGGAAGAAATCGAGTCCATTGCCCTCAAGCATCCCGGTGCAGTGCGGGCAAAGGCCTACATCGTCCCGGACCATAAAGCCATCAACGTACTGCACTTGTCTGTGGAAGGTAGCGCAGACCTTAGCCAGAACAGCGTATCCACCCTGCTCGCCCGTTACCTTTCCGCCTTCAAACTACCCAGGAACATCGAGATTGTCCCGCTCAAGGAAGAGATTCATGCACGCTGATCACACGCGACCGGTGCTGGCCGTTTTCGATTTCGACGGCACATTGACCGACAGGCATACCTTCTGGCGCTACATGCGTTTTATCGTCGGAACCCGGCCCTTCTGGCTCAGGATCATCCCCCTGCTGCCAAAAATGCTCAGCGTGATCCTGGGAATCACACCGCTGATGCAGGCGCGACTGGCGTTTATCGCCTGCTATCTGGGAGGCCTGAGCGCCGAGCAGGAGCGCGAACATGCCAGGTACTTCGTCAGAGAACAGCTGCCGCTCTGGCTCAGGCCCGAAGCGCTGCGTCGGCTGAAATGGCATCAATCCATGGGACACGTCACCGCGCTGGTCAGCAATTCGCCGGAGAACTACCTGATCCCGTGGGGGCAGGCAGTCGGTTTCGACTACGTGTGTGGCACGCGCCTGGCGACGGCCCGGAACAAGCTGACCGGGGGCATATCGGGAGCCAACTGTGTCGATGGGGAGAAAGTCAGGCGCCTCAAAGGCTGCGTCGGCAACCTTGAAGATTTCTTCATCTACGCCTATGGCGACTCGTCAGGCGACGAGGCCCTGCTCAGCGTTGCCAACTCTCCCTTCTATAGAAACTGGTACTGACAGATGAATACTCTGAGCACTTTCGTCCCCGCGCATTACAAACAGCCGGGCAAGGCGCCGGCGGTAATGATCGTAGGCGCCGGCCCTATCGGCTTGTCGCTGGCGATCATGTTGCAGAAATGGGGCGTCGCTTTTCGCATCATCGAGAAAAACGCTGGTCCCTCCACCGCGACCAAGGCGATGGCGATCCATTCCAGGACCCTGGAAATTTTCCGCGACCTCGGCGTCGCCGACCAGGCCATCAACAATGGTTTTACCATCAATCAGTTTTCGGTGCAGTCCAACGCCCGGCGGGTGCTGAATTACAACTTTTCCTGCCTGGATGCTACCTATCCCATGCTCCTCAGCCTGCCGCAGCCGCAAACGGAAAAGATCCTGCTGGAACGATTGACTGAGCTGGGCGTGGAAGTCGAATGGAACACCGAGCTGGTGGACATCGAGAACCAGCCCGAGTCCGTACGGGTCACGCTGCGTCATGGCGACGGTCGCGAGGAATCCTGCGCCAGCCGCTGGGCAGTGGCCTGTGACGGTGCTCGCAGCAACATCCGAAAACGCCTGGAGATGACTTTCGAGGGATCGTCCTACGATCGTTTTTTCATGCTCGCCGACGCTGACATCGAGTGGTCCGGCAGCAAGGACGAAGGCGCTTTTTTTCTTGGCGCGCAGGATGGGTACGTGGCGGTTGCGCCGATCAGCGCACAATCCCGTTATCGGCTGTTCATCGAGATGCCCTACGACTTGCCACCGGAAGGCGAGCGCCCCTCCTTGAGCCTGGAGAACTTCCAGCGGCTGTGCGAGGGACGTGGGCAGAACATGACCCTGTCGAACATCTCCTCCACCACCATTGCCTCTTTCCAGCATCGCCGGGTGCAGTCATTGCAGCAGGGCTCGGTGTTCCTGGTCGGCGATTCTGCGCATATCGGCAGCCCGATCGGCGGCCAATGGATGAACCTGGGAATTTCCGAGGCCTACAACCTGGCGTGGAAGATCGCCTATGTCGATCAAGGCCTGGCGGATCCGTCACTGCTCGACAGCTACAACGAGGAACGTTATCCGGTGGCCCTGGAAGTCGAGAAGACCGCGCATCGGTTGACCGGGCTGATCACCGTAAGGCAACGGGCCCTGGTGTGGCTGCGAGACAACGTCCTGCCACTGCTGAGCAGCAGGCCCAAGGTCCAGCGCAAACTGCCCTCGATGATCTCCGGCCATCAGTACCACTACGCCAAAAGTGACTGCATCCAGGAGGCGCTGACGAAAAAGCAGCGCCGCAACTGGGCCAGGAAAGGAGCCCGGACGGCGTTCCAGCCGCCGGTGCCTCGCGCGGGGCAACTGGCACCCGATGTCGAGCTTTGGCAACAGCAAGGGGCGCTGCCGGCGCGCTTGATCGACCTGTTCCACGGGACGTACACGTTGTTGATCTTCACCGCGGCGGATCAATTTTCTCCCATCTTGCCAGGCCACTATGCACTGGCCGAGTCAGTAGAAAAAGATTATCCGGGCATCAAGGCCTACTGCGTGGTCGACGCCCTCAACAGCGCGGAACTGCCGGCATGGCACTCGACATTGCTCGACCCCGACTGGAGGCTGCACAAGCGTTATCACGCCAGCGAAGGCACGCTGATGCTGATTCGTCCTGACGGGTACATCGCGTTCCATGGCGCCGACGCGATGACACTCGTGACGTACCTGAGCGTGAGGTCCGGATTGCTCAAGGCCTCGAGGGAAACCGCCTCCCCGACAAGCGAGGCAGTGCAAATCCAGCGGCCAGTCGCAACCGCTCACTGACTGATTGCTTGACGGCGCCCTGCCCGGGCCCACGACTTTCGATGCTCGTCTAAAACACCTACCGATTTACGGTTAAGGAGAACCTCATGCGCTTGCAACTCAATGACGTTGTGCAGGAATTCATCGTGTCCAACGGGAAAATAGCCCATAGCTATTTCTCCCTCTCGGAAAAAATCATCGATTCACTCTGCGAATCCAACATGGCGAAGGAATCGATCCTGATGCGCCTGCTGGAACAGGCTGAATCGGTCACCGCCCATTATTTCAATGCCCACCAGCAGGTGCTGGAAGGCGTCTATGCCCATGGCATCGAGGCGGCTGCGGGTAGAAGCGTCGCAACGCTGGAGCCCGTGCCTGCACACTCGACCGTGTTGGCCGCGGCACCGTCGTCGGAGCAACCTGTCGCCCTCAGCTATGAGCAATGGTTGCGCGCCGAGATCAGTTCGGTCACCGGTTTCAAGAACGAGCAAATCGACTTCGAACGAAGTTTCGAAAGCCTGGGCATCGACTCGCTAGGGCTGGTTGATATTTTCGAGTCGTTGGCCCAGCACTTCCCGGACAAGAAAGAACAGACCTCGGAACTCTTCGATGCCCTGACCCCTACGGCCCTGCTGGCCAGGCTTGAAACCGATCCGAAGCCGGCTGCCGCACCTTCCGAGGCGCCGCTGCCTGGCTCCGCCGATGCGCAGACGCAGCTCGGCGCGGTGCTGTTCAACGCCCTCTCACCGCTGGTTTCGGACGCACCGCAGTCACTGGACGTCAACACGCCTTTTACCGATTTGGGACTCAACGGTTTCGACCGGCAAGCCCTTTGCCAATCAATGGCGCAAGAGTGCCCCGTCAGTGAGTTTGCTGGTGAGGCATTGATGTCGCGTCGTACCCCGGAAGACGCACTGGCGCTTCTGGCAAGAATGGGCTGAGCCCCGACGGCACACGCTGCCCGTACATGGAATGGACATCGGGTGATCGCCAGGTCACCCCGCTTTTTGGCAATCAGGAGACAGGGTATGAGTGGCGCGGTAACGACAGCGGGCGAGTTGTGCTTCAGCGCAATGGCCGGCGATTTTCCAGGGGCGTCGTCCACCGACGCACTTTGGCACTTGCTCTCGCAGGGCGGCATAGCGCCCATCCAGGCAATGCCGGCGCGCTGGGAGTTGCAGAAGGCGTCGATATTTTCGAGCAAGGCCGGCGAAAAGGATCGTGTCTACCTGGACAGCGCATTCTGCCTTTCAGATGCCCCATCGACGCCTTCCCGTCATGAAGGTCGGCAGGTCGCGATCGGCAAGAACGTGCTCCAGACGCTTTTTGCCGAACTCGCGGCGCAAGGCACGGTATTGAATACCGAGCGAACCGCATTGGTGGTCGCGACGTCCTGGAGCGATGAAAGTTATTTCGCCACGGCAGTGCCCGGCGGTACCGACACGCCATCCGGTTTCACGCCCGGTGAACAGGTGGCCGGGCTGGCGCGCGCTTTTGCCTTGGGAGGCCCGGCCTTATCGGTGGACACCGCTTGCAGTTCGTTCCCCTATGCCATCGACATGGCCAAGGCTCTGCTCAACAGTGGCCAGGCGGACAAGGCGATCATCATGGCGCTCAACACCGTTCTGCCCCCGGCATTGTTCCTCGGTTTCTCCCAACTGACGGCTTTTTCCGCCCGGGCCAGCATGCAGGCGTTCGGCGAGGATGCCGACGGTATTGTGCCGGGCGAATGCGCCACGGCTTTTCTGGTCGAGCCCGTGGCCGATGCCGTGAACGCCCGACGCCGGCCGCTGGGCGTGCTGAGAGGGTTGGGGCTTTCCGCCGATGGTGCCGAAGGGTCGGTGTTTGCACCGGGCAGGCAGGCCCAGTATCGCGCCTATCAACGGGCTTACATGGACCTTGATCCAGGCCGCGTGGATTACATCGAAACCCACGGCACCGGCACCCCGTTAGGGGATGCGACCGAACTGGCCTCGCTGAACAGCTTCTTCGCTGCCCATCGCAGCGCCGACGAAAAAATCGCCATCGGTTCGATCAAGTCCGTTATCGGCCATCCCCTGGCTGCGGCGGGAGGCGCTTCGCTGGCCAAGGCGTTGATGATCCTGCGCCACAAGGGCATCCCACCCCAGCCGGACTACCGTCCCAGTCTGAAAGTCGACGACACCTGCCTGCGCCTGGCGACACAGCGAGTCCAGCCACTGGAGGATCGTCAGTCGCCGATCCGCATAGGCATTTCCAGCTTCGGCTTCGGTGGCGCCAACGCCCATCTGGTGGTGGATGAATATGTGCCCGATGGTCCCCCTGCCCCCGCGCCGGTGGCTTCAGGCGTGCAGATCCTGGACCTGGCGATAGTCGAGGCGGAAGCCGCACTGGGCGGTTGCGATTCACTGCACTCGTTCAAACGGCGGCTTGAGCAACCGGCTACTCGACCGGTCACTTTCCCTTACGGGCGTTTCGTCGATGGCAAGGGGCCCTCGGCCGGGCCGTTGTCGGGGAGATTCCTGGCCCAGGACCGCGTCATCGATATCGACGGTTTTGGCATGGGGCCAAAGCCCCTGGCCCACGTCGATCCCTTCAAACTGTTGATCACCGACCGCGTCAATCACCTGTTGCGGCGCCTGCCGGGCGTTGCCGGATCGGCCGGTACGGCAATGGTCATGTGCTGCAACATGGGCGGGGAGCGGTTCAGCAACGCCTACAGCAGTGCCGAGCAATTCTATTCACGGGCCCAAGGCAGCCCGCCGGGCGTGGAAGTGACCGACGTGGCAACCATGTTGCCGAACATGTTGTCCGGCTACCCGGCGCAGATTTTCGATTTCAAGGGTTTTCATCAGACCCTGGCCGGCTCACCAGGGCTGTTCTGGCAAACCCTGCTGGCATCCCGGCAATGGTTCGAGGACGGCATCACGACGCTGCTGCTCGGAGCCGGCCGCTTCATCAGCGGCGAAATCGAGGTCGATCGTGCTCGCCGCAGCGCTACGCCGCAAGGTGAAGGGCTCGGGCTGCTTGCGCTGCGTCCTTATCGAGCGGGTTCAACGGACACGCCCCTGCTGGTGATTCGCGCAGCGGTCCTCGCCCATGCCGCGGCTTCGCTGGACGAAGCGTGCCGATTGGCCGGCAAGGAGCGCGCCCAGTACGCGGTGGTAGAGGTTTGTGAGCTGCAGCCCGATAACGTCCCTGTGGACGGGTCGTTGCAGGAGATGACCGGTTTTCTGGCTGAAGCCTGCGGCATCGAAACGCTCTTGTCGGTGACGATGAGCTCGGCGGTTCACACGGTGATCGAGGTGCGTGAGGCCGGCAAGGTTGTGATGTGGCTGTTCACTGAAAAACTGCGCGAATGGAACCCCGCGACGGCGAGCCCCGCCCCTGCGATCAGACACCCGTTCACGTTGCGCTTTGCCCACGAGCCCCATGAGCTGCAGCAGGTCATCACGCCGGTACATGCCGGCGAAATCGTCCGCGAGCCACAACATGACGGTGTCGATGTGTTGCAACTCAGCGACATGCTGACCAGCACGGTTCTGGCCGGGTTGCGGGTGCGAGTCCGGGCCATGGAGGGGCTGTTCGCCCTGCACCGGGGGGCTCGTACCCAGCGCCCGGCGCCCTGGCAGCGTCGAGCGGAACACGTGGTGATTTCCCACATCCAGCGCGAGCCGCGTTCGCTGCGGGCACGGCTGGTGGTAGACGAAGGTCACCCGTATTTCTTCGACCATCCGCTGGATCACATCCCCGGCATCCTGTTGCTCGAAGGGGTGATGCAACTGATCGAACTGGCCATGCCCCCGCTGAATGGTCGCGTCGCCTACGTGAAGACGCTCAGCATCAAGTTCCAGCAATACGTCCAGAAGGAGGACATGATCGACCTGCGCCTGGAGCAAGGCCACGATGGCCAGGCATTTCAGGCAACCGTCACGCAGGCTGGAAAAGTCATGTGCACCTGCGTTCTGGGCATGGCCTACAGCTCGGCCTTCGAGACCTCGCCGGCGGTTGAGTTCACGGCCGCGCGCTGCGTCGACAAGGCCCTGCTGCACAAGGCCCGGAAGGAAAATGTCATCGTCAGCGCCATGAGCAGCCTCGCCCAGGGGCTGAGCGTGGATACGGTCAGCCTGCCGGATGGGCATTTTTTCCACGAGGGCGATCCCGAGCATTTCTCGATGGTGTATTTCCTCGAGGTTGCCCGCCAGTGCTACATGCAGATTGCCCACGGTCATCTGCGTATTCCGCTCAATACCCCGATGAACCTGCTGGCCCTGAGTTTCACCCTGGACCGGCCAATTCCGAGGAACAGCCCGTTGTCACTCGCTCCGCAAGCGAGCCTCGGGACGCAGCTTCAATCATTCAAGACCAACCGTATCCATATCGACCTGTTCAACCGGGGCGAAAAGATCGGCCAAGCCAATATCACCGCTCAAGTATTGAGCCAGGCCGCGCCTGCTGCCTGAGGCCGGGCGTTGATCAAACTCAGGGGCGCAAGTGTGCCCGCAACAGACAGGGTGTCGCCGTGAACGATGTCAAGGTTCAACTCATAGTCAAATCACCACCGTCGGAAATCTGGAAGATCTGGAGCAATTTCCAGGAAGCCCCGCTCTGGGATACCGACGTCAGCCATTGCCAACTCGAGGGCCCGTTCCAGGCGGGAACCGCGGGTCAGTGTGTGCTCAGGAATGGCTTGAAAATGCCATTGAGGCTGCTGGCCGTGGAACCGCAGGAAAGCTATCGCAACAGCGCGAGACTGCTTTGGATAAGGCTCGAATTCGACCACCGGATGCGCAGGCTGTCTCCGGACCAAACCCAGGTCATCCATAGCGCCAGGATCTCCGGCCCGTTGAGCTTCGTGTACCGCGGGCTGCTGCGCAAAATGCTGACGACGGCAATGACCACGGCGCTGGGCAACCTCGGAGCCCTTGCCGAACAACGCGCCAACGCTGTCGACGCCCCGGAGCGCGACAAAGCGCAAGCACATCTGCACCTCGTATGACCTGTTCGCGACGTCAGCGCCACGCGCGCCGGCTCTCGCAATCTTTTGAATAACGGCACACTTCGGACCGAGCATGAACTTACTGAAAAACACTCAATACCTGGTGATGGGCATCATCGGCATGGGCGCTGTTGCCCCGGCGTCCACCTTCGCCGACACGCTGGGCCCTTACGCCAGCCTCATGGGCGGCCTGAACTGGGTATCGGCGCAGGACCTCAACCAGAACAACCTGGATTTCGTCGAGATGGAATTCAACCAGCCGCTCCATTCCGGCTACGCCACCGGCCTGGCGTTAGGCTGGCGTTTCCCGGTCGGGCTGCGCCCGGAGGTGGAACTCGGTTATCGCGAAAATACCCTGACCCAGTTCAACAACCGGGTCTATGAGGGCGGCGGGAGCATCGATGGCGAAGGCGAAGAGAAAGCGGCCAGCCTGATGGTCAACCTCTGGTACGACGTCTTGAACCTGCCCGCGCCTTTCAACCGATTTACCCCTTACCTGGGCGGCGGCCTGGGTTACGCCACCCTCACGGTCAGCGGTCTGGAAGCCGGTGGCGTGGAGTTCGGCGGTACTCACCGCGACACCGTCTCGGCCTACCAACTGGGTGCCGGGGTGGGTTATGAGCTGAACGAAAACTGGTCGATGTCCCTGGATTACCGCTGCCTGAGAACGCGCGAGGCGCACTTCGGCGACATCGAACGGCTGCCTCAAGGCGATGTCAGCACCGAATATGAAGCCCAATCGGTGATGCTGGGCCTGCGTTACTGGCTCTGAATCGGCAGCCAGACCGGCGCCTTGCCTCGACGAGGCGCCCTCCTCGGCGACGTCAAGCCGCCGAGCTTTGCCACGGTCCCTCCCCCAGCGCTGCGGCGATCGTCCGTTCGCCCAGCGCCAGTCCCACGCTCATGCCCAAGCCGGTATGCATCAGCACTGCCGTGACGCCCTGCGCAGCCGAAATCACGCTGAACGGTCCCGGCCCCCGCGCGCCATATACACCCTGCCAGCGTTCCAGTACATCGATCTCGCCGCCCAGGGTGTGCTGCGCCAGGTCAATCAGGATGCGGTCCACCTGCTCGGCGTTGAACGGTGAAATGTCGCTGCCGTAGACATGGGAATCGCCGATGATCAGGTCACCGTAGGGGGTTGGACTGATGAGCAGATGGATGCCATGGGCTTCGAGCTCTGGCTGGTGCGTGCGGATCTGCGTGCGGATGGCCTGCGCTTCAGGCAGGTCGGCAAACGCGCCGTAGTGCACGCAGCTCAGGCCCGTGAGCAACGCGTGGCGTAACGCCAGGGGCTGTCGCGGCCGTACGCGGAGCATTTGCAAGCCGCACACTTGCGGGTTGAGCCCGGCGATGTGCTCGGCCAGCAGCGTCTGATAGTCATGGCCCGAGCACACCACAATGTGCCGCGCGGTAAAGCGTCCGGCGCTGGTGAGCGCACGGTGGGGTTCGACATCGCGGACCAGCGTCGAAAAATGGAATTCGACGTCCAACGCCCGGGCCAGGTAATCGACGATCTGCGGCAGTGCCTCGCGGGAATACAATTGTTGATCGTCGAGGCCGAGCAATGCCGCGCGGTGATGGGCAAAACGGCCATCGTAAAGCGCCGCCAACGCGTCGCCACGCAACAGCTCGGTGCGATAACCCAATGCTGCGCCCCGCCCGCTCACGAACGCTTCGAGCAGCGCTTCTTCGGCTTCCGTACGGGCGAACAGCAGCGAGCCTTGCTGATGCATGTGCAGCCCGGCAGCCTGGCCCAGCGTTTTCCACAAACCGTTCGCCTGGCGCGCCAGGTCCAGCATGACACCCGGCGCCTGGCCGCCGACCAGGGCCTGGCCGAAGTTGCGTACCGAGGCGCCCAGGGGCGTATGGCTACGCTCGAACACCTTGACCTTAAGGCCGCGCCTGGCGCCAGCCCAGGCGTGGGCCAGGCCGAGAATGCCGGCGCCGACGATCAGCAGGTCACAGTCGTGCTCAGACATGAAAACTCCTTGAAAACAATCATCAGGTAAGGCCCGCTCGAAACAGCCGGGCCTGTGAAGAAGGTTATTTGGCGACCGGCTCGGACTTGCCGTCGTAACGCTTGCGCCACTCGGCCAGCACCTTGTCGCGGTTCTCCGACGCCCAGGCGAAATCATTGCGGATCAGGCGTTGTTCGTAGTCCGTCGGCAGCTCGGGCAGGCGTTCGGCGATGCCCGGTTGCGCCAGGACCGCGAAGTTCGCTTTGTATAACTGCATCGCCTCGGAGCTGGCGGAGAAGTCAGCGAGTTTTCTGGCAGCCGCCAGCTTCGGCGTGCCTTTGATGATGGCGGTGGCTTCGATTTCCCAGCCCAGGCCTTCGGCAGGCAGGACGATGTCCAGCGGCGCGCCTTTGCGCTTGAGCTGGATGGCCGGGTATTCGAACGAAATGCCGATGGGGAACTCGCCGGCGGCGGCCAGCTTACAGGGCTTGGAGCCGGAATGCGTGTACTGGCCGATGTTCGCGTGCAGCTTG
Source organism: Pseudomonas sp. Z2-11 (assembly GCF_054161305.1). Lineage (NCBI taxonomy): Bacteria > Pseudomonadati > Pseudomonadota > Gammaproteobacteria > Pseudomonadales > Pseudomonadaceae > Pseudomonas > Pseudomonas sp. Z2-11. The sequence continues at coordinate 3,166,648 of NZ_CP096395.1, forward strand.
TCCATGTAGGCCCAGCCCTTGGTCTCGCCGAAGGTTTGCAGCCAGGCACTGACGTCCAGGTAACCGGTGCCGGACGACGCCGGATTGGGCATGACGATCTTGCCTTGGTACACGGGGTTGGCAAGGTCTTCCCAGCGGGTGGGCTTGGGCAGGCCGAGCTTTTGCGCCTCCACCGTATTGAAGCAGATGGCGGCGGCCCAGACGTCCATGCCGACCCAGGTGGGCGGCGTGTCGGCGTCGCGGTATTGGGCGGAAATCTGGCCGAGGTTCGCCGGGCTGTAGGCGTCCAGCAGGCCCTGCTGCTTGAGAATCGCCAGGCTCGAGCCTGCCAGACCCCAGACCGCATCGGCTTGGGGGCGATCCTTTTCCGCCAGCAGCTTGGCGGTGACGATGCCGGTGGAATCGCGCACCCACTTGATCTCGATGTCCGGGTTTTGCTGCTCGAAGGCCTGTTTGTAGGCCTTGAGCTGCTCGACTTCGAGGGCCGTGTAGACGGTCAGTTCGGTATTGGCATGGGCTTGCAGAACACAGGCGGCAAGCAGGCCGGCGGCCCAGGCAGTGCGTTTGGACATGGTACGGCTCCGTGTCAGTCAGTGAAGTTTTTCAGGAATGGGACGGCAATACGCCGCGGGCCAGTTGCGTGTTGATGTGGTCGATCACGGCGGGCAGTTCGGCAATCGTGTCGATCAGGTAATGCGGACGGCTTGCGGCAAACAAGCCGTCGATGCGCTCGCGCTCGGCCGCCAACTGCGGCGCCGACAGAGCCTGGAACTGCTCCCAGTCGAGGCCGAGAAAGTTGCCGGAAAACCTCAATGCCACGGTCCACATCCCTGCCCTGCGGCCTTCGAGGATGCCGGGCTCGGTGTCATCGACTTTCACGCAGGCGGCGACATCGTCCAGGCCCAGGGCGATCACGTTGGCCAATGCCTGCGCCGGGCTTGGCCGGCCTTTGGGCACGTCGTCGGTGGCGACCACATGGTCGGGGCTGAAACCCTTGGCGGCGGCCAGTTCGACGACCTTGTCCATCACCTGCCGGGGGTAGCCTGAGCAACTGCCGATCCTGAGGCCGCGCTGGCGCAGGACGGCGATGCTCTCCAGTGCGCCGGGAATCAGGTCCGAGTGGTCGGCGACCCTGGCGATCTGCAGCGGCATGAAGCGCTCATAGATAGCAGTCACGTCGTCATCGCTCGGTGCGCGCCCGAACCGGCGCGCAAACCGCTCCGCCACGCCCGGTTGGTTGCACAAGGTGCGGATGTGGTCCCATTTGCCCATGCCCATCGGGCCACGGGCTTCCTCCAGGCTGATCTCGATGTCGAAGCTGGCGAAGGCTTCAACGAAGATCCGTGTCGGCGCGAACGAACCGAAATCCACGACGGTCCCGGCCCAATCGAGAATCGCTGCCTGCAGGCGAGTTGGCGTTTGGTAGTGCATCAGAATCTCCAAAAAAAGTTTTCAAAGACCCGGCGCCGGCTGGCGCCAGGCCTGGGAGCGGCGCAGCAGGCGGCGCGACAGCATTGCAAGCAGCAGCGATACGCTGGCCGAGGTCAGCAAGATCAGCGTCGCCATCGCGGCGGCCCCGCCGACGTTGCCGGCGTCGTCCATGTTCAGCACGGCCACCGCAGCCAGAACGCTGTCAGGGCTGTAGAGAAAAATCGCCGCTGAGACCGTGGTCATCGCCGACACGAACAGATAACGAACGATGTCGAGCAACGCCGGCAGGCAAATGGGCAGCGTCACCCGCAGGAAGTGGCGAACCAGCGGGACTTTCAGCGCCAGGGCGGCAGCCTCGAACTCATCGTCGAGCTGGCGCAAGGCGGTACTGGCCGTCATATGCGCGGTGGTCAGGAAGTGCGCGACCGTACAGACCACCAGCAAGGCCAGGCTGCCGTAGAGGCTGCCGAGCGGATTGCCCGGCAGATTGAAAAAGAACACGTAGCCCAGGCCCAGCACCAGCCCGGGCACGGCCATCGGGACGAAGCTGAGCAGCCGCAGGGTGCGCGTCAATGCGCTCTGCCGGGTCTTCTCGATCAGGTAGGCACCGGTGAAGATCGCCAGGCTGCCGAACGCCGCGCTGCACACCGCCAGCAGCAGGCTGTTGCGATAGGCCAGCCAACCGCCGGGCAGTTCGGAGAAGGCGTAGTTGTCCAGGGACAAGGACAGGTCGTACGGCCAGAACTGCACGAGCGATGCGTACACTGCCATGCCGAACACGCCGAGCAGAACGCCGCCGATCAGTGCCGTTATGCTCAGGAAGGCTGCATCCCGCCCCCGCGACGGTTGCGGGTGATACACCTGGGCGAGGCCGCCCATGGCTTCGCGTTGAGTACGGCGCAGCCACATGTCCACGGCGAAACTGAGCAATGCGGGCAGCAGCAGAATCATGCCGATCAGCGCGCCGCGACCAAACTGCTGCTGGCCAACGACAGACTTGTAGGCTTCCAGCGCCAGCACCTGATAGTCGCCGCCGACCGTGACCGGCACGCCGAAGTCGGTGATGCACAAGGTGAACACCAGGCAGAAAGCCGCGAACACCCCTTGCCGGCTGCCGGGCCAGGTGATGGTGCGAAATGCCCGCCATGGCGAGGCGCCCATGCTTGAGGCCGCGTCGAACAGCCGTGCGTCCGCCAGCGCCAGCGCCGACATCAGCACCATCATGGCATGGGGAAAGGTGTAGATCGCCTGCCCCAGGACAATGCCCCAGAAACCATAGATGTTGCCGGCGCTGAAATCGCGCAGCAGCCCCTGGTTGCCGAACAGATAGATCAGCGCAATGCCGGGCAGCATCGAGGGAGCCAGCAGCGGCAGCAGCGAAAGGCCCCGCCACAGCGGCTTTGCCACGATGCAGGTGCGCTGCAATGCGTAGGCGAACGCATAGGCCAGCGGCACGACGATAAGCGCGACGGTCATTGAAACCGTCAGGCTGTTGCCCAGCAGCCAGCGGAAATTCGCACTGGCCAGCAGCGTCAGCGCCGCCTGCAGGCCTCCGCCCTGGCCGGCATCACCGCTGAAGGCGCGCCACAGCATGGCGAGCAATGGCAGCAATACCGCCAGCACCAGCAACACTAGCAGCAGCCACTGACCGCCGCGTATGAACAATCGGTCTGCCAGGTCACCGGGCACCTGAGGTACCTGCACTGCGGTCGGCTTGAGAATCATCGTGTTTTGCATATCAATTGAACACCTGCAGGCTGTGGGCCGGCAGCGCGATTTTCAGCCGCGCCTGGGGCAGCCCAGGCATGGCCTGCGGCTCCAGCTCGGCGAGCAGGGTGTGGCCGGGCAATGCGTCCAGCTCGAAGCTCAGGCGACAACGGTTGCCGAGGTAGGTCAGTTCGCGCAACTGCGCATCGAACAGGTTGGCTTCGGGCGTCGACGGATTGATCCGTATGGCTTCCGGACGGCAGAAGAGTCGACCGCTGCGCCCCACGTCAGCGCCCTCCACGCTGAGACTGAACCCGCCGACGCGAACCTGTCCGTCGTGCCCGCGCTCGAAAGGCAGCCAGTTGCCCTGGCCGACGAAATCAGCCACAAAGGCGCTCGCCGGCGCGCGGTAGATCTGTTGCGCACTGGCGAACTGTTCGACGCGGCCCTGATTGATCACCGCGATGCGATCGGCCATCAGCATCGCCTCGTCCTGGTTGTGGGTGACCATCAACGTGGTAATGCCCAGGCGTTTCTGCAGCTGACGCAACTCGCCGCACAGGTGCTCGCGCACCCGGGCATCGAGGGCCGACATCGGTTCATCGAGCAGCAACAGCGAGGGCGCCGGAGCCAGGGCGCGGGCCAACGCCACCCGCTGCTGCTGGCCGCCGGAGAGCTGGCCGGGATATTTTTTCTCGCTGCCACACAGCCCGACCAGTTCCAGCATCTCACCGACCCGGCTGCGGATCGTCTCGCGGTGGTTGCCCGTCAATCCATAGCCGATGTTCTGCTCCACGGTCAGGTTGGGAAACAGCGCATAGGACTGGAACAGAATGCCGTAGTCGCGAGCCTGCGGTGCCAGGGCGGAGACATCCCGCGCACCGATCATGATCGTGCCGCGGTCTTGCCGTTCCAGGCCCGCTATGCAGCGCAACAAAGTGGTCTTGCCGCAGCCGGAAGGCCCAAGCAGGCACACCAGCTCACCGGCGGCGATTTCCAGCGATACCCCGTCCAACGCCTTGAAGGCGCCGAAGCCTTTATGGATGTCGCGTATCTGCAGGTCTACGGAAGGTGTTCTTGTCATGACATAACCTCGATGAGCTGTCAGCTCGACGAGGGTCATGGTAGGCAGGCAGTACGAAGGCTTGATTGCAGTTGGCTAAAAGCTGCCGATAGTGGCATCGGCGGATTTGTGTAGCGAATTCAGGATGCGCTGGTCTCTCGTGCCAGGCCGAGGAATGCCGACGGCAGCCGGGCCTGGCGGCGCTCCTTGAGGCAGTACAGATACTCGGCGATCAGCGGCGCGCCTTCCAGCTCGACCACCTTGAGCTGTGGATTCTCCGGCACCTCGTGACGGGCGATGATGCTGATGCCGATGTTGCGCAGGACCGCTTCGCGAATCGACTCGCGACTGCCGATCTCCAGCAGCGGCCCGGTCGCCACCCCGGCCTCGCGCAGCAGCGTTGTGGTGAGCGCGCGGGTGGTGGATCCGGTTTCGCGCATCAGCAGGCAATGCCCGGCCAGGGCGCTCGGGGCGACACGGTCGTGGCTGGCCAATGGGTGCTCGCGATGTACCGCCAGCACCAGTGGATCGTGCCCCAGCACCAGCCGGGTCAGGCGCGCATCCTCGACCAGTTGCGAGGACGCGGCCAGGTCCACGCGATACTCCTCCAGCGCCTCGATGACCTGCAGTGAGTTGCCGATTTCCAGGGTCACTTCGCACAGCGCAAACTGCTCGCGAAAGGCCTTGATGATATCCAGCACGTAATACGGGGCGGTGGCGCCGATACGCAACGTGCCTTGCACCTGGCCGCTGTTGCGCAGGAAAAACTCGATGTCGGCCTCCTGCTGCAGCAGTTTCTGCACCATCGGCAACAGCTGCGCGCCCTGGTCACTGAGTGTCAGGCGGCGCCCGCCGCGATAGAACAGTTCAACGCCGTACTGGGCTTCCAGGCTGCGGATCTGCGTGGTCACTGTCGGCTGGCTGAGGCCGAGCTTCTTGGCCGCCTGAGTGACGCTGGCCAGGCGAGCGACCATGTGGAAAGACTTCAGCTCGGCGCTGAGCATGTTGTGACGCTCCAGAAAGTTGACGGGACAATCTACTCGAGAAAAATGATCTATTTGTGGCGAGGGAGCTTGCTCCCGCTCGGCTGCGAAGCAGTCGTAAAGCGCCGGGTGCGGTGTGTCTGATACTCCGATCTGGCAGGTTTTGGGGCCGCTTCGCGGCCCAACGGGAGCAAGCTCCCTCGCCACGGGTTTGTCGATTGCCTTGGTTGAACAGCATTACGCTTGCATCGCGGCGTTGACCTTGTAGCATCCCGGCATCGAAACGGGCCAGGATTTACCTGGTCGTCAGAAACGATCAAGATTGCACCGGTTCGTCTACCCTCACAATGCGCCAGGCCAACGCGGCTCCTCAACGCGTGCCTGGCGCTTGAACACTCACGCCCTACATGCACCGGAGATTTACATGCTCAAGCGTACCCTGGCACTGGCCGTCGGTTTGACCCTGTCCCTGAACTCCCTTCTGACGCAGGCGGCCGACACCTTGAAGGTCAGCGCGATCCCCGATGAAGCGCCGACCGAACTGCTGCGCAAGTTCAAGCCGCTGGGGGCGTACCTGGAGCAGAAAATCGGCATGAAAGTCGAGTTCGTACCGGTGAGCGATTACCCCGCCGTGGTCGAGGCGCTGGCCACCGACCGGATCGACCTGGCCTGGCTGGGCGGTTTCACCTTCGTGCAGGCCCGCCTGAAGACGGGTAACGCCATTCCGCTGGTGCAGCGCGAACAGGATGCCCAGTTCACCAGTAAATTCATCAGCGCCGACCCTGCGGTCAAATCCCTGGCCGACCTCAAGGGCAAAAGCTTTGCCTTCGGTTCGATCTCTTCCACCTCCGGCAGCCTGATGCCGCGTTATTTCATGCTCAAGGACGGCATCAAGCCGGAAACCTATTTCAGCCGCGTCGGCTACTCGGGCGCCCATGATGCGACGGCCGCCTGGGTCCAGGCGGGCAAGGTCGATGCCGGCGTGCTCAACGCCAGCGTCTGGGACAAACTGGTGGCGGCGGGCAAGGTCGACACCAGCAAGGTCAAGGTGTTCGCTACTACCCCGGCCTACTTCGATTACAACTGGACCGTGCGCGGCACGCTCGACCCGGCGCTGGCGGCGAAGATCAAGGCGGCGTTCCTGGACCTCGATCCGGCGAACCCGAAGGACAAGGAAATCCTTGATCTGCAGGCCGCCAGCCGCTTCATCGAGACCAAGCCCGAGAACTACAAAGGCATCGAAGAAGCCGCACGCGCCGCCGAACTGCTGAAATGACATTACGTCTGACCCGAGCCAGCGTCATCCACGCCAACGGTGCGCAGGCGCTGCGTGGCGTGGATCTGCACATTGGCGCGGGGGAACAGGTCGCCATCATCGGCCCGTCCGGCGCGGGCAAGTCGAGCCTGCTCAATGTGCTCGCAACCGCCCTGCGGCCGGGCGCTGGCGAGGTGCAGGTACTGGGCGAGCCAGTCTGGCAATTGTCCGCGCGCCGGCGGCAGCGTCTGCGCGCACGCATCGGCCTGGTCCACCAGGCGCCTCCCCTGCCGCCGCGCCAACGGGTGGTCACCGCAGTGCTGGCCGGCAAGCTCGGCCAGTGGGGCCTGGGCAAGAGCCTGCTGAACCTGCTGCACCCGCTGGACATTCCCGGGGCTCGGGCGGCGTTGGCCCGGCTGGACCTGGGCGACAAGCTGTTCGCGCAATGCCAGCAGTTGTCCGGTGGCCAGCTGCAACGTGTCGGCATTGCCCGCGTGTTGTACCAGGCGCCCGAGGTATTACTTGCGGACGAGCCGGTATCGGCGATGGACCCGGTGTTGGCCGAGCACACACTTGCGGTGCTCTGCCAGCATGCCCGGGAGCACCGCGTGACCCTGGTCACCAGCCTCCACGCGGTGGAGCTGGCGCTGGCGCATTTTTCCCGGATCATCGGTCTGCGTGACGGGCAGATTCTATTCGACTTGCCGACCGAAGCGGTCGACCGCCAACTGCTCGACACGCTTTATGCCAACGAGCAGTTGGAATCCATGTCGAGTCCTCCACCACCTACGAGCGTGCAGATTCCGCGATGCTGAAGCGTGACGCCCGGGACCCCGCCACCCGCCCTCGCCTGCTCCTGACCCTGTTGGCCCTGGCCCTGCTGTGGCCGGGTATTCGGTTCAGCGAGGTCGACCTCGGCGTGCTGCTGGCCAGCGACAGCCAGAGTGAGATGGGCCGGTTCGTCGCGGCGTTCTGGCCACCGGCCCATGACGAGACGTTTGTCGACCTGCTACTGCAAGCCACCCTGCAGACACTGGCGATTGCCACCGCCGGCATGGCCCTGGCGCTGCTGGTGGCCGTTCCCGCCAGCCTGCTGGCCAGTCGCGCATTGTCATTGTCGGCCGCCTACCGCTCCGGCAAACCTGGCAACCTCGGCCAATGGTTGCGTTGGCCAGTACGCGGCCTGTTGATCTTCCTGCGCAGCGTGCCGGAAATCGTCTGGGCCTTGCTCTTCGTGCGCGCTGTCGGCCTGGGTCCGACGGCCGGGGTGCTGGCGATCGCCATCACGTACAGCGGCATGCTGGGCAAGGTCTATGCGGAAATCTTCGAATCGGTCGACCAGCGCCCGGCACACGCTTTGATGCAGGCCGGCAGCGGCCGGCTCGCGGCGTTCTGCTACGGGATCCTGCCCAACGTCGCCGCCGAGCTGCTGTCGTACACCGTGTACCGCTGGGAATGCGCCATCCGCGCGTCAGTGGTGATGGGTTTTGTCGGCGCGGGTGGCCTGGGCCAGCAGATGGACCTGTCGTTGCGCATGTTCGCCGGCGGTGAAGTGGCCAGCCTGCTGCTGACCTTCCTGGTGCTGGTGATGTTCGCCGATCAGCTCAGCCGCCTGCTGCGCTGGAGACTGGCATGAATCGGCTGTTCAACGTGCTATTGCTGCTGGGCATTTGTGCGGCGGTCGTCGCTTCGTTCGGCTATCTGGGCATCGACCTGGGCGCGTTGGGTGACAGCGCGAGCCTCAAGCAGATGACCGCTTATGCGCAACGCTTCCTCAGTCCGGACCTGAGCCCGGCGTACCTCAAGGCGATCGGCCACGGCGCACTGGAAACCATCGCCATGTCCGCCATCGGCACATTGCTCGCGGCGGTGTTGGGGCTGGCACTGGCACTGCCGGCCGCCGGGCGCCTTGGCTGGCCGTTGCAAAGCGCCTCGCGCCTGGTGTTGAACGCGTTGCGCGCGGTTCCGGAACTGGTGTGGGCGGCGCTGATGGTGTTTGCCGCCGGGCTCGGCCCCAATGCCGGTACGCTGGCGCTGACCCTGCATACCGTCGGCGTGCTCGGCCGGCTGTTTGCCGAGGCGCTGGAAAATACCCCGTCGCAACCCGCCGATGCGATCCGTTTGCAAGGTGGCAGCGCGCTCGCGGCTTTCTGCTACGGCACCCTGCCCAACCTGATGCCGCAGCTGCTCGCCTACACCCTCTACCGCTGGGAAAACAACATCCGTATGGCCAGTGTGCTGGGCTTCGTCGGCGCCGGCGGCCTGGGCCAGATGCTCTATGTCAGCCTCAGCCTGTTCCAGGAAGCCCAAGGCAGCACGGTGATCCTGGCCATGCTGTTGCTGGTCTTCATAGTCGATACCCTGAGCGGTTGGAGCCGCCAGCGCTGGGTCAAGGCCTGACGGCTGCCCGGCGCGCCGTCACCACAGCGCCATCGTGTAACTGACGATCAGGCGATTTTCGTCCAGGTCATTGCCAAAGTTCGAGCGCACCGAGGCATTGCGCCATTTGAGCCCCAGCCCCTTCAACGTGCCGTCCTGGATCGCGTAGGCGATATCGCTGTTGCGCTCCCATTCCTTGCCTTCACCCGGCGCGCTGCGTTGCACGTTGTCGCCACTGATGTAGCGGGTCATGAACGTCAGCCCCGGCACGCCGAGGCCGGCAAAGTTGTAGTCGTAACGGGCCTGCCAGGAGCGCTCCTCGACATTGGCGAAATCACCGATCTGGACGAAGTTGACCAGGTACGGATCGCTGCGCGAGATGTAGGGAAATGGGTCGTCGCCGCTCATGCGTTGGTAACCCAGGCCCAGCGCGTGCCCATCGAGGCTATAGGTGAACATCGCGCCGAACGCCTGGTTGTCGATAGCGCGGAAGCTGCCGTCCTCGGTGCTGCGGGAGTAACGCACGTCGCTTTTCAATGATTGCCCCGCGCCCAGGTCCAGGCTATGGACCAAGCCCAGGTAGTTCTGTTGGTAGATGTCCTCCAGTTTGCCGTAGCGGTATTGCGCCGTGAGATTCGGCAGGAACTGGTAGTCCGCTCCGGCGAACTGGAAGCGGTCGCTGATGCCTCCAATGCGGTTGGCCGTCATGTCCTGATAGTGGGTGGAGTCGACGAAGTTGATCTGTGTAAGCTGTCCGGCGGTCAGCTTCAAACGGTCAATTTCCTGCACGCTCAACAACCCGCCCTTGAAGGTTCCCGGCAGCAGGCGCGTATCGTTGGAATTGACCACCGGGTCCTTGATTTGCAGGGTGCCCACTTTCAGGGTGCTGTTGGACAAGCGTGCCTTCGCGGTCAGGCCAAGTTCGCCGTAGCGGTCCTGGGAACCCCCGGACGAGTCTGCCGGCAACAGATTGGTGCCTGCCGTGCCGCCGCCCGAATCCAGTTTGAAACCGGCCATGGCCAACGCATCCAGCCCGAAACCCAAGGTCCCGGCGGTGTAGCCCGACTCCATGCGCAACAGAAAGCCTTGCGCCCACTCCTCGGCCTTGTCCCGCGCGCCCTCCTGCCGAAAATCGCGGTTGAAATAGAAGTTGCGGGCTTCCAGGCTGGCTTTGCTGTCGCTGATGAAATCGGCGTGAGCACTCGACGCGCTCATCAGACCGAGGCCGAGCAAAGTGCCCACGGGTTTACGGTTGAAGTGATTAGCGATGAAACGGTACATGGCGTGCTCCTTTTTTATGGGCGCGAGTGTTCCCGTCGGGGACGGCTGGCGCGCCTCGCTTATTGTTTGGGGCAGTGTCTTGAACGTCGCCCATGGAGGCGGCGTGACGTTCTCGCAAGAGAGACGATGAACCCGTGGCGAGGGAGCTTGCTCCCGCTGGGCTGCGCAGCAGACCCATTTTATGAACGCTTCGCGCTCAAGCGGGAGCAAGCTCCCTCGCCACGGGATATCAATCGCTCAAGCGAACCACATTGACGTCGAGGCAGATTCTTCCCACCGGCGCCGGACAGCGTCAAACGGGAAAAAAGCCGGCTCGGGCATAAGAAAATCTGATGCATGCTGGGTCGCAGCTGGTCTGACTTCGCTGCCTCGATCGTCGGATAACTTTTTGTTGTCAGGGGGTAAAAGTTTTCCTTGTTGGACGCCGTCGTCCGGGGCTTCTACAAAGGAGCTCTAACAAAAAACCAATGGAGATCTCAGATGCCGCCGTCCGCCCTGACATTCGAACAACTGCAGCAGTGTTCGCCCCAGTCCCTGCGCCAGAACATCGCGGCCGGTCGCTACCACGGCCACACCAGCGGCCTGGGCCAGGGCCGGGTGCAAGCCAACATCGTGATCCTGCCGGATGACTGGGCCGACGAATTCCTGCGCTACTGCACGCTCAACCGTCAGGCGTGTCCGGTGCTGGACGTGAGCGAACCGGGGGATCCGTTCCTGCGCAACCTCGGCGCGCCCATCGATATCCGCCACGAAGTGCCGCGCTATCGGGTCTTTCGTCACGGCGAGTTGAGCGAAGAGCCGATGGACATCGAACACCTGTGGCAGGACGACATGGTGACCTTCGCCCTCGGCTGCTCGTTCTCGTTCGAGCAACCCTTGCTGGAGGCCGGTATACGCCTGAGGCACATTGACCTGGGGCGCAACGTTGCCATGTTCCGCACCAACATCGACACGCGCCCCACCGCGCGCCTGTCTGGCAAAATGGTCGTGAGCATGCGCCCGATGAAGGCCGCCGCGGCGATCCAGGCGATCCAGATCACCGGACGCATGCCCAACGTCCATGGCGCCCCGGTCCACATCGGTGATCCGTCGCTGATCGGCATTGATTCCCTGGACACGCCGGACTATGGCGACGCGGTGCCGGTGGAAGCCGACGAGGTCCCGGTGTTCTGGGCCTGTGGCGTGACGCCGCAATCGGTGGTGCAGGCTTCGCGACCGCCGCTGTGCATCACCCACGCACCGGGTTGTATGCTGGTGACCGACGTTTTGAACAGCGCGTTGTGATACCCGACCTGAAATGGAGATCTGATGAACAGCCCGCAGCGATCAATCGAACATTACATCCGCGCCAAGGACGGCAACCGCCCTCACCTGCTGGACCAGGCCTTCATCCAGGACGCAGTCCTGGACATGGTGGTCCGCACCGGCTCCATCGCCTTCCCGGAGCATGTCGCAGGTCGTGGCGCGATCGGTGAAGTGCTGGTGAGTCGGTTCAACCAGGCGTTCGAGAACGTCTACACGTTCTGCCTGGGCAACCCTCCTCATGCCAACGTCCGCACCTACGAGTGCAAATGGTTGGTCGCGATGTCGGACAAACACAGCGGTGAGGTCAGGGTCGGTTGTGGCCGCTACGACTGGCGATTCAGCGCCGAGTCCGGGCTGTCCGAGGGGCTCACGATAACCATCGAACACATGAAGACCCTGCCGGCAGCCGAGCTTACGGAAGTCATGGCCTGGGTGTCGGGTCTGGAATATCCGTGGTGCGACGCCGCTGCGATCCTCGGCGAGGTGCCGGATTCAAGGGCGCTTGAAGACGTGGTCCAGTACCTCTCGTCCAGGGATTGCAGGACCGGTTGATCACCGGCGCTCCCGGACAATCCAATACCTTGCCCCGCCCGTTTCAGGAGCCGCCGCCCATGAATATCAAGTTTCTGGAAACCTTCGTCTGGGTCGCCCGCCTGAAGAGCTTTCGCCTCACGGCGGAAAAGCTGTTCACCACCCAGGCGTCGATTTCCAGCCGAATTGCAGCCCTGGAAGACGAGTTGGGCGTGCGTCTGTTCGTGCGTGATTCCAAGGGCGTGTCATTGACTTCCGAAGGCCAGCGGGTGCTGGAGTACGCCGAGCGCATCATGGACACCATGCACAGCATGAAAGCCGTGATCAAGGACCCACGCCAGGTACGCGGGCGGATTCGCATCGGCGCGATGGACACGGTGATCCATACCTGGCTCAGCCCGTTGGTCACGCGCCTGATGGAATGCTACCCGGCGCTGGAAATCGAATTGTCGGCCGACACCGCGAGCAACCTGTGCACGCAACTGGAGAAAGGCTACCAGGACATCATTTTCCAGACCGACATCCTGCGCCTCGACAGCGTGCGCAATGCGCTCCTGACGCGTTATCCGATGCACTGGGTGGTGCGCAGCGGCTCATCCTTTGACCGCCACTACGCATCGCTGGACGAACTGTCCCAGGAGCGCATCGTGACCTTCTCGCGCAACTCCCGGCCCCACCAGGACCTCCTGAACATGCTGCACTCGGCCAATATCGTCTCGCCGCGGATCAATTGCGTGAATTCCGCCTCGGCGATCACCCGCCTGGTTCGTGACGGCTTTGGTATCGGCGCCATGCCGGCGGCGCTGGTGGTAGGCGAATTGAACCAGGGCAGCTTGACGCTGGTGGACGGCGTGCCGCTGCCGTCGGTGATGGACATCGTCGCCAGTTGGCGGACCGGCGCGGGCATGGAGCGGGTTGAAGACATCGTCAGCCTGACGCGGGAAGTGGTGGACGACTACGTGGGGCAACTGCCGGCGCCGTACCGGTTGGTGGTAAGCGAGGCCCCGGCGAACTGTCAGTGAACTGCAACATCCCGGACTTATTCTCGGCTGAGCACGCCGCGGCGAACCGCTGCCGGCGCCCGCTCGGGATGGTCCAGGGAGTCCGCCATGAAAATCAGTGTGTTCGGCAGTGGTTACGTTGGATTGGTGCAAGCCGTCGTGTTGGCCGAGGTCGGTCATGACGTGATGTGCATGGACATCGATGAGCAGAAGATCGAGCTCCTGCGTCAGGGCCAGGTGAGCATTTTCGAACCGGGCCTGGCGACGCTGGTGCGCGAGGGGCTGGAAGCCGGACGCTTGCGCTTTACCTGTGATGAACAGGTTGCGGTGCAGCATGGGCAGGTCCTGTTTATTGCCGTGGGAACCCCCTCCAGGGAGGACGGCTCGGCGGATTTGCGCCAGGTCCTCGCCGTTGGTGAGGCGGTCGCCCGCCATCGCGAACAGCCAATTGTTGTCGTGGAGAAGTCCACCGTGCCGGTGGGCACCGGCGACATCCTGCGAGCGCACATCGATCGATGCCTGCTCAAGGCCGGTCGCCTGCTGCAGTTCGATATCGTCTCCAACCCCGAATTTCTCAAGGAAGGCTCGGCGGTCGCCGATTGCCGCCGCCCGGATCGCATCGTGATCGGCTGCGAGCGTGAGGAGGTGCGCGAAACCATGCGCGACCTGTATGCGCCGTTCAACCGCAACCACGACCGGATCCTGTTCATGGACGTGCGCAGCGCGGAGCTGACCAAATATGCCGCCAACGGCATGCTGGCGACCAAGATCAGCTTCATCAACCAGATCGCCGAACTGGCCGAACACCTCGGCGCCGACATCGAGTCGGTGCGCCAGGGTATCGGCGCCGACTCGCGCATCGGCTATCACTTCATCTACCCAGGCTGCGGCTACGGCGGTTCATGTTTCCCCAAGGACATGCGCGCCTTGATCCACACGGCCGAGCAGGCGCGTTGCTCCAGCGATCTGCTGCAAGCGGTGGAAACCATCAACCAGCGGCAGAAACACAAGTTGTTCGAACGCATCCAGGCCTTCTACCAGGGTGACCTGCGGGGCAAGACCTTTGCGCTGTGGGGCCTGGCCTTCAAGCCCAACACCGACGACATGCGCGACGCGCCCAGTCGCACCCTGTTGGAAGCGCTGTGGTCCGCCGGGGCCAGCGTCCGGGCGTTTGATCCGGAGGCCATGCAACAGACCCAGCTGCTCTATCCCAATGAAGCGAAACTGATGCTCATGGGCACACCGGAATCGGTGCTGGCCGGGTCCGACGCGTTGATCATCTGCACCGAATGGCAGTCGTTCAAGGCGCCGGACTTCCAGTTGATCCAGCAACGCCTCAAGGCGCCGGTGATTTTTGACGGGCGCAACCTCTACGACCCGGATCGCATGGCCGACAAAGGCTTCAGCTATTTCCCGATGGGCCGGGGGCAATCCCGCGAATTACCCATCGCGCAGCCGTCGTGGCCGCGAGCCAGAAGTGCCTGACGTTCATTGCTTCAAAATAAATGCACTCAACCAGCATTAATATGAATTTGTAAGCAAGGTTGGCTGGCGGCACACTGTACATCGTTCCTCCCCCAATTGTTGGAACACTTAAAGGGCTTTCAGGGATTCTCCCGTAAGCCCCTTTTTTTGTTCGTTTTTTGGATGTTCGCTTGATGTTTGCTCGCTGGTTCCCCGCTGCTATCAATACCCGCCCCACCGAATGGAGTCGCGCCGCCATCGGCATGGCCCTTGGAACAATGTTCAGTGTCTGGCTCTGTGGCCAGGTATTCGGTCTTGAAGTGGCGCAACACCTGATCGGCCCGCTCGGCGCCTCGGCCGTGCTGTTGTTTGCGGTGTCATCAGGTGCCCTGGCCCAACCCTGGTCGATCTTCGGTGGTTATCTGTGCGCATCGGTCGTGGCGTTGCTGGTCGCCCATGTGCTCGGCCGCACGCTGGGTAGCGCATGCCTGGCGGCCGGCATGGCACTGGTGCTGATGTGCTGGCTGCGTTGCCTGCATCCACCGGCCGGCGCCTTGGCGGCGACGCTGGTGCTGGCAGACGCATCCATCGTCGCCCTCGACTGGCAGGCGCTTGGCGCCGCCATGCTGGCCGGCTCCGGCCTGCTCGTCTTCGCGCTGGCCTACAACAACTTCACGCGGGTGCGCTATCCCAAGCGTGCCAGCGAGCCGGCAGCGGTGATTCCCGCCGACCATCCCCCCGTCGATCGCCAGGCGATCACCGCCGAAGACTTGAAACTTGCGCTTGAGGAAATGGAAGCATTCTTCGACGTAACCCCCGAAGATCTCGAACAATTGATCCACGCCAGCGAGCGGCATGCCAAGCGTCGCAGCATCACGGAGGTGCTGTCGGGTCGCGGCTGAGCCTGTGGCTGCTATAAATATGCAGACAGGACCTGCACGTATCCCGGTTGTGCAATGCAAATTTGCGCTGTTACGATCCCGACCGGGTACGCGCTTAAAAATTTATAAAGAACAATAAAAGCAGGGAGTTAGCGATGACAGTTCAGGTTTCATCCCAAGCTGCGGGCAGCATCGAAACCGCGCCATACGAGGTGTTGGTCGACGTTCGCAACCACATCGGCCACCTGACCCTGAACCGCCCCGCCGGCCTGAACGCCCTTACCCTGGGCATGGTGCGCAGCTTGCAGCAGCAACTCGATAGCTGGGCCACCGATTCGCAGATCCGCGCCGTTGTCTTGCGCGGAGCCAGCGACAAGGCGTTTTGTGCGGGCGGCGATATCCGCTCGCTGTACGACAGCCACAAGCAGGGCGACACCCTGCACGAAGACTTCTTCGTCGAGGAATACGCCCTTGACCTGACTATCCACCATTACCGCAAACCGATCCTCGCCTTGATGGACGGTTTCGTGCTGGGCGGCGGCATGGGTCTGGTGCAAGGCGCCGATCTGCGGGTGGTGACCGAGCGTAGCCGACTGGGCATGCCCGAGGTCGGCATTGGCTATTTCCCGGATGTCGGCGGCAGCTATTTCCTGCCGCGCATTCCCGGTGAACTGGGTATCTACCTGGGCGTCAGCGGGGTGCAGATCCGCGCTGCCGACGCGCTGTACTGCGGCCTGGCCGACTGGTATCTCGACAGCCAGAAAATCACCCAGCTCGATGAACGTCTCGACCGCCTGGACTGGCGCGATTCACCGCTCAAGGACCTGCAAAGCCTGCTAGCGAAAATGGCGGTCCAACAGTTGCCTGCCCCGCCCCTGGCCGACTTGCGGCCGGCCATCGATCATTTCTTCGCCCTGCCGGATGTACCGAGCATGGTCGAGCAGTTGCGCCAGGTCACGGTCGCCAACAGCCACGGGTGGGCGCTGAAGACCGCCGAGCTGCTGGAAACCCGCTCACCCCTGGCGATGGCGGTGACCCTCGAAATGCTGCGACGCGGCCGGCACCTGAGCCTGGAAGACTGTTTTGCCCTGGAGCTGCACCTGGACCGGCAATGGTTCGCGCGCGGCGACCTGATCGAAGGCGTACGTGCCCTGCTGATCGATAAAGACAAGAACCCGCGCTGGAACCCACCGACCCTGGAGGCGCTGGACGCCGACCATGTGGCGAGTTTCTTCGACGGCTTCGACTACCACGGGAATTGAACATGCACGACCTTGAGCTGACCGAAGAACAAGTGATGATCCGCGACATGGCCCGTGATTTCGCCCGGGGTGAAATCGCGCCCCACGCCCAGGCCTGGGAAAAAGCCGGCTGGATCGACGATGGGCTGGTGGCAAAAATGGGCGAGCTGGGCCTGCTGGGCATGGTGGTGCCCGAGGAATGGGGCGGTACCTATGTCGACTACGTGGCCTACGCCCTGGCGGTGGAGGAAATCTCGGCAGGTGACGGTGCTACTGGAGCACTGATGAGCATCCACAACTCCGTAGGTTGCGGGCCGGTGCTGAATTTCGGCAGCGATGAGCAGAAACAGACCTGGCTGGCGGATCTCGCCAGCGGCCAGGCCATCGGCTGCTTCTGCCTGACCGAACCACAGGCCGGCTCCGAGGCGCACAACCTGCGTACGCGGGCGGAACTGAAAGATGGTCAATGGGTAATCAACGGCGCGAAGCAGTTCGTCAGCAATGGCAAGCGCGCCAAGCTGGCTATCGTATTTGCCGTGACGGATGCGGATCTTGGCAAAAAAGGCATTTCGGCGTTCCTGGTGCCCACCGACACGCCCGGTTTCATCGTTGACCGCACCGAACACAAGATGGGCATTCGTGCGTCGGACACCTGTGCCGTCACGCTGAGCAACTGCACCATTCCCGAAGCCAACCTGCTGGGCGCACGGGGCAAGGGCCTGGCCATCGCCCTGTCCAACCTCGAAGGTGGGCGCATCGGCATCGCCGCCCAGGCCCTGGGCATCGCCCGTGCGGCATTCGAAGCGGCCCTGGCCTATTCCCGGGATCGGGTGCAGTTCGACAAACCGATCATCGAACACCAGAGCATCGCCAATCTGCTGGCCGACATGCACACCCGCCTGAACGCCGCTCGCCTGCTGATCCTGCATGCCGCGCGGCTTCGCAGCGCCGGCAAGCCGTGCCTGTCGGAGGCGTCGCAAGCCAAGCTGTTCGCCTCGGAAATGGCCGAGAAAGTCTGCTCCTCGGCGATTCAGATCCATGGCGGCTATGGCTATCTTGAGGATTACCCGGTGGAGCGCTATTACCGCGACGCGCGGATTACCCAGATCTACGAAGGGTCGAGCGAGATTCAGCGGATGGTGATTGCTCGGGAGCTCAGGCACTACCTGGTGTAACGCCAAAAGCTTCGCGAGCAGGCTCGCTCCCACAGGGCTCAGAGGAAGCGTCAGCCTGGAGACTATCCCTCGTGGCGAGGGAGCTTGCTCCCGCTGGCCTGCGAAGCGGGCCCCTGCATTTCTCCAGGTGAATCGCATTGACCGGTTTTGCGACTGCTGCGCAGCCGAGCGGGAGCAAGCTCCCTCGCCACGGAGGATCGGTTCAGTATCGCAATGCTGTGAGGGCGGGCTTGTGTGGGAGCGGGCTTGCTCGCGAACTCGGTATGTCTGTCCCGGCGATGCTGAATGTACTGGCCCCATCGCGAGCAGGCTCGCTCCCACAGGGCTCAGGGGCAGCGTCAGCCTGGAGACCATCCCCTGTGGCGAGGGAGCTTGCTCCCGCTGGCCTGCGAAGCGGGCCCCTGCATTTCTACAGGTGAATCGCATTGACCGGTTTTGCGACTGCTGCGCAGCCGAGCGGGAGCAAGCTCCCTCGCCACGGAAGATCAGTTCAGTATCGCAATGCTGTGAGGGCGGGCTTGTGTGGGAGCGGGCTTGCTCGCGAACTCGGTATGTCTGTCCCGGCGATGCTGAATATACTGGCCCCATCGCGAGCAGGCTCGCTCCCACAGGGCTCAGGGGCAGCGTCAGCCTGGAGACCATCCCCTGTGGCGAGGGAGCTTGCTCCCGCTGGCCTGCGAAGCGGGCCCCTGCATTTCTCCAGGTGAATCGCATTGACCGGTTTTGCGACTGCTGCGCAGCCGAGCGGGAGCAAGCTCCCTCGCCAGGGAGGATCGGTTCAACGCCGCATTACTTGTCCTGAAACTCCGCCGCGCGTTTGGCCACGAACGCCGCCATGCCTTCTTTCTGATCCAGCGTGGCGAACGCCGCGTGGAATACCCGGCGTTCAAAACGCACGCCCTCGGACAGGCTGACTTCGAAGGCGCGGTTGACGCTCTCCTTGACCATCATGCTGATGGGCACCGATTTGGAGGCGATCAAGGCCGCGGTTTTCAGGGCTTCGTCCAGCAACTCGTCAGCCGGAACGATACGCGCCACGATGCCGCAACGCTCGGCTTCCACCGCATCGATGAAGCGTCCGGTCAGGCACATCTCCATAGCCTTGGCCTTGCCCACCGCACGGGTCAGGCGTTGGGTGCCGCCCATGCCCGGCAGCACGCCGAGATTGATTTCCGGCTGACCGAACCTGGCGTTGTCACCGGCCAGGATGAAGTCGCACATCAGGGCCAGTTCGCAGCCGCCGCCCAAGGCAAAACCGTTCACCGCCGCGATGATCGGCTTGCGGCGATTGGCAACCCGGTCGCTGTCGCTGAACAGGTCGTCCAGGTAGATCTGCGGATAGGTCAGTTCGGCCATCTCCTTGATATCGGCGCCAGCGGCAAAGGCTTTTTTCGAGCCGGTCAGGACGATGCAGCCGATCTTCGGATCCGCCTCCAGGCCGTCCAGCGCCTGGTTCAGCTCGCTGACGATCTGCGCATTCAGGGCGTTCAGCGCCTGGGGACGGTTGAGAGTGATCAGGCCAACACGGTCCTTGATCTCCAATAAAATCGTTTCGTAGCTCATGCGGGACTCCTGTTCAAAGGTTGCGCGAAATGACCATGCGCTGAATGTCGCTGGTGCCTTCGTAGATCTGACAGACCCGCACGTCGCGGTAGATGCGCTCCAGCGGGAAATCGTTGAGGTAACCGTAGCCACCGAGGGTTTGCAGGGCCATGGAGCAGACCTTCTCGGCCATTTCCGAGGCGAACAGCTTGGCCATGGACGCTTCTACCAGCGCCGGCTGGCCGGCATCGCGCAGCGCGGCGGCGTAGTGCACCATCTGCCGCGCCACTGCGATCTGGGTCGCCATGTCGGCCAGGCGGAACGCCACGGCCTGATGCTCGATGATCGGCTTGCCAAAGCTCTGGCGTTCACGGGCATAGTCGCGAGCGGCTTCGAACGCCGCGCGGGCCATGCCCACCGACTGCGCCGCGATGCCGACTCGCCCGCCTTCGAGGTTCGCCAGGGCGATCCTGTAGCCGTCACCCTCCTCCCCGAGACGATTGGCCACCGGCACCTTCACATCCTCGAAAAGGATCTGGCAGGTATCGGAAGCATGCTGGCCGAGTTTGTCCTCGACCCGCGCGACGCTGTAGCCCGGCGAATCGGTCGGCACAATGAACGCACTGATGCCACGCTTGCCGGCGCTCGGGTCGGTGACAGCAAACACGATCACCACGCCAGCGTTCTGTCCGGACGTGATGAACTGTTTGCAACCGTTGAGCACGTAATGATCGCCCTCCAGCCGCGCCCGCGTCTTCAGGCTGCTGGCGTCGGAGCCAGCCTGGGGCTCGGTCAGGGCGAAAGCGCCGAGCATCGCGCCACTGGCCAGCGGCGTGAGGAACCGGGCCTTTTGCTCGTCGGTGCCGAACTTGAGGATCGGCACGCAGCCCACCGAGTTGTGCACGCTCATGATCGTCGAGCAGGCACCGTCGCCGGCGGCGATTTCCTCCAGGGTCATCGCATAGGCCAGGTAACCGGTGTCACAGCCGCCCCACTGCTCCGGCACCAGCATGCCGAAAAAGCCCAGTTCGGCCATTTCAGCGATGGCCTCCTTGGGGAAGCGGTGCTCACGGTCCCATTCGGCGGCGAACGGCTTCAGGCGCTCCTGGGCGAATTGCCGGGCCATGTCGCGGATCTGGGTCTGTTCTTCAGTCGCAAGCATTGTGATTCCTCAGTACAGGCATTCAACGGCCATGGCGGTGGCTTCGCCGCCGCCGATGCAGATCGCCGCGACGCCGCGCTTGAGGCCTTTCTGGCGCAGGGCCGAGAGCAGCGTCACGAGGATCCGCGCGCCGGATGCGCCGATCGGGTGGCCCAGGGCACAGGCGCCGCCGTGGACGTTGACCTTGTCGTGGGGAATTTCCAGCTTGTCCATGGTCACCAGGCCGACCACGGCGAAAGCTTCGTTGACTTCGAACAGATCGACGTCGCCCAGCGACCAGCCGGTCTTGCTCATCAGTTTTTTCATTGCACCAATCGGTGCCGTGGGAAACAGGCCGGGGGCGTCGGCGAACGCGGCGTGGCCGTGAATCACCGCCAGCGGTTTCAGACCGCGCTGCTGCGCCTGGCTCTGGCGCATCAACACCAGGGCGGCGGCGCCATCGGAAATCGAGCTGGCGTTGGCCGCCGTCACCGTACCACCGTCGCGGAACGCCGGCTTGAGCGTGGCGATCTTGTCGATCCGCGCCTTGGGCGGCTGCTCGTCGTGACGGATGGTGACCTGTTCCTTGCCGACCATGACCTGCACCGGCACGATCTCGGCGTCAAAGCTGCCATCCTTGATCGCCTGCTGGGCACGGGTGGTGGACGCGATGGCGAAGGCATCCTGGGCCTCACGGCTATAGCCGTTGGTCTCGGCGCAGTCTTCGGCGAAAGTGCCCATCAGGCGGCCCTTGTCGTAGGCGTCTTCGAGGCCGTCGAGGAACATATGGTCGAGCACCTTGCCATGGCCCATGCGCAAGCCGCTGCGAGCACGATCGAGCAGGTACGGCGCGTTGGACATGCTTTCCATACCGCCAGCCACCACCACTTCAGCGCTGCCGGCGACGAGCATGTCGTGGGCGAGGATCGCCGCTTCCATGCCCGAACCGCACATCTTGTTGAGCGTGGTGCAGCGGGTCGATTTATCGAGCCCGGCGCCCAGCGCCGCTTGGCGTGCCGGCGCCTGGCCCTGCCCTGCGGCGAGCACGCAACCGAACAGCACTTCTTCAACCGCCTGCGGCGAAATGCCGGCGCGCTCCACGGCGGCCTTGATGGCGGCGGAACCCAGCTGCGGCGCGCTGAGGCTTTTCAGCTCGCCCTGGAAGCCGCCCATCGGGGTGCGGACGGCGCTGACAATGACAATCGGATCGTTGGACATGACAAATCCTCCTATTTGGCGGCCATGCGCAAGGCGCCGTCGAGACGGATCACCTCGCCGTTGAGCATGCTGTTTTCAATGATATGCCGGACCAGCGCGGCGTACTCGGCGGGTTTGCCCAGGCGCGGCGGGAACGGCACGCCGGCGGCCAGGGAGTCACGTACTTGCGGCGTCATGCCGGCCATCATCGGGGTTTCGAAGATCCCTGGAGCGATGGTCATCACGCGGATACCGAAGCGTGCCAGTTCACGGGCGGCTGGCAGCGTCAGGCTGGCAATCGCGCCCTTGGACGCCGCGTAGGCGGCCTGGCCGATCTGACCGTCGAAAGCGGCTACCGAGGCGGTATTGATGATCACGCCGCGTTCGCCGTCGGCGTTGGCCTCGGTTTCGGCGATGGCCGCTGCAGCCAGGCGCAGCAGGTTGAAGCTGCCGATCAGGTTGACGTTGATCACCTGGCTGAAGCTTTCGAGTGCGTGCGGGCCGTTCTTGCCGAGGATTTTCTCGCCGCGCACGATGCCTGCGCAATTGACCAGACCGTTCAAGCCGCCGAACGCATCCACCGTGGCCTTGACTGCCGCTTCTACGGCCGCTTCGTTACTGATGTCGGCGACCACGCTCCGGCAACCGAGCTTTTGCGCCTGGCCGGCCACCGCATCGGCGTTGAGGTCGACCAGCATCACCTTGGCGCCGGCCTTGACGAGCATTTCGCCAGTGGCCGCGCCGAGGCCGGAAGCACCGCCGCTGACGAGAAAAATCTTGTTATCGATCTGCATCATGGTTTCCTTGGATTCAAGCTGAAACGTTCTGCGCCACGGCCTCTTGAGCCTTGGCGATCTCCTGGTTGCGCAAGATAAAGCGCTGCAACTTGCCGCTGGGGGTCTTCGGCAAGTCGCTGACAAATTCGATTTCACGGGGGTATGCATGGGCCGCGAGGCGCTTGCGCACATGCTGGCGCAATTCTTCGGCCAGCTCCGGCGCTGCGCGGTACTGAGCGCTGAGCACCACAAAAGCTTTCACCAGCTCGGTGCGCTCAGGGTCGGGTTTGCCAATGACCGCGGCTTCTACCACGGCCGGATGCTCGATCAGCGCGCTTTCCACGTCGAACGGGCCAACGCGATAGCCGGACGTGGTGATCACGTCGTCGCTGCGGCCGACGAAGCTGATGCTGCCGTCGGGGTTGGATTCGACGGTATCGCCACTCAGGTAATAATCGCCGACGAACGCCTTGGTCGGCCCGCCTTCGTAACCGGCGAACCAGCACATCGGCGACTGGCTGCGATCGACGGCAAGAATGCCTGGCTGCCCTACCCCCAACTCCCGTTGATTTTCATCCAGCACCACGATGCGGTGGCCCGGCGAGGCAAAACCGGCCGCGCCCAAATGCACCGGGTGGTCGAGACCGTGGTGGTTGCACAGCACCATGCCCAGCTCGGTCTGGCCGTAATGGTCATGGATCACCACGTTCAGGTTGTCGGCAAACCAGCGAATCACTTCCGGATTCAGCGGCTCGCCGGCGCTGCTGACGATGCGCAGCTTGCCCTTGATCGACCGAGCGAACTGCTCACCGCCAGCGATCAGCAAACGGTAGGCCGTTGGTGAGCCCGCCAGGTTGCTGATGGCGTATTTGTTGATCACCCGGCAGGTGCTTTCCAAGGTGAAGGGCCCATCGTAGAAGGTGATCGGATGCCCAAGCGCCAGAGGCCCGGTCACGCCGAAATAGATGCCGTAGGCCCAGCCTGGGTCGGCGACGTTCCAGAACGCGTCTTCGGGACGCAGATCCACGGCGTCACGCATGTAGCTCTGGAATGCGACGATGGCCTTGAGCTGAACCGACAGCGCCTTGGCCGGCCCGGTGGTGCCGGAGGTGAACATCAGCAGGAACGGATCTTCGCCGGTCAGCATCAGCGGTTCGCACTGGTCGGAATGGTTGGCCAGTTCGGCCCAGAAACTGTAATCGCCGCGGACGATGCCCTGGCCCTTCGCCCCGCCGACCGTAACGATGGTGGGGCCCCCGAGCACTTCGTTGAGCTTGGGCCGGTTGCTGGCGTCAGTGACCACCACGCGCGCGCCGGAACTGCCGAGGCGGTGCTCGATGGCCTTGGGTCCGAATGCGGTGAACAGGGGCTGGTAGACCGCGCCGATACGCCAGGTGGCGAGCACCACGATCAGAAGTTCGGCATTGCGCGGCAGCAGGCCGGCGACCTTGTCGCCCTTGCCGACACCTTGGGCGCGCAGGAAGTTGGCGAAACGCGCGGCGTTGTCCTGCAGGTCACGGTAAGTCCACGTCGCATCGCTGCCGTCACGCCCCTCCCAGAACAAAGCGATGCGCCCCGGCAAGGCATGCCGGTCGCAACATTCCACGCAGGCGTTGAGCGCCTCGAGCGAACCGTGCAAAGCGGCATTGGCGGTGTGCAGGTAATCGAACTGCGACGTGGCGGACGAATAATCGCGCATGACCAGAATCCCTCTGTACTTTTTATTGGTGGGGGAACCGTGAATAGCAGGGAAATACTCGCGCCGAAGGGGCTGCGGGGCAATGGTCAAAGCTTTCAAGTTGCTTGACTGGTTTGGCCATGGTTCGGGGGATGTGTTGTCAGTGAGGTCCTCTTCGCGAGCAGGCTCGCTCCCACATGGGACAGCCAATATTCCAATGTGGGAGCGAGCCTGCTCGCGAAGACGGCAGCCCAGTCAACCAGGAACTCGGATCAGTCAGCCTCGTTGAGAATCAGGCTGCGATAGTGCCCGGGATTGGACCCGGACCACTTGCGAAACGCCTTGTAGAACGAGCTGGCATCGGCAAAACCCAGCCGCGCGGCGATTTCGACGAAGCTGATGGAGGGCTCGGCCAGCCAGGCGATCGCCAGTTCCTTGCGCACACTGTCTTTCAGGCCCTGGTAAGTCTGGCCCTCATCCGCCAGGCGGCGGCGCAAGGTCGATGCGGAAACGCAGAGTTGTTGAGCCAGGGCCTCGGTTTCCGGCCACTGCTCGGCGGGCAGCTGGCGCAGATCATGGCGGATACGGCTGGCGAGGCTTTGCGGGTCGCGGTATTTCACCAGGATGTTCGCCGGGGCCTGGGCCAGGAAGCGCTTGAGCTCCTCCGGACTGCGACGGATGGGCAGGTCCAGGCAGTCGGCGGAGAAGATCATCCGCGTACGGGGCCGGTCGAAGCGCAGGTTCTGCGAGAACATCACGCGGTAGTCATCGCAGAAATCCGGCGCCGGGCAACGCAACTCGACGGACAGGATTGGAATGCGCCGCCCGGCGAGCCAGCAGGCCACGCCATGGACGATCATCCAATAGGTGAAATAGGTAAAGGCCCGGCGCGGGTCCTGGTCGTCTTCGAGCAGGACGATTTCCGCCAGGCTTTGCTGGCGAACCCACTGCGCCGGCAGGTGTTCAAGCATCAAGGAGAGGAAACCCAGCCCCGCCGTCAACCCGGTCGCCAACGTCGGCTGGGCCATGGCGCACTGGCACAGGAAGGCCAGGCTGCCGGACTTGAGCTTGCGCGGGTCCATGCCGAAGAACTCGTCATCCAGCCGCCTTGCCAGCAGGCGCCAGAGTCGCGCATAGGCATGGGCCGGCACGCGCGCCTGAGGCTCGTTGAGCCATGCGGGGTCGATACCGACCTTGCTCAGGACTTCTTCGGTAGCGGCTCCAGGGGCGCAGCTTTGCAGCAGCGCCTCGCGCACCAGCTGGATGGAGATGGTGTCTTTATCCGACATGGCGCGGCGGTTCACAGGATCCGGTAAAGCAGTCGCTCTATTCGCACCCGGCTGACCCGTTTCAGGAACTTGCTCACCGCGGCGGGATAGTCCGGCAGGGTCTCCAGGTCCAGGTAGCGTTCGATCCGCCGGGTGTGTTGATAGATCCGCTCCAGCTCAGCCTGCCGCGGCCCCAGCAACTCCCCTTTGGGATCGTCGAGCAACAGGGCGTTTTCCAGATCCAGGCGAAACGCCCGCGGGTTGAGGTTGTTGCCGGTGAGCAAGGTGTAGCGCTCGTCGACCCACATGCCTTTGAGGTGGTAGGTGTTATCGCCGTCGCGCCACAAACGCAGGTTCAACTGGCCGCTGTCGATGTAGCGCTGATGCCGCTTGGCGAAGCGGCGCAGGCTGATCTCGTACAGATAGGGCAACGCCGCAATGATCTTGAACGGCTCGCTGGGCGGGATATAAAAATCGTTGGCGGTCTTGTCGCCGACGATGATGTCGATCCGTACCCCGCGCGCCAGGGCACGGTTGATGTCCCGGGTCACGGCCAGCGGCAGGTTGAAATAGGGCGTGCAGATGGTCAGTTGCTGACGGCTGCTGGCGATCAGCTCGCTGATCGCCTTGCTCAGCGGATTATTCTTGCCGACGCCCAGCAGCGGGCTCACCGACAGGCCGTCTTTATCGAGGCTGCCGGCCGTGGTGTCATAGGTTGCATATTTGAGACGGCTGCGCAGGTCGCCGATGTCCTTGCGCAAGCTGCGAGTGCTGGGCAGGTTCGGCAGGTCAAGGCGATGCACCGCCCTGGATGCGATCAGGCCATGTTGCACCAGATGATGCATCGAATCGGCCAGCGCGCTGTTCTGCAGCAGGTGGTATCGGTCGTAGCGGTATTTGTCGAACTTGTGCAGGTAGACGTTGTTCAGGCTCGCGCCGCTGTAGAGCACACAATCATCGATCACAAAGCCTTTCAAGTGCAGCACGCCGAACAGCTCGCGAGTCTGCACCGGCACGCCGTAGATCGGCACTTCGCTGTCATGGACGCGGGTCTGCTGCTGGTACCACGCCGAGTTGCCCGGCTGCTTCTTGGCGCCGATCAGGCCGCGCTGGGCCCGTAGCCAGTCCACCACCACGGCGATGTCCAGCTCGGGGCGCGCGGCTTTGGCGGCATGCAAGGCGTCAAGGATTTCCTGGCCGGCCTCGTCCTCTTGCAAGTAGAGCGCGACGATGTAGATGCGCTGGGTCGCCTGGGCAATTTTCTCCAGCAGGCAACGGCGAAACTCGGCGGCGCCGTCGAGGATGGTCACAGCCTCGGCGGTGAGTGGAAAGCTGCGCAGCTTGGGCAGCAGGGAGCGTTTGAAAAGCGACGGCATAGGGCTCGCAAAAGGTCGAATCCGAAGAACGGATGAGCTTACACCATGACGCGCGGGTTTGGGCCTCCCCTTCGCGACGAAAAAACATTTGACCAAGGAGAACGATCGTTCTACTGTTCGATCCATGAACGAAATCACTAGCAATGAAACACGCGACATCATCCTCGATGTCGCCGAAAAGTTGATCTACAAAAGTGGCATCGCCGCCACCGGCATGGACCTTTTGGTGAAAACCGCCGGCGTCTCGAGGAAAAGCATCTATCGCTACTTCGCCAACAAGGAGGACCTGGTTGTCGCCGCCCTCAAGCGCCGCGATGAACGCTGGATGCACTGGTTCAGCAGCGAAGTGGACAAGGCGCCGACGCCGCTCGCGCGGTTGCTGAACCTGTTTCCGGTGCTCAAGGGCTGGTTCGACAGCGAAGGTTTTCGCGGTTGCGCCTTCATCAATACCAGCGGCGAAACCGGCGACCCGCAGGACCCGGTCCGCCAGGTGGCAAAGATGCATAAACAGAAGCTGCTCGACTATGTAACCCGCCTGTGCAGCGATCAAGGCATCGAGCAACCGCAAGTGCTGGCGGGGAAGCTGCTTATCCTGATCGATGGGGCCATCACCGTTGCACTGGTCATGGGCGATCACAATGCAGCCGATCAGGCACAGCACGTTCTGAAAACCCTGCTGGCTATCGAATAAGCAACACGCGTATCGCAAGACCGTCGTTGAGACAGACTGCCGTTGAGACAGGCAATAGTGCAATTCATCATTCATTTATCGGGAGATTAACCATGTCGTCCTCTGCTGAAGTTCGCCCGCCGCTGCCGCCGTTCAGCCGTGAAACAGCGATCGAGAAAGTTCGCCTGGCCGAAGACGGCTGGAACTCTCGCGATCCGCAGAAGGTATCGTTGGCCTACACCCTCGACACCCAGTGGCGTAATCGCGCCGAGTTCGTCCATAGCCGGGAAGAAGCCAAGGCCTTCCTGGCCCGCAAATGGGCCAAGGAGCTGGATTACCGGCTGATCAAGGAACTCTGGGCGTTCACCGACAACCGCATCGCCGTGCGTTATGCCTATGAATGGCACGACGACTCAGGCAACTGGTTCCGCTCCTACGGCAACGAAAACTGGGAGTTCGACGAAAACGGCTTGATGTCCAATCGCTACGCCTGCATCAACGACCTGCCGATCAAGGAAAGCGAGCGTAAATTCCATTGGCCGCTGGGTCGTCGTCCGGATGATCATCCGGGGCTGTCCGAATTGGGGCTGTAATTGTCCCTCTTGTGGGAGCGAGCCTGCTCGCGAAGGGGCCATCACAGTCGATATTTTCATCGGCTGTGAAACCGCTTTCGCGAGCAGGCTCGCTCCCACAGGGATCTTTGGCGTGTCAGTCGTGGCCGCGATCCAGCAGGAATTCCAGCAACGTTACCGCGCAGGCTTCGATACTTCCTTCCAGAATCAGCTCGTAACCGTGGGTGTTTTCAGTCGGAATGGCGATGCAGCCACCCTGGGCCGACACGCCGCTGCTCATGATTGCGCTGGCGTCACTGGCAAAATCCACCAGCAGCGCGAACTGAGGCGTCAACCCGCGACGTTTGCCGGCCTGGTACAGCTGGTCGACGATCTCGCGGTTGTAGCAACCGTTTTTATCGCCAGTGTTGATGATCGGATCGACGCTCAGTCGGGTAGCGTACTCGGAAATGATCGGGCCCACCTCAACCGCTACCGTGGCATCCCCCGGCAGATGGCTGGCGGCATAAAGCGCTCCGGCATTGGACTCTTCCTCTTGTGTGGTGAAGACGAAATAGACGTCGTTTGCCAGTTCTTCGCGGCGCTCAGCCAATAACCTTGCGGCTTGCAGTGTCGCGACCATCGGCGCGCGGTCGTCGAGGAAATGCGCCGCGATGGCATCGCCGACCCGGAACGGACGTCGCCAATGCTGGCTCAGCACTACCCGGGTACCGGGCCGCACTCCGTGCGTTTGCAGCTGCTCACCGGAGCACCGGGTGATCACATGGACATCGCCCCAATTGACGTTCCCCGACAGCACATCGGCGCCCTGATGGGTTTCACCGGTGCTGTGCATCGATCCGAACGACAGTACGCCGGGAATGAAATCCCGGTCGCCGAGAATGTCCACCGGGCACACCCCGAAATTGATCGGATTGGCGCCGCCCAGGGCCACCACGCGCAATGTGCCGTCCGGCTCGATGCGTTTGACCAGCATGGCGATTTCGTCCAGGTGCGCCATGATCCGGATGGGCTGGTTCGCCTCGCCGCTCGGGTGTGTGCCCTTGATCAGGCCGATGACATTACCGGCCGGGTCGACCCGGGTCTCGTCGCAATGCGGCCGCAGTTCCCGCAGGCAGATGTCGCGCACTTCATGCTCCTGCCCGCCGGGCCCACGGGCCATCAGCAATTCTTCCAGCAGCGGTAAGGTGGACGGATCGGGTTGCATACGATGGGTTCTCCTTTTTCCGGAAGCGGCCCAGCTATCGGAGCGAGCCGCGACGTGTTTGTCTTCTTGAGCCCGCGCGGTGCTGAAAAATTTGATCGGATTGCGGCAAAACAGACGAGCGGCCCCTATCCGGACGCGGACAAGCGGCCCCTGTGGAGGGTTGACCAGCGCGCCGCGAGGCATCACATTGCCGGGGTCGTCCCTACGCCCAAAGGCGGTTTTGTTGTGTCGCAGAACTTGTGGAGCCCATGACCGCGTCGATGCCGATCCGTCCCCCCTGCCCGCCCGGCGTCTGTGATTGCGGGCGTGATGCGTTGCTGCAAACGCCAGGCAGCGATTTGCGCATCCTTTGCCTGAATCGCCAGGAAGAAAAACGCCTGCTTGAGCGACTGGAAAACATCCAGAGCCTGGACGAGCTTGAACGCTTGCAGCAGCGGCTGTATGAGAACCTCGGCGTACGGGTGACCATCGAGCCGGGTTACAACGAAGTGCGGACCATGCGCGGCATTGCTATCGAGTTCCAGGAACAGCCAGGCCTGTGCCGCAAGATCCGCCAGTCGATTCCGGCGGCGATCCGTCGGGGGTTGGACAAACGGCCTGAAATCGCCTGGCGGCTGCTGGATGCCCACGACCTGTTTCGCGACGGCTGACATTGTTTTTTAAAATGCCAATGCATCCCCTGTGGGAGCGAGCCTGCTCGCGAAAGCGGTATCACATTCAACGAAGATGTTGAAAGTTCCGGCCTTTTCGCGAGCAGGCTCGCTCCCACAGTTGGATTGGGCGACCAGAATTTCATGGCTGCTCGCTCCCACAGGACAAACAGCAACTGCGATCAGAAATCGACAGTCGCCGACACCAGGTAAGTGCGCGGCGTCGCCAGGGTCAGCCCCGGCTCGCTGTCGTCCGAAGCCCCGGCCGAGCTCCAATAGCGCTTGTCCGCCACGTTCTCGATATTGGCGCGCAAGGTGATGTGCTTGTCATCGACCTTGAAGGCATACCGCGCACCGACGTCGAACCGCTCCCAGGAATCGATTTCCTTGGTATTGGACGGGTCCAGGTACTGCGAGCTGGAATAGATGCCGCGGCTGGTCAGGGTCAACCCCTGCACAGTCGGCACATCCCATTCGGCGCCCAGGTTGACGTTGTACTCCGGTGTCGCCGGCGCGCGGTTGCCGTCAAACGCCGGGTTGGTGGTGTCGGTCAGTTCGCTGTCGATGTACATCACGCCGCCGAGCAGGCGCAATCCCTTGACCGGTTCACCGAATACGCTGACTTCCGCGCCGGTGTTCTCGCGCTTGCCGTTCGGGCCGAAGACGTTGGTCGTGGCGTCGGTGGCATAGGCCGGTTGCTTGATCCGGAACACGGCGGCGGTAACGGCCAGCGCGCCGGCATCGTACTTGGCGCCAACCTCGACCTGGCGGCTGATGAACGGCGGGAAAATTTCATCGCTGTTGTCCGAGGACGTCGGCGCGATCTTGCCCTGGCTCAAGCCTTCCATGTAGTTGGCATAGAGGGACAGTTTGTCAGTGGCCTTGAACAGGATGCCGCCCGACGGCGAGACTTTTTCCTCGTCATAGGCGGTGGGACCCTTGACCCCATCGGACCAGTCGTCAACTTCCACCCGCTGCCAGCGGGCGCCAAGGGTCAGCAGCAGGCGGTCATCAAAGAAACCCAGGGTGTCGGACAGCGCCACGCCGCTGAAGTGGTTCTCGGTGTAGACCTTCGGGTCCGGCCGTGTGGGGGTGTTCGGCGTCGGTGTCGGCACCGGGTCATACAGGTTGCTGCGCCCGTTGGCATAACGGGCGCCGCCGTTCTCGAAATCCATGTAGAAATAACTGGCCGCCAGGTTCAGCTCATGGCTCACCGGGCCGGTTTGGAACCAGTTGCGCACCCCGGCATTGGCCGTGCGGACATTCTCGTCCCGGGTAAAGTCGCGGGGCGACACGGTGAAATCCCCGGCCGCATTAGTGACCGACACGTTGTGCCGCAGAAAGTCGTGGTTGCTTTTACGCGCCCCGACACCGCCGTAAAGCATGACCGAATCGCTGACGTCGAATTCGCCGTTCACAGCGCCGAAGGTGTCCTCGGTACGCGCCTTGCTCCAATGCTGCGCGTAATTGCGTCGCACATCGCTGGCATGCGGTACCGGCGCGGCGGCGCCGACCTGGACGCGCTCCTGCGGTGCGTCGGTGTCACGCTCGGTGTGGCCTATGTCGGTAGAAAGACGCAGGCGCTCGCCACGAAAGTCCAGGCCCAGCACGGCCATCTGGCGATCCACGCGCTGATGATCCCAGTCGGTATCGCCGGCCTGCTTGACGCCGTTGAAGCGCACGCCAAACTGGTTGTCCTCGCCAAAACGGCGGCCGACATCCACGGCAGCGCCGGGCTGGCTGTCGGAGGCATAGCTGCCGGTCAGAGACGTGATCGGCTTGTCGGTGGCCCGCTTGGGCACTACGTTGATCCCGCCGCCGACGCTGCCTCGCGGCGAGATCCCGTTGATCAGTTGGGTCGGGCCCTTGAGGATGTCGACGCGATCGGCCATCTCCATGTCGATTGTATAAGTCGGCAGCACGCCATAAAGGCCGTTGTAGGCCACGTCACTGTTGAACAGGCTCAAGCCACGAATGGTGAATTGCTCATAACGCCCGCCCGCCGGGTTGGTGGCGCGCACCGAGGGGTCGCTGGCGACCAGGTCACCTAGGGTCCGGGCTTGCAGATTCTTGACCGTCTCCCCCGTGTAGGTGGTCATGCTGAACGGCGTTTCCATGAAGTCACGGGAGCCAAGCAAGCCCTGGGATCCACGCCGTGCCACCTGCCCCCCTGCGTAGGGATCGCCTTGCGTCGCGCCGTTGGCGCCGAAAATCGAAGTCGGCGCCAGCTGCAGGCTGCTGCCTTGCGCCGTCGGAGTGAGCATGTAGGCCTGCTCTCCCACCGGTTGCAACTGCAGGCCGGAACCCTGCAGCAGCCGGGCAAAGCCCTCCTCCACACCAAACTCGCCGGCGAGCCCGGCACTGTTGCGACCGCTCACCAAGGCCGGGTCCACCGAGAGGTTGACGCCAGCCTGCCCGGCGAACCGGGTCAGCGCGGCGCCGAGGCTGCCGGCGGGAACCTGATAGCTGCGCCGGGCGCTTTCCTCGGCCTGGCTGGGCGAGATGAAAAACGCACTGGAGCTCAGGCTCAGTATGAGGCTCAGGTTCAGCAACGGGCGCCAGCCAGCGAGGGCCGGACGAAAACGTAAAGATACTGCTGCGGGCATTGGAGCAACTCTCGTTTTTTGTTCAGTTGCCTTGAATGACAAGCGAGACAAAAAAAGGGGACAGGCTTCAGGCGATATTTTTTCGCGGCGTCAAGGTGACCCAGTAGCGGGTACGCATGTGCACCTCAAGCGGCAGGCTGGCCGAGAGCAGCGCGAGGATCCGGTCGGTGTTTTCCAGACGGAAGCTGCCGGTGACGCGGAGCGCTTCCAGCCCTTCGTCCCAGCGCAACACGCCGGGGCGATAGCGGTCCAGTTCCCGAAGGAAATCCCCCAGCGGCTGGTTCTGCGCCACGAGCACGCCTTCACGCCAGCCCATCTGCCCGGCGTCGAACGTGCTGGTCGCAGCCGCGCCAGTGGCACTCAGGTCGACCTGTTGGCCTTCTTCGAGCCTCAGCGCCGGCCCTTGCGCAGGCTGCAGTTGCACCGCGCCGCTGAGTACCGAAACCCGGCAGTTGCGTTGATCCAGCCGAATACAGACTTCGCCTCGGCCGACGCTCACCGCACCGTAGGGCAGCTGGACCGCCAAGGGGACATCGACGACTTTCAGCGCGATCTCGCCGCGCAGCAGCATCAGGCGGCGCGCCTCAAGGTCAAGATCGACAGCGCTGTCGGTGTTCAACTGCAAAACGTTGCCACCGGCCAGCGTCCACCGACGGCGTTCCCCGGTGGCGGTGTGCAGGTCGGCGCGCCAGGCGTCCAGCGGCAGTTCACGTCCCAGCAACCACGCGGTCGGTACCAGCGCGGCGACACCCAACGCGCGCTTGAGTACGCTGCGACGGGCCAGTGCGGGACGATCCAGGGTGGCCAGGCCCAACGATGACGGCACCTCGGCAAACCGCTGGCGCAGGCGCTGGGCTTTCTGCCAGGCCGCTTCATGCTCGGCCTTGCTTTCGCGCCAGCGCTGCAACGCGCCATGATCGAATTCATCGACGCCTGACTCGATCAGCGCCAGCCAGCGGGCCGCCGCCCGGGCAACTTCACGGGCTTCGGCCGACGGAGCCTGGCGCATCAGAAGTCCACCAACAGGCAATGTTCGTAGGCCTGGGCCATATAACGCTTCACGGTGCGTTCGGAGACTTGCAGGCGCTCGGCGATCTCGCGATAACCGAGGCCTTCGAGCTGGCTCCACAGGAACGCCCGACGCACCATCGGCGCCAAGCCATCGAGCAACTCGTCCAGGGCCTGCAGGGTTTCCAGCAGCAGCCACCGCTGCTCTGGAGACGGCACGCATTCGGCGGGCAGGCTGGCCAACGCGTCGAGATAAGCCTGTTCCAGATGGCGGCGCGTGTAGAAATTGCTCAACAAGCGCTTGCCCACCGTCAACAGGTAGGCGCGCGGTTCATGCAGGTCGGCCAGCGACTGGGCGCTGGACAGTACGCGCAGGAACGTATCCTGGCGCAGGTCGGCGGCATCCCAGGCATTGCCCATGCGCCGTCGCAGCCAGCCTTCCAGCCAACCGCCATGGTCACGGTATAAGGCGTCGAGGGCGTGCTCCGCCGGCTTAGCTGCATCAAGCATGTGAAGTCGCCCTGGGCAAGAATGTCTTAAATGAGACTGATTCTAATTAATGTTCCCAGGTGAATCCAAGGCTTTAATTCATCGACGGTCAAAACGTCTGGCGAAGCAGGCGCCCTTGAACACCAAGGGCGCGCCGTTTATTGCCTGCGGTCAGTGGCTGGCCTGCAGGGTCTTCGGTACTTCCGGCATGGCCGACGAGTGATGGTTGATGATTTTCCACTGACCGTCGAGTCGCTCGTAAAGGAAGGTATAGCGCGCCTGCACTTCCCGCTTGGAACCGTCGGCCTGGGTCAGCGTAAAGGTATAGACTCCGCTGTCCATCGCCGCGTCAGGCCCCAGGTGACGGATTTCCCGGTAGTTGATCACCCCGACCGGCTTGGCCGCCAGGAAGTGCACGAAATAGTCCTGGATTTGCGCCGGGGTACTGCGCACCTTGTTGGAGACGGTCGGTTGCAGAATCGCATCCGGGGCGTACAGGCTGGTGACCGCGACGGCGCTGCCGGTCTTCAACGCAGCGTTCCAGCGGTCGAACAGCCCGGCGATTTCACGGTCGTTGACGTTCTGCGGCTGCTCGGCCACGGTGCTGTAGACAAACGGCGTGGTCTCCAGCGCTTGGGCAAGGGGTGCGCCCAGCAGGAGAAAAGCGGCAATGGCACAGGTTTTCATTTTCATCGTAGCGTTCCTTTGGGTTTCAATGAGCCCACTGTGCCGGCCTTCGCAAGCGTCGCCATCGGCCAACCGGTGCCGATCGCCTATGCCATTCGGCAGATAGGCCGGGTGTCGATCACAGGGTTTAATGAAACCATCACCAACCGCGCCGGTTTCCCCTTCCACGCTGGAGTTCCCCATGCAAAGCCCACCCCATGACCCTGGCAGCGCCTTGGCGATCCGCACCCAGTACCGCCAGTCGCAAAGCCGGGCGGCGCGCCTGGGCCTGTTGTTGGGCACCGGACACGAACTGACTCGCCTGCCGTTGGCGCAGATGCGCCAACGCGCGGTGGAACGTGCGTGCGCGTTCGTCGCCATGGATCACGGTCTGTTGCTGGAATGGAACGCCGAAAGCCAGTTGCAGACCGTCGCCAGCCACGGCAGCGGCGAGCGCCTCGAGCTGCTCGCCGAGCTGGCCCAACCGCCCTCGCCTGCTTCGCAGTGGATGGATCGCCCCGGCACGCCGTTGCCGCAGATCCTGCGGATCCCTCTGCGCGGGTCCGACGGCGTTGCGTTCGGCGCGCTGCTATTAGGCAACAGCGTGCCCTTGGGCGCCCCTGACAATGAAGACATCGAATCGCTGCAACTGCTGGCCACGCTGTTGGCGGCGCACCTGGAGAACAGCCGCCTGCTGCAAACGCTCCAGGCCCGCGAGCGGACCATGTCCGAGCTGGTCCATCGGTTGTTCAGCGCCCAGGAGGACGAGCGCAAGCGCGTCGCCTATGACCTGCACGATGGCCTCGCGCAGAACCTCGCTGGATTGCATCAGCGCCTCCAGGGCTTCGCCGGTCGCTGCCCGCCTTTGCCGGCGGCGCTGGCCGATGAACTACGGGGCATTCTCGAACTGGCCCAGGGCTGCGTCGGCGAAGGTCGGCAACTGATCGGCGGCCTGCGTCCGCATGTGCTCGATGATTTCGGCTTGTACAAAGCCGTCGACAAGGAGGCGGATCGTCTGCGTGACGCCGGGCTCCGGGTCGATTGGGTCGAGCACAGCATTGCGCGCCTGCCGGGTAATACCG
Source organism: Pseudomonas sp. Z2-11 (assembly GCF_054161305.1). Taxonomy (NCBI): domain Bacteria; kingdom Pseudomonadati; phylum Pseudomonadota; class Gammaproteobacteria; order Pseudomonadales; family Pseudomonadaceae; genus Pseudomonas; species Pseudomonas sp. Z2-11. The sequence goes on from NZ_CP096395.1 coordinate 3,202,273, forward strand.
AGATTGCGTTGTTTCGCATCGCCCAGGAAGGCATCAACAACATTCTCAAGCACGCCCAGGCCAATCAGGTTTCCCTCGGGCTGGCGGTGCGAGACGGCCAGGCTTGGCTGCGGGTCGAGGACGATGGCTGCGGCTTCGCCCTGGAACAACCCATCGAGACCAATGGCACCCGCCACCTCGGCCTGGCCGCCATGCAGGAGCGCGCGAGCCTGCTGGGTGGCCAGTTGAACTGTCGTAGTGCACCCGACCGCGGCACTCGACTGCTGGCCAGCGTGCCGTTGCCAGCCCACGGAGCACAGCCATGAGTCGTCCCTTGCGCCTGCTGTTGGCCGATGATCACGAAGTGACCCGCACCGGGTTCATTTCCATGCTCGCCGGTACCGAAGGGTTCGAAGTCGTCGGCCAGGCCTGCGACGGCCAGGAAGCGCTCGACCTGTGCGAGCGGCTACAGCCGGACATCGCCATCCTCGATATCCGCATGCCCGTGCTCAATGGCCTCGGCGCGGCGCGCATCCTGCAACAACGCCAGCCGCAGATCAAAGTGATGATCTTCACCATGGACGACAGCCCCGACCACCTCGAAGCGGCCATCGGTGCGGGCGCCGTCGGCTATCTGCTCAAGGATGCCAGCCGCGAGGAAATGCTCCAGGCCCTCAGGCGGGTCGCCCAGGGAGAAGAGGCACTGAACAGTTCGGTCAGCGCCCGTCTGTTGCGCCGCATGGCCGAACGCGGCGCCAGCGGTGCAACGCCGGTCCAGGCCCTGACCGCGCGCGAACGCCAGGTACTCGGGCTGGTGGCCGGTGGGTTCAGTAATCGCGAGATCGGCGAAAAGCTCGGCATCGCCCCCGGCACGGCCAAAGCGCATGTGGAGCGGGTCATCGGCAAGCTCGGCGCCGCCGACCGGACCCAGGCGGCGGTGCGCGGCGTTGCCCTGGGCCTGGTGGCGCAACCCAGCGGACAATGGCCATGAGGTTTCTGGCCGCCCGGAGATGGGCCGACTTGCCGTTGCGGGGCAAGGCGCTGGTGGTGATCTCGCTGCCGTTGGTGGTCCTGCTGCTGTCGCTGGTGCTGATCTACATCACCGAACGCCAGACGGCCCGTGCCGAAGAGGATGTGCGCCGGGTGCTGCTGGTCCAGGGCGACATCCAGGCCGTGCACACATTGCTGGCCGAGGCCGCGGCCAGCGTGCGCGGTTACCTGCTGACCCGGCGTGAAGATTTCCTGCCCGGCTACGAACAGGCCACCCCGAGGATCCAGGCTGCATTGCAACGCCTGGATCACAATATCCGTGACGCGAGGATGCGCGAGCACCTCAAGACCATTACCCCGCTGATTACCGAAAAGCTTGCCGGGTTGCAGGCGTTGCGCACCGGCAAGGCCGACGACACCGCGGCCATCACCGCGATCCTGATCGAAAACAAACAGGTGCTCGACGTACTGCGCGAGCAGATCAGCGCCATGCGCATCCGCGAGGATGCCCTGCTCGCCGACCGCAGCGCCGCCGCGTCGGCAACGCGCATGCGGCTGCTGTTCGCGACGTTGCTGGCGGCGGTGTGCGGGCTGTTCGGGGCGATCGTCGCGGTGCTGTTCCTGTCCAAGGGCATTGTCGCCCGGGTCCAGCAGGTGCAAGGCAACGCCCAGCGCCTGGCGCTGGGCCAGCCATTGTTGCCGCAACCGCCGGAGAAGGACGAAATCGGCCAGTTGGGCACTCGCCTGGTGGAAGCCGGGCAGTTGCTCGCCGAACGCGAGCGCGCCCTGCGCGATAACGAGGAACGCCTGCGGCTGATCATCGATGGCGTCAAGGACTACGGCATTTTTGCCCTCGACGCCAAGGGCCATGTGATCACCTGGAATGCCGGGGCCGAGCGGATCAAGGGCTATACCGAACAGGAGGTACTCGGCCGGCATTTCTCGCTTTTCTATCTGGCCGAAGAGTGTCCGGCCCACCCCGAAATGGCCCTGCGCGAGGCCACCCGCGACGGCCATTACATGGAGGAAGGCTGGCGTTGTCGCAAGGACGGCAGTCGCTTCTGGGCCAGCGTGGTCATCACCACTCAATACGACAGCACCGGCGCGCTGCGTGGTTTTTCCAAGATCACCCGCGACATCACCGACCGGCGCACCGCTGAAATCGCCCTGCGTACCGCCCGTGAGGAAGCGGAAAGCGCGAGCCGGGCCAAGAGCGAATTTCTTTCGCGCATGAGTCATGAGTTGCGCACGCCGCTGAACGCCATCCTCGGCTTCGCGCAATTGCTGGACATGGACTCGGTCGCCGGCCAGCGCCCGCAGGTCAGCCACATCCTGCGCGCCGGCCAGCATTTGCTCGCGTTGATCAACGAAGTGCTCGACATCGCCCGGATCGAAGCCGGCCGGCTGCCCCTGAACATCGAGCCAATCGCCCTGCCGACCGTGCTGCACGAAGCCTTGACGCTGGTGTCGCCGATGGCCGCGGATTCGGGAATTAATCTGGCCGCCCTGCCCGCGCTGCCCGAAGGCAGTGGCGTGCTTGCCGATCGCCAGCGCCTGGTGCAGGTGTTGCTCAACCTCCTCTCCAACGCCATCAAGTACAACCGGCCCGGCGGCGAGGTGCGCATCGAAGTGAGCGTCGAGGACCAACAGGTGGGCATTGCCGTCAGCGACACCGGGCACGGCATCGCCCCCGAACAGTTGGACCAGTTGTTCAAGCCGTTCGAACGCCTGGGCGCCGACCCGCAGGTCGAAGGCACAGGCCTGGGACTCTCCCTGAGCAAAAGCCTGCTGGAGATGATGCAGGGTAGCCTTCACGTACTTAGCGAACCGGGACAAGGCTGCTGCTTCACCTTGCGCTTGCCCGCCGCCCAGGTGTCCGGCGCCCAGCTGCCGCCATTGGCGGCGTTGGAAATCACCCGCCCGCGCACCGAGTTCGACGGCAAGGTCCTGTGCATCGAAGACAACCTGTCGAGCCTCGCCTTGATCGAAACCCTGATGCAGCGTCGCCCGGGCATCCAGCTGCTATCGAGCATGCAAGGCCAGTTGGGCCTCGACCTGGCGCGCCAGCACGCGCCGCAGTTGATTCTGCTGGACGTGACATTGCCGGACCTGGAGGGGCTGGAAGTCCTGCGTCGGTTGCGCCAGTCGGCGGCGACCGCGTCCACGCCCGTGCTGATGATCACCGCGGATGCCAGCGACCTCACTCACCGCGCCCTGCGCGAGGCCGGCGCCACGGCGATCCTGACCAAGCCCATTCATATCCAGGCCTTCCTCGGCCACCTTGAACGTTATTTACCGGAGTCCGCATGAATCGCGATCTGCGCATCCTGATTATCGACGATCAGCGCCCCAACCTTGAGTTGATGGAACAACTGCTGGCCCGTGAAGGGCTGCACAACGTGCTGAGCAGTACCGAGCCGTTGCGCACACTCGACCTGTTCAACAGTTTTGAGCCGGACCTGGTCATCCTCGACCTGCACATGCCGGCCTTCGACGGGTTTGCCGTGCTGGAGCAGCTCAACCGGCGCATCCCGGCCAATGACTACCTGCCGATCCTGGTACTGACCGCCGACGCCACCCGCGACACCCGCCTGCGGGCCCTGGCATTAGGCGCCCGGGACTTCATCAGCAAGCCCCTCGACGCCCTGGAAACCATGCTGCGGGTCTGGAATCTGCTGGAAACCCGAGCCCTGTACAAATCGCTGCGTACATTGATTCCCGCCGAGCAGATCGAATTGTTGCGCCAGCATCGAGGGACGGCTGACCAGCGCATCGAGCCGTCAGCGTAGCGTGGCGTAGCGTGGCGTGGCGTGGCGTGGCGAGGGAGCTTGCTCCCGCTGGGCTGCGTAGCGGCCCCAAAAATCTTACGGTCGCTGCGCAACCGAGCGGGAGCAAGCTCCCTCGCCACAAGAGCTTCACCTCCCGACAGTGAGCGGGGTCAGTGGCCGCGGATGTAATGCTCCAGCTGGCGGATCAGGTCCGCCTGCTCGACCAGCGCTTCCTTCACCAGGTCGCCGATGGACAGCAGGCCAATCAACTGGCCGTCGTCCAGCACCGGCAGATGGCGCAAGTGGCTCTCGGTCATGACTTCCATGCAGCGTTCGATGCTCTGCTGGCTGTCGGCGGTGATGACCGGCGCGCTCATGATGGTGCGTACCGTGGTGCCCACTGAAGAACGCCCCTTGAGCACCATTTTGCGGGCATAGTCCCGTTCGCTGAACACCCCCACCACCTCGCCGGCCTCGATCACCGGCAGCGCGCCGACGTTTTTCTCGGCCATGATCTGCAGCGCTTCGAGCACGGTCTGGTCCGGCGCGATGCTGTGGACCTGCCGGTTCTGCACACTCTTGAGCTTTACCAGTTGAGCGGCGGTTTTCATTGTTAATCCTCAATCTCAAACCAAAGTGATCGCTGTCGTGGCGAGGGAGCTTGCTCCCGCTCGGCCGGGCTGGCGCTCCAGTGCGCAGCGACCGCAAGATTTTAGGACCGCTGCGCGGTCCAGCGGGAGCAAGCTCCCTCGCCACAAAAGCACCACTAAGGCGGCCTTAGCACGGATCAGTCCGCGCCAATCTCCACCACATCCCCGTTCAACCGCACCGGCCAGACCCGCAGGCGCTGTTCGGGGTATTCCAGGCAATGGCCGTCTTCCAGGCGAAAATGCTGCTTGTACATCGGCGAGGCGATCACCAGTTCGCCCTTGATGCTGCCCAGCAGACCACGACCGATGACGTTCGCGCCGGACTTGGGGTCGCGGTTGTCGACGGCGTACAGCGGTTTGTCCGTATGCTCCGGCAGGTAGAGCAGCGCCACTTGGCGGCCGTCATGCCAGGCAACCACGCCGGAATTGGGCACCAGGTCCTCGCGGCTGCACAGGGTGCGCCATTGGACGGGTTCTTGAGCGATACGAACGACGTTTGACTGGCTCATCAGAGCACCTCCTCGGTGACGGGAATCAGGTGAAGTTCGCCGGCATGCACCGGCCGGCGCTGGCCGCGTTCGCGGACAAAGTGGACGTCCGGATCGTCGCGCTTGTCGTTGACGAAGGTCCGGAAGCGCTTGAGTTTTTCCGGATCCTTCAAGGCGTTGGCCCATTCGCACTCGTAGCGGTCGACCACCAGTTGCATCTGCGCTTCGAGCTCGGCGCCCAGGCCCAGGCTGTCGTGGATGATCACGTCCTTGAGGTAGTCCAGACCGCCTTCCAGGCTCTCGCGCCAGACCGAGGTGCGCTGCAACTTGTCCGCGGTGCGGATGTAGAACATCAGGAACCGGTCGATGTAGCGGATCAGCGTGGCGTCATTCAGGTCGGTGGCGAACAGCTCGGCGTGGCGTGGACGCATGCCGCCGTTGCCGGCCACGTAGAGGTTCCAGCCCTTCTCCGTGGCGATCACACCTACGTCCTTGCTCTGCGCCTCGGCGCATTCACGGGTGCAACCGGACACCGCGAACTTGAGCTTGTGCGGCGAGCGCAGGCCCTTGTAGCGGTCCTCGATGGTCAGGGCCATCTGCACGCTGTCCTGCACGCCGTAGCGGCACCAGGTGCTGCCGACGCAGGACTTCACCGTACGCGTCGATTTGCCGTAGGCGTGGCCGGTCTCGAAACCGGCTTCGATCAGCTCGGCCCAGATGTCCGGCAACTGGTGCAACTGCGCGCCGAACAGGTCGATGCGCTGGCCGCCGGTGATCTTGGTGTAGAGGTCGTATTTCTTCGCGACCACGCCAATGGCGATCAGTTTATCCGCAGTGATCTCTCCGCCGGCGATGCGCGGCACCACCGAGTAGGTGCCGTTTTTCTGCATGTTCGCCATGAAGGTGTCGTTGGTGTCCTGCAACGGCACCAGGTGCGCGTCCATGATCGGCTGGTTCCAGCACGACGCCAGGATCGAACCCACCGCCGGCTTGCACAGATCGCAACCGGTATGGCCGCGACCGTGTTTGGCCAGCAGCTCTTCGAAACTGATAATCCCTTCCACCCGCACCAGTGCGTAGAGCTCCTGGCGGGTATAGGCGAAGTGTTCGCACAGGCTCTTGTCGACGCTGACGCCACGGGCGATCAGCTCGTGCTCGAATACCTGCTTGACCAGGGCCGCGCAGCCGCCGCAACCGGTACCGGCCTTGGTGTCGCACTTGAGCTGGCCGAGATCGCTGCAGCCGCCATCGATGGCCGCGCAGATCGAGCCCTTGGTGACGTTGTGGCACGAGCAGATGGTCGCCGCTTCGGGCAGCGCCGCCGGGCCCAGTGTCGGAGCGCCCTCGGACGATGGCAGGATCAGGCTGGCGGCGTCCTTGGGCAAGGCGATGCCGTTCTGCATGTATTGCAGCAGGGTATCGTAATAGCTGTTGTCGCCCACCAGCACCGCGCCGATCACGCGCTTGCCATCGGCGTCCACTACCAGGCGCCGATAGCTGGCGCTGGTTTCGTCGATGAATTGGAAGCTGCGCGCGCCCGGCGTGTTGCCATGGGCGTCGCCGATGGAACCGACGTCCACGCCCAACAGTTTGAGCTTGGTGGACATGTCCGCGCCGGTGAACGCCTCGCCAGCCTCGCCGCACAGGCGCGCCGCGACATTGCGGGCCATCTGGTAGCCCGGCGCGACCAGGCCGAAGATGCTGCCATTCCAGGCGGCGCATTCGCCGATGGCATAGATGTCCGGGTCGCTGCTCTGGCAATGGTCGTCAATCACTACGCCGCCGCGCGGGCCGATCTGCAGGTCGCACTGGCGAGCCAGGGCATCCTGGGCGCGGATACCGGCGGAAAACACGATCAGGTCGGTTTCCAGGAAGTCGTCGGTGGCGAAGTTCATCCGGTAACGGTATTGCTCACCGGCGCTGATGGATTGGGTGCCCTTGGACAGGTGCACGCCGACACCGAGTTTTTCGATGCGCGCCTTGAGGGCCAGGCCGCCCTGCTCGTCCAGTTGCACCGGCATCAGCCGTGGGGCGAATTCCACCACGTGAGCTTCCAGGCCAAGGGTCTTGAGGGCATTGGCCGCTTCCAGGCCCAGCAGGCCACCACCGACGACCACGCCACGCCGGGCATTGTTCGCGGCGGCGCGGATGGCGTCGAGGTCTTCAAGGGTACGGTAGACCAGGCACGAATCACCTTCGGCGCCCTGGATCGGCGGCACGAATGGGTACGAACCGGTGGCGAGCACCAGCTTGTCGTAGCTGAGGCGCTCGGTGGCGGTGACAACCTGGCGCGCCTGGCGATCGATTTCCAGCACCGGCACGCCCAAGTGCAGCGTGACGCCGGGCGTCTGGTACAACGAGGCTTCGCCCAGGGCCAGCGACTCGGCATCGCGGCCCGAGAAATACTCGGACAAATGCACACGGTCGTAGGCACGCATCGGCTCTTCGCTGAACACATGCACGCGGTAATGATTGAGGGCACCGCGCTCGATCAGTTGCTCGACGCAGTGATGGCCGACCATGCCATTGCCGATCACGATCAGCGTTTGCAGCTTGTTCAGGGAAGCAACGTTGGAATTCATAAAAAGCACCCGACAAAAGCCCATCACGGTTTTTGAAAGCAAAAAAAAGACGCCTGAAACCTTGCGGTTCCAGGCGTCTTTGCCTGTTCTGTGCGGTATCGATCCGGCGACTGCGCCCTGACCTACCGTAATATCCCCGGCCTGCTGGCGCTCGATCTTCGTTGACCGACGGGGCTGCCCACTCGATTGTGTTCGCGGTGGGCCTGCCAAGCCTCTTGCAGCGAGCGTGCCAGACTTCATTTTTGCCCGCCTCCACCCCCTCGCATGCACCCACAATCCCCTGTGTGAGCGGGCCTGCCCGCGAAGAGACCGGTCCGGTCACCGGAAGCCGACCTGCATCAGCTCCGTCCACAGCAGCACCACTCATTGCCTTGCGATGGTGCGATCCCCCGCCACGGGCTTCATAAAAGTGCAGGTCTTGATGCCCGCCGGCAAAAATCCTGAACCATCGCCGACGCGGATTTTCACAATTAATGGAAACCGGGCCAGGCGCCAGACCCTGCCTTTGGCCATCCCAGCGAAACCATAAGCGCCCCAGGCGCAGCAATTGATCGGATGAACGCAATGGATGAGCGAAACCCACCTGTCGTTGTGATCTGCGGCGCCACTGCCGGCGTCGGCCGCGCGACCGCCCAGCGGTTTGCCGCGTCCGGCTACCGCGTCGGGCTGTTGGCCCGGGGCGAACAAGCGTTGGCGGCGACGCAAGAAGAACTCAAGCAACTGGGCGCGACGAGCCTGGCGATCAGCGTCGATGTCGCGGACGCCGATGCGGTATTCGAGGCGGCGCAACGGATGGAGCGCGAGCTGGGGCCCGTCGGCGTCTGGATCAATTGCGCAATGGTCACGGTGTTGTCGCCAATCCGCCAGTTGACCGCTGAAGAAATCCACCGGGTCACCAAGGTCACGTACCTGGGCACGGTGCACGGCACGCTCGCGGCGCTGGACCTGATGGGGCGGCGCAATCGCGGGGTGATCATCCAGGTCGGCTCGGCGCTGGCCTACCGGGCCATTCCGCTGCAGGCGGCCTATTGCGCGGCCAAGTTCGCGGTGCGTGGTTTCACCGATTCCTTGCGCTGCGAACTGCTCCACGAACACAGCGACATCAAGGTCTGCATGGTGCAACTGCCGGCGATCAACACGCCACAGTTCGATTGGGCCCGCAACAAGCTCGCCAAGCGCCCGCAACCGGTGCCGCCGATCCACGACCCGGACGTTGCCGCCCGGGCGATTTTCAGCGTGGTGAAGCGTACTCCCCGGGAGTTGTGGTTGGGCGTGGCCTCGCTCAAGGCGATCGTCGGCACTTGCCTGATGCCGGGCCTGCTCGATCGTCTGTTGGCCCGCAGCGCTTACGCCGGGCAAATGACCGACGAAGACGACGACAGCCAGCGCCCGGACAATCTGTTCGAACCGCAGGAGCCCTTGCATCGTACCCGCGGGCGGTTCAATGGCCGCTCGAAGGATTCAGCGCTGGCTTTCAGCTCGACCCAGGTGTCCGCGTTGCTGCTGGCCACCGGTGGGTTGCTGGCTGTGGTGCTGCTACTGTTTTGAGCCGGTGCGCCGGAACCAGCGGTAACCGTATCCATGCAATGTCAGGCTGGCTGCGGTCGAGGCCGGATACGCGCGGTCCGAGAGGACTTCCTCGAACCCCTGCAAATCCACTTCCCGCAACTGCACAGTGACTGTCTCGGGGCTGAGGTTCGCCAGCATCACCGAGGTCGCTTCGCACTCATGGGCGATGGCGAAGACTGCACGATGGTCGACCGTCAGCAGTTGCGCCTTGCCGTCGCCAACCTCGCGCAAGCGCCTGCGCGCCAGCAGCAGCCGGCGAGTCCGAGCCAGCAGCGAATTGGGATCGTCCTGTTGGCCCTCGACGTTCAACTGCGTGTAGGCAAACGGTCCTTCATCGATCACCGGCGCGGCGAGGCGTTGAGCGGTTGAAAAGCCGGCGTTGGCTTCATCGCTCCATTGCATGGGCGTGCGCACCGACAGGCGTTCGGGACGGGACAGGTCATCGCCCATGCCGATTTCTTCGCCGTAGCGCACGATGGGTGTTCCGGGCAGTGACAGCAGCAGCGCCTGGGCCAGCGCCTGGCGATGCACATCACCGTCGAGCATCGGCGCCAGGCGCCGGCGGATACCGCGGCCATACAGGCGCATGTTCTGGTCCGGGGCGAAGGCCTGCATCACCTCCTCACGCTCCTGCTCGGTCAAGCGTTCAAGATCGAGTTCGTCATGGTTGCGCAGCCACACCGCATAGTTGGCGCCGTCAGGCGGTGCCGGGCGGCGGCCAATGGCCCGTTGCAGAGGCTCGGCTTCGCCTCGGGCCAAGGCCAGGAACAGATGATTATTGACCCAGAAATCCAGCACCAGGCCCAGGCGTTCGCCGGTGCCGAAATAATGGCTGTAGCGCTCGGGCTCGACATCCACTTCGCCCATCAGCACGCCTTCCGGGTTGATGCGGGTCATGTGCTTGAACAGCCGTTCCAATAACCACACGCCTTGCTCTTCATCGCCGCCACCGGCCTGCTCAACCAGGTGCGAAGCGGCATCGAGACGAAAACCGGCGATCCCCAGTTCGAGCCAGTGATCCATGATCCGCTCGATCTCTTCGACCACCCGCGGGTTCGCCAGATTGAGGTCCGGCTCATGGCGATAGAACAGATGTCGAAAGTACTGCCCGGCCTGTTCGTCCCGCTGCCAGATGCTGTCTTCCACCGACGGAAAGATCGGTTGGTTGCCGTCGTCCACCGGCGTGTCGGACCACAGGTAATAATCCCGATAGACACTGTCCTTGTTGCGCCGCGCCCGCAGGAACCAGGGATGCTGGTCGCTGGTGTGCTGCACCACCAGTTCGAGGATGACCCGGATGCCACACTCCCCGGCCTGGACGATCAACTGGCGCAAGTCCTCTTCGCTGCCAAAGCGCGGGTCCAGCGCCATGAAATCGCTGACGTCGTAACCGGCGTCCTTGAACGGAGACCGGTACAAAGGCATCAGCCAGAGTGCGCCGACGCCCAGCGCTTGCAAATAATCGAGCTGACGAATGATGCCCTTCAGGTCGCCACGGCCATCGCCGTTGCTGTCGTAGAACAGCGAGGGGTCGATCTGGTAGATCAAGGTATTTCGGTGCCAGTTGGCTTTCATCGGTGACTCCTTATCGACAGAGGTTATCGACACAGGATCAGGGCCTGTTCGGCAGCCAGACGCCCGCTGAACGGCTGGCCTTCATCCGCGCCATCGCTGGCGATTTCAACTCGCCAGGGGTCGGCCAGCGGAAAGGTGTGCTCGCTGTCGGCGAAATTGATGCAGACCAGGCGTTCGTCGCCTTCGCAAGAACGACGATAAGCCAGCACCTGCGGGTGCGAGGGCAGTTCCTCCCAGCCGCCCAGGCGCAGCGCCAGGCTATTGCGCCGACACGCCAGCAGCCGTCTGTAAAGCGCCAGCACGGAATCGGCGTCGCGCTCTTGGGTCTCCACCGACAACCGGCCGGCATCCGCAGCGAAAGGCAGCCATGGCGCCTGACCCGACCAACCGTGAGGCGCCTGTTCCGTCCAGGGGATCGGCGCCCGGCTGCCGTCCCGTCCGCCGGGGTCGACGCGGGTCTGGGCGGTCACTTGCGTATCCTCCAGGCCCAGCTCCTCGCCCTGATAGATGAACGGCGTGCCGCGCAGCGTCAGCAGCATCACCGCCGCGGCCCGTGCCCGGCGCAATGAGCCGCCGTAGCGACTGCGGTGGCGGCTGTTGTCATGGTTGGACAGCACCCAAGTGGGCCAGGCCTGCAACGGGCCGAGGTCGTTTTCCACCTCGCGTACGCACATACGGAACACCACCGGGTCCCACGGCGCATCCAGCGGCGGGAAGTTGAACGACATGTGCAGTTCGTCACTGGCGCCGTAATAGGCCGCCACCTGGGCCGTGGAACGGATGTTGACCTCGCCGATCAGCACCCGCTCGCCGGGGTAGCTGTCCACCAGGCGCCGCAGCCCGCGCAGCACTTCATGGCTGTAGGGCTGATCGTTGATCTTGACCATGGTTTCACCGGCCATGCAGCGCGGGTCATCGGCAAAGCTCTGGTCCTTGCCGACGCAATGCACCACGTCGACGCGAAACCCGTCCACGCCACGCTCCAGCCAGAAGTGCAGCACTTGATGCATGGCCGCGACGACTTGCGGATTATGCCAGTTCAGATCCGGTTGCTCGGGCAGGAAGAAGTGCAGGTAGTACTGCTGGCTGGTTTCGTCCCAGGTCCAGGCGCTGCCGCCGTCAATCGAGGCTCGCCAGTTGTTCGGCTGGTCACGCCAGATGTACCAGTCGCGCTTGGGGTTGTCGCGGCTGGAGCGCGACTCGATGAACCAGGGATGCTGGTCGGAAGTGTGATTCGGGACAAAGTCGAGCAAGACCTTCAAGCCCCGTTCGTGGGCCTTGGCGATCAACGCATCGAGGTCGGCCAGGCTGCCGAACAGCGGATCGACATCGGTGTAGTCGCAGATGTCGTAGCCTGCGTCGCACATGGGCGAGCGGAACACTGGCGAGAGCCACAACGCATCGATGCCAAGGCGTTGCAGATGGTCCAGGCGTGCTGTCAAACCGGGAAGATCGCCAATACCATCGCCGTTGGCATCGGCGAAGGAGCGAGGGTAAACCTGGTAGATCACGGCGTTCTTCCACCAGGGCGAAGGGAAGGAGTTGGGCATGTCGCCTCCTCTGATCGCAGTGTGTGGTGGGCAAGACCGCAGCCCCGCCTGCTGTCCTTTCATCAAGGGACATCAGTTAAGAACCGGAAAAGGGGCTTGTGGTTCGTTTTTTCTTGATCGGGAATGAGTTAGCGGAAGAGATGTTGGATGTGCCGCCGTCATCGTCGGATCGCCGCCCGGAGCAAGCTCGCTCCCACAGGGGACAGGGTTCACAAAGGTCCACTGTGGGAGCGAGCCCGCTCGCGAAAGCGTCAGCCTGACCAACTCAGAACCCGTGGCGAGGGAGCTTGCTCCCGCTCGGCTGCGCAGCAGTCGCAAACCGGCGGATACAGTCTGCCTGAGGTTGCTGGGGCCCGCTTCGCAGGCCAGCGGGAGCAAGCTCCCTCGCCACGCTAACCTGCTCCGGCGCGACAAATATCAAGTCAGACCGATGTCCCTGCCTCAGGATCGGGCCGCCCATGTGGGAGCGAGCCTGCTCGCGAATCGCCCGATCAGTTGGAGGCGATGCCAGCGGCCCGATTGACCATCGCCACGATACTGACGAACAGCTCCTGCTTGGCCTCGTCCGCGCTGATCTCACCGTTGGCCGCCGCATCGGACAACGCTTCCGCCGCCCCGAGCATCGCGCGCAGGCTCGCTTGGGACAGGCCCCGGCTATCGGCGAACGGCTCTAGCACCGCCCGGCATTTATCCAGGAACAGCCTTTCATATTCCCTTTTGATGCTCTCCAGTTCAGGTGAACTGGAGAGCGCCGCACTGACGCCCGGGATCTCACGCCCCTGAAGCAGGACGCATTCGACGAACGCTTCGGCAATCACCCGCGAACGGCTCTGCAACGTGGGTTCGCTGGCGTCGAGTGCAGCGTCCATGAGCGCCGTCTGGCGCGCATCGAAATCCTGGTAGAGCGCCGACAGCAGCCCTGACCGGGTAATGAAATGGTCGTAGACGATGGGTTTGGTGACGCCTGCCTGGTCGGCCAGCCGGGCCAGGGTCAACGCTTCGCTGCCCTCCTCCCGAACCAGGCGCCAGGCGACATCCAGCAATTGCCGTTGCCGATCGGCGCGGGAAAGTCGGCGACGAGGCGCGGCAATGGGCGGTGCATTTTCATCTGTGCTTGACATGTTAACTTTACCAACCGTAACTTACTAATCGTAACTTAACCCAGCATACTCGCTTGACCTCGGGTAATGCCAGAAGGAGATTCGCCATGCACGCCCTTATCGTGGTTGCTCATCATGACCCCCGCTCCCTGACCCATGCGCTTGCCCAGGCCATTGGCAATGGAATTCTCCAGGCCAATCCCAGCGATACGTTCGAAATCGCCGACCTGGCCGCTGAAGGCTTCGATCCACGCTTCGGCTTCGCCGACCATGCCGTCCACCGCCGTGAGGCCTTGCCGCCTGCCGACGTGCTGGCCGAGCAGGCCAGGATCGAACGGGCCGACGCCCTGGTGCTGGTCTACCCGATCTATTGGTGGTCGATGCCGGCGTTGCTCAAGGGCTGGATTGATCGGGTGTTCTCCAATGGCTGGGCATTCGACTTCAAGCTCGACGAGTTCTTTGTGCAGAAACTGCAGCATTTGCGGGTCCATCTGGTCGCCCTCGGTGGAGCTGACGCCGACAGTTTTCAACGCCACGGCTACGACCAGGCGATGGTCACGCAGATTGACCACGGCATCTTCGGCTACTGCGGTGCCCGCGTGGTGAGCTCCGAACGCTTGCTGGATTCGGAAACCCTTGATCCGAACGTACATCTGCAAACGGCCCGAGCCCTCGGCCAGCGGGTGTTCTCGGCTGTCGAGCAGACCTCGCCCGTAGAAGCCAACGCCGCGTGTGCATGATCAGAGTGCTCGACGGTCGGCGGCAGACAGGGGCACATCGCGCTGATAGATATCCGGGATATACACCGCCCGCCCCTGGCTGTCCGCTTGCACTGTCCAGTATCCAAGCAGGATCGGCATCGGCTTGGCCAGCCTGAATTCATGAGTCAACTCGCTTGCCAGCAAGGTGTCGGTGCGCGTGCGTTCGGCCGGGGTCACCAGCAGATCGCGCAGATGCATGACTTGCTCGATGCGTACGCAGCCTGAGCTGAACGCCCGCGGGCCTTTGCTGAAAAGTGCCTGGCTGGGCGTGTCGTGCAGGTATACCGAAAACGGGTTGGGGAAGCGCACGACCAGTTTACCCAAGGGGTTTTTCGAGCCGGCGTCCTGGCGCAGCATCAAATTGCCAGGGTGATCCCAGTCGATATTTTCCACCGCCAGGGGCAAGCCATCGCGATCGATCACCTTGAGGTTGTGCCGGGTGAGAAACTCCGGGTCGCGGCGGATCTCGGGCAGTTTGTCCTCGCGCATGATCGTCGGCGGAATAGTCCACGTCGGGTTCAGCGTCAGTCGGGTGATACGCGACTTGATCAACGGTGTCTGGCGTTCGGCGCGGCCAACCTGGGTCCGGGTCTGCCATACCGGGGCGCCAGCCTGGTAGACCGTCAGCTGCGCCGCCGCCACGTTCACCAGCACGCTGTCGGGCTCCAGATCCTGAGCCAACCAGCGCATCCGCTCCAGGTTGATCCGCAATTGCTCGCGGCGCATGGCCGGGCTGACGTTCAGCTCGGTAACCGTCCACGGCCCCACTACCCCATCGGCTTGCAGTGAATGGTGGAGCTGGAAGCTTTTCATCGCCTCCACCAGGCTCGGGCTGTAGTGTTCATCGGCTTCCAGCGGAGGCACGCTCAGGTAGCCTTCGTTGAACAGGCGCCGGGCCAGTGCGGGCACGCGGGCGTCACGTTTGTCGGGTTGCAGCAATGGGCCGGCCGGCACTGACTGCCAGTCAGCCAGCGGTTGTTGCCGTTGCCGGGCGTAGAGTTCGCGCAGGTTGCGATATAGGTCCAAGGGCGGCCGCGCCTGTTCGAACGCCTCGGCGGGGTCGCGCAAGCCGGCGACGGCGAAGTGCAGCACCATGGCCTGACGGTCCGGCAACTGCGGATTGGCCTTCCAGATCGGCTCCAGGCGGTTCTGCGGCAGGTAGCCGAAACGCAGCTCATGCAACGCTTGCAGGTAGCGTTGGCTGATGGCGATGTCGGTACAGGCCGCATTGGCATAGGCGCCTTCGCCGGGCAGGCGGTAGCGGTTCGGGTCCAGGCCATCGTCGGCCAGTTGTTGCAATTGGACTTGCAAGGCCTGCAACCGCTCATCGTCCGCCCAGATGGCCTGGCCTGCGTTTTGCTGGTACAAGGCCTGCAAGCTCAGCACCGTCGAAAAATCGACGCCCGCGGCCAGTTCCGGGCAGTTGACCGACAGTCGTGCCAAGGTCGATTGCGCGTGCGCGGGGTCGCCCCCCTCGGCTGTCGCGACCAATGGCGCAACGAGCAATAAAAGGCTCAGGTAACATGCGGGCTTTTTGAACAACTGCTTTACTCCAATCCATGGCTGTCTCGTTGACGGTGAATTTTTTGCGACAGGTACGACCCGCCATCATGCAGACAAACAAAACCGGACGGGATGCCGCAAACGAACGCCAGCGTCAGCTTTTTTCGCCCGTATCGCGCTCAGTCGCCCGCCTGCTGCGCCGACTCTGCCTGGTCATGGCCGGCCTGGGCGTCATATCCGGCCCGGCACTGGCGCAAAAGCCCGGTTCCCAGCCGCTTTACAACAGCCTCGCCCACGCGGCGCCGGAACTCAATCCCCTAGCGCTTAAAAGTGCCTTGGGCGCGATGCAATGTGCTGTCGCCAACGGCGCTCGCCCGGCCCGTCACCTGGCGGTGATCGACTATTCGCAGCCCTCCACGGCACGGCGCCTGTGGATCTTCGACCTGCGCCAGAAGAAGCTGGTGTTGCGCGACCTGGTGGCACACGGGCAGAAATCCGGGGAAAATTTCGCCACGCAATTTTCCAATCGCCTGGGCAGCTACCAATCCAGCCTGGGACTGTTCCGCACTCAGGAAAGCTATCAGGGCGCCCATGGTTATTCGCTGCGCATGGACGGCCTGGAGCCCGGCTTCAATGATCAGGCTCGCGACCGCGCGATCGTGATTCACGCCGCCGACTATGTGAATCCGTTGTGGAGCGTGCGCCAGGGCCGCATCGGCCGCAGCCAGGGCTGCCCGGCCGTGCGCCCGCAAGTAGCGCGCCAGGTGATCGACAAGCTCAAGGGCGGGCAATTCATGTTTTCCTGGTACCCGGATCCGGCGTGGCTCAAGCGTTCGGCCTATCTCAATTGCCAGGCGCAGCAGGTGGCAAGCATTCTGTCGACCCGCGGCGGCTAGTACAGGGGCCGCTGCGCGACCGAGTGGGAGCAAGCTCCCCCGCCACGGGTGTCGTGCAAATCTCCTGGCCAGCGATTGCGTCGGGTGGGTTCGTGGTTAAAATGCCGGCCTTTCGAATTGCTGGCGTTTTTTCTGATGAACCCTGAAGCCCTCCAAACCTTGCAGAGCCATTTATCGACGGCGCTGGAGTCGGTGCCTGACGAAACCCGTCGGCTGTTCCACGGGCGCGGACGCTGCTGGGCGGGGCTGGAACAGATTACCGTGGATTGGCTGCAAGGCGTGGTCCTGGTCTCGCTGTTCAAGGAACCCGAGCCGGCGCAACTGGACGATCTGCTCGCGATGTTACGCGACCTTGTCGCCTCACCCGTCTGGCAGCGCAGCGCCGCCCATACGCTGGCCCTGCAGCATCGATACCTGCCCGATAGCCTTACCCAGTGGCTGGAGGGCGCGCCGATCGATGAGTGGACCCTGACCGAAGGCGGCCTGCGCTACCGGATCGACCTGGGCAAGAAGCAGAACAACGGCCTGTTCCTCGACATGCGCTACGGGCGCGACTGGGTCCGCGCCCATGCCCGTGGCAAGCGCGTGCTGAATCTGTTCGCCTACACCTGCGGTTTTTCGGTGGCGGCGATCGCCGGCGGCGCGCAACACGTGGTCAACCTGGACATGTCCCGCGCGGCTTTAAGCCGTGGTCGCGACAACCACCGGTTGAACGGCCACGACCTGGGCCAGGTGAGTTTCCTTGGCCACGACCTGTTCAAGTCGTGGGGCAAGGTGATCAACAGCGGCCCCTACGATCTGGTCATCATCGACCCGCCAACGTTCCAGAAAGGCAGCTTCCTTTTGGCCAAGGATTACCAGCGTGTGCTGCGCCGCCTGCCGGAGCTGCTGACCGCCCACGGCGCGGTACTGGCCTGTAGCAACGACCCGGCGACCGGTCCGGATTTCCTCATTGGCGGCGTCATGCGTGAAGCACCGGGCCTGCGATTCGAACAGCGATTGGCAAATCCGCCGGAATTTCCGGATGCCGACCCGGCCTGCGGCCTCAAGGCCTTGGTGTTCACACGCGACGATCCGGCCAGCTCACAGGTATAGCCGCAACTACACCACCAACGTCAACCACGCCGACACCAGTAGCAACACCGCCATGACGCGATTGAAGCGCCCCATCGCCACGGCGGAACGGCAGAACTTCGCCGCGCCACGCCCCAGGTAGGCCCAGGCGGTCATGCAGGGAATGGAGATGGCAAAGAACGCCAGGGACAGCCAGAGCACCCGCACCGTACGGTCTGCCTCGGCGCCGGCGAATACGCTGACCACCGCCAGGGCCATCATCCAGGTCTTCGGGTTCACCAGTTGCAACCCGGCGGCGCCCGCCAGGCCGAGCCGTGGGCCTTCGACCGGGCGGTCTGGATCGATGGCCTCGGCCGGCGCGCTGAAAATCTGCCAGGCCATCCAGCTCAGCCAGGCGATGCCGGCCCAGGACAGTGCCGTTTGGATCGCCGCATGTCGCGCCAGCAGGTCGCCCAGCCCGGTGCCCACCAACAACACCAGCAACGCGGCAGCCGCGCAGGCGCCGAGGATGAGTGGCCAGGTGGTCGCCAGGCCGAAGCGCGAGCTATGGCTCAGCACCAGGATATTGGTCGGACCCGGGGTGATGGAGGCGACAAACGCAAACAAGGCAAACGGCAACAACTGATCCATGGCGCAACTTCTCGATGAATGATCGTGGACTTGATCATCCCGTTGCAGCCGGGCTCAGTCTGGAACAATTGAGCAGCGCTTGCGGTAGTCCACCGGGCTCATTCGATAGGCGCGCTGAAACCAGCGGCCGAGGTGACTCTGATCGGCGAAGCCGAGCATGGCGGCCACCGCCACGGCGCTCTCGCCACGGGCCAGCAGACGCCGCGCCCGGGCCAGGCGCAGCTGGATCAGATACGCGTGGGGCGCCAGGCCGAAGGCCGCCTTGAACGCACGACTCAGGCGAAAACGATCCACGCCGGTGACGCGCGCCAGGTCGTCCAGGCTGATGTCCTCGCTCAGGTGGCCGTGCAAATAATCCCGGGCCTGCTGGGCGACCAGCGGCAGACGCGGGTCGGGATTGATCCGTGTTCGCCAATGCAGGTGTTGAGTGAGGTTCGACAGCAGCGTGTCGAGGGCGGTCTGGCGGACGATCAGGATGTCCTGTTCGTGCAGGCTCTGGAAAGCCGCAGCGGTAGCCCTTGCCAGCCGCGCGTCATCGTTCAGCGTGACGGCAAAGCCCAGTTGCGCGTTGTCTGGCGCATCCTCGAACAACGAGCGCAGTTCGCGCTCCAGCCATTGCGGCTCCAGGTACAAGGTGCGATAGGTAAACCCGTTTTCGTGCGGCGCGTTACCGTCATGCAGCTCCCCCGGTTCAAGCAGGAACACCTTGCCCGGCGTGCTGTTATGTTGCTGCTGACGGCAATGGAACTGCTGCACGCCCTGCTCCGTCACGCCCACCAGATAGGCATCGTGCCAGTGCGGATCGTAGGCGTGCCCCTCGAAATGCGCGCGCACGGTCTCGATGCCGGACGTGGCGTCCTGCTTGAGATCGATCCAGTTGCGCGCTGTCATGGGCTAATCCGTTTAGTGAACGTGCTCTGTCAGATTATCGGCTGATGTCATGAGTGTCTGGAAGATTTGTGCAGCTTGGGTGGGAGCGGGCTTGCTCGCGAAGACGGTGTATCAGTCCATATATGAGCTGGCTGACATACCGCTTTCGCGAGCAAGCCCGCTCCCACAAAAGCTCCACAGGCTCCCACAGGCCCTCAGGCATCCGGCGTGATCACCGGCAACACCGTCTCCACCGCCAATCGCGCCAGCTCCGCATCTTCCTCGGCCTTGACCCCGGACACGCCGATGGCGCCGATGCACTGACCATCGTGACGGATCGCCACGCCGCCCTCGAGCATGCCTTGCAAGTGCGGCGCGCTGAGGAAGGCGATGCGGCCACCATTGATCATGTCTTCAAAAACCTTGCTGTCCCGCCGGCCCATGGCGGCGGTGCGGGCCTTTTCGGTGGCGATGTAGGCCGACAATGGCGAGGCCCCGTCCAGGCGCAACAGCCCCAAGGGATGCCCGCCATCGTCGACCACACAGACCGATACGGCCCATTGACGCTGGTGGGCCAGCTCTTTGGCTGCTACCAGCAACTGGGCAACGTCCTGTTCGGTGAGTACCGCTTTGGTTTTCATGAATCACTCCATGCTGTGCAGCGTGAGGCCCGTCAGCCGAAGCTGCGGGCGATGGACACGGCGATGGTCATTCGCCATAGATATCAAAATCGAAGTACTTCTGGCGAATCCGCTCGTAGGTGCCGTTGGCGCGAAGGGTCGCCAGCGCCTGGTTGAAACGGCCCGCCAGCGGATCATTCTTGCGCACGGCGATCCCAATACCCGTGCCGAAGTATTGTTCTTCGACGAAGTTTGGGCCAACAAATTCGAAATCCTTGCCTTCAGGACGCTTGAGCAGGCTTTCGTCGATAGCCACCGAACTGGCCATCGTCGCGTCCAGGCGTCCGCCCAGCAGGTCGAGGAAGACTTCGTTTTGCGAGCCATAACGGATCACCTCGGCCCCGGCCGGGGCAAATTTGTCGGTGACGTAACGATCGAAGTTGGTCGCCCGTTGCACGCCGATCCGCTTGCCTTTGAGCTGCGCGGGAATATCCTGGATGCCACTGCCCTTGCGAAACACCAGCCGCGCCGGAATCCGATAATAACGGTCGGTGAAGTCCACCGACTTCATCCGCTCCGGGGTGATCGACATGGAAGAAATCACCGCGTCGACTTTTTTCACCTTGAGCGCCGGGATCAAGCCGTCGAACTCCTGCTCCTGCCAGACGCAACGAACCTTCATCTCGGCGCAAAGCGCCTGGCCGATGTCATAGTCGAAGCCGACGATGGCATTGTCCGGTGTTTTCGAGGCGAAGGGTGGGTATGCCGCCTCGATGCCGATGCGCAGCGAGGTCTCGGCGGCGTGCAGATTGGCGCCGAATGCCAGCAGCGAGACAAAGCCCAGCTTGAGTGCAATGCGTTTAACGTTCATTGATTAGCTCCGGATGCGATGTTATTGATTTCGGACGCTCCACGGGAAGTCGTCCGTTATGGCAGCAGCAATCTGAACAAGCGCGGGCGACCACTCTGGCGGTGGTCTTGCCCGATAGCGGCACAGCGGTGTCCGGCGGTCCTACACCGCCGCGGTCACGATCAGCTCCAGCAGGATCTGCGGGTCATCGAACGCCACCTGTGCGGTGGCTCGCGCCGGGGTATGCGCGGCGTCGACCCAGTCGCTCCAGATTGCGTTCATCGCAGCGAAATCGCGGCTCATGTCTTTCATCCAGATCTGCACGCTAAGCAAGCGGCGCTTGTCGCTGCCCGACGTGGCGAGCAATTCGTCGATCCGCTGCAGCACCTGGCGGGTCTGGCCCTGGATGTTCTGGTTGCAATCGGCGGCGACAATGCCGCTGAGCCAGGCCACGCCGTTGTGCACGACGCTGCGGCTCAGGCGCGGGTTGCTTTCGATACGTTGAATGGTCATGACGGTTCCTCGACGCAGTGACGTTCGCCGGCCAGTTGGGCCAGCGTGATGGATTTGAGGGGGGGACGGATGCGGTAGTAACCGACTTCAGCGGGCGAAACGCGGCGCTGGGCGGCGATGACCTGGGTGACGCTCAAGCCGCATTGGCGCCCTTGGCACGGGCCCATGCCGCAACGGCTGAAGGCTTTGGTCTGGTTGGGACCCAGGCAGCCGAGGTCGACGTAACGGCGGATAGCGCCAGCCGTGACTTCTTCGCAGCGACACACGATGACGTCGTCGGGTGGGACGCAACTTTCTGCCGGGGGGCGATACAACGCGTCGATCAAGGGCCGCGCAGCACGAGCACGACGCAGGCCTTTCTCAACGCCGCGTGCTCCACGGGAAACACCGGCAATCGCCATCGCAGCGAGTCGCCCTTCCAGGCGCGCCACCTGCGCGCCGCCAATGGCACCGCCGTCACCGGCGATGAAAATGCCCGGCGCGCTGGTTTGGCCGAAGCCATCGCGCCGTGGAATCCAGCACAACTGCGCCTCGCTCCAGTCATGCTCCAGGCGCAACGACCAACTGATCTGCGTGTGCGGCACCACGCCCTGGTGCAATAAAATCAATCCGGCGGGCACGCGCAAGTGCTGCCCTCCACTGTCGAAGCTCAGTGCACTGGCGCAGTCCTCACCCTCGACACGCAGGTTGCCGGCACCGCGAAAGTGGCGGATGCCGCCACGCTTCAACTCGGCCAGCAGCCCCACGCCCTTGAACAAGTCGCGCCAGCCGCGCAACGCACCGGGAATCAGTCGCCAGGCCCGCAGCAGCTCGCGACGGTGGCTGGTATCGACCAGCGCCTCGACGGCAATGCCGGCGCGCAGATACTGCGCCGCCAGCAGGTACAACAGCGGACCGCAACCCGCCAGGACCACCGGCCCAGCCGGTACCAGCGTCGCGCTCTTGAGCAGGATCTGCCCCGCACCGGCCGTCATGACCCCAGGCAAGGTCCAGCCGGGAATCGGCATCGGCCGTTCGAAGGCGCCCGTGGCGATCAGCAGATGGCGCCCGCGCAAAACCTCTGCGCAGCCGTCGATCAGGTAGTGCACCTCACGCTGGGGGGTGACTTGCCAGATCGCCGCGTTGGGCAGGTAACGAGCCCCGCATTGGAGAAAATCCGCTGCCAGCTGCGCACCGGCGCTGTAGTCTTCGCCGAG
Organism: Pseudomonas sp. Z2-11; assembly: GCF_054161305.1. Classification (NCBI taxonomy): domain Bacteria; kingdom Pseudomonadati; phylum Pseudomonadota; class Gammaproteobacteria; order Pseudomonadales; family Pseudomonadaceae; genus Pseudomonas; species Pseudomonas sp. Z2-11. The sequence goes on from NZ_CP096395.1 coordinate 3,224,437, forward strand.
CACCGCGCCGCTGCGGGCATCGGCTTGAAGCACCTGGCGATAAATCTGCCCGCCAGGACTGGCCTGCTCATCCAGCACCACGACCGACAATCCATGGTCCCTGGCCTCGATGGCGGCGCTCATGCCGGCCGGTCCGGCACCGATGATGATCAAGTCGACCGCGGGGTTACTCATCGGTCCGCTCCTCGTTCGGCGCCAGGCTGACGGCGCCGCGTTGGCGTTGCACACGCATGCCCGGGCGCACCGCCACCAGGCACGACTGGACGTTGGCCTGGCCGTCCACTTGCACCAGGCATTCGAAGCACACGCCCATCAGGCAGTACGGCGCAGCGGGCCTGCCGCTGACAGCGCTTTCACGGGTATGCCGGACTCCGCTGGCGAGCAGCGCCGCCGCAAGGCAAACATCACCCGGCACGCTCAAGGGCTTGCCATCGAACTCGATCAGTACCTGGTTCTGCGAGACGGCCAAAGGCCGGAACAGGCTTTCAGCCGACATGACGCACCTCGGTTGGCGAATTGAAGCGCTGCAGGCCGAATGGCTTGACGGCTGGGTCATCGAACTCGCCGGCAATCCACGGGGCCAGGCGCAGGGCGTGAACGGCGGCCAAGGTCACGCCGCTGTGGCAACTGACGACCGCCAGGCCCGGGCAGCCCTGGGGCATTTCGTAAATCGGAAACCCGTCGGCGCTCATCACCCGCAACGCGCCCCAGGCCCGTACCAGGCGTACGTCACCCAGCAGTGGGAAACACTGCACGGCGCGTCGGGCGATCGCGGCCATGACCTGGCTGCCGGTGCTGTCGTCGAAGCCGGCCGACTCATGGGAGTCGCCCAGTTGCACGGTGCCCTCGTCGGTCTGGCGCACATACGTCGTGGGGTAATGGAGAAACGGCTTGAGTCGTTCGGTCACCAGGATCTGCCCGCGATTGGGTTGCACGGGCACGTCCAATCCGACCCTTTCGCCCAATGCTCGATTGCCCAGGCCCGCGGCCAGGACAACCTGCGCGGCAGACCAGCGCTGATCGGCGGCGCGCAGTTGCAAACCCGTGGCGTGCGGTTCGATGGCCTCGACGCGGTGACCATTGATCAACGTCACGCCACGCGCTTTGCAGGCCGCATGCAGCGAACGCAACAGCTTGAGCGGATTGACGTGACCATCCATGGGCGAGAAACAGCCGCCCACCACGTCGGGGCCGATACCCGGCAGACGGCCGCGCAGTTGTGCTCTGTCCAGCAGCTCATAGGGATAATCACCGTCGAGGGCCTCGCGCAGCCAGGCCAGGCGCGCGGCCTCCTCGGTCATTTCCGCATCGCTCAGGCACAACTGGAAACCGCCCTGCTGGCGCAGATGGATATCGATACCCGTATCGGCTTGCAGCGCTTCGGCGAAGCGCGGCCACAGCGCCACCGAATCACGGGTCCATTGTGCATACGGGCTCATTCCATAGCCCTTGCCCTGGACCCAGAGCAAACCGAAGTTGCCACGGGCGGCGCGAATCGCGTCGTCGCCCTCGTCGAGCACGCTCACCTTGCGCCCGAGCAGGGCCAGGCCATAGGCAATGGACATACCCACCAGGCCGCCACCTACGATGATCACATCAGTTTTTTGCATGACTGCTATATCGCTGTTCCAAAGGCCTTGAAGTACGGCGAAGCGCCGATTCATAGCCGGGCGAATTCATGCGATCGATCCTAGGACGCTGCCACGCTCATTAAAAATGCTTTATTTTTGATAGCTCATGTCTTTTTGTTATGGGTGAGCATCCTTATGAACCTCCGCCAGCTGGAAGCGTTTCGCGCGGTGATCCTCGGCCAGACGGTGACCCGCGCCGCTGAAATGCTGCACATCTCGCAACCCGCCGCGACCCGGCTGATTGCCAGCCTGGAAGAAGACATCGGCTTCAGCCTGTTCGACCGTATCAAGGGCCGGCTGCAACCGACCGCCGAGGCCATGACGCTGTATCAGGAGGTGCAGCGCTCGCTGCTGGGAGTGGAGCGGATCGCGCGCACGGCCCAGGACATCCGCAACCTCAAGCGCGGTTCACTGCACATTGCCTGCGCGCCGGCCATGGGCTTGTCGTTCCTGCCGCGGGCGATTGCCGCGTTCATGGCCGAGCATGAGCAGGTGCAGATCTCGCTGGTGGTGCATTCCTCGCGGGAAGTCGTCGACCTGGTGGTAGGCCAGCGCTGTGACCTGGGCCTGATCGTCCTGCCCAATACCTACCCGAGTCCCCGTGCCGAAAAGTTGCTGGCTACGCGCATGCTCTGCGCCCTGCCCGCCGGCCATCGGCTACAGGACCGCGCGTCCATCAAGCCGGAAGACCTGCAGGGCGAACGGTTCATTTCCTATCCGCAATCCATCGGCTCCCGGCAACACATCGACGCGATTTTCGCCGCTCACGGCGTCGAGCGTGAGCTGCGCCTGGAAACCCAATTGTCCCAACCGATGTGCACTTTTGTTGAGCAAGGCCTGGGCGTCGCCCTGGTAGACGCCATCAGTGCCGTTGAATACCGCGGCAACGGCATCGTCTTCCGTGCCTTCGAACCGGCAATTGAAATGGACTTCAGCATGCTGCTGCCAATCCATGGACCGCTGTCGAAACTGCAGGCGCGCTTCCTCGAACACATGCAGCGATTCATCGAGGCGCAAGTGCCGGAGGCCTATCGGTTTTAAAGCGAGCAATGGATCCATTGAGAAACACCGATCATCTGCACAACCACCAAAACCGTTGACAAGCAAATTAGTTAAGAGAGTTAATGGATCCACTGATAATAACAAAACCAGCCTGGAGATCCCTCTCATGTACCCCAAGAACGCCTGGTACGTTGCCTGCACCCCGGACGAGATTGCCGACAAGCCGCTGGGTCGGCAGATCTGTGGCGAGAAAATGGTTTTCTACCGCGGGCAAGCCGGCAAAGTCGCCGCCGTCGAGGACTTCTGTCCCCATCGAGGCGCACCGCTCTCGCTCGGTTATGTCGAGAATGGCAACCTGGTGTGTGGCTACCATGGGCTGGTCATGGGCGACGACGGCAAGACTGTCGAGATGCCCGGGCAACGGGTTCGGGGATTTCCTTGCAACAAGACCTTTGCCGTGCAGGAGCGCTACGGGTTTATCTGGGTCTGGCCGGGTGAACAGGTATTGGCCGACCCTTCGCTGATTCACCCTCTGGAATGGGCGGAAAACCAGGAATGGGCGTATGGCGGCGGCCTCTTCCATATCCATTGCGACTATCGCCTGATGATCGACAACCTGATGGATTTGACCCACGAAACCTACGTGCATGCCTCGAGCATCGGCCAGAAGGAAATCGACGAGGCACCGCCAGTGACCACGGTCGAAGGCGACGAGGTAGTCACTGCCCGCCACATGGAAAACATCATGGCTCCGCCCTTCTGGCGCATGGCGCTGCGCGGCAACAACCTGGCCGACGACGTGCCGGTGGATCGCTGGCAGATCTGCCGATTCACCCCGCCCAGCCACGTAATGATCGAAGTCGGCGTGGCCCATGCCGGCCACGGTGGCTATCACGCCGCGCCGCAATACAAGGCGTCGAGCATCGTCGTCGATTTCATCACGCCGGAAACCGAGACTTCCATCTGGTACTTCTGGGGCATGGCCCGCCACTTCCAGCCTCAGGACGACGCGCTGACCGCGAGTATTCGCGAGGGCCAGGGCAAGATCTTCAGCGAAGACCTGGAGATGCTCGAACGCCAGCAGCGCAACCTGCTGGACCATCCGCAACGCAATCTGCTCAAGCTCAACATCGATGCCGGCGGCGTGCAGTCGCGTCGGGTACTGGAGCGCTGGATCGCCCGCGAGCGTGAGCAACAGGCCGCCCTGATCGCCAGTACCCGGCAGCCGCAACACGCGGAGCAACGGCCATGATCGAAGTCCAGGTCGCGGCACGCACTAATGAAACCCCGGACATCTGCAGCTACGAGCTGACCAGCATCGACGGTCAGCCATTGCCGGCGTTTACCGCCGGCGCCCATATCGACGTGCATTTGCCCGATGGGCTGGTTCGCCAGTACTCGCTGTGCAACCACCCGGAGGAACGGCATCGCTACCTCATCGGCGTGCTCAGGGATCCCTCGTCACGAGGTGGCTCACGCAGCCTGCATGAACAGATCCAGCCGGGCGCACGGCTGCTGATCAGCGAACCGCGCAACCTGTTTGCCCTGGCACCTGCGGCCCGGGGCAGCCTGCTGTTTGCCGGCGGCATCGGCATCACGCCGATCCTGTGCATGGCCGAGCACTTGGCCCAGAGCGGCGCTGCGTTCGCATTGCACTACTGTGCCCGGTCCCGGGACCGCGCCGCTTTTGTCCAACGCCTGGAGCAGTCCCCTTACGCCGACCGGGTATTCCTGCATTTCGATGAAGAACCCGTCACGGCACTGGATGCCGTTCGGGTACTGGCTTCGCCCAGCGCCGACCTGCACCTGTATGTCTGTGGTCCTGGCGGGTTCATGCAGCACATTCTCGACACCGCCAAGGCCCAGGGCTGGCAGGAACCCAATCTGCACCGGGAATACTTCGCCGCGGCACCGATCGACACCACGGCCGATGGCCGCTTCTCGGTGAAGCTTGCCAGCAGCGGCCAGGTTTTCGAGGTGCCGGCGGACCGCAGCGTGGTCCAGGTGTTGGAAAGCCATGGCATCGAGGTTCCGATTTCCTGCGAGCAAGGCGTCTGCGGCACCTGCCTGACCCGCGTGCTGGAAGGCGTGCCGGACCATCGGGACATGTTCCTGACCGAAGCCGAGCAAGCCTGCAACGACCAGTTCACGCCGTGCTGTTCGAGGTCGAGGACGCCGTTGTTGGTGCTGGATCTCTGAGTACCAATCCTATGCGGGGGTCTCTAAAACACCCTAATACCCTGTGGGAGCGAGCTTGCTCGCGATAGCGGTGTGTCAGGCAATATTAATGATGCTGAACGACCGCTATCGCGAGCAAGCTCGCTCCCACAGTAGAGGTTCATTCAGTTTTAAGAATTACCTTCATCCGCTCATCCGCCAGCGTCGAGCCAAACACCTCGGCGTAGCGCAGGGTCGCGTTGGCGTGCTCGCGCATGATCGCCTCGGCCCGGGCGCCCTGGCGATTGACCAGCGCATCGAACACCGAATGATGCTGCATGTGGGCATAGTTGAAGCGGCGGTATTCGCCGGCCATGTTCTGGCGGTCGACCGCCAGGGCCGTGACCGAGGCGAACGGCAGGTGATCGTTGCGCGCCAGGGCGTCGGCGATGGCCGGGTTGTGGCTGCCCTCGACGATTACCTGGTGAAAACGCATGTTAAGGTCGTGATAGACCTCCAGGTCCTCTTCGGTCACATAACCTTTGGCGAACAGTTCGTCGCCATCGACCAGGCACTGCTCAAGCGCCCGGCGAGCCTCCTCGGACAAACCACGTTCGGCGGTTTGCCGGGCGGCCAGGCCCTCCAGCACCCCACGCACTTCCACCGCCCCGGCAATCTCCTCGGCGCTGACCGAGCGCACCTGGAAACCCCGCCCGCCAAAACGCACCAGCAGCCCTTCCTGCTCCAAGGTGCGAAACGCCATGCGCACCGGCATCCGCGAGACGCCGAACAATTGCGCCGTGGGAATTTCCATCAAGCGCTCGCCCGCCGCCAGTTCGCCTGAAGCGATCATTCGACGCAACGCAACCAGCACCGTTTGGCCGGGCTTACTCATTCAGGTGATATCCAGAGAAGAGAGAGCCGCCATAGTAATTGCAATCAAATGTGGGAGCGAGCCTGCTCGCGAAAGCGGTGGTTCAGCAATATCCAATTCTCGCTGATACACCGCATTCGCGAGCAGGCTCGCTCCCACAGGGTTTGGTGTTAATTGCCGGCGCGCAGGACCGTTGGGTCTTCTCCCCGATACAGCGCCTCGACCTTCGCCGCGCGCCATTGCAACACGGCGCGCTGGTTGATCGAGCCCTTGTCAGTGATTTCGCCACGGTCGATGGAAGCGGGTTCGTCGAGCAGTGCGATCCACTCCACACGACTGGCGTTGCCGTTGGCTTCGCGGTTCAGGCGCTGCAACCAGTCGGCAAACCACTGGCGCACCGGCGGGCTGGCCAGGACCTCGGCGTCGCTGGCGTCCTGCGCCAGGCCCGAGAGGCGCCGGCAGTCATGCAGGCGCGGGAATACCAGCGCACCCAGGTGCGGGCGGTCCGGCGCCGTCACCACCAGGTCCTGGACGTACGGCGTGCCCTCCAGCACCGCGCGGTTGCGCAACGGCCCGACGCTGACGAATACGCCGGAGGACAATTTGAAGTCTTCGGCGATGCGTCCGTCGAACATCAGCCCCAGCTGCGGGTTGGCGGGATCGGCCAGCTTGATGGCGTCACCCGAGCAATAGAAACCGGCCTCGTCGAACACCTCGGCGGTCTGCTGCGGCGAACGCCAGTAGCCGGGCATGATGTGCGGCCCGCGAAAGCGCCCTTCGAACTTGCCGTCCACCGGCACCATCCGCACTTCGCAACCTGGCGCCGGCAAGCCGATGTAGCCGGCCATGGACAGCGGCCCGGTGGTGAAGGTGCAGGACGGCGACGCTTCGGTCATGCCCAGGCCGGCCATCATGCGGATGCGCTCGCCGCAATGCTGCTCGGCCACCTTGTCGAGGCGATCCCAGGTGCTTTGCGAAAGCCCCGCCGCGGCGAAGAAGAACAGGCTGATGCGCTTGAAGAAACGCTCGCGCAACTCGGCGTCCTGTTCCAGCGCGCTGACCAATTCTTCCCAGCCCTTGGGCACGGTCAGGTAAGCGGTTGGGGAAATTTCCTTGAGATTGCGCAAGGTTTCAGCGAAGCCCTGGACGGTGGGCTTGCCATCGTCCAGATAGAAGGTGCCCCCGTTGTACAGCACGATGCCGACGTTATGGCTACCACCAAACGTATGGTTCCAGGGCAGCCAATCCACCAGCACCGGTGGTCCCTCGCCAAACACCGGGAAGGTCTGCAAGAGCATCTGCTGGTTGGCGCAAAGCATGCGTTGGGTGGTGATCACCGCCTTCGGCAGCTTGGTGGAGCCGGAGGTGAACAGGAACTTGGCGATGCTGTCCGGGCCGGTGGCGGTGAAAGCCCGCTCGGCCTCGCTGCCGCCCGGCTGCGCCAGCAGGCTGGCGAAGCTTGTCCTGGCGCGGCCGGGTATTTCTCCGCGCACGCTGACCAGGGGGATATCCATAGGCAATACCGCATTGATCGCGCGCTCGAACGGCGCGGCCTCGCTGACAAATACCAGCCCCGGCTGCAACAGGTCGCAGACGTGCCGCAGCTTGGCGAAATCCTGGGACAGCAACGAATAGGCCGGCGACACCGGGCAATAGGGAATCCCGGCGTACATCGCGCCCAAGGCCATTTGCAAGTGCTCGATGTCGTTACCCGAGAGCAGCGCCAGGGGTTTTTCGGCCGACAGGCCATAACGAAGCAGGCCTTGGGCAATGGCCCGCACGCTGTCGAGCATTTCGGCGTAGCTGACGTGACGCCAATCGCCTTGGTTTTCGCGAGCGGCAATGAACGTCTGGTCCGGTCGCACCCGGGCCCAGTGCACCAGGCGATCGAGCAGGCGCGACGGCAACGGCGCCAAGGGCTCCAGGGAGCGCATGTGCAGGATGCCCTGCTCTTCCTTCACTTCAACGGCTGGATGCCCGATCGACACCTGGCGATAGCGCGCAGGTTCGGGCCGGGAGGATGATCTGAACTCGGAACTCACGGTGCATCTCCTCCATCAAGGCACACTCGGGTCGCTTGACGCGAGCGGAGCGTGGCAGCGTCTGGCTGCGGCCTTGTGATTGTCATGTCTGGCCTGCATCGGGCGATGGCTCGGGCGGCCCATCGCCGGCGATGCGACGGGTTTTCAGATCGGGTAATGCCGTGGGCCGTTCTGCATCGTCACCCAGCGCAACTGGGTGAAATGCTCGATGGCGGCCTTGCCGCCAAAGCTGCCGTAGCCGCTGGACTTGACCCCGCCGAAGGGCATTTGCGCCTCGTCGTGCACGGTCGGGCCATTGATGTGGCAGATGCCGGATTCGATTCGTTGGGCCAGCGCCAGGGCGCGGCTGGTATCGCGGCTGAAGATCGCCGCCGACAGGCCGAACTCGGAATCGTTGGCCAGGCGCAGCAACGCTTCGTCACCGTCGCCACGCAGCAACACCGCTGCCGGTCCGAAGGACTCTTCGCGGTACAGGCGCATGTCCGGGGTAACGCCGTCGAGCAAGGTCGGCTGAAGGATGCTGCCGTCCAGTTGGCCGCCGGCGACTAATCTGGCGCCTTTGGCCAGGGCGTCGTCGATCAGGCCTTTGATGCGCAGTCCGGCGCTGGTGTCCACCAGCGAGCCCAGCACCGAATCACCCGCGGCAGGATCGCCGGCGCGCAGGGTCGCAATCTTCGCAGTCAGTCGGGCGACAAAGGCATCGGCCACGCTCGCGTCTACGATCAGGCGCTCGGTGGACATGCAGATCTGGCCCTGGTTGAAGTAGGCCCCAAACGCCGCCGCCTGCACCGCTGCGTCAAGATCGGCGTCAGCGAGCACCAGCAGCGGTGCCTTGCCGCCCAGCTCCAGCAATGCCGGCTTGAGATGACGCGCCGACAGTTCGCCGACGATGCGGCCGACGTGGGTCGAGCCCGTGAAGTTGACCCGCCGTACCGCCGGGTTGGCGATCAGGCGCTCGACAATGGCCGGCGCATCCGCCGGCGCATTGCAGATGACATTGACCACACCATCGCCCAGGCCGGCGTCCTGCAGCACCTGGCCGATCAGGCGGTGCACGGCCGGGCTGATCTCCGAGGCCTTGAGCACCACAGTGTTGCCGCACGCCAGGGGCATGGCGATTGCGCGGGTGGCGAGAATGACCGGGGCGTTCCACGGCGCGATGCCCAACACCACGCCACAGGGCTGACGCAAGGCCATGGCGAAACTACCGGGCACGTCCGAAGGGATGACTTCGCCATTGATTTGCGTGGTCATGGAGGCGGCTTCGCGCAGCATGTTCGCCGCCAGATGCACATTGAAGCCGTACCAGTTGGCCATGGCGCCGGTTTCGCCAGCGGCGGCAATGAATTCGCCGCTGCGCGCCTGCAACTGCTCGGCCGCGCGCAACAGGCGGGTGCGACGTTCATTGGGCGCCAGCGCGGCCCAGGCCGGGAAGGCAGCGTGTGCGGCGGCCACGGCGGCGTCGGCATCTTCCAGCGTGGCGGCGGCCACGCGGGACACCACTTCACCGGTCACCGGGTTGCAGCGCTCGAAGGTCCGGCCATCGCGGGCCGGGCACGACTGGCCGCCAATCAACAGGGGCACGTCCAGCATGGTGATTCCTCTTTATTGTCTTTATCGGGAACACGTTCACAGTAGCGCCGAGGGCCTTGGACGAACAACCTGCGGGCCCACGATGGCGCCCGCCGCGCTGTCGCCTCAGCGTTTGTAGGTTTGCAGGCCCGGCTTGATGCTCTTGTCGTCCAGGAACTGCTTCATGCCCTGCTCGCGGCCGCCCTCGGTGTCGAGCAGGCGCGACTGGTCCAGCTTGGCGTAGAGGTAGTCCTCGTTCTGCTCCCAGGTCAGCTCGCGGCAACGCTTGAAACCATGCTTGGCCGCGCGCAGCACCACCGGGTTTTTCTCCAGCAGGTTGCGCGCCAGCTCCACGGTGACTTCACGCAGTTGCGCGAGAGGTACGCTTTCATTGACCAGGCCCATCTCGGCGGCTTTTTTCCCGCCGAAGGTCTTGCCGGTCATGATGTAGTACAGGGATTGGCGATGGCCCACGGTATCGGCCATGGCTTTGCTCACGAGGTTGCCGGGCGGGATGCCCCAGTTGATTTCCGAAAGGCCGAAGGTGGCTTCGTCGGCGCAGATCGCCAGGTCGCACGCCACCAGCGGGCTGAAGCCGCCGCCGAAGCACCAGCCGTTGACCATGGCAATGGTCGGCTTGGCGTACATGCGCAGCAGTTTCCATTGCCATTGCGAGGCTTCGCGACGGATTTTTTCCTGGAGGATTTCCGGCCCGGCATCCACTTCGCGGAAATATTCCTTGAGGTCCATGCCGGCGGTCCAGGCCTCCCCCGCACCGGTCAGCACCAGCACGCCAGCGGCGGGATCCTGTTCCAGGGTCTCCAGCACATCGATCATCTCGCGGTTGAGGGTCGGGCTCATGGCGTTGCGTTTTTCCGGGCGATTGAAGGTTACCCAGGCGATGCCTTCCTCGATGTCGACCTTGACCGTTGTCCAGCGACCTTCGTAGTTGCTCATGGCGCGTGCTCTCTTGTTCTTGGCTGAAGATGGAGAAAAACTAACCTTGAATATTAGTTATGTCAATTAACTATTAATCGATTTATCTGTATTTTCCTGGCGGCCCGGATGCAACGCCGGAGAACAAAAAATACCAGCCACCGTAGCCACCGAGCGGCAACCCCGGCAAACTGGATAGCCTTGTTAATCACTGACCTTGAGGATGCACCTTTCGATGGCCAAGTCTTCCAAGCTTGCCGAAGCCGCCGCCGCGCCCCTGGCCGACGGTACCGACACGCAGGCGCCGCTGGATTCCGCGCTGGATGACCTGATCGGTTACGCCTTGCGTCGCGCGCAGTTGAAACTGTTCCAGAACCTGATCAGCCGTCTTGCTGTCCACGACCTGCGACCGGCCCAGTTCTCGGCCCTGGCGATCATCGACCAGAACCCCGGCCTGATGCAGGCCGATCTGGCCAAGGCGCTGGCCATCGAGCCACCGCAAGTGGTGCCCTTGTTGAACAAACTGGAAAGCCGCGCCCTGGCCGTACGGGTGCGCTGCAAGCCGGACAAGCGCTCCTATGGGATTTTCCTGAGCAAGACCGGCGAAACCCTGCTAAAGGAGCTCAAGCAGATCGCCGCCCAGAGCGACCTGGACTCCACCGCCGCCCTCAATGGTGCCGAGCGCGAGGAACTGCTGCGGTTGCTGAAGAAGGTTTATCAGTAAGGAACCTTGCTCCTCCCTGTGGCGAGGGAGCTTGCTCCCGCTGGGTTGCGCAGCGACCCCAACACAGTAGACGCGGTTTGCCTGAAGCGTCGCGGCCAATAGCTTGGGGCTGCTGCGCAGCCCAGCGGGAGCAAGCTCCCTCGCCACGAAAGCTCGTCAATGACGGCTTCACTGGCTTCACCAGATCGGCACGCTGTACGTCACCAGGAACCGGGTCTGGTTTTCATCGCGAAACGCCGCCGTTCCCGGGAAGTCGTTTCGGTAGATCGACTTGCGCGCCAGCAGGCCGATGTTTTTCAGCGGGCCGCTCTGGATCACATAACCCAACTCCATCTGGAATTCACGCTCCTTGCGATCCTCGGCATTGAGGGCCGCCAGCTCGATATGGTCGCCACGCACGTAACGCAACCGGGTCCGCAAGCCAGGCACGCCAACGGCGGCGAAGTCATAATCGTGGATCGCTTGCCAGGTGCGCTCCTTGGCATTGAGAAAGTCCGAACTCATGGTCATTTCGCTCAAACCCATCAGCTCGGTGCCCGACACGTACGGTGTTGCCGTATCGCCGCTCGAATGCATGTAGCCCAGGCTGACGCGATGCCCGCCCAGGCGATAACCGACCAGCGCCGAGACGTTGCGGTTATCCACCTTGCCAGCCTTGGCGGCGCCCTCCTCGCTGCTGAAAAAACTCCGTAGATCGGTGGTCAGCACTCCATCACCCAATGGCAGGTTGTGCAGCAAGGCGAAGGTATTCTGCTGGTACAGATCGGCAACTTCGGCGTGGTAGATGCGCAGGCCGAGATCCTTGTTGACCTGATAGTCGCCTCCCACGTACGCCATGTGAGACGAGGTCGCCGCGCCGTTGAAACGACGATTGGGCGAGGCGATGCTCATCGGCTGGTAATCGGTGGAATCGCGCCGGGCGATGCGATCGATGTAACCGGTGTTCAGCGTCAATCCGTCGACGTCCTTGGAGCTCAGGGTTGTCCCGCGAAAGGTCTGCGGCAATAGCCGCGACGGACTGGCGAAGGCAAACGGCAGGAAAATCGGGACATCGCCGGTCTTTACCGTGGTTTGCCCGAAACGCAACTTGCCGGTCACGCCCAGCCGCGAGTATTCATCCGCCGCGCGCTTGTCGCTGCTCGACACCGGCAACAGTTCAGTGCCGCTGCGGTCCGGCGAGGAGTCGAGCTTGATGCCCAGCAGCCCCCGTACATCCAGGCCAAATCCGAGCGTACCCGGGGTAAAGCCCGACTCGACGTTCATGAACACGCCTTGGGCCCACTCCCGGGCCGCAGTCTTGGCGCCGTCGTCCTTGTAATCGCGATCCATGTAGTAATTTCGCAGGGTCAACGTGCCGTGGCTGTCGTCGATGAAACCTTCGGCCAGCGCCACGCTGCAAAGAAGACTCAGCCCGGTTCCGGCCAACCAGTGAACGAGCGGTGAAACAGGGATCGCCGCCTGGGCGTCCCGGATGATATCTGGCATGTTCGATGTCCGCTTTTTGTTGTTGTTTTCTATCGAGGCAGCCCCGAGTGGAGGGCTGTGCGGACAGAGAATGGAAACGGCCCGGTACTTCGTCAATCGGCAATGTCCGATAATCGAACGTTAATATAATTAACCAATATGACGACTGTTTCTCCTGTAGGTGTCAACCTGCTGAATTTCCAAGAGAAACCAAAGATTTCGCGGGTTTGCTCCTCGCGATTCATTTTTTAGTTAGCTTTGTTAATCTTAATCCCGCGCTACGGGGTCCCTCCGAGCCGCAGTCCCGACAAAAACAATAAGAGGATTCGCCATGAACCATCCGCCGCGTCGTGCGACGTTGACCATTGCCCTGTGTTTCATCGTCGCGCTGATCGAAGGCTTTGATCTTCAATCGGCCGGCACCGCCGCTGCCGGCTTGCGACAGACCTTCGCCCTGGACCCGAAGATGATGGGCTGGGTCTTCAGCGCGGGGATAATCGGCCTGCTGCCAGGTGCGTTTTTCGGCGGCTGGATTGCCGATCGCATCGGCCGCAAGAAAATCCTGATTGCCGCTGTCCTGCTGTTCGGCGTGTTTTCCCTCGGCACCGCGTTTGTCGAGCAATTCTCCAGCCTGCTGCTGGTGCGCTTCATGACCGGCCTGGGACTGGGCGCCGCCCTGCCCAACCTCATCGCCCTGTGCGCTGAAGCCGTCGGCGAACAACGCCGTGGTACCGCCATCAGTGTCATGTACGCCGGGGTTCCGCTGGGTGGCGCGCTGGCGGCAGTGGTCGCCATGACCTTTGGCGAGCACTGGCAGATGACGTTCTTCATCGGTGGCCTGGCGCCCTTGCTGGTGGTGCCGTTGATGCTGCTGTGGCTGCCGGAGTCCAGCGCATTCAAGCAGATACGACACGTCGCGGGCGAGGTCCGTGGTTCGACCGGTCAGGCGCTGTTCGGCGAAGGCCGGGGGCTGACAACGTTGGGCCTCTGGTTGAGTTATTTCTTCACCCTGACGGTGATGTACATGCTGCTCAACTGGCTGCCTTCTTTGCTGGTGGAACAAGGTTTCAGTAAACCCCAGGCCGGCCTGGTGCAGATGCTGTTCAACATCGGCGGGGCCCTGGGATCGTTGATCGGTGGTTTGTTGCTGGATCGTTTCAACGCCGTCAAGGTAGTGCTGTTTGTCTATGCCGGCCTGCTGAGCGCCCTGGCCGGGGTCGGTTTGTCGGTGGGCATCATGCCGATGGGCATCGCCGGGTTTGCCGCCGGGCTGTTTGTCATGGCGGCGCAACTGGTGCTTTATGCCTCGGCGCCGCCCTCCTACCCTACGGCGGTGCGCGCCACGGGTGTCGGTGCAGCCGTTGCCATCGGGCGCCTGGGCTCGGTGGCCGGGCCTTTGGCCGCCGGCCAGATCCTCGCGGCTGGCGGCGGGACCACTGCGGTACTGCTGGCGACTTCCCCTGGATTGGTGGTGGCGACGTTGGCCATCCTCAGCGTGATCCGCCGTTCGGCCGGGCCACGGCTGGGCACGGCAGAGCCGGTGGCGCAGAAATCCTGACGGGGCTATTGCAAGCTCTGTGGGAGCGGGCTTGCCCGCGAAGGGGCAGCAGATCCAATAGATTTCTCGACTGTGGAACCGCCTTCGCGAGCAAGCCCGCTCCCACATGGAAAGGCTGAAGTCAGCAAGCCGCTTCAGCCCCTCACCCAGCGCTCCCGCCGGCTCAGTTCAGGCTTCTTTTCAAACACCTTCCGCGGCAACAGCCACCATGCCAGGGCCGGCAGCAGGATCAGGGCGCCAAGCATGTTCACCAGGAACATGAAGGCCAGCAAAATCCCCATGTCGGCCTGGAACTTGATCGGCGAAAAAGTCCAGGTCGACACCGCCACCGCCAATGTCATACCCGTCAGCAATACCACTTTGCCGGTGAACAACAGCGCCTGATAGTACGCCTGGGCGAGGGTGTCGCCGGCACGCATGCGCGCCAGGATCACGCTGAGCACATAGAGCGCGTAATCGACGCCGATGCCCACGCCCAGGGCGATGACCGGCAGCGTCGCGACTTTCACGCCCATGCCCAGCCCCACCATCAGCGCCTCGCACAGAATCGAGGTGAGCATCAGCGGCAGCATCGCGCAGAGGGTGGCACGCCAGCTGCGGAACGTCAGCAGGCATAACAGGCTGACCGCGCCGTAGACCCAGAAGAGCATCTCGCGCATCGATTTCTTCACGACGATATTGGTCGCCGCTTCAATCCCCGCACTGCCGGCCGCCAGCATGAACTTGACCTCTGGCAGCTGATGTCCGGCGATGAACTGCTCGCTGGCCTCCACCACGCGGTTCAAGGTGTCAGCCTTGTGATCGGCCAGGTAGACGTACAGCGACAGCATCGAGCAGCCCTGGTTGAACAGCTCTCGCGGCGCGCGGGTTTGCACGGCGCCCAGCGCGCCGTCGTTGGGGATCAGTTCATACCATTTGAAATTGCCCTCGTTATACCCGGCCGTGGCGATCTTGCTCAGCGCCGCCATCGAGGTGGTCGATTCCACGCCGGGCAATTGCTCCAGTTGCCAGGCCAGCGCGTCGACCGCGGACAGGCTGGCGTAACGGGTGCACTGATCCTCCGGGGTCTTGATCATGACCACGAAGATGTCCGAGCTGGCCGCATAGTTTTGCGTCATGAACAGCGCATCGCGGTTGTAACGCGAGTCGGCACGCAGTTCCGGAGCGCCGGGGTCCAGGTCGCCGATCTTCAGGTGCAGGCTCACGGCAAAACCAGACGCGGCCAACAGCAAGCCAGCGAGCATGGCGCCAATGGCCCAGCGCCGCTGGGTGAACAGATCGAGCACGCGCCACAGCGGATGTTTGATCTGCGCTTGCTGTTCGGTGGTTTCCGCACTCAGGCTGCGTTGCGCCGCTGCCGGGCTGACGCCGATGTAGCTGAGCAGGATCGGCAAGAGGATCAGGTTGGTGAAGATCAGCACCGCCACCCCGAGGCTGGCGGTGACCGCCAGGTCCTGGATCACCCGGATGTTGATCAGCAGCAACACCGCAAAGCCCACCGCATCACAGAGCAGAGCGGTGATGCCGGCGGCGAACAGCCGGCGGAAGGTATAACGCGCGGCAACCACCCGGTGGGTGCCCCGGCCGATGTCCTGCATGATGCCGTTCATCTTCTGCGCGCCGTGGCTCATGCCGATGGCGAACACCAGGAACGGCACCAGTGCCGAGTATGGGTCCAGCTCGTAACCGAGCAGTGCCAGCAGCCCCAGTTGCCAAAGCACGGCGGCCAGCGAACAGGTCACTACCACCAGGGTGCTGCGCGCACAACGGGTGTAGCCGAACAGCACCATCACCGTCACCAGTACCGCCACCACGAAAAACAGCAGAACCTGGGTCATTCCCTCGATCAGGTCGCCGACGATCTTGGTAAAGCCGGTGATATGGATCCGCAGCTCGTCGGTCTGGTACTTGTCTCGCAACGCCTCCAGTTGCCGGGAAAACTCACCATAGTCCAGCGCCTTGCCCGTCTGCGGGTTGATCTCCAGCAACGGCACGAAGATCACACTGGACTTGTAGTTGCCGGCGATCAACTGGCCGACTTCACCGGAACGGCCGACGTTGGTGCGCACCTGTTCGATGCTGCTGGCCGAGCCATCGTAATCGTCAGGGATCACCGTGCCGCCATCGAGCCCCTCCTCCGTCACGGCGGTCCAGCGCGTGGTCGGGGTCCATAACGATTTCATATAGGGGCGGTCGACGCCCGGTAGCAGATAGAGCTCATCATTGAGCCTGGCCAGAGTATCGAGATAGTCCTTGGTGAAAATACTGCCCTGCCTGACCTCCACGGCGATGCGCAGCGAATTGCCCAGGCCACTCAACTCACTGCGATTGTCCAGGAAGTTGGCGACATAGGGATGCCCGGTGGGAATGGTCTTCTCGTAACTGGCATTGATACCGATGCGCGTGGCTTGCCAGCCCAGCACCAGGGTCACCAGCAGGCACAGCAGGATTACCAGCGGTCGATGGTTGAAAATCGCCCGCTCGGCGAAATTGCCCGACGCCCGATCGAAGTCTTCCTGGCGGCCAATCACGGTTTGGATTCTGTCGTCTTTCAAGTTTGACTCCTGTTGCACGAGCCGTGGCCCGATAGCGCTACACCGTGAAGTTTCAAGGTTTACTGGAGCCTCGCGGATCCTGGTCGGCGGCCACGCCGCTCAAACCGACGCTGGCGAGGCTGCCATCGACCGCCTGTTGCACGGCGGCAACCGTGCCACCGCTGCGGCTTTGACGCTTGTCAAAGCTGCGGCCCTGGTCATGGCTGAATAAAAACTCACCGCCCTGGCTGGCCAACAACAGGCTGCCGTCGCGCAGCTCAAGCGCCGCCGCCAGCGTCGACTCGATAGCGGTCTCAAGGCGTCGCCAACTGTTGCCTCGATCGTCTGACCACCAGGCATTGCCACGCAGACCGTAGGCAATCAAGGCCCCGTCGCGGGTGCCAAGCAGGCCGAAAAAACTGCCTTCATACGGTGACTTCAAGGCGTGGAACGACTGTCCGCCATCGCTCGAACGCAACAGCAGGCCGCGCTCTCCCACCAGCAGCAGGTCCTTGCCCACGCCGCGGACGCCATACAGGTTCAAGCCCTGCGGGTTGTCGACATGACGCATCCACGGTTGCCAGCTACGCCCGCCGTCGTCGGTACGGTAGATCTGGTTGTAGGCCCCCACGACGTAGCCGTGCTGGCGATCAATGAAATACAGATCAAGGAACGGTTTATCCGGCCCGTCGGCGAGCATATGCCGAGCCTGCGTCAACTGGCTGGCACCGCCGGGCTCATCGGCATCGCGCTCTGCAACCTGCATCGCGAGGGCGATCGCACGCTCACCGTCGAGTTGCTTTTCCCAGGTTTCGCCGCCGTCCCGGCTGTGCAGTACCACGCCCAGATGACCGACCGCCCAGCCCTGTTCGGCATCGACAAATTGCACCGCCGTCAGGCTGACGCTGACCGGCACCTTGGCCTGGCGCCAATTCATTCCGGCATCGTCGGAAAGCAGCACGATCCCGCGCTCACCGACCGCCACCAGGCGCTCACCGGCCCGGGCCAGCCCGAGCAATACCGCGCGCGGCGCCTTGGCCGTTGGCAGCGCCGGTTGCTGCAGTACGGCCAATGTCGTGGCCTGCGCGACCCAAGGCACGCTCGCCCACAGGCAGCCCACCAGGGCACAAACCGCCCATAGCGGACCGCGGTTCGCGAAGATTTTTTCAACGTTCATATCGTCATCCCGCCTGGAAAATCGTCAGTGGCCGCGCCGAACTCCCTCGTCACGGCCACCACTGGTTCAACGCATGTTTTCGTTGGCCATGGCATCCGGCGTGAAATAGGACGCTGAAGGCTTCGCGACCTTCTGGTATTGGACTGTCAGGTCGTTGCTCGACGAATTGAGGAAGTAGGCCCCGGTGTCGAGGTTGTAGCTGCCCCACATGACCTGTGCGGTCAGGGCCGGCAGGTCCGGTGCCAGCAGCGTCAGCGAATACATCTGCCGGCCGAGCTTGCCCTGGGCGTCATAACCGTCGGCCATCAGGATCTGCCAGGAGTCTTCGTCGACGTAGTAAGTGCGGCGCGGCACGACATGGCGCTTGCCAGACTTGAGCGTGGCCTCGACGACCCAGACCCGATGTTTCTCCCAGCGCACCAGGTCAGGATTGAGGAAGCCGACCTTGACCAACTCGTCGCTCTTGGCCAGCGCGGCGCGGTTATTGTTGTAGGGGACGATCAGTTCTTTTTTGCCCACCAGCTTGAGGTCATAACGATCGGTGGGCCCGAACAGCATGAACGCCTCGTCGAACAGGCCGACGCCGGAGGTGACGAAGTCCGGTGTGTCGTAGGCAATGTTCGGTGCACGACGAACCCGGCGTTGGCCGACCAGGTACTGCCAGGCCGCACGATTGGCCGGGTCCAGGTCCCAATGGGTCATCAGGCCCTCGCCGGCCTTGGACGACGGCAATTCGGTGAACAGCTTGCCCAGCAGGTACTTGCCCGAATAGTTTTCCAGGCTGCCTCCTTCGACGTAGTAGGGAAACTGATAGGTGTACTGGGCCCGGGTCGCCTGGACTTTCTTGCCACCGGCCGTCATCAGCCAGGTATCGAACGGCGAGCTGATGGTGTCGCCGCCCTGCCAGGACAACCGATAGTTCCACAGCACCTGCGCACCGTTTTCAGGGATCGGGAACGGAATGCCGCCATAGGCGTTGGAGACTTTTTCGCTGTCCACGTCCAGTGCGGCGCGCGTGGCATTCTTGCTGGTGTTGTCGTACACCCATTGCGGCGCGGCGGCCGAGCGATGAGTCGGGTACACATCCAGGCGATAGTCCGGATATTTCTTCAGCAGCAACTGGGTGCCCTCGGCCAATTGGCCGGCGTACTGCGTCATGTTCGAAGCCTTGATCGAGTACAGCGGTTTCTCGCCGGCGAATGGATCGGGGCGCTTGTCACCCGCTTTGTAGCCGGGCGCGACCTGGGTATAACCGCCCTGCCAGGCCGGGATGCTGCCATCGGCGTTGCCGGCGCGCTCACCACCAAAGGGGGTCAGATCGGTTTTCAAGCGCGCGGCCTGCTCAGGCGATACCGCCGCCTGCGCCGCCAGGCTCATGCCGGCCAAGGCAAGGGCGAGGACGCAGGTGTTCAGGAATGCTGTGTTCTGCATGGCGAATCCACCTTGTTAGAATGAGGTTTTCACATAGAGCGAGACGAAGTCGCGGTCGGCCAACGACTGGCCGTAATTGAAATTGCCGTCCTCGCGTAGCCCGGCCTTGGGTGCGCCGAAGAAGTTCACGTAATTGAGGCCGACATCCCAGCGCTGCAGGTAGGTGGCTTTGAGGCCGACGCTCCAGTCGCCGGAATGGGTATTGCCGAAGCCGGATTTGTTCACCGCCGATGAACGTCCATCAAGCACAATCCCCATGCCGACCGGCACGGTGAGGTCGATCCCGTCGACGATCTGGAAGTACGCCGGTTCCATCAACACCCGTAGCGCCGTAGCATCGCGAGTGGTATTGGAATCCAGCGCGGCAGCGTTGTCGGTCACGCTCAGGGTGCGGTTCCAGGCCAGCTCGGCCAGGGCCGAGCCGCCATCCCAGAAAGCGGTGGGCGACAACAGGTAGATCGCCGACAGATTGACGTGCGCGGTCTTGCCTCGGGCGAACAGCGCATCGTCGCCACCATCGGCCTGCATGCCGGGGGTCACTACTTGCAGGTTGCTCACCAGCGGCGCGTTCCAGCGCACCGACGATTCACCGGCAAAGTTGAACGGACCGTAAGCGGTAGAAAAGCTGACGCCGGCGGTCTTGATGTCTTCGGCGTAGACCTGGCGATAGGAGCCGAGGATCGGCAGTCCGCTGGCCGCAGCCGCCGGACCGTCCAGGTAGGCATACAAGCCGATCGGCGCTTTGTCGTGATACTGGGCCGCGTAGAAACCCAGCTCCAGCTCTGTGCCGGCCGGCTTGAAGCGGATCTGCATACCGCCCTGCCCCGAATTGCGCGGTTTCAGGTCGCCGCCATTCACCGTGTCGTTGCCGAATACCTCACGCAGCGGACCGCTGCCGTAACCGATGGCGTCGGCATCGCTCAGGTAGCTGCCGGCGCCGGGCAGGTTGGAACGTTCCCACTCGAACTGATAGTAGGCGCCCACCGACAGCTGCGGGTTGATCTGCAACTGCCCGGAAATCTGATTGACCGGCCGCAGGATCTCCTTGAACTGTGTGCCCGGCACGCTGAGCAACTTGACCACATCGGTCGGCCCCTGGGCATTGGCAATGCCGTTGCCGCCGTAGAACAGGCTTTCGCCGTAGATCAGGCTGTGGCGTCCAAGACGCGCCACGCCTTGGGAGTCCTCCCCGAGGTCTCCGCGCAGGAACACGAAGGCATCGAGAATCTCAGCGTCGCGTCCATGCAGCTCGCGGGTTTCGCTGAGGAAATGTGGCTGCTCGCTGCTGTCGGTGTCCTGGTTGTAGATATCGTCGTACCAGGCCGCGCCGCTGACCCGCAGCCCGTAGTTTTGCCGGCTGAGGTCCATTTCGGAAAACAGGTCGAGACGGTTGGAGACCAGGCCGCGACTGAAGTTCTTGTCGCCCTGGCTCTGGATCGAGGGGTACAGGCCATTGGCGGTCGGCGCGTTGACCAGACGGCTGTCCTGTCCGTGCAGGCGCCAGGCCTGGCTGTACTTGATCGTGTTGTCCCAGCGCAGTTTCCAGTCGGAGTCACCCAGGTCCATTTGCATGGCCTCGGCCCTCTCGCCCATCACACCGCTGCTGCAAAGCGCCAGGAATAGCGCGCAATGCTTGAAACCAAAGCTGTCTTTGAGGTTGTCCATGGGGTGCTCTCATTATTGTTATTGTTTGGCATGGCTTTGCTGCAACCCGCTCGGGTGGCGGCTTGGGTTCTCAAACGTAGGTGGAGGCCAATCCACCATCGACGGGCAGGTTGACGCCGTTGATCCAGCGCGACTCGTCGGCACACAGGAAGGCGATCACCGCCGCTACCTCATCGGCGTAGGCGGGACGTTTCATGCGATGGGCATCGGCCTGGGTCCGAGCCTCGCCGAGCATGCTCACGAAGTCTTCGAGAATGGGCGTGAAGACCGGCCCCGGCGCGACACAGTTCATGCGCACCGAATGCTCCAGGAACCAGGGTTGGGCCTGCAGGTAGGTCCAGACGATCAAGGCTTCCTTGAAATACTGGTAGCAGGTCTGGTCCGGCACCGGGTAATCAGCCAGCCAGGCTTGCCCGGCGGCAAACCCTTCGCTGCGCGCCAGCGCCTTGTGCTGCTCTACGCGTAGCGGCCATTCGGCGCCAAGGATCGAGGCGATATTGACGATGCTGCCGCCCGCATTGATGCGTGGCAGCAACGCCTGGCTGAAGTGGCGCAACCCGAGGTAGTTGACCCGCGCCAACAGTTGCGGACTGGCGGTGCCCGGCACCCCGGCAATATTGCACAGGCTATCGAACCGTGCGGGTAGCTGCGGCAGCAGGCGGTCGATGTGCTCGGCGCTGCTCAGGTCACCCTGTATAAAACCGTCCAGGGTCTGGTGCGGCGCCTTGAGGTCCACGCCGATCACCTGGGCGCCGTGGGCACGCAGCAGGCTCGCCGTGGCGGCACCGATGCCCGACGAGACGCCGGTCACCAGCACAATCTTGTTGTCGAGTTTCATGTTGAGTCCTCTTGTTATTTTTATCTGCCCCGTTGAAACCGACCGGTCAGAACGGATAGACAGGCGCCTTGTCCTTGACCGTGACCCACTGCCACTGGGTGTACTCGTCCCAGTCCGCCGGGCCGCCGACGCTGCCGCCATTGCCCGAAGCGCCGCGCCCACCGAACGGGTTGATGCACTCGTCGGCGACAGTCTGGTCGTTGATGTGCAGCATGCCGCACTGCAATCGCTCGCCAATGGCCATGGCCCGGCCCACCGAGGGTGAAATGACCGCCGCCGACAGGCCATACTCGCTGCGATTGGCCAGCTCGATGGCTTCCTCGTCGCTGGCGAAACTGACCACGCTCGCCACCGGACCGAAGACTTCATCCTCGAAGGCACGCATGCCCGGCTTCACGCCGCTGAGCACCGTCGGTTGATAAAACAAACGGTCGTAGTTACCGCCGGTTTCCAGCCTCGCCCCCGCGCGCACGCTGTCATTGACGATGTCGTGCACGCGCTGCAACTGGCGTTGGTTGATCAACGGCCCCAGCGCGGCTTCCTCGCGGGCGGCGTTGCCGACGGTCAACGCCTGGGCTTTATCCACCAGTTTCTGAATGAGGGCCTGAGCAATCGACTCGTGGGCGAGGATCAACCCGGTGGCCATGCAGATCTGCCCCTGATGCAACCAGGCGCCCCAGGCCGCATTGCGGGCCGCGAGGTCCAGGTCGGCGTCTTCGAGGACAATCAAGGGGTTTTTGCCGCCCAGCTCCAGCGCGACTTTCTTGAGGTTGCGCCCGGCCACTTCGGCCACCTTGCGACCGGCGCCGGTGGAACCGGTGAAGGCGATCATCTTGACGTTGGGATCACGGCACAGCGCTTCCCCGGCGTCGGCCGCACCGGGCAATACCTGCAACAAGCCCTTGGGCAGGCCCGCGGCTTCGAAGAGACGGGCAATCAGAAAACCGCCACTGACCGGCGTTTGCGGATCCGGCTTGAGCACCACCGCATTGCCCGCCGCCAGGGCCGGCGCCACGGAGCGCATCGACAATACCAGGGGAAAGTTGAACGGCGAGATCACCCCGATTACCCCATGGGGCAAGCGCCGCGCATAAGACAGGCGCCCTGCCTCGCTGGGCAGAACCACGCCATGGGCCTGAGACAGCATGCCGGCGGCCTGATGCAACAGCACGATCGCCTCGCGCACCTCGTGTTGGCCCTTGAACAATGCCGCGCCGGTTTCCCGTGCGACGTACAGCGCCAGTTCTGCGAAGGAGCGTTCGGCGACGTCAGCCGCCTTGCGAAAGATCGCCGCCCGTTCCCGTGGACCGAGGGCGGCCCAGGCCGGTTGCGCCAGGGCCGCATCGCGACTGGCCTTGGCGATATCGGCAGCATCGGCCGAAGCACTGCGCATCAGCGCCTCACCGGTGGCCGGCTCGATGATGGTCAGCAACGGGCCCGAGGCAGGCACCCAATTCCCGTTGAAGACACATTCGGACGCGATCATCTGGGCTAGCAGGTGGTTTTCGGATGCAGACATTTAAAGCTCCCGGCTCTTTGTTGTTGTCATCGTTTGCCACGCCTTGCCGACGCTGGCGCAAACGCCGTAGGAGTGGCTGAGCAAGCCGTGTGCCGTATTCACCCGCGGTCCTGCACAAACTTGGCGCAAGGCTCTGGATCAAGGCTCTCAGGCTGGCAAAGGGCAACGTTGCTGGCGTCGAACCAGCCGCTGGCCGATCGCCACTTGTTCATTTGATAAAGTTATGCTTAATAACTATCTGGCCAGGTGTTCATTTCGACTACCACCATCAGGGGCAATAACAATGAATAATCCCCACTGTCCGCTGCCGGAGCGGATCGCTGCCGAGCCGTTTCGTCCACGCGGCGACAGCAAGGAACTGAGCGACAGCAGCTCGCCAACCCCGGCAGAACTGACCAACTGCCTGTTTTTCTCCCCCGATGACGGGCGTATCTGGCTCAACGACCAACGCATGTTGCTGCTGCATAGCTCATCCTTCGGTGCACTGCGTCGAGAGATCATCGAGCGCCAGGGACTGGAGCAGGCCCGGGGCATGCTCACCCGCACCGGCTATTGCTCCGGCGCCCGCGACGCCCGGCTGATTCGTGAACGCTGGCCGCACGCCGATGCCGCGGCGGTGTTTCGCGCAGGCACGCACCTGCATACTCTCGAAGGCATGACCAAGGTCGAGCCGCTGCATTTCAAGTTCGATGCGGAATCGGGGTTCTACGAGGGGGAATTTCTCTGGCACCACTCCTGCGAAGCCGACGAACATATCGCCGCCTATGGCACCGGGCAGGATCCGGTGTGCTGGACCGAGCTGGGGTACGCGATCGGCTTCGTCAGCGGGTTGTTCGGGCAACTGGTGGTCTTTCGCGAAGTGGAATGCCGGGGCATGGGGCATGAGCGCTGCCGTGTCGTCGGCAAGACCGCCGAACAATGGGGGGACATCGAGCGCGACCTGAGCTACCTCAATGCCTCACAACCGTTGGCGGCCCAGCCATCCGGCGCGAGGCCTGACCCCATGACTGCCAGCGACCCGTTGCCGGACAGCGAGCAACCGCTGATTGGCGCCAGTGCGGCGTTCAACGCGGCGACGCTGGCTCTGCAGCGGGTCGCCTTGACACCGGCCACTGTGCTGGTCACCGGCGAGTCTGGCGTGGGCAAGGAAATGTTCGCCCGCCAGTTGCATCAGCTGAGCCGTCGCCGCCAGGGGCCGTTCATCGCCCTCAACTGCGCGGCGATACCCGACAACCTGATCGAAGCCGAACTGTTCGGCGTCGAGCGCGGCGCTTATACCGGCGCCACCCATTCGCGCCCCGGCCGTTTCGAGCGGGCCGATGGCGGTACGTTGTTCCTCGATGAAATCACCTGCCTGAGCCTGGCCGGCCAAGGCAAGCTTTTGCGCGCGTTGCAGGAGCGGGAAATCGAACGGGTCGGTGGCGGCCATGCCATCAAGGTCGACGTGCGAGTGGTCGCGGCGACCAACCTCGATCTGCGCAAAGCCGTGGCCCAAGGCGAGTTTCGCGAAGACTTGTTCTATCGGCTTAATGTCTACCCCATCGCTCTCCCGCCCTTGCGCGATCGCCGCGATGACATACCGTTGTTGATCAATGCCTTTCTCAAGCGCTTCTGCCTGGAATACGGCCGTACACCGGTGGGCCTGACCATGCGCGCCTTGAAGATGCTGCTGCGCTATGACTTCCCGGGCAACGTGCGGGAACTGCAGAACCTCATCGAACGCGGCTTGATTGCCAGCGAAGAAGGCCAGGCCATCGACCTGATGCATCTGTTTCGCGACGAGCGATTGCCAGCGGATGCGTATTCGGTGGACGGCAATGGCGGGCTCACGTCATTGGCGCTGACAGCGAGCGACGCTACGGCGAAGGCGCCGTTGTTGCCGTCCCTCAGTCAATGGGACGCGGACTTCTCCATCGACGGCCTGGAGTCGCGCCTGATCAACGAAGCCCTGCAACTGAACAGCGGCAACCTGGCGGCGGCAGCCAGGTCGCTGGGCTTGAGCCGGGCGCAGTTCGCCTATCGGTTGAAGAAACACCAACGCAATATCGACGAATAAACACAGAACCCGTGGGAGCGAGCCTGCTCGCGAAGACCTCGGCCACCACAAACCCCGTGGCGAGGGAGCTTGCTCCCGCTGGCCTGCGCAGCAGGCCCCTGCATTTCTTCAGGCAGACCGCAGGAGCCTGTTTACGACTGCTGCGCAGCCGAGCGGGAGCAAGCTCCCTCGCCACGGTTTTTTTGTCAGTCCGATACTGCCCAGCTCTGGAAGCGCTCAATCCGTCGTGCTCGCCGTCAACACACCCAGGGACCGGCGCTCGGGATTCCAGATGCTCAGGCACCACACGCCCCACCACTCCAGGCCATCATCGAAATAGTCGCTCCAGGGATCCCTGGCGGGATCGGGCTCGTCGCTGGCCAATGCATTGAAGTTGAAGTTGTCAACCCAGTCCAACACCACCACGCCGCCAACCGGCACAAGCCCGAGCAGCTCAAGCCACTCTTTGAACAGCGCCTGGGGCGTGTCGTTGATGAAGCGGGTGCCGTAGGGCGGGTCGCAAAACGCGTCGTACAAGGCATAGGATCGGGGATTGCGTTCAGTCTTCCCCGTCTGCATCAGCCGAATGATCTGATCCTGCCCCAGCGCCTTGGGAATGGCCTTGGTCAGGTCCCAGTGCATGCTCGGCGGGATGATATCGACATAGCGCGGATCAAGGCGCAGTTGGCGGTCTCGCTCGAGCCATTGCCCCTCGATGTGCTGGAACAGTCGGTCCACGGCCTCGCGGTGCAACGACTGATCGACGATTTCATCCGCCTCGGGAGCAAGCACCAGGAATTCGAAGGCGCAACCGGCCGCCTCCATTCGCTGGCGCAACGCTTCACTGGCTGCCTGCTCGACGATGCTCAACATGCTCGCTCCGCTAACCTTTCACACAGACGACCTGGCGCAGGGTATGCAGCACTTCGACAAGTTCACGTTGTGCATGCATTACCTTGTCTATGTCTTTGTATGCCATCGGGATTTCATCAATCACCGCGGCGTCCTTCCGGCATTCCACATGGGCGGTCGCGCGGACCTGATCCTCGACGCTGAAACGCTTTTTCGCCTCGGTCCGGCTCATGACCCGGCCGGCACCGTGGCTGCACGAACAAAACGATTGCTCGTTGCCCAGGCCGCGCACGATAAAACTTCTGGCGCCCATCGAACCGGGGATGATACCCAACTCGCCTTTCCTGGCCGACACCGCGCCCTTGCGCGTCACCAGTACGTCGTGTCCGAAGTGTCGCTCCTTCTGCACATAGTTGTGATGACAATTCACCGCTTCCAGCGCCACTTCGAACGGTTTGCCGATGACCTGCCGGGCGGCGCGTATCACCGCGTCCATCATCAAAGCCCGATTCTGCCGGGCGAAATCCTGGGCCCAGCCCACCGCTTCGACATAATCGTCGAAATGCCGGCTGCCCTCCTCGAAGTAGGCCAGGTCACGGTCCGGCAGATTGGCGAGGTGCTGGCGCATGTCGGCCTGGGCCAACTGGATGAACAGATTGCCGATGGCATTGCCCACGCCCCGGGAGCCGCTGTGCAACATGAACCAGACCCGGTTGGCCTCATCCAGGCACACTTCGATGAAATGATTACCGCTGCCCAGCGTACCCAGATGCTGCCGGTTGTTGGTCCGGGCCAGCTTCGGGTATTTGTCGGTAATCGCCTTGAAGCGCGCGGCCAGCGCGACCCACGCCTGGTCAGCCTCGCGTGGGACATTGCTCCAGGCGCCCTTGTCGCGTCCGCCATGGCTGAGACTGCGCCCATGGGGCACGGCTTTTTCGATAGCGCTGCGCAGGGCCTGGAGGCTGTCCGGCAAATCAGCGGCATCGAGCGAAGTGCGCGCGGCGATCATGCCGCAACCAATATCCACCCCCACCGCCGCCGGAATGATCGCGCCTACGGTGGGGATGACACTGCCGATGGTCGAGCCCTTGCCCAGGTGCACATCGGGCATCACCGCCAGGTGTTTGAAAATGAACGGCATTTTTGCCGTGTTCAGCAATTGCTGGCGGGCTTCGGCCTCCACCGGCACGCCCTGGGTCCAGAGTTTGATGGGCTTGCCGCTGGCGACTTCCAGCAGTTCGTAGGTTTTCTCGTGCATGGTCGCGGTTCTGTTCAATGACGAGCCGCGCTTGATTGCCGGCTCACAATTTCGACACTGGGCATGAACGCAGATTCAGCGAGGATTTGTCGAATGCGGTTGCGTGTCTGGATGTGGCGAGCCGGAAATAAGACGATGGAATGGACCTATTCGCCTGAAAATTGATCCCACTACGTGAGGAGCGTCCCGAACGGTACCAAACGGTGCCGTCCAAGGGATTTCAAGAGAGCGTGAATACCGTTGCCCCAGCGGGGCAAAAATTGCGCATCATAGGCGCCGTCCGCTCAAGGGAGATTTACATGCGTGCGATTTTTTCCGTCATGCGTCTTGCCGCGCTGTCGCTGGGGCTGACGTTCGCCGTCAGTGCGGTAGCCACCGAAGAGACGAAACTGGTCGAGTCCATCAACCTCTACCGCAGCCAGTCCCAGAGCTGCGCCGGCCAGGCGTCCCTGGAGCTGCCGCCGCTGGCGATGGATTCGCGGTTGATCCTGTCGGCCAATGGCATCGGCGATCTGCAACAGGCGTTGGCCCGGGCGGCCTATCCGATGGTCAACGTGCAAGCGATCAGCCTGTCCGGGCCGCGCGACGCGCAAGCGGCGATGAAGGCCGTGCAGGAAAGTTTCTGCCAGGTCGTGCTGGACCCGCAGTTCATTGACGTCGGTGTCAGCCGACTGGACCGCGAATGGCGCATCGTGCTGGCTCGCCCGCTGTTGTCGGCACGACTGGGCGATTGGCAAGCCGAAGGCCAGAAACTGCTCAAACTCATCAACAGCGCCCGCGCGCAACCGCGCCGCTGCGGCACCGAGGCCTACACCGCGACCACTCCGCTGGCCTGGAACGCCACCCTGGCCCTGGCGGCGGTGAATCACACGCGCGCCATGGCCAACAACAACTTCTTCGACCACAAGGACCGCGATGGCCGCACACCCGGCGACCGCGCCGAACTGGCCGGCTACCTGGGCCAGACCATCGGCGAAAACATCGCCGCCGGGCAAGACACGGCTTTGAAAGTGGTGGACGGCTGGCTGGCCAGCCCCGGGCATTGCGCCAACCTGATGAACCCGCAATTTCGCGAACTGGGAGCCGGGTATGCGGTGGACCCGAAAAGTGATGCGGGGATCTACTGGACGGCGA
This sequence comes from Pseudomonas sp. Z2-11, assembly GCF_054161305.1. NCBI lineage: Bacteria > Pseudomonadati > Pseudomonadota > Gammaproteobacteria > Pseudomonadales > Pseudomonadaceae > Pseudomonas > Pseudomonas sp. Z2-11. The sequence goes on from NZ_CP096395.1 coordinate 3,252,840, forward strand.
TGTTTGGTACTCAATGACCGGTGCTGACCGGGCTTGCGCCTTCGCGAGCAGGCTCGCTCCCACAGAAGAGCCCCTGAAGCGTCATTCGGGTACGCCGCGATCAATGTGGGAGCGCGAAGGCGGCAGACCGCCCCACATCAAGCGCCCGCCTCATCCTCCCGCAAAACCCGCCGCACATGTCCCATGAACTGGCTCAACGACGGCGATTGTGCCACCGGCTTGCGCTGCAACAGCCCGATCGAGCGCTTGGCCGGCTGATCGATTGGGGTTACAGCGCACTGTTCGCCGATGTTGAACACCGCCGTGCAACTGGCCGGCAATAAAGAAAATCCCAGCCCCTCCCGTACCAGCGCCGTGGCCGTGCTCATATGCGCCACCTCCCAGGCTGGGACTGCATCCACGTTCAAATAGCGCAGCGCCGCGTCAGCCAAAGGCCGGATACTCGTGTCAGGCGTCAGGGCAATGTAGGGCTGGTGCGTCCACTCCTCCTGGCCGTCACCCTGCGAGTGCTTGTGGCTCAGCAGTACCAGATTGTCATCCAATAGGCGCTCGAAGCTCAGCCCAGACAGGTCGTCAGGCAGCGAACTGATGCCGGCGTCTACCTCGCCGCGCTGCACCCAGCCGAGGATTTCTCCGGCGCGGCCATCCAGCAAGCTCACCGTCACACCGGGGTTTTCACGCTGGAAAGCAGCCATGGCGATCGGCAGAAACGACGCGGCAGCCGTGGGCAAGGCCGCGAGCCGAAGCGTGCCGCGACTCAGGCTCAAGGTGTCGCGAGCATCGCGCACGGCATCGTCCATGTCCCGCAGCATGCGCCTGGCCTGGGGCAGGAAATGCTCGCCGGCTGGCGTCAACTCGACGCTGCGGGTATTACGCGCAAGCAGCTGCAACCCCATGCTCTCTTCCAGTTTGCGGATGCTGTAGCTCAGCGCCGGTTGTGACAGGTGCAGCTGTTCCGCGGTGCGGGTGAAGCTTGAAGTCTCGGCGATGAGGATGAAGGCGCGAAGCTGTCGGAAAGAAACGTTCATGACCGGCTCATAAAATTACTGGATCAATTGATTCTATCTTTAAAATTCACAGATTAATTCTGTCTCTCCACTATGGGGCCACCCTTCAGTGGAACACGAACATGACAAAAACAATTCTCGTCGGGTGTGGCGCAGGTTTTGCCAATGATCGGCCCGACGCCGCGCTACGCCTGGCCCAGGACCTGGCGCAACGCAGCGGCCAGCGCTACATCATGCTGGAGCTGCTGGCTGAACGGACCCTCGCCGAGGCGCAATTGCGCAAGCGCCTCGATCCACGGTCGGGCTACTCCGCGCGCCTGTTCGACTTCCTCGAACCCATGCTGGACATTTGCATCGAAGCCGGCATTGCGATCATCACCAACGGCGGCGCAGCCAACCCCAGGGCCGCCGCGCAACGGTTGCGCGACGAATTGGCCGGCCGTTTCCCGGCGCTGAAAATCGCCTGCGTACTGGGCGACGACCTGCTCGAAGAAACGCCTCCGCGCTATGAACGATGGCTGTCGTCGAGTGCCGATGAACGGCCTGTTTCGGTGAACGTCTACACCGGGGCCGACGGCATCGTCCAGGCACTGGCCGAGGGCGCCGGCATCGTGCTGTGTGGCCGGGTTGCGGATCCGTCCCTGGCGGTAGGCGCGATCCGCCATGGATTGGGTTGGAAGGCCGACGATTGGCAAAAAATGGCCGTCGCGACCGCCGCCGGACATCTGCTGGAATGCTGCGCCCAGGTCACTGGCGGCTATTTCGCCCATCCCGGAATGAAGGACATCCCGGATCCGGCCAACCTTGGCTGCCCGATCGCCGAAATTCACCAGGACGGCCGCTTGATCATCGGCAAGACGCGCAACAGCGGCGGACGAGTCAGCGAGCAGACCGTCAAGGAGCAATTGCTTTACGAAGTCCATGACCCGCGACGTTATCTGACGCCGGACGTCGTGCTGGATCTGGGCGCGGCCTACGTACAGGACCTGGGGAACGACCGGGTGGAAATCACTGGCGTGATCGGCCATCCGCGCCCCGACACCCTCAAGGGCTTGGCGGGTATGCGCGGACTCTGGTTCGGCGAGGCCGAGATTTCCTATGCAGGCCCCGGTGCCGTGGCGCGTGCCGCCCTGGCGCGCGACATCCTGCTGCAGCGTTTCGATCGTTTGGCGCCAGGTGTACAGCCCTGGATCGACCTGTCGGGAGTCGCCAGCCTGTTCAACGACCAGGGTGGCCGTTATCTGCAAAAACACCTGGCCCAGGCGCCTTTGCTGGAGGACGTGCGGGTGCGTATCGGCCTGACCCACACCGACCGATCGCTGCTCGAAACCCTCCTGGCAGAAGTCGAGTCGCTCTACACCAACGGACCGGCTGGCGGCGGTGGCGTCCGGCGCCACCTCGCGGAAGCCGTTACCACCCGCAGCTTCCTGCTGCCGCGTGATGAAATCCATACAGCCCTGGAGTGGTACTGATGAGCCTGGTCACCCTAGCCGACTTTGCCCACGCCCGTGCCGGCGACAAAGGCAATATCCTCAGCATCGCGGTATTTCCCCACGACCCGGCCCATTATCCCTGGCTGCTTCGGGTGCTGAGCTGCGAGCTCGTCGCCGAGCAGTTCGCGACGCGCCAGCCCTCCAGGGTGCATCGCTATGAACTGCCGAACCTGAAGGCGTTGAACTTTGTGCTCGAGGACGCCCTGGAAGGCGGCGTGAATCGAAGCTGCGGTCTCGACCGCCATGGAAAAAGCCTGAGCTACCTGCTCCTGGCCTTGCGCCTGCCGGGACCGGAAGACTGACCGATTCGCCGCCTGCAACACCATCCGACAACAATAAAAAGAGAGGCTGCAACATGATTACAACCCTGGGTTTCCTGATGATGCTTGCCATTATCGGACTGATATTGCTGCGCCGGATCAGTCCGGTGGTGGCGTTCACCACCCTTCCCGTGGTCGTCTGCCTGCTCGCCGGCTTCAATCTCGCGCAGATCGGCGAGTTCATCAAGGCCGGCCTGGTCACCGTCGCGCCGACCGCCGCGCTGTTTCTGTTTGCCATCCTGTTCTTCGGCATCATGCGCGACCGTGGGCTGTTCGATCCTCTGGTCAACCTGTTGATCCGCAGCACGGGCGGCAAGCCCCTGGCGGTGGCGCTGGTTACCGTTCTGGTGACTTCAGTGGTGCATCTGGACGGCGTCGGCGCCGCGACGTTCCTGCTGACGATCCCGGCACTGCTGCCCTTGTACAAGCGCCTGAACATGAGCCCGACGATGCTGTTGTGCCTGGTGGGTACCACGGCCGGGGTCATCAACATGGTGCCCTGGGGCGGGACGACTGCGCGGGCCGCTGCCGTGTCGGGGCTCGATGCCACCGAGCTGTGGCTGGGGTTGCTGCCGGTGCAGATGGTGGGCCTGGTGTGCATGCTCGGGGTGGCGACGATACTGGGGTCGCGCGCCCAGCGGCGCCAACCGATGTCGCTGGGCGCGGCCGCGACGCGTGACATGGACGACCTGCAAATGCAAAGCCGCGAATTCAGTCTGTCTCCCCGGCAGCTGCGCTACTGGCTGAATGTGGCCCTGACCGGCGGCATTCTGCTGTGCCTGTTCACCGGTATCTTTCCGCTGTACGCCTGTTTCATGGTGGGATTGGGCATCGCCCTGCCCTTGAACTTCCCATCCCTCGACGCCCAGGCCGAACGCCTCAAGGCCCATGCGTCCGATGCGTTGCAGATGGTTCTGGTGATGATGGCCGCCGCCGTGCTGCTGGGCGTGCTCTCCGGAGCGAAGATGTCAGACGGCATGGCCTTGGCGCTGATCGACATCCTGCCCGCCGGTGCTGCCCAATACCTGCATGTGATTGTCGGGTTCTTCGGCGTCCCCCTTGGAATGATCTTCTCGCCGGACGCCTACTATTTCGCCCTGCTGCCGGTGATCAAGGACGTCGCCATCGCCGCTGGCGTTCCTCTCGAAGCGGTGGCCCGGGCCATGCTGATCGGTGAGAACACCGGCTTCTCCATCAGCCCGGTGGTACCCAGCGTGTATCTGGCCCTGGCACTGTCCGGCGTAGAGTTGCGCAAGCACATGGCCTACACGTTTTTCTGGGCCTGGGGGGTCAGCCTGGTAATGCTCGCCTTTGCCGTGGCAACCGGGGCTGTTCAAGTGTGAAACTCAAGGGTGGGCTTGAAAGATCAGCGACCGATGTGCCCCCGAGCCCGCCCTCACCCCATCGCCAACGGCCAGCGCGACCGAACCGAACGGCATGGCCGCATCGCCGCAGGCAAATATGCCCGGCACGCTGGTTTCCCGGGTCATCGGGTCGCTCTGGATGAACGCGCCAAGCGGACCCTCTTCAAACACGCAGCCCAGGGCTGCCGCGAGTGGACTGGCAACCCGCGTACGCGGCAAGACGAACAGGCCGTCGATGGCGACCACCCGACCGTTGGCCAGTACCACGTCGGCCCGCTCGCCTTCGATACGCGCCACTCGCTCGGTCACCACGGTGACGCCACGCTGATCGAGGCTCGCCTGTTGCTCCGGATCAAGCTCCAGCACGCCATTGGTGAAGAACGTCGTCGGCCCCCAGTCAGGCAGCATCAGGGCGTGGTGCAGTGACATCGGCGAGGTTGCGAGAACGCCGATCGGCCCTTGGTCCAACTCGTAGCCGTGGCAATACGGGCAGTGGAAGACGCTTTTTCCCCAGCGCTCAGTCAGCCCGTGCACGTCGGGCAAGTCATCAATCACGCCTGTGGCCAGCAACAGCCGGCGAGAACGGTAACGCAGGCCGTTTGCGGTCTCGACAATAAAAGCTTCGGCATCCCTGCTGGCTTGGGTCGCGGTGTCGCGAACCCATTCAACTGTCGGGTACGCCATGAGCTGAACATGGGCGTCGCCAGCTATATCGTCCGGGGCACGACCGTCCTGCCCGAGAAAACCATGGGATGTCGCGGCGAAGCGGTTGCGACGCTCGCCCGCATCGATCACCAGCACCTTGCGCCGGGCGCGGGCCAGTTGCAAACCCGCGGACATACCGGCATAGCTGCCGCCTGTAATGATGACGTCGTATTCCATGGGCGATCTCCAAGGGTGGTTTCGATGGCAGGGCAAGTCTCGACACATCGTAAGTTTCTTGAAAAGCCGCTGTCAACAGTCTCGTAACTTTTGCGATTACGGGTAATACTCCCACCTGCCCCAGCCATGGAATCTGTCAGTCCGATGAGAAACGATACACGCCTGTCCCGCATGCTCCATGTATTGATCCACATGGACCGCCACCAGCAATCCGCCACCTCCGACACCCTCGCGCAGATGCTCGGCACCAACCCGGTGGTGGTGCGCCGGACCATGGCATTGCTCAAGGAACAAGGTTACGTCACGTCGGAAAAAGGCCATCGCGGTGGTTGGGCCCTGGCCAAGCCGCTCTCGGAGATGACGCTGCTGGATATTCATCAAGCGTTGGGCAGCACATCGATCTTTGCGCTTGGCCTGTCGACCGACCACCCGCAATGCCTGGTGGAACAAGCAGTGAACGCGGCGCTGACGGACGCCTTCGACGAGGCCCAGGCGTTGCTGCTCAAGCGTCTGGGCAGCATTACCCTGGCGCAGTTGGCCGAGGATTTTGATGCGCGGTTTCGGGGCGCCCACGAGGTCGAGCCTCACCACTGATCCCTGTGGGAGCGAGCCTGCTCGCGAAGACGGCAGCACATTCGACATTTAAGCAAACTGACACAACGCTTTCGCGAGCAGGCTCGCTCCCACAGGGGGGTCTAGCCTGCAAATGAAAACGCCGCTCAATGAGCGGCGTTTTTGTACCTCACCAGACAGCGTCCGGTTTACAGCGCCATGTCGGCCGCTGGGTTGGCCTCGCGAGGAGCAGCCGGTTGGGCCGGTGCTACCGCGGTGCCTGGCTTGCCGACAGCCGGTGGCGGATCCAGTTGCAGGACTTCGCTGGTGTAGGCCCATTCCTGTGCGACGCGCTCAGGATTGTCGTTCAGCTTGGTGCCGTAGCTCGGTACGATCTGGCGCAGTTTTTCCTGCCAGGCCGGGGTGGCTACCTTGTCCTTGAAGACCTTCTCAAGCACGCTCAGCATGATCGGTGCAGCGGTCGAGGCGCCTGGCGAGGCACCCAGCAGACCGGCGATGCTGCCGTCCTGGGAAGCGACGACTTCGGTACCGAGTTTCAGCACGCCGCCCTTCTCTTCGTCACGCTTGATGATCTGCACGCGCTGGCCGGCTTGCCACAGGCGCCAGTCTTCCTGCTTGGCGTCCGGGAAGTATTCCTTCAGCGCGTTGAAGCGGTCCTCATCCGACAGCATCAGCTGGCCGGCAAGGTATTCAACCAGTGGGTACTGTTCGATACCGACCTTGGTCATCGGCCACACGTTGTGGGTCGTGGTGCTGGTCAGCAGGTCGAAGTACGAACCGTTCTTCAGGAACTTGGTGGAGAACGTGGCGAATGGGCCAAACAGGATCACGCGCTTGCCGTCGAGCACGCGGGTGTCCAGGTGCGGAACCGACATCGGTGGCGCGCCAACCGAAGCCTTGCCGTACGCCTTGGCCAGGTGCATCTGGGCGACGGTCGGGTTTTCGGTTACCAGGAACGAACCGCCCACTGGGAAACCGGCGTATTCACGAGCCTCCGGAATGTCCGACATCTGCAGCAGGTGCAGCGCGCCGCCACCGGCACCGATGAACACGAACTTGGCGTCGGTCTCGGTTTCGGTACCGTCTTTCAGGTTCTTGTACGAAACGCGCCAGGAGCCATCCTCGTTGCGAGTGATGTTTTCCACTTCGCTGGACAGCTTGAGCGAGAAGTTCGGCTTGGTTTGCAGGTGAGCAGCGAACTGGCGGGTGATTTCGCCGAAGTTCACGTCAGTACCCAGCGGGCTCCAGGTAGCCGCGACTTTCTGGCTCGGGTCACGCCCTTGCATCATCAGTGGAACCCACTTGCTGATCTGCGCAGGGTCTTCGGAATACTGCATGCCGGCGAACAGCGGACTGGCCTGGAGAGCGTCGTAGCGCTTCTTCAGGAAGGCGATGTTCTCGTCACCCCACAGGAAACTCATGTGCGGGGTGGAGTTGATGAACGAGCGCGGATTCTTCAGCACGCCGTTCTTGACCTGCCAGGACCAGAACTGACGGGAAATCTGGAAGGCTTCGTTGATTTCGATAGCCTTGGAGATGTCGACCTTGCCGTTCTTGTCTTCCGGCGTGTAGTTCAACTCGGCCAGGGCGGAGTGCCCGGTACCGGCGTTGTTCCAGCCATTGGAGCTCTCTTCGGCAACACCGTCCAGGCGCTCGACCATTTCCATGGTCCAGCCCGGCTCCAGCTCATTGAGCCAGACGCCGAGGGTCGAACTCATGATGCCGCCGCCAATGAGCAAGACATCCACTTTTTTCGGCTCGGCGGCGTGCGTGGTCGCAAGACCCATCGCCATCGCCAGGCCCAGCAGCGCCGTATGTGTTTTCTTCAACATGTGTGTATCCCTAGGGTGGAACGCCATTCCGTCCCCCAATCCTGTTCAAGCAGGGTCCGCACCCATGCTGGCATGGCCAGCGGGCGGGGATCGATGGACTGGAGGAAGGACCTACAGGGGCCGAGCAATATCGGCCTCACATTTATGTCTCTCCGGCGCTGACTTCTTGTAGGTCTTGGCTTCAGCTGGGTGAGGGACACTGCAAAACGGTCTGGATCGGGCCTGCGAAGGCCGTGCCCGATTGTCGCAGCGGGGGGAGTTTACAGAAGGAAATAAGCAGACCGAAGCGCATTTTTGCATTCGAGGTAAAAACGCCGACCAAATGACGGCGTTTTAATGGCTCGGTTGCGCGCCGTGGATACGCGCTCCGCCCCGAAATCAGAGGTACTTGAGGATCGCGATGTCGCGCCGACGTTGTTTCAACGCTGCGAACCAACGCGTTGGAAAAAACAGGACGACGCTCAACAACACGCTCCACAACCAGACCATCGGCAAGTGATCGAAGCCGAAATAAGCGCCCTGATTGGTGCCCCAGATAAACACTGCCACCAGATACATGGCCTTCAGCACGTACAGGTGCAGCAGGTAGAAGAACATCGGCGCGCCGCCATAAATGGCCAGAATCGCGATGCCGCCCTTCTCCTGGGCTTTTTCGAAAAGCGCCAGCAGGATCAGGCCCACCGCCAGCGTCGGCATCAGGAACATCAGTGACGGCGGGTACTTGGTCGCGCTCATGAAACTCATGAAGGTGCGCAGTGCATCTCCGGTCTGGACCCAGGGTTTGTCACCGTAGACGTTGAGATAACGGATAAACACGAACGCCACCAGCAAGCCGATGCCGACCTTGAGCAGGCGCCGCACTCGCGTGGCCGCTTCGATGTCCTTGCCGAACCATGGCCCGATCGCCCAACCCAGCAGGATCACGCCGATCCATGGCAACACCGGGTAGGTGGTGCGTGCCCGGGTGAACTCGGTGATCTCGATGAACGACCGCTGATGAAGAATCGACCACGGCACAAAAAACGGCGAGTCCGGCCCCAGCACCACACCATCCAGCAGGTTATGCCCGGCAACGATGGCCACGCCCAGCACGATCAGCCAGCTGCGTTTGAAGTGCAGCAACGCCGCCAGGGCGATCATGCAGATGCCGATGCACCAGATGACCTGCAGCCACAAAGTCTTCGGCGGAAACTCGGCGTTCCAGGCGAAACAGACGAACGTGAGCTCCAGGAACACCAGGAACAGACCACGCTTGAGCAGGAACACCGAAGTCTCGCTGGCGGTGTGTTTCTGGCTGTAGAGCCAGGCCGACAAACCGGTAAGGAAGATGAACACTGGCGCACAGAACGTGCTGAGCAAACGAGTGAAAAACAGGTCCGGGGTCACGCTCAATGCATCGATCGGGTCAGTGACCTGGCGGTGCAGCAGGAACGTTTCGCGGACGTGGTCGACCAGCATCAGCAACATGACAAAACCCCGCAAGGCATCGATGGCGAGCAGGCGCGTCGCGGTTGTTGCGGTACTGGAAGCGAGGGTTGGAGCGATGACAGCGGACGGGCTTGTCGCGCTTGGGGATAGGCTCATGGCGATACTCAGGAGTCGGGGGCTTTGCAGGATCAGGAATGAGAATTCCTGCCAAAAGAAAGGGGATAACATAACATATGCGACCGATAAGCTGAACCCTGTGGGAGCGAGCCTGCTCGCGAAAGCGGCGTGTCAGCGAAATAAGTCCAGCTGATCCAACGGCTTCGCGAGCAGGCTCGCTCCCACAGGGCTTTGTGTGCGGACTGATTACCCCAGCAACTGGCTCAACACCGCCCGCAACTTGCCCGGCTTGACCGGTTTGTTGAGCAGCGGCGCATTCAGCTTGCGCAAGGCACGGCGGCACTGGTCGCTGCGGTCGGCAGTGATGATCACAGCGGGGATCGCCTGCTGGAATTGTTCGCGCAGGTGCTTGACCACCTCGCAGCCGACCACCCCATGGTCGAGGTGAAAATCCGCCAGGATCAGCTCCGGTGCGCGGCCTTGCAGCACATCGAAGGCGCCCGCTTCGTCGGTGGCGGTCAGCACTTCGCACCCCCACTGCCCGAGCAGTGCCGCCATGCTCTGCAAAATGCTCAGCTCATTGTCGATGACCAGTAACCGGCGCCCAGGCAACGGGTTCCCGGCGACGGCCTGAGCAGGCGCGTGGGCCAGGGGCAGTGGCTTTTCGGCAGACAATGGCACCTCGATGCTGAACACCGAGCCGCGTCCCGGCCGCGAACGCACCCGCACCCGGTAGCCGAGGATATGAGCGATACGCTCGACGATCGCCAGCCCCAGGCCGACGCCCTTGCGGTCCGCCGCGCGACCGACATCCAGTTGGTTGAACTCGAGGAAAATCGATTCCAGACAATCGGCGGCAATGCCTCTGCCCGTGTCCCAGACCTCCAGGCTCAAGCGCCCTCCCCGTCGCCGCGCCGCCAGGAGGATGCCGCCCTGGTCGGTGTAGCGACAGGCGTTGCTCAGCAGATTGCGCAGGATGCGGGTCATCAACCGCAGGTCAGTCAGGACCGCTTCATCGGCGAATCGCACGCGCAATTCCAGGCCCGCGGCGCCGGCCACCGATTGGAATTCCGACACCAGTGGCGCGAGCAGCTCATCCAGCCGATACGGCGCCGGGTCGGGTTTGACGGCGGCCTGGTCGAGCCGGGAAATATCCAGCAGGTCGGTGAGCAGGTCCTCGGCGCCCTCGAGCGCCTGGTGCGTGCGTTCTACCAGCAGATGCTCGGCGGCTGGCATCTGGCGTTCACGCAATGTAGCAATCAGCAACCGCGCGGCGTTGAGCGGTTGCAGCAGATCGTGGCTGGCGGCGGCCAGGTATTTGTCCTTGCTGCGATTGGCGGCCTGGGCGGCGTCCCGGGCATCGCGCAGCTGTTGCTCGACCAACTCGCGCTGGGCGATCTGCTGTTGCAGGTGGTGGTTGGCCTCCAGCAGCGCATCGGTGCGCTCCGTTACCCGTTGCTCCAGTTGGTCGTTGAGTTGCTGCAGATGCTGGCGGGCCTGCTCCAGTTCGGCGAGACGCGCCGCCAGCTCCGGGTAATGGCTCTTGCGCGTCGAATGATTGCCCAGTCCCAGCAGCCCGGCGAGGGCCTTTTGCTGTTCGTCAGAGGGCTTCGCCATAGACGACCTCGACATCCCGCTGGCTCGACTCCCGTGGATTGGTAAGGATGCACGGGTCATGCATGGCGTGTTGCGACAGGAACGGAATGTCCGAGGTACTCACCCCGTGCAAGCCGAGGGTTTCGTGGAAACCGATGGTGTGCTTGAGGGCAATCAGGTGTTCCACCAGCCGCGTGCGGATCTGTCGATGGTTGAGCCCGCGACAATCGATGCCCAGGGTTTCGGCAATCACCTTGAAACGCTCCGGCGCCGAGTTGTAGTTGAACGCCACCACATGCTCCACCAGCACTGCGTTGCACAAGCCATGGGGCAGGTCGAGGAAGCCACCGAGGCTGTGGGACATGGCATGCACCGCGCCGAGGATCGCGTTGGAAAACGCCAGCCCGGCCTGCATGCTGCCGAGCATGATTTTCTCGCGCAAGGCGACGTCGGCCGGGTTGGCGATCATCTGCACCAGGTGGGTGTTGATCAGGCGCATCGCCTCCAGCGCGTGAGGATCGGTCAACGGCCCGTGGCCGGTGGAGACGAACGCCTCGATGGCATGCACCAGCGCGTCGATGCCGGTACAGGCCGAGAGGAACGGGTCCATGCTCAGGGTCGTCTCCGGATCGATCAACGACACATCCGGCACCGCCGCCTTGCTGACGATGGAAAACTTCATGCGCTCCTGCTGGTTCGAGATGATCACGAACTGCGACACATCGGCCGAGGTACCGGCCGTGGTCGGGATCAGGATCAGCGGCGGGCTGGGTACCTGCAGGGTGTCGACGCCTTCGAATTCGAGGATGCTGCGACCGTGGGCGACAACGATGCCGATCGCCTTGCCGCAGTCCATCGGGCTGCCACCACCGACCGCGACGATCACGTCACAGTGGTTTTCACGGTACGTCTCGGCGCCGAGCATGACTTCCTCGACCCGTGGGTTGGGCGAAACGTCGCTATAGATGCAGTAATCGATGCCCAGGGCTTGCAGGCTGGCTTCGACATCACCGACCCAACCGGCGGCGATGACCCCGGGGTCAGTGACCACCAGCACCTTGCGGGCGCCGAAGGTCTTGGCGTAGTTGCCGACATTGTGCCGGCAGCCGGCACCGAACATGATTTCAGGAGAAACGAACTTGCGCAGCGGGCTGAGGCTCATTTTTTCAGGGGGGCTCATCGGTAAGCCTGTTGTTATTGTCGTGGGATACCTTGAGCCTAAAGCATCGCGCCGTGAATGCAATCCGACCAATGGGTAGCCCGGCCCGAACGCGTCAGGCCGGGCCGGCACTCATCGGTTGGCGAAGTACATCGTCACTTCAAAGCCGATACGCAGGTCGGTGTACGCGGGTTTAGTCCACATGGGTCTTTCCTCTTCTTGTACCGGGCGATTCCGGCAGGTTCATTAATGCACGGGGGCGGCCTGGGGCCGAATGCTACTTTCGAAGGAGTGCACGGGGTGCGTTGGTATTAGCAACAGCGATTACCGTGGCGAGGGAGCTTGCTCCCGCTGGGCTGCGCAGCAGCCCCAAAAATAGCCGCTACACAGTCAATGCTTTGCCTTGAAGAAGGGGGCCGCTTACGCGGCCCAGCGGGAGCAAGCTCCCTCGCCACAGGGCTCAGTCAATGGATGCGGCGAGGATCAGAAGAACCCCAACGGATTGACGTCATAGCTCACCAGCAGGTTCTTGGTCTGCTGATAATGATCGAGCATCATCTTGTGCGTCTCACGCCCGACGCCGGACTTCTTGTAGCCACCAAACGCGGCATGCGCCGGGTAAAGGTGGTAGCAGTTGGTCCAGACGCGTCCGGCCTTGATTGCCCGGCCCATGCGGTAGGCGCGGTTGATGTCGCGGGTCCAGAGGCCGGCGCCGAGGCCGAACTCGGTGTCGTTGGCGATGGCCAGGGCTTCGGCTTCGTCCTTGAAGGTGGTCACGCCCACCACCGGCCCGAAGATTTCTTCCTGGAACACGCGCATCTTGTTGTGACCCTTGAGCAGGGTCGGCTGGATGTAATAGCCGCTCGACAGGTCGCCTTCAAGGCGTTCCGCCGCGCCGCCGGTGAGCAATTCGGCGCCCTCTTCCCGGGCGATGTCCAGGTACGAAAGAATCTTGTCGTACTGCTGCTCGGACGCCTGGGCGCCGACCATGGTTTCGGTGTCCAGCGGGTTGCCGCGCTTGATCTGCTGGATCTTCTTCAGCACTACTTGCATGAATTCGTCATAGATCGACTCCTGGACCAACGCCCGGGATGGGCAGGTGCAGACTTCACCCTGGTTGAAGAACGCCAGCACCAGGCCTTCGGCAGCTTTTTCGATGAACGCCGGTTCGGCCTGCATGATGTCTTCGAAGAAGATGTTCGGCGACTTGCCGCCCAGTTCCACGGTGGACGGGATGATGTTTTCGGCGGCGCATTTCATGATGTGCGAGCCGACCGGGGTGGAACCGGTGAAGGCGATCTTGGCGATGCGCTTGCTGGTGGCCAGGGCTTCACCGGCTTCGCGGCCGAAGCCGTGGACGATGTTCAGGACGCCGGCTGGCAGCAGGTCGGCGATCAGCTCGGCGAACACGGTGATCGACAGCGGCGTCTGCTCCGCCGGCTTGAGCACGATGCAGTTGCCGGCGGCCAGGGCCGGGGCGAGTTTCCAGGCGGCCATCAACAACGGGAAGTTCCACGGGATGATCTGCCCGACCACGCCCAGCGGTTCATGGAAATGGTAGGCCGTGGTCAGTTCGTTGATTTCGGCGGCCCCGCCTTCCTGGGCGCGGATGCAGCCGGCGAAATAACGGAAATGGTCAGCCGCGAGCGGTACGTCGGCACTGAGGGTTTCGCGCACAGCCTTGCCGTTGTCCCAGGTCTCGCTGACCGCGAGGAGCTCCAGGTTTTGCTCGATACGGTCGGCGATTTTCAACAGCACCAGGGAGCGATCCTGGACCGAGGTTTTGCCCCAGGCGTCGGCAGCGGCATGGGCGGCGTCGAGGGCCTTGTCGATGTCGGCGGCGCTGGAGCGCGGAAACTCGCCGATGACTTCGCCGTTGACCGGCGACGTGTTGGTGAAGTACTCAGCGTGGACCGGCGGAACGAATTCGCCGCCGATGAAATTGCCATAGCGCGGTTTGAAGGAAACGACGGCGCCTGGGGTTCCGGGTTGTGCGTAAATCATGATGGGCCTCTGCCTGGTCGATGCCTGTCGCGGGACAGGCGATAGGCCGATGGTAGAGAGCCCCGCGCGATGGACGAATGCGTCATTGGCAGGGGGCGCTCTCGTTATTTGGTCGTAGGTTTGTAGGAGCGAGCCTGCTCGCGAAGGCGGCGGATCAGTCAACATCAATGCAGGATGTTCTGGCCCCTTCGCGAGCAGGCTCGCTCCCACAGGATCTACATCTGCCAAAGTTGGCTCAGCGCTTGGCCACCAATTCTTTCGGCAACTTGAACGTCCAGAGCATGCCGCCCTGGTTGAAGTCCTTCACGCGCTTGGCCACTTCGCCGCCCCACAGCGGTACCGCGCCGCCCCAGCCGGAGACCACCGAGACGTACTGCTCGCCGTCCATCTCCCAGGTAATCGGAGAGCCGAGCACGCCTGAACCGGTCTGGAACTCCCAGACTTTTTCCCCGGTCTTCGCATTGAAGGCTTGCAGGAAACCTTCAGGCGTACCGGTGAATACCAGGTTGCCCTTGGTGGTCAGCACCCCGCCCCACAGCGGCGCGAAGTTCTTGTGGCGCCAGACTTCCTTGCCGGTCTTCGGGTCGATGGCCCGCAGCACGCCGATGTAATCCTCGTTCAATGGCCTGATGGTGAACCCGGCCCCGAGGAACGCCGCGCCTTTCTTGTAGGCGATGCCCTCGTTCCAGATGTCCATGCCCCACTCGTTGGACGGCACGTAGAACAGACCGGTGTCCTGGTTATAGGCCATCGGCATCCAGTTCTTCGCGCCGAGGAACGCCGGGGCGACAAACACCGAACTGCCCTTGGCTTCGCTACCCGGTGCGCCCGGACGGCTCGACTCCACGTAGATCGGTCGCCCGTCCTTGTCCAGGCCGGAGGCCCAGGTGATTTTGTCCACGAACGGGAAACCACGGATGAACTTGCCGTTGGTGCGGTCGAGGACGTAAAAGAAACCATTACGGTCGGCAGTCGCCGCCGCCTTGATGTCCTTGCCACCCTCTTTGTAGTTGAACGAAATCAGTTCATTGACGCCGTCGTAGTCCCAACCATCATGTGGCGTGCTCTGGAAGTGCCACTTGATGGTGCCGTCGTCCGGGTTCAGCGCCAGGCGCGACGAGGAATAGAGATTGTCGCCAGGGCGCAGGTGTGAGTTCCACGGTGCCGGGTTGCCGGTACCGAACAATAGGAGATTGGTTTCCGGATCGTAGTAACCGCCCAGCCAAGGCGCGGCCCCGCCGGTTTTCCACAGATCGCCGGGCCAGGTCTTGCCGGCCTCGCCGCCGGAGATACCATTCTCCACGGCCTTGCCGTCCTTGTAGACGTAGCCCATGTGGCCTTCCACGGTCGGCCGCGTCCAGAGCAGTTCGCCGTTTTTCGGGTCGAAGGCGCTGATCTGCCCAACCACGCCGAACTCGCCGCCCGCCACGCCAGTGATGAGCTTGCCATTGACGACCATGGGCGCGGCGCTGATGGAATAACCTTCCTTGTGGTCGGCGACTTTTTTGCTCCACACCACCTTGCCGGTGTCCTTGTTCAAGGCCACCAGCTTGGCGTCCAGCGTGCCGAAGAACACCAGGTCGCCGTACAGCGCCACGCCACGGTTGATCACGTCGCAGCAGGGACGGATGTCATCGGGCAGGCGCGCATCGTATTGCCAGAGTTTCTTGCCGGTGCGTGCGTCCACCGCGAACACCCGTGAATAGGAGCCGGTGAGGTACATCACCCCGTCCTTGATCATCGGCTGGGCCTGCTGGCCGCGCTGCTTTTCGCCGCCGAAGGAAAACGCCCAGACCGGCCGCAGGTCCTTGACGTTGTTCACGTTGAGGGTGTCGAGCGGGCTATAGCGCTGGCCCTGCACACCGAGGCCGTTGGTCACGATTTGCTGTGGGTTTTTCGGGTCCTGGAGAATTTCCTGGTCGGTCACGGCGGCCAAGGCCGAGCCGGACAGCAGCATGGCACCGAGCAGCAGGCTCACGGCGAAGGATTGGCGACGTGCGGGATGAGTCATGACGGCTACCTCTGCGGTTATTGTTATACCCGGGAAATTTTCCCGGTCTGCCACAGATTCTTGGGCTCGGGGCCGTCGCCAACAATTGCCCGCAATGTTGAGTTTTCTAGTTCCTTGGTACATGTGGAGGTAAGCAAATACCCCCGTGGCGAGGGAGCTTGCTCCCGCTGGGGCGCGCAGCGGCCCTAAGATAGCCGGTCAACATTGATAATCAGGGTGACAACAGAAGGGCTGCTGCGCAGCCCAGCGGGAGCAAGCTCCCTCGCCACGGTGATAAGTGATCAGTCAGGGTTCTGGGTGTCCACCCGCCTCATCGCCGCCCGCTCATAACGCGGGTAAAGATGGCTGACGCTGCGAATCAACTCATACCGGCTCAGGCTGATCGCGGCGAAGCGTTCGGGGATGGGGCTGCGGATCATCTCGGCCATGTCGTCGCCCCGGGCCGCGCCGTCGCGCATCAGTTGGTCGAGCCAGCCGAGGTAGTCGCGCATCTGCGCGAATGGCCGGGCATCCGCCGTCACCGGACCATGTCCGGGCACGATCTGCTTCCATGGCAGGCCCTCCAACATATCCAGATCCTTGAGCCATACCTCAAGGCCGGGGCTGTTCGGGGTGGTCAGCGCTCGCTCATAAAACACCAGGTCGCCGGCGAACAGCACGCCCGTGGTTTCATCAAGGATCGCCAGATCCGCCCCGGTATGCCCGGCCAGCGCCAGCAAGCGCAACGAATGCTCACCCACCTGCAGAGTGCCGGGGCTCAACGCCTGCGTCGGCAGCACCACCTCGGTGCCGCGCATCCAGTCGCCCACCAGCCGGTACATGTTTTCCGCCATCGCGTCGCCCTGCTGTCGCAGCAGATCGGTGGTACCGGGCAGCGCCCCGATGGGCACATCGCTGAAGGCCTGGTTGCCTAACACATGGTCAGGGTGATGATGAGTCAGCAGCACCTGAGCCACCGGCTTGTCAGTCGTTGCGGCGATGGCCTGGCGCAGCGCCTCGCCGTAGCGCTTTGACGGTCCGGTGTCGATGACCACCACGCCGGCCTCGGTGACGATGAACGCGGTATTGACGATATTGCCGCCGTTGGCCTTGGCAAAATTATCCGTGCTGCCTTCCAGCAGCCACGTGCCCTCGGCGATCTGCCGTGGCTTGAGCGAATACTCGGTGGCGGACCAGGCCGGCAGGCACAGCCCAAGACAGATCAGCAACAACCAGCGCATGGCGTGCTCCTTGTGGTCAGGGAATGGCAGCTTCGAACTCGTTGCCGCTGTTGTCGCGCAGCAACAGGCGGGTCTGTCCCGGGCCCTGGATGTCGAAGCCCAGGGAGGGGTTTTCGCTGACCGCCGGAAACAGCTCCAGGCGCGCCAACAGCTTGCCGTCGGCATCCAGCAGCCGAGCCTGGTTGATGAAAAACTCCGGGATGCCGCTGACCAGGCCGTTGTCCATGGGGTGGGCAACCTGCAGACGCAGGCGACTCGAATCGCCCCGCGGGTAGCGACCGCCCAGCACTTCGCCCAAGTGCTTCTCCCAACCCGGTTGGGTGCGCACGACGCTGGGCGCGGTGCAGCCGCCACCCGCCGCGTCGATCAGCGTCGAACCGACGTGCCACAGCCCGTCGCGGGTCTGCACTGCCGCACGCAATGGAGTGGCTTGCTCGATGCGAATACGGATCGACAGCCAGGGCAGCACCCGTTCCGTGGGCTGGAAGTCGACAATCTTCGGCAGCGGGTTCAATTCGGCCCAGGCCAATATACGCACGACGTCGCCGGTAAAGGCGCGGGCATCGATTTCCAGCGGCACCTGGCGCGCGTCTTCGGCAAACGGTGGCGCCAGCAGCCGGACTCGCTCGTCGAACACGAACGGCGCGTCCGCCAGCAGTTGCTTGTGATAGAAAGCCCACATCACGGAAGGCACCGGGTCCTTTCCCGGCTCGATCGCGCTCGCCATCAACGGCAGGCAACACCACAGCAGGCCCCACGCTCGCCAGTTCATCGCTGCGCTCCTATTGATACATGTCCGGCACTTCGTAGCGCAGGCCATAGCGGGCATACACGGCCTTGAGGCTGCCGTCGCGGATCAACGCTTCCAAGGCTTCCTCCACCGCATAGGCCAGTTGCCTATTGCTTTCGTGCACGGCCATGCCGATTTCCCAGCGCTGCTTGCCCATGTTCGGATAGGCGTTCTCTGCCAGGGCCAATTGCGGATCAGCCGTCCGGTGCACTTGCCAGTCGATTTCCCCGCGCATCGCCATGACGGCATCGACCTCCCCGGCCTGCATGGCGCCGAAGGCCTTGGCAACGCTGGGGTAATGGCGAGTCTGGGCACTGAGCATGCCGTTGAACACGGACGTCAGGTAGAACGACGGCACGCTGTCGACTTCAACGCCAATCGGGTGTTGCTGGAACACCGCAACGCTGCCCACCGAGTCCAGTCGACGCCGGTCGTACGCCACTTGCCAGCATTCCTGCTGATACGGACCGAACATCACGACCTGGGCGTTCTCCAGCTCGCCAACGTCGTTGCGCCTTTGCACATAGTCATGGTCATAAGGCACTCGCATCATCAGATCGGCCAGTTGTCGATCGTGCAGCGGACTGCTGCGCCAGATGTAGTCGCGCAAGTCGTCGTCGAGCTTTTCGCCGGGCGGTGCCCAGAGCAATTTCAGCCGTACGCCCAGGGCCTTGGCCAGGGCCTGCGCCAGCTCCACGTCAACGCCCCGCGGCTGGCCCTGGTCTTCAAAGCTGTAGGGAGCGAAGTCCTTGTAGACCGCGACCTTCAATTCACCGGCGGCAATCATCTGGTCATAGCTGCGCACCTGCGCCTGCACCGCCTGGCCACATAACAGCAGGCTGCACATCACCCACGCGAACAGGCGCATGACAATCACTCCTCGACGTGCACGCTGTCCAGGTAGGTACGCACCGCCCACAGCGCTTCCTGGCTCAGGTAATCGGCCATTTTTGGCATATACACCCGGCCATCGCGCACCGCGCCATGGCGCACGCGTTCGACAAACCATTCATCGCCAGCCTCGGCGGCGTCGAGCATGCGCAAGTCCGGGGCGATACCGCCGGACTTGGCCTCAAGGCCATGGCAGGCCGCGCAGTTCTGGTTGTAGGCCGAGGCGCCGATTTCCACGGCTTTTTCGCGTTCGGGAGAATTGCGATAGGGGTTTTGTGCCGCCCAGCCGTCGGCATCCAACGGCAGGTTGGTGTCCTTGATCGGGGTCAGCCCTTGGGTTTCCACTGCCTGGGGCACTACGTTGCCATGGGCCCATGCCGAGCCTGCGCCAGTCAGCCCTATCAGCAATGCGCTAGCGATGATGGCGTTGCGTTTTGTTGTCATTGTTATGCCCTCGAAATTGCACGCAAGACCTCTTCACAGAGGCCGTGCCGTCATCTTAGGAAGCGCCCGCCGCCGGCCGAATGCTGCTTTGGTGGCCGGGGTCTAGTTCCTTGGTAGCGGGCCATACGACGCAAGTCGCAAAGACAGGCGCTTTGGGAAGTCTTCCCGGCAAGGGCGGGACTTTTTCCGTATCGGACAAAGCTTGCGAGACCGACCCTAGTCAGGCCAAAACCTCACTGGGAAATCCCACCATGACAATAAAAACGCTACCTGCCCTCTCCTCCCTGAGCGTTGCCTTGCTGCTCGCCGGCGGCCTGTCCCTGGGGCCGCAGGCGCACGCCGCCGTGACCTGGGAAGACATTGCCAACGATCACCTGACGACGAAGGACGTGCTGCAGTACGGCATGGGCACCAACGCCCAGCGCTGGAGTCCGCTGGCCCAGGTCAACGACAAGAACGTGTTCAAGCTCACCCCGGCCTGGTCCTACTCGTTCGGTGACGAAAAACAACGCGGCCAGGAATCCCAGGCGATCGTCAGCGACGGCGTGGTGTATGTCACCGGCTCCTACTCCCGGGTGTTCGCCCTCGACGCCCGGACCGGCAAACGCCTGTGGACCTACAACCACCGCCTGCCGGACAACATCCGGCCCTGCTGCGATGTAGTGAACCGTGGTGCGGCCATTTATGGCGACAAGATCTACTTCGGGACTCTGGACGCACGGGTGGTTGCCCTGGACAAGAACACCGGCAAGGTGGTCTGGAACAAGAAATTCGGCGACCACGCCGGCGGCTACACCATGACCGGCGCCCCGGTGCTGATCAAGGACAAGGCCAGCGGCAAGGTCCTGCTGATCCACGGCAGCTCCGGCGACGAGTTCGGTGTCGTCGGGCAACTGTTCGCCCGCGACCCGGACACCGGTGAAGAAGTCTGGATGCGGCCGTTTGTCGAAGGCCACATGGGCCGCCTCAACGGCAAGGACAGCACGCCGACCGGCGACGTCAAGGCGCCCTCCTGGCCTGACGACAAAACCACCGAGACCGGCAAGGTCGAGGCCTGGAGCCACGGTGGCGGCGCGCCTTGGCAGAGCGCCAGTTTCGACCCCGAGACCAACACCATCATCGTCGGCGCGGGCAACCCCGGCCCGTGGAACACCTGGGCGCGCACCGCCAAGGACGGCAACCCGCATGACTACGACAGTCTCTACACTTCGGGCCAGGTGGGAGTTGATCCAAGCACTGGCGAAGTGAAGTGGTTCTACCAGCACACGCCCAATGACGCCTGGGATTTCTCCGGCAACAACGAGCTGGTGCTGTTCGACTACAAGGACAAGGACGGCAAACAGGTGAAGGCCACCGCCCACGCCGACCGCAACGGTTTTTTCTACGTGGTGGATCGCAACAACGGCAAGCTGCAGAACGCTTTCCCCTTCGTCGACAACATCACTTGGGCCAGCCACATCGACCTGAAGACCGGTCGGCCCGTGGAAAACCCCGGCCAACGTCCGGCCAAGCCGTTGCCAGGCGAAACCAAGGGTAAACCGGTGGAGGTTTCGCCGCCGTTCCTCGGTGGCAAGAACTGGAACCCCATGGCGTACAGCCAGGACACCGGGCTGTTCTATGTGCCCGGCAACCAGTGGAAGGAGGAGTACTGGACCGAGGAGGTCAGCTACAAAAAAGGCTCGGCCTACCTGGGCATGGGTTTTCGCATCAAGCGCATGTACGACGATCACGTCGGCAGCCTGCGGGCGATGAACCCCACCACTGGCAAGGTGGTGTGGGAACACCAGGAGCCGCTGCCGCTGTGGGCCGGTGTGCTGGCGACCAAGGGCAACCTGGTGTTCACCGGCACCGGTGACGGCTTCTTCAAGGCCTTCGACGCGAAAACCGGCAAGGAGCTGTGGAAGTTCCAGACCGGCAGCGGCATCGTCTCCCCGCCCATCACCTGGGAGCAGGACGGCGAGCAGTACATCGGCGTGACCGTCGGTTATGGCGGCGCCGTGCCGTTGTGGGGCGGCGACATGGCCGAACTGACCAAACCGGTGGCCCAGGGCGGGTCGTTCTGGGTGTTCAAGATTCCGAGTTGGGATAAAGCGACGGCGCAGAAATAACCCTGAGCCAACCTGAGCCCTGCCCCCACCACAACCCCTGTGGGAGCGAGCTTGCTCGCGATGGCGGTCGTTCAGTCGATATTTATGTTGACTGACACTGCGCTATCGCGAGCAAGCTCGCTCCCACACTTGCCCGAGTGTAGGCCATGAAACCACTGCCCTTGCTGCTTCTGCTCCTCGCCGCCGGTGCCAACGCCGACGACACCCCTCTGACCATCAACGGCTGCCTCATCGCCGAATCCAGCCAATGCCCCGGCGCCAACCTGCGGGGCGCCAACCTGGCGAGCCAGGACCTGCGCAAGATGAATCTCGCCGGTGCCGACTTGCGCGATGCCGACCTGCGTCATGCGCGGCTGGACCTGGCCAACCTTGAAAAGGCGCAGCTCCAGGGCGCCAACCTGAACCGTGCCAGCCTGCAACAGAGCAACCTGCGCCTGGCGGATTTCAGCGGCGCCACGCTCAAGGCGATCCAGGGTTGGGGGCTGTTTGCCCAGGGCGCGCAATTCCAGCGGGCCGACTTGAGCGGTGCCTACCTTCAATTCGCCCGTTTGTCCGGGGCTCGCCTGCACGAGGCCAACCTGCAAGCCGCCGACCTGGAGATGGCCTGGCTGAGCAAGGCCGACCTCAAGGGCGCCGACCTGCGCGATGCCAACCTGCAAGAGGTCAAGCTCGCTGAAAGCAACCTGGAACAGGCCAACCTGAGTGGCTCGCGCCAGCATTACGGGAATTTCCAGGATGCGAATATGCAAGACTGCAAGGGGTGCCCCACGAGTTGGGATCACTGAGACCGTGGCGAGGGAGCTTGCTCCCGCTGGGGTGCGAAGCGCCCCCAAAACCAGACACCTCGGAATGTCAGGTTCATTGAATCGAGCTTGTTGGGGCTGCTTCGCAGCCCAGCGGGAGCAAGCTCCCTCGCCACGGATCAGCATTTCACCCCGCCACGCGCACCACGCCCATATCGATTCCCAGGTGGACCAGTTCGGCATGGGAGCTGACCTGCAGCTTGCTCTTGAGCAGCGTCAGATGGTTGGACACGGTTTTGGCGCTGATGCACAGCTGTTCGGCGATGGTCCGCGCCGGGGTGCCCCTGGCGAGCATGACGAAGATCTCCAGTTCGCGTTGGGTCATCGATTGCAGGCGCGGGTCCGCATCGGGCCGGGTGCTGGCGCAGGCCAATTGGGTCGCCAGGGTCTGCTCGATATAGGCATGGCCGGCCAGCACCCGGCGCACCGCCTCCAGCAATATCTGCGGTGCCGAGTTTTTGGTCAGGTAACCCGCTGCGCCGGCGTCCAGCGCCTGGCGCACCAATGGCAGTTCGTCGTGCATGCTGAAAAACAGCACCCGCAGTTGCGGCAAGCGTTGACGCAGGCGGCGGGTGGTTTCCAGGCCGCTGATGCCCGGCAGGCTGAAGTCCATGATCACCAGGTTCGGCACCTGTTCCTGCACCTGGCTCAACGCTTCTTCGCCGGAGGCCGCTTCGCGCACCAGCAGTTCCGGCATCAGCGCTCGCAACAGGCTGGCGTAACCTTGCCGAACCACAGCGTGATCGTCCACCAACAAGATGTTCATGAAGCCTCCAGGGGAATGTTCAAGGCCAGCGCCCACCCGGCGCCGGGCTGGCTGATGATGCGCAGCTCACCGCCGAGGCTGCGGGCCCGTTCGGCCATCGAATGCAGGCCAACACCCGCCCGGGCCGGTTGCTGCGCGCCACGTCCGTTATCGCGCACCAGCAGGCGCAGGCGGCCGCTGCGGTGCTGCAAGCGAATCCGTACCTGACTGGCGTTGGCATGCCGGGCGATGTTGGTCAGTGCTTCCTGCAACAGGCGATAGAGGTGTGCCTTGTCAGGCCCGGTTATCGACGGCGACGCTCCATCGACTCGCAACTGACAGGCGATCCCGTGTCTGTCCTGCCACTGCCTCGCGAGCAGCCCGATTGCCTCGCACAATGGCAGGTGCTGCAACACCACCGGATACAAGTCGTGGACCAACGCGCGAAAGCCTTGTTGCAGGTGATCGCAGTGTTCTTCCAGTTCGTTTGCCGTCTGCTCCAAGGCTGGCGGCTGATGGATGAGCAGGCGCAGCAGACAGGCCCGTGCGCGAATACCGGCCACATATTGGCCAAGGTCATCGTGCAGCGTCTGCGCCAGGCGCGTGCGCTCCTGTTCCTGCACGGCCAGCAGTGCCTGGGTCAGCCGGGCGTTGTCCGCGCGGGTCTGGGCCAGCGCGGCGGTCATCCGATTGAAATGCTCCGCCAACTGCTGGGCTTCCGAAACGCCTTCGGTGCGCAGGCTGACCTGCAAGTCCCCGGCGGACACCTGGCGCATCGCGTGGAGCAATTCATCCAGCAAACGCACGCCCCGGCGCACCGCCCAGCGAATCACCAGCAAACTGACGAAGAGTGCCATCAGGCAGACGCCGAACAGTTGCGCCAGGGAATCGAGAATCTCGTCAATTTCATCCCGTGGATCAACAGCGATCCAGGCCCGACGTCCATCCTGCAGGACCACCATCTGCGCAGCCGGGCCGTCGGCCAACAATTGGCGACCCAGCCAGGCCTGCAACCCCGGATCGTTCGCCGGGGCGTTCTCCCCAGGCGCCAGCCAATGCACCCGCACGTGACGCAGGCTGCCGGTGAGCCGCGATTGCAGGCTGGTCGGGTCGCGCTCGGCGGTTTCGCGCAGGTAATGCACCACCGACTCGGCCGATTGCAGTTCGCGCTGCACATCGGCGGTGGCCTGGTGCAGCAGCAGCGTTGCGCAGGCTACGGCGACCAGGGCAAAGAACACCGTGACCCAGAGGTTGATTCGCCAGAGGGCGGACATGCTCAGCGCCCCGATCCCTGGTCTATACCGGGCCCTTGCGGGACACCGGCCCCCTGTGGGAGCGAGCTTGCTCGCGATGACGGCGGCACATCCAACATCAAGGTCGGCTGAACCACCGCTATCGCGAGCAAGCTCGCTCCCACAGGGATGGTCTTATGCCTGTCAACCCCGATCAGGCTCAGGATCAGCAACAACGGCAACAGCAGCGTCTTGAGTATCCGCACGATCCGTCCGCTCCCTGATGAATGACGATATCGCCATCCTAAAACCCCGACGCCCGCGCCGAGCTACTACCTTGGTACTGCCCCGGCGGTACTTTCTGCATATTTCCCCGCGCTCGTGGCCTTCCTATGCTGGCGCTACCTGCAATGGAGGATGTCATGCGCCGGCTCGCACGTTTTGCCCTGGTTTATCTGCTGGCTACGACCACCGCTCAGGCCGGCGATGCCGTGGCGTTGCAAGTGCGCATCGGCTACCTGGGTTATCGTCCCGATCCCGGCCCGCTGCTGTCCAATGTGATTGCCGAACCCACCGATGCCGGGCTGCGCGGCGCCGAGCTGGCGATTGTCGACAGCAACAGCACCGGACGTTTTCTCAAGCACGACTACCGCCTCGAAAGCGCCAGCGTAGACAGCCCCGAAGCGCTGCTCCAGGCCGCCCGCGCCCAGCACGATCGGGGCCTGCGGCTGTTCGTGGTGAATGCACCCGCTACCAGCCTGCGCCAGCTCAGCGCCGCCCTGCCCGACAGCCTGCTGTTCAACGCAGGCAGCCCCGACGACAGCCTGCGCACCAGCGACTGCCTGGGCAACGTGCTGCACACCCTGCCTGATCGGGCGACACTCGCCGATGCGCTGATCCAGTTCAGCGTTGTGCGCAAATGGCAGCGCGCCTTGCTGATCGTCGGCCAGACACCCGCGGACCAGGCCTACGCCGCCGCACTGCGCCGGGCCATGAAGCGTTTCGGCATGAAGATCGTCGCCGAGAAACCCTGGCAGTTCGACAACGACCAGCGCCGCAGTGCCCAGGCCGACATGCCGCTGTTCACCCAGACCGCCGAATACGACGTGGTGCTGGTGGCCGACGAGCGCGGCGATTTTGGCGAGTACGTGCCCTACCAGACGTGGTACCCGCGCCCCGTAGCCGGCACCCAGGGACTGACCCCGACCGGCTGGCACAAGACCGTCGAGACCTACGGTGCGGCGCAGTTGCAAAAACGCTTCGAAGCCTTGGCCGGGCGCTGGATGAACGACCGCGACTTCGCCGCCTGGATCGCCGTGCGCAGCATCGCCGCCGCCGTCGGCAAACTGCGTCACGATGAGCCGTTCGCCATCCGCCAACTGGCCCTCAGCGACCAACTGCCGCTCGACGGTTTCAAGGGCCGCAAGCTCAGCTATCGCCCCTGGAACGGCCAATTGCGTCAACCGATTGCGCTGGTCCAGCCACGCGCCCTGGTCAGTACCTCGCCCCAGGACGGGTTCCTGCACCCCAGCAACGAAATGGACAGCCTGGGCTACGACCAGCCCGAAGTCAGCTGCCGCTACCCCTGATCAATAACAACAACAAGGAAAACGCCATGCGCCGCTCCCTGCTTTGCCAGATCCTCGCCTTCGGCGCTGCGTTGATCGCGGCGGGCCCTGCCGTCGCCGCCATCGCCTGGGTCTCCAACGAGAAAGACAACAGCCTGAGCCTGATCGATATGCAGAGCCTGGAAGTCGTCGACACCCTGCCGGTGGGCCAGCGCCCTCGGGGTCTGCTGCTGTCCCATGACAATCGCCTGCTGTACATCTGCGCCAGCGATTCGGATCGCGTCCAGGTGATGGACGTTGCCACCCGCAAGATCATCAAGGAGTTGCCCTCCGGCAAGGACCCCGAACAGTTCGCCCTGCATCCCAACGATCGTTGGCTCTATGTCTCCAACGAAGACGATGCCCTGGTCACGGTGATCGACACCGAAACCTCCGAAGTACTCGGCCAGATCGCTGTGGGCGTCGAGCCCGAAGGCATGGCCGTCAGTCCCGATGGCAAGTGGGCGGTCAACACCAGCGAGACCACCAATATGCTGCACTGGATCGACACCAGCACCCAGACATTGGCCGACAACACCCTGGTGGACCAGCGGCCGCGCTTCGTCGAATTCAACCGCGACGGTACGCAGCTCTGGGCCTCGGCCGAGATCGGCGGCACCTTGAGCATTCTCGACGTCGCCACCCGCCAGGTACTCAAGACCCTGACCTTCCAGATCAAGGGCGTGCACCCGGACAAGGTCCAACCGGTGGGCATCAAGCTCAGCGCCGACGGCAAGCTGGCATTCGTCGCCCTGGGCCCGGCCAACCATGTCGCGGTGATCGACGCGCAAACCTTCGAAGTGCTGGATTACCTGCTGGTGGGTCGACGGGTCTGGCAGTTGACATTCACCCCGGACCAGAAGCAACTGCTGGCAACCAATGGCGTCAGCGGCGATGTCTCGGTGATCGACGTGCAGAGCCGCAAGGTGCTCAAGTCAGTGAAAGTCGGACGTTATCCGTGGGGCGTGGTGGTCACGCCATGAACGCCTTGGAGGTCAGCGACCTGAGCTTCGCCTACGGCGCGCGCGAAGCCCTGCGCCAGATCAGTTTCAGCCTGCCCGCCGGACGCTTCGCCGCGCTGCTCGGGCCCAACGGTGCCGGCAAGTCGACGCTGATTGCCTTGCTGACGCGCCTGTACGACGTGCAACGCGGGGAGATCCGGGTCGGCGGTCACTCGTTGCAGGGTGCGCCACGCCAGGCCTTGCGCCAGTTGGGGGTGGTGTTCCAGCAAAGCACCCTGGACCTGGACCTGAGCGTCGAACAGAACCTGCGTTATCACCTCGCGCTGCACGGCTTTGCCCGGCGCCAGGCTGACGTCCGGATTGAGCTCGAACTGGCTCGCCAGCACCTGACCGAACGGCGTCACGAGCGGGTGCGCAACCTCAACGGCGGGCATCGGCGCCGGGTGGAAATTGCCCGCGCGCTGCTGCACGAGCCGCGCCTGTTATTGCTCGATGAGCCGAGTGTCGGCCTCGATCCGGCCAGCCGTCAGGCCCTTGGAGAGCATATCCGCCAACTGTGCCGCGAACAGGGCATCAGCGTGCTCTGGACCACGCACCTGCTGGACGAAGTGCAGCCTCGCGATGACTTGCTGATCGTGCATCAGGGGCGGCTGGTCGCCAGCGGTCGCGCCGAGGCGGTTAGCCTGGAACATGGCGGCAGCCTCGGCTCGGCCTTCCATCGATTGACCGCCTCGGGAGTGGCCGCATGAATGCGTATTGGCAATGTTTCAGCGGCATCGTGATGCGCGAATGGCTGCGCTTCGTGTTGCAACGCACGCGGTTGCTCAGTGCCCTGGTACGGCCGTTGTTATGGTTGCTGGTGTTCGCCGCCGGCTTCCGGGCCGCCCTGGGCATTGCGATCATCGCGCCCTACGACACCTACATTCCTTATGAGGTGTACATCGTGCCGGGGCTGGCCTGCATGATCCTGCTGTTCAACGGCATGCAGGGCTCACTGTCGATGGTCTATGACCGGGAAATGGGCAGCATGCGCGTACTGCTCACCAGCCCCCTGCCCCGGGCCTTCCTGTTGGCGAGCAAGTTGCTCGCGACTTCGCTGATCTCGCTGTTGCAGGTCTATGCCTTTCTCGCCATCGCCTGGTTGTATGGCGTCCAGCCTCCGGCCACCGGCCTGCTGCTGGCGCTTCCGGCATTGCTGCTGGTGGCCCTGATGCTCAGTGCCCTCGGCTTGTTGCTGTCCAATGCGATCCGCCAGCTGGAGAACTTCGCCGGGGTGATGAACTTCGTCATCTTCCCGATGTTTTTCCTGTCTTCGGCGCTGTACCCGCTGTGGAAAATGCTCGAGGCCAGTCCGTGGTTGTACTGGCTGTGCGCGGTGAACCCGTTCACCCACGGCGTGGAGCTGGTGCGCTTCGCCCTGTATGGGCAATTCAACCTGCTGGCAATGTCGGTGTGCGTGGGTCTGAGCCTGGTGTTTGCGTTGCTGGCGGTGTGGACGTTCAATCCGCAGCATGCGGCATTGCGCAAGGCGAATTAAAGCTACTGGCAAATATCCCTGTGGGAGCGAGCCTGCTCGCGAAGGCGGTGGATCAGATACATCAATGGCGGCTGGATGACCGCTTTCGCGAGCAGGCTCGCTCCCACAAGGGATTGGTGTGTACGTCCATAATTGGGAAATTACTACTTTAGTACCGGTTTTCCTGTCTATGGTCGCATTCACAAGACCTCGACCGTGACATGTAATGGGCGCATAACAAGAAGGATAAAACCTATGCCCCGTTTGCTCGCGATCGTCTTGCTGGGCCTGTCGCTGAATGTCGCGCAGGCCGACACCTCGCTGTTTTCCCCGCAGGGCTTTCGCATCACTCAATACCGCAGCCCGACGCCCGCCTCCGCAGACAGCGCGCAAACCGTCGACACCGAAGCCTTGCAGCGCCTGCTAAAGCAAACGCCCGCGCCAGTGCTGATCGACGTCTACCGCCGGCCCTGGGTCCAGGGCCGGTTCATCGACACCGAACCCCATGCCAACCTGCCCGGCAGCTTGTGGCTCGCCAACACCGGCGACGGCGAACTGGACGCGACCTGGCAGGACTACTTCACGTTTTACCTGCGCAAAGCCACCGCCGGCCAGGCTGATCAACCGCTGGTCTTTTACTGCCGCTCCGATTGCTGGTTGAGCTGGAACGCGGTAAAACGCGCCGCCGCCTTGGGCTATAAACATCTGTATTGGTACCGCGACGGCCTGGATGCCTGGGAAGCGGCCAACCTGCCCCTGCAAGCGGCCCGCCCCGAACCCTTGCCCTGAATGGCCGAGAGCCGTGCAACTGCCCCAACACGACAATAACGAGGTGAATGGCCATGTATAAAATCCTGATAGCCGACGATCACCCACTGTTTCGCGAAGCCATCCACAACGTCATCAGCGACGGTTTCGCCGGGAGCGAGGTGATGGAAACCGCTGACCTGGACAGCGCCCTGGCGCTGACTCGCGAACACGATGACCTCGACCTGATCCTGCTCGACCTGAACATGCCCGGCATGCACGGCCTCAATGGCCTGATCAATTTGCGCAACGAGGCACCGACCATCCCGGTGGTGATCGTGTCCGCCGAGCAGGACAAGCAGATCGTCCTGCAGGCCATCACCTATGGCGCGGTGGGTTTCATCACCAAGTCGTCGCCACGCGCGCAGATGACCGACGCCATCGAGCAGATCCTCAACGGCAACGTGTACCTGCCGCCAGACATCATCCGCACCCAGAAGAGCCCGACGGGCCGGCGCCTGAACGAGACCCCGGCGTTCCCGCCCGAACTGCTCCAGGCCCTGACCCGCAAGCAACTGCTGGTGCTCGAACGCATGACCAAAGGCGAGTCGAACAAGCAGATCGCCTACACGCTGGACATCGCCGAAACCACGGTCAAGGCCCACGTCTCGGCGATCCTGCGCAAGCTCAACGTGCATAACCGGGTGCAGGCGATTCTCAGTGCGGGGGATATTGATTTCGGGGCTTACCTGCGGCGTTGAACCGCGCTCTGGAGAAGATCGCCCGTGGCGAGGGAGCTTGCTCCCGCTGGGCTGCGCAGCGGCCCCAAACCCAGGCAACGCGGTGTGTCAGTCTGGTTGAGTTGAATGGATGGGAGCTGCTGCGCAGCCCAGCGGGAGCAAGCTCCCTCGCCACAAAAAGCGGTTCTTCTCAACGGCTGGTTGCCTGGCCCAACAAATGACTCATCGCAATCTTCAGCTTCATCGGCCGCACCGGCTTATGCATCAGCGTGTGCCCGCGCTCGCGGATCTGCTGCTTGAGTTCGTTGCTGTAGTTGGCCGTGATCATCATGGCCGGGATCGGTGAGGTGCGGCAGGCGTTGATCCGGGCCACCGCGTCCATGCCATTCTGATCGTGGTCCAGGTGATAGTCGGCAACCAGCAAATCCGCCTCGGCGCGGTAATTGTCCACCTGGCGTGCCAGGTCCTGTTCCGACAGTGCAGTCACCACGCGGCAGCCCCAACCTTCGAGCAAGGTGCGCATGCCGGCACAGATCGCCGCGTCGTTGTCCAGCACCCAGACCCGCGCGCCACGCAGGCGTTCGAGCATCGGCTCGCTCATATCCAGGCACGCCAGCGGCTTGGGTGCGGTAGCGCTGAGCGGCACCTCGATGGCGAACACCGAGCCCTGGCCCGGCCAGGAGCGGACCTTGATCGGATGCCCGAGAATCCCGGCGATCTTCTCGACGATCGCCAATCCCAGGCCGAGTCCGCGATCCTGGTCAGGGCGCTGGACGTCCCCACGCTTGAACTCCTGGAAGATTTCCTCCAGCCGATCCTGGGCAATGCCGATACCGGAATCCCAGACTTCGATCGAGACACGGTTACCGTGACGCCGGCAACCCAGGACCACCCGCCCGCTGGGGGTGTAGCGAATGGCGTTGCTCAACAGGTTGCGCAGGATCCGCGCCAGCAACTGAATGTCGCTGCGCACCAGCACCGAACAAGGCACGAAGCGCAACGCCAGGCCCTCGCTACGCGCAACCTGAAGGTATTCGGCGGCCAGGGTGTCGAGCAGCTCACTGAGGGCGAACGGCGCCACATCGGCCTTGATCACCCCGGCATCCAGCTTGGAAATATCGACCAGGGTGCCCAACAGGTTTTCCACGTCCTGCAGCGAATTGCTGACGTTGCGCACCAGTTGGGCGTTCGCCACCGGTTCGCGGCGTTCGAGCAAGGCGCTGGTGAACAGCCGCGCCGCGTTCAACGGTTGCAGCAGGTCATGGCTGACCGCCGCGAGAAATTTGGTTTTCGACAGGTTGGCCCGCTCGGCCTCGCGCTTGGCTTCGCGCAGGCGCAGCTCGACTCGGCTGCGTTCGTCGATCTCGCGTAGCAACTGGTCGTTGAGCGTGGTCAGCTCGGCCGTGCGCTCCTGCACGCGCTGCTCCAGGTTCTGGTAGGCCTGGTGCAGGGCCTCGGCGGTGCGGCGACGTTCGGTGATGTCGCGGATCAGCACGAAGATGCCCACCACCTCGCCGTTGGCCAGCCGATTGGGCACGTAGGAGCGCAGCATGTAGCGCTCCTGGTTGTTGATGTTGGTCTCGGCGAATTCGAAGGTCACGCTCTCCCCGGCCAACGCTCGGGCTACGTAGGCTTCCAGGCGCTGGTAATGCTGCTCGCTGTGGGCTTCGCGCAGGCTTTGGCCGAGCATCACGCCCCGCGGCCAGCAATACCACTGCTCATAGACCTTGTTGGTGAATTCGTAGACCAGGTCGGCGTTGAGGTAGGCGATCAGTGCCGGTACGTGATCTGTGATCAAGCGGATCCAGCGCTCGCTTTCGCTCAGTGCCTCGGCATGCTGGTAGCGCTCGGTAATGTCAGTGAAGGTATTGACGTAGCCGCCGGTCGGCAGCGGATGAGTCCGGATCTCCAGGACCCGGCCATCGGACAGGCGCTGTTCGCACTCCTGGATCAACCGCCCATTGCCGTCGCGACTGGCCGGCGTCAGCAGTTGCAGCTCACTGTCGGCGATCACCTCGTTGAATGGCCGATGAGCCGCCACCGGCGCCAGGCCGCTGAGCTCCAGAAAACGCCGGTTCCACAATTCCAGTACGCCCTGGGCATTGACCATCGCTACGCCCTGGGACAGGTTGTCCACCGCGCGCTGCAGCAAGTGGGATTTCTGCGCGATGGCTTGCTCACGGCGTACGGTTTCGCTGAGTTTGACGTCAGTGATATCGGTAAACAGGAACACCCGCCCGCCTTCCTGGGTCGGCCGTTCGCTGACCTGCAGCCAGCGGCCGTTCTGCAATCGGTACAGCACCGGCTCATCGGGCTGGCCGCGGGTTTCTTCGCTGAACAGACCATTGGCGGTCATCAGGCGCTTGACCTCGCCAAGGCGCATCCCCGCGATGATCCGCACCCGGCTGTGAGCCCAGAACGCCTTGAAACGGCTGTTGAAGAGGACGATGCGTTGCTGTTCGTCGAACAGCACGAACGCATCGGAAATGCTCTCGATCGCATCGATCAGATGGCGATGGGCGGTTTCCGCCCGCAGCCGGGCTTCGCCCAGCAGATGGTTGCCGGCCTTGAGCTCGGCCATCGCCTGGTTCAAGGCGTCGGTGCGCTCGCGGACCTGTTCGGCCAGCACCACCGAATGCTGGAACGCTGCGTACGGGTCGCTGCCACGGGTCACGCCGGATTCGACCCGCTCGATCAGCGCCGCATTGATGCGCCGCAGCTTGTGGTTGTCGTGTTGCAAGGCGGCGATCTGTGCCTGCAGTTCAGCGATGACCGGGGACGCGATGACGGGCAATGGCAACTCCGGTGAAGGTCTGGTTGATGTGCATGCCATTGAACTGTTCTCCATAGGTGTTGAACCCCATCACCCGTTGTTCGCGCAGGAACTGGCCGATCTGCTCCAGGCCAGCGCTGTCTTCCAGCTCAAGGCGCCTGAGGAAGCAGTCGCAGCCGATGGTCAACAACAAGTCACCCAGGCGCTCCTGCAAGCCGTCAAACAACGCTTGCAGGTTTTGCAGCAGAGGCCCCGGGCGCATGGCCGTGAGCACGATGCCGTTCTCTACGGCGCAATAAAAAGTCAGGCTCAGGTCCGAGTGGACCTGCTGGATCGCCCGCACGTAGTACTGATCGTTGATGCGCACGGCCAGTGGGTGGGCGGCAAATATCCGGTAATCCAGCGCGCTGACCGGCACACCGATATGCCGGGCGTATTCTTCGGCGGCGGGTTCGGCATTGAGTTCGTAGACCCGTCGCGAGGCGCTGTCGGCGCCGGTCACCACCAGCTTCTCCTGACGAGGCAGGATGTGATGGGTGGTGAACACCTCGAACTCCAGCCAGGTATTGATCAGCACCACCACGGCGGCGCCGCTGTGGAACTGGCCTTCAAAGTAGACGTGGGTGTGGGTCAGGTAATTGTCATCGCCGGCCGAGCCACCGAAATGCGGGATGTCGCCCAAGGCTGCGCTCAACGCGGCCAGTACCATTTCCTCGCGACTGGACAGGCCGTCGAGCAAGGTCAAGGCAAAACTGTGGCCCTTGATCGGCGCCAGGACGTTGCTGCGACAGCCACCGGCCAGTCGCTCGACCATCTGCTGGGCGTCGATCAGGCTGAAGTGCTCCATCTCGCCGATCAGCTCGGCGGCAATGGAAAAATGCCGATGATCGAACCCCACCGCCGTCACGCAGTTGCGACCGTAGCCCTGCGGGGTGATTTCCCCGGCGCTGGTGCAACCGACCAGGCGAATCCCGCCGAAACTGCGTGACAGCGCCTGGCCCAGGGCCGGCAAGTTGTATTCGGCGGAACAGAAAAACAGCACGAAACCCAGGTACGGGTGCAACAGCTGTCGCGCCAGTTCCTGGGCCACTTGCTCGACGTCCGTTGCCTGGGACATGGCGCTGACCACACCTTCGCTCTGGGCCTGCTGCATCTGCGCCTCCGACGGTGCGTGATAGAGCCCTGAGTGTACGAACCCGCGCCCGGCGGACGAATGCTACTTGGGTAGCGGGTGGACACTTCCATGGGAGGAGAACCGTGGCGGCCCCGACCGCGATGCGCACGGCAGGGGCTGCCACGAAAACCTGGATTGATGTTTTTGTGGCGAGGGAGCTTGCTCCCGCTGGGGTGCGAAGCAGCCCCGAAAATCTGACTGAATGAGCCTGATATACCTCAATCCCAGTTCAAGGGGCTGCTGCGCACCCCAGCGGGAGCAAGCTCCCTCGCCACGTGCCTTACCAGGTCAGCACAGCCCCCACCGCGAAGGTGTCGGTGTCTTCGTTCTGCGCGCTGGTGTCGTGGCCGTTGATTTCGAACTGGTTGTATTCGGCGACGAGCTTGAGGTTGTCGTTGATGTCATGAAACAGCGCGACACCGCGGGTCTCGTAGTCGGCGCCACTGCCGACCACTCCGTTGCCGTCGTCCTCGGTCTTGCCGTAGGACAGCGCCAGGCGATTCTTGCCGAGCTTGTAGGAACCCTGCAGCAGATATCCCTTGCTATCGACGTTGCGCAGCGTGGCCTCGCCGGCGTTGTTGGTGAAAAACGGGTTGATGCCCTTGGCCTGGAACCCGGAGCCGGTGAGCGAGAGCCCGCCCATCTTCGCTTGCACGCCATAACCCAGGCCTTTTGAGGTGACCGATTCGACACGAGTATCGGTGTTATCCGAGGTCTGGTAGCTGCCGTTCAGCCAGCTGTAGATCTTCGCGCCGCCGAGATCGAACTGGTAGGTGACCTCGCTCTCGGTACGCGGGTTTTCCTGGTAGGCCTTGCCGGTGGCGCTGCTGTCGTTGGTGTCCACCGGGTCCATGATGCCCACCGCCACACGCAACCCGTCCATCACCGGAGTGCGATAGGTGATCTGCGAAGTCGGGAACGGGTATGGGTAGCCGCTGCCGATATTGCCGAACGACACCCCGCCGCCATCCACCAGGCCGAGGGTGTCGCTGACCTGGCCGTAACCGGCGAGCAACTCATCAAGCAAGATGTTGGAACGGGCAAACAGGCCGAAGTCCTTGCCGATCAGCACCTCGCCCCACTCCGGATTGGCGACGGTGCCGTAGAACTGCCGCACGTCGATGGCGGTGTCGGTGCCGTTGGTTTCGCTGTCATTGATGGTCACCCAGAACGAGGCGCGGGCGCCGAGCTTGAGGTCATCGACCTGCTTGCCCATATTGAAGCCCAGGTAGTTGGGCAAAAAGCCCATCTTGACCCGCGACTGGCGCCGGTCGAACTGCTCCCCGGCCCGGTCCACGTCGCTGTTGACATAGAAGGCGTTGATATAGCCGTCGGTGGAAAAAGTGGTCTGGTCCTTGTCGTACAGCATGATTTCGGCTTGCGCCCAGGGCGTCAGGCCCAGGCTCGACAGGCCGGCGATGACCGCAGGCAAAAAACGCAGGCAGGTATTCTTATTGTTGTGCATGGCGCGCTCCGCAACAGGGGACGGGATGTCGGAGGCGATTATCGAAAGGCAACCGGGCGGGTCATACGCTGCCTTGGAGGGGATTACCGGCTGCTTTGGCAGCGCCGGCCCGGCGCGGCAGTTTGGGTGTAAGACGGCGAGGCTGGCGGGCGCGGTACTTTGGGTGGGGGCCGCTGGGTGGTCTGGGAGATCAGTTCATTGGGCAATGGTACCGAGTTGTCTGGTCTAGGGGCTGCTACGCCGCCCAGCGGGAGCAAGCTCCCTCGCCACGGGATTGCTCCCGTCCTCAAGATTGAAGCCATACCCAGCTCTTGTGGCGAGGGAGCTTGCTCCCGCTGGCCTGCGCAGCAGGCCCCCTTGGGAAATGTTAGAACCGCGGTTTGACCGTGGTCCAGTCCGGCCGGTAGCGCCGCATCTGCCGCACATCGTCGCGCTGGCGAATGCCGCAACTGAGGAACTGCTCATGCAGCTTGCCCAGTTGATCGCGGTCCAGCTCCAGGCCAAGGCCCGGCGCCCGGGTGATCTTCACGCAACCGTCGACAAATGCCAGCTTGCCGCCCTTGATCACCTCTTCATCCGGTTCCTGCCAGGGGTAATGGGTATCGCAGGCGTAATCCAGGTTCGGCACCGAAGCCGCCACGTGGGCCATGGCCATGAGGCTGATGCCCAGGTGCGAGTTGGAGTGCATGGACACGCCCAAACCAAAGGTCTCGCACATTTTCGCCAGCATTTGCGTATCGCGCAGCCCGCCCCAGTAATGGTGGTCGGCCAGGACAATCTGCACGCTGTCCTGCGCCACGCTGCGGCGGAACTCGTCGAAGTCGGTGACCACCATGTTGGTCGCCAGCGGCAATCCCGTGCGCTTGTGCAGCGCGGCCATCCCTTCGAGCCCGGGCGTGGGGTCCTCGTAATATTGCAGGTCATCACCGAGCAGCTCGGCCATGCGGATAGAGGTCTCCAGCGACCAGTTGCCATTGGGATCGATGCGCAGCGGCAAGCCAGGAAAAGCCTGTTTCAAGGCCTTGATGCAGGCCACTTCATGCTCCGGCTCCAATGCCCCGGCCTTGAGCTTGATGCTCTTGAAACCGTACTCCTCGATCATCCGTCGGGCCTGGGCGACGATCTGCTGCTCGTTCAGCGCTTCACCCCAACTGTCCGCGGGATACGGTGAATCGATATGCTCGGCGTATTTGAAAAACAGGTAGGCGCTGAACGGCACTTCGTCGCGGATCGCACCGCCCAGCAAATCCACCAGCGGCACATTCAGGTAATGCGCCTGCAAGTCCAGGCAAGCGACTTCGAAAGCGGAATAGGCATTGCTCACTGCCTTGCTCGCGTGGGAGCCCGGCGCCAGTTCCGCCCCGGCGACGCTCGCCGGTTTGTGGGCAGCCACGGTGGCCTGGACGATAGCGCGCAACTGGTTGAGATTGAACGGATCCAGGCCAATCAACTGGCTCTGCACCTGCTGCTGGATCGCCAGGGCCGGCGCATCGCCGTAGCTCTCGCCGAGGCCGATGTAACCGTTGTCGCTTTCGATCTCGATGATCGAGCGCAGCGCGAACGGCTCATGAATGCCGCTGGCGTTGAGCAAAGGTGGATCGCGAAAAGCGATGGGGGTCACGGTAACGCGTTTGATCTTCATGCAGCGGCTCCCGATGGGCCAGGTTTCAGGGCTTGAGATTTGTTCAGCAGGTCAGCTTCGACCGAGTGTTCAGGCTGGCCGGACAGCGCGTCAGGTTTGCCGCGCCCCGGTTGGGTCCGGGCGAAAAAGATCACCACGGCAGCAACCAGCGAGGTGATCGCCAACCCATACAGGCCGCCTTCGATGGAACCGGTGGTCTGCTCCAGGAATCCGAAGGCCGTCGGGGCGACGAAGCCGCCGAGGTTGCCGATGGAATTGATCAAGGCAATCACCGCCGCCGCGATGCGGGCGTCGAGATAGCCTTGGGGGATCGGCCAGAACAGCGCCGAGGCGGCCTTGAAGCCGATGGCCGCGAAACAGATGGCGACGAAGGCGAAGATCGGCCCGCCGGTGGTGGACATGAACATGCCGAACGCGGCGATCACCAGCGTCACCGCGACCCAGGCCTGCTGGAACTTCCACTTGCCGGCCAGGGCAGCGAAGCCATACATCGCGACGATGGAGATGATCCACGGAATCGAGTTGAGCAAGCCGACCTGGAAATCCCCCAGGTTGCCCATCTTCTTGATCATGCTCGGCAGCCAGAACGTGGCGCCATAAATGGTCAGGGCAATGGAAAAATAAATGAAGCAGAACAGCGCGATCTGCCGGTCGGCGAGCAATTTGAACATTGAAGGCTTGATGACCTGGGCGGCTTCCCGCGCCCGCTGCTCTTCGGCGATGGCGGCGATCAACACGGTTTTTTCTTCAGCCGTCAGCCATTTGGCCTGGCTGGGGTGCGATTGCAGCCAGAACCAGACAAACCCGCACAGCACGATAGACGCGCCGCCTTCGATCAGGAACATCCATTGCCAGCCATGCAGGCCCAGCCCGCTGATGTGCAGCAAGGCGCCGGATACCGGCCCGGAAATCACCGAGGCGATTGCCGAACCGCTGAGGAAGATCGCCATCGCCTTGCCGCGCTCGTTGGCCGGCAACCATTGGGTGAAGTAATAGATGATGCCGGGGAAGAAGCCCGCTTCCGCCGCGCCCAGAATGAAGCGCAACACATAGAAACTGGTTTCGCCACGCACGAACGCCATGGCCATGGCGGCCGCGCCCCAGGTGAACATGATGCGCGTCAGCCAGGCCCGGGCGCCGTAGCGCTGCAAGAGCATGTTGGACGGCACCTCGAACAGCGCGTAGCCGATGAAGAACAGCCCGGCACCGAGGCCATAGGCTGCTGCGCCAATGCCCAGGTCGGTTTCCAGGTGGCTGCGGACGAAGCCGATGTTGACGCGGTCGATGTAGTTGACGATGAACATCACCACCACCAACGGCAGGACGTGACGTTTGACCTTGGCCGCGGCGGTGGCCAGGGTCGAGTCCGATACGTGATTCAAGGGTGCCTCCCAATCTTGTTTTTGTGGGGCTTTCTGCTTTTGCGAAGAGCGGATTGATGATGGACGCGAGGGATTGTTCCCGTCTAATCTAACTTGGCACTTGATTGATACCGGGATTGAATCAATGTTTGAACTGGCCCAACTGCGCTGCTTCACCACCGTGGCAACCGAACTGAATTTCCGCCGGGCCGCCGAACGCCTGAATATGACCCAGCCGCCCTTGAGTCGACAGATCCAGTTGCTGGAGCATCACCTCGGCGTCGAGCTGTTTACCCGCAGCACCCGCAGCGTCGCCCTCACCGCAGCCGGCCGGGCATTTTTCATCGAAGCGCAGAACCTGCTGCAACAGGCGCAACAAGCCGCCGAGGCCGCCAAGCGTTTTGCCCAGGGCGATATCGGCTCGGTCACCATCAGCTTCGTCGGCAGCGCGGTGTATGAATTCCTGCCCAAAGTCATTGCCGAGGCGCGGCTCAAACAGCCACAGGTCAAGATCGTTCTCGCGGAGATGAACACCTACCAGCAGCACGAAGCCTTGCGCGCCCGGCGCATCGACCTCGGCATCGTTCGTTCGCCGTTGTTGGAAACCGGCTACGCGACCGAATGCCTGGTACGCGAGCCGTTCGTCCTGGCCGTGCCGGCCGGCCATCCGCTGGCCAGCGCCGAGTCTGTCAGCGTGCAGGATCTGGACGGGCAACCGTTCCTCATGTACTCCCACTCCGCCTACCCGCCTTTCAACGAACTGCTCACCGGCATGCTGCGCTCGGCCCGCGTCGCCCCACAGTTCGTGCAATGGCTCGGTTCATCGCTGACCATCCTGGCACTGGTCAACGCCGGCATGGGCGTGGCGCTGGTGCCCCGGTGCGCGACCAGCGTGGTGTTCAAGCAGGTGGTGTTTCGCGAGATCGACCTGGGCGAAGGCGTGCAAAGCGAACTGCATCTGGTGTGGCGGGAGGATAACGACAATCCGGCGTTCACGATGCTGTTGGAGGGGATTCGCGGGGCGGTTCGGGAGGGGTTGTGAGGACGGAGCCAGATGCTCGCGCTATCGGCTGACTCCGCAATAGGAGCATGAACTCGAAAAGCGGCTCAGACCTTACGGTTAAGCGCATCGGCCATGGTTTCAATCTCCTGTCGCATCCATAACTTTTGCAACCAACCGGAGGGTATACCCTGTATTCCATAAAAGGCACCGGCCACTTGCCCGACAATGGCTGCGGTGGTGTCAGCGTCGTCGCCCAGGTTCGTTGCTGCCAGTACTGCATCAGCGAAACTGTCCGTGTGGAAAAAACACCACAGCGCCGCTTCCAAGGAAGCTACCGAATAGCCAGTGCCCGCCACTTCACTACGGGCCTTTCGCTGATACGTTCCTTGGGCGACCGCGATTACTTTGGCCTCGGTCAGTTGTTCGGACGACACACGCAACACGTCCGTCTTTGAATCACCACTCAACGCATTGCCGATAATATCGGCCAACACTTGGCAGCACTCCACCGCCTCGCTTGCCCCATGAGTCGTCCGTGAACTCAGCGCGGCGAATTCGTGAATACGGTTGCGATCCGGATAAAAGAACAGCACAACCGGTGCCAGGCGCATAAGCGAGCCATTGCCAGCCGTCTGTGGATCGGTGTTACCCGCGAATGGGTCGCCATGAGCTTGATAGCGCTCCAGTGCGTCGCGAACGGTCATGCCGATGTCGAAGCAAGCACCAGTGGAACTCAGGTAACCCCAGTGCCACCAATTAAGGTACCGACCCATCTGGTCAGCTGCATCAAAACCGCCCTTTTGCAACAGACTTTCCGCCAGACATAAAGCCATGGAGGTGTCATCGGTCCATTGACCTGGCCGGAGATTGAAGGGGCCGCCACCGACCATGTCGGTTACAGGTAGAAAGGAATTCCGTGGCTTGAACTCAACAGTAGTGCCAACGGCGTCGCCACACGCCAAGCCCAGCAGGCATCCGCGATAGCGGTCCAAAAGTGTCGGGGCCATTCTGATTCGTTCCATTTAGTTTCATTCGCGTCCAAGCAGCGCCAGTCGCCGAAATAATAACGGCTGGGCGCGTCCAAGTAACCTGACCGCAACCTTCTCTAGCAATTTATGACCTACTGCTACTTGGCTATTCACGCGCCGCCACTACACGTTGTACGATGACCGACGAGAGCTCACGCCTCGTTCCTGCATACCTACAACAACAAGGAAATTCTCATGAAAAAAGCGCTATCGGTCATCGGCTTCCTGTGCCTGTTCAGCGGCTACGCCGCAGCCGCCCCCGCCTCGGCTGAAAAAGAGGTTGCCGAAGCGGTCGACCACCTGACCCAGGCCATGCTGCACAAGGACATTCCCCAGCTTCAGGCGCTCGCCGCCGAGAACCTGACTTACGGCCATTCCAGCGGCAACATCCAGGACAAGAAGGCCTTCATCGCCGACATCGAAACCGGCAAAAGCGCGTTCAAGACCCTGGAGATGAAGAATCAGAAAATCACCCTGTCAGGCGATGTGGCCCTGGTGCGCAATCATTTTTCCGCGCAAGCACTCAAGGGCACCGAAGTGATCCCGACGGAAATCGAGAACTTCCAGATCTGGCAGAAGCAGAATGGGAAGTGGCTGCTGATCGGGCGTCAGGCGTTTCGGTTCTGATCGCGGGTAGCGTTATTTGAGGTAATGGTGATCCATGGTGGAGAGGGAGCTTGCTCCCTCTCCACGGGGAATCCGGCCAGGCCGGGGGATTGCTTTCAGCCCTCGGCCCATTGCTGCCGATACCCCAACAGAAAATCCACAAACGCCCGCACTCGCTGCGGCACGTAACGGCCGTGGGGGTACAGCAAGGTGAACGGGCGCGAGCGTCCCGCGAACGGCGCCAGCACTTCCGCCAGCTGCCCGTCCGCCAGTTCCTTTTCCACGATGAATCTGTAGGTCTGGAACAATCCCGCGCCATGCCTGGCCAGCGTTACGCCGCCCAGCACATCATCGGAGCAGCAATACCCGCCCTGCCCGAACACCTCCTTCTCCTTGCCCTCGACATTGAACAGCCAGGAAATACGCCGCCCGCTGCTGGGCAGTTCGAACTGGATGCATTCGTGTAAGTCGAGGTCTTCCAGGGTGAGCGGCGTGCCGGCCCGTTGCAGGTACTCCGGGGACGCAACCACCACCAACCCGGCGTCCTCCAGCAACCGGGCGATCATCGAAGAATCCGGCTGGGCGCGTACCCGTATCGCCAGGTCATAACCTTCGGCAACGAAGTCAATGTTGCGGTTGCTCAGGTGGACATCCACCGTGACCTGCGGGTACAACGCGCGAAATGCCGGCAGC
Organism: Pseudomonas sp. Z2-11; assembly: GCF_054161305.1. NCBI lineage: Bacteria > Pseudomonadati > Pseudomonadota > Gammaproteobacteria > Pseudomonadales > Pseudomonadaceae > Pseudomonas > Pseudomonas sp. Z2-11. The sequence goes on from NZ_CP096395.1 coordinate 3,294,176, forward strand.
AGCGGCAGGATGCGATGATGACCATAAGTCGTGGGCACGCTGATGCGCAGTTGCCCGGACGGCACCGTTTGCGCGCCCATCACTTCCTGTTGCGCCTCGACCAGTTGCGTCAACGCCTGGCGGCATTGCTCAAAAAAGGTCCGGCCGGCATCGGTCAGCCGGATGCTTCGAGTGGTACGCACGAACAACCGCGAACCCAGGCGCTCCTCCAGGCGAAAGATTGACCGGCTCACCGCCGCCGGAGTCACCCCGGCCACCTGGGCGGCCGCCGTGAAGCTGCCCGCCTCGGCCGCCAGGCAGAACAATTCGATGCTGCCCAACTGCAAATCTTCGAAATGCCGCTTCATGATTCATTACACCGCGTATCAACAGAAGATTCCCGATGCCTGTTTATCAGCCCGTGACGTATAAATACAGTGGTCATCGATTGCGCGGCATCTGCTGCGCACTTTCCTCAACTGGAGTGCATCATGCCTTTCGTCAATGTTCGTATCACCCGCGACGGCGTTACCCGCGAGCAGAAAGCCCAGGTCATCAGCGAAATCACCGAGACCCTGCAGCGCGTGCTGGGCAAGGACCCGCACCTGACCCATATCGTGATCGAGGAAGTCGACACGGATAACTGGGGTTACGCGGGCATGACGACAACCGAGTATCGAAGCAAGCCCAAGGAATGACGCTTCATCCCTGACGAGCCCGGTCCGAATGACCGGGCTTTTTTCTGCCCACAAATATCCAATTGTGGGAGCGGGCTTGCTCGCGAAAGCGGTGGGTCTGTCAAAGCGATGTTGGATATACCGCCGCCTTCGCGGGCAAGCCCGCTCCCACACAGGCTCGCTCCCACAGGGAAAGTTGCGCCAATCGCAGCCATTGATTACACCAAGTATCAACTCAAGTACCAGAACCCCCATTTATCAAACCCGAGCGCATCAATAACCTGATCTCAACCCCGCCAACCCAGGCGCAGCGGTTCTACCCCAACGTGATCAGGAGTCAACATCATGAGCAATCGGAAAACCGTCATCATCACCGGCGCGTCCAGCGGCATCGGCCTTGGCCTGGTCAAGGCGTTCCTCGCTCGCGGCTATAACGTGGTGGGCAATGCCCGCTCGCAATCGGGCCTGGATGACGCGGCCGGCCAACTCGGTCACCCGGCGAGCTTCATCGGCGTGGCCGGTGACATTGCCGCCCCGGCAACCTCTACCGCCCTCGTCGGCAAAGCCATCGAAGTCTTCGGCGCGGTGGACGGGCTGGTGAACAACGCCGGGTTCTTCCTGCCAAAACCCTTCATCGAATACAGCCCCCAAGACCTCGAATCGCTGTTGGACACCAACCTCAAGGGGCTCGTCTACGCCAGCCAGGCTGCTGCCGCACACATGATCAGCCGCCGCCAGGGTTTCATCATCAACATCTCCGCCTCGGTGGCCCTGCAACCGAACATCCAGGTGCCGGCAGCGCTGCCGGTGCTGATCAAGGGCGGTGTCAACCAGATGACCCGTGCCCTGGCGCTCGAACTGTCGCCGCACAACATCAAGGTCAACGCGGTAGCGCCAGGCATAGTCGACACGCCGATGCATGACCCGGCCAATCGTGACTTCCTCAACAACCTGGCCCCGGCCGGTCGGGTAGGCACCATCGACGAGATTGCCGAAGCGGTCCTGTACCTGGCCGGTGCCGATTTCACCACTGGCGCGATCCTGCCGGTGGACGGTGGGATGAGCACCGGCAAGTGGTAAAAAACAAAACCCCGAAGGCGAAACCTTCGGGGTTTTTCGTGCAGCTTGGCCTGGTCGCTACAGCGTGTAGGAAATACCTGCCTGCACGGTGCGCGGCGCGCCCGGATAGGCGTACACACCACCAAACGCGCCCTCCTCGTAATCCGCATCGAACAGGTTCTTGAGGTCGAGGTTGAGGCGAATGCGCTCGTTGACCTTGTAGTAGCCGAGCAGGTCAACCACCGTGTAATCGTCCATGGTGAAGGTGGTGGCCGCGGTGTTGCCGGCCCGCTCGTCGACGTACCTGGCGCCCAGGCCAAGGCCCAGTCCCTTGAGGCCGCCGTCCTGGAACTCGTAGACGTTCAACAGGCTGAAGGAGTTCTTCGGCACGTTGAGCAAGCGCGTACCCGTGGGGATGTTGACGTCCTTGGTCACTTCGGCATCCACATAGGCGTAGCCGCCAATCACGCGCCACTCCGGCGTCAGGTTGCCCGCCACGTTCAGGTCGAAACCACGGCTGCGCACCTCGCCGGCCGCCACGCTGAAGGTCGAATCCAGCGGATCGGGTGTCAGCACGTTGCGTTTTTCGATCTGGTATATCGCTGCATCGACGCTCAACTGACGATCCAGCGCCTCCCATTTGATGCCCATTTCGTAAGACTTGCCTTCCTCCGGCTTGAACCCGCCCCCTTCGCGGCTGGCGCCGTTGTTGGGTTTGAACGAACGGGCGGTGTTGGCATAGACGGCGACCGTGTCGGTCAGGTCATAGATCACGCCCAGGCGTGGGGTGACAGCGTTGTCGGTGACGTCCCAGTTGCGGCTGCCGGGACGCGCCTGGGGGACGAAGGTTTCGTACTCATGCTCGAACCGCTCGAAACGCGCACCGGCCAGCACCTTGAGACGCTCGGTCAACGCCACCTGGTCCTGGATGAAAAAGCCAAAGGTCTTGAGGTTTTCCTGGTCATTGGTGGGCGTGCGGGTCAACGCCGGGCGCGGCTGCCCATACACCGGATCGAAGATGTCGATCGGATACGCACCGGCACCGGCAGCAGAGCGCTGGATGATCGACTTATAGTCGTAGTCTTCATACTCGACGCCGGTCAACAGCGTGTGCTCGAACCCGCCGGTGGAGAAATGCCCGGTGAGATTGAGCTGGGTATCGCGGTCGGTCCATTCCAGTTTGCGATAGTTGAAGTTGCGCCCCAGGGTCCGCCCGTCAGCACCGATGCCGTTGGCTTCGACGGCGTTGCCCTGCAACGTGCCGTCGAGCCACTGGGTGCCGCCGGCGAGGGTCCAGTCGTCGTTGAGCATGTGCTCGAAACGCACCTGCAGCATGCTGTTGTCGTTGTGCAGCTTGCCGGCGTCTTTCTCACCGAAGAAGGTATCGCGGGACGCCGTGCCGCGCTGGCCGGGATAATGGGTCAAGCCACGGTCCAGCGGATGGTTGTTGCGCATGAAATCGCCTTCGAACGTCAGGCGCGTGGTGTCGTTGACCTGCCAGGTGACCACCGGGGCGATGCCATAACGCTCGGTCTCGACGTGATCGCGAAACGTATCGCCGCCCTCGCCGATCACGTTCAGGCGATAAGCCAGGCGCCCTTCTTCATCCAGCGGCCCCGACGCATCCAGGGTGCCGCGACGCATGCCCTGGTCAGTGACCTGGCTGCCCAGGGTCACCGTACGCTCGGCCAGCGGTTGCTTGGACACGATATTGAACGTGCCACCCGGGTCGCCACGGCCATAGAGCATCGTCGCCGGGCCGCGCAGTACCTCCAGCCGCTCGATGGTGTTGGCATCCGGCATGTTCGGATAGCCGCGGTTGATCGGAAAACCGTTGCGGTAGAACTCGCCCGTGGTAAAGCCGCGCACCGTAAAGGTGGTCAGGCCCTGGCCGCCGAAGTTGTTGGCCCTGCCGACGCCACCGGCATAATCAAGGGCATCCTGAAGACGCGTGGCGCTGAGGTCCTCCACCACATCGCGGGATACGACCGAGATCGATTGTGGGGTTTCATGAATCGCGGTGTCGGTACGCGTGGCACTGGCCGAACGGGTCGCGTGGTAGCCCTTCACCGGCCCCTGCGCGGTCTCGAAGTCCGAGGTGCCGACGATATCGGTGGCTTGCAGCTCCAAAGGCGCCCTGTCCGTCGTGCCGGGTTCTTCTGCCCAGGTGGAAATGGAATAAGCCTGAAGCACACACAGAGAAACGAGTATCCGACGCATCGACACACAATCCTAACGAAAGAACGCCAACCAGGAGGCCGGCAGGAATAGGTCGCGAAAGATACAGCAACTCATTCCTATTTGACATCTATTCCCATTAGCACTGCCGTTCCAACAGTCGATTCCTGTTCAATTTCGCGGAAAAAAGCCTGGGCACGAGCATCCTGGGAATACGCCACGTTCAGGCGCAACCAGTCACTGCCCTCCCCGTTCGGCAAGAACGTCGCCCCCTGGGACAACTGCACCTGCGATTGCTCGGCGATCCTTTGCACGCGCGCCGCCGGCACATGCCGGGGTCGCGCCCAGATGAACAGGCCACCCGAGGGCTCGGCAAACACTTCCCAAAGGGCCGGCTCAAGCTGGCGCAACGTGCTTGCCATCTGCTTGTTCAAACGCAGGCGCAAGCGCTGGATCAACTTGCGATAAGCGCCGTTGGCCAACAGCGTCGCCACGACGTTTTCCGCCAGCAATGAACAGCCGATGCCGGTCACCATCTTGATTTCAGCCAGGCGGTTGATGATTTCCGGCTGGGCCACTACGTAGCCGACGCGTAATGAACTGGACAAGGTCTTGGAAAAACTCGCCAGGTAGATCACCCGGTCCAGGGCATCGAGGGAAGCCAGGCGTGAGGTCGGACCGTTCTGGAAATCGGCGTAGATGTCGTCCTCGATAATGCGAAAGTCATGCAGCGTCGCCAGTTGCAGCAGGCGATAAGCAACGCTCGGCGCCAGGCTGGTGCCGGTGGGGTTCTGGTACATGCTGTTGACGAAGAAGTACTTCGGTTCATGCGCGCCGAGCAAGCGCTCCAGGCTCGCGACGTCCGGGCCCTGCGCGGTCCTCGGCACCGCCAACGTCTTGACCCCGTGCAGCTTCAACAGGTTGAACAGGTTGTAGTAACCGGGGCTTTCCACCAGTACCAGGTCGCCGGGTTTGAGCAACGTGCGCACCAGCAGGTCGAGGCCATGACTGGCGCCCTGGGTCGTGATGATTTGCGCCTGATCGACATGAATATCGATCAGGCCCAGGCGCTTCTGGATCTGCAGGCGCAGAGGAGCGGAGCCCAGCGGAGTGCTGTAGTTGAACAACGCGTGACTGTCGCAGCGCACCACTTGGCGGATCGCCTGGCCCAGGTCGCTATCGTCGCGCCAGGCGTCCGGCAGCCAGCCGCACCCCAGCTTGAGTTGGGTCGATGGGTTATCGAACAGTTTCCAGGCGACAGCTTCCTCGGCTTCCGGCGCCAACGCCTCGGGGCGGCGTTGCGCCACGAAAAAACCTGACCCATGCCGGGATTCCAACACACCGCTGGCGACCAGTTGGTCGTAGGCCTTGATCACGCTCGACAGACTCAAGCCATTTTCCGTCGCCAGTTGGCGGATCGAGGGCATGCGGGCGCCAGGGCGAATGCCGTGGGCGTTTATCCAGTCGCTGACGCTGGCGACGAGTTGCCGGACCAGGGACCCCGTAGCGTTGCGATTGATGTTCAGGTCCATGACACGGGCTCTCTGCGAGTGTTCTTGAATTTCGCGCAAACAGTTAAACATAAAAGGCGTCCGTCTGTTCCTTGTTTGCCTGCGGGACGGCCGCGATAGTTCGCCGAGACTCCGCACCCTCAAGGAACGCTCTTGAACGCATCGCAACGACACTCATGGGGCCTGGCATTCGGACTGTGCCTGATCACCCTGGCGGTCAATCTCCAGGCGCCGCTGTACACCACCTATGCGCAGCTTTCCGGCTACGGAGCCGGCGCCACGGCGGTGGCGTTCTCCGGTTATGTGCTGGGGGTGTTGCCGGTGCTGCTGGCCTTCGGCGGCTTGGCCGACCGGGTGGGCCGCAAACCGTTGATCATCGCGGCGCTTGCCCTGTCGATGCTGGCGACGCTGGTCACCGTGTTCTGGCCCAACCTGATCGCCCTGGGTGTGGCGCGCCTGATGATGGGGGTCGGGACCGGGCTGGCCTCGGCGACCGCGACCGCCTATATGACGGAACTGCTGGCAACCGCCGACAGCCGTTCACCGGCCAACCGGGTCACGGCCAGCACCTCCCTGGGTTTTGGCCTGGGCGCGGCGCTGACCAGCCTGTTTCTTTTCGCCTGTCCCAGCGTTACCCCTGGCAGTTTCTGGCTGCAGTTGGTGCTGGCTGGCCTGGCGCTGATCGTGGTCTGGCGGCTGCCCGACCCCGCCGTGCGAATCGAGCAGGCGCCGCTGCTGCGCCTGCCGCTGTTTCCCGCCGGGAGCCTGCCCTACAGCTTTTCCATGCTGCTGGCCTGGGCCACTTCCGGGCTGGTGATTGCGATCCTGCCGTCGGTGCTCGCCAGCCACGATTTGCAGCGTTGGTCGGGATTGTCGACGTTTACCGTCATCAGTTGCGGCCTGCTCTTCCAGCCCTGGGTGCGACGCATGCAGCCGGCCAGAGCCACCGGCTTGGGCTTGTTGGTCTTGCCGTTGAGCTATGCATTGCTCGCCTGGGGCGCGAGCATCGGCTCCCTGGCCGCGGTGCTGTTCGGGGCCCTGGGCGCCAGCAGTGCATGCTACGGCTTTTTGTACCTCGGCGGGTTGTCGGCCGTGACCGCCATGGCCGGTGCGCAGAAAGCCCGGGTCAGCGCCGGTTTTTTCCTGTTCGCCTACGTCGGGTTCAGCATCCCGGTGGTGGTGACCGGGTTGCTGGCCGATCGTTTCGGCGCTGACATGGCGCTGCTGGTGTTCGGCCTGGCACTGCTGGCGGGCGCAGCGGTCACCGGCTTGCTGATCGTTCGCAGCGAAGCTTTCATCGCCCAGCCATCCCATGGCTGACCTCGTCACACCAGCACTCGACATCGCCGCAGGCAAAGTCGTATACCATATCCCCAACTCAGCCCGAACGACCCGCCGCCGTGACATTATCCAAGTTCAACCTGCCCGACCTGGGCAACACCCCCTCCACTTCGGAAATCATCACCCGTCACCTGCGCGATGCCATTGTGGCCGGGCATTTTGCCGAAGACGAGCCGATTCGCCAGGACGACATCGCCCGGCAGTTCAATGTCAGCAAGATCCCCGTGCGCGAGGCGCTCAAGCGCCTGGAGGCCGAAGGCCTGGTGCTGTTCCAGCGCAACCGCGGGGCGATGGTCACGCGGATTTCCGAAGCGGAACTGGCGCAGATGTTCGAGGTGCGGATGCTGCTCGAAGACAAGGTCCTGCGCCTGGCCATCCCCAACATGACCGAAGCGACCTTCGCCCGAGCCGACAGCATCTGTCGCGAGTTCATCGGCGAAGATGACGTCGGCCGCTGGGCCGAGCTCAACTGGCAACTGCACGCCTGCCTTTACGAACCGGCGCAACGGCCGTTCATGGTCGGGCTGATCCGCTCGGTCCACGACAAGCTGGAACGTTACCTGCGCATGCAGATGAGCCTGTCGGCGGGCAAGGAGCGCGCCGACCACGAGCATCGGGAAATTCTCGACGCCTGCCGGGCCGGTGATGTCGAACGCGCGGTGAAGCTGCTGGACGAACACATCGCCGGAGTCTGCCAGACCCTGTTCGAATTCCTGCCGTCGAGCCGATGATGCCTTCGCGCTGTGCCGATTTCGTCACGAGCGACAGATAAAACCCTCAAGCCGCCAACCCTCGGCGCGGGCCACGCTTGCGTTCACTCACCTGAACGGACGTGGCGCCATGAAACGCATCACTGTGATCGACTCCCACACCGGCGGCGAACCGACCCGATTGGTCACCGCCGGTTTCCCTGACCTGGGCCAGGGCAGCATGGCCGAGCGCAGGCAACGCTTGGCCGAACAGCACGATGCCTGGCGCACCGCGTGCGTGCTGGAACCCAGAGGCAGCGATGTGCTGGTGGGCGCCCTGCTGTGTGAACCGGTGGACCCGTCGGCCTGTGCCGGAGTGATCTTTTTCAACAACAGCGGTTACCTGGGCATGTGCGGCCACGGCACCATCGGCCTGGTGGTGTCATTGGCCCACCTGGGCCGGATCGGCCCCGGCGTGCATAACATCGAGACGCCGGTGGGCACGGTGCAGGCCACTCTGCACGAAGATCGTTCGGTCAGCGTGCGCAACGTGCCGGCCTACCGTTATCGCCAGGCGTTGCGCCTGGAAGTGCCCGGCATCGGTCCGGTGGTGGGCGACGTGGCCTGGGGCGGCAATTGGTTTTTCCTGATCGCCGACCACGGCCAGCGGGTGGCTGGCGACAATCTCGATGCCTTGACCGCCTACACGTTCGCGGTCCAGCAGGCTCTTGAACAGCAGGGCTTTCGGGGCGAGGACGGCGGGCTGATCGATCATATCGAACTGTTCGCCGATGATCCCAATGCCGACAGTCGCAACTTCGTGCTCTGCCCCGGCAAGGCCTATGACCGCTCCCCTTGCGGCACCGGCACTAGCGCCAAACTGGCGTGCCTGGCCGCCGATGGCAAGTTGCAACCGGGACAGATCTGGCGTCAGGCCAGTGTCATCGGCAGTGAATTCGAAGGCTCGTACGAGCGTTCAGGCGAGCGCATCGTGCCGACCATTCGCGGCCGCGCCTACATCAGCGCGGAAACTACGTTGATCATCGATCCGGACGACCCGTTCGCCTGGGGCATTCGCCCGTGAGCGAGGGGCCTGTCGCCGATGTCATCGTCATTGGCGCCGGCATCATCGGCGCGGCCTGTGCCCGGAGCTTGGCCCTGCGTGGCTTGCGGGTGCTGGTGCTCGACGCCGGCTGGCACGGCGCCACGGCGGCCGGCATGGGGCATCTGCTGGTCCTCGACGACAACCCGGCGGAGCTGGCCCTGAGCCAATATTCCCTGCGGCGATGGCGCGAGTTGGCCCCCGCCTTGCCTGAGGGCTGCTCCTGGCGCAATAACGGCACGCTGTGGCTGGCCGCCAACGCCGAAGAGATGGCCGTGGCCCACGACAAGTACCTGAATCTGATGGCCCACGGCGAAGCCTGCGAACTGCTTGGCCAGGCCGCTTTGCAGCAACGCGAACCGGAACTGCGGACGGGACTGGAAGGCGGTCTGCTGATCAAGGGCGACGGCATTCTCTACGCGCCCGCCGCCGCCCGCTGGATGCTCGATCACGACAACATTCGCCAGCAGCGTGCCGAGGTCAGCGAAGTGGACGGCCACCGCGTGCGTCTCACCGGGGGTCACTGGCTGAGCGCCGAAGCGGTGGTGCTCGCCAACGGCATCCAGGCCACCGACTTGTGTCCGGAGCTGCCGATCGAACCCAAGAAAGGCCACCTGTTGATTACCGATCGCTACCCCGCCACTGTCACCCACACCCTGGTCGAACTGGGTTATGTCACCAGCGCCCACAACGCCAGCGGGCCATCGGTGGCCTGTAACATCCAGCCGCGCCCGACCGGACAACTGTTCATTGGCGCCTCTCGGCAATTTGGCAACATCGATCCGCAGGTCGAGGGCTGGATGCTGGCGAAAATGCTCAAGCGCGCCGTCGATTACATGCCTGGCCTGGCGCATCTCAACGGCATCCGCGCCTGGACCGGTTTTCGCGCGGCGAGCCCCGACGGCCTGCCGCTGGTGGGCCAGCATCCGCAACGCAAGGGCTTGTGGCTGGCGGTGGGTCACGAGGGCCTCGGCGTCACCACCGCGCCGGCGACGGCCGACCTGCTGGTCGCGCAACTGTTCAACGAAACCGCGCCGCTGGCCGCACAACCTTATCTGCCGCAACGTTTCCTGGGAGAACCTGCCCATGCCTGAAGCCCTGAACCTCTCTCCCGTGGCGAGGGAGCTTGCTCCCGCTGGACTGCGCAGCGGTCCCAATACGTTGCTAGCAGGTTACCCAGGCACACCGCGTGTACTGGTTTTGCGGCGGCTACGCCACCGAGCGGGAGCAAGCTCCCTCGCCACGGTGGGTTGCTCCAGGCTCTATCTGGCTGAAGGGTAAGAGACCATGCCTGAACTCTTCATTGATGGACGTAAACTCTCGATCGCTGAAGGCACCACCGTCGCCGCGGCTTTGGCCCTGGGCTCCGACGGCTGCAGCCGAACCTCGGTGACCGGCCAGCGACGCGCGCCCTTGTGCGGCATGGGCATCTGCCAGGAATGCCGGGTGCTGATCGACAGCCGTCGGCGCCTGGCCTGCCAGACGCTGTGCCGTGATGGTATGCAAGTGGACACCCGGGCATGAATGAATCCACTGACATTCTGATCATCGGTGCCGGCCCTGCAGGAATGGCGGCGGCGCTGGCGGCGTCCAGCAGCGGCGCGAGCATTGTGCTGCTCGACGACAACCCGGTCCCCGGCGGACAGATCTGGCGCGACGGGCCCCAGGCCAACCTGCCCAAGCAGGCACGGCGCTTGCGGGAACGCGTGCGCGCTTGCACCAATGTGTCCTGGCGCATGGGCGCCCGGGTGATCGCCAGCGCCGCCGATAAAACCCTGCTGGTAGAAGACGCCGAGCAGGGTTGGCTGATCGCTTATGACCGCTTGATCCTGTGCACCGGAGCCCGTGAACTGCTGCTGCCCTTCCCTGGCTGGACGCTGCCCGGTGTCACCGGCGCCGGCGGCCTGCAGGCGTTGATCAAGGGCGGCCTGCCGGTGCGTGGCGAACGTTTGGTGGTCGCCGGCAGCGGGCCGCTGCTACTTGCCAGTGCGGCCACGGCGAAACATCACGGGGCGCAACTGCTGCGAATCGCCGAGCAAGCCAACCGCGCCGCCGTGGCGGGTTTCGCCGCGAGCTTGCCGCGCTGGCCGGGCAAATTGTTGCAGGCGTTCAGCCTGTTCGATTCTCACTACCGCACCGGCACCCATGTGTTGGAGGCATTGGGGAAGGACAGACTCGAAGGCGTGCGGCTGCTGCAACACGGCAAAACCGTTGAACTGGCCTGCGACCGGTTGGCCTGTGGCTTCGGCCTTATTCCCAATACCCAGCTGGGCCAAGCTTTAGGCTGTGGCCTCGATGGACAAGCGCTTGCGGTCGATGCCCGGCAAGCCACCACTCGCGTTGATCATTACGCCGCAGGTGAATGCACCGGTTTCGGCGGCAGCGAACTGGCCCTGGTGGAAGGCGCCATCGCTGGCCACGCCGCTGTCGGCGATACCCCGGCCGCCGAGCGTCTGTGGCCTGGTCGTGCACGCTGGCAAGGTTTTGCCCGGGCCTTGAACACTGCCTTTGCCCTTGATGCCCATTTGAAGAACCTGCCCCAACGCGACACCTTGGTCTGCCGTTGTGAAGACGTGGCCTATGGTGAGCTGAGCGATTTTGAGAACTGGCGTGAGGCAAAACTGGCGAGTCGTTGCGGCATGGGGGCGTGTCAGGGCCGGGTCTGTGGCGCGGCGCTGGAGCATCTGCTTGGCTGGACGCCGCCTGCTCCTCGCCCGCCTTTCAGTCCGGCGCGGATTGAAACGTTGCTGAGGTTGGAGGATCTCCCGTTCAATTGAGAACGGCCCTGTGCTTGAAAAAAAGAATTCCACGCCCGTGCCAAGGTCTGTAGAGCATCAACGGCAAGAGGAAGAAATGCGTGGATTATCTGGGATGGGTCCAATGGCCCGCGATGGCGGTAACGGTATTGGCCGCGTGGCTGATCGGCTCACGCCAACCCCGCCGGCGGGTCGCTGGGTTCAGTTGTTTTATCGTCAGTAACATTCTCTGGGTCGTGTGGGGTCTGCACACCGATGCCTATGCGCTGATCGTCCTGCAGTTCTGCCTGTGTGCGATGAACCTGCGGGGCTTCAAGAAAAATACCCAGTAGCTGCGCAAGTCGCTTTGCTGGCGAGGGAGCTTGCTCGCGCTGGGTTGCGCAGCGACCCCAAGACGGTTTATTTCATCGTCTGCCCAATCACCTGCACCAGATCAATCTGCTTGAACGGCTTGGTCAGCCGTGGCAACTGCGTGGCGAAGCCTTCCAGGCGCTCGGCGTAGCCAGTCGCCAGGATGATCGGCAGCGTCGGCTGACGGTCGCGCAGCAGTTTCGCCAACTGCGCACCGTCCATCTGGGGCATGGCCATGTCGGTGATCACCAGGTCGATATCCGGGTTGCGCTCATACAACTCCAGCGCCTGGGGGCCCGACAAAGCGCAAAGCACCCGGTGGCCCAGGTCTTCGATCAGCAAGCGGGTGCTGGTCATCACCAGGCTGTCATCGTCGACCACCAATACCAGCAGCGCGTGGACAGGTGGCGTAGCTGTCTCTACTGCGGGCGGCTTGTCCGTGGTCGACTCATCAGCCACCGGCAACCACAGCTCGGCGGTGGTACCTACGCCTTTTTCGCTCTTGAGGATCAGTCGTCCGCCCAGTTGCTCGGCCAGACCATGCACCATGGACAATCCCAGGCCGGTGCCCTTGCCCACGCCCTTGGTAGTGAAAAAAGGATCCACGGCCGAGGCCAGCGTCATCTCGTCCATGCCATCGCCTTCGTCGTTGAGCGACAGGCAAATGTATCGCTCGTTGCCCAACGGCCTTCCTGGACCACCGGCCTGGCTACCCAGCCGCTCCTGCGCCTCGATCAAGATCCTGCCGCCCTGGGGCATGGCATCCCGGGCATTGGTCGCCAGGTTGAGGATCGCCAGTTCGAGCTGGTTGACGTCGGCCAGCACCGGCGACAACGCCTCGGCAAATCGGGTCTGGATATGAATCGACGGGCCCATCGAGCTTTGCAGCAGGCCGCTGATGCCTTGCACCAGCGTCGCCAGCTCCACTGGTTCGGAGCTGAGCTTCTGCCGACGGGCGAACGCCAGCATGCGCTGGGTCAGGGAAACACCGCGAAGCGCCCCCTGGACGGCGTTGTCCAGCAGTTGGGTGAGTTTTGGTTCGCTGGGCATGCGCTTGCGCATGATTTCCAGGTTGCCGAGGATCACTGTCAGCAGATTGTTGAAATCGTGGGCGATGCCGCCGGTGAGCTGGCCGATCGCTTGCAGTTTCTGCGCTTGAAACAGTGCCTCGCGAGCCTGTTCCAAGGCCTGTTGCGCCTGCGTGGCATCGGTAATGTCGCGGGTGATCTTGGCAAATCCGAGGAGTGTGCCGGTATCGCTGCGAATCGCATCGATAACCACATGAGCCATGAAGCGCGTGCCATCCCTGCGCACGCGCCAACCCTTCTTTTCAAAACGGCCGACGCTGGCGGCAATGCTCAGGGCCCGCTGCGGCTCACCGGCCTCCCGGTCTTCGGGGGTGTAAAACATCGAGAAGTGCTGGCCGATCGCTTGGGCCGGCAGGTAGCCCTTGATCCGCTGCGCACCCTGGTTCCAGTTGGTCACCTGCCCGTCCGGATCAAGCATGTAGATGGCGTAGTCGGTGACGCTTTGCACCAGCAGGCGGAACTGTTGCTCGCTCTGCTTGAGCGTTTCCTCGGCCATCTTGCGATCGGTCAGGTCCCGGGTGATCTTGGCGAAACCGAGCAGTTCGCCGCTCTGGCTGTCGATGATCGGGTCGATGACCACATGGGACCAGAACAGCGTGCCGTCCTTGCGCACTCGCCAGCCTTCGCCTTCGAAACGCCCCTCGCGCACGGCCGTATCGAGGGCCAGTTGCGGCAGCCCGGCGGCACGGTCCTGATCGGTGTAGAACCGGGAAAAGTGCTGGCCGAGGATCTCGGATTCCTCGTAGCCCTTGAAGCGTCGAGCGCCAGAGTTCCAGCTGGTGATGATGCCGGACGGGTCGGTCATGTAAATGGCGTAGTCGACCACGGCATCGATAAGCAGCCGAAAGCGCTGTTCTTCGTTGATGCGGGTAGTCTTTGGGTTGTTGTCAAGCATGTTGGCCGAGGGATCAGAGGGATTTGTGCGGAGTATGGAACAACTGCAGCCCGAGTAAAAACCTGATTTATGTGGGGCTATGCAGACCCTTGTGGGAGCGAGCCTGCTCGCGAAGCGGTTGAGCCAGCCTGCGAAGGTGCAAGATGGTCCGACGCCTTCGCGAGCAGGCTCGCTCCCACAGCTGGAGTATCCTGTTCCTGCCTGACGGTCCACCACTGCGGCAATAATCGCTGCACCTTGGCCTCGCCAAAGCGGTCGTCGATCAGCATCACCACGCCGCGATCCTGCTGGGTGCGGATGACCCGGCCAGCGGCCTGCACGACTTTTTGCAGGCCGGGATACAGGTAGGTGTAGTCATAGCCGTCGCCAAAGATCGTCGCCATGCGCTGCTTGATCTGTTCATTGACCGGGTTGAACTGCGCCAGCCCGAGGGTGGCGATGAAGGCTCCGATCAGCCGCGAGCCTGGCAGGTCGATGCCCTCGCCGAACGCGCCGCCCAGCACCGCGAAGCCAATGCCCTGGCTGTGCTCCATGAAGCGTTCGAGGAACGCCTGCCGCGGCGCCTCGCCCATGCCGCGCGATTGCGTCCAGGTCGCAATGTGCGGATGTCGCTCGGCCAACAATCCGGCCACCTGTTGCAAGTAATCGAAGCTGCTGAAGAACGCCAGGTAGTTGCCGGGACGCTCGGCGAACTGGCGAGCCATCAGCGCAACGATCGGTTCAAGGGAGCCCTGGCGATGGGCGAAGCGGGTGGAGATCCGGCTGACCACCTGGACATCGAGCTGTTCGGCCTGGAACGGCGACTCGACATCGATCCATACCGTGTCCGCGGGTGTCCCCAGCAAATCGGCGTAATAGCGCCGCGGGCTCAGCGTCGCGGAGAACAGTACGCTGCTGCGCGACGCCGTGAACCTGGGTCGCAGGAAACCGGCCGGCACCACGTTGCGCAGGCACAGCGTCGACAGGCTGCGCTGGCGGCCGGATTCGCGCTTGTGAATATCGAACAGGAAATGCTCATCAAATGCCTCCGCCACGCGACCGAACTGCAACGCATCGAAATAAAACGCTTGCAGCTGACTGTCCAGCCCTTGGGGATGGTCATTGAGGTAATCGCCGATGGCGCTGGTGCACGTTCCCAGTGCCTGAAGCAGTTTCTCCGGTGGTTTTTCATACGCCTGGTAGGCGGCAATTTGCGGCTCGTGCAAGGCGTTCCACTGACGGCTGACCTTGCGCAACGCTTTCTTCAAAGGCTCCGGCGCCGTTTTCAGCACCGTCGCCAGCGCAAGCTGGTCCAGGCTTGCGCTGTACATCTGGCGCCCTCGCTCCACCAGGTTGTGGGCTTCGTCCACCAGGGTCGCAACGGTCCAGCCATTGGCCTGGGCGAGGCCGAAGAGCAAGGCGCTGAAATCGAAGTAGTAGTTGTAGTCCGCCACCACCACGTCGGCCCAACGGGCCATTTCCTGACTCAGGTAGTACGGACAGACTTCATGGCTCAAGGCGATGTCGCGCAACGCCGCCTGGTCGAGCAGCGTGACCTGGCTCGCCGCTGCCCGGGCTGGCGGCAGGCGATCATAAAACCCCCGGGCCAGCGGGCATGATTCGCCGTGGCAGGCTTTGTCCGGATGTTCGCAGGCCTTGTCCCGCGCGATCATTTCCAATACCCGCAGCGGCATCGCCGGGGCGTTGTTGGTGATCAGCCGGGCCGCATCCAGGGCCAGCCTGCGTCCGGGGGTTTTTGCCGTGAGAAAGAACACCTTGTCCAGACGCTGCGGCGCCAAGGCCTTGAGCATGGGGAACAAGGTGCCGACGGTCTTGCCGATGCCGGTGGGCGCTTGGGCCATCAGGCAGCGCCCGGTGCTGACCGCCTTGAACACCGATTCAGCCAGGTGACGTTGCCCCGGCCGAAAGCCGGCGTGGGGAAACGTCAGCGCCTGGGCGCTCAGGTTACGCGCCTGGCGATGGCGCATTTCCTGTTCGGCCCACGCCAGGAACCGTGCGCACTGCTGCTCGAAGAACGCCTGGAGCTGCGAGGCTTCGCAGCTTTGGGTCAGGCAGGTCTCCTTTTCACTGACGATGTCGAAGTAGACCAAGGCAACGTCAATGCGCGGCAACTGCAACTTGTCGCACAGCAGCCAGCCATAGATTTTCGCCTGGGCCCAATGCAACTGGCGGTGGTTGTCCGGTTGCTTGCTCAGGTCGCCCCGATAGGTCTTCACTTCCTCCAGGCGATTGCGGGCCGGGTCGTAGCCGTCGGCCCGCCCCTTGACCTTCAAGGTCTGGTAGACGCCTTCCAGGCTGACTTCGGCCTGATAGCCCTCCTGGCGCCGCGATGCCACGGTACGGTGGCCGACGATACCTTCCAGGGCGGTGGGTGACGGCGTGAAACGCAAGTCGAGATCGCCGACCTTCGCGGTGAACTCGCATAACGCCCGCACGGCAATGCTGTAGCCCGGCATCTCGGTCACGCGCCCTGCTCCGCCCATTGCACATAACAGACGGCGACGGGCATCCGGTGTTCGTGGCAGAACTCCAGCCAGCGCAGTTGGTTATCCTGCAGGCGATCGCCGGGGCCTTTGACTTCGATCATGCGGTAGGTCTTGTGCTGCGGCCAGAACTGGATCAGGTCGGGCATGCCGGCGCGGTTGGCCTTGATGTCCAGCAGCAGACGGCCGAACCAGTGCTTGAGGTGTTCGGCCGGCAGACAGTCAAGCGCCTGGTCCAGCAGGTCTTCGGACAGTGCGCCCCAGAACACGAACGGTGACTGCACGCCCCATTTTTCCGCGTAACGTTGGCGGATGGTCTGCCGATAGCGCCCGTCGTCCAGCTCGGCGAAACAGGCCGCGAACAGTTCGGCGCGACGGTCATGGAAATCTTCGTTCAGCAGGTCCACCGGCCCGCGCTGGAACGGGTGGAAAAAAGCCCCCGGCAGCGGCGCGAAAATCGCCGGCCAGCACAACAGGCCGAACAGCGAATTGACCAGGCTGTTCTCGACGTAATGCACCGGGGCGGCTTCGTCATGCAGATGAGCCTGGACGTAATATTCCACCGACAACGTCGGGTCGACACGCGGCAGATGCAAGTCCAGTCGCTCCACCTCCCTGGCCACGGCGCGGGCCACCGGCGGCCCGCCGAGCTTGCGCCGCAGTCGGGGCACGATCCGGAGCAAGGCCTGGCGCTCGGCAGCGCTTTGTGGCGCCTGGGCCGCGGCTTCACCCAGTTCGAGGGCCAGGGCATGTTCGCCGATGCGCTCCAGCACACGGATCATTCGCAGTCGCGCGCCGGGGTAGGTACAACCGCGATAAAGACTCAGGGCCTGGGCAAAATCACCGATGCGTTCGCAATGCTGGCCGATCTGGAACAACAGCTTGCCCCGGCGCCGCTCAAGCCAGGGATTGTCCAGCTCCAGGGCATTGACCCGGGCGATGATCGGTTCGAGCGGTTCGCCGGCGTCGAAGCGTTGCTGGCATTCATGCAGGAAGACACAGGCATCGATGTCCTCACAGCTGCGCAGCCCCCGGGACTCGGCGCTGAACTCAACGGCTTCATAGACAAAGATACCCAGGTCCGCCAGCACGAACTCCGACCAGTCCTGATAGAGATTGCCGAAGAACATCAACCGCAAACGGTCGCACAGCCCCATCACCGTGAGGCTGTACAGCCGCTCTTCGAGCTGCGGGCACCAGGTGCGAAACGGCTGCGGCTGGCCGTCCTGATCACTCAGGGTCTGCAGCCATTCGGATTTGCGTGCCTTGGGTTGCTCGATCAGATGCCCCAGGCACAGAAGTATCTCCGGCTTGAGCAGCACCTCGAACAGTTCGACAAGGCTCAGGCACGCCTGCTCTTCGACCCAGCCCAGCGCCAACAACGGCGCCACGGCGTCGGCGATGTCGCCAATTTCCGCGTAGCGCAGTTTGGTGTAACGAAAGTGCAGGCCCTTGCGCATCACCATCCGCACCAGCAAGCCTTGGGCCGGACGCGGCAAAGCGATGAAATCATCAATAAACCGCTGCTCTTCGACACTCAATACGTCGGCATAGCGTTGCGTCAACCAGGCGAGGACCCGCTGGAAGTTGTTCAGGTAATAAAAGGGGTCGTCAAGGGGATTGGCTGTCACGAAAAAAAGCGCCACGCATGCTGAAACACTGGTTATGCGTACAGATATCAGCTACTCGCGGCCCAGGCAACTGCAAAAGATGAGCGGTCGCCTATATTTAAAGGAGAAATCCTTCTCGATGCGATGAACTTTCCTACAACAAGCGAGACCAATGGCGGTTGACTCAGTGATGGCCCGGTCGAATCAGCTGGGCTGCGTCCTTTCGAAAGAGGTTATGGATATGAACATCAGGTTTCTGGGCCTGCCCTTGGTCGTCACCGCGCTGCTGGCGCTGGCCGGCTGCGCCTCGCCGACCGTGGTGACCTTGCAGAACGGTACCCAGTATTTGACCGAGGACACGCCGAACACCCGCACCGCCGATGGCTTCTACGAATTCGAAGACATTTCTGGCCGCAAAGTCCGGGTCCGCGCCGATGAAGTGGCGACGATTCGCAAGGAAGACTGACCGTTTCCTCCAGGCTTATTGCCCCCCAGTTTTTTTGCGCGCGTATTGATCCGCGCAAACCTCTCTCATGCAACCTCTTAACCAGCGATGCACCGGATCGGCATCCATACGCGGGTGCCAGAGCATCGCGATAGTGAACCCAGGCAGCGCAAACGGCAGCGTGAAACTGTGCATGCCGGTGCGCAAGCGGGTGGTGTAGCGCTCCGGCACGCTGGCGATGAGGTCGCTGGACCGGGCGAGCCCCAGCGCAGCGGAAAACCCCGGGACGCTGGTGATGATTTCACGGGACAGACCCAATGCCCCCAACGCCTGATCCATCGGTCCATGATCGAGGTCGTGCAGGGACACGCCGATGTGCGCGCCCATCGCATAGTCGGCAGCGCTCACCTCGATCTGGCTCAGCGGATGCCCTGGGCGAACCACGCCGATGAGGCGGTCTCGAAACAACGCCTGCGTGCGCAACTCCGGACGGGTGCGCTCATCCACCACGGCGGTTTCCAGATCCACACTGCCCTCGCGCAGCGCGGCGCTGTCCTTATCGGCCTTGTCGAGGAAACACAGCCGAACCCCTGGCGCCTGTTCGCTGACTCGGGCAATCAGCTCCAGCGCGAAATTCTCCACGAAGCCTTGCCGGGTACGCAGCGTGAAGGTTCGGTTCACTCGACGCAGATCCGGCGCCTGCTCCGGGCGCAGCGCGGCCTGGGCGTCCTGGACCAGTTGACTGACCTGCCCGCGCAACGCCAGCGCGCGCGGAGTTGGCACCAGACCCCGCCCGGCCCGCACCAGCAACGGGTCGCCAGTGGCCTGGCGCAACCGCGCCAATGCCCGGCTCATGGCCGAAGGACTGAGGCGCAGCCGCCGCGCCGCACCAGCCACGCTGCCTTCGGACAGCAGCACATCCAGGGTGAGGAGCAAATTCAAATCGGGTGCGGACATTGACGGGACTCGATCACAGGTGGCGTTGTGTGCAGCTATAACATGCAACTGCTGCGTCTTCCGCCATGTTATGCCTCGGCGTACCGTTCTGACAGCTGCGCCGAAGGAGCCGCAGACAGAGAGGACACGATGAAACCCGTTACTGCAGATCACCTGTCAACAAATGCCGACAATCCACCGCAGCGCAGGGCACATGGGGCCCTGGCCAGCCTTGCACTGGCAACGCTGCTCGCATCCCTGGGCGCCAGCGTCGCCAGCGTCGGCTTGCCGGTGCTGGCCCAGGCATTCGATGCGTCTTTCCAACTGGTCCAGTGGGTGGTCCTCGCCTATCTGCTGGCGATCACCACGCTGATCGTCAGCCTCGGACGCTTGGGCGACCTGATCGGGCGCCGCAAGCTGCTGCTGGCGGGCATCGCGCTGTTCACGCTGGCTTCGGCCCTGTGTGGCCTGGCGCCGTCGTTGTGGCTGCTGATCGCTGCCAGGGCTCTGCAAGGCGTGGGCGCGGCCATCATGATGACGTTGACCCTGGCCCTCGTCGGCGAAACGGTCGACAAAGCCAGGACCGGCAGCGCCATGGGCCTGCTCGCCACGCTGTCAGCGGTCGGCACCGCCCTCGGGCCGTCCCTTGGCGGCGTATTGATCAGCGGATTCGGCTGGCAGGCGTTGTTTCTGGTCAACATTCCTCTCGGGTTACTGACGCTGTTGCTGGCCTGGCGTTTTTTGCCTGCCGGATATCCGGCGCAAAAGACCGGGCGCGTGGGTTTCGATGGGCTGGGCACGCTCCTGCTGGCTTTCACACTGGGCGCTTATGCCCTGGCCATGACACTCGGACGTGGGAGCTTTGGCGCACTGAATTTCGGCCTGTTGCTGGCGGCGGTCCTGAGCGGCGGATGGTTCGTCCGGACGCTGAAACGACTCGCGTCGCCACTGATCCCGCTGCCGATGTTTCGCGACCGCCTGCTCGTCTCGAGCCTGGCTGCAAGCGCGCTGGTCGCCGCGATCATGATGGCGACCCTGCTGGTCGGCCCGTTCTATCTCGCCATCGCCCTCGGGTTGCCTCCGACAACGGTGGGCCTGGTGTTGGCGGCAGGGCCGTGTGTCGCCGCCCTCGCCGGCATGCCCGCCGGGCGGCTGACGGACCGTTTCGGCGTGCGCCTCTTGCGTCTTGTCGGGCTGACGACCCTGATGTTCGGCTGTCTGCTGCTGTCGCTGGTTCCTCCCGCCTTGGGCATAGCCGGTTATGCCGCGGCCATTGTAGTCACGACACTTGGCTATGCGATGTTCCAGACGGCCAACAATACATCGGTCATGGCCGAGCTCCCCGCTCATCAGCGGGGGGCCATTGCCGGCTTGCTCAACTTGTCGCGCAACCTGGGATTCCTTACTGGCGCATCAGTGCTAGGTGCAGTCTTCGCCAGCGCTTTGCCGACGAACGGTATCGGCGCTACAACACCCGAAACTGCGGCCCACGGCTTGCACGTCACCTTCGCCATTGCCCTCGCAATAGCGGGCCTGGCACTGCTGATAGCGCTGAAATACCGCGATCCAGAGCCGTCGTCCCAACGGCAATAAACTTCACGCAACCGATGATGGCATTCTGAACATTCCCGGTTAAGTCATGATCCAGATCAAAAAAACTGAACCAATCGCCAAACGGACTGAAAAAATCCACATCAGCTTCATTTTCCGGTGCTATTTTAATTCTCACTGGTAGGGCCATGATGGCTCTTCCTTCCTGACATGAGCAAACGGAAGCGCTTGATGAAGAAGGCGGGCTACAGATGAATAAAGGATCTTTCAGCAAGGTTACGTTCCCCAACGCCTGCCAATTGATGCGCTGGCATTTCCATCCCATGGGCTTCGAGGCCAGCATGGATGCGCCGGGCAGCATGGTTGCGCGGTTGTTCGACCGTGCCAGCGGCGAAACCATGATCGCGATTGCAGGCATTCCCTGCGCCACCGTGATGAACGCGCCCGATGTGGAGCGGATCATCGAAGCGGTGGAAGCCGAGCTTGAAGCCTTCGTACCGCCGGTTGGCTTGCGACGATTCGCTTCCTGAACAAAAAGCCCACATTCACTGATGCGGTTCATTCAAGGCAATCGACAAACCCGTGGCGAGGGAGCTTGCTCCCGCTGGGCTGCAAAGCGGCCCCAAACCTGCCAATGCGGAGTATCAGGCACACCGCACGCGTAGGTTTACGACTGCTTCGCAGCCGAGCGGGAGCAAGCTCCCTCGCCACGGGCTTTTTTGTGATTATTGACTGTGACACGTATCAGCCGCGCGCACGGCGATGATCGACAAAGAATGGCTTGCCCGCCGCGACACGGTCCGAGGCTCTGGGCGCGTTGGCGGCTTGACTGTCCTGGCCGTCCACATACCAGTAGCAATGCTGCACCGCCCGCGTGATCCCCACGTATGCCAAGCGCAGAATCTCATCTTTTTGCGCCGTGTCGTACGGTTCGGTGTCGCCGTCCTGGCCCAGCCCGGCCATCCGGTAGACCTGGTTCTTGTACGGCGAACTGGTCAGATGCTGGCAGTCACCCAGCAGGAATACCGCATCCGCCTCAAGGCCTTTCGCGCTGTGATAAGTCATTTGCCTGAAGCGCCTCATTGGCACCGGCAAGCTAGAATCAACATTAACTATTGGCTGAATATGCTTTTCCAACAGTGACTTATCGCTACTTTTTCGATACAGCATCAAGATCGAATCACCCTTCCGGTAATGCTCGTCAAGCCGCCGCGCCAACCCTTCGTCATCTCGATCCAGCACATTGACCGGACTTGGCGTTCGTGACACGCCGCTGGCCTTGGCTTTTTTGCCAGGCATGGCCGCCGCCGCGCGCACGACATGCTCGGCGGCGTCGATGATGTATTGATGGCTGCGGTAGTTTTCGGTGAGCATCACCCGCGTGCTGGCCGGGGACGGGAATTGCTTGTTGAAGGCCATGAAGAAACTTGGCGAACTGCCGCGCCAGCCATAGATCGATTGCCAGTCATCACCCACGCACAACAGCGAAGAACGCTGGGCGGCGCGCCCCACATGCAGGGCGGCACCGCGCCTGCGCACTTCGCGCAGGCTCGCTCGGATCCAGGAGACGATCTGCGGCGACACATCCTGGAACTCGTCGATCATCAAGTGGGCCATCGGTCGCAACAGCGCGTCATCGAGCAGCTTGAGGTTTTCCTCTGAATGCTCGCTGAACAGCGCAAACATGCGGTTGTAGGTCATGACCGGCGGCGACTGGTCGAGCAGATGATCCTCGAAAGCGCGCCAGAAGCGGCTCAACGCTTCAAAGAAATACCGATCGGGATCGTCATGGGAGAAACTCATCTGGCCCACGGCATCAGGGACATCCAGGCCGAGATTCTCGATGAACCCTGCCGCTGCGACAAAACAGTCCAGCAAAGGGGCGGAGCCCAGCTCTCCCTTGACCTTGTAATCGAACCCCGGACCGGCACTGGCATCCCCGGCCAACGAGGCCAATACGCGCCTGGATTCCTCATAACTATCTAGCCATATCAAAGGTTTACGGCAGAAAGCTTGAAACAGGGTCCGCTTTACAGCCCATTCCGCGCGCAGGCTCAGCTTGGCGCCGGGCCGGCTGAGCTGAGAATCTTCACGTGGATCGAAACCCAGCATTACCCAAGCGTCCAGCGACGGAACGTAACCGTGGCAATGAAACCTGGAACCATTGACTTCGAAGGCCTGGCGTTTCGGCTCGATCCCCTTGATTGGCCAGGCGCCCGCCTTGAACCAGAGATCCTCGATCGCGTCGCACAGTGCTTCGTCGCGCTGGGCCGCCAGTTCAGTCACGGCTATCCGCTTCTGCACATCCGGGTGATCGCGCTCCAGCGTCTTGAGCTGCAAGGCGTGCCGGGAAAGCGGCTTGATCAGCTCGCGGAAACGCTCGTCACGCTTGTAGAGGCTGTGATAACAGGCGTTGAGGTGCTGGCGCTGGACCTCGTTGATGCGCAAGTCGAATGGGCTGGCCAAGGCGCCATCGTCACTTGGCCCGGCGCGAAGGCTCAGCGCCTCGAAGGCCTGGAGCCGTTCGAATCCAGGCAGGCTGCGCACCATGGGCAGGATTCGTGAGTGGAACGTGCGCACCAGCTCGCGTGCCTGCGCCAGGCTGATCGCATGCCCCCAAAGCGCAAACATGTCGATGAGCTTCTGCATGAAATCCTTGCGCGATTCGCGAGTAAACGTGACCACGGTCATCGAATCCAGCTCGAACCCCAAGTAATGACAGAGCAGCACGATGCGCAGTACCAGCGTTGTGGACTTGCCTGCGCCTGCTCCCGCGACGACCGACGTCGCCGGGGTATCGCTGAAAATCATCTTCCACTGCGCACTGCTGGGTTGCGCATGCGCCGGTAGCAGGCGCGCGACATCGGCCTTGATGCGCTTCTTCAGTTCGGCGGTAAGCGGCAGGCGCCAGTCATCGAACAACAGATCGTCGACTTTAGGCCCCGGATGCTCGGTGCTGCGCGAATCCCTGATCAGCAGGACCTGACGCCCCTCTTCCAGGCCTTCGGCTTTGCCTTCCTTGAAACCATAATCAAAACCCGCGGTGTGCCCGCTACGAAAGCCATCGGCTTGGCCATGCAACCAGGACGCCCGATGCTGGGCGCGCAGGCGCGTCAGGCCATGACCAAAAAATCGCGCAGCCAGGCGCTTGAGCCAGGGCATCTGGGCCAGTGGCAGGAGTTCGGGAGGAAGATCGGGAGTGTGTTGCGACACGCTGAAGGACTCCGGTGTTCAGAACCATGAGGGCTATGGTGTCTGGATTTGCAGCCGGATTCCAGCCAAAAGCTTTGCTGTCAGCTATTTAGACGATGAAATGAAAGTGATATGGCAGGTTGGCATTGCGGCATTTCAGAGGGCTGGCCCCTTCGCGAGCAGGCTCGCTCCCACAGTCAGATTATCTGTGGGAGCGAGCCTGCTCGCGAAAAGGACGCGATCACTGCCCGGAAATTGCGCCATCCACGAGCGCCTGGGCCTCGACCACCAGCTGTTTCAGGTGCTCGTCGCCAATAAAGCTTTCGGCGTAGATCTTGTAGATGTCCTCGGTGCCGGACGGACGCGCGGCAAACCAGCCATTTTCGGTCATGACTTTCAGGCCGCCGATGGCCTGGTCGTTACCCGGGGCGTGGCTGAGGATGCTCTGGATCGTTTCGCCCGCCAGTTCAGTGGACTGGACCTGATCCGGCGACAGCTTGCTCAGCAGCGCTTTCTGCTGCGGGCTGGCCTTGGCATCGACACGTACCGAGAACGGCTCGCCCAGCTCGTCCGTCAGGGCGCGATAGGCCTGGCTTGGGTCGCGACCGGTGCGAGCCGTCATCTCAGCGGCCAACAAGGCCGGGATCAGCCCATCCTTGTCGGTGCTCCATACGCCGCCATCCTTGCGCAGGAACGAGGCACCGGCGCTTTCTTCACCGCCAAAGCCAAGGGAACCATCGAACAGGCCGTCGGCGAACCACTTGAAGCCCACCGGCACCTCATAGAGGCGGCGGCCCAGGCGCTTGGCCACGCGGTCGATCAAGCCGCTGCTGACCACGGTCTTGCCGACCGCCGCATCGGCACGCCATTGCGGCCGATTCTGGAACAGGTAATCGATGGAGACCGCCAGGTAATTGTTCGGCGCCAGCAAGCCGCCACTCGGCGTCACGATGCCGTGGCGGTCATGGTCCGGGTCGCAGGCGAAGGCCACGTCGAAGCGCTCCTTCAAACCGATCAACCCTTGCATGGCGTGGCTGGAGGATGGGTCCATGCGGATCTGCCCATCCCAATCGACCGTCATGAAGCGGAAGGTGGAATCCACCTGGGTGTTGACCACTTCCAGGTCCAGTCGATAGTGCTCGGCGATGGCGGGCCAGTAGCGCACGCCAGCGCCGCCCAGCGGGTCTACGCCCAGGCGCAGCCCTGCACCACGGATCGCATCGAAATCGATGACGTTGCCGAGGTCTGCCACGTAGGTATTGAGGTAATCGTGACGGTGAGTGGTGTCGGCCTTGAGCGCCTGTTCGTAGCTGATGCGCTTGACGCCAACCAACTGGTTGGCCAACAGCTCGTTGGCCTTGGCTTCAATCCATTTGGTGATATGGGTATCGGCCGGACCGCCATTGGTGGGGTTGTATTTGTAGCCGCCACTTTGCGGCGGATTGTGCGACGGCGTAATGACGATGCCGTCAGCCAGCCCAGTGGTACGGCCACGGTTGTAGCACAGGATGGCGTGGGAAATCGCTGGCGTCGGGGTGTACTCGTCACCCTCGGCGATCATCACGGTCACGCCATTGGCGGCCAGCACTTCCAACGCACTGGCTCCCGCCGGAGTCGACAGTGCATGAGTGTCGATACCGACAAACAGCGGTCCGTCGATGCCCTGGGCTTCACGGTACAGGCAGATCGCCTGACTGATGGCCAGTACATGCCATTCGTTGAACTCCAGATCGAACGAACTGCCACGGTGCCCGGAAGTGCCGAACGCGACGCGCTGGGTCGCAATCGAGGCGTCGGGCCGGCCGGTGTAATACGCCGTCACCAGTCGCGGGATATCGATCAACAACTCTGCCGGCGCCGGCTTGCCCGCAAATGGACTGACTGTCATGCAAAACCTCGGAATGGAGTGGCTCGGAAAAATGAAGGCAGTTTACTGACAGTTCGACCATCACGCGACGGGTTCGATCCATCGCCCCGCGATCAGGATTGTTCGAGCCTCAAGGCCTCGGCCAGTGCGCTGAAGGCCGCTTCCCGGCCGCCCACGCCGTCGAGAGCATGAGCCAACCGAAAATGCTGGTCATATCGTCCTTGGGTGCTGAACAGCTCTCCCGGCGCGATGACGATTCGCCGGGCGAGCAGCCGTTGGAAAACCCGCCGCAGATCGACCTGGCGTGAAGAGCGTACCCAGATTGTTGCGCCGCCCTCGGGCTCCTCCCATTGCAGGCAGTCTCCGACTCGCTCGCGCAACAGTTGCGTCGCCGACGCGGCGCTTTCGCGTAGCAGGCGTCGCAATACCAGTAGATGCTGGTCGATCCGGCCATTGTTGTATAAACGCGCAATCGCTTTCTGGCGAATCGGCGAAAGACGAAATGCGCGCAACAGGAAATGACGCTGCAACATCAGCGTCAGCTGGCGCGACAGCACATAACCGTAGGGCGCCTCGGGCCCTATGGTTGTCTCGAAGGTGGAATACACGATCAGCCGGTCCGGGTCGAGCCACTCTCGAAAAGGCAACGCGCCGGGCTCGAATACCAACTCCGTATGGCTGTCGTTCTCCAGTACCCACGTGCCGCACTGTTCCAGCAGACGCGCCAGTGCTCGCCGGTCGGCTGCACTTTTCAATCTGCTCCTGGGCATGCTCAACACCGAAGACACCACCATCAGGCATACCGTTTCATTCGCCAGCAACCGCTCCAACTGTTCAATATCGATTTCCCCCTCGGCCAGCAAGGGCAGCTCGATGACGCGGATATCGGCCGCTTGCAACAAGCGCAGGACGGTCCATTCGCAGGGCGACTCCACGAGCACCGTGTTGCCCTTGAGTGCCAGCACCGCTATCAGGATTTCCAGAACGCCGCGCAAGTCAGCGCCGATATAGACGTCATCGGCACTCCAGCATCGCGACGGTGAAGAGGTGTAGCGTGCCGCCAGTGCGGTACGCAACTCCTGCTCTCCCCAGGGCTGCAGGGGATGTTGTGAAGCGCGCGGGTACTGGCGCAGGAGCTCGCGTTCAAGCAACAGAAGCGGACTGTCGAGCGGCTGCAACGAAGCCGGTTCATCACCGCTGAGCACCAGCATGCCTGGGCGACGCGCGTTGACGTACAGGGTCTCCAGCAAATCATCGCCATCGCCAAGAGTGGACACGCTGACCATCGGCAATGCGTAGTATCCGGACTTGGCAATCGAATAGACCCGCCCTTCCTTTTCCAGCAGGGAATAAGCGTACTGGATGGTGGATATGGAGACATTGAGGCGCTCGGCCAACTGCCGCAATGATGGCAGACGCACCCGAGCATCAGCGCCCAGCTCATTGATCAGGTTCGTCAGGTACCGATAAACCGCCTGGTAGGTGAAGTCTGTTTCACGGTGGCCCTTCATGAGACCGGCCCACCGGACCGAACCTTCACCAACCAGGCCTGGGTGATCACGACAGAATACGTCAAACCCCGTCCCTCAGCGCCGCGCTGCACGTTCGCCGGAATCATCGGCGCCCTGCCCGCCCTGGTCCGTATCAGCGCGCTCCATGGCCGTTTGCGGGTCCGCCCGGATGATCTCCGGCTCCGGCGTGGTGATTCGGGCCCGGTACAACTTGCACAGCATCGCAACGGGCAGGCCACTGACATCGACCATCCAATGCGCCACCTGATCGGTGACCGGGCCGCCCCGCAACGCCCTGTGCAGATCGGGCATGCCCACCAGCATGCCGGGATGACAGCACCGCAGGAAATGCTCCAGGCCGGCGCCCTTTTCAACGAAGGGCGCAAACAGCATGCAGACCAGTTGCGTTTCGTTCAGATTCAGATTTTTTTCCGTTTCCAAGGCGATCACGGTTCGACGCTCGGGAATCTCCGCCGGTGAACCCAACAGCCCCTGGACCTGCTGGCAGACGGGCTCCGGCATACGCTTGCGGTGCATGACCATGATCATGCGTTGCACGTAATCGGTGTAGCCAGCCGCATAGCCGCGTTCCTGCTGATGACAGGCCTGCAAGCCACATAGGTGGGCCGAGAGGTACGGACTCAGGTATTCATGCTCAAGCGATGGCGCAACCAGCTCATCGGAGCTGACGCCGAGGAATTCGCTGAACAACGCCCAGTTGCTTTCTTCCAGCCGCTCGGTGATCAGATCATCAATACGGATGTGCCCGACTTGCCGGCAGGCCTCCAGCCGCCCTTCGGGTTGCCAGACACCCAGGTGCTCCTGGCCATAAAAACGCCGGAACAGGTCACTGCCCAGGAAATCGAGTTGGGCAAACAGGCCGTCGAATCCACCCACGGGCTCAAACACCAGACCGATCTTGCGGGTCGCCCGGCGCAACCCGGACAGGAACTGCTTTTGCTGGCGTGGCGTGTCGCAACTGACCCATGAATCCACGCCCGCATCCCAGCGAGCCATGTTCTTGTAGAACTCCGCCATCGCCAGGTAGCCTTCGTCGCCCACGCCCAGGAGGCTGTCGGAGGAACGCAGGTGCCCAAGCATCAGCATGTCAGTGCGATTGGCCTCGCGCCCTTGCGCCGATAACGGCTTGGAGCGATCAAACGGCACCACCTCTCGATTGTCCGCCATCAGCAGCTCTACCCGTGGATCGTCGTAGAGAAACAGAGCGCTGTAGCAACAGTGGATATTCTCCAGGGTGGCCTGGGTCATCTCGCCCAGGCGTGGCGTGGCGACGCGCAGGTCGAAAGTCGTCGGATGCCGGCCAGCAATGCTCAACTGCGCGGCGCGCAGGGCCGTCAGCGCATAGAAGCCCTCCCGACTGCCATTCTGGGCCACCAGCACCCGATAGGTGCCGATTCGTTCAATACCGCCAGCGGCGACGATCAATCGCTGGACCAGAAGCTGCAGTGCGGTCCGTTCCGCACGGGAATAAAATTCCAACAAGCGTTGCAATACCTGTTGATATACGTAAGTCATTGCCTGCTGATGAATTGCACTCATAACTTTTACCTAAAATCCGTTTATCGACGTCGCACCCACAGCACGTTGATTGCTCGACGCGCCAGTCGGGTGAATGCCTTTGCCATTTATTAAGAGTATTGACGATACACTTTGCTTTCGCGCGATGTAATTAATCTACACATGTATGGATCGTGCCCCCCGCTTTTCTCTTTTCGCCAAAAACACCCGTATTCATTGGTCTTCGCCCACCTATCAAACCGTCCTAGGAGATTTCTTACAGCGTCCCACAGACAATGGAGACAGAAAACAAGGAATATGCCGAGCGACGCTTTACCTCTTGCCAAGATAATCTTCTTCAAGGCAGCAGGCGACCCAGAGCAAACAACACCCCGGACACTTTAAATAGGAACAAGAAACAGCAGACGGCCGCGCAAACGAGTGCTGCGCAGCAATTCCTCCTTGAGTTCGAAAGTCAGTATTCAATTATCAAGACTTGAGTAATGATTAAAAGATACAGATTGGCGGCAAAAACCAGTTCAGTTGCTTTTTGCAAGATGCCGCCTTTCGACAGCCGGGAGTAAACGGCGTCGTTGATTCGTGCGCAGCCATGCGCAGGCCTGCTGAAGGACAGACACACAGAACGGTCAAGAAGGCTGGCCAGGGCGGCCGAAAACAGCGCAAGAGTCGAAACGATGACTCTTGCGCAAGGGGGGAAATCAGGCGGGGTCGACTACCTGGAGGGCAACGCGTTCACGGCAAGGACATTCGCCCATGTACCGATGGGCCTCGACGAACTCGGAGAACGGGAACACCCGAGTCTTGAGGGGCAACAGGACACGGTCGGCGGTCAATTGGTTGATATCACGCAACGCCCGTTGCAACGCGACCTGGTCCTGGAGAATGCCCAGCTCCGGCTTGCCGGTGAAATTGCCGATGCAGTGGACAAAGAACTGGATGTTCTTCTGGAACGCCGCGCAGGCTGGAAACGGTGTCTGGTTGCCGCCCTGCAAGCCATACAGCACCAGGCTGCCACGGGGCGCCAGGACATCGCCAAGCAGCGACATCTGTGGCCCGCCCAAGCCGTCGAACACCACATCGACGCCACGGCTGTCGGTGAGCTTGTTGATTTGCATCAACAAGTCCTGCTCTTCGGTGACGATGACTTTTTCGGCGCCCAGCGACAGCAGGTATTCACGCTCTTCAGCCGTCTTGGTGGCGGCGATCACCCGCACGCCCAACGCCTTGCCAAGTTGCACGAAGGAAGGACCGGCGCAATGGCTGGCATCGGTCACCAGCGCAAACTGCCCGGGCTTGACCCTTGCCAGGTCCATGTAGGCGAAATAGGCGATCAGCAGCGGCGTGTAATGGACCGCGGCCTCGATCGGGCTGAGCACGTCGGGATAGCGGGTCAAAGCGGTGCGCGGCAGGACGATGACCTCACCGTACACCGGATAATCGTTCGGGCTCTCGGCGGGGAAGCTGGCGACTTTGTCGCCCACGGCCAAGTCATCGACCCCGTCGCCGACGGCTGTCACCACGCCGGCCATTTCATGGCCCAGGCCTGAAGGCAGGCGCGCCTGGGACGATGCCAGGTTCTGGCGCCACAGGGTGTCGTACCAACTGATGCCGATCGCTTCGACGCGGACCTGCACTTCTCCTGGCGCAGGAAGAGCCGCCGCATGCTCTTCGCATTTGAGCACCTCGGCACCACCAAACTTGTGAAAACGGATCGTGCGGGACATCGCAAACCTCGTCAAAGTAACCTCTAATGCCATGAACTCTATCCGGGCTTTGTAGCCAAGACCATCAGTGGCTATTAATAGTCGACATGCCTGTCATTGATTCCGCAGCAAGAAAACTGAACCGGCCCTGTAGGACCCAGCCCTGAAAAATGCAATTAGCCGGTGCAGAGTACCAGCCTTTCCCCGTAAGATTCATGCCGGCCATTGTTCCCATATGGCCGCCCACGTCAAGCTTGCCGAATCTGCCAGGACCCCAGATGAATCGTAATGACCTGCGTCGTGTCGACCTGAACCTGTTGATCGTGTTCGAAACATTGATGCATGAGCGCAGTGTGACCCGCGCCGCCGAGAAATTGTTCCTCGGCCAACCGGCCATCAGCGCCGCGCTGTCGCGCCTGCGCAGCCTGTTCGACGATCCGCTGTTCGTGCGCACCGGGCGCAGCATGGAGCCCACCGCGCGGGCGGTGGAAATCTTCGCCCTGCTCTCTCCGGCCCTGGATTCGATTTCCACGGCGGTCAGCCGGGCGGCGGAATTCGATCCTGCCACCAGCACCTCGGTCTTTCGCATCGGCCTGTCGGACGACGCCGAGTTCGCCCTGCTGCCGATGCTGCTCAAGCGCCTGCGGGCCGAAGCGCCAGGCATCGTGCTGGTGGTGCGCCGGGTCAATTACATCCTGATGCCGGGCTTGCTGGCCTCTGGCGAAATCTCCATCGGCGTCAGCTACACCGACGACCTGCCGGCCAACGCCAAGCGCAAGGTCTTGCGGCGCAGCTCGCCGAAAGTGCTGCGCGCCGACACCGCACCGGGACGTCTGACGCTGGACGAATTCTGCGCCCGCCCCCATGCATTGGTGTCCTTTGCCGGCGACTTGAGCGGGTTCATTGATGAAGAGCTGGAAAAACTCGACCGCAAGCGCCACGTGGTATTGGCCGTACCGCAGTTCAACGGCCTGAGCACGCTGCTGTCGGGCACCGACATCATCGCCACCGTGCCCGACTACACCGCCGAAGCACTGACCGCCGCCGGCGGCGTGCGCGCTGAAGACCCACCGATCCCGGTGCGCAGCTTCGAACTGCACATGGCCTGGCGCGGCTCCCAGGACAACGACCCGGGCGAACGCTGGTTGAGATCGCGGATTCAGATGTTCTTCGGTGACCCCGATAGCCTTTAATGGAGTTCCAGTGAATTCCATAAAACTGTTTTATAACAATAGGTTATTGGTAATTGCAGTCCATTGCCGCCTGTCTAAATCCAATGGCTTCCACGACTCATGGGGGCATAATTGGGGGCAAATTTCGGTTCCTTGAAAAGGATGCCCCCACCGATGCCCCCAGATAATGCGATCGTTTTCAAACGAAAACTCAGCGATGCCTTGATCCGCTCCCTGACCGAATCTGGCAAACACGCCGATGGCGAAGTCCCTGGCCTCTACTTGGAGGTCAGGGCGTCGAGCAAGGTCGGCAAATCCCCTTCCAAGGTGTGGCGATTGAAATATCGGCTGCATGGCAAGGAAAACCGCTTCTCCATCGGCGCTTACCCCGACATTGGTCTCAAGGAGGCGCGCGACATCGCCCGCGGCGCACGCCGCGACGTGGCTAACCAAACCGCACCGCTAAAGGCCAAGACCGCCAAGATCGAAGCGCACCTGCTCAACGAGGTGCGCACCTTCGAATACGTAGCCAAGCAATGGATGACGTTCAAGTCTGCCGAGCTGGTAACCAAATCCATCGCGGGGTTTAACGGAGCGCTGAACAACCACATTTTGCCCGTGATTGGTAAAAAACCGGTCGGCGAGATCAAGCTGGAGCACATCACCACAATCATTACGGAGTTGCGACGTCAGCGCACCATGGCCATGGCCCGGCGCGTGCGTACCATCATCCGTGCCGTTCTGGGTTTTGCCGAGGGGCGCGGATGGGTGGAACGCAATGTGGCGCTCAGCAACATTGAGGAGTTGAAGATCCGCCATGTCGTGACCAGCAACCCAGCGATCGAAAGGCCAGGCGACCTAGGCAGGTTTCTCCTGCGTCTGGATGACTGCAACGACGGCAGCGTTGCCGCCGCAATGCGTCTGCTAGTCATGTTGCCGGTCCGCCCAGGCGAACTGGTGCGGATGCGCTGGGAAGATGTCGACTTGGTGGGCGCCGATTGGCGTTATGTGGTGAGCAAGACCAAGCATCTGGATAAGAGCAAGCACATCGTGCCGTTGCCTGAGCAAGCCTTGGTTCAGTTACGCGAGCTACATAAAACCCGCGTGGTGGATGAAGAAGGCAAAGGCTGGGTGTTCGTCTCGCCGGTCTATCCGGGACGTCCCATAAACCCGACCTCCATGCTCAAGTCCTTTCAGCGTATCTGGCCGGAGTACAACATCACTGCCCACGGCTTTCGCGCCACCTACCGGACCATTGCCCATGAGCACTTAGGTATCGATCCAATCGTGCTCGAACTGTCCTTATCCCACCGGATGCCAGGTGCGTTGGGGGCTGTGTATGCCCGCGCGCAATTACTAGTGCAACGCCGGGAGGCGGCTCAACAATGGGCGAACTACTTAGACCAGTTGCGGCAAAACGCTGCGCACGTGACCTCAGATTGAGGAGGCAGCGCAAGGAATTAGGAGATGGAGTGGGAAACGAGACTCGTATCTGGCGTCCGACTCATTGAAATTTAAGAGGTTTATTTCCTTACCGAAGCAGGAAAAGACTTAATTCTGGACTTGTTTTTGGAGTGTATCAAGGGCCAAGACGGAGGTGATTCCGCGGACGACCACCAAGTCCCAGCGCCGAACCACCTGCCTGACATTAGTGGCGACTAAATAGTTCTAGCGTGGACCTTTCTCAAAACACAGCGCCAGACTGCTTATGTCCACATCCGACAGCCTGCCGGCCAGGAAACGCACTTTCAGCCACGATGTCAGGTAGGCATAGCGCGCCTGGGCCAGATTGCGTAGCGCATCGTAGTATCGCTGCTCGGCATCCAGAATATCGGAATTGACGCGCTCCCCGCCCGCCACGCTTTTTTTCATCGCCACGGTCAATTCCTGAGCCGAGTTTACGGCAAGCTGAAACGCTCGCATTTTGGCGAAGCTGCTGTTGTACAGGTTGAGCTGCTTGCGCAAATCATTCATCACCTCATTGAGCTTGGCATCATTCTCATAGCGTAGGCGGCCACTATTGCCGATGGCTTGTCCCACGGCCGCCGATACACCACCGCCGGCAAAAATCGGCACACTGACCTGAATGCCCGCACTATTAGTGGCGTAGCGCTGATCATAAGTGGACTCCGTGCTCGATTTCTGGCGCCCCGCTGTCGCATAAAGACTGATCTTTGGCAGGTGGCCGGCACGCGCTTGCTCGATCTGCTCGTCTGCGGCATCCAATGCGTAGCGTAACGAGGCTAGCTCTGGATTGTTGAGCAATGCAATGTCACGCCAGGCCTCAAAACTATTGGGCTCCAACGGCAGCACTTCGAACGTCTCGGCCAGTGGCGCGAGGTCCTGGGCACTTAGGGGTTGCCCGATCATCGCGATCAGACTTCTTATCGCGGCATCGGCATTATCTTGTGCCTCGATTTCTTGGGCCTGCGCCAGATCGTAACGGGCCTGGGTCTCCAGCATATCGGTACGAGTGCCTTCACCCACCTGCAAACGCCGTCCATTGAGCTTCATCTGCTCAGCAAAGGCACGCTTCTGGGCCTGAGCCAGTTCGATCTGATCATTGGCATACAGTGCCTCGGTGTAGGCCTGGGTAACGCGTACTGCGAGTTCCTGGCTGCGACTGCGAAAGCGGGCGTCGGCATGGTGCGCCTGAGCCACCCCTCGGTAGTAACGCGAGATCGCTTCATAATCGATAATCGGTTGTTCGAGCGTCAACGAGGACGAGTAACTGCGATAGCTGCGGTCGGTCGTGGTTGAGCCAAAAAAACCAGGCTGGGTGACTTCGGATTCATTACGGCCGCTCTGGTATTGGAGCGACAGCTTCGGCAGCAACGCAGCGCGGCCGATCGCTCGCTCACCAAGACCCGCATCGCGCTCCTTCATCGCGGCGTGGTAAGTGGGATCGTACTCAAGGGCCAGCCCATAGACCTCCATCAGGCCTGTGGCATGGTTACTTGCCTGACTTTCGAGGCAAAACATTGCAAGCACCAGAACCGTCCAACACCATCCGCCGCTAACGCTTATCCTGTCAGTCATCAACGCTCCCGAATACTTTCACTGCCGTACTGCATCAGGGGATCGAGGAAATACTCGATCACCCGACGCCGGCCCGTCTTGATCTCGGCAGTTACGGCCATACCCGGCGTTAAACGAATGTCGGCGCCTTTGACGGTAATGCTGGAGCGCGCCATGGCGATTCGCATGGAGTAGATAAGGCCGCGTTTTTCGTCATTTATCGCGTCGCTGGAGACCGAGGTCACGGTGCCCGGAACAATGCCGTACTTGGTGTAGGGAAACGTCTCGATCTTGACCTCGGCTTCCTGCCCAGGCAGCACGAAGCCGACGTCTTTGTTCTCTAGAAAAGCCTCGATTTCCAGGACCTTTTCTTCAGGCACCACCAGCATCAGCGGCTGGGCCTCTGTTACCACACCTCCTAACGTTCGCACGGCCAACTGCTGGACAGTGCCGGACACTGGCGCGGTCAGCCGAGTCAGGTGCTCGGACTGCCGAGCCTTGACCAAGTCCTGCTCCAACAAGGAAATATGCTGACTGCCTTCGTTCAAACGTTCGAGGCTGGCGTGCCGGGCATCAGCCCAAAGGGTCTCTCGCTGTTGCCTGACTTCCGCAATAGAGGCTTCGATTTCCTTCAAGCGACTGCGCTGTACCGCCAGGTCCGATTCCTGCTCAATACTTTCGCGCTCTCGTTCCAGATAGGTATTGCGCGCCACGTATTGCTCGCCAGCCAAATCTTTCATGGCCTCGGCACGCTGGCGAACGATAGGTGAGGTTTTCTCCAGCTTACTCACCAAGGCCAGAGTCGAGCGATGCTCGGCCTGACGGCGCGCCAATTCAGCATCGATGCCGAACTGCTTGGCTTGCATTGCCGAGAACTCCGCTTCTACCAGGCGCTGCATATCCGCCGATGCCCGAGGGTCGACATTGGTCTGCGCCAACACGGGTTTGCGTTTTGCGTTGATCGCCGCGAGCATGGCTTCGGCGCGTGCGACCTGCAGAGTCCAGGTTTGCAACTCGTTGACGAGGCGTTGCTGTTCGGCCCCGGTGATGGTGCTGTCGAGTTCAATCAGCAAATCCCCTGCCCGCACGAACTGCCCTTCGCGAACATGGATGGCTTTAACGGTCGCCGTACCGATGGGCTGAACCACCTGCGTACCTTCGCTGGGAATGATCTTGCCTTGGGCGGTCGCCACAATATCCACACGACCGAAGACCGACCACAACACCGCCAACACCGCAAAAGTTATCAGCAACCACATTGCCACCCTGGGCGCTGGTGATACCGCCTTCTGCTGCAACGACAAAGCCGCTGGCAGAAACTCTGCCTCGTCAGCAGAATGCCGCTTGCGCTCCCAGGATTTGCGCTCGCGCCAAGCGGCCGCCCACACGCTGGCATAGCGCTTGTACAAATCGCCCCAAGCGCTGAAAGTCTGTCCCCAAGCCATGCACTACCCCTGTTGCATGCGATGCAGGGCCGCGTAATGCCCCTGTTCTCTCTGGATAAGTTCGGCATGCGTGCCTTGCTCGACAATATCGCCGCGTTCCATGACAACGATGCGATGAGCATCCTTCACCGCGGACAATCGATGGGCAATCACCAGCACAGTCCGGCCTTGGCTGATCTGGCGCATGTTCTGCTGGATGATGCGCTCGGACTCATAGTCCAGCGCACTGGTGGCTTCGTCGAAGATCAATATGCGGGGGTTGGAAAGCAGCGCCCGCGCAATAGCAATGCGTTGACGCTGACCGCCCGATAGCGTTGAACCCTGTTCGCCGACCATCGTGTCGTAACCCTCGGGCAACTCGGCGATAAATTCGTGGGCTCCGGCCAACTGGGCCGCTGCGATGACCTGCTGCAATGGCGTGCCGGGATCGTTGAGGGCGATATTCTCGCGAATGCTGCGGCTGAACAGAACGTTCTCCTGGAGCACTACGCCGATCTGGCGGCGCAACGAACTAGCGTCAATGGTGGAGATATCCACGCCATCAACCAGAACGCGACCTTGTTCTGGCTGATACAAGCGCTGCACCAGCTTGGTCAGGGTGCTCTTGCCCGAACCGGAGCGACCAACGATCCCTACCGTTTCCCCGGCCTTGATAGCCAGGCTCACACCTCGTAACGCAGGCTGTGCACCTGGCCGGTAACGAAACTCGACCTTGTCGAACTCGATCGTGCCACGCACAGGCGGTAATGCCGGCCTGGGGGTATGCACTTCGGTACGGGTATTCAAAATATCTCCCAGCCGTTGCATCGAAATACCCACCTGCTGGAAGTCCGCCCATAGTTGCGCCAGTCGCATCACCGGGCCAGCTACGTTTCCGGAAAGCATGTTGAAGGCAATCAGTTGGCCGACAGTCAACTGCCCATCGATCACCAGCCGCGCCCCTAGCCACATGGTACCTACGGTAACCAGCTTGCTGATTAGCGTCACACCGCCGTTGGCGACGGTACTGATGGTGGTGGTACGAAACCCGGCTTTGACGTAAGCGGCCAACTGGTTGTCCCACTTGCGTATCCACTGCGGTTCAACGGCGCTGGCCTTGAGTGTCTCCACACCGCTGATGGTCTCCACCAGAAATGACTGGTTCTGTGCACCTCGGTTAAATTTCTCGTTCAACCGCGCTCGCAGGGCCGGGGTAAAACCCACGGACAAGAGGAAATAACAGGGCAGCGAGACCACCACGATCAGCGTCAGCCAGACGCTGTAGTAGGTCATGACGGCCAGGAACACAATGGAGAAAAACAAATCCAGTACCACCGTGATGGCGTTGCCGGTCAGGAACGATCGGATGTTCTCCAGCTCACGCACCCGCGCCACGGAGTCGCCCACCTGACGGGCGCGAAAGTAAGCCAGCGGCAGATTCAACAGGTGGCGGAACAACCTGGCACCCAGTTCCACATCGATGCGGCTGGAGGTGTGGGCAAACACATAACTGCGAAGCGCGTTGAGCACCACTTCAAAGGTCACGACTGCCAGCAATCCGACCGCGATCACATCCAATGTCGTGAAACTGCGGTGCACCAACACCTTGTCCATTACCACCTGAAAGAACAATGGCGTGACCAGCGCAAAGAGCTGAAGAACGAAGGACACGACAAACACTTCCAGCAGCAACCGACGATACTTGACGACGGCGGGAATGAACCAACTGAAGTCGAACTTCGCCAGGTCGCCGGCGATGGAGGCGCGCGAAGCAATCAGGATCAATTCGCCTGCCCAGCGTTGTTGCAACTCATCCAGGCTCAATTCACTGGGGCCTGGTTGCCGAGGATCCTGGATCAGCACTTTGTCGGTGTCATGCCGTGCCAGGATGAAAAAATTGCCCTCTCGGTCACAGCCCATCGCTGGTAACGGTGTGGTCGCCAAACGCTCGACCCGGGTCCTTGTCCTTCTGGCGCGCAGGTCGAGCTTCTTCGCTGCCAGGAGTATCTCTGTCATGCCGAACAGTTGGTTCTCAGTCCGAAATTCATGTGCCAACTGGTCGACATCGACCGCCACTTGATGGTAACGGGCGAGCATCGCCAAACAGAGCAATCCAGTGTCCACCACAGGACGCTCCTGCGCAGGTGCCGCACCCGCGCCGCCTGGCTGTTCGTCGATGTACTTCATGGGATGCGGCTGTTCGATCTCTCCCCTCATTGCCAGTTCGCCGCGATCACGGGCACCAGCGCCGTCGCATAATTGGAGGGCAAGCTGGTTTGACCGCTGGCGGGAGGCGTGAAGGCGGCCATGGCGCTGACCAGGTTTTCGACTTTGGTGTCGAGCAAGACCTTTGTCCCTGACTGTATTTTTTCAACATGGTGCGCTGCGCCCAAGTACCAGTCATCCACCACAACCTTCTTTGCAGTGCCGATTACACTGATCTCCAAGTCGTCAGCGACATGACGAAACCACAACTGATCCACGGTGAAGCTCCCCATGATCAACGCAATGTCGGAATTACCAGCCGTAGCATCGTTGTCGACGATATGATCCAGTCCGAAGTCGCCTACCATGAGATATCGATCATCGCCGGTACCACCAATCAGGGTGTCATTGCCCAGGAGACCGTTGAGAATGTCGTTGCCCCCGCCGCCGACCAGGGTGTTGGCCGCGCCGTTGCCGAGCAAGGTGTTGGCGCCGTCGTTGCCCCGGGCATCGATGGCCGCGTCGCCCATCAGCGTGATCCGCTCGACATTGTCCGGCAGCGCATAGGACACATAGGCGCGGACCGCGTCGGCGCCCTCGTTTGGCTGCTCGACGATAATGTCCTGGGAGCTGCTGACATCGTAGGTGTCGTCGCCCAGCCCGCCGATCAAGGTGTTGTTACCCGGGCCGCCCACCAAGGTGTCGTTGCCGGCGTTACCGATCAGCGTGTCGTTGCCTGCGCCCCCCGACAGCGTATCGGCCGTCGGCCCGCCCACCAGGGTGTCGTCGCCATCGGTGCCGACCGGCGGGCGCCATTCGCCCTGCCAGTTCGCGTTGAGCACCGGCGTCAGCGCCGCGACATGGGTGGCCGGCAATAGCGGCGTCGTCGGAAGGCTCAGCTTGGCCATGGCCTGGACCAGGTTTTCCACCTGGCTGGCCAGCAGCACGCCGCCTTTCGCAGTCGTGAACCTCTCCACCTGGTATTGCGCGCCCAGGTACCAGTTGCTCACGGTCACCGAATAGCTGGTGCCGATGATACGGATCCTCAGGTCGCTCTGTTCGCGGCCGAACCACAGTTGGCTGCTGAGGATGCCCACACCGAAGACCAGGGTGTCGGTGTTGCCGGCGGTGGCGTCGTTTTCGACGATTCGATCATCGTCGCTGTCGCGCCCGAACATATAGGTGTCATTACCCGTGCCGCCGACCAGGGTGTCGTAGCCTTTGCCGCCCGACAAGGTGTCATCGTTCTCGCGCCCTTCGAGCCAATCCGAGCCGGCGCCGCCGAGCAAGGTGTTGGCCTGGGCATTGCCCCTGAGCTTGTCGTCGAACCGGCTGCCCACCAGACTCTCGACATTGAGCAAGATGTCGTTGCCGGAACCGCCCGTGGCCTGGCTGCCGGTCAGGGCCAGGTCGATGGCGATGCCCGCCGTGGCATTGAGGTAAGACACGGTATCCGTGCCGCCGGCACCGTTGATGAGGTTGTCCCCGGCCGACACGTCAATCCAGTTGTCCTGAGCGTTGCCCGTCAGGGAGGACGCTCCGCTGGCGAGCATCTGCGCATTCTCGACGTTTTGCCCAAGGGTGTATTGGCCGACAGACACCAGCACGGTATCGACCCCGCCGTCGGCCAGTTCGATTACCTTGTCGCCGAGGTTATCCACCAGGTAGACGTCATTGCCGAGCCCACCGCTCAAGGTGTCCGCGCCCAATCCGCCGTCGAGTCGGTTGCTCTGCTCATTCCCCGTCAACACATCGTCATAACGCGTGCCGACCAGGTTTTCGATGCCAGTCAGGGTGTCGCTGCCGGAGCCCCCGGTCTGCTGCGCGTTGCCGACGCCTAGGTTGACCGTCACCGCCGAGGCCATGCCTTCGTAGTTGACGGTGTCGCTGCCCCCAGCGCCGTCGATTACGTTGTTGTCCTGGCTGGCATAAATGACGTTGGCCAGCGCGTTGCCGGTCAACCAGGTGTTGCCCATTTGCAGGATGCGGGCGTTTTCGACGTTGTCGGTCAGGGTGTAGCCGACCAGGTAGCTGTTCACCGTGTCTATGCCGGCATTGGCCAGTTCGAACACAATGTCGCCAGGGTTGTCGGCCACATACACGTCGTTGCCGTTACCGCCGCCCATCCAGTCGGCGCCGCTTGCGCCATCGAGGATGTTGTCCAGCTCGTTGCCATTAATCGTATCGTTGAAGCCGCTGCCGATGATGTTGTCGATGTACAGCAGCTCGTCATTGCCCGAGCCCCCGGTCACCTCGGGGCCCGTGCCCATCAGGTGCCAATTGACCTGGATCGCCGCCTTCGCGTACTGGTAACTCACCGTATCGGGGCTGGCCAGCCCGGCGTAGGGGTTCATGGAGCCGATGATGGTGTCGTTGCCATCCCCCGCGTACAGGATGTTGGTCAACGCGTTGCCCCGCAGCGAGGTGCCGGAGGAGCCCATGATGCGTGCGTTCTCGACGTTCTCCGCCAGTTGGTAGTGCGGCAGCGACCAGACGTAGACCGTGTCGAGACCAGCGCCGATGCCCTCGACGACCTTGTCGTCGCGATGATCCACATGGTGGATATCGTCCCCTGCGGTGCCTGTCAGGGTGTTGGACACCGGCGCCCCGGAAGGCTGTCCGCCCGGTGTCGCACGCGGCACGCTGGCGTCGCTCAGCGCCGAACGCAGGCTGGCGTCGTCGGGAATCTCGAACCCGGTCTGCGGGTTGAACCCCGGATGGGCCGCCCGGTACGCGGCCATGGCCTGCACCAGGCCATCGACCTGGTAAAGGGCCACCCCGTCCCCCGCCAGGATCTGCTCGAGCCGGTAGGACTGCCGGGCGTACCAGTCTTTGAGGGTGACCCGGTCCTCGGTGCCGATGACCTCGACGACCAGGCTGTCGCCCGCACGGCTGAGCCACAGCTGGCGGGAGTTGACGTCGTTGCCGAGCAGCAGCTTGCCGGTCTGCGGCGTCATGCCGGCCAGCCCGTTGATGATGGTGTCCTCGCCATCGCCGCGGTTGAACAGGTAAGTGTCGTCGCCCCCGCCGCCGTACAGCAGATCGCTGCCGCGCCCGCCGCTCAGGCTGTCGTCGCCCATCCCGGCATTGAGCAGGTCGTCGCCGGCCAGGCCGTACATCACGTTATTGCCGGCATCTCCGTGCAGTTCGTTGTCCAGCCCGTTGCCGGTCAGTTGCAAGCCCGAGCCCATCGACACCAGGGCTTCGACGTTCGCCGCCAGTTGCAACACGCTCAAGCGGGTCTGGAGCGTATCGTAGCCGCCGTCCGCCGCCTCGATCACCGCGTCCGGGCCGTTGATCACATAGCTGTCGTTGCCGCCAAGCCCCACCAGGCGGCTGCCCTGGCCGTTGCCGGTCAAGCGGTTGCCGTCTTCGGTGCCGGTCAGGGTCAGCGTCGCGCTGCCGGTCAGTTGGCCATTCTCGATATTGGCGAACTTGCGCAGATCGAGGTCCACGGGCGCCTGGATCGTATCGCTGCCTTCGCCAGCGTTCTCCACCACCTCCGTGCTCAGATCGACATCGTCCCAGATGTAGGTGTCGTCGCCGAGGCCGCCGGCGAGCCGGTCGCGCCCGGCACCGCCCGCCAGCGTGTCGTTGCCCTCGTCGCCGTAGAGCATGTCGTCGCCGTCGCCGCCATACAGCTCATCGTTACGAGCATGACCGTGCAGCACATCGTTGCCACTGCCGCCGAACAGCCGATCGTTCGTGTTATAGCCACCGGAGATCGTGTCATTGCCGCCTCGGCCATAGACCGTCCCGCCGTTGAACGGCGCCATGAGCTGATCGGAGCCCATGGTACCGATCACCGGTTTGTCTTTGTCCAGCCAGCCATTGAACCAGTTGGGCAAAT
The DNA here is from genome assembly GCF_054161305.1 of Pseudomonas sp. Z2-11. Lineage (NCBI taxonomy): Bacteria > Pseudomonadati > Pseudomonadota > Gammaproteobacteria > Pseudomonadales > Pseudomonadaceae > Pseudomonas > Pseudomonas sp. Z2-11. The sequence continues at coordinate 3,336,308 of NZ_CP096395.1, forward strand.
CGAAGAAGCGGTCGAAGTAGGTGCCGTTGGCGCCCATGACATCCGCCAGCACCAGGTAACTGGTGTAGACCGAACCGTCCGCACGGGTGGTTTCAAAGGTCAGCAGCATGTCGCTGGCCAACTCGTTGTCGCCCGACACCGGTACCCAGGCGTCGAGGGAGTATTGACCGTCCTTGACCCGGCTCGGGTCCAGCCGCCCCAACTGCCAGCCATGGCGGTTGCTGGTGTCGTTGGTGGCGAGCGACAGCGTTTGGTTGCTGTTGTTCGGCCCGGCGAACATCGTCACCCGGTCCCCGCGGTCCATCTGCACCACGGCGAAACCCAGGGTGTTGCGATCGATCACATAGGTGTCCGCCCCTTCGCGGCCACGCACGTACTGGTTGCCGCTCACCGTGAAGGTTTCCGAGTTGGCCGTGCCCATGACCACATTCGCCTCGGCCAGCGGCCCCGCGAGATTGCGCAGGCTGTCGGCCAGCAGGTCCACGCCGATCGGTCGGGTGACCGGTGGCGTGCTGCCAGCGTTACTGATCAGGGTGCGGACCGACAGCGTGACGTCGTCGAAGATGATTGAGTCGACTTGCAGCTCGCCGTTCGCGCCTTTCTCGACAATGATGTCGGCGGCGGACGAGCTGGTACCGCCTCCCGAGATGACCAGTGCGCCATCGCTCCCGACCTGTACCGTGACCTCCTTGCTCAGGTACCCCTCCATCCTCAGGCGGTCGGTGCCCTTGGCCCCGGCGCCGGCCGTGCCGACCAGCGCCATGACGGTCATGCCACCGTCGCCCTTGCGATACAGGTAGGTATCGTTGCCGTCGCCGCCGTTCAGGTAGTCGCGCAAGACTACGCCATCGCCGGGTGACGGGACGCGGTAGGTGGGGTTGAACGAACTGTTGGCGTTGTACACCGTTGACGACCAGCGATCCGTATAGACGGTGGTCGAGGTATCACGCTGACGCTTGCCGCTGGTCAGCCAGGTGCGCTCCAGGTAGGCGCCGCCGCCCCACAAGGTGTCGTCGCCGCCATTGCCCAGCAGCACGTCCGACTGGGCAATCACATCCCGGTAGGACGTGGCATCGAGCAATTCGGAGGAAGGCGACTCGCCAAAGAAGATCTGGCTGGCCGACAGATCGCGGCCCGCCGAGGTGTAGTTGTACAACCATGAAGGGCTGTTGGGCGGCGGCGTCTTGATATTGCCCAGGCGGAAACTGACCCGTCCCTCGAGAGCCTCGGCGGCTTCCGCGCCCATGACCATCGACGATTTGCGGCTGTTGCCCAGGCCGAATGCCTGGTCCAGGTAGTAATTCTGCGTCGGGGCTCCGACGAAGATGCTCTGTCTGTCGGGGTCGATCCGCACCATGCGGCCCTGGCTCGCCAGCAACCCATAGAGGTCCATGACCTGAGCTTTGCCTTGATCGTCCAGGATCGAGGTGAACGAGATGTTCCTGACGTTGTTGTGCTCGACGCCATCGGCGAAGAAACCCACGATATCCACCGTCATCTTGCCGTCCCGCGACTGTACGCGCAGGGTGTCGAACGACAGCAGGCTCTGCTCGTTCAGCGGCTTGAAGCCGAAACGCAACGGATCCTTGGTCTTTTCCAGGTAGCGCTGCAACTCGGTCGCCGCCTCGCGCGACAGGTCGGCGTTGAGGCCGGCCACGTAACTCTGCAACGGATTGGCGACCCGATAGAACAGCAGGTTCTCGGCGGTATTGCCCGAGACCACCAGGGTGTCTTCGCCATCGTCCTGGTAGGAGCCGCGAATCACCATGGCGCCATTGCTGGCCAGGTATTTGTCGTTGCCCAGCCCGCCGTCGAGCACCGCGCCCGAGCCGCCAGCAGCCAGGTCGTCGTTGCCTTCGCGCCCGACCACATACCAGTAGGCGGCCTCCGTGGGCAGAATCGGCCCGCCATACAGATGGTCGTCAGCCATGGTTCCGGCGTAGGCGCTGAGCTTGCTCTTGTCGCCCGCCAGGCCGCTGTCGTACACCGCGACCCAGCCGAAATCCACTGGCACATAGCCGTCGTTGGTGGGTTCGTAGTCCCGCAGTTTCTTGCGCACCCCGTTGGCAAACACAACCGTGGTGTCGTCGGAGAAGTCCTTGAGGGTCACGGAGTTGTTGCCCCAGGAAATCTTCCCGCGGATTTCATGGAACAGCTCGAACTTGACGGCCTCCGGGTTCAGGTCGGTGAACACGATCGTGTCCATTGCCGACAGCGCCCACAGAGTATCGTTGCCCGAACCGCTGCCGAACCTGAGGGTATCGGTCCCGGAGCGGGCGATGATCACATCGTCGCCCGCTCCGCCTTCGTAGATATTCACGCCGTCGCCGCCGATCAGGGTGTCGTTGCCCGCCCCGCCGTAGAGTTCGTCGTTGAAGTCGCCGCCGTAGAGCAAATCGTCGCCGTCGTCGCCGGACAGCAGGTTATTGCTGGTGCCGCCGGTCAAGGTGTCGTTGCCCGCCCCGCCGTAGAGCTTGTCCGCCCCCGCGCCGCCGGCCAGCACGTCGTCGCCGGCATCGCCGTACATCGCGTCATCGCCGCTGCCGCCCAGCAGGGTATCGACGCCCGCGCCGCCACTCAGCCGATCATCATCGGCGCCGCCATCGAGCAGGTCATCGCCCACGCCGCCGTCCAGGACATCCTTGCCGCCGTTACCTTGCAGCGTATCGGCGCCGCCACCGCCGTAGAGCATGTCGCCCCCGGCGGCGCCGATCAGGGTGTCGTTACCCGCCTGGGTGCCCGCCAGGTCGTCGCCGTAGACAATGGCGGCGGTGCCGTCGAGGGTAATGACGTCGTTGCCGGCGCCGCCGATCAAGGTATCGACGCTGGTCGAGGCGCTGGCGAGCATCTGGATCCGGTCGTCTCCCGCCCCGCTGTCGATCCGGTTGCCGCCGGCCAGGACAAACAGGTTGTCGGCGCCGTCGCCGGTGTCGATGCTCAGGCCGTTCGCCTTGCGGGCGAAGACGATATCGTCGCCGCCCAGTGTATTGAAGGCGTTGGCGCCGACGCGCTCTTGCACGACGATGTCGGCGCCCTGGGTCAGGGTCTTGCCATTGAGCAGCAAGGTCGGGCGTGCGCCACCCTGGAACAGGAAGTTGCCAGGGACCAGGTCGATATCGCCGGCAGCCAGGCGGTCGACGCTGAATGTGAACGGCAAGGCCAGCACCACCTTGGTGCCGTCGCCGTTGACCAGGCTGACCCGCGCGGAAAAGGCATTGACATCGTTGGCCGCAAACGCTGCGGTCACTGCCAATTGCAAGCTCGCGGCGTTGAGGAACTCCACGCTGTCCTGGTTCTCCAGGTCGGCGATCACCGAGGTCTTGAACCCCGCGGCGAACACGAACCGGTCCACCCCCGTGCCGCCGTAGAGCAGGCCGCCGCGGGTGATCAGGGTGTCGTTGCCCGCGCCGCCCCACAAGGAGCCGGAACCCGTGAGCGTATCGTCACCGTCACCACCTTCAAGGGTCCCACTGCCTGTCAAGGTGTCCTTGCCCGCGCCACCGCGCAGAATGGAGCCTGGGCCGGCAATCCGCACGCCACCCACCGCATTGTTGGCCAACAAGACCGCTTCGGCGCCAACATCGGGAGCACCTTGCAGAATGTCATCGCCGTCATCGCCCGACAGCGTGTCGCCGCCGGACAAGTCGATCAGGGTATCGTCGCCCTTGCCGCCCTCAAGGATATCGCCACCTACGCCCCCTTCAAGCCGATCATCGCCATCACCGCCGACCAGTTTGTCCTGACCCGCCCCGCCGTACAAAAAGTCGTTGCCGCTACCGCCGTCAAGTTCGTCATTTCCTCCATTGCCGGTGAGCACGTCATCGCCGCTGCCGCCCAACATCCAATCGGCCGTGTCGTCGCCGACTAGTTCATCATTGCCACCCCCGGCGTTGAACAATCGACGACTGTCCGAGAGCGCTTTCAGCCATTTATCCGACAGCCCAACCGGGGCGCTGACTAGGGAGCGCCCCACCAGCATCAAATCATCGCCCTCGGTACCTTGCGGCCCCCATGTCACGCCCTGGACCTCGAACCAATAGGCCAATTGCTCCAGCGTGTAGGCCTCGCCGTCGACGACATACAGATTCAACAGGCTGCCATTGGGCTGGCGTTCCTGGACCAGTGTCGGGTTGTAACTCACCCGATCACCGTTGTGGTAAGACACAACGCCACCGCTCACCACGCCGTTGAAATAAACGCCACTCTCAGTGACCGTCAGGCCATCGCGCGAGTAGGGTTTCTTACGGCCCACGACCGGAATGGGCGACACGTAGATGACGTTTTTGCTGGTGACGCCACCCGAGACCGGATTGATTTTCACCTCCCCGTTGGCCGACATCCAATTCAATTGGGCATCCGTGAGTGCTTGCTTGACGCCCGACAGGACGATGGTTCGCGTGCCGCCCTGGCCCTGGTAATTCAAATGCAGACCATCAGCCTGAACGTCTTGAAGCACGTTGCTGGTGCTCAGGCGATTTTTGCCCCGGAGCACCAGCAAGTCGCCACCGGCAAGATTGAAATCGACAATCGTGAGGGTACCGGGGCCATCATCTTCAATCAGGAAAATGTCTGCTTCGGAGCCTCCGATCAAGCGGTCCCCTATACCGCCCATGAGTAAGTCCTTGCCCGCGCCACCATCGAGGACGTCGCCGCCCTGTCCGCCTTCCAGTCGGTCCTTGCCGTCGCCCCCCGACAAAGTGTCGATTCCACGACCGCCCACCAGGGTTTCATCCTTGTCCGACCCCAGCAGCGTGTCATTGCCATCGGAGCCCACCACTCGATCCACACCGGGCATGACCGTCAGGGCACGTCCATTCACCAAACTCGCCGTTGCCCCGGAGAGATCGATGCGCACCGCATTGCTGAGCGCAGCAGCATTCAACTCCGATGGTCTGGAGACCGGGTCAATCCGCCAGTTGCCAGCGTACTCATCGGTCAGCACATAGTGCTTGACGCTGTCCTGGGCCGTGCCGGCCACCTGCAAACTGGCGCGAATCCCGTCCAACCCAGTCCCGCCCGCTGCCTTGTCCTCCACCACCAGTTGCCAGTTTCCGTAAGTATCTTCACCACGAAACTGCACGCTCATCAGGTCCACGTCCAGCACGGTCGTCCCTGACGGATTGGCAATGTGGCCAGCCAAGCCAGCCCGATCGAGCAGCACACTGCGGGTGCCGGACGGGGAAATCAGGGTCACCACCAGATCGCTCCAGCGCGTGTGGCCCAGACTCAGGCGCAGCAGCGCCTGTTCGGCCCCCACATGCTTGTCGACAAAGAAGGTCAATGTTCTTTGCCCCATGTCCGGCAATAAGTCCGCTTGCGCTGCTACCGCAGTGGTGTACTCAGCAGTGGCAGAACCCGTCGCCCATGTTTCCGCCATGCGCACGGCGGCGGCCGCGTCCACCATGCCGAAACCGAAATCGTCGCTGAAATGCATACCGATGCCGTTCCAGCCAAGGTCGCGATTGTTCGACCAGAGGGTGTTGGAGACGGTACCGGTGCCCATGTCTTTGCGGGCCGTCAAGGCCAGGATCGTCTGCACGTCTCGGTAGGTCAGCCTGGCGTTCGCCTGCAACATCAGCGCGGCGATACCCGAGACGATGGGCGCGGCAAACGACGTTCCTTGTGTCTCAGCGCTGGTGTTGCCTATCTTGTTGCCGTCTGCTGTCTCGACCTGCACCGCGGAGGTCATGATGTTCGATGCTGGAGCCGACACCAGGATATTGGCGCCGCGATTGCTGAAGGGCCGGGATGGCTGGGAGCTGCCCCCCACATTGCCAACCAGGTTCACTCCCCCGACAGTAATGGTGTACTCGTTGCTCGTGAGGGTACTGAGCCCAGCGTCATAGCCTTTAGCACGATCATTCCCGGCGCTGTACACCATGACAGTGCCGAGGCCTTGGCGGCCCTGAGTGGCAGCGATTCGCTGGGCTGCAAATTCGGCCTGGGTCTGCAACAACAAGGCGGGGTCACCCGCACTCAGACCGGCATACCAGCCAAACTGATCAGGGTTGCTTTGCCCCCAACTATTATTTACGACGTCGTAATAGCGCATCGACATCAAATCTTCGCGAAAACGCGCCACCGTCGCCGTCGGGTTGGAGAACGGAATAAAGCCTTTGGCATCCAGCGTCACATCGTAGGCAACGCCCACGCCGCCAATGCCATTACGAGCCGCGCCGATCACACCGGCAACCATGGTCGCGTGCGTCGCATGTACCCGAGTATCGTTGAAGGTGCCTGACTTGTTGGCAACCAGGTCGAAATGATTGAGATCGGCCACCTGGCGATCCGTTGCAAACTCACCGCTGGGCTCCAGTACCAACACCTTGACGCCCTTTCCTGTGTAGCCGCGCTCCCAGGCGGCTCCGACACTCACAGCCCCCAGGTACCACTGCTTGACGTAATCCGGATCACTGGGAGCGCCCACAGGCACCAACAGCACTCTGGCTTTCATCTCGCCTTGCAACGTACTGTCGCCTGTGTTTGCGATGATCGGCGCTGCATTGCCCTGTGCATCGTTGACGCGGTAGCTGAACTCAATCGGTCCGTTGTAACCAGCCGTCGGGGTGAACGTCACGCTCAGACGATCCGAGCTGAGCCGGACCGTTCCGCCGATAGCGTCGCCAACCCAATTGATATTCAACTGAGCCGCATCCAGATGCTGGAAATCCAGATCATTGGCCAACAGGCTCGCCACGGCGATTGTCACCGGGCCGCCCGCCGCTACGGAAATTCGGTCGTCCACCGGCAGCGGAGCATCCAGCCCGAGCGCCAGGGCGGTCATTGCTGTTCCCGATTTGAACGCAAAGCTTTCGACGTTGTTCAACAGCATCGTGCCGTCACGGTCAGCGACCAGGTCGGTGATCTGATAGGCACCGCTGGCGGTGCGAACAAAACGGTATTGCGACAGACTGCCCGACAATTGGATCAGGTCGATGCCGGCCCCACCGTCGATGACATCGTTACCGCCTGAGCCAATGAAGATGTCATTACCGGCACCGCCATCGATGAGGTCATCCCCAGCGCCACCGTCAAGCACATCGCCACCGGCGTCACCGAACAGTTGGTCATTGCCACGGCCTCCACGGATCAGATCATCGCCGGAACCGCCATAGACAACATCATTGCCATCCTGACCGGACAGCGCATCGTCAGCGCCGCCACCGCGGATGTAGTCATCACCGGCAGCACCTTCGATAAAGTAGTTATCCGCACCGCCACCGATCAGCACATCCGCGCCGTAGCCGCCGTAGACCACCTCGATATTGGCCTGGGACAGGTTCAGGGCTACGCCTCTGTCATCAGCGATCAACACCGTATCAATGCCGGCACCGCCATCGATATCCACTTGGCGATCCCAATGGTCAACGACCAACAGATCGCTGCCCGCACCGCCCTGAAACTTGTCGGCCCCTTGCCCGCCGATCAGCCAGTCCTTCCCTGTGGTGCCGACTAGCGTGTCATCGCCCACATGGCCAATCGCCTGGGTCGCACCGCTACCATTGAGATCCAGGCGCACGCCCAGCGCACTCTTGGCCACCAATGCGGTTTGCTCGCCGAGTACAGATTTGTCGACACCCGCTGCATACGAAGTCGTCAACGGTTTGCCTGAAGGTGCTTGCGGCGAGAGGTCAACATCCCAAAGGGTACGGGTCGTCCCATTGGTGTAGGTGGCGACTACGCCTTTGACATTCGTTTGTCCGGCCACCGAGCCTGAGATTGGCGCCAGATTGATGGACTGGATTCCGAGATCAGCCAGGCTGGACAGCTCTCCAGCGCTGGCGTAAGCGTCCTGATTGCGATCTGCCCACAGCCGCAACGCGGACCATTGTTTGTCCGTAGCATCCAGCTTGCCGTCGCCGTTGGAGTCAAGCGTTGCCAGGACTGGACGAGCTCCGGCGCTTTGTGCGGTCAGGGTAAAAAGTTCGGCGCCATTGGCGATACGGCCATCGCCATTGCGGTCCAGGACTAGAACAGGATCTGTGGAAGCGGTCCAAGGCAAGCGCTCTGCGACCCCGTCGGCATCAAGGTCGAAGTCTATCTGCCCCACGCCGATGCGCACGCTATCACCACCGCCATCAAGCACAATCGGGTCGGTGTCCGCCACCGTATCGGCAGCCTGCTTGGCGTCCAATAACGCGGCGACGTATTCACTCTCGACAATCCACCAGCCATTGGCACTTACCCCGCCATTGGCATTGGTGGCATTTTCACCAACCAATATCGTTTGGGAGCTGTTCAACTCGACTTCACGCCCATCCGCAAACTTGACCGTGCCTACCTGGCCCGCATCCGGGGTAAAACCAATCCAGTTACCTTGAGCATCGAAGTACAGCGTGGCGTTGTAGCTCTTCCCGTTCTGAGTCACTACCCCATGATTGCCACTGGCCGGGGTCGGCATCTCCCAGCCCTGCCCTTCCTCACCCATCGAGCCCGCGCTTTGGGTCTGGGCCCGCAGCGCGGCCATCTGTGCAGCCAGATCGTTGACACTGCCGTTACCGGGACGGGTGCCACCGGTCACTACGTTGCTGGGCGAGACGAATTCGATACCGTCACGGTTCACGTAGCGCTCAAGCATGGTCGCCGCGTAACCCGCGCCAGATTGCAACAATCCATGCCCTCCCCCGGTGCCGCCAAGGTTGAGGTTCGAAGGGTTGAGCGTCGACGGATCGGTGGCGACATCCAGAATACTGCCGTTGCGATTACTGGAACCATTGAACTGGCTGGAGAGCCAGGCTTTCAACTGCTCCTTGTTTTCTTTGTAGGCGTCATAGGCCGGCGCAGCTTCGATGCTGTCCGCCACGCTATTCAATTGCTGGATCGAACTGTTGTCGGGGTACAACTGCCCGTATAACCGGATCACACCTATAATGTCCTCGCCGGACAGTAGCAACTCCCAGGCATGCTTGGCCCAACCAAACGGCAACGCCAGACTGACGCCTACATCGAACGCAGTATCACCAGCCACATCACGTAGCGCTTTCTCATCGAGTTCAAGTCCCAATGCCTTGCGTGCTTCATCGAAGGAAACCGGACGCTTGAGCTCGGCGGCCATCGCCTCTTGCTGATGGAAAACCATGGCAACCAGTCCGGCAGCTGTGAGTGCAACAACGGCAGTACTGTGACCTTTTTTAACAATCCCGACTGATTGGTGTATGTGATATTTATCGAATATTGACGGGGTCAATGCCTTGATGCCCAGTTGACTATCCATCGCCTTGGCCACGTCGGAACTGGTCGCGAACGTTGAAACGTCCAAAGCGCTTTTGGAGCCTGGGGTAGCATCCAGTGCACCGGCCCCCGCATGTATACCCGGGGCAAACTGGCTGCCTGCGAGATAAGATGGGTGACTAGTAATAGCGGAGTCGAACGTCAAGGTATCAATATCGAAGAATGTCTTCGAAAACTTGCTCCACAACTCAGTCGAAGTTGCGTCCAGACGACTGGCATCACTGGAGTGAAGTTTTAATGCGGAGTTCGGATTAACGAGTTCGGTTTTCAGGAATGCGGTGTAACCATGAATAGTCTTCGCTTGTGCGGCCAGCCAAGCCGATTCTGAACCGTATGCACTCCAATTCCCCGAGATTTGTAATGCCAGATACTTTTGTTCAAAGGCTTCGAAAATGCGTGTCTGGTCGGCATTATAACCGCTGTGGTAACCCGTATGCGCAGCACCAGCGACTACATCACGGTAGGCAGAGAGTGTTGCTGCTTCACCATCAATGGTCTGCACCAGCGCAACACCATTGGTCTTGAAGCTGGTCTGGTCCCAAAGGTGCTCTTTTTGCAAAGCTTTAAGGAATTCAAACCGTTCGAACGTCTCGTTTGCAATCACATGATGGCGTGCGTACGAAACAGTGCGATCGCCCTCCGGCGTATGAACCACTACTTTCGGCAGCGCTTTAACATCCATGAAATCGAGATCGTTGTCGGCCATCGTGATATCCCTATCATCTGTAAATAAAACTCTAACAAGCAGGACCGACCCAACGTTGCAGATCAGTATCAGCTATTGGCAAGCACACATTTTTTCTGAATTTCCAAGCCCCGCATACCTTCGGCTTCGATTCGTTTCCACAACTCGTTCGAGCAGAAAAAACCCGTTATGAAACGATCAGGATGCGTCTGGGTTTGCCCATAATCAGCAGGCAACTGCCAAAAATGGTGTCCCGCGATAACTCGCGCATCCAGTACACATGGCCCCGTGTCCTCAGGGTCAAATCTGGCGCTAAGCTCATAACCCTCCTGACCAAATCCTTTAGTGAACGCTGTCTGCTCGATTACAACGGCGTTCAAACTCACAAGGCCGACTATCAGGTAATACGTCCCATAACTTTTCTCTTGCGCTCCCCGCGCCTCGCTGCGGACCTCTACCGGCAAGAAGTCATGCCGTCCTGGCTCCAGTTCTTCCAAAATATCCCGCAGACGCTCACAGACAATGAACGGACCGATGCCCCAGGCGATAATTTCTGGTACCCCACCGTCCTTGAGCTCAGAGACGCGCACTACTCGAGGAATGCTGGCCCTCATCTCGGAAGTGATGTCCCCTCCCATGATGATCATGCCCCTCAGCCGCCCCTCGATTTGCGGATCGAAAGTTCTGCTGAAAGCGGTCCCCGGGCGGGAATCTGCTCCAATCAAATACGGCATACTCACTCCTTAATTTCGGTCGTCAGCGGCTCTCTACAAGGCTGCGCCGCCTGTGCGATGCCCAACAGCAGTGCTCAACTGACAGTGTGACTGACCCCATATCCCCCATCAATGGAGGCTTGTCCTGCCAACACGACCTTCTCTGGCAACCGCTCGATCGCCAGCGACGATTACAGCCGTTTCAATCGCAAATCGACCCGCATGGGGCTTAGACGGATTCGCAGCTCGCACACCGAACTCATTCACAAAAAGTTCATCTATCACTGACGGTTGTTAGTCGCTCACACATCCTGTCGCATCGCTGTTACAAAAATAATCTCGCCCGCCGCAAAGAGGCTCGCGTAGTTATCCGTGTGCTTTCTTCAGACCTTTCAAGCGCACATTCACCCTTTGCACAGCAGCCATTTTTCAGGTCGTTTCTTACTCTTCCACCTCCCAATATCCTCCTTCCTTCGCTCGCAACTCACACACAGATCGCCGCTCAGCTGGCAAATCGAGGTGCAGGGGTTTTCGATTTCTTTAGCTATTGTCAGTCACCTTTGGCAGCGGGTGATTGTGCGTGGCGATTTTTCCAGTCGCCCTCTGGCGGCCGAAGCTCGACCGTCAGAGCGCTGCCATCGTGAACCGGCTTGAGACGTTCACGAATGCTGTCGGCGTTCGCGCTGCCCTTACCTAGAGCACTTATGATGGCCGCATGGGCTTGAGGTCCAACTCGCCAGACGTGTAAGTCCACCTCTACCTGTCAACATTTGTAGCAGAGGAGACTTGGCATGGAGACGCGCCCAATCCTAGCTTGCCAAGAGGAAAGTACAGCAACAACAGGATTGGCAAACCTGTGCACCGATGTTGTATCGGATGGTGGACGTGCGGGTGGCTAGGGAGATTAGCCAAGAATCTGAAGGCTATGACGTACGGCGTCCAAAAGGGATGCTCAACAGTCCGTTTTCGGATTCGCATCATCTCCGCGGGCTTTGCGTTTCCCCCGGCACGGCTTCCTGTTCCCAGCGCCGGACACGTCGCTCCGTACTCGGTGTGCACTGCGGTTTCATGGCGCAGCGCTGGCATTTCGAACTCCAGGAACAATGCAGCATCAGGCTTTTTCTAGCCCTCTACACTGGCTCAATGGGTGAGTGCAACTGACGTGCAGTTGTAGCCTCTGGTCGACATGCTTTGCGACTTAGTGCTTGGGAAGCAGGTCATCCACGCCGGTGAAGCACCGGTGTAAATGCTCATGCCCGGGAAAACCCGCCCACTACACTACGGGGGCTCTACACGATGCTTCAGCCGGTCACTGGACCCGTGAGGGTCATCAAGCCCCCCTTCCAGTGTAGCGGCATAGTGGCGTCCCGAATGCTTCGCTCACATACCGTCTCGGGCGCAGTGCAGGACTAATCTCGTATGACAAACCTGTTTCCCGTTTTGAGTCATGCAGGCGGCATGCGACACATGAAACAGGAGCGCAGACGAGGACAAAATTCCCAGGCGATTTACCAAATGTGTTGTTACCAACGCTCGAGCCAGTTATGTTATTACATATCAATCGGAGAATTTATCTTGAAATATCGCGTGCCGCTGCTGGCAGGATGCACACTCGAGCAATTCCGACAACTAATATCGGCGGCACAGCCTCTTACATTAGACGAACTGTCCATCGCCGGATCAGCCTTGGCAGAACGGGTTGATGGGCCTGTGCGAGGTTATCGAGCGACGCACTCGAGCACAGCCACTCGCACCGACTCCGACAAACGCGATGTCCCGCGAAGGATCTATGTCGAGTGCCTTAACACCATGCGTATCGACCGCGCCTTGAATCTCGCCGGCAGTGTCTCGCGACAGAATAATTTTGGCGGACTGACCTTCCTCAATTACAGCGTTCGAGGTATTACCACCGGAGCTGTACAAGAACGGCCTGCCATCAACCGTGGCAGCTACAGCGCCCCGGACACCTCCAATATCGAGCGTATTGAAACGCTCAAAGGCCCAGCTGCAAGTCTTTACGGTCGCGGTGATCCCGGCGGCCTGGTCAATATCGTGACCAAGCGTCACAAGGCTGAGACGTTCAGTAGCCTGAACATCAACGCCGACACCTGGGACCGCTACCGCAGCAGTGTTGACGTCAACTCGCCCCTCGACATCGAGGGCAACCTGCTGGCACGGATAAACATCGCCATCGACGATAATAGCAGTTTTCGCGATCACGATGAGAGTCGACGATGGATCATCGGTCCGTCGTTGAGCTGGCAGGTTTCACCGGACACCAAACTGATGCTCGACACCGAGTCCTCCCGTGCCGAATCGGTGCTCGACCGCGGCATTCCGGCAGTCAACGGTGAACTGGGCTCGGCCAAGGGTTCGACCTTCGTCGGTGAGCCCAACGATGACCAGATACATAACGACAACCAGACCATTGATCTGACATTGGAGCAATACTTGAACGACGATTGGAAGGTTCGCCTAGCCAATCACTATATGTCGGGAACGCTCAGTGCGTGAGCTCGGAACCACCAGCGTAGTCACTTGAAGCTCTCGCCATGCTTGAAAAACAACCTTGCATATCCACAATCGGGAAGGAGGATACAATGCCAAAAATATGCAGTCATTGGTTATTTTCACTTGAAGAAAAAAACAAGATTGGCAACGAATTAGTTAGCCAAATTAGAGCATTGCATTTTTCTATACAGATGATCACCAGCTTGGTGGTTATTCGTAACGATTCATTTTCACTTGAAAAGACGGAGCCTAGTCCTGGCCTAGTCATATATAATAATAGCGCCCCAGATGCAAATACTCTTTACGAAGATTTGCAGAACTCTTTAGATAAAACAAGTGCCACAATCGAGGCTTTCATTATGGATTCTTCAAAGCTTGTTCGCTTTGTTGAGTCATATGTACTGACAGCACCGCCTAGCAATGATTTAAAATCATTAGTCGACATGTGCTTTGCTGTAAACGACTTAATCTATGCGCTTAGAGGGTGGCAAAACAGTTATCCGGATCGGATGGGCATTACGCTTAAAAATAACCTTCCAGGTTAACTCTCGTCATCAAGAATATTAAGCACCAGGATAAACTCATGAAACTGGGAAATAAATTAATCCAAGTCGCTCAGGAGCTAAAAATCAGCCAAGAGATTGTTGTCCAATCAATCGCCGAGCTTATTCTGACCATACGATGCATGGAGCAAAGGATGCAATCCATTCAGATAATGGATAACTCTGATAAATTAGGGTTAAAAGATCGCCTTTATATCTGCGCCTTGGGGATTCAAAATATTAAAGATGCAGCGCTTAGTCAGCTGGGATTGCTATCGGCAAAAATCGACTTAGAGTTAAATGCTTTATCAAGCCTTATGAGCTCAAATAGCAACAATGAGATAATACCCCGCAAAGAGATTTTCTTCCAATGTTCATCCCAGCTTAAACAATTTAAGACGGAAGTCGAAGCCTTAAAAAAGGATATTAATTATAAAGTAGGATAATAGCAAAATTGAGAAACACGCTTTACCGGGAGCGCAAAATTCACAGAAACCTGGATCGTCTGCTCCGCCTACGATGCGATTGAACTTGGGATTAAAAGCTACGAAGGTGCGCCTATTTCTTCCCGATGGATGACCATGGGGCTCGCTATGCGCTTGGATTCGAGACCGGTCTTATTCGAAGATCAAAATATGGCAGACACGTAGGGCTTATTTGCGAGGATAACAGGATGCATATTTTACACAAAATCAGCAATTAGCTCTCGCAATTGACGTCCGAGGTTTTGGCTCTGGCTCGTACTAAAAGCGTTTGGAAATGGGTAACGGCGAACAAGCGGAAAAGTATCGCCGGCAATAAAATATCCGATTGCTCGATCCCGAGTTATATCTGTGGAAGTAACTCATATACGGCTGCACTTTGAGTAGCAGGGTCTGGGTCTTCTCGTAGTCAGCCTTGTTTTTGCTATGGTGCGCAAGCCCGACTAGTTCAACGCGACCGGAAAGATCAGGGCCGATGTCGAGCATCGCTACGCAGAATCGTGCGTTTTTTCGTATTCTCCGGCTTTAAGACAATCCCGGAAGGAACAACGAATAAGGAATCGCAGGCGTACGCCTCCACGTACCCCGCCCACTGCGGAGGGTCCCAAACGATACTTGAACCGGTCACAGGGGATTCACAAGTTGTGGTACTACCGGAGTCCTGTAAATGTCGTGTTATCACATAGTTAGCGGAGGACTCATTTTGGAACATCGCGTACCGCTGCTGGCAGGACTCACACTCGGGCTATTTGGACACCCTATTTCAGCTGCACAACCGCTGACGCTGGATCCATTGACAATCACCGGATCCGCCGTGGAGGAACGTGCAGATGGCCCCGTACAAGGTTATCGAGTGACGCGTAACCTTTAACAAAAATTCGCGTTACTTCTGTGCACCGATGGAGCATGCGCAGATGGATCGCGCATGCTGCTCTCATGGCATATGATTTTTGATCACCCATCTAAAAGAGGTGGTCAACATGGTTATCTGCACGCAGCATCCCGATCATAACCACCCAAATACGAGGCTGCTGTGGTCATACGGCGATTGAGCACGATGGCCACATTGATTATCTACATGCGGTGTCATTGGCAATATGTAAGACGCTCATGTCAACGAGCACAGCCTGTCGGTAAAATGACACCGATCCCTGACAGGTCTCTGCATCGATCCCACGGCTACCACTGCGACGACTGCAACTGATGATCGGGTCATTGGCCAGCAGCTTGCGGACTACCGGAGGTTGTCCTCCAAGCAGAAGAATACTCATGAAAACGGCTTGATTCTGGACGACACCCGCAATGCTACCCTGCGTTAGAAAAGCGTGCGCATTGCTAAGCAATCTCCGTCGTGACCATTCCAAAAGTCACGACATGGTCGAAGGTATCGATAAGTCCCCACCGTGCTCATAATTTTAAATCTGTGCGCTGGATCTTTCCAGCACTTCAAATTTTAAATTTTTGTACCAGAGTATTCAAATTAATCGCGAGTCGACTGAGTTCGTTGCTTGCTGTTATTGTTTGGTTCGCACCCTCGCTGCTCTGGATGGCCAAAGACCGAATGCTCATCAGACTTCTATCGACATCTCTCGCTACGTGCGCCTGCTGTTCCGACGCCACGGCGATCTGAAGATTACGTTCGTTAATTTGAAGTACAGAGTCGGTTATTTGCAGCAGAGAACGGCCCGCATCCTCAGCCGTTCGTTTAGTATTGTGAACTTCCTCGGTACTTCTACGAATTGACTCTACAGTAGTGGCAGATCCACTTTGTATAGCTGTTATCATTTTTTCGATTTCCAAGGTAGAAATTTGCGTCCGATGCGCCAGCGCTCTTACTTCATCAGCAACAACAGCAAATCCCCTTCCCTGTTCGCCTGCACGTGCGGCCTCGATAGCTGCATTCAAAGCTAGGAGATTAGTTTGTTCTGCAATACTCCTGATGACGCCAACTACGTGACTTATATCTTCAGCTTGGGCCGCCAACAAGAGCACCTGTGAAGATGAGCTTTCTACAAGCTCTGTCAACGACTCAACGGCGGTCAAGGTTTCAGAAACCCGCAAATTACCAAGCTTAGCCGACTCACTTGAATCTTGGGCTGCTAGTGACGTAGACGTCGCGTTACGTGCAACTTCTTCTACTGCAGAAGTCATCTCTGTAACGGCAGTAGCAGCCTGCTCGATTTCGCTATTCTGTTGCTGAATTAATTGCTCAGCAGCCTCGGTTATCGACGTCATTTCAACAGCGGCAGAACTGAGCTGCATAGACGCTTCTGAGATTTCGAGAACTGTACCTTGCAGATTCTTAGACATTAGATTGAGTGCAACCATCAGCCGGGATACTTCATCTGATCCAGAAACCTCAAGGCGCCGCGTAAGATCTCCCGAAGCAATTTCTTCTGCTAGTTTTAGCGATTCTCCAACTGGTTTAACAATGCTACGCGTTAGAGTTATGGCTAATATGATCGTAAGTAATAGAGAGACAGCGACAACGGTAGTAAGCACCTTAGTACTCTCTTCGTAGACGACACCAGCCTCGACACTCAAGGCTTTAGCTTGCTCAGCATTGAACTGTCTTATGAAGTTGAGCCTATCTTGAAATAAATTGGCGTTATCAGCTTGAATAGAATTGGCAAATGCTAACGCGCGATCATGGTCAGCCGAGTCTAGCTTGGCTAACTCTGCAAGTCCCGCAATGTATACTTTCATCGCTTGGTCTGCAGCCTCAAACTGTAACCGGTCTTGATCTCCGGCAATCAAATTTTTTCTATAATACTCGCTGTGGGCCTCCAACGACTGCACCGCTTTCTGAACTTTCGCTTCTGCTGTCTGCTTACCCGCTACATTCGTTGAATTGGCAAGCATCCGGATACTTTCCAAACGAGCATCTAGCAAGGAAATTTGGATATCATCAATTGTCTGTGTGCTAGGTAGCGCATTTTCCGCTAGCTGCTGCCCAGCAGCCCTCAGTTGAGATAATTGGACATAGGAAAAAATACCTAAACAAATAAGGACAGCGGTAATAGCTCCAAAGCACAAAGTGGCTTTCTTGGAAATGCTTAAATTTTTGAAACACATAGCGACTCCGATAGTCATTTAACGTAACAAACCAAGCGGGCACGACGATAGAAGCTTGGCCTAAAGATAGGGGAGATTCTCGACACCAGCAAAGCACGACTTATTTGGCAAGTGAAGGGTGCCGAAATGCGAAAAAGTCGAAAGCAGACGAGTTATTCTTTAGTTCCTACATCTCCGCGCCAAACAACTCATCATCGAGTTTTTTAATGTTCGAATGCTTTTAATGAGAACTTTTTTGTATTCACAAAACGCATCTGAAAGCAGATTGCAAGGGTTTTCTGGCGTATCCATCTCGAGACTAGAAGTAACAGAATCGAGATGACTTAGACTCTCGGTGATATTACGTCTGATACTCGCTTTCAACGCTTCCAAAGAAAGATTTAGCTTTTTTAACTCTCTAACAAGCATGTAAGACGGCAAAGATGTAGCTTTATCGGAGCCACTGACATTGCAACAAGCGGCTTTTTCCACCTGAATATTTACCAGCAGAAAGTCATGTTCTAATGCACGCACGGAGAATACAATACCCCCCACATCCTCAATCATCTGCTTCGTGAGTTCTTCGCACTTCTTCGTCGCATCCGCGTAGCTATATAATTTTTGCATAATAGTAATCAACCACAACCGGATTTAATAATGGAATTAGTTATTTTCCTTTACGAGGATTCAATAAACTCTTAATCAAACCACCCCAGACTGGAAAAACCTCTAAGATACGTTCATATCCAAAATCAGCCTGATTTTTTTCAACTAAAAAAGCATATTCAGCAAAAATACATTTGTGTAGTCGACATTTTTTACCATGCGATGACATTATGCTATCATTCCGGCTAAATTAAATGACAATAGGTTGACGAATCGCGCCAAAACGACGTATATCTACACCAAGCTAAATGCGCGGACGGGCTTCGTATGGTGGCTAAAACGATTCAGTTCATTACCTTTTCGCAGGCGAACCTCATCGATTTCGCGGGTCCTTTGGAAGTATTCTTAACAGCTAATCATTTCTCTGACCCGAAAGCCCCGCCGTATAAGTTATCGATAACTTCGCTTGACAATACCGCGACGCTTCTCGACAACGCGGATCTTCACACAACCTCGTTAGATTGGAGTACGCCTGTTCCTCATACTCTAATAGTACCAGGCGGGCCTGGCATCTATAGCTTTTGCAGAAACCCTCGCTTCAACTCCATATTTAAAGCACATGCTGAAAAAGCTATAAGGTTAGTTTCGGTTTGTACGGGAGCATTTGCCTTAGCCGCGACGGGGCAACTAAAAGGCCGAGAGGTAACTACCCACTGGTCCGCTTATGATGAATTCGAGCAATCTTTTCCAGATGTATTATTGAAAAGAGGCCCCATCTTTGTTAACGATGGCCATATATGGACGTCCGCAGGAGTCACCTCGGGCATTGATCTTGCATTAGCGTTGGTCGAAACCGACCTAGGGCATGCCATTGCGTTTAAAGTAGCGAAACACTTGGTTGTTTTTCTAAAACGACCAGGCGATCAAAACCAGTTCAGTTCTAGCTTGGATATGCAAACCAAAAGCGGCAATTTTTCGGATCTTCATGCTTGGGTTAATGCAAATTTGGCAAATGATCTGTCCATTACGGTATTGGCGACGCGAATGAACATGACTGAACGCACGTTTATAAGAAGATATAAGACGAGCACAGGGTTAACGCCAAGCAAGATGGTTGAACGGTTCAGGATCGATACAGTTCGTAACTTGCTCATAAGCACAGACTGCCCCCTAAAAGAGATCGCATACCTCACAGGACTCGGACATGAAGCCATTTTAATAAGGAAATTTTCAAGTTTCTTTGGCGTAACGCCCAACGAGTATCGCAAAAGGTTCAAATCCAGCTTTTGATCAGGATGGGCACGCGAGCCGAATTCGGCGGAACACGATCAACCGGTACAGCGTGGCTCCGACAACGCGTTCAGCTCCTGCGATAGAACACAAGTTGGGTTCACGTCACGCCAGTGAGGTGGCTGGGCACTCAATACGTCAAGAAAAAACTACGCGATTTGCAATTGACTCTGTCGGGCGTACGTTCCCCATCAGCGCTCTCAGGTGTCCGAGCAAGCTCAAGACCTGCAGTGGGGTGGACCGAAAGAGTTGGCATAAATCCGGTTCAGCATTGCTGGGACTTCCAGCGCACCACGAAGTCCAATCTTCGGGCGGTGCCCCCTCCCCCCTCTTGCTGAAGATCTGCATCCCATTGACTTAAGAAGCTGTTTTTTCGGGTCAACAGTTTGGCATTATGCTGAAGGCGTCGCTGGCCGCGAGGATCGATACCCTTGGCGACCAGCGCCCTGGATATCACGCAGAGCGCGAGCATGGCGTAGGCCTATTTCAGGATAAATACCGAGCGAAATACGAGGCTGTTTGCCCGCCCAAGAAAAACGGAATTGCCAGCTCTTGGTGCCTTTCGTATCCACGAAAAACGCAAAGCCATCAAACTCAGGAAGTGTTTAGTTATCGCAGGTTTCACAGTCGAAAATATCGTGGCTTTGATTCCTAAAGGAGTCATGGCATGCTGGCCGTATGATTCGGAAATCCGACTATTAGTAAGCGGACGGCATATACTTCGTTACACGCGGAACTGATCCATTAACTTCAATTGAAGATTGGCGAGTGAATTGAGCTGACTGCTGATATGTGCCGACTCAGTGGCTTGCTTTGTAAGTGTCTCGGTGACGCTAAGGATTGCTGAAACGTTGCGGTTGACTCCTCGGCTACAGCGCTCTGTTCTTCAGCCGCACTGGCTATCTGCAGGTTCATGTCGCTTATCACCGTCACCGCATCGCGAATCTTTCCAAGCGCTTCGACGGCTTGCTGGATCTGCCCGGCATTATTATGGGCTTGAGTCTGGTTTGGATACATGATAGCCACTACGCTTCGGGTATTCGTCTAGATGCACTCAATGATGTTTACTCCTTCCTGAGCCGCCTGATCAGCGCCCCTCGCAGCCTGTGCTGCGTTTGAGGCACTGCTGGCAACCTCATGCGCAGTGGCGCTCATTTCATTGGAGGCGGTTGCCACTTAATCTATTTCACGAAATTGTACTCGCATCCCTTCACTGGTTAACCGAGCGACTTCTGAAGACTGAGCGGCGGTACCTCGTGCATTTGTGATGCTTTGTTTGATCTGGGCACTGGTCGGCTGCAACTTTTCCAGAAAGCTGTTAAACCAGCGCACGAACTCCCCAGTTCGTCTTTCTTGCTGTAGTGCAGCCGTTGCGTCAGTTCTTCATCACCGCTGGCAATTTCTTTGAGCATATGGACAACAATGTTGATGGGCCGGCTTACGCCGGAGGCTGTAAGCCAGATCAGCAGCAGGCCAAGAATGCCGGCACCGATGGCAACGAGCCCTGACTTGAGTTTGCCACTGGTTTGCGCATCGTCAAGCAAAGCCTAAAGCTTTAACGAGTCGGCGAGCAGAACATGTCTGGCAAATCAATCGCCACTCCCCATGTGGACGATTGCACGTAGACTGCAGAGTTACGGCTTTTGGCCTTCCCTGCTCCGCCCGAAGCTTGAGCATCGGCATTGCCGAGCCCCCCAGTTCTGTGCGGAGGACTTCCTGAAGTGCACTGGGTCTCCAACCGCGCGGATCAGAGCATAGAAGTGATTATCTACGGGGCACTGGTGACGGGCCGCCTCTGGCCGTCACATTGAGCGTGAGACCAGCACTATCACCGAGGGTGTAGTCATTACCGGTGATTCGGGCGTGCCGAACTGTCATTTCTGAGAGTGCCATCGCGAGCTCCTGAACAGAGTCAGGGCCAGATGCTCATCTCGCTACACAATCTGCTCCAGCATTAAACCGATTCAGCGCTCGTCAGAATCCTGGACTCAAATCTGGACTTAAACGTACCGGATAGTGCTGGATTTCAGTGGTTCCCGCTGGAACGAAAAAAGGGCCTAAAGACCCTGATTTCAATCACTTACAGAATTCAGTGGAACTCTGTAGCGCAATATTTGGAGCGGGATGACAGATCTATACTGCTTCAGCGATTGGGAAAACCTATCAATGCGTCGTTGAGCTCGTCGCGTGCGCTGGCTGATTCGTCAGGGTTGCTTGTCGATAGTATATTCATCACTGAATAGCGGGTGTAGGCGAAAGCCAAATTTATGTCATTTCCTAGCGCAATACCGGGCAGGAACTGATTCTCGATTTCCAAACCTGCGCCACGAATTTCGTACATCTGTTTCAAACTGAAAAAACCAAGCCCTAAGATGAGAAAAACCACAACCGTAAAACAGGCCAAGGTGCGTCTAGCAATTTTTAAACGCCTAAGAAATATAAGAACCTCTGCGCGAAGTTAAGGTAAGCGCAAGGGCGCTTAGAATTTGATAGCAAGCAATCGAGATGGCGCGAGTTTTCTCCATCCTCAAACCAAAACGAAGCTGATAGCACACAGGGTTGAACCTTGGAGAAGCATAGCTGATTTCAAAGAAGCCCTCCGTAGTGGCGATATCGCATCATCTAGTAGGTGTATGTTTAAAAAAACGCAGAATTTAAGAAATGCGCAAGAAATTTCGCTTTAGGGCCACGACGCCGCGACAAAGGACAAATATAGTGCGATGCCACCCTTAACATTGAGAGCTACACATGTTTAAGCTTAAAACTTACTATCTCGCGGCGATGACCAGTTGCGAAAGACTCACGGATGGAGTCATACAAAATTCCAACGCTATAATGGCCTCTGTACAAGTAATAGAGGAAAACTTTCTGCGCGCAAGCAAGTCTGTTGCCAACGCCACTGGCGCAAGTGACGCTAAAACCTCCAATCAGCCCATATCAATACCAGCCGTCATCCTCGAAAAAGAAATGTTAAATCTGGTATTTTCGCTATCTGAGCTTAAGAGCGCAGTGCAAACTCGGTTGAGTTCAACGCTCCAGGATCTCAACGTAAGCTTGACTGACGCCGCCGGAGCGAATCCTATCATTTCCGACCCGGAAGTGTTCAAGGCCTATCAGGAGTATCGGGAAGTGCTAGTGAAATGCATCCACACTCTAGAGCATTTTCGTGACGAGCTTTTTGAGCCGCAAAACATCTAAAAAAACAGTCACTGATAACGTGGATGTTAAACTTGTCAGAATTCAAACATCATGAGTTCTCTTATTTATTCCACGGTACGTTCAAAATCTTTTATATTTGCACTGTGGCGATGGATGATTCCAAGGCACTATACTGGGCAGCGGCAGATGCCGGATTTAGATCTACACCCAAAGTTCAGTTGAAAAAATCGATTGGCATCACTAGCGCAGAGATACTAAGCTTAGGCATAACCAATATGGCATGGAATATGGGGTGACGCTTAAGAAGCGGAAAACCCAGACTAGTTTCTTTACGCTTTGGCATAGAAGGACGAGGGTTAGCAAAAGCAGATCCCATGATCATGGATTCAAATTCTGAGGTCCTTTCAGAATACTCTTGGTGAGATGCACTTCACATTTCACAATGCCCTAATAACCGCGTAAGGCCGCGTGGCCCCGGCGTGCCGTATAGGAGGCTAGTGAGGCGTGCGGGCGATAGCAGGATGCGGCAGTGCGGCAGGGCGAGAAGGACGCTGGTCAGATAACATATCAAACTGATTAATGATATGATATAACATCAGCTACCGTTTTGCTGAGATTTAGCGATGGATATGTACCGATTCTCTGATCTGTTAATACAAAGTACGGAAATTGCAGCTTGCCATTTCCAAGCTCATGATAACGACATGGAGATCTTTCCAGGTCACGGCGGGCAGTTACATTACCAAAAAAAAGCTTGTATTCTCGGGAAGTCGTTCGTCAGTTTGACGATTAGCCACACTGGCTGGGGCTACGAGATGAGAAACGAAACGAATGGCTTTCTAATCACCATTCCTCACGCAGGTGAATTCACTTGGAGAACTAGCGTTGGTAACTATAGAGCTACTGCTGGCACTCTTGCAGTTGCTGATGTGCGCGAAATATCTGCTTCACATTATGCTCCGGGCATCACATACACCTCTGTATATATAGACAACTCGGACATGTTTAGATACCTCTCGGCTCTACTAGGAGCACCACCTAAGACGAGAGTGTATTTCGATAAGCCCAACCCAGAGGTATGGAAAATTCGGTTTATACTAGGACTTGTAAACACGATCTTTGATCTAGCCGAAAACTCTCGTGCCCCGTTAGAGAAAGTGGCGAGTAGCTTAAAAGAAAGCATGGTTGGATTTGTGCTATCAAATTTCAACAGTAATTACAGTCGCGCGCTCGATAGCGCAGTTGGGGTAGCCATTCCGACACCGTATGAAATAAAAAAAGCGGCAGAGTATATGACTGCAAATGCAGATCCCGAATTAACAGTCGGTGAAATCGCCATATTTGCTGGAATAAGCGTTAGATCACTGCAAACCGGTTTCAAGCGTTATAAAAACATGAGTCCAATTGAATTTCTTAGAAACGAACGATTGCTTAAAAGTAAAGAACTCATTTTAAAGGGAGGGGCTCTCGCTCGTCCGCAAGAGGTGGCTTGTCAGGTAGGGTTTTTGAATTACCATGTATTCTGTAAATACTACATGCAGGCGTTTGGTGAGCATCCTACCGTCACATTTCAGAAGTCCAAAAGATCGTTTTTATAAAACGACTTAACTGGTTTCTAGACTGATAGCGTGTGTTATCCGCAACCGGTACCGCGATGCATTGCTAGAAATGCTTAGCTGGAAGAAGTCACACACTGTACAGCAGCTCAGCTATAGCCCGTATTTTAGTTTATTTCGGCAACTTCTCAGGTCTGTTTCCCCCAGTGGTCATGGATCTGGTTGGTGCGCGGCCCCTACTTGCTCCTTGCACCATCGCAAACCTACCGCCACAACGTCGTATGAGCTACGGCAGTCTGATCACCCACCTTAGGCACTAGTTAACTCAATCAACGACCAAGCTACTGGCTTCACCCTTTTCTTCGGCCTTATCGACCAAAAATTTCATGATGTTTTCTCACGTCGATTCTCCTACATCCCGGTCCATGTTTACCCACAACATGCCTCGGCTTAGTATTTTCCCAGTTTATACATGCTGCACCAGACTGAGACGAATGGATGATGCAAGCACTATATTAAGGTCATCATTAATGGTTTTTGGGTTCGTACAAAAAAACTTGCGCTTTTCTTGAATGCTTGCGCTTTTCTTTACATGCTCTTCCTTCTTTGTGTACTCAATATCAATATCCTGATGATTAATTTTGGTGAGGTGCTCGTCAGATAGAGGTTCAACAGTTCATGCCATGTTGGCCTCTAAGCTTGACCAGTTCGCTAGTCATCTCATGACTAAAGTTTCACACATCGGCGCCGATGCGCTGATTAGATCTGGCGAGGCAAGGTATTGCGACTATCGCCCTCATTTGAATACCGACCGAGCGCATACTAATTATGCTTAACGCATTTTCCATTCGTCTTAGAATCGTACTGCTGGCTGGCCTTTGTCTGCTGGGCGTAGTCGGCTCTATCCTGGCCGTGAATATCTGGCAGACTCGCCAAAGCAATCAGTTGGTGGGCACCTCCAGCCAAAAGATGCTCGCCAGTAGTGTAGAGAAACTGCTCACCGCCAAGGCAGCCGAAAAAGCCGCCGTCATGCAAAAAACCTTCGGTGACAGCTTACTCGTAGTCACTGCCTTGGCCGACCAAGTTCTGGACCTGCGGAAGACCTCACTGCAGCGTAACGTTGCACCGGCCCTTCTGCGCGAAGATCTCAATCTAGCCCTGAAGACCGCGTTCGAGCGCAATAAAGGCGTGCTCGGCGTCTGGCTGGTATTCGAGCCCAACGCTCTGGACGGCCAAGACATCGACTTCGTCAACGAGGACGAGCACGCTTCCAACGAAACCGGCCGTTTCGCCAGCTACTGGACTCGTCCTGACGGCGACGCTCACAACGAGCAGATTGAGGAGCCGGACCTGAGCAAAGAGGACATCAGCATCAGCGGCACGCCCTACAACAGCTGGTACACCTGCCCCAAAACCACCGGGCAGACGTGCATGCTGGAGCCCTATATGGAAACCATCAGAGACAAGTCTAGTCTCACGATCACCACGTCAATGCCGATCCGCGTTGACGGCAAGGTTATCGGGGTAATCGGTATCGATACCGCGCTTGACTCTTTGCAGGCCGCTGCTATGGAAGCCCAAAGCGAATTGTTCGGCGGCGCTGGGCACATGATTATTGTTTCTGGCAACGGCATCATCGCGGCCCGCAGCAACGATGCAGCCAGCATGGGCAGCAAGATCGACCAGGTGATTCCCGGCGAGGCGGCGCAGATCAGCCAGTTGATCGCAAGCAACAAGCCCAGTGTGATTCAGCAAGGTGACATTATTCGCGCGGTTTATCCCGTTCCGTCGCTGCCGGGCAGCAAACCCTGGGGTGTGATCATCAACCTCCCACAGCAGGTCCTGCTGGCAGACGCGTTCAAACTGCAGGGCGTACTGGATGACGCTCAGGCTAGTGGAACGTTCAAGTCGCTGCTCGTGGCCTTTGTGGCCGGCCTGATCGGCTTGCTGCTGATCTGGCTGACCGCCTCGGGCGTCACCCGGCCAATCAATAGCGTGGCGGCCATGCTTAAGGAGATCGCCAGCGGCGATGGCGACCTTACGCAGCGCCTGAAGTACGCCAAACAAGACGAATTGGGCGAGTTGGTGAAGTGGTTCAATCGCTTTCTCGACAAGCTGCAGCCGACCATAGCGCAGATCAAGCACAGCATTACTGAAGCGCGCACCACCGCAGACCAGTCTTCAGAGATTGCTCGTCAAACCAGCGATGGTATGCAATTGCAGTTCCGCGAGATCGACCAGGTGGCGACCGCATCCATGGAGATGAGCGCCACTGCCCAAGAGGTCGCCAGCAGCGCTTCTAACGCAGCCACCGCAGCCCGTGGCGCCGATCAGTCGGCGCAAGATGGCATAAGTATCATCGAAAGGAGTACGCAGGACATCTCGCACTTGGCTGAGGAAGTGAGCAAGGCAGTCAAGGAGGTCGAAGTTCTGGCCGATAACAGCGAGAAAATCGGCTCGGTGCTCGAAGTAATTCGTTCGATTGCTGAGCAGACCAACCTGCTGGCGCTTAACGCCGCTATTGAGGCCGCTCGTGCAGGCGAAAGCGGCCGCGGTTTTGCCGTGGTAGCCGACGAAGTGCGTAACCTGGCCAAGCGCACCCAAGATTCGGTGGAGGAAATACGCTCGGTCATTGAGCGCATCCAGACTGGCACCCGGGGCGTGGTGCATACCATGCATTCGAGCCAGACAAAGGCCCACAACGGTGTTGGACAGATTCAGCATGCTGTGCAGGCGCTGAGCAGGATCGGCGAGGCAATCACTGTGATCAGCGACATGAATATGCAGATTGCGAGCGCCGCCGAGGAGCAAAGCGCAGTTGCCGAAGAAGTGAATCGCAACGTCTCGGCCATTCGACTAGTTACTGAAACTTTGACGGGCCAAGCGACCGAATCGGCGCAGGTAAGCAGCCAACTCAATGCCTTAGCCACTGAGCAGATGCGCTTGATGGATCAGTTCAAAGTGTAAGAAAAACGTACCAATAGAGCTGCTCTAAATGGCAGGCACGTGTGAGTCAACATGCCAGGTTCGAACACTCCAGACTGTACGATTATTGTGTCACTGTTCGAACCCGCTGCTGGGGCTCGCTCTGGTTCCTGCTCTCAGGCGGGTCAAGGAGCATAGGGGAGGCAAGCTGCCATAGAACGCAAAGAATGTTGAAGTCCCGACGAGATTAGTTGAAAGTCCGCTTACCCTAAATGGGCTGGTGCAAGATGTGTTCGGCAGACGCTTACAAACAGATTACGTAATCGCCATAGGGGGGCCTTCATAGGCCGCTTCCCTGCCACACCACCCTGCATGCGGGTCCGCAGCGGGCGGTTCGAGAGATTTAGGTTATGAGAGCCGCACTAGTCCCAGCCTGTCGAACCACGCCATATGCAACAATCGATTCAGCTCAAATCGGCCATTACGCCATCAACGATAAGAGTTGTCCGCCACTTCGGGCCGATTGGCTGCTGGCTTCCAGCACCTTCAGTTCACGGGTAGATCGTCGGTTCACGCCTCCATTGATAAAGCTGGATCGTACGCAGTCGGTGTTGTAGCCATTCATCAAGCTCTCGCCAGATTTTCGGTGTTTGTGACAACCCAAAGTAAGTTCTCCAGCCCAAAAGATAAGGGCGTAGATTTTCGACAACTCTCGCAAACTGCGACAGCCTGAGCACCGGTGGTCGTTAGTAAATAAAACAAAGTCATTAGCTTCTATAATTGAACCCGAGGTCCGCGAGCCAAATGAAGCTATGAATCGATTCTTAGCAGGATAGATTTCACGGCTCTGAGTCATCGCTGTGAAGAAGACTGTCGAGTTGCGCATAGGCTGATATCGCGTGCACGACTTCACTCCTGTCTATGCTAAACAGGAGCTGAGGATGGGGCATTTGGCATTGATATCCTTCAACACGCCTGCATGGGTATGATTGATCCCTAACAAGCAGGAACTGACTCATGGGAAAGAAAAACACCGCCTCTGTCGAACCCAATGAAAATGGCACCAAGGAGCGGATACTGAAAACCGCTGCGAAGTTGTTTTCGACACGGACGCGACCGGGATGGCCGAGCTGGAAAAGGCGATGGATGGGCCTTGGTCGGGGCGCGCTGTATTACCACATCGGTAGCAAGGAAGAGTTGCTATTCGAGATCACCAGCCGCTATCTGCGGCTGTTGATCGCTGAGGGCAGCCCTCTGTGTGAAAGCAATATACTCGCGGAAGACAAATTTCGCCAGTTCTCCACTATCGTCATGCGGACGATCGTCACCCATCTAGCAGAGATGACTGTCTGTTTCCGAGAAATGTATTCCGTCATTGGCACACGCCAAACCGAACTTCTCGACTTGCACCGTCAGTATGAAAGGCTCTGGTCACAGATCCTGAAGACAGGCGTCAGTGAGGGAACTTTTCGTACATCTGACTCGTTGGCCGTCAAGGCTATCCTTGGCATTCACCACTACAGTTATCTGTGGATCAAACCAGGTGGCCCACGCTCTTCCGACTCCATCGCAATGTTTTTTTGCGACACCATTTTGCCAGGACTCAAGACTACGCCAGCCCAGGCTTGACGATCATCCGCGGCGCGTCACATGCGCCGTCTGCGCTCTTATCACTTTTCACCTCGTTCTACATCGACGCTCTGTAGTCGTTCGTAACCCTGGACATCCGCCCTTTCCGCCCTAAGCTTAAAACCAGACAGACCGATCGGTCCACACATCAGTTGCCTGTTCCGATTAAGCTCCGGAGGAAAAACAATGAAAAAAATCTCATGGCTCGTGCAAAGCAAGACGTGTCTGAAGTGCCGATAGCCAGCAGAGATTTTCTGTTAAAAGCGGAGTATTAGTTGGCACTGCGGCATTTCTTCTGGCTGACAGTAAACTCGCCACGGCAGAGACCACCAATACGGCCAGCCTGGACCCGAATCTGCCCCTTGAAATCCCGCAATGGACTCGCAGCGTTGGCGCCCCGACGGCGAGCCCTTACGGAAAACCCTCAAAATTCGAAACCAAAGCAGTCAGAAATTTATACCCCGGTCTGAAAGACACGATGTCTGCCTACAACACCCCGCCGCTTCAAGAATTGGACGGCATCATTACCCCCAACGGTTTGTTTTATGAGCGCCACCACGCGGGGGTACCAGAGATCAATCCTGCGGAACATCGGCTGTTGATCTAAGGCCTCACTGAAATAGCGCTGATATTTACTATGGACGAAATTCGCCAGTTCCCCGCTGTGTCGCGTGTGCACTTCATGGAGTGCTCGGGCAATCCGTCGTTTCTTCCTCCGTGGGGTAAAACCGCAGCCGAAGTCAGTGGTTTGGTGAGTTGCGCGGAGTGGGCGGGCGTTGCCCTGAAAACACTGCTGGATGAAGCCAGTCTGAAGCCAGAAGCCAAATGGAACATCGCCGAAGGTGCTGATGGTGCCGCTATGACGCGAAGTATCCCCATCGAGAAGTGCCTGGATGATGTGATGGTCGTTTACAGCCAGAACGGCAAGCGTCTGAGACCGGAACAGGGATACCCATTGCGCCTGTTTGTTCCGTGCTACGAAGGCAATATTCACATCAGATGGCTGCGACGATTACACATCACCGACGCACCTGCCTACACCCGGGAAAAGACGGCTAAATACACTGACTTGATGGCCAATGGCAAAGCTCGGAAATTCTCCTTTGTCATGGAATGAAATCGCTTGTGACCTACCCCTCCGCACCAGAAACTCACACGTACATGAACAGCCGTGTCGCCTGTCATGGATTGAAACTCGAAGGCGGCGTCGGCCCAGCATTTGGCGGGAGGCGACGGGTCGCTGACCACTGACAAGCCGGTTAAGACAATCGGCAGCTATTGGCCCTACGCAACGACTCTTTTTGACTACATCCGTAGAACAATGCCCTTTCAGGCTCCACAGTCATTGAGTAATGAACAGGTATACGCAGTCACCGGCTATACATCCTGCACATGAGCAAACTGATTGAAGCCAATACGACCGTCAATGCATCGACATTGGCAGCGGTAAAAATGCCGAATCGAGATGTTTTTTTGCCGATGATCGACTCGACACCAAAGCGGTTGCCTGCATGACTAACTGCTTGAAAGTCCCCTGATAGAACCCTGCCTGACCGGGCAGTATTGCTAATCGATGGCGGTGCGATTCGCTCAAGTCAGTCGGCCCGACGCTACGCATCGCTCTTCGAGCAAACGCACGAACATGGTCAGGCTTTGAGACACCGTCCCCCGGCGCCACACCAGCCAGGTTCGCAAATAGCGAAAGGATTCCGACAGCGGCCACACACTCACCGTGGTGCAGCCCGGCATGCTTTCGAGCATGCTACGCGGCATAAGCGCCAGGCCAGCACCGGAGCTGACACAGGCCAGCATGCCGTGATAGGACTCCATTTCAAAAATCTTGCCGGGCACCGCAGCATCCTTGGCAAACCAACTTTCAAAGTGATGGCGGTAAGAGCAATTGGAGCGAAAGGCGTAGATGTTTTCGCCGTTCACGTCCTGCGCGCGGTGGATCGGCGAATGGTTGAGTGGCGCGATAAGCACCATCTCTTCCTCGAATGCCGGCACGCCCTCCAGTGCCGGATGCAGCACTGGACCGTCGACAAACGCAGCGGCCAATCGACCCGATAGCACGCCGTCGATCATGGTCCCGGAAGGACCAGTGGACAGGGCCAGTTCGACCTTGGCGTGCTTCTGGTTATAGGCGGCCAACAATTCAGGGATTCGCACCGCCGCCGTGCTCTCCAGCGACCCCAGGGGAAACGATCCTTGCGGCTCTTCCCCAGCAACCGTCGCGCGCGCCTCCTGGACCAGATCGAGAATGCGCCGGGCATAGTGGAGAAAACTCCAACCGGCAGGCGACAGCCGCAGGCGGCTTTTCTCGCGGATAAACAGGTCCACGCCCAGGTCCAGTTCCAATTGTTTGATCCGCGTGGTCAGGTTCGACGGCACACGATGGATGTGCTGGGCAGCGGTGCTGATGCTGCCGTACTCGGCAACCGCTTTGAAAATTTCGAGCTGCACCAGATCCAAAGTCATTCTCCATACATGAACGATACAGTCAGCATTATTCAGTTTTCAGAAACTAAAAGCCACCGTAGTCTGAACGCCTCTCCACCACGTAGGACGGTGCCATGACCAGTATTTCCAGCCTCACCCACGCGATTTCGATTAACCCCGCCAACGGCGAGCAGATCGGTAACTACCCTTTTGAATCCGAAGCGGCGCTACAAACCGCACTGTCACGTGCCGCGGCCGGGTTCCGTGCGTGGCGCGGCGCACCGGTTGCGCAACGCGCGCAACGGCTTATCGCCCTTGCCGAGGTCTTGCGCAACAAAGCAGAAACGATGGCGAACATTATCACCCTGGAAATGGGTAAGCCGATCACTCAAGCACGCGGCGAAATCGAAAAGTGTGCGCAGCTCTGCGAGTGGTACGCCGAACACGGCCCGGCCATGCTCAATGCGGAACCGACAATGGTTGAGGGCGGGAAAGCACGCATTGAATACCGCCCACTCGGCCCGATTCTTGCGGTGATGCCATGGAACTTCCCGATCTGGCAGGTCCTGCGCGGCGCCGTTCCGGTATTGCTCGCCGGCAACACCTACGTGCTCAAACACGCGCCGAACGTGATGGGTAGCGCTTACCTGTTGCTGGAAG
Source organism: Pseudomonas sp. Z2-11 (assembly GCF_054161305.1). NCBI lineage: Bacteria > Pseudomonadati > Pseudomonadota > Gammaproteobacteria > Pseudomonadales > Pseudomonadaceae > Pseudomonas > Pseudomonas sp. Z2-11. The sequence goes on from NZ_CP096395.1 coordinate 3,367,790, forward strand.
CCTTCCAGCAAGCCGAATTTCCTGAAGGGGTTTTCGAAGTCATCAACGTCACGCCGCAAGGTGTTTCCACGGCGATCAAAGACTCACGTATTGCAGCCGTGACCCTCACCGGCAGCGTGCGAGCCGGCATGGCCATTGGCGCGCAGGCCGGTGCAGCGTTGAAAAAATGCGTCCTGGAACTGGGCGGTTCCGACCCCTTCATCGTACTCAACGATGCCGACCTCGACGATGCAGTGAAAGCCGCTGTAATTGGTCGCTATCAAAACACCGGGCAAGTCTGCGCGGCGGCCAAGCGCCTGATTGTCGAGCAAGGCGTTGTCGAGGAGTTCACGCGCAAATTCGTTGAAGCCACGCGCAAACTGGTGGTCGGTGATCCACTGGCCGCCACCACGTACATCGGCCCGATGGCTCGCTTTGATTTGCGCGATGAGCTGGATCAACAGGTGCGCGACACTCTGGAGGAAGGCGCTACGTTGTTACTGGGTGGCAAAAAGGCCGAGGGGGCCGGCAACTTCTACGAACCAACGGTTTTCGCTGATGTCACCGACCAGATGACCTCGTTCAAGCAGGAACTGTTTGGCCCGGTCGCTTCGATCATCACTGCACGCGATGCCACCCACGCCCTGGAACTGGCAAATGACAGTGAGTTCGGACTCGCTGCGACGATCTATACAGGCGACGTGGAACGCGCCCAACAAATGGCCGGTGAATTGGAATCCGGCGGTGTATTCATCAATGGTTACTGCGCCTCCGATCCGCGTGTCACGTTCGGCGGTGTGAAGAAGAGCGGATTCGGTCGTGAGCTTTCGCACTTCGGGGTACGCGAATTCTGCAACGCGCAAACGGTGTGGCTGGATCGGCATTAAGTGCATAGTATCCAGCACGGAGATGGGCGAATGTCAGCTTGATACAAACTCATAAACACAAAAATCCGCTACACCTGTACAGGAGGTTAATAACAATCATGAAAGACGCCACCATCGCGCTGCACCATGGTTTCAAGTCGGACCCGACCACCAAGGCCGTCACCGTACCGATCTACCAGAACGTCGCCTTCGAATTCGATAACGCTCAACACGGCGCCGACCTGTTCAACCTGGACGTGCCAGGCAATATCTACACGCGGATCATGAACCCCACCAACGATGTGCTGGAACAACGCATGGCCGCCCTCGAAGGCGGTGTCGCAGCCCTGGCCGTCTCGGCCGGCAGCGCGGCAATCCACTATGCGATCCAGACCCTCACGCGTGCTGGTGACAACATCGTCGCCACGCCACAACTCTATGGCGGTACCTACACCCTGTTCGCCCACCTGTTGCCGAGCTTTGGTGTGGATGTGCGTTTTGCCCGAGACGACTCCGCCGAGGCCATCGCCGAACTGATCGACGACGATACCAAGCTGGTGTACTGCGAAAGCATCGGCAACCCGGCGGGCAATATCATCGACATCGAAGCCCTGGCCAAGGTCGCCCATGCTCGTGGCGTGCCGCTGATGGTCGACAACACCGTGGCCACGCCGATCCTGTGCAAGCCGATCCAGTTCGGCGCCGATATAGTCGTGCACTCAGTGACCAAATATGTCGGCGGCCACGGCAACTCCCTGGGCGGTGTGATCGTCGACGGCGGCACATTCCCTTGGACCCAATACGCGGAAAAATTTCCCGGCCTCAACCAGCCCGAGCCGGCGTATCACGGCGTGGTCTATACCGAGAAGTTCGGCCCCGCCGCCTTCATCGCGCGCGCTCGCACTGTGCCACTGCGCAACACCGGCGCGGCGCTGGCGCCGATGAACGCGTTTCTGCTGCTGCAAGGACTGGAAACCCTGGCGCTGCGCATGGAGCGCCACACTGAAAACGCCATGAAGGTTGCGCAATTCCTGCAAGGCCATGCTGAAGTGGAATGGGTCAGCTATGCCGGACTCCCGGATCATCCGCACCACGCATTGGCGCAGAAATACATGCAAGGCAAACCATCGGCGATCCTGTCGTTTGGCTTGAAGGGTGGCTATGAGGCAGGCGTGCGCTTCTATGACGCTCTGCAGATTTTCAAACGCCTGGTGAACATCGGCGATGCCAAGTCTCTGGCCTGCCATCCTGCTTCCACTACTCATCGGCAGATGAACAAGCAGGAACAAGCCAAGGCCGGTGTGAAGCCGGAGATGATTCGCCTGTCGGTGGGCATCGAAGCCATCGAAGACCTGATCGTCGATTTGAAGCAGGCGTTGAGCTCAACCCCGACTCTGTGACCAGGCCGTAGGCGCGAAGGTACTCGAGTAACGGTGCAGGCATTCGCCACCATGGACATCCTTGGCCATGGCAAGAATGCCTGTCGTAACGAGATGCGTGGACGGGCCGATCCACTGATCCTTGATCACTGGATCAAATCCTGTCCTTGCGGCTATCAGCGTTTCTGTTTGCTGCCCAAGACCAACGCCACACCGCCGAGGACCGCCACAGACGCCACGACCAGCCGGAGGGAAAGGCTTTCACCGAGAAAGATAATGCCCGCCAGCGCCGCCAGGATGGGCACACTCAATTGTACGGTGGCCGCTTGGAACGATGCCATGTGGCGAACTGCGCTGTACCAGACCGCGTAACCGACGCCCGAGGCCAGCGCTCCGGAAAACACCGCATAAAGTAGACCCAGCGGATCCCACCGCAGCCCTCCCAAAAACCCCAGGCTTGCAATAAGTACCAGCGGAATCGAGCGAATGAAGTTGCCTGCAGTGGTCGCCATAGGGTCCGATACGCCTTTGCCAAGCAACGAGTACCCACCCCATGCGAGCCCCGATATCAGCATTATGAGAGCACTGTATGGATCTGGAGCCGTGGCACCGGGGAGCAGTAAACTGATCAGGCCACCAAGTGCTGACAACAGTCCGATTACCGCGGGTAGCCGCATACGCTCGCCCTTGCAAACGCCATAGAGAACCATGGTCAGTTGCACAGCACCGAAGAGCAACAACGCTCCCGTTCCCGTATCCAGGTTCAGGTAAGCGAAAGAAAAAGCGAATACATAAATGAACAGCGCCACTGCGCCCACCCAGCTTCCCTTTACCGGCGTTGAGGGACGTTTGAGGGCGCAAATAAGCCACAACACCAAAGCCCCACTTACCAGCCGTACGACGCTAAAGCTCGCTGCATCAATATCGGTGTGTTTAAGCGCCAGGCGACACAGCAAAGAGTTGGCGGCGAATGCGACCATGGCAAAACAGGTCAGCCCGATCAGCCTTGCAGAGGCAGGTGAGGTGGCGGTCTGCATGGGGTGAATGTTCATTGTTTTTGTTGGCTCCAATACCCGTGTGGGCTTTTAGATTTTCCTGCCGGCAATGCTTCACCGTGCCTGGATTGAGTTCCAGACGAATTTATAACGAATCTGTACCGACCGGTCAATACAAAATGGGCCGGTGATCATGGCGTCCCACGCCATCCAAATACGTACGACACCACTGATCAGTGCCGTTGGAAACTACTTGCTTCGTAGCTGAGATCCGCGATAGCTGCCAACAAGTTAGCTTCAGGATGGATGTCATAAACTGTAGTGAATGGCATCGCGTAGTACTCGGGTTCTGTTTTCAGAATCTTGAGTTCGCCGTCCTTGATGTAACTCTCGCAAGAAGAAATCGGCAGCAAGCTGATACCCAGACCACCACGAGCAAGTGAGATTATTGCGCCTAAAGAATTACAGGTGGCCGCTCGTTGCTTACGGCCTGCAGGCAACTTTAGAAGGTCATCAATCAAGTTGTTGGTATAGGATTCGGTGCCCTGATATAGGATTGGCCACTTTCGAAGTTCCTCCACAGACATTACATTGTTTTGTGGAATAAGAGAGTCGCTGGCCATCCAGGCAAACGGAACTGTTCCAAGTTCAAGTGAAACCAGGCCTGGTTCCGGAGAGAGACCCGCAACAACGGCGAGGTCCAGGTTACCACTTCGTATGCCATCCGAGAGAAAAGGATTTAATCCAACTTCATACTCTACTTGAAGGCTGGGATAATGTGCTCTGATAAGCGCCGCAAACTTGGGCAACCATGTCATGGCAACCAATTCAGCAACGCCAACTCGGACAATGCCGGTGAGTGAGGTCTTCGAGCCAACATTGTGCTTGATCTTCTCGGCCAACACCTCCATCTGTTGAGCATAGACGACAAGCTCCCTGCCTTTGAACGTGAGTTGGACATTACGTTGCGATCGGTCAAAAAGTTCGACGCCGAGCATTTGTTCCAGCTCGATGATTCTCGCCGAAATAGTAGACTGTGTTACATACAGCCGATCTGCCGCCGCAGAAAAACTGCCAAGTTCAGCGATTACCAAAAAAGTCTCAAGCTGGCGAAGATTCATATTATTATATTCCTCATATCATGACCGTACGCTTTATCGCGAGGATCATCACACGCCATCATGCCGGTCCAGTCAAGTAGGAGATCGAGCTTTCTCCCACCACCCGAATGCAGTCAAAGAAATGCTCTGAGGGAAGGACCATAGCGTCCGATCAGAATACGTCATTCCCTAGCGCTCTGGTGGTCAGCAGTCGTGAAATGTACTGCGCTGCCCCGCACAACCTCACCGATTCATAGGACCATCGAAAATATCGATCGACTTTTACAAAGTTTTTTCGTTTGATCTTCAAGCGCATTTGGCAAATTATCGGCCTGGAACTTTCGAGGCGCCGATACGCGTCTCAGATAAACTTAGAGATTAGGCGAATCTCATTCATGGAAAATTAACCAGTCCGAGGTGAGGCCTACAGCGCCCGACTTCGGCATCGCACAGTCTCAATCCATAGCGTGGCACGATAGTGCATGTTATATCGAAACACACCGATAACTCGACACATCAGGATTGCTAAAACGACTGATTTATAAAGTCTAGGCCGGACGTTTCACACCACTGCCGTACAATTTCCAATAATAATGGGTGATAGATGTGCTGAGCACTACGAGCGAACTTTCGACAGACCAACTGGCAACCAGTACTTGGGGCTGCCCGCCTTCACCTCGATACTCTTCACTTGTTGAAAATATCAGACCTCTGTTGGTTAAAATCAAGGATGGCGCGGCCGAGCGAGACTGCAATCGTATTTTACCTGGCCCAGAAATCAATGAACTGAAGGCGCTAGGTTTCGGTGCTATCCGGGTTCCTGCCGATTATGGCGGCGCGGCGGTCACCCTACCGGAATTCTTCGCGATGATCATTGAGCTGGGTGAAGCTGACTCAAATATCGCACAAGCTCTACGCGGCCACTTTGCCTTCGTGGAAGACTTGATGAGTTTCGGGGCAACGCCTTTTGCGGATCGCTGGTTGAAAATTGCTGGGCGTAATGAAACAGCATCCAACGCCATGGCGGAAATTGGCCCGGGTGCGATGCAGAAATCGTTGCTGACGAAGCTGATCGAGCAGGATGGGAATTTTTCCGTCACGGGATCAAAATATTATTCAACGGGAGCGATGTACGCCGATTGGATTGAAGTCAGCGCGGCAGATGCCGCCGGCGAATCAGTGCTAGCCATGATAAACAGGCACGCAAAGGGCGTAGAGATCATCGACGACTGGGATGGCTTTGGGCAAAAGCTCACTGCCAGTGGCACCGCACATTTCAGCAATGTGCAAGTGGCGGAAAATGATTTACGCAAGCACTCAACACGATTTGGTCACTCACTTCCGTATTTTCAACTGTACCATCTTGCTACGTTGGCAGGTATTGCGCGCGGCGTTGCTAATGATACTGCTGAATTTGTGGCGAAAAGAACGCGTGTGTATTCACATGGCGCCGCCAGTAAATCCTCCAACGATCCGCAGCTTTTGCAAGTGGTCGGCGCCGTAAGAGGGATGGCTTACTCCGCAGGGGCGCTTGTGATGGGCGTTGCGCAGAGCATGGAGAACGTCGTCAATCTATTAAGAGACGGCGATAAAGACGCTTACGACAGGGCATGTCCCCTCCTCGAAATCGAGACGTCTCAGATCCAATCGGTTGTTATCAATCTGGTTCTAAAAGCAACCACTCAGGCATTCGATGCAATGAGTGCTTCCAGCACCAAACAAGGCCTTGCACTTGACCGCTACTGGCGAAATGCGCGTACCATCGCATCGCACAATCCTCATATCTACAAACAGCGAATTGTCGGGGAGTTTGCCGTAAACGGTACGTTGCCGCCCGCTCGATGGACTGTTGGAGCTGTTTAGAAGCAGAGCTGATGGCTGACAGCGTTCGTAAAGAACGCTGACTACCATGTTGCGCGTTTATAAGAACAAGAACGCTCCTTCAATATAACAACTATAAGAATTCGACATCTTTACGAAAGTAAAGGGAGGATGAATATGAGCGATACAGCAGCGAATGCTCGACTGATTGATGTGGAGGAATCCCTTCTGTCCAACGGCGGCGCCCTGACGCTGGCCCAGCGCAGACAGTCATTGAAAGCGGCGGCGGCAGGGAACGTTTTAGAGTGGTATGACTGGACGATCTACAGCACTCTATCTATTTACCTGGCGGCAAACTTCTTCGAGAAAACTGACCCCACCTCTGCTTTGCTATCCACCTTGGCCATCTTTGCCGGCGGCTTCATCGCAAGACCTTTGGGCGGCTGGTTCTTTGGACGTATTGCCGATCGTCGAGGAAGAAAATTTACCTTGGTCGTTACGATGACATTGCTTGCGTTAGCAAGCTTGGGCATCGCGCTTCTACCCACCTATGAGACTGCTGGAGCATTCGCCTCCTTTGCCCTGCTCGTGATGCGGATCCTGCAAGGTTTCGCTCATGGCGGTGAGTCAGGGGTGTCCTACGTGTATGTGGCGGAAATCGCGCCAAGGGAACGGCGAGGACTCTGGACAAGCTCGGTATACGTCAGTGTGATTCTGGGTATCATGATTGCCACAGCCGTTGCTGCGGGTCTGACGTCGATTTTTACAGCCGACGTGATGAATGAATGGGGTTGGAGAATCGGATTCGGTGCAGGTTCGGTGCTCGGCCTGTACGTCATGTATCTACGTAAAAGTGCCCATGAAACAGAGGTCTTCAATGCAACTGATGCGGGCAAACTTCCGCCGGCAAGCGAAGCCTCAATCAAACCCGTAAGCATCGGTCGCATCATTATGACGGTGATGGTGATCAATGCGGCGATGAACGTTTGGTATTACACCTGGGTCGCCTTTGCTCCGGCAATGGCTATTACACAGCACGGCATGGATCCAAACAGCGCTTTCCTCTCGAGCCTCGGTGCGCAAGCTTGCATGATTGCATTCCTGCCTATTTTCGGATGGGTTTCGGACAAGCTGGGTCGGAGAATCAATTCAATGACATTCGCTGGCCTGGTCGTTCTGTGCGGGCTTCCGATTCAGGCGTTATTGTCTAGCGAGCCATCGTCGCTATTCATTGCGCAAAGCCTAGGTCTGTTTATCTATGCAATCGGTGTAGGGCATTACCCGGCTTTGATGGCCGAATTGGTGCCTGCTCGAATGAGGGGCATGGGCGTCAGCGTAATGACATCTTTGGCCGCTGGTCTTTTCGGCGGAACAGCACCCTATCTCAATTCCTGGTTGCATTCGATTGGCGAAGCCTGGGTGTTTTCCGCTTACGTGATGGCGCTCAACGTCATAATGTTTGTGGTCGTATATTTCATGCGAGAGACCAAGGGCATTGACCTGAGGCATTAATCGTCAAGGGGCGCGCATATACGGCGCCCTCTTCCATGTACGCGTCATGTACTGGCAGTGACCAGAACACTTCAGTAAAACAAAACTTAATTTAAAAGAGGTTTGATAGCTATGAAATTGGATAGCGTCGCCAGTGCGATTTATGCAATCAGTCGAGGTGAGATGGTCGTCGTGGTCGATGACGAAGATCGTGAGAACGAGGGCGACCTTGTCGTCGCCGCCGACCTGGTAACTCCCGAAACTATCGCTTTCATGATGCGTCTCGGACGAGGACTGATCTGTGTGTCCGTTCAACCGGAGCTGGCTGACCGATTGAATCTGCCGCTGATGGTGGCGGAGAACTCGGAGAGCTTTGCAACGGCATTCACCGTTTCAATTGACGGCGTACAGGATGTGACGACAGGGATCTCGGCAAGCGATCGCTCGAACACGATCAGACAAATGCTCGCCCCTTCTGCGAAGCCGCAAGACTTTCGCAGACCCGGCCACGTCTTTCCGTTGATAGCTCACCCACAGGGCGTGCTTGGCCGTGATGGTCATACTGAAGCGTCGGTTGAACTGGCAAAACTTGCAGGTTTGACGCCCAGCGGCGTTATATGTGAAATCGCCAACGATGATGGGAGTATGGCCAGACTCCCGGAACTTATGATCTTCGCCAAAAAACATGCCATGCCCATCGTTAGCATACATGATCTTATCGAATACGTAAGATACGATAAAATGCCCCATATGGGCATGACTCCAATGTGTATAGCGGTCTAGGGAATATTAGCAATGGGAATTATAAGCCTTGGATGTTTCATCGGCATGGCGCGTGAATAATTTCCGAAAAGTTTTAACCCTGTGAATTAGTACAATTATCACAGCGTGCGCTACCCGCAAACTCAAACCAACAAACCTAGACGTATACCAACATATCAAAAGTCCGGCATATCGGCGCTCCCTGCAAACGTGCTTCATAACAATAAAAAACTCGCGCCGACAGTACTCATTGTTGGCAAAAAGGAAGTGCACTATGTGGTCAAAATTTATTACCGTGGGGATGGCCGGCGCTGGTGTCTGCCTCAGCAGTGCAATGGTGGGCGCGGCAGAGTCGGGCAAGGGTTTTATAGAAGACGGTACGACTTCGGTGGGCTTGCGCAACTTCTACTGGAACGCCGACAACCGCAACGGTAGTTACCGCAATCCTGAAGGCGAGCGCCAAAGTTATCGCCAAGAGTGGGCGCAAGGGATCCTGGCCAAGTACAACTCTGGCTATACTCAGGGGTTGGTAGGCTTCGGCCTGGACCTGCATTACATGGGTGCGCTGAAACTCGACGGCGGTAATGGCCGGGTCGGCGATGGCATCGGTAATGGTGGCATCGTCTCGCGAGACAACCGGGGCGATCCGAAAAGCGGCTACTCCAAGGCTGGCGTCGCACTGAAGATGCGCGTCGGTCAAACCGAACTGGCGTACGGCGATCTGTTCCCCGATTCACCGGTGCTCAAGTACGGCGACATTCGTCTGTTGCCACAAACCCTCAGGGGCTGGAACGCTACGGACCGCTCGTTCGATGGCCTGACACTGAATACCGGGCGGTTTGTCGCCAGCAGCGATAGGGCGCAACCCAATCATGGCGGGAAATTGGGCACAGCCTATAGCGGGCGCCAGACTGACAGTGAGTTTGTCAGTTACTACGGCGGCAGCTACACCGGCATCAACAACCTAAAGATCAAACTCTTCGGTTCCGAACTGGACGATATCTGGAACCAGCAGTTTGCCTCGATTGACTACCGGCTGCCCTTGTACATCGGCGGCGTAATCAATACCGGGGTCAACTACTACCGCACGCGCAATACCGGCGCGGGCTTGTTGGGTGATATTCGCAACGATTCCTGGAGTACCCGCGTCGGCTATGCCCTGGGTGGACACAAGGTCGAATTGGCTTATACGCAGATTGATGGCGACCAGCCGTTTGACTATGTCTGGAACAGTTTCGATATCGAACTGGATTCAGCCGCTCAGGGCAGTGACTTCAACAGTCCCAACGAAAAAATCTGGAGCGCCCGCTACGATCTGGATGCCACGGTGCTCGGCGTGCCGGGCCTGACCTTCACCGCGCGCTACCTTCGCGGCACCAATATCGACGGCAGCGACGCCGGCGGCGCCTACTCTCGCTACCGGGCAGTGCGCGATGGCTCGCAATGGGAGCGTGACCTGTGGGTCAAATACGTCCTACAGAGTGGCCCCGCCAGGAACCTGTCACTGCGCTTGATGCACGCCTCAATGCGAACTGGGGGTGACTACGGCGCAATTGCCAACGACCTCGACCAGACCCGAATCATCCTCGACTACCCTCTGGATCTCAGTTTTCTGAAGTAGCTCAACGGGTGAGAGCAGCCGCAAATCGCATAGGCGTTCAAAGTCAAACCTGCGAAAAAAATCAGCAATTACATTCACATCGAAAAAATCGAAGTCAAACGTACAGAATAATTCGTTTGAATTGATGAGTGACGCTGCGCACTATCTCTTCAGGCAAACAGGAGAAACATCATGCAACTTGAAAATCAAAAAACGCCAGAGGTAGATCTGCGCAAATTCGCTGGCCAGTTTGCAGCTGGCGTATCCGTAATCTCAACTGCGGACGATGATGGTATCTGTGCTGGCATTACAATGACCGCCGTCATGTCACTCTCTCTTACACCTCCACTGTTCTTGGTGAGTCTCGATAATAGTTCCAAGACATTGAGTGCGATCCTCGACAACGGTCATTTTTGCATAAACTTTCTTAGCAAAGAACAAAGTACGGTCTCGCAATTATTTGCGTCGAAATCCGAAGCCAAGTTTGACCATGTAAACTTTTATAAAGGCATCTCAGGCAGCCCATGCATTGTGGGTGCTTTAGCGCATGGCGAGTGCGAGGTTCACGAATCTCATAACGGTGGCGATCACACCATTATAATTGGTCGAGTGATCAATACAACGATTAATGGTGGTGAGCCGCTTGTATACCATAGCGGCAAGTATGCAACTTTAGAGAATAAATAATTTTAACGCTTAGTTTGACCAACGGAATACACATAATGTCTAAAAAAATTCTATTTAATGCGTTTGATATGAACACCCCCGTGCATCAGTCCCAGGGATTGTGGCGTCACCCGGGTGATCGGTCGTCTGAGTACAAAACTATCGCTTACTGGCAGGAACTTGCGAAGACGCTCGAAAAAGGATTTTTTGATGGGCTTTTCCTGGCAGACGTTACTGGTGTCTATGATGTGTATGGCGGCAACTCCGACGCGGCATTGCGCAACGCTGTTCAAATACCGAGCCACGACCCGTTCGTGATTGTCCCAGCCATGGCTGCCGTCACCAACCACCTGGGCTTTGGCGTCACAGGTTCGTTGACTTATGAACCGCCGTATACCTTTGCGCGAAAAATGAGCACGCTGGACCATTTAACCAATGGTCGAATCGGCTGGAATATTGTAACGGGTTACCTCAACAGTGCAGCAAAAGCCAGCGGCGCGCAGGCACAAACAGGCCACGATACGCGTTACGAAATCGCGGAAGAGTACATGGAGCTCATGTACAAGCTCTGGGAAGGCTGCTGGGAAGAAGATGCGGTAGAGCGCAATGTCGAAACCGGCATTTATATCAATCCCGGCAAAGTTCACCCGGTCGATCACGATGGTCAATTCTTTAAACTCAAAGGTATCCACCTCAGCGAACCCTCCCTCCAACGGACGCCCGTTCTTTATCAAGCTGGCGCATCGCCAAAAGGGCAGGCATTTGCGGGTCGCCATGCGGAATGCGTATTCGCCAGCAGCCCAACGAAAACCGTGCTCGCGGCGACTGTAAAAAAACTCAGGGCTGCAACGGTCGCTGAAGGACGTGCTCGCGACAGTGTTGCTGTGTTTGGCATGATGACATTGATTGTTGGCCGAACTGACGCGGAAGCAGAGGAAAAACTAGCCGAATACAAGCACTACGCCAGCTATGAAGGCGCATTGACGTTAATGTCGGGCTGGACAGGTATTGACTTCTCTTCCTGTGATCCGGGCGATGCAGTCAAGCATATCCGCAACGACAGCATGCACACCGCAATTGATCGCTTCACCATTTCCGATCCGAACAGGGTTTGGACCGTAGGTGAGGTTGCCGAGCACATTGCTGTAGGCGGTTCTGGTCCATTGATCGTAGGCTCTCCTCAACGAGTCGCCGATGAACTGCAACAGTGGGTAGAAGAAACCGATATCGATGGTTTTAACTTGGCGTATGCCGTAGCGCCGGACACAATCAAGGACATCGTCGAGTTGCTAATTCCTGTTCTACAAGAGCGAGGAATCTACAAGACTGAATACACACCAGGGACGTTGAGGGAAAAACTCTTCAGCCAAAGCCGCTTGCTGCAATCTCCACATCCAGGGGCCACCTATCGAATCTAATCAAGCCCATGACAGGTATGGTCCCTTCGCTTCCAGAGCAAGTCGGGCCTTGAGTAGCCTGGCGAGTGCCAAACGCCGCAGCGAGCCGCCATAAATGCCATCTCTGCTATTTATCAGGAATCGAAACATGTTGAACACTGATCTGCAATCTTACGAAATCGTCATACTTGGTGCCGGTTTCGGAGGCCTGGGTATGGGCGCGCAACTGAAAATGCGCGGGATCGAGAACTTCATCATCCTGGAGCGCGGCGACCGAATTGGCGGTGTATGGCGCGAAAACAACTACCCCGGCGCTGCTTGCGACACTGAATCACACCTGTACTGCTACAGCTTTTATCCACACTTGCGTGTGAGCAAAATGTATGCCGATCGAGATGAACTGCTTCGCTACCTCGACGCCATGGCATCACGTTATGAGCTAATGGATCACATCAGCCTGGACACTGAACTTGTCCGAGCGCAGTGGAACGAAGAAGCGAACGAATGGGACTTTGAACTGGGCGATGGCCGCAGCTTGAAGGGACGGTTCTTTGTCCCGGCCTGGGGACAGCTCAACAGACCGGTTGTACCAGGCTTCAAAGGACTGGACAGTTTCGCCGGCCAATACTTTCACTCTGCACAATGGCCGGCCGATATCGATCTGGTCGGCAAGAAAGTTGCGAGCATCGGCGCTGCAGCTAGCGCGGTACAATACGTGCCTGAAGTCGCCAAAGTTGCCAGCCAGTTGACCGTGTTTCAGCGCAGCGCCAACTGGATCATGCCACGCAATCAGATCGTCTTTACACAACAAGAACTGGATGCCTTTGAGCGCACACCCGATCTGTTCATGCAAAGCCGCAATAAACTGCACGCGTTTCGGGAAGATGGCTATGCTCGCACCCGCCATGGCACCGACGCCCAAAAAGAAGGCATCAAGATGGCTATGGCGCATTTGGCAGCGCAGGTGCCAGACGAAGCGCTTCGGGCCAAACTGGTGCCGGATTACGAGTTCGCGTGCAAACGTATTCTACGCTCGGACGACTATTATCCAGCGTTAACACGCGAAAACGTCGCGCTCGAAACGGCCGCGGTGGCAGAATTCACCCCAGAAGGCATCGTCGACGAGGAAGGTAAACGGCACGCCTTCGACGTGGTGATTTTCGGTACCGGCTTTGCCAGTCAGGCCTTTCAAGGTGACCTTCAGGTGGTCGGCCGGGAAAAACAAACCCTGCACAGCCGCTGGGCCGAAGGCGCCGAAGCCTATCTGGGAATGAGCGTCCCCGGTTTCCCCAACATGCTCATGATCTACGGCCCCAATACCAACTTGAACCACAACTCGATCATCTCACTGCTTGAGATCCAGCAGAGATACATCATTCAGGTCATCGAAGGCTTGGCACACAGTCGGCAGGCCATCGACGTCAAGCAAGATAAATTCGATTCCTTCAATGACCGTTTGCAAACGAACATGCTGTCATCCGCCTTCTCATCCGAATGCTCCAGCTGGTACAAAAATGCTGCAGGGAAAATCATCAATAACTGGTCAGGCACTCTCGACGAATATGAAGTGCTCACAGCAAAATGGCAGAGTGATGACTACAACTATCTGTCCTGAGCAAAGACGTTCGTTACGTCGTAAGCGTAGCGCGGCAAGGTCGATGGGCCGAATAACAAAACGGTGAGTGCTGTTGACTTTGCATGAGTCAGGTCAAAAAAGGGGCGTTCACTCGATGGCGGGAGGTCGTTGCCGCGTTCAGGAAGGGAGCAAGCCGCACTGATTGCCCCAGCTGCAGCGGCTGCCAATCTATTTGGTATGAAAACTGCTTTAGCTCTACACAGCTACCGGAAATATGTTGAGCTCATGGTTTCCGGATTGGGGTATGAAAATCGGTAAACTTCGTACCCGTTTTGTGGCCGGCAATCCGCTCGAGGGCACCCATGCATCATTCACGACAAGTCGCTACCTCTCCCCCTGCGCACTTCAACAGCCGTCCCGCCGGCGTTAAACCGGCGTTGTCAGATCAAGCGAACGAGACAAGCCTGTTTCTTCGCTCTGTACATCCCGGCCAGATACCCGCAACGGCTCACGTCATCGCTTTGGTCATTGATCTTGCCCGACAGCGTGGACTGAGTGCAGAAGCGGTGCTGCATGACTGTCATTTACAGGTGGAGCACCTGCACTCCCCCTCAACCAGACTGACTCGAGAACAAGAGCTGAAAGTCTTCGAGAATCTCCTGGTACTGAGTGGCGATGCGACGTTAGGGCTTGAGATCGGAAAGCGTCTGCACGTTTCCTGCTTCGGCCTGCCGGGCTACACGATGTTGGTCAGCGCAACGATCAAGGATGCCATCCAGTGCCTGAGCGCCTTCCCATTGTTAATGGGCCTGTACTACAGCATTACCATCCGAGATGAGGGTGACCGGACTGCGATTGTTTTTGACGATTTCAACTACGCAAAGCTGCTCGAACCCATGTGCGCGGACATGATGCTGGCTTTGATCATGTCGATAATCGAGGATCTTACCGGGCGTCCAATACAGCCGCTCAGGGTCACTCTGCAATACGCTCGCCCCTCACACCATGAATCCTGCACCGAATTGTTTGGTCGTGAGGTTCAATACGGAGCCCCGGAGAACGCGATCTATTTCCCCAGTGATTTGCTGCTCGCTCCTGCTGCACTGGCCAATGCTGTCAGCGGCGAAGAGCATTACCAGCAATGCCTCGATATGGAGCGCGATTTGATAACGAAATCCTCCAAGGATCTTGTATCGAAGATAAACGAATTGATGTCACGAAATTTGAGTGAATTCGATACGCTGGGGCGTGTGGCCGAGCATTTATGCCTCACTGAAAGGACGCTGCGACGCCGCCTGAAATCGATTGATGTTTCCTTCCAGCAACTACTCAGCGGAGCTCGCCAGAAGCGGGCCGAGGATTTGTTACTAAAAGGAATGAAAATTGCCGAAATTGCCGAACTCCTCGGCTATAGCGATATCGCCAGTTTTCGCCATGCGTTTCGCCGCTGGACAGGTGTCTCGCCTAGCCAATACCGCCACCAGCCTGTCAGCTGATCGTGCCCGCACTCGCTTATCCCCTCCCCCGTTATGACCGTGGCCATAAAAGCCACCAAACGCCAAGTGAGACTTGTGAATCACTTGGCCTCCCCCTGCGCGCCGCGTTCATGAGTTAAAAAGCCTCCCGCTGACGAACGCTGGCAGCGAATCGTATTGTCCGGATTTATCCCCTGTTTTGTCCTGCTTGGCTCTGACTTCACTCGCCACTTCGGCAAGAGAATGAGTTCGCATGTGGCGACCCAGAAACCGCCCGTTCGTTGGACTTCAACCACGTACAGGAATAAAAATAATGAATGAGATAACCGTAAAGGGTGCCGCCCTTGATGATTTATCCAGCGCTGTCGACTTGTGCCAACGCAGTACGAAATCGACGCAACGCATGTCACGAGTCTTAGGGTTGCCCTCACTCGTTCTGTTCGGATTGGCCTATATGGTGCCACTGACCGTCTTCACCACTTATGGACTGGTTACCCAGACAACATCAGGGCATCTACCCGCTGCTTATGTTCTCACTCTGATTACCATGTTGTTCACCGCTTACGGCTACGGCCGCATGGCCGCTTCGCTACCTTATGCTGGATCGGCGTACGCCTATGCAACTTCCGCATTCGGCGGAAAGGTCGGCTTCATGGTCGGTTGGGTATTGCTGCTCGATTACTTGTTCATACCGATGATCTGTTACCTGGTTATCGGCATCTACATGGCCCAGTACTTCCCCACCGTGCCAATGTCGGTGTGGATTTGTGGCAGCATCCTCGGTGTATTGGTACTGAATGTCGTTGGCATTAAGTTATTGTCCAAGGTCAACTTCGGCCTGATCGGAGTCCAGATCGTATTTATCGTCGTATTCATCGCAGCTTCCGTTGTTTCCATCAGCGATGGCCCTCCGGTTTCCTTCTCCGCACCTTTTTTCAGTGCTGATATGAATTTTCAAGGGCTGCTGAGCGGTGCTGCCACGCTGTGCCTGTCGTTCCTGGGTTTCGATGCGGTGTCGACGTTGTCCGAAGAAACACGCAACCCAAAGCGCAACCTCCCACGCGCCATCATGCTGTGCACCTTGCTAAGCGGCTCGCTATTCATACTCGTTGCCTACGTTGGTCACGTGGCTTTTCCAGACTGGCGCACATTCAAGGACGTCGACTCGGCAAGTTTACAGTTAATGCAGCATGTGGGCGGTCAACTGCTTTCGGCTTTTTTCACGGCCATCTATGTCGCCGGGTGCTTCGCCTGCGCGATGGCCGCACAAGCCAGTGTCTCGCGGATTCTCTTTGCTATGGGCCGTGACGGTGTACTCCCTAAGCGCATCTTTGGCGTGACCAGCAAGCGATTCGGAACGCCTGTTTCAGCCTCCCTGGTCGTGAGCCTGCTGTCTCTGATTGCACTGGAGATCAGTCTTGACCTAGCCTCGACAATGATCAGTTTTGGCGCGTTGACCGCCTTCTCCTTTGTCAATCTCTCCGTGATCAAACACTTCCTCGGGGACAAAGGGTTGCGAGGACCTCAGGCCCTTCTGCGCTACGGCTTGATTCCGCTAATCGGCCTAAGCCTGACCCTTTGGCTCTGGACCAGTCTCTCTGTGACCACTTTCGAAGTCGGCCTGGCTTGGCTGGCTGGCGGTCTGCTCTACCTGCTCTGGCTGACGAAGGGGTTCCGCCGTCCCACGCCGCAATTGCATCAGCACGAAGCCTAGAACTTTCCATAACAGCACCCACACCAAGGTTGCTTCAACAATCTGAATAAGAGAATTTCACATGACTATTCTTGAGAACATTACGGCCCCATCTAATAAAAATGAAGAACTTCAGGCTCTGGCGAAGAAACACCTGCTCCTGCACTTCACCCACGCTGATTATTACGATAGCGCCCCACTGACGATTATGAGCCGTGGCGAAGGCTGCTGGGTCGAAGATGAGTCTGGAAACCGCTATCTCGATGGTTTGGCCGGCCTGTACTGTGTGAATATTGGTTACAGCCATGGGGTAGAAATTGGCGAGGCGGTAAAACGCCAAATGAGCCAACTGCCGTATTTCTCTAACTGGGGTTATGCCAACGAGCCCTCCATCCGCCTGGCGGCAAAACTGGCCTCACTGGCACCGCCGCAGATGAACCGTGTTTTCTTCACCTCCAGCGGTTCGGAATCCAATGAATCGGCAATGAAATTGGTCCGCCAGTATCACTTGGCTCGGGGCGATCATGCCAAAACCAAACTCATCGCCCGACGTGTTTCTTACCATGGCACCAGTTATGGCGCGCTTTCACTCAATGGTATGACCAACATTCGCAAGACCTTCGAGCCCTTGATGTCCAGCGTTCGACATGTATCCAACACCAAACGCTACAAGCGCCCGGAAGGTGAAAGCGAAGCGCAATTCACGGCATTCCTGCTCAATGAAATTGAATCACTGATCATTCAGGAAGGCCCGGATACTGTTGCGGGGATTTTCATCGAACCGATGCAAAATGCTGGCGGTAGCCTGACGCCGCCCGCCGGCTACGTCGAAGGGGTACGCCAGTTATGCGATAAATACGGCGTGCTATTAGTCGCCGATGAAGTCATCTGCGGCTTTGGCCGCCTCGGTGAGTGGTTTGGTTCGACACGCTACGGCCTCAAACCGGACATCATCACCTTCGCCAAAGGTATCGCTTCAGGCTATTTCCCGTTGGGGGGGATGATTACCAGCGATGCGGTGATGGAGCCAATCCTCAACGGCCCGCACAAAATGTTTCTGCATGGTTTGACCTATGGTGGTCATCCAGCTGCGTGTGCCGCGGCGCTGACCAATATCGAGATCATGGAACGTGAGGGCGTGCTCGAAAACGTGCGCAACAATCAGGATTACTTCCGGGTGAAGCTCGAAGCACTGAAAGTCCATGCCATCGTTGGAGACGTACGAGGTGACGGTTTCCACTACTCACTCGAGCTGGTCACCGATAAAGCCGACCGCACCTGGACATCGAGCGTACCGTCCACTGAGTTTGTCGCCACCCGCCTGGCGCCAGCCCTGTTCAAGTCGGGCTTGCTGTGTCGCGCTGCAGTTGACCATGAAGGGACGCCGCTTATTCAGCTGTCCCCACCTTTGATCCTCTCACGAGAAGAAATTGACTGGTTGGTTGCGCAACTGGATGCCGTGCTGACCCAACAAATCGAAATCGGCTTCGATTGACCGTCCTGATCGTTTAAAAATGTATCAGTCCTACCCGCCTCAATCAGATGGCAATGCTCGACCGTGCGCCTCATTGGCGCACGTGCCGGCCACCGCTGGGTTCACGCGCCTTATGAAGTCCGGATCGACCTACCTTGGGGTCTTTTGCCTGCTCGTGACCTCCACCGGTTGGGGGCTCAACTGGCCAGCAATGAAACTGCTGCTTCAGGAATGCCCTCCTCTGTTCGCGCGCGGCAGCGCCGGACTCTGCGCATCACTGTTGATGGCCGCGTTCGCTACATTCTGTGGTCAGTCGCTCAGCGTACCCAGAGATCAATACCGGCGGCTAGTGATAGCGGCCTTGTTCAATGTCACTATTTGGATGGGTTTTTCGACGCTGTCGATGCAATGGCTCAGCGCAGGCCAAGGCGCGCAACTGGTCTATACCATGCCTATCTGGGCGGTTTTGCTGGCTTGGCCAATCACTGGCCGGCGCCCATCCCCGGCCAGCCTGCTAGGTCTGGGACTATGCATAGCGGGGATTCTGATCCTGTTCGGTGCAGATAATGCTTTGCTGGGAATGAACAAGACACTGGGCGTATTATTTGCCTTGTCAGCAGCTATCCTGTTCGCCTTGGCGACCGTGGCGTTCAGGCCTCCGACCCTGCTTCCATTGGCCAATGCGGTTTGGCAACTCGGCATTGGCAGCTTGCCGATGCTTGCTTATGGCTGGCTGTTCGAAAGCGCTGACCTGGCAAAAATCACTGCGGTTGGTTGGTCAGTTTTTATCTACATGACACTGGTGCCAATGGGGATCTGCTACATCGCGTGGTTCTACGCGCTGAAAAAGCTGCCCCCCACCACTGCATCCATCAGCACCTTGCTGACCCCTATCGTGGGTGTGCTCGCCGGGGCCGCGATGCTTGGCGAACACATCGGCATAAACGAGCTCTCCGCATTGGCACTGACCCTGACGGGAGTGGCGTGCGCCTTGATAAAGCGCAGATCGCACCCGCCAGCGAACGTTCCAGTACACAAGCCATAATCTTCGAATACCAACAAAAAGGGAAATTCGCCATGTCTGACCTAACTCGTGCTAACTGGGAGCAACGTGCCCGGGACCTGAAGATCGAAGGCCGCGCCTACATCAATGGCGAATACACCGATGCGGTGTCGAATGCCACATTCGAGTGCATCAGTCCAGTCGATGGGCGTCTCTTGGCGCTTGTCGCCAGTTGCGATGCTGCTGACGCCCAACTCGCCGTAGAAAACGCCCGCGCCACATTTGATTCCGGCGCCTGGTCGCGCCTGGCGCCGGCCAAACGCAAAGCCACCATGATTCGTTTCGCCGGCCTTCTGAAGCAACACGCCGAAGAGCTCGCGCTGCTTGAAACCCTGGACATGGGCAAGCCGATCAGCGACGCCCTGTACATCGACGTTCCCGGCGCGGCACAAGCCCTGAGCTGGAGCGGTGAAGCGATCGACAAGATCTACGACGAAGTGGCCGCCACCCCGCACGATCAGTTGGGCCTGGTGACCCGCGAGCCGGTTGGCGTGGTCGCCGCCATCGTGCCGTGGAACTTCCCGCTGATGATGGGGTGCTGGAAACTCGGCCCGGCGTTGTCCACGGGTAACTCGGTGATCCTCAAACCGTCGGAAAAATCGCCACTGACCGCCATCCGCATCGCTGCGCTGGCCATCGAAGCCGGCATTCCGAAAGGTGTACTGAACGTGCTACCGGGCTACGGTCACACTGTCGGCAAAGCGCTCGCTTTGCATAATGATGTCGACACCCTGGTGTTCACCGGTTCGACCAAGATCGCCAAACAACTGCTGATCTACTCAGGCGAATCGAACATGAAGCGCGTCTGGCTCGAAGCCGGTGGCAAAAGCCCGAACATCGTGTTCGCCGATGCACCGGACCTGCGAGCCGCCGCCGAAGCAGCGGCCAGTGCCATCGCTTTCAACCAAGGCGAAGTCTGCACCGCCGGTTCGCGTCTGCTGGTGGAACGTTCGATCAAGGACACCTTCCTACCGCTGGTGATCGAAGCGCTGAAAACCTGGAAGCCTGGTAATCCGCTTGATCCGGCGACCAATGTTGGTGCATTGGTGGATACGCAGCAGATGAACAACGTGCTGTCCTATATCGAATCCGGCCATACCGATGGCGCCAAACTGGTGGCCGGTGGCAAACGCATCCTTGAGGAAACGGGTGGCACTTATGTTGAGCCGACGATTTTCGACGGCGTAAACAACGCGATGAAGATCGCCCAGGAAGAGATCTTCGGCCCAGTGCTGTCGGTGATTACATTCGATACCGTGGAGGAAGCAATTAACATCGCCAACGACAGTCCGTACGGCCTGGCTGCTGCGGTGTGGACTGCCGACATCTCCAAGGCACATCTTACCGCCAAGGCCCTGCGTGCCGGTAGCGTGTGGGTCAACCAGTACGATGGGGGCGACATGACCGCGCCGTTTGGTGGCTTCAAGCAATCGGGCAACGGTCGCGACAAGTCGTTGCATGCTTTCGACAAGTACACTGAGCTGAAGGCGACCTGGATCAAGTTGTAAAAAATCAGAGCCCAGCCGTCTCGTGCAATCCGAGGACTAGCGTTGCCCCAAGGCATGGTCGCAACTTGGCCATGCCTGTTTTTGACCGGTTCCCGGCACCAGCATTAATGAATACGCAAAATCTCACCCGCATTTGCCAATGGTCACATAGACGTCGACCGATTCTTTCATGATGACCAACACTGACAATTACATGCGCAGGACCTGCTAATGGGTGGCTGCGACATCGCTCAAATCAGTAGATCCGGCACTGCGCATCGCTCCTCGAGCAAACGCATAAACATGGTCAGACTCGGCGGCGGCAAAAACTGAGTGCAACACCTGACCTTTCCGGTACGGTGCTGCCCCTAGGTCTTATTCCTAACTCAGCGTTGAAGAACGCGCCACCATTCAAATCGGTCATGCCAAAGGCTTGAGCCTGAACAGGATTGCCTGCTTGATCGCCTTCGACCATCAGTCGGGGCTGCGCCGTAATCGACCTGCCTGCGGCGGCTACTCGGCCCGCATGGCCCAGCAGTAGATGCCAGGCCCGCCGACAGGCTTGTCGACCGTTGCGAACGTTGTTGCCGGGTAGCGAGCGATTCGAGTTGGTGACCCACATGCTGCGTGAGCGTTTGTCTCCCGAGCAGATTGCCGGCAAGCTGCGCAGTATGAACATGCCCAACCTTGGAGATGCCTACGTCTGTCGCGAGACGATCTACAACGCCATCTATGCCCTGCCGGTCGGATCTGTCTGCGCCAAAGCAAGACGACACGCAGGCCGCGATCTGGAGGGGTGGATTGGCGCGGCCAGATCCCCGAAATGGTCAGCATCCATGTGCGCCCGCAGAGATCGAAGACAGACTAATGCCTGGGCATTGGGAAGGCGATCTGATCAAGGGCAAGGCCAACGCGCGCGGCATGCTGAAATCACCCAACAGACCAGCGTGGCCATTTACCTCTGCGACCCGCACAGCTCTGGCAGCGCGGCAGCAACGAAAACATCAACCGTCTGATTCGTCAGTACCTGCCCAAGGGGATGGACTTGTCGGGACACAGCCGGGCACAGTTGGATACCATTGCGTTGCAACTAAAAATGCGCCCCCGTAAACGCTTCTATTTCAAATGCCCGATTGAAATGATGGGTGAGGTGATGCAAATGGCTGTAGTTGTGAAAGGTATGGAGACTTGTGACGCGTGCTATATCGAACTGGCTAATACTGCGTGGGCCTGTCAAAAATACGTTTGGCGGTTGCAGGAGCTGAGTGCAACACAGTTATTGAATTGAAGTGGGTGCATCGTGCCGCATACTTAGGGTAAAGACCGATCCCAACTATCGAATTTTTCGACAGGAGAGGATCGGTTTTTTTCATTTGATGTCGTGATTTTGCCGAGCGATATTACATTTCAATTACTGCCCTGAATTTTCATCCACTTCGATAACAAAAAAAACATCACTAAACAGATGCATGGGGGAAATCATGACGACAAACAAAATTAAGGCAGCAGTGGCTCAGTTGGAGCCAGTATGGATGGACAAGGACGCCAGCATTGACAAAGCAATCGAGTGGATTCAGAAAGCTGCAAAACAAGGCGTCCAAATCATTGCGTTTCCCGAGGTGTTCATCCCGGGCTATCCCGGATGGATCTGGCAAGGTCCGTTTACTTTCGGACTAAAATTTAGCCAGCTCTATCAGAGGAATTCGATTACACGAAACGGATTGGAAATACGACGCATAGCGGCTGCCGCACGCGCAAATAATATCATCGTTGTCATGGGTTTCTCCGAATATGACCGGGGCAGCCTCTACATGTCTCAAGCGACATTTGACGAAACGGGCGCACTTATTTCTGTTCGACGTAAGATCAAGCCTACGCACGTTGAACGTTCAATTTTTGGCGATGGGACCGGAGCAGACTTACAGGTACATCAATTATCTGTGGGAAGGGTTGGCGCCCTGAATTGCTGGGAACACTTTCAACCACTCTCGAAATACGCCTTGTTTAGCATGGGCGAACAGATCCATGTGGCAGCTTGGCCGAACATGTCGAACCACGCAAAACTGGTCGAATCCTTCGCTCCCGATGTCACGCATGCAGCCAACCGAACTTACGCAGTTGAGGGTCAGGTATTTGTCCTTGAAGCGCACAACATCATCAGTCAGGAAGGCGTCGATTATTTCACCTACGACGATATGAGTCGCGAGACCTTCGAAGTTGGCGGCGGATGCAGTCGAATCTGGGGACCGAACGGTGAAAGTCTCGGCAATAAGCTCGCTCTGGATGAGGAAGGTTTGTTAATTGCTGACCTCGATTTTGACCTGATCGATGGAGCAAAGTGCGGGGCCGATCCCGTTGGCCACTACTCACGCCCTGACATATTTCAATTGCACATCAACCGGACTCCGGCACGGCACGTAGTGGAGTACTGGCACGGAAGCACACCGGAGAGCGGCCCAGGGACTACACACCAACTCAACGGTATTCCGACACGGCCAGTCATCAATTTGCTATCCCAGGTTGAAGAGTCAACGCCAGACGAGCAGATCGATACAAAAGACCTTTTTAAAAAATAGGTCAATGCTCAAAAACTTGGCCACTTAGATCCGATACATATTCCTGCCCCCCCTAAATCGACCAATCGATGCTTATCGATAGGAGAGTCAAATGTCGGCTGTAACTATAGCTAACGGCCAGGTGGGGGCGGTTAAAGACCGACTCACCGCGTATCATATATGGGTCATGATCCTTGGCGTTTTAGGATACGCATCCGTTGCAGCGGACTCGGCCCTACTGCCTACGGCTTTTCCATTACTCAGCAAAGACCTAGGCCTGGACCTCACGACTCTAGGATATATCTATGCCGCTGGCTTTATAACTTGCGGGGTCATTGCGATGACGGTGGTTGGACGCGCGACTGATAAATGGGGCAGGAAGCCCGTTATGGTCGCCGCGCTCTCCATCACAGCAGTATTCACCATGCTATCCAGCTTAGCGTGGGACGTTGCTTCATTCACGGTCGCCCGCACGATCGCTACCGTTGGGTACGTGACGTGGGCAACCGCCGGAGTGTTAATTGCTGAGTCAGTTCCATCTAAGCATCGTGGGTGGATGGTCGGATGTATTCCGGCGGGCTGGGGGCTCGGGTTCGGGTTGTCTGCACTGTTTTCCGGTGAGGTTGCAACAAGCATAGGTTGGCGACCTACTTTCCTTCTTATTGGCGCGCTCCCCTTCGTATTAGCGCTGCTCGTAGCATTCACTATCCAGGAAACTCCCCGATTCTTGGCAATCAAGAGAATGAGTAGCGAGGAGCTCGCCGCCCTCCGACAGGCCAAACCGTCGATCAAGACTCTCTTCTCCCCTGGGCTGCGCCGCCGCACCATTGGGGTCAGTATGTTCTACTTTTTCGCTGTCTGGATAAACCAGCTCACGTCCTACTACTCGATTCCATATTTGGACACGCGCGGCATCGATTTCGTCACGGCAAATAATGCTATTACAATCGGAAGCTGGGTTGGCGTGGTGGCTACAGTCGCCACCGGATTGTTTACTGTTATGCGTGGCTCTCATTGGACGTTAATCACGCTGTCGATCATCAGCGGTCTGGCGTGCGTAGGGCTGCTAATGTCAGAAACCAACACCCTAATTCCTATCTTCATCATTTGTATGGTGTTAGCGCTGGCACTTTGGGGGGCTGCTCCCAATCTGAGCCAGGAAGCATTTCCAACGTGGGTTCGCGGCACGGGCAGTGCATTCGCCTCGGGGTGCGCGTGGGCCGGATTTGGAATTTCGTCCTTACTAATCCAGCCAATGGTAAGCACCTTTTCGTGGTCCACCATCTGGATCATTGTCGCGATTCCAATCACAGTGATTTTAGTCGTTGCTATATTATTCACTCCCCGACCGAATAGCCGGAACGCTGACTTGGAGGATTTCTGACAGCTTTCCTTAGTTAAAGCAACAACCGCGCGACTCGGATCACGACTGCGCGGTCTGCATCCAAAAGCGCGGTCTAGGTACCCGTCATCTCGACCGCTGACGATGGGTCTGTGTGCGGGCATTACAATGACCGCTGTCTCCGATCCGAACAGGGTCTGGACGGTAGGTGAAGTTGCCGAGCACATCGCCGTAGGCGGTTCTGATCCCTTGATCGTAGGCTCCCCTCAACGGGTCGCTGATGAGCTGCAACAGTGGATAGAGGAAACTGATATTGATGGTTTCAACCTGGCGTATGCGGTGGCACCCGACACGATCATGGACATCGTCGAGTTGCTTATTCCCGTCCTTCAGGAGCGGGGAATCTACAAGACTGAATACACACCAGGAACGTTGAGGGAAAACTCTTCAACCAAGACCGCTTGTTGCAACATCCACACCCAGCAGCCAGCTATCAAATCTGAGCCTTCCCCTCGCTTCGAGAGCACGTCACGCCTCGAGCAGCCTTGCGAGCAAAGCCGCATAAGCTGCACGCATTTCGGGAGGATGGCTACGCTGGCACCCGCCATGCCACCGACGTCCAAAAGGAAGTCTGCGTTCGGACGACTATTACCCAGCGTTGACACGCGACAACGTCGGCGCTGGAAACAGTCGCGGTTGCAGAGTTTACCCCGGAGGGCATCGTCGACAAGGAAGGCAAATGGACGCCTTTGATGGGGTGAGTTTCGGTGCCGCTGGCAAAATCATCAATAACGGGTCCTGCTCTCTCGATGAATACCATACGCTCGCAGCCAAATGGCAGAGTGCGTCTTGGCGTTCCACCCTGCATCGGTTTCGTAGTCCTGGGGGTCGCCTCCGGCTTGTCGATCACCAAATTGTTCCTGGCGGGGATCGCCCGGGGCTGATGATCGCCACTGCGCTGGTCATCACCTGGTGGCTTGTGTCCCGTCGCGACAACGACGTCCAGCTGAGCCCCAAGGCCTCTGGCAAGGAACGCCTCAAGGCCTTGGCTGACAGCACCTGGGCGCTGCTGTTGCCCGTGATCATCGTGGTCGGCCTGCGCTTCGGCATCGTGACGCCTACCGAGGCGGGTGCGGTGGCGAGCGTCTATGCGCTGCTGGTGTCGTCGCTGATCTACCGTGAGCTCAGCCTGAAGTCACTCAGCGAATTGCTGCTGCGCGCAGGAAAAACGACCGCGGCCGTCATGTTCCTGGTCGCCGCCGCCTCGATTCCGGCCTGGATGATCACCATCGCGGACATCCCAGAACAGATCATCGACCTCATTCAACCGCTCATGGACAACCCGAAACTGCTGATCGTGGTGCTCATGCTGCTGATCCTGCTGATCCTGCTGATCTCCATGGTCATGGACCTGACGCCGACGATTTTGCTGCTGGCGCCGATCCTCGTGCCTGTCGTGACCGCCGCGAACATCGACCCGATCTACTTCGGCGTGCTGTTCATGATCAATTGCTCCAGCGGCCTGATTACATCGCCCGTGGGTACGGTGCTCAACGTCGTCTGTGGCATCGGCAACATGCGCTACGAAGCGCTGCGCAAGGGCACCGTCCCGTTCCTGATCGCCGAAACCATCGTCCTCTTCCTCCTGGTGATCTTCCCTGACCTGGTCACTGTTCCAGCGCGATGGTTCGCCCACTAAAACAACCGACAAGAAAAAGGAAAAAACCATGATCAAGCATCTAACCGTCCTGGCTGCCCTGCTGGCCAGCAGTTTGAGCTTCGCCGCCGAGTACAACGCTCACACGATCAAGTTTGCCGCCACCAGCCCTAAGGGAACGCCGCCAGCCATTGGCATAGAGCTGTTTGCCAAGAAGGTCAATGAACGCAGCGGGGGCAAGATCAAAGTACGGACCTTTCCCAATGGCGTGCCTGCAGGGCTAAGCCGTGGCAACCGCCTCCCATCGATCTCACTTGGCCAGAGGGTTTCCTCAATCACCAGCATGCGATGACTTACCACCACTGCTCGATTTGAAGACCGATATTCGAACCATGTAAGTCATTGCCAAAGGTACCGGTAGTGGACAGTGTCGAGCCTGGATCAAACTGGTCCGCCGCGGCTTGAGCCGCCTTGTTCCAGACTGCATAGGTGTAGAACAACCTGAACTCCGGTCGCGACTTGAACTGCGGCCCCTTTGGCGACCAGGTCGGGGCCACGGTGAACTTGCTCAGCTTGCGGGTACCGCCCGAGGCCTGAACACTATCATGCCCCATTTCGGTAGAGACCTTGAACCGCTCGGAAAAACCGTAAACCAGGCGACCGCCCAGTGAGGTCCAGTGCAGATCGCTGCCGTTCGGACGCTTGTCACGTTGATATACCGCGGCGAGCTGGCCACCCCAGTTGCGGGTCAACTGCCAGTCGAAGTAATCCAGCACGCGATAGGAAACGTCAGCGTTGCTCAGGGTCGAATCGCCGGTGCTGCCCAGCGCCGTGCCCGGGCCCTGGCCTCCTTGCACAGCAAAAGTGTTCACCCCGCCCCACCCCATGAAATCGCTCTGTTTGTGCTGCAACGTCACAGCCACACCACTGTGGGCATTGGCCTGTCGGCTGGGTTTTTCGAGATAACTCAAACCAATCTCGAGCGCGCCCTTGGGGTTGGTTTCAAACCCCGCCACGTTAAAATCAATGCGACTCTGCACTTCTTTCTGGTTTTGGTTATCCTTGCGCGAAAAGGCCAGGCTGTACTTCAGGCCACCGACATTAACGTTCTCAAGGCCCACGCCGGTCGCACTCTGGTTCCAATAAAAAAAATCTGAAATATTGACGTCATTACGTTTGTAGTAGCGTCGGCCGGCCCATAGATTACCGCCGTTGAGCGCGGCAATATTATTCCAGTAACTGTAGGCCTGAACCGCGCGTATTTGCCCGTTGTCACCGTTGAAGGTCGGTGTTCGATCGTATTGATTGAGAAAGCCAACCATGCCATACACGCCGAACACCGAACCGTCGCCAAGGGTATATAAATCCTGCTTGAGGCCAAGTTCGCCATATTGCTCACACTCATTGCCCAAGCGATATTTTGATTGAGCGCCCTGCAACTTGAAACAGCGCATCGCGCCGGATCCCGAAGAGTTACCCAGCCCGCTACGCAGGTACCCGTCGGTTTCGAGTGCCTGGGCATCTTGATGAAAGACTATCGACACTAACAAAGCGGCTAGCAAGCCTGTGTTTATATTCATGACATATTCTCTAATTATTATTTTAAGGTGAAGCGCGCAGCAAAAACCAAGGTTTAAAAAACGGCTTTTAAAACACTGGCAGTTTAGATTCAAGCAACCTTAGTTACTCATATTGCTTTCATTCAGACGTCGGCATTACGCATAAACAATATCGCTGTTTTAACAACAGCCTTTCGTGCAGATGCCGCTCCTGCTTGCCGATTGCTCAAAGCCTCGGCAGCAGGAGATGTTTAGGCTTGTTTTTAACTGTGCTCAGCACACTCCGGACCACTGTTAGTAATCCGCGTTGGCGCGGCTATCGCTCGTCCACCCAGACCCGCATTTCGCCTTCTCCCCGATTGGCCCAAGCGAAATAAGGCGTGAAGGTCAACGTCTGCGCACTCGGCCTCGGGGCAGCGGCCTGGCTATACAAGCTTTGCGGCTGCTCTGGATCAATCGTCGCTAATCGTAGCCCTTCAGTTTTAAGTTGCACCATCCCCTCCAGCGCGCCCTGGCCATCGACCTCAGTGAAAACAGCCGTTTGCGCCAATGCCAATTGATGCAGCTCCGTACCGTTGTCAGCCTGTTCCAGGCAATAAACTATCGGACCGCGTTGCACGGCGACCTTGCCGGCTAATTTGCGTACGGCGGGATGGGCCCTGAGTCGCACAGGTGACATCGGCAGGATCACATCGACTCGATCCCCCTCACTCCACTCTCGTTCTACTCGCAAGTAGCCCGCAAGCATCGACGCCTCTGACTCGAACCGTTCGCCGTTTACCCAAACCTCCGGAGCAGCACACCAGTCCGGCATACGCAGGGCCAGGGTTAGGCTTACGCTTTCATGCCCCCTGAGGGTGAAGCTGATTTTTCCCTGCCAAGGATAGTTGCCACGCTGTTGCAGATGCCAAGTCTTACCAGCAACCTCAAACCGCAAATCGCTGCCTATATACAGGTTCACATAGAGGACGTCCTGGCGCAGAAGGTAGATGTACTGATCCAGCGCGCCCAGGATGCGTGCAATATTCGGCGGGCAGCAGGCGCAGCCAAACCAGCGTTGGCGTACCGCTTTGACGTGATCGTAGAGATGGTTGCCCGCCAAATCCGACGGGTGCACTTCAAGGGGATTGACGTAGAAAAAGTGCCGACCGTCCAGGGCCATGCCGGCGAGTACCGTGTTGTACAGTGCGCGCTCCATGACGTCGGCGTAGCGCGCTTCTGGCGTCAGCTCAAGCATGCGCCGGGCGAACATTACCAGGGCAATCGAGGCGCAGCTCTCGGCATAAGCGGTGTCGCTGGGCAGATCATAATCGCTGGCAAGGGCCTCGCCATGGCTTTGCGCGCCGACGCCGCCGGTCACGTACATCTGGCGCTGAGTCAGGTTGTCCCAGATGCGATGGCAGGCCGCGGCCTGTTGCGTATCGTTACTCAGTCGCGCCAGATGGGCGACCCCCGTATAAAGGTAAAGCAAGCGAACCGCGTGCCCCACCGCTTTTGTCTGCTGGACGATGGGCTCATGCGCCTGGCTGTAGGCCCTGTCTTTGATCATCCACGCGGGCCCGTGGCTGTGCCAGTAGAAGGTGTGTCCTCGGCGTGCATATTCCTCATCATAGAAGTGAGGTGTCCGCCCACGCTCCTCCACGAAAAAACGGCACAGATGCAAATAACGCTCCTCGTTCGTGACCTCGTAGAGACGCGTCAACGCCAATTCGATCTCAGGATGACCGGGGTAACCTCGCAATTGGCCCGGTGCCGGACCGAAGACGTGATCGATGTGGTCGGTCAACCGTCTCGCGATTTCCAACAACGCAGTTTTCCCTGTGGCCTGGTAATAGGCTACCGCTGCTTCGATCAAGTGCCCGGCACAGTACAATTCGTGACATTCGGCCAGGTTGGACCAGCGGTCTGCCGGCGCCTTGACTGTGAAATAGGTATTGAGGTAACCGTCTTCCTGCTGTGCGGCACCGATGAGCTCGACCACCTCGTCAACGATCGCCTCATAAATTGAATCGCCGGCCCCACTCAATTGATAGGCGACCGCCTCGATCCACTTGGTGACATCACTGTCCTGAAACACCATGCCATGGTGTTCTCCTTGTTGCCGACCCGCCGCGATACGGAAGTTCTCGATCGCATGACTAGGCTCGGCTTCATCAATGCGATCATTCAACGCGTCCCATTGGTAGGGAATCACGACGTCCCTGACCAACTTCTGGTAGGTCGTCCAAAAGCCATCCACGACTTGTGCACGTGTGTTGCCGATGCTGTTGTTGTAATCAGACATGAAATATTTTCCTTTGGGATCAAACAGTCTTCAATTCTGCGGATATGCGTTTTAGTAAAGTTCGATCCAACTTGCAGTAAGCCAGCACTGCGGCCAGCAGCAGATGAAATGCGGCGGGAATCAGGGTTTGCAGCAGAGTAATGCCACCCAGGGAGGCGGGGGTCTGCGCAGCCTGGCCCGGCTGGTAGGCCACTAGGGTGAAGAGAATGCTGATAACCAAGGCGCCGGAGGCCCACGCCAACTTGATGCAGAACAGATTGGCCGCGAAGTTCATGCCCGACGAGCGAATTCCGGTTTTCCAGCGACCATAATCATCGGCGAAGGCCATGAAGGAAAAATGCAAAGGTAATGTCATGCCCTGGATGAGGCACGTGATGAATATCAACGCTAGCCACAGACCTGCTTGGTTTTCGGAGGCTGGGACAAAATAGAGCCCGGCGCTCCAGAGCGCCAAGCATAGGTTGATCCCTAGGTACAGTTTCAATGGATCGATGCCGCGCGACAAAATCGGCACTAGAAAGGCTCCCAGAATGGTCGCCACAGCCACCATGCCGAAAAACAGCGACGTATAGGCCGTATCGCCGTGCAAGACATAGGTAATGAAATACAGATAACCGCCGCCGCGAATATTGAGCACGTTAATCAATAGAAATGACAACGCCAGCATCAACATCAGTTGATCGTTCTGGCGCATGCCCGCCAAGTGCTGGCGTAGGCTGAAGGTACCCAGTTCGGTCAGCGTGATGCGTTCGCGCACGCTGAAGAAGCACCATAGAAACATGGCCACGGCCACGCCACAGAGTATCGTCACGCCCCAGTGGTAACCTTTTGCGATGTCGCCCTGCCCAAGCATGTCGACCATCCACGGCAGCCCCACCGACACCAGGAAACCGGAGACGCCACAGAGCATGAAGCGCCAGGTCTGGCAAGACATGACGTCCTGATGGTCCTTGGTCATGGTGCTGATCAGCGCGCAGTACGGTACGTTGATTGCGCTGTAGCTCAGCGACAGTATTAGGTAGGTGATAAAGGCGTAGGCGATCTTGGCCGTAACGCTCAACTCAGGCGTGCTGAAGGTAAGAATGCCAGCCAAGCCTATAGGCAAGGCAGCCCAGAGTTGCCAAGGGCGAAAACGCCCGAAACGGCTATTGGTGCGGTCGGCGATGGCGCCCATTAAGGGGTCAGCGACGGCGTCCACGACGCGCAACAACAGAAATAACGTGCCCACAACGGCAGGGGTCAGTCCAAAGACGTCGGTGTAGAAGAACGTGAGGAAGTTGGCAATCAAGCAGGTGATGATCGTGCCTCCCGCATCACCCAAGCCATACCCAAATTTTTCCGAGCGGGATAATGTTGTAGGCTGCGATTGCGTCGAGGCCGCAACCGCGGACGCCAAGGCTGACGTAGTCATGCAATGCTCTCCAATTCTTGTAATTATTAGCGCCTGGCTGCATAACAGGCGTTTGGACGGTATTGCGCTTGAAAACGCAGTCCGTGTGGTCAGTATGGTGGCACCTGCTCGAGCCTCTCCTCAAGAGAGCTAAACGGTAGAAGAGCGGGACGATTCCGACTTTCCTTGAAGGTTTACACGGTAAGTACGTCAGTTGGCTATTGGAGAGCGTTCTTATGTTGGCTTTGAAATTCGCAAGTCCAATCGTGGCGCAGAACGGCGGCTATTTCATTTCGCGCGGGGTGGGTCGGCATCCGCGAAGGGTCATCGACTCTTACGAGTTGATTTACGTGGACAAGGGCAGTCTTGCTTTGCGCGAGCAAGACGAAGACTTCGTGTTGGGTGCAGGCGAAACCCTACTGCTGCAACCCGGACAATTGCATGAAGGAATCACTGATTATGACCCCGCATTGCGTTTCTACTGGTTGCATTTCGAGCTGGCGCACACTACCGCTCCGGAGAGCGGGTCCTTTGTGGTGCGACGCCGAACTGCAGTGACAGAGCCTGAGCGATTCGTGGCCCTGCTCAGGCTTTTTCTCGGTGAACAGGAAGATGGCGCACCGCCTGAAACCTTAGGGCTGCTAGTGCTCCTGATGCTGCAGCGGCTGTCCCGTCATCAGGAGAAAACGGGCATTGCCGAGCGAGGCATGGCCTTGGCCTACCGTGCCCGACAACAGATTGGCATCCGGTTCGGGGATGAGCTTGGCGCGTCGTCGCTCGCTGAATTGCTTCGTTGCAATGCCGACTACCTTGGACGGGTATTTCGCCAGGCATTCGGCGTCACCATCACAGAGGCGATTCATCGCCAGCGAATCACGGCAGCGGAGCGAATGCTTTTGAGAAACGACTCATCGATCGCGGTCATTGCGCAACGTTGCGGCTTCAAGGACAGCGCCTACATGCGCCGTCTTTTCATACGCAAGGTCGGTATGACGCCTGCCGTTTACCGAAAGTTATATTGCAAGGAACATGTCAATTTTGAATGATTCACCCGGCGGTCTATCCTTTTATACGCGGGCTTGCTCGATCGACAACTATTGGCCGATTCTGTT
Source organism: Pseudomonas sp. Z2-11 (assembly GCF_054161305.1). Lineage (NCBI taxonomy): Bacteria > Pseudomonadati > Pseudomonadota > Gammaproteobacteria > Pseudomonadales > Pseudomonadaceae > Pseudomonas > Pseudomonas sp. Z2-11. The sequence continues at coordinate 3,400,513 of NZ_CP096395.1, forward strand.
GAAAAAATCGGATTTTCAGCTCACCTGAACTCAGCACACCCAATGAAGCCGAAATTGCCCTGAAATTCTCAAGGGCAAGTTCAGCCGCAACGCAGGCCCGAGTATCGATGCCTGGTCTCACTTCCAACCCATCGGTGTGGTAGCGGACATTACACCCTTCAATTTCCCAGCCTTGGTCCCGTTGTGGATGTATCCATTGGCCACTTGTGGGTGATAGAGCGCGAGTATCGCCTCCAGGTCGCGGTGCTTCCAGGCCATGTGATAGCGCAGCACCACCTCAAGGGTGAGCTTTGTCTGTTCGGCGGTATCTGACGGGACAAGGAGCATGGATTGGCGGGCCTTATGACTGGGCGGCACCAGTCCAGTCCTTAAGTGGTTGAGCGAACAAATTCAGGCACGCCCAGGCGCACATGATTGAGCGAGCGGAGCCTCTAGCTGCCTGTGGCTCTGCCATGCTTGCCATCCAGCACCAACGCAACGCCGCCCAGTACAGCGACGGATGCCAACACCATTCTTACGCTCAGGCTTTCTCCCAGAAAAACGATGCCCGCCAACGAAGCTAGAATGGGCACGCTCAGTTGCACCGTCGCGGCTTGAAACGAGGCAAGATGACGCACCGCGACGTACCAGACCGCGTAGCCGACGCCTGACGCCAGCGCTCCGGAAAAAACGCCATAAAGTACCCCCAGCGAGTCCCAACGCAGCCTCGCCAGAAACGGTAAGCTTGCCATCAGGACCAGCGGAATGGAGCGGATGAAGTTTCCGGCAGTGACCGCCAGAGGATCACCGACACCTTTACCAAGCAGTAAATAAACTCCCCATGTCAATCCCGACAACAGCACTGTGAGCGCGCTAGCGGGGTCAGGGGCGGCTGCGCCTGGAAGCAGCAGGCTGACCAAGCCAGCAAGCGCCAATACAAATCCAGCGATTGCCTGCGTGTGCATCCGCTTGCCTTTGAGCATGCCGTACAGAGCCATGCTCAGTTGAATCGCCCCAAACAGCAGCAACGCGCCCGTCCCGGTCTCCAAATGACGGTACGCCAAGAAAAAAGCGAAAACGTAAACGAACAAAGCTGCGCCCCTTCCAACTGCCTTTGATCGTTGTTGAGGACCGTCTCAAGGTACACATCAGCCATAACACCACGGCCCCGCTGGCCAGCCGGACAATACTGAAACCCGCGGCATCGAAGTCGGTGTTTAAGCGCCAGGCGGCACAGCAGCAAGCTCGCGGCAAAGGCGAACATGGCGAAACAGGTCATCGCTATCAATCTTGCCGATGCTGACGATTTGAACGCCCGAGTGAAGTGTTTGCTCATTGTCATGGTCGATCCCAATGCCTGGGTAGGCACTCAGAACTCTCGACGCCACCACGCCCTTTGAAACACGTTCAACTACGGTGGGCTTATAGACGTCCCTGTACCGATTCGGTCAATACAACTATCTTCCTGCGACTATAGGATGAGCTTCTCCCGTCTGTATCCTTCAGCGCGCACGCATGGGTATGATTGACGCTCAACCGGTTGGAATTGACCCATGGGAAAAAAGAACGCCGTCGTCGCTGCTGAACCTGCTGAACCAAGCACCAAGGAGCGGATACTGAAGATCGCTGCGCAGTTGTTTTCGACGCGCGGGTTTCACGCGACCGGCATGGCTGAGTTGGAAAAAGCCACTGGACTGGCTCGCGGCGCGCTGTATTACCACATCGGCAGCAAGGAAGAACTGCTGTTCGAAATCACCAGCCGGTATCTACGGGTGCTCATCGCAGAAGGCACGCCCCTGTGCGAGAGCGATTTGGCTGCGGAAGATAAATTTCGCCACTTCTCGGCCATCGTGATGCGCACGATTGTCACCCACCTGGCCGAAATGACGGTGTGTTTCCGCGAAGTGTATTCCGTCATTGGCGAGCGCCAGACCGAGCTGCTCGATCTGCACCGACAGTATGAAAAGCTCTGGTCGCATATCCTCAAGGCCGGCGTGAGCGAGGGGACCTTCCGCACATCGGACTCGTTGGCCGTGAAAGCTATCCTTGGTATTCATCATTACAGCTACTTGTGGATCAAACCCGGAGGCCCGCGCTCGCCGGAATCCATCGCGACGTTTTTCTGCGACACCCTCCTGCCCGGACTGAAGGTTGAGCCACCCCTGGCTTGACTGTCATCAGCGGCGCCTCAAATGCGCCGCCGCCCTCGCCCCTCATTCACGCGCCATCACCGATGGTTGTCCTTGCGACTGGACCACGCGCGTTTTTCGTTCTAGTCTACCTACAGACCGATCGATCGGTCTATAGGCTTGCCGTTGGGTCCATCCCGACAAAGAACCAGAGGGAACAACAATGACAAAAAAATCCATGGTCCCCACCAAGCAAGACACGTCTCAGACATCTTTGGCTCGCAGGGATTTCCTGATAAAAAGTGGGGCCGTTATTGGCACTGCCGCCTTTGCTCTGGGTGATAGCGCCCTGGTCAACGCAGAGACGACCAACATCGCCCCGCTTGATCCGAGCCAGCCCCTTGAAGTTCCGCAATGGACCCGCAGTCTTGGCGCCCCGACGGCAAGCCCTTATGGCAAACCTTCAACGTTCGAAACCAAAGCCGTCAGGAATCTGTATCCCGGCCTGAGGGACACGATGTCCGCCTACAGCACCTCGCCACTTCAGGAGCTGGACGGCATCATTACCCCGAACGGCCTATTCTATGAGCGTCATCACGCGGGCGTCCCACAAATCGATCCGGCGCAACATCGGTTGGTAATTCACGGCCTCACCGAAAACGCCTTGATCTTTACCGTGGACGAGATACGCCAGTTCCCCGCCGTGTCGCGAGTGCACTTCATGGAGTGTTCGGGCAACCCATCGTTTCTACCTCCGTGGGGCAAAACCGCCGCCGAAGTCAGTGGCCTAGTCAGCTGCGCTGAGTGGACTGGCGTTACCTTGAAGACACTGCTGGATGAAACCGGGCTTAAACCGCAAGCCAAGTGGATCATTGCCGAAGGTGCGGACGGCGCGGCAATGACGCGCAGCATTCCCATCGAGAAATGCCTGGACGATGTGATGGTGGTCTACAGCCAGAACGGCGAGCGTCTAAGGCCGGAACAGGGCTACCCGCTGCGCCTGTTTGTTCCCGGCTATGAGGGCAACACCCACATCAAATGGCTGCGCCGACTGCACGTCACCGATGCGCCCGCCTACAGCCGGGAAGAAACCGCCAAATACACCGACTTAATGGCCGACGGTAAAGCTCGGAAGTTTTCCTTTGTCATGGAATGCAAATCACTGGTGACCTACCCTTCCGGCACCCAGAAACTGACACGCAAGGGCCTGCATGAGATGCGTGGCATCGCCTGGAGCGGCCACGGCAAAATCACCCGTGTCGATGTCTCCGTCGATGGCGGCAATACCTGGACGCAAGCCAGGTTACAGGAGCCCATTCTGACCAAGGCGCTGACCGCCTTCAGGGCGCCTTTCGAATGGAACGGCCAAGAGTTGATGATCATGAGCCGCGCCATCGACGAGACCGGCTATGTACAGCCGATGCTGGAACAGCTGATCGATGAACGCGGCAAGGTCTCTTTCTACCACAACAACTCGGTGCAACCGTGGCGCGTGTCCAGCAGTGGGGAGGTGACCAATGGACGGGCTTAAAGGTGGTTCGTTATTCATAGGTTTGCTGTGCGCCTGTGCGCTGACTCATGCCTCGGCACAATCCCAATACGGTTTGGGCACCAAGGCTACCGAAGCGCAGATCGCCAGTTGGAACATCGACGTGGCGCCCGACGGCAAGGCTTTGCCTCCAGGGCGCGCAACGGTGGCGGACGGGGAAAAGGTCTACATGAACAGTTGCGTCAGCTGTCATGGGGTGAAACTGGAGGGCGGCGTCGGTCCTGCGTTGGCGGGCGGCGAAGGAACCCTGACTACTGACAAACCGCTCAAGACAGTCGGCAGCTATTGGCCCTATGCAACGACGCTTTTCGACTACATCCGCAGAGCCATGCCCTTCCAGGCGCCACAGTCATTGTCCAACGAACAAGTCTATGCGGTGACCGGCTACATCCTGCACATGAACAAGCTGCTGGACGCCAACGCGACCGTGGATGCATCGACCTTGGCGGATGTAAAGATGCCGAATCGAGACGGTTTTTATACCGACGACAGACCGGACAGCCAGGCGGTTGCCTGTATGTCGAACTGTTTAAAAGCTCACTGACGGATCAAAAAATGTAAAATCCGCTCGCCGATAAACCGTTCCTTCTCAACGAGCTTTGCTGATGAAGCTGGCCAGCCGCGAAAAATCGATGATTGCCTGGGTGCTGTACTTCAGCATCCTATTCGGTTCGTTGCTGTGCGCGATGGGGCATGGACAAATGGCCGGCTTGCAATTGAGCGGTTTGGACGGCGGACTGTTTTGCTCTACTGACGGCGGGGCAATATTCGAGGGCCTGCAAGATGTGCCCGCCCCTTTGCTGCCCGTCGTCGCTGATTGCGTCATTGCGAGCCTGTTCGGTGCGATCCTGCTGGCGGCGTTTTTCGGGCTGCTCGCCCTGCTTGCCGGCGAGCCAGCCAAGCCCTTGCCCGCACAACCGACCCGTTGCCTACCCAGGCAGCGATGGCCCTTGATCAATCCTCGCGCCTCCCCCGCCCTGCTTCCCGCGCTCTGACATCTTCACCACCCGCCGCTGCATCAAGCGCGGCGGGGTGTGTGCTCATCGAATTAAGCCAGGAAGCTCTTCATGTTTCGCTTGACCACTTTAGCGCTGCTCGCGGGCAGCACCTGCGCGTGGGCGCAAGACACTGCCCTGAACTTACCCACCAGTTACATCAATGCCTCGGCCGACCAGCCGAAACCGGCCACCCGCCTGGACCTGGATACCCCCATCGAAAGCGGCTCGCGCCTGAATCTCAGTGCCCGGGAAAATCCCGCCTCTGTAAGCGTGGCCGATCGCAAGACGATGGAACGTATCGGCGCGCGCAACTTTCAAGACGCGGCGAACGCTCTGCCTGGGGTTAACGCTTCGACTACAGCCGCACCAGCAGCAACGGCTACATAGATCGCCAGGAGAACGGTGCGGGCAACCTGGCCTTCTCGCTGCTCAGCGACATCAACGACCGACTCTCCCATACGCTGGCGATCGAGTACCTGGAGGAGAAGGAAGACAGCCCCTACTGGGGCACGCCGGTGCTGCAACCGCTGACCGGCAAGCTGCAGATCGACAAGCGCAACCGCTTCAACAACTACAACGTCGAGGACGGTCGCTACGAGCAGCGCACCCGCTGGATACGCTCGATCACCGACTACCAGCTGGACGACAACACCCAATTGCGCAATACCTTCTCGTACACTGTCTATGGTTTGTCCATGACCCACGATCTGGACAAACACGTACAGGTCAGCGCGCGCCTGCGCAACCTGACCGACGAGGTCTATGCCTGTTTCATCCACCAGAGCAACACCCAGTATTACGGGGGCGAGCCGCGCAGTCTGGAAGTCGCTGTGCAGTGGAAGTACTGACGACCCCGAACGGAATGCAGCACACGGTCTGGCGACCTGACAGGTCTAATCATGATTCGGAGCGCAGTCCTTCCCGCGTTGATCAGCCTTTGAATGGCCCGTTGGAAGGGACCGCCAGGGACGGCGGCTTTCACTGTATTTTCTCTGGGCTCAATGCTCATGGGGCTTACCCTCTAATGCGGCAATTGAGCGCCCATTGTTCGTACAGATTAAAACTTGAAGCGCCCGACCAATCCTTGAAGCTGGCCAGAAATGGCCGTCATTCGCCCCGATCCGGCATGGGCTGAATGCCCAAACTCTTCCACCATCTGCGCATCGGCATGGATCTGCGCAATGTGCCGATTGATCTCCTCCGCCACTTGATGCTGCTCCTCTGCCGCCGTGGCGATCTGGGGTGTTCTGGTCGCGAATCGAGTCCACTGAAGCGTGGATCTTGTCGAAGCTGTCGCTGGCCCGCTGGATCCGCTGCACGCTAGCCTGGGACGCTTGCAGGCTGCTTTGCATCTGCTGAGTGACTTCCTGGGTGCGGCGAGCGAGGTTACCCAGTAGGCTGTCTATTTCGCCGGTGAGGTGCGACGAGCCAGGGCGCAAACTTCATCCGCGACCACTGCAAAGCCACGCCCTTGATCACCCGCGCGAGCGGCCTCGATGGCGGCATTGAGCGCCAGCAAGTTGGTCTGCTCGGCAATCGAGCGAATGGTGTCGAGAATCGCATTGATGTTATTGCTGTCTTGCTCGAGCAGTTGCATGGTCTGGGTCGATATCTGCAGCTCCTCACTGAGCTTGAGCACGCTGCCGGTGGCCTCGCTGATTTCCTTCTGGCCGTCCGCGGTAGCCTTCGTCAACGCTCGACGTCGCGGCACTGCAGGAGCGCGCGACCTCATTGGCTGTGGCGAGCATTTCATTGAAAGCGGTGCTTACCAGTTCCACGGCCTCGCGCTGGCGGCCGGCAGCCAGGTTCATGTTATTGGCGACTTCGTTGGTGTCGGCGGCAGCGGTTTGCAGATCGGACGACGCATTGCCGATACGCTTCACCAACTGAGCGATCATACTTAAGAACTGATTGAACCAATCGGCCAGGTTCGCAGTTTCGTCCTTGCCCCGTACTTGGAGTTGACGTGTAAGGTCACCTTCACCTTCGGCAATCTCTTGCAACCCATCAGCCACGCCACGAATCGGGCGCACGATCACGCTGGCAAAACCAGCACCAACGATGGCGAACACCACGGCCAATGCAACAGCGATGGCTGCAATCAACCAGGTCAGACTCATGGCGTCGGCCATCACTTCATCACGCTTGATCAAGCCAATAAAACGCCATCCCAGGCCATCGGAACTCAGGACGTTGACCATGTATGGCACACCATCGATCTCGACTTGAGTCACCCCATCAGCGCTTTTGGCCAATTCGGCATAGCCGGGTCCTAGCTCACCTAACGGCTTGAAATTGTTTTTGGCATTTGCGGGATCGACCAAGACATTGCCATTGGCCTCGACCAACATCAGGTAACCACTCTTGCCCAACTTGATGGCTTTGACCAATTCAGTCAGTTGCTTGAGCGATACGTCCACGCCAACGACGCCCACCGGGGCACCGCTCGCGTCATTGATCGTGCGGACCGTGCTGACCAGCACCATGTCATCGGGCGCCCGGTAATACGCGCCCGTCCGTACGGTTGAGCCTCGTACGGCTTCCATGGCCGCCTTGTACCAAGGTCGCACCCGTGGGTCGTAGCTGGCCATTGTCTGGTCATCGGGCCAACCTGCAAAACCTCCGTCATTGAGTCCAAGGGAAATGGAAGCCGTGGTTGGGTGAGTTTCTGCGAAACTGTCGAATACCACCTGGATCTGTCGATCGACCTTCGTCACAGGCGTTTGCGGGGCGTCACCGGCCGTATAGTTCTTCAATCCCTGAACGTTGGCAATCCGAGGGTCTTTGGCAAGGTATTCGTCGTTTTGGCGGATGCTGTCGAAAAACTGCCGCATCCCGCGGTCAATCTGCCTGATTTCGTTGATGATGGACAAACACATGTCACAACTGCCGCCGTTCCTGGTAGCCAATGGCGGCGTGAACTCGGGCTTCATGATTTCTCAGGTGACAGCAGCGCTGGCCAGCGAGAACAAGGCGCTGGATCCCCCCATTCCGTAGACAGCCTGCCCACATCCGCAAATCAGGAAGATCACGTATCGATGGCACCCGCCGCCGGGAAACGGTTGTGGAAAATGGCTGAAAACATCCGTGGAATCCTGGCTGTGGAGTGGCTAGCGGCCTGCCAAGGTCTGGACTTGCGTGACGGCTTGAAGACGTCGCCCAAGCTGGAACTGGCCCGGAACAGTCTGCGAAGTAAAGTGGCCTATTACGAGAAGGATCGTTTCTTCGCGCCGGATATCAATGCGGCCAGTGAGTTATTGGCTTCCGGCTGCTTGGACGACTTGGTATTGAATAAGTTGTTGCCCAGCATCTGATAGATGATATCCGCCATGAACAAATGATGACTGCGTTAGGCACAGCGTTTTATGGGCTGTGCCTAACGCGCGTAGGCGATCGCCTCGAAATACTGACACTCAAATCCACCGGGCCATCACAAGGATGACTGCTGGAAGTGCTAATCCTGCCAGCATGGTCTGGCAAGCGATGATCCCAGCCATAAGGGGGGCGTCTCCCCCTAATTGCCTTGCCATGATGTAGGAGGATGAGGCTGTGGGCAGTGCCTGGAATAGAAGTGCTGCAACTGCGGCCTTTCCTTCAAGTTCGAATAGGTGGCACGCCCAAAGCGCAACCAGTGGCATGATTAAAAACTTGGTCAGCGACGAGTAACCTACCGGGCGAAACCATTGCCTTATGCTTCCGAACTCAAGCGCAGCACCAACACAGAGCAATCCGAGCGGCAGTGATGCTTGTCCCAATGCCTTGAGCATCGGCTCAATACCGACAGGCAGTCCCCAGCCCGAGATCTGGATCAATCCGCCGGCGAAGCACGCGAGTATCAGTGGGTTCAATGCCAACTGCTTGAGGACTTTGCTAAATGGCATCCTGCCGGCTGACCCGTACTTCGCGAATACCATTACGCACAGGATGTTCACGCTGGGCACTATGGCCGCGTTCGCGACCGCTGCCAGGGCTATACCCTGCACACCGAACAAGCCCGCGGCTGCCGACACGCCTACGTAGTTATTGAAACGTATCCCACCCTGAAAAACCGAAGTGAACGCAGCATCGTCCATGGTGATCAGCGACTTCGCGCCCAACAACATTAGCGATACCACCACAGTCGAGAATACGAGCACCGAAACCATGCTTTGAAAGGGCACGCCATCAAGGTTGGCGGTCGCCAGTCCGTGAAAGAAAAGAGAAGGCAGCAACACGTAATACGCCAAGCGCTCTGCCTGTGCCCAAAAAGTATCCGTCAGAAATTGACGACGCTTAAGCCACGCGCCCAGCACGATCAGTAGTGCGATGGGCAACAAGGCAGTCAACAGGGAGAGGGTCATACGCGTGCCTTGGTTTTTTGTGGCGACGGTTCACATCCCACAATCAGTCGGCTCATCAGCGGCATGTCTACGGTAGGTCCAGTAATCATGGTGCCCTCAAGAACTCACTTGTACGAGGACCACGATAAAAGGTCGGACTCCGAAATAAAAACGTTTTAAACTTCAGCAATCAACAAGTATTTTTCATGGTTTATCGTGCAAGACATGCGCTTTCACCGCGTTCGCCAGGGCTGCCGCCAGTCGCCCAAGCGGACGATCTTCGCGCTCCAGCAATACCACGCGCCTGGTTTTTTGAGGCATGCCGAACGGCTCGACGGCCAGTGTCGTCAGGCTTACGACTTGATGTTTGGAGAGTGGAATGATGGATACGCCCAGCCCGCTTGAGACCATCTGGATAATCGCATCCTGGCTATCCAGTTCCATGCTGGTCTGCACGCGCAGCCGCATAGCGCGAAGCTCTCGCTCAATCGTTCGACCTGCCCAGGCGCGACGATCAAATCGAATGAACGGCTGGCTTTTGAGTAGAAGCTTCAAGTCCTCATGCGCATGAGACACCGGCGCGATGATCCAAAACCCTTCCTCGTAAAGTACCGTGCTTGCCAGGCCGTAAGGGTGTGGCTTCATCGGCTCCGTGGTGATCGCAACGTCAAGCTCGCCCGCCTCCACGCGCGTGACCAACTCAGCGGACATTCCGGACACAACAGTGATGCGCAGGTGAGGATGCTCAGTACGCAATGCCGACAGCGCGAGGGGCAAGACGCTCGCCAGCGCTGTATGAATGGCACCGATTCTAAGCCTGCCGCGCAACTCAGTTTCGCCTCCAATGTCGGATGAGATACCGTCGTATAAGGCTAGAATTTCTCGCGCGCGCTCAACGGCAATATGGCCTGCATCCGTCAGCACCGGCAACCGTCGTGAGCGGTCAAACAGACGTGTATTGAAATCCTCCTCCAAAGACCGAACATGAAGGCTGACCGCTGATTGGGTCAGATGCACGGCGTCCGCTGCTCTAACAAAAGAACCGTATTGGGCAACGGCAAGCAGTGTTCGAAGTGCGCGTAGAGATATAGCCTTCATCCAATAAGTTGATGAGCAAGCTTACCAGTTGGTGCAGGCGTCTTGTTTGGACGCAGACATCTACCCTGCGAGCCAATATGACCTGTGGCGAAATAGCGCACCCCAGGGAAATTTACTTCACTCTTTAATGCGGGCTAAATAGCCGCCCCTTCGCGGCGATTTCATTTATGAGTTCGTTGAAACGCATCCGTCCCTGGATTGCCTGTCTGGCAGTCCTGCTCAATCTGTTCGCCATGCCGATGAGTCGTGCGATGCAGATGCCGGACGTGCGCCTGATGCTTTGGGGTGGCTTTTGTTCGGGCGGGGACTTGAGCGCCCTTCCTGCAGACCTCGGCAAGGCTATTGATGCCTTGCAGCTGCCTCAGTCAAAACCTGTCATGCAGCACGGCGACTGCTGTTGCGGTCATGCAGGACTAGCAGCCTTACCGTCTAACTATTACCGGCATTACCTACCGCAATACACCTCCAATACCGCCCTCGAAAATCCTGTACTGCCGACGCTGCATCCAAGAATTCGTTGGCCAAGCCTGAGTCCACGCGCGTCCCCTTTCGCCTGATCACAACACCGCTGCCCCGTGCGGTGCTGCTCTCTTTAAATCCTTTTAGCGGCCTGCGAAGGACGCTGAACGCCCTTGAAGTTTCTTGATCATCAGGAAGTGCGTGCTATGTCTGCCTCAACTACTTTGCGCCACGCAAAGCGAATTTCTGTGTCCCTTCCCTTATGGCCCTTGTTTTCAATAAGCGTGCTCGCGTTGAGCCCGCTGTCATTGGCATTAGCTGAAGCCAGCAGAATCGAAAATTCAACCCTGACCCTGGGTGCGGTCAGCATTCAGGGCTCGGCAAGCGGCCCTTTGAGTACCAGCAGTGTTCTCAGCTCGGTGGATATTCTCGGAGGAGACATCCTCGAAAAAATGCCAGTAAATTACAGCTGGGAACTGTTCAGCCGCGCACCGGGTGTGATGCTGACCGAGTTCAATCAAGGCACCACCTCCGGCAAAATCTCCTTTCGAGGTTTCAACGGCGAAGGCGAAGTGAACGCGGTCAAATTGCTGATCGACGGCATCCCCAGTAACAGCAATGACGGCAACATGCCGTACATGGACATGATTTTCCCCATGGAGCTGGACAGCATTGAGGTGGTGCGTGGCACCAGTGATGCACGCTATGGCCTGAACAACATTGCCGGCAACGTTAATATGCTGACCCGCACGGGTGGCGACTACAACAAGGCGCGGCTGCGTTACGGCAGCTTCAATACCCAAGAAGCACAACTCGCCAAAGGCATTGAGGGCAGCAACTGGACTCAGAACTACTTCTTCGCCTATCAAAAGTTCGATGGCTACCGAGATCATGCCGGAGCAGACAAGTTCTCGATGTCGGGCAAATGGTTCTACACGCCGGACGATGACAGCTACCGTATCGGCCTTATTGCTCGTCACTACGAAACAGAGGCTGAGGAGCCAGGTTATCTAAGTGAAGAAGATGCACGTCATCATGCGGAAATGACCAACAGATTCAACGCTACTGACAAGGGTACTCGTCGTATGACCCAGGCCAGTCTGCATTTCGATACAGACTTGGCTGATACCCTCGCTTGGTCAGCGAAGACCTACGTCAACACCTTCGATGACAGGCGCTGGACACAATACTGGAGTACAAGCGCTCAGCAGGAACGCGACGCCTACGAGACGCAATATGGCGCCCTCACCTCCCTGACCTGGCGACCGGAAGTCAGCTGGCTTTACGACTTCGCCTTGGAAGGTGGTGCAGACGTACAACAGCAGCAAAACAAAAGTGAGCGCTATCGCACTAGAGGCCGTATGCGTCTAGCTACCACCCGCGACCAGCAGTTCGACTTCGACACCTACGGCGCTTATATCCAGGCCGAAATCAAACCCTTCGAATCACTGAAGATCGTACCGGCCTACCGGGTCGATAAGATCCAGGGCGACTTCACTAATGAAATGACCGGCAAAGATTACGATATTAACGACTACGGGCTGATCAAGCAGCCGAAGATCAGCGTTGTCTATTCTCCGTGGGACGTTGCCAGCTTCTATGCGAACTGGGGACGTACCTTTCAAGTGGGCACCGGGGCGGCGGCTTACAAGATTCCACCCAGAGATACTGACCTAGCCCCTTCGATCAACGAGGGCTGGGAAACAGGCATCAAGTTCACGCCGGCTGACTGGGTGGATGGACGCGTCGCCTATTGGCAGCAAGAGGCCTCGGGGGAAGTCAGTCGCCGGCTGAACGACCCGAGCGGCGAATCCGATAATGTCGGAGAAACACGGCGCTGGGGTTACGACTTGCAGATGAACCTGTATCCGAATGAACGCACCAATATCTGGATGGCTTACTCCTGGCAGTATTCAAAAATACTCCAGCCGAGTGCCACGTTGCCTAACAGCAAAGGTGAGGAAATCGACCACATCCCGCACCACCTTTATAACGCCGGCATCAGCTATGACGCGACCCCCGCACTTCAGCTGACCGCGTGGATGAACGGCCAGACTAATTATTACCTGGAGCGGGAAAACAAGAAAGGTACTTATGGCGGTTACGTGTTGATGAACCTCGGTGCAACCTACAAAGTGACGCAGTCAGTGAGCGTCGACCTACAGCTGAAAAACCTAACCAACCGATATTATGAATACGTCTGGTACGACCCGGACGGTGCGCAGGCATCACTGCATTCGCCTGGTGATGGTCGCGCATTTTATACCGGAGTGACTGTGGAATTCTGATGTGGGAGATTGCTGAGGCCTATTTGGCTCAGCATTTCAAAAACCTGAGGTGCCGAACTTGTTATACTTGATCATCTGAAATGACAAGTAGACTAACTAAGCGCCTCCAGAAAATCTAGAGCATCAGACTCATACACTCCCGCATTCAAACACAATTTTACGGGATCGAGAAGCTAACAGACCTATCAAATTCTGCAGTTGACATGACAAAAAATGGGCATGCATTGCCTGTTGATCGTGCCATAAACACTCGATTATCCAACGATTTGGTTCGGAAATATTTTTTAACTCGCATTTGACGACACCCGACGAATTGCTTATCAACAACTCAAGAATAGTAGAAATCCTGTGCTCAAAATCATCATCCATGTTCACTTCGAATCCCATAGCGCTCTTCATAAGACCCGACATAAAATGAACCTCCACGCTGACATAAGTTAATGAAGCTGGGCAAACTGTTAACCAGACATAAGGATAGTAAGTGCCACTAAAAACCTCACATGTGACATCTGGCTATCCTGCATACCTGCATAGCTTTAGATAAGCCTAACAATAGACGGAAATCGGTTAGAAAAATGACAAAACGTTGATGATTCCTGCCAAGATCCCCCCAGTCCACGAAGTGCTCTCTAAGAAGGGTTTAATCCAAAATGCCTAGCAAATCTGTTCAGATCATTACCTACCCTGAAGTCAGCCTGCTCGACTTAGCTGGCCCTCTAGACGTGTTTATCGCGGCGAACCATTTCGCGCATCCCGATAATCCGCCTTACTCTTTATCCATTCTATCGTTGAGTCGCACGACGGAGATTTTCTCCAACTTCTCGCTAAACGCCGCTATTTTGGAAGCTGAAACACCGGCAGCGCACACGCTGATCGTGCCAGGCGGGCCTGGGATTCTTAAATTTTGTGACCATCCAAAATTTTTTACACAATTTGTAAGACATTCTGAAAAAGCTAAGCGTCTAGTTTCCGTATGCACGGGCATATTTGCGCTAGCGACTGCCGGAAAACTAGACGGGCGAAACGTGACGACTCACTGGTCTGCCTATGACAAGTTGGAACTTGACTTCCCTCTCGCAAAAGTAAGGCGCGGGCCTATATTTATTAACGATGGAGATCTATGGACTTCGGCTGGCGTTACGTCAGGCATCGATCTAGCTCTTGCAATAGTCGAAGCAGACTTGGGGCATGCTGCGGCACTAGAAGTTGCACGACATTTGGTTGTTTTTCTGAAGCGCCCTGGAGATCAGAACCAATTCAGTTCATCATTGACTCTACAATCCAATAGCAGTCAATTTTCAGACCTACACGCATGGCTTTACACCAATCTTAGTGGCGATTTATCGGTATTTTCGCTAGCCAATTTCATGAATATGAGTGAGCGAACATTTGCTCGGAAGTATCGTGAGGCCAATGGCTGTACGCCTAGCAAAATGGTAGAGCAAATTCGATTGGAAGCTGCTCGTCATATGCTGGTCACGTCACGTACGCCACTCAAAACGATTGCACACAAGTGTGGCCTAGGTAATGAAGCAACCTTGATACGCTGTTTTATGAAAAACTATGCTGTAACACCTGGTGAGTATCGCGCACGCTTCAAGTCTAATGAGGAAACAAGAAAATGAAGCGCCCAGAATTCTTTCACAAGCAAGCAGCTCGTAGGTTATTACTGAGCTTTGAGGCCTAAAGACAACAAACGCTCAATCCTACCTGTTGATTCACGCATTAGGTTAATGAGCGTCGGCAAGTCGCGCTCATCTTTGCGGTATTGAGGAATAGTTGCGGAAATAGAACCTCGAATTTTACCATCGACAAAAAAAGGCACTGCTAAGCCAAAAGCCCCTAGCACACGCTCACCTTCACCAGTTGCCCAACCACGTTTTTTAATAGTTAACAGATCCTCCTTAAGTGCCTTGCGGCAGGTAATGGTAGCATCCGTGATTTTTACAAGATCAAGAGAGTCAACTAAGTGTGGATCGCAGTGAGCCAATACAGCCTTCCCGGCAGCACCGGCATAGAGAGGGACATTCACGTTGATTTGAAGCTTGTATTGGATTGGTCTCCATCCCTGTATGACGTCAAGAAACTCGGCTTTTCCAGTCACATCATCGAATGAAAGAAGCGCAATTGTTTCACCGGTCTCTTGGACTAATGAAGACAATATTTTCTTGGTAATATCAGCAAGATTACGATGGGCGGAGTTCATCTTTGCCGCCCATTGGTAAAGCCTTGGGCCAGGGAATAAAGTACCCCCAAACAAGCTGACCAGTTCAGCCTCAACACCAGACTGTATGAGTCGCTTGGCCGTGGCCGCATTGCAAAGAAGATGATCATTTAAGTGAGATGACGTAATTATGCCGTCAGGAAAGGCGCAGGAAAGCAGGAGAAGCCTCTCAAGACGGTTAACTGTAGACTTACTATCTTTCGTAGAGATGCAGGGATGGGCCTGAAGATTTTGAAGGCTCTTCGACTCAATGTCAGACATTATCTGTCCAATGACTCGTAGCACATCTGCATCCAACTGCTGTTGCATTTTTGAGTATGCATTTCCAGCGGAGTGGAGAGAGACTGATACGATAAGTCCGTTCGTTGCACTTCCTACGCGGATGGACAAAGCGCTGGGGAACTCAGGCTCCGATAACTGCCCTAGGGCATCATTCGTCCGAAAGATGTAATCTACATCACCCTTCTCATCTCGCGGGCTTAAACGTGAAGCATTGGTCTCTAGATATTTAGCAAACTGTCTACCAATATCTCCAAACGTAAGTGGGTACACCACGCCTAGCTGAGGCCTGAAGGTAAGTGTTGCATTAGCTTCGCTACATGCAGCTATAAAATAGCCCCTACTTTGCGGGCAGTAGACAGAGACAAGAGCTGTGCACTTTGAGGCATCAGCGAGCTCACTGAGCAATTCACCGTTCCGGCCAAGAAGCACACTTGAATCGCTGAGCGCTTTCGTCAGGACGTCGATTCTGGGCCCTACGCTGTACTTACCAACTCCTAACTCACTCGCTAGGCCGATCTCAACCAACGAGACCAGAATCCGATTAACGGTGCTCCGGCTCTCTGAAAGCTCTGCCGCAAGCTCTCGCACGCCCCACGGCTCCCCGCCAGTTCGCCTCACGAGTGCATCGACAATCTGAATCAACCTGGTATGGCTGGACGCCGGGGCAACAGCCAATGACGTTGGAATAGAGCGATTTGATTGAGACATCACGAGTCATATCAAGGGTTCGGACCCCCATTCTGGGGTCTAACGCTGCCCAACGGCAAATCACATCCTCGCTGTTGACAACAGGCCCAGCGTTCTAGAAGCTAGACAAACAATAACAGGACGATGTCCCATTTTTTGAATGAGGCCTATGTCCCATAACCCGAGGTGCCCATGAACAACAATAACGTTATGGCCGAGCCCGTCGTGCAGACCGTCGAAGAGACGGAACAGACAAGAAAGGCCAAGAAAGCAACGCGGGCTGCTGTATTTGGTACATTTGTCGAGTATTACGATTTCAGCGTCTACGGATATGTAGCCGCGACCCTCGCAGCGGTTTTCTTTCCCTCGGACAATGTGACAACCGGCCTGCTTAACACTTTCCTTGTATTCGGGTCCGCGTTTTTGGTGAGACCACTTGGGGCTATCGCTTTCGGCTGGCTAGGTGACAAAGTAGGCAGACGCTTCAGTCTGATCGCTAGCATCACCCTGATGGGTGCCGCGGCTACGCTCATTGGTCTACTACCAGGCTACGCGCAAATCGGTGTATGGGCCCCTATCCTTTTGGTTGCGTTGCGCATGCTTCAGGGGTTCTCTGCCGGTGGCGAGATCGGTGGAGCGGCGAGTTACATTCGCGAATGGGCACCACCTAAACGCCGCGCCTTGTACATCTCTTTTCTTCCTTCCATTGCACAGTTCGGTAAAGGCTTGGCGGCAGCGATTGCCGGTTTGGCAGCGGCCTATCTCACAGATCCTGAAATGCTAGCTTGGGGCTGGCGTATCCCATTCCTTCTAGCTCTGCCGCTCGGGATTATCGGTCTTTACATGAGACTGTCCATTGAGGACAGCCCTGAGTTTGCCTCTAAGAAGAACGATGCTGAAGTCAAGAAAGGCCAGCCTTTCGCTGAGCTGATCCGCGACTATCGCAAGCCTTTGACCAAGGTGATCATGATCTCGATGGTGCAAAACATCGGCACCTATATCGGAACTGTATTCATTGCAGCGTACTTCAGTTCAATTCTCGGATACTCCAAAAGCCAAGCGTCCACCATCGTGTTGGTTGCTGTGATCCTTGCTGCGTTTTTAATTCCCCTCGCTGGTCAGCTCGGCTCGTATCGCGGCGGAAAATCGATATTGCGCTATGCATACGTGGCCTATGCCTTGTTATCGATACCGTCCTTCATGCTGATGCAGCAAGGCTCAGTAAGCTTGGCTATGGTCGGACTTGCCCTCGGCATGATCCCTTACGCCCTCTGCCAGGCGGGCACCTACTCGGTAATGCCGGAATTCTTCCCGATGCATATCCGCCACACCGGTGTCGCATTTGGCCACAGCGTAGGCGCGGTTATCGGCGGAGGCTCAGGCCCATTCCTGGCCACATGGTTGATCGGAGCCACCGGCAACCAGTCCACGCCCGCATTCATTCTGTGCGCATCAGGTCTCTTGGGACTGATCGTTATCTCGACCGTTCGAAAAAATGCACCGGCGGCTGGCGATGACGCCAATACCCACCAATTCTCATAAGGTGATAATCATGTCTTTGATCTATGTGACAAGCCCTATCCATCCAGATGTATTGAAAGCCCTTTCTACGGTAGGTGAAGTTCGACTCGGCTATGGCCCAGATGCGGTGTCTTATGCAGATATCCAACAACGAGTAGGTGCCGTATTTTTGCGCGGTGGCCACATCTCTGCGGAGATGATCGCCGCCTCCCCTAAACTGCGGATCGTCGCTCGGCACGGAGCGGGATACGACAACGTTGACTACAAAGCAGCAGCCGAGTTGGGTGTCTGGGTAACCAACACACCAGGCGCAAACAGAAGAAGTGTTGTCGAGCATGTGTTCGCTTTACTACTGGGTATCAGCCGCAAGCTTCAGCTAGCGACTGATCAGACCCGAAATAATATTTGGGCGGCAGATCGGCTGTCTCTCACGGGCATAGAACTCGAGGGTCGCACCTTAGGTTTGATTGGATTTGGCGACATTGGTCGGCACGTTGCGCCAGTTGCTGAAGCCTTTGGTATGAAGGTTCTGGCGACTGACCCTGCTTATGATTCGAGCTTCGATAAACGCATGGTCGATCTCGATACCTTGTTAACTCAGGCAGACGTGGTGAGCCTCCATGTTCCTCTGCAAACAAACACTGAGAGTCTCATTGGTGGGGCGGAAATCGAAAAGATGAAGACCGGTGCCATCCTGATTAACACCAGCCGCGGTGGCGTGATCGATGAAGCTGCAGTTGCTGACGCCCTGCGCAGCGGCAAGCTGGGTGGCGCGGGAATTGATGTTTTGGCTGCTGAAAACATCGACATGATCACCCCGTTCAGTTGCAACCAATTCCCCATTGCCGATCTTCCAAACCTACTTGTGACGCCTCACGTCGCAGGGCAAACAAATGAGTCATTGTTGCGCGTTGGCATGAGCGCAGTTGAGGCTATTGCCGCTGTCTTGCGCGGCGAAGCTCCCCAACATCCAGTCAACAATCCTGTATTCAAGACGTTCAACTTATAGCACTCCGAACAGATTCACGCCGAGGTCACCATGTTTATCAATGTATCTGATGAAAGCATTACCGTGAGCGCAGATTGGGAACGCGCTTCCCTTAAAGAAGTTGAAGAGATATCCCATTACCCGGTTGCACTAATCGGTGACGTATTACAGCGCCTCGGAATGATGGCGTCCGCTATCCACCACGTTGCAGGTAAAGCTTCGTTCTACGGAACGGTACTGCCTATCCTCACTTGGGAAGGTGACAACCTGGCCATCCACCGGGCGTTAGACGATGCCAAACCAGGTGACGTTCTAGTGATCAACGGCAACGGTGAAACCAACCGTGCGGTCTTTGGTGATTTGCTGGGTGAAGTGTGTCTGGCTCGCAAGGTCGCAGCGGTGGTCATAGATGGCGCGGTTCGAGATGTGGAGGAGCTGACTGCTATGGGGCTTCCGACTTATGCGCGCGCCGTGAGTCCTGCTGGCCCATCAAAGTACGGCCCGGGCCAGGTCGGTGCTCCGGTTGCCTGTGGCAATGTTGTTTGCAACCCGGGCGACGCAATTTTGGGCGACAAAGACGGGATTGTCGTCATCAGCCGCCACCTCGTTCCAACGCTCGCAGACAAGCTCAAGATCCAGGATGGGATCGAAAACACCTTCAGAGAAAAGGTCCGCGCGAGCATTCGCTAAGAGCCGCCGGAGCTTACAGGGGTATTATTTAGCCACCCGTGAATAACGTTTGAGCACTGAATTCCTTTTGGAGAAATTGCTTCAGCGCTCGTGAAATTCAGAGCCGACAGGTTGAAGTAGAGAAGTCATCTCACCCGACGATAAAATCCGAATAACCCATCGGTGCCCAAGTCCTCGATCTGGCACCGGAAAATGTGATCGGCGCTTCATCCTTCGGGATAATGCGGTGAAGCTATACGATTTCGATACCTAATCTCTCAAACATCCCTAGGGGCATCGCCGTCTTTTCGGCGGCCCAAAGTTAATTAGTGCCAAAAAAGCCGCAAAGCGGTTGGAGTTCAATCATGATCGCACGGTTGCTACCGCCCAAAAATCAAAGCGTGAGCTACAACGACTTTCTGAAGCAGCTCGCTGAAACAGGCTTCCGAGGGGACATTATTCACAGCTACGGGCAGCGGATGGCGCTTGCGACGGATAACTCTATTTATCAGCAAATGCCTCAAGCAGCCGTATTCCCCGTTGACGCTCAGGACGTAGCGATCCTGGCGACTCTGGCCGCCGATCCTAAGCATAGGTCGGTAGTGCTGACACCACGAGGTGGCGGCACCGGCACCAATGGTCAGTCGTTGACTGATGGTATCGTCGTCGACCTGTCACGCCATATGAACACCGTTCTTGAAATTCACGCTGAAGAGCGGTGGGTGCGCGTTCAAAGTGGTGTGGTGAAAGATCAACTGAATGCTGCGCTTAAACCTTATGGACTTTTCTTCGCGCCGGAATTGTCCACGTCCAACCGAGCAACGATTGGCGGCATGATTAACACCGATGCCAGCGGCCAGGGCAGCTGTACCTATGGCAAAACCCGCGACCACGTTCTAGAGCTTTCCACGGTATTACTTGGAGGTGAGTTACTCCGCAGCGGGGTACTAGAGCAAGGTGCTCTGGAGCAAGAAACTGCGCGCCCGGATCGGATCGGTGAGGTTTACCGGTGTGCGGTCGACATCGCGGATAATCAGGCAGATCTGATTGAGCATACCTTTCCTAAACTCAATCGCTGCCTCACGGGCTATGACCTTGCGCACCTTCGCGAACAGGGTGATCTGTTCAATCTTAACAGTGTGCTGTGCGGCTCCGAAGGCTCCCTGGGTTTCATTATTGAGGCCAAACTCAACGTCTTGCCGATCCCTAAGTATTCCATCCTGGTTAACGTACGTTATGCCAGCTTCATGAATGCGTTGCGCGATGCGAAGGCATTAATGCTGCTCAAACCTTTGTCGATTGAGACCGTCGACTCCAAAGTCCTGATGCTGGCGATGAAGGACATCGTCTGGCATGGCGTTGCCGAATACTTTCCTGCAGACCCGGACAAACCTACCTCGGGCATCAACCTCATCGAGTTCAGCGGCGACGATGAAGCTGCTGTCCAGCAAAGCGTTCATGACTTCGTCTTGCATCTGCAGAGCGACACGTCTGTGGTGCGCTTGGGCCACACACTCGCAATAGGCGCCGATGCAGTCAAGCGTGTCTATGCGATGCGTAAACGGGCGGTTGGACTGCTGGGCAACGTCACGGGTGAAGCTAGGCCGCAGCCTTTTGTAGAAGACACCGCTGTGCCTCCAGAGAACCTCGCTGACTTCATCCAAGAGTTTCGGGCGCTGCTGGACGGCTATGAATTGCAATACGGAATGTTTGGTCATGTTGATGCCGGCGTACTGCATGTGCGCCCGATTCTGGACATGAAAGACCCGGTCCAGGCTGCATTGATCCGCCCCATTTCCGACGCCGTCGCTGCCTTGACTCAAAAGCATGGCGGCTTATTGTGGGGCGAACATGGGAAGGGATTGAGATCCCAATATGTCCCAGATTACTTCGGTGACCTTTACCCTGCGTTACAAGATTTAAAGGCGGTTTTCGATCCGTACAACCAACTTAATCCTGGAAAAATCGCAACCCCCAGAACGGTACCTGAAGCTCGGCTTACTCAGGTAGATGGCGTTGAGTTACGAGGCGACTTAGACCGCACAATCGACGAACGCGTATGGCGAAGCTACGACACCGCTGTCCACTGCAACGGGAATGGCGCCTGCTACAACTTTGATCCAGACGACGCCATGTGCCCCTCATGGAAAGGCACCCGTGACCGCATTCATTCACCCAAAGGACGTGCTTCCCTTATTCGCGAATGGTTGAGACTGCAGGGTCAGCAAGACATAGATGTGTTGGCGACAAGTGATCACATTCGGTCAATCAGCAACGTCGCCAACCTCGCAAAACGAGCAGTCAACACGGTCGCACAGAAAATGGGGCAGCAAGACTTTTCCCACGAAGTTTATGAAGCAATGGCTGGGTGCCTTGCGTGTAAATCCTGCGCTGGACAATGCCCGGTCAAAGTAAACGTGCCTGAGTTCCGCTCGCGTTTCCTAGAGCTGTATCACAGTCGTTATCTGCGCCCTTTAAAGGATTACTTGATCGGCTCGCTGGAATACACGATTCCCTACATCGCTCGCTTCCCGCGCCTGTATAACTTTGTCATGGGCTCCCGCCCGGTACGCTTCGTTCTGGAGCATATCGCCGGGATGGTCGATAGTCCATTGCTCAGCATCACGGACTTCGACGCTGTATGCCGTCGTTGGAACGTTCAGATCGCAACGCCTGAACTCCTGTCGACATTGGGTAAACAGCAGCGCGCTCGCAGCGTAATCATCGTCCAGGATGCCTTTACCCGCTACTTCGAAACCCCCGTGCTCTCGGACTGGATCGAACTGATCGCAAGGCTTGGCTATCAGATCTACCTCGCCCCGTTTGCGCCCAATGGCAAACCGCTTCAGGTGCAAGGTTTCATCAGCACTTTTGAAAAAGCTGCCCATTTCAACAGTAACGCTCTGAGTCAGCTTCAGGGCTACGAAATAGCGCTCGTAGGGCTCGATCCCGCGATGACTCTGGTGTATCGCCAGGAGTATGCGAAGACATTGGGCAGCAGCAAAGCCCCCACAGTTCTACTGCCTCAAGAGTGGCTGTCCAGAACGGTTCAACAAATTCCGAGTGCCAAAGATGCTGCGCCCTATTACTTCCTCCCACACTGCACTGAAAAAACTAATGAGCCGAGCAGTATCGGTCTTTGGCAGCAGATCTATGGGCGCATGGGACTGAGTTTACAGATTCAACCAAGCGGGTGCTGCGGCATGTCTGGTACCTATGGACATGAGGCAAAGAACGTCGGCACTTCAGAAGTGATCTACAAGCAGTCTTGGGCGCCGCTCGTGACAAAATTCAATGCTTCTGGCCGGTTATTGGCCGATGGATATTCTTGCCGTAGCCAAGTGAAACGACAGGACGGAGTAACCGTTTTACATCCACTACAAGCCTTGCTCTCTGTTGTCAGGAAAACGACAGCCTAAGCGCCGGAGCAGCATTACACCACCGCCGAAGACTGAGTCAAAGGCTCGGCTACAGGCTCCCTGCAATGCGGCTTAGCCCTAAATTCATTTCGCAGAAAACGTACGCCGATACTCAGAAGGCGATGTGCCGAGGTGAACGCTAAATTGCTGCCTAAACGATAACGGCGTTCCAAATCCTGCTTCACCCGCAATACATTCGATAGGCAGGTCAGTGGTCTCCAAAAGCTCCTGTGCTCTGGCAACCCGTTGAGCATTCAACCACTTTGAGACGGTACTGCCAGTCGTCTCTCTGAATCGCCGAGTAAATGTGCGCCTACTCATCTTCGCCATGTCGGCCAATACGTCGAGCGACAGATCGTTAGAGAGGTTCGCTCGAGCCCACGCCATTACTTCAGACAGATGAGTCTCGCTGGAGAGGTGCGGCACCGGGTGTTCAACGTACTGAGCTTGGCCTCCCTGTCTGTGCGGCGGCGTCACCAGCATCTTCGCGGTGCGATTCGCGACATCAGCACCGAGGCGCTGGCGAATCAGATGAAGGCAACAGTCAATTGCCGCCGCAGTTCCCGCAGAAGTCACGATGTTGCCATCGCTGACGTAGAGCACATCAGGCCTGAAGCGAACTTCTGGGAAACGTCGCGCAAACTCTTCTCGGGCGGCCCAGTGAGTGGTTGCTTCCTTGCCATCCAGTAATCCAGCATCTCCGAGGACGAATGAGCCTAAACATAACCCAACTATAAGCTTACCTTGAGCATTGGCCAGTTGGAGCGCTTTCACTAACTGTACAGATGCACCTACTAATTGATCGCCCCATGCCGGAATGACGATTACATCAGATTCCTCCATCAGTTCAAGACCATGAGCGACCGTTAAGTCGAGGCATTGGTCGCTAGCGACCATCCCTACCTTTTCTGCGCAATAATTGACCTCATACTGAGGTTCACCAGGTGCGGATTGAGCAGTGCCTAGCACCATTCCAGGCACAGAAAGATGGAACAGGCTGACACCTTCAAAAGCCAAAACAGCAACACGTATGGATCGCATCAATAGCCTCGCATGACAGTCGACCGCTTAAACAAGAGCGCTTTCGATGATTGAATGCTTCTCTCGTGCTGTCTCACAGTCGCGCCGATCGACTGGCCCGATTATATCGAAATATGTCCTTCAGGCCACTATTGTGATGCGACGCAGTCGGCAAGAATGCAGTTCTATACAGACTAATAGGATCAAATCCAATGATTTTCAGAAAACTGCCTCTTGCACTCAGCTTCGCTTGCGCTATTGCCAGCCCATGGGCATTCGCCAATACAGATGTATCGCCCGCACCGATCACGACCCAAAAAGTGGATTTTCAGCAAATTCGTAACGCAACAGTGAAAATTACCTACCGCGACACAACGTTCCTGATCGATCCGATGCTCGCGAAAAAGGGAACCTATCCTGGATTTGAAAATACGTACCGAAGCGATCTCCGCAACCCAATGGTCGATCTCACCGAATCACCTGCCGAAGTAATCGCCGGTGTGGATGCTGTCATCCTCACACACACGCATCTTGACCATTGGGACGATGCCGCGCAGAAAGCGCTGCCTAAGGAAATCCCTCTATTCACTCAAGATGAGGACGATGCGAAATTGGTTCGTTCCCAAGGCTTTAAAAATGTGCACGTACTGACTGGCGAAGCTGAGTTTGGCGGAGTCAAAATCACTAAGGCAGGCGGTCAGCACGGCACCGATGAGATGTATGCCGTGCCGCCCCTCGCGAAACTTCTGGGCGAGGCAATGGGCGTTGTGTTTCAAGCCCCAGGCTACAAAACTCTTTACCTTGCCGGCGACACCATCTGGCGAAAAGAAGTAGATCAGACCATTCAAAAATATCAGCCCGAAGTTATAGTACTTAATACCGGGAAGGCGAAAGTGAATGGGTTCGATGGCGCAATCATCATGGGTGAGGATGACGTCCTACACGCATCCCAAGCAGCAAAAAATGCGAAGATAGTCGCCGTGCATATGAATGCTATTAACCACACCTCGCTAACACGTGAAGCGCTGCGCATTTACGTTAAGAAGCAAGGTATCGAAAGTCGCGTCGACATTCCAGAAGACGGCGCTTCGCTGGAATTCTGATTTAAACCTACCAAGAGCGGGGTAATAGTTCTTTACTCCCGATCCCAGCTTAACCTCCAAATCATTGGATACTCAACGGGAGAACGTTCATGAAACGAGGTCTTGTAGTAGTTGACCTACAAAACGAATATCTACCCACCGGCAATTTGCCTTTGACCGGCATTGACGCTGCTGTAGAGAATGCTATCCGGGTAATCAGCCACGCGCGCGGTACCGGTTTTCCTGTTTTTCACATACGGCATGAGTCTGCTAAAGACGCTCCGATCTTTGCAAAAGGATCGACTGGTGCGGAGATTCAACCAGACGTAGCCCCGCAAGGTAACGAGCCTGTAATCGTAAAAAGACACATTAACGCCTTTAGGGAAACTGATCTGAGACAGCAACTGGAAGCCGCTGATGTGAAGGAAATCGTAGTCATAGGTGCTATGAGCCACATGTGCATTGACGCCGTAGTACGCGCTGCAGCAGACATGGGATATCCCGTGACCGTACTGCATGATGCCTGCGCCACCTTGGATCTGACATTCCACGGCGTGACTGTTCCTGCCGCCCAAGCGCATGCAACCATGATGGCCGCATTTGAATTCGGCTATGCAAACGTCATATCGGTAGACGAATATCTGGGGGCTTAAACGCTTATTTTTCGGTTGAGGAAGCGCCAATTGCCCCACTCCAGGACAGCTCCCAATTCCAGTGCGTTTGGGGACAACACAAGCAAGACGAATAGGGTATCAGGTACGCCAAGGGAGCCCGGCTTTACTAAGCCAGGCTCTCATGGACGGAAGACTCAATGCGTCTTTCCATCACAAACCAGGGAAAACAGCTACCCCTAGGTCACAAACTGGTTGGCGAGCACCTGCTGCTTGATGGCTAACGAATTAATAGATCTGCTGATTTCCTGAGACTCTTGCGCCTGCGCTGAGAGCGATTCGGTGACATCCCGAATTGTTACCACGTTTTGGCTAACCTCCCCCGCGACCCTGCTCTGCTCCTCGACCGCAGCGGCGATTTGGAAATTCATTTCGCTAATGATTCCCACAGACTCTTTGATTCGGTTAAACGCCCCTGAAGCTAGACAGACGTCCCTAACAGCGACACTGGCCTGAGCTGAACCTTTTTTCATTGCGCTAACAGTCTCAAGGGTATTTCTCTGCAGTTGCTGAATAACGTCACGAATTTCCTCAATGGAATCACTGGTGTTGCTGGCAAGATTGCGAACTTCGTCAGCCACTACTGCAAAACCCCGCCCCGCCTCCCCCGCCCTTGCAGCCTCGATTGCAGCATTGAGCGCGAGAAGATTGGTTTGCTCAGCAACTGCCTGAATCACCTCAAGGACATTGCCGATGCGCTCGCTACTGCCGGTTAGCCCTTCGATCTTGGACATCGCCAAAGAAAGATCCTTAGCCAAACTTTCGATCGTCTCGGAAGTAGACCTAATAACTCGCAAGCCATCCTGAGCGGCAATACTAGCTACTCCCGTAGCGTCAGCCGCCCTAGTTGCGCTACATGCCACTTCCTGAGCTGAGGAGCTCATCTCATTTGAGGCTATCGCCGCTTGGTCGATTTCTCGGTATTGTTGCTGCATTTCCATGTTGATCTTACTAGAGATGATTGCAGATCGATCAGCATTACTGTGCGCTTCTAAGACTAACCGCTTAAGCTCAGACATCATAGGTTGTAACTTATCGAGAAAAGCGTTAAACCACATCACCAGCACTCCCAACTCATCGTTGCGGGGATACTGCAATCGCTTCGTAAGATCACCCCCAACACCCGCGACTTCCCTAAGCATTTCAGAAATGTGGTGAATCGGAACTATTATCCTGCGAGCGATTAAACGAACCATAATCAGCCCAAATACCAAAGCCGCTAATCCAGATACTGACGACCATGCAGTATCAATAAAATTACGCTCATCCAATTTTACTTTAAGAGCATTGGCTGGCTGCATCACCACATCGCTAGGAATATCTAGAACGATGCCCCAATAAGAGGAGCCTGGAATTGGTTGTACGGCAACAGTGACCCTTTGACTGTTGTTTATGACCCCGAGAGACGTCAGACCACTTTTAATTGAACGCTCTAGCTTAAGCGCGTCACCAACACCTGCTTCAACTAATTGCAAACCTAGTTTTTTTGCATCTCCGCTATGACCCGCTAAGAGACCGCTAGGGCTGAAAATGCTGACCTGTCCTTCACCATCAAACAGTTTTTTGCTACTTCCCTCTACTAATTGTTGCACAGACTCCAAACTAACATCCATGCCGACCACTCCCAGTACCCTTCCATTTTCTATGAGAGGAAAGGATAAGGTCGTGATTAGTGTCTTCCTGCCAGATGACTCATCAAAATAAGGCGAAAGCAAACAAGGTTTACCAGTGGACTTCGGACAGGTGTACCATTTATTAAAATGGGTACCATCAAGCATAATCGTTGTATCAGCTATCAGAGCCTCAGGCGTTGGTTGCAATACAAGACGTCCATCCTGCTGCGCAGCGTAAATAGAAAAGCGACCAGCCTCATTACTACCTAGCTCTTTACGACCGATAAAATCATTATCGCGCCCATCAAGAGAATTAGGCTCAAACACGATATAGAGGCTCAGCAAATCAGAATGTAGAGCGAGATTATCTGCCACCAACTTTGTGAGCTCCCGCCTAGCTGTTACAGCCTCTAAATCACCGCCAAGTACCATTCTTCGAAATTGAACGGCACTTCCTGCTAGATCAACCCCACTCTGGTAGCCTGCTTGAAAGTATTTTTGCACTAAGCTACTTTGCAGCGCGCCTTCGGCCAGGAGCAATTTGTTAGCAGAACCTTTGAGAAGTTCCTGAGCCTCAGCACTGGCCAAATCTGTATTTTTACTGGTTCTGTATATAGATATAGAGACTAATAAAAGCACTATCAAGCCGAGACACGCACCCACCATTACAAGCATGCGAAACTTAATTGAATCCCTGAGCAAGATCATCGCATATCCTCGAAATTAGTACGGAGACCACATCAAGAGATGCAAAGTCGATCCGTGCTGATCGCTTCCATTATTTTTCAGTGAGCAATACGAAAAGACCTCATGGCCAAGAGAACAAGAGTTTGCTCCCAACGAATCATGAAGTCCTCAACGCTCTAAATCTTCCTAAACTTTATTCAGTCAAGCACATTAGCAAGCTACATGGATAGGCCCTGAGTGACTTGAAAACCCTCAAGGCCTGCGTTACCTACTCAATAGGCTCGTAAGGAAGCCCCACGTAATTTTCTGCAATCGTCCGCCGTCCAGCCTGAGAACGGACAAAGTAGTCGAGCTCGGCCTGCTTTATTCGCTGCCCAAAATCATCATTACCAGGGAAACGATGCAATATTGAAGTCATCCACCACGAGAAGCGCACCGCCTTCCAGATTCGGCGCAGACAAACTTCAGAATAGCGTTCGAGAAGATCCGTACGCCCCTCTTGGTAAACCTTAACAAGAATGCGGCTGAGTGTGCTCACATCGCTAGCCGCAAGGTTAAGGCCTTTTGCACCGGTTGGAGGCACAATATGCGCCGCATCACCCAGTAGAAAAAGGCTTCCGTACTGCATAGGCTCGACAACGAAACTCCGAAGTGGAGCAATACTCTTTTCAATGGACGGGCCAGTTATGAGCCGGTCAGCTGTTTCTGTAGGGAGCCGTTTTTTCAATTCCTGCCAAAAACGATCGTCAGACCAAGCTTCGACTTTTTCATCGGTAGATACTTGAATGTAATAGCGGGTCCGCGTAGGCGACCGCATGCTGCATAAAGCGAAACCGCGATCATGGCTGGCATAGATGAGTTCCTCACTCACAGGAGGTGTATCCGCTAACACCCCCAACCAACCGAATGGGTAGACACGCTCAAACTCCTTGAGAACCCCATCCGGGATTGTCTTGCGCGAAACCCCATGAAACCCATCACAGCCTGCGATGTAGTCACAGTCCAAGCGAACAGTCGATCCATCATGATCAAAGGTAATGTAGGGCGCCGGTGATTTTATATCTTGCGGTTGCACGCTCGTGGCGCTGTAGTAGGTAATACCTCCGCTGGAGCTTCTAGCCTCCATTAGATCGCGAGTAACCTCGGTTTGACCGTAAACCATTACCGTTTTACCGTTGGTCAAACCTTTCAAGTCTATATGCTCACAACGCCCATCGAACGCCAAGTCAAATCCGTCGTGAACAAGACCTTCGCGATCCATTCGCTCAGCAACACCCGCCTGTCGCAGCAAATCTACAGTCCCTTGCTCAAGCACGCCGGCACGGATACGCCCCAGTACATAATCAGGGCTCTGCCGTTCGATGATGACATTATCAATACCAGCTTTTAGGAGCAGTTGACCAAGCAATAGACCAGAAGGGCCAGCGCCGATAATTGCAACTTTTGTTCTCATCGTTTTCGTCCTAAAGGGTGAATGCCACCATGGCGATTCTTTGTAATTTTCAGCTAAATCGAATGCTTTATGCCGCAACCGACATAAAGCAAAACTACTAACCCATACATGCGCTTATGGGCGAAGGGATCTAGAAGGAAGTTCCTACGATGAGCTGTACGTAAGTATTGAGGTCATCACCACCTAACTGCGAACCTCCTTGGCTGGCAGGTTTCTCCGGCTTATACAAGCCCAACACCGGACTGACGAAAACATGATCAGTTACCGCTACCTCGGCATATATGTCGAACTCCCTTCCGCCGAGGTTCGCTAGGCTACGATCAACCGGATCAAAATCGAAGTAAAGCGCTCCTAACGTAAGGTTTTCACGTGGAGTGACCTTCAAACCGACGTGATGGACGCGCGTATTACTGTTGAAAGGGCCTGCATAATTAGAGGCCACTTCACCCTGAAACCATGTGCCATACCCACGGTTATTGCCATAGAACAATGGGTCGAATGATTCAGAGAAGCGACTATAACGATAAGTGGCTATGGGCGACCATGGGATAGCTGCAAAAGTCCAGCTGCCCTCAAGATACCAGGCGTTCTCTCGACCACTGTCTCGGGATTGAGTGGCATATTCGACCGCAAGATTTAAATTCTGGACTCCTAGAGAGCCTGCTCCCCGTAGACTGACGGTTTGCATACCGTCACGCTCTGATTGGAACGGGGTTGCAAAACGCTCATTGACGTCGAGACCTTTGATGTACGTGAGGCCCAAAGCTCCCTCATCGGCCACACGCTCTAAAGTAGCCACAGCTAACTTGGTTTCTGCTTGGGCTCGATTATTTGAGCCCAGCCACATGAGGTCGCCCCTCCACCCCTTTTCCCCACCCACACGAAGCACAGCTGTCTTATCAAACGCCTTACGAGCAGCTAAATAATAAGCGCCGCCCCGATCATAGTTATCACCGAGATCGACATCGCCGAGGCTAAGTGCATCACCTTTAATTAAGAATCCGTCCCCAACAATCACTTCCTGGCGACCGGTGGAAATCTCAATACCATTTTCGCCAAGGCTAGGAAAAAGGCTCCCTGAACGCCAACCAAGATAGGCATCTTCAACCGCGGTCCGCCGCTCAGTGCCTTCCGTGAAGCCTGCTGCATCGCCGTCACCCCACGTCCCTGAACTCAGAAGGCTAAAAGCGCCATACACACTTGCTTTGCCCTCAAGTTCGCTGCTTCCATTCAGCCCATACTTGACAAAGCCTTCTTGCCAGTTCGAAGAGTCAGAATCCCGCGTCCCAGTCGTGGCGTAATTTTCTTCACTGTGCATCGCGGCGAATACGGCCTCGACCTTAGCATTAAGTACCTGGCCGCCCTGATTGTAGAGTTCGTAAGCCCGGGACTCTAGCGGAAGAGCCAATACACCTACAGCTAAAGCGACCGAAGTATATCCACATTTCTTAGCTTCATATTTAAACGACATAATGAACCCATTATCTTATATTTATTATTGGATTTTACGCTAGAGAATTACTGCAACATTCACAATCAAATATTCCCACACTACGCCTCGATGCTTTTTTCGACACCGTCAGCCATAAATTCACTTTCAGGCAGGCTGATTTTTTGGGCGTAGCGGTCTTCTTGGCAATGGCGTTTTGCTGATCGAATGATCGCCAATTAAGATTAAGTCGCGCGCACGCGCAGATTACGCATACGTATCTCATGAGCTGTGCCTACTCGCAAAGATCGGTTCAATCACCGGCTATGATCGAACGATCAGCGTTTGAGGATTGCCAGCCAGAACCGCTGGGAGAAAAATCGGGGTTACCAATAACAATTCAAATCCCGTCTTCAGGGGAGGCCTGTATGCAAAGTGAGCCAACACAGCCTGGGCTCAAGCCCAAGTCTTTAGGTGTCTCCGACATCGTCTTTTTTGTAATTGCAGCTGCGGCGCCGCTCGGCGCTACGCTTGGTGCTGGCCCTGTGGTTTTCGCCATGGGAGGTACAGGCGCTCCCGGTATCTATCTGATCGCCTCGCTCGTATTGCTGCTGTTTGCAATTGGATTTGCAGCGATGAGTCGCCATGTGATCAGTGCAGGTGGCTTCGCCGAGCTAGTGACTCACGGATTAGGGCGAGCAACTGGCAACGCAGCTGGTGGAATTGCGCTGCTTGCGTATATCGCCATGTTGACTGGCATTTATGGACAATTCGCTGCCTTTGGGGCAGACCTTGCTATGTCGATTGCGGGATTGCAGGTGGACTGGCGCGTCGTAGCTCTCCTTATCATCGGACTGGTAGGAATCTTCGGCTACATGGACGTTAAGGTGTCAGCCAAGGTGTTAGGCGTGCTGATGATCTTCGAGATCCTGATCTTGCTTGTCTTTGACGTCGCGGTCATAGCCCAAACGAATGCAGAGAGCTTCACTTGGAATGGCTTCATGCCCTCTCAGATATTCACTCCTGGTTTCGGGGTGGCATTGATGTTCGCGTTTTGTTGCTTTGTAGGGTTCGAGTCCACAACCATTTACGGAGAAGAAGCTAAGAACCCAAGTCGCACCGTTCCCCTTGCTACATATGTAGCCATTGCCATTATCGGTATCTTTTACACGCTTACAACTTGGTGCCTCGGCCTGGCTTATGCAAATAGTGACGTCCAAAGTGTTGCCGGCGCTGACATGATCAATTTTGTGTTTAATGCCAACACACAGTACGTAGGCCCCCTTTCCACAGAAGTCATGAAAATTCTGGTAGTCACGAGCGTGTTTGCGGTCTTGCTCTCCTTCCACAACGCTCTCAGTCGCTACCTTTTCGCACTAGCTCGCAGCCATTTCGTACCTCGACAGCTCAGCCGAGTACATCCCAAACACGCAAGTCCGCACGTCGCTAGCGTTGTGCTTTCAATCACAACCCTTGTTGCAGTGGGATTCTTCATGGTCACCAATGCCGACCCAATCCAGCATCTCTATCTGTGGATGGTTGGGCTTGGCACCCTCGCCGTTCTCGCCCTACAAACCCTAGGTGCTGCCGCAGTCGTCGGGTTCACTCTCAAGACTCAAAAGTGCAGCAGGTGGCAAGGGATAATCGCCCCAACGCTAGGTGGATGCGGATTGGCAACTGCTGTTTTTCTCGCCGTGGCGAATTTTGACGAGCTGACTGGCGCTAAGGAAGGTATCGCAACTCTGCTGCCTTGGCTCGTTGTGATAGCGGCATTGGCAGGAGTTATTAACGGACTTAGGGCCAAAGAGAAATTTCCTGTCACACCAGTAGTTTCGTAGAACGGCAACCTTCCAACTATTTAAATTGAACAACAGTTACAGATGACTCCTTACACGCAGAGTCATCTCGTGAAGGCTGCGACGCAAAATTAATTCCACGTCGCCAATAAATTCGGAGAATAACGTGAACAATCATCAACCTTATAGCGACCTCAATCTGCAGCTGATAGGAGGAGTTTGGCGGGAAGGTCGGACAGGACGATCTATGCCTGTTAGCGATCCTTTCACCCAGCAGACTCTGCTCGAAATTCCTTTGGCCAACAAGGAAGACTTGAACGAAGCTTATGCAAGAGCTAAAACAGCCCAGCCTGCTTGGGCGGCCATGGGACCGTCCGCGCGAGCCGGAGTGCTGCTAAGAGCAGCTCAGATTTTTGATAAGCGCCACGACGAGTTGGTCGACTGGATCATTTCGGAATCAGGAAGTACGCGCATAAAAGCCGAGATTGAATGGGCGTCAGCGAAAGCTATCACTTTGGAAGCTGCTTCCTTTCCAAGCCGGGTTCATGGTCGCATCGTGGAGTCCGATGTGCCGAACAAGGAAAGCCGAGTATATCGACGCCCGCTCGGCGTAGTTGGCGTGATTAGCCCATGGAACTTTCCATTCCATCTCACCCAGCGATCGCTCGCCCCGGCATTGGCACTCGGTAACGCCGTAGTTGTGAAACCTGCCAGCGATACTCCAGTAACCGGAGGCTTGCTGCTTGCACGCATCTTTGAAGAGGCCGGGTTGCCAGAGGGTGTGCTCAGTGTAGTGGTAGGGGCAGGCTCGGAGATTGGAGACGACTTCGTGCTACATCCAATACCGAGCTTTATATCCTTCACTGGGTCCACGCCGATTGGCCAGAATATAGCCCGCCTGGCAGGCAGCGGCGACTACTTGAAACATGTCGCGTTGGAACTAGGCGGTAACAACCCCTTTGTGGTGCTCGCTGATGCGGATCTCCAGCAAGCAGTTCATGCGGCTGTTGTTGGCAAATTTCTGCATCAGGGTCAAATTTGCATGGCCATCAATAGGATTATTGTAGAGGAGCCGATTTACGACTCATTCGTTTCCCTGTTTATCCAGCGCGTGAGCCATTTGGTAATCGGTGATCCTAGAAATTCGGCAACCTCGGTTGGGCCCGTCATCAACCGGAAACAGTTTGACGGATTGGTACGCAAGATCGAACAAGCGAAGTCAGAAGGCGCAACATTGGCTTACGCTGGCGAATCTGCAGGACTGGTATTTGCGCCGCACGTTTTCACTGAGGTGACATCCGATATGGAGCTGGCCTACGAAGAAATTTTCGGGCCTATTGCAGGAATAATGCGCGCGAGGGATGCCGATCACGCATTAGAACTGGCTAACGCTACTCGTTTTGGGCTTTCCGCTGCGGTCTTCTCAGGTGACATTGACCGCGGCGTCCATTTCGCGAGGCAAATCCATTCTGGCATGGCCCATGTGAACGACATGCCTGTGGCAGATGCCCCTAACGTCCCATTTGGTGGGGAAAAGAACTCAGGCCTCGGAAGATTCAATGGCGACTGGGCAATCGATGAGTTCACCACCACTCAATGGGTGTCTGTCCAGCGGAAACCACGCCATTACCCCTTCTGAGAATCCCCTCCAGTTGATTGACTGGAGGGCCAGAACAACACACTCCTGGGGGGCGCGAGCAGCTAAGCAACTTCGAAGCGACGAGCCTCAGGAATACATGAAAGAGAGTTTTCAAGGGTTTCTGTCACACAGCGTCGCAGCGATCTAACAGCTGGCGACCTGTTACCAGCAAGTGTCGCCAAAGCCAACGAGCTCCTTGGCGCGTCAGCCAATGGCACATACCGCACGCCCGGGTGACTGAACAAGCGTGTGGCGGTAAGTGGGAAGGTATCAAACGCGCCACCATAGGCGACCGCAGCCAAACTCTCTGGAATCGATTGGACATACGCGCCAATCCGGCTAGCCTCCTGCCGCTCTGAGCCCAAACTCCAGTAAGCGGCCCATTCAGTCGGGGCTCCCTCTCCCGCTACTGCAAACGGTTGCTCAATCAGATCTGATATTGTAAGGATCGAGGCCTGCGCCATTTCGTGGCTGGCCGGTACGGCAGCCACTCGCGGCTCGTCAAACATCACATCGAGTTCAAGACGCGGGTCGCTGATTGGTAGCCTAACGAGGGCGGCATCCACTTTGCCCGAGATCAGCGCCTGCACTTGGTTTGTCATGGACAGCTCAGTAAACACTAGCCGAATGTCAGGATTACTCTGCTGGAATAACGTAAAAATAAGGTGAGTAAGTTCGCCCGCTGCATCGCCAAAGAAGCCTAACTTCAATACACCCCGGCTGTTTTCAGCAAGGGCACGGCATTCCAGGATCGTATTGTTCATGTTTCCCAAAAGCGTTCGAGCTTGCTCTACGAATCGCTGGCCTGCCTCCGTCAAAGAAACACGATGACTGGTGCGTTCAAACAATTTGAAGCCTAGCTCGCTTTCAAGTTTGGCAATTTGAGCGCTCAGGCCAGATTGAGCAATGTTCTCGATTTCGGCTGCCTTGCCGAAATGAAGGGTCTCAGCAAGCCTGGTTGCCAAGAGAAGCTGTCTAGTGTCCATTGAGGGGTACCCTCTACTCACGGAGCGTGTATGAACCTAACATCTAGCAAGATTCATGCTAATTTTTGACTTCACTGGTGAATAGCGATGGCTATCGATCTGTGGGTTAGCCGGGGGCCTTTACCTAGGCTGACACCGCTCCCCAATCGAGCAAATCGCAAAAAAAACGCACTCGCGTAGCATATCTATGACGTTTGACACTCTTGCGCAATGAGCACTAGGTTCAAAATGCCGATCAAGAACCCGTGGTACCTTCGCGCCCCCTCAGAAACGTTACTAGCCAGTACGCATCATGGGCAGGTAGGAAGCAGTCGGTAACAAAGCCTTTTCCCACGGTAACACACCGGCGCCCCAGCCTCGGCTGCGCCGAAACAGCATTACTTCCCAATTCAAGCCCTTCAGTTTGAGTCCTTTCGATTCAGGAAATTGAAGAGGCTACGCATTATTTTCAACGATATAGCTTTCAGTCCCCAGCGATCACGAAACCTGATCAAACGATCTACAAATGACCATTGCTCTGATACTAACAGGAAAAATACTATGGCCTAAGCTTTAGTCAAGTGCACAGGAACAGAAGCTGTACTAGTGATTATAATCCGGAACAACCCGGCACCTCTTGAATTTTAATTTCGGTGTCGAATCCCAAGATAGAAATATGCATAAACCATTGGCAAGTCTGAGACTTTCAAAACAATATAACTTCGGGAATAGCCATGAAGCTTAATTACCAGCAGTCGCTAAATAATTTCTCTGAAGCCTTTCACCTTTCAAAGAAAGAAACCTCGAAAGGAAAGGAATACATTCCAGGAGGTTTTAGCAGACGAACATTTGGCTATGGCCCACATGCGATTTTCATCGATAAGGGCGAGGCTCAATATCTTCATACTATCGAAGGAAAAAAGCTACTCGACCTCAATAATAATTTCGCCACTAATGTATTGGGCCACAATCATCCAGCGATCATAACGGCAATTCACGAAACGCTGCCAAATGGATTCTCATTTGGGAACCCTACGAATCACGAGCTCGATCTTGCCAAACTGATTTGCGAGCGCATTGACTCCGTTGAGCAGGTTAAATTCTTCTGCTCTGCCAGTGAGGCATGCTTGAGTGCCGTGCGGATCGCACGAGGCTATACTGCACGTAAAAAAATTGCGAAATTTGAAGGTGGTTACCACGGTTTTTCCGACGACCTAGCGATCTCGGCTCACCCTAACCCGAACAATTTCCCCGGCCCGGATACTAATCCTAAGGCACTTCCAGATTCCGATGGGATCCCTGCGTATAAAAGCGACAACGTCATCGTTTTAACTCAAAACGACTTTGAGTCTTGCGAAAAAATTCTCCGGGGCAATGCGGAAGAAATCGCGTGTCTGATCATGGAGTTACAGACCTGCGCGGGAGGTATCGTAGAGCTCGATAAAGATTTCGTGCAAAAGCTTCGAACTCTTACAAAGGAACTGGGAATCCTCTTAGTCGCTGATGAGACCATCACACTTCGAGCGAATATAAAGGGTCTGCAAAGCGAGTATCAAATCAAGCCAGATTTGACAGTCCTCGGCAAAATGATCGGTGGGGGCCTACCTATCGGGGCGGTGGGCGGTAGCAAAGAGGTTTTTCGAGTCATCGAGGAAAATCAGGTCATGATCTCGGGCACCCACCATGGCCACCCATTGGCATGCGCAGCGGGCATTGCCTGCCTTAAGGCCATGGATGAGAAGGCTTATGCACGACTCAACGAAATGGCGGCTAAGATCAAATTCGAGCTGAATACTTGGGCGAAAGAATCCAAATATCCGTTTACCGTTTTCGGCTCCTTTTCGGTATTCGCCTATGCATTCACTAGAGAGCTAGGTCAGACCATCAATACGCATCGTGACTACTGGCATAAAATCGACGAAAACAGCATGGGCATCTACGCATTGGAAATGGCGACTCGCGGCTACTATCCTGTCCACCGTGGCCAGGTAGGACTCACACTTCCGATGACTGACGAGGACGTCGACGGCTACATCGAGACCACAAAGGACATTATCCGTCTAATTTACTCCTAGCCATCAAAGGCTTGCGTATCCGTATCGGATACGCAAGCCTTTGTTATCAGCATTCAAAAAGCAAATTTCTGACTATCACTCTACAAATGTCCTTAATAGCATTTGCTCGATGATGAACTGTAAGCCCGCTCCGGATGGTCAATATCTGCTCGCTGACCAGAAGACTAA
This sequence comes from Pseudomonas sp. Z2-11, assembly GCF_054161305.1. Classification (NCBI taxonomy): domain Bacteria; kingdom Pseudomonadati; phylum Pseudomonadota; class Gammaproteobacteria; order Pseudomonadales; family Pseudomonadaceae; genus Pseudomonas; species Pseudomonas sp. Z2-11. The sequence continues at coordinate 3,437,720 of NZ_CP096395.1, forward strand.
CACCGTTATTGCCAAACTCTCCTCTCTCAATTATTCCGTTAGCCTGCTGGGCGTGGACAAGGTGCGACTACTGCGATTTATTTCTCGAAGCCTGGAAATAAGAAAATTTTATTTCAGGACAAAGAGTTACGGAAAAACTAGCAGCACGAAAACTTGGAATTGAAGATACCTGCGTTATTGATGAAAGCATCCACACCACCAAATTAGTTGCCCGCTATGTCAACCTACGCTATACCCGTAACTGTTCTGGCGATGTCACCATCATGTACACGAACTTTACTGCCTGGGGCATAATTTTCTTGCGGCCCGGTAATCTTTTCGGCATCTCTGCCACCTAACACAACCAGGAGAAAGATTATGTTGATATCCTACGCAGAGCGGCTGAGGTCTGATCAGTGACCAGAACTGGGATTTAAAGGCCAATTTGAGATCCCAAATTATAAACTATCTGCAATCCGACGACGGCTCCATTGCTGCTAACCTCAGCCTGCGGATTGTAGAAGTTGCTGGGGTTGAACACGTACTGCACGCTTGGCTGGAGTGCTAGATAAGGTGTCGCCTGCCACACCATGTTGAGCTCTACTCGCGACTCTCCTTTCGACACTCCTTGGTCAACACCGGTGGCTAGAAGTCGCTGGTCATGCTGATATTGAACTTGCTTGTCTCCCAAACGTAGATAGCTCGCTTTCAAGCTGACTGAATCTTGAGGGCGCCCGAATGGGCCAACACGGGTTATACCTGCCTCCACGAAGTGTTCGAAAGGCTGTAGATCGTCAGCACTCCAAGTCCATGCGCCGAATACTTGCCACGCTTTGTCTGGGTTTCCGGCAGAAGAACCGCCTTCGCGAGATAGCGTTTGCATAAAGCGGTAAATTAAGCCGCTGCTTCCACGACGGGTCGAGCCATCCAATATGTCGGTCTGTTCGGAGGTATTGTAAAAACTATTAAGCTCGTAGTGATAGGCCAAGGGAGTCTGCGCGAAGTCTTTTTGAGCACCGATGCCTGCCAACCAAGTGATACCACTCGCGTCGCCCGGGTCCCAGTTCCATCCCTTGGTGCGTTTGATGTAATGAGTAGGGTTGGACTCGAAAGCGCCAGCATGTATGTACTGACCATTGTCGAATGAGTAACGCGAGTAACCGCCCCAGCTACCGTATGGGTAAGGTAATATTCCGGTGGTGTTTTCAATGATTGGGTCATTACAAGTAACCCAGTTTTCGCAGTTTATGATGTAAAAATGCCGCTTAGGATTGCTACGACCAACGTCGATCTCAAGATGGTTATCCAATAGCATTTGTTGGTATTCAAACTTCGACAGATATCCCTTGTCGATGTCGTTACGCATAGCTGCGCCACCTAGTGCACTACCTGTGGCTCCTTGCCAAGCGTTAGCAGTCGGCTGACCTTCATTGCGCATCCACGGAAAGAATGTGTATTCAAACTGGAACGTGCCGCCTGTCAACCCCATGATTTTTGACATGTCAAAATCGGCGCCAGCGAAAACTGCACCAGCGTTGGCGAATGTATGGGGGCGAGGTCCAGTGTTAAGGTTCTCCAGCATCAGATCGATAACGATCAGGTGTGCCTTGACTGGACTACTGTCTGTGGTCGACGAAACGGCCCATGCCGAGTTCGCCATACTACCCAAAGCCAAACCAGCGGTTACACAAAATCGGCGCGCAGAAGTACCTGCGACGAGTGAGATCGCGTTCATTCATTTAATCCGAGAAAGGTTTTTGGTCGCGCAGCCAGTGCAGTTGCGCTTAAGGTAAGACCAGTCGATCAGTGTGCGATGGGCGAAAGTGGGCCAGGCCCCCAGATCGACTCAAGCGTGCGACCGATTGCCAGAAGTTGGGCATCCGTTCCAGGCAATCCGTCAATCTCCATTCCTACAGGAAGTCCGGACTCTTTCCCAACACCTACGGGAATACTAAGACCAGGCATTTTCACGTTGCTGCTCGGGTCGGTATTTCGAATAATCCGACCAAATTTTTGAGGCGTTCCGGCGTCAGGGCCGGCCTTGCTTGCCACCTCTGGAACCGTGGGGAACAGAAGAGCATCGAGTTTGTTCTCCTCGAATGTCTTTTTATAGAGAGCTAGCAAGGCTGGGATACCCGTCTTGATCGCTTGCGCATAAGCCGGGCCGCCAGGAATCATCTTTCCATCAGACCCAACGACATTACCAGGCACCACCATAGCCGAGAAAATACCTTGGACGTCGGGACTCGAAATTTTGGTGGCCAGGGTTTCGAATGACACTCCGGTGGATTGTGATTTCAGGTAGTCAGTCAGGGCCTTACGCGCTTCCATTATCGCAACTGGCGTTGCCACAGCTGATGCCAATTGCCCCATACCCGGCATGCTGACTGAGACGATCTCAACTCCCGAACTGCGGAGCTTCTCTACAGCGGCGTTAGCTTGTGCCGAGACTTCCGGTTCTAGATCAGCCCAGAAGAAATCTGGAATGCCCAGTCGAATATGATGGGCAGGTATTGGCTTCAGAAGAGAGGCACCGCTGAGAATCGAATCCAGCAGTATGATATCTCCGACGCTGTTGGCCATTGGGCCTGCGGTATCGCGACTGGTCGAAATAGGTGTGATGCCTACACTGCTGTATCGCCCAACCGTTGGGCGAAATCCAACACAGCCATTCAACGCGCAGGGCGCACGGCTTGAGCCACCTGTGTCCGTTCCCATTGCGATCGGAATCAACCGAGCCCCCAGGGCGGCGGCACTCCCAGATGACGAACCACCGGCAATGCGAGAGTTATCGAACGCATTGCGTACACCGATCAGCCGTGGAAGATGAAAGGCAGTGTTGTAACCGGTAGCGCCAAACGAGAGCTCATGCATATTGGTCTTGCCGATCACAATGGCGCCTGCGGCCTGAAGCTTATCGATAATCGGCGCATTTACCTTCGGAAAGAAATTAACGAGAGCTGGAGTACCGGCTGTGTTCGCAAAACCAATGACCTGAATGTTGTCCTTTATCGCTATAGGGACGCCACCCAAGGGAAGGCACTGCTCACCCTTAGCGAGTCGCGCATCAGCAGCACGGGCCTCGCTCAAGGCTCTCTTTGGGTTTAAAGAAATGAAAGCGTTGAGCTCGGGATGCGCGTCAATGCGGCCCAGCCAGTAGCTGACAACCGATTGACTGGAAACCTTCTTCGCGCAGATGGCTTGTGCCGTCTGCTCAGCGCTCATCAAGTAGAAGTCTTTCGGTATGTCCGACGCCGATACGCCAGCGCTTGCTGCCATAAGGCCGATCGCTAAGCAAGAGAGTCTGGTCTTCACGGATATTCCTTGCGAATCATTCGATCCCCACTGCAGGTCTCGATTATTCATTTACGCACATGGAAATATCCGTCAAACATCCTCATTAATGAGGAGGTGTCAGTGCGCGCCCATACGCATGGCAAGCTCGGTTCGATTACCAGAGTTTGTCTTGATCATCGCGTTCTTCAAATGAGTTCGAACCGTGGTGAAACCTATGGACATTATACGGGCGATCTCTTTATCGCTTCTACCTGCCGCAACGTGCTCTACAACAGCCCGTTCTCGTGGACTCAAAGCACCCTTAGGAGGCATTTCAGCTGCAAGTGCTTTCTGAAAATAGGGTGTGAGCGCGTTAAGCAGTGAAAGCTCTCTAATTCCAAACGCAGGTTGATCGACGCTACGCCATATGCGCAAATCACCCACATCCCGACCTTGGTTGAAGAAGAAAATGTTCACTCCATGGTGCATCCAGCACGGCTTGAGGAATTCGGCGTAGAGCTCACTTTGCTCTAAGCTTCGCCGACTGATCACGTCGTCGACACAGATAGCTTGGCGCTTGGATCTTAACGCCGGTGTTAAGACATCGTTCACGTGAATTCGCTTGTCATACTCCCTAAGCATTTGCGCATCAATATTGACCGCTGCGCAACGGGTTGATCGACTCAGTCCGTTATCCCAAAGGTACGAAGCTCCAAAGTCCGACCGCAGTAACAGCGTAACATCACCAAGCACCTGCTGACGCACGTCATCACCCGCGCCACCTGTGCGGAGTCGCCAGACGACTTGAGCGAATAAGTCAAGCTCATAATTCGTCATAGTCATTTGGTTGATTTGCATGGCATGCCTCTGTAATTAACCCGGGCGTCCGAGCAATTTCTGGGCCTGATTGAGTCGGTTGGTAATGCGAAGAGTCTCAAAATATCGTGGTATCGGTCGTGACTTCACTAGCGTAGGGCTCTTGCACTTATCTCGCTGCGATTTTCAGCCGGTCAGAAAATGGTTCCTATAGCACTGCTGATTGATACAGTTCCCCCCCTTTTTAGGTGAGTCGAATATTCTCGCCAAACGATATGTAGCTTCGATAAGTAACATTCTTGGCACAGCGACTTCATTTAAAGACGACGCAACATAGCCATGATCAGTAGATGTCAGACCATCTCCCGCTGAGCCACTGACGTCGAACGCTGACGCCAACAACCAGATAAAGGCCTACTGCCCAGCCTCGCCCTCGCCCTCGCCCTCGCCCTCGCCAATGGAGTCTTGGCTGTCGAGACCGTCCCTGCGAAGCTGGTCCATCAGCACATGCAGCATCTGGCCCCAGGTCTGGCTTAAAGAAATCTTGCCATTCCGCAGAACCCCGAATTGGCAGTTTAAGCCAATCTTCCCGCGGGCCAGCGTCAGGGAAAGTCTGGGGGAGCCATATCGAAATACTTGAATAAGCGATTCGGCAGCTTAGTGTAGCCAGCCTGCCGGCCCAACGCCCGCTTGCCCATCCCTCCCTCGTTCAAGATCAATGCATCTCCTGCCAAAGCGCTCTGAAAAGTGCAATTAATTCACCGTAAAAGCCATTTTTACGTACCCAATCGGCGGCCATGATCATCAGCACAAGATCAATAAGACAGCAGCCAATTCTCCTATGCTCTGTTCAACGCAACCCCGGCTACCGCTGGCGATACTCCCCCGGAATGATCTGCGCGTAGCGCTGGAAGAACGGACAGAAGTAAGCCGGATCCTTGAAGCCAAGCTGATAGCAGACTTCATTGGCGGAACTGCTTGTAAACAGCAGCAGACGTTTAGCTCCCTGCATCAGACGTTCAATCATAGACCGTTTGGGCGGCAGGTCGGCGATACTCCGACACACGTCATTGAGCCGTGCTTCCGCCCCCCCGATACCGTCAGCGTAACGCGACAAGGGTCAATGTTGCAGGGAATGAGCTTCAATCGATTCATTAAACCGGTGGAAAATTTTCAAATCCTCGTGCCAAGCCGGCCTTGCTTCCAACGAGTTGGAAAACAGGCACAACAAACTCACCATGGTCAGTCCCGTCAAGCTATCCAGCGCCGCGCTACACCCGGGACGATAACTCACCATCTCTGCGCTCAACTCCTCGAACAGATAATCAAGGTTCCGGCACCAGTCATGGAGGCGGCCAGTACAGCTTCGAGGTGTTCGCCGAAATCAAGAACGTGTGCATCTCGATGGGCAGCCATCACATTCCACGCTGGGGCGTCTGAGCAACACCAAAATCCCCTAAGACAACAACAACAATTTCAGGAGAATCATCATGGGCGAAGTCGTCCTGGCCGCGAAAATCTGCCACGTCCCCTCGATGTATTTATCGGAACTGCCCGGCAAACACCATGGCTGCCGTGAGGCGGCGATTGCCGGCCACAAGGAAATCGGCCGGCGTGCGCGTGAACTGGGCGCCGACACCGCCGTGGTGTTCGACGTGCACTGGCTGGTCAACAGCGCCTACCACGTCAATAGCGGCGAGCACTTCAAGGGCATCTACACCAGCAACGAACTGCCGCACTTCATCAAGAACATGGAGTACGAGTACCCGGGCTGTCCGGAGCTGGGCGAGCTGATCGCGCTGGAGGCCAACGCGGCCGACGTGCGCACCCTGGCCCACAACATTCCGAGCCTGGAGCTGGAATACGGCACCCTGGTGCCGATGCGCTACATGCACATGGGCGTGCCGGACGATCAAAAATTCAACGTGGTATCGATTGCCGCCTGGTGCGCCTGGCATCGTCTGCAAGACAGCTTCACCTTCGGCGCCGCTGTGCGCCGCGCCATCGAAAAGAGCGACCGCAAAGTCGTGGTGCTGGCCTCCGGGTCGCTGTCGCACCGCTTCTCGGACGATCGCAACGCCGAAGCCAATATCCACAACTGGACGCGCGAGTTCGACAAACAGGTCGACCTGCATGTGGTGGAACTGTGGCGCCAGGGTCGCTGGAAAGAGTTCTGCGCCATGCTCCCCGACTACGCCGAGCACTGCTTTGGCGAAGGCAAGATGCACGACACCGCCATGCTGTTGGGGTTGCTCGGCGGGCCGGAGTACGCCAAGCCCGCCGAGATCATCACCGACCCCTTCGGCAGCTCGGGCACCGGGCAGATCAACGCCATTTTCCCGGTTTGAACAAGAACAACTACAAGCTACAGGCCGATCACGCTCACTTGCCGCTTGAAGCTTGCCACTAAAAGCTACCGACGCAGGAGGTTCCATGCCCCACTTCATCGCTGAGTACACCGACAACATCGAACAGCAGGCAGACCTGCCCGGCCTGTTCGAAAAAGTCCACGCCACCCTGGGCGACAGCGGCGTGTTCCCGCTGGGCGGCATCCGCAGCCGCGGCGTGCGCCTGGACACCTGGCGCATGGCCGACGGCAGGCATGACTACGCCTTCGTGCACATGACCCTCAAGGTCGGCCATGGCCGCGACCTGACGACACGGCAGGTCGTCGCCGAAAAACTCTTCGAGGTGATCACCGCGCACTCGCCGAGCTGCAAGCCCATCGCCTGCTGGCCTTGTCATTTGAAATGGCCGAATTGCACGAGCAGTTCAATTTCAAGCAGAACAATGTGCACGCCTTCCTCAAGGCACAGGTGAGTTAACCCGCCCCAGCCCGTTCGTCCCATCGGCCTCTCAGACAAAAAGTATAAAACCATGAGCACAGCCAATACCGCCGACACCCTTGCAACCGTCGTCCGCGACCGCACCCACAGCGCCATCACCTGGCGGCTGATGCCGCTGTTGCTGATCTGCTACCTGTTCGCCCACCTAGACCGCATCAATATCGGCTTCGCCAAGATGCAGATGAGCGCCGACCTCAACTTCAGCGACACCGTCTACGGGTTCGGCGCCGGCCTGTTCTTCATCGCCTACGCGTTGTTCGGCGTGCCAAGCAACATGGCCCTGGACCGCGTCGGCCCACGGCGATGGATCGCCACACTGATGGTGGTGTGGGGCGCACTGTCGACCTGCATGTTCCTGGTCGAAAGCGCGACGGGCTTCTATGTGCTGCGCTTTTTGCTCGGGGTCGCCGAGGCGGGTTTCTTTCCGGGCATCCTAGTGTTCCTCAACCGCTGGTACCCGGCCGGTCGGCGCGCACAAATCACTGCCTTATTTGCGATAGCGGTGCCAATGGCCGGGGTGATCGGCGGGCCGCTCTCGGGCGGCATCCTTGAGCATTTTCATGACCTGGGCGGCCTGCGCGGCTGGCAGTGGATGTTCGTGATTGAGGGCGCGCCGGTGATTCTGCTCGGGCTGGTGGTGCTCAAATGCCTGCCGGACAATTTCGAGAGCGTCACCTGGCTGACACCTGCGCAAAAACAACACCTGCGCGAGCAACTGCACAGCGAAGAACAGCGAAAATCCATCACCTCGTTTTCCGCAATTCTGCACAACCGCCAGGTGTGGTTGCTGGTGGCGGTGTATTTCGCCGTGATGCTGGCGGTGAACACCCTGGCCTTCTGGATGCCGACCCTGATCCATGGCGCCGGCATCGGCAGCGACGGCAAGGTCGGGCTGCTCAGCGCGGTGCCCTACCTGGCCGGCTGCTTTTTCATGATCGGTTGCGGGCGCTCGTCCGACCGCCATCGCGAACGCCGCTGGCACCTGTGCGTGCCACTGTTGATGGCAGCGCTGGGCATTGCGGTCGCCGGGTTCTCACCTGGCAACCCGACCCTGGTGCTGGCAGGCCTGATCGTCGCTGGCATGGGCGCCAGTGCGGCGCTGCCGATGTTCTGGCAATTGCCGCCGGCCTTCCTGTCCAACGGCACCCAGGCCGCCGGTATCGCGCTGATCAGCTCCTTCGGCAGCATCGCCTCATTCTTCGCGCCCTACCTGATCGGCTGGATGCGCGACACCACCCAGAGCGCCAGCCTCGCCCTCTATGTGCTGGCCCTGTTCATCGCCCTTGGCGGCGTGCTGGTGCTGCGCACCCGGGCTGCCATCGTCAACCCTCACTAAGAGACCCTAGTCATACTAGATCAACAGCTTATCCAGCAAGCAGCCGCACGCCTCGACCGCACAGAGCGTTCAGGCGAGAAGGTGCGTCAGTTTTCTCTGGACCATCCAGGGATCGCCACCGAACACACTTATGCCCAAAATGCTGGAGACGGTTATGAATAGCCTACCGGTTTTAAGCTTCAGCCATGTCTCGACGATTCTTAAGGATCAATCCAACTCAACAGCCATTTCATCAGCAGCGGACAGCAATCATCGCCTTGCCCACGTCCATAAAGATGACGCCAATGCAGCACGGTATGAACAAGCAACCAATACCCAAGCAGCCTTACTAACCGGCAGCAGCCATGGCCATCGTTGCCCGGGGTCAAACCATTGAGCGAACATTAGGTGACAATCCAACACAGTTACCGGACATGCTCGCGCGATCGGTTGCCCAATACACTCATGGCTGCAACTCGTTGGGTAATCGACCTTCAGCTTCGAGGATTTGAACACTTGAGGGTCGTCGCCCCAACGAAGATGTACGCAATTTGGCTCAGAGAAACGCTATTGCTAGCACAGTGATAGAGAGTATGGACAGAGTATCTGAGGCACTGTCAGCGATGCTTGGAGTTGCCCAGTATCGGCAGAACGTCTTTATTGAAGATCCTTAATATCTGCGAGCGCGTGCCCTTCCTTCAGGCTCAGCCTGCGAAACTCCACCCACTGATTGAACACAGTAAGGGGCCGGGGGAACACACCTTCCGACCTCGGCCAATAAGGGTGATTGTGTCCGCGTAATTTAGGTGGACACCATCCCCTTAAGCGATGGCGTCAGGAAGGTGTATTGCCCGGACGGTTACGTCAACCTAACGGTCGAGGCCCGCTAGGAACGACGTCAGGCAAAGCAGCCACGACTGGCACTTGAGATCTTATGCTGGCGAGCTCTCCAAGCCGTAGCGCGATACCGAAGCTTTTCCCCAAGCTAAATGTCACGCTTCTCGCCGTAGGGCAGAAATTTTTACGTAAACTGTAGTCATGGATGGGCTTGTTTTAGCGCTCGCCACGCCACAACTATCCTGCTTCCACCACTCATCGGCAGATGAACAAGCAGGAACAAGCAGGAACAAGCAGGAACAAGCGAAGGCTGGCGTGAAACCGGGAATGATTCGTCTGTCGGTAGGATTCGAGGCGATTGAGGACCTTGTCGACGATTTGCGCCAGGCACTGGGTTCGTCTCAAACTTGAGGCTCAAAAGGCGGCTAGGTGATCCTAATATTCGCAGCTCATCTAGTAGGTAGCTATGTGTTCTGCGAGGCCTGGGGGTGCTGTGCGGTGCGGCCCTCTGCTTAACAACATTTGCGCCAAATTCACTGATTTGAAGTTTGCGCGAACGCAGCCAAGTACCGGAGAACAGTCCGGGTAAAACTGGCGCCGTCGCCCGCCTCAGGCATCAGCGACATAGTAATGGTGAGCCACCTTCAAATATGGCAGAATTAATCAATAATTTGTCCTTTTCGCGACGAAGGAATGCAGTAGATTATTCTGAATAATCATAAATTTTTACCAGCATAAAATTAGAGCTCCCTCTCGACAAGAAGGCAAACAAAAACCGACCCATATAAACACAAGACAAACAACCCAACCCCCTTCACAACAGACCAAACATGTTATTCACTACATAAACCACGCACAGCAATAACATTTCACACCCGCACTACTAAACGACAACTACACACTAACCTCATCACCCCCCCAACTCATGCGGATTCCACACCGAACAATCATACGCCAACTTGCAAAATCAGGAGCAAAACATCTCAATGGAGTGACGCTTTATGTATGCGACTCAAAGCTGCAACCTCTATGCAAAACTTTTTTATAGGCCCATTGATGCAGCCTTGCGTTGGTGCAACTTGATTACCTACGAAAAAGAAATACTCGAAGTGGCTCAGCGCTGCCCAAGCCGGCTCAAAAATAGCTTCCCGCAGTGGCCCTGCCTGCATGCAAATACGGAAATAATTATCGATGCCATTCAACACGGGGAGCTCGCTTATGGGTGTTTCGGCGTACCAGTGGCCATTGGCACTCCCGTTAATTACGATCACATAACCGTCCGCCACACTGATCTAAGATTTTGGATGTCGCGATATTACCCTGATCAACGACCAGCGTTTCTCTTTGGGGAGGGGCCCAATCAAAAAGGAGCCATTAGCATTGAAACATACTTAGCACTGCAAGGTGATCGGGATGCTTTGCAAGTGCAAATAAAGAGTTTGGACGCAGCTCATCAGCAGCTGCTAAACGACCTTGAAGCCATCGGATTGGAAAGAAAAAACATACATGACTTGCTCAAGACTAATCGTAAAATCAGCGACCGCAGCGAATCCGTCTATCTCAACATTATCGGGGCGATGGTCAATCTGTTTCTCGACAAGTCCCCGGCTGGAAAACCATTGTCGGTTTTCCAGTCCCAAGCGGCCATCGTTGACGCGCTAACCGCTCATTATAAAAACGTACCGGGCATAACCAAACGTACGCTGGACGAAAAATTTGCTGCCGGTAAGCGCAACCTCATAAATCGATGAGGCGGATTGCACTGCAATCACTCCCGTTGCGGCGCAATGACGCCACGTCTCTTCCACTATTTAATTCAGATCACTTCCCACTACGCGTCAATCGAAGCCAGGAGTGACCAGCATGCCCAACCATCCCGCCCCCATCACTAAAGCAAATCAACCATCGGTCGAACGTCACATCATGCGGCGTGAGGAGGTGGAGCGTAAAACCGGCTTCAAGCGTGCACACATCTACAGCTTGATGAAGGAAGGAAAATTCCCCCAAGCCAGACGCATTGGACTTCGCGCAGTCGGCTGGGACTCGCTGGAGATCGAACAATGGATCAATCAGCGTTTGGCGCAGCAGGCCTGATGCCATGCGTGTGGTATCAGTGGTGTCTACCAAAGGTGGAGTGGGCAAAACGACAGTAGCCGCCAATCTCGGCGGTCTGCTGGCGGATGCTGGTCTACGCGTCCTATTGCTCGATCTAGATAGCCAACCCACCCTCTCCAGCTATTACGCCTTGAGCCAGAAAGCTGTCGCTGGCGCGTACGAGCTCATTGCACTCAACTTAACAACGCCTGCACAGATTGTTTCCAAGACCGTGATTGCAGGACTCGACCTGATCATCTCCAATGACGCTCAGGGCCAGTTAAGTACATTACTGCTGCATGCTCCTGACGGGCGATTACGGCTGCGCAATTTGCTCGACGATTTTCGTCCCCGCTATGACCTGCTTTTGATCGACACCCAAGGCGCCCGCAGTGTGCTGCTGGAGATGGCCATTCTCGCGTGCGATATCGCCCTCTCCCCCATCACACCGGAAATGCTAGCCGCCCGCGAACTGCGTCGCGGCACTTTGAGACTGTTCACTGACCTGGAACCATTTCGTCACCTGGGTATTACGCTGCCACCGTTGCGACTACTGCTGAACCAGGTAAATAGCATCCGAGTAGACACGCGAATGATCATCCGTGGCCTGTACGAGGGCTTCACTGAAGCTCCCACAATCTCAGTTCTAAATACCGTAGTTCCAGACCGAGTGGCTTACCTCAATGCCGCCTCCCTTGGTCTACCAGCCCACCGTATCGAGACTCGCCAGTCACATGAACGACGCTCGCACCCAGTGCTGAAAACCATGCAAGCGCTGGCCATCGAGTTGTTTCCGGAATGGCGCGAAGCGATTTCTAGGATCAGTAGATACGCAGAGGTTTGATAAGGCGAACTCCGAAGACGGTATTTCGCGCCAAATCATTTTGTTTGTTCAACCTTGAGGCCAACAGCGTTTGGCGAGGAGTTCTTTGATGTTGGATCGTTTTCCCATCGTCGTTCAGCCATCCATTCGACAAGATCATCCACCTAGCGAGGAATACTGCACCGTGGTCTTTCGCCTGCAGCGTGGGCGCACGGCCATGGGATGGTTTCTCGCGGAACTGTCTCGGTATTTCGAAAGCTCCGGAACAGCCGAGATCGTTAAGTTCGAGGTCGGTGACCATTTACGCAACCGGCGTTAACTGGGGCTGTTCGAATGAAGAAGCTCAGTCAGGAGGAGATCACCGACAAACTGCGCCAAGACCATTTTCCTCGGGGTCCAGAACTGGAGCGACTGTCCGATCCAGTCATCGACACTCCCATGCTGGTCACGTTGGAGCAGTTGCGGCCCTACGAACACAACCCACGCTTCATCCGCAATCCGCTGTATGGCGACATAAAAGCTTCGATCCGTGAACGCGGGCTGGATCAACCGCCGCCGATTACCCGCCGCCCGGGTGAAACCTATTTCATAATCCGCAACGGCGGTAATACGCGATTGGCGATTCTCGGCGAGCTATGGCAGGAAACCCGCGACGAGCGTTTTTTTCGCCTTCATTGCCTGTTCCGCCCCTGGAGCAATGAAGTCACCACCCTGCTCGGCCATCTGGCCGAAAGCGACCTGCACGGTCAGCTCACCTTCATCGAACGAGCTCTGGCAGTGGCCAAACTCAAGACCATGCTCGAATCAGATGGAGCAACACTCTCGCAACGCGAGCTGGCGCGACGTCTTGCCGTTGGAGGCTATCCGATTTCGCAGTCGCACATCAGCCGGATGCTGGACACCCTTGAACATTTACTGCCCGCCATTCCACAAACCCTATACGCCGGGTTGGGCAAACCCAAAATAGAACGCCTGATCGGTCTGCGTAGCCAGGCTGAACGAACCTGGAATCGTTATCCAACCGACGCCATCGCTTTTCCCGAGTTTTGGCTCGACACCTTAGGGCAATTTGATGCCGACCCAGAGTCCTTCGACCTTGAGCGATTCCAGGATGAACTGCTCGAACGCATGAGTCGCTTACTCGGACAGACCTACCGCATGTTGGCCCTGGAGTTGGGCGATACCCAACGGGTTATCCAGACGCCCGGCGTGGTCGTCACGCCGCCGCAGAACAACCTTCTGCCGAGCGTCGATGAGCCCGCGGCCGAGCCTCCCCCTTCCAAGCCGCATTCCAAATCAACTGATACCAGGAAGCAGACCGGAACAGAGCGAGAGGAGCAGCTCACGCTGCCCGAAACGACCCTGGTATCAGCAGCCAGCCCTCCGTCACGTGTCCAGCAGATCCGCGAACAGATTGATCGCGCCACTGCATCCGAACCAGGACAGACCGTCGCAACCTGCCCGATCGACGACATCTGGATCATCGCACCAACTCTGGATACCCCCGAAAAACTGCGTTTAGCCATTGCCGGCTTGGCTCGGGAAATGGCGGCCTATGCCGGACATCCCGAGAGCATCATCGACCAAAAGCACGGCCTGGGTTTCGCCCTCAGCATCGAGCAGCTTGATCTTGCAGCCCCTCGTGCGGCCGGCGTTCACCTGTTGCTCTTGGCCCTGCTGCGTGCCCAAGACGAAGTGAACTGGGAGGATCGCAAGCAATTGCCCTCAGCTCTGTTCGGGCAGCTGTTGTTGGGGGTCTATCAACTCCCGCTGACAGATCGTCCCGCCGTGGACGTAGGGCTGGAGCGACTGCCCGACAGCTTGTTAATTAAACTGTATCGCCTGATCCGTCTGGCCCGTCGTCTGATTGACCTAACGCTTACTCATGAAGACGATTCAATGAAGGAGTTGCCATGAACCTGTCCTTCAATGTGCTCAACCAGGCCATGCTGACTCAAGTCCTTCACGAGTTGCGCCTGGGTAATCTGCAACGCTGCAAAGCACTCGGACTGGGTGAAGAGGACATCTACCTGTTGCAATCATTACCGCCGACCACACTGTCACGCCTGGCCCATGCCACCGTCCCCTGGGTTGAGGTCAAGATTGATTCGCCGGTGCTGCATCGGTTGATCGACCAGGCCGAACGCGACGAACAAAACGAGCGCCTGATCAACCGAGCGCTCAAGCTCGGTGCCAGCAGTACCATCATGTATCAGTACTTCGGTTTGGCGCATTCGGAAACCGCCCTGCGCCGACGTCTGCTCAAGATAGAAACCCGTAAGGGCCGCCCCCAGAACTTGAGCGAAGCGCAGGAACATGCACTCTGGCAGCGTTGGTGCCAGCTACGCGATCAGGACGGTGCTGAGAATAAGCTCGACGCCATGATGATGTTGGCGGAGGAGCAACAGATCAGCTTGACCATCGTTTGGCAGCAGATCGATCATTACAGCAACGGAACATGAACACTGCCCCTTCCAGTCGCTGGCAGCGTGTTCTGCAGCAATGCACCCAGCAATTAAGTGAACGTTGGCCCTCACGCCCCACCACTGAACCTCCTTCCAACCAGGCCCTGCAGGCGGGCTTTTTGTTCAGTGGCCAATCTCACGAAGTCGTGCCGCGTCGACTGCTGCTGGATAGTCGGCTGACGCCATTGGAGCGTAATGCATGGCAAGTATTTCGACTCATGCTGCAGGGCCAGGGTGTGGTCACACCGCGCTATGAAGATCTGCAGCCTTACCTGTCGAGCGTACCCTACGGTGCGTCAGCCTCCCGTGAAACCATCGCTCGCGTCTTGACGATGCTCAGGCTGACCCGCTGGCTCAGTTTGGTGAGTCGTGGCCGCGATCAGTTCAGCGGGCGCCTGCAAGGTTCTCTGTACGTCCTGCACGATGAGCCGTTAACCCCCGCCGAAGCCATGGAGCTGGATCAGGATTACCTGGAGCTGGTCGGACATGCCCTCTCTCATGCGACCAAGGCTGTGCGAATTGTCGCTCAGCATGTTTTGAAAGAAATTCGTCAGGACACCGATATCGATTTGGGTCGACTCCCCACCCGGCTCGACAGTTGGAGCGACCATTGGACACAACAAGGATTGGGTCAGGCGACCGATAAAGCATTACACGATTCCGAACTGGGTGGCGATCACCGCGTTCGGAATCGTGCGGAACCTCGTTCGGATTCCGAACCGGGTCTGAACGCCCATGTTTCCGGCACCGTTCGGAATCCGAATGCCGCCTGTACTGTATTAAAAGAAAGTATTTGTACGGTACCGCGCGCGCCCCCTGCAGTGGATAACCTGCACTGGCCCGATCCACTACACCTGAGTCCGAGCGAACGTCAGGCCGTCACCGTGACGCTGACCAAGCTGAAACCAGCAGATCGGCAGGCGGTGCTCAACGAAGCGGGCGCGCGATGTGCGGCAGGAAGCGTCCGCAAACCCGCGGCGTATCTGATGGGCCTGATCCAGCGGGCGCTCAGAGGCGATTTCCACCCATGGGCGGGTCAGGCTGAATCATTACCCATGACAGAACCGCGACCCACTCCTTCACGCCCACCTAGGAAAAAGGGTGAACCCGCCTCTGCCCTCGCCCAAGCCTGCCTGGATGAACTGCGCCAGCTACGTGGCAAACGCCCTGGACGTCAGTAGATTTGATGCCACTGGCATCATTGTCGAGCGCCTCTAAATCAACCATTTCGAACCAAACCGAACAGACCGCATTCAGCTTTTCGGCTGTCCTTGATCATCATCTGTCGCAACGTTTCCGTCCAAGCCTATGCGAGGACAACACCGTGGCCGATCACTATCAGCTCAACCTGGGTTCATTGCGCAGCAGCATCACCCTGACCCTGCACACGCACCACGCCGCCCGAATTTGGCAAGGTCGAACCGCACGCGAAGGCGTCCACTCGATCATGGGTATGGCGGGCTACATCAGCGTCACTAACCTGATCAAACAGGCCGCAGCGCAGGACGATCCTTATGCCGACTGGGCGATCGTGCAGCTCGAAGAAAAATTGATGCAGGCCAAGGCTGGGATGCTGGAACTGACCCGTCAGTTGGACCGGATCAGACAAGAGCTGCCGACGCAGATCGACATGAGCGATAACCTCAACATCCACCCCGTCACTTTACCCTTGTACATCGGCAGCCAGATGGGCTTCCTCGCCGTCTACCTGCTGACAGACTACGACACCTTGGTGCGCCATACCTTGTTGGCCCATCACACCGCCTTGATCGGCCGCCGAGACATGGAAGCCTGGATCGACGACGGCGCCCATCTGCTGCGCAGCCTGTTCGGTCAGGCGCAGCGCTATCGGCATGCTGGCGTTACCCGTGATGACATGGCGGCGAACAACGCTCGTGCTCTGGCGGCAATCGAGAGAATGGGTTTACCCCCTACGGACATCCTTGAGGGGCATCGCCGCTCCCAGTTCGCGCCGCCCATCGTTCGTCGTGGTGCTGTGGCAGTGGATGACGCTGACGCGTTGGCGGAGAACGCGGCAGAGCCATCTGCGACAGTAGATGAGTCGGAGGACGAAGCATGAAGCCCATTATCTCGACTCAGCCAATCCCCCTCGAAACACTCACGCCGGATGCCTATCGACACCTCGAACACGCTACTTCCCTAAAAGGCCTTTTAAAACCTTTTAAGGGTAAGGGGGAGCTGGAATACCTGGCGCAGGTGGCGAGGGAAACCGAGGCGCAGTTATGTCGCCTCATGGAGGCTGTGGCGCATCAGGCCGGACAACCGCCTTACTCGTTGCTGGATATTCGATTGGTGCTGCAAAACACCAGTGCGCGCAGCACCTTTTTGCGATGGCGCACCCGCGATTTCGCCCGTATGGGCGTTGCGGTCTGGGAACGCCAGGTCTCCAACAAAGCCCTGCCGCAGTCCGTACGCGAGGGACTGCATCGTTTCGAATGCGAGCGTATTGCGCTGAACCTACAAATGAGTGTGGTGCATTCGCTCTACCGTCAGGCTTCAACCTGCGCGATCAAAATGGCCAGCGCCGAACGGCTGCTGCGCCAGTTCACACCAGCAGCGGAGATATCACGATGAGTACTTTTTTCGTCGGCGAAGGCAACATCGGTAGTGCGCCAGAGTTCCAGGAGTTCCAGTCAGGCAATGACGAGCCACGGCGTTTGCTGCGCCTGAATGTGTACTTCGACAACCCCGTGCCACGCGATGGCAGCTATGAGGATCGAGGCGGCTATTGGGCGCCGGTCGAGCTCTGGCACCGCGAGGCTGAACACTGGAGCACGCTGTACCAGAAAGGCATGCGCGTGTTGGTCGAAGGTCGCACCGTGCGCGATGAGTGGGAGGACAGTGAAGACAATGCGCGGGTCACCTTCAAGATCGAGGCGCGTCGTGTCGGCATCCTGCCTCATCGCGTGCAGAACGCGGTCATGCGGGAGCGCTCAAGTGAATCAGCCTCGTCTGCGGCTCCCGTCGGGCAGGCTACAGACCAGGCCAGCTCGCCTGCGCCGAAGTCCAAAAAGCGCAGAGGGCAGCCACCATCGGCATGACTGACTTGAGGCATAAAAATTGCGCCTTTGCGCGAAGTTCTTAGCCTGTTATTACTCACTGCTCGTGAAGCACTGTCGTCCACGCGACTACAACGTAGCAGCCTCGCCCCCAATCGAGACTGCGCTCACCGACAAATATGAGGAATCTGCCATTCAGGTTTCTCATAGCTCGCCACTGCTGTTTCCAACAACGCTGCTCCGAACTCAACCCGGAGCAGTTCTATGCGTCTTTTTCTCTGCGAGAAACCCTCCCAAGGTCGTGACATTGCCAAGGTTCTCGGAGCCAGCCGACGTGGCGATGGTTGCTTGATCGGACCCGAGACAACCGTCACCTGGTGTATCGGTCACCTGCTGGAAACGGCCCCACCTGAAGCCTATGGCGATCAGTACAAAACCTGGTCGTTGGATCATCTGCCGATCATTCCCGCGCAGTGGAGGGTTGAGGTCAAACCCAAGACTGTCGCGCAGTTCAAAGTCATCAAACAGCTGCTCAGCGAAGCTACCACCGTCGTCATCGCCACCGACGCCGATCGCGAAGGTGAAATGATTGCCCGCGAGTTACTAGAGCTCTGCAACTATCGTGGTTCTGTTGAGCGCCTCTGGTTATCCGCACTCAACGAGGCGTCGATTCGCAAAGCACTGTCCTCGCTGAAGTCCGGTCAGGAGACCTTCCCGCTCTATCACTCAGCCCTCGCCCGCAGCCGCGCCGATTGGCTGATTGGTATGAATCTCAGTCGTTTGTTTACCCTCCTAGGACGGCGGGCGGGCTATGCCGGCGTGCTGTCGGTTGGACGCGTCCAAACGCCCACTTTGCGCTTAGTGGTTGAACGAGACCGCGCGATTGCCAGCTTCGTCTCTGTGCCGTACTGGGTGGTGGATGTGCACCTGTCTTCAATGGGGCAACCCTTCAACGCGTCGTGGATACCGCCAAGCTCAGGACGTGACGAAGCCGGGCGCTGCCTGCAGCAGGCCCTTGCCAGCCAGACCGTCCAAGCGATTTCCAGCAGCAAGACCGCCACCGTAGTCTCGCTGCAGACTGAGCACTTGCGCGAAGCGCCACCCCTGCCCTTCGACCTAAGCACACTGCAAGAAATCTGTTCACGCAAGTTGGGACTCGGCGCTCAGGAAACCCTGAACATCGCCCAAGCCTTGTATGAAACCCACAAAGCCACCAGCTATCCGCGCAGCGATTGCCGCTATTTGCCAGAGAGCATGTTCAACGAGGTAGCCGCGGTATTCGACGCCCTGCTCAGAATGGATCCCGCGTTACGCCCAGCGCTCGGAAGCATCGATCAATCATTGCGCTCACGAGCATGGAACGATGCCAAGATCACCGCGCACCACGCCATCATCCCCACCACCGAGCCGGCGAACCTTGCGCGGATGTCTGAACAAGAGCGCCAAGTCTACGAACTGATTCGTAGCCACTACCTCGCGCAATTTCTGCCGCCTCACGAGTTTGATCGAACCGAGGTCGAACTGGAGTGCGGCGCCGAGCGTTTGTCTGCTGTTGGCAAACAGATCCTCGTCCAAGGCTGGAAAGGCTTACTCTCCGACAACGCCGAAGACGATGAACCCGGTCAAAAGACCCAGGTGTTGCCCGCCCTTCAACAGGGTAGCCAGTGCGCAGTGGACGACGTCGAACTCAAGTCCATGCGCACCGCTGCGCCCAAACCGCTCACCGAGGGCGATCTGATTAAGGCGATGAAAAACGTCGCCAAGCTGGTCAACGACCCACGCCTGAAACAGAAACTTCGGGACACCACCGGTATCGGCACCGAAGCCACGCGAGCCGGCATTATCAAGGGGTTGATTGATCGCGGTTACTTGCTGAAGAAAAAACGTGCATTAACGGCCGCCGCAGCGGCCCATACCCTGATCGAAGCGGTACCCGCAGCAGTCGCCGATCCGGGTATGACAGCGATCTGGGAGCAAGCGCTGGATGAAATCGAAGCGGGACGTCTGACCTTGGATGCATTCGTTGCCAAGCAGGCGCACTGGATTACGCAACTGATCGCAAACTGCGGAGCACTCACCTTGTCGGTACCGGTCGAAGCCGGGTCGACTTGCCCCAATTGCAATGCCTCAATGCTCAGGCGCAAGGGAAAATCAGGACCATTCTGGTCATGTTCCCAGTACCCGGACTGCAAAGGCACTTTGCCGATCAGCAAAGGTATACGTCGTCCATAAGGCACCAGGGATGTTCACATGATTCTTGGGGTTGATGTACGGGTCAGTGCATCATCAACGGCACCTGCTCCTGCTCCTTCTCCAAGTCGCTTAGCGGTCGTCCGATTTCACGGGCCAAGGCGATGCCTGTCGCTATCCATATCTGCCCCAGCTCGTTGAACGCTTTCAGGTGAGCAGGATCTTCGTTAAGCCAGTGAACAAGGCTGTCGCGGTGTTCGGGGTTATCAGGGCAGTCATGAATCTTGATGAACAGCTCCAGTGTTCGATCCCAGATCAGGTCCATGTCGTGCTCTCGCTGCTCATCCATGCTCAACCTTTCCCCCCTATGGCCCTATCAGAGCGCTCACTCTCGCTGGTCACTTCGGCCTCTGATTCCTGGAGGAATAGATGTCACGTCGCGACAAACAGCTATTTCAGTCAATATAACAACCCTTTAAGTCGATACTCAACCGTTAAGGATGTTCATGTCAATGGGTCTTTGCTCAACCATTCGGGTTGAATTGGAGAACTCATCACTTGGCACATAAACATCCAACCCAAGCCCAAATTGGACGCATGATCGCGAAGCACCGCACTCAGCGTAATCTGACCCAGGAAGAGGTGGCTGAACGGCTGGGGATCGGCAGCGAAGCCATTTCGCGCCTTGAGCGGGGTGTGGTGGAGCTTTCCGTGGTCAAGCTGATGCAACTGGCGGACATCTTCGACTGCCGGATGGATGAACTGCTGACGGAGTCGAGCAGTCGCCCCAACGACCAGGGCCAGATGATCGCAGGCCTGCTGAGCGGCCTTCAAGAAAGCGACCGTGCCTTTATCCTGACGACCGTCGAACAGCTGGCCGCTCATCTCAGTGGCAAATAACCTCTTCACCCACTGGCTTGACGTCGTCACACCCATTCTGCTGTAGTGCTTCGGGATCATCGCTACGGCGACCCAAGACCGATTCGCTCCGGGTAGCTCGGTCGGACTCTTAGAGTTCGGAGCCTTCTCTTCTGCGAAATTTCATTCCCGCTTTGTGCTCGACCGGATCAATGTGGCGGATGACCACTGTTGCCTCTGCCAGGCATCAGCGGTCATCCGCTACGGCGATCGCATTCAGTCCCGGAGCCCGCCGGGGAAACATTGGGCACCCTTTGTGCGCGGATGCGTGCCAGCGTATTCCGACCCAGGCCACGATAAGGGTCGGTTGGCGTATCATGGCGCAGTTAAATCAAGTTTTGCGAGGAGCTTGTCGACTGCGTCAGACCGCCTAAGGTGGCTTTTTTTATTCCTCGCCTGGCACCCTGCCAGGCCTACTCTTCACTTTCTTCCGTCCAGTGATTGCCACTGAATTCCGGCCATAAAAATCGGGTTGCGGCGCCTTGACGCTCCCCTGTGACAGGCTTATATAAAGGGTGTGGTTCGCTGTCGTTGACAGCCCAGCCCAGGTAGCTTGAACCTTCAAGGCTACGCCACGCTGGTGGTGGTTTACTCAAGTGCGATCAGCATTCGGAGGCTCGCACGATTGCCGCTTCAGCGGTGATGAATGCCCACTACCCTAGGTCCGCAGATATGCTGCGGATTTCTCCTCTGCTGCCCCCTATTCTCCAGGCGCATCGATCTGATAGTCATCGGCTTGCCGGTGACGAGTCGTTCATCGTTCGCCTTCATTTTACCCACCCTGACGGGACTCACTTCCCCGTCAGGGGCTGTGCGTCGCCGTTTTCCCTTGAAACAGGAGAACCACCATGGCCCACGCCAACCAATCCCAAGAAGCGACCACTTACTTCAATCTGCACACCGTCGGCATCGGCTACCTCAACCGTGTCCGTGAAGTACAAGTCCGCCGCGGCCAGCCGTTCATGGCCTGCGATATCGCCGCTCTGCATGGTGCCACCGATGCGGTCGAGTACACCCGCTTCGACTGCAAAGTCGCAGGGGGCGAAGCTGAACGTTTGATTCGCCTCTATATGGACGCCGTCAAAGCCGAGAAAAAGGTCTTGCTGTCGTTCCGTATCGGCGACCTGTGGATTGACCCATTTCTCTATGAGAAAGGCGATAAACAAGGCCAACCGGGCGCCAGCCTGAAAGGTCGTCTGCTGTACATCGACTGGATCAAGGTCAACGGCACGTTCGAGTACAAAGCGCCTGCCAGGCAGGAGGCAACAGCACCTGCTGAGCAAACGCCAAACAGTGAGCCATCCCCAACGTCGGCTGATGCCGAAGCTGAGGATACCCACAACCCAACAGAATCCAGGACAGAACCTGAATCTGCACCCACTCCCCGCACGGCCCGCCGTGTCGCTACACGTACTGTTCAGTCCGCCTGAACAATTCACGATGTTTACATCAAGGCGCTCAATCGAGCGCCTTTTCTTCAATCAGCACAGGAGAAGCGATATGGAATCCTTCTGGCTTTGCGACGATTGCCTGTTCGCTGCGGCTTACGAGGACTACAGCACGTTATCGCTCTACTACACGACAGATGAGATCGAGAAACGCATCGTCGGCCTCCATCTTGGGCTGGTTCGGCTAATGCCCATCAGTGCCGACTTCGACCCCGAAACTGGCCAGGGTATAAGAACTGCCTCTCCATTGCCCTGCGACGGTTGCGATTCACACCTGCACGGACAACGCCACCGATTCACTCGGCTGTAAACAGCGCGTCATCGGGCAATGCCCGTGACTCTATATCCACCTCGGGGACACCACTCCCCTCGGGTGTGTACCCCCGGATTGTTCCCTTCGGAGTTCCCCATGAGCACCCAACTCACCCTGATTGAAACCTCGGATATCGAAGCTGATCGTATCGCCCAGGAAAACCAGCTGATCGACGAGGCGCTGCACATTCTGGATCGCCGGCTATTCACCCGCGGCCCGAACCTGACGTCACCTGACGCCGTGGCCTCATATCTGAAACTTCATCTTGCGCAACAAGAGCATGAAGTTTTCGGTGTGATTTTTCTCGATGCCCGCCATCGCGTTCTGGCATTCGAAATCCTCTTTCACGGGAGCATCGATGGCGCCAGCGTTTATCCCCGCCAGGTCGTCAAGCGCTCCCTCGCACATAACGCAGCAGCCGCCATTGTTGTTCACAACCACCCCTCCGGTTGCACGGAACCCAGCCTGGCGGATCGCGCCTTGACCGCACGGTTGAAAGCGGCGTTGGACTTGATCGAAGTTCGTGTACTGGATCACTTCATCGTGGGTGAAGGTCGCCCACTTTCTCTTGCCGAATACGGTTGGCTTTAACCCTTACAGGCGCCTTCGGGCGCCTTGTTCATTTTCATCCTGGAGAATACTCATGAATTTCACTACCCAAACCCCAGCGATGCTAGGGGCCTCAAACCCATTCGTTCGCGGCTATGACAATCTATCTATCGAACGGCTGCTACTGATCACCTACGCAAACGACTGCCCTCCCTGCTTTCGCTCCATACACGAGTCACAAGCTCATCTACTCGACGATGCGTTAGAACTGTTTCCCTGCGTGTTCAATGACGACGCCGCCTTGATCAGCGAAGGCCAATCCATTCCGGATGAATTGGAAGAATGTTTCCAGTCCACCGGACTGGTGCGGCAAGTCATCTATGCCGTGACGGGCGAAATGCTCAACGAGCGACATCATGTCGGTGACCTGTACTCCCAGGAAGAAGCCCAAGCCATGGCCCATCGTTTGAACTTCGACACAGGACACTACAGTCGAGCCTGGGAGATCAGTACCGCACACCTCACTGACGAAGCACTGCGCCACTTGGAAAGCCGGGTTGGCGGTTTCGACTCCAAGCCAACCGGACTGCTGTTTGAACCCTTTGCCCTGCCAGACTGCAATGGCGTCGGATGTAAGCTGATCGGCACGCCCTGGACCGACGATAACTTGGTGCAGATCGAGGGCAATCCTTACTCGTCGCTGAGGCAAGAGCAGCTCGACGCCGGTACGCCGGAGGCCTTGGTCAACGTACTGTATCTGGCGGCATTGGCGGATGTGAGGTTGTTGATCTTCGACCCCGACGCTGCCGTCTTGGATGGGCTAGCCATTTTTGATGAATAGCAACGAGTTCAGTGTTAACACGATCCACCTTGAATCAACTTCCTCACTGAATCGCTCCTTCACCTCATGTCAGGTTCTGCACTGAATCTGACATGAGGTTTTTTCCATGGAGCGTTTTTTCACGCCTGTCTGCCTGCTGGGTTTGTTGAGTGCCTGCACCGCGCAAATCCCAAACCCATTACCGACTAATCCAGAGATTGACGGTAGTTACAATCGGCCCCAGTTATCGATGAGCCCGGCCGACGAAAGCCATCCGTCAGAACTCCGCTATGGCCGCTATACACTGGTCAGCACCGAGCCCACCACGGAACAACGTGATCTTCTCGCTCAAATCGTTGACGTGAGCATTCCGTCCAACCTGAATCCTTCGGTACAGGAAGCGATGCACTACGTGCTGCAGCGCTCGGGTTATTCGCTCTGCCCTGCCGCCGAACCAGTAAAAATGCTGTTTACCCGGCCTCTGCCCGCCGCCCATTACCGGCTCGGCCCGATCTCACTGCGCAACGCGCTACAAGCGCTGGCTGGCCCCGCATGGCAACTCACGACCGATGAGGTCAGCCGTTCGGTCTGCTTCGAACGGGAGAAAAATGATGCTGGCACGGTGAGGGTCACACCAACCTCGTCCCATCAGTCGGAGGCACGCCCATGAAAGCCTCGACATTTCAAACTCTCATTGTCGGCTCCCTTTGTCTGGCGGTCTCCGGGCTGAGTGGTGGCTGGTATAACCAGTATCAACGTGTGACCGAGCTGGAGAATGCGAACACCCAACGCTTGCAGACTCTGGACGCCCTGCAACGTGACTCAAACACGCTCATGGACGCACAGGAAAACCTGCAGTACGCACTGAAAGACCTGAAGCAAATGGTCGATACCGGTGAGCAACAGGCCAATACCCTCGATCCGATGTTGGATCAATGGGCGCAAGAGATACAGGAGCTACGCGACGGTATGGCAGACCGTGCCACCGCAGCCGACATGATCACGCTACGCGCACGACTTGAGCACGTCGAACAACAACTCCTGGACCTCAAGAGCCAGCCACCACCCCCACCACCGACGCCTTCCACGGCCAAGCCGAAAAAAACCGCTCAGCCCAAGCCTGCCCCGCTCCTGCCGCCATTTTCGGTGCTGAGCGTCGAGTACCGCGGTGGCGAGCGCTTTCTGGCCGTCTCACCTCCTGATAGTCGCTCGCTCGACGATATCCGGTTGCTGCACAACGGCGAGCAGCTCGGCACATGGCAGTTGAAAGTGCTGGAGCCGAACGCGGCCGTCTTCGCTGTGGCCGCTCAGCCATACCAGACCGTACAACTCCCTTGAGACGCGATCATGAACAGAGCGCTACTCCCCGCCGTCGTCTGTCTCGTTTCTCTATTGACCACAATCGCAGCGATGGCCAATCCCGTCCCGACACAGTCACGGGCTCAGAACACACAGTCCGCGCCCCTGGGACGTTCTAACTCCGAACAGGCGACAAATTGGGGTCTGACGGAGCAAGAGTGGACGCGCTTCGAAAAGATTCAAGCCGGCCCGCGCGGTTTCTGGAGTCCGAACCTCGATCCGCTGACTGCGCTCGGCGTCGAGGCGGAGACCGACCAAGAGCGTCAACGCTATGCGGAGTTGCAGGTAGCGCTGGAAGCCAAACGCGCCGAACGCGAGTTGGCCTACCAAAACGCTTACACCGCGGCCTGGGCCAAGCTGTTCCCCGGGCTGCTGCCGATCCAGGGTATGGCATCCCCGCCCCCTGCCAACTCATCGGTCGCACCGCGACAGGCCCTGTTTGTAGAGGACAACTGCGCGGCGTGCAACGCCCAAGCGAAACTTCTGCAAAGCAGCGACATGGCTTTCGATATCTACCTAGTGGGCAGCCAGGGCGAGGATGAACGCGTCCGTAGCTGGGCTCGGCAAGCAGGCATCGATCCAGCCAACGTTCAGCGTCGGCAGATTACCTTGAACCATGACCGTGGTCGCTGGTTCAGCCTGGGTGCCCCAGGACCACTGCCCGCCACGCTTCAGCAGGTGAATGGACAATGGCAACGCCTCGATTGAGCGGTATTGCACTCATGCTGACGGTGCTCGCCGTCCAGGCTGATGAACTTCCGCCCCCTGCTTACCAATTGGCAGCGCATAACGCGGACATTCCTTCCATGGTGTTATTCGCAATTGCTCTGCAGGAGAGTGGGATCCACGTCCGCGGTCGGCTGCTGCCCTGGCCCTGGACACTGAATATCGCAGGAACACCCTACCGCTTCGCCACTCGGCAGACAGCCTGTCACGCTTTACTTCAGGCGCTCGCCCGGCAGGAGGCCAAGCGGGTGGATGTCGGACTTGGGCAAACCAACCTGGGTTATCACGGACAACATTTTTCCAGTCCCTGCGAAGCCCTAGATCCCTACCGAAATCTCGCCGTGACTGCCGCGCTGTTGCAGGAGCATCACGCCGCTACCGGTGATTGGGTGTCAGCTGCCGGCCGCTATCACCGCCCGGCAGGAGGAACGCCGGCCGCGCGTTACCGCGCCGGCTTTTCCCGACAACTCAAACGATTGCAGGTTTCTTTCAAGCAGGGCACACCACCATGAAGCGAATACGCCTTATCTGCTATTTCATTCTGCTCTTGGCTCCTTTCGCCCAGCCGGAACTGACCGTAGCCGGGGATCAGCCTAGCGACTTCACCCGCCTCCATTTTCAGGTCGCCAGGCCGCCAATAAACAACGAGATCCAGCCTAATCGGACCATGCATGCGGACCTGTCCACTTTTGCCGATGAAGCATGGATACTACCCGTCCGCAGCTCTCACTTGAGCCCCGGCCAAATCACGTCTCGCGCCCTGAACATGCCGGGCTTACGGCCATTTTTCCTGGTGGGTGAGGATCTCCAGTCACTGACTTGGTTGCGTCAACGCGCGACTGAACTACAGGAAATGGGCGCGGCCGGTCTAGCCGTTGAAGTAACCGATACCGAAGCTTTGGCCCGAATTCGAGCAGCCGCTCCGGACATCACCATCCTGCCGGTCAACGGCAACGACATCGCCACACGCCTGCAGATTGAGCACTACCCCGTCCTAATCACCGCCACCTCATTGGAACAGTGAGTCAGGTCATGGCCGAGCATGCGATGGAGTCCAAGCTCCGGCCAGCAGTGGAGCTGTACACCGTAGCGATCTGCATCGCCGCCGCGGTGTTGTGCGTGTACTCGCCCTGGGCTGTGGCCCTCTCACCCGAGATCGGGCTGGCTGCGGCGCTGGCCTATACCCTGTTCGGCCTTATCCGCCTGCGACAAGCCTGGGAGGTGCTGCGCTATCGGCGCAATATCCGCCGGCTGCCTCGCTATGAACTGACCAGCCGACAGATTCCAGTTAGCCGTAAACGTTTGTTTATGGGCCGTGGCTTTCGCTGGACCCGCCTGCACACCCAACGCTTGGTCGAGGCACAGGATCCAGCTGTCGCGCACTATGTCGACCAACCTCCCCGTTACCGTCTGGCCCGTGGTCTCGATCATCGCTTGGAACATGCACCGTTTCCACTCTCTACATTAGCGCGTGTCACAGCCTGGGACAGCGTCTTTAATCCGATGCGGCCTTTACCACCGGTTGGGGGCTCGCCGCTGTTACATGGGGTTGAGCCCGACGAAACAGAAGTCAGTCTTCCGCTGGGTGAACGGGTCGGACATACCCTCGTGCTGGGCACTACCCGTGTGGGCAAGACTCGACTCGCCGAGGTGTACATCACTCAGGACATTCACCGTGTCGACCATGAGGTGGTCATCGTCTTCGACCCGAAGGGCGATGCCGACCTGCTCAAACGGATGTACGTCGAAGCCAAACGCGCTGGTCGGGGAAAGGAGTTTTATGTTTTCCATCTGGGCTGGCCGGAGATCTCCGCACGCTACAACGCCGTGGGACGTTTCGGACGCATTTCGGAAGTGGCCTCACGCATCGCCGGGCAGCTCAGCGGTGAAGGCAACTCGGCGGCCTTCCGCGAGTTCGCCTGGCGTTTCGTCAACATCATCGCCCGCGCCCTGATCGAATTGGGCCGGCGTCCGGACTACCTGCAGATCCAGCGACACGTGGTCAACATCGACGCGCTGTTCGTCGAATACGCCCAGCAGTTTTTCGCCAAGACCGATCTGAGGGCGTGGGAAGTGATCGTCCAGCTTGAAGGCAAACTCACCGAAAAGAACATTCCCCGGCATATGATCGGGCGCGAAAAGCGCGTGGTGGCCATCGAACAATACCTGGCGGCGAAACGGGTGTTTGATCCGGTAATGGACGGACTGCGTTCGGCGGTACGATATGACCGTACTTACTTCGACAAAATCGTTGCCTCGCTACTGCCACTGTTGGAGAAACTCACCACCGGCAAGACCGCCCAACTACTGGCGCCCAACTACACCGATTTAGATGACCCGCGGCCAATTTTCGACTGGATGCAAATCATCCGAAAACGCGGCATCGTTTATGTCGGTCTGGATGCACTGACCGACGCCGAGGTGGCCGCCGCGGTGGGCAACTCCATGTTCGCCGACTTGGTTTCGGTTGCGGGCCACATCTACAAACATGGCATTGACCACGGCCTGCCCGCATCACGCAGCGGCAGTGACAGTGACAAGCTCCCGATTAACCTGCATGCCGATGAGTTCAACGAGTTGATGGGTGATGAGTTCATTCCGCTAATCAACAAAGGCGGTGGCGCCGGCATCCAGGTGACGGCCTACACTCAAACCCTCAGTGATATCGAAGCACGCATTGGTAACCGCGCCAAAGCCGGCCAGGTGATTGGTAACTTCAATACCTTGCAGATGCTCCGCGTACGCGAAACCGCCACCGCGGAGCTGCTCACCCAGCAGTTGCCCAAGGTCAACGTGCTAACCAGAACCCTGGTATCGGGTGCAACCGACACCTCCGATCCAGAAGCCAATACCGACTTCACGTCCTCCTCGCAGGACCGCGTCAGTAGCGCCAGCGTGCCGTTGATCGAACCGGCTCACATCGTCAGTTTGCCCAAGGGCCAAATGTTCTCCTTTCAGGCCGGTGGCCAGCTCTGGAAAGTCCGCATGCCGTTGCCAAAATCCTCCAACGACGACGCAATGCCCAAGGACCTGCAGGAGCTTACTCAACGGATGCGGGCGGTTTACAACGAGCAGGCGGGGCAATGGTGGAGCGCAAGCGGTGGTGGGCCAACAATTGACTTCGATTTAGACCAGGTGGGGTAATCCTGACTTAGGTTCAAATTCAGCAACCACACCGGAAAGCGCCATGACGGCGTTAACTCGGCGGCATGCAATGGAGTGAACGATGGCGACTTCCGCCCAGAACATGCCACCACAACCGATCCAGCGTACCGGACTGATCATCTCGACGATCAGCCTGGTATTGCGCGTCATCGGTTTGCTAATCGCCTCTTTGCTATTCTCGATCCTGATCGAGTTCGCTGGTTTGCTGCTGTTCTGGGGTGATCAAGGCTGGCGGCATAGTCAGGCCATGCTAAACAGTGAGTTAGGCTGGCTCAGCGAGCACTTCAAATGTTCACTGCTCATCCAACAGCCCGGGCCAACGATTATCCAGTGGCTGGATTTAATCAATCAGTGGCTACTGGTCAAAACTGGCTTTGCAGATTTTGCCCAGCAGGCGCGGGTATCGAGCATGGGTAACAGCTTCTGGGGGTGGATCAACCAGCTATACGTGAGCATTGAAGATTTAGTGCTGGCGGCGGTGTATGTGACCTTTACCTTCGTGGTGCGCCTGACCATTCTGGTTCTGGCCACACCCTTGTTTCTGCTGGCCTCTCTCACCGGTTTTATCGATGGTCTGATGCGTCGCGACCTGCGCAAATTTGGTGCTGGACGAGAGAGTAGCTTCGTCTATCACCGCGCTAAACGAGGAGTGATACCGCTATTGCTTGTGCCCTGGATTATCTACCTATCCCTGCCCTTTTCGCTCAATCCTATGGTTGTATTTTTGCCTTGTGCCGTAATGCTTGGCATTACAGTAGCAATCACGGCAACGACATTTAAGAAGTATCTCTGAAAATGGGTGCAGAAGTGGGACCAAGATTCGCACTGAGGATTCAGCATCCTCAGTAGCAAAAAAGGGCCCTTGCAAAGCCCTGATCAAGCCGATCTTACTGAGTACGCCACGACTCTACGACGTCCGCGCCAAACTCGACTTTCCATTCTTTCAACTGGCGATGGTTACCTCCCTTGGTTTGGATCAGCTCACCAGAGTTCGGATTTTTGTAAATTTTTACATCGCGAGCTTTACGAGCTGGCTTTACAGGGGCTGCTATCGGTGCCGAGGAACGACGGCCAGCCTCTGGGTCCAGGATGCTGATGATGTTCTTCAAGCTGAAGCCGTACTCGCCAAGCAATGCCCGCAATTTACTCTCAAACTCCATTTCTTTTTTCAAGCCGGAATCACTTTTCATCGACTCAAGCTCTGCGAGCTGTTCGGCGAGTTGTTGCTCAAGCTTACGAAATTCAGCCAAACGAGACATATGAAAACTTCCTTCAGGTGAGAGTAATGAGAAACGAACACTCCAATGCTAAGCGATGATTCGCTCTTCGTCACCCATACTGCCTTATGCATGAGCCGACCCACTCATTGCCTCATGAAAAACACATCTTTTTCGGACTGAGAGCTGTCTGAGCCCTCTTTTGCGCCGAATTGATTGCCGATGTATGTGCGTGTAAACCTATTCGGTTCTCCCCCCAAAAAAGCGATACATCCTACCTCGCGTTTAATGCTGAATAATTCGCCCCCTGACTTGATTCTGCTCCCAGCTCCATTCGGGACAGGATCATGTCGACTACCATCTTTCGCTGCTTATTACTCTCGCTAGCTATCGTTCACGGCAGTAGCTATGCCAACTCGGCTCTTGAGCAGGATCAACTCAGCCTTATCCAGCGGCAACTCGACACGCTCGAACATCTTGCAACGCGAGCGGAGGTAGCCAGCACGGCTGAACCCGACGATCGCTATCGCTTCGACTATCCCCGCCTAATTCATGACATCCAGCACATCCGCCAAGGTGTTCGGAATTACCTATCCCCGTCCCGTGCTCAGCCCCGCGAGCCCGATGAGCTGGTCGGCGATTACCGCCTCGACACTCCGATTGCGGAGCCCTCGCCATGAGCATGACTGACGCTCAGATCGCAGCATTCCAAAACGCCGCGGGCTTCGCACCGCAGAGCAGTTCGACGCTGTGGCTGTCCATGGTTCTGGTTCTGGCTTTGCTGTGGTGCGCCTGGGTGATGTGGACGGCCTACCGGGGTTGGGCGGCTGGCAGTGTGCGTTTCGGAGCCTTCGGCGGTAGCACCGTCCGCGTTTTGCTCGCCCTACTCGTTCTGATGTTCTTCATCCTGTCCTAATCCAGGAGATCGCCGCCATGCTCAAGTGCTTTGCCCCTCTGAAAAACAACCTGCGTGATCGTGCGACCCAACGCTTGATCGGACTGCTGCTGGTGCTCGGTCCAAGCCTGGCTTTCGCCGAACTCCCCACCATGGAAGCGCCTTCGCGCGGGGAAGGATCCGGGTTGATCGAGACGATCAAAAACTACGCCTACGATGGCGGCATCCTGCTCGGTCTGCTGATCGCCCTACTCGCTTTCTTGGGGGTTGCCTGGCACTCGTTGACCGTGTACGCCGACGTGCAAAATCAGCGTAAGACCTGGAAGGACTTGGGTGCAGTGGTCGGCATCGGTGCCTTGTTGGTGGTGATCATCATCTGGTTCCTGACCAAGGCTGCCGCGATTCTGTGAGGTCGCCATGAACGACACTATCGAACGCCTTGCCGACGGCACCTTGGTCTTTTTGCCGGAGCGACTCAATCGTGATCCTGCCGTACTACGCGGTTTGACCAATGATGAGATGTGGGTTGCGCTCGGTCTCGGCGCAATCGTCGGCTTGGTGCTGGGCGTTCCTCTGACGATCGCCACCGCTTCCATCGCCGTGGCGCCCACCAGCATGATCGCGACCATGGCGGTGGTGTTATTTGTCGGTGGCACGCTACTGCGTCGGGCAAAACGGGCTCGCCCCGAGACTTGGTTGTACCGCAAACTCGAATGGATACTCGCCAGCCGTTGGCGCCTGGGCCGCGGAAGTTTAATTCTATATTCCGGCGCCTGGACGGTTCGCCGTTCGCGTCGACTGCGCCCTGCCCTGTCCCGGTGGCAACCATGAGTCGCTTTCGAAACAAGGTGGATGCCCAGCAGGCCCACATTTTCAGCCTACGTCTGGCGCTAATGGCCCTTGTCCTGCTCTGTGCCGGACTCTGGTATGGCTGGCGCTCGGCACCGACCGATCTGACTGTGCATGTCCCCCCGGATCTGCGCTCGGGCAGCACGCGCAAGTGGTGGGATATCCCCTCAGAGAATGTGTATGCCTTCGCCCTGTACATCTTTGGGCAACTCAACCGCTGGCCTTCGGATGGCGAACAGGACTACCGCCGCGCTATCTACAGCTTGCAGTCCTACCTGACACCCGCCTGCAAGGCGTTCCTCGACGGCGACTATGAGTACCGCAAGGCCGCTGGCGAACTGCGTCAGCGGGTGCGTGGTGTCTACGAAATTCTGGGCCGAGGCTACAGCGAAGATCCGGAGCTCAGGGTAAAACAACTCGATCAGGACAGCTGGCTGGTCACCCTCGACCTCAACGCCGACGAGTATTACGCCGCCGAACCGGTAAAGCGGGTGGTAGTGCGTTATCCATTGCGCGTAGTGCGTTTTGATCTGGATCCCGAGCGTAATAAATGGGGGATGGCGCTGGACTGTTATCAGGGCACTCCGCAAAAAATCTCCCTGCCTGGAGGTGAGCCATGAAGCGGATGTCTACCCTCGGACTCACCGCCGCACTGATGTCATGGGGAGCAGCAGTGCAGGCCGTCGAGTTGATGCGTTGGGAACGCCTTCCCCTCGCGGTGCCACTGGTGATCGATCAGGAGCGGGTGGTCTTTGTCGATGAGGCTGTTCGAGTCGGTATGCCCTCCACCCTGATGGGCAAACTGCGTGTGCAATCAACCGGTGGCACACTGTACCTGCGCGCGTCGGAAGCCATTGCCCCGACCCGCCTGCAATTGCAGTCGGTCACAACGGGCGAGATCATCCTGCTGGATATCGCGGCCACGCCTGGTGATCAACCGCTGGAGCCCGTGCGCATTCTAAAGAATGCTCAGGTGCAGGCTACCGAGACGGAATCCAGCAGCGTTCCTATTCCAGAACATACGCCAATCCCGGTCGCGTTGACGCGCTACGCTGCACAGAGCCTGTATGCGCCGCTGCGCACCGTGGAGTCCCTGCCCGGCGTACGCCGCGTACCGCTCAAGCTGCGCACCGAATTGCCGAGCCTGCTGCCGACCGAAAACGTCTCCAGCACACCCATCGCCGCCTGGCGAGTCGGTGATTACTGGGTGACGGCGGTGAAGTTGCGCAACCGTAGTTCAGCGAAGGTGCAACTCGATCCGCGTCAACTTCAGGCCAATTTGTTCGCCGCGTCCTTCCAGCATACTTGCCTTGGGCCTCTCGGCAGCCCTGAAGACACCACGGTTGCCTACCTCGTCACGCAGGGTGCCGGCCTCGAACGCGCCGTGCTGCTTCCGCCCATTACGCGAGGTGCTGACGATGAAAGCTAACGCCTTGCTCAAATGGCTGGTACCAGCTGTGCTGCTAGGCGTGGTGTTCATCATCCTGAAAACTTCGGTTACGGGTGGTCCCTCGCCTTCGTCAGACAGTCCGCCTGCTCAGGACAACCTCCAATTATCCGCCGAGCAGGCCAAGTCGCTCGGTATTGCGGGTGATACCCCACGCGACACGGTTGCCACCCTGGTCGGCCAGGTGAAGGCCATGCGCAGCGACATGCTCGGCCTGAAAAAACATAACGATTCGCTGCAGACGGAGAACAACCGCCTTCGTGAGCGGGAAAATAGTGTCGATTCGCGCATCCAGACCGCGCTTGGCAGCGTAACCCAGCAGGTCGACGAAGGCCGCCGACAAGCCAACGAAGCCCGACTCAAAGCAGAACAAGACAGTCGTCAGGCTCGCGGTCTGCTGACGCAATTGCAGGAACAGTTGTCGGGGCTGACCGGCAAAGGCAAGGATATGCCGATCGGACTGGGGCTTGAGCCGGGCGACGGTGCTCAGTTCGAAGAGCAGCATTCTGCCAATGATGCACTGCAGTGGATTGAGCCCTCGGATGCTCTGCCCACCGACGCCCGGAGCAAAACCACGACCGCCTCCGCTCTGAGTCTTCCTACTGCCTTCAGCTCATTGAAGGGTTTGAAGGACAATGCCATCGACCGCAGCCAGAAGCAGTTACGCGAGGTCACCAAGGGTGAACGTGACCTGACACGCTCCGCTGATCGTACCAAAGGCGCGAAGCCGGTCTACACCATTCCCGAAAACGCAACATTGATGGGTTCGGTAGCCATGACCGCGCTGATCGGCCGAATCCCAGTGGACGGCACCGTGAATGATCCCTATCCCTTCAAGGTGCTGGTTGGTCCGGAGAACCTGACCGCCAACGGCGTCGATCTACCGGACGTTGCGGGCGCTGTAATGAGCGGCACGGCGTCCGGTGACTGGAGTCTGTCTTGCGTACGCGGACAAGTCGAGTCAATTACCTTTGTGTTTACCGATGGCACCATCCGCACGGTGCCTCAGCCGAAGGCAGTAGCCAGTCGCAATGCCTCCACCTCCGAGAGCTCAAACACCGACAAGATTCGTGGCGGACTCGGTTACCTGTCCGATCCGTATGGCATTCCTTGCATTGCCGGTGAGCGCCGCTCAAACGCTCAACAGTACCTCGGCAGCCAGAGCTTGATCACTGCCGCCGGCGCCGGTGTCGCCGCCTTGCTCGGGGATGAGCAGAACAACAGCAGCGTGATCGGTTCGGGCGGCAGTACGCTCGGGGTCACCAGCAGCAGTGGCAATAGCGCACTGAATTCAATTCTCAGTGGTGGGGTCAGCGACATCCGTGAGTGGATCAACAAGCTCTATGGCGAAGCCTTTGCTGCCGTGTACGTGCCACCGGCCGCCCAAGTCGCTCTTCACCTCGACCATGAGATCACCATCGACTACGAGCCCAAGGGCCGGAGCGTTCGCCATGAAAAAAACCACGTTTCGCCGCCTGACCTGGATTAGCGTGTTTTCCTTGGTCCTGACAGGGTGTTCCACCGACAAAGACACGCTGCTGCCCCATGGCGAGCAAACCATGATGGATATCTGGAACGGCGCCGGTTCGCAAGGTACTCAGCAGCAACTGCTGGATGCTCGACAGCAGTTACGCCGCCCGCTGGCTCAGGCAGATGTCTCCGCGGCTCTCCAGGAACCGTACACGCGCACAGCGGCGAACGAGATCCGTAACCTGTTCCCGCGCCTGCCCAATCCCGATCTGGTGCTGTACGTGTATCCGCATTTGAGTGGTACCGAGCAGGCACCGGTTCCTGGTTACTCGACCGTCTTTCCGTTCTACCAACGTGTGCAGTACGCATTACCCGGTGAACGTCAGGAAGACTTGTAGTGCGTACCAGCGATGCGGGCAACCGCACTTCTGCATGGAAAGCCTGGCGCCACCCATTGCGCCCGCGCGCCACCTTGGCCGATGAAGCTGCACTCTATGCGCACAACCCCAGCTTCACTGACCACTTGCCTTGGGTCGAATACCTCGATACAGAACAATGCTTTCTACTGGACGACAATCACTCGGTGGGTGCGGTGTTCGAGTTGCTGCCCGTCGGCACCGAAGGGCGCGAACCCGACTGGCTGATGGCCGCCCGCGATGCCCTCGAAGACGCCCTGCAGGATAGCTTTGACGAACTGGATCAAGCGCCCTGGGTGGCGCAGTTTTTCTGCCAGGACGACAACGACTTCGCCCCCTACCTGACGCGGCTCACCGATTATATTCAAGACAGCGCGCGAGGCACGGTCTTCACCGAGGCGTATTTAGAGCTCAGCCGCCGTCATCTGAAAGCCATCGCCAAGCCCGGTGGTCTGTTTGAGGATAAGGTGGTGACGCGCCTGCCCTGGCGCGGCAATAACCGTCGGGTGCGACTGGTGGTCTATCGCTGGCTTGAGTCTGACGCTGAGGAGATGGGACTCGCCCCGGTGCAATCCCTGCAACAGGCTTGCGAACGAATCGGTGCCTCGTTGCAGGCATGCGGGGTGCAATCGACGCGAGTCGACGGTCGAGGTCTGTATGCCTGGTTATTGCCCTGGTTCAATCCGGTACCCAGACTCACCGACGAAGACCCCGAGGAATTCTACCGCCGCGCGGCCTATCCGGAGTGTGGCGACGGTGAGTCGCTGGCACTGCCCTTCGATCACGACTTCGCCGAGCGGCTGTTTTTCAATGAGCCGCGTTCGGATGTGCAGGGCGGACTCTGGTACTTCGATGGCGAGCCCCACCGGGTGATGGTGGTGGACAGACTACGGCGGGCGCCACTGATTGGCCAACTCACTGGCGAAACCCGTAAGGGCGATGCAGTCAATGCGCTGTTCGACCAGTTACCCGAAGGCACGGTGATGAGCCTGACCCTGGTGGTCAAGCCGCAGGATGTGCTCGAGGAGCAGTTGAACCGCCTGGCCCGCAAAGCCATCGGTGAAAACCTGGCCTCGACCCAAACCCGTCAGGATGTCGAAGAGGCTCGTGCGATCATCGGTCGCCAGCACAAGCTGTACCGCGGCACCCTGGCATTTTACTTGCGAGGTCACGACGAACAGCAACTGCACCGGCACTCGGTCAGCCTGGCCAACGCGCTGTTGGGCGCGGGGCTGCAACCGGTACGCGAAGGTGATGAAGTCGCCGCCTGCAACAGCTACCTGCGTTGGTTACCGATGGCTTACAACCCGGCCCGCGACACGCGCAACTGGTACACACGCCTGATGTTCGCCCAGCACCTGGCAAACCTGGTTCCGGTGTGGGGCCGCAGCACCGGCACCGGCCACCCGGGCATCACCCTGTTCAATCGTGGTGGCTCGCCGTTGAGCTTTGATCCGTTGTCACGACTAGATCGGGCCATGAACGGCCATTTGCTGTTGTTCGGCCCGACCGGCGCCGGTAAGTCGGCCACCCTCGTCACCCTGCTGATGCAGGTCATGGCGGTGTACCGCCCTCGCCTGTTTATCGTTGAGGCCGGCAACTCATTCGGCCTGCAGGGCGACTACTTCGCAACGCAAGGACTGTCGGTCAACAAGGTCCAATTGAAACCTGGTACCGCGATCAGCCTCGCCCCGTTCGCAGATGCCTGGCGCCTGGTCGAGCAGCCAGATCAGGTGGCGAGTCTGTCGATCGATGAGCTGGACGATGAGGCGGTAGCCAGTCGCGAAGACCAGCGCGATGTTCTCGGCGAACTGGAAATTACCGCCCGCTTGATGATCACCGGCGGCGAGGCCAAGGAAGAGGCGCGCCTGAGTCGAGCCGATCGCAGCTTGATCCGCGAGTGCATCCTGGATGCGGCACAGACCTGTGTCGCAGCGGAGCGCCAGGTACTGAGCCGCGACGTGCGCGACGCGTTGCTGCGCGTCGCCGCCGACACGCACTTGCCGGAGAAGCGTCGTGAGCGCGCCCAGGAAATGGGCGAGTCCATGGACCTGTTTTGCCAGGGTTTCGAGGGTGAACTGTTCGATCGCGAAGGCACACCTTGGCCCGAGAGCGATGTGACCATTGTCGATCTGGCCACGTACGCTCGCGAAGGCTACGAGGCGCAGATGTCCATCAGCTACATCAGCCTGATGAACACCGT
The DNA here is from genome assembly GCF_054161305.1 of Pseudomonas sp. Z2-11. Classification (NCBI taxonomy): domain Bacteria; kingdom Pseudomonadati; phylum Pseudomonadota; class Gammaproteobacteria; order Pseudomonadales; family Pseudomonadaceae; genus Pseudomonas; species Pseudomonas sp. Z2-11. The sequence continues at coordinate 3,475,176 of NZ_CP096395.1, forward strand.
GAACAATCTTGCCGAGCGCGACCAGTACCTGGGCCGACCGATCATCATGGTCACCGACGAGGGCCATATCATCACCAAGAACCCGCTGTTGGCGCCATTCGTGGTCAAGGGGACAAAGATGTGGCGCAAGCTCGGCGCGTGGTTCTGGCTGGCGACGCAAAACCTTGCCGATTTCCCCTCTGCCGCGCAGACCATGCTCAACATGATTGAGTGGTGGATTTGCTTGAATATGCCGCCCGCGGAGATTGAGGAGATCGCAAGATTCAAAAAACTCACGCCGGCGCAGAAAGCCTTGCTGCTCTCCGCCAGTAAGGAGCCTGGGAAATACACTGAAGGAGTGGTGCTGTCGAAGAAGCTCGAAACGCTGTTTAGGGCCGTGCCGCCCAGCCTTTATCTCGCCCTGGCCATGACGGAGCCCGAGGAAAAAGCCGAACGCTGGACACTGATGCAGAGCACCGGCTGCTCGGAACTGGAGGCGGCTTACCGGGTAGCTGAGCGGATCGATAGGATGCGAGGAATTAAGTGAAACAGAGCTGATCCTAGTTTTCGATCAACCCGGCAGCAAATCCTTGAACACCTTCTCCACGTAGGCTTGCATGAACCAGTCAGGGATCTCATCAGCCCTGAATTCAAGGTCAGTCCCGTCTGTTACTTCAGCGAGCAGCACCAGATCAGCGCCGGAGTTATCAAAGATATAAGCCCGGTTCGAGGCTGCGATGGCTGTTGGCAATAGGTTCAGGCAACGACCGTAGCGCTGCACAATTTTTTCCGTGGGGACTGGGTGCCCACCTGCCGCGACACGGTTCTTAACCCTATTGATATTGATGTCAGGATCTTCAGTGGCGACAAAGTAGAGGTAGGTTCGATATCCCGACGCTTTTGCCTTAAGCATAAAAGCGACTTTGTCCTCGCTAGACATCACCGTTTCGAAGGTGAAAGACAACTGGGCTTCAAGGAGCTTGTGCCGCATGAAATCAGAGAGCACGGAAGCAAAATAGGAATTCATCGCGACGGACTGGAAATTCAGGCCGTTATTGCTGAAGTCTATATTGGATGCCTCTTCAACGAGCTGGGTCGACCGAATCAGTCGGTGCGCCTTGATAAAGCCGAGAACCTCGTCGCCTTCGACTTCCAGTTGAAAATCGCTGAATTCCAGGCGTCCGCCCTCTTTGGCAGCCTTTTCGATTTCATCCGGGTTGATGTAGATCCCGATCAGGTGGGAAGGGACGGCACTTTTCATTGTGCTTTTACCGGAACCATTAGGGCCGGCAAACACCCTCAGCCGAGGGACGGTCATGAGCAGCGGTGCACCTTGATAATCCCGCCCAAGGTCACTTTATGCTTGGGCTTGGCCACTCGAATAACCTTGTGCTTACCGTCAGCAGTCGTCTCAACGAGCATGCCGTCCATGACTTCCATCACGCTGCGTCCGGCCGCCAGCGCATTGATATAGGCCGTATTGATCGCCCCTTCAGCCATGGCTGGGATTTTACCCTCCAGCCGGCTCACCAGATCATCACTCAACACTTGGTCGCCTTTCATATCGCGCTCCACGTTCTCAGAGCGTGCAGAATCTGCACTTATCAGAATCCTAGCCACGTAAATCTGTTTGTCACAGACCAACGCCACGTCTGTCAGGTCTCCATTCTAGAGGAATGGGGCCTGGAACCATACCTTCCAGTAAATTTTCCCGTGTAAGCCATATCGTCAGGGTTGGAGCCGCACGGCTACGGTGAAACGCGTTGAAGCCGTTGCTGAATTCTCAATAAAAATCCTGCTTCGAAAGCATCCTGAGATTCTCCTGCCTGACAAGTCTTACGTGCCTGCGCCAGTTCCCACCACAGCGGTACGTCACCAGGTGTATTAAGCCAGGCCTGGGCGCATTGCACGCCACGTTCGATCATAGGCGCAAATTCGCTGCCCCACGGTGTCAGAAGGCTCGGGCAGCCGTCCGCCGCCGGAATTGAAACGTAATTTTCGTCCATAGACACCTTAGCTTTCGATTATTTATTAATGCTCGGTCTGTTCTAAGCAGCATAGAAACAAAATTGACACTCGGCACAAGCATCAAAAAAGCTCGAACCAGAACCAAATGTAGACTATATCCCGTGGATTGAGAGTCCCTCAAGGCGCAGTTTGCGCGCATGACTCAAGACTTCGAACAACTCCGCCTGCAACTGGCGGAAAACATCCGCTCGATGCGACGCGTGAAGAACCTTACCCAGGAGCAATTGGCGCTCATGGCCGAGGTGGATCGTACCTACGTGAGTCAAATCGAACGAGGGGTAGGCAACCCGTCGTTATTGGTCCTCTGCAAACTCGCCAACATTTTCGAGATCAAAACGGATCAGTTGCTCATCGAGTCTGACGCGCTTGCTCGTACGCTGAGCGCTGAATGACCATCTGCTGATCTAGAAGGTCGCTGTAAACCGACAATCCTGCGTTCGGCTTTCTCAGTGACACCCTTCTTTCTATCATTGAACCTGTCCAGGCCATACACCCAGAGCCTGGATCATGCCTGCTGCCTGCCCGCACATTTTGCCCCAGAAATTACATCCGTTGGTGCTGAGCATTCTGCTGGCATCCGGGCCAAGCGTAGCGTTGGATACCGGCAGCATTACCGCCTCCGTACTTTCTCCAGACTGCCTCGAGTACAAAGTCGTCGGCATCTGCTTCTGGTTACTCTGTACCCCCTTCGGCTGCACGGTTAAAACCTCGACCAAGGTTCGTCATTTCATTCCTGAACTGGTGGTCTCGAGCTATGCCACCACCGGTGCCAATCCTTGGACCGAGATGGCCGCACTCACCTCTCCCATCAGCGGTGCGGAAGGTGGTGGTAACCTGATCACGCCGAACACGCAACGCGACAACCTGCCTCGTTTCAAAAACGTTGATGGCATCGGCCATCCCGGTGGCTGGGCCGCCACGCAACTTGCCTCGCAATCCGGCTACGCCTGCGCCAGCGGCGCCACTGCGTTCATGCCCTATTACCTGAGCACTTTGGACTCACTGGCCTGGCGTCATGGCATCCCGGAAAGCCTCTACCCCGAGTCGCTTGTGCCTGGGATCCGTGAAATCGGTCGTCAGCTCGCGGGAAACATGTGGGGCAACGTCTATCCCCGGCAAGGATTTTTGGTGCAACCCGACGATTTCAAAGCCGCTGCGGTGATGGCGCAGCGGGCGGGTGATGTCATTACCCGCAACTGGCAACCGCACGTGTATGTCCCGCTCACACCCGTACCACGCGAGGCTTATTGGCCGCCTGGCCCAATCGTTGAAAACGACGCTTCGACCCATAAATGGCAATTGCTCTCCCCCCTGGTTCAACCCACATGTGCCATCTTCCCCAGCGATCCGGTGCAGAGCGCGGATGGCGGCTACGCCTGGTCGCTGTGGCGTCCTTATAGCTGCTGCAAGCGTGAGGGACAGACCTTCTTGTTCAGCATCGACTTCGAAGGTGGTGCTTCATGAGTAGGCATATTGCAAAACCCTGGTTGGGCCCGATGGGTTTGTTGCTCTGCGGACTGCTCGCCGTGGCCACGCATGCCGACGCCGCCGAGGACGATTACCGTCTAGGCACTCAAGGTGAAGTGCTCGACGACAGGGTGATGTACACCATAGGTGGTGGCTCGGCAGCGGGCTCGCCGAGCTCGCTCTATCGCCCCAACGGGCTCGGTGTCGGCGGATCCTGGCAGGCGAACATGATGTGCGGAAACATGAGCCTCACCAACACCTTGCAAAACCAGTTGAACGGCGTCACCGAAGGGTTCCAGCAGATCATGGGCAGCATTGTGCATAACGCGACCCAAGCGGTGATGTCGCTGCCGGCGTTGATCATCCAGCGCGCCAATCCCGGTCTCTATGAGTTGCTCAGTAACGGCGTGATGCAGGGGCGTATTGACTTCGACCGCTCCAAACTGACCTGCCAGGCCATGGCCGAGAAGATGGCTGACAAGGTCGGCCAAGCCGGCTGGGGCGCATTGGCCAAGAACCAGGAGATGCAGGGCAACCTCGAAAAAACCGGCGGTGATGCGGTGGCCGCGGTGAAAAACACCGAGGCCCGTAACGGCAATAATGGGGTGTCATGGGTCGGCGGGCAGAAGGCTGGAGGTAGCGGACAAACACTCATCCGGGCAACCTCCGATGTGGTGCGCGCGGGCTACAACCTGCTGCATAACCGGTCCGTGGATGACAGCGCCTCGATCAGTAGCAGTGATTGCCTGGGCGGCGCTATTTGCCAGGCATGGACCTCACCCCAAGAGGAATCCGAATGGGCTGTTCGAGTGTTGGGCGAGATCGAAGTCGCAACCTGCGACACCTGCGAGACTCTGCGGGCTACCGCTGGCAGCGGACTGACGCCGCTGATCCAGGAGGCCTACGGTGAACATCTCAAGACCCTGCAAGGATTGCTGTCCGGTTCTCTGCCGCCTACCCCTGACAATCTGAGCAAAGCCTCCAGCCCGATGCTGCCAGTGACCCGTGGTGTGATCGAAGCCCTGCGCGACGATCCTGATCAGGAACTCCTGGCGCGGCGCCTGGCCAGTGAGACGGCCCTGTCCAGCGTGCTCGACAAAGCGCTCCTGCTATTGCGCACGCTGCTGGCAGGCAGCCACGAACCTAACATCGCTTCCGCCGAACCGGCCCAAATGGCCTTGACGAAAAACATCGACACTCTGGAGCGTGAAATACGCCTGCTGCAGACTGAGCTGCAGGTCCGGCAAATGTTGGCTACCAATACCGCCAGCCTGGTACTCGATCGACATGCCGGAGGTGCCGATGCTTCGCGTACCGTCGAACAAGGCGACCCCGAGCCTGGCCGACTCAATGATGCTGACGCCAGGAACAAGTGAGCCATGAAACGCTCACCGCTATTCACTTTGCATTCAAGTCTAGGGATCGCCGCAGGGATGATTCTGACCGCCGCACTGATCGCCTGGATCGGCTGCACTGCGCTGGGTAGTTTCGGGGGCTGGCAGCAAGCCTTGGAATCGATACGGCCTTATTTGCGGTGGTGGCGTGTCCTGCTTTACAGCGTTCTCTTTGCACTCTGGTGGGACCTGCTGAGGCGCCACCGACATCGACCACAGGACCGACTGCGCGTGAAACGCGCCGGGACATTAGGGTTCTTGATCTTTACCTGCGTCGAGCTCACTCGATTGTGAGGTCACCACCATGCTCATGAGCACTAACAGCTACCTGGAGTTTTACCTTTCCCTGCTGGCATGGATCATCAACAACGGTATCTGGAACGTCCTGTCCGATACTGGCCTGTTCGCCGCCCCCTTTGGTGCAATCATCTTGCAAGAATGGTTGTCGGCCCGTCAGCAAGGCGCGGATGAAGGCAACAAAGGATTGCTCTCGGTACCTCGAATCGAGAACCGGCTTTGGCTGGCCTACATTGTCGTATTGTTCGGCTGCGCGCCGGTCTTTCCGCTAAACCTCGCTTCAATGGCGTTCGACGATGCAGCGAGCCAACGCTGCGGTGTCAGCATGGCCAAGCCAGCGGAAACCGTCTGGGGTACCACTTTCAACACCATCGGAGAACGCTCTGCCAACGTGCCAATCTGGTGGTTTCTGGTGCACGCCTTGAGCAAAGGAGTGACCGCTGCGGCCACCGCCTCCATCCCATGCGCACCGGATATCCGGCAGATGCGCATGGAGATCGACAGCTCGCGCATTGACAGTCAGGTACTGCTGCAGGAGGTCGCTGATTTCACCCGCGACTGCTACGGCTATTCGCGTTCTCGGCTGTTCACCAACCGCCCGCAGTTGGACAAGGCACAAAGTCACGACGCGTCCTGGATCGGCTCAAGCTATTTTCTCGACACGCCCGGCTACTACGACACCGATCGCTCGCGTACACCGCGAGCCAGTTGGCCGTATGACGACAGCCGCGATGTTTCCTTGCCGCGGCTGGAGAATGGCGCAGGCTACCCCACTTGCAAACAGTGGTGGAATGACAGCAGTGTCGGGTTGCGAGAGCGCTTGATCGAGCAAGTCGATCCTTCGCTGCTGACTCAGCTGAAAGGCTGGTTGACTGGCCGCTCAAGCAACGAAATCGAGGATGCCACCCTGCGCGAACTGGTCAGCCCGCGCCAACAATCGATGTCCATGTCGCCCGGACAGGTGTACCAGGACTATGGCTCCAGTGCTCGCGGTGGGTCGATCAATCAGGGGCTCAACAACCTGGCCACCAACACTGGGCTGGCCCTTGGCTCGTTCAGCAACTTCCCAGCAATGAATGCACTACGTGCCGCACTGCCCATGGTGCAGGCTTTCTTGATCATGGGCGTTATCATCAGCTTGCCGCTGATCCTGCTGGTCAGTACTTACCAGCTAAAGACCGTCATGACGGTGACGTTCGCGCTGTTCACGCTGCACATGCTGACCTTCTGGTGGGAGTTGGCCCGTTGGGTCGACTCCAGCATGCTCGATACCTTGTATAACCAAGTGTCGGCGTCTAATCAGGTGCTGCTGTCGCTGCCCACATCCGGTTTTATGGACGGGACCGTCACGGCACAGGTGATTGAGTATGTGATGGGGGCGATGTTCATCGTACTGCCGATGCTGTTCCTCGGAGCCATGAGCTGGACGGGATATGCAGTAGGAAATGGGATTCAAGGCATGTTGGCCAATGGCAGCAAAGCCGCAAGTGATTCAGCAAGCAAAGGTACGGATCAAATAATGGGGGCTGCTAAGCGTTCAGTTAGATGACTTGCTGTCGCCGATATAGTGCCCGTTGTCGTCGAAGTCACCGATGTAGAGGTCAGCACCGAGATAGTCTGGCCCTGTTTCCGCCTCTTTAAGATCCGCATCAACAGCAGCCTTGGAAAAAAGGAGACCAATCACAGCAATCATCGTTACTACAGAAGCGACCAACCAGAAACCGATAAAGAGCAACCCAAGGATGAGTGCCAGCTTCGTAACCAGAAAGCTCCCACGAACCAATAGCCCACCCGCAGGTATACCTGTCGCCACCGCACGTTTAGCTACGCGGGACTCAAACCCTCTTAACTTGCGATAACCACGTTTTGCGAACATACCGCATGCATATGCCCAGCGGTGTGCGCGGGAGATTTGAAGTGGCTGCTGAACCGGCATGATTGCGCCCTCTTCTGAGCGTGTTCCTGTGCAAATCGAGCTTACAGCCTACTACTGAAAATCGCCCATGCTTAACCGTTTATCAGCTTGCTCGGTCGAAAAAAACTTCACTGGAAGACAGAAGACGCAGCTCGTGCACCAGCGGCTCTATGGCCGTTGACCCATGCATATCATCCAGCTACATAGAGGATACGGATCGCTGTTATCGACAGCACCAGCCCAGGTAGCCAGAACCTTCAAGGCTACGTCACTCCGGTGAGGGTTCTCCCCAAGTGCGATTAGCGTTCGGTGGCTCGCACGGTCACGTTTCACGGGTGATGAACGCCTACTGCTCTCCCGAGCGTCTTTCGAGCTCGGCTCGTCCCAAACCCTCTTGCTTTTCTTCAACCCACCGCGGGGAAATTCCTTTCCCCCAGGGGACAGGTTTCTTCGCGCTATCAACGGAGGCACACCATGTCCGACTCACTCACAAGCGAAGCGCTGAACACTCTGCGCTTGCCCGTTGTGTTCACTCCAGAGGCGTGGCAACACGCAGTATTGATCGATGGTTCAAATCATCCTGAAAAACTGCAGCTCGATAGGCTGAGCAACGTGGTATGCGCAGCCTTCAAAGCGCACCTGGCCGATCCAAACGCACCCTACGTGGTGTTCGAGATAGCCAAGTTCGGCTCAGCGAGTGATGCAGAACATAAACCATTGCTGCGACTGAGCCTCAGTCTGCTTCAGGTATCAGACCAACCTAACGCCCTACTGATAGCGCTTGCGAAAGAGCAGCAACGCTGACCGCAAATGGCCATACCCGGCCACTGATCCAACTCAGGCTATACGCAGTCCTGCACCAATCCAACCAATACCCACCGGGGAACCCTCCCCGACGGGCAAGGCGTTCCTCCGGTTTTTCGAGGGAAATGCCATGCGCAATATCTACCAAGACGTGACAAACAAGATCGTTACCGCGTTAGACCAAGGCGTAGCGCCCTGGATCAAGCCCTGGTCCTCAAGTGGCTCAGCCGACGTCGGTCATCACCAACCCTATCCCATCAACGCCATCACCCAGCGTCCCTATTCGGGCATCAATTTACCGCTGCTCTGGACCGAGGCTAGGTTGCAGGGGTTCACTCAAGATCGTTGGCTCACCTTCAACCAAGCCAAAAAAGCCGGCGGACACATCCGTAAGGGTGAACACAGCACCCTGGCCGTGCTCTACAAACCGATGGAGCGCGAGGAACAGACCGAATCAGGCCAACCCGTACTTGATGAGAACGGTCAGCCCAAGGTCGCTCACTTTGGCATTCTCAGGACGCATTTTCTGTTCAACATCGAGCAAACGGAGGGGCTCGAAACACTCAACGAAACGGTGCTCGAGATGGAGTCGAACGATCCCTTCTTCCCCAACAGTGCTGCCGAAAGCCTGTTGCTGAGTTCGGGCGCGAATATCATTCATCGATTTGCCGACGAAGCCTTTTACCACCCGATCAGGGATCTCATCCAACTGCCAACAAAAGCGCAATTCCGCGATCAAGGTGGATACTACGCCACGGCGCTTCACGAGCTGACGCACTGGACCGGACACCACTCTCGATTGCAGCGCGAAGGCGTGACCTCTCCGTGTCCCTTTGGCTCGCCAGCCTATGCATTTGAAGAGTTGATCGCCGAAATAGGCGCCGCTTTTTTATGTGCCTACGCCGGTATACGGGGAGAGCTTCGGCACGAGGGCTATATCGACTCCTGGCTCGGCCTGCTCAAGGCTGACAACAGCGCGATTTTCCGCGCCAGTGGCCAGGCCCGATGCGCTTCGGAGTATGTGCTCAACCTGGAGCAGCAACGGAAGCAGACGGTAATGGATGAATCACGATGCATGAATGATGGAGCTTGATCGTCACCTCACCGCTGCAAACGCTTCATAGGGTCCAACACGAGTTGGACCCTTTTTCTATGCCCAGAAAAATCTCCGCACTGCGGAGCTCTGACGCAAAGAACATGAGGTAATCCCGTAACTGCAGTACGCCGCTACGTATCCAGATTCTCCGCCAGGTAATCCACCAGCTCGAGTGGACTTCGGCTGTCGATTACCTTGTAGATCAGATCACGTTTGCTACGTGGTAGCTTCTTGACCACGCTCTTCGCCGAAGCCCTGACGGCTTCGTCTGTTCCATGGATACGTGCCGCGAGCAGCAGTATGAGCGTGGCGTCAGTGAGGTTCATGGCAAGCCCCGATAAAATTCGCACCGCAGTGTACCGACACTTTCCTTTTTCGTACCAGCATGCGCTTCCAACAAAACGGCGCCAGGACAAATCGATATTCCGATTGCCGCACAAAGGGAAACGCGTCAAAAGGACCGGTAAGGGTTGGAAGGGAATGGGGAGTCAAGGGTAAGAGCCCTATCCGAAAAGGCTAAAAGGCCACTGACTCTGCCAGTTCCCGGGAGGACCATGATGCTCAGTCTGTTTCGGCACAAAAGGCAAAAGCCTCCTCCGCCACCAACCGTAAACGTTGCCGATGGGTACCTGCCCGTCGAGTCGTCCCAAAGCTTGTTAGCCGCGGGGCATCGCCGCCAGTTGCTTGATCGCATTTGGCAGTACACCGCCCTCTCCCATCCGCAATTCAGCCAGCTCTATTTAAATCCGATCCATCGCTACGCCGAACTGGTCCAACAACTCCCGGCCAGCGAGACGCACCATCATGCTTATCTCGGCGGCATGCTCGACCATGGCCTCGAGCTGGTTGCTTGTAGTTTGAAACTGCGTCAGTCGTATCTGCTTCCCACCGGTGCCGCGCCCGAAGAACAAGCCGCCCAGACAGATGCCTGGTCCGCCGGCATCGCTTATGGAGCCCTGCTGCATGACATCGGCAAAATCGCCGTGGACCTGCTGGTCGAACGCCAGGATGGCCATGTCTGGCATCCTTGGCAGGGATCCCTGGATCAGCCCTACCGTTTTCGCTACCTCAAGGGTCGCGATTACCACCTGCATGGCGCGGCCGCAGGCTTGCTCTACACCCAGATTCTCGACTGCTCAATCCTCGATTGGCTCAGTGGATTTCCATCGCTCTGGGCCAACCTCCTGTACGTCCTAGCGGGCCAGTATGAACGTGCCGGCGTGATCGGTGAGTTGGTGATGCAGGCCGACCGTGTTTCCACCGCACAGAACATCGGTGGTAACCCGACCAAGGCACTGCAAGCGCCGACTCATTCGCTGCAACACCATTTGATCAGCGGGCTGCGTCATCTGGTTCAACACGAACTGAAACTCAACCAACCAGGTGCCTCGGGATGGCTGACCCAGGATTCACTGTGGCTGGTCAGCAAGACGGTCACGGACAAGCTACGAGCCTATCTGTTGTCGCAATCGATTGAGGGCATTCCCTCGTCCAACCTCGCGGTGTTCGATGAGCTGCAGTCACATGGATTGGTTGAGTCCACGCCGGAAGGCAAAGCCATCTGGACCGCGCTTGTGGCACAAGGAAACTGGCAGCAGAGTTTCACCTTTCTGCGCCTTCAACCGGCACTGATTTGGGGGAACGAAGACCGGCCCGAGGCTTTCAGCGGAACGGTGAGTATTGCAGTCCATGACCATTTAACTGACACCCCGTTACCAACACCAACGCCCGAGACAGCTAGTACAAGGTCATGTCAAAACCAACCGCAGCCGGATTTCATGGCGCTAGAGGATGCCGATCACGTCGGCACGCTACTGGACATGTTCAAGTTGGAGGAGCCTGAGGCCAGTGACGCACTGTCAGAAAGTGCTGTCGAAACTTCAACGCTTCAATCGGATAGCCCAGGCCAGGCATTCCTGAATTGGGTCAAGGAAGGCATTCTGAGCCACAAGCTGATCATCAATGACAGCAAGGCCAAAATCCATACAGTGGATGGCAGCGTATTTTTGGTCACGCCGGGCCTTTTTCAACGCTATGCGCAGGAGTTCCCTGGTATCTCACAGGGTACCGATCAAGGGATTGAAGAATGGCGTTGGGTGCAGAAGCAGTTCGAGAAACTGAAAGTCCACAGCAAGCGTGAAAATGGCTTGAACATCTGGACGTGCCAAATCGAAGGTCCTCGGAAGAGAGCGACACTCAAAGGCTATTTACTTGAAGAATCAAAACTGCTGTTCGAATCGATACCATCCGATAATCCCTTTCTTAAAATCGAAAAAACTTGAATTTTGGTAGCGGACCATTTGGTTGGGATCGAAACGCAGTTGCTTCCCACTCAGCTACCCATCCCTGGGGAAGCATCGTCACCAATGATGGATCGGACTGACACTTCTTTTACCTCCCGCAAATAAAGGGACGAACACCTCGCCGCCAGCCCGTGTACCAGTTGCGTACCAGTTCTGGTTTCCTCCCTCCTCCTCCCATCCCTTCTGCCGACTGCGTTAGCAACTTTTAAGCAGCGGTTCTCGGCTCCAATCCTGGCACTGTCTATCGTCGGCAAAGGCGAGCCTTTGTGAGAGTTAAACCGCGTGCATGAAAGGCCAGCAAACCTCCCCGTCTTCGCTTCGCCCCGTTTTCAGGTTGACCCCTGGGAAAAAGGTAATATTGGCAATTTCATTTTTTACCGGCGATAAAACTCAATAGAATCAATAGGTTATACGAATTATTCAAAGTTAATAAAAGGGTAATAGAGGAGTTAGAAAAATTACCCTTAGTCGTAGTAATTTCAGCCACCTATAAAACTTAACAAAATCAGCTACTTGGAGAACTATTACCATAGCCTTACCAAATATTACCTTCAAAGGTAATACATCAAAGCCACGGTCTATAAGGGCTGCGGCCAATTTTTAACACCGGCTTACCAAAATTACCTTTTTCCCAGCCTCGAACTGAAAATCAGCCCCCCACGCCCTGCTATGCTTCCAGTTTCCTGCCCGGAGTCGAATGCATGGACAACGAATATTCCCTCCCAACAGTTCTCGAGAAAATCTACGAAAATCAGATCGCGATTGAAGCTGCGCTAATGGAACTGGTGCTGTTGGTAGAGCGCCAGGGGAGCGAAGCGATCGGCGAAAACGCCCGCGTTGCTTTAGAGCGCATCGGGGAGAACGCAGGCTTCATCAAACAGGGGATAGCTCGCTTGCATGGCTTGGGAAAAGATTAGGTTCGACTGTGATACGCGTCGTTCAGTAATTGGCCGGTGTTCTAGTTAAAAATCCGGATACTGCTCAAAACAGTGGCGCAGAGCCACTATCTGAGCCTACTATGCGCGACATTCCAATAATACAAGATCAGCCAAGAGATTCTTTAAATGGATATTAAAATAGAGGTAGCCGTCCCGGGCACTGCATCTACAAAAGAAAAAGGCGATCTTTTAGAGGACTTAACGGCAAAGCTTTTAGCTGCCCAGTCTTATGAAGTAATAAACGAAATACGGTTTACAGCTGTAGAACTTGACCTACTTTGCAAACACAAGATCAGCGGCAAAGAAATTTATGTAGAGTGCAAGGCATATCGCGACAAACCCATTGATGCAAACATATTAAAAAATCTCGCCGGCACTAGAGATTTTATGGAATACCCGGAAGCCTGGTTAATCAGCACCGCCGAGTATGGAAAAGAAGCCAAAGGCTTTATGGAAACATGGCAACAGAAGCCGATCGAGAAGGCGATGATGTTGAGTTTCTACGAACCCAAAGATGTAATTAACGCACTAATCTCAGCAAATGTTATAAAAAGCCCACCTCAGGAAAAAGCAACGGATTATTGTAAAAGCCAGAATTTGTTGGGTGGCTGGGTTCTTCTAGTAACGCCTTTTGGAAATCTATGGGCCGTAACAATTTTAGCCGGCGGGATTCCCAACAAGGTTATTTTTTACCACGCTTCAAATAATGATCCTGTAACAGACTCCAAGTTGATAGCAAATCTACTCAACACAGATACATCTTTAGCAACATTGGAGTTTGAGGCTCAAACTGCCAGCACAGTAAAACCTATATCTCCTGCAGCTGAAGATATTGGAGAAGTTGCTCAGGTACAAACAGGCTTGGAGTGGAGCGACTACCGACCTGCAAGACCTCAAGACTTTGTAGGCCGAGCAAAAGACATCACATTCGTATTTGATTTTTTCAAACAAGCTTTAGCACAATCAACGAACACTCGAATATTTGCCCTTACCGGAGACTCCGGCATGGGGAAAAGCTCACTGATAGCAAAGCTAAAAGACAAATCTAAAAATGTACAAAACAAGAACAAGTACTTCATCTTTCCAGTGGACGTGCGCGCTGCTACAAGCCCCTCATATATATACTCCGCGCTGCTCAACTGCTTAAGCGCTGCTCAGTTACAGGGTTTCGGTGACGCCAATATAGATCTTGTCGTTTCCGATGTAAGCAATCCTCTAAACTCTTCATCATTAAAGAGTTACTTGGCAAGCGTCGCCACTCAGAAAAAACTAATAATATTAATATTCGATCAATTTGAAGAACTTTACTCAAAACCTGAACTTTTTGAAGTTTTTAATCGAGCCAAAGCGCTCTTACTTAACGCCGCAAGCGCCTGCGGCTGCCTATGTTTGGGCTTCGCCTGGAAAAGCGATAGTACAACACAGGGAGATCATCCAGCTTACTTTTTCTGGCACCAGTTATCTGACTATCGCATTACTCGAAAGCTTTCTCCCTTTTCGGATAGTGAATCAAATACGGCAATAAATATCTTCGAGAAAGAGCTGGGGCAAAAACTTCAAAGCGATCTCAGGCACAATTTAATCGTAAGCAGTCAAGGATATCCTTGGCTGCTTAAAAAGCTATGTATCCATATTTACGAAAAAATAAAATCGGGGGTTGATCAAGAAAACCTTTTAGCGAACAAACTGGACATCGCAAGCTTGTTCGACACAGATCTGAATCAGCTCAGCAAAGCTGACAGAGCATGTCTGCAGATAGTAGCACAGCGTGCACCAGTGGACTGGTTTGAAGTCACCGAATCGTCAAGTTCCGAAGCTCTGGATTCTTTAATGCATCGTAGACTTGTTATCAAAAGTGGTGACAGGCTAAACGTATACTGGGATATTTTTAGAGAGTACCTACTCACCAAAAAGGTTCCTGTAATTCCTTTGCGCTATCTCCCATCGACTGAACCTGCCTCGGTAATTAAAATTGCGAAGATGCTTAAACTGGGAAAACTTGTATCCACTCAGGAGCTTGTCGCCAATACCGGTTTAACGGAAGGGTCGATTCAAAATACCGGCACAGATATAAACATGTTCGGCGTTGCGACTAGGGACGGTGGTGCCTATCAACTCAACCCAGGTCTCATTGAAGGCGATGAGACAGCCATCCTTCAAGCGGTCCGGGAAAAATTCAAGAAACACGCATTCACATTAGCCATCCAAGATCGCACATCAAGTTCGATTATGACTTTGAGCGATGCGATAATGATCCTACAAGAGATATTCCCAAACAGCACATACGCTGAGAAAACCTGGCACATTTACACTCTTCGCATTTGTAAATGGCTCGAGCTATGTGGTTTCTTAGTCAGTTCAATGAACGGATGGGTTTACAGAGATCAGGGTGTTGTTTTGACAGATGGACTCAAATCATCCCGACGCCGTCGCTCTTTGAAAGTCTTCTCCCCGCTCGCGTCTCCTTCGCTTACAATTGAAGGTTTGAAATGGCTCGAAAAAATCAACAGCATAGGAAAAAAGGAAAAACTTCCAACAGGATATATAAACGCTTTAAGAATTCTGGTGCGCTTTGAGCTTGCTACACAAGACCAGACACGTTATTTCATTAACAAGTCAAAACTAAAAAAATATGGATCGCACTTTGACGCGATTTTCTCGATGGCTGCTGCTGAGCCTATAATTTTAGAGAATGAAAAGATCTTAAAAAACAACCCAACAATTAAAAGCAAGGAGTTAGGCGAGTTGCTCACGGATAAATACGCTTTGGGTTGGAGTCAAGCATCGATGCTGCGCAATGGACGTGAATTGCTGGCTTGGACGAAATGGGTCGCGGAAAAGAAAAAATTATAGGGCTTCCTTAAGCTCATGGACCGATGTAGGGGATTGATCGTTTCTGAAACGCGGTCGTTCCTCGAAGCATGCCAATATCGCGGCTTTCAGCAGGGGCACGTCTAAGCAGAAGCCCGCTTGCAAACTGTCTTCCGCGTACCGGCAAAATTCGAAAACTTCGTTAATAGTCCTTTTTTTCAAACCTCAAACGCCCGGAAACTGGGCGCTTACAGACCTTTCACCTGAATAGCCTCTCCCTAATCACGATGCAACCTTTCTGCATTCGTTTGCAAAATTTTGCAATCAATGAAACGTATCGACTCTTCATAGCGCCCAGAGCAGACGACCCCGTAGTCGTGGCTTTCGAAACCCTCTTCTTTGCAAAAAAAGAGAGACGTAGGCTCCGCCGGCGGGAGGGGGATAAGTGTTTTTTCCACCTTTTTTTTTGCAGTTCTAAATTTTATTGATGCCTAGGGTTAGGACCGCTGCACATCCCTGGACGCGTTGCACGCTGATCCCTCAGCGATACGCGCCCGCCTGCTTTAAAACTATCCCATCGCTACCGTCCGCGGCCTAGACGCGCAAGACATGCCAAATGATCTCAAGGAACGGCGAGGATGAGTTCTACTCTGAAGCAGGTACGTGAGTCGATGACACTGGTGATGGTCGCATTGAATGAGGTACAACGATCTAACTCAACGACGCTAGCAATGATGGCTGCAAAGCTAGAATCAATGAGTGAGAGGCCAGGCCTGCATCGGAGGTAACTCCAGCAAGAGGGCAAGCGCGGCGCTTCCGAAGGTAGACTGTGCGATGTCGGATCTTGAAAGGCGCAATAGTGATTTGATAAAGGGAAATATCATGCGTAAAAAAACAAATAAATGGAGCGGGTATTTTTGGCTCCCGAACGATACTAAGAAAAAGATTCCTGGAACTCTCACGATCGAGGATGACGGCAGTATACAATTGGAGTTAATTGGGCACTTTCAGGATCTTGGTGAAGATATAGATGAAAGTCGAATAAACGGGGAAGTGGAGGAGCTCGGCCTAGTTACACTGGATCAGTGTTTCTACACTTCCAAACCTATACTTTTAAGCGAAGTACAAAAAGCATACCTAATTTCCAATCAAGCGATCATCGGGGCTGCTTACGATCGTGGCGAGCCACTGGAATTCAATGCGGCCACATTCGAAATCGACAACCTAGACGAATGGGTTGGTATCACAGGACTGGTTTATTCCAGACAAGATACGGCGCACTCCCACAGAATTGAATTTTCATTGCCAGATAAAATTGAATATAATTTATCAAATGGAATGACACTTAAAATTGGTTTCGGTTATAAAATTCCAAGCCCCAGCGTAAGCAAAGTCTCCATTCAGCAGAATACATATCTCAGGCTTTCCTCTACGGAACCGAGGCCGTTAGAAGATTTCATGGCGTGCGCATTTAAGCTGAACAATCTTCTGTCTCTGGCCATGAATCAATCAATGACAATGCGGAGCTTTATACTTAATCACGACGACTTGAATTACGACTACGGTAACGAAACTATAGTCCCGATAGCCCTGAAGCTAATCTATCGTGCGGCAAACTACAAAAAAAAATCTTCAAAATTGCATTGGCGAGAAATGTTATTCAACCACAGAAAAATTGAAGAAAGTGCTGAAGGCTACTTGAATAACTGGCTAAATTTATATGATGTGTGCGAGCCTGCATTAAATTTATTTTTCTCGACGCTTAACGAGCCAAACACTTTTTCTGAAAGTAAATTCCTTGCTTTGGCGCAGAGCTTGGAAACCTTGCACAGAAGAACAAGCGACAAGACACTGATGCCAGCCGATCAGTACGCGAAATTTAGCGATAATTTATTGGAAGTTACTCCTGAGACGGCTCGCGAGTGGCTGAAAAATAAAATTAAATTTGGAAACGAAATAACATTTAAACAGAGACTGTTGGATTTGACAGAGCCATTCCAGTCATTATTGGGAGGAGCGAAGAGAAGGAAAAGCATAAGCCATAAAATAGTAACATCGCGCAACTATTACACGCACTACAACCCTGACTTGGAAAAAGACGCTCAAAAAGATGTGAATCTGTTAAATCTTACCTATACCATGGAAGCTTTATGCAAGCTCATATACTTGCAGAAACTTGGATTCAGTGTTGAAAATATTGAAAAGATGATTACCTATAGCCTCAAACAAGCGCTCCAAGCTGAGAGCCGAAGCAACCTCTAACGGTGTCAAGTTGTTAGGATGTCACGGCTTTCAGGGAAATCGAAAATAATGCGGCTTTTGCAGCACCAGTTGTGAATGCCGCAGAATTCGTCGGCACCGGACTTGAGCCATGAGCATGGCTTGAGATCTGGGTTGCCATTTGCTCAATTAAATCTAGCGTGTCGCAAAGCACCTGAAAGATGTTCACCGTCTCAGACCCGATCCAGTTTTTTGGCGCCTGCAAGCGCTGACTGACTCCCGCCACGCTCCGGCGCAGCCCCTGGATCTGTTCCTGCATATCACCGCCCACCATGGCATTGTGCTTCTGCCCCACAACCAGATTCAGATCCCGCCCAGTCGCCTGGTGCAAATCATCCACCGCCGCCAGGCTCGCGGACCCACCCGACAGCAGCTTGAGCGCGCCCAGCGCCTCGATCGTCTTCACACCGCCCACGGACTCGCTTGAGTGGTCATCGACCGCCCGCGTGTGCCTCTGGAACCGCTCGCGGTTATCCAAGGCTTCGACTTCCCGCTCAATCGCTTTGTCCTGGATCTTGCCATCAGTCTGGCGCAGCCAGTTGCCGTCTGCGCCCACGCACTGCTGGGCTGCATCGCTCTGCTGCCGGACCTGATCCCCCTTCGGCGCCTTGGGCATGCTTAGTCCGTGCGGGAGGATGGTTTGAATGTAGGGTTTGTTCGGCAGGCCATAGGCGAAACACACCGCCACCTTGGTGCCTTCCTCCGGAAACGCATAGATCCCCATTTCCTCGCCACCGGTGGGCAGCGGCAACGGAACGCCAATGAGCTCAGGCAACAGTGGATCCGGCTCCCCGTCCGGGCCCAGAACTTCAACATCCACGGCATAGCGCGGCCGGAAGTCGTCGTAAACAAGTCTGGCATACGTCGAGCGAGGGTCACTGGTCGAGACATCCTGCTATGTCGTCGACGCCATATTGAAGGCGCAAAGCTTCGACAAACTTCAGCATGATGGCGCCCTGAAGGGAAAAGAAAAATAAAACAAGTTTGGTGCCAAAGTCAGCGCGAGAAGGGCCAAAACGGCGCGAACTCACAGCTGCCTAGATCCAAGACATCCACGGGAGTAAATGTGGGAGTAATTTTTTAGACATGAAAAAACCGAACTGGCTATGGTTCGGCCAAATCATTGAAAATATGGTCGGGACGGAGTGATTCGAACACTAGACCCCTAGCACCCCATACGAGGGGTAGCTGAATTCCATGTTTATCCGCCAGCCGTATCTGCTGAACGCATAAAAAACCCGGCACGAGGCCGTGTGATTACCCGCCCCTCAAAAACACAGCCCCCAAATGAGAGGGATGGAGAGCTGACAAGAGAGTGCGGGAGCGGGATATTGCCAAATGGCGTCTTCCTGCGCAATAGAATCCTCTAGCCAGCTCCGAAACATCAGGCGACTTGCGTAGCCCACACATTCAGGAGTAGCTCTAGATGGGCCCAAGAAAGCAGCGACATTCGTTATCACCGCACGAGACAGCACCTCAGCTTGAGCCCAGCGCGCTACAAACGATTCGCACAGTCACGTCGAAACTCTCCAGAGTGAGTACATCGATTGGCGAACGCCCCTTCAGTTGCTCATGGGGTTCACAGACCGTCCGATAAAGCCTCCACGCATCGACATCCGGAAACCGCGCTAACGCAGCAAGTACCAACTTGTGCCGTAGTGGATCAAGCTGCCAATCGGGAATGCGCTGACCGCGATTTCCCAGACTCAGGGATAGCAGGCGCCGAGCCTTGATATCGCGGTTGATCTGATCGCGGGATTTGCCTGCCAGTTTGGCGAAGACAAGCAGCGGCAAATTATTCGAAGCTTTATAGGTGGCTAGCATCTCGGCGCGCTGACGTTGTATGTCAGATACTTCGGATTCGCGCAGCTGTTCAGTCTTCGTTGGAGCGGGTAGGACCGGTGAATCCTGAGCCGCGTTAAGGAGCGGCTCGTTGCTGACGGACATTTTGGAGGCTGGAACCGTCGTCGCTGGGAAGCCACCGCTGTACAGAACGGCGTTTGCGTTCGCGCTTTCCAACGAAGGTAACGAAGCTGCACCTTCTAAACGAATAGTAAGCGGAGAGCTTGCCGCTTTCAGCTGGCCCTGCCCCCACAGATCCAGACGGCTCGCCCTATCCTGCATCATGGTCCGGCGCTGCTCCACGTATTCCGCGTGATTGTAGGCTGCACTCACCTTGTCCGGGTCGGCATGAGAAAGCTGGGCATCCACCCACACCTTCGGGTATCCGATCTCGTTCAGCGCAGTCGAGATCGTCGCCCTCATGCCATGACCGGTGAGTTGATCGGCATAACCGCAACAGATCAGCAACCTATCGGCAATTACTAGCCCGAGTATCTATCATATGATGGCATGCTCGCCTTGTTATGCAATCAGCCCCCAAGAACGGAGGTAGAATCGCCTCATACCTGCAAAAGGCCGGTCGCTTTTCGCATGGCGGAGAATACGAAGTAAAAATTCCCTCCTTTTTTCGTCGGTGAAGTTTCCTTCTTGCAGCGCGAAAGCAAGAGTTTCTAACTCTTCGTAGGCAATCCAACGTAGACGCAACAACTCTTCGCGGTTGAGCCCAAGGATATCTTCAGCCGCTTTCACAGCTCGTTTTGAACGCACTGTATTGGACTTTGGAATGAGCCATACCTCTTCTGTATTCGGAATTGCTTTCCAAGCGAAATAACGCTCGGGGTCGACTACATATGGATTAATTAAGTCTGCGTTTTCTGATGCGTAAAAGGCTGCAACGGCTGCGTCTGTAGTAATGACGGGATCGGGGCACAGCCTCGCCAAAAGTGTCGTCAACTGTTGCGGATTCGTAGGTAATAACTGCGGAATGATAGGCGGAGTTAGCCTCGCCCCCTTAACAGTAAAGGTGTCCCCCTTATAGCTCTGATTGCAAATTTGACAACTGAAGGTGTAGTTGTCATAGCAGTATGCAAGCCACCAATACTCGCTTTTAGGGCGGAAATGCTCCACATCACCATGCGCAACCACAGCGGTATCAGCCTCACAGTAGGCACACTTACTATGAGACTCGGTCTTTAGCTGTACCTTTGCCTTACTCCAAGCTTGACGTTTTTTTGGCTTAAAATCCACTTTGCCTGTAGCGCCATCGCCGTAGTAAAACTGCAGCAGCTTTGCAAGTTTTTTTTGGAGCATGGCGCCAGTAAAACCTTTCAAGTGCCGCCCGCTCCGCGTCCGCAACAGTTGTATCATTTAACGCCCCCTAGCTCCTTGACCACGGCAGTCAGCTTCTTGGCGGAAATAGTCCGACGCTTACCATCCTTGGTCATGGAGGCATTTATGTCTTTAAGCAGTTCGATCTGCTCTTTCGCATACTCGGGAATGGCATCCCAGTTTGGAGCGTCTCTGAGTACCTTCTGCATGTGCTGCAGCTGCTGAAGCTCGTCGGTGTTGAGAGCCGTCTTCTTGATGCTGAGATTTCGCACGACGTTGCGTGCGTTCTCCACGGAGACTGAGTCCATCGTCGTCAAGCCAAACATCGGGCTCATCAGCAACTGATGCAGCATCATATTGCGGGGTTCCCCAACAAACGGCATCAATGTGGGCAAGTGATTTTCGCCCTCCCGACGAATGACATAAAGCTCGCCCTCTCCACTCTGTTGAGCGGTCAATGCAGAGTGCGTGGTTGCGATGAACTGAAATTTGGGCAATGTAATTGATAGAAACTCAACTAGCTGACGCCTCCAAGTAGGGTGTAGATGCAAATCGATTTCGTCGATGAGCAAAACGCCTCTCGTAGAAAGAGGATCCTTCCGATCCGGGAAAGCTTCGGTGATTCGATATAGAAGGTCACCGCACCAGGCGGCCATATTCTGGTAACCGTCAGAAAGCTGGCTAAGGGGAACATCTCCGTCTACGGTTTTGAAAATAATTTGCCGTAATTCTCGGTCAATATGGGAGAACTGCATGTCTGGCAGCAGTTGGTTCAAGGCTCGGCGCACAGCGTCCATCGAACTCTGCCCCTTGCGGTACTCAAGATCCATCGCCCACTGCTCCAAAGAAATCAGGACTGCATCCGACGAGAACATTGTTGCGACCCCCTGCGCACGTGGCACGCGTGAGCGCTCGTCAGGGAATGTAGACCTGGACTTTGCTGCGGTTGGACGTCGTGAGACTCCATAACCTAGTACAAAATAGTTACGCTCCGCCTTCGAAAGGGCAGCGTCCAAGGCTTCTAAAGAAGAGTGATTTCGCGTGAAAATTTGCCGGAGACCGTCGCCACGATTGATTTCCAACGCGATCTCGCGGGTTTCCCCCTTGGCCGTGACTAACGTCCCTTTGATCACGCATTTGTTAGCCCCGTTGCGTATCCAAGCATCGGGCTCACCCAGAAGGTCAGGCAGAGCCTCACTGCCGGCGAGCAATAGCGCAATGGCGCGCAGTGCAGAACTTTTGCCGCAGCCGTTTTCACCCAACAGCAGCGTCCATCGGCGGGCGTCAGCACCCTTAGACCGGAAATCAAGGTCCAGAGACTTTATTGAACGCACATTGCTTAACGAGACTTGTAACAGAAACATTGTAGCCCCCTCCCACTTTGGGATCGTTGTAATCCCTTAGCGACCGACTTGCTCGTTGGGCGTGCAGAATTCAAAAAAGCATAGTGAATTCGAACGCCAACGGCCAAACACAGAGTTTCTCACATCTTAGCAGTCCGCTGTTGTAACAGCGCGATGAACGAGCCCCATGAAAGACAGGACACCGTTTCCCCCTTACGATAAGGGATAGGCAAACGGTTATGTTTATGACTAACAGCGACGATAAGAGTGGAGAGCTTTTCGGCCAGGAGCGGCGACGCCGCTGGAGCCCAGAGCAAAAACTGGCCATGATTCGCGAGAGTCTTGAGCCTGGGCAAAGCGTTTCGGTGGTGGCTCGGCGCACCATCGCCTATGGAACTCGAACAGGCTGGTGATTTTTTCTTCGATCCGAATCCAGTGCTGACCGACAAACTTGTGCGGGAAGTCCTGGAAAGCCGATTTCTCAGTGACGTGATAAATGGATGCTGTGACTGGTACAGGCGGCCCCCGAAAACAATCCCTCCGACCATCACGGTGGGTGATGAAGAAGGCCGGATGACCACCGTGAAGCTCAAGGATGTGTCAGTAGTCGGTTCTTGGTAAGCAAAACAGGGTTGGGGCCATTCGCAAGGTGGTCCCCGCTGAGATGATCCCCACTCCTCCCACACTGCCCTGGCGACTTTCCGCGTAGCGAGCTACGCGCTCTGCCTGATTGAACAGCAAGGGCGAACAAGATCTCTACACCAGCTTCAAGACGGGGCTAGACGAATCACAGTTACGGAAGAAGGCAGACGGTAGGACGTCATGGCACCTGGCGCAAGTGGTTGCCATGTGCCACCACTCAAGTCAGAATGTGCTCAATGGAGTTTCGGTTAGGTCAGATTGAACATGGAAAGGCTGCCAGCACGAGCGCAAAGTACAAGGGTGATCTTCGCCCTAGGTGTATCCGTCGCAGCGCCGCTCATCTCGCGCCTCCCCACTGACATCAAACATCGCACCACAACTCCCCACTGCAGAAGCACCAACAACCGAGCTCCTTTCACTCCAGCGCGGCCCATGCCCTCATGCGAGAAAGCGGTCGAATCCCACGCGAATCTGTTCCTGTGCCGGCGGCGTTCCCACACGCTCACCCTGCACCATCAAGCTTTCACTCGCAAGACATGATGGCTCCGCAGGCAAGGGCTCGCAGCCACTCAGACGGCAATAGCCAACCACTACACATCAGGCGTTGCTTGTGGCGTATACGACCGCATCAGAAGGCGTTCGATAAACTCGGCTCGCCCCCATCCCAGGCACAGCAGACCTGGGATGAACAACCTTGGAACATGGGCTGAATTATGACCTCTGTAGCAAGCAACGACTCCGCAGACCAAAAGAAAGATAGCGATCCCTACAGCGCTGGAGAACAGGGGCTGGGCTACATCTTCCAACCTCGCTTTGCGCTGTACCAGGCATTAGAGCTTCCAGAGGACACCGCGATCCTCATCGAGAAGGAAGATGACCTCGATTTCCTGGAGTCCTCCGGAAAGAAGACACTGGCCTCTCTCAAGCACAAGGCTGTCGGTGAACGCCTGACTGACCTGTCTGTCGACTTCTGGAAGTCGGTCAATATCTGGCTAACTCGTTACCAGGCCAATGGGAGGGTTGAGTCTGACTATCAGTTTTTCCTGTTCACCACCTCGTCCGTCGCGCCGGATTCATTCTTGAAATTCTTTCTGTACGGCGCTGATACAACGGAGGCTCAGCCCAGCCTTTGGCAACTGACAGAGAACACACTCGCTACCAGTAAGGCGAAATCGTTCACCAAGATCAAGGAGTTGCTCTCGAAGCTGACAGCGCTGGAGAAAGAAGACTTCGTATCGAGAATCACGATTATTGACAGCACGCCTCGGATTGGCGATCTCCCAGCACTCATCAAGGCCCAGAAAATGCGGCCAATCCGTGCTGAGCACAGAGATGCAGTCTTTGAGCGCCTGGAGGGATGGTGGAATGACCTGATCATCCAGATGCTCTGCGAGCCGCAGAGCGAGCCCGCATATGCCCGGGACGTTTCGGAGAAGCTGTTCAACTTCAGCGAGGAGTACAAGGATGACAATCTTCCGATCACCTTCGAGGACGCGACACCCACATCCCCCATTGATATAAGCATCGATAACCGGCTGTTCGTAAGTCAACTCCGTGAGTTGAAACTGAGCCCCAGCCGCATTCGAAATGCCATCTTGGACTACTACCGAGCATTTGAGCAGCGCTCAGCCTGGGCAAGGCAGCGCTTGGTGGGCTCTGAAGAAATCATGAAGTATGAACGCCGGCTGACCAATGAGTGGGAGCGCACCAAAGACGTCCTATTCGACGATGATGCACTCGGTGCGTCAATCGAGGACTGCTCTGACCCGGAACTGATTGCCGTTGCCAAGAAGCTGTATACCTGGGCTGAGACAGAAGCCCAGAAGCTTGATCACCTGAAAATCCGGGCACGTGTGACAGAGCCATACGTACTTCGCGGCAGCTTTCAGATTCTCGCTAACAAGCGCCCCTATCCGACCGTTTACTGGCATCCACAGCTTCTGGATCGCCTATCCAAGGCTGCTGGAGAGACCGAATGATTCGCTGGGACGACCGTCCGTTTGAGACCAAAAATCTGTTCAACCCTGCCTTCTGCGCGATTGTCTTGATCCGTGCACTCAAGACCTATGCGGTGATAGATCCCAAGGGGATGCCCTTTTCGATGTCACTGCTTGTACTGCCGCTGAGCCTCCACCACGAATCTCGAAACGCACTGCTCAAGCACTACAAGGGCTACTTGCTCAAAACGGTAGAAACCTACCCCCAGATGCAAATCGGACTGGCAGAGAGGGTAACTGAAATGCTGCCGTTCACTTTCGAGGCATTTGCGTTGGCGCACTACACCGATTGCTTCGAGGTCACCCCGCAGGGACGACTCCTCCCGAAAGCCAGGAGGGTTAAAGCAGACATCGAGGGCACCGAGGAAACAGTGGCGTGCCAACGTGCAGCGGCTCTGTTGGGGAGAGAGTTCGCCAAGATTGCAGACAGGGTTACGGTGTACACCGCTTTTGGAATTCGACCATGAAAATCAGCTCCATCCATGTATACAGCCACGATGGCCAGCGCCGCGATGTCAACTTCGAAGTTGACGGACTCAACATCATTACGGGCCGCTCGTCGACAGGTAAATCCGCCCTTTCGGACATCATCGAATACTGCATGGGCCAATCCAACTTCAACGTTTCGGATGGTGTTATCCAAGACAAGGTATCCTGGTTCGCAGTGATCTATCAATTTCCGGACGTGCAGGTCATGGTGGCGAAGCCGGCCCCACGGTCAGGCGGCGCGAGCTGTAGCTTGGCCATGACGCGTACCGGGGAGTTCGTGCAGCCCCTTGAGTTTTCCGAGCTTGTGGTCAACACGGACGACGTCGCCGTCACCTCGTTGCTGTCACGCCAACTTGGCATTCCGGAAAACCGCACAGAGGTTGCGGAGGAGCACACGCGTAACAGCTACGAAGCCTCCATCAAGCATTCGTACTACTACCTCTTCCAAAGGCAGGGCCTAGTCACCAACAAGGATCAGCTTTTCTATCGCCAGAACGAGCCGTTCCAACCCCAGGCGATCAGAGATACGCTTCCCATCCTGCTGGGCGCGTCAACCAATGAGCGATACGAGTTGCAGACTAGGCTGCGGACAGCTCAACGAGACCTGAGAGCCCAGACAAAGCTGCTGGAGCAGGCGAAGCAAGCCGTGGGCAACAACCGAAACCAGGCCATCGCACTGCTGACTGAAGCCAAGTCCGTAGGAATACTCCCTCCAGAGTCCCCCATTGGGGAGGTCGAGGAGATCATTACCGCGCTCAAAACAGCAGCACAATGGACTCCCGCCAAACCACACTCCCAGCCTGACGACAAGGTACCCAAGTTGGAAGCTGAGCTGGCCAAGCTGAGGAAAACCAAGCGCGAGATCAAATCCAAAATTGAGGCCGGCCAAGTGTTCGAGCGGCGTGCCGGCGGCTTCCAGAGCGAGGCATCGGAACATATCGACCGCCTCTTATCCATCAAGTCGCTTCCGAAGAATGCAACAACAGGCGAATGGCAGTGGCCTTTTGCAGAAAAGAACTTGGCGATGGACACCCCCATAGCCCAGGCGCTCATCGGCGAACTGGCGTCTCTGGAGGCAGAAATGCAGACAGTGATGGGGCAACGTCCGCAGATTCAGGGCTACCTAGCGGAGGAAAACCAACGCCTTCAGGACACGACCAAGTCGATTGTCGAGAAGGAAGCGGAGCTTACAGCCGCCATCGCCGCCAATACGGTGCTGGCGAACGCACAGAAGCAAAGCGACGCCGCCAAGCATGTCGTGGGGCGCATCAGCTTTTTCCTTGAAGGCTTCGTCCCTGACAGTTCGCTGAAACAGCAAGAGGCTGACTATCGCCGTCGGGAAATGCGCGTTCAGGAGCTAGAAAAGGCGCTGGCAGATGTCGATCTGGACGACCGCCTGGCGTCGATCATGAACAGCATCTCGGCACAGTTCAATCTGTACAACAAACGCTTCGAATCTGAATTCAGTGCCTACCCTGCCCGATTCGACCTGAAAAAGCTGACCATCATTTTCGACCGCCCTGAGCGCTCTGTGCCCATGGCTCGGACAGGCGGCGGCGAAAACTATCTGGCCTATCATCTCTCAGCGCTGCTCGCTTTGCATTGGTACTGCGCCAAGAGCAATCGACCCATGCCGCGCTTCTTGTTGATCGATCAGCCGACCCAAGTGTATTTCCCCTCAGAGGAATCCTACAAAGCGGTCGACGGTACGGTATTGAACACTGAGCAATCCGATGCCGATATGGACTCGGTACGCAAGCTGTTCAACTTGCTATACCAGTTCACGGTCGAAGACGTACCAGGCTTCCAGATCATCATCACCGAGCACGCCAATCTACGTGATGACTGGTTCCAGAAGTCTCTGGTCGAGGCACCTTGGAGCAAACCTCCGGCGTTGGTGCCTGAGGGCTGGCCACTCAAGGGTGAAGTGACGTTCTGACGAGCTGTTGAATGCGCCGATGTTCTTAGCGATGGGTACCAAATGCATCCACTTGAGTTGCATCGAACCTAGGCAAAACCGGAAGCTTGCGTGAGTCCTGGCCCCTCGTGCCAGGACAGCCTTCCACTAGGAGTTACCATGACCCGTCTCCGCTTCATCCCCGATCAACTGACACGCTACCCACAAACGAACGAAGCACTGTTCGCCATTGCCCTATGGCCCCTATTGTTCGCGATCGGCTGCTGGCGAACGCCACAAGTCGCCCAATTTCTGAACGTTCAACGGTGTGAGATCAGCATGCTGCAGGTCTTTCTGGCGGGCTTTGGCGCCTATCTGTTTCTGCTCGGTAAGCACCGCGTGTTCAACCACCGCTATTTCGAGCACCACGCAGTCGATATTACCTGGTACCGTCGACTGCGCAAGCTTGATCAGGACATGGTTGCAGCAGGCCTGGCTGGCACTGATGCGCATAGGGCCGTGACGAGCGAGATGGCCCAGCTCCGCGAGCAATTGGGCTTCTTGGTCGATGCGGATAACTTCTATCGCAAGCTGAAAGCCTTGATCCGGGTAATGAGCTGGCTGCGCGGTAAGCTCAAGTAACTCAGTAATTTTTCCCCTATAAAGTACAGTCCGGGTTCGCAGCACAGAGCCCGGCCTCTGCGGCACACGATAAGGATGTTGGAGTACACATCATGATCATCGAACTAAACACCAATGCCATCAGAGGGTTCAACCGCCGGTGTAGCCGATCGACTTAAGGTACTGCATGCCATCGAGTTTCAAGCGATTGTACACCGAGGAACGGCCCATCGAAGACGTGGTGATGACGGCCATCAGGCGCGCCCGCTTATCCTCCTGAGAGATTATGCCCGTGGTGGCCCCGTAGGCAGTGGCGAAGTCGTTGTACAAGTCGCGACTGCGGCGCAGGCAAGCAATCAGTTTGCCGCAGAGCAAAGTGCTATAAGGCGGGAGCGCACCGAGGACGTAGGTAACCATGATGTTGACCAGGCGCGCGCCTCGATCCTGCGAATTCCAGCCGATGAGCTTGTCACGCTCGCCGAGGTTGAACACCGGATCACCCACGGCAATGATGCCCATCAGCTTGCCATTGGATTGGTCCCGCATCAGGTAGCGTAACCGCCAGCCAAAGCCGCTGGACACCGGGACTGACCAGAAAGCGATGCCAGCCGAAATAAGTCGCTCTGCCAGATGCCGAATGAAACCCGCTCCAACGCAGGAGAAATCTTCTTGGGAATCACCTCAGCGCCTGAGGGGCGAAATATTGCATCAGCTTCACACCCGCGCGGGCAACGAAGTTGCCGCTGGCGATGAGGCGTTCTTCGCGTTGAGCTCTATGCAACACCCGGATCCTTGTCACTGCCAGGCGCGCGCAAGGCACCCTCATCGGTTCTGGTAAAGCCCAGCGTATGCAGGTGTTCGCGAAGTTTTTGCTTGAGGTTGCCTTCCCTCGGATTGACACCCGCAATAATGATGTTGCCTTGAGACATCTACGGCTTCCTGCTCAGTGTCATGCTGCATTCAATTTGCGAAATTCATACACTGCCGCAGGCGATAGTTCATACGCTGTGCACCTGGAACGGGATGTCAGTGCACGCCTGGGAAAGCTGCGAAAACAGCGTGTCGTGCGGGCTGAGGTCCGTAATGATATGGGCAACCGTTAGCGAACCCAGTCGCTTTGCCGTCTGCAACCCCTGCATGAAAAGCGCTACGCTTTCACTACCGGCAAAGGAGTGCGTGGCGAGGGCATCCACGTCCAGCACTACCGGCGCGTTGCCGGCCAACCAGATCACATGTGGGGCAGTGCCCAGTTGTTGATGCATTTGCGCAATTTTTGCATGCAGTTGGGCCTGTACACTCGCCATACTGGCCGAACCATCAATAACCAGTACTGGCAGGGGTTGCACCTCAGAGGCTGAAAACGAGGTTAGCACCATCTCGAGCGCCACTTCGAGCTGGTGGCGAGTGTCGGGCTTGAAGTCATCAATCAAGGTATGGGCATGCTCGAAATCGACGTGGTCATAGTTGAGCAGCACCAGTTCACCATCTTCCGCGACGGCGTCACGATATGAGGCGGCCACGCCATCGAAGTAGCGTTTCTTGAGCACCTTTAACCTAACGTCGTCCGGCATGCTGTGCTGCTTGCACTCAATAATTGCAGCTACGTCATCCGGATCAATCGCGGCCGAGGTTCCCCGCACCACGACGATGTCAGGGTGCACCATCTGGCCGGCTCGACGCTGGTAGGTCGGTTGATACACTATCTGGCCCAGCGGCTCGCTTTTGCGTTCGGCAATCACCACCCTGCTCCCGAGCTCCAGAAGCGACGCGCCGGTCGGCGAACGGGTCAGTTCGAAACCGCGGCGCTCAAACAAACCCAGCGTGGTAACCAAGCACCAGAGTTCGTAGATTTGCCAGCGTTGGCGCCAGAACGGCAAGCTAAGGATATCTTCCGGGGTGAGTGCTGGAGCGCATTGATCCAACTGCTGCCGCAAATCGGAGAACGCATTGGCATGCCATAGCCGCTGGTCACGGATGGCCCACAGCTTGGCGATGACATCTTTTGTTCCCCGGTAACCGCAATCATTCAACCCCTGTGCTAAGACCAACTCACATAAGTCGTATATTCTTGAAGCGACACTTGTGCTGAGTGCCCCGCGCGGTTTGCCAGGAAGCTGGGAAGGCCATTCGGGTAACTGATAGTTTCTGCACGCATTGGCGAAAGCGTTGCACAAGGCATTGAACGCTTCTGCGGGCGGCAACTGTGTTAGCAACTGACGGTAGCGCCGGAAGGCCTCAAAGTTGATCGTGATGCGCTCACCGTGGAGATTGAAGTTCCAACTGATATCGAGTGCATTCCTCGACGTCTTTGTCAAGGTGCGTTCGCAATAACGCCAGATGTCTTCAAACATAACCGAGAGCGGCTCAAGTATTTCCAGCATCGCCATCAGGTACTGTTGGGCAGTGATGCCCTTGCTTTCCGCGGAGCGGATAAAGCTTTCATCGGGAATACCCAATTTTTCCGCTAAGCGCTGCAGCAGTGTTTCATCGCGTGGATGTTTCCCGTAACCCTGCCCCACCGCGAGGTTCTCCGGGTACCAGAGCTGCCGATGAATCTCGGCGCAAGTTTGTATCATACCTGTCCTCCCTGAACGTTCGTCCGGGCGCCAGCCTAAAGCTTAGGAGTGGCACTACGCCAGCTGTTTGCGCCTTCAACTCCTGCCACAGCCTGCCGCTTAAGCGCCAACCTCCTTCAATGCCACGGGCGCCAGTTGGAGCGGGCGACCCGGTGCCAGGTCGGGCGCGCGGGAAAGCAGCCAATTAGGCCGCCGCCCGTCTGGGTAGTTGCTTTAGAACCTCTATTCGACCATCCTCGCAGGCACCTAGAGCGATGAATGACACCGTGAACACAACGCAAGCCGCTGCCAAAAACTGCCGCGCCGAGTTCGCCCAGGGCACTAAAGCAGCGCTGGCCGCCGCAGCCGGCTACCTCTGCTGCATCTGTTTGAATTCCACCACGTTGGCCGTGGCTAAAAAAGGCAAAAAGGCGAAGAACTCCGCGGTACTCAGGAGAGCCGGCGGCGATGGCGTGGCTTCACACATCTACGGTGCCACGGGCTCCGGGTGCCCTCGCCCTTCGCAAATGAGCGCTAACGAGCTTAAACACGAGTCCAATGGCATCTGGACCTGCGCAACGCATGGCCGGCTCATTGATGACCATGAAGAGCACTACCCTGTCGACAAACTCCAGCGCCTGAAGCGAATCCGGGAGTTTGGTCACGGACTCACCCACACGTCGCTGACAGTGAAACGCTACTTCACTGTGATCCCACTTGAGATCTTCAACGATATTGTCACTGCCTTCGCGCACGACCTGGACCATTCCGTCTCGGCAATCGAAGCGAGAGTTGAACGTGCGGCGATCCATTACCTACAGAGCAAACTGAAGCTTGAGCGCCCTGCGACACTGACGATGGAGGCGCAAGGTTTCCCTGCCGCCGCGTTGCCCAAGGCCATCAAGCATGAAATCGAGGGCAGCGATAACGATTCTCAAAAGATTCCCTGCAATGCGCGCGCGTCGACCAAGAGAAAAACGACTATCCAGTTGATCGACGGCGGCGCTTTGCAGGAAATCGCTGATTCGTGGTTTGAAGAGCATGACTACACACCCAATCGGGTCAACCATCTTCATCTGCAGGACACCCTCTTGTCTCTCATGGCCGTCAACCTTGAAACTCATGAGACATCAAAGGAGCGGTTGGACACTTATGGCTTCGCGGCTGTCTATGTCTCCGTAGGTAAGAACCCACAGACAGATAGGCGTTATCAGTTATTCGCGCGCGGACACGGCCATGACGAACTCGAGATCTGCTACCGGTATAGTTATAATATACCGAACTTTAAAGATTCATTTTCCCGCCTAAAAAGCGCCAGGATATCACTCTACTATTCTGAAGCATTTATTCAGCAACTAAGAGCGTACGAGGCGATATTGGAAAAAATTGTCTCCGGCTGGAAACCAGCGATACAGATTGGTCTCAAAACTCCTAAGCACGGTACGCTTCACCCGGCGGTTGGCGTTATCACCGATTTACCGCCGGGTGACGAACTAGTCGAAATGCACCGCCGCGCCAAAGTAATAAACCTTGTCATAGACTTGGGTATACAGTACCAACTTCCCCTATCGCTGTCGGACGCCGCATTTGACAAAGCGCTCACTGCCGAAGCGATCGAGTCTGCCTGTGCCGAGCTGGCTCAAAAATCATCACCCGTTGCCCCCCGCCCTTACCGCTCGGCGCCTTGTGCAGTGGGAGAAAACTGGGAAATCTGTTTGATCGCAGACTACCGATCCATATGTTTCAAACAATTCATCCTCCAGACCAATGCAAGCCCCGGCTATTTCAACCGCTAGCACAGCATCAGGCCGAGCGCGCTCGGGCCTGTACTGGCTCCGTTCAGATTCGCGCCTCACGCAGTGACGAGGCTTTCTCCTGTCCAACTCATGTTCATCAGCGCATAACATCACCCCAAAGCCGACACGGCTGGCGGCCATCCATACTGCCGACCAGCATCATGAGAGCGGCGTGACCAACGATTTCGTATCCACCTTCGCCAATACGCCCGCCGCCCACGAACACTTCGCTCGCTGGCTGGACGCGCAGTGCCGAGCTCGGCAGGCACGCGCGCATTTCGCTGAAGACTGAAACGCTCCGCGAACTGAACGATTCCGAAGGCATGTATGCATGAACCATCGCGCCCTTGATTTCGTAGCCAAGGCCGCCAGCAAGAAACCCGTCACGCTGTACCTGAGCCCTGGCATACCGGTCATGGCGTTCATGTAGGCGCTGGCGGCCCTGGCCCATCCTCACCTGAAGAAACGCCTCATCGTCTCACCCGTTGTCGGTAGGCCTCCCTAAGCCGTTGCCCTGCCCACCGAATGGCTGGAGCTCCACGGTGCCAGCCAGACGGCGATGCGAAAAATCACGGAAAACGTCCTGCGCACCCTTGCTCGTGCGCCCGGCACTTCGTTGAGCAGTTTTATGCGACCTAAAAAATCACAATGGTGTTGACGTCTCTCGACTTAGCGTTGGGTCAAATCAATCCATGTCCTAGGAAGAAAAGTGCCAATGACGACAGAGCTGCTGTTAACTGGGTGCGCGCAACACTGGGTGTGCTTCGCGCCCGTGATGCCGCGGATGTGCAATTGAGGAAGCTACTCCAGCCTCATCAGCAGATAACCAAAGCCTTGGCCCACAGCGTCAAATGGGTGAGCAAACTCGTTGCACAGTCGACTGTCGTATTGTCTTGCAGAGTACAGATCAATTGAAAAACCCGACGGTGATCACACCCCGGGCCTGCTTTTTTATCCTACGCCTGTATCTGACTGGTAACGATGGCTCGAGCGCAATCCACATCACCAGAATTTCATACAGCCAGGACGAATGAGCAGCGGAAACCCAAGCTCATCATGCATAGTAGTTTCACTGATTATTGAGGAGTTGATGCCTGGAAAGAGTTACACCATAACGTTTCATTAGTTTGTGGTTGCCTTGGGCGGTTCTAACATCAAGCAAATACCACCTTAGCCCACCTCGTCCGATTCAAGCTCTCTGCTGAGGCCTCGCTGACGAATCTAAAAATCCAATCCTGTGTATCCACCGCTCTGGCTCAACAACTGGCTTCCCAAAGCTCACACACTCGGATCATAGGTCTCCAATGGAACGGACCCTGCTCCGAAACGCGCAGGAAACGGGTCCGACGAATCCATCCCCTTCACCGGCTTTCGCAAGTATCGTTCCCAGCCATCTGCGACATGGCGCAGGTCGATTTCATCATTGAACAACGTGTGTCGACAGGCATCCATCCGCGCCTCGACCGCATGCTTGAGAATTACGAATGAAGCCAGTTGCTCCTGGTCGAACGACTTGGCGAGGTACGGATAATGAATCGTTAGCTCGGCCTCGCCCTTCTCCTGCAATTGACGGTTCACCCGACCGAAGAGCCTATCCACACGTCCCACACGCTGCTCGTTGTCACCGGGTGTCCAGGCAATTCCGTAGTGGTGCACCTTGCTGCATTGAAGATGCAGGTTTACACCTTCCTGGAAGACCGAAGTCGCCACCAGCACGTTAGGGTAGAACGGACTGTTGAAACCGAGAATCAACCGTCGGCGATCGCCGGAGTGACTACTGGCGTACCACGCAGGGCTTTGCAGGCTGGTCAGGATGCGCCAATCCTTCTTCCAGTCGGCTAGCCCATGGGCCGTAATCTTTCCACAAATCTGCTCGAAGGAATCCAGCGCCGCAATGAAGTACTGGCGAGCCAGCGAATTGTGAAGCCGCGGCTTCAGCCAATCGATAAAGGCCAGATATCGACGTTGCACATCGCCCTGTTCATCAGCCCAACGAAATTCGGTGAACCAACTATAGAGTTCGATGATGACCGGGCTGGCAAACAGGAAACCGGCCTTCACATAATTACCAAAATTCTCCGCGATACCCCGGCCCCGCGGGCCAAGACCCAGCCAGGTTTCCAGCCGAAAGCGTGTAGTTTCGGGCAGCCCTTCAAACAAGAGACCCCACAAGGTCGGTATCGCTTTTTCGTACAGCTCACCGGCTTGCGGCGTGCGCTCATCGTGGAGTGCAAGACGCGCCCGCAGTGCTGCACCGCCATAATCGTCTCGATCACGCTCGCCCACACGCTTACGGTCATACCCGGTGTATGCGCCCTGGCGGTAGTCACTTGCAGGCTCCAGCAGTAATGAAAACAGGCTCTCCGGTTTGCGCAAGCGCAAGCTGAAGTTCGAGCAGTCCGTACTCCGTTCCTTCCCCTGTTTCTTGACCACGAACAAGTCAGCAATATGCGAGGCCAGCTTCTCATCGCCACCCAAACCATCACTGACTTCTGCTTCGTCGTCATCTTGAAGGAGATTCTGGTCGCCCGATTCCTCGGCCGTCTGCTCGCAGACATACCGGCTGAAGAACGCGCGCGACCATTTCTTTTTCCGCCATCGCTCCAACAACCGCTCCGAATCTTTCGGCTGCCAGGCCTGAACGATACGCCGCGCCAGCATCAGGTCACTGGCGGCATTCATGCGCTGGGTAATCTCGCGCACCGAAGCGATCCGTCGCACAAATATCAGATGCTTGTGCTCGTGCAACTGTATGCGACTGTCGAAGACGTCTACAGGCTGGCATTCGAGCATCAGCGTGTCGTACTTTGGGTGCTCTGGATGACGCTGGAAATACTCACGGTACAACTCGGTGAGCTGCGTCAGAATGCGGGTATCCGGGGCACCAGAAAATGCCTGCGCGGAGTGTTCCTGCTCCAGCTGCGCAGTCATGCCGACCTCGGTACCCTGCTGCGTGCCAACGGATTCGAACCCTTCGAGATAGCCGTACAGGAACCTGCGGCCGCTGCCCTTCTGCCCTTGTTGCTGCACCAACTTCTTCTGGTACAACGCGAAAAACATCTCAGCCTCAGGATTGCCCTCGAACTTTGCCGGAAGCGATTTCTCATGACGGTAGTTATATTTGTTGCGGTAACCTTCAGCGCCCTGCATCAAGCGTAAACGGCGCAATGCATATTTGGAGAGCAACTCATCCGGAGGCGCGGGCTGTAACCCTTCAGCCGGAGGGTCGATGAAATACCCAAGAATGGAAGCTATATCTCGTAGCGAAGAATGGCTGGGCGTGGCGGTCAGCAGCAAGACTTTCTGCCCGAGTCGGTCGCCCACTTCCCCGAAGAACTTTCGTGCCGCCTTGGCGCGTTGAGAGCCGCCGTCGGCTTTACGGAAATAATGAGCTTCATCCACCACGACAAGGTCAAAGCCCATGCTTCCCAACGATGACTTGAGCGCACGGTGAATCCTGGCAGCCGCTTCCTGGGCTTTAACTGACACATCTCCCGATTGCTTTTCTTCCCGCTGAACCAGGTTGCTGAGCGAATGGATAGTAGTGAAGTAAAACTGTCCGCACTCCGCTTTCACCGCATCACTCAGTTCATCGAGCCGCTTGTGAATCTGCGCTTCGTGCCGCGGCGCTTTTTCAGGCCCATCGCTGGTCAGGTGCCCACCGCCCCGATAGTGATCGCGCAGGAACGCGGCATACTCACGGCCCCACTGATGGCAGATGTCTTCTCGGGGCGCCATGACCAGCACCTTGGCATCGGGCTTCAGCTTCCACAGCAACGCGATGACGCCCAAAGCCTGGAACGTCTTGCCCATGCCGACCTCGTCGGCCAGCAATGCCACATTGTGCATAGACAACTTGTTCCACAAACCAGCTACACCCTCGATTTGCCGGGCGGGCATGGAAATGTCATTGCTCGAGTATTGCCACGCTTCGTTGCCAGCGTCGAAGTTGATCCAGTTCGCGACCTGTTCCGGCTTCAAGCCACCCCAGCCAATATCACGCATAGCCACACTCCTTCTGAACACGGCGGATATACGCCAGCCGTTTTTGTAGCGTCTTCGGCAAACGTGGCGTCAACACCTGGAGCGTTGACCATAATTCGTCTCTAGGCGTGCGATGTCCGAACTTACGATAAAAATCGGCTGCCAACTTGTGAAGCGAATTAACTTCCTGGGCGAGGAACCAGTTGAAAACACTGGGCGAGCTGTCCTTAATTTGCTGCCGGGCCTTGGCCGCCAGCTCCTGCAGGCAGCCCGGATAACCGAACGCCCATAGCTCAAGCTGGGCTGAATCAGTAGTTGCGCGCAAACGCTCGCGATACTGTTCGATTGCCTGGAACAACCTAAAGTAAGACAACGCGTCCTGTTCGATTACGAGTGAAGGCACTGTCAGCTTTTCATCCGGCTCACCGCCATTGCGCAGGCAAGGACGCAACACGGTCGTGGTATCGCTGTTCGGGTCGACCCCTGCCACCAGGCTGTCGAGCAGGTCCTTGAGCGACTCGAAACCCTGTGCTCTCCGGAAAGACTGGCCGCTTTCAACAATCATGCCCTTGAACACTGCCGGGGACTTTTTGCGCAGGAGAATGCTATAGCTATGGTCGGCAAGTATGGCTTCGTTATCTGGTGTCACACACTCGATCGGTATCAGCAACAACCTGCCCTGCTGTCGCCGTGTGCGCCACAGCAGGGGCATCGGTTCGCTTACACCCGGCAACTTCAACCAGTAATCATCGCAGGGTTTGCCGACGCACCAGTTGCCTGAAACCGAAAAGCAGGCTCGCTTCCAGTCATAGAGTACCTGCAGGTCGAAAGGCAGCTCTTCCGGAATCTCCAGGCAGTCTTTAGACAGCAACTGGGCGCTGGCAAAGTCTGCTTCGGTAACTTCGATGCATGCTCCCAGCATATCTGCATTGCGCTTGCAGTTCAGCATGATGCCGGCTTCGATATTGCGTTGCTCGAAGCTGCTGGTACCGGCATGGGTAAAGTTCCACGACCCGATCGCCAGGCGACTCCCCTGGGATGAGCGACACAGCCATGCCTTGGCATGGGTGATTTCGGTGAGGAGGTGAGGCGAAGATGGGTTGCGATGGAACGCCAGCGCATCAGCCTTGATGCAACCCGCCAGGGCCTCACTCCAGGGCGTACGGAAATACCGGCCCTCGAGCCGGTCCGCAACCAATGCCACCTGCAAATCCGGGTTACCTGATTGCGCCTGTAGCCGCGCCAGCAAGTCGGGAACGTTGGCCGCCAGGTACGGAGACCAGACTTGCAACGCAGTGATCGTGCCCTGTGTCATGAGGTGCTGAAGAAAGGTGTATTTGTCGAAGCTGTGTACGAATTGCCAATCAGAGTCGTTGGCTTCAAAACGCCTTCCGGGCCACTCGAATTCCAGCTCGAGGGGCCCGGCCAATGCATTGAAAAACGTCTTGATCTGCCTGTACTGATCGTTATTGCAGACGCGCTGGAAGGTAAACACCTCCTGATTGCGTCCCCAGCCACCGATAGTCAGGTTCGCACTGCCTGCGCCCAGCACCATCTTCCCCTTCTTGCTCTCCAGGAGTATGAGCTTGGGATGAAACAACGTCTCACTGGTCATGCCACGGTAAGCGCTAAAGGCACGCGCAGACACGCAGTGAACCTTGATGGCCGTGCGCTTGTACTGGTCTGCCCCCAGCAAGCGCTTGTCACAGAACACCCGGAAGTCGATGCCTTTTTCCACCAGGTGCGCCTGATAGGCTTCGAAATCCAGGCGATTGCGCGGCGGGTCCATGTTCAGCACTGCCGGAAGCAGCTGAGATTCGACGAAACCGAGGTTGAGGTTGAATGTGGTCAGCCAGACCCGATGAAGCTCATCCATCTCCCCCAACTGTTGCTTGAAAGCCTCGAGCAGCTTCATGTGGCCACCCCGTGCAAGCCTGCGAGCAAATGCCGGAACTGGGGAATGTAGTACTGGTGTACCCAGCTTCCCAGTGGCCGGTCGGCGAGGGTCGGCTCACTGCGCGGCCGCACATGGATCTTGAGCTGCGAGCCACTGACTCGGGTAACCCACGGCGATTGACCACGGCTTTCCATGATAAGCGCGTGATAACTCAGCAACGCGTCCATTTGTGCGTCGGCATCGCCCTGCCCCGCCACGCTCAACAAACCTCTGAGCCTTGCTTGCCCGGTGGCGGAAAGCACCGTCGCCATGGAGGCGTCGGCTTCGATGGCAGTTGCACAGGCGGCGAGGGTCGAGGTATCACGACCCAGTGTTTTCCAGCGCTGCCGAACCGTCTCGACGGGCTGGGATTTCTCGGCCAGCATTAGCTGGAACAACAGATCCAGTTCACTCAGCAGGGGCTCCAATAAGCGCACGTGCTCGAGTTTTCGTTGCGCATCCTTTGACAGCGGCTGTTTCATTGCCTCATCGAATACAA
The DNA here is from genome assembly GCF_054161305.1 of Pseudomonas sp. Z2-11. Lineage (NCBI taxonomy): Bacteria > Pseudomonadati > Pseudomonadota > Gammaproteobacteria > Pseudomonadales > Pseudomonadaceae > Pseudomonas > Pseudomonas sp. Z2-11. Next base: position 3,513,418 of record NZ_CP096395.1, read on the forward strand.
CCGCAGCAGCCGCTTTGCTGATTTCCTCGTTGTGCCTGGACGATGACAACACGCTGTAAAGCGCTCCCGGAGCGCCCTGATCCAGGCCGGTAGTGGACAACCAGAAATCGCATGTTCTGGCACCTACTACCGCCGATGACGGAAAGGCTTCGACCAGAGCCTTGGGAAGCGCTGCTGGTATATCCCGGAAGTTCGTTTTCGACTGGCTGCGGCTGCTTGCCAACAGGTCTTTGAGGTGAGGACGCAAGAGGTGGTAGAGCCGGGATAGCGCCGGGGTCTTGCTGATCAACGCTTCCGCGTTCTTCCACAATGTTGTGGCTGTGGGCAGGTTGTAACGATAGTGGCGATCGAAAAAGCCTATTTCAACCAGCGGCGTCTTGTACCGGCCACTGACGCCTAGCAGGGTTTGGCGAACCAGTACCTGCGCTTCTTTGGCATGGCTTAAGGTGAGCGAAGGGTTCCCTGTGCTGTCGAGCCATCCTCTTCGTGCCTTGCTGATCCCCAGCACGCCGGTACTTTCCAGACCGGCAGTATTTTCACGGGCAATGACGCTATAGACGAAGAGGTTTTCCAAATACACCAGGCAGGCATGCTTGAAACTGAGGTCGTGTTTGCCGTCGTAGACTTTCTTCAACCCGCTGCCCAGCACGATCGAGTCATCCTCCACCAGGCTCTTGATCAGGAAGTGGTTGAACAGATTCAGGGTGAAGTTACGGATGTCGTCAGAAATGGAGCTGATCCGGTTCTGGAAAATCTGCTGGCCGAACCCGGACCAGATCACCTGCAACCCCAAGGGGTCGATATTCAGTTCGTTACCGAGGCTTTCGTCATACTTGGTCAGAAAAGCGTTCAACAACACAGCTGGATACCTCTAAAACGGACAGCTCCTTTGCATCCGCCTTTGATGCCGGCTGGATCCAACCCGGTGCGGAAAATTGCATTCCGCCACTATCACTGTCAAGGCCGGTGCAACTGCCAGTGCCGTAAAAGGTTTTTTCAAGCTAGCAAGTCCCGCTCTGGAACATTGCCTTAAGAGGCTGAATACGCTTAAATTTCTGTGTAAGAGAGGGAGATTCAGGCCCACCATCCACCCATATGCATTAGTGAGCCGCACTTCCATCTGCTGGATCTGCAGCGCTAAGCCCACCTCTATTCCTATTCGATGTGCTCAGGTCCATTTTCACACAGCCTGAACCCCAAGCGGCCGAGGTTAATGCCACCGGCCTTGCTGGCGTTCGCGGGTAAATCTACTCCCTCAAAGTTCGCGTCAGCCTTGGACAAAAGAGGAAGACCACTGTTCTCAAAAGGCCGGTAGCGCCCGCTCGTTATAAACGGCCCCTATGAGCGCAATGCCGGGGACTTTTGGCCACCTCGCGGCCAAGATACACTGAAGCCCAGCGCGTACCACCCCGAAGACCGTTGGAATCTTCATTCACAATGGCTAGCACAGCCGATATAGATGGGGGCAAAATTGGGGGCATATATAAAATTGTTCCGCCTGAAAATATTGCTCTAGAGCCAAGTCAAAATGTTTTTTGGGGACCCTGAGAGTCTTTAGGCATCGTCTGGCAGGCTGTTCGGCTGATCATTTCTGCCTTTCCACAAACCATGGAGCTCCATTCACTTCCAGTGGATTGCTACATTGGGGGCATATCTGAGGGCATGCTTTGAATGGTTTGAATGGTTTGAATGGTTTGAATGGTTTGAATGGTTTGAAAAGGATGCCCCCAGCCTGAGGTTGAGTCTCACCTAAATCAATGCACCGCCGGCTGAGGTTTTGGCTCAACGGGCGTGGCACCATTGCGGCCCCCACCATGGATAATCGCAGGTGTGAATGCGTCCGATGGGGCGCGCTGACGTTCCTTTGAACGAAAGGCTGGCGAACAAGTAGGCATGGCTGCTAGCAAGCGCGCAGCGCCAGAGTTAGCAGCACGCTTGATTTCCTTACCCAGGAGAGCTTCCATAGGCCAAACGTATCACCCCCTGGCTCTCAACTGGTTGACCAACGCTTCCACCAGCGGATTCGGACGCAGCGTATTCCAGGCCACGGCAGTCGTGACGACATTGAGTTTCTGGCTCAGCGGGCGCAATACCACGTTGCTGGGCGCCAGTTTCTTCAGCGACGCCGGTACCAACGCAATACCCTGGCCACAACTGACGAACGCGATTTGCGATGCCACCGAACGGACTTCGTGCAGGACCCGCGGAGAAAATCCGCTGGCGCGGCAGGTGGCAATCAGACTGTCGAAATACACCGGGCTGACCTTGCGAGAAAACATCACTAACGGTTCGGTAGCCAGGCTGGCCAGGCTGATTCGCTTGCGTGATGCCAATGGATGATCGAGGGGCAGCGCGACCATCAGGCGATCTTCCGTTAATGGAAATGATTGGATCGACGCGCCAAAGTCACCGTCGAGGCGAGCAAAGGCCAGATCGATGTCTCCCGCTTCCAGCGCCGGAATCGCCTCGACGCTGTCAATTTCCCGAACGGATACGGTGAGCTGCGGATACTGGGTTTTCAGTTGCTCGATCACGCCAGGCAGAACATCGAACATGGCCGTGGAAATCGCGCCGATGGTCAGCATTCCGGACTGCCCCGCCACCGCCTCTTCCACCGCGAGCTCCAAACGCTGCAGTTGGTCGGCAAATTTGCGCACGGCTGGCAGAATCGCAGCGCCGACCGGGGTCAACCTGGCACCACGGCGCGAACGTTCGAACAGCGTGACTTTGAGTGCTTGTTCAAGGATCTGGATTTGCTCGCTCAACGGTGGCTGCGACATGCCAAGGCGTTTGGCGGCGCGGCCGAAATTCTGTTCCTCGGCCACCGCCAGAAACAACCACAGATGACGAATCAGGCGAAAGTTGATCATGGGATTCCATAGGTTCAACGTATGTAATACATCCGTGATTCGTAATATACCTATCAAATCCTCTCGCTGACACTGGGCTCCTCCGCTATCAAGGGGCTCCTCCATGAATCAAGCTCATTTACTCCAACGCCTGGCATTGCTGGACACCAACACCGTGTCCGATGCACTCGATTTCCTCGGTTTGCCCGGCGCCACCGTCGGGCTGCGCCCGCTCTGGAGCTGCCCGAAGATCGTCGGCCGCGCCAGCACCGTGCTGCTGGCGGCAAAGACCGACAACGCCCCGACGGTGCACCTGATCACCCCGGTTATCGAACGGATCGACAGCGAAGACCGGATTTTGGTGATCGCCGGCGGGCTTGACGGTGTGTCCTGCTGGGGCGACATCCTCGCCAACGCGGCGGTGGGCAAGCAGATACGCGGCACGGTGATCGATGGCTACAGCCGTGACATCGACGGCAGCGCGACGATTGGGTACCCGGTGTATGGCCGGGGCGTGACCATGGTCAGCGCGCGCAATCGGGTCATCCAGATCGATTCGGCCGTGACCCTAGACATCGCCGGCGTGTCTGTCAGCGAGGACGACTTTGTCATCGCCGACAGTTGCGGGACCGTCTTCGTGCCCCAGGCCCATATCGAAAAAGTGCTCGACCTGGGCGAACGCATCGCCCGCCGGCAGGACGGTATGGTCGAGGCCGTCCGCGGCGGCCGCTCGGTCGCCGAGGTCATGCATGACCGCCAGTTCGAAGCCATCCAGGTGGAGCACGCATGATGAATGTCACAAACGAGGCAGTCGACGTGAACATCGATATCCAACGCTTGAATCCACGTCTGGCGAGTGCCCAGCCTTCAGCGACCTACCGCATCATGGATCGGGTGGCGGAACGCCGGGCGCAAGGCGCGAACATTATCTCCCTGTGCGCCGGCGAGCCGGATTTCGATACGCCAGAGCACATTCGCCAAGCGGCGATCAAGGCAATTGAGCAAGGCCACACTCGCTACACCCAGGTGGCCGGCGTGCGCTCATTGCGCGAAGCGGTGGCCGCCAAGTTTCGCCGCGAAAATGGCTTGGACGTTGACTGGCAAGACACCCTGGTCTGCAACGGCGGCAAGCAGGTGATCTACAACGCGCTGGCCGCAACGCTGGACGAGGGCGATCAAGTCATCGTGCCGGCGCCCTATTGGGTCAGTTATCCCGAAATGGTTCAGTTGTGCGGTGGCGAGCCGCGGATCGTGACGTGCCACGCCGACAGCGGCTTCAAGCTGACGCCTGCGGCATTGGCCGAGGCGATCACGCCAAAGACGCGATGGCTGCTCCTCAATTCACCGTCCAACCCGACCGGGGCCGTGTACAGCCGCGACGAGTTGCTCGCCTTGGCGCAAGTGCTACTGGCCCATCCCCACGTACTGATACTTGCGGATGACATCTATGAGCACCTGATCTTCGACGATCAGGTCTTCCATACGCTGGCAGCGGTGGAACCGCGACTGGCCCCGCGAACCCTGACCATGAACGGCGTTTCCAAAGCCTACGCCATGACCGGCTGGCGCATCGGTTTTGCCACCGGGCCGCGCTGGCTGCTGCAAGCCATGGAGAAGCTCCAGGGCCAGCAAACCTCGGGGGCCTGCTCCATTTCCCAGCAAGCGGCACTGGCCGCGCTGAGCGGCCCGAAGGATTTCATCCACCTAAGCCGCGCCGCGTTCCAGGGACGTCGCGACATGATGGTCGCGCTGCTCGATGCCACGCCGGGCCTGGAATGCGCCAGCCCTGGCGGCGCGTTTTATGCGTTCGCCTCCTGCGCCGGCCTGATTGGTCGCAGCACGCCTGCAGGGCGGCGGTTGGTCACGGATGAGGACGTCGCCCACGCCTTGCTCGATGAAGCGAACGTGGCGGTGGTCCATGGCAGCGCGTTCGGCCTCGGCCCCTACCTTCGCATCGCCTACGCCCTGGATGATGCGTCCTTGCGCCGGGCCTGCGAGGCGATCCGGCGCTTTTGCGAGGCCTTGCGCTGACAGGGCCGGACGAACAGACTCGGCGGATCGGCATCGAATCACTTCCAACGGGTCTGACTGCGCATGATTACCTTCAAACAACTGGAAGCGATCTATTGGATCGTCGAGCTGGGCAATTTCGAGTCGGCGGCCATGAAGCTGAACATGTCCCAGTCGGCCATCTCCAAGCGTATCCAGGAACTGGAGGAGGTTTTCGACATGCCCATCTTCGACCGTTCCAGGCGCAGCGCCCGGCTCACCGAGAAAGGCGCCGAGCTGTTCGAGGAAGCGTCGCAGATCCTGCGCCAGCGCGACTTTCTGCTTGAGCGCATCAGCGCCAAGGAAGTGCTGGTCAGGCGCTTTCGTATTGGCGTGACCGAATTGACCGCCATCACTTGGTTGCCGGCGCTGATCGAAGCCATTCGCAGCGCCTACCCGAAAGTGGTGCTGGAACCTTCGGTGGAGCTCAGCACTGAACTGGTGGCCAAGCTGGAGAACGATCAGCTCGACCTGATTATCGTGCCTGACGTTTTCGCCGACGCTCGTTTTGTCAGCACCGCCCTCAGCTCGGTGGAGAACGCCTGGATGTGCGCGCCCTCGCTGCATCAGGGCAACGCAAGTGTGAGCATGCAGACCCTGTCGTCGTACACCGTGCTCACACAGGGCGGCAGCTCCGGCACGGGATTGATTTACGATCGTTGGCTCGCCCAGAACGACGTGCGCCTGAACCGCACCCTCAAGAGCAACTACCTGATCGCCCAGTTGGGCCTGACCCTCTCCGGCGTCGGCATCAGCTATTTGCCGCGCCAATGCCTCTCGCCGTTGGTCGATCAGGGACGGTTGCAGGTGATCGAAACCGAGCCCGGGTTGCCGCCGATCCACTACATCGCCGCACACCGTGCCGACCGGCTCCAGGGCCTGAGCGTCGAAGTCGCGCGCCTGGCCGCCGAGCTCTGTGATTTCAGCAAGATGGTCTGGTGATCCCACACCCGAAAGGAGAAAAAAAGTGATGGGGTTGCATAGATAAATATCGCTAATCCTGGCCAACGACCTTTCTTAAGATGCGCTTATCGCCCGCCAGGGGTATCCGTAAGTGAGGTCGCCATGTCATTGCCCGGTTCACGCATCCACCCTTCTCCACCCCAGGCCCCGGACTCGTTACTGGATGCCTTCCGGTCCGTTGTCACGCCCCATATCAGCGACAACCTGGGACGCCACATCGGCGCTCGGGGCCTGACGCGCTACAACCTCACCGGCAAGCTGGTGGGCACCGCGCTCACGGTGAAAACCCGCCCTGGCGACAACCTGTACATCTACAAGGCATTAACCCTGATCGAACCGGGCCATGTGCTGGTGATCGACGCCCAGGGAGACGACACCAACGCCGTGATCGGTGAGCTGATCAAGCTCTACGCGCAGCAGCGCGGCTGTGTCGGCTTCGTCGTCGATGGCGCCATTCGCGACGTCGCCAGCTTCCAGGACACCCCTTGCTATGCGCGCAGCGTGGTGCATTGCGGCCCTTACAAAAGCGGCCCCGGCGAGATCAATGTGCCGGTCTCGATCGGCGGGATGATCGTCAACCCCGGCGACATCCTGGTCGGCGACGAAGACGGCCTGGTGGCGTTTTCTCCAGACGTCGCCGAGGAGCTCCTGCGCAAGGCCCATAAACACGACGCCCATGAACAGGAAGTCAAAGCCGAAATCGCCACCGGGGCGATCGATCAGTCCTGGCTGGACAAGGTGCTGGAAAAAGCCGGGCTGGCGAACTGACGCCCGGTTTACCGGTGCGCTGGCGATGACCCCAGCCGCACCACGAACCGCTTGACCAGACAACCGATAAAAACAAGGTCCGCTTCCATGTCCATGTCCATGCCCGAAGTCTTGAAGCCTGCGGTGCGCAGCAGATACCGCTGGGTCGTTGCCACGCTGATTTTCCTGATCTACACCATTGCCGCCGCCGACCGCGCCAACCTCGGCGTGGCGCTGCCTTTCATCCGTAAAGAATTCGAGATGAGCAACGCCGAAGCGGGTGGCTTGATGAGCCTGTTCCTGCTGGCTTATGCCATGGCGCAGATTCCCTCCGGTTTCGCCTTCGGACGGTTTGGCGTCAGCAAGATTCTCCCAGGCGCGATGATCCTGACCTCCGCGATGACCGGACTGGTCGGCACCGCCGGCTCGTTGCTGGCGTTGAAACTGTATCGCCTGGGCCTCGGCCTCGCCGAAGGTCCGTTGCCGATCAGCATGACGACCACCATCAACAACTGGTTCCCACCACGGGAAAAAGGCACGGCGTCGGGCATCTTCCTGTCTGCCGTCAAATTCGGCCCGGTGATCGTGCCGCCACTTTGCGCAGTGATCATCTCCGTCTGGGGCTGGCGAGAGATTTTCTACTTCTTCGCCATACCGGGCATCGTCCTCGCCGTGGTCTGGTATTTCATGGTGGCGGACCATCCGTCCCGCAGTCGCTTCGTCAACGAAGCCGAACTCAACTACATCGCCGACGACAAACCCGTTGCTCAAGCCGCCGAGGCCGTGCGGCCACCGGAACCGCCGGCGTGGGTCAAGAAACTCGATCGGTTCATTCGCACCCGTGAAGTGGTTGCCCTTGAAACCAACCGGCAGGTGTTCAAGTCGTGGAATATCTGGGGCTGCGCCACCAGCTATTGTTTCCAGCTCGGTGTCTCGAGCGTGCTGCTGGCCTGGATTCCGACCTATCTGATGACCGTCAAACAGTTCTCGATCATGAACATGGGACTGGTATCGGCCGCGCCTTGGGTGGGCGCCGTACTGGGCAACCTGCTCGGCGGCCTCTGCTCGGACCGGCTGATGGGCGGTCGGCGCAAACCCGGCATGCTCCTGTCAGCGCTGGGCACCTCGGTGATGATGTACCTGCTGATCAACTCTCCCGCCGAGCCCCTGCCCTATGGGCTGCTGCTGATGCTGACCGGCGTGGTCCTCAGCCTCGGGTTTTCCTCCTACATGGTTTACCCGATGGGGCTTACCACCAAGAAAACGTTCCCCATTTCCAACGCCGTGGTGAACATGATCGGGCAACTGGGCGCGGCCGCGACGCCGTTCATTACCGGCCTGTTGCTGGACAACTATGGTTGGAACTATGTGTTCGCCTGGTTGGCGATCGGCTCGTTCATCAGCTTCATCATCCTGCTGACCATCGCCGAGCCAAGGCCCGCCGCCGCCCGTGCCGATTGACGCATCCAACCACCCGTGCGCAGCGCCTTGAGCTGCGCTGATTTGAAGAACAAGAGGAATTATTTATGTCTCCCGAAGACCAGGAACTGGTTGCCCTGTTTGAAGGCCTGGATACGCCCGGTGTGTCCGACGCCCTGGATAAACTCGATCTGCCCGGACAATGTCTCGGGGTCATGCCGCTGAATAACTACCGTCAGGTGGTGATCGGCCCGGCATTCACCGTGCGCTACGTCAGCGCCAGTAGCCCGCCGGGAACGGTCGGCGACTTCATCGATGATGTTGCCGAAGGCGATGTCGTGGTCATCGACAATGACGGGCGCACCGACTGCACAGTCTGGGGCGACATCATGACCCAATATGCCGGCAGCAAACGCATCGCCGCGACGGTGATCGATGGTGTGTGCCGGGACGTCAGCAAGGCATTGGGCGACGGGTATCCGGTCTTCAGCAAAGGCCGGTTCATGCGCACAGGCAAGGATCGGGTCGAAGTCGCCTCGGTCAATCAGCCGGTCTCCATCGGCCAGGCCCGGGTCTGCGCCAGGGACATCGTAGTCGCCGACGCCAACGGCGTGGTGGTCGTTCCTCGAGAAAGGGCCCGTGAAGTGGCCGCCTGCGCCCGCTCGATCGAAGAAGTGGAATCGCGTATTCGTGCCTTGCTCGCTGAAGGCAAATCTCTTAAGGACGCCAGAACAGCACTGAATTACCACACCTTGCAGCGCAAATCCTGACCCTGCCCGGACGTCTTCCCCTTTGCCCTCACGGCCTGCCCACGACAGTGCAGTGTGAGGGCTTTTTATATTGCCGCCATATGACTCAATCTCGGAAAAAACGCAGAGCCTCCAGGGCATCAGCCAGGCGTGGTGGCCAACAACAAAGAGTCTCTGCGTTAAACCTAACCTAGTTCACGGCTGAGTTGGTCACGATCCAGAGCCCCATCCCAGCGGGCAATGAACAGCGTGGCGACACCGTTACCGATCACATTGATCAGCGCGCCGCCTTCGGAGATAAACCGGTAAACGCCTAGCACCAGTACCAGGCCTGCCGCCGGTATTACATCGATCGAACCGAGGGTTGCCGCCAGGGTGATGAACGCGCCTCCGGTCACACTCGCGGCGCCCTTGGACGTCAGCAACAGGATCAGTAACAGCGTTACTTGATGATAAAGAGACACGTCGATGTCCAGGGCCTGGGCAATGAAGATCGCCAGCACCGTCATGTTGATGCAACTGCCGTCAAGATTGAAGCAGTAGCCGGAAGGTACCACGAGGCCGACGGTGGACTTCTCGCAGCCGAGCTTCTCCAGCTTGCCCATCAGGCGCGGCAACGCCGACTCCGACGAGGAAGTGCCGAGCACCAGTACCAGTTCTTCGCGGATGTACTTGAGGAACTTCCACAGGCTGAAACCAGCCAGCCGCGCCACCAGATTCAGCACCACGAATACGAATACCAGTCCGGTAAGGTAGTAACACACCAGCAGGTTCACATAGGCCCCGAGCGACTGCACGCCGTACTTGCCCACAGTGAAAGCCATGCCGCCGAAGGCTCCCAGGGGAGCCAAGTACATGACGATCTTGAGCATGCGAAAGAATGCCTTGGCCACCAGGTCGATGGTATTGAGCAGCGGCTTGCCAGTCTCGCCCAACAATTGCAGGCCGAAGGCGAACAGCACCGAGATGAATAGCACTTGGAGGATATCGCCCTCAGTAAACGCGCCGAACACCGTGGTCGGCACAATGTGCGTGAGGAACCCGACCACGCTCTGATCATGGGCGGCCTTGGTGTAGCCCGCGATAGCCGAAGCGTCGAGGCTGGCCGGGTCGATGTGCATGCCGACACCTGGCTTGAGCAGGTTCACCCCGATCAAGCCGATCACCAGGGCTATGGTGGTCAGCACCTCAAAGTAAATCAGAGACTTGAAACCGATACGCCCGATGCGCTTAAGGTCCTGCATGCCGGCGATACCGCTGACCACCGTGCAAAATATGATCGGTGCTATCAGCATCTTGATCAGCTTGATGAACGTATCGCCCAAGGGTTTCATCTGCTCACCCAGACCGGGGCTGAAGTGACCGAGGATCACCCCCAGCACGATCGCTGCGAGGACTTGCACGTAGAGGTGCTGGTAAAACGCTTTGCGCCGTGGAAGCGGTTCATCCACGGATTCGACTGACGAGCTGATTATTTTTGTCATGGCTCTGCCTTATGGGGTTGTGATTGGGGGAGCTGAGGGTTCAAGTCACCACGTTGATCGGTTGATGGGCGGCGAACGCCGCTATATTGGCTGCCAGCACGGCTTTGAGCCGCTCGACACTGCTTTGGCTGGCCCAAGCGACGTGGGGCGTAACCAGCAAATTGGGATGTTCGCAGTGCAGCAAGGGATGGTCGGATTGGGGCGGTTCCACCTGAAGTACATCCAGTGCAGCCCCCCCCAATCGGCCGCGGGCGAGCCCGTCGAGCACGGCGTTTTCATCTACCAGTGCACCGCGTGCGGTGTTGATGAGCAAGGCACCGGATTTCATCCGTGCGATCTCGGCGGAACCGATCAAGTTACGGGTCTGCGGCGTCAATGGACAATGCAAGGTCAGCGCATCGGCCTTGGCCAATACCGTGTCGAACGCCGTGTAGCCTTCCCTCACCCGCGACGCGCCACGGTGTTCGGCAAACAGCACGGTGATGTCCAAGGCCTTGGCCAGGCGCGCCACGCGGCTGCCGATATCACCACGGCCGATGATACCCAGGGTCGAGCCTTGCAGGTCTTGGACCGGCGCTGCATGCACGCAGAAGTGGGACGACTGTGGCCACAACGTGGTCGACGCCGCACGATACGCCATGAGGTGACGACGTAGCGCAAACAGCGAACCGATCACCGCTTCAGCCACGCTGACCGCGCTGTACGCCGGCACGTTGCACACCGTCACGCCTTGATCACGGCAAGCGGCAATATCGATGCAGTCGTAGCCAGTCGCAGCCACACAGATCAGCTTCAAGCGTGGCAGTTGCCCCAGGGTAGCTCGGTCGATGCGTACCTTGTTGGTAATGGCCACATCGGCTTCGGCCAACGCCTGCACGACCTGGTCGGGAGTGGTTTTTTCTCGTTCAGTCCACGCGCTGGCCTGGGCCGGGCGCGCCAATGGCGACGGCAAGCTTGCACCGTCGAGAAACACGATATTCATACGAGCACCTGTTCAGAAATTTCGATGAGGTTCAGGTCCGGGTCGCGCACATATACCGAACGAATCGGCCCAGTGGCGCCTGTACGCGGCACCGGGCCTTCGATGATCGGCCAGGCCTGGGCCTGCAGATGGGCGATCACTTCCTCCAGCGAGGTGCTGGTGATAAAGCACAGGTCCAGCGCACCGGGCACGGGCAGATGGGCCTTGGGCTCGAACTCTTTCCCACGCTGATGCACATTGATTTTCTGGTTGCCGAAGCGGAACGCGAGTCGGCCGTTGCCAAAGCTCTCCAGGTGCATGCCCATGACGCGAATGTAAAAGTCTTTGCAGGCTGCTACGTCGATAGTGGTAAGAACCAGATGGTCTAGATGATCAATCATGGGGTGCGCTCCAGTTCAGCGTTGGCCACTTGCTTGCTTAGGCTGTGTACGTGATCGGGGATGGGATGCAGGTCCAGGCGTTTGCCGGCTTTGAGGATCTGGCTGGGGATGTCGTGACCAATCAGACCGGGCAACTGGGCGGACGCCGCCAGTACGCGGTCCAGGTTCATGCCGGTGTCGTAGCCCATCAGGTCCAGCATGTGCACCAGGTCCTCCATGCACACATTACCGCTGGCACCAGGGGCATACGGGCAACCGCCCAAGCCGCCCAGGGACGCATCAAAGCGGTCGATACCGGCCTGCAGCGCCGCCAGGGTATTGGCCAGGGCCATGCCACGCGTGTTATGAAAATGCAAAGTCAGTTGCAACTCAGGAAAGCGCTCGCAGACCTGGCGCGACAACGCCTCCACTTGCGAGGGATAGGCCATGCCGGTGGTGTCACACAGGGTGACGCCACGCACGCCCAATTCGGCGAAACGCCCGACCCAACCCAATACATCGTCGGCCGACACGTCGCCCTGCATCGGGCAGCCAAATACCGTGGACAGCGACACGTTGACCGCCACCGGCCCGCGCCCAATTACCCCCACCACATCTCTGAGCTGGGCGAACGACTGTTCACGCGTCATGCGCAGGTTGGAGCGGTTATGCGGTTCGCTCACCGACATCACCAGGTTGGCTTCGTCGATTCCACACCCCAGCGCTCTTTCTGCCCCCCGAATGTTGGGCACTAGCACCGTGTATTCCACATCTTTATGCCGCTGAATCGCGGCCATCACGGCCTCGGCGTCGCGCAACGCGGGAATGGCCTTGGGCGAAGTGAAGGAAGTCACTTCGATCTTGGCGTAGCCGCACTGGCTCAGCGCATCGATCAAGGCGATTTTCTTTTCGGTGTCGATAAAGGTCTTTTCGTTCTGGAAGCCGTCACGGGTCGCGACTTCCTGCAGGTATAAGCGTTTCATTGAGGTACTCCTGGTTTCAGATGAGGCCGCGAGCACGCCAGGCTCTACGGGTCGGCGCATCGATACCGATGCTCTCAAGCACCGCATCTGTGTGTTGTCCAAGACTCGGCGCACGCGAACGCACACGGCCGGGTGTGGCCGTCAACTTGGGAACGATGCCGGGCAAGGTGACGGCAGTGCCGTCGTCCAACTGGCTGGCAAGTAGCATGTCGCGTGCCTGGTAATGGGAGTCGCAGGCAATGTCGGCGGCGTCATAGATCTTGCCGGAGGGGATGTTGGCGTCCTTCAACGCGGCGAGCACATCCTCAAGGTTCCGCTCGGCCGTCCACGTGGAAATTGCCGCATCAATGCGCGCCACATGGCGCACACGGCCATCGTTCTGCGCCAGTTCCGGGTCCTCGGCCAAGTCCGGGCGTTTGATCTTTTCCATCAGGCGGCGGTAGATGCTGTCGCCGTTGCCCGCGATCAATGCGTACTTTCCATCCTTGCAACGGTAGGCATTGGTCGGCGCAATACCCGGAAGGCTGCTACCGGCCGGCTCGCGCACCGTGCCAAACACCGAATACTCGGGAATCAGGCTTTCCATCATGTTGAAAACCGATTCATACAAAGCCACATCTACCTGCTGGCCGACACCGCGATTTTGTTCGCGATGGCGTAGTGCAAGCAGCACTCCGATCACACCATGGAGTGCGGACAACGAGTCGCCTATCGACACCCCCACCCGCACCGGTGTGCGCCCTGGCTCGCCGGATAGATGACGCAAACCGCCCATGGCTTCTCCGATAACGCCGAAGCCTGGCAAGTCGCGATAAGGCCCGGTCTGGCCGTAGCCGGACACCCGCAGCATCACCAGGCCAGGGTTGATAGCGAACAGCTCATCCCAGCCCAACCCCCATTTTTCCAGTGTTCCAGGACGGAAGTTCTCGATCAGGATGTCGGCGTCCTTGACCAGCCGCTTGACCACTTCCCGGGCTTCGGCCTGACGAAGATCGAGGGTGACCGATTGCTTGTTGCGTGACTGGGCCGCCCACCAAACTGAGGTGCCGTTGTGCAGCAAGCGCCATTTGCGCAGGGGGTCGCCGGTGACCGGCGGTTCGATCTTGATAACTTCAGCGCCGAACTCGGCGAGGATCTTGGCCGCGAAAGGCCCAGCAATCAGCTGGCCCATTTCGACCACCTTGATGCCTTCTAGCGGTAGGCTCATGACGTCTTCCGTTCTTGTTGGAGGCGATGGTCAGATAATCCACTCAAACGCACGGTGTGAGAATTTCAAAGATTTCCACTACTCTTTCCAAACTGGAAACACAGAGGTGGATATGTTCAATTTGTTGCAACTCGATTTGGTGTCGCTACGCCTGTTGGTATTGACCGCCAAGACGGAAAACCTGACCCAGGCCGCAAACAGTGCGCACATGACCGTTTCCGCAGCGAGCAAGCGGTTAGCTGAACTTGAAAGGGTGACCCACTGCACCTTGTTCACCCGTGTGCCCCGAGGACTGCAGCTCACTCCCGCTGGGCGCGGCCTGGCAGAACATGCGCGGACCATCCTTGACGTCGCACAGCAAATGGCCCACGACGCCACCGACTACGCGAATGGTGTTCGCGGCCATGTGCGGTTGTTTGCCAATACCTCGGCAGTGATCCAATTCCTGCCGCATGACCTGGCGATATTTCTGGCGGCCAACCCCCACGTACGTATCGAGCTTGCGGAAGCGCTCAGCGACAGCACCATCCACGCGGTGGAAAGCGGCCAGGCCGAGATAGGAATCTTTGCCGACAATGCGCCTGCTCCCGGGCTGCAAATGCAGCCCTATCGACGCGACCGCCTCGTGGTGCTGGTGCCCCAAGCCCACGAGTTGGCGCAGCGTGCCGCCGTGACCCTGGCTGACACGCTGGATTTTGATTACGTGGCTTTGAATCAGGGGAGCTCACTGCTGCGTCGCATCAACGACGCCGCTGCCAGCACTGGGAGGCTGCTGAAAGTACGGATTCAAGTCAGCAGCTTTGACGGTATCTGCCGCATGATCGAGGCTGGATTGGGCATTGGCATTCTGCCGCTCGGGTCGGTCCATCCCGAACTGCTCGAATCGAAGCTACGAGCGATACCGCTGGAGGGGGCCTGGGCGACGCGTACGTTGTATGTCGGCGTGGCTGACGCCTCACGTCTGTCACCGGAAGCAATGAATTTATATAACTATCTCGGGAGTCTGGAGTAGGAAATAGAGTTGACCGAGACCGGAGTTTAACGCTATCCCTTCTGGCGCCGTCTTGATTGATCATGCAGTGAGCTTGTGTCAGTTGCTCTTTCCATAACGGTCTGCGCAGTCGGTAGCTGGCGTCTGGTTTGCGTGGTGTCAATCATTGTCAGCGGCTTCATGCGCAATACGATCTGGTTACTCAGGGCCTCAGCGGCAGGAATCGTCACTCGCAATCGCTCGCACACTCGGTTCGAATTGGGGCAAAACTGGGGGCATGCCTTGGATGGTTTGAAAAGGATGCCCCCAGCCTAAGGCCAAGTCGGCTATTGATGAGGATACCTCCCACCGGACACTCTGCGATTCGATAGGCCGGCTTGAAGCTTTCAGCGGAACGGCGGGCACTGATCTGCAGGTCGCTTTGTTATGGGCGGATGACTTTGAACCTTGCTGATTGGCGCCGAGTCAGCCATCACCTGATCGCTGGATATCGGCCCCAAGCTATTCTCCTAAGCGAAGATGGCATAATATGCCAACAATCAAAAGTACCTGTTTGCATAGAACTGGAGCTAGTTATGGCGACGCGAAACGTTGTGCTCACCCCTCACCAGGAACAGGTTATCCATGACTTGGTGCAGTCCGGCCGTTATCAGAATGCCAGCGAAGTGATGCGAGAAGGTTTACGTTTATTGGAGCAGCGCGTCGCCGAAGACACCGCCAAAATTGAGGCCCTGCGTCAGGCGACCTCAATCGGCATCATGGATCTTGAGCACGGGCGCTTTACTCAGGTGAACGAAGGGGATCTGGAGCACTACCTCGAGGACTTGAGCCTGGAGGCAACCCTCCCTGCGCGCGAGAAACACTGAGCATGCCGCAGTTTCGGATTTCCAACCCGGCGCGCGCCGACATTGTCGACATTCTCAGGCTCTCGCAGACGCAGTTCGGCGATCAAGCTCGTCAGCGCTACCAAGCGCTGATCCTCGCGGCGCTGCAAGCGCTTGCCGACACGCCTTATCGCATCGGCAGCCACGACCGCGATGAACTTGCACCGGGCCTTCGCAGCTATCACCTCATCTATTCACGCCTGCAGGCCAAACAAACCCATGGAACGGTCAAAAGCCCACGCCATATCGTGTTCTATCGTGTGGCAAACGACGACGTGATCGAGGTCGTCAGGCTCCTTCATGACGTCATGGAAGTGCAGTTGCACTTGCCTAACGATTGATCAGCAACCTGGCCCAACGGCTTAACTGGCCAGGAATAGCGAACTATCCGGAAACCAGCGGTTTACTTGCCCAGAATATTCTCCAACGCAGCGGTGTGGCCGGCCGGGTCGTTTACGCTGGACATCACTTCGATGATGGTGATGTTCTGATCGTTCATCGTCATCAACGAGGCCATCAGTAGTTTCAGTCCGTTGAAATCGTCGGTGCCGTCCAGGCGGTACATCTTCAAGCCGTTCACCTGAATGGTCTTCTCGCCAGACATGCGAAAGTTGGCTGACGCGGCCTGCTGCTTTTCCTTCACGGTATCCACGGCAAGGCGAAACGCAGCGTCCGGGGTGGTGCCCGCAGTCGGCGCCGGACCTTCGGTAACGATGATGGCCCGCTCGCTTTTCGGATCGAAATACATCGTGCCACCGTTGTCGCTGTTCAAGGTACGGGCCTCGACGCCGTTCAGCACGAACTTCAGCTTGCCGCCTGCCAGGGACACCGCTTGCGTATCCGATGCCGTCGTAGCGGTTTTTTCAGGCGAGGCAGCAACTACCATGGTGGCCGCGCTGCTCAAGGCAGCAAGCACGCACAAGGAACGGGTCCAGCCCAACAGCAAATGCTTCGACATTGATAGCGCCTTTGTTTTCACGCCGTCGAATACCGACGACCTGTCGTGCGAACAGCCTAACTTACTTGCCTGCTCATTTGCCCAGGATGTCGCTCTCAGCCCTGGCTCATATCGCTTTACTGATCCGAGGGCCAACTCGACATCGCCTGATCGACCACCATTTCCAGCATGCCGCGATCGAAACCCGCCTTGGCCTGTATCGCCATGCCATGAAGCACGGCGCATACGTAAGCGGCCAGTACCGAACAATTGGCAGTTGCGGGCAAATCCCCCTCCCGTTGTGCCCGTTCAAAGCGTTCCCGTAGCGCAGCCTCGCCAGAGGCGCGAGCGGCTATAAGCGCTTGCCGAATCGGCTCCACATCATCTGATCCGGCAATTGCCCCGTGGATTCCCAGACAGCCAGTGTGTTCTGGATAACGAGTATTCAACTCGACGGCGCTACGCAGAATATGCAACGCCACCTGGCGCGACGTTGGCAGCTCCAGCGCAGCAGGAAAGAACGAGAGGTGATGATCGTAGTAACGCTCGAGCGCCCGCAAAAAGAGCGTTTCTTTATTGCCGAAAGCCGAATAGAGGGCTGGACGCTCGACCCCTGTCGCCTGCGTCAAATCGGTATATGACGCGCCTTCATAGCCCTTGCGCCAGAACACAGCAAGCGCCGCGTCCAGCGCCTGATTTACGTCGAACTCCCGACGGCGTCCCATTACGTTATCTCCAGCCATTTCATAACGACCGATATTAAATATCTTGACGCATCAAGTCCAAAACAATAACGTTCGTTACGTTAACAACCATTACGAAATTTTTTTCGCTCATATGAAGAGGTTTCAAATGCAAAAGCCATTGTTGGGTAAGGTTGCACTGGTAACTGGCGGCTCTCGCGGCCTTGGCGCCGTCA
The DNA here is from genome assembly GCF_054161305.1 of Pseudomonas sp. Z2-11. Taxonomy (NCBI): domain Bacteria; kingdom Pseudomonadati; phylum Pseudomonadota; class Gammaproteobacteria; order Pseudomonadales; family Pseudomonadaceae; genus Pseudomonas; species Pseudomonas sp. Z2-11. The sequence continues at coordinate 3,530,940 of NZ_CP096395.1, forward strand.
CAGCGCAAGCGCTTGCTGATCAGGGTGCGGACGTTGCGATCAGTTACGTGGCATCTGCCGAAAAAGCGGAGGCCGTCGTCGCGAAGTTAAAGGCCAAGGGCGTTCGTGCTCTGGCAATCAGTAGTGATCAAGCAGATATGTCCGCTGCGAAGCCGCTGATCGATGAGGTGGTTGCCTACTTCGGCAAGCTCGACATTCTCGTCAACAACGCCGCTATCGCCGTGCAGGGCCAGACGGTGGACGATCCCAATCTGGATGTCGAAAACCTCGACCGACAATGGCAGACCAACGTCATGGGGCCGGTGAGCGTGACGCGCGCCGCAGCTCCTGTTCTGTCGAATGGTGGTCGGATCGTCTTCATCGGCTCGTTGTTGGGTACCCATGTCCCTTTTCAAGGGGCAGCTGATTACGCAGGTTCCAAAGCTGCCCTCATTGGCTATGCCAAAGGCTTGGCGCGCGACCTGGGCCGCCGCGATATCACAGTGAATGTCGTCCAACCCGGCGTCATGCCCACCGACATGGCTTCGCATGTGCTAGGCGATGACGGAGCTCCCGACGCACTGCTCGACCTGCACCCGATCCGCCGCATCGCCACGCTGGAAGAGGTGTCAGCCCTTATCGGCTTCCTTGCGGGGCCCAACGGCGGTTACATGACTGGCGGTGTACACGATGTAGCGGGCGGGTTAAGTATCTAACTCGAACGCATTCTGGATCTTCAGATAAACCTGCAAGACAGCGGTCTTCTCTGTCGCCGCTGTCTTCATATGTGGATTGAGCATATGACTACCATAGGCATCATCGGTGCCGGCGAAGTCGGCAGCCAGATTGCACGCGCCGCCATCGCGAACGGCTACAACGTTGTGATCTCCAACTCTCGTGGCCCCGAAACGCTCAAGGGCCTGGTCGACGAACTGGGCCCCTTCGCGCGCGCCGCTACGGCCCGTGAAGCTGCTGCCCAAGGCGACTTGATCGTCATTGCGGTACCGCTGAAATTGGTAAACGATATGCCCGCGACAGAGCTTGCCGGCAAAGTCGTAATCGATACCAATAACTACATGATCTGGCGAGACGGTCATAATCCGATGATCGATTCGGGCGAGAAGACGGCTCACGAGCTGCGTCAGGAGCAGCTTCCAAGCTCTAGGGTGGTGAAGGCTTTCACGCACATTCAGGCTGCTCGCATAACGCGCTGGAACCGCGCCAAGGGTTCACCGGAGCGTCTTGCCCTGGCGCTATCCAGTGATTTCCCAGAAGCTGTGGAGTCGGTGGCGCAGCTATATGATCAGTTTGGTTTCGACGCCGTTGATCACAGCCCTCTGAGCGATTCCTGGCGTAATGCGCCCGGTCAACCGGCGTGGCGGCAAGAGCGGCAGACCCAGGCCGAACTGACAGCCAATCTCGCCAAGGCAGTCCCTGCGCTTACTACCAATGGCGGTTGACCTCCGCCTCAATGTCTTTTCGTGCTAGTCAGGGCTCGCCGGAGGCGCCAAGCGGCAGCCCTTGATTTACCAAGCGTTGAATGGGTGTACCAAATAATGATGGAAGACGCTGGTCCGCAACGGCGGATGCGTCGCGTGTCGTGGCAACGCTCACGTCGATGCCGCTTCGGGCGAATGCCTTGGCAAGCGCCTGGCCGATCTTGCCGAAGCCGATAATTGCGTAGCTCATGGTTTTTCCTCAATTGACTGCGCCCTGCGGGCTCCGAATCTGAAATGGAGCGACTGGCCGGCGCGAAAAATCAGATTTGCGCCAAGCCGCCGTCAACGGCAACTTCGCTGGCGGTCATGAAACTGCTGTCTGCTGATGCCAGGAACGCAGCGGCTGCGCCGATTTCTGCTGGATCGGCCATGCGCTGGAGCGGATTCATCGAGGCGAAGACATTCATGCCCTCCTCGCCCAACGCTTCCTTCGCCAGTTCGGTCGCCGTCGGCCCAGGCGACAGCACGTTGACCCGGATGCCAGTGCCCTTGAGGTCCTCCGCCCAGGTCCGAGCGAGGTTGCGCACGGCCGCCTTGCTCGCGCTGTAAACGCTGAATGCCGGAGCCCCGGTGGTGCCGGCGCTCGAGCCGGTCAGGATGATCGAGCCACCCTCGCCCATCAATGGCAGCGCCTTCTGGACCGTGAAGATCGCTCCCTTGACGTTGGTTTCGAAGATTTCGTCAATGTGCTCGGCGGTGATCTCGCCGAGAGCCTTTGGGCTTCCAGCCCCGGCATTGGCGAAGACGATGTCGAGGGTCCCGCGTTCGGCCTTCACTGTCGCGTAGAGTTGGTCGAGATCGGTCGGATCGGAAACCGACCCCTTGACTGCCCGGGCATTCGGGCCAAGCTCGGCCACGGCGGCGTCGAGCGCTGACTGGCGGCGGCCAAAGATGAAGACAAAGGCGCCCTCCTCGATGAAGCGCTTGGCGGCAGCTCGGCCGATGCCGGTAGCGCCGCCGGTGATCACTGCGGTCTTTCCATTCAGTCTGGTCATGTCGTGTCTCCTCGTAGGCGTTGTACGCAAGCAGGAAAACTGATTGCTTGAGAACGAGGATGAAGCCCTGATAACCTAAGGACAAGTATGCACCTTTTGGTAAGTATCAAAAAATGACGACGTCTCCTGAAATCTGCGACACCGGATGCGGGCTCAATGCCACGCTACGCATCATCTCGGGCAAGTGGAAACCGCTGGTCCTGTTTTTTCTGCGCAACGGCCCGAAGCGCTACGGCGAACTCAAGCGCCTGATCCCAGGCGTCAGCGACAAAGTGCTGATCCAGCAATTGAAAGACCTGGAAGCCGACCGCGTCCTGGCACGGACCGACTACAAGGAAGTGCCGCCACGGGTGGACTACGCACTGACTCCGCTGGGTTGCAGCCTGGCCGAAGCAATCATCCCTCTGTGCACATGGGGAACCGAACATGCGGCGGAAATGGCAAGCATCTTCGCCGAACGCGACGCGCTACCTTCGCAAGAACCTCAGGAATCGCCAGATCGAAAAACTGCCTGACAGCCGTCATCTGCGGCTGTTCCAGGAGACGTGGCGGTCGTTACTTCCCGATCCCCATCAACAGGTCGAAAAGCAATTGCGCCACCGGAGACAACGTTCGTCCACGACGCGATATCAGCCCCAGGGTTCGGCTGATCGCCGGATTCGTCAGCGGGCGCGTGACCAGGGTCGCATGCCCTTCCGCCGGCATGGCCAGCTTGGGCACCACACCCACGCCCAGCCCCGCCTCTACCAGGCTGACAAGCGCCGGAACGTGCTTCACCTCACAAAACGACCGGGGCCGGATATCGCGGTTGGCGAGCGCCTGGTCGATGAGGAAACGGTTGCCGCTGCCCTGCGCCAGGCTGATGTAGTCCACCGTTGTCAGGTCGTCCCAAGTCAGTGATTCGCGTTCGGTCAGCGGATGGCCGACTTGCAAGGCAACGACAAACGATTCCTCCAGCAACGGCTGGAACACCACGTCGGCATCCTGGGTACCTATGTAGGTCAGGCCAAAATCCGCCTCTCCCCTGGCCACCACCGTCAGGATCGCAGACGACGACTCATCGATGACCCGCACCCGGATTCCCGGGTATTTGGCGTGATATTGCCGAATGACATCCGGCAGGAAATACGCCACCGCCGAGGGTACGCAGGCGATGGTGACTTCTCCGGAAAGTCGGTAGGCCAGGTCGTGAAAACCGATCAGCGCATTTTCCAGTTCGTTCAGCACATTCCGCGCGCGGGGCAGAAAACCACGGCCGATGGTAGAAAGTTCCACTCGACGGGTGGTGCGCTCGAACAACTGCACCCCCAGAGCCAATTCAAGTTTGTCGACCCGACGCGACAGTGCGGATTGCGACAAATGCAGTGCCTGGGCAGCCGCGCTGAAACTGCCCAGATCCGCTACAGCGAGAAAACCGCGCAGATCCGCGAGATCAAAATTCATGCGTTTCCCTCATAGATCGAACTTTTATTTGCATTTCTCTTTTTAATCAGCGACCGGCAACCTGTCAACTCAGTCGAATCCATGAGCCATTTCCATGCACAACAAAAACGAATCCACTGATGTTGCCCTTGCAGATCTCCGCCAATTGGGGCGCCTTGCCTTCCAAGGACTGGGGCTTACGCCAGAAGCCGCCGAACAGGTCTGTGAAGTGTTGGTGCTTGCCGACTTGTTCGGTTTGACCACCCACGGCCTGAGCCGCATCGAGTCCTATGGCGAGCGCCTCGAGTCCGGCGGCATCAGCGCCGCAGCCGAGCCGACCGTGGAAGCGCTTGCCTCTGCCATCGCACGGGTTGACGGGCGCAATGCCGTCGGCCCATTGGTCGGCATGACAGCGCTGGAGGCAGGAATGAAGATCGCCCGGCAGTTCGGCATTGGCCTGGTCCTGGCGCGAGGCAGCAATCATTTCGGCCCGGTCTCGCCCTACTCCTACATCGCGGCCGAGCAAGGCTTCGTCAGCATCATCGGCAGCAATGCGACCACCACGATCGCGCCTTCGGGCGGCAGCGATGCACGCCTGGGCAACAGTCCTCTGGGGTTCGGCGTACCAAATCCGGATGGCAATCATTTCATGCTGGACATGGCCATGAGCGTGGTCGCGCGGGCCAAGATCCGCAACGCCCTCACCCGCCAGGAAAGCATTCCGGACAACTGGGCTACGGACGTCAACGGCAGGCCCACCACTGACCCCCGCGCAGCCTTGGAAGGCTTCCTGTTACCCATCGGCGGCCACAAGGGCTACGGGCTCGCGTTGGTGGTTGACCTGCTGGCGGGGCTGCTCTCGAACGCGGCCTATCTGACCCATGTGAAATCCTGGGTCGATGCGCCGGATGAGCCACAGAACCTGGGGCACTTCTTCATCCTCATCGATACGGCACGCCTTGGCTCCGCTGACTGGCTGCAGGAGCGCATGAGCGACTTTGCATCGATCCTTCATCAAAGCCCCCCCATCGAACCCGCGTCGCCGGTCATCGTTCCCGGGGAGATCGAACTGAAGAAGATGCGGCGCCATTTGCAGGAGGGCGTCCCGGTGGATGCCGTCACCCGGCGGCTGTTGGATCAATACGCAAGTCGGGTGGCCTGAGATGACTTCATCAACGGACAACCTTGCGGCCCTCTTCAGCCCCACTGGCGTGCTGCGCGCATCGATCAACGTGGGCAACCCCATCCTCGCGCGGCTGGACGAAGCCGGGAACGCGGTCGGTGTTTCGGTCGATCTGGCCGCTGCCTTCGCCGACGAGCTCGGGCTGCCGCTTGAGCTGCGCGTATTCAAAAGCGCGGGGGAATCCGTCGCGGCGGTTTCCGAGGGCCGAGCCGACTTCGGCTTCTTCGCGATTGACCCGCTTCGCGCCGAACAACTGGCCTTTACCGAACCCTATGTGCTGATCGAGGGCTGCTACCTGGTCAGGGAAGACTCGCCTTTGAGCGACATCAACCAAGTGGACCAGCCAGGCCTGGCGCTGGTCGTCGGCAAAGGCAGCGCCTATGACCTGCACCTGACGCGGGAGCTCAAGCACGCCACGATTATCCGCTCACCGACCTCACCGACCGTGGTCGATATCTTCCTCGCCGAGCACGCCGATGTGGCGGCAGGCGTGAAGCAACAGCTTGAGTTCGATACCACACGCTTCCCCGGCCTGCGCCTGTTGTCGGGGCGTTTCATGGAGATTCGCCAGGCCATGGGCGTTCCCCATGCCTATGGCAAGGACGCCGCCGAATGCTTGCGACGATTTGTCGAGCGGGCCAAGGCCAGCGGCTTCGTGGCCGAGGCCATCAAGCGCCACGGCATCGTTGGCGCCACGGTCCCCGGCTGACTACCCCAAACGTCCTGCGTCCTATCCAATAAAAACAAGAGTAACTGACATGTTGGCATTCCTTGGCTTATCGATGGTCGTGGTATTTACCTACCTGATCATGGCGAAGCGACTTTCGCCCATCGTTGCGCTGATTGTCGTACCGGTGGTCTTTTCGATCCTCGCGGGCTTCGCGCTCACCACCGACAAGATGATGCTCGACGGCATCAAGATGGTTGCCCCATCGGCAGCGCTGTTGCTGTTCGCGATCCTGTTCTTCGGCGTGTTGTTCGATGCCGGACTGTTCGACCCGATGATCAAGACGATCCTGCGTGTTGTGAATGGCAATCCGGTCAAGATTGCCGTCGGTACGGCCATTCTCTCGTTGACCACCGCACTGGATGGCGACGGCACGACCACCTACATGATCACTTGTGCAGCGATGCTGCCGTTGTACAAACGCATCCAGATGAACCCGATGATTCTCGCCAGTATCTGCGTGCTTTCGCTGAGCGTGATGGGCGGGATGACACCGTGGGGCGGGCCGGCGACTCGGGTCATCGCGGTGCTCGGGCTGGACGCCGCGGAGTTCTTCATTCCGCTGTTGCCGACCATGGCCATCGGCGCCGCCGGGGTGCTTTACATCGCGTATGTACTGGGACGGCGCGAGGTTCGGCGGATCGGTGTGGTGACGCTGGCCAGCGGTGGAGATGACTGTTACATAGATTCCATCGTCGGCCAGGGTGAGCATAAAAAACCGAAGAACGTGGTGCCCAACCTGATACTGGTATCGATGGTGATGGTCTGCCTGGTCACCGGACTGCTGAATTCGGTGATCAGTTTCCTGCTGGGATTCGTGATCGCCCTAGTCATGAATTACCCGAATCTGAACCTGCAAAAAGAGCGGATGCTCGCCCATGCTGGCAATGCCATGGTCGTTGTCTTGCTTGTATTCGCAGCGGGGGTGTTCGCGGGCATTTTCTCGGGCACAAAGATGGTCGATGCGATCGCACAGTTGATGGTGAACACCATCCCGGCTTCCTGGGCGCATCTGTTCCCGCTCGTGGTGGCGATTACCAGTATGCCGCTGACCTTTTTATTGTCCAACGACGCGTATTACTTTGGTGTCGTGCCCATTCTGGCCAACGCCGCAGCGGCATACGGCATCAGCCCCATGGAAATCGCCCGTGCTTCGGTACTGGGCCAACCTGTGCATCAGATCAGTCCGCTGGTGGCATCGACTTTATTGCTGGTCGGCATGATTGATCGGGACCTTGGAGACTTCCAAAAGAGCACCATCAAATGGGCGGTATTACTCTCGCTCCTGATGACATTCGCCTCATTACTGACGGGAGCGATCACGCTGTTTACTTGAGAGCAAGGGCAGCCTGCCAAGGAAGTCAACCACCGACGCTCAAGATCCCGTCAGCAAATTTTCCTGGCGCCTCTTGAGGCACGTTGTGGCCAATGTTTTCCAGGATTTCCCGGCGATACGACCCGGTAAAATGACGGGCGAATGGGTCCTCCTCGGCAGGCGGATCAACCGCATCAGCGCCACCCTCCAGAACCAATGAAGGCACCGCGATCCTCGGTTGTGCGGCAAGCCGCGATTCTATGTTCCGATAGGCTGGATCTCCCTCGACCAATCCGAAACGGTGACGGTACGAGTGTGTTACCACGTCAACAAAGTCGTCGTTCTCAAACGCTGCAGCGGTCGTTTCGAACGCCTCCTGCGTGAACCCCCAGGTTGGCGACCACATGCGCCATAACAAGCGGCAGAAATCCCTTCTGTTCGAGGTCAATCCAGCGCGACCACGGCTACCGTGAAGATAGTATTGATACCAGAGCAGGTGCTCCGCCTCGGGAGAAACAGGCCGGTGCGCTTCAGCGATATTCTGAATACTGTAGCCACCACAGCTGACCAAACCGCTTACCCTTTCCGGCCATAGCGCGGCGACGATGCAAGCCGCTCTTCCGCCCCAGTCATAACCCGCAAGTACAGCTTTTTCGATTTTCAGTGCGTCGAGAAAAGCCAACAGGTCGGCTCCTATTGCCGCCTGCTCTCCAGAGCGCATTGTCTGCTCATCCAGAAATCGGGTGGGGCCGTAGCCACGAAGATAAGGCGTCAAGCATCGCTTTCCAGCTGAAGCCAGGATCCTGGCGACTTCATCGTAGGCATGCACGTCATAGGGGAAGCCGTGGAGCAACACCACGGGGGGCCCGTCGACCGGACCGACCTCCAGATAGGCGATTTCCAGAACACCGGCTTTAACAGTTTTCATCATTGCCTCCTGCGTAGCACCTGCGATCGAAAAATCGGACAAGGAAAAACAAGCCCATGCTCAATGAATCGATAACCTCGCGTTCCATCAGAAGCGACAAGCGTCCCGCCCGGAATCGACGCCAGCGAACCGCCGATTGCGCCAGGAAAATCTTCAGGCATGGGCGCAATCGGGAATGGCGGCGCGGGTCGTATGGGAGGGCAATTCCGCGAACAGCTCCTGATACTCCGCGGCAAAATGGCTGAGGTGATAAAAACCCCATTGGGCGGCGGCGTCGCCGATCGACAGATGGGACGCCCGGGTAGACATCAAGGTCCGACGCACACCGTTGAGCCTGACGGAGCGCAGATAGTTGATTGGCGTGGTCTCGGCAACCGAGCGGAAGCTGTTCTGCACGGTACGCCGGCTCACCTGGAGGCGCTGGCAGAGGTCGTCCACGCTGGGCACGTTGTTCAGTTCCGCGGTCGCCAGGCGGTGGCATTTTTCGACAATGTAACTGCGCGTCGAGCTTGGCGTGCGCTGCTGCTTGTCGCAGGCCGGATCGATCATCAGTTGCAGCAACTCGCCGAGCATGGCCTGTTCCAGCGCCAGCTCGCGATCTTGCGTCGGGTCGAGCTCTTCGCTTGAGAGAGCCAGGGAAAATGCCGCCAGCATGCGACGGCGGGCGTCGGCATAACGTTGAGTGGGCAGCCTGATGACCGGCTGCCGCAGCAATTGACCGATTTCCTTTGCCGAGGTGGTTTGTGCCAGCGCCTGCTCGAACCATTCGCGCTCGAAGGTAATGGCCAGCAGCTCCATGCCCATCGGCATATGGAACATGAACTCCTCGCCCCCGTGCAGGAAGAACAGGCTGCTGTCGTCGACCTCCCGCCCTTGCATCCGGATCGAACCCGGAACCGTGATGGGCACGGCGAAACACATCTTGCCCCGGGGCGCGACGCCGTGCTGCACGACACGCTGGTTGATCTTCTCGCGAAATACGTGGCAGCGCGCGGTGCTCAGCTGTATGAGCGAGCTCTCGGCCGAGCCGGCGGTCAGTTGGTTGTAATCCTGATTCCACTCCTGGACGGTAGCGGCGTGGACATGAATATCGCGGAAATGGCTGATGTTGTGGTTTTTCATGATGACAAAAGCCTCTGCCGATATTCTTGTTTTTGGGATCGTCTTTGTGCGCAATATTCTCACGATAGGAGAATTCTGCAAATTTATTTGATTAGCTGTCAGCACTCATGCCGGAACGCTTGTGGCGGCCAGCCAATGTGCCGATTCGGGCTACCGGCCGCGCACGGGCGACGGGGATGATCGGGACACTGAAACCGACATCCTGAGAGACCGTCATGAGTGAAGCCAAACTTGAATCCCTGCATTTTGCGGATGCCCCGCGGATCACCTCCGCCATTCCCGGCCCCCGGACCATCGAGGCCCTGGCGTTATCGGCGCGTACCGAGTCGATGGCGCGCGGCGGCGGACGCATGCCCGTGGCCATGGACAGGGCTTTTGGCGCGACCTTCAAGGACCCCGATGGCAACACCTATATCGACCTGTCCGCCGGCGTGGGCGTCAGCAGCGTAGGCCGCTGCCATCCGGAGGTAGTGCAAGCGATCCGTGAACAGTCCGAAGTGCTGATGCACGCCCTGGAAGTGAACAGTACCCGGCGCACCGAACTGGCGGCGAAGATTGCCGAAATCGCCCCCGACGGCTTGCGCGGCGATTGCATAACGTTCTTCACGCAAAGCGGCAGCGACGCGCTGGAGGCCGCGGTCAAGTTCGCCAAGCGCATTACCGGGCGGCATCAGATCATCGCTTTCCACGGTGGCTACCACGGCGTCTGGAACGCCTCGGGCGCGCTGACCACCGGCACGGCCTACCGCAAGGGCTACGGCGCCCAGATGGGCGGGGTCATTCATGCGCCCTACCCTTACGCCTATCGTTTTCCCTTCGACACCACGCACAAAAGCGCCGAGCAGATCGCCGGCGAATACGTGGATTACTTGCTGAACACCCCTTACACAGCGGCCGATGACGTGGCCGCGGTGATCGTCGAACCGGTCCAGGGCGAAGGCGGCTACGTGCCCCCGTCGCCAGAGTTCCTGCAATTGTTGCGCAAGGCCTGCGACCGCAGTGGCGCGTTGCTGATCGTCGATGAAGTGCAGTCCGGCGCGGGACGCACCGGCAAGATGTGGGCGGTCGAACATTCAAGCGTCAAGCCCGACATGCTCACCTTCGGCAAGGGCATCGGCAGCGACCTGCCGATGGCGGGCCTGATCATGCGCTCGGACCTGGCGGCGGCGATTCCTGACGGCTCGGTGCCCAATACCTTTGCCGCCAACTCACTCTCGGCGGCAGTGGCGCTGACCAATATCAGCATCCTCCAGGACCCCGAACTCGACCTGCTCAACCGCGCCCACACGCTCGGGCTGGATGCGCAGGAACGCATCCGCGGTTTCGACAGCCCGTTCATCGGCGAGGTACGCGGTCGCGGCCTGATGATCGGCATCGAGCTGGTCGAGGACCCGGTCACCAAAGCGCCGCTGGCGCCGGCCAGGATCGGCCAACTGATGGGTTACCTGCTGAACCACGGCGTACTGATGATTCCCTGCGGTCGCTACAGCAACGTGATGCGGGTGATGCCTTCGCTGACGATCCCACGCTCGATGTTCTTCAAGGCCCTGGACATTTTTGGCGACGCCCTGGCCACCCTCAAGGCATGACCGTCCACTTCACCTTATTACGGATCGCAAAATGACCCAGCACTTCAAGCACTTCATCGAAGGCGCGGCCGTCGAAGCCTCCGACGGCCGCCGCATCCCCCTCGTCGACCCAGTGACGGAACAGGCCTACGGCAGCTCCGCACGCGGCACCGCCGAAGACGTCGACCGTGCGGTGAACGCTGCACTCGACCAACTCGAGCGTGGCGCCTGGAGTCGGCTTGACGGCGCCCAGCGCGCGCGACTGCTGTCGAAACTGGCTGACCTGGTCGAGCGCGACATCGAACAGCTCGCCGACCTCGACGCCAATGCCATCGGCCGCTCCCCCCTCGAACCCCGCCGGATGGACATCCCAAACGCCGTTGCGAACCTGCGCGCCGCCGCCGGCTGGGCCAATCAGCTGGAGGGCCGGACCATCCCCTCCGGCGGCTATTTCGGCACCAGGACCCTGTCGTATACGGTGCGCGAACCGGTGGGCGTGGTCGGCGCCATCGTGCCCTGGAACTCACCGCTGATGATCACCGTCTGGAAGCTCGCCGCGTTACTCGCGGCAGGCTGCACGGTGGTCATCAAGCCTTCGGAAGAAACCCCGCAATCGGCCCTCCATCTGGCGGCGCTGGCCCAGGAAGCGGGCTTCCCCGACGGGGTGATCAACGTGGTCACCGGTTACGGCGATGAAGTTGGCCGTGCCCTGTGCGAACACCCGCACGTCGCCAAGATCAGCTTCACCGGCAGCCCCGAAGCGGGTCGCGAAATCCAGCGCACCGCCGGTGTGCTGTTCAAGCGCGTCGCCCTGGAGCTGGGCGGCAAGAGTCCGCAGATTGTCTTCGACGACGCACCCTTCGACGATGCGCTGCATGGCTGCTCGCTCGGCCTGTTCGTCAACCAGGGACAGATCTGCGCGGCCGGCTCGCGCATCCTGGTCCAGCGCGGCATCGCCGAGCGCTTCGCCGCGGCGCTTGCCGATGCCGCACGGGCGGTCAAGGTCGGCGATCCTCGGCAAGCTGACATACAGATGGGCCCCGTGGCCAAAAAGGCCCAGTTCGAGCGCGTCAACCGGTACATCCAATTGGGCATCGAGCAAGGTGCCACGCTGTTGGCTGGCGGCGTATCGACGCCAGAACGGGGCTGGTTTGTCCAACCGACCATCTTTGCCAACGCACGCAATGACATGGCGATCGCCCGGGACGAGATCTTCGGCCCGGTCGGCACCGTGATCACTTTCGACAGCGAAGACGAGGCTCTTGCCTTGGCCAACGATTCTGCTTACGGCCTCGCGGCGACGGTCTGGACCAACGACCTGGCAAAAGCGCATCGCGTGGCTGGGGCGGTGAAGGCCGGCGCCGTGGGCGTCAACTGCTGGAGCCCGCTGGACGCCAACCTGCCTTGGGGCGGGGTGAAAGCCAGCGGCATTGGCCGTGAGGGCGGATTTGCCGGCGCGTTGGCCTACACCGAAGAAAAAGTCATCACCGTATTGCTGCCCACCTGATAGCCATCCCTGCACTGACCGAGCGACCCTCGATGCGCTGCTTACCTGAAGGTCGCTCAGGTGCATTTTTGTTACCGATGGAGAGACCGCGATGAATCCGGCAAATCAAACACCTGTTGATCGGTATCCTACGTCCCTGCGACTCCTGCATTGGGCGCGCGCCGTGCTCATCGCAGGCCTGCTCTGGGCAGGCTGGCACATGACCGGGCTGGATGACGAAGTGGCGAGCAAATACGAGCTTTATTATCCGTGGCACAAATCGTTCGGGGTGTTGGCATTCTTGCTGGTCCTGGTCCAGATCGTCTTGCGCGTGCGAACCCCCAGGCTGCCGCAGCCGCCGGAATCATTGGCGCGCTATGAACGGGTTTCGTCAAGACTCGCCCACCGTACCTTGTATGCGCTGCTGGTGATCGTGCCGTTAATGGGCTATTCGATGTCGAGCACCTACACGATGAGCGATGGGGTGTTCTTCTTTGGCGTGAACCTCCCGGAGCTGCTTGGCAAAAATGACGATTGGTTTGTCGTCTTCCAATGGCTGCACAAGGTGCTCGCCTACACGCTGCTCGGCCTGATCCTGCTGCACGTTGCCGGCGCGCTCAAGCACCGGTTCCTCGACCGCGATCCCCGAAGCGACGTGCTGCGCCGCATGCTCTGACGGCTTTGCAAACCCTCGTCGGACACCGCGGGAGGCCTTGATTATGCGTTCACATCCACGACCGTACGCCCGCGCACCTTTCCTTCCAGCACCTGAGCGGCGACCTGCGGAACCTGCGCCAGGCCGACGACCTGGGTGGTCCGGGCGAGCTTGTTCACGTCGAGATCCCGGGCCAGTCGCGCCCATGCCTGCAGGCGAACATCTTGCGGAGCGTTCACCGAGTCGATACCGGCGAGGGTCACGTTGCGCAGGATGAAGGGCAGCACCGAGCCGGGCAGATCCGCCCCCTGGGCCAGGCCGAAAGCGGCGACAACGCCACGATATCGAGTCTGTGCCAAGGCGTTGACCAAGGTATGGCTACCGACCGAATCGATGACGCCGGCCCAACGCTCCTTGGCAACCGGAGCACCCGGCTCGGACAAGGTGTGGCGATCGATAATCTCGCAGGCACCTAGATCGCGCAGATAATCGGCTTCTTCCGGGCGGCCGGTCGAGGCAATCACCCGATAGCCCAGGCCGGACAACAGTGCGATTGCAACCGAGCCCGCGCCGCCATTGGCGCCGGTCACCAGGATGTCGCCACGCTCAGGCGTCAGGCCGCCATGCTCCAGGGCCAATACACTGAGCATCGCGGTATAGCCGGCGGTGCCGATGGCCATGGCCTGGCGGGTCGAAAAAACCTCCGGAACCTTCACCAGCCAGTCGCCGCTCACGCGCGCCTTCTGGGCAAAGCCGCCGTGGTGGGTCTGGCTCAGCCCCCAGCCGTTGAGCAGCACCCGATCGCCAGCCCGGAAAGCGGCATGACTTGAGCTTTCGACAACGCCGGCAAAGTCGATGCCGGGAATCAGCGGAAATTGGCGGATCACTGGTGTGCGACCGCTGAGCGCCAAGGCGTCCTTGTAATTGACGGTGGAGTACTCGATCACGACGGTGACGTCGCCGGCCATCAGGTCCTCATCCTTGAAGTCGACCAGGCTGGTGGAAATCACCTCAGCGGTTTGGGTGCAAAGCAGCGCTTTGAAGGTCATTGTTGGTTTCCTCTTCATTCTGAGCGGGTCGGGGCCAACGCAGCGAATGCAGGCGCTGGCCCGGCTGGCAATTCACGCGAGCTGCAGGGCCTTGCGGATGCCCGTGTCCAGCACGCCAGCCGGCGCGAAGCGACGCATGAACTGCAACTGCGCGGCTGTCTTGCCGGCGGTGTAACGCAGCTTCGGCCGCTCGGCGCGAGCAGCCTTGAGCACCACGTCAGCCACCACGTCGGGGCCCTCCGCGGTCGCCATTGCCTGGTTGACGACCTTCGTTACCTTAACCCGAATGTCCTCATACACGTCCAGCTTGGCGTCGGCCTGCAGGCTGTTGCTTTCGAATGCCGTGCGCGTATAGCCGGGCTCGATGACGACCACCCGGATGCCATGGGTGCGCAACTCGTGATCCAGCGCTTGGGAATAGCCATCCACCGCATGTTTGCTGGCCACGTAGAGCGCCACATAAGGTACGGATACGACACCAAGAATGGAGCCGATGTTGATGATTCGACCGCTGCCCTGACGTCGCATGTGGGGCACAACGGCGCGGGTCATGCGCACGACACCGAGGAAATTGGTATCGAAGACGGCCTTGGCCTGCTCGATCGAGCTTTCTTCCGCCGCGGCCGGAGCAAGCCCGAAGCCGGCATTGTTGACCAGCAAATCGATACGCCCTTCCCGGCGCAGCAGCTCGGCGACAGCGGCTTCGACGCTGGCGTCGTCGGTCACGTCCAGCGCCAGCATCGCATAGGGCTGATGCTCAGCGCGGGTTCCGCGGCGACTGGTGCCATAGACGGTGTAGCCGGCGGATGCCAGTTTGTTGGCGATAGCCTCACCGATGCCGGACGAAGCGCCAGTCACCAACGCTACGGGTTTAGTGGTGGTCATGAAGTTTTCCTCGGCTGCCTGGTTGGCCCGGCATCGGTGCGTGTCGGGCGAACCTATGATGATGACCATAATCATAGACGTCAAGATTTTTGATTTTGATCGACATCAAAACAGACTGACCTGTTTGCGTCCCCCATGAACCCACCGATACCGGCAGGATGATCTATACCTACAGGAACACGCGCCCAGGCCAGACGACAATAAGAGACGCCCGGGCAAGACGATTGACCAGTCAGGGAAACGCGGCCTCCGTGCATTGGCCTGCGACATGTTCCCGGCGCCGGACAGGTAGGATGGCGCCCCCCCTTTTAATGCCTGAAGTATCGATCATGAGCCGGACCCCACGCGAATTGAATGGCCGTCCCAAAGTGTTTGCCCGGCTCTGCCTGTTACTGCTGGCATTGGTTATCCATCCAGCGCACGGTGAGCCACAAGTCATCGAGCTGCACATCCCGGACGCACCTCCGCTGACGTTCATCAACGACCCCAGGGGGTACGGCATCGTCGGTGACGTCGCGGTGCAGGCGATTACCCGGGCCGGGTATACGCCAAAAATCCACCTGCTGCCTTGGGCAAGGGCACAAAAACATGTCAGCGAAGAACACGACTATTTGATAGCTCCCTTGTCGCGCATTCCTGTGCGCGAGGATCGCTTCACCTGGATCGCTTCGATCATGCCCATGGAGCGCGCCTTCTTCAGCCTCGACCGGCAGGTCACCAGTTTCGCCCAGGCGAAAGCAACCTACCGCAAGATCGGCGTCGGCCTGGGCAGTGCACAAGAGGACATCCTGCGCGCCGAAGGCTTCAGCGACGAACAGATCTATCCGCTGGCCATCGGTGACAACCCTGCCCAGATGCTGCTGATGGGGCGTATCGATGCCTGGTTCAACGGTGTTCCGGAGAGTCGCTACATCTGGCCGAAGGTGTCCAGGCGCAAACTGCTGATGAGCCCGGTTGGCAGCAGCGCCGATCTCTATCTGGCGTGTTCCAGGCGCTGCTCCGAAAAAATCGTCGAAGACTTGCGTGGGGCCGTCGAGGCGCTGCGCAAGGACGGCACGATCAAGCGGATACGTGAGGTATATCTGCCTGACTAAGTAGCCGGCTGGCACCGATCCACTGCACAGTTGCCGTATGCCATGGCTCATCAATGGCTTATATCATTCCGAATGATAGTTACCTTTGCTTCATTCGATTCGTTCCTTTCAGCCTTGCCACGCATCATCCGCCCATCTCAATACACTTGGCGGATGCTATCCATGGAACATTCACTTTCTAAATTGCGCTTTCCCCTGGCACTGTTGGCAGTGCTGGTGATCAGCGCGTGCGGCAAGACCCCCGACACGGCAGCTTCGATGCCGGCGGCCAAAGTCAGTGTGGCCAAGGTACTGGAGCAACCCGTCAACGAATGGGACGAGTTCACCGGGCGCCTCGAAGCGCCGGAAACCGTCGAGATCCGCCCGCGGGTTTCCGGGCAGATCGATGAAGTGGCCTTCACCGAAGGCGCGCTGGTCAAGAAAGGCGACCTGCTGTTCCAGATCGACCCGCGCCCGTTCCAGGCTGAAGTGCGTCGTCTCGAAGCCCAACTGGCCCAGGCTCGGGCCACCGCGACGCGCAGCGAGAACGAGGCCCAGCGTGGCGAACGCCTGCGCTTGAGCAATGCGATTTCAGCTGAACTGGCGGATTCGCGCACCACCGCAGCCCAAGAAGCCCGCGCCGCCGTGGCCGGCATCCAGGCGCAACTGGACCTGGCCAAGCTGAACCTCAGCTTCACCCGGGTCACCTCGCCCATCAACGGCCGTGTCAGCCGGGCGGAAATCACCGCCGGCAACCTGGTGACCGCCGACGTCACGCCGCTGACCAGCGTGGTCTCCACCGACAAGGTCTACGCCTATTTCGACGCCGACGAGCGCGTCT
Source organism: Pseudomonas sp. Z2-11 (assembly GCF_054161305.1). Classification (NCBI taxonomy): domain Bacteria; kingdom Pseudomonadati; phylum Pseudomonadota; class Gammaproteobacteria; order Pseudomonadales; family Pseudomonadaceae; genus Pseudomonas; species Pseudomonas sp. Z2-11. The sequence goes on from NZ_CP096395.1 coordinate 3,547,667, forward strand.
TCCTCAAGTACACCCAACTCGCCCGCCAGGGCCAGCGCGGCCAGGCCACGCCGGTCTACATGGGCCTGTCCAACGAGGAAGGCAACCCGCACCTGGGCCAGATGAACTTCGTCGACAACCAGGTCAACCCGCAGACCGGTACCATCCGTGGCCGCGCGGTGTTCGACAACAAGGACGGCGCCTACACCCCTGGCCTGTACGCCCGACTGAAACTGGTGGGCAGCGGCACCTACTCCGCCGTGCTGATCAACGACGAAGCCGTCGGCACCGACCTGGGCAAGAAATTCGTGCTGGTGATGGACGCCGACAACAAGCCGGCGTACCGCGCCGTCGAGCTGGGGCCGAAGATCGAAGGCCTGCGTATCGTGCGCAACGGCCTGAGCAAGGACGACACCATTATCGTCAAGGGACTGCAACGGGCCCGTCCGGGTTCGCCGGTCACGCCTGAAACCGTGCCGATGGCCAGCGAGCAGACACTCGCCGCCCTGGCACAACAACGTAAAGCGCTCGAAGCCAGCAACCTGCCCCAGGTCGCGCCCAACAAGGCAGCGTCCGGCTCGGCAGGCAAACTGGCCTCTGCGTCCCCACGCGGCTAAGGGACTGAACTCAAGATGAAATTTTCCCAGTTCTTCATTTCGCGGCCGATCTTCGCAGCGGTGCTCTCGCTGCTGATCCTGATCGCCGGTGCGATCTCGCTGTTCCAGCTGCCGATCAGCGAATACCCCGAAGTCGTGCCGCCGACCGTGGTCGTGCGCGCCAACTTCCCCGGTGCCAACCCCAAGGTCATCGGTGAAACCGTAGCCGCGCCTCTGGAACAAGCCATCACCGGTGTCGAGAACATGCTCTACATGTCCTCGCAGTCCACCGCCGACGGCAAGATCACCCTGACCATCACCTTCGCCCTGGGCACCGACCTGGACAACGCCCAGGTGCAGGTGCAGAACCGCGTCACCCGCACCGAGCCCAAGTTGCCGGAGGAAGTGACCCGGATCGGCATCACGGTGGACAAGGCGTCGCCCGACCTGACGATGGTCGTGCACTTGACCTCGCCGGACAAACGCTACGACATGCTTTATCTGTCCAACTACGCCTTGCTCAACATCAAGGATGAGCTGGCGCGCCTCGGCGGCGTCGGTGATGTGCAGTTGTTCGGCATGGGCGACTATTCGCTGCGGGTCTGGCTGGATCCGAACAAGACTGCGTCGCGCAACCTGACCGCTACCGACGTTGTCACGGCGATCCGCGAGCAGAACCGCCAGGTTGCCGCCGGTGCCCTGGGCGCGCCTCCAGCGCCGAATGCCCAGGCGTTCCAACTCTCGGTCAACACCCAGGGTCGCCTGGTCAGTGAAGAAGAGTTCGAGAACATCATCATCCGTTCCGGCGCCAATGGTGAAATCACTCGCCTGAAAGACATCGCCCGGGTGGAGCTGGGTTCCAGCCAATACGCCCTGCGCTCGCTGCTCGACAACCAGCCGGCGGTGGCGATCCCGATCTTCCAGCGCCCGGGTTCCAACGCCATCCAGATTTCCAACGATGTGCGCGAGAAAATGGATGAGCTGAAAAAAGGCTTCCCGGCCGGCATGGACTACAGCATCGTCTATGACCCGACGATCTTCGTGCGCGGCTCTATCGAAGCGGTGGTGCATACCCTGTTCGAAGCGCTGATCCTCGTGGTGCTGGTGGTGATCCTGTTCCTGCAGACCTGGCGCGCCTCGATCATCCCGCTGGTGGCAGTGCCGGTGTCGCTGATCGGTACATTCGCGGTCATGCACCTGTTCGGCTTCTCACTCAATGCGCTGTCGCTGTTCGGGCTGGTACTGGCCATCGGTATCGTCGTGGATGACGCCATCGTGGTGGTGGAGAACGTCGAACGAAACATCGGCCTCGGGCTTACGCCGGTGGAAGCCACCAAGCGCGCCATGGGCGAAGTGACCGGGCCGATCATCGCCACGGCGCTGGTGCTCTGCGCGGTGTTCGTTCCCGCCGCCTTCATCAGCGGCTTGACCGGGCAGTTCTACAAACAGTTTGCCTTGACCATTGCCATCTCGACGGTGATCTCGGCGTTCAACTCGCTGACCCTGTCGCCGGCGCTGGCCGCGGTATTGCTCAAGAGCCATGACGCGCCCAAGGACCGTTTCTCGCGGCTCCTCGACAAGATCTTCGGCGGCTGGCTGTTCCGTCCGTTCAACCGCTTCTTCGACCGCGCCAGCCACGGTTACGTGGGCACCGTCGGCCGCGTGATCCGCAGCAGCGGCATTGCCCTGATCGTTTACGCAGGCTTGATGGTGCTGACCTTCTTCGGTTTCTCCAACACGCCAACCGGTTTCGTGCCTGGCCAGGACAAGCAATACCTGGTGGCCTTCGCGCAACTGCCGGACGCCGCGAGCCTGGACCGCACCGAGGATGTGATCAAGCGCATGTCCGAGATGGCCCTCAAGCAGCCGGGCGTTGAAAGCGCGGTGGCCTTCCCGGGCCTGTCGATCAACGGCTTCACCAACAGCCCGAACGCCGGCATCGTCTTCGTGACCCTCAAGCCTTTTGATGAGCGCAAGGACGCGAGTATGTCGGCCGGTGCCATCGCCGGTGCGTTGAACGGCCAGTATTCGGAGATCCAGGAAGCCTACATGGCGATCTTCCCGCCGCCGCCGGTACAGGGCCTGGGCACGATCGGTGGTTTCCGCCTGCAAATCGAAGACCGGGGCAACCTGGGCTACGACGAGCTGTACAAAGAAACCATGAACATCATCACCAAGAGCCACAACGTGCCGGAACTGGCCGGGTTGTTCACCAGCTACACGGTGAACGTGCCTCAGGTCGATGCCGCCATCGACCGTGAAAAAGCCAAGACCCACGGCGTAGCCGTCAGCGACATCTTCGACACCCTGCAGATCTACCTGGGCTCGCTGTATGCCAACGACTTCAACCGCTTCGGCCGTACCTACCAGGTCAACGTCCAGGCCGAGCAGCAGTTCCGCCTCGAGTCGGACCAGATTGGCCAGCTCAAGGTGCGCAACAACCGTGGCGAGATGATCCCGCTGGCGACCTTCATCAAGGTCAGCGACACCTCGGGGCCGGACCGCGTGATGCACTACAACGGCTTCATCACCGCTGAAATCAACGGTGCCGCCGCCCCGGGCTACAGCTCCGGCCAGGCTGAAAAAGCCATCGAGAAACTGCTCAAGGACGAATTGCCCAACGGCATGACCTACGAGTGGACCGACCTGACGTACCAGCAGATTCTTTCGGGCAACACCGCGTTGTTCGTGTTCCCGCTCTGCGTATTGCTGGCGTTCCTGGTGCTCGCCGCTCAATACGAAAGCTGGAGCCTGCCTCTGGCGGTGATCCTGATCGTACCGATGACGCTGCTGTCGGCGATTACCGGGGTGATTCTCTCCGGTGGCGACAACAACATCTTCACCCAGATCGGCTTGATCGTACTGGTCGGACTGGCCTGTAAGAACGCGATTCTGATCGTCGAGTTCGCCAAGGATAAACAGCTCGAAGGCATGACCCCGCTGGCTGCGGTACTGGAAGCTTGCCGCCTGCGTCTGCGGCCGATCCTGATGACCTCCTTCGCCTTCATCATGGGCGTGGTGCCCCTGGTGCTCTCCAGCGGCGCCGGTGCGGAAATGCGCCACGCCATGGGTGTCGCGGTGTTCTCGGGCATGCTGGGGGTGACCTTCTTCGGCCTGCTGCTGACCCCGGTGTTCTACGTATTGATCCGTAACTTCGTCGAGCGCAGCGAGGCCCGCAAAGCGGCCCGGGCCTTGAAACTGGAGGCGCAACAATGAGTTTGAAAGCGTTCGTGCCGAGCCTGCTGGTCCTGGCGTTAAGCGCCTGCGCCGTGGGCCCGGACTACCAGGCACCGAAAACGGAGGCGGCCAACATCATCGCCGCCACCGACGGCGCCGCCGGTCAGAAGAACTTCGACCGCGCGCGGTTCGAAGGTATCTGGTGGCAGCAGTTCGACGACCCGACCCTCAACGCGTTGGTGACTCGCTCCCTGGACGGCAACCGCGAGTTGCGCGTGGCCTTCGCCCGCCTGCGGGCCGCCCGGGCGATTCGCGACGACGCCAGCAATGACGCCATGCCGACCATCACCAGCCGCGCCAGCAGCGAGCTGGGCAAAGGCCAGAACCCGATGGGGCAGACCGACGACCGGGTCAACTCCGAGCGTTATGACCTGGGCCTGGACATGGCCTGGGAACTGGACCTGTTCGGCCGCATCCAGCGCAACCTGGAAGCGACCGATGCCGACCAGCAGGCCGCCGAGGCCGATCTCTATCAGTTGCAGGTGAGCATGATCGCCGAACTGGTGGACGCCTACGGCCAGCTGCGCGGCGCCCAACTGCGTGAAAAAATCGCCCTGGCCAACCTGCAGAACCAGCAGGAGTCGCGCAAGATCACCGAAAGCCTGCGTGATGCCGGCGTCGGCGATCAGCTCGACGTGGTGCGTGCCGATGCGCGCCTGGCCGCGGTGGAAGCCAGCGTGCCGCAACTGCAAGCCGAACAGGCGCGCCAGCGCAACCGCATCGCGACATTGCTGGGCGAGCGTCCGGACAAGCTGAGCGTGGACCTGAGCCCTAAACAGCTGCCGGCGATTGCCAAGGCCCTGCCGATTGGCGACCCCGGGCAACTGCTGCAACGCCGTCCGGATGTCCTGAGTGCCGAACGTCAACTTGCGGCAGCCACGGCGCGCATCGGCGTGGCCAAGGCCGACCTGTTCCCAAGGGTCAGCCTCAGCGGCTTCCTCGGCTTCACCGCCGGGCGTGGCTCGCAGATCGGTTCCTCGGCGGCCAATGCCTGGGCGCTGGGTCCAAGCATTACCTGGGCCGCGTTTGACCTGGGCAGTGTGCGAGCGCGCTTGCGCGGTGCCAGCGCCGAGGCTGATGGCGCCCTGGCGAACTATGAACAGCAGGTGCTGCTGGCCCTGGAAGAGTCGGAAAACGCCTTCAGCGATTACGGCAAACGCCAACAGCGGCTGATCTCGCTGATCCGCCAGAGCGAATCGAGCCGCGCGGCCGCCGACCTGGCCGAGATTCGCTACCGTGAAGGCACCGAGGACTTCCTCGTGCTGCTCGACGCCCAGCGTGAACGCCTCGCTGCCGAGGACAGCCAGGCCCAGGCCGAAGTGGACCTGTATCGCGGCATCGTCGCGATCTACAAGGCCCTGGGCGGCGGCTGGCAACCGGAAACCGTCGCCAGCAACTGAGCCCTCCCCAACCGAGCTCCTTTGGTTGGCCGCAACCAACCAATCCCTTTGCCCCGCGTCTCATTCGGTCGCGGGGCTTTTTTGTTTATCGACCAGCGCTTTTGGAAAAGCCTGTTGTGGGAGCGAGCCTGCTCGCGATGAGGCCAGCCCAGATACCCCGTGGCGAGGGGGCTCGCTCCCGCTCGGCTGCGCAGCAGTCGCAAAACCGGCTGACGCGGTCTGCCTGAAGACAGCCAGGGCCGGCTTTGCCGGCCAGCGGGAGCAAGCTCCCTCGCCACAGGGTTGTCTGGTATATCGGGTTCCTGGCGATGAAATGTCATTGCCTGTCCCACCGTCATCGCGAGCAGGCTCGCTCCCACAGATCCCCCACCGCTATTCAGGTTTGACTCAAGCCCGGACCTGACCGAAGCTTGCGACACTTCACGCTTCTGGTTACGGATTACCTGAATGTCCTCGTCTCGTCGCTACCTCCTTCTCAGCCTTGCCGTCGTCCTGGCAATCGGTCTCGTCGCGATATGGCTACGCAGCACCACGCCGCAAATCCCCGAAGCGATCAAGCGTGGCTACAGTGAAGCTCTGGACAACGCCCGCAACGGCCAGCCCGGCGCGGCGCGGATGCTTTACCAGCAACTCGGACGCCCGGACCTCTCGCCCAAGCGCCGCGTACGCTTGCACGCCGAGCTGCCCAACTACCCGAGCCCCCAGGCACTGAAACTGGCACAAGCGGACTTGCAGAGCGAATCGCCGCAGGTGCGCCGCGCGGCCATCGACAGCATCGTCGGGCTGGTACCGAACGCCCAGCGCAGCCTGTTGCTCGGCCCGCTCCTGGAGGACAACGAGCCGGACGTCCGGTTTGCCGCCGTGAATGCCCTGCTGGGTCTTTCGCCAGATGAACTGGGCCTGTATTTCGGCGCGATGCAGATCGCCGCCGACACCTGGAAGCAGGTACTCAACGACGCTCCGCCCACCACCGAGTCGCTCTATCAGCTCGCCCGGCTGTACCTGCATAACGCTGATCTGAAAAAAGCCCAGCAGGCGCTGGAGCAGGCCCTGCGCCTGCAGCCGGACAACCTGCCGGCGCTGGTCATGCAGGTCGATGTGCTGGACCGACAAGGCCAGGCCGAAGCTGCACGACAACTGCTCGCCCGGCAGTTGCAAACCCAGCCGGCATCGGCTTATCTGCAACATGCGCTGGGCATGTGGCTGCTCCAGCACGGGCAGACCGAATACGCCGTGCTTGGCCTGGCCAAGGCGGTGGAGCTTGAGCCTGAGAACCGGCACTACCGCTATGACCTGGCGACCACTTTGCACGCCGAGCAGGAGGTGGAAGCCGCGCAGAAACAGCTACAGGAAATCGTCCAGCGCTACCCCGCCGATCGCAAGGCGCGGGTATTGCTGATCAATTATTGGAAGGAGACCGGTCAGTTGCAGCATGTCCAGGTTTTATTGGCCCAACTGGAACAACTGAACCCCGACGACCCAGCGATACAACAAGGCCTGTAGGCCCATTTGCGCGGGTGGAAAGTTGTGCAGCAGTGCGCGTTTTGTCAAAGGAAGCGGAACCGCCATCACTGCCAAAGGTCAAGTGTTCAGGCAGTTCATTTTCAGGCGATACCCCGCCTGCTGCCCACTTCCCTAGTCATGAGAGGGTTATTTTTGATTACATCTAACGAGTCGATCAGCGCAAAAGCCGCCACCGGGATCGAAGGGCTGGACGATGTCCTTTCCGGTGGTTTGTCCCGGGGTCACGTGTTTCTCCTGGAGGGAGAGCCGGGCACCGGTAAAACCACGGTCGCGTTGCATTTCCTGATGGCCGGCGCCAAGGCCGGCGAACGCTCGTTGTATATCACGCTGTCGGAAACCGAGCGTGAATTGCGTCAGGGCGCGGCCTCCCACGGATGGACGCTGGATGAGAGCATCCACATCTTCGAGCTGACCCCGCCCGAGAGCCTGCTCAACGCCGATCAGCAGCAGAGCCTGCTGTATTCCTCCGACCTGGAACTGGGGGAAGCGACCCGGCAGATCTTCGAAGTGGTGGAGCGCATCAAGCCGACCCGGGTCGTGCTGGATAGTCTTTCGGAGATCCGCCTGCTGGCGCAAAGCTCCCTGCGCTACCGTCGGCAGATCCTCGCGATCAAACACTACTTCGTGCGTTATGACGCCACGGTCCTGCTCCTGGATGACCTGACCACTGAATCCCTGGACAAGACCGTGCACAGCGTGGCCCACGGCGTCATTCGCCTCGAGGAACTGACCCCCAACTACGGTGCCGAACGGCGCCGGCTGCGGGTGGTCAAGTATCGCGGGCAGAAATACCGTGGCGGCTACCACGATTTCACCATCATGAGCGACGGCCTGCACGTCTTCCCTCGCCTGGTGGCCGCCGAGCATCGTGGCCAGTACCTGCGTCAGCAGCTGTCCAGCGGCATCGGCGAAATGGACGCCCTGTTGGGCGGTGGCATCGAGACCGGCTCCAGCACGCTGATTCTCGGTCCGGCCGGTACCGGGAAATCGCTGATCTCGTTGATCTTTGCTGCAGCTGCCGTACGCCGCGGAGAAAAAGCCGCGCTGTTCATCTTCGACGAAGAGCTGGGGCTGCTGTTCGAGCGCATGAAAAACATCGGCATCGATCTGCACGAATTGCAAAAAACCGGCAACCTGCTGATCGAGCAGGTCGATGCCGCGGAGCTGTCTCCGGGTGAGTTTTCCCATCGTGTGCGGCGTTGCGTCAGTGACGGCAACATCAAGACCGTGGTGATCGACAGCATCAACGGCTACCAGGCCGCCATGCCGGAAGAAAACGCCCTGGTTCTGCATATGCATGAGCTGTTGCTCTACCTCAACCGCAAAGGCGCGGCGACCTTCATGACCGTCGCGCAACATGGTCTGGTGGGCGACATGCAGGCGCCAGTGGACATTACCTACCTCGCCGACACCGTCATCCTGCTGCGTTACTTCGAAGCGCTGGGCAAGGTTCGCCGGGCGGTTTCCGTTATCAAGAAGCGCACCGGCGCCCATGAGTCGACTATCCGTGAATATCGCATCAGCAAGCTGGGCATGACCATCGGCCAACCGCTGGAAGCATTCCAGGGCGTGTTGCGTGGCGTACCGACCTATATGGGTGCGGACAACCCGTTGCTTGAGGATGGCACTCCGTGACGTCGGCCGAGCCACTGTCCGAGCGGGCGCTGATTCTCGCGCCGCTCGGACGGGACAGCCAGATTGCCCTGATGATTCTCAAGGAAGCCGGTTTCAACGGCCTCGTTTGCAGTCATCTGGGCCATTTATGCGAAGAATTGGGGCAAGGCGCAGGCCTTTTGGTGATTTCATCGGAAGCCCTGGTCGGGCCGGATCTGGAAACCCTGTTCCAGCACATCGAACAGCAGCCGGCCTGGTCCGACTTGCCGATTGTCCTGCTGACTCATCACGGCGGCCCGGAGCAGAACCCGGTGGCACGCATCGGCGTGCAGCTGGGCAACGTGACGTTCCTGGAGCGTCCGTTCCATCCGGTCACGCTCGTCAGCCTGGTGACCACCGCGCTGCGCGGACGCCGCAGGCAATACGAAGCGCGGGACCGGCTGATCGACCTGAGCAACAGCGAGCTGCGCCTGCAGACAACCCTCGAAACCCTGGAACAACAGGTCGAGGAGCGCACCGCCCAGCTGCGACATAACGAAGAAGCCCTGCGCCAGTCGCAGAAAATGGAAGCAGTCGGCCAATTGACCGGCGGCATCGCCCATGACTTCAACAACATGCTCACCGGCATCATCGGCAGCCTCGAACTGCTGCGCCGACGCCTGGCGCGCGGCCGCACCGAAGACCTGGACAGCCTGATCGACCTGGGCGTGACCTCGGCCAACCGGGCGGCAGGACTGACGCATCGGCTGCTGGCCTTTTCCCGGCGGCAATCGCTGGACTCCAAGGCTGTGCAAATGAACACGCTCGTATTGTCCATGGGCGAGCTGCTGCAGCGTAGCCTCAACGAGAGCATCCGCCTGGAAATGCAACTGGACGAGCAACTGTGGATCGCCGAAGCCGACCCCAATCAACTGGAAAGCGCCCTGCTCAACCTGGTACTCAACGCCCGCGATGCCATGCCTGGGGGCGGCAAACTGCTGGTGCAGACGTTCAATCGTTACCTGGACACCGGCTTCACCGACGCCTACACCAACCTCGAACCTGGGGACTACGTGGTATTAAGCGTGCAGGATAGCGGATGCGGCATGCCGGAATCGGTGATGCACCGTGCGTTCGATCCTTTCTTCACGACCAAGCCGATCGGCCAGGGCACCGGCCTCGGCCTTTCGATGATCTATGGCTTCAGCAAGCAGTCCCGTGGCCACGTGACCATCGACAGCGAGGTCGACAAAGGCACCACTGTGAACCTTTATCTGCCGCGCTTTGTGGGCGAGGAGATACACGAACCAGCCGCCGTCACCCAGCAGGCGCCTTATGCGCAGGATGGCGAAACCGTGCTCATCGTCGAAGATGACGCGGCGGTGCGGGTGTTGGTCAGCGCAGTGCTGAGCGAGTTGGGCTACGCCTTCGTCGAGGCCGGCGATGCAAACGCGGCGATGCCGATCCTGCAATCGAACCAGCGCATTGACCTGTTGATCAGCGATGTGGGCCTGCCCGGCATGAATGGGCGGCAACTGGCCGAAATCGGCCGGCAGATCCGCCCCGATCTGAAAGTGCTGTTCATCACCGGTTACGCCGAACACGCGGCGGTGCGCGGTGGCTTCCTCGACCCAGGCATGCAGATGATCACCAAGCCGTTCACGTTTGACCTGTTGACGGCAAAGGTGCGGGAGATGATCAAGGTTTGACCCCTTCGCGAGCAGGCTCGGTCCCACAGGGATTGCTGTGTGCCGTGAGGCCTGTGTCTGCCCAAAATCCAATGTGGGAGCGAGCCTGCTCGCGATGGCGGTATGTCAGGCAATGAAGATGTTGGATGTGCTGGCCTCTTCGCGGGCAAGCCCGCTCCCACAGGATTCTATGTGTGCCGTTAGATCTATATCCGCCGAAAATCCAGTGTGGGAGCGAGCCTGCTCGCGAAGACTGGGTGTCAGTCAATACAGATGTTGGATGGACTGGACCCTTCGCGAGCAAGCTCGCTCCCACAGGGATTAGAGTGTGCCGTGAGGCCTGTGTCTGCTCAAAATCCAATGTGGGAGCGAGCTTGCTCGCGATAGCGGTGGGTCAGTCAATGATGATGTTGGATGGGCTGGACCCTTCGCGAGCAGGCTCGCTCCCACAGGGATTAGAGTGTGCCGTGCCTGTGTCTGCCCAAAATCCAATGTGGGAGCGAGCCTGCTCGCGAAGACTGAGTGTCAGTCGATGCAGATGTTGGAGGGGCTGGCCCCTTCGCGAGCAGGCTCGCTCCCACAGGGATTAGAGTGTGCCGTGAGGCCTGTGTCTATCGAAGGTTCAATGTGGGAGCGAGCTTGCTCGCGATAGCGGTGGGTCAGCTACGCAAATGCTGGCATGCACCACGCTCTTGCTCTTGCTGTGCTTTTGATCTTGATCTCAGCGCCCCGTTAACCACGCTGGCCGAACGCAGGCATTGTGCAGTGGGCATCCCGGCATGGATGCCGGGATAGCCGCGCTGGGCCAGGGACGGCCCTTCGCGGCGGGCCCACGGAGCAATGCCGGAGTGAGGGCATGCCGAGCCTTGGCGAGGCACCGAGTGGTGGGGCAAAGCCTTTTTGGTTACTTTTTTGGCGTCTGAAAAAAGTGACCCGCCGTAAGGGCGGAACCCTAAGTAGCCGTTACCGCAGAAACGGATATACACCCATTGAAGCCCAAACAACCGGCTGACTACGACAACATCCCCTGCATGATCTTCTGCAACACATCCAGATCAAACGGCTTGTCCAGAATCGGCGCCTTACGCGTGATAGGGCTGTCAGTCTCGCGCACTTCCTGAGCATACCCACTGATAAAGATGACCTTCAGGTCCGGACGCAACCTCACCGCAGGCTCAGCGATCTGCACCCCGGAAATCCCCCCCGGCAGACGGAAGTCGGTAATCATCATGTCCAGGTGAGGCTTGCTCGCCAGAATCTCGAACGCCTGCTCGCCGTTTTCAGCCTGGAGCACCCGGTACCCTTCGCCAGACAGGTAGGCCGACAGCACCATCAGGATCGACGGATCATCCTCGACAATCAGTACAACGTCTTGCGCATCTTCACTCATGAGAAGCCTTTGTTGGATCAATAGCTGCTGATACGACCTTGGGGCCACTCAGAGGTTGCGTCCGTTCGCCAGTTTTCTGAAAAGGCAGACAAACGCGAAACAACGCCCCTTCGTTGAGGCGGCTATTGACCGTGATGATACCGCCATGGGCGGTGACAATCTGCTCGGAGATGAACAAGCCCAGCCCCAGGCCAGCGGTGGCGGCCTTGGACGATACCCGCTCGAACTGCTGGAAGATGCGCTTCTGGTTCTCTTCGCTGATGCCGATACCGTGATCCTGCACTTCGATGCAGGCGTGGTCGGGCGTCTGGTAGACGCGCACCTCGATCGAGCTCTTGCTGCCATAACGCAACGCGTTGGTCAGCAGGTTCGAGACCACCTGCTCGATGCGAAACTCATCCCAGTGCCCTTCCACCATAGGCTCGGCGGTACAATTCACCGAGCATTCGGCAGCGGCGATCTGCGGCTGGAAGTTGCGCAGCAGGTTCTCCACCAGCGCCGTCAGGTTGAAGCGGGTCGGACGGATGGACAACTTCCCGGTGCGAATCCGGGACACGTCCAGCATGTCCTCGATCAAGCGGATCAGGCTCTTGATCTGGCGCTCATCGCGTTCAACCATCGCCTTGATCTTGTCCAGGGTGAACGCCGAGGCGTTGTCGCGCGCCAAGTGCATCTTGCGCAACTGCGTTTCCAGGATCAGGCCGTTAAGCGGCGTACGAACCTCATGGGCGACGATCGACATGAAATCGTCCCGCATGCGCACCGCCTGCTCGAGCTCGCCACGGGTGGCTTGCAACTGCTGGAGCAATTGCTCCTGCTCCCGGCGACTCTGCTCGAGAGCGAGCACCTGTTCCTTCATCGCCTTGCGCTGGCGATAGAGCTCGACGAACACGCTGACCTTGCTTTTGACCGCGTGGGTGTCCAGCGGCTTGTGCAGGAAATCCACCGCGCCGCTTTCATAGCCGGTGAATGCATAGTTGCGCTCGCGGCCGGCGGCGCTGACAAAAATGATCGGGATGCTGCGGGTCTTTTCCGTGCCGCGCATCAGCTCGGCCAGTTCAAAACCGTTCATGCCCGGCATCTGCACATCAATGATCGCCAGGGCAAAGTCGTGTTGCAAAAGCAGCGAGAGCGCTTCATCAGCCGACAAGGCCTTGAAGACCTCGCGGTCTTCGCGCTTGATCAGCGCTTCCAGGGCCAACAGATTCTCAGGCAGATCGTCGACGATCAGCAGTTTGGCTTGAATATCTCTTGGCATGTGGTTCATTCCAGCCCGGCCAGCAACTGGCCGATGCCCTGTAAAGTTAGGATATGGTCGGGCTCATGCAACGTAAGCGCCGCTTCGGGCATGGTGGAAACCTGTGCCTCCTTCGGGTCCTGGACGACGGTGATGCCGCCCAGCTCTTTCACCCTGGCCAGCCCCCTGGCGCCGTCACTGTTGGCACCGGTCAGGACCACTGCCAGCAGACGAGGACCATAGACATCGGCGGCCGACTCGAACAACACGTCGATCGATGGCCGCGAATGGTGCACCGGCGCTTCAAGGCTCAGTGACAGGCTGCGATCAGCCTCGATCGACAGGTGATAACCGGGCGTTGCGACATACAACGTGCCCGGGCGTATGTCCTGCTTGTCCTGGACTTCTTCGACGGGTATCGCCAGGCGATGACGAAACACCTGGGCCAACTGGCTGTTACGTTCGTCGGGCAAATGCAGCACCACGAGGACAGGCAGGCTGAAGCCCTTGCGCAGAGGCGTGAAGATGTTGAGCAGCGCCTCGACGCCTCCGGCGGAAGCGCCGACTACGATGGCCTCGATCAGGGGCCTGGATCTGTCCGTCATTGGGCTCATAACTTGCGATAGATCCGTTCCTGTTTGACCAACGGCTCGAACTGCTTGCCGAAAGCCGAAAAATCCAGTGTTTCCTTACTGCCCAGCACCAGGAAACCTCGATGGCAGAGGGACTCATGAAACAATCCAAATGCGCGATCTTGCAGCTTTTTATTAAAATAAATCAATACGTTACGACAGGAAATCAACTGAGTTTCGGAAAACACACTGTCCGTCGCCAGGCTGTGATCGGCAAAGGTCACGTTTTGACGCAGGGTTTTGTCGAACATGGCGTAATCGTAGGCGGCCGTGTAGTAGTCGGCAAACGAACGCCGGCCTCCGGCGAGCTGGTAATTCTGGGTGTAGGCCCGGACATTCTCCAGGGAAAAAATGCCTTGCTTGGCTTTCTCCAGTGAACGCGGATTGATGTCCGTGGCGTAGATCAACGTGCGGTCCAACAGCCCTTCTTCCTGCAGCAGGATCGCCATGGAGTAGACCTCTTCACCGGTGCTGCAGCCGGCGATCCAGATCTTGATCGAAGGATACGTCTTGAGCAGCGGCACCACTTCCTCGCGAATGGCCAGGAAGTGCGCAGGGTCGCGAAACATCTCGCTGACCGGAATCGTCAGCAGTTGGAGCAATTGCATGAACGCGCTCGGGTCGTGCAGTACGCGCTCTTGCAAGGCCGAGATGGTCTTGCATTCGAACTGATTCAACGCATGCAGGACCCGGCGCTTGATGGAGGCGCCGGAATAGTCACGAAAGTCGTAGCTGTACTTCAAATAGATCGCTTCGATCAACAAACGAAGTTCGATGTCAGTGTTTCGTTCCACTAGATTCTTTCCATATTCGGCAACCACACGCGAATCAGTGAGAACAGGCGATCCAGGTCGATCGGCTTGGCCAGGTAATCGTTGGAGCCCGCCGCCAGGCAACGCTCCTGGTCATCCTTCATGGCCTTGGCGGTCACGGCGATGATCGGCAACTTGCGCCAGCGCGGGTCCTTGCGGATCAGCGCGGTGGCTTCAAAGCCGTCCATCTCGGGCATCATCACGTCCATCAGCACCAGATCGATATCCTCGACTTCGTTCAGGCGTTCGATCGCTTCGTAACCGTTACGGCCGATGACCACGACGGCGCCTTTCGCCTCCAGGGCGCTGGTCAGGGCGAAAATGTTGCGCACATCGTCGTCCACCAGCAGCACCTTGCGGCCTTCGAAAACCTTGTCGCGGCTGCGGGCGGTCTGCAGCATCCGCTGTCGTTCATGGGACAACCGCGATTCGACTTTGTGCAGAAAGAGTGTGACTTCGTCCAGCAGGCGTTCCGGCGAACGCGCGCCCTTGATGATGATCGAGCGCGAGTATTTGCGCAGTTCGGCTTCTTCATCACGGGTCAGGTTGCGCCCGGTGTAGACGATCACTGGCGGAAACGAGCAGATCTCCTCGCTGGACATGCGCTTGAGCAAGTCATTGCCGAGCATATCCGGCAGCTTGAGGTCGATGATCATGCAGTCATAGACATGCGTGCGCAGCAGGTCCAGGGCCTGCTGGGCCAGGCCGACCGCGGTGATTTCGATGTCATCGTCGCCGATCAGCCGGGTAATGCTGTCGCGCTGCAAGTCATCGTCTTCCACCAGCAGCACGCGCTTGACCTTCTGGGTCAGCTTGGCTTCCAGGCGCGCGAAAACGTCCTTGAGCTCTTCTCGGGTCGTCGGTTTGACGGCATAACCGATCGCGCCCATGTGCATCGCCGCTTCGACGCGGTCCTCGACGGAAATGACG
Source organism: Pseudomonas sp. Z2-11 (assembly GCF_054161305.1). Lineage (NCBI taxonomy): Bacteria > Pseudomonadati > Pseudomonadota > Gammaproteobacteria > Pseudomonadales > Pseudomonadaceae > Pseudomonas > Pseudomonas sp. Z2-11. The sequence continues at coordinate 3,562,685 of NZ_CP096395.1, forward strand.
TGCACCGGGATGTGCCGGGTCTGGGCCTGCTCCTTGAGCCGCTGCAACACGGTCAGCCCGGAATGGTCCGGCAAACGCATGTCTAGCAGGATCGCGTCCGGGCTCAGTTGCAAGGCCAGGTCAAAGCCTTCGTCAGCGCCATGGGCGACCAGGCACTGATAGCCCAGTTCATGGGCCAGATCGAACAGGATACGGGCGAACTTCGGTTCGTCTTCGATAACCAGAATGCAACGGGTAGCGAAAGGCGCCTTGTCCCGGTCATCGGCAAATTGCGGGACGGGGGTTTCCACCTCGGCGACCAGTGTCGGAGGCGGCACATGGGCCGGGGCAGTGGTCGTCGGGGTGAACGCCATCGGTTCGACAGGCGCCTCCCCTGGCTCGACATAACGCCCAGGCATCACCAGCGTGAACACACTGCCCTGCCCCGGCTCGCTGGAGACCGAGATCGAGCCGCCGAGCAACGTCGCCAGGTCGCGGGAAATCGACAGCCCCAGGCCGGTGCCGCCGTAACGCCGATTGGTGGTGCCGTCGGCCTGGCGGAACGCCTCGAAAATACTCTGCTGCTGGTCGGCGGCGATGCCGATCCCCGAGTCGCGCACCATGAACGCGATACCCGAGCCGGGCTGGCCGGTGATGGTCAGGCAGACGGAACCCTGCTCGGTGAACTTCACCGAATTGGACAAAAGATTCTTGAGTACCTGCTCCAGGCGCTGGCGATCGGTATACAGCATCGACGGCGCGTCAGGCTGCAACTGCACCTCGAAACTCAGGCCCTTGTCCGCCGCCAGCGGCTTGAACATGTCCCGCAGCCCTTCGACCAGGCGAGGCACGCTGGTGTTTTCCGGGCGCACCTCGAGTTTTCCGGCCTCGACCTTGGAAATGTCCAGGATGTCGTTGATCAGGTTCAGCAAGTCATTGCCGGCGGAGTAGATCGACTCGGCAAACTTGACCTGTTCGTCGCTGAGGTTCCTCTGCGGGTTTTCCGCCAGCAGCTTGGACAGGATCAACGAACTGTTCAACGGCGTGCGCAGCTCATGGGACATATTGGCGAGAAATTCGGACTTGTACTTGCTCGAACGCTGCAGCTCTTCGGCGCGCTCCTGCAATTGGATCTGGGCCAGGTTCAACTCGCTGTTCTTCTGGTCCATGGCGTCGCGCTGCTCGGCCAACTGCTCGTTGGTCTGCTCCAGCTCCTGCTGCTGGGCTTCCAGGTGGGCCTGGGATTCCTTGAGAATGCGCGACTGTTCCTCGAGTTCTTCGTTGGCTGTCTTGAGTTCTTCCTGCTGCACCTGCAACTCTTCGTTGAGCTGCTGGGTTTCGGCCAGTACTTCCTGCAGACGCTGACGGTAACGGGCCGCTTCGATGGAGGTGCCGATATTGCCGGCCACCAGTTCCAGCAACTCGATGTCCCGCCCGGCCAGGGGGCGCAGGAAGCCCAACTCGATGACACCATTAATGCGGTCGTCGTCGCGGGTCGGCACCACCATCACGCAATTGGGCAACCCTTGGCCCAGCCCTGAGCTGACCTTGAGGTAATCGCGTGGCACGTCATCCAGGCGGATGAGCCGCCCTTGGCGCACGGCCTGCCCGACGATGCCTTCGCCATCCATGACCATCTGGTGCTGTTCGTCGTCTTCCCGGGACATGCCATAGGTGGCGATGCGCTTGAGCACGCCGTTTTCTTCCCGCGCATACAGTGCGGCAACAACGCTGCCCAGGTACTGGGCGCAGAACTGGAGGATGTTGCGCCCCAACAGATTCAGCGTCAGTTGGCCGAGCACCTGCTCGGCCAGTTGAGTCTGGCCGTTGCGCAACCATGCCTGCTTTTCCAGATGCAGGGCGCTTTGTTGCTGGACTTTCAGGCTCGCGCTGTAGTTGCTCGACAGGGCCAACAGATCGCGCCGCCCCACGTAGGCCAGCAACCCGCTGATGGCCGCGACGAAGAGCAAATACAGGGCAATGCTCCAAAGCGTGGTGGTACGCACCTGCTCGTTGCGCTCGGCGCGCAACTGCTGCTCGGTTTCGACGATGTCTTCGAAGGTCGTGCGGATCTCGTCTGTCAACCGTTTGCCACGCCCCTTCTTCACCGCGCCGCGGTAATCACCGCTGCTGCGCTGCAGGTCGATCATGCTCTGGGCATAGTTGGCCCATTCCGTCTGCAGTGCCTGGACCTTACGCAGGCGATCGGTCTGGACGGGATTGTCGGCTGTCAGTTCCAACAATGTATCCAGGGCCACGGCGATGCGCGGCTTGGCCACCTCGTAAGGGTCGAGGAAATGCTCGTCGCCGCTCAGCAGGTAACCGCGCATGCCGGTTTCCAGATCGACGCTCAGCTTCAGCGCTTCATTGGCATTGTTGATGACGCGATCGGTGTGCCCGACCCACTGGATCACCGACAGCAGATAAGTGATCAACACGATGAAAAACACCGCGCTGAGTGCACCCATGCCCAGCGGCAGGCTGATATTGCGGCTCAGGAGCTTGCGAAAACTTTGTTCGTCGACCGAAGACGAAGGAGTCATGGAAAAGGCCTTGGTGGACAGTTGAAGACGATGGAGTTTGCCCAAAAATATGGGTTGGATCCACACATCTGACAAGGCAATGCCACAATTTCCTGACGGTACGACCGGGTCATAAGGATGCGACTATCCTTGTCAGCTCTTGTACTATAGATCCTTTCTTGTACAACCTCGGGAACTTGTACCGCTTCGCTACTTACTCATGCATACGGCTACTTTTTGCCGCGCCCCTACCGATTCCATCTTCCGAGAAGTCTATTATGTCCGTCCCCGCTTCTGACACCCCCTCCACCATCCTGGTAGTCGAAGACGACAACATCGTGCGCATGTTGATTGTCGATGTGCTGGAAGAACTGGAGTACAAGGTTTTGGAAGCTGACGGCTGCGAGCAGGCACTTGAGTTTCTGAACGATGACGCTCAGCCCATCGCCCTGATGATGACGGACGTCGGCCTGCCGGTCATGGACGGCCGCGAACTGGCGAAACGGGCCCAACTGGCCAGGCCCGGGCTGCCGATCCTGTTCGCCAGCGGTTATGCCGAGAGCATCGATGTGCCCGAAGGCATGAACGTGATCGGCAAACCCTTCTCCATCGACCAACTACGCGACAAGGTCAAAAAGATTCTTTCTTGAGCCCAGGCGCATTCTTGGTCACTATCGGCGCCCCGCGCGCCGACCGCGCCTGACCCGCCTCAAGGAATGTCCCTCATGTCTCATCCCACCGCCACCAAAGTCCTGGTGATCGGCTATGTCTGGCCCGAGCCACGCTCATCGGCGGCCGGTGGGCATGTCATGCAGTTATTGGAGGCTTTTCTCGGGCAAGGCTGGGACATCACTTTCAGCAGCCCCGCCAGGCCCGGGGAAAACCGCGCCGACCTGATCGCCCTGGGCATCCGCGAGGTACCGATCGAGCTCAATAGCAGCAGTTTTGACGCATTCATCAGCGAACTCGCGCCCGATGTCGTCCTGTTCGACCAGTACATGATGGAAGAACAGTTTGGCTGGCGAGTCGAGAAGCACTGCCCCGACGCCCTGCGCGTGCTGGAAACCTCCGACCTGCAAAGCCTGCGCCACGCGCGGCAGCAGCGCTTGAAGGTTCGCTTGAAAGCCGATGAAACCTGTGAGGATTTCAGCGACCTGTTCGCCCCCGCCCTGCGCGAAGAATTCGAGCTGATGGCCGACACCGACCTGGCCAAGCGCGAGATTGCCGCTCTGTATCGATGCGATCTGAACCTGATGGTGTCCGAAGTCGAGATCGAACTGTTGGTGGAGCACTTCAAGGTGCCCCGTGAGCTGTTGCTCTGGTGCCCATTGATGCTCGACCTGCCTGAGCAAGCCTTCGTACCTTTCGAAGAACGGGCGCACTTCCTCAGCATCGGCAATTTCCGCCATGCACCGAACTGGGACGCCGTACTCTGGATGAAAAATGCCGTGTGGCCGCTGATTCGCCAGCGACTGCCCGGTGCACAGCTGCACCTGTATGGCGCCTATACCCCGCCCAAGGCCGCAGCGCTGCATAACCCGGCCCAGGGCTTCCATATCATGAACTGGGCAGAGGATGCCTTGCAGGTCATGTCCGCGGCGCGCATCTGCCTGGCCCCCCTGCGTTTCGGCGCCGGTATCAAGGGCAAACTGATCGAAGCCATGCTCTGCGGCACGCCGAGCGTCACCACGCCCATCGGTGCCGAAGCCATGCACGCCGGCATGCCCTGGCCCGGTGTCATCGCGCAGAGCGCCGAGGATATTGCCAGCGCCGCCGTGCAGTTGTATAGCGATCAGGCACGCTGGGCCGATGCCCAAAACGCCGGGCTGGCTTTGCTGGCGGCGCGCTTTCGCCGGCAGGTGCACGGCCCGGCGCTGATCGACAGCATCAATGCCTGTCGTGCCGATCTGGCGCGCCGACGCCGGGACAACTTCACCGGCAGCATGCTGCGCCATCACCAGCACAAGAGCACCCAGTACATGTCCCAGTGGATCGAAGAGAAGAACCGCAACAGCTGACCGGCCTTTGTCCCGGGGCTGGAACCTGCGCGGCGAAGGGGGCATTATCCAGCGGCGATAACAATAAAAGCGCCAGGCCCATGACCCGAACAGCCAGAGTCACCGACCCTTCCTACGAGTTGATGGACGACCACAACGGGCTGTCCATCATCTATCGCCAGCACGGCTTTCCTTGCCCGCTGGTACGCTGGCATTTCCACAAGGAATACGAGCTGCACCTGATTGTCGCCAGTTCGGGCAAGGTCTTCATCGGCGACTACATCGGCAATTTTTCTCCGCAGTCGCTGTTCCTTACCGGCCCCAACCTGCCCCACAACTGGATCAGCCAGGTGGCCGAGGACGAAGTGGTGCCCAAGCGCGACATGCTGGTGAACTTCACCGATGAGCTGTTTGAAAGCGGCAACCAGGTGTTCGCCGAGCTCAAGACCCTCGCTCCGCTGCTGGAGCGTGCCCAGCACGGCATCGAATTTCGCTGCAAGCGCACCATCCGCCAGGCCATGACGTTGATGCAACGCATCTCCGACGCCCAGGGCATGAGCCGGCTGGGCTACTTTTTTATCCTGATGGAGCTGCTGGCGGCCTGCGACGACTTCCAGCTGCTTTCGGGCGCCACCACACCACACGCGGCGGACGAGCACAGCATCGACCGCACCAACCGCGCGGTGGATTACATCTTTGCCCACTATGCCCGGGAGTTGCCCCTGGAAGAAGTCGCCGAGCACCTGGGCATGAAACCCACCTATTTCAGCCGGGTTTTCAAGCAAGCCACGGGGCGTTGCTTCATCGAATTCGTCAATCGCCTGCGCATCAGCAAATCTTGCGAGCTACTGGCCGATGGCGACAAACCAGTGACCGATGTGTGCTTCGAGTCGGGCTTCAACAATATTTCCAACTTCAACCGACGCTTCCAGCAACTCAAGGGCATGACCCCGTCGCACTACCGGCGGCTGGCGGTGCAGCGGTTGACCGAGCAGAACCAGGCCTGATCTCTACCTTGCCTGCTCTTGAGTGCAAAAAAGTATCAGTAAAAGTGCGACGAATGATTTGTCATGCAATCCATTGAGGGCTGTAATCAGCGCACATTCTTCCTCTCATCCGGAAGACACAAAAACAATAACTGTCCTTCTGCAGCCCGTGGGCGCGGAAAAGGAGTGCGCGATGAAACCTTCGGTAAAAGCTCTGCTTGTCTCCACCTGCATGACCCTCAGCAGCGTCAGTTTCGGCGCGCAAACCCTGACCATTGCCACCGTCAACAACAGCGACATGATCCGCATGCAAAAGCTTTCGAAGACTTTCGAGGCCGAGCACCCGGACATCACGCTGAACTGGGTGGTGCTCGAAGAAAACGTCCTGCGCCAGCGCCTGACCACGGACATCGCCACCCAGGGTGGACAGTTCGATGTGTTGACCATTGGCATGTACGAAGCCGCACTGTGGGGAGCCAAGGGCTGGCTGGAGCCGATGAAGGACCTGCCGGCGTCCTACGACCTGGAAGACGTCTTCCCTTCCGTGCGCGATGGCTTGTCGGTCAAGGGCTCGTTGTACGCCCTGCCGTTCTATGCCGAAAGCTCGATCACCTATTACCGCACGGACCTGTTCAAGAACGCCGGGCTGAGCATGCCTGAGCACCCGACCTGGACCCAGATCGGTGAATTCGCGCAAAAGCTCACCGACAAGTCCAAGGAACAGTATGGCCTGTGCCTGCGGGGCAAGGCCGGTTGGGGCGAGAACATGGCGCTGATCACGACCCTGGCCAACGGTTTTGGCGCGCGCTGGTTCGATGAGAAGTGGCAGCCGGAGTTCAATGGGCCTGAGTGGAAGGATGCCCTGAACTTCTACGTCGACAACATGAAGAAATCCGGCCCGCCGGGCGCGTCCAGCAACGGCTTCAACGAGAACCTGGCCCTGTTCAACAGCGGCAAGTGCGCGATTTGGGTCGATGCCAGCGTCGCCGGCTCGTTCGTGACCGACAAGACCCAGAGCAAGGTGGCCGATCACGTCGGGTTCACCTTCGCCCCCCACGAAAAAACCGACAAGGGCACTTCGTGGATGTACTCCTGGTCGCTGGCCATCCCGACCAGTTCCAAAGCCAAGGACGCCGCCAAAGTCTTCACCACTTGGGCAACGTCCAAGGAATACGGCCAACTGGTCGCCAAGACCGACGGCATTGCCAACGTACCGCCAGGCACCCGCGCCTCGACCTACAGCGACGAGTACATGAAGGCCGCGCCGTTTGCCAAGGTGACGCTGGAGTCGTTGAAAGTCGCCGACCCGAAAGCACCGACGCTCAAGCCCGTGCCTTACATCGGCATCCAACTGGTGACCATTCCTGAATTCCAGGCCATCGGCACCCAGGTCGGCAAGTTCTTCTCCGGCGCGCTGACCGGCCAGCAGAGCGTGGACCAGGCATTGACCGCCGCGCAGTCCACCACCGAGCGCGAGATGAAACGCGCCGGGTATCCAAAGTAAAGACTTGTAAATATCCATTTGTGGCGAGGGAGCTTGCTCCCTCGCCACAGGGAATGTGTCGCATAAGAGTAAGCGCTCATGAATAGCTCAACGACAACCGCCAAAGCCCCCATCGTGATTGCTCCGCCGCCAGCCCGCAAGATCCGCCTGGCCAACCCCGGCTGGTTCCTGGTCAGCCCGTCGGTCGCCTTGTTACTGCTGTGGATGATCGTGCCGCTGGGCATGACCGTCTATTTCTCGATGATCCGTTACAACCTGCTCTATCCCGGCGAAAACGAATTCGTCGGGCTGGAGAACTTCACTTACTTCCTGACCGATTCGGGCTTCATGCCCGGCGCCACCAATACCCTGCTGCTGGTAGGCAGCGTGCTGCTGATCAGCATCGTGCTCGGCGTGTTGATCAGCGCGTTGCTGGAGGCCAGCGAATTTTTCGGTCGCGGCATCGTGCGGGTGTTGCTGATCTCGCCGTTTTTCATCATGCCCACCGTCGGTGCGCTGATCTGGAAGAACCTGATCTTCCATCCGGTCTCCGGCATCCTCGCCTCGGTGTGGAAGCTCTTCGGTGCGCAGCCGGTGGACTGGCTGGCGCATTACCCGTTGCTGTCGATCATCATCATCGTGTCGTGGCAATGGCTGCCCTTCGCGATCCTGATCCTGATGACCGCCATGCAGTCCCTCGACCAGGAACAGAAAGAAGCCGCGCGCCTGGACGGTGCCGGACCGATCGCGATTTTCTGGCACCTGACCCTGCCGCACCTGGCGCGTCCGATTGCCGTGGTGCTGATGATCGAGACGATTTTCCTGCTGTCGGTGTTCGCCGAGATCTTCACCACCACCAACGGTGGCCCTGGCTACGCCTCCACCAACCTCGCCTACCTGATCTACAACCAGGCGCTGGTGCAGTTCGACGTCGGCATGGCGTCAGCCGGTGGCCTGATCGCCGTGGTGATCGCCAACATCGCCGCCATCATCCTGGTCCGGATGATCGGCAAAAACCTCACCGACAAGCATTGAGGCCGTCGCCATGACTCTTCAACAATCCCGTCGCCTGCAAAGCCTGCTGCTGGGCACGTTGGCCTGGGCCATCGCGATCCTGATCTTCTTTCCGATCTTCTGGATGGTGCTGACCAGCTTCAAGACTGAAATCGACGCCTTCGCCACGCCGCCGCAGTTCATCTTCGCGCCGACACTGGAGAACTACCTGCACATCAACGAGCGCAGCAACTACTTCAGCTTCGCCTGGAACTCGGTGGTGATTTCCTTCAGCGCCACCGCCCTGTGCCTGCTGATCGCGGTGCCGGCGGCCTACTCCATGGCGTTCTACGAAACCCAGCGCACCAAAGGCACGCTGCTGTGGATGCTCTCCACCAAAATGCTGCCACCGGTGGGCGTGCTGATGCCGATCTATCTGCTGGCCAAGCAGTTCGGCCTGCTGGACACGCGCCTCGCGCTGATCATCATCTACACCCTGATCAACCTGCCCATCGTGGTCTGGATGATTTACACCTACTTCAAGGACATCCCGCGCGACATCCTCGAAGCCGCGCGCCTGGACGGTGCCACCCTGTGGCAGGAAATGGTCCGCGTGCTGCTGCCGATCGCCAAGGGCGGCCTGGCGTCCACGGTGCTGCTGTCGCTGATCTTGTGCTGGAACGAGGCGTTCTGGTCGCTCAACCTGACCTCATCCAAAGCCGCGCCGCTGACAGCACTGATCGCCTCGTATTCCAGCCCCGAGGGCCTGTTCTGGGCCAAGTTGTCCGCCGTCTCGACCCTGGCCTGCGCGCCGATCCTGATTTTCGGCTGGATCAGCCAGAAACAGCTGGTGCGCGGTTTGTCCTTCGGCGCGGTGAAGTAACGCGCCCTACACAGTCATCAGAAGTGGAGGCCCATCATCATGGCCAACCTGAAAATCAAGAATCTGCAAAAAGGCTTCGAAGGCTTCTCCATCATCAAGGGCATCGACCTTGAAGTGAACGACCGCGAGTTCGTGGTCTTCGTCGGCCCCTCGGGCTGCGGCAAGTCCACGCTGCTGCGGCTGATCGCCGGCCTGGAAGAAGTCAGCGACGGCACCATCGAGCTGGACGGCCGTGACATCACCGAAGTCAGCCCGGCCAAGCGCGACCTGGCGATGGTGTTCCAGACCTATGCCCTGTACCCGCACATGAGCGTGCGCAAGAACATGTCCTTTGCCCTCGACCTCGCCGGTGTGCCCAAGGCCGAGGTGGAAAAAAAAGTCAACGAAGCGGCGCGCATCCTCGAACTGGGGCCGATGCTGGAGCGCAAGCCCAAGCAGCTGTCCGGCGGCCAGCGCCAGCGCGTGGCGATCGGCCGGGCCATCGTGCGCAACCCGAAAATCTTCCTGTTCGACGAGCCCCTGTCGAACCTCGACGCCGCCCTGCGCGTGCAGATGCGCCTGGAACTGGCGCGCCTGCATAAAGAGTTGCAGGCAACCATGATCTACGTGACCCACGACCAGGTCGAAGCCATGACCCTGGCCGACAAGGTGGTGGTGCTCAACGGCGGTCGCATCGAGCAGGTCGGCTCGCCGCTGGAGCTGTATCACCAACCGGCCAACCTGTTCGTCGCCGGGTTCCTCGGCACGCCGAAGATGGGTTTTCTCAAGGGCAAGGTCACCGGCCTGGACGGCCAGGGTTGTGAAGTGCTGCTGGACGCCGGCACCCGCATCAGCCTGCCGCGCAGCGGTGCCAACCTGAGCGTCGGCGGCGCGGTAACCCTGGGGATTCGTCCGGAACACCTGAACCTGGCGCAACCGGGTGATTGCACGCTGCGGGTCACCGCCGATGTCAGCGAACGCCTGGGCAGCGACACCTTCTGCCACGTCGTCACCGCCTCCGGCGAAGCCCTGACCATGCGCGTGCGTGGTGACCTGGCGAGCCGTTTCGGCGAGCAACTGGAGCTGCACCTGGACGCCGAACACTGCCACCTATTCGATGCCGAAGGCGTTGCGGTTTCCCGCGCGCTGCGCGCTGCCGCCTGATTGCCGAGATTTGCGATGAAACTCAACCGACAGAACCTGCACAACCTCAACGCCGAGGTCGCCCTGCCCGCTTACAACCTGGGCGACCGCCGCCAGGGCATCGCCCACATCGGCGTCGGCGGTTTCCACCGTGCGCACCAGGCGTATTACACCGATGCGTTGATGAACACCGGCGAAGGCCTCGACTGGGCGATCTGCGGCGTCGGCCTGCGGGCCGAAGATCGCCGGGCCCGGGATGATCTGGCTGGCCAGGACTACCTGTTCACCCTCTATGAACTGGGCGACACCGATGACACCGAAGTCCGGGTCATCGGCGCGATCGACGACATGCTGTTGGCCGAGGATGGCGCCCAGGCGTTGATCGACAAACTGGCCGACCCGCAGATCCGCATCGTCTCGCTGACGATCACCGAGGGTGGTTATTGCATTGACGACAGCAACGGCGAGTTCATGGCCCATCTGCCGCAGATCCAGCACGACCTGGCCCATCCGGACGAACCGCAGACCGTGTTCGGCTTCCTCTGCGCCGCGCTGGCCAAACGCCGGGCTACGGGGACGCCGGCGTTCACCCTGATGTCCTGCGATAACCTGCCCCACAACGGCGCCGTCACGCGCAAGGCGCTGCTGGCGTTTGCCACGTTGCGAGACCCCGGACTGAAACAATGGATCGAGCAGAACGTGAGCTTCCCCAACGCCATGGTCGATCGCATCACCCCAATGACCAGCAGCGCCCACCGCTTGCAGCTGCACGACGAGCATGGCATCGACGACGCTTGGCCAGTGGTGTGCGAACCCTTTGTGCAATGGGTGCTGGAGGACAAGTTCGTCAATGGTCGCCCAGCCTGGGAGAAGGTCGGCGTGCAGTTCACCGATGACGTTTCGCCCTATGAAGAGATGAAGATCAAGCTGCTCAACGGCAGCCATCTCGCGTTGACGTACCTGGGTTTCCTCAAGGGGTATCGTTTCGTCCACGAAACCATGAACGACCCGTTGTTCGTGCGTTACATCCGCGCCTACATGGACCTGGACGTGACGCCACAACTGGCGCCCGTGCCGGGCATCGACCTGACGGAATACAAGGACACCCTGGTGGAGCGCTTTTCCAACCAGGCCATCGCCGACCAGTTGGAACGGGTGTGTTCGGATGGCTCGTCGAAATTTCCCAAATTCACCGTACCGACCATCAACCGCCTGATCGCCGACGGCGGCCAGACCCGCCGCGCGGCGCTGGTGGTGGCAGCCTGGGCTGTTTACCTCAAAGGGGTAGATGAAAATGGCGCGACCTATTCGATCCCCGACCCACGCGCGGCGTTCTGCCAGGCGCTGGTGGCCGACAACGCGCTGGTGACCCAGAGAATGCTTGCAGTGGAAGAAATTTTTGGCACGGCCATCCCCCGTTCGCCCGAGTTCGTGGCAGCATTCGAATGGTGCTGCAACAGCTTGCGCGAGCAAGGGGTGACCAAGACGCTTGAGCGGGTGCTGGCTGATCAAGGCTAGATACGATCCGCTTTTCGTGGCGAGGGAGCTTGCTCCCGCTGGGTTGCGAAGCGACCCCCTGGGTTTGTCAGGTTCACCGCGTTGCCTGGGTGGGGCTGCTGCGCAGCCCAGCGGGAGCAAGCTCCCTCGCCACAGGTAAGCCGTTAACCGCAGGTATTGTATCGACTGCTCTTTGATCCGAGGATTTCCATGGCAAACCAACAACTGTTCCTGGGCATCGACTGCGGCACCCAAGGCACCAAGGCGCTGATCCTCGATTCGATCAGCGGCCAGGTACTTGGCCAGGGCGCCGCCGCCCACGACATGATCAGCGGTGCCAACGGCCGCCGGGAACAAGACACCCGGCAATGGCTCGACGCGTTCACCCAGGCCACTCGGCAAGCGCTGGCGGATGCAAAGGTCGATGGCCAGTCGATTCTCGGCATCGGCGTCTCCGGCCAGCAGCACGGCCTGGTATTGCTCGATGAGCAGGGCCAGGTCCTGCGCCCGGCAAAACTGTGGTGCGATACCGAGACGACCGCGGAAAACGATCGTCTCCTGGCGCATCTCGGCGGTGAAGAAGGCAGCCTGGAACTCCTCGGCGTGGTGATTGCGCCGGGCTACACGGTGTCCAAACTGCTCTGGACCCGGGAACAGCACCCGCAGGTTTTCGAGCGGACCGCCAGCATCCTGCTGCCCCATGACTTCCTCAATTACTGGCTTACCGGGCGCCATTGCAGCGAGTATGGCGATGCCTCGGGCACCGGTTACTTCAACGTCCGTACCCGCCAGTGGGATCGCGCGCTGCTGCGCCATATCGACCCCAGCGGCCGGCTGGAATCGGCCTTGCCCGAGCTGATCGAGGCCCATCAGCCAGTCGGCAGGATCCTGCCCGAGATCGCCGCACACCTGGGCGTCAACCCCGACGCGGTGGTCGCCAGTGGCGGCGGCGACAACATGATGGGCGCCATCGGCACCGGCAACATCCAGCCCGGCGTGATCACCATGAGCCTCGGTTCCTCCGGCACGGTGTATGCGTATGCCGCCGAGCCCGTGGTCAGCCCGCAAGCATCCGTGGCGACGTTCTGTTCGTCGAGCGGCGGCTGGCTGCCGTTGATCTGCACCATGAACCTGACCAACGCCACCGGAGCGCTGCGCGAGCTGCTGGAACTGGACATCGATACGTTCAACACCCTCGTGACCCAGGCGCCGATCGGTGCCGAGGGCGTGTGCATGTTGCCGTTCCTCAATGGCGAACGCGTCCCCGCCCTGCCCCATGCCACCGGCAGCCTGCTGGGCCTGACGACCACCAACCTGACCCGGGCCAACCTCTGCCGCGCGGTGGTCGAAGGCACGACCTTCGGCCTGCGCTATGGCCTCGACCTGCTCCGTGCCAACGGGCTCAAGGCCCAGAGCATTCGCCTGATCGGCGGCGGCTCGAAGAGCCCGGTCTGGCGACAGATCGTCGCCGACATCATGGACACTACCGTCATTTGCACCGAACAGAGCGAAGCCGCTGCCCTGGGCGGGGCGATCCAGGCGGCGTGGTGTCATGGCGCCGGGCAAACATCCCTGGCCGACCTGTGCGAGCGCTGCGTCAAACTCGACCCGGCCAGCGAAACCCGGCCCGTCGCCGCGCACGTCGCGGCGTCACAACAAGCCTACGAACGTTACCGGCAACACGTCGCAACCCTTTGAGAGCAGGCAATTATGTATCTGGTATGTGGTGAAGCGCTGTTTGATTTCTTCAGCGCAAACGAAGCGCAGACTCCGGCTTCGCAAGTGAATTTCAAGGCGCTCGCCGGCGGTTCACCGTTCAACGTGGCGGTGGGATTGCGTCGACTGGGGATCGAGTCGGCGCTGTTTACCGGGCTGTCCACCGACTATCTGGGCCGGCGCTTGAAACAGGTACTGGTGGACGAAGGCGTCAGCACTCAATTTGCCCAGGACTTCGAGGCCCCCACCACCCTGGCCATGGTCGCTGTCGGCGCCAACGGCTCGCCCCACTACAGCTTCCGTGGCGAAGGCTGCGCAGACCGGCAATTGCGCGCGGAGCATTTGCCGACGCTGGGCCCGCAAGTGCGCGGCCTGCATGTGGGTTCGTTCTCATTGGTGGTGCAACCGGTGGGCGATACGCTGCTGGCACTGGTACAACGCGAAAGCGGCCGACGCCTGATCAGCCTCGACCCGAACGTGCGGCTCAATCCGCAGCCAGACATCGAGTTGTGGCGTTCACGGATCGCGACGCTGGTGAAATATGCCGACCTGATCAAGGTCAGCGATGAGGACCTGAGCCTGCTCTACCCTGACCGGGACCCACATGAAGTAATTGGGGGCTGGCTGGAGCACCGCTGTCAGTTGGCCTTCCTCACCCGTGGCGGCCAGGGCGCAACGGTGTTCAGCCGTCAGCATGGCGTATGGTCGCTTCCCGCCTGCCCGGTCCAGATTGCCGATACGGTGGGCGCGGGCGACACGTTCCAGGCTGCGCTGATCGCTTGGCTGACAGAGCAGCAGTTGGACGATGTGCAGGGTTTGCATTCGCTGAGCGCGGAGCAGATCGGGGAGATGCTCCATTTCGCCATGCGCGCCGCGGCACTGACGTGCGGTAAAGTCGGGCCAGACCTGCCCTATCGGCAGCAATTGGTCTGAGAAAAATCGAAAGCTGGACGCCGGGTTCGAACAACATCGGACCCGGTCGTCAGGTTTGCAAAGGTCGGGCGGTGCTTAACGCCCGCTCATCCGGTGTTGCTGGTGGAAATAGTTCCCGTGGCCGTGACCCTGGCCACGGTCGAGTTCGGTACGCAGTTCCGCAATCAGATCGTTGATGGCGCGGCAGCCGGTGAGCTTGGTGGCGTCAATATCGCTCTTGACCAACGCCACGCGGTCGGTCTGGTGGTCGTCGTAGATTTTAACGGTCATGGACAGATCAGGTGACAAGGTGCATTGCGAGCGTTTGGGCAGCAGGCTGCTTTCAATGATGTTTCGCATTTCGAGGGCAGATAAAAACATGGCAACTCTCTCCTTTTGAGGCAGCCAATTTATGTTCACGACGGCGGTATTTTCGTCCGATTCTTCCCTGCGGACAGGACTTCGAATGCCGTGCCGTTCGTTCATTTTGGCGTTTTCTGGTGTTGGAGCCCGTCATCGGACTCGGGTATCAACTCGCAAAAAATATGCCCGTAAATCAGTACAGCGACATTGTTACAAATCAATTACTTAGCAGTCAGGTCCAACGCAACGGCCATGCAAAATGCAAGGAAACGGTGTTTTATCCATGCAAACTGCATCGCGCCGCTCAACTTGCCAGGCTGGAGATTAGCCACTATTTCGACTTCACGGGCGGGCACCCGTCGGCTACTTCAAAAAACATGATGCGCGGGAGCACCTCAAGACGCAGCCACTGCCGCGCGCTCTGCCACGTGGCCCAAGCTGTCGAAGTTGATGTTTGCGCCAGAGTTGATCGCCACCAGTGTCTGGCCCTGCGCTCCGCTGTCCGTCACGTAGCGCTTGATCCCCGCCACCGCCAGGGCGCCGGACGGCTCGGTGATCGAGCGGGTGTCGTCATAGATATCCCGGATCGCGGCGCAGAGCTGGTCGTTGCTGATGGTGATCACTTCATCGACGCAGAAACGACAGATATCGAAGCCATGGGCGCCGATCTGCGCGACGGCCACGCCGTCGGCAAACGTGCCGACGCTCGCTAGCGTCACCCGCTCCCCTGCTGTCAGTGCGGCCTGGAGGCATGCGGAGTGTTCAGACTCGACGCCAATGATGCGCACCTCCGGACGCAGGTATTTGACATAAGCCGCCACCCCGGCAATCAAGCCGCCACCGCCGACCGGAACAAAGATGGCATCCAGCTGACCTGGATGCTGGCGCAGGATCTCCATCGCGACGGTTCCCTGCCCGGCGATGACTTGCGGGTCATCGAACGGCGAGACGAATTCCCGCCCGGTCTGCCGAGCCAGGTCCAGGGCGAATTCCAGGGCGAATGGAAAACTCTCACCGTGCAGCAACGCTTCGGCCCCGCGACTGCGCACGCCCAGTACTTTCAGTTGGGGCGTCGTGCGCGGCATGACGATGCACGCCGAGATACCCAACGCTTGAGCCGCCAGCGCCACGCCTTGGGCGTGGTTGCCCGCCGATGCGGTGATCACGCCACGGCTGCGTTGCTCGGGGGTCAGTTGCACGAGCTTGTTATAAGCGCCGCGGATCTTGAACGAGAACGTCGGTTGCAGGTCCTCGCGCTTGAGCAGAATTCGATTGCCCAAGGCCTGGGACAGCGCCGCAGCCGCTTGCAGCGGCGTGGGCACCGCCAGTTCGTACACCGCAGCGGCAAGGATCTTCTTGACGTAGTGCTCCAGCAGCGTCTGCTCGGGGCTGGTTGGGGTCATGGCTGTCTCCTGGTCGGGTAAAACCCTGGAGACAGAAAGAAAAAACCCGCCTCTAGGGCGGGTTGGGTGCAGTCGTCAGCTAGCCCGCCAGATAAGGATTGGCGGTAATAATGCTTGGCTGGCTGCGCAGTACGGTGGAAGTCATGGCTGAAAACTAGCCGCGAGGGGCCGGGAAGTCAATGGAAATCCCCGGCCTCCGTGATCCTTTGACGCTTTTGATCCTGTGGCGAGGGAGCTTGCTCCCGCTGGGTTGCGAAGCAACCCCAAGATCGGACACTCGGTGTGTCAGGCTCATCGCGTTGCCTGCATGGGGCTGCCACGCAGCCCAGCGGGAGCAAGCTCCCTCGCCACAAAAAGCTTCATAACATGCTTATTGCTTCAGCCCGACCTTGTACAGCGCACCGTCATCGTCGTCTGTCAGCACATAGAGGAAACCATCCGGCCCCTGGCGAACATCGCGGATCCGCTCCTTGAGCTCGCCGAGCAAGCGTTCTTCATGGACAACCTTGTCGCCGTCGAACTCCAGGCGAATCAGGTCCCTGGAAACCAGCGCCCCGACAAACGCGTTGCGTTGCCAGGCCTTGAACCGGTCATTGTCGTAGAACGCCATGCCGCTGAGCCCTGGCGATACCTGCCAGACGTGATGGGGACCGACGGTACCCTTCGCGGTCTTGCCTTGGGCCTCGGGAATCGGCGCGCCGGAATAGTTGTCGCCATGAGTCGCCAACGGCCAGCCATAGTTCTTGCCGCGCTCGACGATGTTCAGCTCGTCACCGCCCTTGGGGCCATGCTCATTCTCCCATAGCGTGCCATTCCACGGATTGAGCGCG
This sequence comes from Pseudomonas sp. Z2-11, assembly GCF_054161305.1. Taxonomy (NCBI): domain Bacteria; kingdom Pseudomonadati; phylum Pseudomonadota; class Gammaproteobacteria; order Pseudomonadales; family Pseudomonadaceae; genus Pseudomonas; species Pseudomonas sp. Z2-11. The sequence goes on from NZ_CP096395.1 coordinate 3,579,371, forward strand.
GCGCCTTGGGGATTGCGCAAGCCGTAGGACCAAATCTCGGGACGGACGTTTTTCTGCCCCACGAAAGGGTTGTCGTCCGGCACCTTGCCGTCGGGATAGATCCGCACGATCTTGCCTTGCAGCTTGTCCAGGTCCTGTGCGGTCGGACGGTCGTTGTTTTCGCCCAGGGTGATGAACAGATAGCCGTCCCGGTCGAATACCAGGCGCGAACCGAAATGGTTGCCCGTCGAGAGCTTGGGTTGCTGGCGGAAAATTACATCGAAGTTGTCCAGGCGCGTCATGTCGCTGGACAACTGCCCACGGCCCACCGCCGTGCCGGCCTTGCCATCCTCGCCCGCCTCGGCATACGACAGGTAGACGGTGCGATCCTGTTTGAAGTCCGGAGACAGCACAACATCCAGCAAACCACCCTGCCCCTTGGCCCAGACCTCGGGAACACCGCTCAACGGCGCAGACAATTTCCCGTCGGCCTTCACCCATCGCAGGTTACCGGGACGCTCCGTGACCAGCATGCCCTGCTGCTCCGGCAGGAACGCCACGGACCAGGGCCGCTCCAGCCCCCGGGTGACCGTGGTGACTTCGACGGTGCCGTCCTCGGCCTTGAATTGCTGGACTGGCGCGGCAGAGGCCGGCGCTGAAAGGGCCAGGACAGCGCTGGCGCAAAGTGTTGCCAGGAATGTTTTACGCAACATGCACACTTCCTTCTGTGGTGGTGTTGATCGGCACGGTGTCTCAACGATTGCCGTTATTGGTGTGCCGGGGAGGCGTCGGCGACTCGATGGTGGGGCGTGGCGACCCCGATGGCGGTCCGGAACGCGGGTAGCCGTTGCCGATGCCGCCATTCTCCAGGGTCGGCGGTCGGGGAACCGGAACCGTCGGGTTGTTCCGTATGCCTGGCACGTTGGGCTGGGTGCCCTGCATGCTGTTCGGGTTGGCCCGGCGAATCGGACTGTTGTAGGGATTGTTGTTGCCCGGCAGGTTCTGCGCCACGAGTACTGGATCGGCGCCGGGCGTAGCCGCCTGGGCAGTGGCTGCCGTCAGCAGCACCAGGGTGGCGAGTATCAGTCTGTTCATCGAGACCTTCCTGATTTCATGGGTACGGCACTCGCATTTCGAAAACACGCTACGCCGCAGGTTCGCCGTTGTTAAGCAAAATATCCTCATGAAGATGTAACCAGGCTTCTCCAACTCAGCGCCCCTGGAGCACCCCAACCGCAGCCAGCCGGCGCCTGGTGGAAACTTTTCCAGAGACCCAAGGGTCACCAGAGAGACTATTCACCGGCAAGGAAAACTCCACCATGGCACGGGCTATCTGGAAAGGCGCAATCAGTTTCGGGCTGGTCCACATTCCCGTGGCCCTGGTGTCAGCCACCGCGTCCCAAGGCGTGGATTTCGACTGGCTGGACAAACGCAGCATGGACCCGGTGGGCTACAAGCGGGTCAACAAGGTTACCGGCAAGGAGGTGACCAAGGACGACATCGTCAAAGGCGTGGAATACCAGAAAGGCCAATACGTGCTGATCAGCGAAGAGGAGATTCGCGCCGCCCACCCCAAGTCCACCCAGACCATCGACATCTTTTCCTTCGTCGACAGCGAGAAGATCCCGCTGCAGAACATCGAAAAGCCGTATTTCCTCGCGCCTGACAAACGTGGTGGCAAGGTCTACGCCCTGCTGCGCGAAACCCTGCTCAAGACCAACAAGGTCGCGCTGGCGAATGTGGTGATGCATACCCGCCAGCACCTGGCCGCGCTGATGCCCCTGGAATCGGCCCTGGTGCTGGTGCTGCTGCGCTGGCCCGCCGAAGTCCGCGAACTCGACGTCCTGGAACTGGGCGACGAAGTCACAAACCCGACGCTGGCGAAGGGCGAACTGGACATGGCCAAACGGCTGGTGGAAGACATGAGTGGCGACTGGGAACCCCAGGACTATCGCGACAGCTTCCAGGAAAAGATCATGGAACTGGTGGAGAAAAAAGCCACCGAAGGCCGGCTCGAAGCGGTGGAAACCGACCCCGGCGAAGAACAGCGCAAAACCGCCGACGTTATCGACCTCACCGAACTGCTCAAGCGCAGCCTCGGCGGCAAAGGCAAGACGGCGGAAAAGCCTGCCGAAAAGCCTGCGGCAAAATCGACCAAGACGCGCAAATCCGCTCCTGCTAAAAAAGCCACCAAGGCCTCCCGGGGCTAACCCCCGGGCGCCTGTAATACAAGGGAATCTGTCATGGCCAAGGCCGAGAGTGAATATGCCCGCCTGTCCGCCGTGGAGGCGGATGAACCAACGACTCGTAGCCGCACCCGCCGGAATGCGCAGACCGACACGGGGCGAATCCCCGAACGTCTGTCGCCGCAATTGGCGACACCGGTGGAGCAACCGCCGGCCGGTGAGTGGCGCTATGAAGTGCAGTTTCATGGCTACCGGTTGATGGCGCGCATCCAGAACGGCGAGGTCCGGCTGTTCAATCGCCACCATGCGGACTGGACCGATCGCCTCACGCTGCACGCCGACGCCCTGGCCCAGTTGAATCTGGGCGACAGCTGGCTCGACGGCGAACTGGTGCTGCTCGATGAGACCGGGCATTCCGACTTCCCTGCCCTGCGCCAGGCCTTCGAGATCGGCCGCAGCGTCGACATGCTGTATTTCCTTTTCGACGCGCCGTTTCTCAATGGCGTCGACCTGCGCGACAAACCGGTTGAAGAACGCCGCGCCGCCTTGAAAAATGCGCTCAAGAGCAACGCCAGCAAGCGCCTGCGGTTCTCCGAGGCGTTTTCCGCCAGCCAGCATGACATCTTCGAAAGCGCCAGCGCCCTGTCACTAGACAGCGTGGTTGGCAAGCGCCTGGGCAGCCCTTATGCCTCGGGACGGAACGCCGATTGGGTCAAACTCAAATGTCGGCTGCGCCAATGCTTCGTCATCGTCGGGTTCACCCGCCCGCAAGGCACGCGCAACGGCTTCGGCGCACTGTTGCTAGCGGTCAACGGGCCGTCGGGGCTGGTCTATGCCGGCCGGGTCGGCACGGGCTTCAGCCAATCCCAACTCAAACAACTGCATGAACAGCTATGTGCCTTGGAACGTGAAACGTCGCCACTCGACCAGCTGCTCAAAGGCGCACCGGCGCGCGGCGTGCATTGGGTCGAGCCGACGCAGGTCTGCGAAATCGAATTTGCCGAATGGACCCGCGACGGGCTGGTGCGTCAGGCGGTGTTCCTCGATCTGCCCGGCGACCGGCACGTCAGTCGGGTGACGCGTGAACAACCCATGCCCATCAAAGCCACGCCCGCCAAGCCCAAACGCCGCGGCAAGGCCGACACCGCGAAAGTCGACGGCGTGGTCATCACCCACCCGGACCGCGTCGTCGACAGCGTCAGCGGTGTGCAGAAAGCCGAACTGGCCCAGTATTACCTGGACATCGCCCCCTGGATCCTGCCGCATCTCAAGTTGCGGCCGGTCTCCCTTGTACGGGCGCCGGAAGGGATTGGCGAGGAGCTGTTTTTTCAGAAGCACGCCGATCGCCTGGAAATCCCCCATATCAGGCAACTCGATCCGGCGCTGGACCCGGGCCATGCGGCTTTGATGGAAATCGACAGCATCCATGCCCTGGTCGGCGCGGCGCAGATGGGCGCGGTGGAACTGCACACCTGGACGGCGACCCATGACCGGATCGAGACGCCGGATCTGTTTGTGCTGGACCTGGACCCGGATCCGTCGTTGCCCTGGAACGCCATGCTCGACGCGACGCGCATGACCCTGTCAGTACTCGACGAACTCGGTTTGCAGGGTTTTCTCAAGACCAGCGGCGGCAAAGGCATGCACGTCATCGTGCCACTGGCGCGAAGCGAGGGGTGGGACGTCACCAAGGCCTTTGCCAAGGCCATATCGCAGTTCCTGACCCGGCAGATGCCGCAACGGATCACCGCGACAATGGGCCCGAAAAACCGCGTGGGCAAGGTCTTTATCGACTACCTGCGCAACGCCCGCGGTGCCAGCACCGTCGCCGCTTATTCGGTGCGTGCCCGGCCGGGCCTGCCGGTTTCGGTACCGATCGCCCGGGACGAACTCGCCGGCCTGCGCAACGCGCAGCAATGGGATATCCATACCGCGCTGGAACGGGCCAAGGCCCTGGGCGCCGATCCGTGGGAAGGCTACAACCATCGCCAACGGATCACGGCGAAGATGTGGGAACAGTTGGAGGCTGAAAAACCGGGCGGCTGAACCGTTCAGATCCAGATGAAGATCGCCAGCAGGCCGCCAAAGAACGCCCATTTCTGCAGGTAATACAGCTTGCGATTGCGCTTTTTCAGCGCTTTGCCTTGCAGGCGGATCTTGTACAGCCGGGAAAACGCTCGGTTCAGGCCTCCGGTCCGGTCCCCGGCGTCATTCGGCGCGCCCGCAGCGGCCATCACGGTACGGCTGAACCAGCGATTGAAGGCGGTGGCCCAACGAAATCTCATCGGCCGCTCCACGTCGCAGAACAGGATGATGCGGTTCTGCGCCGTGGTGTTCTCGGCGTAATGAATGAATGTTTCGTCGAACACCACCGCCTCGCCGTCGCGCCAGTGATAGGCCTCACCATCGACATTGATGTAGCAGCCCGCGTCGTTGGGTGTCTGCAGCCCCAAGTGGTAGCGATAAGACCCGGCATACGGATCGCGATGACGCACCAGCTTCGAACCCGGCGGCAGCTCGGCGAACATCGCGGCCTTGATCGAGCCGATGCTCTGCACCAGTTCGGTGGTGCGCGGGCACAGCTTCATCGCCGAGGGATGGCTGTCGCCATACCACTTCAGGTAGAAGCGCTTCCAGCCAGTCTTGAAAAACGAGTTGAAGCCCACGTCGTCATATTGATCGGAACGCTTGATCTCCCCCGCTTGCAGCAGGCTCTGGCCTTCGGCGCGGATCTCTTCCCAATGGGCCTGCAAGGGGCTCAGGTCGGGAAACTGGGCCGGGCTCAGGAAAGGCCTGTTGGGCAGTTTCGAACACAGGTAGAGCAGGCAATTGATCGGCGCAAGGAAGGATGAGTGATCGCTCAACTGGCGCCCGAGTTTATGCCGCACGCGCCCGCGCAGGTGCACATAGCCAATGGAAAGTACGTAGATTGCGACAATAATGAGCTTCACGGATTCGGTCAGGGTCCAGAAGTGAACAGGCTGCTTCTCCGGGGCCAGCCAAGCGGCAAGGGAGATGGCGTCGAGTGAGATGGCATTTTAGCCACAGTTGCCGATTTAAAGTTATCCCTGCGTTGTGAAAAACTGTCTTGCCTGGGTTACACCCTATCGTTAACGCGGCCAGATCAGTACAATCGCCGCCAACTATCAAGCGCCCCCTCTGGCTGACACCGGCAATCCCGGCTTCGGCGCATATCCACTCGGGCCAGGCGCTCCGTATGCAGCTGTCCTCTATATGCCGGATGGACCCTTGCGCCAGTGACCGCCAAGCTGCTTGCGCGGTCGGGACTTGCGCAAACAGGTACTGAACAGGTACTGCCGCACCCTTAGCTACTCTGAATGTTCCGCAGGATAAACCTTTGATCTCTACAGCTAACATCACGATGCAGTTCGGCGCCAAGCCACTGTTCGAAAACGTCTCTGTCAAATTTGGCGCGGGTAACCGCTACGGCCTGATCGGCGCCAACGGTTGCGGCAAGTCGACCTTCATGAAAATCCTCGGCGGCGACCTCGAGCCGTCCGGCGGCCAGGTGATGCTCGAGCCGAACGTGCGCCTGGGTAAACTTCGCCAGGATCAGTTCGCCTACGAAGAATTCACCGTGATCGACACCGTGATCATGGGTCACGAAGAGCTGTGGAAGGTCAAGGCCGAGCGCGACCGCATCTATTCGCTGCCGGAAATGACCGAAGAAGACGGCATGGCCGTGGCTGAGCTGGAAACCGAATTTGCCGAGATGGACGGCTACACCGCCGAATCTCGCGCCGGTGAACTGCTGTTGGGCCTGGGGATTGGCATCGAGCAGCATTTCGGTCCGATGAGCGAAGTGTCGCCAGGCTGGAAACTGCGTGTGCTGCTGGCCCAGGCGCTGTTCTCCGACCCGGAAGTGCTGCTGCTCGACGAGCCGACCAACCACCTGGATATCAACACCATCCGCTGGCTGGAAAACGTACTGACCCAGCGTTCGAGCCTGATGATCATCATCTCCCACGACCGTCACTTCCTGAACAGTGTCTGCACCCACATGGCGGACCTGGACTACGGCGAGCTGCGCCTGTTCCCGGGCAACTACGACGAATACATGACCGTGGCGACCCAGTCCCGCGAGCAGCTGCTGTCGGACAACGCCAAGAAGAAAGCACAGATTTCCGAACTGCAGTCGTTCGTCAGCCGTTTCTCGGCCAACGCCTCGAAAGCCAAGCAGGCCACCTCCCGCGCCAAGCAGATCGACAAGATCCAGCTGGCCGAGGTCAAGCCATCGAGCCGCGTCAGTCCGTTCATCCGTTTCGAGCAGACCAAGAAGCTGCACCGCCAGGCGGTCATCGTCGAACGCATGGCCAAGGGCTTCGACGGCAAGCCGCTGTTCAAGGATTTCAGCTTCACCGTCGAAGCCGGTGAGCGCGTGGCGATCATTGGCCCGAACGGCATCGGCAAGACCACCTTGCTGCGCACCCTGGTCAATGAACTGGAACCGGATGCCGGTACCGTGAAATGGACCGACGCCGCGGAACTGGGCTACTACGCCCAGGACCACGCCCATGACTTCGAAGATGACGTCAACCTGTTCGACTGGATGGGCCAGTGGACCCAGGGTGGCGAGCAGTTGGTTCGTGGCACCTTGGGCCGCATGCTGTTTTCCAACGACGAGATCCTCAAGTCGGTCAAGGTCATCTCCGGTGGTGAACAAGGCCGCATGCTGTTCGGCAAGCTGATCCTGCAAAAGCCGAACGTGCTGGTGATGGACGAACCGACCAACCACTTGGACATGGAATCCATCGAAGCGCTGAACCTGGCGCTGGAAAACTATCCGGGCACGTTGATCTTCGTTAGCCACGACCGTGAGTTCGTATCGTCCCTGGCAACCCGCATCATCGAGCTCAGCGCCGACGGCGTGGTCGACTTCAGCGGCACCTATGACGACTACCTGCGCAGCCAGGGCGTGTTGTTCTAAAACAACTGCAAGCTGAAAGTAAAAGCCCTGTCCATGTGATGGGGCTTTTTCATTCCAACGGCACAGAACCGGATGCCCCTGTGGCGAGGGAGCTTGCTCCCGCTTGAGTGCGAAGCGCTCACCAAAAGGGCCGCTACGCAGCCCAGCGGGAGCAAGCTCCCTCGCCACGGGAACCACAACACACGAAAACCGTTAGCCTGCTTCCTTTTCTCCCCCGTACGCGCCATGATGAAGCACTCTTACCGCTGCCCGCGAACGAGCCGCCATGCCAACGCCCCAGCCCGCTTCCAGTTCCCTGTCGATCACCTTGCAGATCGTCTCCATCGTTTTTTATACCTTCATCGCCTTCCTCTGCATCGGCCTGCCGATTGCCGTGTTGCCTGGGTATGTCCATGAGCAACTGGGCTTCAGCGCGGTGGTGGCCGGGCTGACCATTGGCTCGCAGTATCTGGCGACCTTGCTCAGCCGGCCCATGGCCGGGCGACTGTCGGACAATGTCGGCACCAAGCGGGCGATCGTCTACGGCCTGGTGGGCATCCTGCTCAGTGGCGCGCTCACGCTGTTGTCGACGCTGCTGCAAAGCTTTCCGTTGCCCAGCCTGTTGATCCTGATTGCCGGGCGCTTGCTGCTCGGGGTCGCCCAAGGCCTGATCGGGGTCGGCACCATCAGTTGGTGCATGGGACAGGTCGGCGTGGAGCACACCGCCCGTTCGATCTCCTGGAACGGCATCGCTTCCTATGGCGCCATCGCCATCGGCGCACCGCTGGGCGTGGTCATGGTCGGCGGCCTGGGCTTCGCCAGCCTGGGCATCGCCTTGTCGTTATTGGCCGGCGGCGCATTGCTGCTGATTCGCAACAAACCCTCGGTGCCGGTCGTTCGCGGCGAGCGCCTGCCCTTCCGGGCCGTGTTCGGACGCATTGCACCGTTCGGGACAAGCCTGTGCCTGGCCTCGATCGGCTATGGCACCCTGACCACCTTCATCACCCTGTTCTACCTCAGCCGAGGCTGGACCGGCGCCGCCTGGTGCCTGACCGTTTTCGGCATCTGCTTCATCCTGTCACGGTTGCTGTTCATCTCCAGCATTGCCCGTTTCGGTGGCTTCAACTCGGCCATTGTCTGCATGAGCATCGAGACCCTGGGCCTGGTGCTGCTGTGGCTGGCGCCTACCACCGCATTCGCCTTGGTCGGCGCGGGGCTGGCGGGCTTCGGGTTGTCCCTGGTGTACCCGGCGCTGGGCGTGGAGGCCATCAAGCAGGTGCCCAACAGCAGCCGCGGCGCCGGCTTGAGTGCCTATGCGGTGTTCTTTGACCTGGCACTGGCGATTGCCGGACCGTTGATGGGCGCGGTGGCATTGAACCTGGGCTACTCGTCGATATTTTTCTTCGCCGCCTTACTGTCGATCATCGGCCTGGGCCTGACGCTCGTGTTGCGTCGGCGAGCCGAAAGCCCGCATCACTGATCGGCAGTCCGCAGGCCCGCACGGGTCGGCTTTCCCAGTGCCTGGCTGAAGAAGCGACTGGCTTCGGTGATCATCGTGCGGTGGATGTCCTTGCGATCAACGCCGTCGGCATCGGTACACAGCGCCGGCATCGCCGCGATCTGCTCGTCCGTGCAGGGCGCCATGAAAACAAAGTGCCCGGCCCCGGCCAACGTCTTGAAATCCGGCGCGGTAGGCAGCTTGCGCGCCAGGGCCGCGGCGTTCTTGTCGAAAGCCACCAGTTTGTCGCCGTCGCCGCTGTAGAGCAGCACCGGCACATGGACATCGGCCAGCGTGTGCCGACCGAACTTCAAACTCAACGGCGCCATCAGCAACAGCGCGCGGACCCTGGGATCGGCCACCGGATACAGGTCATCGCGGTCGGCAATCAGCTCACCCTGGGTATTACAGGCGTCACGGTCATCCGGTCGCTCCTGGCAATAACGGCGCAGGCGATTGAGGTCCGGCGTGGCGCCAGACAGGATCAGCGCGGTTTCGCCACCGGCCGAATAGCCGATCACCCCCACCTGCCCGGCGTTGACGAAGGGCGCCAGCATCGGGTCGTTCAGCGTCGCGGTGATGGCTTCGGAGATCTGGATCGGCCGCCCGTACAAGTTACTCAGCGTACCGAGCCGGCTGTGATCCTGGGCGTTATCGCCGGGATGAATCACCGCCACCACGACGAAGCCCTTGCGGGCCAGCGACGTGGCCAGATCATGCAGGGCCAGCGGCGTACCGGTATTGCCGTGGGACAGCATCAGCAGCGGAAACCGCCCGATGGCGATCTGTGCATCCGCCGCCGCATCGATCTGGTAGCCGCCCAACAGACTGGATTGCTCCTTCGCGGTGGAGGGGTAAAACGCGATGGCATGCATCGGCTGGTGGTCCAGCGGATCAGGAAAATCCAGCTCATGAAAGCCCGCGCTCCAATGCGGATGTGGCGCCGGCGCGGCCTGCACCGAACCGAGACCGCTCACCCAGCAAAACAGCAGCAGCGCACCAAGACGCATCATCGAATAGTCCACCTTCACCCACCCACCAGGAGCCACGTCGCTCGCCGCTCCGGCCATGCACGACCTGCGCCATGTTTCCCAGCGCCAAACGCAGGAAAACCCTGCACCCCAGCCATCCGATGACGACGAGAATACAGGGTTTTCCGGAGGTTGCCCGTAGAGCTTGATGCCTCGATGCAAGCCTTACGCAGCGGCAAACTGCTGGCTGATCTGCAGCTTGGCCTCGCTGATGGCCTTGGTGCGCATGTCGTCACCGTAAGCCAGGCCTTCGGCGCGAACAAATTCGATGTCGGTGATGCCGAGGAAACCGAACATCAACCTCAGGTATTGTTCATGCCCCACGCTGCTCGGTTGACCGGCGTGCAGGCCGCCCGAGGTGGAAACGATGACCAGCTTCTTGTCTCCACACAGGCCTTCCGGGCCGGCTTCGGTGTAGCGGAAGGTCTGGCCGGCCACGGCGATACGGTCGATCCAGGCTTTGAGTTGGGTCGGGATGCTGAAGTTGTACATCGGTGCTGCGATCACCACCGCGTCGGCGGCGAGGAACTCGGCCAGGGTCGACGCGCTGAGGTCAGCTTCGTGTTGTTGAGCGGCATCGCGCAATTCGGCGCTGGTGCCGGCAGCGACCAGGGTTTGCGCGGAAAAGTGGCTGATGGCGTCAGCGGCCAGGTCACGATAGGTGACGTTGATAGCTGGCTCGGCGGCTTTCCAGGCTTGCACCAGTTCACGGCTCAGTTGGCGCGAAGCGGAGTTGTCGCCGAGGATGCTCGAATCGATGTGCAACAGTTTCATGTGAATGCTCTCCAAGTGAGGATCGCAACCAGGCGATCAATTGAGAACAATCCTATCGATGAAGCCAATCCGAGATAAGTCTGCAAGAATGTGATGGTTCGTTCCACTGACAGGACAATCGATTCGACATGCAAGACCTTAATGACCTGTATTACTTTGCCAAGGTGGTTGAAGCCGGTGGCTTCGCGGCCGCCGGGCGCTTGCTGGGCATCCCCAAGTCACGCTTGTCACGGCGAATCGCCGAGCTCGAAGAGCGCCTTGACGCCCGACTCCTGCAACGCACCACCCGCCAGTTGAAGCTGACCGCCGTGGGTGAACGTTACCTGCGTCATTGCCAGGCCATGTTGCTGGAAGCGGAGATGGCCGACGAAGCGGTGGCGAGCATGTCCAGCGAGCCCCGTGGGCGTTTGCGGGTGTCGAGCCCGGTGGGCCTGGCGCACCAGTTCCTGCCGCTGATCATCGAAAGCTTCCTGGCGAAATACCCCCAGGTGCAGTTGGAAATGATCCTGCTCAACCGGCGCGTGGATCTGATCAGCGAGGGCATCGACGTGGCGTTGCGCGTCCGTGACCTGGGCGACGAAGACCCGCTGCTGATGACCCGGCGCTTGCGCCAGGCCCGCCTGACCCTGGTTGCCAGCCCGGTGCTCATTGAAGGGCGGCAGATCGAGACTCCGGACGACCTCAGGCAATTGCCGGTGCTGGGAGCGCTGGAGGCGGACCGTCTGGTGCATGTGCGCTTGCTCAGTACCGCAGGGCAAAGCGTCGAGCTGGCCCTGGAGGCGCGCCTGGGCATCGACGACTTTATCGTGCGGCGCGCCTGCACCCTGACGGGGCTGGGGTTTACCCTGTTGCCGAGCATGTATTGCGAAGAAGAACTGCGCGACGGTCGACTGGTGGAGCTATTGCCTGGATGGTCATCACCGGATGGCTGGCTCCAGGCGGTCTATCCTCACCGGCGCGGCATGCTGCCGGCGGTGCGCGCGTGGATCGATCATCTGGTGGAAGCTTTTGCACAATGTGGAGACAGGACGATATGAGCTTGAGCGAAGAGGACGTCGCGCAATTCTGCCTGGGCTTGCCGGGCGCCCGGGAAGACTATAAATGGGGCGGCGTGCGGGTATTCTCGATCGCCGGCAACAAGATGTTCGCCTTGCAGAACCTGCGGGGGAATTCGTTGGCGTTCAAGGTCGACAAGGACCTGTTTCTCGGCCATTGCGACCGCCCCGGCATTCATCCGGCGCCGTACCTGGCCAGGGCCCAATGGGTCATCATGCAAGTGCCCTACCCGCTGGGCGATGAGGAGCTGCGCAGTTTGTTGCGACGTTCCCATCAGTTGGTGGTCAGCAAGTTGCCCAAGCGCACGCAGGTTGGGTTGTTGCTGTAGCGGCTCAGCCGGGTTGCAGCCGCTGCATACCAATGTGGGAGCGAGCTTGCTCGCGATAGCGGTGCCACAGCCAGTGAAGATGTTGGATGTACCGGCGTCATCGCGAGCAAGCTCGCTCCCACAGGGAACGCATACCGATCAGAACAACGCCAACAGATGGCCGCCCAGGAACAACTGGTCGACCCAGAATCCCTGGTGCAACACCACGATGAACCAGAACACCACTTGAAACGACACTTTGCGGGTCTTGTGGCGAAACACCTGCTGGGCCAGCAATGCGCCCGGCCAGCCACCGGCGAGTTCGACCGCGTGCAGAACGTTCTCCGGCGTGCGCCAGGCATCGGCGCGTGCCTTGCGCTTGTCGCTCCAGTAAAGCAGGAACGCCACGGCACTGACGACTCCGTAAGCCGTTATGGGCACCCACGACTCGCCCCGCAATCCGAGCAGCAGCGAGCCAAAAAGCGGCAACGCGCAAAGAATCGCAAATACCGTCAACTTGAGGCGCAGGTTCTGCACCGCCCCGCCGGTGTTACGTGCGACTCGCCTGGCCGATTCGTTCAAGGCTGGGCAGCCGTCCAGTCGACCCAGCCGAATTGCCAGGTCGCCAGGATCAACAGGCCGAACGCAATCCGGTACCAGGCGAACACCGCATAACTGTGGCTGGCGATGAAGCGCAGCAGGCCCTTGACCGCGATCATGGCGAAGATGAACGCGGTGATGAAACCGATGGCAAACACCGGGAAATCCGCCGGGACAAACAGCTCGCGGTATTTATAACCCGAGTAGACCGCCGCGCCGACCATGGTTGGCATGGCCAGGAAGAACGAGAATTCGGTGGCGGTCTTGCGCGACAGGCCGAACAGCAGGCCGCCAATGATGGTTGCGCCGGAGCGAGAGGTGCCGGGAATCATCGCGATGCACTGGGCCAGGCCGACTTTCAGCGCATCCTTCCAGGTCATGTCATCCACGGTTTCGGCGTGCACCGTGTGCTGGCGCCTCTCGGCCCAGAGCATCACCAGACCACCCAATACCAGTGCCGTGGCGACCGTGATCGGGTTGAACAGGTAATGGTGGATCCAGTCGGCCAGCAGTACGCCCAGTATCACCGCAGGAAAAAACGCGATCAGCAGATTGGCGGTGAAGTGGCGAGCGCCGGGCTGGGTCGGCAGGCCCAGCACCACGTCGAAGATCTTGCGCCGAAACTCCCAGACCACCGCCAGGATCGCACCGAGCTGGATGATGATGTTGAACGCCATCGAGCGTTCCCCACCGAATTCGAGCAAGTCGGCGACGACGATCTGGTGCCCCGTACTGGAAATCGGCAGGAACTCCGTCAGCCCTTCTACCACGCCAAGAATCAATGCCGAAAAGGCCGTCCACAAATCCATTCATCCCCCAAAAAAGCCTGTCGTTTCAGGCCTTGTCGCTATTCAAATGTTACGCAGGTGCACGCAGCGGCTGCACGATAACCGCGACCTTGCAAAAAAAACCAATGAAAAATCAGAAGCGACTCAGGTTTTGCGCTGCGGGGCCGAAATCCTATCAGACAAGCCCTGATAACGCTGCCGCGTTATGACCCAGGTCAATCGCGCGTAGACGTCGAGCGTTAAAGTGCCGCCGTCGTTAATGACAAGAATAAAAACCGGAGTGACAGCGTATGAATAGCTTGCGCAGTGTATCGATCAGCCGACGCCTGTGGCTCATCCTGGTCGTGGCCATCGTGATGTTGTTCACGCTGGGCGCGTTCATGCTAAAGCAGATCCACATCGACCTGTATCAGGCCAAGGTGCAGAAAACCCAACATGTAGTGCAGACCGCCAGCGGCGTACTGAGCTATTACCATGGCCTGGAGACCGCCGGCACCCTGACGCGCGAGGCGGCGCAGAAGCAGGCGCTCAGCGCGGTGCGCGGCCTGCGTTATGACCACAATGACTACTTCTGGATCAATGACCTGGCGCCGGTCATGGTCATGCACCCGACCAACCCGAAACTTGAAGGGCAGAATCTTTCGGCCATCCGCGATCCGAACGGTTTTGCCCTGTTCAACGAAATGGTCGCCATCGCCAAGGCCAAGGGCGCCGGCATGGTCGATTACCTTTGGCCCAAGCCGGGCGCCGAGGCACCGGTGGGGAAAACGTCCTATGTGAAGCTGTTCGAGCCTTGGGGTTGGATCATCGGTTCGGGCGTGTACGTGGATGATGTACAGGCGGAATTCCAGTCCCAGTTGATCAAGGCTTCCTTGATCGGCTTGGCGATCACCTTGTTCATGGGCCTGCTGTTGACCCTGATCGTACGCAGCATCGTCCGGCCCTTGCAGGAGACAGTCAATGCCATGGCCAACATCGCCAGCGGCGAGAGCGACCTGACTCGCACCCTCGATACCCATGGCCAGGACGAAGTCACGCAATTGGCCAGGCACTTCAATGCCTTCACCGCCAAGCTGCGCCAGGTGGTGGGTCAGTTGCAGGTCTCAGCCAGCGAGTTGGGGCAATCGTCCAGCGACCTGGGCAACGACGCCGCCCAGGCCCAGCAGCGCAGCCAGCAGCAATCGCAACAGATGGAGCTGGTGGCGACCGCCATCAACGAAGTGACTTATGGCGTGCAGGATGTGGCGAAGAATGCCGAACACGCCGCCAGCGAAATGCGCGACGCCGAATCCCAGGCCCAGCAGGGCCAGGTGAACATCGACGGCAGCCTGCAGCAGATCGACCGGCTCTCCCAGACCATCGACCAGGCCGTGGAAGTGATCCGCACCCTGGCCAGCGAAAGCACCCAGATCGGCAGCGTGCTGGAAGTGATCCGCTCGATTGCCGAGCAGACCAACCTGCTGGCGCTCAACGCCGCCATTGAAGCCGCCCGCGCCGGCGAGCAAGGTCGCGGTTTTGCCGTTGTGGCTGATGAAGTGCGCTTGCTGGCCCAGCGCACCCAGAAGTCCACCGCTGAAATCCAGGCGATGATCGAACGCCTGCAAAATCATTCCGAAGCCGCGGTGAAAGTCATCAGCGACAGCAGCCGTGCCTCGCAGCTGACCATCGAGCAGGCCGGACTGGCCGGCGCCAGCCTCAATGCCATCGGCCAGGCCCTGCGCAATCTCAACAGCCTGAACGCCTCCATCGCCAGCGCCACCCTGCAACAGGCGCATGTGGTGGAAGACATCAACCAGAACGTCACCCAGGCCGCCGGCCTGTCCCACAGCACCGCCATGGCCGCGGAACAGTCCAGCGTGGCAAGCGCCCGCCTCAAAGGCCTGAGCGAACAACTGAACGGCCTGCTCAAGCAGTTTCGAGTCTGAGGCTGGTGGTCCCACAGTGGTTTTGTGTTGGCCCCAGATTTGGTGCCCACCACAAAACTCCCTGTGGGAGCGAGCCTGCTCGCGAATGCAATAGCACATTCAGCACTGATGCAAGCTGACCCGCCGCCTTCGCGAGCAGGCTCGCTCCCACATTGGTTTTTGTGTTGGCCCTGGATTTAGTGCCCACCGCAAATCCCCTGTGGGAGCGAGCCTGCTCGCGAATGCGGTAGCACAGCCAGCACCAGGATTGGAGCTCCGCCCGCCATAACGTTTACAATCCCCGCCCTCTTCGTCTTCCCCAAGGAACCGCCATGTCCGGGCTTGAACTGTTTGCCGCAGCCCTCGGCGTGATCGCTGTCTGGTTGACCGTCAAGCAGAATCCCTGGTGCTGGCCGATCGGCCTGGTCATGGTGCTGCTGTACAGTTGGTTCTTCTTCGACGTGAAGTTGTACTCCGACATGCTCTTGCAGATGGTCTACGCCGTCCTGCAACTGTATGGCTGGTGGCAGTGGACCCGCGCCGGACACAATCACCATGGTCGGCAGGTGACGTATCTGGGTACCCCGTCAGTGCTGCTCAGCCTCGCCCTCGGTGCGACGGGCAGCCTGATGCTCGGGACGGCCATGGCGCATTGGACCGACGCCGCCCAACCCTGGCTCGACGCGGCGCTGACCGGTTTCAGCCTGGTGGCCCAGTGGTGGATGGCGCAAAAGCGCGTGCAGTGCTGGCCGCTGTGGATCGTCCTGGATGTGATTTTCGTCGGCCTGTTCGTCTACAAGGGCCTGTACCTGACCGCCGTGCTCTACGCGCTGTTCACCCTGCTGGCGGTGCAAGGCTGGCGGGAATGGCGCGCTGACCCGGCCCTGCGCACATGAAAGTAGTCGTACTGACCGGCCCGGAATCCAGCGGCAAGAGCTGGCTGGCCGGGCAACTGCAGACGCATTTCGGTGGTTTGCGGGTGGACGAATACGTGCGCCACTTCATGGAGCAAACCCAGCGTGATACCTGCCTGGCCGACATCACAGATATCGCCACCGGGCAACTCGCCTGGGAAGACGCGGCACGCGCCCGGCAGCCGGCGCTGCTGATCCTCGATACCCATCTGTTGAGCAATATCCTCTGGAGCCAGACCCTGTTCGGTGGTTGCCCGGATTGGCTCGAACCCGCCTTGCTGGCGCGCCATTACGATTTGCATCTGCTGCTCAGCCCCGAGCAGGTCGAATGGGTCGGAGACGGTTTGCGCTGCCAGCCGGAGCTGGCAGAACGGGTGAGGTTTTTCGAGACCATCAGGGACTGGCTGGTTCGCCACCAACAACCGTTCCTGTTGATTGAAGGCGACTGGGAGCAACGGCGCGAGCAAGCGTTCGCGGCCGTTGCGCGGCTCCTCCAGGCCTGAGGTTGTTTCATCGTTGAAACATCATTGATGCGCCGAGCCCGGATTCAAAGCCACTCCGATCCGTTGCGACCCTGACTGTAAAGTCACTGATACACCGCCCCCCGAACGCCTGGATCCAGAGCCCAGCGGCAGCGGCGGGCCGTTGCGGGCCGCGAGCCTGTCTCAGCGATGAAACAGGTCCCGCCAACGGATCTGCGCCCTTCTCACAAGCCATTGAATCCGAAGTCTTTTCCAAACACGGCACAACACCTGCTCTTCCCTTCGCAGCGCTGACTAGGGCCAGCGTCCAGCGAAGAAGGAATCGATGTCATGGGGACTTCCAACAGAAATCTGACCTGTCTGTTGTTGATCGGCTGCGCCGTCGGTGCGACGACGCTCAGCCTGCCGGCCCAGGCCGAGGGTAACGGTGTCATCGTACTCGACCGTGACGTGCAACCGGTTCATTTCGGTCGAAATGGCGGCAAAGACCCCTACCCGACCACCGTCAATGCCAATCCGTCCGTCCGGATCAACCAGGCGACCGCCAGTACCGAGCTCAGCGACGGCGAATTTGCCGGTGTCGCCAGCGGCTCGACAATCCGCAACACCATCACTGCGAACACCGGCGTGCAGGGCGTCAATGTCGTGACAAACCCCAACGGGATGCCGGGCATGAGTGCCGGCCACGGTGGCGGCAGCGGTGGCGCCATCTCGGGCACCATCAACCGCTCGCTGAGTTCCGGCCTGGCCCCTCTGGGTCGGTTGGCGGGAGGCCAGTGAGATGAATCCAACCTGGCTCATGGTTGCCCTGCTCGGCAGCTCCACCGTGCTCGCCGCCCCGGGCGTGGCGGTGGTCAACCAGGCCGACCTGGAAAATTCCGGCGGTCGCTACACCGGTAATTTCAACGTCAACCAGGCGGCTGGCGACCAGACCCAGCAGACCAACACCCGTGCCATCGCCATCGGCACCGATGCCCACGCAAGCACCGTCGTGCACCAGCGCCTCGATACGCCGGCCAACCCGGCGATGAACGCGAGCGCGCGTATCGGCGGCAATTCTTTCACCAACGGCAACGGCGTGCTGGGCGTCAACCAGTCCGCCGGGGCCAACAACCAGATGGCCAATGTCATGCGAGTGGGCATCAGTGCCCACCCGCAGAGCATGGACGACAGTGCCCTTTCCCAACAGAACGTGGCGCTGGTACCGAACTCGGGAGCAACTGACACCCCAACCGGCAGTCGCCAGGTCGCCATCAGCGACCAGGCCTTCACCGGCAGCCGAGGGGTGATCCAGGTGAACCAGAGTGCCGGGGTGGGGAACCGCATGGCCAACACCCTGAGCATCCGGGTCGCAGACTGACCCGGCGCAGTGGATAAGAACGTACCGACACTTAACCAACGACACGCAAGGAGAAACACCATGAAACCTACAATGGCGCTCAAACCATTGGTTTTCGCTCTCGCCGCTGTCATGGCAATGGCTGCGCAGGCCGGCGGAAACGGTAACGGCCACGGCAACGGTCATGGCAACCACGGCCCTCAAGGGCCAACGCTGGATCAGTTGCTTTCCATCAGCGCCGGCGCAGGGGCCACGGTGCTGGACGAGCAGAACAGCGATGGCAACGTGGTGACCAACCAGGCCACCCGCAACACCGCTGAAGCCACTGATTCGCTCAACGGCAGCAACGGCAACATGGGCGCCAACATCGCCGCCGGCGACGGCAACCAGCAAGACAATGCCGCCGCCCTGGCCACCGCCGACGAAAGCTTCATCTTCGGTTCGGCTGTCGCAGCGTCCAGCGCCACACAAGTCAATAACAACAACTATGTGAAGAACAACTCGACGCAGAACAACGCCTCGCTCACCAGCGCGGGCAACAACGGCTCCGGCAACATCGGCATCAACGTGACCGCCGGCAACTTCAACCAGCAGAAAAACAACCTGGCCATCGCCGTATCGGGCGGCCGCGTCGCCCAGGCTTCCGCCGCGGCCGACCAGTCCTCCACCGGCCTTGTCGTCGACAACAAAGGCGTGCGGACCTACAAGACCGACACCCTCACCAGCACCTCCGAGGCTTCCGGCACCTTCAAGGCCAAAGGCACCGGTACCGTCGAGGATGACGGCGGCTGGGGCAACAAGGGCGGCTACGGTGGTGGTCACGATGACGACAAGTTCAAGTTCTCCGCCGTGGGCACTTTCGAACTGGCCGGCAGCAATACCCAACAGGTGCTGACTCGCGACGGTTGGAAAAACCCGGTCTACAACAACGCCACCATGACCAACTCCATGAACGGCTTCTCCGGTAACGGCGGCGCCAACGTGTCGGCGGGCGTGGGCAACCAGCAAAGCAACTCGCTGTCGATTGCTGCCGGCTGCAAGGCTTGCATGTAAAAAAGTACCCCCGTGGGAGCGAGCCCTGCTCGCGAAGGCATTGGATCAGTGACCTTGGTGTTGCCTGACACACTGCTATCGCGAGCAGGCTCGCTCCCACAGGGGCTTTTCCCCGGGTATCACTAGGCGTATCGACCATGCGTGCGACTGCCCTTTGCCTGTTGGTTTTGCTTGCCGGCTTGACCGAAGCCGCGCAGATGCCGGTCGCCGCCCTGCCTGGCGGCATGCTGGTCTACAAACCCGTGCAAAGCGTACGCGAGCGCAAGTTCAGCGACATCGTCGAGCAGAAGACCGATTTCAGTTGTGGCGCCGCGGCGCTGGCCACTGTGTTGCGCCAGGCCTATTGGCTGGACGTCGACGAAGAGCATGTCATCAAGGGCATGCTGGTCAATGCCGACCAGGATCTGGTCCGCACCCAGGGTTTCTCCATGCTGGACATGAAGCGCTACGTGGAAACCATCGGCATGCGCGCCCGCGGCTATCGGATACCACCGGAAAAACTCGCCGCGGTGACGATCCCGGTCGTGGTCCTGATGGAAATTCGCGGCTACAAGCACTTCGTGGTATTGCAGCGGGCGGACAAGCGATGGGTATATATCGCCGACCCGGTGCTTGGTCACAAACGCTACGCCCATGACGAATTCGTAAAAGGCTGGAACGGCATTGTCTTCGCCATCGTCGGCCCCGGCTATGACAAGACCAACGCCTTGCGCAGCCCTCCGCAACCTCTGACAGCGCGCAACAAGCTGGACGGTTTTAATCCGGTCAAGGACGCGGAACTGATGGATTTCGGCTTCATCCAGAGCGACTTTTTCTAATCGCCGAACAACTGCCAATAAAAATACAAAAGGAGCAGGACGCTCCGGGAGCAACAGATGAAACGCTCATACTGGCTCACGCTGGCCTGCCTGGCCGCAACGACGTCGGGTCTTGCCCACGCCGGTTTCAAACCGATCGAAGTCCAGGACCAGGAGCTCGCCGAGCTGCGTGGTCGCTACGTCATGCCCGGACGAGTCATCAGTTTTGGCATCGTCATGAGCAGCACCTGGCGCAACGCCAGTGGCGACCTGATCGGCGCTTCCAGTTCCATGCAGATCCAGGCTGCAACGGTCAAACCGCAGTTCTACGTCTCCACGATCAAGCAGACCGGCAACGGCAGCGCCCCGGAACAGGGTGGCGGCACGATCACCGGCGGCGCCGGTCTCGGCTCGGGCCAGGGCGTAACCCAGAGCGTGCGCGCCGCGGGCGACAGCAACAGCGCGTACAACAATGTCAGCATCAACGTGAAAGAAAGCAGCCAGGCATCTGCCCTGGCGCCCGCCCAAGGCCAATTGCTCGACAAGGGCCAGACCATCAGCGGCAGCAACGCCGCCGGCAGCGTGGCGGTCACCGCCACCGGCAGCGGCGTGCAGATGGCAATCCAGGCCAACCACAACCAGGGCAGCACCCTGCAACAGGTTGCCCAGGGCGGCTTGCTGCAAAACACCCGCCTGCTGGGCAACGGCAACCTGGTCAACAACATGACCCAGCTCAACGTGGTGCTGAACAGCAACGGCCCCAGCGCCGGGGCATTGGACTGCAACCTGACGCAGCTGCGTGGCCTTCGAAACCTCGGATATTGAACTACGCTGATCTCCGATCATTGGGCTAACTAGGGACGGCATATTTCATGTATCGATCCGTATCGTTGCGCGCTGTGATGTGTTTAAGCACGATGTTTCCGGCGACCGTGCTGCAAGCGGCACCGGACGCGGACATCGAGGCCCTGAAGCAAGAACTTCTCGAGCTCAAGCAACGCTACGAGGTCCAGCAAAAAGCCCTGGCGGTACTCGAACAGCGAGTCCGCCAGGTCGAGGATCAACCCGCCGCCCCGCCGCCCAAGCGCCTGGCCAAGTCTCCCGCCGACATGAAAGGCAACCAAGGCGTGGCCGGCAGCGGCGCGGCAACGGCGGGTGGCAGTGGTTACGGGCAATCCCTGGCCGACGACTCGCAACCGGCCCAGAGCGTCTCCAACCTGTATGACGAAGCCAGCGGCTTTTTCGGCGGCGGCAAATTCAGCTTCGAAACCGGCGTGACCTACTCGCGGTACGACACCCGGCAACTGATCCTCAACGGCTTCCTGGCCCTGGATTCGATTTTCCTTGGCAACATCAACCTGGACCGGATCAAGGCGGACACCTGGACCCTGGACCTTACCGGTCGCTACAACTTCGACAATCGCTGGCAGTTCGACCTCAACGTGCCGGTGATCTACCGCGAGTCCACTTACCAGTCCGGTGGCGCCAACCAGGGCGCGGCCGGCGTCACCAGCGAAGAAACGGTGACCCGCGACCCCACCATCGGCGACGTCAATTTCGGCATTGCGTACAAGTTCATGGATGAATCGGTCAACAGCCCGGACGCGGTGGTGACCCTGCGCGTCAAGGCACCCACCGGCAAGGATCCGTTCGGCATCAAGCTGCGCCAGTCCCAGGCCAACACCAACCTGTTCGTGCCGGAAGACCTGCCCACCGGTAACGGCGTGTGGTCGATCACGCCCGGGATATCCCTGGTCAAGACCTTCGACCCGGCAGTACTGTTCGGCAGCCTGTCCTACACCCACAACTTCGAAGAGTCGTTCGACGACATCAGTTCCACCGTCAACCAGGAAGTGCCAGGCAAGGTGCGCATCGGCGACAGCTTCCAGATCGGCGCGGGCATCGCCTTTGCCTTGAACGAGAAGATGAGCATGTCGTTCTCGGTCTCGGACCTGATCCAGAAGAAAAGCAAGCTCAAGCAGGACGGCGGGGACTGGGAATCGGTGGTCTCCAGCGACGCCAACGCCGGATACTTCAACATCGGCATGACGGTGGCCGCCAGCGACAACCTGACCATCGTGCCCAACCTGTCCATCGGGCTGACCGACGATGCGCCGGATTTCACCTTCAGCCTGAAATTGCCGTATTACTTCTAAGGCCGGTGACGCCCCACGACATTCCGCTGTGGGAGCGAGCCTGCTCGCGAAGACGGTGTGTCAGTCGACATGATTGTGGCTGATCCGCCGCCTTCGCGAGCAGGCTCGCTCCCACTTTTTGACTGGTCGTTGGGCTGCTCAGCGAATCTGATGCTTGTGCAACAGCCGATAGAACGTCGGCCGCGAAACGCCCAGCACGCGGGCCGCCACGCTGAGGTTATCGCTGTGGCGGTTGAGCACATCGCTCAACGCCTGGCGCTCGGCGCGGGTCTTGTAGTCTTCCAGGGTACCCATCGGTGCGGCGACGCCCTGCTGGCCGACAAGGCCAAGGTCGCGAGCCTCGATCTGCCGTCCTTCGGCCAGCACCAGGCCGCGACGGACGCGGTTGGCCAGCTCCCGCACATTGCCGGGCCAGTCGTGCATGCCCATCGCCGCTAGCGCGTCCTCGCTGAAACTGCGCGGCCGGCGACCGGTTTCGTGGCTGTAGAAATGGGCAAAGTGGCTGGCCAGCATCGACAGGTCGCCATGGCGTTCGCGCAGCGGTGCCATGACCACTTGCAAGACGTTGAGGCGGTAATACAGGTCCTCACGAAAACGCCGATGCTCGATGGCCGCCTCCAGGTCGACATGCGTCGCCGCCAGCACCCTCACATCGACGGCAATCGGTTGGCTGCCGCCTACACGCTCGATGTGCTTTTCCTGCAAAAAGCGCAGCAGGTTGGCCTGCAGCTCCAACGGCAGATCGCCGATCTCATCGAGAAACAACGTGCCGCCATGAGCGGCTTCGATCCGTCCGATCTTGCGTTGATGAGCGCCGGTGAAAGCGCCCTTCTCGTGGCCGAACAGCTCGGACTGGATCAGGTGCTCGGGGATCGCGCCACAATTTATGGCAATGAACGGCTTGTTACGCCGGTGCGATTGGCAATGCAGGGTGCGCGCGACCAGCTCCTTGCCCGTGCCGCTTTCACCACGAATCAATACCGGCGACTCGGCGGGGGCCAGCTTGCCCAATAATTTGCGCAGCTCGCGAATCGGCTTGCTGTCGCCCAGCAGCTCATGTTCAGGCTGATTGATGTGAACCGCGCCCCGCCCCCTCAACCGCGCCATGCCGAACGCCCGGCCCAATGTCACCTGGACGCGGGAGACATCGAACGGCAAGGTATGGAAGTCAAAAAACCATTCGCAGACAAAATCGCCGACGTTTTGCAGGCGCAGCACTTCCTGACTGAGCACGGCGATCCACTCGGCGCCGCTGCGGCGAATCAATTCCTTGACGGCCTCGGGACGCTCCAGGTGAAAAGGCTGCAGGCGCAACAAGCCGACGTCACACGTCCGGTCGCTGGCGTGTTCCAGGGAGCAGCTGTCGACGTCCCAACCGATGTCGCGCAGGCCCGGTAACAGGCGATAGCAATCATCGCAAGGATCGACCACGAGCAGACGACGCAACGCACTGGTTTCAATCACGACTGATCCTTGGCGCCAAAATAAGGAAATATGATTAGAAACAGGCGTTTGGCGAACCTGCATGTAACAGTAGCAAGAACTTGACACTTGCTTGTATCGATTAGTTATCAGGACATCAGAGAACCGGTTATAAGCGGGCGTTTCGTTAGTTCACCTCGCTGCGAATCTTTCATCCCCCTTTCAAACAAAAGTCCGAAAGCCTGGTCTGAAAGAAAATCGAAATTTATTCATCGATTGTGTGACCTGCTCCCGGGTTCGGGACATCAGTACAAGTAACCAGCCGCACGGTACGCCCAACCGACGGCAGATCATTTGATTGGGCACTATTGAGAGATAACGCCATGAACGCCCCGCTCCGTATCAACGAAGCTCTTTTGATTGCCGACCGCGCATTCCGTCCTTTCCAATGCGTGGCCTGGGCCCCACAAGACGGTAACGGCGAACTCAGCCTGACCGTCATCGACCGCACCAACACCCACATCGGCCGGACCCAGATCCCCAGCAGTGCCTATACGGACCCAGCGCAACTTGCCGACCTGTTGAAGCAGGCCCGTGCCGAGTTGAGCCAGGAAGGTTACAAACTGCAATCGTGGTCCATGCCTGAATAAATCCATGACCAGCCGGTGGTTGTTTGCCGGGCCTGGCATCGGATCGAAAGCCTTAATCGGCACTGAGGCCGGATTTATCCGGCCCCACGCTTGATATTCCTCTTTTGTTACGGCAATTTGCGCGCTTCTAATTAAAAGGAGCAGCCAATGTCCGGCCCAATGGCTCAAGCGTTCGCGCACAACTTTCTGGGGCATTCTCCGCGCTGGTACAAGGCGTGCATCATCACCTTCCTGATTCTCAACGCCGTGGTGCTATTCACACTCGGCCCGGTCGTTACCGGCTGGCTGTTGGTTGTGGAGTTCATCTTCACCCTCGCCATGGCGCTGAAATGCTACCCGCTGATGCCGGGCGGACTGTTGATGATCGAAGCCCTGGCCATGGGCATGACCACGCCCAAGGCCCTGTATGACGAACTGCTTCACAACTTCCCGGTCATCCTGCTGCTGATGTTCATGGTGGCGGGCATCTATTTCATGAAGGATCTGCTGCTGTTTCTGTTCTCGCGCCTGCTGTTGGGCGTGCGCTCCAAGGCGCTGCTTTCCTTGATGTTCTGCTTTCTCTCGGCGTTTCTCTCGGCGTTTCTCGATGCACTGACGGTCACCGCGGTGATCATCAGTGCCGCCGTCGGGTTCTATTCGGTGTATCACCGCGTTGCGTCCGGCAATGACCCGCGCCAGGACAGCAGCGTTGATGAAGACCATGACCTGCCTTCCCTGCACCATGAAGACCTGGACCAGTTCCGCGCGTTCCTGCGCAGCCTGCTGATGCATGGCGCCGTGGGCACCGCGTTGGGTGGTGTCTGTACTTTGGTGGGCGAACCGCAGAACCTGCTGATCGGCCATGAGATGGGTTGGCATTTCGCGGAATTCTTCCTCAAGGTCGCGCCGGTGTCGCTGCCGGTTCTGGTAGCCGGACTGGTGACCTGCGTGGCGCTGGAGAAGCTGCGCTGGTTCGGCTATGGCACGCTGCTGCCGGAGAATGTGCGAGCGGTTCTGGCCGATTACGCCGAACAGGACAATCTCGATCGCACCGCACGCCAACGCGCGGCACTCATCGTCCAGGGTCTCGCGGCGCTGCTCCTGATCGTCGCCCTGGCCCTGCACATTGCCGAGGTCGGCCTGATCGGCCTGGCAGTGATCGTCCTGATCACCGCCTTTACCGGAATCACTGACGAGCACCGACTCGGCAGCGCATTCAAGGACGCCATGCCGTTCACTGCGCTGCTGGTGGTGTTCTTTGCGGTGGTCGCGGTCATTCATGACCAGCAGCTGTTTACACCGCTGATCCAATGGGTCCTGGCCCTGCCGGCCGATCAACAGCCCGGCATGCTGTTCATCGCCAATGGCCTGTTGTCGGCCATCAGCGACAACGTCTTCGTCGCCACCATCTATATCACCGAAGTGAAACAGGCCTTTGTGGCCGGCCACATGAGCCGCGAGCAGTTCGAGACCCTGGCGGTCGCCATCAACACCGGCACCAACCTGCCCAGCGTCGCCACGCCCAACGGCCAGGCAGCGTTCCTGTTTCTGCTGACGTCGGCGATCGCTCCGCTGATCCGCCTGTCCTACGGTCGGATGGTCTGGATGGCCGTGCCGTATACGGTGGTGATGGGCGGCCTTGGCTGGTATGCGGTGACCTATTGGCTATAGAGCTATCGCTCGATACCTGTGTTTTTTGTGGCGAGGGAGCTTGCTCCCTCCCACAAGAGCGCATGGCAGCCTAGCCCGGCAGGATGTACCGCTCGATCGCCAGCGCCGCGCCGTCCTCGGTATTGGCGGCGGTGATCACGTCAGCCTGACGCTTGATCGCCTCTTCCGCCTGCCCCATGGCAATCGACAGCCCCGCGCGATGGAACATCGCCGGGTCGTTGCCACCGTCCCCCATGGCGGCGGTCTGCTCCAGCGGCACGCCGAGGTAGTCCGCCAGCGTTGACAGCGCCTCCCCTTTGTTCGCCTTCATCGCCGTCACGTCCAGGTAGATCGGTTGCGAACGCGACACCTGGGCCTGGCCCTTGAGCAGCGGATGCAAGCGAGCCTCCAGTTCGACCAGCAGATCGGTATTGGCACTGGTCGCAACGATCTTGTCGATGCGTTCAAGGTAAGGCTCGAAGCTTTCTACCTCCAAGGGCGGATAACCCAGGCCACGGGTTTCAACCGGCACCATCGGCCCATGGGCATCGCGCACCAGCCACTCGCCATCGGCGAACACCCAGACCTCGATGCCCGGTTGGTCGGCGTACAGGGCCAGGGTGCTCAACGCCGCTTCAGGCGGCAAGTAATGAACGGCGAGAAAACTGCCATCGGGGTGCACCAGCGTACCGCCGTTGAACGCCGCCGTGGGCAGGTCGACACCCAGGGCTTCGATCTGCTGCAACATCGCCCGGGGCGGACGCCCGGTGGCGAGACTGAACAGCACGCCGGCCTCACGCAAGGAGCGGACGGCTTCGATGGTGCGCTGGTTGAGGCTGTGGTCAGGAAGCAACAAAGTGCCGTCCATGTCACTGAGCAGGAAGCGGATAGGACGTTTCAACTGATCAGTCATCCGAGGCCATGCCAGACGCGATCATCGCGAGTCAACAGATCGTGCGCCGCCGCCGGGCCATCCTCGCCAGCCTGGTAAGGCTGGACGCTTGCATCCTCGCGCCAGGCATCGAGGAAGGGTTGCACCGCGCGCCAGCCGTTTTCAATGTTGTCGGCGCGCTGGAACAGCGTCTGGTCGCCCGTCAGGCAATCATAGATCAGGGTCTCGTAACCCGTTGATGGCTGCATTTCAAAGAAGTCCTTGTAGGCAAAGCCCAGCTCGATATTCGCCATGTCGAGTGCCGGCCCGGGCCGCTTGGCCAGCAGGTCGAACCACATGCCTTCGTTGGGCTGAATCTGGATTCTCAGGTACGTAGGTTGCAGTTCGTCGACCTCGGTGTCACGAAACTGCGCATACGGTGCCGGCTTGAAGCAAATGACGATTTCCGTGTCGCGCACGCTCATGCGCTTGCCGGTGCGCAGGTAGAACGGCACGCCTACCCACCGCCAGTTATCGATCATGACCTTGAGCGCAACGTAGGTTTCGGTGCTGCTGCCGGGCGCGACATTGGTTTCCTCGCGGTAACCGCTGACAGGGTTGCCGTTGATCTCACCCGCCGTGTACTGGCCGCGCACCGAGTTGGCTCGAGCCTGCTCGACCGACCAGGGCCGGATTGCGCCCACCACCTTGGCCTTTTCGCCTCGCACCGCGTCGGCGCCGAACGCGGCCGGCGGCTCCATGGCAACCATCGCCAGCAACTGGAACAGGTGATTGGGCACCATGTCCCGCAGGGCACCGGTATGTTCATAAAAGCTGCCACGGGTTTCCACGCCGACAGTTTCGGCGGCGGTAATCTGTACGTGGTCGATGTAGTGATTGTTCCAGAACGCCTCGAACAGGCTGTTGGAGAAACGGCTGACAAGAATGTTCTGCACCGTTTCCTTGCCCAGGTAATGGTCGATCCGGTAGATCTGCTTTTCACTCATCACCTTGAGCAGGCAGGCATTGAGCGCCTCGGCGGTTTGCAGGTCGGAGCCGAACGGCTTCTCGATCACCACGCGCCGGAAGGCGTCATCCTGCTCTTGAAGCAGCCCGGCCGCGCCAAGGCGGCGGACCACTTCACTGAAAAAGCGTGGCGCGGTCGCCAGGTAGAAGACCGCATTGCCGGTGCCGCTGGCGGCGATCTTCGCCGCCAGCGCTTCGTAGGTACTGTCATCGAGAAAATCACCCTGGACGTAACTGATGCCCTGGGCCAGGCTGGCCCAAAGCACCGGATCGAGCGCCTGGTCGGGGTCGCCGCCCTTGCTCGCCGCTTCGTTACGGATGAAATCCTCGAGTTTCTTTGCAAAATCCACATCGCTGATAGCGTTGTGGTCGACACCAATGATCTGCAGGCCATCCCCCAACAACCCGTCACGACTCAGGTGGTAGAGCGCCGGCATGAGCAAACGCTTGACCAGGTCTCCATGAGCACCGAACAGGAACAACGTGCTCGGTGGTGCCGGTTCTGCCTTGGATTTCCTGCCGATCGAGGTCATTTTTTCGGCGTCTCCACATGGCCGCCAAAGCCGAAGCGCATGGCCGAGAGCATCTTGTCGCCATAGGTGGCTTGCTGGCGGGAACGGAAACGGGCGAACAGCGAACTGGACAGCACCGGTACCGGCACCGCTTGCTCGATGGCCGCTTCGATGGTCCAACGGCCTTCCCCGCTGTCGGCGACCTCGCCGGAGAAGCCATCGAGCTTCGGATCGCTGGCCAACGCATCAGCGGTCAGGTCCAGCAGCCAGGACGAAACCACGCTGCCACGCCGCCAGACCTCGGCGATATCGGCCAGGTTGAGGTCGAAACGCTGCTCCGGTGGCAGGCTTTCGCTGGATTTGGTCTTGAGGATGTCGAAGCCCTCGGCGAAGGCCTGCATCATTCCGTATTCGATGCCGTTGTGGATCATCTTGACGAAATGACCGGAACCGGCCGGGCCCGCATGGATGTAGCCACGCTCGGCGCGGTCGTCGTCAGACTTGCGGTCACGGGTACGCGGGATATCGCCGATGCCCGGCGCGAGGCTTTCGAACAACGGGTCCAGGCGCCGCACGACTTCAGTGTCGCCGCCGATCATCATGCAATAGCCGCGCTCAAGCCCCCAGACGCCGCCGGAGGTACCGACGTCGATGTAGTTCAAGCCTTTTTCCGACAGCGCCTGGGCGCGCCGGATGTCGTCCTTGTAGTACGTGTTGCCGCCATCAATGATGACGTCCCCCGGCTCGAGCAGGTCGCTGAGCACGTTGATGGTGTCTTCGGTGGGTGCGCCGGCCGGCAGCATGACCCAGACAGCCCGAGGCTTCTCCAGGCCGGCGACCAGCGCCGGCAGGTCCGCGACGCCCGTCGCGCCTTCCTGGCTCAGGTTTTCGACAAAAGCGGCATTGCGGTCATAGACGACGGTGGTGTGCCCATTGAGCATCAGGCGCCGCGCAATATTGCCGCCCATGCGGCCCAGTCCAATGATCCCGAGTTGCATGTGCTGATGCTCCCTACTACAAA
Organism: Pseudomonas sp. Z2-11; assembly: GCF_054161305.1. Classification (NCBI taxonomy): domain Bacteria; kingdom Pseudomonadati; phylum Pseudomonadota; class Gammaproteobacteria; order Pseudomonadales; family Pseudomonadaceae; genus Pseudomonas; species Pseudomonas sp. Z2-11. The sequence goes on from NZ_CP096395.1 coordinate 3,608,293, forward strand.
TAAAGGTGTGTCAAAGGTTTAGCTCAAGGTGACTTGTGGAGGTTAGTCCAGAGCATTGCCGCATAGTTTCCGGGTAAATCGCCCGATCACAAAGGATAACGTTCAAAAACCGGCCGAAGACACGCGGACCATGAAAAATAAAAAAGTTCCATCAACGGGCAAAAGTATTCAGAATTGGTGCCGATAAAGAATTGTCGCCAAGAAACTGACGACATCTCTCTAGTTGATGTAGCCATTTGCGAGGTGAGCAATGGGCCCTGTCGTTACCGCACGTCCTCCACAAACCCTTTATGTGACCATTCGTCGCGACGAATTACGCCTGCTGAAGGAAGAGCGTGATCTGCTGCTTGATGAAGTGACGCAGTTGCGCATGCAGTTGCAACACGCACAGCTCTCACACCAGGGCCAGGCTTTGGCTCGCTGATCCTGTCCTCCGGGCAAGACACTTTGGTGACGCCGGGCAAACCGGTGTCACGACGAAAGAACACCGCAGACCCTGTGGCGAGGGAGCTTGCTCCCGCTGGGGTGCGCAGCGCCCCCTAAAAATTGCGGTCGCTGCGCAACCGAACGGGAGCAAGCTCCCTCGCCACCAGGCCTCCAGCAGTTCCGGATGCACGGATCGCGAAAAACTCACGAAGTTTTCACACCTGGTCCGTAATAATCCTGCAATCACAAATAGTTACGGCGATGGCCCGTGCGCACCAGTCCGGTGCCAGCAGTCTCGTCGGTGAACGCTGGAGCGCTTGATGAGTGTGTTCAAACGCAGCAAAACGACTGCGAAAGGTTTCGATTGGGCCGGGTTCGGCTGGCTGTTTCTGTTCTTCTGGTATTTTTCCGGCATCACCCAACTGCTGATCCTGTCGAGCGGCACCGCCGGGTTCGCCGGGTTTCGCCAGGCCTTCGTGATGAGTGCGTTGTGGTTGGCACCGCTGCTGCTCTTCCCCGCCCGCACCCGCCTGCTTGCCGCGATCATCGGGATCGTGCTCTGGGCTTGCTCCATGGCCAGCCTGGGCTATTTCTTCATCTACCAGCAGGAATTTTCCCAAAGCGTCATCTTCATCATGTTCGAGTCGAACGTGTCCGAAGCTGGCGAATACATGACCCAGTATTTCGCCTGGTGGATGGTGCCGGCGTTCCTGGCGCATACCCTGGTCGGTTACTTCCTCTGGACGCGCCTGCGCCCGGTCTACCTGCCACGCAGCCAGGCCTGGGCGGCAGCGCTGGTCATCATGGTGGCCGTGGTCGGCTACCCGCTGACCAAGCAGACCCTGCGCACTGGCAGCCTGGCCAAGGGCTTCGAGAAGTTCGAGAGCCGCGTCGAGCCGGCGGTGCCCTGGCAGATGCTGGTAGCGTACCGCCGCTACACCGAACAGCTGGAAAACATGCAGGGCATGCTCCACAGCACCAGCAAGATTGCGCCCCTGCGCAACCTTCAGGACACCATGGCCAATGAGCCGGCCACCCTGGTGCTGGTCATCGGCGAATCGACCAACCGCCAGCGCATGAGCCTGTACGGCTATCCGAGAGAAACCACGCCGGAGCTGGACAAGCTCAAGGACCAGCTCTCGGTCTTTGACAATGTCATTACCCCGCGCCCCTATACCATCGAGGCCCTGCAGCAGGTACTGACTTTCGCCGACGAGGAGAATCCGGACCTTTATCTCAGCACGCCATCGCTGGTGAGCATGATGAAACAGGCCGGCTACAAGACGTTCTGGATCACCAACCAGCAGACCATGACCAAGCGCAACACCATGCTCACGACGTTTTCGCAACAGGCCGATGAGCAGGTCTACCTGAACAACAACCGCAACCAGAACGCCGCACAGTACGACGGCGACGTGATCGAGCCCTTCAACAAAGCCTTGGCCGACACCGCGCCGCGCAAGCTGATCGTGGTGCACCTGCTCGGCACCCACATGAGTTATCAGTATCGGTATCCGCCGACCTTCAACAAATTCACCGACCGCCAAGGCGTGCCTGCCGGGGTGCGTGACGATCAGGTGCCGACCTACAACAGCTACGACAACGCGGTGCTGTACAACGACTTCGTGGTGTCCAGCCTGATCAAGGACTACGCCAAGAGCGACCCCAACGGCTTCCTGCTGTATCTGTCGGACCACGGCGAAGACGTCTTCGATTCACCGGGCCATGGCACCCTGGGCCGCAACGAGGCCAAGCCGACAGCGCCGATGTACACCATCCCGTTCATGGCGTGGGCCTCGCCGAAGTGGCGCGAAACCCATGACTGGAATTTCGCTGGCGACCTGTCGCGGCCCTACAGCAGCTCGCACCTGATTCACACCTGGGCGGACATGGCGGGCTTGAGCTTTGATGAGCTCGATCGCAGCAAGAGCCTGGTCAGCGATGACTTCAAGTCACGGCCGCTGTTGATCGGCAACCCCTACCAGGACCAGCGCAAGGGGCTGATCGATTTCAGCCTGATGCAGCCCAAGGGCCCTGCTGGCCAGGTCGTGCAGAAGTAGTCGAAAAGCCACAGCCCGCATCTGGAGTAATGCGGTTCACTTGAGGCAATCCCGTGGCGAGGGAGCTTGCTCCCGCTCGGCTGCGAAGCAGCCGTAAACCTGCGGGTGCGGTGTGTCTGATGCTCTGCATTTGGCTGGTTTTGGGGCCGCTTCGCGGCCCAGCGGGAGCAAGCTCCCTCGCCACGGGTTCTAAGTGAACCTCATGACGCCCTTAGAGGGGCTTGATCCAGAACAGCATGCGCCCGTGGGCCGGGTCGAACATGCCGGCGGCAAAGCCGAACTTGGCATAACTGGCCTGGGCCACGGCGTTGCCTTCCAGCACTTCCAGGGTGATCTTGCAGCACCCGCGCTGGCGGGCGATGTCTTCGACTTTCTGCAGCATCTTCTGGCTCAGGCCAAGCCCACGAAACGCCGGCATCACGGCTACATCGTGGACATTCACCAAAGGCCGGCAAGCGAAGGTCGAAAAACCCTCGAAACAGTTGACCAACCCCGCCGGTTCGCCATTGACGAACGCCAGCACACTGAAGGCGTGGGGGCGCTTGGCCAGCTCTTCAGGCAGATGGGCCAACACCTCGGTCGGCAGCGAGTGCCCACCGCCCATCGGATCCTCGGCATACCCGTTGAGCACATGGCAGATCGCTTCGGCGTGGACCGGGTTGGTGTAGCTGGCTTGCAGTACAAGGATATCCTTGGCTTCTTCCATGATCTTCCATCTCGTTTCGATAAGGCCGACGGCTTGGCGTCGGCAGGGTCGGGTCAGGCGGGCTGACCAAAACGTTGCAGTTGCATTTCCTGAAGGCGACTGAGAGTACGGCGAAACGGGAATTGCAGATAGCCCTGCGTGTACAACTGGTCCATCGGCACCTGGGCCGACAGGTACAACGGCACTTTGCGGTCATAACATTCGTCGACCAAAGCAATGAAACGCCGTACGCCGTCGTCATGAATCGACAGCTGCGGCAGCTCGCGATCACCGGCCTCGACCCGCTCGACCCCGTCTTCGGTGCCGCGGGCAATGCGTCCTTCACGTTGTTCGGCGCTCAGACAGGGCACGTCACTGAGCAGAATGGCCTTGAAACGATCGCACAGCGCCATGAAATCCAGCGCCGAGAACGGTTGCTCGCAAAGATCGGGGTAACGGCTCCACAGCACTGTATCGCTGGCCTGGACCGGAACGATCTGGCGATGGCCGACCTCAAGCGCCTGGTTGCGGGTTTTCTGCCCGGCGCTCAACTGGGCGAAAACCTCCGCCAACGGATCAGGCTGGGCCGGGTCACGCAGCCAATAACGCTGCTGCAAGGCGCCCGGGTGCTGGCGATGATCCTGCCAGCCATTCACCGGCACGACCTGCATGTACTGCTTGATGGCCGTTATGGTCGGCAGGAAGCGCTCACGGTTGTGACCGCTGGCGTACAGCTCATCCGGCGGCAGGTTGGACGTGCTGACCACCACCATGCCCAGCTCGAACATCACCTGGAACAGGCGGCCGAGGATGATCGCATCGCCGATGTCGGTCACGAACAACTCGTCGAAGCACAACACCCGCACCTCTCGGCTCAGCTCCCGAGCCAGGGCCTGCAACGGATCGGGCGTGCCGGTGAGCTGGAACGAGCGCTGATGCACCCAGGCCATGAAATGATGAAAATGCTGGCGACGGGCCGGAACCTCGAGGCTTTCATAAAAGCGATCCATGAGCCATGTCTTGCCCCGCCCGACCGGTCCCCACAGGTAAACACCCTTGATTGCCTTGCGGCCTTCGTGCAGCGCCTGATGGCACTGCTCCAATGCCATGATTGCCAGCTCCTGGGCTTCGTCCTGGACGAAGCCGTGGTGTTCGATGGCATGCTGCCAGGCGCTCAAGGGGGAAGTGAAAGTCATGCGACCCGGGTCCGGAAGGAGAAGGTCTGGAGTATGCCATGCAGCAGGATCCGAGAAGTATTTCATGATTCACCACAAATCCCGTGGCGAGGGAGCTTGCTCCCGCTGGGTTGCGTAGCAGCCCCAAGCTTTGCGGTCGCTGCGCAACCGAGCGGGAGCAAGCTCCCTCGCCACAAAAATCAGGCGGAAATATCCAGCCGACTGATCTTCCCCTGCTCATCGAGCCGGAAGGTGTAGCGCAACTCCAGTGGACTGCCGGGAAAGGTTCCGGAGATCAGGTTATGGACCAGCACCTTTCCGGTGCGTTGCTGCACGTTGAGGACTTCGACCCGCGGTTGGTAACGGCGCGCGGTATCTTCCATCCATTGGGCGATGGCCTGGGTACCGACCCGGTGGTTGCCTTCATCGAACACATTGGCATCCTCGGCGAAGAAACGCGTCACCGCCGAGCTGTCGCGAGCATTCGCGGCAGCGATGTAGCCGGCGATGGCCGGGGCCAGGGAAGAGACGGGATTGGACATGTCAGGGGCTCCTTGTTGTATCGATCCGGAGTCATCCTAGAACAGCGCTGTGTCAGTTTTTGTCAGGAGTAAAACGCCCCGCCTCATCAAGATTCATCAGCGCCAACCAGGCTCGCAGCAAGTCGCTGCGCCTGCCGGGGTAGCGCTCGCCCTGGACGCTGGCTGAGGCAATCCGGTCGGTACGAAACGTCCGATAGGCACCGCGTAGTTCGCACCAGGCCACCACCACCCGCGCCTCATTGAAAAAGCCCAGGGCCAACGGCCAGATCAACCGCTGGCTGGGGGTCTTGTTGACGTCGGCGTAATCGATGTGCAATTTGGCTTGAGTGCGAATGGCCTGGCGGTAGACATTCAGCTCGACGGCGTTCTGCGGATAACCGTAACCCGGTGGGCCGGGCAATACCGTGGGGTTGTGCAGGGCATCGCGCAAACCAGGGGCCAACACCGCCTCGACCTTTGCCAAAGCGTCGGCGGCGGCCTTGCCCAGTACCTCATCGCCACGCTGGTCGACGTAGCGCAAGCCCAGCACGATGGCCTCGATTTCATCGGCGGTGAACATCAGCGGCGGGAGGAACAGGCCGCTGCGCAGCACATAACCTATGCCCGCCTCGCCCTGGATCGGCGCGCCCAGGGCAGTCAGTTCGGCTATATCGCGATAAAGCGTGCGCTCGGACACCCTCAGTTCGGCCGCCAGCGTCGCGGCGGTAACCGGGCAGCGCTTGCCCCGCAAGACTTGCAACAAGGTCAGCAGCCGAGTGGTTCGCGACACGATGGCGGATCCAGGGAAAAGATGAAGCAGATTAGCAGAGGCTGGTGTCAGAAACTGTCAGCAGCCGTACCGCCATGACATCAATCCCTGTGGCGAGGGAGCTTGCTCCCGCTCGGTTGCGTAGCAGCCGCAAAAAAAAACGGGGCCGCTGCGCAGCCCAGCGGGAGCAAGCTCCCTCGCCACAAGGATTCATGCGTCGCCGGGTGATAGGGTTGTAACCAATAATCCACATACGAGAACGTCCATGCGCAGAATCCTCGGCTTGCCCCTCATCCTGATACTGCTCAGCCTGAGCGCCTGCGCCCTCTTCCCGCACCGCGACCCGCTGAATATCAACGTGGTCGGTATCGAGCCACTGCCCAGCGAGGGTCTGGAGATGCGCTTCGCGGTGAAACTGCGCTTGCAGAATCCCAACGAAACCGCCATCGACTACAGCGGTGCGGCATTGGATCTGGAAGTCAACGGCCGCACATTGGCGACCGGCGTCAGTGACCAGAGCGGCTCGATCCCACGCTTTTCCGAAGGAATCCTGAGCATACCGGTGAGCATCTCGGCGTTTTCAGTGATCCGCCAGACCCTGGGCCTGAGCCAGACCCAGAGCCTGGACAACCTGCCCTACGTGCTCAAGGGCAAACTCGCCGGCGGCTTGTTCGGCACCCTGCGCTTCGTCGATCGCGGAACCCTTGATCTACCGAATTCCGCGGCCACCTGGTGATCATGCAATGAAACGCACGCCCGGCTTGGCGCGCTCATCCACCACCAGCTCGAATACATCGGGCCGGGCGTAGTGCCCGACCACGTCATAGTCGTAACGCGCCCGCACCAGCTCATCGGTATCGATTTCAGCGGTCAGCAATCCGACGGAGCCCTTCAACGGCCCGGCCAGCACGTCGCCCATGGGCCCGACAATCACGCTCCCGCCCGCGATCAAAGGCCGCTCCGCCGGCCAGTTCACCACCTCGATACCCAGCTCTACCGGCGAGGCCTGGACCTGGCAGGCACTGACCACAAAGCAACGCCCTTCATGAGCGATATGCCGCATGCTCACCTGCCACATTTCCCGCTCGTCCACGGTCGGCGCGCACCAGACGTCCACGCCCTTGGCATACATCGCGGTGCGCAGCAGCGGCATCATGTTTTCCCAGCACACCGCCGCGCCCACGCGCCCAACCTGGCTGTCGATCACCGGTAAGGTCGAACCGTCGCCCTTGCCCCAGATCAGCCGCTCAGTGCCGGTGGGCATCAGTTTGCGATGCCTGGCGACGAGGCCGGCGTCCGGTTCAAAGTACAGCGCGGTGCAGTAGAGCGTATTGCCGGCGCGCTCGATGACACCCAGCACCAGGCTTGCCCCGGTTCGCGCCGAAAGCCCCGCCAGCGCCTCGGTTTCCGCACCGGGCACGTCGATGGCGTTGGCAAAGTAGCGGGCAAACGCTTCGCGCCCTTCCGGTAGCCGATAGCCTAGCTGGGTGCCAAAAGTCTCGCCCTTGGGATAGCCGCCCAACAGCGCCTCGGGCATGACCACCAGGCGTGCACCGGCCTCACGAATGGCATCTTCGTAGGAAAGAATCTGCGCGAGGGTTTCGCCTTTGCCGCCTGGCAGCGAGCCGATCTGCAAGGCAGCTACAATGGATTTGGGCATGGTCTTCAACTCCGTGATTTCAAGTGTTGCTGATTCTCAGGCGCCGACGGATCATGAATAAAGCCCTGCCCGCTGCTAAAAGATATGAAGCAAATGAATATCGCCGATGTAGACCTGAACCTGCTGAAGACCTTCGAAGCCCTGCACGACGAATCCAGTGCAAGCCGCGCCGCCCTGCGCCTGGGCGTCACTCAATCGGCGATCAGCGCCGCGCTGCGCAGGCTGCGAAGCGTGTACGACGATCAATTGTTCGTGCGCACCGGCCGCGGCCTGGCGCCGACATTGCGGGCCAACCAACTGAAACCGGTGATCAGCGAAGCGTTGGACAAATGCCGCCAGAGCCTGGCGATGATCGATCCGGGCGCCAGCCACTACGAGGGCCGCTCAGTCATCGTCGGGTTGTCGGATGATTTTGAAATTGCCTATGGCCGGCGATTGATCGAGGAAGTTGCGCGACGAGCGCCGGGGCTGCGCTTGATCTTTCGCCAGACCCACAGCCAGATCGTCGGTCGCGCCTTGATGGAGCGCAGCCTGGACCTGGCGATCACAGCGGGGGGATTTGCCGAACGGCTATTGAGTCGCCAGGTCCTCGGCGAAGGCGGCTACGCCTGCCTGGTGGACCCTGCCAGCCTGACGGAGGACCAGCAGCGCCTGAGCCTGGAAGCGTTCGTGACGCGGGAGCATCTGCTGGTTTCATCGGGCGGTTTCATCGGCATCACTGATGAAGGACTGGCCGCACTCGGCCTGCGCCGACGGGTGAGCGCCTCGACCACTCACTTCGCCGCGCTGCCGTTCCTGCTCAAGGGCAGCCAGGCCGTGGCGACCATTCCGGACCATGCCGCCAAGGCCATCGCGGCGCTCAGCGGCCTGTCGTTGCTGCCCTGCCCGCTGGCGTTGCCGCGCTACCCGATCGAGTTGGGCTGGCGGACCCATGCGCAGCGGGATCCGGCCGTGGAGAAAGTGCGCGAGGCCATTGTCGCGACCTTCAGCTGAGGTTATTTGTTCGCGGCCATCAGCCGATTGACCTCGCTGCGTACCATGTTGGCGTACTCCGGAGGCGACATGCCGTCCAGCTCGGCGCGCACCCACTCGGCCCATTTGCCCTTGCGCTTGGAGCGTTCGCCAAACAACCGCGCAGCGTCACCCTTGGCCTTGCCCAGGTTGTTTTGCCACAGCTCGAAAAGTCGGGATTTTTCATCTTCCAGCGCCGCGCGCTCGGCCAGCGGCTTGTCAGCCAGATTGAAACTCATGGGGAATTTCCTGTTGCGTAAATAGGCGCCATCTTACACCTTGCACAGAAACGTCTTAACCATGATTTTTGCCAGCGGCCTTGGGCCATGCCAACTGCTGCAACTTTTGCCCAAGCGCAACACTCCATTGTTCACTGCCATCAACCTCAAGGAGTACTTCAATGGCTCGCACAAGCGCCGCGCAAGCGAACGGAGAGCAAATCAAGGATCAAGCCTTCAGCGAACTGAAAGCGTTGATTGAAGAGTCGGAGAAGCTGCTCAAGAGCGGTGCCGCCCTGGTTGGCGAGGACGCGGAGAACCTGCGCGAGCAGATTTCACAGAAATTGCGTCAGGCCCTGGATTCGGTCGCCAGCGCTCGGGAACGCACGCGCCCGATGGTTGATGCCACGCAGGCTTACATCGGCGGCCATCCCTGGCAGACCGTAGCGATTTCGGCAGGTTTCGGGCTCGTGGTGGGCTTGTTGCTGGGACGCCGTTAAGCCCCAGCCAAAAAAGCCTATAGCCCCGCCAACTCGCGCAGTTGGCCCAGTGTCTGCTCGTCCAGCACAATTCCTTGTTCGCTGGACTTGCTGCGCTCACGGTGTCGGCGATCCCCTGGCAACCGACGCAATCCGACACCGTGCATCTGCCTGACCAATTCTTCACTGCGTGAAGCGAAATCCTGGCCGGCGGCCTTGCTCGGATCAATCACGATCAACAACTGTCCGGTCCAGGGAGTCTTGGCTCCGGGATGGTTGTGCCAGTCGAACTCGAACGAAAAGTTGCCCCCCGTCAGCGCGGCCGCCAGCAGTTCCACCATCATCGACAAGGCCGACCCCTTGTGACCGCCAAACGGCAGTAGCGCGCCGCCCTCCAGAATCGCCTTCGGATCACAGGTCGGCTGACCGAGGCTGTCCACCCCCATGCCGGGAGGTAATCGCTCACCTTCGCGCGCGGCAATCTGCACGTCGCCATGGGCGATGGCGCTTGTAGCGAGGTCGAAAACAATCGGCTCGCCGCCGTTGCGTGGGGCGGCGAAAGCAATGGGATTGGTACCGAACAACGGCCGATCCGCGCCATGGGGCACCACACAGGTCATGCTGTTGACCACGCTCAAGGCCACCAGGCCTTCATAGGCGAACGGCTCGACATCCGGCCACAGCGCGGCGAAGTGGTGAGAGTTGCGTATCGCCAGCACCGCAATACCGGCGCTACGAGCCTTGTCCACCAGCAATGGGCGGGCGGCGGCCAGGGCGGGCTGGGCAAAGCCGTTGCAGGCATCGACCCGGACGAACCCGGACGCAACATCCTCGACGATCGGCACGGCCTGGCCGTTGACCCAGCCGCTGTTCAACGTCGAAACATACCCGGGCATGCGAAACACCCCATGGCTGTGGGCGCCATCGCGTTCGGCGCCGGCGCAGTTCTCGGCCAGGCTGCGGGCGACATCGGTCGAGGTGCCATGGCGGAGGAAAATCTGCTCCAGCAAGCTCACCAGAGCGTCAAAGGACAAGCTGCCAGAACCGGCATGATTGGATGGTGCGGACATCTGAAGCTCCATAGTGATTGTTGGAGGTAGCAACAGCGTAGCGGGAACTGCCCCGTGGATCAGATACCGCGTTCGGGGGGGCACGATCAACCTTGAGTGCGGTAACTATGTACCACCTTCGTTGATCGGGCGCTGGCTAGTCTAGCCGCTTCAACCACCGACGCGCCGCCTTGCGGTGCCTTGATCGAGAAGCAACATGGCCACTGAGACTACCCCGCTATTATTTCCTGAGGTACTGAATGCCAGCCGCCTGGATCAACTGAGTCACAACCACGGGCTGACGCAGGCAGACCTTGAGTGGCTGCATCACGTGTCCTTGGCAAGCCACACACTACGCGAGGCGCAGCAGCCACCGATGCTGGCGGAAACGATTTTATGCGCAGGCGAAGGGCAACCCCCGATAGCGCTGGCGGGTTGTTTTACGCTCAGTGCCTGGCCAAGCGTCGACTCGCCGACTATCAGACCTGCTTTTCTCTATACACCGTATGGCGGGATCAAGAAATTCAGCAATCGGGAAAGCCTCACAAGCGCAATCGAGCAGATGCTGAAAAGCCCAGCGGACCGTGACGATCTGTTTCATTTCCTATCGATTTCCCAACGCAACAAACTCAACGCTGCAACTCATCTCAGAACGGCAAGGCTGCCCATCGACGGGGATGTTTTCACAACTCAGCTGGAATCCATCGAAGGTGCGCAAAAGGCGAATGACCTGGCGATGGTGGACGAACTGACGAGACTACCCTCGCTTACTTCCATGTTCGACCGTGTTCTGAAGGAGGTGCTGCCGGATATCGATCATAGACAGGTGCGCGTGACCCTTGGCGCGGCTAGTGCCCTGGAGGATCCGAAAGCCAGCCAGGTGACCAGGAACATGTCGTTGAGTCATGCGATCCTGTTCTACTTCCATCATCAGGGCTGGCCTTCAGGGCATACCGTTGATTTTTTCCACCACAAGATACATCCCACGCCGGACAATGCGCGGAATTGGGAAACGGCGGTAAAAATCGTCGCCCGCGAACTGATTCCCCAAATGACCGACGAAATTGACGCCTATTGGAATGCCCTGGGTCCGGACCATATTTCACGCCGCAGCTTTTTGTCCCAGGTTATTAACGCGGCTTTGCGGGCGAATATCCTGGTCATGCGGGAAAAAAAGCAGCTGACTGCGGCGCAGAGCCAAGAGCTGCTTCGACTGTTCCGGCCATCACGCCCGGAAGAACGGCTGCTGTTTATCGAAACCATCCGGCTTTGGGAATATGAGCCGCACTACGTGGAGCTCGCGGGCTCCTTGATGGTCAGCTGTGATGGGCACTATCTGTATACCCCGGGTCAGGGTTTTCAGACAGTGGTCAACCATCAGGGTTTTGAAGAGGCACTGCTCAATACGTCCGCGCCTGCCGAGCGAAAGGAAGAACTGTATAGCCTCCTGAGCCTGGAAGAGCGTAATCGCTTCCTGCGCTTTGACGAGCTGCATGTATCGGGCAAGGAAATTGCGCTGCCCATGTCCGAATTTCTGGCTGAAGCAATTATCGACAAACAGCTGGATAACCTGCATTACGCGCTGGAGATGTCCCGCCAAAGCGACGTGGATGTTAAGGCATTGCTCGATAAAGCCCTGGATATACGCAGCTTTATCAACCCGGACCTGTTGAGGCAAAAAACCGATGGCCGATGGGGCACGCGCCCGTCTTTCTATGGAAACCTTCGACCGTCGAACCTGTTAGCCGATAAGGTCCAGCGAAAGATCCAGACGTATGCCAGTGTTGAACAGGCTACCAACGAGCTGTTTTCCCACTTACCGGTGTCCAACAAAACCTCGTTGAGCACAGCGCTGCAGGACCTGCCAGAAAAGCTGGCGAGTGCTTTCTCCCTGGGGATACAGGCCGAGGCCGAACTCAGGGACCTCAACGGAACACTGCCGCTTGCGGCGCGCAACCTCATCGACGCAGTTTTTGCTCACGACTCCAATTACCCGGACCGCAAGCAACGTACCGTGGTCAGAGGCTTCCGGCCAGATGTTTACTCGTTGAAACTGGCCTGCACCACGGGAAATGAAACTGACGTCGTATCGCTGGCCAATTGTTTCTTGTTGACCGAGCGCGGCGGCCTGGATACGCCTCACTCAGGCATGGCTATCTTTTGGACGCCCGCCGAAGGCTTACATGTTTTTTCGTCCGTCAAACTGGCGACGGAGCAACTGAACCTACGCTTGCTCGATCCCCGAAAGCGCTTTGATTTACTGCAAAACCTCACTACGGCCCAGCGCCTCCCTCATCGGCAGTATCAAATCGAAGCGTTTGAACTGGTTGAAGACAATGTGCCGGTCAATCGGATGAGATCGTTCGTCAAGCAGCTTGAGGCTGAACATGATTACTTGAGCGCGTTGGAAACTGGAAGTTGGCGCCCGACCGGGCCTGCATTGGAAAAAAGCCTTGCTGCGCTCCTGAAGAAAGACACACCCACCAATCTGACCCGTGCCACACGGATCGCCCAGACCATCCGCTGGCAACAGAAGCTTCCCGCCTGGCTCGGCACGGCCTCCCTTGACGATCAACGTCTGCATGTCGAGTTGCTTGAGCAATATAAAAACAGCGTGGACGATGACCAGGATTACCTGGACGGTATCGAACCCTTGCATGCTTATGTCGGGAAACAACTGAAGGGATTACTGGAAACACGCTTCGGCAAAAACGACCTTGATCCCGACACGATTCAAATCACACCGAACCTTGCCTTGTTGGGGCCTGTTGGCACATTGACCGACTTCGCCCTGCGTCATGTCAACCTTATCCAAGGCACGGGATTTCAAGTGTCTTTAATGTCCACGCAGCAACTCCCCCTGGGTTTGAACGAGGCAACCATCAAGCAAATGTTGTTGTCATTGGATATCGCCACCACCTATGCAACTCATGTCCAGGGTGAACTTGACGGGCGTTCCGCCAACGTCCAGCAGCGCAAGCAGCGGTTCTGCCGACAATTACCCTGGCAACTTCTGCAGTACGCGCATGCGTTGCATCTACAGCAGCATCTTTCCAGCAGCGCTTTCGACTTGATCCGCCAGGTGCTGGACATGCCGGACGCCGTCGCCCGCCAGGCGGTGGAAGGCGCCGGCGCGTTTATCCGTCCGCTTGAACTGATCAAGACCGGGGGGGCCACGGCGGTCCAGGCGCTGGGCCTTTATCTGATCGGGTCCAATACCGACGCAAGTCCCCACGTCTTGTATGCGCCCTATCATGAAGGACACAACTTCATGGAGTTCAAGGACAACGCGAGCATCGTAGCTGCTTTCACCAAGCCAGGGGCACTTCAGGACTTGCTGATTCGCCGGCTCCCCGAGAACCAGCAAGCCAGTTTCAAAAACCTCTTCGCGGAGACGATTGGAAAGCTATCCGAGATCACCCTGGCCTCGAACCCGATCCAGACAAACGTGCTGCATACCCTGTTCAGCGACAATACAAAGCTGCTACCGGCGATGCTCGCGACCCAAAGAGATAAGGAACGGCAGTTTGACTGGGAAACGGTCACGCATCTGCTCAGCTCCGGCGTCAAGGCCCTGGGCAGGATGTTGTCCGGCAAGTTGGCTTTTGTCGAGACGCTCTGGGACAGCTACAAAGACTTCTACGGCTCCTCCGAAGCCTTTCGGCAGGGTCGCTGGAAAGACGGCTTACGCGACTTTATCGCCGGCGCGGCGGAAATGGTTTCACTTGGCCTGATCAATCGCGACGACACCGGCGGACTTCTCGATCCCGCAACACCCGTTCCGCAGGACGCCCCGACCGTGGTTCCACCGAAATGGGGCGAAATCAGTTCCACAGCGGCAGCGCGCACCGACCTGCAGGCATTCGAAGCGGCTGATGTCAGTCTCAAGGACCTCCAAGCGAATACCGCCGACGGCACCTACAAAGCGCTAGCATCCGGCAAGCTCTACGCTCCTGTCGCCGGCAAGGTTTTTCAGATAGCAAAAGCCCACGACCTCTGGCGCATCATCCATCCAGACGGTGAAGGCCCCCTTTTGCAGAACCCGGCTGATAGCCGGAAATGGGTGATTGACCCGCAACTGCAGAACATTCGCTATGGCAAGGCGATGTCGACATTGAGCAATAGCTACAGCGATTACAGGGCCGCCAAATCCCTTAACATCGAAGCCCGGGGTATGACGGAAATACGTCGTAAATACCCGCACCACGCCTATGTGATTGTGCAAGCGCTCGCGACGGCGAGGGGTTACTGCGCCAACACGCTTCATAACCTCAATCTGGTCAGACACAACGTAATCCCAGGCTCTCGGGTGGACAAATTTCTCAGAGTGTTTTTAGGAGTCAACACGGTTGACAGCAGCCATGTGCAGAAGATACTCGCGGCGGTCTCGCCGGTTTGCCAGGCATTGGCTGATCCAGCCTGGGAGTTACTGAATGGAGAGCGCATCGTTATTGGCTCCCTTAAACACATACACGAAGGAGCGTCCGCCTTTGTGTTTGGGTCCAGAAAGACCGGAAAAATCTATCTTACCCAACATTTTTTCGCGATGAACGTGGGTTGGTACAGAACCTTCGTGCCGAGCTCCTTTAATCTCGATGCTCATGCCCAGGCGGCGACATTCATCCACGAGCTGTCACATCAACTCTTCGATACGCTCGACATCGCTTATCTGGATATAGCCCGGCCATTTCCGGACCTGATATCTACGGTGACTCACTTCGCAAAAAAGGAACATGACAAGCAAGTGGCGCTGCAACGCGATGGGTTTTCGCTGACCACTCCCCGGACGCGGCTGTTCATGGAGCTGGACAAAACCACAAACAGGCTCAAGAGCCTGGAGCTGTTTCCAGAATTTGATGACCGGGCACAGGAAATCCTTGAAATAACAGGCGCCAGCACCATGGACCAGGCGCGTGATGCATTCCTGGATCCGGTTCGGGCAGACAAACGCATCGATGTCCTGATGCGAAATGCTGACTCCATGACTCTGCTCATCTGTGAACTGGGGCGACAAATCGACCCGGGCCCGATCGTCATGCCATAGCTGGGCTATCCGGTGCCCGAAAGACAGGTGGATTTGATCTTTTTTTCACGCCGCTTGTGGGACGGTATGGCTCCAGGGGGCAGCAGCGGGCTTTATCACATGAAAAACAAGGGTATTTGATGCTTAATCGCCATGTCGGTTGTTCTCGGCAGCTGCCGTCGAAGGTTAGAATGCGGCAAACCAGGAACAGCCAATGACCGAACGAATACTCTCGGAAGCCGAATACGACGCCATCAGCGATGCGGCCGCGCATTGGTGCATGCGTTTGCACGCTGATGACTGCACCGATGCCGACCGATTGGCGTTCAAGCAATGGCATGACGCCGACCCTCTGCACGCTTTCGAATACCAGGCCATGCTGGAAATCTGGGGCGTGGCCGAGCATCTGCCGCGTGTCGAATCCGCGCCGACCCTGCCAGCCCGGCGGCCACGGCCGCGCTGGAGCCGTCTGGCTGTCGCCGCCGCGGTGATCGCGCTGGGCTTGCCCTTGGCCGCGATTACCGGTTGGAACATGGGGTGGCTACCTGACTCGTACCAGCGCCTGGAAGCCGGCGCGAGCGTACGTCATGTCACGCTGGGCGATGGCAGCCAGGTGGAGCTCAACCTTGGCAGCGAACTGGTGTTCGCCAACTACAAGCATGAGCGTCGGGTCACGCTGAAAAAAGGCGAGGCGTTCTTCGATGTCAGTCACGACACCCGGCATCCTTTCGTCGTTCGGGCGGGCCAGGGCCAGGTGCGTGTGACAGGCACCCGTTTCAACGTGTGGATGTATCAGGACCAGGTTCGGGTCACATTGGTGGAAGGCTCGGTATGGGTGACCAGCAACATGAACGCCACTGCGGGCGGCTCGCAACTGTCACCGGGAATGCAGGCAAGCTACAAGGCGGGCGACTACCAGCCGCAGGTACGCGAGATCGAACCCGGCGACAGCTCCCTGGCCTGGCGCAACGGCAAGCTGGTGCTGAATGACCTGGCCCTTTCCGACGCACTGCCATTGATCAATCGCTACCTCGAACGTCCCGTCATGCTCGCCGACCATGCTACCGGCACCCTGCGTGTCGGCGGCATCTACAACCTCAACGAAGTGAAGAACCTCGTGCCCTCGCTGCCCAAGGTCCTGCCGATCTATCTGACCCAGAACCAGGACGGCAACCTGGTCCTCAATTCCATCGGTCATCATCCGGCCAAACATTAAAAAAGCCGCGCCCATTCGGGTCGCGGCTTTTCTTCACGACAAAGCTGCCTTACTGCGTCGCGACCCTGCCCGCCTCATCACGCTCGCGGATGACCTTGGCCTGGTAGTTCGGATCGGCCTTGATCTGCTGCTCGGTAAAGGGCAGCGTGCTCCACTGCCGCTTCGAGAATGCCTGGGTCTGGTCCGCCGAGTAAGGCGAGGCCGGGTCACTGGAAATGGAAAACGCCAGCAGTCCCTGGGCCTGCGGGCCGCTGCCATCGAATGTCACCACTTGCAGATAGCTGGTGCCGCTGACCACTTCCCGCTTGCCGTTCGCCCCCGGCACACTCTGGATCGCGTTATAGATTCCCAGCTCCGCCGGGCCGCCGTGGATCGGCGTCTGCCGACCGCCCTGGCTGGCAACCTGGATGTCCCGCCAGCGGCTGTCCGCTGCCAGCCCTGCCGATTTCACCGACTCCCGTGAAGCCAGCATGGCCTGGCGCAGCGCCTCGGCCACCGCAGGCCGCTCGATTGCCAGGCCCCGCGGAGTGTGTTGCGGATCTTTCGGATCGAACGCGACGCGCCAGGTATCAGGCACTGCTTGCAGCGCCTTAATGATCTGCTGGAAATGCACGAAGCCGACGCCGCTGTCCAGGCTCGCCGTGCGATCCCAGGCCTTCAGGCGGGTGCATACTTCAGTCAGAGCTGCGGCATCAGCCTTCAGGTCCCCGGCGCAGAAGGCCAACAGGTCCGGCATCAACTGGTCCGCCAGGTAAACCTGGTCATCCATGACCATGCGCTGCAGTTCATCCACTTGCACCGGCCCGTCTTTGCCCAACTGGCCCAGTCGATCCAGCGCGAAACGTGCGCGCAACCCTAGCGGTTGGTCCTGCTGGCTGATCAGTGGCGAATAACCGGACAAGGGCTGAGCGGGATTGACCATCCAGGCCGAATCGTTGGAGTTCTGCACGTAATCACGACGCGACAACTGCGGCAGTTTGTCGGCGGCATAGATGCCCTTCTGCGCGGCCTTGGGGTCCACGCTCCAGTTGCATTCGCTGCGCGAGCCATCCAGCACGATCAGTTTCAGCCCGGCCCTCGGATCACTGCACCGCGCCAGCTTGGCCGCGTCAACGTTGGGCACCACCGAAACGTTCATGTAGAGACTTTGTCCCTGGTCGTCCACCGCCAGGGTATTGACCCAGGGAATTCCGTGGATCCGCTGGACCGACGCCTGCAGATCCTTGAGCGTGACGGCCTGATTCATGGCGTACCACTGCGCCAGCACCCGATCGTTCTCCAGGTTCGCGTCCCGCAGGCTGTAGGCGAAGCGGTTGTCCCAGTCCAGCTTGCCAGGCCATTGCACCACCGGCCCGAATTGCGAGCCGTACACCACCCGTGAAACCGGCTTGACCTGCCCGTCGGCCTGCTTGACGTCCACCGTGACCACCTGTTGGCTCATCGGCACTGACTTGCCATCCAGCAGATAGCGGGTCGGGTCCTTCGGGTCGAGCTGCAGGCGGTACAGGGTGAAATGCTTGGAGGTGTCGACGGTGTGGGTCCAGGCCAGGTGCTGGCTGAAACCGATATTGATCATCGGCAAGCCGGGCAACGCGGCGCCCATGACATCCAGCTTGCCGGGAATGGTCAGGTGCATCTGATAAAAGCGCATGCCGCCCACCCAGGGGAAATGGGGATTGGCGAGTAACATGCCGCGACCGTTGAACGAACGTTCGCTGCCGATTGCCACGGCGTTGCTGCCGCGGTCGAGGGCGAAGCGCTGCTGGCGGGTCGCGGCGACTTCGAAGCCGGACATCGAGGTGTCGGCCTGTGTGGTCGCCTTGGGCGGCTGCGCACCCGCCACGGCCTCGGCGAACTGGCCGACGCCACCTTCCACCAACAGGCGCCGGGTCAGTTTGACCAGGTCCAGCGCCGTGATTGGCCGCACCCATTCGCTGGCGCACTGTGCGGGCAAGCCCTGCGCCTTGCGCTCGGCCAGTGCGCGGTTGTAACCGGCCACGTAGCCTTCGACCAGTTGCTGCACTTGGGGCGTCTGGGCCTGCCAGAAACCGGATACGGCCTGAGGCGTGTTGAGCCAGCTGAAGAACAGGTCGCTGGCCCGGTTGGACCGCTGCTCCAGGGTGACCTGTTCGGGGCCGAAGTAACGCGAGCGCTGGCCGTTGACCGTCACGATCTCATTGGCCAGCAGGCAAAGATTATCCTGGGCATACGCGTACCCGATGCCGTAGCCCAATCCACGCTCATCCTGGGCGCGTATGTGCGGCACGCCAAAACTGGTGCGGCGAATCTCGGCGGTGGCCTGCTCCACCTCTCCTCGCGCGCTGACAACGGTACTGACACCCAGGGCCATCCCCAGCAACGCACCCGCAAGGCAAAACCTCGATAACTGCCCGGACATTCTCACGCTCACTCCTGATCGAAAACCAATACGCCTCCCTTGGGAACGAACCGGATGAAAAAAATTTAACCGCAGACAGCCGCCTGGCTGCGGGGCTTTGCTGATTTCCAGGCATTTTTTTCACATCGCCCCCTTCATGATTCGCCCTCCTCGTTCGTCTTATAGAGGAGAGCATTTCATGACCTTTTCTGATCAGGCTGTTAAGGAGTCTTTACATGCATAACGCACCAATGCCCATGGAGGGCAAGCC
The DNA here is from genome assembly GCF_054161305.1 of Pseudomonas sp. Z2-11. Lineage (NCBI taxonomy): Bacteria > Pseudomonadati > Pseudomonadota > Gammaproteobacteria > Pseudomonadales > Pseudomonadaceae > Pseudomonas > Pseudomonas sp. Z2-11. The sequence goes on from NZ_CP096395.1 coordinate 3,627,233, forward strand.
AGGATCGGCACGTGTGTCAATGAGCACCACCAACAACGTCTTCGCCAAACCAACGGAACGCGGCGGCAATGAGCACATCAGGCGCCTGCTCAAGAGCTACGGGCTGCGAACGAGCCTGATCCGCCTGAAGGTGATCGATGCGCTGCTCAAGGCCGCCGAAGAGAATCGGCAACTGGGGGTGCGGGGCGTGCATAGCCAGTTGCTGGGGCTGGACATTCCGTTGTCCTTCCTAAGTGTGCGCGAGGTGCTCAAGCGCCTGTGCAGCGAGGGGGTCGTCAGCCTCCATCCGGATAAAAGCTACAGCTTGCATCCGAGTGCGGTGGCCGTGCTCAACGCCAAGCAGTAGCCGGGGCTCAAGGCTTGACCTTGCGCCTCATCACCCCGTTGATCACCACCACGATGACCGCCACGGCAATAGCAATGTATTGAAACAGCTGCTCGCTGATCATGCCTTTACCTTGCATCCATGACAGCCCGAGCATGATTGCCAGGACAACGATGACCACTATGATCGAGTATTTCAAACGTTGCGAATGAGTCATTTGCCAATTTCCTGAATGTATTCGTGCTGTTTCCGCGCGCCTGCCAGGCTCGTGCCCGGTGCGATGACGAGGCCGCAAACGGATGCCCATGGTACAGCCGTCGGAGCGTTTTTGGCGCAGTTACGACGGGTCCTGAACCAACAAAGTGCGCCATGGAGTTCAAGACCGCTGGCGATAGGCCGATAAAGACAAGTACGTCCGTTCCACTTGTCTCTAGAAAGCCGCCATCGTGCAAGGAATCTCTACATGCCCGCATTCCGCACCATTCAAGCCCGCTATACGCTGTTCCTGGTTCTGTTCATCCTGGTGCTGTCCATCCTGACGGTGGTCGGTATCAGCTATCTGGTCGCGCCAAAGCTGCGCCAGACCGAGGAACAAGTGGCGCTGAACCGCATCGAAGAGGTCGCGGAACAGATCCAGGGCGAGCTGAACAAGGTGCAGGCGCAGCAGCGGAGCATCACCCAGACCATCCCGCTGCTCGACAGCGATGCCATCGACAAGGTATTGCCGGGCCTGGTGGATCAATACGGTGAACTGAAGGTGTTCGGCGGCGGGATCTGGCCACTGCCCAACCAGCGCGCCGAGGGTCGCAGCAAGTTCAGCACGTTCTGGCACCGCGACGCATCCGGCAAACTGGCGGTCAATACCTTCTGGAACAGCGACGCTGCGCCGAACTATTTCGAACAGCCGTGGCACAAGGGCGGCATGGCCACCCCTCCCGGCAAATGTGCCTGGGCCGCCGCCTACAAGGACGACGCCAGCGCCGAGCCACGGACCAACTGCGCCATGGCGATCCAGAAGAACGGCGCGCCTTACGGCGTTTCCACCATTGACGTGACCCTGGGCTTTTTCAACGATCTGATCGCGCGCAAGGAAGCGGAACTGAGCGCCGAGATGCTGATCGTCGAAGCCGACGGCAAGATCATCAGCAACAGCTCGCGTATCAGCGGGCCGATCGTGCTGAAGAACATCAGCGAGCTGGCGGCTACCTCGCCGTTCGCCGCTCAGGTCAAGGCAGGCCTGGCCAACCGTGACCAGCCGTTGCAACGGCTCGAGTTCGACAACAAGGGTGAGGCCAGCACGTTTTTCATGCGCCCCATCGAAGGCTCCCCATGGTTCCTCGCCACTGCCCTGCCGACCCGCCTGATCACCGCCCAGCGTGACGACGTGTTGAGCACGCTGAGCCTGCTGCAGATTCCGCTGGTGATCCTGTTGGTGCTGATGCAGTTGTACGCCATCCGCCAACTGACCCACCGCATGAAGGTCCTCAAAGGCAATATTGACGCGCTGTCCACTGGCGATGCCGACCTGACCCGACGCATCACCATCCGTGCCGAAGACGAACTGGGCGCCATTGGCCATTCGGTCAACCGGTTCATCGCCTATCTGCAAGACATGATCGGCGAAGTCACCCAGGCCACCGGCGCCATGGCCTCGGGCCTGGACAGCCTGCAGCGGAGTTCGGCCCATACTAGCGAAATCCTGATGCGCCACGCCTCGGAAACCGACCAGACCGTGACAGCCATCACCGAGATGAGCTCCACCGCTGAAAGCGTGGCGCAAAACGCCGCCGAGACGGCAGCATTCACCCAGCGCGCCAATGAGCATGCCGATCGTTCGCGGGTCGTGGTCGGTGAAGCGTCCAACAGCGTCGTGGCGCTGATCGATGAAGTCGCCAGCGCCACGCGCAAAGTCGAAGACATGCAGCAAGACGCGCAACGCATCACCGAGATTCTCGGCGTGATCGGCGCCATCGCCGGGCAGACCAATCTGTTGGCCCTCAATGCCGCCATCGAAGCGGCCCGGGCCGGCGAGCAGGGCCGTGGCTTCGCGGTAGTCGCCGACGAAGTCCGCGCCCTCGCCGCCCGCACCCAGGCCAGCACCTCGGAAATCAATGAAATGCTGACCCGCCTGACCCAGGGCGTAACCTCGTCGGTCGCGGCCATGGAAAACACCCAGGCCAGTTGCCAATCGGCGGCCGACGCCACGTCCCGGGTCAACTCGGGCCTGGATGAAATGGCCGGCTCCGTCAGTCAGATCAACAGCCTGAGCACCCAGATCGCCACCGCCGCCGAACAGCAGAGCGCAGTGACCGAGGAAATCAACCGCAGCATGGTGCAGATCCGCCATATGGTCGAGGAACTGGTGGAAAGCGGCCTGGCCAGCCAGAACAACACCCGCCAGCTGCTGGAAGCCAACAGCCGGGTGAATGCGATCATGGGGCGGTTCAAGGTTCGCTAAGAGGTATTCACCAATAACTGTGGGAGCGAGCTTGCTCGCTCCCACAAAAGGCACCGGCATCCCCCCGGCCACCCGCTTTCGCGAAGCTGACAATTCTGTAATCCGCGCCTCAGCCTCGTGTCAGCCGCTCGCCGCTAGTCTGTTATCCTCCTTCCAAACTGTTCGCTACGAGACCATTTCCATGGCCCATCCCCTGCACCTGCTCGCCTTGAGTACCTTGCTCATTTCCGCCCTGGCCCAGGCCGCCGAACCGGCGACCATCGATGTGCACCGCGATGCCAATTGCGGTTGCTGCAAGAAGTGGATATCCCACTTGCAGGAGAACGGTTTCAAGGTCAACGACCATGTCGAGGCCGACATGAGCGCGGTCAAGCAACGCCTTGGCGTCGCGCCCAACTTGCGTTCCTGCCACACCGCCGAAATCAACGGTAAATTCGTCGAGGGCCACGTTCCGGCCGAACAGGTGCTGGCATTGAGCAAACGCGACGACCTGCTTGGCGTGGCCGCGCCCGGCATGCCGATGGGCTCGCCGGGCATGGAAATGGATGGCATGAGCGATGCCTACCAAGTGATCGGGCTGAAAAAAGACGGGACGCAAACCGTTGTGGCGGACTATCCGGCCCATTGATGGGCGAAGCGTATATCGGGCTGTTCTTTGCAGCGTTTGGCGCGGCGACCCTGCTGCCGTTGCAATCCGAGGCCCTGCTGGTGGGCCTGTTACTCAGCGAACGTTACGCCATCTGGCTGCTGCTGGCGGTGGCAACCCTGGGCAACGTCCTCGGTTCGCTGGTGAACTGGTGGCTGGGCACACGCCTGGAACAGTTCAAGGATCGCCGCTGGTTTCCGGTCAGCCCGTCCCTTCTGGACAAGGCCCGTCGGCACTACCAGCGCTATGGCTACTGGTCGCTGCTGCTCAGTTGGCTGCCCATCATCGGCGATCCGCTGACTTTGGTCGCCGGCGTGATGGGTGAACCCTGGCGGCGCTTCCTGTTGATCGTGACGCTCGCCAAAGGCCTGCGTTATGGCGTGCTCACCTGGGCGACCCTCGGCTGGATGGGTTGAACGTTCCTGCGCTTGGGTTGCCTGTGGTTAATGTCGCCATAATCGAGCCGTTCCAGGATCGGCCGGTTGCCTCAAGGAGATTGCTCATGTCGCGTTTGACCGCCCGCTGGCTGCCCAGCCTCTTCCTCACCGCTGCCTTGCCAATGCTCGCCCAGGCCGCGAACCCACCTGAAGGCCCGGCCTATGGCCCGCAGCTTGAGGGTTTCGAGTATCCCTATACGCTCAAGCATTTTGCCTTGCAGTCCCAAGGCAAATCGCTGCAGATGGGCTATATAGACGTGCCCGCCCAAGGCAAGGCCAACGGCCGGACGGTGGTGCTGATGCATGGCAAGAATTTCTGCGCCGCCACCTGGGGCGATTCGATCAAGGCGCTCAGTGACGCCGGTTACCGGGTCATCGCCCCGGACCAGATCGGTTTTTGCACGTCGAGCAAGCCGGACCATTACCAGTACAGTTTCCAGCAGTTGGCGATCAACACCCAGGCCCTGCTCAAGGCGCTCGGCGTACAGAAGGCCATCGTGCTGGGCCACTCCACTGGTGGCATGCTTGCCACCCGCTATGCCTTGCAGTTCCCCGACCAGGTCGAACGCCTGGCGATGGTCAACCCCATCGGTCTGGAGGACTGGAAAGCCCTTGGCGTGCCTTACCGCACCGTGGACCAATGGTACGAGCGCGAGCTGAAACTTAGCGCCGAGGGCATTCGCAACTACGAGCGCAACACCTATTACGGCGGACGCTGGAAACCGGAGTTCGAGCGTTGGGTCGACATGCTCGCCGGCTTGAACAAGGGCCCGGGGCATACACAAGTGGCGTGGAATTCGGCGCTGATCTACGACATGATCTTCACCCAGCCGGTCTATTACGAGTTCAAGGACCTGAAGGTCCCCACGCTGCTGTTGATCGGGACCTCCGACACCACCGCCATCGGCAGTGACATTGCCCCGCCGGCCGTGAAAGCCCGGCTGGGCCGTTACGAGGTGCTAGGCAAACAGGTTGCCGGACTGATCCCGCAGTCGACCCTGGTGGAATTCCCCAACCTGGGGCACGCGCCGCAAATGGAAGAGCCGGCGCGGTTCCACCAGGCGCTGCTCGGCTGGCTGGACAAACCCATTCCCTGATAGAGGTGTTCCATGGCGGTGCAAATAGCAGTCATCGACGATTGGCAAGACGTCGCCAGGGACGTGGTGGACTGGTCGGTGCTCGATAGCATTGGTGAAGTGACCTTCCTGCACGATTACCCCGCCGACCGCGACACCCTCGCCGAGCGCCTGCAACGCTTCGACGTCATCTGCGTGATGCGCGAGCGCACCCGCTTCGACGACGAACTGCTGCGCCGCCTGCCCAACCTGAACCTGCTGCTGACCGGCGGCATGCGCAACGCCGCCCTCGACCTCAAGGCTGCCGCGACACTGGGCATCCAGGTCTGCGGCACCGAGAGCTACAAGCACGCTGCGCCGGAACTGACCTGGGCGCTGGTCATGGCCCTGAGCCGCAATCTTGTACCGGAAGCCAACGCCCTGCGCGCCGGGCTGTGGCAACAGGGCCTGGGCGGTGATTTGCACGGCAAGACCCTGGCGATCCTGGGCCTGGGCAGCATCGGCACGCGCGTGGCGCAGTTCGGCCAGGTGTTCGGCATGCGTGTGATCGCCTGGAGCGAGAACCTGACCGCCGAGCGAGCCGCCGCAGCCGGCGTGCAATACGTGAGCAAACAAGCGCTGTTCGAGCAGGCCGATATCCTCTCGATCCACCTGGTGCTCAGCGAGCGCAGCCGGGGCCTGGTGGACGCCCAGGCCCTGGGCTGGATGAAACCCGAGGCGCTGCTGGTCAATACCGCGCGCGGGCCGATTGTCGACGAGGCGGCCCTCATCGACGCACTCCGGCACAAACGCCTGGCAGGCGCCGCGCTGGACGTATTCGCCGAGGAACCGTTGCCGCCCGAGCACCCGTTCCGAACCCTCGACAACGTGTTGGCCACACCTCACGTGGGTTATGTGAGCCGGCAGAATTATCAGCAGTTCTACGGCCAGATGATCGAGGACCTGCAGGCCTGGGAGGCTGGCAAGCCGATCCGGGTGCTGACCGCGGCTTCGTGAAATTTTCCTGGTAGCCCCATGTGGGAGCGAGCTTGCTCGCGAAAGCGGTGTGTCAGTCGCGGATTCTGAGTCTGATCCACCGCTTTCGCGAGCAGGCTCGCTCCCACATTTGAGGCCGTCACCGCCATACTGAAGCCATCAAAACGCCTCCATCCAGACCGCCCCCTTATGGTGCGAAGCGCTGTTGAACCGCGCACGCGATTGAACCATCGCACCCTTCCTACACCCTGAATGTTTCAAACAACCTGCACTTCGTCGGTTCGTATTCCCCTGCTTCGTGTAAGACATTGCCGACAATCGACGTGATTGTCGGACAATTCGACGAACCGAACCGCAGCGCTCTAGCTTCTGACCTAGACTGCCTTTCCGTGGGGAAAACCGACCGGTCATCCGAAGGAAAAAAAGTCGAAACTTTTCACAACGGCGACAGGTCAGGTTAGAGGAAGGGCAACAACTGCTGGAGCATTCCTTGCAACGGCCCCCTCACCTGATTCGCTTCGCCGCATTGGGCAGCGCTTTGCTCTCCTTGCGTAGCGCTCGTGCGCCTGGCCGCAGGATTCGGCCAATGAAACAACAGCTCTGGCGCTTGCCGGAAACAGATCGAGAAATAGGAGTTATTTATGATCAGTGCTGCCTTGGAACCACAGCAAGTCCGCTCTCAATTACCGCCGGCGGCTGAATCGCCGACGGCACCGGTGCTGGCCACCGGAGGCAAGGCACTGCTCCCTGTCGTTCGACAGAACCCCAACCGCAAGAAGATCCTGTTCGTGACCTCGGAAATCGCCGACCTGGTCAAGACCGGTGGCCTGGGCGACGTTTCTTCCGCCCTGCCGCGGGCCATGGCCGGCCTGCATGATGTCCGGGTGCTGATCCCCGGGTATCCGCAAGTCATGAACAGCGGCAATCCGATCCATATCATCGGTGAACTGGGCGGCCACGCAGCGCTGCCGCCTTGCAAGATCGGCCGCATGGACATGGCCGACGGTCTGGTGATCTACGTCCTGATCTGTCCCGAACTGTATGCCCGCGAAGGCTCGCCCTACGGCGCCAACAATGGCCGCGACTGGCCGGACAACCACATCCGCTTCGCCCGCCTGGGCCTGGCCGCAGCCGACATCGCCGCCAACCTGGCGCAGATCCACTGGTGCCCCGACCTGGTCCATGCCCACGACTGGCCGGCCGGCCTGGCCCCCGCCTATATGCACTGGCGCGGCCAACGTACCCCGACCCTGTTCACCATCCACAACCTGGCGTACCAGGGCGTGGTCAGCCTGGCTTCCTGCCCGGAGCTGGGCATCCCGGAGCACGCGCTGCAACAGGAAGGCATGGAGTTCTACGGCAAGCTGTCGTTCCTCAAGGCCGGCATGGCCTATTCCAGCCACATCACCACGGTCAGCGCTACCTACGCCCAGGAAATAACTACCCCGGCGTTCGGCTGCGGGCTTGACGGGTTCCTCGCCGCCAAAACCCAACAAGGCCTGCTCAGCGGGATCCCCAACGGCATTGACGAGAGCTGGGATTCGGCGACCGACTCACATCTCCAGCGCCAGTTCTCAATTGGCGATTGGGAAGGCAAGGCTGCCAACGCCGCCCACGTCCGTGACCTGTTCGGCCTCGACCATACCAGTGGCCCGCTGTTCGCCGTGGTATCGCGCCTGGTGTATCAGAAAGGCCTGGACCTGACCGAGGCCGTCGCCGAATTCATCGTCGAGTCCGGCGGGCAGATCGCGATCATTGGCCGCGGCGAACCGGAAGAAGAACAGGCCATGCGTGAACTGGCGCTGCGCTTCCCCGGCAAGATCGGCGTGCGCATCGGCTTCAACGAAACCGATGCCCGGCGGATGTTCGCTGGCAGCGATTTCCTGCTGATGCCATCGCGCTACGAGCCGTGCGGCTTGAGCCAGATGTACGCCCAGCGCTTCGGCTCGCTGCCGGTGGCGCGCAATACCGGCGGCCTGGCGGACACCATCGAGGACGGCATCACCGGGTTCCTGTTCGACGAATCCACCGTGGAAAGCTACCAGCAGGCCCTGAGCCGGGCTTTCAAGGTATTCGAGTTTCCCGAGCTGCTCAATGCCATGCGTTGCCGGGCGATGTCAGCCCCCTTCAATTGGTCCAAGGCCGTAGAGCCCTATGCCGAACTTTATGAACAACTGGTAGCTAAATCGCTGGGAAAATCGGCCAGACAATGAGGTAACCGATGCCGTCAAGGACGCCTGAAACCTGGACCCATGGCGCGGTCTTGCTCGATTCCGAGCACACCCGCTTCGCGCTATGGGCCCCGGATGCCTTTTACGTCAGTGTCGAACTCGACACTGGAGAATCCATACCGATGCTGCCCCAGGCCAACGGCTGGTTCATGATCCAGGCCCGTTGCCCCGCTGGCACTCGTTACCGCTTCAACATCGACGGCGAGCTGGAGGTGCCCGATCCAGCCTCCCGCGCCCAGGACGGTGATATCGATCGCCACAGCGTGGTGGTCGACCCCCACGCCTACCAATGGCGACACACCAACTGGTCCGGTCGCCCCTGGTACGACGCCGTCATCTACGAACTGCACGTTGGCGCCCTCGGTGGTTTCGAAGGCGTCGAACAACAATTGGCACGCCTGGCCGGGCTTGGCGTGACCGCCATCGAACTGATGCCCCTGGCGCAGTTTCCCGGCGATCGCAACTGGGGCTACGACGGTGTATTGCCCTACGCTCCCCAGGCCTCCTATGGCACGCCGGACCAGCTCAAGCATCTGATCGACAGCGCCCACGGCCATGGCTTGGCGGTCATTATCGACGTGGTCTACAACCACTTCGGCCCCGATGGCAACTACCTGCACCGCTACGCCAAGGGCTTCTTTCGCGAAGACAAGCACACACCCTGGGGCGCGGCGATCGACTTCCGGCGCCGCGAGGTCCGCGACTTCTTCATCGAAAACGCGCTGATGTGGTTGCTCGAATACCGTTTCGACGGCCTGCGCCTGGACGCCGTGCATGCGATCGAAGACCCGGACTTCCTCCAGGAGCTCGCCACCACGGTGCGCCAACAGGTCGACCCGACGCGCTACGTCTGGTTGACCGTCGAGAACGAACACAACCAGGCCAGCCTGCTGGAGCACGGCTACGACGCCCAGTGGAACGATGACGGGCACAATGCCTTGCACGTGCTGCTGACCGGCGAGACCGATGCCTATTACGCCGACTATGCCGAGCAGACCACGGAAAAGCTCGCGCGCTGCCTGAGCCAGGGGTTTGTTTTCCAGGGCCATACCAACCGCCACGGTGAATCCCGCGGCGAGGCCAGCGGTCACCTGCCGCCCAGCGCTTTCGTCTTGTTCCTGCAAAACCACGACCAGATCGGCAACCGGGCCTTGGGCGAGCGCCTGCACCAGTTGGCCCCGCCTCAGGCGCTGCAAGCCGCGACCGCCTTATTGCTGCTGTCACCGATGATCCCGCTGTTGTTCATGGGCGATGAAGTGGTAGCCGAACAACCGTTCCTGTTCTTCACCAGCCACCATGGCGAACTGGCGGAGTTGGTGCGCGAAGGTCGACGCAACGAGTTCAAGGCCTTTGCAGCCTTTGCCGACCCCGAGAAACGCGAGCGGATTCCCGACCCGAACGCGGCCGGCACGTTCGACGCTTCACGGCCCAACCTGGAAGCCCATCAACCGGAACAACTGGCCAGCGAAACCCTGTATCGCCAGTTATTGAAGATCCGCCGTGAGGAAATCGTCCCGCGCCTGCCCGCCGCCCATGCCCTGGGCGCGGATGTGCTGGGCCATGGCGCCGTCAGCGCGCGCTGGCAGATGGGCGACGGCAGCGTGTTGCGCATCGACCTGAACCTCAGCGACAAGCCGGTCGAACACAGCGCACCGCAAGATGCGCAGATTCTTTTCGAACATCCACCGCAGGCCATGGGTCTGTTGCAACAAGGGGTGCTCACGCCCCACAGCGCGCTGGTCAGTCTGACGCAAGCGACAACCTTGCCCAATATTACTGGAGAGCGCCTATGAGCGATGCGCAACTGGAAATCCTCGCTGGCCGAGCGGGCCTGGCGGTGGACTGGATCGATGCCAATGGCCGTGCCCAGAAAGTTACACCCGCGGTGTTGCGCTCGGTCCTCACCGGCCTGGGGCATCCCGCCGGCACTGCCCAGGAAATCGACGCCAGCCTGTTGCAGTTGCAGGAAGACCAACAGAACCACCGCCTGCCGCCGCTGCTTACCGCAGACGCAGGCGTGAATGTCGACCTGAGCCGCTATTTCGAACCCGCGACCCCGTGCGAGATCCGGCTTGAAGATGGCGCGACGCTGAATCTGAAACTTGACGCCGACGCGACGCTCCCGGGGATCGTCCCGGTGGGCTATCAGCAGGTCAGCATCCAGGGCCAGCATTTCACCCTGGCGGTGGCGCCCGCCCGTTGCTACAGCGTGGCGGATGCGGTGGACGACCCTATCCCCAGGGTCTGGGGCCTGAGCGCGCAGCTCTATTCCCTGCGCCGCCCTGGCGATGGTGGCTTCGGCGACACCCAGGCCCTGGAAGAACTGGCCCGGGTGGCCGGCGAACGTGGTGCCGACGCCCTGGCCATCAGCCCGATGCATGCGATGTTCAGCAGCGATACCGGGCGCTACAGCCCTTATTCGCCCTCCAGCCGGCTTTTTCTCAACAGCCTGTACGCCGCGCCCGGCACCATCCTTGGCGAGCGTGCGTTGCGCACGGCCATCGACGCCACCGGCTTGACCAACCAGTTGCGCAGCCTCGAAGAGCAGCCGCTGATCGACTGGCCGGTGGCTGCCGAAGCCAAGCAGCGGGTTCTTCGCGCGCTGTACGACGGCTTCAGCCAGGGCGAACATCCGCTGCATGAGGATTTCAGCAGTTTCCGCCACAGCAGCGGCGAGGCCCTGGAAAACCATTGCCGCTTCGAAGCCCTCCAGGCCGATCGCGCCGCTCGGGGCGAAAGCCTCGACTGGCGCCAGTGGCCGCAAGAATGGCGCGATCCGCGCAGCGCCGCGCTGGCCCGTTTCGCCGAAGAGAACGCAGATGAAATCGGCTTCTACGCCTTCTGCCAATGGTTGATTGCCCGCTGCCTGGAGCGCGCCCAGAGCGCGGCGAAGTCCAGTGGCATGGGCATCGGCCTGATTGCCGATCTCGCCGTGGGCGCTGACGGCGCCGGCAGTCAGGCCTGGAGCCGCCAGGATGAGTTGCTCGCCTCGCTCACCGTCGGCGCACCGCCGGACATTCTCAACCGCTCCGGCCAGGGCTGGGGTATCTCGGCGTTCTCGCCAGAAGGGCTGGTACGCAACGGTTTCCGCGCGTTCATAGAAATGTTGCGGGCCAATTTCGCCCACGCCGGCGGCTTGCGCATCGACCACATCATGGGTCTGCAACGATTGTGGGTGATCCCCAACGACGCCCCGCCCACCGATGGCGCCTACCTCTATTACCCGATTGATGATCTGCTGCGGCTGCTGGCCCTGGAATCCCATCGCCACCGGGCCATCGTGCTCGGCGAGGACCTCGGCACCGTGCCCGAAGGCCTGCGGGAAAAACTTGCGGCCCGCGCCATTCTCGGCATGCGCGTGCTGTTGTTCGAACAGGACAATACCCACTTCAAGCCGATCCTCGATTGGCCGGATGACGCCCTGGCCACCACCAGCACCCATGACCTGCCGACCCTGAACGGTTGGTGGCACGGTCACGACATCGACTGGAACGCCCGGCTGGACCTGATCGACTCCCACACCGAGATGGACTGGCGCCGGCACCGCCAACGCGAGCGTGACGGGTTACGCAATGCATTGAACCAGGACCCGCAGAATTTTCGCGAAGAACACCGCGAAACCGACCAGGTGCTGGACGCCAGCGTGCGCTTCCTCGGTCATACCCGCGCGCCGCTGGTGCTGCTGCCCCTGGAAGATGCCCTGGGTATCGACGAACAGGCCAACCTGCCCGGCACCACCGACACTCACCCCAACTGGCGGCGGCGCCTGGCTTTGGAAAGCCGCGCGCTGCTGGATGACCCGGACGCCGCACGGCGTCTGGAAATACTCGCCTGCGCGAGACTTCAGGCGAACGAGCGTGACCGATGAACCAGACACTGATCCAACCGCTGCAGGCCACCTTGCGCCTGCAATTTCATAAAGGCTTCACCCTCGACGATGCCGTAGCGCAAGTGCCCTACTTCGCAGCGCTGGGCATCAGCCACATCTATGCCTCTCCCCTGCTTAAGGCTCGTGCCGGGTCCATGCACGGCTACGACGTGGTCGACCCGACCCAGGTCAACCCGGAGCTTGGCGGAGAGGCTGCGCTAAAGCGCCTGGTCGCTACTTTGCGCGAGCACCGGATGGGCCTGATTCTCGACATCGTGTCCAACCACATGGCCGTTGGCGGCAACGACAACCCCTGGTGGCTGGACCTGCTGGAGTGGGGACGCTTGAGCCCCTATGGCGAATTCTTCGATATCCAGTGGCATTCCCCCGACCCGCTGATGGAAGGCCAGCTGCTGTTGCCATTCCTGGGCAGCGACTATGGCGTGGCGCTGCAGGAAGGCACCTTGAAACTGCGCTTCGATGCCGCGCAAGGCAGCTTCCATGTCGAGCATTACGAGCACCGCTTCCCCATCTGCCCGATGCAATACGGTGAGCTGCTCAAGCCGGCCGACGCTCTGGAGCCCGAGCAGGTCGACGCGCTCAAGGCGCTGGCCGAGCGTTTCACCACGCTGAACTACCAGACCGACGCCCACTCCCTCGCCCGCCCGCTCCAGCAAGAGCTGCGCGACCTTGCCAAACAAACGAACATCCTCAGCGCCATCGAAGACAACCTGCGCGGCTACGATTCCACCGAGCCCGCGGGTTTCGAGCGCCTGCACCAACTGCTCGAGCGCCAGAGCTACCGGCTCGCCAGCTGGCGCACGGCGGCGGACGATATCAACTGGCGACGCTTCTTTGATGTCAACGAACTGGGCGGCCTGCGGGTCGAGCGTCCGGCGGTGTTCGAGGCGACCCACGCCAAGATCTTCGAGCTGATCGCCGCGGGGCTGGTGGACGGCCTGCGGATCGACCACATCGATGGCCTGGCCGATCCTCGCGGTTACTGCCGCAAGCTGCGCCGTCGTGTCGACTCGCTCTCGCCCTCGCGGCACCTGCCGATTTTCGTCGAGAAAATCCTCGGCGACGGCGAAACCCTGCGCCGCGACTGGACCATCGATGGCAGCACCGGTTACGAGTTCATGAACCAGATTTCGCTGCTGCAGCACGACCCGGCCGGCGCCGAGCCCCTCGCCGAGTTCTGGAGCCGGCACAGCGAGCGCCCGGCGCACTTCATCGAAGAGGCCCGCCTGGCCCGCCAGCAGATTCTCAACGGCTCTCTTGCCGGAGATTTCGAAAGCGTCGCACAGGCCCTGTTGCAAGTCGCCCGGGACGACGTGATGACCCGCGATCTGACCTTGGGCGCGATTCGTCGGGCGTTGCAGGAGTTGATCGTGCATTTCCCGGTGTATCGCACGTACATCAACCCGCTGGGACGCTCCGCCGAGGACGAGGTGTTTTTCCAGAAAGCCCTGGAAGGCGCCCGGCAAACCCTGAGCGAAGCCGATTGGCCGGTGCTCGACTGCCTGGCCGACTGGCTCGGTGGCATGCCATGGCGCAAGCGGCCTCGCGGCAGTGAGCGCAAACGCCTGCGCCACGCCTGCGTGCGCTTCCAGCAACTGACCTCGCCGGCAGCGGCCAAGGCTGTCGAGGACACTGCACTGTATCGCTCGGCGGTACTGCTTTCGCGCAATGACGTGGGCTACAACACCGAGCGCTTCAGTGCCCCGGCCGAGGAATTCCATGAAGCGTGCCGGGAACGGCTCGAACACTTTCCCGACAACCTCGTCACCACCGCGACCCACGACCACAAGCGCGGCGAAGACACCCGAGCCCGGCTGGCAGTGATCAGCGAACGCCCGGACTGGTACACCGCGTGCGTGGAGCAATGGCGCATCCTCTCGCCGTCGCTGCACAGCGACCCAGCAGCCCCATCGGCCGGTGATGAACTGATCCTTTACCAGGCCCTGCTCGGCAGCTGGCCGCTGGACCTCGACCTGCAGGACCCCAAAGCCTTGGCCGAATACAGCGAACGCCTCTGGCAATGGCAACGCAAGGCCCTGCGCGAAGCCAAGCTGCAAAGCAGCTGGGCGGCGGTCAACGATGCCTATGAGCAAGCCACCCAGATGTTCCTTGAGCGGTTGCTGCTGTGCGACGAGGGCCTGCCGTTGCGCAGCGCCATCGCCGAGGCGGTCCAGGCCATCGCTCCGGCGGGCGCCCTCAACAGTCTGGCGCAAACCTTGCTGCGCATGACCGTACCCGGCGTCCCGGACCTCTACCAGGGCAACGAATTCTGGGATTTCAGTCTGGTGGATCCGGATAACCGTCGCCCGGTGGATTTCAATGCTCGCCGTGAGGCGGTACAGGGCGACAGCTCACCGGCGACGCTGGTACGCGACTGGCGCGACGGTCGGGTCAAGCAGGCACTGATAGCGCGGACGCTGGCCTTGCGCGCCGAATACCCGCAGCTGTTTCGCCAAGGCAGCTATCAACCGCTGCCGGTGCTTGGCGAACACGCCGGGCGGGTGCTGGCGTTCATGCGCGAATACCAGCAGCAGCGGGCTATTGTAGTGGTCCCGGTGCACGCCGCCCGCCTGCTGGAAAACGGTGCCTTGCCCCACGTGGCTGCATCGGACTGGGGCGATACCCGGGTGTCGTTACCGTTCGCCGCCGAGGATGGAAAACTGAAGGGACTTTTTGCAAGCGCAGCAGTCACACCCCAAAGGGAGCTGATGGTCAGCGCCGCGCTGGGGGATTTCCCGGTCAATATCTTTATTGAATCTTGAGTTAGTCAGGAGCACTGCGATGAGTACCGACGATAAACGCATTCGTGAATTTGCCTATCAGATCTGGGAGTCGGAGGGTAAGCCCGCCGGGCAGGAAAAACGTCACTGGGAAATGGCGCGCAAACTGGCTGAAGCCGAGGCACTGGCGCCTAGCAAGCCGCCAAAAGCAGCGAGCAAGACCGCCGCCAGCAAGACTGACGGCACCAAGCCGGCACCCGCCAAGAGCGCTGCGACCAAGACCGCTGCGAAGAACACCACGCCCAAGGCCAAGCCTGCGGCCAAACCCTCCGCGGCGACTGCCGCAGTGGTCCCGCCCGCCGACAAGGCGGCCGCGAAGAAGCCACGAGCGGTGCGCAAACCACCGGCGGTCTGATCCAGCGAACTCATCGTTCTCAAGCCCGTGCTCCTTCCAATGAAGGGGCCTGCTTGTGGCGTGGCGCTTTATCGTCTCGCCATAAGCGCAAGGCACGCAGTCCTGCGTGCGTCGCATCACCGAATCTGTCTTTTGCAGGAGCAACTATGACCCGTCCAAAAAAAACCACGCCGCCGCCGGTTATCGAGGCTTCGCGGATTCGTGAAGGGCTGCCGTTTCCGCTTGGCGCGACCTGGGATGGCCTGGGGGTCAATTTCGCGTTGTTCTCAGCCAACGCCACCAAGGTTGAACTGTGTATTTTTGATGACACCGGCGAAGTCGAACTCGAACGCATCGAGTTGCCGGAGTACACCGACGAGATTTACCACGGCTATCTGCCCGATGCCCATCCGGGGCTGATCTACGGCTACCGTGTCTATGGCCCTTACGATCCGGAGAATGGCCACCGCTTCAACCCCAACAAGCTGCTCATCGATCCCTACGCGAAACAGCTGGTGGGAGAACTGAAATGGTCCGAGGCCTTGTTCGGCTACACCATCGGTCACCCCGACGGCGACCTCAGTTTCGATGAACGCGACAGCGCCCCTTTCGTGCCCAAGTGCAAGGTCATCGACCCGGCCCACACCTGGGGCAACGACCATCGCGTCAGCGTGCCGTGGGACAAGACCATCCTCTACGAGACCCATGTACGCGGCATCACCATGCGCCATCCCGCGGTGCCTGAGAACCTGCGTGGCACCTTCGGCGGCCTGATGGTCGACGATGTGCTCGAACATATCCGCAAGCTGGGGGTTTCTTCGGTCGAACTGATGCCCGTCCATGCGTTCGTCAATGACCAGCACCTGCTGCACAAAGGGATGACCAATTACTGGGGCTACAACAGCATCGCCTTTTTCGCCCCGGACCCGCGTTACCTGGCCAGCGGCAAGATCGCCGAGTTCAAGGAAATGGTCGCGCACATGCACGAGGCCAATCTTGAAGTGATTCTCGACGTGGTCTACAACCACACTGCCGAGGGCAACGAACAGGGCCCGACCCTGTCCATGCGCGGGATCGACAATGCCTCGTACTACCGGCTCATGCCCGACGACAAGCGCTATTACATCAACGACTCGGGCACCGGCAACACCCTCGACCTGAGCCACCCGTGTGTGCTGCAGATGGTCACCGACTCCCTGCGCTACTGGGCCACCGAAATGCACGTCGATGGCTTCCGCTTCGACCTGGCGACTATTCTGGGTCGCTACCATGACGGTTTCGATGAGCGCCACAGCTTCCTCGTCGCCTGTCGCCAGGATCCGGTGCTGCGCCAGGTGAAACTTATCGCCGAACCTTGGGATTGCGGGCCTGGAGGTTACCAGGTCGGAGGGTTCCCGCCGGGCTGGGTCGAATGGAACGACAAGTTCCGCGATACCGTGCGCGCCTTCTGGAAAGGCGACGACGGCCAACTCGCCGACTTCGCCAGCCGTATGACCGCTTCGGGCGAAATGTTCAACCAGCGCGGTCGCCGCCCTTATGCCTCGGTGAACTTCGTCACTGCCCACGACGGTTTTACCTTGCACGACCTGGTGTCGTACAACGACAAGCACAACGAAGCCAACGACGAAAACAACCAGGACGGCAGCAACAACAACCTGTCCTGGAACCATGGCGTCGAAGGTCCGACGGATGACCCCGAGATCAACGCGCTGCGCCACCGGCAGATGCGTAACTTCTTCGCAACGCTGTTGCTCGCCCAAGGCACGCCGATGATCGTCGCGGGCGACGAGTTCGCCCGCACCCAGCATGGCAACAACAATGCCTACTGCCAGGACAGCGAGATCGGCTGGGTCAACTGGGACCTGAGCGAGGATGGCGCGGCGCTGCTCAAGTTCGTCAAGCGTCTGATCAAGCTGCGCCTGACTTACCCGATCCTGCGGCGCGGACGCTTCCTGGTGGGCAATTACAACGAGGACATCGGCGTCAAGGATGTCACCTGGTTGGCCCCGGATGGCAACGAGATGACCGTTGAACACTGGCAGGACGGCCAGAACCGCTGCCTGGGGATGCTGATGGACGGGCGAGCCCAGGAAACCGGTATCCGCCGCAAAGGGGGCGACGCTACCTTGTTGCTGGTCGTCAACGCACACCATGACATCGTCAACTTCCGCTTGCCGGAAGTGCCGGAAGGCAGTTTCTGGACATGCATGGTGGACACCAATCAGCCGACGGTGCGCGGCCAGGAGCGCTTCGATTTTGATGCCGAATACTCCGTGACCGGCCGCTCGTTGCTGTTGTTCGAGCTGCAACGCGACGAAGAGGAATAAGACGGCAAATCGACAAAACCGCAGGGACGCGGTTTTTCTGGTCGCTCACGCGACGCAGTTCGAACAAAAAAAAGCGGTTCAGATACGCAATCTGACGCGACGAAACCGCCAGCATAGTCAATACTTCCCGTACGGCGGTTCCAGGACTCGGAGCGCCGCGAATCACAGTCAGCCCTGCGGGGCGACGCCGGGCAGTCGGTCCGGTGCATGACTGAACGATTGAACAGCACAAGGACGTAGCCTCATATGAAACCCGCCTCCCGCTTGCAAGGCCGGCAGCATCCCCAGATATGGAACAGCGCGCCGCAACTGGCCGACATTCCCATCATCAGCACCCAGACACTCATACCCGCCGGCTCCCGCGCGGTCATCCTTGCCCCGCACCCGGGCGACGAGGTCGGTGCCTGCGGCGGACTGCTCCAGTTGTTGAGCAACCTGGACCATCCCATGCTACTGATCTCCGTCACTGACGGCAGCCTCGGCCACCCGGGTTCGCCATTATGGAATGATGAGCGGCTGCGCACGTTCCGCCCCCACCCCCAGGAAAGCGTCGACGCCCTGCATCGCCTGGGTGTGCCGCCCAATGGCCTGCAATGGGTGCGCGGCGGCTTCCCAGAAAAGAGCCTGGCCGAGCACGAGGAGCCACTGGCTGCGTTCATCGGTCATCATCTTCGCCCCGGTGACGTGGTATTCAGCACCTGGCGCCAGGACGGCGACAGCGACCACGACACTGTCGGACGCGCCGGGGCCCAGGCAGCCGAAGCGATCGGCGCGGTGTTCAACGAACTGCCGGTATGGGCGTGGCATTGGCCCGTCCGCGAACAGAAGAGGATCCCCTGGCATCGAGCTCGCAAACTGCGTCTGGATGTCTGGACCACCGCTCGCAAGCGCCACGCCATGCATGCTTACTCCAGCCAGCTCAACGGTGAACCGGCCAACGGTATCGCACCGCTGGTACCGCGGGTGATTCTCGACCGCATGGGCATGCCGTACGAAATCGTTTTCATCTGATCAGCCCCCTGTCCTGTGGCTAGGGCCTGTTTATCCCGGGCACCACAACCTTGTGGGAGCGAGCCTGCTCGCGAAGGCGGTTTGATTGGGTACATATCCATTTTTTTGGTAACGGCCGCTTATGGTTCCGCTCTTACAGCGGGTCACTTTTGGAAAAGCGGCCAAAAGTAACCAAAAACGCTTTGCCCCACCACTCGGCACCTCGCCTGGGCTCGGTGTGCCCTCACTCCGGCATTGCTCCGTGGGCCCGCCGCGAAGGGCCATCCATGGCCCAGCGCGGCTAACCCGGCATCCATGCCGGGTTGCCCACTGCGCAATGCCTGCGTTCGGCCAGCGTGGTTAACGGGGCGCCCCAGATCAAGATCAAGATCAAGATCAAGGTCTAAAGCGGTGCTCCGGATGGCGCAGCTCCACTGTGGGAGCGGGCCTGCCCGCGAAGAGGCCGGCCCATTCAGCATCCGTGTCGCCTGAAACACCGCCATCGCGCGCAGGCTCGCTCCTACAGGATTTTGTGTTGTGCCTGGGTGCTCCGGATGGCCCGGACTCGACATTCAACAATTCCGGAACTGCCGCAGCCGCGGTCAGTCGCATGAACACATACGTCTGATTCAGGAGCGAACGTGACTGGCGATTCCAACTGGCAGGCCGAGCAACCCGCGGCGGCGGATGCATCTGCGGCGGTTCATCGGCTGCGGGTCCTGACGGTCAATACGCATAAGGGGTTTACCGCCCTCAACCGCCGCTTCATCCTGCCCGAACTGCGCGAAGCGGTACGCAGCACGGGGGCCGACCTGGTATTTCTCCAGGAAGTGCTGGGTGAACACGACCGCCACGCGTCACGCTATGACAATTGGCCCCAGACCTCGCAGTACGAGTTCCTCGCCGACAGCATGTGGAGCGATTTCGCCTATGGCCGGAACGCGGTCTACCCCGACGGCCACCATGGCAATGCCCTGCTTTCAAAATATCCGATCCGCCAGTTCCGCAATCTCGACGTGTCCATCACCGGCCCGGAGCGGCGCGGGTTGCTGCACTGTGTGCTGGACGTGCCAGGGCACGCCGAAGTCCATGGGATCTGCGTTCACCTGAGCCTGCTCGAAAGCCATCGCCAACTGCAGCTTCAATTGCTCTGCAAACTACTCGATTCGCTGCCCGAAAACGCGCCCGTCATCATTGCGGGGGATTTCAATGACTGGCAGCTGCGCGGCAACACCACCCTCGCCCGCCGCCGCTACCTGCACGAAGCCTTCGAACACCACCATGGCCGCCCGGCCAGGACCTATCCGGCGCGTTTTCCCCTGCTGCGCCTGGACCGCATCTATCTGCGCAACGCCACCAGCCATGCGCCGCAGATTCTCGGCAACCGACCTTGGACACATCTGAGTGACCACTTGCCGCTGTCGGTGGAGGTGCACCTGTAGCCGCGGTCACCGACGCTAACCTGTAAGATCTGACAGTAGCGACCCTCATCATCCGTTGTTAGCGTGCCCCACATACAGCAAGCGTTGCCAGGCCCGTGAGCCTTCTGTAGAGCAACCGAGGCTGGATTGCGGCATGCCACGGATGCCGATGCTGAGGGAAAGCAGATGAGCTTGCGCAATCATGGCGTCAACCGGCTGTTCAATGCCTTGTGGCTGACTACACCGCTGTTGCTGGACGCATCGCCCGCCATGGCGGCATGCACCCTGACGCCGACGACAGGCAATGACAGTTATGTCTGCGACAGCGGCACCAGCCCCGGATTGAGCGACCTGTCGGGAGATAACCGCCTGACGATGCCGGCCCATGGCAGCGGTGTGATCCAGGGAGACATCACCTTCGGCGCCGGAGCCGATTACGTCGAGATCAATCCCGACGGCATCGTGGCAGGCGACGTGCAACAAGGCTCGGGCACCGATGATTTTGTCATGCGCGGCGGCAGCATCCAGTCACTGGCCCAGGGCGATGGGCTCGATACGTTCCTGATGACCGGCGGCACCATCGTCGGCGCGTTCGAAGACGGAGACCAAGCGACGATGACCGGCGGCACCATCGGCCGGGTCGACATGAAACTCGACGATAATATTTTCGACATGTCAGGTGGGCAGATTCTTGGCAATCTGGTGACCGGCTTTGGTCGGGACACCATTATCGTTAGTGCGGGACGCATCGGCGGAAACGTCAGTGTCAGTGGCGGTGACGACCGGATCG
Source organism: Pseudomonas sp. Z2-11 (assembly GCF_054161305.1). Lineage (NCBI taxonomy): Bacteria > Pseudomonadati > Pseudomonadota > Gammaproteobacteria > Pseudomonadales > Pseudomonadaceae > Pseudomonas > Pseudomonas sp. Z2-11. The sequence goes on from NZ_CP096395.1 coordinate 3,647,912, forward strand.
CCGTGAGCGGGGGCGAGATCGTCGGCGAGGTTCGAGCCAGTTTCGGTAATGACCAGTTGCAGTGGAGCGGCGGCCTCATCCGCTCCGCCATCCTGATGGGCGAAGGCAACGACACGGCGCTGTTGAGCAACCTGGATAAAACCCTGCTCGCCACCACACCCAGCCTGGATGGGGGGTTGGGCCAGGACACACTGGCTTTTGTGGCCAGCACGACCGGCGATGGCGCCCGTTACCTTAACTGGGAATCGGTCAGCCTCACCCAAGGCTCGCGCCTGGACTTGGGCGACACGCTGGTCTTGGGCGACGGTATCACCGGCACCGGCACGCTGAACATCGACGCAAGCAGCCTGTTGACGGCCAGCCAGGGCAGCATTCGCCCGTTCACCGCTGGCCAGATGGCGACGCTTGAAAATGCCGGAACCATCGACCTCGGCGCAGGCAACACCCGCACCAGCGACACCCTTACCGTACAAGGCAACTACGTCGGCAATGGCGGCCAGTTGCGCCTGCAGACGCTGCTTGGTGCAGACGACTCGCCGAGCGACAAGCTGATAGTCAACGCCGGCACGCTTGGCGGCAGCACGGCCATCACCGTCACGAACATCGGCGGTGCAGGTGCCTTGACTGCCCGCGACGGTATCGAGCTGGTCCAGGCTCAGGGCGGCGCCGTCAGCGACAGCGGGGCTTTTTCATTGGCGCGATCGGTGTCGGCCGGCGCGTTCGATTACCGTTTGTTCAAGGGCGGCGTGACCGGAAATGAAAACAGTTGGTATCTGCGCTCGACCGTGGTCGCCGGTCCGATCGCCGTGGCCAGCCCCACGCTGCCGGCCTTGCCCGTCGCCGTGCCGGGCGCAGCGCCCATTGCGCTGTACCGTCCGGAAGTACCCGTCTGGTCGGCGTTGCCTCCCGTCGCCGCCCAACTGACCCTGATGGCCCTGGGCACGTTCCATGATCGCCAGGGCGACCAACGCCTGCTGACGGAAACCGGCGCCTTCGGGGCCGGTTGGGGCCGAGTCTACGGCAAGGACCTCGATCAGACCTGGGCCGGCACGGTGACACCGAGGTTCGACGGCTCCATCAAGGGCTTCCAGGTGGGTAACGACCTTTACAGCGCGCCGGTCTTCGACGGCCAGACCCAGCGCATCGGTTTTTTCGTTGGCCATAGCGAATTGAACGGCAACGTCGACGGCTACAACCTGGGGTTCGAAGGGCGGCGCGCCGGCAAGGTTGAACTCGACGGCGACAGTTATGGCTTGTACTGGACGCTGACCGCTCCCTCCGGTGGTTACATCGACACGGTGGTCATGGGCACCCGGCTGCATGGGGACAACCGCTCCGAACGCGGCCTCAAGCTGGATAATCGCGGGCATGCGCTGACCCTTTCGGCGGAAGCCGGCTACCCATTTGCCGTGGGCAGTGGCTGGGTCGTCGAGCCACAGGCACAGATCATCCATCAGAAGATCTCCCTGGACACCCAGGATGATGGGATTTCCAAAGTCGAATTCGATTCCGACAGCGCCTGGACCGGCCGGCTCGGTGCCCGTCTCAAGGGTCGCTATCTGATCAGCGACACGCCGGTGGAGCCGTACCTGCGGGCCAATGTCTGGCACACTTTTTCCGGCACCGACACGGTGACATTCGACGACGCCCAACGGATCGAGACCCAACAACGCAGCTCAACCGCCGACCTGGGCGCGGGCGTCATCGTCAGCCTTGCGCCTGCGGTCAGCGCCTACGCCGGAGTGGACTACGGCAATAACCTCGACAGCAACCAGCAACGCAGCGTGGCCGGAAATGTCGGCGTGCGAATCAGTTGGTGATCGAGGATGGCGACTAATTGACGCCTGATAAGAGTCAAAAATAACCAACTGTAATCAACCATTTACTGAACACTGATTTCAGCGTGCCACTGGTCGGCCATTTTCTTGACGCACCCGCATCAGTCCTCTTGACTACAACGTACTACCCCCGGAAACACAGTCAGGGGCAGGCCTCTGGAATCCCGTTACGACGGGCTGCCAGAGGCTTGCCCCAACCCATTCGGTCGCCCCTCATTCGGGGTAGGAGAGACGCCCTGAGCGAGAGATACATGCGATTGCAAGGCAGGCCCCCATGAAAACGTCCCAGCGCCCCCAAGCTCTTCAAGCTACCCTCTGCACCGTCTCCACTTCGTTATTGCTGTGCTCCTCCATGGAGCTCCAGGCCGAGCCCGCCGGGCGGCCGGCTTCCCTTTGGTATGACCGAATGCCAGCCGACGGCCAGACGGACAACGACGCCGTAACGGGCAGGAGCCCCGCCCTGCTTACCCTGCGAAACGACAGCGGTCACACCCAACGGATGGGTTTGATCAGTGCTCGACACCAGATCACTGCCAACCATGGCGGACTGCTGGTGACACCGGCCATGAGCGATCCCGGCAAGGATGCGCTGAACCTGCAGGGCCCCAGCCTCGGCGCCTTCTGGAGCCTGACCGGTCCGGCAGGCTGGCACCTGGATTTGAGCGCGAGCGGCGGACGCGTCAATGGTTACAGCCTGACCGAACAAGGCCAGCGCCAGGCCACCGAGGGCAACGCCGTCACGCTGTCGGTCGAGGGCGGATTTCCCATCGGCATCAGCGATAACTGGATCGTCGAACCCCAGGCCCAACTGATCAACCAGCGCATCACACTCGACACACCGAATGCCGGCAATGGCAACAACAACAAACTCAACAGCTGGAGCGGCCGCGTCGGCGCCCAACTCAAAGGTACGTACCAGGTCAACGGCCTGGGCGTGGAGCCTTACGTGCGCACGAACCTGTGGCACACGGTCCAGAGCGCCGACACCCTGAGCCTGGACAAGGTCGAAAAAATCAGCAGCAGCCGCAAGTCTTCTACCGTTGAGGTGGGCCTGGGGCTGGTGGCCCGGGTGACGCCGGTGGTAAGCCTGTATGTCAGCGCTGACTACAGCAGCGACGTCGACGACAACGACCTCAATGGCGTCATTGCCAGCCTCGGCGTGCGGATGCGCTGGTAAGTGCTCGCCGTTCACACCCGCTCCCTCGTGGCGAGAAACCGGCATCCTCGCCACGCGGGCATTGCGCTCGGCGGAGTGAATGGCATGGCCTCGCGTCCCGGCACACTTAAAAAACACCTCCATTAAGGCGTATAACGCTAAAAGCGATTCATGCCTGCCGCAGCCCATGGCTCATTTCATTGATGGAGTAACGACATGACCACAGCCACCTTCCTTGCCAATCTGTTCCCCGGTGCCGCCGACATCCCGCCAGCCTACCGCCTCGAAGGCCAGGTGGAGCAGCGTGAATACCTGGTCGATGGCATCCTGAAGACCTGGCAGGGTCCGCTCGCCACGGTGCGCAGCCCGGTGTACCTGGCCGGCGCCGATGGCGATGAACAGGTCATTCTCGGCAGCACGCCATTGCTGGATGCCGAGACCGCCCTCACGGCCCTTGACGCTGCCGTCCGGGCCTATGATCGCGGCCAGGGCCAATGGCCGACCATGCGCGTCGCTGAACGCATCCGTCATGTCGAGACTTTCCTGGCGCGGATGCGCGAGCAGCGTGAGGCGGTGGTCAAGCTGCTGATGTGGGAGATCGGCAAAAACCTCAAGGATTCCCAGAAGGAATTCGACCGCACCTGCGACTACATCGTCGACACCATCAATGCCCTCAAGGAACTGGACCGTCGATCCAGCCGCTTCGAGCTGGAACAGGACACCCTCGGACAGATCCGTCGCGTGCCATTAGGCGTGGCCCTGTGCATGGGCCCTTACAACTATCCGCTGAACGAAACCTTCACCACGCTGATTCCGGCGCTGATCATGGGCAACACGGTGGTGTTCAAGCCGGCCAAGCTCGGCGTACTACTGGTTCGTCCGCTGCTGGAAGCCTTTCGCGACAGCTTCCCCGCCGGCGTGATCAACGTGATCTACGGCAGCGGTCGGGAAACCGTCAGCGCCCTGATGGCCAGCGGCAAGATCGACATATTCGCCTTCATCGGCACCAACAAGGCCGCCAGCGACCTGAAGAAACTCCATCCGCGCCCGCATCGCCTGCGTGCCGCGCTGGGGCTGGACGCGAAGAATCCTGGCCTGGTGCTGCCCGACGTCGACCTGGACAATGCCGTCAGCGAGGCGCTGACCGGTTCGCTGTCCTTCAACGGCCAACGCTGCACCGCGTTGAAGATCCTCTTCGTCCACGAAGATATCGCTCCGGCGTTCATCGAGAAATTCAATGCAAAGCTCGCTGCGCTGAAACCCGGCATGCCGTGGGAAGACGGCGTCGCACTGACGCCATTGCCCGAAGCGGGCAAGGTCGATTACCTGCATTCGCTGGTAGCCGATGCGATCGCCAAGGGTGCCGGCGTCATGAACCAGCACGGCGGCGAATCCCGGGCTTCGTTTTTCTACCCGGCGGTACTCTATCCGGTGAACACCGCCATGCGGGTCTATCACGAAGAACAGTTCGGCCCGGTCGTGCCCATCGTGCCGTACCGCGACGTCAATACCGTGATCGATTACGTCCTCGAATCCGATTTTGGCCAGCAACTGAGCATTTTCGGCACCCACCCGGCCGAAGTCGGCAGGCTGGTGGACACCTTCGCCAATCAGGTCGGACGCATCAATATCAACGCCCAATGCCAGCGTGGCCCGGACACCTTCCCGTTCAACGGCCGGAAAAACTCCGCCGAGGGCACATTGTCGGTTCACGACGCACTGCGGACCTTTTCGATCCGCACACTGGTTGCGACCAAGTTCCAGGACAACAACAAGGCGCTGATCAGCGACATCATTCGTGAGCGGGATTCGAATTTCCTGACCACCGATTACATTTTCTGATCAACACCGACCCTCAACTCAGGGCTGGGCGGCGCGACTTGATGCCCCAGCCCTGTTGCATGCCGGCAGCCGCCAGCAGGATCGCCGCCACACCCAGCCATTGCAGCGGCTCGAGGCGATGGCCGAAGGCAAACCAGTCAACGAAGATCGCCGCGATCGGGTAAATAAAGGATAGAGCGCCCGTCACGGCAGTCGGCAAGCGTTGGATCGCGCTGTACAGCAGTACGTACATCACGCCGGTGTGAATCATGCCGAGGGTCAGCAGGCTGGCCCAGGCCTCGGGTTGCTGCGGCAAGGCCGAGAAATTCGCCCATGGTGCCAACAAGAGAATGCCGGTGGCGACCTGGATCAACGCGATCAAGTGCGGCGGCGTGCCGGTCAGGCGCTTGATGATCAACGCCGCAACGGCGTACAGGAATGCCGCCCCCAGCGCCAGGGCGATGCCCACCAGATAATCCTCGCCTCCCTGCCCCTGCTCGCCGTGGGCGCTGACAATGGCCAGCATCCCGAGAAACGACACCGCCAGCCAGAACAGCTTCTGCGCAGTGATCTTCTCTCCCAGGAACAGCGCGGCCAGCCCCACCAGCATGAAGGGCTGGACGTTGTACACCGCCGTACCGATGGCGATCGAAGCGCGGGAGTATGAAGCGAACAACAACACCCAATTACCAACGATCGCAACACCACTGAGCACCGCCAGCAGGAAGGTCGTGCGGGTCAGGATATCCCGGCGCAGGAAACCGAAACCGGCGCAGATCAGCAACAACGTGCCGGCGCCAAACACGCAGCGCCAGAACACCACATCCAGCACCGGCAGGCCGGACACCAGCACGAACCAGCCGATGGTTCCGGAAATCAGCATGGCGGCGGTCATTTCGAGCGAACCGCGGCGTAGGGTCTTGTCCATCTTCAGGCTCCTTCAGTGAATGGACACAGTATGCCGACCCGCCTGGGTGCTTCTCCATGGTTTGAAAAAGGCTAGACTGGCTTTCGACCTTTTTTATCAAGGCAACTTCGCGCATTTGCCTAACGGAGCGAAAATGACTGACGACATCGACCAGATCCTCATCAGCGCCTTGATGGAAGACTCACGACGTTCCCTGAAGGCCTTGGCGAGCCTGAGCGGCCTTTCATCCCCCAGCGTTGCCGAACGCCTGCGCCGGCTGGAGGAACGTGGCGTGCTCAAGGGCTACACCGTCGAGGTCGATCCGAAGTGCTTTGGTTACCAACTTCAGGCCATCGTGCGCATCCGTCCGTTACCGGGGCAGTTGCAAGAAGTGGAGCGGCAGATCCAGGCCATCGGCGAATTCACCGAATGTGACAAGGTGACTGGGGAAGACTGTTTCATTGCGCGACTGCACGTGCGCTCGATGGAGCAGTTGGATGTGCTGCTGGACAAGTTGAATGTGCTTGCCGAAACCAATACGGCGATCGTCAAGAAGACACCGGTCAAGCGGCGTTTGCCGCCGATGGAGTAAGGGACTGGCTGTCAGTTGAATAGGTAGCGTGTCCGCTGTTGCGAGCCGGCCACTTTAAACTTGTGGGAGCGGGCTTGCCCGCGAAGGCGGCGTCACAGTCGATGAAGATGTTGAATGTGCTGGCCCTTTCGCGGGCAAGCCCGCTCCCACAGGGATTTGGTATGTACTTGAAATTCAGTAACTATTGTCGCTGTAAAGGCGAGCGCAAAAAAAAAACGGCGCCTTCCCTTTCGGGAAAGCGCCGTTTTTTACTTGAACAGCTCAGGCCATGACAGCCGTCACCGCCCTATCAGTCGTCGCGGCTCATCAACCCGAACAGTTGCAGCAGGCTGACAAACAGGTTGTAGATCGATACATACAGGCTGACGGTCGCCATGATGTAGTTGCGCTCGCCGCCATGGATGATGGCGCTGGTCTGGTAGAGGATGCAGACCGACGAGAACAGCACGAAGCCGGCGCTGATCGCCAGTTGCAGGCCGCTGATCTGGAAGAAGAAGCTGGCCACTACCGCACCCAGCAACACGAAGAAACCGGCGGTGATGAAACCGCTCAGGAAGCTCATGTCCTTACGCGAGATCAGCACGTAGGCCGACAGACCACCAAACACCAACGCCGTCATGGCGAAAGCCGAGCTGACCACTTCGGCGCCGCCCTGCATGCCCAGGTAGCGGTTGAGGATCGGGCCGAGCAAAAAGCCCATGAAACCGGTCAGGGCGAAGGCCGAAACCAGGCCCCAGGCCGAATCGCGGAGCTTGTTGGTGAGGAAGAAAAGGCCGTAGAAACCGATCAGCACGACAAAGATGTTCGGGTAGCCGACACGCATCTGTTGTGCGACGAAGGCCATCACACCGCTGAAAGCAAGCGTGAGAGCCAGCAGGCCATAAGTGTTGCGCAGGACGCGGCTAACCTCTAGCTGCTCAGCCTGCACGCTGTTGTTCACTGCGTAATCCTGTTCGCGCATGGCGACACTCCTCCGGGTTTGAAACATTCAGTGGCAAGGATAATAACAGACGCTCTGTAACAAGCTACGTAGAGAGTTTGACAGTGTGTTTCATTCGGGTATTATGGCGCCCGCAACGCAGTACGGAGGTGTGGCCGAGTGGTTTAAGGCAACGGTCTTGAAAACCGTCGACTGTAACAGGTCCATGAGTTCGAATCCCATCGCCTCCGCCATCTTCTAACGTTAAAGCCCTGATCATTCAGGGCTTTTTCGTGTCTGGCGTTTGAAAAAACAGTGACGGTCTTCACAAAGGAAACAGTGCATGCCATCCCCTACCCCACTCAAGGAAAGTAAAGTGACCAGCAAAACCATCGGTTCGATCGTCGCGGCAATTATCGGCGTGGTCCTGTTATGCGTGTTCTTTGGCAGCTGGTACACGGTTGATGAAACCGAGCGTGGCGTGCTTTTGCGCAACGGCGCGCTGGTTGGGGTGGTTGAGCCGGGCCTGTCGTTCAAGACGCCTTTCATCGAGTCGGTCCGCCTGATCAGCACACAGAGCCAGGTGACGTCCTATGACGACCTGCAGGCGTACAGCAAGGACCAGCAATCGGCCGAGCTCAAGGTGTCCGTGTCCTGGCATATCGCGCCTTCCGATGTGGCGAAGGTGTATACCCAGTTCAAGGACCTGGAAGGCATTCGCGACCGGATGATCAGCCGCCAGGTGCCGACTCAGGTGGAAAACGTGTTCGGCAAGTTCAACGCCGTCGCCGCCGTGCAGAACCGCGTGCAACTGGTCAATGATATTTCGGCGGCGATCAAGGCAACGATCACCGGGCCGGTGATCATCGACAGCGTCCAGGTTGAAAACATCGATTTCAGCGACGCCTACGAAAAAGCCATCGAAGCGCGCATGGCCGCTGAAGTGCAGGTCAAGACTCGTGAGCAGCAGCTCGCCACCGAGCAGGTCCAGGCTCAGATTCGGGTGACCCAGGCCCAGGCGGAAGCCGATTCGCAAGTTGCCCAGGCCAAGGCCGACGCGCTGGCCACCGAGCTGCGCGGCAAGGCTGAAGCCGAGGCGATCAAGGCGCGCGCCCAGGCGCTGGCCAGCAACCAGAACTTGGTTGAGCTGACCAAGGCCGAGCGTTGGAACGGTGAACTCCCCACCACCATGCTGCCCAACACCGCGCTGCCCTTCATCGATCTCAACAAGTAATGCCCCTCGGCGCGGCCAGTCCTGGCCGCGCCTCCTCGCAGCGCAGTGTGCCCGGAGCACATCCGTCCGCCTCGTTGACGCTACACTTTGCTCACTGACGCATCCGACGTTTGAACGTTAGCAGGGAGCTCTACGTGTACCCAGGCCAAAGCAGCTCGACGAAACACCCCGTCTCCCTTATCAAGAAATACAAATGGCCCGCCCTGTTGGCCACCGCGCTGGTTGTGTTTTCAGCCCTGATATTCTTCCTGATCAAGTCCTACACGGGCGACACCGCGACCTTCTTCGAATCACGCGACTTCATCCGCCAGCTCAAACAAGCCGACGCCAACTGGAACGTGAAGATTCTCAGGAAAAAAATAGGCGTCAGCAATAACCTGTCACTCGCTCCGCCAGCCGACGCGCAAAGCCGATGGGAGCAATTGGAGCAACTGAACAGTTCCGGTCCACTGGCTGCACTTTGGGCGTCGAGACGCAACGGTTACATGGACGCGGTCAGGAACAAGACCCTGTTGGTGGAACAGTTCGAGCAGCACAATGCCAATCTGCGCGCCTCTCTGGATGCACTTCCAACGGTAGAGGATGAAATTCAGACGCTGCTGCAACAGATGAAGGATGACGGAGAAATCGCTCGGCTGACGGCAGCCTCCAGCGTTCTCGACCTGGCGCTGACCACACTGGAATACGCGCTTTATGTCACCTCGGACAAAGCCAGCGAACTGCAAGAACAGCTAAGCGAACTCGAACATCGGATCGACCAGTTGCCCTCGTCCTATCGGCCGGCTTTCACCTCACTGACCCGGCACGTCAAGACCGTCATCCAGGAACAGCCGGTGGTCAACGATCTGCTGGATCGCATCAGCGTCATCCCCGTCGCCCAGGAACTGGACAGCATCAACGAGCTGCTCAACGAAACGCAGCGCAGGACGGCCGCGACCGATCGCAAATATCATATGTACCTGGCCGTCTGCGCCAGTCTGATGGCGCTCTTGATGATCTACCTCGCCGTACGGCTGGTGCGCAGTTCTTCGCTCATCAACCAGATCAACCATGAGCTGCAAACGTCCAACGACAAGCTGGAGCAACGCGTGGAGGAGCGTACGCGCGAGTTGAAGGAGGCCGAGCGTGAGCTGGTGGACGCCGCGCGCATGGCAGGCATGGCCGAGATCGCCACGAACGTGTTGCACAACGTTGGCAACGTCCTCAACAGCGTCAACATCTCAGCGGAGCTGGTGACGCGCAAGTTAAAGAACAGCAAGACGCAAGGGCTGGGCAAAGCGGTAAGGATGATGAATGAACATGCCACGGACTTGGGTCAGTTCATCACCGAGGATGAAAAAGGCAAGTTGTTGCCCCGGTATTTCAATGAACTGGTGGATTCCATCGCCACCGAACAGGGGTTGCTGATTGAAGAACTCGCGCAACTGACCAAAAGCATCGACCACATCAAGGAAATCGTCACGACTCAGCAGACCTATGCCGGGGCTGCGCGGCTGATCGAGCCGCTGAATGTGGCCGACCTGTTCGAAGATGCATTGCGCATGAATTCGGGGGCGCTCAGCCGACACCAGGTCACCGTGATCAAGGATTATCAGCACATTCCGATGATCATGGGCGACAAGCATCGCCTGCTGCTGATCCTGATCAATCTGATCAGCAATGCCAAGGCCGCCATGTCCAACGTCGAGCCGCCAAGGGAAATGACCCTGGGGGTCCGCATCGTCGATCAGACAACGCTCTGCGTCAGCGTCAGGGATCGTGGCGAAGGGATCGCGCCTGAAAATCAGGCGAGGATCTTCAACCACGGATTCACCACCCGCAAGGATGGCCACGGTTTTGGCCTGCACAGCTGTGCCCTGGCGGCGGTGGAGATGAACGGTCGCCTGCAGGTTCAAAGCGACGGACCGGGGCAAGGCGCCCTGTTCACTTTGGAAATCCCGTTGGAACTGGCAACTTCATGAGACAGGTTGACTTCGCGGCGAACGTCTACGCCCGCCGCGAAGTCAACGGAACGTCTGTCTACCTGACGTTCGCGGACGCAGCGCTGCGGCGTCTCCTGGCGGGCAACGCGGCGGCATAGGCCAACGCTTCCTCACGCGAAGCAAAGGAACCCAACCGGTCCGCCTGGGTGCAGACCCTCCAGGGCCCGCTGTTCACGCTGAGCACGTCATAGCCGTTGATGTGCATTTTGGTCAGCATCGCAGTACTCATGATCGTCACCTCCTCAAGAAAACGGGGTTACCGCGCCTACCTTACTCCCGGTGCGCCCATAAGGGCCAACCGAGCGTCGCCACGCTGGCTCGTCAACGCCCCTCAGTCAGGATCGCGCTTCCATAACCAATCCCACAGACCGGGCAGGCGCACCGGCTGGGTGGCGTCCTTCAGGGTCCGGGCCATCGCTGCGCGCTCCAGCGCCTGGCGATCGTCATAGAAAGGTTTCGCGTAGGTCTTCAATCCGGTGGCCTGGGCGCTGTCGATCAGGATCTGCAGATATTCCCGCGCATGACGGGCGGTATAGCGGTTGAGGTCATGGAAGGTCACCACCACCGGAATCACTCCATCCACCGCAGGCAACTGCCCGGCGGCGATGCGCTCACGCACCTCCGAGAGCTGGCGTAGCAGGTTTATCCGCCGGCGAGGACTCAGGGTAATGCCCCAGACCTTGCCATCGTTGGCGCTCAGGTCAGTCAGCAAAACGTGCATGCCATGCCGTTGGTAGGCGGCGAAGGTGCGCTGGTCGTAGCTCCAGAATGGCGGCCGGACCAGGGTCGGCGGTGCCCCGGTAACCGCGGCGATGTCGGCTGCACCGTGGGTAAGCGACAGCTCCAGCTCATCGGGATCGAGGGATCGATGGTTGGTGTGCCAATGGGTAGCCGTGTGAAAACCCAGGACATGCCCCTCGCGCTGCTCACGCTGCAGCACCGAGCGACCGATGTCGCTGCCACCGGCCCGTGGCGCTCGCGTCTGGACAAAAAACAGCGCCTTGATTCCCGGCTGCACCGGGTTGTCCGCAAGGGCGTCGAGCACGTCCAGGCTCGGGTTCCAGAAGGATGACGCGCTGGGACCGTCATCGAATGTCAGGAGGAAACGGATCGGCGGCTGGACGCGCAAGCGTTGCTCGGTTTGCGCGGTCAGCTCGATGGGCGGGCCGATACATCCCGACAGGCCGTTGGCAAGCAGCACCACAAGCAGTGCCTTGGCGATCTTATTCATGTCCTGCCTTTATTCAGTGCCAAACCTGCGTCGCCTTCGATCCCTGGCACCGGTGTTGAAGCCCACCTTGGAGAAGGTTAACCGGGTTTGGTTCCTCACCATAAGCGCCTTCATTCACGGTGTGTGATACATCTCACGCGGCAGCCCTGCCCGCCCCGATTTTGACCGTCCGGAAATTCGATGGAATTTTCCGAACGCCTCCGTATCCATCCGTATAGGATCAATTAGGGAGGATTTATGGGCGGTCCATCGCTTTACATCATCGACTACGTGCTCCATGGCGAGCCCAAGTCTTTCATCATTCGTGCAGAAGTGATGAATAACTCCGAAGCTTGGCACTGGGCCAGTTGCGATGCGGGTGTCGGACGTATACCCAAATTCGGCAGGGAAAAAGTCAAGCGGGTCTCCAAACCCATGGCGGAAAAATATGGCATTACCGATGTGCGCTGGCGAGCTTCCGTCGCGCCGTCCTGGGTCAGGGAGTCAGGCTGAAATAGACATGAACACGTCCGGCGTACCGATTGTCCAGTCGTGCGCCGGATATCGACCGATCAGAAATATCTCAACTACGCTTAACTGCAGCATGGCCCGCCGTCACTGGCGGGTTTTGTGCTGCCCCATCCTGACCTTTAACGGAGGTGTGACATGTCTGAAAAAGAGTCCATCACCACCCTGTTGACCTTACTGGAATCGCGCCAGGCGCGGCTGACAGCCGCCTGCAAGGAAATTGCCGACTGGGTCGACCACCAGGGCGGGCACCCCGCCGCCGTACGAATCCGCGACCGACTCAATGATATCGAGAAGGACGCCCCCACGATCCAGAGCGCGCTGTCCTCATTGAAGCCCGCGGAACCGCCACTGCCCAAGTTCCGTTAGCCATCGCCCCAGGCAGGCCTCCCCTGTTCCACGGTTGCAAAACCAATGGAACGAGCACGTCTTTTGCGCCTCGATATCGTTAGGTATCGGTGCAAAATCGTCTTGAAAGGGAGAACATCATGAATGCCAAGGTCCTGCTTCTGATCGCCTGTGCCAGCCCTGCGACTGTCCTGGCGCAAGGTTGTGACGTCATCACCCGGTCCCAGAGCCAAGCGGTGCCGGAAATCGAAACCCGCAGTTGCTATGAGTACAAGGGTGTTCCTGCCGAAGCCATCGGCTGGTCGTGCAGTAACGAAAGCAAAGGCACGCTAAGCACCGAGAAGAAACCCGTCGAACGCTGCGCCGAGGGTTATGTAGCCACCTGCCAGGCGAGGCTGACCCAGGAGGCCCTGGCCAATCCCCGTTCCACCAGCAAGGACCGCAGCGGCAGCTCGGCGAATCTTCCAGACAATGCGCAGGTCACCCGGTACTACTACGGCGCAGAACAGCTTCAGCAAGCGAAAAAGGACTGCGAAACCACCGGCGGCCAATGGAAAAACCGTTGACCGGGGTGGCCCGCATGTCCCGATGTCAGCCCTTGCTGTGCTCGGGCGACGAAGGCGGATTCTTCATGCCTCGCGGCCCGGCCACACCCCAGATAATCAAGCCCAGCACCGGCAGGATGACCAGCAGCAATGCCCAGCCCGCCTTGGTCCCGGCCGATTTGTCGCTGCGAAAGACGCTGACGATCGCCCACAGATCCAATAGCAACACGATTACCGCAACCGCGATCCAGAAATAACTGGCTAGTTCAGACATGGCCTTATCCTCTTGTCAGTCTATGGATTAGGCATGACCGCTGCGGGACCGTTCAAAGAATCTGCCTGTTACCTGCGGCGAGAGGCGATGCAGCTACGCGCGTTCATTCAGATAGGCGACCCATTGCTCATAGGCCTCATGTTGGCGCCGGACGGCCTCATCCCAGGCAGTCCCGGACATCTGATGGACACAGATCAGCGCCATCATTTCTGAGGTCGCTGTGTCGAGCTCGACTAAAAGTTCGTGGGATTTGATTTTGAAGTCTTCAACGGTGGTCATCTCTTCTCGCTCCCCCATTACCGGGACCGGATCGTCCACCCAACATTGATACGTTTTTCAGGCGCTGATTCATTTTTTGCGATGACCGGTCGATGCCGCGCAACACCGATAGCCATTGGAGAAATAAACGCAGCCTTTCATGGCAGCCCACGGTCCCAGCGGTATGAGCCGAAATACTTTTTGAACGTGCGGATGACGCAAGGCTCAAATATTGCAGTTATATTGCAATTTAATGACAGTCAGTAATTGGGCAACGTTTATGAAAATTCGAGCGACCGTCATTTGCGAAGAAAACCGCCACATCCTCCTGGTCCGTAAGCCCAAAAGCCGCTGGGCCTTGCCTGGCGGCACCGTCGAGCGTGGCGAGACGCATGCCGATGCTGCCTTGAGAGAACTGGCGGAAGAAACCGGACTGAGCGCCGAAAACCTGCTCTACCTGATGCGGGTCAGCGATGGCGACACCGAACATCACGTCTTTGAGGCTTCGGTCAACGACTCGAAGGGCGCCAGGCCGCAGAATGAAATCAGCGACTGCCTGTGGCACCCCCTGGATGCCCTCGCCCAATTGCAGATGAAAAAAGGCATGCGGGAAATACTCGAGGCGTTTCGGCGCAGGTTGTAAAAACCCGGCACAGCGGCCGGGTCCTGTGAAGCCCTTTGCAAACTACTTCGCCCCGCCATTCTGGCGGTTCGTCTGGGCGTCCTGATCGGATCCGGGGTTTCCCGGTGGAGGATTCCAGTCTTCCGGCCTCTCGCCAGTGCCCTGCTTTGGCTCGGATTCAGCTTGTTCAAGACCGGAATCATGACCTTCGCCAGTCTCAGGCGTCTTTTCATCAGGTCCCGGATATGGCGCTTCTGGACCGTTGTTGTCGATTACCATGATGTGTCTCCCGTTCTGGAGCGCAGGATCTGCGCCTACCTGTGAGAGGGCCCGCTCGGGCAGGAAGTGCTATGGCGTCGACGAGCGGATGAAAAACGGCTGGTCGGCCTGATGCTGCTCACTCTCAATGGAAACGACAGACCCGTGGCGAGGGAGCTTGCTCCCGCTCGGCTGCGAAGCAGTCGTAAGCCAGCGGATGCGGTGTCAGACGCTCCGTGCTTGGCAGGTTTTGGGGCCGCTTCGCGACCCAGCGGGAGCAAGCTCCCTCGCCACGGGTCTGTGGTGAACTTGGCTGGTACACGCCAAGCGCTTGCTGAGCTGATAGTGTGAAGTGGCATCGAGGAGATGGGCGGGGCGATCACGTTGATAATTCATCACCTGCACGGCCTTGGCCCAAGCGGCGCCCTCCCCTTACTGACACCTCACGATATCGCCGTCTGTGGCGCGGAAGCTTGAAAACTTAAGGGTGCGCGAGGTGCTACGGATCGGAACTAGCCGCAAGCCGGAATAGTTTGTTCCAGCACTTTTTTCAGAATGCCCATGAATGTTTTAACGCTCATCAGGCTATCGAAATCGCCGCTGGGAATCTCGTAGTTATCCGCTAAATCGCCGTTACGATCCACATTGAATCGGGATATCTCGCTCTCTTTGCCAGCAAGATTGGGAATGGTGACCACGACCTCAAGTCGTCCCCTGCCGTCGATTACAAGAGGGCTTATAAGCAACGAAAAAGGCTTACCCAACACCGATCCAACGAAGCCGCGCTGCTCAGGTAGATGATCGATAGTTACCAGTTGACCGTATTTACGATCCGCGAGATTCTTCCAGTGATCTAACCGATCAAGAAAGTTAGTTCTCGCATGAGTTATGTCTCTGGCAGCTTGCCCAAGGTAGCTGCCGAAACTGTCGGGGTCTTGCTGAAAATCCATTTTAAATCCTCCCGTTTAATTGTCTCGCTCGACTGGGCAAGAACGTAATCCCCCAACCCAAAAAAAATTGCCACTGGGCGCAGCATCAGGCGGTTAGGGGCGCGGAACGTCCTCATCCACTCGCTCCCCGGTGCTCGTGTCGACAATGATAATGTCCCACCAGGTGTCACTGGGGGCGGTTGTAAGCTTGTATGAGCGACCAGCGACAAGATCAACATCTCGGAGCTTTCGATCCAAAGAACTGGCAGTGCCTACCCAATACCTGAGTTCCAGTCGATGCCTACCCGCAGTGAGTCGATATTCTGTTTGGGTAGCGAGTGCGAAATTGGTTTTCCTGCCGTCAACAGTGGCAATGAACAGTGACTTGTTGGTTAGGCCGATACGCGCAACGTCAGAATCCGGCAACCCTTCAGCTGCTTTTTCGGTGTAGGAGATACAGCCACTGGTGGCAGTAACCATCAGGGCAATTGCTAAGACTCGTAATGCCCGTGCTTTTGACATCTCTGCATCCAGAACCATGTGGAATGAACGCAGCATTCAACCCCAAATCCAATCAAATTGCCATCACCGGTCACGGGAGGGCGGCGCCATCTCGACAACAAGCGCGAACTGAAACCTGATCGTGTTTTTGATGAATCCGCCGGCGCCACTGAAAACAATCGAGCCGCTCCACTTAAGGCAGTACCTTTCCTGGCGGAAGGCTGCGCCGATCAGAGCGAACCGTGAGAAGGCTTTGCTCAGTGCGATATGGAACTTCGCCAGGGATAAAGGCGGTCGTTATGACCGAACGATGCATCCACAACCGGATAGGCAAAAAGGTATCGCCACCAAGTAATTGCGGACCATCGTCAAATTGCGGACCAGAAACGAAAAAGGGCTTGCCTCAGCTTTCGCTCGCAAACCCTTGATCTTGGATGGTGCCCGAAGCCGGAATCGAACCGGCACGCCCTTACGAGCGGGGGATTTTAAGTCCCATGCGTCTACCAGTTTCGCCATTCGGGCGGTAGCGCGGTCAAGCCGGGTGAAACTGTAAGATATGCATCTGACAGGATCCAGGCTGGTGCAACAGAGCGGGAAATATATACATCCCTCCCCTGTGAAGCAAGGTTGGCATTGGCCTTTTCAAGACAAAACCTTTCCTTGCCTGGAAATAAAAAAGCTCTGTAGATCAATAATCTACAGAGCTTTTAAAAAGTGGAGGCCGAAGTCGGAATCGAACCGGCGTAGGTGGATTTGCAATCCACTGCATAACCATTTTGCTATTCGGCCTCAAGACGCCTGATGCACTACAACCACATCAACCGCATACAAACTGTATCGGAGCCCAGTTCGCTTACAGCGCTCTATCTCCTTGAAAACATTGAAGTTTTTTACGCTCCGATGCATTCGATGGGCGCAATTATGTACTCATTTGCCCAGGCTGACAACCCCTTGATTTCAAAAAAAATTTACCTGACGGCCAGGCCAAAGCGGCTTTTCCACGGGGTAGCGCAACGAGCTGGACCCTTGTCCTCCTGCTCATCGGGAAACCATCGACTTAAACGGAACAACCTCCTTCACCCTCGGTTCATTCGTTATGTCGTCCTTGAATCAGTAAAGGAGAACCATCATGACTGAACGCCCACAACTGGTGGCGAGCCGGGCTCCGGTGCCCACGCCTTCGCATCCCAATCTCGGCAAGCCGGAGCGCCTGATGTCGCTGGCGGCCGGTTCATTGTTGATCGCCAACGGCCTGCGCCAAGGCGGCCTCAAGGGCTGGCCGCAGGTATTGCTTGGCGCGTGTGCTGCCTGGCGTGCCTATTCCGGCACGTGCCGGGTCAAGCGGGCGCTGACTCATAGTCCGTTCGAACAGACCTTCGAACAGGATCGTGACTGGGGCGGCAGCAAGGCGATTTCCCGCAGCATCACGGTCGGCAAGCCCAGGGAGGAAGTGTTCGCGTTCTGTCGCGACCCCGCCAATCTGGGTGCGCTAATGCCTTGGATCGACGCCATCGAGCAGACCGGCGAACGCAATTATCGCTGGGTCGCCCATGGCCCGATGGACAAGACGTTGCACTGCGACCTCGAACAGTGCGAGCCCAAGGAAGACCGCAAACTGCACTGGATCGCCGGGCCGGACACACGATTCAAGCACGATATCCAGATGCATTTCAGCGATGCTCCGGGCGGGCGCGGTACGCAGATCAAAGTCATTGTCGCTTGCCAGACGCCGCTCGGCGCGGCTGGCTACGCGCTGGCGGCGGCGATTTCCCGGTTTTCGGACAAAGCCTTGTTGAATGTGCTGCGCAGCATCAAGCAGCAGCTTGAAACCGGAGAAGTCAGCACCAACAAGATGCGCCCGGAGCAGACGCAGGACTTCCTCTTCGTGCACCCCGCCAACAGCGCGACCCAGGCACCCGCCAATGACTCATCCACTGACAAGCCCGAACTCAACGGAGGAACCGTCTGATGCGCGCATTGACTTGGCAAGGCCCCAACAAGCTTCAGGTCGAGACGGTCGACGACCCGTCCATCCTCAACCCTCGTGACGCCATCGTACGGGTGATCCTGTCCTCGGTGTGCGGCTCGGATTTGCATCTGCTGGGCGGGTACGTACCGACCATGCAGGCCGGTGACATCATTGGTCACGAGTTCATGGGCGAAGTGGTGGAGACCGGATCGGCCGTCACCCAGTTCAAGAAAGGCGACCGGGTTGTCACGGTGTCGATTGTCGGCTGCGGAGAATGCGAGCATTGCCAGCGCTCGGACTTTTCCTGCTGTGACAACTCCAATCCGAACCCCACGGCGACAGACATTGCCTACGGCCAACCGGCGTGCGGCATCATCGGCTACAGCCATGCCTTCGGCGGTTATGCCGGCAGTCATGCGACCTATATCCGCGTGCCCTACGCCGACGTCAATCTGTTCAGCATTCCCGAAGGCGTCAGCGATGAGCAGGCCGTGTTTGTCTCCGACGCAGTGCCTACCGGTTATTTCGCCGCCGACAACGCCGACATTCAGCGCGGCGATACGGTAGCGGTCTGGGGCTGCGGCGGGGTCGGGCTGATGGCAATCACCAGTGCCTACCTGCTGGGCGCCGAACGGGTGATCGCCATCGACCGTTTTGCCGATCGCTTGCGCCTAGCCGAGGAAAAAGCCGGGGCCATCGCTCTCAACTACGAGACCACCGATGTGCATGCCGCCTTGCTGGAGCTGACCGGCGGCCGTGGTCCGGATCGCTGCATCGATTGCGTCGGCATGGAGGCCCACGGCACCGAAGTCGATTATTTCTACGACAAGACCAAGCAGATGCTGCGCCTGCACACCGAGCGCGGAACCGTGCTGCGCCAGTCGATCCGCGCCTGCCGCAAAGGCGGGACGGTGTCGGTGGTCGGGGTCTATGGCGGCTTGCTGGACAAATTCCCGATGGGCGCGATCGTCAATAAATCCCTGACCCTGCGTTCCGGCCAGCAACCGGGCCAGCGCTACGTGAAGCGCTTGTTCGAACACATTCAGAACGGTGAGCTCGACCCGTCCTACCTGCTGACCCATCCCATGGGGCTTGAGCAGTCGGTGGACGGCTATGGGATGTTCAAGGAAAAACGCCAGGATTGTTTACGGGCGGTATTTCGGCCGGAGTGAAGCTCGTGGCGAGGGAGCTTGCTCCCGCTCGGCTGCGCAGCAGTCGTAGATCGGCGGGCGCGGTTTGCCTGATGCACCGTGTCGGGCCATCTGGGGCCGCTGCGCAGCCCAGCGGGAGCAAGCTCCCTCGCCACGAGAGCGAGTGCGCGCCAGCGGCGGGATTGATTGTCGGAGCATTTTCCCCTTGCCCCGATCGACGCACTGGTGGATAAGACACAGCTTTGTCGCCTTGCGAATGTGTCCATGCCCCGTATAGGTCTCCCCCAGGCTTCCAGTGTGCGCCTGCTCGTCTTCCTGCTGTTCTCCATCCAGCTGGTTTCCATGGGCGCGATGGAAATGAGCGGGCCGTTCTGGCCTGTGCATTTGCGGCAACTGACCAGCAACGACGCGCTGTTCAGCTTTGCCAGCACGGCGGTGTATGTCGGCCCGATGCTGGGCATCATCCTGACCAGTGCCTTCTGGGGCCGGATCGGTGATCGTTACGGTCACAAGCTGATGATGATCCGCGCGCTGGCGGGGCTCTCGTTGACCCAGCTCGGGCTGGCATTGAGCAGCGATATCTGGACGATCCTGGTCCTGCGTTTCCTGCAAGGCGCCTTTGCCGGTTATATCGCGCCGGCCCAGGCCTATGGAGTGAGCATCGAGGCACCGTCGCGGCGGGCCAGGCTGTTTGCGATCCTGCAGATTTCCACCAACGTCGGTTCGTTGCTCGGGGCGGTGGTCGGCGGGCTGATTCTCGATCATGCGACGTTTTTCTGGATCAACATCGTCGCCTCGGGCCTCTGCGCCGCATGTACCGTCGTCGCGGCGCTGGCGTTGCCCAACGTGGCGCCAGTAAAAAAAGCACCGCTGGCAGGCAAGCCGCCCCTGCCGCCCAGGCTGTTCGACCCGGCGATCAATTGGCTGCTGGGCATCATGGGCCTGCTGCTGCTGGCGCGAATGCTGCCGCAGACTTCGTTTTCCTTGTACGTGGGGGCGACCTTCGAGGTCAGCAATGCCATGGTCGGGCTTTGCTACGGCTTGCTAGCCCTGGGCTTCATTCTTTGTGCGACGTCCTGGTCGCGCTACTTCGAACGGCGCAACCCGGCGCAAACGCTGCAGGCCATGGCGAGCATTGTCATCGGCCTAGTCATCGTCACCGCCGTGGCCGGCCTGACGCGCCAGCCGGTCGTCTTCGCCCTTGCCTATTTGATCTGGGGCCTGCTGTTGGGCGCAACCACGCCGGTGCTGACGGCGCTTATCTCCAGAAGCGTCGACAACAGTCGCCAGGGCCAGGTGCTGGGGTTGGCCCAGGGCGTTTCACAGACGGCATCGATCATTGGCATCTCCCTTGGCGCATTGCTCAGCCAGGTGTATGGCCTGAAGCACATTTTCCTTTATGTCTGCCTCGCCTACGCAATCGCACTGGTGCCGTTGATGCTGCTGCGCCACAAACCACTCGGAATGGCCGACAGGGCTGGCGAATAGCGACACAAACCAAAATGCCCGCCTATCAACCTTGCGCGGCACTGAGCGCCTCCACTACTATTGGGAATAATTCTCACTATCAAAAAAATACAACAGCCATGAGCGATCCAGGGTCAGCGGTCAACGATTGTCACCTGCGCACCGTCGCAGACCTCTACAGCGGACACCATGGCTGGTTGTACGCCAGGCTTTATCGAAAACTGGGCAATGCGCTGGACGCCGCCGACCTGGCCCATGACACGTTCATTCGCATCCTCGCCTCGAAGGTGGCGGTGATCGAGGAACCGCGTGCGTACCTGAGCTGCGTCGCCGGGGGCATCCTGGTCAACTGGTTCCAGCGCAAGGCACTCGAACGCGCCTACCTCCAGGCACTGGCGACATTGCCCGAGCCCGAGGCGCCATCGCCCGAACGGCGCTTGCTGGTGCTCGAGACACTGCATGAAATCGACGCCATGCTCGACACCCTGCCGCCCTTGGTAAAGCGTGCGTTCCTGCTGTCGCAGATCAACGGCTTGAAATATGACGACATCGCCACGCAACTCGGCGTTTCGCTGATCACCGTCAAGCGCTACATGAAACAGGCTTTCCTGCACTGCCTGATGCTGGTGGACTGAATGCCCGCCCATGACCGCCACGCCCTCGACCCGACCATTCTCAACGAAGCCGCCGACTGGCTGATGCGCCTGAGCGAAGGCAGCGTCAACGACGCCGAACGCCTGGAGTGGGAACGCTGGCGTACCAGCAGCCCGGCCCACCGCCAGGCCTGGGCGCGGGCCGAACTGCTGCTGAGCAAGCTGCAAGGCTTGCCGCCCGCGCTGGCGATGCCGGCGCTGGACCGCCCGAGCAATCCGGCGCGCCGTGCCGCCATGGGCAAGCTGGCCGCCCTGCTCGCCCTGGCGCCATTGGCCTGGGGCAGCTGGAAGCTCAACGACTGGCAACAGTGGACCGCCGATTACCGCGCTCCGGTGGGCGAGCGGCGCGACCTGACCCTGACCGACGGCACCCGCCTGACGTTGAACACCGACACCGCAATCGATGTGTTTTTCGACGAACACCAGCGCCTGCTGCTGTTGCGCCGAGGCGAAATACTGGTCCAGACCGCAGCGGACCCATCAGCGCTCGCCCGGCCATTCCGGGTGCAGACCGACGAAGGCCGGATGCAGGCGCTGGGGACGCGCTTCAGCGTTCGCGAAGACACCGGCCATACCCGCCTCGTCGTGCTGGAAGGCGCGGTGCGCATCGAGGTCAAGGGCATCGGCGAGCAAGTGGTCGGGGCTGGCCAGAGCAGCGGTTTTACCGCCCGGGGCATCGACGCCCTGAAACCTGTCGACAAGTCGGTGCTGGCCTGGACCCAGGGCATGCTGATGGCCGACAACATGCGCCTGGCGGATTTCGTCAACGAACTGAGCCGTTATCGCAACGGCGTCCTGCGTTGCGACCCGGCGATCGCCAACCTGCGGATATCCGGCGCCTTTCCCCTGAACGACAGCCGGCAGACCCTGAACATGCTCGCCCGAACCTACCCCATCCGCGTCACATCCCGCCTGGGCGATTACTGGGTCATGCTGGCGCCGGCTTGAGCCCTGAAAAAATAATCGGGCGGGGCTGATACTTTTTTCAATCCTGGCTGGCTTAGAGAGCAAACCCTCTGCACAGGATCACCCCGCCATGCCCGTTGCCCGCCCCCTGCGTTCGGATCGCAAGCTGAATCTGGCGATTCGCAGTGCCATGCTCAGCGTTGCACTTTCCACCTTGAGCCCGTGCACCTGGGCGGCACCGGGCGCGCCGCTGGACAACGTTGCCAGCCAGTCCTACAACATCCAGCCAGGTCCCTTAGGTGCCACGTTGTCGGCGTTCGCCGTGCAGGCCGGCATCGCATTATCGTTTGAACCCTCCTTGACCCAAGGCTTGAACAGCCCGGGCCTTTCAGGGCAGTTCACCGCGCGTGAAGCGTTTACCCGATTGCTCGCCGGCAGCGGCCTGGAGCTGGTCGCCCGCGACGATGGCAGCTACACCCTGGAAAAATCCGCCGGCGACGGTGGGCTAGCCCTGGCGCCAACCACCATCAATGCCGCCGAGGTGCGCCCCGGGGATTTGCCGGCGACCTACAGCGGTGGCCAGGTGGCCCGTGGCGGCCGGGTTGGCCTGCTGGGGAACAAGGACCTGATGGACACGCCATTCAGCGTCAGCAACTACACCTCGACCCTGATGAAGGACCAGCAGGCCGTGACCGCCGCCGACGTGCTGGAGCGCGACTCCTCGGTGCGCTCCACCGGCCAGACCGGCGGCATCGTCGATTCGTTCTTCATTCGCGGTTTCCCGGTGGGCGAAGGCAATCTGGGTGAGCTGGCGTTCGACGGCGTGTACGGCGTGGCGCCGAACTACCGGGTGTTCACTGAATACGCCGAGCGCATCGAGGTCATCAAGGGCCCGGCTGCGCTGCTGTACGGCATGTCGCCCAACAGCGGCGTCGGTGGCGTGATCAACATCGTGCCCAAGCGCTCGCTGGACCAGGACCTGACTCGCGTTACCGCCAGCTACGCCATGGACACCCAGGCAGGCGGGCATGTCGACATCAGCCGCCGCTTCGGCGAGGAACGCCGCTTCGGTGTGCGCATCAACGGCAGCCTGCAGGGTGGCGACACCGCGATCGACAAGCAGTCCCGGGATGTCGGCATCGGTGCGATCTCCCTGGATTACCAGGGCGACCGGTTCAGGACCAGCCTGGACCTGATCAGCCAGGAAGAACAGTGGGACGCACCCTCCCGGCCGTTTGCCATCGCCAGCGGTGTCGAGGTGCCTTCGGCGGCCAACGGGCGCAGCAACGTGACCCAGGAATGGGGCTGGTCCGAAACCCGCGACAAGTCGGCGCTGCTCAGTGGCGAATATGACCTGAGCGACAACCTGACGGTATTCGGCCACGCCGGGGGTGGCAAGTCCGATGTGGCACGACTGTCGGACCAGACCCCGACGATCCTCAACAGCGCCGGCGACACCCGCTCGATACCGGGCTACTACAAGTTCGAGGTGGAGCGTTACACCGTCGATGCCGGTGCCCGTGCCCGCTTCGAAACCGGTCCGGTCAGCCACAGCGCCACCTTGCAGGCCAGCCGCTATCGCGATGAATTGCGCCGAGGAATCAATTCCGGCGCCCCGGTCTTTTCGAATATCTATCACCCGGTGGCGCGCGACAAACCGTCCATCGCCTCGCCCGATGTGGCGAAGGTCTCGGATACCGAGCTGTCCGGCGTGGCCCTGGCCGATACCTTGTCGATCCTCGATGAACGGGTCCAGGTAACGCTTGGCCTGCGCAAGCAGAGCATTGAATCAAACAACTACAACACTCTGGGAAATGTCACCAGCGCCTATGACGAAAGCGAAACCACGCCTTTGTTCGGCGCGGTGGTCAAGCCCTGGGAACATGTGTCGTTCTACTACAACTACATCGAAGGCCTGAGCAAGGGCGACACCGCGCCGGCCACTGCGAGCAACTCGGGCGAAATCTTCAAGCCCTACATCTCTCGCCAGCAGGAGGTCGGGGTCAAGGTCGACTACGGCACATTCACTTCGACCCTGGCGCTGTTCCAGATCAAGAAGCCCGCCGGCGAATTGACCAACGGCACGGCCGGTGGCGTGTATTCGGTCCAGGGCGAGCAGCGCAACCGCGGCATCGAACTGAACATGTTCGGCGAACTGCGCGAGGGCACGCGTCTGCTCGGTGGCGTCACCTTGCTCGACGGCGAACTCACCAAAAGCGGGACCGCCGCCAATCGCGGCAACAAACCGGTGGGCGTGCCCGAAGTGCAGGCCAACCTCTGGGCCGAATGGGACACCCCCTGGGTCCAGGGCCTGACGTTGACCAGTGGAGCGATCTACACCGGCAGCCAGTACGTCAACCAGGCCAATACCCAAGAGCTCGATCCGTGGACACGCTTTGATGCCGGCGCCCGCTACAGCACGGTACTCGATGGCCGGCCGACCACGCTGCGCGCCACGGTGCAGAACGTGTTTGACCGGGAATACTGGTCCGGCGTGGCCTCCTACGGCGCGTTCTCCCAAGGCGCGCCACGCACCCTGTTGCTTTCAGCGACGGTCGACTTCTGATTGCGCCTCGCCCCAACAGCGCGTGCACCGCTGGCGGGGCGATCCCTGACAAGGTTCCAACCATGCAGATTCAATCTCTGACGCGCTCATCGCTCATCGCCTGGCTGCTGGGTGCTGCCACCCTGTTGCTGAGCGGCCTGTGTTTTTCAGGCACATCGCCTGTCACCACAACCACCGTCACCGACTTGCTCGGCCGCCAGGTCCAGGTGCGCGTTCCGGTGCAACGGGTCATCCTCGGCGAAGGTCGCCAGTTGTACCTCGTCGCGGCACTCGACACCGACAACCCGATCCGCCGCATCGTCGGCTGGCGCAAGGACCTGATCCAGTCCGACCCGGACACGTACGGCGCCTACCTGCGGCGGTATCCGGCAATTGCCCGGATTCCGACCTTCGGCGGTTTCGAAGACGGCTCCTTCGACATCGAGCAAGCCATCAGCCAGCAACCGGACGTGATCGTCCTGAACATCGAGGCCCAGCACGCCACCGAAGACGCGCGCTACATTGAGAAACTCGATGCATTGGGCATTCCGGTGGTCTACGTCGACTTTCGCAACAACCCGATGCAGAACACCGAACCGACCATGCGCCTGTTTGGCCAGCTGTTCGGCGAAGAGGCACGCGCCGAGGCGTTCATCGCCTTTCGCAACCAGCAGATCCGTCGCGTCACCGATGTGATCCAGGCCCGCCAGCCGCCCCGCCCGAAAGTGTTCATCGAACGCATCGGTGGCTACACCGACGATTGCTGCCTGAGTTTCGGCAACGAAAATTTCGGCCGTTTCGTCGAGCTGGCCGGGGGCCGCAACATTGCCAGCGCAATCATTCCCAACACCTTTGGCCAGTTGAACGCGGAACAGGTGATCGTCGCCAACCCGGAACAGGTGGTGGTCACCAGCGCCAACTGGGAGGCCTTTGCGCCGGGCGGGCACTGGGTCGGTGTCGGGCCCGGCGCCGATCTGGCCGAGGCGCGGCGCAAATTGCAGTGGTACACCACCCGCCCGGCCTATGCCGGGATCAAGGCTCAGCAGACCCAGGGCTTTCATGCCATCTGGCACCAGTTCTACAACAGCCCTTACCAGTTCATCGCCATCCAGCAACTGGCCAAGTGGTTCCATCCAGAGCTGTTCACCGACCTGGACCCCGACGCGACGTTTCGCGAGTTCCACCAGCGCTTCCTGCCCGTGCCCTATGAGCCAGGCTATTTCGTCAGCCTCAAGCCCGCGCAGGCCCAACCATGAATGGCCGTATCGAGGGTATCGCCCTGGGCACGATTTACCGCGAGCAGGTCTGGCGCAAACGCTTGATCCTGATCGGTCTGGCCCTGTTGCTGTTGTTCAGCGTGCTGCTCGACCTCGCCCTCGGCCCGGCCAGCTACAGCCTGGATGAAGTGCTGGGCGCGCTGTTCTCTCCGGATGCCGCGGCGCCGCAAGTGCGGGTGGTGATGTGGGATATCCGCCTACCGGTGGCGCTGATGGCCGTGGCCGTGGGCGCCGCGTTGTCCCTGGCCGGCGCCCAGATGCAGACCATCCTCAACAACCCGCTGGCGAGCCCATTCACCTTGGGCATCTCGGCGGCGGCCAGTTTCGGCGCGGCCCTGGGCTTGGCATTCGGCGTGGCCCTGGTGCCGGTGATCGCCCAATACATGGTGCCGCTCAATGCCTTTATCATGGCGATGCTCTCGGCGCTGCTGATCCATGTCCTGAGCCTGCGCCGAGGCATGTCCAGCGAAACCATCGTGCTGCTCGGTATCGCCCTGGTGTTCACCTTCAATGCGCTGTTGGCGCTGGTGCAGTTCTTCGCCACCGAGCAGGCCGTGGCCGCCGTGGTGTTCTGGACCATGGGCAGCCTGACCAAGGCCACCTGGCCGAAACTCGGCGTGATCTGCCTGGTAATCCTCGTCACCTTGCCGATTTTCGCCCGCCGCGCCTGGGCCATGACCGCCCTGCGCCTGGGGGATGAAAAAGCCGCGAGTTTCGGCATCAACGTGCGCAAGTTGCGCTTGCAGACACTGGTCATGGTCAGCCTGCTGGCCGCGTTTCCAGTGGCATTTGTCGGCACCATCGGCTTCATCGGCCTGGTGGGGCCGCACATCGCCAGGATGCTGATCGGCGAGGACCAGCGTTTCTTCCTGCCGGCCTCACTGCTGACCGGCGCGCTGATCCTGTCGGCCAGTTCGGTGGTGAGCAAGACCCTGATACCCGGGGCGATCTTCCCGATCGGCGTGGTCACGTCGCTGATCGGCGTGCCGTTCTTCATTTCTCTCATTCTGGGCGGCAGGAAACAGTCATGGTGACGATCGAGCTGCAAGGTGTCGGCGCTCGTTATGGTCGTCGGTCGATACTGGACGGGATCACTACGCCGGTGCTTACGGGTGGCGAGGTGGTGGCGGTGGTAGGGCCCAACGCGGCCGGAAAATCGACCCTGTTCAAACGCATCGCCGGCCTCATCGACGGCCCCGGCCATGTTCGCCTGGAAGGCTCGCGCAGGGGCCAGCAGGGCATTTGCTACATGCCGCAGAACCTCAACGCCAACGCCCGGCTGACGGTCTACGAATCGGTGCTGCTCGCGCGCAAACAGCAGGCGCCCGGCTGGACAGTGCAAGCCGATGAGCTGGAAGTGGTGGACCGCATCCTCGCGTCCCTGGGCATCAGTGATTTGTCGTTTCGCAACCTCGGTGAACTGAGCGGTGGGCAACAGCAACTGGTGTCGATCGCCCAGACGCTGGTGCGCGAGCCCGAAGTCCTGTTGATGGACGAACCCACCAGCGCTCTGGACATGCACCGCCAGGTCCAGGTACTGAGCTTCATGCGCGCCCTCGCCCGCCAACATTCGATCATCGTGTTCATTGCCATTCACGACCTGAACCAGGCGTTGCGCTTTGCCGACCAGGTGCTGGTCGTCGCCGAGGGCACCCTGCAAGGCTGCGGCCGAAGTGAAGAAGTGATCACCGAGCAGATGCTGCGCAACGTGTACCGGGTCCAGGCCCGGATCGAACGCTGTTCAAGGGATGAGCGGCACATCATCGTGGACGACGTGGTTTGAGTGGGTAGCGTGGCGAGGGAGCTTGCTCCCGCTCGGCTGCGCAGCAGTCGTAGACCGGCGGGTCCGGTTTGCCTGATATGCCGTGTGCGGCAATTGGGGCCGCTGCGCAGCCCAGCGGGAGCAAGCTCCCTCGCCACGAGAGCGGGTGTGCACCCGTGTATCTTCGCAGCTTGCGCCGCCGCTGCTTTCTGCAGGATCAAATTCGCTACAGTCGATCCACGCTGGCAAATACAACGCATCACCGTGGCGAGGGAGCTTGCTCCCTCGCCACGAGAGTGGGTGTGCACCCGTTTATCTTCGCAGCTTGCGCCGCCGCTGTTTTCTACAGGATCGGATTCGCCAGAGTCGATCCACGCTGGCAAATACAACGCATCACCGTGGCGAGGGAGCTTGCTCCCGCTCGGCTGCGCAGCAGTCGTAGACCGGCGGGTCCGGTTTGCCTGATATGCCGTATGCGGCAATCTGGGGCCGCTGCGCAGCCCAGCGGGAGCAAGCTCCCTCGCCACGAGAGCGGGTGTGCACCCGTTTATCTTCGCAGCTTGCGCCGCCGCTGTTTTCTGCAGGATCAAATTCGCGGCAGTCGATCCGCGCTGGCAAATACAACGCATCACCGTGGCGAGGGAGCTTGCTCCCGCTCGGCTGCGCAGCAGTCGTAGACCGGCGGGCGCGGTTTGCCTGATATACCGTGTGCGGCAATTGGGGCCGCTGCGCAGCCCAGCGGGAGCAAGCTCCCTCGCCACGATTTGGGGCAGTCGCGGCCCGGCGTTGTTATGGGTAACATAGCGGCCTTTCCCGCAGTCTTTCTGCGCCCTGCCGAATAAGCCCCATTCCATGCCTTTTGAACTCAGCGTCGACCTTTCTACCCTCGCTATCCTTGCCGTCGTCGCGTTCATCGCCGGCTTCATCGATGCCATCGCCGGCGGCGGTGGGCTGCTTACCACGCCGGCGTTGCTGACCGCCGGCCTGCCACCGCACCTGGTGCTGGGCACCAACAAGCTCAGCTCGACCTTCGGCTCAGCCACGGCCAGTTTTACCTTTTACAAGCGCAAGCTGTTTCACCCACGGCAATGGACCCACGCCCTCGTCGGCACGCTGGTCGGTGCCTTGGTCGGCGCCGTCGTTGCTCATTACCTGCCCGCCGAGTGGCTGAACAAGATGCTGCCGGTGATTGTCTTTGCCTGTGGCCTGTACCTGTTGTTCGGCGGCACGCCCAAGGCGCCGCTGGACAGCAATGCGCCGATCAAGAAGACGTGGCAGTCATCCCAGGGTTTCACCTTGGGATTCTACGACGGCGTGGCCGGCCCGGGCACCGGTGCGTTCTGGACCGTCAGCAGCCTGCTGCTCTACCCCATCGACCTGGTCAAGGCCAGCGGCGTGGCCCGCAGCATGAACTTCGTCAGCAACATTGCGGCGCTGTCGGTGTTCATCTTTTCGGGCCAGGTGGATTGGATCATCGGCCTGAGCATGGGCCTGTCGGTGATGGTCGGCGCGTTCTTCGGCGCGCGCACCGCCATCAGCGGCGGCGCGAAGTTCATCCGCCCGGTATTCATCACCGTGGTGCTGGGCCTGACCGTGCGCCTAGCCTGGCAGCACTGGTTCAGCGTGGCCTAGACGTCGGGCGACATACAGGTCGATCAGGTAGCGGGCGATGGAGCGCGAGGCCGGCAACGGCGGCAGGTCATGGACGCTGAACCATTGGGCGTCCTCGATTTCGTCTTCCTGGGGCACGATCTCACCGCCGGCATACTCGGCATGAAAACCCAGCATCATCGAATGGGGAAACGGCCAGCACTGGCTGCCCACGTACTGGATGTTCTTCACTTCGATGCTGACCTCCTCGCGCACCTCCCGGACCAGGCAATCCTCGGCCGACTCGCCCGGCTCGGCAAACCCGGCCAGGGTGCTGTAGACACCGGTGACAAAGCGCGGCGAACGCGCCAGCAAGACCTCATCGCCACGGGTAATCAGCACGATCATGCTCGGCGAGATTCGCGGGTAATGCCGCAGATCGCATGCCTCACAGTACATCGCCCGCTCTCGCGGTACCTGGGTCATGCGCTGGCCGCAACTGCCACAAAAGCGATGTTCGCGAGCCCAGGTGCCGATCTGCGCCGCATAACCCAGCACCTTGAACAGCGTGTGGTCGTCCTCGAGCATGAAGGCCCGCAGGCCTTTCCAGTTGCAGCCGGGAATCTCCAGCGAGCTATGCAGTTCAAGCAGGTAGACCGGCTCGCCGTCGAGATGGCCAATGCCGTGCTCGGCGAGAATCGACACATCCTGGCGCTTCAGCCACTCGCGGGGAAACAGTGCGCCGTTGTCGTCGTAGAGAAAGCCCTCCGGGCTGCGGGCCACGGCCCAGCCGCCCGCGAGGTCGGTGTCGAGTACTGCGGTGGTCCAGCGTGAAATCATGATCGATCAATCCAGAAATTCGGGTTTCTGTTTGCTCATATGGGCGGCCATGGCCACGCGCAGGTCATTCGATTGCAGCATGGCGGCATTCCACGTGGCGACGTATTCCAGCCCGTCGTCGATGCCGTGGTCACGCATGTAGCCAATCATTTCCTTGGTGCCGGCTATGGCGATCGGCGACTTGGCGGCGATTTCCCGGGCGATGCCCATCACTCCGTCAAGCAGGCTGGCGGTATCGCTGTAGACACGATTGACCAGGCCAATGCTGCGCGCTTCGTCGGCACCAAAGGTGCGCCCCGTATAAGCGAGTTCACGCAGCATGCCGTCCCCGATGATCCGGGGCAAGCGTTGCAATGTGCCAACATCGGCCGCCATGCCGATGTCGATTTCCTTGATGGAGAACTGCGCATCCTCGGCCGCGTAGCGCATGTCGCAGGCAGAAATCAGGTCGATGGCACCGCCCAGGCAATAACCCTGGATCGCCGCGAGAACCGGTTTGCGGCAATTGTCCACGGCGTTGAACGAGGCTTGCAGTTCGAGGATCTTGCGCCGCAGCACACGGGCATTACGGCCGACATCCTTGCCCAGTTCGTTCGCCACGCCGGCCAGCATCATCAGGTCGATACCCGAGGAAAAATGCTTGCCGGCACCGCTCAGGACCACCACCCGCACTTCGTCGGTATCGTCGATCCACTGGAAGATCTCGATGATCTCGCTCCAGAACGCGGCGTTCATGGCATTGATCTTGTCGGGGCGATTGATCTGCACATGGGCGATTTTGTCTGCAAGTTCGACGTGGAACGCTTGGTATTGCGACATGGCAGTGATCCTTTACCGGTTGAAAAGAGGCCTGAACTATACCAAGCCATCGCCAAGGGACGTAGGCAGCGCATCGGCCAAAAGCGGGACTGATGGCCTGCGAATCCCCGTGGCGAGGGAGCTTGCTCCCGCTGGGCTGCGCAGCGGCCCCAAAAAGCTGAACGCTAGCTGACTGACACACCGAGGTGGCAGATCCAGGGGCCGCTGCGCAGCCCAGCGGGAGCAAGCTCCCTCGCCACAAAAGTCTGGCGCGATTATGGTTTGTCGCTCGCCTGCAACTGCCCATCCCACCCGCCGCCCAGCGCCGCGATCAGTTGCACGCTGGCGATCAACCGGCTCTGTTGCAGGCTCAGCATGCTGCGTTCGTTGCTCAGGGCGGTGGCCTGGACGGTTACCACGTCGAGATAGCCGATCAAGCCGGCCCGGTACTGGTTCTGGGTCAGGCGCAGGGACTCGCGGGCGGCGTCGAGTGCTTCCTGGCGCACGCGGGCTTCGTCTTCGAGCACCTTGAGCTGGATCATGTAGTTCTCGACTTCGCGAAAACCGTCGAGCACGGTCTGCCGATAGGTCGCCACGGTCTGGTCGTACGCCGCGACGCTGCGGTCGACTTCCGCCGAGCGCTGGCCGCCGTCGAACAGCGTCATCGCCAGCTGTGGCCCGACCGACCAGAAGCGGTTCGGCACACTTATCCAGTTATCGTAGGTACTGCTGCTGTAGCCGCCACTCAGGCTCAGGGTCAGGTCCGGATAATAGGCCGCCTTCGCCACGCCAATGTTGGCGTTGGCGGCCATCACCGAGCGCTCGGCCGACGCGATGTCCGGACGTCGTTCGAGCAATTGCGAGGGCACCGCCACCGGGACCTGCGGCAGCGCCGGGACGTCCTCGGTTTCGGCCAGGCTGAATTCGGCGGGAGGCAGGCCGATCAGCACGGCGATGGCATTTTCGAACTGCGCCCGCTGCCAGATCAGGTCGATCAGGTCGCCCTGGGTGGTCTTGAGCTGGTTCTGCGCCTGGGCCACCGCGTCCTTGCCCGACACCCCGGCGCGGTACTGGTTTTCGGTCATTTTTAATGAGCGCTGATAGTTATCGACCGTGGTCTGCAACAAGCGCTTCTGTTGGTCGATGACCCGTAACTGCAAGTAGTTCTGCACCAGCTCGGACTGCTGGCTCAGGCGCATCGCCGCCAGGTCGGCAAAGCTGGCTTGCGCGCTGGCTTCATCGGCTTCCAGGGTGCGGCGCAACTTGCCCCAGACATCCGCTTCCCAACTCACCCCGGCCTGGGCGCTGTAGGTGTCGCGAATGCCGCTGGAAGAACTGCTCAGGCTCGAACTGCTGCTGCCGGTGCCTTGGCTGGAGCGGTTCTTGCCGACGGTAAGGTCGACCGTTGGGAAAAAAGCTCCCCGCGCACTGCGCGCCAACGCCTGGGCCTGACGATACTGGGCTTCGGCCTGGGCCACGGTCTGGTTGGATGCGTTGAGCTTTGCCACCAGCTCATTCAGCCGGGCGTCGCTGTACAGCTCCCACCAGGCGCCCCGGGCCAAGGCGTCGCTGGGGTTGGCCTGGCGCCACCCTTGGGCTTCCTTGTACTGCACCGGCGCAGCGGCCGCCGGACGCTGGTAATCCGGGCCGATCGCGCAAGCACTGAGCAGCGCCACACACAGCGCCAGGCTCAATACCCGCGAGCCACGGGCGGCTGCCAGCGGTGCGGCAAGGTTGAAAAGCGAACGGTCGGTCATAGCGGAGTTTCCAGGGCAGCATCGGTGCGCACCCCACGCCAGCGGTTGAAGCGGTGGCGCAGGTTATCGAGATAAAGGTAAACCACCGGCGTGGTGTAAAGCGTCAGGACCTGGCTGAACACCAGGCCGCCGATGATGGTCAGGCCCAGCGGCTGGCGCATCTCCGAACCTTCGGCACCGCCGAGCAACAGTGGCAAGGCACCGAGGATCGCCGCCACCGTCGTCATCAGGATCGGCCGCAAGCGCAACAGGCAGGCGCTGCGGATCGACTCCAACGGCGTCTGGCCGGCGCGCTCCAGTTGCAGCGCGAGGTCGATCATCAGGATCGCGTTTTTCTTCACCACGCCAATCAGCAGGAACAGCCCCAGCAGCGAGATCAGGCTGAACTCGCTGCCCAACACGTAGATCGACAGCAACGCGCCAACGCCGGCCGAAGGCAACGTGGACAGGATGGTCAACGGGTGGATGTAGCTTTCATACAGCACGCCCAGGACCAGATACACCGCCAGCAGCGCCCCGAGCACCATGAACGGCTGGCTTTTCTGGGTGGCGGCGAAAGCGTCGGCGGTCCCGGCCATTTTCGCGATGACGTCTTCGGGCATCCCCAGCTTGGCGATCGCCCGTTCAATGGCGGCCGTGCCCTGCTCCACGGTTACGCCTTCGGCCATGTCGAAGGAGATGCCCTCGGAAGCGAACTGGCCTTCGTGGCTGACCCGGTCGTCTTCCAGGCTGTTCTCGTAATGGGCAATTGCGGACAGCGGGACCCGCGCGCCATCGGCGGTAATCACCTGGACCTGTTCGAGGGTATTGGGGTCCTGGGCATATTTGGGATTGACCTCCATGACCACCTGGTACTGGTTGAGGCTGTCGTAGATGGTTGATATCTGCCGCTGGCTGTAGGCGTTGTTCAACACCGATGTGACCATGTCCATGTCGATGCCCAGGCGCTTGGCCTGGTCGCGGTCCACAATCAGGGTTACCTGCTGTGCGCCGCCACCGTCACGGGCATCGATGGCGGTAAGCTCCGGCAAGGCGCGGAACGCAGCGACGACCTTGGGGTACCACTCGCGCAGCGACGCCAGGTCGGCGCTCTGCAGAATGTAGGAATATTGCGAGGTGGTCTGCTCGCGGCCGCCACCAAATTGCAGGTCCTGGTCGGCCATCAGCATCAGCTGGCCGCCGGGCACCTTGGGCATTTCCTTGCGCAGGCGCTCGATGACTTTCTGTGCGGAAATCCGGCGCTCGTTGATCGGCTTGAGGCGCACCAGCATGAAGGCATTGTTGGTGCCGTTGTTGCCGCCGATAAAACCGGCCACGCTCTGTACGGCCTCGTCCTTGAGCACCGCGCGACGGAAGATCTCCATCTTCGGTTGCATCACGTTGAACGACAGCCCGTCGTCACCGCGCACGAAGCCGATCAACTGGCCGGTGTCCTGCTGGGGCATGAAGGTTTTCGGCACCACTACATACAACGCGATGTTCACGCCAATGGTCACCAGCAGGCTGAGCAAGGTCAGGCGCCGATGGCGCAGCACCCAGTCCAGCGTGCGCGCATAACCACGGACCATTCTTTCGTTGGCGCCCTGGCTCCAACGCTGCAAACGGTTCTCCTGCCCTGGCACGTGAGGCTTGAGCCAGCGCGCGCAGAGCATCGGCGTGAGCGTCAGGGACACTATGAGCGAGACGACGATAGCCGCCGCCAGGGTGATGGAAAACTCCCGGAACAGGCTCTCGACGATTCCGCCCATGAACAGGATCGACAGGAACACCGCCACCAGCGAGGCGTTCATCGACAGCAGCGTGAAGCCCACCTCCTCGGCCCCCATATACGCGGCCTTCAGCGGCGGCACGCCCTCATCGATGTGCCGGGAGATGTTTTCCAGCACCACGATGGCATCATCCACCACCAGCCCGGTGGCGAGGATCAACGCCATCAGCGACAAGTTGTTGAGCGAGAAACCGTACAGATACATCACCGCGAACGTGCCCACCAGCGACACCGGCACCGCCAGGGTCGGGATCAGCGAGGCGCGGAAATTGCCGAGAAACAGGAACACCACCAGTACCACCAGGGCGACGGCGATCAGCAAGGTCATTTCCGCTTCGTGCAGGGTCGCCTTGATCACCGGCGAGCGATCCATCGCCAGGTTCAGCTTGACGCTGGCGGGCAACACGGCCTGCAAGGCCGGCAACTGGGCCTTGATCTCGTTGACGGTCTCGATGATGTTGGCGCCGGCCTGGCGATTGATCACCAGCAACACGGCGGCATCATCGTTGAAGAAACCGCTGTTGTAGCGATCCTCGACGCCGTCGCTGACCTTGGCCACGTCCTTGAGCCGCAACACCGAGCCATCCTGGTAGCGGATGATCAGTGTTTCGTAATCCTTGGCCTTTTCCAGCTGGTCGTTGGCCTGGACTTGCCACATCCGCTGGTCGTCCTCGACCGAACCCTTGGGCCGGCGCACGTTGCTGTTGGCAATCGCCGTTCGCACGTCGTCCAGCGCCACGCCGTACTGATTGAGCAATTGCGGCTCCAGTTCGATGCGCACCGCCGGCAGCGAACTGCCGCCGATCTGCACCTCGCCCACGCCCGACACCTGGGACAGGCTCTGGGACAGAATGGTCGAGGCCAGGTCGTAGAGCTGGCCTTTCTCCAGCACATCCGAGGTCAGCGACAGCACCATGATCGGCGCCTGGGACGGGTTGACCTTCTTGTAGGTCGGCATGCTGCGCATCCCGCTGGGCAGCAGGTTGCGCGAGGCGTTGATGGCCGCCTGCACCTCCCGCGCCGCACCGTTGATGTCGCGGTCCAGGTCGAATTGCAGGATCACCCGGGTCGAGCCCTGGCTGGACCGGCTGCTCATGGTGTTGACCCCGGCGATCGCGCCGAAGGAACGCTCCAGCGGCGTCGCCACGGTAGAAGCCATCACCTCGGGACTCGCCCCCGGCAGGTTGGCCTGGACCACGATCACCGGGAAATCCATCTGCGGCAGCGGCGACACCGGCAGCAAGCCAAAGCACACACCGCCGAGCAGCATGATGGCGAAGCTCAGCAGCATGGTTGCTACCGGGCGGCGGATGAAGGGGCCGGAGAGGTTCACTGGTCGCCGCTCCAGCTTTCAACCAACAGGCTCTTGTGGCGAGGGAGCTTGCTCCCGCTGGGTCGCGCAGCGGCCCCTTTTGTGAGCGCTGCGCACTCAAGCGGGAGCAAGCTCCCTCGCCACGGAAAGCACCCACGGAGTCCGGACGTCATACCCGCACCTCTTTCCCCTCAGGCCGGGCAAACCGACGGCCCAGACGATCGAAGTACAGGTAGATCACCGGGGTGGTGAACAAGGTCAACACCTGGCTCACCAGCAATCCCCCCACCATCACCAGGCCCAACGGCTGGCGCAACTCGGCGCCGGAGCCGGTGGCGAGCATCAGGGGCACCGCGCCAAACAGCGCCGCCAGCGTGGTCATCAGGATTGGCCGGAAGCGCAGTAACGCGGCCTGGTAGATGGCCGTCTGCGGATCCAGACCCTGGTTGCGTTCGGCGTCCAGGGCGAAGTCGATCATCATGATCGCGTTTTTCTTGACGATGCCGATCAGCAGGATAATGCCGATGATCGCGATCATGCCCAGGTCATTGCCGGTGAGGATCAACGCCAGCAAAGCGCCGATGGCCGCCGAGGGCAAGGTGGACAGGATGGTGATCGGGTGGATGTAACTTTCGTACAAGACCCCCAGCACGATGTACATGGTCACCACCGCAGCCAGGATCAGCAGCAAAGTGCTCGACAACGATGCCTGAAACGCCTGCGCCGCGCCCTGGAACTCGGTCTGCACGCCCACTGGCATGCCGATGTCCTGCTGGACCTTTTCGATCACCTCCACCGCGTGCCCGAGGGCTACGCCCGGCGCCAGGTTGAACGACATCATCACCGCCGGGAACTGACCGATGTGGGCGATTGCCAGTTGCGCCTGACGCTCTTCGACACGGGCCAGGCTCGACAATCGGACCTGCCCGCCGTCAGTGGTCTTGACGTGGATCTGGTCCAGCGCCTGCGGCCCGAGCTTTTCCCCGGCCTGGGCCTGAAGCACCACACGGTACTGGCTGGCCTGGGTATAGATGGTGGATATCTGTCGCTGGCCGAAAGCGTCGTACAGCGCATCGGTGATGTTCGACACCGACACGCCCAGGCGTGACGCGGCGTCGCGGTCGATGACCAGGTAGACCTGCAGGCCTTTGTCCTGCAGGTCACTGGCGACATCGGTAAGTTCCGGCTGTTGGGCCAGGGCCTCGACCAGGCGACCGCTCCACAGGCTGAGCAACTCGGCGTCCGGCGAAGACAGGCTGAACTGGTACTGGGTGCGGCTGACCCGGTCTTCGATGGTCAGGTCCTGCACCGGCTGCATGAACAGGCGAATGCCCACCAGCCGGTCGAGCTGCGGTTGCAAGCGGGCGATGATCTCGCTGGCGCTGTCGTCCCGCTCGCTGTGGGGCTTGAGGTTGATCAGCAGGCGTCCGCTGTTGAGCGTGGCGTTGTCGCCGTCGACACCGATGTAAGAGGACAGGCTCTGCACCGCCGGGTCGGCGAGGATGACCTTGGCCAGCTGCTGCTGGCGCTCGCTCATGGCGGCGAAGGAAATTGACTGCGGCGCTTCGGAAATGCCCTGGATCACGCCCGTGTCCTGCACCGGGAAAAAGCCCTTGGGCACGGCCAGGTACAACACCACCGTCAGCACCAGGCTGCCCACCGCCACCAGCAGGGTCAGCGGCTGATGCTTGAGCACCCATTGCAACTTGCGCCCGTAGGCGGCGATCAACCAGTCGATCCAGGCACCGCTGGCCCGATAGAAACGGCCCTGCTCCTGTTCCTTGGGCTCGCGCTTGAGCAAGCGGGCGCACATCATCGGCGTCAGGGTCAGGGACACCACCAAAGAAATCAGGATCGCCACCGCCAGGGTGATGGCGAACTCGCGGAACAATCGGCCGACCACGTCCGCCATGAACAACAGCGGG
Organism: Pseudomonas sp. Z2-11; assembly: GCF_054161305.1. Classification (NCBI taxonomy): domain Bacteria; kingdom Pseudomonadati; phylum Pseudomonadota; class Gammaproteobacteria; order Pseudomonadales; family Pseudomonadaceae; genus Pseudomonas; species Pseudomonas sp. Z2-11. Next base: position 3,685,554 of record NZ_CP096395.1, read on the forward strand.
ATCAGCACCGCGATCAACGACAGCGTCAGGGAAATCAGGGTGAAACCGATCTGCCTGGCGCCCTTGAGCGCGGCTTGCATCGGGCTGTCGCCCTCCTCGATGAAACGCGCAATGTTCTCCAGCATGACGATGGCATCGTCCACCACAAAACCGGTGGCGATGGTCAGGGCCATCAGGGTCAGGTTGTTGACGGAAAACCCGGCCAGGTACATCACGCCGAATGTACCGATCAGCGACAGCGGCACGGCCACCGACGGAATGATCGTGGCGCTGACCCGCCGCAGGAACAGGAACGTCACCATCACCACCAGGGCAATCGCGATCAGCAGTTCGTGCTGCACATCGGTGACGGAGGCGCGGATGGTCTGGGTGCGGTCGGTCAGCACGGTCACGTCGAGGCCGGCCGGCAGGTTATCGGTGATGCTCGGCAGCAGCGCCTTGATCCGGTCCACCACCTCGATGACGTTGGCCCCGGGCTGGCGCTGGATGTTCAGCAGCACGGCCTGGTTTTCGTTGGCCCAGGCGGCGAGGCGTTCGTTCTCCGCGCCGTCGACGATCTGTGCCACGTCCTTGAGCCGCAATGGCGCGCCGTTGGCGTAGGCCAGGATCAGCTCGGCGTAGTCCTTGGGCGAGGTCAGCTGATCGTTGGCGTCGAGCATCGAGACCCGCGTCGGGCCGTCGAAGTTGCCCTTGGGCTGGTTGACGTTGGAAGCGCCGATCAGGGTCCGCACATCGGCCAGGTTCAGCCCGGCGGCCGCTAGTGCCTCCGGGTTGACCTTGATCCGCACGGCCTGGCGCTGGCCGCCGGCGATGGTCACCATGCCGACGCCGCTGATCTGGGCGATCTTCTGCGCCATGCGCGTGTCCACCAGGTCATTGAGCTTGGGCAGCAGCATGGTCTTGGAGGTGATCGCCAGCGTCAGCACCGGGGTGTCCGCCGGGTTGACCTTGTTGTACACCGGCGGCGCCGGCAGATCGGTTGGCAACAGATTGGTCGCGGCGTTGATCGCGGCCTGCACCTGCTGCTCGGCGACATCCATGTTGATGTCCAGATTGAAACGCAGGGTGATTACCGACGCACCACCGGAACTGGTGGAAGCCATTTGGGTGAGGCCCGGCATCTGCCCGAACTGCCGCTCCAGGGGCGCGGTCACGGCGCTGGTCATGACGTCGGGACTGGCGCCCGGGTACAGCGTCATCACGCGGATGGTCGGGTAGTCGACCTGGGGCAGTGCCGACACCGGCAGCAGCCGATAGGCAATCAGGCCGGCCAGGACAATCGCCAGCATGCTCAACGTGGTGGCGACCGGGCGAAGGATGAACAGCCGCGAGAGATTCATGCGCCGCCCTTTTTCGCCTTGTCGGCCGCGGTCGGCTCAGTCGGGGCCGCGGCCGTCTTGCCTTGCAGGTGTTCGGTCGGCGTGGTCGGCACCTCCTGGCTGTCGTTGACCACTTCCACCTCGCTGCCCTCCTTCAAGCGGTCGGTGCCTTCGAGCACCACCCTGTCGCCGGCGGCCAGGCCCTCGGTGACAATGGTTTTTTCGCCATCGCTGGCACCGATCTTGAGCTTCCTGATGGTGACTTTCTTGTCGCCATCAAGGGCGTAGACGAAGGTGCCGTTGGTGCCGAACTGGATGGCTGCGGTCGGCGCCAGGACCACGCCCTTGAGGGTGTCGGCCAGCAGGCGCACGTTGACGAACTGGTTGGGAAACAGTGACTGGTCGCGGTTTTCGTAGCGCGCCTTGAATTTCAAGGTGCCGGTGGTGACGTCGATCTGGTTGTCCAGGCTTTGCAGAACACCGCTGGCCTGGAGTTTCACATCGCCACGGTCCCAGGCCTCGACCGGTAGTTTCGCTCCGCTGCGATAGCGGGCGAGCACGGTTTCGAGGTTGTTTTCCGGCAGCGTGAACACGACGCTGATGGGCTGGGTCTGGGTGATGACGGCCAGGGCCGTGGTGTCGTTGGCGGCCACCAGGTTGCCGATGTCCAGTTGACGCAAACCTACGCGGCCGCTGATCGGCGCGCGGATCCTGGTAAATTCCAGGTTGAGCTTGGCGTCGTTGACCGCCGCCTGGTTGGTCTTGACCGTCCCCTGGTACTGGCCCACCAGCGCAGCGGCGGTGTCGAGGGTCTGCTTGGCGATACTGTCTTCGGCGTACAGGCCGCGATAGCGTTCCAGGTCGACCTGGGCATTTTTCAGTTGGGCCTGGTTTTGCAGCAGCGTGCCTTCGGCCTGGAGCAAGGCATTCTGGTAAGGACGTGGGTCGATTTCCGCCAGCAGGTCGCCGGCCTTGACCATCTGCCCTTCTTCAAAGGCGATCTTCACCAACTCGCCGCCGACCCGGCTGCGAACGTTGATCGTATTGAGCGCGGTGACCGTGCCCAGCGCCTTGTAATACAGGGGAAAATCCCCGGTGACCGCTGGCGCCACCCGAACCGGAATCGGCCCCGCCGCACTGCCAAACCCCGGCCGCATGCCACCCGAGCGTCCCGCGTGTCCAGCCGCGGTTTTCTGCTCTGCGCCGTTTTTCGGGTCGGTACTGGCGGGCCAGAACTTCCAGGCCAGCAGCGCGATGACCAGTACGACAAACAGGCCGAACAGCCAGCGACGGGATTTGCGGGAAACAGAGGATTGCATGGAGTGGTCAACCATTGGGCGCGTGAGCTTCTTTTACAGGAGGCTGAACGATAAGCACTGGCGGATATTTAGCAAAGCGCCTTTACCGGCAATTTACCTTGGGCTTACATTCCGCCCGGTTAGCTAAAGCCTTGAAACACAAATGAAAACGGCCTGGTCAGGCCAGGCCGTTAACAATTGTAATAAATACTTTATTTCAGAGCAGTTATTTCAAAGCACTTACTTCAGGACAGCCAGCGCCGCGTCGTAGTTCGGCTCTTCGGCGATTTCCTTGACCAGCTCGCTGTGCAGCACGGTGTCGTTTTCATCCAGCACCACCACGGCACGGGCGGTCAGGCCTTTGAGCGGGCCGTCGGCAATGGCTACGCCGTAGTTCTCAATGAACTCGGCACCGCGCAGGGTCGACAGGTTCTGCACGTTTTCAAGGCCTTCGGCACCACAGAAACGGGCCTGGGCGAACGGCAGGTCGGCGGAGATGCACAGCACTACGGTGTTGTTCAGATCGTTGGCCTGGGCGTTGAACTTGCGCACGGAAGTGGCGCAGGTCGGCGTGTCGACGCTTGGGAAAATGTTCAGCACTTTGCGCTTGCCGGCGAAATCCTTCAGGGAAACGTCCGACAGATTGCCGGCAACCAGGGAAAAGGCTGGCGCCTTGGAACCGGCTTGGGGCAACTGGCCGTTGACTTGGACAGGGTTGCCTTTGAGAGTGACTTGAGCCATGAACGGATTCCTTCTGACAGGTTTGAAAATGGTGAGGCCGGAGTTAACCATGAAATGGTGCTCCGACCTATGCCTGCACACAAAAAGTCACGAGTGACCGGGCCTGCTATTTAGCCTTGAGCTGCAAATATGACTGATGCAGATCCGCCGCCCAGCCATCGATGACTCCTTTGACATCATCGGGCTTCATGACCTGGGACTCGTTCGACAACGGTTTACCCGTGCCCTTGCGCACCACCTGGGCGATTACCGCATTATTGCCGCCGTCGAGAAACACCGCTTCGGTGCCCAGGGTGGTTTCCTGGTCACGAATGCCGCTGGCGGTACTGACCGCGGCGGCCACCAGGGCGATCGGAATCACTTCGTAGGGTTTCAGGCCCTCGGTCTTGCTGCTGACCGCGGTGATCGCCGCCCGCACCACCAGGACACCCGGGCCAGGGCTGGTCGCCAGCGGCAGGGACTTGCCGGCTTCACGCTTGAGCGCCTGGTCGTAGTAGCTGGTGATGCCGGCCAACGTTGCCGACGGGATTTTCACCGTCGCTTGCGGCTTGGGGTACAGCTGGGTCGGTTCGATATAGATGCGGGAGTACTTCGCCAGATCGATCTTCGGATCGACCCAGCGCATCACCTCGGCCCCCGACGGCGATTTTTCTTCCTTGAGCCGGCTGTAGTCCCCCAGGAACCCGGAATACTCGTCCGGCTGGGTGACTTTGCTGGAGCAGCCCGCGAGCGCGAGCGAGGCGATGCAAACGGTGCCGATCATGGAGGCGAACTTCATGCTGTTACTCCTGTAAGCCACACCCGACGGGGGGCGGAACTACAGGTATAGCCAATGCGCGGGGTTTTGCCCGGCCAAGCGTATTCAGCTTCGCTCGCGCGGTATAAGACTCTGCAACTGCTGGGCGAGGAAATTTGCATCGAAGACGTAGGTGTCCGGATCTTTCAGCCCGTTGGTCCTGCGCCATTGCCACTGCGTTGATGGCGGCTGGCAAACCAGGGAAATGCTGCCGTGGCGAGTGGCGGTCAGGCCGATGATCGACAAGGAAATCAACCCGCCCGCGCCCATCACATCCGGCACAAACTCAACCGGTTTACCGGTAATGGACAACGTCAGTTTTTCCGTCTTGAAAGTCGACGTCTCGGCAGGAACACTCGGCCCATGGGCGACATACGCGCCACGGCTCAACTCCAGCAGGTTCGGCGCAAGGACCGGCGCCAACCATTGCTCGATCTGCCCGTACAATGCCTCGATTCGCTCAGCCCATACCGCCGAGTGGGCCTGGTGCTGCTGCTTCTTGTGCGCTTCGCTGTCGGCGTAGTGGCGGAGCATTTCGCCCAATTGCTGTACATCGTCCATGGCGCTGTTCCTTTATCAAGGGGGTGTTGCGAAGCGCGATGATGACAGGTTCCCACGGCTGCGTACGTAAAAGAACCGTGCCGCCACCTTCGCGAGCAGGCTTGCTCCCACAACGGACCGAAGGCACCGACGATCATGCCCTCCTGCCTCGATTGCCCAGCTTTTGTGGCGAGGGAGCTTGCTCCCGCTGGGTTGCGAAGCAGCCCCAATTGTCGAATGCGTTCTGCCTGATGCACCGAGGTTCTTGGTTTCAGGGCTGCTGCGCAGCCCAGCGGGAGCAAGCTCCCTCGCCACGGTTTTAGGATGGCTGCGCAGTACGTGACTCCGTGTCCCCGTGGGAGCGAGCCTGCTCGCGAAGGGGCCTCAGGCTTTATTGGATAAATTACTGATGCTGCACCTGCACCATCGAGCTCACCTGCACCCGCGCGTGCATCTGCTCCGCTCCGCCGCCCCGGCGCATGCCGCGCACCGGGCAGGCGTCGAGATAGTCCAGGCCGATCGCCAGTTTCAGGTGGCGATCGGGACGGGTCAGGCGATTGGTTACGTCGAAACTGTACCAGCCATCCCCCAGCCAGGCTTCAGCCCAGGCATGGCTCGCCAGGTGGTTTTCGTCTTCGGTGCACAGGTAGCCGGACACATACCGCGCCGGCACGCCCAGGCTGCGGGCACACGCCACGAATGCATGGGCGTGGTCCTGGCAGACGCCGGCACCGCCGGCAAACGCCTCGGCCGCCGTGCTGCTGACCGCGGTAGTGCCGGGAAGGTAGGCCATGCGATCGGCAAGGCCATTCATCAAGTCGGCCAGCGCCGAACGATCACGCCGTGCCCCGCACCGGGCCACGGCGAAAGCGCTGAGGCTCTCATCGGCCTGGCTGAGACGGCTGGTGCGCAGGAACGGCAGCGGTGACTGGCTGTCAGGCTCCATCTCGACGGTCTGGTCGATCTGCACTTCACCGTAAGCGGTCAGTACCAGAGCCCCATGAGGCTCGTCCATGGTCATGACATGCAGGATGTTGCCGTAAGGATCGAGCTGGCTGCGCACCAGGCGTGGCAACTCCAGGTGCCATTGCAGAATGCGCTGGCGCGGGCTGTCCTTGGGCGTCAGGCGCAGGAACTGGATGCTGGTGCAGACTTCGTCGGCATAGCTGTAGGTCGTGTCGTGGCGAATGGACAATTTCATACCACCTCCAGGTAGGCATCGTGGACGGTCTGGCCCAGGTGGCGGATCTGGCCGATGAGTTCGGTCAGCCATTGATGCAGGCCCGACGCGAGAATCTCGTCGATGCCGGAATAACGCAGGCGCGCATTCAATTCCGCGGCCAGGCGCTGGGCCGGACGACCGTTGTTGCCAGGCAGGCTGGCGAGGATATGGTCCAGTTCTTCGATGCACGCATGCAGCGAGCGCGGCACGTCGGCCCGCAGCAGCAACATCTCCGACACCTGCTCGGCGTTGGGTGCGTTACGGTAGATCTCGTTGAACGCCTCGAACGAAGACAGCGCCCGCAACAAGGCACTCCATTGGTAATAGCCGCGCGCCGAGTTGTCGCTGACCTCCTCCGACTCCTCGCCGAACATCTCGTAACGCGCGTCCAGCAGGCGCAAGGTGTTGTCCGCGCGCTCGATGAAGGTTCCCAGGCGAATGAAACTGTAGGCGTCGTTGCGCATGATCGTGCCCGACGTCGCGCCGCGGAACAGGTGCGAACGCTCCTTGACCCATTCGCAGAAATGGCTGATGCCGTAGCGGCCCAGGCCGTTACTGGCGATGTTGCGCATCTCCAGCCAGGTGGCGTTGATGTTTTCCCACATGTCGGCAGTGATGCGTCCGCGCACGGCGTGGGCATTGGTGCGCGCGGCACGCAGGCAGCTATAGATACTGCCGGGGTTGGCTTCATCCAGAGCAAAGAAATGCAGCATGCGCTCGCTGTTGAGCGCGTCATAACGGGCGTTGTAATCGTCCAGCGTACCGGCCGCCAGCAGCGACATCGCCAGCTCGGCATGCCCGTCGCTGCGCCCGGCCTGGGGCATCAACGACAGCGAATAACTGACTTCGAGCATACGCGCCAGGTTCTCGGCGCGCTCCAGGTAGCGGGACATCCAATAGAGGTCCGAAGCGGTTCTTGAAAGCATGTCTTAGTCCTCCACTACCCAAGTGTCCTTGGTGCCGCCACCCTGGGACGAGTTCACCACCAGCGAGCCTTCGCGCAGCGCCACGCGGGTCAGGCCGCCCGGTACCAGGCGGGTTTCCTTGCCGGACAGCACGAACGGACGCAGGTCGATGTGGCGCGGGGCGATGCCGCTTTCGACAAAAGTCGGGCACGTGGACAGGCTCAAGGTCGGCTGGGCGATGTAGGCCTCGGGCCGGGCCTTGAGACGGGCACGGAAATCCTCGATCTCCGCTGCGGTGGCCGCCGGCCCCACCAGCATGCCGTAGCCGCCGGAGCCCTGGGTTTCCTTGACCACCAGGTCGGGCAGGTTCGCCAGTACATGGGACAGGTCCTGGGGTTTGCGGCACTGCCAGGTGGGCACGTTCTTCAGGATCGGCTCTTCGGTGAGGTAGAAGCGGATCATCTCGTCGACATAGGGGTAGATCGACTTGTCGTCCGCCACGCCAGTGCCGACGGCGTTTGCCAGCACCACGTTGCCGGAACGATAGACCGCGACCAGCCCGGGCACGCCGAGCATCGAATCGGGATTGAACGACAGCGGATCAAGGTAGGCGTCGTCAAGGCGACGGTAAATCACATCCACCTGCTGGGGGCCAGCGGTGGTGCGCATATAAACGTGGTCGTCACGCACGAACAGGTCGGCGCCCTCTACCAGCTCCACGCCCATTTCCCGGGCCAGGAACGCATGTTCGAAATAGGCACTGTTGAAACGCCCTGGGGTCAGCACCACGGCGGTAGGGTTGTCGAGTGGACTTGAGCTTTTGAGGGTATCGAGCAGCAGGTTCGGATAGTGGTCGATGGGCGCCACGCGCTGGGCGGCGAACAATTCTGGGAACAGGCGCATCATCATCTTGCGGTCTTCGAGCATGTAGCTCACGCCGCTGGGCGTGCGCAGGTTGTCCTCCAGCACGTAGTAGCTGCCGTCGCCGTCGCGAACCAGGTCGACACCGGCAATGTGCGCGTAGATGCCACGGTGCAGGTCCAGGCCCTGCATTGCGATCTGGTAGCCCTCGTTAGCCAGCACTTGCTCGGCCGGGATGATGCCTTCCTTGAGGATGCGTTGCCCGTGGTAGATATCGGCCAGGAACATGTTCAGGGCCTGGACCCGCTGGATGCAGCCACGCTCGACCGTCTGCCATTCGCTGGCCTTGATGCTGCGGGGGATGATGTCGAAGGGGATCAGGCGCTCGGTGCCCTGCTCGTCGCCGTAGAGGGTGAACGTGATGCCCGCGCGATGAAACAGCAGGTCGGCTTCGCGGCGGCGTTGCTCCAACAGCTCCAGCGGCGTATCCGCCAGCCAGCGCGAGAAGGCTTGGTAATGCGGGCGGCAGTCACCCTGTGCGTCATACATTTCATTGAAAAAAGCGTGGGGCATAGCCAACTCCCAGCCGTGTCGTACACGGCATTTCTTATGACTTCGTCATTTCACCAGTCTGGCCTTGCCTTGTTTGATGAGCCTGTTCCTTGGAGCACCTCTTGGTTCTTGCGTCTTTGAGCCGTAGCAAACGCTGTGCCTAAGCGCGGGGGGCATCCACACAATGCTGGAAAAAACGGCGCGCAACGCTGAAAAAGCGAAATTTCTTTTCTATTTGACGGCAAAAATCGGTTTGCAGGCTGAAACGTTTATTTCAGTGCCCGGCGTCGATGCCACAAACGGGTCGAATCGGTGCAGTCGGGCGGGAAGTTGGCCTCGGATGCCCTGAAAAGGGGAAATTTATACCCAGCGGCAAAAATGGCCGGGTTTACCCAACGATAGCTCAAGCGCCGAGATTTCGCGGGAAAGCACATCGTGGCGAGGGAGCTTGCTCCCGCTGGGGCGCGAAGCGGACCCGGCAACCTTCACCTGTTAAACCGAATGGGCTTCTTTGCGGCGACTGCGTCGCCGAGCGGGAGCAAGCTCCCTCGCCACGGGGTTCCCTGGCATCCTCAAGACCTCCTGCCCGCCCCCAGCCTTCCGTCGCCTCCCCTCGCACAAATCCTAAGTCGCCACTTGCACCAACAGTATTATGGTATACCATCATACGCACAGACACTTTCCCCCACGGAGCAGCTCATGAGTTTCGAAATTCGCAAGATCGTCAGCTATGTCGAAGAAACCTTCATCGAAGGTGGCAAGGCTACCGACAAGCCGGTGACCATGGTCGGGCTGGCGGTGGTCATGAAGAACCCTTGGCTGGGCCGTGGTTTTGTCGAAGACCTGAAACCCGAGATCCGCGCCAATTGCTCCGATCTCGGCGCGCTGATGGTCGAGCGCCTGGTGGGCATCATCGGCGGTGCGCAAAAGATCGAAGCCTATGGCAAGGCCGCGGTCGTCGGTGCCGACGGCGAGATCGAGCACGCCTCCGCCGTGATCCATACCCTGCGTTTCGGCAACCATTACCGCGAGGCGGTCAAGGCCAAGAGCTACCTGAGCTTCACCAACAAGCGCGGCGGCCCCGGCACCTCGATCCAGATCCCGATGATGCACAAGGACGACGAAGGCCTGCGCTCTCACTACATCACCCTGGAAATGCAGATCGAAGACGCTCCACGCGCCGACGAAATCGTCGTGGTGCTGGGCTGCGCCGATGGCGGGCGCCTGCATCCACGCATCGGCAATCGTTACATCGACCTGGAAGAGCTGGCCGCCGAACAGGCCCAGTGATCCCACCGGGGCAACCACAATAAAAAAGGCATGCAGGAGCGCTCCATGATTCGGCTCACCGCTGAACTCACCCCGGCCGGCACCAGTTACCTGGCAACCGGCCAAGGCCAGCCCGTGGTCCTGATCCACGGCGTGGGCCTGAACAAAGAAATGTGGGGCGGCCAGGTCGTTGGCCTGGCCACGAAGTATCGCGTCATCGCCTACGACATGCTCGGCCATGGCGCCAGCCCGCGCCCTGCCACCGACACTGGCCTGCTCGGGTACGCCGATCAGCTGCTGGAGTTGCTGGACCACTTGCAACTGCCCCAGGCCAGCGTGATCGGCTTTTCCATGGGCGGCCTGGTGGCACGCGCCTTCGCCTTGCACTATCCGCAACGCCTGCAAGGCCTGGTGGTGCTCAACAGCGTGTTCAACCGCAGCGCCGAACAACGCGCGGGGGTCATCGCCCGCACCGCCCAGGCCGCCGAGCATGGGCCGGACGCCAACGCCGAAGCCGCACTGTCGCGCTGGTTCAGCCGCGAATACCAGGCGGCCAATCCGGCGCAGATCGCCGCGCTGCGCCAGACCCTGGCGCAGAACGACCCCCAGGGTTACCTGACCACCTATGAGCTGTTCGCCACCCAGGACATGTACCGCGCCGACGACCTGGGCAGCATCCAGGCGCCGACGTTGATTGCCACCGGCGAACTGGACCCCGGCTCGACCCCGGAAATGGCCCGGCAACTGGCCGAGCGGATTCCCGGCGCCACGGTTGCCGTGCTCGCCGAGCAACGGCATATGATGCCGGTAGAGTCGCCGCGCCTGGTCAACCAGTTGCTGCTGGAATTCCTCGACACGGCCAATACCCGACAAAATCCAATAAAGGGGATCGTTGCATGACACTCGCACGCTTTTCGATGTGCATCGGCGGTGAATGGGTCGATGCGCTGTCCGGCAAGACCTTCGAGAGCCTGAACCCGGCGCTGGCCGAGCCCTGGGCCGAGCTGCCCGATGCCGACGAAGCCGATGTCGATCGCGCCGTACAAGCCGCACAAACGGCTTTTGACAGCCCGGCCTGGCGCGGACTGACCGCCACTGCTCGGGGCAAACTGCTGCGCCGTCTCGGTGACCTGATCGCCGAAAACAAGGAAAAACTGGCCCAGCTCGAAAGCCGCGACAACGGCAAGCTGATCCGTGAAACCCGTGGCCAGGTCGGCTACCTGCCGGAATTTTTCCACTACACCGCAGGGCTCGCCGACAAGCTCGAAGGCGGCACCCTGCCCCTCGACAAGCCGGACCTGTTCGCCTACACCGTGCACGAAGCCATGGGCGTGGTCGCCGCGATCATCCCCTGGAACAGCCCGCTGTACCTCACCGCCATCAAGCTCGCCCCGGCGCTGGCGGCCGGCAACACCATCGTGATCAAGCCGTCCGAGCACGCCTCGGCGACGATCCTGGAACTCGCTCGCCTGGCCCTGGAAGCCGGGATCCCGCCGGGCGTGGTCAACGTCATCACCGGCTACGGCCCGAGCACCGGCGCCGCCCTCACCCGCCATCCGCTGGTACGCAAGATCGCCTTCACCGGCGGCGCGGCCACGGCCCGGCATGTGGTGCGCAGCAGCGCCGAGAACTTCGCCAAGCTGTCATTGGAGCTGGGCGGCAAGTCGCCCAACATCATCTTTGCCGACGCCGACCTCGACAGCGCCATCAACGGTGCGATTGCCGGGATCTACGCCGCCTCCGGCCAGAGCTGCGTGTCCGGCTCGCGATTGCTGGTACAGGACGAAATCTACGACGAGTTCGTCTCGCGCCTGGTCGAGCGCGCCCAGCGCATTCGCATCGGCAACCCCCAGGAAGACGCCAGCGAAATGGGCCCCATGGCCACCGCGCAGCAACTGGCCGTGGTCGAAGGCCTGGTGGCCGACGCGATTGCCGAAGGCGCGCGCTTGCGCTTGGGCGGCAAGCGTCCGCCGAACCTGGGAGACGGCTGGTTCTACGAGCCGACCCTGTTCGAGTGCGATCGCAATTCGATGAAAATCATGCAGGAAGAAGTCTTCGGCCCGGTGGCGTCGGTCATTCGTTTCAAGGACGAAGCCGAAGCCCTGGCGATCGCCAACGACTCGCAGTTCGGCCTCGCCGCCGGCATCTGGACCCGTGACCTGGGCCGCGCCCATCGCCTGGCCCGGGACGTGCGATCCGGGATCATCTGGGTCAACACCTACCGCGCGGTCTCGGCCATGGCGCCAATCGGCGGGTTCAAGAACAGTGGCTACGGACGCGAAAGCGGCATCGATTCAGTGCTGGCCTATACCGAGCTGAAGACGGTGTGGATCAACCTTTCCCAGGCGCCCATGCCTGACCCGTTCGTGATGCGCTAGGAGTCCTGAGAAATGATCGAACCCGGCATCTACAAAGAAGTCATGAGCTCGTTCCCGTCCGGCGTCACGGTGGTTACCACCCTGGACCCGGAGGGCAATATCGTCGGCATCACCGCCAGCGCTTTCAGCGCCTTGTCCATTGACCCGGCGCTGGTGCTGTTCTGTCCCAACTATGCCTCCGATACGTACCCGATCCTGCGCGACAGCAAGCAGTTCGCGATCCACTTGCTGTCCGCCGACCAGACCGCCGAAGCCTACGCCTTCGCCGGCAAAGGCAAGGACAAGGCCAAAGGCATCGACTGGCACCTGAGCGATTTGGGCAATCCGTTGCTGGGTAAAGCCACGGCAATCATCGAGTGCGAGCTGTGGCGTGAATACGACGGTGGCGATCACGCGATCATCGTCGGCGCGGTGAAGAACCTGATCCTGCCCGCGCAACCGGTCACGCCGATGATCTACCACAAAGGCAAGCTGGGCCCGCTGCCCGCGCTGGCTTGAGGGCTGCACATATCCCCCTGTGGGAGCGAGCCTGCTCGCGAAGGCGGTGGATCAGCTGGTGATGATGCGTCTGACACAGCGCTTTCGCGAGCAGGCTCGCTCCCACAGGTCCATCAGTATTTTCGGGGATTCGTATGAGCAACGAAAAATACCAGCAAGGCCTGAAGATCCGCACCCAGGTGCTGGGACAGGACTACGTCAACCGCGCCATCGAGAACGCCGACGATTTCACCCGGCCGCTGCAGGAAATGGTCACGGAATATTGCTGGGGTCATGTCTGGGGCCGCGAGGGTTTGTCGCTCAAGGAGCGCAGCATGATCAACCTGGCGATGATCTCGGCGCTCAATCGTCCGCACGAACTCAAGCTGCATGTGCGCGGCGCCTTGCGTAACGGACTGAGTCGTGAGCAAATACGCGAAATTCTGCTTCAGGTCGGCATTTATTGCGGCGTCCCCGCTGCCGTAGACAGTTTCCGGCTTGCCCGCGAAGCCTTCGCCGAAGCCGACGCCGAGGCCTCCAGTCAACCCTCGGCTGTTTGAACTGAACGAGCATGGATGTTTGCCCGTTTTGCATGGACAGCCACATCACAGAGCGGACCCCATGAAACGCCTGCCACTCGACGACAGCTTCAAGGTCAATCGCAACCCCGTTACCCTGCGCGAGATCGTGCTGGATAAACTGCGAAGCGCCATCATGAACTTCCAGCTGCTGCCGGGCGATCGCCTGGTTGAACGCGACCTGTGCGACCGCCTGGGCGTGAGCCGTACGTCGGTGCGTGAAGCCCTGCGTCACCTCGAATCCGAAGGCCTGGTGGAGTTCGCCGATGCCAAGGGTCCACGGGTGGCGATCATCACCCTGGCCGACGCCGGTGACATCTATGAGCTGCGTTGCGTGCTCGAAGGCCTGATCGTCCAGTTGTTCACCCTGCGGGCCAAGGCCAAGGACATCAAGGCGCTGGAAAAAGCCCTCGAGGAAAACCGCAAGGCCCTCAAGGACGGCGAGCTGCAGCAGGTGCTGGATTCGGTCCAGGGTTTCTACGACGTACTGCTTGAAGGTTCCGGCAATCATGTTGCCGCCACCCAGTTGCGCCAGTTGCAGGCGCGCATCAGCTACCTGCGGGCGACGTCGGTGTCCCAGGAAAACCGCCGTGGCAGCAGCAACCAGGAAATGGAACGCATGGTCGAGGCGATCAAGAGTGGCGATCCGCTGGTGGCCCACCAGGCCTGCGTCGATCACGTACGCGCCGCCGCCAAGGTCGCGCTGGAATACCTCAAGCGCCAGCAGGAAGAGACCGGCAACATCCCGGAAATCACCGCGCCCATCGCGTTGAAAGAACCGCGCATAGGACGCTGATCATGTTCAGCCCGAGCTTTTGTCCAAAGTGTGGCGGCACTGACTTGAGCCAGCGCCTGCCAGCGGGCGATACCCATGAGCGGCTGATGTGCGGCGGCTGCGGCTACATCCACTACGTGAACCCGAAGATCATCGCCGGCTGCATCATCGAACAGGACGGCAAGTACCTGTTGTGCCAACGCGCCATCCCGCCACGCCCCGGCACCTGGACACTGCCGGCCGGCTTCATGGAAGGCAACGAGACCACCGAGCAGGCGGCCCTGCGTGAAGTCTGGGAAGAGACCGGCGTGCGCGCCGAAATCATCTCGCCCTACTCGATTTTCAGCGTGCCGAAAATCAGCGAGGTGTACATCATCTTCCGCGCCATCGCGCTGGAAATCACCGGCGAGTTCGGCGCGGAAACCCTCGCCTGCCAATTCTTCGCTGCCGAAGACATCCCATGGGACAGCATCTATTACCCGGCCATCCGGCAGATCCTCGAACGTTACATCGAGGAACGCCAGGCCGGGGTCTACGGCATCTACATGGGCAACGACGACAGCGGCAAGATTCACTTCATCCGCTGACGCCTGCGGTCAGGGCGCCACGCCCTCGACGATGATCACCTCGGCCCGCGCCACACCTTCACGGTGCTTCTTCGCCTGCTGATACTCCTCGCAGTGATAGCAGGCCAGCGCCTGTTCGTAGGAATCGAATTCGATCACCACGCTGCGCTGCGGCGTGGCCCTGCCTTCCATCGCTTCGCTGCGTCCGCCTCGGGCGAGCATCCGTGCGCCATACAAGGCAAACGCCGCTGGCGCGCGCTGGGTGTATTGGCTGTATTGATCGGGGTCGCTGACATCCACATGAGCAATCCAGTACGCCTTCATAGTGACCTCTGTGTTTGTTTTGTATTATGGTATACCACAAGCTGTTTCCATCCTGCACCCTCCAAAACAAAGAGAGCCCGCCATGGCCTTTAACAGCATTGAGGAAATCATCGAAGACTACCGCCTGGGCAAGATGGTGTTGCTGGTGGATGACGAAGATCGGGAAAACGAAGGCGACCTGCTGCTCGCCGCCGATTGTTGCAATGCCCAGGCGATCAGCTTCATGGCCCGCGAAGCACGCGGGCTGATCTGCCTGACCCTGACCGACGAACACTGCCAGCGCCTGGGCCTCGAACAGATGGTGCCGAGCAACGGCAGCGTGTTCAGCACCGCGTTCACGGTGTCCATCGAGGCCGCCACGGGTGTGACCACAGGTATCTCCGCCGCTGACCGGGCGCGCACCGTCGCCGCCGCTGTTGCTCGTGACGCGGGGCCGGCCGACATTGTCCAGCCGGGGCATATCTTCCCGCTGCGGGCCAAGGAAGGCGGCGTACTGACCCGCGCCGGGCATACCGAAGCCGGATGCGACCTGGCGCGCCTGGCAGGCTTCACGCCGGCATCGGTGATTGTCGAAGTCATGAACGATGACGGCACCATGGCGCGCCGGCCGGACCTGGAAATTTTCGCCCGCAAGCACGGGATCAGGATCGGCACCATCGCCGACCTGATCCACTACCGCCTGAGCACCGAGCACACGGTGGTGCGCATCGGTGAACGGGAACTGCCGACGGTGCATGGCACCTTCCGCTTGTTCACCTTCGAAGACCGCATCGAAGGCGGCGTGCATATGGCGATGGTCATGGGCGATATCCGTCGGGAAGAGCCGACGCTGGTGCGCGTGCATGTGATCGACCCACTGCGGGACCTGGTGGGTGCCGAGTACAACGGGCCTTCCAACTGGACGTTGTGGGCGGCCCTGCAGAGAGTGGCGGAGGAAGGTTGCGGCGTGGTGGTGGTGCTGGCCAACCACGAGTCATCCCAGGCGTTGCTCGAGCGTGTGCCGCAGCTCACCCAGCCGCCCCGCCAGTTCAGCCGTTCCCAATCGCGCATCTATTCTGAAGTAGGCACTGGCGCGCAGATTCTGCAGGACCTGGGTGTTGGCAAGCTGCGGCATCTCGGGCCACCGCTTAAGTATGCCGGGTTGACCGGGTACGACCTGGAGGTGGTGGAGAGCATTGCTTTTACCGGATAGCCGGGAGGATACACATAGGCCCTGTGGGAGCGAGCCTGCTCGCGAAAGCGGCATGCCAGGCAACATTGAAGTCGACTGAACGACCGCTTTCGCGAGCAGGCTCGCTCCCACAGTAGATCACCGCAAAATTCCGTCAGGCAGATAGCCGGTACGGCAAAACCCTTGCAGAAAGCTTGGAATACCATAATATGATATTCCATCGACCGAACGCTTCTGCCTACCCTGGCGCGGTCACTTGCAAGACTCGCTTGACCCAAAGCTCCCGATAAGTGGGCGAACAGAAGCCCACTCAATAAACACAACAATGAGGGCGTGAACATGGTGTTGAAGAAAAGTGCAGCCGCAATTCTTTTTGCCGGCCTGCTGAGTGTCACCAGCCAGGCGACGATGGCCGCTGAAAGCGTCAATTTCGTCAGTTGGGGCGGCAGCACCCAGGACGCGCAGAAGCAGGCCTGGGCCGATCCGTTCAGCAAGGCCAGCGGCATCACCGTGGTCCAGGATGGCCCGACCGACTACGGCAAACTCAAGGCCATGGTCGAAAGCGGCAACGTGCAATGGGACGTGGTCGATGTCGAGGCCGACTTTGCCCTGCGTGCCGCCGCCGAAGGCCTGCTCGAACCTCTCGATTTCTCGGTCATCCAGCGCGACAAGATCGACCCGCGCTTCGTCTCCGACCACGGTGTCGGCTCGTTCTATTTCTCCTTCGTGCTCGGCTACAACGAAGGCAAGCTCGGTTCGGGCAAGCCAACGGATTGGTCCGCGCTGTTCGACACCAAGACCTACCCAGGCAAGCGCGCCCTCTACAAATGGCCAAGCCCTGGCGTGCTGGAACTGGCTCTGCTGGCCGATGGCGTGGCGCAGGACAAGCTCTATCCGCTGGACCTGGACCGCGCCTTCAAGAAACTCGACACCATCAAGAAAGACATCGTCTGGTGGGGCGGCGGCGCCCAGTCCCAGCAATTGCTGGCGTCCGGCGAGGCCAGCATCGGCCAGTTCTGGAACGGTCGGATCTATGCCTTGCAACAGGACGGCGCGCCGGTCGGCGTGAGCTGGAAGCAGAATCTGGTCATGGCCGATATCCTGGTTATCCCGAAAGGTGCGAAAAACAAGGCCGCCGCCATGAAGTTCCTGGCCAACGCCAGCAGCGCCAAGGGCCAGGCCGATTTCTCCAACCTGACCGCCTACGCCCCCGTCAACGTTGACAGCATCGCGCGCCTGGATTCGGTGCTCGCCCCCAACCTGCCGACCGCCTACGCCAAGGATCAGATCACGCTGGATTTTGCGTACTGGGCCAAGAACGGTCAGGACATCGCGACACGGTGGAATGAATGGCTGGTCAAATGAAAATGGCGGCAGCGGCAACCCCTCGCACCGGGAGCGCCGTCGGCGCTGCCGGTCCGGCCGTGGTGCGCAAGCAGACGCCGTCGTTGATGCAACGCTGGCGCGGCGCCGGCAACCTGATTCCTGCGCTGCTGTTCCTCGGCCTGTTCTTCCTGGCGCCACTGATCGGCCTGCTGCTGCGCGGCGTGCTGGAACCCGTGCCGGGCCTGGGCAACTACGAGCAGCTGTTCGCCAACTCGGCTTACGCCCGGGTGCTGTTCAACACCTTTTCGGTGGCCGGGCTGGTGACGTTGTTCAGCCTGCTGCTGGGCTTCCCGCTGGCCTGGGCCATCACCCTGGTGCCCCGTGGCTGGGGCCGCTGGATGCTGAACATCGTGCTGCTGTCGATGTGGACCAGCCTGCTGGCCCGCACCTATTCCTGGCTGGTGCTGTTGCAGGCCTCGGGCGTGGTGAACAAGGCATTGATGGCCCTGGGCATCATCGACCAGCCGCTAGAGATGGTGCACAACCTCACCGGCGTGGTGATCGGCATGAGCTACATCATGATCCCGTTCATCGTCCTGCCGCTGCAGGCGACCATGCAAGCCATCGACCCGATGATCCTGCAGGCCGGTTCCATCTGCGGCGCCAGCCCCTGGACCAACTTCTTCCGGGTGTTCCTGCCGCTGTGCCGGCCGGGGCTGTTTTCCGGCGGGCTGATGGTCTTCGTGATGTCTCTCGGTTACTACGTGACCCCGGCGCTGCTGGGCGGCGCGCAGAACATGATGCTGCCGGAATTCATCATCCAGCAGGTGCAGTCGTTCCTCAACTGGGGCCTGGCCAGCGCCGGTGCCGCCTTGTTGGTGGCGATCACCCTGGTGTTGTTCTACTTCTACCTGAAGCTCCAGCCGGAATCCCCGGTGGGCGCCAGCAACGCGAGGTAAGCCGTCATGCTCCTGACTCCCAATGCCATGAGCCGGCGCATGCGGTTCGGCCTGTATTTCACCACCGGGCTGATCGCGCTGTTCCTGCTGCTGCCCATCGTGTTCATCGTGCTGCTGTCGTTCGGCTCGTCGCAGTGGCTGGTGTTTCCGCCGCCGGGCTGGACCTTCAAATGGTACGGCCAGTTCTTCTCCAACCCCGACTGGATGAGCGCCGCGCTGACCAGCCTCAAGGTCGCGCTGCTGACCACCGTCTGCGCCGTGGCCCTGGGCCTGCCTACCGCATTTGCCCTGGTACGTGGACGCTTTCCCGGCCGGGAAATGCTCTACGGCCTGTTCACCCTGCCGATGATCGTGCCGCTGGTGATCATCGCCGTGGCGGTCTACGCGCTGTTCCTGAAACTCGGCTACACCGGGACGATGTTTGCCTTCGTGGTCAGCCACGTAATCGTCGCGCTGCCGTTCACCATCATCTCGATCATCAACTCGCTCAAGCTGTTCGACCAATCCATCGAAGACGCGGCGGTGATCTGCGGCGCCTCGCGCCTGCAAGCGGTGTTCAAGGTGACCTTCCCGGCGATTCGCCCGGGCATGGTCGCCGGCGCCTTGTTCGCATTCCTGGTGTCGTGGGACGAGGTTGTGCTGAGCGTGATGATGGCCAGCCCGACCCTGCAGACCTTGCCGGTAAAAATGTGGACCACTTTGCGCCAGGACCTGACGCCTGTGATCGCCGTCGCTTCGACGCTGCTGATCGGCCTCTCGGTGCTGGTAATGGTGATCGCCGCCGCCCTGCGCCGGCGCAACGAAATCAGCGCCTGAGCGCCTAGGAGAATACGATGAGTGCCGTCAAAGACCCCGCACAGCAGAACAACAAAACCCTGGTCAGCCTGCGCAACCTGAACAAGCACTACGGCGACTTTGCCGCCGTGGACGATATATCCCTGGAGATCCAGGACGGTGAATTCCTGACCTTCCTCGGCTCCAGCGGCTCGGGCAAGAGCACCACCCTGTCGATGCTGGCCGGTTTCGAAACCCCCAGCAGCGGCGAGATCCTGGTGGATGGCAAATCCCTGGTCAACGTGCCGCCGCACAAGCGCGACATCGGCATGGTGTTCCAGCGCTATTCGTTGTTCCCTCATCTGTCGGTGCGCGACAACATCGCCTTCCCGCTGGCGATCCGCAAACTGGCCAGCGCCGAACGCGAACGCCGGGTCGACGCCATGCTCAAGCTGGTGCAACTGGGAGAGTTCGCCCATCGGCGCCCTTCGCAACTGTCCGGCGGCCAACAACAGCGCGTGGCAATTGCCCGGGCGCTGGTCTATGAACCGCGCATCCTGCTGATGGACGAACCTCTCGGCGCGCTGGACAAAAAGCTGCGCGAAGATTTGCAGGACGAACTGCGCCAGTTGCACCGCCGGCTGGGCATCACCATCGTCTACGTCACCCACGACCAGGAAGAAGCCATGCGCCTGTCCCAGCGCATCGCGATCTTCAGCCACGGCAAGATCGTCGGTCTGGGCAGTGGCTACGACCTCTACCAGAATCCACCGAACGCCTTTGTCGCCTCGTTCCTGGGCAACTCCAACTTCCTCAAGCTCAAGGCCCAGGGCAATGCCGCGGCGACCTTCGAAGGCCAGTCACTGTCGATCCGCCTGACCACCGGCCTGCAAACCGACCAGGACGTACTGCTGATGGTCCGCCCGGAAAAAGCCCTGGCCCTGAGTGTCGAGCAGGCGACCCAGGACACCCTGCCGGCCGGCTGGAACGAAGTCTCGGCCAAGGTCGTGGAGGTGCTCTTTCTTGGCGAAAGCCAGACCTGCAGCGTGGTCACCTCCGGCGGCACCCAGATGACCGTCAAGGCGCTGTCCGCCGCGGGCATGCCGCTCAAGGCCGGCGACCCGGTGCGGGTGCGCTGGGCCGCCGCCGATGCCTGCGTCTACACCCAATGGGCCGAGAGCGACCTGAACAAGGCCGCCGGCGCCCACTGAGAACACTGCGTCATAACCGCCTGCGAGCGAGGACTGCGAAATGATCGATGCCAACCTCTACAAACAAGTCATGGGTTCGTTCCCGTCCGGCGTGACGGTGATCACCACGCTGGACGATGACGGGAAAATCGTCGGGCTGACCGCCAGCGCCTTCAGTTCATTGTCGATGGACCCGGCCCTGGTGCTGTTCTGCCCCAACTACAGCTCCGATTCCTATCCGGTGCTGATCCGGAACAAACGCTTCGCCATCCACGTGCTTTCCGGCGGCCAGCAGAACGAAGCCTACGCGTTCGCCCGCAAAGGCAAGGACAAGGCCCAGGGCATCGAATGGACCTTGAGCGAGCTGGGCAATCCGTTGTTGGGCAACGCTACCGCCATCATCGAATGCGAACTGTGGCGTGAATACGAGGGTGGCGACCACGCCATCATGGTCGGCGCCGTGAAGAACCTGATCGTGCCGCAACACACACCGGGGCCGCTGGTTTATTGCCACGGCAAGATGGGCGCCCTGCCCGTCCTCGCCTGAACCGATCGTCAACAATAAAGAGAAAGCGCCATGAAATTTTCCCTGTTCGTACACATGGAGCGCTGGGACGAAAGCGTCAGCCATCGCCAGTTGTTCGAAGACCTCAGCGAGCTGACGCTGATGGCCGAAGCCGGCGGTTTCAGTACCGTGTGGATCGGCGAACACCACGCCATGGAATACACCATTTCGCCAAGCCCGATGCCGCTGCTGGCGTACCTGGCCGGCAAGACCACGACCATTCACCTCGGCGCCGGCACCATCATCGCGCCGTTCTGGCACCCGCTACGGGTGGCTGGCGAATGCGCGTTGCTCGACGTTATCAGCAACGGCCGCATGGAAGTCGGGCTGGCCCGGGGCGCCTACCAGGTAGAATTCGACCGCATGGCCGGCGGCATGCCAGCTTCTTCCGGCGGCCAGGCATTGCGGGAAATGGTCCCGGTGGTGCGCGCACTGTGGCAAGGCGACTACGCCCACGACGGCGAGATCTGGAAATTCCCCACTTCCACCTGCGTGCCCAAGCCAATCCGCAAGCCTCATCCGCCGATGTGGATCGCCGCCCGCGACCCTGACTCGCACAACTTCGCCGTCGCCAATGGCTGCAACGTGATGGTCACGCCTTTGATGAAAGGCGATGAAGAAGTCCTCGACCTGAAGAACAAATTCCAGGCCGCCCTGGACAACAATCCCGACGTGCCACGTCCGCAATTGATGGTGCTGCGCCACACCCATGTGCACGCCGAGGACGATCCCGAGGGCTGGAAGATCGGTGCCCAGGCAATCTCGAAGTTCTATCGCACCTTCGACGCCTGGTTCGGCAACAAGCAGGTGCCGGTCAATGGCTTCCTGGCGCCAAGCCCGGAAGAAAAATTCGCCGAGCGCCCGGAGTTCCAGCTGGAGAACATCCGCAAGAACACCATGGTCGGCACGCCGCAAGAGATCATCGAGCGGATCAAGTACTACCAGGAACTGGGCGTGGACGAGTTCAGCTTCTGGTGCGACAACAGCTTGCCGCATGCCGAGAAGAAAAAATCCCTGGAGTTGTTCATCCAGCAGGTGGTGCCGGCGTTTCGCTGATCCTGTGGGAGCGGGCTTGCTCGCGAAAGCGTAGTGTCAGTCAGTATCAATGTTGAATGTGCCACCGTCTTCGCGAGCAGGCTCGCTCCCACAGGGTCTGGAACACCCGCAGCCTATGTGGGAGCGAGCCTGCTCGCGAAGGCGGATTGAAGCTGAAAAAAAATGCCCGGACATTTGATGCCCGGGCATTTTTATTCAAGCACTGCGATCAGAACGTCACGCTGGCGCTCAATCTGGCAGTACGCGGCTCGCCGACGTTGACCTGCAACTGGCTCCCGGTAGACGACGGGTAGTACTGCTTGTCGAACAGGTTGTCGACGTTCAACTGCAACGAGGTCTTTTGTCCGAACACCGGCGACTCCCAGCGCAGGAACGCGTCGGCGACGGTGTAGCTGCTGAGCCAGAAATCGTTGGCGTTGTTGGCGGCGCGTTCGCCGACATACCGCGCTCCGGCCCCGGCGTGCCAGGCGCCGAATTCGGCCGGCACGTTCAGATGGTGGCTCAGGTACAGGCTGGCGGTGTGCTTGGGAGCATCGGCCAGACGGTGGCCTTCGTCCTCCGGATCGTCGAGGATTTCCGTATGGGTGTAGGCGTAAGTCCCGATCAGGTCCCAGCGGTCGGCGAGGCGGCCCGTGATGTCGAGTTCCAGACCCTGGGAACCTACCTTGCCGGCGGCTTCCGCCAGCGTCACGCCATTGACCGTGGAGGACGTCACGACGTTTTTCTTCACGATGTCGAACAGCGCAAGGTTGATATTCAAGCCTGGGAGCGGATCGTACTTTGCGCCGATTTCATAGCTGCGGCCCTCTTCCGGATCGAAGGTATTGCCGGCGTCGTCAACGTCGTCGTTCGGCTTGAAGGAGCGGCTGTAGTTGCCATACAGCGACAGGCTGTCGGTGGCTTTGTAAACCAGGCCGAGGAATGGCACGAAGGCGTCGCCGTTGTCATCGCGATTGATTTCGTAATCCCTGCCTACGCCTTGATCGCTGTATTGGTCGTAATGTTGATAACGACCACCGACTACAAGAATCCAGCGGTCATCCAAATGCCAGTTGTCTTTCAGGTACACGGAACTGGAGTTCAATTGGTTTCGCAGATCACTGTCGGTAGTGCTGACCAAACTCGGCTCTGGCAGGTTGCCGTAAACCGGTGAAGTTATGTTGAAGCCGGGCTGCGGGTTGCCACGATAGGTCTTGCCCCGGAATTGATCGGATACCTGATTATCGATGCCGAGCAACAGGTCATGACGCTGGCCGAGCAGCTCTTGCTTACCCATGAAATCCCAACTGGCGTAACGGGTCTCATCATCGTAATGGGCGCCATTGGCCCTGCGGCGCAGAACATTTCCTGTGAGCGTAGCGGGCTGGGCAATCGCAAGACTGTAGCGGTCATTGTTCCAGCCGTAGGTCACCCGGGTTTTCCACGCCTCGCTCAGCTCGTACTCGAACCGTGCGGTGGCCGTCTCGCGGATCCCGACGCTCTTGGCCCAAGGCTCGTCCAGGCGCTTGTCATAGTCGATGTCGGCCGGATGTCCATTCTTGAACACCGTGCCACGGTCAAACGGGTTGGAATATTCGTTGTACTCATAACTCAGGTTCAACGAAGCACGCTCACCGGTCCAGGCGAGCGATGGCGCCACCAGCGTGCTCTCGTTGACGCCGTAGTTGCGCCAGTAATCCTCATGGCCGCGTTCGGCGATCAGGCGATAGGCCAACCCGGTGTCGCCCAACGGCCCGGTGGTGTCCAGGGCCATGGTGCCGCCGCCCTCGCTGTAGGCGGAACCGCTCAATGTGGTGCTCTGGGTGTATTCGGGCTTCTTGCTGATGACGTTGATCAGGCCACCCGGTTCCAGCGCGCCGTACAACATAGAGGCCGGGCCCTTGAGCACTTCGACTCGCTCAGTGGTGGCGCTGAAGTTATGGCCCAGGTTCGAACGCACACCATCGCGCAGGATCGAACCGTCATCGTTGGTGCCAAAACCGCGCTTGACGAGCGAGTCCCGGGAGCCCCCCAGGGTGTTGCCCTGGCTGACGCCGCTGACGAACTTCATCGCGTCGTTCAGCGAGCGCACCTGGTAGTCCGCCAGGGTCTGCTGGGTCACCACGTTGATCGACTGCGCCTCTTCCTTGATCGGTACATCGCTCTTGCTCGCCGTGCTGGCTTGCGTCGCCGTGTAGCCTTCGTCCTGAATGATCCGACTGCCTTGCACATCCGTGGTGGGCAGTTCAAGGGTGTCCTGGGCCTTCAAGGGGCTTGCCATGAAACAGCAGGACAACGCAGGTAAAACACATTTGACGAGGGCATTGCGGTAAGCGAGGGGGGTGGAACGATTCAAGACGCTGCACTCATGGGGGGGATGTGAATGAGAGCGAATATACTTTGAGAATCATTCCCAGTAAATCTTTTGTATCAAATTGATAGCGCTATACACCCTGTAGGAGCGAGCCTGCTCGCGAAAGCGGTGGGTCTGCCAGCATTGATGTTGGCTGTACCTGCGCCTTCGCGAGCAAGCTCGCTCCCACAAAGTGATATCAAATCGCCCTGCTACCCTAAAGCTTTGGCGCCAGCGGTCGAATGTATTCCATTCAGTGATTTTTTTGCCCAGGAGCAGCGGCATGCAGACGTTAAAGGCCTTGTACGAGTCTATCGAGATGCAATTCTTCGATACCCTCACCAAAAAGCTTTCAAGCCTTTTCCTGCTGGTCGTCGTCAGTGGCCTGCTGTACTGGGTCGCCGTCAGTGCCCGGGCCGATATTCTCGTGCAGTTGCGCACGGCCCAACTGGACGCCGCGCTGCTGGGCCAGATCGAAGATCGCCTCGACAGCCTCACCCATGCCCTGCTCTTCGGCGCGCTCCTGACGTTCGGCATGATCAGCTTCATGGTCTGGTATTTCCGCCACCTCATCGTGCGCCCCGTCACTGTGATGACCAAGGCGCTGGAAGAGATCGCCAACGGCGAAGGCGACTTGTCCAAGGACTTGCCGCTGGTCACCCATGACGAGATCCGCACGCTGGCCGCCACCTGCAACCGCTTCCTGGCCAAGCAGCGCGAGATCATCAGCAACGTCCAGGCCTTGACGGTGCACATTGCCGTGGAGTCGGCCCGTTCATTGAAGAACATCAGCGACTCCAGCGACAGCGCGACCCACCAGGCGCGCTTCGCCAAGGAAGTGATGGACCAGAGCAACACCGCCGTGGGCCGTATCGAAGAAGTCTCGCGCCAGACCCAGGGCATCTCCAGCACCACCGCGCAGAACCTGAACATGGCCCGCGACTCCTATGCCGAGTTGCTGGAAGTGACCGGCAACATCAGCGAGATCTCCAGCAGCCTGGGTGAGTTCGCCACGCTGGTGGACGCGCTGAACCAGCGTTCGTCGAGCATCAAATCCATCGTCGGGCTGATCCAGCAGATTTCCGCCCAGACCAACCTGCTGGCGCTCAACGCCGCCATCGAAGCGGCGCGCGCCGGGGAAAGTGGCCGTGGCTTCGCCGTGGTCGCCGATGAAGTGCGCACCCTGGCGCAGAACGTCAGCCGGGCTACCGACGATATTTCGCGCAACATCGACGCGATGCTCCAGGAGGTCAGTTCCACCCACGAGCAGACCACCCAGATCAGCCACAGCGCCCGGGAGACCCAGAAGGTAGTGGAACGCGCCTCTGGCCATTTCGAGAGCATGATCGTCGACTTCGAGTCCACCAACGGCAAACTGGCGGATATCGCCGACCACATCCAGCAGTTCGCCGACTCCAACACCGGTATCAACGAACGCGTCACCCAGATCCATGCCGACAGCCAGTCGATCGACCAGCGCATGCAGCAGTCGGCGACCGCCACCCGCGATCTGTCCGGTGTTGCCGAGAAGGTCCAGACGCTGCTGGGCCGCTTCGTGCTCGGCCACGGCAAGCTGGACGCCGCCATCACCCGCGCCAGCGAATGCCGCGACACACTCCAGGTTCAGCTGCAGGCGCTACAGGAACAAGGCGTCAACCTGTTCGACCAGAATTACCAGCTGATTCCGGGTACCGATCCCAAGCAGTACATGACCAGCTACACCGAACGCTTTGCCCGGGTCTGCCAGGAAGAATGCGACAAGCTGACCCGCAGCACGCCGGGCGGCAAGGTCTCGTTCATCGTCGATACGAAGGGCTATTGCCCGGTCAACAACAGCTGGGTGTCCAAGCAACCCACCGGCGACCGCGCGGTCGACCTGCCGGTGTGCCGCAACAAGCGGATCTTCAACGACCCGATCGGCCTGCGCGCGGCGGGCAACGTCCAGCGCTTCCTGCTCCAGACCTACCTGCGCGACACCGGGGAAATCATGACCGAGATCGACGTACCGTTCTTCTTTGGCGGCCGTCACTGGGGCAACCTGCGGGTGGGGTTTGATGCGGCGGTGTTGCTGGCTGACTGATCAAAGGATCAAGCCAGACAATTGTGGCGAGGGAGCTTGCTCCCGCTCGGCTACGCAGCAGTCGCAAGACGGGCGATGCGGTCAGCCTGAAGAACCGCCGGGGCCTGCTGCGCACGCCAGCGGGAGCAAGCTCCCTCGCCACATTGGCCTTTCTGCGCACATACAATCCTGAATTCACCCCAAACAACTGTGGGAGCGAGCCTGCTCGCGAAGGCGCCAGGTCAGTCGACATCTTCATCGACTGACACTCCGTTTTCGCGAGCAGGCTCGCTCCCACAAGGGCATCTGTGGCGCATGCAAATCCTGAGTCCAACCCAAAACAACTGTGGGAGCGAGCTTGCTCGCGAAGGCGCCAGGTCAGTCGAAATCATCCTTGACTGACACTCCGCTTTCGCGAGCAGGCTCGCTCCCACAAGGGGATCTGTGGCGCATGCAAATCCTGAGTCCAACCCAAAACAACTGTGGGAGCGAGCCTGCTCGCGAAGGCGCCCAGTCAGTCGACATCTTCATCGACTGACACCCCGCTTTCGCGAGCAGGCTCGCTCCCACAGGGGCATCTGTGGCAAACGCAAATCCTGGGTCCAACCCAAAACAACTGTGGGAGCGAGCCTGCTCGCGAAGGCGTCAGGTCAGTCGACATCTTCATCGACTGACACTCCGCTTTCGCGAGCAGGCTCGCTCCCACAGGGGATTACTTCAGTTCAACAGCATTTGGGGCCACCCTTGCCACCGTAGCGGGCTTCCTGGCGTTCTCGGAAGAACGCCTCGTAGTCCATCAGCGGCTTGTCGGGGTGCTTGGTTTGCATGTGCTCGACGTAGTTGTCGTAGTCGGGCATGCCGACCATCAGGCGGGCGGCCTGACCGAGGTATTTACCGAGGCGACTCAAGTCATTGAACATCGTTGCAATCCCCTATCAAGCGTCCGGCAGCGCCTGGAATGGCGCTTCCTTGTCCGTGCGTTCTTTCGTGCCCCAGGCGGCGATGCCGACCTTGAGCGCGTAGAACAGGATGCTGAAGACCACGAACAGGAACAACACCGTCAGCGTTGCGTTGGTGTAGGCGTTGAACACCACGTGCTGCATCTGCTCGATGCTCTTGGCCGGGGCCAGGATCTGGCCGGCGGCCAGGGCATCGTTGTATTTGCGCGCCAGGGCCAGGAAGCCGATCGCCGGGTTGGCGTCGAACAGCTTGATCAGGCCTGCGGTGGTGGTGCAGATCAGCAGCCAGCTGGCCGGCAGCAGCGTGACCCAGACGTAGCGCTGGCGCTTCATCTTGATCAGCACCACGGTGGCGAGCATCAGCGCGATACCGGCCAGCATCTGGTTGGAGATGCCGAACAGCGGCCACAAGGTGTTGATGCCGCCCAGCGGATCGATCACGCCCTGATACAGCAAGTAACCCCACAGCGCGACGCAGCCGGCGGTGGCGATCAGGTTGGCGGTCCACGATTCGGTGCGCTTGAGGGCCGGGACGAACGAGCCGAGCAGGTCCTGCAGCATGAACCGCCCGGCACGGGTGCCGGCGTCTACCGCGGTGAGGATGAACAGCGCTTCGAACAGGATCGCGAAGTGGTACCAGAACGCCATGGTGTTCTCACCCGGCAGCACCGAATGGAGGATCTGCGCGATACCCACCGCCAGGGTCGGCGCACCGCCGGCACGGGCCAGGATGGTGGTCTCGCCGATGTCCTTGGCCACCGCTTGCAGCGCGTCGGGGGTGATTGCAAAACCCCAGCTGCTGACGGTCTGGGCCACGGCCACCACGTCCGAACCGACGATCGCCGCCGGGCTGTTCATGGCGAAATACACGCCCGGCTCGATCACCGAGGCCGCGACCATCGCCATGATCGCCACGAACGACTCCATCAGCATGCCGCCGTAACCGATGTAGCGCGCGTTGGTTTCGTTATCCAGCAGCTTGGGCGTGGTGCCCGAGGAGATCAGCGCGTGGAAACCCGAGACCGCGCCGCAGGCGATGGTGATGAACAGGAACGGGAACAGACCGCCCTTCCACACCGGTCCGGTGCCGTCGGTGAACTGGGTCAGCGCCGGCATTTTCAGCTCGGGCATGGTCACCAGGATGCCGATCGCCAGGGCGATGATGGTGCCGATCTTGAGGAAGGTGGACAGGTAGTCCCGTGGCGCCAGGATCAGCCACACCGGCAGCACCGCGGCGACAAAACCGTAGCCGATCAGCATCCAGGTGATCTGGATCCCGGTGAAGGTGAAGGCCTTGGCCCAGACCGGGTCGGCGGCGATCTGCCCGCCCAGCCAGATCGAACCGAGCAGCAACAGCACGCCGATGAGCGAGATTTCACCGATGCGGCCCGGGCGGATGTAGCGCATGTAGATGCCCATGAACATCGCGATCGGGATGGTCGCCATCACCGTGAAGATGCCCCACGGGCTCTCGGCCAGGGCCTTGACCACGATCAGCGCCAGCACCGCGAGGATGATGATCATGATCAGGAAGCAGCCGAACAGCGCGATGGTACCGGGGATGCGGCCCATTTCCTCGCGCACCATGTCGCCCAGGGAGCGACCGTTGCGGCGGGTCGACAGGAACAGGACCATGAAGTCCTGCACCGCACCGGCCAGCACCACGCCGGCGATCAGCCAGAGCGTGCCGGGCAGATAACCCATCTGCGCCGCCAGCACCGGCCCGACCAGCGGCCCCGCGCCGGCAATGGCCGCGAAGTGGTGGCCGAAAAGGATGTGCTTGTTGGTCGGGACATAGTCCAGGCCATCGTTGTTGAGCACGGCGGGCGTGGCCCGGCGCGCATCGAGTTGCATCACGTTGTTGGCGATGAAGAGGCTGTAGTAGCGGTAGGCGACCAGGTAGATGGCCACAGCCGCGACGACGATCCAGAGGGCGTTGATCGGCTCTCCGCGGCGCAGGGCCACGACGCTCAACGCACACGCTCCCAGAACAGCCACGGCAAACCAGGCGAGGTGTTTAACCAGACGGGTTGTCATTGCATGTCTCCTGCCGATATCCAATGGATTGCGGCGATTGTTTTTATAGTGTGGCCCCGGCAATTCGGAGCTGGCCCAATATCCCTGCTGGCCGTCAATAAATAAATCCGTAGTACTACGTAGATGCCAATTCCTCCTGTGTCCCCCTGTGGGAGCGAGCCTGCTCGCGAAGGCGGTGTGTCGGGTAACGATAATCCTGACTGACCCGACGCCTTCGCGAGCAGGCTCGCTCCCACACAGGCTCGCTCCCACAGGTTTTATGTTTCGCCCATGGGTTTGGCATATGATGCCGCCATTCGCCTCCCCGCCGGATCCGGACAGGAGTACAGATGCTGCTCAAACACAAGATCGTCGCTCTCGGGATCCTGCCGCTGGTCCTGGCGATTGCCGTTATTGGTGCCTTGGTCATCTCGCTCAATCGCCAGTTGGGTGACCAACAGGCGCAGCTGATCGAAGACAGTATCCTGGCCAGTAAACGCGCCGAGCTGAAGAATTACGTAGAGATGGCGCAGAGCCTGATCGCCCCGTTGTACAACGACGGCCAGGGAGATGCGCGGGCACAGCAGCAGGTGCTGGAAGAACTGCGCAAGCTCAGCTTTGGCATCAACGGTTATTTTTTCGTCTACGACCGCCAGGGTCGCAGCCTGATGCATGCCCGCCAGTCGGAGCTGGTGGGGCAATATCTCTGGGACATGAAGGATCCTCAAGGCCTGCCCGTCATCCAGGCTTTGCTCAAGAGCGCCGAATCAGGCGAAGGCTTTCAGCGCTATGCCTGGAACAAGCCCTCCTCCGGCCAGGTAACCGACAAGCTCGCCTACGTCGTGATGCTCGATCGTTGGGGCTGGATGCTGGGCACCGGGATCTACCTGGAAGACGTCGAACGCGCCACCCAGCAGGCTCGCGCCGAAGTGGCCCAGGGCATCCACACCACCATGCAGGCCATCGCCGCCATCGCGTTGGTCGCGGTGCTGCTGGTGTTTGCCGGCGGCATCACCCTCAATGTCAGCGAGCATCGCCTGGCCGACAAGAAACTGCAGCGCTTGAACCAGCGTATCGTCAGCTTGCAGGAGGAAGAGCGCTCGCGGGTGTCTCGCGAACTCCACGACGGCATCAGCCAGCTGTTGGTTTCGATCAAGTTCCAGTTCGAACTGGCCAGCCATGTGATCGAGAACGGCCAGGAAAATGGCCTCGGCATCTTGAAGAATGCCACCGATCGACTGGGCGAAGCGATCGGTGAAATCCGTAGCATTTCCCATGATTTGCGTTCCTCGTTGCTCGATACCCTGGGCCTGCCCGCCGCCATCGGCCAGCTCGCCGCCGAATTCGAACAGCGCAGTGGCCTGGAAGTGTCCTACCGAAGCAACGAATTCGACTGTCGCCTGGAAAACGGCGCCCCGGTCTCGCTGTTCCGGATTGCCCAGGAGGCGCTGACCAACATTGAGCGACACGCCGGGGCGAAACGAGTCGCCATCACCCTGTTCGGTTCGGGCCAATCCCTGCGCCTGACCGTGGTGGATGACGGGATGGGCTTCAACGTCCCGCAGGTCGAGCGTGGTCACACCGGCATCGGCCTGCGTAATATCCGCGAACGGGTCGAGCATTTTGGCGGGCGGCTGGAAATGACCTCGGTTCCGGGACGAAGCGAACTGGATATCCTGTTGCCCATGACCCTGTCGGCCACGGAAAGTTGATGCGCGTTCATTTCCACAAGAGCACCTGCCCATGACCCTGCCCCCCGCCATACGCGTCGCCCTGGTCGACGATCACTCGCTGGTTCGTGACGGCATTCGCGCGCTGCTGTCCGTCATGCCCCGCCTGGACGTGGTCGGCGAAGCGGAGAACGGCGCGCAGGCGATCGACATGGTCGGGCGCTGCCAGCCGGACCTGCTGCTGATGGACATCGGCCTGAAGGACATGAACGGCCTCGAGCTGACCCGGCTGCTGGGCAAGCAATACCCCGGCTTGAAGATCCTCATCCTGAGCATGTACGACAATCATGAGTACATCAGTGAATCCGTGCGCGCCGGTGCCAGCGGTTACGTCCTGAAGAATTCACCTTCCAAGGAGATCATTGCCGCCATCGAAGCCATCATCGGCGGCGGCACCTTCTACAGCGCCGAGATCGCCCAGCGCCTCGCCACCGACCCGAACACCGACAGCGAACTGACGCCGCGCGAGAGCCAGGTCCTGGCGAAAATGGTCGAGGGGCTCAACAACAAGGAAATGGCCCGTGAACTGGACATCAGCGTACGCACCGTCGAAACCCACCGCCTGAGCATCCGCCGCAAACTCAATATCGACAAGCCTGCGGCGCTGGTGAAATACGCGATCGATCACGGACTTGTTTCCCGCTAGCGAGGGAGCTTGCCTGGCTGCCCTCCGAGCAACACCAAAGCCACTCCAAACGACAGCGCCACGGCGATGGCGCCGCCCAGGTAAACCGCACCAATGCCCCAGCCACTCGCCAACAGGCCGGCCAGCGGGCTGGTGATGCCCAAGGCAATATCGAGAAAGGCGACATAGGCGCCCATGGCGAGACCGCGAGCCTGTGGTGGTGCGCGCCGTACCGCTTCCACGCCAAAGCCGGGAAACGCCAGGGAATAACCGAAACCGGTGAGTGCCGCCCCCAGGTAGGCGCTGGTCGCGCTGTCGGCGCTCCAGATCAGCAGCAGCCCAACGCTTTCGATCAATACACAGACCAGAGCCACACGGGCGCCGCCGATCTTGTCCGGAAGGTGCCCGAACAGCAGCCGCGCACCGATGAACGCCACGCCGAACGCGGTGAATGCCAACGAAGCGTTGCCCCACTCCCGGGCCGCGAACAACAGCGCGATAAACGCCGTGAGAACACCAAAACCGACGCTGCAGAACGCCAACCCCAGGCCGGGAACCCAGACAGCGCCGAGCATCTTGTAGAACGGTGTACGCCGGGTCGCCGTAGGGGCGACGGCGCGCACGCCGGCGACAATCGCCAAGGCCAGCAGCGGCACGAACATCGAGGCCAGGACGATGCCCACGAAGCCCCAACCGGCATTCAACGCAACACCGAGCGGCGCACCCAGTGCGTAGGCGCCGTACATGGCGATGCCGTTCCAGGCCATGACCTTGCCGGCATGCTGCGGCCCCACCAGGCCGATGCCCCAGCCCATCGCTCCGGTGACGATGAGGCTTTCCCCGATCGCCAGCAGCACGCGGCCGCCCGACAAAAGCCAGACCGACGTAACCGGCTCGGCAACGAACGCCAGGGAAAGCAGATAGACCAGCCCGGAAACGGCGGCCGTCACCAGCCCGGCCATGACCGCGCGCTTGCCGCCACGCAGGTCGGCAAAGTTGCCGGCCCAGGCCCGTGACAGCAGCGCCGCGGCGAACTGTGCCCCGACCACCAGGCCAATCACCAGCGTGCCCATGCCCAGCGTGTCATGCAGGTGCAGCGGCAAGACCGGCAATTGCATGCCGATGGTGAGGAAACCGACAAACACGGTCAGTGTGAGCGGCAACAGCTTGAGCGCCGGATTGGCCTCGACGGTTGCCCCGAGCGCCGATGCGGCGCCGAGATGAAGTTTTTCTTGAGTCATGACCCTACCCATGGAAAGGAAGCGAAGTGAAGTTGAACGGCGTCTGTGCAGCCGACTAGAATGCGATCAATTAGTCGCATTCAAGATACGAATAATCCGTCGCATTGCCTATTCGCATTCCTTTCGAGGTGCATGACCTTCATGTCCGAACGCCCAAGCCCGCAGATTTCCTCGCGCAAACAGCCGAGACAGGCCCGCTCCACCGAACTCGTGGCGGCCGTCCTGGAGGCGGCTGTTCAGGTTCTGGCAAGCCACGGCGCCCCGCGTTTCACCGTGGCTCGTGTGGCGGAGCGCGCGGGCGTCAGCGTCGGGTCGGTGTATCAATACTTCCCGAACAAGGCGGCGATCCTGTTCCGGTTGCAGAGTGACGAGTGGCAACAAACCACCGCCATGCTGCGGGACATCCTCGAGGACCAGGGCAAGCCACCTCTGCAGCGATTGAGGGATCTGGTGCAGGCGTTCATCCAGTCCGAATGCGACGAGGCGCAGATACGCATCGCCCTCAATGACGCCGCCCCGCTCTACCGCGATGCCCCCGAACATCAGACGGCGCGAATCTCGGTGCAGCAATCGGTGGACGCTTTCATGCAACAAGTGCTGCCGGAAGCCAGCACGCAGACCCGCGCCCTGGCCGGTGACCTGATCATCACCACGCTCGGTTCCGTGGGTAAGCGATTTTCGGCAACGCCACGCTCCGGCGAGGAAATCCGGGCCTATGCCGATGCCATGGCCGATATGTTCTGTGCCTATCTGGAGAGTCTGCGCCAGAAAGCCGTCGAGATCGCGCCAGGCTGACTGCTCGTCCCGACGATCCGGTGACAGCCCGCCGACACTTTTACTACACTCGCCCGTCTTGTCCCTCCCTTTGCGAGACGTCCGATCCATGAAAACCATAACAAGCACGATGACGTTCTGTGGCCTGCTGGCGTTCTGCGGCAGTGCCCTGGCCGAGCCAACCCCTTCGCACCTGGACAAGGTCCTGCAACAAGGTGAACTGCGGGTGTGCACGACAGGCGACTACAAGCCCTATACCTACAAGGCCGCATCGGGTGAATACGAGGGCATCGACATCGACATGGCCCGTTCCCTCGCCAGCAGCCTCGGCGTCAAGGTGCAATGGGTCCAGACCACCTGGAAAACCCTGATGCCAGACATGTTGGCCGGCAAATGTGACATCGGGATGGGCGGGATTTCGGTGACCCTGGAACGGCAGAAAAAAGCCTATTTCAGCAGCACCCTGGACGTTGACGGCAAGATCCCCCTGGTGCGTTGCGAAGACCAGTCGCGCTACCAGACCATCGAGCAGATGAACCAGCCTTCGGTGCGTCTTGTCGAGCCGGCCGGCGGCACCAACGAAGCCTTCGTGCGGGCATTCCTGCCCAAGGGCCAGCTGGCTTTCCATGACAACGTGACCATCTTCCAGGAACTCCTGGAAAAACGCGCCGACGTGATGATCACCGACGCCTCCGAAGCGCTCTACCAGCAGAAACTCAAACCGGGCCTGTGCGCCGTCAACCCGACCCAGTATCTGCAATACGGCGAGAAGGCCTACCTGCTGCCGCGCGATGACTACACCTGGAAAATGTACGTCGACCAGTGGCTGCACCTGAGCAAGGCCAATGGCAGCTACCAGAAAGTGATCGGACAGTGGCTGGCCGTCCCCGGCGCCCAGTGATTTATCTGCAAATATAAAACCTGTGGGAGCGAGCCTGCTCGCGAAGGCGCCAGATCAGTCGACATCTCCATTGACTGACACACCGCTTTCGCGAGCAGGCTCGCTCCCACACGGGATCTGTGACGCACGCAGATCCTGAGTCCAACCCAAAACAACTGTGGGAGCGAGCCTGCTCGCGATGGCGCCAGATCAGTCGACATTTTCATTGACTGACACACCGCTATCGCGAGCAAGCTCGCTCCCACAAGAGCATCTGTGGCGCATGCAGAACCTGTGTCCAACCCAACAACTGTGGGATCTGTGGCACATGCAGATCCTGAGTCCAACCCAAACAACTGTGGGATCTGTGGCGCCTGCAGATCCCGAGTCCAACCCAAAACCACTGTGGGAGCGAGCTTGCTCGCGATGGCGTCCGCTCAGTCGACATCATCATCGACTGACACTCCGCTTTCGCGAGCAGGCTCGCTCCCACAGGAATAGCACGGTCAGGCGTGTTCCCCTGACCTCACTGCCCCGCCCGCACCTTGGCGATTTCGGCGTACATCATCTTCACTAGCTCACCGTCCAGGGATTTGGCGAATTTATCGATCACCGGCTGCACACGTTCGCGGAAACGATCTTTCTCGGCCGGGGTGATTTCGTTGACAGTCATGGCGCCCGCCAGCGTCGCCTTGGCCTTGTCCATGCTCGCCGCGGTGACTTCACGCTGGAACTTCTGCGCCTCGCTCGCGGCCTCGCGGATCAGCGCCTTTTCATCGTCGTTGAGGCGGTTCCAGGTTTTCTGGCTGATGATCAACGACTGCGGATTGAAGATGTGGCCCGTCACCGAAAGGTACTTCTGCACCTCGTAGAATTTGTTGCCTTCGATCACCGTGAACGGGTTTTCCTGACCATCAATAGTGTGTTGCTCCAGGCCGGTATAGACCTCCGGGAAAGCCATCGGCACCGGGTTGGCACCCAGGGCACTGAAGGTTTCCAGATAGATCGGCGACTGGATGACACGAACCTTCAAGCCCTGCATGTCTTCAAGTTTCGCCACCGGATGCTTGCTGTTGGTCAGGTGACGAAACCCCAGGTCCCAGTAACCCAGGCCGACCAGGCCCTTGCTGTCCAACTGCGCCGCGAGTTTCTGGCCGACCGGCCCGTCGATGACCGCGTGGGCTTCCTCGGCGTTGTTGAACAGGAACGGGAAATCGAGCATGGCGAAATCCGCGGCCTGGGCAGCGAGGATGCCAGAGTTCAGCACCGTGATATCCAGCGTGCCGCCTTGCAGGGCCGAGACGGTCTGCACGTCGCCGCCCAGGGTTCCGCCAGGGAACAGACGAACCTTGAGCTTGCCGCCGCTATTTTCACTGAGCAGGTCGGCAAACTTCTGCGCGCCCTGCCCTTGCGGATGTTCCTTGACGTTCTGGAAGGCAAAACGCAGGGTGCGCTCGCGGATCTCAGCGGCGTGGCCGGCCACGCTGCCGAGCAGCAAGCCTGTTGCGCAGGCCCCGGCCAGCAGGGTTTTCATCAGTTTTTGCATGTCAGTCTCCGATCTTTATTGTTGTTGGTTTCGAGCTGCTACGGATTGCACCGGCATCAACCGGTGAAGAACTTCAACGGTCCCAGGACGAGCTGAGGGAACAGCACCAGCAGGAACAGCACCGCAAATTGCGCAAGCATGAACGGCCACACGCCACGCACGATTTCCTCGAATTCCAGCTTCGCCACGCCGCAGACCACGTTGAGCACCGTGCCCACCGGCGGCGTGATCAGGCCAATCGCGGTGTTGATCAGAAACAGCACGCCGAAGTACACCGGGTCGATGCCCGCCTGGATCACCGCGGGCATCAGCACCGGCGTGAGGATGAGGATGGTCGGGGTCATGTCCATCACCGTGCCGACCAGGATGATCAGCGCCATCATCACCAGCAGCAGGAGGGTCTGGTTGTCCATGAACGGCGCCAGCAGGTCGGCCAACTGGCCCGGCAGGTCGGCGATGGTCACCAGCCACGACGAGACCATCGCGGCCGCCACCAGCAACATCACCACCGAGGTGGTCCTGGCCGATGACAGGATCACTTCGTACAGCTGGCTGATCTTCATTTCCCGGTAGATCACCAACGACACGAACAGCGAATAGACCGCCGCGACCACCGCCGCTTCCGTGGGGGTGAAGATGCCGAACTTGAGGCCGAGGATGATGATCAGCGGCAGGCCCATCGCCCAACTGCCGTCCAGCAATGTGCGCAGTACCTCGGCACGGGAGCGCTTGGGCGCCGTCTCGACATTCTCGCGGCGGGAGATGAACCACCAGGCGAT
Organism: Pseudomonas sp. Z2-11; assembly: GCF_054161305.1. Taxonomy (NCBI): domain Bacteria; kingdom Pseudomonadati; phylum Pseudomonadota; class Gammaproteobacteria; order Pseudomonadales; family Pseudomonadaceae; genus Pseudomonas; species Pseudomonas sp. Z2-11. The sequence continues at coordinate 3,722,137 of NZ_CP096395.1, forward strand.
GGCGAGCCCGGCACCGAGCATGAGCCCGGGCACAATTCCGGCCAGGAACAGCTTGGAGATCGATACCCCGGAGGCCACGCCAAAAACGATGAAACCGATGCTCGGCGGAATGACCGGCGCGATGGTGCTGCCAGCGGCGATCAGCCCGGCCGAACGCCCTCGGTTGTGCCCGGCCAGCACCATCATCGGCACCAGCAGCGCTGCCAGCGCCGCGGCATCAGCCACCGCCGAACCGGAAAGCGAGGCCAACAGGCAGGAGGCGATGATCGCGACATAACCCAGGCCTCCGCGCTTGTGCCCCACCAGCGCCATGGCAATGTTGACGATGCGCTTGGACAGGCCGCCGACATTCATGACTTCGCCGGCCAGCATGAAGAACGGCACGGCCATCAACGGAAAGCTATCAGCGCCATTGAGCAGGTTCTGCGCGATGATCTGGGCATCGAACAGGTCCAGGTAGAACATCAGCGCGACGCTGACCACCAGCAAGGCAAAGGCAATCGGCATACCCAGCGCCATGCTGCCCATCAACGACCCGAGGAAAATGGCCAAGGTCATGGGCGGCTACCTTTGAGGGTGTCGTGGTTGGTTGCCGAAGCATTGCTGGCTTCGACCATCACCAGCTCGTCATCCGCGAGTTTGCCGAACAGCGCCAGGTACAGTTCATACAGCAGAATGGCGGTGGCGCTGACGCCGAACACCAGGCCGGCGGCGTAGAACAGCGCCATCGACAGGCCTGAAGCCGGCGCGACCACGTTCAGGTTGATCACTGCCTGTTGCCAGCTGCCGCTGACGATCAAGCCGCAGATATACAGCATCAGCAAGTGGCTGATGACCAGGCAGGCACGCTTGCCGGCGGGCGGCAAGCGCTTGACCAGGCTGTTCATGCCCAGATGGGCGCGGTCCTTTAGCGCCACCAGGGCCCCGAGGAAAATCATCCAGACGAAGAACCAGCGCGACAGTTCTTCCGAAACGCTGATGCCGGAGTTGAACGCATAGCGCAGCACGACGTTGCCGAACACCAGCACGATCATCGCGACCATGCACAGGACAATCAGCAGCTTCAGCAGCTTGAAATACAGATCGACGACTTTTGTCATCTTGAAGACCTCACAGGTTGACCGAGCGCCGACATGCATCCGGCGCGACAGAGCGCAAACGCGTGCGCTATCGGATCGAAACTGAAACGTCCCGGCAGATACCGGAGCTGGAGGCGTGGGACGGGGCGAAAGCCATTGGACGGGAGCGCATGAGGACCTCTGTTTTTTATTATGGCCTTGCCTGGGCATGGCGAGGCTGAGTGCCAGCTAAAATGTACTACCCAGTTAATCCGGTCAATAACCTTGCAACGCCTCAGCACGGATCAAGACGGAACTAGCGTGCGATTATCGGTCACTGGTCAGTGGATTACGGGGTCAAACCCGCTGGTCACGGGGGGATTTGTATCGCTGTGTATATGGGCAGCGAATTGATACGAATTCGCCGATTTCACGCCTTTCCGGCACACATCGCCGATACACCTGCGCGTTTAACTGCACACACCGGACAGCAGCACACAGGCGCTGCCACGGCCCACTCAATAACGCGCAAGGAGAATCACCATGTTCAATTTCTCGAAACTTTCATCCCTCGCAATCGCCCTGACGCTGGTTGGCGGTGTCGGCTTGTCGACGGCGGCCTCGGCCAAGAGCTCCCCTTCCCATGGCCATGCTGCGCAGCAGCTGGCTGAGGGTGGCTCTGATCGTCTGATTCAGAATCGCGTCGCTGAAGGCGGGGCTGATCGGTTGCAGGAGCTGCGTGAACGCAGCACCGCATGAAAGCGCTGTTGTGGCGAGGGAGCTTGCTCCCGCTCGGCTGCGCAGCAGTCGTCAATCTGCCAGCCGGTTTTTCCTGGAGAACCGGGTTGAATGGTTTTGGGGCTGCTGCGCAGCCCAGCGGGAGCAAGCTCCCTCGCCACGAAAAGCTCTAAGGGCAAAGGCTCAAGGTTCAGGGCTTGATGTTTTTCAACTCATTGAGCAAACCCAGCAGCTGCTGCATTTTTTCTTCGCCGAACTGTTCCTCGATCCGCCGGTAGTTGCTTTCCATGCCTTCGCTCATGGACACGAAACACTGCTGGCCGCGCTCGGTCAGGCCAACGAAAACCCGACGCTGGTCCTGGCTGGATTTCTGCCGCCGCACCAGCCCGTCGCGCTCCAGGCGAGTGAGCACGCCGGTCATGCTGGGCTTGAGGATGCAGGCCTGATGGGCGAGCTGGTGGCTCTCCAACTCACCTTGCTGGTGCAGAATGCGGATCACTCGCCACTGCTGCTCCGTAAGATCATGCTGGTTCAGCGCCGGACGAAAAAAAGCCATCGCCGCTTCGCGGGCTTGCAGCAGAGTCAGCGTCAGTGAAGGTCTCGGGTTGGCCATGTTCTAACTGTATGGATGGGCGAGTCGGCAGCTTAGTGTCGCCGGCAGGCTGCTGCAAGCGCCTCGCTTTTGTGGCGAGGTAGCTTGCTCCCTCGCCACGGGTCCATCGGTCTATTTGAACAACATGCCCGACTGCCGCTGCCGATACTCCCCCGGTGTCAGCCTGGCGTAACGCTGGAAGAACCGGCTGAAATACGCGGGGTCCTTGAAGCCGAGCTGGTAGCAGATTTCATTGGCAGAGCTGCCGGTGAACAACAGCAGCCGCTTGGCCTCCTGCATCAGGCGCTCCATGATCAAGCGCTTGGAAGGCAGGTCGGCGATTCGTCGACACACGTCGTTGAGGCGCGCCTCGGTCACGCCAATGTCCGCGGCATAACGCGACAGGGGCCAGTGCTGGAAATAATGCGCTTCGATCAACTCATTAAAACGGTGGAAGATCTTCAGGTCTTCATGCCGCGCCGGCCTGGCTTCCAGGGAGTTGGAGCACAGCCGCAGCAGGCTGATCATGATCAGCCGCGTCAAGCCGTCCAGCGCCGCGCTGCGCCCCGGCCGCCCGGCCGTCACCTCTTCGCTCAATTCCTCGAACAGGCAGTCCAGCCGCCGCACCTCCCCCGTCTGCTCCGGCCCCAACTGCGCCAGCGCGACGCAGGACGCCGGCATCTGCACGCCCGCCGGCGCCAGGCTCGGATCGGCATCGATCAATTGCCACACCAGTTGCTGACGCACCGTCAGCACGTGTCCGTCGCTGTTGGCTTCGGTAACAAAAGCGTGGGGAATGGTCGGCGGCGTGAGAAAAAACATCGGCCCTGATTCGACGTATTGCCGATCATCCAGATACACCCGCACGGTGCCGCTCTTGACGTAGTGAACCTGGAAGAACCGGTCATGCCGATGGACCGGCATGTTGCGCCCAAAAAAGCCGGCCAGGTTGGCGAGCCGGTCGTAATGCACTTCGGCATCGCTGTAGCGCTGGTCATACACCTGACCAATGTTGATGTTCGGGATTGGCTGCCGGTCGGTCATCACGCATTACTCGTTTTTATTCTGATTCAGGCCACTGCCTGCGCTCATGCTGCGCCGAAATCGGCAGGGCAACCAGTGCCGGAAGATTCTGCCACGCTTGACGATAGTTAACATCTTAATTATAACTGTTAACACATTAACAATATCCGCAGAGCACTGGTCTCTGCCATCCCAGGAGACAAGCATGAGCCGTGCCCTGCATGACGTCGCGACCGGCACCCTGTTCGGGGTCGCGCTGAACTACCAGGGGCTGCTGAAGCAGCGCCTCGCCGAGTTCGAGCAAGCGCCTTACCAGAAGCCGCCGCTCAAGCCCGTGCTGTTCATCAAGACGCCGAACACCCGCAACCAGCACGAGGCCGAGGTGATTCATCCAGGCCAGGGCGAGCGCCTGCAACCCGGGCCGGCGTTGGGTGTGGTGATGGGCAAGTCCGCCAGCCGCGTCAGCGCCGACGAGGCGTTGAACTACGTCGCCGGCTACACCGTGGTCAATGAATTCAGCCTGCCGGAGGACAGCTACTACCGCCCCGCCGTCAAGGCCAAGTGCCGGGATGGCTTTTGCACCATCGGTCCCGACCTGGTGCCCAGCGCCAACATTGCCGACCCCCACAGCCTGGCGGTCACGCTGTACGTCAACGGCGAGGTTCGCCAGCAGAACAACACGGCCAATTTCGTTCGCGACATCCCCCGCTTGATCGCCGAGATCAGCGAGTTCATGACCCTGCATGCCGGCGATGTCTTGATCACCGGCACGCCCGAGGGCCGGGTCGATGTACTGCCCGGCGATCGCGTCGAAGTGGACATCAGCGGCATCGGCCGACTCGTCAATACCATCGTGGCCGAGGAAACAGGAGCCGCCTCATGAAACGCGCACGCATTCACTTTGAAGGCCGGGTCCATGCCGTCACGGTCGAGAACGATAACGCCGTGCGCCTGGCCGACGGTCGGCTGCTGGCCGAAAACCAGGTGCAGTGGCTGCCCCCGGCCACCGGCAGCATGTTCGCCCTGGGCCTGAACTATGCCGATCACGCTACGGAGTTGGCGTTCAAGCCGCCGACCGAACCGCTCGCCTTTATCAAATCCCCCGGCACCTACACCGGCCACAACCAGATCACCTGGCGCCCCGACAACGTTGCCTACATGCACTACGAGTGCGAGCTGGTGGCGGTCATCGGCAAACCGGCGCGCAACGTCAAGCGTGAGGACGCGCTGGGCTACCTGGCCGGCTACACCGTCTGCAACGACTACGCGATCCGCGACTACCTGGAAAACTACTACCGCCCCAACCTGCGGGTGAAGAACCGCGACGCCACGACACCGGTCGGTCCGTACATCGTCGACGTTGCCGATGTAGCCGACCCCGGCAACCTGACCTTGCGCACCTGGATCAATGGCGAGTTGCGCCAGCAAGGCAGCACCAAGGACATGATCTTCGACATTCCCTACCTCATCGAATACCTGTCCAGCTTCATGACCCTGCAACCCGGCGACATGATCGCCACCGGCACGCCCGAAGGCCTGGCCGATGTGGTGCCGGGCGATGAAGTGGTCGTGGAAGTGGAAGGCGTCGGTCGCCTGGTCAACACAATCGTCAGCGAAGCCGAGTTCTTCGCGTCCCGGAAAGAGGCTTGAGCAGCATGATCAAACACTGGATCGATGGCCGTGAGGTCGAGAGCAAAGACGTCTTCGTCAACTACAACCCCGCCACCGGCGAGGCCATTGGCGAAGTCGCAAGCGGCGGCGCCGAGGAAGTCGCCCAGGCTGTCGCGGCGGCCAAGGCAGCGTTTCCGAAATGGGCCAACACCCCGGCGAAAGAACGGGCCCGGCTGATGCGCAAACTCGGCGAGCTGATCGAACAGAACGTGCCGAAACTGGCCGAACTGGAAACCCTCGACACCGGCTTGCCGATCCACCAGACCAGGAACGTGCTGATCCCAAGGGCCTCCCACAACTTCGATTTCTTCGCCGAAGTCTGCACCCGAATGGACGGCCACACCTACCCGGTCGACGACCAGATGCTCAACTACACCCTGTACCAGCCGGTGGGTGTCTGCGCCTTGGTCTCGCCGTGGAACGTGCCGTTCATGACCGCGACCTGGAAGACCGCGCCATGCCTGGCACTGGGCAATACCGCCGTGCTGAAAATGTCCGAGCTGTCGCCGCTGACCGCCAACGAACTCGGGCGCCTGGCCGTCGAGGCCGGCATTCCCAACGGGGTGCTCAACGTGATCCAGGGCTACGGCGCCACGGCCGGCGATGCGTTGGTGCGTCACCCGGACGTGCGGGCGATTTCTTTCACCGGCGGCACCGCCACCGGCAAGAAAATCATGCAGACCGCTGGCCTTAAAAAGTACTCGATGGAACTGGGGGGAAAATCACCGGTACTGATTTTCGAAGACGCCGATCTTGACCGTGCCCTCGACGCGGCACTGTTCACCATCTTCTCGTTGAACGGCGAGCGCTGCACCGCCGGCAGCCGGATCTTCATCCAGGAAAGTGTCTACCCGCAGTTCGTAGCTGAGTTCGCCGCCCGCGCCAGACGCCTGATCGTCGGCGACCCGCAGGACCCCAAGACCCAGGTCGGCTCGATGATCACCCAGGCCCATTATGACAAGGTCACCGGCTACATCAGGATCGGTCTCGAAGAAGGCGCCACCCTGCTCGCTGGTGGCCTGGAGCGTCCGGCCAATCTGCCGGCGCATCTGAGTCGCGGCCAGTTCATCCAGCCGACGGTGTTCGCCGACGTGAACAACAACATGCGCATCGCCCAGGAAGAAATCTTCGGCCCGGTGGTGTGCCTGATTCCGTTCAAGGACGAGGCCGAAGCCTTGCGGTTGGCCAACGCTACCGAATATGGCCTGGCGTCCTATATCTGGACCCAGGACATCGGCAAGGCCCATCGCCTGGCTCACGGCATCGAGGCCGGCATGGTGTTCATCAACAGCCAGAACGTGCGCGACCTGCGCCAGCCTTTCGGTGGCGTAAAGGGTTCCGGAACCGGCCGCGAAGGCGGACAGTACAGCTTCGAAGTCTTCGCCGAGATCAAGAACGTGTGCATCTCCATGGGCAGCCATCATATTCCGCGCTGGGGGGTGTAGCCCAAGCCTCTTTGGCGACGATGGCCCCGTGGCGAGGGAGCTTGCTCCCGCTCGATTGCGCAGCGATCGCAAAAAAATGGGGCCGCTTCGCCCGAAGCGTCGGACCGTCCCAGCGGGAGCAAGCTCCCTCGCCACGAGAGCTGATCGGCAAGACCTGCTTCACCGTTTTGAAGATCAACAAGAACAACATTTCAGGAGAATCATCATGGGCGAAGTCGTCCTGGCTGCGAAGATCTGCCACGTTCCCTCGATGTACCTGTCCGAGCTGCCCGGCAAGCATCATGGCTGCCGCGCGGCAGCGATCGCCGGGCACAAGGAAATCGGCCGTCGCGCCCGTGAACTGGGCGCCGATACCGCCGTGGTGTTCGACGTGCACTGGCTGGTCAACAGCGCTTATCACGTCAACAGCGGCGCGCATTTCAAAGGCATCTACACCAGCAACGAACTGCCGCACTTCATCAAGAACATGGAGTACGAATACCCGGGTTGCCCGGAGCTGGGCGAGTTGATCGCCGCCGAAGCCAATGCCGCCGATATCAGGACCCTGGCCCACAACATCCCCAGCCTCGAACTGGAATACGGCACCTTGGTGCCGATGCGCTACATGCACATGGATGTACCGGCGGAGCAGAAATTCAACGTGGTGTCGATTGCCGCCTGGTGCGCCTGGCACCGCCTGCAGGACAGCTTCGCCTTCGGCGCCGCCGTGCGCCGGGCCATCGAGAAGAGCGACCGCAAGGTCCTGGTCCTGGCCTCCGGCTCGCTGTCCCACCGTTTCTCCGACGACCGCAACGCCGAAGCGAACATCCACAACTGGACGCGGGAATTCGACAAGCAGGTCGATCTGCACGTCGTGAAGTTGTGGCGCGAAGGCCGCTGGAAAGAGTTCTGCGCCATGCTGCCGGACTACGCCGAACATTGCTTCGGCGAAGGCAAGATGCACGACACGGCGATGCTGCTGGGGCTGCTCGGCGGGCCGGACTACGCCAAACCCGCCGAAATCATCACCGAGCCCTTCGGCAGCTCCGGCACCGGCCAGATCAACGCGATTTTTCCAGTCTGAACAGTAGCTGCAGGAGGCCCCCATGCCCCATTTCATCGCGGAATACACCGATAACATCGAGCAGCAGGCCGACCTGCCCGGCCTGTTTGAAAAGGTCCACCTGTTGCTAGGCGACAGCGGCGTGTTTCCCTTGGGCGGCATCCGCAGCCGTGGCATGCGCCTGGACACCTGGCGCATGGCCGACGGCAAGCACGACTACGCCTTCGTCCATATGACGCTCAAGGTCGGCCATGGTCGCGACCTGGCCACCCGGCAAAAGGTCGCGGAAAAACTCTTCGAACTGATCACGACGCACTTCGCCGACTTGCAGGCCCAACGCCTGCTGGCGTTGTCGTTCGAGATGATCGAGCTGCACGAGCAGCTCAACTTCAAGGCCAACAACGTCCACGCCTTTCTCAAGGGCCAGCCCAGCTAGCCCGTTCGTCCCATCGGCCTCTCAGACAAAAAGTACAAGATCATGAGCACAGCCAATACTGCCGACACCGGCGGCACCCTCGCGCACGACCGCACCCATGCCAGCATCACCTGGCGGCTGATGCCGCTGTTGCTGGTCTGTTACCTCTTTGCCCACCTGGACCGCATCAACATCGGCTTCGCCAAGATGCAGATGAGCGCCGACCTGCAATTCAGCGACACGGTCTATGGCTTCGGCGCCGGTCTGTTCTTCATCGCCTATGCGCTGTTCGGCGTGCCGAGCAACATGGCCCTGGACCGGGTCGGCCCACGTCGCTGGATCGCCACGCTGATGGTGGTCTGGGGCGCGTTGTCGACCGGCATGTTCCTCATCGAAAGCGCCAGCGGGTTCTACGTGTTGCGCTTCTTGCTGGGCGTCGCCGAGGCCGGGTTTTTCCCAGGCATCCTGGTCTTTCTCAACCGCTGGTACCCGGCGCGGCGCCGGGCCCAGGTCACGGCGCTGTTTGCCATTGCCGTGCCGATGGCGGGCGTGATCGGCGGGCCGTTGTCGGGCGGCATACTGGAACACTTCCATGACTTCGGCGGCCTGCGCGGCTGGCAATGGATGTTCATCATCGAAGGCTTGCCGGTGATCCTGCTCGGCCTGGTGGTGCTCAAGTGCCTGCCCGACAGCTTCGAGACGGTCAACTGGCTCAGCATCGACGCCAAGCAGCAACTGCGCGAGCAACTGAGCCACGAAGAACAGCGCAAATCCATCACCTCGTTCTCGGCCATTCTCGGCAACCCGCAGGTCTGGCTGCTGGTGGCGGTGTATTTCGCGGTGATGCTGGCGGTCAACACCCTGGCGTTCTGGATGCCCACGTTGATCCATGGCGCCGGCATCGGCAGCGATGGCAAGGTCGGGCTGCTCAGCGCCGTGCCTTACCTGGCTGGCTGTTTCTTCATGATCGGTTGCGGACGCTCGTCCGATCACCACCGCGAACGCCGCTGGCACCTGTGCGTGCCGCTGTTGATGGCGGCGGCCGGCATTGCCGTCGCCGGGCTTTCCCCAGCTAATCCGACCCTGGTGCTGGGCGGCCTGATCCTCGCCGGCATGGGCGCCAGTGCCGCGTTGCCGATGTTCTGGCAACTGCCACCGGCGTTCCTGTCCAACAGCACCCAGGCCGCCGGCATCGCACTGATCAGTTCCTTCGGCAGCATCGCTTCGTTCTTCGCGCCCTACCTGATCGGCTGGATGCGCGACACCACCCAGAGCGCCAGCCTGGCCCTTTACGTCCTGGCACTGCTCATCGCCCTGGGTGGCCTGTTGGTGCTGCGCACCCGGGCGGCCATCGTCAATCCACAATAGAGACCCTTGTCATGCTCGATCAAAGCCTCATCCAGCAAGCCGCCGCGCGCCTTGACCAAGCCGAACGCTCCCGTGAACAGGTGCGGCAATTTTCCCTCGACCATCCAGGCATCACCATCGATGACGCCTACGCCATCCAGCGCGCCTGGGTCGCGCAAAAAATCAACGACGGGCGCAAGCTGGTCGGCCACAAGATCGGCCTGACTTCCCGCGCGATGCAGGTCTCGTCGAATATCACCGAACCGGATTATGGCGCGCTGCTGGACGACATGTTTTTCGATGAAGGCAGCGACATTCCGTTCGAACGCTTCATCGTGCCGCGCGTGGAAGTCGAGCTGGCGTTCATTCTCGGCAAGCCGCTCAAAGGCCCGAACGTGACGCTGTTCGACGTGCTTGATGCCACCGAATGGGTGATTCCGGCGCTGGAAATCATCGATGCGCGTATCCAGCAGATCGACCCGCAGACCAAGGTCACCCGCAAGGTCTTCGATACCATTTCCGACAACGCCGCGAATGCCGGCGTGGTCATGGGCGGCCGTGCCGTGCGGCCCACCGAGATCGACCTGCGCAAAGTGCCGGCAGTGCTCTATCGCAACGGCGTGATCGAGGAGTCCGGCGTGTCGGCGGCGGTGCTCAATCACCCGGCCAAGGGCGTGGCCTGGCTGGCGAACAAACTGGCGGCGTACGACGTCACGCTGCAGCCGGGCCAGATCATCCTGGGCGGCTCTTTTACCCGCCCGGTGGCGGCCAATCCGGGCGATACCTTCCATGTCGACTACGACATGCTCGGCTCCATCGCCTGCCGCTTCGTCTGACCGGAGAGTTTTCATGGACATGCCCGTCAATACCTTCAAGCAACGCCTGCGCAGCGGTGAAGCACAAATCGGCCTGTGGCTGGGCCTGGCCGACGCCTACTGCGCGGAGCTGGCGGCCAATGCCGGATTCGACTGGTTGCTGATCGACGGTGAACACGCGCCCAACGACCTGCGCACCCTGCTTGGCCAGCTCCAGGCCATCGCGCCCTACCCCGGCCAACCGGTGATTCGCCCGGTGATCGGCGACACGGCACTGATCAAGCAACTGCTCGATATCGGCGCGCAAACGCTGCTGGTGCCGATGGTGGAAAGCGCCGCCCAAGCCAGCGAACTGGTGCGCGCCATGCATTACCCGCCCCACGGTGTACGCGGCGTCGGCAGCGCACTGGCCCGGGCCTCGCGCTGGAACAGCATTGCCGGCTACCTCGACCACGCCGACGAGCAGATGTGCCTGCTGGTACAGATCGAGAGCTGCGAGGGACTCGCCAACCTGGACGCCATCGCCGCCATCGAGGGCGTCGACGGGGTGTTCATCGGCCCAGCGGACTTGAGCGCATCGATGGGCCATCGCGGCAATCCCGGCCACCCGCAAGTGCAAGCCGCCATCGAGGACGCCATCGCGCGCATTCGCCAGGCGGGCAAAGCGGCCGGGATCCTCAGCGCCGACGAGACACTCGCCCGACGCTACATCGAACTCGGCGCAGCCTTTGTCGCCGTGGGCGTGGACACGACGGTGCTGATGCGCGGGTTACAAACCTTGGCCGCGACGTTCAAGAACACTCCAAAACCATCGACCGGTGGCGTCTACTGACTCACCGTCACCTTGTGGTGAGGGAGCAAGCTCCCTCACCACAAGGTGAACCACTCGCGCCTTCTAGCGTTTGATTGTCTTGAGATCTTCAAGCAACCCCAACAACGTCCGCAATTTCTCCTCCCCCAACCGCCCCTGTAGACGCTGGTAGTTTTCCTCCATGCTCTGGCTCATCGAGTCGAAGCATGCCTGGCCCTGGGGTGCCAGGCGCACCAGCACGCGGCGCTGGTCCTGTTCGGCCTTGCGCCGCACGACCATGCCCGCTGCTTCCATGCGCACCAGTACGCCGGTCATGCTCGGCTTGAGGATACAAGCCAGTTCGGCCAGGCGATTGATTTCCAGCTCGTCATGCTGGCTGAGGATGCGGATGACCCGCCACTGTTGCTCGGTCAACCCGTGCTGGTTCAGCGATGGACGGAAAAAAGCCATGGCCGCTTCACGGGCCTGCAGCAGGGTCAAGGTCAGGGATTGCCGGGGTTTGGGCATGACATGTTTTCGCGGAAAAATAGTTAATGAGTTAACCAAATCTTATCAGCTTCACGCTGGAACACTCAGCTTTGTGCGAAGTGTTTGAAAACCCATAAAAAAGCCCCGCTTCTCTCGAGGCGGGGCTTCTTCATTCAGCGGTGTATCAGTTGGCCGTGACGACCGCCTGACCGCTCAACGCCAGGTCGAGCAGTTCGCGGTTGGCGACTGCGTACATGGCGTAGTCGGTGCCGCTGGCGGCACGAATGTCCACCAGCATGGCGCGCCAGCGCTCGACCATCTCGTGGTGCTGCTCCAGCCACAGCGCCAGACGGGTTTCCACGTCCTGGCTACCGTCGCCTTCCTGCAGGACCGAGATGGTGATCGCCCGCTGCTGCCAGTCTATGTCATCGCGGAACGCTTCACGGGCCAGGGCCTGCCAGTTGTTTTCAACCGGCAAGGCGCTGATCTGTTGCAGGTACCAGGTGATGTCCAGCGCACTGCCCACGGCGAAGTAGGCCTTGGCCACATCGGCGGCGTTCTGGCCGGTGACGTCGGACGCCTCGATGATCGGCAGCAAGGTGTACAGGTGCGTGGTGCCGGCAACCATGCGCGCCAGCAACTCCGGCACGCCGGCGGCCACGTAGGCCTGGTAGCGGGTCTGCCAGCCTTCGCGGGTCGGGCCTTCCAGCAGTTCGTCGAGCTTGAGGCCCAACGCCGCCAGGTGCGGACCGAAGTGAGCGACGTCACGGGCAGCATTCTGCTCGTTGCGGCGGCTGCGCAGGAACCAGCGCGTGGCGCGACGGCCCAGGCGCATCAGCTCGTCCATCAGCTCCAGTTGCACGTCGGCGGAAACCTGGTGGTCCAGGGCTTCGATCTGACGGAACCAGTGCGGGAGATGGAAGATGTCCCGAACGATTACATAAGCACCGGCCACGTTCGCCGGGCTCATGCCGGTCGACTCTTTCAACCGCTGGACGAACGTGATGCCCATGTGGTTGACCAGGTCGTTGGCGATCTGGGTGCTGACGATCTCGCGTTTCAGGCGATGGCGACGCATGGCCTCGGAGAACTTGCTCACCAGCGTTGGCGGGAAAGCCGTCTCCATGTCCCGGGTCAGGTAGTCATCGTCCGGCACCAGGGAGTTGAGCAGCGCTTCCTTGAGGTCGATCTTGCTGTACGAGATCAGTACCGAAAGCTCGGCACGGGTCAGGCCCTGGCCTGCCGCGACACGTTCGGCCAGTTGGTCTTCGGTCGGCAGGAACTCGATGGCACGGTCCAGCTTGCCGCGAGCTTCCAGGTCGTTCATCAGACGCTTGTATTCGGCGATCCGCACAAAGGCGCGACGCGCCGCCAGGGACAGGGCCTGGGTCTGCTTGTAGTTGTTGCCCAACACCAGGCCGCCGACTTCGTCGGTCATGCTCGCCAGCAACTGGTTGCGTTGCTTGTCGGTCATGTCGCCGGCCTGCACCACTTCGTTGAGCAGGATCTTGATGTTCACTTCGTGGTCGGAGCAGTCCACGCCGCCGGCGTTGTCGATGAAGTCGGTGTTGGTGGCGCCGCCATGCAGGCCGAACTCGACGCGACCGAGCTGGGTCATGCCTAGGTTGCCGCCCTCGCCCACCACCTTGCAGCGCAGCTCGTTACCGTTCACGCGCAACGCATCGTTGGCCTTGTCGCCGACATCGGCGTGGCTTTCGGTGCTGGCCTTGACGTAGGTGCCGATACCGCCGTTCCACAACAGGTCTACCGGCGCCTTGAGCAAGGCGTTCAGCAGCTCGGTCGGGGTCAGCTTGTCGGCCTTGATGTCGAAGCGCTCTTTCATCTGCGGCGAAATCGCGATGCTCTTCGCGCTGCGCGAGAAGATACCGCCGCCTTCGGACATGATGCTGGCGTCGTAGTCGGTCCAGGCCGAACGCGGCAGGTCGAACAGACGCTTGCGCTCGGCGAAACTGCTGGCAGGCTCCGGGTTCGGGTCGATGAAGATGTGCAGGTGGTTGAAGGCCGCGACCAGTTGCAGCTTGTCGGACATCAGCAAACCGTTGCCGAACACGTCGCCGGCCATGTCGCCGACGCCCACCACGGTGATGCTGTCTTCCTGCACGTTGATGCCGCGCTCGCGGAAGTGACGCTGTACGCCAACCCACGCGCCCTTGGCGGTGATGCCCATTTTCTTGTGGTCGTAGCCGGCCGAACCGCCGGAGGCGAACGCGTCACCCAGCCAGAAGCCGTAGTCGATGGCAATGCCGTTGGCGATGTCGGAGAAGGTCGCGGTGCCTTTGTCCGCCGCCACCACCAGGTACGGGTCATCATCGTCATGCCGCACGACGTTGGCCGGCGGCACCAGGGCGCCGTCCTTCAGGTTGTCGGTGATGTCCAGCAGGCCCGAAATGAAGATGCGGTAGCAGGCGATGCCCTCGGCCGCGATCTCGTCCCGGCTGCCGCCCAATGGCAGGCGACGCGGCAGGAAACCGCCCTTGGCGCCCACCGGCACGATCACCGAGTTCTTCACTTGCTGGGCTTTTACCAGGCCGAGTACTTCGGTGCGGTAGTCTTCCTCGCGGTCGGACCAGCGCAGTCCACCGCGAGCGACGTTGCCGAAGCGCAGGTGCACGCCTTCGACCCGTGGCGAGTAGACGAAGATCTCGAACTTGGGCACCGGCTTCGGCAGTTCCGGAATCAGGTGCGGGTTGAACTTGAAGCTGAAGTACGACTTGTTATGGCCGTTGGCGTCGGTCTGGTAGAAGTTGGTCCGCAGGGTCGCCTTGATCAGGTCCAGGTAACGACGCAGGATGCGGTCTTCATTGAGCACCTGCACATCGTCGAGGGCGGTGAGGATCGCCTGTTCCAGACGCTGTTGCTTGTCTTCCAGGTCATCGCCGCTGAGCTTGCGCGCCAGGTAGAAACGCGTCTTGAACAACCGGGTCAGCTCGCGAGCGATGTCGGTGTGGTTGTTCAGGGTGCTGGCGATGTAGCCGAGGTCGAAGCCCAGGCGGATCTGCTTCAGGTAGCGGGCGTAGGCACGCAGCAACGCCACGTCGCGCCATGGCAGGCCGGCGGTCAGCACCAGGCGGTTGAACGCATCGTTCTCGGCATCGCCACGGACGATGTGGACAAAGGCGTCCTGCAGGGTGTCGTTGAGTTGCTGGATGTCGAGGTCGAGGCCTTCGGCGGCGGTGAACGCGAAATCGTGAATCCAGAACTCGCGGCCGTTGGTGTGGCGCAGGCGATACGGGAACTCGCCCAGCACGCGCAGGCCGAGGTTCTCCAGGATCGGCAGCACGTCGGACAGCGCCAGCGGCGTGTCGGCGTGATACAGCTTGCAGTGCAGCTCACGCTGGCCGGACACCTGGCCCAACGGCTGGTAGAAGCTCATCACCAGCGGATTGGTTTCATTCAGGCTCAGCAGGTGTTGCATGTCCACTACAGCCGAGTGCGCGGCAAAACGCTCGCGGTAGCCGGCCGGGAAGCCTTTCGGGAAGTCCGACAGCACGTTGGTGCCCTGGGCTTCGCCGAAGCTCTCGATCACCAGGCTGGCGTAGTCGTCTTTCCAGCTGCGGCAGGCCTGCACGACTTCTTTTTCCAGCAGGACCGGGTCGATGTCGAGACGGTTTTTCGGGTCCACGCGCAGGATCAGTTGCACGCGAGCCAGTACGGATTCAGAGAAGAACGTCCAGAACTCGCAGTCCGACGCCTTCAGGCGATCCATCAGCACTTGCTGGATCTTCTGGCGCACTTCGGTGGAATAGATGTCACGCGGCACATAGGCCAGGCAGTAGCAGAAACGACCGTACGGGTCCTTGCGCAGGAACACGCGGATCTTGTTGCGTTCCTGGATCTGCACGATGGACATCACGGTGCTGAACAGCTCGTCCACCGGGGTCTGGAACAGGTCGTCACGGGGCAGCACTTCGACCACCTGGGCCAGTTCCTTGCCCAGGTGCGCCTTGGCCTGGAAGCCCGAACGACGTTCGATTTCCTCGACCTTGCGACGGATATACGGAATGACCCGCACGCTTTCGCCGTACACCGAAGAGGTGTACAGGCCCATGAAACGGCATTCCTTGATGACCTTGCCGTTGGCGTCGATTTCACGGATCGACACGTAGTCCGGGTAGGCCGGACGGTGCACGCGGCTTGGGTGCGCGGCCTTGGCGAACGACAACACGGTCGGTTCGCGCAGGTAATTGACCGCGTAGTCTTCGATGCGCAGGTCTTCGGCGGTCAGGCCGGCGCGCAGCAATTTGGTCAGGCCGAGGAACGATTCAGGATCGTATTCGATGTGGCCGCCGTCGGCTTCATCGCGAACCACGAACTCTTCATAGCCGAGGAAAGTGAAGTGGTTGCCCACCAGCCATTCCAGGAAGCTCTTGATTTCGGCTTTTTCGTCGGCATCGGTGGTGTAGGCGCTGTTGTCCAGGCTCGCGAGGATTTCCCGGACCTTGGCTTTCATCGGCTCGAAATCGGCCACGGCCACGCGCACTTCGCCCAGCACCTGCTCAAGTTCCTTGCTCAGGACATTGAGTTCAGCGGCATTGGCGCAGCGATCGATCTCCAGGTACATCAACGACTCTTGCAGCACGTCGTCGCCCTGGGTGCCTTTGGGCAGGATTTCCAGCAACTCGCCCTTGCTGCCGCGACGCACGCTCAGGACGGTGGTTTGCAGGGTATGGATGCTGTAGCCGCGACGGTTCAGCTCGGTGCGGACCGAGTCCACCAGAAATGGCAGGTCGTGGTGCAGCACTTCGACGGCGGTGTGGGTCGACTGCCAGCCGTGACGTTCATAATCGGGGTTGTAGACACGCACCTGCGGTTGCGCGTGATCGAAGCGCTCAAGCAGGCGCCAGGCGGACAGGGTGCAGCCGGCGAGGTCGGACAACCGGCGCTGGGTGAGTTCATCGAGGGAAATGATGCCGAAGAATTGTTCAGCGAACAGCGCCACTTGTGGCAGTGCCTGTTCACTGATGTGCTGCGCCAGTGCCGCTTGCAGTTGGTGCTGGAAGTCGGCTTTGCTGGCTGCGGTGAAGAACGCCATCTGTGGTACTCCGCTTGGGCTTGTTATTGATGGTAGCGTCGCGTGCAACCCCTTTCGGGGCCGTCGGCCATCCTGTTCCTGATTCTCGGGCAGAGGAAACAGGATGACAGGTGGGTGAAGCTGGACGAGACCCGCAGGTCACATCCTTTTCCATGTAATTCCATGTCATGGACACCTGCAAAAAACACCCTCGGGTGGCCTTTGCAGGTGCACATCCGTTGCGCAGCTTAACGAGTGCGACAATGTGCCTGCTTGCAACGCTGCGACATATTCGGTCATCGGCTAGCGTTATGACCGCTCTGCATCGAACAACCCTAGCAGCCTGGAGCCCAAACGGCACCCGAAGGTGGTAATCCTGCAGAAAATCGTCCGGACTGGCAGAATTCCCTTTTTCACCCCCGCAAGGCTCATCGAGCCAGGAGCCCTCCCCCATGCAAATGACCACCGCCCTGCTGATCGCCAACCCGTGCGACGAAGAAGAGGACAACATGGCCATGCTGTGCTGCCACAGCAACCAGGGCGACATGTTCCTGATGACCCGCTATCCCGACGAAGACGAACTGGAGATCACCCTCGACGGCGAGCCTTCGACGTTGGAAGGCGTCAAGGTCACCCTCAGCCCAACCTTGTTGAAAATCGAAATCGCCGCGGCGGATGCCGATGCACTCAACGGTGATGACGTGCTGGAGATAACCTACGACGCAAACGTGACGGATCTGGCGGAAGTGGAACTGACGTTGCAGAACATCCTCAAGGGAACCGGTACTTACCTCAGCCAGCTCTGAGATCCCCGTGGCGAGGGAGCTTGCTCCCGCTGGGTTGCGCAGCAACCCCAAAACCAGGCACCACAAATCCGGCAGGCAAACCGCGCCGGCCGATTTGCGACTGCTGCGCAGCCGAGCGGGAGCAAGCTCCCTCGCCACAGGGGGGCGGCTTTATTCGCCCTCCTTCACCAGATTGCCATCCGCGTCATACACCAGATATTCATCGCTATCACCCGGTCCCCTTACATAATAACGGGCGTCATTGCCGTTATCCGGCACCTTCATGCTGGTGTAGGAGCCCAGTTTCTTGAACAGTTTGTTGTCTTGACTGATCAACACCAGGGCAGAACCACCACCGGCCCGGGTGGCGGCTGCGTAGCGGGTCTGGAAGGCGTTGAGCCGGTCGTACTCCAGCGGCACCTTCAGCCTGCCGGCCAGGTCGATGGCACCGTAGCTGCCATCGCGCCCGACCACCGCCATGCCGTTGGAAAACGGCTCCACCTCGTCATACGGCAATTTGATAGGCAGCCGCACGCCCTGGCGATTGATAAACGCGAACTTCTTGCTTTTAACCTCCTGCACGAGCAGCGGTTGCTGCCCCACGAAGCGACCTGACGTGTTGTATCCCTCGGGGTTGATCCGCTTGCCGTCCAGGTTGTAGACATCCTGCCGGGTCCGATCGGCGGGACTGGCGTAGAGGTAACCCTCGCTGTGCTCGATGCCGGAAAACTGCGCTGGCAGGATTTCCTTACCCTCCAGGGTATAGGCGCCGTACAGGCCTTCCATGAGATCGGTGCGCTTGCCGAGACGGGCAATGAACACCTTGCCGGCCACGGTGGGGTTGACGAATTTCATCGGCAAGATGAAACGATGCTTCCTGGCATCGTAGAGCCCGTAAGGGCCGTTGGTCTCTCGCTCCACCAGCAGCAGGCCATCGCTCAATGCCTCGGCGATGTACTCGAATGGCAGATCGACGAGCTTGTTGCCGCCCGCGGGAAAATAGGCGAACTGGCTGCGCAACGCCTGCCCGTCCGACTCCGGGTCGCTGGGCTTAGCGGCCGAAAACAGCGTGTAGGCATCCGCCATCAGGCTGTCCTGTATCTGTACCCAACGGGGCTTGGTCAGCCACTGGCCGGCCTCATCGATGAAGCCGTAGCGCTCGGTGCCCCGGTCAAGAGCGATGTAACGCGCCTGTGGCGCAAGGACGTTGTCGACCTGGCCGAACTCAACGCTGTTGTCTTCCAGCGGCTCGAGCACATGAATGACGATACGTTGCGGGGTGGCCTCGAACTGGTACTCGACCTCGGTGTTTTTCAACGGCCCCACCTGGGCGACAAGCGCTTCGGTCAGGCGCTCCAGCTGTTGTTGCACCGCCTGGCCGGTCTTGAGTTGCTTAAGATCATCCTTGGTCTGCTGCAGCGCTTTGTAATAGTCCTGCAACGCTGCGATATCGCCCTCGGAGGGAAACGTCCGCGAACTGCTGCCGTTGCTGTAGAGCGCCTTGCCCGTCCCATCCAGGCCCTGCACGACGAAAGTCGACGACTTCGGCGTGCTCAAGCGCACGGAGGCGCTCGCGTCGCCCAAGGCGGTAAGCTGGAAGGATTGGCCGTCGTCCAGCGTTACTTTCGGCTGATCCTTGTCCAGTTGCACTTTCCTGAACGCCGGATAGCTGCGGTAAGCAACCGTCAGGCCGATACTCGCCAATGGCTTGTTGACATCGATCCAGAAGGCGTCATGGGACGCGATCATGTCGTCAGACTCAATTTCGGAGGGTGCCTTGAGTTCGGCGAAGGCTTTTTCGCTGCCATCACGAAAGCGCAGGCGTTGCGGCAGGTACCGCTCGGCCACTGGCTCATCCGGGGTGGCGGCGCGCTTCCAGAGCGGATCGAGGCGGCTGGTGTCGAGCCTTACTTCGGAGCCATCGGCAAGCAGCCCCTGGGCAAAACGCAGGCCTTGGATCGTCGCCAGTTCAGCTTTCAGTTGCGCGCTGGTGAACGGGACAAACAGCGGCTCGTATTGCAACGACTGCTCGCCAGCAGACTCGCTCGTTTCGATGGACAAGCTCAGTTGCGCATCACTGACCAACTCCAGGGACCGCAGGGTTTGCCCGGTGTCCTGAAGCAAATAGTTGAGGCGCTTTTCCACCTCGGGCCACGCCAGCGTGCCGATGTCTTCCAGGCCCCCTTCGTTGATTTCCGCGGCGACAAAACCTTCGTCTTGCGGCGCGCCGCTGTGACGAAACAGGGCGTAGGACGTACCGCCTACCACCAATACGATCACACTCAATATCGACAGCAATCTCAAACGAGGCTGGGTAAGGTTCATGGTGGCTTCGGCAGTCAGGGGGCTGGGAACGTCAGGCAGCTAAACACACGGCCCGGCGCGCTGCAAATCGCCTGCCTGGCCCGGTTCTGACAAGACCTGCCTGAAGCGCCGCCACGGCCCCGCTGCTGCGAAGCACCGTTGGTCGCTCCTGTGACGCGCCGCCCTTGACGCCCGATGAGCTTCTGGTGTTTCCTGAAACCGGTTTCAGAACCGCTAATAAATCCAATAAGCAGGTTTAATCCGTGACTTCTTTTTCCGCCGCCCAGCGCAGCCGCGTGACCATGCTTGATGTTGCCGAGCGCGCCGGGGTCTCCAAGGCCAGCGTCTCGCGCTTCATTGGCGAAGGCCGCGCCCTGCTCTCCGAAGCCATCGCCCGGCGCATCGAGCAGGCGATCGACGAGCTGGGCTACCGGCCCAACCAGATGGCCCGCGGCCTCAAGCGCGGGCGCACCCGCCTGATCGGCATGCTCGTGGCCGATATCCGCAACCCTTATTCGATTGCCGTGATGCATGGCGTGGAAACCGCTTGCCGTCGCCACGGCTACAGCCTGGTGGTGTGCAACACCGACCGCGATGACGAGCAGGAACGCCAGCACTTGGCGCTGTTGCGCGCCTACAACATCGAAGGGCTGATCGTGAACACCCTGGGTCATCACCGCGACGAACTGTTCGAGCTGCGCAGCGAAATGCCCATGGTGCTGGTGGATCGCAAGGTCGACCGGCTCGACACCGACCTGGTCGGGCTGGACAACCCGGCGGCCGTCGAGATGGCCCTCGATCACCTTGACCAGCGAGGCTACCGCGACCTGCTGCTGGTGACCGAGCCATTCGATGGCACCAGCTCGCGGATCGAACGGGTCGAGAGTTTCAAGACCGGCATCGAAAGGCGTCCAGCCCTGGCCGGGGCCGTGGTGGAAACCGGCGATCAACTCCTTGCACGCATCAGGACCTTTCTCGCCCAGCCGGACCGGGGCCCCAAGGCACTGTTCTGCGCCAACGGCATCGCCGCACTGGCCGCCACTCAGGTACTGCGCGACCTCGGTTGCCATTTGTTCAACGACATCGGCCTGATCGCCCTGGATGACCTGGACTGGTACCCGTTGGTGGGCAGCGGCATCACCGCCCTCGCCCAACCCACCGCCGAAATCGGCGCCCGTGCATTCGAATGCCTGCTCAAGCGCTTGCGCGGGGACAACGGGCCGGTGCAGACCCTGGATTTTGCGGCGCGGTTGATTGAGCGCGGGTCGACACGGAGAAATTTGCGGTGATCGGGCTGGCCCCTTCGCGAGCAGGCTCGCTCCCACACTGGATCGGCGTCGCACTGGAGATCCCAGTGGGAGCGAGCCTTCTCGCGAAGCGACCCTGAAGCAAAACCCTTTTTTTGAACAAAACTGAAACCGGTTTCAGAGGTACAACAACAATGACCAGACCACACGTTTCCATCAGCCTATCCAGCTTCGGCGCCGACCTCGTGCGCCAACGCGGCCAAGGCAGCTTCGTCGAACTGCTGGCCGCCGCCGGTGCCTCGCGCATCGAATGGCGCGAGGAACTGTTCACCCACGAACAGCCCGACGAGCTGGCTGCTGGCGCCCGGGCTCAAGGGCTGGCAAGCATCTATTCATCGCCACTCGAACTCTGGCTGCCCGGCCAACCCAGGCCCAATCCCGCTCTGCTGGTCGCCTTGCAACGTTGCGAGGCGTTCGGCTCGTCCTGGCTGAAAGTGTCCCTAGGCCACTTCACCGATTCCCATGACCTCTCGGCCCTGGCGCCAATATTGGCGACCAGCGCGGTACAACTGCTGGTGGAAAACGACCAGACCCTGCAGGGCGGACGGATCGAACCCCTGCAGCGTTTTTTCACGGCAGTTGAAGCACAGGGGTTGCCCGTCGCCATGACCTTCGACATCGGCAACTGGCAGTGGCAGGACCAATCGGCCACCGTGGCGGCGCGCCAACTCGGACGGCATGTGGCGTATGTGCACTGCAAGGCCGTGGCCCGACGTGACGACGGCAAGCTGATCGCCGTGCCCCCGGCGCTGGCAGACCTGCACCTTTGGGAGCAATTGCTCAAGCACATGCCCGTCGGCGTGATGCGCGCCGCCGAGTATCCGCTGCAAGGCGACGACCTGGCGCAACTGACCGCTGAACATGTCGCCACCCTGTCCCGCCTCGGACAATCGCGTCGGGAGAGTGCTCATGCCTGAGTTCGATGTATTGTCGTTCGGCGAAACCATGGCGATGCTGGTGGCCGACCAGAGCGGCGACCTGGCCAGCGTCGACCAGTTTCACAAACGCATCGCCGGGGCCGACAGCAATGTCGCCATCGGCTTGGCGCGGCTGGGTTTCCAGGTGGCCTGGCTCAGCCGGGTCGGCGCCGATTCCCTGGGACGTTTCGTGGTGCAGACGCTGGAGAAAGAAGGCCTGGATTGTCGCCACGTGGCGGTCGATCCGGCGCACCCCACCGGATTCCAGTTCAAGTCCCGCACCGATGACGGCAGCGATCCGCAGGTCGAGTACTTCCGTCGCGGCTCGGCGGCCAGTCACTTGTCGATCGATTCCATCGCACCGCCCCTGCTCCGCGCCCGTCATCTGCACGCTACCGGCATCGTCCCGGCGCTGTCGGACACAGCCCGAGCAATGTCTTTCGAATTGATGAGCCGCATGCGCGAGGCCGGCCGCAGCCTGTCGTTCGACCCCAACCTGCGCCCGAGCCTGTGGGCCAGCGAAGCGTTGATGATCAGCGAGATCAACCGCCATGCCGCCCTTGCCCACTGGGTCTTGCCGGGCCTCGGCGAAGGTCGGTTGCTGACCGGTTTTGACGACCCGGCCGACATTGCTGCCTTTTACCTGGACCAAGGTGCCGAAGTCGTGGTGATCAAGCTTGGCCCGGACGGCGCCTACTACCGCACCCAGCTGGGCCAGGGATTTGTCGCCGGCGTGCCGGTGTCCAGAGTAGTGGACACCGTCGGTGCCGGCGATGGTTTTGCCGTCGGCCTGATCAGCGCGTTGCTCGAAGGCCGCGACGTCAGCGAGGCGGTACAGCGCGCCAACTGGATCGGCAGCCGCGCGGTGCAGAGCCGCGGGGATATGGAAGGCTTGCCGACACGCCAAGAATTACTGGCCGAATTTGAAACTGCCGATCGCGAGCAGGCTCGCTCCCACAAGGGCCGCCGCTGACCCTGTGGGAGCGAGCCCGCTCGCGAAAAAAGCCACCGCAAACGCACCTGCTGAACAAAAACAACAAGCTCAGGAGTCACAACATGCAAACGCTCAATCTCGCCACCCGCCGCTGGTGGTACATCATGCCCATCGTGTTCATCACCTACAGCCTGGCCTACCTCGACCGCGCCAACTATGGCTTCGCCGCCGCGTCGGGCATGGCCGAGGACCTGATGATCACCCCGGGGCTGTCCTCGTTGCTCGGCGCACTGTTTTTCCTCGGCTATTTTTTCTTCCAGGTGCCGGGAGCGATCTACGCGCAAAAGCACAGCGTCAAGAAGCTGATCTTCGTCAGCCTGATCCTCTGGGGCTCGCTGGCGACCCTCACCGGGGTGGTGTCCAACGCGTACTGGCTGATCGTGATCCGCTTCATGCTCGGCGTGGTGGAAGCCGCCGTGATGCCGGCGATGCTGGTCTATCTGTGTCACTGGTTCACCCGGGCCGAACGCTCGCGCGCCAACACTTTCCTGATCCTCGGCAACCCGGTGACCATGTTGTGGATGTCAGTGGTCTCAGGCTATCTGGTGGAGCAATTCGACTGGCGCTGGATGTTCATCATCGAGGGGCTGCCGGCGGTGCTCTGGGCCTTTGTCTGGTGGCGCCTGGCCGATGATCGCCCGGCCCAGGCCAAGTGGCTCAGCGACCAGGAAAAACAAGACCTGGAAACCGTGCTGGCGGCCGAACAGGTCGGCATCAAGGCAGTGAAAAACTATGCCGAGGCCTTCCGCTCGCCCAAGGTGATCATCCTGGCCCTGCAGTTTTTCTGCTGGAGCATCGGCGTCTACGGGTTTGTGCTGTGGTTGCCGTCGATCCTCAAGGCCGGCCTGAAAATGAACATGGTCGAGGCCGGATGGCTGTCATCGCTGCCTTATCTGGCGGCGGTGATCGCCATGCTGATCGTCTCCTGGGCGTCGGACAAGGTGCAGAAGCGCAAGCGTTTTGTCTGGCCGCCGCTGCTGATCGCCTCCATCGCCTTCTACGCCTCCTATTTGCTCGGGGCGGAACATTTCTGGGGGTCCTACGCCTTGCTGGTGCTTGCCGGCGCGTGCATGTACGCGCCCTACGGTCCGTTTTTCGCCATCGTTCCGGAAATCCTCCCGGCCAACGTCGCCGGCGGCGCCATGGCGCTGATCAACAGCATGGGCGCGCTGGGCTCGTTCGGCGGCTCGTATCTGGTGGGTTACCTCAACGGCTCCACCGGCTCCACCGGCATGTCCTTCCTGCTGATGAGTGGCGCGTTGCTGCTGTCGGTGGTGCTGACCCTCGCCCTCAAGCCCGGCGCCAGTGACCGGGTCGTGTCCAAAACCGCGACGCCAAACCCGGCGCCAGCACGTTCCTGAATGAGGCTTCCCATGAAAAAACACGTGGTGTTGTACAAAACGCTGTCAGCGCAACTGATGGAGCGCCTGCAAGCGCAGGCCCAGGTCACCCTCATCGAACGCCTCGACGCCCAAGGCCTCGCGCAATTGCGCGAGGCCCTGCCCAGTGCGCATGGCTTGCTGGGCGCGAGCCTGAGGCTCGATGCGCCGCTGCTGGACCTGGCGCCTGACCTTGAGGCCATCGCCAGCGTTTCGGTCGGGGTCGACAACTACGACATCGATTACCTGAGCGAACGCCGGATCCTGCTCACCAACACGCCGGATGTACTGACCGAAACCACCGCCGATACCGGGTTCGCCTTGATCCTGGCTACGGCCCGACGCGTCGTCGAACTGGCCAATCTGGTTCGGGCCGGCCAATGGCGGCAAAGTATCGGCCCGCGGCATTTCGGCAGTGATGTCCATGGCAAGACCCTGGGCATCGTCGGCATGGGCCGCATTGGCGAAGCCCTGGCCCAGCGCGGCCACTTCGGCTTTGGCATGCCGGTGCTCTATCACAGTCACTCGCCCAAGCCTGCGGTGGAACAACGTTTTAATGCGCGCTACTGCGACCTCGATACACTGCTGCACGAAGCCGATTTCATCTGCCTGACCTTGCCCCTTACTGCTGAGACCCAAGGGCTTATCGATGCGCAGGCATTTGCACGGATGCGACCCGAAAGCATCTTCATCAATATCTCCCGGGGCAAGGTCGTGGACGAAGCGGCGATGATCGAAGCCCTGCGCAGCGGGCAGATCCGTGGCGCCGGGCTGGATGTGTTCGAACATGAACCCCTGAGCCCGGCCTCGCCACTGCTGCAGATGGACAACGTGGTGGCGACGCCGCACATGGGCTCGGCGACCCACGAGACACGCGAGGCCATGGCGCGCTGCGCCGTGGACAACCTGCTGGCGGCGTTGGCGGGTGAGCGGCCGATGAATCTGGTGAATCCGGGGGCCTGGAAAGGCTGAGCGGTTTTTTCCACGTGGCGAGGCGCTCTCCTCGCCACCGTTCCACCTATGCCGAATATTGATGACTGACTGGCGTTGCTCAGGCCTAAATCACCCTAATTAATCTCGCACCCTCTCCTTTCGAGAATGAGTAAACATCTCAACCCATTGAATTGGACAAGCAAAAAGAACAGTTTCAACAGAAAACCGGTTTCTTACAGGCGCGTCCTACTGTTTACCAAGACCAAACCTACGCAAGCATCGGAAGTTGCACCCTAGCCCATCCATAACCCTACTGTTATTAATTATGCGCTTGCACATAACCGTGCAAGTCAGGTGATCGCGACGCGACTCTGAACAGAGGAATAAAATAT
This sequence comes from Pseudomonas sp. Z2-11, assembly GCF_054161305.1. NCBI lineage: Bacteria > Pseudomonadati > Pseudomonadota > Gammaproteobacteria > Pseudomonadales > Pseudomonadaceae > Pseudomonas > Pseudomonas sp. Z2-11. Next base: position 3,747,605 of record NZ_CP096395.1, read on the forward strand.
CTGGACAGCAAATGTTCTGACAAAACACTCTATGGAATTCCGTCAAGAAAATTGCGCAATTGCTGATCGTCGAACCCTCCAAAAACCCGCAGATGGTCGTACGCACCCTATGCAAACATTTATTAGAACAGCCTGCAAAAAACATACGACACTTCTGTTAACGACCATCGCAACAATAATAACCCTCAAGTTAGTAGCGCTCGCCCCGCCCCTGCTTCTAGGGACCATCATCGACACGTTATATGGCAAAAGTGATGCAACGGCGAACACATTACTCATGCTAACGGCGGGCCTTGTCGCCGCCGGATGCGCCCAAGCGATTATCAGCCCACTGCAAATCCATTTTCTATCAAAACTGGTTCAACAGGTTGTCATGGCCGCGTCTATTGAGTGGCTGACAAACCTGATGCGAAAGGAGTTTGCTCGATTCAACTCATGGCGAATAGGCCACTTCATAAAATCAGTCGAGCGTGGGATTAACGCTCACGAGCAACTATTGACATTTTTTGTCACCGTGGGACTGCCGTTGTGCCTGGAATTCCTGATTGTTGGCGGTGCGTTTTTTTACATGGGTGGCAGTGAAGTTTTTGCGGGAATGACCGGTTTAGGAATCATCTATCTAGCTGCTACCCACAGGATTATCAGATGGCGCAGAAAACACATTGATGCCGTCAACGAGCAGGAAGATGAATTGAGCGCTCATTTGTACAACACCCTCAATGCCGGCAAAGCAATAAAGCTGGAAAATGCCGAGCCCACCGCGATACAACCGTTAAACGAGGCTTTTAAAGGCTACGCCGACGCTGCGGTGGGCGCGGCAACCTCGGGTGGTTTTCTGAGTGCCGCCAAGATTCTGTTCGTTAGCCTCTCCACGGGTGGATTGCTGGGATGGGGGGTTATTGATCAACTTTCGATCCAGCCCAGTATCAGTGTCGGTCAACTGGTCGCCGTTTTTTCAATCGCCGGCAGCTATTTATTGAATATCACAGCGTTGACGGAGGGCTATCGAGTAACGGATCAGTTTCTTGCCGATCAGCGTCGACTTCAGAGCCTGCTTTCGCTCCCGAACTTTGACCATTGCGATCGGAAATCGGAGGTCTCTTTTCGGGAGTCATCGACACTGACTCTGCTGCCATGCGGACTCACCGAAAACGACGACGTACGCCTGTCGATTACGCAAGCGCTGACTTTCATTCAGAATCAATCAGTGGCAATCATCGGTCAGAGCGGTGCAGGCAAGTCTACGTTATTGGAAGTTCTTGCCGGTCTGGACCTGGAAACGCGAAATCAGCTCAGTATCGATGGCACCCCGATTTCCCTATTGAACCCTCGCGTTCATTTGAATGCGTTGAGGTACTGCCCTCAACAACCGCGTTTTTTGGAAGGTCCCTTTGAACGCTCCGTTCTATTCGGTGCTAAATCGTCGCCTCGCCTCGACCGGGCAATACGGCGACTGCAGCTTCAAACAATCGTTTCTGACCGGACCATCGGTGAGCACGCATCGAATATTTCCGGAGGTGAAGCCAAGCGTCTGTCGCTGCTGCGTCTTATCAACAAGCCTGGACGATTCAACTTGTTCGACGAGCCTAGTGCATCAATCGAGCCCGGGCTGACCAATGCCTTATGGGACCTGCTGTTTGATATTTTCTCAAAACGCGGGTTGATCTGTGTCACCCATGATCTTGATCATCTGTTGCGCTTTGATCGGGTGATTGTCCTGCACAACGGTGCAATCGTCGACGACGGACACTGGCGGGAGCTGGTCAACAGGCCAGCAATCAAATTGTTGCTTGATGACATCAAGACCGGACCCTAGCCGAAATACGGGAAATAGACCTGAACTCCAGCTTTCTTTAGAAGCTCGGCTCCCTCGTATTAGCGGTGGTTCAGGCGATATGGAGGCTGAATGGTCGGCCGTCTTCGCGAGCAAGCTCGCTCCCACAGTGGGATTGGAACATAGCCGAGAGACAGGTCGGCCCTAAGGCCGCCTCGCGGTGGACGTTGATTTCGGCGCCCCGTTAACCACGCTGGCCGAACGCAGGCGTTGCGCAGTGGGCATCCCGGCATGGATGCCGGGATAGCCGCGCTGGGCCAGGGACGGCCCTTCGCGGCGGCCCACGGAGCAATGCCGGAGTGAGGGCACACCGAGCGTGAGCGAGGTGCCGAGTGGTGGGGCAAAAGCGTTTTGCTTACTTTTGACTGGGCCGGCTTCCGGGCTTCATAAAAGTGAGCCGCTGTAAAAGCGGAACCATAAGCAGCCATTACCGCAGCAACGGATATGTTCCCAGTCAACAAACCCCAGGCCAGCTGTCAGACCGCCATCGCGAGCAGGCTCGCTCCCACAATGGGATCGAAGTATGCCGTGAGAAACAGGCCGGCTGAATAAACCATCCAGGGTAGTTGTTTCCACACCACACCGAAGCCGATCACAAATCCGCACGCTCCATCAAAATCCCGTTAGTCGCCACCCCCCGCCATGCATTAAAGTATCGCCCCCAGCCCCGGCGTTATCGGAACGCCTGGGCCACCCTTTCCAGGAACAGTCACCGATGGAACATCGTGAAGCGCTGCTGGCGCTGCGAACCTTTCTTTCAACGCAGATTCTCGGCCAGGAAAAACTCATCGAGCGCCTGCTCATCGCCCTGCTCGCCGACGGCCACATGCTGGTGGAAGGCGCGCCCGGGCTGGCCAAGACCAAGGCGATCAAAGAGCTGGCCGAGGGCATCGAAGCGCAGTTCCATCGCATCCAGTTCACCCCCGACCTGTTGCCCGCCGACATCACCGGCACCGAGATCTATCGCCCGGAAACCGGCAGCTTCGTGTTTCAGCAAGGGCCGATCTTCCACAACCTGGTGCTGGCGGACGAAATCAACCGTGCCCCGGCCAAGGTCCAGTCGGCCCTTCTCGAAGCGATGGCCGAGCGGCAGGTCAGCGTCGGGCGCAGTACTTATGAGCTGTCGCCACTGTTCCTGGTGATGGCCACGCAGAACCCGATCGAGCAGGAAGGCACCTACCCGCTGCCCGAAGCACAGCTCGACCGGTTCCTGATGCACGTCAAGATCGGGTTTCCGGACGCCGCGGTCGAGCGCCGGATCCTGCAGCAGGCACGCGGTGAGGCGTTGAATGGCGAAACCAAGCCTGAACGTCGCGTCAGCCAGCAGGCAATCTTTTCGGCGCGCAAGGAGATCCTCGGGCTGTACATGGCCGACGCCGTGGAGGAGTACCTGGTGCAACTGATCATGGCCACTCGCAACCCGGCCAAGTTCGACCCGGAGATGGCCGAGTGGATCGCCTACGGTGCCAGCCCGCGGGGCTCGATTGCCCTGGACCGCTGCGCCCGGGCCCACGCCTGGCTGGCCGGACGCGACTTCGTCAGCCCGGAAGACATCCAGGCCGTGCTGTTCGACGTGCTGCGCCATCGCATCATCCTGTCGTTCGAAGCCGAAGCCGCCGGCATCGACCAGGACCGGGTCGTGCAGCGGATTCTCGACGTCGTCGCTGTCGCTTGAGCATGAATCATGAATAACCCACTGGCGCCCGTCCCGGGCATCCGCGTCAGCCTCTCGGAGCTGATCGAGATGCGCCATCGCGTGCGCGAAGTGCAGTTGTTCTCCACCCCTGGCCAGCGCAGCCCGCTGATCGGCCTGCATCATTCCAAGCTGCGCGGGCGCGGAGTGGACTTCGATCAGGTGCGGGTCTACCAGGCCGGCGACGATGTTCGGACCATTGACTGGCGCGTCACCGCACGAACCCAGGAACCCCATACCAAACTGTTCCATGAAGAACGCGAGCGGCCGATCTTTATCATGATCGAGCAAAGCCACCGCCTGTTCTTCGGTTCCGGGCAGGTCTTCAAGTCGGTACTTGCCGCCCAGGCCGCCAGCCTGATCGGCTGGGCCGCGCTGGGCCATAACGATCGGGTCGGCGGGCTGGTGTTCGGCAATAACAGCCATTACGAGGTCAAGCCTCGGCGCAGCAAACAAAGCCTGCTGCAACTGCTCAACCGCCTGGTGCGCGTCAATCAGTCGTTGCACACCGAAGGCGAGTCGGACCGTGATTCCTTCGGTGTCGCCTTGCGCCGGGCCCGGGAAGTCCTGCGGCCCGGCAGCCTGGCGATCGTGATCTGTGACGAGCGCGCCCTCTCCGACGGTGCCGAGCAGCAGTTGAGCCTGCTGTCGCGTCATTGCGACCTGTTGCTGCTGCCGCTGTCCGACCCGCTGGACCACGCCCTGCCCGCCGCCGGCCTGCTGCGGTTTGCCCAGCGCGGTGAGCAATTGGAGCTCGACACGCTGAACCTGGAACTGCGCCAGACCTACCGCGCCCAGGCCGAGGCGCGCCTGGAGCGCTGGGAAATGCTGGCGCAGAAGCTGCGGATCCTGATGCTGCCCTTGAGCACTCAAGGCGACATGGTCGAACAACTGCGCGAGTACCTGAACCCCAAGCGCCCAGGGAAAACCCGATGAGCAGCCTCGATCAGCTGCAACCGCTGATGGCGCCGCCGCCCATCGGTTTCTGGCCGCCCGCGCCGGGCTGGTGGATGTTGTTGGTGTTATTGCCATTGCTGGGCCTGGGCTTGTGGCAGTTGCGCCGTTTCGTTCCCGCCAAGCGCACCCACGACCGCGCCGAACAACCCCTGGATCCGGTGCGCCTGGCCGCGCTGGCCGAGCTGGCGCTGTTACCCAAACCCTACGACGGCGCGCCGGCCGGGGCCTGGCTGCAACAACTCAACGGGCTGCTCAAGCGCCTGTGCCGCAACCATTATCCTTACAGCCAGAGCCATACTCTCAACGGGCGCAAATGGCTGGCCTTCCTCGACAACCGCTGCCCGGCCGCCGGTCTGACCCGCTGGATGATCCTTGTAGAAGGTGCCTACAAGCCCGAATGCAAGCTTGACGACAAAGCCATCGCCGGCCTGACGCAAGCGGTCGAGACGTGGATTCGCAAACATGTTTGAGTTCGCCTGGCCGTGGATTTTCGCCCTGCTGCCGCTGCCCTGGCTGATGCGCATGGTGCTGCCCGCAGCGGACAGTGGCGAACCGGCACTCAAAGTGAGTTTCCTCGAGGACCTCGAAGGGCTGGTCGGGCGCCGGGCCCGGGCCAATCTGCCGACATGGCGCCAGCAGGCGCCTTTCATCCTGCTTTGGTTGTTGCTGCTGATCGCCGCAGCCCGCCCGCAGTGGCTGGGCGAGCCGTTGCCGATTGCCGCCAGCGGTCGCGACCTGCTGGTGGCGGTGGATGTCTCCGGGTCCATGGATTTTCCTGACATGCAGTGGAAAGACGAGGACATCAGTCGCCTGGCGCTGGTCCAGCACATGCTCGGGGATTTTCTCGAAGGTCGGGAAGGTGACCGGGTCGGCCTGATTCTGTTTGGCAGCCAGGCCTACCTGCAGGCGCCGCTGACCTTCGACCGCCGCACCGTACGCCACTGGCTCGACGAGGCGCGCATCGGCATTGCCGGCAAGAACACGGCGATCGGCGATGCGGTTGGCCTGGCCCTCAAACGCCTGCGGCAACGCCCGGCCAACAGCCGCGTGCTGATCCTGGTCACCGATGGCGCCAATAACGGCGGCGAAATCGACCCGCTGACTGCCGCCCAGCTGGCTGCCGACGAAAGCGTGAAAATCTACCCGATCGGCGTGGGTGCCGATCCGGAGCAAAGTGGCACGGCGGGATTTCTCGGCGTCAACCCCAGCCTGGATCTCGATGAAGCGACACTCAGGGAAATCGCTCAGGTCACCGGCGGGCGATATTTCCGCGCCCAGGATGGCGAGCAGTTGCTGGCGATCAAGACCACCCTCGACCAACTCGAACCGGTGACCCAGCAGCCGACCCAGGCCCGTCCCGCCCAGGCGCTTTATCATTGGCCGCTGGCCGTTGCCTTGCTGTTGAGCATGTTGCTGGTGGTTCGTGAGCGCTGGCCGGACAACCCCTTGCAACGCTTGTTCACCCAGCCGCTGTTTCAACCCTCGCAAACCTCTGAATGGCGCCAGCGGCTCAAGCGCCTGCGACTGCGGAGGCGCCGATGATCGCGCTCTGGCCGCATTGGCTGCGTCCCGCTTTTATCTTGCTGCTGCCCCTGTTGGGCTGGCTGCTCTGGCAACTGTGGCACCGACAGAAACGCGTGGGCCGCTGGCAGATGATCCTGCCGCCGGCGTTCCATGCCGTGCTGCTCACCGGTGGCAGTGGTCGCGAAAGCAAGCTGCCGTGGATCGCCCTCGGGCTGGGCTGGCTGCTGGTGGTGCTGGCCTTGCTCGGCCCCAGCTGGACGCGGGTCGAACAGACCAGCCAGAAACCCGCCGATCCGCTGGTGGTTATTCTCGAACTGACGCCAGAGATGCTCGCCACCGACGTCCCGCCCACGCGCCTGGAACAGGCCCGGCGCAAAGTGCTCGACGTGCTGCAGAACCGCAGCGACGCGCAGACCGCAATCATCGTCTATGCCGGCAGCGCTCATACGCTGGTGCCGCTGTCCGACGACCTGGCCACCAGCGCCAACCTGCTCGAAGCCCTGGCGCCATCGATCATGCCGCAAGGCGGCCACCGTGCCGACCTGGCCGTCAACAAGGCCATGGCGCTGCTGGACCAGGCCGGGCTCGGCCACGGCCGGATCCTGTTGATCGGTTCATCCCTGAACGAGCAGGAACGCCTTGGCATAAGCCAGGTGCTCGACGGTTCCGCCACACGTTTGCTGATGCTCGGCATCGGTACGCGTGAAGGTGCGCCCGTGGCCCAGGAAGACGGCAGTTACCTGAAGGATGCCCAAGGCGCGATCCTGGTGCCGCGCCTGGACAGCCCAAGCCTCAAGTCATTTCTCGATGAGCTGGACGGCCGTTACCGTCCCGCGCACCTGGACGACAGCGACCTGCGCGGCCTGGGCCTGCTGGACGGTCCGCGCCGCCTGCGCAGCGATGGCCAGAAACTGCGCCTGGACACCTGGGCCGACCAGGGTTATTGGCTGCTGTTGCCGCTCCTGCTGCTGGCCGCCTGCGCCGGGCGTCGGGGCTGGCTGTTCTGCCTGCCGCTGCTGTTTGCGCTGCCGCAGACCAGCCATGCCTTCGAATTCGAGGACCTGTGGCTGCGCCCCGATCAACAGGGCCAGCACCTGCTCAAGCAGAAACGCCCGGCCGAGGCCGCCACTCGCTTCGAGGACAGCCAATGGCAAGGTGTCGCCCTCTACGAGGCCGGCCAGTACAGCGAGGCCGCCCGGCGTTTCGCTGAAGGCAACGATGCCCGCGCGCATTACAATCGCGGCAATGCTCTGGCCCGCAGCGGCGAACTGGAGGCCGCGATCGATGCCTATGAGCAAGCGCTGGAATTACAGCCGGACCTGCGCCCGGCGCAGACCAACAAGGCCTTGGTGGAAAGCCTGCTGAAGGAGCAGGCTGCGCCACCGGACACCGCCAAGCCTGACGAAAACCAGGACCCCGCGCCCACCGAGCAATCGCCGGATAGCGATACCCCGAATCAGTCTTCCGAGCCGGGCCAGCCTTCTTCCGAGGCGCCAGCGACGCCGGAGCAATCCCCGGGGTCCCAGGCGCCACCGACCCGCGCCGAGGACGTGCCCGGCAGCGAACTGCCCGACGAGCAGACCACCACCCCGCCGCTGCGCCCGGCCGCGGGCCAGCGCAATGCCGAAGAGCAGCGCCAGGCACTGGAACAATGGCTGCGCCAGATCCCGGACAACCCGGGCGAACTGCTCAGGCGAAAATTCTGGTATGAACAGCAAAGCCACCAGGCTCAGGAAAAACACCAATGACCCGCTTCACCGCCTATCTCCTCGTCTTGCTGCTCTGGGCTGCTGGGTCCCAGGCCGCGCAGCTGACTGCCAGCGTGGACCGCAGTCGCCTGAACTCCGGGGAGACCGTCGAGCTGACGCTGGAGTCCAACGATGCCACGCTGTTCGGCAAACCTGACCTGAGCCCGCTCCAGGCACTGTTTGATGTGCGCGGTACCCGCCAGGTCAACCAGTTGACCACCCTTGACGGCGAGAATCGCGCCACTACCCGCTGGATCGTCACGCTGCTGCCGCGTCAGAGCGGCACGGTGGTGATCCCGCCGCTGCAACTGGGCGAAGTCAGCAGCCAGCCGATCACTTTGCAGGTGATCGAAAGCGAAACCCGCAACGCCTCTGGCACCCTCGCGCCGGTGTTCATCGAAGCCAGCCTCGACCAGCGCGAGGTGTATGTGCAGGCCCAGGCCATCCTGACGCTGCGCATCTACCATTCGGTGTCGCTGTACGACGACAGCAGCCTGACACCGCTGCACATTCCCGATGCGCGCACCGAGCAACTGGGCGAATCGCGCACCTACGAAAAAGTCATCAACGATGTGCGCCACGGCGTCATCGAGTTGCGTTACGGCATCTACCCGCAGCGCAGCGGCGAACTGGCGATCCCGGCCCAGACCTTCAGCGCCACGCTGGTTGAACCAACGGCCCAGGGCACCGCAGCACCGGGCGCCAAACCCGGCCAGTTGATGCGCGTCAGTTCCACGCAACTGCAACTGACCGTCAAGCCCAAGCCCGCCAGTTACCCGGCCGACCTCCCCTGGTTGCCGGCGCGCAGCTTGTCCTTGAGCGAAAGCTGGAGCCCGGAACCGACTCACAGCCAGGTCGGCGATTCGCTCACCCGCAGCCTGACCCTGGAGGCGGAAGGCTTGACCAGCGCCCAGTTGCCGCCGCTTCCGCCTACCGAAATCAATGGCCTGCGGCGCTACCCCGACCAGCCGGTGCTGAGCAGCCGCAGCAGCGAGCGCGGCCTGGTCGGCAGCCGCGAAGACCGCGAAGCCCTGGTGCCCAATCGTAGCGGCACCATCGAGCTGCCGCCGGTGGAAGTGGTCTGGTGGAACACCCTGGAAGACCACCTGGACCGCACCAGCCTGCCGGCCCGGACCCTGCAAGTGGCGAACAACCCGAGCCTGATGGTCGACACACCGGCAGGCACCACTCAGATCGTCACCACTGTCGACAGCGAAACCCTCTGGTACTGGCAACTCAGTACGTTGATCCTGGCCTGCACGACGTTGCTCGGCTTCGGCCTGTGGTGGCGCGCGCGCTGGCAGCCGGCGATCCTGCGCTCGGCCCAGGCCGGGCCGAGTCCACGCACACTGCTGGATGACCTCAAGCGCGCCTGCCTGGCCAACGACTCGCACGCCACCCGCCAGGCGCTGGATGCCTGGGCTCGACAGCAACCGGAAACCCTGGCCGACATGGCGGCGCGTTTCGTGCCACTGTCCGACGCCCTCGACGGCTTGAACGGCGCCCTCTACAGCGAAACCGGCCAGTATTGGCAAGGGGAAGACCTGTGGCGGGCGATCCGGACCATTCCGCCTCTGGAAGGAACGCCGGACGCTGCCAGTGATTCCAGCCTGCCGCCGCTCTATCCCAAATAACCCGGTTTTGTTGCGCAGGGCTTTTTGTGGCAAGGGAGCAAGCTCCCTCGCCACAACAGCCGCGCCGGTCCATCCGACAAAGTTGGGCAGCCCCTCCCCCGCGTTTCCCAGTAAACTCTGCATTTTTGCGCCGCCTCTCCTCCCGCGGCCATCGTCTGTATTCTGGAGTCTGCCTTGCGTCTGTTTCACACCTCCGACTGGCACCTGGGGCAAAACCTCCACGGCCAGGATCGCGACTTCGAACACGCCTGTTTCCTCGACTGGCTGCTGCGTCAACTGGGCAGCGAAAAGCCCGATGTGCTGCTGATTGCCGGCGATATCTTTGACACCGTCAACCCACCGGTCAAAGCCCAGGAGCGGCTGTACGACTTCATCGTCAGCGCCCACGAACAAAACGCCAACCTGACCATCGTCATGATTGCCGGCAACCACGACTCCGGCTCACGCATCGAACTGCCGGCGCCGTTGATGCGGCGCTTGCGCACCCATGCCCTGGGCCGGGTGCTGTGGCTGGATGATGGACAACTGGACGTCGAGCGCCTGTTGCTGCCGTTGCCCGACGCCAAGGGTAAGGTCCGCGCCTGGTGCCTGGCGCTGCCGTTCCTGCGGCCGGCGGAAGTCACCGGCGCGCAGTTGGGGGATGATTACCTGCGCGGCATCGGCCAGGTCCATGAATGGCTGATCGCCGCTGCCAATGACAAACGCAAGAAAGGCCAGGCACTGATCGCCGTCAGCCATGCGCACATGGCCGGCGGCTCGGTATCGGAGGACTCCGAGCGCAGCCTGATCATCGGCAATGCCGAAGCGCTGCCCGCCAGCCTCTTCGGCCCGAGCATCAGCTACGTTGCCCTCGGCCACCTGCACAAGCCGCAGAAGGTCAACGGTGAAGAGCGCATCCGCTACAGCGGCTCGCCGATCCCGCTGTCGTTCTCCGAGATCGGCTATCAGCACCAGATCCTCGACGTCACCCTGGACGGCGAAACCCTGGTAAACGTCGAACCCCGGCTGATTCCCCGCGCCGTCAACCTGCAGCGCCTGGGCCCGGCGCCGCTGGCCGATATCCTCCTGCAACTGAAGGACCTGCCGGACATCGACCTGCTGGCGGACGTGCAGCGCCAGCCCTGGCTGGAGGTTCGAGTGCGCCTCGACGAGCCGCAGCCCGACTTGCGCCATCAAGTGGAGACGGCATTGCAAGGCAAAGCCGTGCGCCTGGTGCGCATTGCCGCCGAGTACGCCGGCACTGGCGGCTCCAGCGGTGTCGAGGACGGCACCGCGCTGGTCGAACTGGACCAGTTGAGCCCGCAGGAATTGTTCAGCCGTGCCTGGCAGGACACCTACGGCAACGAAGTGGACGAACAGACCCTCAAGGATTTTGCCGTGCTGTTGCAAGACGTGCAGATGGAGAGCGAGCAGCCATGAAGATCCTCGCGATTCGCCTGAAGAACCTCGCCTCCCTCGCCGGGCCGTTTGAAATCGATTTCACCGCCGAGCCGTTGGCCAGCGCCGGCCTGTTCGCCATCACCGGCCCCACCGGCGCCGGCAAGAGCACGCTGCTAGACGCCTTGTGCCTGGCGCTTTTTGGTGCGGTGCCGCGCCTGAACAACACCGGTCGTGACGCCAAGGTACCGGACGCCGACGGCGAGATCGCCACGGGCGATCCGCGCACGCTGCTACGCCGTGGCACCGGTGACGGTTATGCCGAAGTGGATTTTCGCGGTATCGACGGGCGCCGCTACCGGGCTCGCTGGGAGGCCAATCGCGCCCGGGAAAAAGCCGGCGGCAAATTGCAGGCCAGCCGCCAGAGCCTGCGCGACCTGGACAATAACCAACTGCTGGCCAGCCAGAAAGGCGAATACAAGACCCAGCTCGAAGCCGCCTTGGGCCTGAACTTCGAACAGTTCACCCGCGCGGTGCTGCTGGCCCAGAGCGAGTTCAGCGCCTTTCTCAAGGCCGACGACAACGACCGCAGCGAGTTGTTGGAAAAGCTCACCGACACGGCCCTGTATACGCGTCTGGGCCGCCGCGCCTTCGACAAGGCCAAGCAGGCCAGGGAAACCCACAAGCAGTTGCAAGACCAGGCCACCGGCGTCACGCCGCTGGCCGCCGAAGCCCGCGCCGAGCTGGACCAACGCTTCAACGACGCCCAGCAACTGCTCAAGACCCAGCAGGCACAGCTCAAGCAATTGGAACAGCAGCACACCTGGCTCAGGGACCTGCGCCAGTTGCAGGACGAACAGGCCAGCGCCGCTGAACAACTGCAACAGTCACAGGCCGATTGGGCTGCGCTGGCCGACGAGAGCCTGAAACTGACACGCCTGGAACAACTGGCGCCCCAGCGGCACCAGTTCATCCGCCAGGCGGAATTGAACCGCCAGCTGGAGCCGCTGGCAGTCAGGATCCAGCAACTGACCCAGCAGCAAGTCGAATTGCATGAGCAACAGGCCGAACTGGAGAAAGGCCTGGGCGTGGCGCAATTGGCCTTGGCCGCCGCCCGCCAGCAGAGCGCCGACAACGCACCGCTGCTACGCCAGGCATTCGATGAACAGAGCAGCCTCGCCCGCCTGGCCAGGGAAACCGGCCAAGGTGCCGAACAGTTGCAACAGGTCCAACAGGCTTGCACCGACGGCCAGCGCAGCATCGACACCCTGCTCGAACAGCAACGGCAGGTTGATGAGCGCCTGCAAAGGATCGCCGGCGAACTGGAACAAAGTACCGATCTCGCACCGCTGGGCGACGCCTGGTCCGCCTACCGCGATCGCCTGCAACAGTTGATGTTGATCGGCAACCGGCTGAACAAGGGCCAGGACGAACTCGCGCTGCTGGAACAAAGCGCCACTCGCGCCGCCGATGACCTGGCAACCCGCCGGCAAAACCTCGAAGTGCTCTACAAGGAAGCCGGGGCCGAACCGCAAGCGGTGGCGGAACAGATCCAGTTGCTCGGCAACCTGCTGCAAGACAATCGCAAACAACTGCGCGCATTCGAAGAACTGACCCGGCTTTGGGCCAGCCAGCAAGAGCTGGACAAACGCAGCGCAGAGCTGGAGCTACGCCAGCAGCAAGCCTTGCAGGAACGCGACCGGCTGGGGCGCGAAGGCGGCGAAGCCAAGGCCGAGCTGACCATTGCCGAACAGACCCTGACTGTCACCCGTGAACTGCTGGAACGCCAGCGCCTGGCTCGCAGCGAAAGCGTCGAGCAACTGCGCGAACAGTTGCAGGACAACCAGCCGTGCCCGGTCTGCGGCAGCGTCGAACACCCCTACCATCAGCCCGAAGCGCTGCTGCAAAGCCTCGGCCGATTCGATGAAAGCGAAGAGGCCAATGCGCGCAGAGCCGTCGACCTGCTCAATGAAAAAGTCATCGATCTGCGAGCGCAATACAGTGGGGTCATTGCCCAGCTTAAGGAATTCAAACAGCAACAGGAACAACTCGCCGCCCAGCAACAAGGCCTTGCGCCAAGCCTCGAAGCCCATCCGTTGTCGGAGCAGTTGCTGGCTCAGGCGCCAGACCAGCGCGACGCCTGGCTGGCCCAGCAAAACAGCCAGTTGAACCTGCGCATCAGCCAGGACGAACAACGCCAGGCCGCCCTGCTCACCCTGCAACAGGACGCCATGCGCCTGGCGCAGCAACTGCGCGAAGCGGAAACCGCCAGCCAGCAGGCGTCACTGCACCTGGGCAACCAGCAACAGGAAATGGCTCGCGACCGCCAGCGCCTGGACGAAGAGCTCGGGCATTTCAGTGCGCTGCTGCCGGCCGAAACCTTGCAGGCCCTACGCAGCGATCCCGCCGCGACGTTCATGCGACTCGACCAGCGGATCACCCAGCGTCTGGCGCAACTGGAACAGCAACGCGAAGAACTCGGCGAACAACTTCAACGCCAGCAAGCCCTGGAGAAAGAGCAGGACCGCCAGCAGACCCGCGTGCAGCAACTCGAAGCGGCGCAGCAGCAATTCAACGCACTGAATGAACAACAGCAGACCTGCCAGCAAAAGCTCACGCAACTGCTGGGCGAACATTCCAGTGCCGAACAATGGCAGCAACAACTCGACCAGGCCCTGGAACAGGCCCGCCATGCCGAGGCAGCGGCCGGTCAGCAGCTACAGGAGTTGCGCAACACCCTCGTGCAACTGGCTGCCGAGCTCCAGGCCCGGCATGAGCAGGCCCAGTCGCTTGAGGCCGAACAGCAGACGCTCGCCGCCGGCATCGCCCAATGGCGCGCTTCTCATCCGGAACTCGACGACGCCGCGCTCGATGCCCTCCTCGGCCTCGACGAGCAACAGGTCAGTCAACTGCGGCAACGCCTGCTCACCAGCGAAAAAGCCATCGAGCAGGCCCGCGTCCTGCTCACCGAACGCGAGCAGCGCCTGCACAACCACCAGGCCCAACACAACGGCAATCTGCCGCCTGAAAAATTGACCCAAGCCTTGGCGGTGCTGCAGGAGCAGTTTGCCGCCAGCGAACAACGCTGCGCCGAGTTGCGCGCCGAACAGGCTGAAGACCAACGTCGGCAGAATGCCAACCAGGCCCTGGCCCGACAGATCGAGCAGGCCTATGCCGAATACCAGCGCTGGGCGCGCCTCGACGCCTTGATTGGCTCGGCCACCGGCGACCGCTTCCGTAAACTGGCCCAGGCGTACAACCTTGACTTGCTGGTCCACCATGCCAACGCCCAGTTGCGCCAACTGGTTCGCCGTTACCGGCTCAAGCGCGGCGGCAGCATGCTTGGCCTGCTGGTAATGGACACGGAAATGGGTGATGAACTGCGCTCGGTGCATTCGTTGTCCGGCGGCGAGACCTTCCTGGTCTCCCTTGCCCTGGCGCTGGGCCTGGCTTCGATGGCGTCCAGCACGCTGAGAATCGAATCGTTGTTCATCGACGAAGGCTTCGGCAGCCTCGACCCCGAATCGCTGCAACTGGCGATGGACGCCCTAGACGGCTTGCAGGCCCAGGGCCGCAAGGTCGCGGTCATCTCCCATGTGCAGGAAATGCATGAGCGGATCCCGGTGCAGATCCAGGTCCGTCGCCAGGGCAATGGGCTTAGCACGCTGGAGGTGAAATGAGCCGTGCCACGCTGTACTCCTTCCGCCGCTGCCCCTATGCCATGCGTGCACGCATGGCGTTGGGTTACAGCGCGGTCGAACTGACGATCGTCGAAGTCAGCCTGAAGGCCAAGCCCGCCGAGATGCTAACGCTGTCGAGCAAAGGCACGGTGCCGGTGCTGCAAGTCGATGGCCGGGTGATCGATGAAAGCCTGGAGATCATCAGCTGGGCCTTGGCCCAACACGATCCGCAGGACTGGCAGCTACGGGACGATGCCAAGGCCCAGGCGTTGACGGCAGCGTTGATCGAGGAAAACGACCAGGTATTCAAGCTTCACCTGAACCGCTACAAATACCCGGAGCGACATCCCGAATACACGCAGGAACACTACCGCAGCGAAGGCGAAGTTTTTCTGCGCAAACTGGAAGGACTGCTTGAAACCCGTCCGTTCCTGGCGGCGGAGCATCAGAGCCTGGCCGACGTGGCGGTGATGCCCTTCATACGCCAGTTCGCCCATGTCGATCGCGACTGGTTTGCCCAGGCGCCCTATCCGCGATTGCAAGGTTGGTTGCAGAAATTCCTGGATTCCGAGCTGTTCGTAGCGATCATGGCCAAGTGAGCTGCATCGCCGTCGTGGCGAGGGAGCTTGCTCCCGCTGGCCTGCGCAGCAGGCCCATTCGGTCTACACCCAAGGCGTCTGCTGCGCAGCCGAGCGGGAGCAAGCTCCCTCGCCACAAAAGCCCGTAGATCCCTTCAAGCGGCGACGCTGCACATGCGCACCACCGCGCAATCAACCTGAAACGGCCCAAACTCAGCCACCCTCGGTGCCGACGGCGGATTACCCACCAACACCCCCAATGCCCTGGCGGTGAGGATGTTATGGGCGATGTTGTGGTTGCACTCGATCGTCCGCGCCAACGACCCCGCCGACGCCTGCCCCAATCCAAGCAACGAAAACCCGTTGGTGATAAACGCCAGGAAGGCAATCACCCAGAACTTGCATCTGCTCATGCGCCGACAGCCCCTTTGCCTGCGCCGCGTTCGGCGGCGACGGTGGAAACCGACGCATGCAGCGATGCATCAACGAAGCCTTGGTATTGGGCGCCGACGCTGACTACCAGCACCAATGCGACGTAAAGGCCGATGGCTATGTAGGCGCCGTGCCTGGCGGAAGAAAGGATTGCGCGGGCCAT
The DNA here is from genome assembly GCF_054161305.1 of Pseudomonas sp. Z2-11. Taxonomy (NCBI): domain Bacteria; kingdom Pseudomonadati; phylum Pseudomonadota; class Gammaproteobacteria; order Pseudomonadales; family Pseudomonadaceae; genus Pseudomonas; species Pseudomonas sp. Z2-11. Next base: position 3,763,225 of record NZ_CP096395.1, read on the forward strand.
GGGGTTCTCCGTGGGCATGTTTCGATGCCCACAGAATCAATCAAATAAACCGTGATGAATAGCGACGATTATGCATAGTCACCATCAGATTTATTGATTGATGAAGCCCTGAAATCAGTCGTTGACCAAGCTCAACAATCGCTCGCGAGCCACTTCCAGCTCTCCGGGAATTGGCTGGGCCGCCGAGACAATCGGAGTGGAGTAGAGAAACAGCAGCATCACTGCCAGACGCATCGCCATGGTGTCGATCCTTATTGGTAAGGAGTCAATTAACTAGCGTCAAATTTAAACACATGGCCATGTGATATCACAACGGGATTTTCTGCCCACGCACGAAGCCTGCGATCTTTTCTCTCCGCTGGCATCCAGCAGGAAATGAAAAGATCGCAGGCTTCAGGGGTCAACGTGATTCAATGTTGGGTCTTGTGATCCAGTGCGGCGTAGAAGTTGGCGCTCTGTTGCAGGTATTTCTCGGTGTAGCTTTGGGTGCGGTTTTTCTTGTCGCTGATTTCGATGCTGGCACTGGCTGGCAATGCCACGGTAGCAGAGATAGCGGAAGCGGCAATAACGGAGAAGAGATTCAGATTCATGGCGGTAGTCCTCGGATTCAGTTTGCTGATTTGCCCGGTGGGGCCGTGAAGCAAACTTACGCGCCGAGGCGCCTCGTCTTGAAATGCTTTGTAATACTAGCGACTATCAGTCTCTTTGATACAACGGCGAAGGCCCCGTGAATCGGGGCCTCCAGCTTACTGACGAACCATGAATTTCAAGTCGCTCGGCGCATCCATCGCCAGCTTCTGGACGGTTTTACCCAGCAGGCCGGTCTTCGGATCACGCTCGATGATGACGATCTGGTTGCTCTTCTGGTTGGCCACCAGGACAAATTTTTCACTCGGGTCGAGGCTGAATTCCCGAGGGTGGTCGCCCTCGACAGAGCGCCGCTGAAGCTCTTTCAGCGTGCCAGCCGCCGGGTCGATGGCAAACACCACCAGTTCGTTGGTGGTGCCCCGATTACTGACGTACAGGAACTTGCCGAACCTGGACGCATGCAGCGCTGCCGCCGCTTTACCCGGCTGGGGCTTGCCGACGGCGAGGTCGACCAGTTGACGCTGGGTAAGGCGACCATCCTGGTAATCGAACACCGCAACCTGGGCGGTCATCTCCATGGTCAGCCAGGCGTGCTTGCCATCGTTGCTGAACAGCAGGTGACGCGGCCCGCTGCCCGGCGGCAACTGCACGAATGCCGGATCGGCAGGCGTTAGCGGCAGCTCGGGGTTGGCTTTCGGGTCGTAGCGATAGACGAATACCTTGTCCGCCCCCAGGTCGTTGGCAAACACATACTTGCCGTCCGGCGAAGGCACCGCCGAATGCACGTGCCCCGACTTTTGCCGCTCAGGGTTGACCCGACTCGGCTGATGGCTGCCCGACTGCACCACCGGCGCCAGCTTGCCATCCGCCCCCACCGGCAGCACGACCAAGGTGCCGCCCGGGTTTTCCAGAACGGAGTAATTACTCACCAGCAGATGCTGGCCGTCATGGCTCAGGCTGGAATGAGTCGGCTCGTTGCCCAGGGACTGGACCTGATTGATCAGGCTCAGTTCATGGGTCTTGGGGTTAACGGCGTAACTGCTGACCTTGCCCACCGGGTCTTTCTGGCCCGGGCCGTTTTCGTTGACCACGAACAGCCGGCTCAGGTCCTTGGAAAGGGTCAACCAGGACGGGTTGTCCGTCTTGATCACCTGCAGTGGCTTGGCGTCGAGCTGGCCGGTCCGGCTGTCGAACTGCATGCGGTAGATGCCCTGGCTCTGGTCCGCCGTGTAGGAGCCCACCAGCAATTGATAGTGCTCGGTGGTTTCTGCCTGGACGCCCATGGCGCCCACGCTGCCGGCCATCAGCAATGGCCAGAAACTACGCATCTTCATGCTCGGAGTCCTCGTCGTCGTGGCCGCTGGTCGCCTCCACGCATTCCAGATGGTGATCGCCCGAATCACTGGTGATCACCCAATGTTTCGAGGCTGTGTCGAAAGTCGCGGCCTGCATCTGTGCCGGCGTGAAGCGCCAATGCTCGAGGGTGCGGCCGTTCATGCATTCGACGTGCAGTTGGTCCTGCTCGTCGAGGGAAAAATCGAAAGCGTGCAGCCCGTCGATGATCAGCATGTCGCAGTGTTCGAGGGCTTGCAGCAGAGTGTCGGTCGGGGCAGTCATGGCGATCAGTCAGTCATTGGGAAAGGCGGCATGATAACCCAATGTCAGAGTGGGGCTTGGGCCATAAGGTTCGAAAGCGGTGCTGGCCGACCTATCGCTTTCGCGAGCAGGCTCGCTCCCACAAAGAATTCATACCCACCAGAAATCCCCTGTGGGAGCGAGCCTGCTCGCGAAAGGCCGGCGCATTCAACATGAATGCAACGGCCTGTTCAGCTCCTCAGAGCGCCTCGCGCCCCGGCACGCCATCTACCAGCCGCAGGATCCCCAGCGGGTTGGCATTCTTCAACGGCTCTGGCAACAGGCTGTCGGGGTAGTTCTGGAAGCACACCGGACGCAGGAACCGATCGATCGCCAGCGTGCCGACCGAAGTGCCACGCGCATCGGACGTCGCCGGGTAAGGCCCGCCATGGACCATCGAATCGCAGACCTCCACACCGGTTGGATAACCGTTGAGCAAGATGCGGCCGACCTTCTGCTCCAGCAGCGGCGTCAGTTCGCCGAACCGTTCGAAGTCTGCCGGTTCGCCAATGATCGTGGCGGTGAGCTGGCCGTGCAGGCCATGCAGCGCAGCGCTCAATTGCGCCTGGTCCGCCACTTCGACAAACACCGTGGTCGGGCCGAAGACTTCTTCCTGCAACGCCTCGTCACCGTTGATCAACAGGCTGGCGTCAGCCTTGAACAATTGCGGTTGCGCCTGGTTGCCTTGCTGCTCGCGACCGGCCAGGTGTTCGATGCCTGGGTGGGCCAGCAATTTTTGCAGGCCTTTGCCATAGCTTTGCAGCGTGCCGGCATTGAGCATGGTTTGCGGCGCCTGGTCGCCGATCAGCGCAGCCACCTGCTGGGTGAAGGCAGTGAACTCAGGTGAGCGGAGACCGATCACCAGGCCAGGGTTGGTGCAGAACTGACCGCAGCCTTGCACCACCGAGGCGGTCAGGTCGCGAGCAACACTTTCGGCGCGCGCTTGCAACGCTTGCGGGAGGACGATCACCGGGTTGATGCTCGACATCTCGGCGAAGACCGGGATCGGCTGCGGCCGCGCGGCCGCCATGTCGCACAGGGCACGCCCGCCTTTCAGGGAACCGGTGAAGCCGACGGCCTGGATCGCCGGATGCTTGACCAGCCACTCGCCGACGCCACCGCCGTAGATCATGTTGAACACACCGGCCGGCATCGAAGTCTTTTCAGCCGCGCGAATGATCGCATCGGCCACATGCTCGGCGGTGGCCATGTGGCCACTGTGGGCCTTGAATACCACCGGGCAACCGGCGGCCAGCGCGGCAGCGGTGTCACCGCCAGCGGTGGAGAATGCCAAAGGGAAATTGCTGGCGCCAAACACGGCCACCGGACCGAGACCAATGCGGTACTGGCGCAGGTCCGGGCGCGGCAGCGGCGTACGCTCCGGCAAGGCCCGGTCGATGCGCGCGCCGTAGAAATCGCCACGGCGCAAGACCTTGGCGAACAGGCGCATCTGCCCGCTGGTGCGGCCGCGCTCGCCCTGGATCCGTGCGGCCGGCAATGCGGTTTCGCGGCAGACCACGGCGACGAACTCATCACCCAAGGCGTCCAGCTCATCGGCGATGGCATCGAGAAATTCGGCCCGGCGCGCCGCGCTCAGGCTGCGGTAGGTTGGATAAGCCGCCGCGGCGGCCTTGGCGGCGGCGTCGACTTCTTCCGCCGTGGCCTGGACGAAATCATGCGGCAAGGCCTCGCCGGTGCTGGCGTCGAAACTTTGCAGGCGAGTCTGGCCGGCCGCGCTGCGGGCGCCGCCGATGTAGTTGTGGCCAAGGATCTGGTTCATCGCAAGTCTCCTTTTAAAGTGTGCCGATAGTACCTGGGTTGAACACCGCGTCTACCGGGGCAATGCCGTTGATCAGCGGTGCGCCGAATTCGGCCTGGCTGATTTCGAACACGTCCCCCGGCTGGGTGCGGATGCCGTCGGCGAACGACAGCGTCGCGGTGCCGAAGAAGTGAACGTGCACGTCCCCGGGGCGCAGGAACTGACTGTACTTGAAATGGTGGAACTCGAGGTTCTCGAGGCTGTGGCACATGTTCGCCTCGCCGCTGAGGAATTCGTTCTGCCACAGCACTTCGCCGTTGCGCAGGATACGACTGGTCCCGGACAGATGTTGAGGCAGTTCGCCCACGCGAAGTTCCGGGCCGAAGCTGCAACTGCGCAGTTTCGAATGGGCCAGGTACAGATAATTCTTGCGTTCCATGACGTGATCGGAAAATTCGTTGCCCACCGCGAAGCCGAGCCGATATGGCTTGCCGTCGTGACCGATGACATACAGGCCGCTGATTTCCGGCTCCTCGCCAGCGTCTTCGGCAAAGGGCGGCAGCGGGAACGGATGGCCAGGACGGACGACGATGCTGCCGTCGCCCTTGTAGAACCATTCCGGCTGAACGCCAGCCTGCCCGGCGGCGGGTTTGCCGCCCTCCACGCCCCATTTGAAGATGCGCATGGTGTCGGTCATGGCGCTCTCGTCGCCAGCCTGTTGGTGCATCTTGTCCCGGGCCGAGGCGCTGCCCAGGTGAGTCAGGCCGGTACCGCTGACCAGCAGGTGCGCCGGGTCCGGGTGATCCAGCGGCGGCAGGATGCGCAATTCGCTCAGCAGTTGCGCATAGTCATGGCTCGCTCCCAGGCCCAGGCCGTCGACCTGTTGCTCAAGCTTGACGCCCGCCTCGATGGCGGCCAGCGCCAGGTCGCGCACCGTCGTGGCGCCCTGCACTTCGCGCACCTGCTCGCCGTCAACTACACCGACGCGGCGTTCGCCGTTACTCAATTCGAACTGAACTAAACGCATGGGTTTCTCCCTGTAAACAAAACTTGAATATGAACGCCGAATCGCTTTGCAGGCTTTTTGTGGCGAGGGAGCTTGCTCCCGCTGGGGGGCGAAGCCCCCCTACTTTCAAGCGCCGAATTCATTCAGGCAAAACACATCGCCCCTATTGCGACTGCTGCGCAGTCGAGCGGGAGCAAGCTCCCTCGCCACAAAAGCTGCAATAAATCAGCTACGCGTCGCCCCGCGGGCGCTTGCCGCGAACTGGTCAGCCGGTAACACGTGCTTGCGTTCGAGCAAGCGATAGACCACCCCGGTCAATACCAGCCCGAACACCATCACGCACGACAGGAAGTACAGCCCGGACGCCAGGTTACCGGTGTATTCCTTCAAGGCGCCGATCACGAACGGGCCGATGTAGCCGCCCAGGTTGCCTACCGAGTTGATCAAGGCAATGCCCGCCGCCGCGCTGGCACCGGCGAAGAACCGTCCCGGCAAGGTCCAGAACACCGCCGTGCAGGAAAACAGTGCAAACGCCACCAGGCACAACGCCGCCAGTTGCAGCACCGGCACGGTCAACCAGGCACTGAGGAACAGACCGATGGCGCCCAACACATACAGCACGGCCAGGTGACCGTAGCGGTCGTTCAGGCGGTCGGAGCTGCGAGGAATGATCAGCAGGCCAATGATGCCGAAGATATACGGCACGGAAGAGACAAAGCCGGTCACCAGGTCACTGCCGCCGAACTGCTTGATCAGCGTCGGCAGCCACAGCCCCAGGCCGTAGATACTCAGGGTCACCGGCAGGTAGAACAGCGCCAACAGCAGGACGCGCTTGTCCTTGAGCGCATGCAGCGGGTTGCCATGACGGGTCTGGCCGTATTCTTCCAGGTCCTTTTTCAGCTCACCGGTCAACCAGTCCTTCTCGGATTGGTCCATCCATTTGACCTGTTGCGGGCCGTCCGGCAGATAACGCAGCACCGGCCAGGTCAACAGCACCGCCGGCAGGCCGATGACGATGAACAACCACTGCCAGCCGTGCAAGCCGAGGATGCCGTCCATGCCCAGCAAGCCACCGGAAACGGGGCCGGTGATCATCATCGCAATGGGCTGGGAAAGAATGAACAGCCCGAGGATCTTGCCGCGATGGCGCACCGGGAACCACTGGGTGATGTAATACAGCACGCCCGGAAAGAACCCGGCTTCGGCCGCGCCCAGCAGAAAGCGCATCACGTAGAAACTATAGGGCCCCTGCACAAAAGCCATGCCGATGGTGATTGCGCCCCAGGTGATCATGATCCGGGCAAACCAGCGCCGCGCACCGAAGCGCTCCAGCATCAGGTTGCTGGGAATCTCCAGGAGGAAATAACCGATGAAGAACAGGCCCGCGCCGAGGCCGTAGGCGGCGTCGCCGATGCCGATGTCCGCGCCCATGTGCAGCTTGGCAAAGCCCACGGCGGAGCGATCCACGTACGCGATCAGGTAAAGCAGGATCAGGAAAGGAATCAGTTTGAGTGTGATGCGACGTATAAGCCGCAATTCCTGGCTCATGGGACCGGTCTCCGATTGTTGTTGTTATAGAACCTCGGGGGATTTCTCTCGCGACTGACCGCCAGGACAACCCCTCCGTTAAATCGGACTATATAGTAATACTATTTACCCAACAACACTTCCAAACGGCGTAAATTGCGCTTATGTTACGCTTCAGCTCGAACAATATAGTCATACAATAAGAGAATCGATCATGTCTGATAAGAAACCCTCCCTGCGCTCGGCCCAATGGTTTGGCACCGCCGACAAAAACGGCTTCATGTACCGCAGCTGGATGAAAAATCAGGGCATCGCCGACCACCAGTTCCATGGCAAGCCGATCATCGGTATCTGCAACACCTGGTCGGAGCTGACACCGTGCAACGCGCATTTCCGGCAGATCGCCGAGCACGTCAAGCGCGGCGTGATCGAGGCCGGGGGCTTTCCGGTGGAATTCCCGGTGTTCTCCAACGGCGAATCGAACCTGCGCCCCACCGCCATGCTGACCCGCAACCTGGCGAGCATGGACGTGGAAGAGGCGATTCGCGGCAACCCGATTGATGGCGTGGTATTGCTCACCGGTTGCGACAAGACCACTCCGGCCCTGCTGATGGGCGCCGCCAGTTGCGACGTGCCGGCCATCGTCGTCACCGGCGGGCCGATGCTCAACGGCAAGCACAAGGGCCAGGACATCGGCTCGGGCACCGTGGTCTGGCAGCTGAGCGAACAGGTCAAGGCCGGAACGATTACCATCGATGACTTCCTCGCGGCCGAGGGCGGCATGTCCCGCTCGGCCGGTACCTGCAACACCATGGGCACGGCGTCGACCATGGCCTGCATGGCCGAGGCGCTTGGCACTTCGCTGCCGCATAACGCGGCGATCCCGGCGGTGGATGCGCGCCGTTATGTGTTGGCGCACATGTCCGGCATGCGCGCCGTGGAAATGGTCCGCGAAGACCTGAAGCTGTCGAAGATCCTGACCAAGGAAGCTTTCGAAAACGCCATCCGCGTCAACGCCGCCATCGGCGGTTCGACCAACGCGGTGATTCACCTCAAGGCCATCGCCGGGCGCATCGGCGTGCAACTGGACCTGGACGACTGGACCCGCATCGGTCGCGGCATGCCGACCATCGTCGACCTGCAACCGTCCGGACGCTTCCTGATGGAAGAGTTCTACTACGCCGGCGGCCTGCCTGCCGTGCTGCGTCGCCTCGGCGAAGCCAATCTGATCCCCCACCCGAACGCACGGACGGTGAACGGCAAGAGCCTCGGCGAAAACACCAAGGACGCGCCGATCTACGGCCAGGACGAAGTCATTCGCACCCTGGACAACCCGATCCGCGCCGACGGCGGCATCTGCGTACTGCGCGGCAACCTGGCGCCATTGGGCGCAGTGCTCAAGCCGTCCGCGGCCACCGCCGAACTGATGCAGCATCGCGGTCGCGCGGTGGTGTTCGAGAACTTCGACGAGTACAAGGCGCGGATCAACGATCCGGAGCTCGACGTGGATGCCGACTCGATCCTGGTCATGAAGAACTGCGGGCCGAAGGGTTATCCGGGCATGGCCGAAGTCGGCAACATGGGCTTGCCAGCCAAACTGCTGGCCCAGGGCGTGACGGACATGGTGCGTATTTCCGACGCACGCATGAGCGGCACCGCCTACGGCACCGTGGTGCTGCATGTGGCACCGGAAGCGGCGGCCGGCGGGCCTTTGGCCGCAGTGAAAGAAGGTGACTGGATCGAACTCGATTGCGCCAGCGGCCGCCTGCACCTGGACATCCCCGACGCCGAACTCGCCGCGCGCCTGGCCGACCTGGCGCCACCGCAGCAATTGCTGGTCGGTGGCTACCGCCAGCTGTACATCGACCATGTGCTGCAAGCCGACCAGGGTTGCGACTTCGACTTCCTGGTGGGCTGCCGCGGCGCCGAGGTGCCGCGTCACTCCCATTGACGCCCCATCCCCTGTGGGAGCGAGCCTGCTCGCGAAAGCGTTGGACCAGCGGCATTCATGTCGCCTGACCCACCGCCTTCGCGAGCAGGCTCGCTCCCACAAGAAGCCTGCACTGACCTTAAGAAATCGCACTAGCGACCCGCCCTTGCCGCGCCTGCTATCATGCGCAGCACCCCTCGCACACAGGATCGCGCCGCTCCCCATGGATTACCGCAAACCCTCCGACCGCAAGAGCATGCACGCGCGCATCGTCCAGGAACTGGGCATGCAGATCGTCTCTGGCCGCTTCAAGCCCGACGACAAACTGCCCGCCGAAGCCTTGCTGTGCGAAGAATATGCCGTCAGCCGCCCGGTGCTGCGCGAAGCCACGCGCGTGCTGGTCGCCAAGGGCCTGGTGTATTCGCGGCCGCGAGTGGGCACGGTGGTCAAGCCGCGTCGGGAATGGCACATGCTCGACCCCGATGTGCTGCACTGGCTGATGCAGAGCAGCCCGCAGAACGAGTTCTTCGGACTGCTCACCAGCGTGCGCAGCATCATCGAGCCGGCCGCTGCCGCCCTCGCCGCGCAATTCGCCACCGACGCCGACATCGCCGCCATCAGCGAAGCCTACCAGCGCATGGAAGCTGCCCCGACCCCGGAAGCCCTCCTGCAACCGGACCTGGACTTTCACAGCCGCATAGCAGACGCCACCCACAACGACCTGCTCGCCAACCTGTGCAACATGCTGTCGGTGGCCATCGCCGAAGCGCTCAAGCACTCCAACCAACGACCCAACCTGCACGAGCTGGCGATGCCACGGCACAAGGCGATCCTCACCGCCATCGAGAACCGCGATGCCCTCGGCGCCCGCCATGCCACGCTAGTGCAACTGGATGACGCCCGCAGTGCGCTGAATGTCGTGCTGGGCAGCGATCCCGCCTGATTCACCGCCGATTTTACTGAAGCCCTTCACAAACCTGCACGCCTGGCGTTCAAGGGTGCGGTACCTATGTACCGCACGCCTGGGACAGTCATGGCGATACTGCGCTAGTCGTCATCCTGACGACCATGGGTTTATGAAAAGGAACTTCACATGGCATCGCCTTCCCCGGCTGACAACGCCAACACACAGGCACAGAACGTCAGCCTGCAATTTGCCGATCGACCCACCTTCGAGCAGGTTGTACTGAGCACGTTTCAGCAGGCTATTCGAAAGGAATACCCCTGGAATGCGCTCAACCTGTCCAAGGTGCTGTTGGCAACTCCCGACAGGGCCTCTAAAAGCTGGACGACTACCCGCCTCATGACGCTCGTCCTCGATTACCTGGCTACCGGCACGCCCATCGACTTCGAGGAGTGGAGCGAGCGTGGCTGTTTCCTTTCCGAAACGATGCCGCACCGTCTCAAGCTGGACGCGCAGGACATGCTCACGCTGAAAAAGCTGCTACTTGAACTGCCTTGGACAGTACCGATCGGATTCGAGGATGCGCTGGTCCGCTACTGGAATGCCGACATTGATCCCCATCAAGGCTCCAGCCGCTGGAACTGGCTCAGCGGTGCACTGCGAAACCTGTTGCAGACCCGTGGCTTGCAGCAACCAGGGCTCAGCGCCCCGGCACGTGAGATGCTCGACCAGATCACCCGCCGGCCTGTCAGCAAGCAACACTTGCGCGCTAACGGTCAGGCCAGCGTCTACGCCTACAGCCTGGAAAGCACGCTCGTTAAAGACGCTTCCCGTTCGGTCATATACGGTAGCGAGATTCTACTGACCCGCACCACCGAAGGTGGGACCCTCCTGCTGCTATGCAGCCCTGGCAGCGCCGTCAAACCCTTTGAATCGCTGGAAGACTTTCACCGTCACTGGAGTGAACTCATCGCCAGCCGGTACCTTGTCGACACCGTCACTTGCACACGCACCGAGATCGTTGGCAACGTGTTCGAGACCCAGGCAGCACTGATCCTGGAGCAACAGCTGGCCGACCTCCGGGCGGTGGAATTGCCTTCCCGCGTCGGCTCACAGCACCTGCGTGCGCTGTACCACGAACTGAGCGACCCGGCCCGCTACCTGCTTGACACCCCATACCCCTCTCCTCAGATGTCGAAGCTCATTGCACCGCTGGTGCCCGAATGGTTGAAGGAAGCGTCCGTTGTCGATCAGACCAGACACCAGCATTACTGCCTGGCGTTGGCCTGCGCCAAGAAACGCAGTCCAGGCCAAACCTTCCTCAGCGATATCGAGAATATCCACTCCTTCACGTCCCAAGCCCTGCTTGAGCGCATGGGTCGAACAAACGATAGCTCGTCGACCAAGGCCCAACCCTCCCGCTACAACCCCGACGACGTGCTACTGACTTTCACCGTGGCGGCGGGCCTCCCCGGTACGATCGGGATTGTCGAGAAAAAATCGATGAAACTGAGCGAACTGGCCATCCGCAATCTCGTCGCCCGCCCCAGTGGAGACCCGATCCTCAGCCATCGCCTGGGCCTGATCCTGCCCGAATGGTTGACCCCGGACTACATCACCCGCCAGGGCGGGTTGATTGAACAGGTCGACATCGGCACCGCCTACCCCCGATATCTGCAGCAAAAGCTGTTTGACGATTTGCCTACCCTGCGTCAACAGAGATTCGCCGACCAGGTCCCGGCAGAGCTGCTTCTCGAAGCGCTCAAGCAAAAGCTCGACCACCAGAACAGCATGACCCGTCAAGGCCTGGACCTTCTCGAAGCCGTCCTTCAAGCCGATGTCGAGGAACAACAGGTCGACGGTCGTCCGGTGGTGATTCGTCCCCTGGCCTTTCTGCGTAAGCCGAAGGCGCGACCTGATGTTGTGACGAATATGTTCATCATCGAACCGCAAGCCGTCGAAACGGGACCACACCTGCTGTATCGCCCGCTTCACTCGCCCTCGTTGATTGAGTTCCCGACACGCCAGGCGCTGTTGACTGCCATTGGCCTGGACGGCGAACTGCAGACCAGCGTCTTGACCTGGTTATCGGATACCGCACGTCCGGTGTACGCCAATGGAGGGTTCCTGGAGCCACATATCGTGCGCTTTCTTCCAGGCGATGAATTCGCCCCTTTCGAAAAGCCGACCCCGGCGACACTCGCAATCGGGGGTGACAACGACGAGTTGTTGCAATTCCTGCACAACGGCAAGCTGATGGAGTATCTCTACGGCAGTAACGCCCGAGCCCTGGTCGCCCAGGCCGACAGGGATTCGGTGTCCAACGCCGAGAGCCGCTGGGCTATCCTTCTCGAGGGAGGCGGGCTGCTGTTCAACACACTGTTGGTGCCTATCCTGCGCGGCCCATTGATAAGCGTCGCCTGGTTATGGAACGTGATCGCCGTCGCCGGGCAAGACATCCCGGCCATGCAGAGCGAAGATCCGACAACGCGGGAGCTCGCTACCGTCGACTTTCTCTTGAACTTCGCCATGCTCGGACATCAGGCGTTGTCCCTCGACGAGCCTGTTCGCAAGCCACTGCCCCACGAACTGGAAGACCAGGCGATGCGTGCGCCTGCGCCGCGCATCGTTCCCGAGCAATGGCCCAAGCCGGCCCTGCCAGACGTCATCGAAGGCCCCGTCTACCTGCCCGGGGAACACGCCCAAGCTGCTTTTGAGCACCTCGACTTCAGTTTCGCCAGCGCCCGTCGGCGCCTGACGCCGGAGCAACGCACCCGCCTGCAGCGCCTGACAGTGCAGCGTCCCGCAGTGATGCCCGCTGCCCTTCCCTCTGGCCCTTATACCGGCCTTTATCTGATCCATAAAAAATGGCATGTCGTGGTTGAGGGCGAGTTGTATCAAGTCGACACATGGGACAGCACCGTACAGATCGTCGACCCGCACGACCCGGCACGCAGGGGGCCGGCGCTAATATCGGACGGCCACGGCAACTGGTCCTTGGACCTGGGCCTGGGCCTGCGTGGCGGGATGCCGCCCAAGCGCGTGGACGAACAACGTCGTCTCAACGAAAAAAGAAAAGCGGAAATCGAGGCGGAAACCACGGAGTTCTTTGTAAAAATCAAAGAGCGGGGTGACAGACTGGACGTCATTGGCAACCTGCTGGAGGCCGAAGAGCTTCGCACGCCCCCTGATGAGGGGCGCATTGCGTTATTTCGCAATCGCTACTACTTGCTGCTCAAGGAAACGGCCGACGCCGGCCTGAAGTTACTGAGCAACGAACCCGAACTCATCAAGATGAATAAACCAATCACCCCCGACAACATTATCTCGATCACCGCGTCGTTGATCGAAAGTGGTCGCGTAGCCATTTCCCTCGTCCGAAAGGATATGCGAGCCCTGAGCGCCGCTCACTCTTCCTTCGTAGGGTCGTTGTCGCAAAAACTCCTGACGGCAATCGCTGATGATCCACAGGGCTATCTGAGGTTCGCCGCGCAGTTGTACGAGTTCAATACCCGCTCGATTTATTGGCTGGAGATGGAACACAGTTCGCTGGACACACTATTGAACCGGGGAATCAAGGGTCGGAAGGAGTACGATCGCCTGACCCGTGATCGCCCAGTGGCGAAAGCCGCTTCTTTGGCTACCAAAGCGTTTCAGGCGACCTTGGGCGCAATGCTGGCTTCGCGCGGCGAGAGCGAAACGAGCGAGCGCTTGCAAAGCATCAGCGGTCCGCTGATGGAACAAGTTCAATCCCACTCCACGCTATGGGCGTACGATTTTTCGGAACGGCTGGAAGTACTGGAGAGCCTGTCCGAACACTATGGCAAAGCCCTGGATGCCTTACAGATCGTAAAAACCCTTCACGCCGATGAGATGGACCTGCCTTATTTCGACAGGCTGGTGACGTTGGTCGAGGGCTTGTATCAGGAAGCCTCCCAGGAACTGGCCACGGAAATAAAACCCGAACCGAAACCGCGCGTGCGAGCGCCTAAACGCGCCGGGACACCTGCCGGGCGCCCTCGGAAACAAGTGATACGAACCCGCCACAACGGTGTACTTGTTGGCGACCTGAGACCTGCCGGAGAAACGGTATTGGTCGGAGGCGAGACCGCCGCCGGCACAACCTTGCAAATAGATGTCGTTGAACTGCGCTCCGAAAACGATAACCAGTTGCTGGGCACCTATTCTCGCCATGAAGATGCTTGGGATCTCGTTGAGGAACAGCGCCCGGCTCCTGCGCTTGAAACCCGACCAGTGCGCGAACTCAGAGGCACCGCACGAAAACTGCTCGGGCAACTGGAACAACTTCTGAAGAAGTCAAAAAGCTACAAGGATCGGTGCCGGTATCCGCAGGAAATCGAAGAGATCATGAGCAACGAGGCAAATCGCTTTCGCAAAATCGCCGAGAAGCTGGAACAAGCCGTCAAGGCATCCACAACGGCGCCCGATCCGCGAGACCAGACCTTGATCGAGGAACTGACAAAGGCCGCCACCCGCCTCGCAGCCCAGGGCGGCTACCTGCGCACCGAGCTGAGCCTGAAACTGCCGCCCACCGCCGGCAATCTCCAGTACCTGCTCGAGAAGGAACTAATACAAATTGCTCTGATCGATCGTCGCAAAGCCATGAGCGGAGTTCGCAAGGACTTCATCCAGGAATATGCAATCAACGACCGAAACGGCTTTACCCTCTGGTATGCCCATTTTCACTATGAAAAGGCCGACACCCCGAAAGCCGACTACAGCGTTGCTCACGTGAAAACCAACGAACAACGGAAGGAAAGCTACTATTCAATGCTGTCCAAAGCTGAAGGCCCCTACGCCGTCGTGAACGTGCATCGCGGCCAGATCGGCAAACCTCTGGCGCAACGCTGGTTCTTGCCCCTGGACCAATAATCGCTGAGCTATCGGCACGTTTGTCCGAAGCCGGATGCAAAAAGCCGCAACCTCAGGTTGCGGCTTTTTCGGTCCAGCGTCCGGTCAGTGAGCAAACAACGAATTGCCCTTCTGCCCCGCCAGCTTTTCCGGCTTGATCAGGAACCGCGCCAGCGCGGGCAGCAGCCACAGCGCGCCGAACATGTTCCACAACAGCATGAACGTCAGCATCAGGCCCATGTCCGCCTGGAACTTGATCGCCGAGAAGATCCAGGTGCAGACGCCGATGGCCAGGCACAAGCCGGTAAACAGCACCGCCTTGCCAGTGGATTTCAGCGTCTGGTAATACGCCTCCTGCAACGGCAACCCGGCCCGCAGGAAACTTTCCAGGCGGCTGTAGATGTAGATGCCGTAGTCCACGCCGATCCCTACGCCGAGGGCTACCACCGGCAGTGTCGCGACCTTCACGCCGATGCCCATGAACGCCATCAGCGCGTTGCCCAGCACCGAGGTCAGCACCAGTGGCAGGACGATGCACAGCGTCGCTGCCCAGGAACGGAAGGTGATCATGCACATCGTCGCCACGCAGATATACACGAGGATCAGGATGGTCAATTCCGACTCCTTGATCACCTCGTTGGTGGCCGCCTCGATCCCGGCGTTGCCGGCGGCGAGGATGAACTCCAGGCCATCGCGGTTGTGCTCCTTGGCGAAGTCCTGCACCGCCGTCACGGCGCGGTCGAGCGTCTCGGCCTTGTGGTCGTTGAGGAACACCAGCACCGGCGCCAGGGAACAGCTGTTGTTGTACAGGCCGTCGGCCCGGGCAATGGAGCTGTTCAGTACATCAGGGTTGCGCGACAGGGTTTCCCATTTCAGGTTGCCCTCGTTCATGCCCTTGATCATCTGCTTGGACACGGTCACCAGGGAAATCGCCGACTGCACGCCCTCGGTGTTCTGCATCTTCCACATCAGCTCGTCGATGGGCGCCATGGCTTCGTAGCGCGAACAGCCTTCGGCCTTGGTCTTGACCATCACCACCAGCACATCGGAGCTGGTGGAATAGTTGCTGATGATGAAGTTGTTGTCCTGGTTGTAGCGCGAGTCCGGACGCAGTTCCGGCGCGCCCTGGTCGAGGTCGCCGATCTTCAGGTTCTGGCTGTACCAGAGGCCGCCGCCAAAGGCGAGCACGGCCAGGGCAATCGATACCGGCGCGACCTTGGCGCTGGCAAAGTTCGACAGCAGGCGCCAGAACGGATGTTCGCGGGTCGCATCTTTCTTGCTGCGCTCGACCGCGCGCTTGCTGATACCGACGTAGGAAATCGCCACCGGCAGCAAGATCAGGTTGGTGAACACAATCACCGCCACGCCGATGGACGCGCCGATGGCCAGTTCGCGAATCACGCCGATGTCGATGATCAGCAAGGTGATGAAGCCGACGGCATCGGCCAGGATCGCGATCATCCCAGGCAGGAACAACTGGCGGAAGGTCCGCCGCGCCGCCGTCAAGGCGTTGTCCGCCTCGCTGGACTGCAAGGCGATGCCGTTGATTTTCTGTACGCCGTGGGAAATGCCGATGGCGAAGATCAGGAACGGCACCAGCATCGAATATGGATCCAGGCCGAAACCGGCCGCGTGCATCAGCCCCAGTTGCCAAACCACCGCCACCAGGGTGGTGCTCAATACCGCAACGGTGCTGCGCATGCAGTTGGTGAACCAGTACAGCAGGATCAGGGTGATGACGAAGGCGACGCCGAAGAACAGCACCACCATGACCAGGCCATCGATCAGGTCGCCAACTTTCTTGGCGAAGCCGACGATGTGAATCTGCACATTCGGGTTCTGCGCTTCGAACTTGTTGCGGATCTTGTCTTCAAGCTCGTGGGAAAACTTCCGATAATCGAGGGCGAGCAATTTGCCTTGGTCTTGCGGGTCGGGATAGGACTCCAGCAGCGGGATATCGATGATGCTCGATTTGAAATCGTTCGCCACCAGGCGCCCGACCTGGCCGGACTTGAGCACGTTGTTGCGCAGCAGGTCGAGGCTGTCGGCCGAACCGTTGTAACTCTGCGGGATCACCTCGCCACCGGCGAAGCCCTCCTCCGTCACTTCGGTCCAGCGCACGCTCGGGCTCCACAGCGACTTCAGGCCGGAGCGGTCGACGCCGGAGATGTAGAAGACCTCGTCGTGGATCTGGCGCAGGGTCTCCATGTACTCCTTGGAGAAAATATCCCCGTTGGTAGCTTCCACGGAAATCCGTACCGTGTTGCCCAGGTTCGCCAGGTCATTGCGGTGTTCGAGCATCTTCTCGATGAACGGATGCTCGAGGGGAATCATTTTTTCGAAACTGGTGGACGGCCGGATCAGCGTGGCCTGCCAGAACAGGAAAATGCTGACCAGCAGGCAAATGATGATCACTGCCGGGCGGTTGTTGAAAATCAGGCGCTCGAGGAACGTCGCCTTGTCTTGGTGATGACTGCTCATGGGGTCCGCCTTCTTGTTATTGTGCCCGTCTGACAGGCCCGGCTCATTTGCTCAGTTCGGCGCCAGTGGGCGTGGTAGCGCGTACGCCACCCTGTCCCGCCAGGATCAGGTTGCCGTTGCCCGCCGCCGTGACGGCCGCCACGGAAATGCGATCCGGACGGTTGAACACGCTGAAGGTCACGCCATCATCGGTGCTGCGAATCACGCTGCCGCCGTTGCCGACGATCACGATCGAGCCATCCGGCAACAGCGTCGCCCCCGACAAGCCGAATTCCAGCGCGCCACGGGCCGCCTTCAGCTCGACCTGCTCCCAGCTGTCGCCGAAATCCGTGGAGCGATAGAGATTGCCGCGCAGGCCGTAGGCCAACAGGGTCGAAGGCTGGGCGGTGCCGATGGCGCCGAACAGCGAGCCTTCGTACGGACCTTCGAGTTTTTCCCAGGTCTGCCCCCGGTCGGCGGAGCGGAACATGCTGCCGGCCTCGCCGACGATGAACAGCCCGGCGTCTTTTACCGCGGCGATAGCGTTGAGGTGATATTGGTCTTCATTCTCGAGCCGGTCGCTGGCCTGCTCCCAGTGCTTGCCGCCATCGGTGGTCGCGTACAGCGCACCGTAGGCGCCCACGGCCAGGCCATTGCTGGCGTCCTTGAACCAGACGTCGAGCAGCGGTGCTTCACGGGTGAGGTCTTCGAACTGCTTGGTCCAGGTGGTGCCGCCGTCCTCGCTGGCGAGGATCTGCGCGTCGTGCCCCACGGCCCAACCGTGCTTGTCGTCGACGAAGAAGACTGCGGTAAGCAGTTGGCGGGTCGGCACCTTGGCCTGGGTCCAGGATTTGCCCTGGTCATCGGAAAAGACGATATGCCCACGGTCGCCGACCGCGACCAGGCGCTGGCCGGCATGGACCACATCGAGCATGAGGGTTTTGCTGGCCTTGGCCGATTCGACGGAATAGATGACATCGGCCGTCGACGCTGCAACCGCCAGCACCGGCGCCGACAAAACGGCAGAGCCCAGCAGCGAGAGCGCCGAGACCAGCAGCGCAACTCTGCGCAGCACTGGCGGGCGGCAGCGGCCCACAGCCATCACAGGCTCACTCATAGACCTTTCCCCCATTTATTATTGTTATGGCTTGGTACGTTGCAGTCCTGAAGCATAGTCCTGAAACCTGCAATCTAGAGCCACTTCGCAAGCTGGACCTATCCTATCGGGCTTTCGAAAGGTCTGACAATCGACGCCACGTTATCTTTTGTTAACCGGGGGGATATCGGCCAAGGGTGAATCAGAAGACATTCGCGAGGGTGATGGATGTGGCGAGGGAGCTTGCTCCCGCTGGCCTGCGAAGCAGGCCTGATCTTGATTCGTTTCGCCAGTGAAGGCAGGTAAACCAAGAAAAGGGAGTCCTTCGGCCTCCAGCGGGAGCAAGCTCCCTCGCCACAAAAGGCAATGCGAAGCCTGGTCAAGCCAGGCTCTTGCTCACCACTTCAAACACATCGGCCGACAGCCCACCGGACGCCAGGATGCGCTCCAGCTCACCCTTCATCAGAGCCTGGCGGGCGCTGTCGTATTTGCGCCAGCGGGTCAGTGGCGCCAGTTGCCGCGAGGCGATCTGCGGGTTGAAGGCGTTGAGCTGGATCACCAGGTCCGCCAGGAAGCGATAACCGGAACCGTCGGCGGCGTGGAAGTTGATCAGGTTCTGCCCGGCGAACGCGCCGACCAGTGCCCGCACCTTGTTCGGGTTCTTGATGTTGAACGCCGGGTGCTCCATCAACGCCTTGACCCGCGCCAGCCCACCCGGCAGCGGGCTACCGGCCTGGACGCTGAACCATTGGTCCATGACCAGCGGGTTGCCCTTGAAGTTCTCCGCGAACACTTCCAGGGCCTTGGCCTTTTCGGTCTCGAACGGCGAGTTGACCAGCACCGCCAGCGCCGTGAGGCGCTCGGTCATGTTGTCGGCGGTGTCGAACTGTTCAAGCGTGGCGCTCAACACTTCGGGCTTGTCGGTCAGCATCAGGTAGGACAGCGCGATGTTCTGCAACGCACGCCGCGCGAAGTGCTCGGCCTCGGCCACGTACGGCGTGCGCCGGGACAGGTCGCGGTTGGCCTCGTAGCGCAGCCACAGGGCTTCGAACAGGTTTTCGGCCAACTGCCGACGAGCGAATTCGCGGGCGGCGTGGATCGCCTCGACGTCCGCCACGTCGCTGATTTCGGTCAGGTAGGCTTCGCTTGGCAGCGAGAGCATTTCCGCGACCATCGCCTGATCCAGGGATTCATCCGACAGCACGCTGCGCAAGGCGCTGACCAGCCGAGGGTCGAGCACCAGGCTTTCGCCTTTCTGGTGCTGGCCGATCAGTTCCTGCAAGACCTGCACCGACAATTGCTGGCCGGCGTCCCAACGGTTGAAGCCGTCGCTGTCGTGTTGCATGAGGAACATCAGCTGATCACGGTCGTACGGGAAGCTCAGCTTCACCGGCGCCGAGAAGCCGCGCAGCAACGAAGGCAGGGGCTTTTCAGCGATATCGACGAAGGTAAAGGTCTGCTCGACCTCGGTCACCGAGATCACCCGGGTCGTGCCACTCGCCGCCGCTTCGCCGCTCAGGCGCAGTGGAATTTCGGCGCCATTGCTGTCCAGCAGGCCCAACTCGACCGGAATCACGAAGGGCAGTTTCTCGGCCTTGTCCGGCGTCGGCGGGCAGCTCTGGCGGAACGTCAGGCTGTAAGTCTTCGCCGCGGCGTCGTAGGACTCGCTCACCGCCAGCCGTGGCGTACCGGCCTGGCTGTACCAGCGTTTGAACTGGCTCAGGTCGACGCCATTGGCATCCTCCATGGCCTTGATGAAATCGTCGCAGGTCACGGCCTGGCCATCGTGGCGCTCGAAGTACAGGTCGCTGCCCTTGCGGAAGCCTTCGGCGCCCAGCAGGGTATGGATCATGCCGACCACTTCCGAGCCCTTTTCGTACACAGTCAGGGTGTAGAAGTTGGAAATCTCGATGAAGCTGTCCGGGCGCACCGGGTGAGCCATTGGGCCGGCGTCTTCAGCGAACTGGTGGGTACGCAGGTACGCCACGTCCTGGATGCGCTTGACCGTGGCCGAGTTCATGTCCGCCGAGAACCCGGCGTCGCGGAACACCGTGAAGCCTTCCTTGAGCGACAGCTGGAACCAGTCGCGGCAGGTCACGCGGTTGCCCGACCAGTTATGGAAGTATTCGTGGGCGACGATCGCCTCGACCCGCTGGTGCGCGGCGTCGGTGGCGGTTTCGGCGCGGGCCAGTACGGCGCTGGAGTTGAAGATGTTGAGGCCCTTGTTCTCCATCGCGCCCATGTTGAAATCGTTGACCGCGACAATCATGAAGATGTCCAGGTCGTATTCGCGCCCGTACACCTCTTCGTCCCAGCGCATCGACTTCTTCAGGCTGGTCATGGCGTGCTGGCACTTGTCGATGTTTTCCGGCTCGACGTAAATGCGCAGCGCCACGGTGCGCTCGGTCATTGTGGTGAAGGTGTCTTCGACGCACCACAGGTCACCGGCCACCAGGGCGAACAGGTAGGCCGGCTTCTTGAACGGGTCTTCCCAGGTCGCCCAGTGCCGGCCGTCTTCCCCAGGGCCGCTGGCAATCGGGTTGCCGTTGGAGAGCAGCACCGGGTAGCTGTGCTGTTCGGCGACCACGGTGGTGGTGAACTTGCTCATCACGTCCGGGCGGTCGAGGTAATAGGTGATCTTGCGAAAGCCTTCGGCCTCGCACTGGGTGCAGAACATGCTGCCGGATTTGTACAGGCCTTCCAGGGCCGTGTTGGTTTCCGGATGGATGCGCACGGTGGTATCGACGGTGAACGCCTGGGCCTTGGGCTGCAAGGTCAGGTGGCTGTCATCCAGTTGGTAGTCGCCCTGCCCCAGGTCGGCGTCGTCGAGCTTGATCGAGAGCAATTCCAGCTGCTGGCCATCGAGCACCAGCGGCGGCAATCCGGCGCCGCGCTCGGGGTTGCGGCGCAGCACCAGTTGCGCATGGACCAGGCTGTGGTCCTCGAACAACTCGAAGGTCAGGTGCGTCTCGTCGATCAGGTATTCGGGCGCCTGATAGTCCTTCAGGTAGATCATCTTCGGTTGTTCGGTGCGCATGGGTCGAATCCTTCTACTGATGCACGGCGAGCTGGTAGGCCGTGTATTTACGAATATTGATCACGCCGGTGTCGAAAATCAGGTATTGGCCCTTGATTCCCAGCAGCGTGCCTTCGGCGATCGGGTCCTTGTCCAGGTTGAAGCTGACGATCTTCGCCGGGTACTGCTGCACCGGGTAACGGATCTCGATCGGTTCGACGTCCGCTATGGTCTGGATCGCCTGCAAGCCGAATCGTTCCTGCAAACCCTGCAGGCCCTGGGCGCAGCTTTCAAACAGTGAATCACGGATCTGCCGCAAGTCCACCGCCGCTGCGTCGCCCTTGAGCAAGGCGCGCCAGTTGGTCTTGTCCGCCACCTGGCTGCGGAACAGGTCTTCGACGAAACCCGACTGCTGGCGGGTGGCGACCCGCAGGATCGGCAGCGCCTGGCTTGCACCCTGGTCGAGCCAGCGGGTCGGCAGTTGCGTGGCGCGGGTGATGCCGACCTTAACGCCCGATGAGTTGGCCAGGTAGACCACATGATCGGTCATGCAGAACTGCTCGCCCCAGGCCGGGTCGCGACAGGTACCCGCCTCGAAATGGCAACGCTCGGGGCTCATGATGCAGAGGTCGCATTGGGCCAGTCTGGTCATGCAGGGGTAGCAATAACCCTGGCTGAAACTGGTCTTGGTCCGCCGTCCGCAATGGGTACAGTGGATCGCACCGAGGTATTCCAGGCGGATCCTGCTGCCGATCAACGGATTGACCGGCACCTCGACATCGCCCAGGCGAAAGGCGTATTGAACGGTCGGCCCGTCAAGGCGTGCCGACATCTTGCTGATTGCACCGCGGCCAATCTCGATCAATGGATGGCGTCCGACTTGAACAGGATATTCGGCACGACGGTGGCTTTCGACTGGCATTCCTGCGGGCCCATATAGCCGGTGCGCTCTTCTTCGGGCAGGTTCTGGATTTCCCAGGCGATCATCGCTTGCAGCGACAACTCGCGCTGCTCGGCGGTGAGCTTGTTGCCGTCGGCCCATTTACCGATTTCCACCGCCAGTTTCAGGCTGCGGTAGATGTCGGGGGTGATGTTGTTGATCATTTCGTTGAAGGAAGACATGGGTTCTCCGCGCAATTGCGCATTCTCAAAAGGCACAGGCGCCGATCAAAGGGCCATTTTACGGCGGGCGAACAGCCCGCCCAACAAGCCCGTGAAGCAGCCGACGAGCAGCCCGCCGACGTGGGCTGCGTTGGCGATCTCGCCGAAACCGATCAACGAAACCAGCCCGGACAGGCACAACAGCAACCACACCAGCATCATCACCAGCACCCCACGGGGCAAGTGATAGGCCGGGTTCGGTGCGAGCAGCTGGTAGATCCAGCAATGGCCCAGCAGGCCGTACAGCACTCCGGACAGCCCGCCGAACAGGGTCGCGCCGCTGAACAGGTACTGGGCGAAATTGGACACGAGGCTGAACAGCAGCGTCAGCCCCAGCAGGTTGATCCCGCCCTGGCGCGCTTCGATCCGGCGTCCCAGTTCCCAGTACCACATGCCATTCATGGCGATGTGCAGGAAGCCGAAGTGAACCAGCATTGGCGTCACCAGCCGCCACCACTGCCCCGCCGCGAGGCTGTCGGCCAACGGCGTGAACTGGATGTAGTCGCCGACGACGCGAAACTCGAGGAAGGTCAACCAGCGCAGGGTTTGAAGATTTTCCCCCAGCAGGGTCACGGCACTGACGATCAGGCTCAGCAGCAATATCAGGGCGGTCACCGGACTGCGGGCCAGTTGCTGGACGAACCCTGCCCGCCGGGACGTGCTGCCGGTGTCAGGCAGTTCCAGCTGTTGCTCGGGATCGCCGGCGGGAAAACGCTCGTACAACGAACGCACGTTTTCGCTGATTTCATCCGGCACCCAGAGCACCTGCTCGCCCGCCTCTTCGCTGACGCGATGAGGCACCTGCATGCGCTGCAGCAGCTTGACGAAACCGCTCAGGTCCACTGCCAGGGGCAGGCGCAGGACGGCGACGACGCTCATCGCCCCATCTCCGGCCGCTCGACATCGACCCAGACGAACTTGTGCGGGTCCAGACGGGTTTCCTGGTCGAGCCGATAGGCGACCAGCTTGCCGTAGAGCACCGCGCTGTAGTCCAGGCAGGCCAGGTTCGGGCGGATCGGCGCCGGTTTGCCGCTGCGCCAATAGTGGCCGACGAACAACATCGGCTCATCGACGCCATACCGCAGCAGGTTGTTTTTTTCGTCCGGTGACAACGGTGTGCGGGCCACCGGCTCCGGCAATGCGTCGGGCTGGAAGACGATGTCGCCGTAGGTCTGCGGGTTGTCTTCCCAGAATTTGGTGCGAAAGAACGCGCGGGTCAGGCCGTCGCCGCCCGTCAGGGTCATGCCATGGGGCAGGCGCATGTCGGTGCCGCGCAACAGGCGATCGAACACTGTGCAGGCAAAACTGCCCGATTCGGCCGAAGCCTGGAGAAAATGCTCGTCGATGCAGCCTTCCGGGAACAAGCCGCGCAATGGCTCGATCAGGCCGGCGTCCCAGCAGGCGTGGACGACCCGGAAGCGCCCGGCGTCGACAAACAGCGGCAGCTCGTAGAACCACTTGAGAAAATCACGCCATTCACCCGGGTGCTGATCGAACTGGGTCAGGGTTTCGTTGAGCAAGCGGGCATGGCGCGGCGTGTGTTCGCGCACGTAGCGCTGGCCGCTGCCCGGCAATGCCGGGGTGCTCCAGCCCAAGGCATTGAATTCGTGGTTGCCCATGATGCACAGCGCCTGGCCGGCCACGACCATGTCGTGGACGATGTGCAGCGCCTCGCGAATCCGCGGGCCCCGGTCGATGATGTCGCCGAGGAACACCGCCATGCGCGAAGGATGTCGCCAGGCCCCGGCCTGCTTGCGGTAACCGAGTCGGTCGAGCAGGTGTTCCAGGGTCAAGGCGCATCCGTGCACATCGCCGATCAGATCGTAACTGCGCGCGGGATCGAGCATCAGTCGCCTCCACCCCCCAAACGACTGCCCCAGCCGAGCTTGGTCCGGCAGACTTCGTAGTAGTTGTGATCCAGCGGATGGATCAGGCGCAGCTTTTGTGCCTTCTTGCTGACGGTGATGGTGTCACCCGGCGCGCAGGTGAAATGGTTCTGGCCGTCACAGGACACTTGCGGGTAGATCTGCATATCCTTGGACACGACGATTTTCAGCTCACTGTTGCCATCGACCACGATGGGTCGCCCAGACAAGGTATGGGGGTACATGGGCACAATCACAATAGCGTCGAGCTTGGGATGCATGATCGGGCCACCGGCCGACAGCGCGTAGGCGGTGGAACCGGTCGGGGTGGCGACGATCAGGCCGTCGGCCTTTTGGCTGCAGACAAACTGGCCGTCGATGTACAGCTCGAATTCGATCATGCGCGTGGATTTGCCAGGGTGCAGCACCACGTCGTTGAGCGCATCGCCCTGGCCGATGGCCTCGGCGTGACGGCGCACCTCGGCTTGCAGCAGGAAGCGGTTTTCCACCAGGTAATGGCCGTCCAGCACCTCGGCGACCTTGATCTCCAGCTCGTCAGGGCGGATATCGGTGAGGAAGCCCAGGCTGCCACGGTTGATCCCCAGCACCGGGATGTTGTGCCGCGCCAGGGCCCGGGCGGCGCCCAGCAGGCTGCCGTCGCCACCGACCACGATGACCATGTCGCAGACTTCGCCGAGCATCTTGCGCGACGACGTCTGCAGCCCGTGGCCCGGCAGCACTTCGGCGATGGTATCTTCGAGGATCACGTGCAGGTGCCGCTCCAGGAGGAAGCGCTTGAGACGGCGAACGGTGTCCAACACCTGGGAACTGCCCAGGCGACCGATGATGCCGATATTGCGAAATTGCTCCATGAGGCTCCTGCGAGGTCTGCGACGGGCGAAAAACCCGATTATGGGCGAAACCGCGCCGTAGACAAAATCCTTTAAGCCTTCAGCGCAACGGCTATGCTCGCAACATGATCCTGTTTCCCGAATTGCTCGACCTGCCCCGCCGCCTGCGCCATCCCGAAGTACGGGACCTGGCGTGGGTCATCGTCGCCCCGCCGATGCTCATCGACACGCCCTGGCCCCAGCGTCATCCGCTGGCGGGCAGCGGCTGGGTGCAGCAGCCCCATCGCCTGGAACACTGGTTGCGCGAACTGGACCGCGACAGCTATCCGTTGTTGCAGTGCCTGTCCCAGGGGCGCACGCGGCGCCTGGGGCTGTATTACGAAAGGCTCTGGCAATTTGCCGTGCAGCATGCGCCGGGCATCGAACTGATCGCGGCGAACCTGCCGATCCGGCGCGAGGGCCATACGCTGGGCGAATTGGACCTGCTGCTACTCGATAATGAAGGCGTGCATCACCTGGAGCTGGCGATCAAGTTGTACCTGGGCCCGCAACAAGGCAACGGGCGCGATACCGCGCAATGGCTTGGGCCCGGCTGCCATGACCGACTCGACCGCAAGCTGACGCATCTGCATGAGCACCAACTGCCGATCTCGGCACGCCCGGAAAGTCGCGAGGCCTTGGCAGCGCTGGGCATCGAATCGTTTCGCTCGCACCTTTGGCTCGGCGGCTATCTGCTCTATCCCTGGCCGGGCGAGGCCGAACCGCCGAGCGGTGCGCACCCCCGGCATTTGCGCGGCCGCTGGTTGCACCAGCGGGACTGGCCCGGATTCGTCACCCAGCGCCCGCCAGGGCGCTGGCAGCCCCTGCCCCGCGCGGCCTGGCTGGCCCCGGCCCATTACCCGGCTGACCAGGTCTGGACTGCCGGACAACTGGAGGCCTGGCGAACCGCCCTTGATCCCATGGCGCCGGCGCAACTGATGGTGCGCCTGACCGAAAATGCCGAGGGTGAATGGGAAGAAGCCGAGCGGGCGTTCCTGGTGGCGGATCTTTGGCCGGATGTGCCGGGTAATGGTTGAGGTTTGGGGGGGCTATCAGGGCCCCTTCGCGAGCAGGCTCGCTCCCACATCTGGAATGCATGTCCTTGGAGGAATCAATTCCCCTGTGGGGGCGAGCCTGCTCGCGAAGGCGTCGCCACGGCCTAGAGCGACAACCGCACCGCCAGCGCCGCCAACGTCACCAGCAACACCGGCACCGTCAGCACAATCCCGACCTTGAAGTAATAACCCCAACCGATGCGGATATCCTTGCGCGCCAGCACATGCAGCCAAAGCAAGGTTGCCAGGCTGCCGATCGGAGTGATTTTCGGCCCCAGGTCACTGCCGATGACGTTGGCGTAGATCATCGCCTCCTTGACCACGCCAGTGGCCTGGCTGGCATCGATGGACAAAGCGCCGATCAGCACCGTCGGCAGATTGTTCATCACCGATGAAAGCAGCGCGGTCAACAGCCCGGTCCCCATGGCCGCGCCCCACACCCCATAACCGGCGAAGCCATCGAGCCAGGCGGCGAGGTAGCCGGTGAGGCCGGCGTTGCGCAGGCCATAGACCACCAGGTACATGCCGAGGGAAAAGATCACGATCTGCCAGGGCGCTTCTTTCATCGCCTTGCGCGTGGAGATCTTGTGTCCTCGAGCCGCCACCGCCAACAGCAGTGCAGCGCAGACCGCCGAAATCGCGCTGATGGGGATGCCCAGCGGCTCCAGGGCAAAGCAGCCCAGCAAAAGGATCGCCAACACCACCCAACCGGCATAAAAAGTTGCCGTATCGTGGATGGCGCTTGCCGGGTCGTCCAGCTGCTGCGGGTCATAGTCGCGCGGGATATCGCGACGAAACAACCACAGCAGTATCGCCAGGCTGGCCGCAACGCTGACCAGGTTCACCGGCACCATGACCGAAGCGTAGCGGTTGAAGCCGATGCCGAAGAAATCCGCGGAAACGATGTTCACCAGGTTCGATACCACCAGAGGCAGGCTGGCGGTATCGGCGATGAAACCGGCGCCCATCACGAACGCCAGGGTCGCCGCCGGCGAGAACCGCAGGGCCAGCAACATGGAAATCACGATAGGCGTCAGGATCAGCGCCGCTCCGTCGTTGGCGAACAATGCCGAGACCAGCGCCCCGAGCAACACCATGAACGCAAACAGCTTGCGGCCGCTGCCTCGCCCCCAACGGGCCACATGCAACGCGGCCCAGGCAAAGAACCCGGCCTCGTCCAGCAACAGGCTGATGATGATCAACGCGACGAACGTACCGGTGGCATTCCAGATGATCTGCCACACCAGGGCAATGTCCCCGACCTGTACCACGCCGCTCAGCAAGGCCAACAGTGCACCAAGGGTGGCACTCCAGCCGACGCCCAACCCCTTGGGCTGCCAGATCACCAGCGTTATGGTCAGCAGGAAAATCAATGACGCGATGAGCATGCGTTACAGCCTTGAAAGAAAAAGAAAAAACCAGCAGCAGGACGCCACTGCGCCAGCGAACGGCGAAGATAGGGAGTTTCGGATATTCGGTAAAGCAGGAATTGAATGGCTTATGTGGTCATGGATGCACTTGTGGCGAGGGAGCAAGCTCCCTGGCCAGGGGTTTCACGGTGATATCAAACCTTCTTATGCTGCTCCACCCACTTGCCATAGGCATCGATGAACTTCTGCAAAAACGGCCGCACCGATTCCGACAGGTTGCCCGCCTCGTCGAACGCCGTTCCCGCACCGCTCAGGTAGGCTTCCGGTTGTTGCATGCAAGGCACGTCGAGAAAAACCAGGGATTGGCGCAAATGGTGGTTGGCGCCAAAACCGCCGATGGCGCCGGGTGAGGCGCTGATCACTGCGCCCGGCTTGCCGCTCAGGCAACTCTGACCGTAGGGGCGCGAGCCGACATCAATGGCATTCTTCAGCGGGGCCGGCACCGAGCGGTTGTATTCCGGTGTCACGAACAACAACGCATCCGCCGCGCCGACCTTCTGGCGAAACGCGGTATAGGCCGCCGGCGGCGAGACGTCGATGTCTTCGTTATAGAGCGGCAGCTCGCCGATTTCGACGATTTCCAGTTTCAGGTTGGACGGCGCCAGGTCCGCCAGGGCCAACGCGACCTTTCGGTTGATCGACGCTTTGCGCAGGCTGCCCACTAAAACCGCCACTGTGTAGACATTACTCATGAGAGGCTTCTCGACTATCGGCTCAAAGGGAGCCTGTAGTTATAGATGATCGGCACCACAATTGGACCAGTGGATCACCTAAAACCTGCCAACCGGACTATTTTTTTACTGTAGGAAAACTTACCGCACTTGACCAAGGTCTACAGAACCGCAAATCGAGTGATCTATTTTCAGAGGTTCCAAGCAATGGCAGCAGTACTTGTCGGACAATTTCATGCACGGGACGCCGAAGGTCGCGTCTATTCGGTGCATGAATTCCAAGAATCAGACCCGTCACAAGACGGCATTGGCAAGGATGTCATCACTTATAAGCTGGCCATTGGAGATCGGGTCAACAAAGTCGACGAGGACACGTTCCTCCTAGTGCAATCCGGCATCCACTTGACCCGCGAGCCTGAAACGCCACGGCAGCCTCAGGCGCCAGTCGAAACGCAGATCGCTCTATAACTGTTTGCATGAGCAGAAGTCGCACCCGTAATTGGGTTAGGATTCAGCCACTCAATGGCTTACCTGCCTAATACGGACCTCTTGCATGCGTTTACGCCACATCGAAGTGATCCAGGCGCTGCTGCAGACTGGCCACCTGGGTACCGCGGCCGAATGGCTGCAATTGCCGGTGGCCGAAGTCGAGTCGATCCTGCGCGATGCGGAGGCCCAGCTCGGTTTCATGCTGTTCGCCAGCGTGCGCGGACGCTTGCAGGCGACGCGCGAAACCCTGGACTTACGCGAAGGCATCACGCGGCTGTACGACACCCTCGAACCGATACAGCGAATGGCCGCCAGCCTGAAGCATTATCAGGCGCCGCCCCTGCGCATCATCTGCACCCCACCACTGGCCCAACAGCTGTTACCCCTGAGCATTGCCGCCCTGCGTCGGCGCCATCCGGATGCGCCGTGCACCCTGCTCAGCCAGCCGACCCGGGAAATCGTCAAGAGCCTGCTGCTGCGTGAAAGCGATTTGGGCCTGAGCCTGCACGATCCCGAACACCCCGACATCGATTGCCAGATGATCGCCCAAGGCAAACTGCAGCTGCTGGCGCCCCATGGCTGGCTGCAACCACGACAGAAATACGTGTCGGTTCAGGATCTTGCGGGCCAGTCGCTGGTCGGGCTGGAGGGGCATGATCCGCTGAGCCCGGCGTTCGACCACAAGCTTGGTGCACTGCGCCCGGCGCCGGTGGTGCAGATACGCGTGCAGACTCATCAGATGATGCGGGCAATGGTCGAGGCCGGCGAAGGCCTGGCGATTGTCGACCCGTTTACCGCCTCGGGGGCCAGGGGCGGCGACCTGGACATCTGTCCGGTATCGCCGGCCGTGCCCATCTGCCTCTATGCATTGAGCCTGAACGGTGCCACGCCTTCACCGGCGGTCCAGTCGTTGCTGGAACGGATCACGGAACAAGCCGAGGCGTTGCTGAACCACTGACCGTCATGCCCAGCGGATCGTCAAACAACCGGTACCAGAACAGCGCCACCTCGGCGGTGTGCCGGTCAATGCCGCGATAGCGCAGGTGATCGATGCCGCCGAGCACATAGCCGCAGCGCTCGTAAAGCCGGCAGGCGCCCAGGTTGTTGTTCTGGGTTTCCAGCATGATGCCCGGCAGTTTTTTCTTGCGGCTCCAGAACTGGGCCACATCGAGCAAGGCCTTGGCTACCCCATGCCGGCGAGCCGGGGCATGCACCGCCAGCTCGTCGATATGGGCATACCCGTTCCAATTGGTGCTGACGACCAGATGGCCGACCGGTTGATCGTCCAGGTAGGCCATGAAGATTTCGCTGTCCGGGGCATCGCGAAAACTGCCGAACTCTTCAGGGTCGATGCCGTAGCACTTGCGGTAGGGCACGATCGGCGTCACCGGCCACTGGCTCACCGGCCGGCCGATCTGCGCCGTGCCATAGACGCTGACTTCGAAACTGAAATCGCTGCCCCAGATATAAGCGGCGAAGCCGTCATCGGCGACGCGCACCGACAGGCCGGGGTGCTTGGGATTCATGACCGGTTGCATACTGGGGAAGGTCCTCATTCCTTGAGACAACCAACGGCGCGAAGCCATCCATTGCCCTTGCTTGTCGAATCTTCACACGTCACGCGGATAACCATGGCCTGCCTTTACTTCAAATTGGAAGGTATTGGCGATTGCGCCGAAAACTGCATGAGGAAAGCTCTTGTGGGAGCGAGCCTGCTCGCGAAGGCGTCGGCACATTCGACAGTTGCCAATTGACCCAGCGCTTTCGCGAGCAGGCTCGCTCCCACAGATATCTCATCAACTCGCGGCAGCCTGCGCCTCGACCAATTGCGTCCACAATGCCGGGGCACCGGCGGACTTGGCGATGGCTTCCAGACGCGCGGCATGTTCGGCCAGGTCGCTCTCGCTGGCGCGGATGATCCGGGCCGGCTTGCGGTCTGCCGGCAAACGCCGGATCTCGCTCGCCTGGTTACCCGAACCTTCGCCGGTGCCATTGCCGTCAGACGCATTGCCGGCCAGGGACAGACTGGTCTGACCGCCAGTCATGGTCAGGTAGACGTCGGCGAGGATCTCGGAGTCGAGCAAGGCGCCGTGCAGCTCACGACCGGAGTTGTCGACCCCGTAGCGCTTGCACAAGGCATCAAGGCTGTTGCGCTGGCCCGGATGCCGCTCCCGCGCCATCATCAAGGTATCGAGGATAGTGCAATGCCGGGTGATGTCGGCCCGGTCGTGCTGGCCCATCAGGGCGAATTCGTTGTTGATGAACCCGACGTCGAACGCCGCGTTATGGATGATCAACTGCGCGCCCTGGATGAATTCGAAGAACTCATCGGCTACCTCGGCGAAACGCGGCTTGCCCACCAGGAATTCGTTGGTGATGCCGTGCACGCCAATGGCACCCTCGTCGCTTTCGCGGTCCGGTTGCAGGTAAACGTGGAAATGACGACCGGTCAGGCGTCGACCAATCAGCTCGACACAGCCGATTTCGATAATCCGGTGACCGTCGGTCACCGGCATGCCGGTGGTTTCGGTATCCAGTACTACAGATCTGTTGGCCATCAGTGTTCAGCTCTCAAACGGGCAGTCTTGCAAAAGCGCGGATGTTAGCACGCTATTCGGTGGGATAAGCCCGGGACCGCTTTTGGATCAAGCCTGCTTGTACCCCCTCACCTCATCCACCCCACGATTGGCCAACTGGTCGGCCCGCTCGTTGCCGTGGTGGCCGATGTGCCCGCGCACCCATTTCCAGGTGACGTTGTGGCGGTTGACCTGCTCGTCCAGCAGCTTCCAGAGATCAGCGTTCTTGACCGGCTCCTTCGCCGCCGTTTTCCAGCCGCGCTTCTTCCAGTTGGCCATCCACTCGTTGATGCCTTTCATTACATACTGCGAGTCGGTTACCAGCAGCACATCACATGGCCGCTTGAGTTCTTCCAGGCCGCGAATGGCGCCCATCAGTTCCATGCGATTGTTGGTGGTATTGGCTTCGCCGCCCCAGAGCTCCTTTTCCACGCCCTTGCACACCAGCAACGCACCCCAGCCACCCGGGCCCGGATTGCCCTTGCAGGCGCCATCAGTGAAAAGTTCTACGCTATCGCTCATGCCAATCTATCCAGAAAAAATGCAAGGCCCACCGGCCGGGAACGCTCGACGCCCGAAGCCGAATGCCGGCCAGAACCATTGGAAATAAAATTTACGGCTCGATGTGACGCCGATTGACCTTGGCCATCGGCAAGGGAATCAGCTTGCCCACCGGCTCACGCCGCGCCTGGCGTACCGGGCGCAAGCCGACCACGATCTTGCGCGCCACCAACAGATAGAAGCCGCCGCCGGACAATTGCCAGTCACCGGCCTTGCGCTCCCAGCCGGCCAGACGGGCCTGCCACTTGGGCGACGCAAGCGGCGGACGATAGCACCCGAAGCGGCGTTTCTCCAGCGCGAAGCCCAGCAGGTTGAGCCAGTCGCCCACTCGCGAAGCCGAGATGCAACGGGCTTGGCGCAGCGCGTCGCCGGCGAATACATGACGCAGCCCCCAACTGCTCCAGGGGTTGATGCCGACAATCAACAAATGGCCACCGGGACGCACGCTGCTGGCGGCCTCGCGCAACAGGCCATGGGGCGACAGGCAGAAATCCAGGCCGTGCTGCATGACCACCACGTCGGCGGCATGCTCGCTCAACGGCCAGGCCTGCTCCTCGCAGACGATCTCCACGCCAGGCAACGGCGCGCCCAGGCGTACGTTGCGCTGCACCTGCGGCGCCGACGGTGGGGTCTGCGCCGAGGGGCCGTAATGCACCAGGTAGCCGCCGAAGAACCGGCCCAACTCGTCTTCGAGCATGCGCCGTTCTTCTTCCAGCAGGAATTGCCCGACAGGGCCGGACAGCCATTCACGGGCGGAACTGATCAATGCCAGCCATTCAGGATCAGCCTGAGCGAACGCTTCATCGGTCATTGCATTCTCCAACGCGCCAGGAAGTTCTAAGATGCGCCTTTGTTTTGAGCTTGGCGAATTCAGCGATGATACAGATCAGTGCCCTGCCCGCGTTTACCGATAACTACATCTGGTTGTTACAGGATCACTCGACCCGGCGCTGCGCCGTGGTCGACCCGGGCGACGCCGCCCCCGTACGGGCCTGGCTCGACGCCCATCCGGGCTGGGTCCTGAGCGACATCCTGGTCACTCATCACCACCATGACCATGTCGGCGGTGTCGCGGCGCTGAAAAGCGCGACGAACGCCACCGTCTACGGGCCGGCCAGCGAAAACATCCCGGCGCGGGACATCGCCCTGGAGGACAACGCCAAGGTCAACGTGCTGGGCCTGGACTTCGATATTCACGCCGTGCCCGGACACACCCTTGGGCATATCGCCTACTACCATCGCGGCCTGCTGTTCTGCGGCGACACGCTGTTCGCCGCCGGTTGCGGCCGGCTCTTCGAGGGCACGCCCGAACAGATGCACCACTCCTTGAGCCGCCTCGCCGCACTGCCCGACGATACGCTCGTCTACTGCACCCATGAATATACCCTGAGCAACCTGAAGTTTGCCGTCGCGGTCGAGCCGGCCAACCCGGACGTTGCCGCGCGCCTGGAGAAAGTCACCGAGCAGCGCGGCCAGGGCGTCATCACCCTGCCGTCGACCCTGGCTCTTGAAAAGCTCACCAATCCGTTTTTGCGCACCTCTGAAACATCCGTTAAAGAAAAAGCAGACGAACGGAACGGCCAGCGTAACCAGACGGCGAGTGAGGTTTTTGCGGCCTTGAGGGCCTGGAAAGATAAGTTCTAAGCCCGCTATCAATTGATACAAAAATTCTGAATGGTTGACCTGTTGGGGTGCGCTTCCTAGAATCGGCCGACATTTTTGCCCGGAACTTACTTCCAGCCAATGTCGTCATCTATCCGCAGGTCCGTCCAGTCAGACACATTGACCCGCTTGGCTCAAGCCATCGCGGTGGCTGTGTCCGCCACGCTGGCCGGCTGCCAGAGCACCAGCCAGGTGCCGCAGGCCGATGTCGCGCATACGCCGAATATCGCCGCGCGAGCCAAGCAAAAACCCGTCTGGCTGACGGAAAAACCCAGCCCGCAAGTGCCCCAGGACGTCTGGGAACGCATGCGCCAGGGCTTCCAGCTGCAGGAAACCGCCGGGGTCAACCCGCGCATCGAGCAGCAGCGCCTGTGGTTCGCCAGCAATCCGTCCTTCCTGGAAAACGCCGGCGAGCGCGGCAGCCTGTACATCCACTACATCGTCGAGCGTCTGGAAGAGCGCAACATGCCGCTGGAGCTGGCGCTGTTGCCGGTGATTGAAAGCGCCTACAACCCGATGGCCTATTCCCGCGCCAACGCGGTGGGCCTGTGGCAGTTCATCCCCTCCACCGGGCGTTATTTCAACCTGCGCCAGACGCGTTTCTACGACGGACGTCGCGACATCACTGCGTCGACCACGGCCGCCATGGATTACCTGACGCGCCTGCATGACATGTTCAATGGCGACTGGCTGCTGGCGCTGGCGGCCTACAACGCCGGTGAAGGCACGGTCAGCCGGGCCATCGAGCGCAACGAAAAGCTCGGCCTGCCCACCGACTACTGGAACCTGCCTCTGCCCAGCGAAACCCAGGCCTACGTGCCGAAGCTGCTGGCGCTGTCCCAAGTGGTACTGGCCCCCGATGCCTACGGCGTGAACCTCAACCCGATCGCCAACGAACCCTATTTCCAGGTCGTCGAGATCAACCAGCGCATGGACCTCTCCAAGGTCGCAGCGGTGGCGAACATCGACGAAGACGAGCTGTTCCAGCTCAACCCGGCGTTCAAGCAACGCACCACCGTCGACGGCCCACAACACCTGCTGGTCCCGACCTCCAAGGCACAGTTGCTGACCGCCAGCCTGTCAACCATGCGCCCGGAAGAACTGATCAGCCCGCGCTCGCTCAAGCCGGTCTTCGAAAACGCCGATGACAGCGAAGTGGAAGGTGTACGGCGCAGCTACCGGGTCAAGCGCGGCGACAACCTGGCCCAGATCGCCAAGGCCAACAACGTCCAGACCAAGGACCTGCAACGCTGGAACAAGCTCAGCGGCAACAAGCTCAAGGTCGGCCAGACCCTGGTCATGCAGGACGTCAAGGCCACCAAGGCAACCAAGGCCAGCGGCAAACGCATCAACACTGTCGTAGCCGCCAAGAGCAACGAACAGAAGAAGCAGACCCAATACAAGGTCAAGCAGGGCGACTCGCTTTACGTCGTTGCCAAGCGCTTCAACGTCGAAATGCAGCACCTCAAGCGTTGGAACCCGCGCATGGGCAAGGCGCTCAAGCCTGGACAGATGCTGACGGTCTATTCCCCACACTGACACCGGGGCTCTGGCGAGGAGCTTGTTGTGGCGAGGGAGCTTGCTCCCGCTGGGCTGCACAGCAGCCCCAAAAGCAGCGACTCAATTCACCTGTCACACCGAGGTGCCAGGTCACGGGTTGCTTCGCAACCCAGCGGGAGCAAGCTCCCTCGCCACAAAGGCACTCTCGCCATGGATCCAGGTAATCCAGCGCTTTGAGCCCCCGCCTTTTTCCTGCCGATACAAGCTGTTACTGTACAGGCCATAAAAGCCCAAGCCGCCTGGATCGGATCTCAGACTTGATACGTCCCCTCCTCCTGTTCCTGATCAGCCTGGCCTTGAGTTCCCCCGCCGGCGCCACCATCAGCGAAAGCCATGGCTATGCGCAATTCGGCACGCTCAAGTACCCGGCCAGATTCACCCACTTCGACTGGGTCAACCCGCAAGCGCCCAAGGGCGGCACCTTGCGGGTCATGGCATTTGGCACCTTCGACACACTCAATCCATATACCTTCAAGGGCAGCAGTCCGGTCTCAACGGCAAATTTCCTGCAATACGGCATCAATGAATTGAACGAGCCGTTGATGGTTGGCACCGGCCAGTACGCACCGTCCGGCGACGAACCGACGTCGAGCTACGGCTTGATCGCCCGATCCGTGGAATACAGCGAGGACCGTAGCTGGGTGGTGTTCAACCTGCGGCCGGAGGCGCGGTTCCATGACGGCGTGCCGATCACGGCTTATGACGTGGCGTTTTCCTACAGGACGCTGCTCAAGGAAGGTCATCCGCAATACCGCACCAACCTGCAGGAAGTGCTGCGGGTCGATATCCTCAATCCGCTGAAAATCCGCTTTGTCTTCAAGCGTGCGGGCAATCCCTTGCTGATCCTGCGCCTGGGGGAACTGCCGGTGCTGCCCCAGCACTACTGGAAAGACCGCGACTTCAAGGCGACCACCTTCGAGCCTCCCCTGGGCAGTGGCCCTTACCGCATCACCAAGGTGCAGCCCGGCCGCCAGTTGGTCTTCGAACGGGTCAAGGACTACTGGGGCAAGGACCTGCCGGTCAATCGCGGCAAATACAACTACGACCGCATGGTCGTCGAGTTCTACCGCGACAGCGAGGTGGCCTTCGAAGCGTTCAAGGCCGGTGAATTCGATATCTACATCGAACACCAGGCCAAGAACTGGGCCAACGGCTACAACTTCCCGGCGATCAACCGTGGCGATGTGATCAAGGCGCAGATTCCCCATCAGATTCCGACCCAGACCCAGGGCCTGTTCATGAACACCCGGCGCAGCACCTTCGCCGAGGTCAAGGTGCGCGAAGCCCTGGGATTGATGTTCGATTTCGAATGGACCAACCGCACGCTGTTCAGCGGTGCCTACAAACGCACACTCAGCTATTACCCCAACAGTGAATTTTCCGCCACGGGCCTGCCCGTGGGCCACGAATGGCTGCTGCTCAAGCCCTATCGCGAACAATTGCCGCCCCGGTTGCTGACCGAACCCTTCAGCCTGCCTCGCACCGACGGTCGCGGCGTTCCGCGCGAGACACTGCGCAAGGCCCTGGGCCTGTTGAAAGAAGCCGGATGGACCCTCCACGGCCAGCACTTGCTGAACGCCGACAAGCAGCCCTTGCGCTTCGAAATCCTGTTGGTGAACCCGAACCTGGAGCGCATCCTCCAGCCCTACGTCGAGAACCTCGCCAGCATCGGCGTCCAGGCCCGTCTACGCACGGTGGACCGCGCCCAGTACAAGCAGCGCCTGGACCAGTTCGATTTCGACATGATCCTGCTGACCCTGAGCCAGACCCTCAGCCCAGGCCTTGAGCAATGGCAGTATTTCCACTCCAGCCAGGTCGGGATCAAGGGCAGTAAAAACTATGCGGGCATCGCCAACCCCGTGGTCGACCACCTGCTGGAGAAGCTGCTCGCCGCCCAGACTCGCGACGAACAGGTCGCCGCCGGCAAGGCCCTGGACCGCGTGCTGCTATGGCAGCATTACTGCATTCCCAACTGGTATCTCAATTATCATCGCCTGGCGTACCGCAACCGGTTCGCCTTCGTCACTACGCCGCCCTACACCCTGGGCCTGAGCGCATGGTGGCTGAAATCTTCGGAGAAAGATCAATGAAGCCTTTACGCGCTCTGCTTCTGCAGGCCGGCGGTCTGTTATTCGCCGGACTGGCCTGTGCCGCGCCGCAGCACGCCTTGACGTTGTACAACGAGCCGCCAAAGTACCCAGCCGACTTCAAGCATTTCGATTATGTAAACCCGGATGCCCCCAAGGGCGGGATATTCCGTCAGGGCGGGTTTGGTGGCTTCGACAGCCTCAACCCGTTTATCAGCAAGGGCGTACCGGCCGAGGATATCGGCCTGATCTACGACACCCTGGCCAAGCAAGGCCTCGACGAGCCCTTTACCGAGTACGGCCTGATCGCCGAAAAGATCGAGAAGGCCCCGGACAATGGCTGGGTGCGCTTCTATCTGCGCCCCGAAGCCCGCTTCAACGACGGCCATCCGGTGCGCGCCGAAGACGTCGTGTTCAGCTTCGAGACCCTGACCAGGGACGGCGCACCGATGTTTCGCGGTTATTACAACGACGTCGCCGAAGTCGTCGCCGAGACGCCACTCAAGGTCCTGTTCAAGTTCAAGCACACCAATAACCGCGAGCTGCCGCTGATCCTCGGCCAATTGCCGGTATTGCCCAAGCACTGGTGGGCCAACCGCGACTTCAACAAGGGCAACCTGGAGATCCCCCTCGGCAGTGGCCCCTACCGGGTCACCGAAGTGAAGGCGGGGCGCTCGATCCGCTACGAGCGCGTCAAGGATTACTGGGGCAAGGACCTGGCGGTCAACCGCGGCTTCTACAATTTCGACGTACTGACCACCGATTACTACCGCGACAACACCGTGGCGGTAGAGGCGTTGAAAGCCGGGCAATTCGATTTCTGGCTGGAGATGGCTGCCAAGAACTGGGCCAACGCCTACAACATTCCCGCCGTCAGCGAAGGCCGCCTGATCAAGGAACAGATCCCCAACGGCAACCCCACCGGCATGCAGGGTTTTGTCTACAACCTGCGCCGCCCGATCTTCCAGGACGTGCGGGTGCGCCAGGCGTTGAGCCTGTTGCTGGACTTCGAATGGACCAACAAGCAGTTGTTCCACGGTGCCTACGCCCGCACCCGCAGCTATTTCGAGAACTCGGAAATGGCCGCGACCGGCCTGCCCGGCGAAGACGAATTGAAGATTCTCGAACCGCTGCGCGGCAAGATTCCCGAACAGGTTTTCAGCGAAACCTTCCAGCCGACGGTCTGCGATGGCAGCGGCATGATCCGCGACCAGCAGCGCAAGGCCTATCAATTGCTGCAGGAGGCCGGCTGGCGCATCGTCGACGACAAGATGGTCGACGCCCAGGGCAAACCGGTGGTGCTGGAATTCCTCCTGGCCCAGACCGAATTCGAGCGGGTGCTGCTGCCCTTCAAGCGCAACCTGAGCGACCTCGGCATCGAGCTGGTGATTCGCCGCGTCGACGTGTCCCAGTACATCAACCGCGTGCGCTCCCGGGACTTCGATCTGGTGGTGGGCAGCTTCCCGCAGTCCAGCTCGCCGGGTAACGAGCAGCGCGAGTTCTGGATGTCGGCTGCCGCGGACAAGCCTGGCAGCCGCAATACCATGGGCCTGAAGGACCCGGCCGTCGACCAGTTGGTGGAACAGTTGATCAACGCCGATTCGCGCAAAAGCCTGGTAGCCCATGCCCGGGCGCTGGACCGGGTGCTGCAGTGGGGCTACTACGTGATCCCCAACTGGCACATCAAGACCTGGCGCGTGGCCTACTGGAACCACATCGGTCACCCTGAAATCACCCCGACCTACGACATCGGCACTACCACGTGGTGGGTCAAACCGGACATCAAGCCGGCCGAAGAAGTGGAAAAACAAGTGATCGAGCAGCAAGTCGCCGCCCCTGTGAGCGTGGAGTAACCCGATGCTGGCTTATATTTTTCGGCGCCTGCTGCTCATCATCCCGACCCTGTTCGGCATCCTGCTGATCAACTTCGTGATCATCCAGGCCGCGCCCGGTGGGCCGGTGGAACAGATGATCGCCAAACTCGAAGGTTTCGAAGGCGCTACCAGCCGCATCGCCGGCGGCGGCGCGGAAGTGTCGGTGGCCGGCTCCTCCTACCGCGGCGCCCAAGGCCTGGATCCGGCACTGGTCAAGGAAATCGAGCGCATGTACGGGTTCGACAAGTCGGCCCCCGAACGCCTGTGGATCATGATCAAGAACTACGCCCGCCTGGACTTTGGCGACAGCTTTTTCCGCGACGCCAAGGTCATCGACCTGATCAAGGAAAAGATGCCGGTGTCGATCTCCCTCGGGCTGTGGAGCACGCTGATCATGTACCTGGTGTCGATCCCGCTGGGAATTGCCAAGGCCACGCGGCACGGCAGCCATTTCGACGTGTGGACCAGCTCGGCGATCATCATCGGCTACGCGATCCCGTCGTTCCTGTTCGCCATCCTGCTGATCGTGGTGTTTGCTGGCGGCAGCTATTTCGACTGGTTTCCGTTAAGGGGCCTGACGTCAAACAATTTCGAGGAACTGAGCCTGGGCGGCAAGATCCTCGATTATTTCTGGCACCTGGCCTTGCCTGTCACCGCCCTGGTGATCGGTAACTTCGCCACCATGACGCTGCTGACCAAGAACAGTTTCCTCGATGAAATCAACAAGCAGTACGTGGTCACCGCCAAGGCCAAGGGGCTGACGCGCAACCGGGTGCTCTACGGGCATGTATTTCGCAACGCCATGCTGCTGGTGATTGCCGGTTTCCCTTCGGCGTTCATCGGGATCTTCTTTACCGGCTCGCTGCTGGTGGAAGTGATCTTCTCCCTCGACGGCCTTGGCTTGATGAGCTTCGAAGCCGCCATCAACCGTGATTATCCGGTGGTCTTCGGCACACTGTTCATCTTTACCCTGCTGGGGCTGGTAGTGAAACTGATCGGCGACCTGACCTATACCTTCGTCGATCCGCGTATCGACTTCGAAAGCCGGGAGCATTGAGATGAACCTCTCCCCTCTCAATCGTCGCCGTTTCGAACTGTTCAAGGCCAACAAGCGTGGCTGGTGGTCGTTGTGGCTGTTTCTGTTCTTGTTCGTGCTCAGCCTGGGCGCCGAGCTTATTGCCAACGACAAGCCACTGCTGGTGCACTACGACGGCGGCTGGTACTTCCCGGCCCTGAAGCGTTACCCGGAAACGACGTTCGGCGGCGAATTCCCGTTGGAGGCCAACTACAAGAGCCCGTATATCCGCGAGTTGCTCGCCGCCAAGGACGCCTGGGTCGTGTGGGCACCGATTCCATTCAGCTACCAGAGCATCAATTACGACTTGAAGGTCCCGGCCCCGGCACCGCCCTCGTCGGTGAACTGGCTGGGCACCGATGACCAGGGCCGCGACGTGCTGGCGCGGGTCATCTATGGCTTTCGCATCTCGGTGCTGTTCGCGCTCACGCTGACGGTGCTCAGCTCGATCATCGGGGTGATTGCCGGTGCGTTGCAGGGCTTCTATGGCGGCTGGGTAGACCTGGCCGGCCAGCGTTTCCTGGAAATCTGGTCCGGGCTGCCGGTGCTCTATCTGCTGATCATTCTCGCCAGCTTCGTCCAGCCGAACTTCTGGTGGCTGCTGGGCATCATGTTGCTGTTTTCCTGGATGAGCCTGGTGGATGTGGTGCGCGCCGAGTTCCTGCGCGGGCGCAACCTCGAATACGTGCGCGCCGCGCGAGCGCTGGGCATGCAGAATGGCGCGATCATGTTCCGCCACATCCTGCCCAACGCCATGGTCTCGACCATGACCTTCATGCCGTTCATCCTCACCGGCGCCATCGGCACCCTCACCGCCCTGGATTTTCTCGGTTTCGGCCTGCCGGCCGGAGCACCATCCCTCGGCGAGCTGGTGGCCCAGGGCAAGTCCAATCTGCAGGCGCCCTGGCTGGGCATCAGCGCATTCGCCGTGCTGGCGATCATGCTGAGCCTGTTGGTGTTCATCGGCGAGTCCGCTCGCGATGCCTTCGATCCGAGGAAGTGAAATGAACCAGGACAATCTGATCGAAGTACGCGACCTGGCGGTGGAATTCATCGTTGGCGAACGCCGCCAGCGCGTGGTCGAGGGCATCAGCTTCGACATCAAGCGCGGCGAAACCCTCGCCCTGGTGGGTGAAAGCGGCTCGGGCAAGTCGGTGACGGCCCATTCGATCCTGCGCTTGCTGCCCTACCCGCTGGCCCACCACCCGACCGGGACCATCCAGTACGCCGGCCAGAATCTGCTGGGTCTCAAGGAAAAGACCATCCGCCATATCCGTGGCAACCGGATCGCGATGATCTTCCAGGAGCCGATGACTTCCCTGAACCCGCTGCACTGCATTGAAAAACAGCTCAATGAAGTGCTCGGCATCCACAAGGGCCTGACCGGCAAGGTCGCCACCCGTCGCTCCCTTGAGCTGCTGGAACTGGTCGGCATCCCCGAACCGCACAAACGGCTCAAGGCGTTGCCCCACGAACTGTCCGGTGGCCAGCGTCAGCGGGTGATGATCGCGATGGCCCTGGCCAACGAGCCGGAACTGCTGATAGCCGACGAACCGACCACCGCGCTGGACGTCACCGTGCAGTTGAAAATCCTCGATCTGCTCAAGGATTTGCAGGCGCGCCTGGGCATGTCGCTGCTGCTGATCAGCCACGATTTGAACCTGGTGCGAAGAATTGCGCATCGCGTATGTGTCATGCAGCGCGGTTGCATCGTCGAACAGGCATCGTGCGCAGAGTTGTTCCGCGCGCCGCAACATCCGTACACTCGGGAATTGCTGGCCGCCGAGCCCAGCGGCAACCCGGCGACCAACGTGGTCGGCCCGCCGCTGCTGGAGGTCGAGGACCTGAAAGTCTGGTTCCCGATCAAGAAAGGCCTGTTCAAGCGCACGACGGATTACATCAAGGCGGTGGACGGAATCCGCTTCAGCCTGCCCCAGGGCCAGACCCTGGGCATCGTCGGCGAGAGCGGTTCCGGCAAGTCCACGCTGGGGCTGGCGATCTTGCGGTTGATCGGCAGCCAGGGCGGGATCCGCTTCGAGGGCAAGCAGCTCGACAGCCTGTCGCAGCAGCAGGTCCGGCCGTTGCGCCGGGAGATGCAAGTGGTGTTTCAGGACCCGTTCGGCAGCCTGAGCCCGCGGATGTGTGTGAGCCAGATCGTCGGCGAAGGACTGCGGATTCACAAGATCGGCACCGAAGCCGAACAGGAACAAGCGATAATCGCGGCATTGAAGGAGGTAGGCCTGGACCCGGAAACCCGGAACCGCTACCCCCACGAATTTTCCGGAGGGCAACGGCAGCGCATCGCCATTGCCCGGGCCCTGGTGCTCAAGCCGGCGTTGATTCTGCTGGACGAACCAACGTCGGCCCTGGACCGTACCGTGCAACGCCAGGTGGTGGAGCTGTTGCGGTCATTGCAAACCAAGTACAACCTGACGTACCTGTTTATCAGCCATGACCTGGCTGTCGTCAAAGCGCTGAGCCACCAGTTGATGGTGGTCAAGCATGGCCAAGTGGTCGAACAAGGTGATGCCCGCAGCATATTCGCCGCGCCGCAACACCCCTATACACAGCAGTTGCTGGAGGCCGCTTTCCTGGCCCCGACAACTGCCGAATAACCTG
Source organism: Pseudomonas sp. Z2-11 (assembly GCF_054161305.1). Classification (NCBI taxonomy): domain Bacteria; kingdom Pseudomonadati; phylum Pseudomonadota; class Gammaproteobacteria; order Pseudomonadales; family Pseudomonadaceae; genus Pseudomonas; species Pseudomonas sp. Z2-11. The sequence goes on from NZ_CP096395.1 coordinate 3,805,593, forward strand.
AAAGAGGAGCAACACATGGGTTTTCTCGCCGGTAAGCGCGTACTGATCGTCGGTGTCGCCAGCAAGCTGTCCATCGCATCCGGCATCGCTGCCGCCATGCATCGCGAGGGCGCTGAGCTTGCCTTCACTTATCAGAACGACAAACTCAAGGGTCGTGTCGAAGAGTTCGCGCAAGGCTGGGGTTCGAGCCCTGAGCTGTGCTTCCCGTGCGACGTCGCCAGCGATGAAGAAATCGCCAAGGTCTTCGAAGAACTGAGCAAGAAGTGGGATGGCCTGGACTGCATCGTGCACTCCGTGGGCTTCGCCCCGGGCGACCAACTGGATGGCGATTTCACCGAAGCCACCACCCGTGAAGGTTTCCGCATTGCCCACGACATCAGCGCCTACAGCTTCGTGGCCCTGGCCAAGGCCGGTCGCGAGATGATGAAAGGCCGCAACGGCAGCCTGCTGACCCTGTCGTACCTGGGCGCCGAGCGCACCATGCCGAACTACAACGTCATGGGCATGGCCAAGGCCTCCCTGGAAGCTGGCGTTCGCTACCTGGCCGGCTCCCTGGGCCCGGACGGCACCCGCGTGAACTGCGTATCGGCCGGCCCGATCCGCACCCTCGCCGCTTCCGGCATCAAGAACTTCCGCAAGATGCTGGCCGCCAACGAAGCGCAAACCCCGCTGCGTCGCAACGTCACCATCGAAGAAGTCGGCAACGCCGGCGCCTTCCTGTGCTCGGACCTCGCGTCGGGCATCAGCGGTGAAATCATGTACGTGGATGGCGGCTTCAACACCACCGCCATGGGCAACATCGAAGAGTAAATCTTCGCGTTGCAATAAAACGCCGCTTGCCCTGGAAAGGCCAAGCGGCGTTTTTTATTGCGGCTTTGGGGGGATGGCCAACAACACGAAGGCAAAGGCGAGCAGGAACAACAACGCCGCTATTAATCCGGACACGGCGTCATACAGGTAGGCCAAGGAGACCAACACCCCCAGGAGCGACGTTAAAACAAGGGGAATATTGGCAAGCGCATACACGCTGATACGCAGTCTGAAAGACCGGCGCCTGAGAAACCGCTGGGCGATACTGCCTATTCCGGTCAGGGCCAATGATGCCGAGGTCAATATGATCAACAAGACCAGGTAGATCGAAACAGCGGGCACACCCCGGGTGTCGTTGAGATCTCCGGGATTCTCCACCACGCTGTCTACGGGAAAGAAAAACAGCAGTGCACAGGCCGCCAATAGGCAAAGGATAGCGGCGCCCAGTCTTTTCTCGCTGCGTATCATGGTGGGTCACCTTGAAAAATTGATCGGAAGCTCGCCGGTAATTCGTATTTCATAGTCCTGCGCTCGGGCAACGCGCCCCACTTGATGCAGTGCCGTGGTCGCTTTTTCATCAAATACCGAACGATGATTGCTGGCATTTGCATCATAACGATCCGAAAAAGCCTTGGCAGTCCCTGTAAACGACAGGCTACCTGAGGTGTTACGGATCACCTGACCGGTTATTTGAAGCGTGATGTTTCCAAGGTAGATCCTTGCGATATTCGAATCCTGAGCCGTGGAATAGGGAACCCTCATATTGACACTGGTTACCCCTACTCCCGCGGTATTGATAATCGCCATCAGGTCGGGAATCTTGTTCGGTGCTGGGCTGATTCCAATTCTGTCGAGTCGAACGCTTGCAGGTTTGCCCTTGCCAAGTAACCAATGACCGATAGCTTTGAAGGGTGTGAACACGCCTCCGGAAAACTCCTGCTCGACCGCCAGCTGTTCAATGGCAGTTATCTTGGTTCCTTCTTTAACTCCCAGCTTCCAAGCGTCTGCAGTGCCAAGCCCGGGATTCTTCAGCATTAACAGATCAGAACCATGGGCAACCTTCAAATCACCAATGATGAAGCCGTCCAAGCCATAACGAACCGGTCGATTATTGCGCATGGCTACGAGATGACGTCCAAGCATCTGAGGCCAATGACCCCGTTCGTAAGCCACGTTGCGCTCTTGGATCATTTTTCCAATCATCGCCAGCGGCGCAGGGAATGGGAGCCCCCTTCCACTTCCGCGTGACGTGCCAAATTCTTCGGGATAAACAAATGTCAGGGGCAATTCGTTATTCATAAGGGGTACCAGTCAGATGGAGGTAAGGCTGCGGTCATGGGTCTGCAAACATGATGCAAAGCTCATTCTGCGTACCTCCGCTCCCCCTTGTGCGGTACATATATATAGCGTCGCGTCGGCTACCTGCATCACTGCTGAATGCCTCCAAAGTGGAGCTGGACCATTCATCCCACAATGCATTTGCGCCATCCGAAGCATCCAGGAAAAACACAAAATCCTGTGGGAGCGAGCTTGCTCGCGATAGCGGTGCATCAGTCGACGGGGATGCTGAATGGGCTGTCCTCTTCGCGAGCAAGCTCGCTCCCACAATGGAGCTGCGCCACTAGGAGCATCCAGGCACAACACAAAATCCTGTGGGAGTGGGCTTGCTCACGAAAGCGGTGGATCAGTCGACGGGGATGCTGGATGGGCTGGCCTCTTCGCGGGCAAGCCCGCTCCCACAGTGGTTCTGCGCCATCCGGAGTGTCAGGCACAACTCGAGACCGTGTGGGAGCGAGCTTGCTCGCGAAGACGGTGGGTCAGTTGAGGGTGATGTCGGGGGGCAGCTCAATCAGTTTGGGCTATTGCGCCGCCCCTGCTTCTGCGCATACATCGCCGCATCCGCCTCTGCCAGCAGGCTGTCGATCGACTCATGCCGCTCGGGGTCATATTCGATCTGGCCCACGCTGAAATCGATGTCATAGCCGCGCTGCAACGTTATGTTGCGCTCGTCGAGCATTTCCCTGAGCCGTGCCATGATCGCCGTCGTCTCGACATGGGAAGCGCCGGTGAGCAGGGCGACGAACTCGTCGCCGCCCATGCGACCGATCACGTCGCTTTCACGAAAGGCAATGCGCAATACGTCGGCGAACGTCTTCAGCGCGCCGTCACCCTCGGCATGCCCGAAGCGATCGTTGATCGGCTTGAAGTCGTTGAGATCGAAAAACAGCAGTGTCGCCGGCCGCGAAAGACGGCTGCAGACACTCAGCGCGTGCTGGGCCAGCGTCATGAAACCGCGCCGATTGGACAGCAGCGTCAGTTCATCCATGCTGGCCATCTGCACGGCGACCAGCTCCTGCTCGGCCATGCTCGCCAGATCGCGCAGCAGCTCGCGTTCGTCGTCGTTGAGGGTGCGCGGCCGGGTGTCCAACAAGCACAGGGTGCCCATCTTGCTGCCATCATCCAGCCCCAGCGGATGCCCGGCATAGAAGCGGATGCCAGGTTGGCCCTTGACCAACGGATTATCGTGGAACCGCACGTCCTGTTCCGCGTCGCAAATCTCCAGGATCTCGTCCTGCAAGATCGCATGCCCGCAGAACGACACCTCGCGCGGGGTCTCACTGGCTTCCAGGCCGGCGCTTGACTTGAACCATTGCCGATTGGCATCCACCAGCGACACCAGGGCGATCGGCACGTTGAACAGACGCCGGGCAAGACGGGTAAGGCGGTCGAACCGCTCCTCGGGTGGGGTATCGAGCAGCTTGAGCGACTGCAATTGTTTGAGGCGAACGGCTTCGTTGTCAGGTTTGCCTGGCGCAAGCATCGGTAACTCCGTTGGCGGAACTCATCAGAGTCTAGCCCAGACCGGAACAAACTCGAACGGGCATTTTCCGGCACGGACGCATACACTCAGGCACAGCCAATAAAACAGGACATTGCCTGATGAAGCCCGCCAACCACGACGCCGCCCCACGCTTCTGGCGCGACGCGGCGCTGCCTTTCATCGAGGCCCGGGCCATCGCCGATGGGCGCAAGGTCTGTTATTCGCGGCATTCCCATGATCACTTTTCCATCGGCGCAATCACCGCCGGACGCAGCACCTACCTGCACGAACAATCGCGGTTCCAGGTCCAGAGCGGCACGGTAGTGCTGATGAATCCCGGCGACGTCCATGCTTGCAATCCGATCGACGATCAGCCCTGGTCTTATGTGATGCTGTATGTCGATACCCAATGGCTGGGGGATCTACAACGCCGTATCGGCTTTGACCCCTCGCTGGACTTCCAGGCATTCGGCACAACCCATAGCCGTGATGTCGCGCTTTTCTCCGGCCTGTGCGGGCTCTACGAAACGCTGGTGGCTGAACATATCGATACCAGTGGCAAGCAAGTCGCCGCCGAAGTGTTTTTCACCGATCTCCAGCATCGACTCAACCCGGCCGGACGCCCGGAGCGTGGCAGCCACCCGGCGCTGATGCGGGCGGCGCAGTTCATTCACGACCATTGCACCGAAGCCCTCAAGCTCGAGGATATCTGCGCCTTCGCGCAGCTTTCGCCATCCTATTTGAGCCGGGCTTTCAAGCGCCACTACGGCATGACACCGCATGCCTTCCTGATCAACCGGCGCATCCAGTTCGCCCGCCGTCAACTGCGCGAGGGCAAGCTGATTGCCGATGTGGCGCTGGACAGCGGGTTTGCCGATCAGGCGCACTTCCAACGGGCGTTCAAGCAACACCTGGCGGCTACCCCCGGGCAGTATCGCGGCTGATATAGCCACTTGACTCCGTGGCGAGGGAGCTTGCTCCCGCTGGGCTACGCAGTAGCCCCAAAACCTGGCGACTGCTGCGCAGTCGAGCGGGAGCAAGCTCCCTCGCCACAAAAGCTCTGCCAGTTGGACACCTCATCAGACTCAAGGCAACAACAGATACACCGCGCTCGCCACCAACAACGCCGCCATCAATCGATTGAACAGGCGCATGGTCGCCGGGTTACCCAGCCACGTGCGCAGAAAGCTGCCCGCATAGGCCCAGCAACCCACCGAGACGTAGCAGATGACCAGGTAGATCGCCGCGAACTGCCACACCAGCCGCGCCTCGCCGTCAGCCACGAAGGCGCCCATCCCCGCCACGCAAGCCAGCCACGCCTTGGGGTTGAGCCACTGCATCAACGCACCATGGAACATCGAAGGCGCGCGCCCCTCGTCCCGGTCACCCAGCTCGCCGTTGTCCACCGCCAGTTTCCAGGCCATGTACAACAGGAACGCCACGCCAGCCAGTTGCACCACACGCGTGAGCTCAGGCCAGCGCTGCAATACTTCATGCAACCCCAATCCCATCAAGACCAGCAGCAGGACGAACCCGAGGGTGGCGCCGGCGACATGGCGCAAGGTTGCGCGAAATCCATATCGGGCACCGGAGCTGAGGGCGACGATATTGACCGGGCCCGGAGTAATGGAAGCCACCAGGGCAAAGGTGGCCATGGAAAATATCAAGCTCATCACATATCTTCTTCAGTTCAGGAAAGAGGCCCCAAGGTAAAGGGGCCGCCTGCTCGGGTATTGAAGAAAACTGCCTTTGTCGTCGAGCACTTCCGCTTCATTTTTTTACGCAAATTTTACGCGGCAAGCGATTCACCAAATCGATACTGGGCAGCTCTTTGAATCAGGCGTCATCCATGTCTATAGCGGTTCTGCGTCTCATCGGTTTCATCCTCGGGATTTTCCTGATCACCCTTGCGATCAGCATGGCGATTCCGCTGTTTACGCTGCTGTTCTACGGGCGCAACGATGACTTGTCGGCATTTCTATGGTCGAGCCTGATCACCTTCGTCTGCGGTGTGGCACTGGTGGCCCGTGGAAGGCCGGACCACGTCCAGATGCGCCCCAGGGAAATGTACCTGCTCACCACCGCCAGTTGGGTAATTGTCTGCGCATTCGCCGCCCTGCCGATGGTGTTCATCCAGCACATCAGCTACACCGATGCATTTTTCGAGACCATGTCGGGCATCACCACCACCGGCTCGACCATCCTGACCGGGTTGGATAGCGCATCGCCCGGCCTGTTGATCTGGCGGTCGATGCTGCACTGGCTCGGCGGAATCGGCTTTATCGGCATGGCCGTGGCGGTCCTGCCGCTGCTGCGGGTCGGCGGCATGCGGCTGTTCCAGACCGAATCTTCGGACTGGTCGGAGAAAGTCACGCCGCGCTCTCACGTCGCGGCCAATTACATCCTGTGGATCTACATCGGCTTGACCGCTCTCTCGACGTTGGGGCTGTGGCTTGCGGGGATGACGCCTTTCGAAGCGATCAACCATGCGATGTCGCTGATTTCCACCGGAGGCTTTTCCACCTCCGATGCGTCCCTGGCGCACTGGCCCCAACCGGCGGTTCATTGGGTGTCAGTGGTCGTCATGATGGCCGGATCGCTGCCCTTCACGCTGTATGTCGCGACATTGCGGGGCCATCGGCGCGCCCTGCTCAAGGACCAGCAAGTCAGGGGCTTCATCGGCTTCCTGGTCGTTACATGGCTGCTGGTGGGTACCTGGCTGAGCCTTAACAGCGATCACGCGTGGTGGGACGCGGTCCGCATCGTGGCGGTCAACGTTACCTCTGTCGTCACGACCACTGGCGTGGCGCTGGGTGACTACACGCTGTGGGGCAGCTTTGCCCTGTTGCTGTTCTTTTACCTGACGTTCGTCGGCGGCTGTTCGGGATCAACGGCCGGGGGCTTGAAGATTTTTCGCTTTCAAGTCGCCAGGGTGCTGCTGATGGGCAGTTTGAAGCAGCTGATCCATCCCCGGGCGGTGATCCAGAAGAAATACAACAACCATCCCATCGACGAGGAAATCGTTCGTTCGCTGCTGACGTTCTCGTTCTTCTTCACCATCACGATCGGCGCCATCGCCCTGGGTCTGGCCCTGATCGGCCTGGACTGGACGACCGCCTTGACCGGTGCCGCCACTGCCGTCTGCAACGTGGGTCCGGGCTTGGGCAACATCATCGGCCCGGCCGGCAACTTCTCGACCTTGCCGGATGCGGCAAAATGGCTGCTGACCATCGGCATGCTGCTGGGACGGCTGGAAATCCTGACGGTGCTGGTGCTGTTCACGCCGGTGTTCTGGAAGTACTGACTCGTCGAACAGGACTGAACGGCAGACGAAAAAAATCGCGAGGCCCGGAAACAGGCCTCGCGATTTCATTCAAGCAATCAGCGGTCGTTCTTCATCGATGAACGGGTCGCGTTGCTCAAGCCCTTGGTGTTATGGGTGCCCGGCGTAGCGGCGGAAATCGCCGAGGCCTTGGTCAAGCCGCGAGTATCACGGTCCTTGGCAATGGCGGACGTCGCCGACGCCTTGCTGGCGCGATCGGTGCGGGTGGTGCCGGTGTGCTTACCGCTCAGGCCATGATCGCGAGTCCGAGTACCGGCGTGATCACTGGCCAGTCCTTTGCCGTGGCCGCTGGAGTCGCTGGACTTGCCACCGTTGCCATTGCCTTGCCCGCCGCCCACGCCGCCACCGTGGCCGCCGCCATTCCCTCCGCCATTGCCGCCACCGCCTCCATTACCGCCGCCACCGCCGTTGCCACCGCCCGCGGCATAGCTCGAACCGATAGGTGACAGGTCGGCAGGCAACAAAGCCGAGGCGCCGAGCGCCAAGGCACAGACAGCTACGGCGATGAGGGATTTCTTGTGTTTGGACATGATGTCTCCGAAAGACAAAAACAGCGGGTGAACCTCTAAGACTTGAAGGTTCAATTTTTGTTCGCGGGCGTCCGACCAAATGATCATGAATTCATTGTCGATTTTTCGGTGGAGTCGTCCCGGCCACGGTTCTATGCTCTGCCCATGAACCTACATCACTCGCTGCTTCCGCCCCACGCCGAGATGGTCCGCGCCATGCTCGAACGAGACACCACCTACGAGGGGGTGTTCTTCACCGCGGTCAAGACCACCGGTATTTTCTGCCGCCCCAGCTGCACGGCACGCAAGCCGAAGCCGGAGAACGTCGAGTTCTTTGCCCACGCCGACGAGGCGATGTCCGCCGGTTATCGGGCCTGCCTGCGTTGCAAGCCGCTGGATGCCGCCGCCATCGCCCCGGACTGGATCCAGGCATTGCTCAAAGCCGTCGACGCCGAGCCAGACCTGCGCTGGACCGACGCCCTGCTGCTGGAACAAGGCATCGAACCGCTGAAACTGCGCCGCTGGTTCAAACAGCATTTCGGCATGACCTTCCACGCCTACCTGCGCACTCGGCGCCTGGGCATCGCCCTGGGCGGGATAAAGGAAGGCGCCTCGATCGACAATGCGGCGTTCGACTCCGGCTATGAATCGCTGAGCGGGTTTCGTGATGCCTTCGTCAAATCCTTCCACATCACCCCCGGCCGCGCCGGCCTCAGCGAACCCTTGCTGTTTACTCGCCTGACCACGCCATTGGGGCCGATGCTGGCCATGGCCGAACGTCGCGGCCTGGTATTGCTGGAGTTTCTCGATCGCCCGGCCTTGACCAGGGAGCTGGAGGAACTGCAGCAACGCTACGGCTACACGGTTGCGCCGGGCCACAATGCGCATCTGCAACAGATCGAAAGCGAGCTGGCCGACTATTTCGCCGGCAAGCTCACGGTTTTCAACGTCCCGTTGCACATGCCTGGCAGCGCCTTCGCGGCCAGGGTCTGGGCCGAGCTGCAGAAAATCCCCTACGGCGAAACCCGCAGCTACGGCGTCGTCGCCAACGCACTGGGCAGCCCTGGCGCCAGCCGCGCCGTGGGCCTGGCCAATGGACAGAACCGCCTGGCCATCGTCATCCCTTGTCACCGGGTGATTGGGGCGGATGGCTCTTTGACCGGCTATGGCGGCGGTCAGCCGCGCAAGGCGTTTCTATTACGGTTGGAGCGAGCCGCGGTGCAGGTTTCGTTGCCTTTGGCGTTTTGACTGATGGCGGCGCCTTATCAGCAAGCGAGCACTTTCCTGGCAGGCCTGGACGAAGACTGGCGGCGCCATATCGAGTCGATCGGTCCTTGCCTTCTGCAACCCAAACCGGCCCGGGATCCGTATGAGGCGCTGATGCGGGCGATTGCCTATCAGCAACTGCACGCCAAGGCCGGGGATGCGATCATTGGCCGGCTGCTCGGGCTGTACCCATCGGGGACGTTTCCCGGGCCTGAGCAGATACTGGCAACTGATGCAGCGCAATTGCGCGGTTGTGGATTTTCAGCCAGCAAGATCGCCACTCTCCAGGGTATAGCCCAGGCCACGCTGGACGGCATCGTGCCGGATTACGCCACGGCGCAGGCCATGGACGATGAAGCACTGATCAAGCGCCTGGTCACCCTGCGCGGCGTCGGACGCTGGACCGTGGAGATGCTGTTGATCTATAGCCTGGAACGGCTGGATATCCTGCCTGCGGATGATTTTGGGGTTCGCGAGGGTTATCGGCGGCTCAAAGTGCTGGAAACCCAACCGAGCTCCAGACAGATGAGCGAAATCGGCCGGGCCTGGAGCCCTTGTCGGACGGTGGCGGCGTGGTACCTGTGGCGGGTGCCCAAGTGATGTTGGCTTGCAGGGATGCTTTCGCGAGCAGGCTCGCTCCCACAGGGGATTTGTGGACTTCCCGATTCCAATGTGGGAGCGAGCCTGCTCGCGAAGGCGTCCGCACATTCAACATAAAATCAACCGGCAAAAAACGCCGACCGTCTAGGCTGTACTGAACCATTTCCAATCCACCGGAGGTTCCCATGCACCTCGAAGGATCCTGCCACTGCGGCGCCGTGTCGTTCAGCCTGGACAGCAGTCACCCCTACCCTTACCAACGTTGCTACTGCTCGATCTGCCGCAAGACCCAGGGCGGCGGTGGTTTTGCGATCAACCTGGGGGGAGACGCCACGAGCCTGAAGGTGCAGGGTCGCAAGCACATCTCGATCTACCATGCGCGGCTCAAGGACGAGGGCGACAAACGCGCCCACCGCAGCAGCGCCGAGCGGCATTTCTGCTCGCTGTGCGGCTCGGGATTATGGTTGTTCAGCCCTGAATGGCCGGAATTGATCCACCCTTTCGCCTCAGCCATCGACACGCCGCTGCCGGTGCCGCCGGAACGTACCCATCTGATGCTGGGCTCCAAGGCGCCATGGGTCGAGGTCGAGGCGCGCTCGGGCGACCAGCAGTTCGACGTGTATCCCGAAGAATCGATTGCCCGATGGCATGAACGCCTGGGTTTGACCCTTTGAGATGCAGCGCGGCTTTGGGCCCTATCGCGAGCAAGCTCGCTCCCACAGGGGATTCGGGATGGATTCAGGATTTGTGTTCAAAGAGAGTCCAATGTGGGAGCGAGCTTGCTCGCGATGGCGCCGTCATGAACACCACAGTTCCTAAAGCGCAGGCACACCACTGTGGAAGCGAAACTCCACGTCCACTGATTCGATCAACTCGCGCTCCGCCTCGCGGACCCTCTCAATGACCTGGGCAATATCCTTGGCGTCGCCATACTGGTAGGCCAGTTTCAGGTAACCCTGAAAATGTCGGGCCTCGCTTTTCAGCAGGCCGAAATAGAACTTGCCCAGCTCCTCGTCCAGATGCGGCACCAGGGCCTCGAAACGCTCACAACTGCGGGCTTCGATAAAAGCGCCGACCACCAGGGTGTCCACCAGTTTCACCGGTTCGTGGCTGCGCACCACTTTACGCAGGCCCGAAGCGTAGCGCCCGGCGGAGAGCTGGCGCAGGGCGACCTTGCGTTTTTTCATCAAGCGCATGACCTGCTCGTGATGCACCAGTTCTTCCCGGGCCAGGCGCGACATCATATTGATCAGGTCGACATGGGAGTGATATTTGGCGATCAGACTCAAGGCAGTGCTGGCGGCCTTGAATTCACAGTTCTTGTGGTCGATCAGCAACGTTTCCTGGTCGGCCAGCGCCGCCTGGACCCAGGCATCGGGGGTGCGGCAGCCGAGGAATTCGTGGATTTCGGGAAGGATCATGAGACTCACGGGCAAAGGTAGTCGAGCGAAGGGCGCCGATTATACCGGCCTGCCCCCAGACCACCAGCCACCGGCGTTGATATGCATCAAGTCGACGAGCCGTCCAGAACAACTATAGTTGAGCAACGCCGTGCCTTTTCATTGCTGGAGACGCCGATCATGCAAGCCATTCGCAGCATCCTCGTGGTCATCGAACCCGAACATTCGGAAAGCCTGGCACTCAAGCGCGCCAAACTGATCGCCGGCGTGACCCAGGCCCATTTGCACTTGCTGGTCTGCGACAAACACCATGACCATGCCGGGATGCTCAGCGTCCTGAAGGCCGCACTGGCGGCCGACGGCTACAGCGTGACCACCGAGCAGGCCTGGAACGAAAGTCTCTACGAAACCATCATCGACGTGCAGCAGGCCGAAGGCTGTGGCTTGGTCATCAAGCAGCACTTCCCCGATAGCCCCTTGAAAAAAGCCCTGCTGACCCCGGCCGACTGGAAACTGCTGCGCCATTGCCCGACCCCGGTGCTGCTGGTCAAGACGTCGGGATCCTGGAAAGACCGGGTGATTCTGGCCGCCGTCGACGTGGGCAATGCCGATGGTGAGCACCGCCACCTGCACTCGACGATCATCGACCATGGCTACGACATCGCCCTCCTCGCCAAGGCGCACCTGCATGTCATCAGCGCCCACCCGTCGCCGATGCTCTCGTCCGCCGACCCGACCTACCAGCTCAAGGAAACCATCGAGGCGCGCTACCGTGAGCAATGCCGGGCGTTCCAGGCCGAATTCGACATTGATGACGAGCACCTGCATATCCAGGAAGGCCCGGCGGACGTCTTGATTCCATACATGGCCCACAAGCTCCAGGCCGCTGTCACCGTGATCGGCACCGTGGCCCGCTCGGGTTTGTCAGGGGTGCTGATCGGCAACACCGCCGAAGCCGTGCTCGATACGCTGGAAAGCGATGTGCTGGTGCTCAAGCCGCAGGAGGTGGAGGACCATCTGGTGGAGATGGCGGCAAAAGAATAAAAGGCTTGGGCGATCAAGCTCTTGTGGCGAGGGAGCTTGCTCCCGCTCGGCTGCGCAGCAGACACCTGGGTTTTTCAGGTTCAAAAATTATTCGGATCAAGAGCGAGGGTCGCGTCGCAACCCAGCGGGAGCAAGCTCCCTCGCCACAAGAGCTACTGGGTACAAAGCAACTTGCCACACATAGGGCCTGTCAGCCGCCAATCGCATCCTTCAAGAACCCCGGCGCGATGTAGCGCTGGTAATGCGCTTCGGATAGGAGGAAAAATTCCCGATCAATGGCATCGCGCAGGTCGGGCAGTTCCCAGTCGCGAAATTCCGGCAGCAGCACCATGCCGTACGCTTCCAGGTTATTGATCACCCGTGCGCCCCGGGCGATCAACTGATAGGCCCAGCAATATTCCGACTGGTGCGGCACGAAGCGGATCTTGCGCGATTCCAGTTGCTGGCGCAGCAGCTGCGGGTCGAAAACCTCCAGCTTGGCCACCATCACCTGCACCAGCAACTGCTCGAGCCGCAACCACACCGCGCGCTTTTCCTCTTCGTTGTAGCCGTTCCAGTGAATCACTTCGTGGTGGAACCGCTTGCAGCCACGGCACACCAGGTCACCGTAGACAGTGGAACAGAGGCCGACGCAGGGGGTCTTGATGAGCTGGTTGGGCATAAGGCAACGCACACGCAAAAACAGGACAGGCCGGCATGTTAGCCCTTTGTCTAAGATTGATCACCCCTCAAACTTCCAGGCTCAACTTACCTTTAATTTTTTTTTCCCGTAGAATCAGCCAGCCTTTTAAGGCGCCAATGTCCGTTAGAAGCTGTTTTCAAAGCGTCACGAGCACAGTCGTTCCTTCAGAGCGGTGTTGGCGAAGGGTCTTTCCAGCGGGGAAAGCCCAACGCCAACCCTCATCAGCTCCCGTTCTGCAGGCGTAAAACTTTGAAAGCAGCTTCTGTGAGGAACTCCGGCAATTCTGGCGTGGAGGCCCAAAAAGCCCCCTGACGCGCATGAGTGCCGTGAGTTTCTGGATGAGCGTCCCGGACACCCATTTGGGACCACTGATGAGGGTAATAACTGTGCTTGAAGCCTACCGCAAACATATCGAAGAGCGCGCAGCACTGGGTATCGTTCCCCAGCCGCTTAACGCCGAACAAACCGCAGGCCTGATCGAGCTGCTGAAGAATCCCCCGGCTGGCGAAGAAGCTTTCCTCGTTGACCTGATCACCAATCGCGTTCCGCCTGGAGTCGACGAAGCCGCCTACGTCAAGGCCGGTTTCCTGTCCGCCCTGGCCAAGGGCGAAGCCCAATCCCCTCTGATCGACAAGAAGCGCGCTGTAGAACTGCTCGGCACCATGCAGGGCGGCTACAACATCGTGACCCTGGTAGACCTGCTGGACGACGCCGAACTGGCCCCGGTCGCCGCCGAAGAACTCAAGCACACGCTGCTGATGTTCGATGCCTTCCACGATGTGGCGGAAAAAGCCAAGAACGGCAACGTCCACGCCAAGGCCGTCCTGCAATCCTGGGCCGATGGCGAGTGGTTCAAGAACCGCCCGGTGCTGGCCGACAAGATCAGCCTGCGGGTCTTCAAGGTCACCGGCGAAACCAACACCGACGACCTGTCCCCTGCCCCTGACGCCTGGTCCCGCCCGGACATCCCGCTGCACGCACTGGCCATGCTGAAAATGGCTCGCGACGGCATCGTGCCCGATGAGCAAGGCAAGACCGGCCCGATGAAGCAGATCGAAGAGATGCGTGGCCAAGGTTTCCCGATCGCCTACGTCGGTGACGTGGTCGGTACCGGTTCCTCGCGTAAATCCGCCACCAACTCGGTGCTGTGGTTCTTCGGCGACGACGTCCCGTATGTGCCGAACAAGCGCGCCGGTGGTTTCTGCTTCGGCAGCAAGATCGCGCCGATTTTCTACAACACAATGGAAGACGCCGGCGCCCTGCCGATCGAATTCGATGTGTCGAACATGCACATGGGCGACGTGATCGACCTGTACCCGCATGCTGGCAAAGTCTGCAAGCACGGCACCGATGAAGTCCTGACCACCTTCGAAATGAAGACCCCGGTCCTGCTTGACGAAGTCCGTGCCGGCGGCCGTATCCCGCTGATCATTGGCCGTGGCCTGACCGAAAAAGCCCGCGCCGAGCTGGGCCTGCCGCCTTCGGACCTGTTCAAGAAGCCTGAAGCGCCGGCCGAAAGCACCAAGGGCTTCACCCTGGCGCAGAAAATGGTCGGCAAGGCTTGCGGCGTGACCGGCGTTCGCCCGGGCACCTACTGCGAGCCGAAGATGACCACCGTCGGCTCCCAGGACACCACCGGTCCGATGACCCGTGACGAACTGAAAGACCTGGCGTGCCTGGGCTTCTCGACCGACCTGGTGATGCAGTCCTTCTGCCACACCGCGGCGTATCCGAAGCCGATCGACGTGACCACCCACCACACCCTGCCAGACTTCATCATGACCCGTGGCGGCGTGTCCCTGCGTCCGGGCGACGGCATCATCCACAGCTGGCTGAACCGCATGCTGCTGCCGGACACCGTCGGCACCGGTGGTGACTCTCACACCCGTTTCCCGATCGGCATCTCGTTCCCGGCCGGTTCCGGCCTGGTCGCCTTCGCCGCCGCCACCGGCGTGATGCCGCTGGACATGCCCGAGTCGATCCTGGTGCGTTTCAAGGGCAAGCTGCAACCGGGCGTCACCCTGCGTGACCTGGTCCATGCGATCCCTTACTACGCTATCCAGAAAGGCTTGTTGACTGTCGAGAAGAAAGGCAAGAAAAACGCCTTCTCCGGCCGCATCCTGGAAATCGAAGGCCTGGAAACCCTGACCGTCGAGCAGGCTTTCGAACTGTCCGATGCCTCGGCAGAACGTTCGGCCGCAGGTTGCACCATCAAGCTGTCCAAGGAATCGATTGCCGAGTACCTGAAGTCGAACATCACCCTGCTGCGCTGGATGATCGGCGAAGGCTACGGCGATGCCCGCACCCTGGAGCGTCGTGCCCAGGCGATGGAAGCCTGGCTGGCCAACCCGGAACTGCTGGAAGCCGACAAGGACGCCGAGTACGCGGAAATCATCGAAATCGACCTGGCCGACGTCAAGGAGCCTGTGCTCTGCGCGCCGAACGACCCGGACGATGCCCGCCTGCTCTCCAGCGTTGCTGGCGAGAAGATCGACGAAGTGTTCATCGGTTCCTGCATGACCAACATCGGTCACTTCCGCGCTGCCGGCAAGTTGCTCGACCAGGTCAAGGGTCAGCTGCCAACCCGTCTGTGGCTGTCGCCGCCGACCAAGATGGACGCTCACCAGCTCACCGAAGAAGGCTACTACGGCATCTACGGCAAGGCCGGTGCACGGATGGAAATGCCGGGCTGCTCGCTGTGCATGGGTAACCAGGCGCGCGTGGAACCGAACTCCACCGTGGTCTCCACTTCGACCCGTAACTTCCCGAACCGTCTGGGTGACGGCGCGAATGTCTACCTGGCTTCGGCTGAGCTGGCATCCGTGGCGTCGATCCTGGGTCGCCTGCCGACCGTCGAGGAGTACATGGAATACGCCGGCAAGATCGACAGCATGGCAGCGGACGTATACCGCTACCTGAGCTTCGACCAGATCGCCGAGTTCCGTGAAGCGGCTGCCAACGCCAACATCCCGGTCGTTCAAGCGTAAAGCTTAAAGCGCACCACTGAAACGCCGCCCTTCTTGCGAGGGGCGGCGTTTTTTTATGCCTTGGGATTTGATGCAAGCTGACAGACCGCTTTCGCGAGCAGGCTCGCTCCCACAGGGATTTTTGTGGCCGCTGCAATTTTGGCAGACAACCCAGAACCCATGTGGGAGCGAGCCTGCTCGCGAAGGCGGCGGCACAGCCAACATCCCTACCGACTGAACCACCGCTTGCGCGAGCAGGCTCGCTCCCACATAAACGCAGGTCAGGCCATGAGGGAATAGACCAACGCAGTGATCGCCACCAAGCCCACCGACACCACAAAGACATTCGACGCCTGACCACGATAGCGGGCCATGGCCGGGACTTTGCGGATGGCGTACATCGGCATCAAGAACAGGATGGCCGCGATGACCGGACCGCCCAGGGTTTCGATCATGCCGAGGATGCTCGGGTTGAGGGTGGCGACGATCCAGCACACCACCAGCATGAACGCTGCGGTCAGCCGATCGAGGGTCTTGGGTGCCGGGCGGCGGCCGCTCTTGACGACCAGGCCCTTGAGGCCCTCGCTGGCGCCGATGTAGTGCCCCAGGAACGACTTGGAGATCGCCACGAAGGCAATCAGCGGTGCCGCGAAGGCGATAGTCGGGTTGCTGAAATGGTTCGCCAGGTACGACAGGATCGACAGGTTCTGCGCCTTGGCCTCGGCCAGTTGTGCCGGGGACAGGGTCAGCACGCAACTGAACACGAAGAACAGCACCATCACCACCATCAGCACATGGGCACGCGACAGGATCTGCGCGCTGCGTTCCTCGGCGTTGGCACCGTAGCGACGCTTCTGGTCCACCGCGAATGCCGAGATGATCGGCGAATGGTTGAACGAGAAGACCATCACCGGAATCGCCAGCCACAAGGTGTGCAGCAGGGCCGAAGGTTCAGGCACCGTGGACGCCTTGGTGAGGATGCCGCCGTTCCAGTGCGGGATCAGGAACACCGCCAGGAACAGCAGCGCCACGATGAACGGGTAGACCATCAGGCTCATGGCCTTGACGATCGCTTGTTCGCCGCAGCGCACCACTGCCAGCAGACCGAGGATCAGCACCAGTGACAACACGGCCCGGGGCGGCGGCTGGATCTGCAACTGATGCTCCAGGAAACTGCCCACCGTATTGGTCAAGGCCACGCTGTAGATCAGCAGGATCGGGAAGATTGCAAAGAAGTACAACAGCGTGATCAACGCGCCGGCCTTGATACCGAAATGCTCTTCCACGACCTCGGTAATGTCCGCGCCGTCACGGCCGGACAACACGAAGCGGGTCAGCCCACGATGGGCGTAGAAGGTCATGGGAAACGCCAGCACAGCCAGGATCAGCAACGGCCAGAAACCACCGAGGCCGGCATTGATCGGCAGGAACAACGTGCCGGCACCGATGGCGGTGCCAAACAGGCCCAGCATCCAGGTCGTGTCATGGCGACTCCATTCGCCGAGGGTGGCGGGGGCTGTCGTTTCAAAGCGCTCTTCAACGCTGTTGGCCTGATCATTCATCCGGTCGGATCTCCGCATTCCGGTCATATGCACCCGGCCGGGACGAGTCGGAAAAATCCGACAGGCAGCGCCCCTGGCCGAAACAGGGGCGCGATTGTCCGGGATTCATGAACAGAAGCAAAGACTTAGCTGAGGAATGGTTATCCGGAGCAGATCATGGACAGAAAAATTGTCCCCCACATTCCTTGTGGGAGCGAGCCTGCTCGCGAAGAGGCCCTTCATGTAACACCTCACTGCCTGAACCAGCGTCTTCGCGAGCAGGCTCGCTCCCACAGGGAATGTGCCAGCCAAAAATGAAATACAAAAAGCCCAAGCTACACCTCCCTGCGGCCCCTACAATCAGGTTGAATATCAAAATCGCCCGCGCCCACAGGAGCACAGCATGACCGCAACCGTTCTGGTACTGGTTGAAACCGTCAACGAATACTTGCCGATTCTCGAACGCCAGGGCTATCACCTGGAACTGGCGCCTACGCCAGCCGAACGCAGGACGGCGATTTTCGAACACGGCGAACGGTTCAGCGCGGTGCTGACGCGCGGCCCCCTGGGTCTGACCGCCGAGGAAATCGACGCCCTGCCCAACCTGAGGATCATCTGCGTGATCGGCGCCGGTTATGAGCAAGTGGATCTGCAAGCCGCCCGCAACCGAGGCATCGTGGTCTCCAACGGCGCCGGGGTGAACGCCTCCTCGGTGGCCGACCATGCCATGGCCCTGCTGCTGGCGCTGGTGCGGGACGTGCCTCGGTCCGACGCCGCCCTGCGCCGTGGCGAGTGGCCGCGCCAGATGCGTCCCTCCCTGGCGGGCAAGCACCTGGGCGTGCTGGGACTCGGCGCCGTGGGCATGGCGATCGCCAAGCGTGCCGCCCTGGGTTTCGACATGAGCATCAGCTACCACAACCGGCGGGTTCGCAGCGATGTCCCGTATACCTTTTGCGCCACGCCAACGGAATTGGCCCGGGTCTCGGACTTCCTCATCGTTGCCACGCCTGGCGGCCTGGACACCCGGCAATTGATCACCCGACAAGTCCTGGATGCCCTCGGTCCCAATGGCTATCTGGTCAACATCGCCCGGGCCAGCGTAGTCGCCACCGCCGATCTCGTCAGCGCCCTTGAACAGCGGCGAATTGCCGGGGCGGCACTCGATGTGTTCGACCACGAACCGGAGGTGCCCGATGCCTTGAAAAGCCTGCCAAACGTGGTCCTGACGCCGCATGTGGCCGGGTTGTCGCCGGAAGCGAACCGGGCGATGGTGGAACTGGTGGGCCAGAACCTGACCGCGTTTTTTGCCGGCGAACCGGTATTGACCCCGGTGCCATTGCCTGACAGGCAACGTTGACTCGACCGATACGAACCCTGCATCCGTGGTGGCAGCTCATCAGGTCCGCTGATTACCCAGCAACACGCTGACCTATAAGACCCCGGCGTGCTTGTGACGCCTCCCAAGCGCCATTAGATTAGCCAATGATCGATGGCCTCCAAAATAAGCAGAAGGGATAAGCATGGCAGTTACTGATCAGTCCACCCGCGTGCGCGACGGTGAAGAACTCGATGCCAGCCTGATCGAC
Organism: Pseudomonas sp. Z2-11; assembly: GCF_054161305.1. NCBI lineage: Bacteria > Pseudomonadati > Pseudomonadota > Gammaproteobacteria > Pseudomonadales > Pseudomonadaceae > Pseudomonas > Pseudomonas sp. Z2-11. The sequence continues at coordinate 3,824,161 of NZ_CP096395.1, forward strand.
CCGTACCTCAAGGCTCATATTCCTGGCCTGACCGGCACGCCGCTGATCAGCCAGTTTCCCGGCGGTGCGTCGAACCTGACCTACCTGCTGGAATACCCCGAGCAGGAGTTCGTGCTGCGGCGCCCGCCGTTCGGCCACAAGGCCAAGTCCGCCCACGACATGGGCCGTGAATTCCGCATCCTCAATCAACTGCGCGACGGCTTCCCGTACTGCCCCAAAGCCTACGTCCACTGCACTGACGAATCGGTGATGGGCGCCGAGTTCTACGTGATGGAACGAGTCAAGGGCATCATCCTGCGCTCCGAATTGCCGCCGGAGCTGGGTTTCGATGCAGCCCGCACCGAAGCCCTGTGCAAGAGTTTCATCGACCGGCTCGTCGAACTGCACCGTGTTGACTACACCGCCTGCGGCCTGGCCGACCTGGGCAAGCCCGAAGGCTACGTGGCCCGGCAGATCCGCGGCTGGAGCGACCGTTACGAAAAAGCGCTGACCCCCGATGCGCCGAAATGGACGGCGGTCAAGGCATGGCTCAACGACAAGATGCCCGCCGATCATCCGACCTCCAGCATCGTCCACAACGACTACCGCTTCGACAACGTCATCCTCGACCCGGACAACCCGATGCAGATCATCGGCGTGCTGGACTGGGAGCTGACCACCCTCGGCGACCCGTTGATGGACCTGGGCAACAGCCTCGCCTACTGGATCGAAGCCGACGACCCGGGGCCGGTACAACTGATGCGCCGCCAGCCCAGCCATGCGCCGGGCATGCTGACCCGCCGAGAGTTCGTCGACTACTACGCCGAGCGCGCCGGAGTCCGCATCGACAACTTCGACTTCTATTACACCTATGGGCTGTTCCGCCTGGCCGGTATCGTCCAGCAGATCTACTACCGCTTCTTCAATGGCCAGACCCAGGACAAACGCTTCGCGCAGTTCGTTCAGATGAACAAGCTGCTGGAGCAGATGAGCCTGCAAGTCATCAGCAAATCCACGCTCTGAGCGCACCTATAACAAGGAAACAGCATGTCCAAGACCCAGTTGTTCGACCTCGACGGCAAGATCGCTTTCGTTTCCGGCGCCAGCCGCGGCATCGGCGAAGCCATCGCCAAACTGCTGGCCCAGCAAGGCGCCCACGTGATCGTTTCGAGCCGCAAGCTCGACGGCTGCCAGCACGTCGCCGATGCGATCATCGCCGCTGGCGGCAAGGCCACCGCGATCGCTTGCCACATCGGCGAAATGGAGCAGATCAGCCAGGTGTTCGCCGGGATTCGCGAGCAGTTCGGGCGCCTGGACATCCTGGTGAACAATGCGGCCACCAACCCGCAGTTCTGCAATGTGCTGGATACTGACCTGGGCGCGTTCCAGAAAACCGTCGATGTGAACATCCGCGGCTATTTCTTCATGTCGGTGGAAGCCGGCAAGCTGATGCGCGAGAACGGCGGCGGCAGCATCATCAACGTGGCGTCGATCAATGGCATCTCGCCGGGCATTTTCCAGGGCATCTATTCGGTGACCAAGGCCGCGGTGATCAACATGACCAAGGTTTTTGCCAAGGAGTGCGCGCAGTTCGGCATCCGTTGCAATGCCCTGCTGCCGGGCCTGACCGATACCAAGTTCGCCTCGGCGCTGGTCAAGAACGACGCCATCCTGAAGACCGCCCTGGCGCAGATCCCCCTCAAGCGCGTGGCCGACCCGAGCGAAATGGCCGGCGCGGTGTTGTACCTGGCCAGCGATGCGTCGAGCTACACCACGGGCGTGGCGTTGAATGTGGATGGCGGGTTCTTGTCCTGAGGATATTTCCCTTGTGGGAGCGAGCCTGCTCGCGAAGGCGTCAGGTCAGTCGACCTCAATGTTGACTGAACTATCGTCTTCGCGAGCAGGCTCGCTCCCACAGGAATCAGTACCGAGAATAAAATGAATATTTATTCCAGTATTTGCAATTAGAGAATATTTATTCCATAAAGAGCCTTCTGAAAATAACAATTCAAAGGGCTCTTTCTCATGCGCGAACTCGGCATCGGTCTGATTGGCACCGGCTTCATGGGCCGTGCCCATGCTTTGGCATTCCATAACGCCAAGGCGGTGTTCGACCTTCCCCTGAACTTGAAACTGGCGGCCCTGGCCGACGCCGATCCGCTACGTGCGCGCCAATGTGCACAGAGTTGGGGCTTCGAGACGGCTCACAGCGACTGGCAACAACTGATCGACAACCCGAACGTCCAGTTGATCGCCATTACCACGCCCAACCATCTGCACTTTCCGATGGCCATGGCCGCGTTGGCGGCGGGCAAACCGGTCTATTGCGAAAAACCGCTGGCGGTCTCCCTGGAACAGGCCGAGCAGATGCACCAGGCGGCCAAGGCTGCTGGCGTGGTGACACGCGTCGGCTACAACTATCAGCACAACCCGATCATCCGGTTGGCGCGGGAAATGATCCAGCGCGGCGAGCTGGGGCAGATCGTCAGCTTCCAGGGGGAATTCAGCGAGGACTTCATGGCCGACCCGACCTCGCCATGGTCCTGGCGCTGCGAAGCCGAGCATGCCGGCGGCGCCCTGGCTGACTTGGGCAGTCATTTGCTGGCCATGGCTCGTTACCTGCTGGGCGCTGTCGATTCGGTGTGTGCCGACAGCCAGACCGTCCACAACCGGCGTCCGGCCAGCGCCGGCGCGATCGAACAACGGGTCATTGCGGTTGACGATCAGGTCCAGGCGCTGCTGCGCTTCACCAGCGGCGCCCGGGGCTCGGTGAGCAGCAGTTGGCTCAAGCACGGCTACAAGAACCACTTGAGCTTCGAGATCAGCGGCACCCTCGGGACGCTGGCCTTCGATCAGGAACGACTGAATGAACTGCACCTGTGCCGCGCCGGCCAGGCAGGTTTCCAACGACTATTGGCCGGCCCCGACCTGCCGGGCTACGCCGCCTTCAGCCCGGCGGCCGGGCACCAGCTGGGGTACAACGAATTGAAGACATTGGAAGTCCAGGAGCTGGTCATGGCCCTCGCGGGCGATGGCGGCAACGGGACGGATTTCGAAGAAGCCTGGGAAGTGGAACGACTGGCGGCGGCAATACGCGTGGCGGCGCGGGAGGAGCGTTGGGTACAAGTGCAGTCGCAATGAAACTCGCTTCTGTGGCGAGGGAGCTTGCTCCCGCTGGGTTGCGCAGCAACCCCAGAGAATTGGGAGGTAGTTGACCTGACACACCGAGGTGAATGGTTTTAGGGCTACTTCGTAGCCCAGCGGGAGCAAGCTCCCTCGCCACGGTGCTCAGTTTTGAGCTTTTAGTTCAACCAACCGCCCCGCCAGCGTCTTGGCCTGGCTCGCCACATCTGTCACCGCCGTGCTTTCCCACCACATCCCCCGCAATGGCGGGCCCATGGCGAACAGGCGCTCGGCGGGGTTGCCTTGGGCGTCCAACACCGCGCCATCTGCACGCGCGGCGATACCCAGTGCCAAGGGACCGGGCTGGACCAAGCCTCGTGCCAGCAACTGCTGCGGCAACGGTCGCGCAACCCGGCGCCAGTCGTATTCGATACCACTGGAGTTGATCAACGCGGCGCCCTGCACCACTTCCAGTCCAGCCTCGCCCCGTCGGCGAATGTTGATTGCCACTGATCCTTCGCCAGCCGATACCAGCCCCTTGTACGACGCCGCCTGAATCCGCAACCGCCCTTCCCCATGCAGACGCGCCACCAGTTCCGCGCTCAACGGTGGCGAACGATGGTGGTGGCTTTCCCACCACGGCCGCACATGCCGGACGAACTGTCGACGTTGCACGTCGCTGGCCTGGTTCCACAAACGCCCGATGTGCGCGCGAACGGTATCCAGTGGCGCCTGCCAATCAATCCCCTGGGCTTGCGCCTGACGGCATTGCTCGCGCAGCGCCCGCATCAGCTGCAATGGCGATCGCAGATCATGATCTTCAGCAAGGAAATCCACCCAGGCCGGTGGCTGGCGACGCACGTGAGGCAACAGGCCATGGCGGGAAAACACTTCGATCGGCCCACGGTGCCCGGCCTGCTCCAAAGACACCACGGCATCGACCATGGTCAGTCCCGAGCCAATGATCAGTACCGTGGACTGCGGATCAAGATGGCGCATCGCGGCCACATCCCAAGGATCGAGGGCTGCGGCGTTCAAGCCGCTGGATTCGGTCTGCGGGGTGCGCGCCGCCGGGAACATGCCGGTGGCCAGCACCGCAAAACGGCCATGCAAGACCTGGCCGTCGCCCAGCGTCGCCATCACGCCACCGTCGGCAAGCCGCAGGTCCACGGCTTCCCCGCGCACATGCTCGGCGGTCGAACCGTTCTGTGCGCCCGATTCGCGAGCTTCGGCCAGACGTTGCTGTACGTAGAGGCCAAACATTCCTCGGGGCGGAAACAGCTCGCTGATCGGCACGTGTTGCTGATCCGACTCGGGCCAGCCGCCGGCTTCGATGAACGTGGTGAGCCATTGGGTCAAATCGTCGGCGTTGTCCGGGTCGACACTCATGCGCGCCGCGTTACCGTTCAAGGTGTGGCCCAGCTCCACCGCGCTGTAGGCCTCGCCCCGGCCCAACTCGCTGCGCGGCTCGACAATCAACACCTCGCGTTGGCCTGGCAGGCGCAGCAGTTGCGCCGCCAACATGGCACCGCTCAGGCCACCGCCGATGATCAGGACATCGGCGGAACGGGGAATCGAGGTTGGCACGTCAGTCATCGAACGCTTCCGTCATGAAAACAGCGGTTATCGTTCGCAGCTAAAGGCCCTGACGGGGCGCCGAAGCAACGGAACGACGAGATGCTACCTTACTGCCATCGCCTGATGCTCCGGAAGCGTTCTTTGGTAGCACTCGCGGTGCAATGGAAGTTCAGATCACCACATTGCGCACGAACCGCGCCGCCACCAAATCGTTGTTGCGATAGGCATGGGGCTGGTTGCTGGCAAACATGAAAAATTCACCGGCCTCGATTCGACGCTCCTCGCTGCCCAGCAGTAGCGTCAAACAACCTTCGAATACATAAAGCTGCTCGCTCCAGCCGTCCGCGTCAGGCTCCGAGACATAATGCTCGCCGGGCTCCAGGCGCCATTCCCAAAGTTCCACTTCGCGGTTGGCGGTGGCCTTGGCCAACAATACGGCTTTGCTGCCTGGAATCACGCCGGCCCAGGCCAGCTCATTGATACGGCTCGGGTCGCGGGCATCCGGAGCCTGGATCAAATCGCTGAAGGCCACATCCAACGCTTCGGCGACACGGTCCAGGGTGGTCAGGCTGACATTTTTTTCGCCAGCTTCGATGGCGACCAGCATCCGTCGACTGACCCCGGACAGCTCGGCCAGCGCCGTCTGGCTGAGCTGCGCCGCATGCCTCAGACGGCGGACGTTCTGGCTGACATGTTGCAGGACGGAGGCCCGCTGGCTGTTTTCTTTGTGCACTATATTGCTCATCTGCCGGGGTTGCGCATTATACTGCCCAACTTCGGGCGCATTGTGCGTCCGCCTCAAGTAGCGCGCAAGGTCATGGCATCGTTGAACTCCCCGCAAGCGTCCACCCGTATCCCAAAATTCAGCAAGGCCGAGTGCGTGCTGGTGCTGATCACCATGATCTGGGGCGGAACGTTCCTTTTGGTGCAGCACGCCATGACCGTCAGCGGACCGATGTTCTTCGTAGGCTTGCGCTTCGCCGCGGCGGCCGCGTTTGTCGCATTGTTCTCCTGGCGGCACCTGCGGGACCTGACGCTGTTTGAGCTCAAGGCCGGCTGCTTCATCGGCGTGGCAATCATGCTCGGCTATGGCCTGCAAACCGTCGGCCTCCAAACCATTCCCAGCAGCCAGTCGGCCTTCATCACCGCCCTCTACGTACCCTTCGTGCCGTTGTTGCAATGGCTGGTGCTGGGCCGCCGGCCAGGGTTGATGCCGAGCATCGGGATCATGCTCGCGTTCACCGGGCTGATGCTGGTGTCCGGCCCGGCCGGCGCGTCACTGAATTTCAGTCCGGGGGAAATCGCCACCCTGATCAGCGCCATCGCGATCGCCGCCGAGATCATCCTGATCAGCGCCTATGCCGGCCAGGTGGATGTGCGCCGGGTGACCGTGGTGCAACTGGCAAGCACGGCGGTGCTGGCATTTTTGCTGGTGGTGCCGACCCGGGAAGTGATGCCCGGCTTTTCCTGGCTGCTGCTGATCAGCGCAGTAGGCTTGGGCGCGGCCAGCGCGGCGATCCAGGTGGCAATGAACTGGGCCCAGAAAAGCGTCTCGCCGACCCGCGCCACGCTGATCTATGCCGGCGAGCCGGTGTGGGCGGGTATTGCCGGGCGCCTGGCCGGCGAACGGTTGCCGGCGATCGCCCTGGTGGGCGCCGGGTTGATTGTGGCGGCGGTGATCGTCAGTGAGCTGAAGACTCGAAACAAAGGTGTTGTCGAGGTGGACAAGCTGTTTGAGCGGGAGCAGTGAGCCTTCGTAGCTTTTACCGGTCACAAGCGTGTGATGCCGGTCAACAACAAATATCGGCGAGCAAAAACTCTGTGGCGAGGGGATTTATCCCCGCTGGTCTGCGCAGCAGACCCAAAGCAGGAGACTCCATTGACCTGACGCACCACGTCGGCAGATTTCGGGGCCGCTACGCGACCCAGCGGGGATAAATCCCCTCGCCACAGGTTATAGGTAGAGCTAAAAAGTCAGGAAAATCCACCTACCTTGTAGGATTCTGCGACACCCTGGCGGTTGGTGATCCGGAATACGCCACGTATGATCCCGGACATCCCTTGCCGAATAGAAGCCTATGTCACTGATAGTTCTATTGCTTTTGCCCTTTATCGGCAGCTGTGTCGCGGCGCTGTTACCTCATAACGCCCGTAACGCCGAATCGCTGCTGGCCGGCTTCGTAGCCCTGGCCGGCACTGTTCAGGTGGCCTTGTGGTACCCGCAGATCGCCGATGGCGGCGTAATCCGTGAACAATATGATTGGCTGCCGAGCCTGGGCCTGAATTTCGTGCTGCGCCTGGATGGCTTTGCCTGGCTGTTTTCGTTATTGGTGCTGGGCATCGGCACGCTGGTGTCGTTGTACGCCCGCTATTACATGTCGCCGGACGATCCGGTGCCACGTTTCTTCGCATTTTTCCTGGCGTTCATGGGCGCGATGCTCGGGCTGGTGATCTCCGGCAACCTGATCCAGATGGTGTTCTTCTGGGAACTGACCAGTCTGTTCTCGTTCTTGCTGATCGGCTATTGGCATCACCGCGCCGACGCCCGACGCGGCGCCTACATGGCGTTGATGGTGACCGGTGCCGGCGGGCTGTGCCTGTTGGCCGGGGTGATGCTGCTCGGCCATGTGGTGGGCAGCTATGACCTGGACAGGGTCCTGGCCGCCGGCAGCCTGATTCGTGACCACGCCCTCTACCCCGTCCTGCTGCCGCTGATCCTGATCGGCGCCTTGAGCAAAAGTGCTCAGTTCCCCTTCCACTTCTGGCTTCCCCACGCCATGGCCGCACCCACACCGGTGTCGGCGTACCTGCACTCGGCAACCATGGTCAAGGCCGGTGTCTTCCTGTTGGCGCGGCTGTGGCCGTCATTGTCGGGCAGCGAGCAATGGTTCTATATCGTCGGCGGCGCGGGGGCCTGCACCCTGGTGCTGGGCGCCTACTGCGCGATGTTCCAGAACGACCTCAAGGGCCTGCTCGCCTACTCGACCATCAGCCACCTCGGGCTGATCACCCTGCTGCTGGGTCTCAACAGTCCGCTGGCGGCGGTGGCGGCGGTGTTTCATATCCTCAACCACGCCACGTTCAAGGCCTCGCTGTTCATGGCCGCCGGAATCATCGACCACGAAAGTGGCACGCGGGATATCCGCAGGCTCAGCGGCCTGGTGCGACTGATTCCGTTCACCGCCACCCTGGCGATGGTCGCCAGCGCGGCGATGGCCGGGGTGCCGTTGCTCAATGGTTTTCTGTCCAAGGAGATGTTCTTCGCCGAGACGGTATTTATCTCAGCCACCGCCTGGGTCGAACTGGCGTTGCCGATCATCGCCACCATCGCCGGCACCTTCAGCGTCGCCTACTCCCTGCGCTTTACCGTGGACGTGTTCTTCGGCCCCACCGCCACCGACCTGCCTCACACGCCCCATGAACCGCCACGCTGGATGCGCGCGCCGGTCGAGCTGCTGGTATTCACCTGCCTGCTGGTGGGGATTTTCCCGGCCCAGGTGGTCGGCTCGTTGCTGGCCGCCGCCGCACTCCCCGTGGTGGGCGGCCCGCTGCCCGAATACAGCCTGGCAATCTGGCACGGGCTGAACGCGCCCATGCTCATGAGCCTGGTGGCGATGGCCGCGGGCATCGTCCTGTACCTGCTGCTGCGCAAGCAATTCAAGCAAGGCCAAATCAAGCATCCGCCGCTGATCGGCCGCCTCAGCGGCAAGCGCCTGTTTGAACGCTGCCTGGTGCTGATGATGCGCCACGGTCGTCGGCTGGAGCGCAAGATCAGCACTCGGCGCCTGCAGGCGCAATTGTTCCTGCTGGTACTGGCGGCGCTCCTGGCCGGGTTGATCCCGATGTTGCACAGCACGCTGGTCTGGGGCGACCGGCCGAAGATTCCCGGCTCCGTGGTGTTCGTCACCCTGTGGGTACTGGCAATCGCCTGCGCCCTGGGCGCGGCCTGGCAAGCCAAGTATCACCGTCTCGCGGCGCTGACGATGGTCAGTGTCTGCGGCCTGATGACCTGCGTGACCTTCGTCTGGTTCTCGGCACCGGACCTGGCCTTGACGCAACTGGTGGTGGAGGTGGTCACCACGGTGCTGATCCTGCTGGGGCTGCGCTGGTTGCCCCGACGGATCGAGGACGTATCGCCCCGGCCCAACAGCGAACGGCGCGCGCGCATCCGACGCCTGCGGGACCTGCTGTTGTCCGGCGCGGTGGGCGGCGGCATGGCGCTGCTGTCCTATGCCATGCTGACGCGCCAGACCCCCAACGACATTTCCTCGTTCTACCTCAGCCGCGCGCTGCCTGAAGGCGGCGGCAGCAATGTGGTGAACGTCATGCTGGTGGACTTCCGCGGCTTCGACACCCTGGGGGAAATCACCGTGCTGGCGGCGGTGGCGCTGGCGGTGTTCGCCCTGCTGCGGCGCTTCCGTCCACCGAAGGAAAGCATGCAACTGCCGGCGCAACAACGCCTGCTGGCGCCGGACGTGGTTACCGACCTGGTCAACCCGCGCCACGCCAGCGATACCGCGCTGGGCTTCATGATGGTGCCGTCGGTGCTGGTTCGCCTGTTGCTGCCGATTGCCCTGGTGGTGTCGTTCTATCTGTTCATGCGCGGCCACAATCAACCCGGCGGCGGTTTCGTGGCCGGGCTGGTGATGTCGGTGGCGTTCATCCTGCAATACATGGTCGCCGGCACCCAGTGGGTCGAAGCGCAGATGAGCCTGCGACCGCTGCGCTGGATGGGCACCGGGCTGCTGTTCGCCAGCGCCACGGGGTTGGGCGCGCTGGCGGTGGGTTATCCGTTCCTGACCACGCATACCTGGCATTTCGAATTGCCGCTGCTGGGGGATATTCACCTGGCCAGCGCGCTGTTCTTCGACATCGGCGTCTATGCCGTGGTGGTCGGTTCGACCCTGCTGATTCTCACTGCCCTGGCCCACCAGTCAGTGCGCGCCCACAAGCCGGGCCTGCACGCCAAACCCGTCGCCCCTCTCAAAGGAGCCAACGCCTGATGGAAGAAGTCATCGCAATCGCAATCGGCGTATTGGCCGCCTCCGGTGTCTGGCTGGTGCTACGGCCGCGGACCTTTCAAGTGGTCATGGGCCTGTGCCTGCTGTCGTATGGCGTCAACCTGTTCATCTTCAGCATGGGCAGCCTGTTCATCGGCAAGGAGCCGATCATCAAGGACGGCGTACCCCAGGACCTGCTGCACTACACCGATCCGTTGCCCCAGGCCCTGGTGCTGACCGCCATTGTGATCAGCTTCGCCATGACTGCGTTGTTCCTGGTAGTCCTGCTCGCGTCCCGGGGCCTGACCGGCACCGACCATGTGGACGGTCGGGAGCCGAAGGAATGACGTTGACGCCACACTTGATCGCCGCGCCCATCCTGCTTCCGTTGCTGACCGCCGCGGTGATGCTGATGCTCGGCGAGAAGCACCGCCCGCTCAAGGCGCGGATCAATCTGTTCTCCAGCCTGCTGGGCCTGGGCATCGCCGTGCTGTTGTTGCGCTGGACCCAGGAGCAGGCGCTGCCCGCGTCCATTGGCGTCTATCTGCCCGGTAACTGGCAGGCGCCGTTCGGCATCGTGCTGGTGGTCGATCGCCTGTCGGCGCTGATGCTGGTGCTGACCGGGATCATCGGCGTCTGCGCGCTGCTGTTCGCCATGGCCCGTTGGGACCGGGCCGGGGCGAGTTTCCATGCGTTGTTCCAGATTCAGCTGATGGGGCTTTATGGGGCCTTCCTCACGGCGGACCTGTTCAACCTGTTCGTATTTTTCGAGGTGCTGCTGGCGGCGTCCTACGGCTTGATGTTGCATGGGTCGGGCCGGGCGCGGGTGTCGTCGGGGCTGCACTACATTTCTATCAACCTGCTGGCCTCGTCGCTGTTCCTGATTGGCGCGGCCCTGATCTACGGCGTCACCGGGACCCTGAACATGGCCGACCTGGCCCTGAAGGTGCCCCTGGTGCCGGAAGCCGACCGCGGCCTGCTGCACGCCGGCGCGGCGATCCTGGCGGTGGCGTTCCTGGCCAAGGCCGGCATGTGGCCGCTGAATTTCTGGCTGGTGCCGGCCTACAGTGCAGCCAGTGCGCCGGTGGCGGCACTGTTTGCGATCATGACCAAGGTCGGCGTCTACACCATCCTGCGGCTGTGGACCTTGCTGTTTTCCGGCCAGGCCGGCGCCTCGGCCTATTTTGGCGCTGACTGGCTGGTCTACGGCGGCCTGGCGACTATCGCCTGCGCGGCCATCGCCATCCTCGCCGCCCAACGCCTGGAGCGCATGGCCAGCCTGAGTATCCTGGTCTCGGCCGGCATCCTGCTGTCTGCCATCGGTTTTGCCCAGCCAAACCTGGTGGGGGCTGCGCTGTTCTATCTGGTGAGCTCGACCCTGGCGCTGTGCGCGCTGTTCTTGCTGGCCGAGTTGATCGAGCGTTCACGCTCGGCCAATGATCTGCCGCTGGAAGACGATCTCGACAGCCTGCCGCGCCCACTGGAATCGCTGCAGCCGCCCAAAGGCATCAACCTCGACGACGAACAGAAAGCCGTAGTCGGCCAAGTGATCCCCTGGACCATGGCCTTCCTCGGCCTGAGCTTCATCGCCTGTGCGCTGCTGATTATCGGCATGCCACCGCTTTCGGGCTTCATCGCAAAACTCGGGCTGCTCAACGCGTTGCTCAACCCCCAAGGACTCGGAGCAAGTACCGACACGCCCGTCTCTGCCGCCGCCTGGGGCCTGTTGGCGCTCTTGATCCTGTCCGGGCTCGCCGCGCTGACCGCCTTCTCACGCCTGGGCATCCAGCGCTTCTGGACGCCACAGGAGCGGCCGTCGCCACTGTTGCGGCCGTTCGAATGCGTGCCGATCATCGTGCTGCTCGGCCTCGGAATCGCCCTGACCTTCAAGGCCGAGCCGGTGCTGCGCTACACCCAGTCCGCCGCCGATGCGCTGAACACACCTGAACATTATGTGATGGCGGTGCTTGCCACCCGCGCCGTCCCCAACCCACAAGCCGACACCGAAGTGCAGGCGGTGCAACCATGAAGCGCCTGTTTCCCGCACCCTGGTTGTCGCTGGCGTTGTGGCTGCTCTGGCTGCTGTTGAACCTGTCCGTCAGCGCCGGCCATCTGCTGCTGGGCGCGGCGCTGGGCTTCCTGGCGCCATTGATGATGCGTCCACTGCGGCCGCGGCCCATTCGCATCCGCCGGCCCTGGGTCATGCTGCGGCTGTTCCTGCTGGTGGGGCGCGATGTGCTGGTATCCAACCTGGCCGTCGCCTGGGGCGTACTGAATGCCGGACGCCGCCCGCCTCGCTCGCTTTTCGTCAAGGTGCCGCTGGACCTGCACGATGCCAATGGCCTGGCGGTGCTGTCTATGATCACCACGGTGATTCCCGGGACGGTCTGGTCGGAGCTGGCGCTGGACCGCAGCATCCTGTTGATGCACGTATTCGATCTGGAGGACGAAGGCGCATTCATAGCGCACTTCAAGGCCACCTACGAGCGCCCGTTGATGGAGATTTTCGAATGAGCCCGTTGCTGTCCAATGCCATCCTGCTGAGCCTGTTCCTGTTCTCCCTGACCATGGTCCTGACGCTGGTGCGCCTGTTCAAAGGCCCCTCGGCACAGGACCGGGTCCTGGCCCTCGACTACCTGTACATCGTCGCGATGCTGATGATGCTGGTGCTGGGCATCCGTTATGCCAGCGACACCTACTTCGAGGCCGCGCTGCTGATCGCCCTGTTCGGTTTTGTCGGCTCGTTTGCCCTGGCCAAGTTCCTCTTGCGTGGCGAGGTGATCGAATGAACGTCGAGCTGTCGATGTGGGTGGAAATCTCAGTGGCGATCTTGCTGGTGGCCAGCAGCCTGTTCGCCCTGCTCGGGGCAATCGGGCTCGTACGGTTGAAGGATTATTTCCAGCGCATGCACCCCCTGCCCTGGCGTCGACGCTGGGCGCCTGGTGCGTTGCCCTTGCCTCGATCATCTACTTTTCCGCGATCAAGTCCGGGCCGGTGTTGCATGCGTGGTTGATACCGATCCTGCTGTCCATCACGGTGCCGGTGACCACCCTGCTGCTGGCCCGGGCGGCATTGTTCCGCAAGCGTATGGCCGGCGATGACGTGCCGGCGGAGGTAAGTAGCCGCAAGAACGACTGACAAACCGGCCTTTTTGTGGCGAGGGAGCTTGCTCCCGCTGGGGTGCGCAGCAGCCCCTGGATCTATCACCTCGGTGAGTCAGGCTGATTGGTGTTCAGTCTTTTTTGGGGCTGCTGCGCACCCCAGCGGGAGCAAGCTCCCTCGCCACGGGGTTGTGGTTGTATTCAAGCCCACGCCACCGTCAGCAACCCCGCCCCCAGCACGACACACAACGGCGAATAGACCCAGGTGTCGAGCCGGGCAAACGTCGAGCCCTTGACCTCCTTGAAGAAGCCCACCAGGTTCGACTCGCCAATGGCCCGGGCGAACATCAGCAAAGCAATCGCACTGATCAGCCATTGCAAGGCGCGATGAGTGACGGGCGGCGAAATCAGCCCGACCCGCAGGCACACCAGCAGCGCAATCATCAACAGCGCCAGGGCCACCAGCAGCGTCAGCCATCCCGACGGGTTGAACGCCGGTCGCAGCGTGTCGCCCTGCTTCACCGGAACCTGCGGTACCACCGCCAGGGCTGCCCAGCGCCCACCCAGGGCCCAATACAAATGAAACAAGCTGATGGTCGCAAACACTGCGACCAGCGACCGAGCCAATAAAAGCGTCATTCGCCAGCCTCCTGAAAAAGGTTGAACAATCATCCTAGCTTGAATCTGACATTTCGCTGGACGGGCACAGGTTGCCAGGTTCCAGCGAATGACGATTTGCCCGGGATCAACTGTTCAACAGGCTGGCATCACCAAGTTTTACAGCCCCGCCGCGACTTTGTCGGCGACGTCCTTGGGCAACCAGGCCTGCCAGACCTGTGGGTGGGCCTTGAGGAACGCCTCGGCGGCTTCGCGGGGCGGCGTGCGTTTCTCGCTCATGTCGGCCAGGGCCTTGTTCAGCGGCTCGATGGGCAGGTCGACCTTGCCGAAGAACTCGGCGATGTCCGGATGCTGCTTCTGGAACGGCACGGACACACCGATCGACAGCTTCGAGGCCAGGGAGCGAGTCGGTTTCGGATTCGGATTGTCGGCGTCGGTCAGAGTCTTCCAGGCCTCGGCATCGAATGGCGGTTCTTGCAGTTGCACCAGTTTGAAACGCCCCAGCAACGGCGTGGGCGACCAGTAGTAAAACAGGATCGGCTTGCCACGGCGGATCGAAGAAGTAATTTCCGCATCAAGCGCGGCCCCGGAACCGCTGCGGAAATTCACGTAGCTGTCGGAAAGACCATAAGCCTTGAGTTTCTGCTTGTTGACGACTTCGGACGTCCAGCCGATGGGGCTGTTGAGGAAGCGCCCCTTGTCGGGGCTTTCAGGATCCTTGAACACATGTTTGTAGCGCGCCAGGTCCTCGACGCTGCGCAGGTCCGGCGCGAGCGGCTTGATCCCCTTGGCCGGGTCGCCCTTGATGACGTATTCCGGCACCCACCAACCTTCGGTCGCGCCCTTGACCGTATCGCCCAGGGCAACCACCTTGCCCTCGGCCTCGGCCTTGACCCACACCGGGCTGCGCCCCGCCCACTCTTCACCGATCACCTGGATATCGTTGTTGGCCAGGGCGGTTTCCAGTGTAATGGTGGTGCCCGGTAACGTGTCGGTCGATAACCCGTAGCCTTTTTCGACGATGATCCGCAGGATGTCGGTGATCAGGCTGCCACTTTCCCAGTTCAGGTCGGCAAAGTGGATCGGCGCCGAAGCAGCAGCGGATGCCGGAAGTGGCGAAACCAACACAGCGAGGGTAGTGGCGCAGGCCGCCAGCCACTGTCGAACTCGTTTCATGCTTGATACCTCATGCCGGACACAGCAATAACCGAACGGCGTTGCGAAGCGAACGCAAGCCTGTGAATAGTTCAGTCATTTGACTGTAGCCAAGGTTCCAGCAACAGCCTTTTAAAAAACTGTCAAAGGTATGAGGAGGCCGAAAAAGATTCAGAGCCATGCGCCATTTCCCAATGGGCGCGGACTGACTATTCGCTGGCCTTGAACGTCACGAGTTCGCCCTTGCGCCATTTAGCGGCCTTGGCGGTGACCGCTTTCAGCGTCTTGGTCAAACCTTCCTGCAACTGTTCGTGGGCCGCGAAGACGGTCAACACGCTGTGGCCTTCCTTGAACAGAATTGCATGGCCATCGGCAGTCGTGACGAAGGCATAGTCACCGAGGCCATAGACCGTCAACTTGATTTCACGAAAACGGATTTCAAACTTGCCACCCTCGCGACTTGGCAATACCGCCGCGCGAAAATGATCACCGACCTTGAGTTCAAGCCGAGGTTTGTCATCAACCACCAGCGCCGATTCCGTATCGAGTTCGGCAACATAGATGCCTTCGGCGGTTTGTTCGGTGATATAGACAAAACGTGACTGGAATTGCTTGACCAGCTTTGCCCGAAGGTCACCCAGTACAAATAACGCGTGCATGTCGAGATTACTTACTGCCAAGGAAACATCCCCATCTTTGAATGACCCGCCCTGAAAGACGGACCACGAGAACCCGCAAGGTCGCAATGACCTGTAGTTGAATTCGAATTGAACGACGCGCCCAGACCCGAGCGAGAGAAGACTAATGGATTGCCACTCTCGCTGCCTTTCCCCGCGATCGTCAGAGGCTGAAGGAAAACGCCACTCTGCGCATCGGAAAAGGTGGGACTACTAACTTTAGGGAAATTTCTCAGTTAAAAAAGCATTTTTCTGACATCGAGGGCAAAAAAAATTGCTTTAGATAGGCACAGCCGTCCACACGGCGCCGTCGATTCTAGAGCAGCCGATGGCGCGCAGACTACTCGAAACAACCGGCAATTCGTCGGTAAACCATGAAAAGGAATTCCCATGGGTACTTCCCCAACGTTGCTCCGCCCCCTTGATTCGCGTATTGCCCAAGCATATGAGCGCCCTGGTGCCGAGAACCACCTCGCAACGGCCCAGATCCTGCCGCGATACCGAGTCGTCCTGGCCGGGACGTGTTTTTTCCATATCGAAGAAACGGCGACTGGACGTGTAAGAGGTTTCCGCGCCGATCATAACGAAGCCTGCTACCTGGCCAGGCGCCTCGAACAGAGCGCTTGCGTTTTATCCGCACCCCGTCCATGACTTAACTCAGCCGCCGACCGGCAACTGCTGCCATACTGGCCGCCCAGCGCAGGCCGCCATCGATTGGCGGCCTGCGCACAATAAAATGACTTTGAAGGGAAGGCGCGACGTGACGGAATTGGATATCGGCGAATTTTTCATCCGGGGCGAAGCCAGAGAGGTCGAAGGCGAGTTCCAGGCCGTCATTGTGATGCGCGCCAAATCACCTTCCAACGCTGTCACTTACCACCAGGTGGAGAAGGATCGCTGGTTCAAGACTACGGAGATTGCTGCCGAAGCCGCCAGGGATGCGGCAAAGGCATTGAAGCTCGCCGTGGATGAAGGTGCGTTGAAAGCTTGAAATCGATCGAACTCCTGACGACTGCCTGGCCTCAGATAAGGGAAGCAACCGAGGCGCCATGACGGCGGCAGTCCAGAGGAGTCCTGCAACATGGAACAACCATCACACGAGCTCAAAACCCTGTTTGATCAATTGGGCCTGCCTTCGGAAGGCAGTGCCATCGACGACTTCATCATGGCACACCCGCTGGATCCGAACACCAAATTGGTCGATGCGCCTTTCTGGTCGGACCAGCAAAGAGACCTGCTGCGCGAATGGCTACTCGCCGACGGTGAGGAAGCAGTGCTGGTGGATCAACTGAATGTGCGCTTGCACGACGGCAAGTAACCTCAAGACCACCGCTAACTGCTCTCGTGGCGAGGGAGCTTGCTCCCGCTGGCCTGCGCAGCAGGCCCATGATTTGCGACTGCTGCGCAGCCGAGCGGGAGCAAGCTCCCTCGCCACAAGAGCTCTTCCCACCGTAGCGTTGAGGCTCAGCGCGGCTTCTCGGGTTTGTAACCCAACCGCAACCCACCCCAATGACGCCCCTTGAGCATGATCGGCACCGACAGGTCATGCATCAGTTCCCCGGTGTCACGCGTATAGGTTTGCAGCAACACCGGCTGCTGGTGGCTGCCGCAGCGAATCCCGGTTCGATCGGAAAACTTGCGCTTGGTGCGGTTGCTCAGCGTGTCCACCTGGGGATCGCCGGTCAGCGGCTGGCAGAAGGCGTTGTTGTGGGTCGGCACATAGCCTTGCTGGGTACAGGCAATCGCAAACACCAGGCCTTCATGCCGGGCGAGTAGCGGTTCCTGGATGGCCGGCAGTACCTGATCGGTGTAGCGGTCAAAACGGGTCTGGAACTTGGCCGGGTGGGTATTGGGGATGGGCTGGTAGTTGCGGTCGAACAGGTCTTCGAGGCTGATACGGCCCTGATCGATATCCGCTTCGAACTGCGCGGCAATCCGGCTAGCGCCTTCGCGGGCCAGGTCATAGACCCGCTGGTGGTAATCATCGAGGCCCACCTCGGCCAAACGCTCGCTGATGGTTTCGGCCTGGCCTTCCATCTGTACGGCCGCCTCGGCCAGGCGCTGGGTCTGTTGATCGCTGATCGCCAGATCGCTGCGCATCTGCTCGATGGCATGGAACAGACTGTCGAGCTGCTCGCGGTTGGTATCGGTGCCTTGGGCGATGGCGCTGACCTGGGTTTCGACACCCGCGGCGAGCCGGGCAATGTTCTCCAGGTGTTGGCCGGTGTGCTCGACTTGCTGCACGCCGCTGTCCAGGTCGCCAGCCAGTTGCCGGATCTGTTCAACCACCTGCGCAGTGCGCTGCTGGATGTCCGCCACCATCACCCCGACCTCGCCGGTTGCCGCGGCGGTGCGCCCGGCCAGGCCGCGAACCTCGTCGGCCACCACCGCGAACCCGCGGCCATGCTCACCGGCCCGGGCCGCTTCGATGGCGGCATTGAGCGCCAACAGGTTGGTCTGGCTGGCGATCGATTGAATCACCAGGCTCACGCGCTGGATTTCGTCGCTGCGCACGCTCAGTGCTTCGATCAACTCACGGCTGTCATTGGCGCGCTGGCTGAGCTGATGCATGCGGCTGATGGATTCCACCAGTTCGCTGCGCCCGGCGACACTGCTGCGATGGGCCTCGCTGGCCGCGCCCAGCGCCTGCTGGCTGAGCTGCGAGGTGGCCTGCTCGGTCGCGATCATCGCCTCGGCATTGCTGACGATCTGCGCCGCGGCGCCCAGCTGCGACTGGACCTTGCCGGCCAATTGCTTGACCGAATAGGCCACCCCCGCCGCCGACAGAGCGTTATGGCTGGTGGTGTAGGAGAGATCGCGGGTCAGCTCGGCCAGGCTGTCGCTCGCCGCTGGCGCGGGAGTACTGGCCAGGCGTGAGCGCAGACGTGGCAACCAGACGATGAGCAGCGCCAGCGGCAGGCCCAGATACAACGACCAACCGCCCAATGTCATGCCGCAAAGCAGCAAAACCAGCGCGACGCTTTGCAAAGTCGGCGCAACCCAGCGCGCCGTGCCACCCGCCGCGGGCACCGAGGCCGACGCTGCCGCCGCCAGAGATCCGTCTGTCGCCATGTTTGTCACCCACATTTCTCATTGTTATGCACGCATTAAACGCCACTACAAGGCCATTATCCATGGTCCATTAGTCGTGTTTTTTGCATCAGCTCAATGAGCATAGGCGAACAGGCGAAAGCAAAAAGATCGCAGCCTCCGAAAGAAGGCTGCGATCTTTTTCTGGAACGGAATCAGGCCTGACGCTGGTGCTTGTCGATCTGTTCGTGACGTTCCTGGGCTTCGATGCAGTACTTGGTGGTCGGGCTGATCAGCAGGCGCTTGAGGCCGATCGGCTCGCCGCTGTCGTCGCACCAGCCGAAGCTTTGGTCGTTGATGCGGTCCAGGGCCTGCTCCAGTTGCGGCAGCATGCGTTGGTCGCGATCGATGGCGTTGACCAGCCAGGTGCGCTCTTCTTCCACGGAAGCGGCGTCCGCCGGGTCGGCCGGGGTGTCCAGGCTCTCAATGGCGATTCGGTTCTGTTCGATGCGCTCGTGGGTTTCGACCTTCATGTTCTGCAACAGCTTGGTGAAGTAAGCCAGTTGCTCGGCATTCATGTAGTCATCCGCCGGCATGGCCAGCAACTTTTCCTTTGTCATTGATATCTCTATAAAAAAACGTGCATTAAGGCGAATTATGGAGCGTCCCGCACCGGACTTGGTACGAAAGGCGCCTGCGTGACTTCTCGTACCCGTCCTGAGCCGCCACGCTCATCGGGAAGGCGCCGTTTATTCCAAGCGCCACCCGGCACTCAATTTACGAGGGGCGGCAGTCTAAGGCCGAGTTGGGGTGTCAGCAACCGAAAACATGGGGAAAATGTCCGACAACCGCTTCAAATGCTGCCTCGACAGGCTTCTACCGGCCATCGGAGTGCGTTTATAACAAGAAATTCGCTGCAATGGCTGTATTTAGAAGACAAATGGCAACGCCACGCGGGTCAGGCGTGGCGCTTTGTCGCATCGGCAGTGACCTAGCGCTTGAGTTTGCGCTTGTTGCGGTATTGGTCGATGACCACAGCGACCACGATGATCAGCCCCTTGATGATGTCCTGGATATAGGCGTCGACACCGACAAAGGTGAAGCCGCTGGCCATCACCCCGAGGATCAGCGCGCCGATCACCGTCCCGGTGATGCGCCCCACCCCGCCGGCCAGGCTGGTGCCGCCGATCACCGCCGCGGCAATCGCGTCCAGCTCATAGGACATGCCCATGCCCGCCTGCCCGGTCGCCGCACGCGCCGAAGCCACCACGCCGGCGAGTCCCGCCAGCAGCCCGGCGATGCTGTAGACAATCACCAGATGACGCTTGACGTTGATGCCCGAGGTCCGCGCCGCCTGCATGTTGCCGCCGATGGCGTAGGTGTATTTGCCGTACTTGGTGTAGCGCAAGGCAATGTGAAAGATCACCGCCACCACCAGGAAGATGATCACCGGCATCGCGCCATGACCGATGGCCGTATAGGAATCAGACAGCATGCTCACCGGCTGGCCTTCGGTGTAGTACCGCGCCAGGCCACGGGCCGAGACCATCATGCCGAGGGTGGCGATGAAGGGCGGGATGCCGGTAAGGGCGATGATGCTGCCGTTGATTGCCCCGGCCAGCAGCCCCACGCCAAGCCCCGCCACTACCGGGATCCACACCGGCAAGTCGGTCAGCGAGGGAAACACCGCCCGGGCGAAATCCGAAGTCTGGGCCAGGCTGGCGGCAATCATCGCCGACAACGCCAGTACCGAGCCGGATGACAGGTCGATGCCGGTGGTGATGATCACCTGGGTCACGCCGATGGCCAGCAGGCCGATGATCGACACCTGCAGGATCATCAGCACCAGGCGCTGCGAATTCATCAGGAAACTCTGGTCGCGCATGATCCAGCCGAACATCTCGAACACCAGCCCAATGCCGATCAGCACCAGGAAAATGCTCAGTTCCGTCGGCAACCGTCGACGCGTCCTGGCCGGTGCGGCCGCGGGTTTGTTTTCCAGTATCGCGTTCATAGCCATTTACCTTTGTTATCTGGGCGGACGGGCAATCAGGACAGGCCCGACGCCAGTTGCATGACTCGTTCCTGGGTCGCTTCGCTACGGTCGAGGGTGCCCATCAGGTCACCTTCGTGCATCACCATGACCCGGTCGCTCATGCCCAGCACTTCGGGCAGTTCCGAGGAAATCATGATGACCGCCATGCCTTCGCTGGCGAGGTAGGAAATGAGTCGGTAGATTTCCGCCTTGGCGCCAACATCGATACCGCGGGTCGGCTCGTCGAGGATCAGGATGCGCGGGTTGGTCATCAGCCAGCGGGCCAGCAACGCTTTCTGCTGGTTGCCGCCGGACAAGGTGTCGATGCACTGCTCGAGGGACGGCGTCTTGACCCGCAGTTTCTTGCACATTTCTTCGCACAGCGCGCGCAGGGCTTTTTGCTGGATGAAGCCGTTGCCGACGTAATGGGGCAACACCGCCATCTCCATGTTTTCCAGCACCGACAGGCAGGGAAACAGGCCGCTGAGCTTGCGGTCTTCGGTCAACAGGGCGAAGCCCTTCTCGATCGCCATGTGCGGATCGGTGATGCGCACCGGCTCGCCGTCCAGCAGCATCTCGCCACCGGTGGCCGGGGTCACGCCAAAGATCGCCTCGGCGACATTGGTCCGGCCCGAGCCCATCAACCCGGCGATGCCAAGGATCTCGCCGGCATGCAGGTCGAACGACACGCCTTTGAAGATACCGTCCAGGCTCAGGTCGCGTACCGACAGCACCTGATCGCCGATGGGCTTGTCCCGCTCGGGAAACAACTGGCTCAACTCGCGCCCGACCATCATCGAGATCAGGCTGTCGCCGTCCATGCTGTCGGCCCGTTGCAGACCGATGTAGGCACCGTCACGGAACACCGCCACCTCATCGGCGATGGCGAACACTTCATTCATCTTGTGGGTGATATAGATGATGCCCTTACCCTGGGCCTTGAGGTCGGCGATGATCGAAAACAGATGCGCGACTTCCGTCTCGGTGATGGCCGAGGTCGGTTCGTCCATGATCAGGATGTCCGAGTCATACGAAACGGCCTTGGCGATCTCCACCATCTGCCGCTCGGCGATGCTCAGGTTGCCCACCTGCTCCTCGGGGTCGAGCTTGATTCGCAAGCGCTCCAGCAAGCGCGCGGTGCAGCGGTGCATCTCACCGTGGTCGATCATGTGCAGGCCGTTGAGCTGCTCACGGCCGATCCAGATGTTCTCGGCGATGCTCATGTGCGGCATCAGGTTCAGTTCCTGGTGGATCATCGCGATCCCGGCCTGCAAGGCCGCCAGCGGGGTGTCGAACGTGATCGGCTTGCCGCGCAGGCGCAGCTCACCGGCATCCGGCTGGTAGATGCCGGCAATGATTTTCATCAGCGTGGATTTGCCTGCGCCGTTTTCGCCCATCAAGGCCAGCACCGAGCCGGGGCGCACCCGCAGTTGCACGTCGGACAGGGCCACCACGCCGGGAAAACCCTTGCTGACGTTGACGACTTCCAACAGGTACGGTTCGTCAGGTAATGCGCCCGGCTGGAAAGTCGCCGCCGGGGCGCTCGTAGCAGTCGCTGATGCGAACATGGTCAGGTACTCCCTCGGCAAGATCGGCGCGGCGACCTTGCCTGTTTATTGTTGTGATGGAACGGGTGGGACGTCACTTGAACTGATCGACGTTCTCCGGCGTGATCAGGCGATACGGCACCACGACGGATTGCATCTTCTCGCCCTTGGCCATTTTCACCGCCGTGTCGATGGAGCCATCGGCCTGGCCCTTGGCGTCCTGGAACACCGAGACCGCCATCTCGCCTTTCTTGATGGCGTTCAAGCCATCCGGCGTGCCATCGACCCCGGCAATCAGGACGCTGCCCTTCTCTTTGCCAGCGCCCTTGAGCGCCATGGCGGCGCCGATGGCCATCTCGTCGTTGTTGGACACCACGGCCTGGAAGTCGCGGCCCTGGGTCAGCCAGTCATTGACCAAGGTCATGCCCTTGTCCCGCGACCAGGTGCCGGTCTGTTCCTGTTCGATCTTGATGCCCGGGTACTTGGCCAGCACTTCCTTGACGCCCTTGGTGCGGTTGGTGGTGGAGTTGTTGGCCAGGTCGCCCAGCAAGATCACGATGTCGCCCTTGCCGCCCATCTTGTCGGCCAGGTATTGCATCTGCATGCGCCCGGCTTCCAGGTCATCGGAGGCCACGGTGACTACCCCTTCCGGCAACTCCAGATCGTCCGGGCGGCGGTTGACGTACACCAGCGGGATGCCCGCGGCCACCGCGGCCTTGGTGATGCGCTGGGTCGCGGCGGTGTCCACGGGGTTGACGATGAGCGCATCGACCTTCTGGCTGATGAAGCTTTCCACCTGGCTGAGCTGCTTGACCACGTCACTGCGTGCATCTTCGAATTGCAGGGTGACGCCGTCCGGCAGGGACTTGGCTTTCTTGTCCATGGATTCGCGCAGGTAGGTCAACCAGGTGTCATCGAACTGGGACATGCTGACGCCGATCTTCAGGTCCGCCAGGGCAACGCCGCTGGCGAACATCAACGACAGGGCCAGCGAGGCAATACGGGTCTTGGTCTTCATGAACGGTCTTTCTCCACATTTTTGTTGGTCTTATGGATAAGGCGTGACGGACTTCAGGAACGCGGCAAACGCACGATCGGTGCGCCGGGCATGCAGCACACCACGGCGCCCTTGCGCTGGATGCACAGGGATTCGAAAAAAGGAAGGATTGCGGACAGGCGCAAGGGCAGTGGCAGGTGAAACGCAGAGCGGTTGAAGGTTTTCATCGACGGTACCTGGCTGTGTTTCTTGTTTTTGTTTAGTTCGTCGTTCATTCAAGCCGAGCCTGGATAAACACGAACAGGGTTGTCGGTCACCTGGAATCGACTTTATTGGAAAATATTTTCCATATCAACTGATTTTAGAATTTTATTCGTTTTTTGTTCCATGACCAACGGGCGTGGATAAATACACCACGTTGCCCTGCTCCGCGCTTTGCCTTGCAGCGTCCAGGACACGGGTCGTGGCCAGGGCGTCGCGAGCGGCGACCGGCAGCGGCCCGTCGCCCTGCAAGGCGGCCTGGAGACGCTGGTAGAACGCCAGCCAGCAACCGCGTTCCGAGGCCACGCGCTCGCGCTCGGCACCGTGTTCGAACCAGCCCCAGCGCCGGTGCTCCTCGGCGCCCCAGCGCTCGCCTGCGATGGCCGGGCTCAATCCCGCCAACGCCTGGGCTTCCTGCCCATCGAGGCCTTCGACGGTATAGCAGCCTTCGCTGCCACTGACCCGAAAGCGTGGGCGCGGCGCGTCCTGCAGGCAACTGCCGCGCAAGTGCGACACGACGCCGTTGGCGTGGGCCAGCGACATGAAGAAGCCGTTGTCGTAGGCCTGGTCCGGCTGTCGATAATCCAGCTCGGCGTAAACCCGCAGCACCGGGCCAAACAATTGCAGTGCCTGGTCCACCAGATGGCTGCCCAGGTCCCGCAGGAATCCGCCGCCGCTGCCTTTTCCCACTGAGGTCGGCGAGTAACGCTCGATGCTGGATTCAAAGCGAATGACCTGCCCGAGGGCGCCGGACGCGAGCAATTTGCGTACCGTGAGGAAATCCGAATCCCAGCGCCGGTTCTGGTAGACGCTCAACGGCACGTTGCGCCTTTCGGCGGCCAGCACCATCGCTTCGGCCTGTGCGGCGTCTAGGGCAAAAGGCTTATCGCTGACCACCCCCACGCCGTGCTCGATGGCTTCCAGTACCAGCGCCGGACGCGCTTCCAGCGGCGTGGACACCACCACCGCATCGACGCCGGCCGCCACCAGTTGCGCAAGGCTGTCGAACGCTTGGGCCTGCGGATGCTCGCTTGCCAACTGCTGGCGCCGCTCGGCGGAGCGGGTTACCACGCCGACGAAGGTAGCCCCCGGCAGGCTGCTGATCAGCGGCGCATGGAAAAAACGCCCGCCCTTGCCGTAGCCTACTAATCCGATTCGCATGAAAGCCCCTTATGTAGATGCAACTCCTGTGGGAGCGAGCCTGCTCGCGAAAGCGGTGGATCAGACATATTAATGCAGGCAGACCCGACGCCTTCGCGAGCAGGCTCGCTCCCACAATTTGACCGAGTACCTTCAGCGTAAACGAGGTCGACTGTGGGAGCGGGCTTGCTCGCGAAGGCGGCGGTAATTTCAACATTGATGTCGACTGACAATACGCCTTCGCGAGCAAGCCCGCTCCCACGGGAAAATGGTGCTCAGCCGTAGAACCGTGGCCGTTCGGGCAGTTCGACCTTGACGATCTGCCCGCTCTGCTGCGCTTCGATACACGCGTCCGCCGCCACCGCCGCAGCGAACCCATCCCAGGCCGAGGGGCCGCCCACCTGGCCGGCGCGCACGCCGTCGATGAAGGCCTGCAGTTCGACGTCGTAAGCGCCGATGAACCGGTCTTTCCAGTCCATCAGGATCGCATTGGAAAGCTTGGCGCCGCTGCGCAGTTGCACCTGGGACGGTTCTGGCAGCCTGGCGATGCCGGTCTCCCCCACCACTTCGCACTGGATGTCGTAGCCGTATTGGCAATTGACGAACACTTCGACGTCGATGCGCGTGCCCTTGGCGGTTTCCAGCAGGACGATCTGTGGATCGCGCAAGTGCGCCAGGGCCTTGCTGGTCTTGCGTGGAAACACCACCTGCACCGAGACGTAATCGTCGGCCAACAGCCAGCGCAACACGTCCAGCTCGTGAATCAAGGTGTCGGTGATGGCCATGTCGGTCTTGTAGTTTTCGCCCACGCTGGGGTTGCGGTGGGCACAGTGCAGCATCAACGGCTCGCCGATCTGTCCGCTGTCGATCACCGCCTTGAGCGCCCGATAACCTTCGTCGTAGGGGCGCATGAACCCGACCTGTACCAGGCGCTTGCCGTGGGCCACTTCGGCCTCGACGATCCGGCGGCAACCTTCGGCGGTAACGGCCAACGGCTTCTCACAGAACACCGGCTTGCCGGCGGCGATGGCCGCCAGCACGAATTCTTCATGACTTGGCCCCCAGGACGTGACGAGGATCGCCTCGACGTCCGGCGCCTTGATCAGTGCATGGCCGTCGGGATAGACCTCGGCGGTCAACTTCAGGTCGGCCACCACTTTCGCCGCTTGCACCAGGTTGATGTCGGTCACCGCGACGACCTGGCTGTTGAGCAACGTCTGGCTGCAACGACGGATATGGTCCTGGCCGATGGCCCCGGTGCCGATGACGCCCAGCTTCAAAGACATGTGGAACTCCTTTCGTAGGGTTGGGGCAATCAGTATTGACGGGCCTTGGCCAGTCGTTCGTTGAGGGTCTTGGCGACGGCATCGGTACGGGCGCTGGTAGAGACTTGCGCCACGCCGACCCGCCACCACGACAGGTACTTGTGGATCATGGTCTTGGGCAGGACCTTGATGTCGATCAGCGTCGAGACCGTCTGGAGTCGGGCGTCGGCCAGCGCGGCGTGCAGTTCCTCCAGTGTCTTGACCTTATAGGTCTTGCAACCGTAGGCCGCCGCGCTCATGGCGAAATCCACCGGCACGAAGGCGCCGTCGAGCTTGCCCGTCTCGGGGTTGCGAAAGCGGAACTCGGTGCCGAAGCTGTCCATGCCGTGTTCCATCTGCAGGTTGTTGATGCATCCGAACGTCATGTTGTCCAGCAGCACCACATTGATCTTGCGGCGCTCCTGGATCGAGGTGGCAAGTTCGGAGTGCAGCATCATGTAGGAGCCATCGCCCACCAGCGCGTAGACCTCTTTGTCCGGCTCGGCGAGCTTCACGCCCAGGGCGGCATTGACCTCGTAGCCCATGCACGAATAGCCATATTCGACGTGGTAGGTGTTCACGCCCTTGCTGCGCCAGCTGCGCTGCAAATCACCCGGCAGGCTGCCGGCGGCGGCGACGATGACGGCATCATCGGCCAGGGTTTCGTTGAGGGTGCCGAGCACGCGGCTCTGGGTCAGGCAGGATCCGGTGAGCTCGATGAACTCGCGAAACACCGCCGGGTCCATGTGGTCGTTGATCTCGGGGACGAAGTCATCAGCCTGGAAATCGGCCTGGTAGACCCGGTCCACTTCCGCCTGCAACTGCGTCTTGGCATCGGCGATCTGCCCGCCCCATTCGGCGCGATAGGCGCCCATCGCGGCGGACAAAGCCTCAAGCCCCGAACGCGCATCGGCGAGCAGTTGCACACCGTCGAGCTTCAAGGCATCGCACGGGCTGATGTTGAGGTTGAGAAACTGCACCTCGGGATGCTGGAACAGCCATTTCGACGCCGTGGTGAAATCGCTGTAGCGGGTGCCAACGCCGATGATCAGGTCCGCTTCCTTGGCCAGCAGGTTCGCCGCCAGGCAACCGGTTTCGCCGACGCCGCCGACGTTCAATGGATGAGTGGAGACCACGGCGCTTTTGCCCGCCTGGGTTTCGGCGAAGGGGATGTCGAAACGCTCGGCAAAGGCCTGCAACGCGGCGTTGGCTCCTGAATACCTGACGCCACCACCGCAGATGATCAACGGCCGGCGCTTGCCCTTGAGCAGCGCCAAGGCATCGCCGAGCATCGCCTCGGTGGCCGGGCGACGGTCGATGCGGTGGACACGTTTTTGCAGGAAATAATCCGGGTAATCGTAGGCCTCGGCCTGTACATCCTGGGGTAGCGCCAGCGTCACCGCGCCGGTTTCGGCCGGGTCGGTGAGCACGCGCATCGCCTGGATCGCGGCGGTCATCAATTGCTCGGGGCGGTTGATCCGATCCCAGTACTTGCTCACGGCCTTGAACGCATCGTTGGTGCTGATGCTCAGGTCATGGAACTGCTCGATCTGCTGCAGCACCGGGTCGGGTTGGCGGCTGGCGTAGACATCGCCGGGCAACAGCAGCAAAGGAATGCGGTTGGCCGTCGCGGTGGCGGCGGCGGTCAGCATGTTCGCCGCACCGGGGCCGACCGACGAGCTACAGGCGTAGATCCTGCGCCGCAGGTGCTGCTTGGCAAAGCCGATGGCGGCATGGGCCATGCCCTGCTCGTTGCGGCCCTGATGGACCACCAGGTCGCCGCTGTCCTGCTCCAGCGCCTGGCCCAGGCCCAGCACGTTGCCGTGGCCGAAAATGGTAAACACCCCGGCGACGAACTTGCTCTGGACGCCATCGACCTCGATGTACTGGTTATCGAGGAATTTCACCAGGGCCTGGGCCATGGTCAGTCGTGTTGTGGTCATGCTTGCACCTTGTCTGGAATGCAAATCCGGAGAATTGCCCGATCCCCTGTGGGAGCGAGCCTGCTCGCGAAAGCGGCGTGTCAGGCGACATAAGTGTTGAATGTACTGCCGCCTTCGCGAGCAGGCTCGCTCCCACAAAGGGATCTTCATCAGGGTCGATAACGGGCTCAGGCCTGCGACGAGCCTTGCAGGTGGCTCATACTCGCCCCCAGCGCCTGGCGGATATCGGCCAGTTCATGGACGCTCTCGGCAAACGGCTCGAAGGACAGGTAACCCTCGTAGCCACCGGCCCGTAGCGCCTCGATCTGCTTGGCATTGCCAAGGATGTCAGCCTCGCCCACCAGCACCCGGTGGCCGTCGCGAATACTTGCCAACGGTGCCTGCGCATCCTCGACGCCGGAGATGTGCACCAGCCCGGTCAGCTCGGGAAAAAATTCCTCCTCGCCGGCCAGGTGATGGTGAAAGGTGTCATGCACCAGGCGGAACACATCCAGCCCGCCGATGGCCTTGATCGCCTCCACCGCCGCGCGTTTGCGCCGCAGCGAGCACTCTTCGAAACCCAGCGGCTCGATGAAGCCGTAGATGCCGAAGGCGCGCAGGATCGGCGCCAGCTCACTGAGCGCGGTGCGCAGCCCCGCCGCGCGTTCGGCGGCGTTGCGCGGGTCGGCGCGGTCGTTGAGCGGGCACATCACCAGCCCCTCGGCGCCGCACTCGCGGGCGTAATCAGCCAGGCGCACGGCCTGGGCGCGGCGCTCTTCATTCCATACGTCGAACGGGTACAGGGCGTTGATCGACAGCACCTTGACGCCGCGTTCGTCGCACAGCTCACGGACCCGGGCGGGCGGCATGCCGTCTTCGATCTCGACGCCCTTGAGGTCATTGCGGATCTCGATGGCATCGGTTTTCAACGCCAGCGCAAGATCGATGAAAGCGGGCAGCGACAGGCGCGGGGCAACCATTCGGTTCAAGGCAAAACGCAGGGGCTTGTTCATTGTTGTTCTCCCTCCGGCATTCATGGAAATGGGTTATTGAGCAGTGGGCATGCTGAATTCGGGACCCTTGGCGATGCTGTCCGGCCAGCGCTGCATCACGCTCTTGTAGCGACTGTAGAAGCGCAGGCCTTCCTCGCCATAAGCGTGGTGGTCACCGAACAGCGAGCGCTTCCAGCCGCCAAAGGAGTGCCAGGCCATGGGCACCGGAATCGGTACGTTGATACCGACCATGCCGACCTTGATGCTGCGGGCGAATGCCCGGGCGATGCCGCCGTCACGGGTAAAACACGACACGCCATTGCCGAATTCATGGGCGTTGATCAGCGCGACCGCCGTGGCGAAATCCGGCACACGAACGATCCCCAGTACCGGGCCGAAAATCTCCTGCTGGTAGATGCTCATCTCGGCAGTGACCTGGTCGAACAGCGTCGCCCCGACAAAGAACCCCTGCTCGGCCCCGGGCACCTTGAAGCCCCTCCCGTCGACGATCAGCCGCGCGCCCTCGGCTACGCCGGAATCGATGAAACCTTCAACCTTGGCCTTGTGCTCGGCAGTCACCAGCGGCCCCATGTCGGTGCCGGGCTGCTGGCCATTGCCGACCTTCAACTGGTCGATGCGTGGCAACAATCGCGCGATCAGCTCATCGCCGACGTCACCCACCGCCACGGCGATGGAGATCGCCATGCAGCGCTCACCGGCCGAGCCGTAAGCCGCTCCGATCAGCGCATCCGCCGCCTGGTCGAGGTCGGCGTCGGGCATGACGATCATGTGGTTTTTCGCCCCGCCCAGGGCCTGCACGCGCTTGCCGTTCGCGGTGCCCTGCTGGTGGATGTATTCGGCGATGGGCGTCGAGCCGACAAAGGAGATCGCCTCGATGTCCGGGTGCTGCAACAGCGCATCCACCGCCGTCTTGTCGCCCTGGACCACGTTGAACACGCCATCCGGCAACCCGGCCTCGGTCAATAACCGAGCCATCAGCAGACTGGCGGACGGGTCGCGCTCCGAAGGCTTGAGGATGAAGCAGTTGCCCGCCACCAGCGCCAGGGGAATCATCCACAGCGGCACCATCACCGGGAAGTTGAATGGCGTGACCCCGGCACAGACGCCCAAGGGCTGGCGCAGGTTCCAGTTGTCGATGCCACCGCCGATGTTGTCGCTGAAATCGGTCTTGAGCAGGCTCGGCGCACCGCAGGCGTACTCGACGATCTCGATGCCCCGGGTGACTTCGCCATGGGCATCGGAGAGTACCTTGCCGTGCTCGCGGCTGATGATCTGCGCCAACTCGTCGTGGTGGCGGTCAAGCAGCTCCTTGAACTTGAACATCACCCGGGAACGGCGCAACGACGACTGCTCGGACCAGCCGGGAAAGGCCGCCAGCGCCGAAGCCACCGCTGCCTCGACGGTACCCGGTTCGGCCAGCGCCACCCGGGCCTGCACCGCGCCGGTGGCGGGATTGAAGACGTTGCTGAACCGCGCGGAGTCGTTGCTGTGCACTTGACCGTTGATGTAATGGCCTATTACCGGGGTGTCGCTCATTGTCCTGGTCTCCGTTGGAATGTTCGAATTCAGAGGTCGAGCAGCCAGCTATGCTGCGGATCGTTATGGAATTGCCAGACCCGCTTCGGACCGGCCATGACGTTCAGGTAATACGACTCGTACCCGTAGGGCACGCTGACCGGGTGGTAACCCTTGGGCACCACGACCAGATCGCTGTTTTCCACGGCCATGGCCTGGTCGATGCTGCGATCGTCGGTGTAGACCCGCTGGAACACGAAGCCCTGGGAGGGGTTGACCTGGTGGTAATAGGTCTCTTCGAGAAAGCTCTGGTGCGGCAAATCGTCGGTGTCGTGCTTGTGCGGCGGATAACTGGACGAATGCCCCGACGGCGTGCGCACTTCCACCACCAGCAGCGAATGGGCCGGCTCGCTGTCCGGCAGGATGTCGCAGACGTAGCGGGTATTGGCGCCCTTGCCGCGCACGCTGCGCTTCATGCTCTCGGGACGGATCAGCCGTGGGCCGTACGCATTCGGCGCGCCGCCCGGCGCGGCGCACACCGCCACTTGCACATCGCTCAACGCGGTGATCTGGGCCTGGCTGCCGGGCGGCAGATACGCGGCGTAAGGGGATTTGTCCTCGAATACCGACTGGCGATCGCCGAGGTTGTCCCAATCGAAGGCGCCCTGCCCCGGTGCTTCGCCCTTGAGGTTGATGCGGCCGCTGAGCAGTACCACGCACAATTCCCGGTCTGCGGCGGCCACCGGCAGGCTTTCGCCAAGGCTCAAGCGGTAGGCGGCAAAACCGACGTATTCCAGCGCGTCGCGTGGCAGTTCAACCATGGTCCGGTCGCTGGGATTGCTCTTGATCAGCAGGCTCATGGCGCAGTTCTCTCCTGCAACAGGGCACGCAGGGTGTCGTAGCCTTTCTTGGCATAGATATAACTCGGCGCCACCGCCGGGTCCTGCTCGGCTTCCACCACCAGCCAGCCCTGATAATCGGCAGCCAGCAGGACATCGAGCAACGCGGCGAAGTCGATATCGCCATCTCCAGGCACGGTGAACGTGCCGTTGATGATGCAGTCGGGAAAGCTCCAGAGGTTGTTGCGCGCCAACTGCACCACGGGTTTGCGCACGTCCTTGAAGTGCACATGGCAGATGCGCTCGATGTGTTTGCGCAGCACCTGCAGCGGTTCGCCGCCGCCCATGTAGCAATGGCCCGAATCGAACAACAGGCCGACCTCGCTGCCGGTCAGCGCCATCAGCTTGTCGATGTCCGAAGGCGATTCAACGTAGGCGCCCATGTGGTGGTGGTAGGCCAGGCGCACGCCTTGAGACAAGGTGAAGCGGGCCAGCTCGGTGAGCTTGTCGGCATAGGCCTGCCAGGCCTCGTCAGTGTGAAAGCGTGGCCGCTCGATCAACGGAATGCGCTGGCCCTGGATCGAATCGGCCACTTCGCCATAGACCAGCACCGTTGCGCCGTTCTGCGCCAGCAGCTCGACATGGCTGGCGATGGCGTCGATCTCCTCGGCCGCCGAACGACGCGCCAAGCGACTGGAATACCAGCCGGAGACCAGCGCCAGGTCGTAAGGGCGCAACACGTCGCCGACGCCCTTGGCGTCCTTGGGAAACTTCCCATTGAGCTCGAAACCTTCATAGCCGATTTCCTTGCCTTCGCTCAACGCCGTGCTCAACGGCGTCTCGCCGCCCAACGATGGCAAGTCGTCGTTGCTCCAGGAAATCGGGTTGATGCCAATTCGAATAGCGGGCATGGCTGCACCTTTTGTTGTTTTACATAACCAGGGCGGCGAACCCCTGTGGGAGCGAGCCTGCTCGCGAAAGCGGTGGGTCAGTCACATCAATGCTGCAGACCCGGCGCCTTCGCGAGCAGGCTCGCTCCCACAGGCTCAGTGTTCACAATCTTTGACTTCCTTTAACTGCGCGCGGCGCGCCAGGCCTCGATCAATTCCACAAACCGGCCCTGCACATCCCGGATCAGCGTTTCATCATCGATCTCCCCGGCCAGCCAGGCGCGGCTCGGTTCCTGGAAGATCGTCCGGCCCACGGCAAACCCTCTGCAAGTGCTGCTCTGGCTGGCCTGGCGAAAGCCTTCGGCCAACGCGGCCGCAGGGGCGTTGAGGCCCAGCAGCACCACGCCACGGCAATACGGATCGCGCTGCTGGATCAGCTCATCAAGTTGTTTCCACTCATCGCAGGTCTGCGCCTCGATTTTCCACCACGCCGGGAAAATACCCAGGTTGTAGAGCCGCTTGAGCGCCCGATACAGCACGTCCGGATGGGCCGATGGATGATCCTTGGGCGGAATGACCTCCAGCAGCAATTCATGACCGCTGACCTGGGACGCCTTGTACAAGCCCAACAACTGCGCTTCCTGCTCCAGGCGCAGCAGCGGCTCATCGTCAGGATGAAATTGCACCAGGCATTTGATGATCTGCTCTTGTGGCCAGGCAATCAGGTTGCTGCCGATGGAACGGCCGTGTTCGAACGCCAGCGGCCGCGAGCCCTGCACTTCCACCGGCCGCGCGACCCACCAGCCGCGCCCGGTGGCCGCATTCAGGGAATCCTGGCCGAAACGCTGGTCGGCCAGCAGACCGACATCCGCCTCGATGCCCTGGCGTTGCAGGTCAGCCTCGACCCGCTCCACGGCCTGGATGAACAGTTGCTTGAGCTCGCCGATGCTGTCGAGGCCACGACCGCCCCGCTGGGCCAGTTCCACCAACTGCCAGCGATGGTCAAAGGCAAAGATGAACAGCTGTTTCCAGACCCTGCGCGGCACGCTGACCTGATGCAGCCGTTGCAGCACGACATCCTGGTCAGGGCGGGTGATCGGCACCGGGCTGGCAAACAGGTAATCGAGCTCGGCCCGGGTCGGCATCGCCGGGGCACAGGCATGACGCGACACCACCAACCCGCCACAGGCGTTGGCCAACTGGCAGCAGCGTTCATCACTGGCGTCTTCCAGCCAACCGGCGAGGAAACCCGACATGAACGCGTCGCCCGCGCCCAACACATTCAGCACCTCGACCCGCACGCCGGGGTAAATGGCGCCGTCTTCCAGGCGGTTCGGGATATCGCCATGGATCACCGTGCAACCTTGCGGGCCAAGCTTGACCACCAGGGTCGCCGCCGTCAGCGAGCGCACCGTACGCAGCGCGGTCAGCAGATCTTCGCTGCCACCGGCGATCAAAAACTCTTCTTCGGTGCCGACGATCAGGTCGAAACGCGCCAGGATGCCTTGTACGTGCTGGCTGACCTTGCGGTCGGCGACAAAACGGGTCTCGCCATCAGCCTTGGGCGCCAGGCCCCAGAGTACCGGGCGGTAATCGATATCGAGGATACGTTTGACCTGGTGCGTCTGCGCATAGTCCAGCGCCTGAATGCTGGCCTGGTAGACGCTGTCGGTGGAGAAGTGCGTGCCGGTGATCAACAGCGCCTTGCTCGAGGCGATGAAAGCTTCATCGATGTCCTCGGCCCGTAGCGCCATGTCCGCGCAATTTTCACGGTAGAACACCAGGGGAAAGGTCTCGCGGTCCTTGATGCCGAGCAACACCATGGCTGTCAGTCGCTCGGGGTCGACCTTGATGCCGCTGACGTCGCAGCCTTCGCGCATCAGGGACTCCACCAGAAAGCGCCCCATATGATCATCGCCCACCCGGCTCAGCATCGCCGACCGAAGCCCGAGACGGGCCGTGCCAAAGGCGATGTTGGCAGATGAGCCACCCAGGTACTTGGCGAAGCTCGAGACATCCTCAAGCCGCGCACCGACTTGCTGCGCGTAGAGATCGACGCCCAGGCGCCCCAGGCAGATCACATCCAATTGACGTCCACTGGCAAAACGAGTCTGGCCCATGCTGGCTCCTGTTATTTTTATCAGCCTGCGCTTGACGCCGGAACCGACGCCAACGCTTTGGTGAATGCAGACTAAAACGAGCGAACGGCAATAATCAATATTTTTTCCATAAATTTTTATAGTGGAATATTTTTTCCAATAGACTGTTACTTGGCCGGACCAGACGCGGTGCATCGTTTCAGCACGGCTCACAACTGCGCGCGCTCATGATTTTCCCCGCGGCTACGCTGTAGACTGCGACCAGCCAACCTATTGTCGAGGACCAACCCGTTTCCCAGGGCGTCCTATAAGAACAAGCCAGAAGGATTTTCTATGACCCGCCCCGATCTGCCGGTGCCGTCCGAGAGCGCGTCCGAACCCGCCCTCCCCAGCCCACCGATCAACGCCGAGCGGCTGCTGCAATTGATTACCGAGGAGTACGAAGGCCTGCCGCGCCAGCTCAAACGCATCGCCAGCTACATGAGCCAGCAAAGCGACCGGATCATGGTCGATCGCATCAGCGACATTGCCCGGGAGTGCGAAGTGCACCCCTCGGCCATCGTGCGTTTTTCCCAGCGCTTCGGCTTCAGCGGGTTCAGCGAAATGCAGGCGCTGTTTCGCGAGGCGTACACCCACAAGACCACGCCGGTGCAGAACTACCAGCAACGCATTCGCAGCATGATCGCCAACAAGTCGCAGAAGGCCAGCGCCGGCGATCTCGCGCGCGAATGCGTCAACGCCACCCTGTCGGGCATCGAGCGCCTGGGGTTGGAACTCGACGACGAGGCGTTCGAAAAAGCCGTCGACCTGGTGGTCAACGCCGATAACATCTACGTCGTTGGTGTGCGGCGCTCGTTCGCGGTGGCCGATTACCTGGTCTATAACCTTCAGCACACCAACAAGCGCATTCACCTTGTGTCGGGCCTGGGCGGCAGTTATCGCGAGCAGATGCGCAGCGTCCGGGCCAATGATCTGGTCATCGCCATCAGCTTTACCCCGTACGGCAAGGAAACCCAGCACTGCCTGCGCATCGCCCAGCATCACCAGGCCAAGACGCTGATCATCACCGACAGCAACCTGTCGCCCCTGGCCAAGCGGGCCAATGCGGTGCTGCTGGTGAACGAAGGCAGCTCGTTCGCCTTTCGCTCGTTGAGCGCCACCCTGTGCCTGTGCCAGGCGCTGTTCATCGCCGTGGCCTATCGGCTTGAACTCAAGGTTGATGAAATCCATGAACAGGTCGGATTCGAAGATTGAGCCCGACCTGAAATAAACCGCTGAAGGAGAAGCCATGAAGCTGATCGGCATGCTGGACTCGCCCTATGTGCGACGCGTCGCCATTTCCGCGAAACGCCTGGGGATCGCCCTGGAACACCAATCGGTTTCGGTGTTCAGGCATTTCGAGCAATTCCAGCGCATCAACCCGGTGGTCAAGGCCCCGACCCTGGTGCTGGATGATGGCTCGGTGTTGATGGACTCGACCTTGATCATCGATTACCTGGAAACCTTGGCCGGGCCCGGGAAGAGCCTGATGCCGAGCGATCCGGGGCAACGGTTGCAATCGTTGCAACTGATCGGGTTGGCATTGGCGGCGTGCGAAAAATCGGTGCAGATCTATTACGAACGCACTTTGCGCCCAGCGGAAATCCAGCATGAGCCGTGGCTCGCGCGAGTGTCGGGCCAGTTGCTGGCGGCATATGGCGAGTTGGAAAAGGCATTGGTGAAACAACCATTACCCACCGATGGCTCGCTCGACCAGGCCGGCATCAGCGTTGCGGTGGCGTGGACCTTCACCAACCTGTTGGTGGCCGACCAGGTGCAAGGCAAGGCCTTCCCACAGATCAGCGCGTTTACCGCTTATGCCGAAGGCCTGGAAGCGTTTGTCAGTACACCGGTGGTGGAATAACCTTCCACAGTACAAAACCTGTGGGAGCGAGCTTGCTCGCGATGGCGGCACCCCAGTCACCATCGATGTCGACTGTCCTGACGCTATCGCGAGCAAGCTCGCTCCCACAAGGGATTGTGGTGAACAAAAAAATCCTGTTCAACCGAAAAACACTGTGGGAGCGAGCCTGCTCGCGAAGGCGCCAGTGCATCGACATTCGCGTTGACTGGCACGCCGCTTTCGCGAGCAGGCTCGCTCCCACACAGGAATTGTGCTTGACGAAAAACCTGCGACCGACCAAAAAACAATGTGGGAGCGAGCTTGCTCGCGATGACGGCACACCAGTCACCATCGATGTCGACTGTCCTGACGCTATCGCGAGCAAGCTCGCTCCCACAAGGGATTGTGGTGAACAAAAAAATCCTGCTCAACCAAAAAACACTGTGGGAGCGAGCCTGCTCGCGAAGGCGCCAGTGCATCGACATTGGCGTTGACTGACACACCGCTTTCGCGAGCAGCCTCGCTCCCACACAGGAATCGTGCTTGACGAAAAACCTGCGACCGACCAAAAAACAATGTGGGTTCGACCCGGCTCTCAGGCCGGTTGCATTTTCCTCGGCTCTGCAACCGCCGCCACTTCAAACCGGTCCGCCAGGAACGGTGTGATGTCCAGCGGCAACGGCTCGTCGTTCACCAGTTTGTCCAGCAGCACCCCGGTGATGGCCGAGGTCAGGATGCCGGTGCGAAAATGCCCGCAGGCGTTGAGGTAGCCCTCCACGCCGCGCATCGGCCCGAGGATCGGCAATTCATCCGGTGAGCCGGGACGCAGGCCGGCCCAGGTGCGTTTCAGGTTGATGTCGGCCAGTTGCGGGATACACCGCACCGCGCCTTGCACCAACCCCTCGATTTCAGGGTAGGTGGTGGTCACGTCGAACCCTTTGTCTTCCGTGGTGCTGCCGATCAGGATCTCGCCGTTGTCCTTCTGCGCCACATAACAATCGCTGGTGGTCAGGCATCCTCTGAGGATTTTCGGCAGGCGCTCGGTCAGCAGGATCTGCCCCTTGACCGGCTTGACCGGAATCCGCACGCCCGTCGCCTGCTCGCTCAAGTCCGCCGCCCAGGCGCCGGCAGCATTGATCAACGTCCGGCAGTTGAACGTGCCGGCTTCGGCGGTTTTCACCCCTGTCACCCGACTGCCGTCACGTAATACGTCAGTCACGTTGGTATTGAAAAACAGATCAACGCCATTTTGCCGCGCGCCCTCGGTGTAGGCGTCGGCCAAGCGGAACGGGCTGACCTGGTGGTCGCAGAGAAACTCCAGCGCACCCAAGGCCTCATGGCTGACACTCGGCTCGGCCTCGCGCAACGCCGCCTGGTCGAGCCAGCGCACCTGATCAGCCAGGTGCGGAATGCAGGCGACAATGTGTTCGGCGTAGGAGCGGTCCTCATCGTCATAGATCACGAACTTGAGCCCGGTCTCTTCAAATTTGAAATCCATGCCGTGACGCTCGATCAGTTCCCTGTGCAACTGCGGATACATCGCGTTGGACTGCAAGGCGAAATCGAAAAACGAGTCGGGCAGGATATGCGGCGTGCTGGCATCCACCGCCACGGCGGCGCCTTGGGCCTGGCGCTTGCGGTTGGCCGACATCATGCGGAAAAAAATCACCCCACAGCCCAGCCCCACCGATTCGCCGATGGCCCACAGGCCGCCGGCCGACGCGCGGGTGGCGTTGCCTGGACGCTTGGCATCGATCAGGGCGATCTTCAGGTGCTTGCGCTTGGACAGTTGATAGGCGCACGACGCCCCGATCACCCCCCCACCGGCGATCACTACGTCATAGTGCCTGATCATGGGATACCGCCTCCGGGTCGTCGTTCTGGAACGCAGAGAAAGGAATCGGATCGATCGGAAAACGTGGCCGTAGCCAGCCCACATCGGTCCGTCCGGTAGCTTCGCGCAGGCGGTCGCTGCAGTAGCCGACACACAGGCGACCCTGGCAATCGCCCATGCTCACCCGGGTGCGCATTTTCAGGCTGGCCATGTCTTGCACGCCCTGTTCAAGGGCGCGGTCGATGTCCGCGCGGGTGGCGTGTTCGCAACGGCAGATCACCGTATCGGCGGCTGGCAGCGCGGTTTGCCCGGCGCCGCGCCGGGTGTAGCGATCAACGGCGGCGCGAAAACGAATGATCCGGTCCAATTGGGCCTGATAGCGCCTGCGGCGCTCCAGCGCCGTGGCCTCATCCAGGACATTACGCTGCAGCAGGACCGACAATGCCGCGATGCGCCCGCTCAACATGGCCGCTTCACCGCCGCGGATCCCGCCCATATCGCCCGCCAGGTGGATATGCGCTTCGCTGCTGCGCTGCCAGGCATCGGACACGGCGCGCAGGTAGCCGTCCTCGCTGAAGCCATGGTCAAGCCCCATCTGCTGGCTCAACTGCGTGCGCGGGATAAACCCGTAGCCGACCGCCAGCGTCTCGGCCGGCAGCTGTTCGGCCTGTCCAAGGTCCGGTTTCCAGTCGGCGGAGTAAGGCGCAACGGTCACGCTGCTCAGTTCACCCTCGCCCTCGGCGCGCACCACGCCCCAACCATAGCGCACCCGGATGCGGTGCCGCTTGAGGTACGCCAGCATGCCCAGGCCATCGAGAAACAATTGCGGTTTGTTCAATAACGCCAGGCTTTCCTTGGCGATCCTGCCGAAGGCACAGGCTTCGTAGACACCCGCCACGGTGACGCCCGAGGCGTGCAGCTGGCAGGCCACCAATGGCAGCAACGGGCCGGTGCCGGCAATCACCACCGGGCTCGGCGGCTTGACCACGCCACTCTTGATCTGCAACTGCAGGCCACCGAGCATCATCACCCCCGGAAGCGTCCAGCCGGGGAACGGCACACTGCGTTCATGACAACCGGCTGCCAGGATCAACTGGGAATAGGCCACTTCCCGCAAGCGCTCATCGCCGTCCAGCAGCATCAGGGCCCGGAACCCCTCGGCACCGATGACCCGACTGCCCAGTCGCACATCAATCAGGCCGGCGTTGCGCTGGAATTCCCCATGGAGCTTTGCCAGGGCCTCACTGTAGCGCGCCCCCAGGTAGTCCAGGCTCACGCCATCGCGCAACGGCCCGCGGTACACCACGCCGCCCAGGCGTGGCGCTTCTTCGAGCAGCGTGCAACGCAGACCATTGGCGGCCAGCTCGATGGCCGCCGCCATACCCGCCGGCCCGCCGCCGACAATCACCGGATCGAGGTTCATGGCGCCTCCGTTGCGGCGATGCGATTGGCCCGGGTTTCGATCTGCATGCCCGGTTGCACCAGCGTCTGGCAGGCCCGTCGCTTGTGGCGGCCATCGATCCTGACGAGGCAGCATTGGCAAATGCCCATGCCGCAGTAGGCACCGCTGACCTGGCCGTGGTCGTTGCGGGCCACCTGGCGTTGGCCCATGGCCTGGATGACGGTGAGTACGGTCTCACCCTCGGCGGCGTCGACAGTCTGGCCGTCCAGGCGAACGCTCATGTCGGCCCGTTTCAGCGGTTGAATATCGAATTTACGGCGTAGAACATTCTGGGAGTTGATCATGCGACTCATCCTTAAGGTTCAGTAGGTCTCGGCTCCTTGCGCCACTTGCCACCAGCTTCTCGTCAGTGCCCGCCAGCGACAGCGCGGCGGAACACAGCGAGGGACGCAGCATGATGGTGCGTGCCGGAATATGTTAGGGATTATTTGTGACGAAGTATTGATCCAGGCCAGGGAATGCATTTGCCGGCGCCCATGAACTTTTTTTCAGAAAGCCGACAGGTAATCTTTGGCAGAATGCTGCGCAATAGCTCCACTTCCCAACCGGTAACGCCCATGAACCGTATCCTGACCATCGAAGACGACGCCGTGACCGCCCGTGAAATCGTCGCCGAACTGACCCGCAACGGCCTGGACGTCGACTGGGTCGACAACGGCCGCGAGGGCCTGGAACGGGCTGTCAGCGGTGACTATGACCTGATCACTCTCGACCGCATGCTGCCTGAACTCGACGGCCTGGTGATCGTCACCCAGCTGCGCAGCATGGGCGTGGCCACGCCGATCCTGATGATCAGCGCCCTCTCCGATGTCGACGAGCGGGTGCGTGGCTTGCGGGCCGGTGGCGACGATTACCTGACCAAGCCGTTCGCCACCGACGAAATGGCCGCCCGGGTCGAAGTGCTCCTGCGCCGCAACAACGGCGCCCGCGAGCCGGAAACCGTGCTGCGGGTGGCGGACCTGGAGCTGAACCTGATCAGCCGCGAGGCCAGCCGCAACGGCCAGTTGCTGAGCCTGCTGCCCACCGAATACAAATTGCTGGAATTTCTGATGCGCAACAGTGGCCAGATCCTCTCGCGCATGATGATTTTCGAAGAAGTCTGGGGTTATCACTTCGATCCGGGCACCAACCTGATCGACGTCCACATCGGTCGCCTGCGCAAGAAGATCGATCCGCCGGGCCTGGAACCGCTGATTCGCACGGTACGAGGCTCCGGCTATGTCATTGCTGAACCCCGCTAAGGGCTGGCGCTCCTCCAGCAGCCGCCTGCTGGCGCTGTACAGTTCGCTGTTCGTGATCTGGAGCGCGATCCTGATGGGGGTCATGTATTACGAGGTGTTCGGCTACCTCGACAGCCTCGCCAAGCATTCCCTGATGCAGCGCCAGCACCTGTTCGCGCGCATCCATGGCGAACAACTGGAAGACGCGCTCATGGCCAGCCTGTCGCTGGATGAACGCGGCGTCGACGCCTACGGCCTGTTCGACCCGCAGCTGCGCCATCTGAGCGGGCCGATCCAGCACATCCCCGCCGACCTGCCGCTGGACGGCAAGATCCATATGCTCGGTGGCTGCGTCGACTCCGACGACCCGATGATCCCCTCCGACAGTTGCGACGCGGTCGCGACCCGGACCCAGGACGGCCGCTGGCTGGTGTTGGCGCGGGACAACGGCTCGCTGTTCGCCGTGACCCGCATCATCCTGCACGCGCTGCTCTGGGGGGTCTCGTTGACTATCCTGCCGGGCATCGCCGGCTGGCACCTGTTGCGACGTCGACCGCTGCGGCGTATCCGCGCCTTGCAGGCCAGCGCGGAAGCCATCGTCGCCGGCGACCTGACCCATCGCCTGCCGCTGTCGAGCCGTCGCGATGAACTGGACATGCTGGCAGCCATCGTCAATGCCATGCTCGATCGCATCGAACGGCTGATGAATGAGGTCAAGGGCGTCTGCGACAACATTGCCCATGACTTGCGCACCCCGCTGACGCGCCTGCGTGCCCAGCTCTATCGCATCCAGCAGGAAGCGGCGGACGGCTCCCCGGAGGCGTTGCAGATGGATCAGGTGATTGCCGAGACCGATACGCTGATGGCGCGGTTTCGCGGTCTGTTGCGGATTTCGGAACTGGAGGACCAGCAGCGCCGCTCCGGTTTCGTGCGTCTGGATCCGTTGCAGTTGTTGCAGGAACTGCATGACTTCTATCTGCCGCTGGCCGAAGAACGCGAGCTGGTGTTCAAGCTGGAAGTGCCCGACACCCTGCCCTTGCTCAACGGTGACCGGGCATTATTGTTCGAGGCGGTGTCGAACCTGTTGAGCAACTCGATCAAATTCACCCCATCGGGCG
Organism: Pseudomonas sp. Z2-11; assembly: GCF_054161305.1. Classification (NCBI taxonomy): domain Bacteria; kingdom Pseudomonadati; phylum Pseudomonadota; class Gammaproteobacteria; order Pseudomonadales; family Pseudomonadaceae; genus Pseudomonas; species Pseudomonas sp. Z2-11. Next base: position 3,865,500 of record NZ_CP096395.1, read on the forward strand.
GCGAGGTGATCCTGCGGGGCGTCGACCAGGGCGACAGCAGCCGCATCGAAGTGCTCGACTCAGGCCCTGGCATTCCCGAGGCGGAACGCAAGGCGGTGTTCCGGCGCTTCTACCGCGCCGAGGGCAGCAGCCAGCACGGCGGCTTCGGCCTGGGCCTGTCGATCGTCGCGGCGATTGTCACGCTGCACGGGTTTACGCTGGAGGTGGATCGCAGCGAGCTGGGCGGGGCGCGGTTGGCGCTGGATTGTCGGGCGACGTTGCTTTGATTACGCAGTCCCATTGATGACGCGGTCTCCGTGGCGAGGGAGCTTGCTCCCGCTCGGCTGCGCAGCAGCCGCAAGCTGTTAAACGCGATGTGCCTGGGGACTGCCGATTCTACAGGTTTGGGATCGCTGCGCGATCCAGCGGGAGCAAACTCCCTCGCCACCGGGGATCGCGTCGGTCTTATGGATCAGGCCGGATCGCTGCGATGCAGCGGCGTGTTGTACAGCTCATAGCGCAGTTCATCGATCAGCTTGTTCAAGCCTTCCTCGGAGCGGATGCTGTCGACGCTCATGCCGCTCACCACCAGGTCGACCTCGCCGCTTTCCTGACGGTACAGGCGAATGGTCAGGGTGCCGTCGCCGTTGAGGCTGCATTCACAGGCCAGTGGCGCAAAGCTTTGCTCGAGACGGGTACGTAACGGAGCCAGATGGGTCATCTATGCACCTCAGCTTCGAAGGCGCAAATGACCGGTGGCCGGCCTCCTGGCTCCCATAGACGTCCTGTCGATCTCACACTTGAAGGGTTTGCTGCACATCGGGGCGTATTCCTTGACTGTTTCGTGGGGACGCGGCGTTCAACAGCAATGCCGCACCCCTCCAGCCTAAGGAGGTTATAGCCTGCGCAGAACCTGAATTTGCACCAGAATACCAGGTGCATTTGCACTGGCTATCATGGTGCCTTTATCCGCCATTCGTTCGCGAACAAGCCCCGCTCCCGCGCCCAGACAATCGCCTCGCTACGACTATGGACGTCGAGTTTCGAATACAGCGTCGCCACGTGATTGCGCACGGTGTTGGGGGCCAGCTTCAAGCGCGCGGCGATCTCCTTGTCCGCCAGACCCTCGCAAATCAGCCCCAGTACGTCACGTTCGCGGGCGGTCAGCTCGGTGAAAGAGGTCGTCGGGGTCTGCGCATTGATGCTCTTCACATTGGCCAGCTTTTCGATCAGGGTGCGGCTGAACCACGACGCGTCCTTCATCACCTCTTCGATGGCCGCTACCAGCTCCAGCTCCGAGCGCTTGCGTTCGGTGATATTCATCAGCACCAACAGGAAACACGGCTTGTCCTGGATGATGACGGTATCGGCCGCCACTTCGCAGTCGATCTGCTCCCCGCCTTTCTTGTGCACCTTGACGTCGACCCTGGACACGGTGGCAGTCTTTTCCAGGCGCCCGAACAACGTCGCGGCCGCTTCCTTCTCGAGGAAGCCGATCTCCTCCACGGTCTTGCCCAACAGCTCTTGGCTGGCATAACCCGTCGCCTGGAGGAAGGCCTCGTTGATTTCCGCCAGTTGCAGCTCGGCGCTACAGATCAGCGTCGGCACCGGTGACAGCCGGAACGACTTGGCAAAACGCTCCTCGCTCTGGCGCAGCGCCGTTTCGGCCTTGCGCCGCGGCTCCATGTCCATGAACGAAAACAGCATGCAGTCTTCATCGTGCAGGTCCAGCGGCTGGCCAGCGACGATCACCTGTTTGCTGGTGCCATCGGGCAAGCGCAGTTCGGCCTGCATCTGCGGGATTGTCGCGCCCTGCCCCAGGCGCTCGACGGCCAGGTCGCGCTTTTCGGCAGCCTCGAGCACATCCAGTTCATACACCGAACGCCCGATCACCTCTTCGCGGCTGTAGCCGGTCATTTCCAGGAAACCCGCGTTGACCTTGATATAGCGCAAATCGCTGAGACGGCAGATCACCGCTGGTGCCGGGTTGGCGCCGAAGGTTTTCTCGAAGCGCTGTTCGGCGCTGGCCCATTCCGTGGCATCGCTGAGAATCAGCACCAGGTATTCCGGCTCGTCGTTGCGGTCGGTCAGCACCATGCTGCGGATGCGGTGCACCCAGGTGCGGTCCGGATCGGCCACCGGCGTCACCTCCACCAGCACATCGCTGAATTCGTCGCCGCGGGCCACGCGGGCGATGGGATAGTTGTCTTCGGGCAGCGAATGGTTGTTGCGATAACGCAAATTGAAACGCCGGGCGTACTCCTTGGCGTTGGTGCCCAACTCGCCAAGCTCCTCGACTCCGTGCATGGTCAAGGCCGCTTCGTTGGCCCAGGCAATCGTCTGGTCGACTTCGATCAGCATCACGCCATCCGATAGCCCGGCGATGATCTGCAGCAGTTGGCGGCGATTGGTATCGGTGCTCGGGACTTCCAGATTCATTGGATCTCCGTGGGGGTCAGAAACGCATGGAGGTTACGACTCCTGCACGCGTGACGCGTTCCCTGTGCAGGAAACGGCTTTCTTCTGCGGGTCATTGCTGTTCGGCGGCCGTGTCGATGCTCACCACCACCGACATCCCTGGCCGCAGGCGTTCACTTTCGGGCTGGTCCGGATCCACGGTGATGCGAACCGGAACGCGCTGGGCAATCTTGACGAAATTGCCGGTGGCGTTGTCAGCCTGCAGCAGGCTGAACTCGGAACCGGTGGCCGGGGAAATGCGTTCGACATGCCCCTGGAAGCGGCGATGGCCGAGGGCATCCACGGTGAAGCTTGCCGGCTGACCGACCCGTACCTTGTCCATCTGGGTTTCCTTGAGGTTGGCGATCACCCACTTCTGGTTCGGCACCAGCGCCATCAACTGCGCTCCGGAATTGACGTAGGCGCCCAGACGCACGCCTATCTGCCCCAGCTGACCGTCCCGTGGCGCCAACACGCGCGTGTTGGACAGGTCGATGCGCGCCAGTTGCACCGCCGCCTCGGCGCTGGCGACAGCGGCTTCCAGGGAGCCGCGGTTGACGATGACGGTTTGCCGGTCCTGACGGGCAATTTCCAGGCTGGCCTGGGCCTGGGCGACGGCTGCGGTGGCTTGGGCGCTGGCGGCGCGACTGATATCCAGTTCACGCCTGGACACCGAACCGTCCTTTATCAACGCCTCGTTGCGGCGCAGGTCGGCGGCGGCTTTGTGGGCCTGGGCCTGGCTGTCGGCCAACGCGGCCTGGCGCAGCTTGATGCTCGCCTCGGCGCTGTTGCGCTGCTGTACGACGTTGGCCAGGGCCGCCTGTTGCACCGCCAGTTGCGCCAGCGCCTGGTCGAGCCGTTGCCGGTAGATGCGGTCATCCAGGCGCACCAGCAGATCGCCGGCCTTGACGAACTGGAAGTCCTGCACCGGGACTTCATGGACATAACCACTGAGCTGTGGCCCGATGATCGTCACCTGCCCGCGCACCAAGGCATTCTCGGTGGTTTCCACGGCGCTGCTGAACGGCGGCAATTGCCAGGCGTAAAGCACCACCAGCACGCCGACAATCGCCACTGCGGCGAATCCGAGGGATGAAAGCATCCGCACTCGCAGGGAGCGCGGTTTTGTCGCCGGAGCGGCAGGAGGCGCCTGGTCTTCCGGCGTATCGGCGATGGCGTTGGTGGTCGTGGTGGTCGGCTCGGTCATGAAGAGGTGGCACCGCTGGGTTGTGTCGAAGGGGCAGGCGCTGCGGCGGCGGGCTGGGTAGTGCTCATCAGCCACAGGGCACGAATGGAAATCCAGATCATGGTCAGCACGGCGATCACCGCGATCAGCATGAACACGTCGTTATAGGCGAGTATGTTGGCTTCGCGGGTAGCGGCCGTGGCGAGGCTGCGAAGGCCTTGCAGGTGACGCAGGCCCGGATCGGCGATCAGCGAACCCACCGCCGAACCGCCGCTGTCCACCCGCGCGGCGACGCGAGGATCGAACTGACTCAGGTTCTCCACCAGATGGCTGGAATGAAATTTCTCGCGCACCACCTGGAACGTGCCGAGCACCGCGGCCCCTACCAGGCCGCCGAGGCTCTGGCAGATCCCGAACAGCACGGAAAAACTCACCAGGTTTCGCGGGTTGGTCAGCACATTGCGCACGCCCAGGATCATCGTCGGCCCGAGAAAGAACGTGCTGCCGAATGCCAGCAGGAACTGGCTGAAATACATGTTTTGCGGACGGCTCAGGTTGTTCGAATAACTGTCCATCACCGACCCCGTGGCCATCAACGCCAGGGAAATGATCAGCGGCATGAACAGGTGCGCCGGGTTGATGGTCAGCGCGCTGGTCACCAGCCCGGCGATACTGCCGATCAGCATCACCACGTAAAGGCTGTGCATCTGCTGGCTGCTCATGTTCAGCGCTTGCAGGAAACCCACCGCCCCGGTGGATTGTTCCGAGGTCACCATGCGGATCAGAATCACCGCCAGGGCCAGACGGATCATCACCCCGCTGCCGAGCCAACGCGTCATCAACATCGGATTGCTGCGGTTGTGTTCGATCGCCAGGCCCGCCAGGATCAAGACGATGGAAGCCGCCGAGGCCACGCCGATCCATGGCGCTTCCAACCACCAGTCGATGCGCCCCAGCGACAACACCGCGCACAGCAAGGCGACGCCGCTGGCGAGCACGGTGAAGGTCAGGAAGTCGAGTTTTTCAAAGGTCTTGAAGCGATCACCCGGCGGCAACTTGAGCAGCAGCACGCAGCCCAGCGACAGCAGCGCCATGCCCAGCTCGAACAGGTACAAGCCGCGCCATTCGGCGATTTGCAGCAGGTCTTCAGAGAACAGCCGGGCCATTGGCAAGGCCAGTTGCGAAGTGCCCAGGCCCAACACCAGCGCCTTGAGCCGCCACTTGGCCGGGAAAGCCTGGACCATGTAATACAGGCCCAGGGAACTGAGGGCCGCACCCACCATGCCATGGGCCGCACGCACGGCGATCGCCGAGTTCAGGTCGTTGACGAACAGATGGCCGAAGGTCACCAGCGCATAGAGCGCCAGGAACACTTCGGTGAACGCGCGCAAGCCGAACTGCTGACGAAATTTCACCAGCAGCAGGTTCATCGAGACGTTGGTCATGACGTAGGCCGCGGGCAACCAGGCCATCTCCGCCGTGGTGGCGCCCAGGGACCCTTGCAGATAGGGCAGATTGGCGATCACCAGCGAATTGCCCAAACCCCCGGTCAACGCGACCAGCACGCCAACCAGCGCGTAGGCAAGCCGCTTGGGCGTGGGATGCAACGGCGTCGAGGGCGAACCGGGCAGCGTCGGCCGTTCGTGCGGCTGCCAGGCGCGCGGGGTGTAGTGATCCATTCAAAAACCTTGCGGGAACATAGCGACAATAGGTCGCTGGAAACTTTCCAGATGCCTGTTCGACGACAAGGAACGCCAAGAAGTGCCGCAGACACTTTCGTGGCGAGGGAGCTTGCTCCCGCTGGGCTGCGCAGCAGCCCCATCACTGAGAACTCGGTGCCGCTGATGCGGAATCTTCAAGAGGGGCTGCTACGCAGCCAGCGGGAGCAAGCTCCCTCGCCACGGATCGAGATGGTTCAGGCGTCGCTGCCAGAGCCTGCCGCTTTCGAGCGGGCGCGATCCTTGGCGGCCTTGGCCTCGGCGGCGAGGCACTCCAGGCAGAACTGCTCGGCGTAAGACATCAGGATTTCGGTAGTGTCGCCCTTGATCGTACGCGAGCCCGCAAGAATGTAGCGCATGCGTTTTTCAGTGACGCCGATGCGCAAGGCAATCCAGGCCGGCGTCTGGCCGATGCGGTCGACGAGTTTGTTGGCGTATTCGGTGGAGTGGTTGTAGCGCTCGGCATTGGGGAACATAGGGGGTCCATGGAGAGTTGAGGCAGAGCGGCAGGTTACTCCTTTTCGTGCGGTGGGCTTGTTTTTAACCCAACCTTGAGCCGCCTGCGAGCAGTCACAAGGTTGGATATGCCTGAATGCAGGGCTGCGACGCAAGGGTCTATGGGCCAACCCATCTATCCCTGACTGTCCCAGCTTGTCCGAGGACATTGACTTGGCAAAGGGTGATGTAATAACCCTGACCTGCCTCTAGATTTTTAAATGTGTATTGGGCATAGGTAATGGGAAGTAACGTTGATTCTACTGCTGAGCCAACAGGTTTGCCTTTGTTGTCAGCTTTATAAATACAGACTTCATAATTTACGCCGTGAGGCGTTCTTTTCGTCCAGCCGACCGTTATGCTGTCCTTCCCGCTGAAACCAGAGCGTTCCGAACCAACAAAACTTGGCGCACCAGGAACAGGGGCCGCACCTGTATTGCCAGAGAACAGCGCACTTTTCGACTTCAGCCCTGTACTATCTACCGCATAAACCGACCCTTTGAAAGCTCTATCAAAGCCCAGCTTAAAAGAAACGTGCGGCCACACCACATAGCTGTCCTGATGGTGTGCCGTTTTAGTTTCTCCGTTGACGACGGCGACATAATGGGAAACTGCAAAATTATCGGTAGACTTAAAGGACACGACCAAAGATCGACTGTCCGGGTAGTATTTACTCCCCACCACTGGCGTAGAGGGAGGGGTGAGTGATGCCTTTCTTATATTGGACTCGATGCAATTCTGTACGATATTTGTAACTTCAAAAAAATCGACATTGATAATATTGGCTTTTTTTAGCCACTCCGAATCTGCGGAGAACCACTCGTTAATGGCCGCTCCGATTTTTTCCGGGCCGTAGAGCTTGGAATACTTGACAACTTGCAGTGAGCGCAAATGATCCGGCGGGTAAAGGCTGTGTATTGTCTTCCCAATATATTCCCTTACCTCAGCCAAGCGGGGCAGGTCCTTACCGACCCAATCACTGCGGACATGCCCCCAGAACATAGGGCCGCTCACCTCTCCCCAAGCAAGTATGATATTTCTTCCAGGATACCGCAGATTTATTTCTTTAAGAGTCAGATCTTTGGCTGCGGGGGGAATCAATAGGTCAGACAAGCCATCCACGAGCTCACTTTTTATAGCCTCCCACCAAAACTCTCCAAGTTGTGAATCTGTGTGATTGAGATCAAAAATAATGATTTCATTATTTCGAGCACCCCCCTCGGTTAAAAACATTCGGCAATCGTAAATTAGATTTTTAGGGTTCTACTTGACTCGATAGGCCCGTGATAGAAGTTGAATGCAACGGCACCATGGTACCGGTGCATACGCAGGCGCAAGTCCAACACGCGAATACCACGCTTTAGCTGGTAATAGAAGGAGTCTTCTTGACAGGCAACCCATCCCTCTTCAAAGCCGCCCACTCCTTTTTTATCCACTCCCGCGTTATGCGCAGAAGGAAGTGCCAACTGGTGAAGTTTAAGAGTGCCGAGAACCTCCCTGTTGTCGGTCATCCAAGTGTCTGTTCTGTGGGCGAATGGTGCAATTGAATTTGACATGCTTATACCCTCTTTGCGGCGATTAAAGTTAGTCCTCCCTACTACAGACTCCCATAAAATTGGTAACTGCCGAGTGGACAAGCATCCAATCTAAGCGCAATGCCGCAGGAGCGATACCGTTAGACATAAGCTGATTTTATTTTAATATTCCAGAACTGATCGCGAGTTCATTAAGTGCGGGTATACATTTTCCAACAAGTGCATACGGTCGTTTTCCGCGAGATACAAACGCGGTGGCGAGGGAGCTTGCTCCCGCTGGCTGCGTAGCAGCCCTGGAAGATATGGCAATGAGGACATCGCCCGGCCATTCGACTAATGTCTTAGACCGGTCATCGCACAACCAGCTCGCTCAGCGGAGCCTTTCCAGGCCAAGGCAGCATGCCCTTAAACGTTGGAGACACCCATACCAACGGCTACCGGCAAGAAAAATCGCAGTAATGGCCAGTTGACAAGAATCACCCGCCACCAAATAATCCCTGCCATGTTGTACGACGACGTATAACAGATAAAAACAACAAAAAAGCAAGGGAGCGTCAGAGTGAGCACACGTGTCCGTTTTTCGCCCAAGAACCGTCCAACCCGTCCTTTTTCCCCATCGAATGTCGCCCTGGGCCTGATCAGTTGCAGCAGCCTGGCCATGTTCCTGCCCATGACTGCCAGCGCCGCAGGTTTTGTCGATGACGCCAAAGCCACGCTGAATCTGCGCAACGCCTATTTCAACCGCAACTTCGTCAACGACGCCGCCGCCCAAGGCAAAGCCGAGGAATGGACTCAAAGCTTCATCCTCGACGCCAAGTCCGGTTTCACCCAGGGCACGGTCGGTTTCGGCGTGGACGTGCTCGGCCTGTACTCGGTCAAGCTTGACGGCGGTCGTGGCACCGCCGGCACCCAGCTGCTGCCGGTGCACGACGACGGTCGTCCGGCCGATGACTTCGGCCGTTTGGGCGTGGCCCTCAAGGCCAAAGTCTCGAAGACTGAATTGAAAGTCGGCGAGTGGATGCCGGTGCTGCCGATCCTGCGTTCCGACGACGGCCGCTCCCTGCCGCAAACCTTCCAGGGCGGCCAGGTCACTTCCACTGAGATCAACGGCCTGAGCCTCTATGGCGGTCAGTTCCGTGGCAACAGCCCGCGCAACGACGCGAGCATGGAAGACATGTCGATGAACGGCCGCGGTGCCTTCACTTCCGACCGTTTCAACTTCGGCGGCGGCGAATACGCCTTCAACGAAAAACGCACCCAGGTCGGCGTCTGGTACGCGGAACTGTCCGACATCTACCAGCAGCAATATTTCAACCTGACCCACAGCCAACCCATGGGCGACTGGACCCTGGGCGCCAACCTGGGCTACTTCACCGGCAAGGAAGACGGCAGCGCCCTGGCCGGCGATCTCGACAACAAGACCGCGTTCGCCATGCTCTCCGCCAAGTACGGTGGCAACACCTTCTATGTCGGCCTGCAGAAAGTCGGCGGCGATGATGCCTGGATGCGCGTCAACGGCACCAGCGGCGGCACCCTGGCGAACGACAGCTACAACTCCAGCTATGACAACGCCAAGGAAAAATCCTGGCAGCTGCGCCATGACTTCAACTTCGCCGCTGTTGGCGTGCCGGGCCTGACCCTGATGAACCGCTACATCAGCGGTGACAACGTGCACACCGCCACCGTCGATGACGGCAAGGAATGGGGCCGCGAGACCGAGCTGGCGTACACCGTGCAGAGCGGTGCGCTGAAGAGCCTTAACGTAAAATGGCGTAACGCATCGATTCGTCGCGACTTCAGCACCAACGAATTCGACGAGAACCGGATCTTCATCAGCTACCCGATTTCGCTGCTGTAACGGAAGGATTCAGCCTGGGCGCATCCCATGGCAATCTACGGCAAGGACGCCGTTCCAGAGCGGTTCGTCGATCAAACGTTGACAAGGCAGCAGAAGGATAAGGATATTCGCCCTCGGTCGTACGACAACTTATAACAACTGTACCTCTCACTGTTTGCTCAGGTAATGCCATGACCACGACACAGATTCGCCACCCTTTCAATCGCTTGCTGTTGACCGGCGCCGCCGGCGGCCTTGGCAAAGTCTTGCGCGAACGCCTCAAGCCTTACGCCCGCCACATTCGCCTGTCGGACATCGCCAACATGGCGCCGGCCATCGATGAAAGCGAAGAAGTGGTGCCCTGCGACCTGTCGGATAAACAGGCCGTGCACCAACTAGTGGAAGGCGTCGACGCCATCCTGCATTTTGGCGGTGTGTCGGTGGAGCGTCCGTTCGAGGAGATCCTCGGCGCCAACATCAGCGGCGTATTCCATATTTATGAAGCCGCGCGCAAGCACGGCGTAAAGCGCGTGATCTTCGCCAGTTCCAACCACGTCATCGGTTTCTACAAGCAGGACCAGACCCTCGACGCCCTCTCCCCTCGCCGTCCGGATGGCTACTATGGTCTGTCCAAGTCCTACGGCGAAGACATGGCCAGTTTCTACTTCGATCGCTACGGCATCGAGACCGTGAGCATCCGCATCGGCTCGTCGTTCCCGGAGCCGCAGAACCGCCGGATGATGAGCACCTGGCTGAGCTTCGACGACCTCACCCAATTGATCGAATGCTCGCTCTACACGCCGAAAGTCGGCCACACCGTGGTCTACGGCATGTCCGCCAACCGCGACGTCTGGTGGGATAACAGCCAGGCCGCGCACCTGGGCTACCAGCCCAAGGACACTTCGGAAATCTTCCGCGCCAAGGTCGAAGCCCAGCCAATGCCGGCCGACGATGACCCGGCCAGGATCTATCAGGGCGGCGCCTTTGTTGCCGCTGGCCCGTTCGACAACTGATTCGCCTGTTTCATGGGATACACACGAACCAAGGAATCGCCATGCAAGCCGAATTGATTGTTGATGCACGCAACGCCGTCGGGGAAAGCCCTGTGTGGGTCCCCGAGGAGAACGCCTTGTACTGGGTGAACATCCCCAGCGGCGGTCTGCAACGCTGGAACGCCAGCAGCGGAAAAATCCAGGGCTGGGAAGCCCCCGAAATGCTCGCCTGTATCGCCCGTCACCAGGACGGTGGCTGGGTCGCGGGCATGGAAAGCGGTTTCTTCCGCCTGCACCCCAATGACGACGGCAGCCTGGACAGCGAACTGTGCGCCAGCGTCGAGCACAACCGCACCGACATGCGCCTCAACGATGGCCGCTGTGATCGCCAGGGCCGTTTCTGGGCCGGCAGCATGGTGCTGAACATGGGCGCCAACGCCGACGAAGGCCGGATGTACCGTTTTGACGCCGGGCAAAGCAGCCCGGTCGAGCCACAGCTCAGCGGTTTCATCGTACCCAACGGCCTAGGCTTCAGCCCCGACGGACGGACGATGTACCTCTCCGATTCGCACCCGTTGAGCCAGCAGATCTGGGCTTTCGACTACGACATCGACAGCGGCACCCCGTCCAACCGGCGCCTGTTCGTCGACATGATGCCGCTGGCCGGTCGCCCCGACGGCGCAGCAGTGGATGCCGAGGGTTGCTACTGGATTTGCGCCAATGACGCCGGGCTGATTCACCGCTTCACCCCGGACGGACGTCTCGACCGTTCGCTGGAAGTACCGGTGAAAAAACCGACCATGTGCGCCTTCGGCGGAAGCCAGCTCGATACCCTCTTCGTCACCTCGATCCGTCCGGGTGACGACAATGATCCGCAATCCCTGGCCGGCGGCGTGTTCGCCCTCAATCCCGGCGTCAAGGGCCTGGCTGAACCTGCTTTCGGAGGACGGAAACACTCCGCGAACTGATCTGCTTTGCCGCTTCACATCGATAGACATAAAAACAACAACACTGGAGATTGACCATGAATTTCAAACGCACGCTTCTGATCGCGGCCCTGCCCCTGGCCTTCCTGGCGCAGGCGGCACACGCACTCGATATCAAGATCGCCGACATCCACCCCAAGGGCTACCCGACCGTAGTCGCCGAGGAATCCATGGGTAAAACTCTCGAAGCAGAGAGCAAGGGCGAACTGAAGTTCAAGTTTTTCCCGGGTGGCGTACTGGGTTCCGAAAAAGAAGTCATCGAGCAGATGCAAGCCGGCGCGATCCAGATGTCCCGCGTCAGCCTGGGCATCGTCGGCCCTGTGGTGCCGGACGTGAACGTGTTCAACATGCCATTCATCTTCCGCGACCAGGCGCACATGCGCGCCGTCATCGACGGTGAGGTCGGCGATGCGATCCTCGACCGGATCACCAACTCCGAATTCGGCCTGGTGGCCCTGGCATGGATGGACGGCGGCACCCGCAACCTCTACACCAAGAAGCCGGTGCGCACGCCCGAAGACCTCAAGGGCATGAAAATCCGCGTCCAAGGCAACCCGATGTTCATTGAGATGATGAACGCCATGGGCGGCAACGGCATCGCGATGGACACTGGCGAGATCTTCAGCGCCTTGCAGACCGGCGTGATCGACGGCGCGGAAAACAACCCGCCGACCATGCTCGAGCACAACCACTACCAGAACGCCAAGTTCTACAGCCTGACCGGTCACCTGATCCTGCCTGAGCCGATCGTGATGTCGAAAATCACCTGGAACAAGCTCACCCCAGAGCAGCAGGACATGGTGAAAAAAGCGGCCAAGGCTGCCCAGGCTGAAGAGCGCGTGCTGTGGGACAAGAAGTCCGCCGCCAGTGAAGAAAAACTCAAGGCCGCCGGCGTCGAGTTCATCACCGTCGACAAGAAACCTTTCTACGACGCCACCGCGCCGGTCCGGGCCAAGTACGGTGCTCCGTATGCCGACCTGATCAAGCGCATCGAAGCTGTCCAGTAAGGCCTCTCAATCTGTATTCATGAAACGGCTGGGCGCGCCTGCGGTTAAAAGGCGCGCCCGGTTACGGTGGAACCCGATGAAGAATTTGCTGCTGCGTATCAACGACACGATTTACATGACTTGCATCTGGGTCGCCGGCCTGTCTGTCCTCGCCGTTGCGCTGATGATCCCTTGGGGCGTGTTCGCCCGCTACGTCCTCGGCACCGGCTCAAGCTGGCCGGAGCCCACCGCGATCTTGCTGATGATCGTATTTACCTTCATTGGTGCTGCTGCCAGCTACCGCTCCGGCTCGCACATGGCCGTGGACATGGTCACCAGCCGCATGCCCCCGCATTTGCAAACCCTGGCTTCGGTGTTCACCCAGCTGTTGATGGCGGCGGTATGCATTTTCATGACTGTCTGGGGTGCCAAGCTGTGCATGACCACCTGGAACCAGTTCATGAGCGCCATCCCTACCCTGCGCGTTGGCATCACTTACATGCCGATCCCGATCGGTGGGTTCCTGACCCTTATTTTTGTCCTGGAAAAACTCTTGCTGGGTGATCAAAGCAAGCGTCGGGTCGTGCAGTTCGACCTGGTTGAAGAAAACGAAGGTGCCGTTTAATGGACGCTCTGATTCTGCTGGGCAGTTTTTTGCTGTTGATCCTGATCGGCATGCCGGTCGCCTACGCGCTGGGCGCTGCCGCCCTGATCGGGGCATGGTGGATCGATATTCCGTTCCAGGCCATGATGATTCAGGTAACGGGCGGGGTGAACAAGTTCTCGCTGCTGGCCATTCCGTTCTTCGTCCTGGCCGGCGCGATCATGGCCGAGGGCGGCATGTCCCGCCGCTTGGTGGCATTCGCCAGTGTGTTGGTAGGCTTCGTGCGCGGTGGCCTGTCTTTGGTCAACCTCGTGGCCTCGAGTTTTTTTGGCGCGATCTCCGGCTCCTCGGTGGCCGATACCGCCTCGGTCGGCTCGGTGCTGATCCCGGAAATGACACGCCGGGGCTATCCGCGTGAATACGCCACCGCCGTCACTGTCAGTGGTTCGGTACAAGCGCTGCTGACACCGCCCAGCCACAACGCGGTGCTGTACTCCCTCGCCGCTGGCGGCACCGTCTCCATTGGTTCGCTGTTCATGGCCGGCATCGTCCCCGGCATCATGATGAACCTGTGCCTGATGGCGCTGTGCCTGGTTTTTGCGAAAAAGCGCAATTACCCCAAGGGCGAAGTGATTCCGCTCAAGCAAGCGTTGAAGATCTGCAAGGAAGCCATGTGGGGCATGATGACCCTGTTCATCATCCTTGGCGGCATTCTCTCGGGTGTGTTCACCGCCACCGAATCGGCCGCGATTGCCGTGGTGTGGGCGTTCTTCGTGACCATGTGCATCTATCGCGACTACAAGTGGAGCGAGTTGCCGAAACTGATGCACCGTACGGTACGCACCATCTCCATCGTGATGATCCTGATCGGCTTCGCCGCCAGCTTCGGCTACATCATGACGCTGATGGAGATTCCGGCGAAGATCACCACCGCGTTCCTGACACTGTCGGACAACCGCTACGTGATCCTGATGTGCATCAACGTGATGTTGCTGCTGTTGGGCACCGTGATGGACATGGCGCCGCTGATCCTGATCCTGACGCCGATCCTGATGCCGGTGATCGTCGGCATCGGCGTGGACCCGGTGCAGTTCGGCATGATCATGCTGGTGAACCTGGGTATCGGCCTGATCACACCGCCGGTGGGCGCGGTACTGTTCGTCGGTTCCGCCATCGGCAAGGTGAGCATCGAAAGCACCGTGAAGGCGCTGCTGCCGTTCTACGCCATGCTGTTCCTGGTGCTGATGCTGGTGACCTACGTTCCTGCCATTTCGCTGTGGCTGCCGAATCTGGTGTTGTAACCCCAACAGTGAACAAGCCCTCTTGTGGCGAGGGAGCTTGCTCCCGCTGGACTGCGCAGCAGGCCCCTGCGGTGTCAATCGGGGCGTCTGCTTCGCAGCCGAGCGGGAGCAAGCTCCCTCGCCACAAAAGCTTTCAGCCCTTACAAAAAAGACGCCGCCATGACACCACCTCTCCTTCATCTCGAAGACGAACTCACCCGCCTCACCCTGGCCCCGCACCTTGGCGCCAGTCTCGTTGAATGGACATTGCGCAGCACCGGAGCTCCGCTGCTGCGCCCGCCCGCACCGCAAGCACTGGAAAACCGCCTGCCGGGAAAGCTCGGCTGCTTTCCGTTGATCCCCTGGTCGAACAGGATCGCCCAAGGCGGTTTCGATTGCCCGGGCGGCTGGCTCGCCCTGGAAGCCAACAGCCCCAACGATCCCTTTCCGATCCATGGCAGCGCCTGGCAGCAGCCCTGGCAGATTACCGAACGAACTGATCAGGAAGTCTTGCTGCAGTTGGACAGCCAAACCCCGTTCGCTTATTGCGCCAGCCTGCGGATCCGCTTGAGCGGCGGCCAACTGCAAATCGCCCTGCACGTCACCCACATGGCCGAACAGGCTGCCTGGCATGGGTTGGGCTTGCATCCGTATTTGCCACGCACCGCCGGCACTCGCCTGCAAACCCGTGCCAGCGAAGTCTGGATGTGCGACGCCTCGAAACTGCCAACGGAACTGAGGGATATTCCCTCGGAGTGGGATTTCCAGCAACTTCGGTCATTGCCCGACACCCTCGTCGACAACGGCTTCGGCGGCTGGAACGGACGATGCCTGATCCAGCAACCGGACCTGGGTTATGAACTGGAATGTCGCGCCAGCGGCAGCGAATATTTCCTGTTGTACTGCCCCGTCGGTCTGGATTTCTTCTGCATCGAACCGGTCAGCCATCCGGTCAACGCGCATCACCTGCCAGGACGGCCGGGGTTGCGCTTGCTGGAGCAAGGGCAGTCGGTGGCGTTGGGGTTTTCGATGCAGTGCCGGGAGTTATAAGCACCACGCGATCTACGTGGCGAGGGAGCTTGCTCCCGCTGGCCCGGTCCGACGCCTCGGGCGAAGCAGGCCCATCCATTATCAAGCCTGGCGTCTGCTTCGCAGCCGAGCGGGAGCAAGCTCCCTCGCCACAAAAGCCTTCTCCTGCGCTAAGCCCGCAACAACATGAACCCCGCCACCGCCAGACACACCCCGGCAAACCCCACCTGCAACGCCCGCGCTGGAACCTTCGTCGAGAAGCGTCGCCCCAAAGTCATTCCGACGATGCTCGCCGCAATGAACGCCGCCCCTACCCGGTCGATGCTGACCCCGGCATGAAACGCGCCCACCACGCCGATCAACGAAATCAGGCTGATGACCATCAAGGAGGTGGCGACAATGCCGCGCATCTGCACGTCGGTCAGTTGCTTGAACGCCGGGACGATCAGGAAACCGCCACCCACCCCCAGCAGGCCCGAAACCATGCCCGTGACCGCGCCCAACGCCGACAGCGTGGCGGTGCAGCGGGCGGTCCAGGCCAGGCGCCCGGTCTGCTGATCCAGCATGCAGTTCTTCTGGCCCCAACTGGCCGCGCCGTGGTCGCTGGGTCCCGGCTGCGGGGTTTCTCGGCGCAGCATGCGCGCCGCCACCAGCACCATCAGCAGGCTGAACAGAATCATCAGGATTTTTTCTGAAAGCTGGTGGGCGAAATAGACACCCACCGGCGAGAACACCGCGCCCAGCAGCGCGATGAGCAAGGCCGCGCGGTAACGCACCAGCCCATGGCGCAACCCATCGATGGCGCCGACAGCTGCGGCGCTGCCCACCGCAAACAACGCCACCGGCGCGGCCTGGGTCATGCTCCAACCCAGGCCCAGCACCAACGCCGGCACGGCCAGAATTCCGCCGCCCGCCCCCGTCAGGCCAAGGATCAGGCCCATGATCACACCAAAAAAACTTGCCAGTAACATAACCGTCTCTCAAGCCGCGCACGCCTGTTGTCAGGCGTGATCGCATTTGCAGGACGCGGTGGCCCTCACTTAAGCTGCGGACCATATGTTGTAAGTCCCAAGCGTTGCAACTGGCTATTCATAGATTGGTCTATGACGAGGGAGCTTGCTCCCGCTGGGCCGCGTAGCAGCCCCTTTCATGAGTTCTTCCCGCACAGGTTCGTTGTCATGCCCGCGCAGATCCAAAGCTTCCTCGACCCCGCTTCAAAGACCTATACCTACGTGGTTTATGAACACGCTGGCGGGTCCTGTGCGGTGGTCGACCCGGTGCTCGACTACGACCCGGCGTCAGGCCGCAGCGGCACGGAGCAGGCCGATCGGGTGATCGCTTTCGTGGCTGAACACCAGTTGACGGTGCAATGGCTGCTGGAAACCCACGCCCATGCCGATCACTTGTCCGCCGCTCCTTACCTGCGGGGAAAACTGGGCGGCAAGATCGCCATCGGCGAATCCATCCATCAGGTACAGAGTGTCTTCAAGACGCTGTTCAATCTCGAAGCGCAATTTGCAGTGGATGGTTCACAGTTCGACCACCTGTTCGCGGCCGACGAATCTTTTTTTATCGGCAACCTCAAGGCCACCGCGCTGCACGTTCCCGGCCACACCCCGGCGGACATGGCCTACCTGATCGATGGCGATGTGATCCTGGTGGGTGACACGCTATTCATGCCTGACGTGGGCACTGCCCGCTGCGACTTCCCTGGCGGCAATGCCTGTCAGCTCTACGCTTCGATCCGCAAGCTGTTGGCCTTTCCTGCCGGCGTTCGACTCTACGTTTGCCACGATTACCCGCCGGAGGGCCGCGAGCCCCAGTGCATGAGCACCGTGGGCGAGCAGCGCCAGCACAACATCCATGTTCGCGACGGCATCGACGAGGCCGCGTTCGTGGCCATGCGCACCCAGCGCGACAAGACCCTGGGCATGCCGACGCTGCTGTTGCCGGCGATCCAGGTGAATGTGCGGGCGGGCCACCTGCCGCCGGCGGAGGGGAATGGCGTGACCTATCTGAAGATTCCGATCAATCAGCTTTAGCAGCTTGGGGCTGCTGCGCCCGAGGCGTCGGACCGGCCCAGCGGGAGCAAGCTCCCTCGCCACGGTGGTGGGTCTGCTGGTTGTCAGATGCTGAATGGGCCGACGCCTTCGCGAGCAGGCTCGCTCCCACAGGGATCGGCGGTTATCACAGTACCCGGCGACACCATAAATCCAATGTGGGAGCGAGCCTGCTCGCGAATGCGGTGCGTCTGCTTGCAGGATGTTGAATGTGACGGCCCCTTCGCGAGCAGGCTCGCTCCCACAGGAGGGGCGCAGCCTTTCAGGTGCCCAAGGTCAAGCCATTGGCTGGCAGCGGCAACGCGGTCTTGTAGCGCACCTGCTTGAGGGCGAAGCTTGAGCGGATGTTCGCCACGCCGGGGACTTTGGTCAGGAAATCCATCATGAACCGCTCCAGCGACTGGATGGTCGGCACCAGCACACGGATCAGGTAATCCGGGTCGCCCGCCATCAGGTAGCACTCCATCACTTCCGGCCGGTCGGAGATCGCCTCTTCGAAATGCTGCAGCGCCTCTTCCACCTGTTTCTCCAGGCTGACATGGATAAACACGTTGACGTGCAGGCCCAGCAGGTCGGCATCCAGCAGGGTGACCTGCTCGCGAATCACTCCCAGCTCCTCCATCGCCCGGACCCGATTGAAGCACGGCGTCGGCGACAGGTTGACCGAACGGGCAAGGTCGGCATTGGTGATGCGGGCGTTTTCCTGAAGGCTGTTGAGAATGCCGATGTCGGTGCGATCCAATTTGCGCATGAGACAAAATTTCCTGTTTCTTATCGTTGTGCAGATTTTTTATCTGCAAATCATCTAAACAGCAAGCCAACAGAGAAAAAAATTCTTCTACGTCGAGCCTATGATTGTTGTAGGACAATTTCCCACCTACCCAGGGAAATTCGTCAGCTAGCGCGCCCACTACAAGAAATTCACAAGATCGAGCGTAGAAAGCCATGAACCCAGCGTACGAACCGCTACGCCTGCACGTCCCCGAACCTTCGGGCCGTCCCGGCTGCAAGACCGACTTCTCCTACCTGCATCTGACGGATGCCGGCACGGTGCGCAAACCTCCCATCGACGTCGAACCCGCCGACACCGCCGACCTGGCGCGCAGCCTGATCCGCGTGCTCGACGACCAAGGCAACGCCTTGGGCGAGTGGGCCGAGAATGTCCCTGTCGAGATTCTGCGCAAGGGCATGCGCGCCATGCTCAAGACACGCATCTACGACAACCGCATGGTCGTCGCCCAGCGCCAGAAAAAGATGTCGTTCTACATGCAGAGCCTTGGCGAGGAAGCCATCGGCAGCGCCCAGGCCCTGGCCCTGAACATCGACGACATGTGCTTCCCGACCTACCGCCAGCAAAGCATCCTCATGGCCCGCGACGTGCCGCTGGTGGACCTGATCTGCCAACTGTTGTCCAACGAGCGCGATCCGCTCAAGGGCCGGCAGTTGCCGATCATGTATTCGGTCAAGGACGCCGGTTTCTTCACCATTTCCGGCAACCTCGCCACCCAGTTCATCCAGGGCGTGGGCTGGGGCATGGCCTCGGCGATCAAGGGCGACACCAAGATCGCCTCGGCCTGGATCGGCGACGGCGCCACCGCCGAATCGGACTTCCACACCGCCCTTACCTTCGCCCACGTCTACCGCGCCCCGGTGATCCTCAACGTGGTCAACAACCAGTGGGCGATTTCCACTTTCCAGGCGATTGCCGGCGGTGAAGCGACTACTTTCGCCGGACGCGGCGTTGGCTGCGGCATCGCCTCGCTGCGGGTCGATGGCAACGATTTCATCGCCGTCTACGCCGCGTCGCGCTGGGCCGCCGAACGGGCTCGCCGCAACCTCGGCCCGGCCCTGATCGAATGGGTCACCTACCGCGCCGGCCCGCACTCCACATCTGACGATCCTTCGAAATACCGCCCCGCCGATGACTGGAGCCACTTCCCGTTGGGCGACCCGATCGCGCGCCTCAAGCAGCACCTGGTGAAGATCGGCCAGTGGTCCGAAGAGGAACACGCCGCCGTCACCGCCGAACTCGAAGCCGAGGTGATCGCCGCGCAGAAAGAAGCCGAGCAGTACGGCACCCTCGCCGGCGGGCAGATTCCGAGCGCCGCGACCATGTTCGAGGACGTCTACAAAGAGATGCCGGAGCATTTGAAGCGCCAGCGTCAGCAGTTGGGGATCTGACATGAACGATCACAACAACAATATTGCGTTGGACACCGCCATGACCACTACCACCATGACCATGATCCAGGCGCTGCGCTCGGCCATGGACGTGATGCTCGAGCGCGACGACAACGTCGTAGTGTTCGGCCAGGACGTCGGTTATTTCGGCGGCGTGTTCCGCTGCACCGAAGGCCTGCAGAACAAGTACGGCACCTCGCGGGTATTCGACGCGCCGATTTCCGAAAGCGGCATCGTCGGCGTGGCCGTGGGCATGGGCGCCTATGGGCTGCGGCCGGTGGCCGAGATCCAGTTCGCCGACTACGTCTACCCGGCGTCGGACCAGATCATTTCCGAAGCCGCGCGCCTGCGCTATCGCTCGGCCGGCGAGTTCACCGCACCGATGACCCTGCGCATGCCCTGCGGCGGCGGCATCTATGGCGGCCAGACCCACAGTCAGAGCATCGAGGCGATGTTTACCCAGGTCTGCGGGCTGCGCACCGTCATGCCGTCCAACCCCTACGACGCCAAGGGCTTGCTGATCGCCTCCATCGAAAACGATGACCCGGTGATCTTCCTTGAACCCAAGCGCCTGTATAACGGCCCGTTCGACGGTCACCATGACCGCCCGGTAACGCCGTGGTCCAAACACCCGCAGGCGCAAGTGCCCGACGGCTACTACACCGTGCCGCTGGACGTCGCCGCCATCACCCGTCCGGGCAAGGACGTGACGGTGCTCACCTACGGCACCACGGTCTACGTCTCCCAGGTAGCAGCCGAAGAAACCGGGATCGACGCCGAAGTCATCGACCTGCGCAGCCTGTGGCCGCTGGACCTGGACACCATCGTCAAATCCGTGAAGAAGACCGGCCGTTGCGTGGTGGTCCACGAAGCCACCCGCACCTGCGGTTTCGGCGCCGAGCTGGTGTCGCTGGTGCAAGAACATTGCTTCCACCATCTGGAAGCGCCCATCGAGCGTGTCACCGGTTGGGACACCCCCTACCCGCACGCGCAGGAGTGGGCGTATTTCCCTGGGCCGTCCCGTGTGGGCGCGGCGTTGAAACGGGTCATGGAGGTCTGAATGGGCACGCACGTTATCAAGATGCCGGACATCGGCGAAGGCATCGCGGAAGTTGAATTGTCGGTGTGGCACGTCAAGGTTGGCGACATGGTGGTCGAGGACCAGGTGTTGGCCGATGTCATGACTGACAAGGCGATGGTGGATATCCCTTCGCCGGTGCATGGCCGGGTCATTGCCCTCGGTGGTGAGCCGGGTGAGGTCATGGCAGTGGGCAGCGAGCTGATCCGCATTGAAGTGGAAGGCGCCGGCAACCTGAAGGAATCGGCGCAATCGGCGGCACCGGTGGCCAAGCCTGAGCCCGTCGCGAAGCCTGAACAGGCTTCCAGACCCGAGCCTGTGACGGAAAAACCCGTCGCCGCTCCCCGCCCGGCCCAAGCGGCACAGGCGCCGGTGGCCCGTGAACCCGACGAGCGCCCGCTAGCCTCGCCGGCCGTGCGCAAACACGCGCTAGACCTGGGTATCCAGCTGCGTCTGGTCCAGGGCAGCGGCCCCGCCGGGCGAATTCTGCATGAAGACCTGGAGGCTTATCTGGCCCAGGGCCCGTCGTCCCAGGCCAAGGGCGGTTCGGGTTATGCCGAACGTCACGACGAACAGCAGATCCCGGTGATCGGCATGCGCCGCAAGATCGCCCAGCGCATGCAGGAAGCCACCCAGCGCGCCGCCCATTTCAGCTACGTCGAGGAAATCGACGTCACCGCCCTGGAAGAATTGCGTGTTCACCTGAATGAAAAACACGGCGCCAGTCGCGGCAAGTTGACGTTGCTGCCGTTCCTCGTGCGCGCCTTGGTCGTGGCGCTGCGGGATTTCCCGCAAATGAACGCCCGTTACGATGATGAAGCCCAGGTCATTCACCGCTCCGGCGCCGTGCATGTCGGCGTCGCCACTCAGAGCGACGTCGGCCTGATGGTGCCGGTGGTACGCCACGCCGAGGCCCGCAGCCTGTGGGACAGCGCGACGGAAATCTCGCGCCTGGCGACAGCGGCCCGCAACGGCAAGGCCAGTCGCGACGAATTGTCCGGCTCGACCATCACCCTGACCAGCCTTGGCGCGTTGGGGGGCATCGTCAGCACGCCGGTGCTGAACCTGCCTGAAGTGGCGATCGTCGGCGTCAACAAAATCGTCGAGCGGCCCGTGGTGATCAAGGGCCAGATCGTGATCCGCAAGATGATGAACCTCTCCAGTTCCTTCGATCACAGGGTGGTCGACGGCATGGACGCGGCGCAATTCATCCAGGCCCTGCGTGGCCTGCTCGAACAACCCGCCACTTTGTTTGTGGACTAATCATCAATGGAGCAGGCATGCAAACTTTGAACACCAAACTGCTGATCATCGGCGGCGGTCCTGGCGGTTACGTGGCGGCGATCCGCGCCGGCCAACTGGGCATTGAAACGATCCTGGTGGAAGGCCAGGCGTTGGGCGGGACTTGCCTGAACATCGGCTGCATTCCGTCCAAAGCGTTGATCCATGTCGCCGAGCAGTTCCACCAGACCCGCCATCACAGCCAGGGCTCGGCCTTGGGCATCACCGTGGCGGCGCCGAGCCTGGACATCGGCAAGAGTGTGGAATGGAAGGATGGCATCGTCGATCGCCTGACCACCGGCGTCGCGGCGTTGCTGAAAAAGCACAAGGTCCAGGTCATTCACGGCTGGGCCAAGGTGATCGATGGCAAGACCGTTGAAGTCGGTGACACCCGCATCCAGTGCGAACACCTGCTGCTGGCCACCGGTTCGAAAAGTGTCGAGCTGCCGATGCTGCCGATTGGCGGGCCGGTCATCTCGTCGACCGAAGCCCTCGCCCCCACCTCGGTGCCCAAGCATCTGGTGGTGGTCGGCGGCGGCTACATCGGCCTGGAGCTGGGAATCGCCTATCGCAAGCTCGGCGCCGACGTGAGCGTGGTCGAGGCCCAAGAGCGGGTCCTGCCGGCCTACGACGGCGAGCTGACGCAACCGGTGCACGAGGCGCTCAAGCAACTGGGCGTGAAGCTGTACCTCAAGCACAGCGTCGAAGGCTTCGATGCCCAGGCCAGCACCTTGCAAGTGCGCGATCCCAACGGCGACACGCTGAACCTGGAGACCGACCGCGTGCTGGTGGCGGTCGGACGCAAACCCAACACCCAGGGCTGGAACCTCGAAGCGCTGGACCTTGCGATGAACGGCTCGGCGCTGAAAATCGACAACCGGTGCCAGACCAGCATGCGCAATGTCTGGGCCATCGGTGACCTGAGCGGCGAACCGATGCTAGCCCACCGGGCCATGGCCCAGGGCGAAATGGTCGCCGAGCTGATTGCCGGCGAGCATCGGGAATTCAACCCGATGGCCATCGCGGCAGTGTGCTTCACCGATCCGGAGGTGGTCGTGGTCGGCAAGACGCCGGACGAGGCCAAGGCCGCCGAAGTCGATTGCATCGTGTCGAGCTTCCCGTTCGCCGCCAATGGCCGGGCCATGACTCTGGAATCGAAAAGCGGTTTCGTCCGGGTCGTGGCGCGCCGGGACAATCATCTGATTATCGGTTGGCAAGCGGTCGGTGTCGGCGTGTCGGAGCTGTCCACGGCGTTTGGCCAATCCCTGGAGATGGGCGCGCGGCTGGAAGACATCGCCGGCACCATCCACGCCCACCCGACGCTGGGCGAGGCCGTGCAGGAAGCGGCGTTGCGGGCATTGGGGCATGCGTTGCATCTCTAGACGTGTAGCGCATCTGTAGGCATGAGTTTCACCTGTGGCGAGGGAGCTTGCTCCCGCTGGGCCGCGAAGCGGCCCCCAATCCAAGCGACGGGATCATTCAGTCACACCGCGTTGACCGGATTACGACTGCTTCGCAGCCGAGCGGGAGCAAGCTCCCTCGCCACGGGGACTCGACAGAAAATCTGCCTGTTGCCTATCTCTCAGGCTGCGAAACACCCCCGGAATGAAGTATTGTTGTCCCCATTAAAAAACGTCAGAAGCCTTGAACCGTTTCGACGGTTGTCAGGAAATAGAGGGTGTCATGGGTAACGAGAGCATCAATTGGGACAAACTGGGCTTTGACTACATCAAGACCGACAAGCGCTATCTGTCGCACTGGCGCGACGGCGCCTGGGATGCGGGCACCCTGACCGACGACAATGTGCTGCACATTAGCGAGGGTTCCACTGCCCTGCACTACGGCCAGCAATGCTTCGAAGGCCTGAAGGCCTATCGTTGCAAGGACGGTTCGATCAACCTGTTCCGCCCGGACCAGAACGCCGCCCGCATGCAACGCAGCTGCGCGCGCCTGCTGATGCCACATGTCGACACCGAGCAGTTCGTCGAAGCCTGCAAGCAAGTGGTCCGCGCCAACGAGCGCTTCATCCCGCCGTATGGCACCGGCGGTGCGCTGTACCTGCGCCCGTTCGTGATCGGCGTGGGTGACAACATCGGCGTGCGCACCGCGCCCGAGTTTATCTTCTCGATTTTCTGCATCCCGGTCGGCGCTTATTTCAAGGGCGGCCTGACCCCGCACAACTTCCTGATCTCCAGCTTCGACCGCGCGGCCCCGCAAGGCACCGGCGCGGCCAAGGTCGGTGGCAACTACGCCGCCAGCCTGATGCCCGGCTCGCAGGCCAAGAAGGCCAGTTTCGCCGACTGCATCTACCTGGACCCGCTGACCCATTCGAAAATCGAGGAAGTCGGCTCGGCCAACTTCTTCGGCATCACCCACGACAACAAATTCATCACCCCCAACTCCCCTTCGGTATTGCCGGGCATCACCCGCCTGTCGCTGATCGAACTGGCCAAATCGCGCCTGGGCCTGGAAGTGATCGAAGGCGACGTGTTCATCGACAAGCTGTCGGAGTTCAAGGAAGCCGGCGCCTGCGGTACCGCAGCCGTGATCACGCCGATCGGTGGTATCAGCTACAAGGACAAGCTGCATGTGTTCCACAGCGAAACCGAAGTCGGCCCGATCACCCAGAAGCTCTACAAAGAGCTGACCGGCGTACAGACCGGCGACGTGGAAGCACCCGCGGGCTGGATCGTCAAAGTCTGACCCAGACACCTCGGTAGCAAAGGCTCGCTCCCACAGGGATTACCGGTGTCCAGAAATCCTGGATTCACCTCAAATCCACTGTGGGAGCGAGCCTGCTCGCGAAAGCGGTGGGTCAGCTTGCAGATATGTTCAATGTGCAGGCCCCTTCGCGAGCAGGCTCGCTCCCACAGGGATTGCCGGTGTCAGAAATCCTGGATTCACCTCAAATCCACTGTGGGAGCGAGCTTGCTCGCGATGGCGCCTGTGGGTACGACATCGACTTCCGCATTGACCCCGAACCGCCCCGCCATTTCCCTGCGTCCGCAGGCCGTCAATGTCAGGGCCCGGCTGTCCAGGTCCTGCCGTACCCATTTGCGCTTGATCGCCAGTTGCAGCAACGCCGCGCCCAAGGCACCGCCCAGATGCGGTCGGCGCATGCTCCAGTCCAGGCACGGGCAGGCGAACCGGCGTCGTTGAATCATCAGCGTAGAAACGTCCATGCCTAGCCCTTCAAACAGCACTTCGCCGGATTCACTGAGCCGATAGCCCCGCCCTTCCACCTCCACCAGCCACCCGGCTTCCAGCAAGCGATCATGCAGCCGCACCGCCAGCGTACCGGCCATGTGGTCGTAGCAAGTGCGGGCGAACTGCAGGCGATCCGGCGTGCGCGGCGTGAAGGTCGGCCTGGCGCCCTGGCCAATCATCATCAACGCCTCCAGAGCCTCGGCTACGCGCTGGTCGGCGAGGCTGTAGTAACGATGGCGCCCCTGGACGTGCAAACGCACCAAGGCGAGGTCCTTGAGCTTCGCCAAGTGCGCACTCGCGGTGGAAGCGCTGACCTCGGCAATCGCCGCCAACTCCGTGCTGGTGCGGGCGTGGCCGTCCATCAGCGCGCAGAGCATTCGGGTGCGGGCCGGTTCGGCAATCGCTGCGGCCACCTGGGACACGCCCATGTCATGGTGTTCTGCGTTCATATTTCGCTCCCGGACGAATCAAGCCATGCATCGACTGGAGATAGTAGCAACACTTTCTCCACCACGAACGAGGCTGCGCTTCATGGACCCGATCACTGCCGCGACTCACGCTGATCCCTACCCTTACTACGCCAGCCTGCGAGCCAACGGAGGATTCGGTTTCGACGCGCATCTGAAACTCTGGGTCGCCAGCAGCGCCGAGGCGGTGTGCGCGGTACTGCATCATCCCGATTGCCATGTGCGCCCTGCTGACGAGCCGGTGCCCAAGGCAATTGCCGATGGCCCCGCCGGCCAAGTGTTCGCACACCTGATGCGCATGAACGAAGGCGAACGGCAGCGCTGTCCGAGGGCGGCGATTGCGCCGCGGTTGCAGGACATCGATCCGCGCCAGGTCGAGGCATTGGTCAGGGCACGCTTGCTCAGGGAGGGCGCCGCAGGTCTGCACCAGGCGCAGTTCGTCGGACCGGCCAGCGTGGTGGCGGCATTGCTGGGTTTCAACCCGGCGGAGAGCCGCCTGATCAGCGAATTGACCGCAGACTTCGTCGCCTGCCTGTCACCCCTGAGCCAGGTGAAGCAGCTTGAAGCCGCGCACCGGGCCAGCGAGCAGTTGATGAGCCTTTTCCAGGAACGGATCGAGGCACAGGACATCCCCTTGTTGAGCCTCATGTGCCAGGGCTTCGAAGGCGCCGCCCCGGACAGCCGGATCGCCAACCTGATCGGCCTGCTCTCGCAAACCTACGAAGCCACGGCGGGCTTGATCGGCAATGGACTATTGGCGTTAGCTCGCGACCCCGCTTTACATCAGCAAGTTCGGGACGATCCCAAACAGATCGGCGCGTTGCTGGCTGAAGTGCAGCGCTTCGACCCGGCGGTGCAGAACACTCGACGCTTCATCGCCATGCCCTGCGAAATCCTTGGCACTGCGCTAGAACCGGGAGATGTGGTACTGGTCCTGCTGGCTTCAGCCAACCGCGACCCGCAGCTCAACCCGCAACCGGACGCCTTGCTGCTGGCTCGCGCCAACCGCCGCAGTTTCAGCTTTGGCAGCGGCCGCCATGAATGCCCTGGCCAAGACTTGGCCATGAACATCGCTCGGGCCACCGTGGAAACAATCCTTGAGCGCAATCCACGCCTGGATCGGTTGAGCTGGTGCTATCGCCCCTCGGTCAACGGGCGCATCCCGCTGTTCAGCAATCGGTGATAAAAAAAGGCGCCATCAATCGTCGCGGGTCAGCACTTCCAGCAGCTCGATTTCAAAAACCAGGTTGCTGTTGGGCTTGATGTGAGCGCCCATGGAGCGCTCACCATAGGCCAGATGGGCCGGCACCAGCAGCTTGCGCTTGCCGCCGACTTTCATCCCCATCAGGCCGATATCCCAGCCCTTGATCACGCGACCGGTGCCGATCACGCATTGAAAGGGCTTGCCACGACTGTAGGACGAATCGAACTCGGTGCCGTCCTCGAGGGTGCCGCGATATTGAGTGGTAATCAGCGCTCCTTTGACTACGCTTTTGCCGTCGCCCGGTTCCAGGTCGATGATTTGCAGCTCTTCATTCATGGCGTTATTCCCGTGTGATCCAGGCGCGGGTTTTCGCAGAAATCCGCGCGACAGGCAACCTTTTGCGGCAAAGGGGAACCGCAACGGCCACTTCGGTTCACATGGGTATCGACCCTGCATTTTCAGATAAGGACCTTCTGATGATCGACTCTCGTCCGCTCCACGGTTTCATTCCGCCTTATATCCTCAATCGCATCATTGCCCATGGCTCCGAACAGCAACGTTCCAGCGCCTTGGGCACCCTTACCCACGTCAAGAATCTGCGCCACAACCCTGGCCCGCCGAGCAATCCACCCGCCGCGGCGAAACTGCCCAGACCCGGCAAGGCCGGTCATCCACAGCGCAGCGTGCACGACGCGCAGAACACCATGGAGTTGCCCGGCCAGCCGGTACGCCTGGAAGGCCAGGCGGCCAGCGGCGACCCGGCGGTGGACGAAGCGTATGACGCCCTCGGCGCCACCTATGAGTTTTTCTGGAAAGTGCTCGGGCGCGATTCCATCGATAACAAGGGTTTTGCCCTGGTCGGCAGCGTGCATTACGGCCAAGGTTATGAAAATGCCTTCTGGAACGGCGCGCAGATGGTGTTCGGTGACGGTGATGGCGAGATCTTCCAGCGTTTCACCCGCTCCCTGGACGTGGTGGCCCATGAACTGGCCCATGGCGTCACCGAAAGCGAAGCCGGCCTGATCTATGCCAACCAGTCCGGGGCGTTGAACGAGTCGATCTCCGACGTGTTCGGCGTGTTGGTCAAGCAATTCGTATTGGGCCAGACCGCCGACCAGGCCGACTGGCTGATCGGCGCCGACCTGCTCACCGACAGGATCAACGGCGACGGCCTGCGCAGCATGTCCAACCCTGGCACCGCCTACGATGACCCGCTGCTGGGCAAGGACCCGCAACCCGGGCATATGCGCGAGTTCGTCATTACCCGTGAAGACAACGGCGGCGTGCACATCAATTCCGGCATTCCCAACCGGGCCTTTTATCTGGTGGCAACAACCCTGGGCGGATTTGCCTGGGAAAAGGCCGGGCGAATCTGGTATGACACTTTGTGCGACAGACAACTGGCCAACGACGCCTCCTTCAGTGCGTTCGCCCGCCTGACCGTCGAGCATGCCCGCCAGCGTTTCGGTGAGCGGGAAGTGCAAGCGGTGCAGGATGGCTGGGCGCAGGTAGGCGTCGACCTGAACGAGGAGAACGGATGAAAACCCTTCCAGACCTTGATGATAAAGCCGTGGTCAAGCTGTCACGCCAAGGTGGCGTGGCGGCCATCCATGCCCTGACCCGCCCCCGGGAAATAGAATTCGCCCAGTGCGATATCAACCAGCGCTCGCGTATCTGCTCGGTGCTGGAGGGCTGCCTGCCGCTCACGTCCTCCACGCCGGGTCGGGGCGACCAGCGGTATTTCCAGATCGAGGTACGTTATCGGGCGAACGACCAGGATGACGAGATGGTGCTGCAGGTGCCCGAGGACCGGGCACCTGGCGAGTTGGTCCACCTGTGGGACAAGGGCGAGGTACTCTGAGGGTCTAGCGCGTGGCGGGAACGATCTTGACGATGGCGCCGGACACGGTTTCGATCAGCAGGTACTTGTCGTCGATCTGCACCCATTGCTGCTCGTCGGTCGGCTGCTCGAGTTTCTTCTGCTTCCAGTCCTTCATGGCCCTGTCCGCGCGCTGATAGTCTGCCGGTACCCGGTCATTTTCCACCAGCCGGCGGCCATTGCTCGGCGAATGCTCAAGGGCGTCTCCGGTTTTCTCGACCGCTTGCGCAACGGGCCCAAAGGCTCCGAGGCCGGCGATCAGGACCAGTCTGGCGATCAAGGTTGGTTTACGCATAAAAAACTCCAGTTATTCAAGGTACTGAATCTGGGACTGCACTGGCGGCGAATCATTCCTTTTTCCATGAACCGCATCCCCGTGGCGAGGGAGCTTGCTCCCGCTGGGTTGCGTAGCAGCCCCAATCCAGACGGCGCGGTCGTTCAATGACATTGCATTTACCGCGCTTACGACTGCTGCGCCCGAGGCGTCGGACCGGCCGAGCGGGAGCAAGCTCCCTCGCCACGGGTCCGCCATGGCATAGTGGCGAACTCCTGGACCACGGACCTCGCCATGACCTCTTCTTCCCCCGCCCTCAAGGAAATCTTCAACGCCGCGCGCCTTGAACACATCGCCAGCGAAATGCGCGCGGTGTACCCGGCCTTCGATGCCAAGGCGTTCTTGAACCTGGCCAACGACGGATTGGCCGAATTGTCGGTCATGCAGCGCATGGCGCGGGTCAGCGAGTGCCTGCATGAGGTCCTGCCGCTGAGTTACGAAGCCTCGCTGGAGGTGCTGCGGGCCGTGGCCCCGCGTGTGAACAGCATGTTCGTCAGCATGTTCCTGCCGCACTATGTCGCCTCCTACGGTCGGCACACCTTCGAGCTGTCGATGGACGCGCTCAAGTATTTCACTCGGTTTGGCTCCGCTGAGTTTGCCGTGCGGCATTTCCTGCGCGACGACCTGACGCGCACCCTCGGGGTCATGCATGACTGGGCGCTGGACGCCAACGAGCACGTCCGCCGCCTGGCCAGCGAAGGCTGCCGGCCGCGCTTGCCTTGGTCGTTTCACCTGGAGCCGATCCAGGCCAACCCGGAACTCGCCGCCGGAATCCTTGATGCGCTCAAGGCCGACGACAGCCTGTACGTACGCAAATCCGTCGCCAATCACCTGAACGACGTGACCAAGCAGCATCCCGATTGGGTTCTGGAGCGGATCGAAGGCTGGCCATTGAATGATCGCCATAGCGCATGGATTGCCCGACACGCCCTGCGCAGCCTGATCAAGCAAGGCAATCTGCGGGCACTGGCGGTTATCGGCGCGGGCGCCAGGGCGCAGGTGGAAGTTTCCGAGCTGCAAGTGACGCCAGCGGTGATTCGCCTGGGCGAGCCCATCACCTTGTCGTTCAAGGTGCAGTCCACGGCCGGACAAAGCCAGCGCCTGGTGATCGATTACGCGATCGACTATGTGAAAGCATCCGGCGGCACGTCAGCCAAAGTGTTCAAGCTGAAGACCTTCGACCTGCCCGCCCTGGCTTCTGCCAGCCTCAGCCGTTCCCAGCAGATTCGCGAGCTGACCACCCGCCGGCACTACGCGGGCCGGCATGCGGTCCATCTGCTGATCAATGGCGAACGGCTGGGCAGTACCGCGTTCGACATCGTTCCCTGAGCGATCGCCTCAGGCCATCTCGACGCGTCGGGCCTGGCGGATGTTCTTCAGGAAGTGTTCGGCCGGCTGCGGGTGCCCCAGCAGATACCCCTGCAGCGAATCGCAACCCAACTGGGTGAGGAAGTCCTGTTGCACGTCGGTCTCCACGCCTTCGGCAACGATCCGCAGGCCCAGGGCCTGGCCGAGGGCGACGATGGCCGAGACGATGGCCGCGTCGTCACTGTCGTGCTCAAGGTCTCGTACGAAACCGCGATCAATCTTCAGTTCATTGGCCGGCAGGCGCTTGAGGTACATCAGGCTCGAATAACCGGTGCCGAAGTCGTCGATGGACAGGTCCACCCCCATGTCCGAGAGCTGTTGCAGTACCGTCATGCTCGCGTCCGCGTCGCTCATGGCGGTGGTCTCGGTGATTTCCAGGGTCAGGCTGTTGGCCGGCAGGTGGTGCGTCTCCAATGCCTTGGCCACGCTCTGCACCAGACCCGTATGGCAGAACTGCAACGCTGACAGGTTCACCGCGATACGCCAATCGGTGTAGCCCAACACGTACCATTCGCGCATCTGCCGGCAGGCTTCGTTCAGCACCCATTCGCCGATCGGGATGATCAGCCCGGTCTTTTCCGCCAGGTCGATGAAAGTGTCGGGCATCAGCAGGCCCTGGGTCGGATGGTTCCAGCGCAGCAGTGCTTCGGCGCCCACCGGGCGGCCTTTCGCTGCGTCGAACTTGGGCTGGTAATAAAGGCTGAACTGGCGCTGTTCGACCGCGATGCGCAAATCCTGCAGCAGTTGCAGTTGCCGGCGGGCGTTGCTGTTCATCGAGGCGTCGAAAAAGCTGTAGCCATTCTTGCCGGCACCCTTGGCGTGGTACATCGCCGCATCGGCATTCATCAGCAATTCATCGGCGCTCTGGCCATTGCCAGGGTACAGCGCGATACCGACGCTGGCGGAAATCTGCAGGTCATGGTCGGCGACCCGGAACGTGCGACCGATCAGCCCGACCTGACGCGCGGCCAGGCGCAAGGCGTCGTCCGGCTCGGCCAGTTGCACCAGCAGGACAAACTCGTCACCACCGATCCGCGCCAGGGTGTCCTGGCTGCGCAGGTCTTCACGCAGACGCAGCGCGACGTCCCGCAGCAACAAGTCACCCATGTGGTGGCCAAAGGCATCGTTGACCGGTTTGAAGCCGTCCAGATCGATGAACATCAGGGCGAAACAACCGCCCTGCTCTTGCACCAGGTGCATCGCCTGGCCGATGCGATCCGCCAGCAAGACCCGGTTGGGCAGGCCGGTCAGGGGGTCGTGCAGGGCCAGTTGGGTCAGTTCGCGATTGGCCTGGGTCAAGGACCTGGCCAGTTCCGCGGTACGGGCTTCCAGGCGCGCATCGAGGATCGAAGTCAGCAAGGCAATCGCCAGCACCGCCAAGGTGGTGATCAACACCAGGTTATCCAGGCCCTTACCGCTCAAACCGTCCAGGGAACCGCAGAAACTGCCTTCGCTGAACTGCGCCGCGGCCATGCCGGTGTAGTGCATGCCGACGATGGCAGCGCCCATCACCACGGCGGCACCGGCGCGAGCGAGACGTACATGAGGGGTGTTCTGGCGCAGGTGAAAGGCGATCCATAACGCCGCCGCGCACGCCACCACGGCTATTACCAACGAGGCGCCGAACAGCGTCGGGTCATAATCGATACCCGGCTGCATCCGCAAGGCCGCCATACCGGTGTAGTGCATGGCGCTGATGCCAGTGCCCATCACCAGCGCGCCGAACACCAGCTGCCAGGCCCGTAGTTGTGGCTGGCTGACCAGCCAGAGGGCAAAGCCGCTGGAAAGGATGGCGATCAGCAGCGACAACGCAGTAATCGCCACATCGTAGCCAAGCTCCACCGGCAAGCTGAACGCGAGCATGCCGATGAAATGCATGGACCAGATGCCCACCCCCATCGCCAAGGCACCGCCCGCCATCCAGAAGTGCACGGCCCGGCCCTGGGCAGTGGTAATGCGCCCGGTCAGGTCCAGCGCGGTGTAGGACGCCAGGATCGCGACAAACAGGGAAATCGAAACAAGGGCGGGGGAATAACTGCCGATGAGCATGGATTTTCTCGTGGCCAAAAGGCCGAACTGCATCCATGCCTGGTTGAAAAGTCGGCGATTGTACACAATTGGTACGGCAGTGCACGAACCAAACATCAAAAAGCCATCACCGGCGGAACATTTGCGACGAAAGACACTTCGCCATCGCGATCAAGCTCGTCCATACACAAATCCATGTGGGAGCGAGCCTGCTCGCGAAGCCGGCAGTCGCCGCAAATGAAGAACCCGAGCCTGAACTGCTTCGGCTAAGATCTGATTCATACTCCCCGGCATCCCCCCGCCACAGTGAGCTCCCATGCCCCGCCTCACCCGCACTCACCCGCGTCTTTCCTGCGCCACGGTCATCGGCCTGGCGGCGGGCCTGCTGATCCCTGCGGATTCGATCATCGGCAAGGTCCTGATCGGCTGGAACGTCGGGGTCTGGACCTACCTGGCGCTGATGTTCTGGCTGACGGTGCGAGCCAAGGCACCTGACGTCAAGCGCATCGCCGAAATCGAAGACGAGAACGCCGGGCTGGTCCTGCTGATGGTCTGCATCGCGGCCTTGGCGAGCCTGGCGACCATCACCTTCGAACTGGCCGGCAGCCGCGACCTGCAAACCGCAGGCAAGCTGCTGCATTACGGTTTCACTGCATTGACCGTGATTGGTTCATGGCTACTGATCGGGGTAATTTTCAGCGTGCACTACGCGCGCCTGTATTACACCTGGTCCGGCAAGGAGCCCGCCCTGCGTTTTGCCGAGGGACTGACCACGCCGAACTACTGGGACTTCCTGTACTTCTCTTTCACCATCGGCGTGGCGGTGCAGACTTCGGACGTGGGTGTTGCGACGCGGCAGCTGCGCAAGATCGTGTTGGCGCAGTCGCTGATCGGGTTTGTGTTCAACACCGCGATCCTGGGGTTTTCGATCAATATTGCGGCGGGGTTGTTTGGCTGAAGGGGCGCCACTTTGTGGCCCAGCGGGAGCAAGCTCCCTCGCCACAGGAGGTGATCAGCAGGTTGGGGGTAGCCAGAGCCGGAAGCGTGCCCCGCCCAGCGGCGAGGCTTCGACCGTCAGGGTGCCGCCCTGGGCTTGCAGGGCGCGGCGGCTGATCGCCAGGCCGAGGCCGAAGCCGCCCGTGGCGCGATCACGGCTGCGGTCCAGCCGGTAGAACGGCTCGAATACCCGCTCACGCTCGCTGTCGGGAATGCCGATGCCGTCATCGTCGACCCAGATTTCGCAGCCTTGCTCGCTGACCAGCACCCCCACCTGGATGCGCCTTTCGCAATAGCGCATCGCATTGCGCAGCAGGTTCTGCAAGGCCCGGGCGGTGAGGCGCGGGTCGAGCTCGAAACGCTCCAGCGCCCCGTGCAGCAAAACGTCGATCACCACCTCCGGCGCCGCCAGGTCCTCATCGAGGCTGCCGAGGATGCTGTCGATGAACTCGTCCAGCGGCACTTCGACCCGCTCCGGCAGGCGCTCGGGGTTCTGCAGGCGGCTATAGGACAACAGCTCCAGCACCAACTCATCCAACTCTCGAATGTGCGCCACCAACCCTTGCAGACGCTCGCGGCTGGGCGCCGGCAAATCCTCGGACAAGGCCAGTGCCAGGCCGAAATCGAGCCGGGTCAACGGCGTGCGCAGCTCATGGGAGACGGCATTGAGCAGATCGCGCTGCTGATTGAGCAGGTTCTCGATATCGCCCGCCATGGTGTCGAAAACATGGGCCAGGCTGCCGATGTTGGAGCGCGGCGCGATATGCGTGCGCTCACCCAGGTGGCCCTTGCCGAAACGCTCGGCGGTGCGCTTGAGCCGCTCCAGGTCGCGCCAGTGCGGCCGCAGCCAGAGCAGCAGACAGCCGAGCATCGTCGCGCCGATCAGCACGTTGATGCTCCAGTACAGCCAGCTGACATCCGCCGGATCCGGGGGAACGATCATCTTGACCGCGGTGCGCCCATCCAGCGGCGCGGCCGCCAGGGTTCGCCAACCCCAGTCGCCGATGCGCACCACATTCTCACCGCGCCGCAGACGCGCCTGCTCGGCGGCGGTGAAATCCGCATCATCGGTGGCGGCGAGCTCGATGCGCAGCGGCTCGAACTCCTTGTCCATCTGCGCTGCCAGCGCCGGCCATTGCGCGCTGGGCACGGCGCGAAACTGCTTGGCCATCAAGGTTTGCAGGCCACGGGAATAGTCCAGGTTGTAAGTCTGGAAGCGCTCATGGAACAGGCGGATCACCAGTTCCGGCATCAGGTAGATCGCCGCGCTGTAGGAGACGATGGTCACAAGATAGAGGCGAATCAGCAGTTTCCACATCGATCAGCATTCCCACTCGGAACGGCTGAACAGGTAACCCTTGCCCCACACGGTCTTGATCTTGCGCGCCTCGCCGGCGTTGTCGTCGAATTTGCGCCGCAGTTTGGAAATGGCCACGTCCACCGAGCGATCGGTGCCGTTGAATTCGATGCCGCGCAAGCGCTGCAAGATCTGGTCGCGGCTGAGCACCTCGCCGGAGTGCCGGGCCAGCACCACCAGCAGGTTGTACTCGCCGCTGGACAGCTCCACCGGTTGCCCGCGCCAGGTGACGGTGCGCTCGGACAGATCGATGCACAGGTTGCCCATGACGATGCGATCGTTGACCGTTTGCGGTTCGGTGAGGCTACTGCGCCGCAGCAGGGTGCGTACCCGCGCCAGCAATACCCGCGGCTCGCAGGGCTTGGTGACGTAGTCATCGGCGCCCATTTCCAGGCCCAGCACCTGGTCGTGGCTGTCGTCCCGAGCGGTGAGCATCAGGATCGGCAGGGTCGCCGAATCGGCGCGCAGCAGACGGCAGACCTGCAAGCCATCCAGGCCCGGCAGCATCAGGTCGAGGATCACCAGGTCCGGCGGATTGGCCCGTGCCCGCTCACGGACGTGATCGCCACGGTTGAGGACGCTGACCTGATAGCCGTTGCGCTCCAGGTAGCTGGAGATCAGTTCGCAAAGGGCGGCGTCGTCTTCGACGAGGAGGATGTTGGGCATGGGGTGGTCCAGAAAATACGGTGGCGCCTGGGCGGGACTCATCGCGAGCAGGCTCGCTCCCACAGGGTTTCGGTACGCAGCAAAAACCGTGTGGGAGCGAGCTTGCTCGCGATGGCGGTCCTACAGGCGCAAGAAATCTCAAGCCACCAAGGATATACGCCGGCGCCCGTGGTCGAGCAAAACCCTTACACAATTTCACACAGCTTCTACAAAACTTCACCAATCGACCTGCAGCAAGACCGCCGCACACTCGACGATCCGCCGGCACGCATCCGCCAATTGCACTTGGTCGACCACCAGGCCGATCCGGATATGCCCCGCCGCACTCGGCCCGAACGCCTCGCCCGCCAGCACCGATACGCCATAGCCGTCCAGCAGGCGCTCGGCAAATGCCTGGGCGGCGAGACCCGTCTGGCGCACGTCGACCATCACGAACATCCCGCCATCGGGCCGTACTGGCCTGAGGCCCGCACGCCCCTCCAGCGCCGCGCACACCAGGTTACGGCGCTGGCGATATTCCTCGCGCATCCGCGCCACTTCAGGCAGATCCCGCTCAAGGGCAACCTGGGCGGCGCGCTGGACGAAGTCCGGCAGGCCGAACAGCATGCACAGCGACAGGTTGGCCAGATGCGCGGCAAGGGACTCGGGGCCGATGGCCCAGCCGATGCGCCAGCCCGTCATGGCGTGGGATTTGGACAGGCTGTTGAGGGTGGCGGTGCGCTCGGCCATGCCCGGCAGGCTGGCCGGGCTGATATGTTCGCCGTCATAGAGCAAGTCGCTGTAGACCTCATCGCTGATCAGCCACAGGTCATGCTCGATGCACAGTTGCGCCAACGCTTGCCAGGTGGCCAGCGGCAGGCTGGCGCCGGAGGGATTGTTGGGGCTGTTGAGCAGCATCGCGCGGGTACGCGGCGTGATCAGCCGGGCCACGTCGGCCGGCTCTACCCGAAAAGCGTTTTCCGGACGCACCGCCACCGGGACCACTTTCGCCCCGCAGGCGCCAAAGACCGCTTCGTAAGTGACGTACATCGGTTCGGCGACAATCACCTCGTCGCCGGGGTCGAGCAGGCACTGCGCGACCGCGAAGACCGCACACTGGGCGCCGGGCAGCACCGTAACGTGCCCGGCGCCCACCGCTTGGCCGCAACGTTGCTGGTGGTGCCGGGCGATGCTGGCGCGCAAGGCATGCAGGCCACGGGTATCCGAATAATGCGTATCCCCCGCCCGCAGGCTGGCGACGGCGGCCTCGACAATGGCCGGTGGCGTGTCGAAATCCGGATCGCCCACCGACAGCAACAGCACCTCCCTGCCCTGTTCGCGCATGGCCAGCGCCCGGTCATGGATCTGCCAGGCGGCGGCGCCGTCGCCGGTGATGCGTTGGGTCAAGGCTGAAAAGCGCATGCATTGCTCCTGTTCGCGCGGTATCCAGCTTCAACCCTATCTCAAATAACGAAGCGCGCCACCGTCGCATTCAAACCCACCGCCAGGCGCGACAGTTCGTGAGTGGCGTCGCTGGTCTGTTGCGCGCCGCTGGCCGATTGGGTCGCCAGATCACGGATGTTCATCAGGTTGCGGTCCACTTCGCGGGAGACCTGGGCCTGCTCTTCGGATGCGCTGGCAATCACCAGGTTGCGCTCGTTGATCTGGTGGATCGACTGGGTGATCTGTTCCAGCGCCACACCGGCGCCACGGGCCAGCTCCAGGGTGCTTTGGGTGCGCTGGTTGCTTTGCTGCATCGACTGCACGGCCTGGCCGGTGCCGTTCTGGATGCCGGCGACCATTTTTTCGATCTCCTGGGTCGATTGCGCGGTGCGATGGGCCAAGGCACGGACTTCGTCGGCCACCACCGCGAAACCACGTCCGGCCTCCCCGGCCCTGGCGGCCTCGATGGCCGCGTTGAGGGCCAGCAGGTTGGTCTGTTCGGCGATGGCGCGGATCACGTCCAGCACCTTGCCGATGTCGCGGCCCTGGACTGCCAGGCCCTCGATCATCGCGGCGGTGGCTTGTACGTCGTGGGTCATAGTCTGGATCGCATCGACGGTCTCCACCACTCGCGTGCGCCCTTCCCGGGCCGCCTGGGTGGACTGGTTCGAGGCTTCGGAAGTGGACACCGCGTTGCGGGCAACCTCCTCGACCGCGGCGGTCATCTCATTGACGGCAGTGGCCGCCTGCTCGATTTCGCTGTGCTGCCGTTGCAAGCCACGGGAAGACTCCTGGGTGACGGCACTCAACTCTTCAGCGGCGGCGCCCAGCTGGGTGGCGGAACCGGCAATCTGCTCGATGGTCTGGCGCAGGCTGCCCTGCATGGCGCCCAAGGCCTGGAGCAATCGCGCAGGTTCGTCCTTGCCGTCGTCGACGATGACGGTGACCAGATTGCCGCTGGCAATGGTCCGGGCTGCTTCGAGCGCTCGGTTCAGCGGCGTGACGATGCTGCGGGTCAGGAGCAAGGCCAGCAACACGGTCGCCAGCGCGGCGATGACCGAGACGACGATGATGCCGGTGATGGCGCTGGTGTAATAGTCGCCAGCCTTGGCCGATGCTTCGCTGGCGCTGGTCACGTTGAACTCGATGAGTTTGTTGAGCTGTTCGCCCATCAGGTCGGTGCCTTCCTTGATCCGTGTATTGATATGGGCGCGCAGCTGATCAATCTTGTCCTGACGCGACAGCTGGAGCATTTCCTGCTGGGCCTCGAGATACTTTGCAAGCGTCGCGGAAAAAGTCTTGTACAGCTCGGCCTCTTGCGGGGTGGCCGGCAGCGCCGCATAGCTGTTATTGGCCTTGTGCAGTTTTTCCACCAGCACACCGATGCGCCCGTCGGCCTCTTTCAGGCTGGCCGGGTCACGGTTCACCAATATGCGAAACGAGAGGATGCGCATGCGCAGGACGCTTTCCATCACACTGGCCAGATGGCTGACGCTGGGCACCTGGGTCTGTTCCATGTCCACCGAGGCCTGGCGAATGACCGACATGCGATTGGCGGCGAACACGCCGAGGACGACGACAAGCAGTGCGATGACAGTGAAGCCGAGAAAGGCTCTGGGGGCGATATTCAAGCTGCGTAGGGACATGGGAAGACCTCGGATGGTGGTCGAGCGTCCATGCCGCCGGCGTATTGTTTGGGATAATTGTGGGTACGCCTGCCTCGTTATCGGCCCGACTTGAGGCTTTTGCAGGGGGAGATGGAAAATATTCCGTGATGTCAGCGGCGCGAAGCCGCGATTGACGCCCCGGCCTCGCCCATGGTCTCCTGTCGGCCTAGTTACGGGTGCCCTTCACAGGGTGAAACGGGAAACCGGTGAATCGTGTGCTTTACTCCAAGGCCACGTCAGTCCGGTGCTGCCCCCGCAACGGTAAGCGAGCGAAGCGTCGAATCCACTGTGCCTTGGCATGGGAAGGTGACGCTTGCAGGCAAGGCTTC
The DNA here is from genome assembly GCF_054161305.1 of Pseudomonas sp. Z2-11. NCBI lineage: Bacteria > Pseudomonadati > Pseudomonadota > Gammaproteobacteria > Pseudomonadales > Pseudomonadaceae > Pseudomonas > Pseudomonas sp. Z2-11. The sequence goes on from NZ_CP096395.1 coordinate 3,904,108, forward strand.
GGCCCAGCCCCTCGCGAGCCCGGAGACCGGCCCATGACTCAAGCTCAACAAACCCGCGGTGGGCGGGCGCTGTTCGAATTCTGGCGAGCCCTCGCCCGGATTTTCATTGCGCTCGCTTCCCCGCCGACAAATCCGAGGGAAGCGCCATGTCGACCATCAGCAGCACCGCCCGTACTACCAGCAGCACTGTCACCCTGAGCCAGCGCCTGAGCGCGGCTGTCCTCGCCTCGATCCTCGGTGCGGGCCTGGTCTACTTCGCCGGTTTCTCCCACATCGAAGCGGTGCACAACGCGGCCCACGACACCCGGCATAGCGCCGCGTTCCCGTGCCACTGAGACCTGACGACATGATCAAGCGTATCGCTCGGACTGCCGGTTTCAGCGGGCTGCTGGCCGCCCTGCTGTTGACTCTTCTACAAAGCCTGTGGGTCGCGCCGCTGATTCAGCAAGCCGAAACCTACGAAAAGGCCCCCGCCAGCGAAATCCATGAACATGCCTCGGGCGCTGCCCACAGCCATGACGACGAAGCCTGGGAACCGCAAGACGGCTGGCAACGCCTGCTCGCCACCACGGGCGGCAACCTGGTGGTCGCGGTGGGTTTCGCCCTGATGCTGGCGGGCCTGTACACCTTGCGCGAGCCGACGCGTACGTCCCAGGGCTTGCTTTGGGGACTGGCCGGCTACGTCACCTTCGTCCTCGCGCCAACGCTTGGCCTGCCACCGGAGCTGCCTGGCACGGCGGCGGCTGAGCTGGCCCAGCGGCAGATGTGGTGGATCGGCACGGCGGCGTCCACGGCGGTCGGCATAGCCCTGATTGCCTTCGGCCGGCAGTGGCTGCTGAAGCTGCTGGGTGTTGCGACGTTGCTGGTGCCTCACGTCATCGGCGCGCCGCAGCCTGAAGTCCATTCGATGCTGGCCCCCGAGGCGCTGGAAAGCCAGTTCAAGGTCGCCGCGCAACTGACCAATGTCACGTTCTGGCTCGCCCTGGGCCTGATCAGCGCCTGGCTGTTTCGCCGTGGCGCCCAGGCTCGTCACGACGCATGAATAGCGGGCCGATCCTGGTGGTCGGCCTGGGCTGCCAACGCGGTTGCCCGGCCAGTGCATTGCGGGCATTGCTTGAGCAGACGCTGCTGGCCCATGGCATTGCGCTCGATAATGTACAGGCCTTGGCCAGTATCGATCTCAAGCACGACGAACCGGGCCTGCTGGAGCTGGCCGAGCAATTGGCGCTGCCACTGACCTGCTTCACTGCCGAGCAGTTGGCGGGTTATCAAACCCAGCTCAGCCAGCGTTCCCGGGTCGCCTTCGAGCGTACGGGCTGCCACGGCGTCGCCGAAAGCGTCGCCCTTGCCCTGGCCGATCAACTGGGCGATTCGCCCGCGAGACTGCTGATTACCCGCCAGAAAAGTGCGCAAGCCACTCTGGCATTGGCGGCAGCTTCGTAACCCTCGATAATCGCCGCCGGAATCATGAGCGATGCTCATGCAAGGCCCTTTTCTACAGGAACCGGTCATGACCGTTTACTTCATCGGTGCCGGCCCCGGCGACCCGGAACTGATCACCGTGAAAGGCCAGCGCCTGATCCACCGTTGCCCGGTGATCATCTACGCCGGCTCCCTGGTGCCGGCGGCCGTGCTTGAAGGCCACAGCGCCGAACAGGTGGTCAACAGCGCAGAGCTGCACCTGGAACAGATCGTCGAACTGATCAGGATCGCGCATCTGAACGGCCAGGACGTGGCCCGGGTGCACTCCGGCGATCCAAGTCTGTATGGCGCCATCGGCGAGCAGATCCGCTGCCTGCGGGAGCTGGACATCCCTTTCGAAATCGTTCCGGGCGTCACCGCCACCTCAGCCTGCGCGGCCCTGCTCGGCGCCGAGCTGACGCTACCGGACGTGTCCCAGAGCGTGATCCTGACCCGCTACGCGGACAAGACCGCGATGCCCGCCGGGGAAGAACTCGCCAGCCTGGCGCAGCATGGCGCAACCATGGCAATTCACCTGGGCGTCAATCACCTGGAAAAAATAGTCGCCGAACTGCTGCCCCACTACGGCGAGGATTGTCCGATCGCGGTGATTCACCGGGCCACTTGGCCGGATCAGGATTGGGTGGTGGGTACGCTGGAGGATATCGCCGGGAAGGTCCAAGCCAAGGGCTTTCGACGTACGGCGCTGATACTGGTGGGGCGTGTGTTGGGCAATGATGTGTTCAGCGAATCATCGCTGTATCGCGCCGGGCATGCGCATCTGTACAGGCCCTGACTCGTCGATATGGAGCGAGGTGGGAGCGAGCCTGCTCGCGAAAGCGGTGGATCAGCCGGCAACGATGTCGAATGTGCCGGCCCCTTCGCGAGCAGGCTCGCTCCCACGCGACTGGTGGTGCCCGCCGGAATCGTGACCCTGACCCGGATCCTGTGGGAGCGAGCTTGCTCGCGATGACCATGGCACACTCAACATCAACGCAAGCTGACCCACCGCTATCGCGAGCAAGCTCGCTCCCACAGGGATCGGCGGCGCCTCTAAGATGGCATGCTGGTCGCAGAAGCTTTTGTGGCGAGGGAGCTTGCTCCCGCTGGACCGCGTAGCGGTCCCCTGGCGACTCACGCGTCAATCACGGAAGGCGCGCGGGTTGCCTTGCGATTGCTACGCAATCGAGCGGGAGCAAGCTCCCTCGCCACAGTGTTCTGCACGCAGCTAGCACCTATCAGTAGTAGGCGTTTTCTTTCTGCGTGTGGTCGGTCACGTCGCGCACGCCCTTGAGTTCCGGGATGCGCTCGAGCAAGGTGCGCTCGATGCCTTCCTTCAGGGTCACGTCAGCCTGGCCGCAGCCCTGGCAACCGCCGCCGAACTGGAGCACGGCGATGCCGTCTTCCACCACGTCGATCAGCGACACCTGGCCGCCGTGGCTGGCCAGCCCCGGGTTGATCTCGGTTTGCAGGTAATAGTTGATGCGCTCGTTGACCGGACTGTCGGCGTTGACCATCGGTACCTTGGCGTTCGGCGCCTTGATGGTCAGCTGGCCGCCCATGCGGTCGGTGGCGTAGTCGACCACCGCATCGTCCAGGAAAGCTTCGCTGAACGAGTCGATGTACGCGGTGAAGCTCTTGAGCCCCAGCGCGGTGTCTTCGGGTTTTTCTTCTCCCGGCTTGCAGTAGGCAATGCACGTCTCTGCGTACTGGGTGCCGGGCTGGGTGATGAAGATGCGGATCCCGATACCCGGGGTGTTCTGCTTGGACAGCAGGTCGGCCAGGTAATCGTGGGCGGCATCGGTAATGGTAATGGCGGTCATGGAAACTCCTCGCAGGCTTGCCGGCAGTTTACGCCAATCATCGCGCCGGACAAAGTCCCAGTATTTTTGTCAGGAAAGCAGCCGACCGCGCAAGGGCGCGAAGCAGCAACTGCCGGGCGAGGTCGCGCTTGATCCGCGCCATCTTCGCTGCGCTCAAGCCGTAGGTGATGTAGGTCTTGTTCACGATCCCCCCTGCACCGGCCAGAGCCGGTAATGGATCGGGCCGGCACCGCTCGAAAACATGAGCGAAATTCATGCAAAAGCCCCGCGTGATCAAATCCTGCACAGGTTTGCTATCATTCCGGCCTTCGTAATGGTCTTTTTTCCAGGTAGTCCTATGTCTGATCGCAGCGCTCGCCTTTATCTTCTCCAGCAGGCCCTCAAGGAACGCATCCTGATCCTCGACGGCGGCATGGGCACGATGATCCAGAGCTACAAGCTGGAAGAGCAGGACTACCGTGGCAAACGCTTCGCCGACTGGCCGAGCGACGTCAAAGGCAACAACGATCTGCTCGTGCTGACCCGCCCCGACGTGATTGGCGCTATCGAAAAGGCCTACCTGGATGCCGGCGCCGACATCCTCGAAACCAACACCTTCAACGCCACCCAGGTGTCCCAGGCCGACTACGGCATGCAGGGCCTGGCCTACGAGCTGAACCTGGAAGGCGCGCGCCTGGCCCGCAAGGTGGCGGACGCCAAGACCCTCGAAACCCCGGACAAGCCGCGCTTCGTCGCTGGCGTGCTCGGCCCGACCAGCCGCACCTGCTCGCTGTCGCCGGATGTGAACAACCCCGGCTACCGCAACGTGACCTTCGACGAGCTGGTGGAGAACTACACCGAAGCCACCAAGGGCCTGATCGAAGGCGGCGCCGACCTGATCCTGATCGAGACCATTTTCGACACGCTCAATGCCAAGGCCGCGATCTTCGCCGTGCAAGGCGTCTATGAAGAGCTGGGCATCGAGTTGCCGATCATGATTTCCGGCACCATCACCGACGCCTCCGGCCGCACCCTCTCCGGCCAGACCACCGAAGCCTTCTGGAACTCGGTGGCCCACGCCAAGCCGATCTCCGTCGGCCTGAACTGCGCCCTCGGCGCCAGCGAACTGCGCCCGTACCTGGAAGAACTGTCAAACAAGGCCAGCACCCATGTATCGGCTCACCCCAACGCCGGCCTGCCCAACGAATTCGGCGAATACGACGAGCTGCCGGTGGACACCGCCAAGGTCATTGAAGAATTTGCCCAGAGCGGCTTCCTCAATATCGTCGGCGGTTGCTGCGGCACCACCCCGGCGCACATCGAAGCTATCGCCAAGGCCGTCGCTGGCTATGCTCCACGGCAGATTCCCGAGATTCCCCGGGCGTGCCGCCTGTCGGGCCTGGAACCGTTCACCATCGATCGCAACTCGCTGTTCGTCAACGTCGGCGAGCGGACCAACATCACCGGCTCCGCCAAATTCGCCCGGCTGATCCGCGAAGACAACTACACCGAAGCCCTGGAAGTGGCGCTGCAACAGGTCGAGGCCGGCGCCCAGGTGATCGACATCAACATGGACGAGGGCATGCTCGATTCGAAGAAGGCCATGGTGACCTTCCTCAATCTGATCGCCGGCGAACCGGATATTTCCCGCGTGCCGATCATGATCGACTCCTCCAAGTGGGAAGTCATCGAAGCTGGCCTCAAGTGCATCCAGGGCAAGGGCATCGTCAACTCCATCAGCATGAAGGAAGGCGTCGAGCAGTTCATCCATCACGCCAAGCTGTGCAAGCGCTACGGCGCCGCCGTGGTGGTGATGGCCTTCGACGAAGCCGGCCAGGCCGACACCGAGGCGCGCAAGAAGGAAATCTGCAAGCGCTCCTACGACATCTTGGTCAATGAAGTCGGCTTCCCGCCGGAAGACATCATCTTCGACCCGAACATCTTCGCCGTCGCCACCGGTATCGAAGAGCACAACAACTATGCCGTGGACTTCATCAACGCCTGCGCCTACATCCGCGATGAACTGCCCTACGCGCTGACCTCCGGTGGCGTGTCCAACGTGTCGTTCTCGTTCCGTGGCAACAACCCGGTGCGCGAGGCGATCCACTCGGTGTTCCTGCTGCATGCGATCCGCGCGGGCCTGACCATGGGCATCGTCAACGCCGGCCAACTGGAGATCTACGACCAGATCCCGGTGGAACTGCGCGACGCGGTGGAAGACGTGATCCTCAACCGTACACCCGAAGGCACCGACGCCCTCCTCGCGATCGCCGACAAGTACAAGGGCGACGGCAGTGTCAAGGAAGCGGAAACCGAAGAATGGCGCGGCTGGGAAGTGAACAAGCGCCTGGAGCACGCGCTGGTCAAGGGCATCACCACCCACATCGTCGAGGACACCGAGGAATCGCGCCTGTCCTTCGCCCGCCCGATCGAAGTGATCGAAGGCCCGCTGATGGCCGGCATGAACATCGTCGGCGACCTGTTTGGCGCCGGCAAGATGTTCCTGCCCCAGGTCGTCAAGTCCGCCCGCGTGATGAAGCAGGCCGTGGCGCACCTGATTCCGTTCATCGAAGCGGAAAAAGGCGACAAGCCAGAGGCCAAGGGCAAGATCCTGATGGCCACGGTCAAGGGCGACGTCCACGACATCGGCAAGAACATCGTCGGCGTGGTGCTGGGGTGCAACGGCTACGACGTGGTCGACCTCGGCGTGATGGTGCCGGCGGAGAAAATCCTTCAGGTGGCCAAAGATGAGAAGTGCGACATCATCGGCCTGTCTGGCCTGATCACACCGTCCCTGGATGAAATGGTGCATGTGGCGCGGGAGATGCAGCGCCAGGACTTCCACCTGCCGCTGATGATCGGTGGCGCCACGACCTCCAAGGCCCACACCGCCGTGAAGATCGAGCCCAAGTACAGCAATGATGCAGTGATCTACGTCACCGACGCCTCCCGCGCCGTGGGCGTGGCGACGCAGTTGCTGTCCAAGGAGCTCAAGCCGGCGTTCGTCGAGAAGACCCGCCTGGACTACATAGACGTGCGCGAGCGCACCTCCAGCCGCAGCGCCCGCACCGAGCGCCTGAGCTACCCGGCGGCCGTGGCGAAGAAGCCGCAGTTCGACTGGAGCAGCTACCAGCCGGTCAAGCCGACTTTCACCGGCGCACGGGTGCTGGACGATATCGACCTGAACGTCCTGGCCGAGTACATCGACTGGACGCCGTTTTTCATTTCCTGGGACCTGGCCGGCAAATACCCGCGCATCCTCACCGACGAAGTGGTCGGCGAAGCGGCCACCGCGCTGTACGCCGATGCCCGGGCGATGCTGCGCAAGCTGATCGACGAGAAACTCATCAGCGCTCGCGCCGTGTTCGGCTTCTGGCCGGCCAACCAGGTGCATGACGACGACCTGGAAGTCTATGGCGACGACGGCAAGCCACTGGCGCGCCTGCATCACCTGCGCCAGCAGATCATCAAGACCGACGGTAAGCCGAACTTCTCCCTGGCCGACTTCGTCGCACCCAAGGACAGCGGCGTGACCGACTATGTCGGTGGCTTCATCACCACCGCCGGCATCGGTGCCGAAGAAGTCGCCAAGGCCTACCAGAACGCCGGCGACGACTACAACTCGATCATGGTCAAGGCCCTGGCCGACCGATTGGCCGAAGCTTGCGCCGAATGGCTGCACCAGCAGGTGCGCAAGGAATATTGGGGCTATGCCAAGGATGAGCGCCTGGACAACGAGGCGCTGATCAAGGAGCAATACACCGGCATCCGCCCTGCCCCCGGTTACCCGGCCTGCCCGGATCACACCGAGAAAGCCACCCTGTTCCGCCTGCTCGACCCCGAGGCCAGCGAACTGAAAGCCGGACGCAGCGGCGTGTTCCTCACCGAACACTACGCGATGTTCCCGGCGGCGGCGGTCAGCGGTTGGTACTTCGCCCATCCCCAGGCGCAGTATTTCGCCGTGGGCAAGATCGACAAGGACCAGGTCCAGAGCTACACCGCGCGCAAGGGCCAGGACCTGAGCGTGACCGAACGCTGGCTGGCGCCGAACCTGGGCTACGACAACTGATCAGGCGCCACTGAAAAGATCGCAGCCGAGGCACGCTGCGATCTTTTCCCTGGGGTTGTCTATGCTTGTCCCAAACCCATGGCAGACGAGGGATTTATGGACGATCCAGTCGACAACAAGCCGCCGACTCTGTTGCAGATGATGCACAGCGTGCTGGCCGCCGCTTTCGGCGTGCAGAGCGGCAAGAACCGCGCCCGGGATTTCACCCACGGCAAGCCGAGTCACTTCGTGATACTGGGAATCGCGTTCACGGTGATCTTCGCCTTGACCCTGTTTGGCATCGTCAAGCTGGTGGTGCATCTGGCGGGGTTGTGACGCCCTCCAACATCACACACATACCCCTGTGGGAGCGAGCCCGCTCGCGAAAACGATAGTCCAGTCGATGATGATGTCGACTGACACATCGCTTTCGCGAGCAGGCTCGCTCCCACAATGGGTTATGCGTGGATTGGGAGGTTATTGATGACTGACCCAGAACACCGCCGTGCCCACCACCAGGATAATCAGGAACAGAATGGCCCAGGCATCAACGGTACTGTCGCTTTTCCTTGCTTTGGTCGGATTACTCATTGCATCGCCTCTTGTCGGTTTTGTAGGTGATTGCATAGGGACTCGACCACAGTTAAGACGATGATTGCCCGTACGACAAATGTGGGTTAGCCAATAATCGAAGGCATTAGTCGATTTGGTTCTTTACATATACTCAAACATCACTTTTGCGCATAACTCAAAACAGGTATCTTGCACCGGCTCCTCTAGGAGTGCGCGGCCGTGCGCGCAGAATTGCCGAGGCAGAACCCGATTTCAGCGAGCCAACCTGCAGCTGTTTCTGATCGGCCCAAGCCTGAGAACGAGACTTATATGTACGTATATGACGAGTATGATCAGCGGATCATCGAGGACCGCGTCAAGCAGTTCCGTGATCAGACCCGACGCTATCTGGCAGGCGAGCTGAGCGAAGAAGAATTCCGCCCTCTGCGCTTGCAGAATGGCCTGTATATCCAGCGCTTCGCCCCGATGCTGCGCGTGGCGGTGCCTTATGGCCAGCTGACCTCGCGCCAGGTGCGCAAGCTGGCCCAGATTGCCCGCGACTATGACAAGGGCTACGCCCACATCAGTACCCGGCAGAACGTCCAGTACAACTGGCCTGCCCTGGAAGACGTGCCCGAGATCCTGGCGGAACTGGCCACCGTGCAGATGCACGCGATCCAGACCAGCGGCAACTGCCTGCGCAACGTGACCACCGACCAGTTTGCCGGCGTCGCGGCCGACGAACTGATCGACCCGCGCCCATGGTGCGAGATCGTTCGCCAATGGACCACGTTCCACCCGGAATTCGCCTACCTGCCGCGCAAGTTCAAGATCGCCATCAATGGCTCGACCTCGGACCGCGCGGCCATCGAAGTCCATGACATCGGCCTCGAAGCGGTCTACAACGCCGCCGGCGAGCTGGGCTTCCGCGTGCTCGTGGGCGGTGGCCTGGGCCGTACGCCGGTGGTCGGCGCGTTCATCAACGAGTTCCTGCCATGGCAGGACCTGCTGAGCTACCTCGACGCCATCCTGCGGGTGTACAACCGCTACGGGCGTCGCGACAACAAATACAAGGCGCGGATCAAGATCCTGGTCAAGGCCCTGACGCCTGAAGTGTTCGCTGAAAAGGTCGAGGCCGAAATGGTCCACCTGCGTGGCGGCCAGACCACCCTGACCGAAGCCGAAGTCCATCGCGTGGCCAAGCATTTCGTCGACCCGGCCTACAAGGCCCTGGACAACCAGGACGCCGAACTGGCCGCCCTCGACAAGGAACACCCGGGCTTCGCGCGCTGGCGGACACGCAACACCCTCAAGCACAAGAAACCGGGCTACGTCGCAGTGACCCTGTCGCTGAAGCCGACCGGTGTCGCACCGGGCGATATCACCGACAAGCAGATGGACGCCGTTGCCGACCTGGCCGACCGCTACAGCTTTGGCCAGCTGCGCACGTCCCACGAGCAGAACATCATCCTGGCGGACGTTGAACAGAGCCAGTTGTTCACCCTGTGGGGCGAGCTGCGCGAGCAAGGCTTCGCCACGCCGAACATCGGCCTGCTGACCGACATGATCTGCTGCCCGGGCGGGGATTTCTGCTCGCTGGCGAACGCCAAGTCGATTCCGATCGCCGAGTCGATCCAGCGCCGCTTCGACGACCTCGACTACCTGTTCGACATCGGCGAGCTGGACCTGAACATTTCCGGCTGCATGAATGCCTGCGGTCACCACCACGTCGGTCACATCGGCATCCTCGGCGTGGACAAGAAAGGCGAGGAGTTCTACCAGGTCTCCCTCGGTGGCAGCGGCAGCCGCGACGCCAGCCTGGGCAAGATCCTCGGCCCGTCGTTTGCCCAGGATGACATGCCGGATGTGATCGAGAAGCTGATCGACGTGTACATCGAACAACGTACCGAAGACGAGCGTTTCATCGACACTTATCAACGTATCGGCATCGACCTCTTCAAGGAACGCGTCTATGCAGCGAATCATTAAGAACAACGAGGTCATCGACGAAACCTGGCACTTGCTGCCCAAGGACGCGACCTTCGATGGCATTTCCAACTGCGACGACCTGATCGTGCCCCTCGCCCTTTGGCGCGACCATGCCCATGCGCTCAAAGCCCGTGATGGCGGCCTGGGCGTGTGGCTGGATGCCGACGAAGAAGCGGAAGAAATCGGCGATGACGCCAATCAGCTCCAGGTCATCGCACTGAACTTCCCGGCCTTCACCGACGGGCGCAGCTACTCCAACGCGCGCCTGTTGCGCGAACGGTATGGCTTCAAGGGTGAATTGCGCGCCATTGGCGATGTGCTGCGCGACCAGTTGTTCTACATGCGCCGCTGCGGTTTTGACGCCTTTGCCCTGCGTGCCGACAAAGACCCCTATGAAGCCCTCGAAAGCCTCAAGGACTTTTCGGTGACCTACCAGGCGGCCACTGACGAACCGTTGCCGCTGTTTCGTCGTCGCTGATAGTTGAAGTATGAAAAAGCCCTGATCCGGGTGTACCGGGTCAGGGCTTTTTTGTTGCCGATTTTGAGCCCACCTCAAAACCACCGTGGGAGCGGGCTTGCTCGCGAAAGCGGTCTGACATCCAAGCATTTGTCGACTGATACGCCGCCTTCGCGAGCAAGCCCGCTCTCACACAAGCTCGCTCCCACAGGAGACAATGTTGGAGCGACTTCAGTGGACTACCAGAACCGCTGCTGCGTCAGGCGGCTCCACCAGCTCAGCAGCACCCGGTCCACCGAACCGCTGGCCGCCATGCCGATGCGCTCCTGCAGGCTTTTGCGTTCGGCATAGTGCAGGTGATAGAGCTCGGCACCCTTGGCCCGTTCGGCCAGGTATTCATCGCTGGTCTTGAGCTCGTCCACCAGGCGTTTCTCCAGCGCGGCGACACCGAGCCAGACCTCGCCGGTTGCCACTTCATCGATAGCCAGTTGCGGGCGGTAGTTGGACACGAAGTTCTTGAACAGCTCATGGGTGATGTCCAGGTCCTCCTGGAATTTTTCCCGGCCCTTCTCGGTATTCTCGCCAAACACCGTCAATGTGCGTTTGTACTCGCCGGCGGTCAGCACTTCGAAATCGATGTCGTGCTTCTTCAGCAGGCGATTGACGTTGGGCAATTGGGCCACGACGCCGATGGAGCCGAGGATCGCGAACGGGGCGCTGATGATCTTCTCGCCGATGCACGCCATCATGTAGCCGCCGCTGGCTGCAACCTTGTCGATGCACACCGTCAGCGGCACGCCGGCCTGACGGATCCGCGCCAGTTGCGACGAGGCCAGGCCGTAGCTGTGGACCATGCCGCCACCGCTTTCCAGGCGCAGGACTACTTCGTCCTTCGGGGTCGCCAGGGTCAGCAGCGCGGTAATTTCGTGACGCAGGCTCTCGGTGGCGGAAGCCTTGATATCGCCATCGAAGTCCAGCACGAATACCCGGGGCTTGGCCGCCGGTTTGTCTTTCTGTTTCTTCCCGGCTTTTTCAGCCTTGCCTTCGCTCTTGCGCAGCGCCTTGAGCTGGTCCTTGTCCAGCAGCGTCTGCTCCAGACGCTCACGCAAGCCCTTGTAGAAATCGTTGAGCTTGCTGACTTGCAACTGCCCGGCCGACTTGCGCCGTCCCTTGCTGCGCAACGCAGCAAAACTGGCCATGACCACCAGAATGGCGATCACCAGCGTCACCGTCTTGGCCAGAAAACCGGCGTATTCGACAAAAAACTCCACAGCGACTCCTTAAATGCAATGCGCCACTGAACGCAGGCGCGTAACGGTCCCAGCATACCCATGCGCCTGCCCCGCTGCCAGCCATGAAACCTGCTGTTACCGTAACGCGGGTGAGTCCGGACGGGCCTGTAACGGTCATTTCAAACGAGCGTATGTTTTTTCGTTGACAGCCCCCCGCCATCCTCATAACCTCGCCAAACCTTCAACGTACCGGGATGACGCGGACGTGGGCAGCATTTATCTGATACGACATGGCCAGGCCTCCTTTGGTGCGGATGACTACGATGTCCTTTCGCCCAATGGCATACGTCAGGCCCAAGTGCTCGGCGGCCACCTGGCGGAGCTCGGCGTCGTGTTCGATCGCTGCCTCTCGGGCGACCTGCGTCGCCAGCAGGACACCGCTATCGGCACGCTGGGCGCGATGTCCGCTGTCGGGCTGCCGGTTCCCGAGGTGGAAATCGACGCGGCGTTCAACGAATTCGATGCCGACGCGGTGATCCGCGCGCTGCTCCCGGACATGCTGCCCCAGGAGCCCGAAGCGCTGCACGTCCTGCGCAACGCGGCGCAGAACCGCGGAGAGTTCCAGCGCATTTTTGCCTTGATCGTCGAACGCTGGCTCAGCGGCCAGTATGACCCGCCCGGGCTGGAGAGCTGGCTGGGCTTTGTCGAGCGGGTCCAGGCCGGCCTGCACCGCATCCTCGAAAAGGCCGACAAGACCCACAGGATCGCCGTGTTCACCTCCGGCGGGACCATCACCGCCCTGCTTCACCTGATCACCCAGATGCCTGCCCGGCAAGCTTTCGAGCTGAACTGGCAGATCGTCAACACCTCGCTCAACCAACTGAAATTCAGAGGCCGCGAGGTGGCCCTGGCTTCCTTCAACAGTCATGCGCATCTGCAACTGCTGAAGACCCCGGACCTCATCACCTTCCGCTGAGGCCGGATTACTTGCAGACCCTTGCTGTACCACTCAAATAAGGATCGAAACAATGACCTCCGTAGCCGACGCCGTAAAAGCCATGCAAGCCAAGTTCAACCCAGCCGCCGCTGCCGGCCTGGACCTGGTATTTGGTTTCAATATCACTGACGAAGGCAAGCAGTACGCCCTGATCGTCAAGGATGGCACCTGCGACATCCAGGAAGGCGAGAACCCCGACGCCAACTGCACGCTGGTCCTGGACAGCCAAACCCTCAAGGACATCGTCAGCGGCGAAACCGACGGCATGCAAGCGTTCATGGGCGGCAAGCTGCGCGTTGAAGGCGACATGATGCTGTCGATGAAGCTGTCCGAGCTGTTCCCGTCCTGAGATCGGGTCGCGCCCTGGCTGTAACCAGATCCCGCCCTTGTGGCGGGATTTTTGTTTTTCGCGAGCAGGCTCGCTCCCACAGGGATGTGGATGGTATCGGATAGCTGGGCCAGCTCTTACAATGCCCGCTCCACCCGCTTCGGCCCGACCATGGACATCGACCTCGCCCGTACCTTCCTGGAAATCGTCCGCCACGGCAGCCTCGCCGCTGCGGCGCAAAAGCTCCACGTCACCCAGACGGCGATTACCGCCCGGGTACAAAAGCTCGAAAGCCAGCTCGGCTGCGCGCTGTTCGTGCGTAACCGTGCCGGCGCGCGGTTGACCGCCGACGGCGAAGCCTTCGTGGTCTACGCCAACCAGCTCGTACAGACGTGGGAGGCCGCCCGTCGGGACCTGCCGCTGCCCGAGGGTTATCGCAATGTCTTGCATCTCGGTGGCGAGGTCAGCTTGTGCAATCCCCTGATGCTTGCCTGGGCGGGTGAGCTGCGCCAGAAAATCCCCGGCCATGCCCTGCGCATGGACATCCGCGACGGTGAAAAGCTCTTGCAGCAACTGGAGCTGGGTCTGCTGGATGCGGCGGTGGTCTATCAGCCCGAGTACTGGCCACGATTGCAGGTGGAGCAGTTGCTGGAGGAAAAACTCATCCTGGTGCGCCTGGCCGCTCGCCCCGAGCCCTACGTGTACATCGACTGGAGCGCGGACTTCCGGCGCCAGCACGACACGGCGCTTCCGGACAAGGCCAAGGCCGCCGTGACCTTCAATCTCGGTCCACTGGCGCTGCAATATATTCTGGAAAACGGCGGTAGCGGCTACTTCCGCACCCGGGTCGTGCAGAGCTACCTGGACAGCGGCATTCTGGAGCGGGTGCCCAAGGCACCGGAGTTCAACTACCCGACCTACCTGGTGTATTCCAGGGACCGCGATTCGGCGGCATTGCAGCAGGCGTTCGAGGTGCTGCGGGGGATCGTCAAGGCTGGCAGCGACTGGTCCCAGCGCTGGGATCCGCTGGGTTGACAGATCAGGGTGGGGCCGCTTCGCGGCCCAGCGGGAGCAAGCTCCCTCGCCACACAAGCGCTTTTTGTCAGAAGGCCCTTTGCAGAACAAAGGGCCCATACAACCTGGTTGGACTACGCCCGCATCAATTCGGCGATCTTGTCCTTGGTCTGCAAGCGTTCTTTCTTGAGTGTCTCCAAAGCAGGATCGGACAGCGTGACGGGCGGCTTCTCGGCATTCACGACCTCGGCATCGATTCGCGCATATTTCTTGAGCAATTCGTCGAGCGTCGGATCCTCGCTACGCTTCTGCTGGATGTGGTCTTTTGTGCAATCAAGATCCTGGCAAAGATCATGGGACACCGGCATGGAGCACCTCCTTTGGTTGGTTCGGTGGCGAGTGCTTTTCATGGCACTGCCTGTCACCAGCATGGCCTTGCCGGTCGGCTTCTGTCGACCGCCAATCCGACCAGCGGTGACCGTTCGTCGTGCCGCGCCGCGCTCCGATCAAACCTTCGGCCCCTTCCCGCTCTCCATTGAACAGTGACCACAAGAACACTCGTACAACCTGTGTGGAGACTTACCTATGGACAGATTTACCCTGCGTCAACTCGGCCTGGCAGTTGCCTTGAGTACCAGCATGGGCATGGCATGGGCCGCGACGTCCAACGACTTTGTCGATAACGCGGCGGCCAATGGCATAGCGGAAATCGAAACCAGCAAACTGGCGCTGCAAAAAAGCCAATCGGCGGACATCAAGGAGTTCGCCAACAAGATGATCACCGACCACACCAAAGCCAACGAAGAGCTGAAGGCGCTGGCGCAAAAACACGACATCGAAGTACCGGATGACACCACGCTGATGAAAAAGGCCAAGGCCAAGATTCTCGATGTGCGTGACGAGTCCTTCGATCCAGCCTTCGCCAACAACCAGGTGATGGCCCATGAAGAAACCATCGCCCTGTTCAAGAAGGAAGCCGAGACCGTCACCGACGACAAGAAGCCCGGCAATACCGAACTCAAGGCGTTTGCCCAGAAAATGCTGCCCGACCTGCAGCACCACTTGGAAATGGCCAAGAAGCTCCAGGCCGCGCATCCTAGTAAATAACTCAAAGCGATGCATGAAAAAGCCCGACTCTCGAGTCGGGCTTTTTGTTGGCTAGCTGTCGGCGGTATCGATGTCGGCGTCGGTCTTGTCGCCGGGGCCAGGTCGATCCGGCTCTGGCTTGAAGCCAGGGCTGTAGGTGTTGTCGTTGTCCTGGTGATGTTGTTTCTGATCGACCTCGCTGGCAGCGCTGTGAGCCTGGTGCGTTCCAGCCGGACCGGCGGGCGGGTTGCCCGGCGCTTGGGGATCGACGGCCGGATCGTTACGCGAAGACTGGGTCTGCGTCTGGCCTTGTTGCTGGGTATTTGCAGGATCGCTCATTGGACACCTCGTTCATGACAGGGCCGGTTCAATCGACGGCCTTGGTTATTCGAAGGTGGCAAGGCGGCTGGGTTCCATTCTTTTGCAGCATGCTCAGCCGCCCAGTACCGACCTGACCATCCGTGTCAGCGCATCCGGGCTATAGGGTTTACTCAGCAGATGGGTGTCAGGGCTCAACTGATGATTGCGCGAGATGATGTCGCGGGTGTGCCCGGACGTGAACAACACCGGCACCGGCGGGGACTGGACTTTGGCCCAGGCGGCCAGGTCGGAGCTCTTGATCAGCCCGGGCATGACCACGTCGGTGAAGATCAGGTCGACCGAGATGCCCTCCAGCAACAATTTCATGGCCTCGTCGCCATTCGCCGCGGTCAGGGTCCGATAACCCGACAGCTCGAGCAATTCCACTGAGGCACTGCGCACGTCATCGTTGTCCTCGACCACCAGGACGGTTTCCTGCAAGCCCGACTGATTCGTGCGGTGGTGCGTCTGCTCCTCCGACTCGGGCCTATGGCTGCGCGGGAAGTACATGTGCACCTGGGTGCCTTCTCCCGGACGACTGGAAATCTCGATATGGCCGCCGCTCTGCTTGACGAACCCGAACACCATGCTCAAGCCGAGTCCGGTACCGTGGCCGTCGGTCTTGGTGGTAAAGAACGGCTCGAAAACCTGCTTGAGGACTTCAGGCGCCATGCCCGCGCCACAATCGGTCACCGACAGCCGTACGTAATCGCCAGCCGCAACACCTTTACCGGCGCATGATGACTCATCCAGTGCGATGTTCTCTCCGATCAGGCAGATGGTCCCTTCGCCGCCCATGGCATCGCGGGCGTTGATCGCCAGGTTCAACAGGGCGTTTTCCAATTGGTTGCGGTCGACATGGATGCACCAAGGCTCATCCGGCAACGCCACCTCGATCTGGATGGTTTCCCCCAGTGCCCGTTGCAACAACTCGCCCAGGCCATCGTAGATGCGCCGTGGATTGTAGACGGCCGGGGACAAGGGCTGGCGCCGGGCAAAAGCCAATAGTTGCGATGACAGCTTGGCGCCTCGCTCCACGGCTTCAATGGACGCCCCGACTCGCCGTTGCACGTTGGGATTGTCGGGTTCGTGGCGAGCCAGCAAATGCAGGTTTCCACCGATCACCTGGAGCAGATTGTTGAAGTCGTGGGCCACGCCCCCCGTAAGCCCGCCGATGGCCTCGAGCTTCTGCGATTGGCGCAACTGTTCTTCAGCCGCCAGCCGCGCCTGTACTTCATCGGCGACGCGTTGTTCCAGCTCGCGGGTGAACTTGAGCAACGACGCTTCGGCAGTCTTGCGCTCATTGATGTCAATCAGCACACCGGGAAAACGCAGGGGCTTGCCCAACGCATCGAACTCGCAGCGGCCGCTGGCCAGCACCCAGAGGTATTCGCCCTCACCACGGCGCACACGGTATTCGGCGCTGTAGGGCGCGCCCGTGCGCACCGTCAGGTCGACACGTTGCTCCACGTCGGCAAGATCATCCGGATGGATGCGCTGGCGGGCAATCTCGATGGGCAGTGCATCCAGCGAACATTCGGGCGGATAGCCGAACGTACGGGCGAAACGCTCGTCGCCGGACAGTGTGTCGGCCGGGATATCCCAGACAAACGAGCCCAGCAACGGCCCGGCCGAGAGCGCCAACTGAATACGCTCGTTGACCGCACGGTAGCTGCGTTCCGCCTCTTGTCGGGCCCGCTCGCTGAGCACCAGTTCGGTGGTTTCCACGACGATCGCCAGGACGCCAGCCGGCGAATGATCATCGTCGGGCACCGGGCTGTAATAGAGGTCCATCCAGACGTCTTCGGGCTTGCCGTCGCGCAGCAATACCAGTTCCTTGCTACGGTAGGACAAGGTGCCGCCAGCCAGGCACACGTCGAGTACATGGCGATTGAATTCAGCGACTTCCGGCCAACCCAGCTCCACCGCGCGCCCCAACAGGTACGGGTGACGGCCGCCGGCAAACTCGGCATAGGCATCGTTATAAATCATGAAGCCCTGGCGGCCCCACAACATGACCATCGGCAAGGGCGAAGCCAGCATCAACTGGACAGCGCTGCGCAGGCTGGCGGACCAGTGCTCGATCGCGCCCAGATCGGTGCGACTCCAATCGTAGGCCCGGATACGTCGGGCCATCTCACCGTCCCAACCGGGACACCCGTTACTCTGGGATAAGAACTTCATGGAACGACTCTCACCTCAAACTACCAGCAGGGAAGCGGCATACCACAAGTCCCTTGTGCTAGTGCTTCGAGCGCGGGGTTGGCAATTGGTTCATGCAGAAGCCTTTGCGCCGGTCCTGTCTGGTCCGGGGGACAGGGTGAACACCGTGGCGAGGGAGCTTGCTCCCGCTCGGCTGCGCAGCAGTCGTAAAAAACCCGCTGTTATCCAGATGTATCCTGCTGAATGGTTTTGGGGCTGCTGCGCAGCCCAGCGGGAGCAAGCTCCCTCGCCACAGGGTGCTGTTCAGCGGAAATCGCGGCTGCGCACATTGATGCCCGCCAGCAATCCAGTCAGGTCGCTCAGGCGCCCGGCGATCAGGTGCCGGACCTCGCCGACACTCTCCCAGCGCCCGTCCACCCGAAGCAATTGCGAACCCACCAGAACCTTGCGTTGACGCTCGGCCAGGTCGCGCCAGACCACCACGTTGAGGTTGCCGAATTCATCTTCCAGGGTGACGAAGGTCACGCCACTGGCCGTGCCCGGGCGCTGGCGGCCGGTGACCAGCCCGGCGACGCTGACGTTGCGACCGTGTTCCACCGCTTGCAATTCCCGCGAACTGCGGCAGCGCCGGGCGCGCAATTCGGGACGCAACAAGGCCAGCGGATGCGGCCCCAGCGTGGTGCCCAACGTGGCGTAGTCGGCGAACAGGTTCTCCCCCACCGTGGGCGTCGGCAAGACCACGGGCGGTTCCTCCTCGCTGGGCAAACCGGCGAACAGGCCCAGTTGTTTTTGCACCCCGGCGATTTCCCAGCGGGCACGGTGACGATCGCCGGCCATACCGCGCAACGCGCCGGCGTCGGCCAGTTGTTCCATGGCCCGGGCATCGAGTCGAGCCCGTTCGGCAAGGTCCGCCACATCGCTGAAAGGCCGCTGCCTGCGAGCCGTCTCGATACGGCGGGCATCGTCTTCACGAAAGCCCTTGATCAGGCGCAAGCCCATGCGGATCGCCGGCTGCCGACCCTCCAGGGGTTCGAGGCTGGATTCCCAGTCGCTGGCGCGCACGTCCGTCGCACGGATCTGCAAGTGATGCCGGCGGGCATCCTGGAGGATCTGGTCCGGGCTATAGAAACCCATGGGCCAACTGTTGATCAGGGCGCAGGCGAACGCCGCCGGCTCGTGGCATTTGAGCCAACTGCTGGCGTAGGTCAGCAAGGCGAAACTGGCGGCATGGGATTCCGGAAAGCCATAGTTGCCGAAGCCCTTGATCTGCTCGAAGATCTGCGCGGCGAACTCGGGCGTGTAGCCGTTGTTCTTCATACCTTCTGCCAGGCGCTCGCGATGCGGCTCAAGGCCGCCGTGGCGTTTCCACGCGGCCATCGAGCGACGCAACTGGTCCGCCTCGCCGGGCGTGTAGTCCGCCGCGACGATAGCGATCTGCATTACCTGTTCCTGGAACAACGGAATGCCCAAGGTGCGACCCAGCACTTTTTTCAGTTTTTCCGAAGGATAAGTGACGGGCTCTTCGCCATTTCGTCGCCGTAGATACGGATGCACCATGCCGCCCTGAATCGGTCCCGGCCGTACGATCGCCACCTCGATCACCAGGTCGTAATACTCCTTGGGCTTGAGCCGGGGCAACATCGCCATCTGCGCCCGGGATTCGATCTGGAACACGCCGATGGTGTCGGCGCGGCTGATCATCTCGAACGTCGCCCGATCGTCCTTGGGCAACGACGCCAGGGTATGCCGCACACCCCGGTAACGGGCGATAAGGTCGAAACAGCGGCGGATCGCGCTGAGCATGCCGAGGGCGAGGATGTCCACCTTGAGCAACCCGACCGCATCGAGGTCGTCCTTGTCCCACTGGATGATGGTGCGCTCGGCCATCGCGGCGTTTTCCACCGGCACCAGGGTGTCCAGCGGTTGCTGGGAAATCACGAAACCGCCGGGGTGTTGGGACAGGTGCCGGGGGAAGCCGATCAGTTGCCGGGTCAGGCTCAGCACCCGGCGCAACACCGGGCTGTCCGGGTCGAAACCGCCTTCGCGCAAGCGGTCCAGGGGCGGCGCTTCATCGCTCCAGCGCCCACAGCAATCGGCCAGCGCATTGACCTGGTCCGGCGGCAGGCCCAAGGCCTTGGCCACATCGCGCACCGCCCCGGCGCCGTGGTAACTGCTGACCACCGCCGTCAACGCCGCGCGATGCCGGCCGTAACGCTGGAACACATACTGCAAGACTTCTTCGCGGCGCTCGTGTTCGAAATCGACATCGATATCCGGCGGCTCATTGCGCTCGCGGGACAGGAAGCGTTCGAACAACATGTCCGTCCGGCTCGGATCGATTTCGGTGATGCCCAGGGCGTAGCACACCGCCGAGTTGGCTGCCGAGCCTCGACCCTGGCAAAGAATGTGGCGGCTGCGGGCGAAACTGACGATGTCTTGCACGGTGAGGAAATAGCTGTCGTAGCCCAGTTCGGCGATCAGCTTCAATTCCTTGTCGATCTGCACGCGCACCTTGTCTGTCACGCCGTTCTCCCAACGCTCGCGCAGGCCGCGCTCGGTCAATTCCCGCAGCCAGGACGCCGGATCGTGACCCTCGGGCACCAGCTCGCGGGGGTATTCGTAGCGCAACTGGCCGAGGTCGAACGTACAACGCCGGGCGATTTCCAGGGTTTCATCGAGCAAGGCACGCGGGTAGAGATCGGCCAGGGCCTGCAAGCTGCGCAGATGGCGTTCGCCGTTGGGGTGCAGGCGCTGGCCGGCCTCGGCCACGGTGACGTGGTGACGGATGGCGGTCATGGTGTCTTGCAAGGCGCGCCGACTTCGCACATGCATATGCACATCACCGGTGGCGACAGCGGGAAGGCCCAGGTGTCCGGCCAACGCGAGCAAGTCCGCCAGCCGCTGGCGATCGTCCTGGCCGCAATGCAACTGCACGGCCAGCCATAGTCGCGTTTTGAAGACCTGTTGGAGCCAGCGCCCCTGCTCCTCGGGCGCCTTGCCTTCGGGGATCCACAGCGCCAGCAAACCCGGCAGAGGTTCGTCGAAGTCTTCCCGGACGATGCGATAACAGCCTTTCTCGCTACGCCGCCGGGCGCGGGTGATCAGCCGGCACAAGGTCTGGTAGCCCTCGAGGTTCTCCACCAGCAGCACCAGTTTCGGGCCGTCCTCGACCTGGATTTCGCTGCCGACGATCAGTTGCAGTCCAAGCTCCCTGGCGGCCTGCCAGGCCCGGACGATCCCGGACAGGGTGCATTCATCGGTAATCGCCAGGGCCGCATAACCCTGCTCCTTGGCGCGGCGACACAATTCCAGGGCGCTGGAGGCGCCGCGCTGGAAACTGAAGTTCGACAGGCAATGCAGCTCGGCGTATTCGATGCTCATGCGAACCAGCCCTGGAGCCACAACGGCCCGCCCTCGCCCACCGGTCGGTAGGCCCAGCCGCGTTGCCCGGCGCGGGTTTCGATCAGGTAGTAATCGCGGCGCACGTCGGCTCCGTCCCACCAGCCGGACTCGATGCGCTCCGGCCCCATGAGGATTCGCGCCTGGCCCTCAGGTAACGCCTGGGGCTCGCCGAGCAGCCAGCCGGGACGCTGGATTTCCTCGCGCAGCGGGCATGCCTGTTGCCGCGGCTGGGGAATCATCTGCCAGGCGCACTCGGGTCGATGATCGTCTCCGAATCCCAGCCCCAGCACGGCGTCATCCCCCAGGCGCGCCCGCAGCCGTTCGCGCAGTTGTTCCCAGGGCAAGGACTGTTGAGGACGCTCGTCGAACAACTCCAGGCGCTGGGGCACGAAGCTCGGCAGGTTGTCGGCACACAAGCGAAAGCCGCGCACTGGCGCCTCGACCTGTACCTGTTCAAGACGACCACGGGCCAGTTCGAACAGCATCGAAGGCTCTCGCTCGGCGCTGAGCAGGCCGACCTTGATCACCGTGTCCGGCAGACCGGCGTGTTCCAGATG
This sequence comes from Pseudomonas sp. Z2-11, assembly GCF_054161305.1. Lineage (NCBI taxonomy): Bacteria > Pseudomonadati > Pseudomonadota > Gammaproteobacteria > Pseudomonadales > Pseudomonadaceae > Pseudomonas > Pseudomonas sp. Z2-11. The sequence continues at coordinate 3,925,556 of NZ_CP096395.1, forward strand.
CAAGTCGAAGCGCTGCACACCGCTGTCGCGCCCACACAGGAAAGCCGACAGGTCACCGGTCAACCGGCGCAGCGGAAACAGCAACGCCTGGTGGGACTGCACGTCGTAATTGAGTTCGATGCGCACATCAAAACGGTCCGGGGGCAGGTAGAACGACAGCGCCAGGGTACGACTGCCCGTCAGCGCGTCGAGGTGCTTGAGCACATCGGCCTCGAAGCGCCGCGCCAGGGTGTGCCGAGGCAAGGCCCGGATCTGATCCAGGCGGCGCAGGCCCATGCGCGACAGTGCCGTGGCGACGTCGGCGGCCAGGCCGATGCGGTCCACCGGCATTTGCGCCAGGTACGCTTGCAAGGTTTCGCCATCGGGCACGACCAGGGCGTCATGGGCATTGGCCAACATCCGCGCCGCCACGGGGTTGGGGGCGGCGACGATGCGATGGCGGAAGCCCAGTTCAGTCAGCTCGGCCCGCAACCGAGCCTCGAACACCGGCCAGGGCCCGAACAGCCCCAGGCTCGATTCGATCTCGAACAGCACCGTGCGCGGGTAATGCACGCTGACCTGGGAACTGAAGCGGTAGGCCCAGGCCGCCAGGAATTGTTGCCAGTGCTCGATCTGCGCCGCGTCGTATTCGGCCGTGGCGAACCCTTTGCTCAGGGCCTGGGCGGCGGTCATGGTCTGGCCGGGCCGCAAGCCCAGGGCGCGCGCCGGCTCATTGACCGCTTGCAACACCCGGCGCTGGGCCGGACCGGTCAACAGCGCCAGGGGCTCGTCGGGATCGGGGCGCTGGCGCAGCGCGGCGTCCAGCGCCAATTGCGGGAAAAGGATACAGACCCAGCGCATCGCAACCTCAATGCCCCGTGTGCGTGGTGAACGCAATCGGCGCCGAACGGGCCAGGCCACCCCGGGACTTGAGCACCCGCAATTGTGCCGGGCGAGCATCGATGGCGATGCGCAAGGCCGCCGGGGATGGGTTGATCGCTTCCTGGATCGAGCGCCAGGCGAACGCCAGGGTCTGGCCGGTTTCCGCCGCGACCTGCAAGCGGCGCAAGGCCCGGTCATCCGCCTGGCGCGGCCAGCACAGCACCGCACCGCAACTGCCCGAACGCAGGCATTGCTCAGTGGCCCACAAGGCATCCCGCGGGTCGGCCTGGATGATCGACAACTGGCGCAGGTCCACCCCGGCATTTCGCCAGGCCTGGGGATAGGGTACGAACGGCGGCGCCACCAGCACGATGCGTTCCCCCGCCGCCGACAGCCGCGCCAGGGTCGGCCACACCAGTTGCAACTCGCCCACGCCCGGCGCGCCGATGAGGATTTCCGTCAACGCCGCGTCCGGCCAGCCACCACTGGGCAATGCCGCGTCCAATGCAGCATGACCGGTGGGCTGCGGGCTGGCGGCCGGCGGCGCAGGCCGGCCTCTCCAGACCTGGCCGCCATTGAACAGCGTGTCCAGCGCAACGACGGCGCCCATCAGCCTTGTCTCACCAGGCCACAGAACACGCCTTCGATCGCCAGGTCCTGGTCGGCTTCGACGATGATCGGCTGGTAGGCCGGGTTGCGTGGCAACAGGCGCACGCGCTCGCCGACTCGCTCGAAGCGCTTGATGGTCACTTCACCGTCCAGGCGCGCCACGACGATCTGCCCGTTGGCGGCCTGGGGCGTACGTTGTACACCGACCAGATCGCCATCGAGGATACCGTCCTCGATCATCGAATCGCCCTGGACCCGCAACAGGTAATCCGGCGCCTTGGTGAAAATCGCCGGGTCCAGCAACAAGCGGCTGTGGACCTCGGCATCGGCGCCAATCGGCAGGCCGGCGGCCACCCGACCCAACACCGGCACGTCCAGCAGCTCGGGGCGCGGCGGCTGGTTCAGCAGCCGGATGCCTCGGGCCTGGTGCGGATTGACTTCGATGAAACCGGCTTCGGTCAACGCCAGCACATGCTTGCGCGCCACGCTGCGGGAGGCGAAACCGAACGCCTCGCTGATTTCAGCGAGGCTGGGAGACTGGCCCTGCTCGGCGATGCGTTCGCGGATGAAGGTCAGGATGGCGGTACGGCGGGGAGTGAGAGTCGTCATGGAGTACATTTGTACTCCTGTCGGTTTTGCCTGACAAGCGCCGCCAGTCAGTTCATGCGGTGGCCTTGTTGGGGTGTATATCCATTTTTTGGTAACGGCTGCTTATGGTTCCGCCCTTACGGCGGGTCACTTTTATGAAGCGTAAAAGTAACCAAAACGCTTTTGCCCCACCACTCGGCACCTCGCCTGGGCTCGGTGTGCCCTCACTCCGGCATTGCTCCGTAGGCCCGCCGCGAGGCGGCCTTCGAGCCGACCTGGTTTGGTGGGTTTTGCATTTCCTCTGTGGGAGCGAGCCTGCTCGCGAAGGCGGTGGGACAGCTTGCATGGATGGCGAATTTGTTGTTTTCCCCAAAAAAAGGATAAACCCGTGGCGAGGGAGCTTGCTCCCGCTCGGCTGCGCAGCAGTCGTAAAAAACCTGCTGGTGTCCGGATGAATCCTGCTGAATGGTTTTGGGGCTGCTGCGCAGCCCAGCGGGAGCAAGCTCCCTCGCCACGGGGTTCATCGTCGTCTTTGAACAACATTCCTCCCGAGTAGGAGAATTTTTGCGAGGGCTTCAACACATTCAACATCCATGCGAGCAGTCCCACCGCCTTCGCGAGCAGGCTCGCTCCCACAGTTAGATCGGGGTATAGCTGAAGAGATGATCTTGATCTTGATCTTGATCTGGGGCGCCCCGTTAACCACGCTGGCCGAACGCAGGCATTGCGCAGTGGGCATCCCGGCATGGATGCCGGGATAGCCGCGCTGGGCCAAGGATGGCCCTTCGCGGCGGGCCCACGGAGCAATGCCGGAGTGAGGGCATGCCGAGCCTAAGCGAGGTGCCGAGTGGTGGGGCGAAGCGTTTTTGGTTACTTTTGGCGCTCTTCCAAAAGTGACCCGCTGTAAGAGCGGAACCATAAGCGGCCGTTACCGAAAAAACGGATATGTACCCAATCAGACCGCCTTCGCGAGCAGGCTCGCTCCCACAAAGAATCTCCTACAAAGAATCTGCGAACAGTTGGATTCAACTAAAAACCCGCCAGATAAGCCCAGGGAAAAATCCCCCGCTCGTGCCCATCACTGAACACCAGCTGAACCCCATACCCCTGGGCATTGACCTCAACCACACGCACCCAGGCATCGACCTGAACCGTCAACCCTTGCAGGCGAAACGCTCGGCATTGGGAACACGGACATTGCCTGCGTAGCTCAACATGGTCCAGCCGTTGCTCGCGACCATCGGGCCAACTCAGCCGCAACTGGCCCTTGTCCCGGGAATTGCCGATCGTCAACGGACTCATTGCAACTGGCCCAAGGCGATGCGCACGGCCTTGCGCACTTCAGGGTCGCCATCGTCCCGGGCTGCCTGCAAGGCGGGGATCGCTCCCGGATCGTTCAACTCGCCCAACGCCAACGCCGCTTCCTTGCGCAGATTGCTGATTCGATGGCCCAGGGTTTCGATCAGTGCCGGCAATGCCTGGACATAACGCAAGCGGCCAAGACTGCGGGTGGCGCGCAGGCGCACTTGCCAGTAATCATCATCCAGGGCATCGATCAGGGCCGGGCCGGCGTCGGCGTGACCCACTTTGCCCAGCGTGGTGGCGGCCTCTTCACGCACCGTCCAGGCCGGGTCGCGCAGGGCCTGGCGCAGCGCCGGCAAGACTTGCGCATCCGCAGCCAGGCCCAGGGCGCCGGTGGCCGCGCGGCGCACTTCGCTGTCCGGGTCGGCGCTGGCGAGCTGGGCCAGGGCCGGCAGAGCCTCAAGCTGCTTGAGCCAGCCCAGCACGCCAACCGCCTCGCGACGCACGCCGGCATCGGCGTCGACCAGGGCCGCGATCGCAGCCGGTGCGGCAGCGCCCAGGCGCAACTCGCGCAAGGCGCGGAACGCAGCGATGCGCACGCTGGCATCCGCGTGGGTGGTCCAAGGCAATATCACCTCCCCCGCCGCCTCGCTTTTGAGCAGGCTCAGGCTCTGGGCAGCCGCGGCCTGCACGGTCGGGGAGGTATCGGTCAGGGCCTGGCACAGGGCCGCGACCACCGGCGCGTCCTCCCAGGCTTCGAGCAAGCGCGCGGCTTCGGCCCGCACCTCGGCGCTGGGATCCTCGGCCAGACGGTCTACGAGCCACAGCAGGCCTTCGGGTTCCTCCAGGTCAGCCAGTTCGATCAGGGCGATGCGGCGCACCCCGGCGTCGTCGTCCGTCAGGCGTGGTTGCAGGGCAAGAATGTCATCGTTGTCGGTGTTTTCGAATAGAGAAGTCATAGGGCAAATCGCGGCAAGGAGGTTTCAGGAGGAAGCCCGAGGGGATTGAGGCGCGGCAATTGCCGGCCGTCTTCATGGCGCAGCAGCTCGAGGCAATGGCGTTTCAATCGGGAAAATTCAGGACGGATGACCAGGTCGGTGGTTCGTGGCCGGGGGAAATCCAGGCGCAAGTCCTCGATGATCCGGCCCGGGCGCGGGCTCATCACCAGCAAGCGATCAGCGAGGAACAACGCCTCGTCGATGTCGTGGGTGACGAAGACAACGGTGGTGCGGATGCGCGTCCAGATGTTCAGCAGCAGCTCCTGCATGTTCAACCGGGTCAACGCATCCAGCGCGCCGAAGGGCTCATCCATCAGCAACAGGCGCGGGCGGTTGACCAGCACCCGGGCGATCTCCACCCGTTGCTGCATGCCGCCAGACAATTGGTCCGGCCAGTGCCCGGCGAAACCTTCCAGGCCCACCAGGGCAAGGATTTCATCGGCGGCCCGGTGTCGTTCGGCCTTGCCCTGGCCGCGCATCTTCAGGCCGAAGGCGACGTTGTCGCGCACACTGCGCCACGGAAACAGGGTGTGCTGCTGGAACACCATGCCGCGCTGGGGCGACGGCCCGGCCACCGGCAGCGCATCGACATGCAGCGTGCCGGCACTGGGTCGCAGGTGCCCGGCGAGCGCGCCGAGCAACGTCGATTTGCCGCAGCCGGACGGCCCGAGGATGCAGACGAACTGGCCCGCCTCGATCTGGCAATCCAGCCCCTGCACTGCTTCGAAAGCCTGGGCGCCCTGGCCCAGGACAATGGATAACTGGCGGATATCGATCCGCCCTTCAGGGGTTTGCATTGCGCTCATCAGGCTTTTCCTCGGGGTCGGTGCCAAGGCGTGAACAGCCCGCCCAGGCGCTTGATCAACAAACTGCTGCCCATGCCCAGCACGCCGATCAGCAACATGCCGACGACAATGTCGGGGTAGTTCTGCACGGTGTAGGACGCCCAGGTGTAGTAGCCGATGCCGTACTGGCCGGCGATCATTTCCGCCGTCACCAGGCAGAACCAGGACGTGCCCATGCCGATAGCGAGGCCGGTGATGATGCTCGGCGCGGCGCCCGGCAGGATCACCTCCAGCAGGATCGCCCGGCGCCCTGCCCCCAGGCTTTTCGCCGATGCGACCAGGCGTCGGTCCACCCCTTCGACGCCGTGCACGGTGTTGAGCAGGATCGGGAACAGCGCACCGGTGAAGGTGATAAACACCATCGACAGTTCCGACGAGGGAAACATCAGGATCGCCAGCGGGATCCAGGCCACCGCCGGAACCGGCCGCAGCACTTCCAGCGGTGGCAGCAACAGGTCCTCGGCCCACCGGGAACGGCCGATGGCCAGGCCCAGCGCCACGCCCACCAGCAACGCCGCGCCATACCCGGCAAAGACCCGGCCCAGGCTGCTGCCCAAGTGCCGAACGAGATTGCCCGACTCGCCCAGGCCGAGCGCGGCCTCGATCACCGCCAGCGGGGCCGGGACGTTGGCGAAGGTCACCAGGCCGAGGTCCCAGTGGCCGTTGGCGGCGAGCTGCCAGAACAGCAGGCAGAGCAACAAGGAAGCGGCTCGCAGGAGCCAGCGTTTGGGTGATGGATGCACTGATTTCCCCTCAGTTATGGAGATCCCTTGTGGGAGCGAGCCTGCTCGCGAAAGCGCTGTATCAATCAAATCAATTTCAACTGATCTGACGCCTTCGCGAGCAGGCTCGCTCCCACAGGTTTGCTTTCGGTCGAGTCAGGTCAGCGGGCGGCGACTGCCTGGGTGGTGGCTTCGGTAAAATCCAGGACCTTGCCGCCCTCGGCCGTGGCAAATTGCTCAGCCTGCCCTTTCAACAGGAACGCGCTGAGTTGGCCCTTGGCATCGCTGGCGAACCACGCCTGCTCGGCCAGCAGCTTGATTCCGCTGTCGCTGGCCTGGGCGTAGACGGCGCGGATGCCCTTGCCTTCCTGTTTGAGATTCGCCAGCGCGGTGAAGGCCGATTGCGCCGAGGCGTAATGACGCACTGTCGGCTCGCCGCGTACCCAGATCTGCGCCACATGGCGGGGATCGGTAATGGGCTGGCCGGTCAAGGCATCGGGGTTGCCAAGGGGCGTCTGGGCGTAATTGCCCAGTTGCGCGGCGTAATCGAGGTTCGACGCCTTGAACGCGGCGCGGATGTACTGATCGTCGATGAAGGTGTTGAGGTCCAGGCCGCGATCAGCCTTTTTCAGCAATTTGAGGGTGTCGATCGCGGTGCCGACGGCTTGCCGGTATTCGGGTTTCCAGGTCAGGTCGCGGGTCTGTACGCCCAGCGGCCCGTGGAACAGGTAATTGACCTCGGCATCCACCCCGGTGACCTTGGCGATCAGCTCGCTATATTTCTCAGGCTCGGCGGCCAGCAACTGATTGGCCTCGATGGTCGCGCGCAAATAAGCGACGACGATTTCCGGGTACTTTCTGGCATAGGCCTGATCCACCAGCGCGCCGTGGAAAGTCGGCGTCCTGGCCTGGGCACCGTCGTAGATCTTGCGGGCGAAGCCGCGGCTGGGGAACAGTTCGGCGAACGGTACGAAATCGGCGTGGGCGTCGATCTTGCCAGCTTGCAGCGCCGAGCCGGCGACCTCCGGCGGCTGGGCGATGATGTTCACGTCCTTGAGCGGATCCCAGCCCTGGGCCGCGACGGCTCGCAGCAACATGCCATGGGCGGTGGAAGCAAACGGCACGGAAATCGTCTTGCCCTTGAGCTCGGCGAGGGACTGCACGCTCGAGGCGCTGGGCACGACAATGCCGTTGCCGCTGCCCTGGGTGCTGCCCGACAACACGCTGATGAACAGGCTGTGCTTGCCGGCCGTCTCGAACGCCACGCCGTTGAACGCCCCGGGGAAGTCGGCCATGGCGCCGAAGTCGAGTTTGCCGGCGACCATCTCGTTGGTCAGCGGCGCGCCGCTGGTGAAGTTTTTCCACTGGATGTCGTACTCGGCGTCCTTGTACGCACCGTCGTGGGGCAGGTATTTGTCCAGCAGGCCGAGCTCTCGGATCAACAACCCGCCGGCGGCGCAGTTGATGGTGGTGTCCTGGGTGCCGATGGCAATGCGGATGGTTTCTGCCTGGGCAGGCAAGGTCAATGAAGCCAGTACCAGACCGGCCAGCGCTGCACGCAATAACATGGGTGTGTCCCCTCGAATCATTGATTGGATGTTCGTCTCCGCCACGATCAGGGCGCGGTGGGAAACGAGGGGTGTTCCGGTTTTAGCGTCCGGAGTGGCCGGATGGCTTTTTTTGGGGCCTGCGGTGGCCTCTTCGCGAGCAGGCTCGCTCCCACATTGGACCGAGTCGCCGCTGAAAAACTGTGGGAGCGAGCCTGCTCGCGAAGGCGTCTACTCAATCACCGCAGCAAATAAGGAATCTCCACTTTCACCGCCCCCGTCGGGCAGTCCTTTTCACAGGGCATGCAATACCAGCATTCATCGAACGCCATGTAGGCCTTCTGGGTGGCCGGGTTGATCGCCAACAGGTCCATCGGGCAGACATCGACGCAGACCGTGCAGCCCTTGTGGGCGATGCATTTGTCCTCGTCCACGGTGACAGGGGCATTGGAGCGGAAGAAGATTTCCTGGGGTTGATAGGCCATGGGCATTCTCTCTGGGTGTAGGGCTCACGCCGCGTCGGCACCGAGCCGAAGCCGGTCGTAGGCCTGCAGTTCGTCGGCATCGAGGGCGATGATGTAGGGCTCGACGGCTTTTTTGAACGAGGTCATCGCGCCGTCCTCGCCTTTCTTCAAATGGCAATGGCAGAACCAGTCGCTGTCGTTGCGTTGCGGATGATCGACCCGGTAGTGGTACAACCCCCAACGGCTTTCGGCGCGAAACAGCGAGGCGCGGGCGGCCATCTCGGCGCAATCGCGGATTACGCTGACTTCCATGGCGCGCATCAGTTCGTGGGCGTTGTGGGCCTTGAGCTGATCAAGGTCGCGCTGGATATCGCTGAAGCGTTGCAGGCCGATCTGCATTTTTTTGCTGACCTTCGGCGGTTGCAGGTAATCGTTGACGAAGCGGCGCAACTTGTATTCCACCTGGGCCGGCGGCAGGCCATGCGCACGGTCGAGCGGCGCGTAGACGCGGTTTTGTTCCTGCTCGATCTGCTGAGTATCCAGTGCCGAAAAATCCTTGCCAGCGACAAAGTCCGCCGCGTTCTGGCCGGCAAACCAGCCGTAGGTGAACGCGCCGAGCATGTAGTTGTGCGGCACTGCCGCCATGTCGCCCGCCGAGTACAAACCCTTGACCGAGGTCTCGGCCCGCTCGTTGACCCACACTCCAGAAGCCGAATGACCGCTGCAGAAGCCGATCTCGGAAATGTGCATCTCCACCATCTGCGTGCGGTAATCGGTGCCCCGGTTGGCGTGGAACTGCCCGCGACTGGGGCGCTCGTTGCTGTGTAGGATTTCCTCGATGTTCTGGATGGTTTCCTCGGCCAGGTGATCGAGCTTGAGGAACACCGGACCGTTGCCGCCTTCGAGCTCCTGGTGGAACTCCCACATCATCTGCCCGCTCCAGTAGTCGCATTCGATAAAGCGCTCGCCCTTGTTGTTGGCGGTGTAGCCACCCAGCGGGCCGGTGACGTAAGCGCACGCCGGGCCGTTGTAATCCTTGATCAAGGGATTGATCTGGAAGCACTCCAGGTTCGCCAGCTCGGCCCCGGCGTGATAGGCCATCGCATAACCGTCGCCGGCATTGGTCGGGTTCTCATAGGTGCCCATCAGGTAGCCGGAGGCCGGCAACCCCAGGCGCCCCGCCGCGCCGCAGCAGAGGATGACGGCCTTGGCCTTGATCACATGGAAGTCGGCGGTGCGGCAGTCAAAACCCATCACACCGTTCACCGCGCCCTCCCCGTCGGTCAGCAACCGGGTGCAGACCAGCCGGTTGGTGATGCTGACTCGCGCCCGTTTCAACTGGCGATAGAGGACTTTCTTGATGTCGTGACCTTCCGGCATCGGCAGCACATAAGCGCCCATGTGGTGAACCTTTTTCACCGCGTAATCGCCGGTTTCGTCCTTCTCGAACTTCACGCCCCAGCGGTCCAATTGCTCGATCGTTTCGAAGCTGTGGGTGGCGTAGGCGTACACCGCCGCCTGGTTGACGATGCCGTCGTTGGCGATGGTGATTTCCTTGGTGTACTGCTCGGGCGTCGAATGGCCCGGGATAATCGCGTTGTTGAGCCCGTCCATGCCCATGCTGATGGCGCCGCTGCGCTTGACGTTGGCCTTGTCGACCAGCAACACGCGCAGGTCGCGGTTGCGCTCCTTGGCCTTGATCGCCGCCATGGGGCCGGCGGTGCCGCCGCCGATGACGACGATGTCATATTCCTGTTCGAGGATATTCCTGGAGCTCTGGGTCATGCCTGCGTCCCTTTTTGCCGGTCGATCCGCAAGCGATACTGGAAGGCATCGCCACGGTAGTAGAGGTATTCGAAGTCCAGCGGCTGGCCGCCGGCGTCATGGGTCAGCCGTTCGATGCGCATGACCGGCGAGCCGGGCTCGACGTCGAGTGCCTGGCACAAGTCGCTGTCGGCCAGCACCGCATCGATGGCAAGGTCGGCGTGACCGAGGGCCAGGCCACAATCGTTTTCCAGGATCAGGAAGATGTCGCGGGTCACCAGGTCGGCTTTTTCCAGACGCTCGCCGAGGGCCTTGGGCAGGTAGGTGATTTCCAGGGAAACCGGCTCGCGGTTGATCAGCCGCACCCGCTTGATCTGCGTTACCACGTCGCCTTCCGCCAGCTTCAGGCGCTCGGCCACCGACTTGTCCGCCGGGATGAACTTGAAACTGCGCAGGCGGTTGATCACCTCGTAGCCACGACCGGTCATGGACTCGGCCAGGCCCTGCAGCGTGCTGACGTTCTGGAAGGTCTTGGGCTTGGCGACGAACGTGCCTTTGCCATGGATCTTGAAAATCAGCCCTTCCTTTTGCAGGTCGCCCAAGGCCTGGCGCACGGTGATGCGGCTGACGCGAAACAGCGCGCCCAGCTCGCTTTCCGAGGGCATCTGGCTGCCTTGCGGGTATTCACCGTCAAGAATGCGCGCGCGCAGCACGTCGCGCAGTTGGGTGTGCAGCGGCACGCTGCTGAGGGAAAGAAGGTTGTCAGGCATGGGTAGCAGGTCACTTGTCATAACGAGTTATGACGTGATCTTAGGGAAAGCACTCGATGCTTGAGAAATACCGTTTGGACATAACCTTAGAGCCGGGTCAGGGCAACAGCAGCCCTTGCTCGCGCTCGCACAACTGCACCACGTAATCCCACAACACCCGCAACCGGACGGACTTGTGCAGCTCGCGGCGGGTGCTGATCCAATAGCTGCGGCGGATGGTTTCGTCCGGCAGCAGCGGCACCAGGGTCGGGTCGCTGCTGGCCATGTAGCACGGCAGCACGGCGATCCCCAAGCCCGAGCGAGCGGCCTGTTGCTGGGCAATGACGCTGGTGCTGTGGAACACCACGCGAGGGTTTCGGCAAAAGCTGTTGAGGAACATCAGCTCCTGGCTGAACAGCAGGTCATCGACGTAGCCGATCCAGGCATGGCGGGCCAGATCCTCGCGACTGCGTAACGGTGGCGAACGGTCCAGGTAAGCCTGGCTGGCGTAGAGCGCCAGGCTGTAGTCGGTGAGCTTGCGCGTCACCAGCAGGTCGGCCGCCGGGCGTTCGAGGTGAATGCTGATTTCCGCCTCGCGGTTGAGGATGCTGACAAACCGCGGCACGGCCACCAGTTCCACTTCAAGCCCCGGATAGCGCTGGAACAAGCCGTCCATGCGACTGGCGAGGAACATGATGCCCAGCCCTTCCGTCACGCCGAGGCGGATCTTGCCCAGCGGCGCGCTGGATTGAGTGATGTCTTCCTGGGCCAGCAACGCGACGTTTTCCATGGCCTCGGCATGCTTGAGCAGCGCTTCTCCGGCCGGAGTCAATTCATACCCTTGGGCGTGCTGGACAAACAACGCAGTGCCGAGGCTTTTCTCGATCGCTTCGATGTGACGCGCCACCGTGGCATGGGTGGTGTTGAGCCGTCGCGCGGCCGTCAGCAGGCGGCCGCTGCGTTGCAGTTCGAGGAAGTAGCGCAGGTCATTCCAGTCGAACATGAGCCATCCTTGAATCGCCTGAAGTCATGACTGTTCATAAACGCACAGCCGCTGCGCAAAAACTAACATTCTTTTGACGAAAACTAACAACTAGGATGAGTCCCACAAGAACAAAAAACGAGGTCGCGAATGCAACCTGTCGTCGATGAATACGATTACGTGATCGTGGGCGCCGGCCCTGCCGGCTGCCTGCTGGCGAACCGGCTTTCGGCCAATCCGCAACACCGGGTGCTGCTGCTCGAAGCCGGCGGGCGGGACAATTATCCGTGGATCCACATCCCGGTCGGCTACCTGTTCTGCATCGGTAACCCACGCACCGACTGGTGCTTCAAGACCGAAGCGCAACCCGGCCTGCAAGGGCGCGCCTTGAGTTATCCGCGCGGCAAGGTGTTGGGCGGCTGTTCGTCCATCAACGGCATGATCTACATGCGTGGCCAGGCGGCGGACTACGACGGCTGGGCCGCCGAAGGCAATGTCGGCTGGGGCTGGAAGGATGTGTTGCCGCTGTTCCGGCAGAGCGAAAATCACTTCGCGGGGGATTCCGAGCTTCACGGCGCAGCCGGCGAATGGCGAGTCGAACGCCAGCGCCTGTCATGGCCGATTCTCGATGCCTTCCGCACCGCCGCCGAACAGAGCGGCATCCCCAGCGTCGAGGATTTCAACGGTGGCGACAATGAAGGTTGCGGCTACTTCCAGGTCAACCAGAAAGCCGGGGTGCGCTGGAACGCGGCCAAGGCCTTCCTCAAACCGATTGGCAATCGCCCGAACCTCACGGTGCTGACCGACGTCGAGGTTGATCGGGTGTTGCTGCGTGACAACCGCGCCGACGCCGTCAGCGCCCGCTGGCAGGGCAAGAACATGAGCTTCAGGGCGCGCAAGGAAATCGTCCTGTGCGCCGGCGCCGTCGGCTCGCCGGGCATCTTGCAGCGCTCCGGGATCGGCCCGCGCAGCCTGTTGCAGCGTCTGGGCATCGGCGTGCTGCATGAACTGCCCGGCGTCGGTGGCAACTTGCAGGACCACTTGCAACTGCGGCTGATCTACCAGCTGGAAAACGCCCGCACCCTGAACCAGATCGCCGGCACCCTGTGGGGCAAGATGGGCATGGGCCTGCGTTACCTGTACGACCGCAGTGGCCCGCTGTCCATGGCCCCCAGCCAACTCGGCGCGTTCGCCCGCTCAGGATCGGAACAGGCCTCGGCCAACCTCGAATACCACGTCCAACCGTTGTCCCTGGAACGTTTCGGCGAACCGCTGCACAGCTTCCCGGCGTTCACCGCGTCGGTGTGTGACCTGCGCCCGATGAGCCGTGGCCGCGTGGACATCCGCTCGGCCGATCCTCATGAGGCGCCGTCGATCCAACCCAATTACCTGAGCCATCCCGAGGACCTGCGGGTCGCTGCCGACGCCATCCGCCTGACTCGACGGATTGTCGCCGCGCCGGCCCTGAGTGCTTTCAAACCGGTGGAATACCTGCCAGGCCCGAGCCTGCAGACCGAGGAAGAACTGCACCAGGCCGCCGCCCGCATCGGCACGACGATTTTTCATCCGGTGGGCACCTGTCGCATGGGCCAGGACGGCGATGCGGTGGTCGATGCACAACTGCGCGTCCATGGCATCAAGGGCCTGCGCATCGCCGACGCCTCGATCATGCCGCGCATCACCTCCGGCAACACCTGCTCGCCGACGCTGATGATCGCCGAGAAGGCCGCGCGGATAATGCTTGAGCCGGCCGCCGTGGGCGCTACGCTGCAGAAGGAGCCCGCCACGGTCTGAAAATCGCCGAGTTCCATGTGGGAGCGAGCCTGCTCGCGAAGGCGCTGTATCAGTCAACATTGTCATCAACTGATACACCGCCTTCGCGAGCAGGCTCGCTCCCACAGGTTGAAAGGAGTGTGATCCAAGGAAGTGTGTCAAATCAGGAGACGCCCCAACCCGGCGTCGACAGTGGAACAACAAAAACAATCACTGTGAGGGATACCGCTATGTCTGAACATGTTCAGCCCCTGGAAGCCACGCGCAGCGCAGGCACCAGCCAGGAAACCCAGAAAGTCATCTTCGCCTCGTCCTTGGGGACGGTGTTCGAGTGGTACGACTTTTTCCTCTACGGCGCCCTCGCGGCGGTGATCAGCAAGCAATTCTTCGCCGGGGTGAACGACACCACGGCGTTCATTTTCGCCCTGATGGCTTTCGCCGCCGGTTTCATCGTGCGGCCCTTCGGGGCGCTGGTGTTTGGGCGGCTGGGGGACATGATCGGGCGCAAGTACACGTTCCTGGCAACCATCGTGCTCATGGGCCTGGCGACCTTCTGCGTCGGCCTGCTGCCCAACTACGCGAGCATCGGCATCGCCGCGCCGATCATCCTGGTGGTATTGCGCATGCTCCAGGGCCTGGCCCTGGGCGGTGAATACGGTGGCGCGGCGACCTATGTGGCCGAGCATGCACCGATGGGCAAGCGCGGCTTTCATACCAGCTGGATTCAGTCCACCGCGACACTGGGCCTGTTGCTCTCGCTACTGGTGGTGCTCGGTTGCCGTTACTTCACCGGTGACCAGTTCGAAGTCTGGGGCTGGCGCATTCCGTTCCTGCTGTCGATCCTGCTGCTGGGCATCTCCACCTGGATCCGCCTGAGCCTGCACGAGTCGCCGGCCTTCCTGAAAATGAAAGAAGAAGGCAAGTGCTGCAAGGCGCCAATCCGCGAGTCCTTCGGCAAGTGGGAAAACCTGAAGGTGGTGCTGATCGCCCTGTTCAGCATCAATGCCGGGCAAGCGGTGACCTTCTACGCCGCGCAATTCTACGTGCTGTTCTTCCTCACCCAGTTTCTCAAGATGGACCCGGCCCTTGCCAATAGCCTGTTGATTGTCAGCGTGGTGATCGGCGCGCCGTTCTTCATCTTCTTTGGCTGGCTGTCGGACAAGATCGGGCGCAAACCGGTGCTGATGATCGGCCTGCTGCTGGCGACGGCGTTGTACTTTCCGATCTTCAAGACGCTCGCTCATTACGCCAACCCGGCCATCGACCTGGCGAGCCGCCAGGCGCCGATCACCGTCGTCGCCGACCCGGCCACCTGCACCTTCCAGTTCGACCCGGTGGGCAAGGCGCGTTTCGACAGCCCTTGCGACAAGGTCAAGACCTTCCTGGTCAAGCAAGGCCTGCCCTACACCAGCGTCGCGGCACCGGCCGGCAGCACCGTGCAGGTCAGCGTCGGCGACGTGAAACTTGAAGGCTACGACGAAGCCGCCCTGCGCGGCGCGGTAACCCTGGCGGGCTACCCGCAACAAGCCGACGCCCAGCAGATCAACCGGCCGATGATCGTCGCTCTGATCGTGGCGCTGATCATCATTTCGGCGATGTGCTACGGCCCGCTGGCGGCGCTGATGGTCGAACTGTTCCCGACCCGTATTCGCTACACCTCCATGTCCCTTCCGTACCACATTGGCAACGGCTGGTTCGGCGGTTTCCTGCCAACCGTGTCGTTCGCCCTGGTGGTCTACACCGGGGATATTTTCTACGGTCTGTGGTACCCGGTGGTAATCACCGGCGTGAGCCTGGTGGTGGGCATGATCTGCCTGCGGGAAACCCGCAACGTCGATCTGGATACCAACTGAAAACCGCCCGTGGCGAGGGGCAGGCCCCCTCGCCACGGCACTCAGAAGCGCGCCTTCACCGTCGCGGTGAAATTGCGCGGCTCACCGTAATAGTTACCGAAGCTTTCGGTGCCGATGGTGGTGTAGTAGCGCTTGTCGAACAGGTTGTTGCCGTTGAGCGCTACCGACCAGGTGTCATCGATGCGGTAGCCGATCCGACCGTTCCACACCGCATAGCCGGCCTGGGTGATCTTTTCACCGCTAAGCGGCGATACGCGGAAATTATCGCTCTGCGCATTGACCCCGGCGCCGACGCTGAACCGCTCGAAGGCGCCACCGAGGGCGTAATCGCCCCAAAGGCGCAGCACGTGGCGCGGCACATAGCTGTTGAACGAACCGCCATTGAGGCTGCTGTCGATGTCGTCCAGGGTCTTGGTCTGGGTGTAGGTATATCCGGCGAGCAGTTGCAGGCGCTCGATGACTTCGCCGCTGATCTCGGCCTCGAAGCCCTGGGCGCGGACCTTGCCAGCGTTCTCGTAGCAGTAGCCGTCCGATGAGGCGCAGGTGGAGTTGTAATCCGTCTGAGCCTGATCCTTCTGCACGGTGCGGAACAGGTTAAACGCCGTGTTCAGGCGCCCTTCGAACCACTCACCCTTGATCCCCAGTTCATAACTTTCGCCCACCAGCGGCTTGAGCGCCGAGCCGCTTTGCGAGCGGTAGTTGCCTTGGGGCGTGAAGATATCCGAATAACTGGCGTAGGCGGTCAGGTGTTCGTTGAGATCGAGCAACACGCCGGCAAATGGCGTGACCTGGCCGGTCTCGGTGCTCCTGGCGTGTTCCGTACCGCCGGTGAGAAATACCGAGTCGCTCTTGGAGCTGTACCAACTCACCCGACCGCCGACAACGAAGGTCAACGGATCCGCCAGCTTCAGGCGCAACGTGGAATACACGCCTTGCTGTTCGGTGAGGGTCTTGACCGGCCCGCCGCGGGTCGAATTATCAATGAAATAGCTGTCGTCCGGCTCCGGGATGTGCCGATCCGGGTCGAAGACGTTCTGCTTCTGCGGCAACAAGGCGACCGAATAGAAATCATCCTTGTCCGAACGACTGGCGTTGACTCCGAAGATCAATTCATGTTGCTGGCCGAAGGCGTCGAACTTGCCGTCCAGGTAGGCGTCGAGGCCGTAGTCGACCTGATCGTAGTCATACAGGCTGCCCAACAGATTGGTGGTAGAGCCCCCCGGCGTCACCGCACCCGATGCAAACGCGTATTTGGTGTCCTGGGTGTTTTTTGTGTAGACGCCTGCGACTTTCACGGCCCAGTCATCGTTGAGCTGATGCCGCAGGTCGCCGAAGACCGTGGTCCGTTGGCTGCGCCAGGTGTTCCACGACGGGTCCAGGCAAGTGGAACGGCCGAGTTTCAGGTCGCTGCCATTGCGGTAGCGTGGCAGCCCGCCCCAGCAAGGGCTCGCGTCGACATCCTCGTACGCCACGCCCAGGCCGAGCGTGGTGTCGGGTGCAAGGTCCATATCCAAGGCGCCGTAATAAACCTGATCCGTACGCCGGGCATCGTCGTAGAAGTAGCGCCGGCTCTGCTCGGCGATCACCGCCCTGCCCCGCACGGTGCCGGCCTCGTTCAACGGGCCACCGGTATCGACCTGCCCGCGATAATTGTCCCAGGTGCCGCCCGAGAGGCTGAGTTCAGTCTGCGCCGTGGCCTGGCCGCGCTTGCGGACGAAATTGACGCCACCGGACGTACCGCCGGATCCCTTCATCATGCCGGCAGCGCCGCGCAGGACTTCGACCCGGTCGTAATAGGCCATGTCACTGCTGAAGCTGTCGGCCTGGACATAGCTGTTGCCCATGTCCAGCGGCACGCCGTCGTACTGGTATTGGCCGGACATCCGGAACCCGCGGGAATAGAAATACTTGCCGCCCATGGTCGAGTCGTAGACGGTGATACCCGGGGTCTTTTCCATCACCTGCTCGATGGTGTTCAGGTTCTGATCGTCGAGCATCTTGCGGGTGATCACGGTGACCGATTGCGGCGTTTCGCGCAGCGAATGCTCGCCTTTGCCTATGGTCACCGCCCCAGTGGTATAGGACCCGCTGTTTTCGGTGGTTGCCGTGAGCAGTTGGCCGTCGATGGTCGTGGTGCCGAGCTCCAGCGCCGAGCCGGGCGCAGGTGCGGTACGCAGCCGGTAGGTCCCGTTGGCCTGGGGTTCGGCTTGCAGGCCGCTACTGCCGAGGATGCGCGCGAAACCTTCGGCCACGCCAAAGGAGCCTTTCAAGCCTGGCGACCGCAGCCCCTGCAGTTGTGCGGCATCGAACGAAATCGCGACGCCGGCAAGGCTGGAGAAACGCGTCAGCACATCCACCAGGGTGCCAGCGCCGATATCGTAGGCCTGCGCCGAGTGTTGTGGCACCGAAGCCTGCGCAACCGGACTGGCGTACGCCGCCCAGGCGCCGAAAGACGTGGCGGCCAAAAAACCGATTTTCATTGCGATTGCCAGACGACCTGGCGTGTTCACGCGAGACATTTGTCCCCTCCCCCCAAAACAGTCAAGAAAACTCACTGAGGGATGAGCCGAACGATGCCGAGGAAAAGTGCAAAGACATTTCAACCGGACCAACGTGAGCGCGTCGGCCTTGTCAGGCACGCGACACCTGGACCCAGAACCGGCTGTAGCGAGTCACGCGCAACGAGAAACCGGTTTCGAGTGCCGCCAGGGCAAGATCGGTATTGTCGATGGGAAAAACGCCGGAGACTTTCAAGTCGCCGATGGCCGGGTCGCAGCGCAATATTCCCGTGCGATAGCGGGAAAGCTCCACCAGCAAGGCCGACAGCGGGCGGTCGATGGCGATGATGCTGCCCTGTTGCCAGGCACCCACCGATACATCATTGGCGCGCAACGCACCCAGCGACCGACCGGTGAAGCCCAGGCGATCACCCGCGTCGACCCGCTGGGCTGGCCCGCCGCTGCGCAAACTGACTTGCACGGCCTTCTCCAGCACCGCCACCTCACCGCCGTCGTCCTGAGCGCGGACGATGAATCGCGTCCCCAGGGCCAGCACTTCGACTTGGCCAGTGACGACCTTGAATGGCCGCTGCAAGGGATCGACCCCGGTCGTTACGAGAATTTCGCCCCACAACAGCGTCAATGTCCGCTGGCGGCCATCGAAACGGACGTTTACCGAGGTGTCGGTGTTGAGCAGCAGCGTGCTGCCGTCCACCAACTGGAACTCACGCCGCTCGCCCACGCCGGTCCGGTAATCGCAAAGCAGGTTCTGTGCGGTCTCGCTGCGCCAGCCCAGCCATCCCAGGCAGCCGGCGGAGGTCAGCAGCAAGGCGCTGCGCAGCACCTCTCGACGAGGTCGGCCAGGGTGGGCACTCAAGGTTGGCGCAGCCAATGCGCCCGGCACGCTGGCCATCTGTTCCGATACCGCCGCCATGCGTTGCCAGGCCTGCTCGTTCAGCGGATCCGCGGCCAGCCAAGCCCGCCATCCGTCCCGCTCCGCATCAGTCGTCGTGCCGGAATGAAGCCGGGCATACCATTGCGCCGCGACACGGATGGCCTGCAATTGCTCGGGCGACACGTTCATGCGAGCTGCAACTGGATTTGCATCAGACAGCAGTGTTCCATGGCCTTGGCCATGTGGTTGTTGACCGTACGTACGCTGACGCCGAGGCGCTCGGCGATCTGAGGGTAGGTCAAGCCGTTGAACTGCGAGAGGATGAACGCCTGCTTGACCTTCGGCCCCAGGCCTTGCAGCAGCCGATCGATTTCCATCAGGGCCTGGAACAGGATCGCCTGCTCTTCCAGCGATGGCTGCTGCGCTTCAGGCATCGCGGCCAGCGCTTCGAGGTACGACTGCTCAAGGGAACGGCGGCGAAAGAGATCGACCAGCAGCCCTTTGGCGATCATCGACAGATAGGGCCGCGGCTCGCGGATATCCAGTGCCGAGCGCGCCTTGATCACCCGAACGAAGGTATCCTGGGCCAGGTCCGCCGCATCGAAGGTATTGCCGAGGCGCTTGCGCAGCCACCCCTGAAGCCAACCATGATGGTCGCAATACAGATCGTTGACGGCGCTGCGTAGGGACAGATCGTGGGCGGACATGACAATGGAATAATTCGCGACTGATAATGACTCGCATTGTCATCGTAGCGACCGCCGTATTGCAACCGGATGAGAGCGAAAAAACCTGCCGTGGCTTCAGCCTGATCAGTGAACCGAATGGCTTTTCACCGTACTCTCCACCAGATCGAGCATCTGTCCCAACGCCCATGGCTTGGCGATGAACGAGGCCTGGTGCTTGATCCCCGCGCTTTCCGGCGTCTCGAAGCCCGACATGATCAGCAGCGGTATCTGCGGCCAGCGGTCCCCGGTCAGGTTGGCCAGGTCCGCTCCGTCCATCGCCCCGGGCATGGTGATATCGGTCAGCAGCAGGTCCACATAGTCGGCGCTCTCCTCCAGGAACGTCAGCGCTGAATCCGCGCTTTCCCGAGGCTCGACGACAAACCCTTCCTCTTCCAGGATTTCGCACAGAAACTCCAGGATGGTCGGATCATCCTCAACGACGAGAATCAAACGTGTGGTCGCCTGTCCGTTGCCCTTCGGCATCGAATTCATGAAAGTGACTCTCCTTGATTCCATTAGCTTGCTTTGCGGTTTCAGCCGCTCTGCAAGTTATGAGCGACGCCCTTGCGAGAAATTCATTCTGCTTGTGCAGACAACCGCCGGGCGTTGCGCCAAACGGCCCGTTGCAACGCAGCGCAACGTTTTATCTGTATATCCATACAGATAAAGCTTGCCGCGACGCCGATCCCTGACCATGCTAGCGCCCCATGAAACCTGCTTAGGAAGAGGCGTTATGCGGCTGTACCTGTGTGAAAAACCGTCCCAGGCCAAGGATATCGCCGCGGTGCTGGGCGCCACGCGACGCGGCGACGGCTGCTGGCTGGGCGCAAACGTCACGGTCACCTGGTGCATCGGCCACCTCCTGGAGACGGCCCCGCCCGACGCCTACGATGCCCGCTACAAGCGCTGGGTACTGGCCGACCTGCCCATCGTGCCGGCGCAATGGAAGATGACCGTCAAACCGAAGACCGCCAGCCAGTACAAAGCGGTCAAGCGCTTGCTGGGCGAGGCAACGGAACTGATCATCGCCACCGACGCCGACCGCGAGGGCGAAATGATCGCCCGCGAACTGGTCGAGCATTGCCGCTATCGCGGGCCCATCCAGCGCCTGTGGCTGTCGGCGCTGGACGAAGCATCGATCCGCAAGGCCCTGGCCGCCCTCAAGCCCGGAGCGGAAACCTTCAACCTCTACCACTCGGCCCTGGGCCGCTCTCGGGCCGACTGGCTGATCGGCATGAACATGAGTCGCCTGTTCACGCTCCTTGGGCGTCAGTCCGGCTATCAGGGCGTGCTGCCGGTAGGCCGCGTGCAGACACCGACTTTGCGGCTGGTGGTAGACCGGGACCGTAGCATTGCCGATTTCGTCCCGGTCGCCTACTGGGCCATCGACGTGCGACTGAGCCACGCCGGCACGGCCTTCACCGCCCAGTGGCGCGCCGATCCGGATGCCTGCGACGACCAGGAGCGCTGCCTGAACCAGGCCCTCGCCCGCGATGCGGCGCAAGCCATGGGCAATGCCGCTACCGCCAGGGTGATCAAGGTCCGCACCGAACGGCTGCGTGAGGCCGCGCCGCTGCCGTTCGACCTGGGCACGCTGCAGGAGGTCTGCTCGAAGAAGCTCGGCCTTGGCGCTCAGGAAACCCTGGACATTGCCCAGTCGCTCTACGAAACCTACAAGCTCATCACCTATCCGCGCAGCGATTGCGGTTTCCTGCCCTTGAGCCAGCACGGCGAAGCACCCGCCATTCTCGCCGCCCTCGCCCAGGCCGACCCGGGGCTTGCGCCGCTGCGCGAGCACCTGCAACCGCAACGCAAATCCCGCGCCTGGAACGATGCCAAGGTCAGCGCGCACCACGGCATCATTCCCACGGCCGCGGCGAAGAACCTCGACAAGCTCGCCGGCAAGCAACGGGCCGTCTATACGCTGATTCGCGCGCGCTACCTGGCGCAATTCCTGCCCAACCATGAATACGACCGGACCCAGGCCGACTTCGATTGTGCCGGCCAGGCCCTGCGGGCCGTCGGCAAGCAGATCATCGAACCCGGCTGGAAACGCGCCCTGCCCGAAGCACTGGCACCCACACGCGGCCGCGAAGCCCCCGCGCCACAAACCCTGCCGCCGCTCGCCGAAGGCCGCGATTGCAATGTGGACGAGGTGATTCCCAAGGACCTGTGGACCCAGCCGCCCAAGCCGTTTACCGAGGGCGACCTGATCAAGGCGATGAAGAATGTCGCCAAGCTGGTGGAGGACCCGCTGCTCAAGCAGAAGCTCAAGGACACCACCGGCATCGGCACCGAAGCAACCCGAGCCTCGATCATCCAGGGTCTGCTCGATCGTGGTTACCTGGTGAAAAACGGCAAGGCCCTGTCCGCCACTCCAGCGGCGTTCAGCCTGATCGACGCGGTGCCTCGGGCGATCGCCGACCCCGGCACCACCGCCATCTGGGAACAGGCCCTGGACATGGTGCAGAGCGGTGAGATGAGCCTGGAAGAATTCGTCACGCGACAAGCCGCCTGGATGAGCAAGCACGTCGCCCGCTGCCAAGGCATGAGCCTGACCATCAACGGCCCGGCCAGCCCCGCCGGACGTGGCGCGGCGCCGTGGAAGAAAAAACGCAAGCCGGCCAAGCGCAAGGCCGACGGCGCACCGCGCAAAGCGGGCAAGGCCAAGGCCACCTGAACCCACTGAGTCCCTTCGTGGCGAGGGAGCTTGCTCCCGCTGGGCTGCGAAGCAGCCCCAAGTAACCTCACACGATATGCCTGACACAACGCATGCGCCTTTTTGGGGGCCGCTTCGCGCCCCAGCGGGAGCAAGCTCCCTCGCCACGGGAAACCAATCGCAGCTGGTTTTTCATACCCAAACCATTTTGTCCGACAATATGTAGTGACCAAAAATAATCACTACAAAACCGTTGACGCCTCCGATTTGCCCTTGCATGATGCAGACGTCTCCCCGATCGGGAGTACGGTAAATGTTTGAGCAAGCTCGTCTGACCGCCGAGCTGTTTTTTTCGATAAGGGACTGCCCACAAGGCAGATTGAAGGTGCTGACCTGGCAAGACCGTCCGGTAACAAGGACGAGAAACGCTGGCGATCAATCCTCATGACGCATGGGCTCGACTGTCGAAAGTCGACACTGACCTGAAGATTCCTCGCTGTTTCTCATCGTTGTAGCGCATTTGCGTAGCAGCCCTTCGATAACACTACACAACCGATGCACGACCCCGTCGGATTTGACGGACGAGCGCTGACGACCTGTTTTCGGTAGCAGGCAGGCAATTACCGAACAGCGAAGTTTTGCGAACCACCAGACAGATCAACCAAATGGTCAAGGGGCTTACACATGAATCTGAATAATCAACCATCTATTGATGAACTGGCTCGCATGTTCGCAGCACACAAGGACACCCTGGATAGCCATATCCTGTGGATCAGCAAGACTGGCCAGGTCCATATGGACTGCCTCTCGCCTTTCACCCAGGAAGAAGAATTCGAAAAAAGCCAGGAAGACCTGTGTGCCCGGCTGAAGATGTACCGTCGCGGCCAGGGCTACGTCGGCAAGAAAGCCGCCGCTGACAAGGACTTCATGGGCCGCGTGCTGCAAACGCTGACCCAGGCCTGGCAATCGGTGCAGAACTCTGCCGAGGTCCGGGTCATCGACCGCCTCTGCTGACATTCCACAAACACAAAGGGCCCGCTCCTGCATCAGGAGCGGGCCTTTTTTTGGCTTCTAGAAAACCGACCAGCCGATCCGTTGGCTGAGCAGTTCCAGCGCGGCCATGCCGGCCAGGGAGTTGCCGGCGGTATTGAGTTCCGGCGACCAGACGCAGACGCTGAACTGCCCGGGCACCACCGCCACAATCCCGCCGCCCACGCCGCTCTTGCCAGGCAGGCCAACGCGATAGGCGAAGTTGCCGGCCTCATCGTACAAGCCGCTGGTGGCCATGATGGAGTTGACTTGCTGGGTCTGGCGAGCGCTAAGGATCTGCTCACCGCTGTGCTTGCAAAAACCATCGTTGGCCAGGAAGCAGAACGCCCGAGCCAGGTCGATGCAGTTCATTCGCAGCGCGCAATGGCTGAAATAGCTGCGCAACACCGCTTCCACGTCGTTATGGAAATTGCCGAAGGACTGCATCAGATAAGCCATCGCCGCGTTGCGGGCGCGGTGCTGGTATTCCGACTCGGCAACCTTGCCGTCTACCATCACTTGGGGATTGCCCGACAACCGTCGGACGAAATCGCGCATCGACAACGCCGGAGCGGCGAAGCGTGACTGGTTGATATCGCAGATCACCAAGGCACCGGCGTTGATGAACGGATTACGCGGCCGCCCGCGCTCGAATTCCAGTTGCACCAGGGAATTGAAGGGCTGGCCAGAGGGCTCATGGCCCAAGCGCTCCCAGATGGCTTCGCCGGAATGCTCGATGGCCTGCACCAGGCTGAAAACCTTGGAAATACTCTGCACCGAGAACGGCGTCTCGGCATCGCCCGCGCAATAGATTTCGCCATCGTTGCTGTACACGGCAATGCCGAGTTGATTGGCCGCCACGGTGCCGAGGGCAGGAATATAGTCGGCCACCTTGCCCTGACCAATCAGGGGGCGAACCGCATCGAGGATCTCGTTCAACAGTGATTGCATGTGCGCAGGGGTCCGGTCATTCCCCGTTCGAGTGCGGGGATACAGACGCTAGACGCTGGTGGGTGGGGTCAGAGCACACTGAGTTGCCCGAAAAAAACCGTGGCCAGGAGCGTGGGCGCTTGTCGTGAAATCCTGCGGTCTATAGTCAAGGATCAACCCGCAGGAGGTAACCGATGCGCCAGATCATGCAAAAGGAACCCTGGTGGGCCGCGCCGCCCCGGCCTGGGCAGGATGAAAGTGAATTGGAATGGGGCTGGCTGGTGGTCTACAGCGAAGGCGAGCCGCGTTTCGAGTTCATCAAGGAGCGTCCCACGGACGAACAGATCCGTCAGCGCAAAGGCTGCCGGGTCACGCTCGGGTCCGAGTGACCGCGCTCATGGTTCGATGACAGGCAGGAACACCGGTCGGTTGCTCAGGTCTGCCGCCACCAGGCTATCGTCGATTTGCCCAGCCAGGTAGTACACCGCCGCCATGACGCCGCTGAGGGGATGCTTGAGCGATTTGAACCACGCTTCGTCGAACGCCGCGCTCAGGCTTTTACGGATCTGCGCTTCCATTTCCGGCCGTTCGCCCTCATGGATGATCGCCCGGATGCCCGCCACGCCTACCGAGATCAGCGCCCCTGCCGCCTTCCCGGCGACGGCCGCCGCCGCACCGGTCGCTCCTCGCGTGGCGAACTGCGCCTCGATTTTTTCACTGGTACGTTGCGCCACCGTGGCAATCACGGCGTCCGACGGACCGGAACCGGTGTCGGCGGCTTTGTCGACATGATCGATCAGCGCCGCATAGGCCGGCAGTGTATTGAGCGGTTCGGTGTGGACCATTTCGTACAACGTTGCGTTGCGCGTCGCTGGCGGTCCCAGGTTGATGGCCGTTATTGCGTGCAGACGTCGATTCATCAGTTCGGACGGGATTCGGTGCCGTTGCGCAATGACCTGGACCTGTTGGTTGAGCAGGCGCAGGTAATACCCCGTCGCGTTGGCCCGGATCGCCTCGGGATCGATTTCCACCGCCACCGGCTCCAGCACTTGCTCGCGATATTGTTCCTGCAGGTAACCCGCCAGGCGCCTGGACGACGAGTCCGCATCGCCCTTGGCGCTTGCCGAATACCAACTGACCTTTACGGCCAGCCACTCCTGGGTCCAGTAGCTGCTGAACCAAGGGATAAATGCAGCCTCGGTGCGCTGGTAGACCAGCACTCGCCAATGTTCCATCGATCCGCGCGCATAGAGTTCGGCTTGCTCGGTGGCGCTTTTCGACGCGGCGATGATCTGCCGGTCCGCCTGCCGCCAGGTGTCCGGCGCAATCACCACCGGGGCGACCTGTTGGCCGCGCTGCGACGTGGCGCACCCCGCCAGAACGAGCATCACGGCCAGCATCAGCGAACGCCGCACGATTGCGCCACCTTGGAATCTGTCATCCACGGAGCTGAGTATAGATCCATGGAAACAGAACCAGGCGGAACACCCAAAAACCGTGGCGAGGGAGCTTGCTCCCGCTGGGGCGCGTAGCGGCCCCTCGACCAGGCGATCCAATGAGTGAAATTGACCGGGTCGCCTGCATTGGGGTTGCTGCGCAACCCAGCGGGAGCAAGCTCCCTCGCCACGAGTCGCGGTCGTGTCAGTTAAAACCGGGTGAAGTGCTCGAATTGCCAAGCATCCGCCGCGCCGTCCTCGGACGGTTTATGCGAAGTGCCACTCGGCGTCCAGTCGGTGCGCTGCCCCACCAGAGTGCCGAGGTAGGGCCTGGCGACTTCCAGCACCCGCTCATGGTCCAGCTGTTCCGGCTCGACGATGCCGCGATCCGGATGCTCAACCGCCCAGACGATGCCAGACAGCACGCCTGCCGCCACCTGCAAGGTGGTGGCACTGTTGAAAGGCACCAGCGCGCGAGCTTCGTCAATGCTCAGCACCGAGCCAAACCAGTAGGCATTCAGCTCATGCCCCATGAACAACACCCCCAGCGCATCCGCACCGCCGCTGTCGATTTCGCCGTTGAGGATGCGCTGCCGGGCTTGGGTTTGCCAGCCGCGACCGATCAGCTCGTGGACCGAGAGCAAGGCGTCGTTGCAGGGGTGGTAGGCGTAATGCAGGGTCGGGCGATAGATCAGACGACGCTGGTCCTTCACGGTAAGCAGGTCGGCTGTGGAAGCGGTTTCATGATGGGTGATCATCAGCCCCAGGCATGGCCCGCCCAACGGCGTCCAGGTCTTGACCAGCACGCTGGCGCTCTGGCGTGCCAGGTAGATCGCATTGCGACTGCCGAAGCGATGGCGCCGGGCAGACGCTGGCCAGGTTCGCTCATGGCTGCCCCATGCCAGCTCCGCCGGTTGGCTGCCTTCACTGATGAAGCCCTCCACTGACCAGGTGTTGACGAACTCGTCGTCCTCCTTGGGTTGCCGGGAACGCTGGGTATCACGCTCGGCAAAATGGATCACCTTGATCCCCAATTCCATGCATAACCTGGCCCAATCGACACCGGCGCGGCGCTGAGGTATCGGATGCTCCAACTGCACCGCCAACTCCACCAGGCCGGCCTTCAGCAAGTGAGTGATCAAGCCCGGATTGGCCCCGTGAGCGACCACCGCCGTCGGCCCTCCGGCCAATTTCTTGCGCAGGCTCAGGACCTGATAACGCAGCGCGTAATTGGTGCGATGGGAAAAATCCAAGTGCGGATCGTCATATCCGCCGGCCCACGGTTCGACACAGGTATCCAGGTACAGGGCGCCCTTGGCGCAGGCATATTCGATAATGGCCAGGGAGCTGACTTCCACCGAAAGATTGACGATGAAGTCACCGGGTTTGACCCAGCGATCCAGCGTCTGCGCGAAGGTTTGCTCGGTCAATGCCTTGCGGACAAAACGGATCCCCCGATCCTTGAACCAGAGGTTCTGGTCGATCACCGGCGCGATCACGGTAATTTGCCTGACCTCGATATGGTCCTGCCCCAGTACCAATGGCAACGTGGCCCGGGCGATGGAGCCGAAGCCGATGAAGACCAGGTGGCCGCTGAACGGAACCTGATGGATCATGTGCCGCCTCCTTGAGGGTTTACCGCGCCTGGAAATAACCAAGGCTGCCGTGAATCCCGACAGATACGGCGCGGGTCTCCCCGCGCCGTATCATTGCCGATTTACGAGGTACCCAGGCCGCCAGACAGATCCGCGCCGGAATGCGCGTGCCCGGTGGCCGGCGCAGCGCTTGGCTCGTCACGGTGCTCGGTGGTCTTGCTCACCGTATCGCGGACCGTTTCGTAGCCGTCGCGGGCCTTTTGCTTGGCCTTGTCGGCCAAGCCGGCGCTGGTCTTGCCCATTACCCGCTGTTCGGTCGACGTGCTGGGTAGGGCTGCTCCGAGCATGGCGCCCAAGGCGATACCCGCTGCCGCCATCATCAGCGGTTGCTCCTTGAGCAGTCGGCTGAACTGATCGCCCAGATCCTGGGAACCGTGGGCCAGACGGTCGCCTGTCTGCGTGGCGCTATGCCGTGCATTACGGGCGCTCGCCCCCAGGCCATCAGCCAGATGCGACGCCTTGTCCTTGAGCTGATGAAACCCTTCGCGTAAGGAGTTGGTGGTGTCATGCAGATGACCGCGGGCGCTGTCCAGGCCACCGGACAGCCCCTCGCTCCAGCCATTGGTGTCCTGGTCGGGGCCAACGCGATAACCGACCCGGGGCGGGTGGTTCTGGCCGAGCATCAGCCAGCACAAGCCGACCGTGGTCAGCACGGTTGGCACCGGATTGTTGCGCACCGTCGTGCCCAGGTTGCCGAAAAATTCGGCGCCATTGCCTTTCACCATGCCCAAGGCCTGGTCAAGCATCTGCCCCGGCGTGAACTTGCTGCCCAAGGCATCGACGATGTGGCTGATATGGGCGCGCTGTTCGTCGATCTCGCGCTCGATGGTCTCCGGGCTCTTCTCCGCTTCAGTCTTCAATTCATCCTTCATGAGGCTTTCCTCCGCAGGGCTTCCTGGTCTTTGTGCATGGCATCGAGCGTTCGGTCAGGCTTGAAATGGGAAGGCTCGAATTGCTTCTTGCCGGACTGGACCATGACAAAACCGATGATCATCACCACCACGCCGACAATCAGCGCGGCCAGCCACGGCGCCATCATCGTGCTCAGGCCATACACCACTGCCATCAGGAGGATGATGAAGCCGGCCATCAGCACCATGGCGCCCCCGGCCACTGCGGCGATACCTGCCTTCAGGGTGTTGAGGCTCGCCTGGAATTCAGCCTTGGCCAGCGCCAGCTCCTTGGTAAAGAGCGAGGGGACTTCGTGGGTCAGTTGCCGCAGCAAGCCCATGACCGAGGCATCGTTTTCGGGCGTCGAGGCGCCGGCGGAACGCTGGATATCCGGGTCTGGTCGATTCATCACAATTCTCCTCTGGTATTGGCCGAGCCCGGCAACGAGCCGGTGGCGGAATCACTGGGATGGTCCTGAACGCTGGGTGAAGTCGGGGTTACGCCGGTGGCGAGGCCGCTGCTGGTCCCTGCCCCCGGACCGATAGGATCAGGCACAGGGTCAAAGGGGTGGGCGTCAAAGGGTTCGGCGTCGAAGGGCTGGGCGCCGAAACCTTCGGCGGCTGGATCCGACTCCGTGGAGGCAGGGCTTTGCACTTCGGTGGTGATCGGCGAGGTGCCAGCCTTGAGGAAACGCGACAGCCCAAACCCCACCGCAATACTGCCGGCGAGAAACAGGCCGGGGTTATCCCGCGCCAGGCGAGAGCCATCGTGCAGCAGCTCTTCAGCGCTCTTGTTGCGCAGTTTGCTGGCCAGGCCGCTCATGCTGTCGGCCATGTCCGCCAGATAATGCGACAAGCCAAGGGTGTCGTTGGCTTCAAGCTCGGACATCGCGGACTTCGCGCCACGCGCCAGTGCATCGATCTGGTCCGCCGCGGTATCGCGGTACTGGCCGAAATGCGCATCGGCCTTTTCGCGGGCGCTGCCGATGGCTTCGTTAACGTCCTCCTTGATGTGGTTCAGGGATTCTTCAGGTCGTCCCTGGTTTGCGTTACCGCTTTGTCGCTCGGTGTTGTTGTCCGGGATAGTCATGTCTGTCCATCGCCTCCGTGATGAAAAACTCAACATCAGGCAAGCGCCGAAACGTTGCCTGGATAAGTGCCTCTCAGAACAAGTGACGGGACGCGCGGGAGCGTAGTTCCAACGAGTTTTATTGTCAGACGCTGTGCGGTCGTTGGGGGCGTTTGGCTGGGTTTCGCTTAAAAAAAATCGGGCATTGGGTGAACACCAATGCCCGATTCAACACTGCACCCGTGGCGAGGGAGCTTGCTCCCGCTGGGTTGCGCAGCAGCCCTGAAAATTCCTGCGTCGACAAAAACCTGGGCCTGCTGCGCAGTCCAGCGGGAGCAAGCTCCCTCGCCACAAGAGCTCGTCAATTCAACCTCAGGTTTCCATCGTCGCCGCCTGGTTGCCGCCCTGCTCGGCGATTTTCGAAAGTTTCTCGTCGGTGGCTTTCTCTTCCTTGAGCGTCGCCAGCAACAAACCGACCACTTCATCGCCCAGGTTCAAGTGCTTGGCCATGGCGATCAGCGTGCCGTAGCTGGCGATTTCGTAGTGCTCGATCTTCTGCTGGGCACCGATCAGCCCTGCATCGAGCACTGCGCCTTTTTCGATTTCTTCGATCAGCTCCTTGGACTCTTCCACCAGCCCTTCCATGGCAATGCATTTCATGCGCTTGAGCTTGATACCCGCCACTTCGACAAGGGTGTCGATGCGTTCGATCTGGCCTTGGGTTTCTTCAAGGTGATCGTTGAAGGCTTGCGCCAGCAAGGGGTTGGTGGTGGCTCGGGCCATACGTGGCAGGGCACGAGTGATCTGCTTTTCGGCGCTGTAGACATCGGACAGTTCGTGAATGAACAGGTCCGTCACGGTTTTTCTGGCCATCTCGGCATCCTCCTTCGGGTTGAAGTGGTGAAGCGCCGCTTCACCTTCATCAACACTGACCCGGAGCAAAATGCGGATGTTCAAGAAAATCCGTGCACGCCTGGACAGAGGGTTTCGAGTGCGCTTTAACCCAGCGCGGTATCGAGGAACATCATCACCGCAAAGCCCATCATCAGGCCCAGGGTCGCGGGTGTCTCGTGACCGTTGCGATGGGTTTCCGGAATGACTTCATGGGACACCACGAAGATCATCGCCCCCGCCGCCAGCCCGAGGCTGATGGGGTAAGCCACGGCCACGCCCGAGGACATGCCCAGGCCGATCACCGCGCCCAGCGGTTCCATCAATCCCGAACCGACCGCGATAAGTGCGGCCCGCAGGGTGCTGATCCCGGTCACACGCAGCGCCATGGCAATGGCCAGGCCTTCGGGGATGTCCTGGATCGCGATAGCGGTGGTCAGGGGCAGACCGACCTTGAGATCGCCATTGGCAAAGCTGACGCCGATGGCCATGCCCTCCGGCAGGTTGTGCAGGGTGATCGCGAGGACGAACAACCATACCCGGTTGATGCGCTTGGCCTCGGGACCGCGGCGCCCACTCAGCTCATGTTCGTGGGGCACGAAGCGGTCGAGCC
Organism: Pseudomonas sp. Z2-11; assembly: GCF_054161305.1. Classification (NCBI taxonomy): domain Bacteria; kingdom Pseudomonadati; phylum Pseudomonadota; class Gammaproteobacteria; order Pseudomonadales; family Pseudomonadaceae; genus Pseudomonas; species Pseudomonas sp. Z2-11. Next base: position 3,955,906 of record NZ_CP096395.1, read on the forward strand.
CGACCATCAGCGCGACGCCCAGCGCCAGGCCGATAACGACCACCAAGGCAGCAAGCAACTGGTTGCCGCAAATGATCTGCGCAGCCTCGATCCCCGGTAATATCAGCGAAAACGAGCTGGCCGCGAGCATCATCCCGGCAGCGAAACCGAGCATGATGTCCTGGGTCCGCGACGAGATATCGCGTAGCACCACCGCCATCATCGCCCCCAGCGCGGTAGCGGCAAAACCGGATAACCCACCCAACGCCGCATAGCCGAGGTGTTGACGATCTGCCCCCACCAGGGCGTTGTAGCCGCTATACAGCAGCAGTACGGCGACCAGTGCCAATCCCAGCCAGAAGCTCACGCCCAGCAGCAGGTTGTTTTGCACAGGATCAAGCCAGGTACGCCAGGGCGATCGGATCCGGGAGGTGGGCTGGTCCATCAAAGGTCCTTGTTGATTTGGCCGTGCAATACCCGACCGCCGAGCGCATTGGCAGAACGATCGGGCGGAATTTTCGGGCGGGGGGGCAAGGCCCCCTCGCCAACTTCTTACAGTTTGTCACCTTGCATCCCCGAACCCAAGTCGGCGCCCGTGGTGGGATTGCTTTCAGGATTGGACATCGTCCGCGCCTTCATGTCCATCAACAGTGCCTCGTCCTTTTCACTCAACTGCACGCTGGCCAGGCCATCGCCGCCGTCGACCGCTGGCGTCGGGTTCTCGACGTACTCCCAATCGTCGCCCTGGTTCCATGGACCGCGTACGGTAGGTTCACCCTGGGACATGTTGAAGTACACGTTGGTGAACTCCGGCATGCCTGGCAGTTTGCCTTGCGGGAAGTTGGGCTGGATGGAATGCAGGGCTTTTTCGAACGACAGCTGGTGGGCGATTTCCCGGGTCATCAAGAAGCCCAAGGCTTCTTTCACACCAGGATCGTCCGTGACGTTCATCAGCCGTTCATAAACGATCTTCGCCCGGGCCTCGGCGGCGATGTTCGAACGCATGTCCGCCGTCGGTTCGCCGATCGTATCGATGTAGGCGGCGGTCCATGGCACACCGGCCGAGTTGGTCAACGGCGAGCCGGCGCCATACAGCACGCTGGTGATGTGCGAGTCATTGCCGGCCCCGTTGATTTCCCGGTACAGCTGGCCCTCCTGCTCGACGCCTTCAGCCATCTTGCCCTTGGCACCCTTGTTCAGCATGACAATGATCGAACCGATCACCTCCAGATGGCTGAGCTCTTCGGTGGCAATGTCCATCAGCAGGTCCTTGCGGCCCGGATCATCTTCGGACAAGGCCTGGGTGAAATAGCGCGACGCCGCCGCCAACTCGCCCTGGGCGCCGCCAAACTGTTCAAGCAACAGATTGGCCAGTCCTGGATTGGGCTCAGCGACACGCACGGTATATTGCAGTCGTTTGTTATGTACGAACATGGTAAAACTCCTCGTTCAGGACACAGTTCATGAGAACACTGCCGGCGGCAGGCCCATGAAAGTCAGAAGAAGTTAAACGAATAAAATTTGTTTTTTATTCAAGGCAGAAGACGAATGGTAGTTGCAAGCGACCCAAACTCATCCAAGCCTTTATATATTGAATCATTCAACGAAGCCGGGCATGACATGACCGACATTGGATAAAACTGATGGTGAGGCCGGAACAGACCCCATGCCATCGGCATGGGGCCTGCAGAGACCACGGGGACATTACGATTTACGACCGCCACCGTGGCTGTTTTCACCGCCTTTCTTACCGGCTTCAGAAGCTTTTTCCCGGTCGTTGGCAAAGTTGCCACCCGACGCCTGGCCACCTTTGCGGCCTGCTTCAGAAGCCCGTTCAGGGTCATTGGCAAAGTTGCCACCCGAGGCTTGACCACCTTTGCGGCCGGCCTCTGCGGCACGTTCCGGATCGTTGGCAAAATTGCCACCCGACATATGGCCACCCTTACGGCCGGCCTCGGCTGCGCGTTCCGGATCGTTGGCGAAGTTGCCACCCGATGCCTGGCCGCCTTTCTTGCCGGCTTCCGATGCTTTCTCACGATCGTTAGCGAAATTGCCAGGGTTGTTATTGCCTGTATTTGCCATTTCATTCACCTCGTTAGTTGCTATTTGCGAACCCCGTTGGCTCGTACTTATTCGGAAAACCTGAACCGCTCAAGGTTTGAAGAAAGTTCTTCAAACGGCGACGAACGGTCATCGTCTTATTTATATACCGCTGCGCTTGGCATGTATTGAAATCGGCTATCGCACAAGCGGCGACCAATTAACAACAGCAAGTACCAAACAATGTAGGAGCGAGCCTGCTGGCGAAAGCCGTAGAAAGTTCAGCATTCATATCGAATGATAAATAGCATTCGCGAGCAGGCTCGCTCCCACAGGGGCCTACTCCAAACCTCAAAAACAGTGCGTGTCTTTCCACGCTGTCCGCCAAGGGCCGGATGGCGCCAGCACCCCATTGCACCGGTCTCGTCACCCAGGCCGCGCGCCGTTCCAGGAAGCCAAAACTCGCGAGCTGCCGGTGTTGTCTTGCACCACCGCACTGACCGGCTTGCGGTGTCCGGGCACCCTGTCGCCGATGCCCGGATAAAGCGATGTTCAGGGTGAAATCGGATCGCTGGCCGGGAACGTTTCCTCCAGCGCTTCATCCAGTTGGTTATTGGTAATGTCCCGCTCGCCGACCTTGCCACTTTGTTCACAATGACAATCCGCCGCCGGACATGGCTCGCCATTCGGGTGTTGCTCTGCGCAGGCCTGGCTGCAATAGGCCTCGCCGTCATGATTGAACACCCGCTCGGGATCTACCTCGCAATGGCAGCCGGGGCAGCCACACTGCAGTTCGCTCATGTTTGTCCTCCAGGGGTCCGGTGTCGTCAGGATCCCACCAGTAATTGAACTTCAAGGTTGGCCGCCGCGACGCCGTGCTTCGCTACATACACTTCGTCGGTCCAGCCTTTGGTCAGGTTGCGATAAGTCTGCGTGCCAAGGGCCGCTCCGCTGTTCCATTCAATGACATCGCCAATGTCGACATCATTGGCGGGCCCTAGCTCAAGCACCGTATGGCCGTCTTCTTCCGCCACATAGACGCCCACCCTGGCACTCTGTCGATTGATGGCTCTAACCTCACCGGTGGTCTGCTTCATACCTGTCCTCTTTGCGGTTGATGGCAGGTTTGGCGCGGCCGAACCGTGCCGGGCCGCGCCTCGCATTGCACCTCAGCGCTTGGCTTCGGTATGCGGATTGGCCGAACGCTCAAGGAACGCCTGGGTGATTTCCGGCAGATGATCGCGCAGCCATTCAGCCATGGCGATTTCCTGCGGCAGAATCTGCTCGCAGGCCTTTTGCGTTTCCACATCGCCGGCCACTTTCGCCGCTTCGATCAGCACCGTGTACGAAGCAATTTCCAGGTTCTCGAAGACGTAGCCACTCATGGCGCCCTTGACCACTTCGTCGCTCATCGCCATGCCACCCATGGCTTGACCGAACGCCATCAGCTTGCCGGCCATGTCCTTGAGCATCGACGGGCTACCGCCCAGGCGCTGGATGCATTGTTCCACCAGCTTCTGCTGGCCGAGCGTCTCTTCGATGTGCTGTTCGATCCGCGCCTTGAGCACGGGGTAGTGCTCCAGCCGCTCGGCCTGGGCCTTGAGCATTTTCTCCGCTTGCTGTTCCATGGCATGAGCGTCGTTGAGCCAATCCAGCAGGTTCTCTTTAGGGGTTGCCATTTACCTTCTCCTTAATCAGTGTTCATCGACGCACCGCAGTGCGAGAGCGCTGAAATACCGCACATAAGGTGGATGTCGCGCGCGCCGGGAAAGTTTGAACAATCACCTTCGGCGGGCGACGAAAGGCGCTTGGCGAAGCCGATGCTACCCTCAAGGAATCCAGGCCAGCGGAGTACACCCATGCCCGACGATCTACACCGTGACCCCGTCGAACAATTGCACGAATACCTGACCGGGCGGCGCTTCCTGGTGCTGACCGGAGCGGGCATCAGCACGCCGTCCGGCATACCCGATTACCGGGACAGCGACGGCGTGCGACGGGGCAGGCAACCGATGATGTACCAGGAGTTCCTCGCCAGGCCCGAAGCGCGACGGCGCTACTGGGCGCGAGCGATGCTGGGCTGGCCACGCTTGCGCCAGGCACGGCCGAACCAGGCCCATGACGCCTTGGCGGCGTTGCAGGGGCAGGCGCGCATCAGCGGCTTGATCACCCAGAATGTCGACGCCTTGCATGACCGCGCCGGCAGCCGCGATGTCATCGAGCTGCACGGCAGCCTGCATCGGGTGCTGTGCCTGGACTGCGGCCAGCCGAGCGAGCGGCAGCAGATCCAGTTATTGATGGAGGACCAGAACCCGTACCTGGCCGGTGTCGATGCGGTGCAAGCGCCCGACGGCGATACCTTGCTGGACCCGGCCTTCGAGGCCCGCTTTCAAATCCCCCGTTGCCCGCATTGCGATGGCGAACGCTTGAAACCCGACGTGGTGTTCTTTGGTGAAAACGTCGCCGCCGCTACCGCGACTCGCGCCACCGAGGCAGTCGGGCAAGCGGATGGATTGCTGGTGGTGGGTTCATCGCTGATGGCGTATTCGGCCTTTCGCCTGTGCCGGGCGATCAAGGATCAGGGCAAGCCGCTGCTGGCGATCAACCGCGGCAAGACCCGCGCCGATGAGCTGTTGGATCTGAAGGTTGAAGTGGCTTGCGAAGACTTGTTGCCATTGCTGATCTAAAGACCACGGTGCGCTCTGTGGGAGCGAGCCTGCTCGCGAATGGGGGCGGATCAGTTGCGTGATGTTGACTGAACCGCCGCTATTCGCGAGCAGGCTCGCTCCCACACGGGACCATGCTCATTTCGATATCACCTGCGCGCCCATATCCTGATCCCTGAGCGTATCGAACATCGCCTGGGCCGCCGCCGACAACTCATGACCCGGCTTGGTCAGCACGCCGATGGCCCGCTCTATTACCGGATCGCTGAGGATGATGCAGCGGGCACCCAGCTCGTGCATCTGGCCGACACACAGGGCCGGTACGGCGCTCACGCCCAGGCCGCTGGCAACCATCCGCCCGACTGTCGCCAATTGATGGCTTTCAAACTCGACCGGCAATTTCATGCCGCGAGCGTGCAGATGCTCTTCGAGCATCACCCGTACCGTCGAGGGTCGTTGCAAGGTGATGAACGGCTGCTCCAGCAGCATTTGCCAACGGATCTCGCCGAGCTTGGCCAGCGGCGAATCCAGCGGCACCACCGCGACGAAGCGATCCAGGTACAACGGCGTGAACGCCAGCGACGAACTTTGCATCGGCTCGAACGCAACGCCCAGTTCCACGTGACGATCACGGACCATTTCCAGCACCTGCTCATTGATCACGTCGTTGACTGTGACGTTGACATTCGGGAACCGGGCGCGGAAGGTCTTGAGGATCGGCGGCAGCAGGTTGCCGGCAAACGAGGGCATCGCCGCCAGCGTCACGCGGCCGCGCTGCAAGGTGAAGCGCTGGCGCATTTCATCCTCGGCGTTTTCCCAGTCGGCCACCAGGCGGCGTGCCAATGGCAGCAGCGATTCACCCTCGGGCGTCAACGCCACGTTACGGGTGTTACGACTGAACAGGCGACCGCCGAGCCCTTCTTCCAGGGCCTTGATCGTCAGGCTCAGGGCCGATTGGGACAGATGTAGCCGCTCGCCGGCGACGGCGAAGCTCAGGCTCTGGGCCACGGCGAGGAAGGCGCGGATTTGCTTGAGGGTCATGGTCTTGGCGCTCAGATATCAACTATTGAGTTTTATCAATCAATCACACGTAAAAATCAACTTAACAAATATATGACTTGGCGCAACACTGCATTTCATTGCGACCCCACTCAAGAATAAAAGAGGTGTCTATGGCAGGTTTCGACAAACGCGTGAGCTCCTATGAGGAAGCGCTTGAGGGCTTGAAGGACGGCATGACTGTCATTGCCGGCGGCTTCGGCTTGTGCGGTATCCCGGAAAACCTGATCGCCGAGATCAAGCGCAAGGGCACCCGCGATCTCACCGTGGTTTCCAACAACTGCGGCGTCGACGGTTTCGGCCTCGGCGTGCTGCTGGAAGACCGGCAGATCCGCAAGGTAGTCGCCTCCTACGTGGGCGAAAACGCCCTGTTCGAGCAGCAACTTTTGAGTGGCGAAATCGAAGTCGTGCTCACCCCTCAAGGCACCCTCGCGGAAAAAATGCGTGCGGGTGGCGCTGGCATCCCGGCCTTCTTCACCGCCACCGGCGTCGGCACGCCAGTGGCCGAAGGCAAGGAAGTGCGTGAGTTCCATGGCCGCCAGTACCTGATGGAAGAGTCCATCACCGGTGACTTTGCCATCGTCAAAGGCTGGAAGGCGGACCATTTCGGTAATGTGGTCTATCGCCATACCGCGCAGAACTTCAATCCGCTGGCCGCCACGGCGGGCAAGATCACCGTGGTCGAAGTCGAGGAAATCGTCGAGCCCGGCGTGTTGGACCCGGCGCACATCCATACGCCCGGCATCTACGTCGACCGGGTCATTTGCGGCACGTTCGAAAAGCGCATCGAACAGCGCACCGTGCGTAAGTGATCCCCTGCCCCCGGCCCGAATGAAGGAATAACACCATGGCACTTTCCCGCGAACAAATGGCTCAGCGCGTCGCCCGCGAAATGCAGGACGGCTACTACGTGAACCTCGGTATCGGCATCCCGACCCTGGTCGCCAACTACATTCCCGAAGGCATGGAAGTCATGCTGCAATCGGAAAACGGCTTGCTCGGCATGGGCGCGTTCCCCACCGAAGCCGAAGTCGATGCGGACATGATCAACGCCGGCAAACAGACGGTCACCGCGCGCATCGGCGCTTCGATCTTTTCTTCGGCCGAATCCTTCGCCATGATCCGTGGCGGCCACATCGACCTGACCGTACTCGGCGCGTTCGAAGTCGACGTCGAGGGCAACATCGCGTCGTGGATGATTCCCGGCAAGCTGGTCAAGGGCATGGGCGGCGCGATGGACCTGGTGGCCGGTGCCGAGAACATCATCGTCACCATGACCCATGCGTCCAAGGACGGTGAGTCGAAACTGCTGCCGCGCTGCAGCCTGCCGCTGACCGGCGCCGGTTGCATCAAGCGCGTACTGACTGACCTCGCCTACCTGGAAATCCAGGACGGCGCCTTTATTCTCAAGGAACGTGCCCCAGGCGTCAGCGTCGAGGAAATCGTCGCCAAGACCGCCGGCAAGCTGATCGTGCCGGACCACGTACCTGAAATGCAGTTCGCTGCCCAGTGAGGAGAGATTCGATGCAAGAAGTCGTGATTGTCGCCGCTACCCGTACCGCCATCGGCAGCTTCCAGGGCTCGCTGGCTGCCATTCCCGCGCCGGAACTTGGCGCCGCGGTGATCCGTCGCTTGCTGGAACAGACCGGTCTTTCCGGCGAGCAGGTCGATGAAGTGATCCTCGGCCAGGTATTGACTGCTGGTTCCGGACAGAACCCGGCGCGCCAGGCGTCGATCCTCGCCGGCCTGCCCCATGCCGTACCAGCACTGACCCTGAACAAGGTCTGCGGCTCGGGTCTCAAGGCGCTGCACCTGGGCGCCCAGGCGATTCGCTGCGGCGATGCCGAAGTCATCATCGCCGGCGGCATGGAGAACATGAGCCTGGCCCCGTACGTGTTGCCAGCGGCCCGCACCGGTTTGCGCATGGGTCACGCGAAGATGATCGACAGCATGATCACCGATGGCCTGTGGGACGCGTTCAACGATTACCACATGGGCATCACCGCCGAGAACCTGGTGGACAAATACGGCATCAGCCGCGAGGCGCAGGATGCTTTCGCCGCGGCGTCCCAACAGAAAGCCGTCGCCGCCATCGAAGGCGGTCGTTTCGCCGATGAGATCACGCCGATCCTGATTCCCCAGCGCAAGGGCGATCCGGTGGCCTTTGCTACTGACGAGCAGCCCCGCGCCGGTACTACCGCTGAATCCTTGGGCAAGCTCAAGCCGGCCTTCAAGAAAGACGGCAGCGTCACTGCGGGCAATGCGTCCTCGCTCAACGATGGCGCCGCCGCCGTGATCCTGATGAGCGCGGAAAAAGCCAAGGCGCTGGGCTTGCCGGTATTGGCAAAAATCAGTGCCTACGCCAACGCCGGTGTCGACCCGGCCATCATGGGCATCGGCCCGGTCTCGGCCACCCGTCGCTGCCTGGACAAGGCCGGCTGGTCGCTGGATCAACTTGACCTGATCGAAGCCAACGAAGCCTTCGCCGCCCAATCCCTGGCTGTCGCCAAGGAACTGCAATGGGATATGGACAAGGTCAACGTCAACGGCGGCGCCATTGCCCTGGGCCATCCGATCGGGGCATCGGGTTGCCGGGTGCTGGTGACGCTGTTGCATGAAATGATCAAGCGCGACGCCAGGAAAGGCCTCGCGACACTGTGCATCGGCGGTGGCCAGGGCGTGGCTCTCGCGCTGGAACGGGCGTAACCGGCAACAGGCAAAACGGTGGCTGCGCGGACCCACGATATCCGCGCGATCACTGGCAGCAGACCGGCGCAACTTTGGTTGCGCCGGTTTTTTTTGCCTGCACCGACCCCGTGGCGAGGGAGCTTGCTCCCGCTCGACTGCGCAGCAGTCGCAAAACCGGCTGACGCGATCAGACTGCGGGAATGCAAGGGGCCTGCTGCGCAGGCCAGCGGGAGCAAGCTCCCTCGCCACGGGGGATTCGCCATTGCGCCGAATTCGTCAGCGCCTGCAATCGAATGTGGGAGCGAGCCTGCTCGCGAAGGCGGTGGGTCAGTTTGCATTGATGTTGAATGTGCCGGCCTCTTCGCGAGCGGGCTCGCTCCCACACAGGTTCTCTGACAGCCGCGGAACTCGATAACACCCAAGATCCATGTGGGAGCGAGCCTGCTCGCGATGGCGACAGACCAGGCGACGCGGATCCTTCAGGTTCCTGCGCCAAACCGGTCGCGGCTGTTGGTCAGGTGCAGCCACATGGCGGCGCGGGCGGCGTCGGGGTCCTGGCGCTGGATGGCGTTGAAAATCGCCTCGTGCTCCAGGTTTGCAAACTGCGCCAGCTTGCCCAGGTCCGCCTGGCCGCGTTCGGCCATGTTCACCCGGGTGCGGGGGATCATCGCACTGCCCAGGTGCTGCATGATCTCGACAAAACAGCTGTTGTTCGTGGCCTCAGCAATCAACAAATGAAAACGCCGGTCAGCCTCGACGCAGCTGTCGTTGTTGTTGAGCAAGCGCTGATAATCATCCAGCGCCTGACGCATCTGCTGCAATTGCTCCTCACTGCGGCGCTGGGCCGCCAGCGCCGCGGCCTGGGTTTCCAGGCCCAGGCGCAATTCGAGAATCCCGCGCACGCCCGCAGCGGTATCGACGTTGAGCCTCAGCCCCTGCTCTCCCGTCTGCTCCAGCACAAAAGTGCCGATGCCATGGCGAGTCTCCACCAACCCCGAGGCCTGCAATTTGGAAATCGCCTCGCGCACCACCGTGCGGCTGACCCCATGCTCGCGCACGAAAGCACCCTCCGACGGCAGTTTCTCTCCAGGCTTCAACTGCCCCAGCAGGATGCTCTGGCTCAACTTCGCCACCAGGTCATGGGCCAGGTTGTGGGTGCGCTTGCGCAGAGGCGTTTGAGTGTCTTGCTGCATGTGCCACGGGTTCCTTGAAAACAGGCTCGTCGATCCTACCATCCGCCGCGTCGGAGTTGTTTGCGGATGCAGGCCAACTTGTATGACAACATCCAATATCACGCTGGCTTAATCCTGGAAAGCTCACCAGGCGTTTGGTGTCTCAACACATGACCAATCCGGCCACAACCTAATCATAGCCAACATACACAGTATAAGGATGGCCACATCCAATCCAATCGTGCTCAAAAACTGCTTGTCAGACAAAAAAATCAACTTGTATGATGTCTATCAACATCGGCACCTGCACGATGCCCCGCATAAAAATAAACAGTGGGAGAAAATCCAGTGAACTCATCCAGCCTCAAGGCAGATGCCGGCGCGGATCCGGTGCTGTCCTCGGCCATATCCAAGGTCAAGCGCCACATCCTGCCGCTGTTCGTCATCATGTTCATCGTCAACTACATCGACCGTGTGAATATCGGCTTCGTCCGTTCCCATATGGAGCACGACCTGGGCATCGGCGCAGCCGCCTATGGTTTTGGCGCCGGCCTGTTCTTCATCGGCTACGCGCTGTTCGAAGTCCCGTCCAACATCCTCCTGCAACGCATCGGCGCCCGTATCTGGCTGACACGCATCATGCTCACCTGGGGCCTGGTGGCGGCAGGCATGGCCTTCATCCAGAACGAAACCCACTTCTACATCCTGCGTTTCCTGCTGGGTGTGGCCGAAGCCGGTTTCTTTCCCGGCGTGATCTACTACTTCACGCGGTGGCTGCCCGGCGTCGAGCGCGGCAAGGCCATCGCGATTTTCCTCAGCGGCTCGGCGATCGCTTCGCTGATATCCGGCCCGCTGTCGGGGCTGCTTTTGCAGATCAACGGCATGGGCATGCATGGCTGGCAGTGGATGTACTTCATCGAGGGGATGTTTTCGGTCTGCCTCTGTGTGTTCGTCTGGTTCTGGCTGGACTCCAAGCCTCACGACGCCAAGTGGCTCAGTCGCGACGAGCAGGATGCGCTGGTCAAGGCCATCGACGATGAACAGGCGGCCCGTGAAGCGGCGACGCCGATCAAACTGTCGATCGGCCAATTGCTCAAGGACCGTCAGATCATCCTGTTCTGCCTGATCTATTTCTTTATCCAACTGACCATCTACGCGGCGACCTTCTGGCTGCCGAGCATTATCAAAAAGATGGGCGAGCTCAGCGACCTTCAGGTCGGCCTGTTCAATTCGATTCCCTGGTTGCTGTCGATCGTCGGCATGTACGCCTTCGCCTCGCTGTCGGCCAAATGGAAGTTCCAGCAGGCCTGGGTTGCCGCTGCCCTGTTGATCGCTGCGGCAGGCATGTTCATGTCCACCACCGGCGGGCCGATCTTCGCTTTCGTTGCGATCTGCTTCGCGGCCCTGGGTTTCAAGTCCGCCTCTTCGCTGTTCTGGCCGATCCCCCAGGCCTACCTGGACGCACGGATCGCCGCCGGTGTCATCGCGCTGATCAATTCGGTGGGCAACCTCGGCGGATTCGTCGCCCCGACTACTTTCGGCCTGCTTGAGCAGCACACCGGCTCGATCCAGGGCGGGCTCTATGGCCTGGCGGCCACGTCGATCATTGCCGCGATCATCGTGTTTGCCGCGCGCAATACGCCCAAGCCGAAAACCCTAAAGCCTTCCACCGACCCGGCTACCAGTCACGCCTGACCACAACAATAACTCAAGGATCCGTACACGATGACTACCCAAGAAACCAGCAAAGCCCCGATCATCACCAGCATGCAAGTAGTGCCCGTGGCTGGCCACGACGGCATGTTGCTCAACCTCAGCGGTGCCCATGGCCCGTTTTTCACCCGCAACATCGTGATTCTCAAGGACAACGCCGGGCATACTGGCGTGGGCGAAGTGCCCGGCGGTGAGCGCATTCGCCAGACACTCGAAGATGCTCGCTCACTGGTGGTCGGCAGCCCCATCGGCACCTACCAGAAAATCCTCAACAGCGTACGCCAGGCCTTTGCCGATCGTGACGCCGGCGGTCGCGGCCTGCAGACCTTCGACCTGCGTATCACCATCCACGCCGTCACCGGCCTGGAAGCTGCGTTGCTCGACCTGCTCGGCCAGCACCTGGATGTACCGGTCGCCGCCCTTCTCGGCGAAGGCCAGCAGCGCGATGAAGTGAAGATGCTCGGCTACCTGTTCTACGTCGGTGATCGCCAGCAGACCGACCTGCCCTACCGCAGCGAACCGCAGGCTGAAAATGACTGGTTCCGCGTACGCCACGAAAAAGCCCTGGATGCTGACGCGGTGGTACGTCTGGCCGAGGCGGCCCACGCGCACTATGGCTTCGAGGATTTCAAGCTCAAGGGCGGCGTGCTCAGGGGCGATGAAGAGATCGAAGCAGTGACGGCGTTGGCCGAGCGTTTCCCCCAGGCGCGCATCACCCTGGACCCGAACGGCGCCTGGTCACTCAAGGAGGCCATCCGCCTGTGCCGTGACCAGCACAAGGTGCTGGCCTATGCCGAAGACCCTTGCGGTGCCGAGAATGGTTATTCGGGTCGTGAAGTCATGGCTGAATTCCGTCGCGCCACAGGCCTCAAGACCGCCACCAACATGATTGCCACCGACTGGCGCGAAATGGGTCACGCGATTACGTTGCAGTCGGTCGACATTCCCTTGGCCGATCCACATTTCTGGACGATGCAGGGTTCGGTGCGGGTGGCGCAAATGTGCAATGAATGGGGCCTGACCTGGGGCTCCCACTCCAACAACCACTTCGATATTTCCCTGGCGATGTTCACCCACGTCGCGGCCGCCGCGCCGGGCGACATCACCGCCATAGACACTCACTGGATCTGGCAGGACGGCCAACGGCTGACCAAGGCGCCCTTGCAGATCCGCGGTGGCTGCGTGCAGGTGCCGAAGAAACCGGGGCTGGGGATCGAGCTGGACATGGACCAGTTGGCCAAGGCTCATGAGTTGTACAAAGGCATGGGACTTGGCGCGCGGGATGATTCGGTGGCGATGCAGTATCTGATCCCGGGCTGGACATTCAACAACAAGCAGCCGTGCCTGGTTCGCTGAGAAGTATAAAACCTTGTGGGAGCGAGCCTGCTCGCGATTGCGGTGGTTCAGTCACATCGATGTAGACTGACCCTCCGCTATCGCGAGCAGGCTCGCTCCCACAATGGCCCGGTGTAAATCTGGCTTGATTCCCACCGCTGTTCCCGTGGCGAGGGAGCTTGCTCCCGCTCGGTTGCGCAGCGACCGCAAAATCTTGGGGCCGCTGCGCCCGAAGCGTCGGACCGGCCCAGCGGGAGCAAGCTCCCTCGCCACGGTCATCACTGCGTTGATACCTCGGCGAGTAGTTATCCCTCCGGTCGCAGGATCAGCACCGCCAGCGGCGGCAGGTTCAGTTCCAGCGACAGCGCCTGGCCATGGCTGGGGATCGCCTCGGTGGAGGCACCGCCGCCGTTGCCATAGTTGGAACCGGCATAGGTGTCGGCATCGCTGTTGAGCAATTCCACCCAGCGTCCGCCAAACGGCACGCCGACCCGATACGCCTCGCGCGGCACCGGCGTGAAGTTGGCGACCACCAGTACCGGCCGGCCATCCTTGCTCCAGCGCAGCCATGCATAGACACTGTTGACCGCATCGTCACCAATCAGCCATTGGAAGCCTTGCGGCGCATCGTCCTGGTCGTGCAGCGCCGGTTCTTCGCGATAGAGCCGGTTCAGGTCGCTCACCAGCTTCTGCACGCCCCGGTGCTCGGGGTATTGCAGCAGATACCAGTCCAATTGCTGGTCATGGTTCCACTCGCGCCATTGGCCGAACTCGCAGCCCATGAACAACAGTTTCTTGCCAGGATGGCCCCACATGAAGCTCAGGTAGGCGCGCAGGTTGGCGAATTTCTGCCAGCGGTCACCAGGCATCTTGTCGATCAGCGAGCGTTTGCCGTGGACCACTTCGTCATGGGAAATCGGCAAGACAAAACGCTCGGACCAGGCGTAAACCAGGCCGAAGCTCAGTTCGTTGTGGTGATGAGCGCGGTACACCGGGTCCTGCTGGATGTAATGCAGCGAATCGTGCATCCAGCCCATGTTCCATTTGTAGGCGAAACCCAGGCCGCCCTGTTGCGTGCTCTGGCTGACACCCGGCCACGCCGTGGACTCCTCGGCAATCACCAGCGCGCCGGGCGTCTCCAGTGCAACCACGTCGTTGAGGTGGCGTAGGAAGTCGATGGCTTCCAGGTTCTCCCGTCCGCCGTGGCGGTTGGGTACCCACTCGCCGGCCTTGCGCGAATAGTCGCGATACAGCATCGAGGCCACCGCATCCACCCGCAGGCCGTCGACATGGAAATGCTTGAGCCAATGCAAGGCCGAGGCCAGCATGAACCCATGGACTTCGGTGCGCCCGAGGTTGTAGATCAGCGTGTCCCAATCCTGGTGGAAGCCTTCCAGCGGGTTGCCGTATTCATACAGCGCGGTCCCGTCGAACTGGGCCAAGCCGTGGGTATCGGTCGGGAAATGCGCCGGCACCCAATCGAGGATCACGCCGATATTGGCCTGGTGGCAGGCGTTGACGAACGCGGCGAAATCATCGGGCGAACCGAAACGCGCGGTTGGGGCAAATTGCGACAGCGGTTGATAGCCCCACGAGCCGCCAAACGGGTGTTCCATGATCGGCATCAGTTCGATGTGGGTGAAGCCCAGGTCCTTGACGTAGGGAATCAACCGCTCGGCCATTTCATGCCAGTTGTACTGCCGGGAAACCTCACCCGCCTCGTCGATTTCGCACTGCCAGGAACCGGCGTGCAACTCGTAGATCGACAGCGGCGCACCTGGTAGCTGACGCTCGCGTCGGCTTTGCATCCACTCGTCGTCTTGCCACTCGATTTTCAACGGCGCGGCGACCTTGGATGCCGTGTCCGGCGGCATCTGGGTGGCCAGGGCCACCGGGTCGGCCTTGAGCGGCAGGATACCGTGGGCGCCGAGGATTTCGTATTTGTAGCCTTCACCCGGACCGAGCCGCGGGATGAATATCTCCCACACGCCGGACGGATAACGGATGCGCATTGGATGCCGGCGCCCGTCCCAGACGTTGAAGTCCCCCACCACCGACACCCGACGCGCGTTCGGCGCCCAGACCGCGAAGCGCACACCGTCGACGCCATCGACCGTCTTCAGTTGCGCACCGAGGCACGCGCTGAGGTCGCGGTGATTGCCTTCGGCGAACAGGTAAAGATCCATCTCCCCCAGCAGCGGGCCGAAGCTGTAGGGGTCTTCGGCAACCTGCTCGCCGCCCGCCCAACGGGTGCGCAGCAGGTACGGCTGTGCGCGGTCGAAATGGCCGACGAACAGGCCCGGCGTTTCGGTGGCCTGCAATTCGCCCAGCTCCTCGCCGCCGTCACGGGCGAGCACATGCACGCTCAACGCACCGGGCAGGTACGCGCGGATAAATTGTCCGCCCGCCCCGTCGCCATGCGGGCCCAGGATCGAGAACGGATCTTGGTGTTCGGCGCGCACCAGCGCGTCGATGTCGTGGGGGGCCGGCAACAATGCCTCTTTGGCCTGCCCCTGGGTTTCCTTGTTCGAGACGCTCATGATTCTCTCCACTAAATCGGTCCGGCTAAATCGGAAAAGGGTTGCAGCCCACTCAACAGCCCGTACAGACCGTGCAACGGCACGGGCAGCCAGGCGGGGCGATTCTCGGCTTCATAAGCCACTTCATAGGCCGCCTTCTCCAGGCCGAACAACGCCAGCGCGGCGTCCTCGCCTTCAGCATCCTTCCATTCATGGGCAAGACTAGCTGCCGCTAGCCGATACGCCTCGACAAATGCCTGGCGGGCCTCAATCAAATAGCGGTCGGCAACCCGTTTGCGCGCCGCATCGGCGTCGGCCGTGGTGTCCACGGTGTGCAGTTGGACCGCCATCGCTGCCGCGTAATCGAAGGAACGCAGCACGCCGCTGACGTCCTTGTACGGGCTGTGCTTGCCACGCCGCTCATGCAACGGCCGCGCCGGCTCACCCTCGAAGTCGATCAGGTAGGCGTCGCCCTTGATCACCAGCACCTGCCCCAGGTGCAGGTCGCCATGCACGCGGATACGCAAGCCACCGGTGGCCTTGCCGGCCAGTTCCTGGACATGGGCGAGCACGGTTTTCCTGTGTTCCAGCAAGCGTGCGACCATGGCTTGGTCCGCCGGGTTCAATTGCCCCTGGTTCTGCTTGAGCAGACGCAAGGCGTTTTCCACCTGGGCGACAACGTCCTTGCCGATCGCCTGGGCCTCTTTGGCGCTGGTGGCCTGCGGCGCGAAGTCCGGGTTGTCGGTGGGCTGGGCAAGCACCTTGTGCATTTCCCCCAGACGCTGGCCGAGCATGCCGGCGAAGTCCTTCAGCTCGCCCAGGGCGTTGTAGTGCTGTTCCTGTTCGGACACCGCGTCCGCCAGTTCGTCGCGCAAGGCGCGCTCGAGGTTGTTCTGGGTCCATTCCCACGCATCACCCTGATTGCTCAGGTAACCCTGGGCGATCATCAGCAGCGCATCCTCGCCCCTCGCGTCGCGGCGAATCACCGAACCCAGCAGCGGCGAAATATTGCTGAAGCCGGCAGCGGTCAGGTAAGCACTCATCTCCAGTTCCGGATGCACGCCCGACGCCACCTTGCGGATGAGCTTGAGCACTAGGCTGCCGCCAACCACCACCGAACTGTTGGACTGCTCGGCGGACAGGTAGCGCACCTCCGGCTCGGCGCCAAGGTTCAGCGCCGCCAGGCCTGCGGTGGGTTCAAAACGCAACTCGCCATCGGCGCACGGCAATACCGTGTTGGCCTGGATGCCTTGCATCACGGCTCGCACGAAGCTCTCCAGGGTGAACGCATCGGTAATCAGCCCGACCTGACGCCCCCGGCGGACCCGCGATAAGGCCAGTTGCTGGGGCAGCGCCGGGCCCACCTGGTCCTCGGCCAACAGACCGAATGGCAGTTGATAGCGCAACGTCTGACCGGCGCTGGTCACGTCGATTTCGCTCAACAGCACAGGCCGTTGCGGATCACCGAAGCGCACGCCATAGACGATGTCGACTTTCTCGATGGCGCTGTCCTTGCCGGCGAACCAGCGACGGTTCTGCAGCCAGCTTGGCAGAATGCTCTGCTCCAACGTCGTGCGTGACGGCGCCTCAAGCAATTCTTCCAGGCGCTTTTTCAGTACCAGCGTGGTGAAGTCCGGCAGGCTCTGGGCAGGTTCCACATGCCAGCTCGGCATCTGGTTTTCCGCCGCCAGGGCGAACCAGTAGAAGCCGTACGGTGCCAGGGTCAGGAGGAAATTCAACTGGCCGATGGGCGGGAAGGCATTACCCCCGAGCATTTCCACCGGGACCATGCCGGCATAGGCCGACAGGTCCAGCTCCGCCGCCTGGGCGCTACGTGAAACGTTGGCGACGCAGAGAATGATTTCATGCTTGCCATCCGGGCCGGTGTACTCACGGGTGTAGGCAAGGATCCGGCGGTTGCTCGGCGACAGCATTTTCAGCGTGCCCCGGCCGAAAGCCTTGGACTGCTTGCGCACCGCGAGCATTCGACGGGTCCAGTTGAGCAGCGAATGCGGGTCGCCGGCCTGGGTCTCGACGTTCACCGAGAGGTAGCCGTACTGCGGATCCATGATCGGCGGCAGCACCAGACTCGCCGGGTCGGCGCGGGAGAAACCGCCGTTGCGGTCGATGGACCACTGCATCGGCGTGCGCACGCCGTCGCGGTCACCGAGGTAGATGTTGTCGCCCATGCCGATTTCATCGCCGTAGTACAAAGTCGGCGTACCGGGCATCGACAGCAGCAAACTGTTGAGCAGTTCCACACGGCGACGGTCGCGCTCCATCAGCGGCGCCAGGCGACGGCGAATGCCCAGGTTGATCCGCGCCCGGCGATCGGCCGCGTAGTAGTTCCACAGGTAGTCGCGCTCCTTGTCGGTGACCATTTCCAGGGTCAGCTCATCGTGGTTGCGCAAGAAAATCGCCCATTGGCAATTGGCCGGAATTTCCGGCGTCTGGCGCAGGATGTCGGTGATCGGGAAACGATCCTCCTGGGCCAGCGCCATGTACATGCGCGGCATCAACGGGAAGTGGAACGCCATGTGGCATTCGTCGCCATTGAGGCCTTGAGCGTCGACATCGCCAAAATACAGCTGGGTGTCTTCCGGCCACTGATTGGCCTCGGCCAGCAGCATGCGGTCGGGGTAATTGGCGTCGATCTCGGCGCGGATCAACTTGAGGACGTCATGAGTCTCGGGCAAATTTTCGTTGTTGGTGCCGTCGCGCTCGATCAGGTACGGAATCGCGTCCAGGCGCAGGCCATCGATGCCCATGTCGAGCCAGTAGCGCATCACCGACAGCACGGCCTTGATGACCTGCGGGTTGTCGAAGTTGAGGTCCGGCTGGTGGGAATAGAAGCGGTGCCAGAAGTACTGGCCGGCCACTGGATCCCAGGTCCAGTTGGACTTCTCGGTATCGAGGAAAATGATTCGCGTGCCGTCGTACTTGTGATCGTCATCCGACCAGACGTAGAAATCCCGCGCCTTCGAGCCCTTCTTGGCCTTGCGCGCGCGCTGGAACCAGGGATGCTGGTCCGAGGTGTGGTTGATGACCAGCTCGGTGATGACCCGCAGGTTGCGCTTGTGGGCCTCGGCAATGAAGCGCCGCGCATCGGCCATGGTGCCGTAGTCGGGGCTGACGCCACGGTACTCGGCGATGTCATAACCGTCATCGCGCCGGGGCGAAGGATAGAACGGCAGCAGCCAGATGGTGTTGACGCCCAGGTCGGCAATGTAGTCGAGCTTCTCGATCAGCCCAGGAAAGTCGCCGATCCCGTCGTTGTTGGAGTCGAAATAGGATTTGACGTGGACCTGATAGATGACCGCGTCCTTGTACCAGAGCGGGTCATTGATAAAGGTGGCAGACCGGGGTTTCTTGGCCATTTGCAACTCCTGAAAATTCGATAAAACCGCTGGACTGGCTGGCGATATCTACGTGGCGAGGGAGCTTGCTCCCGCTGGGCTGCGAAGCGGCCCCCTGAGATCACGACTGCTGCGCAGCCGAGCGGGAGCAAGCTCTCTCGCCACAAGAGCGATCACTGAAATCGCTTACACCTCACGCCACGCTGATCCGCCAGATCCCGAACGGCTGGTATGCCGGGTCGATCCGCATGAACTGGTACTTGCCGTACCAGGTCCAGCGGTGGCCGTTCATCAAATCCTCGCCCTGGGTCTGGGCATCGTCCGGCAGGCCCATTTCCCACAACGGCAATTCGAAATTGGCTTCCTGGACATTGCGCGGATCGAGGCTCACCGCCACCAGGATGAAGTTGCTGCCATCCGGCGTGCGCTTGCCGAAGTACAGGATGTTGTCGTTCCAGGCGTTGTAGATCTTCAGCCCCAGGTGCGTGTGCAGCGCCGGGTTCTGGCGGCGGATACGGTTGAGCTGAGCGATCTCGGCGATGATGTTGCCCGGCGCGGTGAAATCCCGTGGCCGAATCTCATACTTCTCCGAATCGAGGTATTCCTCCTTGCCTGGCACCGCTGCTGATTCGCAAAGCTCGAAGCCCGAATACATGCCCCACAGGCCCGACCCCATGGTCGCCAGCGCGGCGCGAATCAGAAAACCGGCGCGCCCCGACTCGTGGAGGAACGCCGGGTTGATATCCGGCGTATTGACGAAGAAATTCGGCCGGTAGCATTCGCGCAAAGGCGACTCATTGAGCTCAGTGAAATAGGTCGCCAGTTCGGCCTTGGTGTTGCGCCAGGTAAAATAGGTGTAGCTCTGGGAATAACCGACCTTGCCCAGCCGCGCCATCATCGCCGGTGTGGTGAAGGCTTCCGCCAGGAACATCACCTCTGGGTACTGCGCGCGCACATCGGCGATCAGCCACTGCCAGAACGGCAACGGCTTGGTGTGGGGATTGTCGACGCGGAATATCTTCACGCCCTCGTTGACCCAGCCCACCACGATGTCGCGCAGTTCGGTCCACAGGCTCGGTATCGCATCGGCGGCGTAGAAATCGACGTTGACGATGTCCTGGTATTTTTTCGGCGGGTTCTCCGCGTATTTGATCGTGCCGTCCGGCCGCCAGCTGAACCAGCCCGGATGCTGCTTGAGCCAGGGGTGGTCCTGGGAACACTGGATGGCGAAGTCGAGGGCGATTTCCAGGCCGTGATCGGCTGCGGCGGCCACCAGGCGGCGGAAATCCTCGCGAGTGCCCAACTGCGGGTGAATCGCCTCGTGCCCGCCCTCCTCGCTGCCAATGGCGTAAGGGCTGCCCGGATCGTCGGGGCCGGCGGTCAGGGAGTTGTTCGGACCTTTGCGGAAACTGCGCCCGATCGGGTGGATCGGCGGGAAGTACAGCACGTCGAAGCCCATGTCCTGGATCACCGCCAAGCGCGAATGCACGTCGTTGAATGTGCCGTGGCGGCTGGGATCATCGGTGATCGAGCGAGGGAACAACTCATACCAGCTGGCGAACTCGGCCCGTTCGCGTTCCACGTCAAGCGGATATTCAGGACTGACGCTCAGGTAAGGCCGATGGTCGGCCAGCGACATCAGGTCCGCACTGCGTGGTTCAAGGAACAGGGCGACCTGTTCTTCCGGTAACAGACTCGAAAGCTGCTGGTGCAACTCGGCCAGCTGTTCGCTCAATTCCCCATCGCTGCGCTCGGCAGCCTGTTGCACGTGATTGCGACCCTCCTGCAGCTCCAGGCTGATGGGGACCCCGGCGGCGAATTTTTTTTCCAGCTCGTAGCGGAAGCTGGCGAACTGATCAAACCAGGCCTCGATGCAAAACACGTAGCGGCCGACGGCCGGTAGGTTAAATTGACCGCGCCAGCTGTTGTTGCCCAGCTCGGTCATCACTTCGCTGTTCCAGATATCGTCTTCCAGCGCACGCCAGCGGATCCGCACAGCCAACTTATCGTGGCCATCGGCAAACACCTTGCTGGTCACCGTCACGTCCTGTCCCGCCAGGGCCTTGGCGGCAAACTGCCCGCCATCGATCACCGGCATGGTGTTTTCAATCGCAATACGTGGCAATAACAACGCCTGGGACAACGGCAGATGCGGGTTGTACGCCAGGTCATTTGGCTGTTCGGCAGTCATCGAGCATCGCTCCTTCTACGCCCCATGGACGCGCTTGTGGCGGTAAAGGCCCAATGGGTCCCTGATTTAACTCACTTAAGCTCCGAACCGGACCGGCGACCAAAAGTTCAGCACGATTTACTGGCCGGCACCGGGGAATCAAACCCGTCGGGCCATGGTCAACCAGACAAGCACGACTCAAGCCACATCCACCCCGGAGGCCCGATCGAATGACCATTCCCATCCCGGCCGAAACACCCGATCCGAACATCGACGACCCAATCCTGCCGCCACCCGGTCCGGATCCCGAGCCGATTCCAGAGAAAGACCCACCGCTGGACCCGCAACCGCCTCTGGGGGACCCGCCGAGCGAGGCGCCGCCGGAGCGGGTTTGACAAATTAGCTTAGCTATCCATCGGCGAGAGGCGAACGCCGCGTCAGCGAGCGCCCAACATGACCGTTCGTCGCCTCGCCTAATCAATCACGTAAAAAAATAATGTTTCACAAGTAAGAGTTTTCCTACCAGAAATCCAAGTAATAGACGCACAAATTAAATATCAAGAGTGTGCAATTGCTTGTATCTTCATAAAAAACCACAGCCGTACGTTTTTATTTCCTCTCCTTCGCCTTGAGCCTCCCAATATTTGCCACAAAAGCTCATCAGAAATTTCTCATGAGCATGAAGGATTCGTCCTACAAGATAAAAAAATCGAAATTGCAATATAACGACCCTTCCTTTAAATATTGAGCAGCCAATATTTTCGTTGGCTGTTTCACTCAAGGAAAGAGGCGCTCAACATGAAAATGACTAACAAGAAAACCGAAAAGCTGGGCGAAGTAATATTCGCCTTCACTGACGATTTTGGCAGTACACCACATACGCAAAGTGTAGGCGGCTCAGGCAGCGCTGGTGGTTGTGGCGGGAGCGGCGGCTGTGGAGGTGGAGGCGGATGTAGCGGTGGCAGCGGAGGTAGCGGGGGGTGCGGAGGTAATGCAGCAACTCAATCCGATAAGCACTAACTTTAAATAGGCACATGCCCGGGTCTTTGAGCGACCGCAACGCCAAAGACCCGTCTGAGAATCGATCATGAAATTAAGCCTGTATAACTACGAGCTGTTAAATTTCAACGGCGCGAACGCTATCATTTCGGAAAAGGGGGTTGCTCGCATCGACTCCCCCGCAATGTTCAAACTACTTAAAGAACTGAAGACGGTGGAGCACATCTCCAGAACCGAGCTCGACGATCTTTCTTCAAACCAAAATTTAGACCCAACGAATGCATATGAATTTCTAAAAACAGCCATCCGTATAGAGGAAGAGAAAGACATCCATCACTTTAACTCCACATTGATCGCCCACGACTGGGGAGAAACGTCTAACCTAGAAAAAATCCTATCCGGTGAAATCGAAAACTTGAAGGTATGCGACCTACAGAATTTCGCCCCCAGCAGCCTTAATGGGCACAGGCGTTACGTCATAATATTATGTTCACATTATAACTACACAGCCATAAAAAACCTGTATTTCAACATAGCAAAACAGTGGCCCACATCGGCAATCAGCGTCTGTTATGGAAACGCAGACCTATTCCATCTAAGCCAACCTTATATTCCGTCAATAGGAAACCCTTGCCATTTCTGCACGATCGACAAACTGATCAGCAATGAAATGCACTCAAGCTCAAACAACACATGGACAAAACTACTCGATTTTTGCAAAGCTCAAAGCATTGATTTGCCCAGCGCGAAACTAACCTTACTCCAAAAATCATTATTGTTAGGAGCGATCGCCAGGGCGATCCGCCTGGTTTCCGGTACAACCATGACTCGTAAGTACCAAGAGAACGTTCTGCGAGGGACAACAATCAATATTAGTGATGGTCAGATTACTCAAGTCTCGGCAACACATTGGCATTCATGCGACTGCTTGAGCATAGCCCAATGAAAAATATACCTCACGATTACTACCTTCGATTCTTGGATCCCTACGTTCACGATGAAGTGTTAGACTTCCACACAAAAGGAAACTATATCCTTCACCCAGCTTTTCAGCGGGCAACCCATTTGCACTCGCTCACCGAAAAACAATTATCAACTTTAACCGGAAATGAATTAAAGCTATACCCCGATATCAACCTCCAAATTGCTATAGGTCAGGGCAATAATAGTGACCCAGCCCTAACCAGAAACGAGTCAGCGGATTTTTTTTGTGAGACCGATATCGATTTTAAAACCGTAGAAAAACTTGTCACTCCCTTAACAGCCTTGCAAACCAACAATAGCAAACGTGGCTACCCTAGCGCCGGAGCATTATATCCCGTCGAAGTATTTGTCTGCTCACTGGGGCAGAACAACGGAGGCTGGCCCTGCACCGAAAAAATATTACACCTGTTACCTAGATCAAAAAAATTCGAAATCGTTTTGGGTACTGAAAATATAGACAACCTCAGAACAGCTATCTTGCCGGAAGGTAGCAACATTGGATCGCCTAGCATAGCCCTGATATATACCGTCTATTTGCCAAAGGTGTTATTCAAGTACCGTCATCGGGGTTACCGTCTGGCAACAATGGAAATAGGGTCCATCTACATGCTCATGGAGCTAAGCGCAAAATCCCTGAATTTGCGCTGCCGCCCTTGGTCAGCTTTCACCGATACGATGCTGTGCAAAGCGCTCAAGTTAAATCCAGCGCTCTTTGTTCCGATGTGCGTGCATTACATAGGACAGTCGAATGAACATTTACAATAGAGAACACCAACTCATTTCCGCTCAGCTCACCTACCAACCAGCCAACTTAACAAATTTTCCTTCTTCGGTGGAAATCTCTGACGCATGGAATCATGGCGGTTCGGGTGTGGGAAATGGCGCTAGAGCGCTTAGATCCGCGGTCGGTGAGTTTTACGAGCGCCGACACTTCTATAGAGACGTGGTTCCCGACCTTACCGGGGGCCTGGACTACTCCCTAGAGGAAGCAGAGATATTGAAATTCATTCAGGCATTTATCCAAACTCACAAGCAAAATGTTACTCAACCAAATCTCACCTCTCACCAATACAATTTAAGTCAGGTTTTCCGAGCATCAAATCTATCTTCTTGCCATATCCCCACCGCATGCATTGCATTGAGTACAACACGAACTGAAACAGAAAACTCTATATACCCTTTACGCGACACGTGTGGGTGTGCATTTGGCTGGCACCCGGAACAAGCCATATTTGGCTCAATCAAAGAATTTCTTGAGAGGCAATTTCTAACGAGGTTCTGGCTTACCGGTGACTGCATAAAAATAATAGAGACTTCGACAGCATCATCTGCTCTAGCAGGGACCTGTACTGAAATGCTATGCAAAGCCCTTATGCTCAGTGGTGAACTATCTTTTATTGACATATCGGATACTGAATATTCTGGCGTCTGCATCTTGGTGGTTTACGGGCATAAAAGTCCCCAGCACAATGTTCAATATTGCGCAGGAATGGCTTATGCGGCGACCCCAAAACTGGCAATGGAAAAATCCTTGCTGGAACTTTGGCAGACCTATAGATTCATCGACGCCTTTATCGCCACGGAACAAAAAATGGAGGAAATCCGTGACTCTTATCTCAAACATTTCCTGCAAATCAACAACTATAAAACATATAAAATCATCACTTCAGTGCGCTCCAGCGCTTCCGTACCGCCCGCCCCCTTTCAACAGCCGCTTTGCCTAAAATCCCTTTTAAAAGACCTTACCAAACATCAAGCGCTCGGCTATATATATTTAAAAATGATTCCAGTCGGGGATCACTTCGGATACTGCAGCAAGTTTATTTCGCCCGACTTTTTTATGCATATGAACAACTCTCAAAATATCAACCTCGACAATCTCTATTCACGGACTTTCCTCCATGAAATACAAAAAGATCGTAAAGCAAGAATGGTTCCTTTCCCATAGGAAAACACCGATGCGCAACCACATATACCTCCGATCAGCGATACTAGCTCGTCTTTTTTTAAAAGAGCAACTCAAGGAACCCACTGCCATTCTATGGACGATCATCTCTCCCAGCCTATTGTTCTACCTGCTTAACTACACAAAGAAATATGAACAAACTCAACATCTCGATTACGTAGCGGACAGTGCATGGTTTTACGCTTACGTTGCGGCAAGCGTCGGCCTGTTCGGTTTTTCGCTCTACATCATCGGCAGAAGAGAAAGCGGATTTATTCGCTCATTTATATACACTAGCCATTCAAAAATAATTTTTATGACAGGACAATTTCTGTCCTATTCCTGTATAGCACTTATTTATTGTTGTATTTTTTATGTAATAACGAAAAACCTGTGGAATAACTTGGATGTTTTCGAGCTATTCAACATTGTACTGAGATTCTATGCTTGCTTTTTGATCTTCTGCTCGCTAGGACTAGTACTAACTTTACTTCCAATAAATTTTACCAACTCGAATACGCTTTTTTCTGCCCTTTTATTTACCATGATTGCTTTAGGCGTTGCCAGCCCAAGCGCACCTGCAGAAGGTAACTCCATGCTCCAACTATTAAGCAGTCTAAATCCTTTGCATGTAGCCTACAAAATCATGCGTGATGGGCTTGGAGAGAACATCCACATATTGCTGATCTCCACTGCCATCCTGGTGTGCACATTTTTATTTTCCATGAAGTATCTGAGAATAAACCCAGTATGGAACCGTTATTAATGCGTTCATTAGAAGTCAAACAGCTTAATCTCAGCTTCCCTGACAAGGAACTGTTTCGTAACGCATCTCTGCGTATTGAAATGGGTTCCATTACTGGAATCCTTGGACCCAACGGATCCGGAAAAACTACATTATTTGACATTCTGTGCAAGGTTAAAAGTAGCCAACAATGGAAAATCAATAGCACTTTTCGGACTCAATTGTATTTATCTCAGATTATCACCACCCCTCCGGTGTTACGCATGCATGATATATTCACGATGGCTACGGTGCTCAGTTCTGATAGAAAACCCACCCAGCAATGTGCATTAAACAAAATCGAGAAGTGGTGCCCAGAGCTGACTGAGCGCTATAAGGAAATATGGAAAAAGAAATCTGCGATTTGCAGCTATGGAGAAAAGCGTTGGTTCTTTACCCTTTCGCTTTTGGCGCTAGAGCCAGAGCTGCTCATTCTCGATGAACCAACAGCCGGTATTGATCCAGAATTCCGCCATTACACATGGCAATGCTTAAAGCAAGCTGCGCAGGAGGGAGCAGCCATTGTCGTATCCTCACATAACATTGAGGAAGTCACGGCACACTGTGATGTCTTTTATATGATCAGTGGATGCCAATTCATAAAGTTCCACTCGGGGGAAGAGTTCACATCAGCGTTCACCGCCAACAGCCTGGACGAAGCTTTCATTAGGGCAGCTGTAATTAAAACCCCAGTTGCTACTTAGGCTCTTTTTCCAGAGCCCGAACAATCATCGGCATCACACTGAAAATCGCCAGCGCCAGCACCGTACTGAGCAACGCTGTCGCTTCCCGGCCCAATCCGGCGGCAACGCCGATGGCGGCGGTCATCCACAGGCCGGCGGCGGTGGTCAGGCCTTTTACGTGGCTTTCGTCGCCATTGTCGTTTTTCAGGATGGTGCCGGCGCCGAGGAAGCCGATGCCGGCGACGACGCCCTGGATCACCCGGCTCATCGCGTCGGCCTGGGAACCGGACATCTGCGGCACCAACACGAACAGCGCGGCGCCCAGCGCCACCAGCATATGGGTGCGCACGCCGGCGGCCTTGCCCTTGTGCTCACGCTCGAACCCGAGGATGCCCCCCAGCAGTGCAGCCATTACCAGGCGCACCGTCACCCGTGTCATCTGCTCGGTATCGGTGATGTCGGCGAATTCAGCTTGCAGGGTTATCCAGACTTCATCCCACCACGATTCCATGGACCTTCCTCTCTTCACTCGATAAATGATGGACCACAAGCGATGCGAGACGTGCGACCGACCGCTGATCAGCCGCAACGAACCCTGCCGGCGGCACGCCACCTAACGTTCAGACATTGAAGGAAGGAGCATCAACATGACTGTACGAATCGATGACAACCGGACCTGCCACTTCGACACCCCCAACGGCCAGGAACAGCGACCGGCGAGCGAGTTGACGATCATTACCGACCCGGACAAGGCCATGTCAGCCGTGGAGCTCAATGGCGGGCGGGTCTACCTGACCGAGGCGGAAGTGGATGCCCTGACCGTGGCCGGAGCGGCTGACGGACGGCAGAACCTGAAGGCGACTGACAGCGACTCAGTGATCTGACTCCACGTGGCGAGGGAGCTTGCTCCCTTGCCATAGGAGGGGGTTGTTCGGTCATCTCCGGGTGCATCAAAGTGTCGCAGGGCCGGGGCCGCGCGGTATCTGATCCGGTTTTTATCCCGCTACCTGAGTCTGTTATGCAAACAGTTCGATGGTCATAGTGCTCCGGCCAGATAGCGGCTGATGAGCGACCGACCATGAGCGAAAGAATCCCCGCCCAGTTGATACAGACCTTCGACCCCGCAGCCACGAGAATCAGGGCCAGGACTACCGACAACCTGATCCACACCCGTAGCTTCAGCGGTTTGTTTCGTACCCTGCGCATCAGCGGTGCCGGCGTCCTGTTCCTGCTGTTCTTCGGCACGGTTTGGCTGGACTGGAACGGTCGCCAGGCAGTGCTCTGGGATCTTTCCGAGAGCAAATTCCATATTTTCGGCGCGACCTTCTGGCCCCAGGACTTCATCCTGCTCTCGGCGTTGTTGATCATTGCCGCGTTCGGCCTGTTTGCGATTACCGTGTTCGCCGGGCGCGTGTGGTGCGGCTACACCTGTCCTCAAAGCTCATGGACCTGGATCTTCATGTGGGTCGAGAAGATCACCGAAGGTGAGCGCAACCAGCGGATCAAGCTGCAAGCCGCGCCGTGGGGCGTGAACAAACTGCTGCGACGCTCGGCCAAACATACGTTGTGGCTGGCCATCAGCCTGCTCACCGGCCTAACGTTCGTAGGCTACTTCACCCCGATCCGGCCGCTGGCGGAAGAGCTGCTGACCCTGCAAATGGCTGGCGTCAGTCTGTTCTGGGTGGTTTTTTTCACCGGGGCGACCTACCTCAACGCCGGCTGGCTGCGCGAAGCTGTGTGCATGCACATGTGCCCTTATGCGCGGTTCCAGAGCGTGATGTTCGATAAAGACACATTGACCATTTCCTACGACGTGGCCCGTGGCGAAATTCGCGGACCGCGCAAACGCGATGCGGTCCCGGCCAACATCGGGCTGGGCGACTGCATTGACTGCCAGATGTGCGTACAGGTCTGCCCGACCGGCATCGATATTCGCGACGGTCTGCAAATGGAATGCATCGGCTGCGCGGCCTGCATCGACGCCTGCGATTCGATCATGGACAAGATGGGCTACGCCCATGGCCTGATCAAATACACCTCCGAACGTCAGCTGCAAGGCGGCAAGACTCACCTGCTGAGACCACGGCTGGTCGGCTACACGGCGGTATTGATGGTCATGATCGCTGCGCTGGCCCTGGCACTGGTGGAGCGGCCAATGGTGTCGCTGGATGTGAGCAAGGACCGTGGCCTGTTCCGTGAGAACAGCCAGGGCCAGATCGAAAACATCTACAGCCTGAAGATCATCAACAAGACCCAGCAACGCCAGGCGTATCAATTATCGCTGGCGGACAGAGACGGTTTCGTCCTGCAAGGCAAGACCCAGTTGAGCCTGGCACCCGGGGAAATCGTCGACGTGCCGGTTTCGGTGGCGATGCTCAGCGAACGGCCCATGAGCGGGTCCCAGGAAATGACGTTCAAGGTTGCCGACAGTGATGAGCCAGACATTTACAGCGAAGCAAAAAGCCGTTTTGTAGCACCGATGAATCGGTGAAGCCTTAAGATGTGCCTTGTGATCGCGATGGCGGAACGCCAGACGACCTCAGCGTTGAATGTGCAGGCCTCATCGCGAGCAAGCTCGCTCCCACATTTAAAAACGCGAACCACGCGTTATTCCAAACCGGGCCTGCCATGAAACGCTACGAAAAATTCGCCGACGATATCGCCGAACTGATCCGCTCCGGCATGCTCGGGCCGGGCCAACGGGTGCCGTCGGTGCGCTACGCCAGCCAGACCTACGGCGTCAGTCCGTCCACCGTGTTCCAGGCTTATTACCTGCTGGAGCGACGTGGTCTGATCCGTGCCCGGCCGCGCTCCGGCTACTTCGTCAATCATCACGCGCCGAGCCCGTTCTGCGAGCCGGTCGCCAGCAGTCAGGTCCACGAATCCACCGAGGTCGACGTCAGCGAACTGGTATTTTCGGTGCTCGACTCGATCAAGGATCCGACGACCGTACCGTTCGGCTCGGCATTCCCCAGCCCGACGCTGTTTCCCCTGCAACGCCTGTCCCGCTCGTTGTCCAGCGCCACGCGGGACATGGATCCGCGCGTAGTGGTCACCGACATGTCGCCGGGCAACCCTCAACTGCGCCGCCAGATCGCCCTGCGCTATATGGTCGGCGGGCTGATGCTGCCCATGGAGGAACTGCTCGTCACCAACGGCGCCCTGGAAGCATTGAACCTGTGCCTGCAAGCCGTGACCGAGCCGGGCGACCTGGTGGCAATCGAGGCGCCCGCGTTCTATGCCAGCCTGCAAATGCTCGAACGGCTGAAACTCAAGGCGGTGGAAATCCCCGTCCACCCACGCGACGGCATTGATCTCGATGTGCTGGAACAGACGCTGGCGCGCCATCCGGTCAAGGCCTGCTGGTGCATGACCAGCTTCCAGAACCCGATTGGCGCGACCATGCCCGAAGCGCGCAAACAAGCCCTGGTCGAACTGTTGCGTCGCTACCAAGTGCCGTTGATCGAGGATGATGTCTATGCCGAACTCTACTACGGCCAGCAGGCTCCCAAGCCGGCGAAAGCGTTCGACACCGAAGGCCTGGTGATGCACTGCGGCTCATTCGCCAAGAGCCTGGCCCCGGGCTACCGCATCGGCTGGGTCGCCGCCGGGCGCTACGCCCGGAAGATCGAGCGACTCAAGCTGATGACTTCACTGTGCGCCTCGATGCCGGCCCAGGCCGCCATCGCCGATTACCTGCAGCATGGAGGCTACGACCGTCACCTGCGCAAGTTGCGCTACGCCCTGGAGGAACAGCAAAGCGCCATGCTCGCCGCCATAGCCCGGTACTTTCCGGCGCAGACTCGGGTGAGCCAGCCGGCGGGCGGGTACTTCTTGTGGCTGGAGCTGCCGGAGCAGATTGATTCGCTGAAACTGTTCCAGATGGCTCTGGCGCAAGGCATCAGTATCGCACCGGGGCCGATCTTTTCAGCGACCCGGCGCTTCAGGAACTGTATTCGCCTGAACTATGGCGGGCCCTGGACCGATGTGTCGGAAAAGGCCATGGAGACGTTGGGGCGGATTATCCGGTCGTTCTGAGTGCGATGTTGCCCTTAGGATTGCTATCGCGAGCAAGCTCGCTCCCACAGGGGATCGCATTCCAATGTGGGAGCGAGCTTGCTCGCGATGGCGCCAGAACAGGCAACCCAGGATCAGCGCCCGCCCCCCAGCTCCACAAACGTCCCGGTCGCATACGAAGCCTTGTCGGACAGCAGCCAGATAATCGCCTCGGCCACTTCGTCCGGACGTCCGCCCCGGGCCATGGGGATCGCCGATTCCAGCTTGCTGACCCGCTCCGGATCGCCGCTGAGGGCATGGAAATCGGTGTAGATGTAGCCCGGGCGGACCGCATTGACGCGAATACCTTCGCCAGCGAGCTCTTTGGAAATGCCGACGGTGAAGCTGTCCAATGCGCCCTTGGAAGCCGCGTAGTCGACATATTCACCCGGTGCGCCCAAGCGGGCGGCAACCGAGGAAACGTTGACGATGCTGCCGCCCTGCCCGCCATGCCGGGGCGACATGCGCAGCACCGCCTGCTTGGCGCACAACATCGGCCCGAGCACGTTGGTCTTCAGGATCTTGAGCATGCGGAACTCGGACATTTCATCGAGTCGGGACTTGTGGGCAACCGTACCGGCGTTGTTCACCAGGGCGGTGACGCGGCCCAGCTCGGTGTCCACGCGGTTGAACAGGCCGACCACTTCGTCCTCGATGCTCACGTCGGCCCGCACCGCAATGGCCTGCGCGCCCTTGGCACGGATCTGGGCGAGCACATCCTGGGCGGCGTTTTCATCCGACTGGTAGTTGATGCAGATCCGATAGCCCAGGTCGGCCGCCAACAACGCCGTGGCCGCCCCGATCCCACGCCCGCCACCGGTGATGACGATGACTTTATCCACGCTTGCTCTCCCGTTTCCAGGCAAATACGTCGGGCCCAAGGATAGCGTTGACTCGACGATTTGCACAACGCGACCGGCCTGCCGGGGCGGGACGCTGCTTAGCGGGCGAGAGCCCGCAGGTCCAGGCGCCCGTCCAACTGCGGCGGGCACCAGTAGTAACCACCGGTAATCGGCCGACTCATGCGATACAGGCCATCGGTAATACCGTCCTCCAGACCGCTCATGCGCCGCAATTGCGCCTCGAAGGCGTCCAGGGAAAAACCGAACGCCAGGAACATCAGGCCAGCGCGGTCACCTTCGATCCAGGGCATGGAACGGCGTACGACAAAAGCCTCCGGAGCAAAGCTTTCCTGGGCCGTGCGCTTGACGTGGGCAGACTCAGGCGCATCTTCGAGCTCTTCGTTATCGCTCAGGCGCCGGCCCATGATGTTGTCTCGCTCATGGGGCTGCATCGCGGCGAAACCGTCCAGGTCATGCTGCCATTGCTGGATCGCAGCAAAACTGCCACCGCGCAGCCCGTCGTTGCCCTTGGCCAGGGCGGCGGCCACGGCCGCTTCGTCGTGAGGGTTTTCGGTGCCATCTTCGTAGCCGGTCAGGTCGTGGCCGGTCATGTGCCGAAAGGTTTCGTTCATCTGTACCAGACGCAATGCCGGCGCCAATGCCGCTTCGATGGCGCGACTGCGGTGCATCAGCTCGCCCCGGTCCTCGCCGTGCAGCCAGCACCAGAGCGCGTGCTGGGTCGAAGGGTTGTCCACGCCGACGCCCGCCAGCGCCGGGAACGCGCGCAAGCCTTCGACCTTGGCGCCCAGCGCCTGGACCAGCGACTCGCCAAAGCCGACTACCACGCGGCCATCCAGTTGCAGCAACAGCTTGTCGATCGCAGCCGGCAGTGCCTCGACCGATTCCAGGGCAAAAAACAGATGACGGGCCTGAGGCGGAACAGGGGTGGCGAGAATGCCGGGCTGGTAGTAACTCATGGGAACTCCTTTGGAAAGAGCCGCGAGTTTACCCGGCGGCCGCCGCTTTGTGTGGTTTGGCTTGAGGCCGGTCGCGTCAGGCCGCCGGGCTTTTTGTAGGAATGCTCCCGCATCCTCGTGGGACCACTCTGAACCTGGCCTCTACTCGATGGCCTCGGATTGCCCGACAGCGGAAAACGTCCTAGATTGACCGCCCTCAAGGAGAGCTAACGAGAGCGGTCCAGATGCACATTGCCAAATCGATACTCGCCGGGACTTTTGCCCTGGCCTGCGGGACGACCCCGGGCTTCGCCCAGGAGCGCATTGAAGACACGGTCAATGCCGTTATCCAACCCTTGATGAAAGAGCAGGACATCGCGGGCATGGCCGTGGCGATCACGCACAACGGCCAACGCCGGTTCTTCAATTATGGCGTTGCCTCCAAAGACACCAGAAAAGCCGTCACCGAGCAGACCCTGTTCGAAGTCGGCTCGATCAGCAAGACCTTTACCGCGACACTCGGCGCCTACGCCCAGGCCCAGGGCAAACTGCAGCTGTCAGACCTCACCGGTCGCTACGCTCCCGAACTGCGCGGCAGTGCCCTTGAAAACGCCCGCCTGCTCGATCTCGCCACCTATAGCGCGGGCGGCCTGCCGTTGCAGTTTCCCGACGATGCCGACCATCCCGACCGGATGTTCGGCTACTACAAATCCTGGAAACCGCTCTACCCGGCCGGCACCCAGCGGCTCTATTCGAACCCGAGCATCGGCTTGTTCGGCTTCCTGGCGGCCCGCAGCCTGGGTCGACCCTTTGATGAGGTGATGGAACAGACGCTGATGCCCGGGCTGGGCCTCAAGCACAGCTACGTACAAGTGCCACACAATCAAATGGCAACCTACGCCCAAGGCTACGCCAAGGATGGCAAGCCTGTGCGGGTCGGGCCTGGCGCGCTGGCCTCTGAAGCCTATGGGTTGAAGATCAGCTCAGCGGACCTGATCCGGTTTGTCGAGGTTAATCTGCGACCCGGGAAACTGGACGCGGATCTGCAGCGAGCCGTTGCTACGACACACACAGGTTTATACAAGGTTGGAGGGATGCACCAGGGGCTGGGCTGGGAGTTCTACCTACCTCCGCTCACCCTTGATGGCTTGCTCGCCGGCAACAGTCCACAGATGGCTTTGACGCCGCAAAAGGCCGAGCCGCTCACCCCACCGCTCCCCACGCCCGACGGCGCCTGGATCAACAAGACAGGGTCGACTAACGGTTTCGGCGCATACGCAGCGTTCGTCGCTGGAGAGGACTTGGGAATCGTCATGCTGGCGAACAAGAACTACCCGATTGAAGAACGCGTGAGAGCCGCGCACCAAATCCTGATGGCATTAGAAGCGCGCTGAGATGCTTTTGTGGCGAGGGAGCTTGCTCCCGCTGGGTCGCGAAGCGGCCCCAAATCTTTCAGACGATGAGCCCGGAAAAAGCATAGGGCTGCTACGCAGCCCAGCGGGAGCAAGCTCCCTCGCCACAGGGGTATCGTTGCTTTCGGGAATCAGTCATCCAACGGTTTCGGCGCAGCCGCAGGCTTGGTCGCCTTGCCCGGCTTGGTGCCTTTGGCGTCCTTGGCCGGCTCGGGTTCCGGCGCTGGCGGTGGGGTGGGCGCCGTGGCTTGTTTTTCCGCCTCGGGCAGCTTGTCGACGGTATCGAACAGTTCCTTCAGTTCGATCGCGCCGGAATGCTCAAGCTTCTTTTCCCCGTCCTTGCCTACCAGGATGATCTTGGTCTGCGCTCCCGCTCCCAGCTTGAGGGAACGGATCAACGCCATGGTGCTTTGCGGGTCGAGGTCTTTGCCATCACGCTGGCCGATGGTATTGAGCACGGTATAGAGCACCATGTTGCGCTCCGAAAAACCCTGCTTGCCCGCCGGCTCGTCCAAGGCTTTCTTCAGGCTGACCCACGCAGGATCGACAGAACTGGGCGCAATGACAATCACAGGCCGGGACTTGCCCACCTCCGCTACCAGGGGTGAGTCGCCATCGGCGGCGAACAACGGGCCGGCGATGGCCAGCAAGGTAGCGAAGGTCAACGACCGAATAAGCATGCGCCTCTCCTTTTGATAATTACGCTGTACTGATTGCACATGGCGGCGATTGTTCCGCGAGAGTCGCCCGATACTGCTTTTGCCTGCCTGAAGCTTAGGCCAACGGACCCATAGCGCAACCACGGCAGGCCTGCTTCAGAGGCCAAACGGGAAGGTGTCTTCCTCGCGCTCCAGCGTGTGCGGCGTGGGCAACGGCGTGACGGCTTCGGTCTGCTCGAACCAGAGCCAGGCGTCGAACTGCTCGGCCAGTACCGCTTCGAAATAATGACTCTGGCGTTCGGTTTCAGGGCGGTAGATCACCCCGATGGCGCGTTCGAGCAACGGCTCGGACAGCACCTCCAACAACGCTTCGTCCGGGTCGGTCCGCCAGTCCGTAAGCGATGCGCGCACACCCGCGAGCGAAAACTCCCGCTCCCAACTGCCGGCCAGCGCCGGCACCACCTGCTTGATTTTCATCGGCGCGTCCCAATCGTCGGCCGCCGCCACGCTGCCACGGTCGGTCCCCATGCCCAGCAGCACCGCGCCACGGCCATAGGCCATTCGACACAACTGGCCGATGTTGAACTCACCCTCCCAGCCCATTCGTGTCGCGGCGGCGTTGCCGATGTGGGAGTTATGCGCCCAGACGATCGCTTTCGCATCGGGCCCGCGATGCTCCAGCAGGCTTTGCAAGGTGTCGAACATGTGCCGGTCGCGCAGGTTCCAGGATGACTTGCCGCCGCGATACATGGCGCGGTAGTACTGTTCGGCGGCGCGTACGACCCGGGCGTTCTGCACCGCGCTGAAGAAGCCCTCGTCATCCTCGATCAACGGATCAAGGCGCTCGGCGAGCAGCGTGTTGAGCTGTTCGACCACGGCGTCTTCGCATGTCGCCAGGTTGCCGCGCTCGGTGAAATGGCCATACAGCGCCGGGTCATCATGCCAGGGCGTCAGGCAGCCATAACGATGGCGGGCGTCACGGGCCAGGTGGGGATGGCTCTTGTCGAGGTAATCGAGTACCTCGTCGATGGAGTGGCGCAGACTGTAGACGTCCAAGCCGCGAAACTCCACGCGGCGAGCGTCAGGCTGGCCGAGGTTGTAGCGGCGCAACCAACGTACAAAGTCCTGGACGTCGGTGTTGCGCCACATCCAGCTGGGAAATCGGGCGAATGCCTGCTGCTTCCAGGCCGAGGGCCCCAGGTCGCGCACGCAGCGGTCGATTTGTCCAGCGTCGGGCCAGTCAGCCTCGACGGCAACAATGCCGAAGCCGTGATTCGCGATCAGGTGCCGGCTGATCGCAGCGCGGGTGCGGTAGAAATCATGGGTGCCGTGGCTGGCTTCGCCGATCAGCACGACCTTGGCGTCGGCGAAGCGATCAAACATTTCGCCAAAGCTCGGGCTGTCCTCGGCAGGCAGCGGTTCGGCGTGACGGCGCAGGATGTCGGCGATATCGGTGCGCGGTTCGGCGCGACGACGGCGCAGGCGTTGCAGCAGATCTCTGGCTGGGCTGTTCATGGATCGAGGCCTCATCAGTACCTGGTTTACAGGTATGACTATGCCGAGGCAGCCATGACTCCGACCAAATCAGAACGCGAGCTTGAAACCGATCATGGCCAACATCACCGCCAGGCAAGGGCGCAGGAGCTCGTCGGAAATGCGTCCCGACAAGTGGCTGCCCAGATAGATGCCCGGCAACGAACCAATCAGCAGAAAGCCGAGGATGTGCCAGTCCATGTTGCCCATGCTTGCATGGCCAAGGCCCGCGACCAGGGTCAACGGCACGGCATGGGCGATTTCGGTGCCGACCAGGCGCTTGGTGACCAGGAACGGATAGAGGATGAACAGCGCGACGGTGCCCAGGGCGCCGGCGCCGATGGAAGTCAATGCGACCATCGTGCCCAGCACCAGGCCGGTGATGACAGTCAACAGGTTGAGCCGCGAGCCACTGGGGTTGTAATGGCCACCGGCGCGGTCATGGGCAAACTGCAGCAGGCGCTTCTTGAACAGGATTGCCAGGGCGGTGGCGAACAGCACGAAGCCCAGGGCTTGCTTGATGACCGCGTTCATCGCGTCGGGAGAACTGTTCAGGCTGCTGAGAAACCACAGGGTCAGCCCAACCGCCGGCACACTGCCCAAAGTCAGCCAACCGGTGATGGCCCAGTCAATATTGCGGTTTTTCGCATGGACCAGCACGCCGCCGGATTTGGTAATCGCCGCGTACAGCAGGTCAGTCCCCACCGCCGTCGCGGGGTTGATGCCGAACCACAATAAAATGGGCGTCATCAGCGATCCGCCGCCGACGCCGGTCATCCCGACGATGAAACCGACCACCAGTCCCGCTACGACTAAACCGACATTACCGAAATCCATCAAACCCGTCTCAGCGCGACCGCATGAAAAATCTGGCCGCGAGCATAGCGATTTTTCTTATAACTCCCTATATCGATGTGATCTATGTTTATTCCATTTGCACGACGCAGCTACTGGACAGGCAGGAAATTGAGAAACAGCAGACTCTGCGCATAATTCAGGCCGATTCGCCGATAGCGCTCGTCCAGCATCTGGGTCAGCAGGTCGAGGCGCGCGACGATCTTACCGAACTCCACGGCAAAGCTCAGATTGCTGCCCTCCTCCGAGATTTCATTGGAGAACAGCATCGGCGTGCCGTCCTTGTTCTGCCGCTGGCCCAACAGCCACGTGGCTTTCTCGATGTTGCGCGCCGCGTTGCTGACGAAGCGCGGATCGATGGTGTCGGTCATGTAGAACTCGAGACGGTTGCCGTGAGCCGTCACCAGCATGCTGCCAATGGCATAGATGAACGCTCCGACCCGGTCACCGAGAAACTCGGGACTCATCGCGTAGCTCAGCGCTGCCAGGTCCTTCCTGTTGCCCAGGACCGGCAAGGGTTGCTGCTGTTCAATCGCCTCGCGCACCTGTTTCACGGCGATACGGGCATCGAGAAAGCCGGATTTGCGCAGTTCTTCCGGGTTGCGCAGGTAGAGCTTGTGCATCAGCAGGTAAAGGCTCTGCAGGTTGTCATGCATCGACAGCGTGGCCATGCGGTCGACGCTGGTCTGCAAGAACTCCTGGGGCCTGGCATTGCTGAACTGGGTAACCATGTCCTGGCCTTGCTGATGGCTGCATCCGCCGCTGAGCATCAGCAACAGGCTCGCCAGCAGCAAGCCGCAGCGACGTGGCAAGACCCTCACGGAATGTAAGACAGCGGCCATCGAATCTCGGTCTGGGCATGGGGAAACGGTGGGGAATCGCCGTTTCCTGGCCATGGATAGAGCGGCAAAAACCGTAAAAGTGCGGTAGCGGCCATGAAAGTGCACGTTTGGCCAAGGCTCGCCTCGCTCAATTAGTCTTACTTTTTAATTGATAAATCTCGATTTATAGCTATAAATCCCTTCCCCACCCTTAAATAGAAAGACTACTGAACAGAAAAACCTTCATCGCTGTCCGACAGGTAACGGACTCGACCACGTTAAAAACAACAACAAAACAACAGGAAAGGAAGGTCACACCATGCTTGAATCCAGACATCTGCTCACGGCCCTCGGAGTCTCTCTGATGATTGCCACCTCTGCCCAGGCCGCCGGCCTGACCAATGAACGCGTTGCCTTCGGCAAGACCAACGACGGCACGCCGGTTGAAAAATATGTACTGCGCAACAGCCACGGCGTCGAGGCGACCGTCATCACTTACGGCGGGATCCTCCAGTCACTGATCGTGCCGGACAAAAACGGCATGACTGCCGACATCGTGCTCGGCTTCGACGACGTGCAGGGCTACCAGAAGAACGGCAACGTGTATTTCGGCGCGACCATCGGTCGCTTCGGCAACCGTCTGGCCGGCGGTGCGTTCGAGCTGGATGGCAAACGCTACCAGGTGCCGCAGAACGACAAGGACAACTCCTTGCACGGTGGGCCGCAAGGCTTCGACAAGCGTGTCTGGAAGGCCGAGCCGAGCAACGGCAAGGACTCGGTAGGCGTGACCCTGACGTATGTGTCGGCGGACGGTGAAATGGGCTTTCCCGGCAACCTGAAGACCGACGTCACCTACAGCCTCAACGACCAGAACGAATTGCGCATCGACTACAAGGCCAGCACCGACAAGCCGACCGTGCTGAACCTGACCAACCACAGCTATTTCAACCTGGCCGGCGCCGGTAATGGCGACATCCTCAAGCAAGTCGCGACGCTGCACGCGTCCCACTACACACCGGTGACCGCCAAGCTGATCCCCACCGGCGAGCTGGCGCCAGTAGCCGGCACCCCGTTGGATTTCACCAAGCCCACGCCCATTGGCACGCATATCAAGGCGGATCATCCGCAGCTGAAATTTGCCGAACCAAAACAAGGCGGCTTCGATTTCAACTGGGTCCTCGACGCCAAGGGCGACGTGAGCAAACTCGCCGCCGACGTCCTGGATCCGCAGTCGGGCCGGCGCCTGCAGCTCTACACCAGCGAGCCGGGCGTGCAGTTCTACACCAGCAACTTCCTCGACGGCACGATCAAGGGCAAGCAAGGCAAGGTCTACCCGCACTGGAGCGCGTTTACCCTGGAAACCCAGCATTATCCCGATTCGCCAAACCAGCCGTCCTTCCCTACCACGCGACTTGATCCGGGCCAGACCTACACCCAGACCATGGTGCTGAAGTTCTCGGCCGAGTAATCCTGCCACCCACCGATCGTTCCCGCCTTATGCGCGGGAACGATCAAGGTTGGAACGCCTGGTCTATCCTGCTGCCACACGCTGTATCGACCAGCACGACAGGAGATGTGCATGAGAACTGTGGAATTGGCCGGCGTATCCGTACCGGTAATCGGCCAGGGCACCTGGCGGATGGGTGAGGAACCGTCCCATCACAAGAAAGAAGTAGCTGCCCTGCGCCTGGGCATCGAACTGGGCATGAGCCTGATCGACACGGCCGAAATGTATGCCGAGGGCGGCGCCGAGCAGGTCGTTGGCGAAGCGATCACCGGGCTACGCGACCAGGTGTTCCTGGTGAGCAAGGTCTACCCGCACAATGCCAGCCGCAAAGGCATTCCGTTGGCCTGCGAGCGCAGCTTGCGGCGCCTCGACACCGATTATATCGACCTCTATTTGCTGCACTGGCGCGGCCAGTACCCACTGGAGGAAACCGTCGAAGCGTTTGAGCGCCTGCGCGAAGAAGGCAAGATCGGCCGCTGGGGCGTGTCGAACTTTGACGTCGACGATCTGGAGGAGCTGGCCTCGCCGGTCTGCGCTACCAATCAAGTGTTGTACAACCTGCAAGAACGCGGCATCGAATTCGACCTACTGCCCTGGAGCCAGCATCAGCGCATGCCGGTCATGGCCTATTGTCCGGTCGGCCAGGGCGGGCATTTGCTCAAGGACCACACCCTGCAACAAATCGCCGAACGCCACCGCGCGACGCCGGCACAGATCGCCCTCGCCTGGCTGCTGCGCCGGGACAATGTCATTGCCATCCCCAAGGCCGTGCAAGCTGAACACGTGCGCCTGAACGCCGAAGCGGCGAATCTGCAGCTTGAGCCTCAGGATCTGGCGGCATTGGACCTGGTGTTCCCGCAGCCACAGGGCAAGCAGCGGTTGGCGATGGTTTAGTCCACTCGAACGCCGTGGTGATGAGCGCGCCCTTATTCCAGCGGCGCGCTCTGTGGCGAGGGAGTTTGCTCCCGCTCGGTTGCGCAGCAACCGCCAGAAACTCAGGGCCGCTACGCAGCCCAGCGGGAGCAAGCTCCCTCGCCACAAGCGCATCCCTGCGGCCAACAATGTCGATCAGAACAACCCCATCTGCCCACCGATCAACGTTGAAAAATCATCATCCACAAACGGCAGGATCGCATCCGCCACCGGCTGCAGCTGCTTCGTCACGTAGTGGTCATAGTCAATCGGCGCGCTACGGATTTCCAGCGGCTCGGGGCCGGCGACGGTGATGACGTAGCTGATCCAGCCGCCATTCTGGTATTGCCGTGGCCGGCCCTGGCGCTCGTTGAACTCGTCGGCCAGCCGCGCGGCCCGCACATGTGGCGGCACGTTGCGCTCGTAGTCGTCCAGCGGACGACGCAGGCGCTTGCGGTAGACCAGGCGTTCGTCGAACGCGCCGGCCAGGGTCTGCTGGACATAATCGCGGACGTAATCCTGATAGGGCTGGCGATGGAAGATCCGTCCATACAGTTCCTGCTGGAACTGTCGGGCCAGGGGCGACCAGTCGGTGCGCACGGTCTCCAGGCCCTTGTAGATGATTTCATCGCTGCCGTCGGCACGGGTCACCAAACCGGCGTAGCGCTTCTTGCTGCCCTCCTCCGCGCCGCGGATGGTCGGCATCAGGAAACGCTTGAAGTGGGTTTCGAATTGCAGCTCCAGCGCGCTTTCCAGTTCGAACTCTTCTCGTACGTGATCACGCCACCATTGGTTGACGTGAGCGACCAGCTCCCGGCCGATAGTCGCGGCTTCTTCCTGGCCGTGGGCGCGGCGTAACCAGACGAAGGTCGAATCGGTATCGCCATAGATCACCACATGGCCCCGCGCTTCGATCAGTTGCCGGGTACGCTGCATGATCTGGTGGCCGCGCAAGGTGATGGACGACGCCAGGCGCGA
Organism: Pseudomonas sp. Z2-11; assembly: GCF_054161305.1. Taxonomy (NCBI): domain Bacteria; kingdom Pseudomonadati; phylum Pseudomonadota; class Gammaproteobacteria; order Pseudomonadales; family Pseudomonadaceae; genus Pseudomonas; species Pseudomonas sp. Z2-11. The sequence goes on from NZ_CP096395.1 coordinate 3,996,529, forward strand.
ATCGAAGAAACGACAGCCACTGGAGCCAAGCACGCCGTAGAACGCGTTCATGATGATTTTCAGTGCCTGGGACAGCGGCGCGTTGTGTTCGCGCTTGGCGGTTTCCCGGCCGTCGGCAACCCGCGCCACGATGGCCGGCAGGGAATGCCGGGTGCGCGAGAACCGCGCCCCGCGAAAACCTGGCACCGACTCGGTGTCGTCCGGGTGGCGCAGGCCTTCGATCAAGCCCACCGGGTCGATGAGAAAGGTGCGGATGATCGACGGATACAGACTCTTGTAGTCCAGCACCAACACCGATTCGTAGAGCCCCGGCTGGGAATCCATCACAAACCCGCCAGGGCTGGCCTCCGGCGGGCGCTGGCCGAGGTTCGGCGCGACGAAACCCTGGCGATGCATCAGCGGCATGTACAGATGCGTGAATGCCGCCACCGAGCCGCCGCTGCGATCCGCCGGCAGGCCGGTGACGCTGGCCCGTTCCAGCAGGAACTTGAGCAGCTCGGTCTTGGCGAAGATACGCGTGACCAACTCGCAATCCTTGAGGTTGTAGCGAGCCAGGGCCGGTTTGTCCTCGGCGAACATGCGGTTGATTTCGTCCATGCGCTGGTACGGGTTGTCGATGGACTTGCCCTCGCCCAACAGGGTCTGGGCGACGTTTTCCAGGCTGAACGAAGGAAAACTCCAGGTCGCCGAGCGCAAGGACTCGATCCCATCGATGATCAACCGGCCAGCCGCCGAGGCAAAAAAATGGTTGTTGCGCGCGCCGTGCTCGCGCCATTGCATTTCTTCCCCGCCACGGCCAAGACGCAGCGGCACGGCCAGGCGGCGGGCGTGTTCATGCAACACGCGCAGATCGAACTGCACCAGGTTCCAGCCGATGATCGCGTCGGGATCGAAGCGGGCGAACCACTCGTTGAGTTTCTTCAACAGCGCCGCGCGGGACTCGCAGTATTCCAGCTGAAAATCCACTTCACGATCATCGCCATTGGGCGGCCCGAGCATATAGACCTGGCGCTCGCCGCAGCCCTCCAGGGCAATCGAATACAAATCGCCCTGGGCGGTGGTTTCGATGTCCAGGGACACCAGCCGCAGCGGTGGCCGGTAGTCGGGCGCGGGTTTCATCTGGGCATCCAGGAGCAAGCCATCGGCTGAGGGCGTGCCGCCGAACCAGACCGGTGCGGTGATGAAGCGCTCCATCAGGTAGCGTTCCGGCGGCCGGACGTCGGCCTCGAATACATCCACGCCAGCCCGCCGCAATGTCGTGTCCAGCCGCATCAGTTGCGCATGTTGCCGGCAATACAGGCCGAGCACCGGGCGGTGCTCGAAATCCAGCAGGTCCAGGGGCCGCAACTCGACATCCTTCTCGCCCTGCAACAGCGCCTCGACATGGCCACGCTGGATCTGCGGCACGAACGCCACCGACGTCTGCACCGGCAGGCGCACGCGCCGGGGACCGGCATCCGTCGCCAGCCAGAACTCGACTTCGGTGCCCGCCGGGGTATCGCGCCAATGCCGGGTCAGGACGAAGCCCTGCTGTAGATCCACCGCTGAAACCTCGAATTTTGCGTGTTACGCATTCTACCTGACCTGGGACTTCACCTGCCCTTGGATCTGCTTTCGTGGCGAGGGAGCTTGCTCCCGCTGGGTCGCGCAGCGGCCCCCCCTGTATCTGCCTGACACACTGGGTTGTCATGGCTTTTTTAGGGTCGCTACGCAGCCCAGCGGGAGCAAGCTCCCCCGCCACGACAGCGCGCCACAATAAAATCAGTGGTTTTTCACCATCCATGACGGTTTTGGACGGCTGACTGCCGCTTTACCGCTTGCTCTGCGCCGTTGGGTCTACGATTCTTGAACCACCCGCAAAAACAACACCCGAGGCTTCCCCATGAAAACCGTCGCGCAGTTGCTCCGGATAAAAGACGAGAAAAACCAGCAAGTGCACACCATTTCCCCGGATGACATGGTCTTGCAGGCCCTGATGCGCATGGCCGAGAAAAATGTCGGTGCCTTGCTGGTGGTCAAGAACGATGAAGTGCTGGGCATCATCAGCGAGCGTGACTATGCGCGCAAAATGGTCCTGCACGGACGCTCTTCGGTGGGCACGAAAGTCAGCGACATCATGGTTTCGCCCGTGATCACGATCGATCCACACCAGAACGTCGAGACCTGCCTGAGCATCATGACCGAGAAACACCTGCGGCATTTGCCCGTGGTGGAAAACGGCAAGCTGGTCGGCCTGTTGTCCATCGGTGACCTGGTCAAGGAAGCCATTGCCGAGCAGGCGGACCTGATCAGACAACTGGAGCAATACATTCGCGGCGAATGATTGGCTCGGGCGGGTTGCTCATTCTCGACTCACTTCTATATTGAAGGAGTTGCCCCCGCCGAGCATCCTCATGGCCGTTACCGACCGACTGATCATTTGTGAACATTGCGATGCAGTGTACGAGCCGGTTGCGCTCGCCCCGCATCAAAAAGCCTCGTGCGTGCAATGCCATGCAGTGATCCAGCGCTACAACGGCCTGACCATCGAACAGCGCCTGGCCCTGACCATCACGGCAGCGGTGCTGTGGGCCTTCGCCAATGTCTATCCGGTGATGAGCATCCGCCTCCAAGGCCTGAGCAACAGCGCGACCCTGTGGGATTCGGTCGTGGCCCTGAGCCAGGGGCCCATCACCTTCATCGCCCTGGTGGCCGCGGTCGCGATCATCATCGCTCCGGCGTTCCAGTTGGCGCTGCTGCTCTGGGTGCTGGGCTACGCCCATTCCAACCGGCGCGCCCCGGCCTTCAACCTGTGCATGCGCAGCCTGGAAACCCTGCGACCGTGGAGCATGCTGGAGGTGTGCTTGCTGGGAGCCCTGGTGGCTGTCATCAAGCTTGCCGGGTTGCTGGATGTGCTTCCCGGTATCGGTCTGTTCGCCCTGGCGGCCTTGAGTCTGTTGATGATCCGCATTGCCGGTCGCGATGTGCGCGACCTGTGGAACACCCTGTGAACGCCGCAACGCCGGGCAATCCGCCCCGCGCCAGCGATCTGAACCTGTGCCTGTGCCACAGCTGCGGCCTGGCTTGCGACATGACCGACGAACCTGACACCTGCCCACGCTGCGATGCCGCCCTGCACCGGCGCAAACCCGATACCCTGACTCGCACCTGGGCCTACATGCTGGCGGCACTGGTGTTCTACATCCCGGCCAACCTGCTCCCGGTCATGAACACCCAGATGCTCGGCGACGGTGCGGACAGCACCATTATCAGCGGCGTTCTCGAGTTCTGGCAGAGTGGTGCCTGGGACATCGCGCTGATCATCTTCATCGCCAGCATCGCGGTGCCGGGCATCAAGTTCGTCGTGCTGACGTTGCTGCTGGTGACCGTGCAACGGCGCAGTACCTGGGCCCAGGTGCAGCGCGCCAAGCTGTATCGGCTGGTCGAAGTCATCGGCTACTGGTCGATGCTTGACGTGCTGGTCGTGGCCCTGGTGGCGGCACTGGTCAAGTTCCAGGCCCTGAGCGACATCGAACCGCGACCGGGGATCCTGTTCTTCGGCCTCGTGGTGCTCTTTACCATGCTGTCGGCCATGAGTTTCGACCCGCGGCTGATCTGGGACACCCAACCATCCGAGGAGGTCATGGATGAAGTCACAAGCCACTGACGGACAACCCGCACCGGGCCGTGCCCATGTCTCCACCCGCCGCTGGACCGTGTCGCTGGTGTGGATCGTGCCGATCATCGCGGTGCTGGTGGGCGTGTCCCTGGTGGTCAATAACTGGCTGCAGGAAGGCCCGACCATCACCATCACCTTCAAGACAGGCGAAGGCCTGACCGCCAACAAGACCCCGGTCAAATACCGCAATGTGGTCATTGGCCAGGTCACCGACGTGCAACTGAGCGACGATCAGAAGAACGTGACCGCCACGGTCAAGCTCGCCAAGACCGCCGACACCTTCACTCATGAAGACTCGGTGTTCTGGGTGGTCCGGCCGCGGATTGGCGCGGGCGGGATCTCCGGGATCGACACCTTGCTGTCGGGGGACTTCATCGGCGCTGACGCCGGTCATTCGAAAGTGCGCGCCAAGTCGTTCACCGGCCTGGAGGCTCCGCCACCGATCACCTACGGCGAACCGGGCAAACGCTTTACCCTGCATTCACAGGACCTCGGTTCGCTGGACATCGGCTCGCCGGTGTACTTGCGCAAGATTCCGGTGGGCCAGGTGGTGTCCTACGCATTGGACGCCGATGGCAAAGGCGTCAATATCGAGGTGTTCATCAACGCGCCAAATGACGCCTACGTCACCGAGAACACCCGGTTCTGGAACGTCAGTGGCGTCGACGTGAACGTCGGCGCCAACGGTTTTGCGGTCAAGACCGAGTCGCTGTCCGCCCTGCTCGTCGGCGGCATTGCATTCCGGGCCCCGGAATACAGCCCCAACGACACGCCCGCGGCCGAGGACAAGGATTTCGAACTGTTCGCCGACCAGCAAAGCGCCCTGGCCCCGCCCAGTGGCAAGGCGCAGTACCTGGCCTTGCGCTTCGACCAGGCCTTGCGCGGATTGCGCGTCGGCGCCCCGGTGGAATTCCTCGGGATCGAGATCGGCCGGGTGGTCTCCATGAACCTGGACTTCGACGAAAAGCAGCGCACGTTCCCGGTCAACGTAGGAATCGTGATCTACCCGCAACTGCTCGGCAAGGCCCACGAGAAACTGCTCAAGTCATTGAACTACGACCCGGAAGACGAAGCCGCCGCCGCGCGCCTGGTCGGCAGCTTCGTCGAACGCGGCCTGCGCGCCCAGGCCCGCAGCGGCAACCTGCTGACCGGGCAGTTGTACATTTCGCTGGATTTCTACCCCAAGGCCGAGAAAGTCGCGTTCGACCTCGCCGCGCGCCCCCTGCGGATCCCGACTATCCCGGGCAGCCTCCAGCAGTTGCAGGAACAATTGCAGACGGTGGTCGAGCGCATCAACAAGCTGCCGCTGGAAAGCATCGCCAGCAACCTGGACGGTAACCTCGTGGAGCTGCGCAAGGGCCTGTCGCAATTCAACAGCAAGACCCTCCCGGGCGTGCAAAGCACCTTGCAGGACGTGAGCAAGACCTTGCAGTCGGCGAACTCGACCCTGGCGGAAGATTCGCCGCAGCGCGAACAATTGACCCAGACGCTGGATGACCTGGGCCGAATGTCGCGTTCGCTGCGCGAGCTGTCCGATTACCTGAGCCGACACCCCGAGTCGCTGCTTCGTGGCCGTCCGAAAGATGCTCCGGCGCAGAACCTTACCTTTCCGGTGAAAGAATGATCACAGGAGCACGCCCGATGCCGCTGATGCTGAAATGTTCGTTGATCGCCCTGGCGCTGCTGCTCGGTGCCTGTCGCAGCGATCCCATCCACTACCACACCCTGAGCCCGGTCCAGCCGGCTGGTCAGGCGCGTGCAGGGGTGGATATCCAGATCGAACAACTCAGCGTCCCGCCGCAAGTGGATCGCACCCAGATGGTGATTCGTCAGGGCGACAGCGGTCTGGCGATCCTGGAAACCGAATGGTGGGGCTCAAGCCTGGCGGATGAACTACGCAGCAGCCTGGACGAGCAATTGAGCAACCCCGGGGCCCCCAGGCGGCTGTTGCGGGTGGAGGTGCAACGCTTCGACTCGATCCCCGGCCGCTATGCGCGCATGGACGTGCAATGGCGCTTGCGTAGCCATGGCAACGAAGCTCAGGCCGTTACCTGCCGCAGCAGCCTGCAGACACCGGCTGGCGGCAGTATCGACGACCTGGTGAAAGGCCATCAGCAGAACGTTCGACAGCTTGCAGAACTCGTCCGCCAGGCCGCCTCGCGCAGTGCGTGTCCCTGATTCATTCGGGCCAGTGCAATGAAAGCACTGGCGCGACTCGCGGATGGCGGTCGATGCGCTCCAGCAGGGCGTAGAACTCAGGACGGGCACTGAGCATCGCTTCGCGGGTTTCGACCCACTTGGTAATCACCGCCGCCAGGATATCCAATGCACCGGGCTCGGCACCGCCGAGGAAAGGGCTCGCAGGAAACTGGTCGGCAAACAACGCCCAGTTGCGATACAGACGTTGCTTGGTGCCCGCCACCAATCGCTCCCGAGCAGCGTCGTCGGCGTCGGGCAGCCAGCGCTGCGGAAAATCGATGATGCCGATCGGTGTATAGCAATTGGCGGCGATATACACCAGGCCGCGTATGACCTGCGCACGCTGGGCCGGATCATCCGGCAGCAGTTTCGATTCCGGAAAAGACAGCCCCAAGTGAATCAGGATCGCCGCCGCCTCGGTGAGCACCGAGCCGTCCGGCAATTGCAGGGTCGGGACCTGCTTCTGTGGATTCAGGGCTTCGAGTTCCTTCGCCGCATCGTTGTCCTCGGTCGAATAGGTATCTACCCGGCGGTAAGGCACGCCGCAAAGATCCAAGGCGACCTCCACGGCAGAGGAACCGGATTGGCTGTGGCCGAATAACTGATACATGGACTGGCCTCCTTCAAAAAGGGATTCAGGTCGGTAGAGCGCACCGGTGCCCCAGTGTTCCATCAACCTGGCTGACACCAACCCGGCGAGCTATCACCGCCATCGATGTTCACCATCACGTCAATGAAGTTCTCACGATCGGTGCCCGGCGCAACAATGGCCCCACACAAACCAACGCACCCCGGAGCACACCATCATGAAACGCCAAATCATCCTCAGCCTCGCTTTCTCCGTTCTGGCAGCCAACGTATTCGCCGCCACTTCCCAGCCCGTCGTTGCCGAAGGCGGCTCTGACCGACTGATCGAAAACCGTGTTGCCGAAGGCGGTGCCGACCGTCTGCTGGAACGCCGCATCGCCGAAGGTGGCTCCGACAAGCTGATCGAAAACCGTGTTGCCGAAGGCGGAGCCGATCGTCTGCTGGAACGCCGCGTTGCCGAAGGTGGCTCCGACAAGCTGATCGAAAACCGTGTTGCCGAAGGCGGTGCCGACCGTCTGCTGGAACGCCGCGTCGCCGAAGGTGGCTCCGACAAGCTGATCGAAAACCGTGTTGCCGAAGGCGGTGCTGACCGTCTGCTGGAACGCCGCGTTGTCGAAGGTGGCTCCGATAATTTGGCCAAGAACCGCGCATGAATTGTTACCACCGCGCTGCAAGATCCTTCAAGCCATCACAGTAGAAGCCCGGCCTCATCCGCCGGGCTTTTTCATGGCCGAAGATTCAGCGCCCCGAAGCCCGCGTCATGCACCGCTGATACCGCTCGTCCACGCGCTTGGCAAACCATGCAGTGGTCAGCTTGCGAGTGATTTTCGGACTCTTGAGCACGATGCCCGGCAACACCGCCCGAGGCAGCGGCTTGCCCTCGGCCTTCTCGGCCAATTCGAACACCCGCTTGTAGAGCTTGCTGTCCTCGAACGCCAGGCTGTCGCCCAGTTCCAGCTGATCGCGGATGGTCGGGTTGCGCATGCCCAATGACTTGCCCAACGTGCGCACCGCCAGCTCCGTGCTGCCGGGCATGATCGAATCAGGCAGGATCAAATCACCGTCCAAGGCCAGCGTAATGCCCGAAGCGCGACTCACCGCATGCTGGAAGGCCGCGTTGCGACTGGCATACCAGCCAGCATTAAAATCGGCGAAACGGTACAGCGGCTCGGTATAACTGACGGGATACCCCAACAAATGCGCGATGCCGAAATACATCCCTCCGCGACGACTGAACACTTCCCGACGAATCGAGCCATCCGCCGTGTAGGGATAATCGCGCGCATTGGCCTGGGCAAAGGCGATGCTGACCTGCATCGGCCCGCCCGTATGCACCGGGTTGAAGCCATCGAACAGGGTTTTGCCGAGCGGCACCATGCCGATGAAATCATCAAAAATTGCGCTGAGTTCCTTCTCGCTGCGCGCCGCGTTGAGGCGGTCGCTGTAGCTTTTGCCATTGGACGAGCGCACCTGGAGGGCGCCGCTCACCAGAAACCCGGGGATGCGTAGCTTCGCCGCCCGGCGATCGATTTCCTGCCGGGCGATCTTGCCCAGCCCCGGCACCGCGGGATCGGCCTGGAAGGTCGACTCCTGCTCGGTCACCGCCAGCACCGAACAGATGTTCTGGGTCGTTGGCGGGATCTGCTGCGCCGCAAACGCCACGTAGATGTCCGTGGCCCAGCCCTCCCGATCGGCGGTCTTGGCCGGCAATAAGCGCACGATCTGCGCCTTGACTTCGGCAGGCTGGCGCTCAGGCTCCTGGGCCTGACGGCTGCCGCAGCCGGCCAGGGCCAGCAATGCGGCAAGAGTGATCATCAGTCGAGTGAAATGCATGGTGCTCCATCAGTTCCCTTGTTCGGGAGCAACCATACGATCAAAAACCTGTGGAGGCTACTGATGCAAAGCGAGCACAAACCTTGTGGGAGCGAGCTTGCTCGCGATGGCGGTGTGTCAATCACCCCAAATGCTCGATGATGGACCGCTATCGCGAGCAGGCTCGCTCCCACAGGAGTAGTGCTGGCTCAGATCCCGCTCAGCGCCAGATCCATCGCGAAGTAAGTGAAGATCAGGTCCGCCCCTGCCCGCTTGATCGCGCCGAGGCTTTCTCGCACGACTCGGGCTTCGTCGATGGCGCCGGCCTGTGCGGCGAACTTGATCATCGCGTACTCGCCGCTGACCTGGTAGGCCGACAATGGCAGGTTCGAGGCCTCGCGGATGTCGCGGATGATGTCGAGATAGGCCCCGGCCGGCTTGACCATCAGTGCATCGGCGCCCTCCTGCTCGTCGAGCAGCGACTCGCGCAGGGCTTCGCGGCGATTCATCGGGTTCATCTGGTAGCTCTTGCGGTCGCCTTTCAAGGCGCTGCCGCCGGCCTCGCGGAACGGCCCGTAGAGCGCGGAGGCGAACTTGGTGGAATAGGCCATGATCGCCGTCTGGCTGAAGCCCGCGTCATCGAGCGCCTTGCGAATGGCCTGGACTTGCCCGTCCATGGCCGCCGACGGCGCGATGACATCGGCACCGGCGCGTGCCGCCGCTACCGCTTGTTTGCCCAGGTTGATCAGGGTTCGGTCGTTATCGACTTCGTGACCGTGCAGCACGCCGCAGTGGCCATGATCGGTGTACTCACAAAAACAGGTATCGGACATCACGATCATTTCCGGCACGGCGTCCTTGCAGATTCCGGCCATGCGTGAAACCAGGCCACGCTCGCTCCACGTGTCGCTGCCGTCGCTGTCCAGATGATGGGACACACCAAAGGTCATCACCGCCTTGATACCGGCACGAGCATACCGCTCGATTTCCCCGGCCAGCTTCGATTCCGGGATACGCACCACGCCGGGCATGCTCTTGATCGGCACGAAATCGTCGATTTCCTCTTCGACGAAAATCGGCAGTACCAGATCATTCAAGGTCAACTCGGTTTCCTGGAACAGGTTGCGCAGGCTTGCATTGCGACGCAGACGGCGTGGGCGGGCTGCGGGGAACTGACTGGACATGGGACTCCGGAGGCGAAATGGAACACGAGACAAAGCTTATGCCCTGACCAGGCAGGGCACAAACGCCGACGCAGGAACAGAGTGTTACCGGTCAGGCAATAATCCACTCACGACGTCAGCGCGCCGTTGCTGCACGTCACCCGATTAGCGGGTCATTCCGGAATCTTCAAGCCACGCGCCACCGCCGGCCGCGCCAGGAAACGTTCCAGCACCCGCGTCACGTTCGGGAAGTTCTGGATACCCACCAGATCACCGGCCTCATAAAAACCAAGCAGGTTGCGCACCCATGGGAACGTGGCGATATCGGCGATGGTGTAGCGCTCGCCCATGATCCAGTCGCGTCCTTCCAGACGTCCGTCCAGCACCTTGAGCAGGCGCTTGCTTTCCTCGACGTATCGGTCGCGCGGCCGTTTGTCCTCGTAATCCTTGCCGGCGAACTTGTTGAAGAACCCCAGCTGACCGAACATCGGCCCGATGCCGCCCATCTGGAACATCAGCCACTGGATCGTCTCGTAGCGCGCCGCCGACTCCTGGGCGAGCAGCTGGCCGCTCTTGTCGGCCAGATAAATCAGGATCGCTCCCGATTCGAACAACGCCAACGGCCGATCTCCCGGCCCATGGGGGTCAAGAATCGCCGGGATCTTGTTGTTGGGATTGAGCGAGAGGAACTCGGGGGACAGTTGGTCATTGTTGCCAAAGTCCACCTTGTGCGGCTCGTAGGGCAGACCGATCTCCTCCAGCATGATCGACACCTTCACGCCGTTGGGGGTCGGCAGGGAATAGAGCTGGAGCCATTCAGGGAACTGGGCGGGCCATTTCTGGGTGATGGGGAAAGGGGTCAGGTCGGGCATGGCATGGGTTCCATGGATCAGTCGGAAAGCCCAAGCATAAATCAGCTGAGCAGGCTTTGGGGCCTTTGAACACAAGCCTTGGCTCTTGAGGGACAGCGCCTCTTTCTTAATTCCGCAACATCCTGTCGCTAACATTCGCTGCGTCCCTTGGCGGGACGCCGCTACAGTGCCCGGCATCAACCAGGATCGCCCCCAGGATCGAACCAAAGAAGCAGCGGGGACTCTGAGAGATGCCCCGAGCAATCGAAGCGGCCATAACGACAGGGAAAACACCCGGAGCCAGAGGCTTTGCGGTGCCGGGGTTTGTCAGCCTGAATCGAGAAGACAAAGACGTATATCGATGATCAACCCACTGAAGTTCGCCCAGTTGAAACGCCGTCCATGGCTACTGCTACCGACGCTGCTCGTGACCTGTGGGCTGGTGCTGTCGCTGGAATCCAGCGTCAGCAGTGCCCAGCCCGTCGACGGCGTGCAGACGCTGGTGTTCCTGCGCCACGCGGAAAAACCGGTCGGCGGCCTCGGCCAACTCAATTGCCAGGGGCTGAACCGCGCCATCGACCTGGCCACCCTGCTGCCAGAAAGATTCGGCGAAGCCGACTACGTGTTCGCGGCCAATCCGACCCGTAACGTCGAAGAGGGTGAGCTGGATAATTCCTACAGCTACATTCGCCCCTTGATGACAATCAGCCCCAGCGCCATCAAGCTCGGCCTGCCGGTAAACATCGAGTATTCAGCCAACGACACCAGTGACCTGGCTGATGAATTGATGCAGGACAAGTACCACAACTCCACTATCTACACGGCCTGGTCCCACGGCTACCTGCCGGAACTGATCAACAAGGTCGCGGGTGAAGCGGTGGGCAAGCGGCAGACCATCACCGATGACTGGGCATCGAGCGATTTCGACTCCCTGTATGTACTGACCCTGACCTGGCACAACGGCAAGGCCAGCCTCACCAGCCAAAGCTACAAGCAAGGCCTGGATAACGGGCAGAAGACCTGCCCGACGTAATCTGCCAAGGATTACTGTGGGAGCGAGCCTGCTCGCGATGGCGGCGTCACGGCCAAAGAAGATGTTGAATGTGCTGGCCTCTTCGCGAGCAGGCTCGCTCCCACAGGAAATCGATGGTGGACGCAGAATTTGTGAGCAGCCGCAGATCCATGTGGGAGCGAGCCTGCTCGCGAAGACGGCAGCACATCCAACATCCCCCAACTGACCCAGCGCTTTCGCGAGCAGGCTCGCTCCCACAGCAAATCGGTGGTGGACGCAGAATTTGTGAGCAGCCGCGAGCCCTTGTGGGAGCGAGCCTGCTCGCGAAAGCGGCGGGTCAGCCAATGAGGGGGTGACTGACCGGATGCCTTCGCGAGCAGGCTCGCTCCCACAGGTTGTGTGCCAAGACTTGAGTTTTATCCTTCCCGAGCGGCGCGTTCACGCAGATATTCCAATACCGCCGCCTGCTCCCCGACAAACTCTATGCGCCCGCCCTTCTTTTCCCGCTGGAATACATACATCGGGTCGTAGTACTCGCGCAGCAAGCCTTCGATCCAAGCGCGATGCAGGTCGACGGCGCCGCTGGCGGCCTGTTCGGCCAGGGCGGCGTCCATGATGTCCAGCAATCGCCGATGGCGATCGCCACCCAGGCGTTTGTGGATGTTGTCCAGGCTCGCCAGCAATCGTTCGCCAAACAGCGAAAATCCTTCGTCGCCATGGACCTCGACAAACTCGGCGCAGAGGTTGATCACGTAGTCGCGCAGGATCCGCTCGACCCGCCGCTCCAGGCGATCTTCCAGCCAGACCATCGGCACCTGTTGCATGCGCTGGTACAACGGCAACGGCAAGGCGCAGCTGCCGACCATGCGGCTTTCATCCTCCAGCACGAATTGCTCGATGCCGGCGGCACGCTTTTTCAGCACATCCACCGCCAGCAGGTTTTCGAAATCGATATTGGAAGGCTGCCCGGTCGCACGCTTGCCGAAGCTCGAACCGCGATGATTGGCATAGCCTTCCAGGTCCAGGCCGTTATTGAGTTGCGTCAACACCTCGGTCTTGCCGGTGCCGGTCATGCCGCCCAGCAAGACCAGGTCGCACTGAGCGACCGCCTGGTCGATGGTGCCCAACAGGAACGTACGCATCGCCTTGTAGCCCCCGCCGACTCGGGGGTATTCGATGCCCGCCTCGTCCTTGAGCCATTGCTGGACGATCTGTGAGCGCAAGCCACCGCGAAAGCAGTACAGCAGGCCATCAGGATGGGCCTGGGCAAATTCGGCCCAGGCCTGGATGCGTTGGGCCTTGGTCTCGCCGCTGACCAGTTGATGCCCCAGGACAATGGCGGCCTGCTGTCCCTGCTGCTTGTAGCAGGTCCCGACGCGTTGCCGCTCGATGTCGGTCATCAACGGCAGATTGACCACGCCGGGAAACGCGCCCTTGAGAAATTCCACCGGCGCGCGAGTGTCCATCATCGGGCGATCATTGAGGAAAATATCGCGGTAATCGGTGATGTCGTTGGGCATCAAGACACCTCGACCGCGTGGCTCTGTCGCTCGACCAGTTCACCAATCGGTTCCAGCGCCAGACCCAGTTCAACGGCGACACGCAGGAACTCGCTCTCCCCTTCGGGTGTGACGGCAATCAGCAGGCCGCCGCTGGTCTGCGGGTCGCACAGCACTCGCTTGTGCAGCTCCTGGACGCGACCGACCTTGCTGGCGTAGCTGTCATAGTTGCGCAATGTGCCGCCCGGTACGCAGCCTTGATCGAGGTAGTACTCGACGCCTGGCAGGCGCGGCACCGCGTCGTAGCGGATACGCGCGGTCAGTTGGCTGCCATCGGCCATTTCCACCAGGTGCCCGAGCAAGCCGAAACCGGTGACATCGGTCATCGCCGTCACGCCATCGAGCTTGCCGAAACGGCTGCCGGGCTTGTTCAGCGTGCACATCCAGTCTCGGGCCAGGCCCACGTCGGCGGCGCGCAGCTTGCCTTTCTTTTCCGCCGTCGTGAGGATGCCGATGCCCAGGGGTTTGGTCAGGTACAGCCGGCAGCCAGCGGTGGCGGTGTCGTTGCGTTTCATGTGGCGCTTTTGCACAAGGCCCGTCACTGCCAGACCGAAAATCGGCTCGGGCGCATCGATCGAGTGCCCGCCCGCCAGGGGGATGCCTGCCTCGTCGCACACCGAGCGGCCACCGCGAATCACCTCGCGCGCGATTTCCGGGGCCAGCACGTTGACTGGCCAGCCGAGGATCGCAATCGCCATCAGTGGATCACCGCCCATGGCATAGATATCACTGATGGCATTGGTCGCGGCGATGCGACCGAAGTCGAACGGATCGTCGACGATCGGCATGAAGAAATCGGTGGTCGAGACCACGCCGCGCTCCTCGTCGATGGCATAGACCGCCGCATCGTCCCGGGAAGCGTTCCCGACCCACAGGTTGGGATCAAGGTTTTGCGCACCGCTGCCGGCCAGGATCACTTCCAGCACCTGGGGCGAAATCTTGCAGCCGCAACCGGCACCGTGGCTGTACTGGGTCAGGCGAATCGGCTCGCTCATGGGCATACCTCTCGTAAGTCAAGGTGGCCGATTCTAGCAGCAACGCCAGCCGTTCACTGCCGGTCACGACCAGTCGGCACTCATCCGACGGAATTTTTCCGTTGCCAACAGACTCACTTGCACATTAGCCGAGCCTTCATCCGGGAGATTGCCGATGGACTTGAACCCACGCGTGGACACCCACCTCGATTACGGCCTCGACACGCTGTTCGGACGCGAAACCAAAAGCGTCGACTGCCAGTTCGATGTCAAGCGTCTCGACGACGGCGAGCCGCCATGGTTCGCCCTGCATGTACGCCCACCGCTGCCCGAAGACCTGGCAAAAGCCCAGATCGTGGTGTTCAGCGTAGAAGGCCGGCGCATCAGCGGCATTGTCCGACGTACCGAGCGCCTGGCCGATGACAGCCTGCAACTGGACGTCGAACCGGACTGAGCCGTTCAGGTCTGCCGCGTACTGCTGCGATACATGAACACCAGCGCCAGTGCCAGGCAGGCCATGGCCAACAAGCGGCTGGCGGACAGTTCGACAGGTGGATTGCCCAGCCAGCCGAAGTTGTCGATCAGCATGCCCATGGCAAGTTGCCCGACGATGACCGCGACGGTTGCCACGGCTGTGCCGACTCTCGGCACCGCGCCGACCATCACGATCATGTACACCACACCAAACAATGCGCCGCTGAGCTGCCATTTCGGCACGTCCAACAGGCTTACCGCATGGGCCGGCTCGAAAAACACGGTCAACAGACCGGTCACCACCGTGCCGACCGCAAAGGTCAGCAGACTGCTGCGCAGTACGCCGACCGTCTCGCCCAGACGCCCGTTGATGGCAGCCTGGACGCTCAATACCGCGCCGGCGGCGACAACCACCAGCAATAACAGGATCACGCTCATATCAACCTCGGGCAATCAGGACAAGGGCCACGACAATCAACGCCAACGCCAGCCAGCGCTCGCGGTTGACACGCTTGCGGCTCGCGCCGAACCAGCCGAAATGGTCGATCAGCACGCTTTTGCCGACCTGTCCGGAGAGAATCGCGATCATGGTCATGGCAATGCCGATGTGCGGGGTGGCGAGCGTCAGTACCACCACGTAAATCGGCCCCAGGAAGCCACCGATCAATTGCCAGCGCGGCAACTCATTCAGGGCCGGGCCTCGTTGCGGACCGCTGAGCAACAACAGCAGGAACAATAGAGCCGCGCCAACGCCAAAGATGCTCAACGTTGCCCACAGATGACCGACCTGGACACCGAGCGGCCCGAGCAGACCGGCCTCCACCGATAGCCCCATGCCCGCCAGGATCACCAGGGGTAGCAGGAGCCAGCGCAGGAAAGTCCGGGGTGGCGCGGCATCCGCTACCGCTGCGGCGGAGGGGGTGGATGTTGATTGCATGAGATAAACCTGCCTGAAAAGAAACGACGGGCATTATCGGCTGGCGCTGTTGTGCGATAAATGGGAGCATTCCGACAACTCTTTTGCGCAACACGCACAGCGGATTCCCATGCACGGTCTTGATGAACTGGGTTTCAAGGCACTCCGATTGTTCGTCGCGGTGCTCGATCACGGCAGTTTCTCGGAAGTCGCGCGGCGCGAGGGGTTGGCGCCCTCCTCGATTTCCCGGCAGATCCAACTGATGGAGCAGGCGCTGAACCAGCAGTTGCTGTATCGCCATACCCGCGCCGTTTCGCCCACCGAAGCCGGCCGCCTGCTCGGGCACCATGCACGCTTGCTGCTGGTGCAACTGGAGGAAGCCGAACAGGCCTTGCAGGAACAGCACAGCGAACCGGCCGGACTCGTGAGGATCAACGCCCCGGTAGTCTTCGGACAGCGCCACCTGACGCCCTGGCTGGGACAACTGTGCGAGCGCTACCCGAAGCTGCAGTTGGATCTCCAGCAGACCGACAGTTACGTCGACCCGCTGCAGGAAGGTGCCGATCTGCTCTTTCGCATCGGCCCTTTGCACGATTCGAGCATGCAGGCGCGGATCATCGCGCCGCACCGTTTCCAGATCGCGGCCAGCCCCGCCTACCTGGCCCACCACGGCGTTCCACAAAAACCCGACGACCTGGCGGCCCATCACTGCCTGGCCTACAAAGGCGTAGCCGGGCAACAGCGCTGGTTTTTCCGCAAGCCGGGTCAAGCCTGGATACGCTACAGCGTGAGCGGGCCGATCACCGGCAACCACGCCGACACCCTGACCCAGGCCGCCGAACAAGGCCTGGGCCTGGTGATGTTTCCGTCATGGCTGATCGGCGAAGCCGTGCGCAACGGCACGCTGGTACCGGTCCTGGGCGATTACGAAGCGTCCAACAGCCTAGAACCCCAGCAAATCGCCATCCTCTGGCCCGGCAGCCGACGCCTGTCAGTGAAAGTGCGCACGGTGATCGATTTTTTCCTCGAGTGTTTCGGCGAAGTGCCCTACTGGGACCGTCCTTGACCGCCGCGCGAGGCTCAGTCGCACCGTCCGGATCACCGCTGTCACAGGCAGACTTGCTCCAGCCCGTGATCAGCGGTGTGGAGTCAAACGCGCCAGCCATGGGATCATTCGCCTTCAAGCACGACCATCCGTGGAGAATTCAATGTCATCGCTGAGTAAACAGGCCGCTGTCCTGCTGCTGACGGCTATCACCAGCCTGGTCGCATTCCCGGCCCTTGCCGCCCAGCCCAAGAAACCCGCGGCGCAAGCGCCGGCCCAGAAGGTTTCGATGCTGGGCGGCAAGTTCAGCTTCACCCTCCAGGGCTTCACGGCGACGCCCTTGTCAGCAGGGGACGTGGCGCAGGGAACCGCCGGGGCGAGCGGTACGATGTACAGCAATGCCACCCGCAAAACGGTGGTGATCACGGCGGAGAACACCCTGGTTGACGGGGCAAATGTAAACGATAACGACGCAGCCTTCCTGGACACGACCTTCGCCGATTTCGCGGTCCAGAAGACCAAGGCCCTGCCGGATGCCAAAATCCTCGGGGAAAAGAGCCTGACCCTGAAAGCCACCGGCCTCGGCCTGCGCCAGCTCGACACCCGGGCCACCCAAGGTGGCGGGCCCACGTTGGACACTACCCTGATAGGGGCTTCCGGCACGCGCATGGCCGTGGTGCAGATCATCTCCAGGGCGAGCGACCAGGCCGGTCATGAGGCATTGGTCAAGCAGATCGCCAGCGGGAAGTGACGGGCCGGTGCGGTGTGCCTGGTGGGCCCCATTGCTGCATTCGCGAGCAGGCTCGCTCCCACAGAGAAATTTGGCATGCTCGAAAACAGAGGCTCACCGCCGTCGAACTGTAGGAGCAAACCCGCCCCCACAGGAATCCGGCTGGATCAAGGGTTGAGCCGCTCCAGCCAGGCCCGCAGGTCCTTCACTTCCTGCGCGCTGATGTTGTGACCAAGCCCCGGATATGCGTGGAATTCCGGTTCCAGGGCCAGGGTCTTGAGGAACGTGTCAGCGTCGGTGCCGTCGTGGTAGGGAATGATCGGGTCCGCCGTGCCGTGGCCGATGAACACCGCCAGATCCCGGCGCGATTCATCGGGCGTCAGTCCGGCGCGCAACACCGAAAGAACTCGCCCGCCCATCGCGGCAATGCCGCCGACGGCTTCGGGGTGTCTCAGGGCTACCTCGTAGCTCATCATCGCGCCTTGACTGAAACCCACCAGGTAGACGTTGCTCGCATCGGTCGGGTATTTGGCCCGAGCCTTCTCGATGAATTCCAGGAGCATCTGGCCGCTGGCCTTCAGGTCTGACGTGTCACCTTCATAGGCGCCCTCGCCTTTCCTGGCAAACCATTGGTAGCGCCCCGGCTCCATCGACTTGGGTGCCCGCACCGAAAGGTAGTTGTAGTGCTTGGGCAGTTCGTCGGCGAGCGTCAGCAGGTCTTCTTCATTGCTGCCCGAACCGTGCAGGAAAATCACCAGCGGCCGGTTCCTGGCCTGCTCATCGGCGCGGGCCAGGTAGTTGAGTGGCAAGTCGGTATGCAGCGACGGTTGGGCCTGCGCTCCGGCAGACACCAGCAGCAGAAACAGGGCGAACGCTTTGAACATCGGTCTTCCTCCAGCATTGGATAACCGCACGGTGACGACCGTGCGGTGAGGTAGACAGCACTTATCAGTCGTTGATCAATTTCCCCGCCCGAATCGGCTCACGTCCGGCGACTTTCGCCTGCCAGATGCCCGGCTGGGTATAGCGCCCGCGATCCAGGGCGAACAGTACGCCGCTGGTGCCGGCGCGGACCGTGGTCACTCGGTCGTTCAACGGATCGACCACTTCGAACAAAGCATCGCCCCGCTCCACCCACTCGCCAGCGTCGCGCAGGAAGCTCACCACGCCATGGTGCGGGGCAAACAGGTATTCGGTGCCTTCGAACGGAAAACCCTCGCAGCATTGCGCCGGCGCGGCCGGCCAGTCACCGCCGATGAGTCCCTGTTCGGCGAGAAATCCGAGGATGGCCTCGCAATTCGCCCGGGCCTGCTCCACCCGGGTGTCGCCCATGCTGCCCAGTTCCAGCGTCGTCGCCAGGTTGGCCGCCGGAATGGCCGCTTGCGGAAAGATCCTCGCCAGGCGCAACCAGGGCGTGGAACAGGACTCATCGAACGAGCTGCCGCCGGAATCTTCGCACAACAACGCCACACCGGCCCTCAGCCGCGCGGCCAGCGAGCGCCACTGCGGCCATTGTTGCGGCAACGCGTACAAGTGAATGGCGGCCTCGAAATCGCAGTGCAGGTCGAGAGTGATGTCGGCGTCGCAAGCATGGCGAAGCAACAGCCGATGCATGGCTTCGAGTTGCGAAGGTGGCGCGGGTAGTTCCTCGAGCACCTCGGCCATGGTTTGCCGGATCAAGGTGACGTTGGCAGCCGGATCGTCGCCCAGACGAGCCCCGATGCGCTGCGCCACCGGGGCACTGAGTTCGACGAAGGAACGGTTGAAATTTTTCCCGCTGCCCAGCTCGAAACGCCCCATGTGAGCACTCTGCAGATGCTGGTCCAGGCCGATGGGATTGGCCACCGGCACCAGTTCGATCACGCCTTTGAGCAGGCCGCGGGACTCAAGGTCGCTGAGCCGCTGTTTCAGTTCCCATGCCGTGCGCATGCCCGGCAGTTCATCGGCGTGCAGGCTGGCCTGGATGTAGGCCTTGCGCGGGCCATGGCCGAAACGAAACACGCTGAGCCGGCGCTCCGTGCCCAGGTGGCTCCACGGCAGGGTATGGTCGATGCGTTGCATTGGCACTCCAGATATCGGTTCTCGACAGGCTCAGGGTAAAACAATCGCCCATGAAAAAGGTGGCCGGCCGGGTCAGCGGCGGGCCACCTGTTTCCTTCAGCGATTAATGCCCATAGACGTCAAAGGCGAAGTATTTGTCCTGCACCTTTTTGTAGGTGCCATTGGCGCGGATTTCGCTGATGGCGGCGTTGAATTTGTCCGCCAGGGCCTTGTCACCCTTGCGCACCGCGATGCCGGCGCCGCCGCCGAAATACTTGGCGTCTTCATAGGTCGGCCCGACGAAGGCAAAGCCTTTGCCGGCGGCGGTTTTCAGGAAACCTTCGTCGAGGTTGACCGAGTCGGCCAGCATGGCGTCGAGGCGACCGGCGACCATGTCCAGGTTGGCTTCCTGCTGGGAGCTGTAGCGCACCAGGTTGATCCCCGCCGGGACCAGCACTTCGGTCGCGAAGCGGTCATGGGTACTGGCGCGCAACACGCCGACTTTCTTGCCCTTGAGTTCGGTCAGCGGGTCCTTGACGTCCGTACCTTCCTTCATCACGAAACGCGCCGGGGTGTGGTAGTACTTGATGGTGAAGTCGACGTTTTTCTTGCGGTCATCAGTGATGGTCATCGACGACAGGACCGCGTCGATCTTCCTCACCTTCAGTGCGGGAATCAGCCCGTCGAACTCTTGCTCGACCCAGGTGCATTTGACCTTCATCTGCGCGCACAGGGCGTCGCCGATATCCACATCGAAGCCGGTCAGCTTGCCATCAGGGGTTTTCATCGAAAAAGGTGGATAACCGGCCTCGATCCCGAGGCGGATCGGCTTGGCGTCTTCGGCCACGGCCGACAGGGAGAGTACGGACAGTGCCAGGGCACCGAACATGACAAGCTTCTTCATTTTTGCTCCTGAGTGCGCAGGTTTTTTTGATCGTTATGGGCAGATTCGGAAACAGCGTTCGGTCAGCGAGAACCGAAGTGAGCGGGAGTCTAGAGGGGCACTCGGGAGCGGAATTGCGTATAGGCGACAAATAGTTATAGAGATAGAGAGCATTTGCAAAACCGAAAGCAGTCAGCCCTTGTGGCGAGGGAGCTTGTTCTCACCCCAAGGAGGACGCACCGTTCAACAATCGCAGCTGACCGCCTGCTCCGTCACGCGCTCCACGGAACCGGTCAGGCGGAAACCTTCGTCGAGCCAGCCCATGACACCACCGATCATTTCCTTGACCGGGTACCCCAGGGTCGCCAGGCGCACCGCAGCCTTGTTGGCGCCGTTGCAATGCGGCCCCGCGCAATAGACCACGAACAGGGTGGCCTTAGGATAGGCCGCAAGCGCCTCGGCAGTCAGCGTGCGGGTCGGCAGGTTGATCGCCCCGGGCACGTGCCCGCGTGCATAGGCCTGCGGCCCGCGCACATCAACGAGGACAAAATCGATCTCACCGGCGTCTTGGCTGGCACGTACGTCGGAACAATCGGTTTCGAACATCAGGCGCCGGCTGAAATGCTGCAGGGCAATGTCGGACGGCGCAGCAGGCACTTCGCGAACAGGGCTGGTCATCATGGTTTACTCCAGGGACGGATAAGGGCTTGGAGAGACTTTATCCACCCGCCGCCAACCGCTACAGTGGCGTACAAGACACTCTGTGGGAATTTTCCGCCAAATGCAGCCTACCCCTGGCCTCGTCGCGATTCTCGCCTACGACGGACTGTGCACGTTCGAATTCGGCGTCGCCGTCGAGATATTCGGGCTGGCACGGCCCGAGTTTGATTTTCCCTGGTATGAACACCGCATCGTCGCTGTCGACGACGGCCCGATGCGCGCCATGGGCGGCTTCCAGGTATTGGCCGATGGCGGCATGGAGCTGCTCGACAGCGCGCGAACCATTATCGTGCCGGGCTGGCGCAGTCGCAGCGAACCGCCCTCCGATGCCCTGCTCCAGGCCTTGCGACGAGCCCATGCCCGTGGCGCTCGCCTGTTGTCGATCTGCTCGGGGGCTTTTGTCCTGGCGGCCACCGGGCTGCTTGACGGCTTGGGCGCCACCACGCATTGGCGCTACACCGACGAACTCGCCGACAGCTACCCGACCATCGAAGTCGATCCCGATGTACTTTATGTCGACTCCGGCCAGATCATTACCTCGGCTGGCAGCGCGGCCGGCATCGATGCCTGCCTGCACTTGGTGGCGCGGGATTTCGGCGCCCAGGTCGCCAATGCCGTGGCGCGCCGGCTGGTCATGCCGACCCAACGCACCGGTGGCCAGGCGCAGTTCATTCCCTCGCCGGTCAGCCGCACGCCGCGCAGCGATTTGTCCGGCGTCATGCAATGGGCCCGGGAACGTCTCCACGAGCCGCTGGGAGTGCGCGACCTGGCCAGTCACGCCGCCATGAGCGAACGGACCTTCCTGCGTCGCTTCACCCAGGCTTGCGGCCTGTCGCCCAAGGCCTGGCTGCAACATGAGCGCCTGGCACGGGCGCGGGAATTGCTGGAAAGCACGCAAGACAACACCGACAACATTGCCCAACTGTGTGGCTATCGTTCGGTGGAAAGTTTCCGGGTAGCGTTTCGCAACGTGGTGGGGCTGGCGCCGTCGGTGTACCGGGAGCGGTTTGGGCGAGGGTGACGACGCCTTCGAGGTTCTCCGTGGCGAGGGAGCTTGCTCCCGCTGGGTTGCGCAGCAACCCCGATGCACAAGATGGCTGATGTCTTGCGCCTGCTTCGCAGTCGAGCGGGAGCAAGCTCCCTCGCCACGGGTTGATCCGCACCATCAGGGTTTGCGCAACAAATACGTATCCATGATCCACCCGTTCGCCTGTCGCGCCGCCTTGCGGGTGCGTTCGATGTCGTCGGCCACGTCCCCCAGCCGTCCGGCAATGAGCAATTCATCCGCCATTCCCACGTAGGCGCCCCAATAGATCTGCGTATCAGGATCGTTGACCTGGCGATACGCATCCTCGGCATCAAGCATCACCACCGTGCTCGCGGCATCGCCAACCTGGCCCGCCGCCAGCCTGCGCCCCGTGGTGATCTCCAGCGAGCCGCCGATACTGTTCAACGGCACCTTGTGTCGCGCCGCGAGGGCCTGGACGCTGGTGATCCCCGGAACGACATCGAACTCGAAGACGCAGCGCCCCGAATCAAGGATCGCCTGCAGGATGCGCAGGGTGCTGTCGTACAGCGAAGGGTCGCCCCACACCAGGAAACCGCCACGCTGCCCGTCAGACAATTGCTCATTGATCAATCTTTCGAACGTTGCCTGCTTCGCCCGGTTAAGTGCCTCGACACTGGCCGTGTAGTCCAGATCCTCGCGCTGGCGCTCGGGACTGCCGGCTTCGACAAAGCGGTAGGTGCGATCAGTGATGTAGCGGCGACAGATGTCGCGACGCAGGTCCAACAGCGCGTCCTTACCGGGCCCTTTGTCCATCAGGAAAAACACATCGACCTGATTCAGGGCCTTCACCGCTTGCATCGTCAGGTGATCGGGATCACCGGCACCGATGCCTATCACCGACAATCTCTTCATGCTTGCGGCTCCCGGCCAGGCCCCTGGGTGCGAAATCGCCATACCCCGTTGAAACGCAACTCAGTGACGGAAAGCGATTCGATGTCGATCCGGTGGAACATGCCCAGCGGGCAACCCAGTACGTTCAGCAGGGCAGCGCGAATCACGAACGGATGGGTAACGGCCAGCCAGTGGCCCGGAGTGTGTTGCAGCGTCGTCAGCCAGTTGCCGACCCGGCGACATACCTCGCTGACGGACTCGCCGCCGTGGGGCGCGGCGTCCGGATCGTCATGCCAGGCTTGAAGGTATTCCGGCTCCGTCTTGAGCAACTCATCGACAGACATCCCGCGCCAACGCCCGAAATCACAATCAGCCAACGCCTGGACCACCTGCGGATCGTCGCCCAACAGCGCCGCGGTCTGGCGGGTGCGCAGCTCTGGCCCGCAAAGCAGGCGGCGGACGTTCCGGTATTCATGGCCGATCTCGGCACGCGTCGCCAGCCAGCCGGCGTCCAGCGGTTCGTCCAAGCCGAAACGTGCATCTTTCTGGGCGGCGGTGCGGGCATGGCAGATCAGGGTAAGGCGAGTGGCTTGCACATTGGATACTCAGTCTGTCGGACGGCTCAACACAGCAACCCTCCCGTATTTTCTTGTACAACACCTTATATGAAATCAAATAACCCGGACAAAAAGGCGGTATGTCTGACACAGACGGGAGCGATAGCTGACATACATTGGCGTTCCAACCAAACCCTTGCCCTACAAGGCCTCTACGTGACTTGAGGCTTTTTAAACGGAAAGTAAAAACCTCTGGACACGCGACACCTGCTACCCAAATACTATTTTCGGCGCTAGAAAAGAAACCAGCACTCATCCCGGCAAGGAGCACGGATGCCTCTCTTCAGAGACCCGATCACTGATCCGTGCCTGGCTATGATGCTATCGGTACACAAGGTCATATGTGCCCTGTATGGCCGGGCGCCGTCCGACGCCTTGCCCCAGGCGCTGTCACCAGCCGAACTTTGTGAGCACTATGCGTGAATCCATTGAATGTGCCGAATCGGGCCTCTATACCAAGCCTGCTTTCCGGTTGCTGCGTGAAGACTCCGAGCATCCATTGTTGCTGGTTTGCGAACATGCCAGCCGCTACATTCCTGATGCACTGAACGACCTGGGCCTGGATGAAACCGCCGCTCAGGAACATATTGCCTGGGACATCGGTGCGCTGGCCCTGGCCGAGCGGCTGTCCGAAACCCTCGGCGCGACCTTGCTGTCGGCCAACTATTCAAGGTTGTTGATCGACCTGAACCGTCCGCTTCACGTCGCCGACAGCATTCCGGCGCAAAGCGAGATCTACCAGATTCCTGGCAACCAGTCCTTGGATGACGCTACGCGCGCGTATCGCCAGCGGTGCCTCTTCCATCCATTCCATGATCAATTGCGCGCCTTGATCGACCAACGCCTGGCCGACAAGCGGACCGTGCGAGTGGTCGGCATCCACAGTTTCACCCCGGTGTTCTACGGCCAGCCGCGGGCCCTTGAGGCCGGGGTATTGTTTGGCGAAGCCCGGGAATATGCCCAGCGCATCGTCGACGGGTTAGCGCGCCATTCGCTGCGGGCCGCCGGCAATCAGCCCTATAAGGTCAGCCCGTTGAGTGACATGACGGTTCCAGTCCACGGCGACGGCCGCGGCCTGGATTCGGTGCTGATCGAAGTGCGCAACGACCTGTTGCGCAGTTCCGAATCGGTGCGGACCTGGAGCGCCTATCTCGCGCCGCTGCTGTAACGCGACCGTGTCAAATCTCTGCTACAAGCTTCAACGCGTGGACATCGACAGTGATCGTCAGGCCCGGCACCTCTCGGCGGGCTCTTTGAAACAGGAGTGTTATCCATGCTGGCTTTACGTCCAGTTCAGTTAACCGATTTGCCGCAGTTGCAGCAGCTGGCCCGCGACAGCCTGGTGGGCGTCACCTCGCTTCCCGACGACACGGATCGCCTGCGAGACAGAATCCTCAGCTCATGCGCCTCGTTCGAAACCGACGTGCAACGCCCCGGTGCGCAGAATTACTTTTTTGTCCTGCAGGACCTGGTGTCGAGCCGCCTGCTGGGCTGCTCGGAAATCGTTGCGGCCACCGGTTGCGACGAGCCGTTCTACAGCCTGCGCAACCGGCCGTTTTCCAGCGAGTCCCGGGAGTTGAACATCCAGCATGGCGTACCGGCACTGTCGCTGTGCCAGGACCTGAATGGCCAGACGCTGCTGCGCGGCTTTCATATCGACGCCGCATACGTGCACACGGCGCAATCGCAATTGTTGTCCCGCGCCCGGCTGATGTTTGTCGGCGCCCATCCCCAACGCTTTGCCGACTCGGTGATCACAGAGATCGTCGGGTACAGCAGCAAGGAAGGCCATTCGCCCTTCTGGGATGCCATCGGTCAGCACTTTTTCGACCTGTCCTACACCGAAGCCGAACGATTGTGCGGCCTGCAGAGTCGGACCTTTCTCGCCGACCTGATGCCGCAATACCCGATCTATGTCCCTATGTTGCCGCCTCAGGCCCAGGCTTGTATCGGCCGGATCCACCCCGACGGCCAGGAAGCCTTCGACATTCTCGAACGCGAGGGTTTCGAAACCAATAGCTACGTGGACATCTTTGACGGGGGGCCGACGATGCACGCCCGGGTCGCGAACATCCGCTCGATCATTCACAGTCGCTCGGCCGTCGTGCGTCCGAGCCAGCAGGTTGACGCCACGGGGCGCTACCTGGTGAGTAATGATGGCCTGGGTAATTACCGGGCCATCATCGCCGACCTGGACCTTGACGCCGAAGGCTTCGTGCGCCTGTCCCCTGACATGCTGGCAGCGCTTGAAGTTGCCGACGGTGACCGGGTCCGGGTGGTCAGCCTATGAACTGCAATCGATTGCGCATCGTGCGACAGCGTCCCGCCCGGCCTGTAGAAGGAGGCGCTTCGTGGTAGTCCGCCCGGTTGCCCTGACCGACTTACCCGCATTGATGGACCTCGCCCGTTGCGCCGGCCCTGGGTTCACCAGCCTGCCGGCCAACGAGGAGCGCCTGGCGCACCGGGTACGCTGGGCCCAGCGCACCTTCGCCGGACAGGTCGAACGGGCGGACGCCGACTATCTGTTCGTGCTTGAAGACGATGACCGTCAGGTAGTGGGTATCAGCGCTCTCACTGGCGCAATCGGACTGCGCGAGCCCTGGTACAACTATCGGCTCGGGGTCACGGTCAGCTCGGCGCCCGAGCTGGGCATCCAGCGGCATATTCCGACGCTGTTCCTCAGTAACGAGATGACCGGGCAGTCGGAAATCTGCTCGTTGTTTCTTCATCCCCAGCACCGTCGCGGCCATAACGGGCGCCTGCTGTCCCTGGCGCGCCTGCTGTTCGTGGCGGAGTTTTCCGGGCTGTTTGGCGATAAGCTGATCGCCGAATTACGCGGCCACGCCGATGAACAAGGTTGCTCGCCGTTCTGGGACAGCCTGGGACGACACTTTTTCCAGAAGGACTTCAGCCACGCCGACCAGTTGTCCAGCATGGGCAACAAATCCTTCATCGCCGAGCTGATGCCCCGCCAACCGCTGTACACCTGCCTGCTCACCGAACAGGCCCAGGCCGTGATCGGCAAGGCTCACCCCAACACCGAGCCGGCCTTGAAGATCCTTGGCGATGAGGGTTTTTCCCATAAAGGGTACGTGGATATCTTTGACGCCGGCCCGGTGATCGAAGCGCCGGTATCGAACATCCGCAGCGTCCGCGACAGCCAGTCGCTGACGCTGACCATAGGCACCCCGGACGAACGGGCGCCGGTCTGGCTGATTCATAACCGGCGCCTGGAAAACTGCCGCGTCACCAGCGCCCGGGGGCACCTGCACGGCCAGGGCCTGGTGGTCGATCGCCTGACCGCCAAACGCCTGCAAGTACAACCGGGCGACACGGTGCGCGCCGTGCCGCTGTTCAAACAGGATCGCCAGGCGGTGGCGGCATAGCGGCGCGGCGCCTGCCATATCTCACGGGATCGACTTCGGCCAGCCTGTCCCTGTAAATTCGTCATCATCCTTGGCCGTCCCGCGTGATAGCTTTCCATCCTTAGGCGTTGACACTTTTGCTCAAGCCCTTCCATTCCATTGGTGGAACTCATATGTCCAGGCTTTCCCATCAAGATTTGCGTCGAAATTTCCGCCAATTGCTGGCTTCCACAAATTGCTACCACACAGCGTCAGTGTTCGATCCGATGTCGGCGCGCATTGCCGCCGACCTGGGTTTCGAGGTAGGCATCCTTGGAGGCTCGGTAGCGTCACTGCAAGTATTGGGCGCGCCGGATTTTGCCCTGATCACCCTCAGCGAATTTGCCGAGCAGGCCACCCGCATCGGACGCGTCGCGCAACTACCGGTGATCGCCGACGCCGACCACGGCTACGGCAACGCACTGAACGTGATGCGTACCATCATCGAGCTCGAACGCGCCGGCGTGGCGGCGCTGACGATTGAAGACACCTTGCTGCCGGCACAATTTGGCCGCAAATCCACCGACCTGATCAGCGTGGCCGAAGGCGTCGGCAAGATTCGCGCGGCTCTGGAGGCGCGGGTCGACTCGGAAATGGCCATCGTCGCCCGCACGAACGCGGGGATTCTGCCGGTCCAGGAGATCATCAGTCGCACCCGGCAATACGAGCGCGCCGGCGCGGACGGCATTTGCATGGTAGGCGTGCAGGATTTCGAGCATCTGGAGCAGATCAGCGAGAACCTGAACGTACCGCTGATGCTCGTGACTTATGGCAACCCGCTGCTGCGCGACGATAAACGCCTGGCTGAACTGGGCGTGAGAATCACGATCGACGGCCACGGCGCGTATTTCGCCGCGATCAAGGCTACCTACGACAGCCTGCGGGAACAGCGTCAGATCTTCACCCAGGCGTCAGACCTCAGCGCCACGGAACTGACCCACACCTACACCCAGCCCGAGGAATATATCCGTTGGGCCGAGGAGTATATGAGCGTCAAGGAGTGAGCTGATTCATCGACCTGGAGGCCGCCATCGCGAGCAAGCTCGCTCCCACAGGGGCTTGCGGTGAGCGCCAATAATACGTCCACCGCACAAACTCTGTGGGAGCGAGCTTGCTCGCGATAACAGTCTCAGCGTGAACGAGCTTCAGCGCCCGCTACGCAACATCTCCTTGGGCACATACTTGCCGACCTCGAACTTGCCGATAGCCGCCCGATGGACCTCATCCGGACCATCGGCCAGGCGCAGCGTGCGCTGCATGGCATACATGTAGGCCAGCGGGAAATCGTTGGAAACCCCGGCCCCGCCGTGGATCTGGATCGCCCGATCAATGACTTTCAAGGCCACGTTCGGCGCGACGACCTTGATCTGGGCGATTTCGCTTTTGGCCACTTTATTGCCGACCGTGTCCATCATGTACGCCGCCTTCAAGGTCAGCAGGCGCGCCATGTCGATTTCCATTCGCGAGTCGGCGATCTTGTCGATGTTGCCACCCAGGCGCGCCAGCGCCTGGCCAAACGCGGTTCGACTGATGGCGCGCTGGCACATCAATTCCAAGGCACGCTCGGCCATGCCGATGGAGCGCATGCAGTGGTGAATCCGGCCCGGCCCGAGGCGACCCTGGGCAATTTCAAAGCCGCGTCCTTCGCCCAGCAAGACGTTTTCGTACGGCACCCGCACGTTATCGAACAGCACTTCGGCGTGGCCGTGAGGTGCATCGTCATAGCCGAACACCGGTAGCGGCCGGACGATTTTTACCCCGGGGGTGTCCACCGGCACCAGGATCATCGAGTGCTGGGCGTGACGAGGTGCGTCGGGATTGCTCAGGCCCATGAAGATCAGGATCTTGCAGCGTGGGTCGCAGGCGCCCGAGGTCCACCATTTCTTGCCGTTGATGACCCATTGATCGCCGTCACGCTCGGCACGGGCAGCCATGTTGGTGGCGTCCGACGAAGCAACGTCCGGTTCGGTCATGGCAAAGGCCGAACGAATCTCGCCCCGCAGCAGCGGTTCGAGCCAGCGCTGCTTTTGTTCCTCGTTGGCGTAACGCACCAGCACTTCCATGTTGCCGGTATCCGGCGCCGAACAGTTGAACGGCTCCGGGCCCAGCAGCGAACGCCCCATGATCTCCGCCAGCGGTGCATATTCCAGGTTGGTCAGGCCGGCCCCCAACTCGGACTCGGGCAGGAACAGATTCCACAACCCTTCGGCTTTGGCCTTGGCCTTGAGCTCCTCCATGATCGCAGTCGGCTGCCAACGGTCGCCTTCAGCCACTTGCCGTTCGAACACGGCCTCGG
Source organism: Pseudomonas sp. Z2-11 (assembly GCF_054161305.1). Classification (NCBI taxonomy): domain Bacteria; kingdom Pseudomonadati; phylum Pseudomonadota; class Gammaproteobacteria; order Pseudomonadales; family Pseudomonadaceae; genus Pseudomonas; species Pseudomonas sp. Z2-11. The sequence goes on from NZ_CP096395.1 coordinate 4,025,370, forward strand.
CCGGGTAGACATAGGCATCCATGAACGCCGTGACGCGCTCACGCAGTTCCTGAACCTTGGGGGAGTAGGCAAAATCCATGGGCAGCACCTTCTTGGCAGAGGTTGTTTTTAGGTCATGAAATCGATGCTAGTTCAGCTACGAAAATTTACCTAACCTATTCTCAGCGTGTATTAACATTCATCACCGATATATGGTTCACTGATTTGCATCGCCTTCCGGCACCTCACAACAAGCCCAAGAACAAGAGTGCAGCGCCATGAATCTGAGCAAGGTCGACCTCAACCTTTTCATTGTCTTTGATGCGATCTACACCGAAGCCAACCTGACCCGGGCCGGACAGATCGTCGGCATCACTCAACCGGCGGTGTCCAATGCCCTGGCGCGTTTGCGCGAGACGTTCAACGACCCGCTGTTCGTGCGTACTGCCCAAGGCATGGTGCCCACGCCGATGGCCCAGAATATTATCGGGCCGGTGCGCAACGCCCTGTCGCTGCTCCGGGTGTCGGTGCAGGAAAGCCGGATCTTCAACCCGCTGCAAGCCGTCAAGACCTATCGCATCAGCATGACCGACCTCACCGAGGGCGTGATCCTGCCGCCGCTGTTCCAGCGCCTGCGCCGCCTGGCGCCGACGGTGGCCATCGAGAGTTTCCTGTCCAAGCGTCGGGAAACCACCAAGGAGCTGGCCGCCGGGCGCCTGGATTTCGCGGTTGACGCTCCACTCAATACCGATCCGCAGGTGCGCCACGTCAAGCTGATGGAAGATCGCTACGTGTGTGCCATGCGCAAGGGCCACCCTTTGGCGGGCAAGGAAAAACTCAGCCTGGATGATTACCTGGCGCAGACCCATGTACATATCTCCAGCCGCCGCAACGGCCTCGGTTATGTCGACCTGGCATTGGGCAAGATGGGCATCCAGCGCAAGATCGCCCTGCGCTCGCAGCATTATCTGATGGCTTCCCAGGTGCTCCAGCAGACCGACATGGTCATGACCGTTCCCGAACGTTTCGCCCGTCGCCACGACCTGCATGCCTTCCTGTTGCCCGTCAACGATGTGCCGCCGGTGGAAACCCATCTCTACTGGCACGAAAGCACCGACCAGGACCCGGCCAACCGCTGGATGCGCGAGCAGATGATCGAGCTGTGCCAGCAGGTGACGGCGCATGAGAAGAAGCTTGATAAGGTTTAGCCCGTCCAATGTGGGAGCGAGCCTGCTCGCGATAGCGTCGGATCAGTCACTATTCATATTGGCTGGACTACTGCTTTCGCGAGCAGGCTCGCTCCCACAGGTTTCGTCGACAGCTCATTGCTTGACGTGAACGTCAACCTGCCATTAGCTTAGCGCCAACCCCTTTCGTTTCGAGCGCTTCCATGAGCAGCCAGACCTACAGCATCTCCGACCTCGCCCGCGAACTGGATATCACCACCCGCGCCATCCGCTTCTATGAAGAACAGGGTCTGTTGCGCCCGGAGCGCCGTGGTCAGGAACGTATCTACTCGCCGCGGGACAAGGTCAGCCTGAAACTGATCCTGCGGGGCAAGCGCATCGGTTTCTCTCTCGCCGAGTGCCGTGAGTTGATCGAACTCTACGACCCCAGCAGCGGCAATCAGAAACAACTGCACAGCATGCTGGCGAAAATCGCCGAACGGCGCGAACAGCTCGAACAGCAGTTGCTGGATATCGAACAGATGAAGCTGGAGCTCGACACCGCCGAAGAACGTTGCATCCAGGCGCTGGAGCAGACGATCAAAGGCGAGGAAGTCGTCCAGTAACACGACACGTCCCCTGTGGGAGCGAGCCTGCTCGCGATGGCGGTGTGTCAGTCAATATCAATGTTGTCGGTTATACCGCTATCGCGAGCAGGCTCGCTCCCACAAGGGTTCGTCATTGGTCCCGGATAGTTGGCAACTCACCACAGGTCAATCCCATGTCCCTCCCCTCCTTTGTACGTTTGATCGAAGTCGGCCCCCGCGACGGCCTGCAGAATGAATCCCAACCCATCAGCGTGGCGGACAAGGTGCGTCTGGTTGACGCCCTGAGCGATGCGGGCCTGGGTTACATCGAAGTCGGCAGTTTTGTCTCGCCCAAGTGGGTGCCGCAGATGGCCGGTTCGGCCGAGGTATTTGCGCAGATCCAGCGCAAGCCTGGCGTGACCTATGGCGCCCTGGCACCGAACCTGCGGGGTTTCGAGGACGCACTGGCGGCGGGGGTCAAGGAGGTCGCTGTATTCGCCGCGGCGTCCGAAGCGTTTTCCCAGCGCAACATCAATTGTTCGATCAAGGAAAGCCTGGAACGCTTCGCACCGATCATGGAGGCGGCGAAGCACAGCGGCGTCAGCGTGCGCGGCTATGTGTCCTGCGTGCTGGGCTGCCCCTATGAGGGCGAGGTCAAGCCCGAGCAGGTGGCGTGGGTCGCACGGGAGCTGTACGCCATGGGCTGTTACGAGGTGTCCCTCGGCGACACCATCGGCACCGGCACCGCCGGTGCAACGCGCAGGATGTTCGAGGTAGTCGGCGCGGACGTGCCCCGGGACAAACTGGCGGGACATTTCCATGACACCTATGGCCAGGCCATGGCCAACGTCTACGCCAGCTTGCTGGAAGGTATTGCCGTGTTCGACAGCTCAATCGCCGGCCTGGGCGGCTGCCCTTATGCCAAGGGCGCCAGCGGTAACGTCGCCACGGAAGACGTGCTGTACCTGCTCAACGGCCTCGGCATCGAGACCGGCATTAATCTGGATGCACTCATCGCCGCGGGCCGGCAGATCTGCGACGTGCTGGGTCGCTCGACCGGTTCGCGGGTGGCCAAGGCGCGCCTGGCGCGGTGAGGTGTTACCGCCCCGCTTGTAACGGGGGCGAAACGAGTAACACGGAAACAATTTGTCTGGAATCGTCGTACCGGGTTTTCAGCAAAAAAACCTAATCTATTGATTTAAAAGGTTTTTATAAAGTTGGCACGGCACCTGCTATATCTCCAGTACAACAAGAATAAAAAAAAGCGACAAACCCAATAAAAACAAGACGAAACGACTCTGACATAACAAAAACAACACGGCAGAGACGCAGCTAACAGATTTTTTTGGAGAAGATGTGCTTTTCAGGGTGCTTCCAGGAGCAACCCGCAACCGGGCAGAGAATAATAAAACTACCTCCAGGTAGCTCCCGAATCGGTTGGATCGCAAGGCGAAAAAGCAGATCAGCGCTCAAAAAAATACGTTTGCTCTTGATCCCGGATGGGGATCGCCAAAAACAGCGGTAAAGGGTCACGGCTGCCAAAAACAACAACAGGCCACCCCTCAATAATAAAAAAAGAGCACGCGACGACAAAATTAAAGGGGAGCTTCGGCTCCCCTTTGTGCTGTCTGGGGTTTGGGGTTTTCCTGTGGGAGCGGGCTTGCTCGCGAAAGCGGTGGGTCAGGTTGTCTTGATGTCGATTATGCTGCCGTCTTCGCGAGCAAGCCCGCTCCCACACAAGCCCGCTCCCACATGCCTGCCTCAGCCCTGGTGATTGCGCAGCTCTTCGATGCTGATTTCGCGCATGCGAAATTTCTGGATCTTGCCGGTAACCGTCATCGGGAACTGCTCGACAAATTTGAAATGACGCGGTGTCTTGAAGTGAGCGATGCGTTCCTTGCACCACGCTTGCAACTGCTCCTCGGTGACGCTGTGGCCGGGATGGAGTTTGATCCAGGCCACGATCTGTTCACCGTAGCGTGGGCATGGAATGCCGATCACCTGCACATCCGCCACGGCGGGATGGGTGAAAAAGAACTCCTCCAGTTCGCGGGGATAAACATTCTCACCGCCACGGATGATCATGTCCTTGTTCCGTCCGACGATACAGACGTAACCCTGCTCATCCATGCTCGCCAGGTCGCCGGTGTGCATCCAGCCCTGCGCATCGATCGCCTCGGCCGTGCCCTTGGGGTTGTTCCAGTAGCCGAGCATCACGCTGTAACCGCGCGTGCACAATTCGCCGATGGTGCCGCGAGGGACAACCTCGCCGTTCCCGTCGATGATCTTGCTCTCCAGCTGCGGCTGGGTACGCCCAACGGTCGTGACACGCAACTCCAGTTCATCCGTGGGACCGGTCTGCAACGACACCGGGCTGGTTTCCGTCATGCCGTAGGCAATCTGCACTTGGGCCATGTGCATCTCGCTGATGACCCGCCGCATCACCTCGATCGGACAGGTGGCTCCGGCCATGATCCCGGTGCGCAGGCTGGACAGGTCGAAATCCCCGCGCTGCGGCTGGTCCAGCATAGCGATGAACATGGTGGGGACCCCGTACAGCGCGGTGGCTCTTTCTTCAGCCACGGTCCGTAGCGTCAGCAACGGATCGAAGGCATCGTTGGGGTAGATCATGGTACTGCCGTGGGTCATGCACCCCAGGTTACCCATGACCATGCCGAAGCAGTGATACAACGGCACCGGGATCACCAGACGATCGCCGGCGGTCAGGCCGAGGCTTTCACCGACCATGTAACCGTTGTTGAGAATGTTCTGGTGACTGAGGGTCGCGCCCTTGGGAAATCCGGTGGTGCCGGAGGTGTACTGGATATTCACCGGCTGCTCGAAATGCAGGCTGCCCTGGCGCTCGGCCAATTGCCCAGGCGAAATGGCTGCACCGAGGTCGGCCAACTGCGACCAGGGCAGGAAGCCTGAAGGCGGCTGGGAATCGAGGCTGATCACGCCGCGCAGATCCGGCAAGCATTCGCTTCGCAGTTGGCCGATCGATTGCTCTGCCAGTTCCGGCGCCAATGCCTGCAACATGGCGTGGTAATCCGAAGTCTTGAAAGCCCCCGCACACACCAGCCAGCGGCATCCGGACTGTTTGAGCACGTACTCCAGTTCCGAGGCCCGATAGGCCGGGTTGATGTTGACGAGGATCACGCCGATCTTCGCGCTGGCAAACTGGGTAATGCACCACTGCGCGGAATTGGGTGCCCATATGCCCAGCCGATCGCCGGTTTCCAGGCCCAGCGCGAGCATGGCCCGGGCGTGCAGGTCGACCGCCGCGGCCAGTTCGCGCCAGCTGTAGCGCAATGATTGGTGGCGAGCCACCAGCGCTTCGCCGTCAGGACAGTCTGTCACCGTCTGGTCAAACGCCTCGCCGATGGTTTGGGCCAGCAAGGCCTTGGCCTGGGAACCGCGGGTATAGCTGAGTTGCGTATGCGAACCGGGTTGATCCATGACGCCCCCTGTTGTCTTTATTAATGGGTGTATCGGTGGAATCTCACGACTTCGAAAGCTGTTCAAGCGGCCTTACTCTGGCCCAAGTTGACGTTAACGTAAAGAGCGATTGACAGCCATGGGTCGCGCGCTTACGTTAACGTAAAGGTGAGAGCGCTCCCGCCGCTCCCCGCACCCGACAAAAATCCAAAAGGTGTCCCATGAGCTACCCATCCCTGAATTTTGCCCTCGGCGAAACTATCGATATGTTGCGCGACCAGGTGCAATCCTTCGTCAAGGCAGAGTTGGCGCCTCGTGCGGCGCAGATCGACATCGACAATCTGTTCCCCGCCGATATGTGGCGCAAGTTCGGCGACATGGGCCTGCTGGGCATCACCGTCCCGGAAGAATATGGCGGCGCTGGCCTGGGTTACCTGGCCCATGTGGTAGCGATGGAAGAAATCAGCCGCGGCTCGGCCTCGGTCGCCCTCTCCTACGGCGCCCACTCCAACCTGTGCGTCAACCAGATCAATCGCAACGGCAACCATGAGCAGAAAACCAAATACCTGCCCAAGCTGATCAGCGGCGAACACATCGGCGCCCTGGCCATGAGCGAACCGAACGCCGGCTCCGATGTGGTCTCGATGAAACTGCGCGCCGACAAACGCGGCGACCGCTACGTTCTCAACGGCAGCAAGACCTGGATCACCAACGGGCCTGACGCCAACACCTATGTGATCTACGCCAAGACCGACCTGGAAAAAGGCGCCCACGGCATTACCGCGTTCATAGTCGAACGCGACTGGAAAGGCTTCAGCCGCAGCAACAAGTTCGACAAGCTCGGCATGCGCGGCTCCAATACCTGCGAGCTGTTTTTCGACGACGTCGAGGTGCCGGAAGAAAACATCCTCGGCGCACTCAACGGTGGCGTGAAAGTCCTCATGAGCGGCCTCGACTACGAGCGCGTGGTCTTGTCCGGCGGCCCGACCGGGATCATGCAGGCCTGCATGGACCTGATCGTGCCCTATATCCATGATCGCAAGCAGTTCGGCCAGAGCATCGGCGAATTCCAGCTGATCCAGGGCAAGGTTGCGGATATGTACACCCAGCTCAACGCCAGCCGCGCCTACCTGTATGCGGTGGCCCAGGCCTGCGAGCGCGGCGAAACCACGCGCAAGGACGCCGCCGGGGTGATCCTCTACAGCGCCGAACGCGCGACGCAAATGGCCCTTGATGCCATCCAGATCCTGGGCGGCAATGGCTATATCAATGAGTTCCCGGCCGGGCGCCTGCTGCGTGACGCCAAGCTGTATGAAATCGGCGCCGGCACCAGTGAGATCCGACGGATGCTGATCGGCCGCGAACTGTTCAACGAAACCCGCTAACGGAGCTGACCATGGCCACGCTGCACACTCAGCTCAACCCACGCTCACCGGAATTCAGCGCCAACCGCGACGCGATGCTCGGCCAGGTCGAGGCCCTGCGTACTTTGCTCGCCCACGTCCAGCAAGGCGGCGGAGCCAAGGCCCAGGAACGGCATACCTCACGGGGCAAATTGTTGCCCAGGGAACGCATCAATCGCTTGCTTGACCCGGGTTCGCCGTTCCTGGAGATCAGTCCGCTGGCGGCTTACGAGGTGTACGGCGAAGACGTTCCGGCCGCCGGCGTGATCGCCGGGATCGGTCGAGTGGAAGGCATCGAATGCATGATTGTCGCCAACGACGCGACCGTCAAAGGTGGTTCGTATTACCCGCTGACGGTGAAAAAACACCTGCGCGCCCAGACCATCGCCCAACAGAACCGCCTGCCCTGCATCTACCTGGTGGATTCCGGCGGTGCCAACCTGCCGCGCCAGGACGAGGTGTTCCCCGACCGTGAGCACTTTGGCCGGATCTTCTTCAACCAGGCCAACATGAGTGCCCAGGGCATCCCGCAGATTGCCGTGGTCATGGGTTCCTGCACCGCTGGCGGCGCGTACGTGCCGGCGATGGCGGACGAGGCGATCATGGTCCGCCAGCAGGCAACGATTTTCCTCGCCGGCCCGCCGTTGGTAAAAGCGGCGACTGGAGAGGTGGTCAGTGCCGAGGACCTGGGCGGCGCCGACGTGCACTGCAAGATTTCCGGTGTCGCCGACCATTACGCCGACAGCGATGAACACGCCCTGGCGCTGGCCCGTCGCAGCGTGGCCAACCTCAACTGGCGCAAGCTCGGTGATGTGCAGCAACGCGCGCCCATCGCCCCGCTGTATTCGAGTGAGGAGCTGTACGGCGTGGTTTCGGCCGACGCGAAGCAGCCATTCGACGTGCGAGAAGTGATCGCACGTCTGGTGGACGGCTCGGTGTTCGACGAGTTCAAAGCACTGTTCGGAACGACCCTGGTGTGCGGTTTCGCCCACTTGCACGGTTACCCGGTGGCCATCCTGGCCAACAACGGCATCCTGTTCGCCGAGGCCGCACAAAAAGGCGCGCACTTCATCGAACTGGCCTGCCAGCGCGGCATACCGCTGTTGTTCCTGCAGAACATCACCGGCTTCATGGTCGGTCAGAAATACGAAGCCGGCGGCATCGCCAAACACGGCGCAAAACTTGTGACCGCGGTGGCCTGCGCCCGGGTGCCGAAATTCACCGTGATCATCGGCGGCAGTTTCGGCGCCGGTAACTACGGCATGTGCGGCCGCGCGTATGACCCGCGCTTTTTGTGGATGTGGCCGAATGCGCGGATCGGCGTGATGGGCGCCGAACAGGCGGCCGGCGTGCTGGTGCAGGTCAAGCGCGAACAGGCCGAACGCAGCGGCCAGCCGTTCAGCGCAGTTCAGGAGGCCGAGATCAAGCAACCGATCCTCGACCAGTACGAAGAACAGGGGCACCCCTACTATTCCAGCGCGCGGCTGTGGGATGACGGCGTCATTGACCCGGCGCAGACGCGCGATGTGCTGGGCCTGGCCTTGTCCGCGTCGTTGAACGCGCCCATCGAACCGAGCCGCTTCGGCGTGTTCAGGATGTAACCGGGGAACGCCCATGAATCATTACAACACGCTCCAATTGCAGATGGACCCGCGCGGCTTCGCCACCTTGTGGCTCGACCGCGAGTCGAAAAACAACGCGTTCAACGCCGAGATGATCCGCGAGCTGATCCTCGCCCTGGACCAGGTCGGCAGCGATCCGACCCTGCGCTTCCTGCTGATCCGTGGTCGTGGCAAACACTTCAGCGCCGGCGCCGACCTGGCCTGGATGCAGCAATCGGCCGAACTCGATTACCACACCAACCTCGACGACGCTCGGGAACTGGCGGAGCTGATGTACAACCTCGCCAAGCTGAAGATCCCGACGCTCGCCGTTGTCCAGGGCGCGGCATTCGGCGGCGCGCTGGGTTTGATCAGCGCCTGTGACATGGCCATCGGCGCCGATGATGCGCAGTTCTGCCTGTCCGAAGTACGCATCGGCCTGGCGCCGGCCGTGATCAGTCCATTCGTGGTGCAGGCCATCGGCGAACGGGCGGCACGGCGTTACGCCCTGACGGCTGAACGTTTCGGTGGGCAACGGGCGAAGGAAATCGGTTTGCTGGCGGACAGTTACCCGGCCGAGGCCCTGGATGATCAGCTCGGCAAGTGGATCGACAACCTGCTGCTCAACAGTCCGGCGGCCATGCGCGCCAGCAAGGAACTGCTGCGCGAAGTCGGCAACGGTGCGTTGACCCCGGCGTTGCGGCGCTACACCGAAAATGCCATCGCGCGGATACGGGTCAGCCCCGAGGGCCAGGAAGGCCTGCGGGCGTTCTTGCAAAAACGACCGCCGAGCTGGCAAACCGAGTCCAACAACAAGGAGCCGCGTCGATGAGCGCCCCTGCCCTCACTACCCTGTTGGTCGCCAACCGCGGCGAAATCGCCTGCCGCGTCATGCGCACAGCCAAGGCCATGGGCCTGACCACCGTTGCGGTGCACAGCGCCACCGACCGTGACGCGCGTCATAGCCGGGAAGCCGACGTGCGTGTCGATCTGGGCGGCAGCAAGGCCGCCGACAGCTATTTGCAAATCGACAAACTGATCGCCGCGGCGCAGGCCAGTGGCGCCCAAGCCATCCATCCGGGCTACGGTTTTCTTTCCGAGAATGCCGGGTTCGCCAGGGCTATCGAAGAAGCCGGGCTGATCTTTCTCGGTCCGCCCGCCTCGGCCATCGACGCCATGGGCAGCAAGTCCGCCGCCAAGGCCCTGATGGAGACGGCCGGCGTGCCGCTGGTACCCGGCTATCACGGTGAAACCCAGGATCTGGAGACCTTCCGCGCCGCCGCCGAGCGCATCGGTTATCCGGTGCTGCTCAAGGCCACGGCGGGCGGCGGCGGCAAGGGCATGAAGGTTGTCGAGGAAGTCAGCCAACTGGCCGAGGCATTGGCCTCTGCGCAGCGCGAAGCGCAATCGTCGTTCGGCGATGCGCGAATGCTGGTGGAAAAATACTTGCTCAAGCCACGCCACGTGGAAATCCAGGTGTTCGCCGACCGGCACGGCAACTGCCTGTATCTCAACGAACGCGACTGCTCGATCCAGCGTCGCCATCAGAAGGTCGTGGAGGAGGCACCGGCGCCGGGTCTGAGCCAGGAACTGCGCCGGGCGATGGGCGAAGCCGCCGTACGGGCGGCCAAGGCGATCGGCTATGTCGGCGCGGGTACGGTGGAGTTTCTGCTGGACTCGCGAGGCGAATTTTTCTTCATGGAAATGAATACCCGGCTGCAGGTCGAGCATCCGGTGACCGAAGCGATCACCGGGCTCGACCTGGTGGCCTGGCAGATCCGCGTCGCCCAGGGCGAGCCATTGCCGATCACCCAGGAGCAGGTGCCGCTGCTGGGTCATGCCATCGAAGTACGTCTGTACGCCGAAGATCCGGCCAATGATTTTCTTCCCGCCACGGGGCGCTTGTCGCTGTATCGCGAGTCGGCCGAAGGCCCAGGTCGCCGGGTAGACAGTGGTGTCGACGAAGGCGATGAGATCTCGCCCTTCTACGACCCGATGCTCGGCAAGTTAATTGCCTGGGGGGAAACCCGCGAACAGGCACGTTTGCGGTTGTTGGCCATGCTCGACGAGTTCGCCATTGGCGGGCTGAAAACCAACATCGGTTTTCTCCGCCGTATCATCGCTCACCCCGCCTTCGCGGCGGCGGAACTGGACACCGGTTTCATCCCGCGTTACCAGGCGCAATTGCTGCCGGAGCCCGGCGAACTGGATGACGATTTCTGGCGCGCTGCGGCCCAGGGTTTCGCCTTGAGCCTGACGCCACGTGTCCGCGCCGATGACAGCAACTCGCCATGGGCCGCTACCGCCGGGCTGCGCCTGGGGCTGCCAGCGGAAATCACCCTGCACCTGAGTTGCGATGGCCAGGACCGCGCCGTGACGCTGGATGTTGCTGGTCGCGGCGCCGAGCTCAGGGGCGAGCAGTTGATCATCGAGCACAACGGTGTGCGCCGCGAACATCGAGCCATTCGCCACGACGACAGCCTCTACTTGCAATGGAAGGGCGATCTGTATCGAGTCGACTCCTACGACCCGCTGGCGGCGGCCGAGGCCAGCCACAGCCAACAGGGCGGCCTGGTCGCCCCCATGAATGGAAGCATCGTTCGGGTGCTGGTGAGCGCTGGCCAGGCGGTGGAAGCCGGCGCGCAACTGGTGGTGCTGGAGGCGATGAAAATGGAGCACAGCATCCGCGCGCCCAAGGCTGGCGTGATCAAGGCGGTGTATTGCCAGGAGGGAGAGATGGTCAGCGAGGGCAGCGCGCTGGTGGAACTGGAAGAATAGCCATTCGGCCCGGTTTCCGGGCCGATCCAGTCAGAACCTGATGGTTGCCTGTACGACCACGCCGATGATGCGGCATTGGTCGGTAAACAGGGTTTTCGGATAAGTCGGATTGAGCGGAACCAGGTAACGCTGCCCGCTCTCTTCCATCAGCTTGCGGAAAGTCGCTTCGCTGCTACCTGGCAATCGGGCAATCACCAGTTTCCCGGGCACCGCTTCGATCGCCGGATCCACCAGGATCGACATGCCCTCGGGAATGCTCAAGCCGCTTGGCGCCGTCATCGCATCCCCCATCACCACCAGCCAGAACGCGTCGCCCCGTGCATGGTAATCCGTCAGCTCATAGCGCGGCTGGCCGTAGTCCGCGACATTCTCTTCGCGAACGAGACCGATGTCGCGCCAGTCACTGACCGGGTAGCGAAAGTACGGGTTGTACTTCTGCGCCAGGGCCATCCCCTCGTCGGTGGAAGTGTCCGGCTCGCGGATCACCATTGCCACCTCGAGGAACTCCAGCCCCAGCTCCTGCAGCACCCGGTTCATGTCTCCAAGACTGGGTTGTCGGCGCTTGGTCAGCCAATGGCCGACCCCACCCTGAGACATCCCCAGACGCTCTGCGAGCACCACTTGCGTGATGTGCTGCTCCTTCATCCTGGCCTTGACCAACTCTATCCATTTATCCATGAGCGGCACGATACGTGGCTGACGCCGTCCAGCAAAACACAAGTTGTAGTATTTAAATTATCGTCACAATTACGCCGAGTACTAAGCTGGGATCAGGATTTCCAAACCCGCACGGAGAAACTCGACATCATGGACAAGCCCAACAACGATGAGCCCGCAGCCCCCTCGAACAACCCATTTTTGTCGCTTCAGGATTGTCCGGCAGCCAAACGCGCCCTGGACCATTACCTGAAACCGGATATTGCCGACAACCCGGCGGAACATCGCTTCTTCGACGTCAACCGAAACATCAGTGGGGAGGAAGCCCTGGTTCATGCTTGCGACCTGCTACGTTGTGCAGCCGCTACCGCCCACGAATCCGCCAGCCGATTGAACGGCCCGAGCCGTGACCTGGCATTTTCGGTGGTGCATATGATCGACCTGGTCAAGGTCATGCTCGACCGGACCCTGGACGGCTATCCGGCACGCTAGTCGCAACGCTTGAATGACGCCGCGAACGCGGGCCACGAGAAATAATTTCCAATTGAGGCAATAAAAACATTTGACTTGCAAATGATAATGATTATTATTGCATCAGCTGATCGCGAGATCAGTCGATAGCCCAGAGGACCTTAGGTCGGACCTCTGGAATATCTCCTCATCAGGCTAATCACGGTTTTTGACCCGGCTTTTTGCCGGGTCTTTTTTTGCCGATTTTTCGGCTTATGGCTTCAGGCTAATGAAGTCTTTGGATGTTGCTGATTCGATGACGGCGATGATAGCAAACGCACTTCGCTCGCCAAAGCATCTGCGCTGCAACAGAGTGAATGAACGACAGGCAGCACTTGAGAATCATTCAGGGACTGTCTAATCTGCTTAAGCGTCCAGGGAGGGCGCCCCCTTCTTTTCATGGCGCTGATCGTCCCGGTTCGCCCGTCCTGCGTGTAAAGTAACGGCCACCAGATCCTCTACCGGAACCGTGACCGTGGCTAAATCTTCCTTTGATATCAGCGCCAACTTCGACAGTGGCAATATTGACGTCGTGGACATCAGCAACCCGTTGCAGTCGCTGCTGAAAATCAGGCCAGACACCCGTAGCGCGCATTTCCAATGGTTTCATTTCAAGGCCAGCGGCCTGCACGTCGGCCAGGAATATTCTTTCCGCCTGCTCAACGCCAGCCAATCGTCCTATAACAAGGCGTGGACAGGCTACCAAGCCGTAGCGTCCTACGATCATGTCAACTGGTTCCGTATTCCTACGCAATTCGAGGGCGACGCCCTGCGCTTTCATCTGGAAGCCGAACAGCCCCACGCCTGGTTTGCCTATTTCGAACCCTACAGCCGCGGCCGTCACGACTGGCTGATCGAACAGGCGCAGCACAAGGCCGGTACCGAACTGCTGGCGATCGGCAAAAGCGTCGAGGGCCGTGATCTTCAATTGCTGCGCAAAGGCAGCGGTGCCGAGGGCCGACGCAAGATCTGGATCATTGCGCAGCAGCACCCCGGCGAGCACATGGCCGAGTGGTTCATGGAGGGAGTAATCGAACGTCTCCAGCATCAGGACGACGCCCAGCTGAACCGTTTGCTCGCCAAGGCCGATCTGTACCTGGTGCCGAACATGAATCCGGATGGCGCGTTCCACGGGCACCTGCGCACCAACGCGATGGGCCAGGACCTCAACCGGGCCTGGCAGAGCGCCAGTCCGCAAATCAGTCCCGAGGTCCATTTCGTACAGCAGCAGATGGAAAAGTACGGCGTCGACCTGTTCCTTGATGTCCACGGTGACGAAGAGATACCCCACGTCTTCACTGCCGGTTGCGAAGGCAACCCGGGCTATACGCCGCGCATCGCCGGACTCGAAGAGCGCTTTCGCAGCCACCTCAAGCACCAGACCAAGGACTTCCAGACCGCCCATGGTTACACCCGCAACGAACCGGGCCAGGCCAACATGACCTTGGCCTGCAACGCGGTTGGGCAGAAATATGATTGCCTGTCCCTGACCCTGGAAATGCCGTTCAAGGACCACGACGACCACCCGAACCCACGCACGGGCTGGTCCGGCAAACGCTCAATGCAATTGGGCAAGGACGTGCTGAGCACGGTCGAGGACATCATCGACGAATTGCGCTGATATTCCCCGGCGCCCCGCTCCCCGTGGCGAGGGAGCTTGCTCCCGCTGGGTGGCGTAGCCACCCCGAATGGATTGATGCAGTTTTTCAGACATATCGCGTCAGCCGGTTTTACGACGGCTGCGCCGCCGAGCGGGAGCAAGCTCCCTCGCCACGGGTTATGCGTCAGTCCTTGCCGCGCAACATGCTGCCCAACACCTCATCCCGGCGCACCCACCCATGGAACAGCGCCGCCGCCAGATGCACCAGCACGGTCAGGAACAACAGATAGGCCAGGTAGCCATGGGCCTTGCGCAGCCACGCAAAAGTCTGGGCATCCGCTGGCAGGATGGAGGGCAACCGCAGCGATTCGCCAAGCATCACCGGGTCGCCTGCCGCCGAAATCATGCTCCAGCCCAACAGCGGCAAGATCAGCATCAAGGCGTACAGCAAGACATGCGAGGCCTTGGCCGCCAATACCTGCCACCCCGGCAGATCGGCTGGCAGCGGCGGCGTACGGCGGGTAAAGCGCACCACCAGGCGCACGATCACCAGCAACAGAATCGCGATGCCCAGAGGTTTGTGCAGTTGGAGCAACCATTCGTGGCGCTCGGACACCGAGGCGACCATGCCTGCGCCGATAAACAGCATGGCGATGATCATCAGGGCCATCAGCCAATGCAGCAGCCGAGCCAGCGGTGCGAAGTGTCGAGGGGCGTTCATTGACGGGACTCCTGGGTAGCGGGCAATTGGCTGACTTCGCTGGTGCGCCGCAGATAGGAACTGGCATAGGCTGCCGAGCGGGCGGCCAGCAGCGGATCATCCGAGCCTTCGATGCCACTGGGCAGGATCAGCGGGTCATAGTTGATGTCGCGGCAATCCCCGTTGTCCTGCGCCTGGGCGCGCTCCAGTACCAGGGTACCGGCGTTGAGCGCCTTGCGGTCGCCGGGCCAGGCCTTGCTGGCGTCGTTGACCGGGTCGCCCGGATTGGCCAGGGTAATGTGCAACTGCCAGCGCAGTGGCCCGGCAGCCAGGCGTTTCGTCAGGTCCTGTTCAAGGAAATCAGCGCCTTGGGGCGGCGCGGTCTGAGCCGCGTCCTGGCTCGTTGGTACTACCGCCCAGCGCACCGCCTGGCGCTCCCCCGAGGGGTTGACCAGATAGAACGCGTTAATCCCGTTATAAGTTTCGGTGGCATAGCTGGCCGAGGGTTTTGCGGTCTTGATCCATTGCAGGAACGGCATCGCCTCGGGATGCGCGGCAAAAAATGCCGGCACCGCCGCCGGGTTCGGTTTACCCGTGGCCGGATCCGGCGACTGGGCCTGTTGAAGCTGGAAGAACGCCTCGGGCGTCCCCACCGGGAAAACCGGCATGCTGTTCATGCCCGTGCGCCATTGCTGGCCATCGGACTGGGTAAAACGCAACGCCAGGCTGCGGATCGGCACGCTGCCATCGGGTGCGTAGGGGTTGCCGCTGGGCAGTGCAAAACGACCCACCACCGGCGTCCGCGCATCGTTGAACACCTGCGCGCTGGAGTAGGCTCGCGCCTCGCCGCTGTTCTCAAAATAGCCCGCAACGCAGACACCTTTGGAGTGATTGCGCCGAAAACCCGGATGAACCCCGTTATTGGTTTCCAGCACGTTGACCAAGGCCTTGGGCGTCAGTCGTTGCGGGTCCAGGGTACCGTTCACGTAAGCGAATGTCCCGGCCAGCGCGGCGACGACCGCGGCGATGCCGGTCAGGCGCAACGCCAGGCTGGCAGCGCTCAACGGCCGCCGACTCGATTCAGAAGAAGGGTCAACCATTTGCAGACTCCAGGGCACACGGCCATCTGTGGAAAGGACCTGTCAGACGAAAGCCCGACGGGTTTATTCCCACGTCGCGTATTTATTTTTCCTGCGCTGGAATAATCTCGTTCCCGGGTCGTCTTTCCAGTCCCAACTCAGCGATTGCCCAACGAAGCTGCCCGCCCATGAACGAACTCGACGACCAGTTGCGCCTGCTCATCCCACGGCTACGACGTTTTGCCGTGTCGCTGACCCGCAATCCCAGCAATGCCGATGATCTGGTGCAGGCATGCCTGGAACGGGCCTTGTCGAAATGGACCGACAAGCGCCCGGACGGCGACCTGCGGGCCTGGCTGTTTTCGATTCTCTACCGGCAGTTCCTCGATGCCCATCGCCGCTCCCGACGTTATGCGCGGATGCTCGAACTGTTCACCGGCCGCGACGATGCGCACCCTTCGGCCGAACGCAGTGTCATCGCCCAATCGTCACTCCAGGCCTTCGATCAACTGCCCACCGAGCAACGTGCGCTGCTGTTATGGGTCTCGGTGGAAGGCTTGAGCTACCAGCAAGTGGCCGACATCCTGGACGTGCCGACGGGCACCGTGATGTCGCGTCTGTCCCGTGCGCGCCAAGCGTTGCGTCAACTCAGCGAAGGCGAAATCGCCCGCCCTGCCCTGCGGATACTCAAATGATCAGCATGCCCCCCAGCGACAGCGACCTGCACGCCTATGTCGATCGCCAGCTCAGCGAAGACGACCAACGCCAGGTCCAGATCTACCTCGACAGCCATCCCGATGTCGCCGCGCGGGTCCGCGGATGGCAGCAAGACACCCAGCAATTGCGCGCGGCCATGAGCGCGGCCCTGCAGCAATCACCCAACCCTGGCCTGGATCCGGCGATCATCCGCCAACGCCTCAGACATCGGTCCCGACGCCAGCTGGCCAGTGCGGCGGTGCTGGTGCTGGCGGTCGGGGTCGGTGGATTCGGCGGATGGCAGGCCCGGCAGATGACCCTGCTCAGCGCCGCAGCGCCCATGGCTGATGCGCTGCAGGCCTACCGCTTGATTGCCCAGCAGGGCGTCCTGCCCGCCGACTACCAGACGGGCGACGAGCAAAGCATGCAAGGCTGGCTCGACCGCTACTTCACCCAGGCCGACCGCCTGCCGGATCTCTCGGCGGCGGGCTTCAAGCCGGTCAGCGGACGATTGCTCAGTACTGACCAAGGCGCCGCGGCGATGGTGGTCTATCAGGACCCGAGCGGCCTGAAGATCAGTTTCTACGTGCGCCCACCTGGCCCGAAAAATTACCTGCTGCCCCGTGGCAGCCGGCGCGACGGTGAATTGCAGGCCGAATACTGGTCCGGGCCGGGATACAACTATGCGATGGTCATCCCGAGTGATATGCCGGCGGCGCAGAAGCTCAAGCAAACCCTGAACTTCTGATCGCCACTGTCGCCTGCGGGCCCCCTGTGGCCCCCTTGGTGGGAGCGAGCCTGCTCGCGAAGACGGCGTATCTGCCCCGGTGATGTCGACTGGCACACCGCTTTCGCGAGCAGGCTCGCTCCCACAGAGAGTAGCGACGGCCAGCAAGCGCTGCTCACCCCTGCCTGAACACCTGCGAAGGCCTGCGCAGCAGCGGGTCGAACGGGTTGATGCGCGGACCGATCGCCGCGGCTTCGCGCTTGAGCATCTCCACCACCGTCGGCAGGCGATCCGGCCCGAGCCGGTCGCTGATGGTCGCCACGCTCAGCGCTGCGACGGCCCGGCCGTCACGATCGAGAATGGGCACCGCGACCCCGGCCATGCCTTGCAACACACCCGTGTTGCGTCCGGCGTAGCCCAGTGTCCGCACGTTCTCGACCTCGGTGCGCAGGAAGACTTCATCGTACAAATGAAAATCCTTGAGCCGCGGCAGGTTGTAATGGATCACCGTGTCGCGCTCCTCCTCTGGCAGGAATGCCAGGATCGCCAGGCTGCCCTGCCCCACGCCCAGTGCCACGCGGCCGCCGATGTCGCCGGTGAACGTGCGGATCGGAAACGGCCCCTCGCTGCGATCCAGGCAGATGGCATCGAAACCGCAACGCGCCAGCAGAAACAGCGAATCCCCCAGCGACGCCGACAGCCGCAACATGGCGGGCCTGGCCAGTTCACGCAGGTTACCGGTATTGCCGGCGCGGGCAGCCAGGGCAAAGAAGTCCAGGCTGAGCCGATAGCGTTTGCTGCGCGCATCCTGCTCGACCATGCCCTCGTCCATCAGGTTGCGCAGCAAGCGGTGCGTGGTCGGCTGGGACAGGCCGATGCGCTGGGCCAGTTGCGTCACGCGCTCACCGCCTTCAACGGTCTCGCCCAGGCTGCGCAGCACCGCAAACAGCCGTGAGACCGAGCCGACCCCAACTTCACCTTTTTCTGTGTTCCGCTCAGTGGAATCAGGCATGTCATTTCTCTTCAGATAATTTACTCACTGGATGAAACTGAAAATAGTCGTCGTCTCAGTGAAATAGTCCATTGAGCCCATCCTATTCTTCGTCCTACTCTGCGTCCATACAGGGGCGATTCGAACAACAGCGGCAGCCGAGTTGATCTCGAGCGCCAACGCACCCCGCGACATCCTTTCGTATCTGCCCATACAAAAAAGCGCGCCTCGCGGCGACGCATAACAATCTCAGGTGGAGCGCAGTCATGGCTTTCGTGCAACTTGAAAACTTGAGCAAACGTTATGGCGACCTCGACGCCGTGGTCGCCACCAACCTCTCGGTGGAAAAAGGCGAGTTCGTCTCCCTGCTGGGGCCATCAGGCTGCGGCAAGACCACGACCCTGCAAATGATCGCCGGCTTCGTCGAAGCCAGCAGCGGGCGCATCCTCCTCGACAGTCGCGACATCACTCACGCCAAGCCGGCCAGCCGGGGCCTGGGCGTGGTGTTCCAGAGCTATGCGCTGTTCCCCCACATGACCGTCAAGGACAACGTTGCCTTCGGCTTGCGTATGCGCAAAGTGCCGAGCACCGAATTGCAGACACGGGTCGATCGGGTACTCAAGCTGGTGCGCCTCGACCAGCACGCCGAGCGCTACCCGCGTGAACTCTCCGGCGGCCAGCGCCAGCGCGTGGCTTTGGCCCGGGCGCTGGTGATCGAACCGCCGGTGCTGCTACTCGACGAACCGTTGTCCAACCTCGACGCCAACCTGCGCGAGGAGATGCAGTTCGAGATCCGCCGCATCCAGCGCGAGGTCGGCATCACCACGCTGATGGTGACGCATGACCAGTCCGAGGCGCTGTCGATCAGCGACCGGGTGGTGGTGATGCAGGCCGGTCGGATCACCCAGATCGACGCGCCCTACACGCTTTATGAACACCCGCGCACCGAGTTCATTTCCGGTTTTGTCGGCAAAGCCAACCTGCTCCCGGGCCAGCGGGACAGCGCTGGCGTCGTGCAAGTCTGTGGCGCCGGTCAAGGCGAGCTGACCCTGAGCCTGCGCCCGGAGAAAATCGATCTGTGCGCCGCCGGCGCGGGGCGGCTGCAAGGCGCTGTCACCAGCCGTTTTTTCCTCGGCAGTCAATGGCTGTACGGCGTCGCCACCAACCTGGGCGAGCTCAGCGTGGTGCGCCGCAACGACGGCTCGGCGCCCCTGACCGAAGGCACCGCCGTCGGCCTGGACTGGGATCCGGCGCTGCTGCGGGTGCTCAGCGTGGACGAGGTGTCGGCATGAAGCTGATGGATACCATCAAGCGCGGCCGCCAGGGTTACCTGATGTCGGCCCCGGCCCTGGCCTTGTACCTGAGCCTGCTGGTCATTCCCCTCGGGTTGACGCTGGTGTTGTCGTTCAACGTCTTCGACTACGGCTCGGGCATCAACAGCGAGGCCTACACGTTCGAGCATTACACCAGCCTGCTGGGCGATCCGTACTTTTATGAAATCTTCCTGCGCACGTTGTGGATCAGCGCCCTGACCACCGTGCTCTGCGTGCTGATCGGCGTGCCCGAGGCCTACATTCTCAGCCGCATGGGCGCGCCTTGGCGCTCGATTTTCCTGATTCTGATCCTCACGCCGCTGTTGATCTCGGTGGTGGTGCGGGCCTTCGGCTGGAGCCTGCTGCTCGGCGCCGACGGCCTGGTCAACCAGACGTTGCAGGCCCTTGGCGGCTCGCCGATGAAGCTGCTCTACACGCCGTTTGCCGTGGTCATCGCCCTGGTCCACGTGATGTTGCCGTTCATGATCATTCCGGTGTGGACCTCGTTGCAGAAACTCGACCCGGCCGCCGAACAGGCCGCCCTGTCCCTGGGCGCGAGCCAGTTCACGGTGATCCGCAAGGTCGTGTTGCCGCAGATCATGCCCGGCGTACTGTCCGGCACCCTGATTGTGTTCGGCCTCGCCGCCAGTTCCTTCGCGATACCCGGCCTGCTCGGCGGGCGTCGCTTGAAGATGGTCGCCACGCTGATCTACGACCAGTACCTGTCGGAACTCAATTGGCCCATGGGCGCGGCCATTGCCGTCGCGCTGCTGCTGCTCAACCTGCTGATCATGCTCTCGTGGAACCGCATGATCGAAGGCCGCTACAAGAAATCATTGGGGTAATTCTTCATGTCCAGGAACGGTCCTTTCGCCCTGTTGTTTCACGCCCTGGTCGTGGTGTTCATGCTGGCGCCACTGGTGGTGGTCTGCCTGGTGGCCTTCACCCCGGAAAACACCCTGAGCCTGCCCACCACGGAGTTTTCCCTGCGCTGGTTCCGTGCCGTGTTCGAGCGCGCGGATTTTGTCGATGCGTTCTACAACAGCCTGGTCCTGGCGTTCTGCGCGGCGTCGCTGGCGACATTGATCGCGGTGCCGGCGGCGCTGGCAATCACCCGGCTGGAGTTTCCTGGCCGGGATTTTATCAATGGTCTGTTCCTGTCGCCGATCATCATTCCGCACCTGGTGCTGGGCGTCGCGTTACTGCGCCTGTTTGCGTTGATGGGCGTGAACGGCAGTTTTACCTGGCTGATCTTCGCCCACGTGCTGGTGATCACGCCATATGTGCTGCGCCTGGTGCTGGCGTCGGCCATCGGCCTGGACCGCAGCGCCGAACAGGCTGCGCAATCGCTGGGCGCGGGGCGCTTCACCCTGTTCCGGCAGATCACCTTGCCGATGATTCTGCCGGGCGTGGCCGGAGGCTGGTTGCTGGCGTTCATCAACAGCTTCGATGAAGTCACGCTGTCGATCTTCGTCACCTCGCCGGCCACGCAAACCCTGCCGGTGCGCATGTATGTGTACGCCACCGAATCCATCGACCCGATGATGGCGGCGGTGTCGGCGCTGGTTATCGGGCTGACTGCATTGACGATGATTTTGCTCGACCGGGTCTATGGCCTGGATCGGGTCCTGGTGGGCAAACAATGAGGGCGCCATGGCTCTGCTGAAACGACTGGCCGAGCGCGATCGCCCGGCCTTGGACTTCACGCTCGACGGCTTGCCTGCCAGCGGTCTGCTCGGCGATACCGTGCTGACCGCCGTGCTGACCTGCGCTGGGCACTTGCGCGGCAGCGACTTCAGCGCGGAGCCCCGGGCCGGTTTCTGCCTGATGGGCGCCTGCCAGGACTGCTGGGTCCGATTGGGCGACGGCCGCCGCGTGCGCGCCTGCTCGACGCTGCTCGAAGCCGGCCAGCAGATCAGCCGCGAACCGGGGCGCAAGGTATGAATGACTTTGACAGACGCGGCCTCTTCGCGAGCAGGCTCGCTCCCACAGAAGAGCCGGCATCATCACAACCCCATTGTGGGAGCGAGCCTGCTCGCGAAGGCGGCATCAGCCACTCCACCGATCTCCAAGCATCGCCAGCGAGGTGGCCATGAACCCCATAGCCATCATCGGCGCCGGCCCCGCCGGCATCCGCGCTGCGCAAACCCTGGTTGCCCATGGCGTGTACCCGGTCCTGCTGGACGAGGCGGCACGCGGCGGCGGGCAGATCTACCGGCGCCAGCCGGCCAACTTCACGCGCACGCCGAACCAGCTCTATGGCTTCGAAGCGCACAAGGCCAGCGCCCTGCACCAAACCGTGGATGAATTGCGCGAGCAGATCGACTATCGCCCCGACACGCTGGTGTGGAACGCCGAGGGCCGGCTGCTGGATACCTTGCATGAAGGCCGCGCCGCGCGCCTGGCGTATGCCAGCGTGATCGTCGCGACGGGCGCCACCGACCGGATCCTGCCGGTGCCTGGCTGGACGCTGCCGGGGGTGTACAGCCTGGGCGCGGCGCAAATCGCCCTGAAGTTCCAGGGCTGCGCCATCGGCCAGCGAGTGGTGTTCGCCGGCAGCGGGCCGTTGTTGTATCTGGTGGCGTATCAATACGCCAAGGCCGGCGCCAATGTCGTCGCGGTGCTCGACAGCTCCCCCTTGAGCGCCCAGGCCCGCGCCCTGCCCGGCCTGCTCGCACAACCGGCCACCCTCGCCAAAGGCCTCTATTACCGCGCCTGGCTCACAGCCCACGGCATCGCCGTGCAGCAAGGCGCCAGCCTTTCGCGCATCGACGGCGAACGCCGGGTGCAGTCGTTGTCATGGCAAAACGGAAAAGGCCAGCACCGGCTCGATTGCGATGCGGTCGCCTTCGCCCACGGCTTGCGCAGCGAAACCCAACTGGCCGACCTGCTCGGTTGTGAATTTGCCTGGAACCCGCTCAACCGAGCCTGGTTGCCGCAGCGCGACCGCGCCGGGCGCAGCAGCTCGCCAGGGGTCTACCTGGCCGGCGATGGCGCCGGGATCATGGGCGCCGATGCCGCCGAAATGGCCGGCGAACGGGCAGCCCTGGCATTGCTCGAAGATCTCGGCTACCAGGTCGACCCGCAACGCTGCGCCCAGCTGGAACAATCCCTCGAACGCATCGGCCGTTTCCGGCAAGGCCTGGAGCGCGCCTTTGCGTTTCCCGAGGACTGGGCGGACCGCGCCGCTGATGGGCTGATGATTTGCCGCTGCGAAGAAGTCAGCGTCGGTGACATCCGGCAGGTCGTGGGTGAGGGCCATTGGGAAATCAACCGGGTCAAGGCCCATTGCCGGGTCGGCATGGGCCGCTGCCAGGGGCGGATGTGCGGTGCCGCGGCGGCGGAAATCATCGCTCGGGAAAGTGGACGCAACGTTCAGGAAATCGGCCGTCTGCGGGCACAGGCGCCGATCAAGCCGGTACCGTTTGGCCTGGAGGTCGAGTCATGATCGAAGTGGATGCGCTGATCATCGGCGGCGGTATCGTCGGCGCCTCGGCGGCGTTGTTCCTGAGCCAGGCCGGGCGGAGCGTGGCGCTGCTGGAGCGGGACTTCTGCGGTTCGCATTCCAGTGGCGTGAACTACGGCGGCGTACGGCGCCAGGGGCGGCCATTGTCGCAACTGCCGTTGTCGCAACGCGCGCATGAGATCTGGGCGCGATTGCCGCAACTGATCGGCATCGACGGTGAGTATCAGCGTAGCGGTCATCTGAAGCTGGCCCGCAGCCTCGATGACCTGCGTGCGTTGCATGATTATGCCGCGAGCAGTCATGGCTTCGGCCTGGATCTGCAATTGCTGGATCGCGATGAACTGCGCAGGCGGTTTCCCTGGGTCGGCGACGTCGCGGTCGGCGCTTCGCTGTGCCCGGACGACGGTCACGCCAATCCGCGCCTGGTCTCGCCGGCATTTGCCCAGGCGGCCCGCAGGCATGGCGCAAAGGTTTACGAACAATGCCCGGTCAACCAGGTGACGCACGACGGCCAGCGCTTTGTCGTGCGCACCGAGACAGGCCTTGAGCTGCGCGCGCCGTGGCTGCTGAACTGCGCCGGGGCCTGGGCGAGTCGGTTCGCCGCGCAATTTGGCGAGGCCGTACCGATGCACGCCGGGCACCCGGCGATGCTGGTCACCGAGCCGCTGCCGGTGGTGATGGACGCCAGCACTGGCGTGGAAGGCGGCGGCATTTATGCGCGCCAGGTCGCCCGGGGCAATTGCGTGTTGGGTGGCGGCCAGGGTTTCGCCCTCGATGACGCCCGCGCCCGCCCCGGCCAGAGTGCTGTCATCGAGATCTTGCGCCAGGCCGTCGAACTCTACCCGTTCCTGGAGGGCGCCCAGGCGATTCGCACCTGGAGCGGCACCGAAGGTTACCTGCCCGATCGCCAACCGGTGATCGGCCCGAGCAGTACCCAATCCGGTCTGTTGCATGCGTTCGGCTTTGCCGGCGCCGGTTTCCAGATCGGCCCGGCGGTGGGCCAGGCGCTCACTGAGATCATCTGCTGCGGCGCCTCAACGACGCCGCTGGATGCGTTTTCCATCACCCGGTTTCACTCCATCTCCGTTGCTTGATAGAGGAAGGTCGCGCCAATGAATAACGTCAAACGCAGTGCACTGTTCGGTTTCTGCTCGCTGGGCTCCGCTTGCCTGGGCGCCCTGCTCCCGGTCACCCAGGCGTTGGCCGAGCCGACGCTTTACCTGGGCATGAACGGCGGCACCATGGAGCGGCTGTATGCCGACAAGGTCCTGCCGGCCTTCGAGAAAGCCAACAACGTCAAGGTGGTGATCGTGCCAGGCACCTCGGCCGACATCCTCGCCAAGGTCCAGGCCAGCAAGGGCAACCCGCAGATGCACGTGATGTTCCTCGACGATGGCATCATGTACCGCGCCATCGCCATGGGGCTGTGCGACAAGCTTGAAGACAGCCCGCCCCTGGCGCAGATTCCGGCCAAGGGCCGGATCAAGGACCAGGCCGTAGCTGTCAGCCTCGGGGTCACCGGGCTTGCTTACAACACGCGGCTGTTCAAGGAAAAAGGTTGGAACACACCAACCTCGTGGATGGACCTGGCCGACACGCGGTTCAAGGACAAGGTGGTGTTCCAGTCCATGGCGTCGTCGACCTTCGGCCTGCACGGTTTCCTGATGTTCAACCGGATCCAGGGCGGCAGCGAAACCGACGTCGAACCGGGTTTCAAGGCCTGGCCGAACACGATCGGGCGCAACGTGCTGGAGTACATTCCCAGCTCGGCAAAAATCTCCGAAATGCTGCAAACCGACGAAGCCGCGCTGTTCCCACTGACGCCGACCCAGGTGACCGCCTTGAAACTCAAGGGCATGCCAGTCGAGTATGCACAACCGAAGGAAGGCGCAGTGGTGCTCAACGTCGCGGAATGCGCGGTGGCCCACAACAGCGAACCCGAACTCGCGCAGAAACTTGCCGCGTTCCTGCTCACGCCTGAAGCCCAGGCCATTGCCCTGGAGGAAGGCGACCAGATCCCGTCCAACCCCAACACCCCGACCACTGACAAGACTCGTGGCCAGGTGGAAGCGATGAAGCAATACCTGGAAACCGCGATCGCGGTGGATTGGGACCAGGTCAATGAGCAACGTCCGGCCTGGAACGCGCGGTGGAATCGCAGCATCGAGCGCTAGGCAACAGGCGCCGGTCTTTTTGTTTATCATGCGGGTCAACAACGCCAACGAACTCGACGCTTGATCCCTGTGGCGAGGGAGCTTGCTCCCGCTGGGCTGCGAAGCAGACCCCGAATCTGGCACCTCGGTGTGTCAGGTTGATGGAGTTGCAGCTTTGGGGCTGCGCTGCAGCCCAGCGGGAGCAAGCTCCCTCGCCACAGGTTCGGTGCCGATTTCGATAGTTGCGCTCTTCTCAGCCTATATGCGACCCGCCCATGCACACCCTCACCCAACTGCGCACCGGCCAGCTGTCAGGCATTACCCGACTGAAGCTCTCGTGCGGCCTGACGGAGTTTCCCCGGGAAATTTTCAACCTGGCGGACTCCCTCGAAATTCTCGACCTGAGCGGCAACCAGCTCGATACGCTGCCCGACGACCTGTATCGGCTGCCACGCCTGCGCGTGCTGTTCTGCTCCGACAACTGCTTCACTGAATTGCCCGAATGCCTGGGACGCTGCAGCGCGTTGACCATGATCGGCTTCAAGGCCAACCGCATCGAGCACGTGACCGCTCAGGCTTTGCCGCCACTGCTGCGCTGGCTGATCCTGACCGATAACCGCGTCAGCCAGTTGCCGGATGAGCTGGGCCATCGCCCGCACCTGCAAAAGCTGATGCTGGCGGGCAATCGTCTTCAGCAACTGCCCGAGAGCCTCGCCCAGTGTCATCGCCTCGAATTGCTGCGCATCGCCGCCAATCAACTGACCGAATTGCCGTCCTGGTTGTTGGAGCTGCCGAGCCTCAGTTGGCTGGCCTACGCCGGGAATCCCTTGGAAGCCCAGGCCGAGGCCGCCGCGCTGCATGCCGCCACGCCTGTCGACTGGCCGCAACTGAGATTGCAACACACTCTCGGCGAAGGTGCTTCGGGGGTGATTCATCAAGCGCTGTGGCAAGCACCGGGCCGCCCCGCGCGAGACGTCGCGGTCAAGCTGTACAAAGGCCAGATGACCAGCGATGGCTCGCCGCTGCATGAAATGCATGCCTGCATCACAGCCGGCAAGCATCCGAACCTGATCGAAGTATTGGGCCAGGTCAGCGGTCATCCCGAGCAGCAGGTCGGGCTGGTGATGGCCCTGATCGGACCCGATTACCGCAACCTGGCCGGGCTGCCGAGCCTGGCGTCCTGCACCCGCGACGTCTACGACGACGAGCTGCGCCTGAGCGCAGCGGCGGCCTTGCGCATCGCCCAAGGCGTTGCGTCGGTGGCGGCGCACCTGCATCGCCAGGGCATCACCCATGGGGATCTGTACGGCCACAATATCCTCTGCAACGACCAGGGCGATTGCCTGCTCGGCGACTTCGGCGCGGCGTCTTTCCATGCCACGGCTGACACGCCGCAAACGCGCGCCCTGCAACGCATCGAGGTGCGGGCGTTC
The DNA here is from genome assembly GCF_054161305.1 of Pseudomonas sp. Z2-11. Taxonomy (NCBI): domain Bacteria; kingdom Pseudomonadati; phylum Pseudomonadota; class Gammaproteobacteria; order Pseudomonadales; family Pseudomonadaceae; genus Pseudomonas; species Pseudomonas sp. Z2-11. Next base: position 4,051,647 of record NZ_CP096395.1, read on the forward strand.
GGGATTCTGCTGGGGGAGTTGCTGGCGCGGATCGAGCCGGCGCTCGCGGATGAGACGCTTGAGCGGTTGCGACAGCTGGAGACGCGCTGCTGTCAGCCGGACGTACTGGCGCGGCCGGGGTTTGACGAGATAGCTGGCTTGTTCGACGACCGTGGCGAGGGAGCTGCCTCCCTCACCACAAGGTAAGTCGCTTAACCGGCCAGGCCGACAAACATGTCCTGCACATCGTCATGGTTGTCGAGGCCTTCCAGGAACGCCTCGACTTCGGCCATCTGCTCGTCGCTCAGGCCGCTGACCGGGTTTTTCGGCTGATAGCCCAATTTGGCCGACAGCACGGTGAAACCCTGCTCCGGCAACGCTTTCTGAACGGCGTCAAGGTCGGCAGGTTCGGTGATGAAAAGCGTCGCCCCGTCTTCGCCCGGCTCGAAATCCTGGGCACCGGCCTCGATGGCGGCCATTTCCGGATCGGCGTCAGGGCTGTCCGGCGCAGCTTCGATCATGCCGACATGGTTGAAATCCCAGGCGACCGAACCGGAAGCACCCAACTGGCCCTTGCGGAACGCGACACGGATTTCGGCGACGGTACGGTTGATGTTGTCGGTCACACACTCAACGATCAGCGGCACCTGATGGGGCGCGAACCCTTCGTAGGTCACGCGATGATACTGAACGGTTTCACCGAGCTGGCCGGAGCCTTTCTTGATCGCGCGCTCCAGGGTCTCGCGGGGCATCGAGGCCTTTTTCGCCTGCTCAACCACCAGGCGCAGGTGCGCATTGGTAGCGACATCGGCGCCGTTACGCGCTGCGATGGTGATCTCCTTCACCAGCTTGCCGAAAATCTTGCCTTTAGCGTTGGCAGCCGCTTCTTTGTGTTTAACCTTCCACTGTGCGCCCATTACTCACTCTCTTGTCTGACGCGCCGAGACATCTGCCGGCCGGCGCTGTGGCGCCAAGTTTATACGGCCTAAACCGGCTGATCGACCAAAAAATCGCGCTCGCCGGATCGACATTTTCGCAAACTGATGTAGGGGGTTTCTGAAAGTGTCATTCGGATACACCGTAGTGCACAGCGGTTTCGTACCCTCAGCGCCCTCTCCCTGCAAATACAGAGCTGCGATGCGCAACGATACGGATTATTCCTTCAGCCTCACACTCACAAAAAGCAACCTACGGCTTCATGTCCAGAGATTCAGCGGACGAGAAGCCCTCAACCAACCGTTTCGGTTCGACCTTGACTTGATCGGCCTGGCGCCTCCGATAAGCCTCGACATCATTCTCGGCCAACAGGCGTTTCTGCACCTGAGTGCCGAGTCGGGTGTGCATGGGATCGTCGACAGCGTCAGCCTGACCTCTCATTCCCAGCACCGCGTTGGCTATCGCCTGAGGCTGGTGCCTTACCTGCAGCGTCTGGAGCAAAGCCCTCGACGCCGAGTCTTTGGCCAACTCAGCCCAATCCAGCTGCTGCAACACTTACTGGAAGAACACGAATTGCCCGCCCACAGTTTCCGGTTTGAATTGCCGCACGGGCACTACCCGTGCCGGCCGTTCTGTGTCCAGTACGACGAAAGCGATCTCGAACTGTTGCAACGGCTGTGTGAGGAAGAAGGCATCCACTATCACTTCGAGCACGCCCCTACCGGCCATGTCCTGGTATTTGCAGAAGATGCGACAAGTTTCCCTGATCAGCCGTTCGGGTTGAACCTGCATCAGGAGGAAGGCCAACCGGCCATTGAGCGCCTGTACCAGCGCCATCACCTGACGCCACCTTTGTTGCCGGCCAACGCCAGGGATCGGGCGTTGGCCGGGGTTTCTGAAACCTCGGCAGCCAACCACCCTTTCACCCCCACGCTGGAGGCGGCCTGCACCAACGTTGCGCAAGCCCAACAGGCAGGTCGCCGTACCCTCGAGCGGCTGCGCTGCACGCAAAGGGAAATCCACGGCCAGAGCAGCCAACCGACCTTGCGCAGTGCCTCCATCGTGCAGATCGGTGGCCATCCGATATCTACGTTCAACGATCAATGGTTGATTACCGAGATCAAGCATCGCGGGCGACAGCCTTCGATCCTCGAAGCCCCGTCTTCCTCTCCTGCATCCCGACACTATCGCAATCGGTTCCTGGCCATTCCCTGGTCCACTGTGTTCAGGCCAGCCCTCAAGCACCCGAAGCCGCCCATCGCCGGCAGTCATCTTGCCTATGTGCACGGTCAGCATGGGCATGGCCAGGTTAACGTCAGCCTTTGGACCCGGGAGGGCGAAGTCATCACATTGCCTCTGTCGCGGTTGACCTTGCATGACTGCCAGGCGCCGCCGGCTGGCAGCCAGGTGCTGGTGACTTTTCTCGACGGCGATCCCGACAGGCCAGTGCTATGCCCCGGAGTATTCAGCCCCCCGGGACCCGGCGCCAGCGACATCGGCGGGCCAATCGTCGGCCCCTCAACGCCGCCCTGTCGTGATGCGGGGTTATTGCTGGACTGGCTGCTGAACCGCCCTGACCCCATCGCTTGAACGCCCGGATTATTGAGCGGCCGCCCCCCTTCGATGTGGACCACTCGAAGCGTCGGTACCGCCCGGCAAGGTTGCGAAATGATGTAAAGGCATCAATTGATTTTATGGTGATCTTTATCCAGCAAATCCCCGTCGGGATACAACACGCTGCCATCCGGATATTGAATTTCGCCACTGGCGAAAACAATAGTTCCATCAGGATGCTCCACTGTTCCGTCATCATACTGAATAATCCCATCCGGCCGCGTCACGGAAGTTTTTTCAGCATCGACCACACTGCCATCGGGTAAAGAAGTGGTTCCATTATTGTTCTTAATACTTCCGACCGCATCGACTAGATTTACAATAGCGACAGAAGCGTCAAGGAGATCCAAAACAGGCCAGGGGTTCAACGGAGGCGACGGCGGGAGCGTGGGCTTAGGCTTATTTTGTGGAGGAGTTGACGGCGCGTCGTTTGGTTTGGGCTTGGATACTGGTCGATTGCCCGGCTTATTTGGGGGTGTGACCGGTGGCTTGACCGGCTTTGGCGGTGCGACCGGCGGTTTGACCGGCTTTGGGGGGGTGGCCGGCGGCTTAATTGGCGGTTTGACCGGTGGCTTGACCGGCGGTTTGACCGGTGGCTTTACCGGCGGCTTGACCGGCGGTTTGACCGCTGGCTTTACCGGCGGTTTGACCGCTGGCTTTACCGGCGGCTTGACCGGCGGTTTGACCGCTGGCTTGACCGGCCTCGGCCTCGGCGGCCCGATTGCCATCAGTTTGCTCGCGATACCTTTATAACCGTAGCTGCCACAAAACTTATTCATCTTTTAATTCCTTTTAAAAATTAAGTACGATCCGGCCATGCTGAATCGTTAGTTCGCCAATCCAGCAAACTTGCGGACAACAGTAAATAGATCCCCCCCATCTTACAAATGATAAAAAGCGTACAAATATGAATCCAGCCAAAACCAGCAATACTCACCTGCATTGCTGGGTATAATGCCGGAACATAGTTGACGGTCGATTAATCGAACCCGCGGCGACCTTGCAAGCCGCCGGTGTGAACGAAAATCAAGCGAGTGCCGGCGACAAATGTCCCGGCTTCAATCCGGGCCCTGAGCAGCATCAGCGCCTTGCCCGTGTACAGCGGTTCCAGTTCGATAGCGCTGGTGGTTTCGATGAACTCGCTGAGTCCTGTATCCACCCGGGCAAAACCGCCACGACTGCCATCAAGCAACTCATAACGCGCATTGCCAATGCCCGCCTCCACCAGAATACTTTCAACATGTTGCAGCACCCCATGGTCTTCAGGCACCGCCAGGACACCATGAACCGGATGCTCGCCCGCTTCAGCCAGAACCAGCCCCGCCAGCGACGTCCCGGTGCCGCAGGCCAGCCACCAACCGTGATAATCCTCCCAACCCAACGTGGCCAATTGGCTGCGGGCGGCCGTTACCCAGGACATGCAGCCTTGCGCGCCGGGCAACCCCGAGCCCCCTTCAGCTACCGGCCATAAATGCGGGTACTTTGCCTGCCAGGGAGCCCAGAACCCCGGCTCATGCCGCTCTCGATACCCGCCGTAACCCAACCAGTGCAAGGTCATGCCGAACGTCTGTAGATCAAGCGTCGTAGGCGTCTCCCGGGGATGGCCGCGCAATAACCCCACCGTCTGGAAACCGAATCGCTGCCCCGCCGCAGCCAACGCATGCAAATGATTGGAATAGGCGCCGCCGAGGCTCATCACGCCCTCGGCGCCGTTGGCATGGGCAGCACGCAGATGATGAAGCAGCTTGAACCATTTATTGCCGCTGATGAGCGGATCGATACGGTCCAGGCGCAAGACCGCCACCTCGATACCGGCCCGCGCCAGCCAGTCGAGGTGAAGGGGTTCGAGGCGCGGTTGAGGATGCCAGTCGAGGGCAGACAAAAGCATTGCAGCAGACCGGATGGGAAGGTGCGGGGATCTTATCAGCTTGGTGGCGGCCGGTATGAGGATCCGGATACACCCCCGTCACCCTGTGGGAGCGAGCTTGCTCGCGATAGCGCCAGGTCAGTCGACACTCATGCAAATGACTGACCGCTATCGCGAGCAAGCTCGCTCCCACAAGGGCAAACCTTTCCCGGAAGGTTGAGCGCTACAACTGCGCCGCCAACCGCGAGCCCTGGTTGATGGCGCGCTTGGCATCCAGCTCCGCCGCCACATCCGCGCCGCCGATAAGGTGCACAGTCTGCCCCGCCGCCTCCAGGCCTTCCTGCAACTCGCGCAACGGATCCTGGCCGGCACAAATGACCACGTTGTCGACGGCCAGCACTTGTGGCTCGCCCGTTTCGCCGATGCGAATGTGCAGGCCTTCGTCATCGATCTTCAGGTATTCGACGCTGTTGAGCATCTGCACCTGTTTGTTCTTCAGGCCGGTGCGATGAATCCAGCCGGTGGTCTTGCCCAGCCCGTCACCGACCTTGGATTTCTTGCGCTGCAACAGGAACACCTGCCGCGCCGGTGCATAAGGTTCGGGCTTGACTCCAGCCACGCCGCCGCGAGCCTGCAGCTGGGTGTCGATGCCCCACTCCTTCCAGAACGCCTCACGGTCCTGGCTGGTGGCAACCCCCTGATGAACGAGAAACTCCGACACATCGAAACCGATCCCGCCGGCCCCGATCACGGCGACACTGCGGCCCACCGGCTTGCGTCCAAGGATCACGTCCAGGTAGCTCAGCACCTTGGGATGCTCGACACCCGGGATCGCCGGTACGCGCGGGGCGATGCCGGTGGCCAGGATGATCTCGTCAAAACCGCCGGCCACCAGTTGCGCCACATCGACCCGGGTATCGAGGCACAACTCGACGTGGGTAGTCTGCAGCTTGCGTTTGAAATAACGCAAGGTTTCGAAGAACTCCTCCTTGCCCGGAACGCGCTTGGCGACGTTGAACTGGCCGCCAATTTCGCTGGCCGAATCGAACAGCGTCACTTGATGACCGCGTTCGGCCGCCACCGTGGCCGCGGACAATCCGGCAGGACCGGCGCCCACCACGGCGATTTTCTTCACCTGGGTTACGGGCAGGTAATTGAGTTCGGTTTCATGGCAGGCCCGCGGATTTACCAGGCAACTGGTGAGCTTGCCCCCGAACGTATGGTCGAGGCAGGCCTGGTTGCAGCCGATGCAGGTGTTGATTTCGTCTGCGCGGCCAGCGGCGGCCTTGTTGACGAACTCCGGGTCCGCAAGGAACGGCCGCGCCATGGACACCATGTCGGCGTCGCCTTCGGCGAGGATCTGCTCGGCCACCTCAGGGGTGTTGATGCGGTTGGTGGTAATCAACGGAATACTCACCGAGCCGCGCAGCTTGGCGGTGACTTTACTGAACGCCGCCCGCGGGACCTTGGTGGCGATAGTGGGAATACGCGCCTCATGCCAACCGATACCGGTATTGATGATAGTTGCGCCGGCCTGTTCGATGGCCTTGGCCAACTGGACGATTTCATCCCAGGTGCTGCCACCTTCAACCAGGTCGAGCATGGACAGGCGAAAGATAATGATGAAATTCGGCCCCACCGCTTCGCGTACGCGGCGCACGATTTCCACCGGCAAACGCATGCGGTTTTCGTAGCTCCCACCCCAGCGGTCGGTACGGTGGTTGGTATGCGCAGCCAGGAACTGGTTGATGAAATAGCCTTCCGAGCCCATGATTTCGACACCGTCGTACTCGGCCTTTTGAGCCAATACCGAACAGGTGACAAAATCGCGGATCTGTTTCTCGATGCCCTCTTCGTCCAGCTCCTTGGGCTTGAACGGGTTGATCGGCGCCTGGATCGCGCTTGGCGCCACCTGCTTGGGGCTGTAGGCATAACGTCCCGCGTGGAGGATCTGCATGCAGATCTTGCCCCCCGCTTCGTGCACGGCCCGCGTGACGACCTGATGCTTGAGGGCCTCTTCCTCAGTGGTCAGCTTGGCCGCGCCGGAGTACACGCCACCTTCATCGTTCGGCCCGATTCCACCGGTGACCATCAGGCCGACCCCACCCCGGGCCCGCTCGGCGAAGTACGCCGCCATGCGCTCGAAGCCGCCGGGCTTTTCTTCAAGGCCGGTGTGCATCGATCCCATCAGGGTACGGTTGCGCAACGTGGTGAAACCCAGGTCCAACGGGGCCAGCAAATGCGGGTAATGAGGGGCGGTCATCGATAACTCCACGGGCGATCACGGAAAAATGCGGAAGCTCTGCGGCTTCCATCAGTCATGACCGACAGCGTAAGAGTCGGGATGCGAGCGCTCAATGGCCGTAACTGACAACTTGATGATCGAAATGCACAGAGCCCGCGCCGGCAGACGGTTCCCGAAGTGCACGCACGCGCCCTTTCGCTAAACCGTTGTTTTACCGTACCCTGCCGCGTGACTTCTGATGAAAATCACGAACCTGTACGCGGCCATCGACTGTCCCCATGCGCAAATTTCTGTACCTGCTGTTCTCACTGGCCCTGACGGCCGTCCTGATCACTTATGCACTGTGGACAGCAGACCGTCCGGCGGGCCATTACCTGTCAGACCTGCGGATCAACCTGGCGGTCGACCGGGGCACGCCGGCCGACCGAGGCAACCTGCTGGGCATCCAGCCGGAATTATTCCCCACCGACTACCAGAGCCCCGAACGCCTGCATCGCAAGCTGGCAGCGTACCTGCAGACTGCCCGCGACCAAGGGTTCGTCAACGAAAAAACCGTCGTGGTCCTGCCCGAGCATATCGGCACCTGGCTGATGGTCAGCGGCGAAAAGGACGAGGTGTACCAGGCCACTACCTTCAAACAGGCCATGAACTGGCTCGCCATCAGCAATCCGCTGGCCTTTATCCGCGCATTGGCGGACGCCCAGGGCGACAGCCGGCTGGACGATGCGTACCTGCGCATGAAGGCGGACAGCATGGCCCATGACTACCAGGCGCTGTTCGGTGGGCTGGCCAAGGAGTTCGGCGTAACGCTCGTGGCCGGCTCCATCGTACTGCCCGAGCCCAGCGTCAGCGAAGGCGAGCTGAAAATCGGTGGTGGCGCGTTGTACAACAGCAGCCTGGTGTTCGGTCGTGACGGCCGGCCGATCGGCCAACCACAACGCCAGCGACACCCGGTGTTTGACCAGCAGGACGTGCTTGGGGCCGAACGACCGGACGTCACCCATGTCATTGACACGCCGGCCGGGCGCCTGGGCGTGCTGATCGGCAGCGACAGTTGGTATCCGCTTCATTATCGACAACTCGACGAACAAGGGGCCCAACTGATCGCCGTGCCCGCCTTTGTCATCGGCCGCGACGCCTGGAACAAGCCTTGGGCCGGCTACAAAGGCCTGTCCACGCCAAGCGAAGTGAGCCTCAAGCCCGGTGAGGTGAGCGAGGGGCAGGCCTGGCGTCGGCTGACGTTGACCAGCCGGTTGCCCATCAGCCAGGCCCGCGGCGGCGTCAGCGTATTCTTGCGTGGGCAGTTCTGGGACAACGGCAGCGCTGGCCAGAGCTTCATCAGCCACAACGGCGAGCAATTCACCGATGGTGAAGCCCGTGGCGCACGCCTGCTGAACTTGTGGCTTTAGGTATGCAAAAGCCTATGCGCCTGGGTGACCTGTCCGTAGGTTTCGTCCATAGCCTGGCGGACGCAGTGGCCAGTCACGGCCATGACCCACAGCCATTGCTCGAACAATACGGCCTCGATGCCGCGCGCCTGGCTGAGCCCGGGGCGCGCCTGTCGATCCCGCGCTACATGCGCCTGGGCCATGCCGCCATCCAACTGACACAGGATCCGGCCTTGGGCCTGCGCATGGGCCAGCTCAGTCGCCTGAGCCAGGCCGGGCTGGCCGGCGTCACCGCGGCCCAGGCGCCCACCGTACGCGAAGCCGCACGCTGCATGATCCGCTTCGAGCCGCTGTACGGTTCCAACTACCGTGGGCAATCGAGTCTTCACGAGGACGCCCGGGGCGCGTGGCTGCGGTTCTACTCCATCAGCCCGTATAACGCCTACAACCGCTTCGTCGTGGACTCGATCATTGCCGGCTGGCTCCAGCAACTGTCCAGCGTCTGCGACGTGGTGTTGCGGGCCGAACGTATCGAAATCGAATTCGAGGAGCCAACTTACCTCGAAGCCTACCGTAGCCTCGGCGAAGGCCCGATCCAGTTCGCAGCCGAGCAGAACCAATTGCGCCTGGGGCTGGACAGCCTCGCCCTGCGCAACCCACAGCATTGCCCCAGCACCTGGCGCCATCTGGTTCAGTTATGTGAACGGGAACTGGAACAGCTGACTCGCACCCGCACCCTGCGCGAGCGCATCATTCAATTGCTGGGGCCGCTGCTCAACGGCGGACGGGAGCCGGATCTGGAAGAAGTGGCGATGCGCCTGAAGCTGCCAACCTGGACGCTGCGCCGCAAGCTGGCGGAAGAAGGTACGCAGTTCCGGGCGATCCTCAACGACACTCGCCGAGACCTCGCCATGACGTACATCCGCGACACGGAGCTGGCCTTTGGCGAAATCGCTTACCTGCTGGGGTTCGCCTCGGCCGAGGCATTCCAACGGGCTTTCAAGCGCTGGAACAACCAGACGCCGGGAGAGTTCCGGCGTAGCCGTAGAGCGACTTGAACACCAGGCTCCCGGCCTGCACTGTAATGTCTGCTACCTACAGTTCCGTGGCGTCTTCGGCAGGTTCCAGGGGGTCCAGTTCATAAGCCTGATATTCGAGCAGCTCTTCCTGATAATCGTCCATTGCCTGTCCTTCCCAATAATCTTTGAAACCGATGCCTGATGGCCTTGGAATCAGCATAAAGCTGCTTGATGAACAAAACATGAAGCCAAGGCTTCATGAATTAAACGTAGCACAGCATTGGGAATTTAATCAGCGCAGGTGTGGCAAGGCGTTACCGCCCCACCACAGGGTCAGGATGCAGGAAGCGGCTGGATCGGCTCGGTTGGCGCCGGCAAGGAACTGGGCGGTGGCGGAGTAATGCTCTCTGTCGACGGGGGTGCGTAGGACTCCGGCTCGCTGGGAGCGATTGGCGCAGGCTCGGCAGGCGGCGCGACCGGCTCGGAAGCGGCCGGCGCGGTTTCGACAGGTGCTGGAGCAGCCTCTTCGACCGGCGCAACGGGAGCAGGAGTCGGCTCGGGTGCCGGGATTGTCGCGGGCGCTGGAGTTGCGGCGGGAGCCAGGGCAGCCGGCTCCACCTTCGGCTCTGGAATGCCCAGTTCGGCTTTCGGTTTGTCGACGTTTCCAGCGGCTTTTTTCGCTTCGGGAGGCAGGAACACCTCCACCAGCGCAAAGAAACGCTCATAGAATTTGGCTGCGGACACCGTTTCGCTGGCGACCTTGACCATCGAATCGTCCGACGAGCCAATCGGCATCGACACCGACCCCAATACACCCACGCCCAGGCTGGCTGAGTTATTGGTCTTCTTCAGCGCATACCGGTCCTGTAGAGCGTTGGCAAAGATCGTGGCGCGGTGGCCCGGACCGCCATCTTCGGCACAGACCAGGTTGAAACTGATTTCCATGTGCGTGTCGCCAGTCTGCTGGAAACTCTTGTGGCCGCTGACGAGCTTCGGATCGCTGCTGGTGATGATGTACCCCTGGCTCAGCAGCGCACGACGTCCTGCTTCACAAGTCGCCACGTCAGTCACCGGATAGGTACGCGAGAACGTGCCCGAATCATCGAAGTTCTCGTGCTCGTAAATGGCCGCTTTCTTGGAAGAGCAACCGGTCGCGACGACCAGCAGCAATGCCAGCCCAACGGTGCGAATGTGAAATGATCTGAACATTGAACATCCTGAGGAAAACAGTCCGGGGCGTATTGTGCAACAGAATGCGGCCGGACAGCTTGGGTAATCTTGTCTCAAAGGGCTTACAAGTCTACGGGGGGATGCCAGCGGGAAAAAGAAGCAATCCTGATGAATCGACGAACATCGCCGTCCTGGCAATACACGGATACAAAAAGACCCCGGCCTTTCGGCCGGGGTCTTCAGGGTCACGCATCAAGTCAGAAGCGCTTGATGTCTGCCTCGCTTTCCAATTGCTTGCGATAAGCCGCGAAGTCCTGCTGGCCGACACGGGACGCCAGGTACCGACGGTATTCGGCCTTTTCTTCCTCGGTCGGAGCAGCACCTTCGTTGACGCCGTTCAAGCGCAGGACCGTCACGCCGCCGTCAGGCAGGGTCACGCTGGCGAACGTCGGCTTGTCCTTCGACTCAGGCTTGGACATGCGGAACAGCGCCTGCAGTACCGCAGGGTCGATACCTTCCTGGCTGCGGGTCGCCGCTTCGACGACTTTCCAGCCTTGACCGTTGACAGGCTTGTCCAGCGCCGTCTTGCCATCGCGCAGGCTGGCAATCAACTCATCGGCCTGAGTCTTGGCGGCAGCGCTGGCGTGTTCCTTGGCCAACTGGGCGCGGATCGGCCCGGCCACGTTTTCCAGCGGAAGCTGCTGAGGCTTGCGATGCTCCTTGGCACGCAGCACCACGACGGTTTCCGGATCCAGCTCGATGGCGGTACTGTTGGCCCCCTCCTCCAGCACTTCCGGGCTGAACGCAGCGGTGATCACGGCACGGTTGGCCGCGATCCCTTCGCCGCCTTCACGACCGAACGGTGCCGAGGTATGGACGGTCAGCTTAAGGTCCTGGGCTGGCTGGGCCAGGTCGGAAGCCTCGAACGAAGCGTCTTCCAGTTGCTTGGTCGCCTCGACGAACCGCTGCTCCACTTGCTGGGTCTTCAGGTCGCGGGTCAGCTTGTCCTTCAGGCTCGCAAAACTCGGAACCTCAGGCGCTTCGACTCCCAGCAGCTTGATCAGGTGCAGGCCGAAATCGGTTCGCACCGGTGCCGAGACCTGATCCTTGTTCAACGCATACAGCGCCTTTTCGAACTCCGGATCATAGACACCTGGACCGGCATAACCGAGATCGCCACCGTTGTTGGCTGAGCCCGGATCCTGGGAGAATTCCTTCGCCAGCGCCTCAAACGACTCGCCTTTGGCCAGTCGAGCCTGGATTTCCTCGATCTTGGCCTTGGCCTGGGCTTCGGTGACCTTGTCGTTCACTTCAATCAGGATGTGCGCAGCACGACGCTGTTCGGAAAGATTGGCGATCTCTTTCTGGTAAGCCGCCTGCAGATCTTCATCCTTGACGCTGACCTGATCGAAGAACGAAGCCTTCTTCAGCTCGAGATAGTCGATGACTACCTGATCAGGCGTCATGAACTCCTTGGCGTGCTGGTCGTAGTAAGCCTTGACCTCATCGTCGGTCAGCTTCACCGCCGCCGGATCCGCCTTGACGGTGAGCGTAGCGAAATCACGGGTCTGCTTTTCCAGGCGGGCGAATGCCAACACCTGGGCATCGGTGACAAAACCGCTGCCAGCGAGACCGGCACGCAATTGGCCAATGAGCATTTCCTGCGCCAGCATCTCGCGGAACTGCAGTCGGCCATAACCCAACTGGCGAATCACCTGGTCGAAACGCTCAGGACTGAATTTACCATCGACCTGGAATTCCGGCGTTTGCAGGATCACCTGGTCCAGCGCGGCTTCGGAGAAAGCGAATTTCGCATCGTCTGCGCCTTGCAGCAACAGCTTGCGATCGATCAGCCCTTTGAGCGCCGAGTCACGCAGCATCTTCTCGTCCAGCAGGGAGGCGTCGAAATCCTTGCCCAGCTGTTGCATGAGCTGACGGCGTTGCATATCGACCGCCTGGCTCAGCTCGTTCTGGCTGATTTTTTCGCCGTTGACCTTGGCCGCGTCATTGCTGTTGGTGGTGGCTTGAAAAATAGCTTCGAAACCGGTCAACGCCATCAATGCGACGATGATTCCGATGATGGTCTTGGCAATCCAGCCTTGTGAATTGTCCCTGATATTCTGCAGCATGCGTCCCCCAGAAACGGTTGAACTTCAAAATTAGGCAACCGTGGAGCGTGGGTAGAATCCGGATAGAAGAAAGGCGCATCCGAGGATGCGCCTTCTCGTAACTGGCGGAGCGGACCGGGCTCGAACCCGCGAGCCCTGGCGTGACAGCCCGTTTGTGCCGGCTGCATTACCGCTCCGCTGCCAAGCCAGGCATGACCCCGACCCGGATAAACTCAATGAAACCTTAGTTGACGGCTTCTTTCAGCGCTTTACCAGCTTTGAAGCCTGGCTTTTTGGCAGCCGCGATTTGCAGCGTCTTGCCAGTCTGCGGGTTGCGACCAACACGAGCTGGACGATCGGTAACGGAGAAAGTACCGAAACCCACCAGAACAACAGAGTCGCCAGCCTTGAGAGCGCCAGTGACGGATTCGATTACAGCGTCCAGCGCACGGCCAGCAGCAGCTTTCGGGATATCAGCGGATGCAGCGATAGCATCAATCAGTTCCGACTTGTTCACTCTAAGTCCCCTTATATCTATTTGAGATGATTCTAAGTTTTTTTGGTGAAAGCAAAAACGAGTGCTGAATGGCCTGCAGACACTTAAGAGCCGCTTTATAACAAGGGCTCTAAAAAACTGTCAAGGAAGCCCCCCAGGCAAATGCGTATTAATGCGTGCTAATTCTTTCCTTAGAGTCAGACTCTCGCTTTTCTTCCTTTGCGACAATCTCCGGAGCCACATCCGGCAAGGGCTCCGGCGCGTATTGCAGCGCAATTTGCAGGACTTCGTCAATCCATTTAACCGGTTTGATCTGAAGATCCTGCTTGATGTTGTCGGGAATTTCCTTGAGATCACGGACATTCTCTTCCGGAATGATCACAATCTTGATCCCGCCACGGTGAGCTGCCAGAAGTTTTTCTTTCAGGCCGCCAATCGCCAGGACCTGGCCACGCAGGGTGATTTCACCGGTCATGGCGACATCCGCACGCACCGGAATGCCGGTCAATGCAGAAACCAGGGCGGTGCACATGCCCACGCCGGCGCTCGGTCCATCCTTGGGTGTAGCCCCCTCCGGCATGTGGATATGCGTGTCCCGCTTCTCATGGAAATCCAGGGGAATGCCCAGGCTGCGCGCACGGCTGCGCACAACTGTCAGCGCCGCGGTGATCGACTCCACCATGACATCGCCAAGGGAACCGGTCTTGATCAATTGGCCCTTGCCCGGAACCACGGCGGCTTCAATGGTCAGCAACTCGCCGCCGACCTGCGTCCACGCGAGGCCGGTCACCTGACCGATCTGGTCCTGTTGCTCGGCGAGCCCGTAGCGGAACTTGCGCACACCGAGGAAGTGCTCCAGCAGGTCGGATGTCACCTTGACCGCGAAGCGTTTTTCCAGCGCGTGCTCCTTGACCGCCTTGCGGCAGACCTTGGCAATCTGCCGCTCGAGACCACGCACACCGGCTTCACGGGTGTAGTAACGAATGATGTCGCGAATCGCCTCCTCGTCAAATTCCAGCTCACCCTTTTTCAAGCCGTTGGCCTGGATCTGCTTGGGCGAAAGGTACTTGACGGCGATGTTGATCTTCTCGTCTTCGGTGTAGCCCGGCAGACGAATCACCTCCATCCGGTCCAGCAACGCTGGCGGGATATTCATTGAGTTGGAGGTGCACAGGAACATCACGTCGGAGAGGTCGTAGTCGACTTCCAGATAGTGATCGTTGAAATTGTGATTCTGCTCGGGATCGAGCACCTCAAGCAACGCAGACGCAGGATCACCACGCATATCGCTGCCCATCTTGTCGATTTCATCTAAAAGGAACAGCGGGTTGCGTACACCCACCTTCGTCATCTTTTGAATCAATCTTCCTGGCATGGAACCGATGTACGTGCGGCGATGCCCACGAATTTCCGCCTCGTCACGCACCCCGCCAAGCGCCATTCGCACAAATTTGCGGTTGGTGGCGTGGGCGATCGATTCCGCCAGGGAAGTCTTACCGACACCCGGAGGACCGACCAGGCACAGGACCGGGCCACGAATCTTCTTCACGCGTTTCTGCACGGCGAGGTATTCAAGGATGCGTTCCTTGACTTCTTCCAGGCCGTAATGGTCCGCATCGAGGATGTCCTCGGCACGCGCCAGGTCCAGGCGGACTTTGCTCTGGGCTTTCCACGGCACCTGGACCAGCCAGTCGATGTAGGAACGCACCACGGTGGCTTCGGCAGACATCGGCGACATCTGCTTGAGCTTGTTCAGCTCGGCCTGGGCCTTGGCGAGCGCATCCTTTGGCAGGCCAGCGGCATCGATGCGCTTCTTCAGCTCTTCGATTTCGTTGTGACCTTCGTCGCCATCGCCGAGCTCTTTCTGAATGGCCTTCATCTGCTCATTCAGATAGTACTCACGCTGACTGCGCTCCATCTGTTTCTTGACGCGACCACGAATGCGTTTTTCAACCTGCAGCAGGTCGATTTCGCCGTCGAGCAATGCCAGTACGTGCTCGACACGCGCCGACAACTCGATAATCTCGAGGATTTCCTGCTTCTGCTCGATCTTGAGGGCCATGTGGGCCGCCATCGTATCGACCAGGCGTCCTGGCTCGTCGATGCTGTTGAGCGACGACAGGACCTCGGCAGGCACCTTCTTGCCCAACTGCACATACTGTTCGAACTGCGACAGCAGGCTGCGGACAAAAACCTCCGACTCACGCTCCGGCGCCTCGACTTCGTCGATCAGCGACACCTCGGCACGGCAATGCCCGTCCACTTCGCTGAAACGCTCGACCGCCCCGCGCTGTTCGCCCTCGACCAGGACCTTGACGGTGCCGTCAGGAAGCTTGAGCAGTTGCAGGACCGTTGCAATCGTACCTACGCGATAAAGTGCGTCTTCACCGGGATCATCGTCGGCAGGGTTTCTCTGAGCGATCAGAAGAATCTGCTTATCACCCGTCATCGCGGCCTCGAGGGCTTCGATGGACTTCTCGCGCCCCACGAACAGCGGGATAACCATGTGCGGATATACCACGACATCGCGCAATGGCAGGAGAGGCAATTCGATGGTTGTCTTCATGATTTCGCCTCTACGGCGGCCGTAAGGCCGTGAACAGATGGAAGTAAGCTTGAAACCAAGATGGGGGCAGCCTTCAAAAAAAACAAGCGCTAAGACACGTCTAAAACGCGCTAATAGCAAAGGGGCCCGAAGGCCCCTCCTTTATTCCGACAGCGGGACACTTATGCGTCCGGCGCAGCCTTGGCAGCCGGCTCACTGTTTTCGTAGATATACAGTGGCTTGGACTTGCCTTCTATGACGCTTTCGTCGATGACGACTTTACTCACCTCGGATTGCGAGGGGATTTCGTACATCGTATCGAGCAATACGCCTTCGAGAATCGAACGCAACCCACGGGCACCGGTTTTACGCTCCAGGGCACGCTTGGCGACGGATTTCAGCGCGTCGGAACGGAATTCGAGGTCTACGCCTTCCATTTCGAACAGCTTGGCATATTGCTTGGTCAGGGCGTTTTTCGGCTCGGTCAGAATCTGCATCAACGCAGCTTCATCCAGCTCGTCCAGTGTCGCCAGGACCGGCAGACGACCGACGAATTCCGGAATCAAGCCGAACTTGACCAGATCGTCAGGCTCGACTTCACGCAGGGATTCACCGACCTTCTTGCCCTCTTCCTTGCTGCGAACCTCGGCGTTGAAGCCGATACCGCCACGGGTGGAACGGTTCTGGATGACCTTTTCCAGGCCGGAGAACGCACCACCGCAGATGAACAGGATGTTACGTGTGTCGACCTGCAGGAATTCCTGCTGCGGGTGCTTGCGACCGCCTTGTGGCGGAACGGAAGCGACCGTGCCTTCGATCAACTTGAGCAAGGCCTGCTGCACGCCCTCGCCGGAAACATCCCGGGTGATGGACGGGTTGTCGGACTTGCGGGAAATCTTGTCGATTTCATCGATGTAGACAATGCCCATCTGGGCCTTTTCCACGTCGTAGTCGCACTTCTGCAGCAGTTTCTGAATGATGTTCTCGACGTCCTCACCCACATAACCCGCCTCGGTGAGGGTGGTTGCGTCGGCGATGGTGAACGGAACGTTCAGCAAACGGGCCAGGGTTTCGGCAAGCAGGGTCTTACCCGAGCCTGTCGGGCCGATCAGCAGGATGTTGCTCTTGCCGAGTTCGACTTCGTCATTCTTCTTGTCACGCTGGTTCAGGCGCTTGTAGTGGTTGTACACCGCTACGGCCAGTACCTTTTTCGCGCGCTCCTGACCGATTACATACTGGTCAAGGATGCCGCTGATTTCTTTGGGCGAAGGCAACTTATGCGCGCTGCTTTCGGCCTGGGCTTCCTGCACCTCCTCGCGGATGATGTCATTGCACAGGTCGACGCACTCGTCGCAAATGAAGACCGAGGGGCCGGCAATCAATTTGCGTACTTCATGCTGGCTTTTGCCACAGAAGGAGCAATAGAGCAGTTTGCCGTTGTCCTCGCCGTTGCGGGTGTCAGTCATTCGATCGATCCAAATCCGATAGGCTTGCAACACAAGATGAAGGCAATTGCGGGCTTTTTCAAGCCCGCAGATGATCGGACCTGCCGATCAACCTTATTTTGAGCTGCTTATTTTAAGCGGGGCGCTGGCTGATCACTTCATCGATCAGACCATATTCACGTGCGGCTTCAGCGCTCATGAAATTGTCGCGATTGGTATCGCGCTCGATTTCTTCAAGCGTGCGCCCGCTGTGCTTGGCCATCAACGTGTTGAGGCGCTCGCGGATGAAGAGGATTTCCTTGGCATGGATTTCGATATCAGATGCCTGGCCCTGGAAACCGCCCAAAGGCTGGTGAATCATCACGCGGGAATTCGGCAGGCAGTAACGCTTGCCTTGGGCACCGGCGGTCAGCAAAAACGCACCCATGCTGCACGCCTGACCGATGCAGGTCGTCGAAACGTTAGGCTTGATGAACTGCATGGTGTCGTAGATCGACATTCCCGCCGTCACCGAACCGCCCGGGGAGTTGATATAGAGATGGATGTCCTTGTCCGGGTTTTCGGCTTCAAGGAACAGCAGTTGTGCACAGATCAGGTTGGCCATGTAGTCCTCTACCGGACCTACCAAAAAGATCACTCGCTCCTTGAGCAGACGCGAATAGATGTCATAGGCACGTTCGCCACGGGCGGACTGCTCGATAACCATAGGGACCAGGCCGCCTGCGGCCTGGATGTCAGAGCTCTGCTGATAAAAAGAATTGCGGGACATGTCTCGCAGTCACTCCCAAATAGTTATGTCTTGAATACGCATAAGCCAGCGCGAAGGCTGGCTTATGGTGTGTATTTCTTACCGCAGAACCATCAATCGGCTTGTGGAGCTTCCACCGGCTTGACCGCTTCTTCGTAAGAGACCGCTTTGTCGGTCACGCTAGCTTTCTGCAGAACAGTATCCACAACTTGCTCTTCCAGCACAACCGAACGGACTTCGTTCAGCTGCTGCTCGTTCTTGTAGTACCAGGACACTACCTGCTCAGGCTCTTGGTAAGCCGAGGCCATTTCCTGGATCAGCTCGCGAACGCGGGCTTCGTCAGGCTTGAGTTCGAACTGCTTGACCACTTCAGCGACGATCAGGCCCAGCACGACGCGGCGCTTGGCTTGCTCTTCGAAGAGTTCGGCGGGCAGTTGGTCAGGCTTGATGTTGCCACCGAACTGCTGAACGGCCTGCACGCGCAGACGGTTCACTTCGTTGTCCAGCAGAGCCTTCGGCACTTCGATCGGGTTGGAGGCCAGCAGACCGTCCATGACCTGGTTCTTGACCTTGGACTTGATGGCCTGACGCAGCTCGCGCTCCATGTTCTTGCGAACTTCGGCGCGGAAACCTTCCAGTCCGGTTTCCTTGATACCGAACTGGGCGAAGAACTCTTCGTTCAGCTCAGGCAGCTTAGGCTCGGAAATGCTGTTGACGGTCACGGTGAATTCGGCGGCTTTGCCGGCCAGATCCAGGTTCTGATAGTCCTCTGGGAAGGTCACGTTCAGAACGCGCTCTTCGCCAGCCTTGGCGCCAACCAGGCCGTCTTCGAAGCCCGGGATCATGCGACCGGAGCCCAGCACCAGCTGGGTAGCCTTGGCGGAACCGCCAGCGAACACTTCACCGTCGACCTTGCCGACGAAATCGATGTTCAGCTGGTCTTCGTTCTGGGCGGCACGATCAGTGGCTTCGAAACGGGTGTTCTGCTTGCGCAGGATGTCGAGCATCTTGTCCAGGTCGGCATCCGAAACGTCAGCGCTCAGGCGCTCGACGGCAATGGACTCGAAACCGGCGACGGTGAACTCGGGGAACACTTCAAACGTGGCAACGAACTCGAGGTCCTTGCCTTTTTCCAGCACTTTAGGCTCGACGGAGGGAGCGCCAGCCGGGTTCAGCTTCTGCTCGACCACCGCTTCGTAGAACGAAGACTGGATCACGTCGCCCACGGCTTCCTGGCGCGCATCAGCTTCGTAACGCTGACGGATCACGCTCATTGGCACTTTGCCTGGGCGGAAACCTGGGATTTTGGCCTTTTGGGCAGTCTGCTGCAGACGCTTGTTGACCTGAGTCTCGATACGCTCAGCTGGCACGGTGATGCTCATGCGGCGCTCAAGAGCAGAAGTATTTTCAACAGAAACTTGCATGGATATTCCTCGTTGCACAGACGTTGGCCGGGCGTTTCCGACCCCAGAATCAAGGGCATGCATTCTAGTAGGTCAAACTCAAGAAGTCACCCTACTGAAAACACGCAGGAAACAGACGCCGAATTTATAAGCAGGGCCATGGTTCATGCCCCGCCCGGTTTGCTAATACAGTCGATCACCGCCAAGGCTCTGCGCAGCACCTCCCTATATAGAAGCACCGCAACCGCGCGCTTGGCATGCGGCCTTTTATAAAAAGACCGACGGGCATGCCGAGTATCATCGCGAAACACAATCGCGAACACTGCCGCCGCGCGCGCCCCAAGGAGCGACGCCGACACGTAACCGGTGAAAACAAAAACGGCGCAGCCCCTTCTCAGGTTCTGCGCCGTTCTCTGCTAATTAAATAGCGACTTGTATGGTGCGGACGGAGAGACTCGAACTCTCACACCTTGCGGCGCTGGAACCTAAATCCAGTGTGTCTACCAATTCCACCACATCCGCGTATCAAGCTTTTAAAGCAAAGGCGCCAGATTGTTAGATCTGGCGCCTTTCTAGAATATGGGGTGGACGATGGGGATCGAACCCACGACAACGGGAGTCACAATCCCGTGCTCTACCAACTGAGCTACGCCCACCATATTGCCTTGTAGCGTTACTTGTGCCAAAGCTGCCTAATTGGCGCACCCGGCAGGACTCGAACCTGCGACCATCCGCTTAGAAGGCGGATGCTCTATCCAGCTGAGCTACGGGCGCCTTTTTAATCTGTATTCTTGGACGATTACAAACTAAGTGCTTTCAGTTTTGCCGAGTTTAAACTACCAACTCCGCTCAACCTTCTTAACCAGTGCTAGGCTGTGCCCGACAAGTGCGACGAATGTTATAGACGGCCCGATAGGTCGTCAACTCTTTTTTAAAAAAAATTCATTTAATTAAAGGGCTTAGGGGAATTTGCAGACCAAGCGCCTTTGCCCTCAAGCCTTGGCATGCGAGAATGCGTTCTCTTTTTTTCCCCTCTCGATGGTTAACCACGCGCAATGACTGCACAACTTATCGACGGCAAATCGATCGCCGCCAGCCTGCGCCAGCAGATCGCCCAACGAGTCACCGAGCGCCGCCAGCAAGGCCTGCGCACGCCCGGCCTTGCGGTGATCCTGGTCGGCAGCGATCCTGCCTCTCAGGTTTATGTCTCGCACAAGCGTAAAGACTGTGAAGAGGTCGGCTTCCTTTCCCAGGCCTACGACCTGCCTTCCGAAACCACTCAGCAAGCGCTGGCCGATCTGATCGACCGCCTCAATGACGATCCGAACATCGATGGCGTGCTGCTCCAGCTACCGCTGCCCGAACACCTTGACGCCTCTAAACTGCTGGAGCGTATCCGCCCGGACAAGGACGTCGACGGTTTCCATCCTTATAACGTCGGTCGCCTCGCTCAACGCATCCCATTGCTGCGCCCGTGCACGCCCAAGGGCATCATGACCTTGCTGGAAAGCACTGGCGTGGATCTTTACGGGCTCGATGCCGTGGTCGTGGGCGCCTCCAACATCGTCGGCCGGCCGATGGCCATGGAATTGCTGCTCGCTGGCTGTACCGTCACCGTGACCCATCGCTTCACCAAGGACCTGGCGGGCCACGTCGGTCGGGCTGACCTGGTGGTGGTGGCCGCCGGCAAGCCGGGCCTGGTCAAAGGCGAATGGATCAAGGAAGGCGCCATCGTCATCGACGTCGGCATCAACCGCCAGGACGACGGCAAGCTGGTGGGCGACGTGGTCTATGAGACCGCCCTGCCCCGCGCCGGCTGGATCACGCCGGTACCCGGCGGCGTAGGACCGATGACCCGGGCCTGCCTGTTGGAAAACACCCTTTATGCGGCCGAGACGCTGCATAGCTGAATTAGCCGTTTCAACTCAGCCACAAACCCTGTGGGAGCGAGCCTGCTCGCGATAGCTTGGGATCAGCCGACATCAATGCTGGCAGAGACACCGCTATCGCGAGCAGGCTCGCTCCCACAGTATTTTGTCATCTGATCCCTGATCGGCGAACGTTGGCCCGTGCAGCGCGCCCCCGAATCTGCCAATTTACAAATTTTTCAGATCCGATTCGCCAGAATCGCCTTCATTAAACTTTATTTATTGATGCGCCCGACGGCACAGGCATATAGCGCTGACGTCGCCCATACTCCTAAAATGCGGCGCTTTTTCAACAAGCCGCTGCTCGACAGCACCTTCAACTCCATCGAGTCTACTCGCGTGAAAATCCGTCTTTCGATCCTCAGCCTGTTGTTCCTTTTCACGGGCACCTTCATCACGCAGAACATCAGCGCGCAGGAAACCATTGCCCCGCCACGAGACACTTCAAAACTGCAGGTCGCCTCCGGCAGTGCGATCCTGCTGGATCTGCAGACGGACAAGGTGGTCTATTCGAGCAATCCGGACGTCGTGGTGCCGATCGCATCGGTGACCAAGTTGATGACCGGCCTGATCGTGCTGGACGCCAGGCAGAACCTGGACGAATACATTTCCATGACTATCGCCAACACGCCGGAAATGAAAGGTGTGTTTTCCCGGGTCAAGCTCAACAGCGAACTGTCACGCCGGGACACGCTGCTGATCGCCCTGATGTCGTCGGAGAACCGCGCCGCCGCCAGCCTCGCCCATCATTATCCGGGCGGCTACGCGGCGTTCATTGCGGCGATGAACGCCAAGGCCAAGGCGCTGGGCATGTCCAGCACCCACTATGTCGAGCCCACCGGCCTGTCCATTCACAACGTCTCGACCGCCAGGGACCTGACCAAGCTGTTGATCGCCGCTCGCAAGTATCCATTGCTGAGCGAATTGAGTACCACCAAGGAAAAGACCGTGACGTTCCGCAAGCCGGCCTACAGCCTGGGCTTTCGCAACACCGATCATCTGGTCCACAAGGCCAACTGGGACATTCAGTTGACCAAGACCGGCTTCACCAACCAGGCCGGTCATTGCCTGGTGCTGGTGACAAAAATGGGTAATCGCCCGATGGCGCTGGTGATTCTCGACGCGTTCGGCAAATACACTCATTTTGCCGATGCCAGCCGTATTCGCAGCTGGGTCGAGACAGGCAAAAGCGCCAGTGTCCCGGCCGTGGCCTTGCAATACAAGGCCGCCAAAAACCTCAAAAGCCGCCAGAGTGGCGTGGTAGAAGCGTCAAAATAATTCGGCCAGGCGCAAACAGATAGCCCCGACTCGTCGGGGCTATTTTCGTCAGGGCTTAAGGTTACCCAGTGGGTCATAGGCTCTCGAAGAAGGTGGTTCCTCATCCTCCTCGTCCCGGGGCGCCTTGGCCGGCCCTACCGGGTCCACTTGCGGATCGTCGAGATCCGGCGAGTCCGGATCGAACCCCAAGTCATCATCACCGGATGAATGCTCGGAAGAATGCGGCCCTGATGGTGTTTTCGACTGTGCCATGGTTGCCTCCTTGAATCATGGCCCGGAAATTCCAGGCCCTGACGATAAGAACCCGAGGCATGCGAGGTCGTGCCCGAAAGCTGACGAACGGGGACGCGACTCAGCGTGCGGAGCCCAGCGCCTTGGTGGCCCGCGCGGCGGCCTGTTCCTGCCCTGCCCCGGCCAACTCGTCAGCGGCCTTCAGCCAGCGCTGGGAGTCAACGTTGGCCGGAAGTTGCGTGGGTTGCTGGATCAACACCGCCCAACCGCCCGCGCCTTTGAACGCCGATTCGAATGCATCGAAACTCATCAACGACCGCCGGTTCATCCCCGACCGCAGCAGCACGGTACGTTTTTGTCGGTTGTAACCAGCCAGGATCGCGTAGCGTGGCCCGGACCAGAACGCCGAACCCTCGGTGTAGCGCAACAGCACGGGATAACCCGCCGCCACCTGTTCGAGCAACGCCGCGAGCTCCTTGTCGAGGGGATAGACGACCAGTCCGTATTCACGTGCCAGGGTTTGCAGACTCTGCTGCAAACGCGCCTCGCCACCGGGCAGGTGTAACGGTTTCTCCAGCAACCCGGGCGTGATGACCGTTCCTTGCAAGGTCAACAGGGCGGCCAATGATTGCGGCGCGCCCTGATACATCTCGCCGCGAAAGAACGGCACGCTGTTGAGTTCGACCCGCTCGGGCAGACGCTTTATCTGCGGCGATACGCCCCCCGCGCACCCCGCCAGGACGGCGGCACAGGTCAGCGCCACTACCAGTGATCGAAAAGATGAAATTACCGGCACCATTAATGACTCTCTTGTTCAGGCAGACCCGGCACCCGGGCCGGGCTTGGGCCGACGATCATAAAGTGCGCGCCCGCCTGGGTATAGCCACAAGCAAGAGTTTCACAACCGCGATAGAACGAACCGATCCGTCGCCACTGCCGGCGATCGACTGCTCGTAACACTCGAGCGGCTAGACTGTCCATTGTAATGAGTGCATTGCCCGAGTCCGGGCTGAAGGAGGCACAGATGAGCCTGACGACGACTATTCTGATGCTGATATTTGGCTGGCTGAGCGTAGCGACGGCCATGTTGTGGGGCGTACTGCGGATCGCCCGGCGCCATCATCACGCACCTTCCCCTCAAGCGAAACGGCCCTCCAAACCCGCCAGGCGCCACGCCACCGCACACTGACATTATCGCCGCGCATGAAAAAGCCGCCCGGGCCTTGGACCCGGGCGGCTTTTGTCTGCCTGGTATCAGGCTTTGTCGACGAGCGCTTTCTCCCTGGCGCGTCGGGACAACATGTTCAGCACCTCGATCGCCGCCGAGAAAGCCATGGCCGCGTAGATATAGCCCTTGGGCACATGGGCACCGAAACCTTCGGCGATCAGGGTCATGCCGATCATGATCAGGAAGCCCAGGGCTAACATGACCACGGTGGGGTTGTCATTGATGAACTTCGCCAACGGCTCGGCGGCCAGCAGCATCACCAGCACCGAAACCACCACGGCGATGATCATGATCGGCAAGTGTTCGGTCATACCCACCGCGGTAATGATGCTGTCGATGGAAAACACCAGGTCGAGCATCAGGATCTGACCGATCGCAGCAGCGAACCCGAGGGTCACGCCCGATGTGGCCGACTTGGGATCGTTCGGCGCCGGGTCCATGCTGTGATGGATCTCGGTGGTCGCCTTCCACAACAGGAACAGGCCACCGGCGATGAGGATCATGTCCTTCCAGGAAAAGGCCTGGCCAAGGATTTCGATGACGGGTTCCGTCAACTGGACAATGAACGCGATGGTGCTCAGCAGGCCCAGGCGCAGGATCAGCGCCATGCCGATACCGATCCGCCGCGCCTTGGCGCGATGCTGTTCGGGCAGCTTGTTGGTCAAGATCGAAATGAAGATCAGGTTGTCGATGCCAAGCACGATTTCCATGACGACCAAGGTGGCCAAGGCAATCCAGGCGGTGGGGCTGGCGGCAAGCTGTAACAGATAATCCATGGGTCAGTCCTGACTCGATATGACGGGGTTAGATGGTCTTGGTGGAGGATTCGGATTCTTCAGCGTCTTTCTCCGACTCTTTTTTGGGGCTTATCAGCCCACCGGTAGCCTCGCTGATGGCCTGTTCGGCAGCCTTGTGAGTATCGTCGATTGCCTGCTTGGCCGTTTCGACTGCTTGTTCCTTAAGTTGCTGGGCCAACTGCTGGGCGCTTTTTTCCGCTTGTTCACAACCCACGAGCGCTATCGATGACAGCGACAGGAAGGCTGCAAGACCCAAGGATTTATACGTCATGGACAGTGCCTCTTCAAAAAATGGACGGAGCACAAAGATGGCTCACCGATGGCCCGGCATTCTAGAGAGGCTGATACTTCAGGAAAATTCGTATTTTCAGCGGCTATACTTCGGTATTTACGAATCGGCGAAAACCATGCTCAATTATCGACAGCTGCATTATTTCTGGGTAGTGGCAAAAACCGGCAGCATCGTGCGCGCCTGTGAGCAATTGAACCTGACCCCGCAAACCATCAGCGGGCAGATATCCCTGTTCGAACAGACCTACAACATCAAATTGTTCCAGCGCGTCGGGCGCCAGTTGGAGCTGACAGAAGCCGGTCGCCAGACGTTGCCTTACGCCGAACACATGTTCCAACTCGGCGGCGAACTGGAATTGATATTGCGCGCCCAGCCCAACGAGCAGCAGACACTGTTTCGGGTCGGGGTGGCGGATGTCGTGCCCAAGTCCATCGTCTATCGGCTGCTGGCCCCGACCATGGAACTGAGCGAGCCACTGCGTATCACCTGTCGCGAGGACAAGCTCGAACGGCTGCTGGCGGACCTGGCAATCCAACGCCTGGACCTGGTGATTTCCGACAGCCCGATGCCGACTCACCTGGATATCAAGGGCTACAGCCAGAAGCTTGGAGAATGTGGGATCAGCTTTTTTGCCACCGCCGCGCTGGCCGATCGTCATGGGCAGAATTTTCCCCATGGCCTGCATGACGCCCCGCTGCTGATCCCGGGACCGGAAACCGTCGTACGCAGCCGCCTGCAACGCTGGTTCGCCGAACTGCAGATCCAGCCGCGGATTGTCGGCGAGTTCGACGACAGCGCGTTGATGCAGGCATTCGGCCAGTCAGGCAGCGGGATTTTTATCGGTCCCAGCGTGATTGCCGAAGAGGTCAAGCGGCAATATGGGGTGCAGGTCATCGGCCAGACCGAGGCAGTGAGCGAGTCGTTCTACGCCATTTCCGTGGAACGCAAGGTCAGCCACCCTGGCATCGTCGCAATTGCCGAAGGGGCACGCCGCGAGCTGTTCAGCGCCTAGCAATCAGCGCAGGCATTGCGCGGCTTGAACGTCATCAGCAACAGCGCCAGCAGGATCGATACCAGGATGAATCCGGCCGCGGCGAAACCGACGCTGCCCAGGCCCAGCGTATCGATGACTCGGCCGCCCACCAACGCCCCCAGGCCAATGCCCAGGTTGGCCCCGGCGATGTTCAGCGAAGCAGCAAACGCCGGCGCTTCAGGGGCCGCTTTCATCAGCCGCACATGGCTGACCAGGAACAGCGCCGCCTGGGTCACGCCCCAGATACCCATCGCGGCGGCCAACCCCAGTGTCGAATGAATGCTCGGCACCAGCGCCACCATGCCGCCGATCATGAACAGGCAGAACACCATTGAGGCGATCAGCGGATGCCGGTCTACCGCGCGACCACCCAGGGAGTTGCCGAGCAGGCCCACGGCCCCGAAGCCCATCAGGCACCAACCCACGAGCGTACCGTCGAACCCGGCCAGGCGTTCGAGGATATCCGCCAGATAGGTATAGGCGGTAAACATGCCGCTGAATACCAGGATCGACAGCAGCACATGCCCCTGCATCAGGGGGCTGCGCAGGATCTTGAATTGCGAGCGAAAGCTCACTTGATGCTGGTGCAGATTGGTTTTCGGCAGGTAGATAAACAGCAGCAGCGCCTTGGCAAACGCGATGACCGCCAGGATTGCAAAAGCGCTGCGCCAGCCGAATGCGTCGGAGATCAGGGTGCCGACCGGAATGCCGAATACCGTGGCGCAGACGATGCCGAAGCCGATCCGCGCGATGGCTCGCCCGGCAAACTGCGGCCCGACGATGTCCACCGCGGTTTCACTGGCCAACGCCCAGAATACCGGCAGGCCCAATGCCGGGACCAACCGGGCAATGGCCATGACCCAGATGTTCGGCGCCAGCGCCGCCAAAGTGTTGGCCAGGCCGAACATCACCAGCACGCTGATAAACAGCCGGCGCCGCTCGACACGGGCAAACCATGCGGTCAGGAACGGCCCGAACGCCGCGACAGTAAATGCGAACAAAGTCACCAGCAGTCCAGCCTGAGGGATGGTGACTTGCAGGTCCCGGGCGATGGCTGGCAACAGGCCGACAATGATGAATTCCGTGGTCAGCACCGTGAAGCCCGCGGCGGACAACAGGAAGATGGGCAACAGCATGCAGAACTCCAACAAAACGACGACACCAGCGTTAGCCCAAGGGCCCGCTGGAAAACAAATGAGGTGAGAGTGGCAAAGCCTAACAGATTGGGGCCGTTAGAAAAAAGCAGATAAACAGGCAGGTGACGGATCGTCACAGGTCCGTCAGATTTTTCGCCGGGCTGTGATAAAGTCCGCGGCCTGCAAATGCTCCACACTCTTTTCGGTCCCGATCATGCGGCCTGCCCGCTTGTTGTCCTGATTGACGGACCGTTGCACATAAAAAATCAGAGATACCGTCATGACTGCTGTGTCCTCTTCCCTTCTGCACCGCTTCAAACGCACCAGCCTGGTGACGCAAATTGTCATCGGCCTGATCGCCGGCATTGTCCTGGCGTGGCTGGCCCCTGACGTGGCGAAATCCACGGCGTTCATCGGCAAGGTCTTTGTGTCGGCGCTCAAGGCCGTGGCGCCGATCCTGGTGTTCGTGCTGGTCATGGCGTCGATCGCCAACCATAAGCATGGCCAGGAAACCCATATCCGCCCGATCCTCTTCCTTTATCTGCTGGGCACTTTCGCTGCGGCCGTGGTCGCGGTCATTGCCAGCACGCTGTTTCCCTCGAGCCTGGTGCTGAGCGCCCAGGACGTTGCCGTTACCGCGCCCGGCGGGATCAGTGAAGTGCTGCAGAGCCTGTTGCTCAGCGTGGTGGACAACCCCGTTCGAGCGCTGATGGACGGTAACTTCATCGGCATCCTGGCCTGGGCCATCGGCATGGGTATTGCCATTCGCCATGCCGGCGAAACCACGCGCACCGTACTCGAAGACTTGTCCAATGGCGTGACCGTGATTGTGCGGCTGGTCATCCGCTTCGCCCCGCTGGGTATTTTCGGCCTGGTAGCCTCGACCCTGGCCACCTCCGGCTTTGGTGCGCTGCTCGGTTACCTGCACCTGTTGACCGTGCTGATCGGCTGCATGCTGTTCGTGGCACTGGTGGTCAACCCGCTCATCGTGCTCTGGAAACTGCGTCGCAACCCCTTCCCGCTGGTGTTCACCTGCCTGCGTGAAAGCGGCATCACCGCGTTCTTCACGCGCAGCTCGGCGGCCAACATTCCCGTGAACCTGGAGCTGAGCAAGCGCCTCGGCCTGCACGAAGACACCTACTCGGTCTCGATCCCGCTGGGCGCCACCATCAACATGGCCGGGGCCGCCATTACGATCACCGTGTTGACGCTGGCGGCCGTACATACCCTGGGCATCGTGGTGGATGTGCCCACGGCCGTATTGCTCAGTGTCGTCGCCGCCATCTGCGCCTGCGGCGCGTCCGGGGTCGCCGGCGGTTCGCTGCTGTTGATTCCCCTGGCGTGCAGCCTGTTTGGCATCCCCAGCGAAATCGCCATGCAAGTGGTCGCGGTAGGGTTCATCATCGGCGTGCTGCAGGATTCAGCTGAAACCGCGCTCAACTCGTCCACGGATGTGCTGTTCACGGCGGCGGCTTGCCTGGGTGAAGAAGAGCGGGCGCGGCGTACTGCATAAACCGTGCGTCTTCATCGCGAGCAGGCTCGCTCCCACAAGGACCCTGCGCAATCATTGATTCCTGTGGGAGCGAGCCTGCTCGCGAAGCGGCGCAACAGGCGCTGATGACCTGACAGACAACCACAAAAAAGCCCGGAACGGCTCACACCGTCCCGGGCTTTTTCATGCTCGCGGGTTTAGAACGCGCCCATGTAATCGCGCTTGCCTACTTCCACGCCGTTGTGACGCAGCAGTGCATAAGTGGTGGTGACGTGGAAGAAGAACTGCGGCAGGCCGTAGGTCAGCAGGTAGGTTTGACCGCTGAAGCGTTTTTCCTTCGGGGTGCCCGGACGGGTGACAATTTCAATGCCTTCCTTGCCATCGATCTGCTCGGGGCTGATGCCGTCGATGAAGGCCAGCACCTTGGCGATCAGCGCTTGCAGCTCAGCGAAGGTGGTCTCGCTGTCGTCATATTTTGGCACTTCGATCTCGGCCAGGCGCGCGGACACGCCCTTGGCGAAGTCGACGGCGATCTGCACCTGACGCACCAGCGGGAACATGTCCGGGAACAGGCGTGCTTGCAGGAAAGCGTTCGGATCGATGTTTTTCGCGGTGGCGTGGGCTTCGGCCTTGTTCAGCACATCACCCAGGGCGTTGAGCATCTGTTTGAAAACCGGGACGGAGGCGGCGTACAGGGAAATAGTCATGGCGATCTCATGCGGGTGGTAGGAGGAAACAAATCAAACGTCGGCGATTATAGCCACGCCTTGTTGCGCTCCTTGTCTTTTATTACGCAAGGATTAGGCTAGGCGGCTTCCACGGCATAGGGAAACGCGCAATGAGCATCGAAGAACAAAGCCAGGCCGAAGAACCACGGCTCAACAGCACGGAAATCCGCATCCTTGGCGCCCTGATCGAAAAACAGGCCACCAACCCCGAGACCTACCCTCTCACCCTCAACGCGCTAGTGCTGGCCTGCAACCAGAAGACCAGCCGCGAACCGGTGACGAATCTCAGTCCGGGCCAGGTCGGCCAGAGCTTGCGGGCCCTGGAAGGCCGCGGTTTTACCCGGCTGGTCATGGGCAGCCGCGCCGACCGCTGGGAGCACCGGGTCGACAAAGCGCTGGAGCTGGTGCCGGCCCAGGTGATCCTGATGGGATTGCTGTTCCTGCGCGGCCCACAGACCGTCAATGAACTGCTGACCCGCAGCGGCCGCATGCATGATTTCGAAGACACCGAGCAGGTTGTGCATCAGCTTGAGCGCCTGATCGCCCGAGGCCTGGCGCTGCTGGTGCCGCGCCAGGCCGGCCAGCGTGAAGACCGCTACATGCATGCCATGGGCGACCCCGCGGACATCGAGGCCATCCTCGCCGCCCGCCAATACCCGGTAGAACGCGGTGGCGCCGGCAGCGGCGTGTCACTGGAACGCCTTGAAGAGCTCGAAGCCCGGATCGCCGCGCTGGAGGAGCGTCTGGCGCGCCTGGAGTAATCAGGACCGGGCGAAAGCCACGGCCTTGTCGAATTGCTCCAGGTTGGGCCGCACGCCCGTGTACAGCACAAACTGCTCCAAGGCCTGGATCGCGATCACCTCCAGCCCGGTGATGACCCGCTTGCCTTCTGCCCGGGCCCGGACGATCAACGGCGTTTCCGACGGAATCGCCACCACGTCGAATACCGTCTCGGCTGCCACGAGGGCATCGGGCTCGAACGCCAGGTGGCCCGCTTCAGGACCGCCGGCCATGCCGATCGGCGTCACGTTGATCAGCATTTGTGGCCGGCGATCGCCCAGCTCGGCTTGCCATTCGTATCCCAGGGAGTCGGCCAGGGCTCGGCCGGTGGTTTCGTTGCGGGCGACGATCAGGCCATTTTTATAGCCGCCATCGCGCAAGGCACTGGCGACCGCCTTGGCCATGCCGCCGCTGCCACGCAGGGCGAAAGTCGAATCCTTGGGTACGGCATGGGTCTGCAGCAATTGGGCGACGGCAATGTAGTCGGTGTTGTAGGCCTTCAGATGGCCGTCAGTGTTGACGATGGTGTTGATCGACTGGATCGCGGCGGCGGAAGGATCCAACTCATCGACCAGGGCGATGCAGGCCTCCTTGAACGGCATCGACACGCCGCACCCGCGGATGCCCAAGGCGCGAATGCCACGCACCGCACCCGGCAGGTCGCGACTGCTGAACGCCTTGTAGTAAAAATTCAGGCCCAGTTGTTCATAGAGATGATTATGAAAGCGCAGGCCGAAATTGCCAGGGCGCCCCGATAGTGAGATGCACAGCTGGGTATCTTTGTTGGGGTTCATCTGCATGCTCGTCTCCTTGAAACACTTTCGGATAAACGCGATCGCCGTACCGACCGGTCCTGTTCGATGCTCAGACCTCGGGCGCAGCGCAGCGACTCGCCATCCGCTGTAAAAAAATCAGCCACAGACCTTACACAATATTTACCCAACGGCGGTGCAAATCCTGGGAAAATCGCTGTCAGAGCAAGTATCCCCGCGCCCCTAATCGGGTCTGTCGCAGGCCACAGGCGCCGGGGCCGGAACGAGGAATCGCCATGAAACGCAAACTTCCCATTATCGCCCTGCTCGTGGGGGCACTCGCGGTCACCGGCCAGGCATCCGCCCATGGTCGCGGTGGTTGGGAGGGTCCCGCGGTGTTTGGTGCAATCGTCGGCTCGGCCATTGTCGGCTCCGCGCTCATCAGCCGCGACCGACCGGTTTATGTCCAGCAACCGGTGTATGTCCAGCCACAACCGGTCTACGTGCAACAACCTGTCTATGTGCAGCAACCGCCACCGGTCTATTACGCGCCGCAACCGGTATACATCGAGCGCCCGGTCTACTATCGCCCGGCGCCGGTGTATTACGGGCCACCACGGGGCTATTACGATGGCCCGCCGCGCGGCCATTACGGTCGCTGGTAATCCGTTCAGGGTCATAAAAAAGCAGCCGGTGATCGATGATCACCGGCTGCTTTTGTTTCCACTCCTTGGCGATCGCCAGATCAGACGTGCTCGCTGCTCTTCAGCCGCACCGGGCCGTGCTCTTCCGGCGAGTGGGCGGGTTCCGCCACCACTGGAATCTCGTTGCCGTCGCAGTCATGCAATTTTCCGTCGCTGAAATAATCGCCCTCACGCAGTGCAGCCAGGTCCTGGTAGCGCAGCACCCGCTCGGTACCGGCGGCAAAAACTGACTGCTGGTCGGAGTTGCCGGTGGTGAAATGGTTGAACGCCAGGTTCAGGATAATTGCCATGATTGCCGAAGAACTGATCCCCGAATGGAAGATCGTCGCGAACCAGCTGGGGAAATGGTCGTAGAAGTTCGGTGCGGCGATCGGGATCATGCCGAAGCCAATGGAAGTGGCGACGATGATCAGGTTGACGTTGTTGCGGTAGTCAACCTTCGACAGGGTTCGGATACCACTGGCGGCAACCGTACCGAACAGCACGATACCAGCACCACCGAGCACCGAGGTCGGCACGGCGGCGATCACCCGCCCCATGAATGGCAGCAGCCCGAGCACCACCAGGAATATCCCGCCAGTTGCCACGACAAAACGGCTCTTGATACCGGTCACCGCCACCAGCCCGACGTTCTGGGCAAAGGCACTCTGGGTGAAGGAGCCAAAGATCGGGGCGATCATGCTCGACAGCATATCGGCTCGCAGACCATTGCCCAGACGGCGGGAATCGACCTTGGTGTCGATGATTTCCCCCACCGCCAGGATGTCAGCGGAGGTTTCCACCAGCGTCACCATGATCACGATGCACATCGACAGGATCGCGGCGATATGGAAAGTCGGCATGCCGAAGTGGAACGGCGTTGGAAACCCGAACATCGGGCCTTCGCTGACGGACGAAAAATCCGCCATGCCGAGGAATACCGCGATGACGGTGCCGATGACCATCGCCAGCAGGATCGACAGGCGGGAAATCGTCGCACTGCCCATTTTGCTCAGTACCAGCACCAGTACCAGGGTCAGCGCAGCCAGGCCGATGTTCGCCATGCTGCCGAAATCCGCGGCGTGGCTGTTGCCGCCCATGGCCCAGCGCGCCGCCACCGGCATCAGCGTCAGGCCTATGGTGGTGATGACGATGCCGGTGACCAGCGGCGGGAAGAACCGGGTGATGCGCGAGAATACTGGAGTGATCAACAAGCCGATCAGGGACGCCGCGATTACCGCACCAAGGATGGCCTGGAAGCCCCCTTCCCCGCCGGTTCCAACGATCGCCACCATGGTCGCGACGCCGGAGAACGAAACGCCCTGCACCAGCGGCAACTGGCAGCCAAAGAACGGCAGGCCAAGCGTTTGCAGCAACGTCGCCAGCCCTCCCGCGAACAATGACGCGGCGATCAGCAGACCGATGTCCGCCGGCGACAAGCCGGCCGCCTGGCCGATGATCAAGGGCACCGCGACGATGCCGCCGTACATGGTCAACACATGTTGCAGGCCGTAAGCCATATTCGCGCCGACGCCAAGGTTTTCGTCCTCGGGCCGTGGGAGTGAAACATGGGGCGTTTTCATGGTTCGGGGGTTCCCTGTTTTTTGTTATGCGCACACTGTATTCAAAAGTCAGGACAAATGTCCATAGAATTGTATACAACTTGTTGCGCACGGATCACAGACCAGGTTGCAAATCCCGAACCAGATTGCATTCAACTTCGCGCTATCAGCCCTTCCAGCGCCGGCCGCAGCAGTTCCCGTGGCGGCACCCGCAGCCCGAACTCCGTTTCCAGCAGGTCGATCAACTCATCGGCGTCCATGATTGTGCGTCGCTCGCTTTCGTGCCCGATCCGGTGCACGGCGTAGCTGTTGCCGTTGAGGGTCTTGCGCAACCCGTCGCCCGTGCGGGCGACCATCAACCGGTCCTTGAACGGGGAATCCGGATGACTGCAGACGTACCAATTGCCGACGATGTAATCGATCTCTTCCTGGCGCTGCAGGTCGAACAGGTACATCGGCCGCCATTCGCCTCCTACGTTGGCGCGCAGCATGTAGCCGTCTTCAGTGGTCTCGATGCGGTATGGCTCGTGAGGAGTGGCCTGGACCTCGCGACAGTCCAGCAACAATGGCGCGGTCGGCACCATGCCACCGAAGCCGACGTCGGTTACATAGCGCACGCCGTCAAGCGTCACCAGGCTCAAGCGATGGGTGCGTGCGGTCCAGGCGCCTTCAGGTGCGTTCATCACTACTCGCCCGGTAATGCCGCGGGCCTCGAAGCCCAGGTCCTGCAAAAGGGCCAGGAATAGCTGATTGAGCTCGTAGCAATAACCGCCGCGCCCTTGCTCGAAGATTTTTCGTTCCACCGACTCAAGGTCGATCGGCACCGGCTGCCCCAGCAGCGTCGCAAGGGTTTCGAAGGGGAACTCGGCCGTATGACGCCACTGCAACTGGCGCAACGAATCGAGCGTCGGGGGTGGCGCCGTGTCGAAACCCAGGCGCCGCAGATAACGACCGCAATCACTCAGTCGAGCTTGGTTCATGGGGTGTCCTTTCCTGTTCAGGTGCAGGGCTTGTGCAGGCACCCCGCCGTTGGCACAGGTATAAGGCATTTCCCCTGGGTGGACAATGATCCGGCGGCTTCAACGGTGCTTGCGCGAAGACAGACGAATCCACGTCGGGGCATGGTCGCTGGGGTGTGGCTGGTTCCTGACCCAGGCATCCACCCCCGCCTCGCTCAGGTAGGCACTGGCGGCAGGGTTGAGCAACAGGTGGTCGATACGTAACCCGGAGTTTTTTTGCCAGTGCTGGCGGAAATAGTCCCAGAACGTATAGATCCGTTCTTGCGGGTAGAGATGTCGCAGCGCATCCGTCCAGCCCTGGTCCAGCAGGCGCTGGTATCGCTCGCGGCTTTCCGGCTGCAACAGGGCATCCTTGAGCCAGGAGCGTGGGTTGTAGATGTCGAAGTCAGTGGGCACCACGTTGTAGTCGCCCGCCAGCACCACCGGGTGATCGCTGGCTTGTAGTCCCTGGGCATAATCGATCAGCCGCTCGAACCATGCCAGCTTGTAGTCGAACTTCGGACCAGGCTGCGGATTGCCGTTGGGCAGATAAAGGCAACCTACCAGGACGCCATGCACGGCTGCCTCGATATACCGACTGTGACTGTCTTCCTCTCCGCCCGGCAGGCCGCGCCGACTCTCCAGCGGTTGCGCATCGCGGGCCAGGATCGCGACGCCATTCCAGGAAGCCTGGCCGTGCCAGATCGACCCGTACCCGGCCGACTCAAGCTCCGCCGCCGGGAAATCCTTATCGGCAGCCTTCAACTCCTGCAAGCAGACGATGTCGGGTTTCTCCCGCTCCAGCCACTCCAGCAGGTTGGGCAGCCGAGCCCGGATAC
The DNA here is from genome assembly GCF_054161305.1 of Pseudomonas sp. Z2-11. Classification (NCBI taxonomy): domain Bacteria; kingdom Pseudomonadati; phylum Pseudomonadota; class Gammaproteobacteria; order Pseudomonadales; family Pseudomonadaceae; genus Pseudomonas; species Pseudomonas sp. Z2-11. The sequence goes on from NZ_CP096395.1 coordinate 4,086,367, forward strand.
CGTTGATATTGAAGGTCGCGATTCGCAGCTTTTTCATGGGCAGGCAACTCGAAAAACCAAAGTACTAGCTGTGACCGATGACAAGCCGCGGAGGTTGCAACAACCGCTCAGGAGCCGGTTTTCGACAGGGGCGGAGCGCTCTCCAGCAGATGCGCGAACGCCTGCTTGTCGATGGGGCGGCTGAGAAAATAGCCTTGCACCTCGTGGCATTCATCCGAACCCAGCGTGCCCAGTTGGGCCAGGGTTTCGACACCTTCGGCGGTGACTGTCAGGCCCATGGCCTTGCCCAGGTTGATGATCGCCTGGACCACGGCGCGGTCGTTGCTGCTGTTGCCCATGGAGGCGATGAAGCGCTTGTCGATCTTGATGCCATCAAACGGATAGGTGCGCAAATAACCGAGCGACGAATAGCCGGTACCAAAATCATCCATGTTCAGGCGCACCCCCAGCTCCTTGAGCGCATTCATGACCTGGAGCGCACCGTCTACATCGTTCAGCATGACGTTCTCGGTGATTTCCAGCTCCAGGCGACTCGCCGGGAAGTGGGTTTCGATCAATACCTGGCGCACGTCCTCGACCACATCGCTGCGTTCGAATTGCGCAGGCGAGAGGTTGACCGAAACCATCAGCTCGCCCGGCCAGGTCAACGCGGTTTCGCAGGCCTCGCGTAACACCCAACGCCCAAGCGGGACAATCAGGTCGGTTTGCTCGGCCAGCGGGATAAACGCGTCGGGCCCCAGCAAGCCTTGGGTCGGATGTTGCCAACGGACCAGCGCCTCGACAGCGACGATGGTCTTGCCATCCACGGTATAGCGAGGCTGAAAATGCAGGACGAATTCGTTTTTCTTCAATGCCTGGCGGAGGTCGCTTTCCAGCTGGCGACGATGCTGGATCTGATCGTTCATGTGCGAGGCGAAGTAGCACCAGGTCTTCTTGCCCTCGGATTTGGCCTGGTACAGGGCGATGTCGGCGCAACGGATCAACTCGCCCGGCACATAACCTTGGCGCCGGCTTACGGCAATGCCGATGCTGGCGCCAATGTGCAACGAATGGGTCTCGTAATGGATCGGTTGCTGCAGGCTGTCGATCAGCCGTGCGCAAAACCGGTCGATTTCGGTGGAGTGCTCCACTCCGCTGAGCACCACCACGAACTCATCCCCACCCAGGCGCGCCACCAGATCGTGCTCTCGGGTGCAGTCGCGCAGGCGCTGGGCCACTTCCAGCAGCACCGCATCGCCGGCCGGGTGGCCCAGTGAATCGTTGATCGGCTTGAAGTTATCCAGATCCACCATCAGCAAGGCCAGCGGTACGGAATGCTCCTTGGCAAGCAATGCATCGTCCAGGTGCCGGGCCAACTTGTTTCGATTCGGCAAGCCGGTCAGCGCATCGTGCATCGACAGATGCTGGACCTGGGCGTGGGCGGCCACTTCATCGGTGATGTCGCTGGCGGTGCCGCGATAGCCCGTTACCACGGCCTTGTCGTAGATCGGCCGCGCCGATACCCGACAAAATCGCAACTGTCCGGAATGGTCGCGGTAGGAACACCGCAGGTTGCTGGCATTCTGTTCTTCGACCAGTTTGCCCAGCCACAAGGCAATCGGCGTGGTGTCGCAATACAGCAACTGTTCGATGTCCTGTCCCAGCCATTGCTGATCGGAAAAACCGGTAACGGTGTTGAAGCGCCCCGACAGATAGGTGATGCGCTGCTGGCTGTCGATTTCCCATATCCAGTCCGACGCCGCCTCCGCCACGGCACGGAAGCGTTCTTCGCTCGCCTGGAGCGCCTGCTTTGAGGTTTCCAGGCTGTCGTAGCTGGCGTCCACCTGTCGAGCGGTACGCATGGCATAGCGGAAAAAATAAGCGGTGAGCAACGCCAGGATCAGCAACGCCCCGCCCAATGGCGGAACCAGGGACCACAACAATTGGTGGCCTGGCCGCTCCAGCCGGGATACCAGGCTGTAACCGGTGCTATCCAGCGGTACGGCTGGCTGACCGGGCGCCAGCGCCGTATCTTTCACCAGGTTCAATTCGTTCAGGCCGTAGCTCTTGCCTACCTTGCGAAGCTTGACCGGCGTCAGCTGGTCGACAAAAAGCAGCACCGACGTCCCCTTGGCCTCGACCTGAGGACGTTCGTCGTTGGGCAGGATCACCGAAGCCGTGACGATGGCCGGCCAGCCTTCGAACAAGGTGTAGCGGATCATGGGCCTGGTCAGGTCCGGTTGCGCCTGGAGCTGATCGACAAGGTCCCTCAGCGGTGTATCGATGTAGGCCGTCGCCTCTGCCTGGACATTTTGTCCCCGCACCACCGCATATTTGGTGCGTTCACGGTCGATGACGAACACCCCTTCGTATTCATCGTTGGTGAACAGGGTCTTGCCGATGTTCTGTTCGGCATAGGCCCATTGCACATCGACCTCGCCGTTAAGACGCTCATAGCCGGTAGTCCAGTAGGCGTAACTGGCCATGTAGTTTTTCGACGCGGTGATGCGATTCTCGAGCGCGCGCTCAATGTAGAAGTGGGTCTTGCCCACGTCGTCCGCGTCCAGCTTTTGCGCAATGTTGAACAGCGCGGCGACAGCCATCAGGACACCCATTACGAACAGCACGCCGACCGCCACCACCAGGCGACGGGTAATCGGCGTGTGACGCGTGACGTCAGGGGGGATATCGGCAGCGGTGTCCATTGACCTGCTCCTGTCCTACGGCGTTGGCTTCGCCGTGCAAACTTCACTGCATGAACTGCGTTTGACCCTTGGGTTTTCTTAACCTTAGCAGCCGCTGCCGCGTCAGTTGGCGAGCCTACAGAGTTTGACGAAAAGGGCTACGCGCCGCCTGTGGGTTGAACAATGGACCTCGATCCGCCGCCGATGATTCCGACGAATCTCAGCGATCGGAACGCTCCAGCGCATCGAACGAGTCTTCCCTGGACAACGCCGCGACACAGTTGCGACCGCTGTGTTTGGCCTGATACAGCGCCGCATCGGCTCGCTGGATGAAGACTTCCGTACTGTCCAGGCTGCTGGGCACGAAGGCATGGCAACCCAGGCTCACCGTCAGGTAGCCGGAGGGGGCAGCCGAATGGGTAATCTGCCTGTCGATGACGCGGCGGCGGATCTGTTCGGCCAATGCCATGGCGCCGTGCAGGTTGGTATCGGGCAGCAGGACAGCAAACTCTTCGCCACCAAAACGCACCGCCAGGTCGGCCTTGCGATGACAGCAGTCCTTGAGCACCTTCGCGACCTCCGCCAGGCAATGATCACCCGCGACATGCCCGTAGGTATCGTTGTAGCGCTTGAAAAAATCGATGTCGAGCATGATCAGGCTCAGGGGGCTGCGCTGGCGGGCGCCTCGGCCGAACTCGATGCCCAGGGCCCGCTCGAACAGCCGGCGGTTCGCCAGCCCGGTCAGGCTGTCATGAGTGGCGATCAGCTCCAGCGCTTGCTGGGCCTTGCGCAGGTCCGCTTCAATCCGCTCGCTGTTACGCACCTGATGCACGAAAACCCAGCCAAACAGACAGATACCCAGCACCACCAAGGCCACGATCAGGCTCGATTGCACCGCCCGGTCATACCAGCCCGCCAGGATCGCTGACTCGGACATCGCGGCAACGACCACCAGTGGGTAGGCTTGCAGATGCCGATGGCCATAGAGCCTGACGATATTATCGGTGTCGGAGCGGATCATCTCATCGCCGGAAGCCCCCACCACCGGATCGTGCTGGAAAATATGATGCCGCGCCATGGACGCACCAATCAGCGCCTCGTCGAAGGGCCGGCGCGCCAGCAAAGTCCCATCGGACAACGCCAGGGCCATCTCGCCTTGGTCATCGAGATTAAAACTCTTCAGGAACTGGTCGAAATACGACATTTTGATCCCGGCCATCAGCACGCCCTGGAAATTGCCTTTGCGGTCATTCAGCCGACGGGAAACGGGGATGATCCATTCGCCGTTCTGCCGGCTGCGGATCGCCGGGCCGATATGGGCGACGAGCGAGGCATTCTCCTGGTGAAACTGGAAATACTCGCGATCCGCGATACCGGATCCCCGGTGCAGCTTTTCAAACGAGGTGATGATCCACTGGCCGCTCTTGTCGAACAGAAACAGGCCATGCAGTTGTTCCAGAGATTGCACGCGCCGGGCGAATGTCTGTTGCAGGCGCGCGCGCACGGCCGGGCCGTAGCCATCGATCTGAATCCCGTCTGCCAGGCTGCCGAGCACGAGATCGGCCTGCAGGAAAGTATCCTGGGCCTGCTGGGCCATGGCACGGGTAAGGTTGGCCGAAGCAATCCGCGCCGACTCCAGGTCGTGACGACGAGATTGCTCCAGTTGCAGATAGAGCAAACCGCAGAGGCACAGGCAAACCGCCGCAATAAATGCCACCGCAGCCTTGAGCAATGGCAGGCGCTTGAGGGTGCCGCCGGGCGCATGGAGCGGATCGTTGATGGGGATAGGCAAGCGAATTCCTGAAGAGGGCAAAGCATGAGCAAAACGCTCAAAGCCCCCAATATTCGTGAGCTTAGCGTACCGCTTGGAGGCCGGCAATTTGCCAGTGGGGCGAAGTCGATGGATGGCGCAGTGGATCCAAAATCCCCCTCATCATCTGGCAATTCCGCCGCCCCTTGGCGCGTTTTTTTTACACGCGAACCTTACCGGGGGCTATCTAAAACGTGTCTCGCCCCATAACGTAGGTGGCCTTTATATCAAGGCCCCGCGGACCATGAGCACTCCGAACCCGAGCACTGTAGAACAGGTACAGACCAGACCGTCGACCGTCAGCCTGCGAGAGGCCTTCTGGTTCTGGCTGAAACTGGGTTTCATCAGCTTCGGCGGACCGGCGGGCCAGATCTCGATCATGCACCAGGAATTGGTGGAGCGTCGGCGCTGGATCTCCGAGCGTCGCTTCCTCCACGCCTTGAACTACTGCATGCTGCTGCCCGGCCCCGAGGCCCAGCAACTGGCGACGTACCTGGGCTGGCTGATGCATCGAACCTGGGGCGGAGTAATCGCCGGGGCGTTGTTCGTCCTGCCTTCGCTGTTCATTCTCATCACATTATCCTGGCTATACGTCGCCTTTGGCGAAGTGCCGGTGGTGGCCGGCATTTTTTATGGCATCAAGCCCGCTGTGACGGCGATCGTCGTGCATGCCGCGCACCGGATAGGCTCGCGCGCGCTCAAGAACAACTGGCTGTGGGCAATCGCCGCCGCGTCGTTTACGGCGATCTTCGCCTTCAACGTACCGTTCCCGCTAATCGTACTGGGGGCGGCGGTCGTCGGTTACTTCGGCGGTCGCTGGGCACCGGCAAAGTTCAGCCTGGGCGGCCACGATGCCAGGCACAAGTCGTTCGGCCCGGCCCTGATCGATGACGATACACCGACCCCGGAACACGCTCGTTTCAGTGCCACCCGCCTGGCCCGACTGCTGATCGTCGGGGCGCTGCTGTGGATTCTGCCGATAGGCCTGTTGACCGCGATGTTTGGTTGGGAAGGAACCTTGACGCAGATGGCCTGGTTCTTTACCAAGGCGGCACTGCTGACTTTCGGCGGCGCCTATGCGGTTCTGCCCTACGTGTATCAAGGCGCCGTCGGACATTTCGGCTGGCTGACACCGACCCAGATGATTGACGGCCTGGCCCTGGGCGAAACCACTCCGGGACCGCTGATCATGGTAGTCGCGTTCGTCGGTTTCGTCGGGGGTTTCGTGACGCAGGTGTTCGGCCCCGAACAGGCGTTTCTGGCGGGCGCGGTTGCGGCCACGCTGGTGACCTGGTTCACCTTCCTGCCCTCGTTCCTGTTCATCCTGGCCGGCGGTCCGCTGGTGGAATCGACCCATGACGAGTTGAAATTCACCGCGCCGCTCACAGCGATCACCGCGGCGGTGGTGGGGGTGATTCTCAACCTCGCCTGCTTCTTTGGTTATCACGTGCTCTGGCCCAAGGGCTTACACGCAGCACTGGACTGGCCATCGGCAATTCTTGCAGTCGCGGCGTTCATTGCACTGTTCCGCTATAAACGCGGCGTCATCCAGGTGTTGCTGGCCTGCGGCCTGGCCGGGCTGGCGGTGCATCTGCTGCGCTAAGAGAGACGCTTGAGTCAGATCAGCGGCCCATGCCCGGGGCCGCTGACGGCAAGAAAATTGAACGGGCCTCTGCCACCTGCGAACTAACCAAGTTCATGGCCCGGCCGGTGCGGCCAGGGCACAACCTGAACAGAAATGGCACAGGTGATCCATCCATGGACTCAAGCTCCCTCGATATTTTTACCGACACCCAGGTACTGGGCATTTCCATCGCCAATTGGCTGCTGGCAGTGAGCGTGATGACGGTGAGTTTCATCATCGCCAGGGCTGGCGTCGGTTTTCTGTTGAAAAACGTGCGTGCCCGGGCACAAAAACCCGACGCTTATGTCAGCCACATCGCCGTCGAAGTACTGTCCAGTACCAGCAATACCTTGTTATTGCTGGCCTCGATCCTGATCGGCGTTGGCGTACTGGACTTGCCGGAACGCTGGCTGAGTCGAGTCAGCAGCCTCTGGTTCGTGGTGGCGGCCCTGCAAGTGGGATTATGGGCAAACCGAGCGATCGCCCTGGCGTTGATGCATTATTTCGCCCGCCACAGCCACTCCGACATCCATCAGAAAAGCGCCTTAGCCACCCTGAGCCTGTGGGGCGCGAAAGTATTTCTCTGGGCGGTGGTGCTCTTGGCGATGCTTTCCAACCTGGGCGTGAACATCACGGCGTTCGTTGCCAGCCTCGGCGTGGGCGGCATCGCCGTGGCGCTCGCGGTGCAGAATATCCTCGGGGACCTGTTCGCTTCGCTGTCGATTGCCGTGGACAAACCTTTCGAAGTCGGCGACTTCATCGTCGTCGGCTCCCTGGCCGGGACCGTGGAACATGTCGGCCTGAAGACCACGCGAATCCGCAGCCTGGGTGGCGAGCAGATCGTCATGGCGAACGCCGGCATGATCAGCACCACCATCCAGAACTACAAACGCCTCCAGGAGCGCCGCATCGTCTTCGAATTCGCCCTGCCCCAGGAATGCTCGACAGAACAACTGCGGCAAGTGCCCGTCATCGTCGAGAAGATCATCAAGGCCCAGGAAAAGACCCGCTTTGACCGCGCGCATTTTCGTGGTTTCGGCGAAAGCGCGCTGGAATTCGAAACGGTCTATATCGTGCTGGACCCCAGCTACAACGTCTACATGGACATCCAGCAGGCAATCAACCTGGGCATGATGGAAGAGTTCGCCAGGATCGGCGTGCGCTTCGCGATGCCGTCGCGCGCCGTGCATGTGGCTTCGTTGCCGGATGCGGTGGAGCGGATGGCCAGCAGAGGCAACGAGAGGCCCCCCACGCAAAGCGCTCCCTCGTTTCGGGCGCAACACTGAGTCCACGCAGACGTTGGAGATTGCCGTTACAACTCACCAGATGAATAGGGGAGCTGCGTCCTATAGCATTGTCCGCCGGTAAGCCAATGGCGTACATTAGCTATGATTTTTATTGAAACCCCAATATTTACCCGGCGGGTCAGGGAGTTGACTGATGATCTATCCGAAAAACGAACAGCAAGACTTGACGGCTGATCAACGCAAGGCGTTGAAAATGATCGTCGAGCAATGGAGATAACCATGAGCAGATTTTTCGATGAGCTGATCGAAAGCGTGCAACAGATGGATGAGATTGTCCGAGGAGAGCGTCAGCCGTCCCGGGAATTCATCGTCGATGCGCTGCAGGTGAAGGAGATACGAAAAGCCACCGGCCTGACCCAAGCCAAGTTTGCAGCATTGATCGACGTTCAGTTGGGCACGCTACGCAATTGGGAGCAAGGGCGGCGCGAGCCAACCGGTCCCGCGAAAGCTCTGTTGCGCGCCATTCATAACGACCCTGAACACGTCATCAATGCCCTCGCCATATAGGTCACCAGATTCGAAAGGATACTCGCATATGGCTGCGAAACGCCCGAAATCAGCTCGCTGCGCAAAACGAAACCGCGCCATGACCCAGCGCAACTGAGCCCCCCACTCCATCAGCTACGCTCAACCTATCACCACGACAGGGAATCGACATGAGCAAGGCAGACGAACTCGCGGCGAAGCTGAGGCAGGCCCAACGAACCCCAGCCGACATCGACAACTGCGCCGACCTGGCCATCGAACACTGGCCCGGCCAGGTCTATGACTTGTACCGTCAGATCGAAACGTGGCTCGCGCCGGTGTGCGAGGCGGGCCTGGTTATCCGGCGCAATCCGACCCACGTCTTCGAGCGCCACTCCAGCGGTTCGACGTACAACTACGCCATTGACCAATTGGTGATCGAGGGCAACCACCGGCGCATCTCGCTCGATCCGATCGCCCGCTTCTCCACCAGCGCAGAGGGATGCATCGAAATCCATATGCAAGGCGTGAAGCACTGCATCCTGCGCACCGTGGGCACGCATGGCGAATCGCTTTGGCAGCTGCGGCCGGCCGGGCAACACACCGAACCCGTAGCGCTGAATGAAGATGCTCTTCTCTTGATCATCGAGGAAGGGTTGGGGCTTTAAAGCAAATGGGCGACCTATCGAGTCGCCCATTACTGAAGAGAGGAGGATCAGCCGGCAGCCGACTCAAATGCTGCATCGGGCCCGCTTTGCACGGGATTGCCAGGCGTAGCCGTATGCCGGCCGACCAGGACCGCCAAGGCGTTATCGATCTCGTCAGCCGCGCCTTGAGCGTGCTGGGCATCCGCCCAGCTCCAGTAGCGCTCGGACACCAGCCCGCCCACAGCCTGCGCGCAAAGTTCATCACAACTGACGCCCATCTTGCCCGCGGCCGCAATGACCGCCAGGAGCGCCTGCTCCAATTGGGAAATTCTTTCAGTAGACACAACTAACCAACTCGGTAGGTAACGAGCTTGAAGCTTACCAAGATATCAATATGCCACCAAACTGCAGGCGCCCAACGGTCTCGTCCAGCTTCGGTTGCCCGATAACATCAGGGATTTTTTTCCCCTGCTTATGGATCAACGAAGCCTGCATTGGTTTCGATCAGTTTGACTCTCGCACCGCGCCATATGTCGCGTCGCTCGACGCTTGCGAAGACTTGCGAGCCGCGGCACGGGCCGCCAGCATGGTCAGCACCGCCGCAACGACCAACACGGCCGCGCTGGTTTCAAACGTCGCCCGATAACCGCTCAGGTCGAACAGGACGCCACCCACCGTGGCACCAGACGCAATGGCGAGCTGGACGATCGCCACCATCAATCCGCCGCCGGCCTCGGCATTTTCCGGCAACGTCCTGGCCAGCCAGGTCCACCAGCCAACAGGCGCCGCCGTTGCCACCAGCCCCCAGACACCCAGCAGCACCGCGGTCATTACCACTGACCCGCCGAACGCAACCAGCGCAAGAGCGACTGCCGCCATCAACAACGGGATGACGATGAGGGTCCGATACAGGCCGTTCCTCAAGAACGAACCGATCAGGAAGGTTCCGAACAAACCGGCCAGGCCAATCACCAACAACATGAACGACAACAGCGACACGCTCACCTGCGTCACCGTTTCGAGGAAGGGACGCAGATAGGTGAACAACATGAACTGGCCCATGAAGAACGTGCTGACGGCCAGCATGCCCAACGCAACCGGCGCCTGGGTCATCAGTTTGAAAGGATTGCCGCTGTCCTGCTTCACCCGCGAGGGCAGCGAGGGCAGGCTCAACAGCAACCACGCCAGGGCGAGCGCGGCGACGGGGACGATGCAGAAGAACGCGCCACGCCAACCGATGATTGCGCCCAGGAAGCTGCCCAATGGCGCAGCGACTACCGTCGCCAAGGCATTGCCGCCGTTGACGATGGCCAATGCGCGGGGGACTTTGTCCTCCGGCACCAGGCGCATGGCCGTAGCCGCCGACAGCGACCAGAAGCCGCCAATCGCAACGCCGATCAAGGCGCGGCCGACCATGAACGTCACGTAGTCGGGGGCCAGCGCAGCCACTGTGCCGGAAACTATCATCAGCAGTGTCAATGCCGAGAGCAGCCATTTGCGGTCGACCCGGGCGGCAATCGAGGCGACGAACAGGCTGGTGACCAGGGCGAAGGCGCCGGAGACGGCGATGCCTTGGCCGGCCTGCCCTTCGCTGACATGAAGGTCCGCCGCTACCGGTGTCAGCAGGCTGACCGGCATGAATTCCGAGGCGACCAGCGCGAAGGCAGCCAACGACATGGCAAGCACCGCGCCCCACGCAGGCTTACCCCGCGGGGTGGGCGATAAAGTATGGGTCATGGGTAACAACCTGAAATTTATGGAAGGGTTAGAAACCCTTGGGCGAGCGAGCTCGTTCGCGATGACGGCGGCGCAATCCGCGCACAGGCGACTGGAACACCGCGATCGCGAGCAGGCCCGCTCCCGCATCAATCGGGCCTGAACGCTTTGAGACTTACATTCAACCGGCCAACGTAGCGTTGTCGATCACGAAGCGATACTTGACGTCGCCCTTGAGCATCCGCTCGTAGGACGCGTTGATCTGATCGGCACGAACCAGCTCGATCTCGGCAACGATGCCGTGCTCAGCGCAGAAATCCAGCATTTCCTGAGTTTCGGCAATCCCACCGATCATCGAGCCGGCAATGGTTCGACGCTTCAGGATCAAGTTGAAGACATTGGGCGACGAATGAGGCGTCGCCGGAGCGCCCACCAGGGTCATCGCGCCGTCGCGCTTGAGCAATACCAGGAAAACGTCGAGGTCGTGGGGCGCCGCCACGGTGTTGAGGATGAAGTCGAAGCTCTTGGCGTGGGCGGCCATTTCATCAGCATTGCGCGACACGATGACTTCATCGGCGCCCAACTGCCGGGCGGCCTCGCGCTTGGATTCCGAAGTGGTAAACGCCACGACGTGTGCGCCCATCGCGTGAGCGAGTTTGATGCCCATATGCCCCAGGCCACCGATCCCGACCACGCCAACTTTCTTGCCCGGCCCGGCGTTCCAGTGACGCAATGGCGAATAGGTGGTGATGCCCGCACAAAGCAGTGGCGCGACGGCGGCCAATTGCTCTTCGGGGTGACGGATGCGCAGCACATAACGCTCATGCACCACGATGTTCTGCGAGTAGCCACCCAGGGTCCAGCCCGGTTCATCCGGCGTCGGGAAGTTGTAGGTACCGATCATGCCGTCGCAGTAGTTTTCCAGGCCGCTTTGGCAGTCCTCGCAATGCTTGCAGCTGTCGACAATACAGCCGACGCCGACCAGATCCCCAGTCTTGAACGCGGAAACACGGGCGCCCACCGCCGACACGCGGCCGACGATTTCGTGGCCGGGGACGCAAGGGAACTGAGTGCCTGCCCACTCGGCGCGCACCTGGTGCAGGTCCGAGTGGCAGATCCCACAAAAGGCGATGTCGATTTGCACGTCATGCGCGCCGGGTGCGCGGCGATTGATTTGCATCGGTTCAAGGGGTTTGTCGCCCGCGTGGGCGCCGTAGGCTTGTACACGCATGAGATGACTCCTTGTTGAGTTGAATTCGACTGGCAGTTTCAGGGACCGGCGCCATTCGCCGGTAGAACATTTCGTTGAAGTTCTTGCCCGATCCTGTGAGCCTGCTTATTTGCCGTAGGCAGCGCTTCGCTTGGCGAGTTAAGGTTCTGCCTATAACTATCACCCCGACAGACAATCGACATGACCAGCCACGGCAAATCGCCGCAAAAGATGCTCGCGGACCTCATCGCTCCCCGGACCACAGAATCGGGAGACGTCGAAACGTCGATGCCCGGCCTCTGCCTCTTCCGGCGCGACGCCCCTGCCCCGCCCGCGACCTGCATGATCGAACCGAGCATCGTCCTCGTCGCCCAAGGGATGAAGCAGGTCTGGATTGGTGGCCAGGCGTATGGTTACGACACCGGGCGATTCCTGATGACTTCACTGGATATGCCGGCGAACTCCGAAGTGATGGTCGCGAGCCCGGAACAGCCATGCCTGGGCCTGGTCCTGAGGCTGGATTTGCGCATGGTTGCCGATCTGGTCGCCCAAGGCGGGCTGGCGCCGCGTCTTGAGCGCCCGGTCGGGATTGGTGCGGGCATCGGCACCAGCACAGCGGACTTCCTGGCGCCGTTCGTACGCCTGCTGGCATTGCTGGATGAACCCGAGGCGATCCCCATCCTGGCGCCGCTGATCCAGCGCGAGATCCATTACCGATTACTGATGAGCGACCAGGCGGCGCGGCTGCGCCAGATCGCGTCCGTCGACAGCCAGGGCTACCGGATCGCCAAGGCCATCGACTGGCTGAAGTTGAACTACGCCGCGCCAATCCGCGTGGATGACCTGGCGGCGCGGGTGCAGATGAGCGCCCCGACCTTTCACCATCACTTCCGCCAGCTCACGGCGATGAGCCCCCTGCAATATCAGAAGTGGCTGCGGCTAAACGAAGCAAAACGGCTGATGCTCAACGAACAGCTGGACGTGGCCAACGCCGCCTACCGAGTGGGTTACGAAAGCCCCTCGCAGTTCAGCCGCGAATACGCCCGCCTGTTCGGTGCGTCGCCCAAGCGGGACATTGCGGCGTTGCGCAGGCCGATTACATCCGGCAGATAAAGCCACGGATGAGCGCATGGACTGATCTTGAAATGAATGAATCTCAAAACCCTGAAACGAGGACACACACTTCGCCGTATGGTTGAGGCAGTCGCCTTGGCTGACCAGACGAAAGAGCTGACGCAGGGTCTTTTTTATACATATAGAATATGCATAATGAAAACATTCAGAGTTCAGTATGACCCGGCGAAAAACGTTGCGAACAAACGGAAACACAAAGTAAGCCTGGCGGACGCCGAAGCCGTATTTTATGACGATATGGCCCTTGAACGTGAGGACAACGATCATGATGAAAAACGGTGGATTATCATGGGGCAAGACGCAACTGGTCGTGTCCTCGTCATTGCGTACACCTACCGCGAGCCGGATTTCGTTCGCGTCATCAGCGCCCGCGTAGCATCCAAAAATGAACTTCATCAGTACCTGGGGGGTGACCTATGAAAGAAGAATATGATTTCAGCACCGCCAAGCGCGGGCCCGTTGCGAGCAGTAAAGGCAAGACTCGCATCACCATCATGCTTGACGACGACGTGATCGAAGCGGCTCGCGAGTGCGCCGAAAGCGCTGGCACTGGGTATCAAACCCTCATCAACAATCTGCTGCGTCAGGCCCTGGTGTCTGAAACTGCCCACAACCTGGCACCAGCAGCAGCTCGGAAGCGGGAGCGGACAGTCAAGCCCTATGCAAATGGTATCACCCGATCCGACGTGAAGGATCTGGAGAAAAGGCTAGCCGCCATGACTGATGAATTGCATAAGATGAAGGATGCACCTAAGCCCCGCAAAACCAAGGCATTAGTATGATCTAAGAAACACTGGTTCACTCGGAACAAGGCGCCGCCTTAAACCGGTGCCTCTACCACGCCCCCTACGACAATCCGCTTACCCATCTTCTCCCCCACCTCCGACGCCTGCCCATCCCTCTGCTTCCCCTGCCGCGCCTGCCCCACCAGTAAAGGAATCAATTCCCCCTCGGGCAAATGCTTCCAGAACCGCCCGGGCATGTGCTGGCGCAACGCGGTCGGGTTGAGCCTCGCCGGGTTGAAGATGTGCCTGTAATAGGTACGCCACAACTCGGCGCCGGGGTCTTCGGCGTGGCGGGCCCATTGTTGCCATTGCGCGGGGCAGTGGCGCTGGTAATCCAGCGATTGGCCGTCGAAACGAATACCGTCGCGAGGCGTTGCAATCAGCCAGCGTTGCCGACCAAGCCGCTCGGCAAAATGGCCGCTCGCGCTCTCAAGGATGTCGTGCGCCGGCTGGTGGAACGCCACCAGGTCCAACTGCAATTGTTCTGCCACGGCTGGCGGCAAGGGAATGAAGCGCACGAAGGCGTGCAAGTGATGAGCCTCGCGACTGACCTGCTTGATGCGCCGTTGCAACTCGCTGCCCAGGCGATCTCCCGCGAGCATGGCGGTGCGGTCGCCATGGGCTACGCGCCAGAGCACCTCGTACAACAGGTTCCAGCGCTGTTCGCCGTGATAACGACTGGCCTGTTGCAACTGGCTCAACAACGCTGCCGGGACGCGAGTGCGGAACGGACCCGGGCCTTGCGGCAAGGGCGTCGGCATTGCCAACAGATCGGCCATGGGGCCCTGGGCCCAAGTCACGTCACTGGGGTCTATTCCGTGACCAAGCAACGTCCGGGCTTGGTCGCGCCAGATGGCGAAATCGTCATCGCAATCCAGCGCGATCATCCCCACAGCCCCATTTGCACAGGCCTTTGCGGATCGCGCAAACGTGCCCGCAGCAAGCCGCTGCGCGTTTGCGCGTCAGCGGGCCGGTAATCGCTGGTCACAATGAACGGGCGGGCCTTTTCCAGCACGCAGCGCAACTGCACCAGATCGTCATACCGAATCCGCCGCTCCCTGCGCAGCGTCACCAGGCGCTGCACGCTACGCAGGCCTATCCCGGGAATGCGCGCCAGCAGCGCCGGCTCGGCACGGTTGAGGTCGAGTGGAAACACATCGCGATTAGCCAGCGCCCAGGCCAGCTTCGGGTCGATGTCCAGGTCCAGGTTGCTGGACGTGTTCAACAGTTCGCCCGCCTTGTAGCCGTAGCCACGCATCAGGAAGTCGGCTTGATACAGCCGATGCTCACGCAGCAACGGCGGCGCGGCGAGCGGCACACTGGCGGGGCTGTCGGGAATCGGACTGAAGGCGGAATAGTAGACCCGCCGCAAACCATAGCCCTGGTAGAGCGACTCGGCGTTGCTCAGGATGGCATGGTCGTCGGTGGCATCCGCTCCCACGATCACCTGGGTACTCTGCCCGGCCGGCGCAAAGCGCGGCGCCCGCGGCTCGCCAGCCACCGCCTGCTGACCGTCATGGATGGTGCCCATGGCCTGACGAATCGTGATCAATTGCTTTTCCGGCGCGAGGCGCTTGAGGCTCACCTCGGAGGACAGTTCGATGTTCACACTCAGGCGATCCGCTAGCCGACCCGCCTCCTCGATCAATAGCGGATCGGCATCGGGAATGGTCTTGAGGTGAATGTAGCCTCGGAATTGATGCTCCTCCCGCAGCAAGCGCGCCACGCGAACCAGTTGCTCCATGGTGTAATCGGCCGAGCGAATGATGCCGGAACTCAGGAACAGCCCGCTGATACAATTGCGACGATAGAAATCCAGCGTCAACCGCACCACTTCCTCCGGCGTAAAGCGCGCCCTCGGCACGTTGCTGGAACGACGGTTGACGCAATACTGGCAGTCGTACAGACAGAAATTGGTCAGCAGCACCTTGAGCAGCGAGACACAGCGCCCATCCGGCGTGTAGCTATGGCAGATCCCCATGCCATCCGTGGCCCCAAGCCCGTCGCGACCACGCGAACTGCGCTTGGGCGCCCCACTGCTGGCACACGACGCGTCATATTTGGCGGCGTCTGCAAGAATGCCGAGCTTGGCGATGAGCTGCATGGAGAATTCCCGAATACTGGATGCATGAACAGTATTTGGAGATACGCCGATATGCAAGCCCCGTTGGTCAATCCGTTTGCCGATGGAAGACTGAGCCCGACCGCGACATAGGCCTTGCCGGGGCGATGGGCTATAATTCGCCAACCAACGCGATTCGAGGTCCACCCCGATGGGCACTGTCAGCCTGGAAACAAAAAAGGCCTACGCGGCCAGGACTCGCCGGTCCAACTACGCGGCCAGCCTGCGCCTGGAAGGGTTCAAGGTGTCTGCGCAAGACAGCGAAGACAAGCTGCCTTCCCGTGAGGAAGTCCTGAAGACCTTCACCAAGACTCGAGCCTGATGCCCGACAAATACGGCGTCGGCGAAGACGCCTATTGTTATCCGGGCTCCACGGTCCTGCGCAATAAACTCGATATCCGCGATGAACAGACCTTGAGCGAAGCCGAACAACAGCTCTCGGCCATCGCTGCGAGCCATGTCGAATTCAACCCTCCTCCTTACAGCCTGCCTTATTTGCAGAATATTCATCGAGCGCTGTTCTCGGACCTGTTCGAATGGGCCGGAGCGCTGCGGACCGTTGGCATGGCCAAGCAAGCCACGCGTTTTTGCCAACCTGAATACATGGAAAAGGAAGCCAACAAGATATTCGCCAACCTGGCGGCGTCGAACTGGTTCGAGGGATTGAGCAGAACAGAGCTGATCATCGCCGTGGCAGATGCCTATTCCGATATCAACATCATCCACCCATTCCGCGAAGGCAACGGCCGCGCCCAGCGCATCCTGTTTGAACACCTCATCATGAATGCCGGATTCGAGATCAGTTGGTGGGGGATCGATAAGGACGAATGGATCGACGCCAATATCGCGGCTTATAACTGTGTGCTGGCCCCCATGGAGGCGGTTTTTGAGAAGTGCATTGGGGAAATGATTCAGACCTGAGCCGCGGACAGTTGCACTTCATCACTGATAAACTGCGCCGATCCGCCCTTCTGATCCAAATTCCCCAATGCCTTTACACGCCGCTCCGCTGTCCCGCCGCTTTTCTGTTGCGCCCATGATGGACTGGACTGACCCCCATTGCCGCTACTTCCTGCGCATCCTCTCCAAACATGCCCTGCTCTACACCGAGATGGTCACCACCGGCGCCCTGCTCAACGGTGATCACGAGCGTTTCCTGCGTCACCACGAAGCCGAGCACCCGCTGGCCCTGCAATTGGGCGGCAGTGTTCCCGCCGAATTGGCCGCCTGCGCGCGAATGGCCGAGGAACATGGCTACGATGAGGTCAACCTGAATGTAGGTTGTCCGAGCGACCGGGTGCAGAACAACATGATCGGCGCCTGCCTGATGGGCCATCCCGGGCTGGTGGCCGATTGTGTGAAGGCCATGCGTGATGCGGTATCGATTCCAGTGACGGTGAAGCACCGAATCGGAATAAATGGTCGAGACAGCTACGAACAATTGTGCGATTTCGTCGGGACAGTGCGTGAGGCCGGGTGCGGCAGTTTTACCGTGCATGCGCGAATCGCCATTCTGGAGGGGTTGTCGCCCAAGGAGAACCGCGACATTCCACCGCTACGTTATGACGTGGTGGCGCAGCTGAAAGCTGACTTCCCTGAGCTGGAAATCGTCCTCAACGGCGGCATCAAGACGCTGGAGGCGTGTCATGAACACCTGCGGACGTTCGACGGGGTGATGCTGGGACGCGAGGCATACCACAACCCTTATCTGCTGGCCGAAGTGGACCAGCAATTGTTCGGCAGCACTGCGCCGGTCATCAGCCGCGCCGAGGCCTTGGCGCAATTGCGGCCTTATATCGCCGCGCACTTGGCGGCTGGAGGCGCCATGCATCACATCACCCGGCATGTGCTGGGGCTGGGCACGGGATTTCCGGGGGCGCGGCGGTTCCGGCAGTTGTTGTCGGTGGACATTCACAAGACCAAGGATCCGTTGGCGCTCCTGGATCAGGCCGGGCAGTTGCTTGAAGGGCGCTAACCATCACTTGCTTTGAACCTGAGCGCTGTTTTGGCATCGTATCTACCGATAGTTGCCCCGGCCTTTCAAACAGCCGTTTCCGGGTTGTTGCCGCTGGGGCCATCGATACCTCTTCACGCCCTTGAGTGGCTGCCGGCCCTCGGGTAATGTCAACGGACCCATAGGACAGAGCACGCTCATGACTTCCAAGCTGGAACAACTCAAGCAGTTCACTACCGTCGTGGCCGATACCGGCGACTTCGAAGCCATCGCCCGCATCAAACCGGTGGACGCCACCACCAACCCTTCCCTGCTGCTCAAGGCTTCGGCCATTCACGGTTATGCCGAGCTGCTGAACGCCTGCGTGGCGGACTGCAAGGGCGACGTGGGCCTGGCCAGCGACCGTTTTGGTGTAGCGGTCGGGCAAGAAATCCTCAAGGTGATCCCGGGGCGCATCTCCACCGAAGTGGATGCACGCCTGTCGTTCGACACCGAGGCCATGTTGAAGCGCGCCCATCGCTTGGTCGACCTGTACGAAAAGGCCGGTGTGGGCCGGGATCGCGTGCTGATCAAGATCGCCTCCACCTGGGAAGGCATCCGCGCCGCCGAGCAACTGGAGCGCGAAGGCATCCAGTGCAACCTGACGCTGCTGTTCTCCTTCGCCCAGGCCGCGGCCTGCGCCGACGCCGGTGTGTTCCTGATTTCGCCATTCGTGGGCCGTATCTATGACTGGTACAAAAAGGCCAACGGCAATGACTACACCGGGGCCGACGATCCCGGCGTGCAGTCGGTGACGCGCATCTACAACTACTACAAGGCCAATGACTACAAGACCGTGGTCATGGGCGCCAGCTTCCGTAATCTCAACCAGATCGAGCAACTGGCCGGCTGCGACCGCTTGACCGTCAGCCCCGAACTGCTGGAAAAACTGGCCGCCGACGAGGGCAAGCTGGAACGCAAGCTGGCGCCTGGCCAGGCCGGGGAAGCGCGCCTGAGCCTCAATGAGGCGCAGTTCCGCTGGTTGTCCAACGAGGATGCCATGGCAACCGAGAAACTGGCTGAAGGCATTCGTCAGTTCGCTCGGGACCAGGAGAAGCTGGAAGCGTTGCTGCAAGCCAAGCTTTGAGCTGAACCGGCGGCATGCAAAAGGGCGAACCTGGATGGGTTCGCCCTTTTTTGTTCTGTTTGGCTCAAGAGATATGGCGGATCGATAAACGCCATTGCGAGCAAGCTCGCTCCCACAGTTTCTGACCGAGTCCAACCTTGATCCCTGTGGGAGCGAGCCTGCTCGCGAAGGCCTCAGCTCGGTCTACAACACCCAGGAATCAGGGCCGCTCCAACGCACTCACCAGGTCATGGAACGCTTCACGATTGGAGTCGTTCAGCCCCATGAGGATCTTGTGCGCTTCAAGCACCTTGATCCGCACGTCCTCTTCGGACTGGTCCTGATCAGGCAGATCATCCAGGCATTCCGGGCATGGCACCGGATCGCCGACGATGTTGAACACCTGATCGAAGCCCATCGACTGCAGCAAACGGGTAATGTCGTTGTGGGTGGTGACAACGGTCGGCAGCAGGCCGACCTTTTGCCGCGACAGGATCGACAATTTGGCCAGCAGGCCCAGGGTGGTGCTGTCGATGCTGCGGGTTTCGGTCAGGTCGATCACGATGGCGTTGAAGTTCAACGCGGTGAAGATCTTCTCGATTGTCGCATCCAGCGCCGAACACAAGGTCAGGCGCACTTCACCGACAAACTTCAGGACGAAGGTGCCGTCCTGCTCGGCGAACTGGATTCTACCGGTACTCATCAAAGATTCCTGCTCAACACTAACAGGGCGATATCATCCGGCATCTCCCCTAGCGTGGCTAATCCAAACACTTGCCGCAGGCCTTCCAGGCTGCCGCCCGCCGCGCTTACCCGTTCAGGCAAGGCCGCTTCTTTCTCTTTGAGTGTAGGTTCCGACAAAAGGTCCAGAATGCCATCAGACATCAGCGTCAGGCTGAAAGCCGGAGGCAGTTCCAGCACGTGATCTTCATAGGTGGCCTCGTTGAACAGGCCTACCGGCAAGCCACGCCCTTCCAGGTAACGAACACTGTCAGGTGTGTACAAAACGGGCAACGGCAGGTGACCGCCGATGCTATACGTCAACAAACCAGTCTCCTCGTCGATGACTCCACCGACCATCGTGACGTGTTTGCCCAGCTTACAACTGATCAGGCCTCGGTTGATATGCCCAAGGACCTCCGAGGGCTTGAATTCGGGCAACGTACCATTGCGCTTGGATTCGAACAGCAGGCGCGTGGTCATGAACTTCAGCAGTACGGTCACGAATGCCGACGAAGCACCGTGTCCGGAAACATCCGCCAGGTAGAAAGCCACTCGGCGCTCATCGACCCGGAAATAATCGACAAAATCACCCGACAGGTACAACGACGGGATGATCTGGTGGGCAAAACGGAAACCGTCGACGGTCCAAGGGCTGACCGGCAGCATGTTCATCTGCACCTGACGCCCGGCGTTCTGGTCTTCCTGCAACAGGTTCAGGCTGGCTTCCAGCTCACGGTTGGCCGTTTCCAGCTTCTCGCGATAGCGCTGGTTCTCGACCAACAGGCGCGAGCGGTCCAGGGCTCGACGCACCGAATGCTCGAGCACGGCAAGGTCTTCGAGGGGCTTGATCAGGTAATCCGCCGCGCCCAGGCGCAATGCCTCGACCGCGTCGTTCATCACCCCCGCGCCCGACACCACGATCACCGGAGTCTGTGACGACAGCTCGGTGACCTGGCGAATGAGTTCGAGTCCGCCCATCTGCGGCATGCGCAGGTCGCAGATGACCAGGTCGGGCTTGTCCTGCTCGAATACCTGAAGACCCTGCTGGCCGTTGCTGGCCTGCAGGACGCTGAAACCACTGTCTTCCAAGTAGGCTGCGAGGCTGGCTCGCACCACTTCGTCATCATCGATTATCAGCAGCGTGGCACTGGTTTTTGGCATGTGGGCAAACGGCGCCAGAATTAGGTTGGCGTAGGGGGCTGGGCAACTGGGCCTGGCACGCACTACTGGATTCGCTTTCTAGCCTCTCTGTCGTACAGGTTTCAGGCGTTTGCCCTACACGCATATACATCAGAGGTGCCCTTCTAAGGCGCAGACGGTACTCCCATCCGCGGGGCGTTTCAAGCTCATGCAGATAGCCCGCTCGAGCTCTTTATTTGTCAAAGCACAGAGAGTTATAAGAACCGAGCGAAGCGTAACTCAATGGAAGGTTGATTCCGGCTCTGGACAGAAGCCAAAGCACGAAAGGCGGCCTTTCGGGCCGCCTTTCACATTCAACCGGCCGAAATCAGAAATCGTCTTCGACCTGGCCATCCTTGACCTTGAATTCACGGTTCTGCAGGAAGGCGTTGCGCAGGAACACATACTTGTCGCCGCTGACCATTTTCTCGGCAGACAGCAGGCTGGCGCGGGTGTCGACGATGTTCAGGCCCCAGATGGAGTTACGCACCGAGACGTTGTCGATGTAGGGGTATGGCGTGGTGTAGCTGTCGACCAGCCTGGCTGGCGCATCACGCAGGGTGCTCGGCCCCAGCAGCGGCAGCATCAGGTAGGGTCCGCTGCCCAGCCCCCAGTATCCCAGGGTCTGGCCGAAATCTTCGTCGTTGCGCTGCAGCCCCATATGGGTGCCCACATCGAAGAAGCCCAGCAGGCCGAATGTCGTGTTGAAGATCAACCGGGCAGTATCGACCCCGGCGGCAGCCGGCTTGGCTTGCAGTACATCGTTGGCCAGGTTGCCGACGTCACCGATGTTGCGAAACATGTTGTGGATGCCGTCTTCGAGGAACTGCGGCGTCACGTACTGGTAACCCTGGGCCAGCGGCTTCAGTGCGTAGGTGTCGATGGTGTCGTTGAAGGTGAATATCGGACGGTTGACGCTTTCCCAAGGATCTTCTTCCGTGGCGGCGTGAGCGGCGAACGGCACCAGCAGGACGCTGGCAGATAGACACAGCTGAGCTAGACGATGGCTCCAGCGCATAGGGGAAAACTCCTTGGATTATTCAGGCAAGGGCGCCGAGCCCAGGCGGTAAGGTGGCTAGTATAAGGCGGAACGCGTGGATAGGCAGCACAGAAAAAGGAAGCTCTCCGTAGGAATTTTCCATACCGGCCGCCTTCATCCCACTGTAACCGGACTGTCATCGTGCCTCGTTAGGCTGCAGGTTATTTCAAGGACGTCCACATGCCCCGCGCCGAAGCCAAGCCCCTCCCCGCCCCCAGCCTGACGGCCGTCCTGTTTGGCCTCAGCGGATGCCTGGTTGATTTCGGCGCGCGCGCTCGCCAGCCAGGGATTACGCCGGCCGAGCACACGCAACCGACACCCGGCGCGTTGGAAAGCTTGCAACACTTGCGGCAACTCGACATTCCCTGCGCCTGGCTTGACGAATTGCCGCCCACCATCAGCCATGGATTGGCGGCCTCGCTGCCGGGCTGGGTCAAATCTCCGCAACTTCCTGCAACAAATAATCCGTGGCCAGCGCCCCATGCCTGTTGGCAAGCCCTTATGGCGTTGGATGTCAGGCAACTGGATGGCTGCGTATTGGTCAGCGGCGAACCGAAGCTGTTGCAGTCGGGGCTAAACGCCGGTCTATGGACCATCGGGCTGGCATCCTGCGGCTCGCTGTGCGGCCTTACGCCCGCCGAATGGCAAGCCTTGAGCCAGCAGGAACGGGAAATCAGACGCGCCAAGGCCACCGTGCAGCTGTTCGGCCTGGGGGTGCATTCGGTGATCGATCACCTGGGCGAACTCGATACCTGCCTGGCCGATATCAGCCTGCGTCGCCTCAAAGGCGAGAAGCCCTGACCAGGATCATGCAGGGCGCTTGAGTGTGGATTACTCTTAAGGCAAGCCATGGACTTTTGACGCAGCGTCGCGGTCCATGGCAGTGCCTATCAATAAAGGGAGTACGCCAATGCCTGCCCGCCGCGAATTGCAAGAACAACTGAATGCCCTGCGCGAGCAATTGGAACAGAACCCGCCGCTGTCTGAGTCAGAGCGCGAAAACCTGCACCAGTTGATGGCGCAGATCGACTCTGAGATCCAATTGGAAAACCAACTTCAGGACAACAACCTGGTCGACGGCGTGAACTTGGCCGTGGAACGTTTTGAGGTGGACCATCCGACGATCGCCGGAACACTGCGCAATATCGTCAACACCTTGGGCAGCATGGGGATCTAAGCCCGTCAAACGCAAAAAGCCCTGCTATCGCCAGCAGGGCTTTTTAGTAATCTGCATATTGAAATGCAATCCACTGTGGGAGCGAGCCTGCTCGCTCCCACAAGAGTCCTCCCACAAGGGCTCTTCCACAAGAACTCTTCAGCAAGAAACTTTATTGCCGAACCAGACGCTGGTTCGGCAGTTGCACATTTTCGGTGCTGCGGTACGGATTGATATCCAACCCACCCCGGCGCACATACCGCGCATACACCGTCAATTTCTCCGGCTTGAGCAAGCGTTGCAGGTCGAGGAAGATCCGCTCGACGCACTGCTCATGGAAGTCCGAATGCTGGCGGAAGCTGACGATGTAAGCCAGCAGGCTGGCGTGGTCCAGCGCCGCGCCGCGATACTCCACCGCCACGCTGCCCCAGTCCGGCTGGCTGGTTACCGGGCAGTTGGACTTGAGCAGATGGCTGTGCAGGCTTTCCTCGACGATACGCGATGCATCGCAACGCAGCAGCTCCGGACGCGGGTGCTCGTAGGAGTCGACAGTGATGTCCAGGTCGTCAACGCAGACACCGGGTAATGCAACGGTGCCTTCGCTCTCGACCTCCTTGAGGCTGCGAATCCGCACACCTACCGGCTTGCCCGCCGCGGCGGAAAGGTCCTGGCGCAGCGTGGCTTCCAGGCTCGCGCTGTCGTTGAACGCCGTCTGGTTCAAGGAGTTCAGGTACAGCTTGAAAGATTTGGATTCGATGATATTCGGCGAATCCGCCGGGATCGCGAATTCACCAATGGCGACAACCGGCTTGCCGGACGGCAGCAGCCATGACAGCTCGAAACAGTTCCAGAAATCCACGCCCTTGTACGGCAGGGTCTCGGCCGTCAGGCCCAGTTCCGCCCATTTCGCGGTTCGCGGGATCGGAAACAGCAGTGACGGCGTGTACGTGGCGATGTATTCGCTGGATTTGCCCAGCGGCGAGTGTTCGGCTGCGGGATGCATGACGGAAACCTGACTGAAGAATCAGCGGATTCTACCAGCCTTTCCGGTTTCCTTGAGCGCTTGCTCCGCCAACTGGCTTACAGTTGCATTACAACTTTGTCAGCTTGCCCCATGACACCATGCACCACGGTATAACGCCCACGTTCAAACACAGCCTTGAGCCCGACCATGAAACTGCTGATCGTCGAAGACCAACTGAAAACCGGCCAGTACCTGCGCCAAGGTTTGAGCGAAGCCGGGTTCAACGCCGATCTGGTGGCTGATGGCAGCACCGGCCAGCAACTGGCCGTGAGCGGTGAATACGCGCTGTTGATTCTTGACGTGATGCTACCCGGCCGCGATGGCTGGCAGATTCTGCAAGCGGTGCGCGGCGCCGGGCTGGACACGCCGGTGCTGTTTCTCACCGCGCGGGATGCGATAGAGGATCGTGTGCATGGCCTGGAACTGGGTGCCGATGATTACCTGATCAAGCCCTTCGCCTTTTCCGAACTGCTGGCCCGGGTGCGCAGCCTGCTGCGCCGAGGCAGTTCGGCGGCCCAGGAAACCAGCCTGCAACTGGCGGACCTGCGGCTGGACTTGATCCGGCGCCGGGTAGAACGCGGCGGCAAACGCATCGACCTGACCGCCAAGGAATTCGCCCTGCTGGAGATGCTGCTGCGGCGCCAAGGCGAGGTATTGCCAAAGTCGTTGATTGCCTCACAAGTCTGGGACATGAATTTCGACAGTGACACCAATGTCATCGAGGTGGCGATCCGGCGTCTGCGGATCAAGATCGACGACGAGTTTCCCGACAAGCTGATCCACACCGTGCGCGGCATGGGCTATGTCCTTGAAGAGCGCAACCTGTGAGTCGCCGATGGTCGCTGAGCAATCGGCTGGCGCTGCTTTTCGCCGCCTGCACCGCCATCGTGTCGTTGTTTGCCGGCGTGCTGTTCAGCCGCGGCAGCGAGGCGCACTTCATCGAACTGGACCAGCAGTTGCTCGAAGCCAAATTGACTGGCGTGCGCCGCGCCCTGCAAGATGGCCCCAACCCCGAGGCGCGCCTGGCGGACGAGTTGAGCCGCCAGCCGGACCTTGCCTTGCGCATCAAGGACCGCGATGGCGTGCGCTGGCATGACAGCTCGATCCGCCTGCCGGTCCAGGTGCCTGAACGGCCCGGCCTGTCGACCCTCAACGACACCGACAATGACTACCGCGTATTAAACGCGCCGCTGGATCCCAATCGTGCGGATTCGCCCCAACTGGCACTGCTGCTGGACATCACCCACCACCAGCATTTCCTGCAACGCATGCAACGTCTGATCTGGCTGACCGTCGGCCTCTCGGCGCTGGCGACCGCCCTGCTTGGCGCCTGGGCCGCCCGGCGTGGCTTGCGCCCCCTGCGCCGTATGGGCGCCATTGCCAGCAGCGTCTCGGCACGTTCGCTCAATGCTCGACTGCCAGAAGAACACATGCCCGCCGAACTGGCGGAACTGGCCCACAGCATCAACGACATGCTTGGACGCCTCGACGATGCCTTCCAGCGCCTCTCTGCCTTCTCCGCCGACATCGCCCATGAGCTGCGTACGCCGTTGTCGAATCTGCTGACCCATACCCAGGTCACTCTCACCCGCGAACGCTCGCTGGACGACTATCGCGAAGCCCTGCACAGCAATCTCGAAGAGCTGCAATGGATGGCGCAACTGGTCAACGACATGCTTTACCTGGCCAAGGCCGACCATGGCTTGCTGGCCGTCCAGCGCGAACCGCTGGAGCTGGCGCTGGAAACGGACCTGCTGCTGGAGTTTTTCGCGCCACTGGCCGAAGACGCCGAGGTAAAGCTGAGCCGCGAAGGGAACGGACGTATCGAGGGCGATCGCAGCATGCTGCGTCGCGCGCTGTCCAATCTGCTGGACAACGCCCTGCGCTTCAGCCCCGGTGGTGGCGAGGTGCGGATACGGATTGTCGACGGGCCGCAGACTGTGCGCATCGATGTGGAAAACAGTGGCGGGGAAATTCCGGCGGCGCTGCTGCCGCGCCTGTTCGACCGTTTTTACCGCGCCGACCCGGCTCGCCAGGAAGGCAGCAGTGAACACGCCGGGCTGGGGCTGGCCATTACCCGCTCCATCATCCGCGCCCATGGCGGGGATATCCGCTGTGAATCGGCCGATGGCTGGACGCGGTTCGTGATCGAGTTGCCCAAGGCCGGTCAGCCCTGACACAAAACCCTGTGGCGAGGGAGCTTGCTCCCGCTGGAGTGCGAAGCGCTCCCAAAAAATCTGCAAGTCTGCACATCATCCATAATAAGCCCGCCGCTTTTGGGGCTGCTGCGCAGCCCAGCGGGAGCAAGCTCCCTCGCCACGGGGGCTTCCCGCGTTATCAGGAATACCGCAACGCCTGCGCAGGTTCGATCTTCGCCGCGCGCCAGGCCGGGTATACGGTGGCGAGGAAGCTGAGGATGAACCCGGCGGAGCAGATCAGCAGCACGTCGCCACGCTGCAGTTCCGACGGCAGGTTGCTGACGAAGTACACATCGGAACTGAAAATGTGCTGGCCGCTGACCCTTTCCAGCCAACCCACCAGCGCGCTGACATTCAACGCCGCAATCACCCCCAGCACCCCGCCGATCAACGTGCCCACCACGCCGATCACCGTGCCCTGGACCATGAAGATTGCCATGATCTGTCGCGGCGTGGCGCCGATGGTACGCAGGATCGCGATGTCCGCGCCCTTGTCGTTCACCACCATGATCAACGTGGCGATGATGTTGAACGCCGCCACCGCGACGATCATCAACAGCAACAGGCCGATCATCGTTTTTTCCATTTTCATCGCACTGAACAGACTGCCCTGGGTGTGGGTCCAGTCGTCAGCCTTGTAGGCCGCGCCAAGCCCGCTGGCGATGTCACCGGAGACTTTCGGCGCCGCGTATAAATCTTTCACCGCCAGACGCACGCTCTGTACCTGGTTCGGTTGCCAATGCTGCATCTGCGCGGCGTCGGCCAAGTGAATCAGCGCCATGGAACCGTCCAGCTCGGCGCCGACTTTGAACACCCCCACCACATTCAGTCGTTGCATCCGCGGGGTGATGCCCCCCGGCGCGGTGCTGACTTCCGGCACGATCAAGGTGACCTTGTCGCCGACATTCAAGCGAAAGCGTCGGGCAGTGATCTCACCGATCACCACGCCGAACTCGCCGGGCTTCAAGGCATCGAGACGCCCCTGGACGATGTGCTGGGCGACAATCGACACTTTGCCTTCCTGGGCCGGATCGACGCCGCTGATCTGGATCGGCTGCATCGAACCTTTATGGCTCAGCATCCCTTCCATCTCGGTGAATGGCACCGCAGCCGTCACTTCAGGATTTTTTAATGCCGCGGCGGCCACCGGTTGCCAATCGTCGATCGGGTTGACGCCGACGATAGTCGCGTGGGGAACCATGCCGAGGATGCGCGAGCTCATTTCGCGCTGGAAGCCGTTCATCACCGACAGCACGACAATCATCGCCAACACGCCAAGGGCGAGGCCGATCATCGAGGTCATGGAAATGAACGAGACAAAACGATTGCGGCGCTTGGCGCGGGTATAGCGCGTGCCGATGAAAATCGATAACGGTCTGAACATTCGCTGGGCACCGTATGAAAATAAAAGACCCGGCGCCGTATCAGCTACCGGGTTTCGGTCGGTCAGATCGGCGTCAGGCAACCTTCCTGCAAATGCAGGACGCGGTCCATCTGCCGGGCCAGGTTCATGTCGTGGGTCACCACCAGGAACGCCGTGCGCATCGAGGTGCTGAGTTCCAGCATCAAGTCCTGGATGCCTTGCGCGGTGTGGGAGTCGAGGTTGCCGGTCGGCTCGTCGAGCATCACCAGCCCAGGCTTGTTGACCAGGGCCCGGGCAATCGCCACGCGCTGGCGCTCGCCGCCGGACAGCTCGGCCGGCTTGTGCTCCAGACGATGGCCCAGTCCCACGCGCTCCAGCAACGCCGTAGCTCGCTGGCGGGCTTCGGGAATTGCGGTGCGGCCGATCAACAGCGGCATGCAGACGTTTTCCAGCGCGGTGAACTCGGGCAGCAGATGGTGGAACTGGTAGACGAAGCCCAGGGAGCGGTTACGCAACAGGCCGCGGGCCTTTTCGTTCAGCGCCGAAAGCTCTTCGCCCGCCAGCCAGACGCTGCCAGCGGTCGGCGTATCGAGGCCACCGAGCAAATTCAACAAGGTACTTTTGCCGGAGCCGGAAGTCCCGACGATCGCCACGCGCTCACCGGGGTGCAGCTCCAGTTGCAGGCCCGACAACACCACCACCGATTCCGGGCCTTCCTCGTAGGACTTGCCCAGGTTGCGGCAGCTCAAGATTGCTTTTTCACTCATGCCCGACTCACTCATAACGTAACGCCTCCGCCGGCTGGGTGCGCGCGGCACGCCAGGCTGGATACAGGGTGGCGAGGAAACTCAGGATCAACGCGGCGCCGCAGACCATCAACACGTCATCGGCCTGCAACTGCGAGGGCAGGTAGTCAATGAAGTACACGTCGGCGTTGAGAAACTTGTGCCCGATCAGCCCTTCGAGGGCGGCAATCGCGGCGCTGACATTCAGTGCGGCGAACATCCCTACCAAGGCGCCTACAAACGTGCCGATGACGCCGATGACGGTGCCCTGGACCATGAAGATCCGCATGATCTGCCCCGGCGTGGCGCCGAGGGTGCGCAGGATGGCGATGTCGCCTTTCTTGTCGTTCACCACCATCACCAGCGTGGAAATGATGTTGAACGCCGCCACGGCGACGATCAGCAACAGGAGCAAGCCGATCATGGCTTTTTCCATGCGGATCGCCTGGTACAGGTTGCCGTGGGTGCGGGTCCAGTCGCGGGCGTAATAACGGTCTTCGCCGAGCTGCTGGGCGATGTTCCACGCCACGCGCGGCGCCTGGAACAGATCATCGAACTTCAACCGCAGGCCCTGGACCTGATCCGGCTTCCAGCGATGCAGACGCGCGAGATCCTGAAGGTTGGTCACCCCCAGGTAACCGTCCAGCTCGCCGGCGCCGACATGGAAGATGCCGACCACGGTGAAGCGCTTCATGCGCGGGAACATGCCGCCTGGAGTGACAGTGACTTCCGGCGCGACAAACGTCAGCTTGTCACCGATGGCCACGCCGAGCTTGGTCGCCGCCTTGTCGCCGATCACGATACCGAAGCTGCCCGGCGCGAGGTCGTCGAGTTTGCCCTGCCGCATGAAGTTGTCGATGATCGACACCTGCCGCTCCAGCCCGGGATCGATGCCATTGAGCAAGACCTTGGAGACCTTGCCGTCGTTGGTCAGCAACCCCTGCATCTGGGTGAAAGGCGCAACGGCCAACACCTGCGGGTTCTGCTTGACCTTGGCGGCCAGGCTTGGCCAGTCGCTGATGGCTTCGCCGGTTTCGAGGGTCGCGTGGGGCACCATGCCCAGCACGCGGGTGCGCATTTCATGGTCGAAGCCGTTCATGACCGACAGCACGACGATCATCACGACCACGCCGAGGGCCAGGCCGATGATGGACGTCAGGGAAATGAACGATACGAAATGATTGCGACGCTTTGCACGGGTATAACGCGTGCCGATGAATACGAAGAGAGGTCTGAACATGTCGGGGCTTGTTCGGAGGGAAAAGGAACGTCCTTGTGGCGGGGGTCACAAACCAGCTTTACACTCAGACCACCGCCGCTACCATGGGTTCGCCATGTCGACATTAGATGAAGAAGATCGCCGCGAATACTACCGTATCGAGGACACGATCGCACTGGAAATTCGGCCCCTGTCCATTCCTGAAGCAGCCAGCCAGGAAGTGTTGCAGGATGAGTCCCCACTGTTCAACCTGCTCAGCGAGCTGCACCTGAGCGAGTTCGAATCACAACACCTGTTGCGCCAGATCAGCGAGCGCGAGCGCAGCATCGCGGCCTACCTCAAGGCCATGAACAAACGCATCGACCTGCTCAGCCAGGTCATCGCCGTAACGGTGCTCGGCGAAATCGGCGATCCCCAGCCGGTGATCATTTCCGAAGGCGGCATCGATTTCCAATACCCCAGCGCCATTGCCGTCGGCGCGCACCTGTCGGTCAAGCTGGTGCTGATGCCCCAGGCCCTGGGGCTGTTGTTGCGCGCACGCGTCACCCATTGCGACCCCAAGGGCAACGGTTATGACGTAGGCACCGAGTTTGAGCACCCGACCGACGCCCAGCGCCAATTGCTGGCCCGCTACATCCTGCAGAAGCAGGCGCAGGAACGGCGCCTGGCCCGGGAACTGAACGAATCTGGCATCGATAAGGAATAACCGTGACCCTCATTTATGGCCACCGCGGCGCCAAGGGCGAAGCACCGGAAAACACCCTCACCGGTTTCCAGGAATGCCTCAAGCACGGCGTACGCCGTTGCGAGCTGGACCTGCACCTGTCCATGGACGGCGAGTTGATGGTGATCCATGACCCGACCCTCAAGCGCACCACCGATCGCCGGGGCAAGGTGGTCGAACACACCGCCGCTGAACTGGTGACTTATGACGCGCGCAAGGGTGGCCCGGGCTGGATCAAGCCGTGCCCGATTCCACGCCTGGAAGAGTTGTTCGAGAAGTGTGATTTCGAGCACTGGCAACTGGAGGTGAAAAGCGCCTCACGCACCCGCGCCGCCGCCACCGTACTGGGCATCCGTGAAATGGCCCAGCGCTTCGGCCTGCTGGACAAAATCACCATCACTTCCAGTTCCCGGGAAGTGCTCAAGGCCGCGCTGGATCTGACTCCGGACATTTCCCGTGGACTGGTCGCCGAATACGCCTGGCTCGACCCGTTGAAGGTCGCCCAGAGCTATGGCTGTGAGATTCTGGCGCTGAACTGGACCCTGTGCACGCCGGAACGCCTGATCAAGGCGCAGCGCCAGGGGTTGCATGTGTCGGTGTGGACCGTCAACGAGCCCGCGCTCATGCGCAGGCTCGCCGACTTTGGCGCTGACAGCCTGATTACAGACTTTCCCGGTTTGGCCACCGCCACCCTCGAGAATTGCTGAAATCGGTCTCCCCGGCCGGCTCAGGCCACCGGCCGGAGCCGCTCAAAAAAGCCGGTTGAGCCCGTCGTAGGCCGCTACCCGATAGGCTTCGGCCATGGTCGGGTAGTTGAACGTGGTGTTGACGAAGTACTTCAACGTGTTCAGCTCGCCCGGCTGGTTCATGATCGCCTGGCCGATGTGGACGATTTCCGAGGCCTGGTAGCCGAAGCAGTGCACGCCCAGCACCTCCAGGGTCTCGCGGTGGAACAGGATTTTCAGCATGCCTTGCGGCTCGCCGGCGATCTGCGCCCGCGCCATGCTCTTGAAGAAGGCCTTGCCGACCTCGTAAGGCACCTTGGCCTGGGTCAGCTCCTGCTCGTTCTTGCCGATCGAGCTGATCTCCGGAATGGTGTAGATGCCGGTCGGCACGTCATTGACGAAACGCCAGCTGCCGTTGTCGACGATGCTGCCGGCGGCCGAACGGCCCTGGTCGTGGGCGGCACTGGCCAGGCTCGGCCAGCCGATCACGTCACCGGCGCCATAGATGTTCGGCACGCAGGTGCGGTAGTTCTCGTCGACTTCGATCTGGCCGCGACTGTTGACCTTCACGCCGATGTTTTCCAGACCCAGGGTGTCGGTGTTGCCGGTGCGGCCGTTGCACCAGAGCAAGGCGTCGGCCTTGATCTTCTTGCCGGACTTGAGGTGCAGGATCACACCGTTGTCCACGCCTTCGACGCGCTCGTAATCCTCGTTGTGGCGCACGGTGATGTTGTTGTTGCTGAAGTGGTAGCTCAGGGCCTGGGAAATCTCCGAGTCCAGGAAGCTCAGCAACTGCCCACGGTTGTCCACCAGTTCCACCAGCACGCCCAGGCCGCTGAAGATCGAGGCGTATTCGCAACCGATCACGCCGGCACCGTAGACGATAAGTTTGCGCGGGGTATGCCCCAGGCTCAGGATCGTGTCGCTATCGTAGATACGTGCGTGGTTGAAATCGATGTCCGCCGGGCGATACGGACGCGAGCCAGTGGCGATGATGATGTGCTTGGCCACCAGTTTCTCGACTACGCCATTGCCGCAGACCACTTCGACCGTTTGCTCGTCGGCGAAGCTGCCAGTGCCGAAAAACACGTCCACACGGTTGCGGGCGTAATAGCCGGTACGCGAAGCCACTTGCTTGGAAATCACCTTCTCGGCGCTCTTGAGCACGTCCGGGAAGGAAAACCAGCGCGGCTCGCCGATTGCCCGGAACATCGGGTTGGTGTTGAACTGCATGATCTGCCGGACCGAGTGACGCAAGGCCTTGGACGGGATGGTACCCAAGTGGGTGCAGTTGCCGCCAACCTGCCGACGGCTGTCGACCATCGCCACCTTGCGCCCTGCCTTGGCGGCGTTCATTGCCGCACCTTCCCCCGCCGGGCCGGAACCCAGTACCACCACGTCGTAGTTGTAGACAGCCATGCGTACTCCTCAGAACAGGCCGCGATGCCACAGTTGGCACCGACGGCTAAATCATGCCGGCCGGCGGCATGAAGGAACAATTTGGGACCGGTTCACGCGCCCGGCCACAGTCTATAGAAGCGTCAACGCCGCGCACATTACCCCTTGGTCGCGTCGTAGGCTAGTTTTGCCTGCGCTATTTCGCCACAGGTGGGCTTTCATAACCCTGTCAGCATTGCGTGACAATCATCTCAAGTTCAACTGAATCATCGTGGCGAGGGAGCTTGCTCCCGCTGGGCTGCGCAGCGGCCCCTTTTGTGAGCGCTTCGCACTCAAGCGGGAGCAAGCTCCCTCGCCACGAGTACAGCGCTGAACAAGCTCATCGTCATCATTGGGTTTTTCCGCCGACCATCCGTTCAAACGCATCGTTTGTGCGTACGACGAAACGCTCTCCATCGCGCAGCACAAAAAATACTCCGATGCCGTGCTCCTGGGCATAGTCCCAACCCTCTTCGGGACCGAGAATCAGCAACAGCGTCGATAGTCCATCGGCCAACATCGCTGAAGGATGAATTACCGTGACCGACGCCAGGTTGTGTAGGACCGGCGCCCCGGTGCGCGCATCAAAGGTATGGGAGTAACGCTTGCCGCCCTGCTCGAAATATTTACGATAGTCGCCCGACGTTGAAACCCCGTAGCCGTTGACCTCGATGACACGCTCAGCCATTTGCCGATCGTTCCGAGGCTCTTCCAGGGCGATGCGCCAGGCCGATCCATCCGGCTTGTGCCCGACAGCCTTGAGTTCACCGGTGGCCTCGGCCAGATAGCTGTCGATGCCCAAAGCCTGGAGCTTCGCGGCGATGCGGTCGACGGCATAACCCGCCGCGATGCTGTTGAAATCGACTTCCACCGCGGCGTCCTTGCATAACCGATTGCCTTCGATCCGCAAGTAGCCATGGCCAACCTGTCGTCGCGCCAGGGCCAGGGCCTCGGCGCTGGGCACCGCCTCTCGCCGGGATTGCGGGCCGAAGCCCCACAGGTTCAGTAAAGGCTCCACCGTCAGATCGAACGCACCATGGCTTTGCGAAGATAGCTGCTCACCCACCCGGACAAGTTCAAGCACAGGTCCCGGCATGGTCAGGCAACTGCCGCCAGGCAGCGCATTGAAGCGCTCGATTTCCGAATCGCTGCGATAGGTGGAAAACAGCCGATCCACTTCGGCGAGAATTTTTCCTACCTCGGCCTGCACCACGTTCGGACCGGGCGTGGCGGCATGCCTGACGTACTGGACGGAATAACGGCTGCCCATGGTCGGGCCATCGAAGCGTTCCAGGGTATCGCCCTGGCCGCAGCCGGACACAACGCCGGCCAGCATCACAAGCCCAATCCATCGTCCAGTTAACAAATCTTCATCTCCCCACAAAACCACGCCGGCCATTATGGGCTCCAGCGCATGCAAAAAAACCCTGTGGGAGCGAGCCTGCTCGCGAAAGCAATGGACCGATCAACGTCAAGGTGCCTGACACACCACCTTCGCGAGCAGGCTCGCTCCCACATGGATTGCAGCGCTTTCATACAAGATTGCCAGAGTGAGTACCTACACATGCCTTCCAACACGAGCAACGGCAAGGCGATTTTTCGCGTTGTCAGCGGCAACTTCCTGGAGATGTTCGACTTCATGGTCTATGGCTTCTACGCCACGGCCATCGCCAAGACGTTCTTCCCGACCGACAGTGCCTTCGCCTCGCTGATGCTGTCACTGGCCACGTTCGGCGCCGGGTTCCTGATGCGTCCGCTGGGCGCGATCTTCCTTGGCGCCTACATCGACCGTCACGGCCGGCGCAAAGGCCTGATCATCACCCTCGCGATGATGGCCGCCGGCACGGTGCTGATCGCCTGTGTACCGGGTTACGCCACGTTGGGCGTGGCGGCGCCGCTGCTGGTATTGCTGGGCCGATTGCTGCAGGGCTTTTCCGCAGGCGTGGAACTCGGTGGGGTCTCGGTGTACCTGGCGGAAATCTCTACGCCGGGGCGCAAGGGCTTTTTTGTCAGTTGGCAGTCTGCCAGCCAACAGGCCGCCGTGGTCTTTGCCGGTCTGCTGGGGGTTGGCCTCAATCACTGGCTGAGCCCGCAGGAAATGGGCGAATGGGGCTGGCGCGTGCCGTTCCTGATCGGTTGCCTGATCGTACCGGTCATTTTTGTAATTCGCCGCTCGCTGGAAGAAACGCCGGAATTCCAGGCGAGGAAACACCGCCCTACCCTGTCGGAAATCGTCCGCTCCATTGGCCAGAACTTCGGCATTGTCCTGGCCGGCATGGCACTGGTGGTGATGACTACGGTGTCGTTCTACCTGATTACGGCCTACACGCCGACATTTGGCAAGGCTGAGCTCAACCTGTCGGAGCTGGATGCGCTGCTGGTCACAGTGTGTATCGGCTTGTCGAATTTCTTCTGGCTGCCGGTCATGGGCGCGCTTTCTGACAAGATCGGGCGCAAACCGCTGCTGCTGGCTGCGACAATCCTGGCGATCCTGACCGCCTACCCGGCGCTGTCCTGGCTGGTAGCGAACCCCAGCTTCAGCCATTTACTGATCGTCGAGCTGTGGTTGTCGTTCCTGTATGGATCGTACAACGGCGCCATGGTGGTCGCCCTGACGGAAATCATGCCGGTTGAAGTGCGTACTACTGGCTTTTCCCTGGCCTATAGCCTGGCGACGGCAACGTTCGGCGGGTTCACGCCGGCGGCCTGTACTTATCTGATCCATGTGCTGGATAACAAAGCGGCGCCGGGGATCTGGCTCAGTGGTGCGGCGGTGTTGGGGTTGATTGCGACCTTGGTACTGTTCAAGGGTAATCGGCATGAGCTGCGCACGGCGCAGGCCTCTGTAGTGGGTGGTGCCTGATAAATCATCATCGTCGGATCGCCGCCCGGAGCAAGCTCGCTCCCACAGTTGACCGAGTTGTTGCTGATGTATGCGGTCCAATGTGGGAGCGAGCCTGCTCGCGAAGAGGCCAGCCCCAAGCACCGCAAAAACCCAGCCCCAAAAAAACGCCCCGACAAGTCGGGGCGCTTTCATTTGCAGCTAAGGCTTAGCGCGGAAACGCAGGCGGATTCACATCAGCCATGTCTTCCATTACGCGAACTACCTGGCAGCTGTAGCCGAACTCGTTGTCATACCAGACGTACAGGACAACACGATTATCCTGGACGATGGTCGCTTCGGCGTCGACAACGCCAGCGTGGCGCGAACCGACGAAGTCAGTGGACACCACTTCCTGCGAGTTGACGAAGTCGATCTGCTTGTGCAGGTCGGAGTGCAGCGCCATGTAGCGCAGGTACTCGTTCATCTCTTCACGAGTGGCGGCTTTCTCAAGGTTCAGGTTGAGAATGGCCATCGACACGTTCGGCGTCGGCACACGGATCGCGTTGCCGGTCAGCTTGCCAGCGAGCTCAGGCAAGGCCTTGGCGGCAGCAGTGGCGGCACCGGTTTCGGTGATGACCATGTTCAACGCGGCGCTACGGCCACGGCGATCGCCCTTGTGGAAGTTGTCGATCAGGTTCTGGTCGTTGGTGTACGAGTGAACGGTTTCGACGTGACCGTTGATGATGCCGAACTTGTCATTCACGGCTTTGAGCACCGGCACGATGGCGTTGGTGGTGCAGGAAGCGGCGGAGATGATCTTGTCGTCAGCGGTGATTTCGGTGTGGTTGATACCGTGAACGATGTTCTTCAGCTTGCCCTTGCCAGGCGCAGTCAGGACAACGCGGTCGATACCCGGGCAGGCCAGGTGCTGGCCAAGGCCATCGGCATCACGCCATACACCGGTGTTATCCACCAGCAGGGCGTCCTTGATGCCGTACTGGGTGTAGTCCACCTCGGTCGGGTTCTTCGCGTAGATCACCTGGATCAGGTTACCGTTGGCGGTGATGGTGTTGTTTTCTTCGTCGATGGTAATGGTGCCGTTGAAGGAACCATGCACCGAGTCGCGGCGCAGCAGGCTGGCACGCTTGGTCAGGTCGTTCTCGGCGCCCTTGCGCACGACGATGGCGCGCAGGCGCAGGCCGTCGCCACCACCGGTTTTCTCGATCAGGATACGCGCCAGCAGACGGCCGATACGACCGAAGCCGTACAGGACCACGTCGGTACCTTTACGAGCCGAAGCGTTCTGCTGACCAACCACGTCAGCCATTTCTTCGCGCACGAACTGTTCGGCGCTACGGCCATTGGCTTCGTTACGGAATTTGAACGCCAGCTTGCCCAGGTCCACCGAGGCCGCGCCGAGCTTGAGCTCGCTCATCGCCTTGAGCAGGGGGAATGTTTCGTGGACGGAGAGTTCGCTGTCGTCGGAAGAACGGTGGCGAGCAAAGCGGTGGGCCTTGAGGATCGCGATGACAGACTGGTTGATCAGGCTGCGGCCATAGATCGAGCTCACCACGTTGTTATTGCGGTAGAGCTGACCGATGAGAGGGATCATCGCTTCTGCGAGTGCTTCACGATCAATCCATTCACCAAGACACTGGTCGGGCTTCTGAGTCACGGTAACCTTCCACATGTAGGGGCTGAAAAAAGGGGCTACATTATGCCGCCGAGTCATCGGCGGAGCAATGCGCGCCCGTCGCGCCGTGGTTTTGCGTTCCTGCAGCATAGTCCGCGACTGACAGCAGCCCCCTTCCCCCGCTACAATTGTCGACTTTGTCGCAACGCTGGAGCTCAACCTTCCGTGCCCGTTCTGCGTCTTCCGCTTCTCCCTGCCGCGGCAGGTAAACAGCACTGGGGCAACCTGCCCGGTGCCGCCCTGAGCCTGGCCATCGCCGAGGCTGCCAGCGCTGCAAAGCGCTTTACCCTGCTGCTGACCGCCGACAGCCAAAGCGCCGAACGGCTGGAACAGGAGCTGGCTTTCTTCGCCCCGGATTTGCCAGTGCTGCATTTCCCGGACTGGGAAACCCTGCCCTACGACCTTTTTTCGCCGCACCAGGACATCATTTCCCAGCGCATCGCCAGCCTTTACCGGCTGCCGGAGCTCAGTCATGGCGTTTTGGTAGTGCCGATTACCACAGCCCTACATCGCCTGGCGCCGACCCAATTCCTGCTGGGCAGCAGCCTGGTGCTGGACATCGGCCAGAAGCTCGACGTCGAGCAAATGCGCACCCGGCTTGAGGCCAGCGGCTACCGCTACGTCGATACCGTGTACGAGCACGGCGAGTTCACGGTCCGCGGCGCGTTGATCGACCTGTTCCCGATGGGCAGCAAACTGCCCTATCGCATCGACCTGTTCGATGACGAGATCGAGACCTTGCGCACCTTTGATCCGGAAAACCAGCGTTCCATCGACAAAGTGCAGTCGATCCGCCTGCTGCCGGCCAAGGAATTCCCCCTGCAAAAAGACGCGGTAACGCGTTTCAAGGCGCGGTTTCGCGAGCGCTTCGACGTGGATTTCCGACGCTGCCCGATCTTCCAGGACCTCAGCAGCGGCATCACCCCGGCCGGTATCGAGTATTACCTGCCGCTGTTCTTCGAAGAAACCTCCACCCTGTTCGATTACCTGCCCCAGGATACCCAGGTATTTTCCCTGCCCGGCATCGAGCAAGCGGCGGAAAACTTCTGGAATGACGTGCGCAACCGCTACGAAGAGCGGCGTGTCGACCCGTCCCGTCCTCTATTGCCGCCCGCCGAGTTGTTCCTGCCGGTTGAAGACTGCTTCGCCCGCCTCAAGAGCTGGCCGCGCGTGGTGGCGAGCCAACAGGACGTGGAAACCGGCGTCGGTCGCGAACGCTTCCCCGCCAGACCGCTGCCGGACCTGGCGATCGAAGCCAAGGCCACGCAACCGTTGGCGGCCCTGGCCGGTTTCCTCGACCAATTCCCTGGCCGCGTGCTGTTCACCGCCGAGTCCGCCGGCCGTCGCGAAGTATTGCTGGAGCTGCTCGAACGCCTGAAGCTGCGACCGAAGACTGTCGACAGCTGGTCGGATTTCGTCGCTGGCAAGGAGCGCCTGGCAATCACCATCGCGCCGCTCAATGACGGGCTGGTCCTGGATGATCCCGCCCTGGCACTGGTCGCCGAGAGCCCGTTGTTCGGCCAGCGGGTGATGCAGCGTCGCCGTCGCGAGAAGCGCGCCGACGCTGCCAACGACGCGGTCATCAAGAACCTCACCGAGTTGCGCGAGGGCGCGCCGGTGGTGCACATCGACCATGGCGTGGGCCGCTACCTGGGCCTGGCGACCCTGGAGATCGAAAACCAGGTCGCCGAATTCCTCACTCTGGAATACGCCGAGGGCGCCAAACTCTATGTGCCGGTGGCGAACCTGCACCTGATCGCCCGCTACACCGGCAGCGATGATGCGCTGGCGCCGCTGCATCGCCTGGGCTCGGAAACCTGGCAGAAAGCCAAGCGCAAGGCCGCCGAACAGGTGCGCGACGTGGCCGCCGAATTGCTTGACATCTACGCCCGTCGCGCCGCGCGCGAAGGCTACGCGTTCGCCGACCCGAAAGCCGATTACGAAACCTTCAGCGCCGGCTTCCCGTTCGAGGAAACCGTCGACCAGCAGACCACCATCGAAGCCGTGCGCGCCGACATGCTCGCGCCCAAACCGATGGACCGACTGGTCTGCGGCGACGTCGGCTTCGGCAAGACCGAAGTGGCGATGCGCGCCGCGTTCATCGCCGTGCATGGCGGCAAGCAGGTGGCGATCCTGGTGCCGACCACCCTGCTCGCCCAGCAGCACTACAACAGTTTCCGCGACCGCTTCGCCGACTGGCCGGTGACTGTGGAAGTGATGAGCCGATTCAAGTCGACCAAGGAAGTGAATGCCGCCGTGGCCGACCTGGCCGAGGGCAAGATCGACATCGTCATCGGCACGCACAAACTGCTCCAGGACGACGTGAAATTCAAAAGCCTCGGGCTGGTGATCATCGACGAAGAACACCGTTTCGGCGTGCGCCAGAAAGAACAGCTCAAGGCCCTGCGTAGCGAAGTCGACATCCTGACCCTGACGGCCACGCCGATCCCGCGCACGCTGAACATGGCGGTGTCGGGCATGCGTGACCTGTCGATCATCGCCACGCCGCCGGCCCGCCGCCTGTCGGTGCGTACGTTCGTGATGGAGCAGAACAAAAGCACGGTCAAGGAAGCGCTGCTGCGGGAGTTGCTGCGCGGCGGCCAAGTCTATTACTTGCACAACGACGTGAAGACCATCGAGAAATGTGCCGCCGACCTCGCCGAGCTGGTGCCGGAAGCCCGTATCGGCATCGGCCATGGACAGATGCGCGAGCGCGAACTCGAACAGGTGATGAGCGACTTCTATCATAAGCGTTTCAACGTGCTGATCGCCTCGACCATCATCGAGACCGGCATCGACGTGCCGAGCGCCAACACCATCATCATCGAGCGCGCCGACAAGTTCGGCCTGGCCCAGTTGCACCAGTTGCGCGGCCGGGTCGGCCGCAGCCACCACCAGGCCTATGCCTACCTGCTGACGCCGCCGCGCCAGCAGATCACCCCAGACGCGGAAAAGCGCCTGGAGGCCATCGCCAACACCCAGGACCTCGGCGCCGGCTTCGTGCTGGCCACCAATGACCTGGAAATCCGTGGTGCCGGCGAATTGCTCGGGGACGGCCAGAGCGGCCAGATCCAGGCCGTCGGCTTCACGCTGTACATGGAAATGCTCGAACGCGCGGTCAAGTCGATTCGCAAGGGCGAGCAACCGAACCTCGACCAGCCTCTGGGCGGCGGGCCGGAGATCAATCTGCGGGTGCCGGCGCTGATCCCGGAAGACTACCTGCCGGACGTCCATGCGCGGCTGATCCTCTACAAACGCATCGCCTCGGCCACCGACGAGGAAGGCCTGAAAGACTTGCAGGTGGAGATGATCGACCGCTTCGGGCTGCTGCCGGAGCCGACCAAGAACCTGGTGCGCACCACGCTGCTCAAGCTCAAGGCCGAGCAACTGGGCATCAAGAAAGTCGACGGTGGGCCCAACGGCGGCCGCATCGAATTCGAAGCCCAGACGCCGGTCGATCCGCTGGTACTGATCAAGCTGATCCAGGGCCAGCCCAAACGCTACAAGTTCGAAGGCGCCACGATGTTCAAGTTCATGGTGCCCATGGAACGCCCGGAAGAGCGTTTTAATACCGTGGAGGCGCTGTTCGAGCGCCTCACTCCGACCACTGCTTGAAGGACGCCCAATGCGCCTGTTTCGCTCCTTGACGTTGTTGATGACCCTGGTCGCCCCCCTGGCCTTCGCCGACGACCTGTATCAGGTGGAAATGATCCTGGTTCGCCAGAATGCCGAGCCGGCGATTCTCAGTCGCGCCGCGCCGGAAGACTGGGACGCCGGCGCACAACGCCTGCCCTCGGACAGCCAGCGCACGCCAGCATTGGGCAATATCGTCGAAAAACTCAACGCCAGCGGCCAATACAGCGTGCTGATGCACAAGGCCTGGCAACAGAACCTGGGCGAACAGGGCAGCAAGGTCGCCGTCAGCGACGGCACCGAACAGTTCGGCCAGTTTCCCATCGAGGGCACCCTGGAAATGAAACTGGGCCGCTTTACCGACGTCGACGCCGACTTCTGGGTCAACCAGATCGACGCCAATGGCCTGGTCACCGCCAGCGAACGCCTCAAGCAACAGAGCCACACCAAGAACGGCCAGCTGAATTTCCTCGATAACGGTCACCTCGGCCTGCTGATCAAGATCACCTCGCTGACCGCGCCCGCGCCACGCCAGGCGCCCGAAGCGATTCCGGACTGACCGGCGCGCCTATGCCCTCGCCCCTGAGCAAACCCCTGGCACCCTCCTGGGTCAATCGATTCAAGGAACAAAGCCTGGAGCGCGGACGCCGATACGCGCTGGAAAATCGCGTCAGGATCGTCGAGACCGGAGACAGCACCATCATCGCCAGCTGCGAAGGCTCTGGCGGCAGCGTCTATCGTCAGACCATTCGCCTCAAGGAGTCAGCCAAGGGCACGCTGATCCTGCTCGAAGCGGCCTGCTCCTGCCCGGTGCGCATCAACTGCAAACATTGCGCGGCGGTCTTGTTGCAGGTCCAGGAAACCCTGGCCTACCCAGCCGCCGAGAAAGACGCGCATCTGCTGGAAAAACTCCAGGCGGTGCTCGACAACCGCAGCCCCAAGGCCCCGCCGCAGGTGCTCGTGGAAAACGTGCAACCGGTGCCGCGCCTGTGGCTGGCGAGTATCGAGTTCAGCGCCTTCGAGCCGCGCAACGGCAAGATGCAGCGCTACATCCAGCACCGCGCTGCCCTGTCCTTCAGCTATCTGGACGAATACGTCAGCGGCCAGCGCAACACCGACGTACTGATTCGCCAGGAAACCCAGACGCTGCGAATCAAACGCCAGACCGATGTGGAACAGTCCTACCGCGAGCAACTGCGAATCCTCGGTTTCAAGGTCGCCACCCGGCAAAGCAAGGCGCTGCCGGAAAGCGCCGGCGAGCTTTACGAGATGGTGAACGACAGTGCCTGGTTGACCTTTACCCTCAATGACCTGCCAAGACTGCGCAACCAAGGCTGGGAGCTGCAGATCGACGAAGACTTCGGCTTCGACCTGACGGCCGTGGACGAGTGGTACGCCACCGTCGAGGAAACTCCGGAGCAAGACTGGTTCGATCTGGAACTGGGGATCATCGTCAACGGCGACCGCTTGAGCCTGCTGCCGATCCTGCTGAACCTGATGCGCTCGCACATCGAGCTGTTCAACCCGGAACGCCTGGCCCGGCGCCGCGACGACGAACTCATCCTGGTCAACCTGCCGCACCGTCCCAATTCGGAATTCGGCCCGCAGCAAGTCGCCCTGCCCTATGGACGCCTGAAGCCGGTGCTGGCGACCCTTGGCGAGTTTTACCTGCAAGAACCCGGCACCAGCAAACTGCGCCTGAACAGTGCGGACGCCCTGCGCCTGAACCCGCTGCAAGACATGCCGCTGCGCTGGGAAGGGGGCGAACACATCCGCGGCCTGGCCCAGCGGCTGCGCGACATCAAGGACTACACCGCGGCGGCACCGGAAGGCTTGAACGCAACGCTGCGGCCCTATCAGCTCGAAGGCCTGAGCTGGATGCAATCGCTACGACAACTGGAGGTTGGCGGCATTCTCGCGGATGACATGGGCCTAGGCAAAACCCTACAGACCCTGGCGCACATTCTCAGCGAAAAAAAACGCCGGCCGCCTCGACAGGCCGTGCATGGTGGTGATGCCGACGAGCCTGATTCCCAACTGGCTCGATGAAGCCAGCCACTTCACCCCGCAGCTCAAGGTATTGGCCTTGTACGGTGCCGGACGCAAGAAACATTTCGAGCGGTTGGCCGATTACGACCTGATCCTGACCACCTATGCATTGCTGCCCAAGGATGTCGAGCGCCTTAAAGCGCAACCGCTGCACGTATTGATCCTGGATGAAGCCCAGTACATCAAGAACCCCACCAGCAAGGCCGCCCAGGCCGCCCGTGAGCTCGATGCCCGACAGCGGTTGTGCCTGTCCGGGACACCGCTGGAAAATCACCTGGGTGAATTGTGGTCGCTGTTTCATTTCCTGTTGCCGGGCTGGCTCGGCGACATCAAGGATTTCAACCGCGACTACCGCGTGCCGATCGAAAAACGCGGGAGCGCCGTACGATTGCAGCACCTTAACGGTCGGATAAAACCGTTTCTGCTGCGCAGGACCAAGGAACAGGTCGCAACCGAATTGCCGCCCAAGACCGAGATCATCCATTGGGTCGAACTCAGCGACGCCCAACGGGATGTCTATGAAACCATGCGCCTGGCGATGGACAAGAAGGTGCGTGACGAAATCACCCGCAAAGGCGTGGCGCGCAGCCAGATCATCATCCTCGAGGCGCTGCTCAAGCTGCGCCAGGTGTGCTGCGACCTGCGCCTGATCAGCGACGCCGCCCTGCCAGCCCGAGGCAGCGCTTCGGGCAAGCTCGACAGCCTAATGGAGATGCTCGAGGAGTTGTTTGAAGAAGGTCGGCGGGTGCTGCTGTTTTCCCAGTTCACGTCCATGCTGGCGCTGATCGAAGACGAACTGAAAAAGCGCGGTGTGGAATACGCCATCCTGACCGGCCAGACCCGGGACCGACGCACTCCGGTGAAGGAATTCCAGAGCGGCAAGCGTCAGATCTTCCTGATCAGCCTGAAGGCCGGCGGCGTGGGTCTGAACCTGACGGAAGCGGACACGGTGATTCACTACGACCCGTGGTGGAACCCGGCCACCGAAAACCAGGCGACCGACCGCGCTTATCGCATCGGCCAGGAAAAGCCGGTGTTCGTCTACAAGCTGATAGCCCGGGGAACCGTGGAAGAAAAGATCCAACTGCTGCAGAAGGAAAAATCCGACCTCGCGGCCGGCGTGCTGGATGGGCGCGTAGCCGGGGACTGGAAACTGCAGAACGAAGACATCGAGGCGTTGTTCGCACCGCTGCCGGATAAGCTGGAGAAGCGCTGACACTCCCTCAACTCATCTTGTTGGGTGTCCATGAGCCTGGTGTTCACCGCAGATCCACTGTGGGAGCGAGCTTGCTCGCGATAGGGGTGGTTCAGTTGATGCAGATGTTGACTGTGCAGCCGTCATCGCGAGCAAGCTCGCTCCCACAGGGGATTTGCAGCACTCACAAAAACCAGAACCCACATCACTTCCAATGTGGGAGCGAGCCTGCTCGCGATGACTGACGATCAGGTGACATAACCAGTGAATGTGTCGGTG
This sequence comes from Pseudomonas sp. Z2-11, assembly GCF_054161305.1. Lineage (NCBI taxonomy): Bacteria > Pseudomonadati > Pseudomonadota > Gammaproteobacteria > Pseudomonadales > Pseudomonadaceae > Pseudomonas > Pseudomonas sp. Z2-11. Next base: position 4,130,154 of record NZ_CP096395.1, read on the forward strand.
GATCAGGCCTTGGGCAACGGAGCAAACAACGCTTCGATGTCACTTTGCTCAAGCTTCCATCCGCCCGTTGTTCCGCCATCCAGAACCCCGCCTGTCAATGCAGCCTTACTCTCCTGAAGGGCCTGTATCTTCTCCTCCACCGTACCTCGGGCAATCAGCTTGTAAACGAAAACAGGCTTGTTTTGACCGATCCGATAAGCCCGGTCGGTCGCCTGATTTTCCACCGCCGGATTCCACCAAGGATCGAAGTGAATAACGGTATCGGCAGCCGTCAGATTGAGTCCCGTACCCCCTGCCTTAAGGCTGATCAGAAAAAGCGACACCTTGCCACTCTGAAAATCCCTCACCGGCGTACGGCGATCGACTGTACTTCCGGTCAACAACGAATAAGCAAGGCTGCGCTTTTGCAGTTCCTCCTCAATCAACGCCAGCATGGACGTGAACTGGGAAAACAACAGGATCTTGCGCCCTTCGCTGAGCAGCTCTTCGAGCATCTCCATCAAACTGACCAACTTGCTGCTGCCAGAGCGTGGTGTTTTGGTGGTCTGTGGGGTATTGAGCAGTCGCAGATCACAACAGACCTGGCGCAGCTTGAGTAACGCATCAAGGATGATGATCTGGCTACGAGCCACGCCGCTGCGAGCAATTTCGTCGCGGACTTTCTTGTCCATGGCCACGCGCACCGTTTCATAGACATCCCGCTGCCCGTCGCTGAGATCGACCCAATGGATGATTTCGGTCTTGGGCGGCAGCTCGGTCGCGACCTGTTCCTTTTTTCGGCGCAGCAAGAAAGGTTTTATGCGGGCAGTCAAATGCCGCATGCGCTCTTGATTGCCGTGTTTTTCGATGGGCGTGCGGTAGTCACGATTGAAGGTTTTGCTATCCCCCAACCAGCCGGGCAATAAAAAGTGAAACAACGACCAGAGTTCCCCCAAGTGATTTTCCAACGGCGTGCCGGACAGGCAAAGACGCTGCCGGGCGTCGAGGTCGCGAGCAGCCTGGGCGGCCTTGCTGGCAGGATTCTTGATGTTTTGTGCCTCATCAAGAATCAGCACACTCCAGGCCTGAGGCTTCAATACTTCCAGATCCCGCGGCAACAAGGCATAAGTGGTCAATATCAAATCGTACTGACCAAGGCTGGCAAAATCTTTTTGTCGGGCCGCACCATGAAGTGCCAGCACGCTGAGCTGTGGCGTAAAGCGTGCTGCTTCGTCGAGCCAGTTGGGAATCAGGCTGGTGGGCATGACCGCTAGCGCCGGGACATCGAGGCGCCCTGCTTGTTTCTCGCACAGCAAATGAGTCAGGGCCTGTAAAGTTTTGCCCAAGCCCATGTCATCACCCAGAACGCCGCCCACTTCCAGCTCGCGCAGGGTTTGCATCCAGTTAAGCCCTTCGAGTTGGTAGGGTCGCAGCACAGCCTTGAGCCCATCGGGCGCTGGGACATGCGCATGAGTCGCCTCATGCAATCTTTTGGCAAACGTGCGCAGCCTTTCTCCGCCCTGCCACACCAACGGCACGCCTTCGAGGGCATTGAGCCTGGCCGCATCAAAGGCGTTCAAACGTATCGAGTCACCCCGATGTTCTCTCATGTACAACTCGCCGAGGGTAGCCATCAACGGCTTGACGCGCCCATACGGCAACGCGACCCTCACGGAGGGGCCTGCCATGAATGTTCCACTGTTGAGATCAAGCAACAACAACTGTTCATCACTGCGCTGATCGAGATGGGCCGGCTCCATCATCTCGGGACTTGAGCGAAGCAGATAAAGCAAAATCGGCAGAAGACTGTGCCGCTTGCCATTCACGACAATACCCAACTGCAAATCAAACCAATCCCGCCCCGGAGACTCCTCGATGTCGGCGTACAACTGCTCCACGGGTTGCAGGTCGAAGTAAAAGTCATCTTCAATATCGACTTGCCAATGGGCGGCCCGCAATTGCGGCAAGCCTTTATCCATGAACGCCAACCAGGCAGCATCATCTGGCATCTGGAACAATTCACCCGCGCTACCTGCGAGTGCGAGGCTCTTGCGGTTGGCCTTTTTGAATCCTGCCTTGCGTAGAGTGGTGCGAAAGGCCTGTTCGAGATCCGGCTTGCGCCGGATGCGCAGAGTCTCGGTCCCGGACAGAATCGAGATCTCGGTGGGGGCTTTATCGTCGGCAGCATGACCATCGTAAACAAAGGTCAACGCCGCGCGATGTTCTGGCACCGATTTCCAGTGCCGAAGATTGAGTGCACTTCCCAACGTCAGCACCGCCCGTGGCTCGATATCGTCGATGATGCGTTCAGTGAGTTTTTTCGGAGGAGGGATTGTCAGGCCAGCAGCGCTGATCCGATGGCTGAAAAGCGCTGCCTGGTGAGCGGGCACCTCTGGCGCAAGGCTTAAATGGCAGGCCAGCTTGTCGTCCATTTCATAGGTGAGCCGGCCAAGCTCCTGGCGCGCCACATCCAGATAATGAAGCGGCTCAAGCACCAGAATCCTACCCGGCAGTTGATCGACACTTTGCCACTCAGGCCGGTAGTTACCGCTGGATTGCTCAGCCCAGGAAAACTGTACCGACTTCTGAGGCCCTGCCCGCAGCGGCTGCGGCGGTTCCAGCTCGAGAAACAGGCGGGAAGACTGCAAGGCAAGCGCAAGCACATCGGCGCCATTGCGTCCGTGCAGCGGATAGCTGTTCATCTGTCCGTGAAAACGTTGAGCGCTGATCAACAAGCGACCGATTTGCTGGTCAATGTCGAACAGGTAGTTCGGCAAACTGATCAGCATGTCCGCAAGTTGGTAAAACGCTTTCAGATCTCGCAAGGAACCATCACTGAGCTGACGCCCCTTGAAGAGTTCCAGCACCCATTGGCCGGTGTGCGTATTCTTGAGCTTGTAGAGAAGCCGGATATCCGTGTTCTTTTCGATCGCCGCCGAATCAGGTCCCTGCTCAGGTATATGCTCGATCCAGGCTTCAAGATCGCGGCTCAGACGCTCGCCGCCGGAGCCTGCCTGCAACAATTGCTCATTCCACATCAAGTGGAACATGACCGCCACACAATGTTTGCAGTCGCCGCCGCCTGGGCATGAGCATTCGTAACGAACATCGTCATAACCCCGGTGGCGAACGAGCTCGATCACCTGCTGGTAGACACTGGTACCGGCTCCTTCGCACTCAGCGTGAACCGCTCGTTTGTCTACCTGCAGTATCCGGACTCGTTCTTCCTCGGCATAGTCGAACCCGCGAGCGAGTGTACGATGACCGAACGAATCCGCCCATTCAGTCTCAAGGAGTTCTGCAATCGATTCAATCATGTCCAAGGACTTCATGAAAGATAATGAAACCGGGAATCGGAGCCTTCCGAAAACCGTGTATTGATGCTTTTGCCCGCCGGAGGACGCCCCTGCGCCAGTTTTTCTCCGGCTCCACTATCCAGCCATCAACACTCGCGCCAGGGTCGACTTCACCTTCCCCATCCCGTCATGCAGCGCCTGCTCGATCTCGGCCATGGTGATCACCGCCGTGGATTTGCCTGCCGCCGGATTGACCACCAGGGCGAGGCACGCATAGTCCAAATCCAGCTCACGAGCCAACGCCGCTTCCGGCATGCCCGTCATGCCGACGATGTCGCAGCCATCGCGTTCCAGGCGGGCGATTTCAGCCACCGTTTCCAGGCGCGGCCCCTGCGTGCAGGCATAGACGCCGTGGCTGCTGTAGCCGCAGCCCTCGGCGGCCAGGGCGGCAATCAACTTCTGGCGCAGCGTCTCCGTGTAGGGATAGCTGAAATCGATATGGGTAACCGCTTCCAGCTCATCGGCAAAATACGTGTGCTGGCGGCCACTGGTGTAATCGATCAACTGATGGGGCACGCAGAAATGTCCGGTGCCCATCGCCGCGTGGATCCCGCCCACGGCGTTGACCGCCAGGATGGCCTCGGCACCCGCCTGCTTCAGTGCCCGGAGATTGGCGCGATAGTTGACCTGGTGCGGCGGAAAACGATGAGGATGGCCATGACGGGCCAGGAACAGCACCTCACGCCCGGCATATTCGCCAATCTGCACGTCGGCCGATGGCGCGCCATAGGGCGTTTCCACCGCCAGGGATTGGCGAATGGTCAGGCCTTCCAGCTGGGTCAGGCCTGTGCCGCCGATAATTGCGTAAACGGTCATAACAAACGTCCTTAATCGATCAGTTGGGCGGCTTTCAGTGCGCCAATCGCTGTCAGCCAGCGTGGATCCTGGCGATACTCGGTACTGGCGAAGGCTTGGCCACGCATGCGGGCGATCCGCGCTGACGGCTTGATCTTCAAGCGTTGGGCGGCGCTCAATGCCAACTCTGCAGCAGCGCGGTCGTTGCACACCAACCCCATGTCGCAACCGGCGGTCAATGCGGCCTCGATACGACTCGCGGCATCACCCACCACATGGGCACCGGCCATTGACAGGTCATCACTGAAGATCACCCCGTCGAACTGCAACTCGCCCCGCAGGATGTCCTGCAACCAACGTCGGGAAAACCCGGCCGGGCTGGCATCGACCTGCGGATAGATCACATGGGCCGGCATCACGGCGGCAAGCTGCTTGCTCAGCCTGGCAAACGGCAGCAGATCGTTGGCGCGGATCTGTTCCAGGCTGCGCTCATCATTGGGAATGGCCACATGGGAATCCGCCTCGGCCCAGCCGTGGCCCGGGAAATGCTTGCCTGTGGCGGCCATTCCCGCGGCGTTCATGCCCCGGATAAAGGCACCGGCCAGCAACGCGGCGCGTTCGGGATCGCCCTCGAATGAACGACTGCCGACGACGGCGCTGCGCTGATAGTCGAGATCCAGCACCGGGGCGAAACTCAGATCAAGGCCCACCGCCAGCACCTCGGTGGCCATGATCCAGCCGCATTGTTCGGCCAGGTATTCGGCATTCGGGTTATCGGCAATGGCCCGCATCGCCGGCAGACGCACGAACCCCTGGCGCAGGCGCTGGACACGCCCCCCTTCCTGATCGACCGCCAGCAACAGGTCGGGACGAATGGCGCGGATCGCCGCACTCAGCTCGCGCACCTGGCGCGGATGCTCGATGTTGCGAGCGAAGATGATCAAGCCGCCCACTTCGGGCTGACGCAACAGATGGCGATCCTCGGCCGTCAGCCAGGTACCGGCGACGTCCACCATCAACGAGCCTTGCAGGCCAGCAGTCATAGCAATTCCTTAATAACGATGGATGCGCACGGCGACGCATGCACGATGACGCCGCCAGGCTCCAGGCCTGGCAGGTCGCGCATCGGCGATGATATTTGATACGAACTCAAAGGCAGAATCGGCATGGGCGGCTAGCTTAGCGGATGTAAGCAGCCGCGCCCACCCGTGGCCTTACGCCTTGGCGAGCGCCGGGGCGGATTTGCTGCGAGGACGCAACTGCGCTGTCGCCATTGCCTCATCGGTGACGCCGCTTTCGGCACGCATGCCAGCAGCCAGAAACGGCACCATCAGACGCATGACCTGTTCGATGGATGTATTCACGCCGAAATCGGTTTCGGCGATGGCCCGCAGCGCCTTGATCCCAGACATGCTGAACGCAGCGGCGCCCAGCATGAAGTGCACGCGCCAGAACAGTTCGATCGGTGGTATGCGTGGCGCGGCTTCATTGACCAGCAGCATGTAGCGACGGAACACCTTGCCGTACATGTCTTCCAGATAACGCCGCAGGTGACCCTGGCTTTGACTGAATGCCAGGCCCAAAAGGCGCATGAAAATGGAAAGATCATTGCCGCTGCGGGGCTGGACCACAAGGGCCTGCTCGACCAGGATCTCGAGCAGCTCTTCCAGGGTGGGCTTGACGTCAGGCTTGGCCTGGCGACGTTCCAGTTCACGGTCGAGGCTGATACAGAACGGCCCCAGGAAACGCGAGAAAACCGCCTGGATCAACGCCTTCTTGGAACCGAAGTGATAATTCACCGCAGCCAGGTTCACCCCGGCCTTGCTGGTGATCAGACGCAAAGAGGTTTCGGCAAAACCTTTTTCCGCGAACAACTGCTCGGCAGCATCGAGAATGCGTTCAACGGTTTCCGACTGGGCCATGGCTACTCCGCCTGACAAACACTTGTTTGAAACATACGTTTCAGCCCTGGGCTTGTCAAGCCTGCCGGGACGTTTTGCGAACGCTCGGTCAGCTATTTAACCACACCTTCATCCGGGCTGTAGCCCTGCCCTTCATAGCGGCCGAAACGACCGTCGAGCGGCGCACGAAAAAAGGGGCATTGCCAAGCGGCTCGCACTGTATATAATCCCAGTCACTGTATAAAAAGACAGAGCGATCGATATGCTAAAGCTGACGCCACGCCAAGCAGAGATTCTGGCCTTCATCAAACGTTGCCTCGAAGACAATGGCTACCCGCCAACCCGCGCGGAAATCGCTCAGGAATTGGGCTTCAAGTCGCCCAACGCGGCTGAAGAACACCTCAAGGCGCTAGCCCGCAAGGGCGCGATCGAGATGACACCCGGTGCCTCGAGAGGCATTCGGATCCCCGGCTTCGAAGCCAAGGCTGACGAAACCACGCTGCCAATCATCGGCCGTGTCGCCGCTGGCGCTCCGATCCTAGCCCAGCAGCACGTTGAAGAATCCTGCAACATCAACCCCTCGTTCTTTCACCCGAGGGCTGATTACCTTCTTCGCGTGCACGGTATGAGCATGAAGGATATCGGCATTTTCGACGGCGATCTGCTGGCTATCCACACCACCCGCGAGGCTCGCAACGGGCAGATCGTGGTGGCGCGCATCGGCGACGAAGTCACCGTCAAGCGGTTCAAGCGCGATGGCAGCAAGGTCTGGCTGATAGCCGAAAATCCCGAGTTCGCCCCCATCGAAGTGGACCTGAAAGATCAGGACCTGGTCATCGAAGGCTTGAGTGTCGGCGTCATTCGCCGCTAAAGGAGGCTTTATGCAATTCCCTCACACACCACAGCACACGCAACTTCCGCTGTTCGAGGCATTCATGGCCCAACCGCTGGTTCCAGTCCTGAAAGAGGTCATCGAATCGCCTTGGGGCATCGAGCCCGAGGCCTTCAGCGAATTGTCGTTGCGTGGTGCGGCCGGGAATTGCCTGAACCTGCTGGCACCTATTCTGCGGGAGTTGAGCCAGGACCAGGACGCTCGGTGGCTGACGCTGATCGCGCCACCCGCCAGCGTTACCCAGGCCTGGTTGCGGGATGCCGGTCTCAATCGCGAGCGGATCCTGTTATTGCAACCGCGCGGCACACAGAGCGCCCAACAATTGACGTGCGAAGCGTTGCGCCTGGGCCGCAGTCATACGGTGGTCAGCTGGCTCAACCCCCTGACCGCGACAGCTCGCCAACAGTTGATCAGCGCCGCACGCACCGGGGACGCACAAAGCCTGAATATTCGATTGGGCTAAGACAAACGCAGGGCTTCTCCAGGGCAGAGAAGCCAGAACAGCTACCAGATCTCAAAAGTCGCCGAACGGGATCAATGAAGAACCCGTGGCCCCTCTTCCTTGTTGAATTCGCCTTCAACCAGGCGGCCGGCCATTTGGACACCCACGCTCAGCATCGCCTTGGCGACCTCAACGTGTTGACCTTGCAGGAATACCTTGGCGTCCTCAGAGAAGTTCAGGGTAACCAGAGACCCCTCGTCTTCGGCCCGGCGCAGCTCGATGCGGCCATCAGGAAGCTCGACAATTTCTAGAAAGGACGTAGGCATAAAAGTCTGTTCTCCACGAAAGGCGGGGATTATATAGTCATCGGCCAGGCTTCGCTCGGGATCTTGACAAAGCGTCGTTAGCGAACGTTACGGGACGAACTGAACTCAGCACTCGTTCAACCCTTCGCGAAAGCGAATGGCGAGGTTCTTGAGATTCTGCCGCCAGCTCTCCAACTCTTCCCGATTCAGCTCTTGCTCTGGCTCTTCTTCATCAAGATTGACCGCCACGATCAGCGGCTGGGTCACGTCGCCCTTGGGCTTGCGCGGAGCCCGTGGTGGCTGGAACAGCGCCTGGTGGGCCGCCAGCAATCTGGCCAGCCAGGTTTCCGGGTTCTGCGCCAGTTCGACCATTTCGGCCAGCTCCGGAATTGCGATGGTTTCCAGCACCTCACGAGTCAACACCAGCTCGGCCCGTGACGCATTCGCCTGGGGCAAGCGATAAAAACCGGCGATTTCGTGGCACAGGCCCAACAACGCACCGTACAGATGAAACAACGCTGATTCGCGTCCCGCCTGGATCAGCGCAGGGGAATTCATTGCACGCCCATCCTCCGCCCGCGCAAGCGCTTCAAGCGAAAGGCCGGCGAAATAAATTTTCTGATTGGTGCGGGTATAGAGTTCGTGGGCCATGGCGGCATCTCCCCAACGAAATAAAAGCGTCACGCAGGTGCGACAGTGTCGTGGATCAACCGAGGCCACTGCAAGCCAAAAACAGCAAGGCCGCATGAAAACCTATAGGTTGTCATGCGGCCTTTTTTGCCTGAAGTGTGAGAGGACGACCACCTCGGCGAGTGAGAGCAAGCTCCTCGCCATCAAAGGCCCTCATGCCATGCCGATCAGCGCTTGTCTTCGACGGTCCACTTACCGCCGTCGTAAAACGCCTTCCAACCGGTAGGCTTGCCGTCAACCTCGGTCTGCACGTATTGCTCTTTGGTCTTGCGGCTATAGCGAATCACCGCCGGGCGGCCGTCCGGATCTTTCTGCGGTGCGTCGCAAAGGAAGTGATACTTCGGATCGATTTCGTCCTTGTGCGGAACGATCTCCATGACCAACGGCGCACGAGTTTCACGATTTTTCGGGAACTGGCTCGCCGCCAGGAACAGGCCAGAAGCACCGTCGCGCAAGATGTAGGTGTCATTGACCTTCTCGCACTTGAGCTCGGGCATCTTCACCGGGTCCATTTTTGGCGGTGCCGCATCGCCGCTCTTGAGTAGCTTGCGGGTGTTCTTGCAGGTCGGGTTTGTACAACCGAAGAACTTGCCGAAACGCCCGGTCTTCAGCTGCATCTCGCTGCCGCACTTGTCGCATTCCAGACTCGGACCTTCATAGCCCTTGATACGGTAGCTGCCCTCTTCGATCTCGTAACCGGCGCAATCCGGGTTGTTACCGCAGATGTGCAGCTTGCGCTTTTCATCCAGCAGATAGGCGTCCATTGCGGTGCTGCAGATCGGGCAACGATGCTTGCCGCGCAGCACCAGGGATTCCGATTCACCTTCGTCGTCCGCGGCGATTTCATCACCTGGCACCAGGTTGACCGTTGCCTTGCAGCGTTCCTTTGGCGGCAGGCTGTAGCCCGAGCAACCCAGGAATACACCGGTCGAAGCCGTGCGGATCTGCATCGGCCGCCCGCAAGTCAGGCACGGAATATCGGTCATTACCGGCTGGTTGGCGCGCATGCCGCTGTCAGGGCTTTCGGCTACTTCGAGTTTTTTCTTGAAGTCACCGTAGAACTCGTCGAGCACGTTTTTCCAGTCCCGCTCACCCTGGGCCACGTCATCGAGGTTCTCTTCCATGCCGGCGGTGAAGCCGTAGTCCATCAGGTTCGAGAAGCTCTCGGACAGGCGCTCGGTCACGATGTCGCCCATCTTCTCCGAATAGAAACGACGGTTGTGCAGCGCCACGTAGCCGCGGTCCTGGATCGTCGAAATGATAGCCGCATAAGTCGAAGGGCGACCGATGCCACGCTTTTCCATTTCCTTGACCAGGCTGGCTTCCGAATACCGCGCCGGCGGCTTGGTGAAGTGCTGGGTCGGATCCAGCTTGAGCAGTTTCATCACGTCGCCCTGGGCCATGTCAGGCAGGACGTCGTCATCCCCTGGCTTGGCGATCTGCGGCATGACACGGGTGTAGCCGTCGAACTTCAGGATACGGCCCTTGGCACGCAGCTCGAAGTCGCCAGCACCGACGCTGACGGTGGTCGACAGGTATTGGGCCGGCAGCATCTGGCAAGCCAGGAACTGGCGCCAGATCAGCTCGTAGAGACGCTCGGCGTCGCGCTCCATGCCAGACAGCTTGCTTGGCGTGGTGTTGGCGTCGGATGGACGAATCGCTTCGTGAGCTTCCTGGGCGCCTTCCTTGCTGCTGTAGACGTTTGGCGTTTCCGGCAGGTATTTCTTGCCGAACTCGCTTTCTATATAAGTGCGCGCCATCGCCACGGCATCGACCGAAAGGTTGGTCGAGTCGGTACGCATGTAGGTGATGTAGCCCGCTTCGTACAGACGCTGAGCCATCATCATGGTTTTTTTCACGCCGAAGCCCAGGCGGTTACTCGCGGCCTGCTGCAGCGTGGACGTGATGAACGGCGCCGAAGGCTTGCTGCTGGTGGGCTTGTCTTCACGCTTGACGATGCTGTAGCTAGAAGCCTTGAGCTTTTCCAGCGCGGCCATGGCCTGCGCTTCATTGAGCGGCTTGAAGGCCTCGCCTTTCTCGCGGGCCACTTCGAAGCGCACGGTGGCGCCCTTGGCGGTACCCAGATCAGCGTGGACTTCCCAATATTCTTCAGGGATGAACGCGCGGATTTCCCGCTCGCGCTCCACTACCAGTTTCACCGCGACCGATTGCACACGTCCGGCGGACAGGCCGCGAGCGATCTTGGCCCACAGCAATGGCGAGACCATGTAGCCCACCACGCGGTCAAGGAAACGTCGCGCCTGTTGGGCGTTGACCCGATCGATATCCAGCTCGCCCGGCTGGGAGAAGGCTTCCTGGATGGCCTTCTTGGTGATTTCGTTGAACACCACACGCTTGTAGCGGCTGTCATCACCACCGATGGCTTCGCGCAGGTGCCAGGCAATGGCTTCCCCTTCGCGGTCCAAGTCCGTCGCGAGATAGATGGTGTCGGCATCCTTGGCGAGCCGGCGCAGCTCTTCGATGACCTTTTCCTTGCCCGGGAGGATCTCGTACTTGGCTTTCCAGCCGTGTTCCGGATCAACCCCCATGCGCGAGACCAGCTGCTTGCGCGCCTTTTCCTTCGGCGACAACGCTGGCGCTTCGCCGGCGGCAGCCTTGCCGCGCTTGGCAGCAGGCTCTTTGCTGGCGCTAGCCGAACCGCTGGTGGGCAGGTCTCGGATATGGCCGATACTCGACTTCACCACGTATTGGTTACCCAGATACTTGTTGATGGTCTTGGCCTTAGCCGGGGATTCCACAATGACCAGCGATTTGCCCATGGATCAGAAAATTCCTGAATTCTAAAAAGTGAAAGGCGGTTGGCGCCTGACGCGGCACCGCTATATATAGTGGCTGCAAGGTGAGGTCAAGGGCAGGCTCGCCCTCATGTTGGCCTCAAGGCCTGGAAAAAATGCTCTCCTCGGCCTGCACCAAAGCAAAGCGTGGCACCTGTTCGCCGTCAACCTCGACGGACTCCTGGAACATGCTCAACGGACGCACCCAGAAACCGTAATCGCCATACAGGGCTTGATAGAAGACCACTTCTTCCTCGGTCTCGGAATGCCGCGCAATACTGAATACGCGGTACTGCGGGCCTTTGTAATGTTGGTAGAGCCCAGGTTGTATCGGCATGCTTTGGCCCTCGCTGAATCTTTCCAAAATAAAAACAAAATTTTTCTTGTTGAAAACCCAGAAAAACAAAAACCGGGGCACTTGGCCCCGGCTTCCATCCACGTGACGCTTAGATGCGCTCGAAGACGGTGGCGATGCCTTGGCCGAGGCCAATGCACATGGTGGACACCCCAAAAGTGCCGCCGTTCTGCTTCATGACGTTGAGCAGCGTGCCGGAGATACGCGCACCGGAGCAGCCAAACGGATGACCCAGGGCGATGGCGCCGCCGTGCAGGTTAACCTTCTCGTTCATCTTGTCGAGTATTTTCAGATCTTTCAGCACTGGCAGGGCCTGTGCGGCGAAAGCTTCGTTGAGCTCGAAGAAGTCGATGTCAGAGATGCTCAGGCCCGCGCGCTTCAAGGCTTTCTGCGTGGCCGGTACTGGACCATAGCCCATGATTGCGGGATCCACACCGGCGACGGCCATCGAACGAATCACCGCCATCGGCTGGATGCCCAGGTCCTGGGCACGCTGGGCCGACATCACGATCATGCACGAGGCACCATCAGTGATCTGCGATGAGGTACCGGCTGTCACGGTGCCGCCCTTTGGATTGAAGGCCGGCTTCAACGTCGCCAGGCTTTCCAGGGTGGTTTCCGGACGAATGGTCTCGTCATAGTCGAACAGCTTCAGGAAGCCGTTCTCGTCGTAACCCTGCATCGGGATGATTTCATCCTTGAACTTGCCTTCCACCGTCGCCTTGTGGGCGAGCTGGTGGGAGCGCACGCCAAAGGCATCCTGCTGTTCGCGGGTGATGCCGTGCATCTTGCCGAGCATTTCCGCGGTCAGGCCCATCATGCCCGAAGCTTTTGCTGCGTACAGCGACATGTGCGGATTCGGATCGACGCCGTGCATCATGCTCACGTGACCCATGTGCTCGACACCGCCGACGACGAATACATCACCGTTGCCGGTCATGATCGCCTGGGCGGCGGTGTGCAGCGCGCTCATGGACGAACCGCACAGGCGGCTGACGGTCTGGCCGGCCGCGGTGTGAGGGATCTGGGTCATCAGCGAAGCCATGCGGGCGATGTTCCAGCCCTGCTCCAGGGTCTGGTTCACACAGCCCCAGATCACGTCCTCGACCTCGTTGGGGTCGACCTTCGCGTTGCGCTCCAGCAGCTTGCTGATCAGGTGCGCCGACATGTCCTCGGCACGGGTGTTGCGGTGCATGCCGCCCTTGGAGCGGCCCATCGGCGTACGACCGAAGTCGACAATCACGACGTCTCTAGGATTCAAGCTCATAAATGTTCTCTCGCTCTAGTCGTTGGGCGCTTAACCGAAGAAACGCTGGCCGTTCTTGGCCATTTCACGCAGCTTCGCGGTCGGGTGGTACAGCGCGCCCAGATCAGCGTACTGGTCAGCCAGGGCAACGAACTCGGCGACACCGATCGAATCGATGTAGCGCAGCGCACCGCCACGGAATGGAGGGAAACCGATACCGTAGACCAGACCCATGTCGGCTTCGGCGGCGGTTTCGACAATGCCGTCTTCCAGGCAACGCACGGTTTCCAGGCACAGCGGGATCATCATCCAGTTGATGATGTCCTCGTCGGTGACTTCGCGCTGCTCGTAGACGATCGGCTTGAGCACTTCGAGCACCGACGAATCGGCGACTTTCTTCTGCTTGCCGCGCTTGTCGGTCTCGTAGGCGTAGAAGCCCTTGCCGTTCTTCTGGCCAAGGCGCTTGGCTTCATAGAGCACGTCGACAGCCGAACGGCTATCGTCCTTCATACGATCCGGGAAGCCTTCGGCCATGACATCGCGACCGTGGTGGCCGGTGTCGATGCCAACCACGTCCATCAGGTAAGCCGGGCCCATCGGCCAGCCGAATTTTTCCATGATCTTGTCGATGCGCACGAAGTCCACGCCGGCGCTGACCAGCTTGGCGAAACCGCCGAAATACGGGAACAGCACGCGGTTGACCAGAAAGCCCGGGCAGTCGTTGACCACGATCGGGTTCTTGCCCATTTTTTTCGCGTAGGCCACCGTGGTGGCGATCGCCTGCTCACTGGACTTCTCGCCACGGATGACTTCCACCAGCGGCATCATGTGCACCGGGTTGAAGAAGTGCATGCCGACGAAGTTTTCCGGACGTTTGAGGGCCTTGGCCAGCAGCGAGATGGAAATGGTCGAGGTGTTGGAGGCAAGGATCGTATCTTCCTTGACCTTGTCTTCGACTTCAGCCAGTACCGCCTGCTTGACCTTCGGGTTCTCGACAACGGCTTCGACCACCAGGTCGACATGGCCGAAATCGCCATAGGACAGCGTCGGGCGAATGCCGTTGAGCACTTCGGCCATCTTCGCGGCGGTCATGCGACCTTTGTCCACACGGCCGACCAGCAGCTTGGCAGCTTCGGCCAAGCCTTGTTCGATGCCATGTTCGTTGATGTCTTTCATCAGGATCGGCGTGCCCTTGGACGCCGACTGGTAGGCGATACCACCGCCCATGATGCCAGCACCCAACACAGCCGCCTGCTTCACGTCGCGAGCGATTTCGTCGTAGGCCTTGGCCTTTTTCTTCAGCTCCTGATCGTTGAGGAACAGGCCGATCAGGCTTTGCGCAGCCGAGGTCTTGGCCAGCTTGACGAAACCGGCGGCCTCGACTTCCAGGGCCTTGTCGCGACCGAAATTCGCGGCTTTCTGGATGGTCTTGATGGCTTCGACCGGCGCCGGGTAGTTCGGGCCAGCCTGACCGGCGACGAAGCCCTTGGCGGTTTCGAAGGCCATCATTTGTTCAATGGCGTTGAGCTTGAGCTTTTCCAGCTTCGGTTGGCGCTTGGCCTTGTAGTCGAACTCGCCGCTGATGGCGCGCTTGATCGTCTCAAGCGCCGCTTCCTGGAGCTTGCCAGGTTCGACCACGGCATCCACGGCGCCGACTTTCAGCGCGTCTTCGGCACGGTTTTCCTTGCCAGCGGCAATCCACTCGATGGCATTGTCGGCACCGATCAGGCGCGGCAGGCGCACGGTACCGCCGAAGCCCGGGTAGATGCCCAGCTTGACTTCCGGCAGGCCGATCTTGGCGGAGGTGGACATGACACGGTAATCGGCCGCCAGGCACATTTCCAGTCCGCCACCCAGGGCGATGCCGTTGATGGCCGCAACCGTTGGCACGCCAAGGTCTTCGAAATCGCTGAAGATACGGTTCGCTTCGAGGTTGCCTGCGATCAGTTCGGCATCGGGCAGCTTGAAGTTGTCGACGAATTCGGTGATGTCGGCGCCGACGATGAACACGTCCTTGCCGCTGCTGACGATCACACCCTTGATCGAAGCATCTGCCTTGATAGTGTCCACGGCCTGACGCAATTCGTTCAGGGTTAGACGGTTGAACTTGTTGACGGACTCACCCTTGAGATCGAACTTCAGTTCGACAATGCCACTTTCAAGAGCCTTAACCGTGATGGCTTTACCTTCGTAAATCATCAACTGATCTCCACGATATGGAAGCTGAACAGTACACGTTGAACGCTGACCGCTGGTTCGGCATGGACATTACCGTCGATGCTACGCCAATCCGCCAGGCACACCCGCCAACGCGATCGTCGGGTTCTGTAGGAACGTTCTGAAAATACAAACGCTCAATTCATACGCCCGTTTGATTTGGGTACGTCACCTTCACGGAATTTCCGTCAATTGTCAATCGCCCTAAACAAGCGCTTGAACGCGACTTTACGGTCATTTCCGTACCCTGCGGATCCGCAACACGACGCCGCATGGGCAGCCATTCATAGAATCAATAATTAGAAAAGTCGCCCTAATTCCGAGCGCGCCTTATTCAACCGGCTAAGCTGGTGACAAGACGTTTGAGCCGAATGAAGAAAGGACGTTCGAATGAACGTCCCGAGGAGATGGTTTACCGGCCTGCCTGGCCAACCCGCCCGATGAATCTGTCGGGCTTTTTTACGCCTCAAGCCAATGCGTTGAGCACTGCGGATATATCCTGCAAAACACTCGCCTCGCCCTTTTCGCCCCAGTACAAGGTAATCATCTGCTTGTCGGCTTCGATTTTGTACACGTTGGCGGGCAGCTTGTGGAAATGCGCCAGCAGCGACTCGTCCAGACAGGGCTCGCGCCACTGATTGACCCACACGCCAGGGGCGCTCTGCCAGTAGCTCCAGAGGGCCGGCTGCTTGCCACGTCGGGGCCGGTGGTACTGAGCGCAAGGGTTGGGCGGCGGCTGACTGAGCCAGTGCGGCCACTCCTGGGAAGCCAGTTGCATGGCCAGGCCGAGGCGTCGCGCCTCCATGCGCAGGGCCATGCGACCGCTCTGGACACGCGATGGCCGCAACCATGCCAAGGGGCTCAATACCACCAACAGGATTGACACCACTATCCAGACCGTCATATCTGTACTCCCGAATTCTGATGAGCCCGTTGACCCGCATCGCCGTCAATGCGCTTGAAACCAGCCATACTTACCGTATCGCCATTCTCTGGAGTGCTTTTCATGTACTACGAACACGTCCTGGTCGCCGTCGACCTTACTGAAGAATGCGATCCTGTCGTCAAGCGAGCCCTCGCTCTCTGCGAAGGCCGGGACAACAAACTGTCGCTGGTGCATATCGTCGAGCCGATGGCCATGGCCTTCGGCGGCGACGTCCCAATGGACCTTTCCCAGTTGCAACAGCAACAATTTGACCAGGCCAAGGAACGCCTTGATCGACTGATCGTGAAATACCCGGCATTAAAAAAGGAAAACAGCCACCTGACCTACGGCCAGCCGCGCCAGGAGATTCATCACCTGGCCAAGGAGCAGGGCTGCGACCTGATCGTTGTCGGCAGCCATGGCCGCCACGGCCTCGCGCTGCTGCTGGGCTCGACGGCCAACGACGTATTGCATGGCGCGCCATGCGACGTGTTGGCGGTGCATCTGGTCAAGCGCTCGTAAACGGCAAACCGGTGGGAGCGAGCCTGCTCGCGAAAGCGCCATGACAGCCGACGTTCAAGTCGCCTGATACACCGCTTTCGCGAGCAGGCTCGCTCCCACAATGGCAAGCGTTTCGAACAAAAACCCCGGTACTCATCGCTGAGTGCCGGGATTTTTTACGTCAACGGATCAGGCGTCCAGTTCAGCCCAGCGCTCGACCAGCGCATCCAGCTCGGCCTGCAACTGCTCCAGGTGGGCAATCACCTTGGCGGTTTCGGCCGCTGGTCGCTGGTAGAAACCGGCGTCAGCCATCTCGGCCTCCACCGCTGCAATCTGCTGCTCCTTCGCCTCGATATCGCCAGGTAATGCTTCCAGCTCACGCTGAAGTTTGTAGCTGAGCTTCTTTTTCGCAGGGGCAGGCGCGGCAGTGGCGGCAACCGGAGCCGGCTCAGCCTTGACGACCGCCGAATTCAGGTCGGCCTTGCCGGATTTGCTCTCGGTCACGCCCAGGAGACGTGGCGAGCCACCCTGGCGCAGCCAGTCCTGGTAACCACCAACGTACTCGCGAACCAGCCCTTCGCCTTCGAAAACCAGGGTGCTGGTGACCACGTTGTCGAGGAAGGCCCGGTCGTGGCTGACCATCAGCACGGTGCCGTTGAAGGTCAGCAACACCTCTTCCAGCAGTTCGAGGGTTTCCACGTCCAGGTCGTTGGTCGGTTCGTCGAGCACCAGCAGGTTCGCCGGCTTGCTGAACAGTTTGGCCAGCAACAGACGGGCGCGCTCGCCACCCGACAACGCCTTCACCGGGGTACGGGCGCGCTGCGGGCTGAACAGGAAATCGCCGAGGTAACTCAACACGTGGCGACTCTGGCCGTCGATATCGATGAAGTCGCGACCTTCGGCCACGTTGTCGATCACGGTTTTTTCCAGGTCCAGCTGGTGGCGCAACTGGTCGAAATAGGCGACATCGATTTTTGTCCCCTCTTCCACCTTGCCGCTGGTCGGCACCAGACCGCCAAGCATCAGCTTGAGCAAGGTCGTCTTGCCGGTACCGTTGGCGCCCAGCAGGCCGATCCGATCGCCGCGCTGCAGAACCATGGAGAAGTCCTTGACCAGGAACGGGCCACCCGGGTGGGCGAAGCTGACGTTCTCCAGCACCATGACCTGCTTGCCCGACTTGTCGGCGGTTTCCAGCTGGATATTCGCCTTGCCGGTGCGCTCGCGTCGCTCGCTACGCTCAACGCGCAGGGCCTTGAGGGCGCGTACGCGACCTTCGTTACGGGTGCGTCGGGCCTTGATGCCCTGGCGGATCCAGACTTCTTCCTGGGCCAGGCGCTTGTCGAACAGCGCATTGGCGGTTTCTTCCGCCGCCAGCACTGCTTCCTTGTGAACCAGGAAACTGGCGTAGTCGCCGTTCCAGTCGATCAGGCCGCCGCGATCCAGTTCGAGGATGCGGGTCGCCAGGTTCTGCAGGAAGGAACGGTCGTGAGTGATGAACAGCACCGCGCCCTGGAAATCCTTGAGGGCCTCTTCAAGCCAGGCGATGGCGCCGATGTCGAGGTGGTTGGTCGGCTCGTCGAGCAGCAGCAGGTCGGGTTCGGACACCAGGGCCTGGGCCAGCAGGACGCGGCGACGCCAGCCACCGGACAGCTCGGCCAGGGTCTTGTCGGCCGGCAGTTGCAAGCGGCTCAGCGTGCTGTCGACCAACTGCTGCAGGCGCCAGCCGTCACGGGCTTCGAGGTCGTGCTGGACATGCATCAGCTTGTCCAGGTCGGCATCGGTGACGATGTTCTGGCTCAGGTGATGATATTCGGCCAACAGCGCGCCGACACCGTCCAGGCCTTCGGCGACCACGTCGAATACCGTCCGCTCGTCGGCTACCGGCAGTTCCTGGGGCAATTCGCCGATCTTCAGGCCTGGCGCGCGCCAGACCGAGCCGTCGTCGGGCTTCTGGTCGCCCTTGACCAGCTTCATCATGCTGGACTTGCCAGTGCCGTTGCGGCCGATGATGCACACCCGCTCTCCACGGGCGATCTGCCAGGACACCTTGTCCAACAACGGCATCGCGCCGAAAGCAAGGGACACATCGCTGAATTTGAGCAGGGTCATGAGCTTCTCCAAAAACCGGGCGCGCATTCTACCTGAGAAGAGGCCTCAAAGGTCCGCCAATTTCGCCTTCGAAGCACTCTGCACAACAATTGTTGCGAACTTGCGCGAACGGCCCTGCAAAGCTTTCGCCGGTTGCTGGCAAAAGGCTAAGCTACAGGCAGTTACCCCGGGTTTCCCCCGGGCTTGTCTTGTTTTTTCTGCCCGGACGTATCATGCGCAGTCGCCTTTTCAGTGTCTTATCTTGTTTGTTTGTGTGTGCCACTGCCGTTCAGACCGCCCAGGCGGTGGATATTTCCACCCAGCGCCAGTATTACGATGAGGCCAAGCGCGCCCTGGCCAAAGGTGATTCCGGCCCCTATTTGCGCTACAGTCAGGCCCTGCGCGATTATCCGCTGGAGCCCTACCTCGCCTACGATGAGTTGACCGCTCGCCTGAAAAGCGCGAGCAATGCCGAGATCGAGAAATTCCTCGCCGAACATGGCGACCTGCCCCAGGCCAACTGGATGAAGCTGCGCTGGTTGCGCTGGCTGGCGGAGCGTGGCGACTGGGCAACCTTCGTCAAGTATTACGACCCCAAGCTCAACTTTACCGAACTCGATTGCCTCAACGCTCAATATCAACTGAGCCATGGCCTCAAGGCCGAAGGCTACGCCAACGCCGAGAAACTCTGGCTTACCGGCAAATCCCAGCCGGCGGCCTGCGATGCGCTGTTCGGCATGTGGGCGGCCCAAGGCCAACTGACTGAACAGAAACGCTGGGAGCGCGCCAAACTGGCCGCCCAGGCGCGTAACTATCCGCTGGCCAACAGCCTGGTGAGCGGCCTGACCACCCTGGCGCCTCGCGGCAGTCTGTTGATCGACGTGGCGCAGAAGCCCGAACTGCTCAACCAGCCTTCGCGCTTCGCGCCCGCCGATGAACCGATGTCCGATGTCGTGAGCCTCGGCTTGCGACGCCTGGCCCGCCAGGACCCGGAAAAAGCCATGGCGTTGCTGGACGGGTATGCCAGCACCATGCATTTCTCTCGAGACGAGAAAGTGGCAATCGCCCGGGAAATCGGTCTGACCCTGGCCAAACGCTTCGACAGCCGCGCCCTCGACGTGATGACCAAATACGACCCGGAGCTGCGCGATGACACTGTCTCGGAATGGCGTTTGCGCCTGCTGTTGCGCCTGGCCCGCTGGGAAGATGCCTATCAGTTGACCCGCCGCCTGCCCGAGTCGCTCGCCACCACCAACCGCTGGCGTTACTGGCAGGCCCGCAGCCTGGAGCTGGCTCAGCCACAGAATCCTCAAGCAGTGACGCTCTACAAGCAACTGGCCCGGGAGCGTGACTTCTACGGCTTCCTGGCGGCCGACCGCTCCCAGTCACCCTATTCGCTCAACAACAAGCCGCTGGTGATGAGCCAGGCGCTGATCAACAAAGTGCGCAACACCCCGGGCGTGCGCCGCGCGCTGGAGTTTCATGCTCGCGGACAGATCGTCGATGGCCGCCGCGAGTGGTATCACGTCAGCCGTCATTTCAGCCGGGACGAAATGGTTGCCCAGGCGAAACTGGCCTATGACCTGAAATGGTACTTCCCGGCCATCCGCACCATCAGCCAGGCCAAATACTGGGACGACCTGGATATCCGCTTCCCGATGGCCCACCGCGACACGCTGGTGCGCGAAGCCAGGATCCGCGGCCTGCATCCAAGCTGGGCGTTCGCCATCACCCGCCAGGAAAGCGCATTCATGGACGATGCCCGCTCCAGCGTCGGTGCCAGCGGCCTGATGCAGTTGATGCCAGGCACCGCCAAGGAAACCGCCCGCAAGTTCAACATTCCCCTGGCATCGCCCCAGCAAGTGTTCAACCCGGACAAGAACATCCAGCTCGGCGCGGCTTACCTGAGCCAGGTGCACAGCCAGTTCAACGGCAACCGGGTACTCGCCTCCGCCGCGTACAATGCCGGCCCCGGCCGTGTCCGCCAATGGCTGCGTGGCGCTGACCACCTGAGCTTCGACGTCTGGGTTGAAAGCATCCCTTTCGACGAAACCCGCCAGTACGTACAGAACGTGCTGTCCTACTCGGTGATCTACGGCCAGAAACTCAACTCGCCACAGCCGTTGGTGGACTGGCACGAGCGCTATTTCGATGATCAGTGAGTATTAGCGAGAAGCTGTTCCTGAGAAGAAAAAAATGCCCGCATCGAAAGATGCGGGCATTTTTTTTTGGTCGGTTACTTGGTCGGTTACTTGGTCGGTTACTTGGTCGGTTACTTGGTCGGTTACTTGGTCGGTGCTGGACCTTGTGGGAGCGAGCTTGCTCGCGATGCCGTCGGCACCTTCAACATGGATGCAAGCTGACCCACCGCTATCGCGAGCAAGCTCACTCCCACAAGGGATTCGTGTAGACGCTGCGCTCAGTCGGCTGCCGACTCCAAGCTAACGTTGAACTGCAACGCCGCCAACCGCGCATACAGCGCATTACTCGCCACCAACTCCTGATGAGTGCCCACGGCGACCACCCTGCCCTGGTCCATCACCGCGATCCGGTCGGCATTTTTCACCGTGGCCAGGCGGTGGGCGATGACCAGGGTGGTGCGGTTTTTCATCAGGCTGGGCAGGGCTTGCTGGATGAGGTGTTCGCTTTGTGCATCGAGCGCGCTGGTGGCTTCGTCCAACAGCAGGATCGGCGCGTCGATCAGCAGTGCCCGGGCGATGGCCAGGCGTTGGCGCTGGCCACCGGACAAACCCAGGCCGCCATCGCCCAGATGGGTCTGGTAGCCATCCGGCATTTTCTCGATGAAGTCATGGGCGTGAGCGATCCGCGCCGCTTCGCGCACCTGTTCGTCGGTGGCTTGCGGATTGCCGTAGCGAATATTTTCTTCCACCGTGCCGAAGAACAGTGCCGGGCTCTGCGAGACCAGGGCGAAGTGACGACGCAGGTCCAACGGGTCAAGCAAGGTCAGCGGCACACCATCGAGGTATATCTGCCCCTGCACTGGATCGTAGAACCGCAGCAGCAGGTCGTACACGGTGGATTTGCCCGCCCCGGACGGACCGACCAGCGCGACGGTTTCGCCAGCGTTGACGCTCAGGTCCAGGCCATCGACCGCATAGCTTTCCGGCCGCGACGGGTAGGAAAACCGTACACCTTCAAGGCGCAGGTCGCCCCTGACCCGCTGCGGCAACGTGACAAGGCCCGTCGCCGGCGGCTGGATGATGTTTTGCGAACGCAGCAACTCGGCAATTCGCTCAGCGGCGCCAGCCGCCCGTTGCAGCTCGCCGATCACTTCGCTGAGCGTACCGAAAGCGCTCCCGACAATCAGGCTGTAGAACACGAATGCCGCCAGCTCACCGCCGGAAATGCGCCCGGCGATCACGTCCATGCCACCGACCCAGAGCATTACGCCCACCGCACCCAGCACCAGAACGATCACCAGAGTAATCAACCAGGCACGCTGGGCGATGCGCTTGCGGGCAGTGTCGAAGGCCTGCTCCACGGTAGCAGCGAAACGGTGCTCGTCCTGGACCTGGTGGTTATAGGCCTGCACCGTCTTGATCTGGCCGAGGGTTTCGGAAACGTAACTGCCGACATCGGCGATGCGGTCCTGGCTTTCGCGGGAGAGGCTGCGCACTCGCCGGCCAAAGACCAGGATCGGCGCCAGCACCAGCGGCAGCGCAATCACCACGATGCTGGTGAGCTTGGGATTGGTGACGAACAGCAGCACGATACCTCCGACCACCATCAGCGCGTTGCGCAGAAACAGTGACAACGACGAACCGATCACCGATTGCAGCAGCGTGGTGTCGGCGGTCAGGCGTGACTGGATTTCCGAACTGCGGTTGTTTTCGTAGAACCCGGGATGCAGATACACCAGGTGGTTGAAAACCTGTCGGCGGATATCGGCCACCACCCGCTCGCCAATCCACGACACCAGGTAAAAACGGGCAAACGTACCGACCGCCAACCCCGCCACCAGGACCATGAACAACCCGATCGATTGATTGAGCAGATGCGGCGAGCGCGTCATGAAACCCTGGTCCACCAGCAACCGGATACCCTGCCCCATGGACAAGGTAATGCCGGCGGTGACGATCAGGGCCAGCAAAGCGCCAACGACCTGTTTGCGGTAAGGAGCGATGAAGCCGCTGGCCAGGCGTATGGCACGGCGTTGTCGGGAAGAAAGCATCGAGGGCATCCGATAATGCAACGGGAAAAGGAATCGGTCAGGAGCACCGAAACGCAGCGGAACCAATTTGAATCAGGATGAGTCAGGTTAGATATGACCGCCAAGATCAGGCTCTAGATGTTATCGGTCTAAAGTCTGGCTGGAAATGCGTCGGCGTTTCTGGTTGAGTGGAGCTGTCGCCGTGAACCTTCAAGGAGTGTCATGGCTCGGTCACCTGGCGACATTACTATAGGCACGCAACCTGATGAGGAGACAGGCCATGTCCTTGCAACACAGCAGCGAAGACAAGATTCAAGTGATCCGCACGCAACCGGACCAGTCCCTGGGCTGCTCGTTCATCGATGCCCAAGGGCGCGAAGTACCGATCACCGAAGACATGATCCAGAAAGCCTGCAGCGAACTGGAAAAACGACTGGTCAAACCTGCCGAACAAAAGTGATACAGCCCGTCTTCAACTGAACCCGACCTTGATGTCGGGTTTTTTATGCCTTTGATTTGCCGGCTTGCGGGGTGAAGGAGCTTGCTCCGGCTGGACAGTTGCAGTCGGCGACTGCTTCGCAGCCGAGCGGGAGCAAGCTCCCTCGCCACAAGGCGCTCTATGCTCAAGCAATGGTGGCGCCCAGGGCGGCCACGATATTTTCCAACGTCGGCGATTGCCCTTCGATCCGCACCTTCAAGCTGTCGATCTCCCGGCGTGGCGGATAATGCTTGCGCAAGGCATCAAAGGCGCTACGTTGCTCGCTGTCGGTGCCGATCAGGCTGCGGCGAAAGTCCGCATCGTCACGGCGCGGGTCGTACACGCTCCGGCACAACGCCGCCAGGGCCCAGGCCGGGTCGGTGGCGGCATCCAGCGTGAGGCCTGCGAGCCACGGACGAGGCAACAGCTCGGCCAGGCTGACTTCCACCGGCCGCTGCAGGAATCCGCACAAGGCTTCATAAATCTGCGCCGTGCCACGCTGGCGACCGTCAAGGCTATAGCCGGCGATGTGCGGCGTGGCGATCACGCAGAGGTCGGCCAGATCGACGTCGACTGTCGGCTCCCGCTCCCAGACATCCAGCACCGCTTGCAGATCTTCGCGCTCCAGCAGCACCTCGCGCAGCGCCGTGTTGTCGATGACCGGGCCGCGCGCGGCGTTGATCAACCAGGTCCCCGACTTGAGTTTGTTCAATCGTTGCTCGTCGAAAAGGTGCCAGGTCGGTTGCTCGCCGTCGCGGGTCAACGGTGTGTGCAGACTGATCACATCGCACTGCTCGATAATCTGCTCCAGGCTCAGGTAATCGCCGCCTTCGGCAGCCTGACGCGGCGGATCACAGACTTTCACGGCCCAGCCCAGGTCTTTGAGTACCTTGATCAATCGCCCGCCCACCTGCCCCGCGCCGACCACGCCAAAGGTGCGCTGCGCAAGATCCGCGCCTTCGATTTCCGCCAGGGTCATGAGACTGCCCAGCACATAATCCACCACACCGCGGGCGTTACAGCCCGGGGCACTGGCCCAGCGGATGCCGGCTTCGGCGAAATATTCCAGGTCCAGGTGATCGGTGCCGATGGTGCAGGTCCCGACAAAACGCACCTTGCTGCCTTCCAGCAGCGCCCGATTGACCTGGCTGACCGAACGCACCAGCAGCACGTCAGCCTGCTCGACCAGCGCCCGGTCGATGCCCCGCCCCGGCACCCGGCGGATTTCACCAAAACCTTGAAAAAACGCATCGAGCAGGGGAATGTTTTCGTCGGCAACGATCAGCATGGCAAAGCTCCTTTGGCGGGATGGGCAGTGTAGGCGTTCCGGTTGCTTCGCGCATTACCAGGAGCGAGCAGTACCATTGTGGCGAGGGAGCTTGCTCCCGCTGGCCTGCGAAGCGGGCCCAAATGCCAGCGACTGCTGCGCAGCCGAGCGGGAGCAAGCTCCCTCGCCACGAAAGCTGCCGTACTGCCCGATTACAAATCCCCAACACAGGTTTTTTCCTGACCGATGCGTCAAGGCGTAGAATTCGCCGCCTTGCGCTTAATATTTTCG
Organism: Pseudomonas sp. Z2-11; assembly: GCF_054161305.1. Taxonomy (NCBI): domain Bacteria; kingdom Pseudomonadati; phylum Pseudomonadota; class Gammaproteobacteria; order Pseudomonadales; family Pseudomonadaceae; genus Pseudomonas; species Pseudomonas sp. Z2-11. Next base: position 4,154,848 of record NZ_CP096395.1, read on the forward strand.
GATGCTTGCCCTGTGAATCCTGTGATCGACACCGCCACCACTCTCTCCCGCCCGGCCCGGGTGCGCCTGGAGCTCAAGACGTTGCTGGCCCTGGCCCTGCCGATCATGGTGGCGCAATTGGCGACCACCGCCATGGGCTTTGTCGACGCGGTGATGGCCGGCCGGGTCGGGCCGCGGGATCTCGCGGCGGTGGCGCTGGGCAACTCGATCTGGGTTCCGGTATTCCTGTTGATGACCGGCACGCTGTTGGCTACCACGCCGAAGGTGGCCCAGCGTTTCGGTGCCGGTACGTTTGAACAGATCGGTCCATTGGTGCGTCAGGCATTGTGGCTGGCACTCGCGGTGGGGCTGATCGCAACGTTGGCGCTGCTCAGCGCCGAACCGATCCTGCATGTCATGAAAGTCGATCCCGAACTGATCGGCCCTTGCATGGAATACCTGCGCGGCATCGGCAGCGGCCTCCCGGCGGTGGCAATCTATTACGTGCTGCGCTGCTTCAGCGACGGCCTGGGGCGTACGCGACCGGCGATGGTGCTGGGGCTGTGCGGGCTGGCCCTGAACATTCCGCTCAACTACATCTTCATCTATGGACACCTGGGCGTCCCCGCCATGGGCGGTGTCGGCTGCGGCTGGGCCACGGCCATCGTGATGTGGTTCATGGCGGCGGGCATGGCCGCCTGGACACGCTGGGGCCCGATCTATCAATCGAGTCAGCTGTTCAGCCGCTTCGACTGGCCGCAATGGTCAGTCATCAAGCGCCTGCTGGGCATCGGCCTGCCGATCGGCATCGCGGTGTTTGCCGAATCGAGCATCTTCGCGGTCATCGCCCTGCTGATCGGCAGCCTCGGCGCCACGGTGGTGGCCGGACACCAGATCGCCCTGAATTTCAGCTCGCTGGTGTTCATGATCCCCTATTCCCTGGGCATGGCCGTGACCGTACGGGTTGGCCAGGCGCTGGGGCGTAGCCAGCCTCGGGAAGCGCGCTTTGCAGCGGGCGTCGGCATGGCCACGGCCCTGGCGTACGCCTGCCTGTCGGCGAGCCTGATGTTCGCGTTGCGCGGGCCTATCGCGGCGATCTATACCGCCGACCCCGTGGTGATCGAAGTGGCATCGATGCTGATCGTCTACGCGGCGCTGTTTCAGTTTTCCGATGCCATCCAGGTCACGGCGGCGGGCGCGTTGCGCGGTTACCAGGACACCCAGGTGACGATGATCCTGACGCTCTTCGCTTACTGGGGCATCGGCTTGCCGGTGGGTTACGCCCTGGGCCTGACCGACTGGCTCGGCACCGCCAGCGGCCCAAGCGGATTGTGGCAGGGTTTGATCGTGGGATTAAGCTGCGCGGCGTTGATGCTGTCAATCCGACTGACGCGCAGTGCCCGCGGGCAGATTCGCCTCAGTCGCTCGACGGGTTAAGCGAGCTTCTTGCGGATCCAGTAGCGGTAGGTGCCGTCCACTTCATCCTGGTTGACCAGTTCGTGATCGAGAAACACGCAAAACTTGGGGATATCACGGCGCGTCGACGGGTCGGTGGCAATGACTTTCAGCAGTCCGCCGGGGGCCAGGTCACGGATATGCTGATGCAGCATCATCACCGGCTCCGGACAGTTGAGGCCGGTGGCGTCCAGCGTGCCGTCGACCGGCGTTTCGTTCATTTCGCTCATGTTCTACTCCTGAAACTGGCCGCTATTGTCGCGCAATGTCGGCGCTCTTAACAAATGCGCATCCAATGTGGCGAGGGAGCTTGCTCCCGCTCGGCTGCGCAGCAGTCGTCGCTCTTGGAATCCGACAGGGCATTGGGGTCGCTTCGCAACCCAGCGGGAGCAAGCTCCCTCGCCACAAAGGCTAGCTCTTTGGCTTTAGCGAGACTTCGGCTTCTTGCTATCCAGCCGCCGCAGATGGCACGTCACTTCCTCACGGTCGTGATACAGCTGCTTGCAGCCAATCTCGACCTTGATACCCCGGGCCTTGAAACCCTCGGCGATGCGTTCGAGCAGACGCTTCACCTCGGCGTAACGCTGCTTCATCGGCAGTTTCAAGTTGACCACCGCTTCACGGCAATGTCCCTCGCCAATCCACTCTTCCAGCATCGCCGCATTGCGCGCGGGTTTTTCGACGATGTCACAGACCATCCAGTCCACCGGCTGCTTGGGCTTGAACGTGAAGCCGTCCGCCATCAAGTGCTGCACCAGGCCGGTGTCCATCAGGCTTTCAGCCATCGGACCGTTGTCGATGGCGGTCACCAGCATGCCCCGGTTGACCAATTGCCAGGTCCAGCCACCCGGCGCGGCGCCGAGGTCCACGCCGGTCATGTCGCCGTGCAGCCGCTCGTCCCATTGGTCACGGGGGATGAAATGGTGCCAGGCCTCTTCGAGTTTGAGGGTCGAGCGGCTCGGCGCTTCCCGAGGAAATTTAAGCCGCGGAATACCCATCGGCCACATTGCCGAATTGTCGGCTTCCGCCAGGCCAAGGAACACTTCGCGGCCACTCTTGAACGTCAGCAGCAGGCGCGGCTTGTGCGGGTCGTCCACCAGCTTGCCGGCGCCACTCAAGGCCTTGCGCAACGGACCTTCGAATTTCTTGCAGAAGTTCGACAGCTCTTTGCCGTCGTTGGTATCGACCACTTCCAGCCACAGGCTGCCGCACGTCGGGAAAGCCGCCAGATGGGCGAGGATGACGCTGATGCGGTCGGTCTCCGGCAACTCGATGAACGAGCCACGCGCCCACTGGCGCGGGAAAATCAGCTCGGCAAAGCGCTGTCCACGCATCAGCCGCTCGGCGCCGTCTTCTTCAGTGCAGACGAATTCGGCGCACGCGCTGGCCGGCTTGGCCTTGGCGTAGCCGGCCACGTCCAGCCGCGCGGCATGTTCGGCGATCTCGGAACAGACCTCGCCTTCGAAGCCCGGTCGGCAGTGCATAAAAAGCGTGTTCATTGAAACTCCGTAGCAAAGCCTGTCACGAAAACCGCCGCATGATAGCGGAGTTCGGAACCGCGAACCTGTCCATAGAGTCCAGTGATTAGTCATACGCTCAAAACAGGGCTAGGTTAAAGGCTCTGTCCGTTCCGTCAGTCCGTAGCCGTGCGGACTCAAAGGAGTGATTTCAATGCCGTCCCTCGATAGCCTGAAAACCCTTAAAACATTGCAAGTCGACGCCAGGACTTATCACTATTTCAGCTTGCCGGACGCCGCGCGAAGCCTCGGTGATCTGGATAAACTGCCGATGTCCCTCAAGGTGCTGCTGGAAAACCTGCTGCGCTGGGAGGATGAAAAAACCGTCACCGGCGCCGACCTCAAGGCCTTGGCCGGTTGGCTCAAGGAGCGCCGCTCCGACCGCGAAATCCAGTATCGCCCGGCACGGGTGCTGATGCAGGACTTTACCGGCGTGCCCGCCGTGGTCGACCTGGCCGCCATGCGCGCCGCCGTGGAAAAGGCCGGAGGCGATCCCCAGCGAATCAACCCGTTGTCACCGGTCGACCTGGTGATCGACCACTCGGTAATGGTGGACAAGTTCGCCAGCCGCCAGGCCTTCGAGCAGAACGTCGACATCGAAATGCAGCGCAACGGCGAACGTTATGCCTTCCTGCGCTGGGGCCAGAGTGCCTTCGACAACTTCAGCGTGGTGCCACCGGGCACCGGCATCTGCCATCAGGTGAACCTGGAATACCTGGGTCGCACCGTCTGGACCAAAGAGGAAGACGGCCGCACCTACGCCTTCCCCGACACGCTAGTCGGCACCGACTCTCACACCACCATGATCAATGGCCTCGGCGTGCTCGGCTGGGGCGTCGGCGGGATCGAGGCGGAAGCGGCGATGCTCGGCCAACCGGTATCGATGCTGATCCCCGAGGTTGTCGGTTTCAAGCTCACCGGCAAGCTGCGCGAAGGTATCACCGCGACCGACCTGGTGCTGACCGTCACGCAGATGCTGCGCAAGAAGGGTGTGGTGGGCAAATTCGTCGAGTTTTATGGCGACGGTCTCGCCGACCTGCCCCTGGCCGACCGCGCCACCATCGCCAACATGGCCCCGGAATACGGCGCCACGTGCGGTTTCTTCCCGGTGGACGATGTAACGCTGGATTACTTGCGCCTGTCCGGGCGCCCCGCAGAAACCGTGAAACTGGTGGAAGCCTATTGCAAGGCTCAGGGCCTGTGGCGCCTGCCTGGCCAGGAACCGGTGTTCACCGACACGCTGGAACTGGACATGGGCAGCGTCGAGGCCAGCCTCGCCGGCCCCAAGCGTCCCCAGGATCGGGTCTCGCTGCCGAATGTCGGCCAAGCCTTCAGTGATTTCCTCGGCTTGCAGATCAAACCCACCAGCAAGGACGAGGGCCGCCTGGAAAGCGAAGGCGGCGGAGGCGTCGCGGTAGGCAATGCCGATCAGGTAGGGGAAGCCGAGTACGAATTCGAAGGCCAGACCCATCGCCTGAAAAACGGCGCGGTGGTGATTGCCGCCATCACCTCTTGCACCAACACCTCCAACCCCAGCGTGATGATGGCCGCCGGGCTGGTGGCAAAAAAAGCCGTGGAAAAAGGCCTGACGCGCAAGCCCTGGGTCAAGAGCTCCCTGGCGCCTGGCTCCAAGGTGGTGACCGACTACTACAACGCCGCGGGCCTGACCGAGTATCTCGACAAGCTCGGCTTCGACCTGGTGGGCTACGGCTGCACAACCTGTATCGGCAACTCCGGCCCTCTGCCCGACCCCATCGAAAAAGCCATCCAGAAAGCCGACCTGACCGTGGCTTCGGTGCTGTCGGGTAACCGCAACTTCGAGGGCCGGGTGCATCCACTGGTGAAAACCAACTGGCTGGCCTCGCCGCCATTGGTGGTCGCCTACGCCCTGGCCGGCACCGTGCGCATCGATATCAGCAGCGAACCGCTGGGCAACGACCGGGACGGCAATCCGGTCTACCTGCGCGACATCTGGCCGAGCAGCAAGGAAGTAGCCGACGCCGTGGCCCAGGTCGACACCAGCATGTTCCACAAGGAATACGCCGCCGTGTTCGCCGGTGACGAACAGTGGCAAGCCATCGAAGTGCCGCAGGCGGCTACTTATGTATGGCAAGACGACTCGACCTACATCCAGCATCCGCCATTCTTCGACGACATCGGCGGGCCGCCACCGGTGGTCAGGAATGTCGAGGGCGCGCGCGTCCTTGCGCTGCTCGGAGACTCGGTGACCACCGACCATATCTCGCCAGCCGGCAATATCAAGACAGACAGCCCTGCCGGCCGTTACTTGCGCGAACAAGGCGTGGAACCGCGGGACTTCAACTCCTACGGCTCGCGACGGGGCAATCATCAGGTGATGATGCGCGGCACCTTCGCCAATATCCGTATCCGCAACGAGATGCTCGGCGGCGAAGAAGGCGGCAATACGATCTATATCCCCAACGGCGAAAGAATGTCGATCTACGATGCGGCCATGTTGTACCAGGCCACCGGCACGCCTCTGGTGGTCATTGCCGGGCAGGAATATGGCACCGGTTCGAGCCGGGACTGGGCGGCCAAGGGTACCAACCTGCTGGGCGTGAAGGCCGTGATCGCCGAAAGCTTCGAACGCATTCACCGCTCCAACCTGGTGGGTATGGGCGTGCTGCCGCTGCAATTCAAGCTCGATCAGAATCGCAAGAGCCTGAACCTCACTGGCAGGGAGACCCTTGATATCCTCGGGCTGAGCGATGCCGAGCTGACGCCGCGCATGAATCTGCCGGTGGTCATCACCCGCGAGGATGGCAGCCAGGAGCGGATTGAAGTGTTGTGCCGGATCGACACCTTGAACGAAGTGGAATATTTCAAGGCTGGCGGGATCCTGCATTTTGTCCTGCGGCAATTAATTGCAGGATAAAAAAAGAAGCGTCCTACGAAAACACCGCCTCTTGAGGGCGGTGTTTTCGTTTGGGTCTGCCTATAATCCCGCCGGCCCCGACAGCCTCGAATGTTTCCGCCCCAAAGGACTCCACATGCTCTCCCTACCCTGGCCGTACCTGGCCCTTCTCTCGATCGGTTATGGCCTGGCCCTCGCGTACGGCCATCTGGCCTGGACTGCCATCATCTCGGTCGCGCTACTGCTGTTCGCCGGGTACGCGGTTCGCCAGCGGCAGACGCCGGTCGGGCAGTTTCTCGGGCATTGCCTGTTCATCGTCCTGGCGGTCGCGTTGGCATTGCATTGGATGCCGGGTTTCTTCAACAGCCGGGCGATCGCGGCGCAACGCTTCAGCGATGACGCCGTGCGGTTTGCGATGTATCTGAACCAGGACAAGCCCCTGATCGGTTTCTGGCTGTTGCTGGCATGCCCCTGGATCGTTGGCCGCCGCTCGTTTCGTGGCGCTGTCTACGGCACGGCCCTGGGGCTTGCGCTAAGCGCGATAATGGCCTTGGGCGGGGCGATGTTGCTGGGCATGATCCATTGGGCACCGAAATGGCCGGACCAGGCCTGGATCTGGGTGCTCAACAATCTTTTGTTGGTGACCTTGGTCGAGGAAGCACTGTTTCGTGGCTACATCCAGGGCGGCCTGAGCCGACGCTTCAAACATCTGCGCCATGGCGACAACCTCGCATTGCTGCTGGCCTCGCTGCTGTTCGGCCTGGTGCATGCCGGTGCCGGCTGGCAGTGGGTATTGCTGTCGGGGCTGGCCGGGATCGGTTATGGCCTCGCCTATCGGTTTGGCGGCCTGGGCGCGGCGATTGCCACACATTTCGGCCTCAATCTGCTGCATTTCGCCCTGTTTACTTACCCGATGCTGGCGTGACGCCGCCGGGCAGAATTTTTTCAACAAAAAGCTGACGGTGCCGACAACCTTTCAAAGCCTTGCGGACTACACCACCATGCGTAACAACCAACCTATTACACAGCGCGAAAGGACCTTCCCGGCCCAGCAAAGATTGATTTCCACCACCAATACCAAGGGTGTGATCACCTACTGCAACGACGCGTTCGTTGAAATCAGCGGGTTCTCGAAGGAAGAGCTGATCCATGCACCGCACAACCTGGTACGCCATCCCGACGTTCCGTCGGCCGTGTTTGCCCACATGTGGGACACGCTGAAACAAGGCTTGCCATGGATGGGCATCGTCAAGAACCGCTGCCAGAACGGTGACCATTACTGGGTCAACGCCTACGTCACGCCTGTATTCGAAGGCAATCAGGTGGTCGGCTATGAATCGGTACGGGTCAAACCCAGCGCCGAGCAGATCTCCCGAGCCGAAGCGCTCTATCAACGCATCAACCAGGGCAAGGCCGCGGTACCCGGCAGCGACAAATGGCTGCCGATCCTGCAGGACTGGCTGCCATTCATCCTGGTCAGCCAGTTGAGCTTCGTCGTTGGCGCGTTCCTCAACTCTTCCTGGGGCTTCGCCCTGGCTGCGCTGCTGTCGGTGCCGTTGGGGTTGATGGGCCTGCAATGGCAGCAACGCGGGATCAAGCGCCTGCTGCGCCTGGCCGAACAGACCACTTCCGACCCGTTGATCGCGCGGATGTACACCGACAGCCGCGGTGTCCAGGCACGCCTGGAGATGTCGATTCTCAGCCAGGAAGCGCGCCTGAAGACCTGCCTGACCCGCCTGCAGGACACCGCCGAACATCTCAACGCGCAAGCGCGGCAATCCAATTCCCTGGCCCACGACAGTTCCACAGGCCTTGAGCGCCAGCGGGTGGAAACCGAACAGGTGGCCACCGCTGTCAACCAGATGGCCGCGACCACCCAGGAAGTCGCCAGCCACGTGCAGCGCACCGCCGATGCCACCCAGGAGGCCAATCGCCTGACCAGTCGCGGTCGTGACATTGCCGGAGAAACCCGTGAAGCCATCGAACGCCTGTCGGTGGTAGTGGGCGAGACCGGGCAGACCGTGACCCAGCTGGCCAAGGACAGCGACGAAATCGGTGGTGTGGTCGACGTGATCAAGGGCATTGCCGACCAGACCAACCTGCTGGCGCTCAACGCCGCCATTGAAGCGGCCCGCGCCGGTGAAATGGGTCGCGGCTTTGCCGTAGTGGCCGACGAAGTGCGGCAACTGGCCCAGCGTACCAGCGAATCCACCGGGCAGATCCATGCCCTGATCGCCAAGCTTCAACAGACCGCCAACAACGCCGTACAGACCATGGACGCTGGCCATCGCCAGGCCGAAGAAGGCGTGGCGCGGGTCATGGAAGCGGACCAGGCGCTCGTCGGGATCAGCGAAGCCGTGGCCCACATCACCGACATGACCACCCAGATCGCGGCTGCCACCGAGGAGCAGAGCTCGGTGGCTGAGGAGATCAGCCGCAACATCAGCAACATCTCGGAACTGGCCGACCAGACCTCGGGACAGGCCCACAGCTCGGCGCTGCTCAGCGAAGAACTGACTCGAACGGCCAATACCCAGTATTCGTTGGTGGAGCGGTTCAACCGCTGATTTCAGTGGCAAACTGAAAACCCGGACAGCGAAAGCTTCCGGGTTTTTTGTCGTCTGGCAGGCCACTATCGCGAGCAAGCTCGCTCCCACAGGGGTTCCCCGTGGTTCATTCAACCGGGTTCCAATGTGGGAGCGAGCTTGCTCGCGATGAGGCCGGGACAGGCTGCCAAGAACCTACCGGAGAAACTCGGCTACCTTGCGCGCCGCCGCCTCCAGATGCTGCTCGTGACTGAATCCCGAAGCCTTCAGCGGCTTCAAGTCATGATCCCCGGCCGCCAACCACAGCACTTCGATGCCAGGTGACAAGGCATAACCTTCGACCGCCTCGCGATTACCCAGCGCATCCCGCTCGCCCTGGACAATCAACGCCCGGGTGTTCAACGTCGCCAAATGTTCGACCCGCGGTTTCTCCGGTTTGCCCACGGCATAGAAGGGATACCCGAGGCACACCAGCGCATCGGCACCCAGCTCATCGGCCACTAGGCTTGCCATGCGCCCGCCCATGGATTTTCCGCCAATCGCCAGCCGCCCAGCGACATAGGGTCGCACCGTGGCGTAGACCTCACGCCAGCATTCCAGCAGCTTAGGCGCCGGGTTGGGTGGGCGCTTGCCGCCGTCCAGGCGCCGTTGGGCCATGTAGGGAAACTCGAAGCGCAACACATTGATGCCTTGTGCGGCAAGGCGCGCGGCCATTTCGTTCATGAAGCCGCTGTCCATCGGCGCACCCGCACCATGGGCCAAAATCAGCGTCGGCGATTCGGCACCCGCACCTGGTTTCGCCGCTGTCCACAACCAGCCGCGCTCGGTCACGCATCGCGCCCATTGATCCCCGTCAATACTGGCCTTGTGCTGTTTGTCCATGCTTGCCTCGCTTTCAGTCTGCCTATAACTCCAGGCGAAGATCGCTGCACTGCCCTGCGCAGGCGCACTTCGGCTGAACCGTGGATGGGGAACCATGAACACTTCTATCAGTACCGCCTACAACTACAAGGTGGTCCGCCAATTCGCCATTATGACGGTGGTGTGGGGCATCGTCGGCATGGGCCTCGGGGTTTTTCTCGCGGCCCAATTGGTCTGGCCACAGCTCAATTTCGATTTGCCCTGGACCAGCTTCGGCCGCCTGCGCCCACTGCACACCAACGCGGTGATTTTCGCCTTTGGCGGCTGCGCCCTGTTCGCCAGTTCGTTCTACTCGGTGCAACGCACCTGCCAGACCCAGCTGTTTGCGCCGAAACTCGCCGCGTTCTGCTTCTGGGGCTGGCAACTGGTGATCCTGCTGGCGGCCATCAGCCTGCCACTGGGCTACACCAGTTCCAAGGAATATGCCGAGCTCGAGTGGCCAATCGACATTCTCATCACCATTGTCTGGGTCGCCTACGCCATCGTGTTCTTTGGCACCGTCGCCAAGCGCAACACCAAACACATCTACGTCGGCAACTGGTTTTTCGGCGGTTTCATCCTGACCGTGGCGCTCCTGCACATCGTCAACAACCTGGAACTGCCGGTGAGTCTCACCAAATCCTACTCGGTGTATGCCGGCGCCACGGACGCGATGGTGCAATGGTGGTACGGGCACAACGCCGTGGGCTTTTTCCTCACCGCCGGTTTCCTCGGGATGATGTATTACTTCGTGCCGAAACAGGCCGAGCGCCCGGTGTATTCCTATCGCCTGTCCATCGTGCACTTCTGGGCGCTGATCACCCTGTACATCTGGGCCGGCCCGCACCATCTGCACTACACCGCGCTGCCGGACTGGGCACAGTCGCTGGGCATGGTGATGTCACTGATCCTGCTGGCGCCCAGTTGGGGCGGCATGATCAACGGCATGATGACCCTCTCGGGGGCCTGGCATAAATTGCGCAGCGACCCGATCCTGCGCTTTCTCGTGGTATCCCTCGCGTTCTACGGCATGTCGACCTTCGAAGGCCCGATGATGGCGATCAAGACCGTCAACGCCCTCTCCCATTACACCGACTGGACCATCGGCCACGTTCATGCCGGCGCGCTCGGCTGGGTGGCGATGATTTCCATCGGTGCGCTGTACCACATGATCCCGAAAGTCTTCGGCCGGGCGCAGATGCACAGCATCGGCCTGATCAACGCGCACTTCTGGCTCGCGACCATCGGTACCGTGCTGTACATCGCCTCGATGTGGGTCAACGGCATCGCCCAGGGCCTGATGTGGCGTGCGGTGAACGAGGACGGCACGCTTACCTACTCCTTCGTCGAAACCCTGGTGGCCAGCCACCCCGGCTTCATCGTGCGGTTGGCGGGTGGGGCGATCTTCCTCGCTGGCATGCTGCTGATGGCCTACAACACCTGGCGCACCGTGCGGGCCTACCAGCCTGCCGAAGCCGCCGCTGCCGCGCAGATGGCTTGAGGAGTCCGCCATGAAACACGAAACAATCGAAAAAAACGTCGGCCTGCTGATGCTGCTGATGGTCCTGGCCGTGAGTGTCGGCGGCCTGACCCAGATCGTGCCGCTGTTCTTCCAGGACGTGACCAACAAACCGGTGGACGGCATGAAGCCCTACACCGCCCTGCAGCTTGAAGGCCGCGATATCTATATCCGCGAAGGCTGCGTCGGCTGCCACTCGCAGATGATCCGTCCGTTCCGCGCCGAAACCGAACGTTACGGGCACTACTCCGTCGCCGGCGAAAGCGTCTGGGACCACCCCTTCCTGTGGGGCTCCAAGCGCACCGGACCGGACCTGGCCCGGGTCGGCGCGCGTTACTCCGATGACTGGCATCGCGCCCACCTGTACAACCCGCGCAACGTCGTCCCCGAGTCGAAAATGCCGGCCTACCCATGGCTGGTGACCCAGGCGGTCGACAGCAGCCACACCGAAGGCAAGCTGCGCGCCATGCGCACCCTCGGTGTGCCGTACACCGACGACGACATTGCAGGCGCGACAGCCTCGCTCAAGGGCAAGACCGAGATGGACGCACTGGTGGCCTACCTGCAAGTGCTCGGCACTGCCATCAAGAGCAAGAGGTAAGCGCGATGTTCCTTGAAATGAGCACTGGAATGATTCGCGGCCTGGGCACGGTCGTGGTGTTTGTGGCCTTCATCGGCCTGACCCTTTGGGTATTCAGCAGCAAGCGCGGCCCGGAATTCGCCCAGGCGCGCCTGCTGCCGTTCGCCGACGAGCCGCCCGCTGACGCTACCCCCCAAGACCCCGCACCAAGGAGTACCCGGTCATGAGCACTTTCTGGAGTACGTGGATCTGCGTACTGACCCTCGGCAGCCTCATCGGCCTGACCTGGTTGCTTATCGGCACCCGCAAGGGCGAGACCAAGGGCAGCGTCGACCAGACCATGGGCCACAGCTTCGACGGCATCGAGGAGTACGACAACCCCTTGCCGCAATGGTGGTTCCTGCTGTTTGCCGGCACCCTGGTGTTCTCCGTCGGCTACCTGATCCTGTATCCCGGCCTGGGCAACTGGAAAGGTATCCTGCCCGGCTATGAAAATGGCTGGACCGGCGCCCACGAATGGGAACGAGAAATGGCCAGGGCCGACGCCAGGTTCGGGCCGATCTTCGCCAAATTCGCCGCAATGCCGGTGGAAGAGGTCGCCAAGGACCCGCAAGCGTTGAAAATGGGGGGCCGCCTGTTCGCCTCCAACTGCTCGGTCTGCCATGGCTCGGACGCCAAGGGCGCCTTCGGCTTCCCGAACCTGGCCGACAGCAACTGGCGCTGGGGCGGCACTGCCGAGACCATCAAGGCAACCATCATGGGCGGTCGCATGGCGGCGATGCCGGCCTGGGGTGAAGTACTCGGAGATGCAGGGGTCAGGAACGTCGCCGCCTATGTGCGCCACGACCTGGCTGGCCTGCCTCTACCGGCCGACAGCGGTGCCGACCTGCAAGCCGGCCAGCAAGCCTTCAACACCACTTGCGTGGCTTGCCACGGCGCCAACGGCCAGGGCACCGAAGCCATGGGCGCGCCGAACCTGACGCAACCGGCCGGTTTCATCTACGGCACCAGCCTGGCCCAGTTGCAGCAGACCATCCGCCATGGCCGTCAGGGCCATATGCCGGCGCAGAATGAACTGCTCGGCAACGACAAGGTGCAACTGCTCGCCGCCTACGTCTACAGCCTTTCCCACGGCGCCGGTACCGAGCGCCTGCAAGCTGAACGCGAAGGCGAATAAATCCTGTCCGTTTGATCAGTCGCATTCATCCGGATGCGGCTGATCCATGTCATTGCGCGACGCATTGTCGCACCCTTCCAAGGTCTTCCTTTCGGTTCGCTGCAATCGCGTCTAAGCTTGCCCCAAAGCATGTGGGCGACTGCCGGGACCTGGTTGAGCCGACCCGATGTGTTTGCCGCTCGTTCGACAAAAACCCCGCGAAGTCAGGTAGATACCGACGGTTGCGAGGACACCTGGGCACCCCCCGAACGCAGCGTTTGAACACACCCCGTTACAACCGACCCGCCCCCCTCGCCTCGTACATTTGACGCGACAATTTGTCGGGGGCGATTTTTGTCCCTACGCGGCGCATGGAAAGGCCGCAGAATCAGCGTTGGAAAGCATTGACGCAGGTCATGGCGCGTTGCAATGACCCCCCGCTTTCTCCATACTTGCGGCCGATTTTTATCCTAATAAAATACCCAAACCGTGGAACCTTAGAATGAGCACAGCAATCAGTCCGACTGCTTATAACTATAAGGTAGTCCGCCAGTTCGCCATCATGACGGTGGTCTGGGGGATCCTTGGCATGGGGCTCGGTGTCTTCATCGCCTCGCAACTGGTCTGGCCGGAGTTGAACTTCGATCTGCCATGGACGACATTTGGACGCCTGCGCCCGCTGCACACCAACCTGGTGATCTTCGCCTTCGGTGGTTGTGCGTTGTTTGCCACCTCCTACTACGTCGTGCAGCGAACCTGCCAGACGCGACTGATTTCCGACAGCCTCGCCGCCTTCACCTTCTGGGGTTGGCAAGCGGTGATCGTCGGCGCGATCGTGACCTTGCCAATGGGTTTCACCACCACCAAGGAATACGCGGAACTGGAATGGCCCCTGGCTATTCTGCTCGCCATTGTCTGGGTGACCTACGGTCTGGTGTTCTTCGGCACCATCGTCAAGCGCAAGACCAAGCACATCTACGTCGGCAACTGGTTCTACGGTGCATTCATCGTCGTGACCGCCATGCTGCACATCGTCAACCACGCGTCGTTGCCGGTCAGCTTCTTCAAGTCCTACTCGGCCTACTCGGGCGCGACCGACGCGATGATCCAGTGGTGGTACGGCCACAACGCCGTGGGCTTCTTCCTGACCACCGGCTTCCTGGGGATGATGTACTACTTCGTGCCGAAACAGGCCGAGCGTCCGATCTATTCCTACCGCCTGTCCATCGTGCACTTCTGGGCGCTGATCACCCTGTACATCTGGGCCGGTCCGCACCACCTGCACTACACCGCGCTGCCGGACTGGGCGCAATCCCTGGGCATGGCAATGTCGATCATCCTGCTGGCGCCAAGCTGGGGCGGCATGATCAACGGCATGATGACCCTCTCGGGCGCCTGGCATAAGCTGCGCACCGACCCGATCCTGCGCTTTCTGGTGGTGTCCCTGGCGTTCTACGGCATGTCGACCTTCGAAGGTCCGATGATGGCGATCAAGACCGTCAATTCCCTGAGCCACTACACAGACTGGACCATTGGCCACGTACACGCCGGTGCGCTCGGCTGGGTCGCGATGATCTCCATCGGCGCCATCTACCACATGATCCCGAAACTGTTCGGTCGTGCGCAGATGCACAGCACCGGCCTGATCAACGCGCACTTCTGGCTCGCCACCATCGGTACCGTGCTCTACATCGCCTCGATGTGGGTCAACGGCATCACCCAGGGCCTGATGTGGCGCGCGATCAACGACGACGGCACCCTGACCTATTCGTTCGTCGAAGCACTGCAAGCCAGCCACCCCGGTTTCATCGTCCGTGCCCTGGGCGGCGCGTTCTTCGCCAGCGGCATGCTGCTGATGGCCTACAACGTGTATCGCACTGTTCGTGCCTCTGACCCGGTTGAAGCAGAAGCCGCCGCCAAGATCGCCGTAGTTGGAGCTCACTGATGAAGCACGAAGCAGTAGAGAAGAATATCGGCCTGCTGGCCTTCTTCATGGTCATCGCCGTCAGCATTGGCGGCCTGACCCAGATCGTTCCGCTGTTCTTCCAGGATGTCACCAACAAGCCGGTCGAAGGCATGAAGCCGCGCACCGCCCTTGAACTGGAAGGCCGCGACGTCTACATCGCCAACGGTTGTGTCGGCTGCCACTCGCAGATGATCCGTCCGTTCCGTGCTGAAACCGAACGCTACGGTCACTATTCCGTTGCTGGTGAAAGCGTCTGGGACCACCCGTTCCTGTGGGGCTCCAAGCGCACCGGTCCGGACCTGGCCCGCGTCGGTGGTCGCTACTCCGATGACTGGCAGCGTGCGCACTTGTACAACCCGCGCAACGTAGTGCCTGAATCGAAGATGCCGGCCTACCCGTTCCTCGTAGAAAACAAGCTCGACGGCAAAGACACCGCCAAGAAAATGGAAGTCCTGCGTGCGCTCGGCGTGCCCTACACCGACGAAGACATCGCCGGAGCAAGGGATGCCGTGAAAGGCAAGACTGAAATGGACGCGCTGGTGGCCTATCTGCAAGGCCTGGGCACCATCATCAAAAGCAAACGGTGATCTGGATGGATATCGGGATGATTCGTGGCCTGGGCACCGTCGTCGTGATGGTGGCCTTTATCGGCCTGGCCCTGTGGGTGTTCAGCCCCAAGCGCAAGTCGGAGTTCGAAGACGCGACCTTGCTGCCGTTCGCGGATGATCCCGAAGCCATCAAGCACGTCGAGCAAGCTTCTAGGAGTAACAAAGAATGACTACGTTCTGGAGTCTGTACGTCACAGTCCTCAGCCTGGGAACGATCTTCGCCCTGACCTGGCTGCTGCTGTCGACCCGCAAGGGCCAGCGCAGCGAAGCCACCGAGGAAACGGTTGGCCACTCCTTCGACGGGATCGAGGAGTACGACAACCCGCTGCCGAAATGGTGGTTCATGCTGTTCATCGGCACCATCGTGTTCGCCCTTGGTTACCTGGTGCTCTACCCTGGCCTGGGCAACTGGAAAGGCCTGCTGCCAGGCTATAACTACCTGGACACTGAAAAGCAGACATCTTTCGCCAATGGACAGACCGGCTGGACCGGCGTGCACGAGTGGGAAAAGGAGATGGCCCGCTCGGATGCCAGGTTCGGTCCGATCTTCGCCAAGTTTGCCTCCATGCCGATTGAAGAAGTCGCCAAGGACCCGCAGGCCCTGAAGATGGGTGGCCGCCTGTTTGCCTCCAACTGCTCGGTCTGCCACGGCTCCGATGCCAAGGGCGCCTACGGCTTTCCTAACCTGACCGACGCCGACTGGCGCTGGGGTGGCGAGCCGGAGACCATCAAGACCACTATCATGGGCGGTCGTCATGCCGTCATGCCGGGCTGGGCTGCCGTGGTTGGCGAACAAGGCGTCGCCGACGTGGCTGCCTATCTGGTAACCGGCCTGCACAGCCGCAAACTGCCGGAAGGCGCCAAGGCCGATCCGGCCAGCGGCCAGAAGCTGTTCGCTGCCAACTGCGTGGCCTGCCACGGCCCCGCCGGCAAAGGCACGCCCGCCATGGGCGCACCCGACCTGACGCACCCGGCCGGTTTCATCTACGGTTCGAGCTTCGCTCAGTTGCAGCAGACCATCCGTTACGGTCGCCAAGGCCAGATGCCGGCCCAGGCCGATCTGCAGGGCAACGACAAGGTCCACCTGCTGGCTGCCTATGTCTACAGCCTGTCCCACGGCGAAAAGGCTCCGGCTGCTGACGCTCAGTAAGGCAAGCAGCTGATACACGAAGGCCCCGCCAATCACATTGGCGGGGCCTTTTTTGTCCACTGGGAAACATGCTGCACCTGTTCACCCTTGCTTGCATCCGGCGCCGGTAGTAACGTGCCTACATTCACACTCAATGGGGGACGCCGCCGTGTCCATCACCACCATCTCCAGTCGCGAGTTCAACCACGACACAAGCGGTGCCAAAAAAGCTACCCGAGAAGGCCCGGTCATTATCACCGACCGTGGCAAGCCGGCCCACGTGCTGCTAAGCATTGAGGAGTACCAGAAACTGACCGGCGCTGGCACCAGCATCGTCGAGTTGCTGGTCATTCCCGATGCGCCGGATATCGACTTCGATCCCGAGCGCGCCGTCATCACGCCCCGCTCGGTGGACCTGTCCTGAATGTTCCTACTCGATACCAACGTCATCTCGGAGCTGCGCAAGCCCCAGGCCGATAAAAACGTACAAGCCTGGGCGCGCAGTGTCCCCGCTCCCAGCCTGTATGTTTCGGCCATCACCATATTGGAACTGGAAACCGGGGTCTTGCGCTTTGAGCGCAAGGACCCGGCGCAAGGCAGCCGTTTGCGTGCATGGCTGGATAACCACGTCATGCCCGCGTTTGCCGGCAGGATCCTCGCGGTCGACCGCGCCGTGGCCCTGCGCTGCGCCCGCCTGCATGTCCCGGACCGCAACAATGAGTGCGATGCGCTGATCGCCGCCACGGCGCTGGTCCATGGGCTGACCGTGGTGACCCGCAACGTGGCGGATTTCAGAAGCAGCGGCGTGGCGCTGATCAACCCATGGGTTAGCTAGCCAGGTAACAGATGCGTGCGCCGGAAACCATGACATGGCTATAGTCAATTGATCTGGGTCATGAGTTGTTACATCCGCTACACCATTCGGCGCCGACGCCCAACGCGACCAAAGGTCGCACGCTTGAGCCAGAGCGACAGGCGTATCATTGCGCCATTGCAACACCCTTTCTGACCGTGGTCGGCACGTACTGGCCTCGGCATTTTTCCACTGCCGTGGGATGCAATTGATGAGCAACCAGATTCCGGTACATGACGTTACCCCGCCTGCCAAGGACGCCAACAAAAGCGTCGACCTCTATGCCTCTCGGGAAAAAATCTACACCCGCGCCTTCACTGGCCTGTTTCGCAACCTGCGCATGGTCGGCGGCGCGGTTCTGTTCCTGCTGTATTTCGGTACCGTCTGGCTGAACTGGGGCGGTCATCAGGCCGTCTGGTGGAACCTGCCGGAACGCAAATTCTTTATTTTCGGCGCGACCTTCTGGCCACAGGACTTCATCCTGCTCTCGGGGCTGCTGATCATCGCGGCCTTCGGCCTGTTTTTCATTACGGTCTATGCCGGTCGGGTCTGGTGCGGCTATACCTGCCCACAAAGCGTATGGACGTGGATTTTCATGTGGTGCGAAAAGGTCACCGAAGGCGACCGCAACCAGCGCATCAAGCTCGACAAAACGCCCATGAGCGCCAACAAATTCCTACGCAAGTTCGCCAAGCACAGCCTGTGGCTGCTGATCGGTTTTGTCACCGGCATGACCTTCGTTGGCTACTTCACCCCGATCCGTGAGCTGGTCTTCGAGTTCTTCACCGGCCAGGCCGATGGCTGGTCGTATTTCTGGGTCGGTTTCTTTACCCTCGCCACCTATGGCAACGCCGGCTGGCTGCGTGAGCAAGTGTGCATCTACATGTGCCCGTACGCCCGCTTCCAGAGCGTGATGTTCGACAAGGACACCCTGATCGTCTCCTACGACCCGCGTCGCGGCGAAGCCCGGGGCCCGCGCAAGAAAGGCATCGACTACAAGGCCCTGGGCCTGGGGGACTGCATCGATTGCACCATGTGCGTCCAGGTCTGCCCTACCGGCATCGACATCCGCGACGGCCTGCAGATCGAATGCATCGGCTGCGCAGCCTGCATTGATGCCTGCGACAACATCATGGACAAGATGGATTATCCCCGCGGCCTGATCAGCTACACCACGGAACACAACCTCTCGGGGCAGAAAACCCATAAACTGCGCCCGCGCCTGATCGGTTATGCCCTGGTGCTGCTGGCAATGATCAGCCTGTTGGTGACCGCGTTCTTCATGCGCTCGCTGGTGGGTTTCGACGTCAGCAAGGACCGCGTGCTGTACCGCGAGAACGCCGAAGGCCGGATCGAGAACGTCTACAGCCTGAAGATAATGAACAAGGACCAGCGTGACCATACCTACGTGCTGGAAGCCACCGGTTTGCCGGATCTGAAGCTACAGGGTAAACGGGAGATCAAGGTCGCGGCCGGTGATATCTACAGCCAGCCGGTAGAGCTGTCCAGCGCACCCGAACAATTGCCGTCCAGCACCAATGAGGTGACCTTCATCCTCAAGGATGCCGATGACGACAGCGTCCATGTTGAAGCCAAGAGCCGGTTCATCGGCCCACAGACTCGTTGAGAGAAATGCACATGCCTGCAGCAACCGCCACCAGCCCTTGGTACAAGCACCTCTGGCCGTGGATCATCATCGGGATCCTCGCTTGCTCGGTGACGCTGAGCCTGACCATGGTGACCATCGCGGTGAAGAACCCGGACAACCTGGTCAATGACAACTATTACGAAGCCGGCAAGGGCATCAATCGCTCGCTGGAACGCGAACTGCTGGCCCAGACCCTGCAACTAGATGCCAACGTGCAACTGGACGACCTCACCGGTGAAGTGAGCCTGCGCCTGAACGGCAACAGCCGGCCCCAGACCGTGGAGCTGAGCCTGATCTCCCCAACGCAGCCGGAGAAAGACCGCAAGATCGTGTTGACCCGCAACGACAGCGAACCAGGACGCTACGTCGGCCAACTGGCGGACAAGATCGAAGGTCGGCGTTTTGTCGAATTGCTGGGTGTGGAACACGATCGGACCTGGCGCTTGTTCGAAGAAGAACAGATCACCCACGGCCAGGACATCCAGCTTGGCGACGAGCCGCTGCAAGGCGCTGAAGACCTGAAAAAGTAGACCGCTGTTGTGTGGCGAGGGAGCTTGCTCCCGCTGGGCCGCAAAGCGGCCCCGTTTTTTAATCCAGCATTCCTCAGGCGTATTGTTGTACTCAGACTGCGACTGCTTCGCAGCCGAGCGGGAGCAAGCTCCCTCGCCCCAAAAAGGTTTTCACGCGACAACATGACCACTCCACAGCCCTGCTACCACTGCGCCCTGCCCGTACCTCCCGGCAGTCGCTTCACCGCCGTTGTCCTCGGTGAGACCCGCGAGCTGTGTTGCCCCGGTTGCCAGGCGGTGGCCGAAGCGATCGTCGCCGGCGGCCTTGAGCATTATTACCAACACCGCAGCGAAGCGTCGGCCAACCCACAAACCCTGCCCGTTCAATTGACCGACGAACTGGCGTTATACGATCGCCCCGATGTGCAGCAATCGTTCGTCCGCCATGAAGGCGAGCTGGCCGAAACAACTCTGCTGATGGAAGGCATCAGTTGCGCCGCCTGCGGCTGGCTGATCGAAAAGCAATTGCGCAGCCTGCCGGCCGTGGCCGAGGCGCGGTTGAACCTGTCGAACCACCGCCTGCACTTACGCTGGGCCGACGCGCAACTGCCGCTGAGCACGCTGCTCGCCGAACTGCGCCAGATCGGCTATGCCGCCCACCCGTACCAGGCCGATCAGGCCAGCGAGCAGCTCGCCGCGCAAAACCGCCTGGCCCTGCGTCAATTGGGCGTGGCCGGGCTGCTGTGGTTCCAGGCGATGATGGCGACGATGGCGACCTGGCCCGAATTCAACATCGACCTGAGCCCGGAGATGCACACCATCCTGCGCTGGGTCGCACTGTTTCTCACCACGCCTATCGTGTTCTACAGTTGCGCGCCGTTTTTCAAAGGTGCGCTGCGAGATTTGCGCACCCGCCACCTGACCATGGACGTTTCGGTGTCCTTGGCCATCGGCAGCGCCTATATCGCCGGGATTTGGACCTCCATCACCGGGGTGGGCGAGCTGTACTTCGATGCGGTCGGCATGTTGGCCCTGTTCCTGCTCGCCGGCCGCTACCTGGAACGCCGGGCCCGGGAGCGCACCGCTGCGGCCACCGCCCAACTGGTCAACCTGCTGCCAGCGTCGTGCCTGCGCCTGGACGAGCGCGGCCAGAGCGAACGCATCCTGCTCAGCGAACTGCGCACCGGTGACCGGGTGCTGGTCCAACCCGGAGCGATCCTGCCCGCCGATGGCACGATTCTCGACGGCCAGTCCAGCGTCGACGAATCGCTGCTGACCGGTGAATACCTGCCGCAACCGCGCCAGGTAGGCGACGCGGTAACGGCAGGCACGCTCAACGTCGAAGGCGCCCTGACGGTCGAGGTACGGGCGTTGGGACAGGACACGCGGTTATCGGCCATCGTGCGCCTGCTGGAACGGGCCCAGGCCGAAAAGCCACGACTGGCGGAAATCGCCGACCGCGCCGCCCAATGGTTCCTGCTGTTCTCCCTGGTCGCAGCGGCGGCCATCGGCCTGTTGTGGTGGCAGCTGGATGCTTCACGTGCGTTCTGGATCGTCCTGGCGATGCTGGTCGCGACCTGTCCTTGCGCGCTGTCCCTGGCGACACCAACCGCTCTGACAGCTGCCACCGGAACCCTGCACAAACTCGGCCTGCTGCTGACGCGTGGTCATGTGCTGGAAGGCCTTAACCAGATCGACACGGTGATTTTCGACAAGACCGGCACCCTCACCGAAGGCCGCCTGGCGTTACGCGCCATCCGGCCATTGGCCGCCCTCGACGGTGATCAGTGCCTGGGCTTGGCCGCGGCCTTGGAAAACCGTTCGGAACACCCCATCGCCAGAGCTTTTGGTCGCGCACCATTGGCCGCCGAGCAGGTACAAAGCAGCCCAGGGCTGGGACTCGAAGGCCTGGTCGCCGAACAACGCCTGCGCATCGGCCAGCCCGGTTTTGTCTGCGAACTGAGCGGCTCGGCCGTACCGCCGATGCCGGACGAACCCGGACAATGGCTGTTGCTGGGCGACGATATCGGGCCACTGGCCTGGTTCGTCCTCGATGACCGCCTGCGCGCTGATGCGCCGGCGCTGCTCGCCGCCTGCAAGGCGCGGGGCTGGCGTACGCTATTGCTCTCCGGCGACAGCTCGCCGATGGTGGCCAGTGTCGCCGCCGAGCTGGGCATCGACGAGGCCCGCGGCGGCTTGCGTCCGGACGACAAGCTGGCCGTGCTCCAGCAGTTGCACCAGCAGGGTCGCAAGGTGCTGATGCTCGGTGATGGCGTGAATGACGTGCCGGTGCTGGCGGCGGCGGACATCAGTGTCGCCATGGGTTCGGCCACCGACCTTGCCAAGACCAGCGCCGACGCAGTGCTGCTGTCCAACCGCCTGGATGCCCTGATTCATGCATTCAGCCTGGCCCGGCGTACCCGCCGCGTGATCATAGAGAACCTGCTCTGGGCAGGGCTGTACAATGGCCTCATGTTGCCGTTCGCCGCCCTCGGCTGGATCACGCCGGTGTGGGCCGCGATCGGCATGTCCATCAGTTCGTTGACCGTGGTGCTGAATGCCTTGCGGCTGACCCGCCAACCGCAAGCGCAGGTTGGCGAAACCACGCCCGATACCCGTCCGCTGCCGGCCTGAGCCGCGCGGGCATGGAGTTCCGAGATGCCAGCTCTCTACGTGATGATCCCGGCCGCACTGTTGATCGTGGCCGTCGCCGTCTACATTTTCTTCTGGGCCGTGGACAGCGGCCAATACGATGACCTCGACGGTCCGGCCCATAGCATCCTGTTCGACGACCAGGACCCGAACCACAAGGCGGCCGTCGAGGAAGCCAGCAGCGCGGACCACAAACCGGACGACAAGGCGCCGCCCCATGCTTGACCTGGCGCCAATGCTGGTTTCCGCCGTCATCCTCGGCCTGCTCGGCGGCGGCCATTGCCTGGGCATGTGCGGTGGCCTAATGGGCGCCCTGACCCTGGCGATTCCCAAGGAGCAACGCAGCCGCCGCTTGCGACTATTGCTCGCGTACAACCTGGGACGCATCGTCAGCTACGCCGCGGCCGGCCTGCTGATCGGCCTGGCCGGCTGGGCCGTGGCGAACAGCCCGGCGGCGATGATCCTGCGCGTGCTGGCCGGTTTACTGATGATCGTCATGGGACTCTACCTGGCAGGCTGGTGGAGCGGCCTGACCCGTATCGAAAGCCTGGGCCGTGGTTTGTGGCGGCGTATCCAACCCATCGCCAACCGCCTGCTGCCGGTGTCGAGCCTGCCACGGGCCCTGCTGCTCGGCGCACTGTGGGGCTGGCTGCCCTGCGGATTGGTCTACAGCACCCTGCTGTGGTCCGCCAGCCAGGGTAACGCCCTGGACAGTGCACTGCTGATGCTCGCCTTCGGCCTGGGCACCTGGCCGGTCCTGCTCGCCACCGGCCTCGCGGCAGAGCGCGTCACGGCACTGCTGCGCAAACGCAGCGTGCGCATGGCCGGGGGGTTGCTGGTGATTGTCTTCGGCATCTGGACATTGCCGGGGCCGCATCAGCATTGGCTCATGGGGCATTGACCGAGCTCACAGACAATGGGGAATGCTCAGCAACCCTGTGGCGAGGGAGCTTGCTCCCGCTGGCCTGCAAAGCAGGCCCCAACGATCCCAGGCAGGACTCATTAGTTGACATTGCGTCTGCTGCGCAGCCGAGCGGGAGCAAGCTCCCTCGCCACGGGTTTTGAGTTGCCTGGGCTGGCATGATCACTGACTACCCCATGCCCCGTTGACGCAAATCAACACGCCCCTTCCCTTCGCCTCATAGACTTCAAGCATGCCAGCCTAACCGGGGAACGCCCGCATGCTCGACGCCATTCGTTGGGACTCAGACCTGATCCGCCGCTACGACCTGGCGGGACCGCGCTATACCTCGTACCCGACCGCGGCCCAGTTCGCCGGCCAGGTGGGCACGTTCGACCTGCTCCATGCCCTGCGCGACAGCCGCAAGGCCCGCAGGCCTTTGTCGCTTTATGTGCACGTGCCGTTTTGCGCGAACATTTGCTACTACTGCGCCTGCAACAAGGTCATCACCAAGGACCGCGGCCGCGCCCATGCCTACCTGCAACGCCTGGAGCAGGAAATCCAGCTGATCGGCTGCCACCTGGACCCGGCCCAGCGCGTGGAACAGTTGCACCTGGGCGGTGGCACGCCAACCTTCCTCAGTCACGACGAGCTGCGCCAGTTGATGGCCAGGCTGCGTGAGAGTTTCAACCTGATGGACGATGACTGCGGTGACTACGGCATCGAGATCGACCCGCGAGAGGCGGATTGGTCGACCATGGGTCTGCTGCGGGAATTGGGTTTCAACCGGGTCAGCATCGGCCTGCAAGACCTTGACCCTACCGTGCAGCGTGCCGTCAACCGCCTGCAGAGCCTGGATGAAACCCGTGCGGTGGTCGAAGCCGCCCGGACCCTGCAGTTTCGCTCGATCAACATCGACCTGATCTATGGCTTGCCCAAGCAGACCCCGGAAAACTTCGCCCGCACCGTCGAGGAAGTGATCAGCCTGCAACCGGACCGCCTCTCGGTGTTCAATTACGCCCACCTGCCGGAGCGCTTCATGCCGCAGCGGCGCATCAACAGCCAGGACCTGCCGAATCCAGTGCAGAAACTGGCCATGCTGCAAGGCACCATTGAACAGCTGACTGTCGCCGGTTATCGCTACATCGGCATGGACCACTTTGCCCTGCCCGATGACGAACTGGCGATCGCCCAGGAGGAAGCGACCTTGCAGCGCAACTTCCAGGGCTACACCACCCACGGCCATTGCGACCTGATCGGCCTCGGGGTCTCGGCCATCAGCCAGATCGGCGATTTGTACTGCCAGAACAGCAGTGACCTGAACCAATACCAGAACACCCTCGCCGACGGGCAATTGGCAACCAGCCGGGGCATTGTGTGCAATGCCGACGACAGGCTGCGACGCGCGGTGATCCAACAACTGATCTGCCATTTCAGCCTGGCATTCGCCGAGATCGAGCAAGTCTTCAATATCGATTTCCGGGGGTATTTCGGCTCTATATGGCCGCAACTACAGGCGATGGACGACGACGGGCTGGTTGAACTGACGGCTACGCACATCAAGGTACTCCCTGCCGGACGTCTGTTGGTGCGTTCGGTTTGCATGGTATTCGACGCGTATCTGCAGCAGCAGAATCGGCAGCGTTTCTCCCGCGTCATCTGAGCGCGACAATTTGACGGCAATACCACACTGGCCGGTGTTTGCGTGCTGAGTTACCCTTACGGCTTATGTGTGTTTTCCCACAAGGATTTAAGAAATGTCCGAGCCAGTCAAATCCCGCGCTCATAACCAGGCCCATTGCAAGGACTGCAGCCTGGCCCCTCTGTGCCTGCCACTTTCGTTGAATCTGGAGGACATGGACGCGCTGGACGACATCGTCAAACGAGGCCGCCCGTTGAAAAAAGGCGAGTTCCTGTTCCGCCAGGGCGATGCCTTCGATTCGGTCTACGCCGTGCGCTCGGGCGCCTTGAAGACCTTCAACCTGAGCGACGGTGGCGAAGAACAACTCACCGGTTTCCACTTGCCCAGCGAGCTGGTCGGGCTGTCGGGCATGGACACCGAGACCCATCCGGTCTCGGCCCAGGCGCTTGAGACGACCTCGGTGTGCGAAATTCCGTTTGATCACCTGGACGAACTGGCCTTGCAACTGCCGCAACTGCGCCGTCAATTGATGCGCGTGATGAGCCGGGAGATCCGCGACGACCAACAGATGATGCTGCTGCTCTCGAAGAAAACCGCCGACGAGCGCATCGCGACCTTCCTGGTCAACCTCTCGGCGCGTTTCCGCGCCCGTGGCTTTTCGGCCAATCAGTTTCGCCTGAGCATGTCGCGCAACGAGATCGGCAACTACCTGGGCCTGGCGGTGGAAACCGTGTCCCGGGTGTTTACCCGTTTCCAGCAGAGCAAACTGATCGCCGCCGAGGGCAAGGAAATCCATATCCTTGACCCGATCCAGCTCTGCGCCCTGGCCGGCGGCTCGGTCGAAGGCTGATGCGCCTGCGCGGCTGAGGCTTTTGCCGCCGCCGCGCTATACTGCCGCGTTTGCAGCCAGCCAGGACACCTCGACGATGGTCTTCGACTCCTTCGACATCAAATCCCTGATCCGCCCGGTAATCGACTTCCCCAAGCCAGGCGTGATCTTTCGCGACATCACCCCACTGTTCCAGTCCCCCACCGCGCTGCGGCTGGTCATGGACAGCTTCGCCCATCGCTACGTCGAGGCCAGCTTCACGCACATCGGCGCGATGGACGCGCGCGGCTTCCTGATCGGCTCGATCCTGGCCTATCAGTTGAACAAACCGCTGGTGCTGTTCCGCAAGCAAGGTAAATTGCCGGCCGACGTGTTGGCCGAGGGTTACCAGACCGAGTACGGCGAGGCTTTCCTGGAAGTACACGCCGACAGCCTGTGCGAGGGCGATTCGGTGGTGATGTTCGACGACCTGATCGCCACTGGCGGCACGCTGATTGCCGCCGCCAACCTGATCCGCCGCATGGGCGCCACGGTCCATGAAGCGGCCGCGATCATCGACTTGCCGGAATTGCTCGGTTCTCGGCGGCTGGAGGACATGGGAATACCGACGTTCTGCCTGACCCGGTTTTCGCTTAGCGAAAAATAATCCCCGCCAACAAAACATCTATCCCTTGTGGGAGCGAGCCTGCTCGCGAAGGCGCTGTGTCAGTACATGATTTTTCTACTGATCCACCGCTTTCGCGAGCAGGCTCGCTCCCACAGGGGATTTGTGTTGCGGCTATAAGGCGATCGGCTTGCGCCCGGCAAACGAATGCGCCAGCGTCCCGCCGTCCACCAATTCCAGCTCGCCACCCAATGGCACGCCATGGGCGATGCGGGAGGCAACCAGGCCCTTGTTGCCCAGCAACTGAGCGATGTAATGGGCGGTAGCTTCGCCTTCCACCGTCGGGTTCGTCGCGAGGATGACTTCGGTGAACGTGCCCGCCTCTTCGATGCGCGCCATCAGTTGTGGAATGCCGATGGCCTCCGGCCCCAGGCCGTCAAGCGGCGACAAGTGGCCCTTGAGTACAAAGTAGCGGCCACGGAAACCGGTCTGCTCCACCGCGTAGACATCCATCGGCCCCTCCACCACGCAGAGCAGGCTGTCGTCCCGGCGCGGGTCGGCACATTGCGGGCAGAGGTCGTCTTCGGTGAGGGTGCGGCATAAGCGGCAATGCCCTACCCCTTCCATGGCCTGGCTCAAGGCCTGGGCCAGGCGCGACCCGCCGCTGCGATCACGCTCAAGCAATTGCAACGCCATGCGCTGGGCAGTTTTCTGACCCACACCCGGCAAGGTTCGCAGGGCATCGATCAGTTGGCGGATCAAAGGGCTGAAGCTCATGGAGGAAACGTCCGACATAACAACGAGACGCGGTTTATACCCGCGCCTCCGTTTAGCGTCAAATACTCAATCCTTCGACACGCGTATCACCAATTTGCCGAAGTTGCGCCCTTCCAGCAGCCCGATGAAAGCCTGAGGCGCGTTCTCCAGGCCATCCACCACATCTTCGCGGAACTTGACCTTGCCATCGCGCACCCACGGCGCCATCGCGCTGATGAACTCCGGCTGGCGGTCGCCGTAGTCGTCGAACACGATGAAGCCCTGGATCCGCACGCGTTTGGTCAGCAACGTGCGCTGCAGTTGCGGCAAGCGATCCGGACCGCTTGGCGGCTGATGTTCGTTGTAGGACGCGATCAAGCCGCAAAGAGGAATGCGTGCCTTGGCGTTGAGCAACGGCACCACCGCGTCGAAGACCTTGCCACCGACGTTTTCGTAGTAGATGTCGATGCCCTGGTCGCAGGCCCGGGCCAGTTCGTCGGCGAAATTCGCACTCTTGTGATCGATGCAGGCGTCAAATCCCAACTCGTCGACCACGTATTTGCATTTTTCACTGCCACCGGCCACGCCCACCACCCGCAGCCCCTTGATCTTCGCCACCTGGCCGACCACCGAGCCCACGGCGCCCGATGCCGCCGCGACCACCAGGGTCTCGCCTGCCTTGGGTTGGCCGATGTCCATCAGTCCCATGTAGGCGGTCATGCCCGGCATGCCCAGTACGCCGAGCGCCATCGAGGGGCTGGGGAGTCCGGACGGGATGGGGATGACGTTGCGGCCATCGCTGATGCAGTGGCTCTGCCAGCCCGTAGCGCCGACCACCAGATCACCTTCCTGGAATTTCGGGTGCATCGAGCGCTCCACACGACTGACGGCGCCACCGGTCATCACTTCGTCGATTTGCACTGGCGCTGCGTAGGAAGGCGCGTCACTCATACGGCCACGCATGTAGGGATCGAGCGAAAGGTACAGCGTCTTTAGCAGGATCTGCCCGTCCGCCAGGTCCGGCAGCGTCACGTCTTCAAGACGAAAGTTTTCCGGGGTTGGCGCACCTTGGGGGCGCGAGGCCAGGACGATGCGCTGATTGGAAGTCAGTGACATGGAGGCGGTCTCCTTGTTCGGTGAGTGGACACGTATAGGGAGCAGACCATTGCCGAGGGGGCGGCGTTCGATGTTTGTCCAGTTGGTCCGCAGTGTGGCCTTCGCGAGCAGGCTCGCTCCCACATTTTTTTGATCGCAACCACCTATCCATGTGGGAGCGAGCCTGCTCGCGAAGGCGGCCTGGTATTCACGCAAAACATCCGGGCCACAAACAAAAATGCCAGGCGCGATGCCTGGCATTGTATGTAGCCCATCCCGAGCGGGATGGCGAATCAGAAAGGCAGCTTCATGCCCGGCGGCAGTTGCATGCCGGCGGTCATGCCGGACATCTTGTCCTGGCTGTTGGCTTCGATCTTGCGCACCGCGTCATTGACGGCGGCGGCAAACAGGGCCTCGAGCATTTCCTTGTCGTCTTCGCTCAAGCCCTCGACCACGCTCGGGTCGATGCTGACGCGCTTGATGTCGTGGCGACCGGTCATGACCACGGTCACCATGTCGCCGCCGGACTTGCCGGTGACTTCGGCGTTGGCCAGCTCTTCCTGCATCTTGGCCATTTTTTCCTGCATCTGCTGCGCCTGCTTCATCAGGCCGGCCATGCCACCTTTCATCATGGGAATCACCTCGAAAGTACTTGGATAAACACAGCGCCCGGCGTTCAGGCCGGCGCTTTCAATTATGAGCCCTGGGTAACCGGGGCCTCGACAGGTTCGATAGTATCGTGACGGACCACGGCGCCGAACTGTTGCATCATCTGCTGGATGAACGGATCGTTGTGTATCGAATCCTCGGCTTCGCGCTGGCGGTCGGCACGCCGGCGGGATGCGGCCTGGGCCGGGGTTTCCTGCTCGGGCTTGATCAGCTCGATGGTCAACGTCAGGGTGCGCTGGTGATATTGGTTCAGCGCATCGTTCAGGCGACGTTGCTGGGTCGCGTTGAACAGCGCGCTGTGGGCCGGGTCCAGGTGCAGCAGCCAATGGTCGCCGTCCACCGAAATCAAGGTGCAGTTGGCGGCGATGCTGCCGGTCATGCCACTGATCTGCAGCTTCGGGAACAACTCCAGCCATTGCAGCGCCAGCCCGGTGGCCGGCATTGCCGCCGGTTCCGGCTCGGGCTCCGGCGCCGGCTCGGCGGCGTGCTCGCTGGCCAGGTCGTCCAGATAGCTGTAGGCCGAGTCCATGTCCGGCTCGATGTAGTCCTCATCCAACGGTGGCTCATCGTCCAGGTCGATGCCCGGCGTGGCGACAGCAACGTCAGCCACTGTCGGCTCAGGCATCGGCGCGGCCACCCACTCGGGTGCATCGGGCACCACGCTGTCAGGCGTGGGCCTCGGCATCGGCGGCAGCTCAGGCTGCTCGGCGATGGTTTCCAGCACCGGTTCCACGGCAGGTTGCTGGACGATCTCCGGCTCGACCGGATCATTCCAGGGCAGGTCGATAATAGCTTCGGCGACCGGCTCGGATGGCGCCTCGACAGCCGGCTCAGGCTGCGCCTCGACGACCGGCTCGGGTGGAGCGACGACAGCTGTCGGCTCGGCTATGGGCGCCACCGCTGCCGGGGCAGAAGCCGCTGCCGACGCAACAACAGGCGTGGCAGCCACTGGCTTGGCGGAATCAGCTGTGGCTTGGCTGATCCCCACTGGCTTTAGCGCTTGTCTCGGCGCGTCCGGCGTATCGGCCGGCCGGAACGCGAGCATGCGCAGCAGGACCATTTCGAAGCCGCCGCGCGGATCCGGGGCCAAAGGCAGGTCGCGTCGACCGATCAGGCCCATCTGGTAATAGAACTGCACGTCTTCGGCCGGCAGCGCCTGGGCCAATGCCAGTACGCGATCGCGATCCCCGTGACCGTTATCGACACCCTCAGGCAAGGCCTGGGCGATGGCGACACGGTGCAGTACGTTGAGAATTTCCGAGAGTACGCCATTCCAGTCCGGCCCCTGTTCGGCCAGGTGACGCACCGCTTCAAGCAGCGCCTTTGCGTCACCTTCTATCAGCGCGTGCAACACGTCATAGACCTGGCCGTGATCGAGGGTACCGAGCATGGCGCGCACATCGGCAGCCATGACCTTGCCCTCACCAAAGGCGATCGCCTGGTCGGTCAGGCTCATGGCGTCGCGCATCGAACCATCGGCAGCGCGGCCCAGCAGCCAGAGCGCGTCGTCCTCGAAGGGTACGTTCTCGACGCCCAGGACGTGCGTCAGGTGCTCGACCACCCGTTCCGGCGTCATGTTCTTCAGAGAAAACTGCAGGCAGCGCGACAGAATCGTTGCCGGAAGTTTCTGCGGGTCGGTGGTGGCCAGGATGAATTTGACGTAGGGCGGCGGCTCTTCGAGGGTCTTGAGCAGCGCATTGAAGGAATGGCTGGAGAGCATGTGCACTTCGTCGATCAGGTAGACCTTGAAGCGCCCACGGCTCGGGGCGTATTGCACGTTGTCGAGCAGCTCGCGGGTGTCTTCGACCTTGGTGCGGCTGGCGGCGTCGATCTCGATCAGGTCGACGAAACGACCTTCGTCGATTTCCCGGCAGACCGAACATTCGCCGCAGGGCGTCGAGGTGATACCGGTTTCACAGTTCAGGCACTTGGCAATGATCCGCGCAATGGTCGTCTTGCCCACGCCACGGGTGCCGGTAAACAGGTAGGCATGGTGCAGCCGCTGGCTGTCCAAGGCATTGATCAGAGCCTTGAGCACATGGGTCTGGCCGACCATTTCGCGGAACGAGCGCGGACGCCATTTACGTGCAAGAACCTGATAACTCATCGAAAACCGTCGCAACGAAGGAACATAAGCGGCTAATGCTAGCGGAGCAGGGCCGAAATTGCATCCGGTGTGCTCGTCTAATCTGACTAAGCTTGAGTTGGGGCTCGGTTGTCGACGCGGTTTTGCACAGTCAGGAGAGTTTATGCGCTCAGCCATGGGGGCTTTGCTGTTGCTGGGTACAGGATGTTTCGCCGCCGAAGGGCCCCTGCGCTTCGCCATTACCGATGGCTGGGCCATGCCCATGGTACAGATCGAACGGGGCCGTCCGACCCAAGGCATTCTTCCGGACGTCATGACCAGCCTGGCAACTCAGGTCGGTATACCGGCACAGTTTCATGTCCTTGCCCGCGCGCGATTGGACAGCGCCATGGAACACGGCGAAATAGACATGCGATGTTACGTCTCGCCCGACTGGGTGAAGGATAAAGGGGGCGATTACCTTTGGAGCGTCCCGCTGTTCTTTCAGCGCGATGTGCTCGTTGGCTCGGCCAGCGCCCCCGCCCGAGTGACACCGGCAACACTCGCCCAGCAATCCATCGGCACAGTGCTCAGCTATCGCTACCCGACGCTGCAACCCTTGTTCGACAGCGGCCATCTGCGTCGTGACGACGCGCGCAGCCAGGACCAGGTGCTGGCGAAACTGCTGGCCGGCCGCTACCGCTATGCGGTCAGCAATCAATGGGCACTGGACTGGTTCAATCAACGGCATGGCGCCGACCGGCAACTGCATGAGGTTGCCGTCCTCCAGGAACAGCAACTGAGCTGTTATGTGCGCAATGACCCGGACATCCCGGCGCAACGCATTCTGCGCACCTTGTTAAAAATGAAAATGTCCGGGGAAATCGACGCGATCATCCAGCTTTATACCGGCCGCAACGAAGGGTCGCAGGCCGCCTCCCCCTGACTGTCCGGGTGGGCCTGCCACTGCGGCGGCGAGATGAAGTCCCTTACCCAACCCGGTATCTCGTCGGCCGGCATGGGCCGGGCGATGAAGTAACCTTGGGCCACTTCGCAGCCCAGGCGCAGCAACAATTGCCCATGTTCGAGACTGTCCAGGCCTTCCGCGACCACTTGCCGGCCGAACGCCCGGGCCAGGCCGATCACTGCCTCGGTCAGTGCCAAGTCGTCCCGGTCGTCGAGGATGTCGCGCACGAACGTCTTGTCGATCTTGATGGTTTGCGTGCGCAAGTGCTTGAGGTCATTGAGCGAGCAATAACCCGTACCGAAACCGCCCAATGAAAACCCTACACCCAAGGCCTGGCACGCTTGGAGGCAAGCACTGACATGGGCGAGATTCTCCACGGCGACCGACTCGACGATCTGCAGATCGAGCATCCGCGGCGGCACCGTCGGATGCCGTTCCAGCATGCGTTGCAGCCGCTCGACGAAATCCGCCCGCTGGAAATGCCGCGCCGAAATATTGATGCTCACCGGCCAGCCCTGCCCCGCCTGCTGCCATTGCTGAAGCAGGGTCAGGACCTGGCCCATGACCCATTCGCCGATCTCGACAATCAGGTCGGTCTCTTCTACCAGTGGCAGGAATTCGCGCGGCGGCACCAGGCCTCGTTGCGGATGCTTCCAGCGCAACAAGGCTTCGAGACCGACTACCGCGCCGTTGCGCATATTGACCTTGGGCTGGAAATGCAGCCTCAGCTCATCGCCGGCGAGCGCCTGCCGCACCCGATCGACAATCTGGTAAGTGGCCCGCACTTCCTTGTCCCGGGATACATCAAACAGATGGAAACGATTGCGGCCGCTCTGCTTGGCGACATACATCGCTTGATCGGCGTGGCGCAGCAACGTATCGGCGTCTTCGTTATCCCACGGTGACAAGGTGACGCCAATACTGGCGAAGACGTTGATACTCTTGCCGTCGATCGCATAGGGCATGGAAACCGCAATCAGGACCCGGTTCAATGCGGCATGCAGCTCGTCCATTCCAAGCACATGACGCAGCACCAGTACGAACTCGTCGCCAGCCAGGCGCGCCACCACATCCTCGCCGCGCACAATGCTGCGCAGCCGCCGGGCGACTTCCACCAGCAGCCGGTCACCGCTGGCATGGCCATAACCGTCGTTGACGGCCTTGAAGCCATCCAGATCGAGCATGCACACCGCCAGGGGCAGACTTTCCCCCCGCGAAAAGTCCAGGGCCTGGTCCAGCAGCTCGGACAGATAGGTGCGATTGGGCAGCCCGGTCAGCACGTCGTGCCCGACACGCCATTGCAACGAGTGCAACAACCGGCGCTTTTCGCTGACATCGAAGCGAATCGCCAGGTAGCGCTCGATATGCCCGCTCGTTTCGTCGGCTACCGGTACCAGGGTGGTATCGACCCAATGCAGCGTGCCGTCCTTGGACCGATTGCAGATTTCACCTTTCCAGACATTACCCAGGGCGATGGTGCGCCACATCGCACTGAAAAATTCGCTGGGGTGCTGCCCCGAGTTGAGCAACCGGTGGTTGGATCCCAGCAGCTCATCGCGTCGGTAGCCAAACAGGGCGCAGAATTGATCGTTGACGTAGGTGATGCGCCCGCTCAAATCGGTTTCGGAAAAGATCGCGGCGGCGTCAACAGCCCTGCGGTACTTCTTATCCATCGAAGCAGTCATCCATGAGTCAGGCTCGTTTGTCGCGCGCGGTTGCACCGCCCCCGGACGGGCGAAAATCAACTAGGCTCAAATACCTTGAGAAAGCTGGAGCACGGACGCTGGCGGTGCGACCTGCATGCTCCAGGCCCCGCCTTGTGTCGCTGCAAAGAAGCGCGAGCCCCGGTCTTTTCACACACCCGGCTTCTGAAGCAGGTCACCAAATCCCCATGCCAAAGGCCGATTCTACGAAACACATCACATTTTGCAAAGCAAGGTGATGGAACGCGCGGTTGCCTAATGCGAAAATCTATCGTTAAGTTCTTGATTCTGAATGGGAATTAAGCGATGCAAATTTCAAGTCTGGGCTCGGCCATCAGACGCTACCGCAAAGTAGCGGGGCTCACTCAGGCTGAACTCGGCGAAAAGACCGGTTTTGACCCCAAAACCATCAGCCGCTTCGAGACCGGCACCTACACTCCCAGCGTCGAAGCCTTGTTCCTGCTGGCCAACGCGCTGGACGTACAGCCCAAGGCTTTTTTCGCCGACATGGGCGAGGAAGATGAACAGCGGGCATACCTGTTCAATGTCATTCACAAAGCCACTTCGAAGGATCTCGGGAAGCTGATTGCCGCGGTTGAGCAGGCGTTGGCCAAGTCTTGAGGCGCCGTCACAGCCTCCGAAATGTATCCATCCGATCATGGAGCACACGAACAATCACAACCCCGTAGGTTGTGATTTTGAAGTAGATCATGTGCCGTTCGATACTACGCCGACGGTACCCAACTCGGATGTGGTCACATGCTGGAGCTGTTTCCGGCTGTTGCGCCAGTTCCTGAAACGCCGTTGAGATGACATCGATGTATCGATTGGCCTGCCCTACGCCCCAATGCCGGGCGGTATAGGTCCAGACTTTTTCAAGATCACGCTCGGCGGCCGGTGCAAGGCGATACTCAGCCATGCGCTTCCAGCATTCTCTTTTTGAATGCATCGGGATCGAATGATTGCGGATTTCCGCTGGACTCACCCTCTTTCAGGGCTGACCGGATAGCTTCGAGTTCGGCGCTACGCTCCTGCTCGCGCCGAATCAGATCGCGGATGTATTCGCTATCATTGGTGTAGTGACCCGCTTCGATCTGAGACTTGATCCAGCCGTCCTGCTGGTCGGTAACGGTGATGGTTTTTCGCACGGTACCCATGAATAGCCTCCGGGGAGAATGGCCGATTCAGGCGAAATTATCATACTATTGGTGCGATATCGAGATAGCCACGGGCTTATCCCAGCCCAAATCTGGACAATGGAAACCGCCGCCTGGATCAGACCTCGAACCGAGCAGTGAAGCAAAAAATAAGGGATTGGCAAACCTTGCGAACGAAGGCCTGGGGGCGTTATGGAGGCAACCCCACCAGCCACACCCCGGCACACAATGTTCCCGCTGTGGCTGCTTCCTTCCGGATCTGACCAGGTTCACGGGTAATCGTTGCGGGGGGACCGATGGGGTCACCATAACGACGCCCGCCTGACGGCGAGCCGCGCCATTGTACCTATCTGACAAGAAGTTACAACCGTTCGTGAGGGATTAAAAACTGATTAAGCTCAAGCACTTGCTTCGGCTGATCTGCACACATCAACCCGGATGCAGGCGGGCCGGACGCTTTCGCGAGCAGGCTCGCTCCCACAGAACAGATAAGGTATCCAAAGGTGGGAGCGAGCCTGCTCGCGAAGGCGTCGGTACATTCGAGATAGGGGCAGCCTCCTTCCACAGGCTACAACAGCACCTCATCCGCGCGACCACCCTCCTCCTGAATCACCAGATGGATGAAATGCAGCTTGGTGATCACCGCCGCCGGCACGACGAACGGGTAGAAATCCGGCTGGCCCATACTGCGCGAGAGCTCGTTAAGCATGCCGGCCAGTTCGATCCAGGCGTTGACGAATGACAGGAACGCCGCGCCGCCGGTGTGCTCGGGGTCGAACAGGGTTTCGGGGGGAAATGGCTGGTAGTCGAAATCCATTTCCCGCGCGCTCATGCCAAAGCCCAGCGCCGTATCCACCGCGTCCATCATGTGCAGGTAATGAGCCCAGGTTTCGGCCCAGTCCTCCCACGGATGCATGGTGGCGTAGGCGCTGACGTAACGGGACTGCCAGTCCACCGGCGCGCCTTGCTGGTAGTGCCGCTCCAAGGCTTCGGAATAGCTGGCGCGCTCGTCGCCGAACAGCTCGCGGAAGGGTTCCAGCCAATGGCTGTCGGCAATCAGGCGATCCCAGTAGTAATGACCCACCTCATGGCGAAAGTGTCCGAGCAAGGTGCGATACGGCTCGCGCATCTGCTGACGCACGTGTTCGCGGTGAGCATCGTCGGCCTCTTTGATATCGAGGGTGATGAGTCCACTGGCGTGCCCGGTCGTTGGCGGTTTGCCGTCGAGGTCGACGCCGATGAAATCGAAGGCCAGGCCAATATTCTCGTCGACGGCCTTCGGAATGACCGGCAAACCGAGGGTGATCAGTTGCGCTACCAGGCGACGCTTGGCGGTTTCGACCTTGCGCCAGCGCTCGGGATTTTCCGGGACCGACAGGTCGGGAATCGTGCGGTTCAGGCTGCAAGCGATGCACAGCGTGTCTTGCCCGTTGGCAGGCAGCAGCCAGTTACACGACGCCGGGGTATCGAGATTGGCGCAGCGACGAAACAGTCCCGCCTGCGGATCGACATCCAGGGTCCAGGTATCCGGTTGCGCGCCGGGTTGCAGGGACGACAGGCGGCTCTGCTCCGGCTGATAGCCCAGCGCCGCCAGGCAGGCCAGGCACTGGCTGTTGCGAAAGAACAATGACTGGCCGCAGCGACACGGCCAGATCTTGCTGTTGCGTGATCGGTCGCCCAGGAACGGCGCAGCGATGCGTGAGCTCAGTTGTTCGAAGAAGCGGTACATGGCGATCTCTCCCTGGAGCCTGCAAGACTAGATCACCCTGCGTGCATGATCGTTCCCACGTTCTGGCCATGGACCACAACCCGTGGCGAGGGAGCTTGCTCCCGCTCGGCGGCGCAGCCGTCGTAAACCGGCTGATGCGCTCCACCTGGAGGGTGCGTCGTTCCGGTTGGGGCGGCTGCGCCACCCAGCGGGAGCAAGCTCCCTCGCCACAAGAGCGGGGTGCCCACTCACACTGTGATGCCATGCCCCTTCAAGAAATCGACGAAGGCTTGTTCGTCGAGCACCTTGAGCCCCAGCTCATTGGCCTTGGCCAACTTCGAACCGGCGCCCGGCCCGGCCACAACGCAATGGGTCTTTGCCGACACGGAACCGGCCACCTTGGCGCCGAGGCTTTCCAGCTTGTCCTTGGCGACGTCGCGACTCATCAATTCCAGCGAGCCGGTCAGCACCCAGGTATGCCCCGCTTCAGGCAAACCCTCGACGACTTTTTTCTCGCTCTGCCAGTGCATGCCGAAATCGCGCAGTTGCTGCTCTGCGGCCACGGCCAGCTCGCGGTTGGCGGCGCTGGCGAAGTATTCCCGCACGGCGTTGGCCTGCTTTTCCGGCAATGCCTGGCGCATGTCCAGCCAGTCGGCATTCATGACCGCTTCGAGGGAGCCGAATTTGTCCGCCAGTTTTTGCGCCCCGCCCGGTCCGACCGAAGGGATGTGCAGCTTGTCGAGAAAGCCGCCCAGGGCGGTGCTGGCGGAAAACTCGGCGCCGAGTTCGCCCTGGTCCTGAATCTCCAGGCCATGATGCAGCAAATCCTTGATGACCTGCCGATTGTGCGGATCCTCAAAAAAGCTGTGGATCTCATGAGCGACTTCCAGGCCGACATCCGGCAAGTACGTCAGCACTTGGGGCAAGGCCGCCTGCACGCGCTCCAGCGAACCGAGGGAGCGGGCCAGGACCTTGGCGGTTTCCTCGCCCACGTCCGGAATGCCGAGGGCATAGATGAAGCGCGCCAGGCTCGGCTTCTTGCTATCGACGATAGCCGCCAGCAGGTTCCTGCTCGACAACTCGGCGAAACCTTCCAGATCGACCACTTGCTCGAATGTCAGCGCGTAGAGATCGGCTGGCGAGCCCACCAGGCCTTCATCCACCAACTGCTCGACGCTTTTTTCACCCAGGCCTTCGATGTCCATCGCCCGGCGCGAGACAAAGTGGATGATCGCCTGCTTGAGTTGCGCGCCGCAGGCCAGCCGACCGACGCAGCGGTACACCGCGCCTTCGCTGACGGTTTCGCGGCCCTTGCTGCGTTTGATCAGTTGCGTGCGCTCGACATGGGAACCGCAGACCGGACACTGCTCAGGCACCTGCACCGCCCGGGCGTTGTCCGGACGACGCTCGGTGATGACTTGCACCACCTGCGGAATGACGTCGCCGGCGCGGCGAATGATCACCGTATCGCCGATCATCAAGCCCAGCCGCGCCACTTCGTCCATGTTGTGCAGCGTGGCGTTGGCCACGGTCACGCCAGCCACCTTGACCGGTTTGAGCCGCGCCACGGGGGTGACGGCGCCGGTGCGGCCGACCTGGAACTCTACGTCCAGCAACTCGGTGAGTTCTTCGCTGGCGGGGAATTTATGCGCGATGGCCCAGCGCGGCTCCCGTGCCCGGAAACCCAGCTCGCGCTGCGAGGCGATGCTGTTGACCTTGAACACCACGCCGTCGATTTCGTAGGGCAGCGAATTGCGCCGCTCACCGATGTCGCGATAGTAGTCCAGGCATTCGTCGATGCCGTGGGCCAGCTTCAGCTCGCGGCTGACGGGCATGCCCCAGGCCTTGAGCTGCTTGAGGTTGCCGATGTGGGTATCGGCGATGTCCGAGGTCACCTGGCCGATACCATAGCAGCAGAACTCCAGGGGACGGTTGGCGGTGATCCTCGAATCCAGCTGGCGCAAGCTGCCCGCCGCGGCGTTGCGCGGGTTGGCGAAAGTCTTGCCGCCCGCCTCCAGTTGCGTAGCGTTGAGCCGCTCGAAACCGGCCTTGGACATGTACACCTCGCCACGCACTTCCAACACCGGTGGCCAGCCGCTGCCCTGCAGCTTGAGAGGAATATTGCGCACGGTGCGCACGTTGACACTGATGTCCTCGCCCGTGGTCCCGTCACCGCGCGTCGCGCCGCGCACCAGCATGCCGTCCTGATACAACAGGCTGACGGCCAGGCCATCGAGTTTCGGTTCGCAGCTGTACTCCACCGCCGCGCCAGCGCCGAGCAAATCGCCCGTGGGCAAGTCGAGGCCTTCGGTCACCCGGCGGTCGAACTCACGCATGGTGTTTTCATCGAAGGCGTTGCCCAGGCTGAGCATCGGGATTTCATGGCGCACCTGGCTGAACGCCGACAGCGCCACGCTGCCGACCCGTTGGGTCGGGGAATCGCTGGTCACCAGTTCCGGATGCTGCTCTTCCAGGGCCTTGAGTTCGTGGAACAGGCGATCGTACTCGGCGTCCGGGATGGTCGGTTCGTCAAGGACATGGTAGCGATAGTTATGCTGGTCCAGCTCGGAGCGCAGCTCCAGGATGCGGGTTTCGACGGCGTTCATGGGTGTTCTCTCATAAAGCAAAAGAGCAGCCTGGGCTGCTCATTTTTCAAGAATTTTTTGGGGAGGGCTTCGCCCTCCAGCGGGAGCAAGCTCCCTCGCCACAAAAAAAGCTCCTGGCCAAAGACTGACTTCAGCGCTTCTGGGTCAGTGCCCGGCGCTCGAACTCGACGATGCGCTGGCGGTAATGCTCG
Organism: Pseudomonas sp. Z2-11; assembly: GCF_054161305.1. Lineage (NCBI taxonomy): Bacteria > Pseudomonadati > Pseudomonadota > Gammaproteobacteria > Pseudomonadales > Pseudomonadaceae > Pseudomonas > Pseudomonas sp. Z2-11. The sequence continues at coordinate 4,193,633 of NZ_CP096395.1, forward strand.
ATGGTCTGGGCGGTCAGCACGCTGCGCTGGTCATCCTTCAATTCACCGTTGAGTTCCTGGGCCAGCTTGCGAGCCGCGGCCACCATCACATCGAAAGCCTGTTTTGGATGGCGCGGGCCTGGCAGCCCAAGGAAGAAGCTCACCGCCGGGGTACTGAAATGATCGATGTCGTCCAGATCGAACACGCCTGGCTTGACGGCGTTGGCCATGGAAAACAGCACCTCGCCATTGCCTGCCATGCTTTCGTGGCGATGGAAAATGTCCATTTCACCGAAACGCAGGCCACTTTCGAGGATGTTCTGCAGCAGCGCCGGGCCCTTGAAGCCGGCTGGATCGCGGCAGATCACGCTGATCACCAGCACTTCTTCAGCCTGGGCCTGGTCCTTGTCACCGTTGGAACCGGAGGCCTTGCTCTCGTCCGGGTAATCACCGTCGCGGCTGCTGAAGCCTGGACCGCCATCAAGATCCAGGTTCAGGTTCAGGTCGCCCTGGGATGGCTCACTGTTGCGTTTGCCGCGCTTGGAGCCCGACTCACGCGGCTCGCGCGCCGGCGCGCTCATGGACGGCAGGTCGTGTTCGTCCAGCTGCGGCTCCTTGTGGGTATCCAGCACCCGGGGCGGGCCCAGCAGTTCGGCACTGTCATCTTCATCCGGCAGGTTCGACAGGCTGCGATCCAGGCGAAACTTGAGTTTCCCCTTGCCGCCGCGCATGCGACGCCAGCCGTCGAAAAGAATACCGGCAATGACAATGATGCCGATGACGATCAGCCACTCGCGCAGACCGATTTCCATGTAATCCCGTGCCTCTATAAAAATGCTGATAAATAAGGGGCTTAGCTATTTGCAAACCGCTTTAAAACGTGGCGCCAACTCTATGTTCTGAATGGCGTTTTGCCCACGCACACGAAAAATTGACATTAAACTAGCACGACCAAAGACAACTTTACACCGTCTGTCGCATTGGCTTATGCCCAATCTGTGAATTGAGTGACAAGCCAAAAGGTTAAAAAGACCTACAACGCCCTACGCAAAGCGCCTACAGACATGCTTTACGCATCAACCATCGCCATGGCTTCTTCCACATCCACCGCCACCAGTCGCGAGCAACCCGGCTCGTGCATGGTGACGCCCATCAACTGATCGGCCATTTCCATGGCGATTTTGTTATGGGTGATGTAGATGAACTGCACCGTTTCAGACATTTCCTTTACCAGACGTGCGTAACGGCCCACGTTGGCGTCGTCCAGTGGCGCATCGACTTCGTCGAGCATGCAGAACGGCGCCGGATTCAACTTGAAAATGGCAAAAACCAGGGCCAATGCGGTCAGGGCCTTTTCGCCACCGGAAAGTAAATGAATGGTGCTGTTCTTCTTGCCGGGAGGACGCGCCATGATTGTCACCCCAGTATCGAGTAGATCTTCGCCCGTCAGTTCCAAATAGGCACTGCCGCCGCCGAAAACTTTCGGGAAAAGTGCCTGCAAACCGCCGTTGATCTGATCAAAGGTATCCTTGAAGCGATTGCGGGTTTCCTTGTCGATCTTGCGAATGACGTTTTCCAGGGTCTCCAGCGCCTCCACCAGGTCATCGTTCTGGGCGTCGAGGTAGCGCTTGCGCTCGGACTGCTGCTGATACTCATCGATGGCGGCCAGGTTGATCGCGCCCAGGCGCTGGATGCGCGCGGCGATGCGTTCGAGTTCTTCCTCGGCCTCTTTCTCGTTGGCACCTGCCATGAGGGTGGCGAGCACTCCGTTGAGGTCGTAGCCGTCCTCCAGCAACTGGTCCTGCAAGGCTTTGCGGCGGACCGTCAGGGCCTGCCATTCCATCCGCTGCTGCTCCATCTGGCCGCGAATCAGCTGGGATTGCTGCTCGGCCTGGCTGCGGCGCTTCTCCGCGTCGCGCAGTTCGCGGTCGGCGTCCTCCAGCGCGATCTGCGCGGTCTTGAGTTCTTCGTCGACGCTCATGCGTTTGTCGAGCAATTCCTCGAGTTTCAGCCGCAGCTCCTCCAGCGGCGCCTCGCCCTCCTCCAGGTTGAGGCTCAGCTGTTCGCGCTTTTCGGTGAGGCGTTCGGATTGCATTTCCAAACGTTCCAGCGCCTGGCGCGTGGAATCGTACTGGGCCTGGAGCGAGCCCAGGCGCACTGCCAGCTGATGGGCATGATCCTTGTGTTGGCGCGCTTCCTGGCGCACCCGATCGAGGCGTTCGCGCAGGCTGTCGCGCTGGGCCAGGAGCAATTCGCGTTGTTCGGTGTCCAGCGCCATGGCGTCGAGGGCTTCCTGCAATTGCAGGCGCGCCTCGCCGATCTGTTCGTGCTCCAGCGCTCGCTGTTCGCCCAACTCGGCCATTTCTTCATCGAGACGGGTGCGCCGCAGGGCCAGTTGTTCAACCTTGGCCTTGCCGGCGGACAGCTGCGCCTTGAGTTCGCCCTGCTGGCGCGCCTCGTCCTGCAACAAGCGGCGCAGGTGTTCGCGACCGTTTTCCTGCTGGCGCTGTTGCGCCCGCAGGTTCTGCAATTCGGTTTCCAGGGCTTCGACGCTGGCCTCGCGCTCTTCGCGCTCGGCGACCAGACGCTGGATTTCCTGGCCACGGGCGAGCATGCCGCTTTCGGCCTCGCCGGCCCGGCGCACCCGCAGGAAATGCCGGCCGACCCAGTACCCGTCACGACTGATCAGGCTCTCGCCGGCGGCCAATTGACCACGCAAGGCCAGCGCCTGCTCCAGGCTATCCACGGGTTTGACCTGACCCAACCAGGGCGACAAGTCAACCTGGGCCTCGACTTTGTCCAGCAGGCTTCCAGGGATCCGCACGCCATCGCCAGCCGGACTGAGCAGGCGCAAATCGCCTTGGGCAAACCCCGAGAGATCGAAGCCGGCGAAATCATCCACCAGCACCGCTTGCAGGTCGGCGCCCAGCACGGTTTCCACCGCCAGCTCCCAGCCCGCGTCGACTTTCAACCCCTCGGCCAGACGCGGGCGCTCGGCCAGATGCTGGTCGCGCAACCACTCGGCCGTGCCGGTGCCGGGGTCCAGCGCGGCCTGTTGCAACGCTTCCAGCGAGGCCAGGCGGCCGTTGAGGCGTTGCAGTTCGCCCTGGGCCTGCTGCTGGTTCTGCAAGGCCATTTGCAAGGCTTGGCGCAGTTGTTCCAGCCGCTCGACCTGGGCGTCCTCGCTGGCCTGCAAATCTTCCAGGGTCGCTTCGCTGGTGGCGAGCTGCTCGCTCAGGTCGAGGATCGCCGCGTCTTCCGGATCCGCAGCGAGCAACGCCCGCTCTTCAGCCAGGCGCCGTTGCCTTTCAGCCAAACGCTCCATGCTGGTTTCGAGCTGCTGGATGCGCGACTGCTGCACCTCGGCCTGGCGCCGCGGTTCGGCGGAAGTCAGGTTGAAACTGTCCCACTGCTCCTGCCAGCCGTGCATGGTCAGCTCGGCTTCTTCCAGGGCTGCCGCGGCCTCTTCGGCGGCGGCGCTGGTGATTTCCTGTTCCGGCACAAGACGGTCCAGTTCTTCGCCAAGGGTCAGCGCCAAGGTGCGATCGTGGCCCAGGTGGGATTCGGTTTCCAGGCGCGCGCGCTCGGCCTCTTTCAAATCGTCCTGCAACTGGCGCAAACGCTGCTGGCCGTGCTGGATACTCTGTTCGACCCGGGCAATGTCGCCGCCCACCGAATAGAAGCGCCCCTGCACCAGATTGAAGCGCTCGGACAGTTCGTGGTGCCCGTCGCGCAAGCGCTCGATCGCGGCATCGGCATTGCGCTGCTCGGCCACCAGTGCTTCGAAGCTGACTTCCTGGTTGCCGATGATCGCCTCACGCTGGCCGACCTGTTCGTTCAACGCCTGCCAGCGCAACGCTGACAGCTGGGCCTTGAGCTGGCGCTCTTCGCCCTTGTATTCCTGATACTTCTTGGCGGCCTCGGCCTGGCGATGCAGTCGTTCGAGCTGACGTTCGAGCTCCTCGCGCAGGTCGGTCAGGCGCGCAAGGTTCTCGTGGGTACGGCGGATGCGGTTTTCAGTTTCCCGGCGCCGCTCCTTGTACTTGGAGATGCCGGCGGCTTCCTCGATGAAATTACGCAGGTCTTCCGGCTTGGCCTCGATCAGCTTGGAGATCATGCCCTGCTCGATGATCGAGTAGCTGCGCGGGCCCAGGCCGGTGCCGAGGAAGATGTCAGTGATGTCGCGGCGACGGCATTTGGTGCCGTTGAGGAAATAGCTGTTCTGGCTGTCGCGGGTCACTTTGCGACGAATGGAGATTTCCGCGTAGGCCGCGTATTCACCGATCAAAGTGCCGTCGGAGTTATCGAACACCAGCTCGATACTGGCCTGGCTCACCGGCTTGCGACTGGTGGAGCCGTTGAAGATGACGTCGGTCATCGATTCGCCGCGCAGGTTCTTGGCCGAGCTTTCGCCCATCACCCAGCGCACGGCGTCGATGATGTTCGACTTGCCGCAGCCATTGGGCCCGACCACCGCCGCCATGTTACTGGGGAAGTTCACCGTGGTCGGGTCGACGAAGGATTTGAACCCCGCCAGCTTGATGCACTTGAGCCGCACGTCAGGCCGCCGTCAGGGCCGAAACCACCAGATCGCAACTGCGCTGGGCATAGGCCGTCAGCACGATGCGGATCTGCGGCAGATCGCGGGCCAGCACCGCTACAAGCAGACGCTGGAACAGGTCGAGGAATTCGCTCATTTCAGCCTTGCGCTGCTCAAGTGCCAGGAAGTAGGCGCGACTCATCGCCGGTTGCAGGTTCTCGACGGTCTCTTGCAGATACGGATTGTCGGCAAACGGATAGGCCGCGCGCATCACGCTGAAGCTTTCATCGACGAAGGTGCGGATGTCCTGGCGCTCGTAAGCTTGCTGGAGGCGTTGCTGGATCGCCACGAACGGGGCCATGTCGGCCTGTTCCTTCCAGCCATGAGCCACCGCGTTGCCCAGCAGGATGTAGAGCTCGCTCATCAACGCGCACAGGCTGCGCACCTTGTGTTCGGTAAGCTCGGTGACGTGGGCGCCACGGCGCGGCAGGATAGCGATCAGATGACGCCGCTCGAGGATCAGCAAAGCCTCGCGGACCGAGCCGCGACTGACATTGAGCGCCAGCGTGACCTTTTGCTCCTGGATGCGCTCTCCCGGTTTCATTTCGCCGCGAATGATGCGTTCGGCGAGGTAATGGGCGATTTGCTCGGCGAGGCTGTCCGGGGCCTTGAACGTCATGGTTGTCCTTCAAACTCTTCGATCTGCACAAGCGGCGCAGTGTAGCGCACTCGATACGTCATGGCGCAGGGCCTGCACCGGGTTTTTGGCACGATATAAGCAAAAAAAACTGTAGGAGCGGGCCTGCTCGCGAAAGCGCCATAGCAGCCGGCGAATGCTTCAACTGAACCGGCGCCTTCGCGAGCAGGCTCGCTCCCACAGAGGGACCATACTGAATACGTTGAGTATCGACAAAACAGCTTTTCTTGACCTTTAAGTCAGAAAATCGTTGACCGAAAAGTCAGAACTGCTAAATTCAGCCCACGTCGATACAACAATAATGAATCTGCGAGGCCTTCCGTGATCCAGTTTTTACTCAACCAGGAACTCCGTAGCGAGCACGCCCTGGACCCGAACCTGACCGTGCTCAACTATCTGCGCGAGCATGTTGGCAAACCCGGCACCAAGGAAGGCTGCGCCAGCGGCGACTGTGGCGCATGCACCGTGGTGGTGGGCGAACTGGAAACGGACGCGAACGGTAGCGAGCGCATCCGCTACCGCAGCCTCAATTCGTGCCTGACCTTCGTCTCGTCGCTGCACGGCAAGCAACTGATCAGTGTCGAAGACCTCAAGCACAATGGCCAGTTGCACAGCGTCCAGCAGGCGATGGTCGACTGCCACGGCTCGCAATGCGGTTTCTGCACCCCGGGCTTCGTCATGTCGCTGTTCGCCCTGCAAAAGAACAGCGAACAACCCGACGCCCACAAGGCCCACGAAGCCTTCGCCGGCAACCTGTGCCGCTGCACCGGCTACCGGCCGATCCTGGCGGCGGCCGACCAGGCCTGCTGCGGCAAACAACCGGACCAGTTCGACGCCCGCGAAGCCCAGACCATCGCCCGCCTGAAAGCCATCGCCCCGACCGAAACCGGCGAGCTCAACAGCGGTGACAAGCGTTGCCTGGTGCCGCTGACCGTGGCCGATCTGGCCGACCTCTACGACGCCTATCCGCAGGCGCGGCTACTGGCTGGCGGCACCGATCTGGCGCTGGAGGTCACGCAGTTTCACCGCACCCTGCCAGTGATGATCTACGTAGGTAACGTCGCCGAACTCAAGCGCATCGAGCGTTTTGATGACCGTTTGGAGATCGGCGCCGCCACCGCGCTTTCCGATTGCTACGAGGCATTAAAAGCCGAATACCCGGATTTCGGCGAACTGCTGCAGCGTTTCGCCTCGCTACAGATCCGCAACCAGGGCACATTGGGCGGCAACATCGGCAACGCCTCGCCCATTGGCGACTCCCCGCCCCTGCTGATCGCCCTCGGCGCGCAGATTGTGCTGTGCAAGGGCCAGACCCGCCGCACCCTGGCCCTGGAAGACTATTTCATCGACTACCGGGTAACCGCCCGCCAGGAAAGCGAATTCATCGAAAAGATCATCGTGCCCCGAGCCAGCGCCGAACAGACGTTCCGCGCCTACAAGGTTTCCAAGCGTCTGGACGATGACATTTCCGCAGTGTGCGCGGCGTTCAACCTGCGTCTTGAAAACGGTCTGGTCGAAGACGCGCGTGTCGCCTTCGGCGGCATGGCCGCAACACCCAAGCGTGCCAGGCACTGTGAAGCCGCACTGATCGGCGCGCCGTGGAACGACAGCACCCTCGAACGCGCCTGCGCGGCCTTGGCCGAGGATTTCACGCCGCTGTCGGACTTCCGCGCCAGCAAGGAATACCGTCTGCTCAGCGCCCGCAACCTGCTGCGCAAATACTTCATCGAGCTGCAAACGCCGCACATCGAGACTCGGGTGACCGCTTATGTCTAACCATCACGCCGTAGAGAAGACCCAGGCCGAACTGGCCGAGCTGTTCGCCCGCGACCTCACCACGGGCGTGGGCCGCAGTGTCAAGCATGACAGCGCTGCCAAACACGTGTCCGGCGAAGCCCAGTACATCGATGACCGGCTGGAATTTCCCAACCAGTTGCACGTCTATGCCCGGCTGTCGGATCGCGCCCATGCGCGAATCCTGCGTATCGACACCACGCCCTGCTACGCCTTCGAAGGGGTGCGCATCGCCATTACCCATCAGGACATACCAGGCCTGAAGGACATTGGCCCGTTGTTGCCCGGCGACCCGCTGCTGGCGATCGATGACGTGCAGTTCGTCGGCCAACCGGTACTCGCCGTGGCGGCCAAGGACCTGGAGACCGCACGCCAGGCAGCCATGGCCGCGATCATTGAATATGAAGACCTCGAACCGGTGCTGGATGTGGTCGAGGCGCTGCGCAAGCGGCACTTCGTGCTCGACAGTCACACCCACCAGCGCGGCGATTCGGCCACGGCGCTGGCCACCGCCGAACATCGCATCCAAGGCTCGCTGCACATCGGCGGCCAGGAACACTTTTACCTGGAAACCCAGATTTCCTCGGTGATGCCCACCGAAGACGGCGGCATGATCGTCTACTGCTCGACCCAGAACCCCACCGAAGTGCAGAAGCTGGTGGCCGAAGTGTTGGGCGTGTCGATGAACAAGGTCGTGGTGGACATGCGCCGCATGGGCGGCGGCTTTGGCGGCAAGGAAACCCAGGCCGCCAGCCCGGCCTGCCTGTGCGCCGTCATCGCGCACCTCACCGGCCAGCCGACCAAGATGCGCCTGCCCCGGGTGGAGGACATGCTGATGACCGGCAAGCGCCATCCTTTCTATATCGAATACGACGTGGGCTTCGACGACACCGGGCGCCTGCATGGCATCGCCCTGGAACTGGCCGGCAACTGCGGTTGCTCGCCGGACCTGTCGGCCTCGATTGTCGACCGGGCGATGTTCCATGCCGACAATGCCTACTACCTGGGCGATGCGACCATCAACGGCCATCGCTGCAAGACCAACACCGCGTCGAACACCGCTTACCGTGGTTTCGGCGGGCCCCAAGGCATGGTCGCCATCGAAGAGGTGATGGATGCCATCGCCCGGCGCCTGGGGCTCGACCCGCTGGCGGTACGCAAGGCCAACTACTACGGCAAGACCGAGCGCAACGTCACGCACTACTACCAGACCGTCGAGCACAACATGCTCGAGGAAATGACCGCTGAACTGGAAGAAAGCAGCCAGTACGCCGAGCGCCGCGAAGCGATCCGCCGCTACAACGCGGGCAGCCCGATCCTCAAGAAGGGCCTGGCGCTGACGCCGGTGAAGTTCGGCATTTCCTTCACCGCGAGTTTCCTCAATCAGGCCGGGGCGTTGATTCACGTCTACACCGACGGCAGCATCCACCTGAACCACGGCGGCACGGAAATGGGCCAAGGGCTCAATACCAAAGTCGCCCAGGTGGTGGCCGAGGTGTTCCAGGTGGAAATGGACCGCGTGCAGATCACCGCGACCAATACCGACAAGGTCCCGAACACCTCGCCCACCGCCGCGTCCAGCGGCGCCGACCTGAACGGCAAGGCCGCGCAGAATGCCGCAGAAACCATCAAGCAACGCCTGGTGGAATTCGCCGCGCGGCAATACAAGGTCAGCGAAGAAGACGTGGAATTCCACAACGGCCACGTGCGGGTGCGCGATCACATCCTGACCTTCAAAGCGCTGGTACAACAGGCCTACTTCGCCCAGGTCTCGCTGTCGAGCACCGGGTTCTACAAGACCCCGAAAATTTACTACGACCGCAGCCAGGCCCGCGGCCGGCCGTTCTATTACTACGCCTTCGGCGCCGCGTGTGCCGAGGTGATCGTCGACACCCTCACCGGCGAATACAAGATGCTGCGCACCGACATCCTCCACGACGTTGGCGCCTCGCTGAACCCGGCCATCGACATCGGCCAGGTCGAGGGCGGTTTCATCCAGGGCATGGGCTGGCTGACCATGGAAGAACTGGTGTGGAACGACAAGGGCAAGCTGATGACCAATGGCCCGGCCAGCTACAAGATCCCGGCCGTGGCCGACATGCCGTTGGACCTGCGGGTGCGACTGGTGGAAAACCGCAAGAACCCCGTAGACACGGTGTTCCATTCCAAGGCCGTGGGCGAGCCGCCGTTCATGCTCGGCATCGCCGCGTGGTGCGCCATCAAGGACGCCGTGGCGAGCCTGGGGGATTATCGGCAGCAACCGAAAATCGACGCGCCGGCGACGCCGGAGCGGGTGTTGTGGGGATGTGAGCAGATGCGTGGGTTGAGGGTGGTCAAGGCTGAGGAAGCTGAAGCCGAAGTGGCTTCGCTCTAGACCGCGGCGCGGCCAATCGCGAGCAAGCTCGCTCCCACAAGGGATTTGTGAACACCGATCCAATGTGGGAGCGAGCTTGCTCGCGATGAGGCCGGAACAGACAACAGAGATGTCGAGGTGAATATGTACAACTGGATCAGCGCCCTCGCCGACCTGCAAACCCGCGGCGAACCCTGCGTGCTGGTGACGATCATCGAGGAGCTCGGCTCCACCCCGCGCAACGCCGGCTCGAAGATGGTCATCAGCGCCCGCCAGACATTCGACACCATTGGCGGCGGTCATCTGGAATACAAGGCGATGGAGATTGCCCGGCAGATGCTTGCCAGCGGCCAGCAGAACACCCATCTAGAGCGCTTCAGCCTCGGCGCCAGCCTCGGCCAGTGCTGCGGTGGCGTTACCGTGTTGCTGTTCGAACCCATGGGCCAGGTCCAGGCGCAGATTGCCGTGTTCGGTGCCGGTCACGTCGGCCGCGCCCTGGTGCCGCTGCTGGCGAGCCTGCCTTGCCGGGTGCGCTGGATCGACTCGCGGGAAGCGGAATTTCCTGAGCAGTTGCCCCACGGCGTACAGAAAATCGTGACTGAAGACCCGCTGGACGAAGTCGATGAGCTGCCCGCCGGCAGCTACTGCATCGTCATGACCCACAATCACCAGCTCGATCTGGAACTGAGCGCCGCGATCCTCAAGCGCAACGACTTTGCCTACTTCGGCCTGATCGGCTCGAAGACCAAACGCGTCAAGTTCGAACATCGCCTGCGTGATCGCGGCTTCGACAGTGGCGCCCTGCAGCGTATGCGCTGCCCGATGGGCATCGGCGAAGTCAAAGGCAAGCTGCCCGTTGAAATCGCCATCTCCATCGCCGGCGAAATCATCGCCACCTACAACGCAGATTTCGGCCAGCACACCTCCCGCGCCGAACCCATCGCCAGGTTGCTGCCGGTTTCGCGCCGCAGCCAGCGTTAATCCCGTTATCGAGAATCCCCATGCCCCTGACACGCAAAGCCTACCGCGCCGCCCTGCTCCACAGCCTCGCCGATCCGGCCGAAGTCGGTATCGAGGCGTCCTATGAATATTTCGAGGATGGCCTGCTGGTAGTGGAAAATGGCCTGATCAGCGCTATCGGCCATGCCAGCGATCTGTTGCCGACCCTTCCAGCGGATATCGAGATCACGCACTACCAGGACGCCTTGATCACCCCCGGCTTCATCGACACCCATATCCACCTGCCGCAGACCGGCATGGTGGGCGCCTATGGCGAGCAGTTGCTGGATTGGCTCAACACCTACACGTTCCCCTGCGAAAGCCAGTTCGCCGACCCGGCCCACGCTGAGGCGGTGGCGGACATTTTCGTCAAGGAATTGCTGCGCAACGGCACCACCACAGCCCTGGTATTCGGCAGTGTGCACCCGCAATCGGTGAACGCATTTTTTGAGGTTGCCGAGAAACTCGACCTGCGGATGATCGCCGGCAAGGTCATGATGGACCGCAACGCGCCGGACTACCTGGTCGACACCGCCGAATCCAGCTACACCGAGAGCAAGGCGCTGATCGAACGCTGGCATGGCAAGGGTCGCCTGCATTACGCCGTGACCCCGCGCTTCGCGCCGACCAGCACGCCGGAGCAGCTGACCCTGGCCGGCCAGTTACTCGGCGAATACCCGGACCTGTACATGCAGACGCACATCAGCGAGAACCTGCAGGAAGTGCAATGGGTCAAGGAGCTGTTCCCCGAGCGCAAAGGCTACCTGGACGTATACGACCACTACCACTTGCTCGGCGAGCGCTCGGTGTTCGCCCATGGCGTGCATCTGTGCGACGAAGAATGCGCACGCCTGGCACAAACCGGTTCGGCCATCGCGTTCTGCCCGACCTCGAACCTGTTCCTGGGCAGCGGCCTGTTCAACCTGCCGATGGCCGAGAAGCACAAAGTCAATGTTGGCCTTGGCACCGACGTGGGCGGCGGAACCAGTTTTTCGCTGCTGCAAACCCTGAACGAAGCCTACAAGGTCATGCAGTTGCAAGGTGCGCGACTGAGCCCGTTCAAATCGCTGTACCTGGCCACCCTCGGCGGCGCCCGGGCCTTGCGCCTGGAAGACCGGATCGGCACGTTGCAGCCGGGCACGGACGCGGACTTCCTGGTGCTGGACTACAACGCCACGCCGCTGTTGAGCTATCGCCTGAAGCAGGCCAAGGACATGGCCGAGCGGTTGTTCGTACTGATGACCCTGGGGGATGACCGGACGGTGGCGCAGACTTATGCGGCAGGCCGGTTGGTGCACCAGCGCTAACTTTCAGCGCCTGCCAGACCGCTTTCGCGAGCAGGCTCGCTCCCACAGGGTTGCCTGACCCCAGAAGCCAGATTGGTGTCCAACTTTTTGGAGACAGTCGAGGGTCAGTGTGACCAACACAAATCCACTGTGGGAGCGAGCCTGCTCGCGAAGGGCGCGCCTCGGCATCGCTGACTCAACTCAATCAGAGCTTGGCCGTCGACCGCCCCGGCTTCTTGCTCTGCAACAGATGCGAGAACACTGCATGCAAATCGTCCGACGCGCTTTCTTCGTCGAGGTTGAGCTTGCTGTCGATGTGATCCATGTGATGCATCATCAGGTTCACCGCCAGGGCTGCGTCACGGGCCTCGATGGCGTCGATCAGCTGGGTGTGTTCGTCATAGGAACAGTGGGAACGGTTACCGCTTTCGTACTGGGCGATGATCAACGAAGTCTGTGATACCAGGCTGCGCTGAAAGCTGATCAGCGGCGCGTTTTTTGCCGCCTCGGCCAGCTTGAGGTGAAACTCGCCCGACAACCGGATGCCGGCGCCACGGTCCCCCCGGGAAAAACTGTCGCGCTCGTCGCTGACCATCTGCCGCAGCTCGGCAAGCTGTTCGGCGCTGGCGTGCTGTACCGCCAGCTCAGTGATTGCCTTCTCCACCATGCGCCGGGCAAAGAATACCTGGCGTGCCTCTTCGACACTCGGGCTGGCGACCACCGCACCGCGATTCGGGCGCAGCAGCACCACGCCTTCATGGGCCAGGCGCGACAGCGCGCGACGAATGATGGTGCGACTCACCCCGAAAATCTCCCCAAGCGCCTCTTCACTCAACTTCGTGCCAGGCGCCAGACGCTGTTCGAGGATGGCCTCGAAAATGTGCGCGTAGACAATATCGTCCTGGGTTCCGCTGCGGCCGGCTTTGCCTGCTCGCGGTTGTTTCTTGAGGGGTTGCAACTGTTCGTTCATGGGCACTCGAGTCGGGAGAACTGCGGCGATTTAACCGTGACTGTAATACGGCACAGCGGGTCGCTGGCAAGTATCGCGTAATAAACACGGCGATTGTACACAACCTCTGATGGCAACACGACTGTACGGCTCTTTGCGGGCATGGCTGTATTGCAATCGACAACTGCGTTGAGTTTAGGCTTGATCCGGCAATCCGTGGCTCCGCCAGTCCAGCCAATCTACAACAAGGACAACCGCTCACCATGACCGAAATCAGCACCGCGCCACTTCGCCCCCTGGCCGATACCTCGCCCTCGGCCATCGTCGCCGGTTTCATCGCCATGATGACCGGCTACACCAGCTCACTGGTACTGATGTTCCAGGCCGGGCAGGCGGCGGGGCTGACCAGCGGGCAGATTTCATCATGGATCTGGGCCATCTCCATCGGCATGGCGGTGTGCTCCATCGGCTTGTCGCTGCGCTACCGCACGCCAATCACCATTGCCTGGTCGACCCCCGGCGCAGCCTTGCTGATCACCAGCCTGGGCGGAGTGAGTTATGGCGAAGCCATCGGCGCGTACATCACCTGTGCGGTGCTGGTGACGATCTGTGGCCTGACCGGCAGCTTCGAGCGTCTGGTCAAGCGCATTCCGGCTTCGCTGGCGGCCGCGCTGCTGGCGGGAATCCTGTTCAAGATCGGCAGCGAGATCTTTGTCGCTGCGCAACATCGCACCGGCCTGGTGCTGGGGATGTTCTTTACCTATCTGATCGTCAAGCGCCTGTCGCCGCGTTATGCGGTATTGGCCGCGCTACTGGTCGGCACTGCCCTGTCGGGCTTGCTCGGGCTTCTCGACTTCAGCGGTTTCGCCCTGGAAGTGGCGACACCGGTCTGGACCACGCCAGAATTTTCCCTGGGGGCCACCATCAGCATCGGTATCCCGCTGTTCGTGGTGGCGATGACCTCGCAGAACATGCCTGGCATCGCCGTGCTGCGCGCCGACGGCTACAACGTACCGGCCTCGCCATTGATCACCAGCACCGGCGTTGCGTCGCTGTTGCTGGCGCCATTCGGTTCCCATGGTATCAACCTCGCCGCCATCAGCGCGGCGATCTGCACCGGGCCACATGCCCATGAAGATCGCGACAAGCGCTACACGGCAGCCGTCTGGTGCGGGATTTTCTACGGCTTTGCCGGGGTCTTCGGCGCCACGCTGGCGGCGCTGTTCGCTGCGCTGCCCAAGGAGTTGGTGCTGTCCATCGCGGCATTGGCGCTGTTCGGCTCGATCATCAATGGCCTGAGCATCGCCATGAGCGAAGCGAAGGAACGGGAAGCGGCGTTGATCACCTTCATGGTCACGGCGTCGGGGTTGACGCTGTTTTCCATCGGCTCGGCGTTCTGGGGGATTGTAGCGGGGGTGGTGACCTTGCTCATCCTGAACTGGCGGAGTGCCTGAATCTTGAAAGCTTCGCGAGCAGGCTCGCTCCCACAGGAGATGTGTGAACACCGACCCAATGTGGGAGCGAGCCTGCTCGCCAAAGCGGCCTGAAGGACAACAATTACCCAACCGACAGGCACAAAAAAACCGGCACCCAAACGGGTTGCCGGTTTTTTTCAGACCATCAAGCCTTGTTGATCGGCTTTTCCGGATACCAGACATCCATCAGCGGGCTGACTTCAACACCGGTCAGCTCAGGACGGGCCTTGAGCCAGGCTTCAACGGCAGCGCGCTGCTCTTCGGTCACCGAGCCACGCTTCTGCAGGCAGACCAGACCATAGTCGTCACCGCCGACATAGCCCAGGCCATTGGCTTCCATGGCTTCTTTCAGGAAAGCGTCGAGGAAAGCGTCAATAGCCTCATCGGCCAGATCTTCTTTGAAATCCAGGTTCAGTTCGAAACCCAGCTCTTGAAATTCATCCACGCACAGTTTTTTGCGCAGACGCTGGGAACGGTTAGTCGCCATTGGAACAATCCTCATAAGTAATAACGGCCGGCACTTTACCAGTTTGGTGCGTCGATTGCCCGACTGATCGGGCAAGTCCGCCTACCGCCGGTAAAAAAATACCGCTTCGCTGGGCTTGGGCACGGCACAAGCCGTTGCGCCTTGGGGCATAATGCCGACACTTTCATGACCGTTGAGGGCGTTCATTTTCATGTCCTCGTTCTTTTCCCCCTCGCCTGTAGGGTTTTATTTCACATGATCAAATCTTTGCGCCCATTGCTTCTGGCCAGCCTTCTTCTTCCTTTGGCCCTGCCTGTCTCCACCCAAGCCGCCACCATCAACACCGCCCTGTCGCCGAATGTGCAAAAGGCCCTGAAGAACAGCAAACTGCAAGACAACGCCCTGTCCCTGGTGATGGTACCGCTCAACGGCCCCGGCACCCCGACGCTGTATAACGCCGATGTCTCGGTGAACCCGGCGTCCACCATGAAGCTGGTGACAACCTACGCAGCCCTGGAAATGCTCGGGCCGAACCATCAGTGGAAAACCGAGTTCTACACCGACGGCACCCTCAGCGGGGGCATTCTCAACGGCAACCTGTACCTCAAGGGCGGCGGCGATCCCAAGCTGAACATGGAAAAGCTCTGGCTGCTGATGCGTGACCTGCGGGCCAACGGCGTGCAGCAGATCACCGGCGACCTGGTGCTGGACCGCAGCTTCTTCATCCAGCCGCAATTGCCCGAGTTCAACGACGACGGCAATGACGAAAACAAACCCTTCCTGGTCAAGCCCGATTCGCTGCTGGTCAACCTCAAGGCGCTGCGTTTCGTGGCGCGCAATGATGCTGGCCGGGTGCTGATATCGGTCGAACCGCCCATCGCCAGCATCCGCATCGAGAACGTGGTCAAGGCCGCCAACTCCAAGCAATGCACCGGTGGCGTGCGCTACAACCCGGTGGCCCAGGCGGACGGCAGCATGACCGTGACCGTCAGCGGCCAACTCGGCGAGGGTTGCAGCTCCCAGACCTACCTGTCGCTGCTCGACCATGCCACCTACACCGCTGGCGCCGTGCGAGCGATCTGGAAGGAGCTGGGCGGCAGCATCCAGGGCAGCGACCGCCTGGCCGCGACGCCGAAGAACGCCAAGCTGCTGGCCCGGGCGTTCTCCCCGGACCTGGCGGAGATCATCCGCGACATCAACAAATACAGTAACAACACCATGGCCCAGCAACTGTTCCTGAGCCTGGGCGCGGAGTTTCGCAACGAGGCCGACGGCGACGATGCCAAGGCTGCGCAGCGAGTGGTGCGCCAGTGGCTGGCCAAGAAAGGCATCACCGCGCCGCACCTGGTGATGGAAAACGGCTCCGGCCTGTCCCGCGCCGAACGGGTCAGCGCCCGGGAAATGGCGGCGATGCTGCAAGCGGCATGGCGCAGCCCGTATGCGGCGGAATTCATCAGTTCGATGCCCATCGCCGGTACTGACGGCACCATGCGCAAACGCCTCAAGACCACCGCCATGGCCGGCGAAGCGCACGTCAAGACCGGTACGTTGAACACAGTCCGCGCCATTGCCGGCTATAGCCGCGACATCAATGGCAATACCTGGGCGGTCGTGGCGATCCTCAACGATCCGAAGCCATGGGGCGCCTCCTCCGTGCTCGACCAGGTGCTGCTGGACTTGTATCGCCAGCCGAAACTGCCGCAGACGGCGTCGGTGCTCTGAGCCAGCCCCAACACCAGGCCGGATGTGTCTTGGGGTGAGGTTGGCTAGCCCAACTGCACCTCGACCCGATCCCGCCCGGCCTGCTTCGCCGCGTACACACCTGAGTCGGCGCGCAACAGCAGCGCGTCGGCACCTTCGCCAACGCGCCAGCTGGCGATGCCAAAACTGGCGGTGATGGTGCCGATGTCGTCGATCGGCGAACCCCGCAGGCCGTCCCATAACCCCAACGCCAGGGTGTAGGCACTTTCATTGTCCGTATCCGGGCAGAGCACCACGAACTCTTCGCCGCCCAACCGGCAGAATACGTCGGTGCGGCGCAGCCGTTGGGTGATGCGCTGGCAGACCGCCTGCAACACCCGATCACCCACCGCATGGCCATGCTGGTCGTTGATGCGCTTGAAGTGATCGATGTCGAGCATGATGACCGCCAGCTCGCCGGAGCCCCGTTCAACCCGGGCCATCTCCGAAGTCAGGCGCTCCTGGAAATAGCGTCGGTTGCGAATGCCGGTCAAGGCGTCGGTGATGGACAGTGCCCGCAGTTCTTCTTCCACGCGCTTGAGGTCGGAGATGTCCGAGACATAGCCGTGCCACAACACACCGCCGCCAGGCAATTGCTCGGGCGTGGCCTCTCCGCGTACCCAGCGCAGACCGCGCTGCGGAAGTTGCACCCGGTACTCTTCGCGCCACGGGCTCAATGTATCTGCCGAGATGCGGATCGAAGCACGCACCCGCGCGCTGTCCAGCGGATGGATGCGCGAAAACACCGCTTCGGCGTGCCGTACCAGCACGTCAGGCTCCAGTTCGTAGATGTCGCGGATGCCGTCGCTGGCATAGATCACGCTGAACTCACCGGTAAAGTCCATCTTGAACTGATAGATGCCGCCGGGGACATGGGCGCTGAGTTTTTTCAACAGCAGGTCCCGTGCGGCCAAGGCTTCGTGGACGCGCTTGCGTTCGGTGACGTCGATGCAGATTGCCAGGTGCCCGACCCACAACCCTTGGTCGTCGAGCACGGGCGTGGCCAGCATGTTGACCGTCAGGTGGCTGCCGTCGCGGCGCACCAGGGTCCACTCCCGAGCCTGTTGGCCGCCCTGCTCACCGCCTTCGAGCAGCATCGCATGGCACGTCGGGATTGGCTTGCCGAAACGCACGGCCAGCTGTGCGGCCCGATGCTGCAGCTCCCGCGGAACGTGAAGACTTTCCAGGGTCATGCTCTGCAGGACATCGCAACTGCGGTAGCCGAGCATCTGCTCGGCGCCGGCATTGAACGTGGTGATGACACCGCGCAGGTCGGTCGCGATGATCGCGACTTGCGTCGCGGCGTCGAGCACGCCCTTCAATTGGCCGTGGGTGCCGCGCAGTTCCGACTCCCGGGCATGCAGTTCCCGGGTGCGCTGTTCCACCAGCGCCAAGGCCCGCTGTCGCTGGCTGACCAACGTATACAGCAAGACGCTGAGCATCAGGCTGAGCAGCCCGCCCAACACCGTGACGCTCACGACGCTGGAATGATTGTTCGACAGGAACGCGAGACTGGGCCGCAACTCCACGCGGAAGTCATGATCGGCCAGGCGCAACATCCGGACCGCCGACAGCTCGCTTTTACCCGGTCGATTGGATGTTTCGAACAGGACTTCCCAAGGGGTATCGTGGGCGGAATCAATCACACGCATCGTCAGACTGTCATCCTCCGCCTCCGGCAGCCCATCGGCGACCAACTGGCGCATGCTGATGGCCGCCACCACGTAGCCGAACGGCTCACTGGCCAGAGGCTTGAGAACGGGCGCCGCCAGCATCACACCTCGGGCAAAGGCCGGATCGCTCCCGATCAGATCAATGGGCTCGGAAACTACCAGGGCGTTACGCTGGCGCGCCCGTTCCAGCGTGGCACGGCGCAGTGGATGCGAAAGCAGATCCAGGCCCAGCGGCGCGCCATAGGATGGCTGGCTCTGGATATACAGCAGCGGCGCGTATTCATTCCGCTCAGCGGCCTGGCGCAGGATTCCGGCCTCGTCTCGTTCACGAACGGTAAAGGTAGTGGATACTTCGGCTCGTGCCTGTTGCTCGAATGCCTGGCGCTCACCCCGCAGCACCCGTGGCGCCCAGGCAAAGGCCCGGGTACGCCGCAAGAGTGCTTCGGTATAGCCATGGAATTCGGCGCCAGACACTCCCGCGGAGTTGACAAAGAACCGCCTCAGACTGTCGAGACGTTGCTCCTGGTCCTGGAAACGCTCTTCGAGGCGGCTATAGCGTTCTTCGGCGAGCAATTCGAAGCGCTGGCGCAATTGCTGGTTGAACTGCTTCAACGTGCCCCAGGCCAACAAACCGGTCAGCAGCAGGCCTGCCATCAGGACGACGCAAGCCACGAGCCATGCTGAAACATCTTCGCTGATAAAGCCCAGGATCCTGGGACGCACCTGATGTAATGCCATAAACATGACTCAGAAAGGACCAGGCATTGGTCCAGCCCCGGTCACACACTAAGTTATAGCTATTTGCCATTACTTTTGCCAGTCCCAAAAACGCCTGCAGGCCTTGAATTTCAAGGCCTGCATGGATCCAATCGACCGCCGGTCAGCGCGCCATGATTTTCCAGGCGCGGTGAATCTTGCTGTTTCGGGCAAAATCCGGGTCGATGGTCCCGGCGGTGATTTCCTCCACGGCGTAACGCTCGCCCAGGTTGTCTTCGAGCTGGAACTTGCGGAAGTTGTTGGAAAAATACAGCACGCCACCCGGCGCCAGGCGCGCCATGGCCAGGTCCAACAGCTGGACGTGGTCGCGCTGCACGTCGAACACGCCTTCCATGCGCTTGGAGTTGGAGAACGTCGGCGGATCGATGAAGATCAGGTCGTACTCGTCGCGACTGGCTTCAAGCCAGGCCATGACATCGCCCTGCTCCAAGCGGTTCTTGTCGGAAAAACCGTTGAGCGACAGGTTGCGCCGCGCCCAGTCCAGATAGGTTTTCGACAAATCAACGCTGGTGGTGCTGCGCGCCCCGCCCTTGGCGGCATGGACGCTGGCGGTCGCGGTGTAGCAGAACAGGTTGAGGAAGCGCTTGCCGGCGGCCTCTTTCTGGATCCGCAAGCGCATTGGCCGGTGATCGAGGAACAACCCGGTGTCGAGGTAGTCGGTGAGGTTGACCAGCAGCTTCACGCCGCCCTCGTTGACCTCGGTGAACTTGCCCTGGGCGCTCTGGCGCTCGTACTGCTTGGTGCCGCTCTGGCGCTCGCGGCGCTTGATGACGACACGGCTCTTGTCGACATTCAAGGCTTGGGGAATGGCGGCCAGCGCATCGAACAACCGGGCCGAGGCCTTTTCCGGGTCGATGGACTTCGGCGCGACGTATTCCTGGACGTGCACCCAATCGTGGTACAGGTCGATGGCCATGGAATATTCCGGCATGTCGGCATCATAGACCCGGTAGCAGTCGACGCCTTCACGCTTGGCCCACTTGCTCAGCAGCTTGAGATTTTTCTGCAGGCGATTGGCGAACATCTGCCCGCCTTCGCTCAACCGCGCCTGCTCGACCACAGGGGCTGGCGCCGGGGCCGGTTTGATCGGGTTGCCATTCTTGTTGTACTGGCGCTCTTGCGGTACTTCAGGGGTTTGATCGTAGACAGCCTGTTCACGCTCGGCCTGGCGTTGTTCCGGGGTGCGACGCTCGCCGGTGACGAACTGATCCGGGAGCACCTTGATCAGCAGCAACTTGCACGGCAAGGCGCCGTTCCAGAACGAATACTGCTTGTGGCTGCGAATACCCATGCGCTTGCCCAGGTCCGGCGCGCCAGTGAACACCGCGGCCTCCCAGTTCAGGCAGGCCTGGCGCAGGCGTTCACCGAGATTCTGGTACAGATAGAGCAGGCTGGCTTCGTCGCCTAAACGCTCGCCGTACGGCGGGTTGCAGATCACCAGGCCCTTCTGGTTCTGGTCCGGGCGCGGCTCGAAGGTGGCGACTTCGCCCTGATAGATCTTGATCCACTCGCTCAGGCCCGCACGCTCGACGTTGTTGCGGCCCGGCTGGATCAGCCGTGGGTCAGCTTCGTAGCCGCGAATCCACAACGGTGGCTTGGCCAGCCCGGCGGCGGCGCGCTCGCTGGCTTCTTCGTGGAGTTTTTTCCATAACGCCGGCACGTGGCCGAGCCAGGCGGTAAAGCCCCATTGCTGGCGACGCAGGTTCGGCGCCATGTCGGCGGCGATCATTCCGGCTTCCACCAGGAACGTGCCGACGCCGCACATCGGGTCCGCCAGTGCCCCGCCTTCGGCGGCAATGCGTGGCCAACCGGCGCGAATCAGGATGGCGGCGGCGAGGTTTTCCTTCAGCGGGGCGGCGCCCTGCTGCAAGCGATAGCCACGTTGGTGCAGGCTATGGCCCGAAAGGTCGAGGGACAGGATTGCTTCGCCACGGTCCAGGCGCAGGTGGATGCGCAGGTCCGGGTTGAGCTTGTCGATGGATGGCCGCTCGCCCGACGGCGTGCGCAGCTTGTCGACAATGGCGTCCTTGACCTTCAAGGCGCCGAAATGCGTGTTGTCGATGCCCGAGCCGTGACCGCTGAACTCGACCGCCAAGGTACCATCGGCGAGCATGTGGTCTTGCCAGTCGACGTCCAGCACCCCGTGGTACAGGTCTTCAGCGTCTTTCATCGCGAAGCGCTTGAGCACCAGCAATACCCGGTTCGCCAGGCGCGACCACAGGCACAGGCGATAGGCCGTTTCCATGTCGGCGATGCCACGAACGGCCGAGGTGTGCTCGCGCGCCTCTTCAAGGCCAAGCCCGACGGCTTCCTCGAGAAGCAGGCCTTCGAGGCCCTTGGGGCAAGTGAGGAAGAGTTCGAAACGATCGGACATGGGATTCAGAGCCTTTGGCTAAGTGGGCCGGGCAACGCATTGCCGGGCCGGGTTCAATCAGGTGCTTTTCTCAAGAGCACCCGCGTGGCACGAACGTGTGCCGTTCCGTACTCGCCGCTCAGGTTCAAAGAGCTTAGATGCGAGGACAGATAGAAAATTCTGTGCAACAAATTGTGAAAAGTCGTCCCTTTCGTCGAATAGTACCCGAGTGCAACGGGGGGACATTCTCATTCGACATCGGCGACCGCCCTTCGGCGCAGGGCTGATCATACAGGGGTCTGACGCAAAAGCGGGCGCCGAACATGATGTTACTTATCGCACTAACATCTTTCTTGTTACGTGCTTATGACAAAACGATCATTCCATCCATGTGACGCTTTGGTTAGAACTCACCACAGGTTGACGTCGCAACGGCGTCAACACCCTTGGCTCGTCACGCCGGCAACGAGCCACCAACGGCAGAATGATTCTGCCCCGGCCTCGATAGAGGTCGACGCTAAGCAACAGTCAACAAGTGAGGGCAACACCCTATGAGAAGACTTAAGCGTGATCCGTTGGAAAGAGCATTTTTACGCGGTTACCAATATGGCGTTGGTGGTAAATCCCGTGAGCTTTGCCCCTTTACTCTACCGTCGGTACGTCAAGCCTGGATCAACGGCTGGCGAGAAGGACGCGGCGACAACTGGGACGGTATGACCGGCACTGCGGGTATCCACAGACTCAACGAACTTCACGCCGTCGGCTGACACAGGGCCCTGATAATCAAAAACCCGACAATCTGATATTCAAATCGTTTTAACCACGCACGTCCCATCCGGGCGGCGGGCTACGGCCCAGAGGGCTCCCTTGAGGAGCCCTTTTTAATGGGCATGACAAAACCCATGGGATCTGTTCGGTGACCAGCCTTGGGAATCAACCCAACGCGGCAATCGCATCCACCGACTCGCGAATCAACGTCGGGCCCTTGTAGATGAACCCGGAATAAACCTGCACCAGGCTCGCCCCTGCCGTGATTTTCTCGGCGGCATGCCGGCCTTCGGTAATACCGCCCGCCGCGATGATCGGCAAGCGTCCCGCCAATTCGCCGGCCAGCACTTTCACCGTGTGGGTGCTCTTGTCGCGCACCGGAGCGCCGGACAGGCCGCCCGCCTCGTCACCATGCTCCAGGCCTTCTACACCTTCGCGGCCCAGCGTGGTGTTGGTGGCGATCACCGCATCCATGCCGGTCTCGATCAAGGCCTGGGCCACTTGGACGGTTTCTTCGTCGCTCATGTCCGGGGCAATCTTGATGGCCAGCGGCACATGCCTGCCGTGCGTCACCGCCAGTTCCGCGCGACGTCGCGCCAGGTCGGCCAGCAGTTGCTTGAGCGAATCGCCGAACTGCAGGCTGCGCAGCCCTGGCGTGTTCGGCGAACTGACGTTGACGGTCACATAACTGGCGTGAGCGTAGACCTTGTCCAGGCAGATCAGGTAATCGTCGACGGCGCGCTCCACCGGCGTATCGAAGTTCTTGCCGATGTTGATCCCCAGCACACCCTTGTACCTGGCAGCAGCCACACGGGCCAACAAATGATCGACGCCCAGGTTGTTGAAGCCCATGCGGTTGATGATTGCCTCGGCCTGTGGCAAACGGAACAGCCGTGGCTTGGGATTGCCCGGCTGCGGACGCGGCGTCACGGTGCCGATTTCAACGAAGCCGAACCCCAGCTGGGCGAACCCGTCAATGGCCGCGCCATTCTTGTCCAGGCCGGCGGCCAGGCCGACCGGGTTGGGAAATTCCAAGCCCATGACTGTCACCGGCAATTTTGCCGGGGCCTTGCACAGCAACCCGTTGAGCCCCAAACGTCCACCCGCGCCGATCAGGTCCAGGGACAGATCATGGGAAGTTTCCGGGGAAAGTTTGAACAGCAGTTCACGGGCCAGGGTGTACATGGGCGGCTTTGACTCGGGCGACGAAATGAGGCGGCGATTATAGCCGGGCAACGGCAACGCAAGCGAGGCGCCCGCACAAAACAATAGCGCTGGCATATGCCTTGCACCCTTTTGGTCATCGGCGCCCATGCCAGTGACGGAATGAGCGCCACACTGATTTAAGGGACAACGGCGTCGTCGTCCGGCTTCCTCGGCCCGGAAGCGGCGCTTTTTTATGCGGAAGGTGATGCGCGATGAACGAAATTCCAGCCACCCCCCTGGCTTGGGTCAATGGCAGCGATGCCCCGGAAAAGAGCGCGGTCAACCTCGGCTTCATGGCCCTGAGCGACTGCGCCCCGGTGGTCGTGGCCGCCACCCAGGGCTTCGCCCAGCCCTACGGCTTGACGCTGAACCTCAAGCGCCAGGCCTCCTGGGCCAACCTGAGGGACAAGCTGGTCAGCGGTGAAATCGACGCGGCCCACAGCCTGTACGGCCTGATTTATGCCGTGCACCTGGGGATCGGCGGCGTCGCGCCGACCGACATGGCCGTGCTGATGGGGCTGAACCAGAACGGCCAGAGCATCAACCTGTCCCATGGTTTGCAGGCGCAAGGCGTGACCAGTCCTGAGGCACTGGAGCAGCATGTGCACCAAACTCGCCCGAAACTGACCTTCGCCCAGACCTTTCCCACCGGCACCCATGCCATGTGGCTCTATTACTGGCTCGCCGCCCAGGGCATCCATCCGTTGTCGGATGTCGACAGCGTAGTGGTGCCACCGCCGCAGATGATCGCGCACCTGCAAGCCGGGCGCATCGATGGTTTCTGCGTCGGCGAGCCCTGGTGCGCCAGTGCCGTGAAGCAGAACCTCGGCTTTACCCTGGCGACTACCCAGACCATCTGGCCCGACCACCCGGAGAAAGTCCTGGGTTGTACCCGCGCGTTTGTCGAGCAATACCCCAACACTGCCCGCGCGCTGGTGATGGCCATCCTCGAAGCCAGCCGCTTCATCGAACAAAGCACTGAAAACCGCCGCAGTACCGCGCAATTATTGAGCGCCCCGGAATATCTCGACGCTCCGCTCGATTGCATCGAGCCGCGCCTGCTCGGGATTTATGCCGATGGCCTGGGCAACAGCTGGCAGGATCCCCACGCCATGCGCTTTCATGGGGATGGCGAGGTGAACCTGCCGTACCTGTCCGACGGGATGTGGTTCATGACCCAGTTCCGGCGCTGGGGTCTGCTGCGCGAAGACCCGGACTACCTGGCCGTGGCCCGCCAGGTCCAACAGCTCAAGCTGTATCGTGAAGCCTGCGCGGCGCTGGGCGTGACGTCGCCTCGCCAGGACATGCGCAGCAGTCAACTGATCGACGGCACGACCTGGGACGGCTCGGACCCGGTCGGGTATGCCCGCAGCTTCAAACTGCACGCCTTGAGCGATGCGGCTCCCCTTCTCGCCAGCCGCTGACAGGAGCCTCGATTATGCTGCGTATCCTGCTGATCAACGACACCGCGAAAAAAGTCGGGCGTCTCAAGGCGGCCCTGATTGAAGCCGGATTCGAGGTGATCGACGAATCCGGTTTGACCATCGACCTGCCGGCGCGCGTCGAAACGGTGCGTCCGGACGTGATCCTGATCGATACCGAGTCACCCGGGCGCGACGTCATGGAGCAAGTGGTGCTGGTCAGTCGTGACCAGCCACGACCGATCGTCATGTTTACCGACGAGCACGACCCGGATGTGATGCGCCAGGCGATCAAGTCAGGCGTCAGCGCCTACATCGTCGAAGGCATCCATGCCGCACGCCTGCAACCGATCCTCGACGTGGCCATGGCCCGCTTCGAAAGCGACCAGGCCCTGCGCGCGCAACTCCTGGCCCGGGACCAGCAACTGGCCGAACGCAAGCGCATCGAACTGGCCAAGGGCATGCTGATGAAGATGAAGGACTGCAACGAGGAACAGGCCTACACCCTGATGCGCCGCCAGGCCATGAGCCGCCAGCAGAAGCTGATCCAGGTGGCGGAGCAGATCATTGCCATGAACGAGTTGCTCGGCTGAAAGCCTTGTAGCGCCTGGCCAGACGCCTTCGCGAGCAGGCTCGCTCCCACAGGTTCGGAGAACACTCTGATTCCATGTGGGTCTGGGTGAACACAGCATTTGTGCACCCCACCGATCGACTGTGGGAGCGAGCCTGCTCGCGAAGGTCTCCCCCGAACCTCGCAGGTTGGCACAGATCTCGCTTAAGCAACCCCACAGGTAACCAACGGCGGTTGCCCCACCTACGACAAAGACGTCGCACACCCTCCTC
Source organism: Pseudomonas sp. Z2-11 (assembly GCF_054161305.1). Lineage (NCBI taxonomy): Bacteria > Pseudomonadati > Pseudomonadota > Gammaproteobacteria > Pseudomonadales > Pseudomonadaceae > Pseudomonas > Pseudomonas sp. Z2-11. The sequence goes on from NZ_CP096395.1 coordinate 4,218,952, forward strand.
GCCTCTCTGGCGATCCGGGTTGCGGCGTTTTTTTGTTTTGGCCCCGCGGGGCCGGTGGTGCGACCACAGACGGCGCACTGCTCAAAGCACTGACTCATTTCTCGAGACTTTTACAGCTGAGGTGCGCGATGAATTCAAGCTTCTGGAAATCCGGCCACACCCCGACATTGTTCGCGGCCTTCCTCTATTTCGACCTGAGCTTCATGGTCTGGTACCTGCTCGGCCCATTGGCGGTACAGATCTCCGCCGACCTGCACCTGACCACCCAGCAACGCGGCCTGATGGTCGCGACGCCAATCCTCGCCGGCGCCGTGCTGCGCCTGTTCATGGGCCTGCTGGCCGACCGCATTTCACCGAAGACCGCCGGCATAGTCGGCCAGGTGATCGTGATCGGCGCGCTGTTCTGCGCCTGGAAGCTGGGCATCCACAGCTACGAACAAGCCTTGCTGCTGGGCCTGTTTCTGGGCGTGGCCGGCGCTTCGTTCGCCGTGGCCCTGCCGCTGGCTTCCCAGTGGTATCCACCACAGCACCAGGGCAAGGCCATGGGCATCGCCGGTGCCGGTAACTCGGGCACCGTGCTTGCCGCGTTGATCGCTCCGGTGATGGCGGTGGCCTTCGGCTGGACCAACGTGTTCGGCTTCGCGGTGATCCCGCTGGTGATTACCCTGGTCTTGTTCGCCTGGCTGGCCAAGAACGCACCGGAGCGGCCCAAGGCCAAATCCATGGCTGACTATCTCAAGGCCCTCGGTGACCGCGACAGCTGGTGGTTCATGTTCTTCTACAGCGTGACCTTCGGCGGCTTCATCGGCCTGGCCAGCGCCCTGCCCGGCTACTTCAACGACCAATATGGCCTGAGCCCGGTGACCGCCGGCTACTACACCGCGGCCTGCGTTTTCGGTGGCAGCCTGATGCGGCCCTTGGGTGGCGCGCTGGCGGACCGTTTCGGCGGCATCCGCACCCTGCTGGGCATGTACACCGTGGCGGCTGTCTGCATCGCCGCGGTCGGCTTCAACCTGCCGAGTTCCTACGCGGCGCTGGCCCTGTTCGTCTGCACCATGCTCGGCCTGGGTGCGGGCAACGGCGCGGTGTTCCAACTGGTGCCACAACGTTTCCGTCGCGAGATCGGCGTGATGACCGGGCTGATCGGCATGGCCGGCGGCATCGGCGGCTTCGCCCTGGCGGCGGGCATGGGCGCGATCAAGCAGAGCACCGGCAGCTACCAACTGGCGCTGTGGTTGTTCGCCAGCCTCGGTGTCCTGGCCTGGTTCGGCCTGCACGGGGTCAAGCGTCGCTGGAGGACCACCTGGGGTTCGGCAGCGGTCACCGCGGCTCGGGTATAACCTGCAACCATGAGCCTGCAACTGAGTTTTGCCGAAGCCAGCGCCACGGGTCCCCGAGAGGAAAACCAGGACGCCCTGCGCCTGGTCACTCCCGCCCCGGCCCTGGCCGCCAGCAAGGGTTACCTGTTCGCCATCGCCGACGGCGTGAGCCAATGCGCCGATGGCGGATTGGCCGCGCGTTCGACCTTGCAGGCACTCGCCTTGGACTATTACTCCACGCCGCAGACCTGGGGCGTGGCCCAGGCGCTGGACCGGCTGCTGCTGGCGCAGAATCGCTGGCTGCAAGCCAACGGCGGCGGCCAACCGCTGCTGACCACGGTCAGCGCGCTGGTCCTGCGGGGGCGGCGCTTCACCCTGGCGCACGTCGGCGATTGCCGGGTCTACCGGTGGCACGCCGACTATTTGCAACGGGTCAGCGAAGATCACGTCTGGGAACAACAGGGCATGCAACACGTGCTCAAGCGTGCCTTGGGGCTGGATCAGCATCTGATACTCGATTTCCTCGACGGTGAGCTGCGTGAAGATGAAACCTTCGTGCTGCTCAGCGATGGCGTCTGGGCGGTATTGGGAGACACGGCCATTGCCGGCATCCTGCGCGACCAGCCAGACCTGGATCGCGCGGCGCAGACGCTGGTCAACGCCGCGCACCTGGCCGGTAGCCAGGACAACGCCAGCGCGCTGTTGGTGCGGGTCGATGCGGTGGGCGAAGCGAGCATCGGCGACGCGCTGATCCAACTGCAACAGTGGCCGCTGCCCCCTGCACTGAAGGCGGGCCAGGTGTTCGAAGGCTGGCAGATAGAAAGCCTGCTCGGCCAGAGCCAGCAATCGTTGCTCTACCGGGTACACGATGGTCAGGGCCAACCCTGGCTGTTGAAAACCTTGCCCGTGCAGCTACGGGACGACACCCGCGCCGGCCAGGCGCTGTTGTCGGAGGAATGGTTTCTCAAGCGGGTCGCGGGTCGGCAGTTTCCGGAGGTGCATGGCGTCCCCCAGCGCCAACATCTGTACTACGTGATGCGTGAATACTCGGGCGTGACCCTGGCCGAGCTGTTCAACCAAAGCGGTCCGTTGCCCCTGGCTCAATGGCTGGAGCTGGCGCAGCGACTGGTGCGCGCGGTGGGCCTGTTGCATCGAAGACAGATCTACCACCGCGACATCAAGCCGGAGAACCTGCACCAGGGCGACGATGGGGAGTTGCGCTTGCTGGATTTTGGCCTGGCGTACTGCCCCGGTTTGTCCGAAGACCAGGCCAACGTCTTGCCTGGCACCCCCAGCTACATAGCGCCGGAAGCCTTCGGCGGCGCCGCGCCGACGGCGCAACAGGATTTGTATGCGGTCGGCGTGACCTTGTATTTCCTGCTGACCGGGCATTACCCCTACGGAGAAATCGAAGCGTTCCAGCGACCGCGCTTTGGTGTGCCCGTGAGCGCCAATCGTTATCGACCGGACCTGCCCGAATGGCTCGGGCAAAGCCTGGAACGCGCCGTGGCGGCAGACCCTGCGCAGCGCTTTGAAACGGCTGAAGAATGGCTGTTGCAGCTGGAACAGGGCGAGCGGCGAAGCTTGAGCGTAAGGCCCCGGCCATTGCTTGAGCGGGAGCCGCTGAAGGTCTGGCGGACGTTGGCGCTGGTGTCGTTGGTGGTGAATGTTGTGCTGCTGTTCCTGGTGTTTCACTCATAACCACCGTGGCGAGGGAGCTTGCTCCCGCTCGAGCGCGCAGCGGTCGCCGTTTTTTTGGGTCTGCTTCGCAGCCCAGCGGGAGCAAGCTCCCTCGCCACAAAAGCCTTCTCGCCAGCCCTGCCACGCTCCATTACCGGGCAACACGCTTTGATTCGGTGCAATAAATCCCCCCGCAACGCGGCCAATCCGCGCCTCCTCCAGTAAATCCAAGCCCTCGCGCCACTTGGCACAACCACTGCATAACCTCTTCCACCATACATAAAGCAACGCCTCCAACGATGAAGGCGGTGCTTCCCGAGAGAACGGGACCAGGACAAAGGCGTCCTCGCTAGTTTGCTAGCGAGACGCCTTTTTTTGTTTTCGAAAAAATTGCCGAGCCAGCCCGACCGCCGTGATGAAACGGGCCTGAGCTTGCGGAGAACCCTGATGAAAAAACTCAAACTGGTAATGATCGGCAACGGCATGGCCGGGGTTCGCACCCTCGAGGAACTGCTCAAACTGAGCAACGAGCTCTACGACATCACGGTCTTCGGCGCCGAGCCCCACACCAACTACAACCGCATCCTGCTCTCACCCGTGCTCGCCGGGGAACAGACATTCGAAGAAATCGTGCTCAACGACCTGAGCTGGTACCTGGACAACAACATCAAGCTGCTGCTCAACCGCAAGGTGGTGGAGATCGACCGGGTCAAGCGCCGGGTCATCGCCGAAGACGGCAGCGAAGCCGAATACGATCGCCTGCTCATCGCCACCGGCTCCACGCCGTTCATCCTGCCGATCCCTGGCAACACTCTGGATGGCGTGATCGGCTACCGCGACATCGCCGACACCCAGGCCATGATCAACACGGCCAAGACCCACAAGCACGCGGTGGTCATCGGTGGCGGCCTGCTCGGCCTGGAAGCCGCCAACGGCTTGAAACTGCGCGGCATGGACGTGACCGTGGTGCACATCGGCGAATGGCTGCTGGAACGCCAACTGGACAAGACCAGCGGCCAGCTGCTGCAAACCGCCCTGGAAAACCGTGGCCTGAAATTCCGCCTCAGCGAGCAGACCCAGGCCTTGCACGACGCCGGCAACGGCCGGGTCGGCTCGGTCCAGTTCAAGAACGGCGACATCATTCCCGCCGACCTGGTGGTGATGGCTGCCGGTATCCGGCCCAATACCGGACTGGCGGAAAAATCCGGCATTCCGTGCAACCGCGGAATCCTCGTCAACGACACGATGCAAACCTATGACCCGCGCATCTACGCCATCGGCGAGTGCGCCAACCATCGCGGCACCGCCTATGGCCTGGTGGCGCCGCTGTTCGAGCAAGCCAAGGTCTGCGCCAATCACCTCGCGCAACTGGGCTTCGCCACTTACAAGGGTTCGGTGACGTCGACCAAGTTGAAAGTCACCGGCATCGACCTGTTTTCCGCCGGCGACTTCATGGGCGGCGAAGGCACCGAGACCATCACCCTTTCCGATCCGATTGGCGGCGTCTACAAGAAATTGGTGATCAAGGATGACGTGTTGGTGGGTGCCTGCCTGTACGGTGATACCGCGGACGGCGGCTGGTATTTCCGGCAGATCCGTGAGAACCACGGCATCAGCGAGATCCGCGATCACTTGATGTTTGGCGAAAACGCTTTGGGCGACGTCGGCCATCAAGGCCAGGACAAAGCCATGAGCATGGCCGACACCGCTGAAGTCTGCGGCTGCAACGGCGTGTGCAAGGGCACCATCGTCAAGGCGATCCAGGAACACGGCCTGTTCAGCGTCGATGACGTGAAAAAGCACACCAAGGCCGCCAGCTCCTGCGGCTCCTGCGCCGGCCTGGTGGAACAGATCCTGATCAACACCGTCGGCGGCGCGGCGGACGTGAAGCCGAAAAGCGAAAAAGCCATCTGCGGTTGCAGCGACCTCAACCATGGGCAGATCCGCCAGGCGATCCGCGACCAGCACCTGCTGACCATCGCCGGGACCATGGGTTACTTGAACTGGCGCACCCCGAACGGCTGCGCCACCTGCCGTCCGGCCCTGAACTACTACCTGATTTCCACCTGGCCCGGCGAAGCCCAGGATGACCCGCAGTCGCGCCTGATCAACGAACGCGCTCACGCCAACATCCAGAAAGACGGCACCTACTCGGTGGTCCCACGGATGTGGGGCGGCGTGACCAACCCATCCGAGCTGCGCCGCATCGCCGACGTGGCCGACAAATACAACGTGCCCATGGTCAAGGTCACCGGCGGCCAGCGTATCGACCTGCTGGGCATCAGGAAGCAAGACCTGCCCGGCGTCTGGAAAGACCTCGACATGCCGTCCGGCCACGCCTATGGCAAATCCATTCGCACCGTGAAGACCTGCGTGGGCAGCGAGTTCTGCCGCTTCGGCACGCAGAACTCCACCCAATTGGGCATCGAGCTGGAACACGACCTGTTCAACATGTGGTCGCCGCACAAGGTGAAGCTGGCGGTCTCCGGTTGCCCACGCAACTGCTCGGAAGCGGGCATCAAGGACGTCGGCATCATCGGCGTAGATTCCGGCTGGGAGATGTACATCGGTGGCAACGGCGGGATCAAGACCGAAGTCGCCGAGTTTTTCGTCAAGCTCAAGACCGCCGAAGAAGTGCGCGAATACAACGGCGCCTTCCTGCAGCTGTACCGCGAAGAAGCCTTCTACCTCGAACGCACCGTGCACTACATGCAGCGTGTCGGCATGGAACACATCAAGAAAGCCGTGCTGGAAGACCCGGAGCGGCGCAAGGCCCTGCACGAGCGCTTGAAGTTTTCCCTGTCGCTGGAGCAGGACCCCTGGAAACAACGGCTGGAACAACCGCAGCTGAAAAAAGAGTTCGAGGTCATCCCCGTGAAGAACCTGGAGGTACTGGCATGAACTGGCTGGATATCTGCGCGCTGGAAGACATCAACGCCTTGGGCTCACGCATCATCAACGGGCCGAAAGGCGATATCGCGATTTTTCGCACCAGCGACGATGAAGTATTCGCACTCGACGACCGTTGCCCACACAAGGGCGGCCCGCTGTCCCAAGGCCTGATCTATGGCAAGCGCGTGGCCTGCCCGCTGCACAACTGGCAGATCGACCTGGAAACCGGCCAGGCCCAGGCCCCGGACGTGGGCTGCGCCCATCATCATTCGGCCCGCGTCGAGAACGGCCGGGTGATGCTGGCCTTGCGGGACGCAAGCTGATGAACCGCCAGACGACTGCCTCGACCTGCTGTTACTGCGGGGTCGGTTGCGGCGTGCTGATCGAACATGACGGCGAGCGCATTCTCGGCGTCAGTGGCGATCCCACCCATCCGGCCAACTTCGGCAAACTGTGCAGCAAGGGCTCGACCCTGCACTTGACCGGCGACCTCGCCGCGCGCGCCCTCTATCCCGAACTGCGGCTGGGCAAAGGCCTGGCCCGTGGCCGTACCGATTGGGACAGCGCCCTGGACCATGCCGCCAACGTCTTCGCCGACACGATTGTCGAGCACGGACCGGACAGCGTGGCCTTCTACATCTCCGGCCAACTGCTGACCGAGGATTACTACGCCTTCAACAAACTCGCCCGGGCGCTGGTCGGTACCAACAACATCGACAGCAATTCCCGGCTGTGCATGTCCTCCGCCGTGGTGGGCTACAAGCGCAGCCTGGGTGCCGACGCGCCACCGTGCAGCTACGAGGATCTGGAGCTGAGCGACTGCGTGATGATCGTCGGCAGTAACATGGCCTACGCCCATCCCATCCTGTTTCGTCGGCTCGAAGAAGCCAAATCCCGCCGGCCGCAGATGAAAGTCATCGTCATCGACCCTCGGCGCACCGACACCTGCGACCTGGCGGACCTGCACCTGGCGATCCTGCCTGGCACCGATGTCGCCTTGTTCCACGGGATCTTGCATCTGCTGCTGTGGGAAGACTGGGTCGACCGCAGCTTCATCAAGGCACACACCGAAGGCCTGGCTGACCTGAAGAACCTGGTGCGCGACTACACCCCCGCCATGGTTGCCCAGCTGTGCGGGATCAGCGTCGAGCAACTGCACCAATGCGCCGAGTGGGTCGGCACCTCGCCAAGTTTCCTCTCGTTGTGGTGCATGGGCTTAAACCAGTCGACTGCCGGCAGCGCAAAAAACAGCGCCCTGATCAATCTGCACCTGGCCACCGGCCAGATCGGCCGACCGGGCGCGGGACCGTTCTCGCTGACCGGCCAGCCCAACGCCATGGGCGGCCGCGAAACCGGCAGCCTGTCCAACCTGCTGCCAGGCCATCGCGAAGCCGGCAATCCGGAGCATCGCGCCGAGGTCGCCAGCTATTGGGGCGTTGAGCAACTGCCGAGCACCACAGGCTTGAGCGCTATCGAATTGTTCGAGCAGGTTCGCAGCGGCAAGATCAAGGCCCTGTGGATCGCCTGCACCAACCCGGCCCAGTCGATGCCGGACCAGGCCGCCGTGCGCGAAGCCCTGCAAGCTTGCCCGTTCGTGGTGTTGCAAGAGGCCTTCCGGACTACCGAAACCGCCACCTTTGCCGACCTGCTGCTGCCGGCGGCCAGTTGGGGCGAAAAAGAAGGCTCGGTCACCAACTCCGAACGACGCATTTCCCACGTTCGCCGGGCGATAAACGCACCGGGGGAAGCACGGCCGGACTGGGCGATCACGGTAGATTTCGCGCAACGACTGGAGAAACGCCTGCGCCCCGGCCAGCCCAGCCTATTCGCCTTTGAAACCCCGGCCCACTTGTTCGATGAATACAAGCAACTGACCCGTGGCCGCGACCTGGACCTGTCCGGCATCAGCCATGACGTGATCGACCGCCTCGGCCCTCAGCAATGGCCCTTCCCGGAGGGCGCCACGGTCGGAACGGCGCGCTTGTACGTGGATGGGGTTTTTCCGACTGACAGCGGCCGCGCCCGATTCGTGGCCGACCCTTATCGCGCAGCCAAGGAATTGCGCGACGCACGCTACCCCCTGACGCTGAACACCGGTCGGCTGCGCGACCAGTGGCACGGGATGAGCCGTACCGGTACCGCCGCGCAGTTGTTCGGCCATGTGAACGAAGCGGTGCTCAGCCTGCATCCCGACGAATTGCTTCGCCATCGCCTGCAGTCCGGCGATCTGGTCAGTCTGAAGGGCCGTCGCGGCAGCGTGATCGTGGCCGTGGACAGCGACGACAGCGTGCGCCCCGGCCAGGCCTTCCTGCCCATGCACTGGGGCGACCGGTTTCTAAAGGGCGGGGTCAACGTCCTGACTCAACCGGCATTCGACCCGTTGTCGAAACAGCCGGAACTCAAGCACAGCGGCGTACGCCTGGAACCGGTGAACCTGCCCTGGCAGCTTTTCGCTCTGGTTGAAGGCAATGTTCAACAGCATCTGGAGGCGTTGCGTCCGCTGTGTGAGGCGTTTTCCTACGTCAGCCTGAGCCTGACCGGCCGCGACCGTCCAGCGTTGCTGATACGCGCTGCCAGCGCCGTGGCGCCCGAACCGCAGCTTTTGCAGGCGATCGACGAACAGCTGGGGCTGATCGAAGGCCCGGTCCTGGCCTATGACGACCCGCGCCGCGCCATTGGCAAGCGGGTACGGATCGAAAACAGCCGCATCACCGCCATTCGCCTGGCCGGCGAAACCCTGGCCCGGCATTGGTTGCAAAACCTCTGGTTGGAAGGGCGCGCCGACGACCAGTTGCGGCGCTGGCTGCTGGCCCCCTTGAGCGCACCGCCGGGTAACACCGGCGCCGCCACGGCTGGTGGGAAGACGCTGTGCAATTGCATGAATGTCAGCCAGCGTGCGGTTTGCGCGGGCATCGAGCGCGGCCTGGATTTGCAGGGCCTGAAAAAAGAACTGGGCTGCGGCACGCAGTGCGGTTCCTGCGTACCGGAAATCAAGCGCCTGCTGGTTGCCACCGCGCAACCGGTCGCCGCGATCTCGTGAGGAAAACACTATGAACGCAAAAGTCTGGCTGGTAGGTGCGGGTCCTGGCGACCCTGAATTGCTGACCCTCAAAGCCGTGCGCGCCCTGGGCGAGGCCGACGTGGTGTTGATCGACGACCTGGTCAACGACGCGGTGCTGGAGCATTGCCCCAGTGCGCGCATCATCGCCGTCGGCAAGCGCGGCGGCTGCCGCTCCACTCCCCAGGCGTTTATCCACCGGCTGATGTTGCGTTATGCCCGCCAAGGCAAATGCGTGGTGCGCCTCAAAGGCGGCGACCCGTGCATCTTCGGCCGGGGCGGTGAAGAAGCACAGTGGCTGCGCGAGCACGGCGTCGAGGTGGAGCTGGTCAATGGCATCACCGCCGGTCTTGCGGGCGCGACCCAGTGCGACATCCCACTGACCCTGCGCGGGGTTGCCCGGGGCGTGACCCTGGTAACGGCTCACACCCAGGACGGCAGCAGCCTGAACTGGCAAGCCCTGGCGCAAAGTGGCACGACCCTGGTGGTGTACATGGGCGTGGCGAAACTGAGCGAGATCCGCGAGCAACTGCTGGCCGGCGGACTGGCAGCGGACACGCCGGTAGCGATGATCGAAAACGCCTCCCTGCCCCATCAACGTGACTGCCGCAGCGACCTGGCCTCGATGGAGACCGATGCCGTCGCGTTTCAACTCAAGAGCCCGGCGATCCTGGTGATTGGCGAGGTGGCCGGTGCAGCCGAACTGGCTGCCTCCCCGCCGGTCTTCGCCCAGGCATCAGCCCAGTAACAAACAACCCCTACCCAACGTGGGAGCGAGCCTGCTCGCGATGGCAATCTACCACCAACCTCTATGGTGACTGACACACCGCATTCGCGAGCAGGCTCGCTCCCACAGTTAGATCGGGGTGAAGCTGAAGAGACAGACCGCCTATCAGACCGCTTCGCTCTTGATCCTGATCCTGATCTTGATCTTGATCTTGATCTTGATCTGAGACGCCCCGTTAACCACGCTGGCCGAACGCAGGCATTGCGCAGTGGGCATCCCGGCATGGATGCCGGGATAGCCGCGCTGGGCCAGGGACGGCCCTTCGCGGCGGGCCCACGGAGCAATGCCGGAGTGAGGGCATGCCGAGCCTTGGCGAGGCACCGAGTGGTGGGGCAAAGCCTTTTTGGTTACTTTTTTGGCGTCTGAAAAAAGTGACCCGCCGTAAGGGCGGAACCCTAAGCCGCCGTCACCGCAGCAACGGATATGTACCCAGTCAACAAAACCCTGGGCCGACTGTCAGGCCGCCATCGCGAGCAAGCTCGCTCCCACAATAGAATCGGAGTACGACCGGTAAAGATATGCCGGTTGAAAAGCCGCATTCGCGAGCAGGCTCGCTCCCACAGTTAGATCGGGGTAAAGCTGAAGAGACAGGCCGCCTATCAAACCGCCTTGCTCTTGATCCTGATCCTGATCTTGATCTGAGGCGCCCCGTTAACCACGCTGGCCGAACGCAGGCATTGCGCAGTGGGCATCCCGGCATGGATGCCGGGATAGCCGCGCTGGGCCAGGGACGGCCCTTCGCGGCGGGCCCACGGAGCAATGCCGGAGTGAGGGCATGCCGAGCCTTGGCGAGGCACCGAGTGGTGGGGCAAATATACGGATCACCCACATGGGTTACAAAAAAGTGCACTCACATAGGTAACACCCGGAGTGTCACGTAGCCATCAATGGCATCTCTTACGTCAATCCGTCCAAGGATGATTGGGCCGAAGATAACATCCCAGATCCCGTCCTCTATTTGCTCCAGTCCAATGGTCTGGTGCTTGAGCACATAGCCGACGTAGATCCTTAGACCACGACGATTGACGATGCCCGAGCAGTCCGCTTGGAGGCTATCGATATGGCTCGGGTAGGTCATCTCAGGAAGCTTCTCAGGGTATTGGCGGGACGAAGGCTCATAGCAGGACGCGGGTGTCTTCTGCTTTAGAGCCTCGTGGAAACGCTCATAGTTGTAATGTTGCCTGAAACGATCAAAGTGCCGTTGTTGGGCCTCCCACGCTACCGCTGGTGGTGACGGAAGAGTACTTTTCAACGTTCGATGCATACGTTCATGCCGGCCATTTTGCTCCGGCCTGCCGGGTGCGATCCGCTCAGGAATGATCCCTAGACGCAACCACCAGATGGATAATTGGGAAAGGCCCGCACGCCCTTTGCTCGCAAACGGAACACCATTGTCGGTACGAATGCGCTCCGGCAGACCATGCTCACGAAACACCTGAGTAAACACCGCCTGGGTTTCCTGGAAGTTGGTGTTAGCCATGCTGTGGCAAGCGAGCAAGAAACGACTGGCATGGTCCATGATCGTCAATGGATAGCACCAGACACCCGCACCTGTCAGGAACTGGCCTTTGTAATCGGCGCTGAATAGCTGGTTGGGAGCCTCTGCTTTCTGCAGTGGTTTGGGATAAACCGCCACCCGTTGACGCAATCGGCGTGGTTTGACCAGCTCAGCTTTCTTTAGAATGTTGTAGATCGACGTCTTTGATGGCGGCGTCTGGTCAGGGAAACGCTCGAGCAAAGCCGCCTGAATTTTCTTGGGGCCAGGCTCTGTCTCACCCCGACCGCGTAATTCAATGATCGCCTCACGGACAGCCAGGGGCACTACCCATTCCTGGGTAAGCCGACGACGACTATGTTCTTCCAGTCCCGCCGGCCCTTCCTTCTCATACCGCTCGACCCATTTATAGCCAGTCTTGCGACTGATCTCGTAAGCCTGGCAAAGCGCACTGAAGCTTGGCGGGCCTTTGATGTAGTCCGCGATGAATAGCAGTTTCAGGTCCATAGGTTTCAGCTCTCGCCATGGCATGGTCAGATCCTCGAAAACCGACCCTGCCAGTTAAAAACTGTTACCTATGTGAGTGAACTGATTTGTAACCTATGTGGGTGAGTCATACCGGCTAAGCCTTTTTGGTTACTTTTTTGGCGTCTGAAAAAAGTGACCCGCCGTAAGGGCGGAACCCTAAGCCGCCGTCACCGCAGCAACGGATATGTACCCAGTCAACAAAACCCTGGGCCGACTGTCAGGCCGCCATCGCGAGCAAGCTCGCTCCCACAATGAGATTGGGGTACGACTGGGAGAGATAGGTCGGCTGTCAGGCCGCCTTCGCGAGCAGGCTCGCTCCCACAGGTTTTGTATTCCCGCTCCTTGGATAACCAAATCGCAGGCAAAGAAAAGCCCGGCCTGAGCCGGGCTTTTCCAAAGCTTTGGGCTAATTACTTAGCTTGGGCTTCAACCTGCGCTTCTACGCGACGGTTAACTGCACGACCAGCTTCAGTGGCGTTGTCGGCAACTGGGCGGGATTCGCCGTAGCCAACAGACTGAACGCGGGACGATTCAACACCGTACTGGTTGGTCAGAACCTGCTTGACGGCGTTTGCACGACGCTCGGACAGCTTCTGGTTGTAAGCGTCAGGACCGACGGAGTCAGTGTGACCTTCAACAGTGGTGCTGGTGGATGGGTACTGCTTCATGAAATCAGCCAGGTTCTTGATGTCGCCGTAGCTGTTTTCTTTAACGACCGACTTGTCGAAGTCGAACTTGACGTCCAGCTCAACACGTACGACTTCAGCAACAGCTGGGCAGCCATCAGCGTCAACGGTTACGTTGGCTGGGGTGTCAGGGCACTTGTCGACGTTGTCGCACACGCCATCGTTGTCGCTGTCGGAGCAGACTTCAGCAGGTGCTGGAACTGGAGCAGCGGCTGGCTTGGAACCGCCACCGAAGTTCACACCGATACCAACGCTAGGCGCCCACTCGGTGTCGCCCTGGTCGATGTTGTACTGAGCTTCAACGCCGGCACGGGCGTAGAAGTTGTCAGTGAAATACAGCTTGGCGCCGCCACCAACGTTGGCGAAGGTAGAACGGTTACGACCGTTGCTGCCATTCTGGTCGATGCTCTGGTCCGAGAAACCGGCAGAGACGTAAGGACGCAGCATGTCGCCTGGGTTGTTGAAGTGGTACAGAGCGTCCAGAGCGGTGTTGGCGCCCTTGACGTTAGTGCCGTCGTCGGTACGTGCATTGTGCACTTCGTCGTAGGCCAGACGCAGTTCAACGTCGTCGGTCAGGAAGTAACCAACCGAACCGCCGAACAGGTTGCCGTTGTTCTTGAAGTCGCGAGCGCTGTCGAACATTTCTTTCTTGGCGAAGCCTTCGATTTCAACTGCGCCTTGGCCTTGTGCCAGAGCGCCGAACGAAGTGGCAGCAATCAAAGAACCAATGGCAAAGCCCAAGGTGTTTTTCAGTTTCATCCGTTAAATCCCCATCTGGTGATTGTGAAGCAGTCCCGCAAACCGGGGGACAACTCGGCGGCAAGTCTATCAGAACTTGCCTACACGTAAGAGATATTTGCGCCGAACTAAGTTTCGGCAATGCCTGCAAATTTCTCACGCAGCTTATCGAGCGCGCGCTTGTAACGCATTTTTGTCGCGCTCAAACCCATATGCATTATGTCTGCGATCTCCTGGAATTCCAGTTCTGCGACAAATCGTAGCACCAGAATCTCCCGATCGATCGGGTTCACATAAACCAGCCAGCGGTCGAGCCCACCCTTTTCCTCGGGCTTGGGCGCCTTTTCTTCAGACGCTTCCTCGAGGGGGTCCAGGCTCAAAGCGTCCATCAAGCGACGCTTTCGCCGTTCCTTTCGATACTGCGTGATGCATTCGTTGTAGGTGATGCTGTACAGCCAGGTCTTGAACTTCGATTTCCCCTCGAAGTTCTTCAACCCGTAAAGCACCTTCAACATCACCTCCTGACAGACATCATCAGCATCGCGATCGTTCCCAAGATATCGTGCGCAAACGTTAAATAAAGTTCTCTGGTAACGGCGCATCAACTCTTCATAGGCGCGCGTGACGTGGAACAGCTCCGTATGCGCGCGCGCGACCAACTCCTCATCAGAGAGATCACGGGGGTCGTAGCGCGTGGATAGCGATTGGGGTTTGTTCAAAACAAGTCGGGCCGACAGTCTAGGTCAATGTGCGCCGCAACCCGCCGTGGCGGGCATTTTGCGGCGGCATACATTAGCAGGATTTGCCGGGTTAGCGGCTACTCACATGCTGCTCCAGCAGGATCCGATTAGACAGCGATACCAGTTCGCCCTCCTCGGTCAGCAATGTGGTTTTCACCGTGCCGATCTCTTCGATCTGGCCTTCGACCTCGCCAACACGCACTTGTTGCCCAACCTCATACAATTCACGCACATAGATTCCCGCAAGAATCTGACCGGCGATTTCCCGGCTCCCCAACCCCATTGCCAGCGCGACTGCCAGACCAACGGTAATCAGGACGATCACGATCACGTGGTTGAGCAGGTCCGTCTTGACCTCCAACTGGCTGATCGCAACCGAAATACTGATGATGATCACCAGGCCCTGGGCGATACGCCCAACGCCCGAGGCATAGTCCAGCCCGACGCCCTCGGCCGCGCCACGCACCAGCCCGTTGGCCAGTTGCGCCAGCAGTACGCCCACCAGCAGCACCAACGCCGCACCGAAGACCTTTGGCAGATAGAGCGCAAGCATGTCGAGCGTAGCCGAGACCCGCTCCAGCCCCAGGGACTCAGCCGCCGAAACCAGGAAAATAAGCAGGACGAACCAGTAGACAATCTTGCCCACCAGCGTCGAGATCGGAACCTGGATGCCGCCACGGGACAGCAACTTGGTCAGGCCGGTACCGCCCATCAGGCGGTCGAGGCCAAGTTTGGCGAGCAATTTGGAGAGCAGCGTGTCGAGGAGCTTGGCCACCACGAAACCCAGCAACAGCACCACCAGGGCGCCAAAGAGGTTGGGGATGAAGTTAGCCACCTTGGTCCACAACGCAGTCATTGCCGTGACGAGGCTCTGGGTCCAGAGATCAAGTTCCATATTCAGTCAGCCTTATCAGCGGTGCGAGTAACGGGTTTGCGACGGGAAACCGGCGAGACATGGGCCGACCCGTTGTTCAGGGCGATCATCAGCGCGGGCAGCCAGCGGCCCAGCAGGCTGAAAAGATCACCGGCGCCAACCTGACGGTTGGCGGTTTTGAGTACGCGTCCCAGGCATGCGTCGTCGTCCCGGCTGGACGGCGAAGCCTTGAGCATGTCGCGCAGAGACTGTTCAAACGGATCGTGCATACGCGCACCTCTCGTGATGTCTGTGGAAGACGCGATCAGATTTCGTCGGGTCACATGAAGCCTCGTCACACCCAGCGCAAACGGCGAAACAGCCACCACTGCCCCAGGGCCACGCACAGCATCAACAGGCAGGCAACGAGGAAACCGTAGGGGCTTTCCGAAAACGGAATGCCGCCGACATTGATCCCCAGCAGCCCGGTGAGAAAGCTCATCGGCAGGAAGATGCCGGTGATGATCCCGAAGCGATACATCGTACGGTTCATGCGCACCGAAAGACGCCGGTCCTCGGCCTCCAGCACAAGCCCCACGCGCTCCCGGGTCAATTCCAGCTCTTCCAGGTAACGGGTCAGGCTGTTGTTCAATTCATTCCAGTAGTCGCCGTCGTCCTCGACGAACCAGGGCAATTTGATCCGTGACATCTGGCCGAAGATATCCCGCTGCGGGGCCAGGAATCGCTTCAGTCCGGCCGCCCTTCGACGGATATGCAAAATGGCGTCGTGCTCGGGAGTGTACCGTTCGTCGGTATCGAGTTTTTCTTCCTCGCCGTCGACGATTTCCGAGAGACAGGTGACCAGGTCCTGGACTTTGTTGGTCAGGTATTGCGCCATATAAAGGATGAGTTCCGAAGCCGTCTTCGGCCCCTTGCCCTCGGCCAGTTCCGCCAGCAACTCATCGGTGGCGCGCAACGGGCGCAACCGCAGGGAAATCACCCGCTGGGCCGAGGCGAAGATGCGCACCGAGACCATGTCTTCCGGTTCCGCGCCCGGGTTGAGGTTGATCCCGCGAAGAAACAGCAGCAGCTCGGCATTGGGCAGCGGCAGCAGGCGCGGCCGGGTGTTCTCTTCCAGCAACAGGTCGCAATTGAATTCGCTCAGGCCGCTGGATTTGCGCAACCACGTGTGGGTTTGCGGATGACTGCGGTCCCAATGCAGCCACAGGCTTTCATGAGCCTGCAACTGCAAGTCGTCCAGTTCGGTCCGGGCTATCGAACGCGCGCCGCCTTTACCATCCAGCACCAGGGCATGCACCAATCCCCACTGCGCGTTTTCTTCCTCGAACATCCTCATCCCTTATGGCTGTAGCGCTTCATTCAGGCATTTTCAGCGGGCTCGGCGAAACAATCACGCCGTTGTTGTCCGCATAGACATACTCGCCCGGGCGAAACGTCACGCCAGCGAAGGTCACCGGTACATTAAGATCACCAATGCCGCGCTTGTCAGTCTTCATCGGGTGGCTGGCCAGGGCCTGGACCCCGAGGTCGGTCTGGGCAATGACGTCGACATCGCGGATGCAGCCGTAGATCACCAGCCCTTCCCAGCCATTCTTCGCCGCTTTCTCGGCCAGCATGTCACCCAACAGGGCCCGCCGCAGCGACCCGCCACCGTCGACGACCAGCACTTTGCCCTTGCCTTCGAGTTCAACCTGTTCCTTGACCAGTGAGTTGTCTTCGAAGCACTTGATGGTCACGATTTCACCACCAAAGGAGTCGCGGCCACCGAAATTGCTGAACATCGGTTCCAACACCTGCACCAGGTCCGGGTAGGTATCGCACAGGTCGGGCGTGAGGTAATGGTTCATCGGGCAGCTCCTGCAAGGGTTGGACGTCTGGCTGAATGAATAACCGTTTGTGACCGAAACAACGTAGCGCGTCATATCTTAGCCGCAAGCCGACCAGAGCGGAATGCCCTTGTCAGAGCCTTCCCCTCAAACCGCTTCGGCCAGGCGAGGCTGTTCTGCCGACAGCGGCGCGCGCTGATCTTCCAGCCAGCGCGCCACCAGCGGCCAGACCTCGGCTTGCGCGGCTTTGCTGACAAGCATTTCGACATGGCCGAAATCATCACCGAAGCCCTGCGCCCGGCCCAGGCAGACAAACTGCTTGCGCTCGGAACCGATCTGCTCGAAAAGTTTTCGACACGCCCAGGTCGGATCCTGCTGATCGCCGGCGGCACTCACCCCCAGTACCGGCACTTGCACGTCCGCCAGGCCGGCCCACCAGTTCTTCTCGGCATCGCCGAAACGCCCGAACAGGCCATACCAGCGCATGCTCTCCAGGGCCAGGCCGATAGGCTCGTCTTCCGGGCCGCGCTTGAGCCTTGGGCCGGACAATTGGGAAAAACGCTTGAGAATGAAGCGCCCGCTCCACTCCACCGGGGGGATTTTCAAGGGCCAGTACGTGCGGCTGACCTGGGTGCCGAAAAAAGCTGCCGACGCCACGGCGGGCTCGCCCAGGTAATGGCCGCCCAACGCTGCCGCCAGGGTGATACCACCCAGCGAATGGCCAATCCAGTGGGGCACTTGCCCGCTTTGCTCGCGCACAAAGGCGCCAATGGCCGGCAGATCGTAACGGGCGTAGTCCGCGACCCGGTTATTGCGATAACCCTGGTTGCGCTGGGATAACCCATGGCCACGCATCTCGGGAATCCAGACATCGAACCCCAGGCGCACCAGGTACGCTCCCAGCCCCAGGCCCTTGGGCGAATACCAGAAGCGCCGGTTGGAAAAACTGCCGTGGAGCAGGATCACCGGAACACCACGGACCTCGCCGGCATCGGCCATGCCCAGGCGGGTAACGGCCACTTCGACGCTGTAGTCCGGGCTGTTGCCAGGTTTCAGGCGATACACATCTTCGCTCAGATCACCGCGCCGCTCGGCGCTGATCAGGGCGACAGGAAATAGGTTGCTGCTGCTTTGCATGATCTTCTTGCACAAAAAAGGGCGGCGTCCTGGTGGAGCCCGCCCTGCTTCAAATCAAAAGGGACCCGGCTACTGCCAGTCGGCTAAGCGCCCCCCTGTGGGAGCGGGCTTGCTCGCGAAGACGGCGAAACAGTCAACATTGATGTTGTCTGACACACCGCTTTCGCGAGCAAGCCCGCTCCCACAGGTTCTGCGGTTTAACTGGCGGGCTTTAGTCGATCAGCTCCCTTCACTCAATCAGACCGCGGCCTGACCCTCAGCCAGGAAGAACCAGGTTTCCAGTACGGAGTCCGGGTTCAACGAAACGCTCTCGATGCCCTGCTCCATCAGCCACTTGGCCAGATCCGGGTGGTCGGAAGGGCCCTGGCCGCAGATGCCGATGTATTTACCGGCCTTGTTACAGGCGGCAATCGCATTGGCCAGCAGCTTCTTGACCGCCGGGTTACGCTCGTCGAACAGGTGGGCGATGATCCCGGAGTCGCGGTCCAGGCCCAGGGTCAACTGGGTCAGGTCGTTGGAACCGATGGAGAAACCGTCGAAGAACTCAAGGAACTCTTCGGCCAGGATCGCGTTGGATGGCAGCTCGCACATCATGATCACGCGCAAGCCGTTTTCGCCACGGGCCAGGCCGTTTTCCGCCAGCAGGTCGACCACCTGGCTCGCTTCGCCGAGGGTGCGCACGAACGGCACCATGATCTCGACGTTGGTCAGGCCCATCTCGTTACGCACGCGCTTCAGAGCCCGGCATTCGAGCTCGAAGCAGTCACGGAACGACTCGCTGATGTAGCGCGAAGCCCCGCGGAAGCCCAGCATCGGGTTCTCTTCTTCCGGCTCGTAGAGCTTGCCGCCGATCAGGTTGGCGTACTCGTTGGACTTGAAGTCCGACAGGCGCACGATGACTTTTTTCGGCGAGAACGCCGCCGCCAGGGTGCTGATGCCTTCCACCAGCTTCTCGACGTAGAAACCGACCGGATCGTCGTAGCCGGCAATGCGCTTGTCGACGCTGTCCTTGATTTCCTGCGGCAGGCCGTCGTAGTTCAGCAGCGCCTTGGGGTGCACACCGATCATGCGGTTGATGATGAACTCCAGGCGGGCCAGGCCCACGCCGGCATTCGGCAACTGCGCGAAGTCGAAGGCGCGGTCCGGGTTGCCGACGTTCATCATGATTTTGAACGGCAGCTCCGGCATGGCGTCCACGGAGTTTTTCTTGATGTCGAAGCCCAGCTCGCCTTCGAAGATGTAGCCGGTATCGCCTTCGGCGCAGGAAACGGTGACGCCCTGGCCGTCCTTGAGCAATTGGGTGGCGTTGCCGCAACCGACCACGGCCGGGATGCCCAGCTCACGGGCGATGATCGCCGCGTGGCAGGTACGCCCGCCGCGATTGGTGACGATGGCGCTGGCGCGCTTCATGACCGGTTCCCAGTCCGGGTCGGTCATGTCTGAAACCAGTACGTCGCCGGCCTGGACCTTGTCCATCTCCGAGACGTCCTTGATGATCCGCACCTTGCCCGCGCCGATGCGCTGGCCGATGGCCCGGCCTTCCACCAGCACGGTGCCGGTTTCCTTGAGCAGGTAGCGCTCCATGACGTTGGCCTGGGTGCGGCTCTTCACGGTTTCCGGGCGGGCCTGGACGATGTACAGCTTGCCGTCGTCACCGTCCTTGGCCCACTCGATGTCCATCGGGCACTTGTAGTGTTTCTCGATGGTCATCGCCTGCTTGGCCAGTTCACTGACTTCGGCGTCGGTCAGGCAGAAGCGCGCGCGATCAGCCTTGTCCACCTCGACGGTCTTGACCGAGCGACCGGCCTTGGCCTCGTCGCCGTAGATCATCTTGATCGCCTTGCTGCCGAGGTTGCGACGCAGGATGGCGGGGCGGCCGGCTTCCAGGGTGCCTTTGTGGACATAAAATTCGTCCGGGTTCACCGCGCCCTGCACGACGGTTTCACCCAGGCCGTAGGCGCCGGTGATGAACACCACGTCACGAAAGCCCGACTCGGTGTCGAGGGTGAACATCACACCGGCGGTGCCGGTTTCGGAGCGGACCATGCGCTGCACGCCGGCGGACAGGGCGACCAGCTTGTGGTCGAAGCCCTGGTGCACGCGATAGGAAATGGCACGGTCGTTGAAGAGGGAGGCGAAGACTTCCTTGGCCGCCCGGATGACGTTTTCCACGCCACGGATGTTCAGGAAGGTCTCCTGCTGACCGGCGAACGAGGCGTCCGGCAGGTCTTCAGCGGTGGCCGAGGAGCGGACGGCGACGGCGATGTCGGGATTGCCTTCGGACAGCTTGGCGAAAGCAGTACGGATCTCGGCGTTGAGTTTCTCGGGGAACTCGGCTTCCATGATCCATTGGCGGATCTGGGCGCCGGTCCTGGCCAGGGCATTGACGTCATCGACGTCGAGGGCGTCGAGCGCATCGTGGATCTGCTGGTTCAGGCCGCTCAGTTCCAGGAAATCACGATATGCCTGGGCGGTCGTGGCGAAGCCACCTGGCACCGAGACACCAGCGCCGGCGAGGTTACTGATCATCTCGCCCAGGGATGCGTTCTTGCCCCCCACATGCTCTACATCATGGACGCCGAGCTTATCGAGGGAAACTACGTACTCTACCAAGGTGATCTCTCCACTGACTGTGTTGGAAAAGCTCAAGTACCGGCAGCTCCAGGGAGCAATCGCCGGCGATATGGCCTGGACCTGGAAAATAAGTGAGAATGCGGGCCACGGGCGGCCGGCAAATCGCGCCTATCATATCCAAGAATCGTTACTAGCTCACTAGCTTAAGGCCCAAGGCGCAAATGAAACGATCCGCTTTCTTTATCTCCGACGGCACCGGCATCACGGCCGAAACGCTGGGCCAGAGCTTGTTGGCGCAGTTCGAAAACATAACCTTCACCAAGCTGACACGGCCGTATATAGACAGCGTCGACAAGGCGCGGGCCATGGTACAGCAAATCAATAAAGCCGCCGAAACCGACGGTTTTCGCCCGATCATCTTCGATACCATCGTCAATCAGGACATCCGTGAGATTCTCGCAACGTCCAATGGTTTCATGATCGACATTTTTTCCACGTTCCTGGCGCCCCTGGAGCAGGAACTGAGCGAACACTCCTCCTACTCGGTCGGCAAGTCCCATTCCATTGGCCACAACTCCAACTACATGGAGCGGATCGAGGCGGTCAACTTCGCCCTGGACAACGACGACGGCGCCCGCACGCATTATTACGACAAGGCCGACCTGATCCTAGTGGGTGTGTCGCGCTGTGGTAAGACGCCGACGTGTCTGTACATGGCGATGCAATTTGGGATCCGCGCGGCCAACTATCCGCTGACCGAAGACGACATGGAGCGGCTGCAACTGCCCAACGCCTTGCGCGCCCACCAGCACAAGCTGTTCGGCCTGACCATCGACCCGGACCGGCTCACCGCGATTCGCAACGAGCGCAAGCCCAACAGCCGCTATTCGAGCTATGCCCAGTGCGAATTCGAAGTGCGCGAAGTGGAAAACCTGTTCCGGCGGGAGAATATTCCCCACATCAACTCCACGCATTTTTCCGTGGAGGAGATTTCGGCGAAGATCCTGGTGGAGAAAGGGGTGGAGCGGCGGTTCAAGTAGACCGCTGGCACATCGTTACACCTGTGGGAGCGAGCCTGCTCGCGAAAGCAGTCTTCCAGTCCATCAATGGCTGGCAGAGAGAATGCCTTCGCGAGCAGGCTCGCTCCCACAGAGTCTTGGTCTACTGCGCTATCGTCGCCTGCTCTTCCATCTTCTTGCGCAAGCTCAACGGGCGCATGTCGGTCCAGACCTCTTCGATGTAGGCCAGGCACTCCTTCTTGAAGCCGCTCTTGCCCACGGTCCGCCAACCTTCCGGAACGGCCTTGTAGTCCGGCCAGATCGAATACTGCTCTTCGTGGTTGACCACGACCTGGAAGAGGATGTCCTCGCGGTCGAATACTGAAGTCATGGTGTTTCTCCGTCGTTGCTCAAGGTTCGCCGCGCCATGGGCGCAGCCAAGGTATGAAAAGGAACGTACCGGGCCGGATGAAAATTAGGCGTCGGCCACGGCAGCCTCCAGGGCGCGCCGGAACAGCTCGGCCACGCGGTCGATTTCCACCGCCGTAATGATCAGTGGCGGCAGGAAACGCACCACGCCACCCTGCCGTCCACCCAGCTCCAGGATCAGGCCGCGCTTGAGGCATTCACGCTGCAACCGCGGCGCCAGCCGTGCGTCCACCGGAGGATGGCCCAAGGCGTCCGGCTTGCCGGCCGGGTCCACCAGCTCGACGCCGAGCATCAGGCCGCGACCGCGGATGTCGCCCAATTGCGGAAAATCCCTCTGCAGGATATGCAGGTGCTCGCTCAAGCGCTCGCCCATGGCGGCGGCGTGGGCCGGCAGGTTGTGTTCGACCAGGTAGCGCATCACCGCGCTGCCCGCCGCCATCGCCATCTGGTTACCGCGGAAGGTCCCGGCATGGGCGCCCGGCAACCAGGTGTCGAGCCAATCGCGATACACCACCACCGCCAGTGGCAGGCTGCCGCCGATGGCCTTGGACAGCACCACCACATCCGGAATGATGCCGGCGTGCTCGAACGCGAACATCTTGCCGGTGCGACCGAAACCACTCTGGATTTCATCGACGATCAGCGCCACCCCGGCCTGCTCGGTGATTCGCCGCAAGCCGCGCAGCCAATCGAGATCGGCCGGTATGACCCCGCCCTCGCCCTGCACCACCTCGACGATCACCGCCGCCGGTAACTGCACCCCGGCCTCGGGATCGTTCAGCAGGTTTTCCAGGTAATGCAGATTGGCCTTTACCCCATCGACGCCACCGAGCCCGAACGGGCAGCGATAATCGTAGGGGTATGGCATGAACTGCACGCCGTTGCTGAGCAATGCCCCCAAGGGCTTCTTCGGCCCCAGGCTGCCCATCAGGCTCAGCGCGCCCTGGCTCATGCCGTGATATCCGCCCTGGAACGACAGTACGGTGCTACGCCCGGTGGCGGTGCGCACCAATTTGAGTGCCGCTTCCACCGCGTCGGTCCCCGTGGGCCCGCAGAACTGGATCTTCGCCTCGGCGGCGAGGCTCGCCGGCAACAGGCCGAACAGGTCCTGGACAAACCGGTCCTTGACCGGCGTGGTCAGGTCCAGGGTATGCAGGGGCAACTCGTCGGCGAGGACCTGCCGGATCGCCTCGATCACGACCGGGTGGTTGTGCCCGAGGGCCAGCGTGCCGGCGCCGGCCAGGCAATCGATGAAGGTCCGGCCTTCGACATCCTCGACGTACAGGCCCTTGGCGCGCTTGAGGGCCAGGGGAATCCGCCGTGGATAGCTGCGGGCATTGGATTCCTGCCGGCTCTGGCGGGCCAGCAACGGTGATTCGTTGAATTGATAGAGCGTCTCGCCCGACGCGGGACTGACCCGTGCTGGCGCTGCTTCGACAGAAGGATTGGCGACTGACATTTCTCGACCCCGCGATGAGTGACCAAACGGCACACCGGACAGGTGCGCACTCAAGGCGCACATGCAGGTTTCCTGTTGTGGAAACGCATCAGCGAGGCAAGGATTTACTATCACCCTATCCCGTGGCGAGGGAGCTTGCTCCCGCTGGGCTGCGCAGCAGCCCCCTCAAGCCAGAGCACGCGGTAGATCAGATTGACCGAGGTGAAAAGTTTGGGCCCGCTGCGCGGTCCAGCGGGAGCAAGCTCCCTCGCCACGAGATCTACTGGCCCGAAGAGACTTGCACTGGCACGGTCAGTTCGACCCGCAGCCCATCCGGGCGGCTGTCGAAATGCAGGCCGCAGCCGCAACGCTGGACGATCGCCTGGACGATCGCCAGGCCCAGACCGCAGCCGGTGCTGTGGCCGTTGCGCCAGAAGCGTTGGGTCAGGTGCTGGATATCGTCGGCGGCGATTCCGTCCCCATGATCACGTACCAGGAAACGCACGCGCTGGCCGATCATCTCCAGGCTCAGTTCGACCTCGGTATCGGCCGGGGCGTGGCGCAGGGCGTTCTCCAGCAGGTTGCGCAACGCGGCGATGGCCAGCACCGCCGGCATTTGCACCGGCGCATCGGACAGCGGCGGCGATAGGTGCAGCCTGATCCGCTGGGGCGCGCCGCCGGCCGCATCCTGGATCGCCAGTCGCGCGACCTGCTCGGCGTTGCATTGCACGCCATCATCAAACGAAAGGCTGCCCTCGACCCGCGCCAGCAGCAACAGTTGCTCAAGGGTACGGTGCAAGCGGTCGGCGCCCTCCTCTGCCCGGGCCAGGGACTGATCGCGCGCAGCCCCCTCGGTCATGCGCGCCACTTGCAGATGCGTCTTGATGGCCGTCAGCGGGCTGCGCAATTCATGGGCAGCGTCACCGGTCAACCGGCGCTCGCGCTCGATGGTCTTGCCGATACGCTGGAACAGCTGGTTCTGGGTTTCCAACAAGGGCCGCAGCTCGCTGGGCAGCGGATGGATCTGCAGGGGTTCGAGGGAGTCCGCGTTACGGCGCATCAACGCATCACGCATGCGATTGAGCGGCGCCAGGCCCTGTCCGATGCCCAGCCACAACAGGCACAGGCAACCGAGCAACGCCACGCCGACCGGCACCGACGCCGCCAGCAGCACCGACAGGTTCAACGCTTCGCGTTCGATCTGGCGATCGGCCGTGGTAATGCGCAAATCGCCTCGAACCAGGGTAAAGCTGCGCCATGGCGCACCGTCGATCATCTGATCATGGAAGCCTGTCTTCTCGGCTTCCAGGGCCTGTTCCGGGTTACCGTGGCTGCGCGCCAGGATCTCGCCGCGCAGGGAACTGACCTGGCAGGCCATGCCGCCCGGGATGCTCAACTGCTCCGAGCTCAAGTGCGTGCCTTCACCTTTGCTGGGCACCGGTGGCAACTGCTCCAGCAACCCGGCGACCATCCGCGCCGAAGCCACCAGGCGCTGGTCGAGGGAAAACATCATCTGGTTGCGCAGGTCGCTGAGCATCCAGGCCGCGGCCAGGGCCCAGATCAAGGTAAAGGCCGCGCCGAGCGTCAGGCTCAGCCGCAGTCGCAGGCTCATCACTTGGAGGATTCCCCGCCATCCGCCGGCCCCAGCCGATACCCCAGGCCACGCACGGTCTCGACAATGCCGTTGCCCAGCTTGCGGCGCAGATGGTGGATATGCACGTTCAAGGCGTTGCTTTCCAGTTCGTCGCTGAACCCGTAGACACTGTCCTTGAGTTGCTCAGTGGACAACACACGACCGCGACTGTGCAGCAGCGCCTGCAACAGCGACTGCTCGCGGCGCGAGAGGTCCACCGGCTGGCCGCCCAGGGTGGTTTCGCGGCTGCTGGGGTCGTAGGTCAGGCGACCGTGCTCGATCAGGTTGACGCTGCGCCCCGCCACGCGCCGCAGCAAGGTATGCAGGCGTGCCGCCAGTTCCCGCAGATCGAAGGGTTTGAGCAGATAATCATCGGCCCCGGCCTGCAGGCCGTCGACCCGATCGGTCACCGAGTCCCGCGCGGTGAGGATCAGCACCGGCGTCTCCAGGCCTTGCTGGCGCAATTGCTTGAGCAGCTTGAGACCATCTTCATCGGGCAGGCCAAGGTCGAGCACCATGACATCGAATTCGGCGACACCCAGCATCGCCCGCGCCGCCGAGGCGGTGGCGACATGTTCGACGGTCAGGCCTTGAGCCGTGAGCCCGGCGACAATGCCGCTGGCGATCAACTCGTCGTCTTCGCAGACCAGTACGCGCATGGTAAGCCCCGTGGAAAAAGGTACATTAGGCCGCCGGCCGATTAAGTCGACATTATGCGACGAGTACGCCAGGCATGGGGGATCTTCGCTGTAAACCGGCCGTCGCCGGGTTAATCGACGGTTAATCGCCAGCCACCAATGTGCATTCCACTTGCTTCGTTCTAAGGCTTTATCCATGCGTCGATTGTTTTTGCTGTGTCTACTGCTGATCTCGGGCCTGGCCCAGGCCGCCAATCCCTTCGAGACCAAACCCGACTTCCTGCCGGTGGAAAAGGCCTTCGTCTTTACCTCCGAACGCCTGGACTCGGGTGAGACCCAGTTGTTCTGGCAGATCGCCGACGGTTACTACCTGTATCAGCAACGGCTCAAATTCGACGGCCTGGCCGACGCGCAGAAGCCCAGGCTGCCCGAGGGCGAAGCTCACAGCGATGAGTTCTTCGGCGACCAGCAAGTCTATCGCCAGGCACTGGAGCTGAAGATTCCCGCCGGGGCCCCCGGCAAGATCAAGGTCGGTTTCCAGGGTTGTGCCGACGCGGGCCTCTGCTATCCGCCCCAGACCCAGGTGGTCGACCTGGGCGGCGACGCACCGGCCACGGCCAGTGGCGAGGCGCAGGACCAGGCCCTGGCCAGCGGCCTGCAACAGCGCGCGCTGGGCTGGAGCCTGCTGGTGTTCTTCGGCCTGGGGCTGCTGCTGGCGTTTACCCCGTGCTCGCTGCCGATGCTGCCGATCCTGGCGGGGCTGGTGGTGGGCAGCGGCGCCGGGCCCCGGCGCGGCCTGGCACTGGCCGGCAGTTATGTCATCAGCATGGCGCTGGTGTACGCCGCCATGGGCGTGCTTGCTGCGCTGTTGGGCGCCAATCTTCAGGCATTGCTCCAGCAACCCTGGCTGCTGGGCACTTTCGCCGCGGTATTCGTGGTGTTGGCGCTGCCGATGTTCGGTTTCTTCGAACTGCAACTGCCGGCCGCTCTGCGTGATCGATTGGAAAATGCCGGCCGCCAGCGCCGCGGCGGCAGCCTGGTGGGCGCGGGCGTTCTCGGGGCGTTGTCCGGCCTGCTGGTCGGCCCCTGCATGACCGCGCCCCTGGCCGGCGCGCTGCTGTACATCGCCCAGAGCGGCAACGCGCTGCATGGCGGGTTGATCCTGTTCACCATGGGTGTCGGCATGGGTCTGCCGCTGTTGCTGCTGGTGACGGTGGGCAATCGCTTCCTGCCCAAGCCCGGCGCCTGGATGAATCTGCTCAAGGGCGTGTTCGGTTTCCTGTTCCTGGGCACCGCGCTGCTGATGCTCCGCCCGGTCATCGATGGCTCATTGTGGATCGGACTGTGGGGCGCGTTACTGGTTGTCGCCGCCTATTGCGCCTGGCGCCAGACCCAGGGCTTCGGTCGCGCCGCCTATCTGTGGGGCAGCGTATCGCTGCTGTTCGGCCTGTGGGGTAGCGTGCTGGTGATTGGCGCGGCGGGCGGCAGCGACGATCTGTTCAGGCCGCTGCAGGTCTACAGCGGCGCCAGGGGCAGCGCCACCGTCAGCGCCCACGATGCCTTCGTCACGGTCAGCGAGCCCGCCGCCCTGCAGCGCGAACTGGACGCCGCCAAGGCGCAGGGCCAATGGGTGTTGCTCGATTACTACGCCGACTGGTGCGTGTCCTGCAAGATCATGGAAAAACAGGTGTTCGGCCGCGCCGAAGTGCTCGACGCCCTGAAAGGCGTGCGCCTGCTACGCCTGGACGTCACCGCTGACAACGCCGCCAGCCGAGAGCTGCTGGGTCGCTACAAAGTGCCGGGGCCGCCGAGCCTGTTGTGGATCGGTGCCGACGGTGAAGAGCGCCGCAGCCAGCGGATCACCGGAGAAGTGGACGCCGAGGCGTTCCTGGAACGTTGGAACATGACCCGGAACGCACGCTGATGCTGACGTTTACCCTGGGCACCTTTGCCATCGCCCTCAATCATCTGCTGCTGATCAGCGCACTGGCCTTGGCGACTTTCGTCGGCTGGCGCGTGGCCAAGCGCGGCGGCGAGAACCCCGAGTCGGTGCTGTTCGGGCTGTTCCTGCTGGGACTGCTTGCCGCGAGAATCGGCTTCGTCGCCGCGTACTGGAACCATTACCGGGACGACCTCTGGCAGATCGTCGATTTACGCGACGGCGGATTCCTGGCCTGGCCTGGCATCATCGCCCTGCTGGTCGCCGCGCTGCTCTGGGCGCGTCGCCGACCCGCCCTGCGCTGGCCCCTGGGCTTCAGCGTCGGCAGCGGTCTGCTGTTCTGGCTGGTGGCGACGATGTCGCTGACGATCTACGAGCAAGGCACCCGGCTGCCGGGGATCGAGCTGCGCAACGCTGAAGGCGAAACCGTGAACCTCGCCGACTACCAGGGCGGCCCCTTGGTGATCAACCTGTGGGCCACCTGGTGCCCGCCTTGCCGACGGGAAATGCCGGTCCTGGAAGAGGCGCAAAAACAGCGCCCGGACCTGACGTTCCTGTTCGTCAATCAGGCCGAAAGCATGCAAAGCGTCAGCACCTACCTCGCCACCCAGGGCCTGAGCCTGACCAACGTGCTGTTCGACGGCAGTGGACGCCTCGGCCAGGCCGTCGGCTCCATGGCCCTGCCCACGACCCTGTTCTACAGCGCCGAGGGTCGCCTGCTGGGCAGCCACCTGGGCGAACTGTCGGAAGCGAGCCTGGCCCGCGCCCTGGAAAATTTCGAAACGCCGGGTTCCACCACGGCGATCCACCCCGCGACAAGGAAATTGCCATGCCCCGCCTCCACCACCTGCTGACCCTGGCATTCGCCGGCGCACTGCTACAAGCGCCGCTGCTTCAGGCCGAAGAGCTACCCGCGGCGATCAGGAAGATCGAAGCCAAGGGCGCGAAGATCGTCGGCACCTTCGACGCACCGAACGGCTTGCGCGGCTACGCGGCGCAGTACCAGAGCCGCGGCATGACGCTCTATCTGACGCCGGACGGCCAGCATGTGCTGCTGGGCAACCTGTACGACGCCGATGGCAAGGACCTGAGCCTCGAACCCCTGAAAAAGCTGGTCTACGATCCGATGTCGAAGGAGATCTGGGCGAAAATGCAAGCCAGCAGCTGGATCGCCGACGGCAGCAAGGACGCACCGCGCACCGTGTACCTGTTCAGCGACCCGAACTGCCCGTACTGCAACATGTTCTGGGAGCAGGCGCGGCCGTGGGTCAATGCCGGCAAGGTGCAGTTGCGCCACATCATGGTGGGCATCATCCGCGAAGACAGCCCGGGGAAATCAGCCGCATTGCTGGCCGCCAAAGAGCCGGAAAAAGCCCTGGCGGACCACGAAAAGGCCGGCAAGGGCAGCCCGCTGAAACCGCTGAAAGAAATAC
Organism: Pseudomonas sp. Z2-11; assembly: GCF_054161305.1. Classification (NCBI taxonomy): domain Bacteria; kingdom Pseudomonadati; phylum Pseudomonadota; class Gammaproteobacteria; order Pseudomonadales; family Pseudomonadaceae; genus Pseudomonas; species Pseudomonas sp. Z2-11. Next base: position 4,247,794 of record NZ_CP096395.1, read on the forward strand.
CGCCAGCGATCCAGGCCAAACTGGACGCCAACCAGCAGTTGATGGACGAACTGGAGCTGTCCGCGACCCCGGCGATTTTCTACCTGGACGACCAGGGCGACCTGCAACAGCAGCAAGGCGCGCCCTCGCCGGACAAACTGGTGAAGATTCTCGGGCCGAAGTAAAACCCCGGCCACCTGTGGCGAGGGAGCTTGCTCCCGCTGGGTTGCGCAGCAGCCCCAAAAAAGCATAGGCAATCAATCTGAAGAACCGCAGCAAGAGAACCAGGGGCTGCTGCGCAGCCCAGCGGGAGCAAGCTCCCTCGCCACGGGTTTGAGCAGCAATCAATGCCTGTGTTTCAGGAACCCCAGCAACGCCTCGGTCACAAACGCCGGGTTCTCCAGGTTGGAAATATGCCCCGCCTCGGGAATCAGCAAATACTCGCATCCGATCAACTCAGCCATCTCCCGCGCCTCGGACGGTGGCCGTGGCTTGTCCTGGCCACCACACATCACCAGCGTGCGCTCGGCGTTCAACTCACGCAATTGCCCCAGGATGTCGTCCCGACCAAAGATGATCCGCCCCAGCGGTACGATGCTGTCGCGCAGGCGCTCGGCTGGCAACGCCGCCAAGGTGGCGCGAAACTGCTGGTAAAGCGCTGATTGCGGGTCGATGCCGGGCCGGAAAAAAATCGGCACGACGATATCCAGCAACGGCTCCGGGATGCCACCGCTGGCCTCGATCTTGTCGAACAGCGAAAAGTAGTACAGACGGGTCGGCTCCGGCTCGACGCCCACATAGGTGTCCATCAATACCAGCGACTGCACGCGTCCGGGCGCCGCCAGCGCCAGGCGAGCGCCCCACATGCCGCCCACTGACAGCCCCACCAGGCTGAAGCAATCGATGCCCAGTTGATCGAGCAACGCCAATGCCTGGCGAGCCAGATCGTTCAGCGAGGACGTATTCTCGGGCAAACGTCCGGACTGGCCGTGGCCCCACAGTTCAGGGACGATGACCCGATAGTGCTTCGACAAGGCGTCAATCTGCGGCGCCCACATGCTGTGGTCCCACAAATAGCTGCTGCCAAGCAGCACCACCGGGCCCTGGCCCTGGTCGAGGTAATGGAGCGGTTGTCCGTCGATCGTTGCGAAGGGCATGAGTGAATTCCTTGATTGAGTCCGGAAAAACCTTCGGGAGACTGGGCCGCGATGAGCGGGTCGTCAACTTTGGGTTTTGCGTTGTTTATGCAGGCGCCTTCGCGAGCAGGCTCGCTCCCACATGGATCATGTCCACCAATCCACTGTGGGAGCGAGCCTGCTCGCGAAAGGGTCCTTATAGACGCCGCAAAACTACATTCCTTCCAATTCCGCCATCAAATCATTCAGTCGATCGACTTTCTCCTCGGTGATTTCACTGGCCCCCAGCCCTGCGATGTATTCGGCCAGTTCCTGCACCGTGCTGCACTCGAACATGGCCCGGAGCGGCACGTTGCGCTGCAAGGCTTTTTGCACGCGCGAGGCGATCTGTGTGGCCAGCAATGAGTGTCCGCCCAGCTCGAAGAAATTGTCGCGTACGCCCACCCGCTCGACCTTCAGCACCTCGGCCCAGATGTCCGCCAGGTTCTGTTCCAGCTCGTTGGCCGGGGCCTGGTAGTCCTGGCTTTGCAACTGGCCGATCTCCAGGGCCGGCAAGGCCTTGCGATCGAGCTTGCCGTTGGCGTTCAGGGGCAGGCGGTCGAGCCACAGCCAGTGCAGCGGCACCATGTATTCCGGCAATTCGCTGCGCAGGCGCTGCTTGATGCGATCCAGGCGCTCGGTCGGGCTCAGCGTCGCGTCGGCGGCGACCAGATAACCCACCAGATGTCTGCCATTGGCGCCTTCCTGCACGCCCACTGCCGCATCGCGGACTTCGGGCTGTTCATACAGCCGCGCTTCGATTTCCCCAGTTCGATGCGATAGCCGCGAATCTTCACCTGGTGGTCGATGCGCCCGACATATTCCAACACCCCATCGCTGCGGCGGCGCGCCAGGTCACCGGTGCGGTACAGCCGGTCGCCCGGCGCCCCGAACGGATCGGGCACGAACACCGGCGCAGTGCGCAGCGGATCGCCGACATAACCGCGCCCGACCCCGATGCCGGCGACGCACAACTCGCCCACCGCACCCAGCGGCACCAGCTCCAGCGCACCGTCGAGCAGGTACAGGCGGTTATTGTCGGTCGGCGTGCCGATGGGCAGGTAGCTGCCGCGCGTCGAAGCCAGGTCGACCCGGAAGAACGCCACGTCATCGGAACATTCGGCCGGACCGTAGGCATTCACCAGGCCGATGTCCGGATAACGCAACAACCATTGATGGGCCAGTTCCGGCGGCATTGCCTCGCCGGTCGGAAGCATCCAGCGCAGGCCTTCCAAGCCGATGCGTTCCTCGGCGAGCATGCCCTGGATCAACGATGGCACGCTCTCCAGCACGCTGATGCCCTGGCGTTTTACGTGCTCCAGCAGCCCTTGCGGATCGTGGGCGATGGCATTGGGCACGATGTCCACCCGAGCACCGAACAGCGGCGCGGCAAGGAACTGCCACACGGAAATGTCGAAGCTCTGCGACGCCGTCTGGGCAATCACGTCCGTCTCGTCCAGCGCCAGGTAAGGCACTTTGCTGAGCTGGTTATTGAGCATGCCCCGCTGTTGCACCATGACGCCTTTGGGCAAGCCGGTGGAACCGGAGGTGTAGATCACGTAGGCCAGGTTGTCCGGCCCGCTGTAGAGGCGCGGATTGTCCCGCGACACATCGCTGGCCTGAACGGTCTCCCAGACCAGCAGCTTTGGCCGGCCGGCGCAGGCGAACTCTTCCAGCAAGGCCAGCGCCTGTTCATGACAGGCCTGGGTGCAGACCAGCAACGGCGTGCGGCTCAGTTCGATGATGCGGCTCAGGCGCTGGCTCGGCAGGCCCGGATCAAGCGGCAGGTAACCGCCGCCGGCCTTGAAGCTGCCGATGATCATGCCCAACAGGTCGAGATCGCGTTCGGCCAGCAGCGCCACCGGTTGATCGAGCCCGACGCCAGCGGCGACCAACGTGTGGCCGAGGCGATTGCTGCGCTCGTTCAGCTCGGTGTAAGTGCAGCGGTCCTCCAGGCAACTGGCGGCGATGCGTTGCGGATGGGCCGCCACCTGAGCCTCGAACAGCTCGACGTAACTGCGTTCCAGCGGATAGGCGCGCTCGCTCTGGTTGCAGCCTTCGATCAGGAAGTCCTGTTCCGCGCTGCCAATCAGCGGCAGCTCGGCCACATCACCGTGAAAACCTTCCATCAAGGCCAGCAGCAATCGCTTGAACTCGCCCAGCAGGCCCTGGACGGTGGACTCATCGAAATAGCGCTGGTCGTAAGACAGGTGCAGCCCCAAGTCATCGCCCGGATAACAGACCGCCGTCAGCGGGAAGTTGGTGTGGGTGCGGCCCGAGTCCGAGGTGGCATTGAGACTCTGGGCACGATCCAGCACCGAGACTTCCACCGGTGCGTTCTCGAACACGAAGAGGCTGTCGAACAGCGGCTGGCCCTTGGGCAGTTCGCTGACTTCCTGGATGCTCACCAGCGGCAGGTATTCGTATTCGCGCAATTGCATGTTGCTGTCCAGCAAGCCGTTGAGCCACTGACGCACGCTGCAACGCTGTTCATCGCCCGGGATCTGCACCCGCAGGGCCACGCTGTTGATGAACAAGCCCACGGTGCGTTGCATCTGCGGCAATTCCACCGGGCGCCCGGCCACGGTGACGCCGAAGAGTACGTCCCGATCGCCGCTGACCCGGCGCAGCACCAGGGCCCACGCGGCCTGGGCGAACGTATTCACGGTCAATTGATGGGCCTGGGCCAGTTCTCGCAGTCGCGCGCCGTCCCGAGCGTCGAGCCGGGTGTAGCAGTCACCGACGACCATGCCGCCACTGTCACCGGCGTGTTCGCGCAGGAACGGGCGATCGGCGGGGATCGGCGTGGTCCGCTCGAAGCCTTCCAGGTTCTGCTTCCACCATTGCCGGGCTTCAGCCAGGCCCTGGCGTTGCAACCAGCCGATGTAGTCGCGATAGCGCGGCGGCACGGCCAGCCGGGGCTCGCGATGTTCACCGAGGGCGGTGTAGATCTCGAAGAAATCATCCATCAGCAGTGAACGGCACCATGCATCGATCAGGATGTGGTGGTTGCTCATCATGAACCAGTAGCGCGCCGCGCCGACCCGGATCAATCGCAGGTGAAACGGTGCCTCGTTGAGCAGATCGAAACCGGCCTCGCGCTCGCGCTTGAGCAGCGCCTGGAGCTTGGGCTCCTGATCGTTCTCAGGCACATGCAGCCAGTCGAGGTATTCCACCGGCGTGCGCCCGGGCTTGTGGATGATCTGCAGCATGTCTTCGCCGACGTTCCAGCAGAACGAAGCGCGCAAGGCTTCGTGGCGGGCAATCACCGCCTGCCAGGCCTGGGCGAAACGCTGCGGGTCCAGTTCGCTGTTGATGCGGTAGCGGTCCTGCATGTAGTACAGGCCCGTGCCCGGTTCGAGCAGGGTGTGCAGCAACATGCCTTCCTGCATCGGCGTCAGCGGGTAGACATCCTCAATCTGCCCGGCCGGCACCGGCAGGTTGTCCAACTGCGCCTGGGTCAGTTTTGCCAGCGGGAAATCCGACGGCGTCAGGCCGCCCGCCTCGTCCGCCAGGCAATGTTCGATCAGCCGCTGCAACTCGTCGAGATAGGCCTCGGCCAGCGCGACGATGCTTTCACGGTCATGCCGCTCGGCGCTGAAGGTCCAGCGCAACAGCAGTTCGCCGCCGCTGACCTGACCGTCGACGCTCAGCTCGTTCGGCAGTGGCGCGTCAGGGTCATGAATGGCGCCAAGAGGCGCATCCAGCGGTTGGAACAACGCGTCCTGGCCGAGCGTATGGTCAAGCTGACCGAGGTAATTAAAAGTGATCGCCGCTTGCGGCAAACCGGCCATCGCCTGGCGTGTGCCGGTGTCCGCCAGATAACGCAGCACGCCGTAGCCGAGGCCCTTGTGGGGCACCGCGCGCAGTTGCTCCTTGATGGCTTTGATCGACGCGCCGACATCATCGGCCGCCGGGCTCAGGCGCAGCGGATAGACACTGGTGAACCAGCCCACGGTGCGCGTCAGATCGACGTCATCAAACAGCGCCTCGCGGCCATGGCCTTCGAGCTGGATCAGCGCCGATTGCTGATTGCCTTGGCGGCACAGCACGCGGGCGAGCGCCGTGAGCAGCAGGTCGTTGACCTGGGTGCGATAGGCGCTCGGTGCCTGCTGCAACAGTTGCCGGGTACGCTCGGCGTCCAGGCGCACGCTGACGCTTGTGGCGTGTCGCTCCTGCCGCCCGCCGCCAGGGTTCGCGCAAGGCAGCGTAACGTCCGGCCCGCTCAGTTGGTCGCGCCACCAGTTCAATTCCTCGCGCAGGGATTCGCTGCCGGCGTAGGCCTGCAACCGCGCAGCCCAGTCACGCAACGGGCTGGTCTTGGCCGGTAACCGCAGCGTTTGCCCGCCGGCAGATTGGCGGTAAGCCGTCTGCAGATCGTCCATCAATACCCGCCATGAAACCCCGTCCACCACCAGGTGATGAATGGCGATCAGCAGGCGCTGCCGACCGTCCGGCAAGTCCGCCAGCACGGCGCGCAGCAACGGCCCGCTCGACAGCTGGAAGCCAAGCTGCGCTTGGGCAAACAGCGCTTCGCAGGCTTGTGTGGACTCCACCGAAAGATGCTGCAGCAACGCCCCATCGAACAAGGGCTGGTGCTCGGCGCGCCAATGCCCGGTGGTATTGGCGAAGCCAAGGCGCAAGGCATCATGCTGCTGGAACACAGCGTGCAGCGCCTGCTCCAGAAGCTGTGGTTCGAGCAGCGTGGTCGGCTCCAGCAGCAACGCCTGGTTCCAGTGATGACGGTTGGGTATCTCGCTGGCGAAGAACCAGTGCTGGATCGGCGTAAGTCCCGACTCACCGCTCAGCAGCCCTTGCTCGACACTCACCTGCTCGCTGCGGGTGGCGATGGCGGCCAGGGCCTGCACCGTCTGATGCTGGAACAGATCCCGCGGCGTGAAGTGGATGCCCTGCTGCCGGGCACGGCTGACGACCTGGATCGACAGGATCGAATCGCCGCCCAGCTCGAAGAAGTTGTCGTTAAGGCCAACCTGCCCGACGTTCAGCACCTCGCACCAGATCGCTGCGAGCGCTTGTTCCAGGGCATTGCTCGGCGCCACGTAGTGCTGGCGATTGAGCTCCGGATCCGGCATCGGCAAGGCGCGGCGATCGAGTTTGCCGTTGGCGGTCAGCGGCATGCTCGCCAGCAGGATCAGGTGAGTCGGCACCATGTAGTCCGGCAATTGCTCCTTGAGGTGCTGCTTCAGCGCTTCGCGCAGGGCCGCTTGCGCCGTGGCGTCCTGTTCGGCGATGTCGCTGGCCAGATAAGCCGCCAACTGCTTGCCGCCCGGCATGTCGAGGGCCAGGACCACCGCTTCGCGCACGGCAGCGTGCTCCAGCAGGCGGTTTTCGATTTCCCCCAGTTCGATGCGGAAACCGCGAATCTTCACTTGATGATCGATTCGTCCCAGGTACTCCACTTGGCCGTCGGCACGCTGGCACACCAGGTCGCCGGTGCGGTACAGCCGACCGCCATCGGCGGCAAACGGATCGGCGACGAAGCGCTCGGCGGTCATGCCCGGACGCTGGTGATACCCCTGGGCCAGGCCGGCGCCACCAACGTACAGCTCACCCGTCGCGCCTGGCGGCACCAACGCCAGGTCCGCGTCGAGAATGTAGGCCCGTCGGGCGCCGATCACGCTGCCGATCGGTACACTGCCCGCGCCCTCCTCCAGTTGTTCCGGCGCCAGGCTCGCCAGTGGCATCACCACCGTCTCGGTCGGACCATAGGCGTTGAAAAACAGGCTCGGGCTGAACGCGGCGCGGATGCGCTGCAGGTGTTCGCCGGTCAACGCTTCGCCACCGGTGATGCACATGCGCACCGGCAACGTTTGCCCCTGGGTCGCCAGCCATTGCGCCAACTGGCTGCCATAACTCGGGGTAAAGCCAAGAATATTGATGCGGTGCTCACGGATCAGCCCGCAAATTTCCTGAGCATCCCACTGGCCCTGGGCGCGCAGCACCACGTGAGCGCCGCTGAGCAACGGCACCAGCAGGCGCTCGGTGGCCGCGTCGAAATTGATCGAATAGAAATGCAGCTCGCAGTCGTCCGGGCGCATGCCGAAACGGCGGATCACCGCCTGGCAATGCATGGCGATTTCACCGTGGGACACGACCACGCCCTTGGGCTTGCCGGTGGAGCCGGAGGTGTAGATCAGGTACGCCTGGTGCTGCGGCAGATTGATCAGCGATGGCGACTGGTCCGGGTACTGCGCCAACGCCTCGCTGTCGTCCTCCAGGCACCAGAGCTGCACGCCCGGCGGCAATGGGCCGAGGGCCTGGAACATGGTCCGGTCGCTGAGCAGCAGACCGACGCCACTGTCTTCGATCATGTAGTGCAAGCGGTCCAGCGGGTATTCCGGATCCAGCGGCACGTAGGCGCCACCGGCCTTAAGGATCGCCAGCAGGCCGATCACCATTTCCAGCGAGCGCTCCAGCGCCAGGCCCACCCGCACCTGCGGCCCGACGCCCCGCTCGCGCAGCATCCAGGCCAGGCGATTGGCGCGGCGTTCGAGTTCGGCATAGCTCAAAGTCTGCCCGGCGAACGTCAGCGCGGCTGCGTCGGGACGCGCCCGGGCCTGTTCTTCGAACAGCACGTGGAGGCATTGATCGAGGCGATGCTCACCGGGCTCGACGCCCAGGCTGTCGAGCATTTGCTGCTGCTCGCCGACGCCAAGCAACGGCAATTCGCTCAGCCGCCGAGCCGGATCGACCAGCAACGCCTCCAACAGGTTGCGCCAATGACCGGCCATGCGGGCGATGCGCGGCTCATCGAACAGATCGGTGCTGTAGGTCAGGCAGCAACCCAAGCGCTGGTCGAGGTCGGTGACTTCCAGGTTGAGGTCGAACTTGGTGGCGCGGGCGTCGTTGACCAAGTAGTCGACGCTCATGCCGGCCAACGTGCGGCTCTGTTGGAATTCCCAGCGCTGGACGTTGCACATCACCTGGAACAGCGGGTTGTACGCGGCACTGCGCGGCGGTTGCAGGGCTTCGACCAGATGATCGAAGGGCAAGTCCTGGTGGGACTGGCCTTCGATCACGGTGTGGCGCACCTGCTCGAACAGTTCGCCCACCGACATTTGCCCGTCGAGCTGGCAACGCAGCACCTGGGTATTGAGGAACGCGCCGATCAGCCCTTCGCTTTCCGGGCGGATGCGGTTGGCCACCGGCGCGCCGATGCGCAGGTCGGCCTGGCCGCTGTAGCGATAGAGCAGCACGGCCAGGGCGGCGGTCATGGTCATGAACAGGGTCAGGCCACGTTCGGCATTGAAGGCACGGACCCGCGCGGCCAACTCATCGCTGAGATCGAAACGGAACAGTTCGCCACGATGACTTTGCACCGGCGGACGCGGGCGATCGGCGGGCAGCTCCAGCAAGGGATGTTCGCGGCCCAGTTGGGCGGTCCAGTAGTCCAGCTGACGCTGGCGCTCGCCGGATTCCAGCCATTGGCGCTGCCAGACGCTGTAGTCGAGGTATTGCACCGGCAACGGCTCCAGCGGCGACTCGCGATCATCGACGAAGGCTTCATACAGCGCGCTCAGCTCACGGGCGAAAATATCCATCGCCCACCCTTCGGTGACGATGTGGTGCAAGGTCAGCACAAAGTAATGCTCATGCTCGGCGGTCTTGACCAGGCAGGCCCGCAGCAGCGGCCCGGTTTCCAGGTCGAAGGGTTCGTGGGCCTCGCTGTCGGCCAGTTGCCGGACCCGTTGCTGGCGCATGTCGGCGTCCAGCATCGAGAAATCCTTCCAGCCCATACGCAGGCCCGTCTCGCCGTGCACCTGTTGGCGAGGCACGCCATCAATGCTCGGGAACGTTGTGCGCAGGGTTTCATGGCGCAGGATCAAGGCCTGCAACGCCGCTTCAAAGCGTCCGACATCCAGCACCCCGCGCAACCGCGCCATGCCGCCGACGTTGTAGGCCGGGCTGTCCGGCTCCATTTGCCAGAGGAACCACATACGCTGTTGGGAATAGGACAGCGGCACCGGTTGGCTGCGGTCGACTTTCTCGATCGGCGGCTGGCGGTTGGTCTGGCCGCTTAGCTGAATCAACCGCACCTGCTCAGCGAAGGCGCCCAGCTCACTGGCCTCGAACAACGCGCGCAGCGGTAACTCGACATCGCAGGCCTGGCGGGTGCGGGAAATGATCTGGGTAGCCAGCAACGAATGGCCGCCCAAGGCGAAAAAGTCGTCGCGCAAGCCAACGCGCTCCAGACCCAGCACGTCGCGCCAGATGCCGGCGACCCGCTGTTCGAGGGCGCTGACCGGCTCGACGTGCTCGCGCACTTGCCACTGCGGCTCGGGCAAGGCGCGACGGTCGAGCTTGCCGCTCGGACTCAGGGGCATGACGTCCAGGCGCAACAATTGCGCAGGCACCATGTAGTCGGGCAATTCGCCGACGAGGGCGTTTTTCAAGCGAGCAGACTGGACGGTTTCATCTTCATCGACATCGACCGCGGTGTAGTAGCCGATCAATTGCGCACCGGCCGCGGTGTCACGTACCAGCACCGCCGCTTGGGCGACGCCCTGCTGGGCGAGCAGTCGCGCTTCGATTTCCTGCGGCTCGACCCGGAAACCACGCAGCTTGACCTGCTGGTCGAGGCGACCGAGGTATTCGATGACGCCGTCAGCGCCCCAGCGCGCCCGGTCGCCGGTGCGATACAGGCGCGCGCCGGCCGAACCCAGCGGGTCGGCGACAAACCGCTCGGCCGTCAGCCCCGGTCGTCCCACGTAACCCCGGGCCAGGCCGAGGCCACCGATGCACAATTCACCCGGCACACCGACCGGCACCGGATTGAGGTCACTGTCGAGGATGCGGCAGAGCACATTGGCCAGCGGACGACCGATCGGCGAGCGCTCGCCATCGGCTTCGCTGCAGTGCCAGTGCGTGACGTTGATAGCGGTTTCGGTCGGGCCGTAGCGGTTGTGCAACTGCGCCGCCGGCAGTTGCGCCAGCACCCGGTTGCGCAACTCGGCCGGCAACGCTTCGCCGCCGGAAAAGATCCGCCGCAGGCTTGTGCAGCGGGCGCTCAACGGCTCCTCGAGGAACAGGCTGAGCAGCGGCGGTACAAAATGCAGCGTGGTCACGCCAAACCGCTCGACCAACTGCGCGATACGGTGCGGGTCGCGGTGCTCGCCGGGGCCGGCCAGTACCAGTTGGCAGCCGTTGACCAGCGGCCAGAAGCACTCCCACACCGACACGTCGAAACTGATCGGCGCCTTTTGCATGAGCACGTCGGTTTCATCCAGCCCATAGGCGGCCTGCATCCATTGCAGGCGCTCGGCCAGGGCGGCATGGGTGTTGCCGACGCCCTTCGGCTGACCGGTCGAACCGGAGGTGTAGATCACGTACGCCAGATGCTCGCCATGCAAATGCAGCCCCGGCGGATTGCTCGGCCATTGCTCCAGATGCAGGGCGTCCATGGCGATGACGCTGACGCCTGCGCAGGCCGGCAAGCGGTCCAGCAAGGCGGTTTGGGTCAGCAGCAGATCGACGCCGCTGTCACCCAACATGTAGGCCAGGCGCTCGGCCGGATAATCGACATCCAGCGGCACATAGGCGCCCCCCGCCTTGATGATCGCCAACACGCCGATCAGCAACTGCGGCGAACGCTCGGCGGCAATCGCCACGCAGACGTCCGGGCCGACGCCTTTGTCCCGCAGGTAATGGGCCAGGCGATTGGCCTGGGTGTGCAGCTCGGCATAGTCCAGCGCACCACCGTCCCACTGCAACGCGGTACGTTGCGGGGTGCGGCGGGCCTGTTCGTTGAGCAGTTCCGGCAGCCACTGGCTGGCCGGCTCGCAAGGCGCCGAGCCCCATGGCAGCTGTTGCGCGGATTCAGCGTCGCTCAACAGCTGCACGTCGCCGATCGCCTGTTGCGGATTGCTGCAAACCGACCGAAGCAGGCTGCAAAAGTGTTCGGCCAAGCGGGCGATAGTCGTCGCCTCGAACAGCTCGTCAGCGTAATCGAACGACAGCGTCAGCCGTCCGTTGCGGTCCTCTTCGCTATGCAACTGCAAGTCGAACTTGGCTTCGCGGCTGTGCCACGGCAACTCATCGGCCAACAGCCCCGGCAGACGACGCAACGCGCCGAGGTCGCGCTGCTGATGGTTGAACATGACCTGGAACAGACCTTGGTCCCGCGCCTGTGGGTACGCTTCCAGCAGTTGTTCGAAAGGCAGGTCCTGATGCGCCTGGGCGCCCAGCGTGGCTTCCCGGGCCTGGGCCAGCAGCGCGGCGAATGGCTGGCGCGAATCGGTTTGCGCGCGCAGCACCTGGGTGTTGATGAAGAAGCCGATCAGGCCCTGGGTTTCGCGGCGCGGACGATTGGCGTTGGGCACGCCGATGCGGATGTCGGACTGGCCGGTGTAGCGCTGCAGCAACGCCTGGAATGCCGCCAGCAAGAACATGAACGGCGTGGCGTCATGAGCCAGGGCCGTCCGGCGCAGGGCATCGCCGAGGTCCTTGTCCAGGCGCAGGCTGTGGCGCGCGGCGCTGCGCTGATGCAGGGCGCTGCGCGGATGATCGGTGCTCAGCGCCAGGGTCGGATGCTCATCGCCCAGTTGCTGTTTCCAATAGGCCAGCTGGCGCTCGGCTTCACCTTGCCCGAGCCATTGGCGCTGCCAACTGCCGTAGTCGGCGTAGTGCAACGGCAACGGCGCCAACTCGGCGACCTGCCCCTGGGACGCCGCGGCGTAGAGCCGTGAGAACTCCTCGATCAGGACGTTCATCGACCAGCCATCGGCGATGATGTGGTGCATCGTCACCAACAGTTGATGGTCGTCCTGATCCAGGCGCAACAAGGTGACCCACAGCAGCGGACCCTTTTCCAGATCGAACTGGGTGGCGGCTTCGTCTTCGCGGATCTGCCGCGCCCGCGCTTCGCGCTGGTCAGCAAGCATGTCGCAAAGATCGATCACCTGAAGATTGAACTCGCCGGCCGGATCGATTTGCTGCAAGGCCACCCCATCGCGTTCCAGGAACCGCGTGCGCAGGGACTCATGGCGCTCGATCAATTGCTGGAAGCTGGCGCGCAAGGCGTTTTCGTCCAGCTCGCCGCGCAGGCGGATGGCGCCGGGAATATTGTAGGCACGGCTTGCCGGATCCAACTGCCAGGTCAGCCACAAGCGGTTTTGCGCCAACGATTGCGGCAGCGGCTCGTGGCGTGGCAACCGGCTGATGGCGCCCTGGGCCTGGCCGCCGTCCTGCTGCAGGTTCGCCACCGCCGCGGCAAAAGCGCCGAGCGTTGGGGCTTCGAAGAGCAGGCGCAGGTTGAGCTCCAGGCCGAGGGTTTCGCTCAGCCGCGCAATGACTTGGGTGGCGGCGATGGAATTGCCCCCCAGCAGGAAGAAATGATCGGCGCCCTGAACCTGGTCGACCTGTAACTGCTCGCACCAGATCTGGCCAATCAGCGTTTGCAGCTTCGATGAAGCGCCTGCCTCATGGGTTTGCTCCACCTCGACCGAGGGAAACAGCGCATAGCTGTCGAGGCTGCCGTCAGCCAGTCGTGACCGGCAGGCCGAGCGCTGCAGCTTGCCGCTCGAAGTCTTCGGCAAGGCCCCCGGGTTGAGCAGCACCACCACGCTCGGGGCTTGCTGGCAAGCATCGGCCACGGCCTGGCGAATCGCTTTGATCAAGGCCTCGGCCGGGAGGATTTTCTGCACACTGCGGCTGATTTCCGCGGCAATCCCGATCCCCTCTTCGCCGCCGTTGTCGACCGCGAATGCAGCGACCCGTCCCTTGCGCACCACCTCGACCTCGCGTTCTACGGCTTGCTCGATGTCCTGTGGATAAAGGTTATGCCCGCGCACGATGAGCAAATCCTTCAGGCGCCCCGTGATGAACAGCTCGCCTTCGCGCACGAAGCCAAGGTCGCCGGTGCGCAGCCAGGTGCGGCCGGCATGCTGGACGAATGTCCTGGCGCTGGCCTCGGGGTTGCGCCAGTAACCGTGGGCGATGCTCGGCCCGGCGGCCCAGACTTCGCCGACCTGATTGTCGGCCAGCGGCTGTAGCGTGGCGGGCTCGACGATCAGTATCGCGTGGTCCGGCTGGCTCACGCCGCAACTCATCACTGCGTTGCCCTGCCCCGGCTCGGCGCGGTTTTGCGCCAATGCCGCGTCATCCATTCGCATCGCGGGGATCCCTCGGCCACGCGGCGTGCCGGCGACGAACAGGGTGGCTTCGGCCAAGCCATAGGAAGCCATGAAACTGTCCGGCGTGAAGCCGCACGAGGCAAACTTTTCGGCGAAGCGCTCCAGGCTGTCGAGGCGAATCGGTTCGGAGCCGGAATAGGCCACGCGCCAATGGCTCAAGTCGAGGCGCTCCAGGGCCGACTCACTGACCCGCTCGCTGCACAGCCGGTAGGCGAAATCCGGGCCGCCGCTGATGGTGCCGCCGTACTCGCTGATCGCTTCCAGCCAACGCAACGGTCGGGCGAGGAAATACGCCGGCGACATCAGTACGCACGGCACTCCGCTGAAGATCGGTTGCAGCAAACCGCCGATCAGGCCCATGTCGTGATACAGCGGCAGCCAGCTGACAATGACGTCGTCGGGATTCACGTCAATGCCGAAGCCATGCCGGATCAGCGCTTCGTTGGCCAACAGGTTGCCGTGGCTCACCTGCACCCCCTTGGGCAACGCAGTGGAGCCGGAGGTGTATTGCAGGAAGGCGATGTCGTCGTCTTGCAGGTTCGGCGCCCGCCATTGGCCGGCGTGGGCCGGATCAAGGGTATCGACACAGAGTACCGGCGGTGCCGATTCGATGGCCTGCAGCGTGTCGCGCACCTCACTGCTGGTGAGCAACAGCCGCGGCTGGGCGTCGGCGATGATCGACAGCAGACGCTCCTGATGGTGGCGGCGGGTGGACTCGGGTGGGTAGGCCGGAACGGCGATCACGCCGGCGTACAGGCAACCGAAAAACGCCGCGACGTAATCCGGGCCGCTGGGGAATAGCAGTACGGCGCGATCACCCAGTTCCGCCTCGGCCTGCAAAGCGGCGGCGATGGTCCGGGCGCGCAAGTCCAGGTCGCGATAACTCAACACGACGCCCTGCTGCGGGGTGTCGGCAAGAAAGCGCAAGGCCACCCGGTCCGGCGTCAACGCGGCGCGGCGCTGGAGGGCATGGGCCAGGGTGGTGGGGAGTTCGAACGCGTCGGTCATGTGGGGTTCCTGCCTGGATTCGGCTTGCAAGTGGTCACCCTTGGGAACGGATTACACCGGCAAATAATTAGTCGCAGGCCTTGCCTCCGCGCATCCGGATGATCATCGGCCGGCGCCACGCCGCGGCAACGGGTCGCAGTTTCCAGGCTGGACTTCCGCCCATCAATAATTCTTCTTCTCAATTGACAACGATTATCATTAAGCCTAATTTGGCGCTCGACATGTAGGACGGATCCGATGCACGGGTCGTCCCGCTAACTATTTGCAGTAAGGTGAATTCCATGACGGAACAAGTATCCACAAGCAGGTGCGACTCACCGCTACTCCAGGCCTTCGTCGACAACCGGATGATCCTGGTCAAGATCGCAGCGCGTATCACCGGTTGCCGCTCCCGCGCGGAAGACGTGGTCCAAGATGCGTTTTTCCGGTTGCAATCGGCGCCCCAGATCACCTCGTCCTTCAAGGCTCAACTCAGCTACCTGTTCCAGATCGTGCGCAATCTGGCGATCGACCACTACCGCAAACAGGCGTTGGAACAGAAATATTCGGGGCCGGAAGAAGAAGGGTTGAACGTGGTGATCCAGGGTGCTTCGCCAGAAACGTCGCATATCAACTTTTCCACCCTCGAACACATTGCCGACGCGCTGACCGAGCTGCCCAGCCGAACCCGTTACGCCTTCGAGATGTACCGCCTGCACGGCGTACCGCAGAAAGACATCGCCAAGGAACTGGGCGTCTCGCCGACACTGGTGAACTTCATGATCCGCGACGCCCTGGTGCATTGCCGCAAGGTGTCAGGGGTGCGTGGGGATACGTTCGCCCGGCGGTGAAATCCGCGCAAAGGCTTCAGGCCAATCGCGAGCAGGCTCGCTCCCACAAAGATTCTGTCGTGTGAACAGGGCCTCCTGCAGAAAGGTACTGTTATGTGCAATAGGACCTGCTGTGGGAGCGAGCCTGCTCGCGAAGAGGGCCTACCGGTGACACAGCCTCACATCAACGAACACCGGTCAAAAAACCGCTCGCGCCCGAGAATCATCAGCGCCGCGCGCTTGTGCGGGAAATCGAATTCCTTCTCACAGTGAAAACACTGGTTATGCAGATGCCCGATCATCCGCGCATTGTCGGCCCGAGGCTCGGCCACCACGCGCTGGGTACGCGGATCGTCGAGAAACAGGTAATGCACCAGCGCCGATAGCCAGCTTGCGACCTTGTGCGGACCTCGATGCTGCTCTTCGCCCACCAGCATGTGGATGCCGCGGTCATAGGCGTGAGCGTCATAAAACGGTGCGATTCGATCCTCCTTGGCCCAATAGGCTTCGAAGTAGGCGAATGGGTGCTCATCGAAACAACCGATCAAGGTCAAGACCCGAGGGTCATGCTCAAGCCCGGTCAAGTACTCGCGGTGCTGTTCCAGGCTGCCCTCCTCCTGCCAGAAGCTCGCCACCCTGGGGCTGTTCTGCCAGCGGTTGAATCGCGTCAGGTCTTGCTCGATTTCAAGCGTGCGCAAAGACACCCAGGCCCCTAGCCGCGCGTCGAAACGGCGATACACCTCGCCGCGCGGCTTGATCGGGCGACGTGGATGGCGCTTGCCGTCGGTGACGATCATCTGTTGCGGATAACTGCCGCTGAACGACTCTCCCAGCCAGGGCTGCGGCAGTTGCCAGAACAGCGTGCGTTCGCAGATGTATTCGTCGCTGAGCTCCCCGCCCGTCAGCAAACCGCTGAGCAGGGCCTCACCGGGACGCTCATTGAGGTGCCAGACCAGGCGCTGACATTCGGGATCCCTGGCAAACAGCCAATAGCAGGCCGCCCAGAGTGCCGGGCCGACCGGCCGGTCGTTGTTTTCCTGCAAATGCACGTGCAACTGGGGACCGCGCTCCAGGCGCAGGCGGATCAGCGGCGCGCCTTCGAGCATCAGGCTCAGGTGGCGTTCGGTTTCATCGGCACCCAGGCTGCGCCCGCCGGGCAAGGGCAATAGGGTCGGCTGATTGAGGTTGGACATGGGAGCTCACGTTTTCGTCGGTGGTCAACGTGTGACGTGAGCCAGGCAGATAAATTTAAGGTCCGCTTTCAATGAGCGTGGGTCGGCACCAGCTCGATCCGGTAGGGCTGGAAGATTTCCAGCAACTGGCCGTCGTCCCGCAACTTCTGCAATATCTGGGCGAACGCTTGAGGAGAAATGGGCGCCTGGGGCCGAATCAGTGCGTAATGGTGGTAAATCTGGTCGATGCGTTCGGATACCAGCAACTGCGAGGCCACTTGCGGATTGCGCAACACGTAATCGCTGAGGTAGGAACGGGTCACCAGGGCAATGTCCGCGCGTGTGCGCAACACCATCTGCAGGTTGCTGTCGTGGGAATAGGTCAACGTGGCGTTGTATTGGCCGATGAGGAACTTCGGATCGGCGTTGAATTCGGCAAACGCATAGTGATAACCGCTGAACAGGGCCAGGCGCTTGCCCCTGAGATCGGCGAAATAGCTCTGCTGGCGATCCGGCTGGCGTTGGGCGACGAATATCTCCGCATCCTCCAGGCCCATGTCTACCGGAGTATGGGGCACATCCTGCCAACCCCAGTCGGGGTTCTCGAAAATCGCCATGTCGACCCGGCCCTGCTTGAAATCGTTGAACCGGCGCGGAATCGAAGTGGGTACCAGCACGAATTCATAATCGGCCTGTGACCGGTTCAGGGCTTCCACCAATTGCGGTAACAGACCGGTGTCGGCGCCGTTTTCGGGACG
This sequence comes from Pseudomonas sp. Z2-11, assembly GCF_054161305.1. Taxonomy (NCBI): domain Bacteria; kingdom Pseudomonadati; phylum Pseudomonadota; class Gammaproteobacteria; order Pseudomonadales; family Pseudomonadaceae; genus Pseudomonas; species Pseudomonas sp. Z2-11. Next base: position 4,264,847 of record NZ_CP096395.1, read on the forward strand.
AACGGTATAGGGCGGGAAATGCGCCGCGCCGATCCGGACCACTTGTGCAGCTTCAGCTGACACGGTCAAGAACATGGCCAGGACGGCCAGCAAGGTACGTGAGGTCATCCCCATCGGCGAACACGTCAAGATAACCACTCCCCCAAAGTCCCCATCACTCTTCACGCTAGGCGGTTTCAGCCGCTTAGCCAGCCGCACGGTCAATTTAAAACAGCGGCTCGATCATTGTTCTTCTTTCATCCGGTCGCGCGGGGCAATTTAAGCTGGCCAAGGCAACCAAGCAAGCGCTCGGACAGCGAACAGTCATCTTCCATGCAGGACAACCTCCATCAGGCCGGTCTGGTCGCTCGCGCGTCATCAGGGACTAGGCGGATGCTTCGGGTTTGACTACGCTCAAACCCATCTGCACGCCGATACCGGGAACCTTGCAATGCCTTACTGGCTGGTGATTGATCTGGAAGCCACCACCGACGAAGGTGGCTGGCCGGTTACCGAAATGGAAATCATCGAAATCGGCGCCACCCTGGTGAATCGGGATGGGCGCGAGGTGGATCATTTCCAACGGTTTGTACGGCCGCTGAGGCGCCCGTTGCTGACCTCTTTCTGTCGCACGCTGACGCATATCAGCCAGGCCAATATTGACGGCGCCGCACCGCTGACCGAGGTCTGGCCGGCATTCGAACACTGGCTGGCGCCTTATCGAGCGAACCTCGAAGGCTGGGTCAGTTGGGGCGACTACGACCGCAAGCAATTGCTTCAGGAATGGCAAGGCCAGCACTTGCACAGCGCGCTCGGCCAGGTACCGCACATGAATCTCAAGCAGCGCTTTGCCAAGGCCCGTCGGCTGGAGCGACCGCTGGGGCTCAATGCGGCGTTGCAACTGGCCGGCCTGCAGTTCTGCGGCCAACAACACCGTGCATTGGAGGACGCCCGCAATACGGCGCGATTGTTGCCGCTGGTGCTGACCGGCTGAGCGCCCTGCCAGGCGCGACAGATGACGACTGTTGTGGCCTTGTGCATACTGGCCGGCCTTTTTCAGCCCTTTCTCGAGGAATCGCCCATGTTCAAAGTCAACGAGTACTTCGACGGCACCGTCAAGTCGATCGCCTTCGGTACCGCCGAAGGTCCAGCGACCATCGGCGTCATGGCACCGGGCGAATATGAGTTCGGCACCGCGCAGCGGGAAATCATGCATGTTGTTTCCGGCGCCCTGACCGTGAAACTGCCCGACAGCACCGATTGGGAAACCTTCGCCGCCGGTAGCCAGTTCAACGTCCCGGCCAACAGCAAGTTCCAGCTCAAGGTAGCCGTCGACACTGCTTACCTCTGCGAATATCGCGGCTGAGCCGTGGCGAGGGAGCTTGCTCCCGCTGGACGCGCCAGCGTCCCTTGCATGCGGGGGCTGCTGCGCAGCCAGCGGGAGCAAGCTCCCTCGCCACAAAAAGCGCCTGCATAAATAAAAATGCCCGTGTCCAGCGACACGGGCATTTTTTATTCAGGGATCTTCTATTCCAGCACTTCGACCGGCATGCCGACCTCAAGTCGGCCGTTGCCATCGTTGACCAGATTCTGGCCGAACATCGCACCATCCGGGGTAGAACGGTACTGCTGCAACGTGGCGAAAGGCTCGCGCTGCGGATCGCGTTCGCCGGTTTGCGGATCGACCGTGGTCATGATGCAGCGTGAACACGGCTTGACCACCCGGAACTCCACCTCGCCGATACGAATACGCTTCCAGCCGTCTTCGGCGAACGCCTCGCTGCCCTCGACCACCAGGTTGGGACGAAAGCGCAGCATTTCCAGCGAGCGGCCGACCCTGCCCGATAAATCCTCCAACGAGGCCTGGCCGATCAACAACAAAGGAAAACCGTCGGCGAAGGCCACCTTGTCATCATCCTTGCCGTAGCCGGCTGCCGTGGTGCGAGCCAATTCCACCGGCACATGGACCAGCCGGGTGCGATTGCCGATGAATTCACTGACCCAGGCAGCCGCCGCGTCACCGGCATCCGGCACACGCAGAGTATCGCGCCAGATGATCACGCCACGCCGTTGTTCTTCGAGAGAAGGCGGCAGCGGCACCTCGATGGCGCCGTAGCCCGGCGCGCTGAGTGTCAGTCCGCCCGCCGCGTTCCACAACGCCGAAAGCTGGCTCAGCTTTGCCACGGCCCGCTGGGTCAGGAAGCGCCCGCTGGCCTCATCCACCAGCATCCAGCGTCGATCACCGTCGAGCCCGAGCTTGTCCAGGCCGATGCCCTGCAGCGGCTGTCCCTTGCCGGACTTCAACGGATACCGATACAACGCGCTCAGCCGCAACATGATCAACTTTCCCTGATGACGAAAAAGCGCAACCTTATACGAGCGGGCCGGTGAAGCAAACCTCGATCCGCCTCAGCCGAGCATCAACCGCTGGCGCACCACGTCGACCAGCTTGTCCGGCTGGAATTTGGAAAGGAAGTTGTCGCAGCCAACCTTCTTGACCATCGAATCGTTGAAGCTGCCGGACAGCGAGGTATGCAGCACCACGTAGAGCCCACGCAGGCGTGGATCGTTGCGGATTTCCGTGGTCAGGCGGTAGCCGTCCATCTCGGGCATTTCCGCGTCGGTGAAAATCATCAGCAACTTGTCGGTCATCACTTCGCCGGTGTCGGCCCAGGCCTTGAGCATGTTCAGTGCCTTCAAGCCGTCGCTGGCGATGTGCATCTTCACGCCCAACTGGCCCAGGGTGTCACGCAACTGCGAGAGCGCGACGTTGGAGTCGTCCACCAGCAGGACTTCACGACCACGGGCTTGTTCCAGCACCGGATCCTCGAGCTTGTCCCGCGAGACCTTGGCGTTGTAGGGGACGATTTCGGCGAGGACTTTCTCCACGTCGATGATTTCCACCAATTGGTCGTCGACCTTGCTGATAGCCGTCAGGTAATGCTCGCGACCGGCACTGGTCGGAGGCGGCAGAATGGCTTCCCAGTTCATGTTGACGATGCGGTCCACGCCACCCACCAGGAACGCCTGTACCGAGCGGTTGTACTCGGTGACGATGATGGTGCTGTTAGGCCCCGGCACCAGCGGACGCATGCCGATGGCCTGGGAAAGATCGATCACCGGCAGCGTCTGACCGCGCAGGTTGACCACGCCACAGACGAACGGGTGGCGTTGGGGCATCAAGGTCAGCTTCGGCAGCTGCAATACTTCCTGGACCTTGAATACGTTGATGGCGAACAATTGGCGCCCCGCCAGGCGAAACATGAGAATTTCCAGGCGATTCTCACCCACCAGTTGGGTTCGTTGATCTACTGTGTCGAGAATGCCGGCCATCGATGACTCCTGGGCTTGTTCGGATGAATCTGTAAAGACGCTATCGGCGGTATGCGCCGGATCTTGACCCCGACATTAAATACCGCCGAGAGCATTGATGTCACATCGACATCATGCTTTACTGGCCTTCCGTTTACACCCGGTTTTTTCTGCTGCGCGACTTCGGTTGACGCGGTAAGTTCCCCTACCTAAGGGATTCCCCTAGGCACAATCAGGTCTAACCTGATATTCCCGCTATCCAATAGCCATTAATGTGACGCCATTCTCATTGCTGAACGGAGTCAGGCTTTTGTGCGCGACTGCAGAACAACGGATTTCCAGCCTTTCAACCGATTTCAGTGCAATCGTTTGCGAGGCCGAGATTGCTATCCGCAAGGCGCCTTCGTTCGTACCGGCCATGAGATCCAGCCGTTCGCCACACGCGATCTACTTTCGCCTGACATGATGTTGTGGAGATAAGCATGCCGAACGATCGCAACAATTGGAGCCAGCGCCTTCCCGAGTTCCTGATTGAAGCCGAGACACTCTTGGCCAAGTCGGAGGAATGCCTGAGCCATCTGGAGCTGATCAACAACGACAAGGATGCCATCGACTGCATGCTCAGCACGTTGCTGAAGCTGGCAAACAAGGCCGACGCTCTTGCACTGGAGGCGGTTTCGGAGTTTTCGCTGCATATCCATGGCTTGCTCAGCCATGCGCAAAATCACATGGAGCTGCATGACGAGGCGCTGGTCGCGCTGAAGGATTGCTTTACCCTGATGGCCTGGCAGCTGGAACTCGTCGACCACACCACCGGCAAACTGGGTCTGGACAACACTGAACAGGCCTCCCTGATCGAAGCATTTGCCTTCCAGGTAGGCCAGAGTCCCTGCGAGGCGTTGCCGACGCCGCGTCCGATGGCGTTGGTCCCTTATGCACAAAAACAGGCATGAGCTGGTAGCAGCCGAGCAACATCCTGTGCCTGGCCCGTCGTGCCTTGCTGCCGCCAGCCGGGCGCGACCAACGAAAACCGAAGTGGTACTATCTCGCGTCAGTCGCTGACGACAGCGGCGCAAGGGACCGCCCACTGAAGCCGTCCCCGACCTGAAACGTTTACCCGACCCGGCCCGTCAGATGCGCTGACCGGCCTGCCCGCAGCGAACATTCATTGGCTCCATCCGTTATGCACGCCAGCTTCAAGTCACTTATCACCTGGCCACCGTCCCGAAAAAACGCCCGCCGGTTCACGTTGCTGCTGTGCATCTGCTCGACCCTCGGTTGCCTGCTGGCCTACTTGTTGGCCCATCCGCTGCCGTTGGGCTTGCTGGTGCTCAATGGTGCGGCGCTGACCTGTGTCTGGGTCCACTATCGACTGTCGCGCAAGTCCATCAAGTTCCAGCCGCAGGAACTGGCTGACCGACTGCTGGAGGTCCAGGAAAACGAGCGTCATCGGCTCAGCCGCGAACTGCACGACGACATTGGCCAACTGCTGACCGCGGCAAAACTGCAGAGCGAATGGCTCAAGCGCCGCCTGCCGGAAGACTTGCAAGGCCAATGCAGCGTATTGAGCGACACCCTGGACGAAACCCTGAACAAAGTGCGTGATGTCTCGGCGATCCTCAATCCGAGGCAGTTGACCAGCCTCGGGCTCGAAGCCAGTCTTCGCGCTCATCTACTCAAGACATTGGCCAATACGCCGGTGAAATGGAGCCTCGATTGCCAGCAGCGCATGACCGGCATCCCGGACGAAATGACCGTCGCCGCCTTTCGGATCACCCAGGAAGCGGTCACCAACATGTTGCGCCACGCTCAGGCGAGCAATCTGCTGGTGCGCCTGCAACGGCTTCCTGAAGGACTGACGTTGCTGATCAGCGATGATGGCCAGGGATTCGTCCCGGCCAGCCACCCCGCCCGCGAAGGACAGCGCGGCATGGCCGGCATGTCGGAACGCGTCGAACAGTTGGGCGGCACCCTCAAAGTCACCAGCGAGGCCGGTAAAGGCACGCATATCGAAGCTCGTTTTCCCTGGGCACCTCGTGTCCTTGAGCGGGCCAGTAAGAATAAGGTTCTCCATTGACTTGTAATTTGCTTCTGGTAGACGATCACTCGCTGATCCGGGCCGGTGTACGCGCCCTGGTCCTGGATCTCCCTGGCTACGCCGTCGTCGGTGAAGCCAATGACGGCGCACAACTGCCGGAACTGGTAGAACGGCTCAACCCCGATATCGTGCTGCTGGACATCTCCATGAAGGACACCGGCGGCCTGGAAGCCTTGCAACAGCTCAGGAAAGTGCGCCCCCAGAGCAAGGTCCTGATCCTGTCCATGCACACCGACCCCGCGCTGATCATGCAGGCGCTGGAATCAGGAGCCCATGGCTACCTGCTCAAGGACACCACTGCCACCGAGCTGGCGCACGCCCTGGACGCGTTGCGCAACAACGAACGCTACCTGAGCCCGGCCATTGCCCATACCGTGATCAACCAGGCGCTGACCCGCGTTCAGAAACATCAGCCCGATCCAGCCCAGAACCACAACCTGACGGCGCGCCAGCTGGAGATCTTGCGGCTGATCGTTCGTGGCAAGTCCACCCGGGAAATCGCCAACGGCCTGAGCCTGAGCATCAAGACCGTGGAAACGCACCGGGCCCAGATCATGAAGCGCCTGCAGATCCATGACGTGGCCGGACTGGTACTGTTTGCGGTCCGCGAACAGATCATCAGCCTGGATGATTGAGCAGCGCCGCACCCTCCAGCAATGGCGAATCCGACGGCAGGTGCACCCGTAGCGCTTTCGGGCGCACGGTGAAACGTAGATCGTCGACCTGCAACGGCTCGCCATCCAGATTGATGTCCAGGCCCTGCGCCACCTTGATTTCCACCCAGGGCAAACGCGCTCGTACGAACATGTTGTCTATGCCCAGGCCACCGGCCAGCAGGTCCTTGAGCGTACTGACAACCTCTTGAGGCGCCGGGAGGATGCTGATATCGAGCAAACCGTCGTCGGCGAACGCCTGCGGACAGAGCAAATGCCCCCCACCCGCCTGCCGACCATTGCCGATGCCCAGCGCCAGCAAGTCGCCGCGCCAGTGAAAATCGGGGCCCTGCAGTTCGCCATAGGCTGCGCTCAACTCGCTGAAACGCGACAGGCCGGTAAACAGATAAGCGGCGCCCCCAAGGACTTTCTTCAAGTCCTCGGAGGTATTGGCGGTCACCTGGCTACCGAAGCCGCCCGTCGCCATGTTCAGAAAAATACAGCCGCCGACCTCGCCCACATCAATCGCCCTGGGCGTGACATCCAGCAGATCCAGGGCCTGGTCCGGCTCCAACGGGACGCCGGCCGCCCGGGCAAAATCGTTAGCAGTGCCCAGGGGGAGCAACACCAGGCTGGCATCGCCAGGCCGCTGGACCATCGCCTCGGCGATATCGCGCAGGGTTCCGTCACCGCCGCCGGCGATCAATCGGGTGTAACCGGCATCCAGTGCTTCGTCGACGCATCGCCGGGCATCCCCAGCTTCCCAGGTCAACCGTACCGCCAGGTCCCAGCCCTGTTTGCGCTTGAGCATCACTGCCGCGCGAACCTCTTCGTTGAGCGCTTGCTTGCCGTGCAGGATCAGTAGCGCCTTGCCTTTGCTCATCGTTGTCTCCGTCATTGGAAGGTTCAGGAAATGGGACCGCTCATTCAGCCGAAAAAGCCCGGCGCTGCTCAATTTATACAAAATAAGACCCAGCACCTCGAAGGAGGCGGCGGACTGCCTCTTCTCGGCAACCCTTCATTCAAGGACTTTTCCTACAAGATCTGGCGAATCAGCTCAATTGACCCTCCAGCCGTATTGGAACACCTTGGCATTCTGTTGCGCTGAATCGAAAAACACCCAATAGACAAGGATGAATAACCCATGGATGGATGCAAGGCCCGCAGGGCCAGGACCAATCATTTGAAGGCTCATGGACACCGCGGAGGAACGTCTCATGCCCGGCCATGAATTCAAATTGTCCCCCCGGCAATTTGGCCCGCTCAGGAGCGAGCGGGCCGATAAGCAGAACGAAGGCAAAAGTTGCATTAATCCCGTAGGAGGAATTGATTTGGAACCGCGCGTCGTTGAACTGGAAACTCACCTCAAATACATCCGCAGGGACATGGATGAAATCCGTACCGATGTGAAAGCGGTCCGACACCGGCTCGCCTATCTGGCCGGCGCAGCCGCAGTGGTGGTCGGCCTGCTGGGCTGGGTGGCGAACAGCCGCTTCGATCAGGTGGTGACGTTGCTGTCGCGATAAAGGCCGGCATAAGGCACGGTTACTCACTCGGGGCGGACAACGTTGCCAGGATTAATCCAGCACTTCGCTCAAGGGAATGAAGCTCACTTCATCACCCTGGACCAGTGTTCGCCCTTCGAGGACTTCGACCAACCCCTCGGCCCAGGCGGCGCTGCGCAGGACACCTGAGCTCTGGTTGCGGTAGATGATCGCCTGACCGTTTTCAATGCGACCTCGCAAGTACTCTCGGCGAGAGCCCGCCTTCGGCCAGGTGAAGCCTGCAGGTATCTTGAACTTGAGGGGCGCCACTGACTGAACGCCCTGGCGCCGCAGCAGATAAGGCCGAGCCAACAGTGCAAAGGTCACCAGCGTAGAAGCGGGATTTCCCGGCAGGCCTATTACCGGCAGGCCACGGAAGTGCCCGAACGTCAGCGGCTTTCCAGGCTTGATAGCGAGCTTCCAGAGCGTCAACTCGCCTTCTTCGTGCAATGCAACGCCGAGAAAATCCGCCTCCCCCACCGATACGCCGCCGGTGGAAAGGATCAGGTCGACATCCGACAGCCCGGCCAGACAGCGACGCGTAGCGGGCAAATCATCGGGCAGGATACCTGCGTCGACAACATCGCAACCCAGGCGCTGCAACCAGCTACAGAGCAGGACACGATTGCTGTTATAGATCTGGCCTGGACCCAGGTTCTGACCAGGCTCCACCAGTTCGTCACCGGTCGACAGCACCGCAACGCGTACTTTGCGCACCACTGGCAGCGATGCGCACCCCAGGGATGCCGCTAGACCCAACTCGATCGGACCCAGGCGGGTGCCGGCGTCGAGGACTCGCTCCCCGATGGTTGTTTCCTGCCCTTGAGGTCGAATGTTCTGTCCGCTGACCATGGGCTGGGTGAATCTTACCCGCTGATCATCGTCGACAATGGCGTTTTCCTGCATTTCGACGCAATCGGCACCCGGCGGGACCGGCGCACCCGTGAAGATACGCGCGCAGGTACCGGCGGCGAGAGCGTCTGGAGCCTGCCCGGCGAAAACCCGCTGACTGACGACCAACGCCTCGCCGCTCCAGTCATTCAGGCGCAAGGCGTAGCCGTCCATCGCACTGTTGGGCCAGGGCGGCAGGTCAAGTGTCGAGACCAGGTCCTCGGCCAATACTCGCCCCTGCGCCTCAGCCAGCGGCACGCGCTCATGCTGAGTGATGGGCGTGGCTGCCGCCATCTCGAGCAAACGCTCCAGCGCGACCTCGACGGCCATCAGGGCGCCGGCCTTGCCCGGTTTACCCACGAGATTCACAAGGGGCAGCCTGTTTCAGATGGGCGACGAAATTACACGGCCGATGGCGCGCGTCCAGTTGTTCGGCCAGGATCCCGTCCCATCCGGTACGCACCGCATTGGTCGAACCCGGCAAGCAACAGACCAACGTACCGTTGGCCAGGCCGGCCAGCGCCCGGGACTGAACGGTAGAAGTGCCAATGTCCGCCACGGATATCTGCCGGAACAATTCACCAAAACCATCGACCTGCTTGTCCAACAGGCACGTAACGGCCTCGGGCGTGCTGTCGCGACCGGTGAAACCGGTGCCACCGGTGATCAACACCACTTGCACCACGTCCTCGGCGATCCAGGTGGCGACTTGTGCGCGGATCTTGTACAGATCATCTTTAAGCAGTACCCGGGCCGCAAGGTTATGCCCAGCCTCCGTGAGGCGGTCGACAAAAACCTGTCCCGACGTGTCGGTTTCCAGAGTACGGGTATCACTGACAGTCAGCACCGCGATATTGAGCGGTACGAAAGGTACATCAGCCTTGGCTTTCATAGGCTCGTCCAGTTGTAGGGGAAACAGCCCGGTGTTATATCACAGCGCCCCATTTTTTCGCCTGTGCGGAGACACATCATGACCTCGAACGATCCCTTGCCAGCCTGCTCGATCCTGCTCTTGGCGGGTGGCCGCGGACAACGCATGGGAGGCCAGGACAAAGGCCTGCTGGAATGGCAAGGCGAACCGTTGATTGCCCACCTTCATCGGCGGACCCGGGCCCTGAGCGACGATCTGATCATCTCTTGCAACCGCAACCCGGAGCGCTACGCATTGTATGCCGATCAGTTGGTGCATGATGCCGAAGGGGATTTTCCCGGGCCATTGGCAGGCATCCGGGCGGGTCTCAAGGTGGCGCGACATGCGTATTTGCTGGTACTGCCTTGTGATGTCCCGCAAATCGACTCAAGCCTGCTCGACAGCATGCGCGAAACGGCAAGCCGCCATCCCGGCAAGCCGTTGATGGTGCGTCAGGGTGAGCATTGGGAGCCGTTGTTATGCATCATCCCACGGCTCCTGGCAGCAGACTTTGAAAGGGCCTGGGACGAAGGCGAACGCAGTCCCGGCCGCATCATGCGCAGACTGCACGCCGTCGCCTTGCAATGCCCGGCCAACGATGCCCGGCTGGCCAATCTCAATACGCCGGAACTGCTGGCCCGGCATACAGGCGTGTCAGATTGACACTAGCCAGGAACTAACATGCGATGTATACGTCTTACGGTCAGTAACTTGAAGAATCCATTTCGGAGAAACACCATGACTCAACGGACCCTCGCCACTTTCATGCTCGCGCTGGGCCTCGCCACTCTCGCCGGGTGTGCATCGCCAACAGTGATTACCCTGAATGACGGTCGCGAAATCCAGGCCGTCGACACGCCAAAATACGACGAAGACAGCGGCTTCTACGAATTCGAGCAACTGGACGGCAAGCAGACTCGCGTGAACAAGGACCAGGTTCGTACCGTTAAAGACCTGTGATCTTCAGCGTTACAGCCAGATAGAAAAAAGCCCGCAAGCATTGCGGGCTTTTTAATGCCTGGCGGAAAGTGCGATGGCTACCAGCGCAGGGCAATATCACTCTCGAAGACCCGCTCCTGACCCGTGATCGGATCGATGAAACCTAATCTCTTGGCCAACAGCTTGAGCGGGTTGGCATAGTCATCCTGGGCATCCCTAATCACATCGGGATAAAACGGATCGTTGCAGATGCCAGCCCCCAAGGCACTCATATGCACCCGCAGCTGGTGCTTTTTCCCGGTAACCGGATACAGGCCGTACCGCCACAGGTCGCCGTTCCTCTCAAGCACCTCCATGGCCGTCTCGGTATTGGGCTCGCCTGGCCCCTCCTGCATTCGGAAAAAAGGCTCGCCGTCGATCATCCGGCTTCTGTGCACACACGGAAAAGCCACTCCAGGCAGTGCGGGGGCAATGGCTTCATAACTTTTTTCGATTCGCCGCGTCGGAAACAACGATTGATAAGCCGAACGCGTCTGCGGATTGGCGGAGAACAAGACCAGCCCGGCCGTGTGCCGATCAATACGGTGCAAGGGCACCAGATGGGGGTTGTCCAGGCGCCGGATCAAACGGCGCAGCAATGTCTGCTCCACGTATTCCCCCGCCGGCGTGACAGGCAGGAAATGCGGTTTGTCCGCCACCACCAGATGCTCGTCGACGTAGAGAATCGACTCCACCACCGGGATCGGTTTTTCATCGGGCACTTCGCGAAAATAGTGGATCCGCATGCCTTCGCGATAGGGCAGGTCAACACCGATCGCCCGCCCCTCCCCGTCCAACACCCGCCCTCGGACAATCCGGTCCAGCCACTGCTCGCGGCTGATCGTGCTGAAATGCTCGCAAAGACATTCCAGCACCGTCTGCCAGGAGCCAGGCGGCAAGTACAGTGTGCTGGCCTGATGGTGGGCGGCGGAAAATGATGAACCGGACATTAAAAACTCTTGAGCGTTTACGGGGCCGGTATTATCCGCCACTCGCACAAGCCGGCACAGTGCTTATTGGCTCATGCGCGAATTGATGTCGGTTTTTCCGCTGCCTCGGTGAACTCCTTCAACCAGCGCAGCACCTCGACTGCCTCCCAACGTCCCGGGTCGTACAATGCATACAACAGCCCCTGGTAACCCACCACGTCCAATTGCTTGTGGTAACCGGCACGCTGGAACAACGCTTCGATCTCGGCAAAACAGGTGTTGAAATGCAGCTTGTTGAAGGGTGTCTTGCCTTCGGTTACCAGACCATCCAGGCGCAACTCCAGGACCGCCTCGCGCACAACGTCCGCGGACATCCTGTTCACGCTGTTTTTCAATTGTTCGACATTGACCAAGGGACGCACTCCGGATTGCTGTATGGGCATACAGTAACCGAAGAATGTCATTTCGCCAATGGCGGTGGATGGACTCAGGCGATGGAAGGTATCAACGCAGAAACGCCGCAACCCGATCAGGGTCATCGAAGGGCCAGTCCAGCTCCGCCCCTGTATCGATCCGACGGAGCACGGGGATGCGCAAGCCATAGGCTTCGGACAAGGCCTCGCTTTCGGCGATATCCACCAGTTCTACCAAGAGGCCATGCTCGACGAAAGGCATCAGCACGCCCTCGGCAACTTCACACAGGTGGCACCCCAGGGTGCCGAACAACTGGCATTCAGGCGGCATGGCAGGTAGACCCGAAAAAATAGACGATCATTCTAGGCTCGCTCCACGTGGCCGTCGAGCGGCGTACCGTGGCTCATCATGTTTCAGTAAAACGCTGACGCAAATCATTGAGCTCAAATGTCTTTTCGGCAATGCTCGACATATTTTCTCTCCTAAGCTGGATGTCAGCGTCTTGAAACGGAGTTCCTCTTGTTCGCCAACCTGCTGATCATCCTAGCCTCGTCCCTGGTAGTCATCGCCCTGTTCAGGCGATTGCGCCTGCCACCGGTACTCGGCTACCTCTGCGTCGGGCTGGCGGTCGGCCCCACAGCCCTGGACTGGGTAAACGACAGCGAGGAATTGCCGGATCTGGCCGAGCTCGGCGTGGTCTTCCTGTTGTTCTCGCTGGGGCTGGAATTCTCGTTGTCGAAGATGCTCGAACTGCGCAGGGTGGTGTTCGGCCTCGGCAGTTTGCAGGTGGTGTGTTCGGGGGTGCTGCTGGGGGGCGTGCTGGTGATCTGCGGTGCCCCGGCGCTGGCGGCACTGCTCCTGGGCGCCGGGCTGGCGCTGTCGTCCACGGCCATCGTCAGCAAGGAGCTGACCAGCCTGGGAGAAATTTTCAGTAGTCACGGCCAGAACGCTATCGGTGTGCTGCTGTTCCAGGATGTCGTTGCGGTATTACTGCTGACCCTGGTGCCGGTCTTTGCCGGCAGCAGCGAGTACGCCTGGTACTGGGCGCTCCCCGTGACCTTGGGCAAGACTCTGCTGCTGTTCGGCGGCCTGCTGCTTGCCAGCCGCTGGCTGCTGCCCCGACTGTTCCATGAAGTAGCCGCGTCCCGGTCCGCCGAACTGTTCGTGCTGCTGGCGCTGGTGATCGTACTGCTCACCGCATGGCTGACGCACCTGCTCGGCCTGTCACCGGCCCTGGGGGCATTCCTGGCCGGCATGCTGCTGGGAGAAAGCCATTACCGGCACCAGATCGAGGCCGATATACGTCCGTTCCGCGACATTCTTCTGGGGCTGTTTTTCGTCAGCATCGGCATGCTGATCGACCTTCGACTGTTCATCGACAATGGCCTGCAGATACTCGGGTTGACCCTCGGGTTGATGATCATCAAGGGCTGCGTGGTCGCCGCACTGGTCAAGTGGCGCGGCAGCGACGGCGAAACCGCGTGGCGCAGCGGGCTGGCCCTGGCTCAGGGTGGCGAGTTCTGTTTTGCCCTGATGGCATTGATGCAGCAGAACCGCCTGATGCCCGCCGACATCGGCGGCCTGCTGTTGGCCGCGACATTCTGCTCGATGCTGCTGACCCCGCTTTTGCTGCGTGCAGCGCCGGCGATTGCCGCGCGCCTGCACCGCAAACCCAACCAGGAAGCACAACTGGACCAGATCAGCGAGCTCAATGCAGGCTTGTCGGGTCATGTGGTGATCTGCGGGTATGGTCGGGTGGGCCAATCCATCGGGCGGTTCCTGCGCCGCGAAGGCCTGGCCTTTGTCGCCCTCGACGACGACCCGGTGATCATTCAGGAAGCCACGGTCGATGAGCGTTGCGTACATTACGGGGACTCACGCCGGGCAGACCTGCTGGCCGCCGTCGGACTGAGCCGCGCCCGGCTGCTGGTCATTGCGGTCGACAAGACCGACATCGCGCTGACCGTGCTCAGGGCAGCCCGACGCGTCAACCCGCAGGTACCGATTCTGGTGCGCACTCGGGACGACAGCCAACTGGCCGAACTGCAGGCCGCCGGAGCGACCGAAGTGGTCCCGGAACTGCTTGAGTCGAGCCTGATGCTCGCCTCTCACGCGCTGGTCATGCTCGGGCTGCCGGAGCAGCGTGTCCGGCATCATGTGGATCAGGTTCGTCACGAACGCTATGGCCTGCTGCACGGGTTCTACCCCGGCAACCAGGACAAGGAACCGTAGCGCAGTGTTCAGTCCTGACTGACGGCACCGATCTTGTGGACCGACAGATCGGCGCCGTAGTACTCCTCTTCCTGGGTCAGCCGCAGGCCCAGCACGAACTTGATCGCGCCATAAACCGCGAACCCGCCAACCAGGGCAATGACGACGCCCAACGCGGTGCCGACCAGTTGACTGACCAGGCTGACGCCGCCCAGGCCACCCAAGGCTTGCTGGCCGAAAATGCCGCAGGCAATGCCACCCCAGACGCCGCACAGGCCATGAAGGGGCCAGACCCCGAGCACGTCGTCGATTTTCCACTTGCCTTGGGCCGCGGTGAAACACCAGACAAACAGCCCGCCCGCGATGGCTCCGGTCGCCAGCGCACCCACCGGATGCATCAGGTCGGAACCGGCACAGACCGCCACCAACCCGGCCAACGGGCCGTTATGCAGGAAGCCGGGGTCGTTGCGCCCGATGATCAAGGCCGCCACGGTCCCGCCGACCATTGCCATCAACGAGTTGACCGCCACCAACCCACTGACTCCAGGCAACGTCTGGGCACTCATCACGTTGAAACCGAACCAGCCGACAATAAGAATCCACGAGCCCAACGCCAGGAACGGGATGCTCGAAGGCGCGAACGCCACCAGGCGCCCGTCCCGGTAGCGGCCATTGCGCGGTCCGAGCAACAGTACCGCGGCCAATGCCAGCCAGCCGCCCATGGCATGCACGACCACGGAGCCGGCAAAGCCATGGAAACTGGCGCCGAAACGGGCTTGCAGCCAGGCTTGCAGGCCGTAGTTGCCATTCCAGACCAGGCCTTCGAAAAACGGGTAGATGAACGCTACGATCAGCACCGTGGCGCACAACTGCGGTACGAACCGGGCACGCTCGGCGATTCCTCCGGAAATAATGGCCGGGATCGCGGCGGCAAAGGTCAGCAGGAAGAAAAACTTCACCAGGCTGTAGCCGTGATCGGCGCTGAGCACCGCCGCCGGCTGCAAAAATGTCACGCCGTAGGAAATCCAGTAGCCTATGAAGAAATAGGCCAGGGTCGACACTGCGAAATCGCTGAGAATCTTCGACAACGCATTGACCTGATTCTTTTGCCGGACGGTGCCTACTTCAAGGAACGCGAAGCCGGCGTGCATGGCCAGAACCATGACCGCACCGAGCAGGATGAACAGCGTGTTGGAGCTGTGGACCAGACTGTCCACGGCGCTTTGCAGATTTTCCATGGTGTTGGCAGACCTGAAGAAAGTTGAAAAGGCACCAAAGCGGTTCATTCGAGCGGCCGACGCACCAAGTTGAAACGCCGCACTCCCCTGCGAGCCGCTTTGGTGCACGAAAGCCGCTGTCGCGACGTTACGCAGCGAGGTGCTTCGCGGGTTTTGATTATTTGAGTTAAGGTTTTGCTGGCTTTTGCCCAGCTTCAGCGCACCGGCGCATGCTGACGCACCAGTACATGGCGGATGCCAGAGCAAAAGTTGTACCAGCAGTTTCACTGAACCTTCCGGCAAGGCTCATACTCGAACGCTTCAGACGTCACTTACGGAGATGCACCAATGGCCAGAACCCAGGCAAAGACTGCTCAAGAAACCTTGAAGGAAGACTTCCAGACGCTGGTCAAGGACACCGAACGGTTGCTGGACCACACGGCGACCCTGGCTGGTGATCAGGCTGACGAATTGCGCAGCCAGATCCACGAAACCCTTTTGCGCGCCCGTGAAACCCTCCAACTGACCGAAGACTCGGTACGCGAGCGCGGTCAGGCTGCAGTGATTGCCACCGAAGAATATGTGCAGGCCAATCCTTGGCAATCGGTCGGCATCGCTGCGGGCGTGGGCTTTTTGATCGGACTGCTGGCGACACGGCGCTAATGATGGGCATCGACGAATCCGGCTCGCCCGAATCGGGCACGAAGCCTACCGCTCGGCGCCTGGGCGCGGCATTCCTCGGCTTGCTGCACAGTCATGTCGAACTGTTCGGCATCGAATTGCAGGAGCAGAAGGCCCGCACCGTCAGCCTGTTGTTGTTTGCCGGGCTTGCGCTGGTTTTCGGTTTGCTGCTGCTGGTGGGGCTGTCCGCACTGGTGCTGATTCTGGTGTGGGATACCTATCGCCTCGCGGGAATCATCGGCCTCTGCCTGTTTTATCTGCTGGCGGCGTTGTTCTGCGGGCTTCGGCTCAAGGCAGCGATTTTCGATGAGTCCTCGCCTTTCCATGCCACCCTCGAAGAACTCGCCAACGACCGGGAGCGCCTGTTGCCATGAGTCGGCCCGATATTCCCCAAGCCCGTACCCGGCAGGAGATGCGCAAGGCGCTGGTGCGCCTGCGCATGGAGATGCACCGCCAGGAAATTCGCCAGGAAACCCGGCAACTGCTGCACCCGCTGCAACGGGTGCGCGGCTTTACGCAAAGCTGGCATGAGGGCTTCGGCCTGAAGCATGCGTCACTCTGGGGCGTGGCCGCCGTGTCCTTGCTCGGCTTCCTCGGCGGCAAGCGGACCCGAAGCGGACGCTCAGGTGGCTTCTCGCGACTGATCCGGCTGGCAACCGCGCTGCTACCGCTGATCAAGCTGGCCAAGACTGTACGCAAACCCTGACGGCCGTGTCCGCGAACCGACCCTGAACGGGCCTTTCCATTGGAACGGCCCGATTGAGCCGTCCGTGCGACACCCGGGTACAACAGGTCGATGCCTGCGGCCCTTGCAGGACGCGTCCCGAACCGGGAAGCTAGGGCATCGACTCACCAAACGGAGCAACTGGCCTTGGATTGGCACACCCTGCTGACTCGCGAACGCCTGGGAAAACCCCTGCACAGTCCGGAAGAACTGGGCCGCAGCCCTTTCCATAAAGACCACGACCGCATCATCTTTTCCGGTGCATTCCGTCGCCTCGGACGCAAGACCCAGGTGCATCCGGTCTCCAGCAACGATCATATCCACACGCGCCTGACCCATTCGCTTGAAGTCAGTTGCGTCGGGCGCTCCCTGGGCATGCGCGTGGGAGAAACCATCCGCGACGCCCTGCCAAACTGGTGTGAACCCAGCGACCTGGGCATGGTGGTGCAATCGGCCTGCCTGGCCCACGACATCGGCAACCCGCCGTTCGGCCACTCCGGTGAAGACGCCATCCGCTACTGGTTTCAACAGGCGGCCGGGCGAGGCTGGCTGGATGCCATGAGCGAGGCCGAGCGCAATGACTTTCTCAATTTCGAGGGTAATGCCCAAGGATTCCGGGTCCTCACGCAGCTCGAATACCATCAGTTCGACGGCGGCACCCGGCTGACCTACGCGACACTTGGCACTTACCTGAAATATCCCTGGACTGCCCGCCACGCCGACTCCTTGGGCTACAAGAAGCACAAGTTCGGCTGCTATCAGAGCGAACTGCCGTTGCTCGAGCAGATTGCCCACAAGCTCGGCCTGCCGCAAATCGAGGACCAGCGCTGGGCAAGGCATCCGCTGGTCTACCTAATGGAGGCCGCCGACGATATCTGCTACGCGCTCATCGACCTGGAAGACGGCGTGGAAATGGAGCTGCTGGAATACCCGCAGGTGGAATCGCTGCTGCTGGATCTGGTCGGCGATGACCTGCCGGAGACTTATCGTCAGCTTGGCCCGTTGGATTCCCGGCGGCGCAAACTGGCGATCCTGCGCGGCAAGGCCATCGAACACCTGACAAACGCCGCCGCCCGGGCGTTCGTCGAGCAGCAGGAGGCATTGCTGGCAGGCACGCTGCAGGGAGACCTGGTGGAACACATGCATGGCCCGGCCAAACGCTGCGTCTTGAACGCCAAGGACATGGCCCGCAAGAAGATATTCCAGGACAAGCGCAAGACCCTGCATGAAATCGGTGCCTACACCACGCTGGAAATTCTGCTCAACGGGTTCTGTGGTGCCGCCCTGGAACAACACGGCGGCCGTACACCCTCGTTCAAGAATCGGCGCATCCTCGATCTGCTGGGTAACAACGCGCCAGACCCTGACGGCCCCTTGCACAGCGCGTTCCTGCGAATGATCGATTTCATCGCCGGCATGACCGACAGCTATGCCAGCGAAATGGCACAGGAAATGACCGGTCGCACTCGTCAATGAGCTAAGCGCCGCCTTTATCGGCGGCTCACTCAACAACAGATAAACAAACTTTTCTCAAACTCGCTATCTCTACGAAATGAGCGAAACAAGCTACTGACGGACTATGCGCGCCTGATTAAAAGTTAAACATCTTGCCTCGAATAGAATATAAGACGCGCTCGTCCCACTCCATTCGCCTACCAATAACCTAAATACTTCGTGGTACCTTTCCTCTTTTCTTGTAGGAAACTTCCGAAACTGGAAATGTAGCCCCGTCTCCTCGTACGACCCTGACTTAACTGGGCTAAGGTGCGCGCTTTATTCAGTTCGCAGGGGATTTATTCATGAACTCCGTTTTCATTGTCGACGATCATCCGGTCATCCGCCTCGCCGTTCGAATGCTGCTGGAGCATGAAGGTTATAAAGTTGTAGGAGAAACCGACAACGGCGTCGACGCGATGCAAATGGTCCGTGAATGTATGCCGGACCTGGTCATACTGGACATCAGCATTCCCAAGCTTGATGGGTTGGAAATTCTTTCACGTTTCAACGCAATGACCGCCCCGATCAAGACGCTGGTGCTGACGGCGCAATCACCGACGCTGTTTGGCATCCGCTGCATGCAATCTGGTGCCTCCGGCTATGTGTGTAAACAGGAAGACCTCAGTGAATTGATCAGCGCAATTAAGGCCGTACTGTCCGGCTATAACTATTTCCCGAGCCAGGCGTTGACGCCCCTGCGTCATGATGATCCGCGCAGTATCGAGCTGGATCTTTTCAAAAGCGTCAACGATCGCGAATTGATGGTGCTGCAACTTTTCGCGCAGGGCCGTACCAACAAAGACATCGCCAAAGGCATGTTTCTCAGCAATAAAACCGTCAGCACGTATAAAAAACGCTTGATGCAGAAACTCAAGGTCAAGTCCCTGGTAGATCTGATCGAGATGGCCAAGCGCAACGCACTGGTTTGAGAAATAACAGCATGTACAGATGTCTACGCGAATTTCTTCTGCTGTCGTGCGCAGGACTCTATGTCGCGACTCTCATGGCCGCCCCGCAGTTGCCCGAGCGTTATACGCTGCTGAGTCGGGCAACGGCGGATCCCATGCAGATCAGACTCGACGCTCCCCATCGCGCCTGGCTGCAAGGTCGTCAGGAGCTGGTCCTGGGTACATCCGCACCGGATTATCCCCCGTTCGATCTTTCCACCAGTGGCCGCGATTATGAAGGCATGACTGCCGATTACGCGGGTGTCGTCGCCCAGGCGACCGGTTTGCCCATGAAGGTATTGCGCTTCAGTTCCCGTGGCGACGCGATTGCCGCGCTGGAAAGCGGGCAAATCGACTTGCTCGGCAGCGCCAACGGTTTCGAGGCCAGCAATCCGGGCATCGCCCTGTCGAAACCCTATGCAGTAGACCAGCCCGTCCTTGTTACCCGGACGGGCGACAGCCCGTCCCTGACCGAAGATCTCGAAGGGCTGCGGCTGAGCATGGCCTATCACTACCTGCCCCTGGATGAAATCAGAAAACTCTATCCCAAGGCGCAGATCACCACCTACACCTCTTACCAGAACGCCATCAATGCCGTCGCCTTCGGCCAGGCCGACGTATTTCTCGGCGACACCGTTTCTACCCACTATCTGATCAACAAGGGCTACCTGAGCAACGTCCGCATGGCCAGCTTCGGAAAACACGAAACCTACGGTTTCAGTTTCGCGGTCCGCCGGGATAATGCCCTGCTGCTGGAAATCCTGAACGCCACGCTGAGCCAGCTCCCGATTGCGGAGCAGACGGCGATCTCAAAACGCTGGAGTGCCGGCAGCGACCTGTACCTCACGGATCAGCGGATACAACTGACTGACCGCGAACAACGTTGGCTGACGAAGCATCCCGTCGTTCGCGTGGCTGCAAACGAAACGTTCGCGCCGTTTACGTTCTTCGATCCGGACGGTGATTTTCGCGGTATCAGCGCCGACCTGCTGGAACTGATCAGGCTGCGTACCGGCCTGCGCCTGGAGATCCAGCGGCGCCAGACTGACGGCGAAATGATCTCCGCGGTGGTGAAAGGCGAGGCCGACATGATTGCCGCGCTCCTGCCCAGCAGCGAACGGCAACAGTCCTTGAAGTTCAGCCGTCCCTACCTCGACAGCGCCTTTGTCCTGCTGACCCGCAAACAATCCGACACGCCCGCGACCCTCGATCAGCTCGCCGGCAAGCGTCTGGCAATCGCCGCGGGCAATCCCATCATCGACTGGCTGCGCAGCGAATATCCGCATATCCAACTGGTCGAGGCCGCCGACTCCCTGCGGGCCGTCGATATGCTCGCCCGGGGAGAGGCCGATGGCAGCGTCAGTTCGCTGGTCATGGCCAATTATTTCCTGTCTTCCCACACGCTGCGCGACACATTGCAGATCAGCAGCACCGTAGGCACCCGACAAGCCCTGTTCTCGTTGGCCAGCGCAACGAACTCACCAGAGTTGAGCTCGATCCTGGACAAGGCCCTGACCAGCATCGAACCCGCCGAACTGGGGGTCATCAACAACCGCTGGCGAGGGCATATCTCGGCGGCGGAGCTTACCTGGCGCACCTATCACCGGGTATTCCTGCAGTTTGTCGCAGGCGCTGGCCTGTTATTGCTGCTGTCCCTGGCGTGGAATGCCTACATGCAGCGGCAGATCAGGCAACGCCAGAAGGCGGAACTGGCGCTCAATGACCAGCTTGAATTCATGCATGCCCTGCTCAACGGCACCCCCCATCCGATCTATGTGAGGGACCGCCATGGGCTTCTGCAAAGCTGTAACGACAGTTACCTGGAATCGTTCAACGCAACACGCGAAGAAGTGATCGGCAAGGACGTCGCGGCGGTATCCATGAGCAATGTTTTCGAAGCGCAGGAATATCGGGCGGATTACCAACGTGTCATGGCCGAAGGCACCGCCTTGATCACCGACCGGCCACTGCAGATTGGCGCTCGGAAGCTGACGATCTATCACTGGATCCTCCCCTACCGTAACGCCGCGGGACACGTGCAAGGCATCATCGGTGGCTGGATCGACATCAGTGAACGGCGCCAGCTTGTCGAGGAACTGCATGCCGCCAAGGAACAGGCCGACGCCGCCAATCGCGCGAAAAGCACCTTCCTGGCGACCATGAGCCATGAAATCCGTACGCCTATGAACGCAGTAATCGGCATGCTGGAACTGGCCCTCAAGCATGCCGACAAGGGACAGGTCGACCGTTCGACCATAGCGGTCGCGTACGAATCGGCCTCAGGCATGCTGGAGCTGATCGGCGATATCCTGGACATTGCCCGCATCGAATCAGGCCACCTGACCCTGGCCCCCGAACGAGTGAATGTCAGCGCCTTGCTGCGCTCGGTGGTCAGGGTATTCGAGGGACTGGCCCGGCAAAAGAATCTGCTGTTGTCGCTGCAAGTAGATCCCGCCGACGACAAACACGACGTCCTGATAGACCCGTCGAGATTCAAGCAGGTGATCTCCAACCTGATCAGCAATGCCTTGAAATTTACCGAGCAGGGCGAGGTGAAGGTCCGCGCCAGGCTTTCCCGAATCGCTCACGAAAATACGTTGCGGATGCAGATAGAAGTCAGCGACAGCGGCATTGGCATCAGTCCGGTGGACATGCAGCGCCTGTTCGAACCGTTTGCCCAGGCCGACAACAGCAGCCGGATGGCCCGCAAAGGCGCGGGGCTGGGCCTGGTGATCAGCCGCCAGTTGTGCCAGATGATGGGCGGTGAGTTGTCCCTGGACAGCCAACCGGGCGTCGGTACCCAGGTCCGGCTTACCCTGGAGCCGAGCATCCTGCCCGAAACGACGATCGGCGTCCCGGCTGAGCCTGCGGTCGAAACGGCCACGGCCCGATTGAGCGTCCTGGTGGTGGATGATCACCCGGCCAATCGTTTATTGATGACGCAGCAACTGGAATACCTCGGTCATCGCCACTCCCTCGCCAACGATGGCGCGCAAGGGCTCAAGGCTTGGCATGAGGGTGATTTCGACCTGATCATCGCCGACTGCAACATGCCCGTCATGAGCGGTTACGAGCTTGCCAGGGCCATCCGCCGGTACGAGGCCGAACATCAACAGCCGCGCTGCACCATCCTCGGGTTCACCGCCAATGCGCAACCCGAGGAGAAGCAGCGCTGCAAGGAGGCCGGAATGGACGACTGCCTGTTCAAGCCGATCAACTTGAGCACCCTGAGCCAATGGATGAACACGATCAGGCCCGCGAGCCGCCCAGCCGTGTTCAATGTCCGGAGCCTGCACATGCTCACCGGCGGCGACCCGATCTCCGTCCGGCGGCTGCTGGCGGAACTGCTGAGCAGCAACCGTTCCGACCGCCAGGAGCTGCTCCAAGCCGCCCGTACCGGCCCTTCCCAAGCGCTCGCCGAAACGGCGCACAAGATAAAAGGTGTCGCCCGTATCGTGCAGGCAAATGTGCTGATCGAATTGTGCGAGGCTCTGGAAATCGCCTGTCATCAGGAGCAGGCACCCGGACAAATCGACGCCTGCGCGAAAGCGCTCCACCGGGCGATGACCGAACTGGAACAGGCGCTGGAAACGGAGATCGCCAAGGCAGGATAATCCAGTGTTTACTATGCTGTTGGCTCAGCAGTGCGTATCAGGGGGCGATCTCCCCCCGAACACTTGGAGTGACGGATATGCCCAGCGCACCGCGTCCGGAAAAACGCCGGTTTCCCCTGCACGTCCATATCAGCGTGATGTTTACCCTGCTCCTGCTGCTGACCGGCGTCGTGCTGGGCGTCTTCAACTACCGGCAAACCACCCAGATCATCCTGTCCAGCAGCGAAAAGCTGTTCAATCGAATTGAACAGGACGTACGCCTTGACCTGTACGACACCTACGAACCGATCCGTCATCTGCTGGGCCTGCTGGCCGATTACCCGGCGACGCGTGCGCCTGGGATGGCGCAACGGCTGGACCTGCTCGTGCCGTTCAGCCAGGCGCTGCGAGACAACCCGAACCTGGCGTCGCTGTACCTGGGTGACAGCAAGGGCGAGTTTTTCATGGTCCGGCCGTTGCGCACCGATGCCTTGAGGGCTGCGATGAAGGCACCGGTCGGCGCGCTGTATCAGGTCTGGACCGTGGAGCGCGCCGGCAACGAAGGCCTGGTTCGCTCGCAATCGTTGTTCTATGACCGGGACCTTAACCTTCTCAGCCGCCTGCAACATCCTGACGAAACCTACGATCCGCGCAGCCGGGGCTGGTTCCGTAGCGCCTTGAACAGCCATGAACAGATCACCACCGAACCCTACGTGTTCTTTTCCACCCGAAACATCGGCACCACCCTTGCGCGGCGCAGCGGCGCGCAGGCCGTCATCGGCGCTGACCTGACCCTCGCCGCCCTGTCCCAGACGTTGGCCAAGCACAAGGTGAGCGCCGGCACCGAAATTGTCCTGATCGACCCCCAAGGCAACGCGGTGGGCTATCCGGACAGCCCCCGGTTGATCGCCGACATTCAGTCGTCCCGCCTGATCAAGGCGCGTGACCTTGCCCCGGCCATCGCCGCTGCGCTCGATGACCACTCTGACACGCCACGCCTGGAAGCGGCCGGACGCCAATGGATCGTTTCCCGCAGCCACATGCAAGAGGGCGGGCCGCAGGGTCTGGAGTTGGCCTTGCTGGTGCCGGAGGATGAATTGCTCGCCGATGCCTATCGCCTGCGCTGGCAAGGCGCGCTGATCACCCTCGCCACGTTGCTGCTGTGCCTGCCCCTCGGCTGGCTGACCTCGCGAATCCTGGTCAAGCCCTTGCGCGCACTGGTCAAGGAAGCCGACGCCATTCGCAGCTTTGACTTCAACTACCCGGTGTCCCGCCGTTCTCCGGTGCTGGAGGTCGATCAACTGGGTGTTTCGATGGCCCGCATGAAAGAAACCCTGGCGAGTTTTTTCGAGATCACGGCCAGCCTGCGCGCTGAAACCCGCTTTGCCCCGCTATTGGAGCGGGTGTTGTTCGAGACGGTGAAAATCGGCCAGGCCCAGGCCGGCCTGATCTATCTGCGCGAACACGACGAGGAGCAAGTCAAGCCCTACGGGCTGGTGATCGATGGGACACCTCGGGACCTGCAAGCCTTCGCCCTGCGAGGCTACGCACTGAATGGCGCGGACAGCCCGCCGTGGTTACAGGAACTGGCCACCGCGGAGACCCTGGTGTCCTCGCTGGGCTTCGAGCAGGCTGCCGATTTGCGCAGCGTCCTGCTGGAACTGGATGCCCCGCGCGTGCACCTGATCGGCATCCGCTTGCGCAACCGCCATCAGGAAACCGTTGGCATCCTGTTGCTGTTGATCACAGACAGCGGCGCTGAAGCCGACCTGGAGAAACTCCAGCCGGACCGCATCGCCTTTCTCCAGGCCGTTTCCGGCACCGCGACGGTGAGCATCGAAAGCCAGCGCCTGCAAGCCAGGCAAAAGCAGCTGCTGGACTCATTCATCCAACTGCTCGCCGGGGCGATCGATGCCAAGAGCCCTTACACCGGCGGCCATTGCCAGCGAGTGCCAGCCCTGACGCTGATGCTCGCCCAGGCCGCGGCCGCCAGCCGGGCACCGGCGTTCGACGCCTACCGGCCAACGGACGATGAATGGGAAGCGCTGCACATCGCTGCCTGGCTGCATGACTGCGGCAAGGTCACCACACCCGAGTATGTGGTGGACAAGGCCACCAAGCTGGAAACCCTGAACGACCGGATCCATGAAATCCGTACCCGCTTCGAGGTACTCAAGCGCGACGCCTGGATCGATTACTGGCAGGCCCTGGCAACCGGTGGCGAGTCGTCAGCCCTGGCCCGCCAGCGCGACGCGACGCTGGCCGCCCTCGATGATGACTTTGCCTTTGTCGCACGCTGCAACCTGGGCTCCGAAGCCATGGCCGAGAGTGATTTGCAGCGTCTGCAACGCATCGCCCAGCGCACGTGGACGCGCACCCTGGATGATCGGCTGGGCGTTTCCTGGGAGGAAAGCCGACGCCAGGCGCGCACACCTTCGCCGACGCTTCCGGTGACTGAATCGCTGCTGGCGGACAAACCCGAGCATTTGATCGAGCGGCATGCAGCCGAGCTGATTCCGGCAGACAACCCATGGGGCTTCCAGCTCGATGTACCGCGCTGGAAATACAACCGCGGCGAACTCTACAACCTCAGCATCACGCGCGGCACACTGACCCGCGAAGAACGTTATGTGATCAACCACCACATGGTTCAGACGATCCTGATGCTCAGCCAGCTGCCCTTCCCCAGCCACCTGGAAAACGTTGCGGAAATCGCCGGCGGCCATCACGAGAAAATGGATGGCACCGGTTATCCGAAGCGACTCAAGCGCGAGCAGATGAGCCTGCCGGCTCGAATGATGGCGATTGCCGATATCTTCGAAGCGCTGACCGCAGCGGATCGCCCGTATAAAAAAGCCAAGAAGCTGAGCGAAGCCCTCGGCATCATGGCCACCATGTGCCGCGACGCCCACATCGATCCCGAGCTGTTCCAGCTGTTTGTCGACGAGCGAATCTACTTGCTTTATGCCGATGAGTTCCTGGACCCGAGCCAGATCGATGAGATCGACCCGGGCAGCCTGCTGGTCAATGCCGGGCTGAAGGCGTGATCAGCAATCGGTCAGCCGCAGGAAGATTGCCGCCAGTTGCTCGATGCCGGCCTGGTCGTGCTCGGTGAAGCGCGCCGGTTTCGGACTGTCCAGGTCCAGCACGCCGATCAGTCGTCCCTCCTTGACCAGCGGCACCACCAGTTCGCTGTTCGAGGCGCTGTCGCAGGCAATGTGCCCGGGAAACGCGTGGACATCTTCGACACGCTGGGTTTGGCGAGTCGCCGCCGCCGTGCCGCAGACACCACGACCGAAGGGAATGCGCACACAGGCAATCTGGCCCTGGAACGGCCCCAGCACCAATTCCTCGCTGCGGTTGAGGTAGAAACCGGCCCAGTTCAGACCCTCCAACTGACTGAACAGGAAAGCCGAGAATTGCGCGGCATTGGCGATGAAGTCGCGTTCATCCGCCAGCAACGATTGCAGCTGTGCCGACAACAGGCCGTAGCCTTCGAGGCCGTCACCGGTGTGGGTCAAATCGATCATGCCTTGTGCTCCAGGAGTTTGAGGCCCACCCAATAACGGGCAAATTGATAGGCGCAACGTCCGTTGCGGTTGCCACGTCCGGTTGCCCAGCGCACCGCCTGCACATCCAGTGCTTCGTCACGCTGCCAGTCGAGCCCGGCCTTGGCCGCCAGCTCGCCGATCCAATGCTCTACCACATCGAGGAAATGCTCCTGGGTAAATGGATAGAACGACAGCCACAACCCGAAGCGGTCGGACAAGGCGATCTTGTCTTCCACCGCCTCGCTGGGGTGCAGCTCGCCGTCGACCCGTTTCCAGTTCTCGTTGTCGCTTTCCTTTTCCGGTACCAGGTGACGGCGGTTCGAGGTGGCGTACAGCAGCACATTGTCCGGCGCCTGTTCCAGGGAACCGTCGAGCACACTCTTGAGCACGCGGTAGTCGCCTTCGCCGGACTCGAACGACAGGTCATCGCAGAACAGCACAAAACGCTGGGGCAGTTTTGCCACCTGCTCGACTACCCGGGGCAGATCGGCCAGGTGGTCACGCTCGATCTCGATCAAGCGCAGGCCCTGCCCGGCATGCTCAGCCAGCAAGGCCCGTACCAGCGACGACTTGCCGGTGCCGCGCGAGCCCCAGAGCAAAGCGTGGTTGGCCGGCATGCCATCGATGAACTGACGGGTGTTGCGGCCCAGTTGTTCAACCTGACGGTCGACACCGATCAGGTCCGACAGGCGCATGTCGAGGCTGACCGTCAACGGCATCAGGAAACCGCTGCGCCCGTCACGTTGCCAGCGCGCGGCCAGGGTCTGGTTCCAGTCGATGTCGGGCCGCGGGGCGGGCAACAAGGGCTCGATACGGGCAAGCACCGCATCGGCGCGCTCAAGAAAAGCATTCAATCGGGCGTCCACGTCTTTTCCTCGGACAAGTTCACGGTAATGATGACGCTACAGCGACGAAACGACGAGGCCAGCTGCGGGTCTGTTTCAGACAATGCAAACCGGCCGCACCGGTATTCGGAAATGATCAGCTATGCTTGACCGGCGAAGGGAAACGTAAGTGGTTCACCATCCCATGGACATCAGATTCACCCAACGGCTGTCGTACAAACAGGCTCGACTGACCGTCATGGTGGGTTTCGTGCTGGGCACCTTCCTAAGCCTGGTACAGATCGGCATCGATTATGCCAGCGAAGACGCGTCGATCAACCGTGAAATCCTCTCGTTGCTGGAAATCAGCCACAACCCGGCCTCGCGCATCGCCTATAACATCGATGCCGAGCTTGCCCAGGAACTGGCCCTGGGCCTGTTGCGCTCGCCGGCCATCGTCGGCGCCGAACTGATCGATAACAACAATACGGTGCTGGCCAGCGTCAAGCGACCCGAGCTGCAAAGCAGTTACCGATTTATCAGCGACTCGCTTTTTGGCGCCCAACGACAGTTCGAAGACCGGCTCTACCTGAATCATTCGCCGGGCGAGTCCCTCGGCGTGCTGCGACTGGATGTAGACACCTATGCGTTCGGCAGCCGTTTCCTGCGCCGGGCCGAGGTGACACTGCTCAACGGTTTCGCCCGCAGCCTGATCCTGACCGGCCTGCTGCTGGCGCTGTTCTATGTCATGCTGACCAAACCCTTGGTGCGGGTCATCCGCGAACTCAGCAGCCGCGACCCGGGCAGCAGCGAACAGCGCCCGCTGGAATGTCCTTCCGGCCACCAACACGACGAAATCGGCGTGCTGGTATCGGTCGCCAACCAGCAGTTCGAGAATGTCTCCACTGAAATCCAGCAACGGCGCGCGGCTGAAAATCGTCTGACCGATTACCTGGCGCAACTGGAGAATATCGTTTCGGCGCGCACGGCCGAGCTCAAGGCCATCAATGCCCGGCTCAGCCAGTCCAACGAGGAGCTGGATATTGCCCGGCGCACCGCCCTCGACATGGCTGACGCGCGCTCCGCGTTCCTGGCCAACATGAGCCATGAGATCCGCACCCCCCTCAATGGCTTGCTCGGGATGATCGCCCTGTCCCTGGATGGGCCGTTGACGGCCGAGCAACAGCAACAGCTGTCGATAGCGCATGACTCCGGCAAGGTATTGGTCGAACTGCTCAACGACATTCTCGATCTGTCCAAATTCGACGCCGGCCAACTGGAACTCGAACGTATCCCGTTCGACCTTGGCGCGCTGGTCGAAGACACCGCCAACCTGCTGTCGCAGAACGCGGCGCCAAGCGTCGAACTGGCGTGTCTGATCGACCCGCAGTTCCCGGCCCAGGTACTGGGCGACCCGACCCGCGTTCGCCAGATCGTCAGCAACCTGCTTTCCAACGCGTTGAAGTTCACCCGTTTCGGTCGGGTCGATGTGCGATTGAGTCACTATGAAGGCGGCGTGCGGGTCGAGGTCTGGGACACCGGCATCGGCATTCCCCAGGAGGACCAGGCGCGGATTCTCCAGCCGTTCACCCAGGCCGGCGCGGGCATTACCCGCCAGTTCGGCGGCACCGGGCTGGGCCTGGCACTGACCTACAACCTCTGCGAGGCGATGCAGGGCCGGTTGACGATCAGTTCCGAGGCGGGCTTCGGAAGCCAGTTCTGCGCCGAACTGCCGCTGCCCGCCCACAGCCCGGCCGCGCCCGTCGAGACCTTGCGGGGCAACGTGGTCGCCATCACCACCGCCAACAGCGGGCTGGCCGAATTGCTGGGCATGTTGCTGCCGGTCTGGGGACTGGACTACATACAGCGCACCGTGGACGACGGGTTGCTGGGGCTCAAGCCGGACATCCTGATCACCGATTGCCCGGAATGCCTGTTCAATTTACGCCCGACCTTCGACGCCCCGATCCTGCTCGTCACCGCCTATGGCAGTTTCATGCCCAGCGAAGAAGCCGCCGCCCTCGCGCCTTTGCTGCAGCAGGCCCGACCGCTGGCGCGCCACGCGCTTTATCAGATCCTGCGCCGGGCCCTGCAAAGCGAGGCGACGACCATCAACGACGCGCAGATCGAAGCACTGGCGCCCTCGCGGCGTGGCCGGGTGCTGCTGGTGGAGGACAACCCGGTCAACCAACTGGTGGCCAAGGGCATGCTGGTCAAGCTGGGCTGTGAAGTGGTGGTCGCGGCCCATGGCGCCGAAGCCCTGGATCAGCTCGAACAACAAACCTTCGACCTGGTCCTGATGGACTGCAACATGCCGGTCATGGATGGTTACGAAGCCAGCCGGCAGATTCGCCGCAGCGGCCGCTGGCCGGACCTGCCGATCGTCGCGCTGACGGCCAACGCGATGCCCGAGGAGCGCGAACGCTGCCGGGCCGCCGGCATGAGTGATTACCTGTCCAAGCCGTTCCGTCGCGAGGAACTGGCGGCATTGCTGGACCAGTGGGTGCCGACTACGTCAGCCCTTTGATCTGCTTGAGCAGGTGATCCAGGCCATCGCGCAACTCGCCCACGCGATCCAGATCGATCCCGCTGTCGCACAGCAGGCGCGCCTTGAGCGGGCCGACCTGCTCGCGCAAGGCGCGGCCCGCATCCGACAGGCTCAAATGTACCTCTCGCTCATCCTGGACCGAGCGTTGGCGGCGGATCAGACTCAGTTGCTCCAGGCGCTTGAGCAACGGCGTCAGCGTGCCGGAATCCAGCAGCAAACGCTCTCCAAGCGCCTTGACCGTGGGCTGCTCCGGGGTGTTGTCCTGCCATTCCCACAGCACCAGCATCGCCAGGTACTGCGGATAGGTCAGGCCAAGCTGATCGAGCATCGGCTTGTAGCCACGAATCACCGCCCGTGATGCGGCGTACAGCTTGAAGCACAACTGACTGTCGAGCTTCAGCGAATCGACTGACAGGTCGCTCATTTGAGCAGGGCTTCGATCTCGCCGGTGAGATCCTCGGGCTTGGTGGTCGGGGCGAAGCGCTTGACCACCTGGCCGTCCTTGCCAATCAGGAACTTGGTGAAATTCCACTTGACGCCCTTGGACCCCAGCACACCGGGCGCCCGTTGCTTGAGCTGGACAAATAGCGGATGGGCGTTTGCCCCGTTGACATCGATCTTCTTGAACAACGGAAAACTCACGCCGAAGTTGAGCTCGCAAAACTCGGAGATCGCCCCTTCGTTGCCTGGTTCCTGCTTGCCGAACTGGTTGCAAGGAAAGCCCAGCACCACCAGGCCCTGGTCCTTGTAGGATTGCCACAAAGCCTCAAGACCTTTGTACTGCGGGGTGAAGCCGCATTGGCTGGCGGTGTTGACCACCAGCACGGCCTTGCCGGCGAAATCGGCGAGCGTCTTCTGCTCGCCCTTGATGGTGGTGCAGGGAATGCTCAGCAGATTGTCGGTCATGGGACGGCTCCAGAGGGAAGTTGGATGCCGAAGATAGCGAGCAATTAAATTGTGTGCAATTTAATTGTCGTTAATGCGGAATCAAGGCTCCCGTGGCGAGGGAGCTTGCTCCCGCTCGGCGGCGCAGCCGTCGTAAGACCGGCTGGCACGATCAACCTGAAAAAACTGCGCCAGGTTGTTATGGGGCGGCTGCGCCACCCAGCGGGAGCAAGCTCCCTCGCCACGAAGGACTGCGCAACGCTTACTCGCGAGGGACCAGATCCAGGCACACCGAGTTGATGCAGTAACGCAGGCCAGTGGGCGGTGGGCCGTCGGGGAAGACATGGCCCAGATGCGCGTCGCATTTGGCGCAGACCACCTCGGTGCGAATCATGCCGTGGCTGACATCTCGCACCTCCACCACCGCGCTACCTTCGATCGGGGCGTAGAAACTCGGCCAGCCGCAGCCGGAATCGAATTTGGTCGTCGAATCGAACAACGGCTCGTTGCAGCAGATGCAGTGGTAGATGCCATCGGTCTTGGTCGCGTTGTACTTGCCGGAAAATGGGCGTTCGGTGCCTTTGAGGCGACAGACGTTGTACTGCTCCGGATCGAGCATCTCACGCCATTCTTCCAGGGTTTTCTGCAACTTTTCCATCGTCCTACCTCGGCAATTGAAAAAGCCCGATCCGACGCTTTTCCGCAGATCGGGCGGCACGTATGATTGCGCCTCGTCAGGCGCCAGTCTGGCAGTCACGTCATGCGCATTCAAATGGATTGTGGCGCATCTACCGCGTCCGGCCCGGGCACAGACGCAGGATCCCCAGTACGGTAGTTCATACGCCGCCTGGATCGTTCATTTTCGGGAACACATCGCCATGCAGGTCAGCAAATCGAACAAGCTCGCCAACGTCTGCTACGACATTCGCGGCCCGGTGCTCAAGCACGCCAAACGCCTGGAAGAGGAAGGCCATCGCATCCTCAAGCTGAACATCGGCAACCCGGCGCCCTTTGGTTTCGAAGCCCCCGATGAAATTCTCCAGGACGTCATCCGCAACCTGCCGACCGCGCAAGGCTACAGCGACTCCAAAGGCCTGTTCAGCGCCCGCAAGGCCGTGATGCAGTATTACCAGCAGAAGCAGGTCGAAGGCATCGGCATCGAGGACATCTACCTGGGCAACGGCGTGTCCGAGCTGATCGTGATGTCGATGCAGGCCTTGCTCAACAACGGCGACGAAGTGCTGGTGCCGGCGCCGGATTATCCGCTGTGGACCGCCGCCGTCAGCCTGTCCGGTGGCAACCCGGTGCATTACCTGTGCGACGAGCAGGCCAACTGGTTCCCTGACCTGGCGGACATCAAGGCCAAGATCACCCCGAATACCAAGGCCCTGGTGATCATCAACCCGAACAACCCGACCGGCGCGGTGTATTCCCGCGAGGTGCTGCTGGGCATGCTCGAACTGGCCCGCCAGCACAACCTGGTGGTGTTCTCCGACGAGATCTACGACAAGATCCTCTACGATGACGCCGTGCACGTCTGCACCGCCTCGCTGGCACCGGACCTGCTGTGCCTGACCTTCAACGGCCTCTCCAAGTCCTATCGTGTCGCCGGCTTCCGCTCCGGCTGGATCGCCATCTCCGGCCCCAAGCACCACGCCCAGAGCTACATCGAAGGCATCGACATGCTGGCCAACATGCGTCTGTGCGCCAACGTGCCGAGCCAGCATGCGATCCAGACGGCGTTGGGTGGCTACCAGAGCATCAACGACCTGGTCCTGCCCCAGGGCCGTTTGCTGGAACAGCGCAATCGCACCTGGGAACTGCTCAATGACATCCCCGGCGTCAGCTGCGTCAAGCCGATGGGTGCGCTGTATGCCTTCCCGCGAATCGACCCGAAGGTCTGCCCGATCCATAACGACGAGAAATTCGTACTCGACCTGCTGCTGTCGGAGAAATTGCTGGTCGTCCAGGGCACGGCGTTCAACTGGCCATGGCCGGACCATTTCCGCGTCGTGACCCTGCCGCGGGTTGACGACCTTGATCAGGCCATTGGCCGCATCGGCAATTTCCTCAAATCCTACCGTCAATGATCCAGACGGAGTGCGGGGCGTTTGCCTCGCGCTCTGTTTGATTCAGCAACATATCCATTTTCCTGCCTTCGCAGGTTTCTGGCGCGGGGACTCGTTGTCCGATGGACGACGAGACGCAACGTTCACGGGGCGCAGCGGCCACATTTCTTTTCCGGCGCAACTTTCAGAAAAGTCTTTCAAACAATGAGGACCGCTGTAGGACACAGTTTGAAATAGAAGGCGAGTTGAATAGCCTGCGGCAGCACCTTATATACCCCGCATAACGCTACATCTTTAGCATGAGGAGATTGCTACCACCATGATGCGCATCCTGCTGTTCTTGGCCACTAACCTGGCGGTCGTGCTGATTGCCAGCATCACCCTGAGCCTTTTCGGCTTCAACGGGTTCATGGCGGCCAACGGGGTTGATCTCAACCTCAATCAGCTGCTGATCTTCTGTGCGGTGTTCGGTTTTGCCGGTTCCCTCTTCTCGCTGTTCATCTCCAAATGGATGGCGAAGATGAGCACCGGCACCCAGATCATCAGCCAGCCGCGCACTCGTCACGAACAATGGCTGCTGCAGACCGTCGAGCAGCTGTCCCGTGAAGCCGGGATCAAGATGCCGGAAGTCGGGATCTTCCCGGCGTACGAAGCCAACGCCTTCGCCACCGGCTGGAACAAGAACGACGCCCTGGTCGCCGTCAGCCAGGGCCTGCTGGAACGGTTTTCGCCAGATGAAGTGAAAGCTGTGCTGGCCCACGAGATCGGCCACGTCGCCAACGGCGACATGGTGACTCTGGCGTTGATCCAGGGCGTGGTGAACACCTTCGTCATGTTCTTCGCCCGCATCATCGGCAACTTTGTCGACAAGGTGATTTTCAAGAACGAAGAAGGCCAGGGTATTGCCTACTACGTGGCGACCATCTTCGCCGAGCTGGTCCTGGGCATCCTTGCCAGTGCCATCGTCATGTGGTTCTCGCGCAAACGCGAGTTCCGCGCCGATGACGCCGGTGCGCGCCTGGCCGGCACCAGCGCCATGATTGGCGCCCTGCAGCGCCTGCGCGCCGAACAAGGCCTGCCGGTGCACATGCCCGACACCTTGAACGCCTTCGGCATCAACGGCGGCATCAAGCAGGGCCTGGCTCGCATGTTCATGAGCCACCCACCGCTGGAAGAGCGAATCGACGCACTGCGTCGTCGCGGCTAACCGCCAACTGATACAAGAAAGCCCGCAGCGATGCGGGCTTTCTTTTGCCTGCTAAGTCAAAAGCGGCAGCGGGCCCGTCCGGGACGGGGTCATTGAGCGCACCCCACGACTGGACACCAGATATACCCGCTCATCCAGCCGCTTCACGCCCGCCTGCAAGAACTTCCAACTCTCGCCCAGCACATCCTGCTCCTGCAGGACTTGCAATTGCCAAGCCCTGCCCAGCAACCGCTGCACCTCTTCATGTCCTACCGAGAACGGCGGCCCAGGCATCTCGTCCTGGTTGTAGTCCAGGGTAATCAGCAGCCCGACGCAGTCCGGCATTATGTTCTGCAGATGGGCCGCATAACGCTCGCGCATCAGTGCAGGCAGGGCGATCAGTGCCGCACGGTCATACAACGTCGCGCAATCCGCGACGTCCAAAGGCGTCAACGCAAAGACATCACCGCAGCGGATCTCGATGGCACCAGAACGAAATACCTTGAAGGCGCCCTCCTCACTCACGTTTGGCTCAAGCTGATGCTCCTGGAAAAAATCAGTGACGGCCTTTTCCGATAGCTCCACCCCCAGCACGGAAAAACCCTGTTGCGCCAACCACAGCAGATCCAGCGTCTTGCCGCACAAGGGCACCAATACTCGAGTTTCTTCAGGCAATCCCAACTGTGGCCAGAAACGCTGCAAGTAAGGGTTCACTTCCGGCAGATGAAAACCGATCTGGTTGGTTGACCAACGCTTGTGCCAAAACTCGGGGTCCATGGGAATCGCTCCATAAATTCGATCAAAACGGGTTAAAACTTATATTAGATTTCGATCGTTGACCTGACCGAAGATGAACCCATCTTAACGCTCAGGAGCCCGTCCATGCTGCCCAGCCTGTTTATCTCCCATGGTTCACCGATGCTTGCCCTGGAACCCGGCGAGAGCGGCCCGGCCTTGGCTCGCCTGGCCGCGCAAATGCCGAAGCCCAAGGCCATCGTGATTGTGTCCGCCCATTGGGAGAGCAATGAACTGCTGGTCAGCGCCAACCCGCGACCGCGTACATGGCATGACTTTGGTGGCTTCCCGAAAGCGTTGTACGAAGTGCAATATCCGGCGCCAGGCGATCCCCTGCTGGCAACGCAGGTCGCCGAACTGCTCAATGCAGCGCAATTGCCGGCACGCCTGGAGACAGGACGGCCATCGGACCATGGCGTCTGGGTGCCGCTGTTGTTGATGTACCCCGAGGCCGATATTCCCGTGGCACAGGTTTCCCTGCCCAGCCAGCGCGGCCCGACGCTGCAGACGCAGGTCGGCCGGGCTCTGGCAGGACTGCGCGAACAGGACATCCTGCTGATCGGTTCCGGCAGCATCACGCATAACCTGGGGGATCTGGACTGGAACGCCGGCCCTGACAGCATCGAGCCCTGGGCCAAGGCATTCCGCGATTGGATAGTGGCGCAACTGGCGGCCAACGACGAGTTCGCGTTGCATGATTACCGCCGCCAGGCCCCCAATGCGGTGCGTAGCCATCCCAGCGACGAGCACCTGCTGCCGCTGTATTTTGCCCGGGGTGCGGGTGGGAAATTCAGCATTGCCCATGAAGGGTTCACGATGGGAACGTTGGGGATGGACATTTATCGGTTTGATTGACCGGCAGACCGAGTCGCTCCAATCGCGAGCAAGCTCGCTCCCACAGGTTTTTTGGGTGCCGAAGATCCAGTGTGGGAGCGAGCTTGCTCGCGATTGGCTTCAACACCGCGCTCCCGGCAGGAACACCAAATGACAGGCAAAAAAAATCCCCGAACCAGTCGGGGATCTTTTATGCTCGATCAATCAGCCTGCGGGCCGATCAATCCTCGCGGTAACGACGCAGCTTGAGCTGCTTGCCAGCCACGCGAGTGTCCTTGAGCTTGGTCAGCAACTTCTCCAGGCCTTCTTCCGGCAGTTCCACCAGGCTGAAGCTGTCACGCACCTGGATGCGACCGATCGCTTCGCGGGCCAGGCCGCCTTCGTTGAGGATCGCGCCCAGCAGGTTCTTGGCGGCAATGCCGTCACGAGCACCCAGCGCGGTACGGCAGCGGGCACGGCCTTCGCCCAGCGGGATCGGCGCGCGACGCTCGCGATCACCACGGTCCGGACGATCACCGGTACGCTCGGGACGATCGCCACGCGGCGCGCTGTTCGGCACCAGTGGACGTTCCTTCTCGATCGCCGCCAGGGTCAGCGCCTGACCGTTGGTAGCCTTGCGCAGCAGGGCAGCGGCCAGGGCACGCGGGGTGCAACCGATGTCGGCGGTCAGGCGATCGAGCAGATCACCGTGGGTCGATTCGGCGTCAGCCACCAGCGGCGACAGGCTGTTGGTCAGTTTCTTGATGCGGGCATCGAGAACGGCCTGGGCGTCCGGTAGGCGAACTTCGGCGACCTTCTGACCGGTTACACGCTCGATCACTTGCAGCATGCGGCGCTCACGCGGAGTCACCAGCAGCAGCGCGCGACCTTCGCGACCGGCACGGCCGGTACGGCCGATACGGTGGACGTAGGATTCCGGATCGTACGGCATGTCCACGTTGAACACGTGGGTGATGCGCGGAACGTCCAGACCACGGGCAGCAACGTCGGTCGCCACAACGATGTCCAGACGGCCATCCTTGAGGGAATCGATCACGCGCTCGCGCTGGTTCTGGGCAATGTCACCGTTCAGCGCAGCGGCTTTGTAGCCTTTGGCTTCCAGGGCGCTGGCCAGGTCCAGGGTTGCTTGCTTGGTGCGCACGAACATGATCAGGGCGTCGAAGTCTTCCACTTCCAGCAAGCTGAGAACGGCGGAAGTCTTCTGGTCAGCGTGAACCAGCAGGTGAGCCTGCTCGATCGCGGTAACGGTCTGGGTCTTGGTCTGGATCTTCACGTGTTGCGGATCGCGCAGGTGGCGCTCGGCAATGGCACGGATCGATTGCGGCAGGGTGGCCGAGAACAAAACAGTCTGGCGAGTCGCTGGCAGGGCCTTGAAGATGACTTCCAGGTCATCCATGAAGCCCAGCTTGAGCATTTCGTCCGCTTCGTCGAGAACCAGGTGGTTCACGGTAGCGAGGACTTTCTCGTCACGACGCAGGTGGTCGCAGAGACGGCCCGGGGTGGCGACAACGATCTGCGCGCCATTACGGATTGCTTTCAGTTGTGGGCCCATCGGGGCGCCGCCGTAAA
Organism: Pseudomonas sp. Z2-11; assembly: GCF_054161305.1. Lineage (NCBI taxonomy): Bacteria > Pseudomonadati > Pseudomonadota > Gammaproteobacteria > Pseudomonadales > Pseudomonadaceae > Pseudomonas > Pseudomonas sp. Z2-11. The sequence continues at coordinate 4,301,686 of NZ_CP096395.1, forward strand.
CGGCCACAACGGTAACGCCAGGCATTTGCTTGGAGTAGGTTTCGAAAGCGGTTGCTACTTGCAGCGCCAACTCTCGGGTTGGCGCCAGGATCAGGGCTTGCGGCTCGCGCTTGGCAGGATCGATGCGATGCAGGATCGGCAGGGCGAACGCAGCGGTTTTACCCGTACCGGTTTGCGCCTGGCCAATCATGTCGTGGCCGGCCATGATGATCGGGATCGATTGCTGCTGAATAGCCGAAGGTTCTTCGTAGCCAGTCGCAATGACGGCAGCAAGAATGTTCGGGTTGAGATTAAAAGCGGCGAAGCCGCCGGTTTCCTGGGTCATGGGTCTGCCTCTAAGTGCATCCGCAAAGACCCATGCTCCAAAGCTGCGCATGCCGTGTTGAGACTCAAGAGTCGCCCTGGCTGCTTTGTCGGCGGGGATTTGCGAAAACGAATGAATGAAAAAGAACGTCGTGGAAGCATCCGTTGTGCGGACATGCAACCGAAGCTGACTTCGGAAAATTGCGCTACCGTGACGCGGCCCGGCTAAAGGCCGGCGCGCACTATACCGGAATTCGTTGAAAAAGGGAGATTTTTTTATCGACGAAGGGTGTGGTGGCGCGCTGTCCAGCAGGCGTCGAGGGCGTTAGCTAAAACGATTCATCTTTGGATGGCTAAGCCCTGTGATGAGCTCCCTGTGGCGAGGGAGCTTGCTCCCGCTCGGCTGCGAAGCAGACGCCTGGGTTGATATCTGGAATCGAAGGGGCCGCTTCGCGGCCCAGCGGGAGCAAGCTCCCTCGCCACGGGGGGAACCCATCCAAAGAACTCTTGCAGATCCTGATCAAGTCGCCGGGCGGATTGCCTTGATCAACGATTGCAACGAATAACCCAGCCGCGGCGCGAGCCCTTCGGCACGGGCCACCAGACCTTGCATGTCCAATGCCTGGTCCAGGTCCGCCGGCACGATCAGGATGACGTTGCCCTCCTTCACCGGCAACTCCCAGTAGTGCCGGTGATACAAGCCGCGCAAGAGCGCCGCGCCCAGCGGCTTGCCATCGTCGGTGGCCCACTGGTTGATCACCAGCCAGCCGCCGGGATTGAGGCGCTTCTGGCAGTTTTCCAGAAATCCCCAGGCCAGGTGACCGACGCCGGGACCGACATCGGTATAGAGGTCGACGAAAATCAGGTCCGCCGACTCCGCCGTTTCAAGCAGCTCCAAGGCATCACCGACACGAATGTACAGGCGCGGATCATCGTCCAGCCCGAGGTATTCGATGGCCAGGCGCGGCACGTCGGGGCGCAGTTCGATGGCCTCGACATCCTCCAGCGGCAGGAACTTGAGACAGGCCTGGGTCAGCGTACCGGCCCCCAGCCCGAGGAACAGCGCGCTCTCCGGTTGCTCGTGGCACAACGCACCGATGAGCATGGCGCGGGTGTAGTCATATTCGAGCCAGCTCGGATCAGCCGTGAACACGCAGCTCTGCTCGATCGCATCGCCAAATTCGAGAAACCGGTAATCGGCCACTTCGAGTACGCGGATCATGCCGAACTCGTCGTGCACCTCGGCGAGCAAATGCTCGACGCGCTCCTCTGTCATTTCTTCTCCTGATGTTGCCGTGCTGGCTCAAACCCGCGCAAACGGGGCAAAGGCGCGATTGTCGGCGAAGCGAGCGGAACAGGTCACGCACTAATTTGCTGATAACATGAGCGCCCGAGCGTAAATCACCTAGAGATCATGATGAGCCAACCCTGGAGCCCTGACAGCTGGCGCGCCCTGCCGATCCAGCAACAACCCCGCTACCCCGACGCGGCGCATCTGCTGCAGGTGGAGCAGACCCTGGCCAGCTATCCGCCCTTGGTGTTTGCCGGTGAAGCCCGGGAATTGCGTCGTCAGTTTGCCGAAGTCACCCAGGGTCGGGCCTTCCTGCTGCAGGGCGGCGATTGCGCCGAGAGCTTTGCCGAATTTTCCGCCGCCAAGATCCGCGACACCTTCAAGGTGCTGCTGCAAATGGCGATTGTCATGACCTTCGCCGCCGGTTGCCCGGTGGTCAAGGTCGGGCGCATGGCGGGCCAGTTCGCCAAACCGCGCTCGGCCAACGATGAGACGATCGATGGCGTGACACTACCGGCCTACCGGGGCGACATCGTCAACGGCATCGGCTTCGACGAGAAAAGTCGCGTGCCGGATCCGGAGCGGCTTTTGCAGTCCTATCATCAGTCCACCGCAACCCTCAACCTGCTGCGGGCGTTCGCCCAGGGCGGGTTCGCCGATCTGCACCAGGTGCACAAGTGGAACCTGGACTTCATCGCCAACTCGGCCCTGGCGGAAAAGTACAGCCACCTGGCCGACCGCATCGACGAAACCCTGGCGTTCATGCGCGCCTGCGGCATGGACAGCTCGCCGCAACTGCGCGAGACCAGTTTTTTCACCGCCCACGAAGCGTTGTTGCTCAACTATGAAGAAGCCTTCGTACGCCGTGACAGCCTGACCAACGATTATTACGACTGCTCGGCCCACATGCTGTGGATCGGCGATCGTACCCGCCAGCTGGACGGAGCGCATGTGGAGTTCCTGCGGGGGGTGAACAACCCGATCGGGGTCAAGGTCGGCCCGAGCATGAACCCTGACGACCTGATCCGCCTGATCGACGTGCTCAACCCGGATAACGACCCCGGTCGACTGAACCTGATCGCGCGGATGGGCGCCAACAAGGTCGCTGATCACCTGCCGCAACTGTTGCGCGCCGTGCAGCGTGAAGGCAAGCAGGTGCTCTGGAGTTCCGACCCGATGCACGGCAATACCATCAAGGCCAGCAGCGGCTACAAGACCCGGGATTTTGCGCAGATTCTTGGCGAGGTGAAGCAGTTCTTCCAGGTGCATGAAGCCGAAGGGACCTACGCCGGCGGGATTCATATCGAGATGACCGGGCAGAACGTCACCGAATGCATCGGCGGCGCCCGACCGATCACCGAGGATGGGCTGTCGGATCGTTACCACACGCACTGCGACCCGCGGATGAATGCCGATCAGTCGCTGGAGCTGGCGTTCTTGATTGCCGAGACGTTGAAGCAGGTTCGGCGGTGAGTCAGTAGGGGCTTCTTCGCTTGCTCAATCGCTTCGCGAGCAGGCTCGCTCCCACAGGTGACTGGCTGCGGACACAAAAGCCGTGGTCACCATAAATACCTTGTGGGAGCGAGCCTGCTCGCGAAGGGGCCAGCTCAGCCACCATCAACCCGCGCCAACGCCACCGCCAACCGCACCCCACCCTCCCGCTGGCAATTGAGCTGCACCCGCTCCAGTCCCAACCAGTCAGCCATGCGCCGCAGATTCATCGCCAGCGCCTGCATGCCCTCCTCGTCAAGACCAGGCTCTTCCTCGTGCACGGCATGCACGGCCAGCCGCCCCAAGGCCCGCTCCGCACGAAGATCGACCCGCGCCGCAATCCGCTCATTGTGCAAAAACGGCAAGACGTAATAGCCATACACGCGTTTGTGCACCGGCGTGTAGATTTCCAGGCGATAGCGGAAGTCGAACAAGCGCTCGGTGCGGCTGCGCTCCCAGACCAGCGAGTCGAATGGCGACAGCAAGGCACTGGCAGCGACCTTGCGGGGGATTTTCACGGTGGGTTGGCACCAGGCCGGCTGCTTCCAGCCCTGCACCTGACATCGCAACAACTCACCCGCCTCCTCCAACTCGGCCAGTCGAGCGCGGGTGTCGGCCGGATCCAGGCGGAAGTAATCACGCAGGTCCTTCTCGGTGCCGACGCCCAAGGCCTGCGCCGCATGCAGGAGCAACGCGCGTTGGGCCTGGGCTTCGTCCGGCTGCGGTTGGCGCAGGACCGACTCGGGCAGCACCCGCTCAGGCAGATCATAGAGCCGCTCGAACCCCCGCCGCCCGGCTACGGTGACTTTGCCCGCGGCGAACAGCCATTCCAGCGCATGTTTCTCGGCGCTCCAGTCCCACCAGGGACCGGCCTTCTCCTGACGGGTGGACAAGCTGCCGGCGCCAAGCGCGCCCTGTTCCTGAACCGCCTGAAGGACCCGATGAATCACGTCCTGCTGCTCACGACCAAACCGCGCCAACTGCTGGTAAATGCCTTCGCCACGGGCCGCCCGCGCCATGCGCCAACGCATCAGCGGATACATCGTAACCGGCAGCAACGAAGCTTCATGCCCCCAATACTCAAACAACGTGCGGCGGCGCCCCTGGCTCCAGGCTGCCTGATCGAGCAAGTCGCGATTGTAGTGACCAAGGCGGGAGAACAGCGGGAGGTAATGCGAGCGCACCAGCGCATTGACTGAATCGATCTGCACGACGCCGAGGCGCTCGATCAGACGGTTGAGGCGCGAGGGTTGCACCGAAGCTGGCGATGGCCGCCCATCGAATCCCTGGGCGGCCAACGCCAGGCGTCGGGCCTGTTTGAGGGTAAAGGATACAGTCGCGGGCATGGAGATCTCCTTGTCTGCTCGCAACCTACCTCACCATTAAGCGGTTTGTGTAGGGAAGGATGGCTCATTTGTGCATCGGGTCATCCCAGAATGGCCGAACCACTTCCTTTTCAACATCGGCACGGCTGACACCTATGTCCTTGAGCGCCTCATCGCTCATCGAGGCGAGCAGTTCACGCTCGTGGTGCAATTCGTACCAGCGGCTAAACTTGTGCAACAGCGCGCTGAGCGAAAAACCGTGGGATGAGAATTTATCAATCAGCAAATAACCTTTTTGACCTTTCATCGTGATGTCCTCCGTTGGGGATGGCTCTAGTCTCGCGCCAGGGATAAGATCAATCCAACGAATGTTTCTTATGCAATACATCTCGGAGATTGATCAATTGTCGAGTTACCCGAGCATTGATACGGAAGTGCTGCGGACCTTCGTCGCCATCGCCGACCAGGGCGGCTTCACTCGCGCAGGGGAGCTGGTCAACCGTACGCAATCGGCCGTCAGCATGCAGATGAAGCGCCTGGAAGAGGACGTCTTGCAGCGCCGCCTGTTCGAGCGCGACGGGCGGCAGGTCAAGCTCACCGCCGAGGGCCAGGTGTTGCTGGGTTATGCCCGGCGGATCCTCAAGCTGCACAGTGAAGTGTTCAACACGCTGCGCGAACCGCACATGGTCGGCACGGTCCGCATCGGCACGCCGGACGATTATGTGATGCGCTTTTTGCCGGGAATCCTGCAGCGCTTCGCCCAGTTCTATCCACTGATCGAAATCGAAGTGCACTGCGAATCGTCCAAGCAACTGCTGCTGCGCCAGGATCTCGACCTGTCCATCGTCACTCGCAAACCAGGCGACGAGATCGGTCAGTTGCTGCGCAAGGAACGTTTTGTCTGGGCCGAGGCGGCCTGCTTCAACACTCATGAACAAACACCGCTGCCGCTGGCGATGTTCAACAGTGATTGTTTCTGTCGGCAATGGGCGTGCAATGCGCTGGACGCCATGGGGCGTGATTATCGCGTGGCGTACAACAGCTCAAGCCTGTCGGCGATCATGGCGGTGGTCGGCGCGGGCCTGGCGATCACCGCGCAACTGGAGAGCCTGCTGACCCCGGACATGCGCGTCCTCGGCGAGGCCGAGAACCTGCCGGAGCTGCCCGAGGCCAGCATCATGTTGATCCGCAACCTGCACAATCCGTCGCCGATCACCGAGTGCCTGGCCGAACACATCGTCGAAGGTTTCAAACTTTAAGCAGGAGCAACACCGCGCACAGCACCAGGAAGCCGCAGAACAGCCCGCGCAGCAATCGCTCCGGCATCGCGTGGGCGACCTTCACCCCCCAACTGATGCTCATCAGCCCACCGACAGCCAGGGGCAGCCCGATCCACCAGTTCACCTCATGGTGAAACGCATAGGTGGCAAGGGTCACACCCGTGCTGGGCAAGGCCAGCGCCAGGGACAACCCTTGGGCGACGAGCTGGGAAGTGCCAAACACGCTGGTGAGTATTGGCGTGGCGACAACTGCTCCGCCCACCCCAAACAGACCGCCCATGGTGCCCGATGCCGCGCCCAGCACGGCGAGCCAAGGCCAGCCGTGGCGCATCCGCGCCGAAGCCGGCGCCGTCGCGGCGAACATGCGGATCAGGTTGTAGGCCGCCAGGACCACCAGGAACACCACAAAACCAATCCGCATGCTTTGCGCGTCAATGCCCACGGCCCAGATGGAGCCAAGCCACGCGAAGCAGAAGCCCATGGATGCCAGCGGCAGGACATGGCGCATTTCGATACGATTACGCTGGTGATAACGCCACAGCGCCAGCATCACGTTGGGGACGACCATCACCAATGCCGTACCTTGGGCGAGATGCTGATCCAGGCCGAACCATACACCCAGCACTGGAATCGCGATCAGCCCGCCACCAATGCCGAACAATCCCCCCAAAGTGCCCAGCGCGGCGCCCAACAGCAAATACAGCATGACCTCGATCACAGACGACTCTCCCCTTAATCAGGGCGCCTATCCTACCCAGTTGGCGGTCACCAGGAAACGTAACGGCTGATCAATACGTCAGAATTATCTGGTGCATTAAAGGCTTGTCCGCTAGATTCGTAACGATCATTGATGAAAGGTTTTGCCATGACTACCCAACACGACACCCCCGATCCTTGCGAAGCCCTGCTGCTGGAAAACCAGGTCTGCTTCGCCCTGCACTCCACGTCGCTGTTGATGACCAAGGTCTACAAGCCCCTGCTCCAGGCGTTGGGCCTGACCTATCCGCAGTACCTGGCGATGATGGTGTTGTGGGAGCAAGACGGGCTGACCGTCGGCGAAATCAGTAACCGCCTGCTCACCGACCCTGGCTCCCTGACCCCGCTGCTCAAGCGCCTGGAGGCCGAAGGCCTGTTGAGTCGCACCCGCAGCCGCGAAGATGAACGCGTGGTCATTGTCGAGCTGACCGAACAGGGCCGCGCCCTGCAGAAAAAGGCCCTCGACATCCCCCAATGCATCCTCGCCGCCAGCGGCCAGACGCTGGAACAACTGAAGAAACTGCAACATGACCTGCAGGAACTGCGCGGGCATTTGCAGGACAGCCTTTGATTTTCTGACGCAACCAATCCTGTGAGAGCGAGCCTGCTCGCGAAGGCGCCGGCACCTCCATTATCGCCGCCAACTGAACCACCGCTTTCGCGAGCAGGCTCGCTCCCACATTGACCTTTACTGGTCAAAAATCTGTGCATACCACCAATCCCACATTGAACACCAGTGGTCACAAAATCTAGTGCCCACCACCAATCCCCTGTGGGAGCGAGCTTGCTCGCGAAGGCGCCGGCCCCTCCGGCATCGCCGCCAACTGAACCACCGCTATCGCGAGCAAGCTCGCTCCCACATTGACCTTTACTGGTCACAATTTTAGTGCCCACCACCAATCCCCTGTGGGAGCGAGCCTGCTCGCGAAGGCGCCGGCACCTCCAACATCGCCGCCAACTGAACCACCGCTTTCGCGAGCAGGCTCGCTCCCACATTGACCTTTACTGGTCAAAAAATCCGTGACCACCACCAACCCCCTGTGGGAGCGAGCCTGCTCGCGAAGGCGCCGGCACCTCCATTATCGCCGCCAACTGAACCACCGCTTTCGCGAGCAGGCTCGCTGCCACATTGACCTTTGCTGGTCACAAAATCCGTGGCCACCACCAATCCCCTGTGGGAGCGAGCCTGCTCGCGAAGGCGCCGGCACCTCCAGCATCGCCGCCAACTGAACCACCGCTATCGCGAGCAAGCTCGCTGCCACATTGACCTTTGCTGGTCACAAAATCCGTGGCCACGACCAATCCCCTGTGGGAGCGAGCCTGCTCGCGAAGGCGCCGGCACCTCCAGCATCGCCGCCAACTGAACCACCGCTATCGCGAGCAGGCTCGCTCCCACATTGACCTTCATTGGTCAAAAAAACTGTGCATATCACCAATCCCATATTGAACACCAGTGATCACAATATCTTGTGCCCACCACCAATCCCCTGTGGGAGCGAGCTTGCTCGCGAAGGCGCCGGCACCTCCAGCATCGCGGCCAACTGAACCACCGCTTTCGCGAGCAGGCTCGCTCCCACATTGACCTTTACTGGTCACAAAATCCGTGGCCACCACCAACCCCCTGTGGGAGCGAGCCTGCTCGCGAAGGCGCCGGCCGGCCTGCCAGACCTCGCACATCAAAAAAATTCATCCCCCCTAAACCGCTCTAAACCAAGGCTTTCAGCCATCCAGGGTTGATCTGTTCAGACTCATCTCAAAAATTTATCTTGCGCGCAAAATACATGTGCATTACATTCTCTCCACACCTACTTAGCGCACAAGCATTTAGCGCAACAAACCAACCATAAAACGAGGCGTCCACCATGAAAACTCTCTACACCGCAATCGCAACCTCCACCGGCGGCCGTGACGGTCGTGCCATCTCCAGCGATAACATCCTCGACGTCAAACTTGCCACGCCCAAGGAACTCGGCGGTGCGGGCGGTGCTGCGACCAACCCAGAGCAACTGTTCGCCGCCGGCTACTCGGCCTGCTTCATCGGCGCGCTGAAATTTGTCGCCAGCCAGAGCAAACGCAAGATCCCGGACGACGCCTCGATCACTGCTCACGTCGGTATCGGCCAGATCCCCGGTGGTTTCGGTCTCGACATCGACCTGCACATCAGCCTGCCAGGTCTTGACCAGGCCGACGCCCAAAGCCTTGTGGAAGCCGCTCACCAGGTTTGCCCGTACTCCAACGCCACCCGCGGCAACGTTGATGTTCGCCTGCACGTAACCGTCTAAACCCCTACCCCGGACCGACCTTCAAGGAGATTCACATGAACACCCTCAGCAAAGCCCTGACCGGCACCCTTCTCGCCCTGAGCATCAGCAACGCCTTCGCCGACGGCATCGTCGAGCACAACACCCAGGCGTTCCTCGACGCACTGAATGCCGGCACCGGCAAACCGCTGGAGCAGTTGTCGCCAAAAGATGCCCGTGCCGTATTGGTCGGCGCCCAGGCGGGGGTGAAATTGACGCTGCCCAAGGCCGACGTCAGCGAGAAAACCATCCAGGTCGATGGCCAGTCGATCAGTCTGACCATCGTTCGTCCGGCCGGGGTCAAGGGTGAGCTGCCCGCGTTCATGTTCTTTCACGGCGGTGGCTGGGTACTGGGCGATTTCCCCACCCATGAACGACTGGTTCGGGATCTGGTGGCGGGTTCGGGTGCCGTTGCGGTGTTCGTCAACTACACACCATCGCCCGAGGCGCATTACCCGGTAGCGATCAACCAGGCCTACGCCGCGACAAAGTGGGTGGCCGAGAATGGCAAACAGATCAATGTCGATGGCAAGCGCCTGGCCGTAGCGGGCAACAGCGTCGGCGGCAACATGGCGGCGGTCGTCGCGCTGATGGCCAAGGACAAGGGTACGCCGGCGATCCGCTTCCAGGCATTGTTGTGGCCGGTGACCGACGCCAGCTTCGAGACGGCGTCCTACAACCAGTTCGCCGAAGGGCACTTCCTCAGCAAGAACATGATGAAGTGGTTCTGGGACAACTACACCACCGATGCCGGGCAGCGTAACGAGATCTATGCCTCGCCATTGCGGGCAACTACCGCACAACTCAAGGGCCTCCCGCCGGCGCTGGTGCAGACCGCCGAGGCTGATGTGCTGCGCGACGAAGGTGAAGCCTACGCGCGCAAACTGGATGCGGCGGGTGTACCAGTTACAGCCGTGCGCTACAACGGCATGATCCACGACTATGGCTTGCTTAACGTGGTGAGCCAGGTACCGGCGGTGCGTTCGGCGATGCTGCAGGCGTCCGAGGAACTCAAGCAACACCTGAAGTAATGGTGGAGCCACAGAGCCCGGATCGAAAGTAAAGGAAATAAAAAGCCCGACTCAATGGTCGGGCTTTTCTTTCATACAGAAGGCTTCGCTTATTTAGCGCGGCCTTTGTAGGAACCGCCTTCGCGGGTATCGATCTCGATTTTGTCGCCGATTTCGATGAAATCAGCAACTTGCAGCTCAGTACCGTTGCTCAGCTTGGCAGGCTTCATGACCTTGCCGGAAGTGTCGCCGCGAGCGGAACCTTCAGTGTAGTCAACTACACGCACGATAGTGGTCGGCAGTTCCACGGAAACCAGGCGCTCTTCGAAGAATACGGCTTCGCAGACGTCGGTCATGCCTTCTTCAACGAATGGCAGGACGCTTTCGATGTCTTCGGCGTTCAGTTCGTACATGGTGTAGTCAGTGGTGTCCATGAACGTGTAGGTATCGCCGCTGATGAAAGACAGGGTCGCCTCTTTACGGTCCAGGATCACGTCGTCCAGCTTGTCGTCCGCACCGTAGACGGTTTCGGTCTTGTAGCCGGTCAGCAGGTTTTTCAGCTTGGTCTTCATGATCGCGCTGTTACGACCCGACTTGGTGAATTCAGCTTTCTGAACCAGCCAAGGATCGTTGTCGATACGAATCACGGTACCGGGTTTGAGTTCTTTACCAGTTTTCATTGCGAATATCCGAATTTGGATGGGATTTACAAAAATCTAGGCCGCGTATCATATCCAATTTCGGTAAAACTTCACCAGCGCCGTGGCAAGATCGGCTCGAGAGGCCTGTTTCTGGCACCACGCCTGGGCATGTTCGGCGAGCACCTGGTGTTGCTCGCAGGCGGCGCTCCAGTGCTCTGCCACGCCTTGGCCGGCGTTCCAGGCCCGCCAGAGACCGCTGATCGCTTTTTCCGCAGCCTCCGGGAGCCCCTCGGTATACAAGCGGAGAAACGCCTCGAGTTTTTCCAGGTGGACGTCTTCTTCCTGTTGATAGATATGCCAGAGCAGCGGCCGGCCGGCCCACTGCGCGCGTACGAAGGAATCTTCGCCACGCACGGCGTTGAAATCACAGCACCACAACAGTTGGTCGTATTCATCCTGGCGCACGAAAGGCAGCACCTGCACGGTCAGGGCGCCACGGCGATGCACGGCACCGGCTTTCAGGCCGTCGATACCAACCCAACGCTGCACATCGGCGAGGATGCGGCTTTCCGGAACCAGCACATGCGACAGACGAGCATCCCTCGCCAGCGCATCAAACCAGCTGGCCAAACCGTCGTTCTCATAGGCAAACAGCGAAATCAGCCGCGCCCCGGACTCGCGCTCGACGCCCAATCCTTGCAGGAAAGCCCTTTGTGCCTCGCCATCCTGCTGAAATTCTCGACGACGCTCCAACAAACCGGCCTCACGCAGCAAGCCACCGGTGCCCTCCTGAAAGCCCGGAAAAAAGAAATATTTCTGCACATGTTTGTACTTCACCGACGGCAAACCGTGACAACCGATCACCCAGTCCTCGGCGCTCAGGTAATCGAGGTTCATCCACAAAGGCACCGCCGGACGCTCGGCCATCGCGTCCATGTAGGCGCTGGGCAACTGGCACGCGAATGCGGCGATCACTACATCGGCAGCTTCGGTGGGCTGCCAGTCCTTGGGCCAGTGACGCACTTGTACGCCTTGCTGCCATTGCTCGGTCAGCGTGACATCGATAGACGGACATAACCGCTCGAAGGCTCGCAGGTCGTCGACCCACAGCCGCACCGCGCATTGATGCTCGGCGACCAATTGCCGAGCCAGGCGCCAGGTGACGCCGATGTCGCCATAGTTATCGACGACGGTGCAAAAAATATCCCAACGCACAGTCATTCCCGACTCCCTGTGGCAAAGCCTGATTGTCCCGCATTAAAGCCGTGAAGCAGAAGGGCCGACGGCGATTAATCTTCATGCGACAATCAACGCATCCTCCATGTTCATCGCCAGGAAGCAGACATGCCCGACCACTCCTCTCCCCGCCTCACAACGTTGCAACTGACGCTGGGCATCGCCTTGGGTTTGTGGCTGGGATTCCTTGCCATCGTGCTGACGGGATGGCTGCTGTCCAGGTTTCTGTTCGATGAGCAACTGGCCCCGGTGGCCGCCGCGGTTCACCAATTGGCGCAGCCGCCCGCAGCACCGCCAGCCCCGGAGCCGACCCCAACGCCAACCCCAATGTTCGAGCAGTATCAACAGAACCTGCAGAAGAACGAGCAACGCCAGGCCCTCGACCAGGCCCGCAGCAACCCTCGCAACCTGTCCAACCCAAAGTGTCAATTCTGGCTCCAACAGGACCAGAACGCGCCTAGCGAGAAAAGCCGCGCCAATGTCCTGCAATTCTGCGAATGAACATGAACAAACAGACCGTCCACCAACTGATTCTCGACAAGCTCAAGATTGACCTCGATATCGCCGAACGCGCCGCGCAGACCGCCTACGAAACCGCGACCCACGAGGAAAATATCGCCGAAAACAAATACGACACCCTGGGCCTGGAGGCTTCGTACCTTGCGGCCGGGCAAGCCAGGCGCGTGGAGGAAATCCGCCAGGCACTGGTGCTCTGCCAGAACCTGGCGCTGAGACCTTACGATGAAGAACGCGGCATCCAGGTCGGCACATTGATCGGGCTGGAAGATGAGGAGGGTCGCCAGCAGTGGCTGTTCCTGGGACCCGACGCGGCGGGGCTGAAGGTCTCGCTGGTGGGGCAGCCGATTACCGTCATCACCCCTCGCTCACCACTGGGACGAGGCCTGTTGGGCAAATTCGAAGGGGATGAAGTGGAGATCGTCGTGGCAGGCGCCCGGCAACAGTTCGCTGTCACCGAGGCGATCTAGAGGTCTGCTTAATGCACCGGCAGTTCGACGCCGTCGAACAGTTCTTCGAGTTCCTGCTTGTTGTGGCACTGGATGGCCTTGGCCATGACTTCCCGAGTCAGGTGCGGGGCAAATTTCTCGATGAAATCGCACATGAATCCGCGCAGGAACGTACCGCGGCGGAAACCGATCTTGGTCACGCTGGATTCGAACAGCTCGCTGGCGTCCAGAACCACCAGGTCATTGTCGAGCTTGGTGTCGACCGCCATCTTCGCGACGATGCCCACGCCCAGTCCGAGGCGCACATAGGTCTTGATCACGTCGGCGTCGGCAGCGGTGAACACCACTTTCGGGGTCAGGCCGCGATGGCTGAAGGCTTCGTCGAGTTTTGAACGACCGGTGAAACCGAACACATAAGTCACGATCGGGTATTCGGCCAGCGCTTCGAGGGTCAGCTTCGGCAGCTTGGTCAGCGGGTGCCCCTGAGGCACGACCACGCAGCGGTTCCAGCGATAGCACGGCATCATCACCAGGTCCCCGAACAGCTCCAGGGCCTCGGTGGCAATGGCGAAATCGACGGTGCCGTCAGCGGCCATTTCGGCGATCTGCATCGGCGACCCCTGGTGCATGTGCAGCGCCACGTCCGGGTATTGCTTGATGAAATTGCTGATAACCGGCGGCAAGGCATAACGCGCCTGAGTGTGGGTGGTCGCGATGGACAGGGTGCCTTTTTTCTCGTTGGAGAATTCCTGGGCGATCTGCTTGATGCTTTCGACCTTGCGCAGGATCTCGCCGGCGGTGGTGATGATGCGTTCACCGGCGGGAGTGACGCGAGTCAGGTGCTTGCCGCTGCGGGCGAAGACTTCGACGCCCAGCTCGTCTTCCAGGAGGCGGATCTGCTTGCTGATGCCAGGTTGCGACGTGTAGAGGCTTTGAGCGGTTGCGGAAACGTTGAGGTCGTGGTGCGCCACTTCCCAGATGTAGCGCAGTTGTTGAAGCTTCATATGTATCCCTCAAAGCAGTTGGACGTCACGGGCATCAGCGACGGTGTATATAACTATATGAATGGTCGCACCAATAAATCTAGAACTTTTTATAAAAAGCCATCATTTAGCCTCAAGCTTCGCCCTGGCGCCTGCGCTGGACCAGCGGCACCAGGTAGACCGGCACGCGAGATAACTGCAATACCCGCGCGGCGGTCCTGCCCAACGGCGTCTCGCCGCTCGCCCCCTGGCAATGACTGCCTACGATCAGCAAATCGACGGAGAGTTTCGCAGCCTGTTCAAGAATGACCTGGGAGGGGTCGCCCTGGAACACCCGAACCGACTTGATCAATTTCAGGTCCTGCTGCCCCTCGCCCAACTCTTCGCGAAAATTGTCGAGGACGCGCTGCTCGATGTTAGCCATCACCGTACTCAGACCCTGGCGATGAAATTCGTTCAACGCCTGCTCATCGAGATAGCTCTGCAACACCGATTCGGCGAACAGCCCCATCGGCTCTACCGCATGCACCACATACAACTCGGCTTCAAACGTCCGTGCCAACGCCAAGGCATGCTGCATCACATACGGGGCATACAGCCCCAGGTCCGTGGCATACAGCATCGAACGAATCATGTGACCTCCTCGAGTGCCAGGATGGCGGAGATTGATTCAGCTTAGCAGCGCCCCGGGGAACGGGTGCTCAGGGCTTCACTTCGTTACTGATGCCGTGGGGCACATGCCCGGTGGCGACCACTTCCCGGGCAAGTTCGCAGTGCCCGGTCTGGTCGTCGAAAAACACGTCGGCGGCAAAGGCTTCGAGGAAGGCGGACTTGGTCAGGCCGCCGAGGAACAGCGACTCGTCCAGGCGGATGTCCCATTCGCGCAACGTGCGGATGACCCGCTCATGGGCCGGCGCCGAACGGGCGGTGACCAGCGCGGTCCGGATCGGGCAGGCGTCCTCCGGGAATTCGCGTTGCAGCGCATTGAGCGCCGCCAGGAACCCCTTGAACGGCCCTCCTCGCAGCGGCTCGCGCGCGGCCTGGCGTTCGCTGGCCTGGAACGCCTCCAGGCCACCAGCCTGATAGACACGCTCAGACTCGTCGGAAAACAACACCGCGTCGCCGTCAAAGGCAATGCGCAGCTCTTCGCTGGCGGCGCGGCTGGCACCGCCCGAAAGGATCGTCGCCGCGGCAAATCCGGCATCCAGGGCACTGCGTACATCTTCAGCGTGAGTGGACAGGAACAGATCGCAGCCGAACGCCTTGAGGTACGGGTATGGGCTGCGACCGCCGACAAACGCGGCACGGGAAATCGCCAGTCCATAGTGGTGAATCGAGTTGAATACCCGCAGGCCGGTGTCGGCGCTGTTACGCGAAACCAGGATGACCTCGACGCGGGCACGGCCCAGGTGCTCGTTGAGGTTGAGCAGTTTCTGCACGAGCGCGAAGGCATCCCCCGGCTCAAGGACTTCATCCTCGTGTTCGATCTGGTATTGCCGATAGGCTTCGACGCCCCCCGACAGGTAAACCTTGTGGCTTTCGCTCAGGTCGAACAGCGCTCGCGACGAAATCGCCAGCACCAGCCTGTCATCGATATTGTTTGCCATGCTTCCCCCGTTTCGTCCGATCAGCGGTTGCGTCGATCGATGAACGCCAGTGCCTGATACAAGGCTTCGATTTTCGGCAACTCGCACCCCGCCGCCCTGGCCCTCGCCAGTGGCCGAGCGTAGATCGCCTCCAGCTCCAACGGGCGCCGTTGGGAATAGTCGTGGTACATGCTGGGCCAATAGTCGGGCATTTTTCCGGTCATCGTGAACAGATATTCCGCGTAGCCTGGCGCGATCTCATGACCGCAGGCTTGTGCGCCACGCACCACTTCAGCCATCAGCGCCTGGATCAGTCCACGACTGTGGTCGTCGGCCATCAGCGGCGTGGTGCTCGCGCCGAGCAGAACCGAAAGGCCGTTATAGGGCACGTTCCACACCAGTTTCTGCCAGCGTGCCTGCCCGAGGTCTGGCATGGCCTGGGAATCCAGGCCCGCTGCCCGGAACAGCCCCGCTCCCTCCTCGACGATCGCCATGCGTGCGGCCTGATCCGTCCCTGGACCGCTGTGGTAACCGATGTTGATTGCCCCGAGCGCCTGGTGGGCAATGACGCCCGGGCCGAGCCGATTGACGCAGATCAGGCACAAGCCGCCAAGCAGGTGCAGTGAATCGGGTAACAGTGGTCGCAGTTCCTCTTCGACATCGAGACCATTCTGCAGCAACAGGACTTTCGCGCCGTCGGCCGCGGCCTGGATGATGGCTGGGGCCAGGTCGGCATTGCTGGTGGTCTTGGCACCGACCAGCAGCCAGTCGCAAGGCGGCATGTCGGCCGCCGAGCGATAGGCCTGGGCCGGCTGGAGCGCCAGCGCGCCATGCACCGCGCTGTCGACCCGCAGGCCAGCCTCGGCCACGGCGGCAAATTCGCTGCGCAGCAGAAAGTGAACGTCGTAGCCGGCACGAGCCAGCATCACGCCATAGAACCCGCCAATCGCGCCTGTGCCGATCACCCCGATCCTCGGTTTACCGCCTGCCTGCATCACACGACTCCTCTGGTGAACAATCCCTGCACACTATCAGCGCGAGCGGCCAGGCATGCAAACGTCCTTACACCCGGTTACCTATTCCTTCGCGGGCCGACCCGATCACGGTTACCCGGAAAATAGGGGAGTAAACCCGCCCCTGCCCATTGTCGAGCCACCTCTTAACGCGCTAAGGTTCGGCTCCCCGCCGCGCTTAAATCCGCTGTGCACCGCCGCGCGGGGATCGCTGGCGGCCGGCACCCGTGACCTGACGAGTAACACGATGGCTGATTTACCGATCAATGACCTTAACGTCGCCTCCAACGAGACCCTAATCACGCCTGACCAGCTCAAGCGCGATATCCCCCTGAGCGATGCTGCACTGCGCACCGTGACCAAGGGCCGGGAAGTCATCCGCAACATTCTCGACGGCACCGACCATCGCCTGTTCGTGGTCATCGGGCCATGCTCGATCCATGACATCAAGGCCGCCCATGAATATGCCGAGCGCCTGAAAGTGCTCGCGGCGGAACTCTCCGACACCTTGTACCTGGTGATGCGGGTGTATTTCGAAAAGCCCCGGACCACCGTCGGCTGGAAAGGCCTGATCAACGACCCTTACCTGGACGACTCCTTCAAGATCCAGGATGGCCTGCACATCGGTCGCCAGTTGCTGCTGGACCTGGCCGAAATGGGCTTGCCCACCGCCACCGAAGCCCTGGACCCGATCTCCCCGCAATACCTGCAGGACCTGATCAGCTGGTCGGCCATCGGCGCGCGCACCACCGAATCCCAGACCCACCGCGAAATGGCTTCCGGCCTGTCATCGGCAGTGGGCTTCAAGAACGGCACCGACGGCGGCCTCACCGTGGCGATCAACGCCTTGCAATCGGTGTCCAGTCCTCACCGTTTCCTGGGCATCAACCAGGAAGGCGGCGTTTCGATCGTCACCACCAAGGGCAACGCCTACGGCCACGTCGTGCTGCGTGGCGGCAACGGCAAGCCGAACTATGACTCGGTCAGCGTCGCGCTGTGCGAGCAGGCGCTGAACAAGGCGAACATCAAGCCGAACATCATGGTTGATTGCAGCCACGCCAACTCCAACAAGGATCCGGCATTGCAGCCGCTGGTGATGGAAAACGTCGCCAACCAGATCCTCGAGGGCAACCAGTCGATCATCGGTCTGATGGTCGAAAGCCACTTGAACTGGGGCTGCCAGGCGATTCCGAAGGACCTTGCCGATTTGCAGTACGGCGTCTCCATCACCGATGCGTGCATCGACTGGAGCGCCACCGAGAAGACCCTGCGCGGCATGCACGCCAAACTCAAGGACGTGCTGCCAAAGCGTCAGCGCAGCTGATCGGGCTTTATTCCAACTTCAACACATAAAAAAACGCCGGGCTTCTCAGTCCGGCGTTTTTTTATCGGGAATCATTGCGTCAGAGCTTCGCCGCGTGCCGCTGGTGCCGCTCCATGTAGCGCTCCACATAGGAGCAGGACGGGATCACCGTGTAGCCCATTTCTTCAGCGTACTTCAACGCCTCTTCGGTCAACTTCGCAGCAATTCCCCTGCCACGCAGCGCGTTAGGCACGAAGGTGCGATAGATGTCCAGGGTCTGTTTGCCCAGGTCCATGTAGGTCAGATAGGCACGATGACCGTCCACAATGGTCTCGAACTGATGACCAGCCTGGTCATGGTGGATGGAAACCGCCTCGCTCATCACTACTCCTCGCGGGTCTGAATGCCGACCCCTACCTTACCGATGTTTTTCCGGCGAAGGAACATCTACGCCACCCCGTGCCTGTCTGGTCACCGAGCGCAAAAAACCAATCGCTCAAACCCGAGCACGTCGTGAATAGTAGGCACCAATGACGCAAATGCTCAAGGCACGCCTGTCACCGAGGTGTTAAACCTCGACGGGTTTATCGATTGAGCGACACGGTCGCGCGGTAGTCGGCCAAGGCGCAATAGGTGAACATCGCCAGTTGTTGAGTCTTGGACGAGCGCCGATTGTTAAAGTCACCGTCACCGGCAATAAAAAGATGCCGGGACGATTGCACAAAAAATGAACAAGACTCTAAGGGAATCAATAAACAGCGACTTTAGCGCAGGCCTGTGAGTTGTCGCGTCAACGGAACTTTTCTTCATCGCCGTGCTCCATTCCGGGGCTTGGCGCCGGGTATTTTTCAAACACCGCTCGGAAAAGTTGCTTGAAAAAGAATCACCGCCTACAATTTTTTTGCTTCTTGCGCTACGTCAGTTTACTTACTACAAGTAATGAGTAGTATGTACGCCGGCTAACTCCTCACTCTGGGGAGACAGTCACTAAATAGAAAGTCCTTTGAAGGGGAACACGATGAACAACGTTCTGAAATTCTCTGCTCTGGCCCTGGCCGCAGTTCTGGCTACCGGTTGCAGCAGCGCATCGAAAGAAACCGAAGCACGTCTGACTGCCACCGAAGACGCAGCAGCTCGCGCCCAAGCTCGTGCAGACGAAGCCTACCGCAAAGCTGATGAAGCTCTGGCTGCTGCTCAAAAAGCACAACAGACTGCTGACGAAGCTAACGAGCGTGCTCTGCGCATGCTGGAAAAAGCTAGCCGCAAGTAATAGTCCTTCGGGATTGTTATCGAGCCGACCCATTACTGGGTCGGCTTTTTTATTGCCCGGCGTTTTCCCCGGCGATAAAAAACCCGCCGACATCCTTGGATGTGGGCGGGTCAGGTTGGCGCGTCGCCCTATTGCGTCAGGTCGATCGGCGCGCTCGATACCATCGGTGCCGAGGCACTCGGAACAGCGATTTCTATCGGCAGGCCGTCTTCAGCGGCCACCACGTCACGCACCACATCCCAGTTCATGCGCAAGTTGCTGGTGATGTCCTCACGCTTGAGCATCGCGTTGATGACCGCGGTGTGTTTGTCCACCACCGACGGGTTGCCCTTGTCGTCCAGCGGAGTGTGGGCTTCCAGGTAAACCTTGCCGCCACTCAGGCCCAGTTTGTACGGGTCGTTGATGATCCGGACCGAAGTCCCCACCGGCACCATGCCGGCCATCTCCAGCACGTTGTTGTTGAACATCCGGAAGCAGCCGTGGCTGGTACGCATGCCGATGCCGAATTTCTTGTTCGAGCCATGGATCAGGTAACCCGGCGTTCCCAGCGTGAACTTGAACGGGCCCAGCGGGTTATCGGGGCCGGCCGGAACCACATTCGGCAAGGGATCGCCGTCGGCGGCATGTTCAGCCTTGATCGAGGCCGGCGGGGTCCACGTCGGGTTTGGCGTCTTGGCGATGATGCTGGTGTGGGCGATGGGCGAGCCCCAACCTTCGCGACCGATTCCCAGCGGGAAGGTGTAAACCACGTTCCGCCCCTTGGGGAAATAATAGAGACGGTATTCCGCGAGGTTGATCACGATGCCTTCGCGCGGGCCCGGTGGCAGGATAAAACGGGTCGGCAAGACGATTTCAGTGCCAGCACCCGGCAACCACGGATCAACGCCCGGGTTGGCGGCGACCATCTCGGTGTAACCCAGGTCATAGGTGGTGCCCAGGTCAGCGAAGGTGTCTTCGTATTTGGCCTTGATGACCTGCACCTGGCCGATGATGTCTTCACCCGGTGGCGGCAGAGGCAGCTCCAATGCAGCAACGGGACCCGCCATACACAGGGCGGCAAGAGACAGGCAGCGGGCGACGGCAGGCAAGCGCGGCAACATCCGGGAAATCCTTCGCAGATCGAACAGAGGGTATGAAAACGCGATTGTACACTGCGTCCCGTTATTTCGGGGAGAGCGGCGCCGAAGCGTCCGATGTGTAGCATCCTGGACGGGAGCGCAATCCCGTGGGAGCGAGCCTGCTCGCGAATGCGATGGATCAGCTTGCATGGATGCCCGACGTGCGGCCGTCTTCGCGAGCAGGCTCGCTCCCACAAGGGCGTCGGATCAAGGGATCACAACTCGAACCGCAGCTCCGGCCAGATCGGCGAGGTACCGCGCTTCTGCGATTCCAGGATCGCCCGGCACAAGGAACAGAGGCGATGGTCCTGGAAAATCCTGCGGTCGACGGCCGACCAGCGTGGCTGCGCCGGCAAAAGACTGCCGCAAAGGGTCCGGTCGGCCGAGCCGCCGAGCTCCAGCTGCCGGGTCACCAGATGCACCCGCACTTCCTGGCAGGCGAACAGATCCAGCTGTTCGTCAGGCTCGATCAGTTGGTAGGCAAACAGGGACCAGGCGGGACGCGGCATCGGGGGCTCCAAATCGGGGGCGCCACATTAGCCGAAAGACCGCCTGTAGAAAAGCGTCAAAGCAGCGGTTTCAGCGTCGGCCAGACATTTTCCAGCAACTTGCCCTGGGCCGCGACGGACGGGTGCAATCCGTCGCCCTGCATCATTCCCTGAACGCCGCCGACATCCTTGAGGAAAAACGGCACCAGCGGGACGTTTTTCTCCTCGGCCAAGGTGCTGTAGACCTTCGAGAAAGCCTCGGTGTAGCGTCGCCCATAGTTCGGCGGCAACTGCATGCCCAGCAAAAGCACCTTGGCACCGCTGGCGCGGGAGCTGTCGATCATCGCTGCAAGGTTTTGTTGCAATTGTGTTGGCGGCTGTCCACGCAGGCCATCGTTGCCTCCCAACTCCAGGACCACCAGCTCCGGCTTATGGGCTGCAAGCAGCGTCGGCAGGCGCGCCAGGCCGCCTGCGCTGGTGTCGCCACTGATCGATGCATTGACCACTTTATCGTCGAAACCCTCGGCCTTGAGCCGTTGTTCCAGCAACGACACCCAGCCTTGGCGGGTATCCAGGCCGAAAGCCGCGCTGATACTATCGCCAACGATCAGGACTGTACCCGCCGCTGCGTTCTGGACCATGCACATCAAGGCCAGGCCGGCACTCAAAAACCACACTCGCATCGGATTCTCCATGGGCTCAAGCATTCTCACCGCGAAGGACCTTAGCAAAGTGGTTCCCAGCGCGGAAGGTGAACTGACCATCCTGCACGAACTCAGCCTGGAACTGAACAAGGGCGACAGCCTGGCCATCGTCGGCGCGTCCGGTTCCGGCAAATCCACGCTCCTTGGGCTGCTGGCCGGCCTCGACCTGCCCAGCAGCGGTGAAGTGACACTCGCAGGCCAAGCCCTCAGCGCACTGGACGAAGACCAGCGCGCCCGGGTTCGCGCCGAACACGTCGGTTTCGTTTTCCAGTCGTTCCAACTGCTCGACAGCCTCAACGCGCTGGAGAACGTCATGCTGCCGCTGGAACTGGATGGCCGCAAGGATGCCCGGGAGCGCGCTACACAACTGCTGCAACGGGTCGGCCTCGGCCAACGGCTGACGCATTCGCCACGCCAGCTCTCGGGCGGCGAACAACAACGCGTCGCGATTGCCCGCGCCTTTGCCGCCGAGCCGGACGTGCTGTTCGCCGACGAGCCGACCGGCAACCTCGACAGCCACACCGGCGAACGCATCAGCGATCTGCTGTTCGAGCTGAACAAGGAACGCGGCACCACCCTGGTGCTGGTGACCCATGACGAACGCCTGGCCCATCGCTGCCGGCGCCTGATCCGACTTGAAGCCGGCCTGATGGTCGCGCCCCTGGAGCCTTGATGGCACGCTTGCCCTTGTTGCGCCTGTTCAGCCTTGCCCTGCGCCAGTTGCTGCGCGATGCCCGCGCCGGCGAGTTGCGCGTGCTGTTCTTCGCCCTGCTGGTGGCCGTGGCGGCGAGCACCGCCATCGGTTACTTCGGCGCCCGCCTGAATGGCGCGATGATGATGCGCGCGACCGAATTTCTCGGCGCCGACCTGCTGCTCGAGGGCAGCTCCCCTGCCCGCCCGGAGCAGATCCGCAGCGGCACCGAACTGGGCCTGGAACATGCCCGGGTGGTGGAGTTTTCCAGCGTTGTCGCCACCGACAACGGTATCCAGCTGTCCAGCGTCAAGGCAGCCGATGACATCTATCCCTTGCGTGGGGAACTGAAAAGCGCCCCGGCGCCCTTCGCTCCGGAAGAGACCGGTGGACGACCAGCCCCCGGAGAGGCCTGGGTCGAAGCACGGCTGCTGACGGCGCTGGACCTGAAGATCGGTGACAGCATCGATGTCGGCAACAAGACCGTTCGCCTCAGCCGCGTGCTGACTTATGAGCCGGACCGCGCCGGTAATTTCTACAGCCTGACCCCGCGCGTCATGATCAACCTCAAGGACCTGGACGCCACGGGCGTGGTGCAACCCGGCAGCCGGGTCAGCTATCGCGACCTGTGGCGCGGCCCGGCGTCGGCGCTGCAAACCTATCGCGACCTGGTCAAGCCAGGTCTTGAGCCGAACCAGCGCCTGCAGGACGCTCGCGACGGCAATCGCCAGATCGGCGGCGCCTTGGGCAAGGCCGAGCGCTACCTGAACATGGCCAGCCTGGTGGCGGTGCTGCTGTCCGGCGTTGCCGTGGCCCTCTCCGCCAACCGTTTCGCCACTCGACGCTTCGATGCCAGTGCATTGCTGCGCTGCCTTGGCCTGTCGCGCCGGGAAACCATGGTGCTGTTCAGCCTGCAACTGGCCGTGCTGGGCCTGTTGGCGAGCATCAGCGGTGCGCTGCTGGGCTGGGTGGCCCAGTTGGGATTGTTTGCCTTGCTGCATGACTTGCTACCCACCGCCGTCCCCCCGGGTGGCCTGTTGCCGGCGGTCGCCGGGATCGGCACCGGGCTGGTGGCACTGGCGGGTTTTGCCTTGCCGCCGCTCGCCGCACTGGGCCGGGTCCCACCGTTGCGCGTGCTGCGTCGGGACATGTTGCCGATTCCCTCCAGTAGCTGGGTGGTCTACGGTGCGGCCCTCGGTGCGCTCGGGCTGATCATGTGGCGCCTGAGCCTGGACCTGGTGCTGACTTTCGCGCTGCTCGGTGGTGGGGTGATTGCCGCACTGGTGCTCGGCGGACTGCTGTTGCTGGTGCTGCAGAGCCTGCGTCGGATGCTGGCCCGGGCCTCGCTGCCCTGGCGGTTGGGACTCGGTCAGCTGTTGCGCCATCCCTTGGCGGCAGCCGGCCAGGCCCTGGCGTTTGGCCTGATCCTGTTGTCCATGGCCTTGATCGCGCTGCTGCGCGGCGAGTTGCTGGACACCTGGCAAAACCAGTTGCCGAAAAACGCTCCGAACTATTTCGCCCTGAACATCCTGCCCAATGACAAGCAGGCCTTCACCGACAAGCTGATGGCGTTGTCGGCGCAGTCGGCCCCGCTCTACCCCGTGGTACCGGGACGGCTGATCAGCATCAACGGCGAGCCGGCCAAGGAGTTCGTCACCAAGGATTCGGCCGGTGACCGTGCGCTGCAACGCGACTTGAGCCTGACCTGGGCGGCGGAGCTGCCGGCGGGCAACGTCGTCACGGCCGGGAACTGGTGGCCGCAACAGCCACCGGACGATATCCCGGGGGTTTCGGTGGAAGGCAAGGTGGCCGAGAACCTCAAGATCAAACTGGGCGACCGCCTGGTGTTCAACGTCGGCGGCCTCAACCGGGAAGCCAAGGTCACCAGCCTGCGGGAAATCAACTGGGACAATTTCCAGCCGAACTTCTTCATGATTTTCCAGCCCGGTACGCTGAAGGACCTGCCGGCGACCTACCTCACCAGTTTTTATCTGGCTCCCGGCCATGACCAACAGATCGTCGACCTGTCCCGCGCCTTCCCGGCCGTGACGATCCTGCAAGTCGAGGCGTTGCTCGAACAACTGCGCAGCATCCTGGCCCAGGTGACCCTGGCCGTGGAATACGTATTGCTGTTTGTGCTGGCGGCGGGGATGGCGGTGCTGTTCTCCGGCTTGCAGGCCACCCTCGACGAAAGGATCCGCCAAGGCGCGCTGCTGCGTGCCCTGGGCGCCGAGCGGCCGCTGTTGACCAAGGCCCGGCGCATCGAATTCGGCCTGTTGGGTGCGGTCAGCGGTTTGCTCGCGGCGCTGGGTTCGGAACTGGTCAGCCTGGTGCTCTACCGTTATGCCTTCGACTTGCCGTGGCATCCGCATCCATGGCTGCTGGTATTGCCGCTGGTGGGCGCGTTGCTGATCGGTGCGGCGGGCGTATTTGGCACTCGCCGAGCGCTCAACGCCAGCCCACTGACAGTGTTGCGCGAGGGTTGATAGACTTCGGGCCTCGCCATCACCAGAAGTTGCCATGAGCCGCTATCGTCCACCCCGTACCGCCGGCACCGCGCTGATCACCCCCGAGGGTGAAGCGCGGATGCGCGCTGAACTCCATGAACTGTGGCATGTCCGCCGCCCCCAGGTGACCCAGTCGGTCAGCGAAGCGGCGGCCCAGGGTGATCGCTCGGAAAATGCCGAATACACCTACGGCAAGAAAATGCTGAGGGAAATCGACAGTCGCGTGCGTTTCCTCACCAAACGCCTCGAAGCACTCAAGGTCGTCAGCGAAAAGCCCAGCGACCCGAACAAGGTGTATTTCGGCGCCTGGGTCACCGTTGAGGATGAGGACGGCAAGGAATCGCGCTATCGCATTGTCGGGCCTGACGAGCTGGACCTGAAGCAGAACCTGATCAGTATCGACTCGCCCCTGGCCCGCGCCCTGATTGGCAAGGCGCTGGACGCTGAAGTCAGGGTCCAGGCGCCAACCGGAGAAAAGCTCGTCTACATCGTCGATATCAGCTATCCGTAGCCCGACTCGCCTCAACGGCGAGTGATCAGCCCCTGCCGTGCAACACGGGTCAAGTGCCGGATCATTTCGGCAGCGTCCGCCGCCGTCGGTGACTGGATTACCGCCAGGTCGAAACTGTCATTGGCGAAACGCGCCAGCGATTCACCGTCTTCGACAAACTGGATCAGGAAGGCCGCGGGGCCATGGCTGCGTCGCGGCCAGCCGTCGAGATAACGCAACAGCGTAGGCTGATGGGTACCGCCCAGGAGAATTTTCGGATTGCGTTGCAGCAGGTTCGCCGTGATCGGCGCCAGGCGTACGAGGGGGCTGGGTGCGTTCATTGTGTCGTGTCTCTGCCTCAAAAGTCTGCATGGCAGGTGAGAGGCAACACCGAACCAGCGCTTTAGCGGTATTTCGAAGCCTTGTTTCACGGCTTCTGTCAGTGACTGGATGAGTCACCTGGCGCCCCGCAAGTAGCTGTTTAAATCGGCGCATGAGCGGCATCCTAGAGAAGCTGACTGGCCAGTGTCAAGAATCGACGCGCACAAAAAAGGCCCGTACTGGACGGGCCTTGTTGTCTTGGGCGAGTTATCGACGGGCGATGGCGTTGTCCGCTGACAGTTTGCCTGCACCTTCGATCAACACCGCGATACTGCCGGCCAGCAAAGCCAGGGCAAACTCATAACCGTTGTTGGCCATGAACAGACCGTTGCCGATGTGCACGGAGAAAATCGCCACCAGTGACAGGAAGGCCAGACCCAAAGCCGCCGGGCGCGTCAGCAGGCCGATGATCAAGGCCAGCCCGGCGAAAAACTCGGTGCCACCGGCCAGGGTTGCCATCAGGTAGCCAGGCGTCAGGCCGATGCTGTCCATCCATTGCGCCGTGCCCGCCAACCCGTAGCCGCCAAACAGCCCGAACAGTTTCTGCGAGCCATGGGCGGCAAAAATGACCCCGACGACGATGCGCAGGACAGTCAGGCCGTAGCCGGCGCGGGAAAACAGAACCTTGTTGATGAAAGTGCTCATGAGGTGCATTCCTTGGGAGATGTGTGTTGGGCGCCATATTAATCAAATAATCTTGAGTAAAAAGCGCAAAAAACCCACCAAACCAATCTATAAATTAGATTATTTAGTCGAAGCCACTTTCCACTCTTGCGGCTCCAGGGATTCACGCTCTCGATCAAACGCCAGGTAATACTTGTTCACGCTGTTAACGTAGCTGACGGCGCCCATTCCCACCTGCTCCATGGCTATTCGCTCGACCTGGAAAAACCACTGGTCAGGGTTCAAGCCTCGCCGCCGGGCCTCGGCACGCATGCCTTGGACGCGCTCCGGTCCCATGTTGTACGCAGCCAGGACAAACGCCATGCGTTCGCGCTCGTTGAGCTTGGGGCTGGAGAAGAACTTGCGGCGGATCATGGCCAGGTATTTGGCGCCGGCCTGCACATTGGCATCCAGGTCCTGGATGTTGTTGACCCCGACCCGCTGGGCCGCGGACGGCGTGATCTGCATCAGGCCGGTTGGGCCGCTGCCGCTGCGCGCGTTGGGTTGCAAGGCTGACTCCTTGAACGCCAGGGCCGCCAGGTTGAGCCAGTCCATGCCCTGGGCCTGGGCATGTTTTTGCAGCACCGGCCGAAGTTTTTCCAGGCGTTGGCGATTGGCCCGGGCCAGCGGATAGTGAACCTGGTACAAGCGTCGGTAGATACGCAGGAATGCAGCGTCCTGGTTGTCGGGGACTTTATAGGTGGTGAGGAATCGATCAATGCTCGCCCGCAGCATGGCGGCGTCGCGGCGGACGAACCAATACTCGTCGCTCGGCTCGCCGATGAGCACCTGGCGGTCGAAACGCAACTTGGGCAGGATCTTGCCCCAGCGTTCGGCGATGGGCTGTTCGACGATGGTGAGGTGGAAGATCCCACCCTGGACCATCTCCAACACGTCTTCCACCGCCAGGGTGGGATCGACCCATTCGATTTTCACCGGCGGCAACTTGAGCAACGCCAGCTTCTGGTTGATCTGGCTGACCGCATCCCCCGCCGCGCTGCCGTTGGGCAGCGCCAGGGTCTTGCCAGACAATTGCTCCACGCGCGAATAACGCTTTTCGCCCTTGATCCCCACCAGCAGCAACGGCACATCCGTGCGTATCGGCTCACTGGCGCTCACCGCATGGCCGGCTTGTGGCTCAAGCAATTCGCCTGGCGCCACCAGGTCCCCTTCCCCGCGCTGCAGTGCGCCGAGCAATTGATCCTTGGCCTTGGGAATGATTTTGAGGGTGATTTCCTGGCCATCCCGGGCATGACCATTGAGGTACTGTTCGAAGGCCCGCAAGCGATGGTATTCGACACCAATGGGCTGGCCCTGGACTTCACCGGAGCTGTTGCGGCTCTGGTTGACCAACACCTTCAGTACCCGGCTGCTGCGGATCTGCGCCAGGTCACGCACGGTGCCCGGCGCCACCACCTGCAACGGTCCGGGCAGGCGTGCTTCGGCCGCCATTGGCAACAGCAGCGAACAACAAAGCAGTAGCAATACCTGGGGACGAACCATCCACACTCCGGAAGGATGTTGCCGAGCCAACCCGGTGGCAAACCGTGGTTGATTCGGCAAAACAGAGCACCGTGGGGCGCTGAAAAGTGCGAAAGACTGGCACAGCGATGGCATTCCTACCACCCCGACCTGTCTCGTGGTCTCAACAGACAGCCGCAACTCATTGTAGTTCTTGGCTTTTCTTATAAATCTACAGCTCTGGTATGCTTTCCGGCCTTTGGGCCGAGGTAGCACCATGCAACTCATCGATATCGGCGTCAACCTGACCAATACCAGTTTCGCCGAAAAACACCAGGCGGTGCTTGAGCGCGCCTATGCCGCCGGGGTCTGCCAGTTGGTGCTGACCGGCACCAGCATCGAGGGCAGCGAACAGGCCTTCGAACTGTGCCAGCAGCTCGACGAAGACGGGACGCGACTGTTCTCCACCGCCGGCATCCACCCCCACAGCGCCAGCGACTGGACAACTGACAGCGCCAGGCATTTGCACGAGTTGCTCAAGCAGGACCGTGTGCGCGCAGTGGGTGAATGCGGGTTGGATTTCAATCGTGATTTCTCGCCCCGCCCGCTGCAGGAAAAAGTCCTCGAAGAACACCTCGCGCTCGCCGTGGAGTTGCAAATGCCGGTGTTTCTCCATGAGCGCGACGCCGACCAGCGACTGCTGGAGATTCTTCGGGATTTTCGCGACCGATTGCCCGCCGCTGTGGTGCATTGTTTTACCGGTGAGAAAAAAGCGCTGTTCAGTTACCTGGACCTGGACTTGCACATCGGCATCACCGGATGGATCTGCGATGAGCGCCGAGGCACACATCTGCATCCGTTGGTGCGGGAAATTCCCCGCGGCCGGCTCATGCTCGAAAGCGACGCCCCGTATCTGCTGCCCCGCACCCTGCGCCCCAAGCCCAAGAACGGTCGCAATGAGCCGGCCTATCTGACAGACGTATTGCGTGAAGTAGCCTTGCACCGGGGCGAAAGCGAGGAAGACCTTGCGGCCCACAGCACGGCGTGTGCCCGTGCGTTTTTCGGCTTGCCGGTGATTTCCTGACCGGAATGGGCCCCTGTGGGAGCGAGCCTGCTGGCGAAAGCGGTCTGTCAGTCAGATTATCTGCAGTAGATCAATCGCCTTCGCGAGCAGGCTCGCTCCCACAAGGGTTCCCTGGTATCCATTGACCCACATCAAAACCCCGCCCCCTGAATAGCAGCAGAATACTGGCACCTTGCCAAAACTGTTTCCGCTATCAGAGAAGACCTTCCATGGGTGCCTGGCTTAGCAATATCTCGCTGAAGTACAAATTCTGGGCGGTCAATGCGGTCGCCTTTGTCACCACATTGCTGTTGGTGCTTTATGCCATGCACCTTGAACAGCAGGTCCGAGGGGTCAGCCTGGGCCAGGTGTTCGGCGAACGCTTCAACCAGTATGCCGTGGCAGTATTCGTGCTGATGCTGGCGATGTTGGGAGCATCGCAGCTATTGATCCGCTTTCTCCTCAGTCAGCTCAACACGTTGAAAGACGTGATGCTGCATGTGGAGAAAAGTGGTGACCTGTCCGCCCGCGTGCCCTTGGCCTGCGAGGACGAAGTGGGCCAGATGGCCGCTGCGTTCAATGCCATGCAAGCTGGCTACCAGCGGGTGGTGGACACCGTTGCCAGCACTGCTCGGCAGCTGGATAGCGGTGCGACGCGCCTGGCTTCGAGCATGAACGATGTGCGCCAGGGTATGCTCGGCCAGCAGAGCGAAACGGATCAGGCCGCCACGGCCATCAATGAGATGACCGCCACGGTCTATCACATCGCCCAGCACGCCGGCGCCACCCGCGACCTGTCGAAAACCACGGATATCCTGGCGGGTAACGGACGGCAAGTGGTCAGTCGCGTGCAGCAATCGATCACCGGGCTGTCCACTGGCGTGCAGCAGACCGCCGAGATGATCCAGCGCCTGGCCGAAGACAGCCAGAAGATCAACGGTGTGGTCAACGTGATCCACAGCATCGCCGAGCAGACCAACCTGCTGGCACTCAACGCCGCCATCGAAGCGGCGCGAGCCGGCGAAATGGGCCGGGGTTTCGCAGTCGTGGCCGACGAGGTCCGCAACCTCGCCAAGCGGGTCCAGACCTCGACCGACGAGATTACCGCCATGGTGTCAGCCTTGCAGGCAGGCACTCGCGATGCGGTGGAGTTCATGCAGGAAAGCTCGCACAAGGCCGACGATTGCGTGCAACAGGCTTGCGAGGCCGGCGACGCGTTGCTGCAAATCACCGAGGCGGTGGCGCAGATGCGCGAGAGCAACACGCAGATCGCGGTCGCCGCCGAACAGCAAAGCCAGGTGGCCGAAGACATGAACCGCGCCGTAGTGAGCATCCGCGACGTGACCGAAAATACCGTGCGCCAGACCGTGGATTCGGCCACCACCAGCGATGAGCTGGCGACGCTGGCGGGTGAGTTGAACAAGGCGATTGGGCAGTTGAAGCTGTAATTCCGGATCTGCTGCACAGCTATTGTGGCGAAGGAGCTTGCTCCCGCTAGGCTGCGCAGCGGCCCCAGGATTTTACGGTCGCTGCGCAACCGAGCGGGAGCAAGCTCCCTCGCCACAAGAGCGGGTTCTCCTCACAAAGGAAGCCTTCATCATCAGGGCTGGCCCCATCCCAACAGCCTTATGCCTATGACGCCTATCGTTACGATAGCCAACCGTGATTCGCCGCCCTGCCTGGCCCGGCCTATTCTTGGGTTATTCGGATTTCACGGACTCAAGGACAAAGCATCATGGGCAAACGTCACCCCAACCTTCCGGCCTGGCAATGGCGCGCCTACCCCGAGAATCACCGCCACCCGACCAACCTGGTGTTGCATCTGATCGCGGTGCCGCTGTTCATTGTCGCGTTTCTGTTGATTGTCTCGGGCGGTTTCAGCCTGAGCCTGGGCGATGTCGCCATCGGCGTGATCGGTGTACTCGCCGCACTCGGATTGCAGCGCCATGGCCATGATCTTGAGGCGCAGGCCTCAGAACCTTTCAGCGATCGCAAGGACGCCATGTCGCGCCTGCTGGTGGAACAATTCCTGACCTTCCCACGCTTTTTCCTCAGCGGCGGATGGTGGCGCGCCTGGCGGGATCGCCACCGTCACTGAATCGCCGTAACGCCTCAGCCGAAAATCGTCACCGTCTGCCGGCTCATGGCGATCAAGCGGCCATCGGCGCTCCAGAACTTCGCCGCGACATGGCCATACCCATCCTGGGCGTGCTCGATCTCGGCCAGGTACTGGCACCAATCCAATGTCGTGAGCTCAAGCAATGGCTGGACGAACTCGATGGTCCAGGTCAGCGTGCTGCCCGGTGCCATTTGCGTCAGGTGAGGCAACAACGCCGGCGGCCAGGCGTCCACCAGCGCCAGGATATGGCCTTCGTTCAGCGACTCCTCTTTCACATCACCACGCAAGCGCACCCAGCCGCCCATGCTTCGGGATTTGTTACCGGAAAACGGCAGGCCGCCGACGCTCCAGCGCATCGCCAGATGCCGCATGAATTCCGGTGTCCCGCCTTTGATGTAGGGCAGTTCCTGGCATTGCTCGACGTCCTTGAACGGTGGCGCGGGATCAGCCTGTACCGCCACCACCGAGTTTCGCGATGCGCCAAAGCTGCCTTGTACCACGGTCACCACCTGGCCTTTCTGCACAGCGCGCCCCAGCACCTGGCTGACAGCCTTGCCCTCACGCAATATATCGACCTCGAAACTGACCGGGACATCCGGTTCGACCGGGCCGACAAAGGTGATCGCCAGCGAGCGCACCGGGCGATCGGCCGGAACCCGGGCACGCATCGCCTCGTATTGCAGCGCCGCCACCAGGCCGCCAAAACTGGCCCGGCCCTGACCCCACTCAGGTGGAATGGTGACGGCGCCTGGCTGATGACGCACGGCATCGATCAAATCGGAAAAGCGCATGGCAACCTCGAAAAGATGGGAAAACGATGATGGATATTAACTATCCCGAGCGGGCAGTACAGCGCTCATTCCGGCCAAAGAGGCTGACAGAAAAGCCGTGGGTTCTGAATACTCCTCAATTCCCTGTGGGAGCGAGCTCGTGTGGGAGCGGGCTTGCTCGCGAATGCGTTGGGCCAGTCACCACTGTGCTTGCTGATCCGCCGCTTTCGCGAGCAAGCCCGCTCCCACAAGGATTACGCAGGAGTCAGGATTTCTCGAAGCAGCTTACGAGGAGTTTTTCGAGTACCCGGTCGGACTTGGCCTCGGCCTTTTCCATGGTGATCCGCCAGACCGGTACGCAGGCCCGCAAGTCGGCTTCCTGCTCGGCACGCGCCAGCCATTGCCAGCAATCATGCCAATCGCCCAACGCGCCTTGGGCGGCCTTGAGTCGGGGCATAGCCGCTTCCGGCAGGCGGTCGAGTTCGGGATAGGCTTCGATGGCATAACGCACGCGCTTGATCAGCAGGCGCAGTCGGTGGCGGTCGTGAGCCGGATCGCGCAAGGCTTCGCCGAGCTTTTTCCATTGTTTGTCGAGGCGCTTTTCGACACGTTTGCGCAACCCTGCAAGCAGACCCTGGCGCTGGGCAGCGCGGATGAAGCGTGGGAACGCATCGAGGATCATCAGCAAATGCGCCAACTCCGGACTGCTGGCCACGGCGGGATAGGCCTCGGCCATTTGCAGCTGGCGTCGCTGCGCGGCCTCGGTCTTGCCGTGCTGCTGAAGATAAGCTGCCAGCACCTCACGGTCGCGCAAGGGGGTAGTCAGGCTGCCGACTGCCGATGCGGCTGTCTCCAACTGCTCGACGCCGGGCAACCCGCGCAGCGGACGAAGCAGGCTGCGCAGACGGCGGACGGTGGTCCGCAGGTCATGCAAAGCTTCGCTGTCGGTATGGGCATTCAAGCGGGCCTGACAGGCCAGCAGGCGGACTTCCAGGCCCAGGATCCGGGACACCAGCCGATCAATCATCGGGCGTACTCCGTACGCAGCTTCGAGTTTCGAGCCACAAGCCGCAAGAAAAAGCAGTTTCGCTTCTGCTTACAGCTTGCAGCTCGCCGCTGTGTTTATCGCCCCGCGCGGGATTCGCGAATGTAGAAACGCGCCTTCTCGGCTTTCTTGGCGCAGCCCTCGAAAGCTTCGAATTGCTGCTGGGTCTTGGCCCCGGTCAGCAATGAAAGAGCCTTGGAGTAGCTGACGGTGCCAGCGAAGCCTTCGGCCTTGGCCAGGTCAAGTTCGCGCCACGCGCTGTCGAGCTGGCTGCCGCAACTGTCGCGGTAAGCGGTCTTGCCGGCACAACCGGCCAGGGCCAGAACCATCAGGGACGCCACCAGG
Organism: Pseudomonas sp. Z2-11; assembly: GCF_054161305.1. NCBI lineage: Bacteria > Pseudomonadati > Pseudomonadota > Gammaproteobacteria > Pseudomonadales > Pseudomonadaceae > Pseudomonas > Pseudomonas sp. Z2-11. Next base: position 4,334,284 of record NZ_CP096395.1, read on the forward strand.
GGCAGGCAGATCCGGGCTTTCATCGATAACACCTCAAGTCAGGTCAACAGTCGTGCTGGTAAGACGGTTTCGCCGGCAAAAAGTGCCTCGGCGCGGCCGCTATATTCAAGTGGGCACGAGCATACGCAAATGCTGCTGCGACGTGTCAAAAAACGACGCCTGCGCCACAGCGATTGAGCCGGCCCGTCGATGAGTGCATTGTTGAGGTCTGTTCTACAAGAGGCCTGCTCATGACAAAACGTGTCGCATTGGTATTGGGCTCGGGCGGCGCCCGGGGCTATGCCCATATCGGAGTGATCGAGGAAATCGAACGACGCGGCTATGACATCGCCTGTATCGCCGGCTGTTCCATGGGGGCGGTCGTAGGCGGGATCTACGCGGCGGGCAAACTCGAAGACTATCGCAACTGGATCGAAAGCCTCGACTACCTGGATGTGCTACGGCTGGTGGATGTCAGCTTTCGCCTTGGGGCCATTCGCGGCGAAAAAGTCTTCGGGCAGATCCGCAAGATCGTCGGCGAGCTCAATATCGAAGACCTGCGCATTCCCTACACGGCGGTGGCCACCGACCTGACCAACCAGCAGGAAATCTGGTTCCAGGAAGGTTGCCTGCACCAGGCGATGCGCGCCTCGGCGGCGATTCCCAGCCTGTTCACCCCGGTGATGCAAGGCAACCGCATGCTGGTGGATGGCGGCTTGCTCAATCCGCTGCCGATCGTGCCGGTGGTGTCGAGCCATTGCGACCTGATTATCGCGGTCAACCTCAACGCCACCAACCAGAAGCAATACCGGTTGCCCGTGATCCAGCGCCCCGCCGCGTTCCGGCGACGCTTCGACACTCTGGTCAGTTCCCTCGGCTCAAGGCTGCCGTTTCGCCGCAAACAAGCCGAGCAACTGTTGCTGTTGGAACAGGAAGCGCTGAAGGCCGAGGCGGCCGATATCAACCCATGGCTCGATTCCGCCGAGCCGGAAGGCCAGCAACCGGCCGCCGCGCCGGAAATCGAAGGCGCGCCGAAATCCGCCACCGGCTCTTTCATCATCGATAACGTCGGACCGGCCTCGTTGCTCGATCTGATCAACCAGAGCTTCGAGGTGATGCAGACTTCGCTGGCCCAATACAAGATCGCCGGCTACCCGCCGGATGTGCTGATCAACGTGCCAAAACGGGTGTGCCGGTTCTTCGAGTTCTACAAGGCACCGGAGCTGATCGCGCTGGGACGGGAGATAGCCAGCGATACGCTGGATCGGTATGAGAGCGAGCAGAGCTAACAATCGCAAGACTCCCGTGGCGAGGGAGCTTGCTCCCGCTGGGCTGCGAAGCGGCCCTAAAACCTGAACACTCGGTGTGTCAGGCAAAAATCATGTCTGAAGTTTTTGGGGCTGCTTCGCAACCCAGCGGGAGCAAGCTCCCTCGCCACAACAGCACTTGGCTTGAAACTCAAGCTCCACCCTCCTCCAACAACCGATACCCCACGCCCGCCTCAGTCACGATGAACCGCGGCCGAGTCGGGTCGTCGGCGAGTTTGTGCCGCAGGTGACCGATGACGATGCGCAGGTAATGGCTGTCTTCGACGTGGGTCGGGCCCCAGATGTCCTTGAGCAATTGTTGCTGGGTGATGACCCGCCCTGGATGCCGCGCCAGTTGCGCCAGCACCGCGTATTCCTTGCGGGTCAGGGCCACTTCGGCGCCGTCCAGCAGGACCCGGCGGTAAGCCAGGTCGACCGTCAGCGGGCCGAACGTCAATGCCGCCGACGGTGCCTCGCCCGCCGGCGCCTGGCGCAGGAGCGCGCGCACCCGGGCGAGGAACTCCTGGATGCCGAAAGGCTTGGTCACGTAGTCATTCGCACCGTTGTCCAGTGCCTCGACCTTCTGCGCTTCGCTGGCGCGTACTGACAGGACCAGCACCGGCACGGCAGACCATTGGCGAAACTCGCGCAGTACCTGCTGGCCGTCCATGTCCGGCAGGCCAAGGTCGAGCACCAGAAGATCAGGCTTGTTCAACGCCGCCTGGGCCAGGCCCGCTGCGCCGGTCTCGGCTTCGAGCACCTTGTAGCCTTGCGAGGTCAGGCTGATCCGCAGGAACTTGCGGATCTGCGGTTCGTCATCGATGACCAAAAGGGTCGCGTTCTGGCTCATGGGGTCCGTTCATTTCCATCAAGTGGCGAGAGCATAACGCAGCGCCAGTCAGGCTTCATCGTCCATGCCCGGTTGTGCCTGCAAGGGCAGGTGCAAGGTGATGCAGGTGCCGCGCCCATCGAGCCCCTCGTCGACGCTGATCCGCCCGCCATGGGCGCCGACCATGCCCTGACAGATCGCCAGCCCCAGCCCGGTGCCCTGCCCGCCACGGTCGCCGCGCGCAGCGGTGTAGAACATGTCGAAGATTTTCTCACGCTCCGGCTCGGGAATTCCGGGCCCTTCATCGGCCACGGCGAAGCATATTTCATCGGTCGTCGCTGCGGCGCTCAACAGCAACCGACCATGGGCCGGCGAAAACCGCGCGGCGTTTTCCAGCACGTTGACCAGCGCCTGTTCGATCAGCGCCGCATGGACATACAACAGCGGCAATCCGGTTGGCACTTCGATGCTGACCGCCAGTGGCGCCAGTACCGCCCGCAACCGGTTCAACGCACTGGCAACGATGTCGGCCGGCGATACCCAATCGCGCGCCAGCTTCAGCGCACCGTGGCCGAGGCGGGTCATATCGAGCAGGTTCTGGATATAACGATCCAGGCGTTCGGCTTCGTCGCGGGTGCCTTCGAGCAATTCGCGACGGTCCTGCAGCGGGATCGCCTCGCCCAGCGCCAGCAGGCTGTCGATGCTGCCGCGCATGGAAGTCAAGGGCGTGCGCAAATCATGGGAGACGGAGGCCAACAAGGCGCTGCGCAATTGCTCGGTTTCGCCGTGCAGCCGCGCCGCTTCCAGGTCCTGCGCCAGCTGCGCCCGAGCCAGCGCCTGGGCCAGCGGCTGGCTGAGCGCCGCCAGCAAGCGGCGACGTTGACCGCTCAACGGCTTGCCGTCTTTCAGGCAGACTCCCAACAGGCCCAACGGGCCACCCTCGGACGACAAGGGCCACCACCACCAGCGCCCGGACGGCAGCGTCGCGGTGCCGGCGCCGGCCGGCTGATCGTGCTGCCAGGACCAGTCGGCGGCAGCGCGCTCGGCCTCGGTGAAGGTCAACGGTTCGGCCGTCTCGACGTGCCAGCCGTGCTGTGCGTCGCGCTTGAGCAGGCACAGTTGCAAATCGCCCTCGCTGTTGAGGTGCTGCACGGCGGCGCTGATTACCGCCTGGCGATCGGTCGCGGCCGTCAGTTTGCGCGACAGATCCAGCAGCTCAGCGGTTTCCTGCTGGGTGTCGCGCAGCGCCTGCAATTGCCGACGCTGGCGCGCCGCGAGGTTGCCGGTCAGGGCGGCCATCAAGAGGAAAAAAACCAGCGTCAGCACGTCTTCTTCGCGCTGGATCGTCAGCGAAAAATTCGGCGGGATGAACAGAAAGTCGTACGCCAGGAACGACAGCGCCGCACAGGCCAGCGCCGGGCCGAGGCTGCTGCGCACCGCCACCAGCAACACCGCCATCAGGAATACCAGGGAGATATTGGGCAACGCAAGCAACCCGGAAATCCCCCAGGCCAGGGCACTGGCGGCCAGCGTAGCCACCACCGCCAGCGCATAGTCGAACCCGGTCTGGACGGTGCCCGGACGCAGGCGGGGCGGCGGCGGTGTTTCATCGCCGTCCAGCACGTTGATCTCCAGCCCACGGGCATCGCGCAGCAATCGCGAAGCCAGGCCGCCGCCGAACAGGCGCCTGCGCAAACGCCGGCGGGACTGCCCCACCAGCACCAACGTGGCACGCCGTTGCATCGCGTGCTGGATAAGCGTCCTGGCGACCTCTCCCGCCCGCAGCAGCACCACCTCGCCGCCAAGGCGTTCCGCCAGTTGCTGGGCGCTCTGCAGACGCTGGCGCGAGGACTCGTCCCGTGCCGTGCCGTTGTCTACATGCACCACGCTCCAGGGCAGATGCCGGCGCTGGGCGACCCGGCTGGCGTGGCGCACCAGCCGTTCGGCCTGGTGATCAGCGTCCACGCCCACCAGCAACCGGCCCTGGACCGCCGGGGCCGACTGGCCCAGTTGTCGATAACCCTGGGCCAGGTCGTTGTCCACTTGCGCGGCAGCGGTCTGCATGGCCAGCTCACGCAGGGCGGTGAGATTGGTCTGGGTGAAAAACGCATCGATCGCCGCGCGGGCCTGTTCCGGCACATAGACCTTGCCGTCGCGCAGACGCTCCAGCAGTTCGCGCGGTGGCAGGTCGATCAGCAGCAGCTCATCGGCTTCCTGCAAGACCCAGTCCGGCAAAGTCTCGCGCACCTGCACTCCGGTGATGCCACGAACCTGATCGTTGAGGCTTTCCAGATGCTGGACGTTGACCGTGGTGAAGACGTCGATACCGGCGGCGAGCAGTTCCTGGATGTCTTGCCAGCGCTTGGCATGGCGGCTGCCGGGAGCGTTGCTGTGGGCCAGCTCGTCCACCAGCGCCAGGCTCGGGCGTGCGGCAAGCAGGCCGTCGAGATCCATCTCCTCGAGCATCACGCCGCGGTATTCCGAACGCACCATCGGCTGCTGCGCCAGGCCATTCAACAAGGCTTCGGTCTCGGCGCGCCCGTGGGTCTCGACGACCGCGGCGATGACGTTCGTTCCTTGGCGCAACCGGGTATGGGCCGCTTGCAGCATGGCGTAGGTCTTGCCCACGCCTGGGGCGGCGCCGAGGAAAACCTTGAGGCGGCCACGGTCGTTGCGTGGCAGGTTGGCTAACAGTGCATCGGCGCGGCCGGAGTCGCTCATGCTGGCTCTCTTTCAGATTTGATGAACACCCTGTGGGAGCGAGCAGGCTCGCTCCCACATGGGTTTACAGGTTTTCCAGGGCCAGGTTCAGCGCCAGCACATTCACCACCGGCGGGCCCACCAAGGGCTGCTCGGTGTTGTCGTCAAGCAACTGCTGCAACGTCGACACCGGCAAGTTGCGCGCCGTAGCGACACGCGCCAGTTGATAGGCAATCGCGGCCGGAGGCAAGTGCGGATCCAGGCCGCTGCCGGAAGTGCTCAGCAGCGCCAGGGGCACCGGTCCCTGGCCGGGCACTTGCAGCTTGCCGGCGTCATCGATGACCCGGGCGGCCAGCGCCGGGTTGCTCGGGGAAAAGTTGCTCGCGCCGCTGGCGGCCGTGGCGAAGGCGCCGGCCGAAGGGCGCGGATGAAACCAGGCATCGCCGGTGAAGTCCTGGGCGATCAATCGGGAACCGCGGACCTTGCCGTCGGCATCATGGATAAGACTGCCGTTGGCCTGCTCCGGAAAAGCGATTTGTGCCACGCCGGTGACGAACAACGGGTAGGCGACGCCGGTGATCAGGGTCATCAGCAATAACAGGCTCAGGGCCGGGCGAATCATGGTGAACATTTCAAATCCTCAGTTGAAAACACATCTGTGATGGATGTCTTCAGGCTCAAACCAACCCCAACCCCGTCAGCAACAGATCAATCGCCTTGATCCCCACGAACGGCACCGCGATCCCCCCGAGGCCGTAGATCAGCAGATTGCGTCGCAGCAACGCGGCCGCACTCGCCGCCTGCACTCGCACGCCACGCAAGGCCAGAGGGATCAGCACGACGATGATCAGGGCATTGAAGACGATGGCCGAGAGGATCGCGCTCTGTGGGCTGTTCAGGTGCATGACGTTCAACACGCCGAGCTGTGGATAAATCGAGGCGAACAGCGCCGGCAAAATCGCAAAGTACTTGGCGATGTCATTGGCGATGGAAAAAGTCGTCAGGGCCCCGCGGGTTACCAGCAATTCCTTGCCGATCTGGACCACGTCCAGCAACTTGGTCGGGTCGCTGTCGAGATCGACCATGTTGGCCGCCTCCCGCGCCGCCTGGGTGCCGTCGTTCATCGCCATGCCGACATCGGCCTGGGCCAGGGCCGGGGCGTCGTTGGCGCCGTCGCCGCACATGGCGACCAGCCGGCCGTCGTTCTGTTCGTGACGGATGCGCGCCAGTTTTTTCTCCGGCGTGGCCTCCGCCAGCACATCATCGACGCCCGCCTCGGCGGCAATCGCGGCAGCGGTCAGCGGGTTGTCACCGGTGACCATGACGGTGCGGATGCCCAGCTTGCGCAGTTCGGCAAAGCGCTCGCGGATCCCGGGCTTGACCACGTCCTTGAGGTGAATGGCACCGAGCAATCTGCCGTCCACGCAGACCAGCAACGGCGTGCCGCCGCTCTGGGCGATCTTGTCGATTTCCCGCGCCAGTACCGGCGGCAGCTCGTTGCGTGGCAGGCCGATGAAACTCAGCAAGGAATCCACCGCGCCCTTGCGATAGACGCGCCCCTGATGATCCACGCCGGACAACCGCGTCTCGGCGCTGAATGGCACCGCCGTCAGCGCGTCCAAAGCAGGCTCGGGTTGGGGATGCAAGCCGCGCAGATACTCGACGATGGATTTGCCTTCGGCCGTATCATCGGCCAACGAGGCGAACAACGCGCCTTCAGCCAGCTCCTTGGCGCTCACCCCAGGGGCGGCATAGATCGCCGCACAGCGACGGTTGCCAAAGGTGATGGTGCCGGTCTTGTCCAGCATCAGCACGTGGACATCGCCCGCCGCCTCCACCGCGCGGCCGGATTTGGCGATGACGTTCAGGCGCACCAGACGGTCCATCCCGGCGATGCCGATCGCCGACAGCAGCCCGCCGATGGTGGTGGGAATCAAGGTCACCAATAGTGCTACCAGAAACACCAGCGGCAGGCTGCCATTGGCGAAATGGGCGAACGGCTGCAGCGTCACCACCACCAGCAGGAAGATCAGCGTCAGGCCGATCAGCAGGATGTCCAGCGCCACTTCGTTCGGGGTTTTCTGGCGCTTGGCGCCTTCGACCAGGGCAATCATGCGGTCCAGGGTGGATTCGCCGGGATTGCTGGTAATGCGCACCAGCAACCAGTCGGAGACCAGCCGCGTATTGCCGGTGACCGCCGAGCGATCCCCGCCGGATTCGCGAATGACCGGTGCCGACTCCCCGGTGATCGCCGCTTCGTTGACCGCCGCGATGCCCTCGATCACCTCCCCGTCGCCAGGGATCATTTCCCCTGCCGCGACACGCACCACGTCACCCTTACGCAAACGGGTGGCGGGAATCACTTCAAAGCCGTCCGCCGTCTGGCGGCGAGCACTCAGGCCTTCGCTGCCGGCCTTGAGGCTGTCGGCACGGGCCTTGCCCCGACCTTCGGCCAAGGCTTCGGCGAAGTTGGCAAACAACACGGTGAACCACAGCCACAGGGCGATCTGCGCAGCGACGAAAGTCGGCACGGCGGCGTCGGGAACCAGGCACAGCACGGTGGTGAGGATCGCGGTCAGTTCCACCACCAGCATCACCGGCGCGCGGTGCAACTGACGCGGATCGAGCTTGACGAAAGCTTGCACCAGCGCCGGCCGCCACAGCGCCGACAGCTGGGTTTGCGGTTGTTCCGGCGCCTTGGCGACGACGGTTTTGCTCAATGGCATATTCATCATCTGTTCCTCAGAAACCCATGCTCAGGTGTTCGGCGATCGGCCCCAGGGCCAGGGTCGGCAAGAATGTCAGGCCACCCACGAGGAGGATGGTCACGGTCAGCAGGGTCACGAACAGCGGGCCGTGAGTCGGGAAGCTGTTCTGGCCGATCGGTGCGGTTTTCTTCAGCGCCAGGCTGCCGGCCAACGCCAGCACCGGCAGGATGTAGCCGAAACGGCCAATCAACATGCCCAGGCCCAGCATCAGGTTATGGAACGGCGTGTTGGCGCCGAAACCGGCAAACGCCGAACCGTTGTTCGCCCCAGCCGAGGTGTAGGCGTAGAGCAACTGACTGAAGCCATGAGCGCCAGGATTGCTCACCGCCGCGGCGGGCCCGGGCAGGCTTGCGGCAATCGCGCCGAGCACCAGCACACTCACCGGCATCACCAGCAGCGTCACCACCAGCAACTGCACTTCCCGGGCGCCGAGTTTCTTGCCCAGGTATTCCGGCGTACGACCGATCATCAACCCGGCCAGGAACACCGCGATCAACACGTTGAGCAGCATCCCGTAGAGCCCGGCGCCAACACCGCCGAAAATTACTTCGCCCAGCATCATGTTCACCAGCGCGACCATGCCGCTCAGCGGGTTGAGGCTGTCGTGCATCGCGTTGACCGAGCCGTTCGAGGCTGCCGTGGTGGTCACCGACCAGAGCACCGTGGCCGTGGTGCCGAAACGTGACTCCTTGCCTTCCAGCGGCGCGGCCTGTTCAACGGCCGCGTTATCAAAGGCCGGGTTGGGTTGGAATTCCGCCCACAGCGACGTCGCGCCGCCGATCAGGAACAGCGCCAGCATGCAGGCGATGATTGCCCGACTCTGGCGCAGGTCCTTGACGTAATGGCCGAACGTGAACACCAGCGCCGCCGGGATCAGGATGATCGACGCGACTTCAAACAGGTTGCTCCAGGCCGTCGGGTTCTCGAACGGGTGCGCCGAGTTGACACCAAAAAAACCACCGCCGTTGGTGCCCAGTTGCTTGATCGCAATCTGGCTGGCGGCCGGGCCCAATGGAATCACCTGGTCGACGCCCTGCATCGTCACCCCGTGCACATACTGCGCGAAGGTTTGCGGCACGCCCTGCCACACCAGAAACAGCGCCAGCAGCAGGCACAGCGGCAACAGTCCATAGAGGGTGGCACGGGTCATGTCGACCCAGAAATTGCCCAACGTCGCCGCGGACTTGCGCCCGATCCCACGACACAGCGCCACCAGCACGGCCAAGCCGGTGGCGGCGCTGACGAAGTTCTGCACCGTCAGACCGACCATCTGGCTCAAATAACTGAGGGACGCCTCGCCGCTGTAGGACTGCCAGTTGGTGTTGGTCACGAAGCTGACCGCCGTATTGAAGGCCTGGGTCCATTCCATGCCTGGCAGCTTTTCCGGGTTAAGTGGCAAATGCCCCTGCAACAACAGGATCGCAAACAACAGCACAAATCCCGCCAGATTGAACGCGAGCAAGGCCAGGGTGTACTTCTGCCAACTCTGCTCGGCAGTCGGATCAACGCCGGCCACCTTGTAACAACCGCGCTCCACCGGCCCAAGAATCGGCGACAGCCAGGTACGCTGGCCCTCCATAACCCGATAGTAAAACCGTCCCAGAAACGGCGCCGGAATCAGCACCAGAGCAAAAAAGCCGAGGATCAGCCCGAAGTCATAACCGTGCATAACCGCTCCTAGTTCCGATCCGCGCGCAACAGCGCAACCAGCAGATAAATGAACAGCGCCCCTGCCAGCAGCAGCGACACCCCGTCCAGAACACTCATGGGATTTCTCCGTGGTACGGCGTCGTGCCGTGTGTGGGGGGATTGTCTGCAGGGAGGGTGTAAAGGCGCGAGATCGAGGCAGGGGGTCGGGGATAAAGAATCTGTAAAAATCGACTTGATGGTTGGCTGGGCGGGCCCCTTCGCGAGCAGGCTCGCTCCCACAATGGCTCTGTTGCGAATAGAGATTTGCGTCTACCGAAGATCCCTGTGGGAGCGAGCTTGCTCGCGATGAGGCCCGCCCAGGCACCTACGCTCCGAACTGGGGCATAAATCCGGCCAATCCAGCAGTGAATATTCCCGATACGACACGATTTCGCCTATTACGACCGGTTCCAGCCCTGTGGCACGTCCACTGCACTGCCCTCTCCCCAGCGCTTTTGCTATTTATCGAGGGGAGCCACCGATGAACACACAACTCAAACCCACCCTGGGCACCCTGCACTTATGGGGCATCGCCGTTGGCCTGGTGATTTCCGGTGAGTATTTCGGCTGGAGTTACGGCTGGGGAGTCGCCGGAACGCTGGGCTTTCTGGTGACGTCGTTCATGGTCGCGGCCATGTACACCTGCTTCATCTTCAGTTTCACCGAGCTGACCACCGCCATTCCCCACGCTGGCGGACCGTTCGCTTACAGCCGTCGAGCCTTTGGCGAAAAAGGCGGCTTGATCGCCGGCCTGGCAACCCTGATCGAATTTGTCTTCGCACCACCGGCCATTGCCTTGGCCATCGGCGCCTACCTGAATGTGCAATTCCCGGCGCTCGACCCGAAACACGCTGCCGTCGGCGCCTACATCGTGTTCATGGGCCTGAACATCCTCGGGGTGAAACTGGCCGCGACCTTCGAGCTGATCGTCTGCGTACTTGCCGTCGCCGAGTTGCTGGTCTTCATGGGCGTGGTCGCGCCTGCGTTCAGTTTCAGTAGCTTCGCCTTGAACGGCTGGGCCGGTTCCGACGTGTTCGGTGCACCGGCCATTGCCGGAATGTTCGCCGCCATTCCCTTCGCGATCTGGTTCTTCCTCGCCATCGAAGGCGCGGCCATGGCCGCTGAAGAAGCCAAGGATCCGAAACGCACGATCCCCAAGGCCTATATCAGCGGCATCCTGACGTTGGTGTTCCTGGCCATGGGCGTGATGTTCTTCGCCGGTGGCGTCGGTGACTGGCGCACCCTGTCAAACATCAACGATCCCCTGCCGCAAGCCATGAAAACCGTGGTCGGTGAAAGCTCCGGCTGGTTGCACATGCTGGTCTGGATCGGCCTGTTCGGCCTGGTAGCCAGCTTCCACGGCATCATCCTCGGCTACTCACGCCAGTTCTTCGCCCTGGCCCGCGCCGGCTACCTCCCCTCTTCCCTGGCCAAACTGTCACGTTTCCAGACCCCGCACCGGGCCATCATCGCCGGCGGCCTGATCGGCATCGCGGCAATCTACAGCGACGGCCTGATCAACCTCGGCGGCATGACCCTGACCGCGGCGATGATTACCATGGCCGTGTTCGGCGCAATCGTCATGTACATCATGAGCATGCTCAGCCTGTTCAAACTGCGCAAAACCGAACCGAATCTCGAACGTACGTTCCGCGCGCCCGGCTATCCGATCGTACCGGGGATCGCCCTGGTGCTGGCGGTGGTGTGCCTGGTGGCGATGGCCTGGTTCAACACGCTGATCGGGCTGATCTTCCTGGGGTTCATGGCGGTGGGTTTCGTGTACTTCGTGATGACCGCACAGTTGCGTGCGGATGCCCCGGCCGACGCGATGTTGACCGGTTTATGAGACGGCGAATCCATTTCCAGCTCACAAACATTGGCAGCGCCTCTCTAAGCCTCTATTAAGGTCTAGTTCAACGCATACCAATACAACGACGTTCCGCATATGTGGGAGATCTCCCCCCCAATAGATAATTGATCCGCCTTACGTTATGTCCGACTTGACGTCGGACATAACCGGATGGGCCGGCCACTGAGGCTTAGCGAAATGTGTAGGCGGGACCGGCTTCGCACCGCTCAGAAATGGATAGTTCGGATCGCTCTTGTCCCAATAGCTACGCTGATATGCCGTCAGGTGCATGCCGGCCCCAGCGTAGCCTTCCCCCACCAAACGCGGCCGGTGTCACCACTTAGGCGGTTGCGAAGTTACACCCACCAAGCTATCGGGTCGGTGAGCATTTGCCCGCTGACTTGATCCATGGGCGCGCACGCATCGCAAGAACGTTTTTGGTCGGGCTCTTAAGTTTTCTCTGATCAAAAGGCACCCGCTCGTTGGCGGGGACGTTGCCATGTTTGGCGTGAGGGCTGGCTGAGCTGCCGCCGAATGATGGCGCGCGCGCAACCTACCGTTTAAACTTCGCGCCCCTCCACAAGCGGATTCACGAGCACCGGACGCATGATAAAAAATATTCAATACCTACGCTTCTTCGCTGCCTTCCTGGTCGTGCTCGCACACTCACACCTTCAGATTTACGGCGTGGATGCCCGTGAAACAAATCTTGGTGGTTTCGGAGTTGACATATTCTTCATAATCAGCGGTTTTATCATGCCGTTTATTATCTTTGGTGGGCTTTATACGCCTACTTCCACCGCAACAATGGGCGCCGGTGGCTTTATGTGGCGCCGTTTTACACGCATCTGGCCGATGTATTTCCTTACCATCATGATGGTTGTATTCCTATCTTGGCTGGTTTCCTCGGGGTGGATCGAGCATCCCACAAAGGATTTTGAATACTTCTTCAACCGGTATCGGATGGATCCCAAATGGCTCCTCCAGACCCTTTCGTTTACTCACTGGGACCGTCCTCCGGTGCTGGGTATTGGGTGGACACTACAAGTTGAGTTTTTATTTTATGCAGCCATCGCTGTAACCCTGATTCTTCGCGCTCGCTCGCTTGAGGCAATAGAGAGTGGACTATTGGCTTTCTTCTTCATCATATTGATCCTGTCTACTTGGTCGCCCATAGCAAGCTCCTTTTCGAACGCTATGATCGTGGAATTCATGCTCGGCATGTTTCTCTATCGCGTGATCTCCAAAGGCGCCTTGATCCCTAAATCGCTCGCTGTTGGCGTGGTGCTAATGACGTTACCTGCGTTTTTGATTATCGAATATCAGGGCCTTGTTAAGCTTGCTGGGTCTCTCTATCGCCCGATAGCATGGGGCTTGCCAGCCTTCTTCCTGGTTTGGGCCGCCCTAAGCCTCGAAGATGCAACACCGAGAATTAGGTGGTTGGAACTACTGGGCGACGCTTCATATAGCCTATATCTGGTACATGGGTTTGTGGCGCCAGTGTTCGTTTATATTTGGGTCAGCAATGGGCTTGTACCAGTAGTACCGGCATGGATCTATCTCGGCTTATATTTAACTGCCTGCCAGATAGCCGGGATAGCTGCACACTTATTTATTGAAAAGCCTATTACTCGGGCGATACGAAATCTTACGAGACTCCAATCATGACGCGTAACTTATTATTTTGGCTGGTGGCGGTGTCATCATCAGCAGCAGCGGATATCGGTCCCGATGGCGCACCCATCGATAAGGAATATCATGCATGCACCAACTTAGATTGCAGCGTGTACCCTTCGACAAAATTTCACTTGAAGGAAAAAGCTCTCTCTGGAAAAACCGTATACGGTGAGACTTTTTATGCTGAAAAAGGAATACCATCTTACAAAACTATTTTCACGCCTCAAAAAATAAATTATGTTTTCAACCCTTCAAATGGCAAAATTTATGCACCAGGCATTGATTATTTAGTAACAAGCGAAGGTTTAAAGCTAACGCCAAATTCATCCATACAGCAAGCTCCAGCAGGTTTTTCCTCGACCGCCACGCCGGAAGAAAAAAAAATTTACGGGGTTCGAGTCACAACTGAGTTTCAGCAGTACCAATACGCAGTCACTTATGAAAAGCAAGACAGATTTCAGCCGAATATCATCGGAAGTCTGGGAAGCATCCCTTTAACTCCCGGAACGCTTCCGCTGAAAGTTACATTTTTTGGAGACTCGATTACTCAAGGCGCTAACTCTACAGAGGGATACACCGCCCCATTCCAGCCAGGTTATGCAGGCCTTGTCATGTCATACCTAAACGTATTGAACCCAGGCATGTGGGAGTATCGAAATAATTCAGTAGGTGGGTGGAATACGCTTAACGCCGTGTCAGCTGTTGGTTACCGCGTCATGGATAAAAAAAGCGATTTGATAGTACTCGGGTTTGGAATGAATGATAGCAACTTCATTTCGCCAGGCGACTACAAAAACAATATAAATAAATTGATCTCCGACATAAGAACTAACCAGCCAAAGACTCCTATACTATTAGTGAGCGGAACAGCTGCCAATCCTAACAGCTCAATTCAGAACTCAGCATTTTTGAATGGCTATCGAGAGGTCCTTAAAGACGTCGTCAACGAAAACGAATTAGTGGCCGTAGCAGACATTACAAGCACTTGGCAGATGTTACTGAAACATAAAAACTACTACGACATTACCGGCAATGGTTTGAACCATCCAAACGACTTTGGACACCGCGTCATCGCTGAGTCTGTTCTAAGCGCAATCCTTGGGCCCCGCTATTGATCATACAGCTCTTAGGAAATCGAAGCATTCCCATAGAACGTGACGACCAGACCTAAAGTAACGTTAGCCGCGGTCGGGGTCGTCTATGCTGATCGTCACTTTGCAGTGCTGGTTAGATGCTGCATAACGGGCGTAACATGGAACCACTGCGAAGGGCCTCGTTCATAAGTGGTAGAGGCAACGACCGGTGAACCTTTCGCTTGGCCGTCGCCTCCTCAAGGAGAATTTTATGCCCTGGTATGCTTGGTTAATCCTGATCGTCGCCATCGGCTCGATCGTTGGCGGCCTGATGATGCTGCGTGACACCGCCAACAAAGTGGAACTGACGGATGCGCAACGCAAACGTGTTGCCGAGCGCAATGCGGAAATGGATGCGAAAGAGGCCAAGGATCGCTGATCACCTGTTTGACTCAGCACTTTGTGGCGAGGGGATTTATCCCCGCTGGGGCGCGCAGCGCCCCCCCTTTCAAAGCTAACCCCCTTGATCAGACACACTTGGTGGCAGGTTTTGGGGCTGCCGCGCAGCCCAGCGGGGATAAATCCCCTCGTCACACAGACCGAGCCCTGCCCACCGACTGCATCACTTCTCCCAATCCGCCTTGGCAATATGCAACCCATGCAGCCCCTTGTATGCCGCCCGCTCCGGCTGACTCCAGCCCTGCAGCAACGAATCCTCCAACCGATAAATCTCCACCCCCAGCGGACGACAGACGCTTAAAGGATCCTGCGCATCCGGCCCCCACATCGCCAACGACAGATCCCCCCCAGGACAAGTCGACAACGCACACAACAAATCAATCTCAGCGAAAAACTCCAGGTAATCACCCTTCTGAGCCGGACACGCCTTCATGAAATACATGTCGTCATGATTCAGCCCGGTGCATTGGAAGATATTCAGCACGTCGTGCACATCGAACTCGGTCAAACCATGAGGCAACACCGCCCGGGTCAGATTCGAGTGGCAATGATGGTGGAAATCCTCACCGGTCAGCATCTTGTTCACATAAGGATCACACCGCGTCCCCAGCAAATCATGCAGACGCCCGCCGTGCTCGTCGATGCCGTAGCCAGCCAGGCTATCATCCGTGATCGTCACCAGAGGCCGCAGGAACGGCAGGTTCGACCACAACCGGTCGTGGGTGCTGACATGAGCTCCCTGAAGTTGCCGAGTACGCGCAGCCCACAGGCGCTCCCGCGGATCGTGGGCATTCCAGACGTTGAAGTCCCCCACCTGCGGGCCCACTGGCGTGGTGACACGAAACACATGCCCGGCCGGCACATGCCAAGCGCGACCGGTACGGATCGGCACCTCGAACTGCTCGATCAGCGTGCGCTTGCCTTGCTCGGCGCGGATGCGCTCGTAGAAGGGTTTGTCTACTTGCAAGGCTGAGCCTCTGCTGGATTGGTAGGCGGCTGGGTAGTTTTTGTGCATGGCAAGGTCCTTTGATCAGTGAGGTGTGGCGCAAGCCAACAATTGGAGAAGCAAATGTTCGGAATCGTCGAGATAAAGGTTCATACCCTCCAACGCCGCGAGCTTGTTGCCTTCAGCCAACCAGCCATGGATCTGCCGATCTCGGGCGAGCCAAGACGCCTGGAAACGGGCCTCATCGGGAGCGGAACAAAACACCAGGCGCAGTTGGGCAACCACGTTGGTGAAAAACGCATCAAGCAAAGGACTGCGCATCAACCCGACGATGTGCTGATGGAAGGCCAAACCGTGGGTCCCAACGGCGCGCCAATCCTCACGCTCACGAGCCAGTTCAGCCGCTTCAAGGGCTTCGAGCATTCGGTCGGACTGGTAATCGCTCAAGGGTTTGCTGCCAACGATGGCCTGTAGCTCCAAGGTACGACGGACCTTGAACAGATCCCGCACGTCATCGACACCCAACCTGCGGACCATCACCCCTTTGTTACGTACGTAGCGGGTGAGCCCTTCCTGGCCTAGACGGTGCAAAGCTTCGCGAATGGTGTTGCGTGATGCGTTGTAAGCCAATACCAGATTGTTTTCTACCAGCGCCATGCCTGGGATCAGGCGACCGCCGATGATATCGGCGCGCAGTTCGAGGGTGATCTGGTCGGCCAAAGAAAGAGAGTTGGTCATGGGCAAACCTCGGATTGTTGAACAATCAGTTATCCGTAACCAACCATTTATCGTGCCAAGACCCAACAGACATAAAAAAGGCCAGTCGATTCGACCGGCCTCCTTCGTTACCTCAATTTACTTGCAGCTTGTCGCGGTTCCTGTCGAGAATCGCTTTCCCGATCCCCGTGACCTCTAGTAACTCTTCTACCGAAGAGAACGGCCCATTACTATCACGATATGCAACAATCGCCTCAGCCTTGCCCTTGCCTATTCCTGACAGCTCGCGCTGCAATGTAGCTGCATCTGCCCCGTTGAGATCTACCTTGGCGCTTTGCGTTGTGAGCGCTTGCTCCACCGCTGGGGGAGTGGCCAGCACAACAGGCTTGGCCGCCGGGGTAGCGATGACAGCGACCGAGGTGCTGGTGAGGAAGGCAAAGATAAGCGAGGAGAAATAGCCCGTACGCATAGTGACACTCCATGACATCGTTAAGAGAGAAGCAACTTTTCCGAAGCTGCTCCTCCAACGTTAGGCTATGGAGTGTGACTGTCAAAAATGTGTATGTTACCGACTATGTAATAATCAGGGTTCGAGACGGTGTTGCTGGTAGATCCAGTCAACGATCTCCCCATCCGGGGTGTAGCCATGGACGGTTTCGCGTAATAGCTGACGCACGCGCGCATAATCGTCGTTCTCTACCGCTAAAAGTAGCTCCTCAAGCTTGAGCTTCAGCATGTCCCATGGCAGATGATCTTCGTTAGCAGTCATAATCATCGGATGCTCAGTCGCGGCGACGTTATCGCCAATCAGCAGCTCCTCATACAACTTCTCACCAGGCCTAAGACCAGTGAACTCGATAGAAATATCGCCTTGTGGATTACGCTCCGAACGAATACTCAAACCCGATAGGTGAATCATCTTCTCCGCCAGTTCGACAATTCTTACGGGCTCGCCCATATCCAGCACAAATACATCCCCACCCCGCCCCATTGACCCAGCCTGGATAACCAACTGCGCAGCTTCCGGAATAGTCATGAAATAACGGGTGATCTTAGGATGAGTTACCGTTATTGGCCCGCCAGTTTTTATCTGTTTGTGGAACAAAGGAATTACTGATCCAGAGGAGCCCAATACGTTGCCAAACCGGACCATGGTGAAACGAGTTTTATTCACTCGAGACACATTGGAATTGTCGCCAAAAAGGACGGGCGCAAGCTCTTGGCTGAGGGCTTGCAAGGTGAGCTCCGCGAGCCGCTTGGTGCTGCCCATTACATTCGTAGGGCGAACAGCCTTGTCCGTGGAGATCAAAACGAAGTTCGATACGCCCGTCTTCAAAGCAGCTTGTGCAGTATTCAACGTCCCGATAACATTATTTAGAACACCTTCGGCAATGTTGTGTTCGACCATCGGAACATGTTTGTAAGCAGCAGCGTGATAGACCGTATCCACTCCCCAGGTCTTCATCACGTCCGTTAACTTTCCTTGGTCTCTTACTGTTCCAAGGATAGGTAGCAAGCGTACGGAGAGAGATTCTTGGACAATCCTTGGTTCCAGCTCCGATAAAATACTATACAAATTGAACTCGCTGTGCTCGAAAAGCAGTAAAGTCTTCGGTTTCAGCATCATTATCTGGCGGCAGAGCTCTGACCCAATTGACCCCCCTGCACCAGTCACGAGAACGGTTTGTCCAGCAATGCAATGCTCAAGAAGCTCGGATTGAGCCGGTACCGGATCGCGGCCCAAGAGATCGGCGATGTCGACCTCTTGTATGTCATCAACCTTTACCCTGCCACTAGCTAAATCCATGAAGCCTGGCACGCTGCGAACATGAAGAGGGAAGGACTCTAATAACGTCAATATTTCGCGACGTCGCGCTCGTGAAGATGACGGTATGGCTAAAAGGATCTCTTGAGCCCCGGTAGTATCAATCATTTTTTGAATATGGCCTGGCTTGTAGACTTGCAGCCCGGCAATAATGTGATCCGCGATACTATTATCGTCGTCAATAAACGCCACGGGACGCATTACCCGCCCCATGCGCAGGGCCGCAACAAGCTGATTTCCAGCCGCACCGGCACCGTATATGGCAACTTTGGGCAGGCCATTATCGCGGCTCGTAAAAGGGACATGCTGCGCGGCTGTGAACCAATCACCCAAAAAGTATTGACGCATCATTAGACGCAGCCCCCCGATCATAATTAAGCTCAACCACCAATAGTTGAAAATAATTGAACGAGGTACAACGGCCGTGTGGTTGCTGTACCAATAGACCAAGAGTGCCAATAATAACGCCGAGAGGCTAACAGCCTTACAAATAGCAATCAGCGCGTCGTTACCGAAAAAGCGCATGACCGCGCGATACATACCAAATCGTACAAAAATAGGCACAGCGACGATAGGGGCAGATATGAAAAGCCAAAAGTGTGTTTTAACTGGAGCCGCGGCTGTTTCAATACCGAGACGAACAATAAATGCCAGCCATAGAGCCAGCCAGACGAGAATTATATCTGCAGCGATCTGGATCACGCGCTTGTAGCGTCTTGGCAGACCAAGCATCGTCGTTCTTAAGTTGTCCCAAAAAGCTTCACGCACCTTGCCTGCTCCTAACACTGAAATTCCATGTCTATCGTAAGCAACTGTCAATCGAGTAGTCGTTGCAGAGTGCTATGGATCGAGGTCATTCTACTCCATTTGAAAATTAATCGGAAACGTCAGAAAGCCTCGGTTCGTCTGCCAGCCGTTTCAACGCCACACCCGCGGCGGAGTATTTTCAAATTC
Source organism: Pseudomonas sp. Z2-11 (assembly GCF_054161305.1). NCBI lineage: Bacteria > Pseudomonadati > Pseudomonadota > Gammaproteobacteria > Pseudomonadales > Pseudomonadaceae > Pseudomonas > Pseudomonas sp. Z2-11. The sequence continues at coordinate 4,353,056 of NZ_CP096395.1, forward strand.
AAATAGCTAAAGCTAACAAGCGACATTTCGCTCAAAAGCTGAATGTCATAAAGTTTCCTTCTCACCAGCATGAAATCTCATAGCGAGTAAAACTAGCGGCGCGTAAGCAATTACAAGGCCCACCAAGCCGTCTAGATCAAGGGCCACAACAAACCAAGCCAAAGGCAAGAGCCAAAATGCATTGATCGCAAATACCGTTAGCGTTACGGGTGCGTGTCGTCCGGCTTGACGGGAAGCAAATTGATAAGCGTGACTGCGGTGCGCCTCATAGACTTTCTCACCGCGCATAAATCGACGGACTAGCGTCACGGTAGCATCGACGATAAATACCCCAAGCAAAATCAGCCACGCCCAGAAAAAAGGCGGATATACCCAAGCTGCTTGCAGCGCGAGTACGCCAAGGACTATCCCTAAAAAACCACTGCCTGCGTCCCCCATGAAAATCTTCGCAGGTGGAAAATTCCACACCAAGAAGCCAAGTGACGCGGAAGCAAGTAGCAAGGGAGCCCAGACCAAACTGTCATAACCGCTAAGTGTATACAATATACAAGCGCTTACGCAGACTTGTGCTGATTCAGTCGCAGCGAGACCGTCGATACCATCCATAAAATTATATAGATTGAGCATCCAGACTAAAAAAAACATGCCTAAAACATAACCGAACCACTGAAAATCAACACGGTAGCCAAAAATATCGAGGGGTGCGATCCCACCCATCCAATATAACGCCCACATTGCAGCTATGGAATGTCCCAACAATCGCCATCTGGCAGCAATATGTCCGTGATCATCCATAAAACCAATAATCGCAACAAGGGCTCCGGCGCCGAAAATTCCTAAAAGCGAAGCTGTGGATGTAAACTGCACAATAATAACAGGAAGAGCCAGAAGAAAAGACACAACAATAGAAACCCCGCCTCCCCTGGGAGTGGGAATTTTGTGTGAGCTGCGGCTGTTAGGAATATCTATAATGTTCTTTGACAGTGCATACCTCCGTAAAACGCCTGTCAAAAACAGCGCCAACAAAAAAAACACCAAAGCAAACAAAAAAATCATATCCTATTTCTTCCCTAGTTTTGATCCATTCACATATGACTGTCCAGCTTGGATCAATCCTTGCTGCGGTGACTCGAGAGGCTCCCAGCCCAGCAACTCCCGACCTTTACTGCTGTCCACAACAAGCGAGCCACATAACTGAGCTATGGTCGCTGATTTACCTGTAAGTGAGCCTATCAGATTCAAAAAAACGAGCGGTACGGGCAATAGCCAAGATCGCTTATTCATACCTTCGCTTAACAAATTTATAATATCAGGAAGCGATAGGGCCTCCCCGTCTGCAATTAGAAAAACCTCATTCGCTGCTCTGGGATGAACTGCTGCAAGTGCGATAAAACTACTTAGATTAGCCAGACTCACCATACTGCGAAAATTCCGTACACTACCAAAAGGAAGAGGGATGCCCAGTGAAACCAGTTTCAGAAGTCTATTAAAATTTCCAGGCGCATTGGCGCCATAGACAAGGGGCGGTCTTATAATAACCAGCTCGCTGTCGGATCCTTCAAAAATCTTTGCCAGCTCGTTTTCCGCTTCTAACTTAGAGATTGCATAATCAGCATGAGGGTTACACACGTCGTTTTCGGTAAAAGGCGTATTAAATGATTCTGCTCCATTAACACCTATCGAGCTTATAAAAACAAACCGTTTGATACCTGCCTCTAAACAGTCCCGAGCGAACTTGACTGTTAAATCCCTATTGATTGCACGAAAATCTTCCAATGGAGAACTAGAGGTATCATTCAACTGATGCGCCCGACCCGCAAGATGAATAACGCAATCAATTTCCTTAAATTCTAGAAGAGCGCGTGGAACTGCATCTAACGAGGCAACAACCACACGGACGTTCGGCAAAAAAGAATGCTCAGTCCGGACTACCGCAGTCACCTCGGTTCCCGCATCACTTAAAAAAGCACAAAGATGCTGCCCCACAAAACCGTTTGCGCCCGTAACTAGGATTTTTTTCATAGCTGGCTCGCTTCCATAATTTCGTCCATCCATCCTTCAAGCTTATAGCGCTGGTAAATAGGTGTTGGAACAGGCGAGTAAGGCTCAGTCAAAAAACTCAAAGGAATCTGCGGATCGAGCCTATCAATTACACATATATTCCTGATATCAAAAAAATCATAATGAATAACATCTTGATTCGTAGTGATAAGCTTTTTACGAGCCCCCAATGTTTCAAGCGTCCGCATCGTGAGCCCCGTCTGCTTAGGGTGCTCGATATCCAAAATGCAAATTGATGAATTGAAAACAGACTGTACCGTGCTCTTGTCAATTGAGTCATATTTGAAGTCTGAGACGCTTGCATTTTTGAACGACGAGTTTGTAAAGCGATACAACCAAAAAACCCATTTCGCTTGCAGGTAAAGATAAAAATAGGTTCTAGCACTTGCATCCAACGTACGCTTGACTTTTTGCACAATCGCAGAACGATCAGTGTGGGCTGTACCGATAAAACTAACATCCCAGCGGAGATGTTCTGCCGGGGGCCGCTCAAACCCTGCAGAGAAGAACAGCGGCCGAAAGTTAATAGAATATTTTTCCGCGTCTCTTTTATCAAACGTAAAAACACTATCGAAATATTTTAAATTGTCCACCGCCCACTTTCGATTCCCGAATGAATCCCACATATAGAGAATAAATTTAGCGCTAACATAACGGGACTTCCACTCGGAAAGCGTATGAGCAGAGAGCGTCTGGCCGTTGACTACAAAAATATAGTCATAAGCGTCAGAATTTAATTTCTGTAGCTCGCTGGCATAATATTTGTCAGCAGCCTTTATAATAAGTCCGCGACTGATACGTGTAATAGCCTTTAAAACAGGTGTATCAAAAGGCCTATCTAAGAGAAAATCAACACGCGCGCCTCGACGAATCAACTCATCCTGAATTTCATTTTCGTATCCGAAAAAACGCGGAGCTACGTATAGTATTTTCTTTCCTTGGAGAGAGTATTTCACAACTGAATTTTCCGATCGTTCAATATTTTCGCTGGAATACCACCAACAACTAAACTATCCGAAAAACTTTTTATAACCACCGCGTTGGCTGCTACTATTACGTCGTTGCCCAATGTGATACCTCCAAGCACCTTAGAACCAGCACCTAGTATAACGTTATCACCAACCAAGGGCCGATGTGCCGAATCATAAGTAAAATCCAGATCCTTAGCGCCTAGCGTCACCCCTTGATAGATCACCGCATTCGAACCTATTGAGATAGCGCCTATGACAGTGCCGTGAGTATGCGGAAAAAATAGCCCTGGTCCTATGCGGCACGCGACGGCGATCTCTATTCCAAAAAGCATGAAGTTCATCATTGAAAAAAACTTCGCCAGTCGCCGCCTGTTTTTTGCATTAGAGTAATATGAAAGACGATAAATTAAAACGGGCAAAAAACGTGGTGATAGCATGCTTAACCAGAATCCCACTCCACTTTGAGATCTATGGTGTCCAAAAAGAGCGTCTTGTCTAGCAACATCTGCTTTAAGTAGCTCTCGAATCTTCATTTTTTGCCCGTCGATCATATTCGATCCTTAATTCATCAGTTTTCTAGCACGCAACTCTTCGTTTGCCTGCTCCAACCTATCCTCTGGCAATGGTTGCTCATTAACCCAACTTGCGAACCTTTTCAGTCCAGCAGCCAAGCTGATTTTTGGAACCACCCCAAGCAAATCTTTCAACTTCCCTATATCCGCATAATTATGCCGAATATCTCCGATACGGTATTGGCCAGTTACGACCAAATTTGGCTCCTTGCCAAAAGCACGAGTTAACTCCTCGGCCACCGTTTTCACCGAAGTCGCAATACCGCTGCCGACATTGATTACATCAGACAACTGGCCCGGGAAGACTATTCCCTGTAGAAAGGCGTCAGTCACATCATCCACATGTACGAAATCCCTACTTTCCTTACCGTCTTCAAAAAGCGGCAAAGGACTATTGCGCCGAATCTTCGTAGAGAATATCGATAAAATTCCCGTATATGGATTATTGAGCGATTGCCTTTCACCGTAAACATTCTGAAGTCGGAAAATGACATAGTCCATTCCCAAGGCTTGACTTCCAATCCGAACTAAATCTTCTTGGGCATATTTAGTGGCAGCATAGATAGAAGCAGGCCGGATCAAGTCTTCTTCGGAAGTTGGAACCAAAATTAATTGATTTCCTGTACTTGCACATCTAGGTTCCCAGTGTTCCGAGGCAAGAGCCTCAGCGGTGCGCGGCGGCGGAGTCACCCGGCGGTTGTCCAAAGAAGGATTAAGGTATGCACCCTCCCCATAGACTGATCGACTGGACGCTAGCAGAATTCGTCTAACACGATGTTCTGTCGATTTTGAGAGAGCCTCAAAGAGAAGGGCGGTTCCTTGAGAATTAACCTCATTGTACTTAGCCACCTCATACATGGACTGACCTGTGCCAGTCTCAGCTGCTAGGTGAACCACCGTATCAACATTCGCGAGCGCTTTTACCCAATCGTCAAAGGAGGTAACACTGCCACGGATAAACTCGACACCCGCCTGTTCCAGCCACTCCAGTTCTCTAGGAAGAGCGCCATGTACCTGTACCGACAATGGATCGAGTATTTTAACCTTCATGCCCGAGGCCAAAATTTTGGGCACCAAATGCGATCCAATGAAACCCGCCCCACCAGTTATTAGCACAGTATGCTCTAGCATAAAACTTCCTCTACATCTGCATTTGAATAACGCAAACTTTATTTAACTTCCGATTTCTTTATCAAACTAGCCGAGTAATACAAATACAAAAGCAAGCATATTGCAAACTGAAACAAAGTAGGCAATAAAAAAAACATATCGTAAAAAACGGAGAATATGAGCACCTGAAAAGCTACGGTGTAGGCAAACAGCCCCCAGGGGCGGCCTCTCTTGGCTAGCAAATAGATATAGCAACAAACAATCTGAACCAGAGTTACTGCCACTACCCCGCCCAACGGACCAAAGTCCGAAACGGATCCCGCGTATATGGTGGACGTATTAAGGTTGGGATCAACGAATTTGAACAGATCGTTTCGAGGGTCCAATTCAAAATAACTACGCACCACCGAGGGAAGCATATTAGACATAGAATACGAAAAGCTCCCCGTCGGAATTATCGAATCTACATTATAAAAAAAGTTGCTCAAACCTGCCGTTAAATATACGTAGAACCAAAGAAAGCCACTTGGCAGCAACGCGAAAACATCCTTGGCATCATCGTTCACAATGTATGAAAATGGATTTTGTGTCTGCCTCATATCTCCGATCAGGCCGAAAATAACCACTACCAACAGCGCACCAATAAAAATCATAGCGACTTTCCGCAGTGTCATGCGTGTGAGAAGCAACCAAACACAGGTCATTTGGAGCAGACCACTCAACAGAATGCCCCTTCCTAACATTGCGACCGGCCAAAACAGCAATATTACTGCAAGAACGAACCATCTCTTTTGTTTCAGTTTTAACATTAGATACGCAGACATTGACAAGGATTGTAAATAAAACGCGTTCATCACCCCATGAAAGGATGGTATTCCGAACTCAGTGTAAAGTCTCACATCCCCCACGTATTTCCAATAAAGGGGAAAACCTCTGCCAACATAAATCTCTATCGCGGTGCCGATTAGCCAAATCAGGACACTGAATTTCAAAAATCGGCGCACAACTGACACATATAAATCTTCAGCAGCAGGGACGGGCTTCGCAACCCTACCGCCTCCTATGAACATATATATAATACCAATGCCCATCAAATTAACAAAAATAACGAAAATTCCGATGGTAGGAATAGGTACTAAATTTGATGTCAACCCAAGCAAGTATAGTAAAAGAACGAGCATCCAAGCTCCGACATAAATCACGACCGGGTTGATCATTAAACATTCCGCTTTAAGAAATTTTTCATAGTCACTAGCGGACCGCTGATCGTTGACAGCACAACCCGATTAGACAAAAGGCTGATAAGGGCTGTAGTAGCGATTCGCTTAGATCCGTCTGCATAACGTAATAGATAAGGTTGCAGCGCCTTGATTTTTTCCGGATTACGTTTGGTAACCTGACGGAAGAGTTCCCCTAAGACATACCTGTACCCACCACGCTGACACGCTTTTTGCAATTTCGCATCGTTAGGATAACGATCACTAATCACCTTAAGCGCTCTTAAAGACTCATCTAGAAGCTCGTAGGAGCGATCGCTAGCGCCAAAACCATGCTTGCGATAACGCCCATAGACCCCCTTTAACTCTTGGACCTTGCCATTCAGCGCTACTTCAATTGAAAAAATCCAGTCCGATACGACAGGAAAACTCGGGTCGAAACCATGGTTAGGGCACGCAGATCGCCTCACCATAACTGAGGACGCTCCGGGTATACCTCCCTTAGCGATAAGATCATATACGTCTTTGATCTCTTCGTTCTTGGTTGTATTCGTCGTAAATAAGACCTTTCCTGTTTGATGCTGGAAAATTTCAATAGGATGATAAGAAATTGAAACTTCCGGGTCGGAAAAAAGCGCGACCTGTGCCGATATTTTACCGGGAAGAAAAAGATCATCTCCTCCCAATACAGCAATTAGTTCGCCTGTACTGGCGAAAAACGCAACATTCGAATTCCCGGTAATGCCAAGGTTCGTTTTATTATAAACACCCACAACTTTACCAGGGTGTCTTTGCTCATACCCTTTAATAACAGCTGCCGTAGTGTCTGTAGAAGCATCATCTGCGACGACAATTTCTAAATTTGGGTAGTCCTGCATCAAGACACTATCAATCGTCTCAGAAATCAAATCCTCTTGATTATATGTAAATATAATTACTGAAACTTTTGGCTCATACATTAAAACCCCCAACTTTCTGATTGCTTTCTCTAAGAGTCGGATATGTCGCCCACCCAACCACTAACCAATAAATAACATATATAGCTGCGTGGGCAATAGCAACTCCATCGGCGCCCCACCAACCCGTGAACAAAAAGGTCAGTCCAACGAAACCCACCGCATAAATCAGTTCAGCAACAATATAAGGCTTGTACATGGCTTTACCCAACATCAAGTAAGCCAAGATCCACCCGCCTATTTTAAGAGTGTCTCCCAGCAACTGCCAGCCAAAATAGTCGCGTATGGGAGCAAATTCAGTGGTAAAGAGAGTCGCTATGACAAAATCCCGTAGGAAAAATATTACGACACTAGCCAACATAACAGCTGGCAGTATCAACTTGTAACTCTGCAAAATTTCCGCTCTCAGGTCTCTTGCGTTATTTATCTCAGAAAGACGAGGCAAAAAATAGACACTTAGCGTTGTCGTAACGAACATGAGATATGCGGCACTCAAGCGCCACATGGCTTCCCAATACCCGGCTTCTTTTACACCAAACTCCATACTCAAATGGTTTCGAATTACAATTTGCGCTAATGGAGCACAAATAGCCGACACTAACGTCATCAGCGCAAATTTTCCGAGATTAGCTGCTACTGTTTTGTCTATTGAGCCTATAAAATTCGCTAGTGAGAACCATTCAGCTCCTTTACAAACCATTATCGTAACAAAAAAAGCCATGGCTTGATATGTTGTTAGAGCAATCAGCGCACCGTACAGCCCATATAACATAGCTAGTACAGAAGTAATACATAAAGCTAATATGCTACCAGCAATATTCGCGACCACGTACCGCCTGATATCTTTCTTTCCATTCAGAATGGCTAAAAATAGGGAGTTCAGAGTTAGCATGAACAGCGTTGACGCTAAACAAAGAAACACAAACCTATACTCGACACTTCCCAGGAAATAGAGAGCAAGTTGCGAACTGCATAGTGCGACCACAACACCTGTTACTGCCGACCCCAAAATCGTAATCGAGCCAGCTGTGCGCCAAACAACGAGCAATTTATCCTCTTCGGAAAATTCAGCAGTGTATTTAGTAACACCGGTATTGATAGCGCCGCTCGCAAAAACGGTTAGCATTTGGATAGCATTTTGTAGCTGTCCTACAGCAGCGTAGCCTGAAGGGCCTACATAAATCGCAAGCACCTTATTTATTCCAAGCAACGTCAACATTTTCACTAGTACGGCGATTCCATTCAATAAACTAGTGCGTAATAGCGTCATCAGCAGCCGCGCCCAACAAAACTGTTACATAGCTCCACTACCCGATATGCTTCATCGACAGGCATCACCGGACTTATCGGTAAGCTTATGACCTCGTTATGTATTTTTTCAGTAAGGGGTAAGGATATGTGGCTATACTCCGAATAAGCCGCTTGTTTGTGAGGCGGGATTGGATAATGAATTAAAGTTTGAACTCCATTCTCGCCAAGATATGACTGCAATTCATTCCGCTGATGAGATCTGACTACAAAAAGATGCCAAACGTGTGACTGATTATTCAACACGTCGCTATTCTTTTCTGCGGGTAAAATCAGCGCGTCGTTTGATATATTCCTGATATAAATATCTGCAATTGTTCGCCTAGCCTTCGTTTGCAAATCCAAATATTTGAGCTTCACAGAAAGAGCTGCCGCTTGCATTTCATCTAATCGACTGTTTAATCCTTTATATATATTTAGATATTTTTCATGCGAACCGTAATTTCTTAGTGCCTTGATGCTTTCCACTAAGTCCAGATCATTCGTTGTAATTGCGCCGGCATCGCCCAGTGCACCAAGATTTTTACCAGGATAAAAACTAAACGCACCAGCGTCACCCCACGCTCCAGCATGGCGCCCGTCCAAGCTCGCCCCATGCGATTGCGCACAGTCTTCCAGCACAAGTAAGTTATGTCGCTTGGCGAGAGCCAGAATAGCTGGCATATCACATAGTTGCCCATACAAATGGACCGGCAGTATCGCTTTGGTACGAGCAGTTATAGCTTTCTCAGCATTTGCTACATTGATGTTGTAGGACGATTCGTCAGGCTCGACTAGCACTGGGGCAAGCTTATTTTCAGTTATTGCCAGAATACTAGCAATATAGGTATTCGCGGGAACGAGAACTTCATCACCATCCTGTAGGCGCCCCAGTAATTTCCAAGCTCTGAGTGTCAGAATCAGTGCGTCGAGTCCATTGGCGACCCCGAGAGTATTAGTCGCCCCCACATAGGAGCTGAAATCGTTTTCGAATTTTTCAAGTGCGCGACCCTGAATATACCATCCCGAGTCAATAACTTGAGTTGCAGCCTCTATCAACTCTTGACGGCACTGGGCGTTTATAGCTTGCAAATCTAAAAACTTGATCATCATACAACCCCTAGGAACTGAGACTCTTCTATGGAGAGATAATCACGTAGAGATTTATGTGTATAATCCCTCAATGACAAACTGCCCCCGCGACCGATCAACATATTAAACTGGTCGATATTATTATTTTTTATCGCCCAATCTTTGGCGTACATCAGGACAGTCGTACCCTTATAATTTCTTGCGTTAACATCCGCACCTTCATTCAATAAAAAATCTATTATATCTTGATGGCCATTATATGCTGCAACCATCAATAGAGTCCATGAATTATCATTGCGATCATTGATGTTAATTATGTTGTTTTTCAGTCGCTGTACGCCTTGTAAGTCACCCGCACTTACAGACTTAAAGATATCATCGCGTTTGTCTTTGAACAAACGCAGATCATAATCAATAGTTACAACAGTAGTAAATAATGCATTCGATTCGAGAACCGTCCCTGGTCGCCGAAGAGAACTTTGAGGAAGTATTTCAAAATTGCAATATACATCCCCATCCCACTTTGGCATCTGATAGTTTCGGAACGAAAAGGCTCTAATGAAACGACCCACTTGCCACGCAGTTTGATTGAAGTCAATCTTTAACGAAGAAAAATCGATTGTAGATTTTGAAAAATAGCTGGAGCCCTTCGACACCTGTGGCAGAGAGCTAACATTACCATGAAGTATTGACTCGATATTTTCGTCAAATAAAATAACTGCATTTTCAATATAATTCAAATACAGATCTTTGGATGAATCTGTATCTTTCAAATCGAAAAATCTCTGATCAATTATTTCCCCTGTGTCGATACCAGCGTCAATACGATGCAAGGTAACGGCGGACCTTTCATCTCCATTAAGAATCGGCCATACCGAAGTATACATTCCTTTGTAGCGCGGTAAAGCTGAGAAATGGATGTTAAATATTTTTGAAGGGTCCCTGAAATTTAGAGGTTTTACTATCCGATCGAATTCCAATGAGATAAAAATATCGGCAAGGCGTTCGGCATCACTTAGGGAGACTACATTAACGCCTAACTCTTCGCTTCGCTTCTTGAGTGACAGCTGCCATCCGTCCTTGCCATCATCAGTAGCATTAAGCACTACCGCTATATTGTCACGATCCAAGGAACCGTGTAACACGTTCAACGCATGAACAGCGATATTATTCTTACCGGCTATGACTATCATGATCCAGCGCTTCCAAAAATTTATTATAATCTCTTATATAATCCAGCTCATCGTAAAAATCACTTGCAAGAACCAAGAGCGTGCAATCAGGTGAGAAATGATGCATTTCATGCCAAATCATTTTTTCGATTACGATCACTTTATCCGGCGAGTCTAACCAAACGCTTTCTTTAGACCTTCCATCATCTAGCTTCATCATGCAACGCCCAGAGACGCATACCGCAACCTGGGTCAGCTCCTTATGAGCGTGAAATCCGCGTGATACTTCTTCTAGCGTCCCAGTTAAATAATAGACTCGCTTAATTTCAAAAGGTACATTTTTTTTGTTTTCTAGTACAGCCAACTGGCCGCGCTCGTCTCCGAGCATATTCACGTTTAAAAACTTTATCAAACTCATAATCGCCTCAGTTCAACTTAATCGTTCACTGACATTTTTTACCGCCATAAAACAAAGCCGCCCTGTTGACTGAAATTCATAGCTGCCAGCTGCCCCCAGATAACGCTATACATTGTCAACATTACAGGTCGCACTTATTCCTACTGACGCGATTCCTCTGCCAAGATCTTCAATAGATATTTACCGTATCCCGTCTTGGTTAGTTTTTCACCTTGCTGTTTAAGCTGGGACAAACCAATCCATTTATTATGAAATGCAATCTCTTCCAGACAAGCAACCTTCAACCCCTGCCGCTGTTCTATCGTCTGAACGAAATGGCTGGCTTCTAATAGGGATTCATGCGTACCCGTATCAAGCCAGGCAAAACCTCGCCCCAGTACTTCTACATTTAAGGTGTTTTGTTCAAGATACGCACGATTTATATCTGTTATCTCCAACTCTCCACGTTCGGAAGGTTTGATTTTCTTAGCGATATCTACAACTTGGTTGTCATAAAAATACAAACCTGTAACGGCATAATTGGACTTCGGCTTCTTGGGTTTCTCTTCAATACTTAATGCCCGTCCAACCGCATCAAATTCCACCACGCCAAAACGCTCTGGATCTGAAACATGATAACCAAATACAGTTGCACCGGAGCGTTGTGCCATCGCTGAATTCAGACTTTCAGAAAAATGATGGCCATAAAAAATATTGTCGCCTAGAATTAAACAGCAAGGGTCTTTACCGATAAAATCCTCGCCGATTATAAAGGCCTGCGCGAGGCCGTCTGGACTCGGTTGCTCGGCATAGCTCAAATTTATGCCGTATTGAGCACCGTCACCTAGCAACTTTCTAAAACAAGGCAAGTCATCTGGTGTTGATATGATCAGAATGTCTCTTATCCCAGCAAGCATAAGAACTGACAATGGATAAAATATCATTGGCTTATCAAAAATCGGGAGCATTTGTTTTGAAACGCCGAGAGTGAGAGGGTGAAGGCGTGTACCAGACCCCCCGGCGAGAATAATTCCTTTGCGATTTATAGTGGTCATTTTTCCAAAACTTCCTTTATCATTCGTGCCACTCCATCCTGCCAAGCAGGCAATTCCACGGAAAACGTCCTTCGCAGATTATCTGTACACAATCTTGAATTCAAAGGCCGCTGCGCTGGCGTGGGGTAGTGTTCAGTGGCCACAGGAGTAATTTTTACATCGCCGAAGTTTAGGTTGTGATGTCGCCCCAACTTTATTACCAAATTCGCATACTCGTACCAAGAAGCGAAACCCGACGCGGCCAAGTGATATGTCCCAAAGGCGCCACGCTTGTTTATCGATTGGCGAATCGCATGAGCTGTTACATCCGCGATCAAATCCGCCCCGGTAGGCGCTCCAACCTGATCATCAATTACGTGTAACTCAGAACGTTCGGAGGCCAATCTAAGCATCGTACGCGCGAAATTGGCTCCACGTGCGGCGTATACCCAACACGTGCGAAAAATCAGATGGTCGCATCCTGCGGCCTGAATTTCGAGCTCACCCAGAAGCTTGGTTTGGCCATAATAGTTTAGCGGAGCGACGGGATCTGTTTCCCGCCATGGACGCTCCCCACTCCCGTCAAAAACGTAATCGGTTGAGTAATGGACCAGCAGAGCACCTAACCTGGCGGATTCTTGGGCGAGAGTCTTTACCGCTTCGACATTAATCAAGGACGCATTGGCTTTATCAGACTCAGCCTTGTCCACTGCGGTATAAGCTGCGGCGTTGACAATTACATCGGGAGAGATAGCTCTGATAGTGCGAATAAGCAAATCGATCTTACTTAAATCGCCACGTAAGTCGCCTTCAAATTCCCTGCCAAGCGCGAATACTTTGCCCAGAGTTGCTAGCGAGCGCTGCAACTCCCATCCAATTTGACCGTTCTTCCCGAGCAGTAAAATTTTCATTTAACTTGCACGCTCTGTATAGTTATGCTCAATCCATTTCTGATAACTTCCAGTTAATATATGCTCAACCCACTCTTGATTATCCAGATACCAAGTAACGGTCTTTCGAATACCAGTCTCAAACGTCTCTGTAGGGACCCAGCCCAGTTCACTTTTAATTTTAGATGCATCGATTGCGTAGCGCCGATCATGTCCCGGTCGGTCTTGGACGTACGTCATCAGTTGCGCGTGGGGTACGTGAGGCGATGTGGGCCGCAACTCGTCGAGAAGCTGGCATAACGTATGCACAACTTCTAAATTAGTCTTCTCGTTATGCCCACCTATATTATAAGTTTCCCCTACTCGTCCCTCCAAAACGACTCTGTATAATGCTCGTGCGTGATCGTCAACATATAACCAATCACGCACCTGATCGCCTTTGCCATAGATAGGCAAAGGCTTCCCAGCCAAAGCGTTAAGTATTACAAGAGGTATAAGCTTCTCTGGAAAGTGGTATGGACCATAATTATTCGAGCAATTGGTTACTATTACGGGCAACTGATATGTGCGATGCCACGCCCGCACCAAATGGTCCGAACTTGCTTTACTTGCAGAATACGGGGAGCTCGGCTGGTAAGGTGTGCTCTCGGTGAAAAGCTCATCAGGGTTTTCCAAGTCGCCATATACTTCATCAGTAGAGATATGATGAAAGCGAAAAGCGCTTTTCCTTTCCTCAGACAATCCATTCCAGTAAGAACGGCTTGCCTCCAATAGAGTATATGTTCCGACAATATTAGTCGTGATGAAGTCTGATGGACCACTGATAGAGCGATCAACATGAGACTCGGCTGCCAAGTGCATCACAACATCGGGTTGATGAGCTGCAAAAATTCGGTCTATATGCTCGCGGTCACAAATGTCGACATGCTCGAACGTGTATCGTTGATTCGAGCTTACGTCTTTTAGAGATTCTAAGTTGCCTGCATAGGTCAACTTGTCTACGTTCACTACAGAACCCGATGTATGCGAAATGATATGACGTATGACCGCCGAGCCAATGAAACCTGCACCACCAGTAACGAGAATCTTCAAAATCTTATCCTTAAATTAGGTAGCTTGCTTATGCCTTCCATCCCTTAGCGTCACGAGACCCTATCGATGGCCAAAATGCACACTACAACACCTGTGAGCTCTTGAAATAGATCAGCCTGTGCTTTTCTAAAGACATATTACCAAATCCTCCTCTGTACAGCCGCAGGACGGCAGCAGGTATGGCCAGGGCTAGGTAGGACGTGAAGCCAGCCGTAGCCTATGCCGGGCCCTATCAGCGGTCCCGCAATCCGAGGCATCTGAGCCGTAACGATAGATTCCACCCGGGAAAAACATCAGCATTATCTCTTAACAAGCAATACAATGTTATGAGTTTTTTTACCGAACTGAACGGAATTCAGGCGTACGTATCGGACTATCCTACCTGAGCTCACCAAAAAGCATCCTGACGTCCTTCTCCCCACGAGCATGACAACTCAATTAGTGGCGTATCGCCATTAAAACAGCTAGCTCTGCATCGCACTTGAATGCCCCCTTCAGCCATGGTGAGTATCAGCGCTAAGAGCATCACTGCAATGTCATACATGTGGGATAGGCAAGCAAACCTAAAGACTAAGGCTTTGAACGCTACGCAGAACTGTGCCTGCAAGTAGTTAACTACGAGCACCAAGTAAACTTCATGGTATCGTTAACAACAGAACAGCATCGATGAATAGCAGAATGGAGGAAAAAGAATTTGGCTGCGACAAACTAAAAAGCTAGTGTTGATAGGCTAGCTATCGAATTCTAATCTCACGCCCTTAGGGCGCAAGACTGAATTTATTAGATAACCCTCAGAAGTACTGCCGAAATGCTAGCGTCGGCTTTGCTGCATCGCATAGGATCCGCCGGCAACTAAAAGACCGAGCATCAGGCCTAAAATCATACCCAATGCGATAATCAAACTTTTATTAGGCTTGATCGGACTATCCGGAACAATGACCGGACCATCTTGCCGATAAACCGAAATATCTGTTTGCTCAAGGTTAAGGGTGCTTAGGAAATTATGCTTAGCTTGTAGGGGACGAAGATTGGAAATAAATGGATCGTCAGAAACTCGAATCTTAAGATTATGTATTTCGGCTTCCAGAGCATCGCTCCCTCGCATGTAAAGAGCCTGCCCATTGATTCCGGTTGGCATTTCTGTTGGAGATTTTCCACTTATGATGACTGGTTTCTTGAGATCTACCGCCTGGGCAATGGCCAGCGCCTCACTTAAAACCTGTATATTATCTTCCCGCTGATTACGGGCCGTTTCCCGCAGGCGGTTGATCATTTGCTCTGTGTTGCGCGCGTTTACTTGCGCTTCACGCGTCACATCGCTGATCAATTCCTTCTTAGTAGCTGCCCCGGCATTGTCTACGTAGGTCCGGACCCAATCGGCTGCTTCAGTTGGGTTAGAGCCTCGGACAGTGATCACGAAGCTATACTGATCTTCCTTGCCCCTTGCCGAGATCGTCAATTGTCTGGAAAATCGTTGATATAGACGATCCTGAGAGCCTTTTCGCTCTTGATCATTTAAAGAGGGAAGGAATATGTCATTGAAAAAGGCTCGACGTAGAGATTCATTGGAAAGGTTACGTGAAAAAATCTCTGCTACATCCTTTACCCTATATGGCGGCAACTCTGTATTAGAATCTCTACCATAATTAAGTTCAGCAATATCATTTTGGGTAGGAGGAGCTGTATACAATTTAGCTTCGTACAATGGCTCCGAAGTGAATGCATAGATCGCAGCCGCAGACGTAACCAAGCTAGCTACACAGAGGATCAACCATTTCTTTTTCCATAGCGCCCTAACTAACGCAAAAACATCGATATCGTCATTCAGCGGCTGATTCGCCGTAGGTTGGTGCATGGAAAATACATCCTTGGGGTAGTGGTTTTCGCATCATTAAACAGCTCGCTATGCACTAACGACTGCTAAACAATACGCTTTGTGCATAATTCTAAAACGCTCTGTTAGTAAATTTCAATCGCTGCGCTTACGCATCACCACATACAAAGCCAAAAATGGCCCGAGCGCTAAACCGATCAGTGTACTAATGACGACAAATAACGATATTGGTAGCTGAGGTGTAGACCAACCAAAAAGGCTGACGCTGACTGGAGCTTGATTCTCCAATGTGAAAACTATGGTAGCCAAAGCTACCAATGTAGCTGACACGAACAGAATAATTTTCTTAAATTTCGTCATAACCCCGCTAACCGCCATTGACCCAGTCACACTTCCTCCTCCTCATTCACCCGATCCCTTAACTCCTTCCCCGGCTTGAAATGCGGAACAAACTTCCCATCCAGGCTAACCGACTGCCCGGTCTTGGGATTGCGCCCCACCCGCGGTGCGCGGTAATGCAGGGAAAAGCTGCCAAACCCGCGAATCTCAATCCGATCCCCGGTCGCGAGGCATTGGGACATTTGTTCAAGCATGGTCTTGATGGCCAGCTCCACATCCTTGGACGAGAGCAGTCCTTGATGGGTGACAATTCGTTCGATCAACTCCGACTTCGTCATGTTTTTCCCTTCTTTTTCAAGCAGCTAGGAAAATCGCTTCGAAGGTTTTAGCATGCCCGGAAG
Organism: Pseudomonas sp. Z2-11; assembly: GCF_054161305.1. Taxonomy (NCBI): domain Bacteria; kingdom Pseudomonadati; phylum Pseudomonadota; class Gammaproteobacteria; order Pseudomonadales; family Pseudomonadaceae; genus Pseudomonas; species Pseudomonas sp. Z2-11. Next base: position 4,369,481 of record NZ_CP096395.1, read on the forward strand.
TATTTGAACAGCCCGGCTATTGACATATCTTCTGTACGTCGTAGGCGCCCTTTTTTCGTGCAGAGCAAAGAAATCTGTAAATCAGCGGCACATGACCAACATGGTACGGGTCACATAACCTGCCGGGTTGAAGCCAAAGGGGTATTGATCCTGGTCTTTTGCGTCGTCAGACCGGGTTATCACCTTGTAACCCGCGCCCTTGCACTCCTTGGCGGCCCGCTTCTGGCACTTCTCCCATCCGGAGCCCAACCCAGAGCAATCGATCTCGATGCCGCTGACACCGCGCACTGCGTGGGTCTTGGCGCTGGTAGCACAACCCGCCAGTATCAAAGCCATCGCGACCAATAAGAGCTTGTTCATTCAGATCCTTAGACAGGTCGACAGAGCACTTCCCAGGATATATTTGATTTACTTCATAAAAGAGACAGCGTCACGGGTCGGTTGGTTTCGCTATGCCTCGAAAGATCGTAGCGTTGAGCCACCCATGACGCTTAGCTGTGGAGAAATCGCAGGCACAAAAAAGGGCGACCGAAGTCGCCCTTTTTTATGGTCTGACAGAACTCAGTTCTGCTTTTCCATCTGTGCACGCAGCAGGTCGCCCAGAGTGGTAGGACCAGGAGCATCAGTAGCTGGCTTCTCGCGCAGGCTCTGGATTGCTTCTTTCTCTTCAGCATCGTCTTTCGACTTGATGGAGAGCTGGATTACGCGGCTCTTGCGGTCAACGCTGATGATCTTGGCTTCTACTTCTTCGCCTTCTTTCAGAACGTTACGCGCGTCTTCAACGCGGTCACGGCTGATTTCGGAGGCTTTCAGAGTCGCTTCGATATCGTCGGCCAGGGTGATGATGGCGCCTTTGGCGTCAACTTCTTTCACGATGCCCTTAACGATTGCGCCTTTGTCGTTCTCTTGAACGTACTCGGAGAACGGATCGCTTTCCAGTTGCTTGATACCCAGGGAGATGCGCTCGCGCTCTGGGTCAACCGACAGGATAACGGTGTCCAGCTCGTCGCCCTTCTTGAAGCGGCGTACGGCTTCTTCGCCCACTTCGTTCCAGGAGATGTCGGACAGGTGAACCAGGCCGTCGATGCCGCCGTCCAGACCAATGAAGATACCGAAATCGGTGATCGACTTGATGGTGCCGGAGATTTTATCGCCCTTGTTGAACTGGCCAGAGAAGTCTTCCCATGGGTTGGACTTGCACTGCTTGATGCCGAGGGAGATACGACGACGCTCTTCGTCGATGTCCAGAACCATGACTTCCACTTCGTCGCCGACTTGTACGACTTTCGAAGGGTGGATGTTCTTGTTGGTCCAGTCCATTTCGGAAACGTGTACCAGGCCTTCAACGCCTTCTTCCAGCTCAGCGAAGCAGCCGTAGTCGGTGAGGTTGGTAACACGAGCGGTAACGCGAGTGCCTTCTGGGTAACGGGCTTTGATAGCGACCCATGGATCTTCACCCAGTTGCTTGAGGCCCAGGGAAACACGATTGCGCTCGCGATCGTACTTCAGAACCTTGACATCGATCTCGTCGCCAACGTTGACGATTTCCGAAGGATGCTTGATACGCTTCCAGGCCATGTCGGTGATGTGCAGCAGGCCATCGACGCCACCCAGATCGACGAATGCGCCGTAATCGGTGAGGTTCTTGACGATACCCTTGACCTGCTGGCCTTCCTGCAGCGATTCCAGCAGAGCTTCACGCTCGGCAGAGTTCTCGGCTTCCAGGACACTGCGACGGGAAACGACAACGTTGTTGCGCTTCTGGTCCAGCTTGATGACCTTGAATTCCAGCTCTTTGCCTTCCAGGTGCGTGGTGTCGCGCACTGGACGGACGTCAACCAGGGAACCTGGCAGGAACGCACGGATGCCGTTAACGTCGACAGTGAAGCCGCCTTTAACCTTACCGTTGATAACGCCCTTGACCACTTCCTCAGCTGCGAAGGCCGCTTCCAGAACGATCCAGCATTCAGCACGCTTGGCTTTTTCACGGGACAGCTTGGTTTCACCAAAGCCATCTTCAACCGAGTCCAGCGCAACGTGAACTTCGTCACCGACGTTGATGTTCAGTTCGCCAGCGTCGTTGTAGAACTGCTCAAGCGGGATCAGCGCTTCAGACTTCAGACCAGCGTGAACGGTTACCCAGCGAGCCTGGTAATCGATATCAACGATAACGCCGGTGATGATGGAGCCTGCCTGAAGGTTCAGGGTTTTCAAGCTTTCTTCAAAGAGTTCCGCAAAGCTTTCGCTCATTTTAATTCCTGTTGATTAGGGCGAAGTAAACGCCCATCTCCACACCCCAGACGATGTGGGTTAGTTTCATATAAAAGAAGCGCCGCAGGACTATGACTGGTCCCCTGCGGAGCTTCCTGTCACCCGGCGATATCGCGAAGCGCGATCTCGCTCATGATGCGTTGCAACACCTGATCAATGGACAACTCCGTGGAATCCAGCTGAATCGCATCGGCCGCCGGCTTTAGCGGGGCTACTGCGCGCTGGGTATCACGCTCGTCGCGTGCACGGATCTCATCTAGCAGACTCGACAGACTAACATCCTCGCCTTTGCCCTTCAACTGCAAATATCGGCGGCGAGCCCGCTCCTCCGCGCTGGCGGTGAGGAATATCTTCAGCGGCGCATCCGGAAATACCACTGTGCCCATGTCGCGGCCATCGGCCACCAGTCCCGGCGGCTCCTGGAACGCCCGTTGACGCTGCAGCAGCGCTTCGCGCACCGCCGGCAGCGCGGCGACCTGGGAGGCCCCGGCACCAACGCTTTCGGTACGGATGACGTCACTGACTTCGTCACCTTCCAGGATGATGCGCTGCAACTGGCCATCGGTGGCCGCGATGAACTGCACGTCCAGATGGGCGGCCAGGGCCTTGAGCAGTTCCTCGTTGGTCAGGTCGACGCCATGGTTCTTGGCGGCGAAGGCCAGCAAGCGATAGAGGGCGCCGGAATCGAGCAGATTCCAGCCCAGTTGCTTGGCCAGCATGCCGGCGATGGTGCCCTTGCCCGAGCCGCTTGGGCCATCGATGGTGATGACCGGTGCCTTGATGTTCACGACTGTGCCTCTTGTGCTACTCGAATACCGAGCTGCGCGCACAACGCCAGGAAGTTCGGGAAAGACGTGGCGACGTTGGCGCAGTCATGGATGCGGATCGGCGCGCTGGCGCGCAGGGACGCAACACTGAATGCCATGGCGATGCGATGGTCGCCATGGCCATGGACTTCGCCACCGCCAATCTGGCCACCATCAATGATGATGCCGTCCGGCGTCGGTTCGCATTTGACGCCAAGGGCCAGCAGGCCGTCGGCCATCACCTGAATGCGATCCGACTCCTTGACCCGCAGCTCTTCGGCGCCGGTCAGCACTGTGCGGCCTTCTGCGCACGCCGCCGCCACGAACAGCACCGGGAACTCGTCGATCGCCAGGGGAACCAGCGCCTCGGGAATCTCGATGCCTTTGAGTTTAGCCGCTCTTACGTGTAAGTCTGCAACGGGCTCGCCACCCACTTCACGCTGGTTTTCCAGGGTGATGTCGGCGCCCATCAGGCGCAGGATGTCGATCACGCCGGTACGGGTCGGATTGATCCCGACGTGTTCGAGTACCAGGTCGGAGCCTTCAGCGATCGACGCGGCCACGAGGAAGAACGCCGACGAGGAAATATCGCCCGGCACTTCGATGTGAGTCGCGGTCAGCTTGCTGCCCGATTCGACAGACGCGGTAGCGCCGTCAACGCTGACCGGATAACCGAAGCCACGCAGCATGCGCTCGGTGTGGTCGCGGGTCGGCGCCGGCTCGGTGACGGTGGTCTTGCCTTCGGCATACAGACCGGCCAGCAGCAGGCAGGATTTAACCTGGGCGCTGGCCATCGGCATGGTGTAGGTCAGGCCCTTGAGCTTGTTGCCGCCGCGAATGGTCATCGGTGGACGACCGTCGGCCGCGGTTTCGATCACTGCGCCCATTTCCCGCAGCGGGTTGGCGACGCGGTTCATCGGGCGCTTGGACAGCGAGGCATCGCCGGTCAGGGTGCTGTCGAAATCCTGGGCGGCCAGCAGGCCGGACAACAGGCGCATCGACGTGCCGGAGTTGCCCAGGTAGATCGGGCCCGGAGCGGGCTTCAGACCGTGCAGGCCAACACCATGGATAGTCACGCGACCGTGGTGCGGCCCCTCGATGACCACGCCCATGTCGCGGAACGCTTGCAGCGTTGCCAGGGCATCTTCGCCCTCGAGGAAACCTTCCACCTCGGTCACGCCTTCAGCCAGGGAGCCGAGCATGATCGAGCGGTGGGAAATCGATTTATCGCCCGGTACACGAATCCGCCCACTCAGGGAGCCACCAGGTTGTGCCAGGAAAATCAGATCGTTGGAGTTCATAGCGTCCACATAGGCCCGACGGGCCAGGATTTTACTGAAATGCTCGCGGGCCACCCTGGCGCGTGTGAAAACGCCCAGCAATTGGTGCCCGTCCCCTGCATCGACCGCGTCGCGCAAGGCGTCGAGATCGCTGCGAAATGTATCGAGTGTGCGCAGGACAGCTTCGCGGTTGGCGAGGAAGATGTCGTGCCACATGACCGGGTCGCTACCCGCGATTCTCGTGAAATCGCGGAAACCGCCGGCAGCGTAACGGAAGATCTCAAGATTTTCATTGCGTTTGGCCAATGAATCCACCAGACCGAACGCCAACAGGTGCGGCAAATGGCTGGTAGCGGCCAATACTTCGTCGTGTCGCTCGACCTGCATGTGCTCGACATCGGCCCCCAGCTCGCGCCACAGACGGTCCACCACCGACAATGCCGCGGGATCGGTCTGGTCCAGCGGCGTCAAAATGACCTTATGACGACGGAACAGCTCGGCGTTGGATGCCTCTACCCCGCTCTGCTCGGAGCCGGCAATCGGATGACCGGGCACGAAGCGCGCCGGCATGCCGCCGAACGCCTCGGTCGCCGCCCGCACGACATTGCCCTTGGCGCTGCCGACATCGGTGAGAATCGCTTGCCCGAGGTCCATGCCGGCCAACCGGGCCAGCAGTTTCTCCATGGCCAGGATCGGCACAGCCAGCTGGATCACGTCAGCCCCTCTGCAGGCGACCAGCAGGTCATCCTCGCAGCGATCCACCACGCCCAGCTCGACGGCGAGCCTGCGCGATTGCGGATCGAGGTCGACCCCTACGACTTCCCGGCACAGCCCGCTTTCACGCAGGCCCTTGGCGAACGAACCGCCGATCAATCCCAGGCCGACCACCACCAGGCGACCGATCATAGGTGTCGCAGGTTGCAGCGAGGTGACATCAACCACGAGCCAGGACCTTGCTCAGCGCCTCCAGGAAACGGCTGTTTTCCGCCGGCAGGCCGACGGTGACCCGCAGGTGATTCGGCATGCCGTAATTGGCCACCGGACGGACGATCACGCCTTCGCGCAGCAAGCCCTGGAACACCGGCGCCGCGACGCAGCCCACGTCGACACAGATGAAATTGCCCTTGGAAGGAATCCAGCTCAGCCCCAGCTCACGGAAGCCGGCTTCCAGCTGCTGCATACCGGCCTCGTTCAAGCGGCGGCTCTCGGCCAGGTAGGCCTCGTCCTGCAAGGCGGCGCAGGCGGCGGCCAGGGCGAAGCTGTTGACGTTGAACGGTTGGCGCACGCGGTTCAGCACATCGGCCACCACTGCGGTGGAGAGGCCGTAACCGACCCGCAGCGACGCCAGGCCATAGGCCTTGGAGAACGTGCGCGACACCAGCAGGTTCGGGTACGCGGCGAGGAAGTCCAGGCCGTCGGGCAGGTCGCTGCCCTCGGCGTACTCGATGTAAGCCTCGTCCAGCACCACCAGCACGTGCTCGGGCACGTCCTGCAGGAAGTCGTCCAGGGCCTGGGCATCGAACCAGGTGCCGGTCGGATTGTTCGGGTTGGCGATGAAGACCACGCGGGTATTGGCGTCGATGGCGGCCAGCATGGCCGGCAGATCGTGCCCCCAATCCTTGGCCGGAACCACATGGGCATCGGCACCAACGGCTTGGGTGGCAATCGGATAGACCGCAAACGCATGCTCGCTGAACACAGCGTTGAGGCCCGGCGCCAGATAGGCACGAGCGACCAGCTCGAGAATGTCGTTGGAGCCGTTACCCAGGGTCACCTGGCTCAGCTCGACGCCGCAGCGCTCGGCCAGCAGGCTTTTCAAGGCAAAGCCATTACCGTCGGGGTAGCGGGTCAGCTCGGCCAGCTCGTCGCGGATCGCCGCCAATGCCTTGGGGCTCGCGCCCAGCGGGTTTTCGTTGCTCGCCAACTTGACGATGCTGGCCGGATCCAGATCCAGCTCGCGAGCCAGTTCGTCCACAGGCTTGCCTGGAACGTAAGGCGAAAGTTGTTGCACGCCTGGCTGCGCCAGTGCGAGGAAGTTGCCACTCATTGCTATCCGCCCTTAAAGAACTGCCTTGGGGTAGGAACCCAGCACTTTGAGTGCCACTGCTTCCTGACTGATTTTCTCCAGCACACCTTTGACCAGCGGATCGCGGTGGTGGCCGACAAAATCGATGAAGAACACGTAGGTCCATTTACCGCTGCGCGACGGACGGGTCTCGATCCGCGTCAGGTCGATCCCATTGTCGTGGAACGGCACCAGCAATTCGTGCAGCGCGCCCGGCTTGTTGCTCATGGAAACGATGATCGAGGTCTTGTCGTCGCCGGTCGGTGGGACTTCCTGGCTGCCGATCATCAGGAACCGGGTGGAGTTGTCCGGACGGTCCTCGATTTTCTCGGCCAGGCGCGTCAAGCCGTAGAGGCCTGCCGCCATATCCCCGGCGATGGCCGCCGAGTTCCACTCGCCCTTGACCCGCTTGGCCGCCTCGGCGTTGCTCGACACCGCCACTCGCTCGACATTCGGGTAATGCGCGTCCAGCCATTTGCGGCACTGGGCCAGGGACTGGGCGTGTGAATAGATGCGGCTGATGCTGTCGGTCTTGGTGCTCTCGCCCACCAGCAGGTGATGGTGGATCCGCAGCTCGACTTCGCCACAGATCACCATGTCGTGTTCGAGGAAGCTGTCCAGCGTGTGGTTGACCGCGCCTTCGGTGGAGTTTTCCACCGGCACCACACCGAAATTCACCGCGCCAGCGGCCACTTCGCGGAAGACTTCGTCGATGGCCGCCATCGGCTTGCTGATCACGGCGTGACCGAAATGCTTCATGGCGGCAGCCTGGGTGAAGGTGCCTTCCGGCCCCAGGTACGCGACTTTCAGCGGCTGTTCAAGGGCCAGGCACGAGGACATGATTTCGCGAAACAGCCGCGCCATCTCTTCGTTGCCCAGCGGACCCTTGTTGCGCTCCATGACGCGCTTGAGCACCTGGGCTTCGCGCTCCGGCCGGTAGAACACCGGTACTTCGCCTTCAGCCAGGGAGGCCATTTTCACCCGCGCGACTTCCTGGGCGCAGCGTGCACGCTCGCTGATCAGTTCCAGGACTTTTTCGTCGAGGGCGTCGATGCGCAGGCGCAGCGCCTTGAGTTCTTGCTCGGACATCAGCCGTGTTCCTTCTCGAACTCTGCCATGTAGGCGATCAGCGCGTTGACGGCGTTGATGTCTACGGCGTTGTAGATGGAGGCGCGCATGCCGCCGACCGAGCGGTGGCCCTTGAGGTTCAGCAGACCACGCTCATCGGCGCCGGCCAGGAATGGCTTGTCGAGACGGTCGTCCGCCAGGCGGAACGGCACGTTCATCCACGAGCGGTCGGACTTGTTGATCGGGTTGCTGTAGAGACCGCTGGCGTCGATGAAGTCATACAGCGTGCGCTGCTTCACTTCGTTGAGCTTGCCGATGGCTTCGACACCGCCCTGCTCTTTCAGCCACTCGAACACCAGGCCCGACAGGTACCAGGCCAGGGTCGGCGGGGTGTTGTACATCGAGCCGTTGTCGGCCGCGACCTTGTAGTTGAGCATGGTCGGGCACAGGGAACGGGCGCGACCGAGCAGGTCTTCGCGGATGATCGCGACCAGGATGCCGCTCGGGCCGATGTTTTTCTGGGCGCCGGCGTAGATCATGCCGAAACGGGAGATATCCACAGGACGCGAGAGGATGTCCGAGGACATGTCGGCCACCAGCGGCACGTCACCGGTTTCCGGGATCCAGTTGAATTCCAGGCCACCGATGGTTTCGTTCGGCGCGTAGTGCACGTAAGCCGCGTCCTTGGACAGGTTCCACTCGTTCTGGCCGGGGATCGCGAAATAGTCGTAAGGCTTGGCGGTGGCGGCAACGTTGACGTGGCCGTAGCGCGACGCTTCTTCGATGGCTTTCTGCGACCAGATACCGGTGTCGATGTAGTCGGCCTTGCCACTTTCCGGCAACAGGTTCAACGGAATCTGCGCGAACTGCTGGCTGGCGCCGCCCTGCAGGAACAGCACTTTGTAGTTGGACGGGATGTTCAGCAGATCGCGCAGGTCCTGCTCGGCCTTGGTCGCGATGGACACGAACTCATCGCTGCGATGGCTCATTTCCATGACGGACAGGCCCTTGCCATGCCAGTCGAGAAGTTCACCCTGGGCGCGCTTCAGGACCGCTTCAGGAAGCGCCGCCGGGCCGGCACAGAAGTTATAGGCTCTCTTGCTCACATCCAATCTCGCTCTGATCTGGTGGTCACTTAAATCTTCTGATTTGCACCGATCCCACAGGGCTACCGCTCACTCAAGGCATGGTTGAATCCGTGGCGAGGGAGCTTGCTCCCGCTGGGCTGCGCAGCGGCCCCTCTTTGTTGTGAGCGCTTCGCACTCAAGCGGGAGCAAGCTCCCTCGCCACGATAAATCAAACAAGCCTCAAGAGAGGGGCAGTCCCATAGGGAATGTGCAGTGTCGCAAATTTTCAAACGGAACAAACAACAAGGGGGCGAATCTTCATCCGCCCCCTGTGTGTCCGCTTAGTCCTGCGGTTCTTCTTCGTCTGCAGCGGCATCGAGCTGTTGATCGCCGACGGCGTCATCGACATCGGCACCGAGGGTGCCGTCGAACGCCACGCCTTCCTCGCCTTCCAGCTCCTCGCCTTCGACTTCCGACGGCTCCTGGACCCGTTCAAGCCCGACCAGCGTTTCGTCGCTGGCGAGTTTGATCAGCGTCACGCCCTGGGTGTTACGACCCAGGCTCGACACTTCGGCGACGCGCGTGCGCACCAGGGTGCCCTGGTCGGAGATCAGCATGATCTCTTCGCCATCGAGCACCTGGACCGCGCCGACCAGGCGGCCGTTACGCTCGTTGCTGACCATGGCGATCACGCCCTGGCCGCCACGCTTGTACTCGGGGAACTCACTGATGGCGGTACGCTTGCCGTAGCCCCGCGCGGAAGCGGTGAGGATCTGGCTGCCTTCTTCCGGAATCAGCATGGAAATCAGCTTCTGCCCTTCCGGCAGACGCATGCCGCGAACACCACGGGCGGTACGGCCCATGGCGCGGACGTCGGACTCCTTGAAGCGCGTGACCTTGCCGCCGTCGGAGAACAGCATGACTTCACGCTCACCGTCGGTGATGGCAGCGGAAATCAGCACGTCGCCTTCGTCCAGCTCCAGTGCGATCAGGCCGACGCTGCGCTGACGGCTGAAGGACTCCAGCGGGGTCTTCTTCACGGTGCCCTTGGCGGTCGCCATGAAGATAAAGTGACCTTCTGTGTATTCCTCCACCGGCAGCATGGTGGTGATGTATTCGTCACTGTCCAGCGGCAGCAGGTTGACCAGCGGACGACCACGGGCGGCGCGGGACGCTTCGGGGATTTCGTAGGTCTTGAGCCAGTACACCTTGCCCTTGCTGGAGAACAGCAGCAGCGTGGTGTGGCTGTTGGCGACCAGCAGGTGAGCGATGTAGTCCTCGTCCTTGACGCCGGTCGCCGACTTGCCCTTGCCGCCGCGACGCTGGGCCTGGTAGGCGGCCAGCGGCTGGGTCTTGGCGTAGCCGCCGTGGGAAATCGTCACCACGCGCTCTTCTTCCGGGATCATGTCGCCCAGGGTCAGGTCGAGGCGCGCATCGAGGATCTCGGTGCGGCGCACGTCGCCGTACTCGGCGCGGATCACTTCCAGTTCTTCGCGGATCACTTCCATCAGACGCGTGGCGCTGTTGAGGATGCGGATCAGCTCGCCGATCTGGTTGAGGATCTCCTGGTACTCGGCCAGCAGCTTCTCGTGCTCCAGACCGGTCAGGCGGTGCAGGCGCAGTTCCAGGATGGCTTGCGCCTGTTCCGGGGACAGGAAGTACTTGCCTTCGCGCAGGCCGTATTGCGGGTCGAGGTTTTCCGGACGGCACGAGTCGGCGCCGGCGCGCTCGACCATCGCCACCACCGCGGTGGATTCCCAAGGGGTGCTGATCAGCGCTTCCTTGGCTTCCGACGGGGTTGGCGAGGCCTTGATCAGGGCGATGACCGGGTCGATGTTCGACAGGGCAACGGCCTGGCCTTCAAGGATGTGGCCGCGTTCGCGAGCTTTACGCAGTTCGAATACGGTCCGCCGGGTGACCACTTCGCGACGGTGACGCACGAAGGCTTCCAGCAGGTCCTTGAGGTTCAGGATCCGCGGACGGCCGTCGATCAGCGCGACAATGTTGATGCCGAACACGCTTTGCAGCTGGGTCTGGGCGTAGAGGTTGTTGAGGATCACCTCCGGCACTTCGCCACGGCGCAGTTCGATCACGACGCGCATGCCGTCCTTGTCGGACTCGTCACGCAGCTCGGTGATGCCTTCGAGCTTCTTCTCTTTTACCAGCTCGGCGATTTTCTCGATCAGGCGGGCCTTGTTCAGCTGGTACGGCAGCTCGGTGATGACGATCTGCTGGCGGCCACCGACCTTGTCGATGTCCTCCACGGTCGAGCGGGCGCGCATGTAGATGCGGCCGCGACCGGTGCGATAGGCCTCGATGATACCGGCGCGACCGTTGATGATCGCCGCCGTCGGAAAATCGGGACCGGGGATGTATTGCATCAGCTCATCGACGGACAGCTCGGGGTTGTCGATGAGGGCCAGGCAACCGTCGATGACTTCACCGAGGTTGTGCGGCGGGATGTTGGTCGCCATGCCCACGGCGATACCGCTGGAGCCGTTGACGAGCAGGTTCGGGATACGCGTCGGCATGACCGCCGGGATCATCTCGGTGCCGTCGTAGTTCGGCACCCAGTCGACGGTTTCCTTGTGCAGGTCGGCCAGCAGTTCGTGGGCCAGCTTGGTCATGCGCACTTCGGTGTATCGCATGGCCGCGGCGTTGTCGCCGTCCACCGAACCGAAGTTGCCCTGGCCGTCCACCAGCAGGTAGCGCAGGGAGAATGGCTGGGCCATCCGAACGATGGTGTCGTACACGGCAGTGTCGCCGTGGGGGTGATACTTACCGATCACATCGCCGACGACACGGGCGGATTTCTTGTACGGCTTGTTGAAGTCGTTGCCCAGTTCGCTCATCGCGAACAGCACGCGCCGGTGCACGGGCTTCAAGCCATCGCGCGCATCCGGCAGCGCCCGCCCGACGATCACGCTCATCGCGTAGTCGAGGTAGGACTGTTTCAGCTCGTCTTCGATATTGACCGGGAGGATTTCTTTGGCCAGTTCGCCCATGAGAAGCCTGATTCCTTTTTCTGGTGAAACCTCGCTACATCCAGATGGGATGAACGAAGCTCGCCGCTGCAGGACAAGTGCCGTGCAGCGACTTACGACAAATCAACGAGTTATGCCATGGATCTGCGCAGTAAAGGCCACCTCGCGAGGCAGCCTTGGAAACCGCCGGATGTTATCACAAGAGCCGCCACGCACCTATCCCCCTGATGCGCATGGTGCGTAGTTAGTTGACCGATGACAGGCTGGAACGGGACGAGAGGGGCTCAGAGGCGCTGAAACGCAGATTTTGTGGCTGGATTTGGATTTTTTCTGACTTTGCCGGCCCTATCGCGAGCAAGCTCGCTCCTACAATGGAGCCATATCGCAATCAAATGTGGGAGCGAGCTTGCTCGCGATGGGGCCAGCTCAGGCGCCGAAAGCCTTCAATGCAACCGCTTGCGGCACATCAATTGGGCCATCTTCGCGGTATCCGGCCGCTCGACGATGCCCTTCTCCGTCACGATCGCATCGATCAGGTCCGCCGGGGTCACGTCGAACACCGGGTTGAACGCATCGGCATCCGCCCCGACCCGCTTGCCGCCGACTTCCAGCAGCTCGCGCCCGTCGCGCTCTTCGATCGGGATGTCATCACCGCTGGCCAGGTTCATGTCGATGGTCGAGCTCGGCGCCACCACCATGAAACGTACGCCGTGGTGCATGGCGCAGACCGCCAGCTGGTAGGTGCCGATCTTGTTCGCCACGTCGCCGTTGGCGGTGATGCGGTCGGCGCCGACGATGACCCAGGTCACGCCCTTGGTCTTCATGATGTGGGCAGCGGCGGAATCGGCGTTGAGCGTCACCGGAATGCCCTCGTTCGCCAGCTCCCATGCCGTCAACCGTGAACCCTGCAGCCATGGACGGGTTTCGTCGGCGTAGACCCGTTCGACCATGCCCTCCAGAAACGCCCCGCGAATTACCCCGAGGGCCGTTCCGAAGCCGCCAGTGGCCAGGGCCCCGGTGTTGCAATGGGTCAAGATGGCCTGGGCGTTGCCCTGATGCTTGCGGATCAGGTCGACGCCAAGCTGGGCCATGGTCAGGTTGGCTTCGCGGTCACTTTCATGGATCGCAATGGCCTCAGCCTCAAGCACCGCCAGCGGTTCGGCATGCTCCTTCAAGCGTCCCAACCGGTCGCGCATGCGATCCAGCGCCCAGAACAGATTGACCGCCGTCGGCCGGGAATCGGCCAGCAAGGCGAAATCCGCTTCCAGCGCCGCTTGCCAATCGCCGCCCTCGGCCATCCGCGCCCGCGCCGCCAGCACCACGCCATAAGCGGCGCTGATACCGATGGCCGGCGCACCGCGCACCACCATCGAACGAATGGCCTCGGCCACACCGGCCGCGCTGGTGTAGGCGATCCAGTTTTCCTCGAACGGCAAAACACGCTGATCCAGCAGGTAAAGAGCGCCATCGCGCCAATCGATGGCCTTCACCTTCTCCGCAGCCAACAGTCGATCGCGCATCCCTCACCCCGCACTCAAGAACAAAGCCGCCGATTATAGCGATCCCTCCGCGAAGACGCTCGGGTATACTTCGTCATCCTTTATAACCCATGGAACCGTTCCACGATGCCCAAGCCTGCCGTTGCGCTCGACTTATTATTGCTGCCGACCTGGTTGGTGCCTGTCGAACCCGCCGGTATCGTGCTCAAGGATCATGGCCTGGGCATTCGCGACGGTTGCATCGTGTTCATCGGGCCACGGGCCAAAGCCATGCAATGCGCTGCCACGGAGGTTCGCGAACTGCCCGGCATGCTGCTCAGTCCGGGCCTGGTCAATGCCCACGGTCACGCGGCAATGACATTGTTCCGTGGCCTGGCCGACGACCTGCCGCTGATGACCTGGCTCGAACAGCACATCTGGCCCGCCGAGGGTAAATGGGTCGACGAGGATTTTGTCCGCGACGGTACTGACCTGGCGATCGCCGAGCAGATCCAGGGCGGCATCACCTGTTTCTCCGACATGTACTTCTATCCCAAGGTGGCCAGCGAACGCGTGCATAACAGCGGCATCCGCGCGCAGATCGCCATTCCGATCCTCGACTTTCCGATCCCCGGCGCCGCCAGCGCCGACGAAGCCATTCGTCAGGGCATCGAATTGTTTGGCGACCTCAAGCACCATCCGCGGATCAAAGTCGCATTCGGCCCTCACGCCCCGTACACCGTCGGCGATGAGAACCTGGAAAAAATCCGCGTGATCGCCGAGGAACTGGACGCGGCCATCCACATGCATGTTCATGAAACCGCCTTCGAAGTGCAGCAGGCTGTGGATAACACCGGCGAGCGGCCGATGGCCCGGTTGGCGCGCGTTGGCCTGCTGGGGCCGCGCTTCCAGGCGGTGCACATGACCCAGGTCAGCGACGAGGACCAGGCGCTGCTGGTAGAACACAATTGCAGCGTGATCCATTGTCCGGAATCGAATCTGAAGCTGGCCAGCGGTTTCTGCCCGGTGGAACGCCTGTGGCAGGCCGGCGTCAACGTCGCGGTCGGCACGGACGGCGCGGCAAGCAACAATGACTTGGACCTGCTGGGCGAAACCCGCACCGCCGCCCTACTGGCGAAAGCCGTTGCCGGTTCGGCCACGGCCTTGGATGCCCATCGGGCCTTGCGCATGGCCACGCTCAATGGCGCCCGCGCGCTGGGCATCGAGTCGATCGTCGGCTCGCTGGAAGTGGGCAAGGCCGCCGACCTGGTGGCCTTCGACCTGTCCGGCCTGGCGCAACAACCGATCTATGACCCGGTTTCGCAGTTGATCTACGCCACCGGTCGCCATTGCGTGAAACACCTCTGGGTGGCCGGCAAGCCGTTGCTGGAGGATGGCCGCCTGACGCGCATGGACGAATCGCAGCTGATCGCCACGGCCCAGGACTGGGGCCGTCGGGTCAGCGGCCAGAACGAATAGCACAGCCCTTGAGCCACGGCTCGGGACCACCGATTTTTCAAGTTTTTCGAGGAACTGCACATGAGCAACGTCGACCACGCTGAAATTGCCAAGTTCGAGGCCCTGGCCCATCGCTGGTGGGACCGCGAAAGCGAATTCAAGCCGCTGCACGACATCAACCCGCTGCGCGTCAACTGGATCGACGAGCGCGTCGGCCTGGCCGGCAAGAAAGTCCTCGACGTCGGCTGTGGTGGCGGCATCCTCAGTGAAGCCATGGCCCTGCGCGGCGCTACCGTAATGGGCATCGACATGGGCGAGGCGCCGCTGGCAGTGGCGCAACTGCATCAGCTGGAGTCCGGCGTCAGCGTCGAATACCGGCAGATCACCGCCGAAGCCCTGGCCGAGGAAATGCCCGGCCAGTTCGACGTGGTCACCTGCCTGGAGATGCTCGAACACGTACCGGACCCGTCATCGGTGATCCGAGCCTGCTTCCAGATGGTCAAGCCTGGCGGCCAGGTGTTCTTCTCCACCATCAACCGCAACCCGAAGGCGTACCTGTTCGCGATCATCGGCGCCGAATACATCATGAAGCTGCTGCCACGCGGCACCCACGACTTCAAGAAATTCATCCGGCCTTCGGAGCTGGGCGCCTGGAGCCGCATGGCCGGGCTGACCGTCAAGGACATCATCGGCCTGACCTACAACCCGCTGACCAAGCACTACAAACTGGCCGCCGATGTGGACGTCAACTACATGATCCAGACCCTGCGCGAGGAATAAGTCGATGCGTCTCAAAGCGGTTCTCTTCGACATGGACGGCACGCTGCTCGACACCGCGCCAGACTTCATCGCCATCTGCCAGGCCATGCGCGCCGACCGTGGCCTGCCGCCGATGAACACCCAGCACATCCGCGACGAGATTTCCGGCGGCGCCCGGGCGATGGTCGCAGTGACGTTCTCCATGGACCCGGAATCGCCGGGTTTCGAGGAGCTGCGCCAGGAGTTCCTCGACCGCTATCTCAAGGGTTGCGCGGTCCACAGCCATCTGTTCGATGGGATGGCCGAAGTACTGGCCGATATCGAGGCGGCCAATCTCATCTGGGGCGTGGTCACCAACAAGCCGGTGCGCTTCGCCGAGCCGATCATGCAGCAGTTGGGCCTGGCCGAGCGGTCGAAAGTGCTGGTCTGCCCCGACCATGTGAAAAACAGCAAACCGGACCCCGAACCGCTGATTCTCGCTTGCAAGATGCTCGACCTCGATCCGGCCAGCGTGCTGTTCATCGGCGACGACCTACGGGACATCGAGTCCGGCCGCAGCGCCGGGACCAAGACCTGCGCGGTGACCTATGGCTACATCCACCCGGACGACAACCCCAAGCACTGGGGCGCGGATGTGGTAATCGACCATCCCCTGGCGCTGCGCGAAGTGCTGGATAACGCGTTGTGCAGTTGCTGACCTCGTTCGGCGAAATTGCTCTTGTGGCGAGGGAGCTTGCTCCCGCTGGACCGCGCAGCGGTCCCGAGTCTGGCGACGACTTCGTCGCCGAGCGGGAGCAAGCTCCCTCGCCACGAAAAGCTCACCTGCCATGACTACTCTGCGTGACAAGTACGTGCTGCCATTTGTTGAGGTTTTTTATGTTTGACTACTCCGCCCGCCCCGACCTGCTCGAGGGCCGGATCATCCTGGTCACCGGTGCCGGTCGCGGTATTGGCGCCGCTGCCGCCAAGGCCTATGCCGCCCATGGCGCCACCGTGTTGTTGCTGGGCAAGACCGAAGCCAACCTGACCCAGGTCTATGATGAAATCGAGGCGGCTGGTCATCCGCAGCCAGCGGTGATCCCCTTCAATCTCGAAACCGCCCTGCCCCATCAATACGATGAACTGGCGGCAATGATCGAGACCGAATTCGGTCATCTGGACGGCCTCCTGCACAACGCCTCGATCATCGGCCCGCGCACGCCGCTGGAACAGCTTTCCGGCGAGAACTTCATGCGGGTGATGCAAGTGAACGTCAACGCCATGTTCATGCTCACCAGCACTTTGCTGCCGTTGCTCAAACTGTCCAAGGATGCATCGGTGGTGTTCACGTCCAGCAGCGTCGGTCGCAAGGGCCGGGCCTATTGGGGCGCTTATGGCGTGTCCAAGTTCGCCACAGAGGGGCTTATGCAGACCCTGGCCGACGAAGTCGACACGGTAGCCCCGGTGCGCTCCAACAGCATCAACCCCGGCGCCACCCGCACCAGCATGCGCGCACAGGCCTATCCGGGAGAAAATCCGCTGAACAACCCGACGCCCGAAGAAATCCTGCCGGTGTACCTGTACCTCATGGGCCCGGACAGTACCGGCGTCAACGGCCAGGCTTTCAACGCGCAGTAAGCGCCAGACTCGACGTCGCGGCGGTTTGCCGTCGCGGCGTGCCTCTCCTTGATCCCCCGGCCAGGCGAAACGCCAAAGCCCTGCCGCCCGTTGCTCACGCTACGAGCCTGCAACTTATTGATTCGTCGACAAGTTTTATCACTGTGAACTGAATGGCACGACTTTCGCTCTAATCCATTCAAACACGCCGTGTCCGGCGAGTCGGGACATTGGGACGAGACCTCCGCCAGCACAGCGAAGCGGACTAGACTCAACTCAGTGTCCTTCGGGACTGATGGATCAGTACGACGCGCAGCCCAGAGCCGCTTCACCCTCGCCGGTCAGGACCGATTCAGTTCAGGGGCTCACGCCATATGAAAACGCCCACGCAGACCAATGCTATTGATTTCGACAGCGCCAAGTTGCAGCGCCTGGGCCTCGCCCAGCCGTCGGCGCTCGTGACGCGGCCGATCAGCCTGACGCAACTGCGCCAGCAATTAGGCCAGCAGTTGCAGACCAGCCTGGAGCCGCAAAGGATTCTCGGTTTGTTCTTCCGTGAAATCCAGCGGCTGGTGCCTCTGGACGCACTGGTTTACCAGCATAAACCCAGCGACCTGCGCCTGGAGTTTGGCCAGCGCGGGCACCACAACCTCAGCTACAACCTCAGCCATGAGGGCGAGCATCTGGGTGAGCTGGTGTTTCGGCGCAACCAGCGCTTCAGCAGCGCGGAACAGAGCGACCTGGAGTCAATCCTGTCGGCGCTGTTTTTCCCGCTGCGTAACGCATTGCTCTACCGCGCCGCCACGCAGAGCGCCCTGCGCGATCCACTGACCGGCACCGGCAACCGCATTGCCATGGACCAGACGCTGGAGCGGGAAATCGACATGGCCAGGCGGCACATGCAGCCGCTGTCGTTGCTGATGCTGGACATCGACCATTTCAAACGCATCAACGACAGCCATGGGCACGGGGTCGGCGACGAAGTACTCAAGGCCGTTGCCGACTCGATCAAGGGCCAGTTGCGCAATGTCGATATGGTGTTCAGATTCGGTGGTGAGGAATTCCTGATCCTGCTGGCCAACACCAGCCGGGAAGCGGCGGCCATGGTCGGTGAACGGCTGCGTTATGCCGCCCAGGCCCAGGATTATTTTGCCGACGGCACGAGGATCGAATTGACGGTGAGCCTGGGCTGCGCGACGTTGCTGCCGGGCGAGTCCGCTGAAAGTCTCCTGCGCCGGGCGGACAATGCGCTGTATGTAGCCAAGCGCGAGGGGCGGAACCGGTTGGCGATGGCGGGCTGAAACCAGGCTTCTCTACTGGCCGACACACCGCTTTCGCGAGCAGGCTCGCTCCCACCCAACTCTACAAAACAAATGTGGGAGCGAGCCTGCTCGCGAAGAGGCCGGACCAGTCAACGCAAGGTTGCCAGGCAGACCGCTTTCGCGAGCAAGCTCGCTCCCACAGGGTGAAGCTATCGGGTATCAGTTACTGGCCAGCGCCAGCCGCTCACGGCCTGCCGAGGCTTTTTCGCCAGCGCCCGAGTGTTCCAGCTGCATGCACCTTTCGAGAAACAGATACATGTAGTCGTAGCTCTTGCAAACGGCCTGGCGCAGTTCCATCTGCAACGCCTTGCTCGGGTTCATGCCCGCCAGCGTGCAGATGATTTCCAGCGCTTCCCACGGGTGGGCATCGTCATACTGGGCATGCATCTTCAGCCACTTCATGGCCCGCTTGCGGTCTTCCTCGGCGAATGCCGACGCATAGACACCGGTAGAGCAGACCAGTGCCGACCACTCCCCGGTCGCCCCCTCGATGGCGTAGTTGGTCGCGGCAATAGCCACGATCAGCGAGTCCGCCGAACTGGTGTGCCAGCACCAATGGCTCAACGCATGAAGCTCAGGCGGCACCTGCTGCGCCTGCAGGTCTTCGAGCGTCACGCCGTGAGCAGCGCTCCAGTTGACCCAATAATCGGCATGATTGAGCTCGACACGAATGTTGCGCATCAACCAACGACGCGCCATGTCCTCGCCGGGGTGGCGGGCGAAGCGGGTCTTGGTAAGGTTCTGTGCCATGTACAAGGCGAACTGTTCGACGACCGGCCAACCACCGATGAGGTAGTGGCGCATGGTCTTGGCGCTGAGCTTGTTGTCGCGCATGCGTTGATACAGTTCGTGTTCGACAACCCGGCGCTTGCTCTCGCTGCAGTCGGCAATGAGCTGCTGTGCCCATTGTGGATAACTGGCGGCGTCCATGAGCGGGCCTGTTCGGTTGAATGTGTCGATCACTGTCGGGCTCCTTCTGATTGTGATTTTTTCGGATCAACAAGAGGTTCAGCGAAACGTGCCGGGGGCCTTGAACAACAATGGCTGAGGCCTGGCCGGCCGGCATTGCAACGTGTCACAGGTAAACAGTTGTGGACGCTCGATGACATAACCCTGGGCGAAATCCACGCCGATTTCCAACAATGCCTGTTCGATCTGAGTCGTTTCCACGAACTCGGCAATGGTGCGCTTCCCCATGACATGGCCGATGTGATTGATCACCTCGACCATTGCCCGGTTAATCGGGTCGTCCAGCATATCCTTTACGAAACTCCCATCGATCTTCAGGAAGTCTACAGGTAAATGTTTCAAGTAAGCGAATGAAGACATTCCGGCACAAAAGTCATCCAGCGAGAAGTAACAACCCAAGCTCTTGAGTTCGTTTATAAAACGAATCGCGCTGCCCAGATTGGAAATGGCACTGGTCTCGGTGATTTCAAAACAAATCATTTCCGGGGGAATCGAGTAGGCAACGAACTGTTTACGCAGGAAATCCAGGAACGCCTGATCGCCAATGGTGGTGCCTGACAGGTTGATCGCACACATGGCCAACGGACCTTGCCGCGACTCATTCAGGCATTGGCGAATGATCTTGAACACATTCTCCACGACCCAACGGTCCAGCGAGGTCATCAAGCCGTAACGCTCCGCCGCCGGAATGAAGCTGTCCGGCAGGATCATTCGCCCTGCCTCGTCATGCAGGCGCAACAGGATCTCGATATGCCCGCCATCATGGTCACCCGGGCCCAACGCGGCGATTTCCTGGGCGTAGAGGCAGAAACGGTTTTCCTCCAGCGCCATGTGCAAGCGCTGCACCCAGGCCATTTCGCCAAAACGCAGGGACAACTCCGAGTCGTCGGCATGGTAGACCTGGACCCGGTTGCGCCCTTTCTCCTTGGCCATATAGCAGGCCATGTCGGCGGCACGCAATGAGGCTTCCAGCGTCGTCGGGCTTTGGGCGATGTGCACCAGGCCGATGCTAACGGTGGTCACGAATGGCCGGCCTTTCCAGACAAAATGCAGGTTCTGCACAGTCTGGCGCAGGCCCTCGGCGATCTTTTCCGCCGCCTCGGGCGAGCAGTTTTCCAGCAGGATGCCGAACTCGTCCCCGCCCAGCCGGGCAAGCGTGTCGTTTTCCCGCAACCCCGATTGCAGCAAGGCACAGATGTGTCGCAGCAACTCGTCGCCCGCCGCGTGGCCGCAGGTGTCGTTGACCAGCTTGAATTGGTCCAGGTCGAGAAACATCAACGCGTGGCGCCCGACCTGGCGCGTGAGGTTGTGCAGGGCCTGCTCGAGGCGGTATTCGAATTCCCGGCGGTTCGCCAGGCCGGTCAGGGCGTCGTGGGTAGCCTGCCATGACAGGTTGGCAATGTACTGGCGCTCCTGGGTCATGTCATGCAGCACCAGCACCGCGCCGCTGACTTTGCCGGCATGACGGATCGGCGCCCCCACCAGGGTCACCGACACCGTGCTGCCGTCAAGTCGCTGGATCAGCTTGGAATGCTCGCTGCCGCCGCCGAGTCGTCCGCTGAGTATGTGCTCGATCAAGGTCAGGCCTTCGGTCTGGGCATTGTCGTCGAGCAGGTTGAACAGCGCCGCCAGGGGCAGCCCGGTGGCGTGCTCGGCTTTCCAGTGGGTCATCGCTTCGGCAGCGGGATTCATGTACGCAATGGCGCCTTCGACATCGGTGGTGATCACGCCATCGCCAATCGATTGCAGGGTGATCTGCGCCCGCTCCTTCTCCAGTTGCAGCGCATTGGCGAAGACCTGCCGCTGTGCCAGTAACTTATGCGTGCGCAACAGCGCCAGCACGATCAATCCCAGCGCGGTGGCGAAATTGGTCACCAGCAACAGGCGCAGGATAAATCTCGATCCTTCGCCCAGCGCGTCGCTGAATGCCTTGGCGGCAGGGGTAACGGAATCGTTGATGGCGAAAATCTGCGCTTTCCAGCCGCGGACATCGGCCTCGGAGGCTTCTCCCACCGTGATGCTGCGATGCATCTGCCGGGCGACGTTATCCAGTTCGGTCAGGTAACCATCGCCAACCGTCCACAGATCGATGGCTTCTTCCAGATAACTGAAATGGCGAAAGTTGAGGTACAACCAGATCAGGCTGGCCACGTCGTCCGGATGATTGCCGCCCTGGAGAATCCCGACCCGCGCCGCTTCGAGATCCGGCGGCTGGCGATCCAGGGCCACGCGTAGATCGTGTCCCCCCTCGGGCACGGCGATGGCCTGCTGGTATTTGCGAAAAATCGCCTCGTCACGGCTGTCGGCGTAAAGATTGAGGTAATAGATAGCGTCCTTCTGGCCCTTGGACCAAAGGCTCTCCCCCGCCACGTAGCCGCGAACTGCGGACAGGACATAAAGGCTGACGCCTCCTAGCAATGCTTGAAATAGCACGACGGCGATAAAGGGCCAGACGATGCCCAACAACCGAGGCGTTCCGAGAGTCCGCTTTTGCTTCATGAGGTCCCTTGCACAGGCATTGCCAATAGAGCACCCGCGAGAATTCCGTTCCTGACTCAACAGCCTAGGCTAGTTTTCGACCCTTCGAAGGACTGGATGTTCGGATCGCCCGGCTCAGGATGGAGATTTGGAAAAATCGACGGATTTGGCTGATTTTTTTCCGATACTAAGCACAGAAAAGTGCACGAAACTCAAGGTCGCTGTATTTGTTGCAAATGACCGTAGAGCCGGGCGTAAAGGCCACCCTCGGCAATCAGCTGCAAGTGGTCGCCGTCTTCGGCGATCTGCCCGCCGTCGAACACCAATACCCGGTCAGCCTGTTTCACCGCCGACAACCGATGGGCGATGATCAACGTGGTGCGCCCGCTCAGGAACCGCGCCAACGCCTGGTGAAGGTTGTATTCCGTAGCCGCGTCCAGCGCGGACGTGGCTTCGTCGAGAATCACCACGCGCGGATCGGCCAGGACCATACGGGCGATCGCCAGTCGCTGGCGTTGCCCGCCCGACAGCCTCACACCGGAACGCCCGACGATGCTCTCCAGCCCCATGGGAAGCGCCCGTACGGTTTCGTCCAGTTGGGCAATCGCCAGGGCTCGCCAGCACGCCTCGTCGCTGCGCTCGCGGCCCATGGACAGATTGGCGCGCACCGTGTCGTTGAACAGCGCCGGATGTTGCAGGACCACCGCGACATTTTCGCGGATGATTTCCAGGCCGATCTCTTGTTGCGTTGCGCCGCCGAAGCGGATGCTGCCGGACTGTGGTGTGTAGAGCCCCAGCAGCAGTTGCACCAGGGTGCTTTTGCCACCCCCGCTGGCCCCGACGATGGCGACCTTTTCTCCCGGCGAAATGGACAGGTTCAATTGGTCGAGCACCTTTTCCTCGCCATAACCGAAGCTGAGCTCCTGGATGTCGATGCCCACGGTGTCGCGCCCCTTGAAGGGATCGACGCCACCGCTGTACTGGGGCTCATCGGCGCGGGCCAGCAGTTCGTTGATACGGTTCAATGCCCCACCCGCCGCGTAGTAGGCGTACTGCAAGTTAAGGAGTTGCTCGACCGGGCCGATCATGAACCACAGGTAGCTGAACACCGCGAGCATCTGGCCGATC
Source organism: Pseudomonas sp. Z2-11 (assembly GCF_054161305.1). Classification (NCBI taxonomy): domain Bacteria; kingdom Pseudomonadati; phylum Pseudomonadota; class Gammaproteobacteria; order Pseudomonadales; family Pseudomonadaceae; genus Pseudomonas; species Pseudomonas sp. Z2-11. The sequence goes on from NZ_CP096395.1 coordinate 4,392,210, forward strand.
GACAGATCGGAGAACAGCACGGTCAGCATGGCCGCCGCTCGAAAAATATCGATGCCGAACTGGAACAGCAAACCACTGGCGCGGTTCGAGGCGTCGGTTTTCCACTGCGAGCTTACCGCGTAGTCGCGCACTTCCCGGGCACGCGTGCCCAGGCGTCCAAGGAAAAACCCCTGGCGATTGCCGGCGCGCACTTCCTGGATCGCATCCAGGGTTTCGGTCAGGGCCTGGGTGAAGCGCGAGGTGCTGTCATTCTCCAGCTTCTTGAGGTGCTTGACCCGTTTGCCCAACTGCACCGTGGCGTAGATCACCAGCGGGTTGAACAGCAGGATCAGCAGCGCCAGTTCCCAATGCATCCATACCAGGATGCCCGCGGTGCCTACCAGGGTCAGCATCGCCACCAGGAACCGGCTCAGGGTTTCGCCAACAAATTTGTCGAGGGTGTCCAGGTCGGTGACCAGGTGCGTCGTCACCGTGCCGCTGCCCAGGCTTTCGTATTCGCCAAGGGAAATCCGCTTGAGGCGCTCGATCAACCGGATGCGGATGCGATAGACGATGTCCTTGGCGAGACTGGCGAACAGCCGCGCCTGCAACACGTTGAACAGCAAGGCGCCGCAGCGCAGGGCCAAGGTCACCAGCAACATCAATCCGATGTAGCCGGCAGCGCTCTGCCAAGCGCTCGGCAACGCCTGATTCATGACCTTCAATGCCGCGTCGCCGTGGCCCAGCAGCACTTCGTCCACCAGCAGCGGCAGCAACAACGGAATCGGCACGCTGCACAACGTCGCCAGCACGGCGACGCCGTTGGCGATCCACAGGGCTTTTTTGTGCGTAAGGGCCAGGCGACGGATTTCCGTCCAGCTCAACCGGTCGATGCGCCGCGAGGTCGATGCGTCATCTGCGGGCAGGTCAGGCACAGGCCGCACGCTCCAGCCAGCGCCCCAGCAATGGCGACAACTGGTCCAACGGTTGGTAGCCGTTGGTCAGCAAGGCCAACTGGCCGTCCCGTTCGGCCAGCATCGTAGGGAATCCGGCGATGCCAAGGTCTTGCACCCAGGTGAAGTCGGCGGCGGTGGCGGCATGCTGGTCGGCGCGGTCGAATGCCGCGGCAAACTCGATGCGTGGCAGCCCGGCCTGTTCGGCCAGTTCCACCAGGACGCTGGCGTGGGTCACGTCGCGGCCTTGCACATAAAACGCCTGCTGGATCAGCTTCAGTAACTGCCAGGCCAGGTCCGGCGCCAGGCTGCGGGCCGTCACCAAGGCGCGGCATGCGGGTTCGGTGTCGTAGACAAAACCGTCCGGCAACGCGCCTTCAAGCTTGAACGGCTGGCCGGTGGCTTGGGTAACGGCCTGCCAGTGTTCGAGAATGTAGCGTCGGGTCGTCGGCTCGAGAGCCGAACCGCTGCCGGTGCGCAAGCCGCCCGCCACCAGGTGCAACTCCACGCCAGCCGCCTGCGCCTGCTCGGCCAACGCTTCGGCCACTGGGGCGAAGCCCCAGCACCAGGAACACATCGGGTCCATCACATACAGCAGGCGCGACGCCATGGCTCAAGCCTCGGAAGATGATTGCTTGTAGTTGTAGCCGATCGGATGCGGCATGTTGCGCGCCTTGGCCAATTCGATCTGCTTTTGCCGGTCGATGGCGCTGCGGCGGGTCTTTTCGCTCAGCTTGTCCCAGCAATGCGGGCAACTGATGCCAGGCGAATAATGCTCCGAAGCACGATCCTCTGCGCTGATCGGGGTGCGACAGGCATGGCACTGATCGTAGTCGCCTTCGCTGAGATCGTGGCGCACGGTCACGCGGTTGTCGAAGACAAAGCAGTCGCCGCGCCATTTGGTCTCTTCCTGGGGCACCTCTTCGAGGTATTTGAGGATCCCGCCCTTGAGGTGGTAGACCTCTTCGAAACCCTCATTGAGCATGAAGCTCGAGGCTTTTTCACAGCGGATGCCGCCGGTGCAGAACATCGCGACTTTCTTGTGCCGGGCCGGGTCGAAGTTGGCTTTGATGTACTCGGGAAACTCACGGAAGCTGGCGGTTTTGGGATCGATAGCGCCTTCGAAGGTACCGATGGAGACTTCGTAATCGTTGCGCGTGTCGATCAGCAGCACTTCCGGATCGCTGATCAGCGCGTTCCAGTCTTGCGGTTCGACATAGGTGCCGACCCGCTTGTTCGGGTCCACGCCTTCTACGCCGAGGGTAACGATCTCTTTCTTGAGCTTGACCTTGGTGCGGTAGAACGGCTGCTCGTCGCAGTAGGACTCCTTGTGGTCGATGTCGTCCATGCGCGGATCGTTCTTGAGCCAGGCCATCAGCCCGTCGATGCCTTCGCGGGTGCCGGAAACGGTGCCGTTGATGCCTTCCTCGGCAATCAGCAAGGTTCCTTTGATGCCGTTGTCGAGCATCGCCTTGAGCAGGGGCTCACGCAGCTCGACGTAATCTTCCAGGGTGACGAACTTATACAGTGCCGCCACGACAATCGGTGGTGTCATGGGTATCTCTCCAGGTGGCTACCCTCGCAAAGGGTGAACCGGATGCGAAAAAAAACGCGCCGGGGTTAGCGGCGCGTTGCGGATTCTAGCAAAAAACATGTGGCTTTTGGAGCAAGAGCCTTTGTGGCGAGGGAGCTTGCTCCCGCTGGGGTGCGCAGCCCCCCCGAAAGCTGATCGGGATCAGCCTGACACACCGCATTGATTGGCTTTGGGGCCGCTTCGCAGCCCAGCGGGAGCAAGCTCCCTCGCCACGAAAAGCTCATTTGTCTTACATATCAGTGCTTACTGCCGCCGGCACAGGTCGGCGACGCCGGGGCTGCGTCGACCTGGGCCCATTCTTCAGGCGTGTAGGTGTGCAGCGCCAGCGCATGGAATTCGCCCATCAGCTCGCCCAACGTACCGTAGACCTTCTGGTGCCGCTTGACCCGATTGAGCCCCTCGAACTGCTGGCTGACCACCACTGCCTTGAAGTGGGTCTCAAGCCCACGGCTGTGCATGTGGCTTTCATCGAGCACTTGCAGGTGCTCGGGCTGCAGCAGCCCGAGGGTCGATTCAATGCGTTGTTGCATGCTCATGCCAGGGCTCCGCTTATGGCTTTTTCTTGGCCGGGGCGGCGGCTTTCGGCTCAAGCTCGGCGGTCATGTCGGCCAGCAGCTTGTTGACCACCGGCACCGCGCTTTCCAGCTTGGCCTGGGTCAGTTGCGCCGATTGCTGGGTCAGCTGCGGCATTTTTTCCAGGACCTTCTTGCCCAAGGGAGACTGATAGAAGGACACCAGGTCCTTGAGCTCCGATTCGCTGAAGTTGGAGGTGTAGAGCTTGACCATGTCCGGCTTGAGCTTGTTCCAGCCGATCGCCTGGTCCAGCGCGGCATTGGCCTTGGCCTGGTAGGTTTCCAGGGTGGCTTTTTTCGACTCGGGAGCCTTGGTCTGCTCAAAGCGCTGGGCAAACATCTGCTGTACTTGCATGTACACCGGGGTACCCAGCTTGTCAGCGTGCGCCAGGGTCAGGAACGCTTCGGCACTGGCGTTGTGGCTGGCGGTATCGGCAAGAACAGGGCCGCTGGCACACACCAGAGCAACTGCGGTACAGATGGCACGAAGACGGGTCATCGAGTTTCCTTTTCTAACAGGCGAGGTAAAACCCCAAGGGCGACCATTCTGCGCCTAAAAAACGCCGGGGCTCAACCCTGTACTTGGCTCGACTGATTGACGGGCCGAACCGGCCAGCCCTAGATTGAGGGAACCGGTGACGCCCGTCAGGGCCTAAACTGCGCATTCAGCCCTACAGGAGTTTGACCCGATGAGCCGTATCGAAACCGACAGCCTTGGCCAGGTTGAAGTCCCGGATGAAGCCTATTGGGGCGCCCAGACACAGCGCTCGATGATCAACTTTGCCATTGGCAACGAACGCATGCCGCTGTCGGTGCTGCATGCCCTGGCGCTGGTCAAGAAAGCCGCCGCGCGGGTCAACGACCGCAACGGTGACTTGCCCGCCGACATCGCCCGCCTGATCGAACAGGCGGCCGACGAGGTGCTGGCCGGCCAGCATGACGATCAGTTTCCCCTGGTGGTCTGGCAGACCGGCAGCGGGACCCAGAGCAATATGAACGTCAACGAGGTGATTGCCGGGCGCGCCAACGAGCTGGCGGGCAACCCCCGTGGCGGCAAGAGCCCGGTGCATCCCAACGACCATGTCAACCGGTCCCAGAGCTCCAACGACTGCTTCCCCACCGCCATGCACATCGCCGCCGCCCAGGCCGTGTACCAGCAATTGCTGCCGGCCATCAGCGAGTTGTCCGGCGGCCTCGCGGAACTGGCGGCGCGCCACATGAAACTGGTCAAGACCGGCCGCACCCACATGATGGATGCCACGCCGATCACGTTCGGCCAGGAACTGTCCGCTTTCATTGCCCAACTCGACTACGCCGAGCGGGCGATCCGCGCTTCGTTGCCGGCGGTCTGCGAGCTGGCCCAGGGCGGCACGGCGGTGGGCACCGGGCTCAATTCGCCGCACGGTTTCGGCGAAGCGATTGCCGCTGAACTCGCGGCGCTGTCCGGCCTGCCGTTTGTCACCGCGCCGAACAAGTTCGCCGCGCTGGCAGGTCATGAACCGCTGACCACATTGTCCGGCGCGTTGAAAACCCTGGCCGTGACGCTGATGAAAATCGCCAATGACCTGCGTCTGCTGGGCTCCGGGCCACGGGCGGGATTTGCCGAAGTGAAATTGCCGGCCAACGAACCGGGCAGCTCCATCATGCCTGGCAAGGTCAATCCGACCCAGTGTGAAGCCTTGTCGATGCTGGCGTGCCAGGTATTGGGCAATGACGTGGCGATCGGTTTTGCCGCCAGTCAGGGACACTTGCAGTTGAACGTGTTCAAGCCGGTGATCATCCACAACCTGCTGCAATCGATCCGCCTGCTGGCCGATGGCTGCAGCAACTTCCAGCAGCACTGCATCGCCGGCCTCGAACCGGATGCCGAGCAGATGGCCGCGCACCTGGAGCGTGGTCTGATGCTGGTGACGGCGCTGAATCCGCATATCGGCTACGACAAGTCGGCAGAGATCGCCAAGAAAGCCTACGGCGAAGGGCTGACGCTACGGGAGGCAGCGGTGCAGCTGGGGTATCTGACGGATGAAGAGTTCGACGCCTGGGTCAGGCCGGAGAACATGCTGGAAGCGGGTGGCCAGGGCTGAGTTTTCGATGGGCTGAGATACCGCTTCGCGAGCAGGCTCGCTCCCACAGGATTTGGGTTGGCTGCATTATTGTGCCGATTTGAAATCCATGTGGGAGCGAGCCTGCTCGCGAAGGCGATATGTCAGTCAACTCATTTGCCGGCTGACCACCGCTTCGCGAGCAAGCCCGCTCCCACAGGATTTGGGTTGGCTGCATTATTGTGCCGATTTGAAATCCATGTGGGAGCGAGCCTGCTCGCGAAAGCGATATGTCAGTCAACTCATTTGCCGGCTGACCACCGCTTTCGCGAGCAGGCTCGCTCCCACAGGATTTGGGTTGGCTGCATTATTGTGCCGATTTGAAATCCATGTGGGAGCGAGCCTGCTCGCGAAAGCGATATGTCAGTCAACTCATTTGCCGGCTGACCACCGCTTTCGCGAGCAAGCCCGCTCCCACAGGATTTGGGTTGGCTGCATTATTGTGCCGATTTGAAATCCATGTGGGAGCGAGCCTGCTCGCGAAGGCGATGTTTCAGTCAACTCGAGTGCCGGCTGATCCACCGCTTTCGCGAGCAGGCTCGCTCCCACAGGGGGGCTAACGCCCCAGCGCCAGGCGTTCGCGCCGGGCCCTGAGCCCGGCGATGAGCGATGGCCCCAGCGCCACCAGCGCCGACCCCAATACCACCAGCACTGCCCCACCGTAACCCAGCAGATTGATCTGCTCGGCGTGCACATAGTCGGGCCACCACCAGGCAGCCATCGCCACGGCCGCGAAGGTCACCAGCGGCGTGATCGCCAGCGTCGCGCTGACCCGCGAAGCCTCCCAATGCGCCAAAGCCTCGGCGAACGCGCCATAGGCAATCAGCGTATTGAGGCAGCAGGCCAACAATAGCCAGCCTTGCAGCGGGCTCAGTTGCAACGCTTCCAGTGGATGCACCCAGGGCGTGAGCAACAGCGCGCAGAACAGGTAGATCACCATCATCACCTGCAGTGAATTCCACACCGTCAGCAATTGCTTCTGGCCCAGGGCATAGAACGTCCAGACGGTCGAGGCCAGCAATACCAACAGAACGCCAGCGGTGTACTCGCTCAGGGATGTCAGCAATTCGACGAGGCGCTGATTGAAGAACAGCGCAAAACCGATCAGCAGCACCAGCAAACCAATGCCCTGCCCCACGCTGAAACGCTCCTTGAATACAAACAGGCTGGCGACCAGCAGCATGATCGGCCCCATCTGCACCACCAGTTGGGCGGTGCCGGGGCTCAGGCGGTTCAGGCCCATCAGGTACAGCACGTAGTTGCCCACCAGCCCCAGCACCGCCATGCCTACCAGCCAACCGCCACGGGGGCCGAGCACCTTGCGGCTAGGCAGGCGTCGGGTTGCCGCCAGGTAGATGAACAGCAGGCCACCGGACACCGTCAGCCGATACCAGGTCACCGTCACCGGATCCATCACCTGCAGCACTTGCTTGAGCTTGATCGGCAGGATTCCCCACAACAAGGCGGTCAGCAGGGCGAGGAACAGGCCGTAGACCCAGCGACCGGACGATATGTGCATGCAACCCTCGAAGCCAAGACATGAACGAGCATTCTAGGTCCGAATCGCTCGGCAACACAGGGACAGTTGGCGCTGCGACGCTGATGGAATTGTAAGGGTCGTAGCCGTCGATCGGCTGGACAGGCGCAAAACGGCGGCACCACATATGCTCAATTGAAACGACCACACAGCCCCCAATGGAGACCGAAATGCCTGGAACGCGCGCCGAAGATACAGATGCTCCCAAGACGATTTACCGCAGCAGCGATCGGATCGTCCGGGAAAATGGCAAGTTCTATTTCGATACGCGCGAAGGCACCCAGGAAGGTCCGTTCGAAAGCCGCGAGGCTGCGGAGCGGGAGATAGCGGCGTATATCCAGCGGATGCTGCAGCTGACCAAGGTTGCCAGCTAAGCAGAAAAACCCGTGGCGAGGGAGCTTGCTCCCGCTGGGCCGCGAAGCGGCCCCCTACGGTTTACCCCAGGAAAAAAGCGGCGACTGCTTCGCAGCCGAGCGGGAGCAAGCTCCCTCGCCACGAAAGGCTGCGTTTATCTGACCGCCTCGAACAACCCCGTTGCCCCCATCCCGCCGCCCACGCACATGGTCACGACGCCGTAGCGCAGGCTGCGCCGTTGCAGCTCCCGCACAAGATGTCCCACCTGCCGCGAGCCGGTCATGCCGAACGGGTGACCGATGGAAATCGAGCCGCCGTTGACGTTGTATTTCTCGTTATCGATCTCCAGTCGATTGCGGCTGTACAGGCACTGGGATGCAAACGCCTCGTTGAGCTCCCACAAATCGATATCGCCGATCTGCAAACCCTTGGCCTGGAGCAATCTGGGCACTGAGAACACCGGGCCGATGCCCATCTCGTCCGGCTCGCAGCCGGCCACGGTAAAGCCACGGAAAAATGCCTTGGGCTTGAGCCCCAACGCCAGGGCTTTTTCCAGGCTCATCACCAGGGTCATCGAGGCGCCGTCGGATAACTGTGAAGAGTTGCCCGCCGTCACCGAACCGTCTTCGGCGAACACCGGTTTCAGCCCGGCCAGGCTTTCGTAGGTGGTATCGGGGCGGTTGCAATCATCGCGATCAACCACCCCGTCAACGATCTGCACCGCACCGGTGGTCTTGTCCTCGACCCGGTATTTCACCGCCATCGGCACGATTTCATCGTCGAACAGCCCGGCTGCCTGGGCCCGGGCAGTGCGCTGCTGGCTCTGCAAGGCGTAGCGGTCCTGCTCCTCGCGGCTGACCTGGTAACGGCGCGCGACGATCTCGGCGGTCTGGCCCATGGGGAAGTAGATCCCTGGCACCTGCTCCTTGAGCAACGGGTTGATCAGGTTGTCAGTGTTGACGCTTTTCATCGTCAGGCTGATGGATTCCACGCCACCGGCGACGATGATCTCGCTGCAGCCGGAGGCGATCTGGTTGGCGGCGATGGCGATGGCTTGCAGGCCCGAGGAACAGAAGCGGTTCAGTGTCATCCCGGCCGTGCCGATGCCCAGCTGCGAGAGCACCGCCACGTTGCGCCCGATGTTGTAGCCTTGGGCGCCTTCGTTGGAACCGGCGCCGACGATGCAGTCCTCGACACTGGCCGGGTCGATATCATTTCGCGCCAGCAACGCGTTGACGCAATGGGCCGCCATGTCGTCCGGGCGGGTCATGTTGAACTTGCCGCGAAAGGACTTGGCCAGGCCGGTCCGTACGCTGTCGACGATCACCACTTCACGCATCGCGGATACCTCATTGTTGTTATCGGTTCAGGAGTGGATTCGAGGATAAATCCAGCCCATAACCGAACGCGACAATCATTCACCCCGCGTATGCGCCGCCATCGGCCTATTTCTTTTTGCGCGCCTGCCTGGCGGAGCGTTCGAACGCGGCCTCCAGCGCGTCGTTGAGCGTACGCAATACCTTGACCCGGGCCCAACGCTTGTCGTTCGCTTCGACCAGGGTCCACGGCGATATCTCGGTGCTGGTGCGATCGACCATGTCGCAGACCGCCGTCCGATAGGCATCCCACTTGTCACGGTTGCGCCAATCATCCTCGGTGATCTTGAAGCGCTTGAACGGGATTTCCTCGCGCTCCTGGAAGCGCTCCAGTTGGGTCTCCTTGTCAATGGCCAGCCAGAACTTCACCACCACCACGCCGGCATCGGCCAGTTGTTCTTCGAAGTCGTTGATTTCACCGTAGGCCCGCAGCCAGTCGGCACGGCTGCAAAAACCTTCGACCCGCTCCACCAGTACCCGCCCATACCAGGAGCGGTCGAACATGGTGAACTTGCCCCGCGCCGGAATGTGCCGCCAGAAACGCCACATGTAGGGGTGGGCGCGTTCTTCCTCGGTGGGCGCGGCAATCGGCACGATGCTGTACTGACGCGGGTCGAGCGCCGCCGCGACCCGACGGATCGCCCCGCCCTTGCCCGCCGCGTCGTTACCTTCGAACACCGCCACCAGGGCATGCCGGCGCATGCGCTTGTCCCGCAGCAGGCCGGCGAAGCGGGCCTGCTCGGTGATCAACTGCTCCTCATAATCGGCCTTGTCCAGGCGCAGCGTCATGTCGAGGCTGTCGAGCAAGGTTACTTGGTCGTCCAGTGCCGGCACTGCTGCCACGTTGACTTTTTCCGGGCTGATCTTCGGTCGGTCCAGGGCCTGGCGCAGGCCTTCGAGCAAAATCTGCCCGACCGCGAGGCTGCGATAACAGGCATCCACGCCTTCGATCACATGCCAGGGTGCGTAGTCGCGACTGGTGCGGCGCAGCACGCGCTCGCCGTATTTGACGAACTTGTCGTAGGTCTGGGACTGCTGCCAGTCCAAGGGGCTGATCCGCCAGCTGTGCAGCGGGTCGTCCTTGAGACTTTTCAGGCGGGCTTTCATCTGCTTCTTGGAGAGGTGGAACCAGAATTTGAAGATCAGCGCACCCTCATCGCAGAGCATCTTCTCCAGACGCTCGGCGCCGTTGATTGCCTGATCGAGCCGCGGGTCCTTGAACTCGCCATGCACCCGCCCCTGGAGCATCTGGCTGTACCAGTTGCCAAAAAAGATCCCCATCCGCCCCTTCGCTGGCAGCATCCGCCAATAGCGCCAGGCCGGCGGCCGCGCCAGTTCCTCGTCGGTCTGCTGGTCGAAGGTGCGCACCTCGATCAGCCGCGGATCCATCCATTCGTTGAGCAGCTTTATCGTCTCGCCTTTGCCCGCGCCTTCGATGCCGTTGATCAGGATGATGACCGGGAAGCGGCCTTGCTGATGCAACTCGTACTGAGCTTCGAGCAATGCTTCACGCAATGCCGGCACCTCGGCTTCATAGGTTTCTTTGTCGACGACGTGACCGATTTCAGCGGATTCGAACATGGACAGCTCCTTCCAGGAATGGGGCAAGACTAGCGGATTGGATACGCCGCTGCGCAGCAGATTCCCTTCAGACGTGCCCACGCTTGCCGTGGATCAGGCATTGCCGCGCTGATCGGCTAGAATGGCGACCTTGTTTTGACCGAGCCAGCCATGACGCCCATCCAGCACCACGCCCAACTCGACTGGGATGACCAGGGTCGCCCCCGCTCCCGGGTATTCGGCGACGTGTATTTCTCCGACCAGTCGGGCCTGGAAGAAACCCGCTACGTGTTCCTTGCGCAGAACAATCTGGCCGAGCGTTTCGCCGCGCTGGCGGAGCACGGACGGCTGGTGATCGGCGAAACCGGATTTGGCACCGGGCTGAATTTTCTCTGCGCCTGGCAGTTGTTCGAAGAATGCGCACCGGCCGGTGCGCGCTTGCATTTCCTCAGCGTCGAAAAATTTCCCCTGAGCCCCGAGGATCTGCGTCGGGCCCTTGCCCTGTGGCCGGAGCTCAAGTGCCAGGCTGATCAATTGCTTGAGCAGTACGTCGCGATTCACCAGGGTTTCCAGCGAATGACCCTGGCGGGCGGGCGAGTGACATTGACCCTGTTGATTGGCGATGCACTGGAGCAACTGCCGCAGCTGGACGGACAGATCGACGCCTGGTTCCTCGACGGTTTTGCCCCGGCGAAAAACCCGGATATGTGGACCGCCGAGCTGTTCGCCGAACTGGCGCGGCTGGCAGCGCCCGGCGCCACCCTCAGCACCTTTACCAGCACCGGTTGGGTGCGCAGGCTGCTCAATGCGGCGGGCTTCAAGATGAAGCGCACCCCGGGCATCGGCCACAAGTGGGAAATTCTCCGTGGGGTATTTCTCGGCTGGCCGGAGCAGGTGCCCAAACCCGCCCCGGCCAAGCCCTGGTATGCCCGCCCCGCCCCGCCGGCTGGCGAACGCCATGCGCTGGTGATCGGCGGCGGCCTGGCCGGTTGCGCCAGCGCGGCGAGTCTCGCGGCTCGCGGCTGGCGAGTGACCTTGCTGGAGCGTCACGCCGGGTTGGCCGAGGAAGCGTCCGGCAACCCCCAGGGCGTTCTGTACCTCAAGTTGTCGGCCCACGGCACGGCGTTGTCGCAGATGATCCTCAGCGGTTTCGGCTACACCCGGCGCTTGCTCGAAAACTTGCAACGGGGCCTCGACTGGGACGGATGCGGAGTCTTGCAGTTGGCCTTCAACGAGAAGGAAGGCCAACGCCAGCGCCAACTGGCCGAGGCGTTTCCAGCGGGTCTGCTGCGAATTGTCGATCGCGCCGAAGCCGAGGCGCAGTCCGGCATCGGCCTGGCCTGTGGCGGCCTGTTCTATCCCGAAGGCGGCTGGGTACATCCGCCAGCCCTGTGCCGCTGGCAAGCCTCGGCTGCTGCGATTACCGTGCAGCCACATCGCGAAGTGCTTGAACTGCGACGTGTCGACGGCCAATGGCAGGCCCGGAACGGCGAACGTTGCCTGGCCAGCGCCCCGGTGGCAATCCTCGCCAGCGCCGCCGAGATCAAACGCTTCGAACCGGCCGCCGGGTTACCCCTCAAGCGCATTCGCGGGCAAATCACGCGGCTGGCGCAAACCACCCGCAGCCAAAGCCTGGCGACAGTGGTCTGCGCCGAAGGCTACGTGGCGCCACCGCGAATGGGCGAGCACACCCTGGGCGCCAGTTTCGATTTTCACAGCGATGACCTGACCCCCACCGCCGCCGAGCACGCCGGCAACCTGCAGATGCTCGAAGAAATCTCCCACGATCTGGTGGACCGCCTGAATGCCGATACCCTCGATCCGCAGCGCCTCGAAGGCCGCGCGGCGTTCCGTTGCACCAGCCCGGATTACCTGCCGATTGTCGGACCGCTGGCTGACAGCCGGGCGTTCGTCGAAACCTACGCGGCCCTGGGCAAGGATGCGCGCCAAGTGCCGGACACGCCGTGTCCCTGGCTCGACGGCCTGTACGTCAACAGCGGGCATGGCTCCCGAGGCCTGATCACCGCGCCGCTGTCGGGCGAACTGATCGCCGCCTGGCTCGACAACGAACCGCTGCCACTGCCGCGAAGCGTCGCCGAGGCCTGCCACCCGAACCGGTTTGCCTTGCGGGCGGTGATTCGCGGCAAGGCCAATTAACGACTGGCCACCCTTTCCTCTGTGGGAGCGAGCCTGCTCGCGAAAGCGGTAGATCAGCCACCATCGGGGCGCCTGACACAACGCTTCGCGAGCAGGCTCGCTCCCACAGGATCCTCACTGGCCTGAATGACCGGCGATCCCCACCCGTCGGCTTATAACGCATCGATATAAAACTCAGAGCAATCCCTCCGGTCAGTTTCAGAGTACCCGCCATTTCGGTGTGTACGGCTTGACCCCTCCCCAACGGAAAAACCGGTAAGGACTTATGTGCGGATTAGCTGGAGAGTTACGTTTCGATCAACAACCTGCGGACCTTGCGGCCGTAGAGCGCATCACCCATCACCTGGCCCCTCGCGGCCCTGACGCGTGGGGCTTTCATAGCCAGGGGCCGATCGCCCTCGGCCACCGGCGCCTGAAAATCATGGACCTGTCCGATGGTTCGGCCCAGCCGATGATCGACAATCAGCTGGGCCTGTCCCTGGCATTCAACGGCGCGATCTACAACTACCCGGAACTGCGCAGCGAACTCGAAGGCCTGGGCTACACCTTCTACTCTGGCGGCGACACCGAAGTGTTGCTCAAGGGTTATCACGCCTGGGGCGAAGCCCTGCTGCCCAAACTCAATGGCATGTTCGCCTTCGCCATCTGGGAACGCGACGCCAAGCGGCTGTTCATTGCTCGCGACCGTCTCGGCGTCAAGCCGCTGTACCTGTCGCGTACCGGCCAGCGCCTGCGCTTTGCCTCGGCGCTGCCGGCCCTGCTCAAGGGTGGCGACATCAATCCGGTGCTTGACCCGATCGCCCTCAATCACTATCTGAATTTCCACGCGGTCGTCCCGGCGCCACGCACCTTGTTGGCGGGCATTGAAAAACTGCCACCGGCGACCTGGATGCGCATCGAAGCGGACGGTCGCACCGAGCAGAAAACCTGGTGGACGCTGCCCTACGGCCCACGGGCCGATGAACAGAACCTCAACCTGGAAGACTGGATCGATCGCGTGCTCGACAGCACCCGCGAAGCCGTCGCCATTCGCCAGCGCGCCGCCGTCGACGTGGGCGTGCTGCTCTCGGGCGGCGTCGATTCGAGCATGCTCGTCGGCCTGTTGCGCGAAGTGGGCGTGGAAGACCTGTCCACCTTCTCCATCGGCTTCCAGGACGCCGGCGGCGAGCGCGGTGACGAGTTCCAGTATTCGGACCTGATCGCCAAGCACTACGGCACCCGCCATCATCAGTTGCGCATCGATGAGAAAGAAATCATCGAACAACTGCCGGCTGCGTTTCGGGCCATGAGCGAGCCGATGGTCAGCCACGACTGCATCGCCTTCTACCTGCTGTCGCGGGAAGTCGCCAAGCACTGCAAGGTGGTGCAAAGCGGCCAGGGTGCTGACGAACTGTTCGCCGGTTACCACTGGTATCCGCAAGTGGACGGCGCCAGCGACCCGTACGCCGCCTATCGCGCCGCGTTCTTCGACCGCAGCTATGAAGAATATGCCGCGACCGTGCAGCCTGAATGGCTGACGGCCAACGACGCCGCCGGTGACTTCGTCAAGGAGCACTTCGCCCAGCCGGGCGCCGATGCGGCCGTCGACAAGGCCCTGCGCCTGGACAGCACCGTGATGCTGGTGGACGACCCGGTCAAGCGCGTCGACAACATGACCATGGCCTGGGGCCTGGAAGCGCGCACGCCATTCCTCGACTATCGGCTGGTGGAGCTTTCGGCACGGGTTCCGGCGAAGTTCAAGCTGCCCGATGGCGGCAAGCAGGTACTCAAGGAAGCGGCCCGCCGGGTGATTCCGAGCGAGGTCATCGACCGCAAGAAAGGTTATTTCCCGGTCCCGGGCCTCAAGCACTTGGAAGGCAACACCCTGGCCTGGGTTCGCGAACTGCTGCTGGACCCGAGCCAGGATCGCGGCTTGTTCAACCCGACCATGCTCGACCGTTTGCTGACCGACCCCAACGGCCAGCTCACGCCTTTGCGCGGCTCGCGGTTATGGCAATTGGCGGCGCTGAACCTGTGGCTCAGCGAGCAAGGAATCTGACTGATGAAACCCCACCCGACCCTTCACAACCAACGTCTCTTGCGTGGACAGCCACCGTCCTACGAACGCTTGCAGGCGCGCCTGGCCGAAGATGGCAGCGAACTGGGCGCCGCTCCGATCGCCGTGCATTGCGGCTGGGGCCGCTTGCTCATCGGCCATACCTTTCCGGACCCGGCGACTCTTGCCCAGGAGCTGCTCAACGAGCAGCCCGGCGAGCGCGACATCGCCTTGTACGTCGCCGCGCCCCAGCAAGTGCTGGGGCTGGAACCGGCGCATCTGTTCCTTGACCCGTCGGATACCCTGCGCCTGTGGTTCAGCGATTATCGCCAAGCCACGCGAGTGTTTCGCGGCTTCCGGATCCGCCGCGCCCAGAGCGACAGCGACTGGCAAGCCATCAACCAGCTCTACCAGGCTCGCGGCATGCTGCCCATCGATCCCGAGCGCCTGACCCCGCGTCACCAGGGCGGCCCGGTGTACTGGCTGGCCGAAGACGACGACACCGGCGCGGTGATCGGCAGCGTCATGGGCCTCAACCACCAGAAAGCGTTCAACGACCCGGAAAACGGCAGCAGCCTCTGGTGCCTGGCGGTGGACCCGCAATGTTCGCGGCCCGGCGTCGGCGAAGTGCTGGTGCGCCATCTCATCGAGCATTTCATGAGCCGTGGCTTGAGCTACCTGGACCTGTCGGTGCTGCACAACAATCGCCTGGCGAAAAATCTCTACGCCAAGCTCGGTTTCCGCAACCTTTCGACCTTCGCCATCAAGCGCAAGAACGGCATCAACCAGCCGCTGTTCCTCGGGCCCGGGCCCGAGGCCCAATTCAACCCGTACGCGCGGATCATCGTCGAGGAAGCGCACCGGCGGGGCATCGAAGTGCAAGTGGATGACGCCGAGGCGGGGCTGTTCACCCTGGTGCATGGCAGCCGGCGGGTTCGCTGCCGGGAATCGCTGAGCGACTTGACCAGTGCGATCAGCATGACCCTGTGTCAGAACAAGAGCCTGACCCACAAGGTGCTGAAAAATGCCGGTCTGAACCTGCCGGCGCAACAGCTGGCGGGCAATGCCGACGACAACCTGGCGTTTCTCGATGAACACGAGCGCGTGGTGGTCAAGCCGCTGGACGGCGAACAGGGCCAGGGCGTGGCGGTGGACCTGCGGACCATCGAGGAAGTCCAGAACGCCATCGAAACGGCCCGGCGCTTCGACAGCCGCGTGCTGCTGGAGAGCTTCCACGAAGGGCTCGACCTGCGCATCCTGGTGATCGGTTTTGAAGTGGTGGCGGCGGCGATCCGGCGCCCGGCGGAAGTGATCGGCGACGGCCAGCACACCATTGGCGCGCTGATCGAGGCGCAGAGCCGGCGGCGGCAGGCGGCTACCGGGGGTGAAAGCAAGATCCCGATGGATGCCGAGACCGAGCGAACGCTGAGCGCGGCCGGGTATGCCTATGACAGCGTGCTGCCGGCGGGTGAGCATCTGTTTGTCCGGCGCACCGCGAACCTGCATACCGGCGGCGTGCTGGAAGACGTCACCGCGATCCTCCATCCGACCCTGGCCGATGCAGCGGTGCGCGCCGCGCGGGCGCTGGACATCCCGATGGTCGGCCTCGACTTGCTGGTACCGGCGGCCGATCAACCGGAATATGTGTTCATCGAAGCCAACGAACGCGCCGGCCTGGCCAACCACGAACCGCAACCCACTGCCGAGCGCTTTGTGGATCTGTTGTTTCCCCATAGCCAGGTAGTGGTCTGACTCAAATCTTTCCGTGGCGAGGGAGCTTGCTCCCGCTCGGCCGCGAAGCGGTCGCTCAGGCCCCGAGGTCTGAAAAGAAGGACCGCTTCGCGGCCCAGCGGGAGCAAGCTCCCTCGCCACAAGGTTCCCCTATGCAAAACTTAACGTTCCGCGAGGAGTTTCCATGATCAGCAAAATTCCCGAACCGGATCTCGCATACCTACAGAAAGTCCTGTTGGAAATGCTCGCCATTCCCAGCCCGACCGGCTTCACCGATACCATCGTGCGGTACGTCGCCGAGCGACTCGAAGAACTGGGCATTCCTTTCGAAATGACCCGGCGCGGCACGATCCGCGCCACCCTCAAGGGCCGCAAGAGCAGCCCCGACCGGGCCGTATCGGCTCACCTGGACACCATCGGCGCCTCGGTTCGCGCCATCAAGGACAACGGCCGCCTGACGCTGGCGCCGGTGGGTTGCTGGTCGAGCCGCTTTGCCGAGGGCAGCCGGGTCAGCCTGTTTACCGACACCGGGGTGATCCGTGGCAGCGTGCTGCCGCTGATGGCTTCCGGGCACGCGTTCAACACCGCCGTGGATGAGATGCCCATCAGCTGGGACCACATCGAACTGCGCCTGGACGCCTACTGCGCCACCCGCGCCGATTGCGAAACGTTAGGGGTGGGCATCGGCGACTATGTGGCGTTCGACCCCTTGCCGGAGTTCACCGAAAGCGGCCATATCAGCGCCCGTCACCTGGATGACAAGGCCGGGGTCGCCGCGTTGCTGGCGGCGCTCAAGGCGATTGTCGACAGCGGCGAGGAACTGTTGATCGACTGCCACCCGCTGTTCACCATCACCGAGGAAACCGGCAGCGGCGCGGCGGCCGCGCTGCCTTGGGACGTCAGCGAATTCGTCGGGATAGACATTGCACCGGTCGCGCCAGGCCAGCACTCCAGCGAACATGCGGTAAGCGTGGCCATGCAGGACTCGGGAGGCCCGTACGACTACCATCTGTCGCGACATTTGCTGAAGCTGGCCAAGGAGCACGAACTGCCGGCGCGCCGCGACCTGTTTCGCTATTACTTCAGCGACGCCCATTCGGCGATTACCGCCGGGCACGACATCCGCACTGCCCTGCTCGCCTTCGGCTGCGACGCGACCCATGGTTACGAGCGCACCCACATCGACAGCCTGGCCGCGCTGAGCCGCCTGCTCGGTGCCTACATCCTGAGCCCTCCGGTATTTGCCAGCGACGCACAACCGGCCCAGGGATCACTGGATCGCTTCAGCCATCAGATCGAGCACGATGCGCAGATGGAAAGCGACACACGGGTGCCGTCGGTGGACAGCCTGATCGGGCACCGTTCGGATAGCTGAACCAAGCCCTTATCGATTCTTACGATGCTTTCGCGAGCAGGCTCGCTCCCACAAGGTAATTACGCCATCGAGGTGGGAGCGAGCCTGCTCGCGATGAGGCCCGCATGGCTCTACAGAACTCAGGCTAGCCGCAGCAGCGCATCCACCGTAGCATCCGCTCTATTGTTTTGCGGAGCCCCACCATGCTGATCCCCTACGACCAACTCGAAGTCGATACGCTCACCCGCCTGATCGAGGATTTCGTCACCCGTGACGGTACTGACAATGGCGACGATACCCCGCTGGAAACCCGCGTCCTGCGGGTCAGACAGGCCCTGACCAAAGGCCAGGCCATGATTGTCTTCGATCCCGAAAGCGAACAGTGCCAATTGATGCTCAAGCACGATGTGCCCAGACATCTGTTCGATTAACCGACCTTGCGGTCGGACCCGGCCTTTTTTCTCTGGATCCTGTCGTAGACCTCGGAACGATGAACCTCCACATGCCGAGGCGCTTCTACGCCAAAGCGCACGGTGCCGCCGCTGATCGACAGCACACGGACGGAAATCTCATCACCGATGGAAATCAACTCACCTACGGTACGGCTTAATACGAGCATGGTCTTGTCCTTAAGAGTGATTGGACATTGACCATGCACGGCCTGTTTTCCGAGCACAAGATACCGGCGGGAATTCAGTAAACCCCTACGAACAACTGTCCATTGGCTGAAGGAAACGTCCTGCAAAACCACGCCGAAACGGGAGTTTATGGCCCCGAAAAACGCGGACCGAACAGAATCACGCTGGCCCCCACGACACAGAGGGCCACGCCGATCCAGTCGGAACCCAGCGGCCGCACCCGTTCCACCACGGCCAGCCAGCCGATCGAGGCGATGATGTAAATGCCACCGTAGGCGGCGTAGGCACGACCGGCATAAGTGGCTTCGATGCGCGTCAGCAACAGGGCGAATAACGCAAGGCTGAGCAGCGCCGGCACGATCCACCAGGCACTCTTGCCCTGGCGCAACCACATCCAGAAGGCGTAGCAGCCAGCGATCTCGAACAGCGCGGCGAGAAAAAACCACAGGTAATTGAGCATTGCTATGTCCATCAGGAAGGCACGAATGGCGCCATCCTGAGGACACCCGGCAATCAGGTCAACTCAGGCCTGCCGTGCCTTGGCGCGCATCTTGTCGGCCATGGCGGTCATTTCGTCGTACAGCAGTTGTGGATTTTTCTGTTTGAGGGCCCAGGCCATGCGCCCCTGCTCGTGGGGCAGGATCATGAATTCACCCTGGGCGACATGCTGGTAGATGTAATCGGCAATGTCCGCCGCGGTGATCGGCGAGCTTTCCAGCAGTTTGCCCACCTGGGCCTTCATGGCCGGGGTCGGGCCACGGAACGAGTCCAGCAGGTTGGTCTGGAAGAACGACGGACATACCACATGTACGCCGATTTCCTGCTGGGCCAGCTCGACCAGCAGGCTTTCCGACAGCGCCACGACGCCGGCCTTGGCCACGTTGTAGTTGCTCATGGCAGGCCCCTGCATCAGCGCCGCCATGGAGGCGATGTTGATGATCTTGCCGCGGCTTTTTTCCAGCAGTGGCAGGAACGCCTTGCAGCCCTTGACCACCCCCATCAGGTTGATTGCGATCTGCCAGTCCCAATCCTCCAGCGAGAGCTCGCTGAAGAACCCGCCCGAAGCCACGCCAGCGTTATTGACGATGATGTCGATGCCGCCAAGCTTCTCCTCGCAGGCCTGGGCGAATGCGGTGAGCTGGCTGTAGTCGCGCACGTCACAGCGCTGGACGAAACCCTCGCCACCGGCATCGCGCACCAGCCTGAGGGTTTCCTGAAGGCCGGGCTCGCTGACATCGGACAGGGCCAGGCGCCAGCCTTCACGGGCCCAGCGCAGCGCGATTTCGCGGCCCAGGCCGGAGCCGGCACCGGTGATCATCATGCGATTTTGCATAGGGAAACAGCCTTGTTGTTCCGGGAGAGATGCGCCGAGTGTAGCGAAGGACCCGAACAGACCCATGCACCATCAGATTGCTGAATGGCGAGGGCAAACCGTGGAAGGTTGAGGTACCTGGGCGAGGGAGTGCTCTCGCTGGGCGGGCTGGCGTTCCAGCGCGGAGCGGCCCCCATGATGCCGCCTCGTTAACGGTGTCGGTTTCAGTAAAAGGGCCGCTACGCAGCCCAGCGGGAGCAAGCTCCCTCGCCACGGGGTTTCAGTGCTCTTGTGTTTTACGCTCAACAATAAAAACTTTTGAATTTTTTACAGGACGTTACGGTCGGACTTAATAAGCCGCCCGGATTCAATGCATGCGCGCTGGCAGTTGAAAGTTACATCACTCCAGAACTGACCAATAAGGAAATCAACAATGGGCACTATTCTTATCATCATCCTGATCCTCCTGCTGATCGGTGGCCTTCCGGTCTTCCCGCACTCCAGAAGTTGGGGTTATGGCCCGTCCGGTATCATCGGCGTTGTGCTGGTCGTGCTGTTGATCTTGTTGTTACTTGGCAAGATATAAAACACCAAGCGTAAAAAAAGAGGCCTTTGAGGCCTCTTTTTTTATACGTCGCGATTATCAGTCCGGCTTGCCGTCAACAACACCGGCGGTGTTATCCAGCAGGCTCTTGGTCGCGGTTTGCAGGAACGCCTCGAGCTTGAGTTTCATCTCTGCGGTGTCAGGTGCGTCCGGGATGATCTCGGCATGCGGATTGGCCCCCAGCCGATAGCGGAACAGCTTCGCTGGCATGGCCTTTTCTTCCGGCAGCACCAGAATCGTGTCGTCGCGAATGATCGCGGTGGTCTGGTCGCTGCCCGACGGCTTGATCACGCCAAACCCGGTGTCGCCTGACGGCAGGTTCAACAGGTCACGGCCCCAGCACTGGTTACGCACCTGCCCACCGAGCCGTCCCATGATGGTTGGAACGATATCGACCTGGGTGCCCACCGTGTGGCTGCGCTGACCGAATTTTTCCTGGATGCCCGGGCCGATCAGCAACATCGGCACGTTGAAGCGGCCAAGGTCCATTTCGGTGATCTGGCGCTCGTTGCCGAAGCCATGGTCGCCAACCACGACAAACAGGGTTTCCTTGAAGTAAGGCTCCTTGCGCGCCTTCTCGAAGAACTGCCCCAGCGCCCAATCGGAGTAACGCATGGCGGTCAAGTGTTCGTTCAGGCGACCACGGTCCGTGACCGGCTCGACCGGCAACGGCGTCGGCAGTGCGTAAGGCGTGTGGTTGGACAGGGTCTGCAACAACGCATAGAACGGCTTGCCGTTCTCCCGCGCCTTGAGCTCGATCAGGCCACGGTCGAACATGTCCTGGTCGGACACGCCCCAGGTCGGGTCGGAGAACACCGGGTTCACATAGTCATTGCGTCCGATGAACGTGGTCATGCCCTGGTTGCTGAAGAAACCCGACTGGTTGTCCCAGGCGAAATCGCCGTTGTAGACATACACATCGTCGTAGTCCCGGGCGCTGAGCAGTTGCGGCAGGCCCGAGAGCTTGTGACTGCCTTCCGGTGTCTGCATCAGATATTCAAAACCCGGCAGGTTCGGGAAACACGCCATGGTGGCAAACATGCCCTGGTGGGTGTGGGTGCCGTTGGAGAAGAAGCGGTCGAACAGCAGGCCTTCCTTGGACAGCTTGTCCAGGTATGGCGTGATGTTACCCGGCGCGCCCAAGGCGCCGACCGAGTGACCGGCCATGCTTTCCATCAGGATCACCACCACGTTCTTGATCGGCAGTGTCTTGTCGGCCGGCGGCGTGTAGTCGCGTCTTACCGCGGCAGTCCCGGCGTCGACGAGCTTGTCGTCGGGCATCACCAGCATGTCGCGCACGGTCTGCTGCGCCAGCGACGACTCGAGGGTGGCCTTCCAGACATTGTCACGGTGTTCAGACATCCGGCTCTTGGCCGCCGCCACCAGCGACAGAGTACCGTTGAGGCCCAACTGGTTGGCGAAGTTCGAATCGGTGGTATAGACGTCGCCCCAACGCAGGGGCGGGCCTTGGCGCAGCGTGCCACGGGCGGCAGCGACGGCCACCACCAGGCAGACCAGGAACACCGCGACGCGGCCATACCACGGGGCGATCTGGCGGGTGCCGATGCTGCCGCCACTGAACGGCCCGCG
This sequence comes from Pseudomonas sp. Z2-11, assembly GCF_054161305.1. NCBI lineage: Bacteria > Pseudomonadati > Pseudomonadota > Gammaproteobacteria > Pseudomonadales > Pseudomonadaceae > Pseudomonas > Pseudomonas sp. Z2-11. The sequence goes on from NZ_CP096395.1 coordinate 4,413,658, forward strand.
CGGCCGGGTAGCGCGATCAGCACCTTTGAAGGCCAGGGCCAGGATCAGCGTGCCGCCGGCCCAGGCCAGCAGGTAGCGCACCACCGGGAAACCGTACCAGAGCATGCTCATGACGGTTTTCGGGTCTTCCTGCACATATTGGAAGACCAGGCCGTTGAGGCGCTGGTGGAACTCGCGGTAGAAGTCCATTTCCATCAAGCCGAGAAACAGCGCGATGCTGGACGTGACGGTCAGCCAGAAACGAAAGAATCCACGTGCCGCCATCGCCCGTGCGCTGAACAGGGCCAGCAGCAGCGGGATGCACAGGTAGACCACCAGGCGCAGGTCGAAACGCAGGCCGTTGGCGAACGCTTCGACGAAGGTAGAGGCCGGTGTATCAAGGATCATCTCGCGGTTGTAGACCAGCAGCGCAACGCGCAGCAGGCTCAGCATGACCATCATCACCAACGCACAGAGCAACGTGTAGGCCAGATGCGATTTGACGGTCGGTTGCAGCAGGCGATGCGTGGTGCGCTGCTGACTCAGGGCGTCCGGGATTGCCATGTCGTTTGAGGACCTATTGGAGTTGGAGTGACAAATAGAACAACGGCGCGCCCTCTGTTGGCCAGATATCAGGCCCGGGGCTTGCGCAAGTGCGCGAATGTCGCACGAACGGCCATGGCATTGCCATTAAATAACCGCTGGCGACAGAGCGCGGGGGATTGTCGACAAGACTTAGTGAAAATTTCGTTCAATGAATATCTGGAAACACAAAAGCACCCCAGTGCCCTTGTGGCGAGGGAGCTTGCTCCCGCTGGGCTGCGAAGCGGCCCCCAACACACGCTGAGGCAACTGGGTGTGTCAGGTAGATCCAGGAGGGCCGCTTCGCGCCCCAGCGGGAGCAAGCTCCCTCGCCACAGAAGGATCTCGCCTCAATTGCGGGGCTTCAGTCGTTGCTCGGCTTGTTGATCGCCTGCAGCACATACTGCGGCATGGCGAACGCGCCCAGGTGGATCTCGGGGTTGTAGTAGCGCGTCACGATACCGCTGCCAATGAAGCGCTCGCGCAGGGTTTCGCGAGAAAGCTTGCGGTGAGCGGTATCAGTCGAGCCCCAGGCGAAGGTCATGGCGCCGCCGATGTAGGTCGGCACAGCGGCCTGGTAGAAATGCCAGTCGGCGAACAGGCCGTGCAAGCGTCCGGCGGTGGTCTGCACTTCGCCCAGTTGCATGAACGGCGTGCCGTTCTGGGTCACCAGGATCCCGCCTTCGTTCAGGCAGCGATGGCAAGCCTGGTAGAAGTTTTCCGAGAACAGCACTTCGCCCGGGCCGATCGGGTCGGTGGAATCGGAAATGATGACGTCGAATTTCTCCTGGGTGGTGGCGACGAAACGCATGCCATCGTCGATCACCAGGTTCAGCCGCGGGTCGTCGTAGGCACCCTTGGAGTGGTTGGGCAGGAACTCCTTGCACATGTCCACCACCGTGCCATCGATCTCGACCATGGTGATGTGTTCGATGCCAACGTGCTTGGTCACTTCACGGAGCATGCCGCCGTCACCGCCACCGATGATCAGCACGCGCTTGACGGCGCCATGAGCGAGGATGGGTACGTGGGTGAGCATCTCGTGATAGATGAATTCATCGGCTTCGGTGGTCTGGATGACACCATCCAGGGCCATGACCCGGCCCATGCGCGGGTTTTCGAAAATCACCAGGTGCTGGTGCTCGGTGCGCACTTCGTGCAGCAGCTTGTCCATGCGAAAACGCTGGCCATAGCCTTCGTAGAGGGTTTCCAGGTAGTCGCCGGTCGGGGTGGTCGTCATGGTCAGGTGCTCCGATCAATACGCGTTGGCCAGTTAAGGCTCGCAAAGGCGCGCATTCTACGACGCTGGGGATGACAGGTCGAACCTTCTACTGTCTGACGCCGCAACGCAACCTTCGTGGCGAGGGAGCTTGCTCCCGCTGGGCTGCGCAGCAGCCCCCGGAAGAACTGGGCAGGCCTGGCTGAAATACCGAGGAAAGCTCAGGGCTACTTCGTAGCCCAGCGGGAGCAAGCTCCCTCGCCACAAGGGCCGGCAATGGGCTTCAGTGAAACTTCTGTCCGAGCCCCGCCGGTACGCCTTCGATAGTGGTTTCTTCCCACGGGCCGTTCGGGCTGACGGAGCGGCTCCAGCCGTTGTTCCAACGATAATAGGTGCGCTGGCGATAGAACGTGTTGGGCTGCTTGTCCAGCACATAGACCCCGAGCTTGGCGTCCCAGTGGCTGTTGCCGCCTGGTGGTGGAGCGAAACTGGCGGAGGTGCGCGGCAGCGGCTTGGCCGGTTTGTTCGGGGTCACGGGTTTGCCGGGCGCGGTCGACGGGCCTGGTTTGGTGGTCGGCGTCGAAGGCGGAATCGGTGGCAATGGCGCCGAAGGCTCCGGTGGACGCTGGACCGCACAAGCGCTCAGGCCCAGGACGAGGGTGAGCAGGGTCATACGAGCGATGGCGGTCATGGTGCGAATTCCTGTCATTGGTCCGGACTGTCGATAATCAATTGTTGTAGCGCCGTGGTGCTGCTCGCCAGGGGCTGGCTGCGACCGATCCACTCGCCGGCGGTGGGTTGGCCGGCTCGGGAGATGCGCGCCACCAGTTGGACTTCAGGGAAGTTCGACAGTTTCAGCTGCGGCATCATCGCATCAGCGTCACCCAGCTCGACGCTGGCCGGCAGGTCGGCGACGGTCAGGCGCCTGGCCGCCAACGGCGCGGGCGGGCCGGACACGGCGCGAGCGAAAATGAACACGCTGTCGCCCGGCTGCACCTTGGCTTTTAGGGCCGGATCGAGCTCGACACGGACCTTGAGCAGCGCCGCAGGCTTGGCGGCCGGCGCTTGGGCAACCTTGCCGCCATTGGCTTGCAGCTTCTCGGTGGCGCGAGTGATGCCCCCCTGCAACGCCTCCCGCGACTTGTCGCCTTCGGGCAACTGCGCCAGCAGGCGGCCCCAATAATCGATCGCCTCCTGATAGCGCTCGCCTTCGAACGCGGCGATGCCCAACAGGCCGAGGCTGGTGACTTCCTTCGGATCGAGCTTCAGCGCCTCGTCGGTGAGGGCCTGGACCTTGTCCGACCATTTCTTGCCGTCGGCAAAATACTGCGCCTGGGCCCACTGTCCGAGCAGCTCGGGCTGGCGGCCGGCCAGTGCCACGGTGCGCTCGAAGATCTTTGCCGCATCCGCCGGCCGATCCTGCGCCATGTAGGTCCGCCCGAGGAAATACAAACCTTCGGCGGAATCCGGTTGTGCCACCACCGCGCGCTCCAGGCGCAAAGTCATTTCTTCCATGGACTTGGGCGCCTGGGCGAATTCACGGGTCAGCTCGACCTTGTCGCTTGCGCCGAAATGCAGGTACAGCGCCAGGCCCAATACCGGCACCAACACCGCCGCGAGCAGCGGCAACGGCTTGCCCAGTCGCGATTCGCGCGGCGCCTCGGCGCCCTCGGTGTCGGCGAGCAATTCACGGGCGGCCTCGGCGCGACCGGTGTCCAGTTGCGCGGCGTTGAGCACGCCCTCCTCCCGCTCGGCCTGCAGTTCGGCGACGCGCTCCTGGTACAGCGCCACGTTCAGCGCAGTACGGTCTTCTTCCAATTGGGCGCGGCGGCCACGCAACACGGGGATCAACAGAAAACTCAGGGCAACCAGGAGAAGCAGACCTGCGGCGAGCCAGAAATCAATCATGCTTGGTTTTATCCAACAGTTGGTCGAGGCGCTGGCGCTCTTCGACAGAAAGCGTGTCCGGGGCGGCAGTGCGCTGGACCCGGCGGCGACGCACGATCACCGCGATGACGACGAAACCACCGAGCAGCAGCCCGGCGGGGCCGAACCAGAGCAGCGCGGTCTTGGAAGACAGCGCCGGGTTGTAGCGCACGAACTCACCGTAGCGATCGACCATGAAGTCAATGATCTGCTGGTTGTCCTTGCCCTCGCCGAGCATGCGGAAGATCTCCTTGCGCAGGTCGGCGGCAATCGGCGCGTTGGAGTCGGCGATGTCCTGGTTCTGACACTTGGGGCAACGCAGTTCCTTGGTCAGTTCGCGAAACCGCTCGCGCTCGGCATCGTTGGCAAATTCGTAGGTGTCGATGGCGGCGTGAGCCACACCCGCCAGGCTCAAGCCGAGGATGGCGGCAATCAACCAGCGCTTCATGGCTTGGCCTCGTCCACCAGTGCCTGATATTTGCCGGCCAGCTTCTCGCGCCAGACCTGCTCGTCGATCACCCCGATGAACTTGTCGCGGATGATGCCCTTGGCGTCGATAAAGAAGGTTTCCGGCGCACCGTAGACGCCCAGGTTCAGGCCGAGGGTGCCCTCCTCGTCACGGATGTCCAGTTGATACGGGTTGTGGAACTCGGCAAGCCACTTCAAGGCATCGGCGTTGACGTCCTTGTAGTTGACGCCGTAGATCACCACGCCGTTCTGGGCCAGTTTGTTCAGCACCGGATGTTCGACCCGGCAGGAAATGCACCAGGTGCCCCACACGTTGACCAACGCCGGCTTGCCCAGCAGGTCGGCGCGAGTCAGGGTCTTGTCGCCTTGTACCGATGGCAGGGAGAACTCCGGAAACGGTTTGCCGATCATCGCCGAGGGCAATTCGGACGGGTTCAGGTAAAGCCCGCGGTACAAGAACACCGCCATCACCAGAAACAGTGCCAGCGGCAACACCATCAACCAACGTTTCATGCAGTGGCTCCCGTCACGCCCAGGGCTTCGCGCACCCGGGTTTTCACTTTGACCCGATAGCGTCGATCCAGCGCAGCCAACACGCCGCCCAGGCCGGTGAGCAAGCCACCGAACCAGATCCAGCGTACGAACGGCTTGACGTGGACGCGTACCGCCCAGGCGCCATCACCGAGGGGTTCGCCCAGCGCCACGTAGAGGTCGCGGGTGAAACCGGCGTCGATCCCGGCTTCGGTCATCACCGAGTTCTGTACGGTGTAGAGGCGTTTTTCCGGGTGCAGCACGGTGATCTCCTGGCCGTCGCGAATGACCCGCACGGTGCCCTTGTCGGACGTGAAGTTCGGACCTTCGAAATGCCTGGCGCCCTCGAAAACGAACTGATAACCGCCCAGGTCCATGGACTCGCCCGGTGCCAGGCGCAGGTCGCGTTCGGCGCTGTTCTGGCTGGACAGCACCACACCGAGGGCGCAGACGGCGATCCCCAGGTGGGCGAGCTGCATGCCCCAGTAACTGCGGGTCAGGGTCGGCAGACCTTTGACAAGGCCTTTATGGCGAGTCTTGTCGAAAATATCCCGCACGCCCGCCAGCAATACCCACGCCGCCAGCACGAATGTCGCCAGCACCGCCCAGTTGAAGTCGCCATAAGCGATGCCCGACACCACGGCCAGGGCGGCGGTGCCGAGCAGCACCGGCGTGAGCATGCCCAGCAGCCATTTGACCGGCGTGTCCTTCCAGCGCACCAGCATACCGATCGCCATCACCACCATCAGGATCGCCATCAACGGGATGAACAGTGCGTTGAAATACGGCGGGCCGACCGACAGCTTGGCGCCGGACAACGCATCGAGCGCCAGCGGATACAAGGTTCCGAGGAGGATCATCGACGCCGCCACCACCAGCACCAGGTTATTGCCCAGCAGCAGGGTTTCCCGGGACCAGAGGTTGAAGCCGACCTGGCTTTTCACCACGGGTGCACGCAGGGCGAACAGCGTCAGCGAACCGCCGACCACGAACAGCAGGAACATCAGGATGAATACGCCACGCTCGGGGTCCGAGGCGAAGGCATGCACCGAGGTCAGCACGCCGGAGCGCACCAGGAAGGTCCCGAGCAGGCTCAGCGAGAACGCCGCGATCGCCAGCAGCACGGTCCAGCTTTTGAACACACCGCGTTTTTCGGTGACGGCCAGGGAGTGGATCAGCGCCGTGCCGACCAGCCATGGCATGAAGGAGGCGTTCTCCACCGGGTCCCAGAACCACCAGCCGCCCCAGCCGAGTTCGTAATAGGCCCACCACGACCCGAGTGTGATGCCGATCCCGAGGAAGGCCCAGGCGACAATGGTCCATGGCCGCGACCAGCGCGCCCACGCGGCGTCGAGGCGACCACCGAGCAAAGCGGCGATGGCGAACGCGAAGGCCACGGAAAAGCCGACGTAGCCCATGTAGAGCATCGGCGGATGGACGATCAGACCGATGTCCTGAAGCAACGGGTTGAGGTCGCGGCCGTCCATCGGCACTTGCGGCAGGATGCGCTCGAACGGGTTTGACGTGAGGATGAGGAACAGCAGGAAACCGATGCTGATCATGCCCATCACCGCAAGCACCCGGGCCAGCATCACTTGCGGCAACTGTCGGGAGAACACTGACACCGCGAAGGTCCAGCCGGCAAGAATCAACGCCCAGAGCAGCAACGAACCTTCGTGGGCACCCCACACCGCGCTGAACTTGTAGTACCAGGGCAAGGCGCTGTTGGAGTTGCTGGCGACATAGGCCACGGAAAAATCGTCGGCCATGAACGCGTAGGTCAGGCAGCCGAACGCGAACAGCATGAATGCAAACTGCCCCCATGCCGCCGGCTGGGCGAGGCTCATCCACAAGCGGTCGCCACGCCAGGCACCAAGCAACGGCACAACCGCCTGGACCAGGGAAAAACACAGGGCCAGGATCATCGCCAGATGGCCCAGCTCAGGAATAAACAGACCGGCATTCATCGATCAACCCTCCTTCACGGGAGCGGGAGCGGGCGCCGACTGGCCGCTGTCTTTCAGGGCCTTGGTCACTTCCGGCGGCATGTATTTCTCATCGTGCTTGGCCAGCACTTCGTCGGCCACCACCACGCCATCGGCGTTGAGTTTGCCCAAGGCAACGATGCCCTGCCCTTCGCGGAACAGATCCGGGAGGATGCCGCGATAGGTGATGGTCACGGTCTTGTTGAAGTCGGTGACGTTGAACTTCACGTCCAGCGAATCACCGGAACGCATCAGCGAGCCCTGCTCCACCATGCCGCCAGCGCGGATGCGCGTATCCTTGGGCGCTTCGCCATTGGCGATCTGGGTCGGGGTGTAGAACAGGTTGATGTTCTGTTGCAAGGCGCTGAGAGCGAGGCCGACCGCCGCGCCGACGCCGACCAGGATCGCCAGGATGATGACAAGACGTTTTTTGCGCAGCGGATTCACTGACCGTTCTCCCGACGCAGACGACGCGCCTCTTGTTGCAGATACCGCTTGCGGGCCAGGATCGGCGCCGCCACGTTGAGGGCCAGCACCGCCAGGCAGATGCCATAGGCTGACCAGACATACAGGCCGTGATGGCCCATGGCGAGGAAGTCGCCGAATGACGCGAAACTCATCGAGCGGCCTCCAGGCTGTTCTGTACTTCGGCTTTCACCCAACTGGCGCGGGCTTCGCGCTTGAGTACTTCGAGGCGCATGCGCAGCAGCAACACCGCGCCGAAGAAGCAGTAGAAACCCAGCACGGTCAGCAGCAGCGGCAACCACATCTCGACCGGCATCGCCGGTTTTTCGGTGAGGGTGAAGGTCGCGCCCTGATGCAGGGTGTTCCACCATTCCACCGAGTATTTGATGATCGGGATGTTGATCACGCCGACAATCGCCAGCACCGCGCAGGCCTTGGCCGCGCTGTCACGATTGCTGATGGCGTTGCCCAGCGCAATAAGACCGAAGTACAGGAACAGCAGGATCAGCATCGACGTCAGTCGTGCATCCCAGACCCACCATGAACCCCAGGTCGGCTTGCCCCAGATTGCCCCGGTGACCAGCGCCACGGCGGTCATCCAGGCACCGATGGGCGCTGCGCATTGCAGCGCGACGTCGGCCAGCTTCATCTTCCACACCAGCCCGACCACACCGCAGATCGCCAGCATCACGTAGACCGACTGGGCGAGCATCGCCGCCGGAACATGGATATAGATAATGCGAAAGCTGTTGCCCTGCTGGTAGTCCGGCGGCGCGAAAGCCAGGCCCCAGACCAGGCCGATGCCGATCAGCAACAGGGCGGCGATACTCAACCAAGGCAGCATCTTGCCGCTGATGCCGTAGAACCACTTGGGTGAGCCGAGCTTATGAAACCAGGTCCAGTTCATTGCAGTTTCCATCACGGTTGCGGCTCGTCTTCACGAGCCGCCAGGTCAGCCTTCGCTTCCAGTGGAAGTGGTCAATTCCTGACCAGGCCGCATTATTATTCGCCGACGCTGATCTTCAGGCCAGCGGCTATTGCAAAGGGTGTCAGGGTTATCGCCAGGGCGGTCAGGCTCCCAAGCCACAGCAGATAACCGGTTGCCGGCAGGCCTTGCAGCGCCGCTTGCAAGGCGCCACTGCCGAGGATCAGTACCGGTATGTACAGCGGCAGGATCAGCAGCGCCAGCAACAAGCCGCCACGCTTGAGCCCTACCGTCAGCGCCGCACCCACCGCGCCGAGCAGGCTCAGCACCGGCGTGCCGAGCAACAGTGACAGCAGCAGCACCGGCATGCACGCGGCGGGCAAGCCCAGCATCATCGCAAGCAGCGGCGAGAGCAGCACCAGCGCCAGGCCGGAAAAAACCCAGTGTGCCAGTACCTTGGCCAAAACCAGAAGGGCCAGGGGGTGCGACGAAAGGACCCACTGTTCCAGGGAACCGTCTTCGAAATCACTGCGGAAAAGCCCGTCCAGCGAGAGCAGGACCGACAAAAGCGCGGCCACCCAGACCAGTCCCGGCGACAAGGTTTGCAACAATTGAGTCTCCGGACCGACCGCCAGAGGGAACAACGCGATGACGATCGCAAAAAACACCAGCGGATTGGCCAGTTCAGCCGGACGCCGACATAGCAGGCGCGCTTCACGGGCAAGCAACAGGCCAAAGACGCTCATACCGCCCAGTTCCCCAGGTCAATGCTGCGATAGCCGGCGGGCATCCGGGTCAACGTGTGATGGGTCGTCAACAGCACCATGCCGCCGCTCTCGCAATGCCGGGCCAGGTGTTCTTCGAGCTGCGCGACGCCCTGCTTGTCCAGTGCGGTGAAGGGTTCGTCGAGAATCCACAGCGGCGGGCTGTCCAGGTACAGACGGGCCAGGGCCACGCGGCGCTGCTGGCCGGCCGACAGTGTGTGGCTGGGCACATCCTCGAAACCCTTCAGACCTACCGCCGCCAGGGCCTGCCAGATCGCCTCGCGACCGGCCGGCCGGTGCAAGGCGCACAGCCAGCTGAGGTTTTCTTCCGGCGTCAGCAGATCCTTGATACCGGCGGCATGGCCGATCCAGAGCAGGTTGCGGGCCAGTTCGCTGCGCTGGCTGTCCAGGGGCTGGCCGTTGAGCAGCACCTGGCCCGCGGTGGGTTGCATCAACCCGGCCAGCAGGCGCAACAGGCTGGTCTTGCCGCTGCCGTTGGGGCCACTGACTTGCACCATATCGCCACGCGAGAGTCTCAATTCGAGATTTTCGAAAAGCAGCCGCAGGTCTCGCTCGCAGGCGAGGCCGATGGTTTGCAAGAGAGGACTGGTCAAGGGATCGCGGGCCTTATACGGTTCAAGTCGGCAGTGCAGCGGCCGTTAAAGTGATGCAGCATAGATGCATTGACGGCCCGTTCCACAGAGCTGCGTCAAACAATTGCAAGATTTTCGCCGCTCTCTGGAAGGCGGGCGGCATTATACATGTGAAGCCTCGCTCCAAAGAGCGCTGATTTCCCCAAGGTAAGACCGCAGATGACAGGCGACATGAACATCCCGCCGCTGCCCCAGCCCACGGCAACGACACGTATGCCGGCAGTGACTGGCGAGCTGCTCAAGTTGCTGGCGCCGGCCGAGGGGCTGATCGGCCCGGGCCAGACAGCCAAGGCCGAGGTGTTGTCACTCAAGCAGGCGGACCAGGCCTTCCAGCTGTTGCTCAAGCTGACCCTGGAAAGCGGCCGGCAGGCCACGGTGCAGGCCACCAGCGCCCAGCCGTTGCCGCAAGGCACCAGCCTGGCCGTGACCCAGCCGTCCGCCAGCAACCTGGCGATCACCGTGCAACAGGCGCTCGCGTCCAGTGTCGCCACCCTGACCCGCATCGACACTGCGCAATTGCCCGTGGGCACCTTGTTGCAGGGCAAAGTCCTGACCAGCCAGGCGCTGCCGCAGTTGCCAGGGCAAGCGGCGGTATTTCGCTCGCTGGTGAGTTTGCTCAACACCGTCCAGGCCGGCAGCACCCTGGACATCGACAGTCCCCAGCCCCTGCGCATCGGCACGTTGTTGAGCGCTCAGGTGCAGGATGCGCAGACCTTGAAATTCGTCCCCCTGAGCAACCGCCAGGAACAATTGGCGGTCAGCCAGCAACTGGTTACGCAGGTGAGCCGCCAGGGTTCGCTGGACAGCTTGCTCACCGCCCTGCAAAACCTTCCCGCCAGCGACGACGCCGGCCCCGAGCTGCGCGCGGCGGTAACGCGCCTGTTGGCCGGTCTGCCAGACGTCCAACAACTGAGCACACCCAAGGGCCTGGCCCAGGCCATGGTCGCCAGCGGCATGTTCCTGGAGAGCAAACTCCTCGCCGGGCAGCCGCCGAGCCTCGTCCCGGACATGAAAGGCGACCTGCTGAAACTGATCGCCCAACTGACACCGGCCCTGCCCGCTTCCACCAATCTCAGCGCCATCATCGCCGCCAACACCCTGGCCCAGGCGCTGCCCAACTTCGTGCGCAGTGCCTTGGGGATGCTTGGCCAGGTCAGCGCCAAGCCGCAACCCACGAGTTTTCCGCTGCCCTCACGCCTGCTCAAAGGCCAGGACGAAGAAGGCGATCTGGAGCACCTGTTGCGTCTGGCCGCAGCCGCTGTCTCGCGCCTGCAAAGCCACCAGTTATCGAGCCTGGAGCAGACCGGACTGACCGACGATGGCCGGCTGATGAGCACCTGGCAGTTGGAGATCCCGATGCGCAACCTGCAGGACATCGTGCCATTGCAGGTCAAGTTCCAACGCGAGGAAACCCCTGCCCGGGAGCAGCCGGACGAGCGCCGCGAACCACGCGAAGCGAAACAGCAATTGTGGAGGGTCGAGTTGGCGTTCGACATGGAGCCGCTGGGCCCGTTGCAGATTCAGGCCCAGTTGCTCGGCGGCAGCCTGTCCAGCCAGTTGTGGGCGCAAAGGCCGTACACGGCAAGCCTGATCGAAAGCAACCTGACCGCCCTGCGCGAGCGCCTGGTGACATGCGGGCTGAACGTCGGCGACCTGGATTGCCACCTCGGCACCCCGCCCCAGGGGCCCAAGACCCGACTGGATCAACGCTGGGTGGACGAAACCGCATGACAACCCATACCGAACCCCGCCAGGCCATCGCACTCAAGTACGACGGCCACCACGCCCCCACCCTCACCGCCAAGGGCGACGAAGCCCTGGCCGAGGAAATCCTGCGCATCGCCCGGGAAAGCGAAGTGCCGATCTATGAAAACGCCGAATTGGTGAAATTGCTGGCGCGGCTGGAGTTGGGCGACAGCATCCCCGAGGAGCTGTACCGCACAATCGCCGAGATCATTGCCTTTGCCTGGAACCTGAAGGGCAAATTCCCCCAAGGCTTCGACCCCCACGCGCCGGATGTCGAAAAGGACGTGACGGACCGCGGGGATGATTACTGACCAGCAACGACGCTACCCCCGTGGCGAGGGAGCTTGCTCCCGCTCGGCTGCGCAGCGGCCGCAAAAGCCTGGGGCCGCTGCGCGACCCAGCGGGAGCAAGCTCCCTCGCCACGGGGTCTGGGTAGGAATGACTATTTCTGAACGCCAGAAAAACCTGTGGGAGCGAGCCTGCTCGCGAAGGCGTCCGGTCAGTCAGCATTTTTATTGACTGTCGCGCCGCTTTCGCGAGCAGGCTCGCTCCCACACAGAAGTCGCGGGACACGGGAATGGTTACTGACCAGCCACGACGCTACCCCCGTGGCGAGGGAGCTTGCTCCCGCTCGGCTGCGCAGCGGCCGCAAAAAGCCTGGGGCCGCTGCGCGACCCAGCGGGAGCAAGCTCCCTCGCCACGGGGTCTGGGTAGGAATGACTATTTCTGAACATCAGAAAAACCTGTGGGAGCGAGCTTGCTCGCGAAGGCGTCGGGTCAGTCAACATCTTTATTGACTGTCACGCCGCTTTCGCGAGCAGGCTCGCTCCCACAGGGTTCAGGGGGAGAAATAGCTTCAGCCGCCCTTGTGCAACTTGCTCATCAATTCCGCTTCGGCCTGGGTCAGACCACACGCCTGGGTCAGTTCGTCGACGCTGGCGCCCATGCCGACCAGGCGGGCGGCCTGGGCGAAGGACAGGCTGGAGGGGTCGCGCTGTTCCAGCTGCGCCAGTTTGTCCGGCAATGGCCCGACCACGGCACGCAGCTCATGGAGCGCTTCGCCCATGCGCACGGTGCCGTTCTGATAGTCGTCGACGCGCTTGGCCAGGTCGCGGATGCGCTGATCGCGCAGCGCATCGCCCTGGGCCTGCTGAGCGGCGATTTGCCGCTGGCCGCGTATATAGGACACGAACATTGCCAGCGTGCCTGCCCAGAAAAGGAACAGGACAATGACTGCTACCTCAAGAATCAAATCAGATACTCTCCAGTTCCGACCACTCTTCTTCGCTCATCATCTTGTCCAGTTCAACCAGGATCAGCAACTCGTTGTTCTTGTTGCACACGCCCTGAATGAACTTGGCGGACTCTTCGTTACCGACGTTCGGCGCGGTTTCGATTTCCGACTGACGCAGGTAAACCACTTCGGCGACGCTGTCGACCATGATGCCAACCACTTGCTTGTCGGCTTCGATGATGACGATCCGGGTGTTGTCGCTGATCTCGGCGTTCATCAGGCCGAAGCGTTGACGGGTATCGATCACGGTGACCACGTTGCCACGCAGGTTGATGATCCCCAGCACATAGCTTGGCGCACCTGGAACCGGGGCGATTTCGGTGTAGCGCAGCACTTCCTGAACGCGCATCACGTTGATGCCGTAGGTTTCGTTATCGAGCTTGAAGGTCACCCATTGCAGAATCGGATCTTCAGAACCCTTTTGAGACGACGCCTTATCATTCATACCCTGACCCCTCGAAAAACCGCCTGTGGCGGTGTGTGTTCTGTCCGGCGGCGCCCTGCGCCCCCGGTTGTCTTATTTCGGTTTCTGGACCGGCTTGCTGCCGCCCAGGTGTTTTGCCCCGCCGCTGGCGATCAGCTCCGCCAGTTCGGAAACGTCCAGCAAGGCGCACATGTGTTCGATCACCGTACCGGCCAGCCATGGCCGTTGTCCTCGATGGCTGCGCCATTTGATTTCGTTCGGGTCCAGGCGCAGCGAACGGCTGACCTGATGCACCGCCAATCCCCACTCGTAGCCTTGCACTGAAATCACGTATTGCAGGCCCTGGCGAAAATCATCGCGATAACGGTCCGGCATGACCCAGCGCGCGGTGTCCAGCACCTTCAGGTTGCCGGCCTGGCTCGGCAGGATCCCGAGGAACCATTCCGGCTGGCCGAACAACGGCGTCAATTCCTGCCCCGCCAGGGAATAAATCGATCCCAGGCACACCAGCGGCACCGCCAGGGTCAACCCGGCCACATCGAACAACAGACACTCGAACGGCTCGGCGGCCCAGGCCGGACGGTCGTCGCCCTGCACCGGCGGCGGTGTGTTGCTCGGCGGCGGCAAGTGGATTTCGACTACCGGCGTCACCAGGCCCTGCAACAACGGTGCAACGGTCGAGACCGGCGCCAGGATCGGCGCGGGCGCTTCCATCACGGCCACCTTCGGCTTGACGAGCGGCGCCTCGACCGCTGCGGCAGTCATGGAAATCCGTGCATCACGGGCCTGCTCTTCGAGCACGGCCGCCTGGAACTCGTCCAGTACAGCTTCAGCTTCGGCTTCGACGACGGGCTCGGGCAACGCCTCGGCCGCGCTCGGCGGCGCTGGCAATTCTTCGGTCGCTTCCTGCAGGAGCCCGTCCAGGTAGGACTGCAAGGCCAGTTGCGGACGCGAGGTTGTCTTGATCGGGCGGTTCATGAGAACTGTGCGCCACTTGAAAAGGTTATCGGCATGGATACGTCAGGACTTGAGCGCCCGCAAGCAAGCACAACGGCTGTGGAAAACTTCGTCACTTCAAGCCACCTGCTGCGGAACGAGCTGCTGGGCCAGCAAATGCTTGAGAAGCGCGCGATAGGCCAGGATGCCACGGCTTTTGCCATCGAATTGCGAAGGGGTCACGCCGGCGCGGCTGGCATCGCGCAGACGCGTATCGACCGGGATATAACCTTGCCAGATGTCGTCCGGGTACATATCGCGCAGCACGCGCAGGGTACCGAGGGAAGCCTGGGTGCGACGGTCGAACAGGGTCGGCACGATGTTGAACGCCAGGGATTGCTTGCGCGAGCGGTTGACCATCGCCAGGGTGTTGACCATGCGCTCCAGGCCTTTGACAGCCAGGTGTTCGGTCTGCACCGGTATCACCAGTTGCTGGCTCGCGGCCAGGGCGTTGACCATCAGTAGCCCGAGCAATGGTGGGCTGTCGATGATTGCGTAATCGAAATCCTGCCACAGCTGCGCCAGACTCTTGGCGATCACCAGGCCCAGGCCGCCCTGCCCGGGCGACTGGCGCTCCAGGGTGGCCAGGGCCGTGCTCGATGGCAACAGGGAAATCCGCTCGTCACTGGTAGACAGCAACAACTGGCCCGGCAGGCCCTCGGGCACGCTGCCCTTGTGCAGGAACAAGTCGTAGTTGCTGTGCTCCAGGCTATCGGGATCGTAGCCGAAATAGCTGGTCATCGAGCCGTGGGGGTCCAGATCGACGATGACCACGCGCTTGCCCGCCTCGGCCAGCAAACCGGCTAAAGCGATGGAGGATGTGGTTTTGCCCACACCACCTTTTTGATTGGCGACTGCCCAGACTCTCATTCGGATCGTTCCTCCCGGTCGAAACGGGTTCGACCGAGAAATAGCTCGGTTATAAAGCCGGTGACGGAGAATTGACGGCGTTCTGTCTTTCCGGCGACTTGACCGGGGTCGGTGCAGTTTGTGTGCCAGCCCGCTTCAATGCCGCATCGGGTTTTGCATTGGCGGTGCCGGTACCGGTCAGGCTGCGCCGGACATCAAGGTTGCGCGACACCACGAGCACTACCCGCCGGTTGCGCGCGCGCCCTTCGGCGGTGGCGTTGTTGGCCACCGGCTGGAACTCGCCATACCCCACCGAGGCCAGGCGTCCGGGATTGACGCCCTGCATGGCAAGCATGCGCACGATGCTCGCCGAACGGGCTGACGACAGCTCCCAGTTGGTCGGGTACTGCGCGGTGCGGATCGGCTGGTCATCGGTGAAACCTTCGACGTGGATCGGGTTGTCGAACGGTTTCAGGATCGCCGCGACCTTATCGATGATATTGAACGCCATGTCGCTGGGCATCGCGTCGCCGCTACCGAACAGCAGGCTGGAGTTGAGCTCGATCTCGACCCACAACTCATTGCCGCGCACGGTCATCTGGTTGGAGCTGATCAGGTCGCCGAACGCCGCGCTGATGTCGTCGGCAATGCTTTTCAACGGATCGCTGCCACCGGCAATGCCAGCATCGACCTGCTCGCTGTCCTTGACCAACGGCTTGGCCGGGGTCGTCGTCTTCGGGCGTTCGTCGCCGATGGGAATCGGCTTGAGAGCACGGTCCGAATCAGTGAAAACGCCAATCAACGCTTCGGAAATGACCTTGTACTTGCCCTCGTTGACCGAGGAGATCGAATACATGACCACAAAAAAAGCGAACAGCAACGTGATGAAGTCGGCGTAGGAAACCAGCCAGCGTTCATGGTTGACGTGTTCTTCACGATGTCTGCGACGTGCCATGTTCCATGTCTCCCATCAGTCCATGAAGCCTTGAAGCTTCAATTCGATGGAGCGCGGGTTTTCACCTTCGGCGATCGACAGGATCCCTTCCAGCAGCATTTCGCGGTAGCGCGACTGGCGCATGGCGATGGACTTGAGCTTGGCCGCGATCGGCAGCAGCACCAGGTTGGCGCTCGCCACACCATAGATGGTAGCGACGAAGGCCACGGCAATGCCGCTGCCCAGCTGCGACGGGTCGGCCAGGTTGCCCATCACATGGATCAGGCCCATCACCGCACCGATGATGCCGATGGTCGGCGCATAGCCGCCCATGCTTTCGAAGACTTTCGCCGCTTCGATGTCGCGACTTTCCTGGGTGTAGAAATCCACCTCCAGGATGCTGCGGATCGCTTCCGGCTCGGCGCCGTCGACCAGCAACTGCAGACCCTTGCGCGAGTAGCTGTCGGGTTCGGCGTCGGCCACCCCTTCCAGACCCAGCAGACCTTCCTTGCGGGCGGTCAGGCTCCAGTTCACCACGCGGTCGATGCCGCCGGCCAGGTCGACCCGCGGCGGGAACAGAATCCACACCAATACCTGCATGGCGCGCTTGAAGGCGCTCATCGGCGACTGCAACAGCGCAGCGCCTACGGTGCCACCGATCACGATCAACGCGGCCGGGCCGTTGGCCAACGCGCCGAGATGACCGCCTTCCAGGTAATTGCCACCAATGATGGCGACGAACGCCATGATGATGCCGATCAGGCTGAGCACGTCCATTACAGGCACGCCTCGACCAGATGTTTACCCATGTCGTCCAGGCTGTAGACCGCGTCGGCCAGGTCGGCCTTGACGATTGCCATGGGCATGCCATAGATCACGCAACTGGCCTCGTCCTGGGCCCAGATCGCGCTGCCGCCCTGCTTGAGCAGGCGCGCGCCCTCGCGACCGTCGGCGCCCATGCCGGTGAGGACCACCGCCAGAACTTTGTCGCCGTAGGATTTCGCCGCGGAACCGAAGGTAATGTCCACGCAAGGCTTGTAGTTGAGACGCTCGTCACCTGGCAGGATTTTCACCGCGCCACGGCCGTCGATCATCATCTGCTTGCCACCCGGCGCCAACAGCGCCAGGCCCGGCCGCAGGATGTCGCCGTCCTCGGCTTCCTTGACGCTGATGCGGCAGAGTTTGTCCAGACGCTCGGCAAATGCCTTGGTAAATGCCGCGGGCATGTGCTGGATCAGCACGATGGGCGCCGGGAAATTCGCCGGCAGTTGGGTCAGGACCCGCTGCAGCGCCACCGGACCGCCGGTGGACGTACCGATGGCAACCAGTTTGTAGGCCTTGCGCTTGGGTGCTGGCGACGCTGCGCTGGCCGGTGCCGAGCGCGCCGGTGCAGGTGCCGGAGCACTGCGAACCGGGGCCGGATTGAAGCTGCTTGACGCGGATGCAGACGCGGGCGCGGACGTCGGCGCAACAACCGGCGCGGGCGCCGGTGCGCTGTAGGCACTGACCCGGCGATTGCTGCGGGAAATGCTGTGGACTTTCTCGCACAGCAACTGGCGGACCTTGTCCGGGTTGCGCGAGATGTCTTCGAAATTCTTCGGCAGGAAGTCGACCGCCCCGGCGTCCAGCGCATCGAGGGTGACACGGGCGCCTTCATGGGTCAGGGACGAGAACATCAATACCGGGGTCGGGCAGCGCTGCATGATATGCCGCACCGCCGTGATGCCGTCCATCATCGGCATCTCATAGTCCATGGTGATCACGTCCGGCTTGAGCGCCAGCGCCTGATCGATCGCCTCTTTGCCGTTGGTCGCCGTACCGACGACCTGAATGCTGGTGTCCGCCGAAAGAATTTCCGAGACGCGGCGGCGGAAGAACCCCGAATCGTCCACCACCAGGACTTTAACTACCATAAACACTCCGTTAGACGAGGCGCGGCGCCAGGCCGCACCCCTCCAGAATCAAATACGCCGGGCGGCGTAGCGCTTGAGCATGCTAGGCACATCGAGAATCAACGCGATGCGGCCGTCGCCGGTGATGGTGGCGCCGGACATGCCCGGGGTGCCTTGGAGCATCTTGCCCAACGGCTTGATGACCACTTCTTCCTGGCCCACCAGTTGGTCGACGACGAAGCCGATCCGCTGGGTGCCCACAGAAAGGATCACCACGTGGCCCTCGCCCTGCTCGACATGGGCGGCGGAGCTGACCAGCCAGCGCTTGAGGTAGAACAGCGGCAGCGCCTTGTCCCGCACGATGACCACTTCCTGGCCGTCGACCACGTTGGTGCGCGACAGGTCGAGGTGGAAGATCTCGTTGACGTTGACCAGCGGGAAGGCGAAGGCCTGGTTGCCCAGCATCACCATCAGGGTCGGCATGATCGCCAGGGTCAACGGGACCTTGATGACGATTTTCGAGCCCTGGCCCTTGGTCGAGTAGATGTTGATCGAGCCGTTGAGCTGGGAAATCTTGGTTTTCACCACGTCCATGCCCACGCCACGACCAGACACGTCGGAGATCTCGGTCTTGGTCGAGAAGCCCGGAGCGAAAATCAGATTGTAGCACTCGGTGTCGCTCAGGCGATCGGCCGCGTCCTTGTCCATCACGCCGCGTTTCACCGCGATCGCCCGGAGTACGTGCGGGTCCATGCCCTTGCCGTCGTCGGAGATCGACAGCAGGATGTGGTCGCCCTCCTGCTCGGCGGCCAGGATCACCTTGCCGCTGCGGACCTTGCCCGAGGCCTCGCGCTCTTCCGGCGACTCGATGCCATGGTCGACCGCGTTGCGAACCAAGTGGACCAGCGGGTCGGCCAGGGCCTCGACAAGGTTCTTGTCGAGGTCGGTCTCTTCACCCACCAGCTCCAGGTTGATTTCTTTCTTGAGCTGGCGAGCCAGGTCACGAACCAGGCGCGGGAAGCGCCCGAAGACTTTCTTGATCGGCTGCATCCGGGTCTTCATGACCGCGGTCTGCAGGTCAGCCGTGACCACGTCGAGGTTCGACACGGCCTTGGACATCGCTTCGTCCTGGCTGTTGAGGCCCAGGCGCACCAGGCGGTTACGCACCAGCACCAGTTCGCCGACCATGTTCATGATTTCGTCCAGGCGCGCGGTGTCGACCCGAACGGTGGTCTCGGCTTCGCTGGCCGGTTTCTCCGCAGGCGGCGCAGACGGCGCACGGGCTGGTGCCGGCGCTGCGGCGGCGGCAGGCTTGGGTGTCTCGGCCTTCGGCTCCGGTGCCTTGGCAGCGGGCTTGGGCGCGGCCTTGGCGGCCGGCGCAGCAGTGGCGGCGGCAGGCGCGGCGGTGGCCGTGCCGACTTCGCTGAACTTGCCCTTGCCGTGCAATTCGTCGAGCAGGGATTCGAATTCGTGGTCGCTGATCAGGTCGCCACCGGCGGCGGCCGCGGTTGGCTTGGCCGGGGCTGGCGCAGCAGCGATGGCCGAATCCAGCGCATCGACGGCAAAGGTGCCCTTGCCGTGCAACTGGTCGAGCAATGCTTCGAATTCGTCGTCGGTGATGTCGGAGTTATCCCCCGCAGCCTTTGGCGCGGCCGGGGCCGCCGGGGCGGCAACGGCATCAGGAGCGAACTGGCCCTTGCCGTGGAGCTGGTCGAGCAACGACTCGAACTCGGCGTCGGTGATTTCATCACCGCCGGCGGCAGCGGCTGGCGCAGCGGTTGCGGCGGGTGCGGCCGGAGCCTCGGCCTGTGCCTTGACGGCACTCAGCGAGTCCAGCAGCGATTCAAATTCGTGATCGGTAATGTCACCCGATTCCTCGGCAACCGGCTCTTCAGCCACAGCCTCGGCAACCGGCGCGGCTTCGTCAGCCGACTGCGGCTCGGCCAGCCGCGCCAACGCAGCGAGCAGCTCAGGCGTGGCGGGGGTGATCGGCGAACGCTCGCGCACTTCGCTGAACATGCTGTTGACCGCATCCAGCGCTTCGAGCACGACGTCCATCAATTCCGAGTCAACGCGACGCTCACCCTTGCGCAGGATGTCGAACACGTTTTCGGCAATGTGGCAGCACTCCACCAGCTCATTGAGCTGGAGGAAGCCGGCGCCTCCTTTTACAGTGTGGAAACCGCGAAAAATTGCATTGAGCAGATCCGCATCATCAGGTCGGCTTTCCAGCTCGACCAGCTGTTCGGACAGTTGCTCTAGAATCTCGCCGGCCTCAACCAGGAAATCCTGAAGGATCTCTTCATCGGCGCCGAAGCTCATTAATGGCTGCTCCTAAAATAGGGCTAAAACTCAAAATCCAAGGCTGGACAGCAAATCGTCCACATCGTCCTGACCGGACACAACGTCTTCTCTTTTATCGGCATGAATCTGCGGACCTTCACCCTGAGAGAGATGTTTTTGTGGATCTTTTTCAGCAAGCATCGCCTCACGGTCGTGTTCGATGCCGGCAAAGCGATCGACCTGGCTAGCCATGAGCACCAGTTTGAGCAAATTGCTTTCCACTTCGGTGACCAACTGGGTCACGCGCTTGATCACCTGGCCAGTCAGGTCCTGGTAGTCCTGGGCCAGCAGGATGTCATTGAGATTGCTCGCCACGGCGCGGTTTTCGCTGCTGCTGCGCGTCAGGAAACCGTCGACCCGACGGGCCAGCTCGCGAAACTCCTCGGCACCGACTTCGCGACGCATGAAGCGCCCCCAATCGGTACTCAACGCCTGGGCTTCCTCGCTCAGGCCGTTGACCAGCGGAGTAGCGCTTTCCACCAGGTCCATGGTGCGGTTGGCCGCGGCTTCGGTCAGCTTGACCACATACCCCAGGCGCTCGGTGGCGTCGGTGATCTGCGAGACTTCCTCGGCCTGTGGCATGTTCGGATCGATCTGGAAATTGACAATCGCGCTGTGCAGTTCACGGGTGAGCTTGCCGACTTCCTGGTACAGACCGCGGTCACGGGTCTGGTTGAGCTCATGAATCATTTGAACCGCGTCACCGAAGCGGCCCTTTTCAAGGCTGTCGACCAGTTCGCGGGCATGTTTTTTCAGGGTCGATTCGAAATCGCCCATTGAAGATTCGTTGTCCATAGCTCCCCCGTGGCGCCGTTAACCGATGCGTTCGAAGATTTTTTCGATCTTCTCTTTCAACGCCTGGGCCGTGAAGGGTTTGACCACATAGCCGTTTACACCGGCCTGGGCCGCTTCGATGATCTGCTCGCGCTTGGCTTCGGCGGTGACCATCAGCACCGGCAGGTGCTTGAGTTTTTCATCGGCGCGCACGTGGCGCAGCAAGTCGATACCGGTCATGCCGGGCATGTTCCAGTCAGTCACCAGAAAGTCGATGCTCCCGCTGTTGAGGACTGGAATGGCAGTGGTGCCATCGTCAGCCTCGACCGTGTTGGTGAACCCGAGGTCACGCAACAGGTTTTTTATGATCCGCCGCATCGTTGAGAAGTCATCAACGATGAGGATTTTCATGTTCTTGTCCAATTCGACCTCCAAGCAGTCTTAAACGCGCCCAGCACCTGGACGCGCCATTTCAATCAATCCGGCACAACACTCGACAACTGTATGGAGTCCCACGGATGGAGACTGGCCCGGCACATGCCATGCCAGCCCCGCTCGCAGCGTCCCCACACTGCCTGTCAGCGCGCTCGCCACTCCCCCAAACGCCCCCGCAAGCGGGCCGCGCACTGGCTGTGTAACTGGCTGACCCGCGATTCGCTGACCCCCAGGACCTCACCGATTTCCTTGAGGTTCAGCTCTTCGTCGTAGTACAGCGCCAAGACCAGTCGCTCACGCTCCGGCAAATTGGCAATCGCATCCGCCAGCGCGCTCTGGAAACGTTCGTCTTCCAGGTCACGCGACGGCTCCATGTGAGCACTCGCATTGTCCTCGTGCAGCCCTTCGTGCTCGCCGTCCTGCAAAAGGTCGTCGAAACTGAACAGGCGGCTGCCCAAGGTATCGTTCAAAATCCCGTAATAATCATCGAGACTCAACTGGAGTTCGGCCGCAACTTCGTGATCTTTAGCGTCACGCCCGGTTTTAGCTTCAATCGCACGGATCGCGTCACTGACCATACGGGTATTGCGGTGCACCGAACGCGGCGCCCAGTCGCCCTTGCGGACTTCATCGAGCATCGCTCCGCGAATCCGGATACCGGCATACGTCTCGAAACTGGCGCCCTTGCTCGCGTCGTATTTGTTCGACACTTCGAGCAGGCCGATCATACCCGCCTGGATCAAGTCTTCGACCTGAACACTGGCCGGCAAGCGTGCCAGCAAGTGATAGGCGATGCGCTTGACCAACGGCGCATAACGCTCGATCAGTTCGTACTGGGCGTCCCGTGCCGATTTTTTGTAGAGATGGTTGTAACCGCTGGCTGTCATAACACGGGCCCTGCCGTTTGTTGCACGAGACGCTCGACGAAAAATTCCAGATGCCCGCGAGGGTTGGCCGGCAGCGGCCAGGTATCGACCTTCTGGGCGATAGCCTTGAACGCCAGCGCGCATTTGGAACGTGGAAAAGCTTCATAGACGGCACGTTGCTTCTGGACAGCCTTGCGTACGCTTTCGTCGTAAGGCACTGCGCCGACATATTGTAGGGCGACGTCCAGGAAGCGATCCGTGACCTTCGTCAACTTGGCGAACAGGTTGCGTCCTTCCTGCGGACTCTGGGCCATGTTGGCCAGGACGCGGAAGCGGTTCATGCCATAGTCGCGGTTGAGCAGTTTGATCAGGGCGTAGGCATCGGTGATGGAGGTCGGTTCGTCGCAGACCACCAGCAGGACCTCCTGGGCGGCGCGGACAAAACTGACCACCGAGTCACCGATACCGGCGGCCGTGTCGATCACCAGCACATCGAGGTTGTCGCCGATGTCGCTGAAAGCCTGGATCAGGCCGGCGTGCTGCGCCGGGGTCAGGTGAACCATGCTCTGGGTACCGGAGGCGGCCGGCACGATGCGAATCCCGCCAGGTCCCTGCAGGAGCACGTCGCGCAGTTCGCAGCGGCCCTCGATCACGTCCGCCAGCGTGCGCTTGGGGGTGAGCCCCAGCAGCACGTCGACGTTCGCCAGGCCCAGGTCGGCGTCCAGCAGCATGACCCGTCGGCCAAGCTCTGCCAGAGCCAGGGACAAGTTCACTGACACGTTAGTCTTCCCGACGCCACCTTTGCCGCCGGTCACCGCGATCACCTGTACGGGATGCATGCTGCCCATGTTCGTTCTTTACCTTGTCTTACTTAGACGGAGGCCACATTACTGGCTGCGCGTTCGCATACGGAACAATGCATGGCAGACCATCGATGTAGGTACAAAAAATATTCATGATTACCTCAGCCGACCTGCTTGGTCGGGCTGTGGTAGATGTCAGCGAACATGTCAGCCATGGCTTCGTCGCTGGGTTCTTCCTGCATTTGCACACTCACGGCACGACTGACCAGTTGATGACGGCGCGGCAGATGCAAATCATCCGGGATCCGCGGCCCGTCGGTCAGGTAGGCCACCGGTAGTTCATGACCGATCGCCAGGCTCAACACCTCGCCCAGGCTTGCCGTTTCGTCCAGCTTGGTCAGGATGCAACCGGCCAGCCCGCAGCGTTTGTAGCTGTGGTATGCGGCGGTTAGAACCTGTTTCTGGCTGGTGGTTGCCAACACGAGATAATTTTTTGACTTGATGCCACGCCCGGCCAGGCTTTCCAGCTGCATGCGCAGGGCCGGATCGCTGGCTTGCAGGCCGGCGGTGTCGATCAGCACGACGCGCTTGCGCAGCAGTGGTTCCAGCGCCTGGGCCAGCGATTGGCCCGGATCAACATGGGTCACCGACACGTTGAGGATCCGGCCCAGGGTCTTGAGTTGCTCCTGGGCGCCGATGCGGAAACTGTCCATGCTCACCAGGGCGATACTCTGGGCGCCGTATTTGAGTACATAACGGGCGGCGAGCTTGGCCAGGGTGGTGGTCTTGCCCATGCCGGCCGGGCCGACCATGGCAATCACCCCGCCCTCTTCCAGCGGCTCGACTTCCGGCGTGGCGATCATCCGCGCCAGGTGCGCCAACAGCATGCGCCAAGCCTGGCGAGGTTCTTCGATATCGTTGACCAGTGCCAGCAGGTCGCGGGACAACGGGCCGGACAAGCCGATGCGTTGCAGGCGACGCCACAGGTTGGCCTGGGCCGGACGGCTGCCTTGCAGCTGGTTCCAGGCCAACGAGCCAAGCTGGACTTCCATCAGCTCACGCAGGCTGTTGAGTTCAAAGCGCATCGAGTCCAGGGCACGTGGGTCGACACCCGCGGCTGGCGCGGCTGGCGCCGGTGCCGGACGACGCGGCTCGGCCTGGGCTGGCTCGATCAGCGGTTCGGCAGCGGTCAGCGGCAGGCCGGCCGTCAGTGGCTGGCCGGCGAACAATTGACGATTGGTCCCCGCGCTGCCTTCGCCTTCGCTGCTGCGCAGGCTCAGTTCGGCCTGGGCGCTGGCGATGCGCGACTGGGTCTTGCGCAGCTCATCCTCAAGCTCCATGTTCGGAACCCGCGGGGCCAGCGCCGACAATTTGTAATCCAGGGCAGCCGTCAGCTCGACACCGCCGGCGATCCGGCGATTACCGATGATGGCTGCTTCAGCGCCCAGCTCGTCACGTACCAGCTTCATGGCCTGACGCATATCGGCGGCAAAAAAACGCTTCACTTGCATAAACCACTACCTCAGCCGTTGGGCCCTACTGTCGCAACGATGGTCACTTGCTTGTTGTCCGGTATTTCCTGGTACGCCAGCACATGCAGCCCCGGGACCGCGAGGCGACCGAACCGCGAGAGCATCGCGCGAATCGGACCGGCCACCAGCAGGATCACCGGTTGGCCTTGCATCTCTTGCCGCTGGGCTGCTTCGATCAACGAACGCTGCAGCTTCTCGGCCATGCTTGGCTCCAGCAGAACACCCTCTTCCGAGCCTTGTCCTGCCTTCTGCAGACTATTGAGCAATATCTGTTCCAACCTTGGCTCCAGAGTGATCACAGGCAGCTCAGACTCAGTGCCTACAATGCTTTGGACGATTGCGCGGGATACGCCGACCCGCACCGCAGCGACCAACGCGGCGGTATCTTGACTCTTCGAAGCGTTGTTGGCGATGGCTTCGGCGATACTGCGAATGTCGCGCACCGGGACCTGTTCGGCCAACAGCGCCTGCAACACCTTGAGCAACTGCGACAGCGACACCACGCCCGGCACCAGCTCCTCGGCCAGTTTTGGCGAGCCTTTGGCCAGTACTTGCAGCAATTGCTGGACTTCCTCGTGGCCGATCAGCTCGCTGGAGTGCTTATACAAAATCTGGTTCAAGTGGGTCGCCACCACGGTGCTGGCGTCTACCACGGTATAACCGAGCGATTGCGCCTGGGCCCGCTGGCTGATTTCGATCCACACCGCTTCCAGGCCGAAAGCCGGATCCTTGGCGGTAATACCGTTGAGCGAACCGTAGACCTGTCCTGGGTTGATCGCCAGCTCGCGGTCAGGATAGATCTCGGCTTCGGCCAGGATCACGCCCATGAGCGTCAGGCGATAGGCGCTTGGGGCCAGATCGAGGTTGTCGCGGATATGCACGGTGGGCATCAGGAAGCCCAGGTCCTGGGACAGCTTCTTGCGCACGCCCTTGATCCGGGCCAGCAGTTGACCACCCTGGTTGCGGTCGACCAGTGGGATCAGGCGGTAGCCGACTTCCAGGCCGATCATGTCGATCGGCGTCACATCGTCCCAACCCAACTCCTTGGTTTCCATGGCCCGCGCCGGCGATGGCAGCAGTTCCTGCTGACGCTTGACCTCTTCCAGCGCCTGGACCTTTTGCCCGTTCTGCTTTTTCCAGAACAGGTAGGCGCCACCGGCAGCCAGGGCAGCCATGCTCAGGAACGACACGTGGGGCATGCCCGGCACGATACCCATCACCGCCATCAGGCCGGCCGCCACGGCCAGGGCCTTGGGCGAAGCGAACATCTGGCGATTGATCTGCTTGCCCATGTCTTCGGAGCCCGAAGCACGGGTCACCATGATCGCGGCAGCTGTGGATAACAACAGTGATGGCAATTGCGCCACCAAACCGTCACCGATGGTCAGCAAGGCGTAAACCCTGCCAGCATCACCGAACGTCATACCATGCTGGAAGATACCGACGGCCATCCCGCCGATGAGGTTGATGAACAGGATCAGCAGGCCGGCGATGGCGTCGCCACGCACGAACTTGCTCGCACCGTCCATGGAACCGTAGAACTCGGCCTCCTGAGCCACGTCAAGACGACGAGCCTTGGCCTGGTTCTGATCGATCAGGCCGGCGTTGAGGTCGGCGTCGATCGCCATCTGCTTGCCGGGCATCGCATCGAGGGTGAAACGCGCGCTCACCTCGGAAATCCGCCCGGCACCCTTGGTCACCACAACGAAGTTGATGATCATCAGGATGGCGAAAACCACGATACCGACCACGTAGTTACCGCCGATCACCACTTCACCGAAGGCCTGGATCACCTTACCGGCGGCAGCGTGGCCGTCCTGGCCGTGGAGCATGACCACGCGAGTGGACGCCACGTTCAGCGCCAGGCGCATCAGCGTGGCGACCAGCAGGATGGTTGGAAACACCGCGAAATCCAGCGGCCGCAGAGCGTATACGCAGACCAGCAGTACCACGATGGACAGCGCAATGTTGAACGTGAAGAACACGTCGAGCAGGAACGGCGGTATCGGCAGCATCATCATGGCGAGCATGACCAGCAGCAACAGCGGCACACCCAGATTCCCCCGGCTGAGGTCGGCTACGTTGCTGCGTGCGGTGCTGAATAACTGAGAGCGATCCACCAATATTCCCCGTTCCTGTGAAGCAAACTTTTGACGCCCGGAGGGGGCGCAGACGGGGTATTGCAAGAAGCTTTCCAACTTTTGCAAAAGCTTGAAATAGAAAGGCCGAAGCGACTTCAACCCTGTGGGAGCGAGCCTGCTCGCGAATGCGGTTTGTCAGTCGGCGCCTGTATCGACTGGATCACCGCAATCGCGAGCAGGCTCGCTCCCACAGGGTGATGCGGTTCACTTGAGAAGAAGGGTACCCGTGGCGAGGGAGCTTGCTCCCGCTCGGCTGCGAAGCAGTCGCAAACCGGCGGGTGCGGCGTGTCTGATGCCCCGCATCTGGCGGGTTTTGGGGCCGCTTCGCGGCCCAGCGGGAGCAAGCTCCCTCGCCACGGGTTTGTCGATGCCCTAAGGGAATAGCATCGGCTGAATCAGGAGTCACGCCGCAAATCCGGCGGGATCGGCAGGTCCTTGAGCGGTTCGGGACGCTTGCCCTTGCCGGCGCGGTGCTGGCGGATCTGGTAGACGTAGGCCAGCACCTGGGCCACAGCCAGGTACAGACCTCCGGGAATTTCCTGATCGAGTTCGGTGGAGTAGTAGATCGAGCGCGCCAGCGCCGGCGATTCGAGCAGCATCACTTCGTTGGCAACGGCGATTTCGCGGATTTTCAACGCCAGGAAATCACTACCCTTGGCCAGCAGCACCGGCGCATTGCCTTTTTCAGGATCGTATTTGAGCGCCACCGCATAGTGGGTCGGGTTGGTAATGACCACGTCGGCGTCGGGAATCGCCGCCATCATGCGCCGCTGGGAGACCTCGCGCTGCAATTGGCGAATCCGCTGCTTGACCTCCGGCTTGCCCTCCGAGTCCTTGTGCTCGTCGCGCACTTCCTGCTTGGTCATCATCAGCTTCTGCTTGCTCTGATAGAGCTGGATCGGCACATCGATGGCAGCGATCAGGATCAGGCCGCAAGACATCCACAACGTGCTCCATCCCACCAGCTGCACGCTATGAATGATGGCCTGTTCCAGCGGTTGATGGGCGATGCGCAGCAGATCGTCGATGTCGCCCTCCAGCACCACCAACGCGACGGACAGGACCAGCAGGAACTTGCCAAAAGCCTTGAGCAGCTCCACCAGCGCCGTGGTGGAAAACATGCGCTTGATGCCGGCGGCCGGGTTCATCCGACTGAACTTGGGTGCCAGGCTGCCGGCGGCGAAGAGCCATCCACCCAGGGAAATCGGGCCGATGAATGCCGCCAACAATAAAAAAATCAGCACGGGCTGAATCGCCAGAAGCGCGATCTTGCCCGAATGCAGCAGGTACTGCGTCATGGCGCCAGGGGTCAGCAATACTTCCCGAGGCAAGGAAAAATTCAGGCGCATGATTTCCAGCAGTTCCAGCGCCAGCCCGCCGCCATAGATCAGTAAGCCGCCAGCGCCGGCAAGCATGATCGCCAGGGTGTTGAGCTCCTTGGAGCGGGCGATCTCGCCTTTCTCGCGGGACTCCCTGGTGCGTTTCTCCGTGGGGTCTTCTGTCTTGTCCTGACCGCTTTCGCTCTCAGCCATGGTTCAGCGCGCCTGTGCCATGTCGCGTAGCAGCTGCAAGGCCTGGGTGGCCAACGGCTGATACTGGTTGAGAATATCCCCCAGGCTGACCCAGAAGATCACCATGCCCAGCACCAGCGTGAGGGGGAAGCCGATGGAAAAAATGTTCAGTTGCGGCGCCGCGCGGGTCATCACGCCAAAAGCGATGTTGACCACCAGCAGCGCGGTAATGGCTGGCAATACCAGCAGCATCGCCGCCCCCAGGACCCAGCCGAGCTTGCCGGCGATGTCCCAGAAATGATTGACCAGCATCGCACTGCCCACCGGCATTGTGGTGAAGCTCTCGGTGAGCACTTCAAACACCACCAGATGCCCGTTCATGGCGAGGAACAGCAACGTCACCAGCATCGTCAGGAACTGCCCGATGACCGCGGTGTTGACGCCGTTGGTGGGGTCGATCATGGAGGCGAACGCCATGCCCATCTGGATCGAAATGATTTGCCCGGCCACCACGAACGCCTGGAAGAACAGCTGCAGTGAAAACCCCAGCAGGACACCAATGAGGATCTGCTCGGCCACCAGCATCAGCGCACTGAGGTCAAGGGCATTGACCGGCGGCATCGGCGGCAGTCCGGGCGCGATGACCACGGTGATTGCCACGGCCAGGTACAGGCGCACACGGCCTGGCACCAGGGTCGTGCCGAAGACCGGCATGCTCATCAGCACGGCGGTGACGCGAAACAGCGGCAGGATAAACGACGCCACCCAGCTGCTGATCTGGGTGTCCGTCAGTTCGAGCATCGACATCGGGTCAGCCGATCAACTGGGGAATACTGCCGTACAGCTGCAGGATGTATTCCATGAAGGTTTGCACCAGCCACGGGCCGGCGACGATCAGCGTCACCAGCATCACCAGCAGGCGCGGCAGGAAGCTCAGGGTCTGTTCGTTGATCTGCGTGGCGGCCTGGAACATCGCCACCAGCAAGCCCACCAGCAGGCTCGGAATTACCAGGATGGCAACCATCATGGTGGTCAGCCAGAGTGCTTCGCGGAACAGGTCTACCGCTACTTCAGGCGTCATATCGTGCTACCCGCGCAATTGGTCTAAACACCGCCGAAACTGCCCGCCAGCGTACCGATGATCAAGGCCCAGCCATCCACCAGCACGAACAGCATGATCTTGAACGGCAATGAAATGATCAGCGGCGACAGCATCATCATACCCATCGCCATGAGGATACTGGCGACCACCAGGTCAATGATCAGGAACGGGATGAAGATCATGAAACCGATCTGGAACGCCGTTTTCAGCTCGGACGTCACGAACGCTGGCACCAGGATGGTCAATGGGGCCTGGTCGGGGCTGGCGATGTCGGTGCGCTTGGACAGGCGCATGAACAGCTCCAGGTCGCTGCTGCGAGTCTGGGCGAGCATGAAATCCTTGATCGGCACCTGGGCCCTGGCCACCGCGTCCTGGGCGCTGAGGGTTTCGGCCAGGTAGGGTTGCAGCGCATCACGGTTCACCCGGTCGAAGACTGGCGCCATGATGAACATGGTCAGGAACAACGCCATGCCCGTGAGTATCTGGTTCGACGGCGTCTGCTGCAAACCCAGGGCCTGGCGCAGGATCGAAAAGACAATGATGATCCGGGTGAAACTGGTCATCAGCATGACGAACGCCGGGATGAAACTCAGCGCGGTCATGATCAGCAGGATCTGCAGGCTGACCGAATACTCCTGAGCCCCTTCGGCGTTGGTGCCCAACGTGATCGCCGGAATCGACAACGGGTCGGCGGCAAACGCCAACGGTGCAGCCAGCAACAGGGCCAGCGCCAACAGAATGCGCAACGGCATTACTTTTTATCCTTCTGATCTTTACCCAGCAGTTCCATGAGCCGCTGGGCAAATTCGGGGGTGGCCTGCTCGGTGGCGGGCACCTGCACCGGCTCCTTGAGAACGTGCAAAGCGGTGATCGTGCCAGGGCTCAGGCCGAGCAGGATCTGCTCGTTGCCAACTTGCACCAGCACCAGCCGATCCCGCGGGCCGAGCGCGCGGGAACTGATGATGTCGATGACCTGGCCTTTGCCGGCAGGCCCCGCCTGTTGCACGCGCCGCAGCATCCACGCGAGGAAAAAAATCAACCCGAGCACCACGAGCAGGCCCAGCACCAACTGCGCCAATTGCCCGGCCATGCTGCCGCCACTTGCCGGCGCAACCGCCGCCGTGGCCGCGGGCTCGGCCGCCAGCACGCTGAACGGCAGCATCAAGGCTGCGGCGAGAAAGCCTTTCATTCAGCGCAGCTTCTTGATGCGTTCGCTCGGGCTGATCACGTCCGTCAGGCGAATGCCGAACTTCTCGTTGACCACCACCACTTCGCCATGGGCGATCAGGGTACCGTTGACCAGTACGTCCAGCGGTTCACCGGCCAGGCGATCCAGCTCGATCACCGAGCCCTGGTTGAGCTGCAACAGGTTGCGGATGTTGATGTCGGTGCTGCCCACTTCCATGGAAATCGACACCGGGATGTCGAGAATCACGTCCAGGTTCGGCCCGTCGAGGGTGACTTGCTCATTGCTTTTCGGCACGCTGCCAAACTCTTCCATCTGCATGCGATTGGAAGCGTGGTTGCCGGTATCGGCGGCCAGCAGCGCATCGATATCGGCCTGCCCGGCGTCGCCGGTTTCTTCCAGGGCCGCAGCCCATTCATCGGCCAGCGCCTGGTCATCCTGGGTATTCATATCGTCAGCCATCATGTTTCCTCGGCGGGCAAGAATCGGTAAAAAACTAGAAATCCGTTACAAACTTAAGCGATTGACAGCACTCAGCGGCGTTCGATCGGCTCGATCACTTGCAACGCGAGGTTGCCTTTGTGAGAGCCCATCTTGACCTTGAAGGCCGGCACGCCATTGGCGCGCATGATCATGTCTTCCGGCATCTCGACGGGGATGATGTCCCCCGGCTGCATATGCAGGATGTCCCGCAGGCGCAGCTGGCGCCGGGCAACCGTCGCGCCGATCGGCACGTCGACGTCCAGCACGTCCTGGCGCAACGCATTGATCCAGCGCTCGTCCTGGTCGTCGAGGTCCGACTGGAAACCGGCGTCGAGCATTTCGCGCACCGGCTCGATCATCGAGTACGGCATGGTCACGTGCAGGTCGCCGCCGCCACCGTCGAGTTCGATGTGGAAAGTCGACACGACAATGGCTTCGCTCGGACCGACGATGTTGGCCATGGCCGGGTTCACTTCCGAGTTGATGTACTCGAAGTTGACTTCCATGATCGCCTGCCAGGCTTCCTTCAAGTCGATGAAAGCCTGCTCCAGCACCATGCGCACGACGCGCAGCTCGGTCGGCGTGAATTCGCGGCCTTCGATCTTGGCGTGACGGCCGTCACCGCCGAAGAAGTTATCCACCAGCTTGAACACCAGCTTGGCGTCAAGGATGAACAGTGCAGTGCCGCGCAACGGCTTGATCTTCACCAGGTTGAGACTGGTGGGCACGTACAGCGAGTGCACATATTCGCCGAATTTCATCACCTGCACGCCACCAACGGCCACGTCGGCCGAACGGCGCAGCATGTTGAACATGCTGATGCGGGTGTATCGGGCAAAACGCTCGTTGATCATTTCCAGGGTCGGCATGCGTCCGCGAACGATGCGATCCTGGCTGGTCAGGTCGTAGCTTTTGACGCTGCCCGGTTCAGCAGCGTTTTCGGTCTGCACCAGGCCGTCGTCGACACCATGCAACAGCGCGTCGATTTCGTCCTGGGACAACAAGTCCTGCACGGCCATGTCGTGTTCCTACTGCAATACGAAGTTAGTGAAGAGCAACTGTTCGATCACCACTTTGCCAAGCTCTTTCTGAGCCACTTCCTGAACGCTGGCCGTGGCTTTCTGACGCAGCATTTCCTGGCCGACCGGAGTGGCCAGGGTGTCGAAACTCTGTCCAGAGAACAGCATCACCAGATTATTGCGAATCAGCGGCATGTGCACCCGCAACGCTTCCAGGTCAGCCTGGTTGCGGCCCAGCAGGGTGATGCTCACCTGCATGTAGCGCTGGCGACCGTTCTGGGTGTAGTTGGCCACAAATGCGGGAGCCATCGGCTCGAAAATCGCCGGCTGCTTGCCCACCGGCGCGGTTTCCACCACTTCTGCCGGTTTGCTTTGAGCGCTGTGCATGAAATACCAGGTCGCCCCCACGGAAACACCCATCGCCAGGAGCAAACCCACCACGATCATGATGATCAGCTTGAGTTTGCCTTTGGTTGCGGGGTCTTTTACAGCTGCTGCTTCACTCTTCGCCATGCCAATAATCCGTCGCTAATCGGGGGTTTCACTGTTGCACGGCTTGGCTGGAGCAAGTGTTATGCCAGAAGCGCAAGGAAAGCGTCAGATGCATTCTCCGGAACACCGCAAATGAATGTGGGAGCGGGCTTGCTCGCGAAGGCGATGCATCAGTCACATATCGTTAACTGACACACAGCCTTCGCGAGCAAGCCCGCTCCCACATTGGGTACCGCGTTGGATCAGGCGTAGTAGTCGACCGCGCTGGTGCCGATGACGCTGGTAGTGTTGGCCGCCACTTCGGCAACGCTGGCCGGCAACTCTTCGTCTACCGAATCCACTCGGCCACCAGAGGAAGAGCTCGTGCGACCAGCCTGGGCCTGCTGCTGGGCTTGCTGTTCCTGACCCTGGGAGCCACGTGACTGATCCGACACGCTGACGTCGACCTGGCCCATACCCTGCTGGGCAAAGCTGTCGCGCAGGCGATGCATCTGGCCTTCGAGGGCTTCACGGACGCCTGAATGGGCGCTCATGAACGTGACCTGGGTCTGCTGGTCGGGGACCATGTTCACGCGAATATCCAGGCGCCCGAGCTCGGCCGGCTGCAGTTGGATATCAGCCGCCTTGAGATTGACGCTCGACAGGTACATCACCCGGTTGACCACTTCTTCGGTCCAGCCGCTCTGGTTCATGGCGATGGGCTGGTTGACCGGGACCGCGTTGGCGGTTTTTGGCGTAGCCGCCTGGGTCAATGCCGCCAGGCGGTTGGCGAAATCATCTACCCGCGTGTCGCTGGAGGCTGCGGTCAGATCCTTGAGGCCTTCGTTGAGCAAGCCACCGAACGCCTTCTCACCGCCCTGGCTGCCAGGACTGGTACTGTCCTGGTCGGCTTGTACATTGAGCATGCTCGCCATGCCGGCCGCGAAGGTCTGGGCCGACGTCGGCTCGCCATCGACGGACGCTGGCGCCGTTGCCTTGGGCTGCGCCTGGCTGGAAGCGGACACATGGCCGCTCTGCTCCATCGCCAGACGCAACGCCGGCAGGGCGTCAAGCGGATCGGCCTGGGGGTCGAATTCCGGATCGGTCACCGGGGCCGACGTGGCCGAAGCCACCACGGGCGCCGCGACTGCCGCGACGACTGGCGCCTCGGTTGTGTCAACCACAGGCGCGGGCAGCGCCTCGGCAACGACTTCAGGCACGATGACCCCGGGCAGCAAGGCCGGGTCGAGTGTCGGATCGACTGGGGCGGCGTCGGCTACAGGCGTCTCGGCCGTATCGCTATCGTCCTGCGTGGGCTTGTCGTCGGCCGTGGCCGGCTTGTCGGCGGGCAAGGGTTTGCCGCTATCGGCAACCGCCGGCTCAGGAGCGGCAGCCGTGTCGCTGCCTGCATCCTTTTTGACGGTGTTGTCGGAGGCCTTGTCGCGCACCGGCTTAATCGCCGGTTCAAGGGCCGTCGAGGGTTTGACGGGGGCCTGCTTGGCGAAGACCTGGGCGAAACTGGAGGCTTTATTCCCGGCGTCCGGGCCAGCTGCCAACGAATTGACGGTGGCCTGCGGCTTGGCCTGGGTAACGGCCTGAAGGAGTGTATTAGGCGTAACGGGCATGAAATGGTCTCCGCTGCACTGGGATCTTTGATGCAGTCGAGACAGGACAATGCAAGGGATGGGCCAACGCGCCGAACAACAACTTTTTAACAGTGAAAGCCTTCGCGCTCTTCCTTGCAAAGCTTTCGAACGTAGGTAAATTCGCTGTTGATCTCGCTGACCAGTTTCTCGATTCCACCCAGCGAGGGCTGCTTGGCGCGTTGTTCCAGCTCGCCGCACAGTTCAGCCAGGCGGATGGCGCCCATATTGCTGCTACTGCCCTTGAAACTGTGAGCGGTGGCGCTCAATTGCTCCGCATCCCTGGCCTCAAGCAACACACGCAGGCGTGCCTCGGAATCGTTGAGGAACGTATCCAGCAATTCCGGATACCCTTCCTCCATGACTTCCTTCAACGTGCTGAGCACGTCCCGATCCAGATGAATCTCGCTCACTTGTTCGCTCCTTGATCAAGAATGGCCCCGATTATGCCAGAGCCTCCCAGAAAAACTCCACGCGCGCACTACGACCATCGTCGGACCAACTGGCCTCGTGGCATAGCTGGCGCACCAGGCTCACACCGCGCCCGGATAACCGGTCACGATCCACAGGCCGGGCCAGCACCCGGCTGACATCGAACCCCTGGCCGCTGTCCTCGACCTCAATGACCAGGCGCCCACCCTCCCCTTGGGGAGTCACGTGCAGATGCACGCGGATATGGCCGCTGTCCAGCTCATCCAGACGGATGCCGCGCTCCGTATAATAGCGGGCAAACCCCGCCGCATCACGCTTGAGACTCGAATCGAGCCCCAGTACGCCGTGTTCCAGCGCGTTGGAATAAAGCTCCGTCAGGACACTGTACAAGGCGCCACTCTGGCCCCTGAGCCCATGGACCTCAAGCAATAACTGCAACAGGTAAGGCATCGGGTTGAAGCGCTTGAGCGTCTGCGCACGGAACTCGAAGCTCACCGACCAGTCCAGCGGGCTCGACTGGCCGCTATCGGAATAGACCGGTGGTGGCGGGCTGAGTTGCGTCGGCGCGACCAGCCGCACCTCGACCATGCTGAAGTCGTCGCGGGCCTCGCCGCGAAAATCACCGAGGGCCTGCTGGATATCTTCGAATAGACGGTCGGGCTCGCGGTTGGCCGCAAACACCTGCTGCAACCTTTCCACGCCAAACGGCTGATCATCGCGGTCGCTGGCTTCGATGACGCCGTCAGACAACAGGAATACCCGGTCACCCACCGACATCGGATGCACTTCAGTGCGATCATCAAACAGTTGCGGCGTGAGCACGCCCAACGGCAAGTGCCGCGCCGGCAACGGTGTACGCACGCCGCTGAGGCTGTCATGCAGGTAACCATCGGGCATGCCGCCGTTCCAGACTTCGACGGTGCAGCGCTGGAAGCTCAGGCACAGCAGCGTTGCGCAACAGAACATGTCCACTGGCAGGATGCGCTTGAGCTTGGCATTCATTTCTCGCAGGATCTGCGCCAGGCCGTAGCCTTTCGCGGTCATCCCGTAGAACACTTCAGCCAGTGGCATCGCCCCGACCGCCGCCGGCAAGCCGTGGCCGGTAAAATCCCCAAGCAGGATGTGCATGTCACCAGCCGGGTTGAAGGCGGCCAGCAGCAGATCGCCATTGAACAAGGCATAGGGCGATTGCAGGTAACGGATATTCGGCGCGCTCAGGCAACCGGAGTGGGCAATCTTGTCGAACACCGCCTTGGCAACCCGCTGCTCGTTAAGCAGGTAGTCGTGGTGCCGGGCGATCTGGTCACGTTGTTCGACCACCGTGGCCTGCAACCGACGCAAGCGGTCCATGGCCTTGATCTTGGCGGCCAGGATCACTTGGTTATAGGGCTTGGCGAGGAAATCATCACCACCAGCCTCCAGGCAACGGGCCAGCCCTTCGCTTTCAGTCAACGAGGTGAGGAAAATGATCGGAACCAGTTGGTCCCCGGCCAGTTGCTTGATCTGCTGCGCGGCTTCGAAGCCATCCATGACGGGCATCATCGCGTCCATCAGCACCAGGTGCGGACGCTGCTCCCGGTAGACTTCAACCGCCTCGGCGCCATCCGCTGCGGTGAGCACCTGATGGCCTTGACGGCGGACGATGGTCGACAACAGCAGTCGGTCAGCGGCACTGTCTTCGGCAATCAGGATCGTCAGCGGCTCCGGCGACGATTGCATGGTAATCAACTGATATCGAACAACTTGTCGAAATTGGAAATCGCGAGGATTTTCTTGACGTCGCTGCTGCTGTTGACCACACGGATATCCGACTCGTCGCCACCGGCATGATCGCGTAACAGCAGGAGCATGCCCAAGGCAGAGCTGTCGAGGTAGGTGGCTTCTTTCAAATCCACCACGATGGACTCAGGCTTCGTATTGAGCTTTTCGTAAGACTCACGAAATTCCTGGTGCCGGCCAAAATCGAATC
The DNA here is from genome assembly GCF_054161305.1 of Pseudomonas sp. Z2-11. Classification (NCBI taxonomy): domain Bacteria; kingdom Pseudomonadati; phylum Pseudomonadota; class Gammaproteobacteria; order Pseudomonadales; family Pseudomonadaceae; genus Pseudomonas; species Pseudomonas sp. Z2-11. The sequence continues at coordinate 4,450,000 of NZ_CP096395.1, forward strand.
GACCTTTGATCGAGATCGTCAGCTTTTGCCCATCTGGGGACACTTCAGTTACGACAGACATATTCACTTCCTTGTCGTGGACATATGTGTACAAGGTGTAGCATCAGGTAGAGGTCTGAGCAAGGAATCAAACCCTCCAACCGACAGAATTCCGCTTTCATGTTCAATACGGATCATGGCGCGGCAGACGCTGAGACAGTTCATCAAGCAACTTCTGCTCGCGCTTGTCTTCCAGCTGCCGAGCTTCATCGATATAACGCTGTACAAGTTTGCGCAGCCCTTCGACCCGGGCGAAGGCTTCCTGCCAGCTCTGGCGAGCCTTTTCCAGGTTGTTCTGGTGCCAGACGAGGCTTTGGCGCTGCTGATCGATCGCGGTGCCCAGCTGTGCGAGGAACCCCTGGTAGCCCAACAGCCATTGCCCGGAAACGCCATGACTGCCACGGGCAATCCACTGCTCCTGGTATTCGAGACGAAAATTCTCCAGGTCGGCCAGCTTGCTCTCGGCCACGACCACTTGTCCCTGGAAATAAGCCAGCCGCTGAACGGCGGTCTTCTCGGCTTTTTCCGCCATGTCCACCACCGGCGCCAGGCGCGCCGCACGACTCGTGGCCATAGGCGGTTATCCGCCCGCGACGGGGGCGAAGATGGTTTGCAGGTGCGCTTCGCTGGCGGCCATGCCGATGTTGTCGTTCAAGCCTTGGCGCAGGTAGACCGCCATGGCCGGATAAAGATTGATGGCCATGTCGGTTTCACGATCACCGCCAGGCACATAGGCGCCCACGCTGATCAGGTCGCGACTCTGCTGGTAACGTGACCAGTATTGCTTGAACTGCTGGGCGCGCTTCATGTGCTCGGCACTGATGACCGACGGCATGACCCGGCTGATCGACGCTTCGATATCAATCGCGGGATAATGCCCTTCTTCGGCCAGGCGCCGGGACAGCACGATGTGGCCGTCGAGCACGCCTCGGGCCGAGTCGGCAATCGGGTCTTGCTGATCGTCACCCTCGGACAGCACTGTGTAAAAAGCGGTGATGGAACCGCCGCCCTTCTCCGCGTTACCGGCCCGCTCCACCAGTTTCGGCAACTTGGCAAACACTGAAGGCGGATAACCCTTGGTGGCCGGCGGCTCGCCGATGGCCAGGGCGATTTCCCGCTGGGCCTGGGCGAAACGGGTCAGCGAATCCATCAGCAACAGGACGTTCTTGCCCTTGTCGCGGAAATACTCGGCGATACGTGTGCAATACATCGCGGCCCGCAGGCGCATCAGCGGCGCATCGTCCGCCGGCGACGCCACCACCACGGAACGCTTGAGCCCTTCTTCGCCGAGAATGTGCTCGATGAATTCCTTCACCTCGCGGCCCCGCTCGCCGATCAGCCCCACCACGATGATGTCGGCTTCGGTAAAGCGGGTCATCATGCCCAGCAACACACTCTTGCCCACCCCGGTACCGGCGAACAGGCCCAGGCGCTGACCGCGACCGACCGTCAACAACCCGTTGATGCAACGGATGCCGACGTCCAGCGGCACGCTGATGGGGTCGCGCTTGAGCGGGTTGATTGTCGGGCCGTCCATCGGCACCCAATCTTCAGCCTTCATGCCACCCTTGCCGTCCAGGGCCCGCCCGGCCCCGTCCAGCACTCGGCCGAGCATGCTCATGCCCATGGGCAGCCGACCGGTATCGGCCAGCGGAACCACACGGGCGCCAGGCGCGATGCCGGCGACACTGCCCACCGGCATCAGAAATACTTTGCTGCCGGAAAAGCCCATGACTTCGGCTTCGACCTGCACCGGGTGATAACTGTCATCGTTGATCACCATGCACCGGCTGCCCATGGCGGCGCGCAGGCCTTCCGCTTCTAGGGTCAGGCCAACCATGCGCAGCAGGCGCCCTTCCAGGATCGGCTGGCCGGCCAGCTCAGTGGCCTCGGCGTAGCTGCCCAGGCGCTTGCCGAAGCTGGTTCGGTCAAGGCGCATTACGGCCGTCCACTTCGGGAGCAATCAGTTCGGCCGCGTCCGGATCGGCGATGACGGCGGCCTCCGGTTCGTCCGGCAAGTCCAGGCTCAGGTCGGCCGGAGCCGGATGCAGGGCCTGCTCGTGCAATTGGTCGAACAGCTTGGCCATGACCTGGCTGATGCGTGTTTCGATTGTTGCATCAATGCGGCTGTGCTCGGTTTCCACCCGGCAACCGCCGGGCAGCAACGTCTCATCCTCGACGATGCGCCAGCTTTCCTCGTGACGCTCACGCAAGGCCTTGACCAGCTCGAAGTCCTGCGGATTGATGTACAGCCGCACGTTGCCCACGCCCAGCGGCAGAAGCTTGAGGGCCTCGCGCATGACGTGCTCGATCTGGCTCGAATCGATGGCCAGCTCGCGCTGGATCACTTGCCGGGTGATGTGCTGCACCAGCCCGACCAGGGATTTCTCGATCTGGGTGTCCTGCTCGGCGATGGGTTCGAACAGGTTCAGCATCAGCGATTCCAGCGCCCGCAGCTTGGCCGTCAGCGCCACGTCGGCTTCCTGGCGGACCTTGATCGTGGTGCTGTGGAAGCCTTCCTTTTCGCCGATGGCGAAGCCTTCGTTGTAGGCCTCCTGGCGAATGCTCTCGACTTCTTCGAGGGTCAGCGGCTGGACTTCCTCCAGCGGCACCTCTTCCATCTCCGGCAACTCTTCCACCGGTGCAGGCTCAGGCTCGGGCACGTGGGGATCGAAGCTGGGCAGCGACCAGACGTCGAAACCACCGACGTCGCGGGCGCGGATCAGGTCGCTGGGTGAATCATCGCTCTTGGCAGACATAACGACCTTAGATCATCTCTTCGCCGCCCTTGCCACCGAGCACGATTTCTCCGGCTTCGGCCATACGGCGGGCGATGGTGAGGATTTCCTTCTGTGCGGTTTCCACATCGCTGACGCGCACCGGGCCCTTGGCCTCGAGGTCGTCGCGCAACAGTTCGGCCGCCCGTTTGGACATGTTCTTGAAGATCTTCTCCTTGACGCCTTCGTCCGAACCCTTGAGGGCCAGCACCAGCACATCGGAGGACACTTCGCGCAACAGTGCCTGGATACCGCGGTCGTCGACATCGGCCAGGTTGTTGAACACGAACATGAGGTCTTCGATCTGACCGGACAGGTCTTCGTCGACTTCGCGGATCGAGTCCATCAGTTGACCTTCGATCGAACTGTCGAGGAAGTTCATGATGTCCGCCGCGCGCTTGATACCGCCCAGGGTGGTGCGCGAAGCATTGGAGTTGCCCGAGAACTGCTTCTCGAGAATCTGGTTCAATTCTTTCAGGGCCGCCGGCTGCACGGTATTCAACGACGAAACCCGCAGGATGATGTCGAGGCGCACTTTATGGTCGAAGTTGCCGAGCACCTCACCGGCCTGGTCCGGATCGAGGTACGCGACGACGATCGCCTGGATCTGCGGGTGCTCGTAACGGATCACGTCGGCGACTGCGCGCGGCTCCATCCACTTCAGGCTGTCCAGGCCGCTGGTGTTGCCACCCAGCAGAATCCGGTCGATCAGGCCATTGGCCTTGTCCTCGCCCAGGGCCTGGGTGAGCATCTTGCGCACGTAGTCGTCGGAACCGACGCCCAGGCTGGTCTGATCGCCGACGATGTCGACGAACTCGCTCATCACCTGCTCGACCTGCTCGCGGTGCACATTGCCCATCTGCGCCATGGCCACGCCGACGCGCTGGACCTCTTTGGGTCCCATGTGGCGCAGCACCTGGGCGGCGTCCGTCGAACCCAGGGACAGCAGCAGGATCGCGGCTTTGTCGACCCGGGACAATTTGGCAACAGCGGCTCGATTATCACTCATCTGCGTTAATCCACTCTTTCACGACCTGGGCCACACGACCCGGATCCTCTGCCACCAGACTCTTGATGGCGTTCAACTGAGCGTCATAGCCTTCGCTCGGGCTTGGCAGCAGAATGCTCTGCGGCCCGCCGAGGCTGACGCGATCGTTGGCCAATTCGCCATCCAGGCCGCCCATGCCTCCCAGCTCTACATCGCCCAAGCCTGCCAGCTGCTTGTTCTTGCCGCCACCGGTGATGTTGTTGAGCACCGGACGCAGCACTCCAAATACCAGTATCAGGATAAACAACACACCCAATACCTGCTTGACCACATCCCAGAACCAGGGTTGCGAATAAAACGGGATGTCGGCGATTTCTTCACCGCGCTCCAGGGAGAACGGTACGTTGATCACGCTGACGCTGTCGCCACGACTGGCGTCGAAACCGACGGCGTCCTGCACCAGGCGAGTGAAGCGCGCCAATTCGTCGGCGGTCCATGGCGCGCGGCTGGTTTCGCCGTTGGCCGGGTTGACCTTGACCTGATCGTCCACCACTACTGCGACAGACAGGCGATTCAAACGGCCCTGCTGCTGCTTGGTGTGGCTGATGGAACGGTCGAGCTCGAAGTTCTTGGTCGATTGCTGACGCTTGTCGGCCGGGTACGGCGCGAGCATCGGCTGGCCGGTGGCCGGGTCCATGATCTGCTGGCCATTGGCGTCGATCAGCGGCTGGCCTGGCTGCACCATGCCTGCGGCGGCGGTAGCGCCACCGGTGGTTTGCGGCGCGCTGGCCGGTGCTGGTGGCTGGTTGCTCAGGGCACCCGGTACACCTTGCGGGCCATTGCTGGCGGTCCGTTGCTCGTTCACCGACTGCTCGCTGCGCAACGCCGGTTGATCCGGGTTGAACTGCTCGGAAGTCGATTCGACGGCGCTGAAGTCCACGTCCGCCGAGACTTCGGCCTTGTAGCGGCCGTTGCCGAGGATCGGTTGCAGGATGTTGTGCACCCGCTGGGTAAACATGCCTTCCATGCGGCGGCTGTAATCGTATTGCTTGCCGGCCATGGTCAGTTCGGAATTTTCCGCCTGGTCGGACAACAGGTTGCCCTTCTGGTCGACCACGGTGATCTGCGACTTGCTCAACTCGGGAACGCTGGTCGCCACCAGGTTGATAATAGCAACGACCTGGCCTGGCTCAAGCGAGCGGCCGGAATACAATTCGACCAGAACCGAGGCACTCGGCTTGCGCTCGTCGCGCACGAACACCGAGCTTTTCGGAATCGCCAGGTGCACGCGGGCACCCTTGACGTTGTTGAGGCTGGAAATGGTCCGCGCCAATTCGCCTTCCAGGCCGCGACGATAACGAGTCGCTTCCATGAACTGGCTGGTGCCCAGGCCCTGGTCCTTGTCGAGGATCTCGAATCCGATGTTGCCATCGGTCGGCGTCACGCCAGCGGCAGCGAGCTTGAGGCGCGCGCGAGCGACGTCGTCGGCCTTGACCAGCAAGGCGCCGGAATTGGGTTCGACGGTATAAGGAATGTCGGCGGAAGCCAGGGTTTCCATGACTTGTTTGGCATCCATGCCCTCCAGGCTGCCGTACAGCGGACGGTAGTCCGGCTGCTGGGACCAGAGGACCACGGCAAAACCAATCGCCACGCTGGCAGCCAGGCCGACCAACAGGCCAACCTGACGCAGCATGGTCATCTCGGAGAGGTTTTCCAGGAAAGACAGACCGAACAACGGCGGTTTGCCGTCTACCGGAGTTGCCTTGGCTGGAACGTTATCAACGGCTGCTTCTGCCATGACTCAATAGTTTCCTTAGACCGGCATCTGCATGATGTCTTGATAGGCTTGAACCAGCTTGTTGCGAACCTGGGTCAACGCCTGAAACGAGACAGTGGCTTTCTGCGAAGAGATCATTACGTCCGTCAGGTCGACGCCACTTTTGCCAATCTCGAAAGCACTGGCCAACTGGTTCGAAGCCTGCTGGGTATCGTTCACTTTATTGACGGCCTGACCGAGCATGTCGGAAAAGCTGCTGCCGGCCACTTGGGGCACCGCGACCGATTTAGGCTGGGCCATGGCGTCCATCTGCATGGAGCGCATGTCCAGCATCAACCGATTAAATTCAATACCTTGGCTCATGATCTATTCTCTCTGGCGGCCCGCATTTTTTTGACACTTACTCAGCGGGTACATAGGTAGTAGCAACAAGGGTGCCAGCTCCGTGGCCGTCGGAAACAAATGCGCGCGCGGATCCTTCCAGGCTCCTCTGGGAGCGAGCCTGCTCGCGATAGCGGTGTGTCAGCCGGCGCCCACGTCGCGAGGACCATTGTCTTCGCGAGCAGGCCCGCTCCCACAGGGTTTGTTTAATGCTTCAACTGGCGAAGAGATAAGCCTCTACATCCATCCCGGCATCACGCATCTGCGCCAGTTTGTAGCGCAGGGTCCGCGGGCTGATACCGAGGCGCTCAGCCGCCTCCTTGCGTCGGCCGCGTTCGGCGCGCAGGGTGTCGATGATCATCTGGAATTCGCGACGGCGCAGGTCATCTTCCAGGGCGCCGGCGGTTTCCCCCATCACTTCCCCGGGAGGAATCTGCGCCGGGGCGGACTGCAACACCGGCAAAGGCGCGCAGGCCACCGGGCCGGCCAGGCAGAAATCTTCCGGCTGGATCAAGCCGCCCTGCTGCAGGATCAGCGCCCGCTGGATGGCGTTGTCCAGTTCACGGACATTGCCCGGCCAGGGATAGGCGATCAGGCAGGCCTGCGCCTCGGCGGACAACCGCGCCGCCGCGTGCTTCATTTTATTGACGTGTTTGGCCAGCAGGCGCTCGGCCAGCGGCAGGATATCGGCGGTGCGCTCACGAAGTGGACGCCAGGCCAGCGGAAAAACCGACAGTCGGTAATAAAGGTCTTCACGAAAGCGCCCCGCCGCTACTTCCCCGGCCAGGTCGCGGTTGGTCGTCGCCACCACGCGAATGTCCAGGCTGATGGGCTTGCGCGCGCCGACCCGCTCCACCTCCCGCTCCTGCAATACGCGCAGCAGCTTGGCTTGCAGGCCCAGCGGCATCTCGGAAATTTCATCCAGCAGAATGGTGCCGCCATCAGCCTGCTCGAACTTGCCAGGCTGGGCCGCGATAGCGCCGGTAAACGAACCTTTCTCGTGGCCGAACAGCGTCGCCTCGAGCATGTTGTCGGGAATCGCCGCACAGTTGATGGCAATGAACGGTTCGCTGGCGCGCCGGGATTGCTGATGGATATACCGGGCCAGGACTTCCTTGCCCGTGCCGGACTCGCCGGAAATCAACACGGTTGAATCGCTGCGGGCCACCCGCGCGGCCAACTCCAGCAACTGTGCACTGGCCGGCTCGATGGCCACCGGCCCCTCGCCCTCGACAGCAGGGCTGCCCAAGGCATGGCGAGCCACCAGGTCCAACAGGGCCTTGGGCTCGAACGGCTTGACCAGATAATCCGCCGCCCCTTGGCGCATGGCATCCACCGCCCGCTCGACGGCGCCGTGGGCGGTCATCAACAGGACTGGCAGTTGCGGCTGGCGTGCGCGCAGCAGGCCGAGCAATTGATGGCCGTCCATGCCCGGCATATTGACGTCACTGACCACCAGGCTGAATGGCTCACGGGCCACTGCGAGCAATGCCTCTTCCGCCGAACCGACAGCGGCATAATCATGCCCGGCCAACAGCAGCGTATCGGCGAGTGCTTCGCGTAGCGCGCGATCATCTTCAACCAGTAGAACCTTGGTCGCCATTTGCTCACTCCACCCCTGGCGCGCTGGAAAACAGCGGCAAGCACACCGTCGCGCACGTGCCGCGCCCCAGCCGCGAGCGCAGCCGCAATTCGCCCTGATGGGCACGCGCCACCGCCTTGACCACGGTCAGGCCCAGGCCGGTTCCAGTGGTCTTGGTGGTAAAGAATGGCTCGCCCAGACGTGCAAGCACGGACGGCTCGATACCACTGCCGCTGTCGCTGACACACAGGCGCAGGGTGTTGTCGCGGGTATACAGGTGCACTTTCAGACGGACATCAACGTCACTGGCCTGAATCGCGTTTTCAATAAGATTTAATACCGCGCCCACCAGCGTGTCACGGTTGCACAGCACCTCGCCCGCATGACTGTCGCACTGCCAGCGGATCGACACGCCCTGCACATGAGTCAGTGCTGCGGCCTGCAAAGACTGCAGCAGCACCTTGGGCGCGACGCGGTCGGTCAACGGCAACTCGCCACGGGCGAACACCAGCATGTCGCGCACCTGGTGTTCCAACTCATGCAAGCGCTCCTTCAAGCGGCCGGCAAAACGCTGCTGGGTCTCCATCGGCAGTTGCTGCTCGGTCAGATGACTGGCGTACAGCAAGGCGGCAGACAGCGGCGTACGGATCTGATGGGCCAGCGACGCGACCATCCGCCCAAGGGAAGACAGACGCTCGTGGCGGGCCAACTGGTCCTGCAAGTGACGGGTTTCGGTCAGGTCGTTGAGCAGCACCAACTGTCCGGGCTCGGCGTCCAGCGAACGGGTCGAAATGGACAACCGCCGACCATCCTTCAGGGAAACTTCGTGGCCGTCGTCTTCGCGAGGCGCGAAGCAGCGAGCGATGACGTGCCGCCAGAGCTGGCCTTCCAGAGGCAGGCCGAGCAGCTCGCACGCCGCCGGATTGGCTTCGCGCACAAAGCCGTGGGCATCGATGACAATGACGCCGCCGGGCAGGAGGTCGAGCAGATTCTGCAGCCGGTTGGCCAGGCGTTCTTTTTCCGCCAGTTCCTGCATGCGTTGGGCACTGACCACCGCCAGCTCACCCTTGAGCTCGGTAACCCGCGCTTCAAGCAGGCTATAGGAGTCGGTCAACTGGCTGGACATCTGGCTGAACAGCGAAAACGCCTGTTCAAGTCCAAGCCGGCCAGCCTGTTCGGCGGACGGCATATGTCCCGGCTCGGGGACAGAAGACATCAGGGCGGCTTGGGTCATCGTGCTCTCTCGCTTGGCTGACCGTCAGTTAAACGGAACGTTGCGAGAGCTGTAGCAATACCCGTGCCGAAAAAAAAACCGCCTGAAAATCAGGCGGTTGCAAAACAGGCGTCAATCATCCGCCTGTTCATCTCCTTCACGGCGGCTCATGCCGTACTTGCGCATCTTTTCCACCAAGGTGGTTCGACGAATGCGCAAGCGCTCTGCCGCGCGGGCGACGATGCCATTGGCGTCGTCCAGAGCCTGCTGGATAAGCCCTTGCTCCAGGCCGCCCAGGTAATCCTTGAGGTCCAGGCCTTCCGGCGGCAGCAAGGCATTGGTGGTGAAATCCGGCGTATGGCCGTTGATCGCCACCCGCTCTTCCAGGTCGCTGCGCAGGCTGTCGACCATCTGCTCGTCTTCGTCATCGACGTAGCGGAATTTCTTCGGCAGCTCATTCACGCCGATCACACCGTAGGGGTGCATGATCGCCATGCGTTCCACCAGGTTGGCCAGCTCGCGGACGTTGCCCGGCCAGCCGTGACGACAGAGGGACATGATCGCCGCCGAGTTGAAGCGGATCGAACCACGCTTCTCATGCTCCATGCGCGAGATCAGCTCGTTCATCAACAGCGGGATGTCTTCGACCCGCTCGCGCAGCGGCGCCATTTCGATCGGGAATACATTGAGACGGTAATAAAGGTCTTCGCGGAAGCTGCCGACCTCAATCATGGTCTCGAGGTTCTTGTGGGTCGCGGCGATGATCCGTACGTCGACGCTCTGGGTCTTGTTGCTGCCCACGCGCTCGAAGGTACGCTCCTGCAAGACGCGCAGCAGCTTGACCTGCATCGGCAGCGGCATGTCGCCGATTTCATCGAGGAACAGCGTGCCGCCATTGGCCAACTCGAAACGTCCGGCGCGGCTGGTGATTGCACCGGTGAACGCGCCTTTCTCATGACCGAACAATTCACTTTCGAGCAGCTCGGCAGGAATCGCCCCGCAATTGACCGGCACGAATGGCGCTTCGCGGCGCTTGGAATGGTAATGCAGGTTGCGCGCGACCACTTCCTTGCCGGTACCGGATTCGCCCAGGATCAGCACACTGGCGTCGGTATCGGCGACCTGCTGCATCATCTGGCGCACGTGCTGGATGGCACGGCTGGTGCCGACGAGGCTGCGGAAAAGGTTGGGTTCGCGATGCCGGCCGCGCTCACGTGCCTGGTCGTACATTTCGCGATAAACCTGGGCGCGGTGCAGCGAATCGAGCAATTTGCTGTAGCTCGGCGGCATTTCCAGGGTGGAAAGCACCCGGCGGCGCTGGTCTTCCGGCAGGTCGAGGGAAGAATTTTCGCCCATCAGCAAAACTGGAAGGAACTCATCCCAGGTCGAGAGTGTCTTTAGCAAGCCCAAAAGCGACGCGGGAGCATTTACCGTCCCGATAAGGACGCAAATGACTTCACGACTGGACGACAGAGAGCCGACAGCCTGCTGCCAATCATGGCTACCGCAGGGTAAATTTTCTTCGCCAAGAAAATTCAGGATCACCGCCAGGTCGCGGCGGCGGACGCTATCGTCATCGATCAGGAGAATTTTGGTTTCACGCCACATGCAATAGCAACTTCCCTAGTCAACTCAGTGCCCGGAATTTGGGGGCAAGCTAGACGCTTGCAGACTTGTCATGCCTGTAGACGCCTGAAATCTGTAAACAGCCACTAGTTAAGTCAAAAAATCGTGCACAGTCAAATTTATGGCGCACTTTGTTCGGATTAACTGAAAATTAAATCAGCCGAACAAGTGATAAACCTTCGCCGCGTTCTGTGCCTGATGAATCTGCGACATTTCGCTCACGATTGCCTGACGCTCGCCCGTCGCTGCTTCCAGCAACTGGCGATAAACCCCCAGCAGTTCTTCCAGATTATTACGCAACGCCGCCTCGTCCACCTCGGACTCGCTCAAGACGTCCTCCATGCAGGAACGACACGCCAGGTCCAGCTGACCGATAGCTTCCCAATTACGCTCAGCCAAGGCACCAACCAGGGCATCACGGGTTTGTTCGATTCGCTGCAGGACAAGACTCATGGGAGCGCTCCTTAGAATTGCGGACCAGGCGTGGCGATGGCATCCCAGCCTTCCTTGACCGTGCGAAGCAGATCGGCGACTTCGTCGAGGATCTTCGGATCGGTCTTGGCGTTGGCTTCGGCCAGGCGTTTCATCATGTAGGTGTAGAGCGCATCCAGCTCGGCGACCGACTCGGCCTGGTTTTCCAGGTCGAGGCCTTCACGCAGACCGCCAACGATACCGATGGCCTTGCCGATCAGAATGCCTTTGTTTGGAATATCCTTGCGCTCCATCGCACCTCTGGCTTGGGCGATACGATCCAGGCCGCCTTCCATGAGCATTTGCACAAGACGATGGGGACTTGCTTCGGAGGTTTGCGCCTGGGCGCCAATCTTCTGGTATTGGCGAAGGGCTAACATCGGATTCATGTTCTACCTCATCAAAAAAACTTCGGTTCGTATAAACAGCATATCGACGCTGCGTCAGAAAACTTTAGGTCGGAAAAGCCGAAAGCCCGGAACGTAGTCAACACGTTGCCGGGCTTTGTGCATCGGTCGACAATCAGCTGTTTTTCTGCTGTGCCGTCATCGCTTCGAACATGGAGGTGATGTTGTTAGCGGTGGCTTTCAACTTGCCGACCAGGGTGTCCATGTCGTTGTACTTTTTGGTCAGCACCTTGGTCAGGGTTTCGATCCGACGATCCAGTGCTTCCTGGTCCGCAGCCAGCTTTTTCTGGATAACAGTCAGGTTCTTGGAGCGAGCCGTCAGGATATTATCAATTGGCTTTCCCCCTGCATCCGTCTTGAGCTCGGTGTACGGTTGGATCGCTTTCTGCATGCGCTCCATCAAGCCGTTCTCGCCAGTGAACAGCGTTTGAACTTCCCCGCCCAACTGTTTTGTATTCAAAGCAGTTGAAAACTTGGCACTGTCGAAATCCAATGCACCGGTCGTCTGGTTGGTGGTAATCCCCAACTGGGACAAAACTGTCAGCTTGTCACCAGCACCCGTTTGGGACAATGGACCTCGGATAGCTTCCAACAGCGCGCGCGGCATGGCATCACCGGCCAATGCCGCCGGCACGGAATTACCGTCAGCGTCTGTCGTCGGTTTAGTCAGCGAGGTCACCGCCTTGGCAATGGCGTTATAAGCGTCGACGAATTTCTGGATCGAAGCCTTCAAGCCGTCCGCGTTGGTGGCAACGGTAACCGTTACCGCAGTGGCAGTAGGCGCAACCAATGTCATGCTTAAGCCAGTGACCGCATTGTCCAGCTTATTGGTCGGGCTCGTCATTGCCAGACCGTCAATTTCGAATTTCGCATCAGTGGCAAGAGACAGAGAGCCGGAAGATGCCGCTGTCGGCGGGTTGGCCATGAGCGCGGTGCCGTCAGCGGTCAGACTGGCAATACCGCTTAAAGACAGATCATTCCCTGCACCGGTCTTTGTAGAACCTACCACCAGACGCGAGCCAAAGCTGTCCGTCACGATGTTGGCGTTCACGCCGCTGGCTTGATATTTGGAGTTGATTGCATCCCTGACCGATTGCAAGGTGGAGCCAGACGGAACATCAACGGCGTAGGACGCGCCGCTTTGGCTGCTGATCGTCAGCGTACCCGCTTCCACTGCGCTCGTAGCTCCGCCGGCGAAAGCAGCCGTCGACACCTTCGAGGCAGTAGCCAGATTGGTGATCTTGACACTATAGGTACCACCGACCGCCGAGTTACTCGACGTCGCGGTCAATATCTTGGCATCGGAAGATGTAGCGGCAAAGCCGGTGAACTGAGGGTTAGTCGTACTCCCCAAAGCTTCGAGCGCGGACTGAAACGTAGCCAGCAGGGCCTTCAACGAACCGATACCGGAAATGTTCGACGTATTCGTCTTCGTGGCACGGTCGATCTGACCTTGCTTGGCCGCCTTGTCAGAATCCACCAGCGCCTTGACGATCGCACCGGTATCAAGGCCTGAGCCTAGACCCAGTCCCGGAAGAATTGGACTTGCCATGGTGATACTCCCTTCAGTGTGTCGCCGGCCTTTTGGCCAATACACCGCCCAAAAGAATAGAGCAACAAAATTCGTGCCAGCTGTCAGGCTTCAGCGCTGAACAACAAGCTGTTTGCATCATTCAAACTGTCGGCCAGTTTCAGAACTTCTTCGTTCGGGATCTGACGAATCACTTCACCGGAACCACTGGCAATCACTTTGACCACTACTTTGCCTGAAGGCTCATCAATAGAGAACTCCAGGTTGCGCTTGACCGACTGGACGAACTTCTCGATTTCCTGAACGGCCTTCTTGAGTTTGTCCTGCTCAGCAGCAGCGTCTTTAGGCGCCTGCTTGACCGGGGTCACGGTGGCAAGCTCGGCTTGAGGCTTCTCCACGGACTTGTCGGCCACGGTAGGTGCCGGCTTTGCCGCTGGATAAGACAAGTTCAGCTTCACGCTCATATCCATGTCCATCACCTCTTGAACGGAAAAAGCGAGAGAGCACGCAAGCGCACTCCCCCGCTAAAACTCATCCGGCTATTACTGAAGCAGCTTCAGTACAGCGGATGGCAGTTGGTTGGCCTGGGCCAGAACCGAGGTAGACGCTTGCTGCAGAGTCTGCTGCTTGGTCAGTTGTGCAGTTTCAGCAGCGAAGTCGGTATCTTGTACGCGACCCAGTGCAGCACTGGCGTTTTCGTTGATGTTCTGCAGGTTGGAGATGGTGCTGGTCATACGGTTTTGTGCAGCACCGAGGTCAGCACGGCTGGCGTTGATCTTGGCCAGAGCAGCGTCGATCTTGGTCAGCGCGTTGTTCATCGAAGCTTCAGCGGTAGCCGAATCAGTACCGGTGATCTGAACGGTGGCGGAGTCAACCGACAGGGAAGCTGCGTCGAAGCCGCTGTCCAGGGTCAGGGTGATCTGGTTGTCAGCACCGGTGTTGGAACCAACCTGGAAGGTCATGGTGCCAGCGGTACCGTCAATCAGGTTCTTGCCGTTCAGGTTGGTAGACTTGGCGATACGGGTCAATTCGTTCGACATCTGAGCAAATTCTTTGTTCAGAGCTTCACGGTCAGCAGTACCGTTGGAGTCGTTACGGGACTGAACAGCCAGCTCACGCATACGCTGCAGAATGTTCGTGGATTCCTGCATCGCGCCTTCAGCGGTCTGAGCGATGGAGATACCATCGTTGGCGTTCTTGATCGCAACAGTCTGACCGCGGATTTGCGAAGTCATACGAGTGGAGATTTGCAGGCCGGCGGCGTCGTCTTTGGCGCTGTTGATTTTCAGGCCGGACGACAGACGGGTCATCGAAGTGGACAGAGCATCGGAAGCCTTGTTCAGGTTCTTCTGAACGTTCAACGATGTGACGTTAGTGTTTACTGTTAAAGCCATGACGAATTCCTCGTTGGTTGGGTACTGCGGCTTCCGGCCCTGGCAACCGCCGGGTGTGGCCTAGAGAACCTTCGTAATAGTTATCGTCGTAATTGGAACTTGCTTTAGCAGAATTTTCAAAAATTTTGCCATCAGGGTGCCACCCCTCATAAATCAAGGACTTGGCTGCGGCTGGAGGGTGGAAAAATGACGTCAGGGAAACGCCGATGACGGAGCCGAAGGCGGAGGACAGCGTTGAGTGGAGCGAAAGAGGTTATTTCGGCCGACCGGCGGTCAACAATTGAGCCCATTCATACTCAAGATAATCGGCCAACGAAATCCAGTTCTGCGCCTGCTGATCAACCAGCATCAAGGCAAGCAGCCTGTTCCACGACGCAGGGACGTCGCCTGGCATCAATTCGACTAAAGGCTGCACCGATTCGATCAGTGCGACCATCGCCAGCCCCGCCTCGACATCTCGTCCAAGGCGAAACAGACGCGCGCACTCACGGGCATCATCGATTACTACTTGAAGCTCGGTCATCGCACATATTCCGGATCAAAATCGGTGCCCACAATCAACGCTCCGTCTCGACTGCTGTTATAGAACCGCACCTGGGGATGCCTGGCGATAAAACGCTCCAGCTCACAGAGGTAGCTGCGGAAGTTGAGCTGGGTCTTGACTCGTCGGCCGTGCCCATCAAGCACCCAGTGCCTGGACGCCTCTAACTGCGGCCCTAAGTCGCCATCGCCCCATCCTGCATGGGTCTTGTCATTGGGAAAGGCAAAATCAGCACCAAAAAGCGTAATGTGCGCAGCGCCCATTTGCACCGCCAGGTCGACCGCCGGATGAATCACGCTTCCGCCTACATGGAGTTCGGCCCGGTGCAGTTGCTCACGCATCTGGCTATAGACCGGGCTGGAGGAGTAAGCGACGTAGCGAGGCCCTTGCCACGCCTCAATCACCAAGGGGTCGGCCATCGGCAGATAAACCAGCGCGATGCCGTCGGTGTTTTCAGAGGGAAGATGACGCGCCGAGATACGCTGGTCGATGCTGACCACGATGTCGGGACGAATGCCGTGATCGATCAACGGCCGGTATGCCGTATCGACACAAATCAACAATGGTCGCTGGGCTTGCTCGCTCAGGTGACGCAGTCTTTCGAAATGCTGCTCAAGGCTGGGGCCGGTGGCCACGACAAGCGCCTTACGGCCCTTGAATGCGCCGAACAGCTCGACGACATCCCGATCCTCGCTCGCGAGACTGAAGGTCGATTGCAGGCGTTCAACAATCTCAGGGGACTGTGGATCGAACTCCCGATTGGTGAAAGCCAGATGGATTTCACTGATCAATCGATCACGAATCTTGGCATTGTAATCGTCGGCTAGCACCAGCTCGGCGGGCAGTGCAAAAAATGGCAACTGGATTTCCGCCAGGTCACCGGCATGAAGCAATACCACTCTCGGGTCGCACAGCCATGGCGATTGATCCAGCACCTGCAACACCAGGGCAAACACCGAACCATTGAGAATATGCACACACAACCTTTCGAGCCCCGCTCGCTCCAGCAAGCGGTTCTGCAGGTCGCCCAGCCCGGTGCCGTATACATGCACCACGGGAGCGTCCAGCGGAAGCGTGGCGGCTTGCAGGTCGGCCTCGGCAAGACGGTCGTGTCGACTGGTCAGTTGAATGCCATTGACACTCAGTGTCGACCCAAGACCCTCTACAAGATCAGCCTGCAATTCACTGACATCCTCAAGCAACAGACGCTCGGCCAAGGCCGGCCAACGATGCTGGATCACCTGGAGGTTGCGTTCAAAGTACTCGCTCATGGCGTCTCGCTTTTGCGTCAGGCAAAAAAATAGCGTTCAAGGTTACACCTTGGACGCTATTTTTGTGCCTGGGTTTTATGGGCTCACGGGCGATAGATGATCGCCGAACCCCATGACAGACCTACGCCGAAGCCACTCAACGCCACACGCTTCCATTCGGAGTTGAGCACGTGTCTCTCCAACAGCAGTGGAATGCTCGACGACACGGTGTTGCCGGTCTCGACCATGTCCTTAATGAACTTTTCCGGCTCGCCTTCGAAACGACGCGCCACGGCGTCGACAATCGCGGCGCTGCCCTGATGGATACAGAACGCATCAATGTCACTGGGTCGCAGGTCGGAGTCGGCGAGCAACTCGTGCAGATGTGCCGGCACCTTGAGCAAGGCGAAGTTGAACACCTGGCGACCGTTCATGAAGAATACGCCATCGCTAACCTTCAGGTGCGGCGCACCGGAACCGTCGGTGCCGAACTTGGCCTTGCCCAATTGCCACGGCGCATTTTCGCCCATCCACGTAGCGGTGGCGGCGTCGCCGAACAGCATCGTAGTGTTGCGGTCTTCCGGATCGACAATCTTCGAGTAAGGGTCGGCAGTCACCAGCAGGCCGTTCTTCAGGCCGGCGGCTTCCATGAAACCCTTGATGGCGTAGATACCGTAGACATAACCCGAGCAACCCAGGGAGATGTCGAACGCTGCCACACTGGTGGGCAGGCCGAGTTTGTCCTGGACGATTGCCGAGGTGTGGGGCAAGCCTTCTTCGTCACCGTTCTGGGTGACGACAATCAGCACGTCAATGGATTCGCGCTTCAGATCGGGATTATTGGCAAACAGCGCATTAGCTGCTTCGACGCACAGATCGGAGGTTTCCTGCCCGTCATCCTTGCGTGGCAAGAAGGCGGAACCAATCTTGCCAAGGATGAATTCTTCATCCTTTTCAAATTTTGCACCTTGTGCGTAATTGTCCACGCCGGCTACAGGAACGTAGCTCGCAATGCTCTTTATGCCAATCATTACGGCTTCCCAATCAAAAACAGCCCAATACCACCGCTCGCAAGGAATCGAGGGGCGCCGACAAATGGGAAGTGTAAAGGGCTATCACTGGTCCTGATAAGGCCCAGGCGCCATCTTCCCGGTCAATACAATACAGTGAAGATGCGCGTTATGACTCGCAGGTCACGCTAAATGCTGAATAGGCCCCATCAAAAAGCTATTCAACTAACAACCAGGACAGCGGAGTGCCACGCTTGATAGCCTGCCGAGCGCGACGGCCCATCAATGAATCCTGGTGTTTGGGCGCGAGTCCAAGGCCCGGGCGGATGGCACGGACGTTCTGCGACGTAAACGCTTCGCCGGGGGCCATGTCTTGCGTTACGTACAACGAACGACGGTAGACCAAAGATTTGCGCTCGGCCTCGGTCACGCCGTAAAGCACCTGCCCCATGGCCTGCCAGGCACGCTCGGTTTCGATCACCAGCGCTGCCAATTCTGCAGGTTCCAGGGAAAAACTGGCATCCACCCCGCCAGCGGCGCGATCAAGGGTGAAATGTTTTTCAACGACAGTCGCCCCTATCGCCACCGCAGCAACGGACACGCCGACTCCCATGGAGTGATCCGACAAGCCCACCTCGCAACCAAACAACTCCCGCAGATGGGGGATGGTGCGCACGTTGCTGTTGGCTGGTGTGGCGGGATACGTACTGGTGCATTTGAGCAACACCAGATCCTTGCAACCGGCCTCGCGGGCGGCACGCACGGTTTCATCGAGCTCAGCGATGCTCGCCATGCCGGTGGAAATGATCAGCGGTTTGCCCGTCGCAGCGACCCGACGAATCAGCGGCACGTCCGTGTTTTCAAAACTGGCGATCTTATAGGCGGGCACGTCCAGGCTTTCGAGGAAATCCACAGCGGTCTCGTCGAACGGCGTCGAGAACGCGAGCATGCCCAGCGCCTTGGCCCGGGCGAAAATCGGAGCGTGCCATTCCCAGGGCGTATGGGCCTTTTCGTACAAGTCATAGAGCGATGTACCCGCCCAAAGGCTGCTGGGGTCCTTGATGAAGAATTCCCCTTCGCTCAGATCCAGCGTCATGGTATCGGCAGTGTAGGTCTGCAGCTTCAAAGCGTGAGCGCCGGCATGGGCGGCGGCTTCGACGATCTGCAAGGCCACTTCCAGGGATTGGTTATGGTTGCCGCTCATCTCCGCAATGATGAAAGGCGGCGCGTCAGCCCCGATACTGCGCTGACCGATCTTGAAACTACTCATGAGGATGATCCTTCAATACGCGCGTGAACACGCATGTGCCTTGACTGAAACCGGCTTGGCGGAACAGGTCCAGAGACGCTTGGTTAGCGGGCAGAACCTGAGCGGTAAAGCGGCTCAATTGCGGCCAGTGGACGGTAGCAAACGCCTCACCATGGGCCAGCAATGCCCTGCCCCACCCCAGCCCCAGGCGGTTCTCGAATAAATAGATCGATACCAGCGCTTCGCTGCCTTGCAGGTCATAACGCAATACGCCGACAGGTCCGTCGGACGCATCGCCAACCAGCAATAAACGCTGTGGATTGACCAGGCTGCCTTGCAGCCATTGGCAATGGCGATCCCAGTCGACGGGTGAACGATCCAGCGATACACGGCGCACGGCGTCGGCATTACGCCCCTCGAAAAGCAGATGGGTGTCAGCTTGCGTGGCCGGTCGAACCTGCAGCAACGCGCCGGCCATGGCTACAGCGACCCTGGATGCGCCCAAGCCATCGACCAACTGCAGGGAACGCTGGGCCAAACTTTGGCGCAACCCTTGGTTGCCGACGAGGAACCCGATGGCTTGGCGCAACTGCTCCATCGTAACGTCCTCTTTGGGTCCCAGATAAACATGAGCCCCGAATGTCGCCATCACCTCGCTGTTGGCCTGCTGATTGTTCGATACCGCGATACAAATCGTGGGCAACCCCATGGCGGCCCGCTCCCAACTGGTTCCACCACCGGCACCAATGAACAGGTCGGCCTCCAGCATGAGCCGATGAAAATGACTGACGAAACTGTGCAATCGCCAATGGGGACGACTCGCCGCCATCCGTTGCATGCGAGCCCACGCCGGGTTATCCGCACCGGCAACAAAATCCACTTCCAGTCCAGGGTAATCCGCCAGCGCCAGCATTGCGTGATGAGTCTGCATCGCCGCATCAAAACCGCCGAAATTGACAAGCACGCGCCTGACCTTCGGTTTTATTTCGATCGCCCCGCAACGAAACTCATCGCGCAACAACGCGTAACGCGGTCCCAGCAGCGTACGGCAATGCTCGGGCAGCAACCCTTCATACGCAGCTTGGGTACCGGACAGATTCTGATTAAGCAGGAGGTTGACGCTATAAGTCCGGGTCGCCAGGTCATCCACCGCCATGATCCTTGGCGCAAGGCGCCGGGCAGCGGTCTGCCAATGATGATCCAGACCATAGTGGTCAACGATGATCCAGTCGAAACCGGGCCTATCGGCCAGCGCCTGCTCCAACGCCTCGATATCCGCTTGCCAGGGCAACAATGACTCGATGGACTGTTGCGGATCTTCTCCGGGATAAAAGTCCGGCAGGGAGAACGTCTCGAAGCCCTCGGCCTCCAAGGCGTGCAGACGATGCCCGATGAGCAACCGACAGGCGAACGCGACGTGCGCGCCCTGCCCGCGCAGGACTCGCGCCAAGGTCAGGCAACGGGCGATGTGCCCGCTGCCGATGCTGGGTGAAGCGTCGGCGCGGATCAGCACTCTCATCGCAATTCACCGCCTGCTTTCAAAGCGGCGTAGAGATACTCGGCGCGCTTCCAGTCTTCGGCTGTATCGATGTCTTGCACCAGATGACGAGGCAGCACTACCGGCAGGCTTTTCGGCGAAAACAATGCATCGCCACGCAACCAGGCGTCCCGGCGCCCCCAATAGAATTGGCCAGCATCCTGAAAAGCTTCGGCCAGGTCCTGGGAGCGGGTGTCGCGAAATTGCGGGTACAGAGGCGTCAACGCGCCCTGTTCGTCCAGTGTCAACGCACGTTGCACCGGAAAGCCAAAACCGGTCACGGAAAACGCGAACGACTTCTCGGGATGCTCGCGCAGTAAGTCTAAACCTTCACGTAGAAACCGCGGTTGCAACAAGGGGGCGGTGGCATAAATGCAACAGACAAAGTCGAACGAACGCGCACGCAATTCATTCAGGGCATGGACAATCACCGTCGCCGTTCCGGTGAAATCATCCGCTAACGCTGCCGGTCGCAGGAATGGCACCTGCGCACCGTGAGCCTTCGCCACTTCGGCGATTTCTTCGTCATCGGTGCTGATGAACACCGCGTCGAACAACGTCGACTCCAGCGCCGTGCGAATCGAGCGGACAACCATCGGCACGCCATCGAATGGCTTGAGGTTCTTGCGGGGAATGCGCTTGCTGCCGCCACGGGCAGGAATGATCGCGATTGCGCTCACGCGTCGTTACTCCTCAAGCAATCGTTTCAGTTGCCCAACCACATAGTCCTGCTGTTCGTCGCTGAGGGAAGGGAACATCGGTAGGCTGATGGCCTCGGCGTAATAACGTTCAGCCTGTGGATAATCACCTTGGGCAAATCCCAGATCGCGGTAATACGGTTGCAAATGGACCGGTATGTAATGCAGGTTCACGCCGATCTTGGCCGCGCGCAAGCCTTCGAAAACCTGACGATGACTGAGGGAAATCTCATCAAGTCGCAAGCGCACCACATACAAATGCCAGGCCGATTCGGCGTCGGCTTGCACGCCGGGCAAGGTCAGCGGCGAACCACCCAGCAACTGATTATAGCGCGCCGCCAAACCACGACGCCGGGCGACAAACCCATCGAGCTTGTCCAACTGGGAAAGCCCCAGGGCAGCTTGAAGATCCGTGATACGGTAATTGAAACCCAGCTCCACCTGCTGATAGTACCAGGGCCCATGGCTGGGCTCGCTCATCTGCGCGGCGTCACGGGTCATCCCATGGCTGCGCAGACGTTGCAGGCGCTGCGCCAGCTCCGGGCGATTGGTCAGGACCATCCCGCCTTCAGCGCTGGTAATGATTTTCACCGGATGGAAACTGAACACCGTCATGTCCGCGAATTCGCCACACCCCACTGGCCTGTCGGCATAAGACGCGCCCACGGCATGAGAGGCGTCCTCAATGACCGTGAAGCCGTATCGCTCGGACAGGCGAGAGATCTCACGCATGTCACAGCTTTGCCCGGAGAAGGCTACCGCCACCAAGACTTTTGGCAGGGTCCCGTCACACTCGGCCCTGTCGAGTTTTATGGCCAAGGCAACGGCATCGAGATTCCAGGTCAGCGGATCGATATCGACGAAATCCACCTGCGCGCCGCAATAACGGCCGCAATTGGCTGAGGCCAGAAAAGTGTTTGGCGTGGTCCACAAGCGATCCCCAGGCCCAAGCCCCGCAGCCAGGCAAGCGATGTGCAGCGCGGCGGTCGCGTTGCACACCGCCACGGCATAACCGGCCTGGCAGCGACGGGCCATGGCCTGTTCAAAACGTTCAATCGCCGGCCCTTGCGTCAGCCAATCGGACTGCAACACGGCGACGACGGCATCGATGTCAGCCTGATCGAGGCTTTGCCGACCGTAGGGAATCATACCGATAGCCGGGCGTGCAGATCGGCGATCTGTTCCACCGATAAAAAGTGAGGATTGGTGTCAGAACGATACTCGAAGTCCTCCGCGACGGGAGTGCCTCGTTCGCCCAGGTTGTCCATAGCGAAATCCACATCCACGTTGGTGAAGCGAATCGACGGCTGGATTGTGTAATGGTCTGTGAACTCGATCGTCATGCGTGCATCATCCAGCGGCACCATCAACTCATGTAGTTTTTCACCGGGGCGTATGCCCACGTTCTTGCGCGGCAAATGTCCAGCCATGCCCGACGCCAAATCGATGATGCGAATCGATGGAATCTTCGGCACGAACACTTCGCCGCCGTGCATGCGGGCGAAGCTGTCCAGCACGAATTGCACACCGTGATCGAGGGTGATCCAGAAGCGAGTCATACGTTCATCGGTAATTGGCAGCTCCGTCGCGCCCTCGGCGATGAGCTTGCTGAAGAACGGCACCACCGAACCCCGGGAGCCGGCAACATTGCCATAGCGCACGACGGCGAACCGGGTCTGCTGTTCACCCGCGATATTGTTGGCCGCAACGAACAATTTGTCCGACAGCAACTTGGTCGCGCCATACAGGTTGATTGGGCTGGCCGCTTTGTCAGTGGACAGTGCAACGACTTTTTTCACACCGTTCTCGATCGCCGCTGCGATGATATTTTCTGCGCCATTGACGTTGGTGCGAATGCATTCGGTGGGATTGTATTCAGCCGCGGGCACTTGTTTGAGCGCTGCTGCATGCACCACATAATCAATCCCGCGCATGGCCTGGCGCAGACGATCGGCGTCACGCACGTCTCCCAGGAAATAACGCATGCAGGGAGCATTGAAGGTTTGTTGCATCTCGTACTGCTTGAGCTCATCGCGGGAAAACACCACCACGCGCTTGGGCTGGTACTGCTCCAGCAACCGGCGGATGAAATTACGCCCGAACGAGCCGGTGCCGCCTGAGATGAAGATCGATTTACCGTTGAACATACCTTGAGTCCTTTGCCTGATTACCAGGCCTATGCGAGCAACCTTGTCCAATCCACTGCCGCAGCGGTGCCCAGCGCAAAGCCGGTTCCGGTCAAGGCCAGGTTTGGGTTACGCACCGCGTCATGGCTGAAGCGCGCCTCCCACTTGTTGCGCAAGACCTTGGTCGCCTCCGGTGCATCAGGGAACGTACCGGAGTGCAGCATTTGGGCCTGGGGAGTCCAGACGGTGAGATAACCCGCATCCGCCGCTTTCAGGCACAGGTCGACGTCGGCAAACGCTTCACCGAAATGTTCCTCGTCCAGGCCGCCAACGGCTTCGAACAAGTCTTTGCGGATCATCAGGCACGCGCCGGACACCGCCGAGTAGTTCTGTTCCGCCTGATGGCCGTTTAGATAGCCCTTGGCGTCCTTGCGTTCGCCAACGAACACCGAGGCCACCCTCCCATCGGGCTTCAGTACCAGCCCTGCCTGGGTAGTGATACCACGGTTATCCATTTGCTTACTGCCGACAATCCCCACCTCGGGCCGCTGGGCCTGATTGAGCAGGCTGTCGAGCCAGTTGGCATTGATCACCTGCACTTCGGCCGACAATAGCACCAGATACTCGCCCTTGGCTTGCGAGCTCGCCCAGTTGTACAGAGCCGACGCACTGAGGCGACTGTCGCTGCGCAGAACGCGGATCCGCTCGCCCTTGCCTTCCAGGCTATCGAGCCACTGAGCCAGTTCCTCGGATCGGCTGTGGTTATCGGCAACCAATATTTCGTGCCGATGGTAGCGGGTGCGTTGCAGCACGCTGACCAGCGCCTGCTGTACCTGCTCGAAATTGTCTCGACTTTCGAGAATGATCGACACCAGTGGCCGCTCGGCATGCTGGTAATCGATCTGGTATGTCAGCGGTAGCGCCGAGATGACCTGGGCGCGATAGCCGCGGGCGGCCAGGTGGCGCGTCAGTACCTGACGCTCCTGGGGCTTTTCCTCTTCCGGCGGGGCGTCGCAGATCAGCAACGGCTCGGCCAGGTGCGCCAGGCCGGCCAGCCCTGCGTCTTCAATCAGGCGCAACAGCAGATCCTGCTCCAGGGCCTGGGTGTATTCGGGCGTGAATCCTCGGGCCTGGGCCAGCACTTGGCGATTAATCAGCCAATGCCGCGCCATCAGCGAAGGCACCGATTGCAGGAAATCGAGATTGACGCCAGGGCGGAACACATCGATGAGGCTGCCATCAGCCTTACGCTGGATTTCATCCATGGCCACCGCGCGAACGCCGTCGGCATCGATCAGCTCGAGGCTCGCGCGCAACAGGCCACTCGGGGTGAACTGGTCACCGGCCTCGGCAAGCACCATCCAGTCAGCAGTCGATTGCCCGATGATCTGATTGACGCGCTCAACATAATTGGAGGTGCTGACTTTGACGAAGTGCACGGTGTCGCGCACGGTGGTGGTCGCCGGCAGGTCGCCGGTGGTGAAGACCACCACGTTGAACGCCTTGCAGTGGCCATTGACCAGACTGTCGAAGGTGGCCTGTAGCTTGAACATGTCAGCGTCCAGGTCCAGCAGCAGAATGCCAAAGCGCGGTCCGCCCTGATGCTCGACCAGATGGGCTGCAATGGATGTGAGCTGTTGGGCGTTGGGGCTGCGTGCTTCAAGCCAGCTCAACAGACGGCCGGAGTGCATGTTATCCAGCAACCGGCGATCCTGCTGGCCCGGCACCGAATCCAGCCGCTCGGCCCAGGCCTGCAATTTCACCGCTTCGTCTGGTTCGTCGCTGTTTTTCAACGACTCGGCCAGGCGCTTGACCACTGTGCGGTTGAATGCGTAAAGGCCCTGGGCCTCCCATAACCGGCTGCGTATCGTGCGCTCGTTGTCGTTAGGTTGCAGCCGCATCAGTTCATGCTGACGCAGCAGGATGCCTTCCAACTGCTGAAGCTGAAGGCGACCGGCCGGCATTGCATGCAGCAGGAACTCAAATTGAGTGAGCAGGTCGAAGACCCGCTGATTGTAGAACGGCATTTCGACAAATTGCTGTGGGCCAAACGAACGGACCGGCTCGCCCCCCGCCTCCAGCCATGTCGAGCGGATGATCTGCGTGCCTTTGAGTGAGCGCCCCTGCACCAGGCAGTCAGCCATGGCCGCGAAGCTGTCCAGGGCAATCTGCTTGACGCGCCCCGGCGCCTGCTCGCGCAGAGGCGTAGGGAGAGACGCCAGGAACTCGGCGAACTGCTCACGCTCGGCGACGCTTTTGGCGTCTTTGTAACTCAGCACCGTCAGCACGTTGGTGTTGTGTTCGGAACCGCCGTAGTTGAGTTCGCGGACGGCGAACGGAATCGGCAGGATCCGTGCCTTGGCGCAAGCCAACAGGTAAAAAGTATGGCCAATTTCCTGCCACTCGAAACTGGTCCCTGGCGGCAGCATGCCATACCACTGTTGCAGCAGGTCGGTACGGGTCACGGCGTAGAACGGCGGCAGGAACTGATCCATGAAGCGGATCACCCGGTCCTCGGCCAGTTCGCTGTCGTAGTCCTCATGCACTTTGCGGTCACGACGGAAGTAACAGACTTCTGTCGCGCAGGACAGATACATGATTCCGTAGCCGTGACAGAGGCCGTAATCCGGATTGGCTTCGAGAAACTCCACCGACTCGGTCAAGGCATCGTGCAGCAGGAAGTCATCGTCGGCAGCGAACACCATGTAGGGCGTCTTGACCTGATTGACGCCATATACCAGCTTGTCCTGCAGCCCCTTGTAAGTGAACTGGGGCAGGTGGCGGTAATCGACCGACGGAAATTCCCGGGCAATCTGTTCATCCCGTTCCACTGATGAATCCAGCACCAGAATCGAACACGGATAGCTGCTGTAATAATGCAACGTACGGTGCAGGAATGCGCTGCGGTTGTGGGAGATGACCACCACGGTGAACCGCTCGTTCAGCGGTGCCACCTTGTTTTGAATCGTATTTCGAACCTGCATATTTCCTAGTCCCCACAACCTGCCAGACGCCAATGACTTGAAACGGATGAATCAACGAACCCGGCGCAGATAGCCATCCGGTGCGACAGTGATCAGCAGCTTGTTCTGCAGTTGCTGATCGATTTCGAAGTCACCGTTTTCTTCAAGGTATTTCCATACTGCGGTTTTCGGATTGTCGCCCGGGCCCCATGGGCGATCCGGGAAGAAGTCAGCCGGCATGTCTTCCACCACCGTGTCCATCACTACGCAATAACTGCCCACCGAAACCAACGGCGCATACAGGCGCAGCTCTTCCAGCACATGGTCATGGGTATGGTTGGAATCGAGCACCAGGATGACCTTCTTGCCTTTGGCCGCTGCATGGACCTGCTCGGCGATGGCCGGATCGATGCTCGAACCTTCGATCATCGAGATGCGCTTGCTCATCGGGTGGCTCTCGATGGCTTCGCGGTTATGAGGACGGATATCCAGGTCAATGCCCAGCACTTCTCCATGGCCCTGCAGCTCCAGCAACGAGGCGTAATAAATGATCGAACCGCCGTGAGCGATGCCACATTCGATGATCAGGTCAGGCTTGATCTGCCAGATCAACTCCTGCATCGCCATCATGTCCTGGGGCAACTGGATGATCGGCCGGCCCATCCAGGAAAAATGGTAGCTGTACTTATGGCGCGCCGATTCGTTGAAAAACTCCTTGGCCAAGCCGACGAGTTTCTGGTCTTGGCCTTGACCGGCGATTTCGGTCTGGCATTGGGCTTCGAAAGCTTTATGGATAGTGTTGTCGGTCATGTTCGAATCTCGCGGTTATTGGAACGAAGCGCTGTCAACGGCATGGTAGACGTAGCGCCCACCGGTCATCCGTTTGATCTCTTCGAGGTAATTGGAATTCATTACGAACAGATTGGCGCCTTCGGGCAAGGTGTCCATCGCCTCTTGGGGGGAAGACACTCGCACGCCACTCAGCGGCAAGTAGCGCCCCTGCTTGGCCGGATTGATATCCACCACGCGATCCACTGCAACGCCCGCGCGTTGCAGCGCCAATGAATAAATCACGCCTTTGGAGGACGCGCCCCAGATCGCCGAACCTCGCTCAGGCGCGCCCCGAATGATCTGCACGGCACGGTTGAGGCTGGCGGTGAAGTTTTCCGGCAGCATCAGCGGCTGTGGTGCCTTGGCGGGCGTGCTGCGCAAAGTGGAAAGATCGGCAACGATGAAAAGGTATTGGCCGCCGAACAAATGTCCTGCCTCGTGCACCGTCCCGAACATTGCACGCAAATCGGCAAGACGGAAGTAATTCACATGCTCGTAGAACACGTCGAACCAGGCGTTGTGCTGAATAATCCAGTCGAAACACGGCACTTCGATATAAATCTGTCCGCCCTGGTTGGCAGCGGCGAGCTCGGCCAGAAAACCCACCGGATTAGTGATGTGCTCCAGTACATGGCGCAACACGATGGCGTCAGCCTCCACCCCCAATTCCCGACTGAAGGGCGCCTTGATCACATCAGGGTTGTCACCTTCATAGGAAGGATCGATCCCGGTGATGGAGTAGCCCAGGCCTCGCAGCATTTCGAGGAAATAACCTTTGCCACAACCAACTTCAATGAGGCTTTTGTCTGTGAAATGTTGCGCCAGAATCGCTTCGACGTCATTCAGGTGCTGTTGAAACTGCACTGAGTACGCCTGCTCGTTTTGATAGTCGACGTCATAACTGAGTTTGCTGGCGTCGAATGCCTGATTGAAGATCAGACCGCTCTGGCTGTCCTGCACCAGCACGATATCCGCGCTGGCCGATGCCTGAGCCTGTTCGGCAGTGGCAAATGTACGGTTCTGTAAGATCGGCAGTCCGCTCGCCCGATACAGTTCATGCTGCATGTTCTTCTCTCCTGAGCTGCGAAATCCGCTGCGCATCGCCCCAAAACGCCATGGGCTCATGACCCGAATACCCATAGTGGCCCAGGTTCAAGGCGATCGCCGACTGGCGCTCACGCACTCGCTGTTCCACCAGCGCCCGCACCGACACCGGATGGCCACTGCAACAGTTGATCACCCCATCGACATCGCGCCGGGTTATTAGCGAGGCCAATTGAGAAGCGGCTTGTTCGATCTCCAGGTAATCACGCAATTGGTCGCCCGCCGACATGTTGAACTGCGCATCACCTTCGTCGATCGCCCGATCGAGACTGGCCAACAGACTGTTAGGATTCTGTCCCGGGCCGTGCAAATAAAACAGGCGAGCCCACTGCAACGTAAATGCGCGTTCTCGCTGTAAGGCTTCAAGGAACCGATGCAAAGTATGCTTCGCCAGGCCATACGGCGTGCAGGGCTGTGCGATCACCGCCTCGCTCAATGGGCCACTTTGCAGTCCGTACTCGAAACAGGTACCGGTGACCAGAACATGGCTGACGCCGGCCTCGATCACGCGCTTGAGAAACGCGTAGTCCAAAGGCAAGGTTCGCTCGAAATGGAACAGCGCCTGATAGTTCGGCAGGCCAGGCCAAGCCAGATGAGCGATGGCATCGACTCCGTCGGTCAGCGCGCCCACATCCAGGTCCGGTGCATGGACGTCTGCTGTGCAAAACTCCACATCGTCAAACCACGGCATGGCACGCGCGCTTTCGACGTTTCGACCTGAAGCTCGAACGTTGAAGCCTTTGGCGAGTAAAGCACTGACCAGATGCCGACCGACAAAGCCGGTGGCTCCCGTGACCAGTACGGTCGAGGAGTGTCCCATTACAGCTGAACTCCACTGAAATCTTTGTCCAGCAACGGATGACTCGCATCTTTGGCCGACAGATTTTTAACCGGCAGCGGCCAGGAGATGGACAGTGCAGGGTCAATGACCGAGAGGCCGGCTTCATGATCCGGCGCGTAGTCAGCATCGGTTAGATACAACACTTCAGCGTCATCGGTCAGGGCTTGGAAACCATGGGCGAAACCGGCAGGAATCAGCAAACTACGTCCGTCATCGGCTCGCAGGTCCTCGGCATGCCACTGCAGGTAGGTTGGGGATTGCGGCCGCAAATCGACCACCACGTCCCATACCGCGCCCCGTACGCAAGTAATCAACTTGGACTCCGCGTATCCGGCCTTTTGGTAGTGCAGGCCGCGCACGCTACCTTTTTCGACCGTACGTGAATGATTGATCTGGCGAATAGCGAACGGTCTCCCCTGAAGCGTGAGGCGGGACTGACAGAACAACCGGGCAAATCGCCCCCGATCATCGCAGAAGACTTTTTGCCGGATCAGATACAAACCTTCCAGCGCTAACGCCTGAAGGGTGAAATCAGTCATAACCGCCCCCTGTAGAGATTCAATTGATTCAGCGTGATCGCACGCATGTCATCGCCGTTCTGCCAGGCCAGGTGCCAACCGAGGGTCTGGGCCAGGCACTGCTGCAACGACCAACGCGGCTGCCAGCCCAGCAATTGCCGGGCACGGCTGCTGTCCAGACGCAGCAGGCCTGCCTCATGCAGATCACTCGGTTCGATGCGCAAGCCAGGCGCTTGTGGCCAGCGCTCGGCCAGCAACTGGACGACATCACCGACACTGCACATGTCCGCTTCGCCGGGACCGAAGTTCCAGGCACCGGCAAATTCCGACCCCTGCTCATAGAGGGCAGCGGCCAACTGCAGATAACCGGCCAATGGCTCCAAGGCGTGTTGCCACGGGCGCACGGCGTGGGGATAACGCAGCGTCACCGGCTCGTCCGCCGACCAGGCCTTGAGCACGTCCGGAATCAGCCGCTCAGGGGCGAAATCGCCCCCACCCAATACGTTGCCAGCACGCGCCGTGGCCAGAGCCAGGCCATGTTCGGCGTAACGATCGGCGGAGAAAAACGAGGCGGCATAAGACTGCGCCAGCAACTCGCAGCAGGCCTTGCTGCTGCTGTAAGGATCGTGGCCGCCCAGGGCTTCGTTTTCGCGGTAGGGCCACAGCCATTCCTGATTGGCGTAGACCTTGTCGGTAGTGACCATGACACAGGCGCGCACGCCACCAATCTGACGGATCGCTTCGAGCAGGTTAAGGGTGCCCATGACATTGCTGGAATAGGTACCCAACGGATCGCGATACGCCTCACGTACCAGCGGTTGGGCTGCCAGGTGCAGGACAATCTGCGGTTGCACGTCAGCCAGCACTTCGAGCAAGGCACCGAGGTCACGCAGGTCAGCACGCCGATCGTCGATGCCCTCGCCCACCCGGGCCAACTCGAACAGGCTCGGTTTGGTGGCCGGGTCCAGGGAAAAACCGCTGACCTGGGCGCCCAGGCTTTGCAGCCACAGCGTCAGCCAACTGCCCTTGAAACCGGTATGACCGGTAACCAGCACCCGCTTACCGCGCCAGAATTCCGCGCTCAGTCCCATTGCTTCCATGGGGCCTCCCCGCTTTGCCACAGGGCTTCGAGGTGGTTTTTATCCCGCAGGGTGTCCATTGGATGCCAGAAACCGTCGTGCTGAAACGCCTGAAGCTGCTGCTCGGTCGCCAATGCCGCCAGCGGCTCGGCTTCCCAGGAAGTCTGGTCGTCAGCGATATAAGGCAGGACCTGCGGCGAGAGTACAAAGAAACCACCGTTGATCCAGCCACCGTCACCCCGAGGTTTTTCAGTAAAACCCAGGACCGTATCGCCATCGCGCTCCAGCGCGCCGTAGCGTCCCGGCGGCTGGACTGCGGTGACCGTGGCGAGCTTGCCGTGCGCCAGGTGAAAATCCACCAGTGCACCGATATTGAGGTCCGAAACACCATCGCCATAGGTGAAGCAGAACGCCTCTTCATTTTCCAGGTAACGGGCCGCCCGACGCAGCCGCCCGCCGGTCATGGTCTCTTCGCCCGTATCGATCAGGGTCACGCGCCACGGCTCGCTGTAGTTCTGGTGAACGTCCATGCGGTTGTTGCACATGTCGAAAGTGACATCGGAGGTGTGCAGGAAGTAGTTGGCGAAGAAATCCTTGATGGCGTAACCCTTGTAGCCCAAGCAAATGACGAAGTCGTGGATCCCGTGGGCGGAATACTGCTTCATGATGTGCCAAAGAATTGGCTTGCCACCGATTTCAATCATCGGCTTGGGCTTGAGGTGCGACTCCTCGCTGATGCGTGTGCCGAGACCACCTGCCAAGATAACTGCCTTCATCGTCTCCCCTCTTGTTCATCACCGGGCTCGGCCAAGCGTTGTTTTGCTTGCGGGCGCCGGGATTACACCTTCGATGCCGATCCGGGCGCTGCGACGGGGCCGCGAGCGCTCGTTTTATGGCGATATGAGGGGGACTTGCAGGAAACGCGCCAGATCGAAAGGCGGAGTTTTCGGGGGTAGAAGTCAGAAAGAGCACCGAGCCCTGCTTTTGTGGCGAGGGGATTTACCCGTCCCACCTATCAATCCGGTAACCATCCCCACAACCAATGCTGCAAATTATCGGCACTGAGCATGAAGTCACGAAGCACTGCTTCGCGCAGTTCATCGCCCATCCGATAACTGGCGTCAGGGTCGGCCAAGTGCATGCGGATCGCCGCGATCCACTCCTCGGTGCTGTTGCTGCGCACTTTGGTACAGGGCAGGAAACCGTCGTAGGCCTTGGTGTCGGTGCAGATTACCGGGTAGCCGCAGGCGCCGTACTCCAGCAAGCGCAGGTTGCTCTTGCAGTCGTTGAAGATGTGAAACTCCAGCGGCGCCAGTGCCAGGTCGAGGTTCAGACTGGCCAATTTGAACGGGTAGGTATTCAGGCCGACCGAACCGTGAAATTCATGAATGTAGGGGCGCAATACCTCAGGGCACATGCCGAAGAACACCCATTCCACTTCATTGGCCAGCTCGCGGACCACGTCGGCGATGATCTCCAGGTCGCCGCTGTGGCTGGTGCCACCGCCCCAGCCAACCCGAGGCCTGGAAGACGTGCTGCGGCGGCTGGTCAACCGGGCCCACGGCTCGGGTTGCAGCATGTTGGGCACCACGCGTATCTCGCTGTGCATACTGGACAGGGCATCGGCCAATGGTTGAGTGGTCACCACCACGCGATCACAGAGCCCGATGCCCTCGCGCAACATCTGCTCGGTATTGGCCGGCTTGTTGCGGGCATGGGTATTTTTCTTGGGTGCGCTGACGATGTAGTCGTCGAGCTCGAAAATTCGCAAAGCATTGGAATACTTCTTCATCCGCAGGATGTCGCCAGCGGAACCCTCGCTGTAGCGTCCCTGCAAAACGATAGTGTCTGGAGACAATCGCTCGATATCAACAGTGGAAGGCGACTCGTAGGCTACCCGGGCAATGACCCGTCCAGCCGCTTCCAGCTCGGCCAACGGGGCAGTGACACGATAGTGGCCCACCGCGGTTGCATTGACCGGCAGACCAAGCACCAGCGGCAAGGCACGAGTGCAGAACGGGTTCCAGTTGTTACGCAGCGAAGGTTCGAGGCTGAAACTGGAAACCCCCAGGCTCAAGGAAGGACTATAGGCCGGGTCTCGGGCGATCTGGGGCAACCACTTGCGATAGAATATTTCGCGCTCGCGCTCCAACCGTGTTGTTTCTTCAGGCTGACCCGATGACGGCGGAGCAACCTGCATGACGCTGGCATAAGGCGTCCAGACCACCAGGTAGCCATCCTTGCCCGCACGCAAGCACAAGTCGACATCGCTGAGGCCCAGCGTAAAAGTCGCATCATCCAGACCTCCAAGGTCTTCGAACACTTGCTTGCGCACCATCAGGCAATCGCTGCTGACCGAACTCCAGTTCTGGGTGACATGCAAGCGCTGCATGTAGCCTCGGGATGCTGCCGACTCACCCTGAAACGGTGTGCCCACCGGCCCGGCCAACCCAAGAATCTGTCCGCCACCGGCAATCGTGCCCTGGGGACTGAGTATTCTCGCTCCGACCACCGCGACTTCAGGCCGCTGGGCATGATTGAGCATTTCGTCCAGCCAATCAATTTCACCCATGACGATTTGTGGGCTGAGCAACAACAGGTACTCGCCTCGGGCCTGGCTCGCAGCGAAGTTGTGCACCGCCGCATCGCTATCCTCGCCAGCGTAACGCAGCACCCGCAACATGCTCGCGCCCAGCTGTGACATGTTTGCCAGCCAGTCAAGCATGGCCGGAGCCTGGACGCCGCTGTCCACAATCAGAATTTCGTAATGGGTGTAGGCGGTGCGCTCGATCAGGCTTTCGGTGCAGCGCTGCAATACTGCAAGCGAATCACCGGTGCGCAGGATGACCGATACGAGCGGGCGTGTGCTGTGTCGATAGTCGATGCGATTGATCAATGGCAACGTGTCCTGGCGAATCTCATGCACCATGCCAATACGGTCAAGGTGCGCGCTAACCATCGCGGCATTATTCTCAATGACCTCGGGCCAGGACAACCATTGGGCAAAGGTGAGGACGGACTCCACCTGAATTTCGGCGATGTGCTCGATAATCTGCGGACCGGCTTCTTCCACCAGGCGCCAGAGCAGATCATGAGGTGCCAGCTCACCACGTGCCGGATCGAAACCGCCTAGGGCCATGAAACGCTCACGCTCAAAGGCCAGGGTTCGGCCGACGTAGGGATAGGCGCGCATCAGGTCCAGGTTGAAGTCAGGTTTGAACACGGGCTCGCATGATTCTGCATCCATCAGCGCTCCTTCGTCGCTATAGACGCAAAGAACCCCTTGTATCCCTGCCACGCGTTCGGCCAGGATTAACAATGCTGAATCACGGAGGGTATCGCCAGCGCGCAGCAGGTAGAACCAATGTGCGCCCTCCAACTGCGGAACAATGGCATTGAGTTGCCGTGCCCAGTCGGCCTGATAGGGCAGCTGCAGTACACGGTCATTGACCTCGCAATGGGCATCGGACAATACCACCACGGCGTGCGCCGGATAGAGCTGGCCATCAATGCCGCGTAGCGTCGCCATCAACGCCACACTGTCCCCAACGCTGTCGATGACAATGGGTACGATGTTCGGACGCGACGGCCAACTGTCGATGCGCGCAGGCATGGTGCGCTGTTCGACCTCGCTGAACCGGCGGATCGACAGCCATTCGCGATAGAACTCGGCGTAGCTTTCACTCTGCGCCCCCACTCGGCCATTGACCACGGTGTTGCGATTGCCCAGCACCCGGGTCACACACAGTTCCTGCCAGGCGTGAGGTTGATCGGTGACACTGCTCAGATCCACATAGCGCACCCAGCCCGAGGCGGGCGCCGCCTCGCCGTTTCGCACGGCGAGCATCTGTGCCAACCACTCCCACTCCACCTTCGCCGCCTTGAGCATTTCCGGAGTCTTGCTCAGCCGCCCGGGATACAGACGCTCGACACTCAGGACCGTCCCCTGGGCGACCAGATTACCGCGGCGCATCAAACAGACGAACAAGGCAAAGTCGAGCGTGGCAACGAATCCAGCACCCTCCTGGATCAGGGCCGGCAACAGTTCCAGTACATCGGCCCGACGCATCAGGGTCGAACTGAAATTGCCGATGAAGTTGGTCGGTGTTTTCTCGAAAATCGCCAGCATGTCGTCGCCCTTGAGCAGGGCGTCATTTGGCGCGAAGCGGCAATTTTCGATGCGCGGCGGCAAAATAAAGTTTCCCGCATCGCACAACAATCGCAGGGCAAATACCACGCTGACGTCCGCATGATCCATCAGTACCTGAGCCTGCATCGCAATGCTCGGCGCAAACAGTCGATCGTCATCGCACAACACCTTGATGAATTCGCCCTGCGCCTCTTCGACACAGCGCAACAGGTTGCCTTGGAGCCCCAATCGTTGCGGGTTTTTCAGATAACGGACGGGATGGGCCGGCTGTGTAAAAGATCCAACGATGTGGCGAATTTCATCGCCAGGCGAATCGTCGCAAATAATGATTTCAATATTTTCGTAGGTCTGGGCCAAGGCACTGAGCAGTGCCTGGTCGAAAAACCGAGGGTTGTAGGCAGGGATAACGATACTGACGAGGGGAAGTAGCTTCACGGTTAAAACTCTCGAGCGGCGGGCTCCGGCCTTTTCAGGTCGGAGCCCCGAAACCGCTTAAAAAAGACGGTTGGCGGCTCGGTCGATACCGGCTCAGATCTTGTTGAACAGACCCAACTGCGCGATTTTGCTGAAGGCCAGTTGCGAGGCTTGCAGCATGGTGCTTTGCATCGTCAGGCGAATCAATACTTCGGCTGAATCGGAATCACGAATCGACGATTGGGTCTGGCTGTTGGCCAGGACCAGACTCTGGTTGGTGCCGCTTTGGGTATCCAGCGACTGACCCCGACCGCCGACCGAACTCCGGGCACTGGAGAGTTGATCGGTGCCGCTCGTCAGGTTGCCGATACCGGAAGCCAACGAAGCCTGAAATTTCTGTACCTCGAGAGGGTCACCATTGGTAGGGGTGTTCAACGCCTTCTTCAACTGGCTCACGGTGTCCAGGATATTCTGGGTTTCGTGGGTGTTGATTGCGACGCTGAACTGATCGTCCGCGGCGGGCGCGCCGTTCAAGGTGAAGCTCACGCCCGAAGCTGTTGCCACGTTACCGGCGAGGGTGCCGCTGGAAACCGGCCGGCTGTCAGCGGTCAGCGGCGCGGCATAAAGTTCGAAATCGGTAGCGCTGGTGAACTTCAGCACTGCCGAACCGGTAGGGAAACTGGCGTGGTAAGCCACCGGGTCGGTGATCTCACTGCCGGTGATCTGCACCGCTGTCGGGTTGCCGGGGCTGCGTGTCGGAACAAAGGTGTCCGGCTTGGCAGCCAGCGTGAAGGTGCGCCCTGGCAACACCGTGGCGGGGTCGTCACCCGTTTGCAGATTGATGTTCAGGGTCAGCTCCACGCCACGGAACTTGACTGCCTGACCACTTTTGCTGGCAGGGTCGAAACTGCCGCCCTGGCTGGCTTCCGCCGTCACGTCATTACCGAGCGAGTCGGTGATTTTCAGCTGCGTGCCGCTGACGAATTCCACGGTGTACGGCTCGCCGCTGCGAAACTTGCTGTTGTAGCTGACACTGGACGACACCTGGCCGTCGGACAGCACGACACGACCGTCATTGACCGTCGGCGCGGTCATGGTGACCTGGCTCCGGCTGGTATTGACGGCTTGCTGGAACACTTCCCAGCCGGTGCTGTTGGTGGCCATGGACATGGTATCGCCGATCGGCAGGTCGAGGGTGACCTGAT
Source organism: Pseudomonas sp. Z2-11 (assembly GCF_054161305.1). Taxonomy (NCBI): domain Bacteria; kingdom Pseudomonadati; phylum Pseudomonadota; class Gammaproteobacteria; order Pseudomonadales; family Pseudomonadaceae; genus Pseudomonas; species Pseudomonas sp. Z2-11. The sequence goes on from NZ_CP096395.1 coordinate 4,485,702, forward strand.
CACCGTTATAGCTGTAGGTGCCATCGTCGTTGCGGGTGAACGGGATGGTGTCGCCCTTGGACCCGGCGAAGATGTACTTGCCGTTTTCGTCCTTGGAGTTCATCAGGCTCAGCAACTGCTCTTCGATCTGGCCCAGCTCCGAGGCAGTGGCTTGACGGTCAGCATCGGTGTAGCCGGCGTTACCGGCACTCACGGACAGTTCCCTGGCGCGCTGCAGCACGTTACCAATGCTCTCCATGACCGCTTCAGTAGTGCCCAGGGTCGCCCTGATGGTCTTGGTGTTGGTTTCGTACTGGTCGAGCAACGCCGCCTGGGTACCCAACTGCAGCAGACGCGAAGCGCCCACCGGATCATCGGCCGCGGTGTTCACGCGAACCTGGCTTGAGCTCTCTTCCATGGTCTTGAGGACTTTTGCGAAGTTCTTCTGATAGTTCGCAGCCGAGGTGTCATAAAACTGATTGGTGGAAATTCGCATGGGCTACGACTCCTTAAAGACTGTTGATCAAAGTGCTGAAGATTTCCTGCGCCGCCTTGATGATCTGCGAGGACGCGGTGTAGTACTGCTGGAACTTCACCAGGTTCCCGGTCTCTTCGTCCAGGTCCACGCCGGACAGCGAGTCGCGGGCGTCCGAGGCGTTTTTCAGGATCGCGCCAGTGGCGGCGCTGTCGAGCTTGCCCTGAGCGGCCTTGGCACCGACGCCTTCGACCAGCTTGCCGTAGGCATCGCTCAGGGAAATACCTTTGCTGTTGCTGTTAGTGTCGACGGTCTTGCCTGTCTGCAGGTCGGCCAGGGCGGTGCCGTTACGGTTGTCCAGGCTGCCGGGCTGGGTAAGCGTGACGTTGATGGCGGCACCTTTGGTCGGTGCGCCGGCGATGCTCATTTCAAAAGCGACCGTGCGTTGTACCGGCGGGGTCGCGCCATCCGTGATCGGGTTGCCATTGGCATCCTTGAGCGGAATGGTCAGGTTCAGGGTGTTGCTTTCGCCGGGCTTGATCGAACCGGTACTGATCTCGTTGCCCTGGGCATCGAGCAACTGATACGGCTGGCTGGTGCCATCGGCGGACGGATCACCGAACACCACCTTGACCGGCGTGGACGTCTTGATGCCATTCTGGATGATGCTGGTGGTGGCGGCGTCGTAGATGTCCAGCTTGGTCGTCAGGGTCGGCTGGCCGCTGGCCGGAATGCTCAGCGTGCCGCTGCCGCCGGGTGCGATGGCGGCGCCCAGCGGCGCGGCGATCGCCAGCCGCTTGGAGTCGGTCATCTCGGTCTTGATGCTGGCCGCCGCGTTGCGGGTCGGGGTCAGCTTGAACGAGTCGCCGGTTGCCGCCGTGCCGTTGACGAATTTCATCGAGAAACCGTCGATTTCCGGCGGGGGATTGGTCGTGGTGCTGAAGCTGCCCATCGACGTGCCGTCGGGCAGGCGCTGCACGGTGTAGTCGGTGCCGCTGGTGAAGGTGACCTTGTAGTCATTGGTGCTCAGCTTGCCGGTGTCCTTGATGGCCACTTCGAAGTTGCCGGACCCGGTGCTGTTGTTCAGCGATGCCACGCTGCGCTGGCTTACCTGCGCGGCGCTGTTGATATTGGAGAACAGGTTGGAGCCAAAATCACCGTTGCGGTCGATGCCCGAGGCCTGGATGGCATTCATCTGGTCGGCAACGACCAGGGCCACGCGCCCCAGCTCGTTCATGGCCGGGTCGAGCACGGTGCTGCGGTAGCGCATCAGGCCGCCGATCTCGCCGCCCGAGAGGACCTGAGTGAGGTCCATGACACTGGAACCACTGTTGAGCTGGATGCCCAGGCGCCCCGGATCGTTCTTGTCCGGCACGGTTTCCAGCTTGTTGACCGTGGTGCCCAGCACCAGGGGCTGGCCGGAGCCCAGGTAGATGTCCAGGCTGCTGCCATTTTCCACGACCTGGGTACCGGTCAGGCTGGAAATCTGCCGAATGACTTCGCCGCGGGTATCGAGCAAGTCGTTGGGTGCGCCACCGCTGTTGGAAACCTCGGCGATTTTCTTGTTCAACTGAGCCACGGTGTTAGCCAGGCTGTTGACCTGCTCGACCATGGTCTTGAGGTTGCCGTTGATGGTCTCGCTCTGTTTGTTCAGCTCGCTGGCGACGGAATTGAACCGGGCGCTCATGGCCTGGGCATCGCTGAGCAGCAACTGGCGGGACGCATCGTCGCCCGGCTTGGCGTTGACGTTCTGCACCGAGGCGAAGAACTTGGTCAGGGCGCCATTGAGACCGGTGCCGGTGTCCGACAACAGCGCATCGAGCGGGGAAATCTGCGACTGGTAGGCCGCCGCGTCACTGTTGAGCGAGGTGGTGGTCTTCAACTGCGCTTCGAGATAGGCGTTGTATACCCGCCGCACGTCGGCCAGGGTGGTGCCGGAACCGATGAACACGTTGCCGTATTGATTGGAAGCCTTGGTGCCCTGCACGGTCTGCTGGCGCGAATACCCATCGGTATCGACGTTGGCAATGTTGTTACCCGTGGTTAACAGGGCGAACTGACTGGCCGACAGGCCCGACATCCCTATGTTGAGCAGACTCATGGTTCAATCCTTATAAAATCGTGGTAGCGCTTGCCGAAGCGAAGTTTTGTGGACTCGTCATCTGCCGAGCTATCTGCGAAATCTTGCTGGCGTAGTTCGGGTCGGTGGCGTAACCGGCCTTCTGCAACTCGCGTACAAACTGTTCCGGGTTATCGGCCGACTTCAGCACAGCTTGATAGCGACTGTTGCTTTGCAGCAGATTGACCAGGTCATGGAAGCTGTCGCGGTACGACGCGTAGGAGCGGAACTCGGCGGTTTCCTTGACCATCTCACCGTTGCGGAATTCGCTGGTGATTGCCCGCGCCGAATCGCCCGTCCAGTTCTTGCTGGCCTTGATGCCGAACAGGTTGTGACTGCTGCTGCCATCAGGCTGACGCATGACCGATTTACCCCAACCGGTTTCCAGGGCGGCCTGGGCCACCAGGTAACGCGGATCGACACCGATGCGCTCGGCGGCTTCCTTGGCCATCGGCAACATCGCATTGACGAATTCATCAGCATCGCGGAACGCTTTGCGGGCCGGCGCCAGTGGCGGTTGTGCCACGGCGCGCCCATAAACCTGTACCTGCCCTTTGGCCTCGGAATCCTTGAGCGCGGCCAGCCAGTCACCATTGCCCAATTCGCCGGTGGCCGGCTTGACGGCGGCAACGGCGCGGTCAGGCAGGATGTTCTGTGCGGGCGCCTCGGTCGAGGCCGCAGCCGCAGGCACCAGCCCGGCGAGCAGGCGGTCGGCCAATTTCGGCGGCAGCGCCAGGCGACGCTGGTTGAGCAATTCCATATCGTTGCGGTGCACGCCCTCGCCTGCACCTTGCGGCGCGTTCACGGCCCGCGAAGCCCACAGCGGGCGCTGGCCATTGGTGCGCGACAAAGGCCCGTCGGTGGGCAGCGTTCCGGCGGCCACCGGCGTTACAACCGGCTTGGTCACCTTGTCCAGCGCCTCTTGCTGCTTGGCGGCGGACAACGTCGCCGCCTCACCTGGCGCCGTCGGTTTGTTCTTGGACATCTGGCGCAGCAGCACGTCGGCCAGGCCGATACCACCGCCCTCGCGGGACATCGAAACGGCCAGCTGCTGGTCGTACATTTCCTGATACTGCTTGGCTTCGGCAGTATTCATCGGATTGTCCTTGCCCATCGCTTCGGTGGCCGAACGCATGGACTTGAGCATCTCGCCAAGGAACAGCGACTCGAACTCCTGCGCCACCTTGCGCAGGTTGCCGTCGCTGTTCTTGTCGCCGACCTTGAGCTGGTTCAGGCGGTTGAGGTCCGAGTAGGACCCCGAATCGCCGCTGATCAAAGCGCCCTTGCGCATATCCATGGCTCGTTCCTTAAATCACGATCAGGTCGGCTTGCAACGCGCCGGCCTGCTTCAAGGCTTCGAGAATCGCCATCAGGTCGCCCGGTGCCGCGCCGACCTGGTTCACCGCCCGGACGATCTCATCCAGGGTGGTGCCCGGGCCGAACTTGAACATCGGCTTGGCTTCCTGTTCGGCATTGACCCGCGAGCGCGGAACCACGGCGGTCTGGCCGTTGGACAACGGCCCCGGCTGGCTGACGATCGGGTCTTCGGTGATGGTCACGGTCAGGCTGCCGTGGGTCACGGCGGCCGGCGAAACCTTGACGTTCTGGCCGATCACGATGGTGCCGGTGCGCGAGTTGATGATGACTTTCGCCACCGCCTGGCCCGGATCGACCTCAAGGTTTTCGAGGATCGACAGGTAGTCGACGCGCTGGCTCGGATCCAGTGGCGCGGTGACACGAATCGAGCCACCGTCGATGGCCTGGGCCACGCCTGGGCCGAGCATGTCGTTGATCTTGTCGACGATGCGCTTGGCCGTGGTGAAGTCGGAACGGTTGAGGTTCAAGGTCAGGCTGTTGCCCTGGTTGAAGCCGCTCGGCACCGCACGTTCAACCGACGCACCACCGGGAATACGGCCGGCCGACGGAACGTTGACGGTGATCTTCGAACCGTCGCGCCCCTCGGCATCGAACCCGCCCACCACCAGGTTGCCCTGGGCGATGGCGTAGACGTTGCCGTCGATACCCTTGAGCGGGGTCAGCAGCAAGGTGCCGCCGCGCAGGCTCTTGGAGTTACCGATGGACGACACGGTGATATCCACCTGCTGGCCAGGCTTGGCGAACGCCGGCAGATCGGCACTGATCGACACCGCCGCGACGTTCTTCAACTGCACGTTGCCGGAGCCGGCCGGCACCTTGATGCCGAACTGCGACAGCATGTTGTTGAAGGTCTGCAGGGTGAACGGAGTCTGAGTGGTCTGGTCACCGGTACCGTTCAGGCCCACGACCAGGCCGTAGCCGATCAACTGGTTGGAACGCACGCCGGAAATGCTGGCGATGTCCTTCAGGCGCTCGGCTTGAGCGGTGAAGGCTGCCGACATCACCAGGGCACCGATCAACAGCTGTTTAAGATTCAACTTGATCACCTAGAAAGGGAACTTCGGGCTGAGGAAGAAACGGTCGAACCAACCTGGCTGACTCGCATCGGCAAAGGCACCAGTGCCCGAATAGGTGATGCGCGCATCGGCCACGCGGGTCGACGGAACAGTGTTGTCGGTGGAGATGTCATCGGCGCGGACCATGCCAGCGATGCGCACTAGTTCGTCACCGGTATTGAGCGTCAGCCATTTCTCGCCGCGCACGGCGATGATGCCGTTGGGCAGTACATCGGCGACGGTCACGGTGATCGAACCGGTCAGGCTGTTGCTCTGGCCAGACTGGCTGTCGCCCTTGGAGGCGCGGTCGGAACCGTAGCCAGCGTTGAGGCTCAGGTCGCCGCCACCGATCGGGTTGTTGGTGGTCAGGCTGGAGCCGAACAACGACGTCAGGCCGACGCTGGTCTGGCTGGTCTTGTCGATCTGCGAGTTGGCGTTCTTGCTCGCCTGGGTCCGCTCGTTCAAGGTGATGGTGATGATGTCACCGACCCGGAAAGCCTTGCGGTCGCTGTACAGGTTCTGTTCGAAGCCAGCCTGGTAGATCGAGCCGTTATTGGCGGCAGCCGGCAACGGCGTGCGTGGCAACACCGGAGCGTAATACGGGTCATTGGGCTTGGGCGTTGGCGCGACACAGCCCGCCAGCGCGGTAACCCCACTCAATGCCAGAACAGATACAAAGCGATTCATGACCCTACCTCTTGGTGTTGCAGGCGACCCTGGGGCCGCCCTATCTACCTAATGACGGATTTAGCGACGTATTACAGGTTCTGCGTGACGAACGAGAGCATCTGGTCGGCGGTGGAGATCACCTTGGAGTTCATCTCGTAGGCACGCTGGGTGGTGATCATGTTGACCATCTCCTCGACGGTGCTCACGTTGGAGGTTTCCAGGGTGTTCTGCAGCGTGGTGCCGAAACCGTTCAGGCCCGGGGTGCCGACTTGCGGCGCGCCGCTGGCGGCGGTCTCCAGGAACAGGTTGTTACCCACCGCCTGCAGGCCGGCCGGGTTGATGAAGTCAGCGGTCTGCAGGTTACCGATCACCTGTGCGGCCGGGTTGCCCGCGATGGTGATGGACACGGTGCCGTCACGACCCACGGTGAATGTCTGCGCATCGTTCGGGATGACGATGGCCGGCTCCAGGGCGAAACCGCTGGCGTTGACGATCTGGCCGTTGGAGTCGAGGTGGAAGGTACCGTCACGGGTGTAGGACGTGGTGCCGTCCGGCTGCAGGATCTGGAAGAAACCGCGACCGTCGATGGCCATGTCCAGCGGCTGCTCGGTGGTTTGCAGGCTACCGGCGTTGAAGTTTTTCTGGGTGCCGACAATGCGCACACCGGTACCCACTTGCAGGCCCGACGGCAATTCGCTGTCCTGGGTCGACTGGGCGCCTGGCTGGCGTTTTACCTGGTAGAGCAGGTCCTGGAACTCGGCGCGATCACGTTTGAAACCCGTGGTCGAAACGTTCGCCAGGTTGTTGGAAATAGTGGAAAGGTTGGTGTCCTGGGCGGACAGACCTGTTTTGGCAACCCAAAGAGCCGGAAGCATTCGATTCTCCTCATACGCCTGTTTTTCGGCGCAGCGCTGTAATTAATGATTAGATCTGCAAGACCCGAGCCATGGCCTCATCGCCTTCTTTGGCGGTGGTCATCATCTTGACGTGAAGCTCGAACTGCTTGGCCAGGGCCAGCACCGAAGTCATCTCATCCACGGCATTGACGTTGCTCGCTTCCTGGAACCCCGACACCAACTGCACGTTGCCATCGATGGGCGCAGGCTGGCCGTCCTTGGAGCGGATCGAGCCGTCCAGGCCTTTAGTCATGGTCTTGAGGTCCGGGTTGACCAGCTTGATGCGGTCCACCTCAGCCATTACCCGTGGGCCTTCACCCATGGCGCGGATGCTGATGGTGCCGTCCTGGCCGATTTCGATTTTCTGCTCTGGCGGCACGGCAATCGGACCGCCGTTGCCCATCACCGGCATGCCGTTGCCGGCGCGCAGCACGCCAAGGGCGTCGACGTTGAGGCTGCCCGTGCGCACGTAGCTTTCGCCACCGTCGGGGTTCTGCACGGCCATCCAGCCCGGCCCGCTGACGGCCACGTCCAGTTCACGGCCGGTTTCAATCAGCGCACCCGGGGTGAAATCGGTAGCAGGCCGTTCGGACATGGCAAACGCCCGCGCCGGAAAGCTGTCGCCGAACACCGGCATCGAACGTGCCTGCTCCAGGTCTTTCTGAAAACCGTTGGTGGAGATGTTCGCCAGGTTGTTGGCATGGGCCCGCTGCGCCAGTGCGTTCTGGCTGGCGCCGGTCATTGCCACATAAAGGTACTTGTCCACTGTCGTTCCTCTGCATGCCGGACGTTTGCCGTCCACTGCTGTGTTGCAGAGCCTTAAGCAATTAGCAGACCAACTTTTTTTCTGACGGGCCCGGGCCCGGTAAACAAAGGGCTGGAGAATTGTGGAAGGGATACTGGAGCAAGACCGGAGACGAAAAACCGGCGGTGTCGTGCCGCTGCAAGGCAAAGGTTTACCCATCCGGCAATTGCATCACTTTCCTGTAGCGTGGGGCTTACGCTCCCGGCTCCTTGCCCACTTCATACTCACGCAATTTGTTGGCAATAGTCGTATGGGAAACCCCCAACCGCTTGCCCAGCTGGCGGCTGCTGGGGTGTTCGGAGTACAGGCGCTCCAGCACCGCTTTCTCGAAACGCCCGACGATCTCGTCCAGCCCACCCTCCAGGGAAAAGTCGCCAAGGGGTTGGCGCACGCCGTAGTCCGGCAGGCGGATGTGCTCGGCCTTGACCTTTCCGCCGTCGCACAGGGAAACGGCCTGGAACAGCACGTTTTCCAACTGCCGGACGTTGCCCGGCCAATGGTAGTGGCTGAGACGTTCCATCGCCGCCGGGGCAAGCCTTGGTAGCGGACAGCCGATCTGGCGGCTGGCCTGGTCGAGAAAATGCTCCACCAATGGCTCCAGCCCATCGAGGCATTCGCGCAACGGTGGGATATGCAAGGAAAGCACGTTCAAGCGGTGGTACAGATCCTGACGGAATTCCCCTCGGGCGCAGAGTTCGGACAAGTCGACCTGGGTCGCGCAGATCACCCTGACATCCAGGTAGACCTCTTCGTCACTGCCGACGCGACGAAAACATCCGTCCTGCAAAAAGCGCAGCAACTTCACTTGCAGCCGCGGGCTCATTTCCCCAACGCCGTCGAGGAACAGCGTGCCTCCCGCGGTCAGCTCCAACAGACCGAGCTTGCCTTCGGCCCGGGCGCCTTCAAAGGCCCCGGGGCCGTAGCCGAACAACTCGGTCTCGGCCATGGACTCCGGCAGCCCGGCGCAGTTGAGCGCCATCAGCGGTGACTGCCCGCGCGGACTGGCCAGGTGACAGGCGCGGGCCAGCAGTTCCTTGCCGGTGCCGGTCTCACCTTCTATAAGCAGCGGCGCGTCCAGCGGGGCCATGCGCCGTGCCTCGCGAACCACTGCCGCCATCACTTTCGAACTCTGGAAAATGCTGTCGAAGCCGCGCAGCTCCTGCTTGCGCACATTGTAGATACGCTCGCCGACCCGGTCGGCGCGGTGCAGGGTCAGCACCGCGCCGGCCATGGCTTCGCTGTCGTCGTGCTCCGACTGCAGCGGGGCGATGTCCGCCAGGAACACATCGCCCTTGACCTTGACCCGCAGCCCGTTGATACGCGACTGGCTGGCGCGCACCAGCTCCGGCAAGTCGAAGTCCTCGGCGTAGCGGGACAGCGGGATGCCGGGCACTTCGTCGACCCGCACTCCGAGCAACTGCGCCGCCGCCCGGTTGGCCGCGACAATAGAGCCGCCCATGTCGATGGACAGCACCGGAAACTCGAGGGCGCCGAGCAAGGCGTTGAGCTCCATGTGCCGACGCTCGCTGGGCATCAGCCCTACCCGCTTGACGCCGAATACCCCGGCGATCCCTTCGAACTTCGGACGCAACGCCTGGAACTGGATATTGATCAGGTTCGGACAGTGCAGGTAGATCGCATTGCCGTGCTCGCCCCCCACTTCGCCACGGGCGACGTTGATGCCGTATTCCACCAGCAGGTTGAGGATGTCCCGCAGGATGCCGATGCGATTCTGGCAATGGACTTTGATGCGCATAAGAGGGCCCAGGTGCATATGAGTAGAAAAGCGCGCCATTCCAGCCCCTCTGTGGCGAGGGAGCTTGCTCCCGCTGGGCTGCGCAGCAGACCCAAAACAGGGGCCGCTTCGCGCCCCAGCGGGAGCAAGCTCCCTCGCCACAAGCTTTTTCGGCGCAACAGCGCAAATAGTCGTCAAGATTATGTGACAGTTGTAGGACCTTTTACAGCCTGCTATCCCTTCAAAGCGGCGATACCCGCAAATACGTAACGAAAAGTTTACAGAATTGCCGCAGATAAGCCTTTCAATCTTGAATCGACCTGCTGCACCCGCTCCCGCTTCGAGTTATCTCTAATGCATCGCTGGACATAACAAAAAACAAGTCTTCCCTTGAGGGATATCAGCAGGAGAGCAGCATGAAGCAGACGCAATACGTGGCCCGCGAGCCCGATGCGCAAGGTTTTATCGACTACCCCGCCGAAGAACACGCGGTGTGGAACACGCTGATCACCCGCCAGTTGAAAGTCATTGAAGGCCGTGCGTGCCAGGAATACCTGGACGGCATCGACAAGCTTGGCCTGCCCCACGACCGCATCCCGCAACTGGGGGAAATCAACAAGGTGCTCGGCGCGACCACGGGCTGGCAAGTCGCCCGGGTACCGGCGCTGATTCCGTTCCAGACGTTCTTCGAACTGCTCGCCAGCAAACAGTTTCCGGTCGCGACGTTTATTCGTACCCGTGAAGAACTCGATTACCTGCAAGAGCCGGATATTTTCCACGAGATCTTCGGCCACTGTCCGCTGCTGACCAACCCGTGGTTCGCTGAATTTACCCACACCTACGGCAAACTTGGCCTACAGGCTTCCAAGGAAGAACGCGTTTACCTGGCGCGCCTCTACTGGATGACCATCGAGTTCGGCCTGGTAGACACCCCGCACGGTCGGCGCATCTACGGCGGCGGCATCCTGTCGTCCCCCAAGGAAACCGTTTATTGCCTGTCGGACGAGCCGGAGCATCAAGCCTTCGACCCGCTGGAGGCCATGCGCACGCCGTATCGCATCGACATCCTGCAGCCGGTGTATTTCGTCCTGCCCGAGCTCAAGCGCCTGTTCGACCTGGCCCACGAGGACATCATGGGCATGGTCGGGCGCGGCCGGGAACTGGGCCTGCACGCGCCGAAATTTCCACCGAAAGCGGCGTGAACCGCTACTTTTGCTTTCAATTGAGTCTGTTGCGCCAGGCGGCTTTGCTTTAGCGTGGACGCATCGACGTTTTCCAAATATTCGATCCGGGAACACACCATGAACACTCTGAACCAAGCCCATTGCGAAGCCTGCCGCGCCGATGCCCCGCAAGTCAGCGACGAAGAACTGCCGACCCTGATCAAGCAGATCCCCGACTGGAACATCGAAGTGCGCGACGGCGTGATGCAGCTGGAAAAGGTTTTCCTGTTCAAGAATTTCAAGCATGCCCTGGCGTTCACCAACGCGGTCGGCGAAATCTCCGAGGCTGAAGGGCATCACCCCGGCCTGCTCACCGAGTGGGGCAAAGTCACCGTGACCTGGTGGAGCCACTCCATCAAGGGCCTGCACCGCAACGACTTCATCATGGCCGCCCGTACCGACGACGTCGCCAAGACCGCCGAGGGCCGCAAGTAATGCATTTCGATGCCATCGGCCGCGTGCCCGGCGACCCGATCCTCGGCCTGATGGAGGCCTACGGGGCGGACAGCAATCCTGGCAAGTTCGACCTGGGCGTGGGTGTCTACAAGGATGCCCAGGGCCTGACGCCGATTCTCCAATCAGTGAAACAGGCCGAGCAGCAACTGGTGGACCGCCAGTTCACCAAGACTTACATCGGTGGCCATGGTGACGCCGCGTTCGGCCGGTTGATCAATGAACTGGTGCTCGGAGCAGACTCGCCGCTGCTCGCCGATAAACGCGCCGGCGCCACCCAGACGCCGGGCGGTACCGGCGCCCTGCGCTTGAGCGCCGACTTCATCGCCCAGTGCCTGCCGGGCCGTGGCGTCTGGCTGAGCAACCCGACCTGGCCAATCCACGAGACCATTTTCGCCGCCGCCGGCGTCAAGGCCAGCCACTACCCCTACGTCGGTGCCGACAACCGCCTGGATTTCGAGGCAATGCTGGCAACCCTGAGCCAGGTGCCAAAGGGTGACGTGGTACTGCTGCACGCCTGTTGCCACAACCCCACCGGTTTCGACCTGACCCATGAGCAATGGCGCCAGCTGCTCGACGTAATGCGCAGCCGCGACCTGCTGCCGCTGATCGACTTCGCCTACCAGGGCTTTGGCGACGGGCTGGAGCAGGACGCCTGGGCTGTGCGGTTGTTCGCCGAAGCGCTGCCCGAAGTACTGATCACCAGCTCATGCTCGAAGAACTTCGGTCTTTATCGCGACCGCACCGGTGCGCTGATCGTCTGCGCCCACGATGGTGAGAAACTGGTCGACATCCGCAGTCAACTGGCCAACATCGCTCGCAACCTGTGGTCGACGCCACCGGACCATGGTGCGGCGGTGGTTGCGACGATCCTTGGCAATCCGCAGTTGAAAGGCCTGTGGGCCGACGAAGTGGAAGCCATGCGCCTGCGCATCGCGCAGTTGCGCGGCGGATTGCTGGAAGCGCTCGAACCCCATGGTCTGCGCGAACGCTTCGCCCATATGGGGGTGCAACGCGGGATGTTTTCCTACACCGGACTCTCGCCGGAACAGGTCGGGCAACTACGCGAGCGCCATAGCGTCTACATGGTCGGCACCGGCCGGGCCAACGTGGCCGGCATCGACGCGACGCGCCTGGATGCGCTGGCGCTGGCGATTGCGGATGTTTGCCGTTAACCCAGCGGGCTATTGCCGTTGTGGCGAGGGAGCTTGCTCCCGCTCGGCGGCGCAGCCGTCGTAAATAGGCTAACGCGTTCCGTCTGAAGGATTGCGTTGGCGCCTTTTGGGGCTGCTGCGCAGCCCAGCGGGAGCAAGCTCCCTCGCCACGAAAGCAACGCCAGGGTTTATGCCTGTGGCCCGTTCCATTCCTGCACAAACTGCCCGATATCTTCCTGCGGCGCCGCGCGCGCCTCTTTCTGCGGTGTACCCAGGTAAAGGAAGCCGATCACCTCCTCCCCTTCTTCAAGCCCCAGCCCCCGCGCGACGTGGGGCGAATAGGCCAATTCCCCGGTACGCCACACCCCGCCAACGCCCTGGGCATAAGCGGCCAGTAAAATCCCATGGGCCGCGCAGCCGGCTGCCAGCAATTGCTCGGGCTTGGGAATCTTGAAATGGTCCTGCAAACGCGCGATCACCACCACGACCAAGGGCGCGCGCAGCGGGCCGTTGAGGGCCTTCTCCACCACGGCTTCCGGCACCAGCGGATCATTGAAGCGTGCCGCCTCGGCCAGCAGCTCACCCATGCGGTGACGTGCCTCGCCTTCGACGGTCAGGAAACGCCACGGGCGCAGTTGGCCATGATCCGGCGCACGCATCGCTGCGGCGAACATGACCTGGCGTTGTTCGGGCGTGGGCGCAGGGTCCACCAGACGCGGAACGGAAACACGGTTGAGCAAAGCGTCGAGAGCCTGCATCGGCGACCTCCTGGAAAAATGTTCGGCTATTCTAGTGGCTTGTGCCGCCAGTTCGTTAGTGCAAATTCAGTTGCAAGCAGCGCCGGGCGCCGGTTTACATGCCGCTTGTCACAGGTAGAATGGCGCCCTTTCCCCTATCAGCCCGAGCGGACTTCATGGCGTTGCCGACCCTGCGGATCATTGGTTTCATCATCGGCATCTTCCTGATCACCCTGGCGATCTTCATGATCGTGCCGATGGCCACGTTGCTGATCTACGAACGCACCAGCGACCTGCCATCATTCCTCTGGTCGAGCATGATTACCTTTGTCGCCGGCCTCGCGTTGATTCTTCCCGGACGCCCCGAGCACATCCATCTGCGCCCCCGGGACATGTACCTGCTGACGGTCAGCAGTTGGCTGGTGGTGTGTGTCTTTGCCGCGCTGCCGTTCTTGCTGACTCAGCACATCAGCTACACCGATTCTTTTTTCGAAAGCATGTCGGGCATCACCGCCACTGGCGCAACGGTCCTCAGCGGCCTGGACACGATGTCGCCGGGGATCCTGATGTGGCGCTCGCTGCTGCACTGGCTCGGCGGTATCGGCTTCATCGGCATGGCGGTGGCAATCCTGCCGTTGCTGCGCATCGGCGGCATGCGGCTGTTCCAGACCGAATCGTCCGATCGCTCGGAAAAAGTCATGCCGCGCTCGCACATGGTGGCGCGGCTGATCGTGGCTTCCTACGTCGGCATCACCATTCTCGGCACCCTGGCACTGTGGTGGGCCGGGATGAGTCTGTTCGATGCGATCAACCATTCGATGTCGGCCATTTCCACCGGGGGATTTTCCACCTCCGACCTGTCCCTGGCCAAATGGACGCAACCGGCCGTGCATTGGGTCGCCATTGTCATCATGATCCTCGGCAGCCTGCCGTTTGCCCTCTACGTCTCGACCCTGCGCGGCAATCGTCGGGCACTGATCAAGGACCAGCAAGTCCAGGGGCTGATCGGCGTGCTGCTGGTCACCTGGCTGGTGCTCGGCACCTGGTATTGGGCCACCACCGACCTGCATTGGCTCGACGCCCTGCGGCACGTGGCGCTGAACGTGACGTCCATCGTCACCACCACCGGTTTCGCCTTGGGCGACTACAGCCTGTGGGGCAATTTCTCGCTGATGTTGTTCTTCTACCTGGGTTTCGTCGGCGGCTGCTCGGGTTCGACCGCCGGCGGGATCAAGATTTTTCGCTTCCAGGTTGCCTACATCCTGCTTCGGGCCAACCTTAACCAACTGATTCACCCGCGCGCGGTGATCAAGCAGAAATACAACGGTCACCGCCTCGACGAAGAAATCGTCCGGTCGATCCTGACATTCTCGTTCTTCTTCGCCATCACCATCTGCGTGATCGCGCTGCTGCTGTCGCTGCTGGGCGTCGAATGGATGACGGCACTGACCGGCGCGGCCAGTACCGTGTCCGGTGTCGGCCCGGGGCTTGGCGAGACCATCGGCCCGGCCGGCAACTTCGCCCCGCTGCCGGATGCCGCCAAGTGGATTCTTTCCGGCGGCATGCTGCTCGGCCGGCTGGAGATCATCACGGTGTTCGTGCTGTGTATTCCGGCGTTCTGGCGTCACTGACCGGCGTCGCTACAGCCCGCGCCCGGTATTCGCCGGGCGTGGTCCCGAACCAGCGCCGAAAGGCCCGGAAAAAATTGCTCGGGTCGGCAAACCCCAACAGATAAGCCACTTCCAGCAGCGTCATGGTCGGCTGCGCCAGGTACTGCTCGGCCAGTTCGCGGCGCGTATCGTCCAGCAAGTTCTGGAAACTCGTGCCCTCATCCTGCAAGCGCCGCTGCAAGGTACGTTGCGACAAGTGCAGGGTCTGCGCGACCACGTCCCGCTTGGGCTCGCCCCGGGGCAGCAGCCGGCAGAGCACCTGCCGCGCCTGGTGGGTCACGCGGCTTCCGGAAAAACGCGCGAGGTATTCGCCGGCAAACCGATCGTGGAGCTGCGCCATGGCCTCGTTGGCCGTGGGCAGCGGCGCCTCCATGTCTTCCTGCTGGAAAATCAGCGCGTCGTAGGGAGCATCGAACACCAGTGGCGCGCCAAAAGCCTGTTGATACGGTGCCAGGTCAACGGGTTCGGAACCCTGGAACAGTACCTTTACCGGATGCAAGGTGCGTCCGGTCAACCAACTGCACAAGGACAGCGCGCAGGCCAGGGAGGCTTCGGCACTTTGCCGGGTCGGCGGAAGGTGATCGCCATGCACGGTGAGAATCAGCCCATAGCTCTCCTCCAGATGACGAAAACTCAAGTCGGCGCTTTCGGCAATGATCCGCTGGTAGCGCACCAGCCGCTGGAAGCCTTCGACCAGCGTGCGACTGGACATCAATGCGTAACCGACCACATGGAACGATGCCGGGCGTACCACCTTGCCCATGTTCAGGCCGATGGCGGGGTTGCCGGAGCGAGCCACCGCCAATTGCCAGAGCCGAGTCATCGAGTCCTGGGTAAAGCGCGCGTCGGGATCTTCCAGCGCAGCAAAATCCAGCGCCAGTTGCTTGAACAGCGCTCGACAGTCCAGGCCGTCCATTTCCAACGCCTTGACAATCCCCATCGCCCAGCTTGAAGAAGTCGTTCGTTCGCTCATGACGTTTTGCTTGCATGACGAGCCGCAGGGTACGGCTGGATTTGCGAAGGATACTAAAGTGGCGCTGATTGTCACTGGCTGTTGCGTTTGGTAGCTCTAGACTTCAAATATCAGAACAATAACCAAAGAGCCTGCATTCTTGGAAAACACCAAACGATTCAACACCTTCGCCGAGTTCTACCCGTATTACCTCAGCGAACACAGCAACAGCACCTGCCGGCGCCTGCACTTCATCGGCACCTCTCTGGTCATCCTGGTTTTCGCCCTGGCCCTCGTCGTCGGCGCCTGGTGGCTGTGGGTTGCGCTGCCGGTGGCCGGCTACGGCTTCGCCTGGGTCGGGCACTTCTTCTTCGAAAAAAACCGCCCTGCGACTTTCCAACATCCTCTCTACAGTCTGCTCGGCGACTTCGTCATGTACCGCGACATGCTGCTGGGCAAGGTGGCGTTCTAAGGAGATTGCCGATGACGTCTCACGCGCGCTTCACCCACATGCAGGACGGCAGCCGGGAAGACTGGGCAATCATCGCCGCCGACTTCAGCGCTTACGCGCGGCAGTTGCCGGGCCGGATTCTGACCCACCTGAGATTGCTCGATGGCGACTTCGGCGGTTTCCCCGTGGATCGCCTGACCCACTCCCTGCAAACCGCCACCCGTGCCTACCGCGACGGGCGAGACGAGGAGTACGTGGTCTGCGCCCTGCTCCACGATATTGGCGACACACTGGGTTCGTACAACCATCCGGACATCGCGGCGGCGATCCTCAAGCCGTTCGTCAGCGCCGAGAACCTGTGGATGGTGGAAAAACACGGGATATTCCAGGGCTACTACTTCTTCCATCACCTGGGCATGGACCGGCACCTGCGGGAGCAGTTTAGGGAGCACCCGCAGTACCAGGCGACGATCGATTTCTGTGCAGAATACGACGCCGCGGCGTTCGATCCCGAGTACGACACGCTGCCGCTGAGTTTTTTCGAGCCTATGCTGGAAAGGCTGTTTGCGGCACCGAAGCAATCGATCTACAAGGCGGCGATGGCTGAAACGTGAAGAACACACTTCCCTGTGGCGAGGGAGCTTGCTCCCGCTGGGCTGCGCAGCAGCCCCCTCTCGGTGTGCCTGAATGATCACGGATCCAGTGACTATTCTTAGGACTGCTTCGCAGCCCAGCGGGAGCAAGCTCCCTCGCCACAAAAGCTCCTCTGCACTAAACGTTTAAAGTTCAAGCAGGCTCAGTCACTTTCAACTCAGCCTTGACCAGCGCTTCGCGCGCCTGGGCGTCCGCCAGGCGATAGAGCTCGATCGAGCCGTCCCAATGCTCGATCAGCGCCGTGCACGACTCGACCCAATCGCCGCAGTTGAGGTACTCCACCCCGCCCACCGTGCGAATCTCGGCATGGTGGATGTGCCCGCACACCACGCCATGCAATTCACGCTTCACACATTCATGGGCGATGGCTTCTTCAAAGTCGCTGATGAAGCTGACGGCGGTCTTGACCTTGTGCTTGAGGTACGCCGACAGCGACCAGTAACCGTAGCCGTAACGGGCCCGCCAATGATTGAGCCAGCGATTGAGGGTCAGGGTGAATTCGTAGGCCGAATCCCCAAGAAAGGCCAACCAACGGTGATAACGGGTAATCACATCGAACTGGTCGCCATGGATCACCAGCAGGTGCCGACCATCGGCGGTGACATGCACCGCTTCGTCGACCAGTTGAATGTTGCCCAGGATCAGCTTCGAATAGCGTCGCAGGAATTCGTCATGGTTGCCGGTGACATAGATCACCTCGGTGCCGCGCTTGCTCATGGTCAGCAGGCGACGAATGACGTTGGTATGGGCCTGGGGCCAATACATGCCACTGCGCAGTTTCCAGCCGTCGATGATATCGCCCACCAGGTAGACCTTGTCGGCGTGATAGCCCTTGAGAAAGTGCGACAGGTGCTCGGCCTGGCAATCTCGCGTACCCAGGTGAACGTCGGAAATCCACAGGGTGCGGACACGCTGTTTGCGGCTGGGCCTGGCGAGCTCGGCGCTGGTCATTGGGCAACCCTCTGATCGTTTTCACCACAGTGCACCCCAGCGGTTAATGGCCCATGACAATAATGCGTCGGTTGCATGACAGCGCGAGGCGGCGCGCCCTCGGTGTAGACTGGCAGCCTGCCACGGGAGACCGCGATGAGACCGATCCTCACGCTACGCCACTACAGCCACGATCTGATTGTCCACAGCCACGACCATGCGCAGCTGGTGTTCGGCTTGTCCGGCGCGCTGGACTTCGAAGTCGAAGGGCGTGGCAGCCAGGTGGTGCAGCAGAGTTTCGTAGTGGTACCCGCTGGCGCCCATCACGCCTGCGGCAGTCCTCAGGGCAGCCGTTGCCTGGTGCTGGATGTGCCTGATGATGACTGGGTCGGGCAATGCCTGGGCGATCACGCCGATGCCAGCCGGCGCTTGCTCGACCGCAATATCCGCCTGCCCCTGGATACGGGGCAGAGCCAGTTGGTAAGTTGGCTCGCGGGCAGTCCGGTGGACGATCCGCTGATCGCCCAGCAAGGCGCGGTGCTGCTGTTGGCCAGCCTCAACGGCACCCGCCAGCAAACGAGCGGCAGCCGGCGCCTGCCCTATGCCGCGCTGGACGCTCATATCGACCAGCACGCGGCCTATCCGCTGCAAGTGGCGGACCTGGCGCGGGTCGCCGGGCTTTCCAGCGCGCGCCTGCATGCGCGCTTCGTCGCCGAACGCGGGCAGACGCCAATGGAATACATCCGCAGCCGCCGCCTGCACAAGGCCGTGGGACTGTTGCGAGACTCAAACCTGCCCATCGGCGAAATCGCCCATCAGGTTGGCTACAGTTCGCAAAGTGCCTTCGCGGCGGCGGTGCTGCGCGAGTTCGGTGTTTCGCCGGGCAAGCTTCGGCGCTAGATCCGCGCTAAAAATCGCTAGGTTCGCGACAGACAGAAGCGGCTGGCAAAGGGTTCAATAGCCGGACGCTCAACCGCTCAACAAGGATTGCAATGACTCCCCGTACCGCCCTCGGCGCGTTGCACATCGGCGCGCTCATGTTTGGCCTGACCGGCGTGTTCGGCAAACTGGCCGCCGCCTCGCCGGCGGTCATTGTGTTTGGCCGCGCGGTGTTCGCCGTGCTGGCCCTGGCGGTGTTTGCCCGGTTCGCCAGCCGCACCCGCTGGCAAAAACTGCGCGGCCGCGACGCTCGCCGGTTGCTGCTCGGCGGGCTGTTGCTGGCTGGACACTGGGTCAGCTTTTTCATCTCGGTAAAAGTCGCCGGGGTGGCCATCGCCACGCTGGGGTTCGCCAGTTTCCCGGCCTTCACCGTATTGCTCGAAGGGCTGATTTTCCGCGAGCGGATCCGTGCCAACGAAATTCTCCTGGTGGTGCTGGTGAGCGTCGGCCTGGTGCTGGTCACACCGGACTTTGACCTGGCCAGCGGCGCCACCACCGGTTTGCTCTGGGCCGTGGCTTCGGGACTGTTGTTCTCGCTGTTGTCGCTGACCAATCGCGCCGGCTCCGCGCACGTACCGCCGGTGCAGGCCGCGCTTTGCCAGAACGTGGTCGTGGGCTTATGCCTGTTGCCGATGGCCGCGCCACAACTGAGCGACGTGCGCCCCATCGACTGGTTGTGGATCGGCCTGCTCGGGGTGTTCTGCACCGGCCTGGCCCACAGCCTGTTCGTCGCCAGCCTCGCGGTGATCAAGGCGCGCACCGCGGCGGTAGTGTTCGCCATGGAACCGGTCTACGGCATTACCATTGCGTGGCTGCTGTTCGATGAAAACCCGACGCTGCGCATGCTGCTCGGTGGCGTGCTGATCATCGTTGCGATTGTGGTGTCGAGCCAGCTCGACGGCACGAAAAAATCCAGCGCCGGCGCCCAGGCCTCGTCTCACTGAGCCAGGTTACTGAAACGAGTCACTGAAGCCGGTCGTTGTGCCCCAGGTCGCGCTCCGGGTCGATCCGGTCGCGGACCCGCTGTTTGAGGACCTTGGCCTCGGGAAAACCGCCGTCAGCCTTGCGCTCCCAGACCTGCGTACCGTCACAGCTGATATGGAACACCCCGCCGGTGCCCGGCACCAGGGACACCTTGCCCAAATCGTCGCCAAACGTGCTGAGCAACTCCTGGGCCAGCCAAGCGGCGCGCAGCAACCATTGGCACTGCGTGCAGTAAGTGATGACGACTTCCGGTTTGTGAGCGGTCATTGCGGGTGAACTCCTGCGGTCAAAGGCCTCGTTATACTACCGCCTTTGACCGCCTGCCCCGAGATTGACGATGCGCCGCCTGCTGCCATGCCTGCTCCTGCTACTGCTGCCCCTGTTCGCCAACGCGGTCGAAGCGCCGCGACCGAAAATCGGCCTGGTACTTTCCGGCGGCGCGGCCCGTGGGCTGGCGCATATTGGCGTGCTCAAAGCCCTGGAAGAACAAGGCATCAAGATCGACGCGATCGCCGGCACCAGCATGGGCGCGGTGATCGGCGGCCTATACGCCTCCGGGTACAAGATCGACGAGCTGGAGAAGCTCGCCCTGGGCATCGACTGGCAGCAAGCGCTGTCCGACGCCCCGCCGCGCAAGGACGTGCCCTTCCGGCGCAAGCAGGACGATCGGGATTTCCTGGTCAAGCAGAAGCTGAGCTTTCGCGACGACGGCAGCCTCGGCCTGCCATTGGGCGTGATCCAGGGACAGAACCTGGCCCTACTCCTGGAAAGCCTGCTGGCCCACGCCAGCGATACCCGGGATTTCGACAAGCTGCCGATTCCCTTCCGCGCCGTGGCGACCGACATCGCCACTGGCGAAAAAGTCGTGTTCCGCAAGGGCCACCTGCCCAAGGTCATCCGTGCCAGCATGTCGATCCCGGCGGTGTTCGCCCCGGTGGAACTGGACGGGCGGCTGCTGGTGGACGGCGGCATGAGCGACAATATTCCCTTGGACGTGGCCCGGGAAATGGGCGTGGACATGGCCATCGTCGTCGATATCGGCACGCCGCTGCGTAACCGCAAGCAATTGGTCACGGTGGTGGATGTGCTGAATCAGTCGACCACTCTGATGACCCGCCGCAACTCGGAGGAACAACTGGCGACGCTGAAAAACAACGACGTGCTGATCCAGCCCGCCCTGGCGAGCTTTGGCTCCACCGATTTCGGCCGCGCCACGGAAATAATGGACGCTGGTTACCGCGCCACCCGGATACTCGAGGCGCGCCTGGCGCACCTGCGTCGCCCTGAACCGGCCGACGCCGAGCTGATGGCGGCGCGCACCCCCAGCGAACGCACGCCGGTCATCACCGCGATACGGGTGGAAAATGATTCGAAAGTCGGCGACGACGTGATCCGCTATTACGTTCGTCAACAGATCGGCGAGCCGTTGGACCTGGGTCGGCTGCAAACCGACATGGGCACCTTGTACGGCCTGGATTATTTCGAGCAGGTGCAATACCGCGTAGTACACAAGGGCGCGGACAACACCCTGGTGATCAGCGCCCGGGGCCGACGCACCGGCACGGACTACCTGCGCCTGGGCCTGAGCCTGTCGGACGACATGCGCGGCGACAGCGCTTTCAACCTCGGTGCCAGCTACCGGGTCAATGGTATCAATCGCCTCGGCGCCGAATGGCTGACACGGGCGCAGATCGGCGACAAGCAGGAGCTGTACAGCGAGTTCTACCAGCCGCTGGACGTCGGTTCGCGCTACTTCATCGCGCCCTACGGACAATTCGAATCGCGCAACGTCGAATCCATCCTCGATAACGACCCGGTCGCCCAGTATCGGGTCGAGCGCTACGGCTTCGGCCTGAACCTGGGCCGCCAGATCGGCAACAGCGGGGAAATCCGCTTCGGCGTCGGCCAGGCCTGGGGCAAAGCGGACGTGCGCATCGGCGATCACGACCAGCCCAGCGAAAACTTCAACGAAGGCTTCTACGAGCTCAAGTATTCATTCGACTCGCTGGACAATGTCTACTTCCCCCACGAAGGCGAAGACATCGGCTTGTCCTGGCGCCAGTATGAACCCGGATTAGGTTCCGACCAGCGTTATCGCCAGTGGGAATTCAGGTTGGACAAGGCCCTGAGCAGCGGCCCGGATACCTTCATCCTCGGCGGTCGTTATGGCCGGACCCTGGACACCGCCGAGGTCGTCACGTCGAGCTTCGTCCTCGGCGGCGCCCGACAGCTGTCGGGCTTTCGCGAAGACGGGATATCCGGCCAGAACATGAGCCTGATGCGCGCCGTGTACTACCGCAGGCTCACGCCGCGCGCCTACCTGCCGCTGGATTTCCCGCTGTATGTCGGCGGTTCGCTGGAGCGCGGCCGGGCCTGGAACAACGACAATGAATTCGACAGCGGCTACATCAACGCCGCCAGTATTTTCCTCGGATTCGACACGCCGCTGGGGCCACTCAACTTCAGTTACGGCTTCAACGACGATGATGAGCAGGCGGTGTATCTGAATCTGGGGCAGACGTTCTAGCGTCATGCACCAGCCCCCCTGTGGGAGCGAGCCTGCTCGCGAAGAGATGGTTCAGCCATGGAGATCCTGCCGCCATTTTCGCGAGCAGGCTCGCTCCCACAGGGGTAATCAACGAATCCCGGCCAGCAGCACCCGGGCCGTCTCCTTGAGCGGCTCGTCGCCCTCTTCCACCAGTTCCTCCAGCAGCGTAATAGCGCTCTTGAGGTCTCCCTCATCGATACGATTCTGGGCTTCTTCGAGCTTTTCGGAATGCTGCGAGGGTTGCGCCTCAAAGGACACCGGTTCGAGCGACAGGGAGTCGAATTCCGGTTCGGCGGTCAGCGGCTCCAGCTCCAGCGACTGCTCTTCGTCGGCAAACCCGTCGAGAAAATCATCGTCCAACGACTCGGTTTCCAGAGGCGCGCCCCATTGCAGGTCGGGCTCATCGAATCCCGAGAGCGACAAGGTGCCGGTTTCGAAGGATTCCAGGGTTTTCGGTTCAGCGGAGGCCTGCGGGGTGTCCGTCAGGTCCCAGCTGTTCTCCATGGACAAGCTATCGAGCTTCAGCTCGAACTCGTCGCTGGGGGGACTGGGCGGTTCGGGCTCTGGAATGCGTGCCTGGGGTTCTGTCGGCGCAGGCGCATCAAGCGGCGCATCACGCGGCGTATCAAGGGAGGTCTCAACGGGCGCGGTAACCATGGAGATCCTCGGGTAGCGCCCGCGGACTTCTTCCAGCGCCTGGCGATCGATACCCTGGGCCAGCAGGTGGTTCTCCTGGGCCTGGAAACCGATGACATCGCCCTGCTTGCCCAGCACGTCGAGCAACTTGAGGCCCAGGTCGGTACGCTCCGGCTCCGCCAGCAACGCGGCGCGCAACAAGCCCGCCGCTTCGGTGAAGCGGCCATAGGTCAGGTAGATTCCCACCCCTTCGAGCACATCGCCGAGAGGCGCATCGCCGTTGTTGAACGACGCGGCGACTTCAGGGCGTTCGGCGTGCGATTGCCCGTAGGTTTCGGGTTCGTCATCGTCCAGGATCAATTCGCGAGGCTCGGACATCGGCTGCGGATCCGCCAGATCCTGCTGTTGCCGACGGCGAAGAACCAACAACACGACGAGCAACCCCAGCAGCCCCACCAGCCCCGCTACCCACACCCAATCGATGCCCTCTGCCTCGTCGGCCGGCGCCGCCTCGACCACCGGAGTGGGCTCGACGTTTTCCGCTGGCGCCGCTGTCGCGGCAACGGCATCCGGCGGCTCCTGGGCCAGTTGCGCCTGCAACTCGCTGATCTGCTGGCGCTGGCCGGCGATTTCCGCGTCCTGGGCCTGAAGCCGGGCTTGAAGTTCGTCGATGGTTTTCTGTTGTTGCTGGTTTTGCAGCACCGAGGCGGCGAGTTGCTCGGCATTGCTGTCGGGGGCGACAGAGGCCGGCGTTGAAGGGGTTGCGGCGGGAGGCGGCAATATGGCCGAGTCGGGCAGCAACAGGCGCTGACCGATGGAAAGCCGCTCGCTGCCAGGGTTCAGCGCCTGGATGCCCTGCATGAGCTCATTGACAGAGGCATTGCTGCCGGCGTCATGCAGGCGTTTGGCGATGATCCAGGGGTTGTCGCCCTGCACGACGGTGTAGCGCTTGCCTTGTGTGGCCGGTGGCGGCTTGATCGCGGGTGTCGCTTCGGCCGCAGCGGAAGGCTCGTCCACGGCCGGCACAATCCCTGGCGTGCCCGGCGGATCGATCAGCACGGTGTATTCGCGCAGCACCCGGCCGTTAGGCTGGTTGAGCTGTACCAGGAAATTGAGGAAGGGTTCTTCCACCGGCTTGCTGGAAGTCACCCGGATGAAGCTGCGCTCGCCGCGCAACACCGGCGTGAAACGCAAGCTGTTGAGAAAAAACACCCGCTCCACCCCGGCGCGACTGAAATCGTCCGGACTCGCCAGGCTGGCCGACAAATCCCCCTCGCCCAGGCCGGCCGCATCGACCAAAGCAATATCGGCGCGCAACGGCTGGTTCAGCGCGGAATGAAGCGTGATCTCTCCCAGCCCCAGCGCCGACGCCAGGGCCGGAAAGCCCAGGGCACCCACGACTATCAACACGTTGACCCAGTTGCGCAACGTGGACTGCAGACTTTCAAGCATGGGCATCCCTTTCGATTACCAGAACCAACCTCGGCGCAAACGCTTCCATTAGGAGCGCTTACTACTGGTTATAGTTCGCTAACCGGCGAATCTCAAAAAGCTGGTGTCAGGGATGTGCCTCAGGATTTTTCCAGGTTGGCCAGGATTCTGCCGTGAACCCGCATGCACACCCGCATATCCTCTTCGTCAACGCCTTCAAACAACTCCCGACGCAGCTGCGTGGCAATGGTTTCGATCTGTTCAATCAGCGGTAAGGCCGGCGCGCAGAGCACGATTTTCTTGGCGCGGCGGTCCTCGGCCACGGCCTGGCGCTGCACCAGTCCCTGGGTTTCCAGGCTATCGAGCAAGCGGGCCAGGGTCGGGCCTTCAACGGCGACGCTCTGGGCCAGCTCACGCTGGGTCGGCGCCTGTTCGAAGCGGGCCAGGTGCAGCAGCACCAGCCAACGCGCCTGGGACAGGCCCAGCCCGGCGAGGCGACGGTCCAGCTCGGCTCGCCAGCCCCGGGACATTTGCGCCAACTGCATGCCAAAGCGGTGTTGATCGGTTAGAGGCATAAAAAACTCATCAGAATCTAAATAGAGAAATACTAATTATTAGTCAGCTAAGCATGAGCTTCGGATTCAAGCAAGGCTGGCACTGTAGTGAATCGTTAAAGGAGCGTAACTGCCTGATCAGACTTCAAATTCCGATTGCAGTGCAGCCCTTACGCAATACAGGACGCCTTCCGGAACGCGGCCTGCAAACAGCGCGGCAACGTCAGATACCGCGGGCAATTCACCCTCGCCGTCGAGAAACGCGTCCTGGATTTCGCCCATCAGTTCTTCGGGCAAATCCAGCGCCTGCTCCAGGGATAGCTGCTGTTGGCCGATCGCCTCGGCCAGCATCGTGTAGACATTCTTTTCCGAACACTGCAGTTGCCCGGCGATCTGTAGCGGGGTCATGCCGGCACGAGCCAGGGTGATGAGTTCGTGGCGTACATCGGCCACGGCTTTCGGCGCTTCGGCTTCACCGCCGAGCACCTGGAGGAAAGCCTCGCCGTAACGCTCCAGCTTGCGCGCGCCAACGCCACTGACCCGGGCCATTTCCGCCAGGGAAGTCGGTTGGCTGCGGAGCATTTCCAGCAACGTCGAGTCGGGGAAAATGACATAGGGCGGCACGCCATGCTCCTCCGCCAGCTTGCGCCGCAAGGCGCGCAAGGCCTCCCACTGATCGCGCTCCTCGCCACGCACCAGTTGGCTGGCCTGGCTCTTGCTGCTCTTGATCGCTGTTGCGGGCTTGAGGTCGCGACGCAGTTCCAGGCTGACCTCGCCTTTGAGCAAGGGCCGGCAGGTCGCGCTCAGGCGCAGGCCGCCATAACCCTCCAGGTCGATGTCGGCCAGGCCGCGCGCCACCAGTTGCCGGAACAGCGAGCGCCATTCGCTCTCGGTGCGGGCCTTGCCCACGCCGAACACCGAAAGGTGCTGATGGCCAAAGCTGCGGACCTTTTCGTTGTCCTTGCCCAGCAGCACGTCCACCAGATGCCCCACGCCATAACGCTGGCCCGTGCGATAGATGGCCGACAGCGCCTGGCGTGCCGGCTCGGTGGCGTCCCAGGTCTCCACGCCGTCGACGCAGTTGTCGCAGTGCCCGCAAGGCTCGGGCATGTCCTCATCGAAATAGGCCAGCAAGGTCTGGCGGCGGCAACGGGTCTCTTCGCAGAGCGACAGCATCGCGTCGAGCTTGTGTTGTTCCAGGCGTTTGTGGCGCTCATCGCCCTCGGAGTTCTGCAGCATCTGCTTGAGCATCACCACGTCCTGCAGGCCGTAGGCCATCCAGGCATCGGCCGGCAAACCGTCACGACCGGCACGGCCGGTTTCCTGGTAATAGGCCTCCAGGGACTTGGGCAGGTCCAAATGCGCGACGAACCGTACGTTGGGCTTGTCGATACCCATGCCGAACGCCACGGTGGCGACCATGATCAGGCCTTCCTCGTTGAGAAAGCGCTTCTGGTGGTAGGCCCGCAGATCGTTGGGCAGGCCGGCATGGTAGGGCAATGCCGGAAAACCTTGCTCGCTGAGGAACGCCGCCACCTCCTCGACTTTCTTGCGCGACAGGCAATAGACGATACCCGCGTCGCTGCGGCGCTCGGCGAGGAACGCCAGCAATTGCTTGCGCGGCTGTTCCTTGGGCACGATGCGGTAGAAAATGTTCGGGCGGTCGAAGCTGGAGAGGAACCGCTCGGCGTTCTGCAGGTGCAGGCGCTCGACGATTTCTTCGCGGGTACGTTTGTCGGCGGTGGCGGTCAGGGCGATGCGCGGTACGTCGGGAAACAGCTCGGCCAATTGTCCCAGCTGCAGATATTCGCGACGGAAATCGTGGCCCCATTGGGATACGCAGTGGGCTTCGTCGATGGCAAACAGGGCGATTTCCAGGCTCTGGAGAAAAGCCAGCATGCGCGGCTGCACGAGACGTTCAGGCGCCAGGTAAAGCATTTTCACTTCACCGCGCTTGATGCGTTCCGCCAGGTCCCGCTGCTGCTCGGCGCTCAGCGTGGAGTTCAACGCGGCGGCGGCAACGCCCAGTTCTTCGAGGGTCGCGACCTGGTCGTCCATCAAGGCGATCAGCGGCGACACCACCACCGCGAGGCCGTTGCGCAGCAGCGCGGGCACCTGGAAGCACAAGGACTTGCCGCCGCCGGTAGGCATGAGCACCAAGGCATCGCCACCGCTGGCCACGCGCTCAATGATGGCACCCTGGCGGCCACGAAAACTGTCGTAGCCGAAGATGTCCTTGAGGACGCGTTGAGCCTGTTCGAGCATAAAAACTCCAAAAATCACCGAAACATCCCTGCAAGGCTGGTCCAGAAACACAAACGCTGCACCGGCGAATCGTAAGTGCGCGTTTCGAACCGCCGGGATGCCGCAGGGCATCACAAAACGCGGCAGTATACCCGAGGGCTTCGTTGCGAAGGGGGTTGCTGACAGGAGGTTTCAGGGCAAATGCCGGACAAGCCCCACCCCGTGGCGAGGGAGCTTGCTCCCGCTGAGTGGCGAAGCCGCCCCAAAAAAACAGGGCCGCTGCGCGACCCAGCGGGAGCAAGCTCCCTCGCCACAGGGACTCTGTAGGCTCGAGACCAGGTGATGCATGACCGGCAAGAAAGCAAATCCACCACGCGGCTGGCCTGAGCGCTCAAGAAAGCCTAGAATTCCCGCATTGTTTATTCCCCAAGGTAGCCTGTAATGTCCTTCGCTGAGCAACTGACCCGCCTGCAAGTCTTCCTCGACGCCGATGAGCTGCACGAAGAAGCGCTGGATTACGTGGCCGCTCATGGCTACCTGACCGCCCTGTCGATCTGCTCCGAGCAGGTGCCGGAGCGTGAATGGATCGACGCCCTGTTCGCCGAAGAACCGCACTACAGCGACGAAGCCCAACGCGCCGAAATCGAAGCGACGCTGGTCGGCCTCAAGGCTCACATCGCCCGCCAACTGGCTTCCGATGAAGAATTCGAGCTGCCGTGCGAGCTGGACCTGGGCGACGATCCGGACGATTCGGAACTGCGCGGCTGGTGCATCGGCTTCATGGAAGGCGTGTTCCTGCGCGAAGCGGCCTGGTTCGAAACCGCCGAAGAGGAAGTCAGCGAAATGTTGTTGCCGATCATGGTCGGTTCCGGCCTGTTCGACGAGCAACCGGAGTTTTCCGACATTGCCGCCGACGCGAACCTGATGGACGACATGATCGTGCAAATCCCCGAAGCGCTGACCGCCTTGTACCTGCTGTGCAACGCCCCGGACGAGAAACCGGCGATCCTCAAGCCGCGCCACCACTGAGTCAGCGGGTGCCCGCGCCCCTCGGCAATCGCCCGCTGATCCTGCGCTACGCTCTGCTCGCCATCGGCTGGCTGAGTGTGGTGCTGGGGGTCATCGGCATCTTTATTCCCGTCCTACCTACCACCCCCTTCCTGTTATTGGCCGCGGCCTGCTTCGCCCGCAGTTCGCCCCGCTTCTACCGCTGGCTGGTGGAGCATCCGCGCCTCGGCCCCTGGATCGGCGACTACCTCAGCGGCAACGGCATCCCGCTCAAGGGCAAGGTCTGCGCCATCGGGTTGATGTGGGCGAGCATCCTGCTGTCGTGCTACCTGGTGCCCCTGCCATGGGCGCGGGTTTTCATGCTGACCAGCGCGGTGCTGGTGACGGTGTATATCCTCAGGCAGAAGACCCTGCGCAAACCTGATTGAAGGCCCTTGCTCCCGCTGGGAGGCGAAGCCGCCCTGAAATCAGCTGATGCGATTCCCCAGGCAGACCGCGCCTGCCGATTTTACGACTGCTGCGCAGCCGAGCGGGAGCAAGCTCCCTCGCCACGGGAACAGCGGTGCCTGGGTCCGGGAAAATTTTGTGCGGGCCAAAATGAAAAACCCGCCATCTCCAGAGCAGAGATGGCGGGTTTTGTCGTTTCAGCTCATCTCACACTGTGTCGACCTTCAACGAATGGTCGTTCAGCATGCCGTTGATGATGGTCGCGGTGTCCGCGCCGCCGATCATTCCGCCTGCGCCCGGCGTGACGCCGTAGTGACTGGCGAGGTTGACGCCGGCCAGGTCGATGGTCTGGTTCGGCGTGGCGCCGGCGGTGCTGCTGACGTCGATGCTGGTGATCAACGAGGCTCCACTGCCGGTCACGCTGAAGTGCAGATAGTCATCAAGCGACGCCGCGCTGCCGTTCTCGCCCAGCAGCAGTTGCGACAGGTCGAGTTTGTCGAGGCCCGGGGTGAAATCCGTGATGACGTCGTGACCGCTGTTGCCCGCTTGCCATTGGAACGTGTCGGCGCCGTTGCCACCGGTGAGGGTGTTGTTGCCCAGGCCGCCGATCAGCAGGTCATCGCCGTCACCGCCGTTGAGCACGTCATGGCCGAGGCCGCCGTCGATGCGATTGCTCAGGCTGTCGCCGGTCAGGTGGTCGTTGAAGTTCGAGCCGACCAGGTTCTCGATGCCAGCCAGGGTGTCGGTGCCGGCCCCCAGGGTGTTCTGTCCGGCCAGCAGGCCGAGATTTACCGTGACGCCGCCGGTGGCATGGGCATAACTGGCGGTGTCGTTGCCAGCGCCGCCGTCGAGCAGGTCGTTACCGGTACTGCTGTAGAGCAAGTCATCGCCAGCCCCGCCATGCAAGGTGTTGTTGCCCGCGCCGGTGCTGAGGATGTCGTTGCCGTCGCCGGCGTTGAGCACGTTGTTGCCATTGCCGGCCAGCAGTACATCGTCGCCCGTGGTCCCCGTCAGGGTGTGGCCCGCCTGGTAGCTGATGCCCACCCCGGCGGAGTCACTGCCGCCGTGGTTGTCGCTGGCAGTGTAGCTGCCGTGATAATCGGGAGTAGTGTCCTGGGCACCGGCGTAGTTGACGGTCAGGGTCAGTTGGTAATTTTCCGAGGCATTGGCGTTGCCATTGCCGGGGTTGGGAATGTTGGTGACATGGATCTGATAATTGCCATCCGCCGCCGCGGTGAACGAGGCGCCATCGTTGATTGCGATGAAGGGGCCGCCGTTAAGCGAATATTCCATGGCGATGCGACCGGCCGTGAGATTGTGATCCAGGGTCAGGGTTTCGCCTTGCTTGAGGCTGATGTTGATCCGGTCCTCATCGTTGGCGTTGTTGTTCGACACCGCTCCCAGCGCCCCGCTGACCACCAGCACTGCGGTCATGCTCGCGGTATTGGCGACGAAGGCACTGCGGTTGAGGCTGATCGACTGGGCGTTGTTGCCAGTGAAACTGGCGGTACCGGTGCTGCCGGTGAAATCCGCGCCCCTGGCCACCCAGCCGGTATTAAAACTGGTCGGCGATGCGGAGAGCGGGTCGCCGTTGGCGTCGCTGTCATTGCCCAGCAGCAGTTCACCCGGAACCACGATGTTGCCCGAGAGCACGTTGGTGATGACGTTGTCATCGACCGCCACCGGAGCGCTGTTGGGTTGGACTTTGATCACCAGGTTGGAGCCCGCCAGGTCACCATCGTTATCGCTGAGGGTGTAGCCGATGTTCTCGGTGATCAAGGTGCTGGTGGTGGTCTGGGAGGTGTAGCTGAACGCGCCGGTATCAAGATTCACCACGAGCATGCCGTCATGCCCGGTGGCGATGCTGACGGTGTTGGTCGCGGTGTTGAAGGTGCCGTGGTTGGCCCCGCCGCTGATGGTCAGCGCCCCCTGGCCACCGTTGGCATCGGGGTTGTAGCTGTAGGTCGTGCCGTCCACCACCAGGCTTTTGATAAACCCGCCGTCGGCGCCGAACGAGCCGCCTTCGCCGAACAGGCTGCCGGTAACCGGCACGCCTTGCACCGTGCCGGAAAGCACCGAATTGAGCTGGTTCAAGTCAGTCAC
Source organism: Pseudomonas sp. Z2-11 (assembly GCF_054161305.1). NCBI lineage: Bacteria > Pseudomonadati > Pseudomonadota > Gammaproteobacteria > Pseudomonadales > Pseudomonadaceae > Pseudomonas > Pseudomonas sp. Z2-11. The sequence goes on from NZ_CP096395.1 coordinate 4,515,930, forward strand.
CACCACCGCGTTGGTGTTGGTGTGGGTGCTGCCGTCGTAGGCCAGCGGGTCAAGATTGACGTTTCTGGCGCCGCTGCCCAGGCCGACGGCGTAATTCTTGATGCTGTTGGCGTCGAGGAAGGCCTTCCACGCGGCCTCGTCCGCCGGGCCGATATCGCCCTTGGTCGGCTTGCCGTCGGAGAAAAAATAGCCAACGTTCTGGGCGCCGGTCAGTTGCCCCGGTGTTGCGAACGCCGTCTTGGCCATCTCCACGGCCGCATCGTAATTGGTATCACCGTCCGCCTTCAGCGCGGCGATCAGTGTCTTGGCGGTTGCCACGTCCACCCACACGGCACTCTGGCCGGTGGCGCTGCCGCTGAAGGTCACAAGCTGGACTTTCACGTCGCCCATGTCGTCGTATTTGTCGAGCAAGGCGCTGATCGCCTGTTTGGCCAGGTCCATTCGCGAGAGGCCCGGCACACCGGAATCGTCTTTCATGCTGCCGGACACGTCGAGCACGATCAGCAGGTTCGAATCGATCTCCACCGCCGTGACCGAACGCTCGGACGCGACAGCCTTGGGCACATCGTCGACGATGCTGACCACCAGGTTGCCGGTGGTGCTGTTGCCCAGGGAATCGGTGGCCTGATAGGTGAAGCTTTCGGTCAATACGTTCGGGCCATTGTTGGCATGCGGCGTGGTATTCGCCGGCGAGGTCAGCGTATAGGTGTAAGAGCCATCGGCGTTGAGCAGCAACTGGCCGTGGGCGCCATTGGCGTCTCCCACCAAGGCAAATGTCACCGCGCCGGTTGCACCGCTGACCGAACCGACCAAGGTGCCGGTGGCGGTTTCGCCGGTGCTGCCCGGCTCGCTGCCGGTGGCGGTGCCGGGGGCCAGGTCCTGGCCATCCTGTTTCAGGTCCAGGGCTTTTTCGTAAACGGTGACGTCATGATCGGTTTCAGCGACCAGACAACTGTTGTGCACGTCGATGGTGATGGTCGTGGTGCTTTCATCCCCATCGGCATCGCGCACGGTGTAGGTGAATACATCGGTGGCACCCGGTACGCCAACGGAGTCCGGATTGCTGTGATAGACCGCGTTGCCATTGGCATCCAGGGTCAGGTAGCCGTAGGTGCCGTTGATCTGGGTGTTCAGGCCGCCGTTGGCCGGGCTTGACGTATCGTTGCCGGACCGCACGCCGATCACCACGCCACCATCGGCGCCGAGCACGTCGTTATCCAGCACGTTGCCGCTGACCGTCCCGCCCTCCACCACCGCCGCGGTATCACAGTGCGCCTTGGGCACATCGTCGACGATGTTGATGACGATGGTGCTGGTGACGCTGTTACCGAGTGAGTCCGTAGCTTGATACGTGAAGCTTTCGCTCAACACGTTCGGACCATCATTGGCGGCGGGCGTTGTCGTGGCGGGCGACGTCAGGGTGTAGGTGTACGAACCGTCCGGGTTGAGCAACAGTTGTCCATGGGCGCCAGTGGCATTGCCGATCAGGGCGAAGGTGACGGCGCCGACGGCACCGGTCACCGAGCCGACAAGGCTGCCGCTCGCGGTTTCACTGCTGGCATTCGGCGCACTGCCGGTGACGGTGCCGGGGGCCAGGTCCTGGCCATCCTGGTTGAGATCCAGGGCTTTTTCATAGACGCGGATTTCCTGGTCAGGGGTTGCGGCCAGGCAGCTGTTATCGATGTCGATGGTGATGGTCGTGGTGCTCTCGTCGCCATCGGCGTCGCGCACGGTGTAGGTGAACACATCGGTGGCGCCCGGTGCGCTGACGGCGTTCGGGTTGCTGTGGTAGACCGCGTTGCCGTTGGCGTCGAGGGTCAGGTAGCCGTAGGTGCCATTGATCTGGCTGTTGAGGCCGCCTACGGCGGAGGTCGAAGTATCGCTGCCGGCGCGTACGCCGATCACTGCGCCGCTGGCGGCAGGCCCGTCGGCGCCGCCCTCGTCGTTGTTCAGCACGTTGCCGCTGACCGTCGCGCCCTCTTCCACCGAGGCGGAGTCGGCGTGGGCCTTGGGCAAGTCATCGACAATGTTCACGTCCAGGTTGCCGGTGGCCGTGGTGCCGTTGTCATCGGTGACCACCACGCTGAACTGCTCGCCCAGGCTGTTGGCGCCGTTGGCATTTGCATGCGCTTCGTTGTCGAGCAAGGTGTAGCTGTAGCTGACCACGCCCGTGGCGGCGTTGAAGCCGGTGACGGTCAAGGTGTTGCCCAACGCGGTGGTGATCGATTGCGGGAAACCGGCGGCGACGCCACCGCTGACCACAGTGATGCCGCCGACGCTCAGGGTCTGCACGCCGTCCAGCGCGGTGATGGTGAAAGTGCCGCTCTGGGCCAGCGCCGAGGCGTCCGGGTTGCTGCCGTCGCCGAGGTTTTTCTCCTGCACCGTCAGCTCGCCGCCCTCGGTGTCGAGGCCGTTGATGATCACCGGGTCGTCGTTGTTGTGCACTTGCAGCACCAGGTTGGCGGTGCTGGTGTCGCCGTCGGCGTCGGTCAGGGTGTAGGTGAAGGTTTCGCTGCCATTGCCGCCGCCGTGCAGGCCTTTGAAATCGGTGTCGCCAGGGTTGAGCGTGTAGGTGTAGGAGCCGTCAGCGTTGAGCACCAGCGTGCCGTAGGTGCCGGTGAAGGTGCCGGGGGTAATCGGCCCGGACGCCACCTGATCGGCGCCTTGGCTGTCGTTGGGCAGCACGCTGCCGGTCAGGGTCAGGTTGTTTTCCGAGGCAGTACCGGCGTTGCTGTCGTCCACGGCCTGAGGCACGTCATCGACGATGTTCACGTCCAGGTTGCCGGTGGCCGTGGTGCCGTTGTCATCGGTGACCACCACGCTGAACTGCTCGCCCAGGCTGTTTGCGCCGTTGGCATTTGCATGCGCTTCGTTGTCGAGCAAGGTGTAGCTGTAGCTGACCACGCCCGTGGCGGCGTTGAAGCCGGTGACGGTCAAGGTGTTGCCCAACGCGGTGGTGATCGATTGCGGGAAACCGGCGGCGACGCCACCGCTGACCACAGTGATGCCGCCGACGCTCAGGGTTTGCACACCGTCCAGCGCGGTGATGGTGAACGTGCCGCTCTGGGTCAGCGCCGAGGCGTCCGGGTTGCTGCCGTCGCCGAGGTTTTTCTCCTGCACCGTCAGCTCGCCGCCCTCGGTGTCGAGGCCGTTGATGATCACCGGGTCGTCGTTGTTGTGCACTTGCAGCACCAGGTTGGCGGTGCTGGTGTCGCCGTCGGCGTCGGTCAGGGTGTAGGTAAAGGTTTCGCTGCCGTTGCCGCCGCCGTGCAACGCAACGAATTGCGGGTCGCTGGTATTCAGGGTGTAGGTGTACGTACCGTTGGGGTTGAGCACCAGCGTGCCGTAGGTACCGGTGAACGTGCCGCCGATGATCGGCCCGCTGTCGGGGCCGGTGGGTATGCGATCAGCGCCCTGGTCATCGTTGGGCAATACGTTGCCAGTGAGGGTGACTAGGGTCTCCGACGCGCTGCTGGCGTGGCTGTCGTCCACGGCTTGAGGCACGTCGTCGGTGATGTTGACGTCCAGGGTTCCGTTGGCCGTATCGCCGTCGGCGTCGACGGCCACGACCGGGAATTGCTCGCTGATGGTGTTGGTACCACCGCCCGCCGGATGGGTTTCGTTGTCGGTCAGGGTATAGGTGTAGCTCACCACGCCAGTGGCCGGGTCATAGCCGGTGATGGTCAGCGTGTTGCCCAGCGCCGAGGTGACGGACTGCGGGAAACCTGAAGCCACGCCGCCAGCGATCACGCTGATGCCGCCGATGCTCAGGCTGTTCAAGCCGTCGGGGGCGGAAATGCTGAAGGTGCCGCTTTGCACCAGCGCACCAGGATTGCTGGCGGTACCGTCGGCGAGGTTGGCCTCGTTGGTGCTCAGCTCTCCGCCGTCCACGGTCACGCCATCAAGGGTGACGGGGTTGTCCGGCGTTTCAGGAATGACCGGCGGCACGGTTCCATCGCCATCATCGCCATCATTGCCGTCCGGATCAGCCGCCAGCTCCAGTTGTGGAAACTCGGGAATCCCGTTGAACCCGGCGGTTGGGAAGCCAATCAGAGGATCAACCTCTCCTGCCACCTCCTCCAGCAGCACAAAGCTGTGCCCACCGCCCACTCCGCCCGGGTTGCCGCCCTCGGCGCCCGCCGCCGTGGCCTCGCCGGTCTGGGTCGGGTCGGCGCCGGCGGCGATGGCTTGCTGCAATTGCTGCACATCGGTCAGTTGCGCATTACTTGGCACTGGCGCTTCGGGCGTGTCGACAGGCGCTGCCTGGTTGGCGAGCAGCTGCGGGGTCAGGGTCAGGTCACTTTCGCGGCCCAAGGTCAGTTCCTGGCCGTTCTGCAAATGCACGGCTACTGCGCCCTCAGCGCCGGTGATCAGGTGCTCACCGGCGTACAACCGATCACCTTCGATCAACGGGCGCCGCAGCCCACCGGCGGCCTCTGCGAAAACCTGCCCTACGACCTTACTGACGGTACCGATGAGCGCTGCCATGTGCATTTCCTCCGTTGCCAACCGTAGTCGGCACCTGTGCTGGGTGAAGAAGCGAGACTCAGGCTGGCCGTCAGAATCTGGAAAATCTGCCAGCTTTCGCGAGATCGGAAGGTAGCGGATTTTCGCCACAACGACAAAAAACCGTCACGCATGCCGCCTCACTTTTAAATCTTTTTGCCCTTCTTCACATCGTTTCGAAATTTATCTGGAACTTTTTATTGACGTCTGTAATCCGTCAAGAGCCTTAAATACAAAGGCTTTCGCGTTGAACAATGTGCCGGTTTTTTCCTAGCTCATAAGTTTTTTTTGGAATAAGCGTTATGAGAAATTCTTCTTAGGCTTTTCCTGGAATGTTCTTAGCTGTGTTGTTACAAGGTTGAAACGGTTTTGATCTTTTACACGTCAATATTCTGGCGACAACGAAGCACAACAGACCTCAGGAGATGCATCCCATGCGCGTTCTTACCCCTCTCTGCAGCGCGGTTTTGCTGGCCATGGCCTGCTCTTCTCAAGCGCAGGCCATGTCCTTGACCGAAGCGATACAGAGCACCATCGCGACCCACCCGGAACTCGCACAGCGGGTGGACAGCCGTTTGTCGGCCAATGAAGACGTCAAGGTCGCCCGGGGCGGTTTTTTCCCGTCGGTGGATTTGAACGCCGGCTACGGTCGGGGCTACAGCGACAACACCAACACCCGGGCGCTGGGCAACCATCACACCAATATCCTCACCTACACCCAGTCGGAGCTGCGCCTGCGCCAGATGATCTTTGACGGGTTCAACACCGCCAACGAAGTGGAACGCACCAAGGGTGTGGTCAACTCCCGCGCCTATTACGCCCAGGGCACCGCGCAGGACCTGGCCCTGCGGACCATCGAGGTCTACCTGGAAGTGCTCAAGCGTCGCGAGCTGGTAACCCTGGCCAAGAACAACCTGCAGGCGCACCTGCGCGTCAACGACCAGATCGGCCTGCGCACCGAGCGTGGGGTGGGCAGCACGGCCGACTCCGACCAGTCCAATGCCCGTCGGGCCCTGGCGGAAAACAACTACGACACCGCTCAGGTCGACCTGGCCGATGCCGAGGCGAACTTCTACAGCGTGGTCGGGCGCATGCCCGATGAGCTGGAAGCCCCGCCCTCGACCAAGGGCGAAATCCCGGTCGACCTGCGCGAAGCCCAGCAGAGCATGGTGGATAACAACCCGTACCTGAAATCGGCCCAGGCCGACATCCAGTCCGCCGAAAGCCAGTATGAAGTGGCGAAATCGCCGTTCTACCCGCGCTTCGATGCGGAAGCGGCGGTGGGCGCCAACAACAACCTCGGCGGCGAAGAAGGCCACGACAACAACTGGCGGCTGGGCGTGGTGATGAACTACAACCTGTTGCGCGGTGGTAGCGACAAGGCCCGGCTGGCCTCCAACGCCCACCAGATCAACCAGGCCATGGACATCCGCAACAATGCCCTGCGCCAACTCAACGAAGACACGCGCCTGGCCTGGAACGCGATGCTCAACGCCCGCAAACAGACCCCGACGGCCCGTGAGTACGCCGACACCACCGCCCGCGTGCGTGCCGCTTATCAAGACCAGTTCGGCCTCGGCCAACGGACCCTGCTCGACTTGCTCGACAGCGAAAACGAGCTGTACAACGCCAACCGTCGCTACACCGAGGTGCGCTACACCGAGGAATACTCGATGTACCGCGTGCTGGCGAATATGGGCCTGTTGTTGAGCAAACAGCGGATCGTGCTGCCGGCCGACGCCGTCGCCCAGACCGAAGTCAAGAACCAGGCACGGCTGCCGGAACTGAAGTAGTCCATGGGAGCGATCGACATGACCCGCATGGAACCGGTAATCCCCGGCGCCGACCCGCGCCTGAACTTCGATGACCCGTTGCTGGACGGCTTGTTGATCCTCTGCAAACTCCATGGCGCGACTGTCAGCCGCGCCAGCCTCAGCGCCGGGTTGCCAATGGCGCACCAACGCCTGAGCCTGGACCTGCTGCCTCGCGCAGCGGCCCGGGCCAGTCTGCAGGCGCGGCTGCTGCGTCGCGACCTGGCGGACATTTCAGCGCTCAATCTGCCGGTGATGCTGATTCTGGCCGGAGGTCGCTGCGCGATATTGCGCCGCTGGGGTGACGACGGCCAGGCGCTGATCCTGCCCAGCGAAGCCGACGGCGGCGAACAATGGGTCAGCCGTCAGGAGCTGGCCGCCGACTACAGCGGCCAGGCCTTGTTCGCCCGACCGCGCCACGAACTGGAAGATTTGCGCGCGCCGCTGGTGCCGCGAGTCGAGGCCTGGTTTCGTGACACCTTGAAACTGTCGCGCTGGCTGTACAGCGACGCGATCCTGGCGAGCTTTCTAATCAACTTGCTGGGATTGATGGTGCCGCTGTTCGTAATGCAGACCTACGACCGCGTGGTGCCGAACCAGGCCACGTCGACATTGTGGGTGCTGGCCGTCGGGCTGCTGATCGGCACCGGGTTCGAACTGGTGTTGCGGGTCGTGCGGGCTCATCTGCTGGACAGCGCCGGCAAAAAGACCGATGTGATTCTCTCCGCCACGCTGTTCGAACGCATCACCGGCATGGCGATGAAAGCCAAACCGGTGACCATCGGCGGCTTCGCCCAGAGCATCCATGACTTCCAGGGCCTGCGGGAATTTCTTACCGCCGTGACCCTGACCAGCCTGATCGACTTGCCCTTTGCCGCGCTGATGCTGGTGGTGATCGGCCTGCTTGGCGGCTGGCTGGTGGTGATACCCGTGGTGGCGTTCCCGATCACCGTGGTTTTCGCCATGATCATCCAGGCGCGCCTGCGCGACACCGTGCAGAAAAGCCTGGCCCTCGGCGCCCAGCGCCAGGCCTTGCTGATCGAAACCCTCGGCGGCCTGGAAACCCTCAAGGCCTGCAGCGCCGAAAGCGAACGCCAGCATCAGTGGGAAAGCACTCATGGCGCCCTCACCCGCCTCGACAGCCACGCCCGCAACCTTTCGGCGCTGGCAACCAACGGCACGCTGTTCCTGCAACAACTGGCCGGCATGGCAACCATAGTTGCCGGCGTCTACAGCATCATTGCCGGCAACCTCAGCGTCGGCGCACTGGTGGCGACCTACATGCTCGGCAGCCGGGTCCTCGCGCCGCTGGGCCAGATCGCCGGGCTGATCACTCGCTACCAGCAAGCCCAGCTCACCATGCGCAGCACCGATGCCTTGATGGCCCTGCCCCAGGAGCGCGACGCCAGCCAGCGTCCGCTGGAGCGCACCCAATTGCAGGGCGCCCTGGATGTCAGCGGCGTGACCTTCCACTACGACGGCCAGAGTACTCCGGCGTTGGCAAACGTCAGTTTCAGCCTCAAGCCTGGCGAGCGCGTCGGGATCATCGGCCGCAGCGGCTCGGGCAAAAGCACCCTGGCGCGCCTGGTGATGGGTTTTTATGCCCCGCAGGAAGGTCAGTTGCTGCTCGATGGCCTGGACCTGCGGCAACTGGACGTCGCCGACCTGCGTCAACAGATCGGCTACGTTGCCCACGACCTGCCGCTGCTGGCCGGCAGCCTGCGCGACAACCTCACCCTTGGCGCCCGTTACATCAGCGACGGCCGCATGCTGGAGGTGGCGGAACTCACCGGCGTGACCGAACTGGCGCGCCAGCACCCGCAAGGCTTCGATCGCCCGGTCGGCGAGCGCGGCCAGCTGCTGTCCGGAGGTCAGCGCCAGGCCGTGCTGCTGGCCCGGGCCCTGCTGCTCGACCCGCCGATCCTCTTGCTCGATGAACCCACCAGCGCCATGGACAACAGCAGCGAAGACACCTTGCGGCAAAAACTTCACGCCCATGTGCAGGGCAAGACCGTGCTGCTGGTCACCCACCGTACCTCGATGCTGAGCCTGGTGGATCGCCTGGTGGTGCTGGAAAACGGACGGATCGTGGCGGACGGACCGAAGGACGCGGTGATCGATGCGCTGCGCAAAGGGCGGGTGGGGTCTGCTGCAGTATAAAAGTCACCAACTATTCCTCCCCACAAAAGCAGCACTCAGTAAATCTTAATTAACCAACGGGTACTGCCCCCATGCCAGCTCAAACACCTGATTCAGCCGCCCGAAGCTACTTCGGCAGTTTCAGCAAAAGCGCCGAAAGCGAGTTCATGCCGGAAACCGCCAGCGCGACATTGCAGGACTCGCCCCGGCGTTCGCGCGTGACGGTGTGGCTGGCCGCCGGGCTGATTGTCAGCGGGTTGGTCTGGGCCAAACTGGCCGTGCTGCAGGAAGTCACCACGGGCGAAGGCAAGGCGATCCCATCAAGCAAGATCCAGGTGATCCAGAACCTGGAAGGCGGCATCGTCACCGAGATCTTCGTGCGCGAAGGCCAGATGGTGAACAAGGGCGAGACCCTGCTGCGCCTGGATGACACGCGGTTCCTGTCAAACAAGGGCGAGAGCGAGGCCGATCGTTATGCCCTCACGGCCCAGGTCGAACGCCTGTCGGCCGAGGCTGAAGGGCGGCCGTTTGCGCTGTCGGCAGAGGTGACCGCCAAGGCCCCGCAAGTGGCCGAGGACGAACGTTCGTTGTATCAACAACGCCAGCGGCGCCTGGCCAGCGAGCAACGCACCCTCACCGAACAGCTGCGGCAGAAAACCCAGGAACTCGCCGAGTTTCGCTCCAAACAAGGCCAGTTCAGCTCGGCCCTGTCCTTGCTGCAGGAAGAAATGAACATGTCGGCGCCGCTGGTGCGCACCGGGGCGGTTTCACCGGTGGAAATCCTCCGGCTCAAGCGCAGCGCGGTGGAGGTGCGCGGCTCACTCAACGCCACCACCCTGGCGATCCCTCGGGCCGAGTCGGCGATCAACGAGATCAAGAGCAAGATCGACGAATCGGAGCAATCCTTCCGCTCCGACGCGGCCAAGGAGCTCAACGAGAAACGCACCGAGCTGTCGAAAATCACCGCCTCGAGTATCGCCATCGATGACCGGGTGACCCGCACCACCGTGGTCTCGCCGGTGCGTGGGGTGATCAAGCAGCTCAAGGTCAACACCATTGGCGGCGTGGTCCAGCCGGGCAGCGACATGGTCGAAATCGTCCCACTGGAGGACAACCTGCTGATCGAAGCCAAGGTCCGCCCACAAGACGTGGCCTTTCTCCACCCGGGCCAGAAAGCCATGGTCAAGTTCAGCGCCTACGACTACACGATCTATGGCGGCCTGAGCGCCAAGCTCGAACTGATCGGCGCCGACACCATCACCGATGACAAGGGCAACAGCTTCTACCTGATCCAGGTGCGCACCGATAAAAACCATTTGGGCGGCGATGCCAAACCGTTGCTGATCATCCCGGGGATGGTGGCGACGGTGGACATCATCACCGGGGAGAAAAGTGTACTGGATTACCTGCTCAAGCCGGTGTTGAAGGCGCGGACCGAGGCGATGCGTGAGCGCTGAGCCGGATTCCACTCAACCCGTGGCGAGGGAGCTTGCTCCCGCTGGGTTGCGTAGCAGCCCCGAGACCATTCACCTCGTTGGGTCAGGCAGACCGCGCCAGCGGGTTTTACGACGGCTGCGCCGCCGAGCGGGAGCAAGCTCCCTCGCCACAGGGTTCTTCTAACCTCCATGGTTTTTTTGGAAGATCTCCTCCCCCATCGCCGCGATCTGCCCCTCGATCAGCGCCTCGAACGGCCTCAGCAACGGCTCGAAACTTGTCGGTGCTTCGAGGGTTTGCAGTGCCTGGACAATCGCCTCCACCGTCGACAACGCGCCCGGCCCGGGCGCCTTGCGCAAGCGGTAACGGGACACGCCGCCGTCGGCCAGGGTGACCCTCGGCAGCGCCGCCAGCAACGGGTTCAGGTGCAGCAGCTTGCGCGCCTTGCGCCAGGTACCGTCGGGGACGACCAATAGCAGCGGGTCATCGCTGGGACCGTAGGCTTGCATCGGCTGCGCATCGTCGGCGGGAAACAACAACCGCGCCTGATAGCCCGGTTGATCGAGCAACCTGGGCAAATCCTCGAACACCTCGCCGACGATCAATTCGGCGTTGTTCAGGCCCAATGCCGCCAACCGCGCCGTGTTCAAGGCATGGTTCACCTCGCTGGGATGCTGCAACAGCAGAACACGGGTGCGGCTGTCGAGACTGGGGATCAATGGGCACAGGCAATGGCTTTGCGGACGGTGGCAACGCGGGCATAGAATTCTGGACATGGTCAGGCCTGGTTCAGTTGAGCTTTGAGCAGATCACGGAAGGTCTGGATCAGCGGCTCGCGGCTGCGGCCACGGCGCACGATCATCGAAAACGGCGCCTGATAACCAAAGGTCGCCGGCAGCAGCACGCGCAGATCGCCCTTGTCGACCCAGGCCTGGGCGTAGTGCTCGGGCAGATAACCGATGTAGGCACCTGACAGCACCAGAATCAGTTGCGCTTCCATACTTTCTACCGTCGCCGCGCTGTGCTTGAAGCCGTGGCGCGCCAGTTCGGCCTGGCTCCAGTAACCGCGCCCGACCATACGCTGCTGGGTAATGAGTTGTTCGGGGATGCGCCGTTCGTTGAATAACGGATGCCGGTTGCTGCAATACAACCAGTGCTGTTCGCGGTACAGCGGCATATAGACCAGCCCGCTCATGCGCGTGGAAAACGCGCCGATGGCCAGGTCCAGGCGATTGTCCTGCACGCCGAGTTGCAACTCGTAGGGGCTCATGACCGACAAGTGCAAATGCACCGCCGGGTGCTCCTGGCTGTAGGCGCCGATGGCTTCGGCGAACGGCAACGCCTTGTCGCTGACCGTCGAATCGATCACGCCCAGGTTCAGCGTACCGCGCAACTCGCCCTTGAGCGCCGCGGCGTATTGCTCGAAACCTTCGAGCTCGCCCAACAGGCGCAGGGTTTCCTGATGGAACAGCTCGCCTTTGCTGGTCAGGCTGAACCCGCCCCGCCCACGATGACAGAGCACCAGGCCCAGGGCCGATTCGAGTTGGCTCATGTAGGTGCTGATCGCCGACGTGGAAAGGTTGAGCTCGTGCTGGGCATTGGCAAACCCCTGGTGCCGGACCACGCTGACAAAAATGCGCAGCAGTTTCAGGTCGGGTAGAGCGTTGGCCATGGGGGTATCTCCAGATCACACATATACAGAGCCTGCCGTGCTTTTGTGGCGAGGGAGCTTGCTCCCGCTGGGCTGCGAAGCGGCCCCAAAACCATTCACCTTGATGTATCAGGCAGACCGCGTTGGCTGGTTTTGCGATGGCTGCGCCATCGAGCGGGAGCAAGCTCCCTCGCCACAGAGGTTAATCGTCTGCCCCAGGATTGCGCTGCTGCGGAGTCTATCGCCCCACTTACCATTAGTTTAGAAAAATCTGAACTAAGTATTTGCCGCCAGCGATTCTTCACGGCGAAGGCTTTTCGCAGAATCGGCCCCTGATAAATAAAACAAACGATGAGGCCCTACCCGTGGACAAGATTCTTCACCAACCACTGGGCGGCAACGAAATGCCGCGCTTCGGCGGCATCGCCACCATGATGCGCCTGCCCCATTTGCCCACCGCCGCCGGCCTGGACGCTGCCTTTGTCGGCGTGCCACTGGACATCGGCACCTCCCTGCGCGCCGGTACCCGCTTCGGGCCCCGCGAGATCCGCGCCGAATCCGTGATGATCCGTCCCTACAACATGGCCACCGGTGCCGCGCCGTTCGACTCGCTGTCGGTGGCGGACATTGGCGATGTGGCAATCAATACCTTCAACCTGCTGGACGCGGTGCGGATCATCGAAGAGTCGTACCACAAGATCCTCGAACACAACGTCATCCCCCTGACGCTGGGCGGCGACCACACCATCACCCTGCCGATCCTGCGGGCGATCCACAAAAAGCATGGCAAGGTCGGCCTCGTGCACATCGACGCCCACGCTGATGTGAACGATCACATGTTCGGCGAGAAAATCGCCCATGGCACCACCTTCCGCCGCGCCGTGGAAGAAGGCCTGCTCGACTGCGATCGCGTGGTGCAGATCGGCCTGCGCGCCCAGGGTTATACCGCCGAGGATTTCAACTGGAGCCGTAACCAGGGCTTCCGTGTGGTCCAGGCCGAAGAATGCTGGCACAAGTCTCTGGCCCCATTGATGGCCGAAGTGCGCGAGAAAGTCGGTGGCGGCCCGGTGTACCTGAGCTTCGACATCGACGGCATCGATCCGGCCTGGGCGCCAGGCACCGGCACCCCGGAAATCGGCGGCCTGACCACCATCCAGGCGATCGAGATCGTCCGTGGCTGCCAGGGCCTCGACCTGGTCGGTTGCGATCTGGTAGAAGTTTCGCCGCCGTACGACACCACCGGCAACACCTCGCTGCTGGGCGCCAACCTGCTGTACGAGATGCTCTGCGTACTGCCCGGCGTGGTCCATCGCTGAGGCGCCGCCATGAGCCATCCAGATCAGGTTCTCAAGGCCGCCGCCGAGCTGGTGTCGGCCTTTGCCCGTAATGACCGCGAGGCTTACTTCGGCGCTTTCAGCGCTGATGCGAGCTTCGTGTTCTACACGCTCGAACAGCCGCTGTTGTCACGCGAGGCCTACCAGGCCTTGTGGGACCGCTGGCGCGCCGAGGATGGCTTCGAGGTGCTGCGTTGCACCTCGAGCAACGCCTTCGTCAGCCTGCAAGGGGACGTGGCGATTTTCATCCATGACGTGGCCACCGAGCTGCGCATGCAAGGGGAGCTGCACTTTAGCCAGGAGCGCGAAACCATCGTGTTTCGCCAAGAACAACAAGGCCTATGGCTGGCCTGTCATGAACATTTGTCCGCAATGCCGGAAGGGCTGCCACCCCCTTAGCCAAGCAGGCGACGTTCACATCCGATGAACGCGCCTCGATGATCGGAGCAGATCATGAATAACAATAACGATAAAAGCCTTACGCAAATTGAAACCAACGGGGTCGAACAGATCCCCGACCACCAACGAACCGCCGGCCCAGGGGATCTGTTTCGACTGATCTTCGGCGGCGCCAACACCTTTGCCACCGCGGTGCTCGGCAGCTTTCCGGTGCTGTTCGGGCTGTCATTCCAGGCCGGCGTCTGGGCAATCGTGCTGGGGGTACTGGTCGGTTCGATCATCCTCGCGCCGATGGGCCTGTTCGGCCCGCTCAACGGCACCAACAACGCCGTGTCCTCGGGTGCGCATTTTGGCGTCCATGGGCGAATCGTCGGCTCCTTCCTGTCGCTGCTGACCGCCATCGCGTTCTTCTCGCTGTCGGTGTGGAGCTCGGGCGACGCGCTGATCGGCGGCGCCAAGCGACTGGTCGGCGTACCGGAAACCGACCTGAGCCTGGGCCTGGCCTACGGCCTGTTTGCCCTGCTGGTATTGACGGTGTGCATCTACGGCTTTCGCTTCATGCTGTGGGTCAACCGCATCGCCGTGTGGGCCGCCAGCCTGTTGTTCCTCTTGGGCATCTTCGCCTTCGCGCCGAGCTTCGACAGCCAGTTCGCCGGCACGGTCAGCCTCGGCCAGCCGGGCTTCTACGCCGCCTTCATCGGCGCGGCGCTGGTGGCCATGAGCAACCCGATTTCCTTCGGCGCGTTCCTCGGCGACTGGTCGCGCTACATCCCGCGCAACACGCCCAAGCCACGCATCATGCTGGCGGTCATCGCCGCTCAGTTGGCCACGCTGATACCGTTTCTGTTCGGCCTTGCCACCGCCACCATCGTCGCGATCAAGGCGCCGGACTACATCGCTGCGAACAACTACGTGGGCGGCCTGCTGGTGGTATCGCCGGGATGGTTCTTCCTGCCGGTGTGCCTGATCGCGGTGATCGGCGGCATGTCCACCGGCACCACCTCGCTGTATGGCACCGGGCTGGACATGTCCAGCGTGTTCCCTCGGCTGCTGTCGCGGGTCAAGGCGACGCTGCTGATCGGCGTGCTGTCGATTGCGTTCATCTTCATCGGGCGCTTCGCCGCGAACCTGGTGCAGAGCGTCTCGACCTTCGCCGTGCTGATCATCACCTGCACCACGCCGTGGATGGTGATCATGATCATCGGCCTGGTGGTGCGCCGCGGCTTCTACTGCCCGGACGACCTGCAAGTCTTCACTCGTGGCGAAACCGGCGGGCGCTACTGGTTCAGCCATGGCTGGAACTGGCGCGGCCTGGGGGCGTGGATTCCCAGCGCACTGGTGGGGCTGTGCTTCGTCAACCTGCCGGGGCAATTCGTCGGGCCGTTGGGAGAGCTGGCCGGTGGCATCGACATAAGCCTGCCGGTGACCCTGGGGCTGGCCTCGGTGGTGTACCTGCTGTTGCTCGGGCTGTTTCCGGAACCGGCGGCGGTGTATGGGCCGCAGGATCCGCGAAGCGCTGACCCGCTAAACCCGCCAGAACTGCGACAGGCCGCCTGACTGACCAATTCCCGTGGCTAGGGAGCTTGCTCCCGCTGGGTTGCGCAGCGACCCCAAGGTTTTCTGAATTGAAAGCGACGACTGCTGCGCAGTCGAGCGGGAGCAAGCTCCCTCGCCACGAAAGCCCGTTCGCAGTGAGGCTGCGGTGTCAGCGCCAATAGCCTCGCCCCATATAAAAAAGACCAACGGAGACACGCCATCATGGCCTTGGATTTAATCGTCGTTCTCATCTACGCCACCGGCATGATCGCCCTGGGCTGGTACGGCATGCGCCGCGCCAAGACCCGTGACGACTACCTCGTCGCCGGGCGCAACCTCGGTCCGGGTTTTTACCTGGGCACCATGGCCGCCACCGTACTGGGTGGCGCGTCGACTATCGGCACCGTGCGTCTGGGCTATGTCCACGGCATTTCCGGCTTCTGGTTGTGCGGCGCCATCGGCCTGGGCATCGTCGGGCTGAGCCTGTTCCTCGCCAAGCCGTTGCTCAAGCTGAGGATCTACACCGTGACCCAAGTGCTGGAGCGCCGCTACAACCCGGCCGCGCGCCACGCCAGCGCGGTGATCATGCTGGTCTATGCGCTGATGATCGGCGCCACCTCGACCATCGCCATCGGCACGGTCATGCAGGTGCTGTTCGGCCTGCCCTTCTGGGTTTCGATCCTGGTGGGCGGCGGCGTGGTGGTTCTTTATTCCACAATCGGCGGCATGTGGTCGCTGACCCTGACCGACATCGTCCAATTCCTGATCATGACCATCGGCCTGGTGTTCTTGCTGATGCCCATGTCGATCGTCGATGCCGGCGGTTGGGATGCAATGGTGGCGGCTTTGCCGGCGCGTTATTTCGATTTCACCGCCATCGGCTGGGACACCATCCTCACCTACTTCCTGATCTACTTCTTCGGCATCTTTATCGGCCAGGACATCTGGCAACGGGTGTTCACCGCCCGCAGCGAAGGCGTGGCGAAAGTCGCTGGCACCGCGGCCGGCCTGTATTGCGTGCTCTACGGCCTTGCCGGTGCGCTGATCGGGATGGCCGCCAAAGTCTTGCTGCCGGACCTGGAAAACGTCAACAACGCCTTCGCCAGCGTGGTACAGACCAGCCTGCCGAACGGCATTCGCGGCCTGGTGATCGCAGCCGCGTTGGCGGCATTGATGTCCACCGCCGCAGCAGGCCTGCTCGCAGCATCCACCACGGTGGTCCAGGACTTGCTGCCCCGCTTGCGCCAGGGCCGTGAAAGCGGCGACGGCGACGTTCACGAAAACCGTATCGCGACCCTGCTGCTGGGCGCTGTGGTATTGGCTATCGCCTTGGTCGTCAGCGACGTGATCAGCGCCCTGACACTGGCCTACAACCTGCTGGTCGGCGGCATGCTGATCCCGTTGATCGGGGCGATCTACTGGAAACGCGCAACCACCGCCGGCGCGATCACCAGCATGTCGCTGGGCTTCGTCACCGCGCTGTTCTTCATGTTCAAGGATGGCCTGGATGCGAACACGCCGATCTACTACAGCCTGAGCGTGGCGTTGGTGAGCTTCGTGGTGGTGAGCCTGCTGTCGCCACGGTCGGAGGTGGTGGCCAAGGCGGTTTGATCAGGTAGCAGAAGAGTTTTCTTCGAGGGGTATGGCGTCGGCGGCCATGCCCCTTTTTTGCCAAATCGATCCCCGTGGCGAGGGAGCTTGCTCCCGCTGGGCTGCGCAGCAGCCCCAAGATGCATCTATCACCACGGTGTGTCAGACGTGACGCCGGGGCCCGCTGCGCAGGCCAGCGGGAGCAAGCTCCCTCGCCACAGGAGGGCTCATGACACAAATAAAAAAGATCGCAGTCTCGGGCCGTTTCAATTGAAACGGCCCGAGACTGCGATCTCTCCAAAAAAGTGGGTTTACCGGCGGCGCGGCTGGCGGCGGCGTTGCTCGTCGTCGGTGCGGATCGGGATCGGCTGCATGGGCGGTTCGATCAGGCCGAGCGCGACACCCAAGTCGTGAAGCCAGTTCTGGATTTTCTCTTTCATCGTGGTGCCCCCTCAGGGTGGTGCGAGCGGCAGATTTCTGTGGCCCCTTCGCACTGATAATAGTCCGAAGTCCTACGCAATGCTCGTTACAGATTGCAATGATCTGTTACTGAATTGATCCAAATCCCACGCGGGGAGTTCAAGCAGATTGCGCCGTGATCATTGGCGCCCGCGGCCACGCTTGTTGCTGCAACTCGATCCAGGCGTTCAGGTTGGCGCCGACCATGCCTTTGCGCCACATCAACCAGGTCGTCGCGCTGGCAAACGGCTCGGCCAACGCATGCACATTTACCCGTTCCCGCCCCGGCAGGCTGGCGAGCATCGACTCGGACATCAGCGCCACTCCGGAGCCGGCAATCACACAGGCCAGCATCCCCTGGTACGACTCGATTTCCATCGCCCGGCCCATGGTCGCATGATCATGGGCGAACCAGGCTTCCAAGCGCATCCGGTAGGAACAGCCACGCCGGAAGGTGAACACTGCACGGCCTTGCACGTCCAGCGCGCTGCGCACCGGCGGGTGGTCGGCCTCGGTGATGAGCACCAGCCGCTCGTCGCACAACGGCACGCCATCCAACCCGGCCAACTCCAGCGGACCGTCCACCAGCGCCGCATCGAGGCGATTGGTGAGCAGACCTTCAAGCAATTCTCCACTCGGCCCCGATTGCACTTGCAGGTTCACCGCCGGGTAGGCCCGGTGGTAAGCCGCCAGCAAGTCCGGCAAGTGGGTCGCCGCTGTGCTGTACATCGTGCCCAACACAAAATCTCCGGCCGGCTGGCCGCCCTGCACCGCCGCATGGGCTTCGTCATGCAGGGCGAACAGCTTGGTCGCGTAGTCCAACAGGACTTTTCCCGCAGGCGACAATTGCAAACGCTGACGCTCGCGCAGGAAAAGGTCTACGCCAAGCTGCTCTTCGAGCTGCTTGAGCCGGGTCGAGAGGTTCGAGGGCACCCGGTGCAAGCGCTCGGCCGCCCGGGTGATGGAACCTTCCTCGGCCACGGCCTGGAAAATCCGTAACTGGCTGAACTCCACGACATTCTCCAAAAAAGAACAAGTTACTCACTATTATTCATTTTTAATGAAAGTCAATCGGTTCTAGCCTGACGGTCAATCACCTCGACGCCGGAGATCGACCATGTCGCCCTTGATTCGCCTGCTCGCCAGCTTCATTGCCTTGATGATGGCCATGGGCATCGGCCGCTTCGCCCTTACACCGCAGTTACCTCATTTGATCGGCGAAGGTCAGGTCGACTTGACCGCCGCCGGTCTGATTGCCGCCGCCAACTATCTGGGTTACTTCCTCGGCGCGCTGGACGCCATGTTCGCCCGTCGCGCCGAACAGGTGCAGCGACGGCTGTTGGGCGGCCTGTGGTTATGCGTGCTGCTGACGCTGGCGTCGTTCTGGGCCTGGGGCTTCTGGCCGCACCTGGCGCTGCGCTTTGGCACCGGCGTGGCGAGCGCCTGGGTGATGGTGATGATCACCGCGTTGAGCCAACCCCTGGCGGCGGCAGCGGGACGGCCTCGGCTGGGCGCGTTGGTCTTTGCCGGGCCGGGCATGGGGATTTTTCTTACGGGCTTGCTGGCCCTTGGCTCGAACCTGTTGGGCCAGACAGCCGCCACCTTGTGGCTGGTGTATGCCGGCGCGGCACTGCTGATGCTGCTGGTCATCCTGCCGGCCCTGCCGAAACCCGCGCCGGCGGCCACCCTCGCAGCGCCAGTCGTCGCTTCCGGCAGCAGCGGCATCGCCCGTCTTTGCGTGGTCTACGCCTTGTATGGCGTGGGCTACATCATTCCAGCGACGTTTCTGTCGCAGATGGCTTCGGCGCAATTTCACGGGCAATGGCAGGCCGACCTGTTCTGGCCCTGCTTCGGCCTGGCCGCCGCCACCGGTGTGCTGCTGGTGAGCCTGCGCCGGCCGAACCCGAACACCACCAGTCGCTGGCTGATGGCGACGTTGTGGCTGCAAGCCGCTGGCGTGTTTGCCTGCCTGCTGGGCAGCGGCACGGGCCTGGCCCTGGGCGTTTTCCTCTGTGGCGCGCCGTTCTTGGCCTGCATGCAACTGATGGTGATGCGTGCCCGGGAGCTGGCGCCCCACGCGACCCAGCGCAACATCGGCCTGCTGACCGCGTGTTTTGCCATCGGCCAGCTCAGCGGCCCCCTGCTGGCGGCGCTGAGCAGCCATTTCAGTGGCGGCCTGCAACCGGCACTGATCGTCGCCGGCAGCGGACTGCTGTTGGCCGGCGGACTGTTGCTGCGGCCCGCCAGACGTGGCGCGACGAGCCCCTGCGCGCAGACCGCCCTGCGCTGATCAGGCCTGGCCAGCCGGGTTGAGCGAGGTATTCAGTTGTAGGGCTGGCTCACGCCGCGCCAAGGCGAAATACAGCACCCCGCCGAGGAAACACCCGGTGAACCAGGCAAAGTTGGCCATCGGTTGCAGCAGCGGTGTGAAGGTGATTGCTACGCCCATCAGCGTCGCCGGAATCAACGCCTTGACCGCCGTCCAGTTGATGCCGCCGCTGTAGTAATAACGCCCGCTCGGCCCATCATTGAACAGCGCGTCGACGTCGATCTGCTGCTTTTTGATCAGGTAGTAATCCACCAGCAAGATGCCGAACAACGGGCCGATAAACGCCGCCAAGACGTCCAGGGTGTAGTGGATTACTTCAGGATTGTTGAACAGGTTCCACGGCGTGATGAAAATCGAGGCCACCGCCGCGATCATGCCGCCGGCGCGCCAACTGATCTTGCTCGGTGCCACGTTGGCGAAGTCGAAGGCCGGGGACACGAAGTTGGCGACAATATTGATGCCGATGGTCGCGGTCACAAAGGCAAAAGCCCCCAGCAACACCGCTACGTCGTTGTCGATGCGCGCCACGGTGGCGATCGGGTCATGGAGCATTTCGCCGAACACTGGCAACGTCCCGGACACAATCACCACGGTGACCAGCGAGAAGGCCAGGAAATTTACCGGCAGCCCCCAGAAATTGCCCCGACGCACGTCAGACATGCTCCGGCAGTACCGGCTGAAATCCCCGAAATTCAGGGTCGGGCCGGAAAAATACGAGACCACCAGGGCTGTTGCCACGATCACTTGGCCGAACGCCTGCCAGCCAGACAAGGATTTCTCCGCCAGGGTAAAACTGATGTTGCTCCAACCGGCCTTCCAGACGATCCAGCCGGCCAACAGGAACATCACCGCATACACCACCGGCCCGGCCCAGTCGATAAAACGCCGGATCGACTCCATGCCCGTCCAGAACACCAGCGCCTGGACAAACCACAACCCAAGGAAACCGAACCAGCCCAGGTAGGACAAACCGGCAAAATGCCGCGTTGCGTAGGCTTCCATCGAAGGAAAGAACCGCAGCACCACGATGATCAGTGCGCTGGACGCCAGATAGGTCTGGATGCCATACCAGGCCACCGCGATCAGGCCGCGGATCACCGCGGGGATATTCGCTCCGAACACGCCGAACGCCAGCCGGCATATCACCGGATAAGGCACCGCCGCCTGTTGGCTCGGCTTGGCGACCAGGTTGGCGATCAACTGCACAATGCAAATCCCGCCGAGCAGCGCAATGAGTACCTGCCAACTCGCCAGGCCCAGAGCGAACAGGCTGGCGGCAAACACATAGCCGCCGACGCTGTGCACGTCGCTCATCCAGAACGCAAAGATGTTGTACCAATTCCATTTCTGCGGCAGTGGCCCCAGGTCTTCGTTATAGAGACGGGGGCTGTAGCCGTTGGGCAATTGCTCGGACATTGCGGGGCTCCTTTTGAGTACCGCCGTGCCCCCGAATTTATTGTCCATCACACTGCGCACGGGAGCCGGCATGGTTTGTATACGGGTTTCTACGCAGAATGCGTGCCACAGGCGCGAGATCCGAGACAAACCGCGGTTTGCAGAGCAAGGGGAGGCCGAGCGAGCACAGGCATGCGCCCACGAACGGGGCGCGGGTGCATGCTTAGGGTGCAATTTTTTGTATACAGCGAAGATCACCGTGGCGAGGGAGCTTGCTCCCGCTGGGCTGCGAAGCGGCCCCAAATAATATCTTTATCGCCACGGTGGCTCAGGAAGGACGCCGGGGCCCGCTGCGCGGGCCAGCGGGAGCAAGCTCCCTCGCCACGAGATGAAAAGCCCATGAGATCAAGAGCCCAGAAGCCCACAGGCCACAGGCCCAGTAGTGCGATCAGGCCAACTCAATACGATCCGCATGAATGACAATCTGTCCATTCTTGTACAGCGCACCAATGGCCTTCTTGAAGTTGCCCTTGCTCACGCCAAACAGGCTGCTGATCAGCGCCGGGTCGCTCTTGTCGCTGACCGGCAGCGTGCCGTTGTTGTCGCGCAACTTGGCGAGGATCTTCGCATTGAGGCTGGTCGCCGCTTCCTGGCCGACTGGCTGCAAGCTCAGGCTGATCTTGCCGTCCGGGCGGATTTCCTTGATGAACCCCTTCTCCTGCATGCCGGCGCGCATGAACTTGAAGATTTCGTTCTTGTGGATCAAGCCCCAATGCTTGTTGTTGATGATTGCCTTGAAGCCCATGTCAGTGGCTTCGGCAACCAGCAGATCGACTTCCTGACCTGGCGTGTAGTTGGCCGGGGTCTTGTCCAGATAACGGTCCAGGCGCGCCGTGGCGGTGATGCGGCGGGTGTGTTTGTCGAGGTAGACGTGTACCACGCAGTATTCGCCGGCGGTCATCTGGCGTTTTTCTTCGGAGTACGGCAGCAGCAGATCCTTGGGCAGCCCCCAGTCCAGGAATACGCCGATACTGTTGACCTCGACCACTTTCAGGCTGGCGAACTCGCCTACCTGGACTTTCGGTTTTTCCGTGGTAGCGATCAGTTTGTCGTCGCTGTCCAGATAAATGAAAACATTGAGCCAGTCTTCATCTTCACTCGGAATATCCTTGGGGATATATCGGTTGGGCAGCAGGATTTCGCCGTCCGCGCCGCCATCCAGATATAAACCGAAGTTGGTATGTTTAACCACTTGCAAACTGTTGTAGCGCCCGACTAAAGCCATTTCCAGATACCCTCATTACGTGGGCGGCATTCTACCCGGTTTTGCCGCGTGATTCGTGGTCGCCGGTGCAGCCGTTGATTTTCCTGGGTTTTCAGCGAGGGAGCGGCCATTCGTCAGACGGCAGCGAGGGCGAATCGCCACATTTCGAGCCCGAACCACGTCAAAGGTTGTTATTTAAAACAGTGGCTTAGGGCGATAAACGTACATAAATCGGTAATATTTCCGGCCTCGCTGCGCTATATTCCGGAGGGATATTTACCAAGCAATTGTCAAGTATTTCCTGTACGATGCCTGGCCCAATTAATTATCCATAGGTTAATGGCCGTCATGCGCGTAAAAGCATCCAACAGCAAAGCAAAGCCAGCTCCAGCCGTTGAAACCAGCGAGTCGATCAACGACCAGATCGCTGCGTTCCTCAAGTCCGGCGGCGAAATCCAGCAGATTGCCAAAGGTGTCAGCGGCCAGACCTTCGGTCCGTCCAAGCAGATCAGCCTGGGCAAGAAGTAATCCCCGTTTCACCTGGTCCCAAAGCGCTTTGAATCTCGAAGCGCTTGGACTGGAATCTCCCCCGCTTGACCCCCTTCACGCATAAATCGACGAACGGCCATCGCTGCCGGGCATTCGCCGGTATGCTTGCACCTCTCTAGCTCAAGCGTTTCAGCTTGGTTACGATTCCCTGCTCCTCGCTATTCATGGAGTGAAGCATGCGCATTCCTGTTGTCTTGCTGACGTTCAGCCTGCTCGCTTGCCCCGCATCTTATGGGCAGGTGTTCCAGCGCGAGCTCGGCGACTTCGATCTCAAACTCGGCACCACACCCAGCCGCAGCATGGCCCAAGGCCTGGTCACGCCGTCGAGCACCGGCTCGTTCCACGGTGGCCTGGACCTGAGTCATGACAGCGGTTGGTACGTCGGCCAGTGGTCACCCAGCGCCGGCGTATCCGCCGACCTTGAGATCGATTCCTACATGGGTTTTAAACAACCCTTCGACCAGACCCTGGGCTACGAAGTCGGCTTGATCCACTACAGCTACCCTACCGTCGATACTCTCGACAGCCAGGAATTCTACGGCGGCCTGACCCTGCTCGGCAGCCGCTTCGGCGCCGCCTTGAGCAACGATCCGGACAAACAGAACAGCACCCTGTTCGCCGACCTGGGCGGCAACGTGCCGTTCGGCATTGGCATCAGCGCCAAATACACCACCCACCAGCTCAACTCGCCTGTTTCCGTGGATAACGGCTACGTCAGCAGCTTCAGTGACTGGTCGTTGAAAATCTCCCGCCCATGGAAAGGCATCGACCTGGACCTGATCTACAGCGACTCAAGCCTCAGCGGCAGCAGTTGCTCCGCCTACTCCGGCCACAACAGCGAATGCGACAGCTTGCTGACCCTCAAGATGGCCCATCCTTTTTACTAAGCGTTACTTATTAATCGGCTGAACTGCCGCGCGCCTGCCATGCTCAAACAAAGCACCTCCGCCTTCGCAAGGACTCGCTCATGTCGCGCTGGTTAACACGCACCGCCATGTTCATCGCCCTGCTGCTGACACTCACCGCTTGCAGCCGCGTCGGCCTGGCCTACCGCAACCTCGACCTGATCATCCCCTGGACCCTCAACGATTACCTGGAAATAAACGGCGAGCAGAAAGACTGGTTCAACGACCGCCTCAAGGAACACCTGAGCTGGCATTGCACCACTCAACTGCCGGGTTACCTGGATTGGCTCGATCGCCTCAAAACCATGGTGCAGACCGACCAGGTGACCGACGAAGCCCTGCAGCAACGCACCCGCGAAGCCAAGGCCGCCATCGCCGAAACCGCCCGGGAAATCACCCCATCGGCCACCGAACTGTTACAAGGCTTGAGCGATGACCAAGTGGCCGACATGGACGCCGCATTCATAAAGGATCAACGCAAACGCCAGCGGGACTACCTCAAGCCGACCTTGCAACAACAGATCAAGGAACGCGCCGAGCGCATGGAAAAACGCCTGAACGACTGGATCGGCCCGCTCAACGACGCCCAGCGCCAACGCGTACAAGCCTGGTCCACCGCGCTTGGCGACCAGAACCAGCAATGGATCGCTAACCGCGCCCACTGGCAGAACCAGTTCAGCGAAGCCGTCGCCCAGCGCCACAGCCCCGACTTCCCGAAACGCATCGAGCAATTACTGGTGAACCGCGAAAGCCTGTGGACGCCCGCCTACCGCGAGGCCTACAACAAAACCGAAGCCCAGGCCCGCAGCCTGTTGGTGGACCTCATGGTACAGAGCACCCCGACGCAGCGTGAACAGCTGTTGAAGAAGATTGACGGGGTGAAGAAGGATTTCAGCGATCTGAAGTGCCTGAAAGCAGCACGATCTTAAAGACCACTGAGATCCAATGTGGGAGCGAGCTTGCTCGCGATAGCGGTTCGACAGGCAACATATCTGTTGAAAGTTAGATCGCCATCGCGAGCAAGCTCGCTCCCACAGTGTTCAGTGAGCATATGTCAGGCAATCTGCGCCTTCGAAGCCAGATCATCAAAAGTAAACTCATCCAGCGCATCTTCCTGCTCATCCAGCACTTGGCGCGGATGATCATTGCCCGGAATGCTGCTGTCGATCAGGCTCAACAACCGCGAGCCACGTGGCGTCAGCACAAAATTCTCGCCATTGCCGCCCTCTTCCTCCGGCCGCGGCTCGATGTACCCCCGCTCCAGCAGCAGTTTTTCATACTCTCCGGCAACCGCTTTCAGATGATCGAGGTTCTCGATGTCCTCGCCCAGAGCCGCCTTTTCCGCCGCGTACTGCTCCGCATAGGGCCGAGGGGTAAAACTGTGGCCGGCGCCGTTTTGCACTTCGTGCAGCAACCGTTCGATCAAGTCCCAGTTATAAGTCGTCATCCTGGTCCATCCTCTAGAGAGTGAGATGCCTACTCAGTTTGTGACCGAGGCGGTGCGGCGCCGTTCAGCCGGGTTTACCGGCGGCGTCTTTCCCACGCCGACCAACGGTTTGTCGAATCCGCCGGCCGCCAAACGACTAGCCAGTGCAATCGTCGATCAATGAGTCTCTGAGGAGAAGCCCCATGAACATCGAGCACCATCAGGTCGTCTCGCGGGAAGCGTGGCTCGCCGCCCGCCGCGAACACCTCGCCCACGAGAAAGCGTTCACCCGCGAACGGGACAAACTCAGCGCCGAACGCCGCGCGCTGCCCTGGGTAAAAGTCGAAAAACCCTACCGCTTCCAAGGCCCCCACGGCGAACTGAGCCTGGCCGACCTGTTCGGCGGCCGCAGCCAACTGATCATCTACCACTTCATGTTCGGCCCCGGCTGGACCGAGGGCTGCCAGGGCTGCTCGTTCCTGTCCGACCACATCGACGGCGCCAACCAACACCTGGCCCACCACGACGTCGCCGTCGTCGCCGTCTCCCACGCCCCGTTCGCCGAATTCCAGCCGTTCAAACGGCGCATGGGCTGGGCCTTCGACTGGGTCTCATCGGCAGGCTGCGACTTCAACCACGACTTCGGCGTCAGCTTCAACGCCCAAGACAGCGCCGCCGGAACAGCGACCTACAACTACGAAAAAACCGACAGCGCCGAAAGCGAACTCCCAGGCCTGAGCGTCTTCTATCGCAACGAAGCCGGCGATATCTTCCACACCTACTCCACCTACGCCCGCGGCCTCGACATCCTGGTCGGCACCTACAACTACCTCGACCTCACGCCGAAAGGCCGCAACGAAGACGAAATCATGGACTGGGTGCGCCACCACGATAAATACCAGGAAGCCAAGCCCCACAGCTGCTGCCATGGCTGAAGCGCCAACCACCCGAAGTCGAGCACCGCCCCGTGGCGAGGGAGCTTGCTCCCGCTCGACTGCGCAGCAGGCGCCTGCTTTAAGCCGAAAGATGCCAAGCGAAACGCCCTACATGAAGCTCGGAAAACGGTGTCTTGTGGCGATGGAGAAGGTCGGCCTATAGTCCTTCGTCGCCCAAAAATAGCGACCGGGTTTGGCGACCCGAATCAACAGAGAGACTCATCAACCTCCGAGTCTCTTGCTATGACCAGATACATGCCCATCACCGGCGTCGACTGCACACCCGCCACCCTGCTCATCGACACCGAAGCCCCACTCGACGTTCTTTTCGAAACCGCCGACTACCGCATCCGTTGCGTAACCCAAGTGCTGGAAAATATCGCGTTCCGCTCAGAAATCAGCTCCGATACCGTCGTGCTATCCGACTTTTGCAAGCTGTTGACGATTTCTCTGCGCGATGGATGTGACGTGATGGATGTGATCGGAAGACGGTTGCGGGCGCAGGCTGCCGGATAACGAAAACGGGCGACCTTCGGGGTCGCCCGTTTCACATTATGGGCTCACGCTTGCTGCTAAATATGCAGCCTTGCTTTTTCTGTATTTTGTAGACTACATTTTATGAAGAAAATCGAATCCAGCAAATTCCGATCCTGGCTGAAAAAGCTTAAGGATGACACCGGTAGAGCTCGTATCACCTCACGGATCAATCGACTGATAGAGGGTTTACCCGGCGATGTCGCTCCAGTCGGCCATGGTATCAGTGAGCTACGAATTCACTATGGGCCTGGCTACAGGGTGTATTTCTACCGGCAGGGCGACATGTTGGTGATTCTGCTCTGCGGGGGTGACAAGGGCAGTCAGAGCCGCGACATTGAAACCGCCCACCAGATAATGCAGGCGTGGAGAGCACAAAATGACTGAGATTTTTACCGAATTCGACCCAGCAGAATACCTCTGCACTCCCGAGGCCATCGCGGAGTTCATAAGCGATGCCTTAGAAACCGGCGATGCAAGTTATATCGCCAAAGCGATGGGAGTCGTCGCACGAGCCAAGGGGATGACCGAATTGTCCAGGGAAACGGGCCTGTCGCGCGAACAGCTATACCGCTCCTTTAGCGAACATGGTAATCCCACTCTGAAAACAATGCTGGCGGTCATGAAGGCATTTGGCGTCGACATGACGGCTCGGCCACACACGCATACGGGGTCGTGAAAGAAAAAAGGAAACAGATTCGAGTGGCGCTTACTTAACGGCTAACTAGCTGATACGGATGCTCATGGCGCAATCAGCTCTGTTGGCCGACTGTCTGCCTCGCGAGCTGAGCTTCAAACATAGCCTTCAACTGTGCCTTGCGTTGAGGCAGTACGGGGTTCAGGAGCAAGAAGATCAAATGCTGAATCTGCTTGAGCTGATCGCCCAGAAACGTGTTGGAAGGCGTCCTGGCAGGGTTGAGCCGCGCGCCATAAAACGAAGACCCAAGCCTTACCCCATGCTGATGAAAACACGTCGATCAGCCAGGGCCGAGGTCAGGAAGAATGGTCACCCGAAGAAGGTTAAGTAAGCGCCATTCATATCTGTCCCTTTTTTCTTTTTTCCAGTCCCCTTTTTCCACCTTCAAAAAGGGGACCAAAAAGGGGACGGGGTATGACTCACCCACATAGGTTACAAATCAGTTCACTCACATAGGTAACAGTTTTTAACTGGCAGGGTCGGTTTTCGAGGATCTGACCATGCCATGGCGAGAGCTGAAACCTATGGACCTGAAACTGCTATTCATCGCGGACTACATCAAAGGCCCGCCAAGCTTCAGTGCGCTTTGCCAGGCTTACGAGATCAGTCGCAAGACTGGCTATAAATGGGTCGAGCGGTATGAGAAGGAAGGGCCGGCGGGACTGGAAGAACATAGTCGTCGTCGGCTTACCCAGGAATGGGTAGTGCCCCTGGCTGTCCGTGAGGCGATCATTGAATTACGCGGTCGGGGTGAGACAGAGCCTGGCCCCAAGAAAATTCAGGCGGCTTTGCTCGAGCGTTTCCCTGACCAGACGCCGCCATCAAAGACGTCGATCTACAACATTCTAAAGAAAGCTGAGCTGGTCAAACCACGCCGATTGCGTCAACGGGTGGCGGTTTATCCCAAACCACTGCAGAAAGCAGAGGCTCCCAACCAGCTATTCAGCGCCGATTACAAAGGCCAATTCCTGACAGGTGCGGGTGTCTGGTGCTATCCATTGACGATCATGGACCATGCCAGTCGTTTCTTGCTCGCTTGCCACAGCATGGCTAACACCAACTTCCAGGAAACCCAGGCGGTGTTTACTCAGGTGTTTCGTGAGCATGGTCTGCCGGAGCGCATTCGAGAAAAAAGCAGAAAAAAGGGGACAGATTTATTTTCCGATCAGCTTTGCCCCTACACAATCAACCAGGGCCTGATCACTCCGCTTCATCACACTGCAAAACAGATCGAGATGTGGAGCGCTCCGCTAGTCACGAGAAAAATAAATCTGCCCTCTTTCTCCTTTTTTTTATTACTCGAATTCTTTATTCTGCAATTCAGCTTTTAGAAAAAGCTGAGCACGTTCAGATAGCTCACTCCACTGATACATGTTTAGAACTACATTTTTCTTACTCGAATAAAAGTTAAATTCAATAACCCCCTTCTCAGATGTTCCAATATCCATAAACGGCTCACTCCCACCCTTAAAATACACACACAAATATGGAAAAAAATATTTATATCACCTACCTTCTCAAACTCTAGCTGCTTCATCATTGCACTCCGCGAAAGCCGATATTTTCGCAAAAGACGGCCAAAAAAAAAGGACCACCAAAAAAGCAAAACTGCGTTAAATAAATCCGTCCTCTTTTCTCCGGTCCCCTTTTCTCCGACAGTCCCCTTTGCACCATTTTATTCGTGCTCTCGCCTAGAGTATAAAAATCCACTAATCGAATCTAAATCTCGCTTAGCACCCTCCGCATGCACGCACTGGATATCAATTTTTTTGATCGCCTGCTCCTTCCCTCCCAGCGCATCTAAATTTGTAGCTACAACCTCTAGGCTCTCCAAATCAAAGTCTGTTGGCTGACGATCAAGATAGTATCGAATTAACACAGAACCACTATCATGATATCCGACGGCGATGGCTCTAATATTAGGGTATATCTCGCCAAGTAGCGCAACGCGGAAGCACGCCACGAGCCAATCCGGCAATTTTTTCGCGAATAGCATCTCAGTTCCTCGCATCTGGAACAATATGGGCACCATTTTTCCCAGAAAAAAGGGGACAGATTTATTTTCCGTTCTTCCCCCTTGGCCGCCCCTGACCTCGTTGTTCTACCCGAATACCAACAATTCGCTCTACCTCATCAACGAAGCGCCCTGTCCCGGTCAACTGACCTCGCTGCAATGCATCACGGATCAATCGGACCTGCTCTGTAGGTATGGCCTCATGCACGAAAGCCTTATATCTACGACGCCGCTCCACAGTCGTAGCGCCTAGAGCAACGAAGCAGGGATCGACATCCAGCCATCCGCTGTCAGGCCCATCACCCAACCGGCTTCCGTAGCTCGACCATTGGTAATCTGCTACGTCGGCCACCATTTGAGCGCGTACAGGATTCAATTCTATGTAACGACAACAGGCAAGGAGATAAGCATCTGACTGCACGACACTGGATTTGTAACGGCTTTCCCATAGCGTACCGGAGCGCCCTTCCAGCCGATTGCGGTAACGTGTGGCACGTGCCGCTAAAGCCTTCATCATCTGCCCCAACCCAGCGATCGACTCACCCGGGGCCAGCAGCAGATGGACATGATTGGTCATCAAACAATAGGCGTAGACCCTAACTCCAAAAGCATCCTTGAGCTCGCGCAGATCCGCCAGGTAGCGTTGATAATCCTCGGGAGCCGCAAAAACCACCTGACGGTTATGGCCGCGCTGCACGATATGGTGTGGATAATTCGGCAAAACAATACGTCCCATCCTGGGCATATTTGACCTCTCCTCCGTGGAAGCTTTCAGCGTAGCGCAGGTTCAGAAAATAAATCTGTCCCCTTTTCTCGATGCCCTGATCGCTCAGGCCACGACCAAGGCGAGCAGTGAAGGACGGGAGGTTTTGCAGTAAGCGGAAAAAACAACACCGGCGCAAGGCCGGTGTCAGATCAACTCGAAACTTCTACACATTAAGTGCACCGACTAAAAGCCAAGCGCAACGCAGCACCTACATCAGAAGGGCAACTACCACAGGGGATAATGACATAGTCACTCTCACTTACGCCCTTGCCACTCCAGGCTTCTAGCTTTTCGTGATGGCTAGGGCGAATAGTTATCTGTCCTCTCTTACTTTCGATACTGCATTTTTTCATATCTTTAAATAATGCACGCTTGGTCTTGTAGCCATAGCGTTCCAAAGTGCTGCCAACCCATTGATCATATCGTTGATTGGTCAGGTTGTAGTCGTAGAGTTCCATATCAAAAGTAGCTTCAGGATGAATCCAAACATCCTTTCGCGGCTCGGGAAGCACAAATCGGCTATGAGCCAAGGCGTCAAGCACAGCAAGGCCTAGCTCTTTATCGGCAGCGTCAGGGCTGAAAAAATGCTCCACACCTTGCGGATCTGCTTGGCTACTTCGATAGCCAGAAAAAGTTTTTACGAAAATAAAATCTTTATTAATTTTCGCATCTGCCCAAGCTGTTTTTACGACATCACTCATCTTAATCTACCTTGGTAATTTTCACCGTAACGCCTTTGCTCTGACCGTACTCAATAGCTCTATTAATTTGATCCCACTGAGCACTCGTCGTAGCCTTTGGAACTGCCACTTGCAATTCACGACTAGTAATTTGACTAGAGGATACTGTTATGTCTTTCAAACCGTACTCAGTAAACCCTGCGGCGGTATCAATATTTCCTTTGAGCGATGAATAAACCTGACTTGGATTGGCCATTTTAGCCGCAGTGGTCGTATCAAGTGTTTTTGCACTAGTCGCAACACCGGTCGCTCTATCAAAAAAATCAAACGTTTTGAAGTTTGGCGGTAGTCGAGAGCCAGCTGGCAGTTGCGTCCCAAGGTAATCCTCCCAAGGCATGCCCTGCCCTTGGATACCTTTACCCCACTCAATCCCAGTAGTAGCACGGTCTACCGCCCCGCCAGTTGCTTTGCACCCACCAGCACCGTATCAGCACCACCAGCCGCAGCAAGCCGCCTAGCCAGCAACGCCCTTAATACCGCAGGCGCCCCCGTAGCTGCAAGCGCAGCTTCCAGATCCCAAGTGACGCTTTTGATCCCACCGCCAACGATGGTTGAAACCCTTTGCACCAAATCGTTGAACTCGTCCCTGCTACTGGAAACCCCAGCAATTTCCCTCAAGTAAGCGGTAGCGCTCTCCTCGCCAAATTGCTTCTTCCAAGTTTCAGGGACCTTGCCAGTCTCGGTCCGGGACCACAAAGAATCCGTATTACAAAAAGGGGACAGATTTATTTTCCGTTCTTCCCCCTTGGCCGCCCCTGACCTCGTTGTTCTACCCGAATACCAACAATTCGCTCTACCTCATCAACGAAGCGCCCTGTCCCGGCCAACTGACCTCGCTGCAATGCATCACGGATCAATCGGACCTGCTCTGTAGGTATAGCTTCCCGCACGAAATCCTTATATCTACGACGCCGCTCCACAGTCGTAGCGCCTAGAGCAACGAAGCAGGGATCGACATCCAGCCATCCGCTGTCAGGCCCATCACCCAACCGGCTTCCGTAGCTCGACCATTGGTAATCTGCCACGTCGGCCACCATTTGAGCGCGTACAGGATTCAATTCTATGTAACGACAACAGGCAAGAAGATAAGCGTCTGATTGCACTACGCTGGATTTATAACGGCTTTCCCATAGGGTACCGGAGCGCCCTTCCAGCCGATTACGGTAACGCGTGGCACGTGCCGCTAAAGCCTTCATCATCTGCCCCAACCCAGCGATCGACTCACCCGGGGCCAGCAGCAGATGGACATGATTGGTCATCAAACAATAGGCGTAGACCCTAACCCCAAAAGCATCCTTGAGCTCGTGCAGATCCGCCAGGTAGCGTTGATAATCCTCGGGAGCCGCAAAAACCACCTGACGGTTATGGCCGCGCTGCACGATATGGTGTGGATAATTCGGCAAAACAATACGTCCCATCCTGGGCATATTTGATCTCTCCTCCGTGGAAGCTTTCAGCGTAGCAAAGGTTCAGAAAATAAATCTGTCCCCTTTTTCCCTTCAGCTTGAGTGCAAGAGGACTACAGGATAGATATAGGAAGGGTGCAGACAGGGTGCAAAACACCGGCGCAAGGCCGGTGCCAGATCAACTCAGGTCATTTAAAATTGGCTTACTTCAGACCTTACTTATAGAGAAAGTTCCTGACGCACTTTATCGACTGTTTTATCAATAATAAACTCAGGCCCGAATATAGTAAGACCTACGAATGTTTCTGACTCAATTTTAACTTTACCACCCATCAACTCAACCTCTGTGACTTCAATTTCTTGAGAGCCTCCAACCGCCCATGACTTATCAAGTCCTACAGCACCAAGCCTGACTAAAACAATGTGTAGGGCGTTACGCAACACCGCATCGTATTCATCACCCAGTACTATTGATGTAAATTCATCACTCATATTTAAAAACCTAAATCCTTCCCGCCTGAACGACTTGCAGACTCCGCAAAAAAAGGGGACAGATTTATTTTCCGATCAGTTTTGCCCCTACACAATCAACCAGGGCCTGATCACTCCGCATCACCACAGGCTCAGAAAATAAATCTGTCCCCTTTTCTCTGCTTTTCTCTAAAAACTAAATTACTATAACGTCACCAGAATCCAGATAAATCGAATAAGCTTCATAGCCACTTTCGCCATCTGCTTCAAGAACGATCAAGTCACCGGAGCTGAATGCTATTTCCAGCGTTGCGCCTTCAAACGCTTTAACCGAAACGACATCTTGGAGCAGTAAATCTAATAAGGGCGCACTCGTATACGAGTCTGAAAACTCTCGACACCCTAAGACACCGTCCACTTTATATGACAACCTTCCTTCTATACAGAACGAGACCTTATAGGGAGGTATACCGGGGACCGTCTGCGGACGTGCAAAATCTAGATTAGTGGTTGCCACCCCAAAACTAACCACCTCCAAGTAACACCCTGACAATAACAAAAAATCAAAATCATCTGGCAATGCGTACATACGTCACCTAACTAAACAGGTAATTTCAACGACGAACCGGCGGTAAAGTGTTGGAAGGGAGCGGAACATGTGTGTCGCCCTGACCTTTACCAGGTTTTCCCGTCGCGGGGTTCATTGGTTGTTTGCCGGCGTTTTGCCAACGCCAGTATCCGTTCTCATATCCAGGCACAGGCGATGAGCCAGGAGGCATGACTCGAATGTGCTCCCCTTTCGCAGGATCGGTCCCGGAAGGGTAATATATTTCTCCACCATTTTTCCCCGGACGACTGACCCAGCCAGATGGAATTACTGGCCCTTGAGGAGGATTAGTTATTTGCTCAAGGGTTTGTGGTGTCTTTGCTCCGCCCTTCGCAGCATCGCTGCCTACAACCCCAACCTTAATCCCGGTTGTACCACCCTTCCCCCCAGCAGTCGACGAGAACAGCCCCCGATCCTGACTCAGTCCATCCGACGCAAGCTCCGCCAGCCACGCAGCAGCATCGCCTTTATCGGTGCGCGTCTTCTCAATGATGCCGGTGTTGATGGCCCGCTCGTTGCTCCGAGCGATCTCCCAAAGTGCTGCCGAACGATCGAGCCCGGCGCTTCTGCCATCATGCAGCAACTTCTCATTGGCCGGAATCTCAGCCACCAGCTGCTTGGTCACTTGCAAGCAATCCGCCGGGTTAAGCTTGCAGTACTGGCCGAACTTTTCGTTTCGACTGGCGTCGAGGTTGTTGTAATGGTCCCTGACAGCTTGGCACTCCGCAGGGGAGGCGCAGGCGTTTAGCTTCTGTTCTCTTTCGACCAGCTCCGCGTGAAACAGATAGTTGAAGCTAGTCGCGTTCTCGGCGATCTTCGAGCCAGTATCCAGATCGCCTCCAACCGCGGCCGCCGCCAACAACCCCGTCAGCTGCGATAGCGCAACTTGCAGCTCCTCGTTCCCGTTTGCAATTTTGGTCATGCCGGGAATGAGCGCTTCATTCAAACCAGCGGCCACCGCCCCTGTCTTGAAATCACTCCCCGTTAGCTCAGCCAGCAACCCTCCCATGATCGCGTGTGCAACGATTTTCTGAAGGCCGCCATCGGGGAACTTGATGGTATCGCCAACCCATTTGAACCCAGTGGCCATCGCCACACTGCCGGCCTCCCCCAACAGTGCCGAACCCAGATTGTCGCCAAAACTGCCGCCACCGATTGCGGTTGAGATACCGCTAGAGAGCACCGCCCGGCCCCCCGCCCGGATAGCGATATCAGTGAAATTAGTACTGGTCAGCAGGTTGGCGAATTTTTGACCTTGCGATGCAGCGGCGAACCAATTGGCGTCTGCGTAATTAAGTACGCCAGCGGTGACCCCGGCTATAGCAGCCCCCTTCAGGCTATCCGAACTAAACGTTTCCTTAAGCGCAGCACCCAGGTCGCCTTTGTTGTTGATAGTGCTGGTCACCGCTGTAGTCGCCAGACTGGTAGCAACGACGCCGCCGGCACTAGCACTCACTATGCCCAGCCCTGCCGGCCCCATGACGACCGACATCAAAATGGCAATAATGAGTTGCGAAGCAGGCCCCAGCCCGGAATTGCTGTACTTGAACGACTCGTGAATCTCCTTCACTTGCCGCCAGTCGACGTCACCCCGCGCTTCTGCTTCTTTCAGCCAGGCCAGTTTCGGATCCGCTTTGACCATCGCATCGATGGATTGGCTGACCGTTTCCTGATTGACTTGCTTGACGTCGATTTGGAGGCCATCGACGGCGTTGATCATGATGTTGCCTTTGGCAATCATCTGCGTCTGACGCAACGTCTCGTCGGTATTGCCTTTCCCCTTCGACGATGTCCAGAAAGCATCACCATCACTTTTCAGATGGCTCTCGTCATGCAAATCCTTCAAAGCTTCGAAAGTAATCGAACCACCACTGTCGAGCGAAATATCCCCACCACTCTCCAGTTTCGCCACCTGATACCGCTGATCCCCCCCACTGACCAACGTCAAATCCCCCCCAGCGCTGATCTCGCTCCCGATGTTTTTCACATCCGTCACTTCATCGCGCTGAGTCTTCTTGCTCCCCCAACCGCCCTTCTTTTCCATGTCATACAGCGTGTAATCGGAGTTCTGTGCGGCCAGCAGTTGCAGTTTGTTCTGCGCCACCAGATACGCTTCGTTCGCGGCGCTGATGCGGCTGGCGATCAGGGTCATGTCGTTGCCGGCGCCCAGCACGACGTCGCCGCCGGCTTTCACGGTGGTGGCGACCTGGCTGACGTGGTCTTCCTTGCGGGTGACGCTTGAGCCTTTGTTGTACGAATGCACTTCATCCGCCGCCGACGCCAGGGTCATGTCGCCGCCGGCGCTCATGTCTACGTCGCGCTTGGCTTCGAGTTCGCTGGCGATGGCTGTCAAGTTGCGACCGGCCGTGACGTCCAAGTCCCGGCCTGCCGTCACTTCGGAAGCGAGCTGTTTGATCGCCGAGTCATCGTGATCGCCGTGGTCGGTGATGCGGTCGGCTTTCTGCGCCGAGACGATGTTGACGTCGCGGCCGGCTTCGAGGGTCAGGTCGTTGCCGCTGCGCACGACGCTGCCGATGGTGTTGAAGTCGCGTCCGGCGTCGATGCTCAGGTTGTTGCCGGCCTCGATCCGGGCGGCGCTGTCGGCAAAACCCATCGACCATGACCAGGCGCCGTTTTTGTCGTCGTAGTTGGTCACCGTGCGTTCGTTGACCACGTCGCCCCGCGCCGTGGTGAGCGACACATCGCGCCCGGCGATGATGCCGCCGGCCTTGTTGGTCAGGTCGTTGCCCGCCAGCAGGTCGAGGCGGTTGCCGGCCTCCATCAGGCCGCTGTTGGTCAGGTCGTTGGCGGCGGTGGCCGAGAGGTTGTTGCTGGCGCGCAGGGTGCCGGCGTTGCTCAGGTCCTTGCCGGCGATCAGCGTCACGTCCTGGCCCTGGATCAGCGCGCCGTTGGCGGCCAGGCGGTTGTTGGCGTTGGCCAGGTACAGGACCGGCGTGAGGACTTGCTCGCCATTGACCTCGACGTTTTCCATCCAGACGATGTCGTGGGTCAGGGCGGCGACTTGTTCGGAGGTGAGGCTGACGCCCACGGACAGGTCGAGCGCCTGCTTGCTGGCGAGGGCGTTGTTCATCAGGTACTTGAACATGCCCTCGTTGGAGGTCTGGCCTTCGAGGAAGCGTTGGCCGGTGCGGGCGATGACGGCTTGCTGCACCAGGCGCTGTTCATAGAGGCCATCGCCCAGGCGCTTGGCGCTCTGGTCGGGGTCGTAGCCGAGGCTCTGCAGCAGGTAGTCCGAGCTCATGAATTGCTTGAGTTCGGTGAGCGCCGGGTTGGTTTCGATCAGGTATTTGTGCGGGTTGGAGGTGACCGTCGCATTGGGCAGGGCTGCCACGCGCGCCACCGTCTGGCTGGCAACAGGCTTGGGAATTGCCACCGAAACATCTGTCGCACCAGCGCTTCCAATGCCGGTGCCTTCGTGGGTATGTCCAGGCAACTGAGGCATGCCAGTAGCGGGGTCCGCGGCGATTGCGGTGTGGATGGTTGAGGCGCCGACGGTAATGTCAGCACCTTCGCGAGCCAGTAATTGCAACTGCCGATCGGCCGCCGAAACCTGCCCGACGTCAGCAATCTGAAGGTTACGCCCGGTGAGGGCCGGTATATCGGCGGTCCGATCCGAGGCGCTCACGCTGGCGCCGCCTATCGTCCAGGTGGATGGCACCACCGGCGCCTGAGAGGCCGGCGCGCTGCTGCTGCCCTGCCCGCTCAAGCGGAACAGGCCATTCTGGCCTTGGGGCATGACAAAGCCCGGCAAAGCCAGCGGGTCGACCCGTTGCTGGGCCAGGTCAGGTGGAAGCTGGCTGTTGAGATGAACAATGAACGGCGTGGTTGCCCGCAGCGTGCCGGTGTCGTCGACCTTGCTGTCGCTGGTGAGAATTGGCGCGTTGACGGTTTGTACGCTGTTGTTCAATGACGTTGAGGCAATGATCGTGGTGCTGCCGCCGGACTGGATCACCGCGTTGACGCTTTTGCCGGTGCTGGCCGTCTGCGTTGCGGAGAAAACGCCGTACCGGGTGACTTCCACGGGCACGGGCATGTTTTTCGACGGGTCGTAATCCGGATTCAGCTCGGTGCTTAATCCGCTTTCCTGCTGGTAGAAGTAGCCGCCATCGGCCCGTCGGTACAGCGGCACGTATTTGGCGCTGTATTTGTTGTATTCATTGACCGCACCGCCCGGGCCGATCAGCCCCAGGTAGATGCTGCCCGGCTCCCTGTCGGCCGGGTTCCGGTAGTTGCTGCGGTAGGTGATGGTCTCGAGGTTGACGCCTTCGTTCTTGAACGTATCGACGGTGATGTTGATGTTCTTGGCTGCCGACACCGAGCTGTACTGGTTGAGGAAGTTCGAGCCGGTGACGGCCAGGTTGCCGCCGGACGTGATGAAGGCGGTCGGCGAATCCTTATCGAGCGTGGTTTCGTAGACTTCGTTGACGTAATACCAGACGTTCCACTCGTCCGAGCAGTGGGCGCAACTGTGAGTGATGTAGCCATTTACCCGTTGCTGCGTGTAACTCAGCTCATCTTTGCGGTTGGTGATGGAAGTGGCGAGCAAGCGCATGTCGCCGGCGCTTTCCAGGGTGCCGGAAATGTTTTCGATCACATCTGCCCGGGCGCCTGCCGCGTTTCGGGAGATGGTCAGGTCACCGAAGCTGTAGATGTCCGCGTAGTTGTTTTTCAGCGTATCGCTGCGCAGTTGCATGCCCGCGCCGCTGAAGATCAGGCCCCTGTCGTTGAGCAATTGCGTGGCATTGACGGTGAGGTCCTGGGCGCTGCCCAAAGTGCCGTAGT
This sequence comes from Pseudomonas sp. Z2-11, assembly GCF_054161305.1. Classification (NCBI taxonomy): domain Bacteria; kingdom Pseudomonadati; phylum Pseudomonadota; class Gammaproteobacteria; order Pseudomonadales; family Pseudomonadaceae; genus Pseudomonas; species Pseudomonas sp. Z2-11. Next base: position 4,553,630 of record NZ_CP096395.1, read on the forward strand.
TGTTCAAGGACGACGTATTGAGCAGCAAGTCGTCATTGGCGGTCATGCGTCCACGGTTGATGATCGAGCCCGCCGTGATGTCGGTCGATCCGCCCCCGGTAATACGGCCGGCGTCAGGCAAGGACACACTGGCCGCTTTCAGCGAAAGGCGCCCCAGGCTGCTGACTCGGCCAACACCCGAATAGGTCCCGCCCAGGTTCAACTGCAGGTCGCCATCACTGGCGATCAAGCCGTTGTTCACCCAGTTCCCACCGGTACCGTCCAGCCGCGTCGAAGCCAGCAACTGCCCGGTTTCCGTCTGGGTGAAGTTGTTGACGTTCACGTTCAAGCGCCCGGCCTGGATGGCCGTGGTGTTGGTCCAGGTATCGGCGTTGAGCGTCAGGCCGCCGCGGGTGACGAGGGTGCCGCCGGCGCCGGTGACGTTCGGCAGGGAGATGTCGAACGTGCCGTCGCCCAGGTGCAGCAGCTGGCCGCCGCTGTTGAGAAAGCTGTTGGCGGCCAGGGTCAGGTTGGTGTTGGCCGTCTCCAGACTACCGTTGCGGTTATCGAAAAGACTGCCAATCTGGAAATCCGTCGTTCCGCTGGTACCCAGGGCGCGCAGTTTGCCGCCCTGGTTGTCTACGCTCACCGCGCGCACCGCCATCGTGCTGTCGCTTTCGAGGATGCCAGCGGTGTTGGTCAGCACCCCGCTCAAGCCCAGCTCGATACGGTTGCCGGCAATCTGACCAGCGCTGTTATCCAGGTTGGCGCCGCTAACATTGACCAGCCCGGTGGCATAGAGACCACCGTTGCGGTTGTTCAGGTCAGTCGTGTTGATGATGACGTCGCCCGCTTGAGCCGCGATCCGCCCGCCGTTGTTGTTCAGGCCGGCCAAGGCGCGGATGTTCAGGCGCTGGCCCTGGATCACGCCGCCCTTGTTGTTCACGTCCAGACCGTTGCGCAATATACCCACGGTGCGCGCTTCAATCGCGCCTTTAAGTGCGGCAAGGGTGCCGCCGCGGTTGTCGATGCTGGCGGCGCCGACACGGACGTCGCCGGTCTGGGCGATGAGCTTGCCGCCCTGGTTGTCGAGGTTGCCGCTCAGTTCGAGGTCCAGGCCGGTCTGGCCCTGCATCTCGCCCTTGCCGTTGGCAAGGCTTGCGGCATTCAGTTCGACATCAGCCGTCTGGCTGTAGATCAGGCCGTTGGTATGGTTCTGCACGGCACCGGTGGCGGTGATCGCCAGGGCATTTTTTGCGGCGATGGTGCCGGTGTTGCTGTTGTCCAGGGTACCGGTGAGCAGGGTCAGTTGATCCTGGCTGGCGATCTGGCCGCCCTGGTTGTTGATCGCGGTCGCGCCTTTTATGGTCAGCGGACCGGCGCTGGCAAGCTTGGCGCCGCTGTTGTCGAGCACGCCATTGAGGTTCAGGTTGACGGCTGCGTTGCCGATCAGGCTGCCCTGGCGGTTATTCAACCCGGCGGTGTCGACTGTCAGCGCCTGCTGAGCATTGACAGCGCCGCTGACGTTTGCCATGGAAGTGGCCTTGATAGTCAGGCCCGCGCCGCTGTCGATCAGGCCGCCCTGACCGTTATCGAGCGCGCCACTGAGGGTGAGGTTCTGCGCACCGCCGCTGCTGAGAATGCCCTTGGTGTTGTCCACCGAGACGGCCGTCACGCCCAGGCTGCCCTGGCTGACCAGCGCCCCGCCGTTGCCGTTGAGAAGGTTGCCCAGCAGGTTGAGGTTCACATTGCCGTTGCGGCTGGACAGCGTGCCGTTGTTGCGGTTATCCAGACTAGTACCGTTGGCCAACAGTCCTTGCCAGCCGGAGATCAAGCCGTTCTGGTTGACCAACGCCTGGCCGTCGAGGCCCAGGTTCTGGCTGCTGATCAGCTTGCCGCCGCTGTTATCCAGCGTCCGGCCTTTGAGGTTGAAACTCTGGCTGCTGGAGATTTCGCCGCCCTGGTTGGTCAGGTCGCGCAAGGCATTAAACGTCAGCGGACCTTTGCCGGTGATCAGGCCGTTGCGATTGTTCAGGTCGCCGTTGCCGAGGTTCAGGGTGACGGCTTTTTCGCCGAGCAGGCGGCCGCCGTCTTGGGTCAGCGATGCCAGGGTCAGGTTGATGTCGCCCTTGGCCGACACTTCGCCGCCATCGCTGGAATCCAGGGAGTCGGCGCCGAGCGTGAGGTCGCCTTGGGCATTGATCAGGCCGTTGGCGCTGTTGTCCAGGGCCATGGCGTTGAGGACCAACGCACCGCCGGCCAACACGCTGCCGCCCTGGTTGTTCAGGTCGCCACTGTTGAGGGTGAGCAGTTGCGCCGCGCTGATCAGGCCTTGGGCCTGGTTGTTCAGCTGTTGATCGACAGTCAGCTCAAGGCCGCCGCGGCTGGTGATCGTGCCGCCATTGTTGTTCAGGTTTTGCGCCTTCGCATCGACGCTGGCCGCACCGATCATGCCCTTGACGTTGTTCAGCGCCTGGGTGATGCGCAGGGTCAGGCTTTGGCTGCTCAGCAGCTTGCCGCTGTCGTTGGTGAGGTTTTGCGCCGTCAGGGTAAAAGCTTGCGCGCTGGAAATTTCACCGCCCTGGTTGTTCACACCGTTGAGGTTTTTCAACAGCAGGGCGCCCGGGGCGTTGATCAAGCCGCCCTGGTTGTTGAGCTGGCCGTTGTGCAGGTCCAGGCTCAGCGAGGTGTTGCTGAACAGTTGACCGCCCTGTTGGTCCAGGCCGGTGACCGACGCGGTCAACGCGCCTTGGCTGCCGATGCTGGCGCCGTCCTGATTGTTGACTTGGCCCGCGACGAGGTTCAGCGTGCCGCCGCTGTTGAGCCGGCCCTTCTGGCTATTGTCGAAAGCACCGGTGGTGACGTTTACCGCACCTTTACCGCTGATGTTGCCCTGCTGACGATTGTCCAGCGCCGCGCTGGTGAGCAGCAACGCGCCGTCGGTGAGCAGTTCGCCGCCCTGGTTGTCGACGCGACCCAGGCTGTGCACGGTCAGGTCCGCCGCGCTGGACAGGCTGCCGCCGGTGTTCGTCAGGTTGGCGGCGGTGACGTTCAGGGTGCCTTCGCTGCTGAGTTGGCCCTGGGTGTTGAGCAGGTCGCGGCTCAGGTTGATGCGCTGGTTGTGCTGGCTGACCAGGTAGCCGCCGCTGTTGTCGAGCGAGCCGCCGCTGAGCTCCAGTTCAGCCTTGGCGCTGAGCAGGCCTTTGGTGCGGTTGAGCAGTTTATCCACGGTCAGCTTCAGCGCTTGCCCGGCGAACACCTGGCCGCCGTCGCTGTTGTCGAGGTTCTGGCTGACCAGGGTGACGTCGGCGTTACCCGACAGCTCACCGCCACGGTTGTCCAGCTCATCCACGTCGAGATCGAGCGCTTTTGTCGCGCCGACCAGGCCGGCCTGACGGTTGTCGAGGCTGGAGGCCTTCAGCGTCAGGGCGTCGGTGCTGATCAACGTGCCTTGACGGTTATCCACCGTGTTGACGCTGACATCGAGCCCGGTCTTGCCGGCGATACTCCCGGCGCGGTTGTCCAAGCGATCAGCGACCAGCAACAGGGCGCCGTCGGCGATCAACGAGCCGCGCTGGTTGTCGAGCAAGGAGTCGACGGTCACATCGAGTCGGTCACGACTGCTGATCAAGCCGTCGCTGTTGTCCAGGCGGTTGCTGCGACTGTCCAGCGAGGCGGCGGAAATGGCGCCCCGGGCGTTGCTCAGCACTTGGGCAATTCTGAGCATCAGGCCTTGGTTGCTCAGCAGTTTGCCGCCGCTGTTATCGAAGTTTTCTGCCGCCAGCGTGAACGCCTGTTTGCTGGAAATTTCCCCGCCCTGGTTATTCACGTCCTTGAGGTTGCTCAGCAGCAACGCACCCGAGGCGTTGATCAAGCCGCCCTGGTTGTTCAACTGGCCCTGGTTCAGGTCCAGGCTGAGGCTGGTGTTACTGAAGAGTTCGCCGCCCTGTTGATCCAGGCCGGTGATCGACGCGGTTAAGGCTTGGCTGCTGGCAATACGGCCGGCGGCGTTGTTCACCTGCGTGGCGTTGAGCGTGAGGGTATTGCCCGAGGTCAGGAGCCCGTCCTGGCTGTTGTTGAAGGTCCCGGTGATGACCTGGGTCGCGGCCTTGCCCGAGATCAGGCCTTTCTGGCTGTTGTCCAGGCTGGCGCTTTTGAGGGTCAGTGCGGCGTCGGTGCTGATGGAGCCGCCCTGGTTGATCAACCCTGCACCGCTGACAATCGTCAACATCGCGGCGCTGCTCAGGCTGCCCGCGGTGTTGTCGAGGCTGCCCGCCTCGACAGTCAACTCGCCTTCGCTGCTGATCAGGCCTTTGTTGTTCAACAGTGCGTTATCGAGGGTGATCACCAGGCCGTTGAGGCTGTTGAGCAGGCCCTCGCTGTTGTCCAGCGAGCTGCCGCTCAAGGTCATATGGCCTTGGGCGTGGATCAGCCCTTTGCTCTGGTTGATCAGCTCGGCAACTTTCATCTCCAGGTCAGTGCCGACGATGAGCTTGCCGCCATTGCTGTTGTCCAGCCGCTGGCTGCCTATCGTTGCGCCAAGACCGGCGGACAATTCGCCCGCGCGGTTGTCGATCTGCCCAACCTGCAGATCCAGTGCTTTTGTGGTGCCGACCAAACCGCCGTTGCGGTTATCCAGCGTGTCGGCGCTCAGGCTGAGATTGCCTTGAGCGACCAGCGCACCGCCCTGCTGTTGCAGGGCGCCGATGTTGGCGGTGAGTTGGCCTTGGCTGGAGATCCGACCGAGGCCGTTCTGTACTTCACGGGCCTTCAAGGTCAGCGGGCCGACGCTTGTCAGCAACCCCGCGCTGTTGTCCAGACGCGCGCCGTCGAAGGTGACGCTGCTTTTGCCGGAAATGACCCCGGCCTCCCGGTTGTCCAGTTGATCGACCGTCAATTGCAAGGCCTTGTCGGCGCGCAGGCTCCCGCCACGGTTATCCACGGAATCGCTGTGCACGCTCAGCAGGTCAGAGCCGGCCAGACGACCGCCGCGGTTGTCGAGATGGCCGGTTTGCAGGTCAATCGCACCCTTGGCAACCACTTCGCCCTTGTTCTGATTGTCCAGTACACCGCTGATGCGTGCGGTCAGGCTGCCGTCGCTGATCAACTGGCCGCCGGCGCTGTTGTTCAGGCTGGCCGCCTTGATCGTCACAGCCTTGCCCGAGCCGAGCATGCCGTTGCGGTTGTCCAGCGCACCGCCCACGTCAACGTCCAAGGCGTTATCGCCGAGCACCTGGCCGTTGCTGTTATTCAAGGCCAACGCGTTGAGCCGGGTCAGGCCGGCGCTGGAAATTTCGCCATCGACGTTGGTCAATGTGCCGTCGATGTTTACCGTCAGGTCTGCATTGCTACTCAGGTTGCCGGCGCTGTTGTCCAGGCTGGCTGCGCGCACCTCAAGGCCGTTGGCTGAAATCAGGCCTTTGGCGTTATTCAACGCCTGGGCAACGACCAGGTTGAGATTCTGCCGGCTGATGATCGAGCCGGCGCGGTTGTCCAGGCTTGTGGCATTCAGGCTGAACGCCTGGTTGCTGGAGATTTCGCCGTCGCGGTTGTTTACGGCCGCCAGGTTTTCCAGCAGCAGGCTGCCGGGGGCATTGATCAGCCCGCCCTGGTTATTCAACTGCCCGTGGTTGAGGTCGAGCGCAACGCTGGTGTTGCTGAACAACTGGCCGCCTTGTTGATCCAGGCCGGTGACACTGGCGTCCAGCGCCTTGGCACTGGCGATGCGGCCGGCGGCGTTGTTCACCTGGCCGGCCTTCAGCAGCAGCGTGTCGCTGCTGATCACGCTGCCCTGCGCGTTGAGCAGTTGCCCCGCCAGGTTCAGGCTCAGCCCTTGTTGGGTCGAAAGCGAGCCCTGGCGGTTGTCCAGCGACGCGGCGCTCAATTGGGCGCTCTTGCTCGCCGTGAGGCGCCCGCCCTGGTTGTTTATCTGGCCGCTGGCGCTGATGTCGAGCATCTGCCCCGCCGCCGCCAGACCCGCGACGTTATCCAGCGAGGCAACGCGCAACGTGACGTTGCCCAGGCTGCTGAGCTCACCGGCGTTGTTGATCAACTGCCCGACATTGGCCGTCAGGTTGCCGTTGCTGCTGACAATGCCTTGGGTGTTGAGGAGTTTGTCGGCAGTAACGCCCAGCGCGCCGCTGCTCAGCACCCGACCCTTGTTCTGGTTGTCCAGCGTCCCGGCTTTTACCGTGGCGGTTTGCCCGGCGCTCAGGGTGCCGCCCTGGTTGTTCAGGGTTTGCGCAACGTTGGCGGTGAGGTTACGGCTGGCGACGATGCTCTTGCCGTTGTTGTTCAGGTTCTGCGCTGTAAGGCTCACATCTCCCGAAGCATTGCGCGTGGTGTCGGCATTCACTCCGGCTTCAATAATGCCGCTGTTGCTCAACTGCCCACCGGCATTCAACGTGATGCTGTCCCGCGCGGCGAGGGTTTGCTGATTGCTCAGGTCACCCTGAGTCTGCGCATTCAGCGTCGTGCCGGCATAAACCGGGCCCTGCGCATCAAGGCTCGCCGCCTTGACGTTGACCGCCCCGCTGGCCGAGGTATCGACCATGCTCAAATGCCCATTGGCATCGAGCTGAATATCCCCGCCACTGGCAATCAACTTGCCGTCCAGCTTCACCCCAACCCCAGCCTCGGTGCCGACCAGCTTGATCGCGCCGGCGTACATGCCACCCAACGCCGAGGAGTCGATCGCCAGTTCCGGCTTGGCGCTGCCGTCATCGGCGCGGGCGGTGGCGCTCAAGGTATCGGCGTTGACGTCGTTGCGACCGGCCACGATCGTCAGGTTCTTCGCCTGAATCTCGGCGTTGATCTTGGCGCTACGGGTGATGATTTCGAAGTGGTCGACGTTGCTGGCATTAAGACCGGCGCCTTCGATGGCGACGCTGCCCTGGTCCACTTGATAACGATCCAGCCGACCGTTTTCGACGATTGGTTTGCCGGTGCTCAAGGTCACTTTCGGGCTGTTGATAAAGCCGCAGCCGTTGCAGCTGATGCCGTAGGGGTTGGCGACGATGACGTGGGCCGATTGCCCGGCCACTTCGGTGTAGCCGCGCAACTGGCTGGGGCTGCCGCCGTTGACTTCGTTGAGGATGGTCGTGGCGGCCGCGCCTTGGAGGTTCGGGTTGCCGACGATGATCCCACCCAGTTGCGTGGATTGGGTGCGGGAGGTGGCGTTGTTGAGGATTACGCCGTTGCTGCCGACGTTGTAGTCCTTGAACTGGTTGTGGGACAGGCCGTTGGCATTGGGCTTGGCGATGTTGACGATGGGCACGCCGTTGCCGGCCCGGTCCAGGCCGGTGCCCGGGGCGCTGACCACGATACCTTCAGCCTGGGCCCACATCGGTTGCCAGAACATGACGTTGGCCAACAGGAACGCCAGGCCGCGCTTGGGCATCCCGAGAAACCGCTCGCGGTTTTCCAGGGCAGCAGAAGGTTGGCGGGCCAGGAAGGCGTATTGGCGGTCGTCCATGATCAGGTCTCGTTGCAGCAGATTAAATGGATACGTCTACGCGGAAGTAGATCGGCGCTTCGCGCTCGGTCAGGGCATCCGGACGTTCCAGGGAATGGGCGAAGGTGACGCTGGCGCTCAGGTGCTGGCCACGGGCGAACAGCTCCAGCGAGTTGCTCGACATACGCCCGTGCTGATCGTCGTTGTAGCGATCGCCACGGATCACGCCTTGGTCATAACCAAGGCTGGTGCCGTATTCGGCGAACACCGGGCGCAGCCATTCCAGCGTCACCGGGCGGCTCCAGCGCAGGTCGTTGCGCCAGTAGCCGCCGCTGTCGCCGGACAACGATTGGTCCTTGTAGCCACGAATCGACGACTGCCCGCCCAGGCTCATGCGTTGCGGGCTGAACAGCACGTCTTCGCTGCGCTGGCCGGTCATCAGGCTGCTGAAGCTGAACGACTCGCCCCACACCTTGAAGGGTTGCAGGTAGCTGGCGGTGGCCGTGTACTTGCGGTAACGCGCGTCGGCCTGGCCGGGGCCCGGGTCGTTATCACCCTGGGCATCGAAGGCACCGATGCCTTGCTGCACGCCCAGGTCCAGGTTGACGAAGGCGCTGCCGATCCGGCGGCCATGGTTGATGCCGAATTGGCCTTCGCTGAGGCGATTGCTGCTGACATCGAGCTTGCTGTCTTCGATGAAGTTGTTGGTGCGCAGGTACGCCAGGCCCGTGTTGAGGGAGGTCTTGCTGACGGCGTCACGGTGGATCACCCGTTCGACGCGCAACTGATGGTTCTGGCTGTCGCCGGTCTGCTTGAAGTTGAAGCCGTTGGCTGGGATCTGCGAGCGATATTCGCTCTGGCTGTAGGTGTAGCTGAAGTTCCACCAGCCCCAGGGCAGGTTGTAATAAAGCATGGCGTTGTTGGAGGTGTGCTGGTGGTCGGTCATCGCGTCGTGACCGCCGCGCAACATCAACTGGTCGGCCAACCCCAGCGGGCTGTCCCATTCAAAGCTGGTGCCCCACTGTTGCTCGCCGGTGCTGCGCTGGCCGTCGTTGCTGCGGGACAGGCCGGCACGCCAGGGCTTTTGCGGATCGTTGGTCACCTGAACTTCGCTGCCACCGACGTTCTGGCCGGGGGTCAGCTCCATTTTTGCCTGGTTCGAGGGCAGGCGATTGAGCTGGTCCACCAGTTGTTCGATTTCCCGCAGGTTGACCAACTCGCCGGTCTTGCCGGGAAACGCCATCGCCAACTCCAGCGGTGACAACCGGCTGTTCTCGGCGCCCTTCAGGCCTTCCAGACGCCCTTCCACCACCAACACACTCAAATGCCCGGCGGACAGATCCTGTTGCGGCAGGTAGGCGCGGCTGGTGACCAGGCCTTTCTCGATGTAATGGTCGGTGATGACTTTGAGCAGTTCGTTAAGCTGCGGCACGCCCAGGCATTGGCCGATGTAGGGCTTGAGCAACTGCTCGCGCTCGCTGGCGGACAGGCTGTCGGCGCCTTTGAGTTCGATGGTCTTGATCGTGAAACAGCGAGTCTCGGCGGGCGTCGTCGGCTGGGCCGGTTGCGCCTCCTTGCCTGGCAAGTCCTTGAGTTCCTCGAGACGCCGGCGTTGCTCTTCGAGCAAGCGGTTCTGGCGCTCCCGGATCAGGTCGGTGTCACCGGGCGTCGGCGCGGCGAGAGCAAGGGTAAGCGGAGAGAGGCACAGCAAAGCCAGGCACAACCTCGCCCAAGGGGCGGGTGAGAACATGTTCGATCCCTCGAATTCAGTGACATCAAAATAATGGCGCGATATTAATGAGCCATCATTTTGACGTCAACCAACCGTTCGAGCTTTCAGGTAAGCGCTGCGACCATTCATCCGAAATCAGACGATCCTGAAAATCGGGAAACCTCCTTGCCGGGAACTGCGCGAAATGAACTTTCCCTGGTAGCCCGGCCTCAACCGTTTACCTGCCCAACAAAGGAATACGAGGCCCGAGCCCATGAAAAACCTCATCCAACTCACCCTCGCCGCCACCCTCACCTGCGCCCTGCCGGCCTGGGCCACTTGCACGCCCGAGGAAGCGACCATCAAGCGCGAGCAACTGGCGGATAAGGTGACCAAGCTCACCGAACAGGATCCGGCCAAGGCCAAGGAAATGAATGAAGAATTGCAGGCGATGAACCTGGAAACGTCCAGCAAGGACGTACCGGACAAATGCCAACTGATCGATAAACGCCTGAAGGAGCTTGAAGAGGCGCAGAACAAGGCCGAGTAATCAGCCTGGCGCGGAAAGGACTGCCCAGGCCGGTCTGGCGTCGCCCGGTCAATTCGCCGCGAGGCCGAACGCAACCCCGGGCTGGGCCAACCTCAGGAACCGGATCAAGGCTTCGCGTTGCGCCAGGGCATCCTGTCGTCCCAGCTCGATCAGTTCGCTGCAATAACCTTTCTCGAATAACAGATAACTCAACACACTCGCACCGCTGGTCTTGGTTGCACCCGGCCCACGCAAAAATACCCGCAACGCTCGGGGCAGCTCCTGGCGATGCCGCGCGGCAATTTCGTCGATCGGCTGGCTTGGGGAAATCACCAGCACTTCCACCGGTGCCGCGCCGAGGGCGTGGGCCGGCACATCGTCTGGCAGCATGTGGCTGAATCTGTTCAGGCGCTCAAGCAGCTCGATGTCGCTTTCCAGGCTGTCGATGAACGTGCTGTTGAGCATGTGCCCGCCGATCTGCGCCAGGGTCGGTTGCAGGCCGGTGTAGCTGCGTTCCAGTGGATCCTGGGCCGACACGCCGCGCGGGTTGCCGCTGACGCCGATGACCAGCACGCGGTTGGCCCCCAGGTGCAGGGCCGGGCTGATGGGTGCCGATTGGCGCACCGCGCCGTCACCGAAATATTGCGGGCCGATCTTGACCGGCGCGAACAGCAAAGGGATCGCCGAGCTGGCGAGCAAATGTTCCACCGACAGCTGTGTAGGCACACCGATACGCCGATGACGCAGCCAGGCGTCGATGGTGCCGCGCCCCTGATAGAAGGTCACCGCCTGGCCGGATTCGTAGCCAAAGGCAGTAACCGCCACCGCGCGCAACTGGTGCTCGGCAATCGCCTGCTCGATACCTGCGGCATGAAATTGCGCCTGGAGCAGTTCGCGCAGCGGCGAACTGTCGATCAGCGCCACCGGCAGCTTGGCTCCCAGGCCAAGCAGGCTATGGCCGATGAACCGCGTCGCCTGACCCATGACCCCGCGCCAGTCGCTGCGCATCACCTGGTGGCTGCGCACGGCTTGCCAGAAGGCCGTCAGGCGCTCGATGGCGGTCTTGAAGTCCATCGCCCCGCTCGCCAGGCTGACCGCGTTGATCGCACCGGCCGAGGTGCCGACGATCACCGGGAACGGGTTCCGACCGCCGTCCGGCAGCAACTCGGCAATCGCTGCCAGTACACCGACCTGATACGCCGCTCGAGCCCCGCCGCCGGAAAGAATCAGACCTGTTACCGGTTCAGCTGGGGTCATCGCGATACTCCGTGTTCAGTCATGAGGCCTGGATGATCAACCGCGTTTATCGTACAGCTTCGGCTCACCGGGCGGCCGGGTCTTGAAGCGCCGGTGGGCCCAGAGGTATTGCTCGGGACACTGGCTTACCGAGTGTTCGACCCATTGGTTGATGCGCAGGCAATCAGCCTCTTCGGTCTCGCCGGGAAAATCCTCCAGCGGCGCCTGGATCACCAGACGATAGCCGCTGCCATCGGCCAGGCGCTCCTGAACGAACGGCACGACCAGTGCCTTGCCCAGGCGCGCGAACTTGCTGGTCGCGGTGACCGTGGCCGCCTGGATGCCGAACAGCGGCACGAACACGCTTTGCTTGGCGCCGTAGTCCTGGTCCGGTGCGTACCAGATTGCCCGGCCGGCGCGCAGCAACTTGAGCATGCCGCGCACGTCATCACGTTCTACCGCCAGGGAATCGAGGTTATGCCGTTCGCGGCCCCGGCGCTGGATATAGTCGAACAGCGGGTTCTTGTGCTCGCGATACATGCCGTCGATGGTGTGCTGCTGGCCGAGCAACGCCGCGCCGATTTCCAGCGTGGTGAAATGCAGCGCCATCAGGATCACGCCCTTGCCGTCGCGCTGGGCCTGCTTGAGATGTTCCAGGCCTTCGACATGGGCCAGCTTCGCCAGGCGCGAACGCGACCACCACCAGCTCATGGCCATTTCGAAGAAGGCGATACCGGTGGAGGCGAAGTTTTCCTTGAGCAGACGCTTGCGCTCAGCGGCGGATTTCTCGGGGAAACACAGCTCGAGATTGCGACTGGCGATGCGCCGTCGGTCGCCGGCCGCCCGGTACATCAATGCTCCCAAGGCGCGGCCGATCCGCAACAGCAGCGGATAAGGCAACTGGATGATCAGCCACAACAGCCCCAGGCCGCACCACAGCAGCCAGAAACGCGGATGAAAAAAAGCAGCTCGAAAACGCGGGCGATCCATTACAGCTTCCATTAATACCTGGGCCGCGCATTCTACATCGTTCGACCCGGCTTGCGGCTCGCGGGCGATCTCGTTATAAGTCTCGGCACTTTTAGTGACAAGCCGTTGTACGCCGACCATGAGCCAAACCGAACCGCTAGACCAAGATCCCGTGTTCCAGCTGAAGGGCAGCATGCTCGCCATTACGGTGCTGGAGCTGGCCCGTAACGACCTGGAAGGCCTTGACCGGCAACTGGCGGCGAAAGTCGCCCAGGCGCCGAATTTTTTCAGTAATGCCCCGCTGGTACTGGCGCTGGACAAGCTGCCGGCCGGTGAAGGCGCGGTAGACTTGCCGGGGCTGATGCGCGTTTGCCGCCAGCATGGGCTGCGCACCCTGGCGATCCGCGCCAGCCGCATCGAAGACATCGCCGCCGCCATCGCCGTGGACATTCCGGTGCTGCCACCCTCCGGCGCTCGTGAGCGCGTGCTGGAGCTGAGCCCGGCGGAACCGAAAAAACCGGAAAAACCGCCGGAGCCGACCATCAAGCCAACCCGTGTGATCACCTCGCCAGTGCGCGGCGGACAGCAGATCTACGCTCAGGGCGGCGACCTGGTCGTGGTGTCCTCGGTCAGCCCGGGTGCGGAACTTCTCGCCGATGGCAACATCCATGTATACGGCCCGATGCGCGGCCGCGCGCTGGCCGGTGTCAAGGGCGACACCAAGGCAAGGATCTTCTGTCAGCAGTTGAGCGCTGAACTGGTCTCCATCGCCGGGCAATACAAGGTTTCCGAGGACTTGCGGCGCGACCCGTTATGGGGCGCCGGGGTCCAGGTCAGCCTGTCGGGCGACGTGTTGAACATCATTCGGCTTTAACGGATACTGCCGCATTTTCCAAGCATCTCTAAAACCTAGCGAAAACGGCTTGAATGACGTAGGAAAAAGGACCAGGCAGTGTTTACCCAAGGTAGACCCCGCCCGCATCCGATTCCAGCCAAGCCTGTCCAGTTGCAGCAGTTTTCCAGAGATGTTTTTCAGGGGCTGACAAAGTCCTTTTTCCTTAGGGGTGAAACACCTTGGCCAAGATTCTCGTGGTTACATCCGGCAAGGGTGGTGTGGGTAAGACCACCACCAGCGCCGCTATCGGTACCGGCCTCGCCTTGCGCGGCCACAAAACAGTCATCGTCGACTTCGACGTCGGCCTGCGCAACCTCGACCTGATCATGGGTTGCGAGCGTCGCGTGGTCTATGACTTCGTCAACGTGGTCAATGGCGAAGCGAACCTGCAGCAAGCCCTGATCAAGGACAAGCGCCTTGAGAACCTCTACGTACTGGCCGCCAGCCAGACCCGCGACAAAGACGCGCTGACCCAGGAAGGCGTGGAAAAAGTCCTGATGCAACTCAAGGAAGACTTCGAATTCGTGGTCTGTGACTCCCCGGCCGGTATCGAGAAAGGTGCCCATCTGGCCATGTACTTCGCTGACGAAGCGATTGTCGTGACCAACCCGGAAGTCTCGTCGGTACGCGACTCCGACCGCATGCTCGGCCTGTTGGCGAGCAAATCCCGGCGTGCCGAGAACGGCGAGGAGCCGATCAAGGAACACCTGCTGCTGACCCGCTACAACCCGCAACGCGTCAGCGACGGCGAAATGCTCGGCGTCGAAGACGTCAAGGAAATCCTCGCGGTGACTCTGCTGGGTGTGATCCCGGAATCCCAGGCGGTACTCAAGGCTTCGAACTCCGGCGTGCCGGTGATCCTTGACGACCAGAGCGACGCCGGCCAGGCGTACAGCGATGCAGTCGATCGTCTGCTGGGCAAAACCGTCGAGCATCGATTCCTCGACGTCACGAAGAAAGGTTTCTTCGAGCGCCTGTTTGGAGGTAGGTAATGAACCTTTTTGACTTCTTTCGTGCCAACAAAAAGCCCAGTACCGCCTCGGTCGCGAAAGAGCGTCTACAGATCATCGTGGCGCACGAACGCGGCCAACGCAGTACCCCGGACTACCTGCCTGCCTTGCAGAAGGAACTGGTGGAAGTGATCCGCAAGTACGTCAATATCGGCAACGATGACGTGCATGTCGCGCTGGAAAGCCAGGGCAGCTGCTCGATCCTGGAACTCAATATCACCCTGCCGGATCGCTGATCGACCCAGCAGGTGCCACGGCGGCTCGGGCCTTTCTCCCCCTCACAGGACAAGGAGAAGGGTTCGAGCCGCCGTTGGCGTTTGTTACGAGACTGTTCAATGCCCCTGTCCAACATCCGCATCATCCACCAGGACGCCGCCGTACTGGTGGTCGACAAGCCGACCCTGCTGCTCTCCGTGCCTGGCCGGGCGGACGACAATAAAGATTGCCTGATCACCCGCCTGCAGGAAAACGGTTATCCGGAAGCGCGAATCGTGCACCGGCTGGATTGGGAAACGTCCGGCATCATCCTGCTGGCCCGTGACCCGGACACCCATCGCGAACTGTCCCGGCAATTTCATGATCGAGAAACCGAAAAAGCCTACACGGCATTGTGCTGGGGCCAACCGGAGCTGGACAGTGGCAGCATCGACCTGCCCTTGCGCTACGACCCGCCGACCAAGCCCCGCCATGTGGTCGATCACGAACAGGGCAAGCATGCCTTGACGTTCTGGCGCGTGCTGGAACGTTGCGGTGACTGGTGTCGGGTCGAATTGACACCGATCACCGGGCGCTCGCATCAATTGCGCGTGCACATGCTCTCCATCGGCCATCCGCTGCTGGGCGACGGGCTCTATGCCCACCCGCAAGCCCTCGCCGCCTGGCCAAGGCTGTGCCTGCACGCGAGCATGCTCAGCTTCACCCACCCGCAAAGCGGCGAGCGCCTGCGCTTCGAGTGCCCTGCATCGTTCTGAAAAACACCTCCGACACTGTGGCGAGGGAGCTTGCTCCCGCTGGGTTGCGTAGCGACCCCTTTTTGGGCCTGCTGCGCAGTCCAGCGGGAGCAAGCTCCCTCGCCACAGTTCCGCCTGGAATGCTCACCTACGCTGCTAATACGGTAAACTCCCGCCCATTGCTGTCTGGAGTTCTTTATGCGTGCACAGTTGAACCAGGGCCTGATCGATTTCCTCAAGGCCTCCCCTACCCCGTTCCATGCCACCGCCAGCCTTGCCCAGCGCCTGGAAGCGGCGGGTTACCAGCGTCTCGATGAACGCGAAACCTGGGCCACCGAGGCCAATGGTCGCTATTACGTCACGCGCAACGATTCCTCGATCATCGCCTTCAAGCTGGGCCGCAACTCACCGTTGCACGACGGCATCCGCCTGGTTGGCGCCCACACCGACAGCCCCTGCCTGCGGGTCAAGCCGCAGCCGGAACTGCAGCGCCACGGGTTCTGGCAACTGGGCGTCGAAGTCTATGGCGGCGCCCTGCTGGCGCCGTGGTTCGACCGCGACCTGTCCCTGGCTGGGCGGGTGACCTTCCGGCGCGACGGTAAGGTCGAGAGCCAGTTGATCGACTTCAAGGCGCCGATCGCCACGATCCCGAACCTGGCCATCCACCTCAACCGTGAAGCCAACCAGGGTTGGGCGATCAACCCGCAGAACGAACTGCCGCCGATCCTCGCGCAGTTCGCCGGTGACGAACGCGTCGATTTCCGCGCCGTGCTCACCGACCAACTGGCTCGGGAACACGGCTTGAACGCCGACGTGGTGCTTGACTACGAGTTGAGCTTCTATGACACCCAAAGCGCAGCGGTCATCGGCTTGCACGGTGACTTCATCACCGGTGCGCGCCTGGACAACCTGCTGTCGTGTTATGCCGGCCTGCAAGCCTTGCTGACCGCCGACACCGAAGAAACCTGCGTGCTGGTGTGCAACGACCACGAAGAAGTCGGCTCCACCTCGGCGTGTGGCGCCGATGGTCCGATGCTCGAACAGACCCTGCGCCGCCTGCTGCCCGAAGGCGAAGAGTTCGTACGCACGATTCAGAAATCCCTGCTGGTTTCGGCGGACAATGCCCACGGCGTACACCCCAACTATGCCGACAAGCACGACGCCAACCACGGCCCCAAGCTCAACGCCGGCCCGGTGATCAAGGTCAACAGCAACCAGCGCTACGCCACCAACAGCGAAACCGCCGGGTTCTTCCGTCATCTGTGCATGGCCGAGGAAGTGCCGGTGCAGAGCTTCGTGGTGCGCAGCGACATGGGTTGCGGCTCGACCATCGGCCCGATCACCGCCAGCCAGCTGGGCGTACGCACCGTCGACATCGGCCTGCCGACTTTCGCCATGCATTCGATCCGCGAGCTCTGCGGCAGCCACGACCTGGCGCACCTGGTGAAAGTGCTGAGCGCTTTCTACGCGTCTCGCGAATTGCCGTAAGCCTTTGTGTGGCGAGGGAGCTTGCTCCCGCTGGGTGGCGCAGCCGCCCCAGATCCGCGACTGAACGCGGATTTTGCCAGTGCTGCGCACTGGAGCGGGAGCAAGCTCCCTCGCCACAAGAGCATGCGTCACGGTGTGTGCATACCCGCCTTCCTCGCCAAACCCCAACTAGACTGACCTTATCCCTCCCGACAAGGCTGTCGCCATGATTTCCATGACCTCGTTCAACGCCATGCTGGTGCCCATCATCGCCGGCATGATCCTGCTCGCCATCGGCTTCAATTTCCGCGACAAGAACGTCGGGGTGTTTGCCATGTGGATCGGCATGTTGCTGATTCTCGTCACGGTACTGTTCAGGATCCTGGCCAAGCTCAACGACGTCTCCTGAACGCGCCTCAGGCCGACTGTTCCGGCACGTCCACCCCGACATGGATCGCATCGTGGCGCCAGAACTCCAGGTCGCAATCGATCAGCCGCTGATGCTGGTCGTAATTGACCCTGGCAATCCGCAGGCCGGGGCTGCCGACCGACACTTTCAGCGCCGCCGCGGCTTCCGGCTGTAGCGATGTCGGCACGATTTCGAATTTCACCCGGCCGTAGCGCAGGTCGTAGTGGCGAGCGTAAAGCTCGGTCATCGACTGGTTGAGATCGAATTCGAGGATGTCCGGGAAGTAGGCGGGATTCAGGTAGTGCTCGACGTACAGCACCAGGCGTTCGTCGATGCGCCGGGTGCGGCAGATCTGGATGACGCTGGACAGCGCCGGCAATTGCAGCCAGGCACAGACCGCCGCCGACGCGGGTTGCAGGCGGGCCGAGATTACCTGGGTCGACGGCACTCGTCCCTGGGCACTGACCATCGCGTGGAAATGACTGCGCTGCATCAGGTTGTAGGCCAGCCGTGGTGGCGACACGAACCAGCCCCGGCGCTCTTCCCGGTAGATCTGCCCCTGGGCTTCGAGCTGCAACAGCGCCTCGCGCACGGTAATCCGGGTGGTGCCGAACAGCTCGCTGAGCTTGCGCTCGGCCGGCAACTTGCTACCAGGCGCCAGCAAGCCGTGATCGAGCTGCTCCTGCAGGACCTGCCCGATGGTTGTCACCGCTTTGGTTGTCTCAACGCGCATCAACGTTACCTATCTGGACTAGACCAGCACTGTTTCGGGGCAGGATTCGATCACACATCAATCCACGGCTCATGCTTGCAAGCCTAGGCACTGCGCATGACTGATAGATGACACAACCGCTGAACGGTCAACACATCGGCTTGCAAATTAACGGCCAAGGCCTTGCAGATCAGCTGCTTACTCATGGTCTACGCTTATGACGCAGCGACGCTTCATGAGCCCGACGATTGCTGGCGAACCTTGCATCGACATCAAAATGTCATGGGACGCGCCTACATTGGCTCAGGTATTGCTGACCTAGACCAACACCATCGCAATCGCAGCGTTGAAAACGCCCATAGGAGCTTCGGATGAAACAGCTTTTCCTGGCATCACTGTTAGGCTCGACCATTGCCATGTGCACCGCCGCCATGGCCGCTGATACCGATCTGAAAACATTGGAAGCCGCTGCGAAAGCGGAAGGCGCCGTCAACAGCGTCGGCATGCCCGATGACTGGGCAAACTGGAAAGGCACCTGGGACGACCTGGCCAGACTCTATGGCTTGAAGCACATCGACACCGACATGAGCTCGGCCCAGGAAATCGCCAAGTTCGCCGCCGAGAAGGACAACGCCAGCGCCGACATCGGCGACGTCGGTGCCGCCTTCGGCCCGATCGCGGTCAAGCAGGGCGTGGTCCAGCCCTACAAACCAAGCACCTGGGAACAGATCCCGGACTGGGCCAAGGACAAGGACGGCAACTGGGCCCTGGCCTACACCGGCACCATTGCGTTCATCGTCAACAAGAAACTGCTGCACGGCTCCGAAGTGCCGACCAAATGGGCCGACCTGAAGACCGGCAAGTACAAAGTCTCGATTGGGGACGTGAGCACCGCCGCCCAGGCCGCCAACGGCGTGCTGGCTGCGGCCCTGGCCAACGGTGGCGACGAGAAGAACATTAAACCGGCCCTGTTGTTGTTCGCCGATATCGCCAAGCAAGGCCGCCTGTCCATGGCCAACCCGACCATCGCCACGATGGAAAAAGGTGAAGTCGAAGTCGGCGTGGTCTGGGACTTCAACGGCCTGAGCTACAAGGCCAAGATGGCCAGCCCGGATGACTACGTCGTGCTGATTCCGTCCGACGGCTCGGTGATCTCCGGCTACACCACCATCATCAATAAATACGCCAAGCACCCGAACGCCGCCAAGCTGACCCGAGAATACATCTTCAGCGACGCCGGCCAGATCAACCTGGCCAAGGGCAACGCCCGGCCGATCCGCGCCGAGCACCTGAAACTGCCGGAAGAAGTCCAGGCCAAGCTGCTGCCGAACGAGCAGTACAAAGGCGTGACGCCGATCAAGGATGCCGACGCGTGGGAGAAGACCTCCAAGGCGCTGCCGCAGCACTGGAATGAAGAAGTCATCGTCGAGATGAAGTGAGGCGCTAGCTCCCGCTTGGAGATCCGACAGAGATCCAATTGTGGGGGCAGGTCCTGTGGGAGCGAGCCTGCTCGCGAAGACGGTGGCACAGCCAACACCTGTGCCAATTGACCCGCCGCCTTCGCGAGCAGGCTCGCTCCCACAGGGGCCAGTTCCTACATCGGACCTGCGGAGAATTCGAGTTATCTGGTATCTGCCCGGAGTCCCGGTCCCCATGAAGCACAACGTCATCCTGGTGGTGCTCGACGGCCTCAACTACGAAGTCGCCCGGCATGCCATGGGACATTTGCAGGCGTATGTCGGCGCAGGACGCGCGGCGCTCTACACACTGGAATGTGAACTGCCCGCCCTGTCCCGCCCACTCTACGAATGCATCCTCACCGGCGTCGTGCCCATCGACAGCGGGATCGTGCACAACAATGTCTCGCGCCTGTCGAACCAGCGCAGCATTTTCCATTACGCCACCGACGCCGGCCTGAGTACGGCGGCCGCGGCCTATCACTGGGTCAGCGAGCTGTACAACGTGTCACCCTTCGTCGCCGGTCGTGATCGCCATACCGAAAACCCCGACCTGCCGATTCAATACGGACATTTCTACTGGAATGACCACTACCCCGATTCCCATCTGTTCGCCGACGCCGAACACCTGCGTCAACGCTACTTGCCGAATTTCCTGCTGGTGCACCCGATGAACATCGACGATGCCGGTCACAAGCACGGCCTCGACACCCCGCAGTACCGCAACAGCGCCCGCTCGGCGGACATCAACCTGGCGGTTTATCTGCAAGCCTGGCTCGACGCCGGTTATCAGGTGCTGGTGACTTCCGACCATGGCATGAACAACGACCGCTCCCACAACGGCCTGCTACCGGAAGAACGGGAAGTGCCGCTGTTTGTCCTCGGCGATGGCTTCAGCCTTGACGCCAACGCGGCCCCTCGGCAAACCGAACTGTGCGGCACCATTTGCCAACTGCTCGGGGTCGCCCACGACAAACCCTATTGCCAGGAGTTGCTCAAGTGAATGCCATGACGCGCGGCAAATGGCTGGCAGTGTTGTGCCTGGTGCCCTTCGCAATTTTTTTCATTGTGTTCCAGGTCGCCCCGCTGCTCTGGGTGCTGGTCAACAGCCTGGAATCGGAAGAGTTCGGCTGGGGCCTGGCCAACTTCAGCAAGATCTTCAGCTCGAAATTCTACCGACAGGCGATCCAGCACAGCCTGGAAATCAGTTTCTGGTCCAGCGTGTTCGGCATCATCATCGCCGTGCTCGGCAGCTACTCCCTGCGCCGCGTCGATTCGCGGCTGCGCAATTTCGTCAACGCCTTCGCCAACATGACCAGCAACTTCGCCGGCGTGCCCCTGGCCTTCGCGTTCATCATCCTGCTGGGGTTCAACGGCAGCATCACGATCATGCTCAAGCAAGCGGGGATCATCGAGGATTTCAATCTGTATTCGAAAACCGGGCTGATCATTCTCTACACCTATTTCCAGATTCCCCTGGGCGTGCTGCTGCTTTACCCGGCCTTCGACGCGCTGCGCGAAGACTGGCGTGAGTCGGCGTCCCTGTTGGGCGCCAGCGGCTGGCAGTTCTGGCGGCACATCGGCTTGCCGGTGCTGACCCCGGCGCTGCTCGGCACGTTCGTGATCCTGCTGGCCAATGCCCTCGGCGCCTATGCCACGGTCTATGCGCTGACCACCGGCAACTTCAACGTCCTGCCGATTCGCATCGCGGCGATGGTTTCCGGCGATATTTCCCTCGACCCGAACATGGCCAGCGCCCTGGCCGTGGTGCTGGTGGCGTTGATGACCCTGGTGACCGTCATCCATCAGTTGCTGCTCAAGAGGAGCTACCATGTCTCGCGCTGAATCGGGCCCGGCCGGGTTCTATCATCGAGCGGTGGTGTACCTGCTGTTCGCCATCCTGCTGCTACCCCTCGCCGGCACGCTCATCTACTCCATCGCCAGCAGTTGGTCGGCCACCGTGCTGCCCAGCGGCTTCACCTTCAAGTGGTACTTGCAGCTGTGGAGCGACCCGCGCTTTCTACACGCCTTCGGCCAATCGCTGATTGTCTGCGTGGGCGCGCTGGTGCTCTCGGTGGTGCTGATCCTGCCGCTGCTGTTCGTGGTGCATTACCACTTCCCAAAACTCGACGCGCTGATGAACATCCTCATCCTGCTGCCCTTCGCGGTGCCGCCGGTGGTGTCTTCGGTGGGGTTGTTGCAGCTCTATGGCTCCGGGCCGCTGGCGATGGTCGGCACACCGTGGATCCTGATTGGCTGCTACTTCACCGTCGCCTTGCCGTTCATGTACCGGGCGATTACCAACAACCTGCAAGCCATCAACCTGCGCGACCTGATGGACGCCGCCCAACTGCTCGGCGCCAGCACTTTCCAGGCCGCGTTGCTGGTCGTACTGCCGAACCTGCGCAAGGGCCTGATGGTGGCGCTGCTACTGTCCTTCTCGTTCCTGTTCGGCGAGTTCGTGTTTGCCAACATCCTCGTCGGCACCCGCTATGAAACCCTGCAGGTGTACCTGAACAACATGCGCAACAGCAGCGGCCATTTCACCAGTGCGCTGGTGATTTCCTACTTCTTCTTCGTACTGGTCCTGACCTGGGCGGCCAACATCTTGAACAAGGACAAAAGCCAATGAGCTACGTCAGCGTCCAACATTTGCAGAAAGGCTACGCCGGCACGCCGGTGTTCAGCGACATCAACTGCGAAATCCACAAGGGCGAATTCGTCACCCTGCTCGGCCCTTCCGGGTGCGGCAAGTCCACGCTGCTGCGCTGCATTGCCGGCCTGACAGCGGTGGATGCGGGCCAGATCCTGCTGGACGGCCAGGACATCGTGCCGCTGAGTCCGCAGAAGCGCGGGATCGGCATGGTCTTCCAGAGCTATGCGCTGTTCCCCAACATGACCGTGGAGCAGAACGTCGCCTTCGGCCTGCGCATGCAAAAGGTCGACGCTTCGGACAGTCGCCAGCGTGTGCTGGAAATTCTGCGACTGGTGGAGCTGCATGACTTTGCCGCCCGCTACCCGCATCAACTGTCCGGCGGCCAATGCCAGCGCGTGGCCCTGGCCCGCTCCCTGGTCACCCGGCCGCGCCTGTTGCTGCTGGACGAGCCGCTGTCGGCGCTGGACGCGCGGATTCGCAAGCACTTGCGCGAACAGATCCGTCAGATCCAGCGGGAACTGGGCCTGACCACCATCTTTGTCACACACGATCAGGAAGAAGCCCTGACCATGTCTGATCGGATTTTCCTGATGAATCAGGGAAAGATCGTACAGAGCGGCGATGCCGAGACCCTTTACACTGCCCCCGTCGATGTCTTTGCCGCCGGCTTCATCGGCAACTACAACCTGCTCGACGCCGACGCCGCGAGCAAGCTGCTGCAACGCCCGGTGAACGGTCGCATCGCCATTCGCCCGGAAGCCATCGAGCTGAGTCGCAACGGCGAACCCGACGCGCTGATCCGCAGCCACAGCCTGCTGGGCAACGTGATCCGCTACCGGGTCGAGGCCCGCGGCGTGGAATTGGTGGTGGATGTGCTCAACCGCTCGGCCGCCGACCTGCATCCCGATGGTGCACGGCTGGCACTTTCCATCGATCCATCGGCGCTGTGTGAGGTAGCCTGATGGTCTGGTTGATTTTGAAGATATCTTGAAAAGGGAAGCGCGTTGATGGCTCTGGCAATTTTTGATCTGGACGAAACCCTGATCCACGGCGACTGCGCCACCCTCTGGAGCGAGCAGATGGGGCGCCTGGGCTGGGTCGATCCCGAGTCGTTCATGCGCCGCAACAACGAACTGATGGACGCCTACAGCCACGGCAAGCTGCGCATGGAAGAGTACATGGACTTCAGCCTGGAACCGATGATCGGCCGCACGCCGGAAGAAATCGAACACCTGGTGGCACCGTGGGTGGAAGATTTCATCGAACCGATCATCTTCAGCGACGCCACCAAGGCCATCGCCGAGCACCGCAAGGCCGGTGACCGGATCCTGGTGATCTCGGCCTCGGGCACGCACCTGGTCAAGCCAATCGCCGAACGCCTGGGCATCGATGAGATCCTCGCGATCGAGCTGGACGTCGCCCATGGCGTGTACAGCGGCAAGACCGTGGGCACCCTGACCTATCGCGAAGGCAAGATCGCCCGACTGCTGGATTGGCTGGACGCCGAGGAAGAAAACCTGGAAGGCGCGAGTTTCTATTCCGACTCGCGCAATGACCTGCCGTTGCTGCTCAAGGTCGATCACCCGCACGTCGTGAACCCGGACCCGGTCCTGAAGGCCCACGCCGAATCGGCCGGCTGGCCGATTCATACCTGGAAGTGAAGCAGATCAACTCCACAATACCTAAGGCCATAATGGCTTGTGGCTGTTGTGGCTGTTGTGGCTGTTGTGGCGAGGGAGCTTGCTCCCGCTCGGCTGCGAAGCAGTCGTAAAGCTGGCTGACGCGATCCTTCCGAACAGTCGCGTCGTCCGGATTGGGGCGGCTTCGCCGCCCAGCGGGAGCAAGCTCCCTCGCCACAGGGGACCGACTCCCGATCAGCTCAGGCTGTCATTGATTACCAGCACCAATTTCCCGGACACCTGATTGGTCGCCAGCTCGGCAAACGCCGCCTCGGCATCACTGATCGCAAACGTCCTGGCCAATTGCGGGCTCAGGCGCTTGTCGGCGAACAACGGCCACACCTGCTGCCCCAACTCGGCGATCAGGTCGGCCTTGAACTGATCGTTGCGACTGCGCAAAGTCGAACCCAGCAACTGGATACGCTTGCCCAACACCTGGGCCAGATCGAGTTCGGTGGTGCGCCCGCCCATGAGCCCGATCAATACCCAGCGCCCGTCAACTGACAAAAGTTTCACGTTGAGGCTGGCGTAGTTGGCGCCGACCGGATCGAGGATCACGTCGAACGGCCCGAAGTCGTTCAGGCTGTTGATATCGTCGGTGCGCACCACGCCGCCCTGGGCACCAAGCGCTTCGCAATAGGCCAGCCGCTCGGCCGAACCGACGCTGACCCAGCACGGGTTGCCGAACGCCTTGCACAGCTGGATCGCGGCCGAACCGACGCCGCTGGCGCCGGCGTGCAGCAGCACTTTTTCACCCGGCCTGAGCCCGGCCAGCTGGAACAGATTCAGCCACGCGGTGGCGTAGACCTCAGGCAGCGCGGCGGCTTCGGCCAGTGACAGGCCTTCCGGCACAGGCAACACATGCCGACCATCGACCACCACTTCCTCGGCCATTGCGCCGCCGGCCAGCAATGCGCAAACCCGGTCGCCGACCTGCCAGGAGGAACCCGGCCCGACTTCACTGATCACCCCGGAACATTCCAGCCCCAACACCTGGCTGGCGCCGGGTGGCGGTGGATAATGCCCGGCTTTCTGCAACAAATCGGCCCGATTCAGGCCAGCGGCCGCTACACGGATGCGAACTTGCCCGGCATCACACGCCGGACTTGGCTCATCTGCCCATACCACTTGGCCTTCAACGCCTTGCAATGCTTTCACGGTGCCTCCATAGTGAGTCTCGACTGGGCCCGCTGCTGTAACAACGCCGGGCTTTCTTGCATTATGCGCCCGGGCCACATGGAACCGGCGACTTCAAAGACGGCCTAATATGCGTGATCAATTGTCCCTGCGTCGAATCAGCATGAAGCACTTTTTCCCCAGCACTGCACTTGCCCTCTTCATTGGCCTTGGCGCTTCAGCGCTCTCGAACACTGCGTTCGCGGCCAACAGCTGGGACAAGCTTCAGCCCGATCGCGACGAGGTGATCGCCAGCCTCAACGTGGTTGAGTTGCTCAAGCGCCATCACTACAGCAAGCCGCCACTCGATGACGCGCGCTCGGTCATCATCTATGACAGCTACCTGAAGCTGCTTGATCCGTCGCGCAGTTATTTCATGGCCAGCGACATCGCCGAATTCGACAAGTGGAAGACCCAGTTCGACGACTTCCTCAAGAGCGGCGACCTCAACGCCGGGTTCATTATCTACAAGCGCTACCTGGACCGCGTCAAGGCGCGTCTGGACTACGCCCTTGCCGAGTTGAACAAGGGCGTCGACAAGATCGACTTCAATGCCAAGGAAACCTTGCTGGTCGACCGCAAGGACGCCGCATGGCTCAAGAGCACCGCCGAACTCGACGACCTGTGGCGCAAACGCGTCAAGGACGAAGTGTTGCGCATGAAGATCGCCGGCAAGGATCCCAAGCAGATCCAGGAAACCCTGACCAAGCGCTACAAGAATCAACTCGCGCGCCTGGACCAGACCCGCGCCGAGGACGTCTTCCAGGCCTATATCAATACCTTCGCGATGTCCTACGACCCGCACACCAATTATCTGTCGCCGGATAACGCGGAAAACTTCGACATCAACATGAGCCTGTCCCTGGAAGGCATCGGCGCGGTACTGCAGAGCGATAACGATCAGGTCAAGATCGTGCGCCTGGTGCCGGCGGGCCCTGCGGACAAGACCAAGCAGGTCGCCCCGGCGGACAAGATCATCGGCGTGGCCCAGGGCAACAAGGAAATGGTCGACGTGGTCGGCTGGCGCCTGGACGAAGTGGTCAAGCTGATCCGCGGCCCGAAAGGTTCGGTGGTCCGCCTGGAAGTCATCCCGGCCAGCAATGCGCCGAACGACCAGACCAGCAAAGTCGTGTCCATCACCCGTGAAGCAGTGAAGCTGGAAGAACAGGCCGCGAAAAAATCGGTCCTCCAGCTCAAGCAGGACGGCAAGGACTACAAGCTCGGCATCATCGAGATTCCGGCTTTCTATCTGGACTTCAAGGCTTTCCGCGCCGGGGATCCGAACTACAAGAGCACCACGCGCGACGTCAAGAAACTGCTCACCGAACTGCAGAAGGAAAAGGTCGACGGCGTGGTCATCGACTTGCGCAACAACGGCGGCGGCTCGTTGCAGGAAGCCACCGAACTGACCAGCCTGTTCATCGACAAAGGCCCGACCGTGCTCGTGCGTAACGCCGATGGTCGGGTCGATGTGCTCGAAGACGAAAACCCCGGCGCGTTCTACAAGGGACCAATGGCCCTGCTGGTCAATCGCCTTTCGGCCTCGGCCTCGGAGATTTTCGCCGGCGCCATGCAGGACTACCACCGCGCGCTGATCATCGGTGGCCAGACCTTCGGCAAAGGCACCGTGCAGACCATCCAGCCACTGAACCACGGCGAACTGAAACTGACCCTGGCGAAGTTCTATCGGGTTTCCGGGCAGAGCACCCAGCATCAGGGCGTGCTGCCTGACATCGATTACCCGTCGATCATCGACACCAAGGAAATCGGTGAGAGCGCCCTGCCCGAAGCCATGCCGTGGGACACCATCCGACCTGCAATCAAGCCGGCCGTGGACCCGTTCAAGCCGTATCTGGCCCAGTTGAAATCCGAGCATGACGCCCGCACCGCCCAAGACGCGGAGTTTGTGTTCATTCGCGACAAGCTGGCCCTGGCGCAGAAGTTGATGATGGAAAAAACCGTCACCCTCAACGAAGCCGAGCGCCGCGCGCAGCATGCCGACATCGAAGCCAAGCAACTGGCCATGGAAAACCTGCGTCGCAAGGCCAAGGGCGAGGAGCCGCTCAAAGAGCTGAAGAAGGAAGACGAAGACCTGATCACCGAGCCGGAAAAAACCAAGCCGGAAGACGACGCTTATCTGAGCGAAACCGGTCGGATCCTGCTCGATTATCTCAAGCTCAATACGGCGGTCGCCAAACATTGAGGTGATGGCCTTTTAATGGTGGTGCTCGTCGGAGTGTCATCAAACTGACATCAGTCTGTCGTGAAATACAGGACCGGGCGCACCCCAGCAGGGGTTGTGCCCAGTCCTTTTTTTATCGCCAGAGATCGCCATGACCACGACAGAACAGCTGAGTGCCTTGAGCTCAATCCTGAGTCAAAGCGGTTTGCACAGCCTGTTCCAGCCGATCATCTGTCTTTCCGAACGACGCATCCTCGGCTACGAGGCCCTGACCCGCGGCCCGTCGAACAGCCCGCTGCACTCCCCCATCGCGTTATTGTCCGTGGCGCGCCAGGCCGGACGCCTCAGCGAACTGGAGCTGGCCTGCCGACGCAGCGCCTGCCAGCGCTTCAATGAACAGAAGCTGCCGGGCAAATTGTTCCTCAACGTCTCGCCAGAATCGCTGCTCGAATCGGCCCACCAGACCGGCCGCACCCTGCAGCTGTTACAGGATTTCGGCATTCCGCCCAGCCAGGTGGTTATCGAACTGACCGAACAAACGCCTATCGATGACTTCCAATTGCTGCAAACCGCCCTGCATCACTATCGAGCCATGGGTTTTTCCATTGCCCTGGATGACCTCGGTGCCGGGTATTCAAGCTTGCGGCTGTGGTCCGAATTGCGACCTGACTACGTGAAGATCGACCGGCATTTCATCGATGGCATTCACCAAGACGCACTCAAGCGTGAATTCGTCGGTTCCATTCTCAAGATCGCCCAGGCTTCACGGGCACAGGTGATCGCCGAAGGGATCGAACTGCCGGAAGAGCTCGCCGTGTTGATCGAAATGGGCGTAGACCTGGTCCAGGGCTACTTGCTCGCCCGGCCCCAAGAGCATCCATCCCAGGACGCCAAGGCCTTGATGCCCCGCCAGGACAGTGGCGTGGTGCCGCTGGGCGATGAAGTCAACGACCTCACTGCGCTGCTCAACGAACAACCGGCAGTCGCCCACGACACACCGACGGCAGCGGTACTGGAAGCGTTCCGGCGCCAGGCCAACCTCAATTCCCTGGCGGTGCTGGACGATCGCGACCAACCGTGCGGGATCGTCCATCGTCATTCGCTCTCGGATGCCCTGCTCAAGCCTTTCGCCACCGACCTGTTCGCTCGCAAGCCCATCAGCCGCCTGATGAGCGATGATTTCCTCGCGGTTGAACTGAGCCAGTCACTGCAACAAGTCAGCCGCCTCATCACCAGCCGCGCCCGCCAGCGCATCGAAGAAGACTTCATCATCACCCTCAACGGCGGCTACCTGGGCCTGGGCCGGGTGATCGATGTGCTCAAGCTCATCACCGAACTGAAGATCCAACAGGCGCGCTACGCCAACCCGCTGACTTTGCTGCCAGGCAACGTGCCCATCCAGCAGTGCCTTACACGCCTGCTGCAGCAGCGCCAGGAGTCGGTGATCTGCTACGTAGACATCGACAGTTTCAAACCCTTCAACGACATCTACGGCTACGGTCGCGGTGACGAAGTCCTGCTGTGCCTGGCCCAATGCCTGAACGAACGCATTGACCCCAGCCGCGACTTCGTCGGCCACATCGGCGGCGACGACTTCCTGCTGGTCCTCGGCCCGGACGATTGGCGCAAGCGCCTGACCCAACTGCTGAGCGACTTCCAGAACCACTGCCGCCGCTTCTACCGGCCCGAGCATCTGGAAGCCGGATGTTTTACCGCGTTGAACCGACAGGGCATACGACAGGACTTCGCCTTGCTGTCGTTGTCGATCGGGGTGGTGCATCTGCGCGCCGAGGCCTGTGCAGAGCTGGATGCCAGCCAGTTGGCGGAAATGGCTTCGCAGGCCAAGCACCATGCCAAGGAGATCGTCGGGGGGAGTTTGTATTTGATTAACGGGCTGGTTGAGCAGGCGCCCGTCGCGGAGCTGGGTTTCTCAGCGTGAGCTTCAGGTGAAAACCCTGTGGGTGATAATCACGCTGTGAGTGGTGATCATCCCGTGGCGAGGGAGCTTGCTCCCGCTGGGCTGCTTAGCAGACCCTCTGGGCAGCGCCTCGGTGTGCCTGCTTGATCGAGCAGACTGGTTTGGGGCGGCTTCGCCGCCCAGCGGGAGCAAGCTCCCTCGCCACGAAAAAAACGGTTTCAGGGTTCCTTGCTCTCGAGCGCCTTGAGCTTGATCTCGGCCAGCGGATGCCCGGCCTTCAGGGCCAAGGCCCACCAACGCGCCGCTTCGTCCGGATCCGGCGCCTTGGTGGTAGAGCCTGCCAGGCTGATGACGCCGACCTGGTAGGCGGCCTTGCCGTCACCAGCCAGTGCCGCCAGGCGGAGCAAGCGAATGCCTTCTTCCCGTGCGCCGAGCCCTTGGCCGCGAAACGTCAGGATATGCCCGTAGAAGCTCTGGGCGCCGACGTCACCCAGGTTCGCCATGCGCGCAAACTGGCCTTCAAGCCAGGCCCAGCCACGGGGCTGCCGAACCATCCATGACCAATGGAACAATCGGCGCGCCAGCCAATAACCGGCCCGGGCCTTGATCCGCCAGAGCACTCAGGCCTCCGCCGACTCGGGGTACTCGTATTCGAACACCCGGACCACTTCCGACGCATGCCAGGATGCAGCGGCGACGCCGTCGGAGGGGCCGGAAAAGCGCCCGAGGCGTTCAACACATTCGAAAAAACCGGTGCGTGGCAGGCGACTGGCCCCCTGGCTGATGACCAACGAACTGCGCAATGGCTGTTCGGCCCGGGCGTCCAGCGCCGCCAGGTGTTCGAGTGCGGCGGTCAATGTCTGCATGGCCGGGCTGGGCAGCTGCAGGCGCTCCAGCAAGGCGCGGTACGTCAATAAATGGCGCTGGCGACGCGCCTGGTCCAACTCACCCAACAACCCGTCCCAATGTTGCCGACTGATGCGTACACTCACGATTCATCCCTCCAACCCGGCACCGTCAGTTCCCAGGCCAGACTGCGCTTGATCGCGGCATCGGGCTGACGCTCGCCGCTTTCGATCATGGCCAGATAAGACGGGCTGATGCCTACCGTGCGGGCCAGCGCCTCGATGGCGATGCCCTTCCCTTCGCGCAAACTGCGTAGTTGATCCAGGCCAGGGAGAACCTGGCCGGGTGCCGCCGCATGGCGGACCGTGGCTTCTTGCGGTGCTTGATTGATGCCGGCTGCCTTTAGCAGCGCCTGGTACTGATCCCAC
This sequence comes from Pseudomonas sp. Z2-11, assembly GCF_054161305.1. Taxonomy (NCBI): domain Bacteria; kingdom Pseudomonadati; phylum Pseudomonadota; class Gammaproteobacteria; order Pseudomonadales; family Pseudomonadaceae; genus Pseudomonas; species Pseudomonas sp. Z2-11. Next base: position 4,583,292 of record NZ_CP096395.1, read on the forward strand.
GGCAAAACCGCGTACTCGGGCTCTCCGTCGCGCGTGATTATTTGAATATCCATGATTACCCCGTAGGACAACAACACTTAGCAAGTAAGCTTTTTCTTGGAAGTGTAATCCTAATAGCGGCCAAGGTCGCGGGGCGATCAAATCTCGCAGGGAAACGGGCCAGATCAGCTTTTTTTCGGCCCTTGCAACTGGAGTTGTTCCGGGGTGTCGGGAAGCCTTTCAACTCGCGCAAGCTTCTCCGGCGACTGCTGTTCGCGCCAGGCACGGAAGGCCCCCAGCTCGTCATCGAGGGTTTTCATGATCCAGGCCAGCACCGCGATGTCGTCGAACATGCCTAGCATGGGCAGCAAGTCAGGGATCGCATCGAGCGGGCTGAGGAAATACATGAGGCCCGCCACCACCGAGAGCATCGATTTGGCACTGACGGCGCGGTATTCGCCCCGCCAGTAAGCCAGGCATAGAGCCTGCAGCAGACGCAGGTCCTCCTTTAGCTTGCCGAGGCGCCCGCCCTCCCGGGCGCCCTTGCTGGCAACGGCGAACAGCAGCGTGGGCAGTCTGCCGCGGGCCAGGAGCCGTCCCGCCAGGGGAAGAAATCGCGCGAAATTCCACGGGGCCTTCATTTTTTCTCCCACTGAAATGTTATCCACACAAATTGTGGATAACCTTGTGAACAGAGCTGCATTTCAACGCTGCGCCCCCCGTTTCATAAGGGCCGGGCTTAGATCGGGCGTTTTTTACTCACATAAATAAACGGCAACCACCTACCCGACGGGTCGACCGCATCCAGCACAGCGCTGTACTGCCTATGACTGTAGCTTGCCCTGCGCGTTCGGTTTTTTTGCCGCGTCGAATGCCAGATACAAAAACGCCCCGCATGAGCGAGGCGTTTTTATCAAGACAGGCGCAATTACTTGGCTGCGCCTTCTTTTGCCGGATCCTTGATTGCCAGCAGTTCCAGGTCGAACACCAGGACCGAGTTGGCAGGGATCGCCGGGCTCGGGCTCTGGGCGCCGTAAGCCAGGTCGCTCGGGATGTACAGCTTGTACTTCTCGCCGACGTGCATCAATTGCAGGCCTTCGACCCAACCCGGGATCACACCGCTGACCGGCAGGTCAATCGGGCTGCCACGCTCCACGGAGCTGTCGAACACAGTGCCGTTGGTCAGCTTGCCGGTGTAGTGAACGGTCACCACGTCGGTCGGCTTAGGCTGCGCGCCGCTGGCCTTCTTGACCACTTCGTACTGCAGGCCGGAAGCGGTGGTGGTAACGCCGGCCTTCTTGCCGTTTTCCTCAAGGAATTTCTTGCCGGCGGCTGCCGACTCTTCACTCATCTTGGCCATGCGCTCTTCGGCACGTTTTTGCAGCGCGGCAAAGGCTTCGACCAGTTCTTCGTCTTTCAGCTTCTGTTCTTTCTTGCCGACGGCATCTTCGATGCCCTGGGCGACTGCTTTGGAGTCCAGGTCATCCATACCTTCCTGAGCCAGGCTTTTGCCCATGTTCAGGCCAATACCGTAGGAAGCTTTCTGCGCCGGGGTTTTCAGCTCTACGCTGGTCTGCGAGTCACAACCCGCGAGTACCAGGCCAACCAGGGCTACCGCCGCCGCCAACCGATGCTGTTTCATGCTATTTCCTTGTTCATGCGCCTAAAGGGCAATCGAGTAAAGCCGCGAGCTTATCAGGCGGCCACGACCAATGGCTACCGGCATGTGAGCCACAAAGCGATGATAAGTTCAGGTCGGCAAACGCTTTTTGATCCTCGGCAGATGAAGCATCTGTCATCTGTTTCAGACACGGCCAGATCGGCCGCTACTCGTAGCGCGGGGTAATGGCCACTTGCCGGCCAAGCGGCGCTGAGGCATAAGGGCATATTAAAAAAACAAGGACGTAAACCGTGCGCCTCCTCTCTCGCCTTTTATTGCTGATCCTCGCACTGGTCATCGTGGTCGTGGCCGTGGTGCTTTATTACGTGGCCAACCCGCGCCTGCCGGCCTACACGCCTGTCCAACAGGTGCACTACCTCGACCAATGGAGCGCCGCCGAGCGACAGACTTACTATTTCACGCCTCAGGGCACTCAGGTCAAAGGCCTGCGTTACGAGTGGTTCACCGCGCTTGAATTGCCGTTCTCGCAACAGCGCTTTGCTTCGCCGGAATACCTGGCGCGCTTCGGTTTTCTGGTCGATCCGGCGCAGAAAGCCACGCCACTGAACCCCGGCAACTTACCGGTGGGCTTCACCCGACACCAGAACGCCGGCAGTAACGAGCAATACCTCGACATTACCTGCGCCGCCTGCCACACCGGCGAATTGCATTTCAAGGGCCAGGCGATCCGGATCGATGGCGGCTCGGCCCAACACGTATTGCCATCGACTGTTCCGACATTGCGCGGCGGCAGTTTCGGACAGGCACTGGTGGCAAGTCTTGCCTCGACTTACTACAACCCATGGAAATTCGAACGCTTCGCCCGCCAGGTGCTGGGCAATGACTATGACGCTCGCCATGAAGAGTTGCGCAAGGCCTTCAAGGTTTCCCTGAATGCGTTCCTGCGCACCGCCTGGAACGACACCCACCGCGGCCTCTACCCCATCGAGGAAGGCCCGGGCCGTACCGACGCCTTTGGCCGTATCGCCAATGCCAGCTTCGGCGATGCCATTTCGGCAGAAAACTACCGGGTCGCCAACGCACCGGTGGATTACCCACAGCTGTGGGAAATGTGGACGTTCGACTGGGTACAGTGGAACGGTTCGGCGCAGCAGCCGATGGCCCGCAACGTCGGCGAGGCGCTGGGGGTTGGCGCCACGTTGAGTTTCTTCGATGCCCAGGGCAAGCCGCTGCAAGGCGATGCGCGCTACCCTTCCAGCGTGCGGGTGCGCGACCTGAACAAGATCGAAGAGACCTTGCAACTGCTCAAGCCACCCGTATGGCCGGAAGCGTTGCTGGGTTCGATTGACAAGCCCCTGGCGGCAAAGGGCAAGGCGTTGTTCGAAGAAAACTGCGCCGGCTGCCATGTGCCCAAAGTCGTCCAGGGCCCTGACCGGCCGGTGCAACAGTTGCATATGCTGCCAGTGAAGGTGATCGGCACGGACCCGGGCACCGCGAACAATATTGCCGATCACCGTTTCAACCTGACCAGCCTGCAATGGGACCCGGCCGAACTGGCGAAGCTGGAAGTGCAACTGCACCCTGCCCCGACAGAGCCGCTGGACCTCAGCCAGATCTCGGTCGCCAAGGGGCTGGCCTACGTCACCGCATTCGTCGAAAACCGCGCGTACCGGGATGCCGGCGTCACGCCGGTGGAACGTCCGGCACTCGACGGTTTCGGGCTGCCCATCGGCGTCCGTGAATTACGCGCCTACAAGGCCCGGCCATTGGCCGGCGTGTGGGCAACACCGCCGTTCCTGCACAACGGCTCGGTGCCGACGATCTATGAGTTGCTGTCGCCGCAGGCCGAGCGGGCGACCACCTTCTATAAGGGCAGCTTCGAATACGACCCGCGGCACCTGGGCTATCGCACCGAAGCGTTTGCCAATGCCTTCCTGTTCGACACCCGCATCACTGGCAACCATAACAGCGGCCATGAATTCCGCGCCGGCGAACGGGGCAATGGGGTCATTGGCCGTTTGCTGCAACCGCAGGAGCGCTGGGCGTTGCTGGAGTACTTGAAGGTGCTGGGCGGACCGCTGGAGTCGCAACTGTGATGATGAATCTTTCAGGTAAAAGGATCGCACCATGCTCATAAAGCTCTGGCTGCGCCTCGGCGCCTTTCTGGGCAAGACGCTCCTCTGGCTGCTGGGCATCGGCCTGCTCGGCTGGGCCCTGGCCACGGCCTGGTTCGCCTGGCAACACAGTGGGCCGGTCGCGGACAGGGAGCAGATACCGCCCGGTGAAAGCGCCATGACCCAGGACATCATCCAGACCGCCATCCGCATCGTCGACCAGCACCGCGACGGCACGCGCTACCTGCGCGATGCCCATGCCAAGGCCCATGGCTGCGTGATGGCCGAAGTCCAGGTGCCCGGCGATCTGCCGGCACCGTTGCGCCAGGGCGTATTCGCCGAACCGGGCAAGACCTGGCAGGCGACGATCCGCCTGTCCAACGGCAACGCTTATCCACAGTTCGACAGCCTGCGCGATGCACGTGGCATGGCCATCAAGCTGCTGGATGTGCCTGGCAAGCAATTGCTCGCTGACCGGCAATCGCAGGGCGAGCAGGACTTCGTGATGTTCAATCATCCGAACTTCTTTGTCAGCGATGTCGCCGAATACCGTCAGAACGTGGCGGCCCAGGCTGACGGAAAAAAGGCGATGGCTTTCTTTCCGAGCCTGGACCCACGCAGTTGGCAGATCCGTCATCTGTTCATCGCCCTGGCGACACTCTCCCCGCCTCCGGCGAGCCCGACCCAGACCACTTATTTCTCGGTATCGCCGTACAAGTTCGGCGCGGCCAATGCCAAGTTTCGCGTCGCGCCGGATCCGGACAACTGCCCAGCCTACACCCTGCCCAAGCAGAACCAGGACCTGCCAAATTTCTTGCGCAGCGCACTGACTCAGCAGTTATCCACAGACCGCGTGCCAGCCTGTTTTGTGCTACAGATCCAGCGTCAGGACCCGGGCAAATACATGCCGATCGAAGACACCAGTATCGAGTGGCAGGAAAGCGATGCGCCATTCGAGACGGTGGCGCGAATCAAGGTGCCGGCCCAGGATTTCGATACACCCAAGCTGAACCTGGCTTGCGACAACCTGTCGTTCAACCCGTGGTTTGGGCTCGAGGCGCATCGGCCTATTGGCGGTATCAACCGTTTGCGTAAAGCGGTGTATGAGGCGGTCAGCGATTATCGGCATAGTCGGAATGCTGAGCAGTAGGCTGTGGTGTGGTGTGTATATCCGTTTCTGCGGTGATACTCGCGAAGCGGCGTCATGGCTGATTAAGATGTCGCACGTGCCGGCCTCTTCGCGGGCAGGCCCGCTCCCACAATTAATGCTGTTCACTTAAGAAAAAACGACGGACCTGTGGCGAGGGAGCTTGCTCCCGCTCGGCTGCGAAGCAGTCGTATTTCGGCGGGTACGGTGTGTTTGATGCTGCGTATTCGGCAGGTTTTGGGGCCGCTACGCAGCCCAGCGGGAGCAAGCTCCCTCGCCACGGGAATGTCGATACCTTAAGTGAACTGCATTACGCTCCCAAAATGGGCTCTGCGTTCGACCCTGGATTTGCCTGAACAATATCGAAAGCAAAAAAAACGGCGCCTTCCCTCTCTTAAAGGAAAAGCGCCGCTTCTGGCGGGTACCTGGCGTTCAGCGTTCCAGATACCAAATATGGCGCAGCGGACGGGACTCGAACCCGCGACCCCCGGCGTGACAGGCCGGTATTCTAACCGACTGAACTACCGCTGCGCGTAACATTGAAAGTTTGGTGGGTGATGACGGGATCGAACCGCCGACATTCTGCTTGTAAGGCAGACGCTCTCCCGGCTGAGCTAATCACCCTGAACTTTCGATGCGGGGCGCATTCTCTCACAGTTTTTTATAACGTGCTGATTTAATTGATAAATCCAGCAAAAAAATGTGATTCACGCGCACCACAGAAACTCCAGACAGCAAAAAGCCCGCATTAGCGGGCTTTCTGTGGTGACCTGGCGTTCAGTGTTCCAGGTTACCGAATATGGCGCAGCGGACGGGACTCGAACCCGCGACCCCCGGCGTGACAGGCCGGTATTCTAACCGACTGAACTACCGCTGCGCATAACACTTGAAGCGAATGGTGGGTGATGACGGGATCGAACCGCCGACATTCTGCTTGTAAGGCAGACGCTCTCCCGGCTGAGCTAATCACCCTTCGCTTTCGGTGTGGCGCGCATTCTACGGAGCACTTCCTAAGGTGGCAAGCACTTTTTAATTTAATTTTTTCAGGCCTTCCAAAGGCTTAGCGAAGGGTTGGCCTATGGCGCCGCGAAGAGAATAATGCCCCCCTTTGTATAAAGGAGAGACTCACCCCATGTGGTTCAAGAACCTGCTTATCTATCGCCTGACCCAAGATCTGCCTGTTGATGCCGAGGCGTTGGAAACTGCACTGGCGAGCAAACTGGCACGCCCCTGTGCAAGCCAGGAGTTGACCACTTACGGTTTCGTCGCGCCATTTGGCAAAGGCGAAGACGCCCCCCTGGTGCATGTCAGCCAGGACTTTTTGCTGATTGCCGCACGCAAGGAAGAACGCATCCTGCCGGGCAGCGTCGTCCGTGACGCGGTCAAGGAAAAGGTCGAAGAGATCGAAGCCGAGCAGATGCGCAAGGTCTATAAGAAGGAACGGGACCAGATCAAGGATGAAATCATCCAGGCCTTCCTGCCTCGCGCCTTCATCCGCCGTTCGTCCACGTTCGCCGCGATCGCGCCGAAACAGGGCCTGATCCTGGTCAATTCGGCCAGCCCGAAACGCGCCGAAGACCTGCTTTCGACCCTGCGCGAAGTCATCGGCACGCTACCGGTGCGCCCGCTGACAGTGAAGACAGCTCCGACCGCGATCATGACCGACTGGGTCAAGACCCAGAAAGCCGCAGACGATTTCTTCGTGCTGGACGAATGCGAACTGCGCGATACCCATGAAGATGGCGGCATCGTCCGTTGCAAGCGCCAGGACCTGACCAGCGACGAAATCCAGCTGCACCTGAACACCGGCAAGGTGGTGACGCAACTGTCGCTGGCCTGGCAAGACAAGCTGTCCTTCGTGCTCGACGACAAAATGGTGGTCAAGCGCCTGAAGTTCGAAGACCTGCTGCAAGACCAGGCGGAACAGGACGGCGGCGACGAAGCCCTCGGCCAACTGGACGCCAGCTTCACCCTGATGATGCTGACGTTCGGCGAGTTCCTGCCGGCGCTGGTTGAAGCGCTGGGTGGTGAAGAGATTCCGCAGGGGATCTAAAAGTAGCGGATAGCCCCTGTGGGAGCGAGCTTGCTCGCGAAAGCGGTATGACAGCCACAGCGATGTTGACTGACACCCCGCTTTCGCGAGCAGGCTCGCTCCCACACGGGTATTCGGTGTTTTTTATAACAAGGATCAGATCATGCGTGCACTGGCTGCATTGAGCCGCTTCGTCGGCAATACGTTCGCTTACTGGGTGTTGCTGTTCGCCGTCGTGGCGTTCTTTCTGCCGACCTGGTTCATCGGTCTCAAAAGCGCCATTGTGCCGCTGCTGGGCCTGGTGATGTTCGGCATGGGCCTGGCACTGAAGCTGGAAGACTTTGCCGAAGTGGCTCGTCGCCCTGGACGGGTGGCCCTGGGGGTGATTGCCCAGTTCGTGATCATGCCGGGGACAGCATGGCTGCTTTGCCAGGTATTCAGCCTGCCGCCCGAAATCGCCGTCGGCGTGATTCTGGTGGGTTGCTGCCCGAGCGGCACGTCGTCCAACGTGATGACCTGGCTCGCCCGCGGCGACCTGGCCTTGGCCGTAGCGATATCCGCCATCACAACCCTGCTTGCCCCGCTGCTGACCCCGACGCTGATATGGCTGCTGGCCTCGGCCTGGCTGCCGGTGTCGTTCTCGGCATTGTTCTGGTCGATACTGCAAATTGTGTTGCTGCCCATCGCACTGGGTATTGTTGCCCAACGTTTGTTGGGTGCGCGGGTCCGTCATGCCGTAGAGGTGCTGCCGCTGGTATCGGTGGTCAGTATCGTGATCATCGTTGCGGCCGTGGTGGCAGCCAGCCAAGCGAAGATCGCTGAGTCCGGCCTGCTGATCATGGCGATCGTGATCCTGCATAACAGCTTCGGCTACCTGTTGGGGTATTTCACCGGTCGCCTTTTCGGGTTGCCGTTGGCCCAACGCAAGACGTTGTCGCTGGAAGTCGGCATGCAGAACTCCGGCCTCGGTGCGGCATTGGCCAGCGCACACTTTTCGCCGCTGGCGGCAGTGCCCAGCGCGCTGTTCAGCGTCTGGCACAACATTTCCGGCGCCCTGCTCTCGACCTGGTTCCGGCGCATGAGTGAAAAACAGGACCGCGAAGAGCTCGCCCGACAAACCGCGGACTGACCGAAGGACTTGACCGAATAGTCAGCATTGGGCACTCTTGCGCCCAATGCGGGGACGACCCCGCAATGCCATGAAGTTTTTATCCGGGGACGACCCCATCCATCGATGAGGTGTGTGATGTCCTGGATCATTCTGTTTTTCGCCGGCCTGTTCGAAGTCGGCTGGGCTGTCGGCCTGAAGTACACCGACGGCTTCAGCCGCCCGCTCCCTACCGCACTGACAATCGCCGCCATGGCGATCAGCCTCGGCCTGCTCGGCCTGGCGATGAAGGAGTTGCCGCTGGGCACTGCCTATGCCATCTGGACCGGGGTCGGTGCCGTCGGCACGGTGATCGCCGGGATCATCCTGTTTGGCGAGTCGATGGCGCTGATTCGGCTGGCCAGCGTTGCGCTGATCATAGCCGGGCTGGTCGGGCTCAAGGCCAGCGCTTAAGCCACTACACCTTCGCGAGCAGGCTCGCTCCCACATTCGACCGCATTCACTCGGTCAAGGGTGGGAGCGAGCCTGCTCGCGAAGAGGCCCACAAGATCACCTGTTATCTGACCGCCCCGCGCAACTCTCCGACCAACGCCTGCAACTTCGCCGGCTCCGCCGCCTCGACCGCCACCGCCGTCCCCGCCACCAGCGTCACCCGCGACCAGAACCGCCGAAACAGCCCCTTGCTCGGATCACGGCTGAAAAAGCTTCCCCACAAGCCCTGCAATGCCAAGGGAATCACCGGCACCGGGGTTTCCTGCAGGATGCGCGTCAGCCCGCTCTTGAACTCGTTGATCTCACCGTCGGCGGTCAACTTTCCTTCAGGGAAGATGCACACCAGCTCACCGTCCTTCAGGTATTGGGCGATGCGGCTGAAGGCTTTTTCATAGATGTGGATATCCTCCTGGCGCCCGGCAATCGGAATGGTCCCGGCGGTGCGGAAGATGAAGTTCAGGATCGGCAGGTTGTAAATCTTGTAGTACATCACAAAACGAATCGGCCGACGCACCGCGCCGCCAATCAGCAAGGCATCGACAAACGATACGTGATTGCACACCAGCAACGCTGCGCCCTCATCCGGGATCGTTTCCAGATTGCGATGCTCCACGCGGTACATGGAATGGCTGAGCAGCCAGATCATGAAACGCATGCTGAACTCGGGGACGATCTTGAAGATGTAGGCGTTGACGCCGATGTTCAGCAGCGACACCACCAGGAACAGCTGCGGGATCGACAGCTTGGCCAGGCTCAGCAGGACGATGGAAACGATCGCCGAGACCACCATGAACAAGGCGTTGAGGATGTTGTTGGCGGCGATCACTCGCGCCCGCTCGTTTTCAACGGTGCGCGACTGGATCAATGCATACAGCGGCACGATGTAGAAACCGCCAAAGATACCCAGCCCGAGGATATCGATCAGCACTAGCCAGGCGTGGCCGAAACCCAGAATTTGCAGCCAGCCATGGCCGTCGACGCTGGCGGGGATTCCACCGGAATGCCACCACAACAGCAAGCCGAACACCGTCAGCCCGAACGAACCGAACGGCACCAGGCCGATCTCCACTTTGCGCCCCGAGAGCCTTTCGCAGAGCATCGAGCCCAGGGCGATCCCCACCGAAAACACCGTCAGGATCAGCGTCACGACGGTTTCGTCGCCGCGCATCCACTCCTTGGCATAGGCCGGGATCTGGGTGAGATAGATCGCGCCGACAAACCAGAACCAGGAATTACCGACAATCGAGCGGGATACCGCCGGGGTCTGCCCGAGGCCCAGCTTCAGGGTCGCCCAGGACTGGCTGAAGATGTTCCAGTTCAAACGCATCTGCGGCGAAGCGGCCGCCGCCCGCGGAATGCCGCGGCTGGCCAGGTAACCGGCCACGGCAATGCCGACAATCGCCACCGAGACCACGGGCGCGTAATTGGCCGAGGACATCATCATCCCGGCGCCGATGGTGCCGGCGAGGATCGCCAGGAACGTCCCCATCTCCACCAGGCCGTTGCCGCCGACCAGCTCATCCTCGCGCAGGGCTTGCGGCAGGATCGAATATTTCACCGGCCCGAACAGCGCCGAGTGCGTGCCCATGGCGAACAGCGCCACCAGCATCAGCCACAGATGATCGAACAGGAAACCCACCGCGCCGACCGCCATGATCGCGATTTCGCCAAGCTTGATCAGGCGAATCAACGCATCCTTGGCGAATTTTTCGCCGAACTGTCCCGCCAGCGCCGAGAACAGGAAGAACGGCAGGATGAACAGCAGCGCGCACAGATTGACCCAGATCGAGCGATCACCCTCGATGGTCAATTTATAGAGGATGGCGAGGATCAGCGACTGCTTGAAGATATTGTCGTTGAACGCGCCGAGGGACTGCGTGATGAAGAACGGCAGGAAACGCCGCGTGCGAAGCAAGGTGAACTGCGAGGGGTGACTCATCTTCCATGTTCCTGAGTGGCTTGGACGCTTATTGGAATGACGCTTTTTCGATCCAGGCCACACATTACCTGTCTTTGACGATTATTTCCCCAGCCCCGCAATACAAGGCGACACGAACAACTCACCGTGCCAGGCGCCCAGCACCGTGCGCCGGGCGACGATCAGCCACATCACCGCCAGCATCACCACCAGTGCGCAACCCAGCAGGTTGAAAAATACCAGCCCCAGCACGCTCGCCAGTTTCAGCGTGGTCAGTGCGTACACACCCAAGGGAAAGGTGAAACCCCACCAGCCGAGATTGAACGGGATGCCTTCGCGCAGATAGCGCCCGGTGATCAACAGCGCCATCAACATCCACCACAAACCCAAGCCCCACAGGGTGATGCCGGCCACCAGCCCCAGCCCCGAGGCAACCTCGCCCACGCCCGGCAAGCCATTGGCGGCGAAAATCATCGGGGCCTCGCCACCCAGCAGCAACATGCCCAAGGCGCCCGTGCCGATGGGGCCGAGGGCCAGCCAGCTCGAGGCGGCCATGTTTTCATGCGGCAGTTTGTGCAGGGCCATGCGCAGCAGCAGGATGGTCAGAATGCTGAACGCCACCGGTAGCGAAAATGCCCACAGCACGTAGCTGGTGACCAACATGACCATTTGCGCATGGGCGTCGCCAAGGTGTGGCGCCAGTAGCCCGCCACTGGCAGCGGCAACCTCGGCGGCCACTACGGGCAACAGCCACACGGCGGTCATCTGGTCGATGCGGTGCTCCTGGCGGGTGAACATCAGGAACGGAATCAGCACGCCGCAGGCCAGCGACATCACCACGTCGATCCACCACAACACTTCTGCCACCGCCACCACGCCTTCCCCCCAGCGCGGCAACCCAAACACCAGAAAGCCGTTGATGATCGTCGCCAGGCCCATGGGAATGGTGCCGAAAAACATCGAGACCGTTGAATGGCCGAAAACTCGCCGGGCCTCGTTGAAAAAAAGCATCCAGCGAGCGCCGTACAGCCCGGTGAACAGTGCAAACAGGAAAATGTTGAACAACCACAGCCCTTCAGCAAATGCGTGCAATCCGGCATTGCCGCCTGGCACTTGCGCCAGGGCCAACGCCAGCACACCAGTCCCCATGGTGGCGGCGAACCAGTTCGGGGTGAATTGTCGGACGACCTCCAAGGGTCCGGCCAAGTGGCTCAGCGGGCGTAAACGGTTTTTCGCAGCGCAGCAAGTCATGGTCAATCCTCGTTATCGGATGAGGTAAAGCCATGCTAGAACCGAAAAGAATATCTATATAACGGGTAATTTCTCTATATCTATTCTGTTTTACAGATAAGCGCTCACGACTCCACCCTCTCCGCCAGCGGTTTTGCAGGCTGGCGCAGCAAGCCCGCCAGCGCACCGACTGCCATCACAATCAGCACGACGCCGTAGCCATCGGTGGTCGGAATCAGCCCGAAAATACGCGTGAGGTTTCCTGCCAACAACGAAGGCAGGCTGAAGGCCAGGTAACTGAGCACGTAGAACGCCGACATCAGGCCGGCCCGTTCGTGGGGCAAGGCCAGCGGCATGATGCTGCGCAGGGCGCCGAGGAATCCCGCGCCAAAACCGCTGCCAGTGATCAAGGTGCCAATGAAAAACCACGGCAGGCTGGCCGTGTGTACGGCCGTCAATACCAGGCCCAGGCCGAGCACCAATAGGCTGGCGCCAAGCCGCAGCATCGTTCTTGCTGCCCGGTTACGCAGCGTGTAGATCGACAAGGCACCACTGAGAGTGAGCACAGCCACCAGCGCGCCGCCAATCAGGTTCGATGTCGAACCGGTCGCGGCCCGCACCAGTGACGGCGCGAGGGACAAATAGAATCCCCCGACCGCCCAAGCCGCCAGGTCCAGAGGCAATATCAGCCACAAGGCGCGCCGGGCCTGGACAGGTACATGCAAAGTCGGGCGCAACGATCGCCACGCCCCGGGCTGCGGGCTGACGCTTTCCGCCAGGCGCCACAGGTAAATCGCCTGGAGGAGAAACAATGCCAGCAGCAGCCAATACGTCAATTGCAGCGGCATCGGCGCGAACTCAGCCAGCAGGCCGCAGCCCATCGCGCCACACGCCATGCCGAGCAATGGCGCCACGCTGGTGATCAGCGGCCCCTGCTGACGATCGAAGTCCAGCAACGCCGCCCCCAATACACTGGTGGCCATTCCGGTGGCAAAACCCTGAATCAAACGCGCACCGATCAACCAGGCGACGCTGTCGGCGTTGATAAACAGCAGCATCGCCAGCATGTTAAGCAGCAATGCCGCAAAGATCACTGGCTTGCGACCGAGGTAATCGGACAGCGAACCGACGACCAGCAAAGCCGCCAGCAGACTGAACGCGTACACGCCGAAGATCAGTGTCAGGATCGCCGGGGAAAACTGCATATGTTCCTGGTAGAGATGATACAACGGCGTCGGCGCGCTGGACGCCGCCAGGAAGCCGAGCAAGGTGAGCGCCAGAAATATCAGGCTGGCGCGGGTCGAAGCTGGACGAGACATGGGCACGCTCCACAAGGCATTCACAAAAGCTAATTTTTTGCTTTTGCGGAGTGTGCTACTGGCATGCGCTTAAAGCAAATTCTTTGTGTTAAGGTCCGATTCATGGCTATTAAAGAAGGTTTACGCCCTGGCGGCAGAAGCGCCCGGGTACAGGAGTCGATTCATTCGGCCGTTCGCGCGTTATTGCAGGAGCAGGATCGCGCCAGCCTGACCGTGCCGCAAATCGCCGCGCGTGCCGGGGTGACGCCATCCACCATTTATCGCCGTTGGGGCGACTTGCAAGCGTTGCTGGCGGATGTCGCCATCGCACGCATGCGCCCGGACGGCGAGCCGGCCAATACCGGCAGCCTGCGCGGCGACTTGCGTGCCTGGGCCGAGCAGTATCTGGACGAAATGAGTTCCGAGCCCGGCCGCAACATGATGCGCGATATCCAGGCCTGCGCCACGCCGGGCTATTGCGTGGGCATCATCAGCGGTCAGTTACAGATCATCCTGGACCGCTATCCCGATGAGCCGAATCCGGGCATCGAGCGGTTGGTGAATGTGATCGTGGCGCCGACGGTGTTTCGTATCCTGTTTGCCACTGCGCCGCTGGAGGTCGAGGAGTTGTATCGGTTGGTTGACATAGCGTTGGGTCAGTAGGGCCGCTTTCGCGAGCAGGCTCGCTCCCACCCGGGATCTCCAGCGGGCATAAGATTTGTGTGCCCCGCAGATCCACTATGGGAGCGAGCCTGCTCGCGAAGAGGCCCGAAAGAACACCCGATAACCCGAGCCCCCCACCCCAACCGCGACACCCCGCCACGCCCCGACCTTGGTCGACACTGACGAACCCGAGCGGGCATGCGAGACTGTCGTGCCGGGCCCGAGCCCGGGGATATTTGTCCGGGAGTTTCCATGTCGCTGTCCAGCGGGCTGATTGCCGTTGTCGCCCTGGCCTATATGGCCATCATGTTTGCCATCGCCTTCTACGGCGACCGACGCAGCACGCCGTTGCCGCCGCGCGTGCGGGCCTGGGTCTACAGCCTGTCGCTGGCGGTCTATTGCACCAGTTGGACCTTCTTTGGCGCCGTGGGCCAGGCCGCCGAACAGCTCTGGTCGTTCCTGCCGATCTACCTCGGGCCGATCCTGCTGCTGGTGTTCGCGCCGTGGGTCCTGCAGAAAATGGTGATGATCAGCAAGCAGGAGAACATCACCTCCATCGCCGACTTCATCGCCGCCCGCTACGGCAAGTCGCAGTCCCTGGCGATTGTGGTCGCCCTGATCTGCCTGGTCGGCGTGCTGCCCTACATCGCCTTGCAGCTCAAGGGCATCGTGCTCGGGGTGAATCTGCTGATCGGCGCCGGCGCCGACGCCATGGGCACCCGGGCCCAGGACACCGCCCTGATCGTCTCGCTGATCCTGGCGCTGTTCACCATCGTCTTCGGTACCCGCAACCTGGACGCCACCGAGCACCATCGCGGCATGGTCCTGGCGATTGCCTTCGAGTCGCTGGTCAAGCTGTTCGCCTTCCTGGCCGTCGGCGCGTTTGTCACGTTTGGCCTCTATGACGGTTTTGATGACCTGTTCAACCAGGCGATGCTGGCGCCCCGCCTGGAGCAATACTGGAAGGAAACCATCAACTGGCCGTCCATGGTCGTGCAAACCGGCGTGGCGATGATGGCGATCATCTGCCTGCCCCGGCAATTCCATGTGACCGTGGTCGAGAACATCGACCCGCAGGACCTGCGCCTGGCCAAGTGGGTGTTCCCCGCGTACCTGGCGCTGGCCGCGCTGTTCGTGGTGCCGATCGCCCTGGCCGGGCAGATGATGCTGCCCAGTTCGGTGCTGCCGGATTCGTTCGTCATCAGCCTGCCGCTGGCCCAGGCCCACCCGGCCCTGGCGGTGCTGGCGTTCATCGGCGGCGCGTCGGCCGCCACCGGCATGGTGATCGTGGCGAGTGTCGCCCTGTCGACCATGGTCTCCAACGACATGCTGCTGCCCTGGCTGTTGCGCCGCAACAACGCCGAGCGGCCCTTCGAGGTGTTCCGCCAGTGGATGCTGTCGGTACGCCGGGTGAGCATCGTCGTGATCCTGCTGCTGGCTTACGTCAGTTACCGGCTGCTGGGGTCGACGGCGAGCCTGGCGACCATCGGCCAGATCGCTTTCGCCGCCGTGACTCAACTGGCGCCCGCCATGCTCGGCGCGCTGTACTGGAAGCAGGCGA
Organism: Pseudomonas sp. Z2-11; assembly: GCF_054161305.1. Taxonomy (NCBI): domain Bacteria; kingdom Pseudomonadati; phylum Pseudomonadota; class Gammaproteobacteria; order Pseudomonadales; family Pseudomonadaceae; genus Pseudomonas; species Pseudomonas sp. Z2-11. Next base: position 4,598,455 of record NZ_CP096395.1, read on the forward strand.
ACCGACGCGGCGTATTCGCCGGCCTCGCCACGGGAATTTTCCTCTGGTTTTATACGCTGGTGCTGCCGATCGCCGCCCACAGCCTGGGCTGGTCACTGAGCAGTTTTCCCGGCCTTGCCTGGCTGCACGGCAACCCGCTAGACCTGCCGATTACTCCGCTGACGCAAGGGGTGGTCTTGTCCCTGGCCGGCAATTTCATCCTGTTCGCCTGGGTCTCGGTGTTGTCCCGCACCCGCGTGTCGGAGCACTGGCAGGCCGGGCGCTTCATCGGCCAGGAAATCAGCGCCCGCCCCAACCCTCGTTCGATGCTCGCGGTACAGATCGACGATCTGCTGCAACTGGCCGCCCGGTTCGTCGGCGAAGAGCGCGCGCGGCAGAGCTTCATCCGTTTCGCCTACCGCCAGGGCAAAGGTTTCAACCCGAGCCAGAACGCCGACAGCGAATGGATCGCCCACACCGAGCGCCTGCTGGCCGGTGTGCTGGGCGCCTCTTCGACGCGGGCGGTGGTGAAGGCAGCAATTGAAGGGCGGGAGATGCAACTGGAGGACGTCGTGCGGATCGCCGACGAAGCATCCGAGGTGCTGCAGTTCAATCGCGCGCTGCTGCAAGGCGCCATCGAAAACATCACCCAGGGCATCAGCGTCGTCGACCAATCCCTCAGGCTGGTGGCCTGGAACCGTCGCTACCTGGAGCTGTTCAATTACCCCGACGGCCTTATCAGTGTGGGCCGGCCGATCGCCGACATCATCCGCTACAACGCCGAACGCGGCCTCTGCGGGCCCGGCGAGGCCGAGGTCCATGTCGCCCGCCGCCTGCACTGGATGCGCCAGGGCCGCGCGCACACCTCGGAACGGCTGTTCCCCAACGGCCGGGTGATCGAGCTGATCGGCAACCCGATGCCCGGCGGCGGCTTTGTCATGAGCTTCACTGACATCACCGCGTTCCGCGAAGCCGCCCAAGCCTTGACCGAGGCCAACGAAGGGCTGGAGCAACGGGTGGCCGAGCGCACCCGGGAACTGTCGCAGCTGAACCTGGCGCTGACCGAGGCCAAGAGCACCGCAGAAGCCGCCTATCAGTCCAAGACCCGCTTCCTTGCCGCCGTCAGCCATGACCTGATGCAACCCCTGAATGCCGCGCGGCTGTTTTCTGCCGCGCTGTCCCACCAGCATGACAGCCTGCCCGGCGAAGCCCGGCAACTGGTGCAGCACCTGGACAGCTCGCTGCGTTCGGCGGAGGACCTGATCACCGACCTGCTCGACATCTCCCGCCTGGAGAACGGCAAGATCAACCCCGATCGCAAGCCCTTCGTGCTCAACGACCTGTTCGATACCCTGGGCGCCGAATTCACCGTGCTGGCCCAGGAGCAAGGGCTCAAGTTCCGCGTTCGTGGCTCGCGGCTGCGGGTCGACAGCGACATCAAGCTACTCCGGCGGATCTTGCAGAACTTCCTCACCAATGCCTTCCGCTACGCCAAAGGTCCCGTGCTGTTGGGCGTGCGCCGCCGCCAGGGCGAGCTGTGCCTGGAAGTCTGGGATCGTGGCCCGGGTATTGCCGAAGACAAACAGCAGGTCATTTTCGAAGAGTTCAAACGCCTCGACAGCCATCAGACCCGCGCCGAAAAAGGCCTCGGCCTGGGCCTGGCGATCGCCGATGGCCTGTGCCGCGTGCTTGACCACAGGTTGCGCGTGCGTTCCTGGCTGGGGCGCGGCAGCGTGTTCAGTGTCAGCGTGCCGTTGGCCAGCACCCAGGCCGCTGCTCCCAGTGCCGCGCCCGAACCCAACGGGCAATTGCCGAGCGGCGCCCAGGTGCTGTGTGTGGATAACGAAGACAGTATCCTGATCGGCATGAGCAGTTTGCTGACGCGCTGGGGGTGCCAGGTCTGGACCGCGCGCAACCGCGAAGAGTGCGAGCGCTGGCTCGCCCAGGGCGGGCGTCCGCAACTGGCCCTGGTGGATTTTCATCTGGACTACGGCGAGACGGGCACCGAGCTGATGGCCTGGCTGCGCACGCGCCTGGGCGAGCCGGTGCCGGGGGTGGTGATCAGTGCCGACGGCCGGCCGGAGACGGTGGCGCAAGTGCATGCGGCGGGGCTGGATTACCTGGCCAAACCGGTGAAGCCGGCGGCGTTGCGGGCGTTGTTGAGTCGGCATTTGCCGTTGTAATTCAGGAAGGGCAAACCCTCCGTGGCGAGGGAGCTTGCTCCCGCTTGAGTGCGCAGCACTCATAAAAGAGGGGCCGCTGCGCAGCCCAGCGGGAGCAAGCTCCCTCGCCACAGGGGTTCGGTTTCAGGCCTGGAGTTCTACTTCAGCCTTGGGTGTCCGTGCTGGGTTCTTCCGCCACCTCAGGCAACCCATCCACATCCGCCATCGCCCGTTCCAGCAGCTCCGTCGGCAGGCTTTTGCTCGCCCGGGCGCCGAGGAGTTTCAGTTGTTCGCTGCGGCTGATCAGGTTGCCGCGCCCTTCCGTCAGCTTGTTGCGCGCGGCGCTGTAGGCTTTGTCCAGTTGCTGCAGGCGATTGCCGATTTCATCGAGGTCCTGGATGAACAGCACGAACTTGTCGTACAGCCATCCGGCGCGCTCAGCAATTTCCCGGGCGTTCTGGCTCTGGCGTTCCTGTTTCCACAAGCTGTCGATGACCCGCAATGTCGCCAGCAAAGTCGTCGGGCTGACAATCACGATGTTGCGGTCAAAGGCTTCCTGGAACAGCGTCGGCTCGGCTTGCAGCGCGGCGGAAAACGCGGCCTCGATCGGCACGAACAGCAACACGAAATCCAGGCTGTGCAAACCGTCGAGGCGCTTGTAGTCCTTGCCGGCCAAGCCCTTGACGTGGGCTCGCAACGACACGACATGCTGCTTGAGGGCGAGCTGGCCGATGGCGTCATCTTCGGCGGCGACGTATTGCTGATAGGCCGTGAGGCTGACCTTCGAATCGACTACTACCTGTTTGTCGCCGGGCAGATAAATCAACACGTCCGGCTGGAAACGCTCACCGTCCGGGCCCTTGAGGCTGACCTGGGTCTGGTATTCACGGCCCTTCTCCAGACCTGCGTGTTCGAGCACCCGCTCGAGGATCAGTTCGCCCCAGTTGCCCTGGGTTTTCTGCCCCTTGAGGGCACGGGTAAGGTTGGTGGCTTCATCACTCAGGCGCAGGTTCAATTGCTGCAAGCGTTCAAGCTCCTTGCCCAAGGAAAACCGCTCGCGAGCCTCGGCCTGATAGCTTTCCTCGACGCGTTTCTCGAACGATTGGATGCGCTCCTTCAGCGGATCGAGCAGTTGTCCCAGGCGCTGCTGGCTGGTTTCGGCGAAGCGCTGTTCACGTTCGTCGAAGATTTTTCCGGCCAGCTCGGCGAACTGCGCCCGCAACTCGTCGCGCGAACCTTGCAAGTCATTGAGGCGCTGCTGATGGCTTTCCTGCTGCTCGCGCAGCTCGGCGTGCAACGAAGCCGCCTGGGCATCGAGCCGCCGCAGTTCCGCTTCCTTGTTGGCCCGTTCGAGATTCCAGGCGTGGGCCGCGTCCCGAGCATTGTCGCGCTCGATCTGCAGCAATTCGACTTCGCGACTGGCCGCCGCGAGCTCGGCCTGTTTGGCGGCATTGGCCTGGCTCAGGTCACTGATTTCGTCGCGGCAGGCATCCAGCTGGGCGTTCAACCCGTCGTGGGCCATGTGCGCGGTCGCCAGGCGCTCTTCCAGCAGGGCGAGTTCGGTCTGCGCCGCGCTGGCCTGGCGCTGCAGATGCCAGGCCAGCGCCAGCAACGGCAGCGCAGCGCCCGCCAGGCCAAGCAACAGGCTGGTCAAATCCATAGCCATGACAATTTCCGCGGATGAAATAAAGCCCGAAGGTTAACCAAGCAACCCGGCGTTGCCCAGCTCAGTCTTCGATTTCACCCAGCGCCTGGCGAGCGCGGTGGTCACCTGCCCGGGCAGCCTGGCGCAGCAGGTCCTGGCCAATACGCCGGTCTCGCGCGTTACCGCATTCGCGGCACATCAGCTGGCCGAGACGGCTCTGGGCCGCCACCACGCCTTCACGGGCCGGTTGCTTGAGCAGGCGACCGGCCAGGTGCTTGACGCTGGGGCTGTCGCCCAGGCGCGGGCTGTCGAGTAACCATTCGGCCACGCGCATCGAAATACGCTTGGGTGGGGTAACACCCTGGGGTGTGGAGGTAACAGGATTTGATACTGAGCGGAACTTCATAACGCACTACGGTGACAGGTCAGAAGGCGCGCCACTCTACTCCTTTTTTCGTACGGGTAAAGTCGAAAAAAACCGGCACGCCCGTCCTAGAGCAAGCGCTTGGGACAATCCACAGAAGCTGTGGATAACTCAGTGGACAACCTACCCTGAACTCGCCGCAAGCCCTGTGGAACGGGGCCTGCGCTCAAACTGACGATTTTTTCACCAGCTAAAAAAAGCGATGTTTTTCATTGACTTAAATTTTGGATGCAGGCACCCACCTCAGAATGTTCCTACATGACAGTTCGGTGACAAGCCTCGTCGCAAGTGTGCACAAGTAACACGCGAACGGTTATATCGCCGCGCTTTTTGAGGCATTCAGAGAGGTGGGACCTGGGGATAACCCGGGAGAGCGCCTTGGCTGATCGCCCGGGCTCGCCAGCCACGGAAGGCAGAGCGCGGCGTCCCGCTGGTCGGATTTGAATATTTATTGATCAATGGCCTTCCCTTCGGTAATCCGATCCGTTAGTATCCGCGGCGTTAGTACCAAGCTGAAAGTCAATTCCGGGTCGAACACATCTCCACGGTCAGCCACCCTCAAGGGCAGCCCCACCGATAAAAAGAGACCGACCCCCTCGATGGTTTCCAGGTAAATCTTGCGTCAGCACTGCCTTTGATCGAATGCAAAGGGTGCCTGCCAGGCTCGTTACTCTGACCGAACCAACCTGCAAAATTGATCAGGATCTTCACCCCGGGCCCAGAACCTTTGCCCTTGATGTGTTGCCTGCCCTCCTAAGTACCTACCTGCCAGCCCAAGCGCGCCTTTTTATAGCGCTCAAACTGGCTGCTTTGTTCCAGTCGGGTTCTTCGTTCGACCAATGGTGGTCGACGTTACTGGAACGTTTTAACGCGGCACGGTTCTTAACCGTGTCATTTGCAGGAACACCCATAACATGTCTACTCAAATCCATACCCAGGATGCCATCCGCACCCTGACCAACGCTTTTGCACCAATGAACTGCCTGATCATGGCCGCTCGCAAAGGCTGCTTCAGCTTCACGCTGGTCAACGAACACGGCATCGCCCGTCACAGCGAACGCCTGTATCCAGACCAGTACTCCAGCGCAGAACCGCTGCAGGCCGTGATCGAGCGTACCCGCCAGGCACTGGTTGCCTGAGACGCCCGGAAAGCTGAAACCGAAGACCCCGCCCCGAAAAGCGGGGTTTTTTATTGCCTGGCATTTCTCGATAAAGCGCAACGGCTTAAGTACAAAGCGCTATAACGGCCATAACCGTTCGATGAAGATGGTTTAAAAACAGTCCTTTACAGCAGGGATATGACACTACACTTCAAGTCAAGCGGCCTGATCCGCTTCCGGCGGAGCCTGAACCGATCCACTGCTGCCAAGCCCCACATCTTCAGGCTTCGCCCCTTTTCCCGTCTCGAGGGTTTTATGGGTATCGCTGCCAGCGAACTGTGTCGATACGTGATCCGTCCGACGCTCCTCTACCTGGGGAGTCACAGCACGACGGCGGAGACCTTGCTGCTGGGCATCGCCGCCAGCCAGTCCGGGCTTGGCGCGGCGTTGCACGATCGGCGCGGGCACGGCTTGTACCGCATCACCGAACCTCGCCACCGAGCCTTATGGGACGACTACCTGGCGCTGGACCCGGAGCGGGCCAGCCTGGTACGCGGCCTGGCGAGCCAGCATGCGTTCCTGAGCGGTCCCCATCTGGAACTGACCGTCAACCTGCGCTACGCCACGGCCATCGCCTGGCTGCTGGTGGAGGAACAGGCCACACCGCTGCCCGAGGCCGGCGACCTGTTGGGCATGGCGCGGATCTGGCGACAGACTTTTCACCCCCAGGGACGCCTGCGAGATTTCACCTGTGCCTGGCAAAACTGTGTTTCCCCACTGAATCAGGTCGCTTGCTGAATGGAAAATCAGAAAGTTCCTACAACTTCAGTGAATTTGGTCAGATTGTCCTACAAAACCCCTCTAAATCAAGCCATACAAGCTATAGCGCTTGAAGGAAAATGTTGGTAATTTTCGCGTCGGTGATCACCTGGAGTTCTAACAATGAAAAAAATGATGCTCAAAACCACCCTTGGCCTTGCCGTTACCTTGGCATCCACCCAACTTTTTGCCAGTGGTTTTGCCCTGAACGAACAAAGCATCAGTGGCATGGGCACTGGCTTCGCGGGTCGTTCTTCTTCTGCTGATGATGCAAGCACCGTGTTCGGCAACCCTGCCGGTATGTCGCGCCTCAAGCGCGAGCAAGTGACCGGCGGCTTCGCCGTGATCGACGCGTCCACCGATATCAACGATGCCAGCGGTACCCGCTCCGGCACCAACGATGGCGACATGGTTCCGTTCACCGGCGTTCCGATGGGCTATTACGTCAAGCCTATCGATGATAAATGGGCATTCGGCCTGGGTGTCTACGCCCCGTTCGGCCTGATCACCGATTATGAAAACAGCTTCCAGGGCCGCAACTTCGGCAGCAAGAGCGAAGTGAAGGTCGTGACCTTCCAGCCAACCATCAGCTATGCCTTCAACGACAAGGTGTCGATCGGTTTCGGCCCGACCATCAACCGTATCTCCGGCTCGCTGGAATCGGCACTGACCACACCGTTCTCGCCTAACGACGGCAACGTCAAGATCAAGGGCGATGACATCGGCTACGGCTACAACATCGGCTTGATGGTCCAGGCTACCGACAGCACCCGTGTCGGCCTGACCTACCACTCCAAGGTCAAGTACAAGCTCGAAGGCCACACCGAAGTGAGCCCGGGTGCCGGTACGCCTGGCTTCCTGTTGAGCCGTGCACGTTATGACGCTTCGCTGGACATCACCACGCCTGAATCGGTGGACTTCTCGGTTACCCAGGAAATCAATGACGCCTGGACCGTCTATGCAGGCAGCACCTGGACCCGCTGGAGCCGCCTGAAGGACATCACCGTAGATAACGACCTGACCGGCGGCGGTGCCCTGAACCCAGCCCTCTTCGGCACCATCACCGAAGAACAGAACTGGCACGACACCTGGGCCTACGCCATCGGTACGTCCTATCAGTTGAACAAACAGTGGGTACTGCGCACCGGCCTGACCTTCGACCAGTCGCCTGCCAACAACGAAGACCGCTCGCCACGCATCCCTACCGGCGACCGGACCATCTTCAGCCTGGGTGCCGGTTGGAGCCCGACCGACGACCTGACCATTGACGTGGCCTATTCCTACCTCAAGGAAGAAAAAGTCAACGTCAACCGCAGCAACGCCTTGGGTCAGGCCTACAACGCTGAATACGAAAACAGCGCCAACGGTTTTGGTGTGGGTGCAACCTACCGCTTCTGATGATTCACGGCGAAGCTGAACACTTCGCCAGCTGAAGCGAAAAAAAAAGCCCCGTGCTCTGCAAAGAGGCGGGGCTTTTTCGTGGCTGGCGGTCAGGGTTTCGAAGCGATGGCCGTTTCCACTGCCTTGATGAAGTCCGGGTCGTCAGGTTTGATCCGGCTGGAAAAACTGCCGACCACCCTGCCCTGGCGATCTACAACGTACTTGTAGAAATTCCATTTCGGCGCGCTGGACTGTTCGGCCAGGTGCCTGAACAAGGGGATCGCGTCCGCGCCGCGCACTGGCTGCGGCTCGGTCATGGTGAAGGTCACGCCGTAGTTGACGTAGCAGACCTTGGCCGTCTCCGCGCCATCCTTGGACTCCTGCTTGAAATCGTCGGAGGGTACGCCCAGCACTTCCAGCCCTTCGCTCTTGTAGCGCTGGTTCAACGCTTCGAGGCCTTTGAACTGCGGTGCAAAACCACAGAAGCTCGCAGTGTTGACCACCACCAGGGGCTTGCCAGCGAAGCGCTGGCACAGGTCGATGGTTTCCTTGGCCCGCAGCTTGGGCAGCGAGCCCTCCAGCAGCGGCGGGCAATCAGCCGCCCAAACTTGCCCGGCCGCAGCCAGCAACAGGGTGGGAACAGCAAGCCAGCGCATCAGCATGTCGGATTTTCCTTGAAAGCCTGTCAGACCAGGACGTTACTCCGCCCGCCCGACGCCGTCCATTATTCAGCAGTTACCCATGCCCAATTGCATCAACGCCAACCCGCCCTGGTGCCAGCCCCACCAGGCGAAGGCCAGCAACAGCGCGGCGCCGGCCGCGACCAACCACGGACCGACGCGACTCATGTGGCACCGGCCTGTGCTTGCAGCCGCGCCACCGGACGCTCGCGCACCGGCCAGTTCAATGCCGCCGCCAACAGGCTGAGCAGGATCGACACTTGCCAGATCAGGTCATAGCTGCCGGTGCGGTCGTACACCACCCCGCCCAGCCAGCCACCCAGGAACGAGCCCAACTGGTGGAACAGAAACACCATCCCACCAAGCATCGAGAGGTTTCGCACACCAAACAGCGTCGCAACCGTACCGTTGGTCAACGGCACCGTCGACAGCCACAAAAAGCCCATCGCCATGCCGAAGACATAGGCCGTCGTTGTGGTCACGGGGAGCCAGAGGAACAGGCCGATCACCACCGCCCGCGCCAGATACAACGCGGTCAGCAGCCGCGGCTTGGACATGCGTCCACCCAGCCAGCCGGCCGTGTAGGTACCGAAGATATTGAACAGCCCGACCAGCGCCAGCACCGTTGTGCCGACACTGGCCGGCAAATGCTGATCGACCAGGTAGGCCGGCAGGTGCACACCGATGAACACCACCTGGAAACCACAGACAAAAAAGCCCACGGCCAGCAGCCAGAACCCTGAATGACTGCAGGCCTCGCGCAACGCTTCGGACAGCGTCTGCTCATGCCCGGACAGCGGCGCCGGCGCGTCCTTGAGCATGCTCACCAGAGGCACGATCAGCGCCACCAACAAGCCCAGCGCCAGCAGCGCGGCGGACCAGCCGAGCCAGCCGATCAGGCCCAGCGTGCCCGGCAGCATGGCGAACTGGCCGAAGGAGCCGGCGGCGCTGGCGATGCCCATGCCCATGCTGCGCTTTTCCGCTGGCACGGCCCGCCCGACCACGCCGAGGATCACCGAGAACGAGGTGCCGGACAGGCCGATGCCGATCAACAGGCCGGCGCTCAACGACAGCGACCAAGGCGAGTCGGCCAAGCCCATCAGGAGCAGCCCGACGGCGTAGAGAATGCCACCGATCAGCACCACTTTCGCCGCGCCGAAGCGATCGGCCAGCGCACCGGTGAACGGCTGCGCCAGGCCCCAGATCAGGTTCTGCAAGGCAATCGCGAAGGCAAACACCTCGCGGCCCCAGCCGAAATCCGCGCTCATCGGCGCCAAAAACAGGCCAAAGCCATGTCGCACACCCAGCGATAACGCCAGGATCAGCGCGCTGCCCACCAGGACCCAACCACAGGTACGCCACATCGATGTCATTATTGTTCTCCGGTCGCGGGTATATACCCACTTATCAGCGGACGAACCGGCATCACGCCAGTTCATCCAGCAAGGCCAACAGGGTCGCACGCTTTTCCGCGCCCAGCTTGTCGATCAGTTTCTGTTGCGCCGTTTCCCAGGCCGGCTGCGCCGCCGCCAGTCGGGCACGTCCGGCCTCGGTGAGCTCGACGATACGGTTACGCAGATCCTCGCCCTCGGCCAGCTTCACCAGGCCCTCGCCTTCCAGCACCCGCAAGTTGCGCCCCAGCGTGCTGCGGTCCAGGCCCATGGCCTCGGCCAGGGAAGAAATGCTCGGCTGATCCAGGCGCGCCAGGTTGTTCAGCAGAGAATACTGGGCAACGTTGATCCCGAAGCCGTCGAGGGCGCCGTCGTAATACCTGCTGACGCCACGGGCGGCACGACGCAGGTTGATGCACAAACATTGAGAGGCAAGCATGGTGCGTGTATATACCCGTAATTGATTTAACACAAGTTTATTCAGGAAGTTTCCGACCCCGCGTAGGACGGCAAGCAAGTCGCAGCGATATGTCCTACGAGGTGCGTGGCCTTGTCCTGACAGCCTTTTCCCCAAGACCTGCTTAAAGTCCGCACCTGTCAATCCTGACAGGTTCCGCCGGGATTGAATCCCGATATAAGGAGATATCCCAGCCCTACCAAGGCCTGGGGGGCGCCGTGCAAGCAACACCAGGACTGCACGCGCCCACGCCATCAATGATGATGAATGGGAGATTCAATCATGTACCAAGCCAGCACTGTTTCAAGTCGTTCGCCAGCAGGCTCTACCCACCTGCGCGGCGCAGAAAGCAACGAAGCCCAAGCCGTGCGCCTGACGAACCGGGAGAAAGAATTCCTGCAATGGAGCGAGATCGGCAAATCTTCCTGGGAAATCGCCAGGATCGTCGACTGCAGCGAAGCCAACGTCAATTACCACTTCAATAACATCCGCCGGAAATTCGGCGTCAGCTCGCGACATCTCGCTGGGAAAATTGCCCGGGAGCAAGGCTTGATCTGATGCGGTGTCTCGACGGCGGTATGGATGTGAAGTAACCCTGTCGAGGTAACAATGCCCCTGAATGCCCCGTATTCAAGTTGCAACACGGCCAGCCCCGAAGCGTGGGGCAATGCACCCATGGCCAACAGGCCTCCGGTTGATCAATCGTTGCGTATCATCCTAGCCGACGATCACCCCGTGGTACTCATGGGCATGGAAATGGCGCTGTCGAACCCGGCCTTTTCAATAGTCGCCAAGGCCCACAACGCCGATGAACTGATCGAACACCTGAAGCGCACGCCATGCGACCTGGTGATCACTGACTACTCGATGCCCGACTGCCGCTTTCCCGACGGCCTGACCTTGATGGGTTATCTCAAGCGACACTATCGCCACTGCCCCTTGATGGTGATCACCATGTTGCGCAACCCCTCGGTGCTCAGAGCGTTGCTCAACGCCGGCGTAAATGGGTTGTTCGACAAGCGCAGCCCTCTGGGCAATCTCAAGCAAGCGGCCTTGGCAATCACTAGAGGGCACCGGCATGTATGCCCTGCGTTCAAGGGCATTCTTGAGGCCCAACCCTCGCCAGATACAGCATCCAGCGGCGCGTCAGCCAAGCTATCCAACCGGGAATTGGAGGTGGTGCGCTTGTTTGTCCGGGGCTTGTCGGGCAGAACAATTGCAGCGCAACTCAACCGCAGCGAGAAAACCATCAGCCGGCAAAAGCGCACCGCCATGGACAAGCTGGGGCTCGAGCATGACGGTGGGCTGGTGGAGTTTGCGCGGGTGAATGGGTTGGGCAACTACTAACGCCAGCCTGGCCCCTGCATTTGCCGGACGACTGTGAACGTTGATGGTCTTTCCTACTCTGTCACATTAATGCCTATCGTCGTCAGCTCGGCAATATTCCCGTCCAGATCCAATGAACGTAGCGAAAATGAATGCAAACCGGGGCTCAAACCACCGACCGTGTACCGAGCCCCCAACGTACTACCGACATGTTTTTGATTATTGTAAAGAAGATAGCCACGCGATTCGGAGCCCCCCTCCAGTTCATCCCAGACCAAAGTAACCGAACCAGGAGCTGAAGCAGTTACACGCAAACTTTCAGGAGAATAGTCGGTTGATAGCTGAGGTGTATGGACTAATACCGTAGGCTCGGAAAGATCCCCAGCCAATATTGTGTAGGCCATCACGGTAATAGTGTTGCTGACACCAGGAAGCAGATTTTTCAGCATCTTTGTTTTCAGCGGCCTTGAGACATCACTGTGGTACTCACCATTTACCGTAATCCTCATACCTACCGTGTCCCCCGTCTCATATTCCCATTGCAGCAGGGCAGAACTGGAAGTCTGCGGGTTCAGAGTGACTCGGGGCGCGGGGATCTCCTGACCCGACGCCGGCCCTTTGGTTTTGAACATGACTTCACGGGGAATTGATCTGTTACCTGCCGCATCCTCGGCCCGTACGACGAAGAGGTAGCGGCTACCTGTGCTGAGTTCCGTGTAGGTGCATTGCGTGTCCGCAACAACCCGCTCGACCATACCGTTGCCCCACCGGACGGTCCTATAGGAAACCCCGTCACGTGACGGAGCCCATGCAAGCGTAACCGACGTGTCGGTTAAATCAGTGATTATGGGTATGCCCGGAGCATCATCCCCTTGTACCTTGACAAGTCTGACCGCCGGTTCAGAGGCGTTACCATGGATATCCAACGCGCGCACGTGAAACAGGTGCAGACCGGCATATAGATGAGTGGCAGTGTATTGGGTAAGCGGGGTGTCGTCGCAATACTCATGATTATTGTAGATGACGTAACCATGCATACCGATATCATCGGTGGATGGCTCCCACTCCAAGGTGACCGAATAAAGGCCATTCTCGGATGCGCGCAGATCGCTTGACACGCTGGTCGGAGTGAGGCCTTTGGGCGCGTCGGTTGATGTGGCAGCCTCGGAGTAAACGATATCGTCCGTTATGGTCAAAAAACGTGGCACGCTGGGCGGAGTAAGGTCCTTGGGCACGTAGATAAATGTGGCAGCCTCGGAGATTCTTACTGCCAGGGTTGTGTAGGCAATGACCGTAATGGTGTATTCGCTCTCCACCACCAGCCCTTCCAGAAGCAAGGATTGCTTCGGAACGAATACATCGCTGTGGTAATCGCCGTTGATGGTGATTCTTGCCCCGGCCGCTGCCATTCCCTCAGCCTCGAACGTCCATTCCAACAGGACGGAAGTCGACGTCTGGGGGGTGTAAGTGACACGGGGCGCCAGAGGTTCCGGAGAAGATGACCCGGTGGTCTTGAACATGACCTCACTGGGAATGGATTCATTTCCCGCCGCATCCTGCGCACGCACGACGAAGAGGTAGCGTGAACCGCTATTCAAGTCGGTATAAGTGCATCTGGCGTCCGTAACCACAGTGGAGCCCCACAGTTCGCCCCCGCCCCAGCGGATGAGCCTGTAGCCGGTCACCGCCTTGTTGTGCCGAGGGTGCCCAGGACAGCGTCACTGAAGTATCGCCTATGGCATTGACCGTCGGAGTACCGGGCTGGCTTGGCGGTATGATTTCATCCACCGTGGCTTGCAACTTGCTGAACTCAGAATACACACCGTCAGCCTTGGCGCGAACCTGGAAATCGAAACGATACGGAGGGCCGGACGACCTCTCCGCAACCCTGAATTTGTAACTCAAGGCCAGGATATCCCTGGTGAACCCATGGCCATTGACGGTTCCCTCGTGAGCAGGAAGAGCCCAGTAGTTCGGGGCCCAGCTCAGTTTGCCGATTCCGTTACGTTGTCTGAAGCTCAATATCGGCGGACGCAACAGGGTTCTGAATGTCGCTGAGGCGGACTCCGACTCGGATTGGCTATGCTCATAGCCCGCACGAACCTCGACGCGATAATTGGTATGGTTACGTAGATGCAAAAGCGTGCATTCGAGCAAATCGGTTTGCACGACAACGGCGTCATTGAGGTAGACCTTGTAGAGAATCTTTCCGCCAATGCCTGTACTTGCGCCTGCTGATGCAGTCCACGTCATCTGTACCGATGAGTAGGTCAGATCCTTCAGCTCAAAATTCCGCGGCTTGCCGGGGGGTGGCAGTTTGCGCAGTCGGACAGGACTGGGGCCTGAAACATTCTCGCCGGCAGCTCTCGCACGCACGTAGATCAGGTACTCCTCGTCCAGGCTGAGCCCACTGATCTCGCAAGGCGGCCTTACGACATTGATCGTCGCAAAGTCCTGGCCAGAGACTTCATAACCCACCGCATCAGGACAGAGGGGGCACGTAGCATAGGGTTCATCCCAGGTCAGGAGCGCTGTCGTCACGCTGGAGCGATCTGCGCGCAGACTCCCTGGGCTACAGATTCGCGGGAAGGGAGCAGCCGCCGGCGGGAGCCCGTTTGCAGACTTTGAACTTGCCATACTGCTTCACTCCTTTTGCACCGTGTCGGCCATGGGCACACCGATGACCATCAAATCCGCCAGCAGCTCGATCATTACCTGGCAGTACCAAATGCATCCCGTCGTTCTGCGAGGCCAGAAGAACCGTGAGCGAAGTAAACGGGTTTTTTTTTTACCGCGATACTGTCAGAGTTGACAGGTACCAAGTCACGTTCAACTCCCTCCAAACACACCCAAGCCAAGCCCTCGCCACACCTTGCCGCCCCATCACAACCCGCAACAAACCGAGCCGCCCCCGGAAGGCCGACCACCGCCGGCCTTCCCGAAGACCTATGGCACGCCCCGGCCTACCCACCAAGGCCCCACCAGTTCCTCGGTAGCCTGCATGGCGACACGTTCGGCCTCGCTGGCCTTCACCGCACGAAATATCGCCCATGCCCGTCGATACTGGTCTTCGTTGAGCTGGACGGCGGCGTTGCCCCAGACCACGTCCGATGCCGCTTCCAGCGCCGGGCCAGGTAGCGCTTGGGGAGGAGCAAGCAGATAGTCGCGCAGCACCTGCGGCCAGTTGGACGTGTCGACCGGCGTGCTGGAAGCCTCGGTCAAGGTTTCGCCGAGCTCATCCCACTGTGTCTGGAAGTCGGCCCAACGCGCCGACATTTCCCTAAGGTAAGGGAACCAGTAAAGGTCACCGTACTGCGGGTTTTCCCATGTCGAGAATGCCCCCTGGGTTTCGAGCAGGCGCTGGACGAAGCGCTCTCGAGTAGCGTCATTGGCGATACGCACGTCATCCCATCTTTGCACATCACTCAGGTATTGCTGCCAGGCACCGAAGAGATCATGAATGAACGAGGCGAAGGGTGGCTGTTGGGGCTGAGCCATTGCGCGGCACCAGCTCAGGAAGATCGCGAGGTGCGTTTCCAGCTCGTCCAGGATCGGCGGCATCGCCTCATCCAGGATGGACAGGGGCAGATGCTGCAAACGCTGGCAAATGCGCTTTCGAAACGCATCAAAACGTTCATCGAAATCGGGAACAAGCCCTGCCAGCTGCGCCGTCTCTGCGTCCAGCTGGAAAAAGCGCCCGGCAATGGCCAGGGCGCGATCCCTCCCGCTATCGAGATCGGGACCGAAATCGTATCCCTCACTCTGCTTCACCGCATCGCTGAGCCAATCCAGGAATCGTCCATCGGCAGGATTCTGGCGCAGGGCTTCAAACCGGCGTTGCACCGTTTCATTACCCATCCAGATGTCCCGGCTATAGGCGAAGCTTTGCCCGGTGCCGCGCAGACGCTCGATCTGCTCTGCCGGCAGAGGATTGTCATCCAAGGCCACAACCATCCTCTCGCCCTCCCCAAGCGGGCGCGCCAGCGTCGGCAACAGGGCTTCAACACTGGTAATGCGATTGCCCGACAGGTCAACGGCGAGCAGCCCCAAGGGATCGCGTCGCAGCAGCGCGATGACGGCCAGGGGAACGCTCTCGATCCGTGCCAAGGAAAGATCCAGGTCGGTCAGCTGGGATAGTCCTGTCAGGTCCGGCAGTTCGCTGATGATATTTCCGCCCAAGTTCAGGCGCCGCAGATTGGCCAACTGGGCCACAAAAGCAGCACTTTGCGCGTCCAGGCGCAGTCGGCAATTCGTCAGGTCGAGCAACTGCAATCGAATCAAGCGCCCGATGGCCTGGAGTTGCGCTGGCGCGAACCCGTCATTGTCCAGCCACACCAACTCCTCCAGCCTGGGTAACCGGCCCAGCGCCTCAATGGCAGAGACGCCGCCGGGCCCCTCGGCGTCCATCGAGGTATCGATTCCTGACAAATCCATATGTTGGAGTTCAGAGCCCGCCCCCGCCGCGAGCAGTGGGGTAAACGTCTGGTCATCAAATACGATCGGGTTGCGGCCCAGGTGCAACAGTCGCAACCGCGGCATCTGCGCAATTGCCGGCGGGCAACGGGTCAGACGATTTTCACTGAGCCAGAGAGCCGCTACGCGAGGGAACAGATGCAGAAAGTGCGAAGGGTCTGGCGTCAGCCCCATATCACGCAATATCAGCAGCTCGACGTGGCTGAAATCAGCGTCGATGCTCGGCAGCACCCCGACCGTATCGCCCTCCACCGCCAAGGAGAAGACTTCCCGCACTTCACCTTCTTCAACCAAGGTGGATGTCCTTTCACGCCGCCAACATTTACGCAACTCCTTGCCAAAATGCTGACGTGCTTCCAATCGAACAGCCGGGTTGTCGTGTTCAATTTCATGATGCTTGCCCGCTGCCGTCTCCCAATTGCGCAGGCTCAAGTCGAGCCGGCTCCATTCAATCTCCTTGTCACTTACCAACAACTCGATGGCC
Source organism: Pseudomonas sp. Z2-11 (assembly GCF_054161305.1). NCBI lineage: Bacteria > Pseudomonadati > Pseudomonadota > Gammaproteobacteria > Pseudomonadales > Pseudomonadaceae > Pseudomonas > Pseudomonas sp. Z2-11. The sequence goes on from NZ_CP096395.1 coordinate 4,614,775, forward strand.
CTGCCGCTACTGATGCTACGCGCCTGCAATTCAGCCTTTACGGCGGCGCTGATGTCTTGGTCGGGGTACAAGCTCCAGAGGCGTTCGTCCAGCGTGCGGCGCGCCGATACCAGCGCCGAACGGTCGATCATTGGATAGCCGCCCAGTAACCGCAGCTTCGGCGGTGTCAGCGCGAGCATGCCCAGGTGCAGGCGCAACGACGCACGGGAGTTCAATGCGCGCTCGAATAGGCGAGCACGCAGGTCACCTTGCCTTTTATTAGCCAGCTCCATGGGGTTGGGTTGGTTATCGAACAATATGCGCGACAGGGCGATTTCAAGGTTGGTCAGCGCGGTGAGTGCCTTGCCCGTCTCGTCAAATAACTGGTAATGCGCTCCGGAGCGGCGGATAGTCTTGAGCGGTCCCCGCTTGCCCACCCTCAGTGGACCACCGATAAATCCCTTGTCAAGAATGAGCTGGACTTGTACCTCTCCGTCCATGTTATGCAGTTCGGGGCCGAGCAAGGCCATGACCAGCCGGTCGCGGTCATTACTCGCTTCGGAGGCCAGCATGAACTCCAGCGCACGACAGATTCGCAGCTCCCGCAGGGCCTCGACCGTTCGCCTGGCGAGGCTGTTCGACACCCGGCCGGCCAGCAGCCCTTGCAGTTCCTCGCCGGTTACGCTTGCCAACAGCGAATCGAGCATGGGGCCTGGCAGACTCGGGAACAGGCGATGCATCAGTGCTGAGCCGGGACGGGTTTCAAGCGCGGTAAACGCGTCAAGATCGGCGAAGGCGTCGATCAGCGGATAGCCGTTGGTCTTCAGCCTGTCGGCGAGTCGGTCGGCGAGGCGTTGATGGACGATCGTCGGCTCCTGTGCTGATGCTCCCTCGCCCAAAAGTGCACGCATTTCGGTTGATCCAAGCTGTGCGAGCAACCGCTGCTGCCAACGACCGGCTCTGAAATCCGCCACGTCGAGAAGCAGCTCGGCGCCGGTTCCTGGCGAGGCGAAGGAGGTGCCTGCTTCGCCGCTATAACGAAACGCCCGCTGGGCTGGCCAGCCGGGCAGTTCCGTGAGCATTTGCACCATGCCCCGCGGCACACTTGGCAAAGCCTCGCCGGCGCGTAAACGGACCTCGGCCTCCAGCAACTGCTCGCGTGCTTCGAAGCGCCGGGCCATGTAAAGCAACTGCCCCGGCAATGGCGTGTCGTTCAGCGCCGCATAACGCAGTTGCTCATCAGTGATGCCTGTCGACCACTGGGCGCGTTGCAGGCTTATATCGGGCAACAAGCGAAACCCGGGAACGACTTCGCGCAGCAGGCGAAAGCCCGTCATGCACAAGGGGCTCTGATAAGCCCAGCGCCACCCTCTGGCTCGGCTCCACTCAAGCGCCGGCTCCATTCCACGATAATTCGCCGGCAACTTGAGGCGCAGCGAACGCTCATAGCCAACGACCTCGTAGAAGTGTTCACCGACCTTGATCCAGGCTCTGCCGGCGGCACGCCAGACGCCAAACTCGTCAGGCGCCAAGCCGGCCGGGGGTGAGCGTTTGGCGATGAAGCCCGTGGTGAGACCGTGCCACAGCCGTAGACTGTCATTGACCAAGGGCACGGGAAACATCTCGCTCACCAGGCTGTTAGCCGCGACATCGCCCGCGGCCTCCATGCCGGCGTCCAGCGCGGCATCGAACAGATGCCCAATCGCCTGGCGCAGGTGGCCCTCGCTCAGGTGCTGGATGCCCTCATAAACATCCTGGACGAGTTGCCCGATGCCGAGGACCGCCGCCGCGGATTCCACCACCTCGGCGCCAGCCACACAGATAAGGACCAAGGCAATGACTTCAATTTCAAGGTTCAGCCACCAGTCGGCGTTCTTTGGCAATGCGTTGCGCTCGATAAGAGCCACCGGCCTCGCGACCTCCGATGCACGTGTCATCACGCTGCTGCGCCAATTCTGATAAAGGCCGTGATAATAACCGTCAGGCACTCCGCCCGCGTTGAAGTCCCATTGCTCATCTTTCGCCCTGTGCTGCACAGCCTTGTCGAACCAGCCCCGGTCGCGCAACGGCATAAGGCTGCGCAGAAATGCGGCATCGTCCGTGCGGGTCAGGCGTGCGAACAGGTCCTTGGAGAAATCGAGCGAACTGGAATATTGCTTGAGCGGTGCGACAGGGTCGCCGGGAATATGAACCACTAACGGTATCGTCTCTACTGCGGTGCCAGGGTGCCGGGCCCAAAACACCCGTACGCCACGCAAAACCGCCGGGCGATTCGCGCCCTCCGTATGCTTTAACTCAAGACCGCTGATGTACACCGTCGTCAAGGCTTCCACGGGACGGGCGGCATCGAGTTGGATACGGACGTAAGCCAGGATGCGCTCGCCTTCGGTGTCCAGCAGGCCTTGCATTCGGGCCCGTTGCGCATCGTGCTGAAGCAGTGCCTGATAATAGTCGAGGTATTTTATTGCAAGACGCGGCACATCAACCGTTTTGCTCGGCCATGCAGGCATCTGACCCTGCAGCTCCGTTTGATAAGCAGCGCCGATGTCGAGTTCGCGGCACAGCCTCGCGAATTCACCAGGCTTTGTACGCGAGGCCCAGCCACTATCGGGACGAAGCTCAAAGTGGCTCCCCCTGGCAAATGCTGTCGCCTGGGTATCGGCTCGGGTGAAGTTGTACAGCGCCCAATCAAACAGCGAGTGTCTTTTGCGTTCATTGGGCCTGACCAGAAACGATGACTCCAAGTCAATCGACGCGCCAAACAACCGGTCCATCGCCGGTTGCAGGCGCGGTAACGCAAAATCGCGTATCGAGGGGATAGTCTTTATTGCATCGTTCAACCGATACCCGGTCGTGGCCAGGCTGAGGGCAGCCTCGCGCATTTTGGCCTGTTCGGCAGGACGTGCCTCAAGCAGCCAGGCGGGAAGCCGGCTGCGGATAAACGAGCGGTAAGCCAAGGTTGGCATCTGAAACCTCCATGATTGTGGAGGCCTCAGTTTGTGCAGGCGCCCGGCGGCCTTGGCGGTACATATATATAGGGCGGCTCACTCAGGCGGATGGAGTGCGTTGCCCTCCTCGGCGGTCAACTCGCTGATCAGCCGTTGCTGGTTCGCCTCGTGCACGCGAATCATCTCCTCCAGGTGGGCAGCGCGCTGCTCAGGGTTGTCAGCCGGATACACATCATCAATGTCCAATACCCGCTGCCGATACTCGGTTTCGAGGCGAGCGAAACGAGCGGCGTAACGTTCGCGCAGGTACTGGGTCCAGAATGGCTGGAGCTGGCCGTAGTTGAGCAGCCCTCCCAAGCGCTCCTCCTCCAGAACAACCTGTACCACCCTGGACAGCTCGCCGTGCCTGATCCGGGCAGCGCCGGCAAATGCCATGCTTCCAGGCGCGACAAGAAGGCCGAGGGGCTCGCGCGTGCCGATCAGGTAAGCCATGCGTACCTCGGCAACATCACGTCCCATGGCCTGCCGATTGGCAATGACCTCGACCGCATCGGCCCGATACTTGGCCCGTAGCCGCTGGTAGAACCAGGCCCCTCGTTGCTCTTCCGGCATGCCGGCCGGCAGCGCCTGATGAACCATGGCCTCGGTTTCGATCCGGGCAAACTCGACACGCAAGCCATCCACACAGGTTTCCCCCTGCGCGCGCATTCGCGCGCCCTCCTCGGCCATATCATTCAATCGGCGGCGCAACACCGCGTCGTTGCCGGCTTGTTCAAGGACCGTCCAGACCGAGCCGATCAGTTCAGGTCGGCGGGCAGCGTGGAAAAAATCGTTGGTTTGCCGCAGTTGATTGATCATGGTCATGAGGTTCGAAGCGCCTGCCCGCCCGATGTCTTGCCATAGTTGTCGGCGACGTGCCGCTTCGAGTTCATCGAGTCCTTCGAGCCATGGGTCGACATTGGGCGTAGGGATCGGTCCCGGTTGAGCGAAGTGATCGAGCTGCAAGCCATCCAGTTCGAAGGTAAAGCGAGGGACACCCGGCTGCACCGCGGCCATCGAATCGAGCAATCGCTGGGAAAGCTCGGGATCGAGCGGGTTGCCTGCCAGCACTACTTCGGTGGACGCCTGATGATTGCCTTCGTTGCTGAATACATCCTCCGGAATGTGGGTGAGGAGATTTTCGGACAGGTCGAGTTCTTCCAGGCTCGATAGCAAGTGTGCGTCTATCCAGCGGGGAAACTGTTCAATATGCATACGGCTGAGATAGAGGCCCGCGTTGGCACCGAAGCGATTGGCCAGGGCCGTTGTGTTGTCGATCGCTCCCAGGCGGTTACCGCCCAGATTGAGGTGCATGAGATTGGCGACCGAGGCGAACAGCTCGATTGCCGGCTGGTCGATTTCAATCCCCAGGTTCGTCAATTCCAGCCACATGAGTTCGGGGAGCGAGCGAATGGCTTCGGGGAGCCTGGCTATCGGGCTCGTCGGGCTGCTGATGATCAGGCTGCGCACGGCCTGGAAACGTTCGATGAGCTGCCCGAGCTCATGGTGACCAAGACCAGGCCGCCGTATCTCCAGGTCGTGCACCGCCTGGTAGGCCTGCGCTGGAAGATTGTCCGGCGGCAGTTCCGTCAATAACTCCAGCGCCAATGTCGCGCCCTGGCCGCTGCTGCGGTAGCGTTGATGGGCCTCGAACATCCGCGCACCGAGCCGTTCTCGCGCCACGCGAACGGTATCGGGCACGGGCGTGGTGGAGCTGCTCGCCTGCGCCCACTCGGTGAGGACCTGACGAATTCGTAGCGACTCCTCCTGCCAGGTCTGGACCTGCCGGCGCAACTCGCCAGGTAACGGCCTGTCGTCAATGAAAAACCGGTAGCGACGGTTCTCCCCGTTGGCGAAGAGGACCCTGGCCCGGACCTGTTGCGGCAGGGGATTGCCCTCCAGTCTCACCTCGGTGTGGCGGGCGGCACTGCTCGGGTTGGCCAGCAATCCCGCAGGTATGGCGTCGATCCGGTTATTGACCAGGGACAACTGCTCGGTCGCGCTGAAATCGACGATCGGGAAAACCTGAAGCCTGCAGCCGTCCAGAATGATCGAGCGCAGCCCGAAGTCGCTCAGGTCGAAAATCGCATTGTCCGGCGATGTCAGTCCCCTCGCGCCGGTCAGGTCAAGGATCTGCAACGTGGTAATCCGTCGAATCGCATTCAGATGACGGGCGGCGTCGTGCATGTTGAGCAGGCTCAGATGCAACAATTGCGGGACGTGCTGGGGAGGTGGGACAAAAAAACCCATGAGATCGGAGCAGTCGATTTCCAGGCGGGAAAGGTTATTGAACCTGCTCAGAGGTTCCCGGTTAAGCCAGCGTACCCCCGGCCCCAAACGCAAACCGTGCACGCTCGAATAAAAACAAGGCGGCAGGTCGGCTAGCGACTCGACAGGCACATTGCCGAGTTGCAAAACCGCCGGGGGCAGATTCAGCTCAGTTGCCCAGGCATCAGCCTGCCAGTGCGCCATCAGCGCTGTGTGCAGGTCCCGGTGCTCCTCAATGCGCGCGGGAGAGGTGACAGCCAGCATCCTTTGCCTTCGTTCGAGTGCTTCGTTCATGCGCGCACGCTGGAACCCCATTGTCGATAAGGTCTGGGCAATTGCCTCAGCGCTGCGGCCTTGTGCGCGCAGAGTGGCCAGTGCGGCCAGTGCTGCATCAGAACCGGAATCGCCAGGAACATGGAGCGCCCGCATGTGCTCCAGCAATCTAGCCTCAGGGAGCGGCTCTTCGAACCGGGACAAGGCTTGCTGCCAGTTCGGCACCCGGGTCGGCTGGATCGGATGCAGCGTAGCAAACGGAAAGTGCCGCATGGCCGCTTCGAAAGCCGATCGCCCGTATGCCGGGTCGTATATTCCAAACGAATCCGCCATGCCCATCTGTGGCAGCAGCGGGTACGCCGTTGTCGGTGCGAGCACATCATTGAACAATCCGGTGCCAGTCAGCCTGGAATGCTCGCGGTAGAAGTCCTGCAAGTGCTGGCGGGTGCCCCTGGGTGCGATGCTGTCGTAATGGGCCCGCCCGGCTTGATAGCGTTGCGTCATTTCCAGTGAAATCGCCTGCAGGATCCGGTTGTCCGGGCGACTGGCAAAATGGCTCGGCTCATAACCGGGGCCCAACGCGCTGCGGACCCAGTTGCCCAGCAACAGCCCGTCGTCAGTGGCGACGAGCTGCCCCGGTGGGATGGAGATCAGGATAGCGCTATCGACATCCAGGTATATACCACCATAGGCATTCAGCAATGGATAGCGCAGCACGTGCGAGGCGGCGGGATAATAAGGAAGCGCGGCACCGGTGATATGACGGTATTGCTCGCCCAGAGGGGTGCCGCTCAGGTTCTGGAAAAATAGTTCGTCGTTCAGGTTCCTGATCACCAGGTCGGGCACCAGCTCGCCCGCCTCCTCGGTGAGTCGCTGCAGTGCAGCGGGCTCCAGATCCACATGCAAGATACTTTGGAAGCTCGGAGCCTGGCGGGAGTTAAAGGCCATATTGACCAGGGCATCGCGCCCGAGCGGGTCCCGCCCTAACCAGAGATAGTGGATAACGGCCGGAACCGGTTCGAGCTGCATCGGCATCGCCGGCAGTGCAGGCAACTCGACGGTCCGCAGGTTGCCTGGGGGCGCCAGCAGCGCCGGCCGGTTGCGGAATTCGATGAGCGTACCGCGTTGCCATTCGCCTGCGGCGTTGCGCCAGAGCATGGCGCCGAGCTGACCGCCGCGCCTTTCTCGCCATCCACCTTCCGCGGCGTCATAAATGACCTGAACCGCGATGCGCACTTGAAAATCGGGGGCCGCACCTTCCACCCCATCCATGGGCAAGGTGACTAGACGCGGGATTGGAGGCTGCGCTGCGCCCGCCGGAAGCATCCCGCCAGCCAGCCCGCCCTGAGCCAGGCGCCATTGCTGCTCGGCCTTGGCATATTCCACCAGCGGACCGCTGTGCTCGCCACGGCTGATGCGCAGTTGCGCATTTGCGCTGCGGTGCACCTGATACAGGTTGCCCTGCATGGAAATGTATTCGGCGCCGCCCAGGCGATACAGGTGGTCCTGCAAAACCGCGCCGCTGATATCCACGTCCCGCGCATGCAGGTCGATCTGCTGGGCGATACTCAGCTTGCGATTGCCCCAGCTGAAATCCGCACGAAAATTCCCCGCTACCGTCTCGACGGGCCCGCGGGTGACCGCCGGCAGACCCAGCAGTCTTTGCGGGGCAAGGGCTGCACGCCTCACCCCGGTATAACGGACCTGTTCCTTTACCAAGGCGAAAGCGCTGCCCAACCGCCCATGAACCTGACGCAGGCGCCAGAGCGTTTCGTTCAACATCCTGACGCCCTTCCACCCGGCCCTGCCCACCAGCGCAAGCAGGCCCCACGGCAGCGGATTCAAGGCTTCCAGCGTTCCGATCAGCAGCACTTTGCTGAAGGCGGCGCCCGCCACGCCAGTCTTGGCCAGCCGCAAGGCGACTTTCGACACCCCCAGGCTGGTAGTGCGGGCGACCACCCGCCCCAACGTTACCGATGCCGTGTAACCGCTCCTGAACGCGCCATTGAACGGCAGCAGGAACGTGATGACTTCCAACGCCGCGAACAGCACCGTGGCGGTGCCGACCCGGTCGTGCTTGATGTCCAGATAAAGCGAGTAGAAAGGCACGATGAAGCTCAGCGGCAAATCAAGCCCTTCATGCCATCGTTGGTATTCGGCTTCCAAAGGCGTGCGCCGCCGGTAGAAGGGACGCAACTGGCGGACCACCTGGCCAAAATGATGCTCCTGCATCAACTTGCAGAATCCCTCGACAGCCTGGCGCTCCGGTATCACCTGTTGGTGACGGCGAGGCCGATAAGGATTGTCGAACAGATACGTCAGCTTGCCGCCTTGTTCCCTGGAAAGGCCCTCGCGACCTTCGATATAGGCCGTCATATCCAGCGCGGGGAGTCCGCTGAAGTCGTAGACCTCCTGCACCTTGCCCGGGTAATAAACCGTCGAGCCGTAATATTGGTGGACTCGAACGTCCGCACCGATTTCGAGAACAACCCTGCGAACCGTGCCGGAGGGGCAGAACAGTTCGTAGGCATAGCCGTCTCCCAGCGCAAGCACGCCGAAATGGCCCAGCCTGTTTGGCTTGCCTTCGGAATCCTTGAAGCTTACCGACACCAGTCGATCGGCAGCCAGCAGCTCCCGGCGCTGATGCGCGGGAAGATCAAGGATGGCGTCGATCATCTTCTCGCGCTGAGCGGCGTCGCTGGCCTGTTCAAAGCGGTCATAGGCCTTCTCGAATCGAGCGGACAATGCCGGACCACCGAGCTCCTTGCTCTGAAAGCCGAGTTCCTCGTCGTTCAGGCCACAGCCCTCCACATTGGTCATGTAGCGCTCGACGTTGGACATATAAGGTCCGTCCCACTCCTTGGAGATCCAGCTGCCGATCCACTTGCTCAACGTAATCAGGATACTGTCGAACCGGCGTTTCTCCTCCAGGCTCGTCAACCGCTGCTTGTCCTGATCGACGCCGGGCGCATCGATTTTCATCTGCGCCCGCGCCATTTCTTTCCGGTCCGGCGGCGGTTCAAGCAACGCGTTGAGGTTTTTCTCCCGCCGCTCGCTATCAGCATGGGTAAATTTAATGGCCTTTTGCGCATCGTCATCGGCGACTTCGTCGAGGCCACCGACATTCAACTGGCCTCGGCACATCGCGAAATAGATCGAGGCATCGTTGCGCAGCGCCGCACAGGCGGCTTGCTGAGCTTGCGTCAAGCTTTCCGTCAGGACATTCGCCCACAAGGCTTCGAGATCGGTGAAACGCTTGCGCCAGGCGAGCCCGGGAACCGTTGCCTGGGCCAGTGCCACGGCGTGACGGAAATCCACGGCCGTCTGTGTATGGCCATACAACAGGGTGGGAGGCAGCCCTCGGACCAGAAACGCCGGAGCATAGCGGCGCAGCAACATGACCGCCGCCAGGCTGCCAGCCCACTCTGAATGCCGGGCGAAATGATTACGCAGATGCCCCCACAGCGCGTCCAGCACCTGCTGCCAGGTACGGTCCCCCAAGGCTGGGTCGTAGAGATTGAAGCCGCACAGATAACCGGCGCGGTGTGTCTCGGGTGGGTACAGGTAATCGGTGAGGGCCGAGAGCGCGAGCGCCTGGCACCGCTCGGGGTCGGTATCGGCCGGCCATCCCGCCGGCTTGAGCAGCGCCTGTTGCAAGCGCTCGAAGGCCGGCGAATCGATAAGCGCGTCCAGCAGCGGATTGATCTCTTCGGCCAGCTTGTCGGGCGAAGCGCGGCTGTAGTCAAAAGCCCGGGGCGCCTCCAGCACGGTGCAAAGCGCCTCGACATCCGGCATGGCGGTGCCGCCGCCGATGTGCCGGTGCACCACAGTGCGGCGCCAATTCTGCGTGACGAGTTGGGCGTCGATCCAGTCGGCGCAGGAGAAACAACTGTCAATCACCGCGCCGAGGGGCAACAGTGCATTGGCGATCGCCAGCGTTTCGTGAGGCGTTGCTGGTTTGGCCGCGTCAAGCAACCCGGCCTGGAAATGGAAGACTTTGTGGCGCCCGCCCTGATCAGGCCAAGCCAGTTCGGCCGGACTCGCCTGTGCAGCCCAGAGTCGGCGGGCCAGGCATCTGGCCAGGCTTGGCGCTGCGTCGGCGCTCGTGGGGAAATGATCAGGCAAGGCCTCGAAAAGGCGGGCGGTTATTTTTGCGATCTCAGCCGTACCGAAATAAGCGGCGAGCCTGGCGGCATGAACATTGTCAGTGATGGGTTCAGCCTGGTGGTCGGCGACCTGTCCTGGGAAAACCTGCATCAGCGATACGGGCTCAGGTTGACCTTGCAGTGGCAATGCGACATCTGGGTGGACTTGCAGATGGCAGGCCTGAAGCAGCCGTTCAAGATCAAGCGTTTCGGCGGCACGCAACGTCCGTAACGCCAATGCCTCGGTTGACCAGGTGGTTTCGCTGGTCAATAACCGGTCGATACGTTGGCCCAACTCATCCAGGGAGCCGGTCTCAGGGACGTGTCGATAGGCCTGCTCCAGGTCACTGCGCAACCGCTGGAAATTGCTTTGCGCCAGGTGCTCGAATACATCGTCGCTCAGTTGGCGATAACGACACAGCTTCGTCGCGCCAGGATCATGGAACCCCACCTGCGCCCGCTCCCGGGCCTGGATGTAACCCAGCCAGGGCCGGAAGAGACCAGGGTCATTGAAGCGCCGCTCCAGCTCGACCCGCAGCGCGTTCAGGTGGGCAAACGGCTCGATGCCCAGATGAGGGGCAACCAGCATGACGGAGCTTTCCCTACGCGTGCCGATTACCAGCACGCCATGCAGTTGCTGGCGGCTGCCATCAGGCATCTCGATGTACAAGGCCGTTACATGGATTCGCCCCTCGGCCTCGACTGTCAGGTCCTCTCCATGGAGGACCGTGGCGCCGCGAATCTGCGACACCTCGCGCAAGGTCTGGAAATCTCCAGCCCCCACCACGCCATCGGCGCAGGCCAGGCGCGCCTGTAGCACAAAGCGTTGGCGGTAAGCTTCGGCCAGCGTGGCGAAATCGCCCTCAAGTACTTGCCCGTCGCCGAAGGCCTGGATGCGAGCGGCAAATGCGTTGAGCTGCGACCCTTTGACGATCAACCGAAACGCCAGCTGTCCAGGCCGCTTGTCGGTGAGCTCGTAGGAGTCGTCGGTATTGAAGACCCGGGCCTTGGCGAAACTGGCGTAGATGATTGACGCCAGAGTGTGCGGCTGCGCGTCAGCGGCAATGTGCTCCGTCACTGCCACTTGCTCGAAGTCTTCCAGGCTGTCGAGCCTGGCGAGCGGCGTAAAGGCTTGGGATATTTCCTCCTGGAGCAGGGCCAGCAACCCCGTCGCGGAGGTCAGTTGCTGGATTGGCGAAGGCCGTTTGCTCAGTGTCTCGACCCAGGCTTGTTGCTGGCTACGCAAGGAACTGTCGTCAGCGAGGCTGGCCAGCAGAGCCCAGGCGTGTTCGCTCAACGGTCGCCGGCTGTGCGCTTTCAACTGCTCGATCAGCGCCTGCCTGAATTCGGCTCGTGCCGGGGGATGGGGTGTTTCGACAGGGTATGCCAGTTCAGGTGCCAAGCCTTCCCAGGCCGCGAGACTCAATTCGCCAAGGACTTTGCGCACGGTAAAAGGATCGACGCCGTCCACCGCGACACCTTGCAGCCGGGCAACCTCCTGTCGCACCGCGGCCTGGGTGCCGAGAACGGTAATGAAGTGGCGGTCGGCCCAGCGCTCCGGGGCCACGTTGAAGGGAGCGAGCAATTCGACCAGTCGAGCCAGGAGGATCAGCGCTTGCTCCGCCATCGGCGGAAACTCGGCACGGGTAACGTTCGGCAAATGTCGCGCATAAAGATCGGCAACGATCTGGTCAAGGTGGACCTTGGATTGGGTGGTCGTCATGGGTATTCCAATTCGTGAATTCGAACCGATACCCTAAGCAGCGCCTGATCAGGCGAGGTGGTACTTATTTATAGGCTGATTGCGACTTCGTATCGGCAAAAAACCGGGGTAGACCTGCTGCTCATATAAGGTCTTCGCCAGACCCGTGGCGAGGGAGCTTGCTCCCGCTCGGCTGCGAAGCAGCCGTCAAGCGGCTGGTGCGGTGTGTCTGATGCTCCGCATGTGGCAGGTTTTGGGGCCGCTTCGCGACCCAGCGGGAGCAAGCTCCCTCGCCACGGGTCCGCCGTTTCCCTCAAGTAAAGAGCATCAGGGGTAGGCCTTGGTTTCCCGGGCTGTCACCCATGGCCGCGGAAAGGTCCTACAGGAATCCGGGAAGGATCCTATATGCATTGGGAAACAACTTGTCTTAACTGCGTGCGGTTCTTGAACGACAGCGACCCGCTTTCCGTAACACTCAACCGCGTCCCCAGACAAGCACAGGAGCACCGCAATGTCCCTCTCCGGTAAAACCTTGTTCATCACTGGCGCCAGCCGCGGCATCGGCCGCGAGATCGCCCTGCGCGCCGCCCTTGATGGCGCCAATATTGTCATCGCCTCCAAGAGTGCCGAGGCCCATCCAAAACTCCCCGGAACCATTTTCAGTGTGGCCGAAGAAGTCGAAGCCGCCGGCGGCAGGGCCTTGCCCCTGCAACTGGACGTGCGCGACGAGACGGAGGTAGGCGCGGCCATGGACAGGGCCGCCGAACACTTCGGCGGTATCGATGCCCTGGTCAACAACGCGGGAGCGATTCGGCTCATGGGCGTCGAGCACCTTGTGCCCAAACGCTTCGACCTGATGTATCAGATCAACACGCGTGCAGTGATGGTCTGCAGCCAGGCGGCCCTGCCCTACCTCAAGCGCAGCGGCGGCGGCCACATCCTCAACCTCTCGCCACCGCTGAGCCTGTCGTCCCGCTGGTTCGCCCAGCACGCACCCTACACCGTCACCAAGTACGGCATGAGCATGCTCACCCTCGGCATGAGCGATGAGTTCGAGAAATACGGCATCAGCGTCAACTCGTTGTGGCCGAAGACCATCATCGCCACCGCCGCCATCGAGTTCGAACTCGGCGGACGCCAGGCCTTCAAGCGCGCCCGAACCCCCGCGATCATGGCCGATGCCGCCCACGCCATTCTCTCCAGCAGCGGTCGCCACATCACCGGCCGCCTGCTGATTGATGAAGAGCTGCTGGCGGAACAGGGCCAGACCGAGTTCGGACAGTATCGCTACGACCCGCAAGGCGGCCCGCTGACACCCGACCTGTTTGTCGATTGATCTCGGCGCCGTCCTGTAATCAGCTCAATGCCCAACCCACCAGAACCGCCATCTCCAGCAGTTCCAGCAAGGCCCCCGCCGTGTCTCCGGTGCACCCGCCCAAGCGGCGCAGCATTATCCGGCGCAAGCCGATAAAGCCCAGCGCCGCGATCAGCAACGCCACCAGGCCGGCCCAGCCCGCCACCAGCCCGGAGGCCAGCGCAACGGCGCACAGCACCTGCCAACCGGCGCGGCGTGGCAGGTGGTCGGCGAGCGCCTGGCCCAAGCCACCGGCACGTACATAGGGCGTGGTGAGGAACAGCGCCAGCAACGCGCCACGCCCGAGTACCGGCACGATGAGCAGCGCCAAGGTCTGCTGCTGTTCGATCAGCGCCAGCAACGCGCTGAACTTGAGCAACAGCACCAGCACCAGGGTGATCACCGCGATCGGTCCGCTGCGCGGATCCTTCATGATCAGCAGCGTGCGTTCGCGATCACCGAAACCACCGAGCCAGGCGTCCGCGCTGTCCGCCAGGCCATCGAGGTGCAGGCCGCCACTGAGCAACACCCAGGCCATCAGCAGCAGCGCCGCATGCAGCAGCAACGGTGCGCCTGACAACCAGGCATCGAGCCCGCAGAGCAAGCCGCCGAACACCACCCCTACCAGCGGATAGAACAGCAGCGAACGACCTAGTTGCGCAGGTTCGGGCATGCCCGGCAAGCGCACCGGCAGGCTGCTGAGAAATTGCAGGGCGATCCAGAAAGGCAACATCTTCAGACCGCCTCTTCGAGGACTGGACCGGACGCCACCGAGAGAGAAAACAGCGCGCCGTGGGCGACTTCGACATTGAGCAATTGCTCGCGCGGCAGACCGCGGGCGCGAGCCAGCAGCAGCCGCATCACGCCGCCATGGCTGACCAGCAGGATGCGCTGCCCGGCGTAGGCTTGATGCAAGCGTTCGAGCGCCGCCAGCACTCGCGCCGAGAATTCGAGTACCGGCTCGCCTTCCGGCGGCGTGAAGCCGTAGGGATCGGCCCAGAACCGCCCCAGCGCCTCGGCGTCAGTCTCCATCAATGCCGCCGCGCTGCGGCCTTCCCAGGCGCCGAAATGCAATTCCTGCAGGTTCTTGTCCAGCTCCACCGGCAAGCCCAGTCGCGCGCCCAGCTGTTCGGCGAAACGCGCGCAGCGCTGCAAGGGCGAACTCACCAGCCGATCCCACGGCCCGCCCGCTGCGACTGCCGCGTGCATCTGTTCCCAGCCTCGTGGCGTCAGGGCGTCGTCGAGACTGCCGCGCAGCCCGCCGCCCAGTTCGGTCTCGCCATGGCGCAACAGGTCCAGGCGCAAGGTCATGCCGGGCGATCCGCCACGGCCGCTTCGGCGAAGGTCGCCATCTGCCCGTGGAGGTCACAGGCCAGGCGCAACAACGGCACCGCCAGCGCCGCCCCGCTGCCCTCGCCCAGGCGCAAGCCCAGGTCCAGTAGCGGTTCGGCAGCGAGGGTTTCCAGCACGTGGCGGTGTCCCGGTTCGGCGCCACGGTGGGCGAACAACAACCAGGGCCGGCACGCCGGATTGAGCCGCACCGCCACCAGGGCGGCGACGCTGCAGATGAAGCCATCCACCAGCACGGCGATGCCCTGCTGCGCACAGGCCAGATAGGCGCCGACCAACGCGGCGATTTCAAACCCGCCAAGGTTGCACAGCGTTTGCAGCGGGTCGCCGTTCGACCCACCGTGCACGGCCAGGGCTCGTTCGATGACCTGGACCTTGCGGCTGATACCCGCCGCATCCAGCCCGGTGCCCGGCCCGACCAGATGCGCCACCGGGCAATCGAGCAAGGCACAGGCCAGCGCGCTGGCCGCCGTGGTATTGCCGATGCCCATCTCGCCACCGATGAACAGTTGCGTGCCGCTGGCAGCGGCGCGCATGGCACTGTCGCGTCCGGCTTGCAGGGCCTGTTCGCCCTGGGCCAGGGTCATGGCCGGGCCTAGGAGGAAATTGGCGGTGCCCGGGCCGACCCGCAAATGCCGCACGCCGGGCAAGTCCAGCGAAGGCGTCACGGTGCCCAGGTCGACGACTTCCAGGCAAGCGTCCAACCGCCGAGCGAGCACGCTGATGGCCGCGCCGCCGCTGACAAAGTTGAGCAGCATCTGCCCGGTCACTTCCTGGGGATAGGCCGAGACGCCTTCGGCCACCACACCGTGATCGCCGGCAAAAATCGCGATCCACAATTGTTCAAGGCTCGGCTTGACCTGCCCTTGCAGGCCCGCCAGCTGCACCGCCACCGACTCCAGGCGCCCGAGGGAGCCGGCCGGTTTGGTCAGTTGTTGTTGCCGCGCCATCGCTTGCTCCAGCACTTGGCTATCAACAGGCTTGCACGGGTCCAGCCACCAGCGGTGATTCATAACGCAGTACCTTTGAGAGTCAGGGGCAGGCCGGCAACGGTCAGCACGACGCGCTGGCAACGTTCGGCCAAGGCTTGATGCAGCCAACCGGCTTCATCGACGTAACGGCGAGTCAGCTCGCCCAGCGGCACGACACCCAGGCCGGTCTCGTTGCTGACAAAAATGATTTCACCGGGCAGCGCGCCGATGCAGTCCAGCAGGGCTTCGCGCTCGGCAGCCAGTCGGTCGGCATCGTCGAGCATCAACAGGTTGGTCAGCCAGAGGGTCAGGCAATCTACCAGCAGGCAGCGCTCCCTCGCGGCGGTTTCGCGCAATACCTGTGCCAGCGCCAGCGGTTCCTCCACCAACGCCCAATCGGCCGGGCGCCGGGCGCGATGCTGGGCGACACGCTGGTTCATCTCGCCGTCCAGGGGTTGGCTGGTGGCGATGTAGGTCACCGGCAAGCCGGTGCCTGCCGCGAGTTTTTCAGCCAGGCGACTCTTGCCGGAGCGGGCGCCGCCGAGGATCAGTTGCAGCATGGGTCGTTCTCTTTCAAATAGGCGGTGTCGGTGCTGGCCCCTTCGCGAGCAGGCTCGCTCCCACAGGGATTATGTACACCGCAAGGCCCATGTGGGAGCGAGCCTGCTCGCGAAGGGGCCTTCTCAACCACCTCAAATCCCACAGAGTTCACGCAACACCCCGGTATCCAGATGCCGCTCCACCAGATCCGCCAACCGCTCGATATCCCGCTCGCGCAACCCGTGATAATCCACCGCCTGCACGTCCTGCATGCCCGCCCAGCGCAGCAACGCGCTGCTCGCCGCTGGCGTTTCAAACAGCCCATGCAGATAGGTGCCGAAAATCTGTCCGTCGAGGCTTCGGGCGCCGTCGCAACGGCCGCCGTCCAACGTCACCGCAGGGTTTTCCAGGGCCGGGCCAGTGGTCACACCCGCATGAATCTCGTAGCCGCTGACCTCGGCATCCTCCAGGGCCAACCGCCCGCGTACGTTGCGCAACTGCTTCTCATGCTCCAGCGTCGTCTCGAAGTCCAGCAGGCCCAGCCCGGCACTCGAACCGGCCGCGCCTTCCAGCCCGAGCGGATCGTGAACCTGGCGGCCAAGCATCTGCAAACCACCGCAGATGCCCAGCAACTTGCCGCCGTAGCGCAGGTGCCGATTGATTGCCGTCTCCCAGCCGTTGGCGCGCAGGTAGGCCAGGTCGCTGCGCACGCTTTTCGAACCGGGCAGGATGATCAGGTCGGCCGGCGGGATGGTCTGGCCGGGGCCGATGAATTGCAGGTCGACCTGCGGGTGCAGGCGCAGCGGATCGAAATCGGTATGGTTGCTGATGCGCGGCAGCACCGGCACCACAACCTTGAGTACCTGTTCGGCCTTGTCGGCCTGACGCTGATCGAGACCGTCCTCGGCTTCCAGGTGCAGGTCCAGCACATAGGGCAATACGCCAATCACCGGTTTGCCGGTGCGCGCTTCGAGCCAATCCAGGCCGGGTTGCAGCAACGCCAGGTCGCCACGAAAACGGTTGATGATGAAACCTTTTACCCGGGCCTGTTCGCTGGGCGAAAGCAACTCAAGGGTGCCGACCAGGTGGGCGAATACGCCGCCGCGATTGATGTCGGCGATCAGCAGCACCGGGCAATCGACGGCCTCGGCAAAGCCCATGTTGGCGATGTCGCCGGCACGCAGGTTGATCTCCGCCGGCGACCCCGCGCCCTCGACCATGACCACCGGATACGCCGCGCGCAAACGCTCATGGGAAGCCAGCACCGCTTGCATCGCGATGGCCTTGTAATCGTGATACGCCACGGCGTTCATGCTGGTCACGGCGCGGCCATGGATGATGACCTGGGCACCGGTGTCGCTGTTGGGCTTGAGCAGCACCGGGTTCATGTCGGTATGCGGTTCGAGGCCACAGGCCTGGGCCTGGACCGCCTGGGCCCGGCCGATTTCGCCGCCATCGGCGGTCACCGCGCTATTGAGCGCCATGTTCTGCGGCTTGAATGGCACCACGCTCACGCCCTGGCGCCTGACCCAGCGGCACAGCGCCGTGACCAGCGTGCTTTTGCCGGCATCGGAGGTGGTGCCCTGCACCATCAAGGTGGTCATTGAATGTCCTTGGCGTAGGCCTCGAAAGCCTGTTCGAGACGCAGGAATTCTGCGTCATTGGCCGGCAGCCCGAAGCGCAGACTGTTGGTGTTGATGAACAGCCGCAGGAGAATGCCGCGATGGGCCATGAATTCATAAAGGGCCCGGGCGTGCTCGGTAACCAGCCACTGGAACAACCCGCAACCGCCATCAGGCTTGAAACCGTAATGCTCGAGCAGCAGCGCCAGGCGCTCGCTGGTTTCTTCGCAACGCTGGCGCTGGCGGGCGTGGGCCTCGGTATCCAACAGGCACGCCTGGCCCAATATCCGCGTCGGCCCGCTGACGGCCCACGGCCCGACCTGTTCGGCGAGCAGCTTAAGCAAGCGTCGCTCGGCCAGGACGAACCCGAGGCGAACCCCGGCCAGGCCGAAAAACTTGCCGAACGAGCGCAGCACGATCAATCCGACCTGATGGGCGTAGGCGGCAAGGCTCAGGTGCGGCGTGATATCCATGAACGCTTCGTCCACCACCAGCCAGCCACCCCGCTGGGCCAGCCGCGCATGCCAATCCAGCAGGCGTTCGGGGTCCAGGCTCAGGCCGGTGGGATTGTTCGGGTTGACCACCACTAGTACGTCGAGGCTGTCGAGGAAGAAATCCACTTCCGCTTCCAGCACTTCGCGCACGATGTAGCCGCTGCGGCGCCAGGCTTCGGCGTGTTCGGCGTAACAGGGCGACAGGACCCCGACCTTGCCCGCTCGGCGCAGGCGCGGCAGCAGTTGGATGGCCATTTGCGAACCGGCCACCGGCAGCACATGCGTCGCTTCGTAATAGTCGCAAGCGGCCTGTTCCAGACCATCGTCGGTCTCGGGCAGGCGCGCCCAGGCGCGCATTGGAATCGCCGGGATCTCGAACGGCCAGGGCGCGAGGCCACTGGACAGGTCGAGCCAGTCAGCCTCGGCAATCCCGTATTGCCGGGCGGCGTTGCGCAGTCGTCCACCATGCTCAAGCATAAAACTCGGCTCCGAGGCAGAGAATCAGCAGCCATAACCATACGCCGCGTTGCACCAATTGCCAGCCTCGGTCAATCGAATCGGCACTCGCCGGCACGCCCTCGCCCAATGGCGGGCGTTGATGCAGTTCGCCGTGATACACCGCCGCGCCCCCCAGCTCCACACCCAGCGCGCCGGCACCGGCGGCCATCACCGGCCCGGCATTCGGGCTGTCCCAGGTCGGCCCCTGGCTGCGCCAGCATTTGAGTGCCAGGCGGGTCTTGCCGAGCACGGCGTAGGTCAACGCCACCAGGCGCGCGGGAATGTAGTTGAGCAGGTCGTCGATTTTCGCCGCCGCCCAGCCGAAACGCTCGAAGCGCTCGTTGCGATAGCCCCACATGGCGTCGAGGGTATTGCTCAACCGGTACAACACCACGCCAGGCGCGCCGGCCACGGCGAACCAGAACAGCGCGGCGAACACCGCGTCGCTGCCGTTTTCCAGGACCGACTCGGTGGCGGCGCGGGCGACGGCGGTTTCGTCCAGCTCGGCGGTTTCGCGACTGACCAGGTAACCGACGCGCCGGCGCGCCTCGTCCAGCTCACCGCTGCGCAGCGCCCGGGCCACCGGCTCGACATGCTCGCCGAGACTGCGCAGGCCGAGGGCGCAATACAGCGCCAGAATCTCCACCAGCCAGCCAATCATCGGTGCCCAGGACAGGGCCGTGGCGAGCAAGGTCAGCGGCACCACGGCGATCACCCACGCCGTCACTCCATGGCTGCGCCAGCCACGCCCGCCGGAGTTGAAACGTTGTTCGATGCGATCGGCAAAGCCGCCGAACGCCACCAGCGGATGCCAACGCCGGGGCTCACCCAGCAGCGCATCCAGCGCCACCGCGGCGGCACTGAGCAACGCTACGCTCATGGGCGCACTCCCCAGTGGTTTTCATACAGCAATTCAGTGAGCGGACGCGGTTGCGCCCAGCCTTCCAGGGCCAGCATCGGCGCTGGGTAGAAGCCTTTGACCGGCCCCAGGCACAGGACCGCCAACGGCTTGGCCCCGGCGGGCAGGCCCAGCAGGTCAGCCAGGGCCTGAGGCTCGAACAGCGACACCCAGCCCATCCCCAGCCCTTCGACGCGGGCCGCCAGCCACAGGTTCTGGATGGCGCAGGACAGCGAGGCCAGGTCCATTTCCGGCAAGGTCCGGCGACCGAATATGTGCCGCTCGCGGTCGTCCATCAACGCCGCCACGAGCACCTCGGCACAATCGCTGATGCCTTCGACCTTGAGCTGCATGAATTCATCGCTGCGCTCGCCCAAGGCTTCGGCGGTGCGGATGCGTTCCTCTTCCACCAGTCGCTGGATCTGCCCACGCAAGGCTCGGTCGCTGATACGGATGAAGCGCCACGGTTGCATCAGCCCGACGCTGGGCGCCTGGTGCGCGGCTTCCAGCAGACGGCGCAGCAACGCCGGCTCGACGGCGCCACCGCTGAAGTGGCGCATGTCGCGGCGTTCGGCGATGGCGCGATAGACGGCTTCGCGTTCGGCTGAAGAGAAAGCGTTGTCAGTCATGACGGCTTCGCGAGCAGGCTCGCTCCCACAGGGTTCAGGTGATCAAATGTGGGAGCGAGCCTACTCGCGAAGACGCCCCCAGGATCGGGCGCAAGCAACGCGGCAATCGCCCCGGGATTGGACGGAAAGTAAAAATGCACATAGGAAGCCGTCATCCGCCCCAGGCGGAAAACCGCCTCAGCCCCTCGCCCACCGTTCGGGCTGTGCCCACGGGCGATCGGCTCAAGTTCAGTGCTGGTCAAGGAGTGATGATAGGTATGCCCGCGCAGGGTGCCTTCCGGCAGCTCGACTGATTGCAACGCCAAGGCCGCAAGGCGCTTTTGCATCTGCGCTTCACCGCTCAACAGGCCGAGCAGCTCGGCGCGATTGCCCTCGACGTCGGTCAATGAATCGAGCAGGTAGAGCATGCCACCGCATTCGGCGAGCAGCGGTTTGCCGGCTGCGTGGTGGGCACGGATCGCCGTCAGCATCGGCACGTTCCGCGCCAGTGCAACGTGGTGCAGCTCCGGGTAACCGCCAGGCAGATACAGGCTGTCCGCCTCGGGCAGTTCGATGTCATGAATAGGGGAAAAGAAGGCCAGTTGCGCGCCCATGGCCCGCAGCAGGTCGAGGCTGGCGCCATAGGTGAAGGCAAACGCTTCGTCACGGGCGACGGCGATGCGCACACCGTCGAGCCACGGCTCAACGGTCGTCAGTTCGGGCGCGGCGAACTCGACCTGGGGCGGCAACGCCACTTCACAACTGCTGGCCAGTGCTTCGGCCGCTGCGTCGAGGCGAACGTCCAGGTCATTCAGTTCGCTGGCCTGGACCAGTCCGAGATGGCGGCTCGGCAACTCGATGCCGGTTTCCCGCGAGAGCGCGCCGTACCAGCGCAGGCCTTCGGTCAGGCTGCCTTCGAGCAATTGCGCGTGGCGCAGGGTGCCGACCCGGTTGGCCAGTACGCCAGCGAACGGCAAGTCCGGCTGATAACGGGCCAGGCCCAGGGCCAGGGCGCCGAACGTCTGGGCCATGGCGGTGCCGTCGATCACGGCCAGCACCGGCACGCCGAAGTGGCGCGCCAGGTCAGCGCTGGACGGGGTGCCGTCGAACAGCCCCATCACGCCTTCGATCAGGATCAGGTCCGCTTCGGCGGCGGCTTCCCACAACAGTCGGCGACTTTCCTGCTCGCCGACCATCCACATGTCCAGTTGATAGACCGGTGCGCCACTGGCGCGCTCAAGGATCATCGGATCAAGGAAATCAGGTCCGCATTTGAACACACGCACCTTGCGCCCCTGGTTGCGATGCAACCGTGCCAGTGCCGCAGTGACGGTGGTCTTGCCCTGGCCGGAAGCCGGCGCGGCAATCAACACCGCCGGACAGTGGCGGCTGGTCATCGAAGCATCATTCACAGTTCGACGCCTTTCTGCGCCTTGATGCCGGCCTGGAAGGCATGTTTGATCATGCCCATTTCGGTCACGGTATCGGCCAGCTCGATCATTTCCGGCTTGGCACCCCGGCCGGTAACCACCACGTGTTGCATCGGCGGACGGGCCTGCAGATCGCTCAACACCTGATCGAGATCGAGATAACCGTGCTTGAGAGCGATGTTCAGCTCATCAAGCACCACCAGGCCAATCGATGGATCGCCGAGCAGTTGCCGCGATACCGCCCAGGCCGCTTCGGCGGCGGCGATGTCGCGCTGACGATCCTGGGTTTCCCAAGTGAAGCCTTCGCCCATGACGTGAAAGCGCACCTGCTCCGGGAAGCGTCGGAAAAACAGCTCCTCGCCGGTGCTGTTGCGCCCTTTGATGAACTGCACCACGCCGCACTGCATGCCGTGGCCCATGGCACGGGCGAGCATGCCGAACGCCGAACTGCTCTTGCCCTTGCCGTTGCCGGTCAGCACCAGCAGCAGGCCACACTCGTTCGGTGAATTGGCGATGCGCTCGTCAATCACGGCTTTCTTGCGCAGCATGCGCGCCAGGTGGCGTTCGTCGCGATCGGGCGTATCGGTCATGAGGGGAGCTCTCCGTTGGGACTGGATAACGGCGGGCGGGCAGAAAAAAGGACGGCAGCGAGCCTGGCATCGCCCACCGTGATGCCGTTGGATGAATCAGGCCGGTCTCCGGGCTCATGAGCGGCGTGATGCCTGGCTGCGCGCCTTCCCATGTCTTGCGACACAGTGGCCTAGGCACAGCGTTGACTCATTTACCGTTGCGGGGGCAGCGCCGGGTTCGCGTTCGCTCACCGGCTTCCCTGTTTCACTCTGTCGGCCGCGACCGCGCCACAGAGCACCTGAAACAAGCCGCGAAGGTTAGAGGGTTGGGGATTGAGCGTCAATTAAAGCCGCCACCTGTATCCGCTCGTTGGCTGGCCCTGATCAATAAACTGACAGCGATCTTGTGTGAAGCTGCGGCAAGTGATATCAAATAGACACTACGACCCGATATCACAAGAACAAGAGGGCAAACGCATGCAAGGCATGATCATCAGCAATCCGAAGCTGGAGTTTCTACGCCCGGTGCTGGAACGCTGGTTCGACTGTATCGATCGCTACAACGCCGTGCGCGGCGATAACGACACCCCCTACTGGCATGATCAAAAAGCCAACCTCGGGTTGCTGTCTGCCGCTGCCTGGATGGCTGAGATGGTCACGCTGCAGAACGCAGCGACGCGCAAGCAGAACGAAGAAGGCGAACGCAACGTCAGCGCCGACCTGTTCATTGCCAGCGCCGATGAGCGCGCCTTTATCCAGGCCACCCAGCGCTGGCCGAAGGTCAACAACCTGAACCTGACCCAACCCTTGCTCGAAGCCGCCAGCGACGCCAAGCGCATCAGCTACGCCAGCGACCTGAAACTGGGCTGCCTGTTCGTTGCCCCGCAAAAAGCCCAGCAAAGCGCCACGCCAGAAGAGTTGCAGGACATGATCGACGACCTGCAGAAGGAGAACACCTGCGCCGTGGCCTGGTACTTCCCCTACGCCTATCGCAAATTGCGCAACGAGGCGGGCCAGTATCATCCGGGCATTGCGCTGCTGCTGAAACAGGCGCACGGCTGATTCATGGATCTGTGGGAAAACATGTGGGAGCGAGCCTGCTCGCGAAGACGGTGCAACAGTCGACATCGATGTTGCCGGATGTAGCGCTTTCGCGAGCAGGCTCGCTCCCACAAAGGAATCTGTTTGCCTGACTGTTGTTACCCACCGTTGAACCATCCCACGTCTACGCTCCTCTATGAGTAACCACATGCACTCATAGGGAAGCCCGCATGCTCAAGCCACCTCATCTGTTAATCATTGCCCTGGCTACGGGGCTTGTCGCGTGTGGCGAGTCTTCCACATTGCAGGTTTCCGACGGCACCGGCCCGTCGCCGAAACTGCCCGAGCCGAACAAGACTTTGATTCCCACGGTGAATATCGCCGAAGCGGTCGGCTGGCCGGACGGCGCCAAGCCAACCCCGGCCCAAGGCCTGCAAGTAGTCGCGTTTGCCGAAGGGCTGGATCATCCGCGTTGGCTTTACGTACTGCCCAATGGCGATGTGCTGGTGGCCGAAACCAACGCCCCGCCCAAGCCCGACGATACCCAGGGCATTCGTGGCTGGGTCATGAAAAAAGTCATGGGCCGGGCCGGTGCCGGCGTGCCCAGCCCCAACCGCATCACCCTGCTGCGAGACGCCAATCACGATGGCGTCGCCGAGACCCGGACGATTTTCCTGGAGAACCTCAATTCGCCGTTCGGCATGACCCTCGTCGGCAATGACCTGTATGTGGCCGACACCGACCGGTTGATCCGCTTCCCATACAAGGAAGGCGACACACAGATCAAGGCACAGCCAACCAAGGTGGTCGACTTGCCGGGTGGCACTTTGAACCACCACTGGACCAAAAACGTCATCGCCAGCCGGGACGGCAGCAAGCTGTATGTGACCACCGGTTCGAACAGCAACGTTGGCGAGAACGGCATGGAAGCGGAAGAAGGCCGGGCGGCGATCTGGGAAGTCGACCGGGCCACAGGCACCCATCGCATCTTCGCCGCGGGCCTGCGCAATCCCAATGGCCTGGCGTGGGAGCCACGCAGCGGTGCGTTGTGGACGGCGGTCAACGAACGGGACGAGATCGGCAGCGACCTGGTGCCGGACTACATCACGTCGGTCAGGGATGGCGGCTTCTATGGCTGGCCTTACAGTTATTACGGGCAGAACATCGACGTCCGGGTCGAGCCGCAAAACCCCGAGCTGGTGGCCAAGGCCATCGCCCCCGACTATGCGGTGGGCCCGCACACCGCCTCCCTGGGGCTGAGCTTCGCCGAGGGCAGCAAATTGCCCGCGCCGTTCACCGAAGGGGCTTTCATCGGGCAACACGGTTCCTGGAACCGCAAGCCCCACAGTGGCTACAAAGTGATTTTTGTTCCGTTCAGCGGCGGCAAACCGGTCGGCCAACCGGTGGATGTGTTGACCGGTTTCCTCAATGCAGACGAAAAAGCCCAGGGCCGGCCGGTGGGCGTGGTGGTCGACAAGCAAGGCGGGTTGTTGGTGGCGGATGATGTGGGGAACAAGATCTGGCGGGTGTCAAAAAACTAAAGCTGAAAACCCGTGGCGAGGGAGCTTGCTCCCGCTCGGTTGCGTAGCGACCGCTAAAAGCTTGGGGCTGCTGCGCAGCCCAGCGGGAGCAAGCTCCCTCGCCACAAGAGCCTACCCGGCAGAAATCAGGGATTACGCGCCAGGTGCTCCGGCTGTAGTACGCGCTTGGCGCCCAGGTAGGCTTTCTGCCAATAGGCCTTGGACAGACTGTCGAGCTTGACCGTCCCGCCCGTGGCCGGCGCATGGACGAAACGCCCCTCCCCGACATAGATTCCGGCATGGCTGACCTGGGAGCCGCCATTGGTGGCGAAGAACACCAGATCGCCGCTCTGCAACGCATCCTTGCCGACTTCCGGCGCGCGCATGCTGATCATTTCGCGCGTGGAGCGTGGCAGCGAGATGCCGGCGGCGTCACGGTACACATAGCCGATCAAGCCACTGCAATCAAAACCTGAATCCGGCGTGTTGCCGCCCCAGCGATAAGGCGTGCCAACCAGGCCCAACGCCCGGAACAGCACGTCTTCGGCGGCGGGAGAAAAAGTCTGGGAAGGTGCGAACACCACCGGAGCCCGCACTGGCGCGGGCGGCGGGGTGCGACTGGCGCACGCGCTGAGCAGTGCAGCAAGAAACATGAGAGCGAGGCGGGCCGACGTCGACATAGGCACAACAATCCTGATCTGGATGCGGCTATTTCTGCCGTGGAGATGGAAACAAGTCCGCCCGCGTAGTACGCAGGCGGATTGCCATCAATCAATGATCATGGATTCTAGCGGCTATGGGCCAAACTTCAAGTAAGACTTTAAGTTTGCCCTACAAACTGTGCGTTTACTTGCGAGCCGTCACTACAGTCGGTGCCATGGCGAGGGCACGCTTGGCTTCGATGAAGGTCTTGCTCCAGTAGCTGTCGCCCAGGCTGTCGATTCGCACCCCACCGCTGCGGCGGCTGCTGGAGTGGATGAACTGGTTGTCGCCCAGGTAGATACCGGCGTGGCTGACGCGACCGCGACGACCGTTGGTGCTGAAGAACAGCAGGTCACCGGGTTCGAGCTGGTTGCGAGCGACCAGCGGGGCCTTCACGTTGATCATCTCACGCGTGGAACGCGGCAGGGTCATGCCCGCTTCTTCGCGAAACAGGTAGCCGATGAAGCCGCTGCAGTCGAAGCCGGCTTCGGAGGTCCCGCCAAAACGATAACGTGTGCCGATCAACGACATGCCGCGCTCCAGGATGCTGTCTGCCAGCACTGGAAGCTGATAAGGCTTGCTGCCGGCGAAGTCTGCCAGCTCTTTGTCGGAGGCCATTTCTTCCTGGAACGCAACGGCGGAAGACTGGGCGGTAACGGTGTTATTGACCTGTGGTTGGGGCGCTTGCTGGGTCACTGGGGAGTGGGCAGCGCAACCGAACAACAGGGTAACGAGTGCGAGAGGCACGAGGGGTGCGAAGCGATTTAGCATGGGCACGACCGTGGCTGAGGTAGTAAAGATGGCGAGACTATGCCTTCTATCAACCTCATTTGCAAATTCAATCGATGCAAATGTGACTTCTTGATTTCTCGTTTACATCTAAGCGCTTAAGCCCGTATTGAGCGGCTTGCAGGCCTCCAGCCCAGTAAAACCGCGGGCTTCGTCGGGTCAAGAAGAGGCTTTAAGCCATCATCTCGCGACCGTTTTACCAGCCTAAAGTTTCTTTCAAAAAAGGAATGGTCAGCTTGCGCTGGGCCTGGAGTGAGGCCTGATCGAGACGTTCGAGCAATTCGAACAACGCGCTCATGCTGCGGGTGCCACGGGTGAGGATGAAATGCCCGACCTCGTCGGTCAGGTGCAGGCCGCGTCGAGATGCACGCAATTGCAACGCGCGAAGCTTGTCTTCGTCGGAAAGCGGGCGCATCTGGAAGATCAGCGCCAGGGTCAGGCGGGATTTCAAGTCGGCCAGCTTCACTGGCAACTCCCGTGGCGAGGTCGATGCGGCAATCAACAGGCGCCGGCCACTGTCGCGCAACCGGTTGAACAGATGGAACAACGCCTCTTCCCAATCGGCCTTGCCGGCCACTGCCTGGAGATCATCCAGGCAGACCAGTTCGTACTGCTCCAGGTTGTCGAGGATTTCCACGCCGCGATCCAGCAGCTCAGCCAGTGGCAGGTACACGGCAGGCTCACCCAACTGCTCGAAGCGCAAGCACGCCGCCTGTAACAGATGCGTGCGCCCTACCCCGTCCTTGCCCCACAGATAGATCAGGCTCTCGGTCCAGCCGGCGTCGGCTTCGCAAAGCCGCTCGACATAGCCGAGTGCAGCGGCATTGGCGCCTGGGTAGTAATTGATGAAGGTGGCGTCGTCACGCAGACGCACACCAAGGGGCAGCTGAATCGGTTTCATGCTGACTGAACGGTTCCAAGGGAACCATTAGTGGCCTCTGTGTAAAGTTTGCAAAGTTTATACCCGTGGCGCGGACCGCACAATGCGCCGGACCACGAGCAAAATCAAAGGTTTGCAGCAGCAAGGGCACGGAGCGTCAGTTTCCCTGACGCCGCGCCTGCCATTTGCCCTAGAGGTCGGGGTCCTCTGCGCCGCTATATATGTCGGAATCCTTGTACAGATCGTGCATATGACGCACCAGGACCATGATCACCGCCGCCACCGGCAGCGCCAGCAGGATCCCGGTGAAGCCGAACAACTCGCCACCCGCCAGGATCGCGAAGATCACCGCCACCGGGTGCAAGCCGATACGGTCTCCCACCAGCAACGGCGTCAGCACCATGCCCTCCAGCGCCTGCCCGACCATGAACACCGCGACGATGCCGACCATGGGATACAGGTCGCCGCCAAACTGGAACAGCCCGGCGATCAACGCCGCGCCAATCCCTATAA
Source organism: Pseudomonas sp. Z2-11 (assembly GCF_054161305.1). Lineage (NCBI taxonomy): Bacteria > Pseudomonadati > Pseudomonadota > Gammaproteobacteria > Pseudomonadales > Pseudomonadaceae > Pseudomonas > Pseudomonas sp. Z2-11. Next base: position 4,641,908 of record NZ_CP096395.1, read on the forward strand.
CAAACCCCATGTAGGGCACGATGGCCGCCAACCCGGCGATCAGGCCGATCAACAGGCCCAGCTCCAACCCTACCAGCATCAGCCCCGCCGCGTAGATGAAACCCAACGCGACCATGACCAGCAACTGCCCCCTGACAAACGCCCCTAGCACTTCGTGGCATTCGCCAGTCAGCGTCATGATGCGCTCTTCGCGATGACGCGGCAGCAGGCTGCGGATCTTCGCCATCATCAGGTCCCAATCGCGCAGCAGATAAAAGGCCACCACGGGAATCAGCACCAGGTTCGCCAGCCAGCCGATCAGCGCCAGGCTCGAAGCCGTGGCCTGGCTCAATACCACGCCGACGATATCGGTGGTCTGCCCCATGTGCTCACTGATGGCGGCCTTGACCTTGTCGAACTTCCAGAAGCCGTCCGACAGGCCCAGCTTCGATTGCACCCAAGGCACTGCGGTGTGCTGCAGCCAATCGAGCATCTGCGGTGCCAGCTCGTACAGGCGCACCAGTTGCTTGGCCAGCATGGGTATCAGCACCAGCAGCAGAGCGCTGACGATCAAGGTAAACAACGCGAACACCGCCACCACGCCCCAGGTCCGGGACAGCCCGAGCTTTTCCAGGCGATCCACCACCGGATCGAACAGATAGGCCAGTAACAGCGCAACCAGGAACGGCGTGAGGATCGGGTGAAGCAAGTAGATAAATGCAATCAGCAGGGCGACCCCACCCAACCAGAACCAACGCCGCGTATCGCCCATGAACCACTCCTGCCCCTATAAAAGAAAGAAAACTACCAGCGGAATCGCAAGTTAGCCGCCGGCGACGGTGTCGGTGTCGCGACCGGAACCGTTCCGTCGGCGGCCGGCTGCGCCGCAGGCGCTTGCGCGACGGCTTCACCCGGCGGCAATTCCTGCAGTTTGGCCAGGGCCAGTTGTGCCTTCAATTGCTCGGCGCTGCCGTTGACCTTGTAGACGATCATGTCGCCCTCGACCCGCTGCACCTGGCCAGCGAACGGTTCGAGCAGACGCCCCAGCGCTGCATAACGTTCCAGATTCATGCCTTGGACTTCCAGTAACTGCTCGGTCGCCACGCCCGGCTTGGCCACGAAACGCGGCGCCAGGCGCTGGCTCACCGCCAACATCACGGCATCGGCCAGCGCAGCGGGATCGGCGCCCTGGGCGCTGCCCTGCTCGCGCTGGTCGCCCAGCCACAGGCGCCAGGTGGCCTGCCACTGACCTCCCTCCTCCTTGGCATGGACCGCCAGCAAGGCATCCGAGCCATACCGGTCCGACGCCTCACGCAACGGCGCAGGGTCGTTGCCTTGCAACGTCGGCGCGGTGGCGACAATCTGCTCGCTCAAGTCCGCCAACGGCAAGTGCAACGGCAAGCCCCGGTGTTGGGCCGCGCGGCGCAGAGGCGTGGCGCTGGCCTGGCCATCGCCGACCAGGCTGGAGCCTTCTGCCGAGTCATTCAGCCACCAGCCTAGAATCGATGGACGATTCGCGCCCCAGAGCGGCAGCCCCGCCGAACGCAATGCCCGGTCGGTGCTGGCGGGATCGAAGTCCACCTGCAGGCTTTCCGGAGGACCGGCCTCGTAGCCGTACTGCAGAATGATCTGCTGCGGGTCCTTGCGGATCGCCGCCAGGCCTGGATTCTGCGCGGCCTTGGCGTCGCCGGTCAGGCGCAGCACCAGGGTGTCCAACGCTCGCAACGTTGCCTGGTTACGCTCATCCGGCGCCTGGCTGCTGACCGGCTCGCGCACCTGATAAAGGTTATTGAGGGTTTCGGCATGGCTCGCCAGGCTGATCAGCGACAGGCAGCCCATGGACAAGAATTTGAGAAGACGCATGGAAGATTCCCGGACATAACGGCTGGCACCGGCCGTGTGGAGAAGATTGAGCATGGCTGTGACCACGGCACCGGGGAAAACATTCACCACCCGGCGCAGTTTTCTACTGTCATAACCATAGCCGCTTACCGCTACACCTTATACAGACGCGTCGCCCAGTACCAATACAAGAAATAACGGTTTTTTTTGGCGGATATGTCCCTGCCCGTCGGCGCGAGGATGGCCGCTGGTCCACAAGCCTGATAAAATCGCGCGCCTTCGCAGACCGGCAATGGCTGGGCACCCGGAATAATTCGTACAACGGTTATTCAATGGCCCCGGCGATCGGTCGTTACCCAGAAATCCCCCCTTTAAAGGCCTGGATCATGAGCAAGCAACCCTCCCTGAGCTACAAGGACGCCGGTGTAGACATCGACGCCGGTGAAGCATTGGTCGAACGCATCAAGAGCGTCGCCAAGCGCACCGCGCGCCCGGAAGTCATGGGCGGCCTGGGCGGTTTCGGCGCCCTCTGCGAGATCCCGGCCGGCTACAAGCAACCGGTCCTGGTCTCGGGTACCGACGGCGTCGGCACCAAGTTGCGCCTGGCCTTGAACCTGAACAAGCACGACAGCATCGGCATCGACCTGGTGGCCATGTGTGTGAATGACCTGGTGGTCTGCGGCGCCGAACCACTGTTCTTCCTCGACTACTACGCCACCGGCAAACTCAACGTCGACACCGCCGCCCAGGTCGTGACCGGCATCGGCGCCGGCTGTGAATTGTCCGGCTGCTCCCTGGTCGGCGGCGAAACCGCTGAAATGCCAGGCATGTACGAAGGCGAAGACTACGACCTGGCCGGTTTCTGCGTCGGCGTCGTGGAAAAGGCCGAGATCATCGACGGCTCGAAAGTCGCCGCCGGCGACGCCCTGCTCGCCCTGCCATCTTCCGGCCCGCACTCCAACGGCTACTCGCTGATCCGCAAGATCATCGAAGTCTCGGGCGCCGATATCGAGAACACCCAGCTCGACGGCCAGCCACTCGCCGACCTGCTGATGGCCCCGACGCGCATCTACGTCAAGCCCCTGCTCAAGCTGATCAAGGACACTGGCGCCGTCAAGGCCATGGCCCACATCACTGGCGGCGGTCTGCTGGACAATATCCCGCGCGTGCTGCCAAAAGGCGCCCAGGCCGTGGTCGACGTGGCGAGCTGGACCCGCCCGGCGGTGTTCGACTGGCTGCAGGAAAAAGGCAACGTCGATGAAACCGAAATGCACCGCGTGCTGAACTGCGGCGTGGGCATGGTCATCTGCGTGGCCCAGGAGCACGTCGAAACCGCGCTGAACGTCCTGCGCGACGCGGGCGAGCAGCCTTGGGTCATCGGCCAGATCGCCACCGCGGCCGAAGGCGCCGCACAGGTCGAGCTGAAAAACCTCAAGGCACACTGATGCCCGCAACCTGTGACGTCGTGGTGCTGTTGTCCGGCACCGGCAGTAACCTGCAGGCCCTGATCGATAGTACGCGGACCGGCGACAGCCCGGTCCGGGTCCGCGCGGTGATTTCCAACCGCGCCGATGCCTACGGCCTGCAACGTGCCAAGGAGGCGGGTATCGATACCCGCGTCCTCGATCACCAGGCGTTCGACGGCCGCGAGGCCTTCGATGCCGCGCTGATCGAACAGATCGACGCCTTCAATCCGCAACTGGTGGTCCTGGCCGGTTTCATGCGCATCCTCAGCGCCGGTTTTGTGCGTCACTACCAGGGCCGCCTGTTCAATATCCATCCGTCGCTGCTGCCCAAATACAAAGGGTTACACACTCACCAGCGTGCGCTGGAGGCCGGTGACACGGAGCATGGCTGCTCGGTTCACTTTGTCACCGAGGAACTCGATGGCGGACCACTGGTCGTACAGGCAGTAATACCGGTAGAGTTGCACGACACGCCGCAAAGCCTGGCGCAACGGGTCCACGCCCGCGAACACCAGATCTACCCGATGGCCGTGCGTTGGTTTGCCGAAGGCCGGCTGACACTCGACGATCGCGGAGCCTCACTGGACGGCCAGTTGCTCGCCGCCAGCGGCCATTTGATTCGATACTAGGAGATTTTATGCGTCGCGCCCTGCTCTTCGCTTGCGCTCTGCTTGCCCTGCCCCTGGCACAGGCCGCAGACCTTCAACCGTTCTCCGCCAGCTATACCGCCGACTGGAAACAGCTGCCCATGAGCGGCACCGCCGAGCGCAGCCTGACCAAGGAGGCCAACGGCACCTGGAAGCTGAGCTTCAAGGCATCGATGATGATCGCCAGCCTGACCGAAGAAAGCACCCTGACCCTGGACAAGGACACCCTGCTGCCGCAGTCCTATCACTTCGAGCGCGGCGGCCTGGGTAAAGCCAAGAAAGCAGACCTGGATTTCGACTGGAACGCCAAGATGGTCACCGGCACCGATCGCGGTGACGCGGTCAAGCTGCCATTGAACCGCGGCATGGTCGACAAATCCACGTACCAACTGGCCCTGCAGCACGACGTGGCGGCCGGTAAGAAAAGCATGAGTTATCAGGTCGTCGATGACGGTGAAATCGATACCTATGACTTCCGCGTGCTTGGTTCGGAAAAAGTCGACACCAAGGCCGGCCAGATCGACGCCATCAAGGTCGAGCGCGTGCGCGACCCGACACAAAGCAAGCGCATCACCGTGCTCTGGTTCGCCAAGGACTGGGATTACCTGCTGGTACGCCTGCAGCAAGTCGAGACCGACGGCAAGGAGTACAACATCATGCTGCAGGACGGTACGGTCAACGGCAAGGCTGTGAAAGGCAGCTGATCAGTGCCGAATGTTAAAAAGCCCCGCAGATGCGGGGCTTTTTGTTGCCCGAGTTTCAAGCCCACCACCTATACCTGTGGGAGCGAGCTTGCTCGCGATAGCGGTGGGTCAGCTTGCATCGATATTGAATGTGCGACCGCTATCGCGAGCAAGCTCGCTCCCACAGGGGTTTTGCTTTCACTCAAGGCTTGCCGCTACAACATGAAATTTTCTTCATGAACGCCACCTGCGACCAAACGCCGCGCCCTGCCTGGCCTGCACGAGGGCTACACGCTTCATGAAAACTTCTTAATCGCCCCGGCCATTTACTTAGCTCGCTATCCAAATCTATAACAAAACCCTGCACACGCCTTGCTGCAGATAACAGAGATTGGAGCTTGCAAGATGACTGTGAAAGTAACTGAACGCGACGACGCCCACATGTCCCACGAAGGTATTGCCGCCGGTATCCAGATCTGGGATGTGCATCAACAGGATCTGCTGGTGGGCATGTTCCATTCCGAGACGGACGCTCATAACTACAAGGCCGAGCTGGAACGTGAGGAGCGGCAGCGTTTGCGTGAGACCGTAGAATCCTGAACCACACAAAACACCTGTGGGAGCGGGCTTGCTCGCGAAGGCGGAGTGTCAGGTAACGATTATGTCGACTGATCCACCGCTTTCGCGAGCAAGCCCGCTCCCACACTAGGTTTTGCGTTTAGCTTGCTGCCCCGCTTACCACATCAAATCATCAGGAATCTGATACGCCGCGTACGGATCATCGGCATCCACTTCTTCGGTCTGGGTGTTGAGCTGGACGATGCGCTTGGGGTCGCGTTCCTGGATCTTCAGCGCCGCTTCGCGCGGGATCACTTCATAGCTCCCGGCATGATGGACGATCGCCAGGGAACCGCTGCTCAGCTTGTTACGCATCAGCGCATTGACCGAGATGCGCTTGACCTTCTTGTCGTCGACGAAGTTGTAGTAGTCATCGGTGGTCAGCTTCGGCAGGCGCGACACCTCGATCAATTGCTTGATCTGCGCGGCACGGGCCTTCTGCTCGGCCTTTTCCTGCTGCTGGCGGTTCAGTTCCTGGTCGCGCTTGACCTTCTCGGCCATGGCTTCCTGGGCCGCACGCTGCTGGGAGTCGTCCAGTTCGACCTGGCCTTTGTGGGCCAGGCGTTGCTGCTTCTGTTTCTCTTTGCCGACCTGCTTGGCCTGCTTTTGGTTGACCAGCCCTGCTTTGAGCAACTGGTCGCGAAGGGAAAGGCTCATGGTGCTTACTCACTTAGGCAACGGCCTCAGCCACAGCTGGGCAAATTCTTTTCCTGACGTTTGGCTTCGCCCCACAAGGCGTCCAACTCTTCGAGGGTGCAATCTTCCATGGGACGGTGGGTCTCGCGCAATGCCTGTTCGATAAATCGGAAACGTCTTTCAAACTTTGCGTTGGCGCCGCGCAGGGCCGTTTCGGGGTCCACCTTCAAGTGCCGAGCCAGGTTCACCACGCTGAACAGCAGGTCGCCCACCTCATCGCTGATGGCCGCGGTGTCATTGTCCGCCATGGCTTCGAGCACTTCGTCGAGCTCTTCACGGACCTTATCGAGCACCGGCAGCGGTCCCGGCCAATCGAAACCGACCTGGCCGGCACGCTTCTGCAACTTCGCCGACCGCGACAAGGCCGGCAATGCCGCCGGTACATCATCAAGCAGTGACAACTGCTCGGGCACCGAGGCCTTCTCGGCGCGCTCCTCTGCCTTGATTTCCTCCCAACGCTGCTTGACCTGCTCTTCGCTCAGGCGCGGGGTATCCACGGCTGCGTAAAGGTCACCGGTGGGAAACACATGGGGATGGCGGCGAATCAGCTTGCGGGTGATGCTATCGACCACGCCGGCGAATTCGAAACGGTTTTCTTCCCGGGCCAGCTGGCTGTAATACACCACCTGGAACAGTAAATCGCCCAATTCACCTTGAAGGTGATCGAAGTCGCCGCGCTCGATGGCGTCGGCCACTTCGTAGGCTTCCTCCAGGGTGTGAGGGACGATGGTTGCGTAGGTTTGCCTGATGTCCCACGGGCAGCCGTATTGCGGGTCGCGCAAGCGGTTCATCAGGTGGAGCAGGTCTTCAAGGCTGTACATCAATCATCCCACCACAAAAAATCCCTGTGGGAGCGAGCCTGCTCGCGAAAGCGGTACATCAGTCAAAACATACCAGCTGACACACCGCCTTCGCGAGCAGGCTCGCTCCCACATTTCTGGACTGTGCCTGACCTTCAGCCCGGTGTCCGATTACGCCGGGTCTCGATGATGTTCGGCAACTGGGAAATCCGCCCCAGCAACCGCCCCAGTGCATCCAGCCCCGGAATCTCGATGGTCAGGGACATCAGCGCGGTGTTGTCCTCCTTGTTCGAGCGGGTGTTGACCGCCAGCACGTTGATCCGCTCGTTGAGCAGCACCTGGGACACGTCACGCAGCAGGCCGGAACGGTCGTAGGCGCGGATGATGATGTCCACCGGGTAGGTGAGCACCGGCACCGGGCCCCAACTGACCTGGATGATCCGCTCCGGTTCGCGACCGGCCAGTTGCAGCACCGAGGCGCAATCCTGGCGGTGAATGCTCACGCCACGGCCCTGGGTGATGTAGCCGACGATCGCATCCCCCGGCAGCGGCTGGCAGCAGCCCGCCATCTGGGTCATCAGGTTGCCCACGCCCTGGATCTGGATGTCGCCGCGCTTGCCGGGCTTGTAGCCGGTGGCCTTGCGCGGGATCAGTTCCAGTTGCTCGTTGCCGCGTTCCGGCTCAACCAGTTGCTGGGCGAGGTTGACCAGTTGCGCCAGGCGCAGGTCGCCGGCGCCAAGGGCGGCGAACATATCCTCGGCGGTCTTCATGTTGGCTTTTTCAGCCAGTTTGTCGAAATCCACCTGCGGCAAGCCCAGGCGACTCAGCTCGCGCTCGAGCAGGGTCTTGCCGGCAGCGACGTTCTGGTCACGGGCCTGCAACTTGAACCAATGGACGATTTTAGCTCGCGCGCGCGAAGTGGTGATGTAGCCCAGGTTCGGGTTCAGCCAGTCGCGGCTCGGCGTGCCGTGCTTGCTGGTGATGATTTCGACCTGCTCGCCGGTCTGCAGGCTGTAGTTGAGCGGCACGATCCGCCCGTTGATCTTGGCGCCACGGCAGTTGTGACCGATCTCGGTGTGCACCCGGTAGGCGAAGTCCAGCGGCGTCGAGCCCTTGGGCAAGTCGATGGCGTGGCCGTCGGGCGTGAAGATGTAGACCCGGTCCGGCTCGATGTCGACCCGCAGCTGTTCCGCCAGGCCGCCGATGTCACCCAGTTCCTCGTGCCATTCCAGCACCTGGCGCAGCCAGGAGATTTTCTCTTCGTAATGGTTGGACCCGGACTTGACGTCGGTGCCCTTGTATTTCCAGTGGGCGCAAACCCCCAGCTCGGCTTCTTCGTGCATGGCATGGGTGCGGATCTGCACCTCCAGCACCTTGCCTTCCGGGCCGATGACCGCAGTGTGCAGCGAGCGGTAGCCGTTTTCCTTCGGGTTGGCGATGTAGTCGTCGAATTCCTTGGGAATGTGCCGCCACAAGGTGTGGACGATCCCCAGCGCGGTGTAGCAATCGCGCATTTCCGGAACCAGCACGCGCACGGCGCGAACGTCGTAGATCTGGCTGAATTCGAGGCCTTTGCGCTGCATTTTGCGCCAGATCGAATAGATGTGCTTGGCCCGGCCGCTGATATCGGCTTCTACGCCGGTGGCCTGCAATTCCTCACGCAACTGAGTCATGACATCGGTAATGAAGCGCTCGCGATCCAGCCGTCGTTCATGCAACAGCTTGGCGATCTGCTTGTACTGGTCAGGCTCCAGGTAGCGGAAGGACAAGTCCTCCAGCTCCCATTTGATGTGACCGATACCGAGACGGTGGGCCAGCGGCGCGTAGATGTCGAACACCTCACGGGCGACACGGTTGCGTTTTTCATCGTCGGCTGATTTCACGGCGCGGATCGCGCAGGTGCGCTCGGCCAGCTTGATCAGCGCGACACGCACGTCGTCGACCATGGCCACGAGCATCTTGCGCAGGTTTTCCACCTGGCCCTGGGTACCCAGGACCATGGACTGGCGCGGGCTGAGGCTGGCGCTGATGGCCGCCATGCGCAGAACGCCGTCGATCAGCTTGGCGACCACGGTGCCGAAACGCTGGTTGACCATCGGCAGCTGGATCTGCCCTTCACGCACGCCGCGGTACAGCACCGCGGCGACCAGCGAGTCCTGGTCGAGCTTGAGGTCGGCGAGGATTTCGGCGATCTCAAGGCCCGTCTGGAAACTCGAGGTGCCTTCGGACCACAGGTTCTTCGCCGCGTTGTGTTGCTGTTCTGCCTCGCGAGCGAACTCGCAGGCTTGCTTCAAGGCTTCGCGATCCAGTGCCGGATCGATACTGACCGCGTGATCGAGCCAAGCCTCGAGATTGATACTGCCGTCGGTGTTGATCGGCTGGTGTGCTCTCACCTGTACCATCTTTACTTACCTTCCCTATGACGCAGATTCAATGCGTCCACATCGCTGACCTTCGTTGCCCGTGTTTCCGCCCAGGGCTGTGGCGGGTCGGCACGAACGGGTCAGTCGGACAAGCCATCCTGGCTCGCTTCAAATAACGCCATGGCCTCGACATGCGCCGTCTGAGGAAACATATCGAGAATCCCGGCACGTTTTAACCGGTAGCCCTGCTTGATCAATTCGACCGTGTCCCGGGCCAAAGTTGCCGGGTTGCACGACACATAAACCAGCCGCCTGGCACCCAGCGAGGCCAGCTTGCGCACCACCTCGAAAGCACCATCACGGGGTGGGTCCAAGAGTACCGCAGAAAAGCCTTCGCCGATCCACTCGGCGCCCGCCAAAGGCTGGGATAAATCGGCCTGAAAAAAGGCAGTGTTATGCAAATTGTTGCTGAGGGCGTTCGCCGCCGCGCGCTCGACCATGGTCTGCACGCCCTCCACCGCCACGACCTCGCGCACCTGCCTGGCCAGTGGCAAGGCAAAGTTGCCCAGGCCACAGAACAGGTCCAGCACTCGCTCATCGGGTCGAGGCGCCAGCCATTGCAGCGCCTGGGCGACCATCGCCTCGTTGACGGCGGCGTTCACCTGAATGAAATCCCCCGGCCGGTAAGCCAGTTCCAGGTCCCAGCTTTCCAGGCGATAACCCAGGGCTTGGCCCGGATCGACCGGTTGCGGCTCGCCTTCGCCATGCAGCCACAACTGGGCTTCATGGAACGCGCAGAAATCCTTGAGGATCGTCAGGTCGGCTTCCGACAACGGCGCCATATGCCGCAGCAATAACGCCAGGGACGAGCCGGCGAACAACTCGACATGGCCGAGCGCCTGGGGTTTGCCCAAGCGACGGAGCATTTCCGGCAGGCGACTCATGATCGGCTGCAAGGGCTGTACCAGCACCGGACATTCACCGATGGCTACTATTTCCTGGCTGCCGACGGCACGGAAACCCACTTCAAGATTTTTTGCTTTCTGATCCCAACGCACCGCCACCCGGGCGCGACGTCGGTAGCCGAACTCCGGCCCGCTCAACGGCGCGGCCCACTCATCCGGCTCGACACCGGCCACGCGCGACAGTTGCTCGGCGAGCATGCGCTGTTTCAGGGCAAGCTGTTCGCCATGGGGCAAATGCTGGACGCTGCAACCGCCGCAGCGACCGGCATGCACGCAGGGCGCTGCACGACGCAGTTCGCTGGAGGAAAATACCCGTTCGGTGCGGGCCTCGACCACTTTGCCGTGGGCACCGAGCACCCGCGCCTCGACCTCTTCACCAGCCAGGGCGCCGATGACAAACCAGGTCCGCCCGTCGACAAACGCAATGCCCCGGCCATCGTTGGCCAGGCGTTCAATGGTCAGGCGCTGCTTCTTGCCGGTGGGCACTTGCGGGGCCCGGCTTCCGCCGCTGGGCTGGAAGCGCAAGCCTCTTTCTTGTTTGGCCATCAGTTGGGCGCGTCGAAGATGCCGGTCGACAGGTAACGGTCGCCACGGTCGCAGATGATCGCGACGATCACTGCATTTTCCACTTCCTTCGACAAACGCAGCATGCCCGCCACGGCACCGCCCGAAGACACGCCGCAGAAAATACCTTCTTCACGGGCCAGGCGACGGGTCACGTCTTCGGCTTCGCTCTGGGCCATGTCGATGATGCGATCCACGCGATCGGCCTGGTAGATCTTCGGCAGATATTCCTCGGGCCAGCGGCGAATGCCGGGGATGGCCGAGCCTTCCATCGGTTGCAGGCCGATGATCTGCACGTTCGGGTTCTGTTCTTTCAGGTAGCGTGAAGTACCCATGATGGTGCCGGTGGTTCCCATCGAGCTGACGAAATGGCTGATCGTGCCGTCGGTCTGGCGCCAGATCTCCGGGCCGGTGGTGGTGTAGTGGGCTTCTGGATTGTCGCCGTTGGCGAACTGATCGAGCACTTTGCCCCGGCCCTCGGCCTGCATGCGCTCAGCCAGGTCACGGGCGCCTTCCATGCCCTCTTCCTGGGTCACCAGGATCAGCTCGGCGCCATAGGCCGTCATCGCCGCCTTGCGCTCGGCGCTGGAGTTGTCGGGCATGATCAGGATCATCTTGTAGCCCTTGATCGCCGCCGCCATCGCCAGGGCGATGCCGGTGTTGCCGGAGGTCGCCTCGATCAGCGTATCGCCCGGGCGGATCTGGCCGCGCAATTCGCCACGGGTGATCATCGACAGCGCCGGCCGGTCCTTGACCGAACCCGCCGGGTTGTTGCCTTCGAGCTTGAGCAAAAGCGTATTGCTGGTCGCGCCAGGCAGGCGCTGCAAGCGAACCAGGGGGGTGTTGCCGACGCAATCGGCGATGGTTGGGTACTGCAAAGTCATGGCGTATTCGCAATCCGGGCTGCGGGGGCGCCTATCATACCGGCAAACCGGGCGAGGCCATATCACGCAAAGTGTGGTGGTTATGGCTTATGGGAATAAGCAGCTCCAGCCCAAACGCACTCACGTGGCGAGGGAGCTTGCTCCCGCTGGGTGACGAAGTCGCCCCAATTCGGGTTTGGTGGTGTCAGGCAGGTTGCAGGGGGCCGCTGCGCGCCCCAGCGGGAGCAAGCTCCCTCGCCACGGGGGCGGTGGCTGCTTGAGTGGCGACCAGACGCAGGTTCAACCGCAAGCCCTTCCTGCCGTTCTGCGCCCACAGCCGCCCACCCTGGCGCGCCAGCGCATTACGGGCAATGCTCAGCCCCAGCCCGAAACCGCCGTCTCCCGGGCGAGAGCCATCGAGACGGGTGAACGGGTCGAAAATACGCTCAAGATCCTGCTCGGCCACGCCACCGCCGTCGTCTTCAAGCCACAGCAGCCAGAAGCCGCCCTCACGTCGACCGTCCAGCCGCACCACGCCGCCGGGCGGCGAGTGCCGGATGGCGTTGCGCAGGATATTTTCCAAAGCCTGCGCCAAGGTATTGAGGTTGCCCTGGACCCAGCACTCGGCATCGACCGCGCATTGCAGTTGAGCGCTGGGCCAGCCGCTTTCGTAACAGGCGTTTTCCGTGAGCATTTCCCACAAGGCCTGAACCTGGATCGCCTCGACCGCCAACGGCGCGCGTTCGGTGTCGAGCCAGGCCAGTTGCAGGGTGTCCTCGATTAATCGCTGCATGCCTTCGACTTCCCGGGCGACGCGCTCGCGCAATTGGTCCAGGTCCTGCTCGCTGTCGCTGGCGACTTGCAGGCGACTCAGCGGCGTGCGCAGCTCATGGGACAGGTCGCGGAGCAGTTGTTGTTGCAGCGCGACGGTCGATTGCAACCGCTCGGACATGTGATCGAACGCGCGGCCCAGCTCGCCCAGTTCATCGGCACGCTCGGTGGTGCGGCTGGACAGGCGCACGCCCAACTGATCGGCCCGCCAGGCATTGGCCTGTTCGCGCAGTTGATTGAGCGGCACCACCAGCAGGCGATACAGCCCGACACAGAGCAACAGGGTGAACAGTCCGGGGATCACGCCGTTGGTCATCACACGCCAGAACAACTGGTACTGCCCCGGCAGGAAACGCTCGGGCAGTTCGATCACCAGGCTGCCGACGGACGGGTCGCCGGGGAACGGCACCCGCAGCCACGGTCGCCCCTTCTTGTGGATCGGCCAATCCAGACCACGGAGGAAGGTCAGCCGCTCGACCTCTTTCTCGGTCAACGGCTGCCCGCTCAACGATTGCAGGTCGGGGCCGATCACCCCCACCCAGCTTGCCTCGCGCGGCGGCATGCCTTGCAACCAGCGGTCCACCCCCACCTGTCGACCGGAACGCCAGGCGTGCTCGGCCTCGGCGGCGTAACGCGTGAGGGTGCCGCGGGCCTGGTCCGAGAGAAACTGGTTGCGCTCCTCCATATAACGGCCCCAGGACCAGCTCAGCCAGATCATCAGCAGACAGAACGCCACCAGCAGGCATGCCAGTTTCCAGAACAACGAGTGCCGCCCAGGCAGATCAGACCACTTCATCGACGGCACTCAACACGTAGCCCTTGCCCCACACCGTGCGCAGCTCCCGCGCGGTGTAGCCGATAGACTTGAGCTTGCGGCGGATCTGGCTGACATGCATGTCCAGGCTGCGATCATGCGGTGCATAGCCGCGCTGCAACACATGCTGATAGAGGAAGGCCTTGCTCAGGACTTCACTGTCGCTGCGGTGCAGGACGTCGAGCAAACGGTATTCGCTGCGCGTCAGCCCTGCCCATTGGCCCTGGACCTGTACATCGCTGCGTTGCTCATCAAAGTCCAGGTCCTGCGCCTGGGGCAGAGTCATCATTTGAGCCGGGCGCCGATCCAGCGCCACTCGGCGCAGGATGGCCTCGATGCGCACGCGCAACTCCGCCATGCTGAACGGTTTGGGCAGGTAATCGTCGGCGCCGAGGCGAAAGCCGCTGATGCGATCCGCTTCCGCGCCCAGGGCAGACATCAGCAACACCGGGGTCGAATGACTCAGGCGCAAACGGGTCAGCACCGCGAGGCCATCCAGCCCGGGCAGCAGGATGTCCATCAACACCACGTCGAACGCCTGCCGGCAGGCGATGTCCAGGCCATCGTGGCCGTTCTGGCACCAGGTCACTTCGAAGCCGCTGCGGGCCAGATGCTCATGGACATAAGCGCCCAGCACGGGGTCGTCTTCGATGGCAAGGATGCGCGGCGGTACAGCGGGGATGGGATTCATCAGTATCTGCAAACAATTCTCAGTTGAACGATTATTCAAGATCGGCTCCCGACAGGCAACCGCCGTGTATCGCCACGGCAGATGGCCAGTCGGTCGGGATGCGCGAGGACATGAATTTTACGAACAAGGCTCGCCTGCAAATCGCTACACTGCGCAGATGTTGCGCGCCGGATGCGCGCAAAGCTCAATCGGACCGCTGGATGCAGGAGACAAGTGTGCTCAAGAAACTGGGAATCAAAGGCCGTGTGCTGCTGCTCACCCTGCTGCCGACCACCTTGATGGCGCTGGTCCTGGGCGGTTATTTCACCTGGATGCAGCAATCGGACCTGCACGCTCAGTTGCTGCAACGCGGTGAAATGATCGCCGAACAACTGGCCCCGCTGGTCGCTCCGGCCATGAGCCGCCAGGACATCGAGCTGCTGGAACGCGTCGCCACCCAGTCCCTCGAGCAAGCCGACGTTCGCGCGGTGACCTTCCTCGCACCCGACCGCACACCGCTCGCCCATGCCGGCCCGACCATGCTCAACCGGGCGCCGGAGGGCAACAGCAGCCAACTGCTGCAACGCACCGGCAACGATGCCACACGCTATCTGCTGCCGGTGTTCGGCAAGCATCGCAACCTGGCTGGCGAACTGATTCCCGAAGAAGCCGATCGCCTGCTGGGCTGGGTCGAGCTGGAGCTGTCCCACAGCGGCATGTTGCTGCGCGGTTACCGCAGCCTGTTCGCCAGCCTGTTGCTGATCGCCGCCGGCCTGGGTTGCACCGCGCTGCTGGCCCTGCGCATGGGCCGCACCATCAATCGACCGCTGAGCCAGATCAAGCAGGCCGTGGCGCAGCTCAAGGACGGGCATCTGGAAACCCGCCTGCCACCGTTGGGCAGCCAGGAGCTGGATGAGCTGGCGTCGGGTATCAATCGCATGGCCGGTACCTTGCAGAATGCCCAGGAAGAATTGCAGCACAGCATCGACCAGGCCACCGAAGACGTGCGCCAGAACCTGGAAACCATCGAGATCCAGAACATCGAACTGGACCTGGCCCGCAAGGAAGCGCTCGAAGCGAGCCGGATCAAGTCCGAATTCCTCGCGAACATGAGTCATGAAATCCGCACGCCGCTCAACGGCATCCTCGGTTTCACCCATTTATTGCAGAAAAGCGAGCTGACCCCGCGCCAGCTCGACTATCTGGGCACCATCGAAAAATCCGCCGATAGCCTGCTCGGCATCATCAACGAGATTCTCGACTTCTCGAAGATCGAGGCCGGCAAGCTGGTGCTCGACAGCATCCCCTTCAATTTGCGGGACCTGCTGCAGGACACCCTGACCATCCTCGCCCCCGCCGCCCACGCCAAACAGCTGGAGCTGGTGAGCCTGGTCTACCGCGACACGCCGTTGTCGCTGGTGGGTGACCCGCTGCGGCTCAAGCAGATCCTCACCAACCTGGTGAGCAACGCCATCAAGTTCACCCGTGAAGGCACCATCGTCGCCCGCGCCATGCTCGAAGATGAGCACGAAGACAGCGTGCAGTTGCGCATCAGCATCCAGGACACCGGCATCGGCCTGTCCAGCCAGGACGTGCGGGCGCTGTTCCAGGCCTTCAGCCAGGCCGACAACTCCTTGTCCCGGCAGCCCGGCGGGACCGGTCTGGGCCTGGTGATTTCCAAGCGACTGGTGGAACAGATGGGCGGTGAGATCGGCGTCGACAGCACGCCGGGCGAAGGCTCGGAGTTCTGGATCAGCCTGCGCCTGCCCAAGACCCGTGACGACGCCGAAGACCTGCCCGGCCCGCCGCTGCTGGGGCGCCGCGTGGCGGTTCTGGAAAATCACGAGCTGGCCCGCCAGGCCTTGCAGCACCAGCTGGAAGACTGCGGTTTGCAGGTGACGCCGTTCAATACCCTGGAAAACCTGACCAACGGCGTCACCGTCGCCCACCAGACGGACCAGGCGATTGACCTGGCCGTACTCGGCATCACCAGCAACGACATGCCGCCGGAGCGTCTAAACCAGCACATCTGGGACCTCGAACACCTGGGCTGCAAGGTGCTGGTGCTGTGCCCCACCACCGAACAGACGCTGTTCCATCTCTCGGTGCCCAACCCTCACAGTCAGTTGCAGGCCAAGCCGGCCTGCACCCGCAAGCTGCGCCGGTCGCTTTCCGACCTGGTCAACCCGCGCCCGACCCGCAACGAACCCAATGAACCGGTGGCCAGCCGCGCGCCAAAAGTGTTGTGCGTGGACGACAACCCGGCCAACCTGCTGCTGGTGCAGACCCTGCTCGAAGACATGGGCGCCCGGGTGCTAGCGGTGGAAAGTGGTTACGCGGCGGTCAAGGCCGTGCAGAAGGAAACCTTCGACCTGGTCCTGATGGACGTACAGATGCCCGGCATGGATGGCCGCCAGAGCACCGAAGCGATCCGCCAATGGGAAAGCGAGCGGCATTGCACGCCACTGCCGATCGTCGCCCTCACCGCCCACGCCATGGCCAACGAGAAGCGGGCCCTGTTGCAAAGCGGCATGGACGACTACCTGACCAAGCCCATCAGCGAGCGGCAATTGGCCCAGGTCGTACTCAAGTGGACCGGCCTGGCGCTGCGCAACCAGACCCCGGATCGGGGCGCTGATGCCCAAGGCAGCAGCGAGCTGCTGGTGCTCGACCACGAGGAAGGCCTGCGCCTGGCCGCTGGCAAGGCCGATCTGGCGGCGGACATGCTGGCGATGCTGCTCGCCTCCCTTGAAGCCGACCGCGAAGCGATCCGCCAGGCCAGCGAGGCCAACGACCACAATGCCGTGATCGAACGGGTCCACCGCCTGCACGGGGCCACGCGCTATTGCGGCGTACCGCAACTGCGCGCGGCCTGCCAGCGCAGCGAAACCTTGCTCAAGCAGCAAGACCCGCGGGCTGCCGCGGCCCTGGAAGACCTGGACCGTGCCATCCACAGGCTGGCCAGCGAGGCGCGCATCAGCGCCTGACCCAGCGCAATGGTCACCGGCGCAATGGCTGTTAAGCTCGGTTCATCCCAGCGCCAGGAGGCCGCCATGCGTGCAATTCTATTCAGCAGCCAGACCTACGATCGTGACAGTTTCAGCAAGGCCGCCGTACCCGCCGGCCTTGAATTGCAATTCCAGCCGGCACGCCTGAGCCTGGACACCGTGGCCCTGGCCGAACGGTGCGAGGTGGTGTGCGCCTTCATCAACGACGACCTGAGCGCGCCGGTGCTGGAACGACTCGCGGCCGGCGGCACCCGGCTGATTGCCCTGCGCTCGGCCGGCTTCAACCATGTCGACCTGCCCGCCGCCAAGCGTCTGGGGCTGAGCATCGCCCGGGTGCCGGCCTACTCGCCCCATGCGGTGGCTGAACATGCGGTGGCATTGATCATGGCCTTGAACCGCTGCCTGCACCGCGCCTGCAACCGCACCCGGGACGGCAATTTCAGCCTGAATGGGTTGACTGGCTTCGACCTGGTGGGCAAGACCGTGGGCGTGGTCGGCACAGGACAGATCGGCGCGACCTTCGCCCGGATCATGGCCGGTTTCGGTTGCCAGTTGCTGGCCTACGACCCGTTCCCCAACCCTCAGGTCGAAGCCTTGGGGGCCCGCTACCTGCCTCTGGCCGATCTGCTGGCGCAGGCGCAGATCATCAGCCTGCACTGCCCGCTCAACGACCAGAGCCGACACCTGATCAATGCTCATTCCCTGGCAACCCTGCAACGCGGCGCCATGCTGATCAACACCGGACGCGGCGGCCTGGTGGATACGCCGGCACTGATCGAAGCGCTGAAAAGCGGCCAGCTGGGTTACCTGGGTCTGGATGTCTACGAGGAAGAGGCCGAATTGTTCTTCGAGGACCGCTCCGACCTGCCGTTGCAGGACGACGTGCTCGCGCGGCTGCTGACCTTTCCCAATGTCGTGGTGACCGCACACCAGGCGTTCCTGACTCGCGAAGCACTGGCCGCGATTGCCACCACCACCCTCGACAACATCGCCGCCTGGGCGGCTGGCGCTCCGCAGAACCTGGTGGATGGCTGACATATCCCCTGTGGGAGCGAGCCTGCTCGCGAAGACGGTGTGTCAGCCACACGTCGATCGACTGAGGCGCCGCTTTCGCGAGCAGGCTCGCTCCCACAGGGGGATTTCGTCGGCCCGCCCCGCTTGTAGGCGATGCCCAAGCCAGCCCCCGTGCTAGCATGTCGCGCCTATCTGGAGGACCCATGGCCGAACACGATTTTCGCTACACCCTGATGAACCCGCAGCACACCTTGACCGAGGTCCGCGCCCTGGCGCCGGGCCGTTACCAGGTCACCGGCAATGGCGGCTCGATCCAGGCCAACGATGTATTGCTCGTCACCCTCAAGGGCAGCAAGGACCTTTCCATGCGCCTGACCGTCGACACCGTTCGCCATCTGCTCAAGCCGATCGGCCAATGGACCGCCATGACCACCGGTCCGGTGTTCGGTGAACTGGCGATCCACACCTGGCAGGTCAAGTGCGACCAATGCGCCAAGGAACTGAGCTTCGAGTTCGCCGTCGATGCCAAGCTCGGCACCAAGGCCCAGAAACCGGCCGCCAGCGCACGCATTGCCGAGCTGGGCTGGACGACCGACGGGGAGAAACACCGGTGCCCGAAATGCCAGGAAGCCGCCTGATGAAACATCTGGTCCTGGCCACGCTGATGGGCGCCGGCCTGATGGGCTGCGCCGCCGATCCGGTGCAACTGCAACCCAACCGCAGCTACATCCTCGAATGGATCGGCGAGCGGCCGTTGATGGATTACAGCCACCTGACCATCACCCTCGACGATGACGGTCGTGCCTACGGCAATGCCGGCTGCAACCACTGGTTTTCGCCCTACACCCTGGAAGGTGACCGCTTGAGTTTCGGCAGGATCGGCAGCACCCGCAAACTCTGCGCCCCGGCGTTGATGGAGCAAGAGACGCGTTTCTTGCAGGCGCTGGAGAAGGTCGAACGCTGGGACGTGTCGCCCATCGGCCAGACCCGTTTCTGGCCGGCCCAGGGCAAGCCGTTGCGGTGGTGGTTGGAAGAGGGTTGAGGCCCAGGTCAACCCGCTTCTGCCTGTGGCGAGGGGATCTATCCCCTCGCCACAAAGTGCCTATTCCCAATCAGGCTATTTCAGCGCCTGCAACGCCTCCAGCCTGGCCATTACCGCCGCCGCCGTCTGCTCTCCCAGCAATTGTTCACGCACCTTGCCCTGGGTGTCGATGATGTACGTCACCGGTAGGCCTTCACTGCGCGGGACATCAAAGAACTCGGCCGGATCCCGGGCCAGTACGGTGAAGCGGATGCCCAGCTTCTCGCTGGCACTCTTGAGTTCTTCGCCTTGCACCTGATCGAAGTTGACCCCGAAGACACCTACGTTGCGTCCCTTGAGCTGTTCGGCCAAGGCATTAAATTCGGGGATTTCAGTGCGACACGGCGCGCACCACTCGGCCCAGTAGTTGAGCACCAGCCATTGTTTGTCCAGCCGCTGCGCGGCAATCGGCTGACCGTTCTGGTCCACGCCGTAATCGTTGCCGCAGCCGCCGAGCAATAAAAAGCCGATGAATGTCAGTGCCGCCGCCAATCGCCTTGCCATGTGCCGATCCTTGTCTGAATGTGGACAGCTGCGCGACCCATCAGGTGCTAGGGGCCTCGCAGCACAGTAGAATAGCCGCCACCTTACGCAAGATGCGACCCGCTCATGACTGATCTGACGCTTTATCACAACCCGCGCTGCTCGAAATCCCGCGGTGCGCTGGAACTGTTGCAAGCCCGTGGCCTGGCGCCAACCGTGGTCCGCTACCTCGAAACCCCGCTGGACGCTGCGCAGCTGGAGCGGCTGCTGGGCAAGCTCGGCATTGAGGCACGCCAGTTGTTGCGCACCGGCGAAGATGAATACAAGACCCTGGACCTGGCTGACGAAAGCCTGAGCCAGGCGCAGTTGATCGCCGCCATCGCCGCCCACCCGAAACTGATGGAACGGCCGATTCTCGAAGTCGGCGACAAAGCGGTGATCGGTCGCCCACCGGAGAAAATCCTGGAGATCCTGCCGTGAGCACGCCCTATATCCTGGTGCTGTATTACAGCCGCAGTGGCTCTACCAACGAAATGGCCCGCCAGATCGCCCGCGGCGTCGAGCAGGCCGGGCTTGAAGCCAGGTTGCGCACGGTGCCGGCGATTTCCACCGAGTGCGAGGCGGTGGCGCCGGATATCCCCGAACAGGGCCCGCTTTACGCCAGCCTCGATGATCTGAAGAACTGCGCCGGCCTGGCCCTGGGCAGTCCGACCCGCTTCGGCAACATGGCCGCGCCGCTCAAATACTTCCTCGACGGCACCAGCAACCTGTGGCTGACCGGCGCCCTGGTGGGCAAGCCGGCCGGGGTGTTCACCTCCACCGCGAGCCTGCATGGCGGCCAGGAAACCACGCTGTTGTCGATGATGCTGCCACTGCTGCACCACGGCATGCTGATCACCGGCCTGCCCTACAGCGAGTCGGCCCTGATCGACACCCAGGGCGGCGGCACACCCTACGGCCCGAGCCACCACGCCGGCGCCGACGGTAAAAGCGGCTTGAATGAACACGAAGTCGCCCTGTGCCGCGCCTTGGGCCTGCGCCTGGCAAAAACCGCTTTGTTGCTGGAGAACGGCCGTGGCTAAGAAGCCGAAGATCCTGCCGCCGATCGAGTGGCTGGAGCCGCGTGTGCACATCGCCCGTAACCTCAGCCTGCTGTGCTTTTTCGGCTTGGTGGGGCTGCTCAGCGGGTATTACCTGCTGATCGCCGACCTGCACGGCGCGCGCCCCTGGGTGATTCTGCTGATCGAACTGGTGCCACTGCTGATACTCGCGCCAGGCATGCTCAGCGGCAGCGCGCGCGGGCATTCGTGGATGTGCTTCGTGGTGAATCTGTATTTCATCAAGGGCGCGCTGGCGGCCTACGATCCGAACCGGCAATTATTCGGCCTGCTGGAGATGGCGGCGAGCGTGGCGCTGTTCTGCTCGGCATTGCTGTATGTGCGCTGGCGTTTCCAGTTGAACCGGCGTTTGGCTGGCGAGGGCGATATCTCCGTCGCCTGAGAAACCGCCTTCGCGAGCAGGCTCGCTCCCACAGGGGATTTGTGAACACCACAGATCCAGTGTGGGAGCGAGCCTGCTCGCGAAAGGAGGGACGCGGTCTCAATGATTCACGGTATAAGCCAGCATCATCGAGATCTGGCTCAGCGGCCGCCCGCCACTCTCTTCATGCCACTGGTTGAACGCATTCTGCACCGTCGCCAGGTCCCGCTGGCTGGTCGGGACTTTATCGATGATGTCCTGGGCGTTGAGCGCCGCTACGACGTCATAGCTGGGCACGAACGTATCCTTGCCCATCATCCGCAGGAAACGCGGCGCCGACAGGCCGCCCAACTGATGGCCGTGTTTTTTCAGGTAGGTCCACAAGCCGACGATATCGGTCACCGGCCAATCGGCGATCATCGCACCGAAGCTGCCCTTTTTATGGGCCACATCCAGCACCAGCTGCGCGTTGCGCGGCACGCTCTTGAGCTTGCCCAGGTGGCGGATGATCCGTGCATCCTGCATCAGCCGCTCCAGGTGCTCGGCGCTCATCAGCACAACCTTTTCCGGGGCGAACCTGAAAAACACCTCTTCGAACGCCGGCCATTTCGCATCGACCAGGCTGTGCTTGAGCCCGGCGCGAAATACTCGCAGCGCCATGGTCGAGAGGTAGCGATCATCGCTGATCTTGCGCAGTTGCGCCGGGGTCTTGGGTACAGGCAGGTGGGCTTCCAATTCAGCCGCCGAACCGAAACGGTTCAGACAATACTCGTGCAGCCACTTGTAATCGCGCATGCCCTCTCCTGGGATTGAAATGAAAACGGCGCTTGCAAGCGCCGTGAATGCAAGCTGTCGATAGCGTCAGAGATTCACCACATTGACGAACCGCGGCGTGGCGCTTTCGTCGATGCGCAGGTTGGCGAAGTCGAACAGGTTGCGGTCCGCCAGTTGCGACGGAATGACGTTTTGCAGGCCCCGAAAAATGCTCTCGGTACGGCCCGGGGTCTTGCGCTCCCATTCCTGGAGCATCTCCTTGACCACCTGGCGTTGCAGGTTTTCCTGGGAGCCGCACAGGTTGCAGGGAATGATCGGGAACTGCTTGAAATCCGAATAGGCCTGGATGTCCTTCTCGCTGCAATAGGCCAGCGGACGGATCACCACGTTGCGCCCGTCGTCGGCGCGCAGCTTGGGCGGCATGGCCTTGAGCGAGCCGTTGTAGAACATGTTGAGGAAGAAGGTCTCGACGATGTCGTCGCGGTGGTGACCCAGGGCCATCTTGGTCGCGCCGATCTGATCAGCGAAGGTATAGAGCGTTCCACGGCGCAGGCGCGAGCACAGCGAACAGGTGGTCTTGCCTTCGGGGATCAGTTCCTTGACCACCGAATAGGTGTCTTTCTCGACGATGTGATATTCAACGCCCAACGATTCGAGGTAGGCCGGCAGCACGTGCTCGGGAAAGCCCGGCTGCTTCTGGTCCATGTTCACGGCAACGATGTCGAACTTGATCGGCGCAACCTTCTGCAAATGCATAAGCACGTCGAGCAAGGTGTAACTGTCCTTGCCGCCGGACAGGCAGACCATGACCTTGTCGCCATCCTCGATCATGTTGAAATCGGCGACGGCCTCACCGGCCAGGCGGCGCAGGCGCTTTTGCAGTTTGTTCTGGTTGACCGTGAGAGTGCCCATGACGCGAAATCCGTGAGGTGTGACGAAAGGCCGGCATTTTACGCAAAAATCCCTCCCGTGGCACCGCCCTTCGTGGCGAGGGAGCTTGCTCCCGCTGGGTTGCGAAGCGACCCTCTGGGACTACCCTGTTGGCGTCTGCTTCGCAGCCGAGCGGGAGCAAGCTCCCTCGCCACGGGGCGGATTTGCCTGGCATAGCGTACAGCGCACAGATCAGGTCGCGATTAAGCCGCTTCGTTACAGCGCGATTTGCTCTAAGCCGCCCATCCCCCTGGCGGTCACTCCTTTCTATACTGCGGCATAAGGTCGCACACACTTACAGACCTTTACTTACTCGGCCCTTTGGCCCGTAGGCGCTCCGTTGGGGGGCGATGGCAATAACAAAGGAGTGACTGACTATGATCCATCATGTCGTGGGGCTCTTTACCCACCCTGATCAAGAATGGAAGGAAATCCGTGGCGATCAGGAGGAAAGCATCAGCCACATGTACCTCACCCACACGCTGATCCTCGCGGCTATCCCGGCGGTGTCGGCGTTCATCGGCACCACGCAGGTGGGATGGGTCATCGGCAATCGCCCACCGGTCATGCTCACCCTGGAAAGCGCGCTGTGGATGACCATCATGTCGTACCTCGCGATGTTGGGCGGCGTGGCGGTGATGGGCGCGTTCATCCACTGGATGGCCCGCACCTATGACGCCAACCCGAGCCTGGCCCGTTGTGTCGCGTTCGCCACCTACACCGCGACGCCGTTGTTCATTGGCGGGCTGGCAGCGCTCTACCCGCACATGTGGCTGGGGATGATCGTCGGCACCGCGGCGATCTGCTACACGGTCTACCTGTTGTACGTGGGTTTGCCGACGTTCATGAACATCCCGCAGGACGAAGGCTTCCTGTTTTCCAGCTCGGTGCTGGCCGTCGGCCTGGTCGTGCTGGTCGCCATCATGGCGTTCACGGTCATTGTCTGGGGATTGGGCGTGGGTCCGGTCTATACCAACTGAAGGCTTGCACAAGCCCTCCGAGAAAAAAGACGATCTGCCAACACAGGCCGCCGCAAGGCGGCCTTCCTTTGCCTGGCGCCGGCGAAACGACCGCTGGGCAGCTGGGCGATTCGCAACGGCCAGCGCTTGCGGCATACTCGGCTTTCTGGAGACCCGTAAAGCATGCTCGAGCAACTCAATACCCGCGTCGAAGAGTGTTACCAACAAGCCGAATCCTTTTTCAAACGTTCTTTCAAACGCCCGGTGGTCAGCCTCAAGTTGCGCGGCCAGAAGGCCGGTGTCGCACACCTTCATGAAAACCTGCTGCGTTTCAATCCCCAGCTGTACCGGGAAAACGCCGACGACTTCCTCAAGCAGACCGTTGCCCACGAAGTCGCGCACCTGATCGCCCATCAGTTGTTTGGCGACCGCATCCAGGCCCATGGCGAGGAATGGCAACTGATCATGCGCGGGGTCTACGAACTGCCGCCCAACCGTTGCCACACCTACGAGATAAAACGCCGCACCGCCACCCGCTACATCTACAAGTGCCCGTGCGACGGCAGCGACTTCCCCTTTACCGCACAGCGCCACAGCCTGGTCCGCCAGGGGCGGCGGTACTTGTGTCGAAGTTGTCGTAATACTTTGGTGTTCAGTGGAGAAACGCGAGTCGAGTAGCCTGGATTAGTCGTGTCTTGGCCGGCCTCATCGCGAGCAAGCTCGCTCCCACAGGGGATTTTGTGAACGCCGCAGATCCATTGTGGGAGCGAGCTTGCTCGCGATGAGGCCAGAAAGCACGCTACACAACCACCCGGTCATCCCGCAGCCGGGCAATCCGCTCATCACTGAACCCCAACTCCCGCAACACCTGCTCCGTATGCGCCCCCAGCCTCGCGCCTATATGCCGAGGCTCGGGCAAGCCTTCGGAAAACTTCAACGGGCACGCCATCTGCGCCTGGCTCGACCCGTCGCCACGGGGCACCTGGGTGACCAGATGCCTGGCCTTCAACTGCGGATGCTCAAGCGCTTCGTCCAGCTCCAGCACTGGTTCGACGCAGGCATCCACCTCGGCGAATAACGCGCAAAGGTCAGCAAAATCGCGCTTCTCGAATTCGGATCGCAATTGTTCTTTGAGCCGTTGCTGCTGCTCGGGCGCCAGGCCTTGGGCGGCGAGCTCCGGCCGCCCCAAGGCCGCGCACAGTGCCTGCATGAACCCTGGCTCGAGACTGCCCACCGACATCCAGCGACCATCCCGCGTGCGGTAGTAATCATAAAAACTGCCACCGTTCAACGCATGGTTTTCCCACCCCGGTTTCACACCGCAGGCCAGGTAACCGGCGCCGGCCAGTGCGTTCAGGCTGAAGACGCAGCCGGTCATGCTCACGTCCAGGTGCTGGCCCTGCCCGCTCTGCTGGCGAGCAATGACCGCCGCCAGCAGGCCGATCACCCCGTGCAGCGAACCGCCGGCGATGTCCGCCGCCTGGATACCCAGCGGCAGCGGCCCGCTGTCGGCCCGACCGGTGTGGCTCGCCAGCCCGGCCAGGGCCAGGTAGTTGATGTCATGGCCGGCGCGATCCTTGAACGGGCCGGTCTGGCCATAACCGGTGATCGACACGTAGATCAGCCGGGGATTGATCGCCTTCAAGGCTTCGTAACCCAGGCCCAGCCGCTCCATCACGCCGGGGCGGAACTGTTCCAGCAGGATGTCGTGGTCGTCCAGCAACCGCTTGATGATCTCCAGTGCCGCCGGCTGCTTGAGGTCCAGGGCCAGGCTGCGCTTGTTGCGGTTGAGGTAGGCATGGCTGGCCGAGGTGCCCTGGTCATGGGGCGGCAATATCCGCAGCAGGTCAGGACGCTCCGGCGATTCGATGCGCAGCACCTCGGCGCCCATGTCCGCCAGCAACAACGAGGCGAACGGGCCGGGCAGCAGGGTGGAAAAATCCAGAACCTTGAGCGATGCCAGTGGGCCTTGCATGGGCGATCTCCGCTTGAATGGTGCGTTCAAGACTAGGCAGGGGCTGGCGATGGGGCAATTACCGGGGATGTCGTTCGGGCTGACAAATCCGCTCAGCGCGAGGGCTGTCGTGGCGAGGGAGCTTGCTCCCGCTGGGTTGCGCAGCAGTCCCCTGCGTATGACCTGAAGCCATGCGGTGGCAGATATATTCTGGGGTTGCTGCGCAACCCAGCGGGAGCAAGCTCCCTCGCCACAGAGGCATGCCTGCTTCACATTCAAGAACCAACAAAAAACCCGCCGAAGCGGGTTTTTCATTGCAGCCTGAAGCTTACTTCACAGCGCCTGGAGCAGCGGATTCAGCCGCGACAATCTGCGCTTGCGCGATCTGCTCGTCATCTTCACGCACGTCGGAGATACCGCGACCACCGGAAGCCAGCTCGGTCTGCAACTGGTCTTCGTCCAGTTCCTTGACCCACTTGGCAACCACGATGGTAGCAACGGCGTTACCGACCAGGTTGGTCAGCGCGCGAGCTTCGGACATGAAGCGGTCGATGCCGAGGATCAGCGCCAGGCCGGCAACCGGCAGGTGGCCCACGGCCGACAGGGTGGCCGCCAGTACGATGAAGCCGCTACCGGTTACGCCGGCAGCACCTTTGGAGGACAACAGCAGCACCAGCAACAGGGTGATCTGATGCGTGATGTCCATCGGGGTGTCGGTGGCCTGAGCGATAAACACCGCAGCCATGGTCAGGTAGATCGAAGTACCGTCGAGGTTGAACGAGTAGCCAGTCGGGATTACCAGGCCCACCACGGACTTCTTGGCACCCAGGCGCTCCATCTTGATCAGCATGCGTGGCAGGGCCGATTCCGACGAGGAGGTGCCCAGTACGATCAGCAGTTCTTCACGGATGTAGCGGATCAGCTTGATCACGCTGAAGCCGTGGGCGCGGCAGATGGCGCCCAGCACCACCAGCACGAACACCACGCAGGTGATGTAGAAGCAGATCATCAACTGGCCCAGTTGCACCAGCGAACCGACACCGTAGGCGCCGATGGTGAAGGCCATGGCACCGAACGCACCGATCGGCGCGAGCTTCATGATCATGTTGATGATGATGAACATGACGTGAGCGAAGCGATCGATGAAGTCCAGCACCGGCTTGCCGTAGGCACCCAGGCGATGCAGGGCGAAACCGAAGAGCACCGAGAACATCAGCACTTGCAGGATGTCGCCATTGGCGAAGGCGCCGACGATGGTGTTCGGGATCACGTTGAGGATGAAGGCAACGATGCTCTGGTCTTTACCGGCATTGATGAAGCCGGCGATCTTGCTGGTGTCCAGGGTCGACACGTCGATGTGCATGCCGTTGCCCGGCTGCACGACGTTGACCACGACCAGGCCGATCAGCAGGGCAATGGTGGAAACGATTTCGAAATAGAGCAGTGCATAGCCGCCGGTCTTGCCGACCGACTTCATGTTCTGCATGCCGCCGATGCCGCTGACGACGGTACAGAAAATGATCGGGGCGATGACCATCTTGATCAGTTTGATGAACCCGTCACCGAACGGCTTGAGGGCAACGCCGGTCTGCGGGTAGAAGTGGCCGAGCAGAATGCCGATGGCAATGGCTACGATCACCTGGAAATACAGGGATTTGTACAGTGGCTGACGAGTCGTCATGGCAAACCTTCCTCAAGAGTCCCGTGTGACAACATCCACCTGTTGTCCACGACACCTCAATTGCGAACCCTCCTGCACTGGAGGGATTTGTTTTTTGTCGGCTGCACGCGGCAGACCTGTGTATGGCATCGCAAGGCCCGTGCCATTTTTACGAAACGTCCTACAAGTGCCGGGGCAGACGGCGTTTGCTTACTACCTGGAGATTAAACGCACGCCCAAACTTGGCGGTTTTCCGCCAACCTCTCGCGTCACGTTCCTGGATTTGGCGGATATCCGCCTTGTCGAGCCCCGACGCCCTGTTACCATTCGTCCGCTCAACGGACGGATTTGTGCCATGCGCCAACGCACCATCGCCAGCCACTTCGCCCGCGCCGCCCTGGGTGGCGCGCGTCGCCAGGGGTTCGACTACGTTCCCCTGCTGCAGCAACTGGGGATCAGCCCGGAGCTGCTGGACGAGCCGCGCGCGCGAATCGCCCCCGAGCAATTCGCCCGCCTGTTGCAGGCGCTGTGGGTCGCATTGACGGACGAATACCTGGGATTTGGCCGGGCACCGAGTAAACCCGGGACGTTCGCCATGATGTGCCACACGTTGATCCACTGTCGGACGCTGGGCAAGGCGCTGCAGCGCGGCCTGTTGTTCTACAGCCTGTTCCCCGACGCCCCGAGCCTGACCCTCGAAGCTGAAGGCGAACGGGTAAGGCTGAGCCTGGACGAGTCGACACTGCGTGATCCCGACCACTTCCTGGCCGAAAGCCTGCTGGTCATCTGGCATCGCCTCGGCAGTTGGCTGATCGGCCAGCGGATCGGCCTGGAACAAGCGACGTTCAGCTATGCCAGGCCAAGCCACGGCGCGGAGTACGACTTGCTGTTCCCCTGCCCCTTGGTCTTCGAGGCGCGAAGCAGCAGCTTGTTATTCCATGCCCGCTACCTGGAAATGCCGTTGCTGCAGGACGAGCGAACCCTCAAGCACTTTCTCGAACGCTCCCCCGCCGACCTGCTCTCGCGCCCGGACGATGGCCACAGCCTCACCAGCCAATTGCGGCGCCTGCTCAGCCGCGACACGGCGCGCTGGCCGGACCTGGACACGGTCGCGGCGCATCTGCATATCAGCTCGCAGACCCTGCGCCGGCATCTGCGTGAGGAAGGCACCAGCTTCCAGGAGCTCAAGGATCAGTTGCGGCGGGATATCGCCATCTACCACCTGGGCCGCGCGGACCTGTCGTTGCAGCAGATCGCCGAACAGCTGGGGTTCTCCGAACCGTCGGCGTTTCATCGGGCGTTCAAGAAGTGGACGGGGGTGACGCCGGGGGCTTATCGGGAGCAGGAGAACTGAGTGGTGACATCGAACTTCTGTGTATCTACTGGCTCCTGTGGCGAGGGAGCTTGCTCCCGCTGGGCTGCGAAGCGGCCCTAAAAACTTGCGAGCGCTGCGCACTCGAGCGGGAGCAAGCTCCCTCGCCACAGGGCCAGTGCAAACACCAAGGATCCCAGTCAAACCACCGAAAAATGAATCCGGAACGCCGCCCCGCCCAGCTCTGAATCTCCCAGCGTCAACCGGGCGCCATAGCTCTCGATGATGTCTTTTACCACCGCCAGGCCGATCCCCTGCCCCGGATGCTGGCGATCCAGCCGTTCACCCCGCTGCAGGATCCGTGCACGCTGGTCCGGTGGCACGCCCGGTCCATCGTCCTCGATGCTCAACTCCGTCCCGCCGAGCGTCTGGTGCACGCTCACCCGCACGTGCCCCAGGCACAGCCGATAGGCGTTTTCCAGCAGGTTGCCAAGCATCTCCAGCAAGGCGCCCTGCTCGATCGGCACCTGGCAATCCTCCGGCAGGTCGAATTCGACCTGCACGCGCTTGTCGCGATAGACCTTGTCGAGCGTGTCGCAGAGGCTCTGCAACACCGGGCGCAAGGGCACCTGATGGCGCACCAGGCCGCTTTTGCGCAGGCTGGCGCGCTGCAACTGGTAGCCGATCTGCTGGCTCATGCGCTCGATCTGGGTTTGCAGTACCCAGGCCTGCCCACGGTCCTCGGGACGCCGGGCCATGTCCTCGCTGACGCCTTGCAGCACCGCCAGCGGAGTCTTGAGGCTGTGCGCCAAGTCATCGAGGGAGTCCCGATAACGGCTGCGCTGCTCACGCTCGCTGTGCAGCAGGCGGTTGAGCGAGCCGGTCAGGCGCAGCAGCTCGCGGGGATGCGCGGTGCTGAGGCTTTCGCGGGTGCCGGTTTCGATCTCATCCAGCTCCTGGCTCAGACGGCGCAACGCCCGCAAGCCCCAGGTCAGGCCGATCCATAACAGCGCCAGCAGCACCGCCAGCGCGGCGCCGAACCCCAGGTAAAGGTTTTCTCGCAGGCCTTGCAGCGTCATTTCGTAATCGTGCACCGGCTGCAGGGTGACGATGCTGAACGCCGCGCTCTGGCCCCCGAGCAGCTTGACCTCGACGTCATAGACGAAAAACTCCTGGCCGTTGTCCTCGCGGATGCGTGCAAACTGGTTGCCCAGCCCGTCGTAGCGCGGCGCGTAATTGATGTGTTCTTCCTGGGTCGCCTTCGAACGCCAGACCAACCGTCCCTCGCGATCATAGATGTAGCCCAGCAGGCGGGCATCGGCGAGGTTGAAGCGCTCATCGGGCAATTGCGCCGGCATCTTCAGGCGATTGTTTTCGACCCGGGCGGCGGAGATCAGCGTGGTCACGTCCGAAGCCAGGCGCTGCTCGATGGATTCCTGCAAGGCCAGGCTGAAGGCGCCCTGCATCGCCGGCAGCAACGCCAGCATGAACAGCACCGCCAGGGTCATGGCGGCCAGCATCAACCGCAATCGCAGCGAACGAATCACTGGCAGCGCTCGTTGAACAGGTAACCCAGGCCACGCACGGTATCGATCGGCTTGAACCCGGCCGGGGCTTCCAGTTTGCGGCGCAGGCGCCCGACCAGCACTTCGATCACGTTGGGATCGCGCTCGTCGTCATCGGGATAAAGCTGCTCCATCAGGCGATCCTTGGCGACCACCTGCTGGTGATGGCGCATCAGGTACTCGAGGATGCGGTATTCGTAGGCGGTCAAGGCCAGCGGCTCGTCACCGAGGGACGCCTGCTTGCGGTTGAGGTCGAGCAACAACGGACCGGCCACGATGGTCGATTGGGTGAAACCGCTGGAGCGACGCAGCAGTGCATTCAGCCGGGCTTCGAGTTCTTCGAACTGAAACGGCTTCACCACGTAGTCATCGGCCCCGGCAGCCAGGCCTTCGACCTTGTCCTGCCAGTTGCCGCGGGCGGTCAGGATCAGGATCGGAAAGGTCTTGTCCTGCGAGCGCAACCGGCGAATCAGTTCCAGGCCGCTGATGCCCGGCAGGCCCAGGTCGATCACCGCCAGGTCGTGATTGAATTCGCCGACCTGGTACAAGGCCTCCTCGGCATTGGCCACGGCCTGGACCACATGGCCGCTGTCGGTGAGACGGGTTTGCAGGTGGTGGCGCAACAACGCTTCGTCTTCGACAACCAATAGTTTCATGGGCCTCTCCCAGGCGAATCAAACAACCAATTTCCAACCAAAGGCGCCGGATCGTACGCGCCGATCCGGCTTCACGTCATCATTGCCCTGCCGCCTAGAACGTATAGTTGGCGGACAGGTAGGTCTGGGCGCTGCTGGTCAGGTCCAGCGATCCCACCTTGGCGCCATCGCGCGGGCTCATCTCGGTGCTGGCATTGCTGCGCAGGTAACGGTAACCCAGTTCCACCGAGGTGTTTTGCGAAATCTGCTGCAGCACGCCGCCTTGCAGGCCAACGGCATAGCCGATATCGCTGTCGCGGCTGAAGCCTGGGGAATCCTGGGTCAACTTGGTCAGCCCCGCCGTGCCACCTCCGAACAATTTGGTGCTGGCGGTCACCGGATAGAACAGATCGTAGCTGCCCAGCAGGTTCTCCTGCCGCAGCTTGATTCCGTTGTGGGTGCCCGATACGTTGTCGTAGGTGGCGTAGTAGCGGCCCTGATCATTCTGCCGACCCAGGCGCAGGCCGTAGGTGGTGTCCTTGCCGATGATACCGTCGGCGTTCGGGTTGTTCAGCGCGCTGTCCAGGGCATTGGATTTCTTGACCTTGTCGCTGGTCTGGCCGAGGGTCAGGCCGGTGAAGTTGTCATCGGCATGGGCCAGGGCGCTGGCGCCCAGCACGGTGAAGGCCAGCAGCAGTTTTTTCATATGAGTCATGGTCAGGTTCCTTGTGATGCGGTGGTTGTGTGAAGTCGCAGCCACGATATCCAGGGGTCCCTGAACCCCTCTTGAACGTTCTCTGAACCTGGGCTGAATGAATCGGCTAGTCTGTTCCAACAAACTTTTAAGGAGATCGATCATGCGCAGGTTGCTTGCTGTTGTACTTCTGGCCTTGAGCGGCGCGAGCCACGCCGCCATTCAGACCCAGGAGATCCCCTACACCAGTGCCGACGGCACGAAGCTGATCGGCTACTACGCCTATGACGACGCGGTCAAAGGCCCGCGCCCCGGCGTGGTGGTGGTGCATGAATGGTGGGGCCTGAACGACTATGCCAAGCGCCGCGCCCGTGACCTCGCCGGCCTGGGCTACAGCGCCCTGGCCATCGACATGTACGGCGACGGCAAGAACACCGAGCATCCGAAGGACGCCCTGGCCTTCATGCAGGCCGCGCTCAAGGATGGCAAGGCGGCCAGCGCGCGCTTCCAGGCCGGCCTCGACCTGTTGAAGAAACAACCGCAGACCGACCCGGACAAACTCGCCGCCATCGGCTACTGCTTCGGCGGCAAGGTGGTGCTGGACGCGGCGCGCCAAGGCGTTCCACTGGCCGGCGTGGTGAGCTTCCACGGCGCGCTGGTCACCAACACGCCGGCCACCCCCGGCAGCGTCAAGGCCAGGATCCTGGTGGAGCACGGCGCGCTGGACAGCATGGTCACCGAGGACAACGTCACCGCATTCAAGAGCGAGATGGACAAGGCCGGCGCCGACTACAAGTTTGTCAGCCTGGAAGGCGCCAAGCACGGCTTCAGCAACCCCGACGCCGACCGCCTGGGCCATGGCGAACATGGTGGGCCGGACATCGCTTACAACAAGGAAGCTGACGAGAAGTCGTGGGCGGATATGCAGAAGTTCTTCAAGAAGATTTTCAACTGACGGCGGGTCTTTCAGCTGAAACCAACACCCGTGGCGAGGGAGCTTGCTCCCGCTCGGTTGCGCAGCGACCGCAAGATTTCAGGGCCGCTTCGCGCTGGAGCGCCAGCCCGCCCAGCGGGAGCAAGCTCCCTCGCCACAAAAGCCATCCCGCTCAAGCCACTCCCACTACCCAGGCGCAAGCCAACCCGGCAAAATGCCCGGCATGAACCCACTCCCTGCCCTGCCCGCCTGCTGTTCGCCCCTGGATGACCAATGGCTGCTGCCTGACGCCCTGCCCGATACGGTGCTGCTCAGTACTCGCTTCGATCCGCTGTTGCTTGTCGCTGACGATTTTCCCAACAGCGCCATCGAGCCTCCGGCGAGCATCCGGCGCTCGGTAGCCAAGCGTCAGGCGGAGTTTCTCGCCGGGCGGATCTGCGCCCGGGCGGCGTTGCTGCGGCTCGACGGTCAGGGCGACGTGCCGGCCATCGGCGAAGACCGCGCCCCGGTGTGGTCGGCCCATGTCAGCGGCTCGATCACCCACAGCACCGGCCGGGCCGCGGCAATCGTCGCGCAAAAACGGGATTGGCAAGGGCTGGGCATGGATCTGGAAAACCTCCTCGACCCCGAACGCGCCGAGCGCCTGGCCGGTGAAATCCTCACCCCGGCGGAACTGCTGCGCATGGCCACCGCGCCGCAGGATGACCGCGCATTGCTGGTCACCCTGACTTTTTCGATGAAAGAAAGCCTGTTCAAGGCGCTGTACCCCATCGTCGGGCAGCGTTTCTACTTCGAGCATGCCGAAATAGTCGAGTGGTCCCACTCCGGGCAAGCGCGGCTGCGGTTATTGACCGATCTGTCGACCGAGTGGCGCCATGGCAGTGAGCTGCAGGGGCAGTTTGGCGTGAAGGATGGGCAGTTGTTGAGCCTGGTGGGCGTCAAGGCCTGAGAGTTGTATTGGCCAGAATGCCGCCTTCGCGAGCAGGCTCGCTCCCACAGCTGGAATGCATTTCAAAATGTGGGAGGATGGGCAGCTGTTGAGCCTGGTGGGCGTCAAGGCCTGAGAGTTGTATTGGCCAGAACGCCGCCTTCGCGAGCAGGCTCGCTCCCACAGCTGGAATGCATTTCAAAATGTGGGAGGATGGGCAGCTGTTGAGCCTGATGGGCGTCAAGGCCTGAGAGTTGTATTGGCCAGAATGCCGCCTTCGCGAGCAGGCTCGCTCCCACAGCTGGAACGCATTTCAAAATATGGGAGGATGGGCAGCTGTTGAGCCTGGTGGGCGTCAAGGCCTGAGAGTTGTATTGGCCAGAATGCCGCCTTCGCGAGCAGGCTCGCTCCCACAGCTGGAATGCATTTCAAAATGTGGGAGGATGGGCAGTTGTTGAGCCTGGTGGGTGTCAAGGCCTGAGAGTTGTATTGGCAGGAATGCCGCCTTCGCGAGCAGGCTCGCTCCCACAGGTGGAATGCATTTCAAAATGTGGGAGCGAGCCTGCTCGCGAAGGGGCCGGCATGGACACCGCCTCTCTCAAGACCGATCCTGATGCCTCGGCCAGCTCAAGCTGAAACACGCCCCGCCCAAGCGCTTGCTCTTGCCGATCAGCGCCCGGCCGTCGTGCCAATGGATGATCCGCCGCACAATCGACAGCCCCAGCCCATGGCCGCCCGACGCGCGTGCGCGGCTGTCGTCCAGGCGCAGGAATGGCTTGAACACCCGCTCCCAGGCCGCCTCCGGTACGCCCGGGCCGTCATCCTCGACGTCGACCCGACAGCGCAACTGGCCGACCTGGTAACTGACGGTCACCTGGGATCTGGCGTGGCGCATGGCATTGCCTACCAGGTTCTGCAACGCCCGATGCAAAAAGCGTGGCTCGGCCTCGACCCAGGCGCCGTCGCAATCGGCGGCGGACAGGCACAGACCGCGCTCCACGGTAACCCCGGCGCGCAACGGGCCCAGTTCTTCGATGACCTGGTTGACCAACGCATCCAGGTCGACCCGTTGGAAATTCAACGCCGGCGACCCTTGCTCCAGCCGCGCATACGTGAGCATTTCATCTACCAGCCGATCCAGGTCTTCGATGTCGTGATCCATGCCGGCCAGGTACTTGTCCCGGGCCTCGGGCGTGCTGGCGCTGCCGAGCATTTCCAGGCCGAAGCGCAGGCGCGCCACCGGTGTACGCAGTTCATGGGACACCGCGCGCACCAACTCGCGCTGGATCGCCAACAACTGCTGCAAGTGCTCAGCCATGCCATTGAACGCTGCGGCCAGGCGCCCGACCGAGTCTGCGCCCCGAGCGGGTACGCGAGTCTCCAGGCTACCCTGGGCGATCTGGGTCGCGGCCGACTCCAGGCCACGCAGACGCCGCTCCAGCTGGCGCACCAGCAGATAGACAATCAGGCCGATCAGACTCAACCCGAGCGCGGCGATCAGCACCAGCCACTCGGGCGGGTACGGATTCATCTGGTACAGCGGGCCGATTTCCAGCACCCACGGCGTCCCCACCATGCCGGCGAACACCCGGATCGAGTCGGCGCCCTTGCCCAGGGCCATCACCGTGTCGCCCTCGGCCACCCGCCGGCGCTGGTCGTCGTCCATGTCCGCCTGCTCGACAGTCATCAGGCGCAGGTCGAAACCGAAGCCTTTTTCCTGCTTGAGTTGCGCCAGCCGCTCGGGTTGCTCGGCCACCGGATAGCGCACCAGTTCGTCGGCCAGCAGGTAAATGGTCGCCCGGGCCAGTTGCTCGCTGATCTGGCGAACCTCCCCGACCAGGGTCAACTGCTCGCCGTCGCTGACTAGCCGATAAACCTTCGCCGCATGCGGCCCGATCTGCTCCACCAGGACCTGCCCGCGCAATACCCGGGTGCGCTGGCCCAGGTCGAGGTCGGTCTGGCTGAACGTCTGCAACGCCAGCGGAATTCCCAGCAGGCGCTCCCACACCGCCAGGGCCCGGCGCCGTTCGGTGTCGTTCATCGGCCGCAGGTTGTCGGCCATCAAGGAAAACGTGCCATGGGCCAGGCGCTCGCGGTATTGCTCGCCGCGCGTCTGGTTGAGCAAGTGCAGCGCCAGCACGCCAAGCACCGCCACCAGCACCAGTGCCGCGCACATGCCGCCATAGATGCGCAGGAAGATGGAGTTCACGGGGTCGCGTCTACGCAGGCTTCAGGGACGAACAGGTAGCCTTTGCTGCGGATGGTCTTGATCAATCGAGGATGCTCCGGATCGTCGCCGATCTTCGGACGGATGCGCGAGATGCGCACGTCGATCGAGCGATCCTGGCCGTCGTAGCCGATACCGCGCAAGGCGGTGAAAATTTCCTCGCGGGACAGGATGCGCCCGGCGTTGGACACCAGCAGCCAGAGCAGGTCGAATTCGGCGCTGGTCAGCTCGATACCGTTGCCCTGCAACCAGGCTTCGCGCAAGGCGTTGTCCACCACCAACGGGCCGAACTCCAGGCGCCGCTGCTTCGGCGCCGCGGACGGCTCCGGCTCGCTGCGTCGCAACAGGGCCTGGATGCGGGCCAACAGGACGCGCGGGCGCACCGGCTTGCAGACATAGTCGTCGGCGCCCAGGTCCAGGCCCTGGATCTGGTCGGTGTCGTCAGCCCGCGCGGTGAGCATCAGGATCGGCCCGTCGTAGTGCTCGCGCGCCTTGCGACAGATGCTCAAGCCATCCTCACCTGGCAGCATCAGGTCGAGAATGACCAGGTCCGGCTGCTCGTCGATGATCCGCTGGGCCGCCACCGCGCCGTTGCCCTCGATGGCGACGCGCAGGCCGTTGCTTTCCAGGTATTCGCGGGTCAGCTCGGCCAGGCGCTGGTCATCCTCGACAATCAATATCTGCCAGGCTTCTTGTTCCACGGAGGGGCCTCGTCTTGTTGTAGCTATAAAAAGAAAGGATGAACGCTCACCCTGTGGCGAGGGAGCTTGCTCCCGCTCGGTTGCGCAGCGACCGTAAAACTCTGGGGCCGCTACGCAGCCCAGCGGGAGCAAGCTCCCTCGCCACAACAGTGCCCACTTGAAAGCCTGCGTCCTCCCATCTTTTTGTCATATCAAAGGAGGATCATCCCGCTCATGCACCGGCCGATTGTATAAACGGCGGCTGCATGGAAAACAAGCGGACAAATGCGTTCGGTCGAGCCGGATGTGTGTGGTAACGTGCGCGCCCGCAAAAACACCAAGCTGTTTTCGGCCGCTCGAAATCGTTGAAAAAAGGCTCGCTCCAGCAAGGTCGCGGCCTACAGAGCAGTTCCACGTTTCGCACACAAATTACGCACAGGCTTATCCACAGGTAGCACGTTGATTCATCCCCCAAAACGCATTATCTTGTAGCCCGCCGCGCAAAAAACCCTACATGTAGGGTTTCAGGCCAAAAACCAAACACAAGTCGGATAGAGAATTCAAGCGCTTTTCTTGCCTCTGTCTTGCTGCAACAGCGCATTTTTCCAAACCAGACCGCCCCTGCGGATGGCAACTGTTTCCAAGGTCGAAAACGACCGGAACGGTACGGGTGTTGCAGTCCTTTGCTGCCACCTGGCAAACCCGGTTTCGAGCCCAGGCTCGCGACCCGAGAACTTCGGATGGAAGCGGTGCCACCGGCCCGCTTCCTACTGTCCCGAAGTTGTTATACCCGGCGCCAGCCGGTTGTAGTGCTTCAGGACGGAACGGTGGGCACCGTGATGGTGCCCAAATAAACATAGAGAACGTGGAGACACCCATGCACACCGACACAACTCGCGAGAACCCGCAGGGCACCGCGCCGCTGGCCGCTGATTCGAGCCCGGATCTGTCCGCCACCGCGCCTGGCCAGCTGCGCGTGATCAAGCGTAACGGGACTGTCGTTCCTTACACAGATGACAAGATCACCGTCGCCATCACCAAAGCGTTCCTCGCAGTTGAGGGCGGCACCGCTGCCGCCTCGTCGCGAATCCACGACACCGTGGCCCGCCTGACCGAACAGGTCACCGCGACCTTCAAGCGTCGCATGCCGTCGGGCGGCACCATCCACATCGAAGAAATCCAGGACCAGGTCGAACTGGCCCTGATGCGTGCCGGCGAACAGAAAGTCGCCCGCGACTACGTGATCTACCGTGACTCCCGGGCCAAGGAACGCGCCATCCGCACGCCGGCCGACGCACCGGTCCAGGCTCACCCTTCGATCCGCATCGCCCGCGCCGATGGCAGCCTGGCGCCACTGGACATGGGCCGCCTGAACACCATCGTCACCGAAGCCTGCGAAGGCCTGGAAGAAGTCGACGGCGACCTGATCCAGCGCGAAACCCTGAAGAACCTCTATGACGGCGTCGCCCTCAAGGACGTCAACACCGCGCTGGTGATGACCGCCCGGACCCTGGTGGAGCGCGAGCCGAACTACTCGTTCGTGACCGCCCGCCTGCTGATGGACACCCTGCGCGCCGAAGGCCTGAGCTTCCTGGAAGTTGCCGAGAGCGCGACCCACCACGAAATGGCCGACCTGTACGCCAAGGCCCTGCCGGCCTATGTCGCCAAGGGTATCGAGTACGAATTGCTGAACCCTGTCCTGGCCGAATTCGACCTGGAAAAACTCGGCAAGGCGATCAACCACGAGCGCGACCAGCAGTTCACCTACCTGGGCCTGCAAACCCTGTACGACCGTTACTTCATCCACAAGGATGGCGTGCGTTTCGAACTGCCGCAGGTGTTCTTCATGCGCGTGGCCATGGGCCTGGCGATCGAAGAGAAGCAGCGTGAAGACCGTGCCATCGAGTTCTACAACCTGTTGTCGTCCTTCGACTACATGGCGTCGACCCCGACTCTGTTCAACGCCGGCACCCTGCGTCCACAACTGTCGAGCTGCTACCTGACCACCGTACCGGACGACCTGTCGGGCATCTACGGCGCCATCCACGACAACGCCATGTTGTCGAAATTCGCCGGTGGCCTGGGCAACGACTGGACCCCGGTTCGCGCATTGGGCTCGTACATCAAGGGCACCAACGGCAAATCCCAGGGCGTCGTGCCGTTCCTCAAAGTGGTCAACGACACCGCCGTTGCGGTCAACCAGGGCGGCAAGCGCAAGGGTGCGGTCTGCGCCTACCTGGAAACCTGGCACATGGACATCGAAGAGTTCATCGAGCTGCGCAAGAACACCGGTGATGACCGTCGTCGTACCCACGACATGAACACCGCCAACTGGATCCCGGACCTGTTCATGAAGCGCGTCTTCGATGACGGCAAGTGGACCCTGTTCTCGCCATCCGAAGTGCCAGACCTGCACGACCTGACCGGCAAGGCCTTCGAAGAGCGCTACGAGTACTACGAAGCCCTGACCGAGTACAACAAGATCAAGCTGTTCAAAGTCGTCCAGGCCAAAGACCTGTGGCGCAAGATGCTCTCGATGCTGTTCGAGACCGGCCACCCATGGCTGACCTTCAAGGACCCGTGCAACCTGCGCAGCCCGCAGCAGCACGTGGGCGTGGTCCACAGCTCGAACCTGTGCACCGAGATCACCCTGAACACCAACAAGGATGAGATCGCAGTCTGCAACCTGGGCTCGATCAACCTGCCGAACCACATCGTCGACGGCAAGCTGGACACCGCCAAGCTGCAACGCACCGTGAACACCGCCGTGCGCATGCTCGACAACGTGATCGACATCAACTACTACTCGGTGCCGCAAGCGAAGAACTCCAACTTCAAGCACCGTCCGGTCGGCCTGGGCATCATGGGCTTCCAGGACGCGCTGTACCTGCAGCACATCCCGTACGGTTCGGATGCTGCGGTCGAATTCGCCGACAAGTCCATGGAAGCGGTCAGCTACTACGCGATCCAGGCTTCCTGCGACCTGGCCGACGAGCGCGGTTCGTACGAGACGTTCCAGGGTTCGCTGTGGTCCCAGGGCATCCTGCCGCTGGACTCGCAGCAGATCCTGATCGCCCAGCGTGGCCAGAAGTACATCGATGTCGACCTGAACGAATCCCTGGACTGGGCTCCGGTTCGCGCCCGTGTGCAGAAAGGCATCCGTAACTCCAACATCATGGCCATCGCACCGACCGCGACCATCGCCAACATCACCGGCGTGTCGCAGTCGATCGAACCGACCTACCAGAACCTGTATGTGAAATCGAACCTGTCGGGCGAATTCACCGTGATCAACCCGTACCTGGTTCGCGACCTCAAGGCTCGCGGCCTGTGGGACTCGGTCATGATCAACGACCTGAAGTACTACGACGGTTCGGTACAGCAGATCGAGCGCATCCCGCAAGAACTCAAAGAGCTCTATGCCACCGCGTTCGAAGTGGACACCAAATGGATCGTCGACGCCGCCAGCCGTCGCCAGAAGTGGATCGACCAGGCTCAGTCGCTGAACCTGTACATCGCCGGCGCTTCGGGCAAGAAGCTCGACGTGACCTACCGCATGGCCTGGTACCGTGGCCTGAAAACCACCTACTACCTCCGTGCCCTGGCCGCCACCAGCACCGAGAAGTCGACCATCAACACCGGCAAGCTGAACGCGGTTTCCGCTGGCGGCAACCACGGTGACGATTCGGTCCTGGCTGCTCCAGCCGGCCCTGCGCCAGTGCCAAAAGCCTGCGCCATCGACGAGCCGGATTGCGAAGCTTGCCAATAAGCTGAGCGAGTGGGCGCTGAAAGGCGCCTGCTGAGGAAAGCCCCCGATAGACCGCTGGTTTATCGGGGGTTTTCTTTTGTCTGGAATAAAGTGTTGACTGACCCACCGCTTTCGCGAGCAGGCTCGCTCCCACATTGGAATGTGTCCTCTCTGTGGGAGCGAGCCTGCTCGCGAAGAGGCCGGCACAAACAATACAAAACCATCGCCCATGAAAAAGCCCCTCTTACGAGGGGCTCCTTGTGCAGCCTCAAGCAACCATCGATATCAAGTCATCTGAATAATGGTCTGCATGATGGTGCTCTGGGTGGAGATGGTCTTGGCGTTCGCCTGGTAGTTGCTCTGGGCCTTGATCAGCTCGACCAGTTCGTTGGTCAGGTTGACGTTGGACTCTTCCAGGGAGTTGGAGACGATCGAACCCAAGGTGCCGGTTTCCGGAGCATCGTAGCCCGGGATGCCCGACGCGAAGGTTTCTTTCCAGCTGGTGCCGCCTACCGGCTGCAGACCTTGCTCGTTGGTGAAGCTGGCCAGGGAGAGCTGGCCGATCGGCTTGGTCTGGTTGTTGCTGAAGTTCGCCAGCAACACACCGCTGCCGTCGATGGTCAGGTTGGTGATCTGGCCAGTGGCGTAGCCGTTCTGAGTAGGAATCGACCGTGCGGTGTCAGCGTTGAACTGGGTGGTCTTGCCCAGGGAAAGTGTGATGGTATCAGCGCCATCGGCACCGTTGGCGCTCCACACACCATCTTTCACGGTGCCTGGAATCCAGCCTGTGAGCAGCAGATCGCTACTCTCGCGCGGCGCGCCCGACGGCATCGGCGTACTAACCTTAAGCAACTCGCCGCTCTCGCCAAAAGTCATGGTCGAAGGGACCGCAAGGGTGGTTGCGTCGGTCGGCGAATTACCGTCCAGGTTACGACCATCGATCAGGGTGTAGACGTCCCAGGTGTTGGCGCCCGTCTTGACCATGTACTGGTCCATGGAATGCTGGTTACCCTGGGCATCGTAGACCGGGGTGGTGAACTGCTTGGTGAAGGTGGCGGTATTGGCCGGATCGAACTTATAGGTCGCCGTCTTCGGAATCGCGTCTGCCGTCGAGTTCAGGTTGATGGTCGACGAAATCAGGTCGGTAGGCTTGGGCGGCAGGTTGGACGTGTCGATGCGCAGGTCGGTCAGGATGCCGTTCTGGATCTTGCCGTTGGCATCCACGCCATAACCCTGCAGGCGCGCGGTGCCTTCGCTGTTGGTGATGAAGCCTTCCTTGTCGGTCTTGAAGGTACCGGCACGGGTGTAGCTCAGCGAACCGTTGTTGCTCAGGACAAAAAAGCCCTGGCCCTGGATACCCATGTCCAACACGTTGCCGGTGTTGTTCACGTCACCCTGGCCGAACTGCTGGGAAACGTTGGCCAGGCGCACGCCGTTGCCGACGGTCTTGGAGCCCGAGCCCAGCTTGGTGGCCGAGTAGACGTCGGCGAATTCCGCGCGGGACGACTTGAAACCGGTGGTCGCCACGTTGGCGATGTTGTTACCCGTCACGTCCAGCTGTTTGTTGGCTGCATAGAGACCGCTAAGGCCGATATTGAAAGACATATTGCACTCCTTTTTGCCGGGTTAGTCGGCTCTTACATACCAATAGTTTGTACGCGTGACAGCGGGATGCTGCCCAGGCCGGCGAGGTTGAGCATCAGCTCGCCGCCGGTCTGGCTGATCGTGACGCTGCTGACCGTGGCCGGCAGGTTGGTGACCAGCGAAGTCGCCTTGCCATCGATGGTGGTCGAGGCGGCGAAGGTATAGGTGCCCGACTCGAGCGGGGTGCCGTCTTCGCCCTTGCCGTCCCAGATGAAATCGGCCTTGCCGGCGTTCTGGCTGCCCAGCTCGATGGTGCGCACCGTCTTGCCGTCCTTGTCGTTGATCTTGATCGAGAGGGAAGACACCGATGTCGGTACCACCACCGTGCCGTTGAGGCTCTTGGAGGTGTCGACCACCGCCTTGTCGCCGGGGGCAATGACCGAACGGCCCACCAGCGAAGAAGCCTGCAGGGCCTGGGACGAGTTGTAGTTGCTGGCAATACCCCTGACGGTGTCGTTGAGGGTGGTGATGCCTTCCAGGCTGCTGAATTGCGCCAGCTGGGCAACGAACTCGCCGTTGTCCTGTGGCTCCAGCGGGTTCTGGTTATTCAGCTGAGTGACGAGCAACTGCAGGAACGCATCCTTGCCCAGCTCTTTCTTGCCCGTCGCCGC
Organism: Pseudomonas sp. Z2-11; assembly: GCF_054161305.1. NCBI lineage: Bacteria > Pseudomonadati > Pseudomonadota > Gammaproteobacteria > Pseudomonadales > Pseudomonadaceae > Pseudomonas > Pseudomonas sp. Z2-11. Next base: position 4,684,029 of record NZ_CP096395.1, read on the forward strand.
AGCCGACGCCGCGCCCAGGCCATCGGTCGTGGTGTTGGTCTTGACCGAGGAGTTGGCCAGTACTTCGTTGAGGCTCAAACCGGTGGTATTGGTGACGCTCATGTGACTCGCCCCTTATCACTGACCGAGGGTCAGGACCTTCTGCATCATGGCTTTGGCGGTGTTCATCATTTCGGCGTTGGTCTGGAACGAACGACTGGCGGAAATCATGTCGGCCATTTCTTCAACGACGTTGACGTTCGGGTAGTAGACGTAACCCTTGGCGTCGGCGGCCGGATGATTCGGCTCGTAACGGGCGTCGAGGTTGCTCTGGTCTTCAACCACGCCGAGTACCTGTACACCCTGCCCGGCCGCGTCCTGGTTCTGGAACAGCGAGTCGCTGCCGCCGGACTGGCCGCCCTGGAACATGGTGGCGAATACCGGGTGGCGGGCGCGGTAGGTCTGGTCGATGCTCGACGAGACGGTCTCGGCGTTGGCGATGTTACTGGCGACGGTGTTCAGGCGAGTGGTCTGGGCACTCATGGCACTGCCGGCGATGTTGAATACGCTCGCGATCGACATGAATTACTCTCCACGCAGGGCTGATACCAGCCCTTTGAATTTACTGTTGAGCAGGGTGAAGCTGGCCTGGAAGTTCACGGAGTTTTCCGCGTAGTTGGACTGTTCCAGTTGAGCATCCACGGTGTTCTGGTCGATCGACGGCTGCATCGGCGTGCGATACATCAACGATCCGTCGCCACTGCCAACGCCCTCGGCTTCGATATGACGGTTGTTGGTCATGTTCAAGGCGAAGTGGCCGTTCTTGGTTTTTTCGTTCTGCTCGGCGAGCACCTTGGAAAAGTCCAGGTCACGGGCCTTGTAGTTCGGGGTGTCAGCGTTGGCAATATTGTTGGCCAGGACTTCGGCACGCTGGGCGCGGAAGCTCAGGGCCTGTTCGTGGATACCGAGCGCTTTATCGAAGCTGATGCTCATGGCGGAAACCTTTGGGTGACCAGAATGTTCGTACGATGGCTTTAGCAATCACCGTGCCACTTTCCAAAAGCCCGTAAACCGGGGCTTTGCGGGGATCGGCAAAGCGGCAATGCCAGAAAAGCGGCAATCGGTTTCCGCTGGCTGCCGCTTTTCTGCCGCTTTCATCCAGACAATGGGGGACAAATGTGGGAGCGAGCTTGCTCGCGATAGCGATCTGTCAGATACATGGATTTTGGATGTGCCGCCGCTATCGCGAGCAAGCTCGCTCCCACAGGGATGTGTTGGATTGGAGGAACTGGAGGGCAAAAAAAAAACGGGAGCCCCGTAGGGCTCCCGTTTTTTACAACCCAGGCCAATCACTTCGCCTGATAGATGATCCCCGGACTGCACTGGACCATCTGGTAATGATCCGGCAAGCCGTTCAACGCCTCGGACGCGCCAAGGAACAGGTAGCCGCCCGGCTTCAGGGTGCTGTGGATACGCAGCAGGATGTCTTTCTTCACCTCGGCGGAGAAGTAGATCAGCACGTTGCGGCAGAACACGATGTCGAACTTGCCCAAGCTGGCATAGCTGTCCAGCAGGTTGAACGAGCGGAACTCCACGCGGCTCTTGATCGGCGCCTTGACCACCCACTTGCCCGGCCCTTTCGGATCGAAATAGCGTTGCAGGCGATCAGGCGACAGGCCACGGCCGATCGCCAGGCTGTCGTACTCACCGGTCTTGCAGTTGTTGAGCATGGTCCCGGACAGGTCGGTGGCGACAATTTGCACGCCCATCTTCAGCTGGCCGAGGTTGGAGCGTTCGAACTCATCGATGGACATCGACAGCGAATACGGTTCCTGTCCCGACGAGCAGGCCGCCGACCAGATGCGCAGGCGTTGCCCCGGACTGGCCTTGATGGCCGCCGGCAACACCCGGTTCTTCAATACCTCGAAGGGATAGGTATCGCGAAACCACAGGGTTTCGTTGGTGGTCATCGCATCCACCACCATCTCGCGCAAACCGCTGCGGGGCTGGGTCTGGATGCGCTGCACCAGTTCGCCCAGCGACTTGAGACCCTGTTGTTCCATCAATTTGTTGAGACGGCTCGACACCAGGTACTGCTTGTTTTCACCAAGCAAGATGCCACAGGCTTTTTCCAGGAAGACCCGGAACTGTTCGAAATCCAAATTACCCGTAGACAAGATACCGCCTCTTTTCACTGTGTTGACTTGCCGGGCGCACAACGCGCCCGACCTTTATTCTGCTGCCTTGATTCGCTCGACCACCCGCGACGCCAGGTCATCGGGCCGGAACTTGGCCAGAAAATCATCGGCGCCGACTTTCTTGACCATCGCCTGGTTGAAAACCCCGGACAACGAAGTATGCAAGATGATGTGCAGCTTCTGCATGCGCGGGTCGCTGCGAATTTCCGATGTCAGGGTGTACCCATCCATTTCCGGCATCTCGATGTCGGAAATCATCATCAGGAACTCTTCTTCCGGCTTCTTGCCCTCATCGACCATCTGACGCAGGTAATCCAGCGCTTGCCGTCCGTCGTTGAGGGCGACCACTTCGACGCCGACCGTTTGTAGACAACGCGTGACCTGCTTGCGTGCCACCGAAGAATCGTCGACGGTCAGGACTCGCAGCGAAATCGCCTTGTGCTGGGTCTCGGCATCCACCACGCCGACGGAAATCGTCTCCGGGGTCGGCGCCACTTCGGCGAGGATCTTCTCCACGTCGATGATTTCCACCAACTGGTTGTCGACCCGGGTCACTGCCGTCAGGTAGTGATCGCGGCCGGTGCCCTTGGGTGGTGGATGGATCTCTTCCCAGTTCATGTTGACGATGCGCTCCACCGACCGCACCAGGAACCCTTGGGTCTTGGTGTTGTACTCGGTGATGATCACAAACGGATTGCTCTGATCCAGCAGCCGACCGGAACCGGTCGCCATCGCCAGGTCGAGAATCGGGATGGTCGCTCCCCGGATATTCGCCACACCGCACACGACGGGACTGGACTTCGGCATCAGGGTCAGCTTAGGGCATTGCAGCACTTCGCGAACCTTGAATACATTGATCCCATACAGTTGTTGGCCATCGAGACGGAACAACAACAGCTCCAGGCGATTCTGACCGACCAGCTGTGTGCGCTGGTTTACCGAATCCATCACTCCCGCCATGCCCTGACTCCTACCTAACGCTAATGTGTCCGACGCGCATTCATCACTAAACGGCACGGGGCTTGCTATTGAACCGGCATGAACGCACAAACGACATTTTCTCGACGCCTGACCACTCACTGCCGCCACTGGCTCGGTGCACTGTTGGCTGTCTGCCTGTTTGCGGTCGGCGGACGCGCCGTCGCTGATGTGCCGGTTACCTTGCCTGATCTCCTTATCGGCGTCACGCAGGGCTTTCTTGAATTCACCGTAGAAGACTATCTGGCAACCAGTCAAACCGAAGGTCGCTACGAGATTGAAGTCAACCAGCTCGACCCGCGCCTGCGCATGCCGATGTGCGACAAGGAATTGACTGCCTCGCTGGAAAGCCCGGCAAAGCCCCTGGGCCGGGTCACGGTGAAGGTACGTTGCGACAGCGCCGCGCCCTGGACGGTTTTTGTGCCCGCTCAAGTGCGGCTGTTCCGCGAGATCGTCACGACCACCCGTCCGCTCAAGCGCGCCGGGATTGTCGAGCCGCAGGACGTGGTGCTGCGTGAACGCGACATCAGTCAGATCAGCCAAGGCTTCCTGACGTCCGTCGATCAGGCCATCGGGCAGAAACTTGTCCGACCAATGGTCGCCGATCAGGTCGTCACCCTCGTGCACCTGGAACAGGCCGAAGTGATCCGCAAGGGCGACCAGGTCGTCATTACCGCCCGCAGCGGCACCCTGGCCGTGCGGATGCCCGGCGAGGCCCTGGCCAATGGCGGCGTACGCGAGCAGATCCGGGTGAAAAACCTCAATTCGAAACGGGTGATCAAGGCGCAGGTGATAGCGCCCGGCCACGTGGAAGTGGCCATGTAACGGGGGTAGACAGGCTGGCGCTTGACCTCGGTGTTCCCTAGACTGTGCCTTACGCAAAGGCAAGCGCAGACGTGCGCACGTTCATTTGATAAATGAGCCTAAAGTTATTTTGGGAATGGCCGAAAACATGGCAAGCGTCCAAATACCCAGAGGTTTTTTACCATGGTCATCGATTTCAATCGTTTAAACAGCTCCTCGCCGCTGACAGGCACAACGCGCACTGGCGCCAGCAAGGAAACCGTCGAAACCGACAAGTCCAAGCCGGCTGACAAGGCCGCCACTGTCAACAACGGGGAGTCGGTACACCTCAGCAATGAGGCTCAGCAGTTGCAGAAGGTCACTGACAAGCTGCGCGATCAACCTGTCGTCGACAATGCCCGCGTGGCCCAGTTGAAAGCAGCAATCGCCGATGGCAGCTATAAAGTCGACAGCAACCGTGTAGCCAGCAAACTGCTCAACTTCGAAGCCCAGCGCTAGGCTGATGCCAGCGCCAGGCTTTTGGACGCTTAAGACCCAAGGCCAGCCATGCACGATACTAATTTATTGCAATTGATCATCGACGACTTTGCCCCGGCGCAACAACTGCTGGAGCTGTTGCAGACCGAAGCCCTGGCATTGCACGGGCGGGATATGCCTCTGCTGGAAAATCTTCTGGCACAGAAACAGGCATTGATCATTTTGCTCGATCAGCATGGCCGCAAGCGCAGCGAGATTCTCGCCAGTCTCCACCTGCCCGCCGACAACAACGGCCTCGCGCAACTGGCCAGCCAGTCGTCGATTGGCGATCAGCTGTTGGCGCAAAGTGCGGTGCTCAATGACCTGCTCAGCCAGTGTCAGGCCGCCAATACTCGCAACGGCCAATCCATCCAGATGCAGCAGGCCGCTACGGCCAACCAGTTGCGCATCCTCAATGGCGGCGAAATCCCTACGCTGTACGACGCTCGCGGTTCGACCGCTAAAATGGTCAAGCACCGTCCGCTCAGCCAGGCGTGAGGCGAACGATGCCTGCGCACTATCAACGCGCGATACATGCTGGCAAAATGCTGGCTCTTTGTAGTCGTATTTTGCCTGGAGATTGACCCACCGTGTTCAATGCCTCAAACGCGGATGATGCTCCGCAACCGCCCATTGTCCTCGCCACCCCCCTGGAAATCTCCGGCAACCTGCGGATGCTGCAAGAGAGCCACGATCCCCTGATCATCACCTTTCATGAGCGCACCCAGCGTTTCCAGAGCTACCTGGTGGATGTCGATCGCGAGACCAACACCATTGCCCTGGACGAAATGATCCCGCGGGACGGCGAGCGTTTCCTGCTGGCAGGCGAGCCGTATCGGGTCGAGGGTTTCCATGACGGCGTGCGCATCGCGTGGGAAGGCAACGGTCCGCTGACCATCCAGGAATCGAAGGACGGCCGCTGCTACCGCGGCGCCCTGCCTGAAGAAGTGGTTTATCACCAGCGCCGCAACGCCTTCCGGGCCGCGCTGAAACTGGCGCAACTGGTGAGCGTGGAACTGGGTGGCGACAAGCTCAAGTCGCCAGTGAACGGCAAACTGCTGGATATCTCCGCAACCGGCTGCAAGCTGCGCTTCGATGGCGACATCACCGCACGCCTGCAACTGGGCCAGGTCTACGAACGCTTTGTCGCCGCCCTGCCCTTCGGCAACATGACCGCGCCGGTCGAACTGCGCTACCTGCATTTTGAAGAGCGGATCAATACCACCTTCGCCGGTGTGCGCTTTCACAACATCAGCGGCCTGGTGCAGCGCCAGGTCGAACGCTTCGTGTATCAATTGCAGCGTGAAGCCCGTCGGTTCGACAAAGACGATTTCTGATTTTTCGCGGGCGATAAAAAACGGGCAATCCCTTGCAAGGATTGCCCGTTTTTTTATCGCCGCTTCAAGGCCTGGCCCGGGTGAAATCCGAAGGTGGCGGTTCGTCTTCCGCGCCTTCGGTGACCGGCTCCAATTCCGGCTCAGGCTCAGGCTCCACGTCGGGGTTGGGCGAGGTCTGCATCTGATCCTGGACGACCTGCTCGTCTACCCGAGGGTCGAGGCACGCCACCAAGGGTGAGCTGGTCATGTTGTCCGGCATGGCCACGTGGTGCAGCGGCGCATCATCGACCTGATGCAGGTTGGTGACCGCTTTCGGCCGGATCCGCCACACCAGCACCAACGCGAACAAGGCGAAAAATCCGTACAACATCTGGCTACCGAACAGCTTCATCAGCACCCCGGCCGCCAACGGACCGATACTGGCGCCCACGCCGTAAGTCACCAGCAACATGGCCGTGAGCGACACTCGGCGATCGCCTTCGACGTGGTCGTTGGAAAACGCCACCGCCAACGGATACAGGCAAAACTGCACCAGCGAACAGCAGAATCCCGCGATGAACAGGACCTCCACCGGCACCTTCGACAGGATCGCCAGCGGCAACGCGCACACCACCAGGATCAGCGCGAAGCAGCGGATCAGCAGCGCACGATCATAACGATCCGACAGCCAACCCAGCGGCCACTGCACCAGCAGGCCGGCAAAGATGCAGCTACCCATGAACAGACCGACCTGCTCGGTAGTAAGCCCCTGCTGGGAAGCGTACAGCGGCGCCAGGCCGTAGAAGGAACCGACGATCAGCCCCGAGCCAAGCACCGTGGTCAACGATTGCGGCACGCGTTTGATAAAGAAGCGCGGCTCCATCGGTGCCGGATGCAGCGGCGCCGGGTGAATCCGCCGAGTCAGCGCCACGGGCACCAGGCACAGGGCGAAACACAACGCCACCAGCATCAGCAGCTCCAGGCCCAGGGCCGGGTGCATGACCAGGATCAGTTGGCCCAGCACCAGCCCCAGGTACGAGGCGATCATGTAGCCGCTGAACACCACCCCGCGCTGCTTGGCCTCGGCCTGCTCGTTGAGCCAGCTCTCGATGACCATGTACTGGCACATCATCCCGAGGCCGACAATCATCCGCAGCACGATCCAGGCCGGCAGCCAGTTCACCAGGCCGTGGCCCAATACCGCCGCGCCGACGATCCCGGCGCACGCCGAATAGGCCCGAATATGCCCGACGCGGGCGATCAGCCGATGACCGATCTTGCCGCCCAGCACCAGGCCGAAATAGTTGGCGGCCATCAACGCACCGACCCACAGGCTGTCGACGTTGTCGGCAGCCAGACGCAAGGCCAGGTACGTACTCAGGAGGCCTGAGCCGATGAGCATCATCAGCGAGGCGAAATAAAGCGCTCGAAAAGGTTTCCAGATTTGGCGCATCGGCGTTCCGAGCGGCTCCTTGAGGTGAGTGAGGGCTACCTTCTGAAGATAGCCCGAATGCGACGGTTGGTTATGCCTGGGCCGCCAGGACGCGCCGCTCCCAAGGCGTGATCTCGTCAAAGAAACTGGTCAGTTCCAGGCTCTTCGACGCGATGTAACCTTCGATGAACTCGCTGCCGAACAGTTCCTTCGCCAAGTGGCTACGCTTGAGACGCTCAAGGGCCGCATGCAAGGTACATGGCAGGGAGAGATTCTCCGGCACTTCGAATTCGCCCTGGATTGCGGCGCTTGGCTCCAGCCGGTTTTCGATGCCATACAGCCCGGCCGCCAGGCTCGCCGCGATCGCCAGGTACGGGTTGGCGTCAGCCCCCGGCAAGCGGTTCTCGACCCGTCGGGCCGCCGGCGAACTGGCCGGAATGCGCAACCCGGCCGAACGATTGTCATGGGACCAACAGGCGTTGTTTGGCGAAGCAAACGGGTGGCACAAGCGGTGGTAGGAATTCACGTTCGGCGCGAGCAGTGCGGTGAAATCCGCCATGCCGGCCTGCTGCCCTCCAATGAAGTGACGGAAAACAGCCGTCGGCTCGCCCGCCTCGTCGCTGAACACATTTCGCCCACCCTCCAGCTCGACGACGCTCTGGTGAATGTGCATCGAACTGCCTGGCGTCTGCGCCAGGGGCTTGGCCATGCAGACCACCGTCAGGCCGTGCTTGAGCGCCACTTCCTTGAGCAAGTGCTTGAACAGGAACGTCTGGTCGGCCAGCAACAGAGGGTCGCCATGCAGCAGATTGATTTCGAACTGGCTCACGCCCATTTCATGCATGAACGTATCGCGCGGCAAACCCAACGCCGCCATGCATTCGTAGACTTCAGTGAAGAACGGGCGCAAGCCATTGTTGGAGCTGACGCTGAACGCCGACTGGCCGTCTTCGCGGCGTCCGTCCAGGCCCACCGGCGGTCGGAACGGCTGGGTCGGATCCGGATTGGCTGCGAAAACAAAAAACTCCAGTTCCGTCGCGACGACCGGCGCCAGCCCAAGCGCCGCATAGCGCGCTATCACAGCCTTGAGCTGACCACGGGTCGACAGCGGCGAGCTCTCCCCGCTGAGCTCGTCGGCGTCGCAAATCGCCAGGGCACGGGGCGGATGACTCCATGGCAAGCGATGGGTCTGTTTCGGATCGGCCACCAACGCCAGGTCGCCATCATCGCTGCCATAAAAACGCGACGGCGGGTAACCGCCCATGATGCATTGCAGCAGCACGCCCCGCGCCATCTGCAACCGGCGGCCTTCGAGGAAGCCCTCGGCGGTCATCACCTTGCCTCGCGGCACGCCATTCAAATCCGGCGTGACACATTCAATCTCATCAATGCCCGTCAGTCGCTGTGCGAATGAACGCTGGCCATCGGTCGTCATGACGCAATCCTTGTTATGTGCGAGCCGCGAACGGCAACCCGTACAAAATAGGCTCCGGCTGTTCGGAATATCAAGCAGCTACAAAAATAAACAGCTGCTACTGAAACAACTGTGGGAGCGAGCCTGCTCGCGAAGGCGGTGGATCAGCCAACTCAGTATCGAATGGGCGGACGCCTTCGCGAGCGGGCTCGCTCCCACAGGTGAGGGAAGTGTTGCGAGAGGTTTTGCTCAGGGCAGATAAAGCCTGAACACCCCGCCGCCCAGCACGCCGCCATTGGCAATCTCGGTACGCCCGCTCAAGCCACCCCGCTGATGCAGACCGGCGATCCTCGCGGCGAAATACAGGCCCAGGCCGGTGCTGCCGGTGCTGTGGTTGATGCCCTGCACATACTCGGCCTGACGCTCGATCATCGCAGCTGGATAGCCTTCGCCGTCGTCATTGATGGTCAATACCAACTGCCCGGCCTCGTCGCTCACACTGATCAAGAGCGTCTGCCGAGCATGGCGAATCGCGTTGTTGATCATGTTGTCGAGCACCGAGGCAATCAACTCACGATCAAAAAAACCCAGCGGACTCAGCGGGTCGACTTCGTAGGTGGCCATGATTCCGCGGCTGCGGAACACGTCCTGATGGCCGGCCAGCTGCGCTTCGATGAAGTCATCCAGCTCATGATAGGCCGGATGCAACGGCAACTGGTTGACCCCCAGCTTGTACAGCCCCAGCAGTTGCACCAGCAGGCCGTTGAGGTGGGCGAACTCGAAGTCCATCACGCCCTGCTCCGAAGTCTGTCGCTCGGACTCCGGCAAACGCTCGAGCCATTGCGTATGAGCCTGCATGAGCAAGGTCAGGGAGTTCTTCATATCGTGCACGGTAGATGCAATCACCGTGGAAAAATCGAGAGCCTGTTCGCTGTCATTCATCGCCAAATGCCTTGCTTCGCAGTTTCTGATAGCGCGCAAAACGCGCATCGGTATCGGGCATCATGCCCACCAGTTTCAGGCAGGCGCGACATTCCTGGAGCAGCTCCGATTCGACGCTGGTATCGGTGCCGTGCAGCAGGGATTGCGCCATGTTCAGGGCAATACTGATGTTTTTTGGTTGCAGCTTCAGGGCGCGCCGGAACAGCTCTCGCGCCTCGGGCAAGGCGCCGGTCTTGTAGACGCGCACACCCTCACGGTTCAGCTCGGCGGCGGCGTTGCCCTGATTGAGAATGTTGGGGTCATCGGTGAGCTTGGCGATGCCTTGCATCACCGTCGGGTCATCGCCGTAGATTTCCGCGCAGTTCTTCAGCATCGACTCGCCGGCGCTGGTCTGCCCAAGCATCTGCAACTGCTTGGCCACCAGCAAGGCGGCTTCGGCGCTCATGAATTGCTCCATGCCGTCGAGGCGCTGCAACGCCTGCTCGGTGAGCTTCTCGGCGGTTTCGGCATCGTTGAGCAGCAGGCTCGTGGCCTTCATCAGCCGCGCCCGGACTTGCAGCCCCGGATCGCTGGGGTTTTCCTTGGCCACGGCGCTGAGCGTCGTGTTGATTTCCAGGCGAGTGCGGGTATCCAGGCCTTTTTCGCTGCCCTTGCTGATCAGCGCATGGGCCAGACCGAGGTTGGTTTCCGGGTCCTTGAAGCGCGACTGCGCGCCCTGCCCCACCGCCTGGCGGTAGGCTCTCGACGCGGTGTCGTAATCTTCATTGGTCATTGCCAGCTTGCCCAGCAGCGCTTGCCGGCGCACCGCCAGGGGCGACAGGCGCACCGCCTCTTCCAGCACGTTTTGCGCCTGCTTCGTATCACCTTCGGCCACCAGCACATCGGCCATGCCGTCGTACAGGGCGGGCATCATCGGAAAAGCCTTCAAGGCTTTTTCATAGACAGCCTTGGCCTCGCCCACCTGCCCGCGCTTGAACAGCAACTTCCCCAGCCCCGCGTACGCCCAAGGCAACGGACGATCCGCGATGATGGAGTTGTACAACCGCTCAAGGGCCTCGTTCTGATTCAGGTCGCGTAACGCATCGGCGCGATAACGCAGGCACAGCGGCCCGTAGCGAGGGTCCTGCTTGCAAAGGGCGATACAGGCATTGAGCACCTCCATCGGCTTGCCACGGTCAAGGGCTTGCAGGATCGGCTTGAGCAAGGTCTTGCGCTGCTCGAGCCGCTCCAACCGCTGGGCCAGGCCGGAGCGATTGAACGGCTTGGTCAGGTACGCATCCGGCTCATGTTCCAGGGCACTGAGCACCATCGCCTGGCTGGTCTCGGCGGTCACCATGAGGAACACGCTTTCATGGCTGATCAGCTTCTCGACCATCAGGTCTTCCAGCACCTGCTGGCCATTCTTGCGCCCGTCGCCCAGGTGATAATCCTGCAGGATAAAGTCGTAGCGCTTCTGCGAGCACATGCGCAGGGCCACTTCACCGGTATCGGCGGTATCCACGTCCTTGACGCCCAGCTCCCGCAACATGGACCGGACGGAACTGCGGAAATCCGAGAAATCATCGACGATCAGAAAACTTTTTTGGTGGTACGCCAGCATCGAGGATGTCCAGGCAAATAAGAAAAAATGAACTCAATGGCGAAACAAACGAAACACCGCTCCACAACGCCGGGACGTCAGGAAAGGAAACTCATCGGGTTATCGGCAGCAGATGGCGTTCCGTTAAGGGAGAGTAGATCGGCGTTGGGGGGCTGGTGCGAAAAATGGTGTCCCAGGGCAGGTTCGAACTGCCAACCTTCCCCTTAGGAGGGGGATGCTCTATCCAATTGAGCTACTGAGACACGGGTCGACCGCGAGAAACGCGGTGCGTTGGACGGCGTGCATGTTAACGGCCGCTCTCGCGTTTGTCATGTCGTCGTTGCCTGATAAGTGTAGGCAAATGGTGCAGCTAAGCCGCTGCGCAGAGCACAGACCTGGCGAATTCAGCCACCATTCATCCTTCCCCGGCTCGTCGGCCTAGTAAATCGGCATTTTGCCACTATCCTATACAAAGCAAGGACAGTCGCCATTGTGCTCCGTAGCGGTTATCCGCCAAACGGTATGGCACAACGACACGATGCAGTGGTCACAAATGCGGAACCTGTGTGTTTTTTCAAACCAGTCCGCATTTTTTGACGAAGGGTGCTGGCATAACGCCTTTACCCGGATCAGAATTTGTCACAGAATTGGCGCCAATGATCTGGCAATTTTGAGGCATCATGCGGGCCTCTTAACAATTCAGGTTGAACATTTGGCTGCGGATCTTGTCCTATCGACATCCTGCGGCCAATCCCGAGAACCGCTCCCCTGAACTAACCGGTTAAATAAATATGCGCCCAATGAAACAGGCAATTTATTCCAGCCGTACGGCTGACAAGTTCGTCGTGCGTCTGCCAGACGGAATGCGGGAACGCATTGCCGAGGTGGCTCGTAATCATCACCGCAGCATGAACTCCGAAATCATCGCGCGCCTTGAGCAAAGCCTGATTCAGGAAGGGGCACTGGGTGAAGAGTTGAGCATGCGCCTGGACAGCCCTGAGCTGTCGTTGCACGAGCGCGAGTTGCTTCAACGCTTCCGACAACTTTCCCATCGTCAGCAGAACGCCCTCGTTTCGCTGATTGCCCACGACGCAGAAATGGCCGCAGACGCGTCCTGATCGCCACCCAATTATTAAAGCCAGCCTTGTGCTGGCTTTTTTTTCACTTGAAAAAAATGAAGTACCCGTGGCGAGGGAGCTTGCTCCCGCTCGGCTGCGAAGCAGTCGCAAACCGGCGGGTGCGGTGTGTCTGATCCTCCGCATTGGCAGGTTTTGGGGCCGCTTCGCAGCCCAGCGGGAGCAAGCTCCCTCGCCACGGGTTCGTCGGTTGTCTTAAGTGAACAGCATTACGCCAATCAAGCGGGCTTTTTGAGGAGCCATTCAGAGCAGGAAAATCGTCGCCAGGCCCAGGAAGATGAAGAACCCTCCACTGTCCGTCATGGCGGTAATCATCACGCTGGCGCCCATTGCCGGGTCGCGCCCCAGGCGGGCCAAGGTCATCGGGATCAATACTCCCATCAACGCCGCCAGCAGCAGATTGAGCGTCATCGCCGCGGTCATCACTACGCCCAGCGACCAACTGCCATATAGCAGGTACGCCACCACGCCGATCACGCCGCCCCAGATCACGCCGTTGATCAACGCCACCGCCAGCTCCTTGCGCATCAATCGCGAAGTATTGCCGGTGCTGACCTGGTCCAGCGCCATGGCGCGAACGATCATGGTAATGGTCTGGTTGCCAGAGTTGCCGCCGATGCCGGCTACGATAGGCATCAACGCCGCCAGCGCTACCAGTTTCTCGATGGAGCCTTCGAACAGGCCGATGACGCGAGAAGCGACAAACGCCGTAACCAGATTGACCGCCAGCCAGGCCCAACGGTTGCGCAGGGATCTCCAGACCGAAGCGAAGATGTCTTCCTCTTCTCGCAGACCGGCCATGCTGAGGACTTCGCTTTCGCTTTCCTCACGAATCAGGTCAACCATTTCGTCGATGGTGAGACGGCCAATCAGTTTGCCGTTCTTGTCCACCACCGGCGCGGAAATCAAGTCATAACGCTCGAATGCCTGAGCCGCGTCGTAGGCATTTTCGTCGGGATGGAAACTCACAGTGTCGCTGGCCATGACCTCGGCAACCTGCTTCTCCGGGTCATTGACGAGCAGCCGCTTGATCGGCAGCACGCCGGTGAGCACGCCGTCGTAATCAACCACGAAGAGTTTGTCGGTATGCCCCGGCAGCTCCTTGAGGCGACGCAGGTAACGCAAGACCACTTCAAGGCTGACATCCTCGCGGATCGTCACCATCTCGAAGTCCATCAGCGCACCGACCTGCTCCTCGTCGTAGGACAATGCCGAGCGGACACGCTCGCGCTGTTGCCCATCAAGGGCTTCCATCAACTCATGGACAACATCGCGCGGCAGTTCGGGGGCGAGGTCGGCGAGCTCGTCGGCGTCCATCTCCTTGGCCGCCGCCAACAGCTCGTGATCATCCATGTCGGCGATCAGGGTTTCACGAACCGAGTCGGACACTTCCAGCAGGATGTCACCGTCGCGATCGGCCTGGACCAGTTGCCAGACCGTCAGACGTTCTTCCAGTGGCAAGGCTTCGAGGATGTAGGCGACGTCGGCCGAGTGCAGGTCATCGAGCTTGCGCTGCAACTCGACGAGATTCTGCCGGTGGACCAGGTTCCCGACCCGATCGGAATGAGGGCCTTCCTGGCGATGCGTCAGGTCTTCCACGACCCGCTGACGATGCAGCAGCTCAACGACTTGAGCGAGGCGATCCTGAAGGCTTTCCTGCGTTTTTTTTACTTCTACTTCGGTCATAGGCGAACTCCACTCCCAGCAGTGGAGCACGCCGGAAGGATCAATCAGTCAATTCATGATTGGTAAAACGCGATATTGAGTAACTACTGGGTAAGTCCATGAAGATATTCCAAAGCCCCGGCGGGGCTGACGGCCGCAATCATACACCGCTTGACGCTCTAGAACGTTAAAAAATCGTGGCAAGAACAAGCGCTTGCGAGACAAACCTGAACACAGGCTGAACCTCTGCATTTACGACGACTTATTCTGAAAAGAAAACACACGCTGCGGCGCAAATGTAGCGGCTACCCTTCTTTACCAACGGTCAAGGAGGAAGCCCGGATGCCCGCAAACCGCTGTCTGTTTCCACTCGCCGCCTTAGCCTGCTTGCCTCTCTGGAGCGTCGCACAAACCGTGCATCGCTGCGAAAACGGCGCCGGGCAGGTGACGTTCACGAGCCTGAGCTGCCCGTCCGGGGAGATCCTGTCCGTGCAGCAGATAAACTCATTCAACCCAGGCCACGTCGCACCGCTGCTGCCGGAAGCGCTGCCGCTGAAAACATCCGGCAAAACAAACAGACGCAAGGCACCGACCATCGTTGGCCAGTTGGAGGACGACTGCGGGAATCTGATCGACGCCAGTCAGCGCCGGGAGGCAATCATGAATCGGCGAGTAATCGCTGGCATGAGCCAGCAAGACGTAGAGAGCGCACTCGGCAGGCCCGACACGATCAAGGTGCGGAATTCGAACACGCGCTATACCTACAAAAAGAGGAACGGCCGCAGCACCGAGGTCGCGTTCGATGGAAAAGGCTGCGTGAAACGTTAAATCCCAGACAGCAAAAAGCCCGCGTTGAACGCAGGCTTTTTGGTGTTTGGTGCACTCGACAGGATTCGAACCTGTGACCGCTCGGTTCGTAGCCGAGTACTCTATCCAGCTGAGCTACGAGTGCAAGTTGTGGTTTTATACCAGATCACAACTGGTTGTAGCCAAGTTATTTGCATCACTGCAAGCAACTCTTAAATGGTGCACTCGACAGGATTCGAACCTGTGACCGCTCGGTTCGTAGCCGAGTACTCTATCCAGCTGAGCTACGAGTGCATTTGTTGCCGCGCATTATAGGTCGCCGAATCTTTTTGTAAAGCGCTTTTTTCAGTAATTTCAAACACTTACCGATCAAGCCAGAGACAGCGCACTAAACGAATAATGGCGGAGAACGGGGGATTCGAACCCCCGACACCCTTTTGAGGTGTACTCCCTTAGCAGGGGAGCGCCTTCGGCCAC
Organism: Pseudomonas sp. Z2-11; assembly: GCF_054161305.1. Classification (NCBI taxonomy): domain Bacteria; kingdom Pseudomonadati; phylum Pseudomonadota; class Gammaproteobacteria; order Pseudomonadales; family Pseudomonadaceae; genus Pseudomonas; species Pseudomonas sp. Z2-11. The sequence continues at coordinate 4,699,272 of NZ_CP096395.1, forward strand.
TCGGCCAGCTCTCCGCAACACGGGGCGTATATTAACCACCTTCATCCCCGTTTGCAAACATAAAAATCGATAAAAATTAATGGCTTGGTTCGTCGTCCTTCTCTTTCTTGATACGCAGGTAAATTTCCTCCCGGTGCACAGCGACCTCTTTCGGCGCGTTGACGCCGATACGCACTTGGTTTCCTTTGACGCCGAGCACGGTCACGGTGATTTCGCCATCGCCAATAATCAGGCTCTCTGCGCACCGACGGGTCAGAATCAGCATACCTTTCTCCTCACGCGATTCAGTTCAGGAACAACAGTCTGCAAAAAAAAGGGCATGACACCTACAACCGAAACGGTCGCAGCCCACAGGCCTAGTATTGACCAGCGGGCGCAAAAGAACAGTTTTGGGACATGCCATCCGGAAAAACAAAGGGCGCGGTCGAAACCGCGCCCTCAGGGCAACGCCTTACTCGCCCTGTCGGGCCGCAGCGTCGAGCTCAAAAGCCGTGTGCAGGGCGCGCACGGCCAGTTCCAGGTACTTCTCTTCGATCACCACCGACACCTTGATTTCCGAGGTGGAGATCATCTGGATGTTGATGCTTTCCTTGGCCAGCGATTCGAACATGCGGCTGGCCACGCCTGCGTGGGAGCGCATGCCGACACCGACGATCGAGACCTTGGCGATCTTGGTGTCGCCCACCACTTCCCGGGCGCCAATCTCGCCAGCGGTCTTTTTCAGCACGGTTTCAGCGGCCTGGTAATCGTTGCGGTGCACGGTGAAGGTGAAGTCGGTGGTGTTATCGTGCGCGACGTTCTGCACGATCATGTCGACTTCAATGTTGGCCGCGCTGATCGGGCCGAGAATCTTGAACGCCACGCCGGGGGTGTCTGGCACGCCACGGATGGTCAGCTTGGCTTCATCGCGGTTGAAAGCGATGCCGGAAATGATCGGCTGTTCCATGGATTCCTCTTCATCGATAGTAATGAGGGTGCCCGGACCCTCCTTGAAGCTGTGCAGAACGCGCAGCGGAACGTTGTACTTGCCGGCGAACTCCACCGCGCGGATCTGCAACACCTTGGAACCGAGGCTGGCCATTTCCAGCATCTCTTCGAAGGTGATCTTGTCCAGGCGCTGAGCCACGGGCACGACCCGCGGATCGGTGGTGTAGACGCCATCCACATCGGTATAGATCTGGCATTCGTCAGCCTTGAGGGCTGCCGCCAGGGCCACGCCAGTGGTATCGGAACCGCCACGGCCGAGGGTGGTGATGTTGCCGTGCTCGTCCACGCCCTGGAAACCGGCGACAACCACGACGCGGCCAGCCTTCAGGTCACCGCGAATCTTCTGGTCGTCGATCTGCAGGATACGCGCTTTGTTATGCGCACTGTCGGTCAGGATACGCACCTGGTTGCCGGTGTAGGACACCGCCGGTACGCCACGCTTGATCAGCGCCATGGCCAGCAAGGCGATGGTCACCTGCTCGCCAGTGGAAACGATTACGTCCAGCTCACGGGGGACCGGTTGCTGGTCGCCGCTGATTTGCTTGGCCAGATCGATCAGACGGTTGGTCTCGCCGCTCATTGCCGACAGCACGACCACCAGGTCATCGCCAGCGTCACGGAATTTCTTAACCTTGTCGGCGACTTGTTCGATTCTCTCGACGGTGCCGACCGAGGTGCCTCCAAATTTCTGTACGATCAAAGCCATTTCAAAGCCGCCTCTGCCCATGAAGGGCGCCCAAATAATCTCGACAGCGCCCGGGCCCGCCTTGGCGAACCCGGGGCGCTGCCTTAAATGCCCTGCTCTACAAATGCAACGGTCTGGACCAGTGCCGCGTCCAGGGCGCTGGCGTCGGTACCGCCGCCTTGCGCCATGTCCGGACGACCACCGCCCTTCCCGCCCACTGCCGCAGCGGCCTGCTTCATCAAATCACCGGCTTTGAGTTGGCCAGTCAGGTCTTTGGTCACGCCTGCGACGAGAACGACCTTTTCCTCATGGACACCGCCGAGCAGGATCACTGCGCGGCCGAGTTTGTTTTTCAGTTGATCGACCAGCGCCAGCAGCGCCTTGCCGTCCTGGCCGTCGAGACGCACAGCCAGCACTTTCACGCCCTTGACGTCCACCGCCTGGGCCGACAGATCGTCGCCCGCGGCGCTGGCAGCCTTGGCCTGCAACTGTTCAAGCTGCTTTTCCAGCAGGCGGTTGCGTTCCAGCACAGCCGACAACTTGTCGATCAGGTTGTCACGGCTGCCCTTGATCAGGCTCGCCGCTTCCTTGAGTTGTTCTTCAGCCGCGTTGAGGTAGGCCAGCGCAGCAGCGCCAGTGACCGCCTCGATACGCCGCACACCGGAGGCCACGCCGCCTTCGCTGATGATCTTCAGCAAGCCGATGTCGCCGGTACGATTGGCGTGGATGCCACCGCACAGCTCCACCGAGAAATCGCCCATGCTCAGCACGCGCACGTTGTCGCCGTACTTCTCGCCGAACAGCGCCATCGCGCCTTTGCGCTTGGCGGTCTCGATGTCGGTTTCCTCGGTCTCTACCGGGGAGTTCTTGCGGATCTCGGCGTTGACGATGTCTTCCAGCGCCTTGAGTTGCTCAGGCTTGATCGCTTCGAAATGGCTGAAGTCGAAGCGCAGGCGCTGGCTGTCCACCAACGAGCCCTTCTGCTGAACGTGTTCGCCCAGCACCTGGCGCAACGCTGCGTGCAGCAAGTGTGTGGCGGAGTGGTTCAACGCAGTCGCGTGACGGACCTCGGCGTCGACATGGGCGGCCACGGGCGCTGCGACCATCAGGCTGCCGGAGGCCAGCACGCCGTGGTGCAGGAACGCGCCGCCGGTCTTGGTGGTGTCACGCACATCGAAGCGCGAGTTGCCGGCCTGCAAGTAGCCGCTGTCGCCGATCTGGCCGCCGGACTCGGCGTAGAAAGGTGTCGTGTCCAGCACGATCACGCCTTCCTGGCCTTCGCTCAGGATATCGACCGATTGCCCGTCCTTGTAGATCGCCACGATCTTGGCCGAGCCGGTGGTCGCGGCGTAACCGGTAAATTCGGTGGCCACGTCAGCCTTGACCAGGCTGTTGTAGTCCATGCCGAAGGAGCTGGCGGAGCGCGCACGCACGCGCTGGGCTTCCATCTCGCGCTCGAAACCTTCCTCGTCGAGGGTCAGGTTGCGTTCGCGGGCGATGTCGCCGGTCAGGTCCATCGGGAAGCCATAGGTATCGTACAGCTTGAACACCACGTCACCGGGAACCACGTTGCCCTTGAGCTCGGCCAGATCCTGCTCGAGAATCTTCAGGCCCTGCTCCAGGGTCTTGGCGAACTGCTCTTCTTCACCCTTGAGGACACGTTCGATGTGCGCCTGCTGAGTCTTGAGTTCCGGAAAGGCCTCGCCCATCTCGGCCACGAGCGCCGCGACGATCTGATAGAAGAAGCTGCCCTTGGCGCCCAGCTTGTTGCCGTGACGGCAGGCGCGACGAATGATCCGGCGCAGCACATAGCCGCGACCTTCGTTGGAAGGCAGCACGCCGTCGGCGATCAGGAAGCCGCAGGAACGGATATGGTCGGCCACCACTTTCAGCGAGGCCTGGTTGTCGTTGGTGCAACCGATGGCCTTGGCCGAAGCGGCCAGCAGGCTCTGGAACAGGTCGATCTCGTAGTTGGAGTGGACGTGCTGCAACACCGCACTGATCCGCTCCAGGCCCATGCCGGTGTCTACCGACGGCGCCGGCAGCGGATGCAACACGCCGTCGGCGGTGCGGTTGAACTGCATGAACACGTTGTTCCAGATCTCGATGTAGCGGTCGCCGTCTTCTTCCGGCGAGCCGGGTGGGCCGCCCCAGATGTCGGCGCCGTGATCGTAGAAGATTTCGGTGCAAGGGCCGCACGGGCCGGTATCGCCCATGGTCCAGAAGTTGTCGGAAGCGTAAGGCGCGCCTTTGTTGTCGCCGATGCGCACCATGCGTTCAGCCGGGACACCGACCTCTTTGGTCCAGATGTCGTAGGCTTCGTCGTCGGTGGCGTAGACCGTGACCCAGAGCTTTTCCTTCGGCAGGTTCAGCCACTTTTCGGAAGTCAGGAAGGTCCACGCGAACGTGATGGCGTCGCGCTTGAAATAGTCACCGAAGCTGAAGTTACCCAGCATTTCGAAAAAGGTGTGGTGACGAGCGGTATAGCCGACGTTTTCCAGGTCGTTGTGCTTGCCACCGGCACGCACGCATTTCTGGCTGCTCACCGCGCGGGTGTAGGCACGTTTTTCCTGGCCCAGGAAGCAGTCCTTGAACTGGTTCATCCCCGCGTTGGTGAACAGCAGGGTCGGGTCGTTGCCCGGAATCAAAGAGCTGGAGGCTACTCGGGTGTGGCCTTGCTCTTCGAAGAAGCGAAGGAAGGCTTCACGGATTTCTGCGCTTTTCATTAGGTTCTTCCACGGAGGCTGCGGCCAAAGGCCTGTGCAAAACGTCAACAGACGAAGCAACGGCAAAGGGCCGCATTATATCGGCCCTTTGCGTGGGGTACAGTGTGTTATGTGATAGAAACCGTCAATCGGACCGCTGAAAGGATCAGATGCGAGAAAATTCGACGAAAGTGTCGATCACCTGGTCGATTTGCCCGGCGCCGACATCCATGTGGGTGACCATGCGCAGACGGGGCGCGGCACTGAGCTGGATGCCTCGCTCGGCGGCATAGGCCTTGATCGCCTCGGCCCGTTCGCCGATCTGCACGTAGACCATGTTGGTCTGCACCGGCTCGACGGAATAACCCGCCGCACGCAAGCCTTCGGCAAGCCGCTGGGCATTGGCGTGATCATCGGCCAGGCGTCGGACGTTATGTTCCAGGGCATACAGCCCCGCCGCCGCGAGGATCCCGGCCTGGCGCATGCCGCCACCGACCATCTTGCGCAGCCGACGGGCCTTGCCGATCAACTCGTCAGTGCCGCACAGCACCGAGCCCACCGGGGCACCGAGCCCCTTGGACAGGCACACCGACACCGAATCGAAATGCTGGGTGATCTGCCGGGCGTCCACATTCAGCTTGACGGCGGCGTTGTACAGCCGCGCGCCGTCCAGGTGCAGCGCCAGGCCATGTTGCCGAGTGAAACGCCGGGCTTGCGCCAGGTATTCCAGCGGCAAGACCTTGCCCTGCATGGTGTTTTCCAGGGCCAGCAGGCGGGTGCGGGCAAAATGGAAATCGTCGGGCTTGATTGCGGCAGCCACTTGCGCCAAGTCCAGCGAGCCGTCCGCCTGCACTTCCAGGGGCTGGGGCTGGATCGAACCGAGCACCGCCGCACCGCCACCCTCGTATTTGTAGGTGTGGGCCTGCTGGCCGACGATGTATTCATCGCCGCGCTCGCAGTGGGCCATCAACCCCAGCAGGTTGCTCATGGTGCCCGTGGGCACGAACAACGCCGCCGCGAACCCCAGGCGCGCGGCCAGCTCGGCTTCGAGACGATTGACGGTCGGGTCTTCGCCATACACATCGTCGCCGGTCGGCGCGCTGGCCATGGCATCCAGCATGCCGGCGCAAGGTTGGGTCACCGTGTCGCTGCGAAGGTCGATAACGCTCATGAATCTGGCCTCGGTTTCAGATGGGGAAATTCCCTTTCGAAGGGCAATTACTGCGGGCATGGGCAGGAATAATCAAGCCCGGTGAAAGGAAAAGAACACCTGGCCTGAAGATTGATCAGTTCCCTGTGGGAGCGAGCCTGCTCGCGAACGCGTTGGGTCAGCGACATTTATTTAGCTGACACACCGTATTCGCGAGCAGGCTCGCTCCCACAGGGGGTTATGTGTTAAAAATCCTGCGCCGTCACAAAACGTGACGGCAAAACGTTCTCAGGGCGGGGTGCAACTCCCCACCGGCGGTAATTGCGCGCAATGCGCATAGCCCGCGAGCGCTTGGTGCTACACGGTCTTTACAGTGCAGCGACAAGGTCAGCAGACCCGGTGTGATTCCGGGGCCGACGGTCATAGTCCGGATGAAGAGAGAACGGGATTGACACCCAAGGGCCGCCTGCGACTGTCTTGTGCGCGGCGTACCCTCGAATCCCCTTCGATTCATGACGCCCTGTTTTTCACACAAACAGGAACCAGAACATGCAACCCACCGCAATCGACAGCAAGACCAAAACCCATCCGGGCGAGCGCGTCGCGTTCATCCAGGCCTGCTGGCACAAGGAAATCGTCGACCAGAGCCGTAAAGGCTTCGTCACTGAGATGATCAGCCAGGGTTATCAGGAAAGTGACATCGACTTCTTCGAAGTCGGCGGCGCGTTCGAAATCCCGCTGCACGCCAAGCTGCTGGCCAAGTCAGGTCGTTACGCCGGCATCGTCGCCGCCGGCCTGGTGGTGGACGGTGGCATCTATCGCCACGAGTTCGTCGCCCAATCGGTGATTAGCGGTCTGATGCAGGTCCAGCTGGAAACCGAAGTGCCGGTATTTTCGGTCGTGTTGACGCCGCATCACTTCCACGCTGGCGAAGAACATCAGAAATTCTTCTTCGAGCACTTCGTGCACAAGGGCCAGGAAGCGGCAAAGACCTGTGCCGATACGCTGCACAAGACGCGGGCGTTGCGCCGCAGTGAGCAGCGGGCGGTAGCGGTCTAAAGAAACACTGAGACCCTGTGGGAGCGAGCTTGCTCGCGATAGCGGACTGTCAGTCACCTTCAACATTGACTGAAGCACCGCAATCGCGAGCAAGCTCGCTCCCACATTGGTTCTGCGTTGGCTTTAGGCCAGGTTCTCGTCAGTCGTTGGCACGATCAGGATGCCCGCCCGCAAGCCATTCTTGACCTTGGGGTTCGGGAAGATGATCCGCGCGCCCTCTTCTTCGATCACCCAGCGGGTCTGGGCGATGTCCTCGGCCAGGACGTAACCTTTTTCAAGTTCCGAGAAGTTCTCGATGTCCGCCGGCAGGTTCAGGCGGAAGCTGTCGCTGTGCTTGATGATTTCTCGCGCGACGCTGAACAGTTGCAGACCGTCCAGGCTTTCTTCCAGCTCTGGCTCGTTGCCTTCGATGATCTGGTGCAGGCGGGTTTCCAGCGGGTTCACGTTGACGCCATCGTTCTGCCCGAACGGCCGGGCCTTGCCCAGCTCCAGGGTGAAGGACTCGGCGCCGAGCTGATCGTAGGTGTACGCGCTGAAGACGATGGACGGCTTGTTCTGCAGCAACACCGCTTCCATGCCCGCCGCGCGCAGGCGCGCCAGCTCGCGACGTGAATGTTGGCGACCTTCCTTCCAGGGGTACAGGGCGAACTGCTCGATCTTCGAACCGCGAATGGCGGTGTGCAAGTCGTAGTGCAGACGGCTGCGGTCCGGCACGCTGAAGAAACTCGCGGCCAGCCGTTCCAGCTCACAGGCGCGCAACGCCTCGGGGCCGCCGCTCAGTTCGTGGCGGCCGTTGAACAGCCGGTTGACGTCCTGCTCGACAAAACGCTCGCCGCGACGAATCGCCTCGGGGTTGCCGAACAGAAATAGAATGCGTGCCCGCGGCTTCAGGTCGCCACGGGCAATGTCGTGCAGCAGTCGATCGAGCAACTCGATCGGCGCGGTTTCATTGCCATGGATACCGGCCGACAGCAGCAGGTCCAGGCCGTTGTCCCGGGCTTCGGGCGGCTTGACCTCCAGCGCGCCCTCGCTCAACCAGCGCATCCGTACGCCTTCGACAGTCAGTTGAGTCTTCTCCGCCGGTTCGCGGCCGGCGAGGGTCAGTTCAAGCAGTTTGCCGAGGGCGAGCATAGCGCGGTTTCCTTAGTGATCGTGGCCGCAGTCAGGGCCATGGACGTGGTCGTCATCGCCGATGTCGGCCGGTTCCATTTCCAGTTGCAGGCTGACCAGGTTGGTCGCCAATGGACGCAGCAAGAGGTTGGCGTATTCCGCGTCCCCTTCCTCGACGTCGACGCCGATCAACAACTGGCCGCGGCCGTCCTGCTGGATCCACAGTTCCTTGCCCTGCCACATCACCGCGACGCGGGTGCAGGAGGTTTCCAGTTGCGTGCCGTCGGTGTCTTCCAGGATCAGCTGCAGGGTATCGCTCATGTCTTTACATTCTCATCGGGGGATAAGGCAACGCGCCCTGCTTTGACTGTAGTCAGGACGCGCGCGCTTTCAATTGATCTGGAAAGGATAAACCGCGCCAAGTTTAAGGATTTGTGTCAGTTCATCCAGTGCCGACCGGCATTCAAGCAACAATTGCGGGTCCGCCAGGTCGTTTTCGGTCATGCGGTCGCGGTAATGGCGCTCGACCCATTGGGTCAACGACTCATACAGCGGCGCGGTCATGATAACCCCTGGGTTGACGGCCGCCAGTTCGGTTTCGTTAAGCGCCACGCGCAACCTCAGGCAAGCGGGGCCGCCGCCGTTCTGCATGCTTTGCTTGAGATCGAAGACCTTCACTTCGCGAATCACCCCGCCAGAGCCCGTCAGGCCTTGCAGGTAGTTCCAGACACGTTCGTTGCCACGGCATTCTTCCGGCACGATCAACAGCATCGAGCCGTCGGCACGCGACAGCAACTGGCTATTGAACAGGTAGGAACGTACCGCATCATCCACGGTGACCGCCGAACGCGGTACGCACACTGGCTGAAATTTCCCACCGACCTTGGCGATTTTATCGCTCAGCTCGGCCAGCATCCGGTCCGTGTCGAGGAACGCGTCCTCGTGATAGAACAATACTTCGCCGTTACCGACCGCGATCACGTCGTTGTGGAAGACGCCCTGGTCGATCACCGCCGGGTTCTGTTGGGCGTACACAACGCCCTCCTCGCTCAGACCGTGCAGGCGGGCAACGGCGCGGGACGCTTCAAGGGTCTGGCGCGCCGGGTATTTCTGTGGCGACGGGTAACGGCTGTCGAAGGCGCTGCGGCCGAAGACAAAAAACTCGACGCCGGCCTCGCCATAGGCACGGCAGAATCGCGTGTGGTTGGCCGCGCCTTCATCGCCGAACTGCGCCACCGCGGGCAACGCGGCGTGATGGGCGAAGTGCTGCTGGTCGGCGAACATCGCGCCCAACACACGGCTGGTGGTCGGGTGCTCGATGCTGCGGTGGTACTTGCAATTGAGGTTGGCGGCGGTGAAATGCACGCGACCGTCAGCGGTGTCGGCGCTCGGGCTGACGGTGGCGGCGTTGGCCACCCACATGCTCGAGGCCGAGCAACTGGCAACCAGCAGCGGCATCGCTTCTTTCGCGGCGCGCTGGATGACCTGCGCATCGCTGCCGGCAAAGCCCAACCGACGCAAGGCCGCCACGTCCGGACGCTCCTGCGGCGCCAGCACGCCCTGCTGAAAACCCATGTCCATCAGCGCCTTCATTTTCGCCAGGCCTTGCAACGCCGCTTCCTTGGGGTTGGAGGATTGCTGGCTGTTGCTCTGGGACGCGACGTTGCCGTACGAAAGCCCGCCGTAGTTATGGGTCGGCCCCACTAGACCGTCAAAGTTGACTTCATAGGATTTCATCAGCGAGGCTCCACGAGAATCTGTTTTTTATAGACATCAATAACAATTGCGGCGCGCCTATCGCGAGCAAGCTCGCTCCCACAGGGTTTTGCGCAATCCTTTGTGGGAGCGAGCTTGCTCGCGATTGGGGTTCACACCATTCTCACGCCAGGAGTGAGGGCAGCCGGCATCACCAGGCTTGGTGTCTCCAGCGACGCCACCGGATACGCGCAATAATCCGCCGCGTAATAAGCACTGGCGCGGTGGTTGCCCGAGGCGCCGATGCCGCCGAACGGCGCGCTGCTGGCGGCGCCGGTCAGTTGTTTGTTCCAGTTGACGATGCCGGCGCGGCTTTGCAGCCAGAACTGGTCGTAACGTTCTTGCGAGTCCGAGAGCAAACCGGCGGCCAGGCCATATTGGGTATTGTTGGCCTCGCTGATCGCGGCGGTGAAATCCTGGTAGCGGATCACCTGCAGCAGCGGCCCGAACAACTCTTCGTCCGGGCGCTCGGCCACGGCGGTCACGTCGAGGATCCCAGGGGTCAGCAACGCGGCCTGGGGCTGCGGCTGGGTCATTGCGAGCAGTGGCACGGCGCCCTTGCCCAGCAAATGATTTTGCGCATCCATCAGCGCCTTCGCCGCGCCTAAGGAAACCACCGAGCCCATGAACGGCGCCGGTTGTTGGTCAAAGGCGCCGACTTCGAGAGTCGAGCTGACCTGCACCAGGCGCGCCAGCAAGGCATCGCCCCAGGCACCTTCCGGCACCAACAGGCGGCGTGCGCAGGTGCAACGCTGGCCGGCGGAAATGAACGCCGACTGGATGATCGTATAGACCGCCGCATCGACGTCGGCCACTTCATCCACCACCAGCGGGTTGTTGCCGCCCATTTCCAACGCGAGGATCTTGTCCGGACGACCGGAGAATTGCTGATGCAGCAAGTTGCCGGTGCGGCTGGAACCGGTGAAGAACAGCCCGTCGATGCCCGGATCCGCCGCCAGGGCGATACCGGTTTCCCGCGCGCCCTGCAGCAGGTTCAGCACGCCCGCCGGCAGGCCGGCCTCGACCCAGCACTGAACCGTCAGCTCGGCGACTTTCGGGGTCAGCTCGCTCGGCTTGAACAACACGCAGTTACCCGCCAGCAGCGCCGGCACGATGTGCCCGTTGGGCAAATGGCCGGGGAAGTTGTAGGGGCCGAATACCGCCACCACACCGTGAGGTTTGTGCCGCAGCACGGCGGTGGCGTCGCCCAGGGGGCCGCTCTTTTCGCCGGTGCGCTCGCGGTAGCTCTGCACCGAAATCGCCACTTTGTTGATCATGCTGGTAACTTCGGTGGCGGCTTCCCACAGCGGCTTACCGGTTTCCTCACCGATGCAACGGGCCAATTCGTCAGCATGCGTCTTCAAGGTGCCGGCGAAGGCTTCGAGCACCTGGATGCGTTCATCCAGCGAGCGCCGCGCCCAATCCGGGAACGCCTGGCGCGCCGCCTGCACGGCCGACTCGACCTGCGCCGCCGTGGCGCCCTTGCCCGTCCACAACACTTGCTGGGTGACCGGGTTCAACGACTCAAAGACGTCGCCTTGGCCTTCCAGCCAGCTTCCCGCGATGTACAGCGATTTCATTATTTGGTCTCCCGAACGGCGGACAACGCCACGGCACGCACCTGGTCGCCGGCGTTGAGTTGAAGACGTTTGGCGGTCAGCGGATCGACCACCAGAGTGCCCGCGGCGAAGCGCGCAGGCGCCGCGGTGATGCGGCAGTCCTGGCACTTGCGGTTATGGATGAGGAACGGCGTGGCGTCATCGCCCGGCGTGCCGATGGCGAGTACCAGCGCCTGGCTGTCGCGAATCGCGCGGATCTTGCCGGTCTCGCATTCGACGGCGGGGCCGGCGTCGAAGATGTCGACATAGCCCTGATAACTGAAGCCTTCGCTCTTGAGCATCGACAGCGCCGGTTCGGTGTCGGGATGGACCTGGCCGATCACGGCCCGGGCATCCTCGGACAGGAAGCAGGTGTACAGCGGGAACTTGGGCATCAATTCGGCAATGAAAGCCTTGTTGCCCACGCCGGTCAGGTAATCGGCCTGGCTGAATTCCATCTTGAAGAAGTGCCGACCGAGGCTTTCCCAGAACGGCGAACGGCCGTTCTCGTCGGACATGCCGCGCATCTCGGCGATGATCTTGTTGCCGAACAGCTGGGAGAATTCGGCGATGAACAGCAGCCGCGCCTTGGCCAGCATGCGACCGTTCAGGCCGTTGCGGTAGTCGGCGTGCAGGAACAGCGAGCACAGCTCGGAGTTGCCGGTCAGGTCGTTGGCCAGGAACAGTGTCGGGATTTCCCGGTAGATGTTCAGCTCCTGGGAAGCGCTGACCGTCAGGCCGACGCGGAAGTTGTACCAGGGCTCACGCAGCCCCACGGCACCGGCGATGGCGGAAATGCCCACCACGCGACCGTCGTCGTCTTCGAGCACGAACAGGTAGTCCGCATCGCCGCGCCCGGCTTCGCCGCGGAAGGTCTTCTCGGCCCAGCCGACCCGATGCGCCAGGCGCTCTTCGTTGGCCGGCAAGGTGGTCAGGCCGGTGCCGGTGCTGCGGGCCAGGGCGATCAGCGCGGGTAAATCGCTGCTGCGTACGGGACGAACGATCATGCTATCTCCTCAAACGGGCCGCTCAAGCCACCCGCGAAAAACTCGTCTGTAAAGCGTTATACGGCTACCAGGCGCACGCTGGCACCCTCGCCGACGCCCAAGGCTTCGGCCGCTTCCATATCCAGTGTCACGGGCTTGCCCGGCGCGTAATCGAGTTCGAGCAGCACGGCGCGGTAATCCTGCAGTTGGGCATTGGCCACCAGGTACTGGCGGCCCACGCTCTTCACCGTTTCACCGATCTTGACCGGCACCACGCGGCTCTGGGCGATGGAGCGGATCCCCGAGACACGCGCATGCAAGGTCGGACCGCCGTCGAAGATGTCGATGTAGTGATCGGTCTCGAAACCTTCGCGCATCAGGATATCGAAGGTGATCTGTGCACGCGGGTGGACCTGGCCCATGGCTTCCTGGGCGGCGTCCGGCAACAGCGGCACGTAGATCGGGTAATGCGGCATCAGCTCGGCGAGGAAGGTCCGGCTTTTCAGCCCGCACAGGCGCTCGGCGGCGGCGTAATTGAGGTCGAAGAAGTTGCGACCGATGGCGTCCCAGAACGGTGAATCGCCGTTCTCGTCGCTGTAGCCGACGATCTCGGTCACCACCGAATCGGCGAAGCGCTCCGGATGGCTGGCCACGAACAGCAGGCGCCCACGGGAATTGAGCTCCGCCCAAGGCGACCCGACCAGTTCCGGGACCACGTAGAAACTGGTCAACAGGCTGTTGCCAGTCAGGTCGTGGCACTGGGACAGGACGTGAATCTTGTTGTGGATCTTCAGCTCGCGGGAGGCATGGACGAACGTCTCGTTGCGAAAGCTGTAGAACGGCTCGGAATAGCCCGCCGACGCGACGATGGCCGAACAGCCCACCAGCTTGCCGGTGGTGGTGTCTTCAAGGACGAAGAAATAACTTTCCTCGCCGTTGAAACTGACTTCGGCGGCGAACGAGGCTTCGCTTGCAGCGATCTTGTCGCTCAGGCGTTCCACGTCGTCCGGCAAGGAAGTGACACCGATCGGACTGTCCGCAGCCAGCCGCTGTACCTCGCCCAGGTCAGCCATTTGCGCGGGGCGCATCACCAGCATGGTGTCACTCCTTAACTTGAAATAAACGGTTCGGCCGTGAGGCCGATACACAGAGAATAAAAACCGGACACTGAAGTGAACCTCCTGTGGGAGCGAGCCTGCTCGCGAAGCAGACGCCTCGATCTGCCTGGCGGACCGAGGCGATTCCATTCGCGAGCAGGCTCGCTCCCACAAAAGCCCGACCCACACCAGGGCCGGTCAAGTCTGGATCAGGCTTGCGTCAGCTTCGCCGCAGCCCGCTCGAAGCGGTCCAGGCCGGCGTCGATATCGGCGTCTTCCACCACCAGGCTCGGGGCGAAACGAATCACGTCCGGGCCGGCTTGCAGAATCATCAGGCCTTCCTGCTCGGCGGCGTTGAAGATGTCCTTGGCCTTGCCTTTCCAGGCGTCGTTCAGCACGCAGCCGATCAACAGGCCCAGACCGCGCACCTGGGTAAACAGGCCGTATTTCTCGCCGATCTGCTCCAGGCGCGCCTTGAATTTCTGATGCTTGGCTTTGACGCCGCCGAGCACTTCAGGCGTGTTGACCACGTCGATCACCGCTTCGGCCACCGCGCAGGCCAGCGGGTTACCGCCGTAGGTAGTGCCGTGGGTGCCGACCACCAGGTGCTTGGCCAGCGCTTCGGTGGTGAGCATCGCCGCGATCGGGAAACCACCGCCCAGGCTCTTGGCGCTGGTGAGGATGTCCGGAACCACGCCGTAATGCATGTAAGCGAACAATTCGCCACTGCGGCCCATGCCGGTCTGCACTTCGTCAAATACCAGCAGCGCGTTGTGTGCATCGCACAGCTCGCGGGCGCCTCGCAGATAAGCCAGATCGCCCGGCAACACGCCGCCCTCGCCCTGGATCGGCTCCAGCACCACGGCGCAGGTCTTGTCCGAGACCGCTGCTTGCAAAGCCGCAAGGTCGTTATAAGGAACGTGGGTGATGCCGGTGATTTTAGGACCGAAACCGTCGGAGTACTTCGACTGCCCGCCAACGTTGACGGTGAACAGGGTGCGCCCGTGGAAACTGTTGAGCGCGGCGATGATCTCGTATTTCTCGCTGCCAAACCGATCAAAGCCGACGCGACGGGCCAGCTTGAACGCGGCCTCGTTGGCTTCGGCGCCGGAGTTGCAGAAGAACGCGCGCTCGGCAAAGGTCGCGTCGACCAGCTTGTGGGCCAGGCGCAAGGCCGGCTCGTTGGTGAAGACGTTCGACACATGCCACAACTTGTTGGCTTGTTCGGTCAGGGCTCCGACCAGGGCCGGGTGGGCATGGCCCAGTACGTTGACTGCGATACCGCCAGCAAAGTCGATCAGCTCGCGACCGGACTGGTCCCACACGCGGGAACCGGCACCACGCACAGGGATAAAGGCAGCAGGTGCATAGTTGGGAACCATTACCTGGTCGAAATCGGCGCGTTGGACCGCGGCTTGCTCAACGGACATCGGAGTCTCCTGAAGAGGAACACCCGCCTGGAACTGGCGAGCTTGGTGAGGATTGTAAGGACAGTTTTCAGCCCGGCCTTGCCGCCAAGCGACAACTTCTTATAGCGCCAACCCATGATTTTCGCGGGTTTACGCCAATGCGACAAATAGCATCGCAAAGGCGCAGTTTAAACGTTGGCGCAGGATTTGCGGCGACAGCGTCGAGATTTGCTTCAAGCATCGGCCGGCATCGCCCATGCCATACATATGTAGTGCCTTTGCGTTGCGCAAATCAGGTTTGCTGGCGTGCCGATCCCGCGGGGATCGGCCTCCATCAACCTTTTCGGAATCAACCATGAATACGCCCATCACCGTCGTGCTTCCCAGGCGCAAAATCGCCCATCACAAGCTCATTGAAAAAGCCCTGCCTGAGTGGATCGCCAAGACCCCGCTCAAGCAACTCGAGCATTTGAAAACCATCCGTCCCGAACTTCCCGATTGGTTCAAACAGGCCACGCCGGCACAACACAAGGAACTGAGAGGTACACACACAGACAGCTGGACAAAACGTAACGAGGTCGAAAAGGAGCTGGAGCGATCACTGGATGTGCATTCATTTGCCGAGCCGTTGCTCAAGAAACATATCAAGCAACGCTTCAACATCGATCTGGATGTCAGGGAAACATTCATAAACCTCTATATTCCGACCAGACTTCCAATCATTGACCTGCCCACGGACGGCTCGAAGCAATGGCGTGTGTCGGTACTCGATGCAGCCTTGCATAACTTCGAGGCCCGCGAAGGAGAAGCGGATGCACACCTTCCCGAGTCCGGCTTCATCACTCGTCCTGACGCACATGGCCGGTTCAGGATACTCGACGAGGTCACCGGCAAGCTTCCGGTCGATCAGTTCGTCAGATTCTGCCGGGAGCTGGATATCGGTCGGCGCTACGACACCCATTTGAGGGAGGAGCTGGGCCTGGATGACCATGGCAAACAACTGCGCCTCAAAACCCGGATCATCGCCAGCCAACTAGCGGACCTGAAAGCCGTCCTGCACCACGCAAGCCTGACTCTCGCCATCCAGAAAAGCAGCCTGCAGTCGCTGCTGGCCTTTATCGCGGGCCGGGATAACACCTGGCAGACCTATGACCTGACCTTGCTCTCGACGCCGTTGACCGGCCCCATGATCTTCTCCCCCGGCAATGAGTGGTCAGCCTCCGCCCCCGTTGTCGTTTACATCCCCCACGACCCGAAGGTCCCCCTCAAGGAATACCCGTCGATGGCTGCGTTCATGACGCACCTCACCGAGCAACTGCGCGGCGACAGCTACAAAAAATTTTTCAGCCGGTTTATCCAGCACGACCAACTGGGCAGTTTCCACGAGGCCCTCAAGCGCAAATTTTTTCACGTCATCGAGGATCGCCCTAACGCTCCCGACTTCGGGATGCCGGAGCATGGATTTGTCGAAGATCTGAAACCAATTCCAGACCCAAGTCTGGACTACTCGGCTTCGAAAATATCCGGGAACGTGCTGGAAGAACTCTACAACAAACAACTGAGCAAGATTTTCAAGGACGCGAAAGTCATCGCTGTGTCTACCGACAGTGAAGACCGCAAGACCCGCCATGATCGCTGGGAGCGAATAAAGAGTATCGGCCTTGCGCTGTTCAACGCCGCGCTATTTGTCATCGCACCTTTTGTCCCGGTTGTCGGCGAGTTGATGTTGCTGCAGATGGCCTATCAACTGCTCGAAGACGCTTACGAAGGTGTACGCGACTGGGTGGCGGGCAAATCGATTGAAGCTTTTGAACATTTGTTCAGCATTGTCGAAACCGTACTCCAAGCGGCCGGGTTTGCCGTAGGGGGGAGCATTGTCGGGGATTTGCTCGCCAAACCATCATCGTTCGTCAAAAACCTCAAGCCGGTGATTTCCACCGATGGCAAAACGCGGCTGTGGAACCCTGACCCGGCACCCTATGCACACCCGATCGAAGTACCGCCCACCTCGAAACCCGACACGCTTGGCCTGCACGAACATGACAGCCGCATCTTGCTGAAGCTGGCAGCGGATGACGATTCACAGCACACCCTGGCCCTGAGCAAAACCGCCGAAACAGAACGCTATACCCTGACTCACCCGACCCGGCCCGACGCCTACAGCCCGCGAATGGAACATAACGGCCAGGGCGCCTGGTTGATGGAGGGTGAACAACCGCAAGCCTGGAAAAGCCAGACACTGATGCGGCGCCTGGGCCACGCGACGGATGGCTTCAGCGATGCCAAACTGCAACAGCTGCGCATCATCAGTGGCACCGACGAAGGCGTTCTGCGCAGGGTTCATCTGCAAAACGAAGCCATGCCGCCCTTGCTGGACGATACCTTGGCGCGCTTCAGAACCTACCGGACTGTCGGCCAGAATATCGGCCGTATCCGCGCGGGCGAAGCGCTGGACACCCAGGGCGGCTGGTTTGAACCCCTGGTAACCGAACTGGATGGCTGGCCCAGCGACAAAGCCCTGGAGGTATTTGCCGACTCCACGTTAACCGGCACACCTCATCACTACGGGGCATCCGTCCCGTCCGACGACACCTTCAAGATCTCCCTGGCAGACCTGAACGGCGGAAAACTTGCTCCGCTTATTGTCGAGGGTCTCGATGAGCAACAACTCAGCGACTTGGTCGGATCGCAAACCCCGAAAGAACAGGCGCCACAGCGTCTGAACGAAAAACTGGCCGACCGCGCTGTGAGCCGCAAGATGGAAATCTTCGAGCAGGAATACCGCGAACAAGAACCCAGGCAGGCGCCAGAAGCTGCACTGATCGAAAACACGATTGCGGACCTGCCTGCGCCAGTGACCCGGGTACTGCTCGACACGGCCACGCCTGCGGAAAACACCGTTATGACCGACCAGAACCGCGTTCCCCTGCGACTCAGGAACCTGGCCGAGGAGATGCACGTACAAACCCGGATAACCCGCGCCCAGGAAGGTCTTCTTGAAGACAACCTGCTCACCCCAGAAGGTGAAACGCTGACGCTCAACACCCTCAAGGCTTTTTCCGACGCGATCAGCGACGTCCACATTGAAGTCCGCGACAAAGTAATTGACGGCACGCTGCGCGCAAACCATCAACCGCAGCGCGCTACGCTCAAACGCGTGCTGGTGCGCACAGAGCCAGGCAAATATGAAGTGCGTGACACGGATGACCAATTGCTGCATCCGGCAAAACGTTTCCACAACGCATTGCTCAATGCCCTGCCGCCGAAAAATCTCGGCAAATTGACCTCACGCTTCAAGCCAGGCGAGAAATTCAGGGACTGGCTTATCGACCAGTACCAGAACACCCGCCAGATACGCACCGCGATGGATTTCCCAGCCGTCGGCGCCTCCACCGCCCGCGAAACCGAAACCCTGCTGCGTGGGCCGATTTATAGCCGTTTATGGCCTGCGGCCGAAGCCTTGCCCGCCGAAGTCGACCCATTGGCTGAACGGCTTAAAGAAATCTATCCGACTCGAGATGAAGAGCAGATCGCCAACATGGTCAGCAGACTCGACTCCGATGAGCAGATGCAAAAGCTCGCCGAGCTGGAGGACGAGAAGGCACAGCTTTTCGATGAGCTGGATAAGTGGGCGTCCACCCTGCCCCGCCATATCAATGCTCGCAGGATCCTCGCCGCACGACGCGAGATCACCCGTCGAATCAAGGACTCCTGGCTGCGTGGCGAAAAAGAGCAGATCCGCACCAACGGTGAGATATCTCGCGAGGACGTCACACTGAAGCTGGACCAGATATCGTTTGAGGGGGTGAAAATCGAAGATCTCGCGTTGAGCAAAAAGCTGCCCCATGTAATAAAACTGAGCCTGATTCAGTGCAATTTGTCTTCACTCAGCACAGATTTCCTCTCCAACTTCCCTGAGGTTCAGGTGTTGACCGCCGTCGGCAACAACTTGCAAAGCCTGCCTGAGGCCTTGAACGACCTGCCCACATTGCGCGTTATCAATCTTTCGCAAAACAAGATCGTGATTGATCCTGCCTCCGCAGCCAGTCTGCAAAAACCCGCGCTGCTATCTCTGAACCTCAACCAAAACCCCTTGGGTTTCGCTCCCGACGTCAGTCAACTGCCCGCTCTCAAAGCGCTCATGCTGAACAGGACGCAGATCACCGACTGGCCTCAAGGGCTGTTTTCACTCCCAAGACCCGAGCACTTCGACCTACAAATGCAGGGCAACCAGATAACCACCGTGCCCGACTGCGAAGCCGGATCCCCCGAGGCCTGGATTGTCGCCCGCACGCGCTTGGACCGGCAGAAACTCGATCTGCAAAACGATGAAAAGCTCGCCAATTACCGTCGCTCGGTGGGCCTCGATCCTCATCGTACCTATCCGCCACGGGGCGATAAAGGCAGTGCTTTCTGGGTGAAGGATTATCGCGGAACGGATCTGGAGGCGCTGAGATTCACTTGGGATATTCTGGAAAACGAAGTCGGCTCCCAAGGTTTTTTCGAAGTCATCGCCAAGTTGGAAATAACCGACGACACCCTCTTCGAGACCGACGAGGATCAAGAAGCCTATGAAGAAAACCGCTCTGCACTCACTGACCAGGTCTGGCGAGTGATAGAGGCAGCCAGTGACGACATCGAGCTTCGCGAGAAGCTGTTCACAATGGCCGACGCCCCCACCAACTGTGCAGATGCCGGGGCGCAGATCTTCAATGCCATGGGGATCGAGACCATGCTCTCTGAGTTCTCTCACGCTGGCAGCGATGCCCCGACGCTGGAAAAAAACCTGATCGGCCTGGCCAGGGGCAAAGCACGGCTCAACAAGCTCTACGAAATCGCCCGCGCCGACGTGGCGCAGCGTGTATCACCTGTAGAAAAGGACGGCCTGGGCCTGCGGTTCACCAGCGAGGTAATCAACGGTGAACCCGGCACGGTGGACGAGGTCGAGGTGCACACGGCCTATCAGGCCCGTTTCGTCAACAGCCTGGAGCTGCCGTGGGTATCGAAGCACATGGTTTATCGAAACACGGCGAACGTCACCGAACCGCAAATACAGAATGCCATGCGCCTGGTGCGAGAGGGTGAGCGTAACGGTGGCCTGGTCAATCAGATCCTTGATGTCGAGTTCTGGGACACTTACCTGAGCGACGCCTACGCCGATAGACTCCAGGCCAACGATGAACTCTACGAAGCCCAGGCCGAGCAACTAGAAGAACTGCGTGACCTGCAACACGAGTGGGTCGACTCCAACACCCGCCTGGAAGACAGGGATCCGGCAAAAAAACAGAGGCTGATTGAGCTCGCCAGCCAGTTGAGCGTGCCTGAAGCTGATGTGCTGACCGCAGATAAAATGCCGGACAGCATCTATAACCGAGCCTACAGCGCCATCGCCGACCGGCGGAAAGAGCTCAGGCGCCAACTGACCAGTGAAGCGATCACCCGGGCCGGACTGGTTTAACCCTTGCTTGCGCTCAGCAGGTAACAATGACGGCTCGACGAGCCCCCTTCGCGAGCAGGCTCGCTCCCACAAGGGTTCAGGGCTGCCGCAGGTTCCGTATCCACAACAAAAAACCTGTGGGAGCGAGCCTGCTCGCGAAGCTCTTGAAACTGTGTACACCGCATCCACGCCGCGCCGCAGATTACGCAACACCGCGCGGCGTGCCATGCATTTCAGGCGCTATACATATGTAGTGCCTTTGGCTTGGGAAATTTTGTTCTGCTGGCGCCTTCACTGACTTTCGAAGGCCACCCTAATGCACGAACTTAACACTACAGCCGACACCGGAACCCCGGTCAAATCCCACTATCAGCACGTGCTCGATGCCATCCCGTCCTGGGTGGGCAAGGCCCCCGCACAACAACAGACTGAGCTCAGACAGGCCAAGCCGCTATTTGCTCCCTGGCTGCTCGGCGCATCCGCCTCCCGGCACGCGCAGATGAAGCGCTTGAATACCGCCCAGTGGCGCGCACGCAACGGGCTCGAGGAGCGACTGCAAGCGCTGCAGGACATCAATGCCTTTGCCAAGCCGCTGCTTGAAGCCGCTATCAGGACTCAGTTCGGCTTGACGCTGGACGTCGAGAAAACCCAGTTATGGCTGTACGTACCACTGAATATTCCATGGCTGCCGATCCCCTCCGGTGGCGCACGGACGTGGAAGGTTTCCTTGCTGGATGCTGCTTTGCACAACTTTGAACCGGACGAGGCAAAGCCCGATGCCTACGAACCAGACTCGACCTATGTCGCCGAGACCACGAAGAGCTCGGAGGAAGGCGAGACGGGACGTTTGAAACTGCTGATGTCGGTCAGGCAGCAGATGCCGATTCCGGCATTTATCCAGCTGTGTCGGGAACTGGATATCGGCGGCCAGTACCAGCGTCATCTTCAGCAACAACTGGGCATCGGCGACACCGTTGCAACCCGCGCGCTGCAGCGCCAGGTCAGCGAAAGCCAGGAAGCGGCACTCAAGGCCGCCCTGCACCTGGCGCTGATGAAAAAAGACATCAGCGCGCAAAGCCACTCGCAGGTCCTCGGCCTGCTGGACGGTTTGCCAGGCATGCAGCTCGACGGCCAGCCACTGCGCAGCCATGACTTGAAGATCATGGACGTTGCGCTGACCGGCATAGTGCTGTTCGCCCCGGACTTCGAACAGGCGCAGCACACCGTGCCATTGGTGGCCTATATTCCCGACGACCCCCAAGGCGCGATCAAGGAATACGCCTCTTCTACGCTGTTCAGCTCGGCGTTGACTCAAAGGCTGCGAGAAAAAGACTACCAGCAATTCTTCAGTCGCTTTGTCGGACACCAGGAACGCCCGCTGTTTTTCTTCGAGCTGAACCAGCGGCTGGCTTCCATCCAATGGCACCGACCGGCTCCCGGTGACTCCCGGCCCCCATGGCGAGAGACGCCGGCCGATCAGCCCAACCTGCAATTCAGCGCACAGCTGACTGCAGGCGACCTGATGCGGCACCTCTATCAAGGCAAGCTGAACAAAATCCTCAATGACGCGCGAACCATTGCCGTTTCCACTGCCAGCGCCGACCGCAACGCCCGCTGGAAACGCTGGGATGCCCTGTCCAGGATTGCCAGCGAACTGGTCAGTATCGCCGCGTTCATCGCCACGCCTTTTTTCCCACCGCTGGGCGCCTTGATGCTCGGCTATGCCGCTTACCAACTGCTGGACGATACGTTCGAAGGAATCATCGATTGGGCCGAAGGCTCAAAACAACAGGCTTTCGAGCACCTGATGAGCGTGATGGAAACATTAGTCGAGCTCGGCGGCTTCGTGGTTGGTGTACCGATAGCGGAGGGTATGCTGCGCCAGGCACTGCCAAAGGAATTATGGACCTTCATCGACAACCTGATGCCGGTCACCCGCCCTGATGGCCAGCAACGCTTGTGGTCCCCGGACCTGACACCCTATCACCAGGATATCGAACCGGTCAGCAGCGCCGGCCCCGATCAGCTTGGCCTGCATGAGCACCTCGGCCGAAAGATCCTGAAGCTGGACGCGCAGCGCTTTGTCGTCAGGCAAGATGCTGGCGAAGGCATTTATCAGATCGAGCACCCGGCACGCGTGGATGCCTATGCTCCACA
The DNA here is from genome assembly GCF_054161305.1 of Pseudomonas sp. Z2-11. Lineage (NCBI taxonomy): Bacteria > Pseudomonadati > Pseudomonadota > Gammaproteobacteria > Pseudomonadales > Pseudomonadaceae > Pseudomonas > Pseudomonas sp. Z2-11. The sequence continues at coordinate 4,721,407 of NZ_CP096395.1, forward strand.
GCTCAGCCACAATGGCGCCGGCGCCTGGCGAACGGAGCTGGACCGCCCGTTGACCTGGGACGACACCACGCTCGTCCGCCGTCTAGGCCCGCAGACCGACGCATTCTCCGACGAGCAACTCCGGCAGATGCTCACTGTCAGCGGCACTCACCCCGATGCGCTGCGCAAATTGCACATCAACAACGAACCGCCACCGCCGCTGCTGGCCGATACGTTGGAGCGCTTCAAGGTCGCCCAGGATCTTCAACGCTTCGTTGACCTGATGGGCAGTGACGATCCGTTGCTCTATCGCCGCGCCGACGTGCAAACCCAAATACAGCTGTTGACCAGTTATGGGCTGCTGCCATCGACGCGGGGGTTGCGCTTTCTCGATGGTGCCGGAAAAGTCGCATGGAGTTATCCGCCCGCCTCGCGCCTGCCCATGATCGACATCCCCGAAGCGCAGATGAACAATGGGGCGATGCTCGATACGATCATCCAGGGCTTGAGCGAACCGGAGATCAAGACGCTGCTGGACGAAGAACCTGGCCTCCCGCCCACCAGCCTCGGCGCCCGAACGGCCCGGTTGCGCCAGCAGATGGCAAAGCTGGCCAATGACAAATGGGCCTCGTTATTCGAAACGCGCTACAGCGCGAAACAGGCCCCCCCTGATCCCGCGGTTCGAAACCTGATGGACCGTTATCAGGGTCTGCCTCGCAGCGTCGCCGAAGAGCTGCTGCGCACCGCCACGGTCGAGGAATACAAAGGCATCGGCGCCCACCGTTTTTCGCCGCGCATCGATGAACTGGCGCGCTGGACCCTGCTGGAAACCCGCACCGTTCGCGCCTACGAAGGCCTGTATATCGACAACCTTGGCGGGGCCGACACTGATCGGCTGGTCCTGCATTCGTTGGATCGATTGCCCAACTGGTCCGCGGAGGTACGCTTGGACATGCGCGCTTATTCCTTCAGGGGCACGTTGCACGACAGCGTCGGAGCCCCCCAGGCAAAAATCGTCAGGACCCTGGTTCGCGGCGACGACAGACGCTATACCCCCTTTGATGATGCCGGTCTCGAGTTGCATGGCCCGACGGATATCTATCAAGGCGTGCTGCAGGCTTTGCCCGATGCGCAACGCAACGCGCTGGGCATCCACATCGGCCAAGGCGAGCGCCTGCGCCAGGCCATCGGCCGCTCCCCGCTGGACCGCGACAGCATGCGAGTACTGCTGAGCAGCGACCCGGTCCGCAAACCCCACTACGACAGCAGAATCATGCGCCTGCCCGGCGGCATGGATGGCTATCGGCCCGGCGCGCCGGCCAGTGGACCGAGCGCTTCACCAACGCCGGAGGAACGCGCGCAAGACCTGTTTCCGACGTTCAATGCAGAGCAGATCCGCAACCTGGTCAGGTCTCTGGAAAGCCGCCCTGCAGGTGCCAACTCGACCTTGGTGGCATTGCAACAATCCTACTCGGCACTGGAGGTGGACCTTTCCCGTTGGGTGAGCGATACGCCGCAACCTGCCGCCGGGACGGGAGTCATCGTGAATCGCAGCGAATACCAGGCAGCCAGACTCAACCGTCAGCGCTGGGCCGAGGAGATCAAGCGATGCCTGCGGCGGGAAACGGAGCTGGATGAGTTTCAAGGCAGCCATACCAGACCCAGCCACGTATTGGAACTGGAAGAACCGATGCCAGGTCCGTTGCCGCCCCTGAGGATGCGCTTCACGCATGTGACCTATCTGCAATTGGCTGGCGACAGCACAACCGAGGGCCTCGTCGAATTCCTGCAGGCCTTTCCCGGCCTCCGGCATCTGGACATCGATGGGATACCGATCCGAACGCTACCGGAGCAGATCACCAGCCTGCCGGATCTGGGCGTACTGACGCTGAACAATTGCCGGATCACTCTGGATGCCAACACCCATGCCGCGCTTTCATCCATGACTCGGTTGCGTGTGCTGGACCTGTCCGATAATCCACTCGGGGGGGCCCCCGATGTAAGCAGGATGGCAGAGCTGCGGCAGTTGAAGCTCAGGAACACAGGTATCGATCAAGTGCCAACAGGGCTTGAAACTCGTCCGCACCTGACCACCGCCAGGCTCGAACGCAACCGCATTATCGACCTGCCCCCAGCGCTGTTCGAGTTGCCGGGCGAGGTCAGCAAGAAGATCGACCTCACCGGCAATCCCCTCTCCCGGGCGGCGCTCGACCGAGTGAAAGCCTACGCCCTGGAAAACGCCGAGCACATGAGTGTCGATGCCCCGCATGAATTGAGCCGACGGGTACAGGCGCTGTACCCGTCACTTAGCCGCAGGGACGCCAATCGATTCATTTTCAGCCTGCCGGGTACGCTCGATGAGGTCCCCGGAGGGCTGTCACGCCTGGAAAGCGAATTGGCCCAGCTCACAGCCGACCTCGAACGATGGCGGCAAGACGTGTTCCTGCCGGATCCGATCGCCCTGACACAGGAACAGCTCAGGCGCAGTGCGCTCAAGGAGAAGCTTGTCGATTGCTGGCAACGCGACTTTTACCAAGACCCCGATGAGCTGCCCGACAGGTTCGCGTTCGCCGGGAACATCCATGGCGCGATGCCCAGGCTCGATGCGCGATTCGAGCACATTACGACAGTCGACCTGCAAGGCGGCGTTGCCACGACCGGAGTGGATGGCCTGCTCCAGTGCTTTCCCAATCTTCAGACCGTGAACCTGGCCGATTTCAACCTGGGACAGCTGCCCGAATCGATATTCAACATGCCCCAGCTGACCGACCTCACCCTGCAAAACTGCAGGATTCGGCTGACATCTGCCGACGCAGGGCGTCTCGCCGGATTGACCGGGCTGGAAGATCTGGATTTGAGCGGCAACCCGCTGGGTACTACGCCAGAGGTCTGGCGCATGACCCGGTTGAAAACCTTATTGCTACCCGACTCGCAACTGACGCGGGTGCCAGAAGACGTTTTCAACATGTCCACGCTGCTGACCCTCGACCTCAGCAATAATCTGATCACCGACCTGCCCGTCGATATCCTCGAAATGAGCGCCGAGACTGGTGAAGACTTCGAACTGGACGGCAACCCGTTATCGGAACAGGGCCTGGGCCTTTTACGAATCCGCTACCAGCAAACCGGCAACGACATGGGCGTGGCCGCGGCCAGGCTGGATGCGCAAGGGAACCCGTTGCAGACACACCGCTAGCAAATCTCAGCCGCGTTCCGACGGCACCGACGACAATTCGAACGGGCTGCTGCTGCGCCGCTGGTTACGATCTTCCCGCGGCGTGGCGCCGAAGAAGTTGCGGTAGGCGCTGGAGAAATGCGGCCCGGAGGAGAAACCGCAGGACAGGCCGATCTGGATGATCGATTTGCTGGTCTGCATCAGCATCTGCCGCGCCTTGTTCAGGCGCAGCTCCAGGTAGTACTGGCTGGGCACGCGGTTGAGGTATTGCTTGAAGATCCGCTCCAGCTGCCGACGGGACACGCACACATGCTGGGCGATTTCGTCGGTGGTCAGCGGCTCTTCGATGTTGGCCTCCATCAGCAACACCGCCTGGGTGAGCTTCGGATGACTGGAGCCGAGGCGGTTCTGCAACGGGATGCGCTGGCGCTCGCCGCCTTCGCGAATGCGCTCGACCACCAGCTCCTCCGAGACCGCGCCGGCCAGCTCGGCGCCGTGATCGCGCGCCAGCACCGCCAGCAACAGGTCGAGCACCGACATGCCGCCGCAGGCGCTCAGGCGATCGCGGTCCCAGTCGAACAAATGGCTGGTGGCGATAACCTTTGGAAAACGCTCGGAGAAATCGTCCTGCCAGCGCCAGTGTACGGCGGCCCGGTAACCATCAAGCAAACCCAACTGCGCCAGCGGATAGACACCGGCGGACAAGCCGCCAATGACGCATCCGGCGCGCACCAGTTGCTTGAGCGCGCTGCTCAGCGGCGAAGCCAGCGACGTCGGCGGCTCGTCGGCTAGCAGGAACAGTTTCTGCAGGCCTTCGAGCTTGCCGGCCCAAGGTTCGCCCGGCAGTTGCCAGGCACCCTCGGCCGGCGGCTCGGCGTGCAAAAACGACAGCTCGTAGACCACGTCCGGATGCACTCGCTGCGCAACACGCAAGGCCTCCTCGGCCAGCGCCAGCGTCAACGCTTTAGTGCTGGGCCAAATCAGGAAACCTATTCGATGGGCAGTCATGGCGAGCGATCCGAAGCGAAAACAGTGTTAAAGCCAAAAGCGGCTGCAACCAAATTAGACCATCTGGCGCGCGGTGCGCAGCATGACCCAAATCAGGTGCGTACGGGAGCGATTACTTCAGGCTGCCCGACAGGAATTGTTGCAAGCGCTCCGATTGCGGATTGACCAGCACTTCGCGCGGGTTGCCGCTTTCTTCGACGATGCCTTTGTGCAGGAATACCAGTTGGTTCGACACCTCGCGGGCGAAGCCCATCTCGTGAGTCACCACCACCATGGTCCGGCCTTCCAGGGCCAGGGCCTGCATCACCTTGAGCACGTCGCCGACCAGCTCCGGGTCCAGCGCCGAGGTTGGCTCGTCGAACAGCATCACTTCAGGCTCCATCGCCAGCGCCCGGGCAATCGCCACGCGCTGTTGTTCACCGCCGGACATGTGGCCCGGGTAGGCGTCCTTGCGATGCGCCACGCCGACTTTGTTCAGGTAATGCTCGGCCTTCTCCCGCGCCTCGGCCTTGGCCACGCCCAGTACGTGCACGGGCGCTTCGATGATGTTTTCCAGTGCGGTCATGTGCGACCACAGGTTGAAATGCTGGAACACCATCGACAACCGCGAACGCATACGCTGCAATTGCTTGGGATCCGAGGCCTTCATGGCGCCGTCCTTGCCTGCCACCAGCCTCAGCTCTTCGTTGTTGAGCAAAATCTTGCCGGCGTGGGGTTGCTCAAGCAGGTTGATGCAACGCAGGAAGGTGCTCTTGCCGGAGCCGCTGGAGCCGATGATGCTGATCACATCACCGGCGGCGGCTTTCAGGGACACGCCCTTGAGCACTTCATGACTGCCATAGCGTTTATGCAGGTCTTGGACTTCAAGCTTGTACATGCGGTCGGTTCTCACAAAACGTCAGTCGTTGAGCAGTCGATCGGATCGATGCGTTATCAGTGCTTGCGCGGGGCCAGGTAACCCAGCCAGCGGCGCTCGGCCAGTTTGAACAGGCGCACCAGGATGAAGGTCAGGCACAGGTAGAAAACGCCGGCCGTGATGTAGGCCTCGAACGGCAGGTAATACTGCGCGTTCACCGTGCGCGCGGCGCCGGTGATGTCAATCAGGGTGACGATGGACGCCAGGCTGGTGGTCTGCAGCATCATGATCACTTCGTTGCTGTATTGCGGCAGTGCCCGGCGCAACGCCGACGGCAGCAGGATCCGGCGGTACAGCTTGTAGCGCGACATGCCCATGGCCTTGGCCGCCTCGATCTCGCCGTTAGGCGTGGCCCGCAGGCTGCCGGCGATGATTTCGGCGGTGTAGGCGCTGGTGTTGATGGCGAACGCCAGGCACGCACAGAACGTCGCGCTGGACAGCCACGGCCAGAGGAAGCTCCCGCGCACCACCTGGAACTGCGCCAGCCCGTAGTAGATCAGAAACAGCTGCACCAGCATCGGCGTGCCGCGGATCACGTAGGTGTAGAGCCAGGCCGTCATGTTGACGATCGGCTGCTTGGACACGCGCATCAGCCCCAGGGGCAACGCCGCCAGCAGGCCGAAGAACAGCGACAGGGCCAGCAGCTTCAGGGTGGTCAGCAGGCCACTGAAGTACAGCGGCAAGGCTTCATAAATGACGTTGTAGTCGAAGATCATAGATCAGCCGCCCTTACGCCTACCGAGTAGCGCTTCTCAAGGTGACGCAATGCCAGCAACGAGACACTGGTGATCACCAGGTACATCGCCGCCACCGCGAGGAAGAAGGTGAAAGGCTCGCGGGTGGCATCCGCCGCCTGCTTGGCCTTGAACATCATGTCCTGCAGGCCCACGACCGAAATCAGCGCGGTGGCCTTGGTCAGTACCAGCCAGTTGTTGGTGAAGCCCGGGATCGCCAGGCGGATCATCTGCGGCACCATCACCCGGAAAAACACCTGGAAGCCGTTCATGCCATATGCCATGCCCGCCTCGGCCTGCCCCTTGGGGATTGCCATGAACGCGCCGCGAAAGGTCTCGGACAGGTACGCACCGAAGATGAAACCCAGGGTGCCGATACCGGCCGCCAGCGGGTTCAGGTCGATGTAGTCGTCATAGCCGAGCATCGGCGCGACGCGGTTGAGCAAGTCCTGGCCGCCGTAGAAAATCAGCAGGATCAGCACCAGGTCGGGAATGCCGCGGATGACCGTGGAATACAGGTCGCCCAGCCACGCCAGCCAACGCACCGGCGAGAGGCGCAACGCGACACCGATCAGCCCCAGGACGATGGCCAGGGCCATGGACGACAAGGCGAGCTGAAGCGTCAACCATGCGCCATCGAGGATGACAGCCCCGTAGCCTTTCAACATGATTCAGGTCCTCGAAAGTGGGATGAAAAAATGGCGCAAACCGCAGAGATCCTGTTGCTTGCGCCATTTCGCCGCAGTGGCGGGACGTGGTTACTTGCCGTAGATATCGAAGGCGAAGTATTTGTCCTGGATTTGCTTGTACTTGCCGTTCTCGCGAATGGCGGTGATCGCGCTGTTGATCTTGTCTTTCAGCGCATCGCCCTTGCGAACCGCGATACCGATGCCGTCGCCGAAGTATTTCTCGTCGGTGAAGGCCGGGCCGACGAAGGCAAAGCCCTTGCCCGCGTCAGTCTTCAGGAAGCCGTCATCCAGCAGCGTGGCGTCGGCCACGGTGCCATCGAGACGACCGGCGGAAACATCCAGGTAGATTTCGTTCTGCGAACCGTACGGCTTGATCTCGGCACCCAGCGGGGCCAGGACTTCACGGGCGAAACGCTCGTGGATCGAGCCGCGCTGCACACCGATGTTCTTGCCCTTGAGCTCGGCCAGGCCGTCGCTCACCTGGGTACCGGCCTTCATCACCAGGCGGGCCGGGGTGTTGTAGTACTTGTTGGTGAAGTCGACGGACTTCTTGCGATCTTCAGTGATCGACATGGACGACAGGATCGCATCGATCTTGCGTACCTTCAGCGCCGGGATCAGGCCGTCGAACTCTTGCTCGACCCAGACGCACTTGACCTTCATCTCTTCGCACAGCGCATTGCCGATGTCGTAGTCGAAGCCGACGATGCTGCCATCCGGGGCTTTCGAGGCGAACGGAGGGTAAGCCGCTTCGATACCGATCTTCAGGGGTTTCTCATCGGCGAATGTCGGCAGGGACAGCACGGACAGTGCCAGGGCGCCAAGCAGCACAAGTTTCTTCATCTTGGAACTCCATCGGTAAAGGGCGAAAACGGCAGAGTGAGCAACAGCCCAATATGCGAATGGGTGGAACGAACTTGCGTCCTAGGAAGCTCACGATTTATCCAACGCGAGCCACGACGAGCGAGTGATCGGCATTCTAACGACAGGCCCGAAGCCGATATTTCTTCAATGCGACAACTAATTACAGAAGCACCGAGAAAGCTGTTCGAGCACATTGACAGCTCCGCAAATTCATGCAAGAGCAAAAGACAGGGAACCGATCCATGCTGCAAATAGCGGGCCCATTATTCGCAAACCCTTCTAATCCGGCAAGCACAGCGTGTCGGCTTGTTTTTCCATCGGTCCGAAACGGCCCTGAAACGGGGCTTTGCGTTTCACTTCGCCCCGTCGTGGCGCCTTCGGTTACACATTTCGAAACACCGGTAACGTTCAGACACCTCCTACTTTGAAGCCCGATATTTATTCAAACCCCTCCCGTGGCGAGGGAGCTTGCTCCCGCTGGGCTGCGCAGCGGCCCCAAAACCAGGCACCGCGGTCGCTCAGGCATATCGCGCCGGCCGGTTGACGACTGCTGCGCAGCCGAGCGGGAGCAAGCTCCCTCGCCACAAAGGCGCCCCAAACCCAGGCACCGCGGCTACTGAGCTACACCCCATCGGCCGACCACCCTATCCATTCAAACACCTAACACCCGTGGCGAGGGAGCTTGCTCCCGCTGGGCTGCGTAGCGGCCCCAAAACCAGGCACCGCGGTCATTCAGGCATATCGCGCCGGCCGGTTGACGACTGCTGCGCAGCCGAGCGGGAGCAAGCTCCCTCGCCACAAAGGCGCCCCAAACCCAGGCACCGCGGCTACTGAGCTACACCTCATCGGCCGACCACCCTATCCATTCAAACACCGAACCCGTGGCGAGGGAGCTTGCTCCCGCTGGGCTGCGCAGCGGCCCCAAAACCAGGCACCGCGGTCATTCAGGCATATCGCGCCGGCCGGTTGACGACTGCTGCGCAGCCGAGCGGGAGCAAGCTCCCTCGCCACAAAGGCGCCCCAAACCCAGGCACCGCGGCTACTGAGCTACACCCCATCGGCCGACCACCCTATCCATTCAAACACCGAACCCGTGGCGAGGGAGCTTGCTCCCGCTGGGCTGCGCAGCGGCCCCAAAACCAGGCACCGCGGTCATTCAGGCATATCGCGCCGGCCGGTTGACGACTGCTGCGCAGCCGAGCGGAAGCAAGCTCCCTCGCCACAAAGGCGCCCCAAACCCAGGCACCGCGCCTACTGAGCTACACCCCATCGGCCGACCACCCTATCCATTCAAACACCGAACCCGTGGCGAGGGAGCTTGCTCCCGCTGGGCTGCGCAGCGGCCCCAAAACCAGGCACCGCGGTCGCTCAGGCATATCACGCCGGCCGGTTGACGACTGCTGCGCAGCCGAGCGGGAGCAAGCTCCCTCGCCACAAAGGCGCTTGTTCCCGAGCCACATCGCGCGGCGGGCGCGCACAAAAAAGCCCCACCCGGCAAAACTGCCAGGCGGGGCTTTGTGTGTTGCACTGAGCGTCAGGCGACGTTCATGGTCTTGTGCGTCTCGATCAGGTGCGCCACCACACCCGGGTCGGCCAGAGTGGAGATATCACCCAAGCCATCGTATTCCGCCGTGGCGATCTTGCGCAGGATGCGGCGCATGATCTTGCCCGAACGGGTTTTCGGCAGCCCCGGCGCCCACTGGATCACGTCCGGCGAAGCAATCGGGCCGATCTCCTTGCGCACCCAGTTCTTCAGTTCCAGGCGCAGGGCTTCGCTGGTTTCTTCGCCAGCATTCAAGGTGACATAGACGTAGATGCCCTGCCCCTTGATGTCGTGCGGCACACCCACCACCGCCGCCTCGGCGACTTTCGGGTGAGCAACCATGGCGCTCTCGATCTCGGCGGTGCCCATGCGGTGGCCGGAAACGTTGAGCACGTCGTCCACCCGACCGGTGATCCAGTAGTAGCCGTCCTCGTCGCGACGAGCGCCGTCACCAGTGAAGTACATGCCGCTGAAAGTCTTGAAGTAAGTATCGACAAAACGGTCATGGTCGCCGTACAGCGTACGTGCCTGGCCAGGCCACGAATCGAGGATCACCAGGTTGCCTTCGGCGGCGCCTTCGATCAGGTTGCCGAGGTTGTCCACCAGCGCCGGCACCACACCAAAGAATGGACGCGTAGCCGAACCCGGCTTCAACGCGGTGGCGCCTGGCAGCGGGCTGATCAGCACGCCGCCGGTTTCGGTCTGCCACCAGGTGTCGACGATCGGGCAACGCTCCTTGCCGACGTTCTTGTAGTACCAGTCCCAGGCTTCCGGGTTGATCGGCTCGCCCACCGAACCCAACAGGCGCAGACTGCTGCCATCGGCACCTTCGACAGCGGCGGTGCCCGAGGCCATCATCGCGCGGATCGCGGTCGGCGCGGTGTAGAGAATATTGACCTTGTGCTTGTCGATCACCTTGGCCACCCGGGTGACGTCCGGGTAGTTCGGCACGCCTTCGAACAGCAGCGTGGTCGCGCCATTGGCCAACGGGCCGTAGACGATGTAGCTGTGGCCGGTAACCCAGCCCACGTCGGCGGTGCACCAGTAGATGTCACCGGGCTTGTAGTCGAATACGCGTTCATGGGTCAGCGCCGCGTACAGCAAGTAACCGGCGGTGGTGTGCTGCACACCCTTGGGCTTGCCGGTGGAACCGGAGGTGTAGAGGATGAACAGCGCTTCCTCGGCGCCCATCTCTTTCGGCGCGCAAACGGTGCCAGCCACTTTCATCAAGTCTTCGTACCAGATGTCACGATGCTGGTTCCACTTGATGTTGCCCGACGTGCGCTTGCACACGATGACTTTCTGGATGCTGCTGGTTTCCGGGTTGGTCAGCGCGTCATCGACGTTGGCCTTGAGCGGGATCTTCTTGCCGGCACGGATGCCCTCGTCGGCAGTGATCACCACTTTCGATTTGCAATCGATGATCCGGCCAGCCAGGGCTTCCGGCGAGAAGCCGCCGAACACCACCGAGTGGATTGCACCGATTCGGGTGCAGGCCAGCATGGCGACCACGGCTTCGGGAATCATCGGCATGTAGATAGTCACCACGTCGCCGCGGTGCACGTCCTGACCTCGCAGGGCGTTGGCGAACTTGCAGACTTCTTCATGCAGTTCGCGATAAGTGATGTTGCGGCTCTCGGAAGGGTCGTCGCCCTCCCAGATGATCGCAACCTGATCGCCGCGCTCTTCCAGGTGACGGTCGAGGCAGTTGTAGGAAACGTTCAAGGTGCCATCGGCAAACCACTTGATGTCGACATGGTGATCATCGAACGAGGTCTGTTTCACCGTGGTGAAAGGCTTGATCCAGTCGAGGCGCTTGGCCTGCTCGCGCCAGAAGCCATCGGGGTTGACGACCGACTGCTGGTACATGGCCTTATAGGTCGCCTCGTCAGTCAGCGTACTGGCCGCAACCTCGGGACGAACGGGATACACAGAAGCCGCACTCATCTTTCTTACCTCGGTGACAATAGTTGTTTTTGTATGGTTCCGTTGTAGCTTGGGGCGGGCCTATAGAACCATTCGACGATGGTAGTAACAAGTCCCTACAAAATGTCGGTACTAACCTGCAAATCCCCCTGAAGATATCTTCATGTGGGAGCGAGCCTGCTCGCGAAGGCGCCCTGGTGAGCCAACATCAGTCCAACGGGTAATCAGCCGATTGTTACCAGATCAACCAACAGTGTTTATCAAAACCAAGTCTGTTTACCCCTCCCCTCGCCTCCTAAAATCAACCCCGCCAACCGGCAAACCCGATTGACGCAACACAGCCCCCACGAAGGCCGTTGATCCAACTTCCAACACTTGCTCCACACGCAGCCTCAAAAAGTCTGCGTGACCCCACTCGACCTCAAGAAAGGTGAAATACAGATGAAAGCTTTATGGGTTCTGGTCCTTGGCAGCCTTTGCGCCACCGCCATGGCGGATGAGGCCCCGACCGATGTCGCACAGCAAAAACCGGCGATCGAGGAGTACACCTACTCCACCCACCTGGACATCGCCAAAGTCATTTCCATGAGCACCATCCCGAATGTCTGCGAAGTGGTCCCGGCAAAAATGGAATATGAAGATTCCAAGGGCCAGCGCCACATCATGCGCTACAGCGTCATGGGCACCGGCTGCTCCAACGGCTGATCACAACTGATAGTTCTCAGGGCCCGATTTCGATCGGGCCTGGTTGTGTCTGGAGCCACCAAAAACCGCCAGCAAACACAACATGTAGTGCAAAACGGCAAAAATCGATCATTTTCTGAGCAAAAAAGCCCGCCATCCGATCCATGCAAAAAAAATCTTCAACGGCCAAAGCCTTGTAAACCCTCGCTCCCATGCGGGTATGCCCCCCGCGACCTCTTCTGTGAGCTATTTCGCCGCACCACGTAGGCAAAAAAGTCCTTATAATGCCGCCTTAAACGGGCCTGCAATATCCCCTTACAGGGATCAAAGCCAACCTGAAGCCTGCGTAACGGCCGACCATGCCGATGCGTGCAAGCCGCTTCAGTACAACCCGTACATTTTTCTGTTTATTGCCTGCGTCAGCTGCTGCAACAAACGACTTTCCAAGATCCACCGCGGCCAGTAGGCCTTTCAATGGGCATCTGGCCCTCACGCAGGAGACGACACGTCATGCTGAGCTGGGACGAATTCGACAAAGAAGACGACGGCGAAGTCGCGGTAAAAGGCGCCAACGCCGGCCACGCTTCTGAAGCCAACATGGACCGCCTCGACAGCGCCGGCGGTGCCGCCGCGCTCGAAGCCCGCGCCGTGACGGCCAGCGACTCGGCCGCGATCATTCGCGCCAAGGCCGCCCTCGACAAACTCGACGTCGCCGAAGGCCTCGCCGAACTCGAAGGCGCCTCCGCCCGTGTCGCCGTCGATGAAAAGCGCATGATCAACTGCCGCGCCGACCTCAACCAGCTCGTGCCTTTCAAATACGACTGGGCCTGGCAGAAGTACCTGGACGGCTGCGCAAACCACTGGATGCCGCAAGAAGTCAACATGACCGCCGACATCGCCCTCTGGAAAAACCCGGAAGGCCTGACCGACGACGAACGCCGCATCGTCATGCGCAACCTGGGCTTCTTCTCCACCGCCGACTCCCTGGTTGCCAACAACCTGGTCCTGGCCGTGTACCGCCTGATCACCAACCCGGAGTGCCGCCAGTACATCCTGCGCCAGGCCTTCGAAGAGGCGATCCACACCCACGCCTACCAGTACTGCATCGAATCGCTGGCCATGGATGAAGGCGAAATCTTCAACATGTACCATGAGATCCCGTCGGTCGCGAAAAAAGCCGCCTGGGGCCTGAAATACACCCGTTCGATCTCCGATCCGAAGTTCGAAACCGGCACCCCGGAAACCGATAAAGAGTTGCTGCGCAACCTGATCGCCTACTACTGCGTCCTGGAAGGCATCTTCTTCTACTGCGGCTTCACCCAGATACTCTCCATGGGCCGCCGCAACAAAATGACCGGCGTCGCCGAGCAGTTCCAGTACATCCTGCGCGACGAATCCATGCACCTGAACTTCGGCATCGACGTGATCAACCAGATCAAGATCGAAAACCCACACCTGTGGGACGCCGAAATGAAGGAAGAAGCAACCCAGATGATCCTGCAAGGGACCCAACTGGAAATCGAATACGCCCGCGACACTATGCCTCGCGGCGTACTGGGCATGAACGCGGCGATGATGGAGGACTACCTCAAGTTCATCGCCAACCGTCGCCTGTCGCAGATTGGCCTGAAGGAAGAGTACCCAGGGACGACCAACCCGTTCCCTTGGATGAGCGAGATCATGGACTTGAAGAAAGAGAAGAACTTCTTTGAGACGCGCGTGATTGAGTATCAGACGGGTGGGGCTTTGAGCTGGGATTGATTCCTAGTCCTCGTTGCAACATCAGCATTTAATTAAAAGCCCCGTGAAAACGGGGTTTTTAGTTTTCTATGGGAGCAAAACTGCGTTTAGCTCTGAGACTGTAACGCTGTCTTTTGCCCTACGCAAAACTCAGAATCGTTCCGTATTGACGCAGTATCGCCTCGTTACCTATCTTAGTCGCAGGTGCCTAAGAAACGCCCAACGTAGTAGCTAATCGCCGAACATAGAACCGCATACTGTCTAAGGACATTTGCATTTCTGTGTGGAGAAGAAGCTGGTTGGGATTTCTTACATCCTCTACGTCGGGCTCGCGCCGCTAACCTTCTAACGTAGAGGTCGTCATGCCCACAAAAACGCAGCTCTGTTCTCCGTGCACCTCGGAGACCCATCATGCCTGATGCTTACATTCCGGCGGTTTTCATCCGTCATAGCCTCCATCTTCAATATCTCTGCGGTCCTTGAGCAAATGGAGTTGCGGCGAATCAACGGCTACATGCCCGCCAAGAATATTGGTGCGGGTGTGGCTCAGCGAATCCGCAAGGTGCTTACCAATAAGGTGCTGCCAGGGACGGCCGAGTCTGCTCCAACCGCCGATCAAAAGACGTTGATCCGCCGGACCGCCAAGCTGCAAAAGAACGGGCTCAAGATCGAACCGTTAGGAAACCCGACCCCGCAACAAGTCAGTACGACTACGACGTCTTACGTTCGGGATCCCAAAGTCTGGGCGTGGGTTGCTGAGTTGGCTAAAGGTGTTTGCGAAGGTTGCGGTCAAAAAGCACCGTTCGAGGTGGATGGTTTGCTGTTTCTTGAAGTGCATCATGTGAAACATCTGGCTCAGAACGGATCGGACAGCATTACTAACGCGGTCGCGCTATGCCCGAATTGCCATCGGCGTTGTCATCTTGCCAGTGATAAAGAGGCATTCACTTTATCGCTGTATAAGAAAATTAGTCGATTGGTCGTTGAGTGACTAACACTCCGTTGGGTTGGGGCTGCTTCGCAACCCAGCGGGAGCAAGCTCCCTCGCCACGGGTTGCTGTCAGGGCACAAGTAGAGGGAAGGCTTGATGGTCGGATTGGGGATTGGGCATCGCAAGCAGGCTCGCTCCCACAGAGTTTTGTGATGTGTTGAAACTTTGGGTGCAGCCCGCCGCGTCCTTCGGTATTAATACACTTCCTCTCACGGACCCGAGCCTCGATGAAATTCGACACTGCCTACTGCCTGAGCCTCGATGCCAAGCTTTCGATCTATGACGTTCGGGATCTTAATTTCGACGAGACCATGGCATTCGACTCGGCCAACGAGCGCTTCCAGTGCCCCAACGATGTGTGTCGGGCGGCGTTCGATGAGGAGAATCGGCTGACGACGCTCAACGCCAAGAACGTCAATTACATCCGCACGCCACATTTCAAGAATCAGCCAACTACCCGGCATATCGAGGGTTGCCCGTATGTCAGTCCGAAGACGCCAGGGTTGGGGCTGGAGAGTGGCGAGGCAGAAGCGGATGACGGCCGTGAAGAGCATTTCCCGTCGGAGCTGTTGCTGACTCGGCGTGAGTACATTCGCAAGCCGTCGGATCAGCCGAAGGATGTTAATGCGACTCGGCCCACGTCGAACCTCCCATCGTCCCACGGCGAAAACGCCCATTCTGCCGAGGACTCGACACCCGACAAGACCAGCGTCTTCGCCCACCCGGTGGAGTGTTTCGTCTCGAATTTCGACAACAAGGATCTGCTCAAACGCATGCCGCTGAAGATTGGCGAGCACACCGCGCCTTACAGTTCCTTTTTCAAGAAGATCGACTTTCTGCTGGATAACAAGGGACTGATCTACTGGGGCAAGATCAAGGAGATCAAGGATTACACCCAAAGCTTTCGCATCGATTTCGAAGCGAAGGTCTGGTTCAAGCAGCCGGACGAGGCAAAAAAGAAGCCTTATTCGGTCAACGTCTACCTGAGCAAGAAGCTGATCGATAACTACCGCAAGCGCAAGGCGTTCCTGGAAGAGATCAAGCACGCCATCGACAGTGATGCGCCGTTGTACTGTTTCTTTTATGGCGTCACGCCGGAGTTGAAGCAGGTGCCGAGCAAGAAGAACCCCGAGCAAACGTTCGGGGTGTTCAGCGCCAATATCGAGAACCTGGATCACTTCCTTATTCGGGAGGCGCCCGGACTGACTGAGTCACTTTAAAAAAGCCAGGGCCTTGATTCGGGCAGCAAATTTCCGGCCTTCAGTTTCATTGCGTATCCCGGGCAAGTTCGCGTTCGTACGCCCAGATCTCCTGTTTCACTTCAATGTGCCGCTCATGTGCTGCCTGGGCCGCTGATTCATCCAGGCCGCCATAACGTCGCAACCAGTGAACAATCATCTCTTCATCCGGGTACTGATAGCCCTTGTATTCCTTACTGCCTCTGGGGACGTCGTTCATGCTGCCATCAAAGCGGCCTGCAGAGACCTCATTAGAGGGTAACGTGCCCCATTCAGCGGCGCAGTCCTCGAACGTCCAGGAAATCTCGTTGATGTGCTTTTGCGCACCGCGATGACCGCGCCTGTAAAAAACGTATTCGCGACAGCTCTCCTGGAAACGCTCCATCATCAGTTCGTCGTCAACCCAGTCAAGAAGATCGTGCAGCCCCGCCTGACGCATCAGGCCATCTATCCATCGTTCGGAAAACCGCCGGATAAAACCTTCGATGTCAGCCTTTTTAGCATCGGCGAAAATCATGCAGTAGCGGGTTCGTACGTGGATGACGAACAACACGTGTTTGCGCTGCACAGTGATCGCATGAACGAGCCATTGTTCGGCAAACTCACCCCCCTCATCGTCGTCGATAACAGGCGATGGTGGTTTTTCCATCGGGGTGATTTTCTTGCCTTTGCTCATACGGCTGAAAAAGTTGCTCGCCGCTTCGGTGCAGTTGAAGATCAACATCTGGGCTCTCGGAAAATGCTGGAAATACTAGGCGTCTTCGGCCCATTCAATCTCGAAGGGTGGCGATCAGCTTCAGAAATCCTTTCACGTAACTCCTCGCCCAGAACCGCCAATTCCTGATCGCTCAGCAGATCATATGCAACCAGCAATCTCAAAGAGTTTCGTCGGGTACTAGGCCACGCACCGAGCACCTGGCCGGAAACGACCGTTGGTCATTGATCAAGAAAATGAGATTGAAGCGGGATCAAAACAACTGTACAAAAACACAGTATTTTTGAATCCACAGCTTTGGAGCACCCCCATGGCCTCTCTCGCAATCAAGACCACCCTGGAACGCATCGCCGTCTATCAATTCACCCCTGCCCACAGCGCACAGGCCCGAGCCATGCTGGGGTGGAGTGTCGAGGAGCTGTCCCGTGAATCCGGCGTCTCGGTCCAGGCCATCCGACGTTTCGAGGCGGGCGGCGAGTTGCTCGATGTCACTCGGCTGGCCCTGGCGTTTCGATTCGAGGCCGAAGGCCTGGTGTTTTTCCCCGGCTTCACTCCTGGGCGCGGCATGAATATCAAGGGCGCGACGCCCAACCCGATGGAGCGGGCGGATTACGCCATGATCGAGTAGCGGCCTGCTCTCACGCCACGCCGGTCTGGTTCTGATAAACCGAGGGCTCCACGTCCAGCCACCAGGCGCGACCCCGTTGCGGTTGCGCCAGGTTGAAGGCCTCGCCCATTTGCGGCGTGGTGATGCTGACGTTGCGCTCCCAGGCCAGGGCCAGAATGCGATCGAAGGGTTCATACCAGGCGTGCATCGCCAGGTCGAACGTGCCGTTGTGGATCGGCAGCAGCCAGCGGCCCTTCAGGTCGATATGTGCTTGCAGGGTCTGCTCCGGCTGCATGTGGACGTGGGGCCAGTCGACGTTATAGGCGCCGGTTTCCATCAGCGTCAGGTCAAAGGGGCCGTATTGCTCGCCGATGCGTTTGAAACCGTCGAAGTAACCGGTGTCGCCACTGAAGAAGATTCGCGTGGCGCCGTCGATCATGACCCAGGACGACCATAAGGTGCTGTTGCTGTCGAACAGGCCACGTCCGGAAAAGTGCTGGGATGGCGTAGCGATGAACTCGATATCGTCCACCTCGGTGCCTTGCCACCAATCCAGCTGACGCACCTTGCTGGCATCGACGCCCCATTTGATCAGGGTGTCGCCGACGCCAAGAGGCGCCAGGAAGTGGCGAGTCTTGGCCGCCAGCTTGAGGATGGCCTGATAATCGAGGTGGTCGTAATGATCGTGGGACAGGATCACCGCTTCGATCGGCGGCAATTCTTCCAGGCTGATGGGCGGCTGATGAAAACGCTTCGGACCGGCCCACTGCACGGGTGAGGCACGCTCGGCGAACACCGGATCGGTCAGCCAGAACTTGTCTCGCAGCTTGAGCAGCACCGTGGAATGGCCGAGGCGGAAGACGCTGTGGTTCGGTGCGGCCAGCAGAGCGTCCCGGGTCAGCGGCTTGACCTCGATGGTGCCTGCGGGCCGTGTGGTTCGCGGCTTGTGAAAAATCATGTTCCAGATGACGCGCAGGGTCGTACCGAATCCTTCGCGCGGAGTGAAGGCATGATTGCGAAACTTGCCTTGCTCATGCCGTGATGAGGGGTTGTCGGTGCGAAACGAGGGAGTGGTCATGGTGCGATAACTCCAAGGGCGTCAACGCAGATGCGCTTCGCCGTCGTGGGACGCTGGATGGCCGCTGCATACACGCTCAGCCGTTTGGCAAATAAATTACACCGCACGGTGTAGTTTCTAGATTGCATGAATCCCGGGAGCAAGTAAACTGCCGAGTGTAAGTTCTCCCTTTCCAGCCGACGAGTGCCCATGACCGTACCGCAACGCCTTACCGAGCGAAAACGCGAAGCTATTCTCCAGGCCGCGATTGCCGAATTCCGCAGCAGCGGCTTCGAGATCACCAGCATGGACAAGATCGCGGCGACCGCGGGGGTGTCCAAGCGCACGGTGTATAACCACTTCCCGAGCAAGGAAGAGCTGTTCGCCGAGATTCTCAATCGGTTGTGGAACAGCATCACGGCGGAACAGCTCACGCCCTACAATTCGCAAACACCACTGCGCGATCAGCTGCGAACGCTGCTCCAAGCCAAACTGCAGATGCTGGCCGACGAGAATTTCCTCGACCTGGCGCGCATCGCCATCGCCGCCACGATTCATTCCCCCGAGCGGGCCCAGGACATGGTTGCGCGCATGGGCGAGCGTGAAGAAGGCCTGACCGTCTGGGTTCGCATGGCCCAGGCCGATGGCCGGCTGAAACCCGTCGACCCGGCATTTGCGGCCCAGCAGATGCACGGGCTGATCAAGACGTTCGCTTTCTGGCCGCAGATCTCCATGGGCCAACCAAGCCTGGCGCCCCATGAACAGGCGCAGGTGATCGAATCGGCACTGGACATGTTCCTCGCCTGCTACCAGCGCTGAACCTCAGTTCAGCCGCAGATTGCGCCCCAGCTCGTCAAACAGCGTCACCACCGAGCGCAACGCGCGGCAATCCGGCCGGGTCAGCAACCAGAGCGCCGTGTCATACCCGGCCAAAGGCTCGCCAATGGGCGTCAGGCGAATGCCAATATTGATTGCGTGAACGCCAATCTATAGTGGCGACCAGGAATCAACAAGCGGCGAGACTCTCATGGAAAAACAGCGTCCCATCCATATCGCCCTGATCGGCGATCATGACCCGCAAATCACCGCCCACCGGGCGATCCCCCTCGCACTTGAGCTGGCTGGCGAGCGAACCGGCTGTGACATCGGTTTCCAATGGCTGGCCACCGATCTCATTGCCGACGACACGTTGCGTGAGGACTTCGATGGCATCTGGTGCGTGCCCGGCAGCCCTTACCGGAACGAAAGCGGGGCCTTGCACGCCACCCGTTTTGCCCGCGAACAGCGACGCCCTTTCCTCGGCACCTGCGGTGGTTTTCAGCATGCCGTACTGGAATATGCCCGCAACGTGTTGGGTTGGGCCAACGCCGTTCATGGCGAAACCTCTCCAGAGGTGGAACGGGCACTGCTGACGCCGCTGAGCTGCGCCTTGATCGAAACCGTCGATAGCCTTCAGTTCGAAGCAGACTCGCTGATTGCCAAGGCGTATGGCCGCCCGACAGCGTTTGAGGGCTACCGTTGCCGTTTCGGGATCAATCCGGACCTTGAAAAAGATTTGCTCGGCCAGCGCCTGCAAGCCGCAGCCCGGGATTCGGCCGGCGACCTGCGAGCGGTGGAGCTGCGCGATCATCCTTTTTTTGTCGCAACGCTGTTCCAGCCTGAACGTGCCGCGTTGGAAGGCCGGGTGCCGCCGCTGGTCAAAGCGTTTGTCGAAGCCTGCGCGAAGAAAATGCCATGAACGGCCATTATTACGCAGTGATCTTCACCTCCCTGCGTACCGAAGGGGACCAAGGCTACGCCGAAGCCGCCGAACGCATGCTGAACCTTGCCCGAGAGCAGCCCGGATTCCTGGGCGTCGAAACGGCCCGTGGCGATGATGGTCTGGGAATCACCGTGTCCTACTGGCGCGATGAAGCAGCCATCCTGGCCTGGAAGCAGCATCCGGAACACCGCGCGATCCGTGAGCGTGGTCGCTCCACCTGGTACAGCCAATGCCATACGCGGGTGTGCAAGGTCGAACGGGACTATGCCTTCCAACGCTAAACCTGATGCCAGGAAACAAAACACAAAACCTGTGGGAGCGAGCCTGCTCGCGAAGGCGGTATGTCAGCCACCGCGATGTTGACTGACCCAACGCTTTCGCGAGCAGGCTCGCTCCCACATTGGTCTTCATTGAACCCAGATATCGGGCTCGACCCAAATCCCCTGTGGGAGCGAGCTTGCTCGCGAAGGCGGTATGTCAGCCACCGCGATGTTGACTGATCCAACGCCTTCGCGAGCAGGCTCGCTCCCACAAGGACATCGTGGCGAGGTTCAACCTCCCACCAACTGCCGCACCGCTACGATTTCCGGCAAGTCTTGGCGGGCCATGTACACCCGCAGCGGTTCGGTAAGGTTGATCCGGTCGTCGATGTTCTGGTCAAGCAGCAGTTGGATTCGCTCGCGCTTGAGCGCCATGGCGCCATCTGCCGCAGGGGTCCAGACGAATTCGCAGGTGGGGATGATGCCGTCGGCGGCCACGTCCATGCCAAAGGAGTCTTCGCTGAAACGCACGATGTAATGGCCGGTCTTGCGATTCAGGCCAACGAAGCCCCTGAGCTGGTCCGCGGCCTGGCAGATGAGTGTCGAAGTGGTGCGCATGGTAAACCTCATGGATGCGTCCCGAGAGACGTCTGATCGATGGTTTACACGCAAGGCAGGCGAACAATGAGGTTTCCCTCTACCGGGGAAACTGGTGACCAAGGGTACTTCAAAGCGACTCGAAAATGCGTGGGAAAATTCCTCTTGCATAGGTCAATGTCGGTATGGCGATAGCGTCCGCAGCGTTCAATTGTTAAAAGAGAGGTTTTACAGCCCCCACGAAAGGAACTCGAGCATGCCCGTCACCTTTACCCGTAGCGCGTTGATGTTGAGCCTGATGCTCGGTTTCGGCCCGGCACACGCCGCCGAAGTGCCAAGTCCCAAGGCCCTGGCAACCCAGCAGGGCATCCCCCATCCCGCGGTCATCGCCCATCGCGGCGCCTCGTTCGATGCGCCGGAGTCCACCGCCGCGGCCTACAAGCTGGCCCGTGACCTGGGCGCTGATTATCTTGAGCTCGACCTGCAACGCAGCAAGGATGGCGTGCTGTTCGTCCTGCACGACGATAGCCTGCTGCGCACCACCGATGTCGCCACCAAGTTCCCCGAGCGCAAGGACAGCACCGCCAACCAATTCACCATGGCCGAACTCAAGACGCTGGACGCCGGCAGCTGGTTCAACGCGGCCTACCCGGAGCGTGCGCGTCCTGCGTTTGTCGGCCTGAAGATCCTGACCCTGGATGAGGTCATCAATATCGCCGAGGGCAACCCGCAACAGAAGCCGGGGCTTTACATCGAAACCAAGGAACCGAAGCTGTTCCCGGGCATCGAGCGCGACCTCAAGGACAAGCTCCAGGACCGTGGCTGGCTGAGCCCGTCCGGTTCCAAGCTGGCCAAGCGCGCCCTCGGTGTGGGCCAGGGCAAAGGCAAGGTGGTATTGCAGACCTTCGAAAAGAGCAGCCTGGAACTGCTGCACAAGGAAATGCCCAAGGTGCCGAAAATCCTGTTGCTGTGGATCGGCGAAGGCAATATCGAGCCCCAGTCCAAGGTGCCGTTTGCCGAGTCCGGCGAGACCGACAAGGCGGTCTACTACGCGAAACAGGAGCCCAAGGACAAGGCCGAATTCGAAAAATGGGTCCAGTACGCCAAGGCCCAGGGCGCCATCGGCACCGGCCCTTCGGCAGCATTGACCCACGGCGGCAGCCAGAGTTATGCGGATCTGGTGAAACCCTGGATGAACCAGTACACCCATGACCAGGGTTTGCTGGTGCATGTCTATACGGTGGATGAGCCAGTGGACTTCAAGAAAGTCATGGATGCCGGCGTGGATGGTGTATTCACCAACCGGGCCAGCGAACTGCTCAAGTACTTCAAACGCCCTGAAACAGGCAGCGTGACGCAACTTCTGCAGAAGAACGGTTACTGATGGCCAGCAGCGGATCGGCGCATTCGCTGCAAGTTTTCCGAATTAAGGGTGAGTTAAGTTGCCAGAGATAATCTGAACCCACTTAAACGAATCAACCTTTAACGACACCAAGGAAAGACAATATGAAAACTTTGACTGCCCTGTTCACCGCTGCCGCCCTGACCCTCACCGCCGGCCTGGCCCAGGCTGATGTACGAATCGACCAGATTCCTCAGTTGGTCAAGGACGGCAAGATCAAGTCGCTGGAATCGATGAATGCCGAAGCCCTGAAGTTGCACCCAGGCGCTACCATCACCGATACCGACCTGGACAATCACTTCAACGGCTACGAATATGAAGTGGAACTGAAAACTGCCGATGGCAAAGAGTTCGACGTTGATTTCGATGCAACAACCGGCAAAGTCCTGAGCAACAAACAAGACACTTAATCAGTCGTCCAAGAAGCCGCGCAACTTTCCGGTTGCGCGGCTTTTTTGCATCCGATGGTAAACCGCTGCTGACCCGCCGACACAGTCCAACCGTCACAAAACCTTCAAACAACCCTGCAATGATGCCGCTCAAGTGAACCTGCCGTCACCACGACAGGCACTCCCGCCAGCGAGCCCGCATGAATCACAGCATCGATCAAAGCCACCGCGATCCGGATCTGTTCGGCCTGCTCTACGGGTTTCGCTTCCGCCCCGGCGAGCGCGGGCGAGAGATCGATTCGGCCCAGGCCCTGCGATGCCTGCAGCAACCGGAGGACGCCGACGAATTCCTCTGGCTGCATCTGAACCTGGCTCATGCCGCTTGCGAGCGCTGGATGAAAAACCATCTGGCCTTGCCCGAGGAGTTTTTCGAAGCCCTGCACGAAGGCTCGCGCTCGACCCGCATCGAGCACGTCGACTCGGCCTTGCTGGCCGTGGTCAACGATGTGGTATTCAACCTCAGCAACCTGGTGTCTTCGGACGTGTCCACGTTGTGGGTTTGCGTTCACAGTCGGCTGATAATCAGCGCACGCCTGCAGCCATTGCACTCGGTGGACAAGCTGCGTTCGTCGGTCAAGGCTGGCGAGTGCTTCCGTTCGCCGCTGGAATTGCTCGTGCATCTGCTGCGCGACCAGGGCGAAGTGCTGACCCAGATCGTGCGCAAAACCAGCCTCAGCGTTGACCAGATAGAAGACCAGTTGCTGTCCTCGCGGGTGTCCAACAACCGCGCCGAACTGGGTAGCCAACGGCGGATACTGGTGCGCCTGCAACGCCTGCTGGCATTGGAGCCGGGTTCGTTGCTGCGGCTGCTCAATCGCCCGCCACAATGGTTGCAGAAAGAAGACGTCAAGGAGCTGCGCAAATCCACTGAGGAGTTCGCCCTGATCATCAACGACCTCACCGCGTTGGGCGAGCGGATCAAATTGCTGCAGGAAGAAATCGCCGCCAACCTCAATGAACAGAGCAACCGCACATTGTTCACCCTGACCGTGGTCACGGTGCTGGCGTTGCCCATCAACATCATTGCCGGTTTTTTTGGCATGAATGTCGGCGGCGTGCCGCTGGCCGATGATGCCCACGGCTTCTGGATTCTCGTCGCACTGGTGGCGACGTTCACGTTGATCGCCGGACGCTGGGCGTTCCGCAAGCGCCGTGATTATTGAATCGATCCCTGTTTGCCGCTCGTATGAGCTTTTGTGGCGAGGGAGCTTGCTCCCGCTCGGCTGCGCAGCAGTCGTAAGTTTTTCCCTGATGCACCGCATTGAATGGCTAAGGGGCTGCTACGCAGCCCAGCGGGAGCAAGCTCCCTCGCCACAGGTGTCAATCATGTCCCAGACCAGACAGTGTTCATCAACGCCTATTCCCATCAGGTCAACGCACTCAAGCACTCAACCGCGCCGTGACTTCATTCAACTGCCCGGACAACCCGTGCAGATCCCGGCTCGCCGCTTCGGTGCGCTGCACGTTGTCCAGGTTGGTGCTGGCGATGCAGGTGATTTCCGTCAGGTTGCGCGAGATGTCCTCGGCCACCGAGGTCTGCTCTTCCGCCGCCGTGGCGATTTGGCGGTTCATGTCGCGAATCGCTTCGACTGCCTGGGTGATGCGTTCGAGCATCTCGCCGGCCTGGGTCACCTGCTCGACACTTTCTTCACTGCGCGACTGCCCGCTTTCGATGGCTTGGGCTGCGTCCACCGCCCCGGTCTGGACGGTCTGGATGATCTGATTGATCTCGATGATCGACGACGCCGTGCGTTGGGCCAGGCTGCGTACTTCATCGGCGACCACCGCAAAACCACGCCCCGCCTCACCGGCCCGAGCGGCTTCGATGGCGGCGTTGAGAGCCAGCAGGTTGGTCTGTTCGGCGATCCCGCGGATCACTTCCAATACCTTGCCGATGCGCCCGCTGTCGGCTTCCAGACGACGAATCACCGTGGCCGTGTTGGCAATTTCGCCACGCATCTGCGTGATGGTGTGAATCGTGCCTTGCATCACTTTCTCGCCCTGCTGCGCCGAATGATCGGCATCATCGGCAGCGCGCGCCGCATCGGCGGCATGGCGGGCAACTTCCTGGGCGGTGGCGGACATCTCGTTCATCGCCGTCGCCACCTGATCGGTACGCTCGAATTGCTCGCTGGTGCCCTGGCTCATCAGGCTGGCAATGGCATTCAACTCGCCGCTGGCACTGTCCAGCTCGGTGGCACTGCGTTGCAGGCGGGTGAAGGTTTCGGCAAGGAAATCGCGCAGCGTGTTGGCCGCCAGGGCCAGGTCGCCCAGCTCATCCTGGCGCGTGCTGGTGACACGCTCGGCGAAACGCCCGCGGCTCAGTTGAGTCACGTACTCGATCAGCTTACGGATCGGCTGCACCAGGTTGCGGTTGACCAACCACAGACTCAGCAACCCGATCAGCACTCCCGAGACGAGCATGATCACCGTCCCCAGCAGGATCGTGCGATCGGCACCGGCACTGATCAGCGCCGACTGCTCATCGCCCAGTTTATGCAGCTCGACCACCAGCTCGCTCATCTGCTCGCTGGTCGCACGGTCCACGCCCTTGACCGCGGCATCACCTGCCGCCGCGTCGGCGCCCGCCGCAACATAGGCATCACGGCCCTTTTGATAGGCCGCGCCCAGTTGGGCATGTTCGCCTCGCAGGCGTTCGATGCGCGTCTTGATCTGCGCCGGAACACCCTCGTGTTTGATCAGGTCGCCAAGGATGCCCTGGACATCGCGCTGACGGTCTTCGAATTGCTTCCAGTATTTCTCCAGGTCCGCCGGCTGCTTGCCACGCAGCAGCACGTTTTTCCATTCCTGGACCTGGACCTTGAATTGCAGGTTGGCCTCGTCGATCAATTGCGACGCACGCAACGGGCCATCGATCAGGTTGCGATAATGCTGGATGCCGTCGGAAAGGAAATGGAAGGACGCCAGGGCGATCAGCAGCATTGCCAGCAAGCTGCCGCTCAGCAACGCCAGAATCTGGGCTTTCAGGGATTTCTGTAAAAACATGGAGTCGATCTCTCGGCAAAAAGGACCGTCCGTGTCCAGGGTCCACTGTCGCAACTGAACGTGCGGGATATAGCATGCCATCGGCATGCATGCCCTGTTCTTGAGCCTTGGCGACCACCGGTAATGGTGTCTTTTCTCCGAGTGAACATGACCTGTCCAGACAAGTCCTTTTATCGCGTCGGCGGGATTTAAAAGTCTTTTTGTCATTTCTTCTGGGGTATCCTGCCCACGCTTTGTACAAGCGCGGATCTACCCGATCGATCAACAGACTTTGCGAGGAGCGCGAAATGCACGAGATTCCGAATCTCCCCTTCCCAAGCCTGCACGAACCTGAGCAGACGCCCACGCTACAAGCCGGGGGGCAACCCGACGCCCAGCAACCCGAGCCGCCGCAAGCCACTGAACGCCGCCAGGCCGACAGCGAAGACTGATACACCCGCACCAACAGACTGTGTGGAAAGCGCTAAGATGCGCTTTCCACACCGCCTGAATCCGAGCCCTGCACCATGACCGACGACACCTCCTCCTTCAGCCCGGCCCAGGCCAGCGTACTGATCGACACCGCCGAGAAAATGGTCGACATCTGGACCCGTCTCTCCCCCGAGAAACAAGCCGCCCTGCTGGCCCGCTTCGGCACGGAAGAAAATGCCCTGGCCGCTCTCGTCACCACGCATCTGGTCGCTGGCAAAACCCCTGGCGAGACGCCGTCCGGCAAATAGTTCTACTTTTCCAAGCTTCGCCCGCACGGTCGCCGTTATCATAAGCAGCCTATCTATCCAGCTGCCCCGTGGACCTTTCACCCATGCCAGATTCCCAGCGCCCCTTGGCGGTCACGCTGCAAGTCGTCTCCATCGTCCTGTTCACCTTCATCGGTTATCTGAACATCGGTATTCCCTTGGCCGTACTGCCCGGCTTCGTTCATGGCGAGCTGGGCTTCGGCGCGGTGATCGCCGGGCTGGTCATCAGCGTGCAGTATCTGGCCACCCTCCTCAGCCGGCCTTATGCGGGGCGCATCATCGACAACCTGGGCAGCAAACGGGCGGTCATGTTCGGCCTGGCCGGATGTGGCCTGAGCGGCGTGTTCATGCTGGTCTCGGCCTGGACCGCGGGCATGCCCGCCCTGAGCCTGAGCAGCCTGTTGATCGGACGCCTGGTGCTGGGCAGCGCGGAAAGCCTGGTGGGTTCAGGCTCGATTGGCTGGGGCATCGGCCGGGTCGGCGCGGCCAATACCGCCAAGGTGATTTCCTGGAACGGTATCGCCAGCTACGGCGCATTGGCGATCGGCGCGCCGCTGGGGGTCTGGCTGGTCAAGTCCCTGGGGCTGTGGAGCATGGGCGTCAGTATCATCCTGCTGGCGGTGCTCGGGCTGGCACTGGCCTGGCCGAAAACCGCAGCGCCGATCGTCACCGGCGAGCGCCTGCCATTCATGCATGTGCTCGGGCGCGTACTGCCCCATGGTTGCGGCTTGGCCCTGGGCTCCATCGGTTTTGGCACCATCGCCACCTTCATCACTCTGTATTACGCCACCCGGCATTGGGATAGCGCCGTGCTCTGCCTGAGCCTGTTCGGTGCGAGTTTCATCGGTGCACGCTTGCTGTTCGGCAACCTGATCAACCGTCTCGGTGGCTTCCGGGTGGCGATCGCCTGCCTCTCGGTGGAAACCCTGGGCCTGCTGCTGTTGTGGCTGGCGCCGGATGCGCAGTGGGCCCTGGCAGGGGCGGCGTTGAGTGGTTTCGGGTTCTCGCTGGTGTTCCCGGCGCTGGGGGTGGAAGCGGTCAACCTGGTACCGGCCTCCAGCCGTGGGGCGGCGGTGGGCGCGTATTCACTGTTTATCGATTTGTCGCTGGGCATCACCGGTCCGTTGGCCGGCGCGATTGCCGCGGGTTTCGGCTTTGCCTCGATCTTTCTGTTCGCCGCGCTGGCAGCCCTCGGTGGGCTGGCATTGAGTGTCTACCTGTATCGCCAGGCCCCTCGCTATCGCGAGGAGCGGGACAGGCACTAGAAGTCCACCTTGCCGCGCCCGGCCTTGATCGAGCCGCGCTTGGTCTTGGATTCGAGACGGCGTTTTTTCGAGCCCAGGGTCGGCTTGGTTGGGCGGCGCTTCTTTTCGACCTTGGTGGCACTGAGGATCAGCTCGACCAGGCGCTCCAGCGCATCGGCCCGGTTCTGCTCCTGCGTGCGGTATTGCTGGGCCTTGATGATCAATACGCCGTCGCCGGTGATGCGACTGTCGCGCAGGGCCAGCAGCCGCTCCTTGTAGAACTCGGGCAGCGACGAGGCCGGGATGTCGAAGCGCAAGTGCACGGCGCTGGAAACCTTGTTGACGTTCTGCCCGCCGGCGCCCTGGGCGCGGATGGCCGTCAGCTCGATCTCGGCGTCCGGGATGTGCACGGTGTTGGAAATGACCAGCATGGAAAGCGTCCGGTGTCAGGCTCCACAGGATACCGCGAATTCCTCATCCACCCCCCTGCCCTTTGGGAATGGTTGGGAACACAAACCCTGTGAACACTGCAGGACCAATGTGGGAGCGAGCCTGCTCGCGAAAGCGGTGGGTCAGTTGTAGTGATATTGACTGTACTGCCGCCTTCGCGAGCAGGCTCGCTCCCACAGGGGGATTGTGTGTGCTCTTGAAACAACAAACCCGGCACTTGGCCGGGTCTGTTTTACTGGCGAAAAACTTACTTGGCGGCAGCCGCCACGGCCAGTTCATGCCGGGCACTGCGCTTGTTCTTGATCACGTAGCAGACCCACATGAACACCACCCACACCGGAATCGCGTAGACCGAAACCTGGATGCCCGGGATCAGCAGCATCACGCCGAGGATGAACACCACGAACGCCAGGCAGACGTAGTTGCCGTACGGGTACCACAACGCCTTGAACAGCGGTGTCTGGCGAGTCTGGTTCATGTGCTGGCGGAACTTGAAGTGCGAGTAGCTGATCATCGCCCAGTTGATCACCAGAGTGGCAACCACCAACGACATCAGCAACTCCAGCGCATGCTGGGGGATCAGGTAGTTCAGCAGCACCGCCACCAGAGTGATCGCCGCCGAAGCGAGGATCGACCGCACCGGCACGCCACGCTTGTCGATTTTCGCCAGCGCCTTGGGCGCATCGCCCTGCTCGGCCATGCCCAGCAACATGCGGCTGTTGCAGTAGGTGCCGCTGTTGTACACCGACAGCGCGGCGGTGAGCACCACGAAGTTGAGGATGTGCGCCGCGGTGTTGCTGCCGAGCATCGAAAACACCTGCACGAACGGGCTGCCGCTATAGGCATCGCCAGAGGCGTTGAGGGTGGTCAACAGGCTGTCCCATGGTGTCAGCGAGAGCAGCACCACCAGCGCACCGATGTAGAAAATCAGGATCCGGTAGATCACCTGGTTGATGGCCTTGGGGATCACGGTTTTCGGCTTGTCGGCTTCGGCAGCAGTGAAACCGAGCATCTCCAGGCCGCCGAAGGAGAACATGATGATCGCCATGGCCATCACCAGGCCGCTGACGCCGTTGGGGAAGAACCCACCGTGGGACCACAGGTTGGTAACCGAGGCCTGTGGGCCGCCATTACCACTGACCAGCAGGTAACTGCCCAGGGCGATCATGCCGACGATCGCTACGACCTTGATGATCGCGAACCAGAACTCAGCCTCGCCAAACACTTTGACGTTGGCCAGGTTGATCGCGTTGATGAGGATGAAGAACGCTGCCGCCGAGGCCCAGGTCGGGATGTCCGGCGCCCAGTAATGGATGTATTTGCCGACGGCGGTCAGCTCGGACATGCCCACCAGGATATAGAGGATCCAGCAGTTCCAGCCCGACAGGAATCCGGCGAAACCGCCCCAGTATTTGTGCGCGAAGTGACTGAAGGAACCGGCCACCGGCTCTTCGACAATCATTTCGCCCAACTGTCGCATGATCATGAAGGCGATGAAGCCGCAGATTGCGTAGCCGAGGATCATCGACGGGCCGGCTGATTTCAACACCCCCGCCGAGCCGAGGAACAACCCGGTACCGATCGCGCCACCGAGGGCGATCAGTTGGATGTGGCGATTTTTCAGGCCGCGCTTCAGCTCGCCTGAATGCGTATTTTCTACAACGGTCATGCGTCACCTATTTGTTTTTATCTGTGACGAAATCGGACCCGACACGCTTGTGGCGTGGCGGAGTGAACAAGGCGGATAACCTTGAAAGTGCGTGGGTACGCGAAGGGTCACAGTAAAACGCGGCGCATTGTACACTGCACTACTCCCGCTGCCAGACACCAGCAGACCAGCGTCTCACCCCGCACTTGAGGTCTGGCGCGCATCTGACCCTTCCCGCGGCCTTGAAACAAGCGCTGCGAAGTATCAAAAAACGCGTCAAGCCGAGCCACTCGGCAGTTTTTTCTTACAGCCCTCCCAAATGCCGATACCGGTTCGCTCGACCGGTCAAAACCGTCAGCATTCCTTTACAAGCCGTAACGTAAACTTTCCATGCAGGAATTTTCCGTAGGCTGACTGAAAATTGACGGTAGCTAGCTACCTATCAAAAAAAGCACCTCAGCCAGCTGTTTTTCAACGGGTAAATTCGCTTAAAAAAATAGAACAGAAAGTTCAAATGAAAAAAATAAAATATTTTTTTGCATTCCAAAAAACCCTCGACTAGGTTTTCAGCCACTTGCCCAGGCATCGTGCCGGCGAGTTTTTGCGGTGCCGATTCAGTTGGGTTCTGCCCGCCGGATCGGCCCGCGTTTTCCGCAAAAGTCATCTAGGAGATTCACTATGCAAGCACTGGACAAAGACTTGGAAACCGAACTGCAACTGGATGAATGGTTCGAAGCACCGACCCATGAAGCCGCCGTTGAAATGATGCAAGCCGACGCCGTTGTGCCGTTCGGCACGGCGATGTGGCCTCTGTAAGCGCTACCCGGCGGAGCTGATCCGGCCGGTCGGCTCTGCCATTTACCGCGAGGGACGCCACATCAATCGCCAAGGAAGAATAAGCATGGACACCCAACGAGCCATCTCCCATTTCCTTTACTACCTCGAACATCATCCCGCCCTGGCCGGCATCCAGCCCGCCAAGGTGCTGCTCGGCCACACGGCCGACTACGAAGCCCTGACCGGCGCGATTGCCGAACAGGCCGGCAGCAGCTCACCGTTCAGGTTCAGCGCCATGCGCTTGGATCTTGAACCCTCGGAGCGCCTGTCCCAGGCAATTGCCGACAGTGACCTGTACATTTTTTTCTATGACTCTTCGACCCTGCCCAATCCCCGCCCCGACGGCCCGGACTTTGTCCGTGCGCTGCAAGGCGTGATGGCGGAAAACTGGAAGAAATCGCTGCTGTTCAAGGATTACGGCGAATATTTCTACGACACCTTCAGCGTCATTCCGCAACGCATCGCCGGGCTCAACAGCCACCTCATCCGCCGCATGTCCCAGGCCACCACCTTGAGCTTCGAAGATGAGCACGGCTCGTATTTCGACACGGCGCTGAACAGCGTCAAGAAGTGGACCGATATCAATGGCGTCGGCAACTACGACCTGGCCCCAGGCGAAATCGCCACTCACAGCGACACCATAAATGGCCGGGTGAAATTTGTCGGCACGTTTCTCAGTACGATTCCCTTCGCGCGCAAGTACGGCGTGTTGCAATCGCCGCTGGAGCTGTGGATCGAAGACTCCACCATCCAGAAAATCGCCACCGACGTACCGGGCCTGGAGCATGACTTCAACAAGTACCTGGACGCCAACCCGTCCAACCGCCGCATCGAAGAACTGGGCATCGGCACCAACGAAGGGGTCAAGGGCCTGTACGCTCGCAATGCCGGTTTCGAAGAGCGCCATTGCGGCTTGCACCTGGGGCTCGGTGGCGGGGCCAAGGGTAGCCATCACCTGGATCTGATTTTCGAAGGGGGTGTGCTTGCGCTGGACAAGGAGCCGGTGTTTGAGGGGCGGTTTGTGCTTTAAAAGCAGCTTCGAACGGCGAGCTTCAAGCGGCAAGAAGAAAGGACAATCTTTTGAATAGCGGTGGGATTGCTGGCCTCTTCGCGAGCAGGCTCGCTCCCACAGGGGCATTCAATGAGGTCAAATGTGGGAGCGAGCCTGCTCGCGAAGGCGGACTGGACTGCACCACATCACTGAAGCCAGACCCAAAAAAAACGCCAACCCAACGGTTGGCGTTTTTTCTTGCAGCTAGAAGCTTGTAGCTCGCAGTTGTATCACTCCGGCTTACGACGCCCAAACCCCGGACGCTGCCCCGAACCTGCCGGCGCGCCACGGCGCTTGCCCGACGGTGCGTCACGGTCGGCCAGGATGATACCCGGGCGTTTTTTTGGCGCCGGCTTGGCCGGACGCTTGGTGTCCGCCGGACGATCGGCGACCGGCGTGCCACGACCCGCCGGAGCACCGCGACCTTCGCCGCGCTCGGTACGACCGTTGGCCGGACGTGGTGTACGCGGGCCGCGCTCGCCGTCCTGACGTGGCGCAGGCTTGCGGGCCGGACGCTCGCCTTCGATCTGCGGTTCACGTGAAGGACGCGGGCCAGTCGCTGCGCCATCGGCCGCCGGACGCAGCGTACGCACGCGCTCGGTCTTGCCCATCGGACGCGAGGATTTGCGCTGCATCCGCTCCAGCTTGTCCTTGCTCTTGGCGGTCATCTGCGGCATGGAGACAGGCTTGAGGCCCACTTCGGCTGCGAGGATGTCGACTTCCTGCTGGGTCATTTCACGCCAGCGGCCCATCGGCAGGTCGGAGTTGAGGAACACCGGGCCGAAACGCACGCGCTTCAGGCGGCTGACCACCAGGCCCTGGGATTCCCACAAGCGCCGCACTTCACGGTTACGGCCTTCCATCACCACGCAGTGGTACCAGTGGTTGAAACCTTCACCGCCCGGCGCCTGCTTGATATCGGTGAAACGCGCCGGGCCGTCTTCCAGCACGACGCCGGCCTTGAGGCGCTCGATCATCTCGTCATCGACTTCGCCACGCACGCGCACGGCGTATTCGCGGTCCATCTCGTAGGACGGGTGCATCAGGCGGTTGGCCAACTCGCCGTCAGTGGTGAACATCAGCAAACCGGTGGTGTTGATGTCCAGGCGACCGATGTTGATCCAGCGGCCTTCTTTCGGACGCGGCATCTTGTCGAACACGGTCGGACGGCCTTCCGGGTCGTCACGGGTGCAGATTTCGCCGTCGGGCTTGTTGTACATGATCACGCGACGCACCGTTTCGGCGGCCTCTTCGCGCTTGATCACCTTGCCATCGATGGTAATGGCGTCGTGCATGTCGACACGCAGGCCCAAGGTGGCGTCTTTGCCGTTGACCTTGATGCGGCCCTGAGTGATCCAGGCTTCCACGTCACGGCGCGAACCGACGCCGATACGGGCGAGGACTTTTTGCAGTTTCTCGCCTGCTGGGCCGATTTCCTGGCTGTCGTTCTGGTCTAGGTCTTTCATTTCTGGGCACCTCCCGGTGTGGTCGAGTCAGGCTTGGCCTGACACTTTGAAAACGGGTCTTTCGGCGAAGGGATCGCCAAAGGGTCGCGAATCATACGCTCGTTGAAGGATTCGCGCATCAGAGACTAGCTGATGGAAACGCGCTCAGCGCTTTTTCCGCCGACCGGTGGCACCCAGCTTGATCAGGCGCAGCGCCGCTTCGGCCAGCACGGCGCGTTTGTCGTCCTTGTCGAGTTTTTTCCAGGCTTTGATCTCGCGCTTGCTGCGCCCGCAACCGATGCAAATATCTTCGTCGAACTTGCAGAGGCTGATGCAGGGGTCTTTGGTGGAGCTCATGATTCACCCAACAGTTAATGTGGGAGCGAGCCTGCTCGCGAAGGCGGCGTATCAGTCAAAATCATGTTGACTGAGCTGACGCTTTCGCGAGCAGGCTCGCTCCCACAAGGGAAGGAGGTGTGTCAGTCGTCGAACTGGCGCCGTTCGTTTTCGATCGCTTCGGCCAGAGCGCGGGCTTCGGCTTCTTCGTCGCTCAGTTCGGGTTCTGGCGGCTCAAGGGCGGCGACGGCGGCCAGCAGTTTTTCCCGGGCTTGGGCAACGCCGAGGATGTCTTCTTCAGGTTCCCATTCCGCTTCAGGCTCGGGCTCCACCGCGCTATCGGGCTCCGCCAGCTCATCCGACTCACCTTCAGGACCAGGAGCGTCACGCAGCAGGTCATCGAAGTCGGTCTTCAAGCCCTCCTCCATGGTGTCCAGCTCCAGCAGCAACGAGTGGAAACTGGTCTCTTCCTTCGGCTCTTCGGGCTCGGCGCTGGCGTCGGCCAATTCCTGCAAGGCCTGGGGCACCGGGGCGTCGTCGAATTCGAGCATCGGCTCGGGCTCCAGTTCCCGCAGTTCGGCCAGCGGCGGCAGGTCGTCGAGGTTCTTCAGGTTGAAGTGATCGAGAAACGCCTTGGTGGTGGCGAACATCGCTGGCTTGCCCGGCACGTCACGATAGCCGACGACGCGGATCCACTCACGTTCCAGCAAGGTCTTGACGATGTGGCTGTTGACCGCCACGCCACGCACGTCCTCGATCTCGCCCCGGGTGATCGGTTGGCGATAGGCGATCAGCGCCATGGTTTCGAGCATCGCACGGGAATAACGCTGCGGCCGCTCCTCCCACAGGCGCCCGACCCAGGGGGCGAATTTTTCGCGGATCTGCAAGCGGTAACCGGACGCTACCTCCTTGAGTTCGAAAGCCCGGCCTTCGCAGGATTTACCCAGCAGCGTCAGGGCTTTCTTGAACACGGCAGGCTCAGGCCGCTCGCCTTCTTCGAAGAGTTCGAACAGGCGCTCCATCGACTGTGGCTTTCCAGAGGCCAGCAGGAAAGCTTCAAGCAAGGGCGCCAGTTCACGGGGTTCGGTCAGATTCATCGGTTTGCTCGTTATTCGGCTCGGGCCCGCACATGGATCGCTGCGAACGGCTCATTCTGCACCAGCTCGACCAAGGATTCCTTGACCAATTCCAGGACCGCCATAAACGTCACCACCACGCCCAGCCGCCCTTCCTCGGCGGTGAACAGCTCGACAAATGGCACAAAACTGCCGCCCTTGAGCCGTTCCAGCACATCGCTCATGCGCTCGCGAGTGGACAATGCCTCACGGCTGACCTGGTGACTTTCAAACATGTCGCCCCGGCGCAGGACCTCGGCCATGGACATCAGCAGCTCTTCCAGGCTCACGTCCGGCAGTAACTTGCGCGCCCGCGCCTCGGGGGCGTCGAGCTTGGGCACCAGCACATCGCGCCCGACCCGACTCAAGCCGTCGATGCCTTCGGCCGCGGCCTTGAAGCGCTCGTACTCTTGCAGGCGACGGATCAGCTCGGCCCGTGGATCGTCTTCTTCCTCTTCGACCTCGGCCGAGCGCGGCAGCAGCATGCGCGATTTGATCTCGGCCAGCATGGCCGCCATTACCAAGTATTCCGCCGCCAGCTCCAGGCGCACCGACTGCATCAGCTCGACGTAGCCCATGTACTGGCGGGTGATTTCCGCCACCGGGATGTCGAGGATGTTGATGTTCTGTTTGCGGATCAGGTACAGCAACAGGTCGAGCGGCCCTTCGAAGGCTTCGAGGAAAACTTCCAGCGCATCCGGCGGGATGTACAGGTCCAGGGGCATTTCCATGACCGCCTGGCCATAGACCATGGCGAACGGCAGCTCCTGTTGCGCACCGGCCTGGCTGTCGACGTTTTCGACCGCGGTTTCCACAACCGACATTCAGGCCTCGACCATGAACGGCGTCGGATCGCCGCAGCCGACGCGTACCACTTGCGGTTCGCCGTCGGCCAGGTTGATCACCGTGGACGCCTTCATGCCGCCGTAACCGCCGTCGATGATCAGGTCGACCTGATGCTCCAGCAGTTGGCGCATTTCATAGGGGTCGGTCAGCGGATCGGTCTCGCCGGGCATGATCAGCGTCACGCTCATCAGCGGCTCACCGAGTTCCGCCAGCAGCGCCAGGGCAATGGGATGGCTCGGCACCCGCAGCCCGATGGTGCGCTTCTTTGGGTGCAGCAACAGCCGCGGGACTTCCCGGGTGGCATTCAGGATAAAGGTATAAGGGCCCGGCAGATGGGCCTTGAGCAGGCGGAAAGTGCCGGTGTCGATCTTGGCGAACAAGCCCAACTGCGAGAGGTCGCTGCAAATGAGCGCGAAGTTGTGCTTGTCGTCCAGCTGACGCAGGCGTCTTACCCGCTCGACCGCGTTTTTATCGCCGATCTGGCAACCAATGGCGTAAGACGAGTCGGTGGGATAGACCACGACGCCACCGCCACGGATGATTTCCACAGCCTGTTTGATCAGGCGCGCTTGCGGGTTTTCCGGATGAATCTGGAAAAATTGACTCACGTGTTCTACCTGTTCAGACGGCGGCGATAACGGGATCATGTTTGAATCTACACCATAGTGGTGGCAGATCTTCCGGCAACGGGCGGTATTCGCCAATCTCGGACCAGCCTCCCGGGCCGTGGAAATCACTCCCGGCGGTCACCAGCAGGCCAAACTCCCGGGCGAGGATCGCCAGGCTGCCGACCTGCTCGGCCGGCTGATGGCCATTGACCACTTCGATGGCATGGCCCCCTGCTTGAATATAGTCGGCTATCAGGCGGCGGCGCTTGCTGCGGGTGAATTCATAATGCCAGGGATGCGCCAGGCTGACCCACGCCCCGGCGGCCCGCAGAGTCTCGACCGTTTCTTCCAGGGTGGGCCAGTGCTGCTTGACGTCCCCCAGCTTGCCGGCTCCCAGCCATTTTCGGAAGGCTTCGGCGCGGTCCTTGACGAAGCCCTCGCGCACCATCCAGTCGGCAAAATGCGGCCGGGCCGGGGCGTTGCCGCTGTCGCCCAGTTCCTGCTGGACCTGCCGGGCGCCTTCCAGCGCGCCGGGCATGCCCTTGAGGGCCAGTTTGCGGCTGATCTCCTCGGAGCGCAGCCAGCGACCGTCACGCAACTCGGCAATGGCCTGGACCAGTGACGGTGCATTCACATCAAAGCCGTAGCCCAGCACGTGGATGGTCGCCCCGCCCCAGGTGCAGGACAGTTCGACGCCGTTGACCAGTTGCATGCCCAGCGCGGTGGCGGCGCTACGCGCTTCGTCGAGACCTTCGAGGGTGTCGTGATCGGTCAGGGCCAGGACTCGCACGCCGTGCTCGAACGCCCGCGCCACCAGAACCGCAGGCGCCAAGGCGCCATCGGAGGCCGTGCTATGGCAGTGCAAATCAACATTCACGAGACTTTGTTACCTCAAATCAGCTGGCCCTATCGCGGCCAAGGATGTTTGTTATTATGCCGCCACATCCTGCTTCTGGCTGCCACTGTGAAACAATTCATCGATTTCATCCCGCTCCTGCTGTTTTTCATCGTCTACAAACTTGATCCACGGACCGTCGACATCGCCGGCCACTCCTTGACTGTAGGCGGTATCTACAGCGCCACCGCGGTGCTGATCATCAGTTCCCTGGTGGTCTACGGCGCGCTGTTCGTGTCCCAGCGCAAGCTGGAGAAGAGCCAGTGGCTGACGCTGATCGCCTGCCTGGTGTTCGGCAGCCTGACCCTGGCCTTCCACAGCGAGACCTTCCTCAAATGGAAAGCCCCGGTGGTCAACTGGCTGTTCGCCCTGGCCTTCATCGGCAGCCACTTCGTCGGTGATCGCCTGCTGATCAAGCGCATCATGGGCCACGCGCTGAGCCTGCCGGACGCGATCTGGACCCGATTGAACATCGCCTGGATCGCCTTCTTCCTGTTCTGCGGCGCCGCCAACCTGTTCGTTGCGTTCACGTTCCAGCAATACTGGGTCGACTTCAAGGTCTTCGGCAGCCTGGGCATGACCTTGCTGTTCCTGATCGGCCAGGGCATCTACCTGTCCCGTCACCTGCACGATGCCGAACCCACCACGCCAAAAACCGAGGACTGACATGCTCTACGCAATCATTGCCACCGACGTCGCCGACTCCCTGGAAAAACGCCTGGCCGCGCGCCCGGAGCATCTTGAGCGCCTGCAAAAGCTCAAGGCTGAAGGTCGCATCGTGCTGGCCGGGCCGCACCCTGCGGTGGACAGCAACGACCCAGGCGCCGCCGGTTTCACTGGCAGCCTGATCGTGGCCGAGTTCGAATCCCTGGCTGCCGCACAGGCGTGGGCCAAGGCCGACCCGTTCGTGGCGGCCGGCGTCTACGCCGAGGTCGTGGTCAAGCCGTTCAAGCAAGTCCTGCCATAACCCCCGGGCGCGATGAGTCTTCCTGGCTCATTGCGCTCAATTGCTCATTGTTCTCGTCAGCCTGCCGACAACCTGTCTAATCTGCTCAATCTCGATTGGAATTCAGGAGTTGCAATGCGCAAAGGTCGGTTGTGCCTGTTGTTGGTCTCGTTGGCGATTGGAGCCCCCGCCCACGGCGAGGAAAGCACCGAGGCTGCTCATTCGGCGCCCTTGTCCCTGAGCGCGGGCGGCCAGATCGCCGAATTGCAGCAGCGCCTGAAAGACAGCGAGCGCATGCGTGAAGCACTCACCCAGCAACTGCAGAACACCAACGGCGAACGCGAGAGCGCGCTGGTGGGACGGCTGCGCCAGGAGAACCAGCGCCTGAAGTTGCAACTCAAGGAAGCCCAGTCCAGCCCGCTGCCGCGCCTGCTGACCGAACAGCAACAGTGGTTCGTCGTCGGCGCCGGGGTAGCGCTATTGGCCCTGCTCTGCGGTATCTTTGCCAGCGGTGGACGTAGACAACGTCGGCAATGGCTAAATTGAGTGAGTCATGAGCGAGCTGTTACTGATTGATGATGACCAGGAGCTGTGTGAGCTCCTCGGCAGTTGGCTGGGCCAGGAAGGTTTCCAGGTCCGCGCTTGCCACGATGGCCAGAGCGCCCGCAAGGCCCTGGCCGAAACCGCCCCGGCGGCGGTGGTGCTGGATGTGATGCTGCCCGACGGCAGCGGCCTGGAACTGCTCAAGCAGTTGCGCAACGATCACCCGGAATTGCCGGTGCTGATGCTCTCGGCCCGCGGCGAACCGCTGGATCGCATCCTTGGCCTGGAGCTGGGGGCTGACGATTACCTGGCCAAGCCTTGCGATCCACGAGAGCTGACCGCCCGCCTGCGCGCCGTGCTGCGCCGCAGCCATCCCGCCGCGGTTTCCAGCCAGATCGAACTGGGTGACCTGACCTTCAGCCCGGTGCGTGGCGTGGTCAGCATCGATGAACAGGAACAGACCCTCACCGTCTCCGAAAGCCGCCTGCTCGAAGCACTGCTCAAGCAGCCGGGTGAGCCGCTGGACAAGCAGGAACTGGCGCAGATTGCCTTGGGCCGCAAGCTGACCTTGTACGATCGCAGCCTAGACATGCACGTCAGCAACCTGCGCAAGAAGATCGGTCCCCACCCCGACGGCCGCCCACGCATCGTCGCCCTGCGTAGCCGGGGCTACTACTACAGCCTCTGAGAACACTGCTTGGACCGAGGAACATGGCTAACCCTGTGGCGAGGGAGCTTGCTCCCGCTCGGTTGCGCAGCAACCGCAAAAGCTTGGGGCCGCTTCGCCCGAAGCGTCGGACCGGCCCAGCGGGAGCAAGCTCCCTCGCCACAAAAGCGCCCTCACCCTAGCAAGCTCCCTCGCCACGGGGTTTTGTACAGGCTGTTTGTCAGCATTGCACCAAACCGTCTTTACCCAAGCTTTACCCACCCCTGACCGCCGCTGACCTTGATCTTTGTAATCTGCACACATCCGGAACTGACCGGGAACGAGACAAGGAGAGACACCATGCGCAAGACCCTTACCGCTCTGATGTTCGCCGCCGCCCTGCCGACCGTGGCCATGGCCATGCCCGAAGGCCCGGGGCCGATGGGCCCGATGGACGGTCCGCGCCACGGTGGCCAGATGCACGACAAAGGCCCCTACAGCCAACTGGACCTGACCCGCGAACAACGCGAGCAGATTCGCCGGATCATGGGTGAACAGCGCCATGAGCAACGCGAACTGGTCGACAAGTACCTGGCCAAGCTGTCGCCAGCCGACCAGAAAGCCATGCAGGACGAAATGGAAGCCCGGCACCAGAAAGTCGATGCCCAGATCCGTGGCTTGCTGAAGCCCGAGCAGCAGAAAGAGTTTGACGCCATCCAGAAAAAACGCGCCGAACGTCGGGCCGAGTGGGCCGAATTCAAAGCCTGGAAAGCGCAACAACCGCAAAAAGCGCAATAATGCGCTGAAGCACCCCCAGCCCAACGGCACGCCGCCGTTGGGCTTTCCTGGTTTTCGAGGATAAATCCGTGCGTTCACTGTTCTGGCGCATCCTGGCCAGTTTCTGGCTGGCCATCGCCCTGGTCGCGGGGCTTTCGATCCTCATGGGCCACATGCTGAACCAGGACGCCTGGATCCTCAGCCGCCATCCTGGGCTCAACACCCTGGCCGAAGAATGGACGCAATCCTACGAAAGCCAGGGCGAAGAGGCCGCGCAAGACATCCTGCAACAGCGCAAGCGCAAGTATCACATCGACGTTCAGGTGCTCAACGAGAGCGGCGACCCGGTGGTGCGCGGCACCTTTCCCCATCGCGCCGCGGCTTTCGAGGCGCGCCAGAACAACGACGACCGACGCCTCCCCTGGCGGCGCTTGACTGACGAGTTCACCAGCGCCAAGACCGGTGACACTTACCTCTTCATCTACCGCATCCCCCATCCCGAACTGGACGCCTGGCACCGCGACAGCCTGCTCTGGCCCCTCAGCGCCCTGGCCATTGCGCTGGTGGTACTGACCTTGTTCAGCCTGTTGGTGACCCTCTCCATCACCCGCCCGCTGAGCCGCCTGCGCGGCGCGGTGCATGATCTGGGGCAAGCCACGTACCAGCAGAACAGCCTCGCCAAACTGGCCAACCGCCGGGACGAATTCGGCGTACTGGCCACTGACTTCAATCGCATGGGTGCGCGCCTGCAAAGCCTGATCGCCAGCCAGCGCCAATTGCTGCGCGATGTTTCCCATGAACTGCGTTCGCCCCTGGCCCGGCTGCGCATCGCCCTGGCGCTGGCGGAGCGGGCGAGCCCCGCCGAGCGTGAAAAACTCTGGCCGCGCC
This sequence comes from Pseudomonas sp. Z2-11, assembly GCF_054161305.1. Classification (NCBI taxonomy): domain Bacteria; kingdom Pseudomonadati; phylum Pseudomonadota; class Gammaproteobacteria; order Pseudomonadales; family Pseudomonadaceae; genus Pseudomonas; species Pseudomonas sp. Z2-11. The sequence goes on from NZ_CP096395.1 coordinate 4,761,761, forward strand.
TGACACGCGAATGTGACCGCCTGGAAGCATTGATCAGCGAAATCCTGGTGTTGGCCCGGGTCGACGCCGATAACGCCAGCGCCGAGGAAGTCGACCTCAACGGTTTGCTGGAGAACCTGCAAAAAGACGCCCAGCTGGCTTCACCGGAGCAGCACGTGCGCCTGGAAACCGAGCCGCAACTGACCCTCAAGGGCTGGCCCACCATGATCGAACGGGCGGTGGACAATCTCCTGCGCAACGCCCAACGCTTCAATCCTGCCGGGCAGCCCATCGAGATGCGTGCCGCGCGCCAAGGCGAAAGGATAGTGATCAGCGTGCGCGACCACGGCCCCGGCGTAGAAGCCGAACACCTGGGCCAGTTGAGCGAGCCGTTTTATCGCGCTCCCGGCCAGACCGCCCCCGGGCATGGTCTCGGCCTGGCCATCGCGCGCCGTGCGGCGGAACGGCATGGCGGAACCCTGGGATTGGCGAACCACCCCGACGGCGGATTCATCGCCACCCTGGAATTGCCGCTGGCGCCGGGGGCGGTGGTGCAACCTTGAGAACCAAATCAAGGCTTGACCTTTCGAGTAGATGATAAGCATTATCATCTACTCGAACCGAACCGAGCCCTACCGTGAGCCAATCACGCTTCCATCATGTGTTCCTCGCCCAGCGCCTGCCGCTGCTGCGCACCCTCGAACGCATGGTCAACAACCCCTGCACCGCCGAAGACCTGCTCCAGGAAACCTACCTGCGTGTCACCCGCGCCCTGAACGAGCGCACGGTCGAGCATCTCGAACCCTTTGTCTTCCAGACCGCCCGTAACCTGGCGCTCGACCATTTGCGCGCCCGGCGCATCCAGTCACGCACGCTGTTGGACGACGTGCCGATGGAAGTCGTGAACAACGTCGTCGCCCCGCAAAGCAGCGCCGAGGACGCCGCCCATGCCGGCCGATTGCTCGAAAAACTCAACCTCAGCCTGCAGTCGCTGAGCCCGCGTCAGCAGCAGATTTTCATCCTCAACCGCCTGCATGGCCACAGTTACCAGGACATCGCCGAACGCCTGGGCGTGTCGCTGAGCACCGTGCAGAAAGAACTGAAACTGATCATGGCGATTTGCGTCGGCGTAGCCGAACGCCTGGACGCCGATTGAGTCTGCAGGACACTGGCGGCCAACAACCACGCCGATTGCGTTGGCCGACGAGCCTGCTAGTCTTGGTCGCCTGATTACAAGCAGCCGTGCAAAGACACTGCCGAGGAACCACCGTGACGGACAAACACAGCCCCCCTGAAGCCGCTGCGGCACAGGATACCGCCCACGCCATGGACCAGGCGCTGGACTGGCTGGTCCTGCTCGACAACCCCAGCGAGGAACAGACCCGGCAGTTCCAGGCCTGGCTGGCGGCAGATCCGCGTCATGGCGAAGCGTTCTCCAGGGCCCAGGCGATCTGGAACGGCCCGCAGATCATCGAAAGCGCCCGGCAGCTCCAGGCCCGCCCCAAGGCCACCGCGCTGTCGCGCCTTCGAGCTCATTGGAAACCCCTGGCCACCGCCGCCGTGCTGTTGCTGGGGCTGTTCAATTTCAGCGACCTGCCCCTGCAATTCCAGGCCGATCACCTGACCGTGGTCGGTGAGCGCCAGCGCCTCCAACTGGAAGACGGTTCCAAGGTCCTGCTGAATACCGACTCGGCGTTTTCCAGCTCCTTCGACGAGCAGCGGCACGTGGCCCGTCTCTACAAGGGCGAGGCTTTTTTCGAGGTGCCGGCCAGTCGCAATGTGCCGTTGGAGATCGACGCCGGGCCGGTCACCGCCAGTGTCAGCGACACCACGTTTGCGGTGCGTTACCTGGACGGCGTCGCTCAGGTCCAGGTGCAGCGCGGCGATGTCGACCTGCGTGCGACCCGCTACGATGCCCATGTCCGCTTGTCGGCAGGAGAAAGCATCCGCATTGGTCCCAACGGCTTCGACCGCCCGGCACGCCTCGATGTCGGCACGGACCTGGCGTGGGTCCAGGGCCGACTGGTGTTCGAGAACCGGCCGCTGGGCCAGGTACTGGCGGAATTGCGACGCTACTACCCGGGCTGGATCATCAACAACAACCAGCAGTTGGCCGGCGTGGCCGTGACGGGTAACTATCGCCTCGACCAGCCGCTGGACGTGGTGCGTTCCCTGGCCCATATCACCTCTGCCCGCCTCCAGGAATTCCCGGCGCTGGTAATCCTGAACTGAATGAGAATTATTTTTACTCGATAGCTTTTGCTGGTTCGTCTCGTTATAGGCAATGCAATTGATTCGCATCTCGCGATGCGATCTGCACCTATAACAGATGCGACACGGAGCGCTATCGATGTCCTCTCGCCTTACTTGCCGGTTTCTTGCCCCCTCTTGCACGCTGTCACTACTCACCGCCGCCATCCTGATGACCGGCACCGCGCCGGCGGCCCTGGCTGCCACCGCCGAGCAATCGCCAGCGCGCAACATGGGCGACTACACCTTCAGCATCGCCCGGCAACCACTGGTTTCCGCCCTGAACGCATTTACCGCCGTCACCGGCTGGCAGGTGGGGCTGCCGGCAGAGCTGGCCGAAGGCGTCGCCTCGCCGGGGGTGAACGGCTCGCTGCCGCCGGAAAAAGCCTTGGAGCGCCTGTTGGTGGGGACCAACCTGAGCTATCGCAAACTGGGCAATAACAACATCGTCCTGGAAAAGCGCAGCGCCGGCAGCGCGCTGGAGTTGCAACAGGTGACCATCAGCGCCACCCGCCAGGAACAAGACATCGCCAGCGTACCGAGCACCGTTTCGATCCATGATCGCCAGGAGCTGGACCGCAACAACGTCAACACCATCAAGGACCTGGTGCGCTATGAGCCCGGCGTGTCGGTGGGCGGCGCGGGCCAGCGCGGCGGCATCAGCGGTTACAACATCCGCGGCATCGACGGCAACCGGATCCTGACCCAGGTCGACGGCGTGGAAATCCCCGGCGGCTTCTTCAACGGCCCGTACGCCAAGACCCAACGCAACTACGTCGACCCGGAAATCGTCAAGCGCGTGGAGATTCTGCGCGGCCCGGCCTCGGTGCTGTACGGCAGCAACGCGATCGGTGGTGTCGTCAGTTATTTCACCCTCGATCCGGACGACATCATCAAGCCCGGCAAGGACGTCGGCGCGCGTCTCAAGACCGGCTACAGCTCCGTCGATGAAAGCTGGCTCAAATCCGCCACCGTCGCCGGCCGCAGCGGTCCGTTCGACGGGTTGTTGCATTACAGCCAGCGCGACGGCCACGAGACCGAATCCTACGGCAGCAACAACGGCACCGGCCTGGACCGCACCGCCGCCAACCCGGAAGACGTGCGCGCCAACAACGTGCTGGCCAAACTCGGCTGGGACTACAGCGATGACGCACGCCTGAGCCTGGTGTACGAGAAGTACAAGGACGATCGCGACGTCGACCTGAAAAGCGCCTACGGCGGGCCCTATGCCAACGGCCAGCCAGCCATTCCCGGCTCCATCCTGCCCGGCGGCATGTACCAGTGGCGCACCGGTAACGATACGATCACCCGCGAGCGTTTCGGCCTGGAGCACAGCTTCGCCCTCGACAGCCTGCTGGCCGACAACATCAAGTGGAGCCTCAACCACCAGATCGCCAAGACCGACCAGCGCACCGCCGAGTTCTATTTCCCGATCACCCGCCGGGTGTTGCGCACCCGTGAAACGCTCTATGAAGAAAAACAGTGGGTCTTCGACGCGCAGGCGGACAAGTCATTCAGCTTGGCCGACACCGATCACACACTGACCTACGGCACCACGCTCAAGCATCAGAAAGTCACCGGCTCACGCAGCGGCAACGGCGTGTGCCTGGCGGTCGGCGTGGGCTGCCCCACCGTCGGCGCCATCAGCACCCGGGACGTATTGGCAAAAGCCAGCGACTTCCCCGACCCGACCATCAACACCTACAGCGTTTTCGCCCAGGACCAGATCAGCTGGGACAAATGGACCTTCACGCCAGCGCTGCGCTACGACTACACCCGGCTCAAGCCACGCCTGACCGAGGAATTCCTGCGCACCGTGGACCCCACCAACGGCGGTACGGTGAGCGGCGAGGACAAGAACTGGCATCGCGTCTCGCCGAAGTTCGGCCTGACCTACGCCCTGACCGACCAGTACACCTGGTACGGCCAGTACGCCGAAGGGTTCCGCACCCCGACCGCCAAGGCCTTGTACGGACGTTTCGATAACGCCGGCGTGGGCTACAGCGTGGAACCCAATCCCGACCTGGAACCGGAAAAAAGCAAAAGCTACGAAACCGGCCTGCGCGGTCGTTTCGACTCCGGATCGTTCGACGTGGCGGTGTTCTACAACAAGTACCGCGATTTCATCAACGAAGACGCCATCACCCCCGGCGCCGACCAGTTGACCTTCCAGAGCAACAACATCAAGCACGCCACCATCAAGGGCATCGAAGCCAAGGGACGCCTGGACCTGGACGTGTTCGGTGCGCCAAAAGGCTTCTACACCCAAGGCTCGGTGGCCTACCTGTATGGCCGCAACAACGACACGGGCGAGCCGCTCAACAGCGTCAACCCGCTTACCGGCGTGTTCGGCCTGGGCTACGACCAGGAGCAGTTCGGCACCTTGCTCAGCTGGACCCTGGTCCAGAAGAAAAACCGCGTCGACGACAGCAACTTCAATTCGCCCGACGGCGTCAGCGGCCAGTTCAAGACGCCGGGCTTCGGCATTCTCGACCTGAGCGGCTACTACAAGGTGACTCACGACGTCACCGTCAGCGGCGGCCTCTACAACCTCACCGACAAGAAGTACTGGCTGTGGGATGACGTGCGCGGCTACGACAGCGTCGGCGAAGCGGCGGTGCTGAGCCCGGCCAACCTCGATCGCCTGACGGCGCCGGGGCGCAACTTCGCGGTCAACCTGATCTGGGATATCTGATCCGGTTCCAGGCAAAAAGCCATCCGTGGCGAGGGAGCTTGCTCCCGCTGGGGTGCGAAGCGCCCCCAAGATCTAACGGTCGCTGCGCACTGGAGCGCCAGCCCGGCCGAGCGGGAGCAAGCTCCCTCGCCACGGTGTATTTCACTCCAAGGAGTTTTTCATGACCACCCCACGCCCCACTCTACGTTCCCAGCGCCTGAACCAGATCACCCACGAGCCCCACGGCAAGCTCGACGCCCTGGTCAAGGCCCACGCCCCATTCGAAACCAAGGCCAGCTACGCGCGCTTCGTCGTCGCCCAGTACCTGTTCCAGTCAGAACTGGTGGCGCTGTACAACGACGCGCAACTGGCTGCCCTGATACCCGACCTGGCGGCCCGCTGCCGCGCCGAAGCGGCCAAGGCGGATCTCGCGGACCTGGACACCGAAGTGCCCGCGCCGGTGGCCGGTGCGGTAAAAAACCCGAGCCAGGCCGAAGCGCTGGGCTGGCTGTTCGTTTCCGAGGGCTCGAAGCTCGGCGCCGCATTCCTGATCAAGCGTGCCGTGGCCCTGGGAATGAACGAAACCTTCGGTGCCCGGCACCTGGCAGAGCCGGCGGGCGGACGTGCCGATGGCTGGAAAACCTTCACCCGTACCCTCGACGGCCTGGCGTTCACCGAACAGCAGGAAGCCGAGGCGGACAAAGGCGCGCTGGAGGCCTTCAACCGGTTTACCGTGCTGCTGGAACACGCCTATGCGGCCGAGTTGGCCTGAAAACTCTTCTCCGGGCCTTGGTGGGAGCGAGCCTGCTCGCGAAGACAGAAGATCATCCGCCACAACTGTTGGCTGACACACCGCCTTCGCGAGCAGGCTCGCTCCCACAGGGATTTTGCACATGATCAGAAACCCCCCATGAACCGTCCCCGAAAACCCAGCCAACTGCTCTTCGCCCTGCTCGCCTACACCAGCCTGGCCATCGGCCTCATCGCCTTGGTCGTGCCCGGCCTGCCGACCACCGAGTTCATCCTGCTCGCCGCCTGGGCCGCGACCCGCAGTTCGCCGCGTCTGAGCGCCTGGCTGGAGCACCATCGGTTATTCGGACCGATGCTGCACAACTGGCGCAACGGCAAGGTCATCCCGCGCCGGGCCAAGGTCGGCGCCACGATCAGCATGCTCGGTTGTGCCGCAATGATGTGGCTGATGCTTGCCCACGGCTGGCCGATGTACCTGGCCATGGCCGGCATGGGCCTGGGCAACCTGTGGATCTGGTCACGCCCGGAAACTCGTGGCGAGGGAGCTTGCTCCCGCTGGGGCGCGAAGCGGCCCCCTACGCAATTTTGAACTATGATCGCTCTCTCGCCTGGAGGGCTTTCGATGTCAGATCTGCTCACATCCGTGCAAACCGCCCTCGGTTTGCCCACGACTGCGATCCCCTTCACTGGCGAAGGCGCTCTACCCTCTGCCTTCGGGGTTACCGAGTTGGCCTGCGCCAGCATCGCCACGGCCGGTCAAGCGGTCGCCGAACTCATCCATCAGCAGACCGGCCGCCTGCCGACGCTTGAAGTCGACAGGCGCCTGGCCTCGTTCTGGTTCGCCACGTCCCTGCGGCCCGTCGGCTGGAGCGTACCTTCGCTGTGGGACCCGGTGGCTGGCGACTACGCCACCGCCGACGGCTGGATCCGCCTGCACACCAATGCACCGCATCATCGTCTTGCTGCGGAAAAAGTCCTCGGAAGCGGCAGCGACCGCGCCGACATGGCGAGCAAAGTTGCCCGTTGGAACAAGGCCGAACTGGAACAGGCCGTGGTCGACGCCGGTGGTTGCGCCGCACAGATGCGTTCCTGGCAGGCGTGGCAGGCCCATCCGCAAGGTTTGGCGGTGAACGCCGAACCGCTTGCTCACTTCGATGACATGAGTGCAGCTTCGCTTGAACCCTGGCTCGGCTCAGTCGCCCAGCCGCTGGCGGGCTTGAAGGTGCTTGACCTGACCCGCGTGCTGGCCGGCCCGATTGCCAGCCGTTTTTTGGCCGGGCTGGGCGCCGATGTGCTGCGTATCGACCCGCCGACCTGGAACGAACCCGGCGCGGTTCCGGAAGTTACCCTCGGCAAACGCTGCGCCCGCCTCGATCTGCATCAGCCCGCCGACCGCGCGACGTTCGAAGCATTGCTCAAGGACGCCGACATCCTCCTGCACGGCTATCGCGCCGACGCGCTCGAACGCCTGGGCTACGGCGCCGCACAACGCCGCCAACTGGCGCCTGGGCTGATCGACGTAAGCCTCAATGCCTACGGCTGGAGCGGCCCCTGGCAACACCGACGCGGCTTCGACAGCCTGGTGCAGATGAGCAGCGGCATCGCCGAGGCCGGCATGGCCTGGAAACAGACAGACAAACCGACGCCGCTGCCCGTTCAGGCGCTGGACCACGGCACCGGCTACCTGATGGCGGCCAGTGCGATTGTGCTGCTGGCTCGGCGCTTGGCCGATGGCCGTGGCGGTTCGGCACGCTTGTCACTGGCCCGCACGGCGAAACTGTTGATCGAGGGTGGCGCCGGCGATGGGGCTGCGTTGCGCCCCGAAGACGAGGCTGACCAGGGACTGCTGGTGGAACAAACGCCCTGGGGCCCGGCGCACCGCCTGCAGGTGCCGCTGAAAATCACCGGCACACCGTTGCAGTGGGCCCTGCCAGCCACCGAACTGGGCGCACATCGCCCTCAGTGGTGATCGTTCGATCGCCATCGCGAGCAAGCTCGCTCCCACATGCTATTTTTTCGACAAACGCAGATCCCACGACCTACACAGAATCACCGTGGGAGCGAGCCTGCTCGCGAAGAGGCCAGCACATCCAACATCTCCATCGACTGATACACCGCCTTCGCGAGCAAGCTCGCTCCCACATTGGATTTTTTGACAAACACAGATCCCACGACCTACAAAGAATCACTGTGGGAGCGAGCCTGCTCGCGAAGAGGCCGGCACATCAACATCTCAATCGACTGACACACCGCCTTCGCGAGCAGGCTCGCTCCCACATTGGATTTTTTGACAAACACAGATCCCACGACCTACAAAGAATCACTGTGGGAGCGAGCCTGCTCGCGAAGAGGCCGGCAATCCAACATCTCAATCGACTGACACACCGCCATCGCGAGCAAGCCCGCTCCCACATGGAATTTTCGACAAACTTAGATCCCACGACCTACAAAGAATCACTGTGGGAGCGAGCCTGCTCGCGAAGAGGCCGGCACATCCAACATCTCAATCGACTGACACACCGCCTTCGCGAGCAAGCCCGCTCCCACAGGTTTTGCATCCAGCCCTTTCAGCTCATGCTTCGCGGTTGAACTGACCCAGATCAGCTGTCGCCCCCTTGAATCGACTTAGGCTGTTGACTCTCCTTCGTTTGAGAGTCCTGCAATGTCCGATACCCCCGGAAAACTTCGACTGGGCGCGCTGGTTGCGCTGGTAGTGGGTTCGATGATTGGCGGCGGGATCTTTTCCCTGCCGCAGAACATGGCCGCCAGCGCCGATGTCGGCGCCGTATTGATCGGCTGGGCCATCACCGCAGTCGGCATGTTGACCCTTGCATTCGTGTTCCAGACCCTGGCCAATCGCAAACCCGATCTGGACGGCGGGGTGTACGCCTACGCCAAGGCCGGGTTTGGCGACTACATGGGGTTTTCCTCGGCCTGGGGTTACTGGATCAGCGCCTGGCTCGGCAACGTCGGCTACTTCGTCTTGTTGTTCAGCACCCTGGGCTATTTCTTCCCGGTGTTTGGCGAAGGCAACACCGTGGCGGCAGTAATCGGCGCATCGCTGTTGCTGTGGGCCGTGCACTTCCTGGTACTGCGGGGCATCAAGGAAGCGGCGTTCATCAATCTGGTGACCACCGTCGCCAAGGTCGTGCCGCTGCTGCTGTTTGTGCTGATCGCGGTGTTCGCCTTCAAGCTGGATATCTTCACCGCTGACATCTGGGGCTTGAAAAACCCGGACCTGGGCAGCGTGATGGATCAGGTGCGACACATGATGCTGGTCACCGTGTGGGTGTTCATCGGCATCGAAGGCGCGAGCATTTTCTCGGCCCGCGCCGAAAAACGCAGCGACGTCGGCAAGGCCACGGTCATCGGCTTCATCACGGTGCTGTTGTTGCTGGTACTGGTGAACGTGCTCTCGCTGGGCATCATGACCCAACCTGAACTGGCGAAGCTGCAGAATCCGTCCATGGCCGCCGTACTCGAGCACGTGGTCGGTCACTGGGGCGCTGTGCTGATCAGCGTCGGCCTGGTTATCTCGCTGCTCGGTGCCCTGCTGTCCTGGGTCTTGCTGTGCGCCGAGATCATGTTTGCCGCCGCCAAGGATCACACCATGCCGGCCTTCCTGCGCCGGGAAAATGCCAATCATGTACCGGCCAACGCGCTGTGGCTGACCAACGCGATGGTCCAGCTGTTCCTGATCGTCACGCTGTTTTCCGCCAGCACCTACCTGTCGCTGATCTACCTCGCCACCTCGATGATCCTGGTGCCGTACCTGTGGTCGGCGGCCTACGCACTGCTGCTGGCGGTACGCGGTGAAACCTATGAAAACGCCCTGGCCGAACGGCGCAAGGACCTGTTCATCGGCGCCATCGCGCTGATCTACGCGATGTGGCTGCTGTATGCCGGCGGGATCAAGTACCTGCTGCTCTCCGCCCTGCTCTACGCCCCCGGCGCGATCCTGTTCGCCAAGGCCAAGCGCGAACTGGGCAAACCGGTTTTCACCTCGGTCGAGAAGCTGATTTTCGCCGCCGTGGTGGTCGGTGCCCTGGTGGCTGCCTACGGCCTTTATGACGGCTTCCTGAGCCTGTAACCGGCTGACTGTTTCATCTGGAGGATTTTTAATGACCACGGAAAAAGTGAAATACGGCGTCCATTCCGAAGCCGGCAAACTGCGCAAAGTCATGGTCTGCTCACCAGGCCTCGCCCACCAGCGGCTGACGCCGAACAACTGCGACGAACTGCTGTTCGATGACGTGCTGTGGGTCAACCAGGCCAAGCGCGACCACTTCGATTTCGTCACCAAGATGCGTGAACGCGGTATCGACGTGCTGGAGATGCACAACCTGCTGACCGACATCGTCGCCATCCCCGAAGCGCTCGACTGGATCCTGCATCGCAAGATCACCGCCAACTCCGTGGGCCTGGGTCTGGTGCATGAAGTGGGCGCCTGGTTGCGCAGCCTGGAGCCACGCAAGATCGCCGAATACCTGATCGGCGGCGTCTCGGCCGATGACCTGCCGGACAGCTTCGGCGGCAAGACCATCCAGATGTTCCGCGACTTTCTCGGGCACTCCAGCTTCATCCTGCCACCGTTGCCCAACACCCAGTTCACCCGCGACACCACCTGCTGGATCTACGGCGGCGTGACGCTGAACCCGATGTACTGGCCGGCGCGCCGCCAGGAAACCTTGCTTACCACCGCCATCTACCGATTCCATCCCGAGTTTACCCAAGCCGATTTCCAGATCTGGTACGGCGACCCGGACCTGGACCACGGTAACGCCACCCTCGAAGGCGGCGATGTGATGCCCATCGGCAACGGCGTGGTATTGATCGGCATGGGTGAACGTTCGTCGCGCCAGGCCATCGGTCAACTGGCACTGAACCTGTTCAAGCACAACGCCGTCGAGCGGGTGATTGTCGCGGGGCTGCCACGTTCCCGCGCAGCGATGCACCTGGACACCGTGTTCAGTTTCTGTGACCGCGACCTGGTGACGATTTTCCCTGAAGTCGTCAGCCAGATCGTCGCGTTTTCGCTGCGCCCGGACGAGAGCAAACCCGGCGGCATCGACGTGCGGCGCGAGGAAGGCAGCTTCCTCAGTACCGTCGCCAGCGCCCTCAAGCTGCCCGCGCTGCGCATAGTGGAAACCGGCGGCAACAGCTTCGCCGCCGAACGCGAGCAATGGGACGACGGCAACAACGTGGTCGCCCTCGAGCCAGGCGTGGTCATTGGCTACGACCGCAATACCTACACCAACACCCTGCTGCGCAAGGCCGGGGTGGAAGTCATCACCATCAGCGCCGGCGAACTCGGTCGTGGCCGTGGCGGCGGCCATTGCATGACCTGCCCGATCGTCCGCGACCCTATCGACTACTGACCTCTGAGCCTGGGTCGTTTTATCGAAAACGGCCCAGGGGATAACCGACACCCAAGGAGATCCATCATGGCTTTCAATATGCGCAACCGCAGCCTGCTGAGCTTGATGCACCACACCCACCGCGAGCTGCACTTTTTGCTCGACCTGTCCCGCGACCTCAAGCGCGCCAAGTACACCGGCACCGAGCAACCGCACCTCAAAGGCAAGAACATCGCGCTGATCTTCGAGAAGACCTCGACCCGCACGCGTTGCGCCTTCGAAGTCGCGGCCCATGACCAGGGCGCCCACGTCACCTACATCGACCCGGTCTCGTCACAGATCGGCCACAAGGAAAGCATGAAGGACACCGCCCGGGTGCTGGGGCGGATGTTCGACGCCATCGAATACCGTGGCTTCGAGCAGGAGATCGTCGAGGAACTCGCCAAGTTCGCCGGCGTGCCGGTGTTCAACGGCCTGACCGCCGAATTCCACCCCACGCAAATGATCGCCGACACCCTGACCATGCGCGAGCACAGTGACAAGCCGCTGCATGACATCAGCTACGCCTACCTGGGCGATGCGCGCTACAACATGGGCAACTCGCTGCTGATGATCGGCGCCAAGCTGGGCATGGACGTGCGCATCGGCGCGCCGAAAGCCCTGTGGCCGCATCAGGACTTCATCGACCAGTGCCAGGCCTTCGCCGCCGAAAGCGGTGCACGGATCACCATCACCGAAGACCCGGAAGAAGCGGTCAAGGGTGTGGACTTCATCCATACCGATATCTGGGTCTCCATGGGCGAACCGGTGGAGGCCTGGGACGAGCGCATCCAGCAACTGCTGCCCTATCAGGTCAACGCGCAAATGATGAAAGCCTCGGGCAATCCGCGGGTGAAATTCATGCACTGCCTGCCGGCCTTTCATAACAGTGAAACCAAGGTCGGCAAGGACATCGCCGCGCGTTATCCGAACCTGGCCAACGGCGTGGAAGTGACCGAGGACGTCTTCGAATCCCCGGCGAACATCGCCTTCGAACAGGCGGAGAACCGCATGCACACCATCAAGGCGATCCTGGTGGCGGCGTTGGCGGATATCTAAAACAAACGATACATCCCTTGTGGGAGCGAGCCTGCTCGCGAAAGCGATACGTCAGACAAATCAACGCTGACTGATACCCCGCCTTCGCGAGCAGGCTCGCTCCCACACGGGCTGACTTGAAAGGACAGCACCATGCGAATCGTCGTTGCCCTGGGCGGTAATGCCCTCCTACGTCGGGGTGAACCCATGACCGCCGACAATCAACGCAGCAACATCCGCACCGCGACCGAACAGATCGCCAGGATCCATCCCGGCAACGAACTGGTCATCGCCCACGGCAACGGCCCGCAGGTCGGCCTGCTGTCGTTGCAGGCGGCGGCCTACACCTCGGTCACGCCGTATCCGCTGGACGTGCTGGGCGCCGAAACCGAAGGCATGATCGGCTACATCATCGAACAGGAACTGGGCAACCTGCTGGACTTCGAAGTGCCCTTCGCCACGCTTTTGACCCAAGTCGAAGTGGACGCCAACGACCCGGCTTTCCAGAACCCGACCAAGCCCATCGGCCCGGTCTACAGCCGGGAAGAGGCGCAGCAACTGGCCGCAGAAAAAGGCTGGGCGATTGCCGCCGACGGCGACAAGTTCCGCCGGGTGGTCGCCAGCCCACGGCCCCGGCGCATCTTTGAAATCCGTCCGATCAAGTGGCTGCTGGAAAAAGGCAGCATCGTGATCTGTGCCGGCGGTGGCGGCATCCCGACGATGTACGACGCCGACGGCAACCTGCAAGGCGTCGAAGCGGTGATCGACAAGGACCTGTGTTCAGCACTCTTGGCCGAACAGCTGGAAAGCGATCTGCTGGTCATCGCCACGGACGTCAACGCCGCTTTCATCGACTTCGGCAAGCCGACCCAGAAAGCCATCGCCCAGGCTCACCCCGACGAGATGGAAAAACTGGGCTTTGCCGCCGGGTCCATGGGGCCCAAGGTGCAAGCCGCCTGCGAATTCGCCCGCCACACCGGCAAGCTCGCGGTGATCGGGTCGCTGTCAGACATCGAGGCTATCGTCCAGGGCACCGCCGGCACGCGCATCAGCACGGCAACGCCGGGGATTGTTTATCGGTAACCACAAAACTTATACGGCAGGCGCGGTGTCTGCCGTTCTCCACGCCTTCGAAGGAGAGACCCTTATGGCCACGTTCCAACCCGGTCACCTGCACATGGAACGCCATGCGCTGAACAAGGACGACTACAGCTACAACCTGTGCATCGATTACGAGGTGATCCAGGATCCCGAGGAAGGAACGGGCATGTCGTTCCGGCTGCACGGCACGGTGGAAGACAAGAGCGTGGACGAGACGTTTTTCCTGGCCAAGGACCAGGCCTTCGACTTCGCCCGCCACGCCACGCGCATCGCCCAGCAGTACGGCATGCCCAAGACCGCCAGCATCGGCTCGATGCACAAGTATTACGACGAGATGTTCGAAGACGTGCGGCACCAGCTCGACGTCAAGCCGGGTGATCCGATGAAGCCTGAGCATTTGGAATAATCCTGACACCCACTTCGGGCCTACAAAGCACCTGTGGCGAGGGAGCTTGCTCCCGCTCGGTTGCGCAGCGACCGCAAAATCCTCGGGCCGCTGCGCAGCCCAGCGGGAGCAAGCTCCCTCGCCACAATGAATCCCTGCACCTGGCGCTATCAGTGGCCTGAATACCGCGCTACACACAAGACCCGCCCGACTGGCAACTCGCCATGGCTGACCTATGCTGAAAACAGTACCCCCGGGTATTCGTTCAGAGGTCATCGCCATGAACATCAAAACAAGAAGACGCCTCGCCATTTTTGTCACCTGCACGGCCACGCTTGCGCTGTATGGCACCGCGGCTTATCGGGTCGAACAGGCCAGGCAGTTGCCCCGTGAATACGCCAGCTGCAACTTCGAACGCTGCATACCGCACAACGCATCCCTGAACGCTCTGCGCTGAAGCGGTTTCAGTCGTCCTGCTGATCGGTCTTGAGCCGGTCGCGGAAGGCCTTGGGCGAAATGCCGACACGCCGGCGAAACAGCCGGGTGAAGTTGGTCGGGTCGGAAAATCCGAGCAGTTCGGAGATCTCGTAGATGGTCATGCCGGTGTAGGTCAGCAGCCGCTTGGCCTCCAGCAGCTGACGCTCGTGCATGATCTGCAACGCCGGTTGCCCGGCCAGTTCGCGACAGGTGCCGTTGAGGTGCGATACCGAGATGCCCAGGCGATGGGCGAGGTCTTCGACCTTGACGTGCTGGCGATAGGTTTCCTCCACCAACTGGATGAACCCGTTGAGATATTCCCGGGCCCGTTGCGGGCGCTGCGACGAGGTACGCCTGTCCATTACCTGGCGACTGACCCAGACCATGATCACGCTGACCAATGCATGCATCAGCATTTCCCGGGCCGGTTCGTGGCCAACATATTCCGCCTGCAAGGCGCTGAAAAGGCTGTTGAGGTAGTCGGCGTTTTCGCCGGCCGGGTAGGCTTCGGCCTGGGCCAGGACATTCACCGAATGCCCAAGCTGCCCTTGCAGATGCGTCACCAGCGGCGCCGCCAGGGTAACCACGTAACCTTGCACATCCTCGGAAAAGCGAAAGCCGTGCACTGACAAGGGCGGCAGGATCTGCACCGCCGGCTCGTCGAGCCGGGTGCGCTGGCCTTCTATTTCCAGCTCGGCCTGGCCCTTGTAGACAAACAGTAACTGACACAGGTCCGCATGCCGATGGGGTTTGATTTCCCACTGGTGTTCGCTGCTGCGCGTGGAAATGGTTTCGCAATGCAGCAGGTCCGGCGTCGGCCAGTCCTGGCTCTCGCCGTAGAGCTTGAACACCGGTATCGAAGGCAGCTCGGTTTTCTTCATACGAGGGTTGGCCTCGGGTTATGGGCGGTAATCGCACCGATTGGCAGAAAGTACAGGTTTCAGCGCAGTTTTCCCCTTCAATTGACAGGTTCGCAAGCGAAAAATGCAGGCCAGGATTACTAATAATAAACACCGACCCTGGTCGCGTGCTCTTGCGAGTCATAACAACAATGAAAACCCTCAAGACCCAAGTCGCCATTATCGGCGCCGGCCCCTCTGGACTGCTGCTCGGCCAGTTGTTGCACAACGCCGGCATCGACACGCTGATCCTGGAACGCCAGACACCCGACTACGTCCTCAGCCGCATCCGCGCCGGCGTGCTTGAGCAAGGCATGGTGCAGTTGCTGCGCCAGGCCGGGGTCGGCCAGCGCATGGATGCCGAAGGCCTGCCCCATGATGGCTTCGAGCTGGTCCTCAATGGCCGGCGCGTGCACATTGACCTGAAGGGACTGACCGGCGGCCAGAACGTCATGGTCTACGGCCAGACCGAAGTCACCCGCGACCTGATGGCTGCACGCCAGGCCTGCGGCGCGCAGACCCTGTACCAGGTCGATAACGCCCAGCCCCACGACCTGCAGACCGACCAGCCCTTCGTGACCTTCGAGCATGCGGGCGAAACCTGGCGTCTGGACTGCGATTACGTGGCCGGCTGCGACGGCTTCCACGGCGTCGCGCGGCAATCGATCCCGGCGGAAAAACTCAAGGTCTTCGAGCGCGTCTACCCGTTCGGCTGGCTCGGCATCCTGGCCGACACCCCGCCGGTCCACGAGGAGCTGGTCTACGCCCGCCATGAGCGCGGCTTTGCCCTGTGCAGCATGCGCTCGCGGACCCGCACCCGTTATTACCTGCAAGTGCCCGCCGAGGAACAGATAGCCGACTGGCCGGACGAGCGTTTCTGGAGCGAGCTGAAAAACCGCCTGCCCGCCGACCTGGCCAAAGCGCTGGTGACCGGCCCTTCCATCGAAAAAAGCATCGCGCCGTTGCGCAGTTTTGTCGTCGAACCGATGCAGTACGGGCGGATGTTTTTGGTCGGCGACGCCGCCCACATCGTCCCGCCCACCGGTGCCAAGGGGCTGAACCTGGCCGCCAGCGACGTCAGCACGTTGTTCAACATCTTGCTCAAGGTCTATCGCGACGGTCGCGTGGACCTCCTGGAACGCTATTCGGCCATTTGCCTGCGGCGGGTCTGGAAGGCCGAACGGTTCTCCTGGTGGATGACTTCGATGCTGCATCGCTTCGACGACGATGCGTTCAACCAGCGCATCAGCGAAGCGGAGCTGGAATATTTCGTCGACTCCGAGGCCGGTCGAAAAACCATTGCGGAAAATTATGTCGGCCTTCCTTACGAGGCTATCGAATAGCCAACTATCGATTTAAACTGCGGGCTCCCGTCCATTCGCCTCCCCGGCGCGATGCCCGCAGGTCCAGCCTTGAATCAGCTCGATACGCCTCATGTCCCGCAACCCGCCATCCGTAGCGTGCTGGTGGCGCTGATGCTGGCGATTTTCCTCGGTGCGTTGGACCAGACCATCGTCGCCGTCTCGATGCCGGCGATTTCCGCGCAATTCAAGGATGTCAGCCTGCTGGCCTGGGTGATCTCCGGCTACATGGTCGCGATGACCGTTGCGGTGCCGATCTACGGCAAACTGGGCGACCTGTACGGCAGGCGGCCATTGATGCTGTTCGGCATGGGCCTGTTCACGCTCGCCTCGCTGTTCTGCGGCCTGGCGCAGGACATGCAGCAACTGGTACTGGCGCGGATTTTCCAGGGCATCGGCGCTGGCGGGATGATCTCCGTGAGCCAGGCGATCATCGGCGACATCATCCCGCCCAGGGAACGTGGCCGTTATCAGGGCTACTTCAGCAGCATGTATGCAGTGGCCAGCGTCGCCGGGCCGGTGCTGGGCGGCTACATGACCGAATACCTGTCCTGGCGCTGGGTGTTCTGGATCAACCTGCCGCTGGGCCTGGGCGCCTGGCTCGTGGCCCGGCGCACGCTGGTGGGGCTGCCGGTGCCGCAACGCACGCCCGTCATCGACTACCTGGGCACCGTCTTGCTGATCATCGGCCTGACTGCCTTGCTGCTGGGCATCACCCAGGTGGGCCAGGGCCACGCCTGGCACAGCCGCGAAGTGCTCGGGCTGCTCGGTGGCGCCGTGGTCGTGCTGGGGGTATTCGCCTGGCATGAGCGCCGCGCCCGGGAGCCGCTGCTGCCCATGCACCTGTTCGTCAACCGCAGCGCGGTGCTGTGCTGGTGCACGGTGTTCTTCACCAGTTTCCAGGCGATCTCGCTGACGGTGCTGGTGCCGTTGCGCTTCCAGAGCGTGACCGGCGCCGGGGCCGACAGTGCCGCGCTGCATCTGCTGCCACTGGCGATGGGCCTGCCGATGGGCGCCTATTTCGCCGGACGGCGCACCTCGATCACCGGTCGCTACAAACCGATGATCCTCAGTGGCGCCCTGCTCTTCCCGTTCGCCATCCTCGGCATGGCCTTCACCCCGCCCGCGGCATTCTGGCTCAGCAGCCTGTTCATGCTGCTTGGCGGCATCGCGTCCGGCATGCAATTTCCCACCTCGCTGGTGGGTTCGCAGAATTCGGTGCAGCAACGGGACATCGGCGTGGCCACCAGCACCACCAACCTGTTCCGCTCACTGGGCGGCGCGGTCGGCGTGGCATTGATGTCGGCGCTGCTGCTGGCGCTGTTGCAGGACTCGGGTTTCGCCCAGCTCGCCGGTTCGTCAATGATCGGCGAAGGGCATTCCGGCAACGTGCTGCTCGACGGCCTGAACGCCGCGCCGGGCGCGGCACGGGATGCCTTGCGCGAGGAACTGCAAGCGACGTTCCGGCATTTGCTGATGATCAGCGCGGCGGTGTCATTGCTGGGGTTGGCGGCGGCGCTGGCAGTGCCCGACTGCCTGTTGCGCGGGCGAGAAGAAAAAACTCGCTAGTGCGGACGGCACCGACCCCTGTGGCGAGGGAGCTTGCTCCCGCTGGACTGCGCAGCAGGCCCAAAATCCTGAGTGAGCCTGGGAATTTTTGGGGCCGCTTCGCGGCCCAGCGGGAGCAAGCTCCCTCGCCACAAAATCCCGTTAGGCCGCCCCCACGACACCTTCGGGCAGCACCACCGCGCTCATACCTTCCTTCATCCGCTTGGCATCGCGCACGAAGCAGCGAGAGGCCAGGAACAGGAACACCATGGTCAACAGCAGCGCCACCGGGATCAGGTACATCGCGTCATGCAGGCCGATCGCCTTGAACGCTTCGGTCATCTGCGGGGCGCCTGCGGTCGCCATGGCCGTGCGCGCGAAGTAGTCGGACAAGCCGCCGACCACCACCGGCCCCAGGCCACCGCCGAGCAGATACAGCCCGGCAAAATACAACGCCATCGCCGTGGCCCTCAGGCGCGGCTCCACCACGTCCTGGATCGCGGTGTAGACGCAGGTGTAGAAGTTGTAGGCAAACAGCCAGCCGACGCTGAACACGGCGACAAAAATGCCGATTTCGATGCGCCCGGCCTGCAGGGCCCAAGCGGTAGTCACCGTGGAAATCGCCAGGCTGAACGCCGCGAACAACAACCGGCCATTGGGCACGCGTTGGTGAATCTTGTCGGCCACCCAGCCGCCAAGGGTCAACCCAAACAACCCGGTCACACCGACCATGATCCCGGTCGCCACAGCCGCCTCGTGCAGCGGCATCCCGAAATAGCGCTGCAGCATCGGCACCAGGAAGGAGTTGCAGGCATAAGTGGCGAAGTTGAAGCACAGCCCCGCCAGGATCAGCCAGAGAAAGGTCGGAATCGCCAGCAACCGGCGAATCGGCTTGTCGACCTTTTCCTGGGACACCGCCACGGTTTCCGCCGCGCCGCGCTTGGGTTCCTTGATGAAAAACATGAACACCGCCAGCACCAGGCCCGGCACCGCCGCAATGAAGAACGGCGCGCGCCAGCTGTCGAACGCCTTGACCATCGCGCCAATGGTAAAAAACGCCAGCAGCAGGCCCAGCGGCAGTCCCAGCATGAAAATGCCCATCGCCCGAGCCCGACGGTGCGCCGGGAACAGATCGCCGATCAACGAGTTGGCCGCCGGCGCATAACTGGCTTCACCGATGCCCACGCCCATGCGCACCACCAGGAACGCCCAGAAACTGCCCACCAGGCCGTTTACCGCCGTCAGCCCACTCCAGGCCGCCAGGCCCCAGCCCATCAGTTTGCTGCGCGAACCGGTATCGGCCATGCGTCCCAATGGCAGGCCCGCGATGGCATAGACGATGGTGAAGGCAGTACCGATGATGCCGATCTGGAAGTCGCTGAGGCTCCACTCCATGCGGATCGGCTCGATGATGATCGCCGGGATGGTGCGGTCGAAAAAGTTGAACAGGTTGGCCAGGAACAGCAGGAACAGAATGCGCCAGGCATTCGCCGCTTGGGTCGAGTTCTGCATGGGTCCGTCTCTTCTTATTGTTGGGCGAGGCATCCGAGCCCGGAGTCTGCAATCTAGACAGCAGCGTGCGCGCTGTCTTCAATCATTCGCGCGGCTGATACCCGACCATGGTGAATGGCGCATCCATGACGACGGTCATTTTTCTGTAGGAAATGCCATCATTTTGCCCCTTCATGATTAAAGATCGTCCTACAGATGCCGATCCAGATAATCAGGAAAGATTCTCCCGAGCGGGGCCCAGGCATTGCCTGGACGCTTGGGCCGACCTTCGCGCGATCAAAAGACGCGAGCTCCCATCCGCGATGGTTCGATGACCCAATCGTCGAACCGACCAGTCAGGCATACGGCGCACAATGACCTCCAAAAAAACAGCCACTGCGGTTTCCGATCTGACCCTGAGCCCGGCCGCCAACGGCGCGGACGCCTCGGCGCTGTCGAGCAGCTCGCGATCCCTGGCGACCCAGCAATATCTGTATTTCACCGAGACCAACACCGACCGCATCCTCGACAACCTCGATGGCCTGCGTGATGCCGTATTCCCCCGCCCGCCGCACCTGGTGGATGACGAGAGCGAACGTGGCCAGCAGGAATTTCCCTCGGTGTGCCTGATCGGCCTCGGGCGCTGCGGCTCCAACATCGCCCTGGACGTAGCGGAACTGGTCTACAACGCGCGCAAGTTCTATCTCAACGAATTCAACGCCGAAGACAAGCACTACGGTGACAAGGGCTATCGCCCCGCGCAGTGGATGCGCAACCTGCGCCTGGGGACCAGCAAGGCCAGCAAACCGGTGTTCCTGGTGGAACCGCTGGTCATGCTCGGCGACCTGGACAAAGACATCGCCGGGCGTATCCGTTTTTCCCGCAAGGGCGAAAAAAGCGGGTTCTTGCGCGACTACAGCAAAATGAAAATCATGGACCTTTCCGAAGTCCATGCGGGTGGTGCCGGTAACGCACCGATTCTCGGCCAGTACCTGGCGAAGATCATCCTGAACAAGGACACCCAGCGCTTCTCCAGCCCCGACTGGAAAATGATCCACTCGTACCTGATCGATAGCTGCGGCATCAAGGCCAACCAGTCGCGCCTGTACTTCTCGATCTTCAGCGCCGGCGGCGGTACCGGTTCGGGCATGGCTTCGGAGTTCGGACTGGCCCAGCAGTACTCGTACATGAACAAGACGTTCGACACCAAGCCGATGGACGAACACGACAGCAAGAGCGGTCATTCCTTCGTCTTCGAACCGATTTTCACCAGCGGCATCTGCGTGCTGCCGAACATTTCCGATCATCGCAGTGAAATGTCCGAGGCGCTGCACATCAACGCCGGACGGCTGCTGTGCAAATACCTCTCGGAAGAATGGGATTTCTCGTACAACTTCGCCAACGAAGACAGCAGCGAAGCCAGCGTCATGGGCCGTATCCGGCCATGGAACGCGATGATGCTGATCTCCAACGACATCATGCGCTACGCCGAAGAAAGCGATGACGGCAACATCCAGAACATCGATGTCAATGCCATGGAAAAGCACGCCAACCAGTATATTTCCCAGCAGATCTTCAACATCCTCACGGCCCAGGCCGTGACCACCGACTACGACCAGAACTACTTCCGGCGCGCCGGCATCGACATCGGCGAAACCATTCGCCTGGATGCCAACGACCTGTTCATGAGCCTGGCCGGCCCGGTGGCAATTGCCTACGCTGAATCCGTCGTTCCGGAAACCCCGGCGCCGAGCGGCGACAAGTTCAAGGTGTTCGAAAAGGAGCCGCCGCGCCTGAACATCGATGACCTGTTCTTCCGCTCCATCGACCTGCCGCACTTCAACAAGGTCACCCAGGCCATCGAAGGCATCAGCCTGTTGCCGATCGAGTCCAAGCGTTACCGGGCCTCGCTGGAGCAATACAAGAATTCCGGCTATGACGCCGCCGCCCTGCACGACCTGCACTTCTTCAAGAACTGCTCGTCGGTGGTGTCGATCGTCTCGCTGCCCAAGGACTACAAGCTGTCCTACATGGACCTGAACCGGCTCAAGACCCACCTCAACAGCCTGTTCCCGAACACCACGCTCAAGCGCTATGCGCTGGTGATCGGCGCCTCGGCCAACTTGTCGCTGACTACCCTGATCGCCAAGAGCCCGTGCCTGTCGGATGACTTCCTGACCCTGATCGTGGCGTTCATCAAGCGCTGCTTTGCCCGCACGCCGTATCGCTTCGACGAGACCCTGGACAACTCGATCCTGGACTTCATCATCAATGAAGAGTTCGACGAAGCACGCATCGACGACCTGCTCAATGAATTCGAGAACCCGGCGAAGATCCTCGACACCAACTGGTACGCGATCAAGCCGATGTACGAGAAGAAGTACCGCGAGCTGATCAGTGACAAGGACAAGTTTGTCTCGATCAATGACATCCGGCTGTCCCGGGACTGCGTGAAGAAGTCCATCAAGTATCTGCGTGAGATCTACCGTCACCGGATTGGCAAGACCAAGGTTATTTCGCTGAATAACCATACGGGCAAGAGTTACTGACACCGCGTCGCGCCGATTCGCGAGCAGGCTCGCTCCCACAGGATTTGTGAACACAGATCCGTTGTGGGAGCGAGCCTGCTCGCGAAGGGGCCATGAGCGGCACCGCAAAACAACATCCAGAAACAATTAGGCAGCCCACCGGCCGCACCAAAAACTGTTCCCGTTACGTATACGTCACCCTGCCCTGTGGCGTTTCGCCACGGCAGGCTGTCATCACGCTACTCACCTACACACTTTCCGAGATGCCAAAACACGAACCAACTTGGTGCATTGATCAATTCGACGCCCTTTCCTGGATCATTATCCACGGCGAAACCACCACGGCCCACAGCAGCGGATCACGCTCGAGAAAATCCAGCGCCCGCGTTTCAGACAGCTTGGCGAGCTGCCCGCCGGCCAGCCAGGCGGCGACTTTGGTACCTTCGTCCTCGGCAATAGCCTCGGCTGCGGCGATCAGATCCAGTGCCGGATCGACCCACAATAGGGCACCCTTGGCAAAGAACGGTTCCAGCTCCTTCCAGGTAATGGATGCGGTTTCACCGAGCAATTTGGCATAGAGGGTGCTAGGTTCTTGATTCATGGGAGCTGTCCGGAAAAGAAATCGGCGCGAATAATAACGTCGGTGGTCTGGCAGAAAAACCCGGTTGCAATTGCAGCACCGATTGAAAAGCGCAGGAAAGCCAAGGATTGCCGATTTGACCGGACAAACCCCGCCGCGAATCTGTCTTTTTCTTTCAATAAAGCGACACCCCCAGGCTTTGCCCCCAAGCGCCAGCTTCCCTTGCCAACAATCGGCGCTCTACACTGTACCGGTACAGTTGCCGGGGGCATTTTCCGCGTGGGTATCCAAGATATCTGACCCGGTTCTGCTGCTACGGCGCCAGGACTATAAAAACTACAACAGCATGAGTGGAGCACTATGACTAAGGCTACTAAGCAGATTTCCAAACTGTTTGCCGCTATGGTTCTGGCCGGGGTTGCCAGCCATTCGTTTGCCGCCGACACCATCAAGATCGGCATCGCCGGCCCGAAAACCGGCCCTGTAGCCCAATACGGCGACATGCAGTTCAGTGGCGCGAAAATGGCCATCGAACAGATCAACGCCAAGGGCGGCGTCGACGGCAAGCAACTCGAAGCCGTTGAATACGATGACGCCTGTGATCCGAAACAAGCGGTCGCGGTCGCGAACAAAGTCGTCAACGACGGCGTCAAGTTCGTGGTCGGCCACCTGTGCTCCAGCTCCACCCAGCCGGCTTCCGACATCTACGAAGACGAAGGCGTGATCATGATCACCCCGGCTGCCACCAGCCCGGACATCACCGCGCGCGGTTACAAGATGATCTTCCGCACCATCGGCCTGGACAGCGCCCAAGGCCCTGCGGCCGGCAACTACATCGCCGACCACGTCAAGCCGAAAATCGTTGCGGTCCTGCACGACAAGCAGCAGTACGGCGAAGGCATCGCCAGCGCAGTGAAGAAAACCCTCGAAGGCAAAGGCGTGAAAGTAGCCGTCTTCGAAGGCGTGAACGCCGGCGACAAGGACTTCTCCTCGATGATCGCCAAGCTCAAGCAAGCCAACGTCGACTTCGTCTACTACGGCGGCTACCACCCGGAGCTGGGCCTGATCCTGCGTCAAGCTCAGGAAAAAGGCCTGAAAGCCAAGTTCATGGGTCCGGAAGGCGTGGGTAACGACTCCATCTCGCAAATCGCCAAGGAATCCTCCGAAGGCCTGCTGGTGACCCTGCCGAAATCCTTCGACCAGGATCCGGCCAACGTCGCCCTGGCTGACGCGTTCAAAGCCAAGAAAGAAGACCCGAGCGGTCCGTTCGTATTCCCGTCCTACTCCGCTGTGACCGTGATCGCCGACGCGATCAAGGCTGCCAAGAGCGAAGACGCGACCAAAGTGGCTGAAGCCATCCACGCCGGCACCTTCAAGACCCCAACCGGTGACCTGAGCTTCGACGCGAAGGGCGACCTGAAGGACTTCAAGTTCGTGGTCTACGAGTGGCATTTCGGCAAACCTAAAACCGAAGCTTCGCCTCAGTAAGGCCTGGCCTGACTGACTGCCAATAAAGCCCACGGCGTGCCGTGGGCTTTGTTTTAAATGTATTGGGCCGCGCTGGCGTGATCCGCCAGTCTCCCCACCTGAAAATCTCAAAACCGTCATCAGCGGTTCGCTGGCAAACCTCGTGTTCGAAGTGGATGCAGATCCACGGGACCCGGGCGGGAAAATGACTCCACCAGTGAAATGCGTATCAGGTTTTTAGGAGCGCTGTAATGCCTGACATCTATCACTTCTTCCAGCAGCTGGTTAACGGCCTGACCGTTGGCAGCACGTATGCCCTGATCGCCATCGGCTATACGATGGTCTACGGCATCATTGGAATGATCAACTTCGCCCACGGCGAGGTGTACATGATCGGCTCCTACGTGGCGTTCATCGCCATCGCCGGGCTGGCCATGATGGGACTCGACAGTGTCCCGCTGTTGATGACCGCAGCTTTCATTGCGAGCATCGTGGTTACCAGTTCCTATGGCTACAGCATCGAACGGATCGCCTACCGCCCGCTGCGCGGCAGCAACCGTCTGATCCCGCTGATTTCCGCCATCGGTATGTCGATCTTCCTGCAGAACACGGTACTGCTTTCGCAAGACTCCAAGGACAAATCCATTCCCAACCTGATTCCGGGCAACTTCGCCATCGGGCCAGGTGGGGCACATGAAGTGCTGATTTCCTACATGCAAATCGTGGTGTTCGTGGTGACCCTGGTCGCCATGCTCGGCCTGACGCTGTTCATCTCCCGTTCCCGCCTGGGCCGCGCCTGCCGCGCCTGCGCCGAGGACATCAAGATGGCCAACCTGCTGGGCATCAACACCAACAACATCATCGCCCTGACCTTCGTCATCGGTGCGGCCCTGGCGGCCATCGCCGCGGTGCTGTTGAGCATGCAATATGGCGTCATCAACCCCAACGCCGGTTTCCTCGTGGGCCTGAAAGCCTTTACCGCCGCGGTGCTCGGCGGCATCGGCAGCATCCCCGGCGCGATGCTCGGCGGATTGGTGCTGGGCGTGGCGGAAGCCTTTGGTGCCGACATCTTCGGCGACCAGTACAAGGACGTCGTGGCGTTCGGCTTGTTGGTTCTGGTTCTGTTATTCCGGCCGACCGGCATCCTGGGCCGTCCGGAGGTTGAGAAAGTATGACTAGGCATCTCAAATCGGCGCTCTTCAGCGCCCTGCTGGTCTGGGCCGTGGCCTATCCGGTACTCGGTCTCAAACTGACCATCGTTGGTATCAACCTGGAAGTGCACGGCACCAGCCCGACCATCCTGGCGACCATCGCCGTATGTTCCGTCCTGATGTTCCTGCGGGTGCTGTTCAGCACGCAGATCAGTGCGGCGTGGAAAGCGTCGCCCGGCGTGCCGGTGATCCCGGCCAGGGCCAGCAACTTCCTGACCCTGCCGTCGACCCAGCGCTGGATCGTCCTGGGCCTGATCGTCGTGGCCCTGGTATGGCCGTTCTTCGGTTCGCGCGGCGCGGTGGACATCGCCACGCTGATCCTGATCTACGTGATGCTCGGCCTCGGTCTGAACATCGTCGTGGGCCTGGCCGGCCTGCTGGACCTGGGTTATGTCGGCTTCTACGCCGTCGGGGCCTACAGCTACGCGCTGCTGTCGCACTACTTCGGCCTGAGCTTCTGGATCTGCCTGCCGATCGCCGGGATGATGGCCGCCACCTTCGGTTTCCTGCTGGGGTTCCCGGTCCTGCGCTTGCGCGGCGACTACCTGGCGATCGTGACCCTGGGTTTTGGCGAGATCATCCGTCTGTTCCTGCGCAACCTGACCGACATCACCGGCGGCCCGAACGGCATCAGCAACATCGAGAAGCCGACGTTCTTCGGCCTGACCTTCGAACGTAAAGCCGCCGAAGGCCTGCAGACCTTCCACGAGTACTTCGGCCTGCAATACAACTCGATCAACAAGGTGATCTTCCTCTACCTGGTCGCCCTGCTGCTGGCCCTGGCGGCGCTGTTCGTCATCAACCGCCTGCTGCGCATGCCGATCGGCCGTGCTTGGGAAGCCTTGCGCGAAGACGAAATCGCCTGCCGTGCGCTGGGTCTCAACCCGACCGTGATCAAATTGTCGGCCTTTACCCTGGGGGCTGCGTTCGCCGGTTTCGCCGGTAGCTTCTTCGCCGCTCGCCAAGGCCTGGTGACGCCCGAATCCTTCACCTTCATCGAGTCGGCGATCATTCTCGCCATCGTCGTGCTGGGCGGGATGGGCTCGCAGTTGGGTGTGATCCTGGCGGCGATCGTGATGATCCTGCTTCCCGAAATGATGCGTGAATTTAGCGAATACCGCATGTTGATGTTCGGCGCCTTGATGGTGCTGATGATGATCTGGCGTCCTCAAGGTCTGCTGCCTATGCAACGCCCGCACATGGAGCTGCGCAAATGAGCCGCGAGATCCTGAAAGTCGAAAATCTGAGCATGCGCTTCGGCGGACTGCTGGCGGTCAACGGCGTGGCCCTGACCGTGCAAGAGAAACAAGTGGTTGCCTTGATCGGGCCGAACGGCGCGGGCAAGACCACCGTGTTCAACTGCCTGACCGGTTTCTACCAGCCTACCGGCGGCACCATCCTGCTGGACGGCGAACCGATCCAGGGCCTGCCCGGTCATCACATTGCCCGCAAGGGCGTGGTGCGGACCTTCCAGAACGTGCGGCTGTTCAAGGACATGACGGCGGTCGAAAACCTGCTGATCGCCCAGCATCGTCACTTGAACACCAACTTCTTTGCCGGCCTGTTCAAGACCCCGGCGTTCCGCAAGAGCGAACGCGAGGCCATGGAGTACGCCGAGTACTGGCTGGACAAGGTCAACCTCACCGAGTTCGCCAACCGTACCGCCGGGACCCTGGCCTACGGTCAGCAACGACGCCTGGAAATCGCCCGCTGCATGATGACCCGTCCGCGGATCCTCATGCTCGACGAACCGGCCGCCGGCCTGAACCCGAAGGAAACCGAAGACCTGAAGGCGCTGATCAGCGTGCTGCGCGAGGAGCACAACGTGACCGTGCTGCTGATCGAGCATGACATGAAGCTGGTCATGAGCATTTCCGACCACATCGTCGTGATCAACCAGGGCACGCCCCTGGCCGACGGTACGCCGGAACAGATCCGCGACAATCCTGAAGTGATCAAAGCCTACCTGGGGGAAGCGTAAATGCTGCAGTTCGAAAACGTTTCCACCTTCTACGGCAAGATCCAGGCGCTGCACAGCGTCAACGTCGAGGTCCGCCAGGGCGAAATCGTCACGCTGATCGGTGCCAACGGCGCCGGCAAGTCCACCCTGCTGATGACACTCTGCGGTTCGCCGCAGGCCCACAGCGGCAGCATCCGCTACATGGGTGAGGAGCTGGTGGGCCAGGACTCGGCGCAAATCATGCGCAAGAGCATCGCCGTGGTACCTGAAGGCCGTCGGGTATTTGCCCGGCTGACCGTGGAAGAAAACCTCGCCATGGGCGGTTTTTTTACCGACAAGGGCGACTTTCAGGAACAGATGGACAAGGTGCTGCACCTTTTCCCACGCCTGAAAGAGCGTTTTACCCAGCGCGGCGGCACCATGTCCGGCGGCGAACAGCAGATGCTCGCCATCGGTCGTGCACTGATGAGCAAGCCCAAGCTGCTGCTGCTCGACGAGCCGTCGCTGGGCCTGGCGCCGATCATCATCCAGCAGATCTTCGACATCATCGAACAGCTGCGCAAGGATGGGGTGACGGTGTTCCTGGTGGAGCAGAACGCCAACCAGGCGCTGAAGATCGCTGACCGGGCGTACGTGCTGGAGAACGGTCGCGTGGTGATGCAAGGCACCGGTGAAGCACTGCTGACCGACCCGAAAGTGCGCGAGGCGTACCTGGGCGGTTGAGTCTGTCGCGATAGAAAAAACGGCCTTCGGGCCGTTTTTTTTCATCTAGATGCGCACGCCCCCGTGGCGAGGGAGCTTGCTCCCGCTGGGCTGCGTAGCGGCCCTAAGATTTTGCGGTCGCTGCGCAACCGAGCGGGAGCAAGCTCCCTCGCCACAGGGACCGGCTACAACCGATCCAACGCCTCCCCGCTGCGCTTGAACCATTCAATCAGATAATCAGCCAGCACCTGCGTACGCTTGGGCAACCCTCCCTGATATGGATGCACCAGATACATCGGCATGCGACGGGTCTGAAAGTCGCGCAGCAACCAGCGCAGGCGGCCGTCGGCCAGTTCCTGGTCAAGCAGATACGACGGCAGACGGGCGATTCCAGCGCCGGCCAGGGCGGCTTTTTTCAACAGGCTGTAATGGTTGCTGGCAAACGGCCCGGACACCCGCACCCGCAGCAACTCATGTTGCTGGTGGTACAACCACTCCTCACGACCGCTGTAGTGACTGTTGAGCAGGCATTTGTGCTCCGCCAGGGCCTGGGGAACCGCGGGCTCACCGAAGCGTTCCAGATAGGCCGGGCTGGCGCAGGTCAGTTCATGCCAGGCCAGCAGCGGGCGAGCCACCAACCGCTCGTCGATCGCCGCATCCGAGCGGATCGCCAGATCAAACCCATCGCGCGATAAATCGCGGTAACCGTTATTGAGCTCCAACTCGATCTGCACGTCGGGGTAGGCGAGAGCGAACTCGGTCAGCAGGCCTTCAAAAAAGGTTTCGCCCAACGAAACCGGCACTGTCATCCGCACCGGCCCGGAAATTTCACCCTTCAAGCGGGCCAACGCCTGACGCGCCCTTTCCACCTGCACCAACAAGGCCTGGGCCTGGGGCAACAGCGCCGCACCCGCCGTCGTCAGGCTCAGGCGTCGAGTCGTGCGCTGGAGCAGGATCACTGAAAACCGCTCCTCCAGCAGGCTGATGCGCTTGGACAGCTGCCCCTTGCTGCATCCCAACCGCTGCGCCGCCAGGGTAAAACTACCGGCCTCGACCAGCACGGCAAACGCTGCCAGATCATCGATCTCGCTCATTGGATTGTTTCCAAATGAAAACCAAAGGTTTCCTATTAGCACGCTTATCCCCAGGAAAATCCACTCTAGACTGCAACCTCGTCCACCCCATTTGAGGATCAGTCCATGAAAATCCTGTTGATCGGCGCCAACGGAACCATCGGTTCGGCCATCGCTAACGAGTTGTCGCCCCGTCATGAAATTGTCCGTATCGGCCGCCACAGCGGTGATGTGCAAGTGGATATCAGCGACAGCGCCTCGATCCGCGCCCTGTTCGAAAAAACCGGCCGCTTCGATGCCTTGGTTTGTGCGGCGGGCAACGTCACTTTCGCGCCGCTGGGCGACATGACCGAAGAAAGCTTCGCCCTCGGTTTGAAAGACAAGTTGATGGGTCAGGTCAATCTTGTATTGATCGGCCGCGAATTCGCCAATGACGGCGCATCCTTTACCCTCACCACCGGCGTACTCAGCCACGACCCGATCAAGAGCGGCGCCTCGGCGGCCCTGGTGAACGGCGCCCTCGACAGTTTTGTGCGCGCTGCGGCAATCGAGCTGCCCCGGGGCCTCAGGCTCAACTCGGTAAGCCCGAACGTATTGCTGGAAGCGATGGACAAATATGCGCCGTACTTCCGCGGCTACAAGCCGGTTCCTGCGGCTGAAGTGGCATTGGCCTATGCCAAGAGCGTCGAAGGCCTGCAAACCGGGCAGACTTTTCACGTCGGCTGACCCCTTGTGATGAAGGATCAGTCTGAGTAACGTGGCGGCACTTGTCTGGAGACCCAATGATGCGTGCCGCCCGTTCCCTGTTGTGTATTGCCTCGCTTGCGCTTTTCGCCGGCTGCCAGTTGCTCGACGCCCCGCGCCAGAGCGCCTCCCATGCCGGCCAGACGCGCATGCAGGGCGAACTCACGGCGGCCGATGGCAAGCTGGTGTTCCAGCCGTGCCAGGAACAGCGCAGTTACATCGTCAACGACACCGGCGGCACCAGCGTGCTGCAACAAGCCGCCACCCTGGCGGATGATCGCGGCAAACTGTTCGCCGATCTGCGCGGGCGTATCGTTTCCAGCGCAGCGGCCGGCACCGACAGCCAACTGGACGTCGAGCAGCTGTATCGCCTGGAACGCTCCGGGACCGCTTGCGATGATGTTGACTTCAAACGGGTGATTCTGCGGGCAGCGGGACATGCCCCTGAATGGACACTCAAGGCCAGCGGCAAGGGCCTGGTCCTGGATCGCGAAGGGCAGCCGCCGCTGGCGGTGCCTTACGTCGAGGAGCAGTTGGGCGATGGCCGCTTCAACCTCGGCACCGAGGCCAACGGCCAGAAGGTCGAGTTGTGGGTCACGCCGCAACGCTGCGTCGACAGCACCAGTGGCAGCGTGCAGCACATGAGCGCCGAGTTGCGGGTCAACGGTCAGGTCCAGCGCGGTTGCGCGTACTTTGGTGGCGCGCGCGACGACTGATTCGACGCATGACGGGTTTTAACCTGACGGAAAACCGGGATTGCGGCTTATAATCGCCGGTTTGAAGAACGCCTTGGCGCAGTTGTGCGCCCCGCGAACCGGACCCCGTCATGTTACGAATCACCGAACTCAAGCTGCCGATCGACCATCCCGAAGAAGACTTGCGCCCTGCCATCGTGCAGCGGCTGGGCATCGCCAAAGATGACCTGCTCGACTTCACCCTGTTCAAGCGCAGCTACGACGCCCGCAAGAAATCCTCCGAACTGTGCTTCATCTACACCATCGACCTGTCGGTGCGCGATGAAGCCGGTGTGCTGCGCAAGTTCGCCGATGACCGTAATGTCAACGAAGCGCCGGACATCAGCTACAAGGTGGTTGGCCAGGCACCGGCGGACTTGAGCGAGCGGCCGATCGTGGTCGGCTTCGGGCCGTGCGGCATCTTCGCCGCCATGTTGCTCGCGCAGATGGGTTTCAAGCCGATCATCCTTGAGCGCGGCCCGGAAGTACGCCAGCGCACCAAGGACACCTGGGGCCTGTGGCGAAAAAGCGTGCTCAACCCCGAGTCCAACGTGCAGTTCGGCGAAGGCGGCGCGGGGACATTCTCCGACGGCAAGCTCTACAGCCAGATCAAGGATCCGAAGTTCCTTGGGCGCAAGGTCCTGCATGAGTTCGTCAAGGCCGGGGCTCCCGAAGAAATCCTCTATGTCAGCAAGCCGCACATCGGTACGTTCCGCCTGACCGGCGTCGTCGAAAACATGCGTGAGCAGATTCGCGCCCTCGGCGGTGAAGTGCGCTTCGGCGAGCGAGTTACCGACGTTTTGATCGAAGACGGCCAACTGGTTGGCGTCGAGCTGGCCAGTGGTGAGCAGATCCGTTCGAAACACGTGATCCTTGCCTTGGGCCATAGCGCCCGGGATACCTTCCGCATGCTCCACAGCCGTGGCGTGTACATGGAAGCCAAG
Organism: Pseudomonas sp. Z2-11; assembly: GCF_054161305.1. Classification (NCBI taxonomy): domain Bacteria; kingdom Pseudomonadati; phylum Pseudomonadota; class Gammaproteobacteria; order Pseudomonadales; family Pseudomonadaceae; genus Pseudomonas; species Pseudomonas sp. Z2-11. The sequence continues at coordinate 4,793,053 of NZ_CP096395.1, forward strand.
CCGTTCTCGGTGGGTTTCCGTATCGAACACCCGCAATCGCTGATCGACAGCGCACGCCTGGGCAAGTACGCCGGCCACCCGAAACTCGGCGCCGCCGACTACAAACTGGTGCACCACGCGAAGAATGGTCGCTCGGTGTACAGCTTCTGCATGTGCCCGGGCGGCACCGTGGTGGCGGCGACCTCCGAGCCGAACCGCGTCGTGACCAATGGCATGAGCCAATACTCGCGCAACGAGCGCAACGCCAACTCCGGCATCGTCGTCGGCATCACGCCGGAAGTGGATTACCCGGGTGGCCCGCTGGCGGGCATCGAGTTGCAGGAACGCCTGGAGTCCCACGCCTTCGTGCTCGGTGGCAGCAACTATGAAGCCCCCGCGCAACTGGTGGGTGATTTCATCGCCGGCAAGCCGTCCACGGCGCTGGGCAGCGTCGAACCGTCCTACAAACCTGGGGTTGCCCTGGGCGACCTGGCCCTGGCCCTGCCGGATTTCGCCATCGAGGCTATCCGTGAAGCGCTGCCGGCGTTCGAGAAACAGATCCGTGGTTATTCGCTGCATGATGCGGTGCTCACCGGCATCGAGACCCGGACTTCATCGCCGCTGCGCATCACCCGCAACGAAACGCTGCAGAGCCTGAACGTGAAGGGCCTGTTCCCGGCGGGTGAAGGCGCCGGTTATGCGGGCGGGATCTTGTCGGCGGGCGTGGACGGGATCCGGATCGCCGAAGCGGTGGCGCGGGATATTCTTGGCTTGAAGGACTGACTTCCATTCACTGTGGGAGCGAGCCTGCTCGCGAAAGCGATGAATCATTCAGCCTGTATATTGAATGTTAATCCGCTTTCGCGAGCAGGCTCGCTCCCACAGGGTTCTCTGAGTGTTCCAGTCAGATATTGGCCCGCAACACGCCCTCCGGCAGCGCTTCTCCGCGCTCCGCACATGCCGCCACCGCATCGATCAATGGGTCCAACTCATACCCCTGGGCCTTGAGCCACTCCGGATCGTAATAAGTCGTGGCATAACGCTCCCCGCCATCACACAGAATCGCCACGATCGACCCCGACTCACCGCCTTCCACCATTCGCTTCGCGGCGATCAGCGCGCCGATCAGGTTGGTGCCGCTGGATCCGCCGACCCGCCGCCCCAGTCGCTGGGCCAGGTAGTGCATGGCCGCGAGGGACAGGGCGTCCGGCACCTTGACCATCGCATCGATCACCTTGGGCAGGAACGAGGCTTCGACCCGTGGCCGACCGATCCCTTCGATCCGCGACCCGCAATCCAGGCGCAGGCTGGCATCGCCGCTGCGGTAGTAGTCGAAAAATACCGAACGCTCGGCGTCGGCACACAGCACACGGGTACTGTGCTGGCGGTAGCGTACGTAGCGCCCCAAGGTGGCCGTTGTACCGCCCGTGCCAGGGCTGGAGATCAGCCAGGTGGGCTCCGGATGCCGCTCGAAGCGCATCTGCTGGAAAATCGACTCGGCAATGTTGTTGTTCGCCCGCCAGTCCGTGGCCCGCTCGGCGTAGGTGAACTGGTCGATGAAATGCCCGTCATGCTCGCGGGCCAGACGTTCGGATTCGGCGTAGATCTGCGTAGGGTCATCCACCAGATGGCTTTGGCCACCATAGAAGGCGATCTGGGCGATTTTTTCCCGGGAGGTAGTGGCAGGCATCACCGCGATGAAAGGCAGGCCCAGCAACCGCGCAAAATACGCCTCGGAAATCGCCGTCGAGCCGCTGGAGGCCTCGATCACCGGTGCACCGGGCTTGAGCCAGCCATTGCACAACGCATACAGGAACAGCGAGCGCGCCAGTCGGTGCTTGAGGCTGCCGGTGGGATGGCTGGACTCATCCTTGAAATACAGCTCGATGCCCGGCAGTCCGGCCAACGGCAATGGGATCAGATGCGTATCGGCACTGCGTTGGAAATCCGCCTCGATGATACGGATGGCTTCACGCGCCCATTGGCGGGGATCGTTCATGGTGTTTTTCTCGCAGGGCCGGTAGGACTTCAGGCAGACCGATGGCCGGGGCACGATCTATTCAGGAAATACGAGACACCAGCTTAGGAAAAAACCGACATCCCGCACAGGTACAGCTAAGGTCCAATGTGCTCGGCAACTGCCAGAATGCCCGGCGCAGGCGCTGTAACGACATATAACAAAAAAGAATATAACTTTTGTTTTAACAACAAACAGTACGGGTTAGGGTGTGCCATCTTTTTGATTTGATGAATGGAGAGCAACCTTGGCTCTACGTAACTCACTGACGCGGTTTTTCCAGCTGGAAGCTGCCAGCGGCCTGCTCCTGATTGCCGCCGCCGTGCTGGCCCTGGTCATCAACAACTCTCCGCTGTCCTGGCTGTATGGCGGCCTGCTGGACACGCCCGTGGTCGTCCAGGTCGGTGCGTTGAAGATCGCCAAGCCGTTGCTGCTATGGATCAATGACGGCCTGATGGCGCTGTTCTTCCTGCTTATTGGCCTGGAGGTCAAACGCGAGGTGCTCGACGGGCAACTGTCGAAACCTTCGCAGATCGTCCTGCCGGGGGCCGCAGCCATAGGCGGCATGCTGGTGCCGGCGCTGATCTACTGGTTTCTCAATCGCGACAACCCCGCCGCGCTCGCTGGCTGGGCGATTCCCACGGCTACCGATATTGCCTTTGCCCTCGGCGTGCTGGCCTTGCTTGGCAAGCGTGTACCGGTGTCGCTGAAGCTGTTCCTGATGACGCTGGCGATCATTGATGACCTGGGCGCCATCGTCATTATCGCGATGTTCTACTCCGGCGAGCTGTCGACCCTGTCGTTGGGGCTGGCCGCGGCCTGCATCGCAGCCCTGGTGGCAATGAATCGGCTGGGCGTGGTCAAGCTCGGGCCGTACATGGTGGTCGGCTTGATTCTCTGGGTCTGTGTGCTCAAGAGCGGCGTGCATGCCACGCTGGCGGGGGTGACGCTGGCATTCTGCATCCCACTGCGCACGAGAAACGCTGAAACCTCCCCCCTGCTGACGCTTGAGCATGCGCTGCATCCTTGGGTGGCCTACATTATCTTGCCGCTGTTCGCATTCGCCAACGCTGGCCTTTCGCTGAGCGGCGTCACGGTCGAGAGCTTTACCCATCATGTCCCGATGGGCATCGCAATCGGCCTGTTGCTGGGCAAGACTGTCGGCGTGTTCAGCCTGACCTGGCTGGCGGTGAAAATCGGCATCGCCAGCCTGCCTGCCGGGGCCAATTGGGGGCAGATACTGGGCGTGGCGATTCTTTGTGGCATTGGTTTTACCATGAGCCTGTTCGTCGGCTCCCTGGCGTTCGTGCCGGAGGTGAGTGAGTATGCGGGGATGGATCGGATGGGGATTCTCACCGGGTCGATCCTGGCGGCGTTGATTGGGTATGGGGTGACGGCGATGGCTAGTCGCAGGTCTGCTGTGGTGGCTTCCTGATGGGGTGTATATCCGTTGCTGCGGTCACGGCTGCTTAGGGTTTCGCCCTTACGGCGAGTCACTTTTGGAAGAGCCCCAAAAGTAACCAAAAACGCTCTGCCCCACCACTCGGCACCTCGCTTGGGCTCGGTGTGCCCTCACTCCGGCATTGCTCCGTGGGCCCGCCGCGAAGGGCCGTCCCTGGCCCAGCGCGGCTATCCCGGCATCCATGCCGGGATGCCCACTGCGCAATGCCTGCGTTCGGCCAGCGTGGTTAATGGGGCGCCGAGATCAAAGTCAAAAGCAGAGCAACAGCAACAGCAACAGCGCGACAAGCGCTTGGCATCTCCGTAGCTGAGCCACCGCTATCGCGACCGGGATGGAATCCCTGTGGGAGCGAGCCTGCTCGCGAAGGGGCCAGCCCAACCAATATATTCATTGGCTGACACACCGTCTTCGCAAGCAAGCCCGCCCCTACTAGGAAAACGCAAACCTATCAAACCAGGTCGGTTTTATATGTTTGCGCTCTTCAAAAATGACCCGCTGTAAGAGTGGAACCTCCAGTAGCCATTACCGCAACAACGATATACATACCGATAGCCTTTAGTGCGATACGCGACTCGTACCATCGACAGTCGAAATCCGCACCCGCTCACCTACACGGAACACTTCGTTCTCCTGAACCTGCTGGACATAGGCACGCATGCTGCCGTCATCCTCACGCACAGTGATCTCTACACCCTGGGTACGGGTCAGGCCTTCTTCAGTAGCGGAGCCGATCAGGCCACCGGCCACGGCGCCGATCACGGCTGCCACGATGCTGCCACGACCACCGCCGATAGCGCTGCCGCCAACACCGCCGACCACCGCGCCGGCTGCGCCGCCGATCGGGGTCTTGGTGCCTTCGATCTTGACCGGGCGCAGGGACTCGATGGTGCCCATGCGAATCGTCTGCACGCGACGCGCTTCGTCACGGGAATAGGAGTCACCGGTCAGGCTTGATTGGCAGCCTGTCAGTAACATCGCCATCGTGGAAAAGGAAGCAACCAGCAAAACAGACTTGCGCATAGCATCAAACTCCAAAAGACAGTGATCCATTAAACTCCCCCGGCTTGATGCCTGTCACGGCCTTGCCGGGGAAAAATTGTTTTCATTCAGGTGGGATACAGGCGCACCCGAAAAATTCACCCAACAGTAGCGCCAATTTCGAAAGTTCGCGTCATCGACACCGGGATTTTCCATGGATTATTTCATCATAGTCACCACCACCGTCGCCGGTCTGTACTTTCATGGATGGCTCTACGTACGTATCAAACGCTGGATGGACCGCGACCTGGCCTTGTCGTTGGCGGGGCAGAATGGACGGAAGCGAGACTACATGCTGCAACAATTGGCCCTCGCCCGCGAACAAGGGATCAAGCGTCGGGACCTGCCGCACTGGCTCCAGGCCGCTGCGGCAGGTTACTCCGACGTCAGGGCGCCAGACGCTCGCGAATCCAGTCCGCGCCTTGCAGGCGATAGTTGAGGCGATCGTGCAGACGGCTCGGGCGGCCTTGCCAGAATTCGATGCGCTCGGGCAACAGGCGATAGCCGCCCCAATGCTCGGGGCAATGGGGTTGGCTGTCGCTGAAGCGTTGCTCAGTGGCCTTGAGCAAGTCTTCCAGCTCATCCCGCCCGGCGATCACCCGGCTCTGGGGTGAGGCCCAGGCACCGAGACGGCTGCCCAGCGGCCGTACCTGGTAATAAGCGTCCGACTCTTGTGGGGTGACCTTCACGACCTTGCCTTCAATGCGCACCTGGCGCTCCAGCGTCGGCCAGAAAAACGTCATGGCCGCGAACGGATTCGCGGCCAGTTGCTGGCCCTTGGCGCTGTCGTAGTTGGTGAAGAACGTGAAGCCCTCGGCATCGAGCCCCTTGAGCAGCAGGATCCGGCAGTGAGGCCTGCCGTCTGCGTCCACCGTCGCCAGGGTCATGGCGTTGGCTTCCACCGGTGCCTGCTCGGTTTTCACCGCCTCGGCAAACCATTGGTGAAACAAGGCGAACGGCTCGGCTGGGGCTTGCGCCTCGGTCAGGCCATCGCGGGTGTAGTCACGGCGCATATCAGCCAGGGTTTGGGTCATGGCGCGTTCCTTGTGTTCAGCCGATCACTGTTTGGCGGTATCGGCGGCAGCGACTTTCTTGCCGTCGGCAGCGGCCTTGGCCGGCTCGGGCTTCTTCGCGGGCGTAGCCTTCTTGGCCGGGGTCTTCTTCGCGGGTGCCTTCGCCGGAGCCTTCTTGGCCGCTGCTTTCTTGGCAGCCGGAGCGGCAGCCTTTTTCGTCGCCGGGGCCGGGGCCGGCGCGGCGGGTTTCACGTCCTGGGCAGCTACCATGGTTACTGGCGCGGGGGCCGGCATGTTGTACTTGCTCAGCAATGCAACCATGGTGTTCGCTGGCGTAACCAGCAACTCGACGCGACGGTTCAAGGCCCGGCCTTCAACGCTGTCGTTGGCCGCACGCGGAGCCACCGAGCCCATGCCACGCAGCATCAGGCGATCACGCTGCAAACCGCTGAGACGGAAAATCGCCGCCACCGATTGAGCACGTTCCTGGCTGAGCTTCAGGTTGGCCGGCGCCGCGCCCGACGTATCGGCGTGACCGAGGATCAGTACGGCGGTTTTCGGATCGGCTTCAAGAATCTTGGCCACGCGAGTGAACGGACCGAGTGTCACTGGCAGCAGCATGGCCGGACGATCAGGGTTGAACGAACCGTCCGCGGGAGCGGTAACCACCAGCACGTTATCGCGACGCTCGAGTTCGAGCTTGCTGTCCTTGATCGCCGTACGCAGCTTCGGCTCATAGTCGTCGAGCCAGGCCTGGGTGACTTTCGGGTCGGGCATCGGCACCGCCTTGGCGGTCTCCTGTTCCTTGCCGCCGAACGGCCACCACCATTTGCCGTTGCTTTCGGCTTCGGCCTTGGCCACGGCTGGCGCCTTGGCTTCAGGTTTGGCTTCAGGTTTCAGCGGTTCTTTTTTGGCGACATCATCCGCGGCGGATTCATCCGAAGAGAACGGCCACCACCAGTGTGTGGCTCCCTCGGCCTTGGCCTGCGGTGCCTGGGCGGTGGGTTTCAAAGGAGCCGGTGGCGCCGCATCCTTGCTCGCAACCTTGTCGGACGAGCCGAACGGCCACCAGCCACCGCCGCCCTCGGCATCATTTTGTGGGTTTTGTGCGCAACCGGTAATAGCGAAGCACAGCGCCAGAGCGAGGGTTTTATTCGATGACATTGGATATCCACAAAATGATCAGGATGAAAAAACAGAGGCCATGTTCCGGCCGCATAAACAGACGCTTGGAAACTTCAAAGGAGCCGAGGTTCCTGTATGTATTACCGACACCCACTATTTACAGACAAGTGGCAAGCACCCGCGCGAGATTCTGCGCGCGCGGGTCCATCAGGACGTAAGGTCCCAATGTGTTGGTCACGAAACCGAACGCAACGTCATGCTCGGGATCGGCAAAACCGATGGAGCCCCCTGCCCCAGGGTGACCAAACGCCCGCGGCCCGAGGCCGTAGGTCGCGTTGGGCACATCCGCCTGGTCGAGCATGCAACCCAGGCCGAAACGGGTCTGGGTCAATAAAGTCTTGTCCTCGCCGAAGCTGTGCTGGCGGGTCAGTTCGTCGAGCATTTCGCCTTCCAGCAGGCTGCCGTCGAGCAGACCGGCGTAGAATCCGGCGATGCTCCGGGCATTGCCGTGGCCGTTGGCGGCCGGTTGCTGCATGCGGCGCCACTCGGGTTTGTTGGTGCTGGTCATGATCGATGGCGGGTTGGTGAAGGCCCGGGTGGTCATGGCCGAAGGTTCACGCATCGTCACCTGCAACAGGCGCTGTGCCGCCGCATCTCCGGCGTTGCCTTTGCCACGGGCGATATGCGCCACGCGATGAAATTCCTGGTCCGCCAGGCCGACATGAAAATCCAGCCCCAGCGGTCTGGCGACCCGAGCCACGATGGACTCACCCGGCCCTCGGCCATCAGCCCTGCGCAGCAACTCGCCGATCAACCAGCCGTAGGTGATCGCGGCATAACCGTGGCCCTCGCCAGGCGTCCACCAAGGTGTTTCAGCCGCCAGGGCATCGGTCATGGCCTGCCAGTCATAAAGTGCTTCAGGCGCCATCAACTCTCTCAGCGCTGGTAGTCCGGCCTGATGGCAGAGCAATTGCCGCAGGGTGACGGACTCCTTGCCGGCGGCCGCGAACTCGGGCCAGTAGCGGGCGACCGGCGCATCGAGCTGCAGCTTGCCCTCGGCTACCAGTTGCAAGGCAGTTACGGCGGCGAATGTCTTGGTGCAGGAAAACAGATTGGCGATGGTGTCGCTGTGCCAGGCTTCATGACCATCCTTGTCGGCGGTGCCGGCCCAGATGTCGACGACGGTGCGGCCGCTCACCTGAATGCATAACGCCGCGCCGCGCTCCTGGGAATTGTCGAACAGCGCCGCAAACGCTTCACGCACGGCCTCGAACTGAAGCTCGTAATGACCTTGAATTTGCACCCGTAACTCCCTTGGAACAAAAGCTTTTTTGTCAATGGCTGGCATTGTTTCAGCGATTGGGGCTTTTGGGAACCGCCGCAAGACGGCTGGTTGAACGCAGCCCCCTGTGGCGAGGGAGCTTGCTCCCGCTGGACTGCGTAGCAGGCCTTGGAAAATTCAACGCGTTTGGCCTGATACACCACCGCGTCAGGTTTTGGGGCTGCTGCGCAACCCAGCGGGAGCAAGCTCCCTCGCCACGCAAGCCCCCTCGCCAGACGTCTAGGAAATCTCCCGCCGAAACGGCGGCAGCGCGTTGAGGATCGCCTTGCCGTAGCGTTGAGTCACCAGCCGGCGATCGAGCAGGGTGATGGTGCCGCGGTCTTCCTCGGTACGCAGCAAGCGGCCACAGGCCTGGACCAGCTTCAGCGAGGCATCCGGCACGGAAATCTCCATGAAGGGGTTGCCGCCACGGGCTTCGATCCATTCGGCCAACGCGGCTTCCACCGGATCGTCCGGCACCGAGAATGGAATCTTCGCGATCACCACGTGTTCGCAATAGGCCCCCGGCAAATCGACGCCTTCGGCAAAGCTCGCCAGGCCGAACAGCACGCTGGAATCGCCGCCATCGACCCGGGCCTTGTGCTTGTTCAAGGTTTCCTGCTTCGACAGGTTGCCCTGGATGAACACCTGCTTGCGCCAGTCACGATCGAGGCCGTCAAAGACGTCCTGCATCTGTTTGCGCGAGGAAAACAGCACCAGGGTGCCGCGCGAACCTTCCACCAGCGCAGGCAGCTCGCGAATGATCGCGGCAGTGTGGGCGGCGGCATCGCGCGGATCGGCCTTGAGGTCCGGCACGCGTAGCACGCCGGCGTCGGCATGGTGGAAGGGGCTCGGGACCACGGCGGTCACGGCTTTTTTCGGCAGGCCGGCGCGCATGCGGAAACGGTCGAAAGTGCCCAGGGCCGTCAGCGTGGCGGAGGTTACCAGCGCGCCGTAGGCGACGTTCCACAGGTTGCGCCGCAGCATGTCCGCCGCCAGGATCGGACTGGCATTGACCTCGATGTCGAACAGCGAGCCGCTCTCGGCCAGCGTCAGCCAACGCGCCATCGGCGGATTGTCTTCCGGGTCTTCGGTGGTGAACGCGGTCCACAGCTCCCAGTTACCCTGGGAGCGGGACAGCAAGCTGCCGAACAATGGATACCACTCCTCGGCCTGGTTGCTGGCGATGCCGATATTGACCTCGCCATCCATGCCTTCCTTGAGCAGATCGGTCAGGCGCGTGAACAGGTCGGTCAGGCGCGCGAAGCCCTTCTTGAGTTCGATGCCCATCTCGCGCATATGCTCGGGGATCACCCCGCCGACAAACCGATGGCGTGGCCGCTCGCGGCCCTCGACATCTTCGCCGGGCTTGAAGTCGGCCACCTGCTCGCAGGCGGTGAACATGAACTGCTGGTTCGTCTTGATCTCCCGCGCCAGCTCCGGCACCTGCTCGATGAACTTGCCCAGGTCGCCGGGCAACGGATGCTGGGCGAGCAATTTGGTGAGGTTCTTGGCAGTGGTTTCCAGCCAGTCGGCGGTTGAGCGCAGCCGGGTGTAATGGGCGAAATGGCCGATGGCCTTGTCCGGCAGGTGATGACCTTCGTCGAACACATAGATCGTGTCGCGCGGGTCCGGCAGCACGGCGCCGCCGCCCAAGGCCAGGTCGGCCAGGACCATATCGTGGTTGGTGACGATCACGTCGACCTTGCCCATGCCTTCGCGAGCCTTGTAGAAAGCGCACTGGCCGAAGTTCGGGCAATGGCGATTGGTGCATTGGCTGTGGTCGGTGGTCAGGCGCGACCAGTCAGCGTCTTCCAGGGCAGTGGACCAGCTGTCGCGGTCGCCGTCCCACTTATTGCCGGCGAGCTTTTCGATCATGCTGGTGAACAGCTTCTGGCTGGCCTCGTCGACCTCGATCTTGAAACCTTCTTCCTCGAACAGCTGGGCGGTGGCGGTCTGCGCGTGGCCTTCCTGCAACAGCATGTCGAGTTTGGACAGGCACATGTAGCGCCCACGACCCTTGGCCAGCGCGAAACTGAAATTCAGCCCGCTGTTGCGCATCAGGTCGGGAAGGTCCTTGTAGACGATCTGTTCCTGCAGGGCGACGGTGGCCGTGGCGATCACCAGGCGCTTGCCGGCGGCCTTGGCGGTGGGGATCGCCGCCAGGCTGTAGGCCACGGTCTTGCCGGTACCGGTGCCGGCCTCCACCGCGACGACGGCAGGCTCGCCGCTGCGCCGGCCTTCGTCGTCGGTGTCGATGTCACCCAGGACTTTTGCCACTTCGGCAATCATCAGGCGCTGGCCATATCGCGGCTTGAGGCTCTTGGCTTCGAGAAAACGCGAATAGGCGCCCTGGATCGTGGTTTTGAGTTCGGTGCTGATCATGAATGGTCGGGCGCAAAAAACGCTGGATAAATTTTCAGTGGTTCGGATCGGCGGCTATCATACCCCGCTAATTAATCCTGCGCAGAACGGAGTGACCCAATGACACCCTTTGCCCTCGTCTACACCCTGCATTTGCTGGCGGCCCTGGTCTGGGTTGGCGGTATGTTTTTCGCCTGGATGATCCTGCGACCCGCCGCAATCACGGCGCTTGAGGGCCCTGCCCGGCTCAAGTTGTGGGTAGAAGTGTTTCAGCGTTTTTTCGTCTGGGTCTGGGTGGCCGTGGTGCTTTTGCCGATCAGCGGCGTGGGGCTGATCCACATGCGCTTCGCCGGTTTTGAAACCGCGCCGCGTTACGTGCAGGTAATGATGGGGTTGTATGTGGTGATGGCGGCTTTGTTCATCCGTATCCAGGGCCTGCAACTGCCAGCATTGCGTAACGCTGTGACGGCGCAGGATTGGCCGACGGGTGCGGCGGTGCTGGGGAAGATTCGCAGGCTGGTGGGGATCAATCTGTTGATCGGGTTGCTGGTGGTGGCGATTGGCGCGGCTCGGCCGATGTTCTGAAAATATCATCGCTCCCACCTCAAGACAGTTTCGAGACAGCCTAGAACCGCTGCACCGTCACCGCACCCGCCGCGCCGGCAGGCCCTGGCTGGCCATCGGCACCGGGACGGCCGCTCTTGCCGCCGTCGGCGGTGTAGACCAGGCAGCCCTTGGCCTTGCCTCCCGCGCCAGGCTTGCCGCCAGGCCCCGCCGCGCCACCAGCGCCGCCATCTACCATTACCTTGATCTGTTCGTCGGGATAAGCGCGGGGCAATTGCAGCCGAACCAGCGCGCCGGCCGCGCCCGGCTGGCCATCCGCGCCGTTGCTGCCGTCGGCGCCGCGACCGGCCGAACCCCAAGTGCAACCCGGTGCCTGGCCGTTGGCGCCGTCAAGCCCCACGTAACCTGGCGCACCGGTACCGCCACGGGCATCCACCGACAGCAGCGGCGCGTTCAACGCCTCGAAGCGCAAATTGAGGTTGCGCCCCGGGCGCGCCGCCTTGGTATAGGTTCCCGGCGCGCCACGGGCGGTGATCTGGCTGCCTTCAGCCAGTTCGGCCTGGGTGACTTTCATCTCCAGCGCCTGTTGTGCCGGTACGATCGCGATCCTTGCCTCCCGCCCCAGGTGCAATTGGCCGATAGACAGCTCAGTGACGTTCGAAGGCACCAGCAGCGTGCCGTAGTCGGCCACGTCCAATCGCTCCAAGGCAAGCGTGCTGGTGGTGTTGGGCAGGCGCATCAACGAGTGGCTTTCCACCTGGACCACTTGAGCGCTGGCCCACGGGCATACGAGTAATGCGAGCAGACACAGTTTACGCATGGGAGGCCTCTGGCGCGGTCGGGAGGGTTTGCAGGTGAAAGATGCCGAACAGCAGCACCCTGAGGCGATCACGGCCAGGAGCGGGACGACCACGAAACCGAGCCCTGAACAATAAAAGTTCGAGCAGATGGATCGCCAGTAACGACACCCCGGCCAGATTGACCAACAGATGCAGCGGATGGACGAACGGCATGACCAGATTGACCAGCACCACCAGCCAGAACAGCAGGGTCAGCAAGCGCCCCAGCCACCAAAACACCTTCATACGCCCCCCGTTCGAGAATTATTCTTTGCGCGCACAGTAACGGCTTGCGCGCAGGATATGCCAGAGGGCCCGGCAAATTTAATCCAGGCCCGGCGGACCGCCTTCCTGGCGATCCGACGGCTCTGGCCCGCTTGGGCGATGATGTTTAACGCTGGATATGCAATTCGACCCGACGGTTCTGGGCCCGTCCCTCATCAGTCTCGTTGTCGGCCACCGGTTGGCTTTCGCCCTTGCCTTCACTCGTGAGTTTTGCCGGGGCCACGCCCTGGGTCAGCAAATACTCCACCACGCTGCCGGCCCGACGTTCCGAGAGGCCCTCGTTATACGCCTCGGTACCGACACTGTCGGTGTGGCCCACCACGCGGATACTGGCGACGTTGGCGTGACTCAGTTTTGCCGTCAGCTCATCGAGCTGGCTCCTGGCCGCGGCGGTGAGGTCGGATTTGTCAAAATCGAACAGCACCTTGCCAGCGTCGTTCAGGGTAATGACTTCGCTGGTGGGCATGTCCGGCTCGGCCGGTGGCGTGCTGGCCGGGTATTGCGGCAGCGGGCAGCCATGATGTTCGACGGGGGTATTGGCCGGTGTATCGGGACAACGGTCGCGACGATCGAATACACCATCGTCGTCTTCGTCGCCGTCTTGGGCGTAACAGATCAAACCACCGCCCAGCAGCCCCAACGCAGCGCCACCGGCGGCCCAGCCACCGCTTTCGATGGCCCCGAGACCACCGCCGACAAGCCCGCCGATCAAGCTGCAGATCGGCCAGGTACGCTGATTGAGCGAGGCACTGCCATCACTGTGAGTGGCGCAACCGGACAGCAGGCTGCTTGCCAGCAGTAGCGGTAAGGCGGCCTTGATTAGAACGTTCATGGTGAATGCTCCTGTGTCACCGGCCCATACCGGTCACACAGGAGTAAAGACCCGCATCCGCGACTGTACAAGCCGCGGAGAACGAGGGGTTCAGCGGTTTATCTTGATTTCGGTGCGACGGTTCATCGCGCGACCATCGACGGTTTTGTTATCCGCCACCGGCTGGCTTTCCCCGGCGCCGGCCACCGAGACGAAACTGGCGCGAGGCACGCCGCTTTCGACCAGGTATTGAACCACCGAGTTGGCGCGTTTTTCCGACAGTTTCTGGTTATAGGCATCGCTGCCGACGCTGTCGGTGTGCCCGGTCACTCGCAGTTGTGCGGTGGAGGTTTCCTGCTTCAGCCGGGTCGCGATGGTGCTCAGCACTTCTTTGTCCGTCGGCGTGAGGGTGGCCTTGTTGAATTCGAAATGCACGTCGCGGACCACGATCGTTTCTTCCTGGACCATCACGGGCGCTTCAGCCACCGGTGTCGGTGCGGGTGCCGGTGGTGGGCAGCCGTCGGCATCGACCTGCACGCCCTTCGGCGTGCCCGGGCACTTGTCACGACTGTCCGGCACGCCATCGCCGTCCTCGTCGCCATCGCCATGGGCCCAGCACCAGCCTGCCGCCACCGTACCGGCGACCAGTGCGCCCGGGCCGATCCAGGAACTGCTTTCGATGGCGCCCAATCCTGCGCCGACCACACCACCGGTGGCCGCACAGATCGGCCAGTCGGTTTTTTGCAAACCTGCGCAACCAGTCAACACACTGGTTAGCAGAACCAGGGGTAACGCTGTCCGAACTATGCTCATCGGGTTTTCTCCTTGAAGGATCGGCTTCGCGCCGATTCAGGGGAGTAAAGACCCGACTCGGGTTCTGCGCCAGCGTGACGCAACCACAGCTTTGGCCGCCTGTTTACGGCGGATCGCGGCGTTCGAAGACAAACCGCTCTAGGCCCGTGCGTCCACGCGCGCTATCGTGGCGGTTCTGACTGAGGAACTTCGATGACCGTTGCCATTTCTTCGCGCACGCCCCAGCAGGCGCTGGCCGCCGTGCTTGACCGCTATGCCCCGCAAAAGCTGCTGCTGATCGGCGCCGGCAGCTTCCCCGCGCTCGAGGCATTCCAGCAGGCGCATCCCGACACCGAGGTGGTCCATGCTGCCCCCGGCCCCTTGCCGGCGGATCTGGCTGCGCGGCGTTTCGACCTGGCCCTTGCGCTCGATTGCCTGGAGCATTTGCCCAAGCGCGACGGTCTGAACCTGTTGGGCGGCATTCGCAACCTCAACGCCAGCCGGATTGCCGTGCTGGCCGACCTCAACGCCTGCGGCTGGCAGGAAACCGACTTCTTCTCCCTGGCCCTGCAGGCCAGCGAACGCTTTCAGCGCGAAGATCAGGTGCTGACCCTGTTTACCTACGATCTGCTTGAATACAAGCAGGTCCCCGACTGGCTCAACTCACGTTTCTGGGCCAACCCGGAAAACTTTGGAAAATATTGGTGGTAGCTGTGGACACTAGCCTGCATACAACCATTTGCCCCTGCGGCAGCGGCAACCCGTTGGACGCCTGCTGCGGCCATTATCACGACGGTCATCCGGCGCCCTGCGCCGAAGCCTTGATGCGCTCGCGCTACAGCGCTTATGTGCTGGGCCTGGTGGATTATCTGGTGAGCACCACCCTGCCCGCCCAGCAGGATGGCCTCGACCGCCAGGCCATCAGCGAATGGAGCGCCGGCAGCACCTGGCTGGGCTTGGAGGTAGAGAGCAGCGAGGTATTCGGCGGCCAGCCGGAACATGCCTTCGTCACTTTCACCGCACGCTGGCACGACGGCCACGGCGAACACAGCCACCGCGAACAATCTTCGTTTGTGCAGAACAGCGGGCGCTGGTACTTCATTGATCCGACCGTGCCGGTCAAGACGGGACGCAACGACAGCTGCCCGTGCGGTAGCGGGCAGAAATTCAAGAAGTGCTGCGCCAGTTACTTCATTCGTTGATTTTCGGAAACGTCCGACGCTCGTCCACCGACCAAGGGGGCTAGACTGGAAACAAACCAGAGGCACGGACATGACCCAGACATCTCGATTGCTGCGCATCACTTGCCTGCTGCTGTTCGTCGGGCTAGGGGGGTGTGCGTCCTGGCGAGGTGAAGAGGCACCCGAACCACAGGTGCATCTGGTCAAGGTGGAGGTGGTGCGGGCCCGGTTGCTGGAGCAGAAGTTCATGTTGCACTTTCGCGTCGACAACCCCGGCGAAGACGACCTCACCGTACGCGGCCTGACCTACCGGATCCACCTGGACGACCTGCTGCTGACCGAAGGAGAACATGAACACTGGTTTACGGTGCGCCCCGGACACAGCGCCTATTTCAAGGTGCCGATCCGCACCAACCTGTGGCCGCAGGTGCGCGAACTGGTGAAAATGCTGAAGAAACCCCGGCAACAGATTCCCTATCGTCTGGAGGGGGAGCTGGAAACCGGTTTATTCATCGCCGACTACGTGCACCTGGAGCGCAATGGCGTGATAATCGCCGCCGATCTAATTGCGGAGTAACCCCGATGACCCAACAACCCCACGTCCATGGCCCTGATTGCAACCACGATCATGATCATCACCACGATCATGATCACGGCCATGTCCACGGCCCGAACTGCGGCCACGCCCATCAGGAACCCGTGCGCAACGCCCTGAAAGACGTCGGTCGCAACGACCCTTGCCCGTGCGGCAATGGCAAGAAATTCAAGAAGTGCCACGGGGCTTGATGGAGCAGGCAAAAAAAATTTTCGCCTGCTAGGCCGCCTTCGCGAGCAGGCTCGCTCCCACACTGGTGCTGCGGTGCACCATTTTTCCCTGTGGGAGCGAGCCTGCTCGCGAAGAGGCCAGCACATCCATCTCGGTTTATCAGCCCGCCGCCAGAATCCGCTCCACGCTGATCACCGTCGCATACTCCCCATGCAGATTCCCCAGGGACATCGCATGCACCTCGGCAGCCGAACGGGCATAACCGAAGAAGTCGGGCTTGTCGAAGGTGTAACAGGCATCCTCGGCTACCCACGTATCGAACCCCAGGTTGCCAGCCGTGCGCGCGGTGGACTCCACCGAATTGTTCGTGGCCACGCCGACAATCACCAGTTGCCCGATCCCCGCACTGCGCAAATCCGCTTCCAGGGTCGTGCCGCAAAACGCATCGGGCACCTGCTTCTGGACCAGCCCTTCCCCAGCCATGGGCCTGAACCGGTCCTGAACCTCCACGCCTGATTGTCCAGGCCAGAAGACTGACGCCTCGGACCGGGACAAATGATGGACATGGATGATTGGCCGCGCCGACTCTCGCCAGCATCCGAGCAATTCCAGCATGCGCAGCTCCGCCTCGGGGTTGTTGCGCGGGCCAAGCCTGGGATGGAGGATGCCTTTCTGCTGATCGATAAGGATCAGCGCCGCGTTTTTCTGTAGCTCCATTCCGGATCTCTCGGTCGTCGGTTTTTCCACACTTGAGCACCACCTTCTCTTACAAGCAAGTCTCTGGTGGCCCGGGCTTTCATCGCAAAACATCAAATAACCCCAAAGCCCGCTTGCGCGCCCTTCTCCTGCTCACTAACGTAGCGCCTTTATTGGTGCCACCCCCTCCCGCAGGAGCTTTGCCATGGCCTCGCCAGCCTCGATTTCTTTCTTTCCCAAGCTCGGCGTTGCCGCAGCAGTGGCCAGCGTGCTCGCTTTAAGCGGTTGCCAGGCCTGGAATACCCAGGACACGGTCGCGCCCACCACCGGCGTACAACCGCTCAAGGGGCTGGCGCAGAATGTCTCGGTCCGGCGTAATGCCTTGGGCATGCCGCTGATCGAAAGCAACAGCTTTCATGACGCCCTGTTTGCCCTCGGCTATGTGCATGCCAGCGACCGGATCACGCAGATGACCACCCTGCGCCTGCTCGCCCAGGGCCGCCTGGCGGAAATGTCCGGCGCCGAACGGCTGGACGTCGACCGCTACATGCGCGCCGTCAACCTGAAGAAAAGCGCGGATGAGCTGTACAAGGCATCTTCGCCACGCCTGAAGCGCTTTTTCGAAGTCTATGCGCGAGGCGTCAACGCCTACCTGTTCCGCTACCGCGACAAGCTGCCGGCGGACCTGGCCGCCACCGGCTACAAACCCGAATATTGGAAACCGGAAGATTCGGCGCTGCTGTTCTGCCTGCTTAACTTCACCCAATCGGCGAACCTGCCGGAAGAAGTCGCCGCCCTGGTGCTGGCCCAGAGCGTAACCAACGATAAACTGGCCTGGCTGAGCCCGTCCTACCCGGACGAGCCATTGCCCTTGACCGAAGCCGAGAAGCTGCAGGGCGTCCGGCTCAATGGGCAGATTCCCGGTTTGAACGAAATCAGCAAGGCCAGCGCCGAGTTGGCCAACCTGAACCTGCTGGGCGCAGCGTCTTCGAGTAACTGGGCCATCGGCCCGCAGCGCAGCCGCAACGGCAAGAGCCTGTTGGCCGGCGACAGCCATGGCCCGCTGGGCGTGCCGTCGCTCTGGAGCCCGGTGCAGATTCGCGCGCCCAAATATCAGGCGGCCGGGCTTTCCGTGGCGGGCATCCCGATGATCCTCGCGGGCTTCAACGGTAACGTCGCGTGGAGCATGACCAGTGTTCTCGGCGACAACCAGGACCTGTACCTGGAAAAGATCCGACGCCAGGGCAACGGGCTGTCCTACGAAGCCAACGGCAAGTGGCAGCAGGCAACCGTGCGCAACGAGACCTACTTCATCAAGGGCCAACGGTCGATCAGAGAAGCGGTGTACGAAACCCGCCACGGTCCGTTGCTCAACAGCGCCCAGGGTCCGGCCATGGCCAACGGTCTGGGCCTGGCCCTGCAATTGCCGAGCTTCACCGGCGACAAGACCCTGGACGCGCTCTTCGATCTGTCGCGCGCGCAGAACGTCGAGAAAGCCTCCGACGCGAGCCGGGAGATCCGCGCCCTGGCAGTGAACATGGTGTTCGCCGACGCCCGCAATATCGGCTGGCAGGTCACCGGTCGCTACCCGAACCGCCGCGAGGGCGAAGGCCTGTTGCCGTCGCCGGGCTGGGACAGCCGTTACGATTGGGACGGTTACGCCGATCCGATGCTGCACCCCTACGACCAGGATCCGGCGCAGGGTTGGCTCGGCACCGCCAACCAGCGCGTCATTCCCCATGGCTACGGCATGCAACTGTCCAACTCCTGGGCGGCGCCGGAACGTGGCGAGCGCCTGGCCGAACTGGCCGGCGCAGGCAAGCACGACGCGCGCAGCCTGATCGCCATGCAATACGACCAGACCACGACATTCGCCGCCAAGCTGAAAAAGGTCTTCGAAGCCCCGGGCATGGCCCAGCCACTCAAGCAAGCCATCGAAGCCCTGCCGGTGGCGGACCGCGCCAAGGCACGCGAGGCCTATACCCGCCTGATGGCGTTCGATGGCAGGCTCAGTCCGGTTTCTGCCGACGCAGCGATCTATGAGTTGTTCCTGCAAGAAAGCATGAAGCAGACGTTCCTGGATGAACTGGGCCCCGAGGGTAGTCCGGCGTGGAAAGCGCTGGTCGCCAACGGCCAGCTGTCTTATTCGGCCCAGGCCGATCATTTGCTTGGTCGTGAGGACAGTCCGTTCTGGGACGATGTGCGCACGCCGCAAAAAGAAGACAAGGCCGTTATCCTGGCGCGCAGCCTCGCGGCGACTGTCAGCGCCGGTGACAGTCTGCTGGGCACTGACCACAGCGCCTGGCAGTGGGGCAAGCTGCACCGCCAGGAATGGAAAAACGCCAGCGGCCAGACCGTACGCGGCCCGCTGGCAGCCGGCGGCGATAACAGCACGCTCAATACCGCCGCGTTCGCCTGGGGCCAGGATTTCAACACGACCCTGGCGCCGGCCACGCGCTTTATCGTTGATTTCAGCCAGCCTGAGCCATTGACGATCCAGGGCGGCGCCGGCCAGTCGGGCAACCCGGCCAGCCCGAACTATCTGAACGGCCTGGACCCGTGGCTCAAGGGTCAATATCAAAGCCTGCCCTTGCAACCGCAGAATTTTGATCGGGCGTATGGCAAGACTCGTTTGACCTTGGTTCCGGGTAAATAGGCCGATCTGCCTCTAATGCTATTCACTTAAGGCAATCGACAATCCCGTGGCGAGGGAGCTTGCTCCCGCTGGGCCGCGAAGCGGCCCCAAAAACCTGCCATGTGCGGAGCATCAGGCACACCGCACCCGCCGGTTCACGACTGCTTCGCAGCCGAGCGGGAGCAAGCTCCCTCGCCACAAGTGCATCCTTTCTTAAATGAACCGAATTAACCTGTGGGAGCGAGCTTGCTCGCGATGGCGTCAGCCCATCCCACCAGGAAAACCGATCGAACTTCTCCCCCCGTCCCCGCCTCTACCGGACAAGCCCATCGCCCCGGTAACCGCATGGATCTGGTCATTTCCCGCCCCGAAGGCCTGTATTGTCCGCAGGGAGATTTCTACATCGACCCATGGCGTCCGGTGGACCGCTCGGTCATCACCCACGCCCACGGCGACCACGCCCGCGGCGGCAACCAGCACTACCTGGCAGCGGCACCCGGCGAAGGCATCCTGCGCTCCCGGCTGGGCCAGGACATCAATCTGCAAACCCTGCCCTACGGCGAACGGCTGCTGCACCATGGCGTGACCTTGAGCTTTCATCCCGCCGGCCATGTGTTGGGTTCTGCCCAGGTGCGGTTGGAATACCAAGGCGAGGTGTGGGTCGCGTCCGGCGATTACAAAGTCGAGCCCGACGGCACCTGCGCACCGTTCGAGCCGGTGAAGTGTCATACGTTCATCACCGAATCCACCTTCGGCCTGCCGATCTATCGCTGGCAGCCCCAGGCGCAGGTGTTCGATGAGATCAATCAGTGGTGGCGGGGGAACATCGCCGCCGGCCGGGCCAGCGTGTTGTTCTGCTATTCCTTTGGCAAGGCCCAGCGAATCCTCCACGGCATCGACGCGAGCCTGGGACCGATACTCGCCCATGGCGCGGTGGAGCCGTTGAACCGGGTCTATCGCGAAGCCGGCGTGCACCTGCCGCCGACGATCTATGCCGGCGATGTGAAAAAGACTGATCCGATCATGAGCCAGGCACTGGTCATCGCCCCGCCCTCCGCCGGTGGCAGCACCTGGATGCGGCGTTTCGGTGATTACAGCGACGCCTTCGCCAGCGGCTGGATGCGCTTGCGTGGCACCCGTCGGCGACGGGGCGTGGATCGGGGCTTCGTGCTTTCCGATCACGCGGACTGGCCCGGCCTGCTCTGGGCCATCGAACAGACCGGCGCCGAACGGGTCATGGTCACCCATGGATCGGTGGCCGTGCTGGTGCGTCATCTCTGTGAACAAGGCCTCGACGCCCAGGGCTTCACCACGGAATACGGCGATGACGAAGAGGACATCGCCGTGGCGAGCGACAGCGGCGAGGATGCCTCATGAAAGCTTTTGCCGAGCTGTACGCCGAACTCGACGCCACCACCTCAAGCAACGCCAAGCTCGCGGCCATGCAGGATTACTTCAGCAAGGCGCCAGCCGAGGACGCCGCCTGGGCGGTGTATTTTCTCTCGGGCGGGCGTCCCAGGCAGTTGGTACCGGTGAAAATCCTCCGCGAGCTGGCGGTCCAGGTGTCCGGCCTGTCTCTTTGGCTGTTCGAAGAAAGTTACCAGGCAGTGGGCGACCTGGCCGAAACCATTTCGCTGGTACTGCCCGAATCGCCCCACAGTTCCGATGAAGGCCTGGCGGTGTGGATCGAGGAAAAACTCCTGCCGTTGCGCGGTGAGTCGCCAGAGGTACTGGCGCAGCGGCTTCCGGCGCTGTGGGCAGAACTTGACCGATCCAGCCTGATGCTCTGCATCAAGCTCATCACCGGCAGTTTCCGCGTCGGGGTGTCCAAGTTGTTGGTCACCCGGGCGCTGGCAACGATGGCCGGGCTCGACAGCAAACGGGTGGCCCAACGGCTGGTGGGCTACACCGATCTGTCCCATCGCCCGACCGCGGCCAGTTACCTCAAGCTGATCGCCGGCGAATCCGCCGATGAACATGCCCAGCGCGGCGGCCAGCCTTATCCGTTTTTCCTGGCCCATGCCTTGTCACAACCGATTGAGCAATTCGACACCTTGTTGGGGCCGGCCAGCGACTGGCAGGTGGAGTGGAAATGGGACGGAATCCGCGCCCAGGTGATCAAGCGTGACGGCCATTTGTGGGTCTGGTCCCGGGGCGAGGACCTGGTGACCGAGCGCTTTCCTGAATTGCATTGCCTGGCGCAGGCGTTGCCCGACGGCACGGTGATCGATGGCGAAATCGTGGTCTGGAAAGCCCCGCAGGCGATCACCGAGGATGCCTTTGATCCGGAAGCGCCGCTGCAGCCGGCGGTGCAACCCTTCGCCCTGTTGCAACAGCGCATCGGTCGCAAGACCTTGAGCAAGAAGGTGCTGGAAGACGCCCCCGTGGTGGTGATGGCCTACGACCTGCTGGAATGGCAAGGCGAGGACTGGCGCAGCCGGCCCCAGGCCGAGCGTCGCAAGCAACTGGAGGCCCTGATTGCCCGCTGCCACAGTCCGGTGCTGTTGCCGTCGCCCATCGTCACTGGCCAGGATTGGTTCGACCTTGCCCGCCAGCGCGAAGCGTCCCGCAGCCTCGGCGTCGAAGGCATGATGCTCAAGGCGCGCAACGCGCTGTACGGCGTCGGCCGGACCAAGGACATGGGCGTGTGGTGGAAATGGAAGATCGACCCGTTCAGTGTCGACGCGGTGCTGATCTATGCCCAGCGCGGCCACGGCCGGCGCGCCAGCCTCTACAGCGACTACACCTTCGCCGTATGGGACAACCCGCCCGGCAGCCGCGACCGCACGCTGGTGCCTTTCGCCAAGGCCTATTCAGGGCTGACCGATGCAGAAATGCGCCAGGTCGACAGCATCGTGCGCAGGACCACGGTGGAAAAGTTCGGCCCGGTGAGCAGCGTCACCCCGACCCTGGTTTTCGAGCTGGGCTTCGAAGGCATTGCCTTGTCCAAGCGCCACAAGAGCGGGATCGCGGTACGTTTCCCACGGATGCTGCGCTGGCGCCAGGACAAGACCGTCGAAGAGGCGGACACGCTGGCGACGCTTCAGGATCTTCTCAAGTAAACCCCGCTCTCGTGGCGAGGGAGCTTGCTCCCGCTGGGCGCGAAGCGCCCCCTGATTCTGAAGGACGCACCGCAGAGGGAGGCTGCGCCTCCAGCGGGAGCAAGCTCCCTCGCCACGAAGAGCTAAACCGGACAAACGCACGCTCCATCCCGGTGCGCTTTTTGATGTACGCTCACCCCCGCGCACCATTGCGTTCCGTCTCTCGCCGCCAGTGCTTTTAAAACACTTGTTCGGCACTATGGTTCGGAAATTGCTACCTTTATGCCGTCATACCGTTCAGACCTTCACCGGTAACAATCTTACGCGCCACAAGCGCTCAAATTGGTTTTAGGGACTCAATAATGAAAAAAGCACTGCTGACCCTTTCTGCACTGGCGTTGTGCATGGCCGCCGGCGTCGCCACGGCCAAGGAATACAAGGAACTGCGTTTTGGTGTCGACCCGTCCTACGCCCCGTTCGAATCCAAGGCCGCCGATGGCAGCCTGGTGGGTTTCGACATCGACCTGGGCAATGCGATCTGTGAAGAACTGAAGGTCAAATGCAAATGGGTCGAAAGCGATTTCGACGGAATGATTCCGGGCCTCAAGGCCAATAAATTCGACGGCGTGATCTCCTCCATGACCGTTACCCCGGCCCGTGAAAAGGCTATCGATTTCTCCAGCGAGTTGTTCTCCGGCCCAACGGCCTATGTATTCAAGAAGGGCTCGGGCCTGAGCGCAGACGTTGCCTCGCTCAAGGGCAAGACCGTTGGCTACGAGCAAGGCACCATCCAGGAAGCCTACGCCAAGGCCGTGCTGGACAAGGCCGGCGTCAAGACCCAGGCCTACCAGAACCAGGACCAGGTCTATGCCGACCTGACCTCGGGCCGCCTCGATGCCGCGATCCAGGACATGCTTCAGGCCGAACTGGGCTTCCTGAAATCGCCAAAAGGCGAAGGCTATGAAGTCAGCCAGCCGGTGGACAGCGAACTGCTGCCATCCAAGACCGCCATCGGTATCAAGAAAGGTAACAAAGAGCTGAAGGCGCTTTTGGATAAAGGTATCAAAGCGTTACACGACGACGGCAAATACGCCGAGATCCAGAAAAAACACTTTGGCGATCTGAATCTGTACAGCGGCAAATAATGCGCGGCGCCCACCCTGAACCGGGTGGGCGCTTTTTTCCTGCCAAAGGCAATGTCCATGTTCGAACAATTCCTACAAAGTCTGGGGCTCTCGGCCCTCAGCCTGCAGGGCTTTGGCCCGCTGCTGATGCAAGGCACCTGGATGACCATCAAGCTGTCGGCCCTGTCCTTGCTGCTTAGCGTCCTGCTCGGGTTGCTCGGCGCCAGCGCCAAATTGTCCAGCGTCAAACTGCTGCGTATACCGGCCCAGCTCTACACCACGCTGATTCGCGGCGTACCCGACCTGGTGCTGATGCTGCTGATTTTCTACAGCCTGCAAACCTGGCTGACGTCTTTTACCGATTTCATGGAATGGGAATACATCGAGATCAACCCGTTCGGCGCCGGGGTCATCACCCTGGGCTTCATTTACGGTGCGTACTTCACCGAAACCTTTCGCGGCGCGATCCTCGCGGTGCCTCGCGGGCAGGTCGAAGCGGCCACGGCTTATGGCCTCAAGCGTGGCCAACGTTTCCGTTACGTGGTGTTCCCACAAATGATGCGCTTTGCCCTGCCGGGGATCGGCAACAACTGGATGGTCATGCTCAAGGCCACCGCCCTGGTGTCGATCATCGGCCTGGCCGACCTGGTCAAGGCCGCCCAGGATGCGGGCAAAAGCACCTACCAGCTGTTTTATTTCCTGGTGCTGGCGGCGCTCATCTATCTGCTGATCACCAGTGCATCCAACTTTATCCTGCGCTGGCTTGAACGCCGCTACGCCGCCGGAGCCCGGGAGGCCGTGCGATGATCGAACTCCTGCAAGAATACTGGCGACCGTTTCTCTACAGCGACGGCGTCCACATCACCGGCCTGGCAATGACCCTGTGGCTGCTCAGCGCCGCGCTGTTGATCGGCTTTGTGGTGTCGATTCCGCTGTCCATTGCCCGGGTTTCACCCAAGGTCTACGTGCGCTGGCCGGTGCAGTTCTACACCTATCTGTTTCGCGGTACGCCGCTCTATATCCAATTGCTGATCTGCTACACCGGCATCTACAGCATCGAGGCGGTGCGTGCCCAACCCGTGCTCGACAGTTTCTTTCGCGACGCGATGAACTGCACGATCCTGGCGTTCGCGTTGAACACCTGCGCCTACACCACGGAGATCTTTGCCGGGGCGATTCGCAGCATGAACCACGGCGAAGTCGAAGCGGCCAAGGCTTACGGGTTGACCGGCTGGAAGCTCTACACGTACGTGATCATGCCGTCAGCGCTGCGTCGTTCGCTGCCGTACTACAGCAACGAAGTGATATTGATGCTGCATTCGACGACCGTGGCGTTCACCGCTACCGTTCCTGACGTGTTGAAAGTCGCCCGGGACGCCAACTCGGCCACCTTCCTGACGTTCCAGTCGTTCGGGATCGCCGCGTTGATCTACCTGACCGTCACGTTTGCACTGGTGGGCCTCTTCCGTCTCGCCGAACGCCGCTGGCTGGCCTTTCTCGGGCCGACCCACTAAGGCTTCCGTTCCCAGGACATACATGTAAATGCGCCACCAGATTCATGACCTGCTGGCCCCGCTGCCGGGGACCGCACGCAAGATCCACAGCTTTCACTTCGGCCCGGAAAAAGCCGTCGGCAAAATCTATATCCAGTCGTCCCTGCATGCCGATGAATTGCCCGGCATGCTGGTCGCCTGGCACCTCAAGCAGCGCCTGGCCGAACTCGAGGCTTCGGGCCACCTGCGGCACGAAATCGTGCTGGTGCCGGTCGCCAACCCGATCGGCCTCGAACAGGTACTGATGGACGTGCCCCTGGGTCGTTACGAATTGGAGAGCGGGCAGAATTTCAACCGCCGGTTCGTCGACCTGAGCGAAGAGATCGGCAACGAAATCGAAGGCCTGCTGACCGACGACCCGCAGCACAACCTGATGCTGATCCGCACCAGCCTGCGCGACGCCCTGAGTCGGCAGACCGCCAGCACCCAACTGCAATCCCAGCGCCTGGTCCTGCAACGCCTGGCGTGTGATGCCGACATGGTGCTTGACCTGCATTGCGATTTCGAAGCCGTCGCCCATCTCTACACCACGCCCGAGGCCTGGCCGCGGGTCGAGCCGCTGGCGCGCTACATCGGCGCCGAGGCCAGCCTGTTGGCGACTGACTCGGGCGGCCAATCGTTCGACGAATGCTTCACGCTGCTCTGGTGGCAGCTCAAGGAGCGTTTCGGTGATCGCTTCGAAATTCCCCTGGGCAGCTTTTCGGTAACTGTCGAATTGCGCGGCCAGGGTGACGTCAACCATGGCCTGGCGAGTCTCGACTGCCAGGCCCTGATCGAATACCTGATCCACTTCGGCGCCATTGACGGTGAGCCGGTGCCGGTGCCCGACCTGCCCTACCCGGCCACGCCGCTGGCCGGCGTCGAACCGGTGGCGACACCGGTCGGCGGCCTGCTGGTGTACAGCGCCCTACCCGGTGAGTACCTGGAGGCAGGACAGCTGATCGCCGAAATCATCGACCCGGTCAACGATACCGTCACCCCCGTTCATTGCCGTAATGCCGGGCTGCTGTACGCCCGCTCGCTGCGTCGCATGGCCACCGCCGGCATGGTCATCGCCCATGTCGCCGGGACCGAAGCCTACCGCAGCGGCTACCTACTTTCGCCTTGAGGATGCCTGTTCCATGTACAAACTGACCATCGAAGGCCTGCACAAAAGCTATGGCCACCATGAGGTGCTCAAAGGGGTTTCGCTCAAGGCCAGGACCGGCGACGTGATCAGCCTGATCGGCGCGAGCGGCTCGGGCAAAAGCACCTTCCTGCGCTGCATCAATTTCCTTGAACAACCCAACGACGGCGCCATGAGCCTGGACGGCCAATCGATCCAGATGATCAAGGATCACCACGGCATGCGCGTGGCCGACGCCGACGAGCTGCAACGCATCCGCACGCGCCTGGCCATGGTGTTCCAGCACTTCAACCTGTGGAGCCACATGACCGTCCTGGAAAACATCACCATGGCGCCGCGCCGGGTGCTGGGCGTCAGCAAGCAGGAAGCCGAGGATCGCGCCCGCCGTTATCTCGACAAGGTCGGCCTGCCGGCACGTGTTGCCGAGCAATACCCGGCGTTCCTGTCCGGTGGTCAGCAACAACGCGTGGCGATTGCCCGCGCCTTGGCCATGGAGCCTGAGGTCATGCTGTTTGACGAACCGACCTCGGCCTTGGACCCGGAACTGGTAGGTGAAGTATTAAAAGTGATCCAAGGCCTGGCCGAAGAAGGCCGGACCATGATCATGGTGACCCACGAAATGAGCTTCGCCCGCAAGGTGTCCAATCAGGTGCTGTTTCTGCACCAGGGCCTGGTGGAAGAAGAAGGCGCGCCGGAAGACGTGCTGGGCAGCCCGAAGAGCGAACGGCTCAAGCAGTTCCTCAGTGGCAATCTGAAATAACCCCCCGCCACCCGTGGCGAGAGAGCTTGCTCCCGCTGGGCCGCGAAGCGGCCCCCCTGGCCTTGGCTGACAAGCTGCTGGGGAGGCTGCGCCTCCAGCGGGAGCAAGCTCCCTCGCCAGAACAGCGCGCCTGCCACAACCAGGTCATAAAACCTTTCATCTCCTGCCGTGGTCTCTGAAGAAGGACTTTCAGGGCGCACACCGCACGCATGGCGACATCCAGCAACTTCGCGAAACAGTGGTTCGATGCCCGCGGCTGGAAGGCGTTCACCTTTCAAAAGCAGGTATGGGCTGCGGTCAAGCGTGGCGAGTCGGGGCTGTTGCATGCCAATACCGGCGCCGGCAAGACCTACGCCGTGTGGTTTGCCGCACTCAACCGTTTCGCCCGCAGCGTGCCGCCACCAGACAAGCCTCGTAAACGCAAACCGCCGAGCGAACCGCTGACGGTCTTGTGGATAACGCCGATGCGCGCGCTGGCCGCCGACACCGGCAAGGCTCTCGAAGCGCCCCTCGATCCGCTGCAGATTCCCTGGAGCGTAGGCCTGCGCACCGGTGACACCAGCGCCAGCGAACGCGCCCGGCAAGGCCGGCGCTTGCCCACGGCGCTGATCACCACGCCCGAAAGCCTGACGCTGATGCTCGCCCGCGCTGATGCCCAAACGGCCGTGTCGACCCTGCGCATGGTCGTGGTAGATGAGTGGCACGAATTGCTCGGCAACAAGCGCGGCGTGCAATTGCAACTGGCCCTGGCTCGCTTGCGCTACTGGCACCCCGACCTGATCGTCTGGGGCGTATCCGCGACCCTGGGCAACCAGGCCCACGCCGAGCAGGTACTGATGCCACAAGGCAAAGGGATCAGCGTGCAGGGCGCCGATGCCAAGACGTTGCAGGTCGATACGCTGTTGCCGCCAACCCTCGAACGGTTTCCATGGGCGGGGCATATCGGCCTGAAAATGTTGCCCCAGGTGGTCACCGAAATCGACACCAGCAGCAGTTGCCTGGTCTTTACCAATACTCGCGCGCAAGCGGAAATCTGGTACCAGGCCATTCTTGAGGCGCGCCCGGATTGGGCCGGGCTCATCGCGTTGCACCATAGTTCTCTGTCCCGCGACACCCGCGACTGGGTGGAACGGGCGTTGAAGGACGGCCAGCTCAAGGCAGTCGTGTGTACGTCCAGCCTCGACCTGGGGGTGGATTTCCTGCCCGTGGAACGCGTGCTACAGATTGGTTCGGCGAAAGGCGTCGCCCGCTTGATGCAACGCGCCGGACGCTCCGGCCATGCGCCGGGGCGGACCTCGCGAATAACCCTGGTGCCAACCCACAGCCTGGAACTGATCGAGGCCGCCGCCGCCCAGGACGCCGTGGCGCAGCGGCGAATCGAGCCGCGTGAATCGCCCCACAAGCCTTTGGATGTACTGGTCCAGCATCTGGTCAGCATGGCCCTGGGTGGCGGTTTTGTTCCAGATGAGCTGTTTGATGAGGTACGCGGCGCCTGGGCCTACCGCGACCTGAACCCGGCCGAGTGGGCCTGGGCGCTGGCTTTCGTGCGCCACGGCGGCCTGTCGCTGACCGCCTACCCTGATTATCGGCGGGTCGAACCGGATGAACAGGGGATCTGGCGCGTGCCTGACGCCCGTCTGGCACGGCGCCACCGCATGAGCATCGGCACTATCGTCAGTGACGCCAGCCTGCAATTGAAATTCTGGAGCAAGGGCGGCGGCGGCAAGACCCTGGGCAGCGTGGAAGAAGGCTTCATCGCACGCTTGCGCCCCGGCGATGGATTCCTGTTCGCCGGGCGGTTGCTGGAGTTGGTCCGGGTCGAGGACATGACCGCTTACGTACGCCGCAGCCAGGCGAAAAAAGCCGCCGTGCCGCGCTGGAATGGCGGACGCATGCCGCTTTCCAGCGAGCTCGCTGCCGCGGTCGTCGCGCGCTTGAGCGAAGCCGCCAAGGGCCGTTTCGACGGACCGGAAATGCAAGCCGTACAGCCGCTGCTGTCAACGCAGCTGCGTTGGTCCGGCCTGCCGACGCAGGGAACGCTGCTGGCCGAAGCGCTCAAATCCCGGGAGGGTTGGCACCTGTTCCTGTATCCGTTCGCCGGGCGCCAGGTACATCTGGGCCTGGCCAGCCTGTTGGCCTGGCGCGTCAGCCAGCGCCAACCGGTGACGTTCTCGATTGCGGTCAATGACTACGGCCTGGAATTGCTCAGCGCCACCGAACTGGATTGGTCAACGCATCTGAACCCGGCGCTGTTGCGCACCGATGGCTTGCTGGCCGACGTTCTCGCCAGCCTGAACGCCGGAGAACTGGCCCTGCGCCGCTTCCGCGAAATCGCCCGGATCGCCGGGCTGGTATTCGCCGGCTACCCCGGCGCACCGAAGAGCACCCGCCAAGTGCAGGCTTCCAGCGGGTTGTTCTATCAAGTGTTCAAGCAATATGACGCCGATAACCTGCTGCTGGCCCAGGCCGGCGAGGAAGTTTTGCGCGAAGAATTGGATATACGCCGACTGGAGCAGACCTTGGAACGCCTCGATACCTTGAAACTCGACCTGCACCTGATCAAACGCCCTACTCCGCTGGGCTTTCCCTTGCTGGTGGAGCGATTCCGCGAAAGCATGAGCTCGGAAAAGCTCGCCGATCGCATCCGGCGCATGGTCAGCGAACTGGAAAAAACCGCTGATCGAGGAAGCGCCTGATGCCCGCGCCGTATCCCGTCAACCTTGCGGGCGAAGAGCTCTGGCTGTTGCCGCAAAAAGCCCTGTACTGGCCGGCCCAGGAAACCCTGATGGTGGCCGATGTGCATTTCGGCAAGGCCGCGGCCTACCGTAGCCTCGGCCAACCGGTACCCCACGGCACCACGGCGAACAACATCGCCATGCTTGACGACTTGCTGGCGAGCCTGCCGTGCCGACTGCTGATATTCCTCGGGGACTTCCTGCATGGGCCCGGTTCTCATGCCCCAGGCACTTTGAAGGCCCTTGCCGACTGGCGTGAACGGCAACGCAAACTAGCCATCACGCTGATCCGCGGCAATCACGACAAGCGCGCCGGCGATCCGCCAGCGGCACTCGATATCCGCGTCGTCCCCGAGCCGTTGCTATTGGGCCCTTTCGCCGTGCAACACGAGCCTACCCCGCATCCAAGTCGACACGTGCTCGCCGGGCACGTACACCCGGTCTACCACCTGAGCGGCAAGGGGCGTCAACGCCTGCGCCTGCCATGTTTCCGCCTCGGTAGCGAGATCAGCCTGCTACCGGCCTTCGGTGCCTTCACGGGAGGCTATCGGGTCGATCAGGACAACGACTGCAAGATCTTCGTGGTGGGCGACAACGAAATATGGCCCGTCAGTTGAAGCGATCAGGCTTCGACAACTGAGGGGCCATTGGCTGATCAGGCTACGGGCGCGGGAGGCGGTTCGTCCGGAAGAGTCGGTTCGCCGGGTTCGGTAGGCTGTTCGTTAGGGGTATCGGGGTCGGGCTGGCCAGGGATGCCGCCCGCCGCTTCAGCAGGGTGGGCCAGTAATGACCAAGCCAGGACGCCGATCTGATTGGGCTCAAGCCTTGCCAGTTCGGCACTGATTCGCGGATCGATCTTCATAGAGCAACTCCTGAGCGAAGGCCCGTTGCGCAGACGCAAAAACGGGCAGTACACCCAATAGAGTGCCTGCCCGCTCAGGAATTCCAACAGCTCGTCAGAATCAGGTACGCGGCAGTGTCACACCGCGCTGGCCCTGGTATTTACCGCCACGGTCCTTGTAGGAAACTTCACATTCCTCATCGGACTCAAGGAACAACATCTGCGCCACGCCCTCGTTGGCGTAGATCTTCGCCGGCAGGGTCGTGGTGTTGGAAAACTCCAGGGTCACGTGGCCTTCCCATTCAGGTTCCAGAGGTGTCACGTTGACGATGATGCCGCAGCGGGCGTAGGTGCTTTTACCCAGGCAGATGGTCAGCACGTTGCGCGGGATGCGGAAGTACTCGACGGTGCGGGCCAGGGCGAAAGAGTTCGGCGGAATGATGCAAACGTCGCTCTTGATGTCGACGAAGCTCTTCTCATCGAAATTCTTCGGGTCGACGGTGGCCGAATTGATGTTGGTGAACACCTTGAATTCATCGGCGCAGCGCACGTCGTAGCCGTAGCTGGAAACGCCGAAGGAAATCAGCCGGTCGGCGCCTTCGCCACGCATCTGGCGCTCTACGAAGGGCTCGATCATGCCGTGCTCTTGCGCCATGCGGCGAATCCACTTGTCCGATTTGATGCTCATGGCGGGTTTCCTGAAATAGCGAGGTGGAAAAAACTGTCCGGCATCTTACCGGGCCGCGGGGCGGGTTCAAAGTGCGAGACGCAACTCTCGCCGATCCGCCTTGATTTCCGGGCTCTGACGGCTATCGCCATTGCCGTCAGTCATTAAAACCGAGAAACCTTCGCAAAGACCATTGGCACGTTTCGGAAAAAGGGGTAAGGTGGCGTCACTGTGTTGCTTGTGTCACTGAGAATCTCTACACGATATGTTGAATTTCGATCCAACCATCTACAAGAATTTTTCCTGCTCTTTGCACTCAGTCTCGGCCAGGGTTCTTCCTGAGTCGCAGTTATCTTTGTTCAAGGAGTTACACCATGTCTAATCGCCAAACCGGTACCGTTAAGTGGTTCAACGATGAAAAAGGCTTCGGCTTCATCACCCCACAATCCGGTGACGATCTGTTCGTTCACTTCAAAGCTATCCAATCCGACGGCTTCAAAAGCCTGAAAGAAGGCCAACAGGTTTCTTTCATCGCTACCCGCGGTCAGAAAGGCATGCAAGCTGAAGAAGTTCAAGTTATCTAACTTGTCCTTGCTTTAGTAAGAAGCCCCGCCCTCAAAAGCGGGGCTTTTTTGTGCCTGGGTGTTTTTGGAAACCGAAACCAGTGTGGGAGCGAGCCTGCTCGCGAAAGCGACGGACCAATTGCATCTGTGACAACTGGTGTACCGCTTTCGCGAGCAGGCTCGCTCCCACAGGGTCTGGTGGTGGTTACCGCGGGTTACCAGGTCACGCCAAACCCGGCGGTGTAGCGCGTCTTGCTCAGGTCGCTGTCTTCGGTCCCTTCGATGACGTCCTTCTCGGCCTTGAGATTGAGCGACGCCCAGTCAGTGACCTTGTAGCGCAACCCGATCTCCGCGTCATAGGCGTATTCGGCCACGCCTGACAGCGGCTTGCCCACTTCGCCATTGGTGAACAGCTCGACGCGCTTGCCGATCAGGTAACGGTTGTAGTCCCACTTCATCGCCACGGAATAGAAGTTGTCCTTGCCGCCGTCGCGGTATTCATAGTCGGTGCGGTTGAGCAGCGAACCCAGGGAGAAAGCGCCCAGTTCGTCGTCCCAGAACTGATAACCCGGACCAGTACCGACCACGCGCTGGCGTGCCAGGTCTTCGACCTTGTCACGCTTGTAGTTCAGGCGACCTTGCCAAAACCATTTTTCCGTGAGGAAGCGGTCGAGGGAATACTCCAGCCGCCAGTTGTCAGCCGACACCACATCATCCTGAAATTCGCGGTTGTATTCGCCTTCGGCGGTGTGCCGCCATCTGCCGTGGCGCGCCGAGGTCTTGAAGTCGATGTCGTAATCGTCGGTATCGGCTTCCGCGCGCTGGTAATCCAGTGCGGCGTCGACATTGCCTTTCCACACCAGATCCTCGACCACCGGCTTGGGCTTGAGGATCTGCTGGATGCTTGCCAGCTCGACGGTCTTGGGCGCATCACCGTTGGCCAGGGTCACCTTGCCATCCTCGGCCGCCTGCAACGCCTTGGCTTTTTCGCCGGTGTAGGCATCCTGCTTGACCAGCAGTTGCTGGTCGCTTTCAAGCGTCTTGACCTGCTTCCAATCAATCGGGATCGCGCCCGCGTAATCGGTCTGGATCAACAATTTGCCGCCGTCGAAAACGGTTATCTTGCCACTGAGCTTGTCGCCGTTCTTCAACCAGACGGTATCGGCAAGCAAAGGCATGGAGGCACTGGTAACAGCTAGGCACAACAGGGTTCTGGACAACATAAGCGATAATGGGCTCAAGTTTGCGAGGAAAAGGCGGCATTATCCCCCAGGATGACACCTCAGCAACGACTGACCTGCATAAGGATGATGAGTTCATTTATCAATTGGCCCGGCAGGCACTAATCTACAGACGGACATTTCCAGGAATCCTCCACGTGACCGACACCCCAGCGGCCCCCGAGAACGCCGCCCAGATCCGCCGCACCACGCTTTACCTGACCCTGGCCCAAGTGCCGGCCGGCCAGGTCGTCACCTATGGTCAGCTCGCCGAAATGGCGGGTCTGGGCCGCGCCGCGCGCTGGGTCGGACGAACGCTCAGCCAGCTGCCGAACGACACGAAGCTGCCGTGGCATCGAGTCCTCGGTGCCGGTGGTCGGATCAGCCTGCCGGCAGGCAGCGCCTCGGGGGACGAACAGCGCGCACGCCTGCGCATGGAAGGGATCAGTGTCCTGAATAATCGTGTTGATATTCAGCGTCATGGCTGGCGCCCGGTAGAGCACAGCGGTTAGAGTGCGCGCTTTGTTTTCGCAATTTTTGAGGCAGACTCCAGCCCATGCCCCGTAAAACCTGGCGCGCCGCCCTTGCCGCCTATGCCAGTCCTTCGACGCTCGTGCTGTTGCTGCTTGGCTTCGCCGCCGGCCTGCCTTACATGCTGGTGTTTTCCACGCTGTCGGTCTGGTTGCGCGAGGCCGGCGTGGCCCGCGAAACCATTGGTTATGCAAGCCTGATCGGCCTGGCCTATGCCTTCAAATGGGTCTGGTCGCCTCTTCTCGACCAATGGCGCCTGCCATTGCTCGGCAAACTGGGACGTCGACGCTCGTGGCTGGTGCTCTCCCAGGCCTTGGTGATCCTCGGCCTGGTCGGCATGGGTTTCTGTGACCCACAAAAACACTTGTCCTGGCTGATCGCGATTGCCGTCATCGTGGCCTTCGCCTCGGCCACCCAGGACATCGCCGTCGATGCCTACCGATTGGAAATCGCCGACGACACCCGCCAGGCCGCCCTGGCTGCCAGCTATATGTCCGGCTACCGGGTTGCCGCCTTGCTGGCTACCGCCGGCGCGCTGTTTTTCGCCGAAGGGTTCGGCTCCACCGGGTTCAGCTACAAGCATTCGGCCTGGGCCGGTACGTACCTGCTGTTTGGCGTACTGATGGTCCCGGCGCTGCTGACCTCGCTGTTCATGCGCGAGCCGCCAGTACCGTTGCGTACTCAATTGCAGGCCGGCCGCTATACCTTCGTTCATCAGTTGGCTTCGGTATTCGTATTGATCGTGCTGCTGGTGTCGGTCCCGGCGATGTTCACCCAGCTCTACAACACCGACTTTGCCAGCGTGCTGTTCGAAGGCGTCAGCCTGCTCGACCTGCTGCTCCAGGACCGCGCCTTCCTGCGCGCCATCCTCTATATCATCCTGACCGCCCTGTGCCTGTCGTCCATGGGGCGTCGCGGCCTGGCGCCGGTGCTGACGCCGGTCAACGATTTCATCCTGCGCTACCGCTGGCAGGCCCTGCTGCTGCTCGGCCTGATCGCGACCTATCGGATGTCCGACACGGTCATGGGCGTCATGGCCAACGTTTTTTATATCGACCAGGGTTTCACCAAGGACCAGATCGCCAGCGTCAGCAAGATCTTCGGGCTGATCATGACCCTTGTCGGCGCCGGCATGGGCGGGCTGCTGATCGTGCGTTTCGGCATCCTGCCAATCCTGTTCATCGGCGGCGTGTCGTCGGCCGCCACCAACATCCTGTTCCTGATGCTGACGGACATGGGTGCCAACCTGAAGATGCTGATCGTCACGATCTCCCTCGACAACTTCAGCTCCGGCCTGGCCACCTCTGCGTTCGTCGCCTATCTGTCGAGCCTGACCAACCTGAAATTCTCCGCGACCCAATACGCCCTGCTCAGCTCGATCATGCTCTTGTTGCCGCGCCTGATCGGCGGGTACTCAGGGGTCATGGTGGAAAAATTCGGCTATCACGATTTCTTCCTGATCACCGCGTTGCTCGGCGTTCCGACCTTGCTGCTGATCGCCTTGCACTGGTATCAGGAAAATCGCCGAGAGGGCTCGACGCCTGAATCGGCGCCAGAGTCGGAATCGCCGCCGACCCGGCCCGCTCAAGAGCTGTAGGAAATCTCAACAGGCGCCGACGAAAGCGGCGCCTGAATCCGGCGACCGGCCACGCGCCTGTACGCCAGGGCATCTCGCCCGTACAATGCTGCGTCACTTCTCGTCATCAGCAACCGACAACGGCCAACCATGCGCACCAGTCAATTTTTGCTCGCCACACAGAAAGAAACGCCTTCCGACGCCGTCGTGATCAGCCACCAGCTGATGCTGCGCGCAGGCATGATCCGCAAGCTCGCCTCCGGCCTGTACACCTGGCTGCCGATGGGCCTGCGGGTGATGCGCAAGGTCGAAGCCATCGTCCGCGAAGAAATGGACGCCGCCGGCTCTCTGGAAGTGTTGATGCCGAGCACCCAGCCGGCCGAGCTGTGGCAGGAGTCGGGGCGCTGGGAGGAA
Organism: Pseudomonas sp. Z2-11; assembly: GCF_054161305.1. Taxonomy (NCBI): domain Bacteria; kingdom Pseudomonadati; phylum Pseudomonadota; class Gammaproteobacteria; order Pseudomonadales; family Pseudomonadaceae; genus Pseudomonas; species Pseudomonas sp. Z2-11. Next base: position 4,828,092 of record NZ_CP096395.1, read on the forward strand.
TACGGCCCGGAGCTGCTGCGCATCAAGGACCGCCATGGTCGCGATTTCTGCGCGGGCCCGACTCACGAAGAAGTGATCACCGACCTGATGCGCAACGAGTTGAGCAGCTACAAGCAACTGCCAATCAACCTGTATCAGATCCAGACCAAGTTCCGTGACGAGATCCGTCCACGCTTCGGCCTGATGCGCGGTCGCGAATTCATCATGAAGGATTCTTATTCGTTCCACGCCGACCTGGCCTCGCTGCAAGTCACTTACGACCGCATGCACCAGGCGTACTGCAACGTGTTCACCCGCCTGGGCCTGAAGTTCCGCCCGGTTGAAGCCGACAACGGCTCCATCGGCGGTGCCGGCTCCCACGAATTTCATGTGCTGGCCGAGTCCGGCGAAGACGACATCGTCTTCAGCAACGGCTCCGACTACGCCGCGAACATCGAGAAAGCCGAAGCCGTGCCACGGGAAACCTCCCGCGCCGCACCGGCCGAAGAATTGCGCCTGGTAGACACGCCGAACGCCAAGACCATTGCCCAATTGGTGGAAGGCTACAACCTGCCCATCGAACGCACCATCAAGACCCTGATCGTGCGCGCGGAAGAAGAAGGCAAGCTGATTGCCCTGATCATCCGTGGCGACCACGAGCTGAACGAAATCAAGGCCGCCAACCAGCCTGGCGTCGCCAGCCCGCTGGTCATGGCCACCGATGCCGAGCTGCGCGATGCCATTGGTGCCGGTGCCGGCTCCCTCGGCCCGTTGAACCTGCCGTTGCCGATCATCATCGACCGCTCGGTGGAATTGATGAGCGACTTCGCCATCGGTGCCAACATCGATGACAAGCACTATTTCGGCGTGAACTGGGAACGCGACCTGCCGGTCCCAACCGTCGCCGATCTGCGCAACGTCGTGGCCGGCGACCCGAGCCCGGACGGCAAAGGCACGCTGGAAATCAAGCGCGGCATCGAAGTCGGGCATATCTTCCAGCTGGGCGACAAATACAGCAAGGCGATGAAGTGCGAAGTGCTCGGCGAGAACGGTAAGCCGGTCACGCTGCAGATGGGCTGCTACGGCATCGGCGTGTCCCGCGTGGTGGCTGCGGCCATCGAGCAGAACAACGATGAGAACGGCATCATCTGGAGCGACACGCTGGCGCCGTTCCAGGTTGCCCTCGTGCCGCTGCGCTACGAAACCGAACAGGTTCGCGAAGCGACCGACAAGCTCTACGCCGAACTGACGGCCGCCGGCTTCGAAGTACTGCTGGACGACCGCGACAAGAAAACCAGCCCCGGCATCAAGTTCGCGGACATGGAACTGATCGGCATCCCGCACCGGATCGTCGTCAGTGACCGTGGCCTGGCCGATGGCAACCTGGAATACAAGAGCCGTACCGAGGCCGAGGCGCAAGCGCTGCCGGTCGCCGACGTGCTGTCCTTCCTCCAGGCCCGTATCCGCCGCTGAGACCAGATAGAGACGTCATGTTCAAGCGAAACACCTTAGGCCTCGGGGGCGCCGCATTGTGCGGCGCCCTGCTGGTCAGCGGCTGCGCCAACCAGATGTCGCAACGCAACGAGCACGAAGAACGGATCGAGCGCAAATTGCTCGACCATAGCCTGCAGATCGATGTGGGCGAACCCAAGGTGCTCGACCTGCCGCAGCGTCGGGTGCGGATCAACGAGCAGAAGACTTTCGAGGTCACCGAGTTCGAGGTCACCCGCCATTATGATCGCTATACGCCGTACCAGCCTTGGCGGGAGGTCTACGAGATCCCGCTGGGCGCGGTGGCGGTGGTGGCCGGTGTCGGCGCGAACGTGGTCAATGTGTTCGCCCTCGGCAGCCTGCCGGACAGCGCGACCCGCGACTGGATCAGCTACGGTTTTGCCGGACTCAATCCGTTCATGAACGTGCCTTCCAATGGCCGTGCCCAGCAGAACCTGGCAGGTATCGATGAAATCCAGCGCGACAAGCGCACGGAGCATTCGAGCCTGCCCTGGAGCGAGCGTCCGGTACAGGTGAAAGCCGCCCGGCAGACCTTCGAGCTGAGCACCGACCGTAACGGCGTGCTGCGCTTGAACCTGCTGGAAAGCCCGTTCGCCGAGCATGACCTGAGCCAGTTCGGCAAACTGCAGATCAGTGTGACGGACGCCCAGGACGAGGTGCACACCGACTCATCCCTGAGCGTCAGCAGTACGTTGCGCAGCAAACTGGTCGAAGCCCACGCCTTGATCTACGACGATCTGGAAGACGACGAAGTGAGCCAATGGGTTCATCGGGTCAAGCGTCTCTCGGAGCTGGGGCTTGAAGAAGAGGCCAGCGAACTCGAACAGAGCCTGATCGAACTGACCCGCAACGATCCGGAACTGCAGGCCGAATTCATCAAGGCCCTGACCAAGGATGGCGGGCGGTTGGTGGCGGACCCGGGCGCGAGCTGACTCTGGATGCTCCCTCGCCACGGGGGTCGTTTATTTGCGCAGTGGCGGCTTTACCGCTCAAACAACTCCAACTGCTCAAACCCGCCCCGCAAGTCCTCCAGCCGCACTCCGATCCCCAACAATCGCACCGGTTTGCCGCCGCGGTTGAACGCCTGGGTCAACAGTAGCTGGTAACTGCCCAGGTCCCGCCCTGCCCCGGCCTGCTCAAGGGTGGTCTGGGTGAAGTCATGGAATTTCACTTTGACGAACGGCTTGCCCGGCCGATAGCTGCTGTCGATCCGCGCCATGCGCCCGCCCAGGGTTTCCATCAGTTCGGGCAGTTTGTCGAGGCAGCTCTGCAGATCAGGCAAATCGACGTCATAGGTGTTTTCCACGCTGATGGATTGCCGCCGGCTGTCGTTGTGCACCAGGCGCTCGTCAATTCCACGGGCGAGGCTCCAGAGTCGCTCGCCGAAACTGCCGAATTCACGCACCAGTGCCAACTTGTCCCACTCGCGCAAGTGCTGGCAGTCAATAATCCCGAGCCTGTTCAACTTGTCGGCGGTGACCTTGCCGACGCCGTGCAGCTTGCTCACCGGCAGCGCCGAGACGAAATCTTCCACTTGGTCAGGAGTGATGACGAACAGGCCGTTGGGCTTTTTCCAGTCACTGGCGATCTTGGCGAGAAACTTGTTCGGCGCCACGCCCGCGGAAACAGTGATGTGCAACTGGTTGGAAACACGCCGGCGAATATCCTGGGCGATGCGCGTGGCACTGCCGCCGAAATGCGGACTGGCGGAGACGTCCAGATAAGCCTCGTCCAGCGACAGCGGTTCGATCAGGTCGGTGTAATCGCTGAAAATCGTCTGAATTTCCCTGGAGGCCTCCCGATAGGCGTCCATCCGCGGCTTGACGATGGTCAGGTCGGGGCAGAGCTTCAGCGCGTGGCCAGAAGACATGGCTGAGCGCACACCGTAGGCCCGCGCCTCGTAATTGCAGGTCGCGATGACCCCACGCCGGTCCGCCGAGCCACCGACCGCCAGGGGTATGCCGGCCAGCCGCGGATCATCGCGCATTTCGATCGCGGCGTAGAAGCAGTCGCAGTCGACGTGGATGATTTTGCGTTGCGTCATATAAGCAGCGGTACATGCGATGGATCGGAGCGCCAGTATCTCACTCGAACCTGTACATAGCACCAGTAGTTTGAAAGATCCTTCGACAGATCTGGAAAATGCCTACATGAATGTGTTTCTTCAATCGCAGCGAACCGCCCAATAGAGCGCCAGGCCTTGCCAGGCCTGCGTCACAGCGCTGTCATATTGCCCTGGCGCAGGCTAACCGATTGAAGCTGAACAGGTTTTTCCAGCAAAGGGGTTGACAGTCGGGCGATTCGCTGTAGAATGCCGCCACACAGACGCGGGATGGAGCAGTCTGGTAGCTCGTCGGGCTCATAACCCGAAGGTCGTCGGTTCAAATCCGGCTCCCGCAACCAAACATCAGAAAAGGCTACTCGAAAGAGTGGCCTTTTTTGTGCGCGCCTGTTTTCCCCTGCCGGGTGCATTCCATGTCACTACGGCCATCGCAAAACGTCGAAGTTGTAGGACGATTTCCGTTTGTTTTCGCGCATTTAGGTGAACCGGCCGTTTATTTCATCCGGCGCTCTATTAACGGTTGACAGTCCGGCGTTCGCCTGTAGAATGCCGCCACACAGACGCGGGATGGAGCAGTCTGGTAGCTCGTCGGGCTCATAACCCGAAGGTCGTCGGTTCAAATCCGGCTCCCGCAACCAAATATCAAGAAAGGCTGCTCGAAAGAGTGGCCTTTTTTGTGTGTGCCGAAAAAGCTCCATTACAAATATTTTGTAATTATTTTCCGCCGCAGGGATTGGTAACTTGGCTGGATACCCCCATCCTGTCGCGCATAGCTCAAGAGGTGATTGATGCGCGCCCACTCGTCTGCCCCACAAGACACTGTCAATGCGACACAACCGATCAAGGCCGAGCGATTGCGCTGGCTGGACCGGATCAGCCAGTACCGGCAACCGATCGGCCTCGCCGTCACGCTGCTGCTGTTTGCGATTGCCTTGATCGCCTGCCGTCACCTCCTGAGCGAACTCGACCTCTACGCCCTTCACGACTCGATCCTCGAGGTGCCGAGGCCGGCGCTGCTCGGTGCGATAGCCGCCACCGTGGCCGGCTTCATCATTCTGCTGGGCTATGAATGGTCCGCCACTCGCTACGCCGGCGTGAAGCTGCCCACCCAAACCCTGGTCCTCGGCGGCTTCAGCGCGTTTGCCATCGGCAATGCGATCGGCCTGTCGCTGCTGTCGGGCGGTTCGGTTCGCTACCGCCTGTATGCCCGCCACGGCCTGGGGGCGGCGGATGTCGCCCACATGACATTGTTCGCCAGCCTGTCACTGGGTTGCGCGCTACCGCCACTGGCGGCCCTGGCGACGTTGAGCAATCTGCCTGCCGCCTCTGCCGCCCTGCACCTTCCCGCCACTTTGCTGGGGGTGATCGCCGTTGCCGTGCTGCTGCTGACCAGTGCGCTGGCCATCGGCATCTATCGCCGCCGCCTGCCGGAACAACCCTATCGGGATGCCCTGCTGGTCAAGGCCGGTCGCCGCACGCTGCGTCTGCCGGGCCGCCGGCTGACGTTCCTGCAACTGATCATCACCGCGCTGGATGTCGCCGCCGCTGCAACGGTGCTCTATCTGTTGCTGCCGGAGGCGCCACCGTTCGGCCCCTTCCTGCTGGTTTACCTGCTGGCGCTCGCCGCCGGCGTCCTCAGCCATGTGCCGGGCGGCGTCGGTGTGTTCGAAGCGATCCTGCTGGCCGCGTTTGCCGACAAGCTGGGGGCGGCGCCGCTGGCAGCCGCACTGCTGCTGTATCGCCTGATCTATGTGCTGCTACCGATGCTGGTGGCGTGCGTATTGTTGTTGATCAATGAGGCACAACGGCTGTTCCAGACCCGCCAGACCCTACGGGCGGCGTCCGGTTTCGCGGCGCCAATCCTGGCAGTGCTGGTGTTCCTGTCTGGCGTGGTGCTGCTGTTTTCCGGCGTGACGCCGGAGATCGACACGCGCCTGGAGCACATCGGCTTCCTGATCCCGCATCGCCTGGTGGACGCCTCGCACTTTGGCGCCAGCCTGGTAGGCGTGCTGTGCCTGTTGCTCGCCCAGGGCCTGCGCCGCCGTCTGTCCGCAGCCTGGATGCTGACCACTGTCCTGTTGCTGGTGGGCGCCCTGCTCTCGCTGCTCAAGGGTTTCGACTGGGAAGAAGCCACGCTGCTGACGCTGACCGCAGCCCTGCTGGCGGTCTTCCGGCGTTCCTTTTACCGCCCAAGTCGCCTGACCGAGCTGCCCTTCTCGCCGTTGTTCCTGATTGCCAGCCTGTGCGTGCTGGGTGCGTCGATCTGGCTGCTGCTGTTTGCCTATCAGGATGTGCCCTACAGCCATCAACTGTGGTGGCAGTTCACCCTGGACGCCGACGCGCCGCGTGGCCTGCGCTCGCTGCTGGGTGCCGCGGTGCTGTTGGTGGTGGTGTCCCTGACCTGGCTGCTGCGCACCGCTCGGCCGGTGATTCATCTGCCTACGGCTGAAGAACTGGAGCGCGCCCGGACGATTCTCATGGCGTCTTCGCAACCCGACGGCGGCCTGGCCCTGACCGGCGACAAGGCGCTGCTGTTTCATCCCAACGATGAAGCCTTCCTGATGTATGCCCGCCGTGGCCGCAGCCTGGTCGCGTTGTACGACCCGATCGGGCCGACCCAGCAACGGGCGGAAATGATCTGGCAGTTTCGTGACCTTTGCGACATCTACCACGCCAGGCCAGTGTTCTATCAGGTGCGTGCCGAGAACCTGCCCTATTACATGGACATCGGCCTGACTGCGATCAAGCTGGGCGAAGAGGCGCGGGTCGATCTCAAGCGTTTTGATCTCGAAGCCAAGGGCAAGGAGATGAAGGACCTGCGCTACACCTGGAACCGCGGCACCCGTGACGGCCTGTCACTGGAGATCCATGAACCGGGCCAGGCGCCGATGGACGAACTCAAGGTCATTTCCGATGCCTGGCTGACCGGCAAGAATGTACGCGAGAAAGGTTTCTCCCTGGGGCGATTCAGCCATGATTACCTCAAGCACTTCCGCATCGCGGTGATTCGTTTCGAGGGGCGTCCGGTGGCGTTCGCCAACCTGCTGGAAACCCATAGCCATGAGCTGGCCAGCCTTGACCTGATGCGTGCTCATCCAGAAGCCCCGAAGCTGACCATGGAGTTCATGATGGTCGGCCTCATCCAGCATTACAAAAACCATGACTACGCCCGCTTCAGCCTCGGCATGGTCCCGCTCTCGGGCCTGCAACCGCGTCGTGGCGCTCCATTGACCCAGCGCCTGGGTTCGATGGTGTTTCGCCGTGGCGAGCAGCTCTACAATTTCCAGGGCCTGCGCCGCTTCAAAGACAAATTCCAGCCTGACTGGGAACCTCGTTACATGGCCGTGCCCGCCGGACTCGATCCGCTGGTAGCGCTGGCCGATACCGCCGCCCTGATTGCGGGCGGCCTGACTGGATTGGTGAAACGCTGATGATGCAACGCTCCTGGCGATACGTAGTGGCCGCCCTGCTGGTGCTGGCGGTGATTCTCGGTGGCGGCTACTGGTACTGGAACCGCCCGGCCCCGCAACCGACCCTGGAACAACTGGAGCCGGCCGATGGCGTGCCGATGACCCGAGTCATCCCCGGCACCAAGGTACGCGCCCAGGTGCTGGTGGCGGTCAACGAGGACCAGAAGCTCAGCGACACCCAATTGACGACCCTCAGCCGCAGCGGCTCGGCGCAGATCGTCCAGGTGATCCTGCCCAAGGACTGCATGCTCCAGGGGCGCGCCTTGCAAGCCGGCCTGCGGCAGCTGCACGGCCCGGCCACGCTGGTCAGCGGCATCGGTCCCGGCGCGGTGCTGGCCTGGCGCTGGCTGGCTGAACAGAAGGACGACAAGGCCCAGGCCGTCTCGGTCGACCTGGCCCTGGAAAAACCCGGCTGCACCCACCTGCTGCCCAAAAGCGCCGCCCATGGTCGCTGGCTGGTGGCCTGGAACGATAACCCCGACGATACCAGCGCCGCTTTCGTGCGCGACCAGAAGAATGCCGAAACCAGCATCAGCGACTACGACATCAACCTGGCGCAGGTACTCAACAACGAGCTGCGCAAGATCCTGGTGGGCGCCGACAAGGGCAAGGGCGGCCTGAGCATTCCGGTGGTGGAAGTCCCCGCCAGCCAGGCCCGGGACACCGTGACGCTGTTTCTCTCCGGCGACGGTGGCTGGCGTGACCTGGACCGCGACGTGGCCGATGAAATGGCCAAGGTCGGTTACCCGGTGGTCGGCATCGACACCCTGCGCTATTACTGGCAGCACAAGAGCCCCGAACAGAGCGCGACCGACCTGACCGAGCTGATGCAACACTATCGCCAGATCTGGGGCACCAAACGCTTCATCCTGACCGGCTATTCCTTCGGAGCCGATGTCCTGCCGGCAATCTACAACCGCCTGCCGGCGACAGAACAGCAACGGGTCGATGCGATTATCCTGCTCGCCTTTGCCCGCACCGGCAGCTTCGAAATCGAAGTCGAGGGCTGGCTCGGCAACGCCGGCACCGAAGCCGCCACCGGCCCGGAAATGGCCAAGCTGCCGGCGGAAAAAGTGGTGTGCATCTATGGCGCGGAAGAAGCCAACGAAAGTGGCTGCACCGACAAGACCGCCGTAGGCGAAGCCATAAAGCTGCCCGGCGGCCATCACTTCGATGAAAACTACCCGGCCCTGGCCAAGCGGTTGATCGATGAGATCAACAAGCGGCAGACCACACCTGCCGCGCAGTGAGCTGATACACAGCTGACAAAAAGCCCCTGCAACCTCACGGTGCAGGGGCTTTTTTGTTGCCCGCTTGATACCCCCCTCTGTGGGAGCGAGCCTGCTCGCGAAAGCGTCGGGTCAGCAAGCCCTCGTGCTGGATGTGCCAGCGTCTTCGCGAGCAGGCTCGCTCCCACAAGGGATCCGCCTTGCCATAGGCCTTGTCAGGCCTACATCTCTACCTGCGTCCCCAACTCGATCACCCGGTTCAACGGCAGATTGAAGAAGCGCAGGTTGCCGTTGGCGTTCTTCAGCATGAAGGCGAACAGCGACTCGCGCCAGCGGGCCATGCCTTCGAGCTTGGAGGCGATGACGGTCTCGCGGCTGAGGAAGTACGTCGTGCGCATCGGGCTGAAATCCAGCTCATCCAGATGGCAGAGCTTGAGCGCCTGGGGCACGTCCGGTTCGTCGGTGAAGCCGAAATGCAGGATGACCCGGAAGAAGCCCTCGCCGTAGGCATCGACCTCGAAGCGCCGCTGCGACGGTACGCGGGGAATGTCCTCGTAGACCACGGTCAACAACACCACTTGCTCGTGCAGCACCTGGTTGTGCAACAGGTTATGCAACAGCGCGTGGGGCACGGCATCCGAGCGCGCGGTCAGGAACACCGCGGTGCCCTGCACACGATGCGGCGGTTGCACGCGGATGCTGCTGATGAAAACCGGCAACGGCAACGCACCTTCGTCCAGGCGCTCCACCAGCAGTTGTTTGCCGCGCTTCCAGGTGGTCATCAGCACGAACAAGGCAATGCCGGCAATGACCGGGAACGCGCCGCCCTGGATGATCTTCGGCACGTTGGCGGCGAAGTACAGCCCATCTACCAGCAGGAAACCGAACAGCACCGGCACCGCTAGCAACGGCGGCCATTTCCATAACAACAGGATCACGGCAGAGACCAGGATCGTGGTCATCAACATCGTACCGGTGACCGCCACGCCATAGGCTGAAGCCAGCGCTCCGGACGACTCGAAGCCCAGCACCAGCAGCACCACGCCGACCATCAACGACCAATTCACCGCACCGATGTAGATCTGGCCCTGTTCGGCACTGGAGGTGTGCTGGATGTACATGCGCGGGATGTAGCCGAGCTGGATTGCCTGGCGCGTCAGCGAGAACGCGCCGGAAATCACCGCTTGCGAAGCGATCACCGTCGCCAGGGTCGACAGGCCCACCAATGGCAGTAAGGCCCAGCTCGGCGCCAGCAGATAGAACGGGTTGCGCGCCGCTTCAGGGTCGCCGAGCAGCAAGGCGCCCTGGCCGAAATAGTTGAGCATAAGGCCCGGCAGCACGAGGATAAACCAGGCGCGAGCGATCGGCTTGCGACCGAAATGCCCCATGTCGGCGTAGAGCGCCTCGGCGCCAGTCAGCGCCAGCACCACCGCGCCAAGGATCGCCACGCCCATGCCCGGGTGGACGACAAAAAAACGCACGGCCCAGGTCGGGTTCACTGCGTTTAATACTTCCGGATGCTGGCTGATGCCATACACGCCCAGAGCGCCGAGCACGAGGAACCAGGTCACCATGATCGGGCCGAACAGAATGCCGATCCGCGCGGTGCCGTGGCGCTGGATCAGGAACAACGCGACCAGCACCACCACCGAAAGCGGCACCACCCAGTGATCGATGCCTTCAAATGCCAGGCCGAGGCCTTCCACCGCCGACAGTACCGAGATCGCCGGGGTGATCATACTATCGCCATAGAACAGCGCCGCACCGATCAGGCCGCAGATCACCAGCAACGTGCGCAACCGCGCCCTGCCGGCCGCCGCCCGCCGCGCCAGGGCGGTCAGGGCCATGATCCCGCCCTCGCCCTGGTTGTCGGCACGCAGGACAAACATCATGTATTTGATCGACACGACCCAGATCAGCGACCAGAAAATCAGCGACAGAATCCCCAGCACCCCGTCATGGTTGACCGGCACGCCATAGCCGCCGGAAAACACTTCCTTCAGGGTATACAAGGGGCTCGTGCCGATGTCGCCATATACCACTCCGACCGCCGCGACCAGCATGCTCAGCGGCTTGGTTGCCGAATGCTCGGCAGTCGCCGCCTGACTACTTGCATGACCCATCCAACACTCCTGATTCCCAGACCTGTCTTCTCTGTAAAAGAAGCCGTACGCTTTGTGCCGCAGCATGCGCTGTTTTACGCTTTGTTACAGACGTTTTGTTGACTGTAACAATCGCCAGAAGGCAAAGGCGCGAAGCATAGCGCAGCACTCGTCGTTTTTCCCTGCATAAAGCTGGTCAAGTGCGCCCGCCATGGATAGAATTGCGCACTTTTTGATCAGAGGCGCGTCAGGCGCCCTGTCTCGCACGAGACGATCCCCCTTATACCGAGGTTAGACATGTCCACCACTCCCGCGCCAGCCAACCCGAAGGTTGGCTTCGTATCCCTGGGTTGCCCGAAGGCTCTGGTCGACTCCGAGCGCATCCTGACCCAACTGCGCATGGAAGGTTATGACGTGGTGTCCACCTACCAGGACGCCGACGTGGTAGTGGTCAACACCTGTGGCTTCATCGACTCCGCCAAGGCCGAATCGCTGGAAGTCATCGGCGAAGCCATCAAGGAAAACGGCAAGGTCATCGTGACCGGCTGCATGGGCGTGGAAGAAGGCAACATCCGCAACGTGCACCCGAGCGTGTTGTCGGTGACCGGTCCGCAGCAGTACGAGCAAGTAGTCAACGCCGTGCACGAAGTCGTGCCGCCGCGCAAGGACCACAACCCGCTGATCGACCTGGTGCCGCCGCAAGGCATCAAGCTGACCCCGCGTCACTACGCCTACCTGAAGATTTCCGAAGGCTGCAACCACAGTTGCAGCTTCTGCATCATCCCGTCGATGCGCGGCAAGCTGGTGAGCCGTCCGGTCGGTGATGTACTCGACGAGGCCCAGCGCCTGGTCAAGTCTGGCGTCAAGGAGCTGCTGGTGATTTCCCAGGACACCAGTGCCTATGGTGTCGACGTGAAATACCGCACCGGTTTCTGGAACGGCGCGCCGGTGAAAACCCGCATGACCGAGCTGTGCGAAGCGCTCAGCAGCCTCGGCGTCTGGGTCCGCCTGCATTACGTCTACCCGTATCCGCATGTCGACGAGCTGATCCCGCTGATGGCCGCCGGCAAGATCCTGCCGTACCTCGACATCCCGTTCCAGCACGCCAGCCCGAAAGTGCTCAAGGCGATGAAGCGCCCGGCCTTTGAAGACAAGACCCTGGCACGTATCAAGAACTGGCGCGAAATCTGCCCGGACCTGATCATCCGCTCGACCTTCATCGTCGGCTTCCCCGGCGAAACCGAGGAAGACTTCCAATACCTGCTGAACTGGCTGACCGAAGCCCAGCTCGACCGCGTCGGTTGCTTCCAGTACTCGCCGGTCGAAGGCGCACCGGCCAACGATCTGGACCTGGATGTGGTCCCGGACGACGTCAAGCAGGACCGTTGGGAACGCTTCATGGCGCACCAGCAGGCGATCAGCTCGGCCCGCCTGCAAATGCGCATCGGCCGTGAAATCGAAGTGCTCGTGGACGAAGTCGACGAGCAAGGCGCCGTGGGCCGCTGCTTCTTCGACGCCCCGGAAATCGACGGCAACGTCTTCATCGACAACGGCAGCAACCTCAAGCCAGGCGACAAGGTCTGGTGCAAGGTCACCGACGCCGATGAGTATGATTTGTGGGCTGAGCAGATCGGTTGAGCAGGGCCTGGACTCAAGGGGTAATGCGGTTCACTCAGGGAAAATGCTGTACCCGTGGCGAGGGAGCTTGCTCCCGCTCGGCTGCGAAGCAGTCGTAAACCGGCGGGTGCGGTGTGACTGACGCTCCGCATGCGACAGGTTTTGGGGCCGCTTCGCGGCCCAGCGGGAGCAAGCTCCCTCGCCACGGGAATGTGCATATTTTTCCGGCTGCCCTGGACTTAAAAATCATGAAGCCCTGCTCTGTAACAAGATGCGGGGCTTTTTTACGGCTATCGTATGCAGACATAACATTTCCACCATAAGGAACAGGCGGACATGCGTCAGCATTCGGTCATCCACACACCGAAACCGAGCGATTACGAGGAATTGACCCGGGTCTGGGAAGCGTCGGTACGCGCTACCCATGACTTCCTGCCGGACAGCTACATCGAGCTGCTGAAGAACCTGGTACTCACCCGTTACCTGGACGCGGTGATGCTGATCTGTACTCGCGACCACCGTCAACGCATCACCGGGTTTGCCGGTGTGGCGGCCGGCAAGATCGAAATGCTCTTCATCGACCCCCAACACCGTGGCCAAGGCCTGGGCAAACAACTGCTGCGCTATGCCATGGAGCACCTGAACGCCAACGAGCTGGACGTCAACGAACAGAACCCGCAAGCCCTGGGCTTTTATCTCAAGCAAGGCTTTGAAGTGGTCGGGCGTTCCGCACGGGATGGCATGAACCAGCCGTACCCGTTGCTGCACATGCGCTACAAACAAGCCGACCTGAAGGCCGGACGCGGCTAAAAGCTGCCTGAGGCAAATGGACCCGCGATTAACCGGCGCCAGACAGGTACAATGCCCACCCTCTTTTTGTTACGGCCCCGTCATGACTGACCCGATTCGTCTCTCCAAACGCCTCATCGAACTCGTCGGCTGCTCCCGTCGGGAGGCTGAGCTGTTCATCGAGGGCGGCTGGGTCACCGTGGACGGCGAAGTGATCGACGAGCCGCAGTTCAAGGTCACCGGCCAGAAGGTCGAACTCGACCCGCAAGCCAAGGCCACTGCGCCGGAGCCGGTGACGATCCTGCTCAACGTCCCGGCGGGCATGGACGTCGACACCGCCATGGCAACCCTCGGACCGGAGACCCTGAGCGACGAACATCGCTTCGGCAAGCGCCCGCTCAAGGGCCACTTCCTGCGCCTGACCGCCAGCGCCGACTTGCAGGCCAATGCCAGCGGCCTGCTGGTGTTCACCCAGGACTGGAAGATCCTGCGCAAGCTCACCGCCGACGCGGCCAAGATCGAGCAGGAATACGTGGTCGAAGTCGAGGGGGAAATGGTCGCCCACGGTCTTAATCGCCTGAACCACGGCCTGACCTACAAAGGCAAGGAATTGCCTGCGGTCAAGGCCAGCTGGCAGAACGAAAACCGCCTGCGCTTCGCCATGAAGAATCCGCAACCAGGCGCCATTGCACTGTTTTGCCAGGCGGTCGGCCTCAAGGTCGTCGCTATCCGCCGCATTCGCATCGGCGGCGTGTCCATCGGCAAGGTGCCGTTGGGCCAATGGCGCTATCTGTCCGCCAAAGAAAAATTCTAGACACGACTTTACTGGCGCCGCACCGAGCTGGGGCGCCCACTGCCGATTGATCAGGACTGCACACATGATTCACAACGACGTACTGCGCAGCGTGCGCTACATGCTCGACATCAGCGACAAGAAAGTCATCGAGATCATCAAGCTGGGCGGCCTGGATGTTTCCCTGGAAGACCTGACTGGCTACCTCAAGAAAGACGAGGAAGAAGGCTTTGTGTTCTGCCCGGACCTGGTCATGGCGCATTTTCTCGATGGCCTGGTGATCTTCAAGCGCGGCAAGGACGAAAGCCGTCCGCCGCAGCCGATCGAAGTGCCGGTGACCAACAACATCATCCTGAAGAAACTGCGCGTGGCGTTCGAGCTGAAGGAAGACGACATGCACGCCATTCTCAAGGCCGCCGAATTCCCGGTGTCAAAGCCGGAGTTGAGCGCGCTGTTCCGCAAATTCGGCCACACCAACTATCGCCCATGCGGCGACCAGTTGCTGCGCAATTTCCTCAAGGGCCTGACGCTGCGCGTACGCGGCTGACTTTCCAGACCTCCTGGGCCTTTGTGGCGAGGGAGCTTGCTCCCGCTGGACGCGCAGCGTCCCCTCGCAGTGTGTCAGACAAAACCAGGGGGCTGCTTCGCAGCCCAGCGGGAGCAAGCTCCCTCGCCACAGAGAACAGAGCCAACCTGGCCCTTCGCGTTATGATGTCTTTTCAACCTCACTCCGATTCCAACCCATGACCTACAACGTCTCCCCCATCGGCTTCGTCCGCTCCTGCTTCAAGGAGAAGTTCGCCATTCCGCGCCAGCCACACCTGGCCCCGGCCGCGCGTGGCGTGCTGGAGCTGGTGGCGCCGTTCGACCAGGGCGAAGCGGTGCAGGGCCTGGAGCAGGTCAGTCATGTCTGGCTGTTGTTCCTGTTCCACCAGGCCCTGGAGGAAAAACCACGATTGAAGGTGCGTCCGCCCCGACTGGGCGGCAACAAGTCCCTGGGCGTATTCGCCACCCGCGCCACCCATCGCCCCAACGGCATCGGTCAGTCAGTGGTGAAGCTGGAACGGGTCGAAGCGGGTCGGCTGTGGATTTCGGGCATCGATCTGCTGGACGCGACGCCAGTGCTGGACATCAAGCCCTACGTGCCCTACGCCGACATCATCGGCTCGGCGACGAACAGCATCGCCAGCGCAGCGCCTGCATTGATTCCGGTGCAATGGGCGGACTCAGCCCTGCTTCAAGCCCGCGAGCATGCCCTGCGCCTCGAAGAGCCGTTGGTGGAGTTGATTGAACAATGCCTGGCCCAGGATCCACGTCCGGCATATCAGGTCCCCGCAGCCGAACGGGAATACGGCGCGCAGTTCTGGGACCTTGATGTGCGCTGGCATTATCCGCAGCCGGGGTTGATCCGGGTACTGGAAGTGATCCCGGCGCAGGAATAATCGCCGGAAACGAAAAAGCCCGCGCGGCCTTGATCAGGCGGCGCGGGCTTTTTTGTGGGCTACTGCCGAACCGAGTTGCTTTCTTCGCGAGCAGGCTCGCTCCCACATTTGGTCGAGTTGTTACAAAACC
Organism: Pseudomonas sp. Z2-11; assembly: GCF_054161305.1. Lineage (NCBI taxonomy): Bacteria > Pseudomonadati > Pseudomonadota > Gammaproteobacteria > Pseudomonadales > Pseudomonadaceae > Pseudomonas > Pseudomonas sp. Z2-11. Next base: position 4,843,217 of record NZ_CP096395.1, read on the forward strand.
TTGTGGGAGCGAGCCTGCTCGCGAAGGCGGTAGGTCAGCCACCGCATGAACCGCGGTTTATTTCTCTACAAACGCCCGCTCGATCAGGTAATCACCCGGCTCACGCATACGCGGCGAAACGGTCAGGCCGAAGCTGTTGAGCACTTCGCTGGTCTCGTCGAGCATGCTTGGGCTGCCGCACAACATGGCGCGGTCGTCCTGCGGGTTGATCGGTGGCAGGCCGATGTCGCGGAACAGCTTGCCGCTGCGCATCAGGTCGGTCAGGCGGCCTTCGTTCTCGAAGGGCTCGCGGGTCACGGTCGGGTAGTAGATCAGCTTTTCGCGGAGCGCTTCGCCGAAGAATTCGTTCTGTGGCAGATGCTCGGTAATGAATTCGCGGTAGGCGACTTCATTGACGTAACGCACGCCGTGGCACAGGATCACTTTCTCGAAACGCTCGTAGGTTTCCGGATCCTGGATGACACTCATGAACGGTGCCAGGCCGGTACCCGTGCTGAGCAGGTACAAATGCTTGCCAGGCTTGAGGTCGTCGAGCACCAGCGTGCCGGTAGGCTTCTTGCTGATGATGATCTCGTCACCTTCCTTCAGGTGCTGCAGCTGGGAAGTCAGCGGACCATCAGGAACCTTGATGCTGAAAAATTCGAGATGCTCTTCCCAGTTCGGGCTGGCAATCGAGTAAGCGCGCATAAGCGGGCGGCCGTTGGGCTGCTGCAGGCCGATCATCACGAACTGACCGTTCTCGAAGCGCAGGCCCGGATCGCGGGTGCACTTGAAGCTGAACAGAGTGTCGTTCCAGTGATGAACACTGAGGACACGCTCGTGGTTCATGTTGCTCATGTACGGGGGACTCCTGGAAATGATGCCTGCGCCGATAATCTGCGCAATTGCATCGCATTCTAATCGCGGCGACAATATCTGTTAAATGGATTATTAAGATAAGGGTTATCGGTTATATCGATATGCGATTTACTCTACGTCAACTTCAAGTCTTCGTCGCCGTCGCCCAGCAGGAAAGCGTGTCCCGTGCCGCGGGCCTGCTCAACCTGTCGCAGTCGGCCGCCAGCACTTCCATCACCGAATTGGAGCGCCAGTCCAGCTGCCAGCTCTTCGACCGCGCCGGCAAACGCCTGAGCCTCAACGCCCTCGGCAAGCAATTGCTGCCCCAGGCAGTGGCGCTGCTGGACCAGGCCAAGGAGATCGAAGACCTGCTCAACGGCAAGTCCGGCTTCGGTTCACTGGCGGTCGGCGCCACCCTGACTATTGGCAATTACCTGGCGACCCTGCTTATCGGCGGCTTCATGCAGCGCCATCCGGAAAGCCAAGTGAAGCTGCATGTGCAAAACACCGCCAATATCGTGCACCAGGTTGCTCACTATGAAATTGATCTGGGTCTGATCGAAGGCGACTGCAGCCACCCGGACATCGAGGTGCAGAGCTGGGTCGAGGATGAATTGGTGGTGTTCTGCGCGCCCCAGCATCCATTGGCCAAACGCGGCCAGGCGACAATGGAGGAGTTGACCCGCGAAGCCTGGATCCTGCGGGAACAGGGCTCCGGCACCCGCCTGACCTTCGACCAGGCCATGCGTCACCACCGTAGCGCGTTGAATATCCGCCTGGAGCTGGAACACACCGAAGCGATCAAGCGCGCCGTGGAGTCCGGCCTGGGGATAGGCTGTATCTCGCGCCTGGCCCTGCGTGACGCTTTTCGCCGCGGCAGCCTGGTGGCCGTGGAAACCCCGGACATGGATCTGTCGCGGCAATTTTATTTCATCTGGCACAAACAGAAATACCAGACATCGGCCATGCGTGAGTTTCTTGATCTGTGCCGGGCGTTCACCGCTGGGGTGCAGCGTAGCGACGAGATCGTCCTGCCCGCCATCGCCTGAAACTCAGAGCAGTATCAGGCCCCAAACCAACGCGATCATCGTCAGGGCGACCAACTGGGCGGCGCTGCCCATGTCCTTGGCATTTTTCGACAGTGGGTGCAGCTCCAGGGAAATGCGGTCGATGGCCGCTTCCACCGCGGAGTTCAGCAACTCCACGATCAGGGCCAGCAGGCACACCGCGATCAGCAAGGCCTGCTCGACGCGGCTGACGTTAAGGAAGAACGACAGCGGAATCAGGATGACATTGAGCAGCACCAGTTGACGGAAAGCGGCTTCGCCAACGAACGCCGCACGCAGGCCGTCCAGGGAATAGCCGGAGGCATTGAGGATGCGTTTCAGGCCGGTTTGGCCTTTAAAAGGTGACATAAGGTAGGCACTGATCGAAAGGAATGGAGAAGCTAATGGAACCGCAGTCAAAAAAGCGTGAATTCAGACACTACGACTGCGGCGAAATTGACTCGAGTTGTTGCAGCAACAAGGCCGCCTGCGTTCGGGTGCGCACGTTGAGTTTACGAAAGATCGCCGTAACGTGGGCCTTGATAGTCGCCTCGGACACGTTCAGCTCATAGGCAATCTGCTTGTTCAGCAGGCCTTCGCAGACCATGGTCAGCACCCGGAATTGCTGCGGCGTGAGGCTGGCCAGCCCTTCGCTGGCGGCCTTGGCTTCCGCGGAAACACTCACCGCCTCGAACGCCTGGGGCGGCCAGGACACATCGCCATCGAGGACGGCCTTCACAGCCCTCTGGATCATTTCCAGTGAACTGGACTTGGGGATGAACCCGCTGGCGCCGAACTCGCGGGCCTTGACCATCACCGAGGCCTCTTCCTGGGCCGAGACCATCACCACCGGAATCTGCGGGTATTGCCCACGCAACAGCACCAGGCCAGAAAACCCATACGCACCGGGCATGTTCAGATCCAGCAGCACCAAGTCCCAGTCGGCCTTTTCAGCCAATCGGCTTTCCAGTTCCGCGATGCTGGCCACCTCCGTCAATCGGACAGCCGGGCCAAGGCCCAGGGTCACTGCCTGATGCAACGCGCTGCGAAAGAGCGGGTGGTCATCGGCAATCAGGATTTCGTATGTGGCCATTTTTCCAATGATCCTGTTTTTAGTGGCAGGCCCGATGCATTCGCGCCTCGCCGAACAACTCAAGACACCGCCACGCAGCGGTATCAACAGGGGGCACGTTCAACGCCAATCACAGCGTTTCAAACTCCAGCCGCACCCTGGTCGGCGCCAAGCATGCCCAGCGAAGCCGGGGTGGTCAAGCAGCACGGTCACGGCCTTATCCAGTATGGGCCACTACTCGGCCAACAGCGCAGGAGCCGCGTGAACGAAGGGCTGCAGCTCGGCATGGGCCGACGTGGACTCGTTCACCTCCTGCTGGCGCTTGGCGCCGAGGTAATGCTGGCTGAACACATCGAAATAGGCGTCCAGGGCCGACGCCGCGTCGCTGTCCCCCGCCAGTTCCAGGCACAGCGCCGCCACTTCGGCGGTACACAGGTGTTCGCTGCGGGTCGAGCGACGCAAGCGATAACGAGACAACTTGTCGGGCAACAGGCTCAGAATGGGCAATCGGTCGAAATACGGGCTTTTTCGAAACATCTTGCGCGCTTCCGTCCAGGTCGCGTCCAGCAGAATGAACAACGGACGCTTGCCCTGATCGAGCGCCACCGTGTGGGTGACACGGGACGGTTCGACATACTCGCCTGGAAACACCAGATAAGGCTGCCATTGCGGGTCGTTCAGCAAAGCCAGCAATTGCCCGTCGACCTCGGTACGCGACCAGATGAAGGCATGGTTGTCGCGCACCACATCGGCGATCAGCCAACCGGTATTGCTCGGCTTGAAGACTTCTTTGTTGGTCATGATCAGGCAGACCCCGGAACGGGTCTCGACGCTCGGGCGCCAGGCACACAAGCAATGGCTTTCGATCACCCGACACGCGCTGCAACGAGGCGCGCGCCAGCCACGGGCCTGGAGCGGCTTGATGCCATCGTCGACGCGCTGGTCGCGCAGGCGGGCTACGGCGTTGGGGGCATGGGTCATAGCGGGCGACGCCCACGGACAAGAGAACTCGACACGAACAACACTCGGCAGGACAACAGAGCCCGGCAGTCTACCAGAGCGCGCAAGCCTGTACCGTCTACCCGGGCTCCCCTATAATCGCCGCCACTGAACGCACAGTCACGTGACCGGTCGAACCCCCTGTCACTGAACCAGGAGAGTTTCATGCTGCGCCTTATCGTCCCAACCGTTGCCGTTCTGCTGGCGACGTCCATCAGCGCTCAGGCCGCGTCGCTGAAAGAACTCGAACTGAACAAGATGCTGCAGAACGTGGCCACGCAAAGCAGCGTCGGCACTCCGCGCGCCATCAACGAAGACATTCTCGACCAGGGTTATACCGTCGAAGGCACCGAGCTGATCAACCATCTCAGCGTGCAAAGCAGCCACGCCCAGAAAATGCGCGCCGACCCCAAGGCGGTCTACTTCCAGCTGGGCTCCACGGTGTGCACCAACCCAGGCTTTCGCAAGCTGATGGCCAAGGGCGCAACCATGCGTTACGAATTCACCGAAGTTAAGACCAATCGTCCGGTCGCCACCGAACGCTTCCAGGAATCGGACTGCCCGAAACCGGCCAAGACCAAGAAATAATCAACCCGAGCTGGCGCGCCGCTGCTCATCGTCGGCGCGCAGTTCCGCCACCAGCGCCTGCAAATAGCGCGAGCGCCATTCCCTGCCCTCCAGCCGACGGCAGCACTCCTCTTCAAGGCTCACCTGATTGGCCTGAGCCGCTTCCAACAGCATCAGGTACAACTGCTTGTCGAGTTCCAGAGTTACCCTGGTCATTTCTCCCGCCTCCCTGCCCCCGAAAATGCTTAACTCCCCGGCGTGGACGCCCAACCCTGGACGTCGAATAACGTCAGCACGCTTGTTATGAGTAAATCAGAGCGGGACGTAGCCAGTCGGTGAACTGACGAGCGGCGCATTACCCACTATCAGAGCTGGAGCGCCGGACGCCTTCGCGAGCAGGCTCGCTCCCACAGGAATTTTGCCGAACGCACACCTGATGTTCACTGGAGATCAATTGTGGGAGCGAGCCTGCTCGCGATGACGGGTTCCAACAAGGCCAGGTGACGGTTGCAAACCGTCATCTGCGAGCGCCATGATCAACAAGAGGCTAGATTCAAAATATCGCCTGTTACCGGGCAGAACGAGGCTGCCCTTGCCAATACCCTGACGCTTGATTTTTTTCATCCAAGGGAAACAGCAGAATCCGTTGGCTGGCTTGATCGCCTTGCTGCAATTTGCGTCGAGCCAGGTTGAATGCCCGGGCATACGCCGGGCTGACGACGGCACAGGAAGTGCCGTGGCCCTGACGAATCTCTCGTTCGGGCCAGGTTCTGTTCAGAAGGAGAAGCTGAATGCCTTACAAACCGAATGACCTGCTCAGTCGGCATTTTGAGAACCATGGCCACGACCTCACCCGCAAGGTCGAAGAGCAACTCAACCTGGTATCACCCAACAGTCCCAATCTTCCCATTTACCGCGACATGATCCTGACCGTGCTGCGCATGGCCCAGGAAGATCACAACCGCTGGAACGCCAAAATCACGCTGCAGGCCCTGCGCGAACTGGAACATGCCTTCCGCACCCTCGAACAATTCAAGGGCCGTCGCAAAGTCACGGTCTTTGGCTCGGCCCGAACGCCCATCGAACATCCGCTGTATGGCTTGGCGCGAGAACTGGGGGCGGCGCTGGCCCGGTCGGACATGATGGTCATCACCGGCGCAGGCGGAGGCATCATGGCCGCCGCCCATGAAGGCGCAGGCCGCGAGCACAGCCTGGGTTTCAACATCACCCTACCCTTCGAACAACATGCGAACCCGACCGTCGAAGGCACGCAGAACCTCCTCCCGTTCCATTTCTTCTTCACCCGCAAGCTGTTCTTCGTCAAGGAAGCAGACGCGTTAGTGCTCTGCCCAGGTGGTTTCGGCACCCTTGATGAAGCATTGGAAGTCTTGACGCTGGTGCAGACGGGCAAGAGCCCATTGGTACCGATAGTGCTGCTGGATGTGCCGGGAGGTAAATTCTGGCAGAGCGCCCTGGATTTCATCCATGAACAATTGGGAGAAAACCGCTACATCCTGCCTACCGACATGAAGTTGATGCGCCTGGTGTACACCGCCGAGGATGCGGTGGAAGAAATCAATCAGTTCTATCGCAACTTCCACTCCAGCCGCTGGCTCAAGCATCAGTTCGTGATCCGCATCAATCATGCGCTCACCGAACAGGCGATGCAGCAGATGCAGGTCCAATTTGCCGATCTATGCCTGAACGACTGCTTCCATCAGCATGCCTACAGCGGCGAGGAGCCGGAGGAGGCGCCTTTCAGCCACCTGACGCGCCTGGCATTCACCTTCAACGCCCGCGATCATGGTCGACTTAGAGAACTGGTTGACTATATCAACCTACCGGAAAACTGGGCCCAGCCTGCCGCCCAGCCCCACCCGTTGACCTGGGAACCAATCGAGGTGACTTGAGCCCAAAAAAAACGGCCCGCTATCGAAATAGCGGGCCGTTTTATCTAGTCATCCATGCTACGACCGCTGAACAGCCGATTGATCATTTCCATGGAGTATCCTCGATACGCCAGGAAACGCCCTTGCCTGGCCCGCTCCTTCGCATCAATGGGCAGATGCCCTGAGAACTTGCGACGCCAGGTATCGATTAACTGTTCCTGCCAATCGATACCGCTTTCACGCAAGGCAAGTTCGATATCCGGTCGTTGCAAGCCACGCTGGCCAAGTTCTTCGCGAATACGCATCGGGCCATAACCAGAGCGGGCGCGATAGGAGATAAAGCTTTCAAGGTAGCGCGATTCCGACAACAGCCCCTCTTCCGTCAAGCGGTCCAGGGCTGTGTCGATCAATTCATCGGAGGCGCCGCGCTGGCGCAGTTTACGCGTCAGCTCGACTCGACCGTGCTCGCGTCTTGCGAGCAGGTCCATCGCGGTTCGCCGCACTGCGACGAGGGTATCGAGTACGGCGGTCATCGGATCGATCAGATGTCAGCGTCAGCCAGATCGTCTGCAGTCTCGCGGTTGGCCACGGCCTTGACGTCTGCAACCGGGCTCAACAGTTTGTCGCGCAGTTGCTTCTCGAGAGCTGCCGCGACTTCCGGGTTGTCCGCCAGGAACTTGGCCGAGTTGGCCTTGCCCTGACCGATCTTGGTACCGTTGTAGGCATACCAGGCGCCAGATTTTTCGACAAAACCGTGCAACACACCCAGGTCGATCATTTCACCGTTGAGGTAGATGCCCTTGCCGTACAGGATCTGGAATTCGGCCTGACGGAACGGCGATGCCACCTTGTTTTTCACGACCTTGACGCGGGTTTCACTGCCGACAACTTCATCACCTTCTTTCACCGCACCCGTACGACGGATGTCCAGGCGAACCGAGGCGTAGAACTTCAACGCGTTACCACCGGTGGTGGTTTCAGGGCTGCCGAACATCACGCCGATTTTCATGCGGATCTGGTTGATGAAAATCACCAGGCAATTGGCGTTCTTGATGTTACCGGTGATCTTGCGCAGGGCCTGGGACATCAGGCGAGCCTGGAGGCCCACGTGCATGTCGCCCATTTCACCTTCGATTTCCGCTTTGGGTACCAGTGCCGCTACGGAGTCGACGATGATCACGTCAACCGCGTTGGAGCGCACCAGCATGTCGGTGATTTCCAGGGCCTGTTCGCCAGTGTCCGGCTGGGAAACCAGCAGGTCATCGACGTTGACGCCCAGCTTGCCGGCGTATTCCGGGTCCAGGGCGTGTTCGGCGTCGACGAAGGCGCAGGTCGCACCGGCTTTTTGAGCCTGGGCGATCACGGACAGGGTCAGCGTGGTTTTACCGGAGGATTCAGGACCGTAGATTTCAACAATACGACCTTTTGGCAAGCCGCCGATGCCAAGCGCGATGTCCAGGCCCAGGGAGCCGGTAGAGATGGAAGGAATAGCCTGGCGGTCCTGATCGCCCATACGCATTACGGCACCCTTGCCGAATTGACGTTCGATCTGACCCAAGGCCGCAGCCAAGGCTTTCTTCTTGTTGTCGTCCATTAAAGTCCTCACGTAATCAATAAGGCCTGACGGCCAACACCTGTATAAGTAGCCAGTATTATTCCACAGCGATTCAGGATCGCCTACCCCTGATTTGAGATTTCTGTGGCGGCATGTTGTAACAGCCCGTCTAGCGCGGCCTTCACCGTTTGTCGGCGGACCTCGTCGCGATTGCCTGGAAAGAAGCGCCGCTCGCTGAACACCGCCTCGCCAACACCCCAGGCGAGCCATACGGTGCCCACCGGCTTGCTCGGCGAGCCTCCGTCCGGCCCGGCCACGCCGCTGACCGCCACGGCGAAGCGCGCCAGGCTTTTCTGCTGGGCGCCCCGCGCCATCGCCTCCACCACCTCGCGACTGACCGCGCCGACTTTATCGAACAATTCGGGAGGCACACCCAACTGCTGGGTTTTCTGGCGATTGGAATAGGTGACGTAACCGGCTTCGAACCAGGCCGAACTCCCCGGAATCCGCGTGATCGCCTCGGCAATCCCGCCACCGGTACAGGATTCGGCGGTAGTGACATGGGCATTGAGCACCTGCAAGCGCCTGCCCAGTTCGGCGGCCAGTCCGGTAATGTCATCCATGCTGCTCTCCTGATTCGACGCGGTTGGCGCCTACCGTACACCAGCAGCCGCAGCTTGCAAGGTCCGGCAGATTACCGGCCCAACGCTCTGACATAGGCCTGGCAGGCCTGCAAGGCGATCAGTCCACGGTCGCCCTCGTCGGTGATGGCGATAATTCGTTGAGCATGCGCCGGGTCAAGTCGGGCGCGTGGGGCGCCATGATCCATGCCGCCGGTGCCGGTGGCGGCAGGCATTGCACAACCGGCGGCAACATCGTCGGCGTCGAGGAGGACTGACAGCCGGACATCGGCAGTAGCAAGGCGATCGCGCAGGCGATCCTGGTCACGTTGGGCATCGCTCAAGGCTCGGTAGTGGGTTTGTTCGCTGGCGGAGAGTTGTTGTTCCAGGGCGAGGCGTTTGTCCTGCTCGGCCTTTTGCTGCTTCGCTGCGGCCTGGGTCATTCGATTGAGCGTCTCGGACTGCGACTGCGCCAGTTGCGCCAGTTGCCTGCCGTACCGCCAGTCCTGGAGCCGCCACGCCAACATGGCCGGACCACCGATCAGCAGCGCCACCAATACAACGACACCTAGCGTCCGGCAGGAAAACAGCATCAGGCTGAAGGCTGGCATAACACTTCCCTCGCCCGCGCCCAGAGTTGCAAGCGATCCTGTAAGCCATTCAAGCCGCCATTGATGCGTCGGGTAATGCTGTTGAACTGGTCACGATCAGCCAGCTCGTTCAGGCCGTTCTGCGCCCAGAACCAGGCGGCGGATTGCGCCGCCCATTGCGGTTGTTCGAGCAGTTCGGGCAAGGCCAGCAAGCGCTCGTCACCAAACAACCCCAGGCTGCAACGAAGGTAATTGTCGTGGCCGGTAATCTGGATCAAACCCCGGCCGCGATACTTCTGACCGTCACCGTCGGGCTGGGTCGAGTTGCCCAGGCGAACGGCCAGGGTTCCGGTGTCGTATTTGCTCAGGTAGTGCTCGCTGCCCAGCTCTCGTACATAACGCAACTGCCCCGATTCGTGACCGACCTGGGCCAGAAATGCGGCGATGCGCTTGGGAGTGTCGATGCGGTAACGAGACATTGCGGTGTTCAACGCTGGAATAAAAACGCCCGCTTGGGCGCGGGCGTCGGGCATGATCTTGATAAGTTGCTGTTGCGTAAGGTCCATGTTCGGGTCACCGCACATACATGATCAAAGCTGCCCGGGCAGCCAGGACGGCGCGGCCGGACGGTGTTCGGCGGCTGGAAAGTACTCGTCCTGTGGCCATTCCCTCAGGGCCCGGCGATAAGCCTGCAACTGCGTGTACTGCGCCTGGTCCAGCGTCGTGCCGCTGCCATCGTCCATCTCGTCGCGATCGCGCGCTATGAGGCGGTCGGTTGCGGTGAGCTGGGCGTTGCGCCACGCATATTCATTTTCCGAAGCCTGGGCCAATGTCAGAGCAGGGGGATCTACGAGAATGGGATAGCCGTTGCCAGGATCGACTGACAGTTTTTTTGGCGAAACAGCGAGCTGCTGCAGCAATGAGAGCCAATAGGCCCGTGGGATTTCTATGACATCTTCGGGAATATCCGAAGTGTTGATACCTGGGACGTAGGCTCCGCAGGTACTCGGACTGAACAATAAGGTGAACTCGTTCATTTCAATAGCCCTTTGCAAAATAGTACACGGTCCACCCGGCTATTGATTGTCCTGTCATGTTGCGAACTCTCAAGCGACAGCCTTGTTTAGTGGCACTGCCTCCAACGAGGATGACCACTGCACCGTCCCCACCTACATGGTTGGCTACCAAAGAAGCAAAAGCGGTTGGAAATGAAATAGGAAAAGTGACGAACACATCGCCGTTAGCATCAGTCGTGCCGGCTCCCCATTGGTCGATGATCCCACTGGCGTATTTCTGATAGCCGGCGCTCCCCAACAGACCTGAAAACGACGAGGTGTATTTCAAAAGAACGGTGCCGCCGATCAACCGCCATTGATTGTCCAGCTTGACGAACTCTGCCGTTTCGCCACGGCCCAGATCGATGGGTCCAAGAGCTGAAGATGAAGGTCCCAGAGTATCGGTAGGCGAGGCTGTCGATACCTTTACCGCGGTCCCTACGTTGATAAGCGTGAGCGTCGCCCCATGCAAGATTCCCACGGTGTTGGGGAGCGTGACGTCGATTGCGGTGGCACTGGAAAAGCTGACGGCACCGCCGACATGGGCCGGTGTCAACGCGGTACTGACTGCGTACGCGAAAAAACCGGAGTACTGAATCCCGCTGCGCCTTACGAACTCCGTTGTCGCCACGGATCTGTCGTTATCAAATTGAGGCGCCGTGGTGAACAATTCGCTGCCACGCAAGGCCGTTACCAATTGATTGTTCAATTGTTCCGACGGCGTCTGCCCGGCAGCTTGAATAACATTAAGCAACTCCAGCGTTACCCCATTGCCCCAACTGGCGGGAATCAACGATCCCGGCGTTCCCGCCAAAGGATCCTCGTCCACGAACCTGCCGTTCGATAGACCTGCGCTGGGCACACTTTTTGGATAGTCCACATTTCACTCCTGATGGGCCAAAGATAAAAAACAGGCGAGACAAAGCCTCACCGGCATTACGCGGTGGCGCGATTGATTGGGAAAGTCTGAGAGGCTGCCCGAGGCGGGTTAAAGAGCAGGCTCGGGCAGGACAGGCCAAGTGATAGCGGTTGGAAAACCAGCTTGATGCTGGATGCGATTCAACTCGACGCTATAAAGCTTCCACTCCATCAGAGCCAGTTGTTCCTGGTCGCTGGCGTCGCCGATGTCTTCAGCGTACTGAAGCGGGGCTATACGCAACACTGCGTCGCGCAGAAGCGCATCCCGTTGGGCCAGGACCTGGCCAGTGATGTCGCTCAACTGCAAGTCAACGTCGAACTCCCAGGTGTGGTTTTTCCAGACATGGTAATTACCTGGCCATGGCTCAGTTGTGAACGCTTCCGGTAACTCTCCCAGTTCGCTCCATATCTGCTGGCCGCCGTCTTCCTTGCGGTAGACCAACCCGCGACGGTCAACAACCTCTCGGGGCACATTGTTCACCAGCGCCCATGTGCGGCCTCCTTCCAGGGAGGGCAGCTCAAAGGAAATTGCCACCGCATTACTGGGGATCTGAACGCCAATACCTGGCGTTACGGGAAACTCCACGGGTCCGGACAATGCGCCGGCTTTATCGAAAAGATAATAAAACACAGACACCTCAGATGAGTTTGATCCGCGCCGGATAGGCGACGTTGCGCGGGCGGGATCTGAATGAGTGGAGCAGCGTGTTGCCCGTATCTACCTGGAAACTGGTCCCGGCAGGAAATATCGGACCACCGTTCACCAGGTCTCCGATGATTTTGATTTCCTCACGGGTGTTGGCACCGAATCCGGTAAGGCTATCGGACCATCTTGACCCAACCGCACCAGCCCCTTGGCCTCCCAACGCATAGGAGTGGACAGTACCGGGTTGAAAGGTCCCCATTGCCCGACCAGGATCCACGGAGCGCCCTTCGTCCAGGATTCGCAAGAACTCTCCCCGTCCTTCCGGCGCACGAAAAGTGAGAACGCCATCACCGGAACTCCATTTGCCTTCACTGCCTTCCCGAGTGGCTTCGGTGCCGAGCATTCCGGACTGTTGGGCGTGATCCCACAGCCAGGGCCACTCAGCACGTTTCATCACCGTGCCGTTTAGCGCACCGTAACCACCCGGGCTGAGTTGGATAGTCGTTTCAAAAAACGGCCGCCCCAAAGCTGTGCTGTCAAACCTTCCCATGGGCCACCAACTGCCGGCACCGTCACTACGTAGATGCCACCAGTCACCACTGCCCATCAGCACGAAAAATGGATAACCGGCGGCCGAAAGATGAGTGTGAAACCTGATCCGATCAGCCCCACCGGCCTGAACCACGAGACGATTGCCACTGTTGTCCAGGCGCCGAATAACCACATCTCGAACACCCAGCGCAGCGTTGGACGAAGGCAACCCGATGGTCGTAGCGCCAGCGTTGGCGTCAATCAATACAAGGCCAAGCTCATTTGCCGTCAGCGTTTTCGACAGGGCCAACCGCGTGATTACCGAACGCATGGGGTTGGTGATACCGATGATCTTCTGAATAGCTTTGAAAAGCTGATTGGTGTCCGCTTCGGAGGGCGCGATATCGGCGCCAGAAATCACACCGAGGATTTCCTGGGTAACGCTGTTTCCCCACACAGCCGGAATCAAGGATCCCGGCGAGCCTTCGACGGGATTTTCATCCACGAACCGACCGTCCACCAGCCCGACGCTGGGAACACTTTTTGGATAATCCATGTTTTGTCTCTCTATGAGATGGGAATCAAGCCCGAAGGCGTAGCGTCCGGATGGCCGCGAGCGCGTCATCGGCGGCTTGAGTGGCAAGATCCGATTTGCCCTTGGCTAGGTGCGCGCGAATCTGCGTCTTGGACTTGAGGCGTAACTCGCGAAGCGCCAGCAGGTTCGCGTCGAATTCAGCGGCCTTGGCGAGGATCTGGTCCGCCGCCTGCCTGGCTGTGCGGCCCTTGACGACCCAGGCAGAAACCGACAACGGAACAGCTTTTTTCGGGTAGCCCTGATCCTTGAACGCCTGCGCTTGCAGGGCCGCTTGTTGATATTCCAGGGCCCGTAACGGATCACCGGCCAAAACGCGACGGGCGCTGTCGGCAGCGGCATCGATCTTGTCGCACAGGCGCTCGCCTTCCAGGCGCAGCAGTTCAGCAGCGCTCTCGTTGGTCAGTATCCATGTACCGTCCTCCCAGAAGTGGGCCGCAGAAGGTGGAGGCGGACGCAGTCCCTCTTCGTACTGGTGCAGTTCTTGAACGACTTTCATCGGATCAGCTCCCAGGACAGGTGAACGTTGACTGCGTTGATAAAGTTGACGCCGATGCCCACGCTGTAATCCGTCAGGGCCTGATGCCCCTTGATTCCCATGCTCAAGAGCAACTCGTCATTTTCTGCGCTCGTTGAGCCCAAGACGTGCTCGGCCTGGTATGACTGCCAAAGTGAGCGCAATTGGGCATGGTCAAAACTGGCAGTGACGGTAGAAACACTCACCTCATTGACGACGTTGTTGGAGGACAGCACGCACATGTAAGGACTTTCGGGATTCGCCCATCCTGCGGCATAGCTACCGGGAGTTGTTGCGACGGGTGACAGATAGCTGTAATTGCCCCCAAGCCACCCAGCCTGAACAAACGCTAACGAGGTCACAGCGTTCGAAGCAGGCGTCGGATTGCCCGCCACAAGCCGCCCCGCACGCGCATGTGGATCCAGCGGCAGATAAACCACCCCGGTACCATTTAGAGTTTGGGTCCAGGTCAAGCGAGCCCGGTTGTAGATCGTGCGAATCATCGGCAAGGAGCCAGGCGTCCCGGTCACCACCCAGGCCAGGCACATGTCCAGGGGGGTCGATGGGAACCCACCGCCTGCCGCTCCGTTGATGGTGCCTTTCAGGGATTCTGGAGCAAGGTCATACAGGCTTCCTCGCTGCACATAGAACGTCAGCGCATCACCGACTATCTGCGCCCGCAAAAAATAACTGGCGCTGGGCAACAGATCGGCGCTGCTCCAGGCCGTCGTCACGTAGGTACGTGTCCGCCCCAACCGTCCTGCTACCACCTCTTGCCCGATGCTGACGTACACACCCGCCGGAATCGAGACACGTCCGCCACTGGTGGACAGCGCTGCTGGAGTGACGGCCAAACGGCTGTCCGCCGTGGCAATCGTCGGCAGCGGCAACGCTGCGATCGGCAGAGCGAAGTCCTGGTTCCAGCCCTTGGCGGTTACCGTCCGAATCGCCGCGAGTAATTGATCGCTGCGGGTCTCATCCGGCGTCAGATCTCCCGCCTTGATGACGTTCACGATCTCCTGCGTCACCCCATTCCCCCAATCCGCCGGAATCAACGATCCCGGCGTCCCGGTCAACGGATTTTCATCGACGAACCTCCCATTCACCAAGCCGGCGCTGGGTACACTTTTCGGATAATCCATCCGTCTACTCCCTAGTCATAGTTGATGTGAACCTTGGTATGCGCCGGCGCACTGCGGTGAATAAGGCACTCCAGCGCCGACCCCGGATTGACGCCAAAACGTTCGCCCCAATAGCTCGCACCAAAGCGCCGTCCCAGCAGCAGCCGGCCGCCGGTGTTGAGGGTCCACATGAATTGCGCCTGCCACGTTCCGAAGTGCGCTTCGCCAAACCGTGCGCGGCCCATGCGCGGCGCCTTGAGTTCGGTAATCGTTGCGTTGGGGTAACCCTGGCTCCTGGCGATTTCCACGTAATAGGCGATGGCCTGGCTGCCCACCGCCAGCAACCGCCGTCGCACCGCGAGACGGCGATCGTCATACAGCGGCGTGGCGCCAAGGCACGGATCCGGCAGCTCCATCACCCGTTCCCAATCCGGCACCAGCTCGCTGACTCCCGCCGGGTCCATTTCGTTGAGCAGGTCGGCGGCGCGGGCATCCAGGCGCGCCAGCTCCTGGGCGATGCCTTGCAGCACTTCGTCCAGTTCCGGCACGCGCTCCGGGTCCCACGCCGGGCCGCTGGGCAGCAGGCTGCGCAGTTGGGCCTGGTATTGTTCGGCGGTTCTTATCCCAGCCATGTGCAGCCTCCGAAGGTCAGCAACTGGTTGCTGGCGGCGATCACATCGGCGGCGGGTGCGCTGAGCTTGTGGTCGGTTTCGCCGGTGGCGCTGCTGATCGCTTCGGCGATATGACTCAGCAACAGCGTTTCGCCAAGGCCGGCTTCGCGGTTATGAAGGTCGCGCAGTTGGGCCTCGATGGCGGCGCGCACGGCGCTGGTGTCCGGGGTGATGCGCAGCTTGTAGTTCACCGGCACCTGCGTCGGGGCCAGCACATGCAGTTCGGCGGTCACCGGGCGCAAGGGCTCGATGTAGGCCCGCACTTCCTCCAGTTGCTCGGCGTTGGGGATCGGTTGCGGATCGTCGTCGCGCATCACGAACAGGCCAACGGTCCCCGGCCCAAGGTAACTGCCGCGACACCAGGCGCGGGTAACGCCGGGACATTCCAGGGCCCAGGTCTCGTAGTCCTGGGCCGAACCGCCGTGAGGGATGACCCGATAGGAACGGATCACCCTCGACCGCAGGGATTCAAGGCTTTCCCGGGCGACACCGCCGGTCAGCCCTGGCGCCAGTACGGTGAAGCTGTTGCCGATACCCAACAGCGGCTGCACCGGCGTGAGCACCAGGCCCGCATCGGCATTGCCCAGGCTACCGGCCTCCAGTGCCGCAATGGCGGCGGTGTTCAGGCCATTGCTGGTGGTTCGCGCGGTGGTCACTTTATAAGTACGGCCATCGGCCGCTTGCAGCAGCGTGTCGGCATCCAGCACGGCACCCGCCGTGGCGGTGAAGCTGACGCTGCCGGTGGCCACCTGGGCGGCCTTGCGCGCCTGGTTCAGGCGCAGGGCGGCGATGCGTTCCAGGGTCGATTCATCGGCCTTGTCCGGCAGGATCTGCTCGGCGATCCAATCCAGATAGCCATACAGGCCATAGGCGGCGCCGCCGAGGGTACGCGCCAGGACCTGGGCGTCGGACTGGCGCAGCGAATCGCTGGCCAGGTCGCTTTGGGCGCGCTTGATCAGCACCGGCAGCGAAGGGGTTTCAAACGGCATAGGTCACCTGCCAGCTGTGGTCGGGGTTGATGTCCAGGCGCTCGCCATTGGCCAGGGTCAGGACCGTGCGCAGGTTCAGACGCTGGGCGTCGAGGCGTTCGCTGATGATGTCGATGGCGCTGCAATGACCGTCATCGATCAACCATTGCAGCGCCTCGCGGGCATAGAATTCGGCGTCGAGTTGGGTCTGGCGGGTCAGCTTGACCCGCCGCAACAGCCACAGCCGTGAGCCGATGCGATCGTCGGCGACCGTGGGAAAGGTGTCGCCCCACCAGCCGAAACGCTCGTCGTCATCGACCGCATCGCCAGCGGCGGCGCGGCGCCAGGTGAACAGGCTGATCAGCACCGAGCGGGTCAGCGCGGCGTGCAGGTTCTGGCTGATGAACATCACTGGCCTCCCGCCGGCGCACCGGTCTGGCCGTTGCCGGCCTGTACGCCAACGTGCACGTGCTTGATCTGGCTGATACCGCCGGCGATCTGGTCGCCCTGGGAAACGATCTTGCCGGTGTGGTTGATGACCGGGCTGTCGATGTTCACCGCGCTGCTGGCGCGGATGTTCAGCGTCGCGGTCTCGATGTCGATGACCCGGCCGCGCTTGAAGTGGAGCTTGTCACCTTCATCGGTGTAGAGCGCGACTTCGCCCGGGGCCAGGGCCTTGAGACGAAAGCGCCGATCGGCGACCACCAGCACAACCGCGTGGGAGCGGTCGCCGCCGAGGAACGTGGCGATGCCCTCGGCGCCGGCCAGCGGGTTGCTGGTGAAGCCATAGGGCTCGAAATGCTCCATGTCGTCGCTTACTTCGCCAGCGGTGAGGCGCATTTGCAGCGATTGTAATTTATTCGCCGAATGGGCGAGCACGACAGTGCCGCGCGCCAGGAGGCGGGTCAGTAGGCTCATTGGGTTTTTCCTTCGGAATCGGGTTTAACGGCAGAGCACTGTGGGAGCGAGCCTGCTCGCGAAGGCACCAGCACATTCAACATCGATGCAAACCGAGCCACCGCTTTGGCGAGCAGGCTCGCTCCCACAAGGAATCTGTGCTGGGCAGGAGTCTGGCGGCGGGCTCGCTCCGACAAGGGATTTGCCCAGGGCGGGTATCGGCGTCGGGCTCAGGCCTTGGGCGGCACCGGGTTCGCGTCGAAGGTGTGCGGCGGGGCGACTTGCAAGGTGGTGACGGAACCCTGGGCGGACAGCGAATAGGTGACCTTGGAGATCAGCATGTCAGCGTCAAACCCCAGCACCGGATCGATCACCCGCACCAGGGTGTTATGCCGCCAGAGATCGCCGTTGGCCTGGCGCCAGCCCTGCACGCGGTAGGTGGTGGTCAGGGCGCGGCCGCTGCGAATCGCGCTTTCCCAGTCGGCCCGTTGCTGGGCCAGCGCCGGGGTCAACTGAGCACTTTCGCTGATGACGGTCACCCGCTTGCGCTTGAAGCCCAGGTCAGTGGCGGTGCCCGAGACCTCGCTCACCGCCGCCCCGCTCTGCTGGTCATTGCCTTTGTGCTGGCCAATGACCCGGTATTCGGAAAATACCTGGCTGTAGTCCATCGGCGCGTTGCCCGAAAGAATATTCTTGCCCAGTTCCAACACATCGCTGGCCCGCCCACCGCTGCCGGGCTTGGCCAGCAGCACCCGGCCCTGCGGGTCATCGGTGGAGAACACCCGGAACAACGTCAACAAACGGTCGATGGATTGAAACACCGTTTCTCCAGGCACGATGCTGTGCTCGCTCAGGCGCGCGGTTTCCGGGATCTCGCTGACCACCCCCACGGCATAGGGCGATGCCAGCGCCTGGACGATGCTCAGCAATGTTTGCCCGCGCCATTGCGTCGGGCGGTTGATCGCCGCGCAGTCCACCAGGTCCTGAGTCTTGGAGCCGCCTTCGATGCTCAGGCTGATCTGCCGGCCGTCGTAGCTGATGGGCGCCTTGAACACGTAGCCGCTGAGCAGCAGGTCGGCGCCGATGCGCACCTGGCATTCGTCACCGGGACGAATCGGCACCGCCTGGGTCTGCCCCGGCCATTGCCAGGTGATGTCGAGTTTGAAGGTGCGGAACTGGCGCTCCAGGTCCGCACTGATTTCCACGCTTTTCCAGCCGCCGTAATCCAGCCCGCCGACGGTGAGCGTGACAGCGTTGTCGAGCTCATTCATGGCTCACTCCCCGGAGACTTTCAGGTCGTTGGGCGGCAGGAAGCCAGGATGCGCCACGCCGTTGCGCTGGGTCACCTCGGTCACCCGGGTAGCGTCAGCAAATTGCTGATACGCCACCACCAGCGCCGGCAGGCTTTGCTTGAACGACAGGTTGATCAGCCGGACACCGGACGACGCCACGGCCGTCAAGTGCGCGGCCATTTGCTGACGCAGGTTGTTCATTGCCTGATAGTGATCCGGAGCGGCCTTGAGGGAAGCCTGCCAAATGGCTTCGTTGAGGGCATCGCGCAAGGCGAGCACGTCATCGGCCACCGGCACGTCTCGGCGCTGGACCGGTTGCGCCGCCTGTTGCGCCACCGATGGAGTGGCGTCCAGCTTGACCACCGGCGCCGCCACTGGCATCGCCGCAATCCATTGCGCCGCTTGCACCAGCAAGGTGTCCTGGACCAGATCGGCAACCGCCTGGGCCGCCGCCGTGGTGTCCTTGCCGGTGGTGAGTTTGGGCGCGTCCGCCTGACGGATGGCTTCCACCTGTTGCGACACGCTGGCAATCACGCCGCGATAGCCGTCACGGGCAAAATCCTTCAGCTCCCGAATGTCACCCAGCAGTCCCTTGAATTCCGCCGCCACTTCCTTGGGCAGCTCCTTGACCGCCTTGACCAGATCGCTGAGTTGCCGATAGGTCTCGATCAATGGTTTGAGCTCCTGCTCGATGACGCCATAAACCTCCTTGAGGCTGTTGCGCAGATCCGCGATGCCGATCCGCGCCGCCTTGATCAGGCTCATGGCGTCTTCGAAACGCCGCACCGCCGAGCCGAGGAAGCTGTCGGCCGAGACCAGCAGCAGTTTCTGGCTGTTGATCGCCGCCGAAGGAAACTGCAGCGGCTGGTCGGGGTAGAACTTCAGGGCAAACGTGACCAGCCCGCCGTCCTGGCGGGTCTGGGTCATGTCGCATTCGCCCACTTTGACCTGCAGGCGCCCCAGCCATGGATGCACCAGTTCACCGCTGCCCTGCTCCAGGGCTGCGAGCAGTTTGTCGCGCTGCTCCAGGCAATCGGGGCCGACGATGAACGCCGTCAACTCGTGGATGCGTGCCTGCCGGCCGAGCCCCTCGAAATACGGCAGGTCACGCTGCGGGTACTCATGCAACTGGCCTTTATGACCGATCGGGGTTTTCGCCTGGTCGACCCAGAACCCGACGCCACGAAACGACGCCGGCAACAAACGATCACGCCAGCTCATTGGAACCTCCTGCGGAAAGTGAGCGATAACCGATGCGCGAACTCACCGCCAGGCCCGGTTGATTGGTCTGGGGCGGGTCGGCGCGCAACCCCGCCGGCGCGTTTTCGAAGCGCACCGTCAGGCCGCCTTCCAGTTGCGTGCGGTTGTTGGCGGCGCTTTGTTGCACCAGGGCTCCGGAAGTTTGCGGCAATGCCCCTGGGGTCAAGGACGCTCTGGGAGACGCCATGGCAGGCGTCGGCGCAAGGCTTGAAGACAGCCCCGAAGGCTGCTCGCTGGCCCCGCCAAAAAACGCCGGTGCCAGCTCACCCTTGCCTTCGGCATTGGTGGCGCGCTGCGCCTCGGCCAATCCCTCGACCTTGCCGGTGAACGAGGCAATCACCTCGCCGAAGCCGCCATTGAAGAACGCCTTGATTGGCGCGATCACGCCCTGCAGCTCGTCCCACCATTGGCTGAACCATTCACCCACCGGTCCCCACTGCCGGGTCAAGCCCTCGATGGGCGACCAGTCGAACAGGCCGCTGAACACCGCCAGCATGATCGAAACCTGATTGCGAATGCCCTCCCAGATCCCGGCGAAGACTTCGCCAATCGTGCCCCAGTTGGCCATGATCAGCCCCAACGGTGTCCAGTCGAACAGGCCTTTGAGCGCGGCCATCACCGGCACGGTCAAGGCCTTGAGCAAATCCCAGATCGCCGCGAACATCCCGCTCAGGGGCGTCCAGTTGGCAATGATCAACCCCAGGGGCGACCAGGCGAACAGCGTCTGCATGAAAC
Organism: Pseudomonas sp. Z2-11; assembly: GCF_054161305.1. Classification (NCBI taxonomy): domain Bacteria; kingdom Pseudomonadati; phylum Pseudomonadota; class Gammaproteobacteria; order Pseudomonadales; family Pseudomonadaceae; genus Pseudomonas; species Pseudomonas sp. Z2-11. Next base: position 4,863,595 of record NZ_CP096395.1, read on the forward strand.
CGATGATCGGCGTCGCCGCCGCCACGATCACATTCCAGAGTGCGCCAAAAAAGCTGCTGATCGGCCCCCAATTGCTGATCACCTGCCCCATCGGGGTAAAGGCGAACAGCGTCTTGAAGAACTCGACCATTGGCAGGACGATCGGCGCCAACCGTTGCCAGAGCCCGGCAAAAAACGCCGAGATCGGCGTCCAGTGGGCGATGATCATCCCTGCCGCCAAGGCGATGCCCATGGCAATCAAGCCGATGGGGTTCATCTTCAAGGCCAGGTTGACTACTTCCATTGCCTGGCTCGCGCCGCTGACCGCCGTCTGGATCGCGTTGAACGCGACGACGCCATTCGCCAGGCCTTGTACCAGTTGCGGGTTGTCCTGCAGTACCTGGGCCACGCCGCTGACCATCGGCTGCAAACCGACCGCCACCGCGTTGACCGCAGGCCCCAGCGCCGAGCCGAACTGCACCGACACATTGCTGATGGAAGTCTTCAATCCCTCCAGGTTCTGTGCCGCTATGCGAGGCGCTTCCGGCGCCTGGACGGCACTGGCCGCCGCGCTCGCTGCGCCAGCTTCGTCCTTGAAGGCCAGTGCCGACTTGAGCCCGTCCATGAACGGTTGGGCCAGGCCGCCGCTGGGCAGCAGCCCGGAAATATCCAGGCTGCCCAGGCCCGTGGCGTCGAGGTTCTGCTTGAAGCTCGCGACCTTCGCTCGCAGGCTGGCGAGCTTGGGCGACAGTTCGTCGATACCGGTCAGCAGTAGCGCCTTTTTCTCTACCTTCTGTGTCTCTGCCATCACTGCACCTGCTGCATCGCATTGATCCGTTGCGCGTGCTCCAGGGATTCGCGGAGCACATCCAGTGGCCTGGCCATCATCTGTTCGGGGTCAACCTTCCAGAACCAGGCCAGGTCATAGGTGGCGGTGATCAGGTCGCCGATGGCCGCGACGCCGCACTCATGAAAAAACTCGCGACGGCCCAGCTCAGCGCGTTGAGATCAGCCAGGTCCAACTGGTTGACCGACGACGGTGGGATACCGGCGCACACCGCGATATATTTGGCCGCGACGTCCATGTCCAGGCTGACCTCCTCGCTCTTGTCGATCTTGTACGGCAGCGCCTTGATCGCACGGACCTCCTGCACCGTCGGACGGCGCAAGGTCAGTTCGCTCAACGGCTCGCCGTGGGCCTCGATGGCCACGCGCAACGCCACGACATCAGTCATTGCCAGGTCCCCTTGATGCCTTCGAATTTCAGCTCGATGGTAGCGTCGTCACCTTTGGATACCGGCTCTTCCACCAGATACGCGCCAGCCAGCACGTAGACCTTGCCGTTGCTGAATTCGCAGGTGACGGTCATGTCAGTACCGGCGACCAGCTGCTTGAGCGGGAAGTCGGCGGTGTGCAGCGCGGTGACCTTGAACGACGGCGCGATGTCGGTTTCCTTGTAGAAACCCGGTACGACAGTCTCGCGTTTGGTAAACATCAGTGGCGCTTCGCAGCCGCCGTTGATGGTCAGTTGAGCGCCGTCCACTTTGACGTAGCAGGTGCCCGCAATCAGTTGACCCATGGTGTTTCTCCCTTCAATAAAAAGCCCACGCGAGGTGGGCTGAATTCATGCAACTGAGTGCCACTGTCAGGCGGCGGCGTCGTATTGCAGGCGGAATTGGTTGAGCAGCGCGAATACGCGCAGGCCGTTGATGTAATCCGGTGGGAACAGCACGTTGACCCGGCTCGGGTCCTGGCTGTCGCGTTCGACGATCAAGTGCTCGGCAAACAGCTCGGCGTTTTCCACATGGCCTTCCAACTCAAGCTTGGCGTACTGGGCGATCAACTCACCGCGAATGGTGCTCGGGGTGACGATGGGCTGGCCGGCGCCGAAACGAGTGCCGTCGGAGGCCAGTTTGTGGCGACCGTATTTGCTGGTGATCACGCTTTGCAGGCGCCGCACGATGAACGCCGACTGGTGCATGGTTTCGCTGTCCAGGTAGGAGTTGTCCGCCTGGCCGAAGGCATTCTTCTGATAGGTGGTGATGGAACGCTGGATACGAACGTAGCCGCCTTCGTAGTAAGCGGTCGCGATGCCGTAGTTGAGCAACGACTGTCGCTCGGTCAGGGTGAAACGCTCGCTGGCCGATGCCGGATCGAGCCCCGGCAGGCTGCCGCTTTGGGTCGGGCGGCTGGCGTCGGCGGAAATGAACACCGCAGTGCGCGCGGCCAGCGCAGCGGCCTGGACCCAGAACGGTTGCGGCACGCCTGGCTCCAGGGCCTGGATGGTCATGTGCTGGTCGTTGCGGGCCTGCCCGGCGGCGACAAGAGTGCCGAGGGTGCCGCGCTTGGCGCTGTAGACGTGACCGAACAACTGCTTGGCCCAGGACCAGCGACCGGTGCTGTCATCCATGACCGCTTGCCAGGTGTCGAGGCTCGACACGTCGGACCACGGCATGGCGATGAATTCGAACGGCTCATCGCCCAGGGCGGCGACGGCGGCGGTCTGGTCCGGCACACCGGCGCCGCCGGCCATGGCGGTGATGGCAGTGGTCAAGCCGGCCGGGGTGTCTTCGCCGTTGCTCTTGCCCAAGCGATTGAATTGCAGGCTGATGTCATTGCCGCTAGCGCCGGTCCATTTGGTACTCAGGGTCACCACGCCTTCGGCGGCCGCGGCGGTCACCGGCAGGTCGGCGGATGCGTTGATCTTGAGGGTCAGCGCCGTGGCCGCCTGGGCAGCGCTGGCACCTTTGACGACGGCGGCCTGGACACGCACACCACCGACGTACAGGTTGAGCACGCCGCTCTCCGCAGCGCTGCCGGTCAGCGTCAGCGTGCCTTGGGCAATCGCCCCTTCGACGTTATGCAGCGGCAGGCACCAGATCTCACCGATCGGGTCGGTTTTGCGCCAGGTTTCGTACATCGACGCCAGCATCGAGCCTTGCCCGCCAATGCTCTTGGCCAGCGCGACGCTGGACACCAGCACCAGCTTGCCGGCTTCGGCCGGGGCGATATTGTCGTTGACCTGGGCGACGATCAACCGGCGCATGGCCGACGACGCGCTATTGGCGGCCGAATTGTCCATCTCGGCGTAGAACAGCGGAACACGAATGTCCGCGGGAATGTTGCTGAATCCAATCGCCATTATTTGGCTCCCTTCGGTTTTGCCGCTTGCACGGCTTTGGTAGTGATATCGCCATCGGCCAGACGTCGACGCCACCAGGCGTTGTCCGGCACTTCACGGCCTTCGAGGGGCAACAGATCGCCCGCTTCCGGGTCCGGTACGGCGCGGCCAGGGGCCGGCAGCACGGTGATGCGTTTGCTCATGGGGTTACGTCTCCAGAGAAAGTCAGTTCCAGGCGCCCGTCGGGGCCGGGACGTTTCAGGTTGGGGTCCGCCGGGTCGATGGCATCGACGCGCACGGTGGCCCCGGTAAAGGACGACAAGCCGTCCAGTTCACGCTCATGCCAGCTTTCGGCAGGCTGGCCCGGCAGATTGCGGCCCAGCTGGAACTCGGCGAAAAAGCGCAGCCGGTACAACACACGACTGCTATTGATGGAAACCAGCTCGCTGCCGTCGTACTCGACGCCGGTGTACTCAGCGCCCGGCTTGAACCCCACCAGCGCGCGCCACAGTTCAGCCCGTAGGTCGTGCAACAGATCCAGCGCTTTTGTCGCGTCAGTCGCGTCGAGCACCAGCAAGGCATCGAAACGATCACGCACCGCTTGCAGCGTGACGTTCTGCGCCGCGTTCTTGCTGGCAACGTCGGCGGTTGGCAGGACATAGGCGCAGGGGAGTTGCAGCGGGGCCTCGGCTTGCAGCGTGGCGAGGTCAAAGCCTGCCGCCACGCGACGGGCGAGCGTGGGGCACTGCTCACGCAGTTGCGTGAGGATCGGGGTGATCTTCATGGGGGAATTCCAGTGGTATGGAAAGTAGCGTCAGGGAAACCTGTGGGCGCGAGCCTGCTCGCGAAAGCGGTGTATCAGTCGATGGAGATGTTGGATGTCAGAGTGCAATCGCGAGCAAGCTCGCTCCCACAGGAGATAAGTGGCAGGCCCTGGCATCCAGGCAAGTCGCCTCGATCTTGCAGCGGCGGCGGGAAATCAGTCGGAACGGGAATCGCGCGGCGGTAGCTCACTGATGCCCATCCGCTTGGCGGCCCAACGCTCGTAAAGCCCGATGGCCACGTCAGCCCCGGCCATCGCGGTCAGGCAACCGAAGGCACCGGCGGCCCAGATCGACAGGCCCATGGCGTACAACAGCATGATCGCCGAGACGCCACAGATCATGCAGGCGCCGGAGCGCAGGGCCAGGCGCCGCAGCAGTGACCAGCCACGGGCGCCCTCCTTGTCGGCACGCCACATCTCGCCAGTCACCCCGCCCACCAGGGCGAGCATGATGACCAGCCAGATCGGCATGTCCAGCAACGCTTGTTGCTCGTTTGTCATGTCTCGTTTCCTGGGGGTGATTAAGATTGGGCGGGCAGGTTGTTTGAAGTTGGATGAGATGTGGGTCGGTGCCCTGTTGCGCTACCGAGTAATCAGCATGTCCACACTGGTCGCGTCGCAAGAGTTGTTAGCCTTTCTGTCGATGACCAGATAAAGCGAAGACGTCGGCGTAACCGCTACGTTGTTCAGCATGAACGTGGCGCTACCGCCGTTAGCCAGGCTCCCGGACTGGAGCACGGTGTCGCCCAGGTTGAGCGACCAGCCAACACCATCCCCGCAGGCGTTATGCAGGTCATTGACCCGACCCAGCACGTTGATATTGCCGATGACAGGACTGGCCCAGCGGAAGATGCTTTGGCTGTTGGTGCCGGGATGCGTGGCCACATCGCCCTGCTTGAATACGAAACTGGTGCCCGAGCCGGTGAAGGTGAAGCTTTCATTTGGAATGGAGATCCAGGCAGCTGTCACATCGTCGCGCCAGCAGGTGGTTGGCTTGCCATTACATACCCCGGCCTGGAACGACGGAAAGAGCGTGTAGTTGGCCGAGGCATTCACCCCCGATTTGTTTTGCATGAACGACCAGGGCGAGCCGGCCGGCGCCGCTTCGGTCATCAGGTACATGTCCCGGGCCAGGTTCCACGACAAGGCCGTATCAGCCCAGGCATTCAGGGACAGGAAGGACGACAGAAACACCGTCGTCAGCAGAGTTTTTTGCAGTAGTTTCATTTTCTTGCCTCGATGGGTGTCATTGAGTTGGCAGTACGGTTTATCCCGCACGCACTGTTCGCTCGCCGGCGTTCACTCGAGGCTCAACGGCCTTCACATGATTCAATGTCCCGCAACGGGGACACTTGATCTGGAGTTCGGTGTTCTCGCCCATGCGGGCAAGAAGTCTTTTGCAGTTACCGCATCTGAAATCCTTCAGCATTTAAAGCCCTCCCACGGCGGCGGTTTGAAGTACCTCGCGGCACAGGCATTCCAAAAAGCCCGGTCGCCCAGGCTTTTCAGTAATGCGCTTGATCTTTCGGCGCGACTGGCGCGGTACGGATCCATTCAAATTGTTCCTCCGACCGCGGTCCCTGCCCGCCGGATAACTGCTTCTGGTGCTTTACGCTGCACACCCGGGTCAGTTGCCAACCCTCTGAACCGTTAAGGCCGGTTCATCGCTGCCTGTTGGTGGAACTAAAGAGCTTTGTTGCCAGCCGCTTTGTCGAGCGGCTTGGACACAGAGTATGCATGGATGCATATACAGTCAATGCGTAAATGCATTTATTTATGCACAAGGAATGCGCAAATGCATGGAGCCCGCGTAAGTACCGGGCTTGAAGGTTTCCAGGAGGCGAAAAAAAACCCGCACGGCGGCGGGTTTTATCTGACAGCGGAAGGGTTAACGGGCGTACATGCCCCACCAGAAGACGTGACCGAGGATGACGATCTGCTCGTCCTGCATTTCCTGGAACGTGTAGTCCTCGTCCGGATGCTCATCGCGGTTGAAGCTGCGTAGACGAATGCCGGTTGGCAGGCGGTAAAGCTGCTTCACCCGCAGTTGGCCGTTGTGGTTGATGGCGTAGAGGTCACCGTCGACGATGTCGCCGATCCCGCATTTGCCCGCGTTCACCCCGACCGTGGCGCCGTCGCGCAGCACCGGCAACATGCTGTTGCCGCGCACCGTCACGCACTTGGCCTGGTCGAACTGCACGCCGTTGTGGCGCAGGCTGCGCTTGCCGAAACGCAGGCTTGAGCGCTCGCTTTCCTCGATGACGAATCTTCCTGATCCAGCAGCCAATTCAACCTCACGCAGAAAAGGAACGGACACCTCGTCTTCCTCGACGGGCGTGTCATCGTCCCACAGGCTTATGTCCTTGAGTTCGGAATGCGGCTCTTCGCGGCGGCTGTTGCCGGCAGGCGCAACGTCGACCCGCCCACGCAACTGGTCGGTGCTCACGGCGAAATATTCGGCGATCTTCGAGATGTGTTTATCCGAAGGGTCGACGATCTTGCCGCTGAGGATCCGCGAGAGGGTGGACTGAGGCACGCCGGTACGCCGGTGAAGCTCCGTGGGGGAGATCCCGTGCTGATCGAGCAATGCTCTTAATACGGTAGAAACGTTGCGTTTTTGCATAACGCGCATAATGCTTGTTCTTTTCGTGGAAGACAAATGCTGTTTTGCATAAATACGCAAACACTGTGCTTAAGTTCTGCCAGATGCTTTTGTGGCGAGGGAGCTTGCTCCCGCTTGAGTGCGCAGCGCTCACAAAAGGGGCTGCTGCGCAGCCCAGCGGGAGCAAGCTCCCTCGCCACGGGATTCGTCCTACACCGCCTTAGGAAAAACCTCCCACCTCGTCCTTCAAATGCGCATCGCGAGACTACGTTGCCTTGCGCCTCTGCCTACAACTACGCCAGAATCCGCCGGCTTGTGCGCCTTGGGCCCCACCGGTACTTTTGATCTTGTCACTGTCCATCAGTGATCGGGTTTAGTAGCCCGGCATTCCAAGACGTACATCGCTCCGCTCAGCCAGATATTTTTACCTGCGCTCAATGGTAGCTGTGCGCAGGGCGCCCTCGGGCGCGCCGGTTTCTTGGATCCCCGGTCTACTAACCTGCGTACAGCTGCCGCCCATCTCGTTTAGTAGCGGATTGGTAGTGGCTCCAACTCAAGGATCCAAGACCATGTCCAAACAGATACCAAATCCCCTCGAAGATAACCTCAAGCCGAAAGCCGAAGAGGAAAGATCCGATACCCTCTACCTTTTGCTCCCAACATCGACACCGAATGCCTGCTCGCCAACCTCAGCGAAACCCTGGCCTCGGCCAACGCCATGGTCAGCGATCTCGCGTTTGACCTGGAAGGCTCGCGACGATATATCGCCCTAGGGATCCTCCAGATGATCGAGCTGAGCCAGTTGCTGGCGAATCGGGCGTTGGATGTGGTGGTTCCCAGATAAAACAGGCCGATTCGACGAGAACAAAAAAAGCCTGCATGTCGCCAGGCTGTTCATTCAAGAAGGACAACCCCCTATGGCGAGGGGGCTTGCTCCCGCCGGGTTACGCAGTCACCCCGTTTCTAGCGGCCGCTGCGCCCCCAAAGCGGGAGCAAGCTCCCCCGCCACGTCGTTATCAACTATAAATGGGCAGCAATAAGCACAAAGAGGCCTGGGGAGTTCGATACAAACAGTCAGACCATCGAAAAGGGATCGGATTAATGACGGAGAATGCCGATACACGCAGCCGGCTACTGGCCTCAGCAGACCAAGCCGTCCATGAAGACGCATTGCGCTTCGCTCGGTCCAATAAAAAAGCAATCGCGAAGCGACTGACAGATAAGGCTCTTTATCCGCCAGAGGAAGCGCCCGTGTCAGTTTTTATGGCAGGCTCTCCGGGCGCCGGTAAAACCGAGGCATCAATAGCGTTGGTGAATCTGTTCGCAGATTCAGCGATCCTACGCATAGACGCAGATGAGCTACGAAGCGAGTTTCCAGCTTACGCTGGAGCAAACTCCTGGCTTTTTCAGGGAGGAGTTTCGATTCTGGTCGATAAAATGTTGGATTTCGCATTAGATCAAAGGCAGTCCTTCATCCTTGATGGAACGTTTTCCAACATAGACGTAGCAAGACGAAACGTAGATCGCTCCTTGAGAAAAGGCCGATTCGTACAAATTCCTTATGTATATCAGTCGCCTGTACTCGCCTGGGGATTCGTTAATGCTCGCGAGGCGGCCGAAGGCAGGAGGATCCGCAAAGAACATTTCATCAAGCAATATTTCGCCGCACGTGACGTAGTGAACGCGCTTAAGCTAGAGTATCGCGGCGATGTCCATGTGGACCTTTTACTCAAACATATCGACAATTCGGGACGACTTTACAAAGCTGGTGTCGATAAAATTGACTACCATATCCCTGAGCAACACACGCGGGCCGACCTAGAGGCCATGCTCGAGCCACCATCAGGAGGGCACCTATGATTTCGATCAAGCTGGGCTTGTCCAAAGGAACCAAAAGCACCTTTGCCGATTTTATTCGTAATGCTAAATCGGACCAAAAAAAACGTGTTTATAGCGAGGTTTTGACAGAGGCTACCAAGCAGCAAAACCTGGTGATGATGCAGGCCGAGGCGAAACGAGGCTGATATCAAAATTCAAGAGAAGCCCGACTACATGTCGGGCTTTTTGTTGCCAGATTTACCTGGCCAGAGGGTTTTCCGCCACATTCTGGGAAAACAATCGAAGCCACTCATCCCTGGGTCGCACCAGACCGCCCATGTTAACCTTGCGCCCATCGCGGAAAAGCCGGGCCAATGCCCCCACTTTTGCCCCACACCTTTCAACGAGCTTTGCCTGACACCCATGAATACAGCCGTGAACGACCTGTCCTCCCACACGCCGATGATGCAGCAATACTGGCGCCTGAAGAACCAGCACCCCGATCAGCTGATGTTCTACCGCATGGGCGACTTCTACGAGATCTTCTACGAGGACGCGAAGAAGGCCGCCAAGCTGTTGGACATCACCCTGACGGCGCGTGGGCAATCGGCGGGCATGGCGATTCCGATGTGTGGGATTCCTTACCACGCGGCGGAAGGCTACCTGGCGAAACTGGTCAAGCTGGGCGAGTCCGTGGTGATTTGCGAACAAGTCGGCGATCCGGCCACCAGCAAGGGCCCGGTGGAGCGCCAGGTCGTGCGGATCATCACCCCGGGCACAGTCAGTGACGAGGCATTGCTGGATGAACGTCGGGACAACCTGATCGCCGCCGTCCTCGGCGACGAGCGCCTGTTCGGCCTGGCCGTGCTGGACATCACCAGCGGCAACTTCTCGGTATTGGAAATCAAGGGCTGGGAAAACCTGCTGGCGGAACTGGAGCGGGTCAATCCGGTGGAGTTGTTGATCCCGGATGACTGGCCCAAAGACCTGCCAGCGGAAAAACGCCGTGGCGTACGTCGCCGGGCGCCGTGGGATTTCGAGCGCGACTCGGCGTTGAAAAGTCTCTGCCAGCAGTTTTCCACCCAGGACCTCAAGGGCTTCGGCTGCGAGAACCTGACCCTGGCCATCGGCGCCGCCGGCTGCCTGCTGGCCTACGCCAAGGAAACCCAGCGCACCGCCCTGCCCCATCTGCGCAGCCTGCGTCACGAACGCCTGGATGACACGGTCGTGCTGGACGGCGCGAGCCGACGCAACCTGGAACTGGACACCAACCTGGCCGGTGGCCGCGATAACACCCTGCAATCGGTAGTCGATCGCTGCCAGACCGCCATGGGCAGCCGCCTGCTGACCCGCTGGCTGAACCGACCGCTGCGGGACCTGACGGTACTGCAAGCACGCCAGTCTTCCATTACTTGCCTGCTGGACCGGTATCGTTTCGAGCAGTTGCAACCGCAGCTCAAGGAAATCGGCGATATCGAGCGGATCCTCGCGCGGATCGGCCTGCGCAACGCCCGTCCTCGCGACCTGGCGCGCCTGCGCGACGCCCTCGGCGCGCTGCCCGAACTTCAGGTGGCGATGACCGACCTTGAAGCACCTCACCTGCAGCAGCTGGCGCGCACCACCAGCACCTATCCGGAACTGGCCGCGCTGCTGGAAAAGGCCATTATCGACAATCCGCCAGCGGTAATTCGGGACGGCGGCGTGCTGAAAACCGGTTATGACGCCGAACTCGACGAGCTGCAATCGTTGAGCGAAAACGCCGGCCAGTTCCTGATCGACCTCGAAGCCCGGGAAAAGGCCCGTACCGGCCTTGCCAACCTCAAGGTCGGCTACAACCGCATCCATGGCTACTTCATCGAGCTGCCGAGCAAGCAGGCCGAGCAAGCCCCGGCCGATTACATTCGCCGCCAGACCCTCAAGGGCGCCGAGCGTTTCATCACGCCGGAACTCAAGGCTTTCGAAGACAAGGCCCTGTCAGCCAAGAGTCGTGCCCTCGCCCGGGAAAAGATGCTCTACGAAGCGCTGCTCGAAGACCTGATCAGCCAGCTCCCACCGTTGCAGGACACCGCCGCCGCCCTGGCGGAACTGGACGTGTTGAGTAACCTGGCCGAACGCGCGCTGAACCTGGACCTCAATTGCCCACGCTTCGTCAGCGAGCCGTGCATGCGCATCAGCCAGGGTCGCCACCCGGTGGTCGAGCAGGTATTGACCACGCCGTTCGTGGCCAACGACCTGAGCCTGGACGACAATACCCGCATGCTGGTGATCACCGGTCCGAACATGGGCGGTAAATCCACCTACATGCGCCAGACCGCGCTGATCGTGCTGCTGGCTCACATCGGCAGCTTTGTCCCGGCGGCCAGTTGCGAACTGTCCCTGGTGGACCGGATCTTCACCCGGATCGGCTCCAGCGATGACCTGGCCGGTGGGCGTTCGACCTTCATGGTGGAAATGAGCGAAACCGCGAACATCCTGCACAATGCCACCGAGCGCAGCCTGGTGCTGATGGACGAAGTCGGTCGCGGCACCAGCACCTTCGACGGCCTGTCCCTGGCCTGGGCGGCCGCTGAACGTCTGGCCCAGTTGCGCGCTTATACGCTGTTCGCCACGCACTATTTCGAATTGACGGTGTTGCCGGAGAGCCAGCCGCTGGTGGCCAACGTCCACCTCAACGCCACCGAGCACAACGAACGCATCGTGTTCCTTCACCACGTACTGCCCGGCCCGGCCAGCCAGAGCTACGGCCTGGCGGTGGCACAACTGGCCGGTGTGCCAAGCGACGTCATCACCCGCGCTCGCGAGCACCTCAGCCGCCTGGAGACCACCAGCTTGCCGCACGAGGTACCGCGCCCGACCAAAGGCAAACCGGCCGCGCCGCAGCAAAGCGACCTGTTCGCCAGCCTGCCGCATCCGGTGCTCGACGAATTGGCCAAGCTCGACCTCGACGACATGACCCCGCGCCGGGCGCTGGATTTACTCTATACATTGAAGACACGGGTCTAACGCACAGGCTTTCAAGCTGTTAGAATCTCGCGCGGTTTGGGATGCTGCGGCCTATTAGCCTGGGTTTGCAGACAATCGCTCCCGAACCTCGCGACCCCTACCGTGATGGGGCTTCGCCGCAGCCGCCTGAGGAGAGAACTAGAAATGACCTTCGTCGTCACCGACAACTGCATCAAGTGCAAGTACACCGACTGCGTAGAAGTCTGTCCGGTGGACTGCTTTTACGAAGGCCCGAACTTCCTGGTCATTCACCCGGACGAGTGCATCGACTGCGCCCTGTGTGAACCGGAATGCCCGGCGAACGCCATTTTCTCGGAAGACGAAGTGCCGGCCGGTATGGAGAACTTCATCGAGCTGAACGCCGAACTGGCGGATATCTGGCCGAACATCACCGAGAAGAAAGACGCCCTGCCCGACGCCGAAGAATGGGATGGCAAGACTGGCAAGATCGCAGACCTGGAACGCTGATTACCCAGCGTTCGCTGAAAAGGCCCCTTGCGGGCCTTTTTGCTGCCTGGAACAAAATCGCGGGCAAAAAAAAGGGGCGGTTTGACCCGCCCACATTTTTTCCATAATCCCTTTAATCCTTTTCATCGTCCTGATGAATCGCGTCCTGCGATGTCCTTCCTGTCCCATCGTCCTTGACGGGTGTGTCTGTCCGTCGACACAGGATTGATATTAGAGTTTTCCCAAACGAGTGCAATGCCTCGGCGGCGCTCCGCCGGCACTGTCACGAGCCATTCACACTTATGAAAATCTTTTAAAAACAGTTATTTGCAAGCTTATAAAGCGCTTTATTAGCAATCTGTCCCATCGTCGTGGAACCGAACGCTTACGTAACACTAGGCAAAAGCTTACAAACTGAAGCTACAAAATGGGCTGATGAGAAATTCTCTCTGCGGCAAAAGCAAAAGCCCCGAACTCAGTCGGGGCTTTCTCTGCTGCGCTTGCCTGATTTACTGGAACAACGACTCGCTAGACAGGCCGTTCTTCTCCAGGATCTCCCGGAGGCGCTTGAGGCCTTCGACCTGGATCTGCCTGACCCGCTCACGGGTCAAACCAATCTCCAGACCCACGTCTTCAAGGGTGCTGCTTTCATGACCGCGCAAGCCGAAGCGGCGGATCACCACTTCCCGTTGCTTGTCCGTGAGCTCCGAGAGCCATTGGTCGATGCTCTGGGACAAGTCATCATCCTGGAGCAACTCGCATGGATCGGTCGGACGATCGTCGGTAAGGGTGTCGAGCAGCGTCTTGTCCGAGTCTGGCCCCAGTGAAACGTCGACCGATGAGACCCGCTCGTTGAGACCGAGCATGCGCTTGACCTCGCCCACCGGTTTTTCCAGCAGGTTGGCGATTTCCTCGGGTGAAGGTTCGTGATCGAGCTTCTGGGTCAACTCGCGGGCGGCCCGCAGGTAGACGTTGAGTTCCTTGACCACGTGGATCGGCAGCCGGATGGTCCGGGTCTGATTCATGATCGCCCGTTCGATGGTCTGGCGGATCCACCAGGTCGCATAGGTCGAGAAACGGAAGCCGCGCTCGGGGTCGAACTTCTCGACGGCGCGAATCAGGCCCAGGTTGCCCTCTTCGATCAGGTCCAGCAACGAAAGCCCACGATTGACGTAGCGTCGGGCGATTTTCACCACCAGGCGCAGGTTGCTTTCAATCATGCGTTTTCGACCCGCCGGGTCGCCACTTTGCGACAAGCGCGCAAAATGAACTTCTTCCTCGGGGGAGAGCAATGGTGAGAAGCCGATTTCGTTGAGGTACAGCTGAGTGGCGTCCAGCGCCCGGGTGTAATCGATGTACTTATGTTGTTTAAGTGAAGCGGAGTGTTTGGATTTGGCACGAACGGAAGGTGGAGTCGCCCCTTCATCATTCGACATCGAATCCATAGCGATGCCGGTCTCCATAAGGAGGACCTCATCGTCGATGTCAAACTCCGGCACTTCTTTACTGAGAGCCATTGTTATAGTCCTTTGGTGAGTTCGACCTCAAGCTCAAGCGACGCCTTTATCCTTGGCAACGCTGGAGCCTGTTCCCTCTACGCGACGGAACAGGCTGACAAGCAAATCAACGACGTGGCAGGAATTGCAGCGGATCCACAGGTTTACCTTGTCGGCGAATCTCAAAATGCAGTTTCACTCGATCCGTACCCGTTGAGCCCATTTCGGCAATTGTCTGTCCGACCTTGACCTGCTGCCCCTCCCGAACCAACAGCCTGCGGTTGTGACCGTAGGCACTGACGTAGGTATCGCTGTGTTTGATGATCACGAGTTCGCCGTAGCCCCTTAAACCACTCCCGGCGTACACGACCGTGCCATCAGACGCTGCCAAAACAGGCTGTCCCAAATCCCCGGCGATATCAATTCCTTTATTCAAACTACCGTTTGAAGAGAATTTTCCAATGAGAACGCCATTAGAAGGCCATCCCCAGCCGGTCGGGGCGGGGCCCGCCGGAGGCATCGGAGCGGGTGCCGGCTTGTTCGCGACGGACGGTACAGTCGCCGTTGCGGCACTGGCCGGACGACGGATAACCGTGGTTTTGCTCGAGGATGACGGGGTCGAACCCGACTGCGTCACGACCGCGGTAGGCGTTGAGGCACTGCGACCGTCAAAGCGAATTGTCTGACCCGGATGGATCGTATAAGGCGCAGGAATGTTGTTGCGAGCCGCGAGGGCTTTGTAGTCCCAGCCGTAGCGAAACGCGATGGAAAACAGCGTATCGCCGCGACGGACTACATACTGGCCGGTCGTCACTGTAGGCCGCTGCGGTGTCGCATTGTTGCGATCGACCACCCGGACATTACCCGACGGAGTACTGGAACAACCGACCAGCAAGGTACTCAAGAGAAGGCCAGTCACCAGGCGCTTGAAGCTCGTGATACCCATACGCTGCGCAATGACTGTGAGACTCACCCGCCGCTCCCTTTGTGGTGGCTGAAAAAATTGCACACTGCCTGTCCAGGCAGAAATATTGCCCCGTGGCGAGCCGACACCACGCTTCTATATAGGAAGCGCGAAAAGCTGCCGCACACGTTTGCTCGACGCTGTTGAACGCTGTTCGGCAAACCAGCGCTCGTCGAACAGCTGCTGCCGTAAGACACATGTCGTGCCCCGGAATTCAGCATCTGTCTATAAATGCTCAGGCCAATGGCCCATTGAGCAACGGCACGAAACGCACCGCCCCGAGGACGTGTCGTGAAAAACCGTGTTCTTCACGCACAATCAACATCAGTTGCTGGACTTCGCCCGCACCCACCGGAATCACCAGTCGCCCGCCGGGAGCGAGTTGGTCCAGCAGAGCCTGGGGAACATCGGTGGCAACGGCCGTGACGATGATGCCGTTATAAGGCGCCAGTGCCGGCCAGCCTTCCCATCCGTCGCCCCAGCGAAACACCACGTTGCGCAGGTTCAGCTCCACCAGGCGCTCCTTGGCGCGATCCTGCAGGACCTTGATTCGCTCCACGGAAAACACCCGCTCCACCAACTGCGACAATACCGCGGTCTGGTAGCCCGAGCCCGTGCCGATCTCCAGCACCTTGTCCAGCGGCCCCGCTTCCAGCAGCAACTCGCTCATGCGAGCCACCATGTAGGGCTGGGAAATGGTCTGGTTGTGGCCGATCGGCAACGCCGTGTCTTCATAGGCGCGATGGGCCAACGCTTCATCGACGAAAAGATGACGCGGCGTACGGCGAATCACCTCGAGCACCTGGGCGTTGGACAAGCCTTCTTCGTACAGCCGCTGGATCAACCGTTCCCGGGTCCGCTGGGAGGTCATGCCAATCCCGCGGCGCAGCATATCGTCTTGTTCACGACCCATCAGCGCAGCCCCTCCAGCCAGCCATCGAGACTTCGAAAGGCATCGTTGAAAGTGCGGTCGAGCTGCAAGGGTGTGATCGAGACATAGCCCTGCATCACTGCATGGAAGTCGGTGCCAGGCCCGCCATCTTCGGCATCACCAGCAGCGGCGATCCAGTAGCCAGCCTTGCCGCGCGGGTCGACAACATGCATCGGCCTGGCGGCACGGGCGCGGTGGCCCAGGCGAGTGAGCTGGATGCCACGGATATGATCAAGCGGCAGATTAGGGATATTCACGTTCAGCACCGTACGCGGCGGCAGGTCCAGCTCGCCATAGGCCTGCACCAGTTTGCGGGCGAAGTAGGCGGCAGTGGGCAAATTGTCGACCTGCCGTGAAACAAACGAAAAGGCAAACGACGTATGGTTGAGGAAACGACCTTCCAGGGCGGCGGCGACCGTTCCGGAATACAGTACGTCATCGCCCAGGTTGGCCCCCAGGTTTATCCCGGAAACCACCATGTCGGGCTCGCGCTCCAGCAGGCCGTTCAGGCCCAGGTGCACGCAATCGGTCGGCGTACCGTTGAGGCTGATGAAACCGTTGTCCAGGTAGCAGGGATGCAACGGACGGTCGAGCGTCAGCGAGCTGCTCGCGCCGCTTTTGTCCTGGTCCGGGGCGATGACCACGCACTCGGCAAAATCCGCCAGCGCAGCATAAAGCGCGGCAAGACCGGGTGCTGTCACCCCGTCGTCGTTAGAAATCAGAATACGCATGGGCTGTCCGTCTGCCCCACCGGCACCAGATCGACGAGTTCGCGCACCAAGACAGTGGCGAAACATCCGGCCGGCAGGACGAATTCCAATTGCAGAATGTCAGGCGAGGGATAATGCCACGACAGCCCGCCAATGGGCAGTCGCAGGATGCGACGTTCGTGACTCATTCCCGCGTTTATCAACCAGTCCCGCAGATCGGCCTCGTCAGCGGCGATGGCCTGCTCCAATTCGAAGGTTGCCGCGGCGGCGGGCGAAGGTCCTTCGCCCCACTGCGGCCCGGTCGGGTGCAGATCGAGAATGGCCAGGCGCGGATCGCTGCACTCAGCCTCACCGGCTGGGAAAAAACTGCGGCTGTCGGTAAAGGCGAGCAAGTCGCCCACCTGGGCTTGCCGCCAGGTACCGTCGGCGACTCGCGCCGCCAGCACCCGGTTGAACAGAAAGCTGCGCGCGGTGGACAACAGCCGAGAACGCACGTTGCGCTGCTCCGGCAAAGCCTTGCGCGCCGCCCAGGCACGGGCATCGACGACGTTGCCGCCATCATGGCCAAAGCGCTGGGCACCAAAATAATTCGGAATGCCTTGAAGGGCGATGTGTTGCAGACGTGTCTCGATAGACTCTTTGTCGCCCGAGAATTGGGTCAGACGCAAGGTAAAGCCATTGGCCGAGTGCGCGCCGCGCTGCAGCTTGCGTCTGTGGCGTGCGGTCTTGAGGATCTTCAGCGTATCGTTTTCTGCCGTCGACAGGTCTGGGTCGGCCTTGCCGGGCAACTGCACGCTGAACCATTGCCGGGTCAGGGCCTGACGATCCTTGAGCCCGGCGTAGCTGACCGTGCGCAAAGGCACGCCGGCGGCCTTGGCGATTCGCCGGGCAGCCTCCTCGGTATTCAAGCCGCGTTTTTCCACCCAGATCCACAGATGCTCGCCATCACCGGACAACGGAATATCAAGCACTTCGTCGACCTGGAAGTCCTCGGCGGTAGCCTTCAGTACCGCACGGCCCAATGTCTCACCGTAGGCCCGCGGGCCCAAGAGTTCCAGTTCGGTCATGGGTGCTGCAACAAGGCGACGGAATGAACGGCGATGCCTTCTTCGCGACCAACGAAACCAAGCTTCTCGGTCGTGGTGGCCTTGACGTTCACCTGGTCCAGCTCAACCTGGAGATCCTCGGCAATCCGCTGGCGCATCGCTTCGATGTGCGGCGCCATCTTGGGGGCCTGGGCAATAATGGTGTTGTCGACATTGGCGACGACCCAGCCCTTGGCGTGGATCAACGCGACCACGTGGCGCAGCAGTACACGGCTGTCAGCGCCTTTGAATTGCGGGTCGGTGTCCGGGAAATGCTTGCCGATGTCGCCCAGGGCAGCCGCGCCGAGCAGAGCGTCGCTCAAGGCGTGCAGCAACACGTCACCGTCAGAATGCGCAAGCAGCCCGAAGCCGTGTGCGATACGCACGCCGCCCAGAGTAATGAAGTCGCCTTCAGCGAAACGGTGAACATCGTAGCCGTGGCCAATACGCATAAAAAAACGCCCCGATTTTTGTCAGGGCGTGATTCTACCTGCATTAGGCGTTCAGAGCGCGCGCATGATGCTGCAAGTGTTCATCAATAAAGCTGGCGATGAAGAAATAGCTGTGGTCGTAGCCTGGTTGCAGGCGTAACTCCAGCGGATGACCGGCCGCTTTGGCCGCCTGCTGCAGCGCTTCGGGCTTGAGCTGATTGGCCAGGAAATCATCGCGATCACCCTGATCCACCAGCAGTGGCAGCTTTTCCTGCGCCTCGGCAATCAATGCACAGGCATCCCACTCACGCCATTTCGAGCGGTCTTCCCCCAGGTAGCGGGAAAAAGCCTTCTGCCCCCACAGGCAATCCATCGGGTTGTTGATTGGCGAAAAAGCCGACACCGAACGGTAGCGCCCAGGGTTGCGCAAGGCGCAGACCAGCGCGCCATGGCCGCCCATGGAATGACCGCTGATGCCGCGTTTATCCGAGGCAGGGAAATGTGCTTCGACCAGCGTCGGCAATTCCTGCACCACATAATCATGCATCCGATAGTGCCGCGCCCAAGGATCCTGCGTGGCGTTCACATAAAAACCCGCGCCCAGGCCGAAATCCCAGGCGCCGTCCGGGTCGCCCGGCACGTCGGCGCCACGGGGGCTGGTATCCGGCGCAACGATGATCAGCCCCAACTCGGCGGCCATGCGCTGGGCACCGGCCTTGTGCATGAAGTTTTCATCGGTGCAGGTCAGTCCGGACAACCAGTACAGCACCGGCAGCTTACCGCCCCGCTCGGCTTGCGGCGGCAGGTAGACGGCAAAGACCATGTCACAACCGAGCACTTCGGAACGGTGTCGGTAACGTTTGTGCCAGCCGCCGAAGCTTTTCTGGCAGGAGATGTTTTCCAGGCTCATGACCGACCTCAGAAATGAATAACGGTACGGATGCTCTTGCCTTCGTGCATCAGGTCGAATGCCTTGTTGATATCTTCCAGGCCCATGGTGTGGGTGATGAAAGTATCCAGCGGGATCTCGCCCTTTTCGGCCATTTCCACATAGCTTGGCAACTCGCTGCGACCACGCACGCCGCCAAAGGCCGAACCGCGCCAGACGCGGCCGGTTACCAGCTGGAATGGACGGGTGGCAATTTCCTGGCCGGCCCCGGCCACGCCGATGATCACCGACTCGCCCCAGCCCTTGTGGCAGCATTCCAGCGCGGCGCGCATCAACTGGACATTGCCGATGCATTCAAAGGAGAAGTCCACGCCGCCATCGGTCATGTCGACGATGACTTCCTGGATCGGGCGATCGAAGTCTTTCGGGTTGACGCAATCGGTCGCGCCGAGCTGCCTGGCGATTTCAAATTTGGCCGGGTTGATGTCGATGGCGATGATGCGCGAGGCCTTGGCTTTCACTGCGCCGATCACTGCCGACAGGCCGATGCCGCCCAGGCCGAAGATTGCCACGGTGTCCCCTGGCTTGACCTTGGCGGTATTGAGCACCGCGCCGATGCCGGTGGTGACGCCGCAGCCCAGCAGGCAGACTTTTTCCAGCGGCGCTTCTTTTGGAATCTTCGCTACGGAGATTTCCGGCAGCACGGTGTATTCAGAGAACGTCGAAGTGCCCATGTAGTGGAAAATCGTCTCGCCCTTGTAGGAAAAGCGCGAAGTGCCGTCCGGCATCAGGCCTTTGCCCTGGGTGGCGCGAATCGCCTGACACAGGTTGGTCTTGCCCGATTTGCAGAATTTGCACTGGCCGCACTCCGGTGTGTACAGCGGAATCACATGGTCACCCACCGCCACCGAAGTCACGCCTTCGCCAATGGCCTCGACGATCGCGCCGCCTTCATGTCCGAGGATCGACGGGAAGATCCCCTCCGGGTCGGCGCCCGACAACGTGTAGGCGTCGGTATGGCAAACGCCCGAAGCCACCACGCGCAACAGCACCTCGCCGGCTTTCGGCATGGCGACGTCGACTTCAACGATTTCCAGGGGTTTCTTGGCCTCGAAGGCAACGGCGGCGCGCGACTTGATCATTCGGATTCTCCGGCAAATAAAAACAAGACCGGGAGTGTAATCCTTCGCCGAACGATGAATAATCCAACCAAAAGCAAAACATTATTGCCGTATAGGGACAATCTTCCATGTCTGACAATCGCTGGGAAGGCATCGACGAGTTCGTCGCCGTGGCCGAATGCAGCCAGTTCACCGCGGCGGCCGAGCGCCTTGGGGTTTCGTCTTCTCACATCAGTCGACAAATCGTACGGCTGGAAGAGCGTCTGCAGACACGATTGCTCTATCGCAGTACCCGGCGTGTGACCCTCACCGAGGCTGGTCAGACTTTTCTCCAGCATTGCCAACGCCTGCAGGACGGACGCGAGGAAGCGCTGCGGGCGGTGGGTGATCTCACCAGCGAACCCAAGGGCATGCTGCGAATGACCTGCGCCGTGGCCTATGGCGAGCGCTTTATCGTGCCGCTGGTGACGCGGTTCATGGGGCTGTACCCGCAACTGCGAGTAGACATCGAACTGAGCAATCGCCCACTGGACCTGGTCCACGAAAGTCTTGATCTGGCGATTCGCCTCGGCCGCCTGCAGGACTCGCGCCTGGTCGCGACACGCCTGGCGCCGCGGCGCATGTACCTCTGCGCATCACCGTCCTATCTGGAACGCTACGGTCGGCCCCACAGTGTGTCGGAACTGAGCCGTCACAACTGCCTCATCGGCAGCTCCGACATTTGGCAACTGGAGCAGAACGGGCGGGAATTTTCTCAACGGGTGCAGGGAAACTGGCGTTGTAACAGTGGGCAAGCGGTGCTTGATGCGGCGCTGCAAGGGGTGGGTTTGTGCCAATTGCCGGATTATTACGTGCTTGAACATCTGCACAGCGGTGCGCTGATCTCTTTGCTGGAGGCTCATCAGCCGCCGAATACGGCGGTTTGGGCGCTGTACCCGCAGCAGCGACATCTGTCGCCCAAGGTGCGCAAGTTGGTGGATTACTTGAAGGAGGGGTTGGCTGAGCGGCCGGAGTATCGGGGGTGACCGTGGTTTTTGTGTTACCTGAGCAATTGCTATCGCGAGCAGGCTCGCTCCCACAGAGGTTTCTGGTTGTACCCAACATTCATGGCGACTGAAGATCCAATGTGGGAGCGAGCCTGCTCGCGAAGACGGTCAGGAAGACGCCTCCAGCGCTCAGCGCCGATTCGTCCAGCGCTGGCGCAACCACTCCAGGTCTTCCGGCCGGGTGACCTTGATGTTGTCCGATCGCCCTTCGATCAACCGAGGCGCCTGCCCCGCCCATTCCATGGCCGAAGCTTCGTCGGTGATCAGTGCATCCGCCACCAGGCTGTCGGCCAGGGCCCGATGCAAGGCGCCGAGGCGGAACATCTGTGGCGTGTAGGCTTGCCAGATCACGCTGCGATCGATTGTTTCCAGCACACGGCCATGCTTGTCGACGCGCTTGAGCGTATCGCGGGCGGGCACTGCCAACAGTCCTCCGACCGGATCGTTCGCCAGCTCATGGAGCAATGTGTCGAGATCGCCTCGCGCCAGATTGGGCCGCGCGGCGTCATGCACCAGCACCCAATCGAAATCGTCGGCGCCGTGTTCATGAAGGTGCAACAAGGCATTGAGCACCGAATCGGAACGCTGCTCACCGCCGTCCACACGCTGGATTCGAGGATCGCTGGCGCAGGCCAGTGTCGGCCAGTAAGGATCATCCTGTGCAACGCTGACCACCACGCCCTTGACGGTTGGGTGGTCGAGAAAGCAGCCAAGGCTGTGTTCGAGAATGGTAAGTCCGCCCAGCTGCAGATATTGCTTGGGACGGTCCGCGGCCATGCGGGCACCAACGCCCGCGGCAGGAATCACGGCCCAGAAGGCCGGCAAACGAATACTCATTGGGCCAACTGGTAGAGGGTTTCGCCCTCCTTGACCATGCCCAGCTCATGTCGAGCCCGCTCTTCAACGGTCTCCATGCCTTTTTTCAGCTCTGTCACTTCGGCGTCCATTACCCGGTTACGCTCCAGCAGCGCCTCGTTTTCAGCGTGCTGGTCGGCAATTTGCTGAGTCAGGTCGGCCACTTGCGCCAGGCTGCCATTACCCACCCACAGGCGGTACTGCAAGCCGGCCAGCAAGAGAAGCAAGACAAGAAACAACCAATTGGGACTGCGCATCGAATATCAGTATCCAGTGAAAAAAGACCGCCATGCCAAACTTGAAGGTCTGATAGCACGAAGCCTGGAAAATCCAGGCTTGTGCTTGATAAGGCATCAGATTAGAGGCAAAACCGTCGCCTTGGCGACCTTTGCGACACAATCCGCTGTCTTTTTACCATTTACCGCTTAGCCGCGAAACTCGGCACGGCCGTTGTACTTGGCCTTGCCGTTCAACTGCTCTTCGATACGCAGCAGTTGGTTGTACTTGGAAACGCGGTCGGAACGGCACAGGGAACCGGTCTTGATCTGGCCTGCCGCAGTCCCCACGGCCAGGTCGGCAATGGTCGAATCTTCGGTTTCACCGGAACGGTGGGAGATGACCGCGGTGTAGCCGGCAGCCTTGGCCATCTGGATGGCTTCCAGGGTTTCGGTCAGGGTACCGATCTGGTTGAACTTGATCAGGATCGAGTTGGCGATCTTCTTGTCGATGCCCTCTTTCAGGATCTTGGTGTTGGTCACGAACAGGTCGTCACCCACCAGCTGGGTTTTCTCGCCGATCTTGTCGGTGAGGATTTTCCAGCCAGCCCAGTCGGACTCGTCCAGGCCATCTTCGATGGAGATGATCGGGTAGCGCTCGGTCAAGCCCTTGAGGTAGTCGGCAAAACCTTCGGCGGTGAACACCTGGCCTTCGCCGGACAGGTTGTATTTACCGTCTTCGAAGAACTCACTGGCCGCGCAGTCCAGGGCCAGGGTCACGTCGGTGCCCAGCTTGTAGCCAGCGTTGGCCACGGCTTCGGAGATCACTTTCAGCGCGTCTTCGTTGGACGCCAGGTTCGGCGCGAAGCCGCCCTCGTCGCCAACCGCGGTGCTCAGGCCACGGGCCTTCAGCACAGCCTTGAGGTGATGGAAAATCTCGGTGCCCATACGCAGGCCTTCGGAGAAGGACTTGGCGCCGACCGGCTGGACCATGAACTCCTGGATGTCGACGTTGTTATCGGCATGCTCGCCGCCGTTGATGATGTTCATCATCGGCACCGGCATCGAGTAGACGCCCGGGGTACCGTTCAGGTTGGCGATGTGCGCGTACAGCGGCAGGTCCTGGTCCTGGGCGGCAGCCTTGGCGGCGGCCAGGGAAACGGCGAGGATCGCGTTGGCGCCCAGGGTCGCTTTGTTTTCGGTACCGTCGAGTTTGATCATGGCCTGGTCGAGGGCTTTCTGGTCGGCAGGGTCCTTGCCCAGCAACAGGTCGCGGATCGGACCGTTGATGTTGGCGACGGCTTTCAGCACGCCCTTGCCCAGGTAACGGCTCTTGTCGCCATCACGCAGCTCCAGCGCTTCGCGCGAGCCAGTGGAAGCACCGGACGGCGCGCAGGCGCTGCCGATGATGCCGTTGTCGAGAAGCACGTCCGCTTCGACAGTGGGGTTGCCACGGGAGTCGAGAACTTCACGACCTTTGATGTCGACGATTTTTGCCATTGTTGTGAACACTCCAAAGTTGACGAAAACGACGCAGCGAGAGGAAATCTTTACCGTCGGCGGGTACAGAGCAGCGGGCAGACTCGCCGACGATAACGCCCGGCCCGCAGGCCAGAGCGTTTATCGAGCGGTACTTTACCGGAGAAAGCCGTGTTACGCGGTTTCTATCGTCGGAAAACCCTTGACCAGCTCGTCCAGCGCCTTGAGCTGAGACAGGAAAGGTTCCAGCTTGTTCAAGCGCAGGGCACAAGGGCCGTCGCACTTGGCGTTGTCCGGATCAGGGTGGGCTTCGAGGAACAGGCCCGCCAAGGACTGGCTCATGCCGGCCTTGGCCAGGTCGGTTACCTGGGCGCGACGACCGCCGGCGGAATCGGACCGACCACCGGGCATCTGCAGCGCATGAGTGACGTCGAAGAATACCGGGTACTCGAACTGCTTCATGATGCCGAAGCCGAGCATATCCACCACCAGGTTGTTGTAGCCGAAGCTCGAACCGCGCTCGCAGAGGATCAGTTGATCGTTGCCGGCCTCTTCGCACTTGCTCAGGATGTGTTTCATTTCCTGGGGCGCGAGGAACTGGGCTTTCTTGATGTTGATCACCGCGCCGGTCTTGGCCATCGCGACCACCAGGTCGGTCTGGCGCGACAGGAAGGCCGGCAGTTGGATGATGTCACAGACCTCGGCGACAACCGCGGCCTGGTCAGGCTCGTGCACGTCGGTGATGATCGGCACGCCGAACGCTTGCTTGATGTCCTGGAAGATCCGCATGCCCTCTTCCAGGCCCGGACCACGGTAGGACGTCACGGATGAGCGGTTGGCCTTGTCGAAGCTGGCCTTGAACACGTAAGGGATGCCCAGCTTCTGGGTGACCTTGACGTATTCCTCACAGACCTGCATT
The DNA here is from genome assembly GCF_054161305.1 of Pseudomonas sp. Z2-11. Classification (NCBI taxonomy): domain Bacteria; kingdom Pseudomonadati; phylum Pseudomonadota; class Gammaproteobacteria; order Pseudomonadales; family Pseudomonadaceae; genus Pseudomonas; species Pseudomonas sp. Z2-11. The sequence goes on from NZ_CP096395.1 coordinate 4,887,529, forward strand.
GCCATGTCGCGGCTTTCAAGCACGTTCATGCCGCCGAACAGCACCATGGGTTTGTCGTTGGCAATCTCGATGTCGCCGACGCGGATGATCTTCTGGGCCATGGTCTTATGCCTTCTTCTGGTGTTGAGCCAAAGCGGCTTTCACGAAACCGCTGAACAACGGATGACCGTCACGCGGTGTCGAGGTGAACTCCGGGTGGAACTGGCAAGCGACGAACCACGGGTGATCCGCGGCCTCGACCACTTCAACCAACGCACCGTCACCGGAGCGGCCGGAGATTTTCAGGCCGGCTTCGATCAGTTGTGGCAGCAGGTTGTTGTTGACTTCATAGCGGTGGCGGTGACGCTCGACGATCACGTCCTTGGCGTAGCAATCGTGCACCTTGGAGCCAGCTTCAAGCAGGCATTCCTGGGCACCGAGGCGCATGGTACCGCCCAGATCGGAAGTTTCGGTACGCACTTCGACCGAGCCGGTGGCGTCTTCCCACTCGGTGATCAGGCCCACGACCGGGTGGCCGCTGGCGCGATCGAATTCGGTGGAGTTGGCGTCCTTCCAGCCCATCACATTACGCGCGAACTCGATGACGGCCACTTGCATGCCCAGGCAGATACCCAGATAAGGCACCTTGTTCTCGCGAGCGTATTGCACCGCGGTGATCTTGCCTTCCACGCCCCGCAGGCCAAAGCCGCCCGGCACGAGGATCGCATCGGCGCCTTCAAGCAGGCCGGTGCCCTGGTTCTCGATATCTTCGGAATCGATGTAGCGCAGGTTGACCTTGGTGCGGTTGCTGATGCCGGCATGGCTCATCGCCTCGATCAGCGACTTGTAAGCGTCCAGCAGCTCCATGTACTTGCCGACCATGGCGATGGTGACTTCGTGCTCCGGGTTCAGCTTGGCATCGACGACCGCGTCCCATTCGGACAGGTCGGCGCTGGCGCATTGCAGGCCGAAGCGCTCGACGACGAAGTCATCCAGGCCCTGGGAATGCAGGATGCCGGGGATCTTGTAGATGGTGTCGGCGTCTTCCAGGCCGATCACCGCACGCTCTTCAACGTTGGTGAACTGGGCGATCTTGCGGCGCGAGGAAATATCGATCGGGTGGTCGGAGCGGCAGATCAGCACGTCCGGCTGCAGGCCGATGGAGCGCAGCTCCTTGACCGAGTGCTGGGTCGGCTTGGTCTTGGTTTCACCGGCGGTAGCGATGTACGGAACCAGTGTCAGGTGCATCAGCATCGCGCGCTTGGCGCCGATTTCGAAACGCAGCTGGCGGATGGCCTCAAGGAACGGCTGGGATTCGATGTCGCCCACGGTACCGCCGATCTCGACCATCGCCACGTCGGCGTCGCCGGCACCCTTGATGATGCGGCGCTTGATTTCGTCGGTGATGTGCGGAATGACCTGGATGGTCGCGCCCAGGTAGTCACCCCGACGCTCCTTGCGCAACACGTGCTCGTAGACACGGCCGGTGGTGAAGTTGTTGTTCTGGGTCATGGTCGTGCGGATGAACCGCTCGTAGTGGCCCAGGTCCAGGTCGGTCTCGGCGCCGTCGTGGGTGACGAACACTTCACCGTGCTGGAACGGGCTCATGGTGCCCGGGTCGACGTTGATGTACGGGTCCAGCTTGAGCATGGTGACCTTAAGTCCCCGCGCCTCCAGGATGGCCGCCAATGAAGCCGAGGCAATGCCTTTCCCCAATGAAGAAACAACACCGCCCGTGACGAATATGTAGCGCGTCATGAAAAACCCTAGAAGTCTGCGTTAAAGCGGTCCGAGCCGCCGGGGAGAGCGAAGGAAGGCCGAAGCCCCCGATCACCTGCATTAATCACAGTGCACCTTTCAAAAAAACCGCCGCGTCGGGACAGACCGGAGGTGAAATCACCGGTACGTTGCTCGCTACACATTTTTTGGAATCGCCCAGCAAAGACTGCTTGGTAATCGGCAACTCCTGCAATTCAGGCGAATCCACAGAAGTTGTATCAAGAAGGGAGCGTAGTCTACCGGAAAGCCCCTTTCAGCTCAAACCCAGATCTTGGCTTCCTGGCGTCCAGATCAATTGCCAACTGCCATCGGCCTGCGCGTCGAGCCCGGTCAGATTGGCCACCGCCAATAATTGTTCACCTTGATAAAGCAGCGGCAATCGACCGCGGACGAACGCCGGCAGGCCGCTTTCATTGAGCAGGCGCTTGAGATCACGGTGACCACGGCCGGGAACGTCAAGCACTTCGCCGCCTTGGCGATAACGAATACAGAGTGGGCCGACGGGGCCCTTGCCGCGCAGGATCACCCTGCCGTTATCGGGCAATGACAGGGGCTGATCAACCCGTTCCCAGGCTACGGAGCCCGAGACCGGGCGCAGCCAGTGGTCGGATAACCACCAGACTCTTGCGCCGGCCCGGTGCAATTCGCCGCCGGCCAGTCGCCAGATCGGGCGGGCGTCCTCTTGCGCGTCACGCAGTGAGTCCCAGCCGACCCAATGATCGCTGTCGGGAAGGGTCGTCAGCGGCGCCAGCCAATGACTCAGCGCATTGCGCTGTCGGGCGGGCGACAAGGCCCGCAACGGCGGCAGTTCAAGCGACTGCAGCCCGAGCCAGTCGAATGCGTCCGGGATGCGGGCGCGGTGCAGATCGAGCTGCGCCAGCTCGTCCAGCAAGCCCTGGGCCTCGCTCAAATGCGCGGCGCTGCGGGCCAGGGTCAACGACGCTTGGGGCCACTGCGCGGACAACACCGGGAAGACCCGCTGGCGCAGATAATTGCGCGCGTACCGGAGATCGTTGTTGGAGGGATCCTCGATCCAGTCCAGGCCTTGCTCCGCCGCGTAGTTTTCCAACTCTGCCCGGGACACGTCGAGCAATGGCCGCAACAAGTGCCCCTGGCCCAAGGGACGCTGCCGGGGCATCGCCGCCAAGCCCCTCGCCCCTGCCCCGCGCAGCAAACGAAACATCAGGGTTTCTGCCTGATCATCACGATGCTGCCCCGTGAGCAACACTTCGTTGCCCTGCGTCGCGGCAATGAACGCCGCATACCGCGCGTCACGGGCGGCTTGTTCGATGCTGGCGCCGGGGCGGACTTGCACACTGACCACCTCCAGAGCCACGCCAAGGGCTGCGCAAACCCGATGACAATGTTCAGGCCAGGCATCGGCCACAGCCTGGAGGCCATGATGGACGTGGATGGCGCTCAGCGCAGGCAACGAATGGTTTTTCGAAAGGGTCGCGAGCAGATGCAACAGGACAGTGGAATCGAGGCCACCGGAGAAAGCGATGCGCCAGGTGGCGGCGTTGCGCCAGGGGGATAGTTGGGTGAGGAGCCGGGCCGTCAGGTCAATGGTGGGTTGATTCATGGAAACTGGCCTTCACACAAAGCAAATGTGGGAGCGAGCCTGCTCGCGATGGCGGTGTATCAGTCAACTCATCTGTTGAATGTCAATCCGCTTTCGCGAGCAGGCTCGCTCCCACATGGGTGTTGCAGTCGGATCAGAGACCGTAGCTCATCAACCGCTCGTAGCGACGCGCCAGCAGCGCGTCGTTATCGAAGTTCTTGAGCATCGACAGCTGGGCGCTCAGCTCCGCGCGAATCAGCGCTGCGGCCGCGGCCGGGTCGCGATGGGCACCGCCCACTGGCTCGCTGATTACCTTGTCGACGATACCCAGGCCCTTCAGGCGTTCGGCGGTGATGCCCATGGCTTCTGCGGCGTCCGGCGCCTTCTCGGCGGTTTTCCACAGGATCGAGGCGCAGCCTTCCGGCGAAATCACCGCGTAAGTGGAATATTGCAGCATGTTCAACTGGTCACAAACGCCGATGGCCAACGCCCCGCCGGAACCGCCTTCGCCGATCACGGTAGCGATGATCGGGGTCTTCAGGCGAGCCATCACGCGCAGGTTCCAGGCAATCGCCTCGCTCTGGTTGCGCTCTTCGGCGTCGATACCCGGGTAGGCGCCCGGCGTGTCGATGAACGTCAGGATCGGCATCTTGAAGCGCTCGGCCATTTCCATCAGGCGGCAGGCCTTGCGGTAGCCTTCCGGACGCGGCATGCCGAAGTTGCGGCGTACTTTCTCGCGCACTTCGCGGCCTTTCTGGTGGCCGATGATCATCACCGGCTGGTCATCCAGACGGGCGACACCGCCGACGATCGCGGCGTCATCGGAGAAGTGACGGTCGCCGTGAAGCTCATCGAACTCGGTGAAGATGTGTTCAATGTAGTCCAGGGTGTAGGGACGACGCGGATGCCGCGCCAGACGCGCGATCTGCCAGCTGGTCAGCTTGCCGAAGATGTCTTCGGTCAGCGTGCGGCTTTTGTCCTGCAGCCGAGAGATTTCATCGCCGATATTCAGCGAATTGTCGTTACCGACCAAGCGCAACTCTTCGATCTTGGCTTGAAGGTCGGCGATCGGCTGTTCGAAATCTAGAAAATTCGGGTTCATAGGCGTCCGTCTTGGGTCGACGTCCAAGTGAGCTTGGGCCGGCCGGTTGTCTATTCGCGCCTACCTTAAGGGAGAGGCGCGTTCAGGTCGAGATTAAAAATTCGAGTCGAGGTCAGGGGCGCTCCAGGTTCAGGAGTGGCCCCTGGCCGTCAACGGTATTGGAGGAAGACGTTGTCTTTGCCGAACTGGTCACGCAAGGCTTGAATCAACGCATCCGCCGGGTCGATCCGCCAGCCCTCGCCGAACTGCAGCACGGCCTTGGCATCGGGGCGCACGTATTCCATGGTGATCGGGCACGCACCACGGTGGCGCTTGAACAACTCGCCCAACCAGCGTAGCTGATCGCCCTTGAGGTCCTGGGTCTGCAACTTCAGGCGCAGGCTCTCGGCCAGGTTGGTACGGGCATCCTCCATGCTCATCACCCGCTTGACCCGCAGCCGCAGGCCACCGGAGAAATCGTCGTTGCTGACCTCGCCTTCCACCACAACCATTGCATCGGTCTGCAACAGCGACTGCGCCGAATGGAACGCATCGGCAAACAACGACGCTTCGATACGCCCGGAGCGGTCGTCGAGGGTGATGAAGCCCATCTTGTCGCCCTTTTTGTTCTTCATTACCCGCAGGGCGATGATCATGCCGGCGACGGTTTGCGTATCGCGAGCGGGCTTGAGGTCGATGATGCGCTGGCGAGCGAAGCGGCGGATTTCGCCCTCGTATTCGTCGATCGGGTGGCCGGTCAGGTACAGGCCCAAGGTATCTTTCTCGCCCTTGAGGCGCTCCTTGAGGGTCAGCTCCTTGGCCTTGCGATGGTTGGCATACACATCGGCGTCTTCCTCGACAAACAGCCCGCCAAACAGGTCGGCGTGGCCGCTGTCGTGGGTACGGGCGGTCTGTTCAGCAGCCTTGATCGCCTCCTCCATCGCCGCCAGCAACACCGCACGGTTGCGGTCGATGTTGGCCTGGTAGGCCTTGGGCTCATCCTGGAAGTACGGGCCCAAGCGGTCCAGCGCGCCACTGCGGATCAGCCCGTCGAGGGTGCGCTTGTTGATGCGCTTGAGGTCGACCCGCGCGCAAAAATCGAACAGGTCCTTGAACGGCCCGTCCTGGCGCGCTTCGGTGATCGCCTCCACCGGACCCTCGCCCACGCCCTTGATCGCGCCAAGACCGTAGATGATGCGGCCTTCGTCGTTGACCGTGAATTTGAACTCCGAAGCGTTCACATCCGGCGCGTCGAGGCGCAGCTTCATGGTCCGCACTTCTTCGATCAAGGTCACGACCTTGTCGGTGTTGTGCATGTCCGCCGAGAGTACCGCGGCCATGAACGGCGCCGGGTAGTGCGCCTTCAGCCACGCGGTCTGGTACGAAACCAGGCCATAGGCGGCGGAGTGGGATTTGTTGAAGCCGTAGCCGGCGAACTTTTCCACCAGGTCAAAGATGTTGCCCGCCAGGTCCGCATCGATACCGTTGTTCGCACAACCCTCGATGAAACCCCCGCGTTGCTTGGCCATCTCCTCGGGCTTTTTCTTACCCATGGCTCGACGCAGCATGTCCGCGCCGCCGAGGGTGTAACCGGCCATGACCTGGGCAATCTGCATCACCTGTTCCTGATACAGGATGATGCCGTAGGTCGGCGCCAGCACAGGCTTGAGGCCGTCGTACTGGTAGTCGGGGTGCGGGTACGCCAGCTCGGCGCGCCCGTGCTTGCGGTTGATGAAGTCATCGACCATGCCCGATTGCAGAGGGCCCGGACGGAACAGGGCCACCAGTGCGATCAGGTCTTCGAGGCAGTCGGGCTTGAGCTTCTTGATCAGCTCCTTCATGCCGCGCGATTCAAGCTGGAACACCGCGGTGGTTTCGGCTTTTTGCAACAGGCTGTAGGTCGGCTTGTCGTCCAGCGGAATGAAGGCGATGTCCAGCGGCTCTTCGCCGACCTTGGCCCGGTCGCGGTTGATGGTCTTGAGCGCCCAATCGATGATCGTCAGGGTCCGCAGGCCGAGGAAGTCGAACTTCACCAGGCCGGCCGCCTCGACGTCATCCTTGTCGAACTGGGTCACCAGGCCGTCACCCTCTTCGTCGCAATAAATCGGCGAAAAGTCAGTCAGTTTGGTCGGCGCGATCACCACGCCACCGGCGTGCTTGCCGACGTTACGCACCACGCCTTCGAGCTTGCGCGCCATCTCCCAGATTTCCGCCGCTTCTTCATCGACTTTGATGAAATCGCGCAGGATCTCTTCCTGCTCGTAGGCTTTTTCCAGGGTCATGCCGACTTCGAAGGGAATCATCTTCGACAGGCGATCCGCCAGGCCGTAGGACTTGCCCTGCACCCGCGCCACGTCACGCACCACCGCCTTGGCGGCCATGGAACCGAAGGTGATGATCTGGCTTACCGCGTTGCGGCCGTACTTCTCGGCGACGTAATCGATCACCCGGTCGCGACCGTCCATGCAGAAGTCGACGTCGAAGTCGGGCATGGAAACCCGTTCCGGGTTGAGGAAACGTTCGAACAGCAGGTCATATTCCAGCGGGTCGAGGTCGGTGATCTTCTGCACATAGGCCACCAGCGAACCGGCACCCGACCCCCGCCCTGGGCCGACGGGCACGCCGTTGCTCTTGGCCCACTGGATAAAATCCATCACGATCAGGAAGTAACCGGGGAAGCCCATCTGGATGATGATATCCAGCTCGAAATTCAGCCGGTCGACATAGACCTGGCGCTTGGCTTCGTAATCTTCGGTGGTGTCCTTGGGCAGCAGGACCTTGAGGCGCTCGTCCAGGCCGTCGAACGACACCTTGCGAAAATACTCATCGATGGTCATGCCATCGGGAATCGGGAAGTTGGGCAGGAAGTGTTTGCCCAGCTTCACTTCGATGTTGCAGCGCTTGGCAATCTCGACGGTGTTTTCCAGCGCTTCGGGCAGATCGCTGAACAGCTCCGCCATCTCCTCGGCGCTCTTGAGGTACTGCTGGTCGCTGTAGTTCTTTGACCGACGAGGATCATCAAGGGCCCGCCCCTCACCGATGCAGACGCGGGTTTCGTGGGCTTCGAAATCTTCCTGCTTGATGAACCGCACGTCGTTGGTCGCCACCAGCGGCGCGCCCAGCTTGTCGGCCAGGGCCACGGCGGCGTGCAGGTGCTCTTCGTCATTCGGACGGTTGGTGCGTTGCACCTCGATATAGAAGCGGTCCGGGAACACCGTCATCCAGTCGCGAGCCAGTTGCTCGGCTTCCTCGGTGTTGTCGCTGAGCAGGGCCAGGCCGATCTCACCTTCCTTGGCCGCGGACAGCATGATCAGGCCTTCGCTCGCCTCGGCCACCCACTCGCGCTCGATGATGATCGAGCCATTGCGCTGGCCCTCGATAAAGCCGCGGGAAATCAGCTCGGTGAGGTTGCGGTAGCCGACGGCGTTCATCACCAGCAGGCTGATACGGCTCAGCGGCGCATCCGGGTCCTTGTTCGCCAGCCACAGGTCGGCACCGCAGATCGGCTTGATCCCGGCGCCCATGGCGTTCTTGTAGAACTTGACCAGCGAACACATGTTGTTCTGGTCGGTAACGGCCACGGCAGGCATGTTCATGCCGACCAGGGTCTTGACCAATGGCTTGATCCGCACCAGGCCGTCGACCAGGGAATATTCAGTGTGCAGGCGTAGATGAACGAATGAAGCCGGCATAGTGATCCTGCGTTAAGTCATGAAAACAACAAGGCCCGGATTGTACCGGGCCTTGGGTAAAACATCAGCCAGCAACCGCGCTGTCCACTCGAACCCGTGGCGAGGGAGCTTGCTCCCGCTGGGCTGCGCAGCAGCCCCTTCTTATGGGCGCTTCGCACCCAAGCGGGAGCAAGCTCCCTCGCCACGATGAATCAGGTGAACCCCTCGCTTTCGATCAACCCATCACGGGCTTCATAGGCCAGCCGCACCGGAGCGAACGAGCGCCGGTGGATGGGCGTCGGCCCGAGGCGCGCCAAGGCTTCCAGATGAACGGGGGTCGGATAGCCCTTGTGGCTGCCGATGCCATAGCCTGGGTAAATCAATTCGAACGCGGCCATTTCCCGGTCGCGGCTGACCTTGGCCAGGATCGAGGCCGCTGCGATAGCCGGCACCTTGCCGTCGCCCTGGATGACCGCTTCAGCGCGCATCGACAGCTGGGGGCAACGGTTGCCGTCGATCATCGCCAGCTTCGGCGTGATGTGCAGGCCGTGTACCGCCCGCTGCATCGCCAGCATGGTGGCATGCAGGATGTTCAACTCGTCGATCTCTTCGACCTCGGCCCGGGCAATGCACCAGCTCAAGGCTTTTTCGCAGATTTCGTCGTAGAGTTTTTCACGCCGGGCCTCGGTGAGCTTCTTGGAGTCATCGAGCCCCAGGATCGGCCGCTTCGGATCGAGGATCACCGCCGCCGTCACCACCGCACCGCACAACGGGCCACGGCCCACCTCATCGACACCCGCGACCAACTCTTCGACTTCGGCGACCAGGTTGAAATCCAGGCCCATCTGCAGCTTCACGTTGCTCATCGTCTGGCGCCGATCAAGGTCAGTACCGCGTCTGCTGCCTGGTTGGAAGCATCGCGACGCAAGGTACGGTGGATTTCGTCAAAGCCCCGGGTCTGTTCCTCGCCGCCATCGATCAACGGCAAAAGCGTGCTGGCCAGGGACTCGGCGGTCGCGTCATCCTGCAGCAGTTCAGGCACCAGCAGGCGCTGGGCCAGCAGGTTCGGCAGGGAAACGTAAGGGCTCTTGACCATGCGCTTGAGAATCCAGAACGTCAACGGCGCCAGGCGATAGGCAACCACCATCGGGCGCTTGTACAACAATGCCTCAAGGGTAGCAGTGCCGGAGGCAATCAACACGGCATCGCAGGCCGCCAGCGCTTGATGGGATTGGCCGTCAAGCAGCGTGACCGGCAAATCGCGATCGGCCAGGAGCGCTTCGAGCTGGACCCGCCGCTGTGGACTGGCGCACGGCAAGATGAATCGTACGTCCGGACGCATCGCCCGCAGACGCTCGGCGGCGTCGAAGAACAGCCCGCCCAGGCGACTCACTTCGCCGCCTCGGCTACCGGGCATCAACGCCACCAGCGGGCCCGCGGCCAGGCCCAGCGCCTGGCGAGCCGCCTCGCGGTCCGCCTCCAGGGGAATGGTGTCGGCAAGGGTGTGACCGACAAATCGCACGGGCACGCCTTTTTCTTCGTAGAACCGGGCTTCGAACGGCAGCAGCGTGAGCATCAGGTCGCAGCCCTCGCGGATCTTCAACACGCGCTTCTGTCGCCAGGCCCAGACCGACGGGCTGACGTAATGCACGGTCTTGATCCCCGCCTGGCGCAGCTTGAGTTCGATATTGAGGGTGAAATCCGGCGCATCGATACCGATGAACACATCCGGTTTTTCTTCGATCAGCGTCTGGATCAGCTTCTTGCGCCGGGCCAGCAGCTCACGCAAGCGGCCGAGCACTTCCACCAGCCCCATCACCGACAGGCGCTCCATCGGGAAGTAGGACACCAGCCCCTCGGCTTCCATCAATGGCCCACCCACCCCGATGAACTCGACCGCCGGGTGCTGCGCCTTGAGCGCGCGCATCAGGCCGGCGCCCAGGATGTCACCGGAAGCTTCGCCCGCCACCAGTGCGATACGCAGGTTCGCCATGATCAGCGGGTGATGCCGCGGGTCGAAGAAAGAATGGAATCGCGGAATATTGCGACTTCCGGAAATTGTGCCGCTGCCTCGGCCAGTTCGGCGAGCGCCTGCTCGACCGTCAGGCCCTGGCGATACACAACCTTGTAGGCGCGACGCAGAGCAGTTATGGCCTCTTCGCTGAAACCACGCCGACGCATGCCTTCGAAGTTCATGCTGCGAGCTTCGGCCGGATTGCCGAATACGGTGACGTAGGCAGGGACGTCCTTGCCAATGGCGGTGCCCATGCCGGAGAAGCTATGGGCGCCAATGTGGCAATACTGGTGGACCAAGGTGAAACCGGACAGGATCGCCCAGTCATCTACGTGCACATGTCCGGCCAACGCGGTGTTGTTGACCAGGATGCAATGGTTGCCAATAACGCTGTCGTGGCCGATGTGGGCATAGGCCATGATCAGGTTGTGGTCGCCCAGCGTCGTTTCGGAACGGTCCTGGACGGTGCCACGGTGAATCGTCACGCCTTCGCGGATCACGTTGTGATCGCCAATCACCAGGCGGGTTTCTTCACCTTTGTACTTGAGGTCGGGCGTGTCCTCGCCTACCGATGAGAACTGGTAGATGCGGTTGTGCCGGCCGATCCGGGTCGGCCCCTTGAGGATCACATGGGGCCCGATCACCGTGCCCTCGCCGATTTCCACACCTGCGCCGATGATCGACCAAGGGCCAACCTCGACATCGGCGGCCAGTACGGCCGTCGGATCGATGATTGCGCGAGGGTCAATCAAACTCATAGCTTGCGTTCCGCGCAGATGATTTCAGCGGAGCAGACCGGCTTGCCATCGACCGAAGCCTGGCATTCGAATTTCCAGATCTGGCGCTTGCAACTGATGAACCTGGCTTCGAGGATCAACTGATCGCCCGGAGTGACCGGCTGGCGGAAGCGCAGCTTGTCGGAGCCAACAAAGTAGTAAAGCGTGCCGTCGGCAGGCTTCACGTCGAGCATTTTGAAACCAAGGATCCCGGCAGCCTGAGCCATCGCCTCGATGATCAATACGCCCGGCATGATTGGATGCGCGGGGAAGTGACCATTGAAGAAGGGTTCGTTGATGCTGACATTCTTGTAGGCGCGAATGCGCTTGCCTTCAACATCCAGGTCCACGACCCGATCCACCAGCAGGAACGGGTAACGGTGAGGCAGGTATTCGCGAATCTCGTTGATGTCCATCATTTCGGGGGGAAGCCTATGTAAAGATTGGGAGCGCACGATTGACGCGCACCCCGCTAGCAAATCAAGGAGGCCAGGGCCTAGCGGCTGTGCACACTTGATATGGAAATGGTATCAGCCATCTGATGAAGCATTACCGCCAGGGGTCACGTCCCCTACACGCTTTTCCACCTGCTTGAGGCGCCGCGCGATGTCGTCGAGCTGGCGGATACGCGCCGCGCTCTTGCGCCACTCGGCTGCCGGTTGCATGGCTGTGCCGGAAGAATAGGCACCCGGCTCGGTAATCGAGTGGGTCACCATGGTCATTCCGGTCAGGAACACGTTGTCACAGATATCGATATGGCCCACCAGGCCCACGCCACCGGCGAGCATGCAGTGCTTGCCGATTTTGGTACTGCCGGAGATGCCCACGCAGGCGGCCATGGCGGTGTGGTCACCGACCTGGACGTTGTGGGCGATCTGGATCTGGTTGTCGAGTTTGACGCCATTGCCAATGACCGTATCGGCCAGCGCGCCACGGTCGATGGCGGTGTTGACGCCGATCTCCACGTCATCGCCGACGGTTACGCCACCGATCTGGGCAATCTTTTGCCAGACGCCTTTCTCATTGGCAAAACCGAAGCCTTCGCCACCGAGCACTGCGCCAGACTGGATCACTACCCGCTTGCCGATGCGCACATCGTGATACAGCGTCACCCGGGGCGCCAGCCAGCCACCTTCGCCGATCTCGCAGCGCGCGCCGATGAAGCAATGGGCGCCCAGCGTCACACCGGCGCCAATCCGGGCCGCGCTTTCAATCACGACAAACGGGCCAACGCTGGCCGAGGGATCCACCACGGCGTCCGCTGCGATCACTGCAGTCGGGTGAATACCGGCAGCCGACTTGGGCTTGGGATCGAACAGATGGGAAATCCGCGCATACGCAAGGTAGGGGTCGGCCACGATCAGCGAATCACCCGCAAACCCTTCGGCATCACCGGCCTTGAGCAACAGCGCGGCAGCCCGACTGTCAGCCAGGTATTTGCGGTATTGAGGATTTGCCAGGAAGCTCAACTGAGCTGGGCCAGCCTCTTGCAAAGTGGCTAGCCCAGTGATGACCTTCTCCGGGTCGCCACGCAGGGTGGCGCCGAGGAACTCGGCCAACTGGCCGAGCTTGATAGTCGCTGTCATGGATTACTTCAGCTGATTCATGCGCTCGATAACCTGGCGCGTGATGTCGTACTGAGGCTTGACATCAATCACTGCACCACGCTCGAACACCAGGTCAAAACCACCCTTCTTGATGACTTCTTCCACGGCGCTGTCGAGTTTCGGCTTGAGCTGCTTGAGCATTTCGCGGTCGGCAACGGCTTTCGCTTCGTTCAGTTCCTTGGACTGGAACTGGAAGTCGCGGGCCTTTTGCTTGAATTCAAGCTCCAGACGCTCGCGCTCACCCTGGGCCATTTTGTCGCCACCGGCCACCAGACGATCCTGGATACCCTTGGCGCTGCTTTCCAGGCCTTTGAGCTTGGTCAGTTGCGGGCCGAATTTTTTCTCCGCGTCCACAGCGTATTTCTTCGCCGCGTCGGATTCCAGCAGGGCCATCTGATAGTTCAGGACGGCGATCTTCATGTCGGCAAAAGCCGGACCTGCGACCAGTACGGTCGCCAGGAGAACCAATTGAGTCAACTTACGCACGATGTACTCCTACAAAATCCATTGTCGTTATCTTGGGTCAGACGCTTAGAACGTCTGACCGAGGGAGAATTGGAAAACCTGGGTTTCAGCGTCATCCGGTTTCTTGATCGGCATCGCCAACGCGAAGCTCAACGGGCCCAGCGCGGTGACCCAGGTCACGCCGACGCCGACGGAGCTGGCGAGGTTGCTCAGGCTGATGTCGTTGCACTCTGCGTTGGATGACGTGCCATTGTTGTTAGTAGGCTTATCGCAGCTGGAGTCGAATACGTTACCCACGTCCCAGAATACCGAGGTACGCAGGGAGCGCTGATCCTTGACGAACGGCATCGGGAACAGGAGCTCGGCACCGCCCTGGATCAGGACGTTACCACCGAACGGCAGTGGATCCTGGTCCGGATCCCGGATGGTCCCCTGGTTGCCAGTGACAGCTGCACCTCGGCTCGGGGTACTGCGCGGGCCCAGGGTGCTGTCCTTGAAGCCACGCACCGAGTTGAAACCACCGGCGTAGTAGTTCTCGTAGAACGGCAGGCCGTCGGTCGAACCGTAGCCATCGCCATAACCCAGCTCGGTGTGCAGGCGCATGGTGTAGTTGTCAGACAGCGGCTGGAACAGCTGGCCGCGGTAGTCGAGCTTGAAGAACGACAGGTCACTGCCAGGCGTGGTGGTTTCCAGGACCAAGCTCTGGGAACGGCCACGGGTCGCCAGCACACCCTTGTTCAGGGTCGACTCGGACCAACCAACAGACGCCTTGAAGTTCAGGTACTTGTCGCCCTCTTTCTCGACGAAATCGAAAATTTCGTCAACGGTATAGCGGCCAGTGCTGATCTCGTCCTGCTGGGCGGTGAGGCCGAAGGTCAGGCGCGACGTTTCGCTGATCGGATAGCCGATGTTGACGCCGGCACCCAGGCTGTCCACCGCATAGCTGGAGATGTCAGAGTCGAGCTCGTCGTAGTCGGTGGTGCGATAGAAGGCGTTGTAGCCCAGGCTCACACCGTCGGCAGTCCAGTAGGGGTCCACGTAACCGAAGTTGTAGCGGGTCTGGTACTCGCTGCGGGTCAGGCCCACGCTGACGCGGTTACCGGTACCGAGGAAGTTGTTCTGGGTGATCGAACCACCCAGGATCAGGCCCGCGCTCTGGGCGAAACCGACACTGGCGGTGATCGAACCGGAGGCTTGTTCCTCGACGCTGTAGTTCACATCCACCTGGTCATCGACGCCCGGTACGGCCGGGGTCTCGACGTTGACTTCCTTGAAGAAGCCCAGGCGCTCCAGGCGGGTCTTGGACTGGTCGATCAGGTAGGTCGACGCCCAGCCACCTTCCATCTGGCGCATTTCGCGACGCAGCACTTCGTCCTCGGACTTGGTGTTGCCACGGAAGTTGATGCGGTTGACGTAGGCACGCTTGCCGGGGTCCACGCCGAACGTGATGTCGACGGTATGGTCTTCATCGTGCGGTTGTGGCACGCCGTTCACGTTGGCGAAGGTGTAACCCTCGTTACCCAGGCGGCGAGTGATCAGCTCGGACGTGGTGGTCATCAGCTTGCGCGAGAACACCTGGCCCTTCTGCACCAGCAACAGCGATTTGACCTGGTCTTCCGGAACCTTCAAGTCACCACTGAGCTTGACGTCACGAACGGTGTACTTCTCGCCTTCGTTGACGTTGACAGTGATGTAGACGTGCTTCTTGTCCGGGGTGATGGACACCTGGGTCGAAGCAATGTCCATGTTGATGTAGCCACGGTCCAGGTAGTAGGAACGCAGGCGCTCCAGGTCACCGGAGAGTTTTTCACGAGCGTACTTGTCGTCGTTCTTGAAGAACGACAGCCAGTTGGTGGTCTTGAGTTCGAACAGGTCGATCAGGTCTTCATCCGGGAACACCGTGTTACCAACCACGTTGATGTGCTGGATGGCGGCGACGGTGCCTTCGTTGATGTTGACCTTCAGGCCGACGCGGTTGCGCGGCTGCGGCACGACTTCGGTGTCGACAGTCGCCGAATAACGGCCCTGGGCAACGTATTGGCGTTGCAGCTCGTTACGGACGCCTTCGAGGGTCGCGCGCTGGAAGATCTCGCCTTCGGCCAGGCCGGATTGCTTGAGGCCTTTCATCAGGTCTTCAGTGGAGATCGCCTTGTTGCCTTCGATTTCGATACTGGCAACCGATGGGCGCTCGACGACCGTGATGACCAGGACATTGCCGTCGCGGCCCAGCTGGATATCTTGAAAGAAGCCGGTCTTGAACAGCGCACGAGTGGATTCCACCAGGCGCCGATCATCCGCCTGCTCGCCGACGTTCAACGGCAAGGCACCAAAGACGCTACCCGCGGAAACCCGCTGGAGGCCGTTGACGCGAATATCAGAGATAGTGAAGGACTCGGCGTGAACTTCGGCGATCATCAATACGGTGAGAACCGCAGTTAGCAGCAGACGTTTCATGAAGTCCTTTCTTATTCCAACTGGCAATAAACAAACTGCCGCAAAATGCGGCAGATTCGCAATTCAGCGAAGCGTTACAGACGACCCAGATCGTTGACCAGAGCAAGCAACATCACCCCGACCACCAAGCTGATACCGATCTGTATCCCCCAACCTTGCACCCGATCCGACAAGGGACGACCACGCGCCCACTCGATCAGATAAAACAGCAGATGCCCCCCATCCAGTACCGGAATGGGCAGCAAATTCAGAACCCCCAGGCTAATGCTCAGATAAGCAAGGAAATTCAGGAAATCAGCGACGCCCGACTGGGCAGAAGCGCCCGCCACTTTAGCAATGGTTATCGGTCCACTCAAGTTTTTTACCGAGAGCTCGCCGAACAACATTTTCTTCAGCGAGTCCAGGGTCAGGACACTCATGGTCCAGGTACGACGCGCACCCTCGCCAATCGCCTCAAGAGGGCCGAAGCTGACCTCGCGGATCATTTCCGGCGGCCACTCGACCGCCTTGACGCCCGCCCCCAGGTAACCGGTCGGCGCCTTGCTTTCGCCACGGGCGGCCAGAGTCACCGGGACGTCGATTGAAGCACCGTCGCGTTCGACGCGCAGCAGGATTTTGGTATCAGGACGTACACGAACCGAATCAACCACCTGTTGCCAGTCATTCACCGACTGGCCATCGAATGCCAGCAAGCGGTCACCGGTTTTCAGACCTGCGGCGTGAGCCGGGCCTTTCGGATCGAGCTCGGCCAGCACAGGCGGCAGCGCCGGACGCCATGGGCGGATCCCCAGGGAACGGATCGGATCCGGCTCGTCGGCGCCCTTGAGCCAGTTGTCGAGAATCAGCTCTCGCGGCGAATCCGCCGTCGAGCCCTGCTCGCGCACCAGCAATTGCAGCGAGCCACTTTCGCCCAGGCGGCGCACTAACTGCAGGTTGACCGCCGCCCAGCCCGACGTAGGCTCACCATCGATGGCGACAATTTCCTGGCCTACGCCCAACCCGGCCCGAGCCGCCACGCTGCCGGCCTCTACCGCACCGATGACCGGGCGCACCTGCTCGCTGCCAAGCATCGCCAAAGCCCAGAAAAACACCAGAGCCAACAGGAAATTGGCGATCGGGCCCGCCGCCACGATAGCGATACGCTGACGAACGGTCTTGCGATTGAAAGATTGGTCAAGCTGATCGACAGGCACTTCGCCTTCGCGCTCATCGAGCATCTTGACGTAGCCGCCCAGCGGGATGGCCGCGACGACGAACTCGGTGCCCTGCTTGTCGTGCCAGCGCAGCAAAGGCATGCCGAAGCCAACGGAAAAACGCAGAACCTTGACGCCACAGCGACGCGCGACCCAGAAATGGCCGAATTCGTGAAAAGTGACCAGCACCCCCAGCGCAACCAGGGTGCCGACAATCATATAGAGCGCGCTCATCTGTTTTCTCCACAATCCTGCCCGGGACAACCCTGGCTAAGGTACCGCAGTCTCAACGCCCGTGGCGCTTCAACCAATGGCCCGCCAGCTCACGAGCCCTGGCGTCGACGGTAAATACCGCATCGAGATCATCAAGCGAAACCACGGCCTCGAGATTCAAGACCTCCTCGATGATACTCGCGATCTCGAGGTAACGGACACGCCCATCGAGAAACGCTGCGACCGCCACTTCGTTGGCCGCGTTAAGCATGGCCGGGGCACTGTCGCCGGCCTCGGCCGCCTGCCGCGCCAGGCGCAGGCAAGGAAACCGCTGCTCGTCGGGCGCCTGGAAATCCAGACGGGCGATGGCAAACAGGTCCAGCGGCGCCACCCCCGAATCGATCCGCTCCGGCCAGGCCAGCGCATTGGCGATCGGCGTGCGCATGTCCGGGTTCCCCAGCTGGGCGAGGACCGAACCATCGACATAATCCACCAGGGAGTGGATCACGCTTTGTGGATGGATCACCACCTCGACCTGGGACGGCCGGGCATCGAACAGCCAGCAGGCCTCGATCAGCTCCAGCCCCTTGTTCATCATGCTGGCGGAGTCCACGGAAATCTTGCGTCCCATGGACCAGTTCGGGTGGGCGCAAGCCTGCTCGGGCGAAACATGCACCAATTCTTCCAGGGGTGTCTGCCGGAATGGGCCGCCAGACGCTGTCAGAAGAATCCGCCGAACGCCGACCGCCCCCAGGCCGCGGGAAAAATCCTGCGGCATGCATTGGAAAATCGCATTGTGTTCGCTGTCGATGGGCAGCAGTACCGAGCCGCTTTTGCGCACCGCCTGCATGAACAGTGCACCGGACATCACCAGCGCTTCCTTGTTCGCCAGCAGGATTTTCTTGCCAGCCTCCACCGCCGCCAGCGTCGGACGCAAGCCCGCCGCCCCGACGATTGCCGCCATCACGGCGTCGACTTCAGGGTCGGAAGCCACCTGGCAAAGGCCCTCCTCGCCCACCAGCACACGAGTTTGCAGGCCAGCGGCGCGCAGGTCGTCCTGCAGCGCCCGCGCCACATCGGCATGTGGCACCACGGCAAAGCGCGGCGTGTGGCGGATGCACAGCGCCAGCAGCTCGCTCAGACGGGTGAAGCCACTGAGAGCGAATACCTGATAGCGCTCCGGATGGCGACCGATGACATCAAGGGTACTCAGTCCGATGGAGCCCGTGGCCCCCAGAACGGTAATCTGCTGAGGACGACTCACGGTGCCGCCATCCACAACAGCACGGCGAAGATCGGGATTGCGGCGGTCAGGCTGTCGATACGGTCCAGTACACCACCGTGGCCCGGCAGCAGGTTACTGCTGTCCTTGACCCCGGACTGACGCTTGAACATGCTTTCGGTCAGGTCGCCGACGACCGATACGAAAACCACCAGGGCCGCGCCGAACAGGCCCATCAGCAATTGCGCGACGGTCCAGTCCCGCACAAAACCGACCACAGCGGTAATGACCAGGCTCAGGGCCAGGCCACCGTAGACACCTTCCCAGCTTTTGCCCGGACTGACTTTCGGCGCCAGCTTGCGCTTGCCAAAGGCACGACCGGAGAAATAGGCGCCAACGTCAGCCCCCCAGACCAGCACCATCACCGCCATGATCTGCCAGTTACCCAGCGCGCCCTGCTTGATCCAGATCAGCCCTTGCCAGGCCGGCAGCAGGATCAACAGGCCGATCATCAGCTTGGTCGCGGCATTTGCCCAGTGGTGCGTAGTGCGTGGATAGGTCAGCACCAGGAAGGTTGCCGTCGCCCACCACAGCACTGCCGCCCCCAGCACCCACGGCGCGATGCCAGGCACGAGGTACATGATGAACAGCATGGCGGCGACCACTGCCGCGTAGATCATGCGCGCCGACTGCGCAGCAAAACCTGCCAGCCGCGCCCATTCCCAGGCGCCCAGCGTCACGACCAGGCCGATGAACAGGGCGAAGCCGGCTCCTTCAAGCAGGAAAAAGCCAGCCAAGGCGATGGGCAACAGGATCAGGGCGGTGATGATTCGTTGTTTGAGCATTAAACCCGGGCTCCAGCTTCGATCTGCTCGCTCGTTTTACCGAAACGACGCTGACGGGAAGCGAAATCGGCCAGCGCAGTGCGCATGGCTTCGTGTTTGAAGTCCGGCCAGAACAGGTCGGAGAAGTACAGCTCGGCGTAAGCCAGCTGCCAGAGGAGGAAATTGCTGATGCGATGTTCGCCACCGGTGCGGATGCACAGATCCGGCAACGGCAGGTCGCCGGTTGCCAGGCAGGTTTGCAACAGCTCGGGCGTGATGTCCTCGGGCCGCAGGTGGCCGGCCTGGACTTCCCGCGCCAGGCGCTGGGCCGCCTGGGCGATATCCCACTGACCGCCGTAATTGGCGGCAATCTGCAGCACGAACCGATCGGCGCCAGCCGTGGCGGTCTCGGCTTCGCGCATCGCAGCCTGCAGTTCCGGGTGAAAGCGCGAGCGATCACCGATGATCCGCAGACTGATCCTGTTCTCGTCGAGCCGCTTGGCTTCACGCCGCAACGCCTTGAGGAAGAGGTCCATCAAGGCGCTGACCTCATCGGCCGGACGCTGCCAGTTTTCGCTGGAAAACGCGAACAAGGTGAGCACCTCGACCCCGGCCTCGGCACACACCTCAATGACCGCCCGAACCGCGTCGACCCCGGCTTTATGCCCGGCAACACCGGGCATAAAGCGCTTCTTGGCCCAGCGGTTATTGCCGTCCATGATGATCGCCACATGGCGCGGTACCGCGAACGGCACGGCCTGCTTGGTCTTATCCATGAAAACGAGACCCTTATACGGCCATCAGGTCTTTTTCTTTCTCGTCCGTAGCCTTGCTGATCAGGGCCTCGGATTCTTTGGTCAGCTTATCGATATCAGCGATGGCACGACGCTCTTCGTCTTCACTGATTTCCTTGTCCTTGACCAGCTTCTTCAGCTCACCCAACGCGTCACGACGGATATTGCGCACGGCAACACGCGCATCTTCCGCGGCGCTACGGGCCTGTTTCGTGAAGCCTTTGCGCGTTTCCTCGGTGAGGGCCGGCATCGGGATCAGCAGCAGCTCGCCCAGGTTGGTTGGGTTGAGGTTCAAACCGGCGCTCTGGATCGCCTTGTCTACAGCGGCGAGCATGTTGCGCTCGAAAGCCACGACCTGCAGGGTGCGCGAGTCTTTCACGGTGACGTTGGCGACGCTGCTCAGCGGCGTGTCAGTGCCGTAGTAAGGCACCATGACGCTGCCGAGGATGCTCGGGTGAGCCTTGCCGGTACGAATCTGGCCGAATGCGTGGTTCAGAGACTCCAGGGATTTCTGCATGCGCTCTTGAGCGTCTTTCTTGATGTCGTTGATCATTGCTTGCCTTCCTCGATCAGTGTTCCTTCGGCGCCACCGTGCACGATGTTGAGCAGGGCCCCGGGTTTGTTCATGTTGAAAACGCGCAGCGGCATCTTGTGGTCGCGGCACAGGCAGATAGCGGTCAGGTCCATTACACCCAGCTTGCGATCCAGCACTTCATCGTAGGTCAGATGATCGAACTTCTCGGCATGCGGGTCTTTGAACGGGTCAGCGGTGTACACGCCATCCACCTTGGTAGCCTTGAGCACGACATCGGCGTCGATCTCGATCGCTCGCAGGCACGCGGCCGAATCCGTGGTGAAGAACGGATTGCCGGTACCCGCGGCAAAAATCACCACCTCCTTGGAATTGAGGTGGCGCATGGCCTTGCGGCGATCGTAGTGATCGGTCACGCCAACCATGGAAATCGCCGACATCACGATCGCGGAGATATTGGCACGCTCCAGCGCGTCGCGCATAGCCAGGGCGTTCATCACAGTGGCCAGCATGCCCATGTGGTCGCCCGTGACCCGATCCATGCCCGCCGCGCTCAGCGCCGCGCCACGGAACAGGTTGCCGCCGCCGATGACCAGGCCGACCTGAACGCCGATCCCGACCAGCTGGCCCACTTCCAGGGCCATGCGATCCAGCACCTTCGGGTCGATCCCGAACTCTTCCGAGCCCATCAGGGCCTCGCCGCTAAGCTTGAGTAGAATGCGTTTATAGCGAGCCTGATAACCACTGCCCTGCTGAGCCATTGCGAATCTCTCCTGCGGCGTATTTTTCAAAAAATTCTGTTGCGGGCTGTTTGCAGCCTGCGTTCACTCTAGCTTGACGCTGACACAGCGCCATCGGAACACGGCTTTGTAAGCCAGTTCCGACAGGAAACCAATATAAATCGGCATCCTTATCCGAAAAGAGGCTGCGCGCGTGAGCGGGCAGCCTCTTCAGGGCGACAGTTATACAAACTGTCTTATTGCTTGCTGGCAGCCAGCTGAGCAGCCACTTCTTCAGCGAAGTTGTCTACTGGCTTCTCGATGCCTTCGCCCACTTTGAAGTAGGTGAAGGAAACGATTTCAGCGCCGCCCTTCTTGGCCAGTTCACCGACCTTGATTTCAGGGTTCTTGACGAACGCCTGCTCAACCAGGCTGGCTTCAGCCAGGAACTTGGTGATACGACCGGCAACCATTTTTTCAACGATTTCGGCTGGCTTGCCTTTGATCTTGTCTTCGTTGAGCTGCATGAACACAGCTTTTTCACGCTCGATGGCGTCAGCGGAAACTTCCGACGGCAGCAGGAACTCAGGGTTGCTGGCAGCGACGTGCATTGCGATGTCTTTGGCCAGCTCGACGTTGCCGCCTTTGAGGGCCACAACAACACCGATCTTGTTGCCGTGCAGGTAAGAACCGACAACATCGCCTTCGACGCGAACCAGACGACGGATGTTGACGTTTTCGCCTACTTTGGCAACCAGGGCTTCACGAGCCGATTCCTGAGCGGCGATCAGCGGAGCTGCGTCGGTCAGTTTGTCGGCGAATGCTTTTTCGACGCTGGCGGCAACGAATGCCTTGAAGTCGTCTTGCAGGGCCAGGAAGTCGGTCTGCGAGTTGACTTCGATGATAACGGCAGCCTTACCGTCATCGTTGATGCCGATCGCGCCTTCAGCGGCAATGTTGCCGGCTTTCTTGGCAGCCTTGATGGCGCCCGAAGCGCGCATGTCATCAATGGCTTTCTCGATGTCGCCGCCAGCCTTGGTCAAGGCTTTCTTGCAGTCCATCATGCCTTCGCCGGTACGCTCGCGCAGTTCTTTGACCAACGCTGCAGTAATCTCTGCCATTTCAAAATCCTCTTGGATAGGTTTTCAACCATTCCACCCGACCGAACGGGCGATCAATTCTTCCTGAAAAACCACTGCTTATAGACCGCTGCAGGTTACAAACAGGTAGCTGCGCTGGCGACAAGTGGTTTTCGAGGTGGCAAAAAGGGGGCCAAGCCCCCTTTTTGCTTACTGAGTCAACGCCAGGGCGTCAATTACTCAGCGGCTGCTGCCGGAGCTTCTTCAGCGAAGACTTCGGTGCCGCCATTTACATTGTTGCGACCACGGATGACAGCGTCAGCCATCGAACCCATGTACAGCTGGATGGCGCGGATGGCGTCATCGTTGCCTGGGATGATGTAGTCAACGCCTTCCGGGCTGCTGTTGGTATCGACAACGCCGATGACCGGGATACCCAGCTTGTTGGCTTCGGTGATCGCGATGCGTTCGTGATCAACGTCGATCACGAACAGCGCGTCAGGCAGACCGCCCATGTCCTTGATACCGCCCAGGGAGCGGTCCAGCTTCTCAAGATCACGAGTGCGCATCAGCGCTTCTTTCTTGGTCAGCTTGGTGAAAGTACCGTCTTCGGACTGGACTTCAAGGTCACGCAGACGCTTGATGGAAGCGCGAATGGTCTTGAAGTTGGTCAGCATGCCGCCCAACCAGCGGTGATCGACGTACGGCGAACCGCAACGTGCTGCTTCTTCAGCAACGATCTTGCCAGCGGAACGCTTGGTGCCGACGAACAGAATCTTGTTTTTGCCCTGGGCCAGGCGCTCTACGAAGGTCAGTGCTTCGTTGAACATCGGCAGGGTTTTTTCAAGGTTGATGATGTGGATCTTGTTGCGCGCGCCGAAAATGTACTTGCCCATTTTCGGGTTCCAGTAACGGGTCTGGTGGCCGAAGTGCACACCGGCCTTCAGCATATCGCGCATGTTGACTTGGGACATGATAGTTCCTTGATAAGTCGGGTTTGGCCTCCACGTATCCCAATGACCAACCAGCGACTGTAAAAGCCGAAGGCACCCAGGTCATCGTGTCGACACGTGTGTGGATTTAAGCTTACGGGGTCATCCCCGGAAAGCGGCGCATTTTATACCACAGCAAGGATTAAAACGAAACCCGGATTCTGAAAACCTGGCGAAGCGCTTGCACGCCGCCCGTTCATTGCCTGGGAATACGCACCCTTACAGAGAGAAGCGATGCACGCGGGCGCGGATTTGCGCTGATCGTCTGGTAGAATCGCCTTTTTCAGGGCCGCAACGACATCATCCGCCGCCCATTTCGTTTTGAACAGCGCCGTCGGGCGCAGAGAGAGCCTGTATGACCGTCACCCTCAAGACTCCCGAGGACATCGCCAAAATGCGTGTCGCCGGCAAACTCGCCGCCGAAGTGCTGGAAATGATCGCCGACTACGTCAAGCCGGGCGTCACCACCGAAGAGCTGGACCGCATCTGCCACGATTACATCGTCAACGAGCAGAAGGCCATCCCGGCTCCGCTCAACTATAAAGGCTTCCCGAAGTCGATCTGCACCTCGATCAACCACGTGGTCTGCCACGGCATCCCCAACGAGAAACCGTTGAAGGATGGCGACACCCTGAACATCGACGTCACCGTCATCAAGGACGGCTACCACGGCGATACCAGCCGCATGTTCCACGTCGGCAACGTACCGGAGTGGGCCGAGCGCCTGTCCAAGGTCACCCAGGAATGCATGTACATGGCCATCGAACTGGTGAAGCCGGGCTGCCGCCTGGGCGACATCGGCGAGGTGATCCAGAAGCACGCGCAGAAAAACGGTTTTTCGGTGGTGCGTGAGTTCTGCGGCCACGGCATCGGCAAGGTGTTCCACGAAGAACCGCAGATCCTCCACTACGGCCGCGCCGGTACCGGCATGGAACTGCAGGCGGGCATGACCTTCACCATCGAACCGATGATCAACCAGGGCCGCGCCGACACCAAGGTACTGGGCGACGGCTGGACCGCCATCACCAAGGATCGCAAGCTGTCGGCGCAGTGGGAGCACACGCTGCTGGTCACCGAGACTGGCTACGAGATCTTCACCCTGCGCAGCGATGACACCATTCCCCGTGTTTCCGCCTGATCAGAACCCAGCCTGACCGATCCGATAGATATAGATAGAAAGGAAAGCCATTCAATGCCGCAGGTGGATCCCGAACTCTTCGACCGCGGCCAGTTCCAGGCTGAACTGGCCCTGAAGGCAAGCCCCATCTCGGCATTCAAGAAGGCGATCCGCCAGGCCCACGAAGTGCTCGACCAGCGCTTTCGCAGTGGCCGTGATATTCGTCGGCTGATCGAGGACCGCGCCTGGTTCGTCGACAACATCCTGCAAAAGGCCTGGGAGCAATTCAACTGGAGCGAGGACGCCGACATCGCCCTGGTGGCCGTGGGCGGCTACGGGCGCGGCGAACTGCACCCCTACTCCGATATCGATCTGCTGATCCTGCTGGAGAGCGCCGACCACGAGATTTTCCGTGATTCCATCGAGCGTTTCCTCACGCTGCTGTGGGACATCGGCCTGGAAGTCGGCCAGAGCGTGCGTTCGGTGCAGGAATGCGCCGACGAGGCCCGCGCCGACCTCACGG
Source organism: Pseudomonas sp. Z2-11 (assembly GCF_054161305.1). Lineage (NCBI taxonomy): Bacteria > Pseudomonadati > Pseudomonadota > Gammaproteobacteria > Pseudomonadales > Pseudomonadaceae > Pseudomonas > Pseudomonas sp. Z2-11. The sequence goes on from NZ_CP096395.1 coordinate 4,912,124, forward strand.
TGATCACCAACCTGATGGAAAGCCGCACCATTGCCGGCCCCGAGCGCTTGCGCCAGCGCATGCTCGACGTCACCAGCACGGCGCACATGTGGCCGAGCAAGGACTTCTTCCTCGCCAAGCGCGCCGAGCAGAAGGCTCGCCATCACAAGTACAACGATACCGAGTACAACCTGGAACCCAACGTCAAAGGCTCGCCAGGCGGGCTGCGGGACATCCAGACCATCCTGTGGGTCGCCCGTCGCCAGTACGGCACGCTGAACCTGCGCGCACTGGCCGGCGAAGGCTTCCTGGTGGAAAGCGAGAACGCCCTGCTGGCCTCGTCCCAGGAATTCCTCTGGAAGGTCCGCTACGCGTTGCACATGCTCGCCGGGCGCTCCGAGGATCGCCTGCTGTTCGATCACCAGCGCTCCATCGCCGGCCTGCTGGGTTTCGAAGGCCAGGACGCCAAGCAGTCCATCGAAAACTTCATGCAGCAGTACTATCGCGTGGTGATGAGCATCGCCCAGCTCAGCGAACTGATCATCCAGCACTTCGAGGAAGTCATCCTCGCGCCGGAAGACGAGGCGCCGCCGCAGCCGATCAATTCCCGGTTCCAGTTGCACGACGGCTACATCGAGGCGCGCCACGCCAACGTGTTTCGCCGCACGCCGTTCGCCATGCTCGAGATTTTCGTGCTCATGGCCCAGCAGCCGGAAATCAAGGGCGTGCGCGCCGACACCATCCGCCTGCTGCGGGAAAACCGTCACCTGATCGATGACGACTTCCGCCACGATATTCGCAACACCAGCCTGTTCATCGAACTGTTCAAGTGCAAGATCGGCGTGCACCGCAACCTGCGGCGCATGAACCGCTATGGGATCCTCGGGCGTTACCTGCCGGAGTTCGGCTACATCGTCGGGCAGATGCAGCACGACCTGTTCCACATCTATACGGTCGATGCGCACACGCTGAACCTGATCAAACACCTGCGCAAGTTGCAGTACACCCAGGTGTCGGAGAAATTCCCGCTGGCCAGCAAGCTCATGGCCAAGCTGCCCAAGCCTGAGCTCATCTACATGGCGGGGCTGTATCACGACATCGGCAAGGGCCGCCAAGGCGACCATTCGGAGATTGGCGCGGTGGATGCCGAGGCGTTCTGCCAGCGGCACCAGTTGCCGGTGTGGGACAGCCGGCTGATCGTCTGGCTGGTGCAGAACCACCTGGTGATGTCGACCACCGCCCAGCGCAAGGACTTGTCCGACCCGCAGGTGATCCACGATTTTGCCCAGGCGGTGGGCGATGAAACCCGCCTGGATTATCTCTACGTCCTGACCGTGGCCGACATCAACGCCACCAACCCGACCCTGTGGAATTCCTGGCGCGCCAGCCTGTTGCGCCAGTTGTACACCGAGACCAAGCGTGCCCTGCGCCGTGGCCTGGAAAACCCGGTGGATCGCGAAGAACAGATCCGCCGCACCCAGAGCGCGGCCCTGGACATCCTGGTACGCGGCGGCACCGATCCGGATGATGTCGAGCAACTCTGGTCGCAACTGGGCGATGACTACTTCCTGCGCCATACCGCCGGCGATGTGGCCTGGCACACCGATGCGATTCTCCAGCAGCCGGCCGATGGCGGGCCGCTGGTATTGATCAAGGAAACCACCCAGCGCGAATTCGAGGGCGGTACGCAGATCTTCATCTACGCCCCGGACCAGCACGATTTCTTCGCCGTGACCGTGGCGGCGATGGACCAGCTCAACCTCAACATCCATGACGCCCGAGTCATCACGTCCAGCAGCCAGTTCACCCTCGACACCTACATCGTGCTCGACACTGACGGCGACTCGATCGGCGACAACCCGGCGCGGGTCAAGCAGATTCGCGACGGTCTCACCGAAGCCCTGCGCAACCCGGCGGACTACCCGACCATCATCCAGCGCCGGGTACCGCGCCAGCTCAAGCATTTCGCCTTTGCGCCGCAGGTAACGATCCACAACGACGCACAGCGCCAGGTCACCGTGCTGGAACTCAGCGCGCCGGACCGCCCGGGCCTGCTGGCGCGGGTCGGCCATATTTTCCTGGAATTCGACCTGTCGCTGCAGAACGCCAAGATCGCGACCCTCGGCGAGCGGGTGGAAGACGTATTCTTCATCACCGACGCCCATAACCAGCCGCTGTCCGACCCGCAGCTGTGCAGCCGTTTGCAGGAAGCGATCGTGCGGCACCTGAGCGTCAACCAGGAACCCGACATCAACCTGACGCGCATCAGCATCTGAACGAACATATTCCCCCTGTGGGAGCGAGCCTGCTCGCGAAAGCCGCGGATCAGTCAATGATTTTGCCGACTGACACAGCGTATTCGCGAGCAGGCTCGCTCCCACAAGGGGCAGTGCCCCACATTGAACGAGGCCCCCGATGAACAACGCCCTGTCCCAGCTCCAGCCCTACCCGTTCGAGAAGCTTCGCGCCTTGCTCGGCAGCGTCACGCCCAATCCGGACAAGCGCCCGATCGCGTTGTCCATCGGCGAACCCAAGCATCGCTCGCCCGCTTTCGTGGCAGAAGCCCTGGCCGGCAATCTGGAAAAAATGGCGGTGTACCCGACCACCCTTGGCATCCCCGAGCTGCGCGAAGCCATCACCGGTTGGTGCGAGCGCCGCTTCAACGTGCCAGACGGCTGGCTCGATCCGGCGCGCCATGTGCTGCCGGTCAACGGTACCCGTGAAGCCTTGTTCGCCTTCACCCAGACCGTGGTCAACCGTGGCGATGACGCCCTGGTCGTCAGCCCGAACCCCTTCTATCAGATCTACGAAGGCGCAGCGTTCCTGGCCGGGGCCAAGCCACACTACCTGCCATGCCTGGACACGAACGGCTTCAACCCGGATTTCGATGCCGTCTCGCCGGATATCTGGAAACGCTGCCAGATCCTGTTCCTCTGCTCCCCGGGAAACCCGACCGGCGCCTTGATTCCGGTGGACGTGCTGAAGAAGCTCATCGCCCTGGCTGACGAGCACGACTTCGTCATCGCCGCGGACGAGTGCTACAGCGAGCTCTACTTCGACGAACAGACCCCGCCGCCAGGCCTGCTCAGCGCCTGCGTCGAACTGGGTCGCAAGGACTTCAAGCGCTGCGTGGTGTTCCACAGCCTGTCCAAGCGCTCCAACCTGCCGGGCCTGCGCTCCGGTTTCGTTGCTGGTGACGCCGACATCCTCAAGGGCTTTTTGCTCTACCGCACCTATCACGGTTGCGCGATGCCGGTTCAGACCCAATTGGCGAGCATTGCCGCGTGGAACGACGAAGTGCACGTCCGGGCCAACCGCGCGCTGTACCGGGAAAAATTCGACGCGGTGCTGGAAATCCTCAGCCCGGTGCTCGACGTGCAACGCCCCGACGGCAGCTTCTACCTGTGGCCGAACGTGGCCGGCGACGACGCGGCATTCTGCCGTGACCTGTTCGAACAGGAACACGTGACGGTCGTCCCAGGCTCGTACCTGTCGCGCGATGTGGACGGCGTCAACCCCGGCGCCGGCCGCGTGCGCATGGCCCTGGTCGCGCCATTGGCCGAATGCGTGGAAGCGGCGGAACGAATCCGCGCATTCATCCAGCGCCGGGGTTGATGGCTCTATCGAGCCGAAACGGACCGCTGTCGTGGCGAGGGAGCTTGCTCCCGTTGGGCTGCGCAGCGGCCCCAATCGCAGCATCCGCACCAATGAAGTCACCGCAAAAAAAATCCTGTACAAATGCTCAGTAACGCCTGGGTTGCGCAATGCACCTATTTAGGTACACTCCGTTCATGGTTGATATCCCTCCGATACTGAACGTACGTTTTCTTCCGCACAGACGCTGGGAGTTAACCCGTTCGCGAGTGGCTGACTGACCTCCCCCGCGAGCACCGACGGAGGATCGGGACTGATATCAAGACCGTTCAGATTGGTTGGCCGATAGGCATGCCGGTGGTTCGCAAGCTGGACACTGGACTATGGGAGGTTAGGATTGACCTTGGCGACACCATTGCTCGCGTGCTTTTCACCGTAGTGGGCTCCGACATGGTTCTGCTTCACGGCTTCATCAAGAAAAGTCAGAAAACCCCGCCCACCGACCTGACAACCGCCAAGCAGCGCAAAGCAAGACTATGAGGCACCGTAAATGAACAAGCATATTGGATCTGATTTTGACGACTTTCTGGTCGAGCAAGGCATCGCCGAAGAAGTTTCCGCAGCTGCGCTCAAACGCGTTATTGCCTGGCAGATTGCCGAAGCAATGAAGCTTCAGAAAGTGACCAAAAAGGCCTTGGCACAGCGGATGCACACCAGTCGCACTGCCGTTGACCGTGCGCTGGATCAGAACGATGCGGGAATGACTCTCGCAACGCTAGCCAGCGCAGCGCGTGCGCTGGGTCAGAGGGTGGAGGTTCGGCTGGTTCCTGAGCGGGAAGAGGCTCACGCATAAGCGCTGTCGTGGCAAGGGAGCAAGTTCCCTCGCCACAGAGCCGTCGCTTCGACGGGACTTTTTTGTTCGACTTTCGATTTATCGCGAGCAAGCTCGCTCCCACAGTGGATAGGTGTTGTTCACAAACCTGTGCTCAATACTAATCTCCTGTGGGAGCGAGCTTGCTCGCGATGAGGCCGGCACTCACTGCATCAGATCCAAGGCTCCGGCCCAGGATTTATTTACCCAACCCCAAATTCGCCTCCGCCAAATCCAGCTCCGCCAGCACCTCACGCAACACGTCATCGCCTATCTAGTGATGACGGCTGAGGCGATACAACTCCAACCGCTGCGCTCGGTACGCCTTCAAACGCAATCGGCGCTCCAGCAGGTCCATTTCGAACGCCAGCACCTGGGCTTCGGCCGAGTCGTTGAATACCTCAAGCTGATGACGATACTCGGACATCAGCCGCGCCTTGACCTCCGTCGCCAGAGCCGCCGTGGCCGCGGCAGGCGCGGCTGTCTCGGCCGGTTCCTCCACTTCCAAGGCATGAATCGCCGCTTCAGCGGTTTTACGCCAGGCCTCACGGACTTCGTTGCGGCGTTTGTCGTCCGGCCCCTTCTCGACGCCGCGCAATAGCAGGGGCAAAGCGATGCAAGCGGCGACCAGTGACAGCAGAATCACCCCCGCAGCGATGAAGATCAGCAAGTCGCGCTCGGGAAACGCCTCCCCCGCCCCCAACAGCAACGGCACCGACATCACGCCCGCCAGCGTTACCGCCCCGCGCACGCCGCCAAACGTCAGCAACCAGCAAGAGCGCGCGGTCGGCACCAGGGTCAACTCGCCCTTGCCGCGCCAGCGGCGCAACAGCCCGGACAAGCGCCAGATGCTTTGCACCCAGACAAAACGCAACACCAGCAGCACCAGGAAAATCGCCACCACATCCAGGCAGCGGTAGAACAACATCGGCCACAACGTGGTCTCGTGGCTGGTCACGGCTTTGATGATGTCCGGCAGTTGCAAGCCCAGCAGCAAGAAAATCAAGCCATTGAAGGCAAATTCCAACAGCGCCCAGACGCTGCGATTGAGCAACCGCGTACCAGTCTGGCGCGGCAGCAGGTCAAGCCAGCTCTGCATCATCCCAGCCGCAACCGCCGAGAGAATGCCCGAGGCGCCTAGGCGTTCAGCCAGCACATAAGCGGCAAACGGCAGCAATAACATGAACACCACATGGGTGGCGAGGTCGTCCCAGCCCCGGGCGATCATCCATGCCCGCAAGCGTCCCACCAGCCAACTCAGGGCCACGCCTACCAGCAGGCCACCGACAGCGACCAGGACAAAAGTCAGGCTGGCACTGGCCAGGGAAAACACCCCGGTGATGGCCGCTGCCACAGCGAACTTGAAAGTCACCAGGCCCGACGCATCGTTCATCAGTGCCTCGCCCTGGAGCATGTGCATCAACGGCGCGGGCAAGCGGTCCCGGGCAATTGCCGACACGGCCACCGCGTCAGTCGGCGACAGCACCGCCGCCAGGGCGAAGGCCACCGGCAACGGAATGCTTGGCAACAACCAATGGATGAAATAACCCGCACCGACCACCGTGAACAACACCAGCCCGACCGCCAGCGTCAGGACCGGCCCGCGCAGGCGCCACAGTTCACGCTTGGGCATCCGCCAACCGTCAGAGAACAGCAACGGCGGGAGGAACAGAAACAGGAACAACTCGGGATCAAGCGCCACATGCAGCCCCAGCGAAGGCCAGGCCAGCACGGCGCCGGCAGCGATCTGCACCAGGGGCAGCGGCAGCGGGATCAATCGTCCGACCAGGCGCGAGACGCCCACCAGCATCAACAGGATCAGGACGGTATAGGCGCTTTGCATAACAACTTTCCAGTGACAGCCACACACATCCGGCAACAGGTTGCCGTTGAAGTGCCATGTTAACCGCTTGGCATTGGCCTGGCCGTTGTACCTATGTCGCAGTCCTCCCTAATTTGGATGCCAGCAGATCTGGAGCGCGGCGAAACCGCCAGGCCGCCACAAGATGTCTTCGTCGCGTACCTCGGCACCAGCGCAAAGGGTCCGGCCACACCACACTTCTTTGGGCTTGGCGTGACCGGTCACTACCCAAGCTAAACTGCCCGCTCCGCAGCATTGAGGGTCGAGCGTGCCGACACGATATCGTCGCCTTCGCTCTCGCTATCACTACCGAGCCGTTCGGTCGCATTCGTTTCGACCAGGGGCAACATGCCTTGTAGCTCATCTGGATGCGCGGGCCCGGTGGTAAGCCTGTCCAACGCAGCGGAAGCCTTGTCCGCCAAGGGCTGCGTCATCACAGCCGTGGTCACCCATGCGGCGACCACCGGGGCCATAGTCGCGGTGACGGTCGCCTTGCCCGCCGCCGCTATTCCCGCCGGCGAAACCCCGGCACGCCTGGCCGCGTTGACAGCCGCCGTCTGGGCCATGCCGATCGCGGTGATACCACCGGCCAATGCACCGAGGCCACTGACCAGCCCCGTGGGTGTAACCAGCGCTTGCAGCGATTTGCTGCCGTCGCGCACCGCGTCCAGGGGTAAGCTGCCGACCCGCTTCGCAATTCCCATGGCGGCACTGCCCACGCCATAGCCCTTGAGGTCCTTGTAGCGCTGGTGCCAGTCGTTGCGACCCAAAAGGTATTCCGGGCCAACCCGATGTTTCGATTTATCAATGGAATGTTGCAGATCATAGGCGGCCATGCCGGAAAGCGGAGAACCGACGGCAGCTATCACCGAGTCCACTTTGCTCCCCGTCTGGGCATCGACGGTCTTCGTCACGATGGGTTGGATAACCGTGCGCAGCACGTTCCGCGCGGAAAAGGTCTGGAAGGTCAGGCTGCCTTCGATCGCCTGAGTCGCCAGGCTCGGCTTCACCGCCTGGGCCGCCTCCTGCATGACCGGCTCCAGCTGGGTATCCTCTGCGACGAGCCATTGGGTATCACTGGTCGCACGTTTCATCAGCCCATTGCCGACGGTATCGGCGGCACTGCTGACCAGGCCGGAAATCGCCGACAACGCCAACGGCGCTGTTATGGAGCCGTTTCCCGTTACCGCTGGGGCGAAGTCCAATGCGATGGACGCGGCACCGAAAGGAACCGAGCGCACGAATCCAACAGCATCATGGGCCGCGCGATCCAGCCGCGAACCCTTGGCCAGAACGGCGTCGACGCTTTGCGCAGTTTCCCCATCATTGGCCAAGGTACGCGAACGATCGTCGATCAGCGCTTCGAAGGCTTCGCGATTGGCGCCGTTCATATGGGGCTCGAAAACCCTGGTGAGCTGGGCTTTGATGGCGCCCGCCCGATCTGCCAGGTCCTGTTCAGCCGTGACCGGGCCAATCGGGACGGATGCAGCGGTCCCGGTGCTCGCCGTTGTTGAATGAGCCGGCACGCCGTGTTGCTGGGGCGGGAGTGTTTCTTGGGATTGATTCGTCAAGGCATGAAGCGGTATCGGTGAGATGGCATCCATGGGGAGTCTCTTATGCGAAATAAAGTGCTGGGGTTCACCTGTGCTGTGTGGTCGCCTTGGCCTATCGGTTCCGTACCGTCCGATCCGCCGACAGTCGAGGCACGCAGTGGAACGACGTGGCATAATCGTCGGCTGATTTTCAGGACGATACCGGGAACGTTTTGGGGGAGCATTCATGCCCAATGAAATCAAGCACTTAAAGCTTTACGGCATCAAAGCCTGCGACACGATGAAAAAGGCCCGCACCTGGCTCGATGAACACGCGGTGCATTATGACTTTCACGATTACAAGACTGCCGGCATCGACCGTGAGCACCTGGCCCAATGGTGCAACGAGCATGGCTGGCAAGTGGTGTTGAACCGTGCCGGTACGACCTTTCGCAAACTCGACGACGAACGCAAAGCCGATCTCGACCAGACGAAAGCCATCGAACTGATGCTCGCCCAACCCTCGATGATCAAGCGCCCGGTGCTCGATCTCGGTGACCGAACCCTGATTGGCTTCAAGCCAGATATCTATGCGGCAGAGATCAAGTAAGCCTGCCCAGTCCATTTTGTTGAGGTAATTTTCATGTCCACTACCCTGTTCAGCCTGGCCTTCGGTGTCGGCACCCAAAACCGTGAAGGCGCCTGGCTGGAAGTCTTCTACGCCCAACCGCTGCTCAACCCGTCGGCCGAGATCGTTGCCGCCATTGCGCCGATCCTTGGCTACAGCGAAGGCAACCAGGCCATCACGTTCACCACGGCCCAGGCCTCGCAACTGGCTGAAGCGCTGCGCAACGTCGACGCCGCGCAAGCCAAGCTGCTGACCCGCCTGGCTGAAAGCCACAAGCCGCTGGTCGCCACGCTGCTGGCCGAAGATGCGCAACTGACCTCCACGCCCGAGGCGTACCTCAAACTGCATCTGTTGTCCCATCGCCTGGTCAAGCCCCACGGCCTGAACCTGGCCGGCATTTTCCCACTGCTGCCGAACGTGGCCTGGACCAGCCAGGGCGCGATCGACCTGGCCGAACTGGCCGAGCACCAGCTCGAAGCCCGTCTGCGTGGCGAGTTGCTGGAAGTGTTCTCGGTGGACAAATTTCCGAAGATGACCGACTACGTGGTTCCGGCCGGCGTGCGTATCGCCGACGCCGCGCGCCTGCGCCTGGGCGCCTATGTGGGCGAAGGCACCACGGTGATGCACGAAGGTTTCGTCAACTTCAACGCCGGTACCGAAGGGCCGGGCATGATCGAAGGCCGGGTCTCGGCGGGTGTGTTCGTCGGCAAGGGCTCGGACCTGGGCGGCGGTTGCTCGACCATGGGCACCCTGTCGGGTGGTGGCAACATCGTGATCAAGGTTGGCGAAGGTTGCCTGATCGGTGCCAACGCCGGCATCGGCATCCCGCTGGGCGATCGCAACACCGTGGAGTCGGGCCTGTACGTGACGGCCGGCACCAAGGTTGCGCTGCTGGATGAGAACAACCAACTGGTCAAAGTGGTCAAGGCTCGCGACCTGGCCGGCCAGCCGGACCTGCTGTTCCGGCGCAACTCCGAGACCGGCGCAGTGGAATGCAAGACCCACAAGTCGGCCATCGAGCTGAACGAAGCACTGCACGCGCATAACTGAACCGCTTCACACCTCACCTGTGGGAGCAATCTTGCTCCCACAGGGTCCGGCGTAACTCCAGCAGGGCCCGAAAGCATGTTGATTCCATCCCCCTGGCGTGCCGATTTTCCGGCCCTCGCCGCCCTGCAACGGCAAGGCCAGACCTATCTGGACAACGCCGCCACCACACAAAAACCCCAAGCCCTGCTGGACGCCCTGGCGCATTACTACGCCAACGGCGCGGCCAACGTGCACCGGGCGCAGCATCTGCCCGGCGCACTGGCCACCCAGGCGTTCGAGGACAGCCGGCTCAAGGTTTCCCAGTGGCTCAATGCGGGAAATTGCGGACAGATCGTTTTTACCCACGGCGCCACGTCGGCGCTGAACCTGCTGGCCTATGGGCTGGAACACCTATTCAACCCGGGCGATGAAATTGTCATCAGCGCCCTTGAGCATCACGCCAACCTGCTGCCCTGGCAGCAACTGGCCGAGCGCCGCTCGCTGGCGCTGGTGGTGCTGCCCCTGGATGCCGACGGGGTGATCGATACGGAGGCCGCCACCAGGCTGATCGGTCCGCGCACCCGCCTGCTGGCGGTGAGCCAGTTGTCCAACGTGCTTGGCACCTGGCAACCGGTTCCGGCGTTGCTGGCGATGGCCAAGGCGCAAGGTGCGCTGACGGTAGTCGATGGCGCACAGGGCGTGGTCCACGGGCGCCATGATGTGGAGGCGCTGGGCTGCGACTTCTATGTTTTTTCCAGCCACAAGCTTTACGGTCCCGAAGGCCTGGGCGTGCTGTTCGGCCGTACCGACGCCCTCGCTCGACTGCGTCATTGGCAGTTTGGCGGCGAAATGGTGCAAACGGCTGATTACCACAGCGCCACGTTCCGCCCGGCGCCGTTGGGTTTCGAAGCCGGCACGCCGCCCACCGCCAGCGTGATCGGCCTGGGAGCGACGCTCGACTACCTGTCCGATCTCGACGGGCAGGCAGTAATCGATCACGAAACCGCGCTGCACGATTATCTGCTTCACGGGCTGCTGGCGCGCAACGGCGTGCGGCTGGTGGGCAACCCACAACTGGCGCTGGTCAGCTTCGGCGTCGAAGGCGTTCATAACGCTGATCTGGCGCATCTGTTGACCGAGCAAGGCATTGCCGTGCGCGCCGGGCATCACTGTGCGATGCCGCTGTTCAAGCAATTGAAGCTTTCCGGGGCGATTCGTGTGTCGCTGGCGCTGTACAACGACTCCGCCGATATCGAACGGTTCTTCGAGGCGCTGGATCAGGCCCTGGAGATGCTGCGATGAGCCTGCCTGCCGATGCCGCTGCGGCACTGCGGATTTTTCAGGACGCCTCCGGCTGGGAGCAACGCGCCCGACTGCTGATGCAGTGGGGCGATCGCTTGCCACCGCTGAGCGATGCAGACAAGTGCGAGGACAACCTCGTCAACGGCTGTGAAAGCCAGGTATGGCTGGTGGGTCGGCTGCATGATGGGCACTGGCAGTTTTCCGCCAGCAGCGATGCGCGCTTGATACGCGGGTTGGTGGCGTTGTTGCTGGCGCGGGTCAACGGGTTGTCGGCTGAGGATTTGCGCCAGGTCGACTTGCCGGACTGGTTCAATCAGTTGGGGTTGTCGCGGCAGTTGTCGCCTTCGCGCAGCAATGGCTTGAATGCGGTGTTGAAGCGGATGCGCGAGCTGGCGCAATAACCGTGGCGAGGGAGCTTGCTCCCGCTGGACTGCGCAGCAGTCCCAAAAGCAGTCAACTCAATCCGCCTGACATACCGCGTCGCCCCGTTTCAGGGCCGCTTCGCGGCCCAGCGGGAGCAAGCTCCCTCGCCACAAAAGCTGTTACTGCCCGGGCTTAAGCCGGTCCGCCGGCCGCCGCACGCCCGCGACGATCTTGTCCACAGCCTTGGTCGCCGCGACCATGCCGAACGTCGCGGTGACCATCATCACTGCGCCGAACCCGCCAGCGCAGTCGAGCTTGACGCCGTCGCCGACAAAACTCTTCTGCAGGCAGATGCTGCCGTCCGGTTTCGGGTAGCGCAATTGCTCGGTGGAGAATACGCAGGGCACGCTGTAATGACGGGTCACGGTGCGCGAGAAACCATAGTCGCGGCGCAAGGTGGAGCGCACCTTGGAGGCCAGCGGATCGTTGAACGTACGGTTGAGGTCACAGACCTGGATCAGCGTCGGGTCGATCTGCCCGCCTGCGCCGCCGGTAGTGATGATCTGAATCTTGCGGCGCTTGCACCACGCGATCAACGCAGCCTTGGCGTTGACGCTGTCGATGCAGTCGATCACGCAGTCGATGTTCGGCGTGATGTACTCGGCCATGGTGTCGCGGGTGACAAAGTCGGCCACCGCGTGCACGGTGCAATCGGGGTTGATCCCCCGCAGCCGCTCGGCCATCACCTCGACCTTGGGCTTGCCGACAGTGCTGTCCAGGGCGTGCAACTGACGGTTGGCGTTGCTGACGCAGACGTCATCCAGGTCGAATAGCGAAATCTCGCCCACGCCACAACGGGCAATCGCTTCCGCCGCCCAGGAACCAACGCCGCCGACGCCGACAATCGCCACATGCGCCGCCCGCAGGCGCTCCAGGCCTTCGATGCCATACAAACGGGCGATGCCGGCGAACCGTGGATCTTCTGTACTCATGACCATTACCCCAAAAACCGGCGCGCATTATAGGGCTTTGCCGTGGTAATTCGAGCCGTTCGCAAAATGAAACTCCATCCTCCTTGTGGGAGCGAGCTTGCTCGCGATGGCGTCAGTCCAGCAATAGAGCATCGACTGATCCGCCGCCATCGCGAGCAAGCTCGCTCCCACAGGATTTGTGTTCCTCCTGTCCCGCAGCAAGGGCCCATGACGATCGTTTTGCTATAAGATAACCGCCATTTTGCGCGAACCAGCCCGCGCCAGTACAAGCCTTGCGTCCATACTATATTCCGGAGTTTCCATGACGGCCCACGCCGACCTCTCGCCGACCCTGCAACTCGCCTGCGACCTGATCCGCCGTCCGTCGGTGACGCCAGTGGATGCCGACTGCCAGAAACTGATGATGCAGCGCCTGGGCGACGCCGGTTTCAAGCTCGAACCCATGCGTATCGAGGATGTAGATAACTTCTGGGCCAGCCATGGCAAGCATGACGGTCCGGTTTTGTGCTTCGCCGGTCACACCGATGTGGTCCCGACCGGTCCGGTACAGGCCTGGCAGCTCGACCCGTTCGATGCGGTCATCGACGAACAGGGCATGCTCTGCGGCCGTGGCGCGGCGGACATGAAAGGCAGCCTGGCGGCGATGGTGGTGGCGGCCGAACGGTTCGTCGCCGACTACCCGGATCACCAGGGCTCGATCACCTTCCTGATCACCAGCGACGAAGAGGGCCCGGCCCACCATGGCACCAAAGCCGTGGTCGAGCGCCTCAAGGCCCGCCAGGAACGCCTGGACTGGTGCATCGTTGGCGAACCATCGAGCACCACGCTGGTGGGTGATGTGGTGAAGAATGGCCGTCGCGGCTCCCTCGGCGCAAAACTGACCGTGCGCGGCAAGCAAGGCCACGTGGCTTATCCACACCTGGCGAAGAACCCGATCCACCTGGCCGCGCCTGCCCTGGCCGAATTGGCCGCCGAGCACTGGGATCACGGCAACGATTTCTTCCCGCCGACCAGTTTCCAGATCTCCAACCTCAACTCCGGCACCGGCGCGACCAACGTGATCCCCGGTGACCTGGAAGCAGTGTTCAATTTCCGCTTCTCCACCGAATCCACCGTCGAAGGCCTGCAGCAGCGGGTCGCCGACATCCTCGACAAGCATCAACTGGACTGGCACATCGACTGGGCGTTGTCCGGCCTGCCGTTCCTCACCGAGCCGGGCGCGCTGCTTGACGCCGTGTCGTCGAGCATCAAGGACGTCACCGGCCGCGAGACCAAGGCCTCCACCAGCGGCGGCACCTCCGACGGTCGCTTCATCGCGACCATGGGCACTCAAGTGGTTGAGCTGGGGCCGGTCAACGCGACGATCCACCAGGTCAACGAACGCGTGCTGGCCGCCGATCTCGACGTGCTGACCGAGATCTACTACAAGACGCTCATCAAGTTGCTCGCCTGATGCTCGCCTGCCCGATCTGCAATGAACCCTTGAATGCGGTGGACAACGGCGTGGCATGCCCCGCCGGGCATCGTTTCGACCGCGCGCGGCAGGGTTACCTGAACCTGCTGCCGGTGCAGCACAAGAACAGCCGCGACCCTGGCGACAATCAGGCGATGGTCGAGGCCCGCCGCGATTTCCTCAACGCAGGTCATTACGCCCCGGTCGCCCGGCGCCTGGCTGAACTGGCCGCCGAACGTGCGCCCGGACGCTGGCTGGACATTGGCTGTGGCGAAGGTTATTACACCGCGCAACTCGCCGACGCCCTGCCCGACGCCGATGGCTATGCCCTGGATATTTCCCGCGAAGCCGTCAAGCGCGCCTGCAAACGCAACCCGCAACTGACCTGGTTGATCGCCAGCATGGCGCGGGTGCCGCTGGCGGACGGCTGCTGCCAGTTCCTCGCCAGCGTGTTCAGCCCGTTGGACTGGCAGGAGGCCAAGCGCCTGCTCAGCCCCGGCGGCGGCTTGATGAAAGTCGGGCCTACCAGCGGCCACCTGATGGAGCTGCGCGAGCGGCTGTATGACGAGGTTCGCGAATACACCGATGACAAACACCTGGCCCTGGTGCCGTCGGGGATGGCGCTGGATCACAGTGAAACCCTTGAGTTCAAGCTCACGCTCGACAACAGCCAGGATCGCGCCAACCTGCTGGCAATGACGCCCCACGGCTGGCGCGCCAGCGCCGAACGCCGCGCCAGCGTGATCGAGCAGGCCGAGCCGTTCGAGGTGAGCGTGTCGATGCGCTACGATTATTTCGTTCTGCAGTAACCTTTTTATTCCGGGCCTCGGACAACTGTCCGGGGCCAGTTAAATCCGCGAATGGATTTTTCGAGACCGCAGTGAGGACATCCATGCGCCAACCCGATATCGAGATTTACCTCAAGGACGCCGACGTCGACCACAAGGCGATCGCCGCCTGGCTCGGCCAGGCCCTCGGCCCGTGCAGCGACTGGGTGCAGAAAGGTCAGACGTACAAGTGCAAGGCCGGCGACATCCCGGTGACCTGGTTGCCCAAGGCTGTAGGCAAATGGAACAGCCTGTACCTGGAAAGTGACCAGACCCCGTGGGAAGACGACATCGCCTGCGCCCGCGCCGCCTTCGCCGCGCTGAACGTTGAAGTGCGCTGCGCGCCTGGGTCGTGGGTGGAGGAAGAAGGCGAGGATTCGGCGGATCGCTGGATTCGCATCAGCGCCGATGGGGAAGAAGAGATTACCTGGAAGACAGCGTAAGGCTGGCTTCTGATCAACGTCGACCCTTGTGGGAGCGAGCCTGCTCGCGAAGGCGGTGTGACGGTATATAACTGATCACCTGACACAGCCTTCGCGAGCAGGCTCGCTCCCACGGGGGATTTGCGGCGATTGCAGGAGCGGGTTACAACCCCACCACATCCTCAGCCTGCAAGCCCTTCTGCCCTTCCACTACCGCGTATTCGACCTGCTGGCCTTCGGTCAGTGAACGGTGGCCTTCGCCACGGATCGCGCGGTAGTGGACGAACACATCCGCTCCGCCTTCGCGCTGGATGAAGCCATAACCCTTGGCGTCGTTGAACCACTTCACACTGCCAGTTTCGCGTGTTGCCATGATGCTCACTCCCATTCTTGTTTTCTGAGCCGGCTTTTCGAGGGAAAGCCGTACGCGTTTCAGCCGCCGTCCCACCGTCCGTCGGAAGGCCGGGGCAGTAACTGGCCGAGTATATGACACCCGGAAAAACTCTCAACTGACTTTACTTCGCCGCTTTTTTGCCGATTTTCGGTGAATCCGGCACACTAGTACCGCTTGCTCTTATCCACTCACGCAGAAGCCGTATGACCCGCTCCCCGTTCCGCCGTCTTGTGTTTGGCACCCTGCGCCGGCTGTTGTACCTCTGGGTTCGCTCCGAGACCATCAACCAGTCGTCCTTCACCCTCAACCTCGACCGCAGTCGTCCGGTGTTCTACGTCCTGCAAGATCCTTCGCTCACCGATCTGGCGGTGCTCGACACCGAATGCACCAAGGCCGGCCTGCCACGTCCGGTGCTGCCCGTCTCGGTGGGCGGCCTGCTGGAGCCGGCGGCGTTTTTCTACCTGACGCCGGCGCCGGACTGGCTCGGGCGCCAGGACAAACGCGGTGCGCCGCCGACCCTGACGCGGCTGGTCGACGAACTGACCCACAACGCCGCCGAGGACGCCCAGGTCATTCCGGTCAGCGTATTCTGGGGCCAGTCGCCCGACAGCGAATCCAGCCCCTGGAAGCTGCTGTTCGCCGACAGTTGGGCGGTCACCGGGCGCCTGCGTCGCTTGCTGAGCATCATGATTCTCGGGCGCAAGACACGGGTGCAGTTCTCCGCGCCAATTCATTTGCGCGAACTGATCGAGCACGACAAAGGCCATGAACGCACCGTGCGCATGGCCCAGCGGATCCTGCGGGTGCACTTTCGCAATCTGAAAGCAGCGGTTATCGGCCCGGACATCTCCCACCGGCGCAACCTGGTCAAGGGTCTGTTGAACCAGCCACTGGTCAAGCAGGCCATCCTCGAAGAGGCCGAACGGGAAAAGATCCCGGCTGAAAAAGCCAAGGCCCAGGCCCTGCGTTATGGCAATGAGATTGCCTCGGACTACACCTACACCGCGATCCGTTTCCTGGAAGTGGTGCTGAGCTGGTTCTGGAACAAGATCTACGATGGCATCAAGGTCAACCACATCGAAGGCGTGCAGAACGTTGCCCAAGGCCACGAAGTCATCTACGTACCCTGCCATCGCAGCCATATCGACTACCTGCTGCTGTCGTACCTGCTGTTTCGCAATGGCCTGACCCCACCGCACATCGCCGCCGGCATCAACCTCAACATGCCGGTGATCGGCGGCCTGCTGCGCCGTGGCGGCGCGTTTTTCATGCGTCGCACGTTCAAGGGCAACCCGCTTTACACCGCCGTGTTCAACGAATACCTGCACACGCTGTTCACCAAGGGCTTCCCGGTGGAGTATTTCGTCGAAGGCGGCCGTTCGCGCACCGGGCGCATGCTGCAGCCGAAGACCGGCATGCTCGCCATTACCCTGCGTAGCTTTTTGCGCTCCTCGCGCATGCCGATCGTCTTCGTGCCGGTGTACATCGGTTATGAGCGCGTACTGGAAGGCCGCACCTACCTCGGTGAACTGCGCGGCGCGAGCAAAAAGAAGGAGTCGATCTTCGACATCTTCAAGGTCATCGGCGCCCTCAAGCAACGCTTTGGCCAGGTCGCGGTTAACTTTGGCGAGCCAATCAAGCTGGCGGAGTTCCTCGACGGCGAACAACCCGGCTGGCGCCAGCAGGAGCTCGGTCCGCAGTTCAAACCCGACTGGCTCAACGCGACCACCAACCGCCTCGGCGAACGTGTCGCCCGCCATCTGAACGAAGCCGCGGCCATCAACCCGGTCAACCTGGTCGCGCTCGCGCTGCTGTCCACCAGCCGTCTGGCCCTGGACGATCACGCCATGGCCCGCGTGCTGGACCTGTACCTCGCGTTGCTGCGCAAAGTGCCATACTCGCCTCACACCACCTTGCCCGAAGGCGATGGCCAGGCGCTGATCGCGCACGTCAAAGGCATGGACCTGCTGTCGGAACAGAAGGACGCCCTGGGCAAGATTCTGTATCTGGATGAGCAGAACGCGGTGCTGATGACCTACTACCGCAACAATGTCCTGCACATCTTCGCCTTGCCGGCGCTGCTCGCCAGTTTCTTCCAGAGCAGCTCGCGCATGAGCCGCGAACAGATCCTGCGCTACACCCGTGCCTTGTACCCCTACCTGCAATCGGAGCTGTTCATCCGCTGGTCGCTGGAAGAACTGGACGCGGTGGTCGACCAGTGGCTCGAAGCATTCGTTGAACAAGGCCTGCTGCGTTTCGAAAAAGATCTCTACCTGCGCCCGGCGCCGAGTTCGCGGCATTTCGTGCTGCTGACGCTGCTGTCGAAAAGCATCGCCCAGACCTTGCAGCGTTTCTACATGACCGTCTCGCTGCTGCTCAACAGCGGGCAGAACAGCATCAGCGCCGAAGAACTGGAAGACCTCTGCACCGTCATGGCCCAGCGCCTGTCGATCCTGCATGGGCTGAACGCACCGGAGTTCTTCGACAAGAGCCTGTTCCGCCATTTCATCCAGACGATGCTCGACCTCGACGTCCTGCGGCGCGACGAAGCAGGCAAGCTGAGCTATCACGAACTGCTCGGCGAGCTGGCTGAAGGCGCGGCCAAGCGGGTGCTGCCGGCGGAAATTCGTCTGTCGATCCGCCAGGTGGCGTTGCATCGCAGCGAAGATGCGGCGGATCAGGACGTTCCGACGGCTGCGGACTGAACCCTGGGCGCCTGGTTGCATTCGGGCGCCCTGAATATGAAGATCCCTGGCAATGCCGTACGCTGATTCCCTTCCAAACGTTCAAGGAAAGTGCCCATGCTCCGCCCTACCCTCCGTTTCACCGGCTTCTGCGCCGGCCTGTTGATCTGCGCCAACGCCATGGCCCTGTCGCTCGGTGATCTCTCGCAGAAGGACGCCACGGGCGGTCTGAAGGATGCCCTCACCCAAGGCGCCCAGATCGCGGTCAAGCAACTGGGTAAGCCTGGCGGTTTCAGCAACAACCCCGACGTGAAGATCGAGCTGCCGGGCAAGCTCGGTAAAGTCGCCAGCAAGATGAAGGCCTTCGGCATGGGCGCTCAGGTCGATCAATTGGAAACCAGCATGAACCAGGCTGCCGAAGCCGCCGTGGTGCAGGCCCAGCCGATCCTGGTGGATGCGGTGAAGAACATGAGCGTGACGGATGCCAAGGGCATTCTGAGCGGCGGCAACGACTCGGCCACGCAATACCTGAACAAGAGCAGCCGCGAGCAGATTCGCGCGAAGTTCCTGCCGATCGTCAAGCAAGCCACCGACAAGGTCGGCCTGGTCCAGAAGTACAACGCCTTCGCCGGCCAGGCTGCGACACTCGGCGTGGTGGACACCAAGAGCGCCAACGTCGAGAACTACGTGACCGAGCAGGCGCTGGACGGTCTGTTCGAAATGATCGCCAAGCAGGAAGCAACGATCCGCCAGAACCCGGCGGCCGCGGCGACCAGTTTGGCCAAGAAAGTGTTTGGCACCCTCTGAGCCAAGCGAAAAAACACTGTGGGAGCGAGCCTGCTCGCGATAGCGGTATCAGCCATAGCATGTTTGTTGGCTGTTACAACGCTTTCGCGAGCAGGCTCGCTCCCACATTTGATCCTCGGTGCTATCAGAATTGCGTCAGTTTTTCCTGACCCTGAACCACGCCGCATACAACGCCGGCAGGAACAACAGCGTCAACGCCGTCGCCACGATCAAGCCGCCCATGATAGCCACTGCCATGGGCCCGAAGAACAGGCTGCGCGACAGTGGGATCATCGCCAGGACCGCCGCCAGTGCAGTCAGTACAATCGGCCGGAAACGGCGCACGGTCGCTTCGATGATCGCCTGCCAGGGGGCGAGACCCGCCTTGATGTCCTGTTCGATCTGGTCCACCAGGATCACCGAGTTGCGCATGATCATCCCGGACAACGCGATAGTGCCGAGCATGGCGACGAAACCGAACGGCTGGCGGAACACCAGCAGGAACAGCGTGACGCCGATCAGTCCCAGCGGCGCGGTGAGAAACACCATCGCCGTGCGCGAGAAGCTGCGCAGCTGCAGCATCAGCAACGTCAGCACCACCACGATGAACAGCGGCACGCCCGCATTCACCGATTTCTGCCCGCGGGTTGAATCCTCCACCGTGCCCCCGACTTCCAGCAGATAGCCGTCCGGCAACTCTGCGCGAATCGGGTCCAGGGTCGGGAAAATCTGTTGCACCAGGGTCGCCGGTTGTTCCTTGCCATAGATGTCGGCCCGTACGGTCACGCTGGGTAGACGGTTGCGGTGCCAGATCACCCCTTCTTCAAAGCCATATTCCAGCGTCGCGATCTGCGACAGGGCAACGCTCGTGCCGTTGTCGGTAGGCACCGCCAGGCTTGGCAACAGTGAAAGCTCGGTGCGCTCATGCACGGTGCCGCGCAGCAGGATCTCGATCAGTTCGTTGTCCTCGCGGTACTGGCTGACACTGGAGCCGGTGAGGGAGCTTTGCAGGAAGCTCGACAGGTTGGCGGTGGTGACGCCCAACGCGCGGGCGCGATCCTGATCGATGTTGAGGTACACCACCTTGCTCGGTTCTTCCCAGTCCAGATGGACATTGGCGACGTAGGTGTTTTCGCGAACCTTTGTCGCGACTTTCCGGGCAAGCGCGCGGACTTCTTCGATGTGCTCACCCGTCACCCGAAACTGCACCGGATACCCCACGGGCGGGCCGTTTTCCAGGCGTGTGACCCGCGAGCGCAGGGTCGGGAACTGCTCGTTCAGTGTGCTGATCAGCCAACTGCGCAGGGGCTCGCGGTCTTCGATGGTCTTGGCCAGCACGACGAATTGGGCAAAGCTCGGCGCCGGCAGTTGTTGATCCAGCGGCAAGTAGAAGCGTGGTGAGCCGGTGCCGACGTACGCCACGTAATTGTCGATGCCAGCGTGGTCCTTGAGCAGCGCTTCAAGGCGCTTGACCTGCTCCGCGGTGTTGACCAGCGAAGCGCCTTCGGCCAGCTTCAGGTCGACCATCAGCTCCAGTCGTCCCGACGCCGGGAAAAACTGCTGCGGGACAAAACGGAACAGCACCACCGAGCCGACGAACAACAGCACGGTCAAGGTGATCACCGTCTTGCGTCGACGCACGCACCACTCCACCGTTCGCCGGACTCGCTGATAGAACGGCGTGCCGTAGGGGTCCGGCTGGCCGTCAGCGGTGCCATGCCTGGCCGCGTGAATCTTCGCCAGGTCCGGCAGGAGTTTTTCCCCGAGATACGGCACGAACACCACCGCGGCCACCCAGGAAGCCACCAGCGCGAGGGTCACCACCTGGAAAATCGAACGGGTGTACTCACCGGTGCCCGATTGCGCGGTGGCGATCGGCAGGAACCCCGCCGCGGTGATCAGGGTGCCGGTGAGCATCGGGAACGCCGTGCTGGTCCAGGCAAAGCTGGCCGCCTTGATCCGGTCGTAGCCCTGCTCCATCTTGATGGCCATCATCTCCACCGCGATGATCGCATCGTCCACCAACAGCCCCAGCGCCAACACCAACGCGCCGAGGGAAATCTTGTGCAAACCGATGCCCAGGTAATACATCGCGGCGAAGGTCATCGCCAAGACCAGCGGAATCGCCAGCGCCACCACCATTCCGGTGCGCAGCCCCAGGGAAAAGAAGCTCACCAGCAACACGATCGTCAGTGCTTCCACCAGTACCTGGACAAACTCGCCAACGCCAGTCTTCACCGCAGCCGGCTGGTCGGAAACCTTGCGCAGTTGCATGCCGGCCGGCAGGGTGTTCTGGATGCGGGCAAACTCGGCTTCGAGGGCCTTGCCGAGGATCAGGATGTCGCCGCCCTCCTTCATCGCCACGGCCAGGCCGATGGCGTCCTCCGCCATGAAGCGCATGCGCGGCGCCGGTGGATCATTGAAGCCGCGACGAACATCGGCCACGTCACCGATGCGGAAGGTCCGGTCGGCCACGCGGATCGGAAAGTCACGGATCTCTTCCACGGTCTGGAAATTCCCCGAGACCCGTAGCTGCAATCGCTCGCTGCCGGTCTCGAAGAAGCCGGCGGTCGATACCGCGTTCTGCGCCTCCAGCGCCTGCTGGACTGCCGCCAGGGGCAGGCCGAGGGTCGCCAGTTTCACGTTCGACAGCTCGACCCAGATTTTCTCGTCCTGCAGGCCGACCAACTCGACCTTGCCTACGTCCTTGACCCGCTGCAGCTGGATCTGGATACGGTCGGCGTAATCCTTGAGCACGCCATAATCGAAGCCGTCGCCGGTGAGCGCGTAGATATTGCCGAAGGTAGTGCCGAACTCATCGTTGAAGAACGGTCCCTGGATACCGGGCGGCAAGGTCTGCCGGATATCGCCGATTTTCTTGCGGATCTGGTACCACAGCTCGGGAATCTGCTTGGAATGCATGGAGTCGCGAGCCGCAAAAGTCACCTGGGATTCTCCCGGGCGGGAAAACGAGACGATCTTTTCGTAGTCGCCGGTTTCCATGAGCTTCTTTTCGATACGCTCGGTGACCTGGCGCGACACTTCCTCGGCCGTGGCCCCTGGCCAGACGGTACGGATGACCATGGCCTTGAAGGTGAATGGCGGATCTTCGCTCTGACCCAGCTTGGTGTAGGAAAGCGCGCCGACGATCGCCAGCAAGAGCATCAGGAACAGTACGATCTGGCGGTTACGCAACGCCCATTCGGAGAGATTGAAGCCCATCGGGGATTACTCCTTGGCCGCCAGGTTGACCACGCGATTGGAGCGATCCACCGGCCGAACCTGCTGGCCGTCCAGAAGCACATGCACGCCAGCGGCCACCACCCAGTCATTGGCACTCAGGCCTTCGAGCACCGGCACGGTCTTTTCACCGAAGGCGCCAATACGCACCGGGACTTTCCTGAGCGTGTTGTCGGGCTTGACCACCCAGACGAAGGTGGCGCCGTTCTCGGCGGTGAGGGCCGACAATGGCACCGACAGCGGCGCCTTTTCAGCGGTCTGGATAAACACCCGGGCGCTCTGGCCCAGTTCCGCCGGGACGCTGCCAGCGGTGAAGGCGACGCGCGCGGCGAAGGTACGGGATTTCGGATCGGCGGCCGGCGAGAGTTCGCGGATGCGTCCGCTGAAGCGCTGATCGGGCTGGCTCCACAACTCCACCGACACTGGCTGGCCGATCTTGAACCGACCAAATCCCTGCTCCGGCAGGCTGATCAACACTTCACGCTCGCCGTCGGTGGCCAGGGTGAAGACGGTCTGTCCAGCCGACACCACTTGGCCGACTTCCACCGCCCGCCGGGCCACCACGCCGTCCTGGGGTGCACGCAACACCGAATAGCTGGCCTGGTTGCTGGCAACGTCGAATTCGGCCTTGATCTGCTTGAGCCGCGCGGCACCGGAGCGATAGAGATTCTCGGCGTTGTCGTATTGGGAGCGGCTGACCATCTGCCGCTCCATCAAGGTCTTGTAGCGGTCACGCTCGGCTTTTACCAGGCTCAGGTTGGCCTCGGCCGCGGCAACCTGGGCCCGACTGGCTTCCAGTTGCAGGCGCACATCCTCGGGGTCGAGTTCGGCCAGCGCCTGGTTGGCCTTGACCCGCTGGCCCTCTTCCACCAGCCGGCGGCTCACCTTGCCGCCAATGCGAAACGCCAGGTCCGGCTCGAATCGCGCCCGTACTTCGCCGGGATAACTGTCCATTGCCTGGGCCGAAGGCTCCGGCTTGACGACCATCGCAGGGCGCACGGCGAGCGGCGTCGGCTCCTCATGACCGCACGCAGACAATAAAAAAGCCAGGCTGACTGGCACGGCGAGGGGCAGGACATAGCGGAACATGGTGGATGACCTTTCGCTAATGGTGCTTGGAATAATTATACTGGCGAGTATGTTATTAATAGCAAACTCACCAGTCCAGTATTAAAAGCGAATAATGTCGAACAATCCTCCCTCCTCCAGCGGCCCTGGTCGCCCCAAGGATCTGGCCAAGCGCCAGGCCATTCTCGACGCCGCGAAACGCCTGTTCCTGAGCCTGGGCTACGCCAGCACCAGCATGGACGCCGTGGCCACCGAGGCCGGCGTCTCGAAGCTGACCGTCTACAGCCACTTCAATGACAAGGAAACGCTGTTTTCCGCCGCCGTGATTGCCAAGTGCGAGGAACAGGTGCCGCCGCTTTTCTTCGAATGGGCCGACGGTGTTCCGATTGAACACGTGCTGCTGAACATCGCCCGCGGCTTCAACCAACTGATCAACAGCGACGAATCGGTGAACCTGCATCGGCTGATGGTGGCGTTGGGTAGCCAGGATCCAAAGCTCTCGACCATCTTCTACCAGGCCGGCCCGCAGCGAATGCTCTCAGGGATGGAAAGGTTGCTGACCAAGATCGACCAGAGCGGCGCCTTGAGCATCGACAAACCGCGCAACGCCGCCGAGCATTTTTTCTGCCTGATCAAGGGCGCGGCGAACTTCAGGCTGTTGTATGGCTGCGACGGGCCGCAGGACGCCGAAGCGGCCGAAGCGCATGTGCAGGAAGTGGTGGGGTTGTTTGTGCGGGCTTATCGGCCTTAGTTCGACCGGTCACTTTCGCTGGCTGGGAGGGCCTCTTCGCGAGCAGGCTCGCTCCCACAGGAGAACTGTGGTGAATATGGATTCTGCTGAACAGCTCCTTCCCAAGACCCTATGTGGGAGCGAGCCTGCTCGCGAACGAAGTCACCCCGGTCTCAGGCCTTGAGCGCTTTCTTCGGATAGATATCGTACCGACTGGACTTGCCTTCCAGCCCATGGCTCGGCTTCGGCCCTTCAATGCAGGGGGCCTTGCGCGGGCGCTTGACCACCACCCGGTGGGTCGCCAACGCCAGCGCGGCGGCAAGCAGCGCCGGGGCGTCGGTATCATCGCCCACCAGCGGGCGGAACAGGCGCATCTCTTTTTTCACCAGGGCGGTTTTCTCCCGATGGGGAAACATCGGGTCCAGGTAGATCACCTGGGGCGGCTCGCCTTGCCAGCTGCGCATCACTTCGATGGAATTGCCCTTGAGCAAGCGCATCCGCGCCACAATCGGCGCCACATCGAAATCTTCCGCACCGCGAGCCAGGCCATCCTCCAGCAAAGCACCGATCAAGGGTTGACGCTCGATCAGGCTCATCTCGCAGCCGAGACTCGCCAGCACGAACGCATCCTTGCCCAACCCCGCCGTGGCATCCAGCACTCGCGGACGCACACCCTGGGCGACACCGACTGCCTTGGCGATCATCTGGCCACTGCCGCCCCCGTACAAACGACGATGGGCTGCGCCGCCCTCGACAAAATCCACGCGCACCGGTCCCGGCGCATCGGGACCCAGCTGCTGCAATTGCAACCCGTGCTCGCCGACCTGCAAGGCGAACTCGCCGTCATCCATCTGCAACGGCAGGCCGAGCTGCTCGGCCCACTGCTCGGCGCGGGGCTGGAACGCCGGGGCCAGGGCCTCGACATGGATGCGGCAAGCCGCGAGTTGCTCAGTCATGAAAACATGCTCAAAAAATTAAGGATCGGCAAAAACGGCCGATAACAACGGTGAACGGCATTTTGCCAGAGCTGAGCGTCGACCGAGAAAAATGTCAGACATTCAATCCACATCGATAGGCGTTATCTCCCCTTACGGCGATTACAGCCTGCGCAACACCCAAGCGCTGAGCGGCGTCAGTCACCTGTGGCAGGATTTTTTTGCCCGGGCCCTGGCCGACCAGTTGGGTGAAAACGCACCGGCGCCCGGCAGCTACCAGCCAGTCGCCCTCGATGAAGCGGTTGAACCGACCCTGGGCGCCGAGCTGCTGGAGCATATCGTCAGCCAGCGCACCTGCGACGTGACGGAAACCCAGGTCAAGCCACCCGAGCCGTTGTTCCTGCCGATCGCCGAGTTCGAACTGGATTTGCTCGACAAGCCGTTCCCGCCCTTCCCGCCAGAAGAAATCGTCGCACAGCAAAAGCAACAGACCTTCGAGAGCAACTGGGTTCGCCCGATCGTCCTCGCCGCCGGTCAACCGTTGCCAGAACCGGGCCCGGCACCACAGCCGCGTCGACTGCCCCTGCCGATTGCCGAATTCGAACTCGACCTGTTGGACAAGCCATTCCCTCCATTCCCGGAAGAGGAACTGGTGGCACAGCAGAAACAACTGGACTTCGACACTCGCTGGGCGCGTCCGATCGTACTGCAGAACCTGCGCATCGCTGCCTGATTCCTCAACGACAAATCCACCAGGGCCCCACATCCAGATGAAAATGGTTGCGGTGCGCCGCGTTGTAATCCGGACTCAAGACCACACTGAACATGTCGCAGGCGCCATCGCGCACCTGCCGTAGAAACTGCGCATCGGTGTTGTCCTTCGGCCAATCCCTGAGCACGCTGACGGCTCGTCCATCGGCCAGGCGAAACCCGGCGATGTCCAACGCGCTGGCAGTGGCGTGCTGGCTGCGCGCGCCGCTTTCACGACCGTACATGTTGCGACAGGCAAAACTGCCCAGGTGATCGACCCGCGTGACTTGCTTGCCATAGGCGGCCATTGCCGCTGGCTGCAACGCATGGCGCTCGAACAGCGCGAAGGCTACCGCCAGAGGGCAACTGGCGAGGAAGCTGCTGCTCAGCGCCACGTCACCGCCCTGCACCCGCAGCACATTGGTCAGCGGGCACGAGGTATTGGCGCCGCTGTCGGCCTGGCGAGCGGTGCGCAGCCCCGACGTGGCGAGCGCCTGGTCACACAGTTGCGGATCGTTGCGCAGCGCCATGAGTTTGTAGCGGGTCAGCAGATTTGGCGGCGCTTTCACGTCCAGCGGCGCCCAGGGGTTCCATTGCGGCGGCACGGCCAGCCAACCGCGCCATACCGCCACCACCGCGACGCCAGCGATCAGCGCCAATACCATCAGTCCTTTCAAAAACCGCACGACAACGCCTCGGGATTCAACCCTTGAATAATTGATTGGCCTGGTTGAAAGGCATTGAGCGACGGGTGAAGGTGAAGGTCCCCTGTTGCTGGATTTCTTCGGCGGCGCGGAAAAACTCGCCATACGCCGCCAGCGCGAGGGCCGATCCGACACTGATGCGCTTGACGCCTAGTTCACTCAACTGGGCTACCGTCAGGTCCAGCGCGCCGGACATCAGTACGTTAACGGGCTTGGGCGCCACGGCCCGGACCACCGCCAGCACTTGCTCGGCGCTGCTCAGCCCCGGCGCGTACAGCACATCGGCGCCGGCGTCGGCGAAGGCCTTCAGGCGCCGGATAGTGTCGTCCAGATCCGGCCTGCCATGCAGGAAGTTTTCTGCCCGCGCGGTCAGTAGGAAAGGGAAAGGCAGACTGCGCACCGCCTCGGCGGCGGCCTTGATTCGCGCCACGGCGTGCTCGAAATCGTAGATCGGGCTGTCTTCGCGGCCCGTGGCATCTTCGATGGAGCCCCCTACCGCGCCGGCGTCCGCGGCGCGGAGCAAGCTGCGGGCGCAGTCTTCGGGCGCATCGGCAAAGCCGTTTTCCAGGTCGACGGCTACTGGCAGGTCCGTGGCCGCAACAATCGCTCGCACATTCGCCAGCGTGTCATCAAGGCCCAGGGCGCCGTCAGGTCGTGCCAGGGAAAAAGCGTGACCGGCACTGGTCGTCGCCAATGCTTCAAAGCCGAGGCTGGCGAGCATCTTTGCCGAACCGGCATCCCATGGATTGGGAATGACAAACGCCCCATCGCGTTCGTGCAAGGCCTTGAACGCCTGGGCTCGGCGGGTTTGTGCATCCATGAAAGTCGCTCCTGAGCAATTTTGCGGAGTTCGCCTCAGAGCAGACCGAGTTGCTCGGCGGCGGGTTCTCTATATAGCTCAGGCAGCGCCGGCAAGCCAGGCAAACGCTTCATCAGGCGGCTGTGAAAATGCATCGCGAGTTTCGCCGCGAGCAGATTGTCCGCGGTGTGCAGGAACATATACGGCGTGCGCCCCTCTTCGATCCACACGGCGATTTTTTCTACCCATGGCGTCAGGAACGGCTCGTTGGCCTCCACTACCGGATGACCGACGAAACGCACCTGCGGGTATTGAGTGAACGCCGCCGGTCGCGTCGGCACCCGGGGCTTCTTGTATTGCGCGTGAATGACTTCAGGGGCGGTCGACGCGCAGCTGAACAGGCCGCGGGGATCGAGACAGATGCGTTCGACACCACGATCGAGCAGCAAACGGTTGAGCTGTCGT
Source organism: Pseudomonas sp. Z2-11 (assembly GCF_054161305.1). Lineage (NCBI taxonomy): Bacteria > Pseudomonadati > Pseudomonadota > Gammaproteobacteria > Pseudomonadales > Pseudomonadaceae > Pseudomonas > Pseudomonas sp. Z2-11. Next base: position 4,939,532 of record NZ_CP096395.1, read on the forward strand.
TCAGCGTCGCCTTTGGCAAAAAACTCATCGTGACGCACCTCTACGGCCAACGACCGTGGGAACGCGTCGATGAATGCCGCCAGCTCCTGCAATCGATTGGGCGTGAACGCCTTGGACAGTTGCAGCCAGAACGGCGAGACGCGCTCGCCCAACGGGCTTAGCAACTGGACAAAGGTTTCGGTGGCGGTCAGGTGTTCGCGCAGGTCGCCGCCGTGGCTGATGTCACCGGGGATCTTGGCGGTGAAGCGAAAGTGCTCGGGCATGATCTCGGCCCAGCGCTGAACGGTGGACGCGGCCGGGCTCGCGTAGAAGGTCGTGTTGCCTTCCACGGCGTTGAATACTTGAGAGTAGAGACCGAGGAAATCGGAGCTTTTGGCATCCTGGGGATAAAGATAATCGCGCCAGGCGTTTTCGCTCCAGGACGGGCAACCCAGATAGTAGGGCAACCGCATCAGATGTAGAGGTCGAGGCCCAGCACTTCCATATCCCAATCAACAAAACCGGCGGTGCTCAGGTAGCTGGCCAGCGCCGTGGCGACACTGCGGCTCATGGCGCGGTGATACAGCATGTCCTGCTGACGGGCGGGAAGATTGCTCAGGCGTTGCGCAGAGGCTTTGGCGGCGCGGGCGGCCAGTTGCTCTTCGGACGGAAATTCCAGCTCACCATCGATGTCATCGAAGTTTTCCGGCTCAGCGGCTTTACCCGCACGAGGCCGACGCTTGATGGGGTAGGACTGGGATGAAACGCCGTCTATACGCATAACAGAATGCTCGGTATCAATGATGGCAATTTAGCGGCACATTCGTATCCGCGCAAATGCGCAAGTGATAACTAGAACACATAAAGGCAAAAAGGTTTAAAAACCGGCGAAAAAAGTGACGACTGGCAATTTTGGGTGTGACTTTTGGGCCTTGGGATGACTTTGGCGGATTTTGAGCCGGAGCAACGCCTTCGTGGCGAGGGAGCTTGCTCCCGCTGGGTTGCGAAGCAACCCCAAGACTTGATTTCAGCCCGACCAGTAAGGATACCAAGGAGATTTCAGGGCCGCTTCGCGCCCCAGCGGGAGCAAGCTCCCTCGCCACAATTGTGCTCGCTCGAGAGTGTGGTCAAGTTTGGGTTTACCGTTCGGACTTGGGCGTCGCGACCTTGTCCCGCAGGTACACCGGCTGCGCATCGTCGGCAGGGATGGCTTCGCCGCGTTCCCAGGCAAAGCGTGCCAGGGCCAGCAGGTCTTCGGCATGGGGCAACATCGAGGCATCCTGGCCGACAAGGCTGACGCCGATTCGCTCGCCGTAGCCCCAACCGGTACCGGCGCCGAACCAGTCGCCGCTGGTGTCAGCCGGCAACGCCGCCGCTTCGGGAGGCAACACCGCCTCGGCACCGACCAGGCGCATCTCGCCAGCGGTTTCGCGATAGCAGCCCCAGTACACCTCGTCCATGCGCGCATCGATGGCGGCCGCTACCTGATGCGCGCCGTGCTCGCGCAAGGCGCGCTGGGCCAGTACGGCCAGGTTCGAGACCGGCAATACCGGGCGTTCCAAGGCGAAGGCCAGGCCCTGCACGACGCCAATGGCGATGCGCACGCCGGTAAACGCCCCTGGGCCGCGACCAAAGGCGATCGCATCCACGGCTTGCAAGGTGATCCCGGCATCGCTGAGCAATTGCTGAATCATAGGCAGCAATTTTTGCGCATGCAGGCGCGGGATCACCTCGTAGTGGCTCGTGACCTTGCCGTCATGCAGCAAGGCAACGGAGCAAGCTTCAGTCGCGGTGTCCAGGGCCAGCAAGGTGCTCATCGATATGTCCGTAAATCAGGTGGGAAAAAGTGCGCCAGTATAAACAACTACGGCCCGCAAGCGGGCCGTAGTTGAGGCTGCGATCAGCGTTTTCAGCTCAGTGCTTCAAGCACCTTGCCGGTGATCGCGTCGACCGAGCCGACGCCCGGGATGTGGCTGTACTTCGGCTTGCCCTGGGCAGCGGACAGCTTCTGGTAGAAATCCACCAGCGGCTTGGTCTGGGAATGGTAGACCGACAGGCGATGACGCACGGTTTCTTCAGTGTCGTCCTTGCGCTGCACCAGCTCGTCGCCAGTCACGTCGTCCTTACCGGCGACCTTTGGCGGGTTGTAGACGGTGTGATAGACACGACCGGACGCTTCGTGAACGCGACGCCCGGCAATACGCTGGACGATCTCCTCGTCATCGACCGCGATCTCGACAACATGGTCGAGCTCCACGCCAGCGGTCACCAGGGCTTCAGCCTGAGGGATCGTGCGTGGGAAGCCATCGAACAGGAAGCCGTTGGCGCAGTCGGCTTGAGCAATGCGGTCCTTGACCAGCGCGATGATCAGGTCATCCGACACCAGGCCGCCGGCATCCATGATGCTCTTGGCCTGAACACCCAGTGGGGTGCCAGCCTTGACCGCGGCGCGAAGCATGTCGCCAGTGGAGATTTGCGGGATACCGAATTTTTCGGTGATGAACTTTGCCTGAGTACCTTTACCGGCCCCGGGAGCTCCCAGCAGAATGACGCGCATCGATGTGCTCCTCAATTTTTTTATGTAAAACGCTCGGATTCGCCTCGTGGGGCCAATCTTCGAAAAACTTGATCGTGACCGCCCAAACGGCCAAAGGCTGATCAAGATACACAGCGGGCCCGACCCACACAAGCCGCCGAAAGTCGGAGTAACCCGCGCCGCACGCGACCTTCGTAGGGGGGAGTGAGAGTCGCAAGCGGACAACAAACTGTCGCCTGGTCGACCTCCCTGCCCCTGCAAACAGCTACGCCCGGACAGGCCGGGCGTGCTGTTTTTTAACCCTCCGGGAGATTAGCCGGTGTTGCGCAAACCGGCGGCAATCCCTGCTACAGACACCAGCAACGCCTGTTCCACAGGGCTGCCCTGGGCCACGTCCTGCTGCCGCGAACGTGCCAGCAGCTCGGCCTGCAACAGGTGCAGCGGGTCGAGGTAGGTATTGCGCAGGCGGATGAATTCCAGCGTGTCTGGGCTATGTGCCAGTAGCTGCGACTGGCCGGTCAGGCCCAGGACCACGGAACAGGCCTGCGACAATAGGTCGCGTAAATGCTCGCCCAAAGGCAGCAACGCTGGTTCCACCAGACGCTCGTCATAGGACTGGGCAATATCGGCGTCGGCCTTGGCCAGGACCATCTCCAGCATGTCGATGCGGGTGCGGAAGAACGGCCATTGCTCACGCATCTGCCCGAGCAGTTCGCCCTCGCCGCGCTCCAGCGCCTTGCCCAGGGCGGTTTCCCAACCGAGCCAGGCCGGTAACATCAACCGGGTCTGGGTCCAGCCGAAAATCCACGGGATCGCCCGCAGGCTTTCGATACCGCCGGCTCGACGTTTGGCCGGACGGCTGCCCAAGGGCAGGCGGCCCAGTTCCTGTTCCGGCGTGGACTGGCGGAAATACTCGACAAATTGCGGATTTTCCCGCACTACGGCCCGGTAGGCATTGACCCCGTCGGCAGCCAGTTCATCCATCAGATGCCGCCATTGCGGGGTTGGCGGCGGTGGTGGCAGCAAGGTCGCTTCGAGCACTGCGGCGAGGTAAAGATTGAGGTTCTGTTCGGCGATGTCCGGCAGGCCGAATTTGAAACGAATCATTTCGCCCTGTTCGGTAGTGCGGAAACGTCCGGCCACCGAGCCCGGCGGCTGGGACAGGATTGCCGCATGCGCCGGGCCGCCGCCACGGCCGACGGTGCCACCGCGGCCATGGAACAACAGCAATTCGACTTGCTGCTCGCGGCAGATGTCCACCAACCGCTCCTGGGCGCGGTATTGCGCCCAGGCCGCCGCCGTGGTCCCGGCGTCCTTGGCCGAGTCGGAATAGCCGATCATCACTTCCTGGGGACCTTGCAGGCGCGAGCGATAACCCGGCAGCAACAGCAGGCGTTCGATCACCGGCCCGGCGTTGTCCAGGTCGGCGAGGGTTTCGAACAGCGGCACTACGCGCATCGGCCGCAATACGCCGGCCTCCTTGAGCAGCAACTGCACCGCCAGCACATCGGAAGCCGCGCCGGCCATGGAAATCACATAAGAGCCCAGGGACGCTGCCGGTGCCGCCGCAACCTCGCGGCACGTGGCCAGGACTTCCGCCGTATCGGCCGACGGCTTGAAGTAAGGCGGCAACAAGGGCCGGCGATTATTCAGCTCGCCCAAGAGGAAACCGATGCGCTGCTCTTCGTCCCATTCCTCGTAACGCCCCAGCCCGAGGTAATCGGTGATCTCGGTCATCGCCGCCGTGTGCCGCGTCGAGTCCTGGCGTACGTCGAGGCGCACCAGGAACAGGCCGAAGGTCACCGCGCGGCGCAGGCAATCGAGCAACGGCCCGTCGGCAATCACGCCCATGCCGCACTCATGCAGGGACTGGTAGCACAACTCCAACGGATCAAGCAGTTCACGGTTGTCCTGCAACACCTCGGCGGTGGCCGGCGTCGTGCCCTTCAGGGAGGCCTGGGCCCAGTTGCGCGTGGCTCGCAGGCGTTCGCGCAATTGCTTGAGCACCGCGCGATAGGGCTCGGCGCTGTCACCGGCCTGGGCGCGCAAGGCCTCGCTGGCTTTCTGCATGGACAAGTCGGCGGCCAGATGATCGACGTCGCGCAAATACAGGTCCGCCGCCATCCAGCGCGCCAGCAGCAACACCTCGCGAGTGACCGCGGCGGTGACGTTCGGGTTGCCGTCCCGGTCGCCGCCCATCCACGAGGCAAAGCGGATCGGCGCGGCCTCCAGCGGCAGGCGCAACCCGGTGGCGGCATGCAGGGCCTGGTCAGCCTTGCGCAGGTAATTGGGGATGGCGTGCCAGAGCGAATGCTCGATCACCGCGAAGCCCCACTTGGCCTCGTCCACGGGCGTCGGGCGGGTCCGGCGAATCTCTTCGGTGTGCCAGGCTTCGGCGATCAACCGCTGCAAGCGTTCGTGGATCTGCGCGCGCTCGGCACTGGTGAGGTCGCGATGGTCCTGGGCGGCCAGTTGCGCGGCGATCGCGTCGTATTTCTGGATCAACGTGCGCCGGGCGACTTCCGTGGGATGCGCAGTGAGCACCAGTTCGATTTCCAGCCGGCCCAACTGCCGGGCCAACGCTTCGGCGCCATGGCCTTCGGCTCGCAGGCGCGCCAGCAGCTCGGGCAGCACGCGTGCTTCGAACGGCGCCGGCCTGGATTCTTCGCGGCGGTGAATCAGCTGGTATTGCTCGGCGATATTGGCCAGGTTGAGGAACTGGTTGAACGCCCGCGCTACCGGCAGCAACTCGTCCTCGCTCAACTGGTTGAGGCTGGCGCTCAGTTCCGCATCCATCGAACCGCGTCGGTCAGCCTTCGCGCCTTTGCGAATCTGCTCGATCTTGTCGAGAAAGGCGTCTCCGTACTGGTCGCGAATGGTATTGCCCAGCAGTTCGCCGAGCAGGTGGACGTCCTCGCGCAAGCGGGCATCAATATCGGTCATCAGCAGGTCTCCAGCAAAAAGGTCCGGACAGCTTTGTAGGAGAGAGTGCCGATGCCGGTCGCTTATGACAAGCGACGAAGGGACTTTAAACCTTGTCAGCCAAAGCTAGTCTCATGGGTAAGCCACACAACGGCTTGTCACTGTCGCGCCCGCCACGAGCGGGTCCATTGAGGCGCCATCATGAAAATCCGTGAACTTGCTCAGCACTGGGAAGAAAACGCCAAGGGTCACCTGACCCAGACCGGTTATACGATTCATCTGGATGTAGAAGCCGCCGCACGTCTGGCGGCGATCTGCGACATGTACCCCAAGCGCCAGCCCGAAGAACTGCTCGGCGAATTGATCGGCGCGGCGCTGGAGGAGCTGGAAGCCAGCTTCCCCTACATCAAGGGCGCGCAGGTCGTGGCCACCGATGAAGAAGGCGACCCGCTGTACGAAGACGTCGGTCCGACCCCGCGATTTCTCGCCTTGTCCCGTCGTCATCTGCGCCAACTCTCCTCGCAAAACGACAAGTCAAAGCACTGATTCCCCTCCCCCCGCATCGCGTTATCCCGGCACCGCTACCGAGTTTTTGGTGCCGGAATACCGCTGCGCACCTTGAAAGTTCAGCTTTTTGGCATCTGACCGATCAGTCAGCATTTCTTTTGGCGATTGGCCATCCTTACCTGAACTTTTGAAAAACGCCTCGGGTCACACCGAGTAACCATACTGGAACGGTCGTTTAAATAAACGCGCCCTGGCGCCAGCGCCAAAACAGACGTCACGGCTTCGGTCCCAGCATGGATTAGTGTTTTTTCAGGAGTTTTCCAATGGAGTTGAAGCCTATGAATACCTGCACTGCCAAACCCTCATCCACTGGCTTGCGCGGCCTGAAGTTGGCTGCCCTGGCTATCGGTAGCAGCTTCATCCTGGCCGGTTGCGCCGGCAATCCACCTTCGGAGCAATACGCGGTCACGCAATCGGCGGTCAACAGCGCCGTCAGCGCGGGCGGCACCGAGTTCGCCGCGGTGGAAATGAAATCCGCCCAGGACAAACTCAAGCAAGCCGAGATCGCCATGCACGACGAGAACTACGAAGAGGCCAAGCGTCTGGCCGAACAGGCCGAATGGGATGCGCGCGTTGCCGAACGCAAGGCCCAGGCAGCCAAGGCCGAACAGGCCCTCAAGGATTCCCAGAAAGGGGTTCAGGAACTGCGTCAGGAAGGCATGAACAAGGTTCAGTAACCCTGTTCGAGCCACGACGTACTTCTCATTGATAAAAGGACGACAGACTATGACGCACAAACATTTCATGATGCCCGCCCTGCTTGCCGCCTGCGTAGCCCTGGCCGCTTGCTCCCACGACCCGAACGCTAACCTGGAACAGGCCCGTACCAACTACAACGGCCTGCAGGCCGACCCCGCGGCCACCAAGGTCGCGGCCCTGGAAACCAAAGAGGCCTCCGACTTCTTGGCCAAGGCCGACAAGGCCTACCTGGACAACGAAGACGAAGCCAAGGTCGACCAACTGGCCTACCTGACCAACCAGCGCGTCGAAGTGGCCAAGCAGACCATCGCCCTGCGCAACGCCGAAGCCGAGCTGAAAAACGCCGGTGACGAACGCGCCCGCGCACTGCTCGACGCCCGCAACGCGCAGATCAAGCAGTTGCAGGACAGCCTCAACGCCAAGCAGACCGAGCGCGGTACGCTGGTGACCTTCGGTGACGTGCTGTTCGCCACCAACAAATCCGACCTGCGCGCCAGCGGCATGACCAATGTGAGCAAACTGGCGCAGTTCCTCCAGGAAAACCCGGATCGCAAGGTGATCATCGAAGGTTATACCGATAGCACCGGTTCGGATTCCTACAACCAGTCGCTGTCCGAACGCCGCGCCAGCTCCGTGCGCACCGCCCTGGTAAAAATGGGCGTCGACCCGGCCCGCATCGTGACCCAGGGTTACGGCAAGGAATTTCCGGTCGCCGACAATACCAGCGTCTCGGGCCGTGCCATGAACCGTCGCGTGGAAGTCACCATTTCCAACGACAACCAGCCAGTCGCCCCGCGCTCGACCATGAGCGCCAACTGATCGGCTGACTGCAACGCAAAAGCCCCGCCTGACTTCAATCAGGCGGGGCTTTTTATTGGCCGAATATTTTTTAGCTGACCATGCCCCTGTGGGAGCGAGCCTGCTCGCGAAGACGGTCATCCAGTCGATACATCTGTCGACTGAGCTAGCGCTTTCGCGAGCAGGTTCGCTCCCACATGGGAAAGATTGGCTTATGGCTGAAGCTTCTGCGGCGTCTCCTGCCCCATGCAGCGCACCGCGCGTTTCTTCTCGTTGATCAGCACACCGGTCAGGCCTTTCTGCTCGGTGTCGAACAGCACCAGTACGCCATCGATGCATTGGGCGACCTGGGGCGCCGGCTCCAGGGCGACTTTATAGTCTTCGCCCGGCACGGTCTTGAGCATGGTGAACTGGTTGAGCAGCAACGCATCCTCGGGCTTGGCGAAATGCAGATAGCCGTAGTACCAGAGCGCCGCGACAGTGCCGAGAATGCTGCAGATACCGGTGATGATCAGGGGGATGGCGTTGCGTTCTTCGCTCATTGCGGGTTCTCGGATGATTCAACGGAAGATTTCGGGTAGTTCGGCACCTCGCCCAGGCGGCGCAAGCCATCGAAGTGCAGGGGATCGTCGAGGTAGCGCAGCATAACGGTTCGCCAGGTCGGGTCGGCGAAAGTCTGCACGTGGCCGCCCCGGGTCGGTTGCAGGACCCGGGGCGGCGGCGCAGCTTGATACAAGCGGATGCCGTTGGAAAGGGGCACGATGGGGTCGTCAAGGCTGTGGTAGATCAGTTTCGGCACGCCGTTCAATTGTGCGATCGAGCCAATGGCGCTGTCGCCGTCCGGCACCAGCCAAGACAGCGGCACCTGCAACGCCCAGGTCAGCCATGAAGTGCTCAGGGCAAAACGTCCGACGTCGCGATAGCTGGCGGGCACGCCATCAAGCACCAGCGCCTTGAGCTGCTGTTGACGCTGAGGATGCTCCACCAGGTAATGCACCGCCAGCGCGCCACCCAGGCTCTGGCCGAGCAGCACCAGCGGCTTGCCTTGGACCTCGGGCGATTGGTCGAGCCATTTGAACGTAGCGTCGATGTCCTGGTAGATCGCCGGCAGGCTCGGCTCGCCCTCGGACACCCCATAACCCCGGTAATCGACCATCAGCACTTGATAACCCTGCTCCGGCAACCACCAGCTCCCACCGAGGTGCCAGGACAGGTTGCCGCCGTTGCCGTGCAAATGCAGCACCGTGCCCTTGACCTCGACACCCGGCTTCACCGGCAGCCACCAGCCACGCAGCTTCAGGCCGTCGGCCGTGGTCAGGATGACGTCGCGGTATTCGAGCTTGGCCCGCTGCGGCGTGAACGGCAGGCCGCGTTCGGGGTAGAACAGCAGGGAGCTGCAGCCACTCAGGGCCAGCAGCAGGCAAATGATGCCGAGGGTTCGCATCCGGTGAAGCCTCGCAAGTTAGACGTAAACGCAGTTCCCCTGTGGGAGCGAGCCTGCTCGCGAAAGCGGTTGAACATTCAACATCAATGTTGACTGCAATACCGCTTTCGCGAGCAGGCTCGCTCCCACATGGATGGGGTGTGTTCAAAGAATGTTCGAATAATCCGCTTCGATCCGGTCCAGGCTCAGGTGGTTCAAGAAGTTGGAAAAGCACATCCAGGCCGACAAGGCGTTCATATCGCGAAACTGCTCGGGCAGGTATTTGGGCGGCACGACCAGGCCCTCATCCACCAACTGGCGCAGGGTGCGCATATCCTCCAGGGTGGTCTTGCCACAGAACAGCAGCGGCACCTGCTCCAGCTTGCCTTTGCGCACGGCCAGCTGAATGTAGTTGTAAACCATGATGAAGCCCTTGAGGTAGGACAAGTCTTTGGTAAATGGCAGACCGGTCGGCACCGAACCACGGAAAACGCGGCTGGCGTTGCCGTAGCTTTCGGCCATTTCGAAGCCCTGCTCGCGGAAAAACTCGAAGACCTGCAGGAAGTCGGCCCCCTCCTCCACCATATGGATGGCGCGGGTGCGGTTGGTGAGTTTGCGCAGGCGACTCGGGTAGGAGGCGAAGGTGATGATTTCCATCAGGATCGCCAGGCCTTCCTGGGTCACCGTCGACGAGGGCGGGCCCTTGGACAGGAAGGTGCAGATCGGCTGGTTCAAACCATTGAGGGTGGTGCCAACGTGCACCAGCCCTTCGTGGACCTCCAGGGCGCGCACATCCCGCTCGTTGAACATCGCGTCGGTGCGGATCTTGATGTAGTCGGCGCCCGCCGCCGCGTCGGCAACGATACCGTCGGACTCGAATACGCGAATGGTTTCCTCGGCCTCGCCAAACACCCGGTTGAGGCGATGCTGCAACAGGCTGACGGCTTCCTTGGCACTGAGCACCTTGGGCTCGTCCTTGAGGTCGCCACGGCCATCGATGTTGTTCAGGTAGTCGGAGAGCATCAGGCCCAGGTCGGCCAGGGTCGGGTCACCGGCGTGGAAGGCATCGGAAGCGGCGCCGTACAGTTCCTGGGAAATCAGCCCGAAATCCTCGGTGCCGCGCGCTTCGAGCATGCGCACCACCATGCGGTACTCCTTGCACATGCGCCGCATGATCTGGCCCACCGGGTTGAACTGCCCAAGCTGACGGGTGATGTCGCGCTCGATGTTCTGGAACTCCAGCTTCACTTTGCTCGAATCGAAGGACAATGGCCGGTTGAGGTAATAATCACGATCCACCGCAGGCATTTCCTTGCCCTTGGCCTTGAGAAACCCCTTGCGGATGCTCTCGTCCCACTTCACCGCGTCGAGAATGCGAATCGGCGTTTGCGCCAGCACAATGCGATCGGACAAGGTGCGTATCGTCTGCTGGTAATCGTCCACCCGAAACTCCTGTGAAAAAACGTCCGCTTGTAGCCGTTATTGGGATTTGCTCAGTCGCTGGTAGCGCACGGCTTCCGAGAACACATCGGAATTGGCCGGGTCGTCGAGGTAGCTGAAAACCTTGTTCATGTCGCTGTCCACCAGCACGCCATCACCCTCCTCGCTCTGGTTTGGCTGGCCGCTGAGGAGCTTCTGGCCGATGGCCTGGTTGATCTGTTCCATGTCCAGGTTGTAGACCACCAGTTCCTGCTTGTCGGTCAGTTCGAAACCGGCGATGACGAAATGGCCGCCGAAGCGCGCCGGCACCTTGGCCGACAAATACCAGCGACTGCCGTGGCGGGAGACGGTCAGGGGAATGGCTTCGCGCTCCTGAGGCCTGGCCCTGAAATAACTGACGGCCTGGTAGCGATGCTTGCCGACCTCCGTCAGCTCCAGGTTCACCGGCTCACCCCAGGCGTTGGTGCTGGTCCAGTGGCCGAGCAGGCCCTTGGGCGCGGCTTCGCTGTCGGGCAACGGCGCCTTGAACGACACCAGGCAGCCACTGAGCAGCAGCAACGACACGGCCAGTGCAACGGCACGCCAGGCTTTCATTGGAACTCCCTATGGCTTCAGCGTCTTGTCTTCCGTGGCGAGGGAGCTTGCTCCCGCTTGAGTGCGCAGCGCTCATAAAAGAGGGGCCGCTGCGCAGCCCAGCGGGAGCAAGCTCCCTCGCCACAGGGGACCGTAATAACCCACCAGGGTCACACCGACGCCAGTACCAAGTGCATGTAACGGGTCAGGATGCCGAGCATGTCTTCTTCAGCTACCGGCTCGGCGCCATTGAGCAAGCCCTGATATTCCATCCGTCCGATAATCGCCGTCAACACTTTGGCATCCTGTTGTGGCTCGCGGGAGCCCAGGACCTGAAAGAACTGACAGGTGCCGTGCAGCAAAATCTGCTGGTGAGAACGCACCAACACCGCCAGGCGCGGGTTGAGCAATGCTTCCTGGCGGAAGGCCTGCTCGGCCATCAGGTAGTCGCGACGACTGTGCAATTGGTGCTGCACGTAATCCGCCGTCATCCGCGCGATGTCGTCCGCCAGTTGCGAGCGCGACGCGGCGCTGCCATCCCCGTAGGCAACCATCTCGCGCAGCAGGCCTTCATTGTTGGTCCACAGCTTGGCCATGAACGCCGCGCTGCGTTCCACGTACTGGGCGAAGGTGTCGGTGAGCAGGTCGTCGATGTCCTTGAAATAATAAGTGGTGGCCGACAGCGGCACGCCCGCTTCGGCGGCCACTGCGCGGTGGCGCACCGCACGCACGCCATCGCGCACGACAATGCGCATGGCCGCGTCGAGAATCTCCTGGCGGCGCTGTTCACTGCCCTGTCGGCTGGCCTTGCGACCCTGGTACTGAACACTTTCAGCGACAGCAGTGGCGACGCCCGCTGCACCTTCTGGAGCCATTGCACGATTCACGACAGGTCTTTCCTCGCTATTTCAGAAGTAACCAATTGATACGTTTGTACCAGACAGGCATTAAAAAGCCGCCCATCGAGGCGGCTTTTTAATTGAAACACTTACGCTTGGGGCCGCATGTGCGGGAACAGGATGACATCCCGGATCGACGGTGAGTTGGTCAGCAACATCACCAGGCGATCGATGCCAATGCCTTCGCCAGCCGTCGGCGGCATGCCGTACTCCAGGGCGCGAACGAAGTCGGCGTCGTAGTGCATGGCTTCGTCGTCACCGGCGTCCTTGTCGGCCACCTGGGCCATGAAGCGCTCGGCCTGGTCTTCCGCGTCGTTGAGCTCGGAGTAGGCGTTGGCGATTTCACGGCCGCCGATGAACAGTTCGAAACGGTCGGTCACGCTCGGGTTCTCGTCGTTGCGACGGGCCAGCGGCGACACTTCGAACGGGTACTGGGTAATGAAGTGCGGCTGCTCCAGCTTGTGCTCGACCAGCTCTTCGAAAATCATCACCTGCAGCTTGCCCAGGCCTTCGAAGCCGAGCACCTTGGCGCCGGCCTTCTTGGCGATGGCACGCGCCTTGTCGATGCCCTGCAGGTCGGCCGCAGTAATTTCCGGGTTGTACTTGAGGATCGAATCGAACACCGACAGGCGCACGAACGGCTCGCCAAAGTGGAACACCTTGTCGCCGTACGGCACGTCGGTGCTGCCCAGGATCAACTGTGCCAGCTCGCGGAACAGTTCTTCGGTCAGGTCCATGTTGTCGTTGTAATCGGCGTAGGCCTGGTAGAACTCGAGCATGGTGAACTCGGGGTTGTGCCGGGTCGAAACGCCTTCGTTACGGAAGTTGCGGTTGATCTCGAAGACCTTCTCGAAACCACCGACCACCAAGCGCTTGAGGTACAGCTCCGGCGCGATGCGCAGGAACATTTCCATGTCCAGGGCGTTGTGATGGGTTTCGAACGGCTTGGCCGCCGCGCCACCCGGAATGGTCTGCAGCATCGGCGTCTCGACTTCCAGGAAGTCACGCTTCATCAGGAAGCTGCGGATGTGCGCGATGACCTGCGAGCGCACGCGGAACGTGTGGCGCACGTCTTCGTTGACGATCAGGTCGACGTAGCGCTGGCGGTAGCGCTGCTCGGTGTCGGTCAGGCCGTGGTGCTTGTCCGGCAGCGGGCGCAGGGACTTGGTCAGCAAGCGCACGCTGGACATTTCGACGTACAGGTCGCCCTTGCCGGAGCGGGCCAGGGTGCCTTCGGCGGCAATGATGTCGCCCAGGTCCCAGGTCTTGACGGCGGCCAGGGTTTCTTCCGGCAGGGTCTTGCGATTGACGTAGACCTGGATGCGACCGGTCATGTCCTGGATCACCAGGAACGAACCACGGTCGAGCATGATGCGACCGGCAACCTTGACCGGAATCGCCGCCTCGGCCAGCTCTTCCTTGGTCTTGTCCGCGTACTTCTTCTGCAAGGCATCGCAGTACGAATCGCGGCGGAAGTCGTTGGGGAAGGCCTGGCCCTTGGCGCGCTCGGCAGCAAGCTTTTCCTTGCGCAGGGCGATCAGGGAGTTTTCTTCCTGTTGCAGGGCTTGCGGGTCGAGTTCTTGGTCGCTCATGTCTTTAAGGTTTCCATCACAGGTTCGTTGCCCCCGGCCCAGGCCGGAGTCTGCCGGCGAGCCGCGCTTCGAAAGCGTGCCCGCCCGCCACGTGGGTGTCGCGTTACAGCCCTTGCTTGAGGCTGGCGATCAAATATTCATCGATGTCGCCGTCGAGCACCTTGTCGCAGTCGCTGCGTTCAATGCTGGTGCGCAGGTCCTTGATCCGCGAAGCGTCGAGGACGTACGAGCGGATCTGGTGACCCCAGCCGATATCGGACTTGGTGTCTTCCAGGGCCTGGGACGCCGCGTTGCGTTTCTGCACTTCCTGCTCGTACAAACGCGCCCGCAGCATTTTCATCGCGGTGTCTTTGTTCGCGTGCTGGGACCGTTCGTTCTGGCAACTGACCACGGTGTTGGTCGGTACGTGGGTGATCCGTACGGCCGAGTCGGTGGTGTTTACGTGCTGACCACCGGCCCCCGAGGAACGGTAGGTGTCGATACGCAGGTCGGCCGGGTTGATCTCGATCTCGATGTTGTCATCGATTTCCGGCGAGACGAATACCGCCGAGAACGAGGTGTGGCGACGGTTGCCGGAGTCGAACGGGCTCTTGCGCACCAGGCGGTGCACGCCGATCTCGGTACGCAGCCAGCCAAAGGCGTACTCGCCCTTGATGTGCACGGTAGCGCCCTTGATCCCGGCGACTTCACCGGCGGACAGTTCCATGATGGTTGCGTCGAAACCGCGTTTGTCGGCCCAGCGCAGGTACATGCGCAGCAGGATGTTGGCCCAGTCCTGGGCCTCGGTGCCGCCGGAGCCGGCCTGGATGTCCAGGTAGGCGTTGTTCATGTCCATCTCGCCGCTGAACATGCGGCGGAACTCCAGCTTGGCCAGGTTCTCGTCCAGGCGCGTCAGCTCGGCGACTACATCGCCGACCGCGCCTTCGTCGTTTTCCTCGACGGCCATGTCCAGCAGGTCGCGGCAATCGGCCAGGCCGCTGGACAACTCGTCCAGGGTCTCGACGATCTGCGCCAGCGCAGAACGCTCGCGGCCCAGTTCCTGGGCGTAGGAAGGGTTGTTCCAGACATTCGGATCTTCAAGCTCGCGATTGACTTCGGTCAGACGCTCATGCTTTTGATCGTAGTCAAAGATACCCCCGAATAGTTTCGGAGCGCTCGGACAGGTCCTTGATGGTGTTCAGGATCGGGTTGATTTCCATGGCGGGCAGCACTCGTTGGCGAACTTTTGAAAGCCGGCGAGTATAACGTAATCAAGCGTCGGCGGCAGCCCGCCTGGCGGCTTTAGGGGGAATGAGATTGAGCGTACGGCCCCTGTGGCGAGGGAGCTTGCTCCCGCTGGGTTGCGCAGCAGCCCCAAAACGGCCCCCTCAATCGACCTGGCACACCGAGCCAACTGGTTTCAGGGCCGCTGCGCGCCCCAGCGGGAGCAAGCTCCCTCGCCACAAAAGCAATCTCGCCAGGCAGGTTTATTCAACCCCCACCCGATTGCGCCCGTTGTGCTTGGCCAGGTACAGCCCCTTGTCCGCCGCCGAGATAAGTTGGCGGCACTCACCGCCCTGTTGCGGGGTGAAGGTCGCGACGCCGACGCTGATGGTCAGGTTTTCGCCGCCGTCGGGCGTGGCATGCGGGATTTTCAGGGCAACGACGCTCTGGCGCAGCTTTTCGGCCATCAGCCGTGCACCGCCAGGCGAGGTGCCAGGCAGGACCAGGGCGAACTCCTCGCCGCCATAACGGGCCGGCAGGTCGGACGGACGACTGCAGGCATCGCGAATCGCCGTGGCAACCTTGCGCAGGGCTTCGTCGCCTTCAAGGTGACCGTAGTTGTCGTTGAACGACTTGAAATAATCCACATCGATCATCAACAGCGACAGCTGGGACTGGTCCCGCAGCGCCCTTCGCCACTCCAGCTCCAGGTATTCGTCGAAGTGCCGGCGATTGGACAGCCCGGTCAGGCCATCGGAGTTCATCAGCCGTTGCAGCACCAGATTGGTGTCGAGCAACTGCTGCTGGCTGACCCGCAACGCACGGTAGGCCGCGTCGCGCTGCAACAGCATCATGTAGGAGCGCGAGTGATAGCGGATCCGCGCTACCAGTTCGATATTGTCCGGCAACTTGACCAGGTAATCGTTGGCTCCGGCGCCAAACGCCGCGCTCTTGATCAGCGGGTCCTCCTTGGTCGACAGGACGATGATCGGGATGTCGCGAGTGGCCGGATGGTTGCGGTATTCGCGCACCAGGCTCAAGCCGTCGAGACCGGGCATCACCAGGTCCTGGAGAATCACCGTCGGCTTGATGCGCACGGCGTGGGCGATGGCCTGGTGAGGGTCGGAGCAGAAGTGGAAGTCGATGTTCTGCTCGTTCGACAACCCGCGTCGCACTGCCTCGCCGATCATCGCCTGGTCATCGACCAGCAAGACCATGGCGGCGTTCTCATCGCGCTTGAAGTCGTCGAGCTGTAAATCAGTCATGGGGGCTCACCTGAATACTGCTTGGGGTGCAAGAGGGCATCATTGGCTGAAAATTTCCACCAGGCGTGGCGCTATCCGGTCCAGCGCGAGTATCTGCGCCGCCGCGTCGATAGCGGCGGCCGCCTTGGGCATGCCATAGACCGCGCTGCTCTGCTGGTCCTGGGCGATGGTCACACAGCCCTGCTGGCGCATCAGTTTAAGCCCTTGCGCACCGTCGCGCCCCATGCCGGTGAGCAACACGCCTACCGCCTCACCACTCCAGAAATTGGCGACACTCTCGAAAAACACATCGATGGAGGGCCGATAGATTTCGTTGACGGGCTCCGCCGTGTACGCCAGCGTGCCGTTTTTCAACAGGCGCAAATGATGATTGGTTCCGGCCAACAGCACCACCCCGCCTCGCGGTGTCTCGCCCTCGCGGGCCAGCCGGACCTCAAGGCCCGACACGCCACCAAGCCACTCGGCCATGCCGGCGGCAAACACTTCGTCCACATGCTGGACCAGCACGATGGCCGGGGCAAAATCGCGGGGCAGCGCCTTGAGCAGCACTTCCAACGCCGCCGGGCCGCCGGCAGACGAGCCGATCGCCACCAGGCTGTTGCGTGACACCGAGGCCCGCTGCGCAGCCGGCGCGGCGCGCTCACGGTTGCCCCGCTCGCCGATCAGCCAGCCGATGTTGGCGATCTTGCGCAGCAAGGGGGCAGCGGCGTCCTCGGGCCTGCCGACGCCCAGCGCCGGGGTATCCACTACGTCCAGGGCGCCATGGCCCATGGCTTCGAACACCCGATGGACGTTCTGCTGGCTGTCGCCGGTGACGATCACGATGGCGCACGGCGTGTCGGCCATGATTCGCCGGGTCGCCTCGACACCGTCCATGATCGGCATGAACAGGTCCATCAGGATCAGGTCCGGCGTGTATTCATGGCAACGCTGCACCGCCTCGGCGCCGTTGGCGGCCACCCAGACCAACTGATACGCGGGCTCGAATGCCAGCGCGCGGCGCAGGGCCTCGACCGCCAGGGGCATGTCATTGACGATGGCGATCTTCAAGCGCGCGCTCCTCCGATCAATTCGACCACGGCATCGAGCAAGGCGTCGTCATGAAAACTCGCCTTGGCTAGATAATAGTCGGCCCCGGCATCGAGGCCACGGCGGCGATCTTCCTCGCGATCCTTGTAGGAAACCACCATCACCGGCAGCGATTGCAGGCGGTTGTCGCGGCGCAGCAGCGACACCAGTTCGATACCGTCCATGCGCGGCATGTCGATGTCCGTGATGAGCAAGTCGAAATCCTCCGAACGCAACGCGTTCCAGCCATCCATGCCGTCTACTGCCACTGCCACGTCATAACCACGATTGAGCAACAACTTGCGTTGCAGCTCTCGCACGGTCAGGGAATCGTCCACCACCAGGATCCGCTTGCGTGGGGCCTGGGCCTCGTTCTGCCGGGCGATGCGTTCCAGGCGCCCGGTGTCGAGCAACTTTTCTACCGAACGCAGCAGGTCTTCGACATCGACAATCAACACCACCGAGCCGTCGTCGAGCAAGGCACCGGCGGAAATGTCCTGGACCTTGCCCAGGCGCTCATCCAGGGGCAGCACCACCAGGGTTCGCTCGCCGATGAAGCGTTCCACCGCCACGCCATAGATCACTTCACGCTCGCGGATCACCACGACCTTGAGACTCTGGCCGTTGCTGGGCGCTACCGGGCGGTTGAGCAATTGCGTGGCGGCGACCAACCCCACATGGCGGCCTTCATGCCAGAAATGCTGGCGACCTTCGACCTGGACGATGTCCTCGGGCGACAGGTCGCACATGCGTTCGATATGGGCCAATGGAAACGCATAGGCCTCGCCGCCGACTTCCACCACCAGGCTGCGCACCACCGAAAGCGTCAGCGGCACCTCAAGGTGGAAGCGACTGCCCGCGCCCGCCGTCTGCTCCAGCACCACTGCGCCACGCAACTGCCGGACCATATGCTGGACAGCGTCCAGGCCGACACCGCGCCCGGACACCTCGGTGACTTTGTCCCGCAGGCTGAAGCCGGGCAGGAACAGGAAAGTCAGCAATTCTTCTTCGCTCAGGCTGGCGGCGGTGTGCTCGGGAGAAAGACCACGCTCCACGACGCTGCGGCGCACCCGTTCCAGATCCACGCCGGCACCGTCGTCCGCCAATTCCAGCACCAGCAGGCCGGCCTGGTGCGAGGCACGCAAGCGAATCAGGCCTTCGGCGGGTTTGCCAACCAACAGCCTTTGCTCCGGCGTCTCGATGCCATGGTCGACGGCGTTGCGCAGCAGGTGAGTCAGGGGCGCTTCGAGTTTTTCCAGTACATCGCGATCGACCTGGGTTTTCTCGCCTTCGATTTCCAGGCGTACCTGTTTGCCCAGACTGCGCCCCAGGTCACGAACCATGCGCGCCTGGCCCGCAAGCACATCGGCAAACGGGCGCATGCGGCAGGCCAGCGCCGTGTCGTACAAGACTTGCGCGCGCTGGCCGGCCTGCCAGGCAAACTCGTCCAGCTCAGCGGTTTTTTGCGCCAGGATCTGCTGGGTTTCCGCCAACAGCCGCCGGGCATCGTTGAGCGCCTCCTGGGCCTGCAGACTCAAGGCATGGTCCTTGAGATGCACATTCAGATCTTCAAGAGCACGCAGGCCATTACCTTGCTGGCGCTTGAGCCGCAGCAGGGTCGCCAGCCAAGGCTTGAGACGCTGGGTTTCGACCAGCGACTTGCTCGACAGGTCCAACAGGCTGTTGAGGCGCCCGGCAGTGACCCGCAAGACCCGTTCGCCCTCCTCGGTGACATGCTTTTTCCTTGCCGCCGGTTCTACAGGCTCCATGGGCATGGGCACAGGCTCAGGCATCTCGACCCGCACGGGCTCGAGGGGTATCTCGCTGGTCGGCGACATGGCGCTTGAAGCCGCCGCAGCGGCAGGATCCAGCAGGCGCCCCAATAACGCGACATAGGCCTCGATGTCCTCGGCGCCGACGCTGTTGCCTGGGGTCGCGATGCGCGTCAGCAGGTCGGTGCCTTGCAGCAAGGCGTCGATATGCTCGGCACGCAATACCAGGCGGCGTTCCTGGGCGCTGACCAGGCAATCTTCCATGACGTGGGCCACGCTGACCCCGGCGGGGATCCCGACGATTCGCGCGGCGCCCTTGAGCGAGTGGGCCGCGCGCATGCATGACTCAAGGTGGTCAGCCTGGGTCGGGTCACGCTCCAGGGCCAGCAGGCCGGCGCTGAGTACCTGTGTCTGAGCCTCGGCTTCCAGGCTGAACAGTTCGAGCAACGAGGCGTCGCGCATCTGATCGGGGGTCATGACAGGCTCCGGGACACGGCGGACAACAACTGCTCTTCATCCAGCCAACGCAGGCTGCGGCCTTTGTACTGCAACACCCCACGGGTGTACTTGCCCGCCGATTGCGAAGCACCCGCCAGGATGCGTTCGTCAATCGCATGAATGCCGTCCACCTCATCCACCGGCACCAATACCGGTCCGCCCTGGGCGGCGATAATCAGCATGCGCGGCATGATTCGCCCACCGGAAGGCGCAGCCGAACCAGGCTCCAGCCCCAACAACTCGACTAGCGACAGGCAGGCCACCAGGGCGCCGCGCACATTCGCAACGCCGAGCAAGGCACGCGAACGCTGGTGCGGCAGCGAATGGATCGGCTGCAACGGCGCCACTTCCACCAGGCTGCGAGTACTCAAGCCCAACCATTCTTCGCCCAGGCGGAACATCAATACCGAGCGCGTGACGATGTCACTGTCGACCGGCGCAAGAGCCAGCTCTCGATCATCCTGGCGCAGGGCATAACGGTCGAGCAAACGGGTGGCCGCCGCCGAGTACACCGAACAGTTGCGGCAATGGATATGTTCGACCAGCAATGGGCAGGATTTGTCGCCATGAACCCCGATGCGGTTCCAGCAGTCATCGATGGCCTGGGCATCGTCATGAGTCACGTTATAGGAAGCCGAACCACTCATCGTTTGCGCTCACTCTCAACCGGGCGCCCACTGCGGGCCGCACGTTCCTGCAATCGACGGGCACCGGCCACGTCTCCCTGGGATGCCAGCAGCGCCGCCAGATGCACCAGGGCCTCGGCGTGTTGCGGTTCAAGATACAGCGCCTTGCGATAAAAACCCTGGGCCTCGAGCGCGTTGCCGGCCATGTCGCTGAGCAGGCCCAGCCAATAGAACACCTGCGCACTGGGCGCATGGCTGCGCAAATACTCTTCGCAAGCCGCACGGGCCTCAGCACTTTTGCCGCCGTTGGCCAGGGCGCCGATATTGGCCAGCAAGGTCACCGCGTCGCTGCTCCTGGCTGGGGCGATTGGCGTCACACTAGCTGCAAACGGTCGAGGCTGAAGCGGCGGCGCAGCGACTCGTGGTGGCGGCTGGCGAATCGGCAACGGACTTGGCAACAGCGTTGGCAGCGGTTGCGGCTCGGGCGCGCCCTGGCGGCTGAAGGCGAACGATTGGGGGATGCCGATCGAGCGCATGCCCAGCCGCCCCAGCAAACTGCCCTCGGCGGGACCGATGAACAACACGCCGTCCTGATGGGTCAGGCGCTTGAGCACCTCGAATACCTGTTGCTGGGTCGGTTGGTCGAAATAGATCAGCAGGTTGCGACAGAACACAAAATCATACGGCGCCTCATTCACCAGCAAGGCCGGATCCAAGAGGTTGCCCACTTGCAGGCGCACCTGTTCACGTATGCGCTCATCGAGGTAATAGCCGTCCTCCTCGGCACTGAAATACCGTTCGCGAAAACCAAGGTCTGCGCCACGGAAGGAGTTCCTGCCGTAACGCGCTTGCCGGGCTTTATCAACGGACAGCGGGCTGACGTCCATCGCATCGACTTTGAACTGATGGGGCCCGAGGCCTGCGTCGAACAGGGCCATGGCGATCGAATACGGCTCTTCGCCAGTGGAGCATGGCAGGCTGAGGATGCGCAGGGCGCGCAGGTGCTTGATCGCGGCGAGGCGCTGGGAGGCCAGTCGCCCCAGCGTCGCGAAGGATTCGGGATAACGGAAGAACCAGGTCTCCGGGACGATCACCGCTTCGATCAGCGCCTGCTGCTCCTGGGCAGAATGCTGCAGGCTTTGCCAATAGTCATCGGTGGTCCGGCCAGGCACGGCAAGGACGCGCTGGCGCACGGCCCGCTCGATAATCGCGGTGCCGACGGACGTCACGTCCAGGCCGATGCGCTCCTTGAGGAAATCGAAAAAACGCTGGTCGTTGTTCATCGCCGATCCTCGAAACCATCAAGGTCCAGCGGCAGCGTGGGGAACAGCACCGCACGCACCGACTCGTCGAGCAAATCGTTGACTCGTACCCACTGCAACATTCCTTGGGCATCCTCCCGTACCGGGCCTAGGTAAGGCGCCTGGGGATTATCCAGGCCATAAGGCTTGAAGTCGGCCGGATCACAACGCAGGGTGTCGGTGGCCTGTTCCAGGATCAAACCCAGCACGTGCGCTGCGTGCTGCGCCTCGGGCCGGTAATTGACCAGCACCAGCCGGGTACTGGTGCGCGCCTCGGCGGCCTGGCCGAAGGTCAAGGCGCACAGGTCGAGCACCGGCACCACCCGGCCCCGCCAGGCGAATACCCCGGCCACCCAGGACGGCGTCCGGGCAATCGGCTTTAGCGGCAGGCGCGGTAGCACCTCCACCACATCGATGGCTTGCAGGGCGTAGCGCTCGTTACCGATGCAAAACACCAGGAACAACGCCTGCCGGGCCGCCGGCCCGGTACCGCGTCGGGCATCGAAATCGCTCATCAGACTTTGAAACGCGAGACGCCGCTGCGCAGGCCCACGGCTACCTGGCTGAGCTCGTCGATGGCGGAACTGGCCTGGCGCAGGGACTCCACGGTCTGGCTGCTGGCATCGCCCAGTTGCACCAGGGCGTGATTGATCTGCTCGGCGCCGGTGGCCTGGGCCTGCATGCCTTCGTTTACCATCAACACCCGCGGCGCCAGCGCCTGGACCTGATGGATGATCTGCGACAATTGCTCGCCGATCTGCTGTACCTCGGCCATGCCACGGCGCACTTCTTCGGAAAATTTGTCCATGCCCATCACACCAGCCGAGACAGCGGACTGGATCTCGCGAACCATCTGCTCGATGTCGTAGGTGGCGACAGCGGTCTGGTCGGCCAGGCGCCGCACCTCTGTGGCGACGACGGCGAAACCGCGCCCGTACTCACCGGCCTTCTCGGCCTCGATGGCGGCGTTGAGCGACAACAGGTTGGTCTGGTCGGCAACCTTGACGATGGTCACCACCACTTGGTTGATGTTGCCGGCCTTCTCGTTGAGGATCGCCAGCTTGGCGTTCACCAGGTCGGCGGCGCCCATCACCGAATGCATGGTCTCTTCCATGCGCGCCAGGCCTTGCTGACCTGAGCCGGCGGCGACCGAGGCCTGGTCGGCGGCGCTGGAGACTTCGGTCATGGTGCGCACCAGGTCGCGAGAGGTGGCGGCGATTTCACGGGACGTCGCGCCGATCTCGGTGGTGGTGGCTGCGGTTTCGGTGGCCGTGGCCTGTTGCTGCCGTGAGGTCGCGGCGATCTCGGTCACCGAGGTGGTGACCTGCACCGAGGAACGCTGGGCCTGGGACACCAGTGACGTCAACTCGGCCATCATGTCGTTGAAGCCGGTCTCCACAGCGCCGAACTCGTCTTTGCGCGCCAGGTTCAGGCGTCCGCTCAAATCGCCGCTGCGCATGACATCGAGTATCTCGACGATGCGGCTCATCGGCGCCATGATCGCGCGCATCAGCAATAGGCCGCAAAGAACAGCCACCAGCACCGCGACGACAAACGACAGGCCCATGGCGACCTCGGCGGCTGTCACCGCACGGCCGATGGTCAGGGCGGCCTGCTCAGCCAACTCACGATTGCGCTCGATGATCTGGTTCAAGTGCCCACGACCGTCGAGCCATGCCGGCGTCAGGTCTTTTTCCACCGCCAGCCGAGCGCCTTCGTAGTCCTTGCGCTGGTACAGATCCAGTACCTTCGCCAGGGCTTTGTTGAAGTCCTGGTGATTGACTTCGAATTCATCGAATGAGGCCTGGTCGGCCGGGTCCTGGATCAGCTTCTGGTATTGCTGCATTTCATCGCGCAGATGCTGCTCGTACCGCTGGTAGAGCGCCTTGTCTTCGTCGGTGATTTCCCGGTGATCGGACAGACCCACGAGCTGCTGGGTCTTGACGTAACTGTCGACCCAGCCCCCACGGATCATGGAACTGTAATACACCCCTGGAACGGCGTCGGTACGTACTTCCTGTTCACTGGCCTCGATCTTCAACAACCGCGAGTACGTGATCACCACCATCAGCAACATGATGGCAATGATCACCGCAAAACTCGCCAGAATGCGTTGGCGCAACGTCCAGTTCTTCACAGGAAAACCTCGGGTACTTTGAATTGCCGGGAGTATAGCCGAGGGTGGTGGTGCGTCTGTATGGCGGTCTGGGGGAATTTGACGAAGCCGAGGATCGCGATTTTTCAGGTTGAGCGATGCTCCTGTGGGAGCGAGCTTGCTCGCGATAGCGGTGGGTCAGTGAATAAAATACTGACTGACCGGACGCCATCGCGAGCAAGCTCGCTCCCACAGGGAAAGTGGTGGGCAATTATTGTTCAAACATCACAAAATTATTTCCTGAGACAGGATCATGCAGCCGCCTGACGCACCTGCTTTTCCAATTCCGCCTTTAGCCCAGGTTCCAGCTTGAGTTGTCGCGCCAGTTCGTCGAGGTAGGATTTCTCCATGAAGTTCTCCTCATCCACCAGCATCACGCTGGCGATGTACATTTCGGCGGCGATTTCCGGTGTGCTGGCCGCCCGGGCGACGTCGCTGGGATCCAGCGGTTTGTTGAGCTCGGCGTGCAGCCAGTGTTGCAGTTCCTGGTCGTTGTCGAGCTTGGTGAATTCGCCTTCGATCAGTTGACGCTCGCGTTCGTCCACATGGCCGTCGGCCTTGGCCGCCGCGACCATGGCCTTGAGGATCGCCTGGCTGTGCTGTTCGACCTGCGCCGGTGGGACGCGGTCGAGGGTCTGCGGTTCGGTTTTCGGCGCATTGCCCTGCTGGGCCTGCCAGTTGCCGTAAGCCTTGTAGGCAATCACGCCCAATGCAGCCAGGCCGCCATACGTCAGGGCCTTGCCGCCAAAGCTACGGGCTTTCTTGTTGCCAAGCAGCAATCCCATGGCGCTGGCCGCCAGCGCCCCGCCCCCTGCGCCGGAGAGCATTCCACCAAGGTTGCCGGAGCCGCCGAGCAAACCACCCAGACCGCCGGACGACTTGCCCTGGGAGCCGCCGGCCTTGTTCTGCAACATCTCCTGGCCGGACTTGAGTAACTGATCGAGCAATCCACGGGTGTTCATTTGCTGCCTCCACGCATTCGGGTTAACCGGATCATAAGGCCCCCAGCGTAGATCGAAAGTGCCCCACCGCCCTCGGCCAGATTGCTTCGAGATGTTGCCTGCGGACTTGCCGGTGATTTGAAGGCAGCCACAGCCATTCGATAAAAACGATATACACTCCAAGACATCGATAAATACGTCTCCTGGGTATCCAAAAATGATGACCCTGCGCCAGATCCGTCATTTCATCGCGGTAGCCGAAACCGGTTCGATTTCCGCCGCCGCGCAAACCGCGTTCATTTCCCAATCCACCCTGACCCTGGCCATCCAGCAACTGGAAGAGGAAATCGGCGTCAGTCTGTTCAACCGTCACGCCAAGGGCATGACGCTGACCCACCAGGGGCATCAGTTCCTGCGTCAGGCGCACCTGATACTCGCCACCGTCGACAACGCCAAGCGCAGCCTGCAACAAAGCACCGATCAGGTTGCCGGACAGGTCACCATCGGCGTGACCAGCCTGGTCGCCGGGTACTATCTGGCGGACCTCTTGACCCGTTTCCAGCGCGCCTACCCCAATGTGGCCATCCGCGTGATGGAGGACGAACGCCCCTATATCGAACATCTGCTGGTCAGCGGCGAAATCGACGTCGGCGTGCTGATCCTGTCCAACCTGGAAGACCGCCACGCCCTGCAGACCGAAGTATTGACCCACTCGCCCCATCGATTGTGGCTGCCGGCCCAGCATCCGCTGCTCGAACACGACAGCATCAATCTTGCGGATGTGGCTCGCGAGCCGTTGATCCAACTGAACGTCGACGAGATGGATCGCAACGCGCAACGCCTGTGGCGCGGTGCCGGCCTGCAACCGCAGATCACCCTGCGTACCGCCTCGACCGAAGCGGTGCGCAGCCTGGTGGCGGCCGGGCTGGGGGTTTCGATCCAACCGGACATGACCTACCGCCCATGGTCGCTGGAAGGCGACATCATCGAGGCACGACCCATCGCCGACCTCAACCAGACGCTGGATGTCGGACTCGCCTGGCGCCGAGGCACGGCACGCCCGGCCTCGGTCGACCCGTTCCTGGCTGTTGCCCGCGAACAGCCCCACGGACGCAAGCCATCTATTTAATCGAATGCTGCCTTGAGTATTTCGAATTTGTCGGCCTGGCGACTGGGCACTAGTCTTGCTGCAGCCCCCACAATCCAATGTGGGAGCAAGCCATTGTAGGAGCGAGCTTGCTCGCGATAACGGTCTTTCAGTCAATTTAATGCTGCCTGTCATACCGCTATCGCGAGCAAGCTCGCTCCCACAGGGCCTGTGTTCACCGTTATAAAAAAGAGAAGGCGAATATGGCCGGCACGCAAACCCCGTTATGTACAGCGTTGTTGATCGACGGCGAAAGCGTACCCGGCGAGGGCTTTGTCGAGCCGATCCTCAACCCGGCCACCGGTGAAGTGCTCACCCACATCGCCGAGGCCAGTACCGAACAGGTCGAAGCCGCGATCCTCGCGGCTCATCAGGCCTTTGACGGCTGGTCGCGCACCACGCCGCAGCAACGCTCGAACCTGTTGTTGGAGATCGCCGGCGCTGTCGAAAAAAACGCCGATTACCTGGCCCGTCTCGAATCCCTGAACTGTGGAAAGCCACTGCACCTGGCGCGTCAGGACGACCTGAGCGCCACGGTGGATGTGTTCCGTTTTTTTGCCGGCGCCGTACGCTGCCAGACCGGCCAGCTCAGCGGCGAATACTTGCCGGGCTACACCAGCATGGTGCGTCGCGACCCGATTGGCGTGGTGGCGTCCATTGCGCCCTGGAACTACCCGATCATGATGGCGGCCTGGAAAATCGCCCCGGCCCTGGCCGCCGGCAATACCCTGGTGTTCAAGCCTTCGGAACACACGCCGCTGTCGATCCTGGCCCTGGCGCCGATCCTGGCCGAAATCCTGCCGCGCGGCGTCATCAACGTCATCTGCGGTGGCGGCGAAGGCGTCGGCAGTCATCTGGTCAGTCACCCCAAGGTGCGCATGGTCTCGTTGACGGGCGATATCGTCACCGGCCAGAAAATCCTCCAGGCCGCGGCAAAAACCCTCAAGCGCACGCACCTGGAACTGGGCGGCAAGGCCCCGGTGATCGTCTGTGACGACGCCGACCTGCAGGCAGTGGTCGAGGGTGTACGCACCTATGGTTACTACAACGCTGGCCAGGATTGCACCGCTGCGTGCCGGATCTACGCCCAGGCCGGGATTCACGACCGGCTGGTGGCTGAACTCGGCGCGGCGGTCAGCAGCCTGCGCTTTGCCGGCAAGCGCGACGCCGACAACGAAATCGGCCCGCTGATCAGCACCCGCCAGCGCGACCGCGTCGCCAGTTTCGTCGAGCGTGCCCTCGGCCAGCCGCATATCGAGCGCATCACCGGCGCGGCGGTGCATTCCGGCGCCGGTTTCTATTACCAGCCCACGCTGTTGGCGGGCTGCAAGCAAAGCGACGAGATCGTCCAGCGCGAAGTATTCGGCCCGGTGGTCACCGTGACCCGTTTCGATGAACTCAGCCAGGCGGTGGACTGGGCCAACGATTCGGAATACGGCCTGGCCTCCTCGGTCTGGACTCAGAACCTCGACAAGGCGATGCAGGTGGCGGCGCGGCTGCAATACGGCTGCACCTGGATCAACAGTCATTTCATGCTGGTCAGCGAAATGCCCCACGGCGGCCTGAAACGCTCGGGCTATGGGAAGGATCTGTCCAGCGATTCGCTTCAGGACTACAGCGTGGTGCGCCACATCATGGCCCGGCATAGCCGGGAGCTCTGAGCTGCAAGCTGCAAGCCGTGCGCTACCTGCTTTTGCTTGCAGCTTGCCGCTTGAAGCTTGCAGCTAAGCTAAAACAATAACCAGCGACACGTTTCTCGAACCCTGCCCCGACCATAATTAAAGCAAGAGGGATTTCCATGTACGCGCACAAGACCGCATTGCTCAGTGCAATCACCACGGCGCTGCTGGCCAGCGCCAGCCTCCAGGCCGCCGAACCGCTCAAGGCCATTGGCGCTGGCGAAGGCCAACTGGATATCGTCGCCTGGCCGGGCTACATCGAACGCGGCGAAAGCGACAAGGCCTACGACTGGGTCACGGGTTTCGAGAAAGAAACCGGCTGCAAGGTCAACGTCAAGACCGCCGCCACCTCCGACGAAATGGTCAGCCTGATGACCAAGGGCGGCTACGACCTGGTCACCGCGTCGGGCGATGCCTCGCTACGGCTGATTGCCGGCAAACGCGTGCAGCCGATCAACACCGCGTTGATCGCCAACTGGAAAAACCTCGACCCGCGCCTCAAGGACGCGCCGTGGTACGTGGTCAGCCAACAGACCTACGGGACGCCCTACCAGTGGGGGCCGAACGTACTGATGTACAACACCGAAGTATTCAAGCAAGCGCCGACCAGCTGGAGCGTCCTGTTCGAGGCGCAGAGCCTGCCCGACGGCAAGCCGAACAAGGGTCGGGTGCAAGCCTACGATGGGCCGATCTACATCGCCGACGCGGCGCTCTACCTCAAGACCGCCAAGCCCGACCTGGGCATCAAGGATCCGTATCAACTCGACGAGGCCCAGTACAAGGCCGTGCTGGAATTACTGCGTGCCCAGCAGCCGTTGATCCACCGCTACTGGCATGACACGACCGTGCAGATGAGCGATTTCAAGAACGAAGGCGTGGTCGCATCCGGCGCCTGGCCATACCAGGTCAACGGCCTGATCAACGAAAAACAGCCGATCGCCTCGACCATCCCCAAGGAAGGCGCCACCGGCTGGGCTGACACGACGATGCTGCACGCCGAGGCCAAGCATCCCAACTGCGCGTATAAATGGATGGACTGGTCGCTGCAGCCCAAAGTCC
Organism: Pseudomonas sp. Z2-11; assembly: GCF_054161305.1. Taxonomy (NCBI): domain Bacteria; kingdom Pseudomonadati; phylum Pseudomonadota; class Gammaproteobacteria; order Pseudomonadales; family Pseudomonadaceae; genus Pseudomonas; species Pseudomonas sp. Z2-11. The sequence continues at coordinate 4,967,674 of NZ_CP096395.1, forward strand.
AGGGCGACGTAGCCGCCTGGTTCGGCTCGTTGCCGGCCGTGCCCGAGGCGTGCAAGGCAAGCGAACTGCTGGGCGCCGAGGGCTGCAAGACCAACGGGTTCGACCAGTTCGACAAGATCGCCTTCTGGAAGACTCCGCAAGCCGAGGGCGGCAAGTTCGTGCCGTACAGCCGCTGGACGCAGGATTACATTGCGATCATGGGTGGACGCTAAGTCGCAGTCACCTGTTTGGACCGGGGGGACATGGTTAGCCCTGTGGCGAGGGAGCTTGCTCCCGCTGGCGCGCGCAGCACGCCCAATTTTGGGGTGGCTGCGCCACCCAGCGGGAGCAAGCTCCCTCGCCACGGGACCGCGTTCCAACCGTTGAGATTTCATATCCGCCCCGCTTTCTGGAGCACCGCACCATGACGCTCGCAGTCCAGTTCACTCACGTTTCCCGTCAGTTCGGCGAGGTGAAGGCCGTTGACCGGGTCTCCATCGACATCCAGGACGGCGAGTTCTTTTCCATGCTCGGCCCGTCCGGCTCGGGCAAGACCACTTGCCTGCGGCTGATCGCCGGGTTCGAGCAGCCCAGCGCCGGTTCGATTCGTATCCACGGAGAGGAAGCCGTCGGGCTCGCGCCGTATCAGCGAGACGTCAACACGGTCTTCCAGGACTACGCCCTGTTCCCACACATGAACGTGCGCGACAACGTCGCCTACGGCCTGAAAGTCAAAGGCGTCGCCAAGGCCGAGCGCATCAAGCGCGCCGATGAAGCGCTGGAGATGGTTGCCTTGGGCGGCTATGGCGAACGCAAGCCGGTGCAACTGTCCGGCGGCCAGCGCCAGCGTGTCGCCCTGGCCCGCGCGCTGGTCAATCGCCCGCGTGTGCTGCTGCTGGATGAGCCCTTGGGCGCGCTCGACCTGAAGCTGCGCGAACAGATGCAAAGCGAGTTGAAAAAACTGCAACGCCAGTTGGGTATCACCTTCATCTTCGTTACCCACGACCAGACCGAGGCCCTGTCGATGTCCGATCGCGTGGCGGTGTTCAACAAGGGCCGGATCGAACAGGTCGATACCCCACGCAACCTGTACATGAAGCCGGCCACCACCTTCGTCGCCGAATTCGTCGGCACTTCCAACGTGATTCGCGGTGAGTTGGCCAGGCAACTGAGCGGTTATCCACAGCCGTTCTCGATCCGCCCGGAACATGTGCGCTTTGCCGAAGGTCCGCTGGCCGGCGATGAAATCGAAATCAGCGGTCTGCTTCACGACATCCAGTACCAGGGCAGCGCCACGCGCTACGAGTTGAAGCTGGGAAACGGCCAGACCTTGAGTCTCAGCCAGGCCAACAGCCAATGGAACGACAGCGGCGCCCAGCACCATACCGGCCAGCACCTCGCCGTGCGCTGGGCCCGCGAGGCGATGGTTGCCCTGCACGATACCGCCGGCAGCGAGGCCTGAGATGAGCACCCTGGCCATGACTGAAACCGAGACGCACGGTACGCCGTTGCGACGCTTTTCGAACCTGCTGTACCGGCGTCCCAACCTGTACCTGTCGCTGTTGCTGGTGCCACCGCTGATCTGGTTCGGCGCGATCTACCTGGGCTCGCTGCTGACCTTGCTGTGGCAAGGCTTTTATACCTTCGACGACTTCACCATGGCGGTCACGCCGGACCTGACCCTGGCCAATTTCTCGGCGCTGTTCCAGCCGTCGAATTTCGACATCATTGCGCGCACGTTGACCATGGCGATCGCGGTGTCCATCGCCAGCGCCATTGTCGCCTTCCCGATCGCCTACTACATGGCGCGCTACACCAGCGGCAAGACCAAGGCGTTTTTCTACATCGCGGTGATGCTGCCGATGTGGGCCAGCTATATCGTCAAGGCTTACGCCTGGACACTGCTGCTGGCCAAGGGCGGCGTGGCGCAGTGGTTCATCCAGCACCTGGGGCTGGGGCCGGTGTTGCAGTTCGTGCTGGGCATTCCCGGCGTCGGTGGCAGCACGCTGTCTACTTCGCACCTGGGGCGCTTCCTGGTGTTCGTCTACATCTGGCTGCCGTTCATGATCCTGCCGATCCAGGCCTCCCTGGAGCGCTTGCCGCCATCGCTGCTGCAAGCTTCGGCGGACCTCGGCGCCAGGCCACGCCAGACCTTCATGCAGGTAATCCTGCCGCTGTCGATCCCGGGCATTGCCGCCGGCTCGATCTTCACCTTTTCCCTGACCCTGGGGGATTTCATCGTGCCCCAGCTGGTGGGCCCGCCGGGCTACTTCGTTGGCAGCATGGTCTACGCCCAGCAAGGCGCCATCGGCAACATGCCCATGGCCGCGGCGTTCACGCTGGTGCCCATCGTGCTGATCGCCATCTATCTGTCTGTCGTCAAGCGACTGGGGGCTTTCGATGCACTCTGACTCCAAGGCTTCGTGGGGCTTGCGGATCGCGGCATGGGGCGGGCTGGTGTTCCTGCATTTCCCGATCCTGATCATTTTCCTCTATGCCTTCAACACTGAAGACGCTGCGTTCAGCTTCCCGCCCAAGGGCCTGACCCTGAAGTGGTTCAGCGTCGCCTTCTCGCGCCCGGACGTGCTGGAGGCGATCAAGTTGTCATTGCAGATCGCAGCCGTCGCCACCCTGATCGCCATGGTGCTCGGCACACTCGCGTCGGCGGCACTGTACCGCCGTGATTTTTTCGGCAAGCAGGGTATCTCGCTGATGCTGATCCTGCCGATTGCGCTGCCAGGGATCATCACCGGCATCGCGCTGTTGGCGACCTTCAAGACCCTGGGCATCGAACCCGGCATGTTCACCATCATCGTCGGGCATGCGACCTTCTGCGTGGTGATCGTCTACAACAACGTCATCGCCCGTCTGCGCCGCACCTCCCACAGCCTGATCGAAGCGTCGATGGACCTGGGCGCCGACGGCTGGCAGACCTTTCGCTACATCATCCTGCCTAATCTGGGGTCGGCCCTGCTGGCCGGCGGGATGCTGGCGTTTGCCTTGTCGTTCGATGAAATCATCGTCACCACGTTCACCGCCGGTCATGAGCGCACGCTGCCGCTCTGGCTGCTCAACCAGCTCAGCCGCCCTCGCGATGTGCCAGTGACCAATGTGGTGGCGATGCTGGTGATGTTGGTGACGATGCTGCCGATACTCGGCGCGTATTACCTGACGCGCGGCGGGGAGAGCGTGGCGGGGAGTGGTGGGAAGTAACCCAGGCCCCAATGAAAACTATCCCATGTGGGAGCGAGCCTGCTCGCGATGACAGATCGGTATTCAGCAGAGATGTCGACTGTTGCATCGCCATCGCGAGCAGGCTCGCTCCCACAGGAAAACAACAGCGTTCAAGAGGACACGGACATGCAAACCAAACTGTTGATCAACGGCCATCTGGTGAACGGCGACGGCCCTGGCCAGGCCGTTTTTAATCCGGCGCTGGGCCGGGTCCTGGTGGAAATCAATGAAGCCAGCGAGGCCCAGGTCGATGCCGCCGTGCGCGCCGCTGACAGCGCTTTCGATGCCTGGTCGCAAGTGCCGCCCAAGGACCGCTCCCTGCTGCTGCTCAAGCTGGCCGATGCCATCGAGGCCAATGGTGAAGAACTGGCCAGGCTCGAATCGGACAACTGCGGCAAGCCATTGAGCGCCGCCCTGAACGATGAAATCCCAGCGATCGCCGACGTGTTCCGTTTCTTCGCCGGCGCCAGCCGTTGCATGAACGGCTCGGCGGGCGGCGAGTACCTGCCGGGGCACACCTCGATGATCCGTCGCGACCCGGTGGGCGTGATCGCTTCCATCGCCCCGTGGAACTACCCGTTGATGATGGTCGCCTGGAAAATCGCCCCGGCCCTGGCCGCCGGTAATACGGTGGTGCTCAAGCCGTCGGAACAGACGCCATTGACCGCGTTGCGCTTGGCGGAACTGGCGTCGGAAATTTTCCCGGCAGGTGTCCTCAACGTCGTCTTCGGTCGCGGGCAAACCGTCGGCCAGCCGCTCGTCACGCACCCGAAAGTCCGCATGGTTTCCCTGACCGGCTCCATCGCCACCGGCTCGAACATCATTTCCAGCACCGCCGAGAGCGTCAAGCGCACGCACATGGAGCTGGGCGGCAAGGCCCCGGTGATCATCTTCGATGACGCCGACATCGACGCTGCGGTGGAAGGTATCCGCACCTTCGGCTTCTACAACGCCGGCCAGGACTGCACGGCCGCCTGCCGCATCTATGCCCAGCAAGGCATCTACGACAAATTTGTCGAAAAACTCGGCGCCGCCGTCGCCAGCATCAAGTACGGCCTGCAGAGCGAACCCGATACCGAGATGGGACCGTTGATCACCGCTCAGCACCGTGACCGCGTGGCCGGCTTCGTCGAGCGGGCCATCGCCCAGCCCCACATCCGCCTGGTCACCGGTGGCAAGGCCGTGGACGGCAACGGCTTCTTCTTCGAACCGACGGTGCTGGCCGACGTCCAGCAGGACGACGAAATTGTCCGCCGCGAAGTGTTCGGTCCGGTGGTGTCCGTCACGCCATTCCTTGAGGAAGCACAAGTGCTGGCCTGGGCCAACGATTCGGACTACGGCCTGGCCTCATCGGTGTGGACCGCCGACATCGGCCGTGCCCATCGCTTGTCGGCACGCCTGCAATACGGCTGCACCTGGGTGAATACGCACTTCATGCTCGTCAGCGAAATGCCCCATGGCGGTCAGAAACGTTCTGGCTATGGCAAAGACATGTCGATGTATGGGCTGGAGGATTACACGGTGGTGCGGCATGTGATGTTCAAGCATTGACACGAGACAATGTGGGCAACACATGCCAACGCCTGCCATGAGTTCGTCCTGCTAAGGTTTTCGTCGATCGGTGCACGCTCGCCGGTTGACGAAAAACCTGGTACCGCCTAGGGTGTCTACAACGTATACACTTTGGAGATCCCCCATGGCCTCGCCCGTTTTGTCCTTCCGCGTGGAAGAAGGTTTGGCCCAACAGCTGGACTTGCTGGCTGCCGCCACCGACCGCGACCGTCAATATCACCTGAAGCGTGCATTGGTTCGATACGTAGAGGCCGAGTCCTGGCACCTGCAAGCGATCAGCGAAGGCATAGCGGATGCCGACGCCGGGAATCTGACCGATCTGGATGCCGTGAAGGCTAAGTGGGCAAAGCGTGCCGAGCATCGTACTGACCAACAAAGCACAAAGTGACCTCGACTCGATCCACGAACATTACCAAAGCGCACTCGGCGCAGAAGGCGCTGACGATGTCATCGCCACGATTCTGGAATCGCTGCGCCAACTGCAACGTTTTCCCGGCTCGGGGCGTCCTTCAGTGGTCCCCGATATTCGGGAGCTGGTGCTGACGCGCTACCCGTTCGTTGCCCCCTATCGGCTCAAGGACGGACAATTACAGGTCTTGCGGATACTGCATCAACGCAGCGAACGTCCTCAGGACTGGTCAGTACAATAAGGGCGGCGGGCTGCTAGCCCCGTTGCAACGACCTTCAAAACCGCGAAACACGGCCCATCGCATCCATCAGATAACGCATGGCGATCCGGTCGCTTTCCGACAACTCTCGATAACGTTCGACCAGCCTCGCTTCCTCCAGGCTGAGCGGGCGTTTGCTCCGTGTTCTGGTCAGGCCAGGAAAGATCCCCAGTATCTCGGTAATGCTCTGTATTTTGGTCATGGGTTGTCCTTCGTTACGTCGATTCAAAGCGTAGAAAGACAGTCTTAAAGTAATTGATCAAAAAATTCCCGAATCCTCACAAAAACAGAAATAACTGTAAGAATTTTTAACCAAGCCACGCTTTCCCATCTCTCCAAGCGGGCATTTCCCCTATGATTTTGCGTTTCGGTGAACCGATCCAGCTCTCAGGCATCTGTTCTAACGTTCGTCGCGTTTGGCCAAAGGCATGTCCGAACTCCTTTACCAGTCTCTGTTGCCAGGATCGGCTCGGGATTGTCTTCAGATAAGGTTGTATTTATGCACCGCAGGAATCTGCTCAAGGCCTCCATGGCCTTCGCCGCCTACACCGGACTGTCGGCCTCCGGGCTCATGGCCGCACGTGCCTGGGCTGCCGATCAGACCGCCGACGGCGAAGCCCGTCCCTTCGATTTCAACCAATTGAAAGACCAGGCCCTGCGACTGGCCGCAAGCCGCTACGTCGACACCAAGCAAGTCCTGCCGCCGACGCTGGCCCAGATGTCCCCCTTGCAGTTCAATGCCATCCAGTACGACGCCAATCATTCGCTGTGGAATGAACTGGACGGCAAGCTGGACGTGCAGTTCTTCCATGTCGGCATGGGCTTCAAGCAGCCGGTGCGCATGTACAGTGTCGACCCGAAGACCCGCATGGCGCGTGAAGTACACTTTCGCCCGGAACTGTTCAACTACGAGAAGACCACGGTCAATACCTCGCAGCTCACCGGCGACCTCGGGTTCGCAGGGTTCCGGGTGTTCAAGGCACCGGAGCTGGACCGGCATGACATTGTTTCGTTTCTCGGCGCCAGTTATTTCCGCGCGGTGGACGCCACCGGCCAGTACGGCTTGTCTGCCCGCGGCCTGGCCATCGACACGTATGCGAAAAAACGCGAGGAATTCCCGGACTTCACCAAGTTCTGGTTCGAAACGCCGGACAAGAACAGCACCCGCTTCGTGGTCTATGCCCTGCTCGACTCACCGAGCGCCACCGGTGCCTACCGCTTTGACATCGACTGCCAGCCTACCCGGGTGGTGATGGAAGTCGACGCGCACGTCAACGCGCGTACCGCCATCGAGCAGTTGGGCATCGCGCCGATGACCAGCATGTTCAGTTGCGGCACCGTCGAGCGACGCATGTGCGACACCATTCACCCGCAGATCCACGACTCCGACCGCCTGGCCATGTGGCGCGGCAACGGCGAGTGGGTCTGCCGCCCGCTGAACAACCCCGCCACCCTGCAGTTCAATGCTTTCGCCGACAACAACCCGAAAGGTTTCGGCCTGGTGCAGACCGACCACGACTTCGAGAGTTACCAGGACACCGTGGACTGGTACAGCAAACGGCCAAGCCTGTGGGTCGAACCTACGACCGCTTGGGGCGAAGGCTCGGTCGATCTGCTGGAAATTCCTACCACCGGCGAGACCCTGGATAACATCGTTGCGTTCTGGACGCCGAAAAAACCGGTCGCTGCCGGCGATTCGTTGAACTATGGCTACAAACTCTACTGGAGCGCCCTGCCGCCGGTCAGCACGGACCTGGCCCGCGTCGACGCCACCCGTTCCGGCATGGGCGGCTTCATCGAAGGCTGGGCTCCCGGCGAACATTACCCCACCGTCTGGGCACGGCGCTTCGCGGTGGACTTTACCGGTGGCGGTCTCGATCAGTTGCCACCGGGCACCGGCATCGAGCCGGTGGTGACCTGCTCCCACGGCGAGGTCAAGGATTTCAACGTGCTGGTGCTGGACGCGATCAAGGGTTATCGCATCACCTTCGACTGGTACCCGACCGACGACCGCGTGGACCCGGTGGAGATGCGCCTGTTCATTCGCTCCAAGGACCGGACGCTGAGCGAGACCTGGTTGTACCAGTACTTCCCGCCGGCGCCGGATAAGCGTAAGTACCCCTGAGCCCTGCTGCGTCAGAAATGACGCCTTCGCGAGCAGGCTCGCTCCCACAGTGAGCCTGGTTATGAACGCTATGCGCCACACAACAGATCCACTGTGGGAGCGAGCCTGCTCGCGATGAGGCCGGTACAAGCACCAAATTTTTTAAATCAGAAAAAAAGCCCCGGCCAATCGACCGGGGCTGTTTGTTTTATCAGGTGCTCAGTCGCGCAAATCCGACTCATGGATCGGCTGGTCCCGATGCGTCGCGCGCTGGTACTGCGCCGGCCAGGTGGCCTTGCGTCCGCCCAGGTCGTCGTCGGCATGCAACGCCCAGTACGGATCGCGCAACAGCTCGCGAGCGAGGAAGATGATATCGGCCTGGCAGGTGCGCAGGATGTGTTCGGCCTGGGCCGGCTCGGTGATCATCCCGACCGTGCCAGTGGCGATTTCCGACTCCTTGCGCACCCGCTCGGCGAAGCGCGTCTGGTAGCCCGGGCCGGTGGGAATCTCGGCGTTGGCGGCGGTGCCGCCCGACGACACATCAATCAAGTCCACCCCCAGTGCCCGGAATCGCCGCGCCAGTTCCACCGTTTCATCGGGGTTCCAGCCGTCTTCGACCCAGTCGGTGGCGGATACCCGAACAAAAACCGGCAACTCCTCAGGCCATACGGCCCGGACCGCTTCGGTCACTTGCAGTACCAGGCGGATACGATTTTCAAACGACCCACCGTATTGATCCCGACGCTGATTGCTCAACGGCGACAGGAACTGGTGCAGCAGATAGCCATGGGCTGCATGGACCTCGACGACCTTGAAACCAGCCGTCAGGGCGCGCTTGGCCGCGTCGACGAATGCCTGGATGACATCGGCGATTTGTCCTTCATCGAGCTGCTTCGGTTGGGTGTGCTGGGGGTCGAAGGCAATCGGCGAAGGGCCGACCGGAACCCAGCCGCCCTCTTCCGGTTTGACGCTGCCATGCTTGCCCAGCCAGGGCCGCCAGGTGCTTGCCTTGCGCCCGGCGTGGGCCAGCTGGATGCCGGGCACGGCGCCTTGGGCGGTGATGAACCGGGTGATGCGTTGCAAAGGCTCGATCTGTCCATCGTTCCACAACCCGAGGTCCTCGGCGGTAATCCGGCCATCGGCCGTGACGGCGGTGGCTTCGGTGAACACCAGGCCGGCACCGCCCACGGCACGACTGCCGAGGTGCACCAGATGCCAGTCGTTGGCCAGGCCATCGGCGCTCGAATACTGGCACATCGGCGAAACCGCGATGCGATTGGGCAGGGTCAGTTGACGAAGGGTATAAGGTTCCAGCAGCAGACTCATGGGGCACCTCTCGAATCAGTGGGCAGGCTCCAGGGTTCTGTTTGAAAAGTCGACGAGTGACAAACGGTGCAACACCCGCCCCCGCGGGCAAAACAATCGACAAGACGTCACAAGGCCTATCAAGCAGTGCTTAGAGACTAGTCGACAACCGGGGAGGAGGAAGGGTTCAGAGTCAAAAACCGCCCTTTCGAAGCCAAGCTTTGTCTTCAAGGCTTGTGTGAACTCCCGTGGCGAGGGAGCTTGCTCCCGCTCGGCTGCGCAGCAGTCGTAAAACCGATCATTGCGGTTTACCTGAAAGAATTGCTTCACGCCAACAGGGGCCGCTTCGCAGCCCAGCGGGAGCAAGCTCCCTCGCCACGGGGGCAGTAAAGCTACCGCGGTTCGATATGAGCAATCATCAACTGCACCGTTTCCTGGCCACGGAACTCGTTGAGGTCAAGCTTATAGGCCAGCTCTACCCAGCGCACGGTGGGGTTGGGCCAGATTTCCCGATCAATGCCGAAGGCTATGCCATCGAGTTTCACCGAACCGCACTCAGTCTTGAGAATGACCTTCAGGTGCCGTTCACCCACCACTCGCTGCTCGACCAGCTGGAACACGCCGTGGAACACCGGCTCCGGAAAATGCTGTCCCCACGGCCCGGCATGGCGCAGTGCCCGGGCCAGTTCCAGGTGGAACTCTTCCACCGCCAGAGAGCCATCCGACAACAGCCGCCCCGTCAGGTCTTCTTCACGTAGTTGCCGGCGCACCTCCGCGTCAAAAGCCTCGGCAAACAAGGCAAAGTTCGCCTCCGGCAACGTCAGCCCCGCCGCCATGGCGTGACCGCCGTATTTGCTGATCAGGGTCGGATGCTGCGCCGCGACAACGCTCAACGCATCGCGGATATGAAATCCCGGCACCGAGCGGCCCGACCCTTTGAGCAGGCCGTCCCCGGCATCGGCGAAAGCAATGGTCGGACGGAAATAGCGCTCTTTCATGCGTGACGCCAGGATCCCGATGACGCCTTGGTGCCATTGCGGATCGAACAGGCACAAGCCGAACGGCATCGACTCCACCGGCAGATCCTTGAGCTGGGCCATGGCTTCACGTTGCATGCCCTGTTCGATGGATTTGCGGTCCTGGTTCATGCCATCCAGCTGCGCCGCCATGTCCCGTGCCAGCGCCGGGTCGTTGGTGAGCAGGCATTCGATGCCCAGGCTCATGTCGTCCAGCCGCCCCGCCGCATTCAGGCGCGGCCCGAGGATGAAACCGAGGTCGGTGGACGTGATGCGCGAGTGATCGCGCTTGGCTACTTCGAGGATGGCCTTGATGCCGGGCCGGGCGCGTCCGGCGCGAATACGCTCCAGGCCCTGGTGCACCAGGATCCGGTTGTTGGCATCCAGCGGCACCACGTCGGCGACGCTGCCCAGCGCCACCAGGTCGAGCAGTTCGCCGATATTCGGCTGCGGCTTGCTGGCATACCAACCGAGGCTGCGCAGACGGGCCCGCAGGGCCATCAGCACATAAAAAATCACCCCGACGCCCGCCAGTGCCTTGCTCGGGAACTCACAACCGGGCTGGTTCGGGTTGACGATGGCATCGGCCGCCGGCAATTCGAGCCCCGGCAAGTGGTGGTCGGTGACCAGCACCTTGAGGCCGGCCGCTTTCGCCGCTGCCACGCCTTCCACGCTGGAGATGCCATTGTCCACGGTGACCAACAATTGCGGCGCGCGTGTCAGGGCGACTTCGACGATTTCCGGCGTGAGGCCATAGCCATATTCAAAGCGATTGGGCACCAGGTAGTCGACATGGGCCGCACCGAGCAGGCGCAGACCAAGCATGCCCACGGTACTGGCGGTCGCGCCATCGGCATCAAAATCGCCGACGATGAGGATGCGCTGGCGTTGCTCCAGCGCCGCCACCAGCAGGTCCACCGCGGCATCGATCCCCTTGAGTTGCTGATAAGGAATCAGGCGCGCCAGGCTCTTGTCCAGCTCCGCTTCGGACTGCACGCCACGTGCTGCGTAAAGACGGGTCAACAACGGCGGCAGGTCACCGAGAAACGGCAGGGTGGCGGGTAACTGGCGGGGTTCTATGCGCATGGGGTAACGATCATTTCTCTATTTTTGGAAATCCTGTGGCGAGGGAGCTTGCTCCCGCTGGGCTGCGTAGCGGCCCTTTTTTGTGGGCGCTGCGCACCCAAGCGGGAGCAAGCTCCCTCGCCACAAAGCGTTCACTTGATACAGGGTCAACGGCTCAGCCACGCTCGCCCAGCAACCATTGCAACTGAACCGCATGCTGGCCACGGTCGTCGGTCACGAAAATCGTCCCTTCGCTGATCATCACGTCCCACTTGATCACCCGTGGCATGTCCTTGGCCAGGGTTTCGAGCACCTCCTGGGGGACGGCGGCGATGTTCACGTTCTTCAGGTTCTTCACCGCGGGGATCACCTTGCCTTCCCACACCCGCAGGCTGCCGTAGGCCAGCAGGCTGGTGCGCTCGGTGCGGCGCGAGCACCAGGTCAGGCGATCGGCATCCGGCTGGCCTACTTCGATCCAGTGCAGCACACGGTCATCCAGACTTTTTTCCCACAGCGCGGGTTCGTCGACATCCGACAGCCCACGACCAAACGCCAGCAGCTCGTTGTACCAGAACGCGTAGGCCAAGAGGCGCACGGTCATGCGCTCTTCCGTTTCCGAAGGATGGCGGGCAATGGTCTGCTTCACATTCTCGTACACGCTGCGGTCGAGGTCAGTGAGGTTCAGTTCAAACTTGTAGGTCGTGGACGGCTGGGCCATGAACGGGCTTCTTGATACGAGGAAAGGCGGCAAGTCTAACCGATGCGACGGCTAATCCACGAATTGCCGACCATCAACCTGCGGCGACGATGGTCGGCCTATGATAAAACGCTCTATTCGTTCTGCCTTTGTCCTACAGGATCCGTCATGTCGCTTACTGCCAAACCTCTTGCCGGCGTCAAGGTCATCGAACTCGGCACGCTGATCGCCGGCCCTTTTGCCTCGCGTATCTGCGGTGAATTCGGTGCGGAGGTCATCAAGGTCGAATCGCCGGACGGCGGCGATCCGCTGCGCAAGTGGCGCAAATTGTATGAAGGTACGTCCTTGTGGTGGTTCGTCCAGGCACGCAACAAAAAGTCCGTGACGCTGAACCTCAAGCACCCCGAAGGCCTGGCGATCCTGAAAAAACTGCTTGGCGAAGCCGACATCCTGATCGAGAACTTTCGCCCCGGCGTGCTGGAAAAGCTCGGCCTGGGCTGGGACGTGTTGCACGCACTGAATCCGAAGCTGGTCATGGTCCGGCTATCAGGCTTCGGCCAGACCGGGCCGATGAAGGATCAGCCCGGGTTCGGCGCCGTCGGTGAGTCGATGGGAGGCCTGCGCTACATCACCGGCTTCGAGGATCGCCCACCGGTGCGCACCGGTATCTCCATCGGCGACTCGATCGCCGCGCTCTGGGGGGTGATCGGCGCGCTGATGGCCTTGCGTCATCGGGAGGTCAACGGCGGGACCGGCCAGGTGGTGGACGTGGCGCTATACGAAGCGATTTTCGCCATGATGGAAAGCATGGTGCCGGAGTTCGACGTGTTCGGTTTCATCCGCGAACGCACCGGCAACATCATGCCTGGTATCACGCCGTCGTCCATCCACACCAGCGCCGACGGCAAGCATGTACAGATCGGCGCCAACGGTGACGCCATCTTCAAGCGTTTCATGCAGGTCATTGGCCGGGATGACCTGGCGAACGACCCGCAGCTGGCCAGCAACGATGGCCGTGACGAACGCCGCGACGAGTTGTATGGGGTCATTGATCGCTGGGTCAACTCGCTGCCGTTGGATGCCGTCATCGACCAGTTGAACCAGGCCGGCGTGCCGGCGAGCCGGATCTTCAGTGCCGAGGACATGTTCAGCGACCCGCAATTTCTCGCCCGCGAGATGTTCCTGCAAGCCAGGCTGCCGGATGGCAAGGCGTTCAAGATGCCTGGGATCGTACCGAAGCTTTCCGACACACCGGGAACAGCCGAATGGGTCGGGCCAGCATTGGGTGAGCACACGGCAGAGGTGCTCGGTGAGCTTGGCTACGATGCGCAACAGGTCGCCAGGCTGCGCACCGACGGCGCCGTTTGAGGCAAATTCTTCGGATAGCTGAAGATCCACGGTGGGAGCGAGCCTGCTCGCGAAGGCATCAGACCAGTCAACCTGCTATTGACCGACAAACCGCTTTCGCGAGCAGGCTCGCTCCCACAAGGGTTCTGTTTTGCCTGATGCAGAGCACCGTGGCCATAAACACCAGGCAAAAAGAAACCCCGAGAAGTGGGGAGACAACTCGGGGTTAAACGTGACCCTTAAAGGTCCGTACAACAAGCGACAAGCACCGGAGCACAATGCTTGCTCTTGTTGGTAAAAAGTCTGACTCGCTAGAACGTAGGAAGGTTCCCGCGGGATGTCACTCAATTGGCAGCAAGCATGACCTTGTCGCGCGCCACGTTACGTAACGCCGCGATGACACACGGCTCCAGCCGCCCCTCGGCAATCAGCACATCGCGATGCAGGCCGTCGACCACGTCGGTCAGTTGGCGCTTGTCGGTCAGCTGGGCCTGGTTGAACAGCCGTTCGACCATGATGGCCCCCGAGGAATTCTTCAGCGTTACCAGGCATTCGCCTTTGGTACCGGAGGGCGTGAGCGTGACCTGATACGGGCTCAAGGCTTCACTGAGCAACAGGCTGATACTTTCCATTCGATCACCCTTCAATAGTCAAAAAAAAAACAACTGCACATTAAGTGACCCCGCGGCCCGGCGGAAAGTTCGCCAGCGCAACGAACCGGCACAACGGCGACCTGTTCAACCGAGCATGCGCGTTCAATATGACAGCTGGATATCAGCCTCAGCGGATGCAATCGATCAAGCCGGCAGCCGCTTGGAACGATCCCTCCGGCGTCCAACCTCGATCCAACCGCCCAGGACACCGCGCAACCGGCCATCGGCGGCATAAAAGGGCACCGACCAGTGATAGATGTCCTGCAATCCACCGCGCAACATCAGCTGGCGTTCGACAAACCGAGGCTGACGGGTTCGCAGCTGCTCCATCAGCTCCTCGTGCAACAGTTCGGCGGTCGCCGCCGGCATTGCCGCAGACTCCGTCAGACACGTGCCTCGCAGCTTCTCGAAGCGAGTCGCGAACCGCTCCTCATAACTTTTGTTGCACATGATCAGCCGCCCTTCGAGATCTCGAATGAAGATCGGATCGGGAATGGCATCCATCAAGGCGCGCTGGAACGTCAATTGGTCGTTGAGTACGGTCTCGGCCTTGAGGCGCTGTCCGATCTGGCCCTGCAAGCGGCGGTTCCAGAGCAGCGACAACAGGCCGAACACCCCTGCCGCGATTACACACCAATAGCCCTGCAGGGGGATGCGTGACCAGAACGACGGCTCCTGATCAAGTGTTTTCTCGGCGAACCACTTGAAACGTAGCGCGCGCATATCTTCGGCGGGAAACGCTTCCAGCGCCTTGTTGAGGATCTCCAGCAATGTTTGGGAATCCTGCCGTACAGCGAGATAGTCCGGTTCCCACATGCCTTCGAGACTGCCCCCCACCTGCAGTTGCCCTGAAGGATAGAGGTGCACGGCGGTTTCGCTTTCGATGGTGGCATGGGCTACGCTATTTTCCACTAACGCCCTTGCCTCGGCAGGGGTCATCACCGTGCGCAGCGCTATGGTCGGATGCTCGCGGCGGATTTCCGCTTCCAGGGCATGCCGTGCCGGCAACGCCAGCACCTTGCCCGCCAACTGATCCAGCGAACGAAGCGCGGGCTCCCCCTCACGGCCAACGAATACCCAGTCGAAACCGCCGAACGCATGGCTGAAATTCAGCACAGCCCGGCGCTCGTCATTCATCGCCAGGACACTAGACATGTCAGCTTCGCCGTTTTCCAGCATCTCTATCAATTGATCGGCAGAGAACGACTCCCGATGGATGAATTCAAGTCCGGTCATTTGCTCAATGGCATGGAGCATGTCAGCGTTCAGGCCGCTCCATTCCCCCTGTGCATTCTTGAACAGGTACAGCGGGATTTGCATCGACGCCACAACGACACGCGGGTTCTGCCTGATCCAGTCCAGCTGCCGGGCGTCGAGCACCAGTCTCTCGCCGGCTTCGAGCGGTGACTGTCCGGGAGTCGTCGACGGGTCAGCGCCGCCCCATTGGGTCCAGTACATCAGGGCCAGGCCCATCATCCAGCTCAACGCCGGCTTGCATCGGTTAACGAATAGCATCTGCATTCCTTCGAGATAACTCACCCGTCCTTCCTTGGGCGAAACCCGGCCAGTTTGGCATGCAGAAACAAAGAAGCCCGTCAGGAGACGGGCTTCAAGATGTGACAGCTTCCAGCGATCAGAGCGGTTTGCCGCGGTTGCCATGCAGGCTGACAAAGGCCTGCACGGCCTTCAGATCATTAGGCAATACGGTGCAACGCTCATCTCGCTCAAACAAATCAGAAAGATGTGCAGGCAGCTCAAGCGCTTTTCCTACGCCAGCTTTCTCCACGGCCTCTGGAAACTTCACCGGGTGAGCGGTGCCCAGGATGACCATCGGGATATCCAGGCTGCGGCGGCATTCGCGCGCCGCTCGCACCCCGATGGCGGTGTGCGGATCGAGCAACTCACCGCTCTGCTCGAACACTTCGGCGATGGTTTCGCAGGTCTGCGCGTCATCCACCGCCAGGGAGTCGAACAGCTTGCGGGCTTCGGTCCAGCGCTCGGCCTCGACGCTGAAACCACCGCCCTGGCGGAAGCTGTCCATCAGGCCGGCAATCGCCGCGCCATTGCGCCCGTGCAGGTCAAACAGCAAACGTTCGAAGTTCGACGACACCATGATGTCCATCGACGGCGACAACGTGGCGTGCAGGGTTTCCTTGACGTACTGGTTACCGCTCATGAAGCGGTGCAGGATGTCGTTGCGGTTGGTGGCGACGATCAACTGGTTGATCGGCAGCCCCATGTTGCGTGCCAGGTAACCGGCGAAGATATCGCCGAAATTGCCGGTGGGTACCGAGAACGCCACCGAGCGGGCCGGGCCGCCCAACTGCAGGGCCGCGTGGAAGTAATAGACGATCTGGGCCATGATCCGCGCCCAGTTGATCGAGTTCACCGCCACCAGCCGGGTGCCCTTGAGGAAGCTCTGGTCGGCGAAGCTGGCCTTGACCATTTCCTGGCAGTCATCGAAGTTGCCTTCGATGGCGATGTTATGGATGTTGTCGCCGAAAATCGTCGTCATCTGCCGACGCTGCACTTCCGAGACGCGGTTGTGCGGGTGCAGGATGAAAATATCGACGTTCTCGCAATGCTTGCAACCTTCGATGGCGGCCGAGCCGGTGTCGCCGGAGGTGGCACCCACAATCACCACGCGCTCGCCACGCTTTTGCAGCACATAGTCCAGCAGGCGGCCGAGCAATTGCAGGGCGAAATCCTTGAAGGCCAGGGTCGGGCCGTGGAACAGCTCCATCACCCATTCGTTACCGTTGAGCTGACGCAACGGCGCGATAGCGTTGTGGGAAAAGACGCCGTATGTCTCTTCCAGGATCTTCTTGAAATCAGCGTCCGGAATGCTCCCTGTGACGAACGGGCGCATCACTCGGAAGGCCAGCTCGTGATACGGCAGGCCGGCCCAGGAAGCGATTTCTTCCTGGGTGAAGCGCGGCAGGTTCTCCGGCACATAGAGGCCGCCGTCCGTGGCCAGGCCGGCCAGCAGGACATCTTCGAAATTCAGGGCCGGTGCCTGGCCGCGGGTACTGATATAGCGCATAGGGGCAAACCTTCGGTTTGAGCTGCGAGCTGTAAGCTACAAGCTCCAAGTAAAAGCGGATCTGCTTTTACTTGGAGCTTGCAGCTTGAAGCTTGTAGCTGCTTAGTTCAAATGCTCGACGCGGATACGGACCACCGGGCCAACGACTCCCTGAAGCGCCTCCAACGCTGCGATCGCATCGTTGATGCGTTGCTCGACCACGCGGTGGGTCAGCAGGATCATCGGCACCAGGCCGTCGTGCTCCTCGACTTCCTTCTGCATGATCGACTCGATGTTGATGCCGCGTTCCGAAAGAATGCTGGCAACCTGGGCCAACACCCCTGGATGATCCTTCGCCTGGATACGCAGGTAGTAGGCACTTTCGCACGCTTCGATCGGAAGAATCGGGTGGTCCGACAGCGAGTCCGGCTGGAACGCCAGGTGCGGCACGCGATTTTCCGGGTCGGATGTCATGGCGCGAACCACGTCCACCAGGTCGGCAACCACCGAAGAAGCGGTCGGCTCCATGCCAGCGCCAGCGCCATAGAACAAGGTCGAGCCGGCGGCGTCGCCGTTGACCATTACCGCGTTCATCACGCCGTTGACGTTGGCGATCAGGCGATCGGCGGGGATCAGCGTCGGATGCACACGCAACTCGATGCCGCTGGCGGTGCTGCGCGCCACGCCCAGGTGCTTGATGCGATAGCCCAGGGCCTCGGCGTAGTTCACGTCGGCGGTGGTCAGCTTGGTGATGCCTTCGGTGTAGGCCTTGTCGAACTGCAGCGGAATACCGAAGGCGATCGACGCCAGGATCGTCAGCTTGTGCGCCGCATCAATGCCTTCGACGTCGAACGTCGGGTCCGCCTCGGCGTAGCCCAGCGCCTGGGCTTCGGCCAGCACGTCTTCAAAAGTGCGGCCCTTCTCGCGCATCTCGGTGAGGATGAAGTTGCCGGTGCCGTTGATGATCCCGGCCACCCAGTTGATCCGGTTGGCCGACAGCCCTTCGCGAATCGCCTTGATCACCGGGATACCACCGGCCACGGCGGCCTCGAAAGCCACGATCACGCCCTTCTCGCGGGCCTTGGCGAAAATTTCATTGCCGTGAACGGCGATAAGCGCCTTGTTCGCGGTGACCACATGCTTGCCATTCTCGATGGCCTTGAGTACCAGCTCGCGGGCAACGGTATAGCCGCCCATCAGCTCTATCACGATGTCTATCTCAGGGTTCGTGGCCACTTCGAAGACATCGTTGGTAATCGCAATACCGGTCGTCTGGAACTGAGGCTTTGACGTGCGCATGGCAATTTGTGCCACTTCGATCCCACGCCCGGCACGACGAGCAATTTCCTCGGCGTTGCGCTGAAGTACGTTGAAGGTGCCGCCACCGACGGTACCTAACCCACAGATGCCTACTTTGACCGGATTCACTCTTGACTCCCCATGAAACGGCCGACACAAGGTCGGCCGTGAATACAGCCGCGCAGCAACGCGACTTTGTGTTTAACGGCCCGGCAAAGATTTTCGCCAGGCCGTGATCTTCTGCAGCGCACTGGCCACGATCATTTCGCCCCAAGGGCCAGTTTGGCGACTTGCGGCGCCGGCTGGTAGCCCGGAATCACCTGGCCATCGGCCAAAACGATGGCCGGCGTGCCGTTCACACCAATGGACTGGCCGAGGGCGAACTGCTTGGAGACCGGGTTCTCGCACTTGGCGGCTTTGATTTCCTTACCGTCGACCATTTTGTCCATGGCCGCTTTCTTGTCCTTGGAGCACCAGACTGCCTGCAATTGCTCATCACCCGGCGAGCCGAGGCCCTGACGCGGGAACGCCACGTAGCGCACCTCGATGCCACGCTTGTTCAGCTCTGGCACTTCGGCGTGCAGTTTGTGGCAGTACGGGCAGGTGGTGTCGGTGAACACGGTAATGTGCGACTTGGTTTCGCCCACCGCCGGGTAGACCACGGTTTCGGCGACCGGGATACCGTTGATCAATTTGGAGATGCCTTGGCGCTCGGTGATCTCGGTGAGATTCACCGGCTTGCCGTCCTTGAGCGCGAACAGGTTGCCCTGGACGATGTACTGACCGTCGGCGCTGGCATACAGCACACGGCTGCCCTGCAGCTTGACCTCATACAGGCCGGACATCGGGCTGGCGGAGATGGCCTCGATCGGCACTTCAAGCTCGAGGTTGGCGAGGCTTTTGCGGATCGCCTGGTCGGCCGCGTCATCGGCGATGGCAAAGGTACTGGCCAACGCAATGGCGGCGGCGGTGAACATCTGGATCAAACGCATGAGGACTCCTGAGGCAAACAAATAGGCGGGGACACCGAGGCAGAGATTCGGGTTCCAGCCGCCCACTGTGCAAACCGGGAAAGCCTACCACATAAGGCCCGTATGGCCGAATTCACCTGTCGCAAGACAACACACGATGTCGGTGTACCAGGTCCCCTGTGGCGAGGGAGCTTGCTCCCGCTCGGCTGCGCAGCAGTCGCAAATGGAGTCACTCCGCTCTCAGGGAAGATCGCGGCTGCTGCATTGGGGCGCTTCGCGCCCAGCGGGAGCAAGCTCCCTCGCCACAAAAGCGGGTGTTCATTCAGCCGCGCGGATGGTGCCTGGCATGCAACTCCTGCAACCGCGCCCGGGCCACATGGGTATAGATCTGGGTGGTGGACAGGTCGCTATGCCCCAGCAGCATCTGCACCACCCGCAGGTCGGCGCCGTGATTGAGCAGGTGCGTGGCGAAGGCATGGCGCAGCGTGTGGGGCGAGAGCGATTTGTTGATCCCGGCCACCTTGGCCTGGTGCTTGATGCGGTGCCAGAAAGTCTGGCGGGTCATCTGCTCGCCGCGCAGGCTGGGAAACAGCACGTCGCTGGGACGCCCGCCCAGCAAGTCATGACGGGCATCGCGCATGTAGCGCTCGACCCAGACGATCGCTTCTTCGCCCATCG
Source organism: Pseudomonas sp. Z2-11 (assembly GCF_054161305.1). Taxonomy (NCBI): domain Bacteria; kingdom Pseudomonadati; phylum Pseudomonadota; class Gammaproteobacteria; order Pseudomonadales; family Pseudomonadaceae; genus Pseudomonas; species Pseudomonas sp. Z2-11. The sequence goes on from NZ_CP096395.1 coordinate 4,987,284, forward strand.
GAACCAGGCGCTCCTTGCTGCCCTTGCCCATCACCCGCAACACGCCCTGGCGCAGGTTCACTTGTTCCAGCGTCAGGCTGATCAGTTCAGTGACCCGCAAGCCACAGGCGTACAGCACTTCCAGCATGGCCCGGTCGCGCTGACCGATGGGGTCGCTGAGGTCCGGTGCCGCCAGCAGCGCCTCGACGTCCGCTTCCGACAGGGATTTGGGCAGCGGACGCCCCAGTTGCGGCATTTCCACGCGCAAGGTCGGGTCCACCGCGATCAGCTTTTCCCGCAACAAATAACGATAGAACCCACGCAAGCCAGAGAGAAACCGGGCAGTAGAGCGCGGCTTGTAGTTCTGCTCCAGGCGCCACGCCAGATGATCGAGGATCAACTCCCGCCCGGCATTGGCCAGCTCCAGGTTGTTTTCCTGGAGCCAGCCGTGGAACAGGGCGAGGTCGCTGCGATAGGCATCGCGGGTGTTATCGGACAACCCCTTCTCCAGCCACAGGGCATCGAGAAACTGGTCTATCAGCGGGTGATCGATGGCAGGCATAAAGACTCTTGGGACGGGCGCACACGGCTACGAATGAGAATGAAGCCATGCAGGGTGCGCAAAGACCAAATCGCAGGCAACAAAAAAGCAGCCCGCAGGCTGCTTTTTTTGCATCGGAAGCTGGACTTAAGCCAGTTTTTCCTTGATGCGAGCTGCTTTACCGGACAGGTCACGCAGGTAGTACAGCTTGGCTTTACGCACGTCACCGCGACGCTTCACAGCCATGCTGTCGATCTGCGGGCTGTAGGTCTGGAAAGTACGCTCTACGCCAACACCGTTGGAGATTTTACGAACGGTGAATGCACTGTTTACGCCGCGGTTACGCTTGGCGATAACAACGCCTTCGAACGCTTGCAGACGTGCACGGTCGCCTTCCTTCACTTTCACCTGAACGACAATGGTGTCGCCCGGGGCAAAGGGAGGGATTTCTTTGGTCATCTGCTCTGCTTCGAGTGCAAGGATGATTTTGTTAGTCATGCTGTGCTCCTAAGGCAAGTCATCGGACTTACCATCGATACGTTGTTAACTATCGTCCCGCTCGCGGATGTATTCCTCGAGCAGCTTCTTCTCTTCTCCAGAAAGCGAGCGGCTTTCCAGAAGATCGGCGCGTCGTTCATAGGTCCGACCAAGGGACTGCTGTAAACGCCAACGCCGGATGTGCGCGTGGTTGCCACTTAGCAACACGTCGGGAACACGCTGATCCGCATACACCTCCGGTCGGGTGTAGTGCGGGCAATCCAGCAGACCATCCGTAAAGGAATCTTCCTCGGCGGAATCCGCATGCCCTAAAGCTCCAGGCAGCAGTCGTGTAACCGCATCGATCAGGACCATCGCCGGCAGCTCGCCGCCAGACAGTACATAGTCGCCAATCGACCACTCTTCATCGACATGAGCTTCAATGAAACGCTCGTCAATGCCTTCGTAACGGCCGGCAATCAGGATCAATGCATCCGATTTCGCCAGCTCGCGTACCGCCGACTGAGTCAGCTGACGGCCTTGGGGCGACAGGTAGATCACCTTCGCACCCTCCCCGGCTGCCGTCCTGGCCTGAACCAGTGCATCTTCCAGGGGCTTGATCTTCATCACCATGCCCGGACCACCGCCAAACGGGCGATCGTCCACAGTGTGATGTCGATCCGTGGTGTAGTCCCGCGGATTCCAACAAGTGAGCTGCAACAGCTCCTGTTTCACCGCGCGGCTGGTTATGCCGTACTCGCTGATGGCGGAAAACATCTCGGGAAACAACGTGATGACTTCAACGCGCAGATTAGCCACGTCTAGAAATCCGCATCCCATTCCACCTTCATCTCGCCTGCTGCCAGGTCAACGGCCAACACGCATTGCTCGGTATAGGGCAACAGGCGTTCGCGATCATCCAGGCTGCCGACGCAAGGCTTTACCACCATGACATCGTTCGAACCGGTCTCGAGCAGGTGATCGATCTTCCCGAGCAGTTGCCCGAGGTGGTCGACGACCTTCAGACCTACAAGCTGGTACCAGTAGTACTCGCCGTCGGTCAGTTCAGGGAACAGGTTGCGCGGCACGCAGATCTCATAACCGGCCAGAAGACGCGCTTCTTCACGATCATCGAGACCTTTGAGCTTTGCGACCAGGAACTTGTCGTTCCCACGTCCGCTGACCAGCTCAACCTGTTTCACGCTACCTTCGCGCTTGAGCGTCCAGGTTTTGTAGTCCAACAGGTTTTTGATCGGATCAGTAAAGGAGTAAACCTTCACTTCGCCGCGAACGCCATGAACAGAATAGATCTTGCCGACAACGATCAGATCATCAGCATCTTTTGGCGTCGCGTTCATATGCTCAGGCCGCAGCCTTAGCCGATTCCTTCAACAACTGAGCAACACGCTCAGAAGGCTGTGCACCAACGCTCAGCCAGTAGGCTACGCGCTCTTGGTTCACAGACAGACGGATTTCCTGACCACGGGCAACAGGGTTGAAGAAACCAACCTGTTCCTTGTGGGAACCGTCACGCGGATTGCGGCTGTCGGTTACGGTCAGGTGGTAAAACGGGCGCTTTTTGGAGCCGCCAAGGGCAAGACGGATTGTTAGCATGTGAACATCGTTCCTGTAGTCGGTGCTGCAAATCTAAATGCACAGCGGGCATAGGTGCCCGAAAGGCCGCATATTCTAAGGAATATCCGGACTTTTGCAAATGACTTTTTCCGGCGCATGGCGCCGTGCGATCAAGATTTGCCGTAGAGCCGTCATGAAAAACGGCAGGTAGCTCCCGCATAGCACGGGTTTGCTGGAGATCCCCGCATCCGTGCGGGGCAACGCCGACATGACAGCCGGCGCAGATTCTTTACATTTTCGGCATACCGCCGCCGGGCAACATACCGCCCATGCCGCGCATCATCTTGGCCATCCCGCCCTTGGCGGAGAACTTCTTCATCATCTTCTGCATCTGCTTGTGTTGCTTGATCAAGCGGCCGATGTCCTGCACCTGCGTGCCGGAACCCATGGCGATACGGCGTTTGCGCGAACCACTGATCAGGTCAGGGTCGCGGCGCTCGGCCGGGGTCATGGAGTTGATAATGGCTTCCATCTGCTTGAACTGCTTCTCGGCCGCGCCCTGTGCATTGCCCATTTGCGCCAGGTTCACGCCACCAATGTTCGGCAGTTTGTCCATGAGGCCGCCGAGGCCGCCCATGTTCTTCATCTGTTGCAACTGGTCGCGGAAGTCTTCGAGGTCGAAGCCCTTGCCCTTCTTCAGCTTCTTGGCCAGTTTGTCGGCCTTGTCCTTGTCGAGGGTCTGTTCGGCCTGCTCGATCAGGCTGAGCACGTCGCCCATGCCGAGGATACGCGAGGCGATACGCTCGGGGTGGAACGGCTCGAGCGCCTCGCTCTTCTCGCCCATACCGATAAACTTGATCGGCTTGCCGGTAATCGCGCGGACGGACAGCGCGGCACCGCCACGGGCATCGCCGTCGACCTTGGTCAGGATCACGCCGGTCAGCGGCAGTGCGTCGCCGAAGGCCTTGGCCGTGTTGGCCGCATCCTGGCCGGTCATGGCGTCGACCACGAACAGGGTTTCCACCGGGTTGATCGCGGCGTGCAGTGCCTTGATCTCGCCCATCATCTCTTCATCGATGTGCAGGCGACCGGCGGTGTCGACGATAACCACGTCGATGAACTTGAGCTTCGCTTCCTTTATAGCAGCCTGAGCAATGTCCACCGGCTTCTGGCTCAGGTCGGACGGAAAGAACGTCACGCCGATGTCGTTGGCCAGGGTTTCCAGCTGCTTGATAGCCGCCGGGCGATAGATGTCCGCGGACACCACCATCACCGACTTCTTCTTGCGCTCTTTAAGGAAGCGCGCCAGCTTGCCGGCAGTGGTGGTCTTGCCCGCGCCCTGCAGGCCGGCCATCAGCACGACCGCCGGAGGCACGGCGCTCAGGTTCAGGTCTTCGTTGGCGGCGCCCATCAGGCTTTCGAGTTCGGCCTGGACAATCTTCACGAAGGCCTGGCCCGGCGTCAGGCTGCGCGACACTTCGGTGCCGACGGCGCGTTCCTTCACCGAATTGACGAAGTCCTTGACCACCGGCAGGGCGACGTCGGCTTCGAGCAACGCCATGCGCACTTCGCGCAGGGTGTCTTTGATGTTGTCTTCGGTCAGTTTCGCCTTGCCGGTGACATGGCGCAGCGTCTGCGAGAGACGGTCGGTTAGGTTTTCAAACATGCGCGATCCTTTCAGGCCCAGATAAGACCGGGATAATGGCGGCCCAGACCGTGAAATATGTGCTCGGCGAGCCTGCGGCGTGGGCAGGTCGCGGATTATAGCGAAGAAGCGTGCGACGTACACCTCGCCGTCGGTTGCGGTGGTCTTTCGTGCGGTGGGGGTTCTATGCCAAACTCAGCGCCTTTCGGGCTTGCCTAACAGGATTTATGCTCCCCTTGTCACCCAGCTTGCTTGCTTCCCTCGCCGCCGCTTGTCTTTATGCCGCTGCGACCTTCTATCAGGGCACCCGCCTGGCCTCCGGCGCCAAGGCGAACAAGCGCCTGCTGGTCACGCTCGGCGTGCTGGCGGTGCTTGTCCACGCGGCCAGTCTTGTCACCCACCTGATGACGCCGATCGGCCTGGGCCTGGACTTCTTCAATGCCGCCAGCCTGATTGCCGTGGCCGTGATTGCCCTGACGCTGCTGGCCTGCTCGCGCATCCCCGTGGAAAACCTGCTGGTGCTGCTGTTCCCGCTGGGACTGGCCACGGTGCTGCTGGCGCAGTTCGCGCCGTCGGGTACTGTGCAGATCATCGACGAAGAGCCAGGCATTCTCGCTCATATCCTGTTGTCGATCCTCGCCTACGGCCTGTTCACCATCGCGGTATTCCAGGCATTGCTGCTGCTGGTGCAAGACCACCAGCTCAAGCACAAGCACCCGTCCGGGCTGATCCGCAACTTTCCGCCGCTGCAAACGATGGAAAGCCTGCTGTTCGGTTTCCTCTGGGCCGGCTGGACGCTGCTGTCGCTGTCGCTGATTTCCGGCTGGCTGTTCGTTGAAAACCTGTTCGCCCAACACCTGGTGCACAAGACATTGTTGGCGTGCCTGGCGTGGATCGTGTTCAGTGTGCTGCTGTGGGGGCGTAATCGTCTCGGCTGGCGGGGCCACAAGGCAATTCGCTGGACCCTGGCCGGATTCTGCCTGCTGATGCTCGCCTACTTCGGCAGCAAGCTGGTCCGCGAATACATCCTGCATGTCTGACGGACGACACTGATGGATAGGCTGCCCTTGGGGCCATTGTTTGCGGTAATGGTCGTGCTGATCCTCTGGTCGGCGCTGTTCACGGCCATCGAAGCGGCCCAACAGTATCTGCTCGCGCAACGCAAAGCGTCGCGCTCTGGCGACAAGCCACTGGCGAAGCTGAACTTCCCTATCGCCAGCCTGATCCTGGGCAACACCCTCTGTCGTGCGCTGGCCGTGGTAATCGGCACCTGGCTGGCGATTTTTGCCTGGCTGGAAAACGGCCCGTGGCTGGCCTGGCTCGGCACCAGCGCGGCCTTGCTGGTTTTTGCCGACTACCTGCCTCGCACCCTGGCGACCCGCTACCCCGACGCGGTGCTGGGCCTGGGCAACAGCTTGCTCGCCCTGCCGCTGAAAATTGTCTATCCGGCCGCCTGGTTGCTCAACGGTTTCAGTCAGTTGCTGCTGCGCCCGTTTGCCCGCAAGACCGGCGCTGTCCAGCACAGCGACGATGAGATGCCCGCACCGCCGCGCGCTGAGCATGAACAGGAACACAGCGGCCGGGTCCATCCGGTATCCGGCATCCACGCGCTGGACAACATCACCGTCAACGACATCCTCGTGCCCCGCAGCGAGGTGGACGGGATCAACCTCGACGACCCTATCGGCGAAATCATCGAACAGCTGCGCCTGAACCGTCGGACCCGCCTGCCGGTGTTCCACAGCGACATCAACCAGGTCGAAGCGGTGCTCAACACTCGCCAGATCCGCCACCTGCTGGCGGACGCGAGCCTGACCAAGGAAGCGCTGCTGAGCGCTTGCCACGAGCCTTACTTCGTCCCCGAGAGCACGCCGCTGCAACTGCAGTTGCTCAACTTCCACAAGCAGCAGCGACGCCTGGGCATGGTGGTGGATGAATACGGTGAAGTACTGGGCATCGTGACCCTGGAAGACATCCTCGAGGAAATCGTCGGCGAGTTCGAAAGCGAGCACAGCCTCGACAATCCTCATGTCCATCCCCAGCCCGATGGCCGCCTGATGATCGAGGGCGCGGCGTCGATCCGCGAGTTGAACAAGACCCTCGGCTGGCACCTGCCTTGCGATGGTCCCAAGACGCTCAACGGCCTGGTCACCGAAGCGCTGGAAACCATCCCCGAAAGTCCGGTCTGCCTGAAGATCGGCCGCTACCGGCTGGAAATCATCGAGACCGTCGACAACCGCGTCAGCCAGGTGCTGGTGTGGCATAACAGCTCGGTGCCGGTGGTTATCTAACCGCCGTACCCGTGGCGAGGGAGCTTGCTCCCGCTGGGCGGCGCAGCAGCCCCAAAGCATCCACCCCAACCTGCCTGACACACCGAGTGCTCAGGTTTCAGGGCCGCTGCGCAGCCCAGCGGGAGCAAGCTCCCTCGCCACAAAAGCTCAGCACACACTTCAATATTGTGCGCAGGCTCTCTTGTCGACTCGTTAGCCCCCTTCCTATACTCAACCCGCTTACCCAGCCCCGCCCGAACCCAGTGCTTACCCGGCACTCAGACCGTTCCGGGCAGTCCACCGGCAATATCCGCTGTAACCCTGCGACTGTTCCTACCCGAAACAGCGACAGCGCCCCAACCCACATCCCTGGGTGTTCGACCATAATAATTCGCTCCAACGGAGCACATGACTGTCAGGGATAACCGCATGACCACCATCACTTGCAATGACGCCGTGGCGAACCAACCGACCAACTCGGCCACCCGCGTGGCAACCGCGAGTTTCATCGGCACCGCCATCGAGTTCTACGATTTCTACGTCTACGCGACCGCTGCCGCCCTGGTGATCGGGCCGGTATTCTTTCCGCAAACCTCGGGCACGGCACAGATGCTGTCGTCCTTCCTGACGTTCGGCATCGCCTTCCTCGCCCGGCCGCTGGGCTCGGCGCTGTTCGGCCATTTCGGCGACCGGATCGGGCGCAAGTCCACCCTGGTGGCGTCGCTGCTGTTGATGGGCGTGTGCACCACACTCATCGGCGTGCTGCCCGGCTATGCCAGCATTGGCGCGTGGGCGCCGATTCTCCTGTGCCTGCTGCGTTTCGGCCAGGGCCTGGGGCTGGGCGGTGAATGGGGCGGCGCGGCGTTGCTCGCCACCGAGAACGCCCCGAAAGGCAAGCGCGCCTGGTTTGGCATGTTCCCCCAACTGGGCCCCTCCATCGGCTTCCTGGCGGCCAACGGATTGTTCCTGACCCTGGCCATGACCCTCGACGACGAGCAGTTCCGCTCCTGGGGCTGGCGAATTCCGTTCCTGCTGAGCGCCGCCCTGGTCATCGTTGGCCTTTATGTGCGTCTCAAGCTCCATGAAACGCCGGTCTTCGCCAACGCGGTGGCCCGTCAGGAACGGGTGAAAATCCCCTTGGTCGAGCTGTTCAGCCAGTATTGGGCGCCAACATTGCTCGGCGCGGCCGCGATGGTGGTGTGTTACGCCCTGTTCTACATCTCGACGGTATTTTCCCTGAGCTATGGCGTGTCCACCCTCGGTTACAGCCGCGAGACCTTCCTCGGCCTGCTGTGCTTTGCCGTGCTGTTCATGGCCGCTGCCACGCCGCTATCGGCCTGGGCCAGCGATCGCTACGGGCGCAAGCCGGTACTGGTTATCGGCGGCGTCCTGGCGATTGCCTCGGGTTTCCTCATGGAACCGTTGCTGACCCACGGTTCCACCGCCGGCGTGGCATTGTTCCTGTGCATCGAACTGTTCCTGATGGGCGTGACTTTCGCCCCCATGGGTGCGTTGCTGCCGGAGCTGTTTCCCACACACGTGCGCTACACCGGCGCGTCGGCGGCCTACAACCTGGGCGGCATCGTCGGCGCGTCGGCGGCACCGTTCTTCGCCCAGAAACTGGTGGCGATGGGCGGCCTGAGCTACGTCGGTGGATACGTTTCCGCAGCGGCGGTGCTCAGCGTTATCGCGGTACTGTGCCTTAAGGAAACGCGTCATAACGACTTGAATCGCATCGGTTGACGCGGTGGCGAGGGACCATTCCCTCGCCACATCAACCTGTCGCCAGCCTGAACGCAGACCATTGAAATAACCCCTGACAATTATCCAGCATTGAAACAACCCCTCACCTGCCCCATCTAAGACCCATACTCCATTGCGCAGGTGCCCCATGAGCGACCAGCACTCGACTGAAGCAAACGACGAATACGCAGACGCCGAACAGATCGAACACACCGTTTCCGGTACGGGCCTGGCCCTGCCCGGCCAGAGCCTGCCGGACAAGGTCTACATCATCCCGATCCACAATCGTCCGTTCTTCCCGGCCCAGGTACTGCCGGTCATCGTCAACGAAGAACCGTGGGCCGAGACCCTGGAGCTGGTGGCCAAGTCCGATCACCATTCCCTGGCGTTGTTCTTCATGGACACGCCCCAGGAAGACCCGCGCCACTTCGACACCTCGAAACTGCCGCTGTACGGCACACTGGTGAAGGTCCACCACGCCAGCCGTGAGGCCGGCAAATTGCAGTTCGTTGCCCAGGGCCTGACCCGCGTGCGCATTCGCACCTGGCTCAAGCACCATCGCCCGCCGTACCTGGTGGAAGTCGAATACCCGCATCAGCCAAGCGAGCCGACCGACGAGGTCAAGGCCTACGGCATGGCGCTGATCAATGCGATCAAGGAACTGCTGCCGCTCAACCCGCTGTACAGCGAAGAGCTGAAGAACTACCTCAACCGCTTCAGCCCCAACGACCCTTCGCCGTTGACCGACTTTGCCGCCGCGCTCACCTCCGCCACCGGCAGCGAATTGCAGGAAGTGCTCGATTGCGTGCCGATGCTCAAGCGCATGGAAAAAGTCCTGCCGATGCTGCGCAAGGAAGTCGAAGTGGCGCGGCTGCAGAAAGAGATTTCCGCCGAGGTCAACAGCAAGATCGGCGAACATCAGCGCCAGTTCTTTCTAAAGGAACAACTCAAGGTCATCCAGCAGGAGCTGGGCTTGACCAAGGACGACCGCAGCGCCGACCTGGAACAATTCGAACAGCGCCTGGAGGGCAAGGTGCTGCCGGCCCAGGCACAGAAACGCATCGAAGAGGAAATGAACAAGCTCTCGATCCTGGAAACCGGCTCGCCGGAATACGCCGTTACGCGTAATTACCTCGATTGGGCAACATCGGTGCCGTGGGGCGTGTATGGCCAGGACAAACTTGACCTCAAGCACGCCCGCAAGATTCTCGACCAGCACCACGCCGGCCTGGACGACATCAAGGACCGCATCCTGGAATTCCTCGCGGTGGGCGCCTATAAAGGCGAGATCAGCGGTTCGATCGTTTTGCTGGTTGGCCCTCCGGGTGTGGGCAAGACCAGCGTCGGCAAGTCCATTGCCGAATCCCTCGGGCGGCCGTTCTATCGTTTCAGTGTCGGCGGCATGCGCGACGAGGCCGAAATCAAGGGCCACCGACGCACCTACATCGGCGCCCAGCCGGGCAAGCTGGTGCAGGCGCTCAAGGACGTCGAAGTGATGAACCCGGTGATCATGCTCGACGAAATCGACAAGATGGGCCAGAGCTACCAGGGCGACCCGGCTTCCGCGCTGCTGGAAACCCTCGACCCGGAACAGAACGTCGAATTCCTCGACCATTACCTGGACATGCGCCTGGACCTGTCGAAAGTGCTCTTCGTGTGCACAGCGAACACTTTGGACTCGATTCCCGGCCCGCTGCTGGATCGGATGGAAGTGATTCGCCTGTCGGGCTATATCACCGAAGAAAAAGTCGCCATCGCCAAGCGCCACTTATGGCCCAAGCAACTCGCCAAGGCCGGCGTTTCCAAGGGCAGCCTGAGCATCAACGACAGCGCCCTCAAGGCACTGATCGACGGTTATGCCCGGGAGGCCGGCGTCCGTCAGTTGGAAAAACAGCTGGGCAAACTGGTGCGCAAGGCGGTGATGAAGCTGATCGACGAGCCGAAAGCCGTGATCAAACTCGGGCCGAAGGATCTCGAGGCGTCCCTGGGCAAACCGGTATTTCGCAATGAGCAGGTGCTGTCCGGCATTGGCGTGATCACCGGCCTGGCCTGGACCAGCATGGGCGGCGCGACCCTGCCGATCGAGGCAACGCGTATCCACACGCTCAATCGCGGCTTCAAGCTCACCGGGCAGCTGGGCGAAGTCATGAAGGAATCGGCTGAAATTGCCCACAGCTACGTCAGTTCGCACCTGAAGCAATTTGGCGGTGATCCGAAGTTTTTCGATGAGGCTTTTGTTCACCTGCACGTACCGGAAGGCGCCACGCCCAAGGACGGCCCGAGTGCCGGCGTGACCATGGCCAGCGCCCTGCTGTCCCTGGCGCGTAACCAGCCGCCGAAAAAAGGCGTGGCCATGACCGGTGAACTGACCCTTACCGGGCATGTCCTGCCGATTGGCGGCGTGCGCGAAAAAGTCATCGCGGCGCGTCGGCAGAAGATCAATGAATTGATCCTGCCGGACGCCAACCGGGGCAATTTCGAGGAACTGCCGGACTACCTCAAGGAAGGTGTCACGGTGCACTTTGCCAAGCGGTTTGCGGATGTGGCGAAGGTGTTGTTCTGACGGTCCTGTAGTGCCTGTGCTGGCGCCTTCGCGAGCAGGCTCGCTCCCACAGGGGAATCGGTGTGGATCACGAATCAGGTGAACGACACAAATCCACTGTGGGAGTGAGCCTGCTCGCGAAGGGCCTCCGGCATCAACACATCCTCACCTGACACACTAAGTAGCATCTTCGGTTATGCTCGCCGTTCGTCGTGAACGCCGGAGCCCTTATGTCTCTCACCCGCCTGCTCGTACCCGTCAGCCTCGCCTTGTTGAGTGCCTGTGCCATGCAACCGAAACACAACGTGACGGTCGAGAAGCTTAGCCAATGCCCGGTGCAGCTCAATAACGGCCAGAACCTGATCCTGAGCCTGCCGACCAACCCCAGCACCGGCTACCGATGGACAGTTCAGGATTCAGCCGGCGGCGTGTTGAAGGCGTTGGGCCCGGAGGTCTATCGCAACCCGGAAGACGCCGGCATCGTCGGCGCCGCCGGGGTGTCAACCTGGCGCTTCCAGGCATTCAACGCCGGCACTGGGCGCTTGCGCCTGACGTATCAACAACCCTGGGCGCCTGAAGTACCGCCTGTGGAAACCTTCGACTGCGCCATTTCGGTGAATTGAACGTGGTTGGCTGATACTCGTGCTGATGGGTGCGGCCACCTTTCTCCTCCAAAAACATCACTAACAGAGATTAAATGTGCGAGCGAGCAAGCTCGCTCCCACAGGTTTTTTGGTTAAAATGCCGGCCTTTTCACTATCCCTGCCGCCGGAACCGTCGTGAGCAAAGAACCCGATCGCCTATTCGCCCAGCCCTTGGCCCAGGTGCCCGACTTCGCCTTCAATGAAGACGTGGTTCGAGTGTTCCCGGACATGATCAAGCGCTCGGTGCCAGGCTACCCGACCATCGTCGAGAACCTCGGCGTGCTCGCCGCGCAGTTCGCCCAGCCCAATAGCGTGCTGTATGACCTCGGTTCGTCCCTGGGCGCCGTGACCCAGGCGCTGCGCCGTCATGTGCGCACCGACGGTTGCCGGGTGATCGCGGTGGATAACTCGGCGGCGATGGTCGAGCGCTGCCGCGAATACCTCAACGGCCAGGACTCGATGTTCCAGGAGCTGTTGCCGGTGGAGGTGATCGAAGGCGACATCCTTGCGCTGGCGTTCCAGCCGGCCTCGGTGGTGGCGTTGAACTTCACGCTGCAATTCATCGCACCCGAAGAACGCACCGCGTTGCTGACCCGTATCCGTCAGTCCTTGCTGCCCGGCGGCGCCTTGATCCTCTCGGAAAAACTGCGCTTCAACGATGCCGAGGAACATACCCTGCTGACCGACCTGCACGTGGCGTTCAAGCGCGCCAACGGCTACAGCGAACTGGAAATTGCTCAGAAACGCAGCGCCATCGAAAACGTCATGAAGCCCGACAGCCTCGAAGAACACCGCGAGCGCCTGCTGGCGGCCGGCTTCTCGAAAGTCGTGCCGTGGTTCCAGTGTCTTAACTTCGCCTCGTTGATTGCCTTGCCATGATTGATCTGTCCCCCCTCGCCCGCCATCTGGCCGGCACGCCCCTGGCCGACTGGGCCGCGACGCTGCAAACGCAGCTCGATATCAAAATGGAAAAGGGCCACGGCGACCTGGAGCGTTGGCAAAGCGCCCTCGATGCGCTGCCGGCCTTGCAGCCCACCACCGTGGATCTGCTGAACGGGCTGACGCTGGACGCAGATTGCTCTGACGAAACCCACGCCCAGATGCGTACCGCGCTGATGGGTCTTTCTCCGTGGCGCAAGGGCCCGTTCGATCTGTTTGGCGTGCACGTGGACACCGAATGGCGCTCGGACTGGAAATGGTCACGCGTCGCCCCGCACCTGGACCTCAAGGGCAAGCGCATCCTCGATGTCGGCTGCGGCAACGGCTACTACATGTGGCGGATGCTCGGTGCCGGCGCGGACACGGTGATTGGCGTCGACCCGAACTGGCTGTTCTTCTGCCAGTTCCAGGCGGTGCAGCGCTACCTGTCACAGCCCAACGCCTGGCACCTGCCGTTCCCATTCGAAGCCCTGCCGCCGGAGCTGGAAGGTTTTGACACGGTCTTCTCCATGGGCGTCTTCTACCACCGCCGCTCGCCGATAGAGCATCTGTTGGCCTTGAAGGACTGCCTGGTAAAAGGCGGTGAGCTGGTGCTCGAAACATTGGTGATCGAAGGCGACGAACACCAGGTGCTGGTGCCCGAGGACCGCTACGCGCAGATGCGCAACGTCTGGTTCCTACCGTCGGTCCCCGCCCTTGAGCGCTGGCTGCGCCGCGCCGGGTTCAGCGATGTGCGTTGCGTGGACGTCAGCCTGACGACCGTGGAGGAACAGCGCAGCACCGAGTGGATGAAGTACCAGTCACTGAGCGATTTCCTCGATCCTGCGGACCACAGTAAAACCATCGAAGGACTGCCGGCGCCGATGCGGGCGGTGATTGTGGCGCGTAAGTAAACAGCCCAAGCAACACGACACCCTAGTAGGGAGCAATGGGCTCTAAAGGCTTGCTTATCATCGTGGCGAGGGAGCTTGCTCCCGCTGGGCTGCGCAGCAGCCCCCGCCCCTTCACCACGATGCACCTGGAAAAACCGGTTAGCAGGTTTTACGACTGCTGCGCAGCCGAGCGGGAGCAAGCTCCCTCGCCACAGGGTTGTGTGTTCAATTTTGGGATCTGGCTCGCCTGGCCTTGAAAAACTCGCTCAACACCGCGCTGCACTCCTCCGCCAACACCCCGCCCTCGAACATCACTCGATGATTCAAGAATCCCTGGCTGAAAAACTGCCCCTGGCTCTGCACGATCCCAGCCTTGGGCTCCAGCGCCCCGTAGACGACCCGGGCGACGCGTGAGTGGACGATGAGGCCGGCGCACATGCTGCACGGTTCCAGCGTCACATACAGCGTGCTGCCGGGCAGGCGATAGTTGTTCACCGCCTGGGCAGCGGCGCGGATGGCGACCATCTCCGCGTGGGCGCTGGGGTCGTGGCCACTGATCGGGCAGTTGAAGCCACGCCCGATGATCTCACCGTCCTGCACCAGCACCGCGCCCACCGGTACTTCGCCCAGCGCGGCGCCTTGGGCGGCGAGGGCCAGGGCCTCACGCATGAAATCCTGGTCGCGGCTGCGGTCGATGATCCGCGCGGGACGAATCTGGCGCATCACGCCACCTCGATGGCGGCCATCAGGCCGGTTTCCATATGATCGATCACATGGCAGTGGAACATCCACACGCCGGGATTATCCGCCACCAGCGCCACCTGTGCCCGCTCGTTCTTGCCCAGCAGGTAGGTGTCGGTGAAATACGGAATGACCTTGTGCCGGTTCGACGCAATCACCTTGAAGCTCATGCCGTGCAGATGGATCGGGTGCTGGTACTGGGTCATGTTCTTCAATTCGAATATATAGCTCTGGCCTTTCTTCAGCGTGGCAATCGGCCGATCGGCGCAGGTCTTGTCGGTGATATCCCAGGCCTTGCCATTGATTTGCCACAGGCTCGGCGGCTTGCCATTGTCGACATTGACCGAGACCGAACCGACCCATTCGAAATTGAAGTTGAGTTTCTGCGCATTGGCCAGGTCCGGCTCGGCCACCGGGTTAGGCGGCAACGCCGGCGGCCACTGGGTCGGTGCGTCACTGTTGGGCACCGAACGCAGCGTCCCCAGGCGCACCGGGCCATTGCGCAACGACAACTCTTCACCGGCCGGCGGCGCCTTGATCGCCAGGCAGATGCGCATACCCGGGCCCAGCCAGTACTCCTTGCCCAACGGGCGCGGCTCGATGGGGTTACCGTCCAGCGCATAGATCTGCGCTTCAACGCCGGGGATATTGATGCGGTAAGTCAGCGTGTTGTCGAGGTTCAGCAAACGCACCCGGGTAATCTGCCCGGCCGGCAAATCAATCACCGCCTGGGGCACGCCGTTGATCGTCGACAGCCGCCCGGCCGTGCCGCCACGCGCCGCCTCGCGAGGGATGCTGAACGCGACGAACTCGCCCTGCTCGTCCACATGCCAACTCTTGAGGCTCAACGTCTGCTCGTATTTGAAGCCGGTAGGCTCACGCTCTTCGATGATCAGCGGCCCCACCAGCCCGCGTCCGAGCTCCTCGCTGCTGTTGACGTGCGGGTGATACCAATAGCTGCCGGCATCCGGCACGCGGAATTTGTAATCGAAGTACTCGCCTGGCAACACCGGCAGTTGCGAGACATACGGTACGCCGTCCATCTCCAGTGGCAAACGGATACCGTGCCAGTGAATGGTCGTCGCGACCGGCAAATGATTGATGAAGCGAACCCGCAACCACTCGCCCTGGCGCACCCGCAGCTCGGTACCCGGCGCCGAAGGGCCAAAAGCCCAGGCCTGGGTCTTGTGCCCGGCCACCAGCTCCATGTCCAGCGGCGCCGCGATCAATTCATAGTCGTGACCGGCCTCTGAATCGGCCATCTTGCCCAACCAATACCGCGACGCGCCTCCCGCACCTACGCCAACGACAACAAGACCGGCCAGGCCACCGAGTATTTGGCGACGGGTAAAAGACATGAACGCGACTACCTCTTGAATCTGCGACGGGCCGGCGGGGCCCGGAAAAGGCGAATACGATACACCTGCAATTGAGAAAGATTAAGTGAAGGATTGTCGCGGGACGCGCTCGGGCGATGAACCCCTTTTTCAAACTTGATGTCCAGGCAATGGATTTGTGTTGCTTCGTCCCACCGGAAAATGTTCGGATACCGGTCTAAGCGGGACCGCACGGTATCTTTCATACAAAGGGATTTATTCATGAGCAAAATTGGCGCTTGCATCACTCTGTCTGCAACCCTGGCATTTGCCGTATCCACAGCTTTCGCGGCGGTTCCCACCGATATTTCGGGTGTCGCCCTTGGCTCGACTCTGGAAGAAGCCAAAGATGCGATCATGAAAGCCAACCAGGCCTATACGATCAGCCCGCTGAAAACTGTCGATGGCACCGAGGCCGGCGTGACAGCCGTGACCAACAAGACTCTTGCCCAAGCCGACCAGTTTGCCGCGCTTCAAGACGATGCTGGCAAGGTATGGTTTGTCGGGCATATGAAGCACTACGAAGAAGGGTCGCGTATCCCACTCGACAATCTGGTGGCATCGCTGACCGAAAAATTCGGCCCGACCTCGTTCCGCAATTCCCAGATGGGAGAAGTCATGTACTGGGAGTTTGACCGAAACGGCAAGCTGTATAAGGGTGTAGACCAAGTCTTTAACGACCGTGGCATTGGTCCTTGCGCGCAGGTGCACTTTAGCAATATGCATATTCCTGGCGTTTCCTTCCCTGCACCACAAAACTTCCCATCCGAGTGCAGCCTTCTGATCATGGCTTATTCACAACCTGATCAGGACAAGATGGTGCGTGAGTTCTCTCTGAGCGTAACCGATGTCAAGAGCATGTATGACCAGTTGAATGCCAAAGAGACGCAAGCAAAGGCGGAACAGGCCAGGAAACTGGAGGAAGAAAAATCCAAGGCGGCCAAACCGAACATCTGACCCCCCGGGACGCAAAAGGCCCGCATCATCCGGGCCTTTGCTTTTTTGCTAGCGACTACCGTTCAAAACACTCCCAGTCAATCGTCGTCGGCGGCTTGCTCGACACCTCGTATCTCACGCGAGACACGCCTTCGATTCGTTGACGAGTTCAGGACTGTCTCCCAACCAAAGCCTCCAGCTCTTTGAAAGCCATGCCAGGCATTCACCGGCCTTCTTTCGCCACGCTGACCTGAAACGCCACCTAGGCCACATCCAATACGTTCCCGGTAAGCGGATAGTTGCCTCTGGCCTGCAGCCAATCAACACGATGCGCAGAAGGCGGCTCCTTGAATGTCAAAAAATAGCGGGCTCCTTTTCGCGATCCGTGATCGACCGTCTCGATATCGCATCCGATACCGGGATCTGCCTGCCATTCGTGATGGACTTGCAGGAGCGGCGCGTGATTTGGGCCGATCTGGGGCTCACGTCATCTCCGCGGTGGAACAACGTTCAGAACAACCTGAGTGGGATATCGTTGATGCTGCGGGCCTTGGTGCATACGCCACGTCCGGATTTGGAGACGCTGTTCGATTTACATGCACGAGCCCGAGGAGAACGGGTGGCTTCGCCACAACAGGCACAGGCGGTATTTGCGCTTCATCAGGGGGTAACGCCGTTCGATACGGACTTGATTCGATCACGATTTCTCTAATAGCTAAGCCAGCCGTTGCCATCCAATCCGGGCGTAACGAACTTCGCATGAAGGACTTCAGCGGTCGACGGGCTTCCCCGGACGATATCGATCAATCACAGCAGCCCCCGCTCCGCCGTCCTCCGCAAACGCCCGCGAGACGGCGTCAACGATTTCGGCCCACACCCCGACCTGTTGCAGGACGGGCATTTCCTTGGCAAGCACATTGCTCAACTCGCCGCGATTCTGCTCGATTGAACGCAGTACTCGATCCGCTTGGTGGTCGGGCATCTCGACTACCTCCTTCAGCATCGCGCGCGCCCGCGCGTGGCTGCGCAGATAACGAGACTCTTCGCGCATCTGCTCAGTCAACGTCCGGCCAATGATATTGGCCAGAAACACGGTATGAGGTCCGAGATCCGGATAACGCCACAGCGGTCGGGCCTGGTCAGCGCCCTGAAAAGAGAAGTTCGACACCACACCATCTGGATAGGTGGCCTGCATGGGCTCGAAGACTACTCGCTCGCGTACAGCCTGCATGAGCGGCTTGGACACCTGGTCCAGCACCCGGTCGTAGCTGCGGCGCTCGCCCACGTCATCTGTAATGACCGCTGAGATCGGCAGAATTACCGGATCCGGAATCGCGCCGTCGCGTCGCAGTACGTCGTTGACCAAAAACCGGTGCACACGACCGTTGCCGTCAGCGAGCGGGTGTATATAGACGAAACCAAAGGCTGCGACTGCGCTGCGCATTACCGGCGACTGGCCCTGCGTCCTCTCGAGGAACACTCCCAGCCCTTCAAGCATCGCGTCGATTTCATCGGCCGCCGGGGCGACGTAATGAACGACCTCCTCGTAGCGCACCGTTTCGCCGACGAAAACCGGAGACTGACGCACGCCGAAGTGGGTGATCGTCGTCCGATCACCGAGAATTTCCTGCTGCAACTCTGCCAGCGCGGCATTGCTCAATGGGACCGCACCTTGCCCTGTACGACGCGCCATTACGTCGGCAAAGCGTTGCACCCGCCCTACCCGGTCGGCCTCGCCTTCGATGGCGAAGCTGGCCTTGCTCTCGCGTAGCGTCATCCAGACCGCCGACCGCATCAGCAGATCCTCGCCGAACTCGTCTGTCAGTTCAACGAACAGGCGTGGAACGTCCAGTTCGACCGCACGCATTACCGCCTCGGTCTTGACCACGCAGGGGCAGAATTCACGCGTGCCGGGCAGGTTGTCATTTACCCGCCAGCGCTGCACTTTCACCACTTGGTCGCGGGATGCCGACACCAGCTTGGCTTCGTCAATGACATCGACGTAATTGCCGCCCAAGCGCTCGGGCACGACCAAAGTGTTTCCGGTCAGCCATTCATACAGAAACGCAGCACGACGCGCGTACTGCCCAGTAGGCTCGACCGTAACCCAGTCCTGGACGAAAACAGGCCCGGTCTTCTCGAACAGACGGGCAAGGAACTCCAGATGCGGGACTTCATGACGCAGATGGAACTGCAAATGTGCAGCCGGCTCCTCATCCGGCCGCATCGCCTCGGTGTAGGTCTCCAGACGAAAGCCATCGATGACTTGAGTTGCGCGTCGCCCGCCTACTTGACTCATCACCGGCAGTCGCCCCAAAGGCCGCACATCATAGATTTGGGCCAGCCAGGCGGCGCCTATCGCGTCTGCGGGCAAATCGGTCATATAGGGCCTCCGCGGACAAGTTGAGTTTTAGGGGCTAAAAAATGATGTCGTGCCGCCTGATCTGGTCAGCTAACGATTAAGATGGGATAAAAACGATTAGATAACAAGAGCTGTGCGCAAAAACGATTATTTCAACAACCGGCTCGTCAGAGCTGAGAAAGAGGCTGAACCCGCCCCTTTCTCCCTCCGATCACAAAATCGACGTTGCATCGATTTCAGGACAACAGGGGGGTTACCCCTGTTGAGGTTCCGTTATTCCCACTCGATCGTCGCCGGCGGCTTGCTCGACACGTCATACGTGACGCGGGAGATGCCTTCGATTTCGTTGATGATCCGCCCGGATACGGTTTCCAGCAGTTCGTACGGCAGGTGTGCCCAGCGAGCGGTCATGAAGTCGATGGTTTCCACGGCACGCAGGGCCACGACCCAGGCGTAGCGACGGCCATCGCCGACCACGCCGACCGATTTCACCGGCTGGAATACCACGAATGCCTGGCTGACCTTGTGGTACCAGTCGGCCTTGCGCAGTTCTTCGATGAAGATGTGGTCGGCGCGACGCAGCAGGTCGGCGTATTCCTTCTTCACTTCGCCGAGGATCCGCACGCCCAGGCCCGGGCCGGGGAATGGGTGGCGGTAGACCATGTCGTAGGGCAGGCCCAGTTCCAGGCCGAGGCGACGTACTTCGTCCTTGAACAGTTCGCGCAGCGGCTCGACCAGTTTCAGGTTCATCTCTTCCGGCAGGCCACCGACGTTATGGTGGGACTTGATCACGTGAGCCTTGCCGCTCTTGGCGCCGGCCGACTCGATCACGTCGGGGTAGATGGTGCCCTGGGCCAGGTACTTGATGTTGTCCAGCTTGCAGGATTCGGCATCGAATACGTCGATGAAGGTGCGACCGATGATCTTGCGCTTCTTCTCCGGGTCGGACTCGCCGGCCAGGTTGTTCAGGAACTGCTCTTCGGCGTTGGCGCGGATCACCTTGACGCCCATGTTCTCGGCGAACATGGCCATCACTTGCTCGCCTTCGTGCAGGCGCAGCAGACCGTTGTCGACAAAGACGCAGGTCAGCTGGTCGCCGATGGCCTTGTGCAGCAGCGCGGCAACCACCGAGGAATCGACACCGCCGGACAGGCCGAGCAATACGTTGTCGGTGCCGACCTGGGCGCGAACCTGGGCGATGGCATCTTCAGCGATCTTGGAAGGCGTCCACAGGGCTTCGCATTCGCAGATGTCGAGGATGAAGCGCGACAGGATGCGGCCGCCCTGCTTGGTGTGGGTCACTTCCGGGTGGAACTGTACGCCGTAGTAGCGGCGATCGTCGTTGAACATGCCGGCGATCGGGCAGCTCGGGGTGCTGGCGAGGATGTGGAAGTCTTCCGGCATCTTCGTGACCTTGTCACCGTGGCTCATCCACACGTCGAGGCCGAACAGGCCGTCGGCGTCGATGTGGTCTTCGATGCCGTCCAGCAGGCGGCTCTTGCCGACCACGTCGACACGGGCATAACCGAACTCACGCAGGTCGGAACCTTCGACCTTGCCGCCCAATTGCTCAGCCATGGTCTGCATGCCGTAGCAGATGCCGAACACCGGTACGCCGAGGTCGAACACCGCTTGCGGGCAGCGCGGGCTGTCGGCTTCGTGCACGGACTCGGGGCCGCCGGCAAGGATGACGCCTTTGGGAGCGAACTCGCGAATCGCTTCTTCATCCATGTCGAACGGATGCAGCTCGCAGTACACGCCGATTTCACGCACGCGGCGGGCGATCAGCTGGGTGTACTGGGAACCGAAGTCGAGGATCAGGATGCGGTGAGCGTGAATGTCGAGGGCCATGACTCATTCTCATGTAGTGAATCAGAAACAACTCGGGGCTGAATGAACAGCCCCGGTGATTAACGTTTTGCTGGAAGCCTTAACCTACACGGTAGTTCGGCGCTTCCTTGGTGATCTGTACGTCGTGGACATGGGACTCGGCCATGCCGGCGCCGGTGATGCGCACGAATTCCGGCTTGGTGCGCATCTCTTCGATGTCCGCGCTGCCGGTGTAGCCCATGGAAGAACGCAGGCCGCCCATCAGTTGATGGATGATCGCGCTCAGGGTGCCCTTGTACGGCACGCGACCTTCGATGCCTTCCGGCACCAGCTTCTCGGCACCCGCGGAGGAGTCCTGGAAGTAACGGTCGGAAGAGCCCTGGGCCTGGGACATGGCGCCCAGCGAACCCATGCCGCGATAGGCCTTGTAGCTACGGCCCTGGAACAGTTCGATCTCGCCCGGCGCCTCTTCGGTGCCGGCGAACATCGAACCCATCATCACGCAGTACGCACCGGCGACGATGGCCTTGGACAGGTCACCGGAGAAGCGGATACCGCCGTCGGCGATCAGCGGCACGCCAGTGCCTTCAAGGGCGGCGGCGACGTTGGCGATGGCGCTGATCTGCGGCACGCCGACACCGGCAACGATGCGGGTGGTGCAGATCGAGCCAGGGCCGATACCGACCTTGACCGCGTCGGCGCCAGCTTCGGCCAGGGCCTTGGCGGCTTCGCCGGTGGCGATGTTGCCGCCGATCACCTGGACGTCAGGGAAGTTCTGCTTGACCCAGCGAACGCGGTCGATCACGCCTTTGGAATGACCGTGGGCAGTGTCGACCACCACCACGTCAACGCCGGCATTGACCAGGGCGGCGACGCGATCGCCGGTGTCCTTGCCGGTGCCGACCGCCGCGCCAACGCGCAGACGACCCTGGTCGTCCTTGCTCGCCAGCGGATAAGCCTTGGCTTTTTCGATATCGTTGACGGTCATCATGCCTTTGAGGGCGAACTTGTCGTCGACGATCAGCACGCGCTCGATGCGGTGCTTGTGCAGCAATTCACGGACTTCGTCCTTGCTGGTGCCTTCCTTGACCGTGACCAGGCGCTCTTTCGGCGTCATCACCTGGCGAACGCTGGCGTCCAGGCGATTCTCGAAACGCACGTCACGGGAGGTGACGATGCCGACCAGGTCGCCATCGTGCAGCACCGGAACGCCGGAGATGTTGTGCATGCGGGTCAGTTCGAACAGATCCCGGACCGTGGCGTCAGCCTCGATGGTGATCGGATCCTTGACCACGCCAGCCTCGAACCGCTTGACCTTGCGCACTTCGGCGGCCTGCTGTTCGATGGTCATGTTCTTGTGGATGATACCGATACCGCCTTCCTGGGCCATCGCAATGGCCAGACGGGCTTCGGTCACGGTGTCCATGGCGGCGGAAACCAGCGGGATATTCAGTTCGATGCCACGGGTGAGACGGGTTTTGAGACTGACTTCGTTAGGCAGTACCTCGGAATAACCGGGCACTAGGAGAATGTCGTCGAAGGTCAGAGCTTCTTGGCTGATACGCAGCATCGCGGGGGCTCCCGAGCGGGAAAATGGAAGCGCGCCATTATACTCATGGACCCCGTCTGGCTCAATGTAAAACTCTGTCTATTATTGGCGGGGTGATTGAGGGGCTGAAACCACTGCGTTTCTGATCCACACATTGAACCCTGTGGCGAGGGAGCTTGCTCCCGCTCGGTTGCGCAGCAACCGCCAAAAAGCCGGGGCCGCTGCGCAGCCCAGCGGGAGCAAGCTCCCTCGCCACAAGGGCTGCGCAGAAAGGGAGTGTCCTCGCTACAACTCCACCCTCACCCAACTCACCGGCTGGTCCAGCCAATCGGCGAACTCATCGATGAACTCCTGCTTGAACCCCGCCTCCAGCCAGTTATTGAAGATGAAACCCAGGTTGGAGAAGGCGCAGGGTTGCAGGAACAGGAACCCGTTGATGTCATCCTCATGCCCGCACTCAGGGCAGGTGAAGTTGTCGGTGCGACCCGGCATCCACTCCTCCAGGCTTTCGAACAGCGCTTCGCCAATTTCCCTGCGGCACTCGGCGCAGCCGGCCTCTTCAAGAAAGCCCTTGGCCGGCGTGTAGATGCAGCGTTTGGTGATGATCTCCAGGCCGTTGACCGGTTCGCCGAACGGCAACGCGTCGGGATGCAGGACCACCTGGCGGGCGCCGGGGGCGATGGCGTGGGCCATGCGATTGCCAGTGCGACCGCAAGTGGTCAATTGCTCTTCGACGATGTTCTTGCGCACCAGCCAGCGCACGATCGCCCGAGCCCGGGGCTCGTGAACCGGCAAGGTGGAAATTTTCGGGACGATGATGCTTTGCGAATTCATGGCGAGGCCTGGCTGTTTCCCTGGCGGGTCTTATAAAAGGCCGGCAGCTTAATCCCTGGCCCGGCCAGGTCAAGCACTCAGATAGCGCCCGATCAATGCCAGGCCGCTGGCGAGCACCAGCCAGGTGACTAGTCGTACAAACGCCTCTCGCGACATCTTCATGGTCAAGCGGCGCCCAACCCACAGCCCTAGCGCCATGGCCGGCAACAAACACAGCGCCAGTACCAGCAAGGGTAGCTCGGCATACACCCCGGCGACGATGAACAGACTCAAGCGCACCACCGTGCTGCAACTGATCAGCGCACTCTGGGTCGCCCGGGCCGCCTCCTTGGATAACCGGCTATTCAAATAAATGGCATATAAAAAGCCGCCGCTGCCAAACAGCGCGCCGAACATTCCGCCGACCGTGCCCATCGGCAGCGCCCACAACGCCGACAGCTGCGTCGGTCGGGTCTTTATCCACAGGCTGTAGATCGCATAGGCGCTGATGAACAGGCCCATCAACAATAGCAGCAGGTCGGATTTGAGGTTGAGCAGGAAAATCACCCCGAGGGTGCAACCCACCGCCATGCATGGCAACAATCGCAGCAACTCTGGCCGGGCGACGTCCCGACGCGATGGCAACAAGTTGCCGAATGCCGCGACAAAATCCAGCAGCACCAGCAGCGGGATGATTTTCGCCAGTGGCATGTACAGCAGCAGGATCGGCGCGGCCACCAGTGCCGTGCCGAACCCGGCGATGCCGAACACGATGTAGGCCAGGGTAATGGCCAGCCCGATCACCAGCCATTGCGTGGGGGCGAACGCCCACTCACCCAACCACGAGAAAAAATCCATCCGGCACGTCCTTGTTGAGAGCACCGGCGACTTTAGCCAGATTTATTGCGGCATATCCACTATTACCGTGGTGCGCCATCGCGAACACATGGCTTGCCGCAGGCGCCCGCGTGCCAGATGCCCCCTGCGCTCAATGCGCCAACATGTTGTGATGCACGCTGTACATGATCCACAGCGACAGCCCGACCAACAGCGCAATCACCACGGTCGAGAACGCCAGGGCCGTCAGGTTCCAGCGTTGTTGCGGTGAGAAGTTCAGGTGCAGGAAATAGATCAGGTGCACAACGATCTGGATCACCGCAAAAATCGCCACGATCCCGGCCGTCAAGGGCTTGGGCAATGTGGGATACATCACCAGGGCGAACGGGATAACGGTGAGGATGACCGACAGAACGAACCCGGTGAGGTAGGATTTTGCGCTGCCGTGGCTGGCATCGACGCTGCTCTGATGACTGCTCATTTACATCACTCCAAACAGATAGACCACGGTAAACACACAGATCCAGACCACGTCGAGGAAGTGCCAGAACAGGCTCAGGCAGCCCAGGCGGGTGGCGTTGACGGTGGTCAGGCCGTTGCGTTGCACCTGGAACATCAGCACGGCCATCCACAGCAGCCCCGTGGCGACGTGCAGGCCGTGAGTGCCCACCAGCGTGAAGAAGCCGGTGAGAAAGGCGCTGCGGTTGGGGCCATAGCCTTCGGCGATGAGTTTCTGGAACTCATGGATTTCCATGCCGATGAACGCCAACCCCAGGACGAAGGTCAGGCCGAGCCAGGCCAATACCTTCTGCTTGTTCCCGGCGCTCAGCGCGAGCATGGCGAAGCCGTAGGTGATGCTGCTGAACAGCAGGATGAAAGTTTCCGTGAGGACGTAGGGCAATTCGAAGATATCGGCGGCGCCGGGCCCGCCGGCGACGCTCTGGCCGAGTACCGCATAGGTCGCGAATAACGTCGCGAACAGAATGCAGTCGGTCATCAGGTAGATCCAGAACCCGAACAGGGTCATGGAGCTTGCGTCCGAGTGACCGTGTTCGGATTCCGGCGCGGTGGCGTGTGGCTGAACGAGATTGGACATGGATCAAGCCTCCGCCAGTGCCTTGATACGTTGGTTTTCGATGCGTGCTACCTCTTCGGCAGGCACGTAGTAATCGATGTCGTCATCGACGCTGCGCCAGATCACCCCACCGATGGTCGCAAGCAGCCCGACGATGGCCAGCCACCAGATATGCCAGACCAGGGCGAAGCACATGATCAGGCTGAACAGGCTGATGACCAGGCCCATCGCGGTGTTGCGCGGCATGTGGATGGCTTGGAAGTCGGCTTCGACGGCGGTCTTCTGGCCGCGCTCCTTCATGCCCCAGTACGCGTCGATGCCCTCGACCACCGGTTGTTGGGCGAAGTTGTAGAACGGCGGCGGCGAGGCGGTGGACCATTCCAGGGTACGACCGTCCCACGGATCGCCTGTCAGGTCACGGTTCTGGTGACGCTGGCGAATGCTGAAATAGAACTGCAGGATCTGGCAGACCACGCCGCAGAGGATGATGCCGACGCCGAGCAACTCCAGCTCCAGCCAGGGCCGCCATTCGGGTACGTCGAAATGGTTGAGGCGCCGGGTCATGCCCATGAAGCCAAGGAAGTAGGACGGCATGAAGGCGAAGTAGAAACCGACAATCCAGCACCAGAACGCCGCCCGGCCCAGGCGATCGTGAAGCTTGAAGCCGAACGCCTTGGGGAACCAGTAAGTCAGTCCACACAGGTAGCCGAACACGGCACCGCCGATGATCACGTTATGAAAGTGCGCGATCAGAAACAGGCTGTTGTGCAGCAGGAAATCCGCCCCGGGCACCGCCAGCAGCACCCCGGTCATGCCGCCGATGCTGAAAGTGACGATGAAGCCGACGGTCCATAGCATCGGCGTTTCGAAGCGCACGCGCCCCCGATACATAGTGAACAGCCAGGTGAATATCTTCACCCCGGTGGGCACGGCGATGATCATGGTCATGATGCCGAAGAACGCGTTGACGCTCGCCCCCGAACCCATGGTGAAGAAGTGGTGCACCCAGACGATGAACGACAGGATGGTAATGACAATCGTCGCCCACACCAACGAGTGATAACCGAACAGGCGCTTGCGGCTGAAAGTGGAAGCTACCTCGGAGAAAATACCGAACGCCGGCAGGATCAGGATGTACACCTCCGGGTGGCCCCAGGCCCAGATGAGGTTGACGTACATCATCGGGTTGCCGCCCAGCTCGTTGGTGAAAAAGTGCATGTCCAGATAGCGGTCGAGGCTGAGCATGAACAGCGTCGCGGTGAGGATCGGGAATGACGCCAGGATCAGCACAGCCGTGCACAGTACCGTCCAGGTAAACACCGGCATGCGGAATAGGGTCATGCCCGGCGTACGCATTTTCAGGATGGTGACGAAGAAATTTACCCCGGTGAGCAACGTCCCGACGCCAGATATCTGCAATGACCATATGTAGTAGTCCACCCCGACCCCGGGGCTATAGGACAACCCGGATAACGGCGGATAGGCGACCCAACCGGTGCGCGCAAACTCGCCAACCGCCAGGGAAACATTCACCAGCATCGCGCCGGCCACGAACAGCCAGAAACTCAACGCGTTGAGGAACGGGAACGCCACGTCCCGGGCGCCAATCTGCAACGGCACGACGATGTTCATCAAGCCCACCACCAGCGGCATCGCCATGAAAAAAATCATGATCACGCCGTGGGCAGTGAATATCTGGTCGTAGTGTTCCGGCGGAAGGTAACCGGGCGAACCGTCGGACGCCATGGCCTGTTGCGTGCGCATCATGATCGCGTCGGAGAAACCGCGCAGCAGCATCACCAGCGCCACGACGATGTACATCACGCCGATGCGCTTATGGTCCACCGAGGTAAACCACTCTTTCCACAGATAGGTCCATTTGCGGTAGTAGGTGATGGCACCCATGCCGGCCAAGGCGACCAGTCCCACCACCGCCAGCGTCCACATGATGATCGGCTCATCCGTCGGGATCGCCTCAAGCGTCAGTTTTCCAAACATGTCCTACTCCTGCGCTGATCTTTGAGTCCCGACGGGAGACCCGATGCTGCCCTGCATGTCGTGCATGCGATGCTCGACTTCACGGGAACGATTCATGCCTTCGTATTTGTCGATGATGCTCTGGAACAAGTCCGGCTGGACCAATGCGTAATGTTCAACCGGGTGCTTGAACGTCGGCTTGGCAAGTCGGGCATAACTGTCCTTGTCTAACCGTCCTTGCCCCGCCCGCACGTCGGCGACCCACTTGTCGAAGCCCGCCGCATCGGTGGCGAGGGTCCGGAAATGCATGTCGGAGAAACCCGGGCCGTTGTAGTTGGCGGCGATGCCCCGGTACTCCCCGGCCTCGTTGGCGATCAGGTGCAGTTGGGTCTGCATGCCGGCCATGGCATAGATCTGCCCGCCCAGCGCCGGAATGAAAAACGAGGTCATGGCGCCGTCCGAGGTCACGCGAAAATTCACCGGTGTGTCTAGTGGCATGGCCAGTTCGTTGACCGAGGCAATGCCCAGCTCCGGATAGATGAACAGCCATTTCCAGTCGGTCGCGACGACCTGCACCACCAGCGGCTTGACGTCCGAATCCAGCGGTCGGTACGGATCCAGCGCATGGGTCGACTTCCAGGTAACCACGCCGAGAATGATGATGATCACCAACGGGACGCCCCAGACCACCGTTTCGATCTTGCGTGAATGGGCCCACTCCGGCGTGTACTTGGCCTTGGTATTGGAGGCGCGGTACTTCACGGAAAAGACCAACGCCATGACGATGACCGGCACCACTACCAGCAACATCAACAGCGTCGAGAGAATGATCAAGTTGCGTTGGTCAACGCCGACCTGTCCCTTGGGATTGAACAACACCATGTCGCAACCGCCGAGCAACAGCATCCCGCCGACCAGCAACAACCTTGATAAATGCCAAGGCAGTCGAGTTCGCATGTCTACGCTTCGCTTATTGAGTGGCTGTCAGTTGCTGAGCGATCTTGTCTTTTATCGACAGACGCTGTTCCTTGAGTCTGCGGATGTCATCATCCTCGACGTTGCCCGCCGATATCGATTCGGCGGCCAGGACCTGGTTATCCACGTCCGTGTATTCGTCCAGCAGCCGAGCAAGTTCCGGGTCTTGCTGGCGACGCTGTTGGACCGTCTCTTTGCTGCAATTCAAATCTTGGTAGAGATCATGAGAAGCAGGCATGGCCTTCTCCTTTAGCAGTGTTGTTGGGTACACGATTTTTAGAATTGCCCCCTCCGGCTAAGTTGAGAGAAACATCCGGAAACGGTGACGAACGGCACTGCCGACAAAAAAAAAGCCCACGAGACGTGGGCAAAAGGGAAAGCTGTTTTTTCGCCTGGGCGGCTCAGGAAGATTGTCTGCCGGCGGCCGGCGACATAGCGGTGGAATCCACCCGCACCGTGTGCGCCTGGTTTACGGCCCGCTCCCATTCCCTGGCATCGTGACTGCAGAAAATCTCGACGTGCCCGTTCTGGACTTGCGCCAACTCGCGAAGGCGATCCTGATTGCGCATCCGTGCCGAACGGTAGGTGTCCATCATGTATTGGTAGAACCTCAGCCCCGGCGGGCAATGGCGCTCGGGTTGATGGACCTCGTCATGGAAAAAATAGGCATCACCGGCGTGCAGCAGCCAACCGTCCGGAGTGCGCAGCGCGATCCCGGCATGTCCGGCGGTGTGTCCCTGAAGCGGCACCAGGAAAATGTCCTCTTCCTCGGCGCCGATCAGCGCGCGCACCGAATCGAAGCCGAACCAGGTATCGCCTTCGGGGGCATAGAACTCCCAGCTATCGACGCCCTGCCACTGCCGCGCCTGGAACCGTCGTCGACTTATCCAGGTGTCGGCGCTGCGGGCCGTCGCCATCTCGTCGCGCATTACATGCACCCGGGCCTGGGGGAAATCCTGGAGCCCGCCGGCGTGATCGAAATCCAGGTGCGTCAGCAGGATGTGCCGCACATCGTTGGCCTCGAAACCTAGGCGCCGCACCTGTTCCAAAGCCGTGAGGCGATGCTCGAACTGGATGTTGTTGAACACTCGAAAGAACCGGCTCAGCCGTTGCGGTGTCTGCACATCCCGCTGGCCAAACCCGGTGTCCACCAGGACCAGACCGTTGGTGTCGGTTTCAATCAGCAGGCAATGACACACCAGGCACGCCGTCAGCCCCCGGCTGTAACCATCGAACAGCGCCCCGCCTACCGGGCACATGCATCCGCAGTTCAGGTGATGGATACGCATGGATGGCCTCCTTTCGCGGGGATATTCGTCTCTTGAAATCGACTGGAAGCAGGCGCGGTGAATTCCGCGCAGGCGACGGGCGGCGCAACCCACAAGCGGTGGAAACGGGCTCGCTCGAAGCAGGCGACTCCGCTTGACTGGCGGTACGCAGGAGGAAATTTCTACATACATGGAGATTCGCAAGCGAATCCCCTTATCATGCCGCCCATGATTAAAGATCCTTTTGCCCGACTGGGCCTGGACCGCGAGGTCCTGACTGTCAGCCAGCTCAACGGCCGTGCGCGGGTGTTGCTCGAAGACGTGTTCAGCAACATCTGGGTCGAGGGCGAGATTTCCAACCTCGCCCGCCCCGCCTCCGGCCACGTGTATTTCACGCTCAAGGACAGCGGCGCCCAGGTGCGTTGCGCGCTGTTCCGACAGAACGCCGCGCGGGTGCGCCAGGCATTGAAAGACGGGCTGGCGGTAAAGGTACGCGGCAAGGTCTCGCTGTTCGAGGGCCGTGGCGACTATCAACTGATCCTCGACACCGTGGAGCCGGCCGGCGATGGTGCCCTGCGCCTGGCGTTCGACGCCCTGAAGGAAAAGCTCAGCGCCGAAGGCCTGTTCAGTGCCGAGCGCAAGGTACCGCTGCCGGCCCATCCGCAACGCATCGGCATCATCAGTTCGCCCACCGGCGCGGTGATCCGCGACATCATCAGCGTGTTCCGTCGCCGCGCGCCGCAGATTTCCCTGACGCTGATTCCGACCGCCGTGCAGGGCCGTGAAGCCACCGCACAGATCGTCCGCGCGCTGAAACTGGCCGATGCCCGAGGCTTCGATGCGCTGATCCTGGCCCGGGGCGGCGGTTCGCTGGAAGACTTGTGGTGCTTCAACGAAGAAGCCGTGGCTCGTGCGGTAGACGCCTGCGTCACGCCCATCGTCAGCGCGGTAGGCCATGAGACCGACGTCTCCATCAGCGATTTCGTCGCCGATGTGCGCGCCCCGACTCCGTCCGCCGCCGCCGAACTGCTCGCACCGGACGCCGGCGACCTGGTGCGCCGGGTCGAAAGCCTGCACCGGCGCCTGGTGATGCGCATGCGCGACCGCCTGATGCGCGACCAGTTGCGCCTCGAAGGCCTCACCCGCCGCCTGCGCCATCCCGGCGAACGCCTGCGCCAGCAAGCCCAGCGCCTCGACGACCTGGACATGCGCATGCGCCGGGCCTTCGAACGCAGCCTCAATACCCGCCGCGAACGCCTGATTCGCCTGGAAACCCGCCTGGCCGGGCAACATCCGGGCCGTCAGCTGGCCATGTTGCGCCATCGCCTCGACAGTCTCGCCGAACGCCTGCCCCGAGCCATGCGCGAAGGCCTGAAAACGCGCCGCGTACAGTTGCACAACCAGATGCAGACGCTGCATATCGTCAGCCCGCTGGCGACCCTTGGTCGCGGATACAGCATCCTGCTCGACGAACGCGGCCATGCGATCCGCAACGCCGGGCAAACCCGCACCGGCCAGCGCCTGACCGCCAGGCTCGGCGAAGGCGAACTGCTGGTGCGGGTCGAAGACAATCACCTGACACCGGTCACCCTTTCTCTACTGGATTGATTCATGCCGCGATTTCTCGCTCCCCTGCTCTTGCTGTGCCTGGCCGCCAACGCCCACGCTGACAGCTACATCACTCGCCTGCTGAACAAGCCGGTGCCCGGCGGCGTGGCCGTGGTGGATCTGGGCAGCGCGGCCCAGACGCCAAAAGCCACGTACCAGGGCAAACCGGTGCTGGTGGTCAAGGAACAGCAGAACTGGCTGGCAATTGTCGGCATTCCGCTGACCGTCCAACCTGGCACCCAGCAGATCAGCAGTGGCGGCGCCACCCAGCCCTTCGTGGTTGGCTACAAGAAATATCCCGAGCAGCACATCACCCTGAAAAACAAGCGCCAGGTCAATCCGGACCCGGCGGATCTGAAGCGCATCGAGGCCGAGCTTGCGGTGCAGTTGAAGGCCTACCGCAGCTTCAGCCCCAATATCCCCAGCAACCTGCTGCTGGACAAACCGGTGAACGGCCCGCTGTCGAGCAAGTTCGGGGTGCGCCGCTTTTTCAACGGCGAAGAGCGCAACCCTCATTCCGGCCTGGACTTCGCCGTGCCCGCCGGCACGCCGATCAAGACCCCGGCCGCCGGCAAGGTGATCCTCACCGGCAACTACTTTTTCAATGGCAACACCGTGTTCGTCGACCATGGCCAAGGCTTCATCAGCATGTTCTGCCACATGTCGAAGATCGACGTGAAGGTCGGCCAGCAACTGGCGCGCGGCACCGTGGTCGGCAAGGTTGGCGCCACCGGCCGCGCGACCGGGCCGCACATGCACTGGAACATCAGCCTGAATGATGCGCGGGTGGATCCGGCGATCTTTATCGGGGCGTTTCAGCCCTGAGTGTTTGTGGTGAGGCTACTGGCCTCATCGCGAGCAAGCTCGCTCCCACATAGGGATCTCAGTGACAACATTTGCAATCAACACAGATCCCCTGTGGGAGCGAGCTTGCTCGCGATGACGGCAGTCGCATCACCACTATCCTGGGAATTGCCAAGCCTTAAATATCGACGCAATCCTTAGGATACAAACTGTCTATATGCGCGATTAAATCTCGCAAACCCACCCAAAAACAGAACTTCTCCCAATTTTTCCCGACTGCTTGCAACCCCCCGGCCACGCGGTTAGGGTTGAGAGCATGAAAACCTCTCACACCCTCATTCAGCTTCGCCAGCACCGCAGCCTGTGCCTCGTCAGCGCACGACTGCCGGGCTGAATCGCGGCACCTCGTCCAGGCGTGAAGCCAACCCGTTCGAACCACCGGCAGGCCGCCTCTTTCCGGCCACGACAATAAGGATTTCCCCATGAGCATGCTCAAAGACCCGTCTTCGAAGTACCGCGCCTTCCCGACCATCAACCTGCCGGATCGCACCTGGCCGTCGAAGACCATCACCGCCGCGCCGATCTGGTGCAGTTCCGACCTGCGTGACGGCAACCAGTCGCTGATCGAGCCGATGGATGCGGCCAAGAAGCTGCGCTTCTGGAAAACCCTCGTTGCAGTGGGCGTGAAGGAAATCGAAGCATCGTTCCCGGCCGCTTCGCAGACTGACTTCGACTTTGTGCGCACCCTCATCGAAGAAGGCCACATCCCGGACGACACCACCATCCAGGTGCTGACCCAGGCCCGTGAAGACCTGATCGCTCGCACCTTCGAGTCCCTGCGTGGCGCGAAGAAAGCCATCGTCCACCTCTATAACGCCACTTGCCCGTCGTTCCGCCGCATCGTGTTCAATCAGGACAAGGAAGGCGTGAAGGAAATCGCCGTGAACGCGGCCAAGCTGTTCGTCAAATACGCCGCCCAGCAGCCGGAAACCCAATGGCAGTTCGAGTACTCGCCAGAAACCTTCAGCGCGACCGAGCTGGAGTTCGCCAAGGAAGTCTGCGACGCGGTGATCGAAGTGTGGAACCCGACACCTGAGCGCAAGGTGATCCTCAACCTGCCGGCCACCGTCGAAGTCGCCACTCCGAACATCTACGCCGACCAGATCGAGTGGTTCCACCGCAACATCACCCGGCGTGACAGCGTGCTTATCAGCCTGCACACCCACAACGACCGTGGCACCGGCGTGGCCGCCACCGAGCTGGGCCTGATGGCCGGCGCCGACCGTGTCGAAGGCTGCCTGTTCGGCAACGGCGAACGCACCGGTAACGTCGACCTGGTGACCGTGGCGCTGAACCTCTACACCCAGGGCATCGACCCTGAGCTGGACTTCTCCGACATCGACGGCGTGCGCAAGGTCGTCGAGGAATGCAACCAGATCCCGGTCCATCCACGTCACCCGTATGTCGGCGACCTGGTCCACACCGCGTTCTCCGGCTCGCACCAGGACGCGATCCGCAAGGGCTTCGCCCAGCAGAAACCGGATACCCTGTGGGAAGTACCGTACCTGCCGATCGACCCGGCCGACATCGGCCGCAGCTACGAAGCGGTGATCCGCGTGAACAGCCAGTCGGGCAAGGGCGGCATCGCCTACCTCCTGGAGCAGGAATACGGCATCAGCCTGCCGCGTCGCATGCAGATCGAGTTCAGCCAGGTGGTACAGCGTGAAACCGATCGCCTGGGCCTGGAAATGACTGCCCAGCAGATCCACGCCCTGCTCCAGCGCGAATATCTGCAAGCCAACACTCCGTACGCGCTGGTCAGCCATCGCCTGCAGGAAGAGAACGGCAACAGCGCCGTGGAAGTGGAAGTCGCCAGCAAGGGCCAGGGCGAGACCAACCTGCACTGGCGTGGCAGAGGCAACGGCGCGCTGGAAGCGCTGGTGGCCGGGCTGCCGATTCCGGTGGAAATCATGGACTACAACGAACACGCCATCGGCGCCGGCACCAACGCCAAGGCTGCGGCGTACATCGAACTGCGCGTCAACGGCGAACGTGCGGTGCATGGCGTGGGCATCGATGAAAACATCACCACGGCGAGCTTCAAGGCGCTGTTCAGTGCGTTGAACCGCTCGCTGAGCCAGCCGGAAGCCAAGGCGGCTTGATCGGTCGCTGAAAAACAAAAGGCCCCGGGGTGTGAACCTCGGGGCCTTTTGTTTGGCTTGGTTTTGGGTTGGCTGTTCCGGCCTCTTCGCGAGCAGGCTCGCTCCCACAATGGTCGGCGTGATGCACATGTTGTGGGAGCGAGCCTGCTCGCGAAAGCGGTCCATCAGACAACACCAAACTCAGGCATGGGTATCGATCGAAACCGTCATCGCCTGCAGCAGCGCGGCCTGCAAAGTCTGCAAAGTCGCCTGGGTCCCCATGATCTGGGTCTGGATCGCCATGGCCTGCTGGGCTTTCTGCTCCTCGTCGGCCCGGCTTTTCTGCACGCGGGCCAATTGGGCCTGCTGATCGGCCAGCAACTTTTCGGTCCGCTCGATCTGCTTCTTCAGCTGCTCGATGATATTGCTGCCGTTGCTGCCGCCAACACCGGCGATATTTGCGCCGCTGGTGTCTACTTTCAGTTCCTTGTCCTTGTCCTTGTCCTTGTCTTCGCCGGTGTCAGGCGGTACCACCGGACTGACGGCTTTCTCTTCCTCGGCGCCCCTGATGGAGACTTTGGGGGCCGACAGCGGATAAGGGTTTACGGTCGTTGCGCTGATACTGGTCATGGGGACTCCTCCTTGGCTGACCTGTTATCGGCGTGCAATACCGTTCCTTGAGGGCTGAATCGTTTCAATAGATGAATTCGAAGCGATCAGCGTCCAGGTTCGCCGGAAAGCGTGTGCGATACGCCGCCAGGTCCGCCGCGCTCAGGCACACCGTGAACACGCCGTCGGCCTCGCCGGCACTGAGCAGCGTCTCGCCCTGAAAGTCCAGCACCTGACTGTCTCCGGTATAAGCGAAGCCCTTGCCGTCGGTGCCGATCCGGTTCACCGCCGCCACATAGCAGAGATTTTCGATGGCCCGTGCCGGCAGCAGCCGGTTCCAGTGCTGACGCCGGGCGCCCGGCCAGTTGGCGGTATACAGCAACAGGTCGGTGTCCTCGGCATCGCGACTCCACGCCGGGAAGCGCAGGTCATAGCAGATCAGCGGCCGAATCCGCCAGCCCTTGAGCTCGAACAACACCTGCTGGTCACCCGGTGTGTAATGGTTGTGCTCGCCGGCCATGCGAAACAGATGACGCTTGTCGTAATGCAGCACCTCGCCATCCGGACGCGCCCACAGCAAGCGATTGCGATGGCTGCCGTCGGCGGCCTGGATGATCACGCTGCCGGTGATCACGGCGTCCAGCTTTGCCGCCTGGGCCTTGAGCCATTGGCTGGCGGGGCCGTTCTCCGGCTCGGCCAGGGCCTCGGACTCCATGGAAAAACCGGTGGTGAACATTTCCGGCAGGATGATCAGGTCCGCCCCGCGCGCCTGTTCGAGCAGCGCGTCGAAATGTTCCAGGTTGGCCCGGCGGTCATGCCAGGCCAGCGTAGTCTGGATCAAGGCAATGTTCAGATTGGGCAACGCGCTCAGATCACGCATAGTTTTTCCGCCGCTTCGCGCAGCGTCTCCTCGCGTTTGGCAAAACACAGGCGCACCAGGCGCTGGCCCTGCGGCGGGTTCTGGTAGAACACCGAGATCGGAATGGTCGCCACGCCGTGTTCGCGGGTCATCCAGAGCGCCATGTCGACGTCATTGAGGTCCGGGCGGATCTGCGAATAATCCACCAACTGGAAATACGTGCCGGCGACACGCTGGAAAGTGAAGCGCGACGGCGCCAGCAGATCGCAGAACAGGTCGCGCTTGGCCTGATAGAAATCAGGCAGTTCATCGACATGCTCCGGATGCTCGGCCATGTAGTCGGCCAACGCGTATTGCAACGGTGTCACGCCGCAGAAACTGACGTACTGATGCACCTTGCGCAGCTCCGCCGTCAGGGCCGCTGGCGCGACGACGTAGCCGGTTTTCCAGCCCGTGACGTGGTAGGTCTTGCCGAACGAACTGACGACGAAGGCACGGCGGTAGAGTTCTTCGTGGGCAAGGACGCTGACATGGGGCACGTCGTCGAATACCAGGTGCTCATAAACCTCATCGCTGATCAGGTAGATGTCGCGATCGCGAATCAACGCCGCCAGCTGGTCCAGCTCGGCGCGGCTGATCAATGCGCCGCTGGGGTTGTGCGGCGTGTTGAGGATGATCATTCGCGTGCGCGGGCTCAGGGCTTCGCCAAGCTTCTGGAAGTCGATGGCAAAATCATCCAGGCCCAGTTGCACATGTACGCAACGCCCGCCGGCCAGTTGTACGGCAGGTTCGTAGCTGTCGTACGCTGGGTCGAAGACGATCACTTCGTCGCCGCTGTGTACCACCGCCGCGATGGCGCAGAAAATCGCCTGGGTCGCGCCGGGGGTCACGGTGACTTCCTGATCGGCGTCGACGCTGGCGCCATAGCTGCGGGCGATCTTTGCCGCGATCTGCTGGCGCAGGGCTGGCAGGCCAGTCATCGGCGAATATTGATTGTGGCCTTGGGCGATATGCCGGCCCACTGCATCGCGCAGGGCCTGCGGGCCATCGAAATCGGGAAAGCCCTGGGACAGGTTCAGCGCACCGGTCTGCGCGGCAAGCTGGGACATCTGGGTAAAAATGGTGATGCCGACATTCGGCAACTTGCTGGTGATCATCGAGGGTTCCCTGGGTCTGCACCCGGCTCTGGCGCGGCGCGGGAGAGGTCGAGGATAGCCCAATCGCCGGGCATGAAAAAGGGTGCCCGTGGGCACCCTCTTCAATTGTTGCCGAACACCGTGGCGAGGGAGCTTGCTCCCGCTGGGTTGCGAAGCAGCCCCAAGATGTATCCACCACAGCGGTGCATCAGACAAAACGCAGGGGGCTGCTGCGCAGCCCAGCGGGAGCAAGCTCCCTCGCCACAAAAGCGGTCCTGAGAAGCCAGGATCAGCGCTTGTCGCGGCGCTTCTTGTCGGCCTTCTTGTGGTGCGACATCAAGCGGCGCTTCTTGTTGACCTGGCGGTCGGTGAGCGTGTTCTTGTTGCCTTCGTACGGGTTCTCGCCGCCCTTGAACTCGATGCGGATCGGCGTGCCGACCAGCTTGAGGACGCGACGGTAAGTGTTTTCCAGATAACGAACGTAGGACTTGGGCACCTTCTCGATCTGGTTACCGTGGATCACGATGATCGGTGGGTTGGCACCGCCCAAGTGGGCGTAGCGCAGCTTGATCCGGCGGTTGTTGACCATCGGTGGCGCATGCTCGCCGACCGCGTCTTCGAGGATCTGGGTCAGGCGGTTGGTCGGCCAACGGGTGACCGCCGACTTGAACGAGTTCTGCACCGAGGCGTAGAGGTTGCCCACGCCGGTACCGTGCAGGGCCGAGATGAAGTGGATGTCGGCAAAGTCGACGAAGAACAGCCGACGCTGCAGTTCGACCTTGACGTAATCGCGCTCGCTCGGCGTCATGCCGTCCCACTTGTTGATCGCGATGACCAGTGCACGACCGGCTTCCAGGGCGAAACCCAGCAGGTTCAAGTCGTGATCGACCACGCCTTCGCGGGCGTCCATCACGAAGATCACCACGTTGGCGTCTTTGATCGCCTGCAGCGTTTTGACCACGGAGAATTTTTCGACTTCCTCGTGGATCTTGCCGCGCTTGCGCACACCGGCCGTGTCGATCAGCGTGTACTTCTCTTCGTTACGCTCGAAGGGAATGTAGATGCTGTCACGGGTGGTGCCGGGCTGGTCGTAGACGATGACCCGGTCTTCACCGAGCATGCGGTTGACCAGCGTCGACTTG
This sequence comes from Pseudomonas sp. Z2-11, assembly GCF_054161305.1. Taxonomy (NCBI): domain Bacteria; kingdom Pseudomonadati; phylum Pseudomonadota; class Gammaproteobacteria; order Pseudomonadales; family Pseudomonadaceae; genus Pseudomonas; species Pseudomonas sp. Z2-11. Next base: position 5,024,549 of record NZ_CP096395.1, read on the forward strand.
CCGACGTTCGGGCGGCCGATGATAGCGATCTTGATGCCGTCCTTTTCGCTCGGACCCGGAATGCGCTTGGCTTCCTCGCCCTCGGCAACGACTTCTTCCTCGCCCTCTTCCGGCTCGTCTTCATCGTCCTTGGGGAAATCAGCCAGGGCGATTTCCAGCATCTGGGTGATGCCGCGACCGTGGGCACCGGCGATCGGAATCGCCTGGCCCATGCCCAAAGGTGCGAACTCGGCGCGAGCCATGTCCGGGTCGATATTGTCGACCTTGTTGGCGACCACATAGGAACGCTTGTTACGTTTGCGCAAATGCTCGGCGATCATCTGGTCGGCGGCGGTAAAACCGGCCTTGGCGTCTACCAGGAACAGCACCACATCGGCTTCTTCGATGGCGAGCAGCGACTGCTCGGCCATTTTTTCGTCCATGCCGTGCTCATCACCGGAGATGCCGCCGGTGTCGACCAGAATATAGGTACGCCCTTGCCACTTGGCCTCACCGTATTGGCGATCACGGGTCAGACCGGACAAGTCGCCGACGATAGCGTCGCGAGTCCTGGTCAGGCGGTTGAACAAGGTGGATTTGCCGACGTTCGGTCGGCCCACCAGGGCGATTACGGGAACCATGCGGCTCTCCACTTCGTTATTTCAGAAAATACAAAAGCCGCTGCGAGGCAGCGGCTGGTGCTCGGGGGCCACCTTGTGGGAGCGAGCCTGCTCGCGAAAGCAGTGGGTCAGTCGACATACAGGCCGCTGGACCAGCGCATTCGCGAGCAGGCTCGCTCCTAAAAAGGTGAAGCCGCTTGGGAATTAACCCAAGCATAGTCTTACTTGATGGTCAGGGCTTCCAGTTTGCCGCTGTTGCCATACACATAGATCATGTTTCCCACCACCAGCGGACGCGCACGCAGGCCGTCGCTGTCGATGCGCTCGCGACCGACGAAACGACCGTCGACCTGGCTGAGCAGGTGCAGGTAACCTTCCAGGTCACCCACTGCAACGTAGCTGGAGAACACTTCCGGGGCCGACAGTTGGCGACGGGCCAGGGAGTCGTTGCTCCACAATGCGGTGGTGGAACGCTCGTCAACGCCTTCGACGGTGCCCGAGGACAGGCTCACGTAGACGCTGCCGAAACCTTGGGCGACACCGGCGTAGCTCGACGCATCGCGCTGCCACAACGGACGACCGCTTTCCAGGTCCAGCGCCGCAACGCGGCCCTGGTAACTGGCGACGTACAGCGTACCGCCGGACAGCAGCAGGCCGCCGTCGATGTCGACCACACGCTCCAGCTCCGAACGACCTTGCGGGATCGCTACGCGCTGTTCCCAGACCGGTACGCCGTTGGAAATATCCAGGGCCACGACTTTACCGGTCGACAAGCCAGCCACCGCGAGGCGGTTGGTGACGATCGGCGCGCTGGTGCCACGCAGGGTCAGTACCGCCGGAGTGCTGTCGTACAACCAGCGCTGGTTGCCGGTGGCGGCATCCAGGCCAATCAGGCGGTCGTCCTGGGTCTGCACCACCACCACGTCACCGTTGGTAGCGGGCGGCGCGAGCACTTCGCTGGTCACGCGGGCGCGCCATCTCTCTTCACCGCTGCTCGCGTCCAGGGCGACGATCTCGCCCTTGAGCGTGCCGATCATGACCAGCCCGTAACCCACGCCAACGGCGCCGGACACAGGCAGCTCAAGATCCTTTTCCCATTTGACGTCGCCGCTCATGCGATCCATGGCCATGACGACGCCAGTCACGTCGCCGGCATAGAGGGTGTCGCCGTCGATGGCCGGCACCAGCATGTTGTAGGTTTCACCCTGGCCGTCACCGACGGAGCGGCTCCATTGCTTCTGCAGCACGACTTCTTCTTTGAAATCGGTCAGTTCGGCCGGAGGCAGTTCTTTCTTGCTGTTGCTGCTGCAACCCGCGGCCAGAATGGCCAGGGCCAGCAATGCTGCATGTTTCCAACGGATCACGTCACGCATCCCCTTTGGCCAGGTCGTCCAGCTTGATTTGCAGGCCACCGACTGCGGCTTCATCCGACAGCGCAGCCTTGGCTTTTTGGTAGGCCGCATGGGCCTCATTGGCACGGCCCAGCTGTACCAGCAGGTCGCCCTTGAGTTCTTCGCGGGTCGCCAGGAACGCCTTGTCGGCGTCGCCGTCGAGCAGCTTCAGCGCGTCTTCGGCCTTGTTCTGTGCCGCCAGCACCTGCGCCAGGCGCTGACGCGCGACTTCGCCCAGGGTCGGGTTGGCCGGTTTGTCGACGATGGCTTTCAGCTCGGTGACCGCGTCGTCCAGCTTGCCGCTGTCGACCGCAACCTTGGCCACGAACAGGCTGCCGTACTGGGCGTAGGCGGTGCCGCCGAACTCTTTGTTGAGCTTGCCGGCCAGGTCCGCCACGCGCGCCGCGTCAGGCTTGCCGTCGGGGGTCAGGGTGGTTTCCAGCAGTTGCTGGTAAAGCACCGAGGCACCTTGCGACTGATTGCTCTGGTATTTCTGGTAGGCCTGCCAGCCGAACACGATGACCAGCGCCAACAGGCCGCCAGTGACCAGCGGCTTGCCGTTGCGCGTCCACCAGTCCTTCAAATCCGCCAGCTGTTCATCTTCGGTACTCGACACCCCAATACTCCTTAATCGCTAAATCGGCTGTTTGACAGCTTCAACCCTGCACGACGCAGGTGGCCAGGTGTGCAGCAAGCGCATCCCAGGCAATACTTTGTTGTTCGCCCTGGCCACGCAGGGGTTTGAAACCTACCACTTGTTGGGCCAGTTCGTCGTCACCAAGAATCAGTGCGTACAGTGCACCGCTCTTGTCGGCCTTCTTGAATTGGCTCTTGAAGCTGCCGGCGCCGGCGTTGATCTGCAGACGCAGGTTGGGCAACTGGTCACGGATCCGCTCGCTCAGGGCCAGGGCGGCCAGTTCGGCGGCCTCGCCAAAGGCGCAGAGGTACACATCGACCTGGCGCGCCAGTTCTTCCGGCACCTTGTCCAATGCTTCAAGCATCAGCACCAGGCGCTCGATACCCATGGCAAAACCCACGCCCGGGGTCGGCTTGCCGCCCATCTGCTCCACCAGCCCGTCGTAGCGGCCACCGGCGCACACGGTGCCCTGGGCCCCGAGCTTGTCGGTGACCCATTCGAAGACGGTCTTGCTGTAGTAATCCAGGCCACGGACCAACTTGGGGTTGATCACGTAAGGGATGCCGACGGCGTCCAGACGTGCCTTCAGCCCTTCGAAATGCGCGCGGGATTCGTCGTCGAGGTAGTCGGCCATTTTCGGCGCGTCCACCAGGATCGCCTGGGTCTCCGGGTGCTTGGTATCGAGCACGCGCAGCGGGTTGGTCTTCAGGCGGCGCTGGCTGTCTTCGTCGAGCTTGTCGACATGGGCGGACAGAAACTCCACCAACGCCTCGCGGTAGCGGCCACGGGATTCGCTGGTGCCCAGGCTGTTGAGCTCAAGCTTGACCGCATCGCGCAGGCCCAGCTCGCCCCACAGGCGCCAGGTCATCACGATCAGCTCGGCATCGATGTCCGGACCTTCCAGGTTGAACACTTCAAGGCCAATCTGATGAAACTGGCGATAACGACCTTTCTGCGGACGCTCGTGGCGGAACATCGGGCCGATGTACCACAGTTTCTGCACCTGGCCGCCGCCGGTGATGCCGTGCTCAAGCACTGCACGCACGCATGCTGCCGTGCCTTCGGGGCGCAGAGTCAGGGAATCGCCGTTGCGGTCGTCGAAGGTGTACATTTCTTTTTCGACGATGTCGGTCACTTCACCGATGGAGCGCTTGAACAGCTCGGTGAACTCGACGATGGGCATGCGGATCTGCCGGTAACCGTAGTTATCCAGCAGGCGCGCGACGGTGCCCTCGAAATAGCGCCACAGGGGCGTCTGCTCGGGCAGGATGTCGTTCATGCCACGAATGGCTTGCAGAGACTTGCTCACGTGTATTCCTTAATCTTGCGACTTAACCGCGCGCGATGACCGCTGCGTCGGCTTCGACCTTTTCGGCCGCTTTCTGGCGGATCAGCTTTTCCAGCTCATCCACCAGATTGTCATTCGTCAGTTTCTGCGACGGCTTGCCGTCGATGTAAATCAGGTTCGGCGTGCCGCCCGTCAGGCCGATATGGGCCTCCTTGGCTTCGCCGGGCCCGTTGACCACGCAACCGATCACCGCGACATCCAGCGGCACCAGCAGGTCTTCAAGGCGCCCTTCCAGCTCGTTCATGGTCTTGACTACATCGAAGTTCTGCCGCGAGCAGCTCGGGCAGGCGATGAAGTTGATCCCACGGGAACGCAGGTGCAGGGACTTGAGAATGTCGTAGCCGACTTTCACTTCCTCGACCGGGTCCGCCGCCAACGAGATGCGGATGGTATCGCCAATCCCTTCGGCGAGCAGCATACCGAGGCCGACGGCAGATTTCACCGTACCCGAGCGCAACCCACCGGCTTCGGTGATGCCCAGGTGCAACGGCTGGACAATTTCCTTGGCCAGCAGGCGGTAGGCTTCGACGGCCATGAACACGTCGGAGGCCTTCACGCTGACCTTGAAGTCCGGGAAATTCAGGCGTTCGAGGTGCTCGACATGGCGCAGCGCCGATTCCACCAGCGCGGCCGGAGTCGGTTCGCCGTACTTCTTCTGCAGGTCTTTTTCCAGGGAACCGGCGTTGACGCCGATGCGGATCGGAATGCCGCGATCACGGGCGGCATCCACCACCGCGCGCACCCGATCTTCGCGACCGATGTTGCCCGGGTTGATGCGCAGGCAGTCGACGCCCAGCTCGGCCACGCGCAAGGCAATGCGGTAGTCGAAGTGAATGTCGGCCACCAACGGCACCTTGACCAGCTGCTTGATCTTGCCGAACGCCTCGGCGGCGTCCATGTCCGGCACGGATACGCGCACGATGTCGACGCCGGCGGCTTCAAGGCGATTGATTTGCGCGACCGTGGCGGCCACGTCATTGGTGTCGCTGTTGGTCATGCTCTGCACAGCGATTGGCGCATCGCCGCCCACGGGCACGTTACCGACCCAGATCTTCCGGGATTCGCGACGCTTGATAGGAGATTCGCCGTGCATGACTTATTGACCCAACTTCAGGCGAGCGGTCTCGCCACTGGTGAACGGAGCCACATCGACCGGCTGGCCGTTGTAGCTGACCTGCGCGCCACGGGCATAGCCCAGGCGTACGGCAAACGGCGGCCTGCCGTTGACGGACGTGCTGTCGCCCTTGCGCTTGAGGCCGCTGAACAGGACCTTGCCGTTGCCGTCGGTAATCTGCGTCCAGCAATCGGCGGTGAACTGGATCTGTACCTGGCCATCGCCAGGCGCAGGAGCCGGGGCCGCGGGGGTTGCTGGCGCTGCTGGCACGGCCGGAGCGGCCACGGTTGGCGCTGGCGTGCCAGGAGCAGGAGCCGCCGGGGTGGTCGGCGCGCTGCCGGCATGGGCCGGAGCCGTGGGGGCGGCAGGCGTTGGGGCTGGCGCGGGAACGGATGGCACGACAGGCTCGGCCCCCGCGGCGGCATCGGTCTCGCCGCTGTCCTGGCCTTGAGGCAATGCCAGGGCGGTTTCACCCTCAGTCTGCCCCTCGACAACAGCCTGGTCTTCCGGCTCATCCAGCGGATGAATCTGGGTGGTGCCGTCGGCGCCTTCGACTTCGACATGCTCAGGGTTCATCGCAACCGGCTCCTTGCTGCGCAAGGAAGCCTGATCCTGCCACCAGACGAAACCGCCACCGATCACCGCGATCAGCAGCAACAGGCTGACGATACGCAAAATGGTATGGGAAACGCGCACTGGCTCCTCGATACGGCCCAGGCTGTGCACACTGCTGCCCTGGGCGTCGGAACCGGTGTATTGATCGAATTGCTGGACCAGCACGGTCTGGTCCATGCCAAGCAACTTGGCATAGGCGCGGATGTAGCCCCGGGCGAAAGTATGCCCAGGCAATTTGTCGAACGCGCCGGCTTCCAGGTTGCTCAGGGAAGTCACGGTGAGATTGAGCTTGAGGGCCACTTCGGCCAGCGACCAACCATTGCTTTCGCGGGCTTGACGCAGGGTCTCACCGGGATTTACGCGAGTCGCTGCTACAACTTCGGGATGCGCCGCTTTCATCATTGCTCCGACAGGTATTGCTGATATTCCGGCGTACCGGGATAGAGTCTTTTGAGTTGCAGGCCATAACTGGCGGCCTTGTCACGATCTTCAAACACATGCGCCAGCCGAACGCCGAGCAATAGACTACGTGCATTTTGCTCGCTGAGCAGGCTAAACCGCTCGTAATAGTCGCGAGCGGGCACATAATGCCTGTCTTCGTAAGACAACTCAGCCATTTCCAGCAACGCGCGCGGTTGCTGGCGGTTGAGCCGCAGCGCCTTTTCGAGCTGCTGGCGGGCCAGGTCACGCTGGCCGAGTTTCGCGGCGGTCATGCCGAGGTTCTCGAACACCCGCGAACGCTCAGGGTAAAGGGTATCGGCGGCCGCTTGCTCGAAGCGCTCGTAGGCTTCCTTGTAGCGTGCCTGCTCGTAGAGGAAGCTGCCGTAGTTGTTGAGGATCCGGGCGTCTTGCGGGCGGGCGGACAACGCCTTGCGAAAGTGCTCGTCGGCCAGTTCCGGCTCCATCTCGGCCTGGAACACCAGGGCCAGCGCCGCATTGGCATCGGCGTCCGAGCTGTCCAGCTCCAGGGCCTTCTTGAGCGGCACCTTGGCCCGCTCGGTCATGCCCTGTTGCAAATAGCCGATGCCCAGCTGCACATAGGCCTCGCGCGCTTCGTCACGGCCCTTGCTGGTTTTCATCGGGTTATAGTCGCCCGACAGAACACAACCGGAACAAAGGCCGGCCAACAGCAACAGCAGCGCAAAGCGCAGGGACATAGAGTTCCTCTCTTAGTGACTGTTCGCAGCGTTCTGTACTGCATCGTCCGCGGCGTTCAATTCGCGCACGGCAATGTAGCGTTCGCTGCGACGGGTGCGATCCAGCACCTGTCCTACCAATTGGCCACACGCGGCATCGATGTCTTCGCCACGGGTGGTGCGCACGGTGACGTTGAAGCCAGCGTGGTGAAGCTGATCCTGGAACCGACGAATCGCATTGTTGCTCGGACGCTCGTAGCCGGAATGCGGGAACGGGTTGAACGGGATCAGGTTGATCTTGCACGGGATGTTCTTGAGCAGCTCGATCATCTCGACCGCGTGTTCAACCTTGTCATTCACGTCCTTGAGCAAGGTGTACTCGATGGTCAGCACGCGCTTTTCGCCCAGGGACGACATGTAGCGCTGGCACGACTCGAGCAGCATCTTAAGCGGATACTTCTTGTTGATCGGCACCAATTGGTTACGCAATGCGTCATTCGGTGCGTGCAGCGACAACGCCAGCGAGACGTCGATGTGCTTGGCCAGCTCATCGATCATCGGCACCACGCCTGAGGTGGACAGGGTCACGCGGCGCTTGGAGATGCCGTAGCCCAGGTCATCCATCATCAGGTGCATGGCGGCGACGACGTTGTCGAAGTTCAGCAGCGGCTCACCCATGCCCATCATCACCACGTTGGTGATGGCACGGTCGACGGTTGCCGGGACGCTGCCAAAGGATTTGTTGGCAATCCACACCTGGCCGATCACTTCGGCGGCGGTGAGGTTGCTGTTGAAGCCTTGCTTGCCGGTGGAGCAGAAACTGCAATCCAGGGCACAGCCTGCCTGGGACGAAACGCACAAGGTGCCGCGCTTGCCCTGGGGAATGTAGACGGTCTCGACGCAGCTGCCGGACGCCACGCGCACCACCCACTTGCGGGTGCCGTCGCTGGAAATGTCCTGGCTGACCACTTCGGGGCCGCGAATCTCGGCAACGGCCTTGAGCTTTTCGCGCAGGGCCTTGCCGACATTCGTCATGGCGTCGAAATCGTCGACGCCAAAGTGGTGAATCCATTTCATCACCTGACCGGCACGGAAACGCTTCTCCCCGATCGAGTCGAAGAATTTCTCCATTTCCGGCTGGGTCAGGCCCAACAGGTTGGTTTTGCCGTTCGATGTAGTCATGGATTCACCTTCACTCAAAAGCCTGGGCTTAGCGAGTGGTTACTTCAGTAGCGGAGAAAAAGTAAGCGATTTCGCGAGCAGCGGCGGCTTCGGAGTCCGAACCGTGGACGGCGTTGGCGTCGATGGATTCAGCGAAGTCAGCACGGATGGTGCCGGCAGCAGCTTCTTTAGGGTTGGTAGCGCCCATCAGCTCACGGTTGCGAGCGATGGCGTTTTCGCCTTCCAGCACTTGAACGACAACCGGACCGGAAGTCATGAAGGCAACCAGTTCACCGAAGAAACCGCGCTCGCTGTGCTCAGCGTAGAAGCCTTCGGCTTCGGCTTTGGACAGTTGCTTCATTTTCGAAGCTACAACGCGCAGGCCAGCGTCTTCGAAGCGGGTAACGATCTTGCCGATCACGTTTTTAGCAACGGCGTCAGGCTTGATGATGGAGAAAGTACGTTGAACAGCCATGGTGTAACTCCAGAAACGGTAATTTACGAAAAATTAAACCCGCGAATTATACGCGGGTTCTTGGGTATTGCCTAACCTGCGAGGCGATCAGTCCAATTCTGCGGCCCAGAGCTCCTGAACCGCTTCCAACACCTTCTCGCCGACTCGGCCAGAGGTGGCATCGAAGTCAGGCAGCTCAAGGATCATCTGCTGCAGACGGACGAAACCTACGGAGTACGGATCGAGACCCTCGTGGGCTTCGGCCAATTCTTCGGCGATGCGTTGTACATCATTCCAACCATAGCTCATGACAGTGTCACCATCAGTGCGGCGCTTCGGCCGCATGGTTAAGTGAGTATCTCGGGATTTCGACGGTCAGGTCTTCAGTGCCGACGATGGCCTGGCAACCCAGACGCGATTGCGGCTCAAGCCCCCAGGCGCGGTCAAGAAAGTCTTCTTCCAGCTCGTCCGCCTCTTCCAGCGACTCGAAACCTTCACGAATAATGCAGTGGCAGGTCGTGCAAGCGCAAACGCCGCCACAGGCGCTTTCCATCTCGATGTGGTGTTCGTGGGCCAGGTCAAGAATGGACGTTCCGGGCTCGGCTTCCACGACCATGCCGTCCGGGCAGAACTTCTCGTGGGGCAGAAAAATCACCTGCGGCATCAGTTATTCCTCGATTTCATTCAGGTTGCGCCCCGCCAGGGCGGCTTTCACCGTCGAGTCCAGGCGGCGGGCAGCAAAGGCATCGGTGACTTGCGACAGACGCTTGGTCCGCTGCTCGATGGCATATCCATCGGTGCCCTTGATCAATTCGGAGAGTTCTTGCATCTGCATTTCGATGACCATGCGCTCCTCGGCGTCGAGCAAGCGCTCGCCGTCGGCTTCGACGGCGGCTTGCACGGCTTCGATCAGGCGCTGGGCGTCGACCTGCTGCTCGCGCAGCACACGGGCGACTTTGTCGTCGCTGGCGTGCTGGAACGAATCCTTGAGCATCTTGGCGATTTCGCCGTCGGTCAGGCCGTAGGACGGCTTGACCTGGATGCTTGCCTCGACGCCCGAACCGAGTTCACGGGCGGAGACATTGAGCAGACCATCGGCGTCGACCTGGAAGGTCACGCGGATCTTCGCCGCGCCGGCAACCATCGCCGGGATGCCGCGCAATTCGAAACGCGCGAGGGAGCGGCAATCGCTGATCAATTCACGCTCGCCTTGCAGCACATGAATCATCATGGCCGACTGGCCGTCTTTATAAGTAGTGAAATCCTGGGCGCGGGCGACGGGGATGGTGGTGTTGCGCGGGATCACCTTCTCCATCAGGCCGCCCATGGTTTCCAGGCCCAGGGACAACGGAATCACGTCGAGCAGCAGCAATTCGCCGCCCTCGCGCTTGTTGCCAGCCAGGGTATCGGCCTGGATCGCGGCACCGATGGCGACCACCTGGTCCGGGTCGATTTCAGTCAGCGGCTGACGGCCAAAGGCTTCGGCAACGGCTTCGCGAACCCGAGGCACACGGGTCGAACCACCGACCATGACCACGGCCTTGACATCTTCCAGCTCGACGCCGGAATCACGCACGGCACGGCGGCAGGCCTTGAGGCTGCGGGCGACCATGGGTTCGATGAGGGCATTGAAGGCTTCGCGGGTCAGCGTGGCTGTCCATTCGCCGTAAGTGACTTCAACGCTGGCGGCGTCGGTCAAGGCTTCCTTGGCGGCGCAGGCGGTTTGCAGCAGATGGCGCTGGGTACCCGGATCGAGATCAGCGGACAAGCCCGCCTGCTCGATGATCCAGCCGGCAATAGCGTGATCGAAATCGTCGCCGCCCAGGGCGCTGTCGCCACCGGTGGCGAGGACTTCGAAGACACCGCCGGTCAGGCGCAGGATCGAAATATCAAACGTGCCGCCGCCCAGGTCGTAAATGGCGACGAGGCCCTCGGCATGCTGGTCCAGGCCGTACGCCACCGCAGCCGCCGTCGGCTCGTTGAGCAGGCGCAGCACATTGAGACCGGCGAGCTTGGCCGCGTCCTTGGTGGCTTGGCGCTGGGCGTCATCGAAATAGGCCGGAACGGTGATCACCGCGCCCACCAGTTCACCGCCCAACGCGGCTTCGGCGCGCTGACGCAAGACCTTGAGGATATCGGCGGAGACTTCTACCGGGCTTTTCGGGCCCTGCACGGTTTCGATGAACGGCATGTGGGATTCGCCGCCGACGAAACGGTACGGCAGTTGATCGCCCAATTGCTTGACGTCGGACAGACCACGACCCATCAAGCGTTTGACCGACACGACGGTATTGAGTGGATCGGTGGCGGCGGCCAGCTTGGCCGACTCGCCGACTTCGACGCGATCGGCGTGGTAGCGCACGGCAGACGGCAGGATCACCCGCCCCTGCTCGTCGGCCAGCGGCTCGGAAAGACCGCTGCGCAACGCAGCGACCAGGGAATTGGTGGTACCCAAGTCGATCCCGACAGCCAGGCGACGCTGGTGCGGTTGTGGACTTTGGCCGGGTTCGGCGATCTGCAGTAGGGCCATCGTAATCAGGACTTATCTGTAATCAGGCGTGCGACCGGAGCGGCACTGGGTTAATCGTCGAGGCGCTCTTCCAGCTGGCGCACTTCGTAGGTCAGCTTGTCGAGGAACTGCATGCGCCGCATCAGGCGTTCGGCCTGTTCGCGTTGCGCAGCGTCGTTCCAACAGGCGGCGAAGCTCTCGTTGAGTTCTTGCTGGGCGTCTTTCAGGCGACGCTTGAAGACCGCGACACCCGCCAGGTTGGCGCTGTCCTGCAGGTCTTCGAGCTCCTCGCGCCATTGCATCTGCTGCAACAGGAACTCGGGATCGTGCACCGTGACTTCCAGGGGCAGCTCATGACCGCTGATGGCGAGCAGGTAACGCGCGCGCTTGGCCGGACTCTTGAGCGTCTGGTAGGCCTCGTTGAGGTTCGCCGACTGCTCGAGCGCCCGCCGCTGCTCAGCCTCGGAGGCATCGGCAAAGCGGTCGGGGTGGACACCACGGGCCAGTTCCAGATAACGCGCGGACAACTGATCGAGGTCCAGCTGGAAAGCAGGCTGCAACTGGAACAACGCAAAATGACAAGGAGTACCCACGAGCAGCCTCAGATGTTGAAGCTTTCGCCGCAGCCACATTCACCGCGCACGTTGGGGTTGTTGAACTTGAAGCCTTCGTTCAACCCTTCCTTGACGAAATCCAGCTCGGTGCCGTCCAGGTACGTCAGGCTCTTTGGGTCGATGATCACTTTCTGACCATGACTCTCGAACACCTGATCGTCTTCACCGACTTCGTCGACGAATTCCAGTACATAGGCGAGGCCGGAACAACCCGTGGTGCGAACACCCAGGCGGATACCCTCGCCCTTGCCGCGCCCTGCAAGTGAGCGCTGGATATGGTTAGCTGCCGCTTCTGTCATCTGGATAGCCATGGAAACTCCTTACCGTAACGCGGATCAGATCAAGCCTTTCTTCTGCTTGTAGTCGCGAACGGCGGCCTTGATGGCGTCTTCAGCGAGTACCGAGCAGTGGATTTTCACTGGCGGCAAGGCCAGTTCTTCGGCCAACTGAGTGTTCTTGATAGTTTCGGCTTCGTCGAGGGTCTTGCCCTTCATCCACTCGGTGGCCAGGGAGCTGGACGCGATGGCGGAGCCGCAGCCGTAGGTCTTGAACTTGGCATCTTCGATGATGCCTTGCTCGTTGACCTTGATCTGCAGACGCATCACGTCGCCGCACGCCGGGGCGCCGACCATGCCGGTGCCGACGTCAGGATCCTGCGCGTCCATCTTGCCGACGTTGCGCGGGTTCTCGTAGTGGTCGATGACCTTTTCGCTATATGCCATTTGCTTCAATCCTCATCAGTGGAGCCGCTCTGGTGGCGACTTCTCAGTGCGCCGCCCATTCGATTTTCGAAATGTCGACGCCGTCTTTGTACATGTCCCACAGCGGCGAAAGAGCACGCAGCTTGGTAACGGCCTCGCAGACTTTCTGCGCGGCGTAATCGATTTCTTCTTCGGTGGTGAAGCGGCCGAAGGTGAAGCGGATCGAGCTGTGAGCCAGTTCGTCGTTGCGGCCCAGGGCACGCAGTACGTAGGAAGGCTCCAGCGACGCCGAGGTGCACGCCGAACCGGACGACACGGCCAGATCCTTGAGCGCCATGATCAGCGACTCGCCTTCAACGTAGTTGAAGCTCAGGTTCAGGTTGTGTGGAACGCGGGCGGTCATGCTGCCGTTGACGTAGAGCTCTTCGAGGTGCTCGACCTGCTTGAAGAAACGGTCGCTCAAGGCCTTGATGCGCACGTTCTCGGCGGCCATGTCTTCCTTGGCCACGCGGAAGGCTTCGCCCATGCCAACGATCTGGTGGGTCGCCAGGGTACCGGAACGCATGCCACGCTCGTGACCGCCGCCGTGCATGGTCGCTTCGAGGCGAACACGCGGCTTGCGGCTGACGTACAGGGCGCCGATGCCTTTAGGGCCATAAGTCTTGTGGGCCGAGAACGACATCAGGTCGACTTTCAGCTTGGACAGGTCGATGTCGACCTTGCCGGTGGACTGCGCGCCGTCGACGTGGAACAGGACGCCCTTGGAACGGGTCAGTTCGCCGATCGCCGCGATGTCGTTGACGGTGCCGATTTCGTTGTTCACGTGCATGATCGAAACCAGGATGGTGTCGTCGCGCAGTACGGCTTCGACCATGGCCGGGGTGATGATGCCGTCTTCACCGGGCTCGATGTAGGTGACTTCGAAGCCTTCACGCTCCAGTTGGCGCATGGTGTCCAGGACAGCCTTGTGCTCGATCTTGGAGGTGATCAGGTGCTTGCCCTTGGTGTGGTAGAAATGCGCGACACCCTTGATTGCCAGGTTGTCGGACTCGGTGGCACCGGAGGTCCAGACGATCTCGCGGGGGTCGGCATTGACCAGGTCGGCGACCTGGCGACGGGCGTTTTCGACCGACTCTTCGGCTTTCCAGCCGAACACGTGGGAACGCGAGGCCGGGTTGCCGAAGTTTCCGTCGACCAGCAGGCATTCACTCATCTTTTGCGCGACACGCGGATCAACCGGGGTGGTCGCAGAGTAATCAAGGTAAATCGGCAATTTCATGGACTCTCTCCTAAATCAGGCTGGCTGGCGTTCCGCGTGCTCTGCGGCAGTCATTCGACGGCGGACGCTTCAATCTTGTCCAGGTGCGGCGCCTTGCCATTGCAACGGCGCTGGTCCTGACGCTGGGCTACTTCTTGCACCTCACGGCGAGTCACAAGGTCGGCCAAGCTGATACCACTCAGAAATTCGTGAATCTGCAGGCTCAAATCGCACCACAGATGATGGGTCAGGCAAGTATCGCCGCCGTGGCAGTCGCCCAGCCCTTGGCACTTGGTCGCATCGACCGATTCGTTCACGGCATCGATCACCTGGGCGACCTGGATGCCTTGCATCTCGCGCGACAGCTGGTAGCCGCCACCGGGGCCACGAACGCTGGAGACCAGGTTGCTGCGGCGCAGCTTGGCGAACAGCTGTTCGAGGTAGGACAGGGAGATACCCTGGCGTTCGGAGATATCGGCCAGGGACACCGGCCCGTGCTGCGCATGCAATGCCAGATCCAGCATTGCGGTCACGGCGTATCGGCCTTTTGTAGTCAGTCGCATGGACAATTACCACGAAGTTCGGAATGGGGGCGAGTATGCAATTCCCGAGTATTTAAGTCAAGTATAAGACCTAGTGCTTTACTCGGGTTTACCCGCAAAAGAGCGCGCGAATGATAGCAAAGGTAGGTGGCTAACGACCAGCCATACCGCGTCATCGTTCTTCGCGAGCAGGCTCGCTCCCACAGGGGCTGGCGGCCCAGTGCGGGAGCGAGCCTGCTCGCGAAGAGGCCTGCCGGGTTTCAGCTAGCCTGGCTTTGGTCCTTGTCCTTCACGCACGCAAAGTCTTCCTCGCGCAGTTCCGGCAGATCCTTGGCACAATAATCACTCCCCAGCTCCTTCAGTGCGCCGCACATCCCCTCCAGGCGCCCGTCCACCGCTTGCAGGTGATCGAGCAACTGGTTGATGGCGCGCGCCACCGGGTCGGGCATGTCTTCGCCGACACCGTAGGCGTCGAAGCCGATCTTCTCGGCCATGGCCTTGCGCCGGGCGTCCTGCTCTTCGTCCGATTTGACGATGATCCGCCCCGGAATACCCACCACGGTCGCGCCGGGCGGCACGGCCTTGGTGACCACGGCGTTGGAGCCGACTTTCGCTCCCGCGCCCACGGTGAACGGGCCGAGCACCTTGGCGCCAGCACCGACGACAACGCCGTTTTCGAGGGTCGGATGGCGCTTGCCTTTGTTCCAGCTGGTGCCGCCAAGAGTCACGCCCTGATAGAGCGTCACGTCGTCGCCGATCTCGGCGGTCTCGCCGATGACGATGCCCATGCCGTGATCGATGAAGAACCGCCGGCCGACCTTGGCGCCCGGATGGATCTCGATGCCGGTCAGCCAGCGGCCGAAGTTCGAGACCAGCCGCGCCAGCCATTTCCAGCCCATGTTCCACAAGGCGCCGGACAGGCGATGGATCCAGATGGCGTGCATGCCGGGGTAGCAGGTCAGCACTTCAAAGGCATTGCGCGCCGCCGGGTCACGATGGAAGACGCTCTGGATATCTTCACGCAAACGTTCGAACATTTTATTCCTTCCGCTTAATCAGCTCGCCACGGGCCGCTTTCTGGGTTTCCGTGAGGATGCCGCGCAATATATTCATTTCCGCCCGGCTCACCGAGCTTCGTCCGTACAACCGACGCAGGCGCGCCATCAAGTGCCGAGGCTTGTCCGGGTCGAGGAATTCGATGTCCACCAAGGTCTGTTCCAGGTGTTCATAAAATCGCTCCAGCTCGTCCATGGTCGCCAGTGTCTCACTGCGCGGCGACGTCGCCTCGAATTTTTCTACCTTGCTGGGCTGGCCTTCGGCTTGCAGCCAGGCCATGCGCACTTCATAGCTCAACACCTGCACCGCCGCCCCGAGGTTCAGCGAGCTGAAGCCGGGGTCGGAGGGGATATGCACGTGAAAATGACATCGCTGCAGCTCTTCATTGGTGAGGCCGGAATCTTCACGGCCGAATACCAAGGCGATTTCCGCGCCCTGCCCCGCCTCCTCGACCACCTTGGTGCCGCATTCGCGAGGATCGAGCAGCGGCCAGGGGATACGGCGGTCGCGGGCGCTGGTGCCGAGCACCAGGTTGCAACCCACCAGGGCGTCTTCCAGGGTGGCGACGACCTGGGCACTGGCGAGAATGTCACCGGCGCCGGATGCCCGCGCGTCGGCTTCGTGATGGGGAAACGAGCGCGGCTCGACCAGCACCAACCGCGACAGGCCCATGTTCTTCATGGCCCGCGCAGCTCCGCCGATGTTACCCGGATGGCTGGTATTGACCAGGACGACACGAATGTTCTGCAACAAGGGAGGCGCTCTCGAACATATAAAAGGGAGCAAATCTTACCTAAGCACCTACCGTTAAGCTATGAAAGCGAACACCAACCTTCTCCTGTGAAAACTTTCTGATAGAATGCGCGGCTTTCTTTAACAACCTTAGGTGACACATCCATGCAGCCCATGCTGAATATCGCGCTGCGCGCCGCCCGCAGCGCCAGTGAACTGATCTTCCGCTCCATCGAGCGCCTGGATACCATCAAGGTCGATGAAAAAGATGCCAAGGACTACGTGTCCGAGGTTGATCGCGCCGCCGAACAGAAAATCGTCGACGCCCTGCGCAAGGCTTACCCGAACCACTCCATCCTCGGTGAAGAGACCGGCATGCACGCCGGTACCGGCATCGAAGGCGAAGAGTACCTGTGGATCATCGATCCGCTGGACGGTACCACCAACTTCCTGCGCGGCATTCCTCACTTCGCTGTCAGCATCGCCTGCAAATACCGTGGCCGCCTGGAACACGCCGTCGTGCTGGACCCGGTTCGTCAGGAAGAATTCACCGCCAGCCGTGGCCGTGGCGCCCAACTGAACGGTCGCCGCCTGCGCGTCAGCGGCCGCACCAGCCTGGACGGCGCCCTGCTGGGCACCGGTTTCCCGTTCCGTGATGACCAGATGGACAACCTCGACAATTACCTGGGCATGTTCCGCGCCCTGGTCGGCCAGACCGCCGGCATCCGCCGCGCCGGTGCCGCGAGCCTGGACCTGGCCTATGTAGCTGCCGGTCGTTTCGATGCGTTCTGGGAATCGGGCCTGTCCGAGTGGGACATGGCGGCAGGCGCCCTGTTGATCCAGGAAGCGGGTGGCTTGGTGAGCGACTTCACCGGCGGCCACGATTTCCTTGAAAAAGGCCACATCGTTGCCGGCAACACCAAATGCTTCAAGGCTGTGCTGACGGCGATCCAGCCGCACCTGCCGGCCTCGCTGAAGCGCTAAGCCGCTCGGCTCAAGAGAAGCACCCTTCGGGGTGCTTTTTTTATGCCTGTCACTTTACCCGGATACAGGTAATCCGTGGCGAGGGAGCTTGCTCCCGCTGGGCTGCGCAGCAGACCCAAGATCTTGCGGTCGCTGCGCAACCGAGCGGGAGCAAGCTCCCTCGCCACGATGGGTTACACCTTGAATATAAAGCAGACTGAGCCACCGCTTTCGCGAGCAGGCTCGCTCCCACCGGGAGATGGGAGTGGGGCAGGACTGCGGGCAAAAAAAAGCACCCCGGAGGGTGCTTTTTCATAGCGGTGGATTACTGGGCCGGTTCGTTCTGGCCCAGGATCAGTTGACCTTCCTTGCTGACCGGGATCTGGTTGCCCGGGTCGCGGTCCATACGGACTTTGCCTTCCTTGCCGTCGAGCATGTAGCGAACGTCGTAGCCTACAACCTTGTCGCTGATGTCATTGACGGTGTTGCAGCGAGTCTGGGTGGTGGTGTACGTGTCGCGCTCCTGCATGCCTTCCTGAATCTTGTTACCGGCATAACCGCCGCCGGCCGCACCCGCCACGGTGGCAATCTTCTTGCCGTTGCCGCCGCCGATCTGGTTGCCCAACAGGCCACCGGCCACGGCGCCGAGCACGGTGCCGGCGATCTGGTGTTGATCCTGAACCGGCTTCTGCCGGGTCACTGTCACGTCCTTGCACACTTCACGCGGGGTCTTGATCTGGGTCTTGACCGGGTCCACGGCCAGTACTTGCGCATACTCAGGGCCACTTTTTACCAAGCTGTAGGTGGCGACCGCACCACCGGCTGTTACACCGACAGCACCCAATACCGCACCAACCAGCATCGATTTGTTCACTTGAACCTCCTGACCATCACAAGCGGATTAATCCGCGCTTCTCCCAGCCTTGGAGCACAAAAAAAGGCGCGAGTTCAACTCGCGCCTTTTGAGCGGTGACGGACGGAAAACCGAGCCTTACGGGCGGTCGTCCACCTCGGTCTCGGTGGCCGCCGGAGGAATCAGGTCCTCGGAACTCAGGTTCAGCCAGATCAGCACCACGTTGGCGATATAGATCGACGAGTAGGTACCCGCCATCACACCGATGAACAGCGCGATGGAGAAGCCGAACAGGTTGTCGCCGCCAAACACCAGCAGCGCGACAATCGCCAGCAAGGTGGAGATCGATGTCGCCATGGTCCGCAGCAGGGTCTGGGTGGTCGAGATGTTGATGTTCTCGATCAACGAGGCCTTGCGCAGCACTCGGAAGTTTTCGCGCACCCGATCGAACACGACGATGGTGTCGTTGAGCGAGTAACCGATGATCGCCAGCACCGCCGCCAGCACCGTCAGGTCGAAGGTGATCTGGAAGAACGACAGGATACCCACGGTCACGATCACGTCGTGGATCAGCGAGACAATCGCGCCGACCGCGAACTTCCACTGGAAGCGGAAAGCCAGGTAGAGCATCACGCCGCCCAGCGCCAACAGCATGCCGAGGCCGCCCTGGTCGCGCAGCTCCTCTCCCACCTGCGGACCGACGAACTCGACGCGCTTGACCTGGGCCGGGTTATCGCCACCGGCCTTCTGCAAGGCCTCGGCGACCTGGTGGCCCAGTTGCGGGTCTTCACCCGGCATACGCACCAGCAAATCGGTGGTGGCGCCAAAGCTCTGCACCACGGCATCGCTGTAGCCCGAGCTCGCCAGTTGCTCACGCACCTTGGTGACGTCGGCCGGACGCTCGTAGGTCAGCTCGATGAGCGTACCGCCGGTGAAGTCCAGGCCATAGTTCAGGCCCTTGGTGGCCCAGCTGAACAACGCCAGTGCCGTGAGGAACAATGTGACGCCGAACGCAATGTTGCGAACGCCCATGAAGTTGATTGTACGTAACATGGCAGCCCCTTAAATCCACAACTTCTTGAAGTCACGACCGCCAAAGATCAGGTTGACCATTGCGCGGGTCACCATGATGGCTGTGAACATCGAGGTAAAGATCCCGAGGGACATGGTCACTGCGAAGCCCTTGACCGGGCCGGTGCCCATGGCAAAGAGAATCCCGCCGACCAGCAACGTGGTCAGGTTGGAGTCGAGAATCGCGGTGAATGCCCGGCCGAAGCCTTCGTTGATTGCCCGTTGGATCGACATGCCCGCAGCAATCTCTTCACGTATCCGCGAGAAGATCAGCACGTTGGCGTCCACCGCCATACCCATCGTCAAGACGATACCGGCGATACCCGGCAGGGTCAGCGTGGCGCCCAGCAACGACATCAGGGCCAGCAACAGCACCATGTTCACCGCCAGCGCAACCGTGGCGATCAGGCCGAAGAAGCGGTAGATGGCGATGATGAACAGCGACACGAACAGCATGCCCCACAGGGATGCATCGACGCCCTTGGTGATGTTGTCGGCACCCAGGCTCGGGCCGATGGTGCGTTCTTCAGCGAAGTACATCGGCGCGGCCAGGCCACCGGCACGCAGCAGCAGGGCCAGCTCCGAGGATTCGCCCTGGCCGTTCAGGCCGGTGATGCGGAACTGGCTGCCCAGTGGCGACTGGATGGTCGCCAGGCTGATGATCTTCTTCTCTTCCTTGAAGGTCTGGACCGGCACGTCTTTCTCGACGCCATTGACCATCTGTTTGGTGTAGGTGGTGGTCGGCTTCTGCTCGATGAAGATCACCGCCATGCTGCGCCCGACGTTGCTGCGCGTGGCGCGGCTCATCAGTTCGCCGCCGTGGCCGTCGAGACGGATGTTCACCTGTGGACGACCTTGCTCGTCGAAGCCCGCCTGGGCGTCGGTCACCTGGTCACCGGTGATGATCAGGCCGCGCTCGATCTGCGCCGCCGGACGACCGCCTTCGCGGAACTCGAAGCTCTCGGAAGTCGCCTTGGAAGCACCCGGCTCAGCGGCCAGGCGGAATTCCAGGTTGGCGGTCTTGCCGAGGATACGCTTGGCTTCGGCAGTGTCCTGCACACCCGGCAACTCAACCACGATGCGGTTGGCGCCCTGGCGCTGGACGATCGGCTCGGCCACACCCAGCTCGTTGACGCGGTTACGCACCGTGGTCAAGTTCTGCTTGATGGAGTATTCGCGGATTTCCGCCAGCTTGGCCGGGGTCATCGCCAGACGCAGCACCGCCTGACCATTGAGGTCGGCCGGCACAATGTCGAAATCGTTGAAATTCTTGCGGATCAGGGCATGGGCCTGTTCGCGGGCATCTTCATCGCTGAAGCCCAGCTGAATGGCACCTTCGAACTGCGGCAGGCTGCGATAACGCACGCGCTCTTTACGCAGCAGGCTCTTGACGTCGCCTTCGTAGACTTTCAGACGCGCATCGAGGGCTTTTTCCATGTCCACTTCCAGCAGGAAGTGCACACCGCCGGACAAGTCCAGGCCCAGCTTCATTGGGTGGGCGCCAAGATTGCGCAGCCACTGCGGGGTGGTCTGGGCCAGGTTCAGGGCCACAACGTAATCGTCGCCCAACGCCTTGCGTACCACATCCTTGGCCGGCAACTGGTCTTCAGATTTGACCAGGCGCAACAGGCCGCCCTTGCCGTTTTCGGCGATGGACGCAGCCTTGACTTCGATATTGGACGCCTTGAGCGCAGCGCTCGCGCGGTCCAGATCGGCCTGGGTGACCTGCAACGCCGTGCTGGCGCCACTGACCTGAATGGCCGGGTCATCCGGGTAGAGATTGGGAGCGGAATAAATCACACCGACCGCCAGCACTGCCAGGATCAGTAGGTATTTCCACAGAGGGTATTTGTTCAGCATCACGCCGCCCGCTTATGACGCGGGGCGCCTTGCGCGCCCCGTCGATTGAAGAGAAGTTGTTACTTAGATCGCTTTCAGCGTGCCTTTTGGCAGCGTGGCCGCGATGGCGCCCTTCTGAAACTTCATTTCAACAGTGTCGGACACTTCCAGAACCACGAAGTCATCCGCCACTTTGGTGATCTTGCCGGCGATGCCGCCGGTGGTGACCACTTCATCACCTTTCTGCAAGCTGCCGAGCAGGTTCTTCTGCTCTTTGGCGCGCTTGGCCTGTGGACGCCAGATCATCAGGTAGAAGATGACCAGGAAGCCGACCAGGAAAATCCACTCGAAACCGCCACCCATAGGGCTGGCAGCAGCAGGTGCAGCCGCGTCAGCCATGGCATTAGAGATAAAAAAGCTCATTTAGCACTCCAGTTGCAAATATTGAATCTAGGGATCGGAAAACTCAGTCCAAAGGCGGAACAGGCAACCCGCGCTTGGCATAGAAGGCCTCGACAAAGGCGGCCAATGTACCCTGTTGGATAGCCTCGCGCAAACCAGCCATAAGCACCTGATAATGGCGCAAATTGTGGATGGTATTGAGCATGCTGCCGAGCATTTCGCCGCACTTGTCCAAATGATGCAGATAAGCGCGGGAGAAGTTCTGGCAGGTATAGCAATCGCACGTCGGATCGAGCGGCGAATCATCATGGCGATGGAACGCGTTACGGATCTTCAGCACACCAGTGTCGATGAACAGATGCCCATTGCGGGCATTACGGGTTGGCATCACGCAATCGAACATGTCCACCCCGCGGCGCACACCCTCAACCAGATCTTCCGGTTTGCCAACGCCCATAAGGTAACGAGGTTTGTCAGCGGGCATCTGGCCCGGCAGGTAATCGAGCACCTTGATCATCTCGTGCTTCGGTTCGCCCACCGACAGGCCGCCAATCGCCAGACCGTCGAAGCCGATCTTGTCGAGGCCTTCCAGCGAGCGCATGCGCAAATCCTGGTGCATGCCGCCCTGCACGATGCCGAACAGCGCCGCCGTGTTTTCGCCATGAGCATTCTTCGAGCGCTGGGCCCAGCGCAACGACAGCTCCATCGACACCCGCGCCACGTCTTCATCGGCCGGGTACGGCGTGCATTCGTCGAAGATCATCACGATGTCCGAACCCAGGTCGCGCTGCACCTGCATCGACTCTTCCGGGCCCATGAACACCTTGGAGCCGTCGACCGGCGAGGCGAAGGTCACGCCCTCCTCCTTGATCTTGCGCATGGCGCCGAGGCTGAACACCTGGAAACCGCCGGAGTCGGTCAGAATCGGGCCTTTCCATTGCATGAAATCGTGCAGGTCGCCGTGGGCCTTGATCACTTCCATGCCCGGACGCAGCCACAGGTGGAAGGTGTTGCCGAGGATGATCTCCGCACCCGTGGCAACGATGTCACGCGGCAGCATGCCCTTGACCGTGCCGTAGGTGCCCACCGGCATGAACGCGGGGGTTTCCACCGTACCGCGGGGGAAGGTCAGACGACCGCGACGAGCCTTGCCATCGGTAGCAAGCAACTCGAAGGACATGCGACAGGTGCGACTCATACGGTTTCCTCGGGCCCGCGTGGCGCGGGGTTACGGGTGATGAACATCGCATCACCGTAGCTGAAAAAGCGGTACCCATGCTCGACGGCGGCCTTGTAGGCGGCCATGGTCTCGGGATAACCGGCGAACGCCGAAACCAGCATCAACAGCGTGGATTCGGGCAAATGAAAGTTGGTGACCAGGGCATCGACCACATGAAACGGCCGGCCCGGGTAGATAAAGATGTCGGTGTCGCCACTGAACGGCTTGAGCACGCCATCGCGCGCGGCGCTTTCCAGGGAACGCACGCTGGTGGTCCCCACCGCCACCACTCGCCCACCGCGGGCGCGACAAGCCGCCACGGCATCGACGACTTCCTGGCTGACTTCCAGCCATTCGTTGTGCATGTGGTGATCTTCGATGCGCTCCACGCGCACCGGCTGGAACGTGCCGGCGCCGACGTGCAGCGTCACGAACGCCGTCTCCACGCCCTTGGCGGCAATCGCCTCCAGCAACGGCTGGTCAAAATGCAGCCCCGCCGTCGGCGCCGCCACCGCCCCCAGGCGTTCGGCGTACACGGTCTGATAACGCTCGCGGTCCGCACCTTCGTCCGGGCGGTCTATATAAGGAGGCAACGGCATGTGCCCGACGCGGTCGAGCAGCGGCAACACCTCTTCGGCAAACTCCAGCTCGAACAACGCATCATGCCGCGCCACCATCCGCGCCTCACCGCCGCCGTCGATCAAAATCGACGAGCCCGGCTTGGGCGACTTGCTCGACCGCACATGGGCCAGCACCCGATGCCCGTCCAGCACCCGCTCCACCAGAATCTCCAGCTTGCCGCCGGAGGCCTTCTGGCCAAACAACCGCGCCGGAATGACTCGGGTATTGTTGAACACCATCAAATCGCCCGGGCGCAAATGCTCAAGCAAATCAGTGAATTGACGGTGAGCCATGGCACCGCTGACCCCGTCCAGGGTCAACAGTCGACTGGCGCGACGCTCGGCCAGAGGGTGGCGAGCGATCAGCGAATCCGGGAGTTCGAAGGTAAAGTCAGCAACACGCATGATGGGGTTCGTCTAGCAGGGCCGGAAAGTCTAGCGGAATTATCAAAAATTCACCATGAAACGTGATTGACCAACGGTAGGCACCTCTCTATACTTCGCCGCCATTGAGCCCTGATGGCGGAATTGGTAGACGCGGCGGATTCAAAATCCGTTTTCGAAAGGAGTGGGAGTTCGAGTCTCCCTCGGGGCACCATCTTAAAGAAAGACCTTGAAATTCAAGGTCTTTTTTTTCGTCTGCAGGAAAGTGGCTTTGCCGCGAGCAACGCAAATCCCACCTCAGGGCGTGGCGAGGGGATTCATCCCCGCTGGGCTGCAAAGCAGCCCAAAATACCAAACCCCTAATGGGAAAGGATCTGTGGCAAGGAAGAACTGGTGGCAGGAAAAAACCCGTGGCGAGGGAGCTTGCTCCCGCTTGAGCGCAAAGCGCTCACAAAAAAGTCACTGCCCACACCGATACTCCGAACTGCCACCGCCAAGGCATAAACCACCACCCCACCCCCTTCACCCGGTCACCAAGGATCTCACCCCATGGAATTGCTGCTGGAAACGGTCGCTCTTTACTCGCTCAAGCTGGCTTATGAGACGGAGGGTCACAGTCCGATTTTGCGGGATGATCCGTTGATGGGGGGTTGTGATCGGGAGGTTTTTGGGTTGTTGGTGCGGCGGGGGGATTTGGTTGGGATTCAGGGGGAGATTGGGCGGTGTTTGGGTTTGGCGTTGGGGGCGGTTGGTGGGGTGGATACGGTGTTGGGGCGGGAGTTGGGGCGGTTGGCGGAGGATTTTGATGCGGTGCAGACCATGGCGGAGCTTCATTCTCCGGCCGTCACGCTCAGGGATTATCTGCGCGACGTTCTTTGAGAAGGTCGCTCCTCCTCTTTAGGCCGACGGTGACGACGCAGCCGAGGAGCGTGCCGAAAAGGCGTTCAAGCAAGCATCGGAAGCAAGCGGTGGCCTTCAGCGGAAGAGTACGCGCCACCACCACGGAATTGCGCGTCTTTTTTCGCTCGTTCGTGATCCAGATCATCCGCTCTGACTTTGTAAGCGACTTCAGACCAGCTCGCGAAACCTAGAATCATGGGTCCTCCCTGGGGGGCCGCCTCCTACACGGATTATAAACTCGCAGGTTTCCTCTAGCAGAAATATATATAGGCATGTCCGTACCTATATATAGCTGAATTACTCCTTCGAAATTCTAAATGGTTCAAACTCATCAAAGCCGATTCGTGCTAACTCAGACCCAACTTTCTGCGAAACTCTTAATGCCCTACGCTGCTTTAAGTCAGCCACCCAAAGATAGCTATTGCCTTTGACATCGGTAAAAGAAAATGCGCCTTTACTTCTCTTCACTGCAGACACACATAACGATGCATCACAAAGAACTGGCTCAAAAATATAAGACACAGCCTTAGTATAGGCCTTAGAAGCAAGCTTCAACCCTACATAGGAAACATTCCCCTTTGCATCCAGAACTGGTACTACATGTTCTGGCTGCGAATCCACCACTTCCAGCGGAACAAAAAAGAACGCTGTCTTCTTCGTTACCCTCACGCTGTCGCAAGCAGCCTGTAGACATAACCAGTACTCTGACACTGAGCTCCTAATTATTGTGCCTAACCGCAAAACTGGAAGGGCACCACTTCCATCATTGAAAACCCTGCTTCCCGGAAAGCTCCTGACCCCTGTCAAAGAAGCAAATTCATACATACTTTCCTGGGCTTCCTTCAAACTTCCAGAAAACACAGATGGGAAACTTTTCTCATACTCTTTTCTTATAGGCTTAGGTTCACTCTTGAAGGAAAATAATTGGTCATTCCGTCCGGAGATCACAAATTGCTTTACCTCCGTGATGGGTGCTTTAGCTACGAGCGCCTTACCGTCACGCTCGAAATGAAAGTCTAAGGACTCTCCATTCTTAGCCATTGCATCTATGCGATTAGTTATCGCCTCAGAACCTGCCCATCGGCGTGCGACCCCATCTCTGTCCACCACGCTTTTCAACTCGCTCAAAACTATATCCAACGCATACTGTTCAGCATCTTCGGCAGTGCCTATTGAAGCGCGATGCAAGAAATAGGGGCCATCCATTCTCCCATTAAATCTAGATATAAGGTGGTGTGCTACGCTGCGTATCGAAGCTACAGTTGCAAGAGCGATATTTGATAATAAACCTTCAGCTATAGATGCAAACTCACTTAACAGACGGCTTGGCAATTCGCTTTCTGAAACCTGAAATTCACCAAATTGCGGCAACACTTGGGTACCATGCTTCTTAAACAAGCAAATTATTTTTAAACCATCCTTCCCAGATAGCGAAGCTCCGTCCAATCGTAACTTCAGCAAGGATCGTTCTGGATCATCAAAAGCATTGAGAATACTAGCCAAAATATCTGCCAAACGCTTATCTCCGGTATAAATGGATATAAGCCGCAACCGCCCCATTTTCTTAAGATCAGACAAAACTATCCCACGAATTAACTTTATTGCGGTCTTACCTGAATCTCCAAACATCTCCCAATCAAGACTAACTATATCGACCCGCTCAGCAGCTTTTACCACTCGATCAACGATATCTTCGTCCTTATTTGCTGGACAGAGCACTGAACAAATCAGTCCTAACTCCATCGCCGTATCAATCAACAATTTGGAATCTAACTGATGATCAATCATAGAGCTTTTTTTAAGTTCGTCCTCGCTCTGAGCAGCAGCTCTGGCGACACCTCTTCTTGGCACGTTAAGCGGCGATACTTTCTCCACTGTCGCAGTCCCCTTAGCTTGGTCATCCACGACAATCATTGTTTGCGCGAATTCTTTGGCCGCGGCTAATCTATCAACACTGAACTTTGTGGCTTCCATACTATAGGCTTTCCTTACCGACAAACTCTGCTTTTGGCTTCAACATAAAGGTCGCACCGACGAGGGAATCGATTAAAGTCAACTCATAACCAACTTTGTCGAGTGATTGCCTGGAGATGTAAAGCCCCATACCTCGCCCACCTGGACGTCGCGAAAAATTTAGCGAAAATATATTGTTTCTGTCCCCAGAGCTGATACCTGGACCAGTGTCACTTATAATCCACTCATCATTATTGGCCGATAATATAATTTCTCTTTTACGACCGTGAACGCGCTCCAACCAAAAAATTGAGTTATCTACAAGGTTTACGAATACCGGATAGAAAGACGACGTATATCCCTCTATAAAACTTTCCAAAAATTCTGGGGTTGCAGAGAATTCGATATCATTTTCCTTTAGTCTGTCTGAAAACAGATTGAGCAAAAAGTCAAAGATATGCTTCCCGGTAATCTCGGTTGGCTTTCTATACAGGCGACGGTCTAAGGGGGTAAAAAGTGTCAAATAGCCATCGAGATGATCAAAGCTACTCCGCATATCTAAGTACAGCTCATTTAAAGCGGGATTTTCCGCGGCCCATGCTTTCAGTCGTCTAAAGCCATCTCTGAGGGATCCAACGGTTTTTTCGAACTCGTGAGTAACGGTGCTGAGGGCCATACCAATTTGTGCCAACTCAAGATCTGCATCACGTCGTTCCTGCAGAGCATCAAGCTCTTCCTCCAAAGCTTCAGCGAGCTCCGCCGTATCGTAGGCGCTTGCATTCTGAAGAGACTGGACGGTGCTCAATTGATCCTTTAGTCGCGTCAGCTTTTTTATTTCAAGCGAAAAGACCGTTTCTATTTTTTCTTCAAGCGACTGGCGGATTATCGAAAGATCAGCAAACTCAGCGGAGGATCTCTGATGATTAGATAGTTCAGCTAGCGCATCATCGACAACATGATTAACGGCACGAAAACAATCCTTAGCCGCAGTCCTTACCTGATCAGCTACGCTCGCTATTAGCTCTTCAGTTTCGGACTTTAACTTTCTGGTATCTTTTAGAACCAAATCGGTTTTGCCCCGAATAGATTCTTCCAACCTTGTAGCATTATCGATAGGAATATCGCTAATACTCGCCATGCTGGAAATTAGCTTTTCAACTTCCACTTCAGCTTGCTGAAAAACTTCACTTTCCAACCTGGCAGACTGTTCCACATAACCTACCCATTGGTTGCTTAAAGCCTTTGACAACCCAACCCCTCTGGGCTTGGCGATCGTCATTGATTTTCTTTCATATCTTATGGAGTTCAAAGTTTCTTTTTCGAGCTGCATAATTGATGCGGCCTTGAAACCTTTAGATTGATCCCCTTTCAGAATTTCCTCTATCTTCGTCTTCGTTCCCCGCATCAAAGATTGAAGTTTTGTTTCAGGCGCTCGCTCATCGACCTTATGAAAGAAGGTTTCCAACTCAGACTTTAAATCATTTCTTTTCAGACTAACCTGCGCCGCCTTTTTCTTCCTAACATCAGCATTACTATTGAGCTCTAACTTGGTTTCCTGCCACTGATCGGAGTAACGTCCATCCTCCCGAAAGAAATCCGCAGCTGACTGAATGAAAAAATTCATCAGAATCGAACGAAAATCTCGATATGCTTTGTTCTCTCTGAACCCTTCACGACCTGCCTTTTCAGTTAGACGGCTGTTTTCAGTCCCATTTAGTTCAATAACCCCGAATAGGCGACGATAAGAGTAGAAATAATAGCCAGCACCTAAATTTCGCCGTCTTTCTATATCGAGGAAATCGTAGTCAGAGTCCCCATAGGGCTGAACACGCACCCCGTCACGGTAGATATAAATCCCACCATGTCGATCCAATTTCATTTTTAGCTTTGCGTACTCTTCACTTGATAAAAGTGAGTCTCTCTCTGCGCCCTGAAGGTAGGCAAATGACAAAGAAAATTTTCCGCAAGCAGTGGGAGTGCCATCAGACTTATCCCAGTTTAATACGTATGGCTCGGGTTCCTTCTGGTAGATACCAATTTTACCTTGAAACTGTCCGTACTCGTCGAACGTCCCAATTACATGGTGATCTACCTCCTCAAATTCCTGAGGAGAAAAAAACGCCTTATCACCTATGCGCTCAATTGGTGCCCCCTCATCTATATAGTCTCTAAACTTTGTCAGAATCGGAGGAGGCTTAAAGCCTGGAGTCATTGTATTGGTAAAGCCGATTAGGTTTTTTTCAAACCGTGTAGCCTTGCGCTCGTCAGCTCTGTTATCTATGTCATCCTTGATCAAATCATCGGTTGGGGTAATGTAAAAATGGGTGCCGAAGCCTTCGCCCTTCAGTGAAGGTTGGTCCAACTCCGATGCAAGAAGTTCAGGATCTACTTTAAAATCTCGAACTTGGCGGATAAGTACTTCTAGAGAAATAGGATCAATCCTGTGTTTAAGTTCTGCAAGAGACTCAATCACCTCCAAGGTCATTGATTCTACTAAGACAGCATCTGGCATCGAGCCAGAATCTATCTCTCTAATCGGAACAACTATTTCTTCCAAATCTAATCCGGGAAGTTCGAACATGCCCCAATTTAGGTAAGCGACGACAGTATTCAAGGGAAGCAAATCGTCTCTCTTCGCTCTAGAGACGATCAAAACCTGAGGGCCAAGCACAGCGATAGCGAGGCGCCCTATCCCCTTTTCGCCAAGTATGGGACGTTCCTCTTGACTTGGGTCTTTCGGCGGCCTAGCGAGCCCTTTAGCTCCAACCTTGCTGTCGGTTCCCAGCGTCAGCCATCTTTTCTCGAAATCCTCCCGTGTCATTCCTAGGCCATCATCTCGAAGGACTAAAAGATTATCACTTCTGAAAAAATCAACTTCAGCATTTCTAGCATACGCATCATGCGCGTTTTTAAATAGCTCACTGATGGCAGTTGGAATTCCGGCAATTTGCTGCCGGCCTAACATATCTACGGTTCTTGCTCTGACCTTGAACCTTGCCATTTAGGCCACCTGCTCTTGCAAGTATTGCGTATAGTGCCTCTGAAATTCCATTCCAAATACCTCTGCCATCCTAACAGGGACTGCATTCCCGACTTGTCGGGCCATTGAATTTAAATTCCCATGAAATACAAAGTCACGTGGAAATGTCTGAATGCACGCTGCCTCACGTACACTTATAGCCCTGTGTTGCTCAGGGTGGCCGAATCGACCATTAGATAAACTTATGCATCTAGTAGTGAGTGCCGATGACGGTTTATCCCAAGACATCCGACCATAAACGTCAGAATGCCCACCGTGATCTCGATGGCAGTCTAACCAGAGATGCTCCGGCCAATCCTCTCGTCCACCTCCAACAGGAGTTTTTGATATTCGCTCCAAATTAAGCTCGGACAAAAGAGCAGCGCGATGCACCGGATCATCTTTATTGGTCTCTCCAGCGCGCAATACTGGAAGTCCGGATATCCACTCTCCAACTGTAGGCAGGTTCAGCTGTTCTGTACCTGGGCCATGCGTAGGCTGAGGGATATATATAGGGCCAAGCGAACTAGCTATCAACACTAAACGTCGCCGCCGCTGGGGCACCCCGTAGTGATAAGCCATTACAACTTTATAGTCATACCAATAGTTTAATTTCTTAAGAAACTTTATAAATCTTGTGAACGGCCCCACCTTATCCATCGACTGCATTCCAGGCACATTCTCAATGAATATATACTCTGGCCTAAACTCTTGCACAAAGCGATGAAACTCAGGCAACAAAGTTTTTCTAACATCATCGCCTTTCTTCTGTCGATTTTGCTTAGAGAATGGTTGGCATGGCGCGCAAGCGCCGAACACTGTCGGCTGATTATTTCTAACCACGTGATGAGCCACATCCGATATCTTCAACGTTCGAATGTCCTGGCAGATGAACTCCGAGCCGGGGAAATTGGCACGAAAAGTCCTAGCTGCATCGGGGTCAATATCGAGACCTAAGCGCACAGCCATGCCCGCAGCACTCATGCCGCGACTGGTACCACCACAGCCACTAAAAAAATCGTAAAAATTCAGGCCTTTTACTCCCAATGTTTTGGTCAAGCGCCTAGCCACACTGACCATGAGCTTAGCCCGCGTGTGGGTTTATAGCCGGGCATCATACCGCATGCGACTCGTAGCCAGACACGGCCTCTTGACGTGATAATCCCGTAGTTTCAATCACAGCGACCACATTCGCCCCGTCCTCCTTTCACTCCG
The DNA here is from genome assembly GCF_054161305.1 of Pseudomonas sp. Z2-11. Taxonomy (NCBI): domain Bacteria; kingdom Pseudomonadati; phylum Pseudomonadota; class Gammaproteobacteria; order Pseudomonadales; family Pseudomonadaceae; genus Pseudomonas; species Pseudomonas sp. Z2-11. The sequence goes on from NZ_CP096395.1 coordinate 5,054,854, forward strand.
CGGCCTTCGGATTTGCGACACGCCAAAATCATTTGCGGATATCGCGGCATGGAGCATGCGGCAAAGCCTCTCCCAAAAAAAGGCATTCAACCACTCGACTCTGGAGCACACGTCTGATCCAGGACTGCTCAACTCGACGAGTTTTCTGCTCTCCACACACTGAAAAAATCTCAACATCCAGACCAATTCAACACGGTCGCGTTTAATGGGCTGGCTGGACACTGGAACCGTTGGTAAACACGATATGACTCTGGGGGCTTAGCAGGGCGGCCGATTGCTCTATCATCAAATGAACAATCTGTAGCCTGACCAGCGTGTATCCCGGCTTATAATTCGTTTTCAAAGCCACGTACTATATGGAGCGCGACAGTCTCCCTCGGTAAAAAAGGTCTCGCTGGGCAAGACCTTTTTTCCGATCCAGACAGCACGAAGCTCCGCTGCCCTACCTCCCCTCAACTATATCCAAAGCCCTATTCGCCAACAGCTCACTCAACTCAATCACCTGCAAAATCCCCAACGCAACATGTCTTCTCGACCCTTCCAGATCAAACGCCAAATCACTGATCATCGCATTCGCCGAAGCCAAGCTCTCGCTCAAATTCGCAAGCAAACACTCCGTATCCACATCAGGATCAATACGAAACAGCGTGCTGGAATTCTCGGACGTTTCGCCCTCAGGCTTGGGTTTCAGGTAGAAATTCAACGCGCGGTTTGTGGCGTCTTCGAGTTTCTTGTTGCGGACAGATTGGGCGCGGGATACGGATTCGTCTGCCGCAGGTGGGTTTGGAGTAACTTTTGCCATCGTCTTGCTTCCTGTAGTTGGAGCCATCACCCGCTCGCGACTAAACGATGGGAGGCAGCTGTACGCAGGTTAGTCGACCGGGGAAACAAGAAACCGGCGCGTCCGAGGACGCCCTGCGCACAGCCACCATCGAGTGCGGGATGGAAATCCCGACTGGATGACGCCTTGCACAACCTGTTTCACCCTGGGCGACTAAACCCGATCACTGATGAGCAGTGACAGGTCCCAAACTACCGACGCAACCCAAGGCGCACAAGCCGGCGGATTCTGGCGTAGTTGTAGGTAAAGGCGCAAGGTGATGTGGGCTTACGGGCGGGGGGCGTCCGGTGTCTGACAGCCCCGGCTGACGCAACGGCCATCCATCGCCCCTGAACCATGAGGCAGCACTGCGGTTCGCCTGGGCAGTTATTGTTTCAGGTCTTCAATCAGTTTGCCGACTGCCAGATCGGATACGCGGAAAAACGCCGCGCGCAGTGCTTCGGGATCGGTGGCGTACTGTTCAGGGGTGTAAGCGAGGGTATTGCTTTCATTGAATGGCGAGATGGTATTGAAGTTGCGCCAAACCGATGTACCGCCGCGCTTCATGAATCCGTTCACGCCAATGACCGGGTAAAGCACGGTGCTGTAGTTTTTCAGGCTCAGCCCCCATTGCATGACCATGATTTCAACGTCGGCGTCCGCTTTCTCGCCGTCGGCAACAATGGTGAACAGCCCTTCTTGCTTGATGCGCCTTTCGAAGCTTTCACGCACCAGCTTGCCTACATCGATACCGTGGGCCTGCATGTTGTTCAGAATCGCTTGGGAAATATCCACCGTCGCGCCGTCTGCCGCCTTGGTGCCCGCGACCGAGCCGGCGCCGGTCAATGCGCTGGTGGCGGCGCTGGAGGCTCCGGCCGCCATGCCGGTTGCGGCACCTGCTCCGGCACCCAAGCCTGCTCCCCAGGCCTGAGTCATGCTGGTGTACTTGAAGTTCTGCACGGCAAAGTACACCGGAAGGATCTTGATGGTTTTGATCTGGTGACGGTCTTCGACACTCAAGGACTTGGTGACACACCCGGAAAGCAGGGCGACCGAAAGCAACGCGAGAAACAGCTTTTTCATGGGAGGGAAAACCGATTACATGGATGAATGAAAGCCTTGGGTTGCAAGACCGACCAGTCTTTCAATAGGGTTGTACGGTTGCGCAATCAGCCGGAGCCATCGCTTTCGCCATCGGTTGAAATGCCGGCATTGCTAGTCAGCACTTTCCCTGGTTCACACCGTATACCTGGCCCTGCTGAAAAACAGTGCCGCTCCGATGCCAATTGCACTGGTCGAGACGATACCCAGGTCAACACCGGAGATCAGAGGCGGCAGCGCAAAAATACTCGCAAACCCTAGAACGACCAGGGCAATGCCTAGCCATTTCCTGAGGCCGTAAGTTTTCATATAAAAAAACAACAACAGGAACACTGCGTACGCCAGGGCATATAGGCCATATTCGTTCATCGCACTAGCCTCCCCGAGTCTTGATAATCATGGAGGACCCTGAGTGTTGCGGCCCTATGCCCCCGCTGACTTGCGCATCCAGACTGATGATGACATCACCGGCGTGATAGGTCGGCAGTTTGCCTAGCGTGAATTCGCGGACGGCCCATCCTACGGGGATGACCGCAGCGGGCATGACCTTGCCTGCCGCTGCGGCGAAGACGCCACTGGTGAGGTTGGCGATACTCATTCGTTGGGCGTTGAGTAGATCCCCCTGCTGCCGGGTCAAGGGTTTGGAGATCCCGACCGTCATTTGGCAGGGTAAATCCTTGGCGAGCATCTTGTCGTAGAGTTCCACCACCCGGTTGCTGACTTCATAATGGGCGGCTTTCGCTTCGCCGAAATGCAGCGTCCTGAGGCTACCCCGCTCATCGGCTGACAGAGTAAAACGCGATACGCTGAAGACAATTCCATGGCTTCCAGAAAACTGACCGTTCTCAAACTTCAATGCTCGCATCCTTATCGAGTCTGGTGAGGCCGGGAGTTTCTATTAGCGGAAAGGCATTGGCAAATAATAAGCAGCTAAGCGCCGGCTATTTCAGCTGTGCCGAACAAGAAAGGTCCCGCTGTGCAAGACCCTTCCTGCCCCGATTAACTACCGCGCCTCAACAATATCCAACGCGCGATTCGCCAAGAGCTCACTCAGCTCAATCAACTGCAAAATCCCCAACGCAACATGCCGCCGGGAACCTTCCAGATCAAACGCCAAGTCATTGATCATCGCATTCGCCGAAGCCAGGCTTTCGCTCAAGTTCGCGAGCAAACACTCGCTATCAACATCAGGATCAATACGAAACAGTGTGCTGGAGTTGTCGGGCGCTTCGCCCTCAGGCTTGGGTTTCAGGTAGAAATTCAGAGCGCGATTGGTGGCGTCTTCGAGTTCTTTGTTGCGGGCGGACTCAGCGCGGGATATCGATTCGTCTGCTGCAGGAGGGTTCGGTGTTATTTTTTTCATGATCTCAACTCTCTTGGTTGAGCTGCGACCCGCTCGCTGCTAAACGAATTGGGAGGCAGCTGTACGCAGGTTAGCAGACCGACGAGTTGAGAAATCGGCGCGCCCGAGGACGCCCTGCGCACAGCCACCATCGAGTGCAGGGATGGGGATTCCTGACTGACGACGCTTGTGCGACTCAACTCGGCGAGCTGCTAAACCCGATCACTGATGAGCAGTGACAGGACCCAAGCTACCGACACCACCCAAGGCGCACAAGTCGGCGGATTCTGGCGTAGTTGTAGGCAACGGCGCAAGGCGACGTGGCCTTGCGAACGCGGGTCGTCAGCGTCTGTAGGCCTTTACTGACGCGACCTGCCTCGTAAGCCAGAACCAGCTTTCTGGCCTGTGGCTATCTGCGCCAACCAATCCCGAGGGGACACTCCGACCTTGGCTGTGAACGCGCGTGAAAGTGCCGATGGGGTTGTGTAGCCAAGCTCTTCGGTCAGGCTCTTGATGGATTCGCCTTGGCGCAAGCGGCTCTGGGCCAGGGCGATGCGCCAGGTGGTGAGGTAGTCGGCGGGGGTTTGGCCGACGATGTCGCGGAAGGTGTTGGCGAATGCGGTGCGCGACAGGCAGGCCTGTTCGGCCATGCGCTCCAGCGTCCACGCGGCGCCCGGGTCTTCGTGAATGGCGACGAGCACTCGCGCCAGTCGCGGGTTTGACAGCCCGGCGATGAGACCCGGGCGGATGCCGGCTTCCTGGTGATCAAGCAGCCAGCGCAGCAGTTGCAGCACCACGACTTCGAACAATCGGTCGGCGAGCATTCGCTGGCCGCAGCGCACGTGGTCGGTCTCGGCGAACAGCAGCTCCAGCGCGGCGTGCAGGCCCGGTACCTGGGCCAGCGGCAACGCGATCAAGGGCGGCAGTGCCCGCGCCAGGGGGTTGCGTGCGCCGCCCTCGAACATCAGTCGCGCACAGGTGAAGTCGGAGCCTTCCGCCGGGGGGTTATGGAATTGATGGGTGATCGGGCAGGGATAAAACAGCAGCGACGGTTCTTCGAAGCTCATCGAGGGCAAGCCTTGCCCACCGGGGTGGCTGACTTTCAGTTGACCGCGACGAAGCACGTGCAGGTAGCCGAACCCCTCGCCGGCATCAAAGCGATTTACACCACACAGGGCGCCGGTGTGGTGCAACTGCGCTTGCACGCGGAAGTGGTCGAGGATGCCGGAGAGCCGGTCCAGGGTTGGAAGTGTTTGCATTCTGAACGAATAGCTACGTTAGTCGTACGTTAAGAGCCAAATAGTACAGACCCGCTCCTTATACTGCCAGCACCACCTCACTGGGCAGTAGGGCTCACCATGAAACTCTCTCGATCTCCCCTCTTTTGCGCTTCGTTGCTGCTTGGCTTGAGCGCCAGCGTCAGCGCGCACGAGGCCGCACATCAAGACGGCATAACCAGCAAACCGGCGAAGGCTGTGAAGGCGCCTTTCGATATCGTCCACACGAGCATCACCACCGAAGGCAATGTGGCGATTTTCCATATGGCCGTTTCCGGCAAGGCCGGCACCGTACGCCCTGCCGCCAGCGGCAAGCTGGCCGGCAGCAGCGTGTTCTCGTATGTCTGGCCAACCAGCCTGGACCCTTCGGTGATCGGTTTCGAGCCGAAGTCCGGAATCCTGGCCTTCGCCGTCACGTCACACCCCGACTTCGACGATACCCCGCTGTTCGACGAGAACCGCGACGGGCGCCTGGATAACGATGGTGATCTTTGGCACTCGCACTGGGTAGTGCTGCAGCCCGACCCGGCCTGTGGAAAAGATGCGCTGAAAGTCGTCGACATTCCCGCAGGGGCCAAGCCTCGCGTGCCCAAGACCTGGCCAGGGTTACCGATCCTGATCGACAGCCCGGGGTGGACCCCGACGATCAATCAGAAAACCGTCGAGGTGCGCGTGCCGTTTGACGACATCGGCCCGGTCGAGGCCGGCGCGTTCGATGGCGTCACGGCCGCCCTGCGCGTGAACGCGAGTGTGCACAACCCGCTGCTGTGCGTCGCCGACGTGTTCAAGGTGGCCTCGGGCGACCTGTCCCTGCCCGGCAAGGTCAAGCACTAATGCCGCCTCGCCTCCCTGTATTGCCCCGCCCCATCACTGGAGAAACACATGACTCGTATCAACATTCAGCCACAACAAGCGCCCGCCGCCAGCCAACCAATGCTGGCCCAGATTCAACAGGCCTTTGGCGCAACGCCCAACATGTTCAAGGGCGTAGCCAATTCTCCGGCCGCGCTGAAAAGCATGTGGTCGGCCTTCGGCGCCCTGGGCCAAGGCACATTGGGTGCCCGGCTTGGCGAGCAGATTGCGGTAGCCGTGGCCAACCGCAACCGCTGTGAATACTGCCTTGCCGCGCACACGGCCCTGGGCCAAAAGGCCGGTGTGTCTGCGACCGACATGGCGGCCGCCCAGCGCGGAGAATCCAGCGACCCCAAGACGGCTGCGGCCCTGGCGTTCGCCCTGATAGTGGTCGAGCAGCGCGCACAGGTGACTGACGCCGACGTGCAGCGCCTGCGGGACAACGGTTTTGGCGATGAACAGATTGTCGAGATCATCGCTCATGTCGCGTTGAACTTGTTCACCAACTACATCAACGTCGCGTTGGACATTCCTGTCGACTTTCCCAAGGTCGCCCTGAAATAAGCCTGACCGAGTCCCGCCCGGTATCGGGCGGGCTCACCTTGGCCGTGGTCCTACTCCGCCGCTTCGGCACTGTGCACAACAACCAGCAATTGGGCCTGGACGTCGCCAACCGAACGCAGGCGATGGGGTTTCTGGGCATTGAAATGCAAGGCGTCACCGCGATTCAGCAGCACGCGCTCGTTCATGAAGTCCACTTCCACCTGGCCTTCGTGAACAAACAGGAACTCCTCACCCGTGTGTTCCTTGAACGCATGATGCGCCGCGAATTCGGCCGGGGGATAGAGGATGAAGGGTAGCAAGGTTCGCTCGGAAACCTGATGGGCCAACACTGCGTATTCAGAGCTGCCAGGGTTCGCCGCAAGCGATTGGCGATCGTCACACCGCACCAGGCTGTAGCTGTCGAGCGGGACGTTTTCCTCGGAAAACAATTCCTCGACTTTCACGTTCAACGCCTTGGACAGCTTGAGCGCCGTGGCGATGGAGGGCGTGCTCAGACCCCGTTCCACCTTGGACAGGTAGCTCTTGGTCATCCCGGTTTTTTCGGCCAGGACGTCCAGCGTCACGCCGAGTTTTTTTCTGAGCAGTTTCAAGCGAATGGACATAGATAACCATCATTTCCATGGAAGCGGACAATCGGCGATTGCCAATGACACTTTGTGTCATATAGTCTATTTAGTGTCATTAGAACAGCCATCCCCAAGCTTCAGTGACGCGAATCAGGAGAACGGATATGAGCAAGACCCTGGCGACACCAAAGGACCAATTGGTCCAGCATGCTGTTCACCAGATGCAGAAATCACTGCCGGATAATACGTGGACTGTACGACAAAAGCTGGCACTGACCTGCCGCATCCTGTTCGAGAACGGCCACGACTCAGGCCTCGCCGGGCAGATCACCGCGCGCGGGCCGCAACCCGGCACTTACTACACCCAGCAATTGGGTTTGGGATTCGACGAGATTACCGCTGGCAACCTGCTGTTGATCAACGAGGACCTGGAGGTGCTGGAAGGCCATGGCATACCCAACCCGGCGAACCGCTTCCACAGCTGGGTCTACCGCGCCCGACCGGATGTGAATTGCATCATCCACACCCACCCTACCCACATCGCCGCGCTGTCGATGTTGGAGGTCCCGTTGCAGATTTCCCACATGGACCTCTGCCCGCTGTACGAAGACTGTGCGTTCCTGGAAGGCTGGCCGGGCGTGCCGGTGGGTAACGAGGAAGGCGACTTGATCGCCGGCGCCCTGGGCGACAAACGCGCCATCCTGCTTTCCCACCATGGCCAGTTGTCGACCGGCGAGACCGTGGAAGAAGCCTGCAACATCGCCCAACTGATCGAGCGCGCGGCGAAACTGCAACTGCTCGCCATGGCCGCCGGCGAGGTGAAACCGATCCTGCCGCACCTGGGTCGCGAAGCCCACGACTGGATCGCCCGCCCCAAGCGTCACGCCGCCGCCTTCAACTACTACGCCCGGCAGAACTTGCGCCAACACGCCGATTGCCTGAACTGATCCCACTAGGAGCGAAGCCATGTCTACCCCGAACATCCACGGCATCATCGGTTACACCATCACCCCTTTCTCTGCCGACGGCCAGGGCTTGGACCTGGACGCCTTGGGCCGGTCCATTGATCGCCTGATCGAAAGCGGCGTGCATGCTATCGCACCCTTGGGCAGCACCGGCGAAGGGGCCTACCTCAGCGATGCGGAATGGGACCAGGTCAGCGAGTTCAGCATCGCCCACGTCGCCGGCCGAGTGCCGACCGTGGTCAGCGTGTCTGACCTGACCACCGCCAAAGCGGTGCGCCGCGCGCGTTTTGCCCAGGATCGCGGCGCCGATGTGGTGATGGTCTTGCCAGCTTCTTACTGGAAATTGAGTGAGGCGCAGATTCTCACGCATTATCAGACCATCGGCGCCAGCATCGACGTGCCCATCATGCTCTACAACAACCCGGCCACCAGCGGCATCGACATGTCCGTGGAGCTGATCCTGCGGATTTTCAACGCGGTGGATAACGTCACCATGGTCAAGGAGAGCACCGGAGATATCCAGCGCATGCACCAGCTGCATCTGCTGGGCGAAGGCCAGGTACCGTTCTACAACGGCTGCAATCCACTGGCGCTGGAAGCCTTCGCGGCTGGAGCCAGAGGCTGGTGCACCGCTGCGCCGAACCTCATCCCGCAGCTCAACCTCGACCTGTACGAAGCCGTGCTGGCCAACGACCTGAACAAAGCCCGGGCGCTGTTCTACCGACAATTGCCACTGCTGGACTTCATTCTCAAAGGAGGCTTGCCCGCCACCATCAAGGCCGGTTTGCGCACCCTCGGCCTGGAAGTCGGCGACCCGCGCTTGCCGGTCTTCGCGCTCGACGATGCGGGCAATAGCCGATTGAACGCGATGCTGAACCAGCTGCGCTGATTTTGCCTGCTCTTGCGACCCGAGCGGTTCAACGTCGACCTGCTCGGTCGCTCCGGCAAGCGGCCTTGATACCCTCGCGACGGAGAGAACCTCATGACCATCAAAGTTTATGACACACATGTCCGCACCCAAGACGGGCGATACCTGCATTTTGACGTGCTGATCGACCGCAACGACCTGGATTTTGCCCAATCCTGCGCGCGACGTTTCCTGGCCGAACAGGGCATCGAAGATCAGGACATTACCTTGAACGACTGCCGTTTCTGCCACGTCGAGCCGAGCAACCCCGAGATAGTCGAGGCCATCAACCGGCAGGGCTTTTTCATTCTCAAGCTGCAAGGCTGCGAGGCGTGAAATGGATACCTACAAACCGCTGCACTGCGACCTGCATGACTACCTGGAAATCGCCTGCCTGTGCGGCTACACGCTGGACATCGAGCTGACTGACGGCCAATGCCTGACCGCCCGCGCGATCACCACGCGGACCGCCAGCACGGGGGAGGAGTTTCTCGAAGTTGAAACTGTTGATGTCCGTCAGGAGATCCGCCTCGATCGCTTGCTGGCGATTACGCCGCTGAACAGCAACGCCAGGTTCGGCCGAGTTGTGCTGGCGGTGGGTGAACAGGTAAGTCGTTCGTATGATGGATAAGTACGTAAGGCAGCCCGTATTGTTTCCTTTCGCCGTCAAGAGATGGGATAGGCCGCGTTAAACGCCGATGCAAAATCTTCCGCTTTCGAAAAGAGCAGCATCTCAACGTCGCCTATCTCGACATCGAGTTTTCGAGAGACGTCCACCAGCAATCCGATGTAGGTCGGGTAGACATCGGTCGTTGCAACTCGACGCCAGCCCTGTTGCCGCGCCTGGGTCTTCAAGCGCGGCCAGCAGGCGTTGAGCTGCGTGTTTCGCCCCGCCAAGTGCGGAAACCACCAGCGTTGTTCATCACCGTGAAGCATCTGCAGAACGTTCAGAGAAAATGAGACCCGCGCATCGAAGATGGCGTGCTCGTTTGGATTCGAAAATGCCGCCACCTTCGACCACGAGGCGATTCCCTTGTGATTTACCGGCACTTGTCCCTGCGACACGATTTGAACGTAGCCCTGCATCGTCGCCGGCGCATTTCTTTTCACACCTCCCCAGACTCGCACCGCGTAGTCCGCGAGTACCGCCCTTTGTTCGGGCGACGCCGCCCATTCTCGGGAGGCATGTCGCTTCAGTGAGCGCGTCTTTTCGTACCAGTTCGAGCCAGCTATCGCCCATTCAAACGATCGGTGAGCGAGAGCGGTATCAAACTTCCAAGTGTAGATACCGGGAAGTGATGGCAAGTGCTGCGTGGCATAAGAAAGCAGCGTTTTTTCGAGAGACTGCATCGACAGGGACCACGTATTGAACGAGGCGGCCATGTTAATTGACTTCCTTACGTGCAGCGAACTTTCGATGTCCTGCTTGTTTTCAGCAACCACAGCCAAAAATAGTCCTCAGCTCGATAATGGCACTGAGGCATCAAGCTCGGTTATCCTGCCCTCACTTCAATCTGATCGATCAAGGACGAAATCACCATGAAAGCTCCCGGGAAATTCGATCTTGAGGCGCATGGCGCAGGCTGGTACCCCTGGGCGGAAATCAGCAATTGCTTCTGGCCCGGGGTCGGCAAAAGATCCGCCGGCGTGGACCCCGTTCTCGCGCAGATGGTTGCAGCGAAGGGTGTCTACTGCATTGCCTGGAGAGCCACCGGGAAGGCATCTCCTGACAATCCGACCGTCCAGTACATCGGGCAAACGAGCAGTTTCAAGTTTCGCATGGGGCAATTTGCCAGGTCTGCAGGTCTTTGGGGTGCCCAGGCTCCTGGCCATTCGGCTGGATGGCGCTGGCATGACAAGAAGGAAAAACAGTTGTCCGTGGCGTTCTTTCCGCTGCGTGGCTCAAACATCCCCAAACACATGTTGAATGGCTATTTGCATTGGTACGAGGCACTGGCCCTTGAAGCCCATCATCAACGATGCAGTGCGTTGCCGTTCGTGAACGTTCCCAAAAACGGCATCGTTGCATTGGACTGATGGAACTTCCCCGTGTCGAACAAGGTTCGGTCTAATTTTGACCATGATCTTAGCTCTCTCTGGTTGAGGCTACGACCCGTTCGCGACTAAACGATTGGGAGGTTAGTCGACCGACGAGCTAAGAAATCGGCGCGCCCGGAGGCGCCCTGCGCACAGCCACCATCGAGTGCAGGGATGGGGATACCTGACTGATGGACGCTTGAGCGACTTAGCAACGTCGGGCGACTAAACCCGATCACTGATGAGCAGTGACAGGACCCAAGCTACCGACACCACCCAAGGCGCACAAGTCGGCGGATTCTGGCGTAGTTGTAGGCAGCGGCGCAAGGCGCTGTGGGCTGTGGGCTGTGGGCTGTGGGCTGGCGAGGCTTTGTTGCTAGCGTCTGTCAGTCGTTACTGACACGGCTCCAGCTCCAGTGCGAGGCGCTCACGACGGGGGAACTCGTTACAGTTGCGGTTTGCTATATGAGGCGCGGTCTGGGCTGACGGCGGGCAAAGCTTCAAAAACGGGAGTGTCAGATTTTTTGTGTGCGGGCCGGTAACGGCCTGCCGTTAGGCAGACCTTCATTTACCACGTCGGCCTGATGAACCGATCCCCGTACAGGATCGCGAACTGATTCATGGCGCTTTTCCAGTCATGGGCTGCACTGCCCCAGTTTGCGGTTATATTGCGCAAGCCCAGCCAGATTAACTTGGTGGCAGCTTCATCGGTTGGGAAGTGCCCCCTCGTTTTAATGATCTTGCGCAGTTGAGCGTTGATGCTCTCGATTGCATTGGTCGTGTAAATCACTTTCCGGATGGCGGGCGGAAAGACAAAAAACGGGATGACTCGATCCCAGGCGCGTCGCCAGGCAGCTACGATGGTTGGGTACTGTTTGCCCCAGGGGCCATTTTCGAACGAGTCCAAAGCCGCTTCGGCGGCCTCGGCGTTGATCGCTTGATAGATCGGCTTAAGCGCTTTGGCCAGTTCCCGACGTTTGTCCCAGGCTGCATAGTCGAGGCTGTTGCGGATCAGATGTACGATGCAGGTTTGCAAAGTCGTCTCAGGAAACACCGCGCTCAGGGCTTCTGGCATGCCTTTGAGACCATCGGTCACGGCAATCAGCACATCTTCGACTCCGCGTGTCTTGAGGTCATTGAAGACCTTCATCCAGAACTTGGCGCCTTCCGTTGTCTCGATCCAGATGCCCAAGATATCGCGGGTTCCGTCCGGTAATACGCCCAAGGCCAAGTAGATGGCCTTATTGCGGACCAGTCCTTCTTCCCTGATTTTGACCCGCAACGCGTCGAAGAAGATGACCGGATACATCTGCTCAAGCGGTCGTTGCTGCCAGGCGCCGATCTCCTCCATCACCGCGTCGGTGACCGAACTGATGAAGTCGTGCGAGACATCTGTCCCGTACTGTTCCAAGAGAAACGCGCGAATCTCGCGAACCGTCATGCCCCGAGCGTACATGGCGATGATCTTGTCATCGAACCCGGTAAAGCGCCGCTCATGCTTGGGAATCAGGATCGGCGCAAAGCTGCCATCGCGATCACGGGGAATCTCCAGACGAAGCGGACCGTCGTCTGTCAGAACGGTCTTGCCGCTTTTACCGTTGCGCTGGTTACTCGACTCCTCGGGACGCTCCGCGCCCTGAGGATAGCCAAGATGGTGGCCCAGCTCTGCGCCCAGGGCTCGCTCGATAAGCGCCTTCTTGAAGGCCATCGACGCATCCTGAATCGCCTCGGCAGTCATTGGGCCTTTGACGAACTGATCAATCAGCTCCTTCGGGATCGAAGGGAGCTCGGCTTTGGCCTCCAAGGCCGTCTTCTTTTTGGTTGGCATACATGCACCTCTTCAGCATGTTATGCCCGAACACAAAATTTCTGACAGTCCCTCAAAAACCTAACAGAACTGCTAGCTATACAAGCTTGATAAACAAGCGGACGCTGATAGGAGATCAGTGTCGCTGGAGCCTGCCAAATGAGTGTCCCGCCCGCGCCCTCCATCAACGTCTATCAATACGATCCGCTGGATCGCTTGATCAGCGCTCATTCGATACAACGTTTTTACAACCGCACTCGTATTGCGACCGAAGTTCAGGGAGAGAGAACGACGTGCTTTTTCGAACAGGGCAACACATCACTTGCCGAGGTAAAACCCGGCGACACCATCACTTTACTCGCCACCGATCTGCAAAAAACTGTGCTGTATAACGTCCACCCTACCTTCAATCTTCCGCAGGTCTACAGCCCTTACGGCCATCGCCCGGCGGCAGACGGATCACTGAGCTTGCTAGGATTTAACGGCGAACGGCCTGATCCGGTGACCGGTCATTACTTATTGGGACAAGGTTACCGAGCGTACAACCCGGTGCTGATGCGCTTTAACAATCCGGACAGCTTCAGCCCATTCGGAAAAGGCGGCATCAATGCTTATGCCTATTGCGGGAATGACCCAATCAACTACATGGATCCGTCAGGCAGAGTGAAACTTTTCTTTTTTGCACGCAGGCTTTTCAACCAATCGAACATTTCCGGCGCGCTGAAACGGATTCAAAAAAGCGTGGGCGGTATAAAAAAAACAAAAGCGATAACAACACCAGCAAAAAGTACAACCCAAAGAGCAAGGCAAGCAGCATCCCACCGTGCAGCTACGGAGCAACCAGCCGCTTTGGCGTCAAATCGCCCTCCGATTGGGGCGCCTATGACCCGGTCAAGGGAGCTCGCAATTGAAACCCTCAGTACTCCAGTCAGTAACGCTTCTACAGCTCGAAGTAGCACCGCCCTGCGCCCTATTTACAACTATGCATCGACTGATCAATGGGACGTGCAACTCATCAGGGGTCCATCGCAACCTGCCGCTATTGCTCCAATAAAAAACTACGCTCACCCTGGCTCCTGGGAAGTGCAACTGGCCCCTGATCCTATGCAGCCCTGGGTTGTTTTAGACCGCGTGGACTTTCAGGGTCGTAAATTGCCCGGCTGACATGCCCGAAACCCACACACAAAAAATCTTTCCAACCTTTCCCCTCCCGCAAAGCCCCCATCCCCTCCAGCAAACGCCCCTCAACTCCCCCACCCCGATAATGCCCCCCTCCACTCACCCACAACCGCTGCAACCCGAGCACCGTGTACCTCCCATGAACCTACGCACCTTCGTTCGCAGCTACTGCCTCAACTCCAGGCTCGCTACGAATGCGCTGACCCGCCTGCATAAATCCCTTTCTTCCCTGGCCGGCTATCTGGCGCAGCAGGGTTTTGATTCCAGGACTTGGCCCGCGCCCCGTGACGAAGGCGCGCTGGACCGTCACCTCAGCGACGTTTGCCCGGAGCTGGCCGCGACGGTGTTCAGCCATGCCCGCGACGGGGTGATCATGGTCGATGCGTTCGGTCGGATCATCGGCGTGAACGAGGCGTTTACGCGGCTTACCGGTTATGGGCAGGACGAGGTGCTGGGGCGGGAGTTGAATTCTCATCGCATGGTGCGGCGGCTCGCGGCGTTTTATGCGCCGATGAAAAATGCGCTGGATTTCCACGGGCATTGGTCCGGTGAGATTCAAAGCAGCCACAAGGATGGCCGGGAGATGACGTCGCGGATCAGTATCAGTGCGGTGCATGACCGTCACGGCAACGTTCAGCACTACGTGGCGCTGTGCAGCGACATGACGCAGATGAAGCAGCGCTTGCAGTTGCTGGAGCGGGATGCGCGGTATGACGCGCTCACGCAGTTACCCAATCGCTTGTTGCTGGCCGAGCGGATGCGTCAGGCGCTGGGCAAGGCGCGCTTGCATCAGCAGAAGGTGGCGATCGCGTTTATTGACCTGGATGGGTTCAAGGCGCTGAACGACAGCTATGGCCATGACTGGGGCGATCGGGTGCTGCAGATTGTCGCGGCGCGGATCAACGCGACGTTGCGTGAGGGCGATACGTTGGCACGCCTCGGCGGTGATGAGTTTGTTGCCGGGCTGGTGGGTTTGCAGGATGTGGAGGACAGCGAACCGTTGCTCAAGCGGATGCTGGCGGCGGCGAATGCGCCGATCCTGATTGGTGCGCAGACGGTGGAGATCGCCGCGAGTATTGGCGTGGCGTTTTACCCTGAGCATGGGCTGGAGGTCGATGCGCTGATCAGCAAGGCGGATCAGGCCATGTACCTGTCGAAGAAGGCTGGCGGCAATCGTCTGGCGTTTTGTCCGACGCGGTTCATTTCGGTCAATAGCGAAGTCTGACGGTGGTGCCGAGGGTGCGTTCGCTGCCGGTCATGACGCCGTAGTCGCCGGCGCCGAGCAGCGAATACACGGCGATGATGTAGTGGCGGTCGAAGACGTTGCGCACCCAGCCTTCCACTTCCCAGGCGCGGTCCTGGCTGCGCAGGCCGAGGCGCAGGTTGGTCAGGCCGTAGCTCGGTTGATAGCTGCCTTCGCCGCCTTCGAGGGTGCCGTAGTAGCCGGTGCGAAAGCTGTAGTCGATGCCGCTGAAAGCTTCCAATCCATAGGGCAGCGGATGGCTGTGGTCGAGGCCGCTGCTGAGGTTCCATTCCGGCGCGTTGTAGAGCCGGTCACCGCTGAGGTCGCAGGTCCATTGGCCCGAGGCCGGCGGGCACGGCGCGTTGGGGAAGCTGCGGTAGCGCGCATCGCTCCAGGCCAGGCCGAGGCGCCCGGTGAGTTGCGAGGTGAGTTGCCAGGCGGAATCCAGTTCGATGCCGCGCAGGCGGACTTTGCCGACGTTGATCAGGTTGTCCCGCAGCGGCGGCGCGAACAGCGAGGTCGGCGGGCTGTAGGTGAGCGCCTGGTAGTTGTCGACGTCGGTCTGGTAGACGGCAAGGTCGAGCAACGCGCGCTCATTCCAGAAGCGCGTTTTCACGCCCAGTTCCAGGGACGTGGCCCGCTCCGGCTCGAAGGTCGGCGCGGTGAACGGGCCGACCACGTCGAAGTTGATGCCGCCGGCCTTGTAGCCCCGCGACCAGCTGACGTAGCCCATCACCGCTTCGCTGAAACGGTAGCTGGCGCTGGCGAGGCTGGAGACGTTGTGTTCTTCGATCGAGTCCTCGCGGTAATAACCACGGCCGAGGGCGATGTCGCGCAGCAATTGTCCACCAGCCTGGAACACCGGCGGCAAGCCGGTCAGCGGGGCGAGGTTGCTGACGTCGCGGGAGATCCAGCCGTCCTTGCGCTCATGGCTGTAGCGCAGGCCGCCGGTGAGTTCCAGCGGGTCGATCGGGCGCCAGGAGAGCTGGCCGAAAATCGCTCGGCTGTCGCCCTTCTGCTCGCCGCCGAAATGTTGTTGGGCGCCATTGAGCAGCATCGAAGGCACCTGCCTCGGATCGGTAAAATTGATGCCGAAGAGTTTTTTCAGTTGGTCGAGTTGATCGCCGACGAACCAGGGCGCGGCGTCCTTGCCGAATTCGGCATCGATCTCACGGTCAAGCTGCTGGCGCAGATAGTAGAGGCCGGCGACATAGTCGACGGACGAACCGGCCGTGCCGGACAGGCGCCATTCCTGGCTGAACTGCCGATGGCCGAGCTCGGTTTCGGACTGGGCCACCGCCAGCGCGGTGCTGTCGCCGTCGCGGGTGGCGCGGTAGTCCCAGTCGCGATAAGCGGTGATGCTGGTGAAGCGCATCGTCTCGTCGAGGTCCCAGTTCAATTCCAGCGACACGCCGTTCTGCAGGGTTCGCGGACGGCCCGGCGCGTCGATGCGGGTCTCGCGTTTATATGGGTCGGGCTCCGCCAGCGGGTAGCCGACAAACTGGGCGCGCTTGCGGGTTTGCTGGCTGTAGTGATTGGCCAACAGGACGTTGCCGGCTTCGTTTTGCTCGGCGTAGTCGGCGATCAGGCGAGCACTGAAATCGGTGTTCGGCGTCCATAACAATTGGCCGCGCAGGCCCTGGCTGTCGGCATCGCCGAGGCGGCTGCCGTCTTGCAGGTTTTCGACGCTGCCCTCGGAGGCGCTGTCGAAAACGTTGAGTCGGCCGGCCAGCACGTCGTCCTGCAGCGGCCCGGAAATCGTCCCGCGAAACTCACGCAAACCGCGCTCGCCATAGCTGGCTTCGAGATTGGCTTCGGGCTGGAAGGTCGGCTGGCGGGTGATGATGTTCAGGGCGCCGGCGGTGGTGTTCTTGCCGAACAAAGTGCCTTGCGGCCCGCGCAGGACTTCGATGCGCTCGATGTCCATCAGCTCGGTGACGGCCATGCCCTGGCGCGCCTGATAGACGCCATCGACATAGGTGCCGACGCTGCCTTCCAGGCCATCGTTGTAGGCGGTGGCGCCGAAGCCGCGCAGGCCGAAACCGGCGTAGCGGGCGTCATGGCCGGAGACGATCAGGCCGGGCACGCGCTGTTGAATGTCTCGAAGCGAGTGCAGGCCGGCTTCGTCAAGTTGTTCGCCGTAGAGGACGTTGATCGGGATGGGCACGTCTTGCGGGTCTTCTTCGCGGCGTCGGGCGGTCACCGTGGTTTCTTCGAGCGTGAGGGCGCTGGGCGACTCTTCGCCGGCAGTCACCGATGCCCAGGGCCATGCCGAAAGACTGCCGATCAAGAGCAAGCGGTAACTCAAACCCGGCATCCTAGAACTCCCGAGCCAACGCACGACGCGCTGTGTCCGGGCAGGCCAGTGCCTTGACCCACGCCAGCAGTTCGCGGCTGTCGGCGGGCTTGAGCAGTACCGCGTTGAACTCCAGATCCTCTGGATAACCCTGCGGCCTGCGTGGCGGCACCGCCGAGTACAGCATCACGGGCAGATGGCGCCAGCGCTTGCGCACTTGTCGCAGCAGTTCCCAACCGTCCATGCCGGGCATCATCTGGTCACTGATCAGCAGGTCGACCGGTTGTTCCGCCAGGCAGGCCAACGCCGCTTCGCCGTTGGTCGCGATGCTCACATCAAACCCGTAGCCGGCCAGCAGGTCGTAGAGCCATTCGCTGTTCTGCTCGATGTCATCCACCAGCAGCACGTGCTTGCCCTGGCCATCAAACGGCGCGGCGTTGTTGTCGACGATGCCGTTTTCGAGGTCGTGTTCCTCGGCGCATTTGAGTTGCAGGCGAAAACTGAAGTGGCTGCCCTGCCCGATGGCCTGGGGTTCGAGGCGACTGTCCATGCGTTCGAGCAATTGCGTGACGATGGACAGACCAAGCCCGCTGCCTTCGTAGCGCTGCGCATTGCGGCCGCGGCGGAACGGTTGCAGCAGCTGTTCGAATTCTTGCGGGTCGATGCCGATGCCGCTGTCGATCACGTTGAAGTGCAGTTCCACGGTGCCGGCGGTGGCGCCTGGACCTGCGCTCACTTCGAAGCGGATCTGGCCATCGCGGGTGAATTTCGCCGCGTTCGCCAGCAGGTTCATCAATACCTGCCGAAGGCGTTTGAAGTCGGCTTCCACCAACGGCGGCAGGTCATCGGCCAAGTTCGCCTCGAAAGTATTGCCCTGGCGCGCGGCGAGGAAACCCGCCTCATCTGCGATCTCGTTGAGGAAGCCGTACAGGTAGCCCGGTGCGAGGGTCAGTTGCATCTGCTCCAGCTCGCCACGGGAAAATTCGAGCATTTCGTCGATCAGCTCCAGTTGCTGGCGGGCGTTGCGCTCGATCGTCGCCTGATAGTCGCGGTTGGGCCCGGCGTGCAGCAGGCGCGCGTAGTCGATGATGCGCACCAGCGGCGAGCGCAGGTCGTGGCTGATTCGTGCCATCAACGCGCTGCGGGCGGCCAGCGATTCACGCAGTTGCGAGGTGCGCAGCGCCACGGTGCTTTCCAGCCGTTCGTGTTCGGCCTGGCGTTGTTGTTCGAGGGTGGACAGGGCGTGCTTCTCGCGGTTGCGGCTACGGGCGACTTCCATGAGCAACGTACACACCAGCAGGACCACGCCGGCCAGGGTCGACGACAAGCTGTACTTGCTTTGCGGCGACTGCCAGGGCAATTGCTCCTGAGGGAAGAAAATCCGCATCAGCAGTTGCCCAAGCAATAGCGCCGGCACCAGCCAGGCCATCCAGCTGTAGCTCAGGCGTGCGCGCCAGGCCATGAACAGCGTGACGAGCAGCACGCCATAAAAACTGAACAGGGCTATCTGGACTAACAGCGCGCCCTGGACCGGATCGACCTTGAGCCACCAGAGCCGGCCGAAGATGCAGCCCAACAGCGGCACCCAATAGCTCCAAGCGATGATCCTGGGCAGTTGGGATACCTCCAGCAGCACGCGGAAGTAGGCCAGGAACAGGACGAAAGAGATCGCGCTGGCGCAGGTCAGCAGCTCACGCGTCCAACCCAGCGCGCTCGGCCAGTAGATCAAATATCCGTTGAGGATGCAGGTCAGCAGGATGTAGCTGAGGACCGCGCCGGCGTTCACGCTGAGCAGTCGCGAACGGAGGATCCAGCCGACGATCAGGCCGAACGGGACGACCAGCAGGACGATGCCGAGGGTGAGCCCGTCGCTCAGGTACGTCTGTTGCTGACTGCGCAGCAGCGCCGCTTCGGACCACAGTTCCGGCTCCAGGAGCATCTGGAAGTTGCTCGTCACCCGGACGAACACCGTGGTGCTCTGCCCTGCCGCCAACGTTACCGGGAATGCCGGCTGACGCGCCGCTGGCTGCGGCCATTCGGCCAAGGGATAGGCGCCGCCGGCATGGGCGTCATGCCCCGGCTGGTAGACGCGAATGTCTTCCAGGCGCGGAGCCCCGACGACCAGCATGCGCGAGCACGCCTCAACGCTCGAATTGGTGAACTGCCATTTCAACCAGAACGCGGACCGGCTATAGCCTTGGGTCGGCCAGTGCGCGGTTGCAGAGTTGAAATCATTTTCGGGCAGTTGGGCGACTTGTTCCAAGCTCAGGCTGGCCTGGGCGTCTTCGAAAATCTGCGCCGAGGGCATCAGGTCCAGTTGGTCAGCCCGGCAGATATCCACAGGCGCCGCGCGCAGCAGGCCTGTGGATAACAACGTTATCGTCAGCAAGAAAAACTGTAGTAGCCGCATCAGGCGCGCCCGGCCGACTCGATTTCGCCGGTGCCCAGGGTCTGCTGGCGAAACTGACTGGGCGTCATGCCGATTCGCTGGCGGAACGCCGTGGTGAAATTGCAGGCGTTGCGAAAACCCACCAGTTCGGCGACGTCTTGCACGCTCATGGCGCTTTCGGCGAGCAGATCCTGGCCGCGCCGCAAGCGGGCGTCGCGGATATAGGCAAACACGGTCATCCCCAGGTGTTCGCGAAAAATCGCCGAGAGGCGTTTTTCATGGGTGCCGACTTTTTGCGCGAGAATGCCGAGGGACGGCATGTCGTCCAATTGGTTTTCGATCAGGCGCATCGCCGCGCGCAGCACGATTTCATCGCCTTGCGGTTCCGGATCGGCCGGTCTTTCGTGGAGTGCCGGTGGCGCGCGCCAGGTCAGTTGCAGGTGGATCTTGATCCGCGCCAGCACTTCTTCGGGGGCACAGGATTTGGGGATGTAATCGACCGCGCCGACCGTCAGCCCTTCGAGGCGCTCCAATGAAGTATTCGCCGACGACAGGAACAGGATGGGGGTATGCCGAGTGGCCGGTGCCTCGCGCAACAACCGGCACAGGCTGAAGCCGTCCATTTGCGGCATGTGCACATCCAGCACGATCAGGTCCGGGCGCAGGGCGAGTGCCCGTTGATAGCCTTGATAGGCGTCGCTGGCCAGTGAGATGCGCCAGGGCTGGGTCTTCAACAGGATGAGCGTGGCGCGGATGTCTTCTGGGACATCGTCGATCAGCAGAATATGCGGCAACGCGTCGGACGCCGCCGAGCCCCCTGCCGCCGCTGCCGGCCTTTCGTATCGTCCGTTGTCCATTCGCCAGGTCTCTTGTTGTGTTCAGCCAGGTCACTGTCGCGAATTGCCAAGCGAGGAATTATGTACCGGGCCGGCAACAAATCGATATAGCGGCAGGTAAAGCGAGAACTGAAGCTATCAAATTTTTGAGGGACGATAAACGGTCGTTCGATTTGGGCCGTTCTCTGATGCGCGGGGATGCCGTTCGCTAAACCCTGTGGCGAGGGAGCTTGCTCCCGCTGGGCTGCGCAGCAGCCCCAAAGCAACACACCCGATCTTCCTGGCACACCGAGGTGCCTGGTTCAGGGGCCGCTGCGCAGCCCAGCGGGAGCAAGCTCCCTCGCCACGGGGTTAGTGTGAATCTTTGAATGAACAGTGTTGCCACCGTCGATTCGCGGGCAGGCCCGCTCCCACAGGGATTCGGTTTCTATTTCAGATCCGGTGGAGGGATGGCAAGCACGATTGGCTGCGCCTGGACATTAGCCCAGGCGAGTTTTGGTTGAAGCCAACAGGCGAGATGGCCGACGCAGTTGATGCCGTTCGCTAAACCCTGTGGCGAGGGAGCTTGCTCCCGCTGGGCTGCACAGCAGCCCCAAAACAGCAAACCCAATTTTCCTGACACACCGAGGTGCCTGGTTCAGGGGCCGCTTCGCAGCCCAGCGGGAGCAAGCCCCCTCGCCACGGGGTTAGCGTGAATCTTTGAATGAACAGTGTTGCCACCGTCGATTCGCGGGCAGGCCCGCTCCCACAGGGATTCGGTTTCTTTTTCAGATCCGGTGGAGGGATGGCAAGCACGATTGGCTGCGCCTGGACATCAGCCCACGCGAGTTTTGGTTGAAGCCAACAGGCGAGATGGCCGACGCAGTTGATGCCGTTCACTCAACCCGTGGCGAGGGAGCTTGCTCCCGCTGGGCTGCACAGCAGCCTCAAAGCAGCAAACCCGATTTTCCTGACACACCGAGGTGCCTGGTTCAGGGGCCCGCTTCGCAGCCCAGCGGGAGCAAGCCCCCTCGCCACGGGGTTAGTGTGAATCCTTGAATGAACGGTGTTACCACCGCCGATTCGCGGGCAGGCCCGCTCCCACAGGGATTCGGTTTCTACTTCAGATCCGGTGGAGGGATGGCAAGCACGATTGGCTGCGCCTGGACATCAGCCCAGGCGAGTTTTGATTGAATCCAACAGGCGAGATGGCCGACGCAGTTGATGCCGTTCGCTAAACCCTGTGGCGAGGGAGCTTGCTCCCGCTGGGCTGCACAGCAGCCCCAAAGCAGCAAACCCAATTTACCTGACACACCGAGGTGCCTGGTTCAGGGGCCGCTTCGCAGCCCAGCGGGAGCAAGCTCCCTCGCCACGGGGTTAGTGTGAATACTTGAATGAACAGTGTTGCCACCGTCGATTCGCGGGCAGGCCCGCTCCCACAGGGATTCGGTTTCTTTTTCAGATCCGGTGGAGGGATGGCAAGCACGATTGGCTGCGCCTGGACATCAGCCCAGGCGAGTTTTGATTGAATCCAACAGGCGAGATGGCCGACGCAGTTGATGCTGTTCACTCAACCCGTGGCGAGGGAGCTTGCTCCCGCTGGGCTGCGCAGCAGCCCCAAAGCAGCAAGCCTAATTTTCCTGACACACCGAGGTGCCTGGTTCAGGGGCCGCTTCGCAGCCCAACGGGAGCAAGCTCCCTCGCCACGGGGTTAGTGTGAATACTTGAATGAACAGTGTTGCCACCGCCGATTCGCGGGCAGGCCCGCTCCCACAGGGATTCGGTTTCTTTTTCAGATCCGGTGGAGGGATGGCAAGCACGATTGGCTGCGCCTGGACATCAGCCCAGGCGAGTTTTGGTTGAAGCCAACAGGCGAGATGGCCGACGCAGTTGATGCTGTTCACTCAACCCGTGGCAAGGGAGCTTGCTCCCGCTGGGCTGCGCAGCAGCCCCAAAGCAGCAAACCCGATTTTCCTGACACACCGAGGTGCCTGGTTCAGGGGCCGCTTCGCAGCCCAACGGGAGCAAGCTCCCTCGCCACGGGGTTAGTGTGAATCCTTGAATGAACGGTGTTACCACCGCCGATTCGCGGGCAGGCCCGCTCCCACAGGGATTCGGTTTCTTTTTCAGATCCGGTGGAGGGATGGCAAGCACGATTGGCTGCGCCTGGACATCAGCCCACGCGAGTTTTGGTTGAAGCCAACAGGCGAGATGGCCGACGCAGTTGATGCCGTTCACTCAACCCGTGGCGAGGGAGCTTGCTCCCGCTGGGCTGCGCAGCAGCCCAAAGCAGCAAGCCTAATTTTCCTGACACACCGAGGTGCCTGGTTCAGGGGCCGCTTCGCAGCCCAGCGGGAGCAAGCTCCCTCGCCACGGGGTTAGTGTGAATACTTGAATGAACAGTGTTGCCACCGTCGATTCGCGGGCAGGCCCGCTCCCACAGGGATTCGGTTTCTATTTCAGATCCGGTGGAGGGATGGCAAGCACGATTGGCTGCGCCTGGACATCAGCCCAGGCGAGTTTTGATTGAATCCAACAGGCGAGATGGCCGACGCAGTTGATGCTGTTCGCTCAACCCGTGGCGAGGGAGCTTGCTCCCGCTGGGCTGCACAGCAGCCCCAAAGCAGCAAACCCGATTTTCCTGACACACCGAGGTGCCTGGTTCAGGGGCCGCTTCGCAGCCCAGCGGGAGCAAGCTCCCTCGCCACGGGGGCTTATGCAATCAGAACGAGTAGCCGATCTGAGCGAGCAGTTGCGGGTTTTCCTGGCGTGTATCGCTTTGCGCTTCGCCGCCGGAGTGGCGCCACGCGACCGTTGCGTCGAACGACAGCTGGCCGTATTGAGCGCGCAAGCCGACACCGCCGCCGGAGATGCTGCGGGTGTTTTCCTCATCGGCCCACTCGTTGTGGTTGATGCGCACCTTGCCGGCGTCCCAGAACAGGTAAGGCGTGAGCTTGTCGATCGGGTAGCGAAGCTCGATTTGAGTCAGCATGCCTTCGTCGCCCGAGCCTTCGCTTTGTGGATAAGCGCGTACGCCATCGATGCCGCCGAGGCTGAAATCTTCGGAGGAGTCGAGGTTGTCGTTGCTCCACTGGCCGAGGAAACGGGCGAAGAGCGTGAAGTTGGCTGGCAGCGCTTGCAGGCGGGCGAGGTCGACATTCACTTTGCTGAAGTCGCCTTCGGTCTGGGCGGTCTGACGGTCGCCTTCGCGCAGCGCCGAATCCAGCTTCAGGTCACCGTAGGTCAGCGTCGCGCCGCCGTAGGTGATGCCGCCGCCGAACAAAGTGTCCCTGACGTCAAACTGCAAGCTGATGGGCAGCGAGTTGCTGCTTTTTTCAAAGCTCAGGCCGAGCACTTCGTATTTGTCTTCAAGGTCCTTGTGCTGGTACTGCCCGGCCAGCATGAGGTTCGCCTGGTTGCTGCGCAGCAGTGGATAGCTCAGGCCGACGCTGCTGACTTCGGCAGTACCGGTCGCACCCAGGTCGGCGAATTCGGCACCCAGGTCATAAGAGCTCTGGGCGTAACCGATGTTGCCACGCAGGCCAGAAGTGCCCAGTGGCATCGAGTAGCCGAGGCTGCCGAAATACAGGTCTTCATCAGTGGCCATCACCGCGGCGCTGAGGCGATCGCCCAACATCAGCGGGCTGTTCCAGTCGCCTTGTACCGTCAGGCGATTGCGCCCCGAATAACGGTTGCCGTGGTTGTCCAGCGTGGCCTTGCCCTCGAAGGCCTCGGTTTTGCTCACCTGGGCATTAAGGTCACCGGTGCCGAGCGCTTCACCCGGACGGATGACCGGACGAACAGCCACGCCCGGCAAGTCGGAGAGCACCAATATGCTGCGCTCCAGGCGCTCACGCTCGATCACGTCGCCCGGCTGCAAGTCATCCAGGAACGGCTGCGCCTGGGCGGCCAGTTTTGCATCGTCGTTGACGGCGGTGACTTTGCCATAGCGGCCCTCGATCACGGCGATGGTCAGCTCGCCTTTTTCCATGCGTTGTGCCGGCAGGTAGGCGCGGGCGAAGGGGTAGCCTTGCTCGCGGTAGTAAAGCGTGACCTGCCGGGCCACTTCGCGCAGCGCATCCAGATCAAGGGCCTGACCGATGGCCGGGGCAACGACGCGTTGCAGGCTGGCCTCGTCGATGCGGGTGTTGTCGGTGAAGCGCACGGCGTTGAGCTGGACTTTGGCGCCGCCGACTTTTTCCTGCGTCGGCTGTGGCGCCTCGACATCCAGGCGAATGCTTTGCGGCAGCTCCTGCTGCGGAATCGGCAGTTCCTGCAGGATGCGACCGGCGTCGGGGATCGAGCGTGCCGGCAGGGTCGCCGCCCAGGCCGGGGAAGTGGACAACAACGCCAGACCGGCGGCGCAGGACATCAGTTTGTTATGCATTGGATCAATCTCGAAAAATTCGGCTTGCCTGAGCCCATGACCACGTCCGCGGACGTGGCCAGGGGGCTCCTTCAAATGAAAAGGTGGATGTCAGGGTTCAGGGACGCATGGCCAGGCTTGGCAAGCGCACACCGCCGCGTACGACGAACACGGTCTGCGGCGGATAGGCCGCACACGCGCCGCCGGCGGATACCCCGCCGTCGGAGCAGACGTTCCCGGCCAGTTCCCGCTCGCTGGCGGTGTCCTCGGCCTGGGCGGCCGAATCGCTGTCGCCCGCATTGCCGTTCGCCCGAGTGCCGCCCTGGTCCACCAGCAGGAGACCGCCGTCCTCGACGCCGTAGTCAGACCAGTCAGCCGGTTTCGGCTGGGCCGGATCGAGCTCCGGGGCATGCGGCGAGTTCTGCTGCGCGCCAACGCGAGTTGCATCGGCGACGCTCTGCCGGACGGCCTCATAGTCAATGGACGAGGTCACGGTGAGGTTAGCGTTGGCCGGGTTGCTGACGATCAGGTAACCCAGGTCTGCCAGCCCACCGATGTTGATCAGGTGCGAGCCTGGGCCGGAAGTCCCCACCGAGTACAGCGGGTTGCCGAGCATCTGCTTGGTGTCGCCGTTCCACAGACCGTTGGCGTCATAACCGCCGATACCGCCGCCGTCGAAGGTGGTGCTGCCGTCGAACACCTTGGTCTGGGTGGTCGTACCGTTGGTTGAAACCACCAGGGTCGGTTGCTCGCGGTACACGGCATGCACGCCGCTGTTGCCCAACGCCCTGCCGAAGTTGCTCTGCTGCTCGTCGCTGTTATAGCGGAAATTGCCGCTGCCACTGCCGACCACATCGACCATCCGGGTGCTACCGGCAAGGCTGCCGGTGTAGATCACCGCCCGACCACCAACGCCGGTGGACACGGTCACGCCGGCATCAGCCTTCACATCACCGCCCGCGGCCACGCCCGCCGAAGCCGATTGGCCGGCGTTGAGCACGATCGCATCGGAAGCGTTACTGGTGGTGCTGACGTTCTCGGCCAGGGTGATGTTGCCGGTCGTCGTTACGACCTGGACCTTGCCGGTGTTGCCGATGCCGACGATCTGGTCCAACTGGGTGCCGTCCAGTGCCGTCTCGGTCAACCTGCCGACGGTGACGTCGCTGCGGTTGACGAAGTTGACGTCCTTCGCTCGGCTGGCGATATCGCCGACCCAGTTGCTGGCATTGCGCAGGTCGAAATCACCACCCTTGAGGGCCAGGCCGTCGGCGGTGATGTTGCCGTTGCCGTCCTGGGTGGTCTTGCCGCCGATGTTGAGGAACACGTTGCCGCTGGTGGCGAGCCCTTCGTTGATTGCCAGATTGCCTTGGGTGCCGATGCTCACGTCACCGCTGTTGTTGACGCCGGTGGTGGTCTTGACCACGTTGCCGTTGCCATCGGTTTCAGTCAGCGTGCCGACCTTCAGGTTGCCGGTGTTGTTAAACGCAACCTTGCCCGCCTCACTGGCGATGTCGCCGACCACGTTGCCGTTGTTGCGCAACTCGAAGTCGCCGCCGTTAAGCGCCAGGCCATCGGCAGTGATACTGCCGTTGCCGTCCTGGGTGGTCTTGCCGCCGATGTTGAGGAACACGTTGCCGCTGGTGGCGAGCCCTTCGTTGATAGCCAGATCACCTTGGGTACCGATGCTCACGTCGCCAGTGTTGTTCACGCCGGTGGTGGTCTTGACCACGTTGCCGTTGCCGTCGGTTTCAGTCAGCGTGCCGACCTTCAGGTTGCCGGTGTTGTTGAACGCAACCTTGCCCGCCTCACTGGCGATATCACCGACCACGTTGCCGTTGTTGCGCAACTCGAAGTCGCCGCCGTTGAGGGCGAGGCCGTCGGCAGTGATGTTGCCGTTGCTGTCCTGCGTGGTCTTTCCGTCGACGTTGAGGAACACGTTGCCGCTGGTGGCTAGCACTTCGTTGATTGCCAGATTGCCTTGGGTGCCGATGCTGACATCACCCGTGTTGTTCACGCCGGTGAGGCTGGTTTGCGTGCCGTCGGCATGGGTCGCGGTCAGCGTGCCCACCTTGAGGTCGCCGCTGTTGTTGAAGCGGACTTTGCCCGCCTCGCTGGCGATATCGCCGATCACGTTGCCCGAATTGTTCAACTCGTAGTTGCCGCCCAGCAGCACCAGGCCACTGGCATCCAGCTTGGCCCCGACGTCGCTGGACTGGGTGGTGTTGCCCCCTACTTCCAGAGTGATGATGTCGTCGGCACGGGTTTCGCCATTGTTGGCGTCATCCCGTGGGCCGTTTTCGATGGTGATGCCTTTGGCCAGCGTCAGGTCGTGATCGGTTTTCAGGGTGACCGCCTCATCGGAGGTAATCCCCACGGTACCGTCCACGACGCCCACCGTCAGGTCGCCGTTGCCGGCGAATTTCAGGCTGCCGACATCGGCGGCGATGACACTCACGTCATGCCCGCCCTTGCCCAGGTTGAAGTCACCTTCGCCGCGCAAGGCCAGTTCGTCCGCAGTGATGGTCGCGCCAGTTGCCTGGGTCGCGCCTTTGCCCGCGTCGACGCTCAGGGTCAGGCCCTTGCCGGTGGCGCCGTCCTCATCGCTGCCTTCGGGGTCCTTGAGCGCCAGATTGCCCAGCAGGTCCAGGACGCCGTTGGCGACCAGGGCCAGGTCGTCCTTGAAGGTCGCGCCTTCATCGTCGACGGTGATGTTGCGCGTCTTGTCGTTACCGATGACGACCTTGTCGAAGCCATCCTGGATATTGGCCAGGTCGGCGTCGGACAGCACCAGCGGATCGTTAGGCCCGGTGACTTCCGGATCGTCGCTGCCGCCCAGGTGGATATCCAGGCCATCGGTCTTCTGCTGCAGGGTGAGGCTGCCACCACCGGCGACGCTCGCGGCGAGATCGATTTCGTCGGCGGTCAGGCTCGTATCGCCCTGGGTGACCAAGGCCTGGCCGACGGTGAGGGTGTCGGAGACAAGGTTCAGATCACCGGTCTGGGTCATGCCGGCAACCGGTACGCCTTGCGGGTTTGCCGAAGTCTGGCTGTCGGGAATGGTCACAACGCCAACGGTCAGGTCATCGACATCGGCAAAGCTGACCGTGCCGGTGTTGCTGGCGATGGTATTGACGTCGTTGCCGGCGTTGTCCAGATCATGGACGGCACCGTTACCCAACAGCACCAGGCCATCGGCAACAATGGCGCCGCCAGCGGTCTGGTCGATCTTGCCGCCATTGCTTTGCAACGCCAGGACCGGAGCCGGTTTGTTGTCATCGTTACCGGTGCCCGGTGCGTCCGCCACGGTCAGTTGGTCATTGATGTTGATATTGCCGGTACCGGCATCGAGGACCAGGCTGTCATTGAAGCGGGTTTGCTCGATGACGTTGATGTCACCGGTCATGTCGGCGCCACCGATCTTGACGGAAGTGAACCCGTCGCTCAGCGCGCCGATGTCGGTGCCGGTCAGCTCCAACGCTCCGGGGGCATCGCCGGTGCTGCCGCCCACGGCAATGTTCTTGCTCGGGGTGTTGGTTTCAAGGGCGATGCTGCCGTTGCCGGTGACGCTGCCAACCCCACCGTTGAAGTTGATATCGTCCGCCTTGATGGCCAGGTTGTTATCGGTGCTGTTGAGGCTGCCGTTGAACGTGATCGAACTGCCCTGCAGGCCCTTGCTGCCCGAGGTGTTGGTCTTGATGTTGTCGACGTACAGCGAGCCACCGACCTGCTTGCCGGCGGTCTGGTCGAAGCTGCCGGAAACGAAGACGAACTTGTATGTGCCAGCCCTATCAGCCGTTGCCGTGCGGGTTTGCCAATTCACCGCGCCGGTACCGTTACCCGTTTCGTTCAGGATGATCTGGTATTCGCCGGTGTTTACGTTCAACAGATAGCCGAAGACATCGTAGGTGTCGCCACCAGCGACCGGTTTGTAATCAAAACTGACCGCTTCCCCTGCCGCCAGCGAAACCGTGCCCTCGCTCACGACCGAAGGGCCGCGCATGATGCAACCGGCGGGCGCGTTGAGGCAGTTGGAATTGTTCTCGGTACCCAGCAGCAGCGCAGCGCCGCCGTCCTTGCCCTGGCCAGCGGCGGCAACCGGGGTGAGCGGTTTGTAGTTCATGTCGCCCTGGTCGCCAGGCGAAACACTCGGCGCATTGCCGTTGGTTGGCGAGGTGGTCGGGAGCGTCGGGTCATCTGGCGATACCACGCCGTCGACCACGGTGACGCCGGTGAAAAACTGGGCGATGGACGTCTGCCAGCCGACCAGGCCGTTTTCGAAGTCGGCGTTCAGGAACTGCGAAGTGCCCAGCTCGACGGCGCCGGTGTAGACCTGCTCGCCGCTGGTGAAGACTTTCGCGCCGTTGATATAGGTTTTGCCGGCGCCACTGGTGGTCGCGTATAGCGAGCCCAGCGCGCTGTTACCGCCGACCATGTCACTGAAGATGATCGAACCTGAACCGGCATCGACGCGCAGTTGGCGGTTGTTGGCCACCGCGTCGGAGTCCACCACGCCGGCAAACACGACGTTGCCGCCATTACTTTTCAGGCTCACATCGGTGTTGAGCGCGACTTTGCCGTTGAGAATCAACGCGAGGCTGTTGCCATTGCCGGCGCCACTGGCGTCGATATCGCCATTGAGGAAAATATTGCCGAAGACGTAGCGGCCGGTTCCGCCGTCGTTGTGTCCGGACTGCAGGGTCAGCGTCCGCTCGCCGCTGATGCTCGACGGGGTGTAGTCGCCATTCCAATGGATGCTGTTGTCGGCCTTGATCGCGACGTCGGTGCCGCCGGCCAGGGCCGTATCGATCGCGTTGAAGCCAACCGTGGCTTCTGTCCCGTTGGCGCCGCCGGTCAACCCTCCGTTACCCGGCCCCACCGTGACGCTGTCCGGGTCGAGCAACCACAAGCCGCCCTTGCCGTTTTTAGCCGAAGCATCGGCCGCCTTGCTCACCGCCAGCTTCGCACCGCTGGTTTCGATCTTGCCGCCGTCGCCGCCCTTCGCGCCGCCGGTGGCTTTCAGGGTGCCGTCCACGCGGGTCACGCTGCCCGCTTTCTTGACATCCGACCAGGCCACCACGGTACCGCCCTTGCCGTTGTCGGTGGCCGATGCGTCGAGCACGGCACCTGCGGCGATGGTGGTCTGGCTGGCCTGTTTGATCGACGGGTCCTTGCCTTGCCAGCTGCCGCCCACATTGATTTCGCCACCGCCCTTCGCGCCGGTGGCGTCGAGCCCGGCGCCTGCCTTGATCGCCACGCGCTCGCCAGTCACGACGATCTTGCCGCCCTTGGCGGTGTCGGAGGACACATCGATACGCCCAGCGACTTGCACATCGCCATGGTCCCCCATCAGCGTGACCAGGCCGTTTTCACCGATGTCCAGGGAGCGTGCTTCGATCAACCCGGTGTTGTTGATGACGGTGCTTGCGAGGGTTTCCGCCGCACGGGCGGTCAGCAGGATGCGGCCGGCATCGGCACGAATGGCGCCGCCGTTTTCGATCAACGCTTGAAGCGCGCCTTCTTTCACTTCCAGTTGCACCGGCCCGCCCAGGTCGAGCGTCACGACACTGCCGGCGCCGAGCAGGACATTGCCCTTGTGCGCGGTGATATTGCCTTCGTTGACGATTTTTGCGGCGATCAAGGCAACGGTGCCGCCTGGCGCTGCATTGATGTTGCCCTGGTTGACCACCGAGGCGGCACTGTTGCCACTGAAACGGTAGTTGCCAGCGAGGAAATCTTCGGTGCTCAAGTTGAGCGTGGAGGCCACCAGGCCGCCCACATCAACCTGTGCGCCAGGGGTAAACAGTACGCCGTTGGGGTTGACCAGGAACACCTGGCCGTTGGCTTTCAGCGCGCCCTGGATTACCGACACATCCGAGCCCAGCACACGGTTCAAGGCCACCGACGCCTTGCCAGGCTGGACGAATTCGACGGTGTTGCCTTTGCCGACGGAAAAGCCCTGCCAGTCGATCGCGAGCTTGTCGCTGCCCTGGTGAATGGCCATGTTGTTGCCATTCTGCTGAATGCTGCCGTTACCCGCGACGATGTTCCCTCCGGTGGGCAACGCTCCCGCCGCCGCTACCGAGGCGAAAAGTCCGCCGCCCACGCCGATGACGAGGCTGAGCGAGGTACGGCTTTTATCCTTGCCGTGGCTCTTGACCAACTCGGATGCCACCTGCCATGCGCCCATCACGGCATTCCAGACGACTCGGTAAACTCTGTTCATTTTTGTTCACTCATCCTTAATACGGCGGGCCGTGCCATGACGACCAGGCGGTTCGCTGTCGACAAATCAAATGGAAAACCGCCTCCGGACGGACGACGGCTCGAAAATCCCCACAGTGCTCCGCGCCATCATCTCTGCCGCCTGCGGAGCGCACCTTTGCTTGAGCGCCCGCGGCTTTTGATTGAAGGGGTCGAGTGAACTTTTTTTCATAAAGGGTGGGTAAAGTGCGCTGGAAGGAGGCTGGTCGCCTCGTCGTGGGCGACCTATGCTGACGCGGTCCCACTTCGACAGGCAGACGTTGATGATCCGATGCAAGCGCGCCTACGAAACCGCCAGTGCCGAGGACGGCGTGCGGGTTCTGGTTGATCGCCTGTGGCCGCGTAATTGCCGCAAGGATGCGCTGGCATTCGATACATGGCTGCCAGAAGTTGGGCCTTCTCATGAGTTGCGCAAGGCGTTCAAGGCGGGGACGGTTTCGTTTGCCGAGTTCGATGTGGCGTATCGACGAGAGCTGGCGGCCCGGCCGGAACATTGGTGGAAGTTGGTGGATATTGCGAGGGACGGGACGCTGACGTTGGTGTATGCGGCCAGGTCGCCGGTTGAGAATAATGCAGTGGTGTTGGCGCGGTGGCTGGAGGACGAGATGGAGAAGCGGGCGGATTCGAGTTCGCCGGTTTGTTATCTGGGGGAGTTTCCGGAGCTTTGAGTCACTGAACTACCTGTGGGAGCGAGCCTGCTCGCGAAGGCGGTGGTACATCCAACACCTTTGCAAGCTGACCCACCGCTTTCGCGAGCAGGCTCGCTCCCACAGTAGTCTGTGCCCGACCAATCAATCAAAATCGGCTTATTGGCTTGCTTGAGGTTGGTGGTGTGCAGCTGGGATACGCAGAGAAACCACGAGGAAACAGGCGTGATGGCAGCTCGTTTTGATCCATTGGTTCATATCGATTGGAAAACACCGGGCAGCGACTTGCTCGGGCTGTTGCAGCATTACTATCCCGACGTCGGTGTGTTTGCCGGCCCGGAATTCGAGGCGTTGTTGGATGAGCTGTCCAACGAGATGCCCGAGGTCTGCTTCGAGGCGTTGGCACCGGTGTTGGCGGGTCAGGGTTATGACTTGTGGAACCTGGATGCCGGTGGCGACGATTATCGGCCGGTGATTTTTCCTTCCGATCAGCGTGAGGCGTTTGCCCAGCATTGGCAAAGCCCTCGCGGGGAGCCGAGGTTCACGGCGACGTTGATCGAGCCACCTGCGGTAAAAGCGCGCAAACCGGCCAAACCCATGCGCGGCAAAGTCAAGTGGTTGCAGGAAGTCCATGACTATCCCGGCCCCACCTATGTGCATGCATACAACTACCGCAACGGCTGGGCCGCGATTACCGAGCAGGACGAAGACCGTTGGCTGTGCTTCCTGATCGACTACAACCAATGGCCGCCCGCCGAACAGGACATGCTCGATCAGCGCGCCGATGGCGTGGACGGCGCCGATCTGCGGCTGATCGACGCCAACGCCCAGCGCAGCCTGTGGAGGCGCCAGATCAAACACGGCGATTACAGTGCGGATGATCGGTTCAAATACGAGGTCCTCCGGGGCGATGCCATCAAGGATTTCGGCCCTGCCGAAATGCAATGGCAGGCATTCGAAGAGCCTTGTGTCGTGATGGATGAGGAGATTTTCGAACGTCAGCGCATTTACCAGCCCGAGCATCTGACGCGAATCTGGCGGATCACGGGGGACAGCAGCGAGGTGATCTTCGAGGATTCGGAGGAGCTGACAATCCTGCCCATCGGCCCTCGTCGATTGCTGTTCATGCAGCACAACGGCAAGCGCTGCTGGGTCTGGAACCTGGACCCGCCGCACCGGGCCATCGCCGCCAAACCGATGCCAGCCGAGGCCTACAAGCTGCGGCCAGCCACGGCGCATCTGGGCGGTGACGAGATTCTGCTGTTCAGCGAGGGCGCGCGGCAGAACGTCGAGCATCCGGGGTATCAGGAGACAGTGTTGCTGGCGTGGCGCTTCAACTTCATCACCGGCGCCAAGACCCAGGCGACGCTGGACGGCTTCGGCAGTGAGCTGCGCCAGGACACCCGGCTGCTGGTCACCCAGCCCAAACAGGTGATCACGTTGCGCACGTTTCATGGACAACTACACGTCGCGCGTGGGCATGGCGACTGGTGGGTTTGGAGCTATCGCGCCAACACTTTCGGCACACACACGCTGGCGTGGTTCTGGAACCAACGGAGCAACCAGGTGCTGAAGCTGACGTCCAAGGACCTGCCGCGGATCAAACCGGAGATTCGTTATGTGCCGGCGCAGGATCGGTATCTGGCGTTCGAGACGGAGTTTGTGGCGCGCTTGCCGGTATTCAGCGACATGGTCGAGGCCAAGGGTTGCGAAGCGTTGAGCTTCGAGTGAGCCACCGCTGCCGCACCGTGATCCGTTGAACCACATTATTCCCGTGGCGAGGGAGCTTGCTCCCGCTCGGCTGCGCAGCAGCCGCAAACCTGCCAACCTTTTTTTCCTGACACACCGCCAGGGGGCTGCTGCGCAGCCCAGCGGGAGCAAGCTCCCTCGCCACGGGGGATATGTGCTGCCTAGCAACCCGCGAACCCGCGCGCCGGTGCGACTGGCCCGACATATGCCGCAACGGTCCTTGCATTGCTGGTCATGGAACGCCTCACCAGAATGGCCCGCCTACTTGAAACGCAAAGGAACGCAATGCGCTTGATAAGGTGGGAGGAAAAAGGCTTTGAGTCGACCGTGGCTGCCGATGTTGCCGCGCTTACGGTCGAGAGCGCGCTGATGAACGGCCTCACCGTCTATGGGCCGGATCAGTATCTAATACACTCGAGACTCCACGGAGGCATCGATATCGTCAAGGCCGTCAGGAACGGCGACTTGTTATTGGTGAGCATGGCGTTCGGCGGTTCAAGCGGCGGTTCCATGCCACGCCAGAAACCGGAACCTGAACCGGTTCGCAGGCCCCCGGAACGATGGCCGCAGCCCAAGCCACGCGAAGACCTGGTGTTCGCCAAATCCTGCAGCGCGGAAAACTGGTGCCGGACAGGCGCCGGCGTCATCCGCGAACCGGCCTCGAACTTCGGCCGGATCATGGTGGCGGGCGCCATGCTCATGCCCTCGGCGAGTACCGCCATTGCCTCGGCCCTTGGCGCTGACCTGGCGCTGGGTCGCATCGCCGGCGGCGGGATCATGCAACAGCGCCTGACCTGGGCGCTACGCGGCGCCGGCGGCCCAGCCAGCGTCTTCGTCCTGGGCATGCTCCCGGCCAAGATGAACGACGGCACGCTGTACACCGATGACCAGCTACGCCGCCTGAGCCACGCCACCACCCGCGTGCGCTTCCAATTGCGCCGCGATGCCGAAGGCGTGCTCCAGGTATATGGCATCCACAGCGGCCCATCCGGCGACGACTCGGTGCGCACCGTACAGGTGACTTGGAACGCCGACCAGACCGCCATGGAAGCCAAGCTCAACGACGTCACCCTCATCTGGACGCCACAGCAAACCCCGCATGGCTCGCTTCCGCCGCTGAACTATCCGGAGGATATTAGCAAACAGCTGGACACGATCTTCGTCCATCCGATAGAGGAGGATGTCGACAGCCAGATTGATGGGCTGCCCGGGGAAGACATCACGGCCGAAGACTGGATTCTGGTGTTTCCGGCAGATACGGGGCTGAAGTCGCTTTATGTGGTGCTTTCAAAACCCGCTCAAGGAGATCATAAATACTACCCACCTCCAAAGGGGCTTATTGCGTTTCCTGATGCAATAATCGCCCCCCGTAAGACGCCTATAAAAGGCGGAGGTGGCCTGCGGAAGCGATGGAAAACAAAGGATGGGACTATTTACGAATGGGATAGCCAGCATGGGAGAGTCGAAAAATACAATAAACGTGGAAAACACCTCGGGGAATTCAATTCCGTAACAGGTGAACAAACCAAAGAAGCGGACGATACACGCGAGGTGGAACCTTGAAATACATTGTTGAGGCTTTTGACAGATCGAGCGAGTTCTTGGCTTTTGAGGTTGAGCTCCCCGAAAACTGCGACGTACCACTGAAACAAATCATGGGGTGGACGGCGCCGCAGCGTGGCGATGAAGGTTATGACCTGAGCCCCAGCCAAGCCGCCGCTATTGAAGCACTAGTCGGCAAACCATTTTACGACCACGATCATATTTTCCAGCTCTCCTGCAACATTGATTGAAGAAATACGTACCGAGTGATTTGGAAATTATCGGCTTTTTTAATGAAGACCACGAGGACGATTTTATTCAGTTCGAACTCGACGTGGATTCCAAATTTGAGCCAGCGATCATGGATATTTTGGGCTGGGAGAGCTTGGCGAACGAGGTCGTCGGCGAGTTGCCCTTAAGCATTGCGCAGGTTCGACAAATAGAACGCGTAATACAGCAACCACTACCTGAAAATCTCGACTTGTTTATCGGGGTACGGCCATAACATTGGGGCTGCTGCGCACCCCAGCGGGAGCAAGCTCCCTCTCCACGGGTAACGGCAATCATGCCGGATCAGCTTTTGCCCACCACTACCGCACCGCCTCCCCCTGTGGATAAACATCACTGACATTCAGCGATAACTGCGCAGCCACTTCGTAGCCATCGGCCTTGGTGAAGTTCAACTGGAATTCCTGGTACGCGGGGCCCTTGGTCCAGCGGTTGACTTGCAGGTCCTGATACCGGGAGCTTTCTCCCGGCGCAAGCTGGCCGAACTGTGGATAACCCGCGTCGGCAAAAATCCTGTCTGCGTCGAACCAGTCCAGTTCTTTTCCGAGACTCACCGCGGGTCCCACCGCCGCCCACGCCTCTGGCGTGACTTTCTGGCCAACGTCGAGGAAGAGCACTTTGCTTTCTTTCGCAGCGATCAGGAATGGCAAGGTCATCGGCGTTCCCGTGGAATCGAGCAGCTTGGATTTCATGCCGATGTACTGCCCGCCGCCCTCCTCCCGGCGCTCCCATATTCGCCAGTCAATGACGCTTTCCGGATTGAAGCTATTGTTGGTGAGGATGATCTTGTAACGCTGTTTGAAGAGTACCGGGAAGTCGGCGTGGGGCTTGAAGAACGAGATTTTGTCGTGTTCAGCACCGACACGGACAATGATCGGTGTCTTGCGACTGGCGATGCCGTCCTGGTATTGCTGGTAGCTGAAGTAGGCGGACGCGATGGAGACGACCAAGGCGAGTGTTGCAATGACATCCGTTCGGGTGAGGGTCTTGAACCATTTGATCATGGGTGGGCTATCCGGGCATGGGCAATCGGTGGGCTGGCGCGCAACTGCCAACCTTGACGGAAACCGCCGCATCCCCAAGAGGACGCGGCGAACGACAGTAATACCGCACCGTCAACTCGGGTGCCTAACTCAAGCGCTTGACCTCAAGGCGCCCACAGGGCGGCCCACTGAGTTGCTCGCCCGTTTCCAGGCTGAACACCGAAAAGTGCAAGGGGCAGGTGATGCTTTTACGCTGCTGATTGATCACCCCGTGCTCCAGCCATCCGGCGCGGTGTGGGCAAGTATGCGGCACTTCAAAGTGCTGATCGTCGATTACGACGGCGAACGTGCCCGGACGATAGAATTCAGATGGCTCGCTCAATCATGCGCTCCTTGTCGAAGTGTTTTTGGCGCCTCGCCTTATCGACGGCCGCATCAAACGCGGCGTTAGTGATGTCACGTCCCATGCAGATGCCCTCCCACGCCTTGACAGGATCGAGGTCGCACGCCGTGTCCATCGCTTTGAGCAACCGCTGGCCTTCAATGGCGTGGAAAACATCAATATGGACATGCTCGGAATAGTAGGTGTGGGCTTTGATCTGCAACCGCGAGCAGATCGACGTGTAGCATTCAAAAAAGAATGGCACGACGGTTTCGAAGTAGGTGATGACGCCTGCGAAGTACGACGGATCATCCGCCCTCATCGTCAACCAGCAGAACATGTTGGGAAACGAGAAACCGGCCGGCGCGTTGACGTCGATGTAGAAGGCCAGGTCAGTGGGCATCTGCAACTCATTGAGCAGATCGATATACAACGTGGTGTGGGACCGTTTGAGGTTACCGGACCCGAACTCGTCGATCATCATGCGTAACATCGGCATTTGCGCGGCCAGGCTGAGACGGGGCATGAGGTGGTAAAAAACCTGCGCCTCGGTCAAGCCATCCAGGGCGAATTCCTGCACCAGGATCTTGAATTCCTCAAGGTTCATATGCTCGCTGACATACACCGCGCTGGGCGGCACCTCGCTGCGGTCCATCTCCACCAGTTCAGCCAGTTGCTTGCGTAACGTGGCGAGATCAGTCGGCGGATTGGCGGTCCGCGTCTTGTCGATGGTCGACTCGATCCAGTCACGCTCGAAGGCCAGGATATGGTTTTCCAATGGCTTGAGCTGCTTGATGCAGGCGCGATTCGCCAGGAACAGTTGTTTCTGCAGGTCGCTCATGCCATGACCTCCTGCTCTGCGAAGACACGGTCGGTGCTGATGACGCCGCGTGCCTTGAGTTCCTTTTTGACATGGGCGTACCAATCGTCCGCAGCCAGTTCGAATTGCTCATTGAGCGTCGCCACCAGGCCACCGACCATGGTTTGTCGGGCACCGATCGCCAGCCGGCAAAGCGCTGGCTCAAGATTGGCCAACGACACGACATTGCCGTCGGACTCCAGCTCTCTCGCCAACAGCATTTCCCAACCGATGAAGTAATCCAGCCCCTCGTTGCGCAGGCGCTCGATTTCACTCTGGACGCGCGGCTGGGAAGGTGAATCCTTGATGCCGATGACTCTCGGTAACTGGGCGATGGCAAGCAAGGTGTCGAAGCTTTTTTCATTACCTGAGAGGGCCGACTCGTTGTAGATGAAGATATCCAGTGAGGTGGCGTCATGGACCGCCCGGTAGTGATCGATCATGTCTTGCTGGCTGGTGCCTGAAGCGAAAGGCGAAGTGAACATGACCGCCTGGGCCCCAAGGGTTTGCGCCAACCGCGCATATTCGATGACTTCGGCGGTGGTCGCCCGTTCAATGCCGGCGATGACGGTTTTATCTTGTGCGTGCGCCAGCGTCAGCTCCAGCATGCGCTGCCAGTCGCGCTTTCCAAGCCGCCAGCCTTCACCGGATGTCAGGCACGGAATGTAGCCATCGACAAACGGCCGCGAGCTATGCAGCAACCTGCGCACGCTGGCTTCGCAGACATGCGAATGCTCATCGAGGGGCGTAATCAACGGTACATAGATGTGCTTAGCCGACATGTTGGAAGTCCTCCTGGCCGATGGTCATTTCCATGGACTGCTCATACAAGCGCTGAAGTTTTTCAGGAAATACGGATTGCGAAACCGAGGGAGGAAATGTCTGCAGGAATGGCTTGAGTAAACTGACCTCGCGCAGCGACTCGTCATGGGTGAAAAAAGGTTGTTGGTGCTCAACGACATGAGCCACCAATAACTTTTTTTCCACGCTCAGGTGCGCCCAGTCAGGCTCCAGGCAGGCGCGTTTCAAAACCTTGTTGCAATAGCCCTGACGCTGGATATCCATGTCCGTATGGAGGACATCCATGAAGGGGTAATAAACGTCCTGCAAGTGCCGGCTTTTTTTCCAGATGATGGCATCACAGATACCAATCTGACCGAAACTCATCTGCACCTGATGCGAATAAAACGCGCCGAAAAAACCCAGCGACCTGGCCCGAATCTCAGGGTCGCTATGGTGCATGCCCATGAAAACAGTAGCGTCGATAACCGCAATGGAAGCTTCAGCCATGATAGTTCTCCAAAGCGCGTGCGATGGTTTCGACCGCCTGTTCGAACTCCTCGGGCTTGCGTGCCAGTGCCAGGCGAATATATTTCTGCCCCGCCTGCGGCTGGCTCCAATAAAAGTACTTGCCCGGCAGGACGTAGACTTCGTACGCCATCAGGTAGGCCTGCAAATCATCGGCAGTAACACCGTCATGCAGGATCTCGAACCAGGCGACACTGGTTTCGATCTTGGGCGTCAGGTAATTCAGGAAGCTCCCCTGCAGATGGCGTCGGGCGGCAGCGCGGTTAACGTCAAGTACCGAACGCACCGATTCGAAATCATCATCACTGCTATCGCGAATGTATTGAGTCACGACATTCAGGATGAAGGGCGACACGTTCAACAATACGCTGGTCACGATGCTGTAGATGTCAGCGTTGATGGCCTGGCTGGACATGATCGTGGCGCATTTGGTGTCCTGTAGCGGCCAGGTTTTCCCGGTGTCTTCCATGATGATGTACTGGGTGCCGATGTCATCGAGGATGGCATAGGCATCAACGCGACTGCCCCCGGCCGCCTTGATAAACGCCGCGAAGCAGAAGTCCAGAATGAGCAGCTTGCCGTGGTCCTTGCAATAGCGCGCCACTTCAACAAAGGTGTCGGCGCCCTCGGCGAACATGCTGGTACCGGTCGGGTTGTTGGGATCGACCAGGAAAATCGCATCGACATTTACGGCCGCCAATTGAAGCTTCGCATAGACATCGGTTGACGATTGCAGAAGGGCTTCGTCCAGCGGCGTCAACGGCACTTCCATGTGCTTGAGCAGGTCATGCAGGTTGTCGAAGCATGGTTCGATCAAGCCGACACTCATGTTGCGTTTGCGCAGGTAGGTCGCGGTGATGTGCATCGCGATCGAGGCTGCGTAAACCAGATAGATTTCATCATGGCGCTTGAGCGCATGCTCCTGGCCATGAAAGGTAAAGAACGCCTGGATGAATTCCTGCTCGCTCTGGTACTGGCTTTGGCCTTGAGCGCGGTACCAGAGTTCGGGAAGCCGATTGACGATCTCCTGTTGGGTAACACTTTGGTCCTGATGGGTGTGGGCGTCAGCAAGATTGAAGCGTGTCTTCAAGGCAGAAATTTCATGTTGGGTGATATCTTCTTTATCATCCAGACGGGTCATGACACTCATGTTGTTATTCCTATAGGTGCTAAAGATGCTTATCCCACTTGGCTGGCTCACGGCGCCGTGGATAAACCCTGTTCTATAGTTAACATTGTTTTATTGTCCGACAACTGTACTTGGGTGCAGCTTTAATTTTTGCGCCTGTATCTAGGTACAGCTGCTTTTTTTGAATGATGTGCCATGCTCTGCGCGCGCTAACAGCTCAAATATCAAATACGCAAGGACATTGCAGGGCATATGGACAAGGTCAGCTTTCACGCCATCAACTACTCAGACGCCTCGGAAGACTTACTGGCTGACCTGTATGGCTTGAGGAAGGAAGTTTTTTCCGACCGACTTGACTGGCGAGTCACCACTCACCTTGGCAGGGAGATCGATGAATATGACACTGCCTGCGCAACTTACCTGGTAGGTTTTTACGCGGGCCGCCCCCTGAGTAGTTTGCGCCTGATCAATACGTTGAATCCTTATATGGTCGAAGGTCCATTCCGAAACTTCTTCAACTGCGAACTTCCTAAAGACCAGGCGATCGCCGAGTCCAGTCGTTTTTTTGTTGATAAGACCCGCTCCCGAGCCATGGGACTGAGTCAGGTGCCGCTCACCGAAATGCTGCTTCTGGCCATGCACGATCATGCTGCCCGGCAGAACCTGGATTCGATCATAACGGTGGTCAGCCACGCCATGTCGCGCATCGTCCAAAGAGCGGGTTGGCACTACGAGGTGTTGGATACCGGCGAAGCTTCCCCCGGCGAAAAGGTCCTGCTGCTCAACATGCCGGTGCGCCCCGAGAACGACTGGAGCCTCAGGCAAACGATAGAGGCAAGGCAGCGTCGTGGCGTATCCGCTGCCGAAAAACCGCCGCTGACCTGCCAGATTCAGACCAACCCCAGGCTGACCGCTTTGTAGACGGCTTGCTTGGCGTTGCAAACGCTAAGCTTGTCGACAATGTTCGCCATATGGAATTTCACGGTGCGCACGGAAATGGCATGAATGGCGGCGATTTCGCTGTAGGCCTTGCCCATGACCACCCATTTCAATACGCCAAGTTCCCTGTCCGACAGACCGGCCTCAGTCAACTCGGGAAACAGCTCGCTCAAGGAAAAACAATCAGTCAACCTGTGTTGAAACTGAATGAGCGTCATCTGGATCTCTGCCGCCCTGCGCATCATGGTTTGCTCAAAATCCTCACGCCGCTCGGTGTTGCTGATGCTCAGGGCAGCGAACAAGCCATTGGCATCATGCAAGTTGAACGTAAAGCCGTCGGATATCTGATATTTCTCCGAGGATGCGAATACCGCCTGGCCTTGATCCGTCGCCTTGGAGTCAAGCGCTTCATGCCAGAAGAAAGGTGCTATGCACTTCAAACCGTGCTTGATGACCGGGTCGACAAGATGATAATTCTCGGCCTTGTACACATCGAGCCAGCGTTTGGGGTAGTTGGAGAAAATCCTCGGCTTTACCTCTCGTCCCTTGTACATGACAAAGTAAGCATAATGGCATCCGTCCAACGGACGCAGGCATTTCTCAAATGTACTCTTGAGTCTTTCATCCAATTCAGACCCGGTATTTATGACTCGCCGGCCTTTTACAGCTTGACTGCTCATAAAAATTCCCTTTTTTATGGGTTACTTATTGTCTTGTTTTTCCTGTTGTCGCGTGATGGGAAACATTCAATCCAAGTATCAATTCGTAGTAAAGCCAAATCACTACTACATACTCGGTGATCCGAACGAAGCAAGACTTGAGGCTGCTCAACTCTGGGCGGAGTCACCTTTTCTTGCCGGTCAGGCGACTCGCTCCAGCGCAGCAAGCCATCAACTTGCAGGTGTTTCTCGAGACTCTGCCAGCCCGGCTTGCACAGCAGGGCGGGACTCGATCATTTTGAGCCAGCCCAGCACGTGAGGGAACGGCGTGATATCCAGTTCCAGTTCTTCAGAGGTGCGCAGCCAGGGGAACGCCGCGATATCGGCAATGGAATACTGGTTGCACGCCAGGTAGCTGCGCGCGGCCAATTGCTTGTCCACCACGCCATACAGACGCAAGGCTTCTTTGCGATAACGCGCGATCGCTTCCTCGTTATGCGTGGTGCTGCCGTGCAAGAACCACCAGAGCTGGCCGAGCATAGGGCCGATGGCCCCTACCTGGAAGAACAGCCACTGCTGGACTGCAAGCTGGTCGGCAGCGGTATCAGGCAGCAGGCAAGCGTACTTCTGCGACAGATACCCCAGGATGGCGGCGGATTCGAAAACCGAAACCCCAGCTTGGTGATCGACAATGGCGGGTATTTTCCCGTTGGGATTTATGGCGAGGAACTCCGGTGAATGCTGCCGTCCTTCAGCCAGGTTGAGCTTCACCAATTGGTAATCGATGCCCGCCTCTTTCAAGAAAATACTGATTTTCTGCCCGTTGGGTGTATCAGCCGTATACAGCGTGATGGGGGAAGCCGCGTTCATGAGGAACTCCATTCCAGGTCAATTTCATTGCATTTGCAATCATATTGAGCCGTACCGTATGGTGCAAGCACGACGGAACGCACGGAGATTTTGGAATGATCGGCTTTTCCAGCTTCAGTAAAACACCAGAGACCCGCCTGGCCGCTCAGGCCTGTATCGATAAGATCCGAACGCTTTCAGCGCTGCACATGGATGGTTTCTCCTCACCGCTCTACACCATGATCGACATCGCCAATCGCCTCGAAAGGGACCCTGGAACAGCCAGGCATGTCTGGGTGATCCGCGCCAACAAGCAACCCCAGGTCGAGCACTGTCACACCCGCATCAGCGCCTGGCCCCTGCGCCTGAGTCCCGACGCTCGTGCCAGTGAAAAACCGTTGCTTTACCTGACCAGCTCGGCAACATCGGCCGAACTTTGCGCGCTGTCGAACGAGTCCGCGAACCGTGGAATCTTGTGTAACGACATCGAAACCCTGCCCTCGCGATGGCCCAAGGGGGCTCACCCGTGGTTACCGCTCTGGCTGGCGGCCAACCCGCAATGCCTGCCGTTCGACCCGGCCAGCGGTGCCGAAGCGCACGCCATTGCCCTGGCCGCTTTGGAGAGCCTTTACGTGGAGGGCAAAGACGGTTTTTATTACATGGCGCTTCACGATGAGCCCAACGATTTCCTCGGCCCTGTTGGCAACATCAGTGCAAGCCAGGCGCTCAAGGGGATGTACAAGCTCACCGAGATCGAGACGGAGTTCGGGGCGCCCCAGGTTCGCTTGCTGGGTGCCGGGCTGGCATTGCAGTCGGTGGCGAACGCGGCGCAAATGCTGGCTGAACACTGGGGAGTGGCAAGTGAGTTGTGGAGTTGCCCCAGCTACACCCGCCTGGCCCGTGATGCGGACACCGCACGACGCTGGAATCGACTGCATCCCGAGAAGCCGAAGCGCTCGTCGCATTTGCTCGATTGCCTGGGCAAAACGGGCAGCCCGGTCGTCGCGGTGACGGGTTACGCCCAACACGTTGCCGATCAGATTGGCGCGCACGTCACGTCACGGTTCGTGGCACTCGGCGCCGATTCGGCCGGAGTCTCCGCGCAAGCCGTGGATAAACACTGGGTCGTGGTGCTGGCCTTGCAGGCGCTGGCTCAGGAGGGCGTCATCGAACAGGCCTGCGTCAAGCAAGCGATGAGTCGATACCTGCTGCAATGACAGCCCGCGCCTATTTCCTCCGACCACTGCTGCGCGCCGCTGTGGCCGCACGCTCCAGCGCTTCGCTGAAGACTCGCTGCTGGTCGTCGTCGAACTGCGCCAGGAACAATTCGTCCACCGCCTCTTCGTAGATTTTCCACATTTTCTTGCGCAGCACTTTCCCGCTCTCGGTGATGGCGGCGTACGCACCTCGGCCGTCATCAC
Source organism: Pseudomonas sp. Z2-11 (assembly GCF_054161305.1). NCBI lineage: Bacteria > Pseudomonadati > Pseudomonadota > Gammaproteobacteria > Pseudomonadales > Pseudomonadaceae > Pseudomonas > Pseudomonas sp. Z2-11. The sequence continues at coordinate 5,098,396 of NZ_CP096395.1, forward strand.
TGGCGCGGCTACGGGTGACCAGGCCTTCCGCCTCCAGGCGGTCCACCAGGCGGGTGAGGTTGTAGCGCTCGATGGCCATGACATCGGCCAGTTCGCTCATCCGCCGGGCGCCGTCGGGGCCGCTTTCCAGGCCCCATAACGCGTCGTACCAGGCGTAGGCCGGCAGCCCGGCGGCCGCCAGCCGACGCTCGATTTCGCGGATCAGGCAACGGTGGGCCCTGACGAATCTGAACCAGGTATCCGGCTCGCTGGATGACATGCAGCACCTTTCTCAAGAAATCGATTTAGTTGCAATTGTAGCGCGCGGCAGGCTAAGTTCTCGCACGTAGTTGCAAGTGCAACTACAAAATTCTCGAAGGTTGGCGTCGACCCACGCCCCTTAGTCAGGCACCAAACGACTCGGTGCTGCTGCACTGTCCAGGAGACGACAACGATGGCACAACAATCCATGTTTCTCGACGAGGATCCACAAGAGACTCGCGAATGGCTCGAATCCATTGAATCGGTGGCGAGTATCGAAGGGCGCTCTCGTGCCCACTACCTGATCGATCAGATGCTTGATTTCGACGCCAACCGCCACGGTGATTTCTACGGGCGCGTGACGACGCCCTACGTCAATACCATCCCGGCCGACCGCCAGCAGCCCTACCCCGGCGACCTGGCCGTGGAGCGCCGGATCAATGCCTATATCCGCTGGAACGCGCTGGCCATGGTGCTGCGCGCCGGCAAACATTCGAACGTCGGCGGGCACATCGCGTCCTACGCGTCGGCGGCGGTTTTGTATGACGTTGGCTTCGAGCATTTTTTCCGTGGCCGCACCGAGCAGTTCGCCGGTGACATGGTGTACATCCAGGGCCACTCGTCACCGGGCATCTATGCACGCGCTTATCTGGAAGGACGCCTGAGCGAAGAACAGTTGGATAACTTTCGCCGCGAGACCGACCGCGACGGCGTTTCGTCCTATCCGCATCCACGGCTGATGCCTGACTTCTGGCAGTTCCCGACAGTGTCCATGGGGCTGGGTCCTATCACGGCCGCGTATCAGGCCCGGTTCATGCGCTACCTGGAAGATCGCGGCCTGAAGGAACACCAGGGCCGCAAGGTCTGGGCGTTTCTCGGTGATGGTGAAATGGACCAGCCCGAATCCCTGGCGGCGATTTCCCTGGCGGGCCGGGAGAAGCTCGACAACATCATCTTTGTCGTCAACTGCAACCTGCAACGCCTGGACGGCCCGGTGCGTGGCAACAGCAAGGTGATCCAGGAATTCGAAAGCCTGTACCGGGCGGCCGGCTGGAATGTGATCAAGGTGATCTGGGGCAGCGGCTGGGATGCCCTGCTCGATAAAGACAAGAGCGGCCTGCTGCGCCAGCGGATGATGGAGTGCGTGGACGGCGATTATCAGAACTACAAATCCCAGAACGGCGGCTATGTGCGCGAGCACTTCTTCGGCAAGTATCCAGAGCTGCTGGAGCTGGTCAGCGACCTGAGCGACGACGATATCTGGAAGCTGTCTCGCGGCGGCCACGACCCGGAAAAAGTCCACAACGCCTATGCCGCCGCCATGCGCCACACCGGCGGGCCGACCGTGATCCTGGCCAAGACCGTGAAGGGTTTCGGCATGGGCGAAGCCGGTGAAGGCCAGAACATCAACCACCAGCTCAAGAAAATGGGCGACGACGCGGTCAAGGCGTTCCGTGATCGGTTCGGTCTGGAACTCAGCGATGACCAGCTGGGCGACATGCCTTACCTCAAGCCGGCCGCGGACAGCGTCGAGGCGCTGTACCTGCAAGCCAGGCGCAGCCAGTTGGGCGGCTATATCCCGGCCCGTTTTAATGCCGTGGCGCCATTACAGGTCCCGCCCTTGTCGGCGCTGGATACACAACTCAAGGGCACTGGCGAACGGGCGATCTCTACCACCATGGCGTTCGTGCGCATCCTCGGCACACTGCTGAAGGATCCGAATATCGGCAAGCTGATCGTGCCCATTGTCCCGGACGAATCACGGACCTTCGGCATGGAAAGCCTGTTCCGCCAGATCGGTATCCATTCCCATGTCGGCCAGCTGTATACGCCGCAAGACGCCGGCCAGTTGAGCTATTACAAGGAAGCCCGAGACGGCCAGATCATGCAGGAGGGGCTGAACGAGTCCGGCGGGATTTCTTCATGGATCGCCGCGAGTACGTCCTACAGCACCCACGGCGTGATGACGGTGCCCTTCTACATCTTTTATTCGATGTTCGGCTTCCAGCGCGTCGGCGACCTCGCCTGGGCCGCCGGTGACGCCCGGGCTCGCGGCTTCCTGCTCGGCGCCACCTCCGGCAGGACCACGCTGATGGGCGAAGGCCTGCAACATGACGACGGCCACAGCCATGTGCTGTCCTCGACCATCCCCTGCTGCGTGTCCTACGACCCGACCTACGCCTATGAATTGGCCGTGATCATCCAGGACGGCATGCGGCGGATGTATGCCGAAAACGAAGACATCTTCTATTACATCACCGTACTCAACGAAAACTACGCCCACCCTGCAATGCCCGAAGGTGTCGAGCAAGGCATTCTCAAGGGCATGTACCGGCTCTCGGCGCCTGAAAAGCCTGTCGAAGGCAAGCATGTCCAACTGATGGGCTGCGGTTCGATTCTTCAGGAAGTGGTCGCGGCGGCGCAGTTGCTGGAACAGGACTTTGGCGTCAGCAGCGAAGTCTGGAGCGTAACCAGCCTGACCGAACTGCGTCGCGACGGCCAGGAAGCCGAACGCTGGAACCTGCTGCATCCCGAGCACGCGCCGCGTATCGGTTATGTGGAAAGTTGCCTGCAGGACAAACAGGGGCCGGTGGTGGTCGCGACTGACTATATGAAGATATTCGCCGACCAGATCCGCCCGTTCGCACCCAATCGACGCTTCGTAGCCCTCGGCACCGACGGTTTCGGCCAATCGGATACCCGTGAGTCATTGCGCAGGTTTTTCGAAGTGGATCGTCACTTCATCGCACTGGCGGCGTTGAAGGCCTTGGCCGATGACGGGAAAATTCCCCGGGAAAAAGTAGCGGAGGCAATCAGGCTCTACGGTATCGATCCGCAAAAGCAGAACCCTGCGAAGGTTTGATCTCCACAAGAGACCTGCAGGAGCGAGCTTGCTCGCTCCACGGTTTGCTGCATTCAGTTTTGGAGTTATGAACCACCCCGCAGCGCGCTCTCCAACGGAACGGTAGATTCCTTTTCTCTCTGACTATTCAAGAAGACTTCAGCCTCGCTTGAGTCAATTTTTCAGCACGCTATCAGCCATACTGATAGCGTGCTGAAGTGTTGTTTCAAGTCCTGCCTAGAGGCATGAGCGCGTCATCTGCGGGAAAGAAGAGGGTATCGCCTGCTGTTCAGCGGCAGGTGATGGACGCAATAGTGGCGTTTTAGTAGCATTCGCCACTTTATCGATCCTTCAAGGATGACCTATGCTCGCCCTGCCTCGCTGTCCTGCCCCGTTGCTAGCATTGTCCGCGTTGTTTTTATTGCTCGGCGGTTGCAGCGTCAATGGCAGTTACCCCGATGCCATCGAACCGGACGCCGCCAAGTTGAGGTTCGTCGCCAATACCAGCAACGCCACGCTGGATTATTTCGACGCGGCCCATTGCGACGGACAAACCACGGGCATCCTCAACAATATGCTGTTGAGCGATACCGCGCGGCGGGTGGGGATGAGCGTTCCGGCGCCCAAGGATGCCAGGGGTTATCTGGAAGTCAAACTCAAGCCCGGTGAGCAGATTCACCTGCGCACCAACATGAACAGCGGTTATGCCGTGTGTGGCAAGGGCTTCAACTTTACACCCGAGGCCAATGCCGAATACGAGGTGACGTTCAAGTCCGAGAAGAACTTCTGCCTGACTCAGTTGCAACGTTTGCAACGGGTCGACGGCAAGGACGTGCGCACACCGATCCCGATCCTGAAAAAAGACTTTCCCGCCTGCTCCGGCCGCAATGCGCTGTTCCCCAAGACCTACCCGGACACACCCCATCGCCTGGAATTGATGAGCCGGGTCATCGATAAAAGCCTGGTCGTCACGGTGAAGACGGATCCGGCCAAGGAAAAAATCGAAAGTTATTCGCCAGAGAAACTGGACACCCTGATCAGCGAACGCAAGGCCAAGCTCGGTTTCGACCTGCCGGCTGACTACTGGACGCTGTACCGGGAAAACCTGAAGTCGTTTGGCGATGACATGGCGCAGAACAAGACGCACTCGATGGAACGTTTCAAGGAGGAATACCAGACGCGTCTACGACAGCTGAAGGACGAGCAGTTGGAGCAATGGGCGTTACCCAAAACCGCCAATGCCAAGCCGGAGAAAGCCGAGATCGACCTGGACGTTGCGATGATGGTGGAGTACTTCCGGATCGGGAATGGGGTGACGGTCGAAGCGGTAACTCGTCACCTGGAAAGGATGGCGCAGATGGACGAGCATTACGGGGTATGTGCGCGGTTTACGGAGTGCTGGAAGCGCAATTAGCAAGAGGATGGGCCGGCCGCCTTCGCGAGCAAGCCCGCCCGCCTGCCCCCGCAGGGTCTGTGGTGCGAATTATTGCTTCGCCAATTCTACCGCGCCCCGGACCCGCTGCTGCATGTTGATCAGATGCAACCGCATCGACGCCCGCGCCGCTTCGCCGTCCCGTCGCGCCAATGCCGCGTAGATCTGCTCGCGTTCGCGCACCATCAATGCTCGATTTTCAGTTGCCATCGCTGGCACCGCCTGCTGGACCACGGCGATCAGGGTATTGCCGACGTGCGCCATCGCGTCGATAAAAAAGCTGTTGCCGGTGCATTGGGCAATCTGCCGATGAAATTCGAAATCCGTTCGGGCACTGTTGTCGTCCGTTGCGTCGGCGGCATTCGCCGCATCCAGCGCTTCGCGCATTGCCAGCAACTGCTCCGGCGTGACGCGTTGCGCAGCGATGCCGGCCGCTTCCACTTCCAGGCTCAGGCGCAGTTCGATGACGGCCAGCGCGTCATGGGCGCCGCCCTTGATGTGCTTGCCGCCCTGGAAATCACCCGGGCGCGCGGTGTCGACGACGAAGGTGCCGATGCCATGGCGCGTCTCGACCAAGCCTTCGGCCTGCAGCCGCGACATGGCTTCGCGGACCACGGTCCGACTGACGCCGCGCTCTTTGATGATCACCTGTTCGGTTGGCAGTTTGCTGCCCGCCGGCAGCTCGCCTGCGAGTATCTGCTGCGTCAGGTCGACCACCAGTTGCTGAGTCATGCTCAGGCGTCGATCGGTTGTGACACGCTCCATTGCACCTATCCATCAAGCCAGACGATCGCGGCATTATAGCCGCGACCTTGGGCCAAAACTCACTATAATGCCCGCTGATCACACTAGAGCACGCCGATGACGGACCAAGCGTTATCTCCATTGAACAAGCCGCGCCGCCTGGCCGAAACACTGGTCGACCGTTTTGCCCAGCGCATGCGCGACGGCATTTTGAAATGCGGCGAAAAGCTCCCCACCGAAGTGCACATCATGGAAGCCGAGGGCGTCAGCCGTTCGGTGGTGCGCGAGGCGCTGTCGCGCCTGCAGGCGGCGGGGTTGGTCGAGACCCGCCATGGCGTCGGTACGTTTGTCCTGGATATGCCGGCACCGGAGGGGTTCACCCTCGGGCCGGCGACCATTGCGACGTTGTCGGACGTACTCAATTTGCTGGAGTTTCGCCTGAGCCTGGAAGTGCAGGCCGCCGGCATGGCCGCCGAACGCGCCACGCCCGAAGCCCTGGCCGAACTGGCCCAGGCGCTGGAGGCGTTGCTGCAAGGGCCGGAAAAATCCGGCACCACGATCAACGCCGATTTCCAGTTCCATCTGAAAATCGCCAAGGCGGCCGGCAATTACTACCTGATCGACATCATGAAGCACCTGGGTACAAAGCTGATCCCGCGTACCCGGATGAACTCCGCCTACTCCGGGCAAAGTGATCGCAGCGCCTACCTGCTGGGGATCAACGCCGAACACCAGCAGATTTTCGATGCCATCGCCAGCCGCAATGCCGACGCGGCGCGGGCGGCCATGTACCTGCACTTGAGCAACAGCCGCATGCGCCTGTGTGAAACCCAACAACGCCAGGCGTTCTACAACGAATAACCTTTGTTCCCTGTGGGAGCGAGCCTGCTCGCGAAGACGGTGGCACATCCAACATCACCGCCCATGACAAACCGCTATCGCGAGCAAGCTCGCTCCCACAAGTTGATCCCGGTGATTTCGCGACTTAGAAAAAGTTGTATTGAATACCCACCCGCAAGCGCAACTGCCGATCACTGTCCACCGAATTGACCTTGATGTCACCTACCTCAAAGAACGGTGCCCAACGCTTATCCCACTTGTACTTGACCACGGCATTCTGCTCATAGTCGTCAGTACCGCCGTTGTAACGAATGTAATCGGCATCGAAGTAAGTCAGTTGGTATTCATAGGCCCACGGCCCCTGGTTCGCATAGTTGATGTAGACGTCGTAGCGATGGATCGTCTGGTCGTCCTGGCCATTGTCCGGCACGTCGCGATCCACCTTGTCGCGGTCCAGTTTGCTGGCGTCGTAACGGTAACGCCCGGCGATGCTCAGTTCCTTGGTGATCTTGTAGCCCAGGCGCAAGCCCATCTTGTAGGTGGTGGACTCCTCGTCGCTTTCCATGGCGAACGAAGGCGTCAGCGTCCAGCGGTCGTCGATCTTGTGCTGGTAGTTGACGGTGAACTCATGGCCGCTGCCGACAGTGTTGTCGAAGGCGACATCTTCCCGATCCCCGGCGGTCTTGTATTTGAGTTCCCCTTCCAGGCCCACACCGTTATCCAGCCTGATGCCGAACTTGGCGCGGTCGGCGTGCATGCGGGTCTTTTCGGCGTATTGATGGCGAACGTTGATGTAACCGGTATCGGCCTGAGCGACAACCGAAGTGAACAATGAAGCGATCGACAAAACGGTAAATATCTTTTTCATGTTTTTTATTCTTGTTGGTTGAAATCAATAGTTGGGGTTAACGTCAAATCGCAGGCGAGCGCGTGCGCGCATTGAAACTTGCGGTTCAACGTGTGCTGCGGTTTAAAACAGTTACAGCGGCTTGGTTACTTCATACGGCGATGGGTATTCGCTGTATGTCGCGACTGGCTTGCACCAGCAAACGGGTGTACTCGTGGGCGGCGCCATCGCTCGCCAGCAGCTGGCTGTCGAGGGTTTCCACCACCCGGCCCTGTTGCATCACCGCCAGCCGATCACACAAGTGCGCAACGACGGCCAGGTCGTGGGTCACCATCAGGTAGGTCAGACCTTCCTGACGACGCAGATCAGCCAGCAGATTGAGAATTTCCGCCTGCACCGAGACGTCCAGCGCCGAGGTTGGCTCGTCCAGCAGCAATACCCGCGGCCGCAGGATCAGCGCCCGGGCAATCGCCACGCGCTGGCGCTGGCCGCCGGACAACTGATGCGGATAACGAAAGCGGAAGCTGTCGTTCAAGCCGACCTTGCGCAGGATCTCGCTGACCTTTTGCCCGCGCCCGTCGATGCCGTGAATGCGCAGCGGTTCCTGCAACGCGGCGTCGATGGTGTAGCGCGGATGCAACGAAGCGTAGGGATCCTGGAAAACCATCTGCACGGTGCGGTAGTGGTCCAGCGGCAGCTTGCGCGTCACCGCCCTCCCGGCGATCTGCAACCGCCCCTTCCAGTGCTGGTACTGTCCGGCCAGGCAACGCAGCACGGTGGTCTTGCCCGAACCGGACTCCCCTACCAGGCCGAATGCCTCGCCTTCGCCAACGCTCAGGTCGACGTCGTGCAACACCGCGTTCAGTGCGGCGCCGGTACCAAAACTGAGGTTCAGGCCGGCGATTTCGATCATGTTCATGACAGGCTCCTCAAGCGTTCAACCAACGTGGGTCGCGCTGCAGCACCGGCAGCGTGGCGCGCGGGTGGTCCAGGCTTGGCAACGCGGCCAACAGGCCTCGGGTATAGGGATGGGTGGCGTTATCCAGGTCAGCGGCGGCAATCGACTCGACCACCCGGCCGGCATACATCACCAGCACGCGATCACAGAAATGCCGCACCAGGTTCAGGTCGTGGCTGATGAAGATCAGTCCCAGGTCACGCTCGCTGACCAACTCCTCCAATACGTTGAGCACCTGCCGGCGCACCGACACGTCCAGCGCTGAGGTCGGCTCGTCGGCGATGATCACCTGGGGATCGGTAATCACCATCATGGCGATCATGATCCGCTGCCCCATGCCACCCGAGACTTCATGGGGGTACAGGTCATAGACCCGTCGAGGGTCGCGGATGTGCACCTTGGCGAGCATATCCAGGGCCCGTTCCCGGGCTTGGTGATGGGGCACCTTGTGATGGGCGAGATAGGCTTCGGCGATTTGCTCGCCGACTCGCACCACCGGGTTCAGCGAGTACTTCGGATCTTGCATGATCATCGACATGCGCGCGCCACGAATCGCCTGGATCTGCTTTTCGCTGGCCTTCAGCAAATCGATGTCGGCAAAACGCAGGGTCTTGGCGGTGACCCGCGCCGTCGGCGGATGCAAGCGCAACAGGCTGCGGCCGACGGTGGATTTGCCCGAGCCGGATTCACCGACGATGGCGAGTTTTTCCCGCCCCAGGTTGAACGATACGTCACGCACCGCCAGGGAAGTTTTGCCCGCGTTGCGAAACTCTACGCACAAATCCTGCACGGCCAGTTTTATCTCAGTCATGGGAGGTTCCTCAGGATTGGCTGCGGGGGTCGAGGACGTCGCGCAAGCCGTCGCCCAACAGGTTGAAGGCCAGGCTGACCAGCATGATCGCCGCACCCGGCGCCGCCACCAGCCACCAGCTTTCGAGCATGTAGCGCCGGCCGGTGGAGATCATCGCGCCCCACTCCGGCAGCGGTGCCTGGGCGCCGAGGCCGAGAAAGCCCAGGGCGGCGGCGGTGAGGATGATGCTTGCCATGTTCATGGTCAGGCGGATGATCACCGACGACAGACACATCGGGATGATATGGCGCAGGATGATCCGGGCACTCGACGCGCCCTGGAGCTGCACCGCGACGACAAAGTCGGCGTTGCGCAGCGGCAGGGTTTCTGCGCGAGCCAATCGGGCGATCGGCGGCCAGGCCGTCAGCGCGATGGCAATCACCGCGTGCTCCAGGCCCGGGCCAAGCGCCGCGATGAAGGCCAGCGCCAGCACCAGGCTCGGAAACGAGATGAAGATGTCGGTGATGCGCATGAACAAGCTGTCGACCCAGCCGCCGAAGTAACCGGAGATGGTCCCGACCAACAGGCCAATGGGACCGACGATCACCGTCACCAGCAAGACGATGTACAAGGTGATGCGCGAGCCGTACACCAACCGGGCGAACACATCGCGACCGTATTCATCGGTGCCGAACCAGTGCGCGCTGCTGGGCGCTTGCAACGCACCGGCGAGGTTCTGCAGCAACGGGTCATGACCGGCGATCCATGGCGCGAACGCCGCGACCACCATCAAGGTCGCGACGACAACCAGGCCGGCGAACGTCATCGGGTTGCGCAGCAGAAAGCGCAGCAGCCGGGCGGCGCTGGCGACCAGCGCTGCCGTACTCGAAGCGGGCAGCGCGGTATCGCCGGCTGCGCTCGAAGCAAGGGGCAGATTCATTAGCGGGTCCTCGGGTCGAAGAGCTTGTACAGCGCATCGCTGATCAGGTTCAGCGTCACGAAGATGAGGCCGATCAGCAGCACGCAGGCCATCACTGCGTTCATGTCGCCGAGCAAAAGACTGCTCGTCAGGTATTGGCCGAAACCCGGCCAGGCGAACACGGTTTCGATCAGCACCGCGCCCTCCAGCAGCCCGCCGTAGGCCAGCGCGACGATGGTCAACAGCTGCACGCGGATGTTGCCGAAGGCGTGACCCCAGACAATCTTGCGTTGGGACAGACCCTTGACCCGGGCAGTGATGATGTACTCCTGGAACAGCTGCTCGAGCATGAAGCTGCGAGTCATGCGGCTGATGTAGGCGACCGAGTTGAAACTGAGGATCACCGCCGGCAGCAGGATGTGCCGCAGGGCACTGCGAAAGGCTTCCCAATCGCCGGACCAGGCGGTGTCGATCAACAGCAGCCCGGTGTGCCTCGGAATCAGCCCGTCGTAGGCCAGGCCGATTCGCCCGACGCCACCGGCCCAGCCCAACCAGGCGTAAAACACCAGGAAGGCCATCATGCCGATCCAGAAGATTGGCGTGGAATAGCCGAACAGCGTGATCAACCGCGCGACATGGTCACCGGCGCGGCCCTGATGAGTCGCCGCGTAGACACCCAGCGGCAAGCCCGCCAAGACGCCGAACAGAATGGCCAGGGTCGCCAGTTCCAAGGTGGCCGGGAAGACCCGGGCGATGTCGCTGATGACCGGGTTGCCGGTCAGCAAGGCCATGCCGAAATCACCGTGGAGCAAGTCGCCGAGGTAGATCGCGAACTGGGTCCACAGTGGCTTGTCCAGGCCCAGCTCCTGATAGACCTGGGCGTAGGCCGAGGCGTCGGCGTCCGGGCCAACGATTGCCAGCACCGGGTCCAGCGGCATCACCCGGCCGATAAAAAAGGTCAGCAGCAGCAACCCCAGCAGCGTCACCGCCACCGAACCGCCGCGCCGGGTCGCCGAAGCGGCCCGGGTTGTCCAGATTGAAAAGGATGCAGTCGACATGTTCATTTCCTGCCTTGGCCTTGAGGCCGTCGATTTCAGCGCTGCTTGTAGACGTCGCGAAGACGCGTGGTGGCGGCGGTGTGGCCGATGTAGTTGCGCACGTCGGCGTGAACCACCACCTCGTCCACCATTTGCGAGACCGGCATGATTGCCCCGGCCTGTTGGTCATAGAGGGTCTGGATCTGGGCATACATCTGCCGCTGCCGTTCGGGGTCGCGCTCGCGCTCGGCCTGTTCGATCAACTGATTGAGCTGCGGGTTGAAGAACGAGGTGCGCCAGCCCTGGAAGTTGCTCAACTTGGCTTCGCTGCGGTTGTCCGGGTTGTACACCAGGGCCCGCAGGCTCGAATGCGGATGGCGCTCCGCCCCACCACCGCCACGCCCCACGAGGATGTCGAACTGGCGGTCGCGCATCGCCCCGTAGATCTGGTTGCCGGTGCCGGTGATGATCGTCGCCTGGATGCCCGCCTGGGCCAGCGTCGCTTGCAGGCTGGTGGCGATGTTGATGAAGGGCGGGTCGGTCAGCGAACGGATGCTCACCTTGAAGCCCTCGGCGTGACCGGCTTCTGCCAGCAGGCGGCGAGCCTCGGCCACATCCAGGCGATAACCCGGATCGTCCAGGCGTGCCGGCAAGCCCAGTTGCATCGGGCGCTGGTTGATCACGCCGTAGTGCGGCATCACCACGTCGTTGATGCCCTGGTAGTCGATCAGCAGACGGATCGCCTGACGCACCCGGATGTCCTGGAACAGCGGCTGCTGCATGCTCATCGCCACGTAGTACAGCGTGCCGCGGGCGATGCTTTGGATGCGCACCGCATCCACCTTGCCCAGCGCCTTGATGTCGGTCGCCGCCATGCCGCGGGCGACATCCAGGTCACCGCGCTCGACCATCAGGCGCAGGGCCTGGGACTCGGTCATGTTGCGCATGATCACCCGGCGCAACTTCGGCGCGCCGCGCCAGTAGTCCTCGTTGCGGCTCATCAGGATCACGTCGTTGGCGCGCCAGATATCCAGCTTGAATGCACCGGACCCGGCGGTGTGCGTCGCCAGCCAGGCCGCGCCCTGGTCGTCACCGACCTGATGCTGCAAGGCCACCGAGCGGTCGATGATGAATGCACTCGGCGAGGTGGCCAGGGTGTTGAGTACCAACAGCGGGTCGGTGACGCGTGGCAGTTCCATGACGAAGGTGTGCGGCCCTTCGGCGCGCATCAGCCGGGCGACGTTGTCGGCCGTGAAACCGTAGGCTTTCCAGGTGGACGCCAGGGCGCGGTTGAGGGTGACCACACGTTGCAAGGACCAGGCGACATCTTGCGCAGTGAGCGGCGCACCGGAGTGAAAACGGACGTCGTCACGCAACTGGAAGGTAAGACGCATGCGGTCCGGGCTGACTTCCCAGCTTTTCGCCAGGGCCGGCACCAGCGTGTCCGGCTGCGCCGCGTCCTGCTCCAGGAGCATGTCGTAGACATTGGCGTTGACCTCGGCCACTTCCAGGCCGGTCGCGGCCGCCGGGTCCAGGGACAGCAGGTTGATCATACTCATGCCCACCACCAATTGGTCGGCGGGCGTTTCGCCTTGGGCCAGGCTGACGGGCACCTGCACTGCGCACAGGGCCACGATGACACACAGCAGCCTGGTCAGGCGCTTGGGCCAGAGTTTCATGGTTCAGTCCTTTCTTATATTTATAAAGACTTGTCGCCCGGGCCGCTCAGCCTCGGACGTGGTGCGCCATCAGTGTCGAGACAAGGTGTTGGCTTCGATATACGCGAAGTTGATGTCCTCGCCCAACCCCGGCCGATCAGACAGATGCACGTAACCGTCGGCATCCATCGGGTCGACAATACTGTTGAGGTGCGCCGGCACTTCCTCGTAATCGAGGAACGGGTGCAGCAGGCCGCGCTCGTACCACCGGCAGTTGCTGATCGCGCCCACCACCGCCAGGTTCGCCGCGCCGTTGCCGTGGACCTCGCAATCCATGCCGAACGACTCGGCCAGGTGCGCCACTTTCAGGCAAGGGCCGATACCGCCTACGCCAGCTACGCCGGCGCGCAGGATGTCACAGGACTTCTGCGTCACCCAACTGGCGCGGCTGTGGAATTTTCCGGCAATGCTTTCCGGGCCCAGCACCGGGATGTCCAGATTGGCGGCCAGCCAGGCGTATGACTCGGCGGAGTCTTCCATCATCGGTTCTTCGAACCAGGCAAAATTGAGTTTTTCCAGGGCCTTGCCAATGGTCAGCGCATCCATGCGGCTGTACCAGTGGTAGCCATCGAGCATCAGGGCGATGTCCGGGCCGACCGCCTCGCGCACTGCCGCGCAGGCCTGGATGTCCATTTGCGGATTCGGCGCGAAGGAAATCGGCGGCATCCAGGTGTGCAGCTTGATTGCCTTGTAGCCGCGCTTGACGAGCTTTTCGGCGAACTGGCCGTACTCATCCGGCGTCGACAGACCGCCCGGCAAATCGTCGCCGCACATGGTCGAGCCGTAGGCCAGGACTTTGTCACGGTAACCGCCGATGAGCTTGTGCACCGGCAACTTCAGCTTGCGCCCGGCCAGATCCCATAAGGCTTGCTCAACCAGCGCCAGCGCGCGGTCGGTGAACTGGCCGGCGCTGCCGCGCTGCCAGTGCGCCAGGTCTTGCCAGATGCTCTCACGGTCCATCGGGTCGCGGCCGATCAGCACCTTGCGCACGAACGATTCGATGATGTGTGGACGAATCAACTCGGGCGTACCGAAGGCGTAACCCTCCGAGCCATCGTCGCAGCTGATGCGCAGCAGGGCCATCTTGATCATGACTTCGTCGCCTGGATGGGCGTGGCCGGCGCTGTCCTGGGCGCGGCGCGACGGGGTGGAAAAGATTTCGACGTGAACGCCTGTGATTCTCATAAGAAGGAGCCACCGTGTGGTTATTTTTATTTGTATGTCGTCATACAACGTGGCGGATTATTTGTACGTTTACTCGGAGCTGTCAAGCCTGTACATCAGCTAAATATGAGGTTCTTCGGATAGGCTCTATTTTTGAAAAGATGATGACTTAAAATGTCGTCATACCACGCCGTGATGATAAGCTCGTTTCCCTTGGGAAATTCTGGCTACAGTGACGTGGCCCATTTGTGCCCGCCTTGTGGAGACCGGTATGAAAAATTTCACCATCGAGCGCATCGACCACGTCGTACTGCGCGTGACGAACATCGAGCGCAGCCTCGCCTTCTACACCTCGGTGCTCGGTTGCGAACTGAAGAAGCGGCGGGACGATCTGGGGTTGGTCCACCTCGGCGCCGGGGCGTCGATGATCGATCTGGTGGATGTCGAAGGACCGCTCGGCCGTCAGGGTGGCGCGGCGTCGGGTAGGCAGGGGCACAACGTCGATCACTTCTGCCTGCGCATCGAACCGTTTGACGAACAAGCCCTGCTCGCTCATCTGGGCGCAGCCGGGCTGGAGGTCGAGAAGGCACAGATGCGCTATGGCGCGGAGGGGCAAGGCTGGTCGATCTATTGCTTCGACCCGGATGGCAACCAGATCGAGTTGAAGGGACCGGCGCTGGAGCCTTGAGCTCCAGCGGGACTTACGCTGCCGGGGTGCGCTTGTATCGACTCAGACCAAAAGGTGTCTGGAAATGACCTTGGAGATTTCGACGATGCCGGTCTTGCCGGTGAATTCGAACTTCACCTTGCCCAGGGACGAAAAATAAATCTCCAGTTCGGAATCCAGGTCGAAGGTGCCGGAGGTTTCCACCGAATACGCAACGATATTCTTGTAGGGCAGCGAGGTGAAATCCTTCTTGCTGCCGGTAATGCCCTGCACGTTTACCGCGATGATGCGTTTGTTGGTGAACACCACGCCATCACGCATCGACTTGTAGGCGTCGATCACCTGTTCACCGTCCAGCAACAGATCCGAGACGCGTTCGGCGTATTCGTTGTTTTGCTTGAGCTTGAAGAAGCCTTTGTTGTTGAAATCGATCATCGTTGAGTCCCTTGTTGAGTTTTTTGAAACGTCCTGTCCACTGATCCCGGGGGCCAAGCCTGACAGACGCGGCTGGTTCTCCTCCAGGATCCGCAACTTTCCGGCAGCCCGCATTTTTTGCTCCTAGACTTGCCAGTGTTTGCAGTTCGCCGGGGCTGGAATGAGCTCGTACGATAAACATAAATCGAAGGGATACGCCATGCTCGAACCTTTATGGAAAGCGCTCATCTGCACCCTGGTTTTCAGCGCACTGGGCAGCGCCTACGCAGCCGACCCCATCGTGATCAGGTTTTCCCATGTAGTAGGCGAACAGACCCCCAAGGGCCAGGGCGCCCTGATGTTCAAGAAGCTGGTGGAGGAGCGGTTGCCTGGCAAGGTCACTGTGGAGGTTTATCCCAACTCCACGCTGTATGGCGACGACAAGGAAATGGAAGCGTTGCTGCTGGGAGACGTGCAGGTCATCGCGCGGTCACTGGCCAAGTTCGAGCAGTACACCCGCAAGGTGCAGTTGTTCGACTTGCCGTTCCTGTTCGATGACATTGCCGCGGTGGACCGTTTCCAACAGAGCCCCGAGGGCCAGCAACTGCTCAAGTCCATGGAGAGCAAGAACGTCACCGGCCTGGCCTATTGGCACAACGGCATGAAGCAGCTGTCGGCGAACAAACCCCTGCGCACGCCCGAAGATGCGCGCGGCCTGGTCTTCCGTGTGCAGACTTCCGCGGTGCTGGAGGAGCAGTTCAAGGCGGTGAGTGCCAAAGGCCAACCGATGATTTTCTCGGTGGTGTATCAGGGCTTGCGTACGGGCCTGGTCAACGGCACGGAAAATACCTATTCAAATTTTTACAATCAGAAACTGCATGAGGTACAGAAATACGTTACCGAGTCCAACCACGGCATCCTCGACTACATGCTGATCACCACGTCGGATTTCTGGAACGGCCTGCCGCCGGATATCCGCGGTGAGCTGGAAAAGATCGTGGTCGAATCCACCGCTCATGCCAACAAGGAAGCGGAGCGATTCAACCAGCTGGACAAACAGCACGTCCTGGACGCCAAGACCACCGAGATCATGACCCTCACGCCGCAAGAGCGGAATGCCTGGCGAGAGAAAATGAAACCGGTATGGGCGAAGTTCGAAAAGGATATCGGCCCGGAGCTGATCAAAGCCGCCGAAGCGTCCAACAAGACGCAGTAAAGCCCCGAACTTGATGTCAAAATGCCCCGGCAAGCTGTTTTTCTGCCTAGACTTGCAAGTGTCCCACCGTGCGTCGTGTTTTGAATGAGCCCGCACGTGAAAAACTAAAAATAAAAGGAACCCCCTATGTTTAAACCTATGTGGAAAGCACTCGTCTGCACATTGGCCCTCAGCGCGCTGAGCAACGCCATGGCGGCTGATCCGGTGGTTATCAAGTTCTCGCACGTGGTGGCCGAACAAACCCCCAAAGGCCAAGGCGCGCTGCTCTTCAAAAAGTTGGTGGAAGAACGGCTGCCGGGCAAGGTTAAGGTCGAGGTGTACCCCAACTCGTCGTTATTCGGCGATGGCAAGGAAATGGAAGCCCTGCTCCTGGGTGACGTGCAAATGATCGCGCCATCGCTCGCCAAGTTCGAGCAATACACCAAGACGGTGCAGTTGTTCGACCTGCCGTTCCTGTTTGATGACATCTCTGCCGTGGACCGTTTCCAACTGAGCCCTGAAGGTCAGAAACTGCTCAAGTCAATGGAAAGCAAGAACATCACCGGCCTGGCCTATTGGCACAACGGCATGAAGCAACTCTCCGCCAACAAACCGCTGCGCGAACCCAAGGATGCCCGTGGCTTGAAGTTCCGCGTGCAGGCGTCTGCCGTGCTCGAAGAACAGTTCAAGGCCGTCAATGCCAACCCGCGCAAGATGAGTTTCGCCGAGGTGTACCAAGGCCTGCAGACCGGCGTGGTCAACGGTGCGGAAAACCCCTACTCGAACATCTACAGCCAGAAAATGCATGAAGTGCAGAAGTACATCACCGAGTCCAACCATGGCTTGCTCGACTACATGCTGATCACCAACACCAAGTTCTGGAATGGCCTGCAGCCGGACGTACGCAGCGAACTGGACAAGATCCTTGTGGAAGTCACCGCCCATGTGAACAAGGAAGCGGCGCAACTGAACCAGAACGACAAGCAGCGCATCCTCGACGCCAAGACCACCGAGATCATTACCCTCACGCCTGAAGAGCGCAACGCATGGCGCGACAAGATGAAACCGGTCTGGAAGAAGTTCGAAGGTGACATCGGCGCTGACCTGATCCAAGCCGCCGAAGCCTCCAACAAGGCTCAGTAATGGGTTGGTCGGCGCTGCCGCCGTGGCAGCGCCGGCCTGTCGTCCTCCCTGCAGGAGATGCCATCCATGAACGCCCTTCGGCGCACCTGGGAACATTTCGAGGAAGGTTTCATTGCCTTCCTTCTGGCCGCCATGACGTTGGTCACTTTCGTCTACGTGGTCCTCAACAACCTTTATGCAGTGTTCTACAGCCTTGGCGATAACTGGCCAGCCGCCAGCGAACCGATGTTCGCCATTGGCGACGGCATCATGGGCATGGCCCAGGCCATGACCTGGAGCAGCGCGCTGACCAAGGCGCTGTTTGGCTGGCTGATTTTCTTTGGCCTGTCGTATGGCGTGCGCACGGCCGGCCACATCGGCGTCGACGCGTTGGTGAAACTGGCGAGCAAACCGCTGCAGCGCATTATCGGCGTGATCGCCTGCCTGTGCTGCCTGGCCTACGCCGGGTTGCTGGCCGTGGCGAGTTACGAATGGATCAATACCTTGATGATTGCCCAGATCGGCGCGGAAGACCTCGGCCATTTCGGCATCATGCAATGGCACGTAGGGCTGATCGTGCCGGTAGGTTTTGCCTTGGTGTTTATCCGCTTCGCGGAAATCCTGGTGCGCATCCTGATGAACCGTCAGACAGGCCTGGGTCTTGCCGATGAAGCGGCCGAAGCGATCAAACTGACCGAGATCGAGGAAGACAAGCCATGACCATTGCCTTCCTGTTCATCGCGCTGTTCGTGCTGATGTTTATTGGCGTGCCCATCGCCATTTCCCTCGGGCTGGCCGGTTCGCTGACGATCATTTTCTTCAGCCCCGATTCGGTACGCTCCCTGGCAATCAAGCTGTTCGAGACATCCGAGCACTACACCCTACTGGCGATTCCATTCTTCCTGCTGGCCGGTGCGTTCATGACCACGGGTGGCGTGGCACGACGGTTGATCGACTTTGCCAACGCCTGCGTCGGACACGTTCGCGGTGGCCTGGCGATTGCGGCGGTGCTGGCGTGCATGTTGTTTGCCGCGTTGTCCGGTTCCAGCCCCGCGACGGTGGCAGCGGTGGGTTCGATTGCCATTGCCGGCATGGTGCGCTCAGGTTATCCCCAGGCGTTTGGTGCCGGCATCGTCTGCAACGCCGGGACTCTGGGCATCCTGATTCCGCCGTCGATCGTCATGGTGGTCTATGCCGCCGCGACCGAAACCTCGGTAGGCAAATTGTTCATGGCGGGTGTACTACCGGGCCTGCTGCTGGGGTTCTTCTTGATGGTGGCGATCTACATCGTCGCGGTTAAGAAAAAACTCCCGGCGATGCCTCGGGCGACGCTGCGTGAATGGCTGAGCACGGCACGCCAGGCCATCTGGGGCTTGCTGCTGATGGTGATCATCCTCGGTGGGATCTATTCGGGGATGTTCACGCCCACCGAAGCAGCAGCAGTGGCGGCGGTCTACTCAGCGTTTATCGCGCTGTTCGTCTACAAGGACCTGACGTTCCGCGAAACCCCCAAGGTGCTGCTGGAGTCGGCCAAGCTGAGCATCATGCTG
Source organism: Pseudomonas sp. Z2-11 (assembly GCF_054161305.1). Taxonomy (NCBI): domain Bacteria; kingdom Pseudomonadati; phylum Pseudomonadota; class Gammaproteobacteria; order Pseudomonadales; family Pseudomonadaceae; genus Pseudomonas; species Pseudomonas sp. Z2-11. Next base: position 5,116,875 of record NZ_CP096395.1, read on the forward strand.
ATGTTCATCATCGCCAACGCCATGCTCTTCGCCCACGTGCTGACCACCGAGCAACTGCCGCAGCAAATCACTGCGTGGGTGATCGAGGCCGGGCTGACGCCAGTAACCTTCCTCCTGGTGGTCAACATCGTGCTGCTGATTGCCGGTGCGTTCATGGAACCGTCGGCGATCATCCTGATCCTGGCGCCGATCCTGTTCCCTATCGCCATGAAGCTGGGCATCGACCCGATCCACTTGGGCATCATCATGGTGGTGAACCTGGAGATCGGCCTGATCACGCCGCCGGTGGGCTTGAATCTGTTCGTCACCTCGGCGGTGACCGGCATGTCGCTGACGGCGACCATCCGCGCGGCCATGCCGTGGCTGATGATTCTGCTGGCGTTCCTGGTGCTGATTACCTATGTACCGTGGATCTCGCTCGCGCTGCCTAACTGGTTGGGGATGAGCTGATTATTCCGAGTTGAACATACCGCCCTGTGGTGAGGGAGCAATGCTCCATTGCCGCAGGTGCGCATGCCCCCTCCCAGCGTACGCATGCGTTATGATCCCTGCTTTATTCTGAAGCAGAGCTTTTCCCACGCATGTTGCCGGCCCCTTCCGATACCCCGATCACCCTCCCCCCCGTCCTTGTCGGCCCACTCTTGCGACGACTGGAGCCGACGCGGCTGGTGATGTGGCTGGTGGGGACACGAGCGTTGGCGTTGACGCTGAGTATCGACGGCGTCGGCGACCTGGCGCTGGATGCGTCGCGCTGCACCGTGGTGCCGGTGGGGCAACGAGCGTTTGTGCATTTGATCGATGTGACACTCGATACGCCCCTGCCCCAGGACGTGGCGATTGACTACGACCTGCTGGTGGACGGCGCCCCCATTGCCGAATGGGCGCCGCATTTGTTGTACGGCGACGCAAAGCGTCCAAATTTCATGCTGCATTCGCGTATCGAACAGCTGGTCCACGGCTCGTGTCGTAAACCCCATTTCCCGGCCAATGATGGTTTGCTCTGTGTCGACCGCTTGTTGGCGCAGTCTGCGGAGCAGCGTCCGGCATTACTGATGATGAGCGGCGACCAGGTGTACGCCGACGATGTCGCCGGGCCGATGTTGCGGGCGATTCATGCCCTGATCGAGCGCTTGGGCCTGTTCGAGGAGTGCCTGGAAGGTGCGGTGGTGGAAGACAGCGCCAAACTCTACCAACACCCGGCCAGTTACTATCACCGCGCGGATCTGTTACCGGCGCTTGAGAGCAACGAAACCCTGCGCGAACGTTTTTTCGGCGGGGCGCGCAAGCCGATCTTCACCAGCAGCAGCGCCGACAACCATCTGGTGACCTTCGCCGAGGTCATGGCGATGTATCTGCTGGTGTGGTCGCCCGTACCGTGGACCCTGATCGATCCACAACCGCCTGAATTGACCGCCGAACGGCGCCAGCGCTACGACCTCGAACAGCAGCGCATCGAGGCATTCAAGACCGGACTGGATGGCGTGGCACGGGTATTTGCCTATCTGTCGTGCCTGATGATTTTCGACGATCACGACATCACCGATGACTGGAATCTGTCCGCGCAATGGGAGGAAACGGCCTACGGCCATCCCTTCTCCAAACGCATCATCGGCAACGCGCTGATCGCCTATCTGCTCTGCCAGGGCTGGGGCAACAACCCGGATGCCTTTGGCGAAGTGATCGAGCAGACCATGGCCTTGAGCGACACCGCCCGGGACCGCTACATCGACAGCGGGCCCCAGGATGCGTTGATCGACACCCTGCTCGGTTTCCAGCAATGGCATTACGTGTTGCCGAGCACGCCGGCGCTGGTGGTGCTCGACACCCGCACCCGCCGCTGGCGCAGCGAGAACAGCCTCAAGCAGCCGTCGGGCCTGCTGGACTGGGAAGCCCTGAGCGAACTGCAGCAGGAACTGCTGGACCATCCCTCGGCGATCATCGTCTCGCCGGCGCCGATCTTTGGCGTCAAGCTGATCGAGACCGTGCAGCGGCTGTTCAGCTGGTGCGGCTACCCGCTGTTGGTGGATGCGGAGAACTGGATGGCCCACCGTGGCGCGGCCCAGGTGATCCTGAATATTTTCCGCCACTCGCGCACGCCGGGAAGCTACGTGGTGTTGTCCGGCGATGTGCATTATTCCTTCGTCTACGAGGTGCTGATCCCACACCGCAAGGGCGGCCCACGTGTCTGGCAGATCACCAGCAGCGGTATCAAGAACGAGTTCCCGCCGGCGCTGCTGGAATGGTTCGATCGGCTGAATCGCTGGCTCTATTCTCCACGCTCGCCCTTGAACTGGTTCACCAAGCGCCGCAGCATGCGCATCGTCCCCCATGTCCCGGAACACGCCGAAGCCGGGGAACGGCTGTGGAACTCGGCGGGGATCGGCCAGGTGTTTTTCAACGAACAGGGGCAACCGGCGCAGATCTATCAACACAACGCCAACGGCAAGCCGCCCACGCGTATGCTGGCGCCGAAGTCGCCCTTGAGCTGAACGGCTACTTTCGCGAGCAGGCTCGCTCCCACAGGGATTGGGCAGGGTCAGGATTCAGAACGCCAGTTGCAGGCTCTGTTGGCCTTCGAGGCTCAGCAGGAACTGTTTGGCGGCAAGGCCGCCGGCGAAACCGGTGAGGCTGCCGGAGGTGCCGATGACCCGATGGCAGGGCGCGATGATCGAGATCGGGTTGCGTCCGTTGGCGGCACCGACCGCGCGCGTCGCGGTCGGTTGGCCGATCTGGATGGCTATGTCGCGATAGCTGCGGGTTTCGCCGAACGGGATGGTCAGCAGAGCCTGCCAGACCCGCACCTGGAAGTCGGTGCCGGCGAAATCCAGTTCAAGCTCGAAACGGCGGCGTTGGCCAGAAAAATATTCCAGCAGTTGACGCTCGGTTTCCTTGAGGGTCGGATGATCACTGTCCTGCTCCAACGGTCCCAGGCGCACCCGATTGAGCCGCTCGTTCTCCCACAGGATGGCCGCCAGCTTGGTGCCGCGGGCGACAAGGATCAGCTCGCCTACGGGGGATTGGATGGTTTGGTAAAGGGGCGGCATTCAAGTGGTTCCTTGGCTCACGCTCATTGGCTTTTGTGGCGAGGGGATTTATCCCCGCTGAGTTGCGGAGCAACTCATAGCTTGCCACACCGCGCTGTCAGATCTTAGGGTCGCTTCGCAACCCAGCGGGAGCAAGCTCCCTCGCCACGGGAGTAAACAACTCAGCCCAACAACCCCAAGGCCTTCGCCCGCGCTACGGCCTGGGTGCGGCGTTCGACGCCAAGTTTGCTGTTGATGTGGCTGGCATGGGTTTTTACCGTGTGCAGCGAGATGAACAACTGCTCGCTGATTTCCTGATTGGAACATCCCTGGGCGATCAGTTGCAGCACTGCCCTCTCGCGGCTGCTGAGGGTTTCGACCGGGACCGAGGGTTCGATCGCTGGCGTCGCGGTCGACGGCAAGCATTCGAGCAAGTGCTGGCGCACGTCGCTGGGCGGCGCGTGCAGCAACTGTTCGCGCAGCCATTCACGATGCTCTCGCAACAACCATTCGAAAGGCTGCAACACGCCGCCGATGGCGGCATCGAACGCCTGGGCCAGGGTGCTGCGGGCCTCGGGTTCGCGGCCCAGGCGCAGCAGCAAGGCCACCTTCTGGTTGAGCACCATCACACTGAGCATCTGCCGCCCGGTTTGCTGTGCGTGCTCAAGCAAGGCATCGAGGCGCCCCTCGGCCTGCATCGGTTGGCCCTTTATGGATTCCAGCAATGCCTGCTGCAGCTCGACATGCAACGGCAACTGCGGGTGGAATTCCGGTGGCGCGGCGGCCCGTTCGCCGGTGTAGGTCTGGCCCAGCCGCGCCAGCCAGGCTTCGGCCAGCTCGGTACGGCCCTGGGCCAGCCAGAGCTCGCATTTGACCAGGGTGATCATCGCCAGGTAGTAAACCGGTGGTACATCCCAGATGTGCATCAGGCGCTCGGCCTCGGCCAGCTCGGCGAAGGCCCGGGCGAATTCGCCGTTATAGCCTTCGACCCGGGCAATCACGCAGTGGCCGATCAACACACTGATATCGCGACAAGCCCGGGCTTCGGTCAAGCCGGCCTGCAACCGTGCCAATCCGGTTTGGGACTGCATGCGCAGCGTCAACAGGAAACCTTCGTACAGCACCAATCGCGCGCGCACCGCATACAGCCGTTGCGGCGACAATCCATGCAGCCGCTGCAGCCCCTGCTTCACTTCATCGAGCGCGCGCAGAATCTCCCCTCGCGCCTGCAACACCCGCGCACGATCGTAATGGGCCAGCGCCTCGAACAACGGATTGCCGACCCGCTGCGCCAGTTCGAGGGAGTCGCGGTTCAGCGCGCGGGCGCGCCACAGGTCACCGTCGGCAATCGCCAGGTTCGACAGGGTGGACAAGCACATCAGGCGCTGGCCATAGCGTTTCTGCGGCAGGCTTTCCAGGGCTTCGGTGCAATAGCGCAGCGTGGCCTCTCGGTCGCCACGCCCGCGGGCGACGATGCCGCTCAGGGCCAGCCACTGGGCAAGCATGGATTTTTGCGCGGTGGCCGACGGCGCCGGCAGGAAGCGACTCAAGTGGGCGGCCAGTTCCTCGGCGGCATCCAGTTGGCTGGCCAGGCCCAACGCCCAGCTGTAGAGCACGATCAGCCGTGGGGTGCTGATGAGCAGGCTGTCAGGCAGGTCCATTTTCCAGCGCAGCAACATGCCGACGTTCTGCTCGGCCAGCAGTTGTTCTTCCGAAAGGTTCTGCACCAGGTTCGCCGCCACGTCCAGGTGCCCGGCACGCAACGCCTGCTCCACGGCTTCGTCGATCAGGCCCTGGGCATTGAACCAGCGACAGGCGCGCAAGTGCAGAGTCGCGGCCGGCACCATGGCCGGTGCGCTGGGGCGGCTGCGCAACAGGTCGGAAAACAGGTGGTGGTAGCGATACCAGTGGCCGTGCTCGTCCAGCGGCACCAGAAAAACCTGGTGGGCGGCCAGGTACTGAAGAATTTCGTGACTGTCATGGGCGTCGCGCACCGCATCGCACAGTTCGCTGCAAAAGCGCTCCTGTGGTGCGGTGTCGTAGAGAAACGCCTGCACCTCGGGGGGCAGGCAATCGATGACTTCTTCGAGCAGATAGTCGCGAATCAGCCCTTCACCACCATGCAGGGCCTGGGGCAGCCGGCCTTCGCTACCTGCCTCGGAAGCGGCCAGCAGCCAGAAACGCAGCCCTGCGACCCAGCCTTCGCTGCGCTGGATCAGGCTCTCCAGTGCCTCGCCGCGCAGCGAGCTGCTGTGGTGCTGGAGCAAGGTCAACGCTTCGTCATGGGTCAGGCGCAGGTCCTGCTCGTTGAGTTCGAGCAATTGCCGCGACAGGCGCAGGCGCGCCAGGTGCCAGTCCGGACGCTGGCGGCTGGTGACCAGCACCAGCAACCCCTCGGGCAGGTGATTGAGGAAAAACTGCAGGCAACGATCCAGCACCGGACTCTGGGCCAGGTGGTAATCGTCGAGTACCAGCAACAGCGGGGCGCGGGAGGAAAGGTGGCTGGACAGTTCATCCAGCAAGCCGTCGAGCCACTCCTCGAAAGCAAAGGGCTGGTGCCGCTGGCGCATTTTCAGCAGGCCCAAAGCCCGTCCGCCCAACTGCGCATAAAAGGCCTGGAGCCCTTCGAGCAGCCGCTCCAGGAAGCGACCCGGATCGTTGTCCCGGGCACTGAGCCCCAACCAGAGACTCCGCCAATGGGCCGGCAGGCTCTGGCAGAACTCCACCGCCAGGGAGCTTTTGCCGAACCCCGCCGGTGCACTCACCAGCAACAAGCGACCGCCGAGCCCAGCGCTCAGACGCTCGCACAACCGCGGCCGCGGGACGTGACCGTCGGGCAAGGGCGGCCGGTAGAAACGCCCGTCCTGTACCGCGATGGCTGCGCGGGCAGAATCCGCAGGTGAAGACAAATCAGTCATGGCCGGCTCTTGTTGGAATGCGGGTGGCGGCGTTGCAGATGTCCGCAGACTAGCGGTAAACGCGGAGGTATTGAAGGGAGTGCTACAAATGGCTACAAAAAGGCTACAAGCGGTTGGCCGCTATTGTGGCCAGGGAGCTTTTTTTCAGGCAAAAAAACGCCCCGAACCAGTCGGGGCGTCTTTTCGAGGATGCGGCCTCGGGTAGAGCGCTTTAGCGGATGCCGTCCTGACGCAGGGCGTTAGGCGTGAAGTCGGCGGTAGTGGCGGTGAAGCCGAAGTCGTAGGCCGATTTTTCTTCGTTCTTCATGCCCAGGGCCAGGTAGCGACCGGACTGCAGGTCGTAGATGGTTTCCAGGGCGTACCACGGCACTTGCTTGTCGTAGTAGTTCTCGGCATGGGCCTCGGCTACGCGCCACAGTTGGCCACGACCGTCGTAGTGGTCGATGACCGCGGCTTGCCAGGTGTCTTCGTCGATGTAGAAGTCACGCTTGGCGTAGATGTGGCGCTGGCCTTCCTTCAGGGTCGCGGTCACGTGCCAGACACGACGCAGCTCATAGCGCGTCAGGTCCTGGTTGATGTGGCCGGCCTTGATGATGTCCGCGTACTTGAGCTGCGGCGAATCGATCTCGTGGCTGTTGGAGGCGATGTACAGCTCTTTTTTGCCTTCAAGCTTCCAGTCGTAGCGGTCCGGCGCACCGTTGTACATGTCCAGGTTATCGGAGGTACGCAAGCCATCGGCGGCGGTACCAGGGCCGTCATAGGACACTTGCGGGGCGCGACGCACACGGCGCTGGCCGGCGTTGTAGACCCACGCCGAACGCGGTTCCTTCACCTGGTCGAGGGTTTCGTGGACCAACAGCACGCCGCCAGCCAGACGCGCCGGAGCGGTCACTTGCTGCTTGAAGTAGAACAGGATGTTGCCAGGGTTGGCGGGATCGAAATCCTTCATCTTGTCGCGGAACACAAACTGGTCACGGAAGTACACCAGGCTGTAGGAGCCGTTGGGCTGCGGCGTGGCCTGGGTCACCAGGCGAGTCACGCTGCCGCCGCGATAGCGGGTGATGTGGTTCCAGATCACTTCGACGCCACTCTGGGGAATCGGGAACGGCACGGCCGTCTCGAAATTCTCCAGGCCGTTGCCACCGGACACCAGCTTGGTGGTGACCGCATTTTTCTTGATGGAAGCAAACACTTCGTCCGGCACGGTAGCGCCGCGATGGGTCGGGTAGACCGGCATCTTGAAGGTTTCCGGGTAGCGCTTGAACATCGCGTACTGGCCGGGCGCAAGCTTGGCCTTGTACTGCTCGACGTTCTGCGCGGTGATGGTGAACAGCGGCTTCTCACTGGCGTACGGGTCGGAGAGGAAGCCTTTGCCGTCGACGCTGCCGGCGTTCTTGGCCATGGGTTTCCAGGCGGAAATCGAACCATCGGCGTTGCCGGCCATTTCGGCGCCCATCGGCGTCAGGCTCTTGCCCAGTTTGTCGGCTTCGGCGGCAGGCACGGCGGCCATGACGCTGGCCGCCAAAAGCGACAGCCCCAGCACACCGACTTGCAACAGATTCTTGGTTATTTTCATAGTGTGTCGTCCTGAAATACGGTGCTTAGAAGTTCACGCCGACGCTGAGCGCCAGGAAGTCGCGATCATCCACGGTGCTGAAGTCGCCACCAAAGAAGTTGGTGTAGGCCAGGCTCGCGTTGTAAGTGTTCTGGTACTCGGCATCCAGCCCGAGGCTGACGGCTTTGCGGCCTTCCTCGAAGTTGGCGCCAGGACCTGGCGAGTAACCCTTGACGTCATGGGACCAGGCCACGTTGGGCTTGAGGTTCACACCGGCGAAGACATCCGGGTATTCCCAGATGGCGCGAGCGCGGTAGCCCCACGAGGTCGACGTGGTGAAGCCGTCGTTGTTGCAGTTGCTGTTCACCCCGCTGATGGTCTGGCCGCCACCTGCCGCAGTCGAGGTGTTGAGGGTATTGCAGAAGCCGTTGGGCAATTCGCCCGGGCCGAACACCGGATCACGGCCGTAGCGCGCTTCGGAGCGGCTTTCCAGGCCGCCAACGTGGGTCACGCCCAACTCACCGACGAGGGTCAGGCGGCTGGCGCCCATGACCTGGTCGAGGAAGTGGGTGAAGGTGGTCTGGAACTGGGTGATTTCCTTGCGGCGATAGCCATGCAGGTCCTGACCCGGCGCGCCGTCCAGTACGGAGGCGTTACCAAAGCCCGGAATTGGCGTGACACCGGCGAACAGGATGTCGGTGGTGCTCAGTTGTACCGGAGCGTTCGGCCGATAGCTCAGCTCACCACTCCACGCGGTGCCGGTGGGCAGCGTGGTGGAAAAGCTCAGGCCATAGAGCCGGATGTCTTCCGGGTACTCGACGAAGTAGTTCGAGTTACCCGCCACGATCACCGGACGCAATGCGGCCAACGGCCCCAGCGGCTGGGTATAGAACCGTGACGCGGCGCCCGTGGCGCTGAAGATTGGCGCCCGGCTGTGGTAGTTCATGAAGTAGGCGCCGAACTCGGTGTCCAGCGGCTCGAAGTTGTATTTGAACGACAGGCCCCACTGGCCGCTGTCACGGGCATCACGGTCGGGACCACGGCGAACCAGCACGCCCTCCTCGTTCACGTTGACGCCCAGGGCGGTCAGGGTCGGCAAGGCAGCGCCCGGAATCCGCGAACGTTTGTTCAAGACGCGCAGGTTATCGTCACAACCGTCGGCGATGACGTCTGGCTGCGAGAAGAACGTGCCGCAGTTGTCGACGACAGTCTGGTCCCATTCCAGTTGGTAGAACGCTTCGGCCGACAGGTTGTCGGTCAGGCTCTGGGACACGTAGAACATGTTGACCGGGATCAGCCCTTCCTTGACCTCGGCACCGGGGCGACGGAACGCGGACACGTCGACCGGGTTGATGGCGTTGATACCGCCCTGGATAAAGGTACTTTCACCCCAGCTGACCACTTGCTTGCCGAGGCGGACCGAGCCCGGCTGATCGGCGATATCGTAGTTGTGGTAGACGAACGCATCGAGGATCTGCCCGCCGGACGACTTGGCGCCTTCCTTGCGGTTGCTGTCGCTGATGTCCTTGTACAGGCGGTTTTCGTCCTTGAGTTCGAAGTCGTACCAGTACTTGCCACGTACAAACACACCGGTGTCGCCGTACTTCAGCTCCAGGTCATGGATACCCTTGAAGATCTTCGAGAAGGTCTCCCCGCGCTTGAAGTTCAAGTGACCGTCGTCGGAGGTCTGGGACAGGCCCTTGCCACCGTTGTTGACGCCGATCAGGTCGCGGTTGGCCTTGGCCGTGGACCAGCTTGCGCCGACCGACAGGGCCGAGTCGAACTGGCCTTCGATTTCACCGATGTTGAAGCTGACGCCGAATGCCGGGCCGGCGAGCGAAGAGGCAAGACTGACGGCCAGAGGCAGTTTTGCCCGGCGCCAGAAAGTGTTTGCTGAGGTCATCGACGCAACTCCATGTGTTTTATTGTTATGGCAGTGGGCATTTCCGGAAACCCTTCGCCGTGCTGGCACGCGCGTCCCATTCCGAAAATCCTTGAGCGGACTATAGCCAGCAGGTAGTACGGCTTGATCCCTCTAAAGTGTGATTTGCAGCCTTCGACCACTCTGGAACAGTCCTTCGCCAGGCCGACGGATGTCGGCACGGCAAGGATGGCTGAAATTTCCGGTTTGACAAGACAAGCGCTTGCCGGGTGGGCCTGCCGTGCCCTTTTCAGGCACGGCGGGTACGCTCAGAGCGTCGAGAGGAAGGTGCTGTTGTTGCTCTGCCATTCGCTGATGTCGACGCGGATGCGCTTCTTGTCGAGCTTGCCGACGCTGGTCTTGGGAATTTCCGTAACAAGGGCGATCTGGCTCGGGATTGCCCACTTGCTCAAGTGCCCCAGCTCGACAAATGGCTTGAGGTGTTCCTTGAGCTCGCGAGCCCCGAGCTGGTGCCCTTCGCGAATGACCAGCAAGGCGAACGGGCGCTCGCCCCACTGCGGATCGGGGATGCCGACCACTGCTACTTCGCGTACCGCCGCATGACGGCTGATGAGGTCTTCCAGGTCCAGGGACGAGATCCATTCGCCGCCGGTCTTGATCACGTCCTTGATCCGGTCGCGGATATCGATGAAGCCCATGCCGTCGAGCGTGGCGACGTCGCCGGTGTGCAGCCAGCCGCCCTTCCAGAGCTCGGCGCCTTTCTGCGGTTCGTTGAAATAACCTTCGGTGAGCCACGGCGCGCGCAGCACCAATTCGCCCTGGGTCTCGCCGTCCGCGGGCAGGAAACAGCCCTCGCCGTCGACGATCGCCGCTTCCACCAGCGGCCCCGGCACACCGGCCTTGATCCGGTAGGTGATGCGTTCGTCTTCACCGCCGGCCATCAGCTCGTCGTTGAGGTGCGCGCAGGATACCAGCGGCCCGGTTTCGGACATGCCGTAGGCGGCCGTGAGCTGGATGCCCTTGGCCTTGGCCGCCTCGTACAGGCTGCGGTTGAGGGCGCTGCCGCCGATGACGATTTTCCAGCCGCCGAAATCGGTTTGCTGGGCGCCCTTGGCGTTGAGGACCATCTGCAGGATGGTCGGCACGCAATGGGAAAAGGTGACCTTTTCCTTGCGCCACAGCTCGACCAGGAACTCTGGATCGTAACGCCCGGGGTAGACTTGCTTGAGCCCGAGCATGGTCGCCACGTACGGCAGGCCCCAGGCATGTACGTGAAACATCGGCGTGATCGGCATGTACACATCGTTGGTGCCCAATAGCCGCACGCTGTCGATGGAACCCATGATGGTCGACACGCCCAGGGTGTGCAGCACCAGTTGCCGATGGGTGAAGTACACGCCCTTGGGATTGCCCGTGGTGCCAGTGGTGTAGAACGTGGTGGCGACGGAGTTCTCGTCGAAATCCTGGAAGTCATGGGTCGGGCTGGCAGCGGCCAGCAGTTGCTCATACTCGCCCACGAGGTCCGGCAGGTCGGCGGTCTTGTCCGCCAGGTCGGTCAGCAGCAGCGTCTTCTTTACCGTGGTCAGCTGGCCGGCGATCGCCTGGTAGAGGCCGACGAACTCGCTGTTGACCAGCACGAAGCGGTCCTCGGCGTGGTTCATGGTGTAGAGGATCTGCTCCGGTGACAGGCGCACGTTGATGGTGTGGATCACCGCGCCGATCATCGGGATCGCGAACATGCATTCCAGGTAGCGATGGCTGTCCCAGTCCATCACCGCAACGGTGTCACCGGCCTTCACCCCGGCCTCGGTCAGCACGTTGGCCAGCCGCGCGACGCGCTCGATCAGCGTCGGATAGCTGTAGCGCAACTGGTCGCGGTAGACGATCTCGCGGGTTTTCTCGTAACGCGCACCGGACATCAGTAGCCGTTTGATCAGCAACGGGTATTGGTAGGCGCCTTCGGCTGGAGGGATAACGCGAGTCTGCAACATAAGGGTCCCTTTTCTGACTGCACGGTCTTGGCTGGAAGGTAAGCACTCTAAAGTGCCTGCCCGCGGATCAAATCAGCCGAAGGAATGATTTGATCCGCCCGCAAATACTAGCCTTGAGCCATCTCAGGGACATGTTCAGGCGCGGTCAGTGCGCCTCGGTGAAGGCCAGTTTCACGCCAATGGCCACCAGCACGGCGCCCATGGTCCGGTCGAACCAGTGGCCCATGCGGGCGAAACCGGCACGCACCCGCGCCTGGCTGAACAGCATCGCCACCATGCAGAACCACGCCGCCGTGGCGATCGCCAGGTACACGCCGTAGCCGGCCTGGATCGCCAGCGGCGTATGGGGATTGATCACCACGGTGAACAGCGACAGGAAGAACAGCGTTGCCTTGGGGTTCAGGCCATTGGTGACAAAGCCTGCGGTGAACGCACCGCGAGCGGTACGCTCGCCAGCCTCCTTGTGCAGGTTTTCTCCAGAGGCCTTGGCCGGTTGCGCGCGCAGGGCCTTGAAGCCGATGTACAGCAGGTACGCGGCCGCGGCCCACTTCAGCGCGTTGAACAGCACGATCGATTGGGACACGATCAGGCCGATGCCCAGCAACGAATACCCCACATGCAGGAAAATCGCCGTGCCGACGCCCAGCGCCGTCCAGGTCCCGGCACGTCGGCCATGGGTCACGCTTTCGCGCACCACCACGGCAAAGTCCGGACCGGGGCTGGCGACCGCCAGCAGGTGGATCAGGGCGACGGTGAGGAATTCGGTGAGGTACATGGTGGGCTCCTTGCGACATCTCTTGGTGAATGAAATCCCGTGGGCCAGGGAGCTTGCTCCCTCGCCACGATTCATCTGATAGGCTCGCCACATTACGCCTTCGGTTCTTTACATGACAGGTACAGCTGATGACGAACACCGCCCGCGCCGTTTTTCTCGACCACCCTTCCCTGGACCTCGGCGACCTGGACCTGGGCCCGTTGCGCGATTGCTTCGGCGAACTGCAATTGTTCGCCGGGACCCGCCAGGACGAGGTGACCGAGCGACTCAAGGGGGCGACGGTGGCGATCACCAACAAGGTAGTGATCGACGCGGCAGCCATGGCCGCCAGCCCTGAATTGAAGCTGATCCTGATCAGCGCTACCGGCACCAATAACGTCGACCTCGCCGCTGCCCGCCACCACGGCATCACCGTGTGCAATTGCCAAGGCTACGGCACGCCGTCGGTGGCCCAACACACGATCATGCTGTTGCTGAACCTGGCGACGCGCCTCGCCGACTACCAGAAAGCCGTGGCTGAAGGTCGCTGGCAACAGGCTTCGCAGTTCTGCCTGCTGGACTATCCGATTGTCGAGCTGCAAGGCAAGACCCTGGGTTTGCTCGGCCATGGCGAACTGGGCGGCGCCGTCGCCCGGCTGGCGCAAGCCTTTGGCATGCATGTGCTGCTGGGGCAGATTCCCGGGCGTCCCGCCCGTTCTGATCGTGTGCCGCTGGATGAGCTGTTACCGCAGATCGATGCCCTGACCCTGCACTGCCCGCTCAACGAGCACACCCGCCACTTCATCGGCGCGCGCGAACTGGCGCTGCTCAAGCCCGGCACGTTCGTGGTCAACACCGCCCGTGGCGGCCTGATTGACGAACAGGCCCTGGCCGACGCCTTGCGCAGCGGTCACCTGGGCGGCGCGGCCAGCGACGTGCTGAGCGTGGAGCCGCCGACCCAAGGCAATCCCTTGCTGGCAGGCGACATTCCGCGGCTGATCATCACCCCGCACAACGCCTGGGGCAGCCGCGAGGCGCGGCAGCGGATCGTCGGCCAACTGACGGAAAACGCCCAAGGCTTTTTCAGCGGTACAGCGCGCCGGGTCGTCAGTTGATAAACTGCCGCACTTTTTTTACAAGGAGCAGACCATGGATCCGCGCAGTGAAGTACTGCTTCGTCAGCCCGAATTGTTCCAGGGCCCGGTCCTGCTGGCCGGCCTGCCCGCCGACGATCTGCTCGGCCGTTTGCCCGAGGCCCATGGCTGGTGCTGGCATGCCGGCGACCAGGCCGCGCTGGATGCGCGCTTTGCGCAACGTAGCCACTTTGGCGTGAACGTACCCGAGCGGGAATTCGAAACGGCCGTGGTGTTCCTGCCCAAGGCCAAGGACCTGACCGACTACATTCTCAACGCCGTGGCCGCACGCCTGGCCGGTCGCGAGGTGTACCTGGTGGGGGAAAAGCGCAGCGGCATCGAAGGTGCTTCCAAGCAGCTCAACCCGTTCGGCAAGCCACGCAAGCTCGATAGCGCGCGGCATTGCCAACTGTGGCAAGTCACCGTCGCCAACGCCCCGCAGGCCAAGCCGCTGGAAAGCCTGGCGCAAACCTACGAGCTGCCCCTGGCCGAAGGCCCGTTGAAAGTGATCAGCCTGCCGGGAGTGTTCAGCCATGGTCGGCTGGATCGCGGCAGCGCGTTGCTGTTGGAGCACCTGGACAAGCTGCCCAGCGGCCATCTGCTGGATTTCGGTTGTGGTGCCGGTGTACTGGGCGCGGCGGTCAAGCGCCGCTACCCGCACAATACCGTCACCCTGCTGGACGTGGATGCCTTTGCCGCCGCCAGCAGTCGCCTGACCCTGGCCGCCAACGGGCTGGAAGCCGAAGTGTTGACCGGTGATGGAATCGATGCCGCGCCCATGGGCCTGAACGCAATCCTGAGCAATCCACCCTTCCATGTCGGCGTGCACACCGATTATCACGCCACGGAAAACCTGCTGCGAAAAGCGGCCAAACATCTGAAAAACGGCGGCGAACTGCGCTTGGTCGCGAACAGTTTCCTCAAGTACCAGCCGCTGATCGAGGAGCATCTGGGCACGTGCACGATCAAGGCCGAAGGCCAGGGTTTTCGCATCTACCGAGCCAAGCGCGGCTAAGGCGTTTTTGAAAAACAGCGCTTGCCCAAACGGATTTGCCTAGGCAGAATCCGCTCCGTCCTAGGGGAGTAGTCTCCCGCGAGCGCCATGCTCGCCCGGCATACGTCAACATACTTGGTCAGCAGACCATGGCGTATGCGGCCCAAGCGTCCACGCAGATGGTCGCTGGGTTTGACAAGACCTATGACACGCACACCTTACCCGGGGCGGGAAGGCTGTACGTGTCATAGCCGTGTCGACCCGCCCCTCTTAGGAATCACCTGATGCTGGACTCTTTCCTGGTACCCACCGCCATCGTTGCGCTGGCCGAAATCGGCGACAAGACGCAATTGCTCGCGCTCATCCTCGCCGCACGCTTTCGCAAACCCTGGCCGATCATTGCCGGCATTGTCGCCGCAACCCTGGCCAACCATGCGGCGGCCGGCGCGGTAGGTGCCTGGGTCAGCGGGTTCTTCTCCGACTCGGTGTTGCACTGGATCCTCGCGGCGAGCTTTGCCGCCACCGCGCTGTGGACCCTGGTGCCGGACAAGCTGGACGACGAGGAAGCCAATACGGCTCGCAGGTTCGGACCTTTCCTGACCACGCTGATCGCGTTTTTCCTGGCGGAAATCGGTGACAAGACCCAGATCGCCACGGTGATGCTTGCCGCGCAGTACCCGGAGTTGTGGCTGGTGATCATCGGCACCACCGTGGGTATGTTGATCGCTAACGTGCCGGTGGTACTGGCGGGCAATTTCGCCGCCGAGAAACTGCCGCTCGCCCTCATCCGCCGCCTGGCCGCCTCGGCGTTTTTCATCCTGGCGATCGTCGCGGTGTACAAGGCAATGCAGAGTAGTGGGTGGGTTTGATGCTGTTGTGGCGAGGGAGCTTGCTCCCGCTCGGTTGCGCAGCGACCGCAATATTTTGGGGCCGCTTCGCAGCCCAGCGGGAGCAAGCTCCCTCGCCACAAAAACAGTTTCACCGCATGACGATGATTACTTCCTGGCCTGCTGGTAAAGCGGCATCACTTTCGGAATCGCCGCCTGCAACGAGGCGATCCGGCTGGTCGACGAGGGGTGGGTGCTCATGAATTCCGGTGGTGCCCCTTCCGAAGCCTTGGCCATCTTGTTCCACAGGGTGATCGCCGCGTTCGGGTCGTAGCCGGCCCGGGCGGCCAGCTCGAGGCCGATCAGGTCGGCTTCGTTCTCGTTGCCACGGCTGTTAGGCAAGGTCATGCCGTAGTTGGCCACGGTGTCGGCCAGCGCCAGGCTGTCCTGACCCAGGCCGAATATGGCACCGGCGCCCTGCTTGGCCATTTCGATGCCATAGGCCTTCGACATCGCCTCACGGCCGTGCTCGCGCAAGGCGTGGGCGATTTCATGGCCCATGATCGCGGCGATCTCAGCGTCGGTCAGCTTCAACTGATCGATCAGGCCGCTATAGAACATGATCTTGCCGCCAGGACCGCAGTTGGCGTTGAGCTCATCACTCTTGATCAGGTTCACCTCCCAGTTCCATTGCGCCGAGTCCGGGCGGAACACAGGCGCCTGGGCAATCAGACGGTCGGCAATGACCTGCAAGCGCTTGGCATCGCTGCTGGTCTTGTCCAGGGCGCCTTGGGAGCTCGCCTCACCCAACGTCTTCTGATAGGACTGCGCATACATCTGGTTGACCTCAGCGGTCGACAGCATGCTGAACATGTACTGCTTGCGTTCCACCCCCACGGCTCCGCCGCTGGTGGTATTGACCGATTGGCAACCGGCGAGCAGCAGAGCCGCGCCCAGAGCGCTCACCATCAAAGTCTTGTTCATACAAAAGAAGCTCCATGGAATCGTGGGCGTATCCTAGGCCCTGATTGGTATCGGCGCCAGATACGAAGCGAGGGATTACCGATTTTCGGACAAGTCCCCCTTGGCCCGATTGCGACACCGGTCTAGCCAAAACAGTCATCCGACGAACAGTGCCTCATGCCATGCCCCGGAAACGCCGATAAAAAGTCCAGACGTCACTTCCGCGTCCGGAGCCTTTATGAAATTCAGATCGATCCAGTTTTCCGTTGCCGCCCTGGCTGGTGCCATCGTGCTCAGCGTGGTCGGCGCCCTGGTGCTGTACGCATTGTTCGCCGGCGCCCGCACCCAGGACATGGTGCAACAGCGGACCAAGGCGCAGTTCGAACAACTCATCGAACAACGCCTCAGTGCGCTGGCCCGCACCCAGGCCAGCCTGATCCAGCGCGAACTCGAAGCGCCGCTGCTGCTCGCTCGTGGGCTGGCCACCAGCAACGCCTTGATGGGCATGAACGGAACGGACGGCAACCCGCAACTGAACATCCCGCGCGAGCAGATGATCAGCCTGCTGCGTGAAACCGTGGTGCGCAACCCGAAGATTCTCGGTGCCTACATCGCCTGGGAACCGAACGCCATCGACCACGACGACGCCCGCTATGTAGACAGCCAGGTGCTGGGCATGGAAACCAACGGGCGCTTCCTGCCGTGGTGGTTTCGCAATCAGGACGGCACCCTGGGCCTGGAAAAACTCGCCGACGTGACGGACCAGAAACTGCTGTCCACCGGCATTCGGGCCAGTGAATATTACCTGTGCTCCCAGGACAGCAAAAAAGCCTGCGTGATCGATCCCGCGCCGTATCGCGTCGGCGACACCATGACCATGCTCGCCTCGTTCATCGAGCCGATCCTGATCGATGGCAAGTTCCAGGGCATCGTCGGCGCCGACCTGTCGGTGAATTTCATCCAGGACATGCTCGTCGCCGCCGACGCCAAGCTGTACGACGGCGCCGGGGAAATGGCCCTGCTCGCCAGCAACAACCGGCTGGTGGCCTTCACCAAGGACCCAGGCAAGCTCGGCGAGAAAGCCAGCGACCTGCTGGACGCCAACGAACTGGATAACCTGACCCGGCTCGGCATTGGTGAAGTGCGTTACGACATCGATGAAGAACACGGCCACATCGAGGTGTACATGCCTTTCGGTATCGGCCAGGCCGAGGCGCGCTGGACGTTGATGTTGCAATTGCCGCTGAATGCCGTGATGGCGGATCTGCAAGCCTTGCAGAAAGACCTCGATGACCAGCGCGAAACCGACATCTTCGGCATGGCCATGGTCGGCCTGGCGATTGCCGCGATCGGCCTGCTGGTGATCTGGCTGGTGGGCCACGGTATCGCCCGGCCGCTCAAGCAAATGGTGGCGATGCTCGACGACATTGCCCAGGGCGAAGGCGACCTGACCCGCCGGCTGACCAGCGACCGCGCCGATGAGTTGGGGGCCATCGCCAAGGGCTTCAACACGTTCCTGAGCAAATTGCAGGGGATGATTACCCAGGTAGTGACCTCGGTGCAGAGCGTCAGCGATTCGTCGGAGCACACCGCCGACATCGCGATCCGCACCAACCAGGGCGTACACAAGCAGATGTCGGAAATCGATCAGGTTGCCACCGCCGTGCACGAGATGACCGCCACCGCCCAGGACGTGGCGCGGAATGCGAGCCAGGCAGCCCAAGCCGCCAGCCACGCCGACCAGGCCGCCAGCCAGGGCATGCAGATTGTCCGCGACACCTCCACGTCCATCGGTGCCTTGGCGGTGGAGATCGGCAAGGCCGTGGGCGTGGTGCAGACGTTGGCCAAGGACAGCGAAAACATCAACGCGATTCTCACCGCCATCCGCGGGATCGCCGAGCAGACCAACCTGCTGGCGCTCAACGCGGCCATCGAGGCTGCACGGGCCGGTGAGCAGGGTCGGGGTTTTGCCGTGGTCGCCGATGAAGTGCGCAACCTGGCGCAGAAGACCCAGCAGGCCACCGAAGAAATCCAGTCGATGATCCAGCAGCTGCAGCAGGGTACGCGGGACGTGGTACGGGTAATGGAAGACAGCCGGCAGCGTACCGATGAAAGTGTGCAACACGCGGCAAAAGCGGCTCAGGCCCTGGAGACGATTACCCAGGCCGTGTCGGTGATCAGCGACATGAACACCCAGATCGCCAGCGCTGCCGAGGAACAAAGCGCGGTGGCCGATGACATCAACCGTAACGTGATCAACATCGGCCAGGTGGCAAACGAAGTGGCAAGCGGCGCCGACGAGTCCAGCGCGGCCAGTGCCGGGCTGACCAGGCTGGCAGAGCAGCAGCGGCGGTTGATCAATCAGTTCAGGGTTTGAGCCGAACCCTGTGGGAGCGAGCTTGCTCGCGAAGGCGTCGTGTCAGGCAACTTCACTTTGCCTGATGTACCGCATTCGCGAGCAGGCTCGCTCCCACAGGAGGATTGCGGGTTGCCACATTTTTTTTGTGGGAGCGAGCCTGCTCGCGAAGAGGCCAATGCTGTCGCCAAAGAACTCAGGCCGGGGTCAGACATTCCGGCCCATTGAGTTTCGGGTCGTTGACCATGTTCGCCAGCACCCGCTCGCGCAGCTGCCCTGGCTCGCTCGCCAGCAACCCTTGCAAGGCATGCAAGGGTGTCTCGGGGTCGAGCCACAGGCGCTGGCCCTCTTCATCCAGAATCAACGGTCGGCGCTGGCCGGCCGCCGGCTGGGTGATGACCGCCGTGCTCAGCCACACCTGTTCCTGCACCGGGTACGCTTCCCAGATCGCCGCAAAGAACAGCGATGAGCCCTCCCCCGGCGTCAGCCAGTACGGGCGCTTGCGCGTGCCGCCGCGCCATTCGTAAAAACCATTGGCGGGCAGCAGGCAACGACGCAAACGCAGGGCTTCGCGGAACATCGGTTGCTCGGCCACGGTTTCGGCGCGGGCGTGCGCCGGGGTGCGGGACAGATCGGTCAGCCACGGCGGCGTCAGGCCCCAACGCGCCCGTGCCAGTTCGCGCTGGCCATCGGCGCCGGCGCGCAGCATCAGGACCGAGTCATTGGGCGAGATATTCCATTGGGCCTTCTGGTCGGCGGGGAAGCCGGGCAAGGCCGCGAAAGCGGGGTTCCAGCGAAACAGGGCATAACGTCCACACATGGGGCAACACGACTCTTGTATCAAACGGCCGCCAGCCTAACAGACCAGCGTACCGGGGTAACTGTCAGGCTCATCGCCCGGCACCGGCATTGCGGCATTGTAGGCGGCGATCAGCTCCCGGGCGTACTGCGCCTGCTCGTCCTCCACCGCCAGCCCCAGCAGGCCGTACATTGGCAGCTCACCCGCGCCGCCCACCAGATCGCGGCCCACCAGGTGCGCCGTGATGCCTTCGCTGGCGAGCATGCCCTGGAGCAATTCGCCTTCCATCAGGTTTTCCAGCTCGTAGATTCGCTGCATGGCCGCCCCATCATTCGTTTTCGCTGAAGACCTCAAGGTGCCATTCGTCTTCGTGGACCTGCAGGACGAAAGTAATCGGTCGGCAACAGACCTGGCAGTCTTCGATGTAGGTCTGGTCGCCGCCGGACAAATCCACGGAAGACTCCACCTCTTCCCCACAATACGGACATTCATAATGAGCAGCTTCCAGCATCGCGGTCTCCCAAGTGACTTGTGCGTATAATCGCCGGTCTATTTGCAGGGCTATTTTTGCCTGGACTATCTTCCAGGTCGTGCCCCGTCGGTTTTTCGATCGAACCTTTACTTACCCTAGCCGTTTCCAACAAGAGAGCATGATGGGCGAATTCGATGCCATCCGACCTTACAACGACAGCGAAGTCCCAGCGGTGCTGGCACGGCTGCTCAGCGACAAGGCGTTTCTAGATATCCTCACCCACTTCCGCTTCCCGCGCCTGGCCGGCGCTTTCGGCTGGATGCTCAAACCTCTTATAGCGCAGAAGTTGCGTCGAGAGTTCGCCGGTGTGACCTCCGTTGCCACGTTGCAGGACAAAGTCGAGTTCTACGTCGACCACACCATCGAGCGTGCCACCGATGGCGTGACCTACACCGGGGTCGAGCAATTCAAGTCCGGCAATGCCTACCTGTTCATCGCCAACCACCGCGACATCGTGATGGACCCGGCCTTCGTCAACTATGCCGTGTACCACGCCGGCCTGCCGACGCCGCGCATCGCGATTGGCGACAACCTGCTGCAAAAGCCCTTCGTCAGCGACCTGATGCGCCTGAACAAGAGCTTCATCGTGCACCGCTCCATCACCGGTCGCCGGGAAAAAATGGCGGCGTACCAGTTGCTGTCGGCCTACATCAACCACTCGATCCGCAACGATTGCGCCTCGATCTGGATCGCCCAGGCCGAGGGCCGGGCGAAGGACGGTGATGACCGGACCGAGTCGGCGATCCTGAAGATGTTCCACATGAGCCGCAAGGACGAGCCGTTCGGCGAGGTCATCCGCTCGTTGAACCTGACGCCGGTGTCGATCAGCTACGAATATGACCCGTGCGACCAGGCCAAGGCCCGCGAGCTGTACATCCGCGCCACCACCGGCACGTACACGAAGGCGCCGGGCGAGGACGACGTCAGCATTGCCAAGGGCATCACCGGTTACAAGGGCCGGGTCCACGTGAACTTTGCCGCGCCGATCAC
Source organism: Pseudomonas sp. Z2-11 (assembly GCF_054161305.1). Taxonomy (NCBI): domain Bacteria; kingdom Pseudomonadati; phylum Pseudomonadota; class Gammaproteobacteria; order Pseudomonadales; family Pseudomonadaceae; genus Pseudomonas; species Pseudomonas sp. Z2-11. Next base: position 5,137,592 of record NZ_CP096395.1, read on the forward strand.
CGAACTGTTCGAGGACACCAAACAACTGGCCATGGAGATGGACCGGCAGATACTCGGCGGCTATCGCCTGTTCCCGGTGCATTACCTGGCCTACGCGCAATGGGCCGATGCCGACCCGCAGTTGCAGGTTCCGTCGGCGGCCGAGGTGTTCGGTGCCGAAGAACTGGCCAAGGCTGAAGAAGAATGGCAGCGCCGGCTGGAAGCCTGCCCGGAGGAACACCGACCGTTCCTGGTGCTGCAATACGCGACGCCGGTGCGTAACCAGTATCGGGTCAGGGCGGGGCTGGCGCTTTGACGCGGAATCTTGTGGCGAGGGAGCTTGCTCCCGCTCGATTGCGCAGCAATCGCAAAACGGATTGTGTTCAGAGGGGGCCGCTATGCACTGGAGCGCCAGCCGGCCCAGCGGGAGCAAGCTCCCTCGCCACAAAAGCAGTGATCAGAACTGCGTACTGATCCACGACATCAGCAGCGCCAACCCCAGGCAAGCGAAGCCGAAACGGTAGAAAAACCGGTTCATACGTTGCGTCGCCAGGTCCAGCAGCGCTTCGAATCGTTCATTGCCTTCGCTGCTGCGCTCCGCAAGACAGGCCCGCGCACGCAGTTCGCGGCGTCGCGTCGCGTGCAGCACCCAGCCACCCGGACAGGCAAACAGCAGCGCGAGCAGGTTGATCAGTTTGGCGGGGTGGGCAGCGAACAGCGAGAACAGTTGCAACGACATCACAAACCTCAAGCGAAAACGGACGCGCTGCGCCCGGAGCCTACGAACAGGGCGCGGATTCTACCGAAAGCCAATCGCCTTGCGCGGCTTTTTCCGACCGGTAACGATCCCAATGCCCGCAATGCGGTTCACTTAAGAAAAATGATGGACCCGTGGCGAGGGAGCTTGCTCCCGCTCGGCTGCGAAGCAGTCGTAAGCCGGCGGGTGCGGTGTGTCTGATGCTCCGCATTTGGCAGGTTTTGGGGCCACTTCGCGGCCCAGCGGGAGCAAGCTCCCTCGCCACAAGACGAAGTGCAAACCTTCTAATTCTTCATGTCACGGTTTCGTCATATGGATAGGCCACCCTGTCGCCCTCCAAAACCGTACGGAATCCGTCATGCTGCACGCCGAAAACCAGGATCGTCTCTACCTGATCAGCCCGAGCGATGAACAACAGAACCTTGTCGGCAGTCTGTCCTTCAATGTGCAGGATCGTCATTGGCTGGTGTACTGCGCCCTCGGCGGCCATCAACATGCGGACCTCCCGGAGACAGACCTGCTGACCGGGATCAGCGTGCTGGAGCTCTATTCCCAGGCTGCGTGAATCACGCCCATAAAAAACCCTGTGGGAGCGACTGTGGGAGCGGGCTTGCTCGCGAATGCATTGCGCCAGTCAACATTTATGCAACTGATCCACCGCCTTCGCGAGCAAGCCCGCTCCCACACAAGCTCGCTCCCACAGGGATATCAGACTTGCTGCTTACTCCGCCAACACCTGACCAATGGTCGGGTCCTTGAACAGACGGGTCAGCGCATCACTCAACACGTCGCTGACCAGCTTGGTGTTGGTGTCCTGGTTGGGCGCCATGCCGAAGCGCTGGTCCAGTGACGCGCCATAACGACCGCTGTAGCGGCGGTTGGCGTTCTGCACGTCGGAACGGAACGTCGCGCCGATGGTGGCTTCGGTCACGTACATGCCTTCCTTGGGCGACTGGTATTTCAGCTCGGCCAGGGTCACGGTCAGTTGCGGGGCGTTCATTGCGTTCTGCGTCGGGGTGAAGCCCAGCAGACGCACGGCTGCTTCAGCCTGGGCCTGCAATTTTGGCAGGACCTGTGCGCCCTGCACCGTGATCACGCTGGTCTCAGGGTACAGACCACCACGCGTGCCGAGGGTTGGCGACGGGCGACCGTCGACGACCCGCACCACCACCGGCTGGCCGCGACCCACCGGCGCCAACTGGGCGTTGAGCTTGGGTTCCGGGTTAAGTTGTTGCGGGCTGTGGGCACAGCCGACAAGGGTCAGACTGGTCACGGCGATCAAACCGAACAACAGGCGTTGCAACATGCTCTTCTCTCCAGAATCGGGCACAAACAGGCCGGCAGTATAGCGGTGCGCCATCGCGGCGAACTAGCGTCGCCGCATGAATACTGAAATGTCAGACAGGGGCCGCGGTGGCCGGTTCCTGTCACCGTGTTGTCATTGTCCTTACACCGGGGTGTCATGCCGGGCTGTCAGGCTGGTCCCAAGTTCCCCGGACACGGTATCCGACCATGCGTTTTCTCATTTCCCTGTTTACCCCGCGCCCGCATCACCGCTGCTTCGCCCTGCTCGACCGCAGCGGTCGTTGCCAGGCATTCAAGCAATGCAGCCTGCAGCCCATGGGCGATGGCTGGGTCGAAATCGAAGAGATCCGTCTCAATTGGCTGCATCAGCCGTTGCCCGCCAGCGCCCTGGTACAAGCGCCCCGCGCTCGTGCACGCAGCCGCCAGTTGTTGGCCGTCTGACCGTAAGGCTAATAAAAGTCATAAAACACGACCATTTCCGCGCGTTTCTTCGCTACAATCTCCCCCCGATTATAAGGACGTCTCCTGATCGGGCCCCGCAACGCCGCTGATGCGCTTGTATTGGCACCCCGCACCGCCCACAGAGAGCCGCCCACACAGATCGAGTGAAGCTGGCGCGCTTGCTGTTTCCCTGGCAATCACTGCTTTTCGCGAATCTGCAGAGCTGTCATTACGCTCGGTCACTGAGCTGTCTGCCCGTTTTGCCTGTCATGTATTACATGAGGGGCATCCAGATCGGGCGCGGTGCCAGGCTGGGACAGCCCTTTTTGAGGTTCACGTCTTCAAAAGAGCGTGAAAAAACGGGTTTTCACAACTTCACAAGAGTGTGGCGAGCAAATGAAGAGTTTTGCGTCTGAACAAGCACCATTGGCGTCTGGAACAGCCCAACGAGACAGGACCGGATATCGCTCAAGAACCGGCGCCTGAAGCCTGTCCGCTACGGATTTGGTTGCACGAACGGATGTCTCGGCCATAAGTCGAATTGCCCGCCCGGCGCTTAAATGAGTTCATGGGACTCTTGAGGCCAGGCTGCATGCATCCGCAGTGTTGCGAAAAATTGCGAAGATTCGGACATGGCGATCCTGGCCATGGATACCTGGGGCGCAACTGACCTGCCCCGCTTCCTGGCCGCTATGCCGACAATTTGGTGCTGCAGATTTTGGAGACGCGTTAAATGGCGCATAACGAAGCAGTCGACGTAGTTCTGGTAGGGGCCGGCATCATGAGTGCCACCCTGGCCGTGCTGCTCAAGGAGCTCGACCCGGCGATTTCGCTGGAAGTCGTCGAGCTGATGGATTCGGGTGCCGCGGAGAGTTCCAATCCCTGGAACAACGCCGGTACCGGCCACGCCGGGCTGTGTGAGCTGAACTACACACCCCAGGCCGCCGATGGCAGTGTCGACATCAAGAAAGCCGTGCACATCAACACCCAGTTCGAGGTGTCGAAGCAGTTCTGGACGTACCTGACCAAAAAAGGCACGTTCGGCTCGTCGAAATCCTTCATCGCCCCGGTGCCGCACCTGAGCTTCGTGCAAGGCGAGAAAGGCGTGGAATTCCTCAGGAAGCGCTTCGAGCTGATGCGCCAGCACCACGCGTTCGCCGACATGGAATACACCGAAGACCGCGACCAGATGGCCGAGTGGATGCCGCTGATGATGCCAGGCCGCCCGGCTGACGAAGTCATCGCCGCGACCCGCGTCATGAACGGTACCGACGTCAACTTCGGCGCCCTGACCAACCAGTTGCTCAAGCACCTGGGCAGCGCGCCGGACACCCAGATCAAGTATTGCAAGCGCGTCACCGGCCTCAAGCGCAAGGGCGATGGCTGGACCGTGAGCATCAAGGACGTCAACTCCGGCAGCACCCGTGAAGTCGACGCCAAATTCGTCTTCCTCGGTGCCGGCGGCGCCGCGTTGCCGCTGCTGCAAGCTTCGGGCATTGAAGAGAGCAAGGGTTTCGGCGGTTTCCCGGTCAGCGGCCAGTGGCTGCGTTGCGACAACCCGGAAGTGGTCAAGCATCACCAGGCCAAGGTCTACAGCCAGGCCGCGGTGGGCTCGCCGCCGATGTCGGTGCCGCACCTCGATACCCGCGTGGTCGATGGCAAAAAATCCCTGCTGTTCGGGCCATACGCTGGCTTCACCACCAAGTTCCTCAAGCACGGCTCGCTGATGGACCTGCCGCTGTCGGTACGCGCCGGAAACATCGGCCCGATGCTGGCCGTTGCCCGGGACAACATGGACCTGACCAGGTACTTGATCAGCGAAGTGATGCAGTCCATGGAGCAGCGCCTGGAATCCCTGCGGCGCTTCTACCCCGAGGCGAAAGCCGAGGATTGGCGCCTGGAAGTGGCTGGCCAGCGCGTGCAGATCATCAAGAAAGACCCGAAGAAGGGCGGCATCCTGCAATTCGGTACCGAACTGGTGGCGGCCAAGGACGGCACTCTCGCCGCCCTGCTCGGCGCTTCACCAGGCGCTTCGGTCACCGTGTCGATCATGCTCGAACTGATCGAGCGCTGCTTCCCGGAAAAAGCCAAGGGAGAGTGGGCCGCCAAGCTCTCGGAAATCTTCCCGGCCCGGGAAAAAGTGCTGGAAACCGATGCGGCGCTGTATCGCAAGGTCAACGCGCAGAACAACATCGCGCTGGAACTGGTTGAAGCAAGCAGCGAAACCCAAAGCTACGCTTGATTCGCCCGGATGAAAAAACGCCCCGTTCTCCATGAGAGCGGGGCGTTTTTTTTGCAGCTTTTCGTGGCGAGGGAGCTTGCTCCCGCTGGCCTGCGCAGCAGGCCTGATCAATCAACCGCGAGCTTTCTTGATCAACTCAATATATTCCTCTGCATTGCGCTGATCATGGATCAACGCAACGAAATCGTTACCCTGTTCGTCCTTGCCATTCAGGTCGTAACCCGCCTCGACGAAAAACCCCAGGAAGCGCTCGAAATCGTCGACACGCAGCCCACGGTAGGCCTTGATCAGTTTGTGCAGCGACGGCGAAGTGGCATCGACGGGCTCGAAATTGAGGAACAGCTTGATCTGTTCGTCGCCAATCTCGTCACCAATCACTTGTTTCTTGTCTTTACGCATTGCCGGCTCCAGCTCGCACAGTTCACGGGGCGGGCAGTTTACCCCCGGCGGGCCTCGGGGCTCAACGCGGGCGTGCGGCGCCAGTGTGCAGGTCGGCCCAGATATGGCCGTTGGCGTAGCTGAGGAACTGCACGTAGACCGTGTCGTTGCGCAACAGATCGATCACCACCCGGTACTGGGCCTGTGGATAAGACAGCGTCAGGGTCTTGCTCGCCTCATCGAATACCGGTTTCTTCAGGCTTTTGCTTTCGCCATCAAAATTGAGGATCACCTGGCTGATGATGGCTCCCTTGTTCAGGGGCTTGCCCTTGAGCCGCACCATCAGCGGCGAAGTGACCGGGATCGGCTGCTGGTTGGATGGGCGCTGGTTGCCCAGCACCACCGAATACTCGGTGACTTGCAGCAACTGCTGCTGTTCGGGCTGTTCCTGACGCGCCACCAGGTCATCGGGGGGCAGGAACTGGCTGTGCATCGGCGCGGCCACCGCCAGCAATGGCAGACCGCAGATCAGCAGCAGAGCGGCACAGCGACGGATCGATACACTCATGACAGGCTCCAGGTGCTTGGCTGGGCACGCTAGCATCCCTTGAAAAAATATGCGACCCGGGTCAATACAGCGGGGCTTGCGGCGCGGCATACTCCGTGAGGCCATCGGTGTCGGCCCGCTGGCATATGCCGTTGTGGCGAGGGAGCTTGCTCCCGCTCGGCGGCGCAGCCGTCGTATCGGCTAACGCGTTCCGTCTGAAAGATTTCAATGGCCCATCTTGGGTCTGCTGCGCAGCCCAGCGGGAGCAAGCTCCCTCGCCACGGGTTTATTGTCCAGTCTATGCGAGGAGCATCATGGCCTTCTCCGCCCCACCCCTGTTCGCCGCCTGGCGCCAAGCCTGGCGTGCCGGTTACACCCTTGAGCGCCTGCGCGGCGACCTGGTAGCCGGGCTTACGGTCGGCATCATCGCCATCCCCCTGGCCATGGCCCTGGCAATCGCCGTTGGCGTGCCGCCACAACACGGTCTTTACACCGTGCTGGTGGCCGCCCCCTTGATTGCCCTGACCGGCGGCTCGCGATTCAACGTGAGCGGGCCGACGGCCGCATTCGTTGTCATCCTGCTGCCCATCACCCAGCAATACGGCCTGGGCGGCCTGCTGCTGTGCACAATGCTTGCCGGCCTGATCCTGATTGCCCTGGGGCTGATGCGCGCCGGGCGCTTGATCCAGTTCATCCCTTATCCGGTGATCCTCGGTTTCACCGCCGGGATCGGCGTGGTGATCGCGACGCTGCAATTGAAGGACCTGTTGGGCCTGAACACTGCGGGCCAGGCCACGCATTACATCGAACAGCTGGGCGAATTGATCGTGGCGCTGCCCGGCGCACGGCTTGGCGACGCCATTATCGGCGGGGCATGCCTGGCCGTATTGATTGTCTGGCCGCGCTGGGTGCCACGCGTCCCGGGCCATCTGGTCGCGCTGCTGATCGGCGCGTTGCTGGGGCTGGCCATCGAGCGCGCCGGGCTGCCGGTCGCAACGCTGGGCGAACGCTTCAGCTACGTCGTCGACGGCATCGTCTACCCCGGCATCCCGCCTTTCCTGCCGCGCTTCGACTGGCCCTGGAACGTGCCGAATGGCCAGGGCGGTGCGTTGATACTTTCCTATGACCTGTTCCGCCAATTACTGGGCCCGGCCTTCGCCATCGCCATGCTCGGCGCCATCGAGTCATTGCTCTGCGCGGTGGTGGCGGATGGCATGACCGGGAGCAGGCACGACCCCAACGCCGAATTGATCGGCCAGGGCCTGGGCAACCTCGTGGCGCCGTTGTTCGGCGGCATCACCGCCACCGCCGCAATTGCCCGCAGCGCGACCAACGTGCGCAGCGGCGCGTCATCGCCCCTGGCGGCGATCATTCACAGCCTGGTGGTGCTGGTGGCGATTGTGTTGCTCGCGCCGCTGTTCAGTTACTTGCCGATGGCGGCACTGGCGGCGTTGCTGGTGATGGTCGCCTGGAACATGAGCGAGGCCGGGCATGTGCTGCATACCCTGCGCATCGCCCCGCGCAGCGATGTGCTGGTGCTGCTGACCTGCCTGGGCCTGACGGTGCTGTTCGACATGGTCCTGGCCGTCGCCGTCGGCCTGTTGCTGGCCGCCGGGCTGTTCATCAAGCGCATGAGCGAACTGACCGACAGCGCTGAACTGCCACGCCATGCCCACCAGGCCTTGCTGGACATGCCCGAGCATGTTCGCTGCTACGCCATTCACGGGCCGCTGTTCTTCGGTGCGACGGAGAAGGCCCTGGATGTATTGCGCCGGTTCGACCCAGGTGTCCGGGTGGTGGTCGTGGACATGAGCGCCGTGCCGATGCTGGACATGACGGCCCTGGCCGCGCTGGAAAATATCCTCAGGGACTATCGAAAGCAGGGCATCGGCCTGATCCTGGTCGCGACCGCACCGAGGGTACGCCTGAAACTGCGCCGCGCCGGGGTCCATCGCGAGCAGCGGCAGTTGGCGTATGTGCAGACGCTGGAACAGGCGCGGAGTAAAAGTGAGCGCTGGCTGGCCGCGAGCGCAGCGCACTCAAGACTGGTTTGATTGTGTGGCGAGGAAGCTTGCTCCCGCTGGGCCGGCTGGCGCTCCAGTGCGCAGCAGGCCATCTTGCGGTTGCTGCGCAACCGAGCGGGAGCAAGCTCCCTCGCCACAAAAGCGTCCTTGCCACAGGGGATGCCGATCAATCGAACTGAGCGCGCATCCATGCCTGGTATTGCGCCACGCCGGGCTCACCTTCGCGGGGCGCCCAGTGAGCCAGCTCACCGTCGCCCACCGGCCGGTACGGGCCGGCCTTGCATTCGAACATCAGGCTGTCGGCTTCAAGCACGACCAGGCCGTGATATACCCCGGCCGGCAGGTCGATGCCGAGGCAGTCACCGCCGGCCTGGAGGATTCGCTTGTCGATCACCGTCCCGGTTTCATCGAAGATCAACACACCGAGCCGGCCCCTGAGCACCAACAGGGTTTCCGCCTTGTCGGCGCTCAAATGGCGATGCGGCGGGATATAGGTAGACGGCTGCAAGCCCACCGCCATGCGATGGCACGGTTCGTCCATCTGGTGAAGGTTGTGGTGTTGCCGTCCACGGGGATTGGCCGCGGCTTTCTCGGCCAGTTCATCGAACAGGGCTTGATCCAGGAACGTCGGCCGATCCATACGGTTACATCCCCTTGACGGCAAAAATACCATTGGCGTTACGCCAGTAGCCTTTGTAGTCCATGCCGTAGCCAAAAACGTAGCGATCGATGCACGGCAGCCCGACGAAGTCGGCCTTCAGGTCGGGACGCGCCTTGCGGTCGTGGTCCTTGTCGATCAGCACGGCGGTATGTACGGCACGGGCGCCAGCGTGTTTGCAGAAGTCGATGATCGCGCCCAAGGTATGACCTTCATCGAGGATATCGTCGATGATCAGCACGTCGCGGTCGATGAACGAGACTTCCGGCTTGGCTTTCCAGAACAGGTCGCCGCCGCTGGTTTCGTTGCGATAGCGGGTAGCGTGCAGGTAGGAAGCTTCCAACGGGAAGTTCAGGCAGGTCAGCAGTTTGCCGGAGAAAATCAGCCCGCCGTTCATCACGCAGAACACCACCGGGTTGCGGTCAGCCAACTGATCGTTGATTTGCGCACCGACACGGGCAATGGCCGCTTCGACTTCAGCTTCGGTGTACAGGCAGTCAGCCTCTCGCATGACTTGACGGATATGCTCGAGATCAGCGGACATGGCGCTCTCCAAGGGTGGCGTTTGCGGAAAAGCGGGCAAAGGTACGCATCCCGCCCGGCCAGATCAAGCGTTTGTGGACTAACGTTCTGTATTGTCTATAGGACAACACCCTCGGATAGATTAATCTAGGCCGGTTTTTTTGCCCGCCGCCGGAGCCTTCCCCATGCCCATCCTCGAGATCCGCCACCCGCTGATCAGACATAAACTCGGCCTGATGCGCCGCGCCGACATCAGCACGAAGAACTTCCGCGAGCTCGCCCAGGAAGTCGGTGCCCTGCTCACCTACGAAGCCACCAAGGACCTGCCGCTGGAGTCCTACGAGATCGCCGGTTGGGCGGGCACGGTGCAGGTGGAAAAAATCGCCGGCAAGAAGATTACCGTGGTGCCGATCCTGCGTGCCGGTATCGGCATGCTCGAAGGCGTCCTGAGCCTGATTCCGGGTGCCAAGGTCAGCGCCGTCGGCGTGGCCCGCAACGAGGAAACCCTGCAGGCCCATACCTACCTGGAAAAACTGGTGCCGGAGATCGACGAGCGCCTGGCGATGATCATCGACCCGATGCTCGCCACCGGCAGCTCCATGGTTGCCACCATCGACCTGCTGAAAAAAGCCGGTTGCCGGGACATCCGCGCCATGGTCCTGGTCGCCGCGCCCGAAGGCATCCAGGCCGTGGAAGATGCCCACCCCGACGTGACCATCTACACCGCCTCCATTGACCAGAAACTCAACGAACACGGCTACATCATCCCGGGCCTGGGCGATGCCGGCGACAAGATCTTCGGCACCAAGCAGAAGGACGCCTGAGCATGCAGGACGAATTCAACGATCCGCTCTGGCGTCAGGTGCTGTCCGGCGCGCAGATGCTGTTCGTCGCCTTCGGCGCGCTGGTGCTGATGCCGCTGATCACCGGCCTGGACCCGAACGTGGCGCTGTTCACCGCGGGCCTGGGGACGATCCTCTTCCAGATCGTTACCGGGCGTCAGGTGCCGGTATTCCTGGCGTCGAGTTTTGCCTTCATCACGCCGATCATTCTTGCCAAAGGCCAGTTCGGCCTGGCGGCGACCATGGGCGGCGTGATGGCGGCCGGTTTCGTCTATACGTTCCTGGGCCTGGCGGTGAAGATCAAGGGCACCGGCTTCATTGACCGGCTGCTGCCACCGGTGGTGATCGGCCCGGTGATCATTTCCATCGGCCTGGCAATGGCGCCAATCGCCGCCAACATGGCGATGGGCAAGGCCGGCGACGGCACCGAGCTGATTCACTATCAGACCGCGATGCTGATCTCGATGCCGGCGTTGCTCACTACCCTGATCGTCGCCGTGTTCGGCAAAGGCATTTTCCGCCTGGTGCCGATCATCTCCGGCGTATTGGTGGGTTTTGCCATGGCCTTTTTCTTCGGCGTCGTCGACACCGCGAAAATCGCCGCCGCCCCCTGGTTCGCCCTGCCGGCCTTCACCGCGCCGGAGTTCAACTGGCAAGCGATCCTGTTCATCGTGCCGGTAGCCCTGGCGCCAGCGATCGAACACATCGGTGGGGTAATTGCCGTGGGTAGCGTGACCGGTCGCGACTACCTGAAAAAACCCGGCCTGCACCGCACCTTGTTCGGTGACGGCATCGCCACCACCACAGCCGGCCTGTTTGGCGGCCCGCCCAACACCACCTATGCCGAAGTGACTGGCGCGGTGATGCTGACCAAGAACTACAACCCGAAGATCATGACCTGGGCTTCGATCTTCGCCATCAGCCTGGCGTTCGTCGGCAAGTTCGGCGCACTGCTGCAAAGCATTCCGGTGCCGGTGATGGGCGGGATCCTGTGCCTGTTGTTCGGTTCGATCGCGGCGGTGGGCATGAACACACTGATCCGCCACAAGATCGACCTGGGCGAAGCACGCAACCTGGTGATCGTTTCGGTGACGCTGGTGTTCGGCATCGGCGGCGTACTGGTCGGCACCGGTACCGGCCCGGACGACTTCGGCCTCAAGGGCATCGCGCTGTGCGCCGTGGTGGCGATCGCGTTGAACCTGATGTTGCCGGGCAACGATGGCTGGAAGCAGAAGAAGGCGGATGAGCCGCTGATCTGAGTTTTGTGTCGTCAGTCAGAAAGCTATCGCGAGCAAGCTCGCTCCCACAAGGGGATCTGTTGTGAACACAAATTTTGTGACCACTCGAGATCCACTGTGGGAGCGAGCTTGCTCGCGATGAGGCCCTTGAACCTCACAAAGCAATCGGCGCCCGCTCGCAAAGGGTGCTCAACACCTTCGCCCACTGCGGATCGTCATTGAGACACGGCACCAGTACCAACTCCTCCCCTCCCGCTTCGCGAAACTGCTCGCGCCCGCGGTCGCCGATTTCTTCCAGCGTCTCGATGCAATCGGCAACGAATGCCGGGCACATCACCAGTACTTTCTTCACCCCGCTTTTGGCCAGTTCGTCCAGGCGCGCCTCGGTATACGGTTCGATCCACTTGGCCCGTCCCAGTCGCGACTGAAACGACACCGACCATTTGCCATCCGCCAGCCCCATCTGCCGGGCGAACAGCTCGGCGGTACGAATACACTGGGCGCGGTAACACGTGGCCATGACTTCCGGCGGCGCATTCCGGCAGCAATCGGCGTCCTTGAAGCAGTGATAGCCCGTAGGGTCGAGCTTGGTCAGGTGCCGTTCCGGCAGGCCATGAAAACTCAGCAACAGATGATCGTAATCCTGCATCAGGTAGGGCTTGGCGCTGGCAACCAGGGCATCGATATATTCCGGCTGGTCATAGAAGGGCTGGAGAATCGAGAACTGCACCTTGAGCTTTTTTTCGCGCACGACCCGCTTGGCTTCTTCGATGACCGTGGTCACGGTGCTGTCGGCGAACTGCGGATACAGCGGCGCCAGGGTGATTTTCGTGTGCCCCTGGCTTGCCAGGCGCACCAGGGTCGATTCGATCGATGGCTCGCCATAACGCATTGCCAGCTCCACCGGGCCCTGGGTCCATTGCGCACTCATGGCCTGTTGCAGGCGACGACTGAGGACCACCAGTGGCGAGCCCTCTTCCCACCAGATCGAGGCATAGGCGTGAGCCGATTGCTCGGGGCGCTTGACCAGGATCAGCGACACCAGTAGCCGCCGCACCGGCCATGGCAGGTCGATGACGTAGGGGTCCATCAGAAATTGGTTGAGGTAGCGGCGTACATCGGCCACCGAGGTGGAGGCAGGCGAACCCAGATTCACCAGAAGCAACGCGTGATCGGTCATGCAACGTCCTATTTCAAAGGCGACCCGACAAATCTTCCAGGGCCGCAGACAACTCAGTGAACCGGAATGAAAACCCCGCCGCCTGCAATCGGGCGGGCGTGGCGCGCTGGCCTCCCAGCAACAGCAATGACAACTCCCCCAATGCGATTTTCAACGCAAGCTCCGGCATCGGCACCACGGCCGGGCGATGCAGTACGTGCCCCAGGGCCTTGGCGAAATCGCGGTTGCGCACCGGGTTCGGTGCGCAGGCATTATAAGGACCGCTGGCATCGCTGCGGTGCAGAAGAAAATCAATCAGGGCGATTTGATCGTCGATATGAATCCATGGCATCCACTGCCGCCCGCTGCCGATACGCCCGCCCATTGCCAGTTTGAACGGCAGCAACAGCCGCGACAAAAAGCCGCCCTCGGCAGACAGGACCAGGCCGGTGCGAACCAGCACCACGCGTATGCCCAGGGCTTCTGCACGTTGCGCGGTTTCTTCCCAGGCGATGCACAACTGGCTGGCGAAGTCTTCGCTGACCGGCCCGGATTCTTCGGTCAACTCCCGCTCGCCGCCGTCGCCATACCAGCCCACCGCAGAGCCGGAAATCAGCACCTGCGGTTTCTGTTCGCAACGCTCCAGCCAGGCCAGCAGAACCTCGGTCAGCGTGACGCGGCTGCTCCACAGCAGCATCTTGCGTTTATGGCTCCAGGGCCTGTCGCCAATAGGCGCGCCGGCAAGGTTGACGACCGCGTCCACCGGTTCGCCAAGCTCATCGAGGCTGGCGATACCGCGCACCTGCGCGCCGCAGATTTTCGCCACCTGTTCGGGCCGACGACTCCAGACCGTCAGGCGATGTCCCTGCTCCAGCCAGTGCCGGCAGAGTTGACGTCCGATCAAACCAGTACCGCCGGTCAGCAATATGTGCATGAGATGTTCCTCGGCTCGCGTTTTACCTGGCCCATTAGTCTATTTTTATAAGTAGGCATTTTTCATATCGGACAGGGTCTGTACCTAACAATAGGACAACCCGCCAAAACGCGAACGGTAAAACTTATACCAAAAACCAGAATTGTACAGGATTAAACGACGGCGTAGTCTGTACAGAAAGGTAAACGAGGCCCTCATGACTGTACCCATCGCAATCATCGGCACCGGCATCGCCGGACTTTCAGCCGCCCAGGCCCTGACGGAGGCCGGGCATGTCGTTCAACTCTTCGATAAAAGCCATGGCAGCGGCGGCCGCATGTCAAGCAAGCGCAGCGACGCTGGCGCGCTGGACATGGGCGCACAATATTTCACCGCCCGGGACCGGCGCTTCGTCACGGAAGTCCAGCGCTGGCAAGCCAACGGCTGGGCGGCGGAATGGAACCCGCAGCTCTATCACTTCCAGGACGGGCAAATGAGCCCCTCGCCGGACGAGCAGACCCGCTGGGTCGGTACCCCGCGCATGAGCGCGATTACCCGCGCCCTGCTCGGCGAGCTGCAGGTGCAGTTTTCCTGCCGCATCACCGAGGTCTTTCGTGGCCAGGAACACTGGCACCTGCAGGACGCCGAAGGGTTTACCCACGGCCCGTTCGGCCAGGTCGTGATTGCCACGCCCGCGCCCCAGGCCACGGCGTTGCTCGCCGCCGTGCCGAAACTGGCCGGCGTCGCCGCCGGGGTGAAAATGGACCCCACCTGGGCAGTGGCGCTGGCCTTTGAACAACCCCTGGATACGCCCATGGAGGGCTGCTTCGTGCAGGACAGCCCCCTCGACTGGCTGGCCCGCAACCGCAGTAAACCAGGGCGCGATGCCAAGCTCGACACCTGGGTGCTGCATGCAACCAGCGAATGGAGCCGCCAGCACATCGACATGCCCAAGGAAGCGGTGATCGAGCATTTGCACGGCGCCTTCGCAGAACTGCTGCACAGCGCGATGCCCGCGCCGAGCTTCAGCGTGGCCCATCGCTGGCTCTACGCCCGTCCCGCCGGCAGCCACGAATGGGGCGCCCTGGCCGATGCCGACCTGGGCTTGTATGTGTGCGGAGACTGGTGCCTGTCCGGCAGGGTCGAAGGAGCATGGCTCAGTGGCCAGGATGCCGCCCGTCGCTTGCACGCCAGCCTTCAGTGAGCGCATTCCCCAAGCCATCCGCTGCTGTCGCGAAAGGCAGCAGCCGGCGGCCAGGTCACGACGCCGCCCTTCGGCCTGGAACAATCGGTTGACTTGTTCGCGTACCGACCTATGATGAAAATATTGTACAAACAATAGTACATGTACAAGATTTACCCAGCAGAGGTCGCCCATGCCCAACGAAGCTATCGCCAAACCGAAAATTGCCATCAGCGCCTGCCTGATGGGTGCCGAAGTGCGCTTCAATGGTGGTCACAAGCAATCGCCGTTGTGCAGCCGCACGCTGGTCGAGTACTTCGATTGCGTGCCGGTGTGTCCGGAAGTTGCCATTGGCCTGGGCGTCCCGCGCGAGCCGATCCGGCTGGTTGGCAACCCCGCGCGCCCCGACGCGGTCGGCACGGTGAAGCGAGACCTCGACGTGACCCAGCCATTGGCCGATTACGGACAACAAATGGCCGCTGAGCTGGATGATATCTGCGGCTATATCTTCATGCAGAAGTCGCCGTCCTGCGGGCTGGAGCGGGTCAAGGTCTACGACCACAACGGTGTCCCGCAGGACGGCGGCGGACGTGGTGTCTACGCCCAGGCCTTTTGCGAGCGTCACCCCGATCTGCCGGTGGAAGAAGACGGCCGCCTCAACGATCCGGTACTGCGCGAGAACTTTCTGACCCGCGTATTCGCCTATGCCGCCTGGCAACCGCTGCGCCGCCGGGGGCTGACCCGACGCGACCTGATTGAATTTCACTCACGCTACAAGTACCTGTTGATGGCCCACAACCCTGAGCAATACAAGGCGTTGGGCAACATGTTGGGCAACATGGGCAAGGCCGATCCGGACGAACTGGGCCAGCGTTATTTCAGCGCGCTGATGGCGGCCTTGAAGAAATGCGCCACCCGACGCACGCACACCAACGTCCTGCAGCACCTGAGCGGTTACCTCAAGCGCGCCATCGATGCCGATGACAAGCAGGAGGTGCAGCACCTGATCGGGCAGTACCGTCTTGGTATCGTGCCACTGGTGGTGCCGCTGACGTTGCTCAAGCATCATCTGCGTCAGCACCCCGACCCCTATCTCGCCCAACAGGTCTACCTGCAACCGCACCCAGAGAACCTCAGCTTGCGAAACGCCATTTGATGAAGAACGAACTCGACTCCAGCGCCAGCGAAGACCTGGGCGCCGATTTCGCCAAGGCCCTCGCGCAGGGCTGGCTGCCCATCCGCGAAGTCGCCCGGCAAACCGGCGTCAATGCCGTCACGCTGCGAGCCTGGGAGCGACGCTACGGGTTGATCGTGCCGCACCGTACGCCCAAGGGCCATCGCTTGTTCAATCGCGAACATGTGCAGCGAATCCTGAGCATCCTCACCTGGATCGATCGTGGCGTGGCAGTGAGCAAGATAAAACCGTTGCTCGACACACCGCAGCCGTCAGGCGAACCGTTGGAAGACGACTGGCAACGTCAGCGCCATGCCCTGATGCTGGCGGTGACGCAACTGGCCGAGCGTCAGGTCGATGAGTCGGTGAACCAGGCCATGGCGCTGTATCCGCCTTGGACTGTTTGTGAACAGTTGCTCCTGCCCTTGCTGGGCGAGTTGCAATTGCGCTGGCAGAGCCAGTTCGGCGCGCAGCTGGAAAAGGTCTTCCTGTACTCCTGGCTGCGCAGCAAATTCGGCAGCCGGATCTACCACAACAACCGCCAGTTGCGCGGCGCACCGCTGTTGATGATCAACCAGTCCGAGGTGCCGCAGGAGCCCCAGTTGTGGCTCACCGCCTGGCTGGCAAGCAGCGCCGACTGTCCCGTGGAGGTGTTCGACGGGCCGCTCCCGGCCGGTGAGCTGGCGTTGGCGGTCGAACGGCTCAAGGCCCGCGGCGTGCTGCTGTATTCGAGCCAGGCACTGAACCTGTCGCAATTGCCCAGGCTGCTGAGCGGGCTCGACTGCCCGATCATCATCGCCGGCCCCGCCGCCTCGATTCACCAGGCCAAGCTGTCTGCAAGCGCGGCAATGAGCAACGTCAGTTGGGCCGAAGACCCGCTATCGGCTCATCGCGAACTGAGCCGCAGAGAACTTCTTTAGTTGGAAAAATCCATGCAATTGATCTGGCTGCGCAGCGACTTGCGCCTGCACGACAACACCGCCCTGGCGGCCGCCGCTGCCCGGGGGCCCTGCGTAGCGGTCTACCTGCCGAGTCCGAAGCAATGGGCGGCCCATGACGATGCACCCTGCAAGATCGATTTCTGGTTGCGCAACCTCTCGGCATTGAGCACGGCCCTGGCGGAACTGAACATCCCATTGCTGATCCGCAACACGGAGTATTGGAACCAGGCCCCGCAAGTGCTGGTCACTTTATGTCGCGAGCTGGGCATCGGTGCCGTACACGTCAACGAGGAATACGGCCTGAATGAAACCCGGCGCGACGCCGACGTCGCCCGGGCGCTAAAGGATGAGGGCGTGGAATTTCACAGCCATCTCGACCAGCTCCTGTTCAAGCCCGGCAGCGTCCTGACCAAGACCGGCAGTTATTTCAAGGTGTTCAGCCAATTTCGCAAGGTCTGCTATAGCCGTCTGCATTTTTCGTTACCGAGCCTGGTGCCCGCGCCTCTCCGGCAGGCGCCTACCGCCATCGCCAGCGATCCGCTGCCGACGCAGATCGAAGGATTCAACCCGCCAAATGCGGCGCTGCGCGATCTCTGGCCCGCCGGCGAAAGCGAAGCCCGGCGCCGGCTCGAGTCGTTCGTCGAGCAACACATCGATTACTACCAGAGCGAACGGGATTTTCCGGCCAGACCCGGGACCAGCCAGCTGTCGGCCTATCTGGTGGCCGGCGTGGTTTCACCGCGCCAGTGCCTGCACGCCGCGCTACAGGCCAATCAGGGCGAGTTCGAAAGCGGAAACGTCGGAACCGTGACCTGGATTAACGAACTGCTCTGGCGCGAGTTTTATAAACACGTTCTGGTGGGATTCCCCCGCGTATCGCGCCACCGCGCGTTCCGCCCGGAAACCGAGGCCCTGGCCTGGCGCAACGACCCCCAGGCACTGGCGGCGTGGAAAGAAGCCCGTACAGGCTTGCCGATCATTGACGCTGCCATGCGCCAATTGCTGGAGACCGGCTGGATGCATAACCGCCTACGGATGGTGGTGGCGATGTTCCTGACCAAGAACCTGTTGATCGATTGGCGAGAGGGCGAACGCTTTTTCATGCAGCACCTGATCGACGGTGACCTGGCGGCAAACAATGGCGGCTGGCAGTGGAGCGCCTCGACCGGCACCGACTCGGCGCCCTGGTTCCGGATTTTCAATCCGTTGAGCCAATCGGAAAAATTCGACCGCGAGGGGTTGTTCATCAAACGCTGGTTACCCGAACTGAACGATCTCGATAAGCCGGATGTCCATAACCCGAATACCCGTGGCGATTTGTTTGGCGCGGTGGACTACCCCGCTCCGATCGTCGACCTCAGCCAGTCCAGGGCCCGCGCCCTGGCAGCGTTCAGAAACCTGCCGTCACGGCAGGACGCCGGTTGAGAATTTGTGCGGTGAACGAACAGGGGTCGGCCGATGCGGGCTGCCATTCTCAATAGTATGACGATATAGTCGTTAAAAAAGGCGCATCGTCCGGTAAACAAGGAGTGAGGAATGGGTTCGACACCGCCACGGCGATACTGGCTGACCGGCGCCGGTAACGGAATTGGCGCCTCTTTGGCCGAATCGATACTGCGTACCGGCGCCCATCTGGCTGTCAGCTCGCGCTTGCCGTGCGATGCGCTTTTGGCAAGATATCCAGGACAGGTCCTGATCGTGGCCGGCAATCTGACCGACAGTCAAGCCGTACGCGAGGCGGGCGAGCGAATCGCCCAGGAATGGGGCTCCCTGGATACCGTGATCATCAACGCCGGAACCGCCGAATACATCAGCGGACAACCCGTTAACCCATCGATCATCGAACACATCGTGCGCAGCAACCTGCTGGCCGCCAGCCTGTGTATCGAGGCGGCCGCGCCATTGCTGCGCGCCGGCAACGGGACCCATCTGGTGGGCATCGCCAGTCCGCTGACCTATCTGCCGCCCTCGCAATTCGAGGCCGGGGACCAAGGGATGCGCTTTCTATTCGAATCGGCTCGCGGCAAACTGGCCCGCGATGGCATCGACGTGACCATCGTGCACCCAGGGTTCGACAACTCATCGCCGGCCGTCGACGATGAATTGCCGCCGTCGATTCGCTGGTCTGCTGAAGCGGCAGCCGATCACATCCTGACCCAACTGACCGAACGTCCCCCTGAAGTGATCCTGCCTGCCATGACCATGAACCTGCTTTGGCCATTGCCATCGAACGACACGGTGCTGGCGGGCGCGCATTCACGTTCGGACAGTTACCAGTGCCCGATCAAGGGACACCCCTGAACAGCGCGCTTGCCTTACACTGCGCGCCATGAAGACCATCCCGCTGCACGAAATCCCCGCCCCGGCCGTCACGTGTTCAACGTGTGCGGCGTGCTGCTGCCAACTGGAAGTCATGTTGATCACCGACACCGGCGTGCCCGAGCGCTTCATCGACACGGATGACTGGGGTGGAGAAGTGATGCTGCGTCTTGACGACGGCTGGTGCGCGGCGCTGGATCGCGACACCATGAGATGCACAATCTACGAAAGACGTCCGCTCATCTGCCGGGAGTTCGAGATGGGTGCGCCGGAGTGCCTGGAAGAGCGACAGGGCATTGCGACGGCATACAGATAGAAGAAGCTTTTTGTGGGAGCGAGCCTGCTCGCGAATGCGCCGGGTCAGCCAATATTATCCAGGCTGACCCAACGCTTCGCGAGCAGGCTCGCTCCCACAGTGCCAAGCGTTTTGTTACAGCGGCATTGTGTAATGCAATGCGTAGCTTTCCACACCGTCGTTGGTCGACTTGATGCCGGCGTTGGAATAGTGAGTGGCACGGATGCCGACTTCATGCCCGCCATTGAAGCGCAGGCCAAAGCCGATGCGGTCTTCGAACTGGAACGCTGTGCCGAGCTTGTTGCTTTCGATTTCAGTGTTTTCAAACAGCGCAACACCGACGCCTGCCTCGATGTAAGGCTTCACGTTCTGACCGGCAAACTCATACACCAGGACTGGCGAGAACGACAGGCTGTGGTTGCTCGAAGTTTCATCCCCCTCCCAGTACGTATAGGCACCGCTCCAATAACCGGTCAAGCGCCCCACGTCGCTCTGCAGCCAGCTCTTGTCCCAATCGAATTGCATGCCCAGGCGATAGGTCATGGTCGAGTCGCCGGTCTGGCCAACCCCGAATTCCACGCCCGCCGCCTGTGCGGTGTAAGTGTGCCCCAGCAACGCAGCCGCAAATGCGGCAAAGCAGAATAAACGCTTCATTAGAAACATCCTTTTCCGACAGCCTTAGTTAGTTTTTCTTACAGAAGACACAGCTATAGAAATCCACGCCAAATCAGAAGTTCAGCACGATTCACATAATTTTCACGTTTTTTTACAGAACGAAGCTTCGCACAATGCCAGACGAATTCCATAGCATCGGTAGGATATTTCTTAAATGTATCGGATCAGCGCTACTCCAGAACTGAGTTTCGCTGGCAGGCCCGTCAGCCAGTAGCGCCCGCTCCGCCAACAAGCGCTGGAGTTGCCGGGCCACGGCGGCGCCCGTATCGATCAGACTGATATGGGCCGGAATCATCTGTTTGAGCAACGGTTTGAGGAATGGATAGTGGGTACAGCCAAGGATCAGTGTGTCGCAGCCAGCCGCCAGCAACGGGTTGACGTAGCCCTGTAGCAGTTGGTGCAAGGCCGAACTGTGCAGGTCGCCCGCCTCGATCAATTCCACCAGTCCCGGACAAGGCTGCGTGATCACGCGGACATCCGTGGCGAAGCGGTCGAGCAACGCGGCAAATTTGGCGCTCTGCAAGGTGCCAGTCGTTGCCAGCACGCCAACGATGCCGCTTCGCGTCGCGGCGGCAGCCGGCTTGACCGCCGGCTCCATACCAACGATGGGCCAGTCGGGGTAGTCGCGACGCAGGTCAGCCACCCCGGCAACTGTCGCGGTGTTACAGGCCACCACCAGGGCCTTGGCGCCCTCGCGCTGGAAAAAGTCGGCAATGACCGCGCAGCGCTGCCGGATGAATTCCGGGCTTTTTTCGCCATACGGAATATGCCCGCAGTCACCAACGTACAGCAGCGACTCATTGGGCAACAGCCGACGGATTTCCCCCAGCACCGACAGCCCGCCGACACCCGAGTCGAACACACCGACCGGCGCCTCACGCATGCCGGTTACCGCAGACACCGCAGCGCGGATCGCGCTTGACGCGTAATTCGCGAAAACGCGTGCCCAGGGCATCGATCAGCAGCAGGCGCCCCACCAGGGGCTCACCGAAACCCGCCAGCAACTTCAAGGCTTCCAGCGCCTGGAGACTGCCTACCAAACCCACCAGCGGCCCGAGCACACCGGCTTCGCTGCAGGTCAGCTCGGCTTCGCTGCCGTGCCCGTAAAGGCAGTGGTAACAAGGACTTTCGGGGCGACGTGGGTCGAATACCGACAGTTGCCCTTCCAGGCGAATCGCTGCGCCGCTGACCAGGGGCTTGGCGGCGGTGACACACGCCGCATTCACCGCTTCGCGGGTAGCAAAGTTGTCGGAACAGTCGAGCACCACATCCACCGCCGCCACCGCGCCGGCCAGGGAGTCTTCATCCATGGCGGTCGAATGGGAAACCAGGCGAACCTCGGGATTGATGGCGGTCAGGCGACGCACCGCCGAATCGACCTTGGTGAGGCCGACGCTATCGGTGTCGTGAATGATTTGTCGCTGAAGGTTGGTCAGGTCGACCGTGTCGAAATCCGCCAGGTGCAACTCGCCGACGCCGGCGGCGGCCAGGTACAACGCCACCGGGGCGCCCAGGCCACCGAGGCCGATGATCAATACGCGGCCCTGCTTGAGGCGCAGCTGCCCATCGATGTCGATGTGCTGCAACAGAATCTGGCGACTGTAGCGCAGCAGTTCTTGATCATTCAGCACGGCAGGCGTCCCAGGCTGATGCGTTCGTGATTACCCAGATCCTTGCGACTGTGGACTTCGGCAAACCCTTGCTTTTGCAACAGACCACGCACCGCCTCGGCCTGGTCATAACCGTGCTCCAGCATCAGCCAGCCGCCTGCCCCGAGATGATCGGGGGTCTGGGCGATGATTGCACGCAAGTCGTCGAGACCGTCCGCCCCCGCCACCAGCGCACTGGCCGGCTCGAAGCGCACATCGCCCTCGGCCAGGTGCGGATCGCTGGCGGCTATATAAGGCGGGTTGCTGATGATCAGGTCGAAACGCTCGCCTTCCAGGGCGCTGAACCAGTGACTGCTGAGCACCGTGACATTGCGCAGGCCCAGGCGCTGGCGATTGCGCTCGGCCAGGGCCACGGCTTCCAGCACCCGGTCGACCGCCGTGACATTCCAGGCCGGACGCTCGCTGGCCAGCGCCAGGGCAATCGCGCCGCTGCCGGTGCCAAGGTCGAGGACCCGGGCGGGCGTGGCTGGCAACAATGCCAGTGCGGTCTCGACCAACAGTTCGGTGTCGGGCCGTGGGATCAGCGTATGGGGCGCGACTTCCAGGTCGAGCTTCCAGAAACCCTGCTGCCCGAGAATATAAGCCACCGGCTCGCCGGAGCGACGGCGACGCAAGTATTCGGAAAACAACAACGCCGCCTCGCTCGGCACGATTCGCTCGGGCCAGGTGTGCAGGAAGCTGCGGGACTTGCCCAGGGCGGCGGCCAGCAACAGCTCGGCGTCCAGTCGTGGGCTGGGCGAATCCGGCAATTGCGCGGCGCGAAGCAAGCTGGCGATGATGGTCATGGGTTTACCTCTGCTTACTCGCCAATCGCGGCCAGCTGGTCGGCCTGGTATTCAGCGAGCAAGGGCTCGATGACGGCGTCGACACCACCTGCAAGAATTTCGTCGAGGGAATACAGGGTCAGGTTGACACGGTGGTCGGTGACCCGGCCCTGGGCAAAATTGTAGGTACGGATCCGCTCGGAACGGTCGCCCGAGCCCACCAGCAACTTGCGTTCGCTGGCGATGGCATTGGCGGCGGCGCTGGTCTGCTGGTCGTTGAGCTTGGCCGACAACCAGGCCATCGCCCGCGCGCGGTTCTTGTGCTGGGAGCGCTCTTCCTGGCACTCCACCACGATGCCCGAAGGCAAGTGCGTGATGCGGATCGCCGAGTCGGTCTTGTTCACGTGCTGGCCGCCCGCGCCGGAGGACCGGTAGGTGTCGACGCGCAGGTCCGCCGGGTTGATCTCGATGGCTTCCTGTTCGTCCGGCTCGGGCAATACCGCCACGGTGCAGGCGGACGTATGGATGCGTCCCTGGGATTCGGTGGCCGGCACGCGTTGTACGCGGTGGGCGCCGGACTCGAACTTCAACTTGCCATAGACGTTATCGCCCTCGACCCGGGCGATAACTTCTTTATAGCCGCCGTGTTCGCCTTCGTTTTCCGAGAGGATCTCGACCCGCCAACCGCGACGCTCGGCGTAGCGCGAATACATGCGGAACAGGTCGCCGGAAAAGATCGCTGCCTCGTCGCCGCCAGTGCCGGCGCGGATTTCGAGGAACACGTTGCGCCCGTCGTTCGGGTCCTTGGGCAACAGCATGCGTTGCAGGTTGCTTTCCAGCTCGACCAGTTGCTCCTTGGCTTCGCGAACTTCTTCCACGGCCATCTCGCGCAGGTCCGGATCGCTGTCCTTGAGCAGCGCCTGGGCGCCCTCAAGGTCGCTCTGCACCTTGAGCAACTGCTTGTAGGTCGCAACGATCGGCTCGACTTCCGCGTACTCCTTGGAGTAGGTGCGAAATTTGTTCTGGTCGGAAATGACTTCGCCATCGCCCAGCAAGGCGGTCAGTTCCTCGAAACGGTCCTGGAGAATATCCAGCTTATTGAGCAGTGACGCTTTCATTGCGGTTTCTTATCCGATAAGCCATCCGGTGAAGCTTCACCGAGGGCGAAAAGTTCCTGGGCCATGGCCAGCGCATCGAGGCGGCCTTCGGCGGTCAGCTTCTTGAGCTGGACACTGGGCGCGTGAAGCAATTTGTTGGTCAGGCCACGCGCCAGTTGCACCAACACCTCTTCGGCGCTGCCGCCGTTGGCCAGCAGGCGCTGGGCCTTTTGCAGTTCCTCGTCGCGCAGCCGCTCGCTTTGCTGACGATACGCCTTGAGCACATCCACCGCCGCCAGCTCGCGCAGGCGCACCATGAAGTCCTCGGCGCCGACGGTGATCATTTCCTCTGCCGCCTGAGCCGCGCCCTGACGGCTCTTGAGGTTCTCGGCGACGACTTCGTGCAGGTCATCGACACTGTAGAGGTAAACGTCGTCGAGTTCGCCCACTTCCGGCTCGATGTCGCGGGGAACGGCGATA
Organism: Pseudomonas sp. Z2-11; assembly: GCF_054161305.1. Lineage (NCBI taxonomy): Bacteria > Pseudomonadati > Pseudomonadota > Gammaproteobacteria > Pseudomonadales > Pseudomonadaceae > Pseudomonas > Pseudomonas sp. Z2-11. The sequence continues at coordinate 5,161,195 of NZ_CP096395.1, forward strand.
TCGACCATGAAGATCGGCTTGTGCTTGCGCAGCTTCAGGGCGCTTTCCACCGCGCCCTTGCCGAGGATCGGCAATTGGCTGGCGGTGGAACTGATGACGATGTCGCTGTGCACCAGCTCGGCGGGAATGTCCGAGAGCAGCACTGCATGAGCGCCGAACTGCTCGGCCAGGGTGCTGGCGCGCTCCAGGGTGCGGTTGGCGACCACGATGCGCTTCACGCCGAGGTCGTGCAGGTGCCGAGCGACCAGGGTGATGGTCTCGCCCGCGCCGATCAGCAGCGCCTGGCTGCGTTGCAAATCACTGAAAATCTGTTTCGCCAGGCTGACGGCGGCGAACGCCACGGACACCGGGTTTTCGCCAATGGCCGTGTCGGTGCGTACTTGCTTGGCGGCATTGAAGGTGGCCTGGAACAGACGCCCCAGCAGCGGGCCAACTGTTCCGGCCTCGCGGGCCACGGCGTAGGCCGATTTCATCTGGCCGAGAATCTGCGGTTCGCCCAGCACCAGCGAATCGAGCCCGGAGGCGACGCGCATCATGTGACGAACTGCCGCATCGTCCTCATGCACATAAGCACTGGCGCGCAGCTCTTCAAGGCTCAGATCATGGTATTGGGCCAGCCAGCGCAGCACCGAATCGGCCGAAACGTGATCCTGCTCTATATAAAGCTCACTGCGATTGCAGGTGGAGAGAATCGCGGCTTCTCGGCTGTCGGTGAGTCGGCAGAGCTGCTGCAGGGCCTCCACCAGCTGCTCAGGCGTAAAGGCCACGCGCTCGCGGACGTCTACTGAAGCAGTCTTGTGGTTGATACCAAGTGCAAGGAAGGCCATTCAAGGTCGCTGGTGGTGACGTGAAGCCGGCAATTGTCCTACTTCGTCAGATTCAGAACAACCACCACCGACTATTGTCACAATTACCTGTGCCTATGAGGCATCCACCGAGACTCGGTTATGTTTGGCCGATGGCTTGTGTCATGATGATCCGACCGCAGGTTAGTCGCCCTCTTCCTATATGAATAGATCTTTCGCGTTGCTCCTCGCTTTTGCCTTCCTCGGCGGCTGCCAGTCCATGGCCCCCGTCTCGACGGACGGTACGCCACCGGTCGAAGACACCACCCCGGCCCCCGAAAAGCCCAAGGTCTACGGATCGTTCAGCGAAGAAACCATCTTCAGCCTGTTGAGCGCCGAACTCGCCGGCCAGCGCAATCGCTTCGATATTGCCCTGGACAACTACGTGACCCAGGCCGTCAACACCCAGGACCCGGGCATCTCCGAGCGGGCCTTTCGCATCGCCGAATACCTGGGGGCCGACCAGCCCGCGCTGGATACGGCGCTGATCTGGGCCAGGAACGCACCCGACGATCTCGAAGCGCAACGCGCCGCCGCCGTGCAACTGGCGCGCGCCGGCCGTTACGACGATTCCATGATGTATATGGAGAAAGTCCTGCTGGGCAAGGGCGATACCCATTTCGATTTCCTCGCGCTGTCTGCGGCCGATACCGACCAGGAAACCCGCGACGGCCTGATGAAGAGTTTCGACCGCCTGCTGCAGCGTCACCCGAACAACGGGCAGCTGATTTTCGGCAAGGCCTTGCTCTTGCAACAGAACGGCGACTCCCAGGGTGCCCTCACGCTACTGGAGGACAACCCGCCGGAACCCGGCGAAGTGGCGCCTATCCTGTTGCGCGCCCGCCTCTTGCAAAGCATGAATCGCGGCGATGAAGCCCTGCCGCTGATGGAAAAAAGCATCAAGAAATACCCGGACGACAAACGCCTGCGCCTCACCTATGCACGCATGCTGGTGGAAAACAACCGCATGGACGACGCCAAGGTCGAGTTCTCCAGCCTGGTCCAGCAGTACCCTGAAGACGACGACCTGCGCTATTCCCTGGCGTTGGTCTGCCTGGAAGCCAAGGCCTGGGAAGAAGCCAAGGGCTATCTGGAGGACCTGATCGCCCGCGAAAGCCATGTCGATTCGGCCCACCTGAACCTGGGGCGCATCGCCGAAGAACGCAACGACCCCGAAAGCGCGCTGATCGAGTACGCCCAGGTCGGCCCGGGTAACGACTACCTGCCCGCGCAGTTGCGCCAGGCCGACATCCTGATCGGCAATGGTCGGGCGGCCGAGGCCCAGAGTCGCCTGGCCATCCAGCGCGACACCCAGCCGGACTACGGCATCCAGCTCTACCTGATCGAGGCCGAGACCCTGGCGGCGAACAACCAGAGCGACAAGGCCTGGGCCGTGCTGCAACAAGCCTTGAAGCAATACCCGGACGACCTGAACCTGTTGTATACCCGATCCATGCTGGCGGAAAAACGCAATGACCTGGCCCAGATGGAAAAGGACCTGCGTCTGATCATCCAGCGTGATCCCGACAACGCCATGGCGCTCAACGCCCTCGGCTACACCTTGTCGGATCGCACCACCCGCTACGATGAAGCCAAGGTGCTGATCGAGAAAGCCCATCAGATCAATCCGGAAGACCCTGCTGTGCTCGACAGCCTTGGCTGGGTGAATTTTCGCCTGGGCAATCTCGACGAAGCCGAACGCCTGTTGCGCCAGGCCCTGGAGCGCTTCCCCGATCAGGAAGTCGCCGCTCACCTGGGTGAAGTCCTGTGGGCCAACGGCAAACAGCGCGAGGCCCGGCAGATCTGGAGCAAATTCCTCAAGGAACAGCCCGACAGCCCGATTCTGCGCAGCACCATCAAACGCCTGACCGGATCAGAGACTCTTTAAGCCATGTTTTTGCGCCACTTCATCGTCTTCAGCTTCATCGCCCTGCTCGCCGGTTGCGCGGGCTTCGGCGCCCGCGAATCCGTCCAGGGCCAAGGCAACCAGGCCCAGTGGCGCGTGCACAAGGAACAACTGAGCGGCCTCGACGGCTGGCAGATCGACGGCAAGATCGGCATTCGCGCGCCTAAAGACTCGGGCAGCGGCACCTTGTTCTGGTTGCAGCGCCAGGATTACTACGACATTCGCCTTTCCGGCCCGCTGGGTCGTGGCGCGGCACGGCTGACCGGCAGGCCAGGCCAGGTTTCGCTGGAAGTCGCCAACCAGGGACGCTACGAGGCGCCCAGCCCCGAGGCGTTGCTGGAAGAACAGCTGGGCTGGAAACTGCCGGTATCGCACCTTACCTGGTGGGTCCGCGGCCTTCCGGCGCCGGACAGCAAAAGCCGCCTGACCCTGGATGCCGACAGTCGCCTGTCCAATCTGGAACAGGACGACTGGCAGATCGAATACCTCAGCTATGCCCAGCAGAACGGTTACTGGTTGCCCGAGCGCATCAAGCTGCACGGCAGCAACCTCGACGTCACGCTGGTCATCAAGCAATGGCAGCCGCGCAAGCTGGGGCAATGACATGAGCGCAACACGCCTGACGCTGCCCTCCCCGGCCAAGCTCAACCTGATGCTGCATATCCTCGGCCGGCGTCCGGACGGTTACCACGAATTGCAGACGATTTTTCAGTTCCTCGACTACGGCGACGAGATCACCTTTGCCGTACGCGATGACGGCGTGATCCATCTTCACACCGAGTTCGACGGCGTACCCCATGACAGCAACCTGATCGTCAAGGCCGCGAAAAAACTCCAGGAGCAATCCGGTTGTTCGCTGGGCATCGACATCTGGATCGAAAAAATCCTGCCCATGGGCGGCGGTATCGGTGGCGGCAGTTCGAATGCGGCGACGACTCTGCTGGGCCTCAACCATTTGTGGCAGCTTGGCTGGGACCTGGATCGCCTGGCAGCGCTGGGCCTGACACTGGGCGCCGACGTACCGGTTTTCGTGCGTGGCCACGCGGCTTTTGCCGAGGGCGTCGGGGAAAAACTCACCCCGGTGGAACCCGAAGAACCCTGGTATCTGGTACTGGTGCCGCAAGTATCTGTAAGTACAGCAGAAATTTTTTCAGATCCGCTGTTGACACGTAACTCGGAGCCCATTAAAGTGCGCCCCGTTCCCAAGGGAAACAGTCGAAATGACTGCTTACCGGTGGTAGCAAGGTGTTATCCAGATGTTCGTAACGCTTTGAATTTGTTAGGTAAATTTACCGAAGCAAAACTCACCGGAACTGGAAGTTGTGTGTTTGGGGGCTTCCCAAGCAAAGCTGAAGCTGATAAAGTCTCGGCCCTTCTGACAGAGACCCTTACAGGGTTTGTAGCAAAGGGAAGCAACGTTTCGATGTTGCATCGCAAGCTGCAAAGTCTGCTCTAAAAGGAATCGAGTGCTGGGCACTCGCAGCAACAGATACAGGGGCGTCGCCAAGCGGTAAGGCAGCAGGTTTTGATCCTGCCATGCGTTGGTTCGAATCCAGCCGCCCCTGCCATTTTCCTATACTCATCCAGGTATACCCTCAGCCTTCAGGTACTGCGCGTGTCCAAGATGATGGTCTTTACGGGGAACGCTAACCCCGATCTGGCTCGGCGTGTAGTACGTCAGCTGCATATCCCTCTCGGTGACATTTCTGTCGGTAAGTTCTCCGACGGCGAAATCACTGCCGAGATCAATGAAAACGTTCGCGGTAAAGACGTCTTCATTATTCAGCCGACTTGCGCTCCGACCAACGATAACCTGATGGAACTCGTCGTGATGGCTGATGCCTTCCGCCGCTCCTCGGCTACTCGTATTACTGCTGTTATTCCTTACTTTGGTTATGCCCGTCAGGATCGCCGTCCGCGTTCCGCACGTGTGGCTATCAGCGCGAAAGTCGTCGCCGATATGCTGACCGTAGTCGGCATCGATCGTGTACTCACGGTCGATCTGCATGCTGACCAGATCCAGGGCTTCTTCGATATTCCCGTGGACAACATCTACGGCTCCCCGGTCCTGGTGGATGACATTGAAGATCAGCGCTTCGAAAACCTGATGATCGTGTCCCCGGATATCGGCGGCGTCGTGCGTGCACGGGCTGTTGCCAAATCCCTGGGCGTGGATCTGGGTATCATCGACAAACGCCGTGAGAAGGCCAATCACTCCGAAGTGATGCACATCATCGGCGACGTCGAAGGGCGTACCTGTATTCTGGTCGATGACATGGTCGATACCGCCGGCACCCTGTGCCACGCGGCCAAGGCCCTGAAAGAGCATGGCGCTGCCAAGGTCTTTGCCTACTGCACACACCCTGTGCTGTCGGGTCGAGCGATCGAAAATATTGAAAATTCCGTGCTGGACGAGCTGGTGGTAACCAATACCATCCCGCTGTCCGCTGCAGCACAAGCCTGTGCGCGTATCCGTCAACTGGATATCGCACCGGTAGTTGCCGAGGCGGTTCGCCGCATCAGCAATGAAGAATCGATCAGCGCGATGTTCCGTTAAGGGCCCTGCCCTTTCCAGGATGTCTCGTTGACGAAAAGCGCCCCGCCCCGGCATCACCTGTCGGGGCGGGGCTTTTTTGCCCATACCGTGCCTGGCGCTGGTCGCAAACGCCACTCGGTCATGGCTATTTTGGAGATACAACATGAACGATTTTACTCTGAATGCTGAAGTGCGTTCCGACCTGGGGAAAGGTGCGAGCCGCCGCCTGCGTCGTCTCGCAAGCCTGGTTCCAGCTGTAGTCTACGGTGGCGACAAAGCCCCTGAGTCCATCAGCATGCTGGCCAAAGAAGTTGCCAAACTGCTCGAAAACGAAGCGGCCTACAGCCACATCATCGAGCTGAACGTTGGTGGCACCAAGCAAAACGTCGTGATCAAAGCCCTGCAGCGTCACCCGGCCAAAGGCCACGTGATGCACGCTGACTTCGTCCGCGTTGTTGCCGGTCAGAAGCTGACTGCTGTTGTTCCAGTGCACTTCATCAACGAAGCTGCTCCGGTCAAGAAAGGCGGCGAGATCTCGCACGTGACTTCCGAGCTGGAAGTTTCCTGCCTGCCGAAAGACCTGCCTGAATTCATCGAAGTCGACCTGGCTGACGCCGAAATCGGCACGATCATTCACCTGTCCGACCTCAAGGCTCCTAAAGGCGTTGAGTTTGTTGCCCTGGCTCACGGTGATGACAAGGCTGTTGCCAACGTCCACGCTCCACGTGTTGCTCCAGAAGCTACTGAAGAAGGCGCTGCAGAGTAATTTCACTCTGTCGCCGGGGTGACCGGAAACATCGCGGACTGGAACGTAGCGAGACAACGGGCAAGAACGCGAAGTTTACTTAACGGTAGATCCGCAATTTTCGTTCGTTGTCGCCATACACCTGACCGCGACATGTTATCCACACTCCAGGAAGGGCCCCTATCGTGACTGCCATCAAACTGATCGTTGGCCTGGGAAATCCAGGCGCTGAATACGAACAGACCCGGCATAACGCAGGGGCCCTTTTTGTTGAGCGCATCGCGCACGCCCAAGGCGTCAGCCTGGCTGCCGATCGCAAATATTTCGGCCTGACCGGGCGCTTTTCGCATCAAGGTCAGGATGTTCGCCTGCTGATTCCCACCACCTACATGAACCGCAGCGGCCAGGCCGTGGCGGCATTGGCCGGTTTCTTTCGCATCAAGCCTGAAGAAATCCTGGTGGCCCACGACGAACTCGATCTGCCTCCGGGCGTTGCCAAGCTCAAGCAGGGCGGCGGCCATGGCGGTCACAACGGGTTGCGCGACATCATCGCGCAACTGGGCAATCAGAATACGTTCTACCGCCTGCGGCTCGGCATCGGCCACCCGGGCGTTGCCAGTATGGTTTCAAACTTTGTCCTGGGTCGCGCGCCTCGCGCCGAACAGGAAAAACTCGATGCCAGCATCGATTTTGCCCTCGGCGTGCTGCCGGATATCCTCGCCGGTGAATGGAACCGTGCGATGAAAAACCTGCACAGCCAGAAGGCTTGACACTTATCCGAGGGGAAACACCATGGGATTCAATTGCGGCATCGTCGGCCTGCCTAACGTCGGCAAGTCCACCCTGTTCAACGCCCTGACCAAATCCGGGATCGCGGCCGAGAACTTCCCCTTCTGCACCATCGAGCCGAACAGCGGCATCGTGCCGATGCCCGACCCGCGCCTGGAAGCCCTGGCAGCCATCGTCAACCCCAAGCGCATCCTGCCGACCACCATGGAATTCGTCGATATCGCCGGCCTGGTGGCGGGCGCCTCGAAAGGTGAAGGCTTGGGCAACAAGTTCCTGGCGAACATCCGTGAAACCGATGCAATCGCCCACGTGGTGCGCTGCTTTGAAGACGAAAACGTGATTCACGTTTCCAACAGCGTCGACCCGAAACGCGACATCGAAATCATCGACCTGGAACTGATTCTTGCCGACCTCGACAGTTGCGAAAAACAACTGCAGAAAGTCGCTCGCAACGCCAAGGGTGGCGACAAGGACGCAGTAGTCCAGAAGGGCCTGCTTGAGCAGTTGATCGCCCACTTCACTGAAGGCAAACCTGCCCGCAGCTTGATGAAGAACATGAGCACCGATGAAAAACTGGTGATCAAGGGCTTCCACCTGCTGACCACAAAGCCGGTCATGTACATCGCCAACGTCGCTGAAGACGGCTTCGAGAACAACCCGCACCTGGACGTGGTCAAGGCCATCGCCGAAGAAGAAGGTGCCATGGTCGTTCCGGTCTGCAACAAGATCGAAGCGGAAATCGCCGAGCTGGACGACGGTGAAGAGAAGGACATGTTCCTCGAGGCCCTGGGCCTGGAAGAGCCTGGCCTGAACCGCGTGATCCGCGCCGGCTACGAAATGCTTCACCTGCAGACCTACTTCACCGCCGGTGTCGAAGAAGTCCGCGCCTGGACCGTTCGTGTTGGCGCGACCGCCCCGCAAGCCGCCGGCGTGATCCACACCGACTTCGAAAAAGGCTTCATCCGCGCCGAAGTCGTCGCCTACTCGGATTTCATCCAGTACAAGGGCGAAGCCGGTGCCAAGGAAGCCGGCAAATGGCGTCTGGAAGGCAAGGAATACATCGTCAAGGATGGCGACGTGATGCACTTCCGCTTCAACGTTTGAAATAAAAAAAACACCGCGTGGCAGCAACTGTCACGCGGTGTTTTTTTATGGGCGTCAACTCAACAAATGCCATTGATCGACGTCTGGCACCACCCCGATCAGGCCTAATTCGGCGTCGGGAGACGCAGCGGGAGCAAAGACCATGTTGTCTTCGCCAAGGCTTTCCCGCCAGTCCCCAGCCAGCGCAATCTGGAACGCATGGCCTTGCGCGTCCGCTTCCGCATCCTTCAGGTAAGTGCGGTCCAATGCCTCGTTGTAAACCAACTTCAGCGTCGTGTCCGTCCCCTCTCCGAAGCCGGTATAGCCCAGTGCCGATACATCGATCTTGTCGTCAACCGTAAAGCCTTCGATAAGGTCGGCAAAGCTCTGGCTGTCGGTACGGTAGCTGTCTTCGGTGGAGAGATAGCGGAATACGTCGGCGTTTTCCCGATTGTCCGTCCACAATGAAATGTCGGCCCTGTCTCCGCCGTTGAGACGGTCGGCGCCCGCGCCACCGATGATGACGTCTGCTCCGGCGCCGCCGTTGATACGGTCATTGCCGTCCAGGCCACGGATGATCTCTGACAAGGCCGAACCGGTGATCGTATCGTTGGCAGACGTACCTTCGACGGTGGGCGCGGTAAACACCAGATTGGTGCTGTTCATTTGCCCTACCAGATTGCCGTCCAGGGACAGTTCAAAGCGTTGCCCGGCGGCATCGGCGTCGTAGCTCTTGAGGTAGGTGCGGGTGCCGTCCGCGCTGGACTGGATGGCCAAGGTGCCGTCATGGCCGTCGCCAATCCCGGTGAAGCCCAGGCCAATCAGGTCGATGCGGTCCTGTGAGACATCGAAGTCCCGGACCCGGTCGCTGTTGTTCAGCGCAGCCGTGCGGAAACTGTCGCCCAGTTCGGTAAAGCGGAAGATGTCCGCGCCAGCGCCACCTTGCAGAACGTCACGCCCGCCATTGCCCTGGAGCACATCGTCGCCGGCCAGGCCGTGGATGATTTCGGCGGCAGCGGTCCCCCGCAGGATTTCCTCACCGGCGTACCCATCCACATGGAGCTTGCCATCCTGGCTGCCGAAACTGCTGTCCAGACTGCCATCGGCGTTCAAGCGGATGACACTGAAATCGCCGTTGCTCGTGCCGGCGGCCAGGATCCTGCCATCTGCCTGTACCGTCAATGCCACTGGCGTGTCGGCCTCGAAGGTCACCCTGCCGTTATCGCCAAAGTGGCTGTCGAAGGACCCGTCAGCGTTAAGCCGCGCGATGGTGGCCAAGGTACCGCCCTGAGCATGGCCCATGACAACGATCTTGCCGTCGGCCTGAACGGTGACCGTCGAGTCTTCGCCAAAACCCATCGCAGCGCTCAAGTGCAGGACACCGTTGTCACCAAAACGGGTGTCCAATTGACCGTCGGGGTTGTAGCGCTGTAACGCGAACGTCGGATCACCCGCCCCGGCGGCATTGTAGGCAGCCCCGACCACGACACCTCCATCGGCCTGCACCGCAGTAGAGATTGCTCCGTTGAAATACGGGTCTTCGGCAATGTTGACGGTCAGCACGCCCTCGTTGCCAAAGCCGTCGACGAAGGTGCCGTCATCGCCGACCTTGGTGATAGTGGCCTGGTCGAACCCGCGCGCGCTGACCTGGAAGGTGCCGTCCGTGTTGGCCGTCAGGTCGATGTCCTTGAAGTCATGGCTGATGGCGACCGTCACGGCGCCGTTCTGACCAAAGGCTGCATCGCGCGTCCCGTCGCTGTTGAAGCGCTCCACCTGTATGCCGGTGTTCAGCGCGACAGCGACAAGCACCTTGCTATCGGCCTGCACCGCCGTCAGCTCGTAGCGGGACGACGGGGCTATTGTGGCAGGAACAATGTCGACGCCGCCGTCGTGGAAGCCGGTGTCCAGGCTGCCATCCGCGTTCAGGCGGACAACCGAATGGTTCTGTTCGTAGCCGTAGCTTTCCTCGCCTGGCGCGCCGGGGTAACCCCATGCCAGGTATTCGGTATAGCCGCCAATCAGTATCTTGCCGTCCGGCTGGATAATGATGCTCTGGTTGTCATCGGAATGGCCGGTGAGGTCGACCTGGACAGTGCCCGGGCCCGTTCTCACGATATGGGAACTGGTTCCCGTGCTATCGGTAGTTGCCATGGTTTAATCCTTTAAATGGGTGCTGGATTCGTCACTCTAGTAAAGCGATCAGGGTTTGCACGCCGCCCAAGCATGAGCAAGACCAGTGGTTTTGGTGGCCACTGGCCTCGTCGGAGCTGATCGAGATGATCGCTTTTTTCGGAGATATCAAACGAGCGGCAAGTTCACTTGCGACTGGAGGAAGACGACCAAAGGAACGTCTGGCGTCGGGGTGCACTGGTGACGGAAACCATCGACTCGCTCCCGTACATGGAGCGAGCCAACGACTCAGTCAGGTGAAGGGTGATCCGTCTATTCGAACCTGGCAACGGCTACGGATCGGTGACGGGGAGTGCTCACCCGCCCACCGTCAGAAAACGAATATCAGGAAGGAGCATTGCGCCCGACTCAGGCCTTTTTGGTCCTCGGCAGGAAAATCGCCAGCACCCCAAGCAGCGGCAGGAACGAACACAACCAGTACACATATTCGATGCCCCGGATGTCTGCCAGGTGCCCCAGCAGCGCGGCACCAATCCCGCCGAAACCGAACATCAGGCCGAAGAACACGCCGGCAATCATCCCGACATTGCCCGGCACCAGTTCCTGGGCATACACCACGATGGCGGAGAATGCCGAGGCCAGGATGAAGCCGATCACCACGCTGAGGATGCTGGTCCACAGCAGATCGACGTGAGGCAGGATCAGCGTGAATGGCGCCACGCCGAGGATCGAGAACCAGATCACCGCCTTGCGTCCGATCCGGTCACCGATCGGTCCGCCAAAAAACGTTCCGGCCGCTACCGCGCCAAGAAAGAGGAACAGGTGCAACTGGGAAGACGCCACCGACAAGTCGAATTTCTCGATCAGGTAGAAGGTGAAGTAGCTGGTGAAACTGGCCATGTAGAAATACTTGGAAAACACCAGTAACCCCAGCACCACCAAGGCGCTCAAGACCCGGCCCCTGGATAAGCCGTGGGTCGCCGCCTGGCCTTGCTTGAGCTTGAACAGGTTCAGGTGATTGGCGTACCAGCGGCTGATGCGGTACAGCACGAACAAGGCGAACAGCGCGAACAAGCCAAACCAGGCCACGTTGCCCTGCCCGTAAGGAATGATGATCGCCGCCGCCAGCAACGGCCCGAAGGCGGAACCGGCGTTGCCGCCCACCTGGAACGTCGATTGTGCCAGGCCGTAGCGGCCGCCGGAGGCCAGGCGTGCCACGCGCGACGCTTCGGGGTGGAAGGTCGAGGAGCCGATTCCGATCAATCCGGCCGCCAGCAGGATCAAGGCAAAACTGCCGACCATCGACATCATCACGATACCGACCAAGGTGCAGATTGTTCCTGCCGGCAAAAGCCAGGGCTTGGGGTGCCGATCAGTGTGATAACCCACCCAGGGCTGCAGCAGCGAGGCCGTGAGCTGGAAGGTCAGCGTGATCAGGCCGACCTGGGTAAACGTCAGGCCGTAGCTTTCCTTGAGCATCGGATAGATTGACGGCAGCACGGCCTGGATCAGGTCATTGATCAGATGGGCAAGCGCCACCGCACCAATGATGCGCATGACTAACGGGCTGCTTTGAGGCGTAGCGGCTGGCGACGTCGTGTCGGCCTGGGTATTGCTGATAGCCATGGGAGTTTCCATACGGCGGATGGGTGCACACGGGCAGGTGCGTCAATGTGCCATTTTTCGGTGCGGCAAGGCTATCCCCTTAGCTTGCTATCTACCTATAAAAAATAGTCGCCGAACAAGGTGATAGCGCAACGCCATGGTCTGAATCTTGCCTTGTTTATGCTCTACGACGCGGCTCCTTACAAAGGGGACCGAGAATGGGAAGTTTCGCTACAGAGCAGGCCCACAGAGCCAGCCTGGACAAACTTTCGAGGCCTTTTAAAAGGGCACCTGTTTCGACAAACGTGTCGAAACGCACAAAAACAGTGCAAAGGGTGTTCAGGGGAGTATGGGCATGCAGGCTTTTCTATCACCGGGCATCCGGTTGCTGGGGCATTTTGGTTTCGCCCGTAAATTCCAGTTGTTGTTCCTGTTGTTCATCCTGCCGCTCATGGGCAGCCTGTGGCTGATCGGCCAGGATTACCGGGACAAGCTCAACCTGATTTCCGGGGAACGTGCCGGGGTGCGTCAGTTGCTGGCGCTGGACAACCTGGACAACCTGCTCGCCGCCCAGCGCAATCGCGCGGCGCGCTGGAGAGCAACGGAAACCAACCGCCAACCGACCCCGGCGACACTGGCCGCCATGGCCGCGTTCGATGCCGTGCAACCGGCGCTCAACCAGGCCGCCAGCGACCTCGGCGCGACCCTGCAAGCCGAAGGCGCGGAGGCCGACACCCTCGCCCGCTATCAGACATTGCAAACCAGCCTCAACGGCCTGGATTCTAAAAGCCTCGGCACCGTCGGTTGGTGGCCGGACGGCTATGATCGCTTCACCGCGGCCCTCGGCGCGCTGCAAGCGTTGCGTGAACAGATCGTCATGGACAATCGCCTGACGCTCGCCTCCTGGCTGGAAACCTATCTGCTGACCCAGATCTCGACCCAGCAGACACCCGACCTGATCGAACGTGTCGGCCGCCTGGCCAGCGTTGGCCAGGCCTCGGTGGTATCAGGCCAGTTCACTTTGCAGAGCCGCCTGCAACTGCGCGACTTGCGCAGCCGCATCGGCGATGCCCGGGACCAGTTGGTCAAGACCGGTGCGCTGCTGGAAACGCGCCTGCCCAGCGAGCTGCAAACCTGGGCCGGCCAGTTCCAGGGCAGCCTGAAAAACCTCGACGGTGGTTTGAAAATCCTCGATGACGGCGTGTTCGGCGGCGCCATCAATCTCAAGCCGGAAGGCTTCGAGAAACAGATGGATGCCCTCCTCCTCGATCTGGCGACCCTGCGCCAACAATCATTGACCGCTCTGGATAACCGGCTGGAGCACTATCACAGCTCGGCGATCCGTCAATTCACCTTGGTGGCCACCGTGCTGGGCTGCCTGCTGCTGGCCGCGCTGTATCTGTTCATCTGCCTGCAGACCTCGATCCGGCGCAGCGCCAGCGGCATCACCGTGCTGGCCGAAGCCCTGCGTGACGGGAACCTGAGCGTGCAAGTGCCGGTGCAGGGCCGCGACGAACTGGCGGCGATCAGCACCGCTCTCAACGTCGCCGTGGTGCAATTGCGCAACAGCCTGCTGGGCGTCGACCACGAGACCCTGCAACTGAGCGATGCCGTGCGCACCCTCAACACCCATTCCAGCGGAGCCCTGGGCGAGGTCGAGGCACAACAGATACAGATCAGCCAGATCGCCGCTGCCGCGACGCAACTGGCGGCAACGTCCCAAGGCGTCGCGAGAAGTTGTGAACAGGCATCCGACAGCGCCCAACAGACCCGCCAGATCGCCGCCGACAGCAGTCGCGACAGCCAGCGCACCACGGCGAGCATCCAGCAACTCAACCAGCGTCTCAACGAAACCGCCGCGGCGCTGGGCCGGGTCAGCGAGCAGGGCCAGCAGATCCAATTGGTGGTCGACACCATTCGTGGCGTGGCCGAGCAGACCAACCTGCTGGCGCTCAACGCCGCCATCGAGGCCGCCCGCGCCGGCGAACAAGGCCGCGGGTTTGCCGTGGTTGCCGATGAAGTGCGCAGCCTGTCGCAGCGCACCCAGTCCTCGACGCAGCAGATTGCCGGCACCGTCGACAGCCTGCGCGCCACGGTCAACGAGGCCGTCAACCTGATGGAAGCCGCCTGCGGCCAGGCCCAGACCGACGCCCAAGCCGTCACCGGGCTTGGCGAACGACTGGGCGAAATTGCCAGCGCCGTGCAAAGCGTCACCGATACCCTGGCGCAAATCGCCACCGCGGTTGACGAACAGGCCAGCACCGCCGACGAAGTCAGCGGCAATATCCAACAGGTGGATCAGGCCGCCATGCGCTTGCTGGAAGGTGCCCGCGCCGTGAACCTGGCGGCGGACACATTGAGCCAAGGCAGCCAGGCCTTGAGCGCGAACACGGGGAGATTTCAACTCAACTGACGAGCGCTGGCGGCGGGGATGGATAAGCGGTTGAAAGCGCAGAGAAATATTTTGGATTCACGCTTGACACATCTTCGTTACCAGCGAATAATGCGCGCCACTTGGCTACATAGCTCAGTTGGTTAGAGCATAGCATTCATAATGCTGGGGTCCGGGGTTCAAGTCCCTGTGTAGCCACCAAGTCCTGTTCAAAGATGTTCTCGAATGTCTTTGAACAACAAGAAGCCCGCCTAGTGCGGGCTTTCTTGTTTCTGGCTGTATCTCCTGTCTCCCCTCCTCCGTATATCCCTATAACGCAGTGCGGTTATGCAGTCTCCTGGAAATCCATCTCCGGTGGCTGGCGCTGGAAGCCGCCCGTCAGCACCGCCAGGTACACCACGCCGATCGCCAGCCAACTCAGGCCCAGATAGATCGCCAGGTGATCGAGGCTGACCATCAGCCATACATCCGCTGCCAGCCCTATGAACGGGAACAGCAGGAACAATACGAATTCACGCGGGCCCTTCTTTTCTGCGCCGATCCAGTAGTGAAAGATCACTGACAGGTTCACCAGGCTGAACGCCAGGAACGCGCCGAAGTTGATGAACGAGGTGGAGGTGGTGACGTCCAGTTTCAGCGCCAGCAACGCGACCACTGCGCACAACAGGATGCTGTAGATTGGCGTCCCGAAGCGCTCATGCAAGGTACCGAAGAACGATTTTGGCAGCACACCGTCACGGCCCATGGCGAACAGCAGCCGCGAGCCGCTGGCCTGAGCCGACAGACCCGACGCGAACTGGCCAACGATCAGGCCGATCAGGAAGATCGACACGAACAGGTCGCCACCGATATTGCGGGCAATTTCATAGGCCGCCGCATCGACGCTGTCGAACTGGAAGGACGGATGCGCGGCCTGCACGAAATACGACACGCTGACGAAGATCAATCCGCCGATCAGGGTGATCAGCATGATCGCGCGCGGAATGGTCCGGCGTGGGTCGCGGGTTTCTTCGGTCAAGGTGCTGACCGCGTCGAACCCGAGGAACGAATAACAGGCAATGGCCGCACCGCTCATGATCAGCGGCATCTGCATGTCTCCATTGAAGAACGGCTTGACCGACCACAACGGTGTGCTCGCATCACCACCGATGTAATGGACGCACAGCGCAACGAAGGCGATCAGTACCAGGAACTGCACCAGCATCAATAACGCGTTGATACCGTTGGCCAGTTTCAGACCGACGATATTGATCGCACTGGTTATGCCGATGAACAGCAGCACCCAGATCCACTGCGGCACCGCCGGGAATGCGGAATGGAGGTAGGCCGCGCCGATCAGCCAGATCGCCATGGGCAGGAACAGATAATCGAGCAGCACCGCCCAACCGGCGATGAACCCGAGTTTCGGGCTGATCGCCTTGCGCACGTAGCTGTAGGCCGAACCGGCGACGGGAAACGCCGCGGCCATGCGGCCGTAGCTCATCGCGGTGAAAAACATCGCCACCAATGCCGCGAGATAAGCGGCGGGGACCATGCCGGCGGTGGATTGAGCGAGGATGCCGAAGGTGCCGAGGACAATGATCGGTGTCATATAAGCGATGCCGAACAGCACCACCGACCCCAATGACAGGGTGCGTTGTAAACGAGCCATGAGCGACTACTCCGAATTATTGGATTTATGGCAGAGCCGAGTTCGGCGCAAGTTTTCGGGTATTACGTTGTTGTTCTGGTTTTTCTTCAGCAAAGAGATGTTGCTGCCCAGGGCCCCTTCGCGGGCGGGCCCGCTCCCACAGTTGATCCCGGGCGTTCACACATCCAGTGTGGGAGCGGGCCTGCCCGCGAAGGCGTCAGCCCTACCCACACAGGATCAGGATCAACGCGCGGGAATCAGCAGCTCGCGCAACCCACAGGCATGCTCGACAATTTCCCCCGGCAACTTCAGGCGCTGATCATCCAGATACCGATAATCATGCCGCGCCGCCGTCAGTTGGTTCAGGTCCAGCTCCACCGCAAACTGCCCTTCCTCCCGCCCGGCCTCGAACAACAATTTGCCCAGCGGGTCCACCAACGCACTGCCGCCTGCAAACACCAACCCGCCGTCGCCCTCTTCCACCCGGTTGACCATCAGCGCAAACGCCTGGTTTTCCTGGGCACGGGCCATGATCGCGGTGCGGTGGGTCGGGCCGTAGGGATCCATGTTGCCGTTGGTGACGATCAGCAGTTCGGTCCCCAGTTGCGCCAGGGCCCGGGCGGTTTCCGGGAATTCGATGTCGTAGCAGATCAGCAGGCCGACCCGCACACCCTTCCATTCACACGTGGCGTAACGGTCGCCGGCCTCGAACACCCCGCGATCCGACGCCCACAGGTGTGTCTTGCGATATTTCAGCGCAATGCCTTGTGGCGTGATCAGCAGCGTGGTGTTGTAAAAGCGGCCGCGGTCGTTCTCGGCCACGCCGATCACCACGGCAACGTCATGTTCCCGAGCCGCAGCGAGCACCGCGCTGACGGTCGGTCCGTCCAGCGGTTCGGCGGTTTCTGCCACCGTCTCAAGCGACGGAAAACCCATCAGGTGGGTTTCGGGGAACACGATCATCTGCGTATCGGCGGCACACGCGGCAATCGCCTTGAGCGCGCGTTCGAGGTTGTAAGCCGTGGCGTTATCACGGCCCGCCAGCTGGGCGAGTTCGACTTTCATGGGTATTCCTTGTTCTTGATCGGCGGGTAGAAAGATTGCCCGCTCGGTGTCTGTGCGCCAGTATGCGCAGCAAGCCCGCGGCCGGGAAATCACGCCGCTGGGGTAACCCGATAGGGGTAGAGGCATGACACTTTCGCTGGATGACATCGCGTGGCACCGCTCGGTCGGACAACTGATCGACGCCTTGGACAAGCCCAATTTCTGGACGCAGCTGGTACGGCTGCTGGATCAGTACGTCCCCTTTGACAGTTGGGTGGCGCTGCTTTTCAGTGCCGACCAGCGCCCGCAAGTGTTCGCCGAGTGCCCGGGCGCGGACGGCAGCCCCGATCAGTTGTTCCAGGATTACCTGCGCGGTTTGTATCTGCTCGATCCGTTCTACATCGCCTGTCGCGAGCAGTCGCGCACCGGGCTGTATCGCCTGTCGGAAGTCGCACCGGAACATTTCGAGCTGACCGAGTATTACCAACGCTACTTCCGGCTGAACGTGGTATCCGATGAAATCCAGTTCAATTGCCAGCTCGAAGGCGACCGCACGCTGTGCCTGTCGTTGGGCAGCAAGCAGCGCTTCAGTGGCGAGCAGATTGCGCTGCTGTCACTGATCCAGCCCTGGGTACTCGGCCTGTTGCGCCAGCGTCTGCCTTATGAAATCAATGAGGTCGTGGCCCTCGCGCCAGCACCGTCGCAAGTCGACTGGCGAGTGCAGCTGGAAGCGTCAGTGCAGCAGCTCAAAGGCGCGCAATTGACGGCGCGGGAGCTGGATGTCGGGCGCTTGATGCTCAGTGGCTGCTCCAGCAAGGAAGTCGCCCGCAAGCTGGAAATTTCTGTCGAGACCGTGAAAGTCCATAAGAAGCACATGTACAGCAAACTGGGGATCAAGTCCCAGTCCGAGCTGTTTTCGATTTTTCTCCAGGCGCAGAATGCCTGACGTGTCTATGGGAGCGACGCAGAAAAGCGCTTATTGAAAGAAGCACGTCCTTGCTGATTTGCGCCCCACGTCCCGCATCGCTACAGTCGGCCTCAATATCCCTGGCCCATGGATGGAGCGACACGTGCTTTCAGACCTCAAACCGAATCTTCATCGCCTGTCAGCCGTTTCGCTGCTGGCCGTCGCCCTGACACTTGTCGCCTGTAAGACGCCGCCCGCCTCCACGACTGCCCCGCCATTGCCCACCGCTCCGGAAATCGCTTCCGGCTACCGCACCGACCTGCAGACTCGCCACGCAGACCGGCACATGGCCGCTGCGGCCAATCCTCTGGCGGCCGAGGCCGGGCGGGAAATGCTCCGGCGTGGAGGCTCGGCCATCGACGCGGCGATTGCGATGCAGGCAGTGCTGACGCTGGTGGAGCCGCAGTCTTCCGGCATCGGCGGTGGCGCGTTCATTGTGCTGTGGGACGGCAAGGCGGTGCGCACCTACGACGGTCGCGAAACGGCACCGGCCGGCGCCAGTGAAAAACTCTTCATCCAGGCCGACGGCAAACCCATGCCGTTCACCGCCGCGCAGATTGGCGGCCGTTCGGTAGGCACGCCTGGCGTGTTGCGCGCGCTGGAACTGGCTCATCGCAAACACGGTCGCCTGGAATGGGCGACGCTGTTCGAGCCGGCCATCAAACTGGCGGAACAGGGCTTCAGGATTTCCCCCCGGCTGCACTCGATGATCGCCGCCGATACAGCCTTGCCCAGCTCGCCCGAGATGGCCGCCTATTTCCTCAACGCCGATGGCAGCCCGAAAGCGGTGGGCACGCTGCTGAAAAATCCTGCCTTGGCCGGCGTACTTTCGCGTATTGCCCACGAAGGTCCCAGCGCTTTGTATGAGGGGCCGGTGGCTGCGGAGATCGTCGCCAAAGTGCAAGGCCATGGCAATCCCGGCAGCCTTTCGCTGAGCGACCTCAAGGATTACGCCGCCCGGGAACGCGCGCCGCTGTGCACCGACTACAAGCGCTGGCAAGTCTGTGGCATGGCGCCACCGTCGTCCGGCGGGATCGCCGTGGCGCAGATCCTCGGGACATTGCAGGCCCTGGAACATCGCGACAGCCGCTCGGCCCTCGCGCCGTTGAAACCGCTACCGTCAAACAAACCCGCGGGTCTCGAGCCGGCGCCGCAAGCGGTGCACCTGATTTCCGAGGCTGAACGCCTGGCCTACGCCGACCGCGCCCAGTATGTCGCCGATGCGGACTTTGTCCCGGTGCCGCTCAAGGGCCTGGTCGATCCGGCTTATCTGGCCAGTCGCGCGAACCTGATCGGCCCACGCAGCATGGGCATCGCCAAGCCCGGCACGCCGCCGGGTATCCAGGTGGCCTACGCCCCGGACCGCTCGCCCCTGCGCATTTCCACCTCGCAAGTGGTGGCGGTGGATGACCAGGGCGGCGCCGTGTCGATGACCACCACGGTGGAGTCGGCCTTCGGTTCGCACTTGATGGTGCAGGGCTTCATGCTCAACAACCAGATGACCGATTTCTCGTTCATACCCGAAGAGAACGGACAGAAAGTCGCCAACCGCGTCGAACCCGGCAAACGCCCGCGATCGTCCATGGCGCCAACGCTGATCTTCGATCGCCAGAGTGGCGAATTCCTTGCCGCAATTGGTTCGCCGGGCGGATCGCAGATCATCGAATACGTCGCCAAGTCGGTGATCGGCCTGCTGGACTGGAACCTGGACCCGCAAGCCGCCATCAACCTGCCCAATTTCGGCAGCCGCAACGGCGCCACCGAACTGGAGCAGGGCCAGTTCAGCCCGACGCTGATCCAGGCGCTGAAAGACCAGGGCCACACGGTGAGCGAGATCGACATGACCAGCGGCACCCAGGCCATCGTTCTGGTGCGCAATGCGCAAGGCAAGGCTTCACTGGCTGGCGGGGCGGATCCGCGGCGTGAGGGAGAGGCGCTGGGCGATTGAGCGCGCGGGGATCAGGTGAGGCCCGCTTGGTTTGATGGTGGATGGGATGACGCCTTCGCGAGCAGGCTCCCCACAATGGATCTGCGTGATACCTGTGACAACCCCGATCAACTGTGGGAGCGCGCCTGCTCGCGAAGGCGGCTCACTCAGCAAGTTCTCAAGTCGACAGCTGATTGGCGAACTGGCTCACCGCATCCACCACCTTTTTCGCCCCGTCCTGGATCTCGACGATGACCGTTCCCGCCTCGGCTGCCAGGGCCAGGCCCTGTTCGGCCTGATGTTGACCATCGGTCATCAGCGCCACGGCATTGCGGGCCATGTCCTGGTTCTGGCGGACCACGCCAATGATCTCGTCGGTCGCCTGGCTGGTTCGCGAAGCCAGTTGCCGGACCTCATCGGCGACCACTGCGAAACCGCGTCCCTGCTCACCGGCCCGAGCAGCCTCGATGGCCGCGTTGAGCGCCAGCAGGTTGGTCTGTTCGGCGATGCCGCTGATGGTCTTGACGATGGTCCCGATGACCAGGGATTGCTCGTTCAGGGCCTCGATACCTTGACCGGCGGTTTGCATGTGTCGGGCCAGGTCACGCATCACGTCCACCGCCTGGGTCACGACGGTGGTTCCGCGCTGGGCGCTGCTATCGGTCTGCAATGACGTGCCGTACGCGATGCTGGCGGCTTCGGCGACGGCTTTTTCCTGGTTGACCTGATCGGTGATATTGGTCGCGAACTTGACCACTTTGTAAAGGCGCTCGTTGGCGTCGAGTACCGGATTGTAGGACGCCTCCAGCCACACCTCACGGCCATTGCTGTCGATGCGCTTGAAGCGGCCGGCGACAAATTCCCCGTTGTTCAGGCGTTTCCAGAAGTTCTGGTAGGCCGCGCTGTTGTACTCCTCGGGTTCGCAAAACGTGCGGTGGTGCTTGCCCTTGATCTGCGCAAGGTTGTAGCCCATGGCATTGAGAAAACGGTCGTTCGCTGTCAGGACGTGGCCGCCCAGGTCGAACTCGATCACCGCTGTCGAACGCACCAGGGCGCCGATCAGGTTTTCATGCTCGCGGGAATTTTCGATGGTGCGGGTGAGGTCATTGGAGTACATCGAGAAATAGCGGATTCGCCCATTGGCATCCCGTACCGGCTGGAGGATCGAGCGTAGCCAGGCCTCGTCGCCGTTGCCTCGTACCAGGCGAACGGCACCGGAGAAGTGCTCACCGCGGGTCAGCGCGGTCTTGAAACGAATCTGGAATTCGTTGGACCTCAGGTAGGCCGGCACCAGGTCCTCGACAGCGCGGCCAATCAAGTCCTGGCTCTTGTAGTGCATCTCATCGAGAAAGTTCTGATTGACCGATTGCACCCGCCCCTCGGCATCGAGGGTCAGCGCCAACATCTCTCGATCCAGGCTTTCCTTGACTTGCATGATGCTCGAGAGTTCTTGGCGAAGAGCCAGCAGCTCCTGCTTGAGGCGGGTGTTGAACATGGGCATGCTCCGGCAGGCAGAGAATCTGTTGTGTTCCCATGCCATCGGCTTGGCGATTTGTTTCTGAAGAGTGCCGCTGGTCGGCCTGAAAAATAATCCAGTGGCGCTCGAACGCCGGTCCGGCTTCCACGGTCATTGGAATGTTCCACCGTTGGCGTCCGACCGCTGATGCTTCGTCGCACCAGATACCCATAACCATAAAAACCGAGGTGATTGCCGTGACCACTGACATTGAAGACAGCCGCTCCGCCCGCTTCGCATTGCGCTGCTCCAGTTTCGCCGAGCGCTGGTTTCCCGACTCCTGGGTCTTCGCCGCGCTGGCGGTGCTGGTGGTCGCAATCGCCACGCAGTTCATCGGCGCGACGCCCACGGCAGCGGCGATGGCGTTTGGCGATGGCTTCTGGAGCCTGATTCCGTTCACGATGCAAATGGCCTTCGTGGTGATTGGCGGTTACGTGGTCGCCAGTTCGCCGCCCGCCGTCAAGCTGATCGATCGCCTGGCACGGATTCCAAAAAACGGCCGCAGCGCGGTGGCCTGGGTGGCCTTGATTTCCATGGTCGCGTCGCTGCTCAACTGGGGCCTGTCGCTGGTGTTCGGCGGCCTGCTGGTACGGGCACTCGCCCGGCGCAGCGACTTGAAAATGGATTATCGCGCCGCCGGTGCCGCCGCCTATCTGGGCCTGGGAGCGGTGTGGGCGCTGGGACTGTCTTCGTCGGCCGCGCAACTGCAGGCCAACCCGGCCAGCCTGCCGCCATCGATCCTGTCCATCACGGGCGTCATTCCGTTCACCCAGACCATTTTCCTCTGGCAGTCCGGGGTGATGTTGCTGGCGCTGATCGTGATTTCGCTGATCGTCGCCTACGCCACCGCTCCCGGGCCCAACAGCGCCCGTGATGCCGCCGCCTGCGGGATCGATCCGAGTTTCAGCATGCCGGCGTTGCAGCCTCGCACCCGTCCAGGAGAATGGCTGGAACACAGCCCGCTGTTGACCATCGCCCTGGTGCTGCTGGCTGCCGGCTGGCTGTTCCATGAGTTTTCGACCAAGCCTGCGATCAGCGCCATTTCCGGGCTGAACACCTACAACTTCCTGTTCATCATGCTCGGCGCATTGTTGCACTGGCGTCCGCGCAGCTTCCTCGACGCCGTGGCCCGCGCGGTGCCGACCACCACCGGGGTGTTGATCCAGTTTCCGCTGTACGGCTCGATCGCCGCGCTGCTGACCACGGTCAAGGGCAGCGACGCGCAGACGCTGGCCCACCATATCTCGACCTTTTTCGTACAGATCGCGTCGCATGACACCTACGCCTTGTTGATGGGCGTCTATTCGGCGGTGCTGGGCTTCTTCATTCCCTCGGGCGGGGGCAAGTGGATCATCGAAGCGCCCTACGTCATGCAGGTGGCCAATGATCTGAACTATCACCTGGGCTGGGCGGTGCAGATCTATAACGCCGCCGAGGCGCTGCCGAACCTGATCAATCCGTTCTACATGCTGCCGCTGCTGGGTGTCCTGGGGCTGAAGGCCAGGGATCTGATCGGTTTTTCGTTTGTACAGTTGCTGGTGCACACCCCTCTGGTGCTGGTACTGCTCTGGGCGTTGGGGACTACGTTGACCTATTTGCCGCCGATGATGCCATAAAGCCATAAAAAGGGCCGATATTTACATCGGCCCACTTCTTCTTCGGCTCCGTCTGTTTCAGTATGGATACACCCTGTTCAAAGGGACCCACACGCTGAAAAGGATCTGAGCATGTCCAAACTCGCCGTATTTTCTGTCGCCGCCCTGGCCTTCAGTGCCGCCGCCCATGCCGCCGACATCGATGTACAACTGGGCAGTACCGAACGTGTCACCCGTCTCTTCGCCTACCCCAACAACTGCAACGTCATCTGTTTTCGCAACTGGACGCTGGAGCAGACCGTCGAGCATTACCTGACGCAAAGCGTGCAACGCGACGGCTACGGTGCGGCCAAGGTCAGCGTCAAGCGCGATAACGACATCGTCTACGCGAGCATCAGCGGGGTGCCGAAAAGCTACGGCCAACCGCTGGCCGCGCTGCTCAACGCCGGAGACCTGGCGTACAACGGCGCGACGAAACTCAACAATGACAAAAAGTGGGCCTACAACTGGTACCTGTTCCTGCCCCTGGGCATGGCCTTGGAAAACCGCAAGAGCGTCGAGTTGCTGCACTTCCCGCCGGATTACTCGCTGACCCAGGCCCAGGATTACCTCGAATCGGCCACCACCGACCGCTGGGCCACGCTGCTGACCGCCAATGGCATCGCCGCCGACCAGACGCCGGCCTACCAGACGATCATCGACATCGCGCCGATCGCCGCCCCGTCCAACGCCGGCCAGGCGCTAGAAGGCGTCTACGATTATTTCAACGACTATCAGACCACCATGGTCAAGCAGGTCAGCCAGAACGCCAGCGGCAATGCACTGCCGATGGTGGCCTTCGGTGCTCCGGTGCGGAACTGGATCAAGACCCAGTACGGCCCGACCGTGAATGTGCTCGGCCTGGCGACCATCACACCGACAGAAGGCATCAAGGTTCCGGTACTCGGCTCCAATCACCCCAGCTATATCTGGTACGCCGCCGACCCTGAAAGCTATGACGGTGACCAAGCCAAGGCAGATGCTGCCGGCTTGAAAGTCATGGGACAGGACCTGAGCGCCGCATGCTGGCAAGCCGGGATGGGCAGCAAGCCCGATACCGATCCGACCCAGCAACTGAGCCAATGCACGCAGACCTGGCAGGTTACCCAGAAAGAGAAGACCTGCGAGTTGTTCTATACCTCGATTCGCAAACTGACGCCGGCCGAAGCGGCGACAAAATGCGCGGCGCCGGCGATCAAGTCGCAACTTCAGCAATTGAAGGTGCCGATGCCGCTGCCAGCTGAATCAGTCTGAACCTGACGGAGCCTTCCCGCGTGAGCCTTGGCTGACGCGGGAAAGCGCCGCTGCCGTCAATCAGCGACGATGCTGATCACTGACGTCTACGCTCAGGGCGCGTCTACAGGACGCAAGCGATACTGCGGCGGCAACTGCTCGAAACCGCTGATCGTGGTGTCCAGGCTTTTCCAGCGCCCGTCCTTGATCCCGTAGATGCAACCATGAATGGACAGTTTCTGCCCGCGGTGCCAGGCATTCTGGACGATGCTGGTGTGACCGACGTTCGCCACCTGCTGGATCACGTTGAGTTCACATAGGCGGTCGACCTGTTCCTCTTCGGTCGGCAATTTGGCCAACGCTTCGCGGTGCTCGTAGTACAAGTCGCGAATCGAGCGCAGCCAGCCGTCGATCAGGCCGAGCTGGCGGTCCTGCATCGAGGCACGCACGCCGCCGCAGCCGTAATGGCCGGTGACCAGGATGTGCTTGACCTTGAGCACGTCCACCGCGTACTGGATCACCGAAAGGCAGTTCAGGTCGGTGTGCAACACCACGTTGGCAACGTTACGGTGCACAAACAGATCACCTGGCAACATGCCGACGATTTCGTTGGCCGGCACTCGCGCGTCGGAGCAGCCGATCCACAGGTATTCGGGGGTTTGCTGACGAGCCAGCTTGGCGAAGAAGTCAGGATCCTCCTGCTTGATCGCATCGGCCCAGCGCGCGTTGTTATCAATCAGATCTTGTAATTCATTCATGCTGTCCAGCCTCGATAGAGAGTGCGCAACTGTGACAGACGACCGCCGGTCGAGGTCACGTCGGCAGCGCGTTGGAATTCCTGGCACCGCAGCCGGTCGACTCATAGTAAGGCCCACAGTATGAGGAATTGCCATGAATGATTCACGACGTCCCTACGATGCGGTGCAACCGGAACCCATCGACGACAACGAAGACCGCATGGGCTCGATGCGTGAGCTGGAATTCGATGACGATGAATACGAGGCCAGGATCGGCGACGAGCTGCCCGAAAACGAACGCGAACAACTGATACCGGACGAACGTGTGCGTGAAGCAGGCATGACGGGGGCTTCGATGGATGACCGCCAGCCGACCGACGATGATCTGAGCCCCGAGACCCTGATCCGTGATGATGGCGCCAGGGACGCCCTGGAGGCCGGTGAAGGAGAACAGGCCGATTGGGACCTGAGCGTCGTGGATGAAAATGATATCGGCGGCGGCGACGGCCTGGACGAAGCGGAAATGGCCGATATCGACCCATTGGATGGCAAGCGCTGAACAAAAACCTCGCCTATCCCCTGTGGGAGCGAGCCTGCTCGCGAAAGCGGTGATTCGGCTTGCATCAATGCTGAATGTACCGCCGCCTTCGCGGGCAGGCCCGCTCCCACATAGGTTCTTTGTCTGGCCTCGAATTTGATGTACGCCGCCTATCCCTGTGGGAGCGAGCCTGCTCGCGAAAGCGGTGATTCGGCTTGCATCAATGCTGAATGTACCGCCGCCTTCGCGGGCAGGCCCGCTCCCACATAGGTTCTTTGTCTGGCCTCGAATTTGATGTACGCCGCCTATCCCTGTGGGAGCGAGCCTGCTCGCGAAGGCGGTGATTCGGCTTGCACCAATGCTGAATGTACCGCCGCCTTCGCGGGCAGGCCCGCTCCCACATAGGTTCTTTGTCTGGCCTCGAATTTGATGTACGCCGCCTATCCCTGTGGGAGCGAGCCTGCTCGCGAAAGCGGTGATTCGGCTTGCATCAATGCTGAATGTACCGCCGCCTTCGCGGGCAGGCCCGCCCCCACATCAGTCCACCAAGGTACAGGCCATGACCACCGCATCTTCACGCCCGCCCACCGCCGGGTAGTAATCCCGCCGCCGGCCAATCTCATTGAAACCATAACGCTCATACAACCGGAACGCCGTGCGATTGCTGTCGCGCACTTCCAGGAAGCATTCGCGTGCCTCCACCTTGTAGGCAATCGACATCAAGTGTTCCAAGAGCCGCAAACCCAGGCCGCGCCCCTGGTTTTCCGGCTTGACGGTGATATTGAGCAGGTGCGCTTCATCGAGGATTATCTGCACCACGCCATGGCCGACTTGCTGCTGGCCTTCGAACATCAACCAGATCTGGTATTTGCCCAGCCCGTCGAGAAATATCCCGCGGGTCCAGGGATGGCTGTAGGCCGCGTATTCGATCTTCAGTACAGCGTCGAGGTCCGCCTCGGTCATCGGGCGGAACGATACAGCGTCACTCATTCGATTCTTTCCAGCGCGCCATCAGCCGGCGCATGGCTTGCCAGACGTCAGCCTTGTGGCGTGGCGTTTCCATTAACGATTCCAGTCCAGGCAATGCCCAGGCCGAGCCCAGGCCTTCGACCTGCAACTCACGGTTGAACGCTTCGGCATCCGCCTCGCCGGCGAACCTCACTGCCGGCAGGCCGATGAGCCACAGACACACGCACGGTTCGTCTTCCAGACGCGCCGAAACAAATCCCTGGACAAAATCCCGCGCCGCCTCCGGCCCCTGGTCCATCGTGCCGCGCGACAACAATGGCCAGCGCACCGGCTCGCCGATGATCTGCGGGCTGTCCGGCAGGCCGGCGGCACGCAGCATGTCCTTGAGCAGCAAGTAGGCTGGATCGCGGCTCTGGAAGGGTTCGCCGGTGGGTAACTCCACCAGCAGCAGGCAACGCCCGGCTCGCAGCAGTTGCAGGGCGAAACGTGGCGGCGGCACCTGTGCGACCTTCACCGGGGCCGGCGCTTCGTCGACCTCTTCCACTTTGGCGTTGGTCCGGGTCGAGGCCAGGCTCGGACGCGGGACTTCGACTTTCGGCCGTTCGACAGCGGGCGCCAACGGTTCGGCAACGGTCTTGGCGACGGGCGCGGCCTGGGGCGGCGCGACCTCCATCGGCTCAGGCGCTTCCAGCAGCTCGGGCCGCGACGGGGCGGCAAATGGCAATTCGGTACGCGGCAGCCAGTTGACCACCTGCATGGCGGTCAGATAGGCGCGGCGGCGGGACTCGATAAGCAAGGGTCGGCCACTTGTGGATAACTGAAAGTGGGGAGGATTCTACCGCCCTTCGGCGCGGATCGCTTCCCTGTTGAGCCGATAGTTGAGCGATACGCGACGACAGTCCGTCTCGGGGGTGAATAGCAACCGGCCCGATGCAGTACAATCGCCGCTTTTAATTGCCAACCCGACGGCCATTGCGATGATCGAACCCAAGCGCGTCTTGCGCGCCCTTGCTGAACACTGGGCATTGCTGGAACCTTTGTGCGAGCATTTCGACCAGGGCACCCTGAGCCTCAACGAACTGCGTTCACAACTGGCCGCCCAACAACTGGACAGCACGCCCCAGGACATTACCCACCTGCTGGACGTGTGGATCCGCCTGGACATCCTCGTGCCGGTGGCGAAAAGCCCCAACCGTTTCGAGCTCAACGCCCAGATCCACGACTTCCTCGCCTACCTTCGCCGCGAACACCGCCTGGGCCTGTGCCTGGAAATCGAAGCCTACCTGCGCCACCTCGAGCGCCTGGCCGGTTACATCCAGGACGCTTTCGAGGTGCGCGACGGCAACGACCTGGCCCGCCAGTTGCGCTTGCTGGACATGCGCGTGCGCGACGTCCTGAAAAAGCTCGCCAACGATGAGCAGGCACTGGTGGCCGTGGCCGAACGGGCCAAGACCAGCGACCGGCAGATTCCGCTGCGCCAGCGCTACGCCGAAGTACTGGCGACCTGGGACGAATACGTCGAACCGATGATCCAGCTGGTGAACGCCGACGGCGCCTTCGAGCAAGGCGTGCGCAAGGTCGAGAACGTGCTGTTGCGCATGCTCACCGAACAACAGCGCCTCGGCCACCTTGTCGACGACGACATGCTGCTGCGCACCCATGCACGCATCCTCGAAATGCAGACCAGCGCCCAATTGACCCTGCGCCACGCCCGGGAACTGCTCCTGCCGCTGCGTGAAGAGGCCCGCCGCCACAACGCCGTGACCCGTGGCGCGGCGCTGGCCCTGGCGGCCATTCGCCGCAAGGGCATCGACGCCGTGCCGCAAGCCGCCATGCCGCTGTTCACCCGGCCGCAAAGTACGTTTTTGGGCAGTGCCAGCCAGGTCGAAGCCTATGTCTATGCCCTGGCCCGTTTCGAGCCGAAACCGGCGCGCTTTCCCAAGTCCCACAAGACCCATAAGGGCGGCGAGGCACCACGGGCGCCGCGCACCGTACGCGAGATGGTCGAGCGTTGCGAAGACGCCCTGCCGATGCCGGACCTGATGAGCTGGCTGCTGGAGCAGGAACCGGACGGCGCCACCGACGAATTGCTGTACTGGTTCTCGCGCCTGTCGCGGGAAAAACGTTTCAAGCGCGAGCGTCTGGAACGCCGCGATTATCACACCCACGAGCATCAGGTCAGCCTGCGCTCCTTCGCCCTGCTCTCGGCCGGCGACACCGCCGCCGAGGATTCTGCGAGCATCCCCCATGCATCTTGATCTATCCGAACTGTCCCAGCTGGCGCCGATCTTTCGCGAGCTGTTCAAGGGTTACCACGTCAGCCGCCGCGACCCGGAGCTGTACGCGCAACTGTCGAACTTCCAGGACCAGTACCGCACGCTGTTCAAGGCCCTGGGCTTCGAACTGGTGTGCGATACCCGCGGCTTCTATTATTTCGTCCCCGACCTGGCCGCCGCCGCGGTGAACAAGACCGCCCAGCGCCTGGCCCTGTTCACCTTCATCCTGGTCGAACACCTGGCCGATCAGGGTCGCGACCCGATTGCCGTGCTCGACGGTGGCAGCCTCGGCCGCGATGAGTTGCCGTCGTTGCTGGAAAAATACCGCGACCTGTTCATCCAGGCCGAAGTACAGACCCAGGAAGAGCTGGAAGAAAAAATCATGCGCCGCATGACCCAGCTGGGTTTTGCCAGCGAAGAAAACGGCGTGTATCGCTTCCTGCCGCCGATGCATCGTTTTCTCGACGTCTGCCTGTCGGTCCAGCAGGACCGCGACCTGGCCGCCAGCCTGCACAGCGTGTTGCCGCTGCCGGCGCCGGTACTGATCGACGAAGACAGCGACGAAAAACTGCTGCAGACCGATGACCCGCTGGACCTCAGTGAATTCGACGGTGAAAGCGAAGAAGACGCACTGGCCCGCGCCATTGCCGAAGAACAGGAGACCGACGCATGAGCAAGGAACGCTACGGCATCCGCCGCTTTGCCCTTTTGAACACCGCCGGCTATAGCCTCGGCCTGTTCCCGCTGGAAGAACCGTTATCGGTTTACGGCGCGAACAACCTGGGTAAATCCGCCTCGATCAACGCCCTGCAGTTCCCGATCCTGGCGCGCATGTCGGACATGAGCTTCGGCAAGTACAGCCTGGAGCAATCCCGGCGTTTCTACTTCGCCTCGGACACCAGCTACATCCTCGTGGAAGTTGCCCTGCCCCACGGCCCGCACGTGATTGGCGTGGTCGGTCGCGGCCCTGGTGGCGGTTTCGGCCATCAGTTCTTTGCCTACGCCGGCAAACTGGACCTGGCCCACTATCAGAAAGATGACACTTGCCTGCGCCAGAAAGAGCTGTTCACCAACCTGGAGCGCGAAGGCCTGAAGGCCTACGAACTCAAGCCGGATGAACTGCGCCGTCTGCTGGTCGGCGGACACACCTCGATTCCCCTGGACCTGACGCTGATCCCGCTACGCTCCACCAGCGAGCAAAGCCTCAAGACCTTCCGCGCGTTGTTCATCAACCTGCTGCACATGCGCGAAATCACCGCCGCCAAGCTCAAGCAACTGTTCCTCGATGCCTTCGAGCACAGCCTGCGCTCCGGCAGCGTGGACTATATAGCTGCGTGCGAAGAAGCCTTCCGCGACGTGCGACGCATGGAACAGGACTACAACTCCCTGGTGGCGGCCGGCCCGTTGGTGGAAGCCTTGGCCAACGGCGTGAAGCAGCGCGATATCCTGCGCGGCAAACTGCATCGCCTGTCGCCATTGCTCGACTCGCTGCTGGGCACCTGGTCGGACTATGCCAGTGCGCGCAAGGAAGAGCTGACCATCCAGGCCGAGCACTACCGCAACGAGCAGGATTCGCTGCAGAACGACCAGCGCGGCGGCACCCAGGAGCTGATGCGCCTGGAGCGTGAAATCAGCGGCATCCAGCGCTGGCTCGGCGAACTGTCGGTGCTCAAGCATCGCTTTGCCCTGGTGGACGACGTCAAGGTCCTGGAGCAGCAACTGCTCGCCGCCAAAGACGCCCACGACGAACTGGCCGGCGCTCTGGCTCAGTCCCGGCAGTTCAGCGCCGAAGACCTGGAAGAGCGCCTGCGGGATCTGGAAAAACGCTTGAAGTCGGTCAAGCAGCAACTCGATCACGCCGATAACAACAGCTACGCCCGCCTGCGCGAAGAGTTCTCCCAGCAGGACGTCGAGCGCCTGATGCGCCTGTTCAACAGCGCTTTGTTCAGCCTGCCGCTGGGCGAACACGGGATCGCGCTGGACGAGAATGGCGAGTGGGTCAAATCCATGGAGCTGATTCTCGACGGCTTCAGGGGCGAGCGCTTCGAAGTGCCCGGCCTGTCCATCGACCTGTCCCACATCGAACCGCCGGCCCTGCAAGCGCTTGCCGACCGCGCCGCGCTGCGCGATCAGAAAGAGCGTCTGGAAAAAGAGCTCAAGCAGCTCAAGACCCAACAAGCCGTGGCCGCCGACCGTGCCGCGAGCAAGACCCAGACCGAAGCGCTGTACCAGCAGGTGCTGGATGCGCAGAAAGCCCTGGAGGATTTCCGCCGCACCCAGACCTTGAGCGCCGAGGAAGGCGAGAAACTCGAGCAACTGGCGCAGATGGAAGCCGCCCAGGACGAACTCAAGCGCTCCAGCGATGCCTTCACCGAGCGCGTCCAGCAGCTGTCCGCCAAGTTGCAACTGGTGGGCCGGCAGATCGCCGACATGGAAGCCAAGCAACGCACCCTCGACGATGCCCTGCGCCGTCGTCAGTTGCTGCCGGCGGACCTGCCATTCGGCACGCCGTTCATGGACCCGGTCGACGACTCCATGGACAACCTGTTGCCGCTGCTCAACGATTATCAGGACAGTTGGCAGGGCCTGTTACGGGTCGATGGCCAGATCGAAGCGCTGTACGCCCAGGTGCGCCTCAAGGGCGTGGCCAAGTTCGACAGCGAAGACGACATGGAGCGCCGTCTGCAACTGCTGATCAACGCCTATGCCCACCGCACCGACGAAGCTCTGACCCTGGGCAAGGCGCGTCGTGCGGCCGTCACCGACATCGCCCGGACCTTGCGCAACATCCGCAGCGACTACGACAGCCTCGAACACCAGTTGGCGCTGTTCAACCGCGAGATCAACAAGCGCCAGGTGTCCAACCTGCAAAGCTTCCGCATCGTCCTGGCGCCGAACAAGGAAGCGCTCAAGCACATCGACCAGATCATCCACAGCGCCGGCCAGTACGAAGAAGGCGAGACGCTGTCGGTGTTCGACCTGAGCCAGAGCGCCGAGCAGGACAACAAGAACGAAGAAGCCAAGGAATATCTGGCGCGGCTGGTGGCGGCAAACCACAACCAGCTCGGCCTCAAGGACCTGTTCGAACTGGCGTTCGAGATCACCAAGGTCAACGGCCAGCCGGTGATCCACACCGACATCGACGGCGCGGCGTCCAACGGCACCACCATGACCATCAAGGCGCTGACCAACATGTACTTGTTGCTGCACCTGATGGACCGCGAACAGGCTGGTCGCGTGCGCCTGCCGTACTACCTGGACGAAGCGGCGGACATCGACGAAAAGAACCAGGCAGCGCTGCTGGAAACCAGCTTGCAACTGGGCTTCGTGCCGATCCTCGCCAGTGTGAAGCCGCAGGTCTGCGCCAGTGTCGCCATCGACCTGGAAGGCGGCAGCGGCCCGAACGGCATCTACATCGACGAGGCGGACTGGAAGTACATCCGTCGTCACGATGCGGTGAAAGCCACGGTGAACGTCCAGGCCGATGAGCCGGAGCTGGATCCAGTCTGAGGTGAATAGCCGGGTATGAAAAAGGCCGCGATCCAATGGATCACGGCCTTTTTTGTTATCGCATACTCCGTGGCGAGGGAGCTTGCTCCCGCTCGACTGCGCAGCGGTCGCAGGCTTTGGGGCCGCTACGCCCGAAGCGTCGGACCGGCCCAGCGGGAGCAAGCTCCCTCGCCACAGGTGTCACATCCTATAAGCTCACTTGCCGAGCGTGATCTTCGGCGCCCAGGTCAGCCACTCATCTTCAAACTTGTCGAACAGCGGGAACGTCTGCTGCGGTCGCGCCGGGTTGCCCATCCGCTCGCCGTCCGGTGTCGCAAAAGCGATACCGCCCTGGATCAGTGTCTCCAACGACTCGGTCCGCACCGTCGCGCCCTTGAACAGGCCGAAGTCCAGGCCAAAACCGCTGCTGTTCCAGAAGCGAGTACCACTGCGCACCAACGGCGCATACTTGGGCTCGATCAGGATATGAACCAGCACCCGGTCCGCCGTCTGGCCCAATTCATATCCTGTGACTTTGCCCACCGTCACCTCGCGATAGGTCACCGGCACGCCAATCTTCAACGAACCACGCCGCGCCGCACTCAATACCAGGCTCAAACCAGCCTCCGGAACCGCGCTTTCGGGTGGTTCGGCCAACGCAACAAAGCTTTTCTGTGGGCCCTGGCTTTTCACAGCGGGCTGCACTTCGATGTATTGACCGGTCACCAGGGTTTCCAGGTTCGACGTCTTCATCAACCCCAGCTCTGGCTTGACCACCCAGAACTGGGTCCCGGCGCGGGCGATACGCTCCGGCACTTCGGTGATACGCGCGGTGACCAGCACTGACTGCATGTCGGCGCTGAGATCGACGTTCTCGATCTTGCCCACATCCAGCCCCTTGAAACGGATCGGCGTACCGCTGCGCAAGCCGTCGGCGCGATCGACCTTGATTGTCACGACCGTGCCGTTCTGCTGTGCCGCTTCGCGGTCTTCATGCAGACGGAACCGAGGGATGCGTCTTTTCAACGGTACATTCGGCTCCGGCGTCTCGAAGGCGATCCCGCCGGCCATCAGGCTCTGCAGGGACTCGCTCTTGACCTGTATCCCGCCAGTCAGACCGCCCGTGAGGGTGACGCCGCTGGCGTTCCAGAATCGCGTCGAACCGTTCACCAGCCCTTCGTATTCCTTCTCGATGTGCACACCGATGATCAACTGTTTTTTCTTGCGGGAGAATTGGTAGCTCTGCACCGAGCCGACCTTGACCTGCTTGTAGAGAATCGGACTGCCGACTTCCAGCGATCCCAGATTCTCAGTCAGCAGCACCAGGTGCAGGCCAGGGGAACGCAGGTCCAATGGCGGAGCCTTCGCCCTGGCTTCGAATTCGCGCTGCGGCGCCGCGCCCTTGTCGCCCGGGCGCACGGCGATGTAGTTACCCTTGACCAGCGCTTCGAGGCCGGTGATACCCGCGAGGGAAATCGATGGCTTGACGACCCAGAACTGAGTGCCGGTCACCAGGTAGTCCTCGGCCAAAGGATCAAGAGTCAGCTCGGCGCTGGCGCTGGACAAGTCGGGGTCGACCTTCAACGTCTTCAGACTACCAACCTGGATACCTTTGTACATGACCGGCGTGCGCCCCGCCTGTAACCCTTCGAAATCGCTGAGCTTGACCTTTACCCGGATCCCGGCGGCGGCCGCATCGAAGTCTTCGTACAGACGAAACGGCAGGCTTGGGTCCGTGGGCGGGCTGTCCTTGCGGTTTTCCGGCGTGGCAAACGCGATACCGCCGGCCACGATACTGGCCAGTGATTCACTGCGTACTTTGACGCCCGACAGGTTGGCATCGATGCTGATGCCGCTGGCGTTCCAGAATCGTGTGTGTTTACGAACCAGGCTGGCGTAGGTCGGCTCGATGAAGACCTTGACCTCGACTGTCCGCTGATCTTCGGACAGGGAATAACTTTTCACCTGGCCAACTTGAATCTGTTTGTAGAAAACCGGGCTGCCACGGTCCAGGGAACCCAGGCGCTCAGCCTTGATCGTCAGGTGCAAACCTGGTTTGGCGTCCGATAGCGGCGGCTCTTCGGCCAAGGCCTTGAACTTGCGTGTCGACTCGCCTTCCCCCGGGCTTATGGCCACGTAGTTGCCTGATACCAGCGTCTCCAGTCCGGTGATCCCGGCCAGGCTCACACTCGGCTTGACCAGCCAGAAACGTGTGCCGGTCTTGAGGTATTGCTCGACGTCCTTGTTCATTTCGACGGTCGCGATAACGCCTTTCGAGCTGCCTTCGTCATCAAGCGTAAGGTCCTTTACCTTGCCCACCGTCATGCCTTTGTAGACGATCTCGGTCTTGTTGACCTGAATGCCCTCACCGCTTTCAAAACGTACGCTGATCTCGATCCCGGTCTCGTTATAAGCCCGCCAGCCGAGCCAACCGCCGATGATCAAGGCAATCAACGGCAAGACCCAGATGGCCGACCAGTTCGAAGCCGGTCGGGTTTTAGCAGTAGGCAAATCAGTCATGGTCGTCATCCGACTCCGTGTTATCCCAAATCAGTCGGGGATCGAAGGTAACTGCGGCAATCATTGTCAAAATCACTACGCTGGCAAAGGCGATGGCACCGAGACCGGCTTCAACACTGGCAAGCCGCCCGAAATTGACCACCGCCACCAGGATTGCGATTACGAAAATGTCCAGCATCGACCAGCGGCCGATGAACTCAATGAAGCGATACATGAGGATGCGCTGACGCGCGGACATTGGCTGGTGCCGTTGCACCGAAAACAACAACAAGGCGAGCCCCACCAGCTTGAAAGTGGGCACGACGATACTGGCAACAAACACCACCGCGGCAATGGGGATCATGCCGTGCTGAACCAGCTCGATGACGCCGGCCATTATGGTGCTGGGCGATCCCTGGCCCAGCGAATTGATGGTCATGATCGGCAGCATATTGGCCGGAATATAGAGAATCGCGGCCGTGATCAATAATGCCCAGGTCCGCATGAGGCTGTTCGGACGACGGGGATGGATGCGTGCGCCACAACGGGAGCAGGTCTGTTTGTCAGCGCCTGCATCCTGTCGATTCAACTCGTGACATTCGACGCAGATCAGAATGCCCGCATCAATCGCCCGCATGAGAATCCTCTCCTGACAGCGCCTGCCAGATCTGATGCGGTGACATCACCACTTCCAGCCAGACCTGAACCAGCAACAAGCTGACAAAACACACCAGGCCCAGGCCCACGGTAATAGCCGCCATGTCGGCAAGTTTGACGATGGCAACCAGCACGCCCATGAAATAGACCTCGAGCATCCCCCAATCCCTTAAGTGATGGTAAGTGCGGTACAACAACAAGCCGTAACTTCGCCCGACGTTCCAGCGAATGGTCAGCAGCACAATTAGCTGACAGAGCAACTTGAGCAGCGGAATCCCCATGCTGCACAGGAACACCACCACCGAGACACCGTGCATACCGGTATTGAACAGCCCGACCACGCCACTCCAGACGGTGTCCTGGGACGACTGTCCGAGCAGATTGAGCTGCATGATGGGTAAAAAGTTCGCCGGCACAAACAACAGCAAAGCGGCAACTACCAGGGCGAGGCTACGTTCGACCACGTTATATCGGTGTGCATAAAGTTCGTATCCACAGCGGGGGCATTCGGCTTTTTCGCCGTGGGCCAGCTGTGGCTTGCGCATCAACAAGTCGCATTCATGACACGCCACCAGACCGTCCAAGGGTAGATCTGACAACCTATCGATGTCTGACGGATCGGGCATATAGCGCTCTGGCTCAACTAAGGTGGGGCTATTCTAGTGCGCCAGCTCGAAAATAACTGCGCAAATTTACCACGAGCTTCGGCCGGTTTTATTACAGATAAAACAAAACCCCTACCTGCGTCAGCAGATAGGGGTTTCGGAATTTAATCTTGACGATGACCTACTCTCACATGGGGAAACCCCACACTACCATCGGCGATGCATCGTTTCACTTCTGAGTTCGGGATGGGATCAGGTGGTTCCAATGCTCTATGGTCGTCAAGAAATTCGGTAGCCAGCGCGTGCCTTGCGGTCACGTTCCAGCGAATGGGTATGCGATAGTTTGTGGGTTTTGACTCGAACTTTCGGTTCATTTCGTCTTCACACACCGCAATCTGGCCTCTTTCGAGTCTACAGATTGCTTGGGTGTTATATGGTCAAGCCTCACGGGCAATTAGTACAGGTTAGCTCAACGCCTCACAGCGCTTACACACCCTGCCTATCAACGTCGTAGTCTTCGACGGCCCTTCAGGGGACTCAAGGTCCCAGTGAGATCTCATCTTGAGGCAAGTTTCCCGCTTAGATGCTTTCAGCGGTTATCTTTTCCGAACATAGCTACCCGGCAATGCCACTGGCGTGACAACCGGAACACCAGAGGTTCGTCCACTCCGGTCCTCTCGTACTAGGAGCAGCCCCTCTCAAATCTCAAACGTCCACGGCAGATAGGGACCGAACTGTCTCACGACGTTCTAAACCCAGCTCGCGTACCACTTTAAATGGCGAACAGCCATACCCTTGGGACCGGCTTCAGCCCCAGGATGTGATGAGCCGACATCGAGGTGCCAAACACCGCCGTCGATATGAACTCTTGGGCGGTATCAGCCTGTTATCCCCGGAGTACCTTTTATCCGTTGAGCGATGGCCCTTCCATACAGAACCACCGGATCACTAAGACCTACTTTCGTACCTGCTCGACGTGTCTGTCTCGCAGTCAAGCGCGCTTTTGCCTTTATACTCTACGACCGATTTCCGACCGGTCTGAGCGCACCTTCGTACTCCTCCGTTACTCTTTAGGAGGAGACCGCCCCAGTCAAACTACCCACCATACACTGTCCTCGATCCGGATAACGGACCTGAGTTAGAACCTCAAAGTTGCCAGGGTGGTATTTCAAGGTTGGCTCCACGCAGACTGGCGTCCACGCTTCAAAGCCTCCCACCTATCCTACACAAGCAAATTCAAAGTCCAGTGCAAAGCTATAGTAAAGGTTCACGGGGTCTTTCCGTCTAGCCGCGGATACACTGCATCTTCACAGCGATTTCAATTTCACTGAGTCTCGGGTGGAGACAGCGCCGCCATCGTTACGCCATTCGTGCAGGTCGGAACTTACCCGACAAGGAATTTCGCTACCTTAGGACCGTTATAGTTACGGCCGCCGTTTACCGGGGCTTCGATCAAGAGCTTCGCGTTAGCTAACCCCATCAATTAACCTTCCGGCACCGGGCAGGCGTCACACCCTATACGTCCACTTTCGTGTTTGCAGAGTGCTGTGTTTTTAATAAACAGTCGCAGCGGCCTGGTATCTTCGACCGGCGTGGGCTTACGCAGCAAGTGCTTCACCCTCACCGGCGCACCTTCTCCCGAAGTTACGGTGCCATTTTGCCTAGTTCCTTCACCCGAGTTCTCTCAAGCGCCTTGGTATTCTCTACCCAACCACCTGTGTCGGTTTGGGGTACGGTTCCTGGTTACCTGAAGCTTAGAAGCTTTTCTTGGAAGCATGGCATCAACCACTTCGTCACCCAAAGGGTAACTCGTCATCAGCTCTCGGCCTTAAGATCCCGGATTTACCTAAGATCTCAGCCTACCACCTTAAACTTGGACAACCAACGCCAAGCTGGCCTAGCCTTCTCCGTCCCTCCATCGCAATAACCAGAAGTACAGGAATATTAACCTGTTTTCCATCGACTACGCTTTTCAGCCTCGCCTTAGGGACCGACTAACCCTGCGTCGATTAACGTTGCGCAGGAAACCTTGGTCTTTCGGCGTGGGTGTTTTTCACACCCATTGTCGTTACTCATGTCAGCATTCGCACTTCTGATACCTCCAGCAAGCTTCTCAACTCACCTTCACAGGCTTACAGAACGCTCCTCTACCGCATCACTTACGTGATACCCGTAGCTTCGGTGTATGGTTTGAGCCCCGTTACATCTTCCGCGCAGGCCGACTCGACTAGTGAGCTATTACGCTTTCTTTAAAGGGTGGCTGCTTCTAAGCCAACCTCCTAGCTGTCTAAGCCTTCCCACATCGTTTCCCACTTAACCATAACTTTGGGACCTTAGCTGACGGTCTGGGTTGTTTCCCTTTTCACGACGGACGTTAGCACCCGCCGTGTGTCTCCCATGCTCGGCACTTGTAGGTATTCGGAGTTTGCATCGGTTTGGTAAGTCGGGATGACCCCCTAGCCGAAACAGTGCTCTACCCCCTACAGTGATACATGAGGCGCTACCTAAATAGCTTTCGAGGAGAACCAGCTATCTCCGAGCTTGATTAGCCTTTCACTCCGATCCACAGGTCATCCGCTAACTTTTCAACGGTAGTCGGTTCGGTCCTCCAGTCAGTGTTACCTAACCTTCAACCTGCCCATGGATAGATCGCCCGGTTTCGGGTCTATTCCCAGCGACTAGACGCCCTATTAAGACTCGCTTTCGCTACGCCTCCCCTATTCGGTTAAGCTCGCCACTGAAAATAAGTCGCTGACCCATTATACAAAAGGTACGCAGTCACCCAACAAAGTGGGCTCCCACTGCTTGTACGCATACGGTTTCAGGATCTATTTCACTCCCCTCTCCGGGGTTCTTTTCGCCTTTCCCTCACGGTACTAGTTCACTATCGGTCAGTCAGTAGTATTTAGCCTTGGAGGATGGTCCCCCCATATTCAGACAAAGTTTCTCGTGCTCCGTCCTACTCGATTTCACTTCTAAGATCCTTTCGCGTACAGGGCTATCACCCACTATGGCCGCACTTTCCAGAGCGTTCCGCTAAAATCAAAGAAGCTT
>NZ_CP096395.1:5202500-5555000 GCF_054161305.1 Pseudomonas sp. Z2-11
GCATTCTACAGCGCCCCGTGTATCTGTCAAGCGGTTATTTTAAGAAGTTTTCAAAGTTTCGCTTGGAAATCCTTAACAACTTCAACCACTTGCGCTTCCGATCTCTCGTTAGCGGGAGGCGAATTCTACAGCGTTAGTCGCTGCTGTCAACACCTCTTTTTTGCCGCTTTCGACCGAGAGGATCGAACCGTCGACAGCGCCCATCAAACCGGCCTGCCCACTCCTTCCGCGCTTCGATGACCTGAAGCCGCACACTTTCGAAACCTACTTAACTCATTGAAACTCAAGGAGTTTTCCGTTTCGACTGCGCCGGAAGTGGGGCGAATTATAGACATCCAGAATTTGCCGTCAACCATTAATTACGTTTTTGTTGCAGAAGACTTCTTTCGCCCCATCAGACGCGGGATACGCCGCATCACCGCAGGCACCCTGAGCACCAACAGTACCGCACCTATAAAGGCATATATCGCCCACTCCTTCAGATCGGCCCGCACGATCCACAACATATGCAGCAACCCAAGCCCCAATATCGGATAGACCAGGCGATGCAGTTTCTTCCATCGCCCGCCCAGTCGCCGCTGGCTGTAGCGGTTGGACGTCACTGCCAGCGCCAGCAATCCCAGAAAACCGAGCGCTCCGACGATGATGTAAGGCCGCTTGCCCAGCTCCACACCCAGCTGAGACCAATCGAACCCCAGGATGAACGCCAGATACCCGCTCAAATGCAGTACGACATAAGTGAAGCACCACAAACCCAACTGACGCCGGACGGCTATCCACCCCGCCCACCCCGTCAGTTTCTGCAGCGGCGTCATGCACAAGGTAACCAGCAACAGGATCAGCGTCCCCAACCCCAACCGATCCACCAGGACCTTGCCCGGGTCCGGCCCCAGGAAATTCGCCAATGCCTCATAAAGCCAAAGCATTGGCCAGATCGCCGCCGCGATGAATACGCCGATCCGCCACGCCAGAAAACGCATCAATAATCCTTCCTCAGGTCCATCCCCGCATATAAAGAAGCCACTTCATCCTGATAGCCGTTGAACATCAACGTATCGCGAACGTTGGGGCTGAGCAGCCCGCTCGGCAAACGACGCTCCCGCGCCTGGGTCCAGCGCGGATGGTCAACGGTGGGATTGACGTTGGCATAAAAGCCGTACTCATCAGCCGCAATGCTTTGCCAGGTTGTCTTGGGCTGCTCGCTGACCAGACTGATCCGCACGATGGATTTCACGCTCTTGAAGCCATACTTCCATGGCACCACCAACCGCAACGGCGCGCCGTTCTGGTTCGGCAACTCCCGCCCGTACATCCCAACCGCGAGGATTGCCAGCGGGTTCATCGCCTCATCCAACCGCAAACCTTCCACATACGGCCAGTCAATCAGGGCAAAGCCTGAACGCTGGCCCGGCATGGTCTTGGGATCCTGCAGCGTCTCGAAACGAATGTACTTGGCCTTGGAAGTCGGCTCGACCTGCTTGAGTAGTGCGGAGATGGGAAAGCCGATCCACGGAATGACCATCGACCAGGCCTCGACACAGCGCAATCGATAAATCCGCTCCTCCAGCTGATAAGGCTTCATGAAGTCTTCCAGACCATAGCGGCCCGGCTTACCCACCTCACCCTCCACGACTACGCTCCAGGGCTCGGTTTTCAACGACCCTGCATTGGCCGCCGGATCACCCTTATCGGTTCCGAACTCATAGAAGTTGTTGTAGTGGGTGGCGTCCTTGAATGGGGTGATCGACTCATTTCCAGCCGTCACCGCGCCCCATTGGGTAGCTGCAACCTTCTCAGCCAACCAGGCCGGCGCCTTGCCTGGCTCGACATTGGGATAACGCGCTACATCCGCGGCGCCGGCCCATCGCGGCAAGCTACCCACGGCGAGGCCAGCCACGGATGCCCCTAGTAACTTGCGACGGGATAGATAGAAGGATTCAGGCGTGACGTCCGATTCACGACTGTCGGACGATTTGGGGATCTTGATCAGCATGACGACTCCGCAGTGTTGGAGGGCAGATGCACCAATAGACTGCGGAGTATGGGGGAAATTAGATTAAGGCAACGTTTAGCGTCGGCGAAGACGCAACAAATATTGCACCGGACCCGACGCAGCATAGGCGAGAAATACCAGCAGCAGGACACGCGGCGGATCGCTGAAGACCACGGCGAACACCAGAACCACAGCCAGGATCGCGACAAACGGCACGCGACCTTTCAGATCCAGTTCCTTGAAGCTGTTGTATTTGATGTTGCTGACCATCAGCATCC
The DNA here is from genome assembly GCF_054161305.1 of Pseudomonas sp. Z2-11. Classification (NCBI taxonomy): domain Bacteria; kingdom Pseudomonadati; phylum Pseudomonadota; class Gammaproteobacteria; order Pseudomonadales; family Pseudomonadaceae; genus Pseudomonas; species Pseudomonas sp. Z2-11. The sequence continues at coordinate 5,204,772 of NZ_CP096395.1, forward strand.
CGGCCGCCGCAACCAGCAACGCCACCAGGAACGACATTTTCGAGCCCTGGATGCCGTAGTCGCTAAATGCCCAGACCACGCCGGCCACCACGCCCGCGGCTGCAGGGCTCGCGAGACCGATGAAGTAGCGTTTGTCGGCAGTGCCGACCTGGGTGTTAAAACGTGCCAGGCGCAACGCGGCACCGGCCACATAGATGAAAGCCACCATCCAGCCGACCTTGCCCATGTCGCCCAGCGCCCAGCCGAACGCCAGTAACGCGGGGGCAACACCGAACGCGACCATGTCGGACAGTGAGTCGTATTCGGCGCCGAATGCGCTCTGGGTATTGGTCATGCGGGCCACGCGCCCGTCAAGACCATCGAGCACCATGGCAACAAATATCGCAATGGCAGCCAGGGCGAAATAGCGGCTTGCCCCGGAATTATCACCGGCACTGAGCGCCGCCTGGGCGCTCATGGAGCTGATGATGGAATAGAAGCCGGCAAACAGGTTCGCGGTGGTGAACAGGTTCGGCAGCAGATAGATGCCACGATGCCGGACCTTACGGCCTTCAGCGTCATGGCCCTCTTCGACGTGTTCATCGATGGGCAACAGGCTTTCGGCGTCAGGAGCCTGGTTCGGCTCGTCGGGACGTTCGCTCATGGACAGTACCTTGCAACGGTGTGAAAAAATTCGACAGGCGTCTGGGACGACGGTTCGGCCGCAAACGATGCAGCTTTATACCAGAAGCCAATGCCCAAACGAAAAAACGCGGCCAGGGCCGCGTTTTTCGATCAAGTCGCGACTCAGTTCTTGGCTTTGTCGACGATCTTGTTGGCACCGATCCACGGCATCATGGAGCGCAGTTGCTCGCCGATGATTTCGATACCGTGAGCGGCGTTGTTACGGCGCTTGGCGGTCATCGAAGGATAGCCGGTGGCACCTTCGCTGATGAACATCTTGGCGTATTCACCGTCCTGAATACGTTTCAGGGCGTTGCGCATGGCCTGGCGAGATTCGGCGTTGATGACTTCCGGCCCGGTCACGTACTCGCCGTACTCGGCGTTGTTGGAGATCGAGTAGTTCATGTTGGCGATACCGCCTTCGTACATGAGGTCAACAATCAGCTTCAGTTCGTGCAGGCACTCGAAGTAGGCCATTTCCGGCGCGTAGCCAGCTTCAACCAGGGTTTCGAAACCGGCTTTGACCAGCTCGACGGTGCCGCCGCACAGAACGGCTTGCTCACCGAACAAGTCGGTTTCGGTCTCGTCCTTGAAGGTGGTTTCGATGATGCCGGTACGACCGCCACCCACGCCGGCGGCGTAGGACAGCGCAACGTTCTTGGCATTGCCGGACGCATCCTGGTAGATCGCGATCAGGTCAGGGATACCGCCGCCCTTGACGAACTCGGAACGGACGGTGTGGCCCGGGGCCTTCGGCGCGATCATTATCACGTCGAGGTCGGCGCGCGGCACAACCTGGTTGTAATGGATCGCGAAGCCATGGGAGAAGGCCAGGGTGGCGCCTTTCTTGATGTTCGGCTCGATTTCGTTCTTGTACAGGGCAGACTGGAATTCGTCCGGGGTCAGGATCATGACCAGGTCGGCAGCGGCAACGGCGGAAGCCACGTCGGTGACTTTCAAGCCGTGGGCCTCGGCCTTGGCGACGGTAGCCGAGCCTTTGCGCAGGCCGACGGTTACGTCAACGCCGGAATCTTTCAGGTTGCACGCCTGCGCGTGACCTTGGGAGCCGTAGCCGATGATGGCGACTTTTTTGCCCTGGATGATCGACAGGTCGCAATCTTTATCGTAGAAAACTTTCATGAATTTCCCCTATATCCGGCCATTCCGGCCATTCGCTAATTTGGTTAGATGCTCAGTACTTTGTCGCCACGGGCAATCCCGGTGACGCCACTGCGTACGGTTTCCAGGATCGAGGCAGTGCCGATCGATTGGATGAAGCTGTCGAGCTTGTCGCTGGTACCGGTCAACTGAACGGTATAGACGCTGGCGCTGACATCGACGATCTGCCCACGATAAATATCGGTAGTGCGTTTGATCTCGGCGCGCTGGGCGCCGGTGGCCTTGACCTTGACCAGCATCAGCTCGCGTTCGATGTGAGCGCTCTCCGACAGGTCCACCAGCTTGACCACCTCGATCAGCTTGTTCAGGTTCTTGGTGATCTGCTCGATGACTTCATCGTGGCCCACGGTGGTCAGCGTCAGACGCGACAGGGTCGGGTCCTCGGTTGGCGCCACGGTCAGGCTTTCGATGTTGTAGTTGCGCTGCGAGAACAGGCCCACTACACGAGACAGAGCACCCGGTTCGTTTTCCAGAAGCAAGGAAATAATATGTCGCATGATTAGGTACGCTCCGTCTTGCTCAGCCACATATCGCGCATGGAGCCGTCTTTGATCTGCATCGGGTAGACGTGCTCGCTGGTATCGACCTGGATATCGAGGAACACCAGGCGGTCCTTCATGGCGAAGGCTTCTTCAAGCCCGGACCTCAAGTCCTTCAGGTCGGTGATGCGGATGCCCACGTGACCGTAGGCCTCGACCAGCTTGACGAAGTCCGGCAGCGACTCCATGTAGGAATGCGAATGACGGCTGCCGTAGCTCATGTCCTGCCACTGGCGAACCATGCCCAGTACACCGTTGTTCAGGTTGACGATCTTCACCGGCAAACCGTACTGCAGGCAGGTCGACAGCTCCTGGATGTTCATCTGGATACTGCCTTCGCCGGTGACGCAGGCGACGTCGTTGTCCGGGAAGCTCAACTTGACGCCCATGGCCGCCGGGAAGCCGAAGCCCATGGTGCCCAGGCCACCGGAGTTGATCCAGCGGTTAGGCTTGTTGAACCGGTAGTATTGCGCCGCGAACATCTGGTGCTGGCCAACGTCGGAAGTCACGAAGGCATCGCCCTTGGTCACTTCGCACAGGGTCTCGATGACGGTCTGCGGCTTGATCACGCTGCCGTCGCCCTTGTCGTACGGGAACAGGCCACGATCACCGCGCCATTCATCGACCTGTTTCCACCAGGCGGCCACGGACTCCTTGTTCGGAGCCTCGCCGATTTCCTTGAGGATGGCGACCATCTCGGTCAGCACGCTCTCGACCGGACCGACAATCGGCACGTCTGCCTTGATGGTCTTGGAGATGGACGCCGGGTCGATGTCGATGTGGATGATCTTGGCGTTCGGGCAGAATTTCGCCGGGCCGTTGATGACGCGGTCGTCGAAACGCGCGCCCACGGCCAGGATGACATCGGCATGGTGCATCGCCAGGTTGGCGGTGTAGCTGCCGTGCATGCCGAGCATGCCGATGAACTGGCGGTCGGTGCCCGGGTAGGCGCCAAGCCCCATCAAGGTATTGGTAACCGGCAGGTTGAGCATCTTTGCCAATTCGGTCAGCGGCGCGGAGCCACCACCGAGGATGACCCCACCACCCGAGTACAGGACCGGGCGCTTGGCCGCGAGCAGCATTTCGGCGGCCTTGCGGATTTGTCCCGAGTGACCGCGTACGGCCGGGCTGTAGGAGCGCAGCTTGGCTTTTTTCGGATAGATGTATTCGAATTTCTCGGCCGGGTTGGTCATGTCTTTCGGCACGTCGACCACGACCGGGCCTGGACGACCAGACTCAGCCAGGTAAAAGGCTTTTTTCATGACCTCCGGGATTTCCGACGCGTGCTTGATCATGAAGCTGTGCTTCACGATCGGCCGGGAGATACCGATCATGTCGGTTTCCTGGAACGCATCGGTACCGACCATGGTGCTGGGCACCTGGCCAGAGATGATCACCATCGGGATCGAGTCCATGTAGGCCGTGGCGATACCGGTGATGGCGTTCGTGGCGCCAGGGCCGGATGTCACCAGAACCACGCCGGCCTTGCCGGTGGCGCGGGCATAGCCGTCCGCCATGTGGGTGGCCGCTTGTTCGTGGCGAACCAGGATGTGGGTCACTTCCGGTTCTTTGAACAGGGCATCATAGACATGAAGAAGAGCACCGCCGGGGTACCCGTAGATATATTTGACGCCTTCGTCACGCAAGAAGCGGACGAGCATCTCACCGCCAGATAAAAGCTCCACGTTGTTCACCTCTAAAACGCCAGAATACCGACCCACGAAAAGGGGACGGGTCTTAATAGGTTTACTTCTCGGCAGAGCATGAGCGACGGTGGTCGCCGACTACGTCAGCACTGACTGAGCAAGTATTGGGATCGTCCCAAGTGTTGCGGGCCTTTCCCACCCAGCGCGAGGTAACGCGTTGCGGGTGTAACAGGTCGGCGCGGATGTGCGCCTCATGATCTGCCGAGTGGGTCTGCTTCTGGCAGTCCCTCTACAGCGGACTTTGGATTCTTCTGTTTCGCCCTCTGCAAGTCAAGTCGTCAATGTGCTTTATTGAAGTAAGCACATGAGAACGCAAGAAAAAACCTTTAAACGGCTACTCTGTTAGCTTCAATTGCGCAACCCAGGACAAGGAAACAGCATGCGAACGATGTTATTGACGGCCACCCTGCTGCTAGGCCTGAGCCCGACGGGCATGGCCGGCCAGATCTATAAATGGGTCGACGCCCAAGGTGTGACCCACTTCGGCGCGCAACCGCCCGAGGGCGTAGAAGCGACCACCGTAGGCAACTCCACAACGCCCGCGCCCAAACAGGCGGCGCCGGCTTCGGGAGGAGTCGTCGGCGATCAAAAAGCCATCGACCAACAGGTAAAGCAGCAGGTTGCCGAGCAGGAAGCCCAACTCAAGGCATTCTGCGAGCAGGCCAGGACCAACCTGGCGCAACTGCAGAACAATCCCAGGGTCAGGGAAGACGTGGAAGGCGAAATGCGCCGGCTCACGGATGAAGAGCGGCGCCAGCGCATCGATGAGACCCGCAAGCAGATCGAAGAACATTGCCAGTGAAGGCAGTCAGCTGGCGTCGCTGATCAACTGGTCGAACTGCGCCAGCAACCGCTGCAACTCGGCGCCCTGCCCTGGCCGCTGGGCATAGACCATTTCGGCCATGGCCAGAATGCCCGAAGCATTAGGCAGTGGCAGGTCGTTTTCGAGGATCGCCTTCATTCGCGGCAGGAAGATCCATTGCAGCCACTGCTCGAAATCCAGGGTATCGACCGCGAACGGCTCGACACTCGCCAGCGCCTCGGCCGAAGGCGAAACGCTGCTCCACCAACCCTGGACGCGCAGTTCGCGCTCGATCAACAGCAACTGATCGGCGATCTGGGGAAAACGAACATCCATCAGAGTGAAACCTTGGCTTTCTGACGGGCCAGTGCGGCACCAGCGGAGTCGCCTTGTTTCTCGCGGGCCTGGGCAATCAGCTCCCACAGGCTTGCCTGGAGTGCCGGCCGACCGCTGGAGAATGTCAGGCCGCGGCGCGCCAGTTGCTCGGCTTGCGGCGCATCGCCCTGGGCCATGCGTACCTGGGCCAGCCGATAAAGAACCTGAGGCTCGCGCGGCGCGACACGCTGGGCGCGCTCGAGGCTGGAGGACGCGCCGTTGAGGTCACCACCGGCCTGCTGCTGTTGGGCCGTAGTCAGCAGCGCCAGCACCGGACCATCCAGTTGCTCATCGGCGGACAAGCCACCGGAGCTCGCCGACGGAATGCTGCTCGGCGTCGATGGCATGCTGTAGCTGCCCTGGTCGATCGGCGAAGTCTCGATAGGACCCGGCGTGATCGGCCCCGGTGTGATCGGCGTGCTGCTGATGGGTGCCGACGTGGCAGCGCCACCACCGGGCACCATCACCACGACGCCCGTATCACCCTGGGGAATCGCCTGGGTCTGAGTACCCTGCACCGGACGCTTTACGGTCGTCTGACGGAAACCGCCATTGGCCGAGACCCGCTCGCTGTTGGAAACGGCGGTACCGGAGTCGACAACCGGAATCGAACCGCGCTGTACGGTAGAGCAGCCGCTGAGCAAAGCCACGGCGGTTACCGCTGGAATCAACCACTTGTTCACTTGAAACCCTCTTTGCTTAATTCACCCAGTCCTTGACCCAATCCATCACCGATTCGGCTGGGTTCTGGCCGCCACACGCCGCACCGGGCGGCGGTTCGCTGCCGCGAATATACGGCATCTGAACCGCGCCCGGGCAATTCGCGTCGGAGCCCTGCCCGGTGCGTGAATCGACCCAGGCCTGGACGATGTTGTCCGGTTGCGGCATGTCCAGCGGCAACGGGTCGGCCTTGCGCATGAAACTGGTCCAGACCTGCAATGCGCCGGTGGCACCGGTGAACGGCGTCTTGCCGTTGTCGTCACGCCCCAGCCAGACCACCGCCAGCAAGTCCTGGCTGAAGCCGGCGAACCAACTGTCGCGCGAATCGTTACTGGTGCCGGTCTTGCCGGCCAGGGTCAGCGTCCGCGGAAGCACGTTATAGACCGAGCTGCCGGTACCTTCACGCATCACCCGCTGCATGGCGCTCTGGATCAGATAAATGGAAGCCGGATCGAAACGCTGCTGGATCTGGAACGGATAACGCTTGAGCGGCTCGCCGTCGGCGGTCAGCACACTGCGGATGCCACGCATCGGCGTATTGAAACCACCGTTGGCCAGGGTCTGGTACATCGCCGCCACTTCGATCGGGGTCAGGCCACCGGCGCCCAACAGCATCGACGGGAAAGCCGGGAACTCGCGGTTCACCCCCAGGCGCGCCAAGGTCTTGAGCACATTCGGCACGCCGACTTCCAGCCCGAGGCGAGCCGTTGACAGGTTGTAGGAATGCGCCAGGCCCTGATAAAGGAATACCGTACCGTGGGGACGACGATCATAGTTTTGCGGCGTCCAGACCTGGCCGTCCGCGCCCTTGACCGAGAATGACTCGTCGGAGAGCCAACTGGTCAGCGTGTACTGGCTCGGTTTTTCCAGAGCGGTGAGGTACACCGCCGGCTTGATCAGCGAGCCGATCGGGCGCACCGCATCCAGCGCCCGGTTGAAACCGGCATAGCTGGCCTGACGGCTGCCGATCATCGCCTGGACTTCGCCGGTTTCCGGGTTGGTCACGACCATGGCCGCTTCGACTTCGTCAGAGCCCTTGCGCCCCGCCAGACGCTTGAAGGTGTCATTGACCGAGGCCTCGGCTTTCATCTGCAGGATCGGATCGAAGCTGGTGAAGATGCGCAAGCCTTCTTCGGTCAAGTCTTCGTCGCGATAGTCTTCGCGCAGCTGACGCTTGACCAGGTCCATGAAGCCCGGGAACGAACTGTCCGCCAGGCTGCCGCGCTTGGTCACGCCCAGCGGCATCTTTTTCGCCGCTTCTACCTGCTCGGCCGTGGCCACGCCTTGTTGCTGCAACAAGTCCAAGACCAGGTTGCGCCGCTCGAGGGCGCGCTCCGGATTGCGACGCGGGTTGTAGGAAGACGGCCCCTTGACCATGCCGACCAGCAACGCCACCTGATGCAACTTGAGCTCGGACAGCGGCTGGCTGAAGAAGAACTGGCTGGCCAGGCCAAAACCGTGCACCGCTCGCTGGCCGTCCTGGCCGACAAAGACCTCGTTGAGGTAGGCCTCGAGAATTTCCTGCTTGCTGTAATGCAGCTCCAGCAACAACGCCATCATCGCTTCGGTGAGCTTGCGCGTCAGGCTGCGTTCGTTGGTCAGGTAGAAGTTCTTGACCAGTTGCTGGGTCAGGGTACTGCCGCCCTGGCGCATGTGTCCCGACGAGGTATTGACCCAGACAGCCCGGGCAATCGACTTGGGCGAGACGCCGAAGTGATGATAGAAATCACGGTCTTCGACCGCGATCAGCGTTTCAAGCAGGAACGGCGGCACCTGGTCGATCTTGATCAGGATCCGGTCTTCGAGATTCTTCGGGTACAACCCACCAATCAGCAGCGGCTCGAGGCGCACCACCGACAGGCTCGCATTGTTGGCGCCCGTCAGCGCGGCCAAATAGTCACCGGAGAAACGCACCCGCACCGGCTGCGCCTGCTCCATGCCTTCATAGAACTGGAAGCCGCGAGTATTGATGTCGATGGTGTTGCCATTGACCGAAGCTGCACCCGGGCCATTGGCCACGCTTTCGCGGCGATAACCCAAGGCATCGAGCTCGGTCAGGAAATCTTCCTTGCTGAGCTTTTGTCCGACGAACAGCTCCAGCGGCCGCGCGTAGACCTTGGCCGGAATGGTCCAGCGCTTGCCGGAGAATTTCTCCTGGACCACGGCATCGAGGTAGACGGCAAAACCGGCGAGCACGACAAGGCCAACCAGGCTCAGTTTAAGGGCCCAGCCCAGCCAGGGCCGCAGGCGGCTGGCGGGAGGTTTCTTGGGGGTACGGGGGGATCGGGTACGAGTCATGGCGGCGGATTATACGCACTTTGGCGTGGTTCAACATGCGTCCGCCAAGGTTTGCGTTAGCCTCGCTTGCCGCCATAATGAGCGCCTTGAATTTTCCCGCCTCTGAAGGATCGCCCGTGAGCCAATCACTGATCGCTGCCCTGCAAAACCCGGCCCTTTACCCGCATCCCGTCGAAGGGTTCCAGGTCATCGAAACCCATATTTCCTGGGTGTTGCTCACCGGGCCCTACGCCTACAAATTCAAGAAGCCGGTCAATTTCGGCTTCCTCGACTTCACCAGCCTCGACGCGCGCAAGCATTTTTGCGCTGAAGAACTGCGCCTGAACCAGCGCCTGACCCAGGACCTCTATCTCGAAGTCTTGCCGATTACCGGCAGCGCCGAAGCGCCAAGCCTCGGCGGTGATGGTCCGGCCATCGAATATGCCCTGAAGATGCGCCAATTTCCCCAGAGCCAACTGCTCAGCACGCTCCAGGCCAACGGCGAACTGACCACCGCGCACATTGATGAAATGGCCGCGCAGATCGCCCAGTTCCATCTTTCGACGCCCAAGGTGCCCGCCGACAACGCGGCAGGCACGCCGGACAGCGTCATGGCGCCGGTGCGGCAGAATTTCGAACAGATCCGTCCGTTCCTCAGCGACAAGGCTGACCTGCTGCAACTCGAAGCCCTGCAAGCCTGGGCCGAAAGCAGCTTCGAACGCCTCAAGCCGCTGCTGGCCCAGCGCAAGACCGAGGGCTTCACCCGCGAATGCCACGGCGACATCCACCTGGGTAACGCCACCGTGATCGATGGCCAGGTAGTGATTTTCGACTGCATCGAGTTCAACGAGCCGTTCCGTTTCACCGACGTCTACGCCGACACCGCGTTCCTGGCGATGGACCTTGAAGACCGCGGCCTCAAGTCACTGGCGCGGCGGTTCGTCAGCCAGTACCTGGAGCTGACGGGCGATTACCAGGGCCTGGAGCTGTTGAATTTCTACAAGGCCTACCGCGCCCTGGTCCGCGCCAAGGTCGCGCTGTTCAGCATGCCCGCCGAAGCCGATCCGGTGCAGCGCGCCACGACTCTGCGCCAGTACCGCAACTACGCCAACCTGGCCGAAAGCTACAGCACCATCCCGTCGCGCTTCCTGGCGATTACCCACGGTGTTTCCGCCGTTGGCAAAAGTCACGTCGCGATGCGCCTGGTAGAGGCCCTGGGCGCGATTCGCCTGCGCTCGGACGTGGAGCGCAAGCGCCTGTTCGGCGAGCAACAAGTATCGAACGATCCCCAGGCTGGCATTTATAGCAGCGACGCCAGCAGCACCACCTACGCCCGCCTGCATGAAATTGCCGACGCGATCCTGCACGCAGGTTTCCCGGTGGTAATCGACGCCACCTACCTCAAGCGTGAGCAGCGTGACGCCGCTGCCAGGATCGCCGAAGGCACGGGCGCGCCGTTCCTGATCCTCGACTGCGACGCGCCGCAAGCGGTGATCGAAAGCCGGCTCGCCCAGCGCCAGGCGGACCAGAAGGACCCGTCCGACGCGAACCTGGCCGTCATCGCCGCCCAACAGGCCGGCCGCGAAGCGTTGACCCCGGCGGAAATCCTTTGCAGCAAACGGGTTCAGACCAACGAAAGCGGCACGCTGGATGTTGTGGTCGCGCAGATCCGTCAGCGCCTGCCGGGACTGTAGGAATTATTTCGGCCGTGAAGCGACGCCCGGCTTCACGGCCGTCAAATAGTGGCACTATACTGGCGTCATAAAACCAGCAGGTGATATGAAATGAGCCACCCCAAGCTTCTCGACACCCCGCTTTATGCCTTGTTGCGCAACGACGATATTGCCGGCTTCAACAGCGAACGGCCTCAAGGGCCGATCGACATGCGCGGCGGCGATTTCCGTGGTCTTGACCTGCGGGAACTGAACGCGGACAACGTCGATTTCACCGATGCCTATTTCCGTTCCGCCGATTTGCGCGGCGTCGATTTTCGTAACTCGTCGCTGGAAGGCGCGAGCCTCGCCCACGCGCAGATTTCCGGTGCCTACTTTCCGCCCGAGCTGTCGGCCGATGAGATCCTGATGTCGATGAATTTCGGCACACGCCTGCGCTACCGCACCCGCTAAGCCTGAAGCAACCGAGGCCCGGCATCGAACAGACCTCCAGCGCCCCCGCCTGCGCTGGACGACGTGCCGTTTTTGTCGTTTTGCACCTATCGTGCGTAATGCATTAGAAGGTTTTGCGTCGATTCCGACCAAACAATCACGCTTTTCCTACTGACCGCTACACTCCTGAGAAGCTTGCCCACTGCACCAGTCGGCCGTCGCAAGGAGGCTCGATGAATGATGAACTGCAACACCTGAAGAATCTGGGCAAGACGTCAGCCCAGTGGCTGCATGCCGTGGGCATCCACAGCGCCTCGGATCTTCGCCGCCTCGGCGCGGTGGACGCCTACCGCGCCGTTCGCACCCGCGGGTTCCGGGCATCAAAGGTATTGCTGTATGCCATCGAAGGCGCATTGATGGACATGCATTGGAACGATATTCCCGCTGAACGCAAGGAAGCCCTCAATAAACAGCTGGATGCCATTTCGGCTCGCCACAAAGCCTGACGCACGGTTTTCGCCGCCCACATCGCGCCGCCCCATTATTTTTGGCGAATCGAAAAACTTTGTTTGACTTGGAAATGAGAATCGCTATGATTACCACATCCGGTCGCGAGACTGGTCGATATTTGAAAAGCCCTTGGTTCGGACTCTCAGATATCTCCTCATCAGGCTAATCACGGTTATTTGACCCGGCTTTTGCCGGGTCTTTTTTTGCCCGGAATATCACTTGCCTTGTTGTTAACGCATCTGCGCGCAGTAATCCTGAGGCGGGGTGGCCGGGGTGTACCACACATAATCAGCCATGGCCGACGTAACGTTGCTCCCCTCCTCGGCCAGCATCAGCACAACCGGCGCTTCGTTGGCGCCCAGGTCCCGCACATGCAGCGGCACGCCGACGTCCTTTCGCCCATGCCAGGCACCGGCAAACAACAATGCAGGCGTCGGCGCCTTGAGCAACTGCTCCGCCATCCGCCGGTCTCGCTGCTGCTGGACCGCCAACATCGCCGGCATCTGCGATTCCGGCAACAGGCCGCAATGGGACTCGCGGATCTGTCCCAGCAGCTTTTCCTTCACCACGGACGAATTGGAGCGCTCACCCTCCACCAAGGGCATTTGACGATAAATGCGCTGGATCTCCGTGCGGTCAAGATTGGCCGCCAGCACCGGATAAGGCTGAGGCAAGGCGAACTCCACCACGGGTCCGTACAGGTTCCAATCCCAACCCGACGACCAGTCCAGCGCGCCGGGCAAATCCTTGGGCAAGGCTGGCAACTGGCGAACCGCGTCGACCTTCGGCTGCTGCTGTGGCGTCAGCATCTCCAAGAGCAAGCTGCCTTGGGCTCGCTGTCCGGCCAAGGCCTGGAGCAACCAGCGTTGCAACCTATGATGGTCGCGGTTGTCGTGCTGCTCTCCGACCACGACACGCGGAGCTTGCGCCAAGCGCTCGACCAAGGCATGCGACGAGAGGGCCTGGCCACTTTGCAAGTCAAGGATCCGTCCGTTGACCGGAGGCCGCGCGATACTTTGGCAAGCCGTCAACACGCTCAAAGCCAAAATCAGGAACAGGCGCACATCTGCATCCTCCAGATTGCCTCAGCGGGCGATGATCAACGGATGCCCGCGCTCCGGATGGGACTGCACCAGCACTTCCAGGCCGAATACCGCCTTGAGCGGCTCCGGGCGCAGCACGTGCCGGGGCGTGTCCAGGGCCACCGGACGGCCGGACGCGAGCAGCAACAGGCGGTCACAGTAACGCGCCGCCAGGTTCAGGTCATGCAGGATCACCAGCACGGCGGCACCGCGATCGGCAAATTCACGCACCGCTTGCAGGATGATGTGCTGGTGCAAGGGATCGAGCATTGACGTCGGCTCGTCCAACAACAGCGTCTGCCCCACCTCGCCCGGCCACAGTTGCGCCAGCACCCGCGCCAAGTGCACCCGCTGGCGTTCGCCACCGGACAGGGTCAGGTAGTTGCGGCCATACAGATGCGTGGCATCGGCGGCCTGTAATGCCGATTCAACGATCTGCGCGTCCCGCAACTGGCCGCTCCGGTGGGGCAGGCGCCCCATGCCGACCACCTCTTCCACGCGGAATGCAAAATCCAGGGTCGATGACTGTGGCAACACCGCCAGACGACGGGCGCGCTCGGCGCCGCCCCACTGGGCGAGGGGCCTGTCGTCGAGCCAGACCTGGCCCCGGGCCGGACGCAACTCGCCACACAAGCCTGCCAGCAGCGTACTTTTGCCCGCACCGTTGGGGCCGAGCACACCGAGCACTTCGCCGGGATTGAGCTGAAAGTCGATGTCCGCCAGTACGGTTTTGCGTCCCCGGAGAATATGCAGGTCATGCGCTCGCAGCATCAGGCACGCCCCCGCAGCAACAGATACAGGAAGAACGGTGCGCCGATGAATGCCGTGACAATGCCGATGGGCAATTCCGCCGGGGCCAGCGCGAGGCGCGCCACCAGATCGGCGAACAGCAGCAGGCTCGCCCCGGCCAGGATTGAAGCCGGTAGCAGGACGCGATGGTCGGGGCCCGCCATCAGCCTTACCAGATGCGGCACCACCAGCCCGACAAAACCGATCATGCCCGCAGCCGCCACCGCGGCCCCAACGCCCAGCGCCGTGCAGAACACCAGCTCACGCTTGAGCCGTTCGACGTCAATGCCCAGGTGCGCGGCCTCGGACTCGCCGAGCAACAAGGCGTTGAGCGCACGGGCCCGACGCGGCAACCAGATCGCCACGCCGATGCTGACCAGCAGCAGGGGCCACAAGCGCGCGTAGGTGGCGCCGTTCAGGCTGCCCAGGTTCCAGAACGTCAGGGTGCGCAGGGTCGCGTCATCCGCCAGGTAAGTGAACAAGCCGACCGCCGAGCCGGACAGCGCGGTCAGGGCGATCCCGGCCAGAAGCATGGTCGCGACGTGAGTCTGACCGTTGCGCCGGCCGAGGCGATAGACCAGCGCCGTGACCCCGAGCCCGCCGAGGAACGCACACAGTGACAAAAGATAAGGTCCCAGCGCTTCGGGCAGCCCGCCCAGCATCGAACCGCCGACGATGGCAAACGCTGCCCCCAGCGCCGCACCACTGGAAACCCCGACCAGCCCCGGGTCCGCCAGCGGGTTGCGAAACAGCCCCTGCATCGCCACGCCGGATAACGCCAATACCCCGCCCACCGCCAGCCCCAGCAGGGTACGCGGCAGGCGGATCTGGCCAAGGATCAGTTCGGCCTGCTCCAGGCCATCGGCAGCCACCGGCAAGCCCGACAGGCGCATGGCGGCGCGCAGGGTATCGAACAGCGGCAAGCTCACCGGCCCCAAGGCCAGGGACAACCAGATCGCCAGCAGGCATAGCAGGCCCAACCCAATGAATAAAGTGCGTGGCTTGACCAGCGCGGTCATGGGGTCTTGACCGAATAAAAACCGTCGGTGAGCTTCACCAGGCTTTGCGGCAGGCGCGGACCCAATCCGCCCACCAGCAGCGTCGGGTCCAGTTCCATGACACGCCCACTCTTGGCGGCCCGGGTCGAGGACAAGATCGGATTTTCCTTGAACAGCGCGGCGCGCGCTTCTTCGCCGGTCAAGGCTCGATCGGCAAAGACCAGCACTTCAGGATTCAAGCTGGCAAGGGTTTCCACGGAAAACGGTTTGTAGCCGCTGTGGGTCGCCAGGTTGTGACCACCGGCTTGCTCCAGCAACCAGTCGGCGGCGGTGCCTTTACCGGCGATCAGCGATTTGCCGCCAGCATTGCCCACCAGCAGCAATACGCCAGGCGCCTTCTGCTTGAGCCGGGCTGCGTTTACGCGGACGGCGTGCTGGGAAAGCCGTTGTTGATAGTCATCGAACAACTCCGCAGCCTTGGTCTCGGCCCCCAAGAGCTGCCCCAAGTGACGCAGATTAGTCTGAAGTGCCTCCAGGCTCGGCGCCGCCGAGAACAATTCGACCGGCACCCCGGCCGCACGAATTTGCGCGAGCACCGGCGGCGGTCCCATTTCTTCGGTGCCCACCAGAATTTGCGGCCGCAAGCTCAGCACGCCTTCCGCCGACAGCTGTCGCTGATAACCGATACTGGGCAGCGCTCGCAACGACTCGGGATGCTGGCTGGTGGTGTCCACGCCCACCAGCTTCGACTCACCGCCGAGCGCACTGACCCACTCCGACAAGGCCCCCCCAGCGCTCACCCAGCGTTGCGGCAGATCGGCCGCCAGCGCTCCCTGGCTGGCCAAAAGGACGACACAGAGCGCAGCAACGCGGAAATTCAAGCGCATCGGATAGCTTCCTCAGAGAAATTTTTCACAGGGCCGAGCCTGGCGACGTATCCTCGGTCACCTGTGAAGGAGGCGCCATTTGATAATTGTTTTCATTTGACCGTCAAGCTTGGATCGTCCAGAAAAACGCGAGAACCTTGTGGGAGCGGGCTTGCTCGCGAATGCGGTGTGCCAGGCAACATAAATGCAGGATGGACCGACGCTTTCGCGAGCAAGCCCGCTCTCACAGGGTTCATCGAGGACAGAAATGAAATTTCTTTGCAGCGCCGCTGAGTTACCGGACAACAACAGTCGCGGCTTCGACATCAACGGGCGCAAGGTGCTGGCCGTGCGGCGCGCGGGCCAGGCCTACGTCTACCTTAACCGCTGCCCGCATCGCGGCGTGCCGCTGGAGTGGCAACCCGACCAGTTCCTCGACCCCAGCGCCAGCCTGATCCAGTGCGCGACCCATGGCGCGCTATTCCTGATTGAAAGTGGTGAATGCGTCGCCGGCCCTTGTGCCGGGCAGTTCCTGGCCGCGCTAGACAGCCGGGAGGATGATCAGGGCATCTGGGTCGACCTGTAGCGGTTCAAGCAATACCGGCAGCGGGCGATCCACCCATATCTGCTCCGGCGTCAAGGTGACCCCGTAGGCCAACACTTCCACCCCGGCGGCCACCGCCTCACGCAACGCCGCCGCGTACACCGGGTCGATTTCCTGCGCCGGGCGCACCGCGTCGATGCCACTCAGGTTTACGCAATACAGCTGCACCGCCCGTACGCCGTCGCGGGCCAGACAAGCCAGTTCCCGCAGATGTTTGGCGCCACGCAGCGTCACCGCATCGGGAAACGCCGCCACATTTGTTGCATCGAAACCCAGCGTGACACTTTTGACCTCGACCCAGGCCGAGGTCTGGTCGGCATAGTCGAGTCGAAAATCGATACGGCTGTTCTCCACGCCGTAGGCGACTTCGCGCTTCAGCCCGACAAAACCGTTCAGCTCCCTGATGACACCCGCGCGCAACGCCTCTTCAACCAGGGGGTTGGCTCGCGCGGTATTGATGCAGGCCAATCGCCCCTGAGGGGTTTCGCCTATTTCCCAGGTCCCCGGCAGCTTGCGCTTGGGGTCGCTGGAGCGGCTGAACCAGACGCGCGCGCCCTCGGCCATGCAATTGAGCATCGAGCCGGTGTTCGGGCAGTGGATGGTGAGCAGTTCGCCGTCAACGGTCTCGATATCGGCGAGAAAACGCTTGTAACGTCGAATCAGTCGACCTTCTTCCAGCGCAGGAGAAAAACGCATCAGCCTTGCCAGCTCCGCAGTCCGCGTTCGATTCGCGTCACCGCTTCCTGTAGCCGAGGCAGGCTTTGGGTGTAGGCAAAACGCACATGATGACCGGCCTGGTGCCGACCGAAATCCAGCCCCGGCGTGAACGCCACGTGTTCGGTTTCCAGGAAATGCTGGCAGAACGCAAAGGCATCGCCACCGAACGCGTTGATATCGGCGTAAAGATAGAACGCACCTTCGGGCTCCACCGCGATGCCGAATCCCAACTCACGCAACGCCGGCAGCAGGAAGTCGCGACGCCGCGCGAACTCGGCACGACGCTGCTCGAAAATCTCGATGGTCGCGGGTTCGAAACAGGCCAGGGCCGCGTACTGGGCCATGCTCGGCGCACTGATGTAAAGATTCTGCGCAAGTTTCTCCAGCTCACTGACCGCCGCCGAAGGGGCCACCAGCCAACCGAGCCGCCAACCGGTCATACCGAAATACTTGGAAAAACTGTTGAGAACAAAAGCATCGTCGTCCACTTCCAGCACACTGGTGGCGTCGGTGCCATAAGTCAGGCCGTGATAGATCTCATCGACGACCAGATGGCCGTTGTGGCCCTTGATTGCCCTGGACAACCCCGCCAACTCGTCCCGAGAGAGAATCGTCCCGGTCGGGTTGGCCGGCGATGCCACCAATGCCCCCACGCTGTCGTGATCCCAATGGCGATCCACCAGGTCCGGGGTCAGTTGGTAGCGCACGTCCGGCCCTACTGGCACCAATTGCGCCGCACCTTCGATCAGGCGCAGGAAATGGCGGTTGCAGGGGTAGCCAGGATCGGCCAGCAACCAATGCTTGCCCGGGTCGACGAGCAGGGCACTGGTCAGCAACAAGGCACCAGACCCACCCGGCGTGACCAGGATGCGCCGCGGATCGATGTCAACGCCGTGGCGCTGCGCATAAAAGCCGGCGATGGCCTCGCGCAACTCGGGAATGCCGCGGGCTGCGGTGTAACGGGTCTTGCCGGCCGCCAGGGCGGCCTGGCCGGCCTGGATGATCGGCTCGGCGGTAGTGAAGTCCGGCTCGCCGATCTCCAGATGGATGACGTCGTGCCCGGCAGCCTGCAATTCGTTGGCGCGTGCCAGCAGCGCCATGACATGGAACGGTTCGATGGCACGGCTGCGTGCGCTGTAGGGCTGGGCCATTGGGGCCATCCTTCACGAAAAAAGAACCGATTCTACCCAACTCGGGCAGCGGTGCGGGAACGAGCGCGAATACCCGATGGTCCTACCGTAGATCGCTGGAAATGGTTCCGGCGATTGGCCCAGGCTTGACTAGAATCAAGCATTGAGCAGGATTGCATCCCCACCGAAGCGAACCCGGCCACGTTTTACAGGCCCCGGCCGCCGCAGGCTCGACAACCGGGAGTAGCGCGGCCCGATTTGATCTGGTAAGTTCGCCCGCTTGCAGCCGCAGGGCCGGCAGGTGTCGGTGATGGAGCAATCCTGCGTAGTGGATTACAAGAGTAGAGGCGGTCCATTCATGCCCACCCAAGCAAAGCAGAATCAAAATCAGTCGCTCAGCGGGTTTGAGCCGTATACCCCACAACCGGGCGAAGAGTACATGGGCGCCCCGATGCGCGCACACTTCACCAAGATCCTGAACAAGTGGAAACAGGACTTGATGCTGGAAGTCGACCGCACCGTGGACCATATGAAGGACGACGCTGCCAACTTCCCCGACCCGGCCGACCGTGCCAGCCAGGAAGAAGAGTTCGCCCTCGAATTGCGCGCCCGTGACCGGGAACGCAAGCTGATCAAGAAAATCGACAAGACGCTGCAACTGATCGAAGACGAAGAATACGGCTGGTGCGAGTCCTGCGGCGTCGAGATCGGCGTCAAGCGACTGGAAGCACGTCCAACCGCAGACATGTGCGTAGACTGCAAGACCCTGGCGGAAATCAAGGAAAAACAGGTCGGCAAGTAATCGCCGGGGCTGTAACCGAAACGGAGCGTTCATACGCTCCGTTTTTGTTTCCGATATTTTCTCCAGACTCATAACCCCTTGTGGGAGCGAGCCTGCTCGCGAAGGCAGTGGGTCAGCCAACCTTGATGCGACAGATACACCGCTATCGCGAGCAGGCTCGCTCCCACAGGGGATATGCTTTGTTGTCGAGATTGCCTACCGCCCTGACCCCAATGACATTCGCCTTATGACTGCCTACATCGGACGCTTCGCCCCCACCCCCAGCGGCCACCTGCACTTCGGCTCGCTGGTCGCCGCCCTGGCATCGTACCTCGACGCCAGGGCCGTCGGCGGGCGCTGGTTGTTGCGCATGGAAGACCTTGACCCACCGCGGGAAGAGCCCGGCGCGCAAGCGGCGATCCTTAATGCGCTGCAAACCTATGGTTTTGAATGGGATGGCGAAATGGTCCGCCAGAGCGACCGCCATGAAGCCTATCAACTGGTCATTGATCGCTTGTTCAGCCAAGGCCTGGCCTACGCCTGCACCTGTTCGCGCAAGCAACTGGAACCGTATCAGGGTATTTACCCAGGGCTATGCCGCAACGCCGGCCACGACACCGAGGACGCCGCCATCCGCCTGCGCGTCCCCGAGCTTGAATATCATTTCACCGACCGGGTCCAGGGCGAATTTCGCCAGCACCTGGGCCGTGAGGCCGGTGATTTCGTGATCCGTCGTCGTGACGGGCTCTACGCCTATCAGCTGGCGGTGGTGCTGGACGACGCCTGGCAAGGCGTCACCGATATCGTCCGCGGCGCTGACCTGCTGGACTCCACGCCACGCCAGCTCTACCTGCAGGAACTCCTCGGGCTGCCACAACCGCGTTACCTGCATGTGCCGCTGATCACCCAGCCCGACGGGCACAAGCTCGGCAAATCCTATCGTTCACCGCCGCTGACAGCGGACCAGGCTGCGCCGCTGCTGTTACGGGCATTGCGCGCACTGGGCCAGCAACCGGGCCCGGAACTCTGCGATGCCAGCCCCCGCGAACTGCTGGCCTGGGGCATTCGACACTGGGATGCGAGCAAGATCCCGCGCGTCCTCACCCTGCCCGAAGCGCAAATACCATGACGGCCCTTGCAGCCTGCCGCCTATCCGTTACCATCGCCGCACGTTTTCGGGCACGCGCATAAACAAAGAGAGGCCGGGATGTACATCTATCGCTTGGTCCTGCTTTTGGTAGTCGGGATCTACCTGTTCTCCCCGGCCATCATGGATTGGTGGATCGATGCCACGGGTGCCTGGTATCGGCCGTATCTGCTCTGGCTGATCCTGATCGTCGTGACCTTCATCCTGCAGAGCCAAAAAGATGCCGATGAGCTTTAGCCTGACCCAGATGATCCTGATCAGCGCCGCCTACCTGGCGGTGCTGTTCGGCGTGGCCTGGATCAGCGAACGAGGCATGATCCCCCGGGCGATCATCCGCCACCCGCTGACCTACACCTTGTCGCTGGGGGTCTACGCCAGCGCATGGGCGTTTTATGGCACGGTCGGGCTGGCCTATCAGTATGGCTATGGTTTCCTGTCCAGCTACCTTGGGGTGTCCGGGGCCTTCCTGCTGGCGCCGGTGTTGCTTTATCCAATCCTGAAGATCACCCGTACCTACCAACTGTCATCGCTGGCCGACCTGTTCGCCTTCCGCTTTCGCAGCACCTGGGCCGGCGCGCTGACCACGATCTTCATGCTGGTCGGCGTGTTACCGCTGCTGGCCCTGCAAATCCAGGCCGTGGCCGATTCCATCAGCATCCTGACCCGCGAACCGGTGCAACATCGAGTAGCGCTGAGCTTCTGCGCGCTGATCATTCTGTTCACGATTTTTTTCGGCTCACGGCACATCGCCACCCGGGAAAAACACGAAGGCCTGGTATTCGCCATTGCCTTTGAATCGGTGATCAAGCTGATCGCCATCGGTGGCGTCGGCCTCTACGCGCTGTACGGCGTGTTCGATGGCCCGCAACAGCTCGAGCTTTGGCTGTTACAGAACCAGACCGCCCTCGCCGCCCTGCATACGCCTTTGCAGGAAGGCCCGTGGCGCACGCTATTGCTGGTGTTCTTCGCCTCGGCAATCGTGATGCCGCACATGTACCACATGACCTTCACCGAAAACCTCAACCCGCGCTCACTGGTCAGCGCGAGCTGGGGCCTGCCACTGTTCCTGCTGTTGATGAGCCTGGCGGTGCCACTGATTCTGTGGGCAGGTCTGAAACTCGGCGCCAGCACCAATCCGGAATACTTCACCCTCGGCATCGGCATTGCCGCCAACAGCAAGGCCCTGGCATTGCTGGCCTATATCGGCGGGCTGTCGGCGGCCAGCGGCCTGATCATCGTCACCACTTTGGCGTTGTCGGGCATGGCCCTCAATCATCTGGTGCTGCCGCTCTACCAGCCGCCGGCGGAAGGAAATATCTACCGCTGGTTGAAATGGACCCGCCGCGCGCTGATCGTTGCGATCATCATGGCCGGTTATGGTTTCTACCTGATGCTGGGCGACGGGCAGGACCTGGCCAACCTGGGCATCGTCGCGTTCGTCGCCACCCTGCAGTTCCTGCCCGGCGTGCTGTCGGTCCTGTATTGGCCAACCGCCAACCGCCGCGGCTTTATCGCCGGCCTGATGGCCGGGATCCTGGTCTGGCTGGTCGCCATGCTGTTGCCGCTGCTGGGCAACCTGCAGGGGTTCTACATCCCGCTCCTGAACATGATCTACGTGCTCGACGACACCAGCTGGCACATGGCAGCCATCGCCTCGCTGGCGGCGAACGTGCTGATGTTCACCCTGATTTCGCTGTTCACCAACGCCAGCAGTGAAGAAGCCAGCGCCGCCGAAGCCTGCGCTGTGGATAACGTGCGTCGCCCGCAACGCCGCGAACTGCACGCCGCCTCGCCCCAGGAATTCGCCACGCAACTGGCCAAGCCGCTGGGCGCCAAGGCCGCACAAAAGGAAGTCGAACAGGCCCTGCGCGATCTATACCTGCCGTTCGATGAGCGTCGCCCGTACGCGTTGCGTCGCTTGCGCGACCGGATCGAAGCCAACCTGTCCGGCCTGATGGGCCCCAGCGTGGCCCAGGACATGGTCGAAACCTTCCTGCCTTATAAGGCAGGCGGCGAAAACTACGTGACCGAAGACATCCACTTCATCGAAAGCCGCCTCGAGGACTACCATTCGCGCCTCACTGGCCTCGCCGCCGAGCTGGATGCCTTGCGCCGCTACCACCGCCAGACCCTGCAGGAACTGCCGATGGGCGTCTGTTCGCTGGCCAAGGACCAGGAAATCCTCATGTGGAACAAGGCCATGGAAGAGCTGACCGGCATCGCCGCCCAGCGCGTGGTCGGCTCGCGCTTGAGTACCCTGGGCGAGCCGTGGAAAGGTTTGCTGCAAGGCTTCATCGACCTGCCGGACGAACACCTGCACAAACAGCACTTGGCTCTCGACGGCCAGACCCGGTGGCTGAACCTGCACAAGGCGGCGATCGACGAGCCGTTGGCGCCGGGCAACAGCGGCCTGGTGCTGCTGGTGGAAGACCTGACCGACACCCAGATGCTCGAAGACAAGCTGGTCCATTCCGAGCGCCTGGCCAGCATCGGACGACTGGCCGCCGGCGTGGCCCACGAAATCGGCAACCCGATCACCGGCATCGCCTGCCTGGCGCAGAACCTGCGCGAAGAACGCGAGGACGACGGCGAGCTGACGGAAATCAGCGGGCAGATTCTCGAACAGACCAAGCGCGTGTCGCGCATTGTCCAATCCTTGATGAGTTTCGCCCACGCCGGCGGCCACCAGCACAACGACGAACCGGTGTGCCTGGCCGAAGTCGCCCAGGACGCCATTGGCCTGCTGGCACTCAACCGGCGCAATTTCGAAGTGCAGTTCTTCAACCTGTGCGACCCCGATCATTGGGTCGATGGCGATCCCCAACGGCTCGCCCAGGTGCTGATCAACCTGCTTTCCAACGCGCGCGACGCCTCCCCTGCCGGCAGCGCGGTACGGGTCAAAAGCGAAGCCTTTGAACACACGGTCGACCTGATCGTCGAAGACGAAGGCAGCGGTATCCCACAGAACATCATGGATCGATTGTTCGAACCTTTCTTTACCACCAAGGATCCTGGCGAAGGCACCGGTCTGGGCCTCGCACTGGTCTATTCCATCGTTGAAGAGCATTATGGACAAATCACCATCGACAGCCCGGCCGATGTTCAGAGCCAACGCGGCACCCGTATCCGGGTGACCTTGCCGCGTCATGTCGAAGCGACGTCCGCTGTGAACTGAGACCGTCGAGAGAATCGAATCAATGCCGCACATTTTGATCGTCGAAGACGAAACAATTATCCGCTCCGCCTTGCGCCGCCTGCTGGAACGCAACCAGTACCAGGTCAGCGAAGCCGGTTCCGTGCAGGAAGCACAAGAGCGTTTCAGCATTCCAACGTTTGACCTGATCGTCAGTGACCTGCGCCTGCCTGGTGCCCCGGGGACCGAGTTGATCAAGCTCGGCCAGGGCACGCCTGTCCTGATCATGACCAGCTATGCCAGCCTGCGCTCGGCGGTCGACTCCATGAAAATGGGTGCGGTCGACTACATTGCCAAGCCGTTCGACCACGACGAAATGCTTCAGGCCGTCGCTCGAATCCTGCGTGACCGACAAACGGCGAGCAGCCAGCCTTCGGAACCGACGAACGGCAAGGCCGCTGCTCCAGGCAAGGCGGGCGCCAGCAACAACAACGGCGAAATCGGCATCATCGGCTCCTGCCCACCCATGCAGGACCTTTACAGCAAGATCCGCAAAGTGGCACCGACCGATTCCAACGTCCTGATCCAGGGCGAGTCCGGCACCGGCAAGGAGCTTGTGGCCAGGGCGCTGCATAACCTGTCCCGCCGAGCCAAGGCGCCAATGATTTCGGTGAACTGTGCGGCCATCCCGGAAAGCCTGATCGAGTCCGAGCTGTTCGGCCATGAGAAAGGCGCCTTCACCGGTGCCAGCGCAGGGCGTGCGGGCCTGGTCGAGGCGGCGGACGGAGGCACGCTGTTTCTTGACGAAATCGGCGAGCTGCCCCTGGAAGCCCAGGCACGGCTGTTGCGCGTCCTCCAGGAAGGCGAGATTCGTCGAGTCGGTTCGGTCCAGTCGCAAAAGGTCGATGTGCGCCTGATCGCCGCGACGCACCGCGACCTCAAGAGCCTGGCGAAAATCGGTCAGTTCCGTGAAGACCTGTATTACCGGCTGCACGTGATTGCCCTGAAGCTGCCGCCACTGCGCGAGCGCGGCGCGGACGTCAACGAGATTGCCAATGCCTTCCTCGCCCGCCAGAGCGCGCGGGTCAACCGCACCGACCTGAAGTTTGCCCCCGACGCCGAACAAGCCATTCGTCATTACGCCTGGCCGGGTAACGTCCGTGAGCTGGAAAACGCCGTGGAGCGCGCGGTGATCCTGTGCGAGAGCCCGGAAATCTCCGCCGACCTGCTGGGGATCGACATCGAATTGAGTGACCTGGACGATGAAGAATTCATCGGCCTGGCCCCTCAACAGGGCGGCGGCGCCAACAACACCAGCCACGAGCCCACCGAGGACCTGTCGCTGGAAGACTACTTCCAGCACTTCGTCCTGGAGCACCAGGACCACATGACCGAGACGGAACTGGCGCGCAAGCTGGGCGTGAGCCGCAAGTGCCTGTGGGAGCGCCGCCAGCGCCTGGGTATCCCACGACGCAAGACGGGCGTTGCCAGCGAGAGCTGAAACACGCAGGTAACACTGCAGGATGTGAAAAAACTGTTACCTCAGCTTTTTCACGTAACAGATGCCGGGGTTTACGGTAACGAAACCCCGGCTTTTTTTCGCCTCGAAAAAACCGCTATAACCATAGAACCCCCGGTTTCGCTGGGCCTGCCAAAAGTTGGCACGCACCCTGCTATAGCTTTGGTACAAGAACAATAACAAGCAATGCACAAGACAATAAAAATAAGACGAATCGACTCACGCACAATAAAAACAAGACGGCGAGAGGCGCAGCTAACTGATTCTTTTGGAGAGGCGTTGTATTTGGGGCTTGCCCCACAACCAGGCCGAGAACAATAAAACTGTCTCAAGACAGGTGCCTGAACTGGTTGGATCGATTGATCACTGCAACACAGCGACCAAAGCAATCCGTTTGCTCTTGGCTCCCGATTGGGAGGGTCACGAAGGGAAACCTCGTGGCGCGGGCACTCAACAAAAACAAAAAGCCCGAAACCAATAATAAAAACAGAGCACGCAACTAATTCTGGGGGAGCTTCGGCTCCCCTTGTGGTTTCTGTCATTCCGCCTTCCCCGTAGCCTACAAGCTCGTCGCCTAAAGCTTGCAGCTCAAAACTCCTGTGTCCTACACCATCCCTCGACTAAATGCTAGAATCCCCGCCCATCATGCGGTCATTCCTCGTTTTTGGCCGAATATTCCTTCAAACAGTGCATCCCATGCTGAAGAAGCTGTTCCAGTCATTCCGTTCTCCCTTGCGTCGTACGCAACACATCCGCAGCACGCCTGAAGTGCTCAACAGCGGCCAGCATTCGTTGCAAAAGGCCCAATTCAGCCGTTACGCGGTGAACATCGTCGAACGCCTGCAGAACGCCGGCTACCAGGCTTACCTGGTCGGTGGTTGCGTGCGCGACATGCTGCTCAATATCACGCCCAAGGATTTCGACGTCGCCACCAGCGCCACGCCCGAGCAGATACGAGCCGAGTTCCGCAATGCGCGGATCATCGGGCGGCGCTTCAAGCTGGTGCACATCCACTTCGGCCGCGAAATCATCGAGGTCGCGACGTTCCGCGCCAACCACCCGCAAAACGACGAAGAAGAAGACAGCAATCAGTCTTCTCGCAACGAGAGCGGGCGCATCCTGCGCGATAACGTCTACGGCACATTGGAAGAAGACGCCCAGCGTCGCGACTTCACCATCAACGCGCTGTATTACGACCCGGTCAGCGAACGCATCCTCGATTACGCCAACGGCGTGCACGACATCCGCAACCGGCTTATCCGCCTGATCGGCGACCCCAGGCAGCGTTACCAGGAAGACCCGGTGCGGATGCTGCGAGCCGTGCGTTTCGCTGCCAAACTGGATTTCGGCATCGAGAAACACAGCGCCATGCCGATTCGCGAACTGGCGCCGATGCTGAGGGAAATCCCGTCGGCGCGGCTGTTCGAAGAAGTGCTCAAGTTATTCCTGTCGGGTCACGCCGCAGACACCTTCGAAATGCTCGTCGACCTTCAGCTGTTCGACCCGCTGTTCCCCGCCAGTGCCGAGGCGCTGGAATACAACCCGACCTACACCCACACCTTGATCAGCGAAGCGCTGATCAACACCGACCTGCGCATCAAGCAGAACAAACCGGTGACCCCGGCGTTCCTGTTCGCCGCCTTGCTCTGGCCCGCCCTGCCCGCCCGAGTCCTGCGTTTGCAGGAACGCGGCATGCCGCCGATTCCGGCGATGCAGGAAGCCGCCCATGAGCTGATAGCAGAGCAATGCCAGCGCATCGCCATTCCAAAACGCTTCACGATGCCGATCCGCGAGATCTGGGACATGCAAGAGCGCCTGCCACGGCGCAGCGGCAAACGCGCCGACCTGCTGCTGGACAACCCGCGTTTCCGCGCCGGTTACGATTTCCTGCTGCTGCGCGAAAGCGCCGGCGAACAGACCGATGGCCTGGGCGAATGGTGGACCGATTACCAGGACGCCAACGACAGCGAGCGCCGCGACATGATTCGCGAACTGAGCGGCAAGGATGACGGCGCCAGCGGCCCGCGCAAACGTCGCCGCAGCAGTGGCGCCAAGCGCAAACGTGCCGGTGCGCCAAGCGCCTCGGGCGAGTGATCGATGGAACGCATCTACATCGGCATGGGCAGCAACCTGGCCGAGCCCGCCGAACAATTGCGCAGCGCCGTCAAGGCGCTGGCGCGACTGCCCGAGACGCGATTGGCGGGCGTTTCAGCGTTCTATCAAAGCGACTCCCTGCTCCCCGGCCAGCCGCGCTATACCAATGCCGTTGCGGCGCTGGACAGCAATCTCGCGCCGCTGGACTTGCTCGATGCACTACAGGCCATCGAAACCGGCCAGGGTCGCGAGCGCCTCGAGCGCTGGGGCCCGCGCACCCTGGACCTGGATATTCTGCTGTTCGGTGATCACCTTATCGACGAGCCGCGTCTCAAAGTCCCTCATTACCATATGCACGCCCGAGCCTTTGTCCTGTATCCGCTGGCCGAGCTCGCGCCCGCCGACCTGCGCCTGGCCGATGGGCGCTTGCTCAAGGACCTCCTCGCGGCGTGCCCCTTCGTCGACCTGGAACGCTTGCCCGCTAACTGACCCCAATCCCCTGTGGGAGCGAGCCTGCTCGCGAAAGCTTTGCGTCAGCCTCATTTGCCGGACTGGTACACCGTCTTCGCGAGCAGGCTCGCTCCCACAAAAAATCCGGGACCAGGCAGTCAGTTTTTAAACACGCCTCCACGCTGAAACGCATCAGTAACCTCGGTAACACCCACCGGTAACACATCCAATTGACTTCCCGGTTGCTCCTCACGACTATAGGCGTCCCGTCGCCGCCAACGCGGCGCTAATGGGCGCAATCCAGGCCTTACAAGCACCACGCATAGAAGGTGCGCCTGTATTGGAGCGCCTAATGAGGACTTTTTCATGCCAGCTATTACCCTGACCACGCTGCAAGGTCTCAAGCAGAAAGGTGAAAAAATCACCATGCTGACCTGCTATGACGCAACCTTCGCCCATGCCTGCAACGAGGCCGGTGTCGAAGTGCTGCTGGTGGGCGATTCCCTCGGCATGGTGCTGCAAGGGCACGACAGCACGCTGCCGGTGACCACCGCCGAAATGGCCTACCATGTAGCCGCCGTCAAACGCGGTAACACCGACGCGCTGATCCTCGCCGACCTGCCGTTCATGGCCTACGCCACCCTCGAACAAACCATGACCAACAGCGCCATGCTCATGCAGGCCGGTGCCCACATGGTCAAGGTCGAAGGCGCGTTGTGGCTGGCCGACTCGATCCGCCTGCTGGCCGAGCGCGGTATCCCGGTGTGCGCACACCTGGGCCTGACGCCCCAGGCGGTGAATATCCTCGGTGGCTACAAGGTCCAGGGCCGCAACGAAAACCAGGCGCGGCAGATGCGTGCCGATGCGATTGCGCTGGAACAGGCCGGTGCCGCCATGTTGCTGCTCGAATGCGTACCCAGCGAGCTGGCGCAGGAAATCACTCAAGCGGTAAAAATCCCGGTGATCGGCATCGGCGCCGGTAACGCTACCGACGGCCAGGTACTGGTGCTCCAC
The DNA here is from genome assembly GCF_054161305.1 of Pseudomonas sp. Z2-11. Classification (NCBI taxonomy): domain Bacteria; kingdom Pseudomonadati; phylum Pseudomonadota; class Gammaproteobacteria; order Pseudomonadales; family Pseudomonadaceae; genus Pseudomonas; species Pseudomonas sp. Z2-11. The sequence goes on from NZ_CP096395.1 coordinate 5,231,972, forward strand.
GACATGCTTGGGCTGTCGATTACCGGCCGCGTACCCAAGTTCGTGAAGAACTTCATGACCGGGCAAACCACTATCCAGGCAGCCCTGTCCGCCTATGTCGCTGAAGTGAAGGCGACGACCTTCCCTGGCGCCGAGCACGGATTTTCCGCATGAACACCGTGAAGACCGTACGCGAACTCCGCGCCGCCGTGGCCCGCGCCCGCGGCGAAGGCAAACGCATCGCCTTTGTCCCGACCATGGGCAACCTGCACAGCGGGCACATGGCGCTGGTGACCAAGGCGGCGCAGCGGGCCGATTTTGTCGTGGCGAGTATTTTCGTCAATCCGCTGCAATTCGGCGCTGGCGAAGACCTCGACAAATATCCGCGCACCCTCGCGGCCGACCAGGAGAAACTGCTCCAGGCCGGCTGCCATCTGCTGTTCGCGCCCAGCGTGGAGGAGATGTATCCCGATGGCATGGCCGGGCAGACCCGCGTCAGCGTCCCGCAGTTGTCCGAAGGCCTGTGTGGCGCCAGCCGTCCGGGGCATTTCGAAGGCGTGGCGACGGTGGTCAGCAAGCTCTTCAACATGGTCCAGCCGGATCTGGCGGTGTTCGGCCAGAAGGATTTCCAGCAACTGGCGGTGATCCGCGCGCTGGTGCATGACCTGAACATGCCGATCCAGATCATCGGTGAGCCGACCGTGCGCGCCGAGGACGGCCTGGCGCTGTCTTCGCGCAACGGTTTTCTCAGCCCCGAGCAGCGCGCCGTGGCGCCCGTGGTCTACCGTGCCCTGAGCCAGATCGCCGATGCGATCAGGCAGGGGCAACGGGACTTCCCGGCGCTGATTGGCGAACAGCTCAAACAGCTCGAATCCGCCGGCCTGCGTCCCGATTACCTGGAAATCCGTGACGCCAGGACCTTGCGCCCAGCTGTGAGCGAAGATCGCGACCTGGTGATTCTGGTTGCCGCCTTCCTGGGCACCACGCGCCTGATCGACAACCTGCATCTGGAACTCGACACACCCGCCTGAACACCTCAGCGCCCCTGTGGGAGCGAGCCTGCTCGCGAAAACGGCAGGTCAGTTGGCGCAAGCGTCGACTGATACACCGCCTTCGCGAGCAGGCTCGCTCCCACAGGAGTATGGGGTGCCTGACAGACTGTATTTGCAGATCCCACGCGTATTGCCGCCCCCCAAGCCTTCGGGCAAACTGCCCGCCGTTTGGACCCGACCAGAGGAAACACTCATGCACGCCATCATGCTCAAGGCCAAGCTGCACCGCGCCGAAGTCACTCACGCCGTGCTCGACTACGAAGGCTCCTGCGCCATTGACGGTGAGTGGCTGGACCTGTCGGGCATCCGCGAATACGAACAGATCCAGATCTACAACGTCGACAACGGCGAGCGCTTCACCACCTACGCCATCCGTGGCGAAGAAGGCTCGCGGATGATCTCGGTCAACGGCGCTGCGGCGCACAAGGCCAAGGTCGGAGACCGCGTCATCATCTGCGCCTATGCCCATTACAACGAAGCCGAACTGCTCAACTTCAAGCCGCGCATGCTCTACATGGCGCCGGGCAACGAACTGAGCCACACCAGCAACGCCATTCCGGTCCAGTTGGCCTGACCGAATCCAACGGCTCCCATGCTCCTCTTCTGTGGGAGCGAGCCTGCTCGCGAAGGCGGTGTGTCAGTCACTCTCAATGTATCGGCCAGAGCGCTTTCGCGAGCAGGCTCGCTCCCACAGGTGGAATCTGCGTTCCGCCTGTCGGACCCTATCACCCGCTGTTGTATAAAAAAGTACCGGGAAACTGTCAGACAAAGTCAAGACAGATCGCAACGCGAGGTTTACTGTAGTCGCCCTGTGTCCGGCGATCGTGTCGACGCAGTTGTCCGGACGCCCTTCTCGGGCCGCGCCGGAATTTTTCAGTGTTAAAAAGGCCGTTCAAAGTAAAAGGAAACCCGCAGCGATGGCGTATTACCGAACTCCTCATGACGTGACCGCTCTGCCCGCCTGGCAAGCGCTGAATGACCACCGCAAAGCCATGCAGGATTTCAGCATGCGCGAAGCGTTCAATGCCGATCCGCAGCGTTTCAATCAATTCACCCTGTCGAGCTGCGGCCTGTTTCTCGACTATTCGAAGAACCTGATCAACGCCCAGACCCGCGACCTGTTGGTAAACCTGGCCAACGAAGTCGACCTCAAGGGCGCGATCGAGGCGCTGTTCGAAGGCGAAATCGTCAACGCCTCGGAGAACCGCCCGGCCCTGCACACCGCGCTGCGTCGCCCGGTCGGCGACAAATTGCTGGTCAATGGCGTCAACGTGATGCCCGATGTGCACAAAGTGCTGAATCAGATTACCGATCTGGTCGGTCGCATTCACGATGGCCTGTGGCGCGGCTACACCGAAAAACCGATCACCGACGTGGTGAACATCGGCATCGGTGGCTCCTTCCTCGGCCCGCAGCTGGTGTCCGAAGCGCTGTTGTCCTACACGCATAAAGGCGTGCGCTGTCACTACCTGGCGAACATCGACGGCAGTGAGTTCCACGAGCTGGCCCAGAAGCTGCGCGCCGAGACCACGTTGTTCATTGTCTCGTCGAAATCCTTCAATACCCTCGAGACCCTGAAGAATGCCGAGGCCGCTCGTGCCTGGTACCTGGCCCAGGGTGGCTCGGAAGCGGAGCTCTATCGCCACTTCATCGCGGTATCGAGCAACAACGCCGCCGCGGTGGCCTTCGGCATCCGTGAAGAAAACATCTTCCCTATGTGGGACTGGGTCGGCGGCCGTTACTCGCTGTGGTCGGCCATCGGTCTGCCAATCGCCCTGGCCATCGGCATGTCGAACTTCAAGGAGCTGCTGTCCGGCGCCTATTCCATGGACCAGCATTTCCAGAGCGCGCCATTCGACCAGAACATGCCGGTGCTGCTGGCGCTGCTTGGCGTGTGGTACGGCAATTTCTGGGGCGCGCAAAGCCACGCGATCCTGCCGTACGACCACTACCTGCGCAACATCACCAAGCATCTCCAGCAACTGGACATGGAATCCAACGGCAAGAGCGTCCGCCAGGATGGCACGCCGGTGTCCACCGATACGGGGCCAGTGATCTGGGGTGGCGTCGGCGCCAACGGTCAGCACGCCTACCATCAATTGCTGCACCAGGGCACCCAACTGATCCCGGCCGATTTCATCGTGCCGATCGTCAGCTTCAACCCGGTTGCCGACCATCATCAGTGGCTGTACGCCAACTGCCTGTCCCAGAGCCAGGCGCTGATGCTCGGCAAGACTCGCAGCGAGGCCGAGGCCGAGTTGCGCGATAAAGGCGCCAGCGAAGAAGAAGTGCAGAAGCTCGCCCCCCACAAGGTGATCCCGGGCAACCGCCCGAGCAACACCCTGGTGGTCGAACGCATCAGCCCGCGCCGCCTCGGTGCACTGGTTGCGCTGTATGAGCACAAGGTATTCGTGCAAAGCGTGGTCTGGGGCATCAATGCCTTCGACCAATGGGGCGTGGAACTTGGCAAGGAACTGGGCAAAGGCGTCTACAACCGCCTGGTGGGCAGCGAAGAAAGCCCGGCCGAAGATGCTTCGACCCAAGGCCTGATCAGCTACTTCCGCGGACGTCATCGCGGCTGATCCGAAGTTTGCGCTAACCCTGTGGGAGCGAGCCTGCTCGCGAAGGCGGTGTTTCAGTCAACCTCCGTGTTAACTGGCCCATCGCCTTCGCGAGCAGGCTCGCTCCCACAGTTGTTTTGCACATGACTTGAACCCTCCAGTTACTCGGCGCATCTTTATGTCTTGTCGCAAAACAAGAATAAGGAACCGTCATGTTCGATATCAGCCAGTACCCCCACGCCGATGCCGTCCGCCGGGCTGCGCAATTGAGTCAGGACGAGTACAAGCGGCTCTATAAAGAATCCATCGAGCACCCCAGCGCCTTCTGGGCCGAGCAGGCCACGCGCTTTCTCGACTGGATGACGCCCTGGCAGACCGTCCAGCGCTACGACCTGAAGAGCGGCGAAGCCAGCTGGTTCGCCGGCGGCAAGCTGAACGTCAGCGCCAACTGCATCGACCGTCACCTGGACACGCGCGGCGATCAAATCGCGATCATCTGGGAAGGCGACAATCCCGCCGAATCGGCACAGATCACCTACAAGAAACTTCACCATCATGTGTGCCGCCTGGCCAACGTGCTGAAAAGCCGTGGCGTGAAAAAAGGCGATCGGGTCTGCATCTATATGCCGATGATCCCGGAAGCGGCCTACGCCATGCTCGCCTGCACCCGCATCGGTGCGGTGCATTCGGTGGTGTTCGGCGGGTTTTCGCCGGACTCGCTGCGCGACCGGATTCTCGATGCCGATTGCCGCACCGTCATTACCGCCGACGAAGGCGTGCGCGGCGGGCGATTCATACCGCTCAAGCGCAACGTCGACAAGGCGCTGGAAAGCTGCCCGGACGTCAGCACCGTGCTGGTGGTGGAGCGCACCCAGGGCGAGGTGGAGTGGGTCGAAGGGCGCGACGTCTGGTACCACCAGGCCATGCACGACATGAGCGACGACTGCCCCCCCGAACCGATGGACGCCGAGGACCCGCTGTTCATCCTCTACACCTCCGGCAGCACCGGCAAACCCAAGGGCGTGCTGCACACCACCGGCGGCTATCTGTTGCAGGCGGCGATAACCTTCAAGTACGTGCTGGATTACCGCGACAACGAAGTGTTCTGGTGCACCGCCGATGTCGGCTGGGTCACCGGCCATAGCTATATCGTCTACGGGCCACTGGCGAACGGCGCCACCACGCTGATCTTCGAGGGCGTGCCAAGCCATCCGAGCAGTTCGCGGTTCTGGCAGGTGATCGACAAACATCAGGTCAACATCTTCTACACCGCGCCGACCGCCCTGCGCGCGCTGATGCGCGAGGGCGCCGGGCCGTTGCAGGACACTTCGCGCAAGAGCCTGCGATTGCTCGGAAGTGTCGGTGAGCCGATCAACCCGGAAGCGTGGGAATGGTATTTCAACGTCGTAGGCGAACAACGCTGCCCGATTGTCGATACCTGGTGGCAGACCGAAACCGGCGGCATCATGCTCAGCCCGCTGGTGAGCGCGCCACGGCTCAAGCCGGGCTGCGCCACCCGGCCGATGTTCGGCGTGCAGCCGGTGCTGCTGGATGAAGTCGGCAAGGAGATCAACGGCGCGGGCAGCGGCGTACTGGCGATAAAATCCAGTTGGCCGGGGCAGATTCGCAGCGTCTACGGCGACCACCAACGAATGGTCGACACCTACTTCAAGCCTTACCCCGGGTACTACTTCACCGGCGACGGCGCCCGTCGCGACGAAGATGGCGACTATTGGATCACCGGGCGTATCGACGATGTGATCAATGTGTCGGGCCACCGTATCGGCACCGCCGAGGTAGAGAGTGCGCTGGTGTTGCACGACAACATTGCCGAGGCAGCAGTCGTGGGTTATCCCCATGACTTGAAGGGCCAGGGCATCTACGCCTTTGTCACGCCGATGAACGGGGTCGAAGCCAACGACGAGTTGAAGAAAGAGTTGCTGGCCCATGTCAGCAAGGAAATCGGCAGTTTTGCCAAGCCGGAACTGATCCAGTGGGCGCCGGCCCTGCCGAAGACCCGCTCGGGGAAGATCATGCGGCGGATCCTGCGCAAGATCGCCTGCAACGAGCTCGACAGCCTGGGCGACACCTCGACCCTGGCTGATCCGAGCGTGGTGGAGGGCCTCATCGACACGCGCCTGAACCGCTGAGACAACATAAAACCCGTGGCGAGGGAGCTTGCTCCCGCTCGGCTGCGCAGCAGACGCAAAATCGCTATTGCCCCTTGGAAAACAGGGGGCGCTTCGCACCCCAGCGGGAGCAAGCTCCCTCGCCACAAAAGCGCTGCCTGACTCAAACCTGCAGGCAATACCCGGGTATCCATAACTGCTAAACTCCCGCGCCTCATTTCCTTAAGGCGCGCCCGGCATGTCTTCCTTGAATCTGGCGCTGCGCGCCGCCCTCGACCAGCGTCAGGACCTGCTTGGCCAACTGCATCAGCAGGGCACCGATTGCTATCGCCTGTTCCACGGCAGCCAGGAAGGCGCTCCCGGCCTGACGGTCGACCGCTACGGCCCGCAGCTGCTGGTGCAGAGTTTTCATCAGTCACTGGAGCGCGAGGCCCTGTTGCAACTGCACGGCATCGTCAATCAACACTTGGGCCTGGATACCCTGCTGGTCTACAACGACCGCGCCCGGGGCAACTCGCGCATCGATCGCCAGGACAGCGTCTACCAGGCTGACGAGGCTGCCTTGCAAGACCTGGTCGGGCATGAGTGGGGGTTGAATTACCGGGTTCGCGGACGTCACGCCGGGCAGGATCCATTGCTGTTTCTCGATCTGCGCAACGCCCGCGGCTGGGTCAAGGAGCACAGCCGGAACAAAAGCGTGCTGAACCTGTTTGCCTATACCTGCGGCGTCGGCCTGAGCGCCGCGGCGGGCGGAGCGCGCGAGGTGTGCAACCTGGACTTCGCCGAGGGCAACCTGGCGGTGGGCCGCGAGAACGGCCTGCTCAATCCCGACCTGCCGACGATGGAATTCGTCCAGTCGGATTATTTCCCGGCGATTCGCCAACTCGCCGGCCTGCCGATCAGTCAACGCCGCGGACAGAAACTGCCCGCTTACGTGCGCCTGGAGCAACGCCAATATGACCTGGTGCTGCTCGACCCGCCGGCCTGGGCCAAGAGCGCTTTCGGCACAGTCGACCTGCTGCGCGATTACCAAAGCCTGCTCAAGCCGGCACTGCTCACCACCGCCGAAAATGGCGTGCTGATCTGCTGCAACAACCTGGCGAAGGTGTCCATGGACGACTGGCGCGAGCAGGTATTGCGCTGTGCGGAAAAAGCCGGCCGCCCGGTCCGCGAGTGGAGCGTGCTGACACCTGGCAGCGATTTTCCCTCGCAGGATCAACAGCCGCCGCTCAAGACGTTGATCCTCCAGCTCTGAGCCCCCATGAATTCCCACGAATAAAACGGACAATTCTCATAAAACACAGTGGCTTCGGAACCGTAATCACATGCCATACTCCAAGGCACTCCGATTCACACCAGATGAAGCCACACATGCCCAAAGGATTGATTCGCGCTTTCGGCGCCCTGTTGACCGCACTGGCCCTCTACAGTCTGTTGGGTTTTCTGATACTGCCGGGCATTGCCCTGCGGATCGCCAATCAGCAACTGACCGCCCATGCGACGGTGCCGGCCCAGATCCAGCGCATCGAGCTCAATCCTTTCAGCCTTGAAGTGACCTTGTGGGGACTGGTGGTCGGCGAACCTGGCAAGGAACAGGTCGGTTTCGAACGGCTCTATGCCAACCTGCAACTCGACAGTCTGTGGTCCGGCGCCCTGCACCTGGCCGACGTCGAGCTGGACAAGCCCAGGACCGAGATCGCGTTCGCCAAGGACGGCCAGCTGAATCTGCTGGGCCTGTTCAAGCTGCCGCCCAGCGAACCGACTCCGGCGGATCCCGACGCCAAGCCGTTTCCCTTGCGAGTCGAGCGGATCAAACTGGCCAGCGGCTACGTGCACTTCCAGGACCTGCGCCCCAGCGAACCCATCGAGTTCCTGTATGACGCCCTCGACTTCGAGCTGAAGAACCTCAGCACCCTGCCCGACGACAGCGCCGACATGACCCTGGTGGCCGTTGGTCCCGAGGGTGGGCAGATCGACTGGACCGGTAATTTCAGCCTCGCGCCGATCGCCTCCGAGGGCACGCTCAAGGTGACCGGGGGCCAGATGAAAGCCTGGTGGCCCTACGTGCGAGACGCAGTGCCGCTCGTTCTGGAAAACGGCGTGCTGAACCTCAGCACCGAGTACAAGCTCAACCTCGCCAAGGGCACGGAACTGCTGCTCAATAACGCGTCGGTCAGCGTCGCGCCCTTCGCCATCAAGGCGCCCGACGGCCGTCCGCTGGCAAGGCTGGAGCGCCTGGACGTCAGCGAAACCTCGCTGGACCTGGGCAAGCAGCAGGTCATCGTGGGCAAGATCCGCAGCCACAAACTCGAGACCTGGGCCGCTCGGGAAGCCGACGGGCAGTTGGACTGGCAGAAGCTCTTCGCCAGCCAGGCAGCCAAACCCAAGGTCAAGGCCGAACCGGCCTCGGCCCCGGCAGCCGCCGACTCGCCCAAGCCTGAGCCGACAACACCGATCAAGCCTTGGCAGGTGATGCTGAAGGACGTGCAACTGCGCGATTACCAGATACACCTGGCCGACCGCCAGGCGCAGCCGGCCGTGGCGCTGGACCTCGGCCCGCTGAACCTCGACCTGCAGAACTACGACACACTCAACGGCTCGCCTTTCAAACTCAAGCTGGACACCGGGCTGGGCAAACAAGGCAAGCTGCTCGCCGATGGCGAGGTCAATCTGAACCCGGTTACCGCGAAGCTCAACGTCAAGACCCAGGACATCGACCTGCGGGTCGCCCAGGCCTACATCAACCCGTTCATCCGCCTGGAGCTACGCTCCGGGATGCTCGGCAGCGACCTGGCGGTAGACCTGAAAAGTACCGAACCGCTGGCGTTCGCCGTGACCGGCCGCGCCCAGGTCGATCAGTTGCATACCCTCGACACGCTCAAGACCCGTGACTTCCTCAAATGGCAGCGCCTGGAACTCCAGGGCCTCAATTACCAGCATGGCGACAGCCTGTCGATCGACAAGGTCAACCTGTTCCAGCCCTATGCACGCTTCATGATCAACGACGATCGCACCACTAACGTCGACGACCTGCTGATTCCACAACCTGCCGACGCCCCGGCCAGAAACACCGCAGCCAAACCGGCAGCCAAGGAAAAACCGCTGGGCATCCACGTCGGCGGAATCGCCATCAATGACGGCTCGGCCAATTTCGCCGACTTCAGCCTGACGCCGAACTTCGCCACAGCCGTCCAGCAGCTCAACGGCGAGATCGGCACCATCGACAGCCGCCAGGCCAAGCCCGCCACCGTCGATGTGAAAGGCAAGGTCGACCGCTACGCGCCTGTCACGATCAAGGGCGCGGTCAACCCCTTCGACCCGATGGCCAGCCTCGATATCGCCACCAGTTTCAAACGGGTCGAGCTGACCACCCTGACGCCGTACTCCGGCAAGTTCGCCGGCTATCGCATCCGCAAGGGACGGCTCAATCTCGACCTGCATTACCGGATCACCAAGGGCCAGCTCCAGGCCGACAACAAAGTCGTGGTCGAACAGTTGCAGCTAGGGGAAAAGGTCGACAGCCCGGACGCCGTGAGCCTGCCGCTCAAGCTCGCCGTCGCCTTGCTGAAAGATTCCGAGGGCAGGATCTCCATCGAGCTGCCGGTTTCCGGCAACCTCAACGACCCGCAGTTCAGCGTCATGCCGATTGTCTGGCAAACCTTGCGCAACCTGGTGGTCCGCGCGGCACAAGCGCCGTTCAAGCTGATCGGCGGGCTGGTGGCCGGCGGCGGCTCGGAAGACCTGGGCAGCGTGGCGTTCGCACCGGGCTCCAGTGACCTCAGCAAGGAAAACGAAAACGCCTTGCTCAAGTTGTCCGAAGCCCTGGGCAAACGGCCAGAGTTGAAGCTGGAGATCGAAGGCACCGCCGCCGAAAGCAGCGACGGCCCGCTGCTCGCCGCCCAGCGCCTGGAACGCGAATACCAGTACAACTACTACAAGATGCTGCAGCGCAGGGGCGACAAGGTCCCGGCGAAAGCTTCGTTGCTGGAAGTACCGGAAGACGAAAAAGCCCCGCTGCTTGAAGGCATCTATCGCACTCGCCTGAAGACTCAACCACCGGTCGAATGGACGCAACTGGATAAACAGGCCCGCATCGAAAAACTCCGTGAAGGGGTCATCAAGTTCTGGAGCGGCAGTGATCTGCTGTTGCGCGAACTGGGACAGGAACGGGCCAGCAGCATCAAGGACTTCCTGGTGGACAAGGGCAAGCTGGCCGATGACCGCGTGTACTTCATCGACGCCAGCCTCGGTCAGGCCGAAAGCGACGGTAGCGTCATTACTCCTATGCATCTGGATGCCGAATGAAAATGAAGTGTCTGTCTGGAATCGGCCTGGTCCTGCTGCTTGCGACCGGCCATGCATCAGCCGCCGAGACCCTGCGCTGCGGCAGCCAATTGATCAGCGTCGGTGATCGCTCCAGCGAGGTGCGGCAGAAGTGTGGCGAGCCCACGGCGCGTGATGACCTGGGCTACCAACGCAGCGCCAATCGCCGGGAAGAGTACCCGGTAGAGGAATGGACCTACGGGCCCAACAACGGCATGTACCAATATTTGCGCTTCGTGGGGAATCGGCTGGTGGAGATCACCAGCAAGCGTGGGCGGTGATTGTGCCTCTGGGACAGGCATTTCCCATGCATAGCGCCGACGCCTTCGCGAGCAGGCTCGCTCCCACATTTGACTGCATTTCTGCCTGAAGAAACTCGGTCCAGTGTGGGAGCGAGCCTGCTCGCGAAAAGAACAACCCGGTTTCCAGGCCGTACACCAGGTTATCCTCCCCAGAATAGAACAGGCCCCCGGCACGAATGCCGGGGGCCTGTAATGGCCACGTCCCTGTGGCCTTTCGCATGAACTCCAAAGCAACGGCATACGTATATCTCAGCCCGCGTGCCGTGCCTTCTCCCGTTCAGGCGAGAAGCCTGGCCTTACTCGGCTTTCAGGCCGTCAGCCGATACGGCTTTGACGCCTTTGATTTTCTTGGTGATTGCCACAGCGGTGTCTTTTTGTGACTCAGTGACCTTGGTCATCGAAGACAGGGACACAACGCCCTTGTTGGTTTCAACCTTGATGTCGGAGCCTGGAATGCCTTTCTCGGTAACCAGGTCAGCTTTGACCTTGGTGGTGATCCAGGTGTCGGAAACGTCTTCCTTAGCCTCTGTCACTTCGCCAGCAGCCAGCATCATCGGTGCCTGAGTCGCTTGAGTGGTCTCGGCAAATGCGTTAGCCATGGTCAGGGTCAGTGCAGTGGCAGCAGCGGCAGTGATAGCGAACTTCTTCATACGAGTAACTCCTGTTTTTCTCAGAAACTGCCGAAAGTGCATCGCGGCAGGTTGTCAGGAGTAGTGCGAAGGCTGTGCCAGTTTTGAAACAATCAGATTTCCCTTTTAATTCATATAGTTAAGCGAAGCGGCATTTTTCACAATCATGCAATTTGCATGACCGGATGATTTGGTACATGCAAGTTGCGGGTTTTGACAGGGTGCTAAGCATATGAATTTCTGAGTTTTTATCTGCGGGTCGAATTTTCCCGGCCCAATTTGCGAAAAAGCCCCGCGAGTGCGGGGCTTGGATAGGTCTCGCTCAACCCTCAACCACCTGCTCCTGCAGCGGGAGCAGCAGCAGCCCCACCAGTACAGCCTGCTGGGAGAAACTCTTGAGCAGCAGTAGAGCCGCAGGTCCAGACGCCTTGCGCGGACCGGGACAGAGTAATTGTTTTGCCAAGAACAGGAGCTGGTGCATTCAACAATGTACAGGCAATTGTGCCCGTTCCGACTGATGCGGTACCGGAGACGCTCATGGTGCAGTTGCTGGTAGGCGTCGTGCCGCCAACATTATCAAGGGTTGGGCTGGTCCCCTGATTCATGACATCCTCAAACGGCACCTTCAATGCCGACACTTCCGCCAACCCCGCCGTCGCCTTCGCCCGCGCCTGATACTTCGAATATTGCGGCAACGCAAACGTCGCCAGGATGCCGATGATCGCCACCACAATCAGCAGCTCGATCAAGGTGAAACCCTTTTGCCTGTTCATAGTCATCTCCCTTGCATGAGTCGGATCTCATGCGATGAAACGAGCATTGCACGGCACATGCCAACCGCCGCGGCCCCGCCAGCCGAAGCTTTTCCAGCGACATACGAGCAACTTCCTACCCCAACAACCGCACTATCTGACGCTTTTTGTCACCTCTGCTCGCTGGTGAGGCACCGATGCTTGACTAGGCTATAAATCATGAACAGTCCGCCACCGGTATTCCCATGAATGAAATCGCCCTCAGCGGCCTGGCCAAGCAACTGGTGCTGGCCGAACTGATCACTGAACAAAGCGCACAGCAGGCCTATCAACAGGCGCAGCGCAATCGCACGCCTATGGTCAGCTATCTGGTGCAGAACAAACTCGTCCAGAGCCGCCAGGTGGCGGAAATCGCCTCGGAGCATTTTGGTATCGCCCTGCTGGACCTTAACAGCCTCGACAAGGACAACCAGCCCGCTGGCCTGGTCAGCGAGAAACTCGTGCGCCAGCATCACGCCCTGCCCCTGTGGCGGCGTGGCAACAAGCTGTACGTGGGCATTTCCGATCCGACCAATCACCAGGCCATCAACGACATACAGTTCAGCACCGGCCTGACCACCGAAGCCATACTGGTGGAGGACGACAAGCTCAGCGATGCCATCGAGAAGTTCTTCGAGTCCAGCAGCACGGGCCTGGAAGGCATGGCCGACGTCGACCTCGACGGCCTCGACATCGAGTCGATCGACGACCGCAAGCAGGATGCCATCGCCGGCCAGGACGGCGACGATGCGCCGGTGGTGCGCTTCGTCAACAAGATGTTGCTGGACGCGATCAAGGGCGGCTCTTCCGACCTGCACTTCGAACCTTATGAAAAGACCTATCGGGTACGCGTGCGCACCGACGGTATGCTGCGGGAAGTCGCAAAGCCGCCCATCCAACTGGCCAACCGCATTGCCGCGCGCCTCAAGGTGATGGCGAGCCTGGACATTTCCGAACGGCGCAAGCCCCAGGACGGTCGGCTGAAGATGCGCCTGTCAAAGACCAAGTCCATCGATTTCCGGGTCAATACCCTTCCCACGCTCTGGGGAGAAAAAGTGGTGATCCGGATCCTCGACCCCTCAAGCGCGCAAATGGGCATCGACGCCCTGGGCTACGAACCGGAACAGAAAGACCTGTACATGGCGGCCCTCAAGCAACCCCAGGGGCTGATTCTGGTAACCGGGCCGACCGGCTCGGGCAAGACCGTGTCGCTGTACACCGGCTTGAACATCCTCAATACCGTGGACATCAATATTTCCACCGCCGAGGACCCGGTGGAAATCAACATGGAGGGCATCAACCAGGTCAACGTGAATCCGCGCCAGGGGCTGGATTTCGCCCATGCACTGCGCTCGTTTCTGCGCCAGGACCCGGACGTGATCATGGTCGGCGAGATCCGCGACCTGGAAACCGCCGAGATCGCCATCAAGGCGGCCCAGACCGGGCACTTGGTGCTGTCCACGCTGCACACCAACAGCGCTGCCGAAACCCTGATCCGGCTACAGAACATGGGCATCCCCGGTTTCAACATCGCCACGGCAGTGCACCTGATCATCGCCCAGCGCCTGGCGCGCAAGTTGTGCATGCACTGCCGCAGAGCCATCGAGATTCCCGAGGAAACCCTGCTCAAGGAGGGCTTCCCGCGGGAACGCATCGGCTCATTCACGATCTATGAGCCGGTCGGTTGCGAACAGTGCAACAACGGCTACAAGGGTCGCGTGGGGGTCTACGAAGTGGTCAAGAACACGCCGGAGCTGCAGCGGCTGATCATGGCCGAAGGCAACTCCCTGGAAATCGACCTGCAAATGCGCAAGGACGGCTTCAATGACTTGCGCACCTCGGGGCTGGTCAAGGTGATGCAAGGCGTCACCAGTCTCGAAGAAATCAACCGGGTCACCAAGGATTGAGCATGGCGGTCAAGGCAGCAAAAACCGACGTCTACACGTGGGAAGGCAAGGACCGCAAAGGCACAAAAATGTCCGGCGAACTGACCGGCCAGAGCCCGGCATTGGTCAAGGCACAGCTGCGTAAGCAAGGGATCAATCCGGGCAAGGTACGCAAGAAATCCACCTCGATATTCAGCAAGGGCAAACGCATCAAGCCGCTGGATATCGCGCTCTTCACCCGCCAGATGGCGACGATGCTCAAGGCCGGCGTTCCTCTGCTGCAGGCATTCGACATCATTGGCGAAGGCTTTGACAACCCCAACATGCGCAAGCTGGTGGACGAGGTGAAGCAGGAAGTCGCCGCGGGCAACAGCTTCGCCGCCTCGCTGCGCAAATGCCCGCAGTATTTCGACGAGTTGTACTGCAACCTGGTCGATGCCGGTGAGCAGGCCGGTGCCCTGGACACGCTGCTGGACCGAGTCGCGACCTACAAGGAAAAGAGCGAAGCCCTGAAGGCCAAGATCAAGAAAGCCATGACCTACCCCGCAGCGGTGATCGCCGTCGCGGCGGTGGTCACCAGCATCCTGCTGATCAAGGTCGTGCCGCAGTTCGAGTCGGTGTTTTCCGGATTTGGCGCAAAATTGCCGGCCTTCACGCTGATGGTCATCGGTTTGTCGGAATTCCTGCAAGACTGGTGGTGGGTGCTGCTTGGCGGGCTGGTGGGCGGATTTTTCGGGGTGAAATATGCCCTCAAGCGCTCCCAGGCGTTTCGTGACTGGCGAGACAAGTGGCTGCTCAAGCTGCCCTTGGTCGGGACCTTGATGTACAAGTCCGCCGTGGCGCGTTATGCGCGCACGCTCTCGACCACGTTCGCCGCCGGCGTGCCGCTGGTCGAAGCCCTCGACTCCGTCTCGGGCGCCACCGGCAACGTGGTATTCAAGCGTGCCGTGCAGCGGATCAAGCAGGACGTCTCGACCGGCATGCAGTTGAATTTCTCCATGCGCACCTCAGGCATTTTTCCGAACCTGGCGATCCAGATGACCGCCATTGGCGAAGAGTCCGGTGCGCTGGATGACATGCTCGACAAAGTGGCGAGTTTTTATGAGGCCGAAGTGGATAATCTGGTGGACAACCTCACCAGCCTGATGGAACCCTTCATCATGGTGATCCTGGGGGTGGTCGTCGGCGGCCTGGTGGTTGCCATGTACATGCCCATCTTCCAACTCGGCTCTGCGATCTGACATGCCCCTGAGCGAATTTTTCGTGCTTTACCCGCTGGCCTTCGTACTGGCAGCGCTGCTGCTCGGGTTGATCATCGGCAGCTTTCTCAACGTGCTGGTGTGGCGCCTGCCGAAGATGCTCGATCGCGAATGGCGCCTGCAAGCCCAGGACTTGCTCGGCCTGCAGGCCGACGCCCCCGGTCCGGTCTACAACCTGATGCTGCCCCACTCCCAGTGTCCCCATTGTGGCCATCGCATCCGCGCCTGGGAAAATATTCCGCTGTTGAGCTACCTGATGTTGCGCGGCCGCTGTTCCAGCTGCGCCGTGCCCATCGGCAAGCGCTACCCGCTGACCGAACTGGCCTGTGGCGTCCTGTCGGCATTCATTGCCTGGCATTTCGGCTTCGGCTGGCAGGCCGCCATGGCGATGCTGCTGAGCTGGGGCCTGCTGTCCATGAGCCTGATCGACGCCGAGCACCAGTTGCTGCCCGACTCCCTGGTGCTGCCATTGTTATGGCTAGGCTTGATCGTCAACAGCTTCGGGCTGTTCGTCTCGCTGAACCAGGCATTGTGGGGGGCGGTGGCCGGCTATCTGGCGCTGTGGTCGGTGTTTTGGGTCTTCAAGCTGCTGACCGGGAAAGAAGGCATGGGCTACGGCGACTTCAAGCTGCTGGCGATGCTCGGTGCCTGGGGCGGCTGGCAGATCCTGCCGCTGACGCTGCTGCTGTCGTCGCTGGTGGGCGCCATTATCGGCGTCATTGTGCTGCGCACGCGCGGCGCGCCGACGTCGACCCAGATCCCGTTCGGACCTTATCTGGCCATTGCCGGCTGGATTGCCTTGCTCTGGGGTGGTCAAATAACCGACTTCTATTGGCAGTCAGTCGGTTTCTAATGAACAGCTCTGCGAAAAAACCCTGGATCCTCGGCCTGACCGGTGGCATCGGCAGCGGCAAGAGTGCGGCGGCCGAGCACTTCATCGACCTGGGTGTGCACGTCATCGACGCCGACCATGCGGCGCGCTGGGTCGTTGAGCCCGGGCGCCCGGCGCTGGCAAAAATCAGCGAACACTTCGGCCCTGGTGTATTGCAGGCAGACGGTACGCTCGATCGGGCAGCGCTGCGCAGGCTCATCTTCGAAAATGCCGAGGAACGCCGCTGGCTGGAGGCATTGCTGCATCCGCTGATCGCCGAAGAAATCGTCCATCACCTGGGCCAGGCGCAATCGCCGTACGCGATTCTGGTATCGCCACTGCTGATCGAATCCGGGCAGTACGCGATGACCCAGCGGATCCTGGTGATCGACGCTCCGGAACAATTGCAGATCGAACGCACCTTGCAGCGCGACCAGACCAGCGAACAGCAAGTCCAGGCGATCCTCAAAGCCCAATCCAGTCGCCAGGACCGTCTGAGCCATGCCGACGATGTGGTGGTCAACGACCGCGACCTCGCCTGGCTGCACAGCGAGGTCGAACGCCTACATCACTTCTACCTTACTTTGCGTGGAGGCCAACCATGAGCCAAACCCCAACCGTTGATTGCCCAACCTGCGGCGCCCCTGTCGAATGGACCCCGGAAAGCAAATTCCGGCCGTTCTGCTCCGATCGCTGCAAGCTGATCGACCTGGGCGCCTGGGCGTCGGAAGAACACAAGATCCCGGTCGCACCGGATGCCGAGGATGAATTGTTCAGCGAAGAATTCAACCCTCGCTCCCATCACTAGGTTTTCCATGGCATGAGGGCCTGAAGGCGGTGCAGCCTTGAAGTGAATCAAGGCTTGTCGTCATCGTTCCAGGGGGCCGACAGGTAGCGCGTACGGTTGAAGGTTTCCAGCCATTCGGGGCTGAACACCACCAGCGCGCTGACCACCATGCCGTTGATGAAGGCCTCGGGAAAGATCATCAGCCAGAGATAGCCGATGAAATCCTCCAGCCAATAAGGCATCGCGAAGATGCCGTCATGCCACAGCAGGCCAAGCCCCAGCAGCAGGCATGCCAGCGCCGACAGGGCGGCGGCGAGGAATCCCGAACAGAAGATATACACGAACAGATTGCGCGGCTGGGCACGCTCCACCAGTATCGCGCAGCATTCCGTGACCAGCACCGGCAGGAGAACCAGCAGCGCGCCATTAGCCCCGATGGCCATCATGTCCTGGCGCCCCAACAGCACCAGCGCAAGCTGGGCAAATAACCCGCCAAGGATCGCCAGCGGCCAGTCCAGCAACAAGGTGACGGCGGTCAGGCCAATGAAGTGGTACGAGACCCCCGTATCGAAATCCCGTCGCACCATCCACAACAGGATCAGCGCGAATACCGTGCCGAACAGCAGATGTTGGCGGCGACTATCTGTAAACAGCTCGACCCACGGTGCCTTTGCCACCGCCCAGGCCAACACCGGTACGTAGATCAACCAGCCGACCGCCAGGGTCTGCGAGGAGAGCAACTCGGCACCGATCATCGACGTACTCCTTTGGCGTGCCCCTGCATCAGAGACTCCATGATCGCCCTGAGATTCAAGCCGGCATTCTACACCCCCGCCCGACCGCGATTAATCAACGCAACGCTTTGGGCTTGTCGATCTGAGCGATAAAAACGGTCCCATTCAGCCCCGGAATGGAAAGGCCGGCCGCCG
This sequence comes from Pseudomonas sp. Z2-11, assembly GCF_054161305.1. Classification (NCBI taxonomy): domain Bacteria; kingdom Pseudomonadati; phylum Pseudomonadota; class Gammaproteobacteria; order Pseudomonadales; family Pseudomonadaceae; genus Pseudomonas; species Pseudomonas sp. Z2-11. The sequence goes on from NZ_CP096395.1 coordinate 5,249,470, forward strand.
CCCCTGATGGGGGCAGCAGCCGGCCGCTTGGTCGCGCCCCTCGGCGCGACGGAGGCTCCTTACACCGCTTGGCGCGTGTTCAACAGGGTCTCGATAGTCCGTGGCGGCGTGCCGGCCGTGCGCGGATATTCGACCAGGTTGACGCCAAGCATCTGTTCGGCATCGAGCAGTGTACCCAGTGCCGGCGACGCGACGGGAGACGTCGTATCGTTCAGGATGGCGTCCAGATTGTTGGTCGCCTCCTTATACGAGATGCCCTGGGCTCTGTCGAGGAAGGCGACGAAGCTCTTGTAGTCGGTTGACTCCGAATCCAGGATCGACGCCTTCAACCCCGTGACGTAGTACTCGTACCTGAAGTTGAAGGTGATCTTTTCCACTGAGCTGCATGGCGACGTGAACGCTTGCTGCGACGAATCGACGGACAGGTAGTAATACTTGATCTTCGGGAAGTACACCGTCGTGGCGCCGGAGCTATCTGTAGGCACTGCCTCATGGCACTGCGCGAGGATCGCGGTCTCGTAGTTGCGCGAGCGGTCGTCCCAGCTCGCGCGCAGGCTCTTGCCCACACCGGAGATAAAGGCCGTCACGTCCGTAATCACCGCTTCGGGCACGGTGACCGCGTCGAAGACCAGCTTGAGGAACGCCGTGTTGAACTCCGTGATCACCTGCGTGAAGGAGTAGGTCTCGGTGGTGACGCGATAGTTGGTCAACCCGCCGGCCTGTGCCAGCATGAACTGCATGTAGTGCGTCACCGATGCCGACCATTGCGATGTCGGTACGCTATCTCCAGGGAGAACCTTTTCCGGGTGGTCCTTGAGGGCCTTGAAGACCTTGATCCGCAACGTGGCGAAGAAGTTGGAGACCTTGTCGCAGACCGCGCGACCGGTCTTGAATTCCGGATTCGACGTGACGAACGAACTCGACAGGTTCACGAACGAGATCAGGCCGTCCGAGTCCTGGAATACCGGTTTTTCGTTGTCAGCCAGCGCGAGCACCGAACCGAGAAGCTCATGCGGAGTGGCCAACGGGGGTTGCTTGAGCGACAAGACTGCACCGGCGTTGACCGGCGGATAGGTGGCGGGCGCCTGGCAGACCACAGTGTTGCTGGTGCCACCCGGGGTGAGATACCCGGGGATGCTGCCATTCGGAATCCAGATGTAGGTGCCTGTGGGACGGAACTCCACATGGTACGGGTCGACCGGCTGCACGCCGGTGGGCTGGGTGCCGGTGACTGGCGTCTCTCCGCCCCATACATGCGGCGGCGTCGTCGACACCGGCACCCACCAGGAGCCGCCTTGCAGAGCCAGGACCTCATAATGCTGGTGAGGTTGACTCGACCAGCTCCAATGGCCAGTGACATCCATATAATGCCCATGATTGCGCTGCCAGACGCGCACTTGGGGCCAGTTGCGCATCGTTGTTCCTGAAACGACGAGGGTACGAGGCATGGTGAACTCCTTGAAGATCGTTAATCCGTTAAGGGCAAGCCTGCCTCAGGTTCTGTCCAATCGATCAGGGATAGTCAGGGCACCAGGAGCAGGCAAACGAAGCATCGACCAGCTGCGTCGGACCGGCAACGGCACCGATGCCGTATTGACAGCGCAGCGACCTCAATCGGTCGCGTCGTGAGCCGCGGCTTCCTGAAGGGCTTGCGCAATCAACGGCCAACACACCGCCAGCTGGGCCGTGTCGCACAGTTCCAGCTTCCCCAGAAGATTTTCTCGGTGCTTGCGCACCGTCAGGTCACTAATGCCCAGCGTGCGCGCAACGCGCTTGCTGCTCAAACCGAGCACAACAAGCCGGGCGACGGTCACCTCGCGGCCCGTCAGCCGAGCGGCCAACGCCCGCGGGCTGGGTCCGATGCGGCGGGCATCCTCTGCGGTGCGGTTGCCAATGCGAGCGCGACGAGTTCCACGGCATTGTGCGCACCGAATTTGCGCAGCAGGTTGCCCCGGTGCTTGCGCACCGTGTGCTCGCCGATGCCGAGTTGTCGCGCAGTCTGCTTGCAGCCCATGGCCTGCAGCATGCAGGAGAGGACGTCTAGCTCGCGAGTAGTGAGGTCCAGTCCTTGGCCTGTTGATTCCTTTCCCTGTTCGATGACTTCAGCTCCCGGCAGCTAGTTATCGTTTCCCAAAAGGTCATTCACCCGAAGTTAAGATGAGGCTTCTCAAGCCAAACCATCTACTTCGCCGTTCCTCCCAGTGCTCTACGTCATCCATCTCGAACACATCGGCTTGCGAGAAGGTCTTTCATCACAATCGCCCCGATCTGGGCAGCTGTCAGGACAGACATATTCTCTCAGAGCACAATTGAACGCTAAGCTTGGGCTCATGGATGATTCCGATTATTTACGCTTGTTGACCATTGCGGCCGAGCAAGCCAACGCCTTCCTCTCCAATGCCCGCAAATGGGAGCGTGAGCGTTGGGTCTGCCAGCGCCTGCTGCAAGGGCTCAACGTGCCCTATCGCGCCGATGAGTTCGCGCCCGCCGGGGAGCCGCCGGACGTGTTGTTTCGCGACGCCAATTTCGAAGTGTTTTTTGTCCTCGATGAAGGCCGTCGTCTCAATGATGAATGGCGCGACGAACTGCAACGCCGCCGTAGCGCCTTTTCCCTGAGCCAACTGGTGCGTCGCGAGGCCAAGCCAAGACGGATTCCGGCCAACGAGTTCCTGATGAGACTGGCCCCGACCCTGCGCAAGAAAGCCCATAACTACACCGAGCGCGGCATGGACCTGGGGGAACTGGATATCATCGCTTTCGCCAGCCTCAAGCGCGAGGTCCTCGACCTCAACAGCCATTTCCCGCCGCCCACCGAGTACCTGCGCCAAGGGTGGCGCTCGTTGTCGCTGGTGGGCCCGACCTTTGCCCGCGTGCTGTTCGCCCATCCCGATGCACCCGACTTCCTGCGGGGCAACCTGGGCCGCAGCATCGTCTTCGATGTGGGGATCAGCCTTTGAGCCCGTTACAGGAACTGATCGCCGCCGTGCCGCAGCGGGGCCGGGTACGCTGGATCGGCGTGCGCCCCGCAGGGCATGCACCGATGATCGAGCTGGACGCCGTCGAGGCACGACTGGAAGCCGGCCTGACCGGCGATCACGCTCGCCCAGGCGTGCGTAATGCGCGGCAAGTGACATTGATCCAATGGGAACACCTGGCCGTGATCAGCTCGCTGATGGGCCGTCCCGAGGAACAACCGGTGCGTCCCGAGGAGCAGCGCCGCAACATTGTGGTCAGCGGCATCAACCTGTTCAGCCTCAAGGGCCGGCGCTTTTGCATCGGCCAGGCGATCTTCGAAACCACTGGCTGGTGCCAACCCTGCGCGCGACTTGAGCGGAATCTTGGCGAAGGCACGTTCCAGGCCGTACGCGGCCATGGCGGAATCACCGCCCGGGTGTTAAAAAGTGGAATCATTCGCCTGGACGACAGCCTGATCGTCGAGCCCGTCCCGGCAACCGGCTACGCTGCTTTTAATGCCGGATAGCCGGACGCTGTAACGTCTGCACCTTTCGCAACGTCTACCTGACGAGGCCTTTATGACCAGTCGCCTGAACCCAGAAGACCAGAAGCATGTCGAAGAGTACCTGCAACTGTCCCAGCACCGAGTCGAGCGCCGGCCTTTCCGGCCGTGGATGCTCCTGGTGGTGGTACTGGCCATCACGATTGGCCTGGGCCTATTGAGCCGATTGATCAGTTACCTGACGCTATGAGCCGATTGATGCTCGCGCGGGTGACGGCACCGAATTCCTTTAGCCTTGCGAGATATCCCCATGACTCATCGTATTGTCATCGTTGGCGGCGGCGCCGGCGGTCTGGAGTTGGCTACCCGTCTGGGTAAGACTCTGGGCAAGCGTGGCACGGCCAGTGTGATGCTGGTCGACGCGAACCTGACCCACATCTGGAAACCCTTGCTGCACGAAGTGGCCGCCGGTTCCCTGAATTCTTCCGAAGACGAACTCAACTATGTCGCCCAGGCGAAATGGAACCACTTCGAGTTCCAGCTCGGGCGCATGAGCGGCCTGGACCGTGAGCGCAAGCGCATCCAGTTGGCCGCCACCTACGACGAAGCAGGCCTGGAGTTGTTGCCGGCCCGCGAGCTGGGCTACGACACGCTGGTGATCGCGGTCGGTAGCACCACCAATGATTTTGGCACCGAGGGCGCGGCGCAGCATTGCCTGTTCCTCGACACTCGCAAACAGGCCGAGCGCTTCCATCAGCAGTTGCTGCACCACTATCTGCGCGCCCATGCCGGGCAGACTGACGTGGTCGAGCGCATCAGCGTCGCGATTGTCGGCGCGGGCGCCACCGGTGTCGAACTGGCAGCCGAGCTGCATAATGCCGCCCACGAATTGCACGCCTATGGACTGGACCGGATCAAACCGGAAAACATGCACATCACTCTGATCGAGGCCGGTCCACGGGTCTTGCCGGCACTGCCGGAGCGGATCGGCGGGCCAGTGCACAGGACTCTGGAAAAACTCGGGGTCAAGGTCATGACCAACGCGGCCGTCAGCCAGGTGACCGCCGACAGCCTGATCACCGCGGATGGCAAAGTCATCGACGCGAGCCTTAAAGTCTGGGCCGCCGGGATTCGCGCGCCGGAGTTCCTCAAGGACATCGACGGCCTGGAAACCAACCGGATCAATCAGTTGCAGGTGCTGCCTACACTCCAGACCACCCGCGACGAGAATATCTTCGCCTTTGGCGATTGCGCCGCCTGCCCGCAACCGGACAGCGACCGCAACGTTCCGCCCCGCGCCCAGGCCGCGCACCAGCAAGCCTCGCTGTTGGCGAAATCGCTGAAGCTGCGGATCGAAGGCAAGGCCCTGCCTGACTACAAATACACCGACTACGGCTCGCTGATCTCACTGTCGCGCTTCTCGGCAGTCGGCAACCTGATGGGCAACCTCACCGGCAGCGTGATGCTTGAGGGCTGGTTGGCGCGGATGTTCTACGTGTCGCTGTACCGCATGCACCAGATGGCGCTTTACGGCATGTTCCGCACGGCGATGCTGATGTTGGGCAGCAAGATCGGGCGTGGGACCGAGCCTCGGTTGAAGTTGCATTGAGGCCTTACTGACGATTGTGCTGGATCAGCAGTATTGGTGCTGACTGATCCACCGTCATCGCGAGCAAGCTCGCTCCCACAGTTGATCGCGGTCATCCTGTGGGAGCGAGCTTGCTCGCGATGAGGGCGGTACAGTCAGTACTTAATCTCGATCAAACCTGAAACCGCTGCACCATCGTGCGCAGCGAGTTCGCCAACTGCGACAGTTCATGGCTGGACGCGCTGGTCTGGTCGGCCCCAGTGGCCGAGCGCACGGACAAATCACGAATATTGACCAGGTTGCGATCCACCTCGCGGGCCACCTGCGCCTGCTCTTCGGCCGCGCTGGCGATCACCAGGTTGCGCTCATGGATCTGATGCACCGACGCCGTAATGGTTTGCAGCGCCTCCCCCGCGCGCTCGGCCATTGCCAGGGTACTGGCCGCACGGCTGGAGCTGGCCTGCATGGAATCCAGGGCCTGGGTGGCACCGCTGCGCATGCCCTGGACCATCTGCTCGATTTCCTGGGTCGATTGCTGCGTGCGATAGGCCAATGCCCGGACTTCGTCGGCGACCACGGCAAAACCACGGCCGCTCTCTCCCGCCCGCGCCGCTTCGATGGCCGCGTTGAGCGCCAATAGGTTGGTCTGCTCGGCAATGGCCCGGATCACATCCAGCACCTTGCCGATGTCCTGGGACTGGCTGGCCAGGGATTGCACCAGGCCGCCGGTGATTTGCACATCGCTGGCGAGGGCGCTGATCGCGTTGACGGTATCGCTGACCCGTTCCTGGCCCAACATCGCCGACTCGCTGGATTGGCGTGTCGCATCGGAGGTGGACACCGCGTTGCGCGCGACCTCTTCCACGGCGGTAGTCATTTCGGTGACCGCAGTGGCGGCCTGCTCGATTTCGTTGTTCTGCTGTTGCAGACTTTGAGTGCTGTCGAGCGTGACGGCGTTCAATTCATCGGCAGCGGTCGCCAGTTGCGTCGCCGAGCCGCTGATGCCCTGCAGGGTTTGCCGAAGGTTCTGCTGCATGGTGGCCAACGCCTTGAGCAGGCGACTCACTTCATCATTGCCATGGGTCTCGATCGGCCGGGTCAGGTCACCGCGGGCCACACTCTCCGCGGCAGTCAGCGCCTCGCCCAGCGGCTTGACGATACTGCGGGTCAGCAACATTGCCAGGACCACCGTGGCCAGAGCCGCCAGCACCACGAACAGACTGACGATCATCCGCGAGTTGGCGTAGTGCTCCTGGGATTTCTGGCTCTCGATGGACACCTGTTTGGAGAACAGTTGCGCAAGGTCGTTGAGCTGCTTGCCCGAGCCATCCACCACGGTTTTCATGTCCACCAGCAACAACTTGATCAATTCATCCCGCCGCCCCTGCTCCGCCAGGGTGAATGACTGGGCGATCCCCGCGCGGTAGGCGGTGAAGGTCTGCTTGAACTGCTCGTAGAGCGCCTTGCCTTCCGGTGTCACCACAAGCTTGTCGTAACTGGCGATTTTCTCGCTCAGTTCCTTGTCGCGGGTATCCATCTGCCCGCGATACACCGGGATGTTCTTCGGGTCTTCATCCAGGGCCATGCGCAGGGAAATGGTGCGGATGCGCAACATCAATTCGCGGATCTCGTCGCCGCCCCGGATGCTCGGCAGCCATTGGGTTTCCACCGCGACCTCGCTGTCGCGAATACTCGACATCTGCCCCAGCGCAAATACGCCGAGCAGCGCCACCAGCACGGCGATCAAGGCGAAACCCAGCGCGGCACGGGGGGCGATATTCAACTGACGAAGAAACATAACGGGCGCCTTTTCTTGTTATCGGCCTGAAGAGAGGGCGATCGTTCATGCCCCTGTCGGCGGGTTATCGGCAAGTTGTATGATGACTTGAAGGCAAGAGGCTTTCCGGCGGGCAAAAAAAATCCCCGTATCTTTCGATACGAGGATTTTTAATATGGTCGGGGTAAGGGGATTCGAACTCCTGACATCCTGCTCCCAAAGCAGGCGCGCTACCGGACTGCGCTATACCCCGGTAAAAAAAAGGCGACCTTCGCAAGTCGCCTTCCTCGATCAGCGCTTTTGGCCTCTGATCTTAAGATTCGATTCCAGCGAACTGGTTTCAAAAATGGTGGGTCGTGTGGGATTCGAACCTACGACCAATTGGTTAAAAGCCAACTGCTCTACCAACTGAGCTAACGACCCAAATATGGTCGGGGTAAGGGGATTCGAACTCCTGACATCCTGCTCCCAAAGCAGGCGCGCTACCGGACTGCGCTATACCCCGATTGAAATGGCTCCGTGACCAGGACTCGAACCTGGGACCCAATGATTAACAGTCATTTGCTCTACCGACTGAGCTATCACGGAACTGATATTTCAAGTTACTGCTATTTACCGCTACAGCGTTGAAGCTTGCTGCAACCTCTTCGACCCGTTTGCATCGCTGCGTTCGTGTGTCTGAGGCGCGCTATTCTACAATCTTAAAAACCTCTGTCAACCCCTTAAATTGCTTTCAAGACAATGATTTGCAACTTATTTTGGATTCCTTCTCAGTGAGAAGTCGCCCTTGGGGTGACGTACTGCGGGGCGCACTTTACAAGCCTTTTCCTTTGAGTTCAACGGCCTGATGAAAAAAATGGCCTCGCCAGGCGAGGCCATTTCAATCACCGGCTGTTGCGGCTTTCAGTTGAAGACGATCTCGTCGTTTTCCACGGTGCCGGTCGCGGTTTCGCCGGGCATGAAGCGGCCGGACAGAATCAACTGCGCCAACGGGTTTTCGATCCAACGCTGGATGGCCCGTTTCAGCGGCCGTGCGCCATAGACCGGGTCGTAACCCACCGCGATCAGCTTGTCCAACGCCTCGTCGCTCAGTTGCAGCTTCAGCTCACGCTCGGTGAGACGGCTGCGCAGGCGACCCAGCTGGATCTCGGTAATACCGGCGATCTGATCACGGGCCAGCGGCTCGAAGATCACCACTTCGTCCACCCGGTTGATGAACTCGGGACGGAAGTGCGTGGAAATCGCGTCCATCACCGCAGCGCGTTGCGCCTCGCGATCGCCGACCAGTTCCTGGATCTGCGTCGAGCCCAGGTTGGAGGTCATCACGATCACCGTGTTGCGAAAATCCACCGTACGGCCGTGGCTGTCAGTCAGGCGACCGTCCTCAAGCACCTGCAAGAGGATGTTGAACACATCCGGGTGGGCCTTCTCGACCTCATCGAGCAGGATCACCGAGTAGGGTTTACGCCGCACGGCCTCGGTCAGGTAACCGCCCTCTTCGTAGCCGACATAGCCTGGCGGCGCACCGATCAAGCGGGCCACGGAGTGTTTCTCCATGAACTCGGACATGTCGATGCGCACCATGGCCTCTTCGGTGTCGAAGAGGAATTCAGCCAGCGCCTTGCACAGCTCGGTCTTGCCCACGCCGGTCGGGCCGAGGAACATGAACGAGCCGCTCGGACGGTTAGGGTCCGACAACCCGGCACGGGACCGACGCACGGCGTTGGAGACCGCCACCACGGCTTCTTCCTGGCCGATCACGCGCTGGTGCAGCAGGCTTTCCATCTTCAACAGCTTGTCGCGCTCGCCTTCAAGCATTTTCGACACGGGAATGCCGGTCCACTTGGAAACCACCTCGGCGATTTCCTCTTCGGTGACCTTGCTACGTAGCAGCTGGTTTTCGCTCTTGCCGTGCTGGTCGACCATCTGCAGGCTGCGCTCAAGGTCCGGAATCACCCCGTATTGCAGCTCGGCCATGCGGTTGAGATCGCCCTTGCGGCGGGCCGCTTCGAGTTCCTGGCGAGACTGCTCGATCTTCTGCTGGATCTGCGCCGAGCCCTGGACTTCGGCTTTCTCCGAATTCCAGATTTCTTCGAGATCGGAATACTCGCGCTCGTGCCGGACGATTTCTTCCTGCAATCTTTCCAGGCGTTTCTTCGCGGCCTCGTCGCTCTCTTTTTTCAGGGCCTGGGACTCGACCTTGAGCTGAATCAGACGCCGCTCCAGACGATCCAGTACCTCAGGCTTGGAATCGATTTCCATGCGGATGCGGCTGGCGGCCTCGTCAATCAGGTCGATGGCCTTGTCCGGCAATTGCCGGTCAGTGATATAGCGATGGCTGAGCTTCGCTGCCGCGATGATCGCGCCGTCGGTGATCGCCACCTTGTGGTGAACCTCGTAGCGCTCCTTCAGGCCGCGCAAGATCGCGATGGTGTCTTCTTCGCTCGGTTCCTCCACCAGCACCTTCTGGAAGCGCCGCTCCAGGGCCGCGTCTTTCTCGATGTACTGGCGGTATTCGTTGAGCGTGGTCGCGCCAACGCAATGCAACTCACCACGGGCCAGCGCAGGCTTGAGCATGTTGCCGGCGTCCATCGAGCCCTCGCCCTTGCCGGCCCCGACCATGGTGTGCAATTCGTCGATGAATAGAATGATCTGCCCTTCCTGCTTCGACAGTTCATTGAGCAAGGCCTTGAGCCGTTCCTCGAATTCGCCGCGATACTTGGCGCCAGCGATCAGCGCCCCCATGTCGAGGGACAGCAAGCGCTTGCCCCGCAGGCCGTCGGGCACTTCGCCATTGATGATGCGCTGGGCCAGGCCCTCGGCGATGGCGGTCTTGCCCACGCCAGGTTCACCGATCAGCACCGGGTTGTTCTTGGTGCGACGCTGCAGGACCTGGATGGTGCGGCGAATCTCATCGTCACGGCCGATCACCGGGTCAAGCTTGCCTTCTTCGGCGCGCTTGGTCAGGTCGACGGTGTACTTGTCCAGCGCCTGGCGCGCTTCCTCGTGGTTGGGGTCGTTGACCGCATCGCCACCACGCAGGTTGTTGATGGCATTTTCCAGGGCTTTCTTGCTCACGCCCTGGCCGAGCAGCAACTTGCCCAGCTTGCTGTTCTCGTCCATCGCGGCGAGCAGCACCAGTTCGCTGGAAATGAACTGGTCGCCCTTCTGTTGGGCCAGGCGATCGGCCTGGTTGAGCAGCCGCGCCAGATCCTGGGACATGTTCACGTCACCGGTCGGATTCTGGATCTTGGGCAGTTGGTCGAGTTCTTTGGCCAACTCTTTGCGCAGGCTGTTGACGTCAAAGCCCACCTGCATCAGCAGTGGCTTGATGGAACCGCCTTGCTGTTCGAGCATGGCCTGCATCAAGTGCGCCGGTTCGATGCCGGGATGGTCGAGGCCGACGGCCAGGGATTGGGCATCGGACAAGGCCAATTGCAGTTTGCTGGTTAAACGATCAATACGCATGGGTCACCTTCCTAATGAGCAGGCCGGACCTGGAAAAAACATCCTGAATGAAGAAACCTGCCAGATACCGCTATAGATGTGGCCGATTCTGGAAGATTCAAGCAGTGCGCGGTTGATGCAGATCAGCAGAGTCTAGCGTTCAAGCCAGATCAGGGAAGCGAAGCGACCAGTGCGGGCGTTGCGACGGTAGGAAAAGAAGCGCGGATCGGTCACGGTGCACAGGCCGCCACCGTACACGGCGGTGACGCCGCGAGCCGCCAGACGCAGCCGCGCCAGCGCATAGATATCCGCCAGGAACTTCCCGGCATTGTGGCTGGGCATGAAGGCTTGTTGCGCCTCGGGCAAGTGCGCAACAAAAACCTCACGCACCTCCGGCCCGACTTCGAACGCTTGCGGGCCGATGGCCGGGCCGAGCCAGACGAGGATTTCTTCGGCCGGTACTTGCAGACGATCGAGGGTGGCTTCCAGGACTCCGTTGGCCAACCCGCGCCAACCGGCATGGGCTGCCGCGACGCGGGTGCCGGCGCGGTTACAGAACAATACAGGCAGGCAATCGGCCGTCATTGCCGCGCAGGCGATACCCGGCGTGGCGGTCCAGCTGGCATCGGCGACAGCCACCTCGGCCGGGTCAGCTTCGACCACGTCAATACCGTGGACCTGCTGCAACCAGGCCGGACGCATGGCGAAACGATCGGTGAGGCGACGACGGTTTTCAGCGACGGCCGCAGGCTCATCGCCCACATGGTCGCCGAGGTTGAGGCTATCGAACGGCGCCAGGCTGACGCCGCCCTCCCGGGTGGTGACACAGGCCTTGACCCGGGCCGGCGCGGGCCAGTCGGGTATCAGCCAGTCACTCATCCGATGAACGCCTCGCGATCCTGCTTGAGCAGCGTCAGCAGCCAGACGAAGTCATCCGGCAACGGCGATTCCCAGCTCATGCGCTTACCGGTCGTCGGGTGATCCAGCTCCAGGAAGCGCGCGTGCAGCGCCTGGCGCGGGAAGTTTTTCAACGATTCGACCATGGTCTGGCTCGCGGCCGGCGGAATGCGGAAACGACCGCCATAGGCCGGGTCGCCCACCAACGGGAAGTTGATATGGGACATATGCACGCGAATCTGGTGGGTCCGGCCGGTTTCCAGCTTGACCCGCACATGCGTGTGCGAACGAAAACGCTCCAGCACGCGGTAATGGCTGACCGCCTGCTTGCCACCTTCCATCACCGCCATGCGCTGGCGCTGCTGGCCGTGACGGCCGATCGGTGCGTTGATCTTGCCACCGGCGGTGACCACGCCGATCACGATGCATTCATAGATGCGGCTGACGCTGCGGCTTTGCAGCTGTGTGACCAGCTGTGTCTGCGCCTGGATGGTCTTGGCGACCACCATCAGGCCGGTGGTGTCCTTGTCCAGGCGGTGCACGATCCCGGCGCGGGGCACATTGATGATGTCCGGCACATGGTGCAGCAAGGCGTTGAGCAGGGTGCCATCGGCGTGACCGGCCGCCGGGTGGACCACCAGGCCCGCGGGCTTGTTGATCACCAGGATGTCGTCGTCTTCGTAGACGATGTCCAGGGCAATATCCTGGGCGACCCATTCTCCCTGGGCCTCCTGCTCGGCGGTCAGTTCGAGGATGGCGCCGCCATGGACGATGTCGCGCGGACGGATCACCGCCCCGTCCACTGTCAGGCGACCGTCCTTGATCCAGGCGGAAAGGCGCGAGCGCGAGTGCTCGGCGAAGAGTTGGGCGGCGACTTGATCGAGGCGTTGGCCGCCCAATTCGGACGGCACCTCTGCGCGAAGTTCTATTTTATCGGACATGCTCGGACTGGGCGTCGGCACAGCCTTTGGTTTCGGCTGCGCGCTTGTGGTTAAATACGGCGTCTTTTGCCCCGAGGCTTTCAACGGGGCGCTCATCATAACAGGACGGCCCCGCCCAAGACAGCGGCCGTCATAGGGACGCAAGCCGCCATGCAAGTGAAACACCTGCTGCTGATCGCCATCCTCGCATTGACTGCTGCTTGCTCGTCGAAGGAAGTCGTAGACGAAAACCTGAGCGAAGTCGAACTGTACCAACAGGCGCAGAACGACCTGGATAACAACAGCTATACCAGCGCCACCGCCAAGCTCAAGGCGTTGGAGTCACGGTATCCGTTCGGTCGCTACGCCGACCAGGCGCAGCTGGAGCTGATCTACGCCAACTACAAGAACGCCGAGCCGGAAGCTGCCAAGTCCGCCGCCGAGCGTTTCATTCGTCTGCACCCGCAGCACCCGAACGTCGATTACGCTTACTACCTCAAGGGCCTGACCTCCTTCGACCAGGACGTCGGCCTGCTGGCGCGCTTCCTGCCGCTGGACATGACCAAGCGTGACCCGGGCGCCGCGCGCGACTCCTACAACGAGTTCGCCCAGCTGACCAGCCGCTTCCCCAACAGCCGCTATTCGCCTGATGCCAAGCAGCGCATGATCTACCTGCGCAACCTGCTGGCGTCCTACGAAATCCACGTGGCTGACTACTATCTGACCCGCCAGGCCTACGTCGCTGCCGCCAACCGTGGCCGCTACGTGGTGGAAAACTTCCAGGAAACCCCATCGGTTGGCGACGGCCTGGCTGTCATGACCGAAGCCTACCAGCGCCTGCACCTGGATGACCTCGCGGCCACGAGCCTGGAAACGCTGAAGCTGAACTACCCCGATCACCCATCGCTGGTCGATGGCCAGTTCACCCCGCGGGTCGATGAAGCCGACAACCGTTCGTGGCTGAGCAAGGCGACCCTAGGCCTGATCGAATCCCGTCCGCCGCTGCCGCCGGGCGAAACCCGCGCCAACCAGGACGTCCAGCGCCAGTTCCAGGACGCCAAGGAAGCCATTCCGAACGAGCTCAAGCCCAAGGACGAAAATGGCGACGTGATCGAAGAAGAAGAGCCGGAAAGCGAATCCAGCGATCGCTCCTGGTTCAGCTACATGACCTTCGGCATGTTCGACTGAAAGCCAAGGCACCATAAAAAGGGAGACCCTGGGTCTCCCTTTTTCATGCCTGCATTTTATTGCGCTGTGCGCCGTTCCTGTCCTTGGCTAAACTGCCTGATCTCTAGCCAAAAAGCCGCCCATCATGCTTCGTTTACTGTTCTGGATCGCCCTGATTGCCGCCGCGATATGGTTGTGGCGCAAGTTCAAGGCGACCTCCGCCACATCGAACACCTCGCGTGACCATGACGCGCGCCCCATGGTGCGTTGCGCCCAGTGCGGGGTGCACCTGCCGCGCGACCGGGCGCTGGCCCTCGACCAACAATGGTATTGCAGCCAGGCTCACCTCGAGCAAGGCCCGGGTACTCGTGATCGCTGAGGCCTCGCGTCCCCGCGTCAAACAGGCGCAGCGTCTGCTGCGCCTCTATCACCTGTACCGCCTGAGCATCGGCATCACACTGGTGCTGCTGATCACCAGCAACATGGACAACCGGCTGCTGGAGTTCGCCAACGACGACCTGCTGCGCAGCGGCAGCTGGTTGTATCTGGTGCTGAACATCCTGCTGGTGGTGTTCCTTGAAAATACGCGTCGCCCTGCCCGGCTGTTCGGGCTGGCGCTCACCGACGTATTGCTGCTGTCGTGGTTGTTCTTCGTCGCGGGTGGCGCCCCCAGCGCCATCGGCAACCTGATCATTGTCTCGGTAGCCATCGGCAATACCTTGCTGAAAGGGCGAATAGGCCTGCTGATCGCTGCCGTCGCCACCCTTGGTATCGTCGGCTCGACATTTGTCCTCGGCCTCAGCGACGCGAGCCGCCCCAGCAGCTATCTACAGGCAGGCACCCTGGGCGCCTTGTGTTTCGCCGCCGCTTTGCTGGTGCAAGGCCTGACCCGACGCCTGGAAGCCAGCGAAACCCTGGCCGAGCAACGGGCCAGCGAAGTGCTCAGCCTCGAAGCGCTCAACGCCTTGATCCTGCAACGCATGCGCACCGGCATCCTGGTGCTTGATCACCAGCACCGGGTGCGACTGGCCAACGAAAGCGCCTTGAACCTGCTGGGCATGCACGACCTGGTCGGCCAGCAGATAGACGATTATTCCAGCGCCCTGGTCGAGCGGCTGCAATCGTGGCGGAACAACCCCAGCCTGCGTGCGCAAAGCCTGACCATCAGCGGCACCGGCCTGACGCTGCAACCCAGCTTCATCGCCCTCGGCCCTCTGGATCAGCAGCAGATCCTGGTATTTCTCGAAGACCTAGCCCAAGTGGCCCAACATGCCCAGCAACTGAAACTCGCCTCCCTCGGGCGCCTCACCGCGGGTATTTCACATGAAATCCGCAACCCTCTGGGCGCCATCAGCCACGCCGCGCAATTGCTCGGTGAATCCGAGGAACTGAACAACGCCGACCGACGTCTGACGCAGATTATTCAAGACCACTCCCTACGAATGAATCGCGTCATCGAAAACGTCCTGCAGCTGTCCCGCCGCCAGCAAACCGCGCCGCAACGCCTGGATTTACGCACATGGCTGGAGCAATTCGTCCGGCAGACCCGGGAAAACGCGGCCGAACCCCAGCGATTGCACCTGAGCATCGACCCGGGCGACTACATCACACTCATGGACCCCGACCAACTGGCCCAGGTGCTCGACAATCTGCTGCGCAACGCCTGGTGTCATAGCGCAATGGTCCATGAACAGGCCGAGGCCTGGTTGAAGCTGTTCGTCGACCCGCACAGTCAACTGGCCACGCTGGACATCATCGACAACGGCCCTGGCGTAACGCCGGAGCAGCAGGCGCACTTGTTCGAACCCTTCTTCACCACCAGCAGCCAGGGCACCGGCCTCGGGCTCTATCTGTCCCGTGAGCTGTGCGAAAGCAACCAGGCCCGCCTAGACTTCAAATCACGCCAAGGCGGCGGTTGCTTTCGCATCACCTTTGCTCACGGACGGAAACAGATTTGAATACACGCTCACGGCAACGAATCCTGATCGTCGATGACGAACCGGACATCCGCGAACTCCTGGAAATCACCCTGGGAAGGATGAAACTCGACACCCGCAGCGCCAAGAACCTCGCCGAGGCCCAAGCCCTGCTGGCAGGTGAAACCTTCGACCTGTGCCTGACCGACATGCGCCTGCCCGATGGCACCGGCCTGGAACTGGTGCAACACATCCAGCAACGCGTTCCTCAACTGCCGGTGGCGATGATCACCGCCTATGGCAGCCTGGAAGTCGCTATCGACGCGCTCAAGGCCGGCGCCTTCGACTTCCTGACCAAACCGGTCGACCTGGGGCGGCTGCGAGAGCTGATCGGCAGCGCCTTGCGGCTGTCGCCGGGTGCTGCGCCGAGTACGACCGTCGAGCGCTGCCTGTTGGGCGACTCGCCACCCATGCGCAGCGTGCGCCGACAGATTGAAAAACTCGCCCGCAGCCAGGCGCCGGTCTACATCAGCGGCGAATCAGGCTGCGGCAAGGAACTGGTGGCGCGCCTGATTCATGAACAAGGCCCTCGTTACAACCAGGGTTTTGTGCCGGTCAATTGTGGGGCCATTCCAACGGAGTTGATGGAAAGCGAGTTTTTCGGCCATCGAAAAGGCAGCTTCACCGGCGCCATCGAAGACAAGCCCGGCCTGTTCCAGGCGGCTCACGGCGGAACTCTGTTTCTCGATGAAGTCGCCGACCTGCCACTGGCGATGCAGGTCAAGCTGTTGCGTGCCATCCAGGAAAAAGCCGTGCGCGCGGTGGGCGGGCAACAGGAAGAAGTGGTGGATGTACGAATCCTCTGCGCCACCCACAAGGACCTCGGCGCAGAAGTCGCCGCCGGTCGCTTTCGCCAGGACTTGTATTACCGACTGAATGTCATCGAACTGCGCGTCCCGCCCTTGCGTGAACGCCGGGAAGACATCGAGCTGCTGGCCAACCACATGCTCCAGCGCCTGGCCACCAACGCCGGGAGCCCAGTGGCGACGCTCCATCCGCAAGCCCTCAAAGCGCTGCAGAACTACCGCTTCCCGGGCAACGTGCGAGAACTGGAGAACATGCTCGAACGGGCCTACACCCTGTGCGAACACCAGCAGATCGAGGCCGATGACTTGCGTCTCGCCGAACACAGCGGGGCTGGCGAGGCGGGCAATCCGGATCTGATGCAGGTCGACAATCTGGAGGACTACCTGGAAGACGTCGAACGCAAGGTCATCCTGCAGGCCCTGGAGGAAACCCGCTGGAACCGCACCGCAGCGGCGCAGAGATTGAAGTTGTCGTTTCGGTCGATGCGGTATCGGTTGAAGAAGTTGGGGTTGGATTGAAGCCAGCGCTCATCCTGTGGCGAGGGAGCTTGCTCCCGCTCGGCTGCGCAGCAGTCGTAAAAACACCCTGCTGTTTCCCAGATGCACCTTGCTGAATGATTTTGGGTCTGCTGCGCAGCCCAGCGGGAGCAAGCTCCCTCGCCACGGGATTTTTGGTTGCTGCCGCAGCTGCGCTCCCACAGGGAGAGCCGAACCTACAGCCGCCCTGCCGGGGCATACGGCGCAGGATCAATCACCGGCTCACGCCCCAGCATCACGTCGACGAACAACCGGCACGAAGCCGGCGCCAGCACCAGGCCGTTGCGGTAATGGCCGCAGTTCAACCACAACCCCGCAAACCCCGGCACTTCGCCAATGTAGGGAATACCCTCCGGCGATCCTGGCCGTAACCCGGCCCAATGCCCCACCAACTCGGCGTCGGCCAACGCCGGGATCAACTCCAAAGCCGAAGCCTTGAGGCTTTCCAGCGCCGAGTCGGTCGGCGTCTTGTCGAAGCCTTCATGCTCCAGCGTACTGCCAATCAAGATGTGCCCGTCACGACGCGGAATCGCATAACGGCCCTTGGCCAGGACCATGCTCGAAAGGAAATCGGACGCGCACTTGTACAGGATCATCTGGCCCTTCACCGGCTCGACCGGCAACTCCAGCCCCAGCGTTCCAAGCAACTCGCCGCTCCAGGCACCCGCAGCGAGAACCACTTGATCGCCGCGTATCTCCCCCGCTGAACTCCTCACGCCACTGACGCGCTCACCGTCGCGAATGAACCCGCTGACTTCGCAATGCTCATGAAGTGTGACATTCGGCATCGTCTGCAATGCAGCCTTGAGCGACTTCACCAGCCGCGGATTACGCACGTTCGCCACATCGGCCATGTAGATCGCCCGGGAAAAGCCCGAGCCCAATACCGGAACCGCATCATGGACCGCGGAGATATCCACAGCCCGCAGCGGGCGCCCTTCCCGCTCGGCCCAGGCCAGTGCTTCGGTCTGATCGTCGAGGTCCAGCCAATATAGGCCGGTGACATGCACTTGCGGATCGATTCCGGTCGTTGCAGACAAGGACTCGCCCAGCTGTGGATAAAAATCCTGCGACCAGTGGGCCAGCGCGGTGACCGCCGGGCTATAGCGCCATGGGTACAGCGGCGAAACAATACCGCCGCCGGCCCAGGATGATTCCTGGCCAACGCCGGAGCGGTCCAGCAGCACCACCCGCTGGCCTTCGGAGGCGAGATTGAATGCCGTCAGCAGGCCGATGACTCCGCCGCCGACTATCACCACTTGCTGTTGCCTGGTCATGTTCTGTTTCGACTCACAAGACAGAGGGCGCTCGTCTGCACCCGGATAAAAATCTCAACGACCCCAGCAATCCTTGGTGGTCACGCCGGCAGCGGAGTTGATATTGCCCCGCCTGCCCGTGTTGTCGATCGTAAAATCACCGCACTTGTCCGTCGCCATGGACGAGCCACTTCTGCGTAGTGCGGTCAGGGTAAAGCTCTGCTCCGTCGGCGTCAGGTTAATAGTGTAGAAATCGTTGCCACTGCTCAGGCCAGTCGCGTTGGTATAGACGTTGGTCTTCGAATAGTGACGTTCGAGGATTTGCGCCTGTTCCGACAGCAATCCGGCGATTTCGGCCCGGCGTCCCTTTTTCATGTATTCGGTCAGGCTCGGATAGCCGATGGTGATCACGATACCGATGATCGCGATGACGATCATGATTTCGATCAAGGTGAAACCCCGGTTGGATTTGCGCATGCCTTACCTCACTGTATTTGCCGCCACATGATACGACGGCTGCCACCGACGGACTTGGTCAGCAGGTCGGTGATTCCACCACCGGAGTCATTCACGACCATATTGGTTGCTCCATTGGCGCTGACGACGGCACTCAAGGTCGGGATCCCCCCTGTGAACACCACGCCAGCGGAAATCGTGTCGAGGGTATTGATCGAACCATCGTTGTTGGTATCGAGCACCGCGTAGTTGAGCATCTTACCGTTGAACGCATCCACTTCGATCAGTTTGCCCGTACCAAAGCTCGCACATGGATCAGTGGTGTCCACGGCGGCGGTGGTAAATACCACACGCCCAAGTACCAGGCTGGCCGGGTTGATCACCCGTTCGCCAGTCAACGCGTTGTTGTATATCAGCGGCAGATACCAGCCTTTTTGCGTGGGATAGGCCACGTTGTTCTGGCTGGTGGTCACGAATTGCCCGGTGGCACCGGAAAAAATGCTGGTGATCGACTGGGCCTGCAGGTTCGCTACGGTGATCTGCCCGGCGCCACCGCTGGCGTCCCAGATTGAATAGAACCCTTGCAGGTCCTTGTTGAGCTTGTCCGCCGACTCATTGAACTTGCCCGTGCCGAAAAATACCTGGATGCCGCCCTGGGGGTTCTCCGCCAGCAACGGTTGCGCGGTGATCGGCTGTGTCGCCCCACCTGGAGCGGTGAACAACGGCTGGCCGGCAAACGCCAGGCCCCAGGTGTTCGGGGAAGTTGCGCTGAGGTCGAACTTCCACATCCGTCCTTTCAGGTCCCCACCATAGGCCGCCTGCACAATGTTCTGGGCGTTGACCCGCAGTTTGACTGACGAAAGGCCGTTATTGGTGTCGGGGCTGTTGACGACTATCTTGCGAATCAGCGAGCCGTCGCGAACGTCCACCACGTACAGCGCCGCCACGCCGGTATTACTGCCATAACCATTGGCGATGAACGCCGCCCAGCGACCGTCCGCGAGGCGCGCGACTTCAGGGCGCGCATAGGCGTAGCCCAGGTCATTGAAGGCATTGGCTGCGTTGGCGATGGTCGGCGCGCTGATCTCCCACAAGGCCCGGATCGCATTGCCTGCCGCTGCATCGAACAGCTGCACCGCGTAAAACGCCCGGCCGCCCGCGCCTGTGCCACCCAGGGCCAGCGTTTTCCAGACGCTGCCCAGTTGCGCATCGAATACGGCAACCTGCCCGTCCACCAGGAATTTATGACTCACGCCATTGATGTAGCCGGGATCAGCGATGAGTTGCAATGAAGGCAGCACGGTCGACGGCATATATGCGTAACGGCGGGCTCCGTTGGCGCTGTTGATGACACTGAAGAAACCATCATTGCCATTCACCACCAGGCTGCTGCTCATGTTTGCCGCCTTGGTCGTCAGGTAATTGCTGTAACTGGTGTCGTTCAGCAGGTCCGAGGCGGTCTGGTCATTGGGCGAGGCCAGGGCCAGCGGCGAATTGATGATGTCCCCCAGCAGGACGCTGCGCACCTTGAGCCCGGTCTTGTTGACGCCCTTGCTCCATTCCACCAGATCGCTGCCGGTGATCCCCGTGGGCAGGCCCTGGCTCAGGCTGGTTTGCTGGGCCGGCGAAAAGTTGCCGTAGGCCAGGGTCACCGGCACGTTGGTCGCGGTGTTCCAGGACTGGTAGAGCGGCGGTGTGGCACCGGGAACGATAGCGGTGTCAGTGGTCCACTGCGCTGCTGCGGTGTTCACCGTTCCAGTGGAATTGAAGCCGAATGCCTTGATGGTGCCGCGCCAGTCCCTGGGGTCGTAGGTGGTCTGGTAAAAACTGGAAGTGCTGGAGAGCGTCGCGCCATTGCTGGTGCCGCCGCCTCCCGAACCGGCCTTGGAGGTGATGTCGCTCAGGGCCGATGACAGGGCCGAGTTCAGGCCTTCACTGTCGGTGGCCGGATAATATTTGCCCGCACCGTAACGAGCAGCGTCGGAAAGCATCTGGTTGGTGACAGCAAAACCGACGGTGTAGGTATTGAGGTACTGTCGGCGGAATTCGGCTCCATCCCAGCTTTTCCCGGTGACGTCGGTGCCGGTGGAACGCATGTCGATGTCGAAGGCGAATTTGGCAATGTCGTCCAGGTACAGCGTGTCGCCCTCTCCGTCCCCCTTGGGATCGGCGCCATCGTTGGCGCTGATGCCATCCCAGTTTGGCAAGCGGCTCCCCCCGGACGGATCATCGGTAGGAAACGTTCGGTCAAAAGTGGGCAAACCATCAGTGATCACCACGCCAAAATTTTTCTGGCATCGGTACTGAATCGGGCTGGTATAGGTACTTGGGGTGTTGTTGTAATAAGGCGCCATACCTCTGAAATAACGAGTGACTTCGTAGTAACTCTCAGCCAGCGGCGTATTGGCGACGGCGCCTAGCGCGTTTATGGCGCTGATCAAGGCGCTGTAGTTAGTATTCGCCTGCGTCTGGGTGACACTGCCACTTACCGGCGACAGATCGCTGATCGCACGAGCAATATAGCCGCCAGGGCCGGAATTGAAGCTGTTGGGCGAATTGAAAGTGGCAAGGCCGATGCGCAGGGAGCGATTGTTGCCGACCAGATCAGTCGAAACATTCCTTGCTACGTTTATTCGATAGTCTCTCGGGATTGAGCCGTTGGTGAAGTCCCGGCTTGAACCGTTGGCAAGGGTGACTAGATAAGATAAGTACTTAGCTGTGTAGCGAGTATTCTCGCCGCCAACCGGATCGGGTAACCGCAGGCAAACCTGACCAAAGCCAGTTCGGTAGAAGCCATACCAGCCATTTAAACAATCGCCGCGGAACAGACTCGCAAGCAAGACGTTCCCGTCGTTTGCCGCAAGCAGCGCCCTATTGCTGCTGCTACAACTTCTGTCGTCAGTGCATATAGAAATCGGTGGTTGCGTTGCCGCCGGATCAAACCCCGCCGCCCAGATAATGTTGTTCATGCTCCCCGAATCATCGATCAGCAGCATCACGTTGGGCGTCACCGCCGCCGCACTCAACAGCGGTGATTCCGACGGTGTGAATCCATAGGCCGGGGCCGTCAGGTAAAGGCTGAGCAACGCTCCCCACAACGCCTGTCGCCAGCTTCGAAGCACCCTAATATTTCGCATAGATGCTCTCCACTACGCTGCGCTGGTTGTTGCCCACCACCGCCACCGCCGTGATCCGGTACAGCGTCGCCGAGGTATTGAGCGGCACGTTGACTGCCGTAACGGTTGTGCCGATATTCTGCACGCCGTAAAACCCACCGGCAGCGGCCACCCAGAGCACCCCCGACGACGAATAGCGCCCCGCCACCGTCACTGTTGCCGACTCAGGCGGTGGCGCGCATTGGGCCGCGGTACAGACCGGCAGCGAATAACTTTCTGCCTGCACCGCGCTTTCCCCGACCCTCAGCGCCGCCTCGGCCATCTGGAACGACTGGTTGCGCTGCATGACGCTGCTGGTCATCTTTTCCTGGAGCGTGGCGCTCTGCATCGATGACAAACCAATCAGTGTCAGCAGCAGCAAAAAGACCAGGCTGACCAGCAAGGCCATGCCACGCTGGCGATACCCGAAACCTGTCGACCTCATCAGTCGCCCCCTCATAGCAGCCGGTTGCGCAAGGCAGCAACCACGTTGAAGGTCTGCTCGCGCACGGTATTTTTCGGGTCGTACAGCGTCAGCGTCAGGCGCACGCTGCGGATCAGCGCCGGGTCGCTCGGGTTGCCGCTGTAGCTGGTGGCTGCGATGTCCGTCGCGCTGCCGGCCACGCCGAAGGTCACGTCGAATGCCCGCACGTTATCCACCAGCACCGCCATGGTCGGGTTGCCAGCGCCGCTCCCCAGCAATAACTGATTGTTGTTGAAACCATAAATCAGCCGCCGGATCGGAAAGGCCATCTGCCCGCTCGCGGGTGCTCGCGTTCCGGTGTAGGCGGCGGCCGTATTGCGGCAATCGGAAACGATGGTCCAGGTCGGCGCACTGCCGCTATTGCCGATATCCGCCGTGACCAGGGTCAACCTGCGGGTGGCGTTGTCCCAGCGAATCGGGGTGATCTGGCTGGCGGCGAAATCATTGTTCGAAGACGCATCGGTGACCGTCGCCAGGCAGCCGAACATGCCCACCATGCGAATTTCCTGAACCATTTTGCTCAAGGCAAACCGTGCATCCTCCTGCATCACCGCGGCGGCACTCTGGCTTACGTAAGTATTTTTCGCGGCGATGAAAATCTGCACGACGCCCAGCACGACGATCAGGCTGATGACCAGCGCGATCATCAATTCGATCAGCCCGAAACCCCGGCTATGCCGGTTCATGGCGTCGTCGCCAATGGATCGACAGCGACCCGGCTGGTCAGCACAAAGCTGCGTCGCGCCTCGGCCGCGTTGGTCGTGTTGGCAGCCCGGGCGTCGTCCCAGGAAATGGTGATGGTGTAGACCCGCTGGTTCAGCGCAACCGTACCGGTGGCCGTGGCGCCGCCGAAAGCGACGATGTTGGTCTTGAAGTCATAAAGATCCTGGTCCCGGGCCACGTTGAGGTTCGGCGAGCTCGGCGGCGTGATGGTGTAGTCGGCACCGGAATTGGCCCGGATGCGGTCCAACAGGTCGTAGGCGATGAAGCTGGCCTGGCTGGTCATGCGCGAGCTGTCGGTGTATTTGAGGGCATTGAGCTGGACCATCGCCGCGCCCAGCAAACCCACGCCGAGAATCAGCATCGCCACCAGCACCTCGATGAGCGTCATGCCCTCCTGCGCCGTTTTACTGCAATCCTTCATCCGCAATTTCCACCCAATACGATTCGTCCATTGAGGCAGACATTGAGCGTCCTGCTCTGCGCCCCTCTCACGTAATTGAAGCCCACCGGCGTGGTCGGTGCCGATAACCCGCCCAGGTTGTTGAAATCAATGTTGGTCACTTCTGAGGTTAGCGTCAGAGTCACGCCGCCGCCCATTGCTGGAACAACCCGCAATACATTGGTCGGATTGGCCGGGTTGCCCGTGTTGTCATACACCATCAATTCACCGCTCCAGGCACCGCCCTGCGTGGTGGGACGAATGCGCGTGGTGATGCCACGGTTGATCGCTTCCATTCGCGCGAAATTCAAGGCTCGGCGCAGGTCGTCGATCTCGGTATCGGCCTTGGTACTTTGCAGCGAGCCGGTGAATGACGGCACCGCCATGGTGATCAGGATCAGCAGCACGCCGAGGGCCACCAACACCTCGATCAGCGTGAAACCTTTTGTACGAAGATCCATCGATGCCCTCCGTTGCCGTCGGCTATACCTGCTTCTACACGCTAGAACAAACAACCGCCTGTGGCGAGGAGGCTTGCTCCCGCTCGGACGGGCTGGCGCTCCAGCGCGTAGCGGCCGCTATTTTGGGGCTGCTGCGCAGCCCAGCGGGAGCAAGCTCCCTCGCCACAAAGTGCTTCCTGCCACACTGGGTTCCTTGCACAACCGCACTGCTTCACGATCTCCAGGGAGGAGACATCATGTACCAACAGGGCTTCAGCCTGATCGAACTGCTCATGGGACTGGCGATTGCCGCAATTGTTCTGCCGTGGGCCGGTGCAAGCTACAAAGAGCTGATCGAGTCCATCGAACGCGAGGATACCGCCCGGTTGCTGATCAGCGGGTTGCGTTTTGCCCGCAGCGAAGCCATCACGCGCAACCGCCGCATCTTGATCCAGGGAATCGACAATGATTGGGGCAAGGGCTGGCGGATCACGCTGGACAACAAGGAGCAAACCTTGCTGAGGGAGCGCAGCGGTCATGCTCGGGTGGTTGGCAACTCGCCAGTGAAACACCGGGTGAGGTTCGGCGGCCAGGGAGAAGCCCTGCACCCCGACGGCGCGTTCCAGGCAGGCACGCTGCATGTCTGCGCCAGACGCGGGCCGGTCAGCCATCACCAGGTGATCCTGGCGCCCTCCGGCCGCGTCCGCCTGGAAAGTGTCAAAGCCGAGCAGGCCCTGTGTGAAAAAGGACTCAAAGCAGGGAACGGACCCGCAGCTCTTTCGGCATCGAGAACGTAATGTTTTCCTCGCGCCCCGCCAGCTCGTCGGCACCCGTTGCGCCCCAGGCCTGCAATTGCTCGATCACCCCGCGTACGAGGACTTCCGGCGCGGAGGCACCGGCGGTGATACCGATCCGCTCGACACCGTCGAACCAGCTGCGCTGCATGTCCTCGGCACCGTCGATCAGATAGGCCGGGGTCGACATGCGTTCGGCCAGCTCGCGCAAGCGGTTGGAGTTGGAGCTGTTCGGGCTGCCGACCACCAGGACCACATCGCACTCGTTGGCCAGTTGCTTGACCGCGTCCTGACGATTCTGGGTTGCGTAGCAAATGTCATCCTTGCGCGGCCCGCCGATGGCCGGGAAGCGCGTGCGCAGGGCGTCGATCACCCGGCTGGTGTCGTCCATGGACAAGGTAGTCTGCGTAACGAAAGCCAGCTTTTCCGGGTTGCGAACCTGCAAGGCCGCCACGTCTTCTTCGTCTTCGACCAGGTAGATCGCGCCGCCATTGCTGGCGTCGTACTGGCCCATGGTGCCTTCAACTTCCGGGTGGCCTTCATGGCCGATCAGGATGCATTCGCGACCATCACGGCTGTAGCGCGCCACTTCGATGTGGACCTTGGTAACCAGTGGGCATGTGGCATCGAACACTTTCAGGCCACGGCCAGCCGCTTCGGTACGCACCGCCTGGGAAACGCCGTGGGCGCTGAAGATCACGATGACGTCGTCCGGCACCTGGTCCAGTTCTTCGACGAAGATGGCCCCACGGCTGCGCAGGTCCTCGACGACGAACTTGTTGTGGACCACTTCATGGCGCACGTAGATCGGCGGCCCGAAGACTTCCAGGGCGCGGTTGACGATTTCGATCGCCCGGTCCACGCCAGCGCAGAAGCCACGGGGGTTGGCGAGTTTGATTTGCATGCTGTGCCTCGTGTCTGTGGGAGCGAGCCTGCTCGCGATGCGGTGGTTCAGTCAACTCGGTGGCGACTGTGACGCAGCCTTCGCAAGCAGGCTCGCTCCCACAGGTATTGTGGGTGCGGTAATTGCTGTTAAACGTTAAACCGCCTTCACTTCAAGGATTTCCACCTCGAAGCTCAAGGTCTTGCCCGCCAGTGGGTGGTTGAAGTCCACGGTCACCTCGGCATCGTCAAAAGCTTTCACCACACCCGGCAGCTCGGCGTTGGCCGCGTCGTTGAAGATCACCAGCAGGCCCTCGGACAGCTCCATGTCCTGGAACTGCGAGCGTGGCATGGTCTGCACGTTTTGCGGGTTGGGCTGACCAAAGGCATTTTCCGGAGGAACCACCACGGTGCGCTTGTCGCCGGCCTTGAAACCGAAGATCGCCGCTTCAAAACCCGGCAGCAGGTTGCCGTCGCCGACCTTGAACACCGCCGGCGCCTTGTCGAACGTGCTGTCGACGGTGTCGCCGTTTTCCAGGTGCAGGGCGAAGTGAAGCTTCACTTCGGTGTTTTGAGCGATACGCTGCTCAGTCATGGACGGCTTCTCCGGTTTTCTTGCTCTTGAACATATCCAGGGCGAGCATTACGGCGCCCACGCTGATGGCACTGTCGGCAATGTTGAACGCCGGGAAGTACCAGCGGTTCTGCCAATGCACCAGGATGAAATCGATCACATGGCCCAAGGCAATCCGGTCGTACAGGTTGCCCAGCGCGCCACCCAGGACCAGCGCCAGCGCCACGGCCAGCCAGGTCTCGTCACGCCCCAGGCGCTTGAGCCAGACCACCAGCACGGCGCTGACCACGACGGCGATCAGGGCGAACAGCCAACGCTGCCAGCCCGAACTGTCGGCCAGGAAGCTGAATGCCGCGCCGGTGTTGTAGGCCAGCGTCCAGCTGAAGTAGTCGGGGATGACCACGATCTGCTGGTACATGGTCAACGAACTCTCGAAGTAGTACTTGCTGGCCTGGTCGATGACCAGTACCAGCACACTCAACCAGAGCCAGCCCAGCCGTCCGAAACGGCCCGCTGCGTTGGGCGCCAGATCAGGCATAGTGGCGAACCTCGCCCGTACCGCTGATGTTGTCGACGCAACGACCACAGATTTCCGGATGCTCCGGGTTCACACCGACGTCTTCGCGGCAGTGCCAGCAACGGGCGCACTTGACGAAGCTCGACTTGACCACCTTGAGCTTCAGGCCGCTTACCTCGGTGACCACCGCATCGGCCGGCGCCTGCACCAGCGGCGCGACGCTGGCGGTCGAGGTAATCAGCACGAAGCGCAGCTCGTTGCCCAGCTTGGCCAGATCGGCACCCAGCGCCTCTTCGGCGTAAAGGGTCACTTCAGCCTGCAGGTTGCCGCCGACAGCCTTGGCCGCCCGCTGGATTTCCATTTCCTTGTTGACCGCCGCCTTGACCGCCATGATCCGGTCCCAATACGCACGGTCCAGCTCGAAGCCTTGCGGCAGTTCGGTCAGGCCTTCGTACCAGGTGTTGAGCATCACCGATTCGTTGCGCTCGCCCGGCAGGTATTCCCACAGCTCATCGGCGGTGAACGCCAGGATCGGCGCGATCCAGCGCACCAGCGCCTCGCTGATGTGGAACAGCGCGGTCTGGCACGAACGACGTGCCTTGCTGTTGGCGCCGGTGGTGTACTGGCGGTCCTTGATGATGTCGAGGTAGAAACCGCCAAGCTCCTGCACGCAGAAGTTGTGGATCTTCGAGTAGACGTTCCAGAAACGGTATTCACCGTAGTGCTCCTGCAATTCGCGCTGCAGCAACAGGGTGCGGTCCACGGCCCAGCGGTCCAGCGCAAGCATGTCTTCGGCCGGCAGCAGGTCGGTGGCCGGATTGAAACCGGTCAGGTTCGAAAGCAGGAAGCGCGCGGTGTTGCGGATCCGCCGGTAGGCGTCCGCGCTGCGCTGCAGGATCTGCTCGGAAACGGCCATCTCGCCGGAATAGTCGGTGGACGCGACCCACAGGCGCATGATGTCGGCGCCGAGGGTGTCGTTGACTTTCTGCGGCGCGATCACGTTGCCCAGGGACTTGGACATCTTGCGACCGGCCTCATCAACAGTGAAGCCGTGGGTCAGCAGCTCGCGGTACGGCGCGTGGTTGTCGATGGCGCAACCGGTCAGCAAGGACGAGTGGAACCAGCCACGGTGCTGGTCCGAACCTTCCAGGTACAGGTCGGCGCGCGGGCCGTTCTCGTGGCCCATCGGATGCGAGCCGCGCAACACGTGCCAATGAGTGGTGCCGGAATCGAACCAGACGTCGAGGGTGTCGCTGATCTTGTCGTACAGCGGCGCTTCGTCGCCGAGCAGCTCGGCGGCATCGAGTTTGAACCAGGCTTCGATGCCTTCGGCTTCAACGCGCTTGGCCACTTCTTCCATCAGTTCGACGGTGCGCGGGTGCAGCTCGCCGCTTTCCTTGTTCAGGAAGAACGGGATCGGCACGCCCCAGTTGCGCTGGCGGGAGATGCACCAGTCCGGACGGTTGGCGATCATCGAGTGCAGGCGCGCCTGGCCCCAGGCCGGAACGAATTGGGTCTCTTCGATGGCCTTGAGCGAACGCTGGCGCAGGGTGTCGCCACTGGTTGGCTGCTTGTCCATGCCGATGAACCACTGCGCGGTCGCGCGGTAGATCAGCGGGGTCTTGTGGCGCCAGCAGTGCATGTAGCTGTGTTCGATGACAGTGGTGTGCAGCAGCGCGCCGACTTCGGTCAGCTTGTCGACGATGGCCGGGTTGGCTTTCCAGATGAACTGGCCGCCAAAGAATTCCAGCGACGGTACGTAGACGCCATTGCTCTGCACCGGATTGAGGATGTCATCGTTGACCATGCCGTATTTCTTGCAGGTCACGAAGTCGTCGACGCCATAGGCCGGCGCGGAGTGAACCACGCCAGTGCCGGCGCCCAGCTCCACGTAGTCGGCCAGATACACTGGCGACAGGCGGTCATAGAACGGATGACGGAAGTTGATCAGCTCCAACGCCGAACCTGGCGCGGTGGCAATCACCGAACCTTCCAGGCTGTAGCGGGCCAGGCAGGATTCGACCAGCTCTTCGGCCAGCACCAGCAGTCTGTCGCCGACGTCGACCAGGGCGTAGTTGAACTCCGGATGGACGTTCAGCGCCTGGTTGGCCGGGATGGTCCACGGGGTGGTGGTCCAGATCACGATGGCGGCCGGCTTGGCCAGCTTGCCCAGGCCGAAAGCGGCGGCAAGCTTGTCTTCATCGGCGATCGGGAACGCGACATCGATGGTCGAGGACTTCTTGTTCTCGTACTCGACTTCCGCCTCGGCCAAGGCCGAACCACAGTCGAAGCACCAGTTGACCGGTTTCAGGCCCTTGAACACGAAGCCGCCCTCGACGATTTTCGCCAGGGCACGGATCTCGCCGGCTTCGTTCGCAAAGTCCATGGTCTTGTACGGGTTGGCGAAGTCGCCCAGCACGCCGAGACGGATGAATTCGGACTTCTGCCCTTCGATCTGCTCGGTGGCGTAGGCACGGCACAGCTCGCGGGTCTTGTCGGCGCCCAGGTTCTTGCCGTGGGTGACTTCGACCTTGTGCTCGATCGGCAGGCCGTGGCAGTCCCAGCCCGGGACATACGGCGCGTCAAAACCCGACAGGGTCTTGGAGCGGATGATCATGTCCTTGAGAATCTTGTTCAGCGCGTGACCGATGTGGATGGTGCCGTTGGCGTACGGAGGGCCGTCGTGCAGGACGAACTTCGGACGATCCTTGCCAATTTCGCGCAACTTTCCGTACAGGCCAATGCTGTCCCAACGCTGCAGAATCTGTGGTTCGCGCTGAGGCAGGCCGGCCTTCATTGGGAAGGCGGTGTCCGGAAGGTTTAGCGTGGCTTTATAGTCGGTCATTTAAGGCTCTTCATTAGCGATTGGCGCTGGTTGCGACAAGGGCACGGGCGGCGGCGATATCTGCATGGATCGCCGTCTTGAGCGCCTCCAGAGAGGCAAAACGCTGCTCTTCACGCAGCTTCTGGTGGAAAACCACCGTCAAACGCCGGTCATACAGATTGCCGGCAAAATCCAGAATGTGTACTTCGAGATGGGCCTTGCCATCCCCCTGCACCGTGGGGCGTACGCCGATATTGGCGACGCCGGGCCAGGTCTTGCCGTCGATGTCGACACTCACCAGGAACACCCCGGTCAACGGCACACGACGGCGCTTGAGTTGCACGTTGGCCGTCGGCGTGCCCAATTGGCGCGCCAGTTTCTGCCCGTGCAGGATCCGCCCGGCAATCCGGTACGGCCGGCCGAGCAAGCGCTCGGCCAATTCGAAATCCGCCGCCGCCAGGGCATTGCGGACCTGGGTGCTGCTGACGCGCAGACCGTCCATTTCGACGGTCTGTGCCGCTTCGACGGTGAATCCCTGGGCGATGCCAGCCTGTTGCAGGTAATCGAAATCCCCTGCCCGGTCGCAGCCGAAACGGAAATCGTCGCCGACTTCCAGATGCTTTACGTCGAGACCGTCCACCAAGATGGTATCGACGAACTCGGCGGCGCTGAGCTGGCTCAGGCGCTGGTTGAAGGCCAGGCAGAGGACCCGATCGACGCCTTCGGCGGCCAGCAATTGCAGTTTGTCACGCAACCGGGCCAGACGCGCCGGAGCGGTCTCCGGAGCAAAGAACTCCCGAGGCTGCGGCTCGAAGATCACCACGCAGCTGGGCAGGCCCAACTCCAGCGCACGCTCGCGCAGCCGCGCCAGGATAGCCTGGTGGCCACGGTGAACACCGTCGAAGTTGCCAATAGTGGCGACACAGCCCCGATGCCGGGGACGCAGGTTGTGGAGGCCTCGAACCAGCTGCATAACGCGCTTCTTGCTCATAAAGTGGCCGATTATAACCACACCCGGCGGTCGGCGACAGGCAACACCATAACCCAAAGTGATCGAACCGACAAAACCGCCGTCCGGCCCGGGATTATCGAAGGCAACCGTTCAGCTCAAGGCCTTGCGATTGAAGTCGCGCAGACGGAATCCCATCAGCAGCAACATGCCGAAATAAGCCACCACGCCAGCCACGACCAGTACACCCAGGCGCAGGAAGCGCTCGAACATCTGCCCTTCACCCCAAGCCGGCATGAAATGCATCCCCGCCAGCAACACCGCCGACATCACCGCCACGGCGACCAGCAGCTTGAGGCCGAACCTGGCCCAGCCGGGCTGCGGCTGATACATCTTCTGTTTGCGCAGCTGGTAGAACAGCAGCCCGGCGTTGAGGCAGGCACCGGCGCTGATCGCCAGGGCCAGGCCGGCATGGGCCAGGGGTCCGATGAGCAGCAGGTTGAATAGCTGGGTCATCACCAGGGTAAAAATCGCGATCTTCACTGGCGTGCGGATGTTCTGCTGGGCGTAGAAACCCGGCGCCAGGACCTTGATCACGATGATTCCAAGCAAGCCCACCGAATAGGCGATCAGCGCGCGCTGGGTCATCAAGGCATCAAACGCATTGAACTGGCCATACTGGAACAGCGAAACCGTCAGCGGCTCGGCAAGGATCCCCAGCGCCAGCGCACAAGGCAGGACCAGCACGAAGCACAGGCGCAGGCCCCAGTCGAGGATGCGCGAGTATTCATGACGGTCCTGGCTGGCGTAGGTCTTGGCCAGGGTAGGCAGCAGAATCGTGCCCAGCGCCACGCCCAGTACGCCGGAAGGCAGCTCCATCAAGCGGTCGGCGTAGTACATCCACGAGACCGAGCCGGCCACCAGGAACGAGGCGAAAATAGTGTTGATGATCAGCGAAATCTGGCTCACCGACACCCCGAGAATGGCCGGCAGCATCTGTTTCATGACGCGCCACACGCCACTGTCGCGCACGTTCAGGCGTGGCAGCACCAGCATGCCGATCTTTTTCAGGTGGGGCAGTTGATAGAGCAATTGCGCCAGGCCGCCGACCAGCACCGCCCACCCCAGGGCCATCACCGGCGGATCGAAGTACGGTGTCAGGAACAGCGCAAACACGATCATGCTGACATTGAGCAGCGTCGGCACGAAGGCCGGCACCGAGAAGCGGTTCCAGGTATTGAGAATCGCCCCGGCCAGCGATGACAGGGAAATCAGCAATATATAAGGAAAGGTCACCCGCAACAGGTCGGAGGTGAGCTGGAATTTTTCCGGCGTGTCGGTGAAACCTGGCGCGGTGGCCCAGATCACCCAAGGCGCGGCGAGCATGCCGGCCGCGGTGACCAGCGCCAGCACCAGCGTCAGCAAACCGGTCACATAGGCGATGAAAGTGCGGGTCGCCTCGTCACCCTTCTGGCTTTTGTATTCGGCCAGGATCGGCACGAAGGCCTGGGAAAAGGCCCCTTCGGCAAAGATCCGCCGCAGCAGGTTTGGCAGCTTGAAGGCGATGAAGAAGGCGTCGGTGGCCATTCCGGCACCGAATATCCGCGCGATCAGCGTATCGCGAACGAATCCCAGAATCCGGGAAAGCATTGTGATAGAGCTGACGGCAGCCAACGATTTGAGCAGATTCATGAAAAGAGTTTGTGCCTGTCGATAAACAGCAGGCGAACAACGCGCCCACTTGTGCGATACTTCGCGCCGCTAAACAGCACAGCGCCAAAGCCCGCGAGTTTACAGGTCGCACGCCGGAAAGAAATCATTCGGTGCGCCGCACCTGCCATTCAGCGGAACGTGTCACCCGCCCTTGACAACACGTCAACTCATCGGCATGATTCGCGGCCTATTTTGTTTGCTATTTCCTAAAAAGTCTTTCGAGGAGCTCGACGGTGGCCAACTCACCTTCCGCCAAAAAACGTGCAAAACAGGCTGAGAAGCGTCGCAGCCACAACGCCAGCCTGCGTTCCATGGTCCGTACCTACATCAAAAACGTAGTCAAGGCCATCGACGCAAAAGACGCTGAAAAAGCACAAGCTGCTTACGTTCTGGCTGTGCCAGTTATCGACCGCATGGCCGATAAAGGCATCATCCACAAGAACAAGGCTGCTCGCCATAAGAGCCGCCTGAATGGCCACGTAAAGGCCTTGAACGTTGCCGCTGCTGCCTAAGCGACGCGCTCGTTAAAAAACCGACCCCAGGGTCGGTTTTTTATTGCCTGGGATTTAATCAGGTGCACCACTCAATTCAGAACTGTGGGAGCGAGCCTGCTCGCGAATACGGTGTGCCAGACAGCATCAATGTCACTGGCAGACTGCATTCGCGAGCAGGCTCGCTCCCACAATGGTTTTTGCGTGGTTATTGAGCCTTGGCCCACGGCAGGATCGGAATCGCCGTCACCGCATTCTGCGGGCTACCCTCGATCACACGGTCGCTGTAGACCAGGTACACCAGCGTATTGCGCTTCTTGTCGAGAAAACGCACCACCTGCATGGTCTTGAACACCAGCGAGGTGCGCTCCCTGAAGACCTCCTCGCCATCCTTGAGCTCGCCCTTGAAGCTGATCGGCCCGACCTGGCGGCAGGCGATGGAGGCCTCGGCGCGATCTTCGGCCAGCCCCAGGCCTCCTTTTACGCCGCCGGTCTTGGCCCGCGACAGATAGCAGGTCACGCCATCGACCCTGGGGTCATCGAACGCCTCGACCACGATCCGGTCGTTTGGCCCGACGAACTTGAACACCGTGGACACCTGCCCGATTTCCTCGGCAGAGGCCAGCAGCGGCAGCGCCACCAGCAAGCCGATCAATCCTTTTGCCAAACCCATGATTTTTCCTTAGACGAGGATCAGGTTGTCACGGTGAACCAGCTCAGGCTCAGCCATGTAACCCAGCAGGCCAACAATCGCATCAGACGATTGGCCGATGATTTTCTGTGCTTCCAGCGCGCTGTAGTTGGCCAGGCCCCGGGCAATCTCTCGACCATCCGGCGCTACGCAAACGACCATTTCGCCACGGCGGAAGCTGCCCTGGACCAGCTTCACGCCTACCGGCAGCAGGCTTTTGTTACCTTGAGACAGCGCCGACACGGCCCCAGCGTCCAGCACCAGCGTGCCCCGGGTTTGCAGATGCCCGGCCAGCCACTGTTTGCGCGCCGCCAGCATGCCGCGCTCAGGGGACAGCAGCGTACCGATGCGCTCCCCGGCCTTGAGGCGATCCAGCACCCGCTCCAACCGACCACCGACGATGATGGTATGGGCGCCAGAGCGCGCCGCCAGACGCGCCGCGCGCAGCTTGGTCTGCATGCCGCCGCGCCCCAGGGCTCCGCCAGTGCCACCCGCCACCGCATCCAGCGCGGGATCGTCGGCTCGGGCTTCGTAGATCAGCTTGGCATCAGGGTTATTGCGCGGATCGGCGTCGAACATGCCGTCGCGATCCGTGAGAATCACCAGCAGATCGGCTTCCACGAGGTTGGCTACCAGCGCCGCGAGCGTGTCGTTGTCGCCGAAACGGATCTCGTCGGTGACCACCGTGTCGTTCTCGTTGATCACCGGGATGACTTTCAGCTCCACCAACGCTCGCAGCGTGCTGCGGGCATTGAGGTAACGCTTGCGGTCGGACAGGTCGTCGTGGGTCAGCAGAATCTGCGCCGTGTGGCGATCATGCTCGGCA
Source organism: Pseudomonas sp. Z2-11 (assembly GCF_054161305.1). Taxonomy (NCBI): domain Bacteria; kingdom Pseudomonadati; phylum Pseudomonadota; class Gammaproteobacteria; order Pseudomonadales; family Pseudomonadaceae; genus Pseudomonas; species Pseudomonas sp. Z2-11. The sequence continues at coordinate 5,283,256 of NZ_CP096395.1, forward strand.
AAGCTCGACTCCCACGCCTGCACCAGACCCATCTGGCCAATGGCGGCAGCAGCCTGCAGTTCGTGCATCGCGCTGGGTCGCGACGTCCAGCCCAAACGGCTCATGCCGGCCGCCACGGCACCCGAGGAGACCAGTACCAGCTCGACGCCCGCCTCATGCAGGGCCACCATCTGCTCGACCCACACCGCCATCGCCTGGCGATCCAGGCCCTTGCCATCCGCCGTCAGCAGTGCGCTGCCGATCTTCACGACCCAGCGTTGCGCACCCGTCACCTTGCTCCGCATTTTCTTCAACCTTTGCCAGCGAACAGCGCGACCCAGCGCCACTCATGGGATTATTCGTATTTGCGTTTTACAGATACCAAAACGCCGCTCGAATGAGCGGCGCCTTGAAAACCGGCCGACTGCGATGATAACACCGCGCCGAAACACTTGAACCTGCTCCCCATGCCAGCTACCCGAGAAACCTTGTGGGAGCGAGCCTGCTCGCGATGGCATAGGGTCAGCAGCATGAATGCTAACTGACACACCGCCTTCGCGAGCAGGCTCGCTCCCACAGGTTTTGATCTCAAGCGGCCTGCATCAGCACCAGATCAGTCGCGAACGTAGATGATTTCCGGACCGTCTTCGTCATCCACATCCTCTTCGTCCCAATCGTCATCACCGATGTCATGGACCGACTTGACGCCGCTGCGGCGCAGGGCACGCTGGTCGTCCAGCGCCTGCAACTGGGCGCGCGCCTCGTCTTCGATGCGCTGGTCGAGCTCGGCCAGCTCTTCCTTGTAGGCCGGATCATTGGCCAGGCGATCAGCACGATCTTCCAGGTAACGCATGATGTCGTGGCAAAGGCGCTCGGTGCCTTCTTTGGCAATGGCCGAGATCACGTAGACCGGACCTTCCCACTCCAGGCGATCGACGATTTCCTTGACCCGCTCTTCGTGCTCTTCTTCGAGGATCTGGTCGCACTTGTTCAGCACAAGCCAACGGTCGCGCTCGGCCAGGGCCGGGCTGAATTTGGTCAGCTCGTTGACGATAACCTCGGCGGCATCGGCGGCATCGGTTTCATCCAGCGGCGCCATGTCGACGAGGTGCAGCAACAGACGGGTGCGGGACAAATGCTTGAGGAAACGAATCCCCAGGCCAGCACCTTCGGAGGCACCTTCGATCAACCCCGGAATGTCGGCGATCACGAAGCTTTTCCAGCGATCGACACTGACCACGCCCAGGTTCGGCACCAGGGTGGTGAACGGGTAATCGGCGACTTTCGGCTTGGCCGCCGACACCGAGCGAATGAACGTACTCTTACCCGCGTTCGGCAGGCCCAGCAGACCCACGTCGGCCAGTACTTTCATTTCCAGCTTCAGGTCACGCTGCTCGCCTGGCTTGCCCGGCGTAGTCTGGCGCGGCGCACGGTTGGTACTGGATTTGAAGCGGGTGTTACCCAGACCGTGCCAGCCGCCATGAGCCACCAGCAGGCGCTGGCCAGCCTTGGTCAGGTCGCCGATGACCTCCTGGGTGGCGGAGTCGATTACTGTGGTACCGACCGGCACACGCAGGATCAGGTCTTCGCCCTTCTTGCCGGTGCAGTCGGTGCTGCCGCCGTTGGAACCACGCTCGGCATCGAAATGCCGGGTGTAACGGTAATCCACCAAGGTGTTGAGGTTTTCATCGGCGAGCATGTAGATCGAGCCGCCATCGCCCCCGTCACCACCGTTCGGACCACCGTTTTCAATGAATTTTTCCCGACGGAAACTCATGCAACCATTGCCGCCGTCGCCAGCCTTTACTCGAATCGATACTTCATCAACAAACTTCATGACACACGCCTCTCGCCGTACGGACGAGCCAAAAAAACAAGACATAAGACTCTTGCAAAAATGAGCGCAGCGACCTGAAAACACGCCCCAACCGCAGCGCCGACAGCCCATACAAACAGTTTTGCAAGAGACTCACCCCACAAACGAAAAAGCCCCGTCGCAAGACAGGGCTTTTCCAGCGGTCTCGCAATTAAGCTGCGATAACGCTTACGTAACGACGACCGAAGGCGCCTTTTACTTCGAACTTGATCACGCCTTCGACTTTAGCGAAGAGGGTGTGATCCTTGCCCATGCCAACGCCGTAGCCAGCGTGGAATTGGGTGCCGCGCTGACGCACGATGATGTTGCCCGCTTTGATAGCCTGGCCGCCATACATCTTCACGCCAAGGCGTTTGGCTTCTGAGTCGCGACCGTTACGGGTACTACCACCAGCTTTTTTGTGTGCCATGAGTTCAATTCTCCTAGTGAGGAATTAGGCTGGAATTAAGCCTGAATACCGGTGATTTTGATCTCGGTGTACCACTGGCGGTGGCCCATACGCTTCATGTGGTGCTTACGACGACGGAACTTGATGATGCGGACTTTATCGTGACGACCTTGGGAGATCACTTCAGCCACAACGGTAGCGCCAGCAACGACTGGAGCGCCGATATTCACGTCGTCGCCATTGGCGACCAACAGAACGCGATCAAAAGTCACGGATTCGCCGGTAGCGATTTCCAGTTTCTCGATCTTCAGGTATTCACCTGGGGCGACCTTGTATTGCTTGCCACCAGTAACAATTACTGCGTACGACATGGTATTTCTCCGATAATCCTGCTCACCCAGCGCTTTATAAGAAGAGGTATTGGCTGGCATGGCTGCATGGGCTGGAAGGCCCGGATGCAATTGCGTAAGGCAGGTGCTGCCCAGGAAGTTCAGGGTGCGCGATTGTACGCAAGCCGGCAGAGCCTTGCAAGTGGCCGTCTATCGCGCCTTGACACCTGCGGACGTGGGTCCTAGCATGCCGCGCAACCCTTCTGGAGCGCCTGTCGCTGATGCAACCCCAAGCTTTCTACCGCGCTGTGGCGGACGATTTTAGCGCCGTCGACGGTATCATCAAGAAGCAGCTGACTTCCCGAGTGCCGCTGGTATCGAAAATCGGCGACTACATCACTTCGGCCGGGGGCAAGCGCCTGCGTCCTCTGTTGGTGCTTTTGTGCGGCAAGGCCCTGGGTCGCGAAGGCGACGACATGCGCCTGCTGGCCGCCACCATCGAATTTTTGCACACCGCGACGCTGCTGCATGACGACGTGGTCGACATGTCCGGCATGCGCCGTGGCCGCTCGACCGCCAACGCGATGTGGGGCAATGCCCCAAGCGTGCTGGTGGGCGACTTCCTGTATTCGCGCTCGTTCGAAATGATGGTCGAACTGGGCTCGATGCCGGTGATGAAGATTCTGTCCCAGGCCACGCGCATCATCGCCGAAGGCGAAGTGTTGCAGTTGTCCAAGGTCCGCGACGCCAGCACCACCGAAGAAACCTACATGGAAGTCATCCGCGGCAAGACCGCGATGCTCTTCGAAGCCTCGACTCACAGCGCCGCCGCCCTGGCCGGCGCCACCGCCGAGCAGAGCGAAGCCCTGCGCACCTTCGGCGATCACTTGGGCGTGGCGTTCCAACTGGTAGACGACCTGCTGGACTACAAGGGCGACGCCGACACCCTGGGCAAGAACGTCGGTGACGACCTGGCCGAAGGCAAGCCAACCCTGCCGCTGATCTACACCATGCGCGAAGGCACGCCGGAACAGGCCGCGCTGGTCCGCCAGGCGATCCAGAAAGGCGGGATCGAAGATCTGGAAAGCATCCGTGCGGCGGTTGAAGCTTCCGGCTCGCTGGACTACACCGCAACCCTGGCCCGGGACTACGTTGCCCGTGCGATCAAGTGCCTCGACGCCCTGCCGGCCAGCGAATACCGCGACGCACTGGTGGAACTGAGCGAGTTTGCGGTTGCCCGTACCCATTGATTGCATGAAAACGGCGAGCTTTAGTGGCGAGGGAGCTTGCTCCCGCTCGGCGGCGCAGCCGTCATAAAACCGGCCGACGCGATCCGCCTGAATGATCGCAGCAATCCAATCGGGGCTGCTTCGCAACCCAGCGGGAGCAAGCTCCCTCGCCACAAAAGCCCCGTATCACCCTCCTTGCGACAAAACCCTATACAATGTGCGCCCTTTTGACCTCCTGATACCCAAGGAACCTTAGTGAGCACGTTGCCTCCCTGCCCGAAATGCAATTCCGAATACACCTACGAAGACGGTACTCAACTGGTCTGCCCGGAGTGTGCCCACGAATGGTCCGCCAGCGGCGAAGCTGAAGCGCCGTCCGACGATACGGTGAAAAAAGATTCGGTCGGCAACGTCCTGCAGGACGGCGATACCATCACCGTGATCAAGGACCTCAAGGTCAAGGGCACTTCGCTGGTGGTCAAGGTCGGCACCAAGGTCAAGAATATCCGCCTGTGCGATGGCGACCACGACATCGACTGCAAGATCGACGGCATCGGCCCGATGAAGCTCAAATCCGAGTTCGTCAGAAAGGTCTGAACCTGTCACACGCCCATCCCGCGCCCCGCGCGGGATGCTGCTTCGCCCCCTCCGTTTCGCCAGGCCCGCCAGTTGCGGATGACCTGAGCCATCCCAACCCATCGTCAGAAAAACCAGCGTTGCGCCAATAGAGACTTGCTATTTAGCGAATAAGAATTATTCTCATCGAACCCCATCAAGGAGATGAGAACCATGACTTATTTGATCGATGCCTGGCTGGACCGCCCACATCCCTACCTCAGGATCCTGCATCGGGAAACCGGCGAAGTCTGTGCGGTGCTTGAAGAAGAAGCCTTGAACGAGCTGCAGGACCAAGGCGACCTGGACCTCAACAGCCTCAATTCCAGTGAGCCGCTGGTGCTCAAGGAGCTGGTGCGTAACCTGTTCCTGTTCTGCTACGCCCGGGCGTTGCGCCCGACCGGTGATTTCAGTGGCAGGTTCCATGGATGAAGCAGCAAACCCTGTGGGAGCGAGCCGGCCCGCGAAGACGGTAGGTCAGTCGATATCAATGTTCGATGACACACCGCTTCGCAAGCAGGCTCGCTCCCACAAAAGGCAGTTGTCTTACAGAACGTCCAACAGCTCGACGTCAAACACCAGCACGCTGTGCGGTGGAATGCTGCCAACGCCCTGGGCGCCGTAGGCCAGTTCGCTCGGCACGTACAGGCGCCATTTGCTGCCGGCGTTCATCAGTTGCAGCGCTTCGGTCCAGCCCGGGATCACGCCACCTACCGGGAATTCGGCTGGCTGGCCACGATCATAAGAGCTGTCGAACACAGTGCCGTCGATCAGGGTGCCATGGTAGTGGGTACGCACCTGGTCTTCGCGAGTCGGCTTGGCGCCTTCGCCCTGGGTCAGCACTTCGAACTGCAGGCCGGACGCCAGGGTGGTGATGCCTTCGCGCTTGGCGTTTTCGGCCAGGAATGCACGGCCTTCGCCAGCAGCGGCTTCAGCCTTGGCGGCGGCTTCGGCCTGCATGATTTCGCGGATCACCTTGAAGCTTGCGGACATCTCGTCCTGGCCCACGCGGCTCGGCTTGCCGGCGAAAGCGTCGGTCAGGCCGGCGAGGATCGCGTCCAGGCTGACGCCCGGCGGCGGGTTGTCGCGCAGTTGGTCGCCCAACTGACGGCCGATGCCGTAGCTGACGCGGGTTTCGTCGGTGGACAGGTTAACTTCGGACATGCTGCTGCTCCGCTGTGCGGACGGCTCGGGAACGTGCCGTGCGTGACACAGCGCCTCCCGGAGCGCCCGGAACCAAAAGGGCGAGCAGACTAGCACAGATGCCGCCGCCCGTGACGAACCTCAATGCTTGGTCAGTTTGTCCAGATAGCCCATGGCGAATGCCGAGACCACGAAAGTCATGTGGATGATCACGTACCACATCAGGTGCTCGGGATCGACGTTCTTGGCGTCCATGAAAATACGCAGCAAGTGGATGGACGAAATGGCAACGATCGACGCCGCGACTTTCATCTTCAGCGACGAGGAATCCATCGTGCCCAGCCAGTTGAGCTTTTCCTTGTCGGAGTCGATGTCCAGTTGCGAGACGAAGTTCTCGTAGCCGGAAATCATTACCATCACCAGCAAGCCACCTACCAGCGCCATGTCGATCAGCGACAACAGCACCAGGATCAGCTCGGACTCGGCCATGGCAAATACGTTGGGAATGATATGAAAGACTTCCTGGAAGAATTTCAGTGCCAGGGCCAGCAAGCCCAGGGACAACCCGAAGTAGATCGGCGCCAGTAGCCAACGGGAGGCATACATTGCATTTTCGATAAAGCGTTCCATTGAGTCTCACACCTGGGCTGAAAAATCGCGGCGAGTATATCAGCCACGACCCGCCCCACAAACGCCGCCCCCTTCCTGAGGCCCGACGCTTGTGTCAAGACTTTACCGCGCTGAAGGCTCAATGCAGCGGGCGATATTCGACGCCGCCGACGTTGCGACAACGGCCTCCGTTGATTTCCCGTAGCTGTGCCTGCATGTGCAGCGACCAGATCTGCGGATCATCAGCCAGCTCATAACCGTGCAATGTCAGGTTCTGGACGATGGTGTCGAGGAGGGTTTCAGCGGCAGTCGGGCCAGGGAACGGCCCTTGGGCCTTGATCGCGGTAGGTTGCTCGCCGGCCATTCCGGCGGCGAACAGTACAGTCCACATGCCGGTGTCGCCAGCGAGCGGACGAACGGCGCATTCGATACGGGTCACCAGACCCAGGCAGTGGCGAGTAAGACAAAGGTTGCGCGACATGGCGGCGCCCCTCGGTAGATCCGGTATTCAGCCCGGGAAGGCTGTTTCGATCCAATGATGGCTCTCGTTATCCTTGAAAGGAGGATAGGAGAAAAGTTCCGGCCGCAAGGGATTTAGAGACCAGAATGCGCCGAGCGGTCACAGTGTGAATATTGACGCCAAACTGGTGACGCACAGTCGAAATAACCCACGAAACAATGTGGGAGCGAGCTTGCTCGCGATAGCGGTTTGACAGTCAAAAAACTGTGACTGAAACTCCGCTATCGCGAGCAAGCTCGCTCCCACAGGGTCTTGCGGCGGTCAGGAAAGCCTTACGCAGGCTTCGCCTCCGCCAGCGCCTGCTGGGCCATTTCCTTTTCCGCTTCCTTGATGTCGTCTTCGCTGATCATTTCCGCGATCACCCGTAGCCGCTCCACCACGCGAGCGTTGACGCTGCCCTCCGGGAACTCGCCGTTTTCATCCGGCTCACCGGCAGGCTCGCCCACCAGCAGACTCAATGCCTCGTCGGCCTGGCGCACGGCATAGACGTGGAACTGCCCCGCTCGCACCGCGGCCAGCACCTTCTCGTCGAGCATCAGGGTCGCAACGTTGGCCTGGGGGATGATCGCACCCTGCTCTCCCGTCAGCCCGCGGGCTTCGCAGAGGCGGAAGAACCCTTCGATCTTCTCGTTGACCCCGCCGACCGCCTGCACTTCGCCGAACTGGTTGATCGAACCGGTGATGGCGAAGCACTGCTTCAACGGCGTCTTCGACAGGGCCGAGATCAACGTGCAAGCCTCGCCCAGGGAGGCGCTGTCACCGTCCACATAACCATAGGATTGTTCCAGGGCGATGCTGGCCGAAATCGCCAGGGGGAATTCCTGGGCATAACGGCTGCCCAGGTACCCGGTGAGGATCATCACACCCTTGGAATGGATCGGCTGGCCGAGGTTGACCTCACGCTCGATGTCGACGATACCGCTGCCGCCCGGGTACACCGTGGCGGAGATCCGCGCCGGCACGCCAAACGCCGAATCCCCCACTTCCAGCACGGTCAGCCCGTTGCACTTGCCCACGGCCGCGCCGTCGGTATCGATCAGGATGATCCCGGCCAGCATGTCGTCGAGGATCCGCGCCGAAACCCGTCCGGTGCGAGTCGCCTTGGCCTTGAGGGCGCGCTCGATGTGGCCGGCATCGGTCATGTCATCGCCGGCCAACTGCCGGATGAAGTCCGCTTCGCTGACCAATTGGAACAGATCACCGATCCGCGCCGACAGGCGCCCCTGATGCTCCGCCAGGCGCGCGCTGTAGGTGGCCAGGCGCGCCACCGCATCGGCGGTCAGCGGGGCCATGCCCTCCTCCGAGGTTCGGGTCTTGAGCAACTGGGCAAACTGTTCCAGGCTCTCGTCGCCCATCGGGATGTCTTCGTCGAAGTCCACCAGCACGCGAAACATTTCCTGGAAGTCCGAATCCAGGTCCTGCAACGCGTAGTACAGCTGGCGGGCGCCGATAATCACCACCTTCACCTGCAACGGAATATGTTGCGGCGTCAGGGTGACCGTCGCCAGTCGCCCCAGCTCACCCAACGGCGACTCCATCTTCAGCTTGCGCGATTGCAGGGCGCGCTTGAGCGCATCCCACACGAACGGCTCGCCGAGCATCTTTTCCGCCTCAAGAATCAGGAACCCGCCGTTGGCCCGGTGCAAGGCACCCGGGCGCAACTGCCGATACGTGGTGTAGAGCGCGCCCTGATCGGTGCTGTACTCGATGCGCCCGAACAGGTTGTCGTAGGTCGGGTGCGGTTCGAACACCACCGGCGCGCCACCGCTCGCCGGATGCCCGACCACCAGGCTCGGCGCGTATTGCTCCTCGAGCAATTTGCGGGCGACGGCGTCGGTCTTGCTGTCGTCGACCAATTGCTCGACCACGGTCTTGAGCAGGTAGACCTGCATGGCCTGCAGGTAGCCGCAGACGGCGGCATTCTCGGCGTATTTTTCCGAGAGCGGCGCGAGCAACGGCTGCAAGGCCAGGGTGATGGTTTCTTCGTTGAGCTGGCGCAGTTGGTTGTTGGATTCGCGTTTCCACTGCGGCAGGCTGGCGAGCTCTTCGTTCAGACGCTCCTCCAGATTGGAAATGTCCTCATGGAAGCGCTCGCGATCGGCCTCTGGCAACTGGGCGAACTCCGCTTCATCCAGGGCCTTGCCTTCGCTCATCGGCGTGAAGGCGATGTTGCTGCTGTCACGGTACAGCGCGACATCCTTTTCCAACGCCAGGCGCTCGATCACATCGAGGGCGCGGTCGTAGCGCTGATTGAAGGCGCGGTCGATCGCGCTTTTTTTCTGTTGGTAGGACGGATGCTCGAATACTGCCGGAAAAGTCGCCAGCAGATTGTCGATCAGGCCATTGATGTCGGCGATGAAAGCCCCGGCCGTGCCCGACGGCAGTTCCAGGGCACGCGGTTCGCGAGGCTCGTCGAAGTTGTTGACGTAGACCCAGTCCGCCGGGGTCTGCATGCGCTTGCCCTCGGCCTTGAGGTAGCGTTTGACGAACGAGAACCGACCGGTGCCGGGCTCGCCCATGACAAAGACGTTGTAACCGGGGCGTGGCATCGCCACACCGAACTGCAAGGCTTCGACCGCGCGTTCCTGGCCAAGCACACCGCGAAAGGGCTCCAGATCATTGGTGGTAGAGAAGCTGAACTGTTCAGCGGAAAACGGACGGGTCAGCGCTTCGGGCGCTAGACGCAAGCTGGCAGCAACAGGATCAGGCATCGGGCTTCCTTACATCAGGCGGGGCAGATAGCGGCATTCTGGCGCTGCCCATGCCTGACTGGCAAGGAGCGCCTCAGGCCGAAGCATAGTCGACGGCCCCACCACCGGCAGAAGCCCGTAAACAGGTGATTTCAAATAATGTTTTTGCAAAATGTCACGGAACCCTCGGAACGTGCCTAAACTCCAAACTGCGCGGCTGGAACAATAACCGGCCCACTGGCTGCTGTAGTGGCCAGACCCTGTCCATTGGTATGCACATAAAGAGAACATAGCTATGAAACGGATTCTTCTCGGTACTCTCTTCACCGCTGTATCCATCAACGCCATGGCTCAGGCCCCGGGCGGCCCGGATTGCGGTTGGGGCAACATGCTGTTCGAAGGCCAGCGTGGCACCCCGGCGCACTTCCTCGCATCCACCACCAACGGCACCTCCGGCAACGCCACCTTCGGCATGACCTCCGGCACCAACGGCTGCTCGACCAACGCGGCACTGACCTACGGTGGCAAGTCCTGGCTGGCCATGAATGGCATGATGAACGAGCTGTCCGAAGACATGGCCAAGGGTCAGGGTGAAGCACTGACTACCTACGCCGTGGTACTGGGCGTGGCGCCGGAAGACCGCGCGCATTTCTCCGCTGTGACCCACGAGCACTTCCAGCAGATCTTCAGCAAGGCTGACGTGACCGCCGAAGACGTGCATACCAACACCCTGGCCGTGCTGAAAAACGACCCTCGCCTGGCCAAGTACGCTACTCAAGCTTAAGCTCGACATCACTCGCTCCTTTCGGGGAGCGGGTTTTTTCTTTTTGGGGCCCCTTCGGTCTTTATTTTTTCGACTTTCCAAGTAGCCGACTATGCTCAAACGCCTTGCCTGGCTGGCGCTCTGCGTGTGCGCCCCGCTGTCCGCCGCGCCTCATGTCGATCCTCAACGTTTGCAACAACTGGCCAATGACCGCTTCTGGATTTCCCTGGGTCACTACGAAACGGCCAAGCTCGGTGGCTGGCGCAGCTATGTCAGCGATCGCAAGTTTTTCCTCGCACCCGACGGCAATGAACATCCCGACCGTGAGCTGACCGCCACGTTGCAAGCCTTGTACGGCCCGGCCAGTGCCGGCCAGCAACACGCCCAGTGCGTGTACCCGGCGCGAACGCGCTGGCTCAAGGCGCAGCTCAACCTGACGGACCTGCCGGCGGTCAATTGCAGCGAATTCACCCAGTGGTTCAAGGACGTATCGCCCCACAGCGCGGTGATGATTTTCCCCGCTGCGTACCTGAACAGCCCTTCCTCGATGTTCGGCCATACTTTGCTGCGCATCGACCAGGCCGACGTGCAAAGCGACAAGACCGCCCTGCTCAGCTACGCAATCAACTTCGGCGCCTACATTGAAGGTTCGGACAACAGCCTGCTCTACGCCTGGAAGGGTTTGATGGGCGGCTATCCCGGTCTGTTCGCCTTGGTGCCGTACCAGGAAAAACTCTCCGAGTACCGTAGCCTGGAGAACCGCGACCTGTGGGAATACCGCCTCAACCTGAGTCAGGCGGAAACCGAACGCATGGTCGAGCATGTGTGGGAACTCAAGCAGATCCAGTTCGACTATTTCTTCTTCGATGAAAACTGCTCCTATCGCCTTCTCGAACTGCTGCAGGTGGCGCGTCCGAGCCTGCGCCTGACCGAGCAGTTCCCGCTGACGGCGATCCCCACCGACACTGTCAAGGCGGTGAAAGAAGCCGGACTGGTGGAAAGCATCCAGTACCGGCCGTCCCGCGAGCGAGAGCTGCTCAGCCGCGCCGAGCCGCTCAGCGACGACGAGCAGCAATGGGTACAGAAAGTCAGCGCCGACCAGCAGCAACTGCAAGCGCCGGCATTCAAGGCGCTGCCGCGTCAACGCCAGGCCCTGATCATCGATGCCGCCTATCGCCTGGAGCGCTATCGCGCCAACGGCCAGGAACGTGACCCACAGCGGGCCCAGCGCAGCTTCGAACTGCTGCGGGCAATCAACCGCAATCCCGCGCCGGAACTGGACATCCCGCAACCCGGCCTGCCCGAGGATGGTCATGAGTCGCGCACCTGGCAGGCTGGCCTGGGTACGCGAGGCGATCGTGCGTTCGGTGAATACGGCCTGCGCATGGCCTATCACGACCTCAACGACAACGCCGAGAGTTTCCCGCTCGGCGCGCAGATCGAGATCCTGCAATTGAAGCTGCGCCAGTACGAAGGCAACGATTGGCAGCTACAACAACTGGACCTGGCGACCATTCGCTCGTTGACCCCGCGCAATGAGTTGCTGCAGCCGCTGTCCTGGCAGGTTACCGGTGGCCTGGAGCGGGTGCCTGGCAAACACGACGATGAAACCCTGGTCAGCCACGCCAACGGCGGCGCCGGTGGTACCTGGGCCTTGGGTGAGGATGTGCTGGGCTTTGCCCTGGGCACGGTGCGGGTCGAGCACAATAACGACTTCGCCCAGTTCATCGCCCCGGCCGCCGGCTTCAACAGCGGCGTGCTGTGGAAAAACCCACTGGGCAACCTGAGCCTCGAAGCCAAGGGCGATTACTTCGTCAACGGCGAAGTGCGCCGTAGCGTGAGCCTGAATCAGCAGTGGGAATTGTCGCGCAACCTCGGTCTGCGCCTGAGCGCCCAGCGCGAATTCAGCCAATTGGCTTCGCCGGAAACCGAGGTGATGCTCGAAGTGAAGTGGTACCACTACTGAACGAACGGAATGATTACCGCGCTTTCACGCCTTTCTGACGAATCCGCTTCTAGACTTGCCTTACAAGTGGCTCCGGCAGGCAGGCAGAACATGAGGCGCGCGGCAGTGGTACTGGGTGTGTTGATGTTGCTCGGTGGCTGCGAAACCACCCACGAGGATCTGATCGCCCGAGGTTATCCACCGGCCTTCGCCGATGGCTTCGATGACGGTTGCAGCAGTGGCCGGCAAGCGGCCGGCGCGATTACTGGCCAATTCAGGAAAGACGTGCCGCGTTATCTCAAGGACGCCCACTACGCCGAAGGCTGGAGCGATGGCTTTCGTCAGTGCCAGGCCATGCGCGAGAGTCAAGAGCGTGACGCCTACCGCGAGCGCCATTGGGACGACCGCGAACGGGCCTGGCAACAGGAGAAAGATCGGGACGCCGCCCGGGCTTATCGCTCGCCGTGAGTCGCGTACAGACATTCGTCGAAACCAAAACCCTGCGACCATGGCCCAAACTCCAATAGAGGAGAATGCCATGAGTCGCGCCTTCGTCAACGAAGACAACGCCGCCGCCCAGGCCGATCAACCGGTCGAGCGCCAGGTCAGCCCGCAACCCAATTACGTCACGCCCGCCGGGCTTGCCCAGCTACAGGCGCGAGTCGCCGAGTTGCAAGCGCTGCACGGTCAACAGACAGCCCAGGGCGAGCAGGCGGACAAGCAGCGCATCGCCGACCTCGAACGGGACCTGCGGTATTTCAATCAGCGGCTGCAAAGTGCGCAGGTCGTCACCTTGAGCAAACGTGATCAGGTGCGAATCGGACATTGGGTGACATTCGCCGATGAGCACGACCAGGCGCAACGAATGCAACTGGTGGGTGAAGACCAGGCCGATGCCGCCAATGGATTGATCAATTGGGGCTCGCCGCTGGGGCGGGCCTTGCTAGGTGCGAAGATCGGGGATGAGGTGGTGTGGAAGCGGCCGGTGGGGGATGTGGCGATCGAGGTGCTGGAAATAGCGCTTGGGTGATGTTGCTCCCACAGGGTTCGATGTCAGCCAGGTATCTTGCGGCAAACCCAAAACCAATGTGGGAGCGAGCTTGCTCGCGATGGCGGTGGGTCAGTCAATTATCTTTCAACTGATCTGACGCCTTCGCGAGCGGGCTCGCTCCCACAGGGTTCGATGTCAGCCAGATATCTTGCGGCCACCCCAAAACCAATGTGGGAGCGAGCCTGCTCGCGATGGCGGTGGGTCAGTCAATTATCTTTCAACTGATCTGACGCCTTCGCGAGCGGGCTCGCTCCCACAGGGTTCGATGTCAGCCAGATATCTTGCGGCAAACCCAAAACCAATGTGGGAGCGAGCCTGCTCGCGATGGCGGTGGGTCAGTCAATTATCTTTCAACTGATCTGACGCCTTCGCGAGCAGGCTCGCTCCCACAGGGTTCGATGTCGGCCAGGTATATTGCGGCAAACCCAAAACCAATGTGGGAGCGAGCTTGCTTGCGATGGCGGTGGGTCAGTCAATTATCTTTCAACTGATCTGACGCCTTCGCGAGCGGGCTCGCTCCCACAGGGTTCGATGTCAGCCAGGTATCTTGCGGCAAACCCAAAACCAATGTGGGAGCGAGCCTGCTCGCGATGGCGGTGGATCAGTCGATTATCTTTCAACTGATCTGACGCCTTCGCGAGCAGGCTCGCTCCCACAGGGTTCGATGTCGGCCAGGTATCTTGCGGCAAACCCAAAACCAATGTGGGAGCGAGCCTGCTCGCGATGGCGGTGGGTCAGTCAATTATCTTTCAACTGATCTGACGCCTTCGCGAGCGGGCTCGCTCCCACAGGGTTCGATGTCAGCCAGATATCTTGCGGCAAACCCAAAACCAATGTGGGAGCGAGCCTGCTCGCGATGGCGGTGGGTCAGTCAATTATCTTTCAACTGATCTGACGCCTTCGCGAGCGGGCTCGCTCCCACAGGGTTCGATGTCGGCCAGGTATCTTGCGGCAAACCCAAAGCCAATGTGGGAGCGAGCTTGCTCGCGATGGCGGTGGGTCAGTCAATTATTTTTCGACTGATCTGACGCCTTCGCGAGCGGGCTCGCTCCCACAGGGTTCGATGTCGGCCAGGTATCATGCGGGAAACCCAAAACCAATGTGGGAGCGGGCTTGCTCGCGATGGCGGTGGATCAGTCGATTATCTTTCAACTGATCTGGTGCCTTCGCGAGCAAGCCCGCTCCCACAGGGTTCGATGTCAGCCAGGTATCTTGCGGCCACCCCAAAACCAATGTGGGAGCGGGCTTGCTCGCGATGGCGGTGGATCAGCCAATTATCTTTCAACTGATCTGACGCCTTCGCGAGCGGGCTCGCTCCCACAGGGTTCGATGTCAGCCAGATATCTTGCGGCAAACCCAGAACCAATGTGGGAGCGAGCCTGCTCGCGATGGCGGTGGGTCAGTCAACTATCTTTCAACTGATCTGACGCCTTCGCGAGCAAGCTCGCTCCCACAGGTTACTGCTTAGCCGGACGAATCAAGCCAGCTTCTTGTGCCGTACACGATGCGGCTGGGCAGCGGCTTCGCCGAGGCGCTTCTTGCGATCGGCTTCGTACTCGGTGTAGTTGCCTTCGAAGAACACCGCTTGCGAGTCGTCTTCGTACGCCAGGATGTGCGTCGCGACGCGGTCAAGGAACCACCGGTCGTGGGAGATCACAATGGCCGCGCCCGGGAAGTCCAGCAGGGCCTCTTCCAGGGAACGCAGGGTTTCGACGTCGAGGTCGTTGGACGGTTCGTCGAGCAGCAGGACGTTGCCACCCTCCTTCAAGGTCAGCGCCAGGTGCAAGCGACCACGCTCACCACCGGACAGGTCCTTGACGAATTTCTGCTGATCGCCACCCTTGAAGTTGAAGCGCCCCACGTAGGTACGCGACGGGATTTCGTAGCTGCCGATGCGGATCTGGTCAGAGCCGTCGGAGATCTGCTGGAACACCGTCTTGCTGCCGTCCAGGTCCTCGCGGCTCTGGTCGACGCAGGCCAGCTGCACGGTTTCACCGATTTCGATGGTGCCCGAATCCGGCGTTTCCTTGCCCATCAGCATGCGGAACAGCGTGGATTTACCGGCGCCGTTACCCCCGATCACGCCGACGATGGCGCCCTTGGGCATGGAGAACGACAGGTTGTCGATCAACACGCGGTCGCCATAGCCCTTGGTGACGTTCTTGAATTCGATGACCTTGTCACCCAGGCGTGGGCCGGCCGGGATGTAGATCTCGTTGGTTTCGCTGCGCTTCTGGAATTCCTGGGACTGCATTTCCTCGAAGCGTTGCAGACGCGCCTTGGATTTGGACTGACGAGCCTTGGCGCCTTTGCGCACCCACTCCAGTTCTTCCTTCATGGCTTTTTCATGCGCCGATTGCTGCTTGGATTCCTGGGCCAGACGATCGGATTTGGCTTCCAGCCAGCCCGAATAGTTGCCTTCGTATGGAATGCCTGCGCCACGGTCGAGCTCCAGGATCCAGCCGGCAACGTTGTCCAGGAAGTACCGGTCGTGCGTGATCGCAACCACGGTGCCGGGGAAATCGTGCAGGAAGTGTTCGAGCCAGGCGACGGAATCGGCGTCGAGGTGGTTGGTCGGTTCGTCGAGCAGCAGCATGTCCGGGGCGGACAGCAGCAAGCGGCACAGCGCCACGCGGCGCTTTTCACCGCCGGACAGGTGCTCGACCTTGGCATCCCAGGCTGGCAGGCGCAGTGCATCGGCGGCGACTTCCAGCTGACGGTCCAGGTTGTGACCATCGCTGGCCTGCAGGATCGCTTCGAGCTTGGCCTGCTCGGCGGCCAGCTTGTCGAAATCGGCGTCCGGATCGGCGTAGGCGGCATAGACCTCGTCCAGGCGCGCCTGGGCGTCCTTGATCACGCTGACCGCTTCCTCGACCACTTCGCGGACGGTCTTGGTCGGATCCAGCTGAGGTTCCTGCGGCAGGTAGCCGATGTTCAGGTCAGGCATCGGACGGGCTTCGCCGTCGAATTCGTTGTCGACGCCAGCCATGATTTTCAGCAGCGTGGACTTACCCGAACCGTTGAGGCCCAGCACGCCGATCTTGGCGCCGGGGAAAAATGACAGCGAAATGTTTTTCAGGATTTCCCGCTTCGGCGGAACAACTTTGCTCAGCCGATGCATGGTGAAGACGTATTGAGCCATGGTGAACCTAGCGTCAGTGACAGGTGAAAAGAACGAGCCAGGCCATGCGCGGCGCGGGCACTTGATGTTGATCAATGCCTGCGGGCCGATTGAGCCTGGGAATCTGGAGCCGGAGCGCTCTTGTTTGACCGGCAAAGCTACCTCAACCGTCGGTCAAGGTCCAGCCGCCCAGGGCTGGCACTTTGCCACAAGTCAAGGCATGCTAGCCGCCCTTCGGGCGTCCGGCTTATAGTGCACGTCGCGCCAGTCCAGCAAACTGCAGGATTACAGCTTGTCCAACGTCACTCCGTCCCCGTCCCCGCGCGCCGCACCTGCTGTGCCTGGCGTGCCCCTGCGCGGGACATTGAAGGGCGCGCTGGCCTCGCTGGTGCTGTTGCTGCTGGGCCTGCTTTTCTGGCAATTGCTCGACCAACTGCGCGAAACCCAGCAGCAACAGCGCCAATACACCATCGACTACACCGCCGACCTGGCCGCGCAAGTCAGCCTGAACATGGCCTTGAATGCGCAGATTGCACTCAATCTGCTACCGATCGTCGAACAACCGCAAAGCGCCGACGAACAACAGGCGCTGCTGCGCAAACTCCAGCAATCGTTGCCCGAATTACGCAGCCTGGCACTGCTGAGCCCTTCCGGCCGGGTGCTCAGCGACAGCGACGCTACCAGCGAGGATGCCGGCTACCTGGCCGAACTGGTACGGCGCAGTCATGCCCAGGCGCATTATTTCAGCAATGCCGAGGACGGTTCCGTGGTGCACCTGCTATTGCATCAGGCCAGCGGCAGTACTCGCGGTTATTGGGCGTTGCGCCTGACCCCGAGTTTTTTTGCGACATTGACCAAACAGGCCGATACCGGGCTGCGCCCGCTGTGGCTGGTGGAGAACCGGCTCAACCAGCAAATCGTCAGCCGTGACGAGGCCCCGCCCGCGCTCAACCCGACCCGATTGACCGAGCAAGACCTGAGCAACACCGTGTTGACCGTGCCCCTGAGCAGCAGTGACTGGCAGCTGCGCGGGTTGTTTGATCGCAGCCAGGTGCTCGAACAGTTGCTGCCCGCGTTCATCGGCAAATGCCTGCTGGGCCTGGCGTTTTCGCTGCTGCCGGTGATCGCGCTGCTGAACATGCGTCGCCGCCAGCGTCAGTTGCATGAGGGGCGCCGCCGCTACCAGGACATTTTCGAGGGCACCGGCGTGGCCCTCTGCGTACTTGACCTGTCCGGGCTCAAGGCCTTTTTTGCCAGGGCCGGCCTGCATGATGGCGAGCAGTTGCGCGCCTGGCTGCAGGTCCCCCAGCAGCTCGAGCAGTTACAGCAGCAAGTGCACGTCACCGAAGTCAACCAGATGGCCTTGAAGCTGCTCAATGTCGACTCCTGCGAACAGGCCTGGCAACTGCTGGTGGGCAACGCGGCAAAAGACAACAACCCGGTTGGCTCGAAACTGCTCGAAGCGCTGCTCGACCAGCACAAACAACTGGAACTGGAAATCAGGCTCCAGGACGCCCATGGTCGTGACCAGCATTTGTGGCTGGTGTTGCGCCTGCCGGAAACGCAGGACGACTATAACGCCGTCATCCTGAGCATCAGCGATATCACCAGCCGCAAGCTGATCGAATTGTCGCTGCTTGAGCGCGAAGGCTTCTGGTCCGACGTGGTGCGCACCGTCCCGGATCATCTTTACGTACAGGACGTCATCAGCCAGCGGATGATCTTCAGCAACCACCACCTGGGCCAGACGCTCGGCTACGACCGTACCGAGTTGCACCAGATGGGCGAGTATTTCTGGGAAATCCTGCTGCACAGCGACGATGCCGATCATTACCACCACCTGCGCCAGGAACAGCGCCGCGGCGGTTACACGCAACTGCTGCAATGCCAGTTACGCTTTCGCCATCGCAACGGCAAGTGGCGACGTTTCGAGGTCCGCGAACAGGCTCTGGCCCGGGACCGCCATAATCAGGTCACGCGGATCATCGGCGTGGCCAAGGACATCACCGAGCAGATCGAGGCCAGCGAATCGTTGCGCGACAGCGAGCAGCGCTACCGGATGCTCGCCGAAAGCATCAGCGACGTGATTTTCTCCACCGACAGCAAACTCTCGCTCAACTATGTCAGCCCGTCGGTCCAGGCGGTGCTGGGCTACACCGCCGACTGGATCTTCCAGCATGGCTGGCAGTCGACCATCGCCAATCCGCAACAACTGACCGGCATCTACAGCCTGATGGACCGGGTCAGCAAGGCCCTCGACCAGCCCGACCAGTTGGCCGAGCTGCGCAACCAGCTGCAGACCCAACTGTTCCTGTTCGACTGCCTGCGTGCCGACGGACGCAAGATCCCCATCGAGCTGCGGCTGGTGCTGGTGTGGGACGACAACGGCGCGTTCGAGGGAGTATTGGGCGTCGGCCGCGACATCAGCCAGCAGCGCCGAGCGGAAAAAGACCTGCGCATGGCCGCGACGGTATTCGAGCATTCGACCTCGGCGAT
Source organism: Pseudomonas sp. Z2-11 (assembly GCF_054161305.1). NCBI lineage: Bacteria > Pseudomonadati > Pseudomonadota > Gammaproteobacteria > Pseudomonadales > Pseudomonadaceae > Pseudomonas > Pseudomonas sp. Z2-11. The sequence continues at coordinate 5,302,010 of NZ_CP096395.1, forward strand.
CCTGATCACCGACCCGGCCGGCTACATTGTCCAGGCCAACGAAGCCTTCAGCCGGGTCAGCGGTTATGCGGTGTCGCAGGTGCTGGACCAGTTGCCCAACATGCTGACCGTAGACGAGCAGCAGGAAGCCCACTTGCGCTACGTGCTCAAGCAGCTGCAACAGCACAGCACCTGGGAAGGCGAAGTCTGGCTCAAGCGCCGCAACGGCGAGCACTATCCGGCCTGGGTCGGCATTACGGCGGTGCTCGACGACGAAGGCGACCTCGCCAGTTATGTGTGCTTCTTCAGCGACATCAGCGAGCGCAAGGCCAGCGAGCAGCGCATCCACCGCCTGGCTTACTACGACGCCCTGACCCACCTGCCCAACCGCACGCTGTTCCAGGACCGCCTGCATACCGCGCTGCAATCGGCGGAACGGCAGAAGAGCTGGGTGGTGCTGATGTTCCTCGACCTGGACCGCTTCAAGCCGATCAACGATTCCCTCGGCCACGCCGCCGGCGACCGGATGCTCAAGGAAATGGCCACGCGACTGCTCGGCTGCGTGGCCGATGACGACACGGTGGCGCGCATGGGCGGCGACGAGTTCACCCTATTGCTGCAACCGCGCGCAAGCCGCGAAATGGCGCTCAACCGGGCGATTACCGTGGCCGAGCAGATCCTTGCCAGCCTGGTCCGGCCGTTTGTGCTCGAAGGCCGGGAGTTCTTCGTCACCGCCAGTATCGGTATCGCCCTGAGCCCACAGGACGGCAACGAGCTGAGCCAACTGATGAAAAACGCCGACACGGCCATGTACCACGCCAAAGAGCGCGGCAAGAACAACTTCCAGTTCTACCAGGCCGACATGAACGCCAGCGCCCTGGAGCGCCTGGAGCTGGAAAGCGACCTGCGCCATGCGCTGGAACAGAACGAGTTCGTCTTGTATTACCAGCCACAGTTCAGCGGCGACGGCAAGCGCCTGACCGGGACCGAGGCCTTGCTGCGCTGGCGCCATCCGCGACGCGGGCTGGTGCCGCCAGGGGACTTCATCCCGGTGCTCGAAGAACTCGGGCTGGTGGTGGACGTCGGCGACTGGGTCATCAGCGAGGCCTGTCGCCAGCTCAAGACCTGGCACCAGGCCAAGGTCCGGGTGCCGAAGGTCTCGGTCAACATTTCCGCCCGGCAGTTCTCCGACGGCCAGCTCGGCACGCGCATCGCCAATATCCTGCGCAGCACCGGCCTGCCGCCGGCGTGCCTGGAACTGGAGCTGACGGAAAGCATTCTGATGCGCGAAGTCAGCGAGGCGATGCAGATCCTGGCCGGCTTGAAGAACCTGGGCCTGAGCATCGCGGTCGATGACTTTGGCACTGGTTATTCATCGCTCAACTACCTCAAGCAGTTCCCCATCGACGTGCTGAAGATCGACCGCACCTTCGTCGACGGCCTGCCGTCCGGCGAGCAGGATGCACAGATCGCCCGGGCAATCATCGCCATGGCCCATAGTCTCAACCTGGCGGTCATCGCCGAGGGTGTCGAGACGCACGAGCAACTGGATTTCCTCCGCGAACATGGCTGCGACGAAGTCCAGGGCTACCTGTTCGGCCGACCGATGCCGGCCAACCGGTTTGAAGCGCAGTTCAGCAATGATGCGCTGTTCATGCTGGACTGAGATTTACATCGTCTGGGCGGGCCCCTTCGCGAGCAGGCTCGCTCCCACAGAGGAATGCATTTCAAGTGTGGGAGCGAGCCTGCTCGCGAAAGGCCCGGCCAGGACACCACTTGGGGCGCATGAAACCCATTCGTCCAGGACATGACGTCCTTTCATATGCCTTCCAAAACCGGTTGGGTTAGAATGCCCCCCTTTTCTGCCCCGATCCTTGAGGACCGCCATGTTCAGCCGTGATTTGACTATTGCCAAGTACGACGCCGATCTCTTTGCCGCCATGGAGCAAGAAGCTCAGCGCCAGGAAGAGCACATTGAGCTGATCGCTTCGGAAAACTACACCAGCCCCGCGGTGATGGAAGCTCAAGGCTCGGTACTGACCAACAAGTACGCCGAAGGATACCCGGGCAAGCGCTACTACGGCGGTTGCGAGTACGTCGATGTGGTCGAGCAATTGGCCATCGACCGCGCCAAGCAACTGTTCGGCGCCGATTACGCCAACGTCCAGCCGCACGCAGGCTCGCAAGCCAACGCCGCCGTCTACCTGGCGTTGCTGTCGGCCGGCGACACCATCCTGGGCATGAGCCTGGCCCACGGCGGTCACCTGACCCACGGCGCCAGCGTCTCGTCTTCGGGCAAGCTGTACAACGCCATCCAGTACGGCATCGACGGCAACGGCCTGATCGACTACGACGAAGTCGAGCGCCTGGCGGTCGAGCACAAGCCGAAAATGATCGTGGCCGGTTTCTCCGCCTACTCGCAGATCCTCGACTTCCCGCGCTTCCGCGAAATCGCCGACAAGGTCGGTGCCTACCTGTTCGTCGACATGGCTCACGTTGCGGGCCTGGTCGCCGCTGGCGTCTACCCGAACCCGGTGCCGTTCGCCGACGTGGTCACCACCACGACCCACAAGACCCTGCGTGGCCCACGTGGCGGCCTGATCCTGGCACGCGCCAACGCCGACATCGAGAAGAAGCTGAACTCGGCCGTATTCCCTGGCGCCCAAGGTGGCCCGCTGGAGCATGTGATCGCGGCCAAGGCGATCTGCTTCAAGGAAGCTCTGCAACCTGAGTTCAAGGCCTACCAGCAGCAAGTGGTGAAGAATGCCAAGGCCATGGCCGGCGTGTTCATCGAACGCGGCTTCGACGTGGTCTCCGGCGGTACTGAAAACCACCTGTTCCTGCTGTCGTTGATCAAGCAGGACATCTCCGGCAAAGACGCTGACGCCGCATTGGGCAAGGCGTTCATCACCGTGAACAAGAACTCGGTGCCGAACGACCCACGCTCCCCATTCGTCACCTCGGGCCTGCGCTTCGGCACCCCGGCCGTGACCACTCGCGGCTTCAAGGAAGCCGAGTGCAAGGAACTGGCCGGCTGGATCTGCGACATCCTGGCGGACCTGAACAACGAAGCGGTGATCGATGCCGTTCGCGAGAAGGTCAAGGCTATCTGCAAGAAGCTGCCGGTGTACGGCGCTTAACCAGCCCCGCTACATCGCTGTTCAAGCAAGGCCCATATCGAAAGATATGGGCCTTTTTAGTTAGCGCGAACTCACAGATGTTATCGGCAAACTGCTCCAGCCTCTACAGAGCCATTAAAACTGGCAACACTTCAAATATCCCCCTCCAACAAAAAAAATAATATAAGTATTCCTCACTAGATCCAATCGACCTTAAGGAATATTTAAACACATGGACAATCAATTATCTTTCGATGCCGTACTAAGAACGTCCGGCGAGCATATAAACCTGCTTGAAGAGCTGCATGGTAAACCCGCACTCGCAACCTTGACCGAGTTCAGCGGAGGCTTCTTTACCGGCAGGCCCCAGCCCCATGACCACTCGACGCTTCTGGGTGCTGTCTCCAGAGATCCGCGCCTGGATCGGAAGCCGCTAAGGCTACGTTTTCAATACACCGAAGCCGGATACGCACTGACTATAAAAAACACAGGCGAGCATCAGGACAAATATATCGGCGTGACTTAGCGCAACCACTTTGGCGTGACGACTGCAAACTTTGAAGACGCCGCCTTGTTCAGCCTGATGGATCAGAACAACAACTTACTTACCCGAGACAGTTTAAAAGCAGCCCACACCCTCATCACTTTGAGGACTGCGACCGATAAATATATCGGTAGATCCAAGCGGCGCGGATCCCCTTATACCTATCTCGCCGAGACAAACGAAAATGCAAAGATAACGTTCCTGCTAACTCTCCTTGAGCAGTCCTGATCCGAAGAGCCGGGGCCTGACTCTGGCTATCCGGAGCAGGCCTCGTGGCGCTTAGGTACACTCGATTGTCAGAATAGCGCAGCATCGAAACCAGCGCGGATCTTCTCTTCAGGCAATTCGTCAGCAATAAATACGATCACGCTTTCCCGAGCTTCACCCTCCGCCCATTCGGTGTCCCAATCGAAACCGTACAGCTTGAGTACGCCCTGGAACACCAGTCGGCGGGGTTCGCCGGCAATGTTCAGCACACCTTTATAGCGCAGCAATTGCTTGCCGTGCTCTTCCAGCAGCTGGTTCATGAACGCACTCAGCTTGTCGATATCCAGCGGCTTGTCGGTGCGCAGCACGAGGCTGCTGATGCGATCGGCCGTGGTGGCCTTGGCGACCGGGCGAAGGCTGAGCCCGCCGCCCAGGTCCGCGTTGAGATTGAAGCCGCGAATGTCGAGCAACTCGGCCAGATCGATCTTGCCGTGCTCGACGACCCGGATCGGCGCCCGTCGGTTAATCCGGGTAAGGCGCTCGGCAAGCGCCTCGGCACGGGCTGCATCCACCAGGTCGGTCTTGCTAAGGAGCAGCCTATCGGCAAACCCGACCTGTGCCTGAGCGATGGCCTGGGTCAGGTGGATCTCGGCGTGAGCGGCGTCCACCAGGGTCAGGATGCCGTCAAGAATGTAGCGTTCGCGCAGGTCTTCATCGATGAAGAAGGTCTGGGCAACTGGGGCTGGATCGGCGAGGCCGGTGCATTCGATCACCAGGCGATCGAAGGCGATTTCACCGCTGTCCAGCCGCTCGAGCAACAGGTACAGGGCCTTGGTCAGGTCGGTGTGAATGGTGCAGCACACGCAACCGTTGGCCAGGGTCATGACTTGCACCGGATCGTCGCCCAGTAACTGGCTGTCGATGCCGGCATCGCTGAATTCGTTCTCGATCACGGCGATTTTCAGGCCGTGCTCGGCCTTGAGCAGATGACGCAACAACGTGGTCTTGCCAGCACCGAGAAAGCCGCTGAGGATCGTGACCGGGATGGGAGAGGACACACTGGATCTCCTGTTTCGAATTAAAATAAGGCACACAAACTCCTGTGGGAGGGAGCCTTTGTAGCGCATGCGAATCCTGAGTCTGCCCCAAAAACAACTGTGGGAGCGAGCCTGCTCGCGAAGGCGTCAGGTCAGTCGACATCTTCATCGACTGACACTCCGCTTTCGCGAGCAGGCTCGCTCCCACAGGGGCATCTGTGGCGCATGCAAATCCTGAGTCCAACCCAAAACAACTGTGGGAGCGAGCTTGCTCGCGAAGGCGTCCAGTCAGTCGACATCATCCTTGACTGACACTCCGCTTTCGCGAGCAGGCTCGCTCCCACAAGGGATCTGTGGCGCATGCAAATCCTGGGTCCAACCCAAAACAACTGTGGGAGCGAGCCTGCTCGCGAAGGCGTCAGGTCAGTCGACATCTTCATCGACTGACACTCCGCTTTCGCGAGCAGGCTCGCTCCCACAGGGGATTACTTCAGTTCAACAGCATTTGGGGCCACCCTTGCCACCGTAACGGGCTTCCTGGCGTTCTCGGAAGAACGCCTCGTAGTCCATCAGCGGCTTGTCGGGGTGCTTGGTTTGCATGTGCTCGACGTAGTTGTCGTAGTCGGGCATGCCGACCATCAGGCGGGCGGCCTGACCGAGGTATTTACCGAGGCGACTCAAGTCATTGAACATCGTTGCAATCCCCTATCAAGCGTCCGGCAGCGCCTGGAATGGCGCTTCCTTGTCCGTGCGTTCTTTCGTGCCCCAGGCGGCGATGCCGACCTTGAGCGCGTAGAACAGGATGCTGAAGACCACGAACAGGAACAACACCGTCAGCGTTGCGTTGGTGTAGGCGTTGAACACCACGTGCTGCATCTGCTCGATGCTCTTGGCCGGGGCCAGGATCTGGCCGGCGGCCAGGGCATCGTTGTATTTGCGCGCCAGGGCCAGGAAGCCGATCGCCGGGTTGGCGTCGAACAGCTTGATCAGGCCTGCGGTGGTGGTGCAGATCAGCAGCCAGCTGGCCGGCAGCAGCGTGACCCAGACGTAGCGCTGGCGCTTCATCTTGATCAGCACCACGGTGGCGAGCATCAGCGCGATACCGGCCAGCATCTGGTTGGAGATGCCGAACAGCGGCCACAAGGTGTTGATGCCGCCCAGCGGATCGATCACGCCCTGATACAGCAAGTAACCCCACAGCGCGACGCAGCCGGCGGTGGCGATCAGGTTGGCGGTCCACGATTCGGTGCGCTTGAGGGCCGGGACGAACGAGCCGAGCAGGTCCTGCAGCATGAACCGCCCGGCACGGGTGCCGGCGTCTACCGCGGTGAGGATGAACAGCGCTTCGAACAGGATCGCGAAGTGGTACCAGAACGCCATGGTGTTCTCACCCGGCAGCACCGAGTGGAGGATCTGCGCGATACCCACCGCCAGGGTCGGCGCACCGCCGGCACGGGCCAGGATGGTGGTCTCGCCGATGTCCTTGGCCACCGCTTGCAGCGCGTCGGGGGTGATTGCAAAACCCCAACTGCTGACGGTCTGGGCCACGGCCACCACGTCCGAACCGACGATCGCCGCCGGGCTGTTCATGGCAAAGTACACGCCCGGCTCGATCACCGAGGCCGCGACCATCGCCATGATTGCCACGAACGACTCCATCAGCATGCCGCCGTAACCGATGTAACGCGCGTTGGTTTCGTTATCCAGCAGCTTGGGCGTGGTGCCCGAGGAGATCAGCGCGTGGAAGCCCGAGACCGCGCCGCAGGCGATGGTGATGAACAGGAACGGGAACAGACCGCCCTTCCACACCGGCCCGGTGCCGTCGGTGAACTGGGTCAGTGCCGGCATTTTCAGCTCGGGCATGGTCACCAGGATGCCGATCGCCAAGGCGATGATGGTGCCGATCTTGAGGAAGGTCGACAGGTAGTCCCGTGGCGCCAGGATCAGCCACACCGGCAGCACCGCGGCGACAAAACCGTAGCCGATCAGCATCCAGGTGATCTGGATCCCGGTGAAGGTGAAGGCCTTGGCCCAGACCGGGTCGGCGGCAATCTGCCCGCCCAGCCAGATCGAACCAAGCAGCAGCAGCACGCCGATGAGCGAGATTTCACCGATGCGGCCCGGGCGGATATAGCGCATGTAGATGCCCATGAACATCGCGATCGGGATGGTCGCCATCACCGTGAAGATGCCCCACGGGCTCTCGGCCAGGGCCTTGACCACGATCAGCGCCAGCACCGCGAGGATGATGATCATGATCAGGAAGCAGCCGAACAGCGCGATGGTGCCGGGGATGCGGCCCATTTCCTCGCGCACCATGTCGCCCAGGGAGCGGCCGTTGCGGCGGGTCGACAGGAACAGGACCATGAAGTCCTGCACCGCACCGGCCAGCACCACGCCGGCGATCAGCCAGAGCGTGCCGGGCAGATAACCCATCTGCGCCGCCAGCACCGGCCCGACCAGCGGCCCCGCGCCGGCAATGGCCGCGAAGTGGTGGCCGAAAAGGATGTGTTTGTTGGTCGGGACATAGTCCAGGCCATCGTTGTTGAGCACGGCGGGCGTGGCCCGGCGCGCATCGAGTTGCATCACGTTGTTGGCGATGAAGAGGCTGTAGTAGCGGTAGGCGACCAGGTAGATGGCCACGGCCGCGACGACGATCCAGAGGGCGTTGATCGGCTCTCCGCGGCGCAGGGCCACGACGCCAAGGGCGCACGCGCCTACGACGGCCAGCAGTAGCCAGGGCAGATGGCGTAGCAGGCTATTATTGTTTTTCATTTTTTTATTCCAGCCAGGGTGGACAAGAAAGACAGCCACCCGAGTTTAGCGCTTACCGGCGTAAAGGCCATACCCGACATTCGTCTGCCAATGGCCAAACGGGCACGATGCTGCGCCAGCAGGGTCTATAGTCAGTGAATCTCCAGAGGGATTGCGTAATGAGCGAACGCCGCCGCTTCGTACGAATTGAGTTCCATGCCAAGACCGAACTGAGCCAAGGGCCGTTCATCTGGCCGGTAAAGCTGCTGGATCTATCCCTCAAGGGGCTGCTGATCGAAAAGCCCGAACCCTGGCTCGGCAAACCCGAGGAGCCCTTCACGGCTGACATTCATTTGAGCCCTGATGCCGAGATCAAAATGGAAGTTCGGTTGGCACATGATGACCATGGTCACCTGGGCTTCGACTGCGAGCATATCGATCTGGCTTCCATCGAGCATCTGCGTCGGCTGGTGCAGTTGAACCTAGGTGACCAGAACGAGTTGGACCGGGAGCTGGCGGCGCTGATTCATATCTGACGGCACCGAGCTTCCCTGTGGCGAGGGAGCTTGCTCCCTGGCCACAAAAGGCCTGCACAAGCCGTTACTCGAACAAAGCATCCAACGCCTGCTCCAACCGCGTCACGGCAATGATCTGCAACCCCGCCGGCGCTTCCTTCGGCGCGTTCCCCTTGGGCACGATGGCGCGCTTGAAACCATGTTTGGCCGCTTCCTTGAGCCGCTCCTGCCCGCTGGGCACTGGTCGCACTTCACCCGAAAGCCCGACCTCACCGAACACCAGCAAATCATGCGGCAGCGGCCGATTGCGCAGACTGGACATCACGGCCGCCATCAACGCCAGGTCGGAGGCGGTCTCCAATACCTTCACCCCGCCCACCACGTTGAGGAACACATCCTGATCGTGGGTAGGAATGCCGCCGTGTCGGTGCAAGACAGCCAAGAGCATGGCGAGCCGGTTCTGATCCAGGCCCAGGGTGACCCGGCGCGGGTTCGCCAGGTGGCTGTCATCCACCAGCGCCTGGACTTCCACCAGCATCGGTCGAGTGCCTTCCCACGTCGCCATGACCACGCTACCCGGGACTTCTTCCTGGGCACGCGTGAGAAAAATCGCCGAAGGGTTGGAGACTTCCTTCAGGCCCCGGTCAGTCATGCCGAACACGCCCAATTCGTTGACGGCGCCAAAACGGTTCTTCACCGCTCGCAACAAACGCAGGCGACCGTCCGATTCGCCTTCGAAATACAACACGGTGTCGACCATGTGTTCCAGCACCCGAGGGCCCGCCAGCGCGCCCTCCTTGGTGACGTGGCCGACCAGGAAGATCGCCGTGCCGCTCTGCTTGGCATAACGCACCAGCAACGCCGCGCTTTCGCGCACCTGGGACACCCCGCCCGGTGCCGATTGCAGCTGTTCGGTAAAAATCGTCTGGATCGAGTCGATCACCATCACCTTGGGTTTTTCCAGGCGCGCCGTGGCGATGATGGTTTCGATGCAAGTCTCGGTCATGACGCGCAACTGATCCTGGGGCAACCCCAGCCGTCGTGCGCGCATCGCGACCTGTTGCTGGGATTCTTCGCCAGTGACATACAGCGCCGGCATGCGAGTGGCGAGATTGCACAGGGTCTGCAGCAGGATGGTGGATTTGCCGATGCCCGGATCTCCGCCGATCAGTACCACCGAACCATCCACCAGACCGCCGCCCAGCACGCGATCCAGTTCGCCGGACGCCGTGGAAAAGCGCGGGATTTCTTCGACGCTGACCTCGGCCAGGGTCTTGATCTGGGCTTGTTGCCCAGCCCACCCCGTGCGCCCGGTGGGTGCCGCCGCCCCGCCGCTTTCCACCATGGTTTCGGTCAGGGTATTCCAGGCCCCGCACTCACTGCATTGGCCAGCCCATTTGGGAAAGGTCGAGCCGCACTCGGTGCAGCCGTACATGCGCTTTGCCTTGGCCATCTGAACTCCGGGTAAAAACCGCGATGATAGCCTAGCCAGGCTTTACTGCGGGGCCGGCATTCTGATTTCGCCCTTCGCCAGATCCGCCGCGCTATTGCCCAGCGGATCCCTGGCCTCCAGGTCGGCGCCCCTGGCCTTCAAGGCATCGAGCAATTCGTCACGCTTGAACAGGCCCGCATACATCGCAGCGGTCTGTCCGGCACCGTTGCGTTGGTCCGGACTGCACTCGGTGGACAATAAACGGCGGGCGATCTGGACTTCACCCTTGAAGATGGCGCCCATCAACGCAGTATTGCCGCGTTTGTCCTGGGTGCAAGCATCGGCGCCGGCGGCCAACAGCCGCTCCACCGCGGGCGCGTGGCCGTGATATGCCGCCAGGATCAGCGCCGTGTAGCCCTTTTCATCCCGGGTGTCGAGCGAGTAACCGGCCTTGATGAAGGTATCGAGCATCGGCACATCGCCCCGGCGTGCAGCGTCGAAATAATAGTCTTGCAACTGCTCCCGCACCGCAGCCGGATCGGCGGGTACAGGCTGCTCGGCCAACACGCCCACCGACCAGGCCACGAGTACCGATAGAAGAACATTTCGCATCAGGCTTCTCCTTATGACGCAGGCCTGTGGGAGCGAGCCTGCTCGCGATCCAGGCAACGCGGCCTGCCTGGGCACCGCATCGCGAGCAAACTTGCTCCCTACAGGTCGATCAGTCGCTCAGCTTCTCGGCCAGCGCCTTGACCCGCGCCAAGTCGCCTTTGGCGACACGAGCCACGCCGGTGCCGTATTCGGGGTCAGCCTTGTAGAGATACGACAGGATGATGTGCTTGCTCTCATCATCAGTCGTTGCCAATGACCCACCGAAGCTTTCGATCAAGTCATTGCGCTCCTTCTGATTGAACGAGCGGTACAGATCACCCGCCTGCTTGAAGTTCTGCTCGCGCTGGATTTTCGTTTGCTGGGTGCTGCCGGTCAGAGCTGCCTGGCTATAACGCGCCGCAGGTTGCTCTTCGCGCGGCATCAAGCGACTCGGCTGGTAGTTCACGCCAGTGCTGGTGCTGCCGAAATTCATCGCACCGTCCTGGTTGCCATTGTTTACTGCGACCTTGGGCGCGTTGATGGGCAACTGCAACGCGTTCGGCCCGACCCGGTACATTTGCGTATCGGCATACGAGAAGACCCGACCCTGCAACAGGCGATCCTCGGAAGGCTCGATACCCGGGACCAGATTGGCCGGGGCCATCGCGACTTGTTCGGTTTCCTGGAAAACATTCGCCGGATTACGATTCAACACCATCTGCCCAACTTTTCGCTCAGGCACATCCGGCCAGATCTTGGTGGCGTCCAGCGGATCGAAATCGAACTTCGAAAAGTCTTGCGGCTTGAGCACCTGAACGTACAGATCCCACTTTGGAAAGTCACCGTTGTTGATATGACTGACCAAATCATTCGTCATATGGCTGTAATCCTGCCCTTGAACTTTCACTACTTCTTTTGGATCGAGGTTTTTCAACCCCTGCAAACTTTTCCAATGGAACTTCACGTAGCTGATATCGCCCTTGGCGTTGATCAGTTTGTAAGCGTGCACGCCATTGCCGTCCATTTCGCGATAACTGGCCGGGGTGCCGGAGTTGGAATACAACTCGGTCAGCGTGCGAGTGGCTTCCGGGACGTGGGAAAAGAAATCGAAACGACGCGAATCATCGTCCAGGTTGGTCCGCGGGTCGGGCTTGAACGCATGGACCATGTCGGGAAACTTGATCGCATCACGGATAAAGAACGTCGGGAAATTATTCCCGACCAAGTCCCAGTTACCATCGGCCGTGTAGAACTTGGTGGCGAAGCCTCGAGGATCACGCAGCGTCTCAGGCGAATGATTGCCATGCACCACGGCGGAAAAACGGACGAACACCGGCGTGACCTGTCCGGCGGCGAATACCTTGGCCTTGGTCAGGTCGCTCAGGTCATTGGATACCGTAAACTCGCCATGCGCACCGGTACCGCGGGCATGCACCACACGCTCGGGGATCCGTTCACGGTCAAAACGCTGGAGCTTCTGGATCAGTTGCACATCCTGCAGCAGGGTCGGGCCGTTGGGGCCGGCGGTCTGGGAGTTCTGGTTGTCGCCCACTGCCGCGCCATTATCCCGGGTCAGGGTGGCGGCATTGACGGACAGGGAAAACAGGCTGGCGGTCAGCACAACAAGGGTATGGCGGTTGGAAAAAGCACCAAGGCCAAGGGAAGTGTTCATGTGAGTTTCCTCTGATTTTATAGAGCGCATCCATGTGCGCCTTTCAGAGGCTAGTGCTCGACAAACCGAAACCTAAATAGAAATGCCGTACCGACCTGATAGAAAAAACAATATGGGGAATCGGCGCTGAACCGCGTATCACGCGCGATTGGTGGCACTTTGTAAACTTTTTGCGAGGTGCTGGGTCGATAACTGGCAAGCTTTGTAAGCATGCATGTCAGGCAAGACCCGTTTAGCTGACTTACACTGCGGCTATAAACCTCATCTGTCACAAGGAACAACTCATGGGCGTGCTAAGCGAGTTCAAGGCCTTCGCGGTCAAAGGCAATGTCGTCGACATGGCCGTCGGGATCATCATTGGTGCTGCTTTTGGCAAAATCGTTTCGTCATTCGTTGGCGACGTGGTCATGCCACCGCTCGGCCTGCTGATCGGCGGAGTGGATTTCAGTGACCTGGCGATCACGCTCAAGGCGGCCGAAGGAAATACACCAGCGGTGGTGCTCGCCTATGGCAAATTCATCCAGACGACAGTGGATTTCATCATCGTGGCTTTCGCCATTTTCATGGGCGTCAAAGCCATCAACCGCTTGAAGCGCGAAGAAGCCGTCGCTCCGAGCGCGCCGCCTGTTCCTACCAAGGAAGAACAATTGCTCAGCGAGATCCGCGACCTGCTCAAGGCTCAGAACGAGAGGCCTTGAGCATTCTCGCCGGCCCAAAAATGGCGTCCCACGGGCGCCATTTTTTTTACCAGTAATTTTCCACCGCCACCTGGCCGGGCCGCCGCGTGAGGCTCAGTTGCAAGCCCCTGGCCTTGAGCATCTTGCGCGTGTCGTCAATCATCTGCGGGTTGCCGCACAACATGACCCGCGAATGCTCTGGCGTCAGCGCGACACCGGCGGCCTGTTCCAGCTCGCCATTTTCGATCAGTGTGGTGATGCGTCCGTTGAGGGCGCCAGGGTGCTGTTCACGGGTAACCGTCGCAATGAAGCGAAACTTATGGGCGTATTCCGCCAGATAGTCTCGCCGGGGCAACGCATCAATCAAGGCCTGATAGGCCAATTCCGGTGACTCGCGGACGCTGTAAACGAGGATGATTCGCTCGAATTTTTCCCAGACCTCGAAGTCCTGCAGGATAGAAAGAAACGGGGCGACCCCTGTCCCGGTGGACAACAGCCACAAATCGCGACCGTCAACAAAACGGTCCAGCGTCAGGTAACCAAAGGCCTGGCGCTCGACCAACAAGCTATCCCCCGGCTTCAACCGGCTGAGCTCGCTGGTGAATTCGCCGTCCGGGACGACGATGGAAAAAAACTCGAGAAACTCGTCGAACGGCGAAGACACCATGGAATAAGCCCGCCAGACGGCAGTGCCGTCCGCCTTCACCACCCCCAGTCGGGCAAACTGGCCAGCCCGGAAACGAAAGCCGCGATCCCGGGTGGTACGCAGGGTAAACAGGTGAGGCGTCAGCGGCTGCACATCGATCAGGGTTTGGCGGGTAAACTTTTCTGCGCTGTCGGTCATGAGCCTCTCCAATGGGACGAGGACCGTATTGTCCCGTAAACCAAGCACGTTAACCACTTACGATCAGTAATGGTATTGAACTGAATATTAAACATTAATGGAAGAATCTTTCATCAGCCTTATACAAAAACTAAACAGCGTATCGAAAAACATCGTAAAAACTCGACCCAGTCCATAAACAACTAACATTGACAAAAAAAATACCTAACATTGAGGAAATCTCCTACACTAATTTTTCGCAGCTTCAATTGGATCCACGACACTCAGGAGAACGCCATGGATGCATGGAAAGATTTGCAATTGCGAAAATTGTCGTGCGAACAGGACTTGCAAAAAGCCTATCGCCTCGTACAAAACTTCTTTAATTATCAGGGATTTGAATACTGCGCCTTCGCTGCATACCCGACTCTTACGGACAGACACAGGCATCAGATCAATATCAACAACTACCCTTACGGATGGAACAAGCTGTACAAACAAAACGGTTATGCCGCGAACGATCCAATACTGGCACACTGCAATCATTCATCACTGCCAATTCTTTGGAGTGAAGATATTTTTTGCGAGGCGCCCGAGTTATGGCAGGAACTGGAACATCAAGGACTCAGCCATGGCTGGACACAAGCCGTCCATGAGGAACGGGGCACCTATTACAGTCTGTTCAGTCTCGCCAGGATGCAACGCCCCATCGACCCCGAGGAGCATTATGGCAACCTGGGCTATGCCATTTTCGCCAGCCAACGGTTGCATGCGCTGGCAGGCCGGCGAATGTCCGACGCCGAGCCTTCGTCACAGACAGTCCATTTGTCGCCAAGGGAAATTGAAGTATTGAGATGGTCCGCCGAAGGCAAGACGGCATCGGAAGTCGGCAGGATCCTCTGTCTTTCCGAGCGCACCGTGAATTTCCATGTCAACAGCTGCATGCGGAAACTGAACGTGACCAACAAAATCTCGGCGGTTGCCAAGGCGGCCCATATCCACATGATCTGATCAGCAAAGCAGAACAGCCCCCTGAAAAAACCCACGAGTAATGCCCAGTAAAAAAACGTAACATCCACGGTTCCACTTGAATGATGACGTGCCAGGCACGCGACGCAGTTCATTCAGGCGGTCCCGCTGAGACACCTGCCTCCAGGCAGCGGGACATTCGTTGATTTGCCAGAGTCCCCGCCATGCCCTTGCTAGACAGTCCCTTCGCCCAACTCGACCTGATCCGCCAACCCGAACAGCAGAACGAACCACTGCAGGCATTCGACGCAGCCGATGAATATTTGCTTGCGTACCTGGCCGAACAGCAGCCGGGAGCGGATACCCGCGTTCTGGTACTCAATGACGGCTTCGGAGCCCTGGCGGCGAGCTTGGCCGGCAAGGTCAAGGTCACCAGCAGCGGCGACTCGTTCCTTGCCCTACAGGCGTTGGAGAAAAACCTGGCGCGCAACGGTTTGCCCTTCGATGCGGTACCGATCGTGCCCGCCAGCGAACCGCCGACAGGGCCGTTCGACCGTGTCCTGATCAAAGTACCCAAGACCCTGGCCCTGCTGGAAGAGCAATTGATCCGGCTGCAAGAGCAACTGGCTCCAGGCGCTCAGGTCATAGCCGCCGCGATGGTCAAGCATCTGCCACGGGCCGCTGGCGATCTGCTGGAGCGCTATATCGGCCCGGTACAGGCCTCGTTGGCGGTGAAGAAGGCCCGCCTGTTGATTGCCACGCCACAAACCAGGACCACCACCGCCTCTCCCTACCCCACTCGCTATTGGCTGGATGAGCCGAAAATCGAGTTACTCAATCACGCCAACGTATTCTGTCGCGAAGGGCTGGATATCGGCACGCGCGCCTTTTTGCCACACCTGCCAAAAAACCTCGGCACGGCGCGGGTGGCGGACCTGGGGTGCGGCAATGGCGTGCTGGCTATCGCCAGCGCCCTGCACAACCCGCAGGCCCAGTACACGTTGGTGGATGAGTCTTACATGGCGGTCCAATCGGCCGCTGAAAACTGGCGAGCGACCCTCGGCGAGCGTGAGGTGACCCTGCGGGCCGGCGATGGACTCGCCGGACAAGCGCCGCAATCTTTGGATGTGGTGCTGTGCAATCCACCCTTCCATCAGCAGCAAGTGGTCGGCGATTTCCTCGCCTGGCGGATGTTCCAGCAAGCCCGCGAGGCGTTGGTGGTTGGCGGCGCGCTGTACATCGTCGGCAACCGGCACCTGGGCTACCACAGCAAGCTGGCTCGGCTGTTCCGGGGGGTCGAGCAGGTCGCCGCCACGCCAAAATTCGTGATTCTCAAGGCCCGCAAGTAATCCTGGCATTCAGTGGGGTCCGCTCAGTGAGTCGTCAGCCCGGCGGCGTTCATGAACATCCGCATCAGGCTGGCAACGATGAACAGCGCCAGCACACTCCCGGCCCAGATCGCCACGAGCCAGCCGAGCCGCTGCCATAGCGGTTTTTTCTCAGCGGCTTCGATGTCTTTCAAGTCAGGCTTGGCCATTCTCGGCACCTCGCAGGTCGGTCAATGGTAGCCATCGTCATGGGTGACCTTGCCGCGGAACACGTAGTAACTCCAGAAGGTGTACACCAGGATCAACGGAATGATGAACAGCGTGCCGACCAGCATGAAGCCCTGGCTCTGGGGCGGTGACGCGGCGTCCCAGATCGAAATGGATGGCGGCACGATGTTCGGCCACAAGCTGATGCCGAGGCCACTGTAGCCAAGAAAGATCAACACCAGCGTCAGGATGAACGGCGTGTAGTTGGCGTTGCGGGCCACGGCGCGGAACAAGCCGTACATGGTGACGAGCACCAGGATAGGCACCGGCAGGAACCAGAACAGGTTCGGCAGGGTGAACCAGCGTGCCGCGATGTCGGCGTGAGCCAGCGGCGTCCAGATGCTGACGATGCCTATCACGGCGAGCACCACGAATGCCAGTGGCCTGGCCAGGTCGTGCATCTGCTCTTGCAGCTTGCCTTCGGTCTTCATGATCAGCCAGGTACAGCCGAGTAAAGCGTAGGCGGCGATCAACGCCAGGCCGCAGAACACCGTAAACGGGGTGAACCAATCCAGGGAGCCGCCGGCAAACTGGCGATTGACCACCTCGAAACCGTCGATGAATGCCCCCAGCGCCACGCCCTGGAAAAAGGTCGCCGTCAGCGAACCACCGATGAACGCCTTGTCCCACAAATGCCGCTTCTCGGCCTTGGCCTTGAAACGGAACTCGAATGCCACGCCCCGGAAGATCAGGCCGATGAGCATCAGGATCAACGGCAGGTACAGCGCCGAGAGCACCACCGAATAGGCCAGCGGAAACGCCCCGAACAGCCCGGCGCCGCCCAGCACCAGCCAGGTTTCGTTACCGTCCCAGACTGGCGCGACGGTATTCATCATCACGTCGCGGTCGCGTTCGCCCTTGACGAAGGGGAAAAGAATGCCGATCCCCAGGTCGAAGCCGTCCATGATCACGTACATCATGATGCCGAAGATGATGACCACGGCCCAGATCAGCGGAAGATCAATACCCATCTCAATTCCCCTTGTGCGAGCTGTCGTTGTGGTCCACTTCGTCGTCGCCTTCGTTGGCGGCCGACAATGGACGGGCCGGGGTGCGTTTCTGGCCCGGACCGCCATCGCTCGGCTCGGCTTCGTGAGCCACTGGGCCCTTGCGCACCAGGCGCAGCATGTAGCTCAGGCCCGCACCGAACAGCGCGAAATACACCACCACGAACATGATCAGGGTGAAGCTCATTTGCGCAAAGCTGTGGCCGGACGAGGCATCCGCCGTGCGCATCAGGCCGTAGACCACCCAGGGTTGGCGGCCGATTTCAGTGGTGAACCAGCCCGCGAGAATCGCAATCAAGCCCGACGGTCCCATCCACAGCACCAGGTGCAAAAACGGCCGGGATTGGTAGAGCCGTTCACCACGCCGCAGCCAGAGGCTGCACAGGCCGGTGAAAATCATCAGCAGCCCCAGGCCCACCATGACCCGGAACGACCAGAACACGATGGTCGAATTCGGCCGGTCCTCCGGCGGAAACTCCTTCAGGGCCGGCACTTGATCGGTCAGCGAGTGCGTCAGGATCAGGCTGCCCAGGTAAGGGATCTCCACGGCAAATCTGGTTTCCTCGGCTTCCATGTCCGGCCAGCCGAACAGAATCAGGGGCGTGGGCTCATCGCCGACGTTTTCCCAGTGCCCCTCGATCGCGGCGATTTTTGCCGGCTGGTGCTTGAGCGTGTTGAGCCCGTGGAAGTCGCCGATGACCGCTTGCACCGGCGCCACCAGCAGGGCCATCCACATCGCCATGGAAAGCATGCGGCGAATGGCCGGATTATCGCGACCACGGAGCAAATGCCAGGCCGCCGACGATCCGACGAAGAACGCCGTGGCAACAAATGCCGCGACCGACATGTGCAACAGGCGGTAAGGGAACGAGGGGTTGAACACCACCGCCAGCCAGTCCACCGGGATGACCCGGCCATCGATGATTTCGTAGCCCTGCGGAGTCTGCATCCAGCTGTTGGAGGAAAGAATCCAGAAAGTCGAGATCAGGGTGCCGATCGCCACCATGACAGTGGAGAAGAAGTGCAGCCCCCTGCCGACGCGGTTCCAGCCGAACAACATGACCCCGAGGAAACCCGCCTCCAGGAAGAATGCCGTGAGCACCTCATAGGTCAGCAACGGCCCGGTGACCGCACCGGCAAAGTCCGAAAAGCGGCTCCAGTTAGTGCCGAACTGATAGGCCATGACCAGCCCGGACACCACGCCCATGCCGAAGTTGACGGCAAATATCTTCGACCAGAAGTGGTAAAGGTCGCGGTAGGTGTCGTCACGCGTCTTCAGCCACAGCCCTTCGAGCACCGCCAGGTAGCTCGCCAGGCCAATGGTGATGGCCGGGAACAGGATGTGGAACGAGATGGTGAATGCGAACTGGATTCGGGCGAGATCGAGCGCCTCCAAACCGAACATAAGTCTTCCTCTGTCAGGTAAAACCGGCTGCGGGCGGGGCTTGCATCACAGCTCCCTGGGGATATGGAGTGTGATGCTTTTCAAATCGTTCTTTTTTTAGAACCGTCACAACGCAGGATTCTGGCCGGGTGGCCCCAGCGCAACGCCTTTGCAGGCATTGATCTGGATCAAGCAATGCTCAAAGAGTAGACCCATATTTGCCGATGGACGGCGTGGTCTTTTGTCGCGTGGCAGGTTGTCTCAGTGCTGTCATCCTGTTCCAAGTCTGGATTTCCCAAACCTGCACGGCCCCCGTGGCGAGGGAGCTTGCTCCCGCTCGGTTGCGTAGCGACCGTCAAAAATCGAGGGCCGCTGCGCAGCCCAGCGGGAGCAAGCTCCCTCGCCACTAAAGCTCCAAACTGTCCAAGATCGATGTTTGGCTAACTATTTTTCCAGCCACCGCAACTTCCAGTTACAGCTCGGTGATAATCTCGCTCTTCACGTTACCGGACCCGTCATAGATGCCCAGCCAAGCGCCCTTGCTGCTCCGTCACCACCGACCTTTCATCGCCTTCTGGCTGGCCCGGATCTTCACGGCGAGCGGCTTCCAGATGCTCACCGTGGCCATTGGCTGGAACCTCTATCAACTGACCGGCAACGTCTTGGACCTGGGTCTCGTAGGGCTGGTCGAGTTCGCACCGCGGGTGCTGTTCATGCTGCACACCGGGCATGTGGCCGATCGGTATGACCGGCGCAAGGTCGCGGCCATCTGCCAATCCCTGCAGGCGACGATTGCCGTGGCGCTGGTGATCGGCAGCGCCACCGATAATGTTACGCGCGAGATGATCTTCATCCTGGCGTTCCTGCTGGGCGCGGCCCGCTCCTTCGAAATGCCGACGACCCAGGCGCTGCTGCCGAGCATCGTGCCTTCCGCGCTGTTTCCCCGCGCCGTGGCCGCTGCGCAGTCGGCACAGCAATCGGCGACCATCGTCGCGCCCGCCTTGGGCGGTTTGCTGTACGCCTTCGGCAGCGTCTGGGTCTACGGGCCGACCGTGCTGCTCTACCTCATCGCCTGCGGCCTGATGCTCAACCTGCCCGCCCGGCAGACGCCGTTGAACAAAGGCAAGGCGACCCTGGATTCGCTGCTGGCGGGCATCCGCTTCATCCGCAGCCGGCCGGATATTCTCGGGGCGATTTCCCTGGACCTGTTCGCGGTATTGCTGGGGGGCGCGACGGCGTTGCTGCCGGTATTCGCCAAGGACATCCTGCTCACCGGCCCCTGGGGCCTGGGCCTGTTGCGCTCGGCACCGGCGGTGGGCGCCTTGCTGATGTCGTTGTGGCTGGCGCGGTTTGCCGTCGAGCGCAAGGTTGGCCGAGTGATGTTTACGGCGGTGGGCGTGTTCGGCGTCGCCACGATCGCCTTCGGCCTCTCCACTTCGTTCTGGTTTTCCTTGGCAGTACTGGTGGTGCTGGGCGCGGCGGACATGATCAGCATGGTCATCCGCGCCTCTTTCGTGCAATTGGAAACGCCGGACGAAATGCGTGGCCGGGTCAGCGCCGTGAACGGCCTGTTCATCGGCGCCTCGAACCAGCTGGGCGAATTCGAATCCGGCCTGACCGCCCACTGGTTCGGCACGGTGCCAGCGGTGGTCATGGGCGGCGTCGGCACGCTGCTGGTGACCGGGGCCTGGATCAAACTGTTCCCGACCCTGGCCAACCGCGACCGCATGCACGAGCCGGTTGTCGAAACGAAAGCCTAGGGCGTATTGCTTCGGGGACCGCTAAGCTTTTTTGCCTGTGGGTATGGCCTTGCGGGCTTGCTGGGTTTGGCCGATTTTTCTCTGTTCGATTCTTGGGCATCCGAGTTGAGGAGTGCATTGGGCCTTTTCGGCAGTATTTGTGGGAAGAGTCCTAAGGGCCAAACCTGCTTGTTTATATAAACAACTTACTTACTACACGCCAGAGTAAATCTTCTTACGTATCTTTCCCTTATTAACATACGCAGACTTATTGGCATTGCAAAAAACCACTTAGCGTCACACCATGCAAAAAACATCCTCCGTGAAGCAATACCGGCAACGTTGTATAAAAATCGATACAGGGAACAAACCATGCGCGCATCAAACTGGATAATAACAACTCTTGCATTGACAATTTTCTCCGTGGCTTCAGCTATGGCTGGGCCAACCGTAACCGTCACATTCAAGAACCTTGGCACAAAGGACGCGACATACACCGTTACAAACAACAACGAAGCCTCCACCAGGAACAATTCCAACCCCACCCCCACGTCATCAATAAAAGCAGACCAATCCAACACCTACAAGGTGCAAAGTCGAACCTCTCCAGATGCCAACTTTGCAAGTTTGCGCTACAAAATGGGCAGCAAGGAGTGTGTTTATTCAACTACTTTCGTGGCGACTGCAGGTTCAGGAGGCTCCAAGATTCCAAGATGGAAGGAGTCTGCTACTCCGAGTGGCGGTGCTATCTGCACTATCACAGTCCTGTCCAGAGACTTCAGAACTTATGAATGGGCAGTGCAAATCACCATGAAGTAAGGACCGTTCGAATTCGAAGTCTTTTCAGGCCTGGCCTCGGAAAATAAATGTCTGCACACCTCGCGAGGAAAAGGTGACCACCATGGCAATTTCCAATATCAATTTCATGACCCACAGCGCTCCCACTCTGAATAAAGCAACCGGAGCCAAAGCCACCGTCAGCGATAATCTGAATATCATTCACGACCCGGTAAATACCGGAGGTGATGACAGCAGCACCGTTTCTCCGCTCTCACGCCAATTGAGCGAGGCTGCTGAACGCGCAGAGGCGCGGGACGCTAGCCTGAGCAGGAAAGAGCTTTTCGCCTTGGCCATGAGCACAGCAGAAAAATTGGGTGAGGATTATATTGAAACCAAAGCCAGATATGATGCTGAAGTTCCTGATACCGATGACCCCGAACTCTTGGCGCGTGCCAGACAGGCCACTGAATACATCAACGGAGTCGTCACAGACGGCCGAGGCAAAAATCCTTTTTCCGGGATGCCGAGAGATCAACTGACCTTGATCATTTACGATGACAGCGGCGCTTTTACCGTCAATGAGCGGCGCTCTGCGCAACATGAAGTAGGCCAGCAGGAAGAGGCATGGCGGCAGATAGTCATCGCCAAGTCGGGGATGGAATCCAGCAACACAGGAAAAATGACCGATTTCTACAAGAATGTGCTCGAGCATTACCGTGGCTTGCCCGCCATTGAACAATCGCAGTATCCAGCCGATTACGAAGCCAGGCTGCTGCTTGATATAGCAATGGACCTCAAAATACCTGTTACCGATAGTGAAAACTTCTGGAACGAACTCTTCAAGGGCGATACCTCACTGGCCAAGCCCACCGCCCCCACCGAGGAGAAAGCAGCGGTCAACACCCATATCAAGGAGCCCTGAACAGATTATTCAAGAGCGACAACCCGCTGTTCGACAAGCCCCCACCTGAGCGGGACGCATGACAACTGGAGGCTCTCCGTTGAACTCAGCAGGCGTTTGAACCACTGCTCTCCAGCCTGTGGAACCGAAGTCCCACAGGCTCACTGTTATTCACCACTCCATCAGAGCAATTTATCCAGCGTAATGGGAAAGTCCCGCACCCGCTTGCCGGTCGCATGGTAAATGGCATTAGCCACCGCCGCCGCCACGCCCACGATGCCGATTTCACCGACGCCCTTGGACCCCAGCGCATTGACGATGTCGTCCTGTTCATCGACGAACACCACGTCGATGTCACCGATGTCGGCGTTGACCGGCACGTGGTATTCGGCCAGGTTGTGGTTCATATGACGGCCCAGGGCGTGGTCGGTCAGGGTCTCTTCGTGCAAGGCCATGCCAACGCCCCAGACCACGCCACCGAGAATCTGGCTGCGGGCGGTTTTCGGGTTGATTACCCGCCCGGCCGCGATGGCGCTGACCACGCGGTTGACCTTCACCGTGCCCAGGTCTTCGTCGACCAGCACCTCGACGAACACCGCCGAGTGCGTAGCAGTGGCATAGGCCTGGCGTTTCTCCTCCGGCTGGGCCGTGACTTGTGCCTGCAACGGCGTCTCGCCGCTGTTCTGAGCGAGCTCCGCCAGGGTGACACTGGCCTCCCCCATGCGCAGTTCACCGTCGACAAACGTCACTTGCTCAAGGGTTGCGCCGCTGAAGGCCGGGCAAGTTTGCCGAGCCACGGCGAGCAGTTTTTCCCGCAGCGCCTCACAGGCTTGCTGCACTGCGGTGCCGACGGACGAGACGGTAAACGAACCGCCCTGCAGCGGTGCGGTCGGCAGCGACGAATCGCCAAGCACAAAAGTGACATTCTCCAAGGAAACGCCGGACGTCTCGGCAGCAATCTGGGTCATGACGGTATAGGTACCGGTGCCGATGTCAGTGGTCGCGCTGCTGACGGTCAGCTTGCCGTTGGGATCCAGCGACGCTCGGGCGCTGGCCTTCTGCTGCATGGCCTCCCAGACACCGCCGGCCATGCCCCAACCTACCAGTTGCCGCCCTGCGCGCATGCTGCGCGGCTCCGGATTGCGCTTGCTCCAACCGAAACGGTCGGCACCCTGGGCATAACATTCACGCAACTCCTTGCTCGAATACGGCTTGCCTTCGTTCTCGTTACGTTCGGCGTAGTTGATCAAGCGCAGCTGGACCGGGTCGATGGCCAGGGCGCAGGCCAACTCGTCCATGGCGCACTCCAGACCGATCAGTCCAAGGGCGGCGCCGGGGGCACGCATGTCCAGCGGCGTGTAGACGTCCAGGGGCACCAGCTTGTAGCTCAATTCGACGTTATCGCAGTGATAGAGCATGCCGCTCCATTCCACCACATGCTCGGTGAAGTCCTCGAAGCGCGACGTCTGGCCTACGGCGCTATGGGCCACCGCGAGCAAACGTCCGTTGGCCGCAGCTCCCAGTTGCACGCGCTGGAAGGTCCGGGGCCGGTAGCCGAAGGTAAACATTTGCTGACGGGTCAGGCTGACCCGCACCGAGCGCTTGAGCGTCAGCGCGGCCATTACCGCCAACGGCAACTGGTACTGCGGGCGCAGCCCGGAACCGAAAGCGCCGCCAACGTAGGCGGCAAACACCCGCACCTGTTCTTTTTCCAGCCCGAACACCTCTTGTACATAGGCCTGGCAATTCTGCGTGCCCTGGGTTTTGTCATGGATGTGCAGGCTGCCGTCGGGTTGGTACAGAACGGTCGAAGCGTGGGGCTCCATCGGGTTGTGATGTTCTATCGGCGTGCTGTAGGACACATCAACGCTGAGTGCCGAGCTGGCGTACTCGCCCTGAAAATTCCCACGGGGCTTGGGCAATTCGGCCGGTGCCGGATGCGCTTCGTTTTGCAGGATCGTCAGATCGGTCTGATGGTCCTGGGTCTCGTAGTCGATCTCAACGAGCGAGCCGGCATAACGCGCCAACTCGAGATTTTCCGCAACCACCAGGGCGAGCGGCTGGCCGCTGTAGAGGACCTGGTCGTTGAACAACGGCCGGAACGGCGAACCCTCCGCGGCATCGGCATCCTGGTAGGGCTCGTCGTAACTGGCGATCTTCGGGCGGTTGGTATGGTCGATCACCGCGACGACGCCCGGCAGCGCCAGGGCTCGGGAAGCATCGATGCGCACGACCCGGCCACGGGCGATACCGCTGGAGACGACACTGCCGTGCAGCAGGCCATCTTCGGGATACTCCCCGGCGTATCGGGCCCGACCGGTGACCTTGAGCAGGCCATCGGTCCGGTCAAGCGGCTTGCCTATGGTTTTGCTCAATGCATTCATCGGGTGGTTCCCCCCACCAGCGCGGCATCGCTCAAGGCGCGGATAATTGCCCGGCGTGCCAGTTTGACTTTGAAGCCGTTGTGCTCCAGCGGCTCGGCGTTCTGCATTAACGCATCGGCAGCCGCCGTAAAGGTTTCGCGGCTGACGGGCTGGCCGACCAGCCAGTTTTCCACGGCCTTGTCGCGCCACGGTTTGTGGGCTACACCGCCGAGGGCCAGCCGAGCCTGGCGAATCACCGGCCCATCAAGCTCCAGCGCCGCCGCCACCGAAACCAGCGCAAAGGCGTAGGAGGCCCGGTCACGGATCTTCAGGTAGTGGCTATGTTCAGCAAAACCCACTGGGGGCAACTCGATGTAGGTGATCAGCTCGTCATCGGCCAATTGGTTGTCCCGATCCGGTGCGTCACCGGGCAGACGGTGAAAATCCGCGAACTCGATGGTCCGCGCGCCGCCCCGTCCCAGCACATGAACAACCGCCTCAAGCGCCGCCAGGGCCACGCACATGTCCGACGGATGAGTCGCCACGCACTGATCACTGGCGCCGAAAATCGCGTGGATCCGGTTCAGGCCGCTTCGGGCCGGGCAACCGCTGCCTGGGCGCCGCTTGTTGCACGGCACGGAGGCGTCATAAAAGTAATAGCAGCGCGTGCGTTGCAACAGGTTGCCACCGGTGCTGGCCATATTGCGCAACTGCGGCGAGGCACCCGCCAGGATGGCTTGGGC
Organism: Pseudomonas sp. Z2-11; assembly: GCF_054161305.1. Lineage (NCBI taxonomy): Bacteria > Pseudomonadati > Pseudomonadota > Gammaproteobacteria > Pseudomonadales > Pseudomonadaceae > Pseudomonas > Pseudomonas sp. Z2-11. The sequence continues at coordinate 5,326,841 of NZ_CP096395.1, forward strand.
GAGCAGCGGATAGCGCCGTTGAATCCACGGATGCCAGGCCAGATCGGCATTACTCACCAATGCGCCAATCATCACCCCGCCCGACGGGGTCTCGCTGAGGTCCGTCAAAGGCAGACCGGTGATATCGATCAAGTGCTGGGGGCGGCTGAGGTTTTCCTTCATCAGGTCCAGCAGGTTGGTACCACCGGCGATGAAGCGCGAGTTCGCACTGGACAACTCGACGGCCGCCTGCACGGTGTCGGGCTTGCTGTAGCTAAAGGGATTCATCGCTCGCCCTCCGTTGGCTGGCAGAGCGGAAGCGCTTCCTCGATCGCGTCGCGAATATTGTTGTAGGCGCCGCATCGGCAGAGGTTGCCGCTCATCAGTTCGCTGATTTCGGCGCTGGTCTGCGCCCGGCCCTCGTTGGCCAGCCCCACCGCCGAACAGATCTGCCCCGGCGTGCAGTAGCCGCACTGGAACGCGTCATGCTTGATGAACGCCCGTTGCATGGGGTGCAGCTCATCGCCATTGGCCAAGCCCTCGACGGTGGTCAACTCAGCGCCGTCGCACATCACCGCCAGGGTCAGGCAGGCGTTGATGCGCTTGCCATCGCGCAACACCGTGCAGGCGCCGCATTGGCCGTGATCGCAGCCTTTCTTGCTGCCTACCAGGTCCAGTTGCTCGCGCAGCAGGTCCAGCAGCGTAGTCCAGGGCAGCACCTGCAACTCACGCACGGCGCCATTGAGTGTCAGACGTATCGGATGACGGACGAAGGACGCCTGCGTCGCTTCGGACAAGGTCGCGCTCATGGAACACCTCACGGTTGGTCGTACTCGCGGCGTTTTGGGAAACCGCCGTCATAAGGGGTACGACTTCGAGGTGGGGTGAGCGTTCAAGGCAATTGGGCGACGAAACGCCAGCGGCCGCTGCGCAGCCGAGCGGGAGCAAGCTCCCTCGCCACAGGGCTACTCTCGATTAAAGGAAAGATCAGGCCAGCAACTCCGCCCCCACCACGCCCCTCACACCCTTGCCGGCGAGTTGCTCCACCAGCGTCAGGGCAAATATCAGGGCGGCGGCCGAGCCTTGGGCGGTGATGCAATTGCCATCCACCACCACCGGCTGGTTGACGAAGCTGCATCCGGACAGTTGCTGGCTCACGGCGGGCAGGCACGTCATGCGGCGCTGGCGTAGCACGCCGAACGCCTGGAGTACCAGCGCCGGCGCTTCGGCGATGGCGGCAAAAAATCGCCCAGCGGCGGCCTGGTCCCTGACCAACTGGTGCAAAGGCTGGTGGGCGGCCAGATGCTGCGCGCCAATGATGCCGCCCGGCAGGACGATCAGGTCGAAATCCTGGACCAGCATGTCCACCAGCATGCCGTCGGCGGTCAGGCGCGTGCCGCGTGCACAGGTGAGCATGCGTCGGCCCTCAATACTCGCCACCACCACTTCGAGCTGCGCACGACGCAACACATCGATCAGCGTCACCGTCTGCAAATCGTCGACGCCTTCAGCCACGGCAATCAGGGCTCGGGGGATCTTGGTTCCAGGAATCATGGGCGCTCTCCGCTGGGTGATTCCCTCAAGACTAGCCAGCTTTGCCGGGCCGTGTCAGGTGAAGACAGCCCGTGACGTGGTCATTTGATGTAGAGCTCGGTCGCCATCCGGTTCCCCGGCGCGTTGATTGACACATTGCTGAAGCTGAAAGTGCCTTCCTGCTTGCCCTTCAGATCGAAGATATACAGGTAGCCGACCACCTTGGTGCTCGTCGAACAGTCGTTGAGATTGCCATTGCTGAACGCACACACTGGCGAGCGGGTGCCGTCGACTTCGAAGCCGTCCAGCGTGACATGAGGTTGGCGGCCATAACCGACCTCCAGCACGTAGACCTTGATATTCGCCCCGCTGTGATCGCAACGGGTCTGCGTCTGCCCCGCCGCGATATCCTCGAAACCACAGGTCGGCGATTCGACCTTGAGCACCTTGACCTCGCTCAGCGGCGGCGCCGAGGCGGCGTGCGCCGCCGGTCCGAGCAGCCCCAGGTTCAACGCGCAGGCCCATGCGAATTTTTTCATGCGATACATACCGACCTCCCCGGAATCGCGCGCAGTATGGCCCAACTTTTGCGTCTGCACACTTTGCGACGCACACCGAGGATCGCAGCCTCATCGCCGCGCTGCTATGATGCGCGGCTTTTTCCGACCCGCAGAAAATCCCGGGCGCCCCTGGCGCAGTGTGCTTTGCTGTTGAGGTCGATACATTCACGGCGCCGCGCGCGCCACGGGGAGCAGACATGCTGGAAAGGCTGTTTCAACTCAAGGCACACAACACCAACGTGCGGACCGAGATCCTGGCGGGCGTCACGACCTTCCTGGCCATGGCCTACATTCTGTTCGTCAACCCGAGCATTCTCGGCGAAACCGGCATGGACAAGGGTGCCGTATTCGTCGCCACCTGCCTGGCGGCGGCCATCGGTTCGACGGTCATGGGCCTGATCGCCAACTACCCGATCGCCCTCGCACCGGGCATGGGCCTGAATGCCTTCTTCACCTACACCGTGGTCTTGCACATGGGCCATACCTGGCAAGTGGCGCTGGGTGCGGTGTTTGTCTCCGCCGTATTGTTTTTCTTGCTATCGATCTTTCGTATTCGCGAATGGATCATCAACAGCATCCCGCTGCCACTGCGCTCGGCCATCGCCGCCGGTATCGGGCTGTTCCTGGCGCTGATCGCCCTGAACAACGCTGGCATCGTGGTGAAAAACCCGGCGACCATGGTCGGTCTCGGCGACCTGAAGCAACCGGCACCAATCCTGGCGACCCTGGGCTTCGTCCTGATCGTCGCCCTGGAAGCACTGAAAGTGCGCGGCGCCGTGCTGATCGGCATCCTGGCGGTCACCGTCGTCTCGATCGTAATGGGCTTCACGCCGTTTGGCGGGATCATTTCCGTGCCGCCCTCCCTCGCCCCGACGTTTTTGCAACTGGACATCAAGGGCGCCCTGGACATCGGTCTGGTGAGCGTGATCTTCGCCTTCCTCTTCGTCGACCTGTTCGACAACTCCGGCACCCTGATCGGCGTCGCCAAGCGCGCCGGGCTGATGGGCAAGGACGGCCACATGCCGAAGATGGGCCGCGCGCTGATCGCCGACAGCACCGCCGCCATGGCCGGTTCGCTGCTGGGCACCTCGACGACCACCAGCTACATCGAGTCGGCGGCAGGCGTCAGCGCCGGCGGACGCACCGGCCTGACCGCCATCGTCGTGGCGATCCTGTTCCTGCTGGCGCTGTTCTTCTCGCCACTGGCCGCCAGCGTCCCGGCCTTCGCCACCGCGCCGGCCCTGTTGTTTGTGGCCGTGTTGATGACCTCCGGCCTGGCCGAGATCGACTGGGACGACATCACCGTCGCCGCCCCGGTGGTGATCACGGCGCTGGCAATGCCGTTCACCTACTCCATCGCCAATGGCATCGCCTTCGGCTTCATCGCCTGGACCGCCATCAAACTGGTGTCCGGCCGTGGCCGTGAGCTGAACCCGGCGCTGGTCATCCTGTCGATCCTGTTCGTTATCAAGTTGGGTTGGTTCAACGCATGACTTTTGATTCCCAAGCCTACGCCGCCCAGTTGCAGGACAAGGTCACGCGCTTGCGTGACTTGCTGGCTCCGTTCAATGCACCCGAGCCCGAGGTATTCGACTCGCCGTTGCAGAACTTCCGCCTGCGCGCCGAATTCCGCCTGTGGCGCGAGGCCGGCGAACGCCACTACGCGATGTTTTCCCAGGATGACAAGCGCACGCCGATCCTGATCGAAGAGTTCCCCATCGCCAGCTTGCGCATCAACCAGTTGATGCCGCAGCTCAAGGCCGCCTGGCAGGCCAGTGCGCCGTTGAGCCACAAGCTGTTCCAAGTGGAATTCCTGACCACCCTGGCCGGCGACGCGATGATCACCCTGTGTTATCACCGCCCGCTGGATGAACACTGGCACGCCGCGGCGTCGAAGCTCGCGACCGACCTGGGCGTCAGTATCATCGGGCGCTCCAAAGGCAAACGGGAAGTGATCGGCCACGATTATGTGGTGGAAAAAATTGAGGTGGGCGGCCGTGCCTTCAGCTATCGCCAGCCCGAAGGCGCCTTCACCCAGCCCAACGGCACGGTAAACCAGAAGATGCTCAATTGGGCTTATGAAGCCTTGGGCGATCGCAGCGACGATCTGCTGGAGCTTTACTGCGGCAACGGCAACTTCACGTTGCCCCTGGCCACCCGCGCGCGCAAAGTGCTCGCCACTGAAATCAGCAAGACATCGGTCAGCGCCGCGCTGAGCAACCTCAGCGAAAACGCTGTGGATAACGTCACGTTGGTACGGCTGTCCGCCGAGGAACTGACCGAAGCCTTGAACGAAGTCCGCCCATTTCGCCGCTTGCAGGGTATCGACCTGAAAAGCTACGAATTCGGCAGCGTCTTCGTCGACCCACCTCGCGCCGGCATGGACCCGGACACCTGCGAACTGACCCGACGCTTCGACAACATTCTCTACATCTCCTGCAACCCGGAAACCCTCGCCGCGAACATCGCGCAGTTGAGCGACACCCACCGCATCACGCGCTGCGCGTTGTTCGATCAGTTTCCGTGGACTCATCACATGGAATCCGGCGTGTTGCTGACCCGGCGCTGACCTACGCAAACCGTCGTGGCGAGGGAGCTTGCTCCCGCTCGGTTGCACAGCAACCGCAAAAACCTGGGGCTGCTGCGCAGCCCAGCGGGAGCAAGCTCCCTCGCCACAACTGCCCTCTCCTTGTAACGGCAATGTTCGATCATCGAACAGTTATTGTCCGATGACCGCTGCTTTATTTGACCAAATTAACCATCTAGTACAATTTATCCCCACAGGCTGAACTACAGCCCACACCAACAATAAAAATGTGGAGAAAATTGCGATGCCTCCGATCGTTCTGGTGCTCAACGGCCCGAACCTGAACCTGCTCGGCACCCGCGAGCCGGCCACCTATGGCCACGAAACCCTGGCTGATATTTCCGCGCTGTGCGGCCGCGCCGCCGAGGAGTTCGGCCTGGCCGTGGAGTTCCGCCAGACCAACCAGGAGGGCGAATTGCTTGACTGGATCCACGGCGCCCGTGGCCGGTGTGCCGGGATCATCATCAACCCGGCGGCCTGGACCCACACTTCGGTTGCGATCCGCGATGCGCTGGTGGCCAGTGAAGTCCCGGTGATCGAAGTCCACCTGTCCAACGTCCACGCCCGCGAAACCTTTCGTCACCACTCCTTTGTCTCGTCAGTCGCCATCGGCGTGATGTGCGGGTTCGGCAGCCATGGTTATCGCCTGGCCCTGGAGCATTTCAGTCAGCGGTTGAAGGGTTGATGAGTATGTCCAACGTCACTGTACTGGCCGGCCTGATCGGCGCGGGCATCCAGGCCTCTCGCACGCCGGCGCTCCACGAACACGAAGGCGATGCCCAAGGCATGCGTTACCTGTATCGGCTGATTGATCTGGATGCGCTGAAACTCGACAGCGGCGCCCTGGCCGATTTGCTCGTGGCTGCCGAACGCATGAGTTTTACCGGGCTGAATATCACGTTTCCCTGTAAACAGGCGATCATCCCGCTGCTGGACGAGTTGTCGCCCGAAGCGCGCGGCATCGGTGCGGTAAATACCGTGGTGCTCAAGAATGGCAAACGCATCGGCCACAACACCGACTGCCTCGGCTTCGCCGAGGGCTTTCGGCGTGGCCTGGGCGATGTTACCCGTCGCCATGTCGTCCAGATGGGCGCAGGGGGTGCCGGGGCTGCCGTTGCCCACGCGCTACTCGCCGAAGGCGTGGAGACGCTGAGCATCTTTGATGTCGAGACCAGCCGTGCCGAGGCGCTGGCGAATAACCTGAACCAACAGTTCGGCACCGGCCGTGCTCGCGCCGGGCATGACCTGCCCGCCGCCATGGCCGAGGCCGAAGGCCTGGTGAACACCACGCCCATGGGCATGGCGAAACTGCCGGGCATGCCGGTACCGGTGGAACTGTTGCGAGGCGATCTGTGGGTCGCGGAAATCGTCTATTTCCCGTTGGAAACCGAACTGCTGCGCAACGCCCGCGCCCTCGGCTGCCGCACGCTGGATGGCGGCACCATGGCGGTGTTCCAGGCGGTGAAAGCGTTCGAACTGTTCAGCGGAGTGGCGCCGGATGCGGGGCGGATGCTGGCTCATTTTCAGCGCATGGATAATTAAAGCCGAGTGAAATTCCTCTGTGGGAGCGAGCCTGCTCGCGAATGCGTTGTTTCAGTAGGCGAATTTGTGACTGGCACAGCGCATTCGCGAGCAGGCTCGCTCCCACAAGGTATGCAGAGGTTCGGTGTCAGGCCTGCAAGTACCGCAATACCGATTCACAGACCATCTGCCGATGGCGCTGCTTGACCGCTTCGTCCGACAGATCGATCTGAAAGATCTCACCGAACGTCTGGCGGTTGGACACCCGATAGAAGCAGAACGAACTGATCAGCAGATGCACATCCAGCGGCTCGAGACCGGCGCGGAACACGCCCTCCTCGGCGCCTCGGCGCAATATCACGCCAAGGGAATCGAGGATGGTGTTGGTCATCGCCTTGATCGCGCCAGATTGCTTCACGTATTCGGCGTTGTGGATGTTCTCGATGCAGACGATACGCACGAAGTCCACATTGCGGTCATGGTGGTCGAAAGTGAATTCCACCAGGCGCCGGATTGCGTCGACCGGCGCCAGCTCCGCCAGGTGCAGGCGGCTTTCGGTAGTGCGGATATCGCCGTAGAGTTTTTCCAGCACCTCGACGTACAGCTGCTCCTTGCTGCCGAAGTAGTAATAGATCATCCGCTTGGAGGTGTGGATGCGCTCGGCGATGGCGTCGACCCGCGCGCCGGCCAGGCCCTGCTGGACGAACTCGACGATGGCTTCCTGAAGAATATTTTCCCGGGTCTTTTCCGGGTTGTTCTTGCGACTCTTGCGCGGCGCGGCGACAGGTTCGTCGAGGGCTGCGGAAAGCTCTGGATTCATAGTCATTACGGGCTCACGGCCATCACTGCACAGGTTCGCGATTATGGGCCGCACCGCACAGTGAAGGAAGCCACGGCGTTGCCCTTTACCGCCGCGCTTACGATTTCCCTACAACTTGGCGTGCCGCAAGCCGCCGCTGCGGGACTTGGCCATGGCCGCCAGCCGCACCGCGACGTTGGCCGCGCCGTAGCCGGCATAACCGTTCTTGCGCTGGATGATTTCGAAGAAAAACCGCCCTTCGAACGGTTCGGTATAGACGTGAAACAACTCGCCGCCTTGGGCGTCACGGTCGTACAACACGTTGAAATAGGCCAGCTCGCTGAGAAACTCATCGTCGAAATCGAAACGTGCCGCCAGGTCATCGTAGTAATTGAGCGGAATGTCCAGCAACGGCACCCCGGCCTCTTTGGCACGGCTGACCTGGGCGAAGATATCGTCGCAGTCAAAGGCGATATGGTGCACGCCGGAACCGCGATAACTCGACAGCGCGTGTGAGATCGCGGTGTTGCGGTTCTCGGAAATGTTCAGCGGCAAGCGAATCGAACTGCAGCGGCTGCGCAACGCACGGCTTTTCACCAGGCCATAGGGGTCGGGCAACACCACTTCATCGTCAGCTTCGAAATCCAGCAGGCTCTTGTAGAACAGCACCCAACTGTCGAGGCTGTCGGCCGGCAGCGCCATCGCCATGTGGTCGATGCGCTTGAGCCCGGCGCCGATGACCGCACCGGGTTGCAAGTTGAAATCGGTGCCATAGACATCGGCGTCCTGGTCCACCAGGTAGATCAGGCTGCCATCCGGCGCTCGCACCGCCGCCAGCTCCAGCTCGTTGGGCCCGACCAGGCCACGATAAGGCTGGCCCTTGTAGGCCACCGCCCGCTTGAGAGCGCTGGCGCTGTCCTTGACCCGCACGGCGGTGGCGCACAACGATGGGCCATGGGCTTCAAAAAAGCTGTGGGCGAAGGAATACGGCTCGCAATTGAGGATCAGGTTGATATCGCCCTGGCGCAACAGGCTGACGTTCTTGGAGCGATGCTGGCCGGCCTTGACGAACCCCAGCCGCTCCAGCCAGTGGGAGAGCTTGGCGCCGAGGTTGTCATCCACGGCGAACTCCAGGAATTCAACGCCGTTGTATTCGCTGGCCGGCGCTGTCGCGAAGAGGATATCGCTGTTCTGCGCAGGCGCTTGCGCGGCCAGGCGCTCACGGGTTTTTTCTTCCAGGTACAGCAGCGAACGCAAACCGTCGGCGGCGTTGGCCCTGGGCGGCGCGGCGCGAAACCCGTCGTTGAAGATCTCCAGCGACAGCGGCCCGGTGTAACCGCTCTGGATGATCGGCGCGAGGAAACCCGGCAGGTCGAATTCGCCCTGGCCCGGGAAACAGCGAAAATGCCGGCTCCACTCCAGGACGTCCATCGCCAGGATCGGTGCGTCGGCCATCTGCACGAAAAAAATCTTCTCCCCGGGAATCTCGGCGATGGCGCCCGGGTCGCCCTTGAGGGACAAGGTGTGGAAGCTGTCGAGCAGCACGCCCAGGCTGGGGTGATCGGCCTGGCGCACGATGTTCCAGACCTGTTGATAAGTATTCACGTGGCGGCCCCAGGCCAACGCTTCATAGCCGATGCGCAGGCCCCGCGCCCCGGCACGCTCCGCCAGCAAACGCAGGTCATCGATCAGTATCTGTTCGTCGCCGACACTGTCGGCCGAGGCATTGCTGCACACCAGCACCAGATCGGTGCCCAGCTCTTGCATCAGGTCGAATTTACGCTCGGCGCGGTCGAGGTTGCGCGCCAGACGATCCCGGCGGCAGCCTTCAAAATCCCGAAATGGCTGGAACAAGGTGATGGCGATACCCAGGTCGGCGCACATCTGCCTGATTTCCCGAGGGCTGCCGTCGTAATACAGGAGGTCGTTCTCGAAAATTTCCACGCCGTCGAAACCAGCGGCGGCAATCGCTTCGAGTTTTTCCGGCAGGGTACCGCTCAAGGAAACAGTGGCAATGGAACGCTGCATGACTTCGGCTCCCGGGACAGGCATCGGCTACACGAGGTGCGCCGCTTTTGAAAGAGTCAGCCGATTATTGAGCGGTCGGTTTTTTTGGGCAATTTAATATGTACCATCCGGTTAGTTTTTTGGGCGATTATCGAACACAATGCCCGATCAGCGAATTGACGATTTTTTGTCCACTGCGCACCATCGACCCCACATTGACGCCGGGTTGCGGCGCGAGCCTCAATGCAGACCCAGACCACACCATAAGAATTTCAAGAACGGGTGCACCTATGATTCCTTCCCAGAGTTCCCGCCTGGCCCCCGGCCTGAGTGCCGCCCACGACGGCATCGGCGACAAGATCCGTGGCGCCATGGCCGTGGGCAAGACCCGTTGGGGCATGCTTGCCCTGGTGTTTTTCGCCACCACCCTGAACTACATCGACCGCGCCGCCCTTGGGGTGATGCAGCCGATCCTGGCCAAGGAGATGAGCTGGACGGCGATGGACTACGCCAATATCAACTTCTGGTTCCAGGTCGGTTATGCGGTCGGCTTCCTGCTGCAAGGTCGCCTGATCGACCGGATCGGCGTCAAGCGTGTGTTCTTCTGCGCCGTGCTGCTCTGGAGCCTGGCAACCGGCGCCCATGGCCTGGCCACTTCGGCGGTGGGCTTCATGGTCTGCCGCTTCATCCTCGGCCTGACCGAAGCCGCCAACTACCCGGCCTGCGTAAAGACCACGCGACTGTGGTTCCCGGCCGGCGAACGGGCCGTGGCCACCGGTATCTTCAACGCCGGCACTAACGTTGGCGCGATGTTCACGCCGATGCTGCTGCCGCTGATCCTGCACGTGTGGGGCTGGCAGGCCGCGTTCCTGTGCATGGCCGCGCTGGGCGGGATCTGGTTGCTGTTCTGGGGCCTGAAATACTTCAACCCGGAAGATCACCCCAGCGTCAAACAGTCGGAACTGGACTACATCCAGGCCCAGGAAGAACCGGACCAGGTCCGCGTACCGTTCTCCCGTATCCTGCGCATGCGTGGCACCTGGGCCTTCGCCCTGGCGTACTCGATTACCGCGCCGGTGTTCTGGTTCTACCTCTACTGGCTGCCGCCGTTTCTCAACCAGCAATACAACCTGGGCATCAACGTGACCCAGATGGGCATCCCGCTGATCATCATCTACCTGACCGCCGACTTCGGCAGCGTCGGCGGCGGGATCCTGTCCTCGTTCCTGATCGGTCGCGGGGTCAACCCGATCAAGGCGCGACTGGTCTCCATGCTGCTGTTCGCCTGCTGCATCGTTGGGGTAATCATGGCCGCCGGCTCCAGCAGCCTGTGGGTGGCGGTGTTTGCCATTTCCCTGGCCATCGGCGCGCACCAGGCCTGGACGGCAAATATCTGGAGCCTGGTGATGGACTACACGCCCAAGCACATGATGAGCACGGTGTTCGGCTTCGGCGGCATGTGCGCGGCCGTCGGCGGGATGTTCATGACCCAGTTGGTGGGGCACATCCTGACCGTCACCAATAACAACTACACGGTGCTGTTCACCCTGATTCCGGCGATGTATTTCATTGCGCTGATCTGGATGTACTTCATGGCGCCGCGCAAGGTTCCGACCCTGGAAAACTGACCGTGAACTAACGGACAGCGATTTACCCGTGGCGAGGGAGCTTGCTCCCGCTCGATTGCGCAGCAATCGTAAAAAAGCGAGGGCCGCTTCGCAGCCCAGCGGGAGCAAGCTCCCTCGCCACAAAAGCCTGTGCCAGCCATAAAAGGCTTGAGCTTTACTTGCGCCGCTGCTGCCACGCCGCTGCCAATCCACTCAAGCAGATCAGGACGATACCCACCACCGTGGTCAGCGTCGGCGTATGGCTGAACAACAGCCAGCCGAGCAGCCCGGCGAAAATAATCTGGCAATACCCGAACGGCGCCAGCAGCGCCGGGGCGGCGAAGCGGAAGGCCTGGGTCAGCATCAGGTGCGCGGTCATCCCGCAGGCACCCAATGCGAGCATCATCAAGCCGTGGGTCACGCTGGGCAATTGCCAGAAGAACGGCACCAGCGCGCTCATCACCAGGGTATTGCACAGTCCTGCGAAAAAGTTACTGGTGGTCGGGCTGTCGATCTCGCTGAGCTTGCGCGTGAGCAATTGGTAGAAACAGAAAAACAGCGCCGAACAGAACGGCAACAGCACCGCCGGCGTGAACAGATCACCACCGGGGTGAACGATGATCAGCACCCCGATAAATCCGAAGATCACCGCGATCCACTGACCGCGCGTCACGTGTTCGCCCAGCAACGGCACTGACAGCGCGGTGACCAGCACGGGGGCGAGGAAGTTGACCGCGGTCGCCTCGGCCAAGGGGATGTACATCAGCGCCGTGGTGAAAAACAGACTGGTGCCCAACAGGCACAACGCCCGGGCCAGTTGCCACAACGGACGCTTGGTCCGCAGCACCCGCAGCCCCGAGCGCGGCAGGAAAATGCCCGCCATCAACAACGTGTGCACCACGTAACGGGCCCAGACCACCATGATGATCGGATAAAAACCCGAGAGATATTTGGACAACGCGTCGTGACTGGAAAACAGGAACGTTGCGACCAGAATAAGCACGATGCCCTTGAAAGCCTGGTTGACGCCGGAGAGCGGAGTGCTGACGGTCATGAGGGAAACCTGCGTTGCTTGATGAAAGGCCGTGATCCTTGATGCACTTGTTGGGCCAGCGAGGATTCCGATAGTTCTGATCCGAAGTGTAATGAAAATTCCGCCCTCGGGCAGGACCGGCGCACCGATGAACCAAAATCCCTGTCAGTTGCCTGAAAGCTCAAGCATGCGCGCACCTTGCGCTCCTGAAAGCTAGACTCTTCGCCACAGCCATTCTTCGCACGGTCATTCAGAGGATTTCCCCCATGTTATGGAAAAAAGGTCGCCGCAGTGACAACGTGGTGGACGCCCGCGGTGACGGTGGGGGCGGCGGCGGGATGCGTTTTGGTGGCGGCAAGGGCTTGAGCCTGACGGCCATTATCCTGATCGTCGGCATCGGCTGGATCACCGGCCAGGACCCCATGCAGATTCTTGGGCAACTGACCGGGCAGATGGACCAGGCTTCCGCGCCCGCTCCTTCGCAAACGCGCCAGGCGCCACCGGCCAACGACGAACAGGCTGAATTCGTGCGCTCCATCCTGGGCGATACCGAAGACACCTGGGGCCAGGTTTTCCAACAGGCCGGGCGCCAGTACCAGCAACCGAAGCTGGTGCTGTTCAGCGGTCGGGTCAACTCGGCGTGCGGCCTGGCTTCCGCGGCGACAGGCCCCTTTTACTGTCCGGCGGACCGGCAGGTTTACCTGGACATGAGTTTCTTCAAGGAAATGTCCCAGCGCTTTTCCGCCGCCGGAGACTTTGCCCAAGCCTACGTCATCGCCCATGAAGTGGGCCACCACGTGCAGACGCTGCTCGGCGTGTCGGCGAAAATCCAGGAAGCGCGCCAGCAAGGCAGGCAAATGGAAGGCGACGGTGGTTTGCTGGTGCGTCAGGAATTGCAGGCCGATTGCCTGGCGGGCGTCTGGGCCAACCATGCGCAAAAGCGCCTGAACTGGCTTGAACCGGGCGATATCGAAGAGGCCTTGACCGCCGCCAATGCCATTGGCGACGATCGCCTGCAGCAACAAGGCCAGGGCCGCGTGGTGCCGGACTCGTTTACTCACGGCACCTCGGCACAACGGGTGCGCTGGTTCAAGACCGGTTTTTCTCAAGGCCAGGTCAGCCAGTGCGACACCTTTGCGGCGAAAACCCTGTAGATGAAGTGGCGGGCATTGATCGGGCTGGTGCTGTGCTGCGCCGTAGCCCAGGCCGAGGAACACGGCGTCAAGGTGATCGCCGAGGGACGCTTGCAGATCAGGGGCGGCGCCATGGCCGTCGGTGTCAGCCCGCCACCGGCCTCGATCGAGCGGGTGCTGATCATCCTCCATGGTCGGCTGCGCAATGCCGATACTTACTTGCACAGCGCTGAAAAAGCCGCGGCACAGGCCGGTCAGTCGGCGACGACGTTGATCATTGCCCCACAATTTCTCAACGAACATGACGTAGCGCGCCATCAGTTGCCTGCTGAAATCCTGCGCTGGCAGGGCAACGACTGGATGGCGGGAGGCCTGTCCACGGGGCCGAAACCGCTCAGTTCATTCCAGGTGCTGGACGACATCGTTGCGCGGGTCAGCGACCGCCAGCAGTTTCCCGCAGTGAAAGACATCGTCATCGCCGGCCACTCCGGCGGCGCCCAAGTGGTGCAGCGCTATGCCCTGCTTGCCCATGGCACTTATCGCATCAGCCCACGGTTCGTGATCGCCAACCCTTCGTCCTATGCCTACCTGGACGCACAGCGGCCCATGGCGTTCGACCCGGTCAGTTGCCCAGGCTTCAATCGCTGGAAATACGGCCTGGAGAACCTGCCCGCCTACGCTACCGGGCAAACGCCCGCCCAGCTGGAAAATCGCTACATCACGCGCGACATCGTCTATCTGCTGGGGCAACAGGACATCGACCCGGAACATCCGGCGCTGGATAAAGGTTGTGAAGCGCAGACACAAGGGGCTTATCGGCTGCTACGGGGGCATTTCTTCTTTGACTACCTGAACCGGCGTCACCCGCAAGGGTTGAATCAGCGACTGATTGAAGTGCCCGGGGTTGGGCATGATGGGGATGGGATGTTCAATTCACCGGAGGGGTTGAAGGTGTTGTTTGGGCAGTGAACGTTGTGTCGACCGGGAAACCCGTTCGCGAGCAGGCTCGCTCCCACAGGGGACCTGCGGTGGTCCTGAATCGCTGTGGGAGCGAGCCTGCTCGCGAAAGCGGCAAGTCAGGCACCGCCCGAATCAAGCCGAAAGCATCCGCCGCAACTCGGCGCAGTCACGCGCATGCCAGTCCGTCAACTCAGGCCAGGGATTGTCCGGCAGATTCACCAGCACCGTCCGCGCGCCCGCCGCGCGGCCGCAGTCGAGGTCAAAGCGGTAGTCGCCCACCATCACCATGGTCTCGGGCGCCACGTTCCAGGCCTCGGCCAGTTTCAACAGGCCACCGGGATGAGGTTTGGGCGGCGCTTCATCACGGCCGAGAACGTCCTCCACGGCAAAACAATCGGCCAGGCCGATCGCGTCAAGCGTCACGTGGGCGAGCTCGCGGGCATTGCGCGTCAGGATGCCCAGGCGATAACCACGCCCGGCCAACTGGCGGACCAGCTCCACCGCCCCCGGCGCGGGCCTGGAGCCCAGCGCCAGGTCCCGCTCGTGTTCCAGCAACCAGGCATGTTTGGCCGCGGCTTCTTCAGCGGGCAATCCCGCCAGATGCGTGAGGATGTCGTCTTCAGGCGGAATCGCCAGGGCCACGCGGATCGCGGCGAAATCATGCACGGCGATGGTCAGCGTGCCGTCCATGTCGAAAACCCAGTGCCGCACATCGGCCAGGCTCATGCCCAGTCCTTGCGATGGCGGATCAGGCCTTCCTGGGTCACCGAGGCCACCAGTTGCCCGGCGCGATTGAACACACTGCCGCGGGAGAAACCACGGGAATTACCGGCCCAGGGGCTGTCCATGGCGTAGAGCAACCAGTCATCGGCGCGCAGGTCGGCGTGGAACCACAACGCGTGGTCGAGGCTGGCGACCTGCATGTCCTTGTGCCAGACCGATTTGCCATGAGGCAGCAACGAGGTGGTCAGCAGGCCGAAATCCGACGCGTAGGCCAGCAGGTATTTATGCAGGGCCGGGGAATCCGCCAAGGCGCCATCGGCACGAAACCACACGTACTTGACCGGATCGGCCGGTTGCGGGTTGTACGGGTCCTTTTCGGTGACCGGGCGCACCTCGATCGGCTTTGGGCACAGCAGTTTTTCGCGCATGTGTTCAGGCAACAGGTGCGCGCGCTGCTGGGTCAGTTCCAGTTCCGAGGGCAGGTTTTCCGGCCCGACGACTTGCGGCATGGTGCTCTGGTGCTCGAAGCCCTGCTCGTCGTACTGGAACGACGCGCTGCAGGTGAAGATCGGGTTGCCCTTCTGGATCGCCGTGACCCGTCGGGTGCTGAAGCTGCCGCCATCACGCACGCGATCCACCTGGTAGACCACCGGCAACGCCGCATCGCCCGGACGCAGGAAGTAGCCATGCATCGAATGCACATGGCGCGCCTCTTCCACGGTCTGGCTGGCCGCCGACAGCGACTGGCCCAGCACCTGGCCGCCGAACAGCTGGCGAAAGCCCAGGTCTTGGCTGCGACCGCGAAACAGGTTCTCTTCGATCGGTTCCAGGGTCAGCAGGTCGACCAGATCTTCCAACACGTGGCTCATTCAGATTTTCCTCACACAGCACAAAACCGCGCAGGCTGTGCTGCGGCGGCGGATCGATAATTGGCCCGGGGCCATTTTGGCGGGCATTGTAAACGTCCGTGTCGGTTAACCGTGAAGGGTCTGCAACCATTGCTCACGATTGATGCGATAGAGCACATGGTGACGCAATGGATGACCGACCGCGAGCTTTGGGTGTTCGAAATCATCGTCCGGATCGTGCTGCATGCCGATGGCCTGCATGACCTTCTGCGAAGGCAAGTTATCCACAGCGGTAAACGCCACCACTTCATCCAGGCCCAGGCGGTCGAAGGCACAACGCAACGCGGTCCATGCGGCTTCGCTGGCATACCCCAGCCCCCAGTGTTCGCGCGCCAGGCGCCAGCCGATTTCCACCGCCGGGGTGAAATGCGCATCGAACCCGACCACGCCCAGCCCGGTAAAACCGATGAAGGCACCGGTGTCCTTGCGCTCCAATGCCCACAAACCAAAACCATGCTCGGCAAAATGCCCGCGCACCCGGCCGATCAACGCAGCGCTTTCCAGGCGACTCAGGGGGGCCGGAAAATAACGCATCACTTGCGGATCGGCAGACATCGCCGCAAACGCCGGCAGATCTTCATCGCGCCACTGCCGCAGAATCAGCCGTGCGCTTTCCACTTCCAGTATCGGCTCCATCTTCACTCCCTTTCCATGCCCAGAGTCTACATCGCTGGTAGGATCCGTCACTCACCCGCCACTGAAAACACCATGCCGCTACCGCTGATCTACCACGAAGACTACAGCCCCGAATTCCCTGCGGAGCACCGTTTCCCCATGGACAAGTTCCGCCTGCTGCGCGATCACCTGGTGGACAGCGGCCTGGCCCGGGACGCGGACCTGCTGCGTCCGGCCCTATGCCCGCCGGACATCCTCGCCTTGGCCCACGATCGCGCCTATATCGAACGCTACATGGGCGGCGAGTTGTCCCGCGAAGACCAACGGCGCCTCGGCCTGCCCTGGAGCGAAGCCTTGGCTCGCCGAACGGTACGCGCCGTCGGCGGATCACTGCTGGCCGCCGAGCAGGCCCTCGAGTACGGACTGGCCTGTCACCTGGCCGGCGGTACCCATCACGCCCACTACGACCACCCGGCCGGATTTTGCATCTTCAATGACCTGGCGGTGATCAGCCGCTATTTCCTCGCCAGCGGTCAGGTCTCGCGAGTGCTGATTTTCGACTGCGACGTGCACCAGGGCGACGGTACGGCTCGAATACTCCATGACACTCCCGACGCCGTGACAGTTTCCTTGCACTGCGAAAAGAATTTTCCTGCACGCAAGGCGCAAAGCGACTGGGATATTCCCCTGCCGATGGGCATGGAGGACGCCGCCTACCTGAAAGTCGTCGATGACGCGCTCAATTACCTGCTGCCGCTCTATCAGCCGGATCTGGTGCTCTATGACGCTGGCGTCGATGTGCACAAGGACGATGCCCTCGGTTACCTGAAGCTGACCGACGAAGGCCTCGCCGCCCGGGACGAGAGCGTCATGCGCCATTGCCTGGGCCGGGACATTCCGGTAGTCGGCGTGATCGGCGGCGGCTATAGCAAGGATCGCAAGGCCCTGGCCCGCAGGCACGGAATCCTGCACCACAGCGCACAGAAGGTCTGGACGTCATCAGGTTGTCATTGAAGTCTGGGTGCGTTACCCACAATGCCTGTGGAGCGGCCTGTGGATAACCTGAGCGAAAGGGCCTGCAACCTATGCCGTCTATAGCTCGCAAGAGCTTGGCTGTTTTTTAACCAGACTTTCCACGCATCCTGTATCCCCCCTGTGGGAGCGAGCCCGCTCGCGAATACGGTGCGCCAGTTGATAGTCATGTAACTGACACACCGCATTCGCGAGCAGGCTCGCTCCCACAGGGATTCGAGCTGGTAGAATGCCCCGCCTACTCCTGTCCCCACAGCCCGATCATGACCTCGACCACCAAGTCTTCCACCCCAAACATCGCCATCATCGGCGGCGGCCCCGCCGGCCTCATGGCGGCCGAGGTGTTGAGCCAGGCCGGCCTCCAGGTCGACCTGTACGACGGCATGCCATCGGTGGGCAGGAAATTTCTGCTGGCCGGTGTCGGCGGCATGAACATCACTCACTCGGAAGCTTTCCCGGCGTTCCTCTCCCGCTACGGCGAACGCACGCCGAATATCGCCCCGCTGCTGCGGGCATTCGGCGCCGATGAGTTGTGCGAATGGATTCACGGCCTGGGCATCGACACCTTTGTCGGCAGCTCCGGGCGGGTATTTCCTACCGATATGAAGGCCGCCCCGCTGCTGCGCGCCTGGCTCAAGCGCCTGCGCGACGCCGGCGTGGTGATTCATACGCGCCACCGCTGGCTTGGCTGGAATGCCGACGGCAGCCTGCGCATTGCCAGCCCGGACGGGGAAAAGGCCCTACAGCCCGACGCGACCTTATTGGCGCTGGGAGGCGGCAGTTGGTCACGCCTGGGCTCCGACGGTGCCTGGATGTTGCCGCTGGAACAGCGCGGCGTGGCCCTCGCGCCCTTGCAGCCAAGCAACTGCGGGTTCGATGTGCCGGGCTGGAGCGATCTGCTGATCGCCAAATTTGCCGGCACCCCACTGAAGAACATTGCCATCGGCCTCGACGATGACGTGCCACGCCTCGGCGAATGCGTCATCACCGCCACCGGCATCGAGGGCAGCCTGATCTATGCGCTATCGGCGCGGATTCGTGAGGCTATCAACCAACACGGCAGCGAGACCATTCATCTGGACCTGCTGCCGGGCCGGCCTGCGGACAAGATTCTCCTGGCATTAAGCAAGCCGCGCGGTTCTCGCTCGATGGCCAAGCATCTGCACAGCCAGTTGGGGCTCGACGGGGTGAAGGCAGCGTTGTTACGGGAACTGACTTCAGCCGATTGTTTTGCCGACATGGCGCGGCTGGCCCAGGCGATCAAGGCGTTGCCGGTCACGCTGGTGAAAACCCGTCCGCTGGACGAAGCCATCAGCAGTGCCGGCGGCGTGACCTTCGAGGCACTCGATGAGCGACTGATGCTCAAGCAAGTGCCCGGCGTTTTCTGTGCGGGAGAGATGCTCGATTGGGAAGCGCCGACCGGCGGGTACTTGCTTACGGCATGCTTTGCCAGCGGCCGTGCGGCGGGGTTGGGGATGGTGGAGTTTCTTCGAAACAGCCGCGAGCTATAAGCTGCAAGCTGCAAGCTGCAGACCATACACATCCAACTTGCCGCTCGCAGCTTGGAACTTGCGGCTGCCGTCAAGGCTTACGCTTGCGCGGTCCGGTATTGAACACCGGCACTTTTCGCACAGGTTTCACCGAAGGCTCCACCGGCCCCGAGTCGCCACTGTCCACCCACTTGCCAAGGTTGCGCTTGCCGCCACCGCCGGAAGCTTTCGGCTTTTTTGGTTTTTTCGGTTTCTTGATCACCTGGCCGCTGGCATCGGTTTCCGGCACGCGATGCTCAGGTTCGAAATCCTGTTCCATCTGTCGGGGCAATGCCTGGCGGGTCAGGGTTTCGATGGCCGACAGCAGATTCACTTCATCGGCGCAGACCAGGGAAATCGCCTGCCCGGTGGCACCCGCACGGCCCGTACGACCGATACGGTGGATGTAGTCCTCGGCGACGATCGGCAAATCGAAGTTCACCACCAGCGGCAAGTCCTCGATGTCCAAGCCACGGGCCGCGACGTCGGTGGCCACCAGGATCTGCACTTCGCTGGCCTTGAAACGATCCAGCGCACGCTGGCGGGTCGCCTGGGGTTTGTCGCCGTGGATGCCATCGGCGTTGACGCCCAGGCCCTGGAGTTTTTCCACCAGTGCATCGACGCCGTTGCGGGTCTTGGCGAATACCAGCACCTGCTTCCACTTGTGCTTGCGCATCAGGTGAATGAACAGTTCCGGCTTGCGCTTCTTGTCCACCGTCACCACCCATTGCTTGACGGTGTTGGCGGCCACGTTGCGCGGGCTCACTTCGATGCTCAGCGGGTCGTTGAGCATCTGCCCGGCCAGCAGGCGGATCGCATCGGAGAAGGTCGCCGAGAACAGCAAGGTCTGGCGCTTCTTCGGCAGGGCCTTATAGATGTTCGCCAGTTCTTCGGAGAAGCCCAGGTCGAGCATGCGGTCGGCCTCGTCCAGCACCAGGGTCTGCAACTGGTTGAACTTCAGCGCGTTCTGGCGGAACAGGTCGAGCAAGCGGCCCGGCGTGGCCACCAGCAAGTCGACGCCTTTGCGCAGCTTCATCATTTGCGGGTTGATGCTGACGCCGCCGTACACGGCGTAGGTGCTCAGCGGCAGGTTCTGCGCGTACTGGCGCACGCTTTCATGGACCTGCTCGGCCAGCTCGCGGGTCGGCACCAGAATCAGCGCGCGCACCGAGTTGGCGGCAACTTTCGGTCCTTCGGTGGTCAACAACTGCAACAGCGGCACGGCGAAACCGGCGGTCTTGCCGGTGCCGGTCTGGGCTGCGGCCATCAGGTCGCGACCGGCGAGCACCGCCGGCATAGCTTGGGCCTGGACCGGGGTCGGCGTCTGGTAGCCGAGCGTCTCGAGGGCGCGCAGCAGGGGTTCGATCAGGCCAAGAGTGGCGAAAGTCATGGAGATACCGTAGGAAAAATCAGCGCAAGGTGTGCAATGCGCGGCAGTTTACCCTAAATCATGATTCGGCCGGTGCGGGCTTGGGCTTGCGCCACTGCGGCAATCCGATCAGGACCACGGCGCTGATAATCACCAGCATCGCCAAAGCCTCTTCAATACCGATGGTTTCCCCGGCGAAGACGATCCCCAGCAACACCGCCACCGCCGGGTTGACATAGGCGTAGCTGGTGGCTGCGGCCGGACGCACATGCTTGAGCAAGTACATGTAGGCGTTGAAGGCGATGATCGAACCGAAACCGATCAGATAGACCAGCGCGAACCAGCCTTCCAGCGGCGGCATGCTTTCCAGGCGCTCGCCACTGGCGAAGCTGCCGATCAACAGCACCACGCCGGCCACCAGCATCTCCACGGCGCTGGCCATGGCGCCTGCGGGTAGTTGCACATGTTTACTCAACACCGAACCGAAGGCCCACGAGGCGGCGGCGAACACCAGCAAAGCCGCCCCCAACGGGCTCGACTGCAGGTTGGAACCCAGGTTGAGCATGGCAATGCCGATCAACCCCAACACAATCCCCGCCCACTCGAGACGGGTATTGCGTGCACCCCAGAAATACCCGCAGAGCAAGGTGAACAACGGCACCGTCGCCACGGCCAGCGCCGCCACGCCCGAAGCTACGCCTGTATGCTCGGCGATACTCACCGCACCATTGCCGAAGGTCAGCAGCAACACCCCAATCAGCGCCCCGGCCTTCCACTGCGCCCAGGTCGGCGCCGGTGCCCCGCGCCAGCGCAGGAAGCCATACATCAACGACCCGGCGATCACGAAACGAATCCCGGCCAGCAGCAAGGGCGGCCAATGCTCGACGCCGATGCGAATCACCAGGTAGGTCGATCCCCAGATGACGTACAAGGCGAAGAAGGCAGCGATCAATGGCAACGGAAAACGGCGTGGGCCAGGCATGTTCAGCTCGAAGTCAGGACGATGAAACCTGTCATTCTAAAAAGGCAATCGACAGAAATTAAGTTACAAAATCTGTTTATCCGAGCCATACACTTTTCAAGACACAGTAAATGACTCATCAACACAATCCACCCCGTGGGAGCGAGCCTGCTCGCGAAAGCTACAGACCAGCCAACATCGATGCCGACTGACACACCGCCTTCGCGAGCAAGCTCGCTCCCACAATGGAGCTTGTGCTGTACGCATCATCTGAGTAGCCATCGAACCCTGTGGGAGCGAGCTTGCTCGCGAAGGCGTCCGCCCTGCCAACATCTGTGGTGGCTGACACACTGCTTTCGCGAGCAGGCTCGCTCCCACAGGAGAGTTGTGCAGTGTTCAGAACCCGCGATGGCGCTTGAGATGCTCGTTGATCTTCGCTGCCGGCACCTTCTGCAAGCTGCACAGCAGATCATGGGACAGCTCCCGCAACCCATGCTTTTGCCGCAGCTCCGAGGCCAGGTGCGCGGTGAGGTTGGCGGCCATTTCGGCGTCGGCCATGGCCCGGTGAGCCTGGCCGGTGTAGGGCAGGCCGGCGAAAGCGTTGAGCGTGCCGAGCTTGTGGTTCGGCGCCGCTGGCATCAGGCGTCGGGCCAACAGCAGTGAACAGGCAAAATTCTGCAAGCGGGTGCGCTTGATTCGTCCCAGTTCGAAGTCCCAGAACTTCTGGTCGAACGCGGCATTGTGGGCCAACAGCGGCGTAATGCCGACGAACTCGTTGACCTCGTTCATGACCTTTTCCGCTGGCGGTGCGCTGCGCAGCATGGCATTGCTGATACCGGTCAGTTGCTCAATGAAGGCCGGCACGCGCACGCCGGCGTTCATCAGGCTCTGGTAACGGTCGACTATCCGGCCTTGCTCAAGGATCACCACGGCGATTTCGGTGGCCCGGCAACCGCTGCTCGGGGTGATGCCGGTGGTTTCAAAGTCGATGACTGCGATGCGTTCCAAACCGGTGGGGCTCCTTGAAAATCAGTTCTTGAGCAGCAACGCGCCTTCGATCGGCACGTAGCGGCTGGCGGCGCGGATCAGCGAGTTGGCGGTCAGCCCAGGTACTCCATAGGCCACAGCCTGCACGCCGTGTTTGCTGATGATGCGTTCGAGCAACATGTCGAAATCGCCATCACCGGAGGCCAGGACCACCTCGTCGACATGGTCGGCGGCGTCCATGATGTCCAGGGTGATGCCCACGTCCCAGTCGCCCTTGGCCGAGCCGTCGCTGCGCTGGATATAGGGCTTGAGTTTCACGATGAACCCCAGGTTGCGCAGGATCTGCTGGAACTGCTGTTGCTTGCTGTCACCGCGATCGATCGCGTAGGCATAGGCCTCGACGATCTGCCCCTGCTTGCTCACATCAGCCCACAGCGCCGCGTAGTTGAAATGGCAGCCATAGGCTTGGCGCACGGTGTAGTAGAGGTTCTGGACATCGGCGAACACTGCGATTTTTTTCACCGCGTTTCCTCTTGAATGCACACGCACGCAGGCCACCCGGGCCGAAAAGTCACCCAGTATGCCAGTCTCGAGGAGCGTTCCGCGAATAATCGCCCCGAGGCGCCAGGGCGCCCCGGACGAACGGCAGATCAGACGAAAGAGTCGTCGTCGCCGAACAAGGACGAATCGTCGCTGTAGTCGACGTCGCTGAAACCGCCCTGATCGTTGCCGTAGCTATTGCTGTCGGCCACGCGCTGATCATCGCCCCAACCGCTGTCACCGTTGTTGGCGGTGTCATTGACCGGCTGGGCCGGCTCTTCCTTGAGGACCTCGACGATCTCCTCGGGTTGATTGCTGTGGAACAGGCTACTGATGCCCTGGGCGAGCATCACACCACCGGCCACGCCCGCCGCGGTTTTCAAGGCGCCACCGAGAAAGCTGCCCGCCGCTGGGGCCTGCTGTTGCGGCGCGGCATAGTTGCCGGGCGCAGCGCCAAAGCCTGGCTGGGCCGGTGCGTTGAAGGAAGGCCGCGCAGGTTCGCGCCAGCCGCCACCGCTGGATGCCGGTGCGCTTGCTGGCGGTGAATCGCGGTTGCTGCCACCGAAGATACTCGAAAGGAAACCACCGCCGCCGCTTGGCGCCGAAGTCTGGCTGCGGGCCTGCTGCAATTCGCCCTGCAATTGCTCGACCTGTTGGGCGAGCTGTCTGTTCTGCTCGTCCAGGCGCTTGATCGCCGCCTCTTGCACCAGGATCGCCTGGGCCATGAAATAGCCCGCGGCAGGCTGGTTGGCCAAGTGTTCCTTGATCCGCGCCTCTGCCTGGGCGTCGCGCGGGGCTGAATCCTTTTCGGCCTGTTGCAGCCGGGAAAACAGTCCATCGATCAGGGTTTGTTCTTCGCTGTTCATGGCGACCTCATCAGATTGCCGGATTAAAACCAGGCCGGTCGCAAAGACCGGTGCGATTCAGTAATGGGGTTGCGCAGGAAGCTTTCAATGGTCTTTACCTGATGTTTACGTTTGCTTGTGCGGTCGCTTGATCGGTTAAAGTGTCGGACCGCTTTTTCGAACTGCGATACCGACTCATGAATCCGTTAGAAGTACTGCGTGACTCCTTGTATTTTTTCAAGCGCAACCTGGGCCGGATCGCCCAGCTGTGCCTGCCGCTGGTAATACTTGAGGCGGTCCTGCAACAAGGGGTGGACAGCGCCATCGGCGCCGACGGTTTCTCCGGCTACAGCGTGATCGTCGGTCTCCTCGTGTACCCGCTGTATACCGCGGCGTTGATCCTGTTTCTCGATGCTCGCAGTCGCGGCGAAGCCCCGCGTGCCCGTGACCTGCTCGCGGCAGCCCTCCTCCAGTGGCCGCGCTTCGCCTTGCTGACCGCCCTTAACACGTTGCTGATCCTGATCGGCATTTCCTTGTACTTCCTGCCGGGGCTGTGGCTGATGGTCGTCCTCGCCTTCGGTGAATACCTGTTGGTTTTGCGGGGCATGGCGCCTTTGGCGGCCATGAAGGAAAGCGCGCGCCTGAGTCGAGGCAATTTCTGGCGAATCCTGTTATGCATCCTCGCCGTAATGGTCCCGTTGTGGCTGCTCAAGGGCGCCAGCGTCTCGGTGTATCCGCCGCCGCAGAACCCCTTCATCAGTTTGCTGATCGACAGCGTCCACAGTTTCCTGCAACTGTTCACTACCGTGGTGCTGTTCCGAATGTTCATGTTGATTGCAGAAAAACCCGAGCCATGACCCGTCTGCTGCGATACGTCTTGTTGGGCCTGTTGTTGCTCGTCGGCATTGCGGCCTTTTCCATCTATGGCCCGACCTGGCGCCCACAGGCCCGGGAAGCGATGCCCGTCAGCTGCTCCGCGAACGCCCCACCGCTGGTGCCCGGCCAAGCCCTGAAGGTGATGACCTGGAACGTCCAGTTCCTGGCTGGCAAGCGCTACGTGTTCTGGCACGACCTGGCCGAGGGCGACGATGAAAGCCCGACCCCGGAAGACATGGCCTTCAGCCTCGACGAAGTGGCACGGGTCATTCGCGACGAGCAGCCGGACGTGGTGCTGTTGCAGGAACTCGACAACGGCGCCAAGGCCAGCGACTACCAGAACCAGCTCAAGCTCTTGCAGGAACGGCTGGCCGACCTCTATCCCTGCGGCACCAGCGCTTTTGACTGGAAAGCCGACTTCATTCCCAGCCCACATATCTTCGGCAGCGTTGGCCGCCAGTTGGCGACGCTGAGCCGCTATCGCATCGACCACGCCGAGCGGGTGCAATTGCCGGTGGCCGAGGCGAACTTCATCACCCGCCAGTTCCAGCCGAAAAATGCCTTGCTGGTGAGTTACCTGCCCCTGAGCGGCGGCGGCCAACTGGCGGTGCTCAATACACATCTGGAGCGGGCCACCCAGCCGGACGACACTGCGCGCGCGCAAGTCAGCGCGATAGCCAAGGCCTTGGACAAGCTTGAATCCGCCGGCACTCCCTGGCTGACCGGGGGAGACTTCAACCTGTTACCCCTGGGCCAATACCGACGCCTGCCCACCGAGCAACGCTCACCCTACTCCGCCGACAGCGAATTGCACCTGCTGTGGGACAAATACCCGATGATCCCCACCAACAACGAGGCCAGCGGCATCGACCGCGCAAACTGGCTGACCCACTACCCCAACGACCCCGGCCTCAACGGTCCCGACCGGACCGTCGATTACCTGTTCTACAGCCCCCGCCTCAAACGGGTCGAAGCCCAGGTCCGGCAGGACGATACGTTGCGCATTTCCGATCATTTGCCGGTGATCGCGCGGTTTCTGTTGCCGGCTACCCCGTGATCCAGACAACCGCGCCGCACTCCTGTGGGAGCGAGCCTGCTCGCGAAGACGGTGTCACGGTCGACGGAGATGCTGAATGTGCGACCTCTTCGCGAGCAGGCTCGCTCCCACAGGAGGTTTGTGTTGGGCCTCACTTACGCGGCTTGGCCCGCGCCGTCGCCTCCGCCACCAGCGGGTCGTCCGGCCAGTAGTGCTTGGGATACCGTCCCTTGAGATCCTTCTTCACCTCGGCGTAAGTACTGCGCCAGAAGTTCGCCAGGTCCTGGGTCACTTGCACTGGTCGGCGCGCGGGCGATAGCAGGTGCAGCTTGACCACCTGCCGACCACCGGCGATACGCGGGGTGTCGGCCAGGCCGAAAAGCTCCTGCAAGCGCACCGCGAGAATGGGTGGGTGTTCGCTGTAATCCAGGCGAATCGATGAACCGGAAGGCACGCTCAAGTGCTGCGGCGCGAGTTCGTCCAGCCTTTGCGGCAGAGGCCAGGGCAACAGGTTACGGACGATGCTCGACAGATCCAGGTTGGCAAAATGACTGAGGCGCGACACCCGGCCCAGATACGGCATCAGCCAGTCTTCAAGACTGAGCAGCAACGCCGCATCGCTGACATCCGGCCACTCGCTGTCGCCCTTGGTATCCAGGTCGAGCCGGCGCAGCAGCGCCACCCGCGCTTGCCACTGCCGCTGCTCCGGCGTCCACGGCAACAACTCCAACCCCTTGCGGCGTACCAGGTTGACCAGCGCCCGGCTGCGGGCAGATTCATCCAGGCCGGTCAATGGCTCGCGGCTGAGCACCAGTTCACCGACCTTGCGCTGGCGCTCGGCCCGCAGCACGCCTTCGCGCTCATCCCAGTCCAATTGATCTTCGGTACGTACCTGTTCCGCCAGCACCGAATCGAACAGCGCCGGATCGAAATCCGTCGCCAGATAGATCCGTTCTTCCCGCTGGCCTTGGCGACTGCCCAGTTCGGCAATCACCAACCACGGTTGCTTCATCAAGCTATCGGCCTCGGCAAACAGCGCCGCGCGCCCATTCGCCAGGCGATATTCCGCACCGCCGGGTCGCCGCTGTTGCGCGACGCGATCCGGATAGGCCAGCGCCAACAGCGCGCCGAGCCAACGCGGATGCTCGGGATCGGCGACAGCTTCCTCGGCCTTGCCGCGCAAGTAGCCACGATATTGCCGGGCCAATTGCCGCGCCCGCTGCACACCGCCCTGAGCGCCGCGTGCCGCTCGTTCCTCGCCGGACAGTAACGCCAGGCGACTGTGCAAATCCGCGCCGGCGCCTCGAAGAATGTCACGTTCGCCCAACAGCGCCGCGACATTGCAGGCCATGTCCGCCAGCCCCAGCGCCTGGCCCCGCAGCAGCAAGTGCGCGATGCGCGGATGGGCCGGCAGCTCGGCCATGGCCTGGCCGTGCCGAGTCAGTTGTCCACCGTCCAGCGCGCCCAGGCGCTGCAATAAATCCCGCGCCTGGGCATAAGCGGCGGTCGGCGGGACGTCGAGCCACGTCAACTGCTGCGGCGTCACGCCCCAGCGGCCCAACTGCAAGGCCAGCCCGGCCAGGTCCGCCGAGAGAATCTCGGCGCTGCCGTAGGCCGCCAGCTGTTCATGCTGGTCTTCGGACCACAGCCGGTAACACACCCCCGGCTCCAGTCGCCCGGCCCGGCCGGCCCGTTGGGTGGCGCTGGCGCGGGAGATACGCTGGGTGTCGAGGCGGGTCATGCCACTGCCCGGGTCGAAGCGCGGTACGCGGGCGAGCCCGGCATCGACCACCACCCGCACACCGTTGATGGTCAGGCTGGTCTCGGCGATGTTGGTGGCGAGCACCACTTTGCGCTGGCCGGGCGGTGCCGGATCGATGGCGGCGCGTTGGGCGGCCAGGTCCAGCTCGCCATGCAGTGGACACAGCAACACGTTGCCGCCCTCGCCCAAGGCTTCGGCCAATTGTTGATGAACGCGGCGAATCTCCGCCTGCCCCGGCAGGAACACCAGCACGCTGCCGGTTTCCTCGTGCAGCGCTTCGAGAAGGGTCTGCACCAGTCGCGGTTCGATGAATTCGCCGGGCTGGAATGGCCGGCCCCAGCGCACCGCCACCGGGAACATGCGTCCTTCGCTGCGCAGGATCGGCGCATCGTCCAGCAACCCGGCCAGGCGTTCGCCTTCCAGGGTCGCGGACATCAACAGAATCTTCAGCGGCTGCTCGTCCCGAAACAGCTCCCGACCGTTGAGGCTCAACGCCAGGGCCAGGTCGGCATCGAGGCTGCGCTCGTGGAATTCATCAAAAATCAACAGCCCCACGCCATCCAGTGCCGGGTCATCCTGTAGGCGACGGGTGAGGATGCCTTCGGTGACCACTTCAATGCGGGTTTTCGGCCCGACCTTGCTGTCGAGGCGAATCCGGTAGCCCACGGTTTCGCCGACCTTTTCCCCCAGCTCGCTGGCCAGGCGCTCAGCCGCCGCCCGTGCCGCCAGGCGCCGGGGTTCGAGCATCAGAATGGTCTGCCCGGCCAGCCACGGCTCGTTCAACAGGGCCAAGGGAACACGGGTGGTCTTACCAGCACCGGGGGGCGCTTCGAGCACCGCTTCGTGGCGCGACGCCAAGGCTTGGCGCAGGGCCGGTAAAACTTCATCAATCGGCAAAGAAATCATGCTGGCTCCAAAACAGAGGGCCGAGTATAACGGCGAACTGTTTAGCGTGGTCTGGACTCCAACCAGCAACGCCCTTACCTGCTCAGGAGATTGTTATGCGTATTCCATTTCGCGTGATCGGCGGCGTGCTGGTCGCCAGCCTGCTGACCCAGATCAGCGCCTGTGGCTCGATCTTCTACCCCGACCGTCGCGGCCAGATCGAGGGCAAGATCGACCCGGCCATCGCCGCGCTCGACGCCGTCGGCCTGCTGTTCTACATCATCCCCGGCCTGATCGCCTTTGCCGTGGATTTTGCCACCGGCGCGATCTATTTCGAGCCGGGCAGAAGCGTGCAGATCGAACCGGAGAAACTCAAGCCGGCCATCAACGCCGACGGCACGGTCAATAATCAGAAGCTGCAAGCCATCCTGGAGCGCGAGCTGGGCCGCAGCTTCCCGCTGGACGACCCGCGCCTGATCCAGCACAAGGGCAACGTGCAACAACTGGCCACGCTCGGTCTCGTACCCGCCGCGTAAGAGGCGCAGCCCAAGGAAGACCGCGCCATGACCACCAGCGCCGAACATGCTCGCCTGCTACGCCTGGCCACCCGCGCATCGGTGGCCGTGGCGTGCATTCTGATCGTTGCCAAGGCGCTGGCCTGGTGGCTCAGCGGCTCGGTAAGCATGCTTGCCGGCCTGACCGACTCGGCGCTGGACGGCGTCACCTCGTTGCTCAATCTGCTGGCGGTGCATTACGCCCTGCGACCGGCTGATGACGATCATCGCTACGGGCACGGCAAGGCTGAATCACTGGCCGGCATGGCCCAGGCACTCTTTATTGGCGGCAGCGCGGTGCTGATCGCATTGCAGGCATACGAACGACTCAAGCAGCCGCTGCCGGTCGAGGCGCCCTGGCTCAGCGTCGGCGTGATCGTGTTTTCTCTGGCACTGACCCTGGCGCTGCTGGCGTTGCAGCATCGGGTCGTGCGCGCCACCGGCTCCAACGCCGTGCGCGCCGACTCGCTGCACTACCGCTCGGACCTGTTGCTCAACGGCAGCATCCTGGTAGCCCTGGTCCTGGCAGGGTTCGGCTGGTACCAGCTCGATGCCTGGTTCGGCCTGGGCATCGCCGCGTACATCCTCTGGAGCGCAGTGCAGATTGCCCGGGAAAGCTTCGCCGTGCTGATGGATGAAGAGCTGCCGCCGGACGTCAGCCAGCACATGCTCGAACTGGCCTGCGCGGTGCCCGGCGTGGTCGGCGCCCATGACCTGCGCACACGAATCTCCGGCAACCACTGGTTCGTGCAGTTGCACCTGGAATTGCCGGGCGAGCTGACCCTGTCAGTGGCCCACGGCATCAGCGACCAAGCCGCCGACGCGATCCATCGCGCTTATCCGAAGGCCGAGGTGCTGGTGCATGCCGATCCGTCAGAAGTGGTGAAGCGCGCCAACGCTTGATACTCAAGATTTGAACACACAACCTGTGGCGAGGGAGCTTGCTCCCGCTCGGTTGCGCAGCGACCGCAAGATCTTAGGGCCGCTGCGCAGCCCAGCGGGAGCAAGCTCCCTCGCCACAGGGAGCTGTTTTTTCTATTTCGAGTAATCAGTACGTCACCTGATACCCACGACTGCTCAAGCAATCGCCCTGGGCCCGGCGGTAGGTTTGCACCACTTCCGGCGCCGGTGGGTAGGTATAGGTGCGCGGGTCGAAACCACTCTGCTGCACCGCCCAGCGATAGCAATCGTAGCCGTCCTGGTTGACCTGCTCGGGCGACTGGCCGTTGGCCGGATAAGCCACCACGTCGAAGCTGTTGCCCTGGGGCTGCGGCTGCGGATTGGCGACCGGCGCCTCGACCACGACGTAGTCCCGGGTGTTGGCTTCATAAATGTAATAGGCACCGGCGGCGAGGAAAAACAGCGAGCTGCCGATCCAGACCTCACGGGCATAATCGGGCAGATAGCGGGTACGAATGCCCCGAGGCGGCTGCACTACGACATAACGCGGCCCTTGCGGACGATACCAGTAGCCACCCGAGTAGAAATAATCCTGGCCGCGATAAGGCACACGGTAATTCCGATCTGGGAAACGATCGATCACATACCCTGGCCGATATTGCGGCCCCTGTCCCCAACCGTTGCCATGGCCGTCCGGCCGACCGGGCCAGTGCTGATCGGGCCGGTTGTCGTGGCCTGGACGTGGCCCGCCGTTCGGATAGCCGTCGTTGCGCCGTGGAATGTCGCGGTAGTAGCCCGGTCGCGGCTCCTGGGTCTGGGTCACGCTGTCGGGCCGGCCCTGGATCGGCAGATTGTTGCCGGGTTGCTGTTGCGGCGGGCGGTTGTGTACGTTGGGGTCCTGCGGTGGGCGCTCGTAGTGTTGCCCACCTGGAGATTGCGGCTGGACCTCGAACTGTCGGCTGTTATCGCCACGAATGATCTCGTTGCTTTGCGGCCGGGGCTGGCCTGAATAACCCGGGCCATTACCGTTTGGGCCGCCACGGTTCTGCTGATCATCCGCCATTCCCTGCGCACTGACACTTGCCCACAACAGACCAACACCTGCCAAACGCCAGATGCGCGACTTCATGAAATTCCTCACAGCGGTTCGGGGCCTGAAAATAAGACTGGAAAAGCCCAGGCCGGTTCGGCGACAGGTTATCAGGCGCGGGGCTTGATTCGCAGGACGACAGCAAAATTTCATGGCGCTTGCCTCGGTTATGAGAGCACGACCGCACAGCAATCAAGGCCTTATGCCATCATTCAGGAGAGATGAAATGGCAACTACCGTTCGTCGGCTTTATCCAAGGCTTTTTTATTACAAGAAGTTTTAGGATTTAATATGCCCACCGTTTCAACCGGGCCGCATGGACTTTTGCGCCTGAAACGACCGCTGGCATCCGCCGCAATTAGCCGTTCAAGGGAATGAAGGCATGACCCGCTTTAGTCTTTCGCACTTTTTTGCTGCTGGTGCGATTTTTACCTCCCTCGCCAACGCCGCGCCCCTGCAAAGTCCTGGGGATCGCGACCTGATTCGTGACCGCCAGCAGCAATTGCTGCAGGAACAACAAAAACGCCTCGACGAGCTTCAGCAACTGCCAGGCAAGACCTTGCCGGCACCTGAGCCGGCCAGCCCCGACGACAGCCGCTGCTTCGACATCAAGACCATCGAGCTTGAAGGCGCGAACCACCTCGATGCAGGCATGCGCGATCAACTGCTCAAGCCTTATCGGAACCAATGCCTGTCGCTCGGGCAGATCAATACCCTGCTCAAGGCTGTGACCCACCACTATCTGGAACGCGGGTTCGTTACCACGCGCGCCTACTTGCCGCAGCAGGATCTCTCGGGCGGCGTACTGAAGATCGTTGTGGTCGAGGGGCAGCTCGAAGGTTTCGACAGCTCCGCCATCGTCAGTCCCCGCGAGTTGGCGATGACCTTTCCCGGCCAGATTGGCGCGCCGCTGAACCTGCGGGAACTGGAACAACTGGTGGATCAACTGGGCCGTCTGCCGTCCCGCCAGGCCCAGTTGGAGCTGACTCCGGGCGAGCAAGTCGGCGGCAGTCGCATCAGCCTCAAGGGCGAACGTGAAAAACCCTGGCAGGTCTCGGCTACCCGCAACAACGACGGCGACCGCAGCACCGGCCAGCAGCAGATGGGCCTGGGCCTGGACTGGGACAGCCCGCTGGGCCTGGCCGACCAATTGAGCCTGCGCGCCAACCAGGACGCGGTCAGCGATCACTGGCGCCATTCCGACAACCAGAGCCTTTACTACAGCGTGCCCTACGGCTGGTGGACGTTCAATTACGCCTACAGCCAGAGCTTCTACCGCGCCAGCGGCAACGCCCAGGGCTACGTATTCGGTTATGACGGCACCAGCAAGAATCACGCAGTACGCGCCGAGCGCGTATTGCACCGCGACAACGTCAGCAAGACCGGCATCAGCTTCGGCCTCAGCCAACTGCGCACGCGCAACTACGTCGACGACAACTTCATCGACGCCTCCAGCGTGACCATCACCGAGACCCAGTTGAGCCTCAACCATGGCCGGCGCATCGGGACCGCGTTCATCAACCTGGACGCCGGATGGCAACAGGGGATCGGCGCGCTGGATGCCCAGCGTGACAGCGCTCACGACGAACCGCAGTCGCGCTACAACAAATACAGCCTGACGCTGAGCTACTTGCAGCCTTTCCGTCTGTGGGGCGAAAGCTTCAGCTTCGACAGCCTTGCCACCGGCCAACGCAGCGAAGATCAACTCTACAGCCCGCAACGAATCAGCCTCGGCGGTGTCAGTTCGGTACGTGGCCTGCAAGATCAGACCCTGACCGGCGACAGCGGCGGTTACTGGCGCAACCAGTTACGCTGGCGCCGGCCCGTGACTTGGCAACCTTCGCAGCCGGTATTACAGGAATACGGCGTGGCGTTTGCCTACGACGTCGGCGTGATCGAGGGCACCTCCTCGAATCCCGACGAACGTGGCCGCGTCACCGGCAATGCCCTGGAGTTCAATGCCAGGGGCAAGCACCTGGCCACTTCCGTGAGCTTCGCCCGCTCGTTGGAACGCCCCGGGATTATCGAGAAACGTGAGCGTCCGGTGTATTTCCGCGTCGATCTGTTTTTCTGATATCCGATTCGCACTTGTCAATGGAAGACTCGCACATGGACGTCCGTACCCCGCTGTCTCAATGCATCGCCCTGTCCCTGGCCTCGATTGTGCTGCTCAACCCTTTGGTCGTCGCAGCGGCAGGTCTCACCGTCGACGCGGCAGCGGGCGGCAAGACTGCCATTGGCGCGGCAGGCAATGGCGTGCCGGTGATCAATATCAACGGTGCCAATGGCAGCGGGCTGTCCCATAACAAGTTCACCGACTACAACGTCGGCCAGAATGGCGTCATCCTCAACAACGCCACCGGCAAGACCCAGCGCACGCAACTGGGCGGCATCATTCTGGGCAACGACAACCTCAAGGGCCAGGCCGCACAGGTCATCCTCAACGAAGTCACCAGCGGTAATCGCAGCCACATGGCCGGCTACACCGAAGTCGCCGGGCAAGCGGCGCGCGTCATTGTCGCCAACCCCAACGGCATCACCTGCAGCGGCTGTGGCTTCATCAACACCCCGCGCGCAACCCTGACCACCGGTAAACCCGTCCTGGACGGCGAGCGCCTGGACCGGTTCCAGGTCGACGGCGGCGACATCAGCATCGAAGGCGCTGGCCTGGATGCCAGCGAGGTCGACCAATTCGACCTGATCACTCGCAGCGCCAAGCTCAACGCCAATATCCATGCGAAGAACCTCAACGTGGTGACCGGCCGCAATGACGTCAACGCCGAGAACCTGAGCGCCACCGCTCGCGCCGACGATGGCAGCGAAAAACCGCAACTGGCCATCGACAGCTCGGCGCTGGGCGGCATGTACGCCGGGGCGATACGCCTGGTGGGCACGGAGAAAGGCGTAGGGGTGCGCCTGGCCGGCGACATGGCTGCCAGCGCTGGCGACATCCGGATCGACGCCAACGGCAAGGTCAGCCTGAACAATGCCAGCGCCAACCAGGCGATCGCCGTGAACGGGCAGAGCGTGGATGTTCAGGGCAAGGTTTATGCCGGCACCCAGGTCGATATCAAGACCCCGGGCAACGTGACAATCAGCCAAAGTATCGCTACCCGGGACAAGGTGGCCATTACCAGCGCCGGCAAAGTGACCAACAGCGGCATTATCGAAGCCGGGGTCAATCCGGACAACACGCGCAACCCGACCGGCGACGCCGCCCTCACCGCGCGGCAATTGAGCAACAGCGGTACTGTGACTGCCAGTCGTGGTCTCCAGGTACAGGCCACCGAGCTCGTTGACAACCAGAACGGGATTCTCCAGGGCGCCATCGTCGGCCTGACCAGCGATCGCCTGGTCAACCAGGGCGCGGCAGCGCGGGTGCTGGGCATGAATTCGCTGTCCCTGGTGACGCCTGCCATCGTCAACCTGGGCGGCCTGATTCGCTTCGGTGACGGCCAGTCCGCCGCCCTCAACCTCGACAGCCTGGATAACACCGACGGCCGTATCGAATTGGCCGGCGCAAACCTTGAACTGAACGCCAGGCAACTGAACAACCTGCGCGGCTCGGTAATTGCCGACCAACTGAAAGTGACCGCTGATCGCCTGGACAACCAGGCCGGCCTGATTGCCGCCAGCGTCGGCCAGTCAACCATCAAAGTCGCAGGCCCGCTCGACAACACGGGCGGCACGCTACAGGCGCAGGGCCTGCTGGAAATCGGCGCCGCCCAGGTGCTCAACCAGGGGGGCAAGATGGTCGCCGATCATTTGCAGCTGACCGCAGAGCGCCTCGACAACAGCGCCAATGGCTTGCTCAGTGCTGAGCTGGGCAATACCGACCTGACGATCGCTCAAGAATTGCTCAACAACGGTGGCCGGATCCAGGCAAGCGCTGCTATGAACGTGGACGCGGCCAGCGTCGACAACATCGGCGGCACCCTGGTGGGCAAAAAAATGACCCTGGTCAGCCACGGTGCCCTGAACAACCAGCAAGGCAAGATCGGCGCCGAAGACCTGGTCATCAATGCGCAGGACCTGGACAACACTGAAGGCCTGCTGCAAGGCACGAACATCGCGACCCTGACTGCCCGCGACCTGGACAACTTCAAGGGCACCATCAACGGCGGCCAACTCACCACCCAACTGCGTAACCTCACACGCAACACCCAGGGCGTGCTCAGCGCAGAGACCGGCAAGCTGACCATGGTCGTGACCCAGCAACTGGCCAACAGCGCCGGTCATCTGCAATCCAGGGGCGGCGATCTCGACATCACCTCTGCCGGGCTGGACAACCAGCAAGGTGTGATCACCGGCAAACAGCTGCTGATGACCCAAACCGGCCTGCTGGACAACCGTGGCGGCCGCATCGTCGCTGACCAACTGACGCTCAACGCCGGACGCATAGATAACCGCGCCGAGGGTTTGTTATTGGCCGGTGCCGGCGGCGCATTGCTGACGCTGCGCGACCAAGGCGCAACGCCCGGGCAACTCCTCAACAATCAAGGTCGCGTACAAAGCGACGGTCATTTGCAGGTCAACGGCAGCGATATTGACAACCAAAGCGGCGTGTTGCTCGGCCAAAGCGTAGGCGTCACCGCCGCTCAACTGGACAACAGCGCGAAGGGTGCGGTGATTGCTACCGGCGGATCGATCGGCCTGGCAGTCTCAGGCGTGCTGAACAATGCCCTGGGCTTGATCGACGGCGGCGAGTCATCGGTGTTGGTGACCCAGGCCAGCAGAGTGGATAACCAGGGCGGCACGCTGACCGGCAAGCGCCTGGATGTTCAAGGCGCGGTTGTGGATAACCGCAAGGGCCAGTTGCTGTCCGGCGTCGATGGCCTGAAGGTCACCGCCACCACGCTGGACAACAGCGAAGGCCTGATGCTGGCGCAGGCGGGTCATGTGGACCTGCAACTTGCCCAGGGTTCCCTGGATAACCAGGGCGGCGCCGTGCAGGGCAACAGCATCGAGGTAGTAGCCGCCACGGCGAACAACAGCGCACTGGCCGGCAAGGCCGGGCTCATCAACGCCCAGGCGGGAAATCTGAAATTGCTGGTCGACCAGTTGACCAACCAGGCCGGCCGCCTTTATGCCCAGGGCCTGCTCGACAGCCAGGGCTCTACCCTGGATAACCGGGCGGGTGGCGAGATCAGCGCGAAAAACCTGACCCTCAGTGCCTCGAACATCTACAACCAGAGCGGCCTGATCGAGTCGGGCGGCAACCTGCGGTTGACCGGCGGCAACCTGGAAAACGCCACCGGCCGTATCCGCGCCATTGGCGGCGACCTGAGCCAGATCCTCCTGAACGGCGCCCTGAACAACCAGGGCGGTTCCATCGGGATCACCAGTCAGGCCCTCAACCTCAAGGCCGGCGCGCTGAACAACCAGGCCGGCAACATCGAGCACGCCGGGACGGGACTGCTCAAGGTCGACCTGACCAGCCTCACCGGCAACCAGGGCAGCCTCATCGGTCTTGGCAGCGGTGACCTGGACATAACCTCGGTCGATGGCACCGGGCGCCTGCAACTCAACGGCGCACTGGACGTGGCCGTGAATGGCGATCTCAAACTGTTGGCCGGCGACCGCATCGCCAGTGCCAGCGGCCTTGCACTGAGCGCCGCAACACTGACCAGCAGCGGCGAAATACTCAGCGACGGCGACCTGGGCCTGACGCTCACCGGAGACGTCAACAACGCCGGCCTGCTGTCGGCAGCCAAGGCCGTCAGCCTCTCGGCCGGCAATTTGCTCCAGGATAACGGCCGCATTGCCAGTGGTGGCGATATCACGCTTGAGCTGCGTGGCCGGCTCGACAACCTGGGGCGCCTGATTGCCAACCAGAACCTCAAGGTCCAGGCGGCCCAGGTCAGCAACCGCGGCACCCTCGGCGCAATGGGCCAGCTCGACATCTTCGCCGGCGGTGGCATCAGCACCTCGGCCAATACCCTGATCTACAGCGGCGCCGACATGAACCTGCGCGGCGCCACGCTGAGCAACACTTACGGCGACATCTACAGCAAGGGCAACCTGAGCTTCGCCGGCCTCGACGGCGGTCAGGCGCAAAGCCTGAGCAACCGTTCGGCGAACATCGAAAGCGAAGGCGACATGAACCTCAATGTCGCCAGCCTGGAAAATACCAAGGACGAGTTCGAACTCGGCGAATCGCTGGTCAGTCGCCGCATCGACATCAACTGCACCGATTGCTCCGGCGACCACCACACCGCGACATTCATCGTCAACAGCACCTACCTTGGCAAAATCATCAAGGACTCTCCTGGCGCACGGCTGATTGCCGGGCGTGACCTGTTGATCAACGCCGGCACCGTGGAGAACAAACAAAGCCTGATAGCCGCCAACCGGGACGCCTTCGTCAATGCCACGAACTTCTACAACCGTGGCGCCACCCTCGACCAACGCGTGGAAAGCACCACTTACTTCCTGCACGGCGTCGAGCAAGGCGATTTCCGCTGGGCGGAATCCAATGCCCATGCCTGGAACGCCGCCAATGCCGGTAGCGCTCCGGACCAGCAGCAACCGATTCCCGCGGCGATTACCCAGTACCCGCTCATCGGCCAGAGCAGCGTCGTGCACACCGGCACGCAGACCGCAAACGCCTCGACCCTGCAGTCCGGACGCCAGTTGAACCTCAACGTCTCCGGCAATATTGAAAACGGCACCCTGACCCAACAGGCCACCGCCCAACTGACCGGCCAGACCCTGAGCAACACGGTTGGCCTGCTCGGCGGCCAGACCATCACGGTCAACGCCTTGGGCAGTGGCGGCAGCACCCAGGTAGCGGCCGATGTCCGCCGTGTCGAGCGTGTCACCGCCGATGGCAGCACCCAGGTCAGCTTCGTGCCCGTGGACTTCGCTGGCGTTCCTTTCGTTGCGGTCGACCCTACGGCGCTTGCCACTTACCGCCTGCCGGAAGGTGACTATGGTCTGTTCGTACGCAGCCAGAATCCGAACAGCCATTATCTGATCGAGACCAACCCGAACCTGACCAACCTGTCGCGATTCATGAGTTCCGACTACATGTTCGGCCTGCTGGGCTACAACGACGACCGCAGCTGGCGTCGCCTGGGTGATGGCCTGTACGAGACCCGCCTGATTCGCGAAGCGGTGCTGGCCCAGACCGGTCAACGCTTCCTCGCGGGCAGCCTGACCAGCGACTACGACCAGTACCAGTACCTGATGGACAATGCCGTCGCTTCCAAGGATCAGTTGCAGTTGAGCGTTGGCGTCGCCCTGACCTCCCAGCAAGTAGCCGCGTTGACTCATGACATCGTCTGGATGGAAACCCGCCGGGTGGAAGGCCAGGATGTATTGGTGCCGGTGCTCTACCTGGCCCAGGCCGAATCGCGCAATCTGCGTGGCGGCAGCCTGGTACAAGCCCGGGATATCAACCTGTTGGCCGGCAACGACCTGACCAGCGTCGGTACCCTGCGAGCCAGCAACGACCTGACGGTTGAAGCCGGGAACAACCTTTATCAAGGCGGCCTGGCGCAAGCTGGCGAGCGCGTCAGCCTGATGGCCCAGAACAGTATTCGCAACGCCCTGGGCGGCGAAGTACGCGGCAATCAGGTCGACCTCAGCGCAATCAAAGGCGACATCGTCAACGAGCGTGCGGCCATGCAGGTGCTCTACGGTTCGGGCACGCGGACCAACCTCGACCAAGGCAGCCTGATCAGTGCCCGTCAGCAATTGAACGTCAATGCCGGACGCGACCTGACCAACAAGGGGCAGATTCACAGCGACGGCAACGCCAGCCTGAACGCCGGTCGCGATGTGGAAATGCTCGCGGTAACGGATCACACCTTTACCCAGAGCGCGATCCGTCGTGGCCTGGTCACCAACGACACAGTGAAAAACCTCGGCTCCAGCGTGACCACCGGTGGCGACCTGGCCGTCACCGCCGGGCGCGACATGGCTATTGTCGCAAGCCAGCTCAAGGCGGGTCATGACGTGGCGCTCAAGGCCGGGAATGACATGGCGATCATCTCGGCGCTGGACGAACAGTCCTCGACGTTCTACCAGAAGAAAAAGGGCTCCTGGGGCAAAAGCAAAACCACCCAGAGCGCTGATTCGGCAACCACTAACGTAGCGTCTCGCATCGAAGCCGGACACGACCTGACCGTCAACATCACCCAGGACAAAGACGGGCGTATCGGTCTGACTGGCGGCCAGGACGTGACCGTGATCGGCAGCCAGCTCAAGGCCGGAAATGATCTGCTGGTGGGCGGTGCCGGCAGTGTCAACCTGATGTCGGCGCAAGAGCAGACCGACAGCAGTTACAGCGTGAAGAAAAAGGGCAGCTTCGGCCTGAGCAAAAGCGGCAACAGCCGCAGCTCCAGCAGCATCACTCAGGTGGGCAGCGAGTTGAGCGCCGGCAATGACGCTGTGGTCGTCGCTGGCAGCAATGTCAATCTGTCCGCCAGCCGAGTCGATGCCAAACGCGACGCCGAATTGCGTGCCGGGATGGTCGACAAGAACGGCGACGTCAACCTGATGGACGCGGCCAATGAGTCAACCAGCCACAGCGAGAGGTACAAGAGCAGGATCGGCTTCAGCACTTCCGGTAATTTCATTTCCGTCGCCTCGGCAAAAAAGGCCGGCCAGGAAAACCTGCAGAGTCAAAGTGTCGGTAGCCAAGTCAGTGGTGGGCGCGACGTCACCGTACAGAGCTTCCGTGACGTCAACATGGTCGGCAGCTCCGCCGAGGCCGGGCGCAATCTGCAAGTCGGTGCCGGACGCGACGTCAACGTGTTGGCCGGTAGCAACAGCCAGGACCAGAGCAACTGGAAATCCACCAAGCAGGCCGGACTGTCACTGGAAAGCGACCGCAACGGCTTCACCGCGTTCGCCGGGCGCGAAGCGACCAAGGTCAGGTCCCGCGATGCCCAGCAGACCGCCGCCGGCAGCCAACTGGTGGCTGGCCAGGACATGACCGTCCAGGCCGGGCGCGACCTGACCCTCGAAGGCGCGGGCGTGGACGCCGGGCGTGATATCAACCTGCAGGCAACGCGCGACATCAACGTCGATGCCGCCGATGAAACCTTCATCCAGGAACGCAGCAAGACGCGCGATCGCAACGGCCTTACCGCCAATATCAGCCACAACTACGGCAATACCAAGGACGCCATCAACGGCACCGGGAAGGGCGAAGACAATGTCAGCAAGGCCTCCAGTGTGCTCAGCACCGTGGACGCCATCAACTCCTTCACCTCCGGACCGACCAGCGCGACCCATTTCGGCTCGGCCAGCCAGGGCACCCGCTCGCGCTCGGAAATCCGCGACAACGTCCCCTCGACCCTGAGTGCCGGCCGCGACATCAATGCCGTCGCCGGTAACGATCTCAATGTCCGTGGCAGTCAGTTCGAAGCCGGGCGCGACATCACCCTGGTGGGCAAGAACGTCAACCTGGATGTTGCCCGTGGCGAGATCAACGAAGAAAGCCAGACCACCCGCAGCCAGGGCGGCATCAACGGCCAGAGCGGTGGCGGCAGTGGCCGCGCCGGGATCGGCGGCAGCAATGGTGTAGCCAGCGAAGAGATGACCCAGGGCACCAACAATCCGAGCGTGCTGCTTTCCGGGCGTGACACCAACGTCGAGGCCAGCGAGAACCTGAACATGGTCGGCACCCAGGTGATTGCCGGCCAGGACATCGACCTGCGTGCAGGCAAGGACCTGAACATCCGCGCCGCGCAGAACGATTCCAAGAGTGAATCCAACCGTCGCAGCGGTGGCGGCGAAGTCGGCATCGCCGTGGGCGGCAAGGACTTCATCGCGGTCTACGCCAGCGTCGACATGGGCAAGGGCAAGCTTGAGCGCGAGACCGAGAAACAGCAGACTGCCTACCTCTATGCAGGGAACCAGTTGCGCTTCAACAGCGGCAATGACACCACCATCGCCGGCGCCAATCTGCGTGCCAACGAAGTGGTTGGCCGCGTGGGCAGGGACCTGCTCGTGTCGTCGGTGCCGGACACCGGCAAAGTCAGCGGCAAGCAATTTGATGCCAGTGTCACCGTCAGCATCGGCCTGGCCGGTGGCGGTGGGGTGAGCGGCTCGGTGGGCGTGGGCAAGACCACCGGCAAGACCAACTGGGTCGAGCAGCAAACCAGCATCACCGGTAAAAACGGCGTGGATATCCGCACCGAGAAACACACCCAGATCGATGGCGCGCTGATCGCCGCCGACAACGGCAAACTCAAGCTCGACACCAACACCCTGGGCTTTCGCAACATCAACGGCGAAGACAAGGAGCATAGCTACTACGTCAACGTCGGCGGTGCCTTTGGTTGGGGCGCGGACGCGGGTAACGGCGCCAAGGCCACCGGCGGCAAGGAC
The DNA here is from genome assembly GCF_054161305.1 of Pseudomonas sp. Z2-11. Taxonomy (NCBI): domain Bacteria; kingdom Pseudomonadati; phylum Pseudomonadota; class Gammaproteobacteria; order Pseudomonadales; family Pseudomonadaceae; genus Pseudomonas; species Pseudomonas sp. Z2-11. Next base: position 5,367,513 of record NZ_CP096395.1, read on the forward strand.
GTGGCGTTCACTGGCGACAAGAGCCTGAGCGGTGCGCCCAAGGAAGGCTTCAATGGCTGGAGCGTGAGCGGCTACGACTACCGCAAGGAGCGCGAGCAGGATGTGCGCGCCACCGTCGGCGTGGGCAACATTATCGTGCGCAACGACGCAGCGACCGGACAAGTTTCCACCGCCGGCCTCAACCGTGACCTGACCAAGGCCTACGACATCACCCGGGACAAGGAAAAACGCACCGAGCTTTACGTGAGCGAGTCGTCGCTCAATTCGGTAGCCAACCCGTCGCAGACTTTGAATCGGTGGAAAAAAGGCTTGCAAGACTACGCCAAGAACAGCTCCAAACTGTTCAAGCCCTATGGCGACATGACCGACGCCACCGAGAAGGCCCTGGCGGAAAATCCGGGCCTGGCGCCTTTGGCGTGGATCCCGGGCGTGCTGCAAGCCGCCCTGGACAAAACCTCGTTCGGGACCATGGGTCTGATGCCGGGCGTGATCAGCCATGGTGGCGTAGCCACGCAGTTGCCTGTGCTGCTCAGCGGTGACATGAGTTTTTATCGCGCTAAAGTGGTTAACCAGATAGATACAACCACTGGCGAGATCATGATGGACCCGAAAACCGGCAAGCCGCTGGTGGAGAAAATCGACTTCGACCTGATTGTGCGTCCCGATGCCCAGGGAGTGATTGCCATCAACGGCATCCAGAACTCGCTGCAGCAGGCAGCGGTGAATGGCGCCATGCAAGGCGGCAAGGACAGTTTCATTCAAGGCTACAACCCGGAGCACGGCTTCCTGGGTGACCTGGTGGAGTCCCTATGGGATGTGGCGCTGGGTAGCGTCATACGCTCCGGTAACGCGCGACAAGTGAGCGAGTTCTACCAGTCGGGCGTTGATCAAGGCTTCAAACTGGACCTGGTGGGCCACAGCCAGGGCGCATTGATAACCTATCGGGGGCTCGATGGCGTGAAATTTGGCGACAGCGCAGGTGGCATACAGCTGTCCGGCGCCCCGGTGTATGCGCAGCATTTCTTTGATGCCGCCAAGGAGGCAGGTTTCAACACCGACCAGGGCAACGCGGTATTCCAGGTCAACCGCCCGGACAGCCAGGTGTTTTTTGGCATGTTGCCCAAGACCGATCCGGTCTCCGACATGCTGGGCTTCAATAATTTCAACTCGAACGACCCGATCAGCCGGCTACTCGGCGCCCTGTTTACCTTCCCCGGCCTCTTGGCTACGGACAGCCCGCACTCCAACTACCTGTGCCAGGTGCGATCCATGTGCGAGACAGGTAGCAACCAGGTGCAAAAGGACTTCAAGAACGGCACGACCGGCAAGGACGGTACCAAGAAAAAGATCTACATCGTGCCGACCTTCATCGACAAGGACGGCAATTTATCTGGCGCCTCGCTTTGAGGCCAGGACGTGTCGCGTTGATGCTGCTGTCCGTTGCCCTATGGGGCTGCGGGCGCGCATCGCTGGTATATGAGGACGATGAACGACTGAGCCGTATGCTCTGTGAAGTAGGGGAACAGCGGGTAGTCTTGAGCCCGCGCTTCTCCTACGACCTGCCCGAACCTTTGCGGCGCACCTCCTGCGGTACGGTTCAAAGTGGCTTCAATTACGACAAGCGCCGGGACATTCAATCGGCGAGCGCCTCCGGCAGCTTTCGCTCCAACGGCCTCGTGGTACTGGCCTCATCGCGGTGGATGACCGTCGAAAGCCTGCTTGATGGCAAGAACGCTGGGGCACTTTACCCTCCTCAGCAGTTCCTGCAGAACGAACTCGACCTGATGGACCTGACCGAGAGCAAAGCTCGCCCCGAGGGGATCGACTGGGTGAGCCGAAATGGCATGCAATGCCTGCGTTTCTACGATATCTGGCACAGCCCAACAGGAGAATGGGAGGAGGAAGTCAGATACTGGTGTTGGGAAAACCAGAGCGGCCTGGCACAACCATTCTCGGTACGCGCCGGCCAGCGCCTGGCCGAAGGCCGCCGGGGCTACGATCTGGATGAGGCCTTTATCCAGCCGTTTTTCCAGAGCCTGAAAATCAATCGCCTGTCCGCAGCCGAACTGGCCGAAGCCAACACGCTCATCCAGGCTGCCTGCGCCCACGTCAAATCCCGCTACGACCAGCACCTGAATTGGGGTTCCGATTATTCGGACAAACGCCTGACCCGCCAGCGTCTGCGCGCCTGCGGTTATGACGCGCCCTAGCCAAGGCAAACAAAAAAGGGAGGCCCGTCGGCCTCCCCTTGAGAATCTAGTCCGTGCGCGACGCTTGTGGCATCGGCTCACCTCACGCCGTCTTCTGGACAGTGTGCAGCTCGGGGGTCTGCCAGTACCTATGGGTACTGCGACCGCAGCCGGCCTGATTGGGCGGGCTGCACTGGACTGTTGTCCGAGCAGTGATCTTGGTGGTTAGCATAGGCCCGAGGCGCCGACAGATGATTGCTAAGATTGCTTGAATAAACACTACTTGCGCAATTTTTACCCCTGGATGGATAATCTTCCGCAATTAACCGGATAAAGGCCCGCTCAATGAGCAAACTCGACCGTTACGACCTGAGCATCCTGGCGGAATTGCAGCGCGACGCGCGCATCTCGAACCAGGAATTGGCCGAGCGCATCGGCCTGTCGCCCTCCCCCTGCTCGCGGCGGGTCAAGCAATTGGAAGACGACGGCTACATCACCCGCCAGGTTGCCCTGCTCGATCGCAAGATGCTCGGCCTGAGCCTGACCGCCTATGTGCTGATCGGCATGGACCGCCACACCCCCGACCGCTTCGAGACCTTCGAAGCCGCGATCCGCAACCTGCCGCAAGTGCTTGAATGCAGCCTGGTGACCGGCATCGACGCGGACTACCAACTGAAGGTGGTGGTGCCGGACATGGATCATTACCAGAAGCTGCTGCTGGGCCACCTGACCCGGATCGAAGGCGTCACCAGCGTGCGTTCGAGTTTTGTGCTGAACCAGGTGCTCAACAGTACCGAGCTGCCGCTGACTCACCTGCGCAGCTGAGAGCTTCTGTGGCGAGGGAGCTTGCTCCCGCTGGGTTGCGCAGCGACCCCAAATCTCCACTGGTTTGCGACTGCTGCGCAGTCGAGCGGGAGCAAGCTCCCTCGCCACAAAAAGCAGCCCATGATTATCCGGGCTGCGACACACCGCCGCAGCCCGATCCTGCGCCCCGCCGCCATGCCGTATACTCGCCCTGCCTTTTCAACCCCGCCCACGCCGGAGTGCGCCGATGGATCCTGCTGTTTTCGAAGAGTGGATGATGACCGGACTGGTCAGCATCCTGATCATTTTCATGGGGTTCATCGTCTGGGACCTGGCGAAGAAATCCAAGGCCGGGCGTTTCGGCTCGTTCATCCTGTTTTTCGTGCTCGGCCTGGGCGTGGCGGCGTTCATCATCAAGAGCGTGGTCATCGGTCTGATCGAATCCGGCTCGTTATAAACGCGCCGGTACCTCTTTCCATTGGCCCTGATCGAGCCCTTCGATCGTCCAGTCACCGATCCTGACCCGCACCAGGCGCAGGGTCGGCAGGCCCACCGCGGCGGTCATGCGCCGCACCTGGCGGTTGCGCCCTTCACGTATCACCAGTTCCAGCCAACTCGTCGGCACGCTTTTGCGAAAGCGCACCGGTGGATTGCGTGGCCATAATTGCGGTTCGTCCAGCTGACGGGCCTCGGCCGGCAGCGTCATACCGTCGTTCAACTCGACCCCATCACGCAAACGCTGCAGTTGCTCGTCGCTCGGCTCACCCTCGACTTGTACCCAGTACGTCTTGGCCAGTTTGTGCTTGGGATCGGCGATGCGCGCCTGCAACTGGCCGTCATTGGTCAGCAACAGCAATCCTTCGCTGTCGCGGTCCAGCCGACCGGCCGGGTAGATGCCCGGTACGTCGATGAAATCCTTGAGCGTGGCGCGCCCTTCGCCGTCGCTGAATTGCGTCAGCACGTCAAAAGGCTTGTTGAACAGGATCAGTTTCGCTTCGGCCGGCGGCGCCTTGGCCACACGGCGCGGGGTGGAAGCGGGAGGCTTCGCGCCAGGGCGGCGGGAAGCGGGGCGTGAAGGACGGGGCATGGCGGCAACAATATCCAACGGTCGAGGCCGACATGCTAGTGGCCCGACCGTTAAATAACCACCGTTCAGGACGGCATCAGCGGAACGGCGGCTCGTCGAAGCTGCGCAGTTTGCGCGAGTGCAACGAGTTGAGTTCGTTGCGCAGCAGGTCCAGCGCCGCGATCCCGATCTTGAGATGCTGGTTGACCGCCCGCTCATAAAACGCGTTGGCCGAGCCCGGCAGCTTGATCTCGCTGTGCAGCGGCTTGTCCGAGACGCACAGCAACGTGCCGTATGGCACCCGCAAGCGATAACCCTGGGCCGCAATGGTGCCGCTTTCCATGTCCACCGCCACGGCGCGGGACAGGTTGATCAACGGACGCTCCTGGGCCCAGCGCAATTCCCAGTTGCGGTCGTCGTAAGTCAGCACGGTGCCGGTGCGCAGGCGTTTTTTCAGCTCGTCGCCTTTTTCGCCAGTGATGTTCGCCGCCGCCTGCTGAAGCGCCAGCTGCACTTCGGCCAGGGCCGGGATCGGGATGTTCGGCGGCACCACGCGGTCGAGGATGCCATCGCGGCGCATGTAGGCGTGGGCCAGGACGTAATCGCCGATTGTCTGGGACTGACGCAGGCCGCCGCAGTGGCCGATCATCAGCCAGCAATGCGGACGCAGCACGGCCAGGTGATCGGTGATGTTCTTGGCATTGGACGGACCAACGCCGATGTTCACCAGGGTCACGCCGTGGCCATCGCTGGCTTGCAAGTGATAGGCCGGCATCTGGTAGCGATGCCAGACCACGCCAGCGGCGATGGCCGAGGCTTCACCATGATCCATGTTCTTGTCGATGATCACGTTGCCCGGCAGCACCATGCGCACGAAACGCGGATCGCTGCGCAACTGCTCCAGCCCGTGGACGATGAACTGGTCGACATAGCGGTGATAGTTGGTCAGTAGAATCCAGGGCTGCACATGGCGCCAATCGCTGCCGGTGTAATGCACGAGCCGGCGCAGGGAGAAATCCACCCGCGCGGCGTCGAACAGCGCCAGGGGCAGCGGGTCGGTGTTTTCCCAATCGTAGAGGCCATCGGCGATGCCATCGGTGGCGGCCGACAGGTCGGTGCTGGGGAACACCCGCGCCAGCACCGCCGCCGTCACACCGGAACCGGCCAGTTCATCGCCCTGCTCCACCACATACGGGTACGGAATGTTCTGCTCACTGACGCCCACCTCGACGGTGATGGTGAAGTCGTGCATCAGCGGGACAAGCTGCTCGAGCAGGTATTTTCGAAATGCCGCCGGGTGGGTGACGGTGACGCTGTAGGTGCCCGGCAGCTGGACCTTGGCGTAGGCGCGGGTGGTCTGCGGGACTTCGCCATGGCAATGGTAGGTCAGGCGCAGGGCCGGATAGCGGAACAATGCGCGTTGCTCGGCATCCGGCTCGATGCGGTCCTTGAGATAACGCTTGAGCGCCTGGTTCAGCGCAGTGGTCGCACGCTCGTGCAGGGCCGCCAGCCGGTCCACGGCTTGCTCGGCGGTTTGAACGACAATAAACGCTTCGGTCACGATCAGCTTCCTGTGTTCTGACTTGCAGGCCTTCATCTTGCCTGCATCGTGGGCCGACGGGAACAGTGGCGTATTAGTTGTCCTTGCGCGGAGCCTTTTGTGGGAGCGGGCTTGCTCGCGATAGCGGTGTGCCAGGAAACGCCGATGCTGAATGTACCGACGCCTTCGCGGGCAGGCCCGCTCCCACAGGGTTTGATGTTTACTCAGATGTTGCGTGCAGCACAGTTCCACTGTGGGAGCGAGCCTGCTCGCGAAAACGGTGTGCCAGGAAACGCCGATGCTGAATGTACCGACGCCTTCGCGGGCAAGCTCGCTCCCACAGGGTTTGATGTTTACTCAGATGTTGCGTGCAGCACAGTTCCACTGTGGGAGCGGGCCTGCTCGCGAAAACGGTGTGCCAGGAAACGCCGATGCTGAATGTACCGACGCCTTCGCGGGCAAGCCCGCTCCCACAGGGTTCGATGTTTACTCAGATGTTGCCTGCAGCACAGGTCCACTGTGGGAGCGAGCCTGCTCGCGAAAGCGGTGTATCAGGCAACATCGATGCTGAATGTACCGACGCCTTCGCGGGCAAGCCCGCTCCCACAGGGGTATGGGTTGTTTAGAAGCCGTGCGGGGTCGAGCGGGCGACTATGGCTGCTACATTCAGGCCGCGGGGCAACGCGCCGTAGACCCGGCCGGTGGAACCCAGCCGGCTGGCGATGAAGGCATCGCTGACGTCGCTGTTCCCCGCTTCCAGCAACAGCCTGGCTTGCAGGCCGACGGCGATGTCTTCGGTCAATTGCCGGGCACGATATTGGATGTCATCGGTGTCCTTGAACGCTGCGTGCAACCGGTCGATATGGGCCGCCAGGCGATTGTCCCCATGGCCGTCGCCCAGTTCGTCGAACAGCACTTCCAACACGCCCGGCTCTTTGGACAGAGCGCGCAAGACGTCAAGGCACTGCACATTGCCGGAGCCTTCCCAGGTTGAATTGACCGGTGCCTCGCGGTACAGGCGCGGCAGGATGCTGTCCTCGACATAGCCGGCACCGCCCATGCATTCGGCCGCCTCGTTGATCATTGCCGGGGCGCGTTTGCAGATCCAGTATTTGCCTACTGCCGTCACCAGCCGGGCGAATTTGGCTTCATGCCCATCGTTCAGATGATCCAGCGCCCGCCCCATGCGCAAGCTCAGCGCCAAAGCAGCCTCGCTTTCCAGGGCCAGGTCGGCGAGTACGTTTTGCATCAGGGGCTGCTCACTCAACAACTTGCCGCCGACCTTGCGGTGCGCGCAATGGTGACTGGCCTGGGTCAGGGCCTGGCGCATAAGGGCACTGGAGCCGACCATACAGTCGAAGCGGGTCATGGCGACCATCTCGATGATCGTCGGCACGCCTCGGCCCTCCTCGCCGACCATCCAGGCCAGCGCACCACGGAACTCCACCTCGCTGGAGGCGTTGGAGCAATTGCCGAGTTTGTTTTTCAAACGCTGGATGTAGAACTGGTTGCGGGTGTCGTCCGGGCGGTGGCGCGGCAGCAAAAAGCAGGTCAGGCCCTTGTCGGTCTGGGCCAGGGTCAGGAAGGCATCGCACATCGGCGCCGAACAGAACCACTTGTGGCCCACCAGCTCATAGGCCTGGCCCGGGCCGCTGGCGCCTACCGGATACGCCTTGGTGGTGTTGGCGCGCACATCGGTGCCGCCCTGCTTCTCGGTCATCGCCATACCGAGAGTGACCCCGGCCTTGTGGGCCATGCCGACGTTACGTGGATCGTATTCGGTGGCGAGCACTTTCGGCACCCAGCGCCCGGCCAGGTCCGGTTGCAGGCGCAGGGCCGGCACACTGGCAAAAGTCATGGTCAACGGACAACCGGTGCCGGCTTCGGCCTGGCTGTGCAGGTACGTCATCGAGGCGCGGGCGACATGCGCGCCAGGTTGCGGATGGGCCCACGGCAGGCTGGGCAGGCCATGTTCGATGGCGGTGCGCATCAGCTCGTGATAGGCAGGATGAAATTCCACCAGGTCGATACGATGGCCGTAACGGTCGTGGCTGGAAAATATTGGCTTGTTCTGGTTGGCCAGGAACCCCGCCTCCATCAACGGCCCGCCGGCCAGGGCACCGTAGGCGTCGATCCGCGCCTGTGCCCACCCTGCGCCGAAACGCCGCGACCATTCTTGCAGCGGCAGGTCAATACGGTACAGGTTGGCACCATCCAGGGACGGTGGTTGATTGGTGACGTCGTGGGTTTCGGCGAACTGGTGCAGGTTCATGACGGGGCTCCTTGGTCGGCCAGCAGAGGTCAGTTAAGCACCGCCTCCTGGCCGATCAAAGTGGCATATCCGCCTAAATACCGGCGCTTTCACCCTGCTTCGGACAAAGTACCCGTCGTTGCAGAATCGCCTGCAGTGCTTCGAATTTCACCGGTTTGCTCAGGTAATCGATCAGGCTACCCGCAGGGCAATGCGCCTGGTCCACGTTCGGGCTGACCACCAGCACGGGTAAGTCCTGGCAACCTGACATCGCGCGGATCTGACAGCAGACCGACACGCCATCCGATGGTGTCGACTGGCAATCGAGCAGCACCGCGTCAAAACTGTCGCCCTGCAACAGCTCCAGCGCCGCGCGGCCACTGTCGGCGGTGCGTACTCGGTAGCCAAGCTTGAGCAACATGCCGCGCATCACCAGTTGGTCGATGTTGTTGTCGTCGGCCAGCAGCACCGTGCACTCCTGGGGCAAGCGCGCAGCCCGGCGTGCGCCGCCAGGAAACGTTGCCGGGACGGCCACAGGCAAGGCGATGTCAAATTCCACGTCCAGCTGGAAACGACTGCCGCGCCCCGGCTCCGAGGTATGGGTCAGGCGCCCGCCGAGCAATTCCACCAGTTGCCGACAAATCGCCAGGCCGACGCCGAGGCCGCCGTATTCGCGGGTCATCGAGCCGTCGAGCTGGAAGAAACGCTGATACAGGGTCGCCTCCCCCAGATCGGTAAAGCCGATGCCGGTATCGATCACGGCGAAAGACAGCACCAGGCGATCGAGCTCCGACGTCCGGCCACTGACTCGCAGCGCGATGCCACCGACGCGGGTGAACTTGATGGCATTGTCCAGCAGGCATTCCAGGCACTGGGCCAATTTACCGCTGTCACCTAGCAAGCGGTCCGCCAGGCCAGGCGCTACGTCGACCTTGAAATCCAGGCCCTTGGCCGCCGCGTTGGCGCCGAACTGCACCTGCAGGGCCTCTATCACGCTGCGCAGGCTGAACGGCGCCGGATACACCTTGAGCTTGCCGGCCTGCAACTCGGTGAGGGTGAGCATGCCGTTGACCATGCGCATCATGTCCCGCGCCGAACCGGCTGCGGTCTGCTGATACTGGCTGAGTTCCTCGTCCATCTCGACGGTTTCCATCAGTTCGAGGCAACCGATCACACCATTCATCGGCGTGCGCAACTCATGGGTCAACGTGGCGAGAAATTCGTCCTTGAGCTTGTTGCCCTGAGCCAACTGCTGGTTCAGCACTTCGAGTTTCTGCCCGGCGTCGAACAGCGTCTGCGCCTGCTGTTCGCGCATGGCGTTGATGCGGTCCGCCAGGGCCAGGGACAACAGCGCCACCTCGATGGCAGAGCCGATCTGGCTGGCATACATGGTCAGGAAGATGTTTGGCAGGTAACCCAACACCATCATCGTATTGACGACGCCCCCCAGCAGAAACGCCGACCAGGCGATAATGAAGTAACGCGCCACCCGCAGCCCCCGCCACCAGGCGAACAAGCCGGCGGCGAAAATCACCACGGTGAACACCAGGGCCAGCGCCGTCGCCAGGCGCAGCGCCAGCGCATAGCTGGTCATCAACGACAGGCCCACCACCACCGCGCCATAGGCAATCAGCGCCAGCAGCAATCGGTCGAGCCAGCGGCTGTGCTGGGCGGTTTGCAGGAAACTGCGGGCAAACTGGCTGCCAAAAACCCCCGCGCAGCCAATGAAAAACGGCGTCGCGGCGTTGGCCCACCAGGGGTTGTCCGGCCAGAAATACTCAACCGCCGCACCGTTGACCGACAGTTGATAGAGGCCGAACGAGGCGATATAGAAGATGTAATAGAGGTAACTGGTGTCGCGCACGCTCAGGTAGATGAACAGGTTGTAGACCAGCATCCCCAGCAGTACGCCATAGATGATCCCCAGCACATACAGGCGCACCGGCTGCTGTTCCAGGTACGCGGTGCTTGACCAGAGCGTCAACGGGGCCTGGATCGAGCCCTGGCTTTGCAGGCGCAGATACACGGTCTGGCGTTGATCGGGTTGGAAATCCAGGCTGAACAGGTAGTTGTTCTGGCGCACCTCGCGACTGGCGAACGGCAAGGCATCGCCGGTCTGGCGAACCAGGCGATAGGCACCTTGCGTATCGGCCAGATACAAGTCCAGGCGGTCCAGCGGCGGATACGCCAGCTCCAGCAGCCAGGTGCGCTGGGCGCCGGGATTGCCCGGGCGGTAGTGCAAGTCGATCTTCAGCCAGAACGCCGAGCGCGAATACCCTGCGTTCAGCGTGGCTTGGTCGTGGGGTTTGAAGCGACCGGCCGCGGCCTGGGCCAGGACATCCTCGAGCGTGGCCGTGCCGCTGGCGTCTTCAAACACCTGCAAGGCATGGCCCAAAGGCAGGCTTCGGGTAGATTCATCGAATTCAAGGGCGCTTGCCAAGGGGGACAAGCACAGCAGCAACATCAGCAAATAGCGCATTAAAGCCCCAGCGTGGCCTGTCCGGTTGAGTCAGGAAGCCCCCCATTCCCTGAGTAGACGTAAAACCGGCATTACCTGTTATTGGTTGGATCCATCCGTAGCATAGCCGTTGATGGCCAATTTGCACCATTGAAATTTTTCCGACAAAAGGCTCTAGCACGGGCGTCTCAGCGCCAAGCGTTGAGATAGAGCTGTTGCTTTGGTCAGGTTGGTACTGGCGGGCCATTCGTGGCGAGGGAGCTTGCTCCCGCTCGGTTGCGTAGCGACCGCAAGATCTCGGGGTCGCTTCGCGCCCCAGCGGGAGCAAGCTCCCTCGCCACAAAAACAGTCGCCAGCAGGAAACGTCGCGTAAAACCCTCAGAGCCCGATCACCGATAAATGGGGTTTGGTGATAAGCTCGCGCACCATGAATATCTACAACTCCCGCCCCGTTGTCCTCTGTCTCTCCGGCCACGACCCCAGTGGTGGCGCCGGCTTGCAGGCAGATATCGAAGCCCTGCTCGCCCAGGGTTGTCATGCCGCCCCGGCCGTTACCGCGTTGACCGTGCAAGACACGGTCAATGTCAGCGATTTCCGCGTACTCGATCGCGAGTGGGTGCTGGCCCAGGCCAATGCCGTGCTCAACGATTCGCCCGTCGCGGCGGTCAAGCTGGGGATGCTCGGTTCGCTGGAAATGGTCGACACAGTGGTCGAGCTGCTCCAGGCGCATCCACATCTGCCGATGGTCTGCGACCCGGTGCTGCGCGCCGGTGGTGGCGGACGGCTGGGCAAGGATGAAGTCGGCTACGCCATGCGCGAGCGCCTGCTGCCGCTGGCGATCATCGCCACGCCCAACCTTCCTGAAGCACGCATTCTCGCCGAACTGCCGGAAGGCAGCGCCGATGAATGCGCCGAAAAACTGCTGCCCTTCGTCAAGCACCTGCTGATCACCGGCGGTCACGGCGATGAACATGAAGTCCACAATCGCCTGTACAGCCGCGACGGACGCCGCGAGACCTTCACCTGCCAGCGCTTGCCCGGCAGCTATCACGGTTCCGGCTGCACTCTGGCCAGCGCCCTGGCCGGCCGGCTGGCCCAGGGTGAACAGCTCGCCAGCGCGGTGAAGACCGCGCTGGATTACACCTGGCGCACCCTGCGCGATGCCGAACAATTGGGCAAAGGCCAGTTCGTACCGCGTCGCCTGCCGCTGGATTTCTGCTCGTAGCAAAGGAGCCGTGGAATGAAATTACGTGGCCTTTATGCCGTCACCGACAGCCAGTTGCTGGCCGGCAAGTTCCTCGCCTATGTGGAAGCCGCGCTGGAAGGTGGCGTGACCCTGCTGCAATACCGCGACAAAAGCAGCGACGAGGCCCGGCGCCTGCGCGAGGCCGAGGCGCTGCGCAACCTGTGCGAGCGCTACAAGACCCAATTGATTATCAACGATGACGCCGAACTGGCCGCACGCCTCGGCGTCGGTGTCCACCTGGGCCAGACCGATGGCCCGCTGGCGCCGGTGCGGGCGTTGCTGGGGCACAAGGCAATCGTCGGCGCCACTTGCCACGCCAGCCTGGAACTGGCCGAACAGGCCGTCCGGGAAGGCGCCAGCTACGTCGCGTTCGGGCGCTTCTTCAATTCCAATACCAAGCCCGGGGCGCCCGCCGCAAACCTTGAACTGCTCGAACAGACCCGTATCAAACTGCATATACCGGTGTGCGCCATCGGCGGCATCACTCTGGAAAACGCCGCCCCGCTGGTGGCCCATGGCGTCGACCTGCTCGCGGTGGTCCATGGCCTGTTCGGCGCCGACAGCACGGCTGAGGTGACGCGCCGCGCCCGCGCCTTCAACGACCTGCTGCAAACCAAATAGTCATTTCCCGATTTCGAGAGCCCTACCATGTCCCGTTCCGAAACCCTGTTTGCCAACGCTCAGAAACACATCCCCGGCGGCGTGAATTCACCCGTTCGTGCGTTCAAGAGCGTCGGCGGCACCCCGCTGTTCTTCAAGCACGCCGAGGGCGCGTATGTCACCGACGAAGACGACAAGCGCTACGTCGACTACGTGGGTTCGTGGGGCCCGATGATCCTCGGCCACAGCCATCCGGACGTGTTGGACGCGGTGCGCAAGCAATTGAAGCACGGCTTGTCCTATGGCGCGCCGACCGCGATGGAAACCGAAATGGCCGATCTGGTCTGCTCCATCGTGCCATCGATGGAAATGGTGCGCATGGTCAGTTCCGGCACCGAGGCGACCATGAGCGCGATCCGCCTGGCGCGCGGCTACACCGGGCGCGACAGCATCATCAAATTCGAAGGCTGCTACCACGGTCACTCCGACAGCCTGCTGGTCAAGGCCGGCTCAGGCGCGCTGACCCAAGGCGTGCCCAGCTCGGCGGGCGTACCGGCGGCATTTGCCAAACACACGCTGACCCTGCCGTTCAACGACCTCGAAGAAGTCGAGAAAATGCTCGGGGAAGTCGGCCAGGAAGTGGCCTGCATCATCGTCGAGCCGGTGGCCGGCAACATGAACTGCGTGCCGCCAGCGCCGGGTTTCCTCGAAGGCCTGCGCAGCCTGTGCGACCAGCACGGCGTGGTGCTGATTTTCGACGAAGTGATGACCGGCTTCCGCGTCGCCCTCGGCGGTGCCCAGGCTCATTACGGCGTAGCGCCGGACCTGAGCACCTTCGGCAAGATCATCGGCGGCGGCATGCCGGTAGGCTGCTTCGGCGGCAAGCGCGCGATCATGGAATGCATCGCCCCGCTGGGGCCGGTCTACCAGGCCGGTACCTTGTCGGGCAATCCGCTGGCCATGGCTGCCGGCCTGACCACCCTGCGCCTGATCAGCCGTCCGGGTTTCCACGCCGAGCTGAGCGACTTCACCACTCGCCTGCTCGACGGCTTGCAAGTACGCGCCGATGCGGCGGGCATCCCGTTCGTGACCACCCAGGCCGGCGGCATGTTCGGCCTGTACTTCAGTGGCGCCGATGACATCGTGACCTTCGACGACGTGATGGCCAGCGACGCCGACCGCTTCAAGCGCTTCTTCCACCTGATGCTCGAGGGTGGCGTCTACCTGGCGCCAAGCGCGTTCGAAGCCGGCTTCACCTCCATCGCCCATGGCGAGGCCGAGTTGAAGATCACCCTCGACGCGGCCGAGCGGGCCTTTGCTGCGCTGAAGTAAACGTATGGCCAATCACTGACGCTGGCTGACACCAGCGTCAGTGATTGCCCATTGCCTCGGTATGCCTTTTTCCAGGTATTTGCCCAACAAGCGGCCGCTATCGTTCCCTCGCAGCAGAAAAACGAGTAAAGACTTTGTAAGGATGGCCCTGCTTATTTCATAATGCGCGCTTATTGGATCCCCCGGAGGGTCCACGCGCCCCTCAGAGGTAAGTCGATCCCCATGAACCGCACCGGCCGCACCCTTGCCTTGGGCTGCCTGTTGCTCCTTCAGCCCCTGCTCGCCAACGCACAGGCAGGCGGCAACTCGTTGTTGATCCCGGCGATGGGCCGTTGCACGCTCAACACCCAGCCACAAGATCTGGCACCGGCACTCGACGCCTGTCGAAAAGCCGCCGACGAGGGCGATGCCCAAGCGCAATATGAGCTGGGCGAGTTCTACTATGACGGCAAGGCCGCGCCCCGCGACCTCAAGCAAGCCCTCGACTATTTCGAAAAAGCCTCGCTGCAAGGCCACGCCCAGGCGCAATTCAAGCTTGGCGGCATGTTCTTCCATGGCGAAGGCGTGCCGGCCAACAACGTCCAGGCTTACATCGTCTTGAAGATGGCAGCGGTCAACGGCGCCGAAGAGGCACTGGACACCGCCGACGAAGTCGCCGAGCAGATGCCCCGCGACGAGCTGGAAGTGGCGACCCAGGTGCTGGGCCAGATCTTTCGCAAATACCTGATGGAATTGCAGAACGCCGACGGGCGCACGCCGTTTTCGCCGCTGCCCTGATTATTGCTTCGGCCTGGATGGCCTCATCGCGAGCAGGCTCGCTCCCACAGTTGGATCCCTGTAGACACAAAATTTGTGTGCACCAGCAATCCATTGTGGGAGCGAGCCTGCTCGCGATTGGGGGCAACTCGGTGTTGAGCCTTACTTCTCAGGCATCGGCATCGGAAACGGCATGACATTGCCGACCGCGCCACGGGCTTCGCTGATTTTCGGCGTGCCCAGGCGCTCGACCTCGTCGATGCGCACGATCGAGTGCATCGGCACGAAGCTGCGCACCACGCCTTCGAACTGCGCCTTGAGCTTTTCTTCGCTCGGATCGACGACCACTTGCGTGCGCTCGCCAAAGACGAATTCCTCGACCTCCAGGAAGCCCCACAGATCACTCTGATAGATCTGTTTGGCGTACATTTCGAACACCTGGCCCTGGTTGAGGAAAATCACCTTGTAGATTGGAGCTTCACGTTTGGTCATGGCTGGCGAAACACATCGGCGGGTAAAAATGAGGGCGCGAACTATAGCATAGCCACTGCTCGCGCGAATTAGCCACACAGGCCACTATTTCCCTATAATGCGCGGTTCTTTGAATCACGTGATGAACCCGTCCATGGCCAAGAAGCTTTACATCGAAACCCACGGTTGCCAGATGAACGAGTACGACAGCTCGCGCATGGTCGATCTGCTGGGTGAACACCAGGCCCTGGAAGTCACCGCCCGGGCGGAAGACGCGGACGTGATCCTGCTCAACACCTGCTCGATCCGCGAACGCGCCCAGGACCGGGTGTATTCCCAGTTGGGCCGCTGGCGCGAACTGAAGCTGGCCAACCCGGACATGGTTATTGCCGTTGGCGGCTGTGTCGCCAGCCAGGAAGGCGCGGCCATTCGTGACCGCGCGCCCTACGTGGACGTGGTCTTTGGCCCACAGACCCTGCACCGCCTGCCGGAAATGATCGACGCCGCACGCATTACCAAGCTGCCGCAAGTAGACGTCTCGTTCCCGGAAATCGAAAAATTCGATCACCTGCCCGAACCGCGTATCGACGGCCCAAGTGCCTACGTATCGGTGATGGAAGGCTGCAGCAAGTACTGCACCTTCTGCGTGGTGCCGTATACCCGCGGCGAAGAAGTCAGCCGCCCCTTCGACGACGTGATTGCCGAAATCATCCACCTGGCGGAAAACGGTGTGCGTGAAGTGACCCTGCTGGGGCAGAACGTCAACGGCTACCGCGGGCTGACCCATGACGGTCGCCTGGCGGACCTCGCCGAACTGATCCGCGTCGTGGCGGCGGTGGATGGCATTGACCGCATCCGTTACACCACCTCACACCCGCTGGAGTTTTCCGACAGCCTGATCCAGGCCCACGCCGAGGTCCCCGAACTGGTCAAGCATCTGCACCTGCCGCTGCAATCGGGTTCCGACCGGATCCTCGCGGCCATGAAACGCAACCACACGGCGCTCGAGTACAAATCCAAGCTGCGCAAGTTGCGCGCAGCGGTACCGGGGATCTGCATCAGTTCGGATTTCATCGTCGGTTTCCCCGGCGAAACCGAGAAGGATTTCCAGCAGACCATGAAGCTGATCGAGGATGTGGGCTTCGATTTCTCCTATTCCTTTGTCTACAGCCAGCGCCCCGGCACGCCAGCGGCGGACCTGGTGGACGAGACGCCCGAGGAAGTGAAGAAGGAGCGACTCAATGCCTTGCAGCACCGCCTTAACCAGCAAGGTTTCGAGATCAGCCGACAAATGGTCGGCTCCATCCAGCGGATCCTGGTGACCGATTACTCGAAAAAAGACCCGGGCGAATTGCAGGGGCGCACCGAGAATAACCGTATCGTCAACTTCCGCTGCGACACTCCGGCATTGATCGGCCAGTTCGCCGACGTGCACATCGACGCCGCGCAACCGCACTCCCTGCGCGGTTCGCTGGTCCAGTAACAACACCACTCCATGTGGGGGCGAGCCTGCTCGCGAATGCGCTATTACGGTCAATATCGAGGTTGGATGTGACAGCGCTTTCGCGAGCAGGCTCGCTCCCACACTGGTCGTGGCGAGCCTGTTGTCAGATTGCACCGCTTAAGAGCTTTCGCACCCAGCCTACTGGCGTTATCCTTGATTTCATCTTAATTGCCCCTGGGCGGCTAAAAACGACCTTGAACGCACCCATCGAACCACATCGTTTCATTCTCGAGCCCTTCGAGGCTCGCCGCTTCGCCAATCTGTGCGGGCAATTCGACGAGCATCTGCGCTTGATCGAACAGCGCCTGGCCATCGAGATCCGCAACCGCGGAAACCAGTTCGAGCTGATCGGCGAACCCAAGCACACCTCCTCCGCGGAAAACCTGCTGCGCCGCCTCTATCGGGAAACCAAGGCAAGCGAGCTGTCGCCGGATCTGGTCCATCTGTTCCTGCAGGAATCGGCTGTCGAGGAACTCGACAACCCAGCCCCTGCGGAACCTGCGGTGGCCCTGCGCACGAAAAAAGGCATGATTCGCCCGCGCGGCCTGAATCAGCAGCGCTACGTGAAGGAAATCCTCGCCAACGATATCAATTTCGGTATCGGCCCGGCCGGCACCGGCAAGACGTACCTGGCCGTGGCCTGTGCGGTCGATGCGCTGGAGCGCGAACAGGTGCGACGCATCCTGCTGGTGCGCCCGGCGGTCGAAGCCGGGGAAAAGCTCGGCTTCCTGCCCGGCGACCTTTCCCAGAAAATCGACCCGTACCTGCGCCCGCTCTACGATGCA
Source organism: Pseudomonas sp. Z2-11 (assembly GCF_054161305.1). Lineage (NCBI taxonomy): Bacteria > Pseudomonadati > Pseudomonadota > Gammaproteobacteria > Pseudomonadales > Pseudomonadaceae > Pseudomonas > Pseudomonas sp. Z2-11. The sequence goes on from NZ_CP096395.1 coordinate 5,384,515, forward strand.
CTGTACGAAATGCTCGGCTTCGAATACGTCGCCAAGCTGATCGAACGCCAGGTCATCGAGGTTGCACCACTGGCCTACATGCGTGGCCGCACGCTGAACAACAGCTTCATCATCCTCGACGAAAGCCAGAACACCACCGTCGAACAGATGAAGATGTTCCTGACCCGGATCGGCTTCGGCTCCACCGCCGTCATCACCGGGGACATCACCCAGGTCGACCTGCCCCGTGGCACCAAGTCCGGGCTGAACCATGTGATCCAGGTGCTCAAGGATGTTCCGGGCATCAGCTTCACGCATTTCATGCCCAAGGATGTCGTGCGCCATCCGCTGGTGCAGCGCATCGTCGAAGCCTATGAACGCTTCGAGAATCGCCAGGAAGACGCGCCCGCCGCCAAGGGCAACAGCCACGATGCTTGAACTCGACCTGCAACTGGCCAGCGAACATGCAGCCCCCGGCGAGGCCCAGTTCCGTCAATGGTGCGAACTGGCCCTGCGTCAGCGTAGCGCCGACTCGGAACTGACCATTCGCCTGGTGGACGAAGCCGAAGGTCGCGAGTTGAACCACACCTGGCGGCAGAAGGACTACGCCACCAACGTGCTGTCCTTCCCCGCCGACGTGCCCGACGAACTGCTCGATATCCCGCTATTGGGCGACCTGGTGATTTGCGTCCCCGTGGTGGAGCGTGAAGCGGCAGAACAACACAAGAGCCCTGAGGCCCATTGGGCTCATCTGGTGATTCACGGCTGCTTGCATTTGCTCGGTTACGACCATATGGAAGATGACGAAGCCGAGGAAATGGAAGCACTGGAACGAACGTTGCTTGCCGAGCTGGGTCATCCCGACCCTTATGCCGGCGACGAACACTGATACATCAACCTGTAACGACAAAGGATTCAGAGTAATCGCTATGAGCGAAGATCGATCGACCAACGGGCAGAAGTCATGGCTGGGCAAGCTCACCCAGGCTTTTGCCCATGAGCCGAAAAACCGCCAGGAGCTGCTGGAGCTACTGCGCGATGCACACCAGAACAAACTGTTGGACAGCGAAGCGCTGGCCATCGTCGAAGGCGCCATCCAGGTCGCTGACCTGCAAGTGCGGGACATCATGGTCCCGCGCTCGCAGATGGTCAGCATCAAGGCGACCCAGACTCCCCGCGAATTCCTGCCGGCCGTGGTCGATTCCGCTCACTCGCGCTACCCGGTCGTCGGCGAGAGCCATGACGACGTCATGGGCGTGCTGCTGGCCAAGGACCTGCTGCCGCTGATCCTCCAGGAGAACGGCGACAGCTTCAACATCAAGGACTTGCTGCGTCCGGCCACCTTCGTGCCCGAGTCCAAGCGCCTTAACGTGCTGCTGCGCGAGTTCCGCGCCAATCACAATCATATGGCCATCGTCATCGACGAATACGGTGGCGTGGCCGGACTGGTTACCATCGAAGACGTGCTTGAGCAGATCGTCGGCGACATCGAGGACGAACACGATGTCGAGGAAGACAGCTACATCAAGCCACTGCCCAGCGGTGACTTCCTGATCAAGGCCCTGACGCCCATCGAGAACTTCAACGAGTTCTTCGACAGCGAATTTTCCGACGATGAGTTCGATACCGTCGGCGGCCTGGTCATGAGCGCTTTCGGGCACCTGCCCAAGCGTAACGAAACCACCGAGATCGGCTCCTGGCGCTTCCGCATCCTGAATGCCGACAGTCGCCGGATCCATCTGCTGCGCCTGTCACCCATTGCCCGTTAACCCCTGCGAGACCCGCTAAGGAAATACATGCGCTGGATAACCCGCCCCGGCTGGCCCGGTAACCTGCTGGCCGTGGCGGCCGGCGCGATCACCACCCTGGCGTTGGCACCCTTCGACATCTGGCCGCTGGCATTGCTCGCGGTCGGGTTGTTCTACGCCGGCTTGCGCGAACTCTCGCCCCGCCAGGCCCTGGGCCGTGGTTGGTGTTTCGGTTTCGGCCTGTTTGGCGCCGGCACCAGCTGGATCTACGTCAGCATCCACAACTTCGGCGGCGCCTCGGTGCTGCTAGCCGGTCTGTTGATGCTGTTGTTCATCGCCGCCATCGCCTGGTTTTTCGCCCTGCCCGCCTGGCTGTGGGCGCGCTGGCTGCGGCGCAACGAGGCGCCCCTGGCCGACGCACTGGCCTTCGCCGCGCTGTGGTTGGGCCAGGAAGCTTTCCGCGGCTGGTTCCTGACCGGTTTCCCGTGGCTTTATTCCGGCTATAGCCAGCTCGACGGCCCGCTGGCGGGGCTCGCGCCGCTGGGCGGGATGTGGCTGATATCCCTCACCCTCGCCCTGACCGCCGCGCTGCTGTACAACGTGCCCCGGCTGCTGCGCGCCGGGCGCAAGGGCTTCATTGCTGCGGGCCTGGTGCTGCTGGTCGGTCCGTGGGTCGCCGGCATGGCGCTCAAGGGTCACGCCTGGACCAGTCCTTCGGGCGACCCGCTGAGCGTGGCGGCGATCCAGGGCAATATCGAACAAAGCATGAAGTGGGACCCCGAACAGCTCAACGCGCAGTTGGCGCTGTACCGCGACATGAGCCTCAGCTCCAAGCGCGTCGACCTGCTGGTCTGGCCGGAAACCGCGGTGCCGGTGCTCAAGGAGTCCGCCCAGGGTTACCTGGACATGATGGGCAGCTTCGCCGCCGAGCGGCATTCGGCGCTGATCACCGGCGTGCCGATTCGCCAACTGGTGCGCCACGAGAGACGCTACTTCAACGGCATCACCGTGACCGGAGAAGGCGATGGCACCTACCTCAAGCAGAAACTCGTGCCCTTCGGCGAGTACGTGCCGTTGCAGGACCTGCTGCGCGGGCTGATCGCGTTCTTCGACTTGCCCATGTCGGATTTCGCCCGGGGCCCGGCCGACCAGCCGCTGCTGCAAGCCAAGGGTTACCAGATCGCTCCATTCATTTGTTACGAAGTGGTCTACCCGGAATTCGCCGCCAGCCTTTCGGCGCGCAGCGACCTGCTGCTGACCATCAGCAACGACACCTGGTTCGGCACTTCGATCGGCCCGTTGCAGCATTTGCAAATGGCGCAGATGCGCGCGCTGGAAGCCGGCCGCTGGATGATTCGTGCCACCAACAATGGCGTGACCGGCCTGATCAACCCCTTCGGCCAGATCACCGTCAGCATCCCGCAGTTCGAGCGCGGCATCCTCTACGGCGAAGTGGTGCCGATGCACGACCTGACGCCCTACCTGCAATGGCGTTCGTGGCCGTTGATCATCCTGTGCGTGTTGCTGCTGGGCTGGGCGTTGATGGCCGGACGGATGGCCAAGACCGTTTGACACATCTCTTGTAGGGCTGGATATCTCTGTGGCGAGGGAGCTTGCTCCCGCTCGGCTGCGCAGCAGTCGCAAAACCGGACAGTGCGGTTTACCTGGAGCACTGCTGGGGCCTGCTTCGCAGGCCAGCGGGAGCAAGCTCCCTCGCCACAATAGCGTTCACCTTGATAAGTCAGCGGTAGAACAACCAATACCCTACCAACCCCACCGCTTCATTCATCAACTGTCCCGACTGCCAGATCGACTTGAACTCCGGCATCCAGCCGCCCAATGGCCGGGCATTATCCTGGCCGAGAAACCCCATCGGCGCCGGTACCACCTCGAAGCCCGCACGCTGGAAGCTCCAGACCGCGCGTGGCATATGCCAGGCCTGGGTCACGACGACCACGCGCTTGACGCCTTCAGGCAACAGGATCTGCGCGCTCATCTGGGCATTTTCCCAGGTCGTGCGGCTGCGCTCTTCCAGCCAGCGTACGGTCACCCCGTGATCATCGAGCATCGCGTCGGCCATCAGCTTCGCTTCGCTGGGCGGAGTGCCATAGTGCAAGCCACCAGTAGTCAGCACAGGCAGGCCGGACGCCTTGGCCAGGCGCGCCGCATAGCGCTGGCGCTCCAGACCGATACCGGTGGGCTGGTCAGTGCCCCAGGCCAGGTCGCCACGCTCACGACCGGACCCCAGCACCACGATGGCGTCGGCACGCTGAGCCAGGGTCGCCCATTCACTGCGCGGCAGTGGCGGCTCACGCTCCAATGCCCCGGCGCTCCACTGCACCACCACCGGCAGGCTCATCAGCCAGAAACCACCGAGGCCCGCCGCAAAACACAGGCGAGCCAGGCGCGGCCGGGAGTCGCGCCACCACCAGGCAAGCGCCAGCAGCAGTAAAAGAATGCCGGGCGGCAATAGAAGTTGTTTGATGAAATAACGAAACGGCATCGGGCATCTCCAAAGATGCCCGAAGCCTAGGTGGGTTGACGCAATGCGACAACAGATTCGAAAAAAGCCGAATCAAAAAAAAGCGACACGCGTGGATCCGGCTTCACTTGAACTGCAGCGACCGGACCTTTACAGCATCCTTGTCGGGCGTCCGGTCCTTGAGCCAGACAACCTTGGCCGGACGGGGCGCATCGAGACGCTTGTTTGCCTGGACACCACTGGAGGAGGCCTGGTGCCCGACTTGCTCAAGGTAAGCCTTGACGACTTCGAACTCTGCGGGGCTCAAGCCGCGTAGTTCCAGCTCTGCCGGGCGTTCATCACGCAAGCGACCGGCGGTTCTTGCCGCGTCCAGGGCCACCCCGAGACGATCGATCAGTTTTTCGTACAGCTCAGGTGTAGCGACTTTTCGTTGTGATTCAACCATCCCTCACCTCATTGAAGATAAGACTCACTCCCCATTGAGAAGCTTAGCTTCGCTGGGCAAACCGGCAGGACGCCGCGACCAACGGCCCTGAACGCCGGCCGTCGGCAATGGTCGGCAACGCCTGGACACGCAATCAAGGTTTCCCTCGGCAGAGCGCGGTCATGTATGCTACGGCGCTTCCTGTAACTCCACTTCCAGCCTGGCTGGGCATCGAAAACGCCGCATCCGGCGTCGTCTGCGTCCAGCATGGCAATGAAGAGGATTGGGCCACCCCATTCAGTACAAAAGTAGCCATGCACGAACACTACCAGCCCCGTGAAATCGAAGCCGCCGCCCAATCGTTCTGGGACGAGCAAAAGTCCTTTGAAGTCAGTGAACAGCCAGGCAAGGAGACGTACTACTGCCTGTCGATGTTCCCTTACCCCAGCGGCAAGCTGCACATGGGGCACGTGCGCAACTACACCATCGGCGACGTGATCTCCCGCTACCAACGCATGCAGGGCAAGAATGTCCTGCAACCGATGGGTTGGGACGCCTTCGGCATGCCGGCGGAAAACGCCGCGATGAAAAACAACGTGGCCCCTGCCAAGTGGACCTACGAAAACATCGCCTACATGAAGACCCAGCTGCGCAGCCTGGGCCTTGCGGTGGACTGGTCTCGCGAGGTCACCACCTGCAAGCCCGAGTACTACCGCTGGGAGCAGTGGCTGTTCACCCGCCTCTTCGAAAAAAGCGTGATCTACCGCAAGAACGGCACCGTGAACTGGGACCCGGTGGACCAGACCGTACTGGCCAACGAGCAGGTCATCGACGGTCGCGGCTGGCGCTCCGGCGCGCTGATCGAAAAGCGCGAGATCCCCATGTACTACTTCAAGATCACCGCCTACGCGGATGAACTCCTGGAGAGTCTCGACGAGCTGACCGGCTGGCCCGAGCAGGTCAAGACCATGCAGCGCAACTGGATCGGCAAGTCCCGGGGCATGGAAGTTCAGTTCCCGTACGACGTCGCCTCCATTGGCGAGGCCGGCACCCTGAAAGTCTTCACCACCCGTCCGGATACCCTGATGGGCGCCACCTACGTGGCCGTGGCCGCCGAACATCCGCTGGCGACCCTGGCGGCGCAGAACAACCCCGAGCTGCAGGCGTTCATCGCCGAATGCAAGGGCGGCAGCGTCGCCGAAGCCGATGTCGCCACCCAGGAAAAGAAAGGCCTGCCGACCTCGCTGTTCGTCGAACACCCGCTCACCGGCGAGAAACTGCCGGTGTGGGTCGCCAACTACGTGCTGATGCACTATGGCGACGGCGCCGTGATGGCCGTGCCGGCTCACGACGAACGCGACTTCGAGTTCGCCCACAAGTACAACCTGCCGGTCAAACCGGTCGTGCGCACCAGCGCCGGTGACCAGACCCCGGCGCCATGGCAGGATGCCTATGGCGAGCACGGTGAGCTGATCAATTCCGGCGAGTACAACGGCCTGGATTTCGCCGGCGCATTCGATGCCATCGAAGTCGCGCTGATCAAGAAAAACCTCGGCGCCTCGCGCACCCAGTTCCGCCTGCGTGACTGGGGCATCAGCCGCCAGCGCTACTGGGGCTGCCCGATTCCGATCGTGCATTGCGACACCTGCGGCGATGTACCGGTACCGGAAGACCAGTTGCCAGTGGTCCTGCCGGAAGACGTCGTACCCGATGGCGCCGGCTCGCCCCTGGCGCGCATGCCCGAGTTCTACGAATGCAGTTGCCCGAAATGCGGCGCACCGGCCAAGCGTGAAACCGACACCATGGACACCTTCGTCGAGTCCTCGTGGTATTACGCCCGCTATGCCTCGCCGCATTATGAAGGCGGCCTGGTGGAAAAATCCGCGGCCGACCACTGGTTGCCAGTGGACCAGTACATCGGCGGCATCGAACACGCCATCCTGCACCTGCTCTACGCGCGCTTCTTCCACAAGCTGATGCGCGACGAAGGCCTGGTGAGCTCCAACGAGCCGTTCAAGAACCTGCTGACCCAAGGCATGGTGATCGCCGAGACTTACTATCGTCGCGAAGCCAATGGTGCCTATACCTGGTTCAACCCGAGCGACGTCGAGCTCGAACGCGACAGCAAAGCCAAGGTCATCAGCGCCAAGCTGATCGCCGACGGCCTGCCGGTGGAAATCGGTGGTACCGAAAAAATGGCCAAGTCGAAGAACAACGGCGTCGACCCACAATCGATGATCGACCAGTTCGGCGCAGACACCTGTCGCCTGTTCATGATGTTCGCGTCGCCACCCGACATGAGCGCCGAATGGTCCGACTCCGGCGTCGAAGGCTCGCACCGCTTCCTCAAGCGCGTCTGGCGCCTGGCCCAGGCTCACGTCAGCCAGGGTCTGCCGGGCAAACTGGACCTCGCCGGCCTGAACGACGAGCAGAAAGCCATTCGTCGCTCGATTCACCTGGCGATCAAGCAGGCCAGCCATGACGTCGGCCAGAACCACAAATTCAACACGGCCATCGCTCAAGTAATGACGCTGATGAATGTGCTGGAAAAAGCCGCGCAAGACACCGAACAGGATCGCGCGCTGGTTCATGAAGGCCTGGAAGCGGTGACGCTGCTGCTCGCGCCAATCACCCCGCACATCAGCCATGAACTGTGGAATCAATTGGGTCACGCCGACCCGGTGATCGACGCCGGTTGGCCGGTGGTGGACGAAACAGCGCTGGTACAAGACAGCCTGACCCTGGTCATTCAGGTCAACGGCAAGCTGCGCGGCCAGATCGACATGCCGGCCGCCGCCACTCGCGAAGAAGTCGAAGCCGCCGCACGCGCCAACGAAAACGTACTGCGCTTCGTCGATGGCCTGACGATCCGCAAAGTGATCGTCGTGCCCGGCAAACTGGTCAATATCGTCGCAAGCTAATTGGATCGGGCGTCCAGGCCACCGGCCGGACGCCGAATATGACCTGCGGGGCCGCACAGTCGGTCCATGGGTTTCAAGGGGAGCAACAAGATGATCAAACGTAATCTGCTGGTTATGGGCCTGGCGGTCCTGTTGAGCGCCTGCGGCTTCCAGCTGCGCGGCACTGGCACCACCGAGCTGGCCATCAAGGAACTGGACCTCAGCGCGCGGGACGCTTATGGCGATACCGTGAAAATGCTGCGTCAGACCCTGGAAAACAGCGGTGTGAAAGTCTACAGCGGCGCACCGTACAAGCTGGTATTGGCAAGCGAACAGCAAAGCCAGCGCAGCCTCAGCTATGCCGGCGCCGGTCGTTCGGCCGAGTACGAGCTGACCAACGTGTTGAACTACGAAATCCGCGGCCAGAATGGTCTGTCGCTGCTGGATGACAAGCTGCAGGTGCAGAAGGTCTACCTGCACGACGGCAACAACATCACCGGTTCCGATCAGGAGTCCGTCGAAGTACGCGGCGAAATGCGTCGTGAACTGGTCCAGCGCATGATGCTGCGCCTGCAACAGCTGAGCCCCGCTCAACTGGACCAGTTGCAACAGACCGCCGACGCTCGCGCCAAGGCCGAAGCCGAAGCGCTGGAAGCGGCACGCAAGGCTGAGGCGGAAACCCCGCAACAGTCGCCGTTGCAGATCCCGGCTCAATAAGCCTTGCGGGGCGCTCCGGCGCCCCGCTCGCCTGCGCCTATGAAACTCGCTCCCGCTCAACTCGGCAAACACCTGCAAGGCGCGCTCGCGCCCGTCTATATCATCAGCGGCGATGACCCGCTGCTGTGCCAGGAAGCCGCCGACGCCATCCGCTCTGCCGCCCGCCAGCAAGGTTTCGACGAACGCCAGGTGTTCGCCGCCGACGCCAGCTTCGATTGGGGTACGTTACTGCAGGCCGGGGCAAGCATGTCGCTGTTCGCCGAGAAACGCCTGCTGGAACTACGCTTGCCCTCCGGTAAACCCGGTGACAAGGGCGCCGCCGCGCTGATCGAATACTGCTCGCGGCCCGCCGAGGACACTGTACTGCTGATCAGCCTGCCGAAACTCGACGGCAGCGCGCAGAAAACCAAGTGGGGCAAGGCGCTGGTCGAAGGCCAGCAGACTCAGTTCGTGCAGATCTGGCCGGTGGATGTCAGTCAGTTGCCCAGCTGGATCCGCCAGCGCCTGTCCCAGGCCGGCCTGTCGGCCAGCCAGGACGCGGTCGAGCTGATTGCCGCCCGGGTCGAAGGCAACCTGTTGGCCGCTGCCCAGGAAATCGAAAAACTCAAGCTGATGGCCGAGGGTGGCCAGATCACGGTGGAAACGGTCCAGGCGGCCGTGGCCGACAGCGCACGCTTCGATGTCTTCGGGCTGACCGACGCGATCCTCAACGGTGAAGCCGCCCACGCCTTGCGCATGCTTGAAGGCCTGCGGGGCGAGGGCGTCGAACCGCCGGTGATTCTCTGGGCGCTGGCCCGGGAGTTGCGCCTGCTCGCGAACCTGTCGTTGCAATACAGTCAGGGCGTGCCGCTGGACAAAGCCTTCAGCCAGGCCCGGCCGCCGGTATGGGACAAACGCAAACCGTTGATGAGCAAGGCGCTGCAACGTTACTCGGCATCACGCTGGGCGCAATTGCTGCTCGAAGCCCAGCGCATCGACGCACAGATCAAGGGCCAGGCCGCAGGTTCACCGTGGATGAGCCTGAGCCGGTTGTCGCTGTTGATGGCCGGCCAACGGCTGTCATTACCCGCTGAATAAACCGGTACCTGTGGTGAGGGGACTTGCTCCTCGCCACAAAATCTCTCCATCCAGACAACATAACCAGCACGGTCCAGGGACTGGACAAAAACCCAGCTCTGTCCCATGATTGCCTCGCGAAAAACCATCCCCAGGAGAGATCTGATCATGAGCAAAAAGCCATCCAGGCATGGCCCCAACAAGGCCAAGTCCATCGTCGCCCAGCCCCTGTTCCGCAGCCGCCAGGAACGACCCGCCAAGGGCAAAGGCAGCTACCGCCGCGAAGCCTTCCAGTCTGACAACTGGGAGGCTTCTTGCTTTCTGGCAGCCTGAAACACTCGAACAAGCTCTACAGCCCCTGCCCATGTTAAGGTCAGCACTTGATTCGTTTATCTGGACCCGTGCATGCCCCTCTGCCTTTCCCGTCGTTGGCCACTGCGCCAATTGATAGCTGCCGCAAGCGTTGCGTTATTGGTCGCCTGCGCTGAAAAACCCACCGCCGCCGATGCCCAACCGCTCAAGACCCTGCCTGCCGTGACCGCACCGGCCATCGTGCCGCCCGTAGTGCCGACCGGGGAGAACCTGGATATTGCGCCGACCCAGACCTTCGCCGAATGGCAAGCCGGGTTTCGCAAGGAAGCACTGGCCGCCGGGATCCGGGCCGACCTGTTCGACCGTGCCTTCATCGGCGTCAGCCCGGACATGAGCGTGATCAAGGCGGATCGCAGCCAACCTGAATTCAGCCGGCCGGTATGGGAATACCTCGATGGCGCCTTGTCACCTTTGCGGGTGCGCAAAGGCCAGGCCTTGCTCCAGCAGCACGCCGACATCCTGCAAAGCATCGAACAGCGCTACGGCGTTGATCGCCAGGCGCTGGTAGCGGTGTGGGGCATGGAGAGCAATTTCGGCCAGTTCCAGGGGACCAAGTCAGTGATCAATTCCCTGGCCACCCTCGCCTACGAAGGACGGCGCCCGGGCTTTGCCCACGCACAACTGATTGCCGCGCTGCAAATTCTGCAACAGGGCGATATCACCCCGGAAAAAATGCTCGGCTCCTGGGCCGGCGCCATGGGCCAGACCCAGTTCATTCCAACTACCTACAACACCCATGCAGTGGATTTCGATGGCGATGGGCGTCGTGATATCTGGGGCAGCGCCACCGACGCCCTGGCCTCGACCGCGCATTACCTGCAAAGCTCCGGCTGGCAGCGCGGCCAACCATGGGGATTCGAGGTCTCGCTCGGTGAAGGCTTCGACTACACCCTGGCCGATGGCACGATTCGCAAACCCGTCTCCGAATGGGAGCGCCTGGGCGTTTCCGAATATGGCGGTTTGCCGATTGCCCCGGATGAGAAACAGCTCTCGGCTTCCCTTCTCCTGCCGGCAGGCCATCGCGGCCCGGCATTCCTGATATTCGACAACTTCCGAGCCATCCTCAAGTACAACAACTCATCGTCCTACGCCTTGGCGGTTGGGCTGTTGTCACAGCGCTTCGCCGGCGCAGGCCTGGTCTACGGCCAGTGGCCAAAGGAAGACCTTCCCCTGAGCCGCAGCGAACGTATCGAACTGCAGACCCTGCTGGGCAAGCACAACTACGATGCGGGCACGCCCGACGGCATTATCGGCGCCAACACCCGCAAGGCGATCCGCGGCGCCCAGCAGTCGTTTGGCTGGCCGGCGGATGGATATCCGACGCACAAGTTGCTGGAGGCGTTGCGTAGTCGCTGAATTGCCGCATGGCGGCTGACGCTTTCGCGAGCAGGCTCGCTCCCACAGGTGCTCATGTATTCCCTGTGGGAGCGAGCCTGCTCGCGAAGACTGACTATCAGGCAACAGCAAATTAGCGGCTGACCACCACATCCTGCTCCAGCACCAACCTCTTCTCCCCCGCATCCAGCGTCACCAGCGCGCCCATCGGCAACGTCAGGTTCGGATCACAATGCCCGCTGCGCCAGCCGGACAACACCGGAATACGCAGTGGTTCGAAGGTCTGCTTGAACAAGCGGTTCAGCGCATCGCCATCCACACCGGCGACATCCCCCAATAACACGCCTCGCAGCTTCGCCAGGGTGCCTGCCAGCCGCAATTGGGTCAGCAGACGGTCGATGCGATAGAGCGGTTCATTGACGTCCTCGACCAGCAGGATCACGCCTTCGGCATCGATTTCGTAAGGCGTGCCCATGGTCGCGGCGATCATCGACAGATTGCCGCCCAGCAGGCGCCCTTGGGCAATGCCGGGTTCCACGGTGGTCAATGGATAGGCTGCGGGATGGCTCAGTACGTCGCCCGCTTTCAATTGGCCGCGCAGCAGGCTGAAAAAGGACGTGACGGTCGGGGGCTCTTTGTCGCTCAGCAGGTCGGCGTTGAGCAACGGTCCGTGAAAGGTCACGAAACCGGCGTAACGGCTGATTGCCAGATGCAGGGCGGTGATGTCGCTGTAGCCAACGAATGGCTTGGGGTTTCGTTTTATGAGGTCAAAGTCGATGCGATCGAGCAGGCGGGGGGTGCCGTAGCCTCCGCGCAGGCAGATGATCGCGTTTACCTCTGGGTCGGCGAAGGCGGCGTGCAGGTCGTTCAGTCGTGTATCGTCGCTGCCGGCCAGGTAGCCGTCTTTTTCGTAGACGCCGGGGAAAATTCGCAGATCATGGCCCCTCGCGCGCATCCATTGGATGGCTTTTTCCGTGTCCAATGGGGCTGGGCCGGCGGGGGCGATCACGGCGATCAGGCCTTCGGGCGGGAGGGCTGGGACGGGGTGATGGGGGGTTAGGGTGTGGGCCATGGGTTTTCCGGTTTTTTGATCGTGTGAATATCCGTTTCTGCGGTAATGGCTACTTAGGGTTCCGCTCTTACAGCGGGTCACTTTTGGTAAAGCGCCAAAAGTAACCAAAAGCGCTTTGCCCCACCACTCGGCACCTCGCCTGGGCTCGGTGTGCCCTCACTCCGGCATTGCTCCGTGGGCCGCCGCGAAGGGCCATCCATGGCCCAGCGCGGCTATCCCGGCATCCATGCCGGGATGCCCACTGCGCAATGCCTGCGTTCGGCCAGCGTGGTTTAACGGGGCGCTGAGATCAGAGTCAAAAGCAGAGCAAGAGCAAGAGCAAGAGCAAGAGCGAGACATGTGCCAGTAACTATTTAGCTGAACCACCGCCATCGCGAGCAAGCTCGCTCCCACATTCGATCTTCGGCTGACGCAGATTTCACGACGTACAGAGAATCACTGTGGGAGCGAGCCTGCTCGCGAAGAGGCCAGCACATCCAACATTTTCATCGACTGACAATCCGCCATCGCGAGCAAGCCCGCTCCCACAATTGATCTTCAGCAACCACAAAATTTGCGTACAACGCAGCCCCTTGTGGGAGCGGGCTTGCCCGCGAAGGGGCCGTCACACCCAACATCTTCATTGGCTGGCACACTGCCTTCGCGAGCAGGCTCGCTCCCACAGAAGAAACGCAATCCCGACAAACCAGGTCGGCCCTAAGGCCGCCTCGCGGTGGACGTTGATTTCGGCGCCCCGTTAACCACGCTGGCTGAACGGAGGTGTTGCGTAGTGGGCACCTCGGCATGGATGCCGAGGTAGCCGCGCTGGGCCAGGGATGGCCCTTCGCGGCGGCCCACGGAGCAATGCCTGCGTTCAGGCATGCCGAGCCTAGGCGAGGCACCGAGTGGTGGGGCAAAAGCGTTTTGGTTACTTTTGCGCTTTATAAAAGTGACCCGCTGTAAGAGCGGAACCGTCAGCCGCCATTACGCAAAAAACGGATATACCCCAAAAAACTCAGGAACCCAAAAGCTCAGCCTTGACCAATTTAGCCTGCTCATCCGCATGATAAGAAGACCGCACCAACGGCCCCGAAGCAACGTTCTTGAAGCCCATCTTGTACCCCTCCTCCGCAAACCAGGCAAAGGTATCCGGATGCACAAAACGCTGCACCGGCAAATGGCTACGGGAAGGCTGCAGGTATTGGCCCAGGGTCAGCATGTCGATGTCGTGCTCACGCATGCGCTTCATGACCTCGATGACTTCCTCATCAGTCTCACCCAGGCCCAGCATCAAGCCAGACTTGGTCGGAATATGCGGCATCATCTGCTTGAAACGCTGCAGCAGGGTCAGCGACCACTGGTAGTCCGAACCCGGACGCGCAGCCTTGTACAGGCGTGGCACGGTTTCCAGGTTGTGGTTGAAGACATCCGGCGGCTCGGCGGCGGTGATTTCCAGGGCAATGTCCATGCGGCCACGGTAATCAGGCACCAGGGTTTCCAGCTGCACGTTCGGCGACAGCTTGCGAATCTCGCGGATGCAGTCGGCGAAGTGCTGGGCACCGCCGTCACGCAGGTCGTCACGGTCCACCGAGGTGATGACCACGTATTTCAGCTTCAGGTCGGCGATGGCGATGGCCAGGCTTTCCGGCTCGTTGGTATCCAATGGCTTCGGACGGCCATGGCCGACGTCGCAGAACGGGCAACGACGGGTGCAGATGTCGCCCATGATCATGAACGTTGCGGTGCCGCCGGAGAAGCACTCGCCCAGGTTCGGGCAGGAGGCTTCTTCGCAGACGCTGTGCAGCTTGTGCTTGCGCAGCAGGGCCTTGATCCGGTCGACTTCCGGAGAGACCGGGATGCGCACGCGGATCCAGTCGGGTTTCTTCGGCAGTTCGGTGGTCGGGATGATCTTGACCGGAATGCGTGCAACCTTCTCGGCGCCGCGCAGCTTGACGCCGGCCTCTACCTTGGCACGCGGGGCCGGACGTTCGGTGACGTCCAGCGTCGGGATCATGGTTTGCACTGCATCAGTAGTCATATCAGTCGATTCCGCCCGTGAGGGTCGTCTGCTCAGCATAGTCGAGGTGTTTGACGAGCTGCGCGCGCAGCCGGGCACTTACCTCGGCAAATTCAATCGATCCTGTGTGATCGCGCAGCTGGGTCATTGCCAGCCCTGCATAGCCACAGGGATTAATCCGTCTAAACGGTTCAAGATTCATGTCCACGTTCAGCGCCAGGCCATGGAACGAACAGCCATGGCGGATGCGCAAGCCGAGCGAGGCGATCTTCGCCCCGTCGACGTAGACGCCCGGTGCATCCGGCTTGGCCGCCGCGGTCACGCCGTAGCTGGCGAGCAGCTCGATCAGGCATGTTTCCATGCGGGTGACCAGCTCGCGCACGCCGAACCCCAGCTTGCGCACATCCAGCAACAGGTAGGCAACCAGTTGGCCGGGGCCATGGTAAGTCACCTGCCCGCCCCGGTCGACCTTCACCACCGGGATATCGCCCGGCAGCAGCAAGTGCTCGGCCTTGCCGGCCTGGCCCTGGGTGAACACCGGCGGGTGTTCCACCAGCCAGACTTCGTCGTCGGCGCTGGTGCCACGTTCGTTCGTGAAGCGCTGCATGGCGTGCCAGACCGGCTCGTAAGCCATGCTGCCCAGCTCGCGAAAGCCCAGCGTGCCCGGCATCACAGCACCATATGCACGAAACCGGTCGCTCGCAGCTCGCTGTTGATGTCGTAGAGCTGTTCCTGGCCGGTGGCAATGATGTGCAACTGGATGGTCGTGTATTTTCCGTTGGTACTCTGGCGCTCGGCCAGGGTGTTGTGGTCAACGGTGGCGTGTTTTTCAAGGATCGCGATGATCTTGTCCTTGAAGCCCACACCGGTATCGCCGATTACCTTGATCGGATAATCCGCGCAGGGAAATTCGATCTTTGGCGCTTTTACTTCGGAGTCTGTCATGGCGTAACGGCCTCGCAAGCCGTGATAACGAACATGGCCCCGCACCGGAAAGGAACGGGGCCATGCAGGTCAACACTCGAAATCAGTTGAACAAGCCGTAGAAGAATAGACGGATGCTATCCCACATGCGGCGGAAAATACCACCTTCCTCGACCGCGTCCAGCGCGATCAGGTCGGCGCTGTGCACCACCTTGTCGTCCAGTTTGACTTCGACCTTGCCGATCACGTCACCCTTGGCGATAGGCGCGGTCAGCTGAGGGTTCATGGTCATGCTGGCGGCAAGCTTCTTGAGCTGGCCTTTAGGCAAGGTCATGGTCAGGTCCTGCGCCAGGCCGGCTTTCACCTGGTTGCTGGTGCCTTTCCATACCTGGGCCTGGGCCAGTTCGGTGCCCTTCTGGTAGAAGGTCTGGGTTTCGAAGAAGCGGAAACCGTAGGTCAGCAGCTTCTGGGTCTCGGCGGCGCGGGCCACTTCGCTGTTGGTGCCGAACACCACGGCGATCAGGCGCATGCCGTCACGAACCGCCGAAGACACCATGCAGTAGCCAGCCTCCTCGGTGTGGCCGGTCTTCAGGCCATCGACGGTCTTGTCGCGCCACAGCAACAGGTTGCGGTTAGGCTGCTTGATGCCGTTCCAGAAGAATTCCTTCTGGGAGTAGATGGCGTAATGCGCAGGGTCTTCGTGGATGATTGCCCGGGCCAGGATCGCCATGTCGTGAGCCGAGGAATAATGCTCGGGGTTCGGCAGGCCGGTCGGGTTCATGAAATGACTGTTGGTCATGCCCAGGTCGGCGACCGTCTTGTTCATCATGTCGGCGAACGCGTCTTCGCTGCCGGCGATGTGCTCGGCCAGGGCGACGCTGGCGTCGTTGCCGGACTGGATGATGATGCCGTGCAGCAGGTCGCTGACGGTCACTTGCGAACCGACCTTGATGAACATCCGCGAACCGCCGGTGCGCCAGGCGTTTTCGCTGACGGTCACCGGATCGTTCTCACCGATCTGGCCGCGACGGATCTCCAGCGTGGCGATGTACGCGGTCATCAGCTTGGTCAGGCTGGCCGGTGGCAGGCGCTGGTCACCATTGTTCTCTACCAGCACATTGCCGCTGCTGGCATCCATGAGGACATAGGCTTTGGCAGCCAGTTGCGGAGGCGAAGGCATCATCTCGACCGCGAACGCGGCCGGAGAGAGAAGCAGCGGGACTAGCAGGCAAAGGCGTTTGGCAAAGGTGGTGATGTTCATCCGTCTCTCGAAATCGCTAATGGGACTGCCCGAAGGCAAAAACTAAACTGGCAGTTTTACAACGAGCTGCCGCGTATTTAAGTTGCTCACTCACAACCCCTGCCGGGCTTTTGTTATTCGTGGAGCCAACAACCTGACCCGCCCAAACCACGAGCGGGCCCTCAATCAATCATTCGGACGTGACCAGGCTCGGCGAGCCGAGATTGGCCAGGCGTACGCTATTCTGTACCTGCTGGACCTCACCCGGAGAACCGATCGGCCCCAGGCGCACCCGATGCAGGGTCTGCTGGTTGCGCACGATCGAGCTGATGAACACCGGCGCGCTGACCATCGAGCTCAGCTTCGACCTCAACAGTTCTGCAGCGTCCGGGTTGGCGAACGCGCCCACTTGCAGATACTGGCCAGACGCTGTTGCAGAAGCGTTTTTTTTTTGCATCGATCTGCACCGGCACCACGGCCGCGGCGTGTTGCTGCGGCGGCGGGGTCCATTGCTCGACAGTGCCGGTGGAGGCTGTCACGGTCGGCGCGGCATTTTGCGCCACTTTTGGTTCGTTGAGCATCAAAGGCGCCGGACGGCCACGCTGGGCCCACCATTCCTGCGGATCGATGCCTTCGACCTTGACCCGGGCGGTGCCGGTTTCAGCGTAACCGAGCTTTTTCGCCGCCGCATATGACAAGTCGATGATGCGATCGGAATAAAACGGCCCACGGTCGTTCACCCGCAGGATCACCGTCTTGTTGTTGTCCAGGTTGGTCACCCGTACATAACTGGGCAGCGGCAAGGTTTTATGGGCCGCACTCATGCCGTACAGGTCGTACACCTCGCCATTGGCGGTGTTCTGGCCGTGGAACTTGGTGCCGTACCAGGACGCCGTGCCCGAAGCGACGTAGCGCTTGGATTCGGCGATCGGGAAATAGGTCTTGCCCAGCACCGTATATGGATTGGCCTTGTAGGGGCCGGTGTGCAGGGTCGGTGTCGCGTCGGGAATGCGCGAGACATCGACATCCCACCACGGCGCGCCATCCTTGTGGGCCCGGTTGATGTCCAGGCCCGGTGTGGCCCGCACGACGTTGGGACTTTTCTGGGTCGGTGCGCGACTGGTCGAACAGCTCACGACCAGCAAAGACAGCGCCGCCAATGCCACCAGCTTGAGGGGCCTGGCTTTCAGGGGTTGATAGGTAGGCATTGCCCGCATTATTTGACGCCCCGTGCTTTGACCAGCTCTTCAGACAGTTGATATACGGCCATGGCGTACATCACGCTGCGGTTATAACGCGTAATCGCGTAGAAATTCTTCAGGCCCATCCAGTATTCGGGGCCCTGCTCGCCTTCCAGGCGCATCGCGGTGACCGGCATGTCGTCACGCAGCGCATCATGACTCGACCAGCCCAGCGCTCGCAACTCCCCGACGGTTTTTGTCGGCTCGATGCCCGTGGTCAGGCCTTGGTCCACCTGGTCGCCACGCACGTCCGCAAGGCTGACCACAGGCTCGCCGGCCTCCCAGCCATGCCGTTTGAAATAACTGGCAACACTGCCGATGGCATCGGTCGGGTTGGTCCAGATATTGATGTGGCCGTCGCCGTCGAAGTCCACCGCATAGGCGCGGAAACTGCTGGGCATAAATTGTGGCAAGCCCATGGCCCCGGCGTACGAGCCCTTGAGGGTCAGCGGATCGACCTGCTCTTCGCGGGCCAGCAGGAGGAATTCGCGTAGCTCCTTGCGGAAGAACTCGGCGCGCGGCGGGTAATCGAAGCCCAGGGTCGACAAGGCGTCGATCACCCGGAAATTCCCGGTGTTGCGGCCGAAGAAGGTCTCGACGCCGATAATCGATACGATGACCTGGGCCGGTACGCCATATTCCTGCTCGGCGCGGGCCAGGGCGGCTTCGTGCTGGCGCCAGAAGTCCACACCCCGGGCGATACGCGCCTCGGTGATGAACATCGGCCGGTACTCGCTCCACTGCTTGACCCGCTCGGCGGGCCGGGAAATCGCGTCGAGGATCGACTGCTTGCGCTCGGCCTCGCGAAACACCCCCATCAGTTGTTCACCGGCAAAACCGTAGTCGCGAGTCATCTCACCGACGAATTCGGCCACCTGCGGCGAGCCTTCGTACTCGCCGGCCAGGGCCTGCGGCGCACAGCCAAGGAAGCCGACCAGGCCGACCCACGGCGCATATCGCGTCGACCAGCCACGCATTGCTTGCATTGAACTCTTCACCTTATTCAAACCTGCGCGATCCACTTGCGATGCGTATGGATCGACATCAAAACCCCAAACGCTGACAGTAGCGTCACCAGCGAAGTTCCTCCGTAGCTAATGAACGGCAACGGCACTCCCACCACCGGCAGCAGGCCACTGACCATACCGATGTTGACGAAAACATAAACAAAAAACGTCATGGTCAGGCTGCCCGCCAACAACTTGCCGAACAGTGTCTGGGCCTGGGCGGTAATCACCAGCCCGCGCCCGATCAACAGCAGATAGATCAGCAACAGCACGCAAATGCCCACCAGGCCGAACTCCTCGCCCATCACGGCGATGATGAAGTCGGTGTGGCTTTCCGGCAAAAAGTCCAGGTGCGACTGGGTGCCCATCAGCCAGCCTTTGCCGAATACCCCGCCGGAACCGATGGCGGCCTTGGACTGGATAATGTTCCAGCCGGTGCCCAGCGGATCGCTTTCCGGGTCGAGGAAAGTCAGTACCCGCTGCTTCTGGTAGTCGTGCATCACGAAATACCACATGGCCACCGACACCGGCACGGCGGCGGCGATCACGCTGAGGATCCAGCGCCAGCGCAACCCGCCCATGAACAGCACGAACGCCCCCCCGGCGAGGATCAGCAGCGAGGTGCCGAGGTCCGGCTGGCGGACGATGAGAATGAACGGAATGCCGATCAGCAACAGACTGATACACACATGCTTGAGCTGCGGCGGCAAGGACCGCTTGGACAGGTACCAGGCAATGGTCGCCGGCATGATGATCTTGAGAAATTCCGAAGGCTGGAAGCGGATCACCCCGGGGATGTTGATCCAGCGGGTGGCACCCATGGCGTTGTGGCCCATGATGTCGACCACCACCAGCAAACCCACGCCGACCACGTAGGCCAGCGGCACCCAGCGCGCCATGAACCGTGGTTCGAGCTGGGCAATGACGATCATCGACACCAGGCCGATGCCGAACGAGGTGGCCTGCTTGGCCAGCAGGTCCCAGCTCTTGCCGCTGGCCGAATACAGCACGAACAGGCTGCCGGCGGCCAGCGTCAGCAACAGGATCAGCAACGGACCGTCGATGTGCATGCGCTGCAGCAAGGTGGCGCGACGGCGCATCACATCTTCGCTGGAGAGGATGCGGTCGAAATTATTCTTCACGGGCCGTAGCCTCCGCGCTGATGGGGCTTGCGAATTCGGGCTTGAGCTGGCCGTGCTCATCCAGCAGCCAGGCGTCCATGATCTGGCGCACCACCGGCGCGGCGACGCCGGAGCCGGATTCACCGTTCTCGACCATCACCGACACGACGATCTTCGGGTTCTCGGCGGGCGCGAAGCCAACGAACAAGGCGTGGTCGCGATGGCGTTCCTGGACCTTGGAGCGGTCGTACTTCTCGCCCTGCTTGATCGCTACCACCTGGGCGGTACCGCTCTTGCCGGCAATGCGGTATTGCGCACCGATGGCCGCCTTGCGCGCGGTACCCCGGGCGCCGTGCATGACCTGCTGCATGCCGTTGTTGACCTTCTGCCAGTCCGACGGGTTGCGCAGGATGATGTCCGGCATCGGGTCCGGGTCCACCGGTTTCTGGCCTTCGATGGTCTTCGCCAGGTGCGGCCGATACCATTTGCCCTTGCTCGCCACCAGCGCCGTGGCCTGGGCCAGTTGCAGGGGCGTGGCCTGCATGTAGCCCTGGCCGATCCCCAGGATCAGGGTTTCGCCGGGGAACCAGGCCTGGCGGCGAGTCGCTCGCTTCCATTCCCGGGACGGCATCAGGCCCGGGGATTCTTCGAACATGTCCAGGGAGACTTTCTGACCAAGGCCGAACTTGTTCATGTAGGACGACAGCCGATCAATCCCCAGCTTGTGGGCCAGGTCATAGAAGTAAGTGTCGTTGGACCGCATGATCGCCGCTTCCAGGTCCACGTAGCCGTCACCGGTGCGGTTCCAGTTACGGTACTTGTGGTCGTAGTTGGGCAATTGGTAATAACCCGGGTCATAGACCCGGCTCGACGCGGTCACCACTCCGGCATCCAGCCCGGCAATCGCCACGGCCGGCTTGATGGTCGAACCCGGCGGATAAAGGCCACGCAGCACGCGGTTGAACAACGGCCGGTCGATGGAATCGCGCAGCTCGGCGTAGGCCTTGAAGCTGATGCCGGTGACGAACAGGTTCGGGTCGAAACTCGGCTGGCTGACCATCGCCAGGACTTCGCCGGTGTTCGGGTCCAGCGCAACCACCGCGCCACGGCGTCCACCCAGCGCCGCTTCGGCGGCTTCCTGCAACTTGATGTCGAGGCTCAGGACGATGTCCTTGCCTGGAATCGGGTCGGTACGCTTGAGCACGCGCAGTACGCGGCCGCGAGCGTTGGTCTCGACCTCCTCGTAGCCGACCTGGCCGTGCAGCTCGGCCTCGTAGAAGCGCTCGATGCCGGTCTTGCCGATATGGTGGGTGCCGCTGTAGTTGACCGGATCGAGGGTCTTGAGCTCTTTTTCGTTGATCCGCCCCATGTAGCCGACCGAGTGGGCGAAGTGCGGCCCCTGGGGATAATGCCGCACCAACTGCGCCACCACCTCGACGCCCGGCAGGCGGAACTGGTTAACCGCGATCAGGGCGATCTGTTCTTCGGTCAGCTCGAACATGATCGGCACCGGCTCGAAGGGGCGCCGGCCCTGGCGCATGCGCTTCTCGAAGATCGCCCGGTCCTCGGGGGTCAGTTGCAGCACTTCGACGATCACGTCGAGGACTTTCTGCCAGTCACCGGACCGCTCGCGGGTCATGCTCAGGCTGAAGCTCGGCCGGTTATCGGCCACCACCACGCCATTGCGGTCGAAAATCAGCCCGCGGGTCGGCGGGATCGGCTGCACATGCACGCGGTTACTTTCCGACAGGGTCGAGTGGTACTCGTATTGGATCACCTGGAGGAAATACAGCCGCGCGATCAGCACGCCGATCAGCGTGACCACCGTAATGGCGCCGAACACGACGCGGCCCCGCACCAGGCGGGCGTCTTTTTCGTGGTCCTTGATGCGGATCGGCTGAGGCATGAGGGCAGGATTACTTGTGATAAGGGTGCCCGGACAGGACTGTCCAGGCACGATACAACTGTTCACCGATCAGGATCCGCACCAGCGGATGCGGCAACGTCAGGGGCGACAACGACCAGCGTTGATCGGCCCGGGCGCAGACTTCCGGCGCCAGCCCTTCCGGACCGCCGACCATGAAATTGACCGTGCGCGAATCCAGCCGCCAGCGATCGAGCTCCACCGCCAGTTGCTCGGTACTCCAGGGCTTGCCATGAACTTCGAGTGTGACGATGCGCTCGTTCGGCCCGACCTTGGCCAGCATGGCTTCACCTTCCTGGCGGATAAAGCGCGCCACGTCCGCGTTCTTGCCGCGGGTATTGAGCGGAATTTCCACCAGTTCCAAAGCCAGCTCGGACGGAAGACGCTTGGCATATTCATGCCAGCCTTCTTCCACCCACTTGGGCATGCGAGAACCGACGGCGATCAGGCGCAGTCGCACAGCGATCCCTTATTGCTGGTCTTTGTTGAGCTTGGTGAAGTGCTCATGGGTGTTTTCCGGGCTGTGGTGCGCGGCGCTGGCCGAACGGCTCTGCTCGGCACCGGCCCACAGGCGCTCCAGGTCATAGAACTGGCGCGCCGAGGCGGTCATCATGTGCACGATGACGTCGTCCATGTCCAGCAGGACCCAGTCGCTGTCGCCCTTGCCTTCTTCGCCCAACGGCTTGACGCCCTGGGCCTTCACCGCTTCGCGGACCTTGTCGAGCATCGCGCCGATCTGGCGGTTCGAAGTACCGGTGGCGATGATCATGTAGTCGGTGATGCTCTGCTTTTCGCGAACGTCGATCACCTGGATGTCCTGGGCCTTGACGTCTTCCAGGGCCGCCACGGCCACCTTGACCAGTTCTTCACCGACCAGCGCCACGCCGGTTGGCGCTTCTACCGGCAGCGGGGCGCTCTTGAAAGTGCCCTTGCGCTTTACTTTGTTCAGGTCTTTGTCAGTCATATAAAACTCGTTTTGCTCGTATGTTCGGGCGCTTCGGTACACGTTGATTCGTGTCGGCGGAGCACGCCTTGTTCAGTTCGACGCACGGTACAGACCGTGCGCATCGATGTAGGCCAGGACCGCGTCGGGCACCAGGAAACGTACCGACTTACCGCTGGCCAGCAGTTGACGGATCTGGGTGGCGGATACCGCGAGCGGCGTCTGCCAGACGAATGCAATCTGTCCGCTCGGCCCCTTGAGGGCCAACGGGTCGCTCACCGAGCGCGCCGCCAGCAGGTTGCGCAAGGCATCCGGCGGTTCGCTGTCGGCATCCGGGCGTTGCAGCACCAGGATGTGGCAATGCTGGAGCAACTCTTCCCAGCGGTGCCAAGTGGGCAGGCCGCAAAATGCGTCCCAGCCCAGAAGCAGGAAAACCTGGGCATCGGCGGCCAGCTCGGCGCGCATCAGCTCCAGGGTATCAATGGTGTAGGACGGTTTGTCCCGCTGCAATTCGCGGGCGTCCACCACCAACGGCGCCACACCGGCCACCGCGCACTCGACCATCGCCAGGCGATCCTGCGCCGACACCTGCGGCGTATCCCGATGAGGTGGCCGGGCGCTGGGCGTCAGGCGCAGCTCATCGAGGGCCAGGGCATCGGCGACTTCCAGCGCACCGCGCAAATGGCCGATGTGCACCGGGTCGAACGTACCGCCCAGGATACCGATGCGCTTTGGCGCGGTCGCCGTCACAGCGGGCGTAGTCATGGAGGCCAGTGGGTCGAGGTCGCCCAAGTCAGGCTGGCTCCTGTCCGCGCAACTGGCCGTCACCGACCACGATGTACTTCTCGCAGGTCAGGCCTTCCAGGCCCACCGGGCCACGGGCGTGCAGCTTATCAGTAGAAATGCCGATCTCGGCACCCAATCCGTATTCGAAGCCGTCGGCAAAACAGGTCGGGGTGTTGATCATCACCGACGCCGAATCCACTTCAGCCACGAAGCGCCGGGTTTCGCCCTGGTGCTCGCTGACGATGGAATCGGTGTGGTGGGATCCGTGGCGATTGATGTGCTCGATGGCCTGGTCCAGCCCGTCCACCACGCGGATCGACAGGATTGGCGCGAGGTACTCGGTGTCCCAGTCCTCTGGCGTCGCGACTGCGGCCTCGATGATCGCCCGGGTCCGCTCGCAGCCACGCAGCTCGACGCCTTTTTCGCGGAACTGGGCCGCCATCGATGGCAGGAAATCCCCGGCGACGGCCTGGTCCACCAGCAGGGTCTCCATCGCGCCGCAGATGCCATAACGGTAGGTCTTGGCATTGAAGGCGATGCGCTGGGCCTTGGGCAATTCGGCGTGGGCGCTGACGTAGACATGGCAGATGCCGTCCAGGTGCTTGATCACCGGTACGCGGGCGTCGCGGCTGACCCGTTCGATCAGGCCCTTGCCGCCACGCGGGACGATCACGTCGACGAACTCGGGCATGGTGATCAACGCGCCGACCGCGGCGCGATCAGTGGTTTCCACCACTTGCACGACCGCCGCCGGCAGGTTGGCTTCGGCCAGCCCGCGCTGGATGCAGGCGGCAATCGCACGGTTCGAATGGATCGCCTCGGAACCGCCGCGCAGGATGGTCGCGTTACCCGACTTCAGGCACAGGCTCGCGGCGTCGATGGTCACGTTCGGCCGCGACTCGTAGATGATCCCGACCACACCCAGGGGTACGCGCATCTTGCCGACCTGGATACCCGACGGCCGATAGCTCATGTCGCGGATCGCCCCGACCGGGTCCGGCAGAGCCGCCACCTGACGCAGACCGACGATCATGCCGTCGATGCGTGCCGGAGTCAGCGTCAGGCGTTCGAGCATGGCCGGCTCGAGCCCATTGGCCCGGCCGGCGGCCAGATCCAGCTCGTTGGCGGCGGACAGCTCGGCGCGCGCAGCGTCCAGCGCATTGGCGGCGGCCTGCAGGGCGCGGTTTTTCTGCGCGGTGCTGGCACGGCCGATGATGCGCGACGCTTCGCGGGCGGCGCGACCCAGGCGGGTCATGTAGTCAAGAACGGACTCAGTCATGGTCTGTGTGGTCTTGGCAAAGAGGAAAGCGGCAGATTATAGCTGTCGTAACCCGCGACTAACAGCATGGACTGACAGCGGTGACCGGCGGAGAAGCAAAACCGGCATGAATCGCTAGTGTTTCCGTGAATGTTCAGCGGTAATTAAGCTTTCCATTGTTATCATCTCGCTACTTTTGGCCCTGTTCCGTCCATGACCATGACCGATTCGCCTCCGATGCCCACTGCTTTGCCACACGCTTTTTTTGACCGCGACGCCCAGGAGCTTGCCAAGGATCTGCTGGGCAAGGTGATTCGCCACAAGGTTGGCGACCTGTGGCTGAGCGCGAGGATCATCGAGACCGAAGCGTATTACTTCGCCGAAAAGGGCAGCCACGCCTCGTTGGGCTACACGGAAAAGCGTAAGGCTTTGTTTCTGGATGGCGGCCACATCTATATGTACTACGCGCGGGGCGGCGATTCGCTGAATTTCAGCGCCCAAGGCCCGGGCAATGCCGTATTGATCAAATCGGCGTATCCCTGGGTGGACGCCATCAGCGGCCCGGCAAGCCTGGCGCAGATGCTGTTGAACAACCCCGATGCGCAAGGCCGGCCACGTACACCGCAAAAACTTTGTGCCGGACAGACCTTGCTGTGCAAGGCGCTGGGCCTGAAAGTGCCGGACTGGGACGCCAGACGCTTCGACCCTGAACGGCTGCTGGTGGAGGATGTGGGTGTGCCGACGGTCAATGTGATTCAGACCACTCGCCTGGGCATCCCGCTGGGACGAGATGAGCACCTGCTTTACCGCTTCGTCGACGCCGCCTATGCACCATGGTGCACCCGCAACCCGTTGCGACGCGGGCAGGTCGAGGGGCGGGATTATTTTCTGCTTTCCTGAATCGACAATTTGCCCTGTGGGAGCGAGCCTGCCCGCGAAGAGGACAGCCCTGCACCATTGATGTTGACTGATACACCGCTTTCGCGAGCAGGCTCGCTCCCACATTGAATCTTCAGTGGACGCGGATTTTGGTTACACCCGGAATTACCCTGTGGGAGCGAGCTTGCTCGCGATGGCGTCAGGCTTGTGAAGTGAAGGCTGGCTGACACACCGCTTTCGCGAGCAGGCTCGCTCCCACATTGAATCTTCAGTGGACGCGGATTTGGTTACACCCGGAATTACCCTGTGGGAGCGAGCTTGCTCGCGAATGGCGTCAGGCTTGTGAAGTGAAGGCTGGCTGACACACCGCTTTCGCGAGCAGGCTCGCTCCCACGGTAAAAAAACATGCGGTTTGAACAATAAATGGAGTTGTCCTTATGGGCCCTTGGCTCGATAGCATTACCGGCTGGCTGACCGTCAACCCGCAATGGCTGGCGGTGGCGGTGTTTGTCGTTGCTTGTATTGAATGCCTGGCGATTGCCGGGTTGATCGTGCCGGGCACCGTGCTGTTATTCGCGATTGCGGTGCTGGCCGGCAGCGGCGCTTTGTCCCTGGGCGAGACATTGCTGCTGGGCCTTTTGGGGGGGCTGCTGGGGGACCTGGTGTCCTATTTCCTCGGCCGGCATTTCCACCAGAACATCCGGCGCCTGCCGGGGCTGCGGCAACATCCGGAATGGATGAGCGCGGCCGAGAGCTACTTCCAGCGCTATGGAATCGCCAGCCTGCTGGTGGGGCGGTTTATCGGACCGTTGAGGCCGATGCTGCCGATGGTAGCCGGGATGTGCGACATGCCGTTCCCACGCTTCGCCGCCGTCAGCGTGCTCGCCGCGGCGGGCTGGACCGTGGCCTACCTGTTGCCGGGCTGGGCCACCGGCGCAGCGTTCCGCCTGCCGTTGCCCGAAGGTTTCTGGCCGCAGGCCGGCGTGGTCATCGGCAGCATCGCCGTGATGCTCGGGCTGAGTGTCAATAGCAGCCTGCGTCGTCATCGCCATGCCTCAGCGATCATCGCAAGTGTCGGTCTGGCGATCCTGATCGGCCTGTTTGTCGGCTTTCGTTACCTCACAGCCTTCGACCAGGGCCTGATCGCCCTGGTGCAGGAGCATCGCAGCGCGACCCTGGACGAGATTGCCGTGACGTTCACGCTGATCGGTGAATTCCGCTACATGTTGATCGTCTGCAGCCTGGTGACCGTGTTGCTGCTGTTTGCACGACAATGGCGGCAGGCAATCTTTGCCGGCGGCACGATGCTGCTGACGGCCCTGGCCAACACTGGATTGAAACTGTTTTTCGCCCGCGTGCGCCCTGAGATCCTCAGCGAACCCTTGACCAGCTACAGCATGCCCAGCGGCCACGCCTCCGGCGCTTTCGCCCTGTTCCTGAGCCTGGCGATACTGGCCGGTCGCGGCCAACCGCCGCGCCTGCGCCTGACCTGGCTACTGCTCGGCTCGTTACCTGCGCTGGCGATTGCCTTGTCGCGGGTGTACCTCGGCGCCCACTGGCCGAGCGACATTGTCGCCGGTGCCGTGCTCGCCGCCACGGTCTGCGCTGCTGTCCTGTGGCTGAGCCAGCGCCAGGAACCGTTGCGCGCCATGTCGCCGAAAGTCTGGTGGCTGGTCCTGCCGGCGCTGGCGGCGGCGTTCAGCTTCTTCGCCCTGCGGCACCTTCCGCATGCGATGTTGCGGTATGCCTACTAAAGCGCAGGCGCCGCCCCAACCTGTGGGAGCGAGCCTGCTCGCGAAAGCGGAGTGTCATTCAGCACATCCGCCAGCTGATCCACCGCTTTCGCGAGCAGGCTCGCTCCCACAGAGGTCCGCGTTGATCTGACGGTATAAGCACCTTAGGCAAACAGCTCACCCTGCAACTCATCCAGCAAGGCCTGGATCGCATCCAGGCGCTGCTGCGGGTCGTCGAGTTGCAGCAGGTCGATCTTGTCCAGTTCGTTGAACGGCAGCAGGTAAGCCAATTGATTGGCCAGTGACTGCTGACCGGTAGCCTCGGTGCCCATGTTCAGCGCCTCGACCATCGGGTGTTCCGCCAGGGCCCTGAGCAGCGCCACCAGGTCAGCATCCTCGTCCTGCAGCGGTTGCTCCGGCTCGTCTTCCAGCCACTCGATTTCAGCGACAGTCAGTTGATCCGGCTGGACACTGCTGGCATGCACGATGAAGCGCCGGCCGCCCTGCACACGAATGCCCAGCAGGCCGTTGTCCTGCTGGGAGAAGTCGGTAATCAGCGCCTCGCAGCCCACCCGGGCATAACCGTCGGGCGCGATACCGACCTCTTCGCCGTCAAGGATGCAGACCACCCCGAAGCCTTCGCCTTTTTTCATGCAGCGCCCGATCATATCGAGGTAACGTGCCTCGAAAATCTGCAGGTCGAGGATGCAACCGGGAAACAGCACGGTGTTCAATGGGAAAAGCGGCAAGCTCATAACCTGTTCCTTAGACCGTCATCGACACCACCAGCGGCAGCAGCACCGCCGTGGCCACGCCCATCAGACTCATCGCCAGCGCCGCGAAGGCACCGGACTCCTCGCTTTCCTGCAAGGCCACCGACGTACCCACCGCATGGGCAGTCAGCCCCAAGGCTATGCCCCGGGCCTCAGGGCTATGGACACCGAGCCGGGTCAGAATGCTCGGGCCGAGGATCGCGCCAAGCACCCCGGTGATCAGCACGAACACCGCCGCCATCGCCGCCACGCCACCGATCTGCTCGGCCACCAACATGGCGATCGGCGAGGTGACCGACTTGGGCGCCATGGTCATCAGAATCATGTGTTCGGCGCCAAAAGCCCAGCCCAGCACCACCGCTGAGCCGGTGGCAAACACCCCGCCTATCACCAGCGTAGTAAAAATCGGCCAGAACAATTGGCGGATTCGCCGCAGGTTCAGGTACAACGGCACCGCCAACGCCACGGTCGCGGGGCCCAGCAAAATGCTGAGGATTTCGGTGCTTTTGCGATATTCCGCGTAGCTGATGCCGCAGCCGACCAGCACGACGATCAACAGCACCATCGACATCAATACCGGCTGCAGGAACACCCAACGGGTCTTTTCATACGCCGCCAACACCAACTGGTAGGCGCCCAGGGTAATGCCGATGCCGAACAGTGGATGGTGAATCACCGACGTCCAGGCCCCCTGCCAATCGAACATCATCGGGCATCCTCCGGCTCGACGATATGGCGCCGGGCCAAACGTTGCATCAGCACGCCCGTCAGCGCCACGGAGAGCACCAGCGACAACACCAGCGCGCCAACGATGGCCCAGAAGTCGGCAGCGATCGCCCGGGCATAGACCATCACGCCCACCGCCGGCGGCACCAGCAGCAACGGCAGATAACGCAGCAGGCTGCCGGCGGCAAGGTTCAACGGCTCGCTGACTTCGCCACGGACGATCAGATAGCCCAGCAACAACAGCAGCCCAATGATCGGCCCCGGCAGGATCGGCAGGAACAAATGATTGATGGCGGTGCCCAGCAATTGGAACAGCACCAGCCAGGTCAGGCCCCGTAGCAACATCCGTTCTCTCCCCTGTAACACGTGTTCAAGCATGCGCGCGCATTATAAACACGCCCGCGCTATGGGTCGGCATTCGTAAAAAGCATGGTCGATGACCGGCCCCGCCGGTCATGTTGATCTACAGTGGTTTGCGGGGACACAGATCCCCGTTCCAGAAAAAATAGAACAGATGACCCCAGGAGAGTCTCAATGCCCTACGTTCCCGTTGCAGAGCTCAAGGATTATGTCGGCAAGGAACTTGGATACTCCGACTGGCTGACCATCGACCAGGAGCGCATCAACCTGTTCGCCGAAGCCACCGGCGACTTCCAGTTCATCCACGTCGATCCGGTCAAGGCCGCGCAGACCCCGTTCGGCAGCACGATCGCCCACGGGTTCCTGTCGCTGTCGCTGATGCCCAAGCTGATGGAAGACATCCTGCTCCTTCCTGAGGGGGTGAAGATGGTGATCAACTACGGGCTGGACAGCGTGCGCTTCATCCAGCCAGTGAAAGTCGATTCCAAGGTCCGGCTCAAGGTCGACCTGGTGGACGTTACCGAGAAAAAACCTGGCCAATGGCTGCTCAAGGCCACCGCCACCCTGGAAATCGAAGGCTCGGAAAAACCAGCCTATATCGCCGAGCCGCTGTCACTCTGCTTCGTATAGGCCCTTGCGATCGCGAAACCGCTCATGCAGTTTCGCATCGCTTCAACGCGCATAGCTGCGGCATACTCGTCGCCTGATTACCTGGATCCCGTTATGCGCGCACTTGTACCCCTGACCCTGACCCTCCTGCTCACCGCCTGCGGAAACGGCGAATCACCGCTGCCCCCAGACGCACGCCTGCCCGACGGCGGACGCTATCGCGGCGATCTGGTAGACGGGCTGTTGCAGGGCCAGGGACGCATCGACTATCCCAACGGCAGCTGGTACGCCGGGCAGTTCGACAAGGGCCAGTGGCACGGCACCGGGGAATGGCATGGCAGCAATGGCGAGGTCTATCGCGGCCAGTTCCAGCATGGCCTGTTCCACGGCCAGGGCAGCCTGACCACACCGACCAGCAGCTACACCGGCGGTTTCAAGTTGGGCCGGCGGGACGGTGAAGGCACGCTCAAGGAAAACGGCGTGACCTACCGGGGCGAGTTCAAGGCCGACCGCTACTCCGGTCTCGGCCGCCTGGAACTCGACGACGGCAGCCAGTACCAAGGCCCGTTCGTCAACGGCAAGCCCAACGGCGAAGGCCAGCGCTTCGACGCCAGCGGCAACCAGTTCACCGGCCATTTCGTCGACGGCCAGCTCCAGGGCAAGGGCACGTTCAACAGCGCCGAAGGCGACGTCTACATCGGCGGCTTCAGGAATAACCAGCTCAACGGCCGCGGTCGCTACGAAAACGCCGATGGCGATGTCTGGATTGGCCAGTTCAAGGACGGTGCGCTGACCGGCAAGGGTGAACTGATCGGAGCCGATGGCAGCCACTACCGCGGGCGCTTCAATGACTGGCGCTTCACCGGCGAAGGTCGCCTGAACCTGCCCGACGGCAGCTTCTACATCGGCCAGTTCGAAGGCGACAGCTACCACGGGCGCGGCACGCTGGTGCTGACCGACGGCACCGTACAGAGCGGCACCTGGGCCAACGGCCAACGAATCCGTGACGCCGACGGCAAGCTGTTGCCCGATGTGCTCGAACTCGGCCTGCTGGCCCAGGGTCGCCTGCTGGACGAGGCCCTCGCCAACATCCCGGCCTCGACGTCGGCGGTGGAACTGTACAGTCTGACCCTGGGCGGCGATGGCAAGCAAAGCGTGTTCCTGCGTGAGTCCGACTATGTCGCCAACATGCTCGCCAGCCGTTTTGGCGCATTCGGCCAGATTCGCCTGGTGAACCATCGCGATCACCTCGGCGACCGGCCCATGGCCACTCGCGAAAACCTGCGCCGTGCCGCTGCCACGCTGGCCGAACGCAGCGGCCCGGAAGACCTGGTGTTCATCTACCTGACCAGCCACGGCAGCAGCGAACATGAACTGGTACTCGACCAGCCGCGCATGGAGCTGGCCGACCTGCCCGCCGACGAGTTGGCCGCGGTGCTGGCGCCGCTGAAGAATCGCGACAAGATCATTGTGATCTCGGCCTGTTATTCCGGCGGTTTCATCCCCGCGCTCAAGGACGAACGGACCCTGATCATGACCGCCTCCCGGGCCGACCGAGTGTCTTTCGGCTGCTCCGAGGAGGCCAACTTCACCTATTTCGGCGATGCCTTGTTCGCCCAGGCGCTGAACCAGACCGACGATCTGGAACAAGCCTTCAAGCGGGCCAAGGGCATCGTTGCCGAACGGGAGCAGGCGGACAATTTCGAAGCGTCCGAACCACAGATGTGGGCGCCCCGGACCGTGCTTTCTCATTGGCAGCTGTTGCGCAAGCAACAGGCGCGAAAAGCATTGCAAAGTGCTGCGTTGAACGACGAGGCTAAAAAGAGCAACTAAGCTGAACCGTATCAAGGGGGAAACACTATGTACTTGACGCCTCAGCATGTTTTGCTCGCCGGCGCGACCGGATTGACCGGGGAACATCTACTGGACCGGCTGCTGAACGAGCCGACCATCACTCGGGTACTGGCGCCTTCCCGCCGGCCATTGGCCGAGCATCCGCACCTGGAAAACCCGGTTGGGGAACCGGCCGAACTGCTGCCACGGCTTGGCGGCCAGGTCGACATCGCCTTCTGCTGCCTCGGCACGACCATCAAGAAAGCCGGCTCCGAATCGGCCTTTCGCGCGGTCGACCTGGACCTGGTGGTGGCCTTCGCCAACCGCGCGCGGGAATTGGGCGCACGGCACCTGGTGGTGATCAGCGCCCTCGGGGCCGACCCGAAATCGTCGATTTTCTACAACCGGGTCAAGGGTGAAATGGAAGCTGCGCTCCGCGCGCAGGATTGGCCGCAACTGACCATCTGCCGACCTTCGTTGCTGTTGGGCGACCGGGTTGAACCACGCCTGGCCGAGCAATTGGCCGGCCCGTTGTCCAAGCTGATCCCAGGCAAATACCACGGCATCGAAGCCTGCCAACTGGCCCGGGCCATGTGGCGACTTGCGCTGGAGGAGCAGGATGGGGTGCGGGTAGTGGAGTCGGATGAGTTGCGCAAGCTGGGCAAATGATCATGTGGTGCCTGGCCGGGCGCCTTCGCGAGCAGGCTCGCTCCCACAAGGATCGCATTCAACGAGGCCCTGTGGGAGCGAGCCTGCTCGCGAAGGGCGGAACACCGATCCAAAGCCAGGTATTCATCGTGGCGAGGGAGCTTGCTCCCGCTCGACTGCGCAGCAGTCGCCCTCGGTTCTGGATCAGCCTGAAAAGCTGGGGGCTGCTTTGCAGCCCAGCGGGAGCAAGCTCCCTCGCCACGGGGTCCAGTGGTGTCTATTACATCCCACCGGTCGCTTGAAACCCCACGCCAATCACCGTCAGCAACGACAACGGCAACAGCAACGTATCCAGCAGCGCACTCCCCGGCAGATCGAGACCCGGATAGCTCGGCGCCTCGGCGCCAAAACGGTCCTTGGCGCAGCAGCCACCGTTAAGGGCGTACATGTCCAGCCGCGCCCCCGCATACACCACCGGCGCTCCCGGCTTGGCGGCGTCGAGGGTGCGGGCAGTGGCGCAGCCGGTCAGTTGCAACACCAGCAACACCGCCAGCAGCTTATTCATCGCTGCCCGGATGATGCTCGCCCCAACGTGGCAGCATGTCTTGCGGCAGGTTCAGCAAGTTGAGGATCCGCGCGACCACGAAATCGATCAGGTCGTCGATGGTCTGCGGCTGATGGTAGAAGCCCGGCGAGGCCGGCAGGATGGTCACGCCCATGTTCGACAGCTTGAGCATGTGCTCCAGGTGAATGCTCGAATACGGCGCTTCCCGCGGCACCAGGATCAACTGGCGGCGCTCTTTGAGCGTGACGTCCGCCGCCCGCTCGATCAGGTTGTTGCAGGCCCCGGTGGCGATCGCCGACAGCGTACCGGTGGAACACGGCACCACGACCATCGCCGCCGGCGCGCCGGAGCCCGAAGCCACCGGTGACATCCAGTCTTCCTTGCCATACACACGAATCTGCCCTGCCGCCGCACCGGTGTACTCGGTGAGAAAGGCCTGCATCATCTGCGTCTTGGGTGGCAACGTCACGTCGGTCTCGGTGGCCATCACCAACTGCGCGGCCTTGGAGATGAGGAAGTGCACCTCGCGATCCTCACGCACCAGGCAATCGAGCAGGCGCAAGCCGTACTGGGCGCCGGAAGCGCCGGTCATTGCCAGCGTGATGCGTTCGGGGCCGTTGCTCTCCAAGCGGGTATTCATTTCAGTGCCTCGGCGAGTTTGCCGTGCAGGCCGCCGAAGCCGCCGTTGCTCATGATCACCACATGGGTGCCGGGCTGGGCCTGGCTCTTCACGCGCTCGATGATGCCCTCCAGGGAATCGCTGACAATCGACGGCACCGTGCACAGCGCAGCCGTGGCGCCGAGGTCCCAGCCGAGGTTGGCCGGCGCGTACCAGATCACCTGGTCGGCATCGACCACGCTTTCCGGCAGGCCGTCGCGGTGAGCGCCGAGTTTCATGGAATTGGAGCGCGGCTCGATGATCGCAATCAGCGGCGCATCGCCGATGCGCTTGCGCAGACCGTCGAGGGTGGTGGCAATAGCGGTCGGATGGTGGGCGAAGTCGTCATAAATGGTGATGCCGTTCACCTCGGCGACTTTTTCCATCCGCCGTTTCACACTCTTGAACGCGCTCAACGCGGCGATGCCCATGGACGGGACCACCCCGACGTGCCGGGCCGCCGCCAGCGTGGCCAAGGCGTTGGCGACGTTGTGCTGGCCGGTCATGTCCCATTCGACCACGCCTTGGGACTGGCCTTCGAACATGACTTCGAACGCCGAACCGTCATCCTTGAGCAGCTTCACCTGCCACTGACCGCCCGCACCGGTGGTTTGCACCGGGGTCCAGCAGCCCATCTCAATGACCCGCTGCAAGGCCGGCTCGGTGGTCGGATGGATGACCAGGCCTTCACTTGGGATGGTCCGCACCAAATGGTGGAATTGGCGCTCGATGGCCGGCAGATCAGGGAAGATGTCAGCGTGGTCGAACTCAAGATTGTTGAGGATCGCCGTGCGCGGACGGTAGTGGACGAATTTCGAGCGTTTATCGAAAAACGCGCTGTCGTATTCATCGGCCTCGATCACGAAGAATGGCGTGCCACCGAGGCGCGCCGACACCGAAAAATTCTGCGGCACGCCACCGATCAGGAAACCCGGGCTCATGCCCGCATGCTCCAGCACCCAGGCGAGCATGCTGCTGGTGGTGGTCTTGCCGTGAGTACCGGCGACGGCCAGGACCCAACGGCCCTGCAACACATGATCGGCCAGCCACTGCGGCCCCGACACGTACGGCAAGCCTTTGTTGAGCACGTATTCCACCGCCGGGTTGCCACGGGACATGGCGTTGCCGATAACCACCAGGTCCGGCGCCGGGTCCAGTTGCGCCGGGTCGTAACCTTGGGTCAGCTCAATGCCCTGAGCCTCCAGCTGTGTGCTCATCGGCGGGTAGACGTTGGCGTCGGAACCGGTCACATGATGGCCCAGTTCCTTGGCCAGGACCGCCATCGAACCCATGAAAGTGCCGCAAATACCGAGAATATGGATGTGCATAGTCGACCTCGTAAAACATGGCCGCAGGTTAGCGTAGGGAGGGGGAAATCGCACCTTGTGTTTCGAACTTATCCGCGCCAGAACACCGCAGATTCCTGCTGGAGCACAGGTTTTTGTGGCGAGGGAGCTTGCTCCCGCTGGGCTGCAAAGCAGCCCCAAGCTTCCTTCACTCTGAAACCAAAGGCGACTGCTGCGCAGCCGAGCGGGAGCAAGCTCCCTCGCCACAAAAGCAGTCCGTAGCTCAGCGGGCAATCGCGTGTTTGCGCAGCTTGCGGTAGAGGGTATTGCGGCTAATCCCCAGCTGTTCGGCGGTGTGGGTCATGTGCCAACGCTGACGTTCCAGCGCATCGAGCAACGCCAGGCGCTCGGCATCTTCCAACGGATGCTCGGTCGGGGTTTCGACCACCGCAACCGGGCGTTGGCGAATCATCACCGGCAGATCCTCCAGCCCAATCCGCCCGCCGTCGCACAACGCCGCAAGAGTCCGCAGCACATTGCGCAACTGCCGCACGTTGCCCGGCCAGTCGAACGCCAGCAGCGCCTGGCGCGCCGGCTCGTCGATGAATACCGTCTCGGCACCGCTCTCCTCGGCCAGAAGGAAATCCAGCAACTGGGATTTGTCGCTGCGCTCGCGCAATGCCGGAAGCGGGATTTCCAGGCCGTTGAGGCGGTAGTACAAATCCTCGCGAAAACTGCCGTCGGCCACCCGGTCAAGTAATTGCCGGTGAGTGGCACTGATGATGCGCACGTTCACCGCCTCGGGTTCGCCGCCGATGGGTACTACCTGACGATCCTCCAGCACCCGTAGCAAACGGGTCTGCAAGGCCAGGGGCATATCGCCGATCTCATCGAGAAACAGCGTGCCGCCGTCGGCCTGTTGCAGCTTGCCGCGCATGCCTTCCTTGCGCGCGCCGGTGAAGCTGCCGCCGCGATAACCGAACAGTTCGCTCTCGATCAGACTTTCCGGAATCGCGGCGCAATTGAGCGCGACGAAGTTTTTCCCGGCGCGCTGGCTGGCGTGGTGCACGGCCTTGGCAAACGCCTCCTTGCCGGAACCGGTTTCGCCCTGGATCAGCAGCGGCACATCGCGCTCGAACACCCGCAAAGCCTTGCGAAAATGCTCCTGCAACGCCGCGTCCCCCAGGCAGATGCCCGGCAGACGGGCGGGCTCGACAGCCTTGAGCACAGGCGCGACCGCAGCCGGCACGCTACGAGCTTGCCCACGCAGGACCGCGAACAAGTGCCGACCGTCACGGGTGCGCAGCGGCCAGCTGGCGCTGGCCTGGGCGCTGGCCCGACCCAGCAACTCATCCAGCGAACAGTCGAAAAAGTCCTCGACCCGCTGGCCGAGCAAGCCACCGCGAAGGTGCCCGAGCAGGTTCAGCGCGCTCTGGTTGACTGCACAGATGCGTCCTTCGCCGTCGAACGCCAAAAGCCCTTCGCTGAACAACCCCACGGACTCGGCCTGCAGATGAAAGCGCAGCAGCCATTGATTATCGAAACAACGAAGGAAATAACAGCTCTCGATCATCTTCGCCGAGAGATTGACCAGGGCCATGGTGTGGAACTGACTCTGGCGCGATACGTCCGGCCGCGCCGAGGACACGTCGAGCACCGCCAGCAGCTCGCCATGAGGGTCGAACACCGGGCTCGCCGAGCAGGTCAGGCCGGTGTGGCGGCCGCGAAAATGTTCTTCCTGGTGGATGGTCAGGGCCTGGCGTTCCACCAGGCAGGTACCGATGCCGTTGGTGCCTTCACAGGCTTCGCTCCAGTCGGCGCCGAGCCAGAGGCCGGCCCGTTCGAAAATCTTCCGTTCGCTGGGGGCGGTGACGCAATTGAGGATCACGCCCCGGGCATCGGTCAACAGCACCGCATGGCCGGCGCCGGACAATTGCTGGTGCAAGCTGGTCATCTCGGTACCGGCGATATGCAGAACCTGCTGCAGGCGCTCGCGACTTTCCAGCAACCGGCCATGCTCGAGCACGGTCGGCGCCAGGTTCTGCGCCGGGTCGAGGTGATAGTCCTCGAGGCAGCGCAGCCAGGAACGGGCAATCGACGGATCGCTGCCAGGCCCCTGCAAATGGGCCTTGCCCTGGGTGACCGTGAGGACTTGCCGGGCATGGCGACTCAAATGGTTGCTGTGCATTTCTTATTGTTCTCCCGAAGGACCCTTTGGACCTGCCGACACCTTACCCGTGGCGAGGGAGCTTGCTCCCGCTGGGCTGCGCAGCAGACCCAAAACCTGAGCACGCGGTGCATCAGGCTGACCGAGTTGGCTTTGGGGGGACTGCTTCGCGGTCCAGCGGGAGCAAGCTCCCTCGCCACGAAAAGCGGTCCGTCCATAGACTTGGCTTCAACGCCAGCATCCTCCAGCCCAACCACCTTTGCAATGCTGGCGCGACCTGCCAGTCACAGACTGTCTCGCCGATGGCACAAACTGTCCCACCCGCCGTATCGCAACCGTGACACAGCCCCTCCGTTTGTCCGACTAGCTCCTCCCAAAGTCTTGATTTCCGGGCCCTACAAGGCAATGGCCCGACCTTTGCTCTAGGCTTGAGTACCAGCGCGTTTCTTGCGCGGCTCCCTAATAAGCACAAAAGCCAAGGAGAACTCATCATGCGTTACGCTCACCCCGGTACTGAAGGCGCTATCGTTTCGTTCAAGGCCAAATACGGTAACTACATCGGCGGCGAGTTCGTCGCGCCTGTCAAAGGTCAGTACTTCACCAACACTTCCCCGGTCAATGGCCAGCCCATTGCAGAATTTCCGCGTTCCACCGCCGAAGACATCGACAAAGCCCTCGACGCTGCCCACGCGGCCGCTGATGCCTGGGGCGCCACATCGGTCCAGGCGCGTTCGCTGATCCTGCTGAAAATCGCCGACCGCATCGAACAGAACCTCGAAACCCTGGCGATCACCGAATCCTGGGACAACGGCAAGGCCGTGCGTGAAACCCTCAACGCCGACATCCCCCTGGCCGCCGACCACTTCCGCTACTTCGCCGGTTGCCTGCGGGCCCAGGAAGGCGCAGCCGCCGAAATCGACGGCAACACCGTGGCCTATCACATCCATGAACCGTTGGGCGTGGTCGGGCAGATCATCCCGTGGAACTTCCCCCTGCTGATGGCCGCCTGGAAGCTCGCGCCGGCCCTGGCCGCCGGCAACTGCGTGGTGCTCAAGCCCGCCGAGCAGACCCCGCTGGGCATCTGCGTGCTCATGGAGCTGATCGGCGACCTGCTGCCGCCGGGCGTGCTGAACGTTGTGCAAGGTTTCGGCAAGGAAGCCGGCGAAGCCCTCGCCACCAGCAAACGCATCGCCAAGATTGCCTTCACCGGCTCGACACCGGTCGGCTCGCACATCATGAAATGCGCCGCCGAAAACATCATCCCGTCCACCGTGGAACTGGGCGGCAAATCGCCGAACATCTTCTTCGAAGACATCATGCAGGCCGAGCCGAGCTTCATCGAAAAAGCCGCCGAAGGCCTGGTGCTGGCGTTCTTCAACCAGGGTGAAGTCTGCACCTGCCCATCCCGGGCGCTGGTGCAAGAGTCGATCTACGACGAATTCATGCAAGTGGTGATGAAGAAGATCCAGCAGATCAAGCGCGGCGACCCGCTGGACACCGACACCATGGTCGGCGCCCAGGCGTCCGAGCAGCAATTCGACAAGATCCTGTCTTACCTGGAAATCGCCCGAGGCGAAGGCGCCGAGCTGCTGACCGGCGGCAAGGTGGAAAAACTCGAAGGCAACCTGGCCAGCGGTTATTACATCCAGCCGACCCTGCTCAAGGGCACCAACAAGATGCGCGTGTTCCAGGAAGAAATCTTCGGCCCGGTGGTGAGCATCACCACCTTCAAGGATGAAGCCGAAGCCCTGGCGATCGCCAACGACACCGAGTTCGGCCTCGGCGCCGGCCTCTGGACCCGCGACATCAACCGCGCCTACCGCATGGGCCGGGCGATCAAGGCGGGTCGCGTCTGGACCAACTGCTACCACCTGTACCCGGCGCATGCCGCGTTTGGCGGCTACAAGAAGTCCGGTGTGGGGCGTGAGACGCACAAGATGATGCTCGACCATTACCAGCAAACCAAGAATCTGCTGGTGAGCTACGACATCAATCCGTTGGGGTTCTTCTAAGCCAGAGAGGGCGAGACAGGCTTTCCTGCTTCGCCCTCTGGATTGCTTTCGCGAGCAGGCTCGCTCCCACAGGGATCTGTGGATAACTCTTCTTTGGGTTGGCATAGATCCACTGTGGGAGCGAGCCTGCTCGCGAAGGCGGCGGTCCAGCTTGCATCCATGCTGCATGCAACACACCGGTTCCAAGAGCAGCCCCGCTCCAACAGGGCCAAAAAACAATAAAAACAGGTAAACCCTTATGCCAAGCGATCATGCAAACCCGCAACCGGCAACGTCCTCGGTCGACTTTGAAAAAGTCGGCTCCGAATATTTCCAACAACGCGAGCTGAAAAAAGGCGCGGCAGGCTGGGTCCTGCTCGTGGGGCTGGGGGTGGCATATGTCATCTCCGGCGACTACGCCGGCTGGAACTTCGGCCTGGCCCAGGGCGGCTGGGGCGGGATGTTCCTCGCCACGCTGCTGATGGCCGCGATGTACTTGTGCATGTGTTTTTCCCTCGCCGAGCTGTCCTCGATGATCCCCACCGCTGGCGGCGGCTACGGCTTTGCCCGCAGCGCATTCGGGCCCTGGGGCGGATTCCTCACCGGCACGGCGATCCTGATCGAATACGCCATCGCCCCGGCGGCGATTGCCGTGTTCATCGGCGCTTATTGCCAATCGCTGTTCGGGATTGGCGGCTGGATGATCTACCTGGCGTTCTACATCATCTTCATCGCCATCCACATATTCGGGGTCGGCGAAGCCCTCAAGCTGATGTTCATTATCACTGCTGTCGCCGCCTTGGCGCTGGGGGTTTTCCTGGTGGCGATGGTGCCGCACTTCAACGTCGCCAACCTGCTGGACATCCCGGTCACCGAGGCCAAGGGCGCCAGCCCGTTCTTGCCCTTCGGCTACGTCGGCGTCTGGGCGGCGATCCCTTACGCGATCTGGTTTTTCCTCGCCGTCGAGGGCGTGCCACTGGCCGCAGAAGAAACCAAGAACCCCAAGCGCGACCTGCCGCGCGGCCTGATTGGCGCCATGCTGGTGCTGGTGGCGTTCGCCCTGCTGATCCTGGTGATCGGCCCCGGCGGCGCAGGCTCCAACGCGCTGATGGCGTCCGGCAACCCACTGGTGGAAGCCCTGGCCAAGGCCTATGGCGGCTCGACCTGGATGGGCAGCTTCGTCAACCTCGTTGGCCTGGCCGGTCTGATTGCCAGTTTCTTCTCGATCATTTACGCCTACTCGCGGCAAATCTTCGCCTTGTCCCGCGCCGGCTACCTGCCGCGCAAACTCTCGGAAACCAATAAAAGCAAAGCACCGGTGTTGGCGCTGGTGATTCCCGGCATCATCGGTTTCGGCCTGTCCCTGACTGGCCAGGGCGACCTGCTGATTCTGGTGGCGGTGTTCGGCGCGACCATTTCGTACGTGCTGATGATGGCCGCGCACATCACCCTGCGCATCCGCCGCCCCAAAATGGACCGGCCATACCGCACGCCGGGCGGCATCTTCACCTCGGGCGTGGCGCTGGTATTGGCTTGCATCGCCGTAGTGGCGGGCTTCCTGGTGGACCCACGAGTAGTGATCGGCGCCGCGATCATCTATGGAGTGTTAATTGCTTACTTTGCTTTCTACAGTCGGCATCACTTGGTAGCAGGTACGCCCGAAGAGGAATTCGCGGCCATTCAAAAAGCCGAAGAAGCCCTGCACTAAGCCGTAACGTGCCGAAAACCACGGCGCCGCCCAGCGGCGCCGTCACGGAGAACCTGTATGGCCAGCTTTGCACACACGGTCGGCGCCCAGACCTACCGCTTCGACAGCCTCAAAGACCTGATGGCCAAGGCCAGCCCGGCGCGTTCCGGGGACTTCCTGGCAGAGATCGCCGCGCTCAATGATGGCGAGCGGGTGGCCGCGCAAATGGCCTTGGCCGACTTGCCACTCAGCCATTTCATGCAGGAAATGCTGATTCCCTACGAGGCTGACGAGGTCACCCGGCTGATCGTCGACACCCATGACAAACAGGCCTTCGCCGCCGTCAGCCACCTAACGGTCGGGGGCTTTCGCGACTGGCTGCTCAGCGACGCCGCCGACGAACACAGCCTGCGGGCGCTGGCTCCCGGGCTGACGCCGGAAATGGTCGCCGCCGTCTCGAAGATCATGCGCGTGCAGGACCTGGTACTGGTTGCACAGAAAATCCGCGTGGTCACCAAATTCCGCGGCACCCTTGGCCTGCGCGGGCGCCTGTCCACTCGCCTGCAACCGAACCATCCGACCGACGAACCCGCCGGCATCGCCGCGAGCATCCTCGACGGCCTGCTCTTCGGCAATGGCGACGCCATGATCGGCATCAACCCGGCCACCGACAGCACGGCCTCGATCTGCGCGATGCTGGAAATGCTCGACGCCATCATCCAGCGCTACGACATCCCGACCCAAGGCTGCGTGCTGACCCACGTCACCACCTCCATCGAGGCGGCAAACCGCGGCGTACCGCTGGATCTGGTGTTCCAGTCCATCGCCGGCACCGAAGCGGCCAACGCCAGTTTCGGCATCAGCCTGAGCCTGTTAAAAGAAGGCTACGAAGCCGGGCTCAGCCTGAAGCGCGGCACCCTCGGCAACAACCTGATGTATTTCGAAACCGGCCAGGGCAGCGCGCTGTCGGCCAACGCCCACCACGGCGTCGATCAACAGACC
Source organism: Pseudomonas sp. Z2-11 (assembly GCF_054161305.1). Taxonomy (NCBI): domain Bacteria; kingdom Pseudomonadati; phylum Pseudomonadota; class Gammaproteobacteria; order Pseudomonadales; family Pseudomonadaceae; genus Pseudomonas; species Pseudomonas sp. Z2-11. The sequence continues at coordinate 5,425,957 of NZ_CP096395.1, forward strand.
TGCGAGACCCGGGCCTACGCCGTGGCGCGCCATTTCAACCCGTTCCTGGTGAATACGGTGGTCGGTTTCATCGGTCCGGAATACCTGTACAACGGCAAACAGATCATCCGCGCCGGCCTCGAAGATCATTTCTGCGGCAAGCTCCTGGGCGTGCCGATGGGTTGTGACATCTGCTACACCAACCACGCCGAAGCCGACCAGGACGACATGGACACCCTGCTGACCCTGCTGGGCGTGGCCGGGATCAACTTCATCATGGGCATCCCCGGCTCCGACGACATCATGCTCAACTACCAGACCACCTCGTTCCACGACGCCCTCTACGCCCGCCAGACCCTGGGCCTGAAACCGGCGCCGGAATTCGAGCAATGGCTGGCGAACATGGGCATCTTCACCCAGGCCGATGGTCGGGTGCGGTTCGGTGACAACCTGCCGCCGGCGTTTCGTCACGCCTTGGCGCATTTGGGATGAGCTGCATTTATGAGTGAGTTGCCCATGGATAAAAAACCTGTCGATCCACAAAACCCCTGGCTGAATCTGCGCAACCTGACTCCGGCGCGCATTGCCTTGGGCCGTACCGGCACCAGCCTGCCGACCTCGGCGCAACTGGATTTCCAGTTCGCCCACGCCCAGGCCCGCGACGCCGTGCACCTGGCGTTCGATCACCAGGGCATCCGTGCACAACTCACGGAGCGCGGCCACGAAAGCCTGCTGCTTCACAGCGCGGCGGCAGATCGAAACAGCTATCTGCAGCGTCCGGACCTGGGTCGACGGCTCGACGATGCTTCCGTACAGATCCTGCAGGACTACGCGGCGGCCCACCCGGGCGGCGTGGATTTGGCTATCGTGGTGGCTGACGGCCTGTCGGCGCTGGCGGTGCATCGCCATACGCTGCCGTTCCTGGCGCGACTGGAAGAACAGATCACCGCTGAAGGCTGGTCTGTGTCGCCAATCGTTTTGGTGGAACAAGGCCGGGTGGCCGTGGCCGATGAAGTGGCCGAACGGCTCGGCGCGAAGATGTCGGTGATCCTGATCGGCGAACGCCCCGGCCTCAGCTCCCCCGACAGCCTGGGACTTTATTTCACCTACGCCCCCAAGGTTGGCCTGAACGATGCCTATCGCAACTGCATCTCCAATGTCCGCCTCGAAGGCCTGAGCTACGGCATGGCGGCGCATCGCCTGATCTACCTGATGCGCGAGGCCTGTCGCCGGCAGCTTTCGGGAGTCAATCTGAAGGACGAAGCCCAGGTTCACACTCTAGAGGCGGAAAACGGTGCCGATATGAAAGGTAACTTCCTACTGGCGCCGCCCCCAAGCTGATCCGTTTGGCCAATTGCGTTTTTGATCCGCTTTCAGGCAGCATCTTGGCACGGTAGTCCGCCGTTGTTGTCGGACGCCATGTCGACCCTTGCAGACGAGACCTACCATGCGGATTATCCAAGCGACGCTGGAACACCTGGACCTGCTGACCCCATTGTTCGTCAAATACCGGGAATTCTATGGCTCGTTGCCCTATCCGGACTCGTCCCGGGCGTTCCTCGAAAAACGCCTGCGCCGCAAGGAATCGGTGATCTACCTGGCCCTGCCGGATGACGACGACAGCCGGTTGCTGGGGTTCTGCCAGCTCTACCCAAGCTATTCGTCGCTGTCGCTCAAGCGCGTATGGATCCTCAACGACATCTACGTCGCCGAAGACGCCCGCCGCCAGCTCGTCGCCGACAACCTGATCCGCACCGCAAAAAAAATGGCCAAGGAAACCAACGCCGTGCGCATGCGCGTCTCCACCAGCAGCAACAACGACGTGGCGCAGAAAACCTACGAATCGATCGGCTTCAAGGAAGACACCGAGTTCAAGAACTACGTGTTGCCGATCAGCGAAGGGCTTTGATCCCCTATGGGCTGCCCAAACAGCCCTCGCCTGACTCAGCCCCCCCGTGGCGAGGGAGCTTGCTCCCGCTGGGCTGCGCAGCAGCCCCAATCCAACTGACACAGCACGCCCGTCCTGTGGCGAGGGGATTTATCCCCGCTGGAGCGTGAAGCGGTCCCGACAGCAGGCAACTCGGTTAACCTGGTGACCGCGTGCTCAGGTTTTGGGGCTGCTGCGCAACCCAGCGGGGATAAATCCCCTCGCCACAGGTACTCAATCTCGTCACAAGCTGTTCGCCAGTCTCGAAATCCCCAGCTACAAACTCCCCCCGCTCATCACCCTCCACCCCGTATAATTCCGATCTTCCCGGCTTGTAAGAAAAAGCTGCACACGCTGTAGTCTTACTCCAAGCCAGCCCCACCAGCCCGCAGAGCCGGGCCGCCACCAAGGTGTTATGCATGGATTTCAACCCACTCGACCTCATTCTGCATCTCGACGTCTACCTCGACATGCTGGTGACCAACTACGGGACGTGGATCTACGCCATCCTGTTCCTGGTGATCTTCTGTGAAACCGGCCTGGTAGTGATGCCGTTCCTGCCGGGCGATTCCTTGTTATTCATCGCCGGCGCCGTGGCAGCCGGTGGCGCCATGGACCCGCTGCTGCTCGGGGGCCTGTTGATGCTCGCGGCAATCCTCGGCGACAGCACCAACTACATCATCGGCCGCACCGCCGGCGAGAAGCTGTTCAGCAACCCGAACTCGAAAATCTTCCGCCGCGACTACTTGCAACAGACCCACGACTTCTACGACAAACACGGCGGCAAGACCGTGACCCTGGCGCGCTTCCTGCCGATCATCCGCACCTTCGCGCCCTTCGTCGCCGGCGTCGGCAGAATGCCCTACCCGCGTTTCTTCGGCTTCAGCGTCCTCGGCACTGTGCTCTGGGTCGGTGGCCTGGTGACCCTCGGCTACTTCTTCGGCAACGTGCCCTTCATCAAGCAGAACCTGTCGCTGCTGGTAGTGGGCATCATCCTGCTGTCGCTGCTGCCGATGATCATCGGCCTGGTACGCAGCAAAATGAGCCAGCGCGGCTCGAAAGCCGAGACGCGCTGATCGGCCATGTGGTCTCTCAGCACCTGGCGTCGCCGCCGCACCCTGGCCAAACACCCCGTTGCCGACGAAACCTGGCAGCGGGTGCGCCATCAACTGAGCTTTCTCGACGGTATCAGTGCCGAGGAAGACCGATGGCTGCGTGACGCCAGCGTGCTGTTCCTGCACGACAAACACCTCACCGCCCTGCCCGGCGTCGAACTGCACCAGGAACAACGCCTGTTGCTTGCCGCCCAGGCGCAACTGCCGCTGATGCACCTCGGCGAGTTGAACTGGTACCAGGGCTTCCACGAAATCGTTCTCTACCCGGACGACTTCCTCAGCCCCCAGCGCTACCGCGACGCCAGCGGCATCGAACACGAATGGGACGGCGAACACAGCGGCGAAGCCTGGCCCCAGGGCCCGATCATCCTGGCCTGGGACGGCGTGATGGCGAGCGGCGGCTGGGAAGGCTACAACCTGGTGATCCACGAACTGGCGCACAAACTCGACATGCTCAACGGCGACGCCAACGGCCTGCCGCCGCTGCACGCCGACATGCGCGTCAGCGACTGGGCGCAAGCCATGCAAGAGGCCTTCGACGACCTCAACCGCCAACTCGACCTGAACCCCGACGCAGAAACCGCCATCGATCCCTACGCGGCGGAAAACCCGGCGGAGTTCTTCGCCGTCACCAGCGAATACTTCTTCAGCGCCCCGGACCTGCTGCATCAGGCCTACCCAAAGGTGTACGAACAGCTCAAGGCGTTCTACCGCCAGGACCCGTTGGCCCGGCTGCGGCAACTTCAGGCCGAAGATCCGGTCTATCAGGCGTCATGCTAAGGTCTCTAGGGTTTGTACGAAAAGTCGCCGAGCGGCGATCAGGCAAGGCGAAAACAGGCGAGGAAGCGGAGTTGACTGGTTGTCAATGAGCATTCCGAGCCTGTTTTTAACGCAGCATGATCGTCGCGCAGGCATTTTTCGTACAAAGCCTAAGACCCTGGTAGCGTGGCATCAGCGGCCGAATATGCCTATAATCGCCGCCACTTTTTGGTCAATCCGACCAGTCATCTGGTCAACTAACGGGGGCACCGCCCAATGAGCTACAGCAAGATTCCGGCTGGCAAAGACCTGCCGAACGACATCTACGTCGCGATCGAAATCCCGGCCAACCACGCCCCGATCAAATACGAAATCGACAAAGACAGCGATTGCCTGTTCGTTGACCGTTTCATGGCCACCCCGATGTTCTACCCGGCCAACTACGGTTACATCCCCAACACCCTGGCCGACGACGGCGACCCCCTCGACGTACTGGTCGTGACCCCTTACCCGGTTGCGCCAGGCTCGGTCATCCGCGCCCGTCCTGTTGGCATCCTGAACATGACCGACGACGGCGGCGGGGATGCCAAAGTCATCGCAGTACCACACGACAAACTGTCGCAACTGTATGTCGACGTGAAGGAATACACCGACCTGCCAGCCCTGCTGATCCAGCAGATCGAACACTTCTTCGAGAACTACAAAGACCTCGAAAAAGGCAAGTGGGTCAAGATCGAAGGCTGGGCCGGCGCCGACGCCGCCCGCGAAGCGATCACCAAGTCGGTTGCCGCCTACAAGGGCTGAAACTGCAAGTAAAAGAACCCCGGTATGCACCGGGGTTTTTTTATGCCTTAATGCCGCTTAATACGTGAAAGTATTAACATGGCCGGCGAATTGTTTATTTATGTTTAACTTGCCTAGTTACATTCAGGCAAACGGAAAGATCATCTTATAAATCGGAACGACATGTTTATTGCTGAAAACACAGTCGGCCCTAAACTTTCCGTTTATGAAAATCATATCCAGCGGCGATCGCTTCAGAGCCCTTCTCAAAGAAGCCAACATCCGATCTGTCGACTTCGCCAGGCTTTACGGCGTGAAGTCGCAGCACGTAAACAACTGGTTCAACCGCGGCATCCCGCCGGGGCGCATCCACAACATTGCCCGCATGCTGACCGTCAGCCCTGAATGGCTCGCCAGCGGTGAAGGCCCGCAAACCCCGTTGGGACTCGGCCCGGGCATTACCTACGACGCCGCCGAAACCCAGGGCGTCTACAGCGTGCCGGAAACCCTCGACATTGAACTGCCCTTCCACAAGGAAGCGCCCATCGCTCCCGGCGAAACCACAACGCACATCATCGAAGACCCCGACCAGTCCATCCGTCTGCCCCGCAGCCACCTCGAATCCCTCGACATCAACCCCAACGACGTCATTTGCATCACCATGGTCGGCGACAGCATGGCCGAACGCATCGAAGACAGTTCCACCGTCGCCATCGACCGCGGCCTGACCCAAGTCGTCGACGGCCAGATCTACGCCCTCGAACACGACGGCATGCTCCGCATCAAATACCTGCACCGCATCCCCGGCAACCGACTGCGCCTGCGCAGCCAGAACAGCGCCGCCTACCCCGACGAAGTCTTCAGCGCCGAACAGATCGAAGCCCAGAACATCCGCGTGATCGGCTGGGTCTTCTGGTGGTCCACCCTTTCGAAAAAACGACCGCAGGTGTTCGATTGACCACCCAAGAGCAAGAAATGTGACCGGAGCTTTTGTGGCGAGGGAGCTTGCTCCCGCTGGGCTGCGCAGCAGCCCCCTGCTTTTTACCTGTATTCCGCTAACCCAATGATTCCACACCAATTACTACTGGGATTCCGAAGCAAACCCGCGTATCCTGCGCCCCACATTTGCGAGCCCAAGCCTCGCACCGACAAGGCAGATCACGTTCTGACCAAGTCCCACAGCCGGCCGCAAGAGCCGGATGTACGTTTTGAAGGCTGGTAAGGTTTGTCAAAAACGAACTGAATCAGTCAACGAGAAGCCGGCCATAAGCCGGCTTTTTAATGTCTGAGATCTTTTCCCTCCCTGAGAACACGAATCGAATCGTCTGCGCTGGAAGGGCGAATCTGGAGACCGTTCTTGCTGGTCTGACTCTCCAGTTCCCTAGGGGAACTTTGCCATTTTATGGCCGCCTTTACGGCATGCTCACACCCTCGGCAACAGCCACATCGTCGTAATGCGGAAATCGCTGCTTCAGTCGTTCAATCGTCCACCGCCATTTGGACGTAGTGGGACGGCAAACCGTATTCTGATTACCAAACATTCCGACCTCCCGCACAGCCTGACTTACAGGCACGCTCTGCAGCCATTGAATCGGAACAAAGTACTCGCAGCGCTCCGGATCGTCGACAAACTCAGCGTGATAGGTGGCGCGTTTCGCAACCTCTAGTACCGGCCGTTCTTCGCCATCCTGCATAATTGTGAACTCGTTTGCAGGCGTGGACGCTCCCAAAACACGCCCAACACCGACATAACCTTGCTGGGGAATATTTACCCAGACCCGATCTCCCGGAGAGAGGAGTTGCAAGGTCTTGCTGTACCACGCACCTCCGCCACCAGAAATGAAACCGAACTCCACGGCATCAGCCCATGAGCGCGAGACGGAATCGCCGAACGAACAATAAAACTCTCCGTTCCAGGGCTCGCCGTGCCCTTCACTCGTCGATACGGCGTTCACCTGAGTCTGAACAGGATCGAGTAACCAGGACCGACTCAGCAATTGCTGATCACCCACCTGGAAAACTTGGAAGCAAAGCACGTTGATCGCAATATCCCGCTTGCTGAGGTATTCAACGATTCGCTCGCTGCTGGCGTCCAACTCCGTGGCGACGATGATCAGTTGATGGCTTTTATTCAGATCATCATCATCGAGCACACGACCAAAGCGCGCGAGAAAATCTGCATACAAGCTGCTCCCAGGTCGGAACCGTTGGTAAATCGCCGCGATTTCGTTCTCATGCAGGCTTTCAACCCAAACGGCATAGTCGAGGGCCTGAGCAACGACTTCACGGGGTGTGCGATCTCTTTTGAGCTCAATCAGCACCAGACTTCCATCAGGGGCAATGGCCAGAAGGTCAATGCGACCGCCCATTCCGGTGGATTCTTGCCTGCCTATCAGCATCCATTCCTCAGAGAGGATGCTGGGAGAGCTGATGATCATTTCTTCAAGGAGCTGCTCGCTGGCCAATCGGCTTTGGCGAAGCTTGTTCGGTACAAGACCGACGGTCCAGACGTCCGTTTTGATAGGCAAGTTTTGAGTCCTTTGGGATTTGCGTAACCGAGCGATGAATGGTGATTGCTACCTTGATGACCAGTCAAGACAAGGGAGCGAGCTGCACACCCCAAATTAATGGCAGAACAGCATCACTAATAATGCTTTACTAATTTCTACAGAGTAACGTGCCATTTGCTAGATCTAACAACAATGAGGGGCTTAAGCCTGCTCAGATCCTGAGATTAGATACATGGGTCAAGGAGACCAGCATGTCAGAAGTCAGAAATATCAAGGATCAAAAGCTTCTGTACCACCTTACCTCGGCTGAAAACCTCGACGGGATACTTAGGGAAGGCCTGAAACCTCGGGCTGATCTCACCACATTTACTGACCTAGCCGACAGCGAGATTCTGAAAAAACGCCAAGCCCTTGAGCTTGATCGCTATGTGCCCTTTCACTGGTTTGCTGCAAATCCATTTGACGGAAGCGTGCAGTTCAACAGACCGAAATCAACATTTGTACTGATCTCGGTTTACCGATCACATGCCAAAAAAATGGTTGGAAAATCATTCCTCGCCACCCACTGGCGAATGATGAATTCAGCTACTTGACTACGACCAAGGCTTCGAAGCCATCAACTGGGAGGTCATGGGCACCCGAGATTACCAAGACCACCACTGCAAAAGTATCTGCATGGCAGAGTGCCTCTCGCCCGGCATCGTTCCGCCGAATGATTTTTCAATACTTTTTGTTCCGAATTCTGATGTCGAGGCGCTTTGCACGGAAAAAATGCGGGAGGCCGGTGTTAATGTACGCCTCACCGTGAATCCCGGAATGTTTCGCAAATGATCTACAGCAGACTGAATCCAGAGAAAGCTCTGATTTGGCGTATTGTCCATCGGGAGAACCTGCCTTGGATTCTGGACAACGGTCTGCACTGTGCGAATTCGGGCGTTCAGTCACCGCAGTACGTAAACATCGGCAACGTTGACTTGATCGACAAACGCCGAGCTCGGCACGTTCCCATAGCTCCGGGAGGGGTATTGGCTGACTACGTGCCCTTTTATTTCACGCCCTTCTCTGTGATGATGAAAAACATCCACTCGGGGCGGAGTGTTCAGCAGCGCAGCAATGATGAGATCGTGATCCTGGTCTCCAGCCTGTACCGCATTGAGCAGATGGACCTTCCGTTCGTCTACACGACAGCCCATGCCTACCCTGATTGGACAGACTACTACAGCGACCTGGAGAATCTCGGCCAGATCGATTGGTCTATCATTCAACGACGCGACTTCAAGCGCGATCCTGACGACCCTCGTAAGATGGAGCGGTATCAGGCCGAAGCGCTGATCCATAACCATCTCCCCATTACAGGACTCCTTGGCATCATGTGCTACACCGATGCAATGAAAAACCGCATAGAGCAGGACGTGGCCGTAAGGGGCTTGGCGTTACCTGTTCATGCGCGTCCGGGATGGTTTTTCCAATGATCCGTTTTACCCAAGGCAACCTTTTGGAAGCCAAAACCGAAGCTCTGGTCAACACGGTGAATACCGTGGGCGTGATGGGTAAAGGTATCGCGCTGATGTTCAAAGAGCGCTTCACGGAGAATTACCGCCTGTACTCGGCGGCCTGCAAGGCTGGCGAAGTGGAGACGGGCAAGGTTCACGTGACGGCGGTCAACGAACTGGAAGGGCCACGCTGGATCGTGAACTTCCCGACCAAACGGCACTGGCGATCACCTTCGCAGATGGTGTGGATCACTGAAGGCCTGCACGACCTGCGTCGCTTCCTGATCGAAAACGATGTGAAGTCCGTGGCCGTTCCACCGCTAGGGGCCGGCAACGGTGGTTTGAAGTGGCCCGAGGTTCGCGAGCAGATTGTTGAAGTCTTGAGTGATCTGGATGTCGATGTGCTGGTGTTCGAGCCGTCCAACCAGTATTTGAACGTTGCTAAGCGTAGCGGTGTGGAGAAGCTCACGCCTGCGCGTGCATTGATTGCCGAACTGGTTCGTCGCTACTGGGTTCTGGGTATGGAATGCAGCCTGCTTGAGATTCAGAAGCTTGCCTGGTTTCTTGAGCGCGCTATCGAAAAGCTGCCGAACACCGAGAACCCTCTGAATCTTCAGTTTGTTGCTCATAAATACGGGCCGTACGCCAACCGGCTGGAGCATCTGCTTAATAACCTGGATGGAAGCTATCTGCATTGCGACAAACGTATCAGTGATGCGGGTATCAGCGACGTGATCTGGTTCGATGAAGGGCGCAAAGCGTTCCTACAGACTTATCTCCAGACAGAAGCCAAGGAATACGCCCAGGCTTTGGAACGCACCGCCGAGTTGATCGATGGTTTTGAGTCGCCTTTCGGCATGGAGTTATTGGCGACAGTTGATTGGTTGCTGAGCCAGGAGGGGGTCACCCCGACTGTACCTGCGATTCGCGAGGCGATGAAGCGCTGGAACGGCGGAGCGGGTGCTGCGGCTCGCAAAAGCAGGTTGTTTGATGATCACGCGCTTGGGATCGCGTTAAAGCGGTTGACCACCAGCAGTTTCAGGCCGGAGATGGCGACCTGTTAGGGCCGCGTATATCTCATCTGGACAATCTGAGCGCTCGTCGTTTAGGGGCAATCGGGAGACGCAAAGGTCTTGCCAAGCAAGACCTTTTTTATGCCTGGCGGGCAGCCAACGCCCCGCCCTACCTCATCTCAACAACATCCAAAGCCCGGTTCGCCAACAACTCACTCAGCTCAATCAACTGCAAGATCCCCAACGCGACATGTCGTCGCGAGCCTTCCAGATCGAACGCGAGATCGCTGATCATCGCATTGGCCGAAGCCAGGCTTTCGCTCAGGTTCGCGAGCAGGCACTCCATATCCACATCAGGTGCGACGGTAAATAAGGCGTCGGGCTTGTCGGACGTTTCATCATCGATTTTCTTGTTGCGAGCAGACTGAGCGCGAGACTCATGTCCCTCTGTAGCTGGGGAGTTCGGTGTAATTTTTGCCATGACTTAGGTTCCTGTAAGTGACGCTGCAACCACCTCGCGACTAAACGAGAGGGCGGCAGCTGTACGCAGGTTAGTCGACCGGTGAACCTAAGAATCCCGGCGCGCCCGGGGGCGCCCTGCGCACAGCCACCATCATTACAGGAACAGCAAAGCCTGTCCGACGGGGACTTGGTACGCCTTAGGTTGAGACGGGCGACTAAACCCGATCACTGATGAGCAGTGACAGGACCCAAGCTACCGACCAACCCCAAGCCGCACAAGCCGGCCGATTCTGGCGTAGTCGTAGGCAAAGGCGCAAGGCTGCGTCGGCTGCATCTTGGAATTGTGCCGGGCTGGTGATTCGTCTGTAGCCTGCTGATCCATTTGGCTGGATAACCCGCTATCGCGAACAGGCTCGCTCCCACGGCGGAACTTGTATGAATATGTCGCTGCTGGCGACATGACGACAGAACGTGTCGCTGAAATCCAGAAATGGCGACACGTCATCCATATCTGCCGGTATAGCGGAGCGACGCTGCGATTGCGGCAAATTGTGCAAGGGGTACTTGCACAATTTACTGTTGGCGCTCCTGGCAAGCCCCCCGAATCTAGGATCTTGTACGCCTTAGGCTGAGACGAGCAACTAAATCCGATCACTGTTGGCAGCGACAGGACCCAAGCTACTGCCCCTCCCAAAAAACGCACAAGGCGACGCAGTTGTAAGCAATGGCGCAAGACAGCGTCAGCCCCTTCCAGATCCCACGAGCCTGATAAACCCCCTCGGCTGAGTCGCCTCCATTCAGCATTCGGCCTGCCCCCGACAACGCAGTGCCAATTAAAGAAACGCCCTACACGCGCTGCTTCTTTTCCTGACTTATTTCCTTTGCCACCCCCGGCAAAGTCTCGCGTCTACCCTGCGCCGCGAGATGCCTGCATGCCCTTCTACGAGAAAATCCTTGCCCAGGGCAACGTCATTGGCTCGCTGGTAATGGCGGCCATGGACTCGGACCAACCCGATGTCGAACGGGTGCTGAAGGATTTCCGCCAGTGCCTGAGCGACTACGACACCTGGGCGGAAGATTTCTGGGCCGGCCGGACGCTGGGCATCAAGCAGGCGTTCAAGGTGGGCGACGAGGTCGCGCTGGCGCCTGCAAGAACCGGCGGCAAGCAGGTCAGTTCTCTGGTGGCGCGGTGTCCGGCGCAGGGCCCGTTGACGCTGGTGCATATGTTCCAGGCCTCGCGTTTCGTGCCGATCGGCGACACGCCGGTGATGCTGGAGCCAATCCTTGGCGGCGAGCCGGGGAAGGAAACGTTTGGCGAGGCGGTGCGTCACGACATCGGCCCCAGCGGCATCTTGGAAATACCTGAATGCGACCGCGGCCGGCGGTACCGCATTACCTTTTTTCCTGATCTGACGACCGTTCACGTCAAGGCGCTGTACGCGTCCTACCAGCAGGTGATTGTCGAGCTCGAAGGCTGGCTGAAAGCCGAGTGGAACGAGTTTCAACCACTGTGGAAGGAATTTTCCGAAAGCAGTTTCCTCAAGCGCGTCGACGTATTGCAGCAGGCTCAGTTGCGCGGTTTTGAAAACGCTCTGCATGGGCTATGGGACGACATCAAGCAGGTCTTCGATCTGTTGGCGGACCTGCAGGCCAATAGCGAAAAGTTGCTGGAGTACCTCACCGAGCTCGAGCTTGAGCAGCTGCTGAAAGCCCCGGCAGAGGCGATAGCCAAAGCCTTGATGATCTTGAGCGACGAGCCGTTGCTCTTGGTCTACACGGCGGCCTTCACCAGTTGGCTGCGGATGTTGCCGCCGCAGTACATGGCTGAAGTCATGGGCGAAATACGCGCCGCCATTCTGATCAACTTTCTGTTGGCGCGTTTTACTGGCGGCCTGGGTCTGGGTCTGCGCCTGACCGGCAAAGTGTTGCGCCATGTCCGCTCGGAACGCGCCCGCGAGTGGTTGCAGGCATCCAGCCAGCGATTGGGCCAACTCGGCGGCGGCAGCCTCGACAAACATGCCGATGTACTGAAACCGCTGGTGATCGGTGGCCGAGGGCCGTCGGTGGGGCCGGCGCCCGTCACGCCGTTGCAGATCACCACGGGGTCGGTGCCGCTGTCGGTCAGACGTCCGGTCCCGATCGTGCGGGAAAAATCCCAGCCTGCTTCACGACTGAGCAAGTACGAACCCCACGACGACGCCCCGACCCCCTCGAAAAACCCCAACGGCGACCCCGCCGACAGCGCCGCCCAGACCCGCACCGACGGCTGCCCGGTGTCGATGGTCACTGGCGAGGAACTGCTGACCCTGGAGGACGGCACCCTCGACGGGCGCTTGCCGTTCGTCTTCACCCGTCTCTATCGCACCAGCGCCGCCGAGCTGGACATCGGCCTCGGCCGTGGCTGGAGCCATGGCCTGGCCCATCGCTTGGTGATCGAGGGCGAGCAGGTGACCTGGATCGACCAGGAAAACCGCCGCACCACCTTTCCTCGCCCCAGCCTGCGGCGCCCGGCGATCCACAACAGCCTGGCCCGCGCGGCGATCTACCTGAGCCGCGAGCCGGACGAACTGATCATCGCCCAGCCCGGCGAAGACGCCCCTTTCCTGCACTTTCGCGACGGTCATCTGACGGCGCTGAGCGATCGGTACGACAACCGCCTGACCGTCCAGCGCAACATCTACGGCGACATCAGCCGCCTGGACAACGGCGCCCGGCGCGGCCTGCGGTTGCGCTATGAGCATCGCCACCTGGTCGCCATCGACTATCAGAGCTTTGACCCGCAACAGCATCCGGACGAAGCCTGGCGCACCGAACAGACGCTGGTGACCTACCGCTACGACGGCCGTTTCCGACTGATCGAGGCGACCAATGCCGCCGGCGAAAGCGAGCGCTACGACTACGACGACCAGCACGTCATCCTCCAGCGGCAACTGGCCGGCGGCGCGAGTTTCTACTGGGAATGGCAAGGCCTCGGCCCGGCGGCGCGCTGCGTGCGGCACTGGGCGTCGTTCGCGCAGATGGACAGCCACTACAGCTGGGGCGAGGACGGCAGCGTCACGGTCCGGCATCTGGACGGCAGCCAGGAAGTGTACGTCCACGACGATCGCGCACGGTTGGTGCGCCAGGTCGATCCCGTTGGCGGCGAACAGCTCAAGGCTTATGACGAGCAGGGTCGGCTGACCGCCGAGCAGGATCCGCTGGGCGCGGTCACCGAATACCGCTACGACGAAGCCGGACGGCTGGTGGCGCTGATTCCGCCTGAAGGCGAGCCGACGTCCTACGAATACCGCAACGGTTTCCTGCACGCCCGACAGCGCGGCAAAGCCGTGTGGACCTACCGGCGCAATGCCCAAGGCGATGTGATCGAGGCCTTCGACCCGGATCGTCACAGCACCCGGTACGCCTATGACGCCCAGGGGCAACTGCTCTCGATCCGCTATCCGGACGGCGGCACCCATCATTTTGTCCGCAATAGCCAGGGCCAGCTGACTGAAGAAACCCTGCCCGACGACAGCCAGCGGAGTTTTTCCTACGATACGTTGGGGCGTCTGCTGACCCGCAAGGACGAACATGGTGCGATCACCCATTACCAGTGGGATGCCGTCGGCCGCTTGCTGCAAACCACCCTGCCCACCGGCGCCACTCGCGCCTGGAGCTACAACGCCTACGGCAAGGTCACCGCCGAACGCGACGAACTGGGGCGCATCACCCGCTACGAATACGCCGACGACCTGCACCTGATCAGCCGGCGGCTCAATCCCGATGGCAGCGAACTGAAGTATCGCTACGACTCGGCGCGGCTGCTGCTCACCGAAATCGAGAACGAATCCGGCGAAAAATATCAGCTGGCCTACACGCCCAACGGATTGATCCGACAGGAAACCGGCTTCGACGGCCAGCGCACCGGCTACGCCTACGACCTCAACGGCCACCTGCTGGAAAAGACCGAGTTCGGTGCCGATGGCAGCCAGCGGCTCACCGCTTATCAGCGCGACAGCGCTGGCCGCCTGTTGCGCAAGACCTTGCCCGACGGCAAACCGGTCGAGTACCGCTACGACGCCCTCGGCCGGCTGGTCAGCGTCGACGACGGCCACTGGCCGCTGGCCTACGAATACGACAACCAGGACCGCCTCGTCGCCGAACACCAGGGCTGGGCCACCCTGCACTATCGCTACGACGAGGCCGGCCGGCTGACCTACTGCCGCCTGCCCGACCGCAGCACCCTCAATTACCGCCACCTCTATGGCGGCGCGCTGCTGGCCATCGACCTCAACGGCCAGTGCCTGACCGAACACCGCTTCACCGGCACCCGCGAGCGCCAGCGCCAGCAAGGCCTGCTGCTCAGCGACTACAGCTACGACGAACAGGGCCGCCTCAAAGCCCAGACCGTGTGGCAGACCCAGCAGAAACAACTGTTCTGGCGCGACTATTCCTACAGCGCCAACGGCAACCTCGCCACGCTGTCCGACACCCGAAACCGACGCGCCTACCACTACGACCCGCAAGATCGCCTGCTGCGTATCGACTACGCCCACAGCCAGCCCCCCGAGCACTTTTCCCACGATCCGGCCGGCAACCTGCTGCTGCACGACCGCCCCGGCCCGACCACGCTCAAGGGCAACCGCCTGCTGATGGAGGGCGACCGCCACTACGACTACGACGCCTACGGCAACCTGGTCCGCGAACGCCGCGGCAAAGCCCAGTGCCTGGTCACCGAATACCGCTACGACAGCCAGCACCGCCTCATCGGCCTCACCACCTCGGAAGGCAACGATACGTCCTACCGCTACGACGCCTTCGGCCGACGCATTGAAAAGACTGTGGACGGCCAGACCACCGAATTCATCTGGCAAGGCGACCAGCTCATCGCCGAAAGCAGCGACCACCATTATCAAAGCTACGTCTACGAGCCTGGCACCTTCCGCCCCCTCGCCCTGCTCGAAGGCCAAGGCCCAAAAAACGCCACGCCGTTCTACTACCACAACGACCACCTCGGCACACCGCAGGAACTGACCAGCCACCAAGGCGAAATCGTCTGGGCGGCGCGCTACACCGGCTATGGCAAACTCACCAAACTGGCCCACGGCCCCGGCAAACAACTGACCCAACCGCTGCGTTTCCAAGGCCAATACCACGATTTGGAAAGCGGCCTGCACTACAACCGGCACCGGTACTACAATCCGGACACGGGGCGGTATCTCACGCCTGACCCGAGCAAGTTGGCGGGAGGGCTCAATGGGTACCGGTACACCCTGAACCCGACGGGGTGGGTGGATCCGTTGGGGTTGGAAGGTTGCCCGGGGGATGGGTGTAAAAAGCCGGCGGTTGGCGAGCAGGATCCGGCGGCTAAGGTTGGAGTGGATGAGGGTGAGCCATCACCTCCGGCACCACCAAAACCAGACAAATGGAGTCGTGACCCAAAAAGTATTCAAGATGAAATGACACTAGAGCACGCAAAAAAAGGCGGAGGAGATCGGATCATGACAGGTCTAAAGGACCCGAACTTCAAAGGAATGGAAAAGTGGGAGCTGAAAACAAAGTCCTATAACGGAAACGACTCCGTAGTTCATTACGTCCGGGATCCTAGCACAGGCAAACTAATGGATTTCAAGTTCACTAACCATAGTCACGACAATATAAAACCTTGGGGGAACGACCCATCGGTACCACCCGGAGACATTAAAAAATGAAAGCCAAGTGTAAAATAGACAACTTATACAATAGCCTGCTTTCATTGGAGACGCTAGCACGCCTAAAACAATATATCTCTCGCCCTGATGGCGAGCTGAATTTGGAAAAAGACAAAGAATACGTCGTCTACGGCATAGAATTCTGGGACAACTGCCCTTGGCTATATATATGCCGCGACAACTACGAGAAATACCCAGTCCCCGTTGCCGCGGATTTTTTTGAGATCACTGACAAACGTCTCTCAAGCCACTGGCAGCTTAACTTCAAAGAAGCTAGCAATAGCGAAAATCAGACTCAACTGGTTTTTCCTGAATGGGCTATTGATGAATTTTTCTACGAAAACCTTATCTCAGGCGATGATCACGCTGAGGCCGTTTTCAAAAGATATAGAAAAATTTTGGACGCAGAATAGCTAGGACCGCGTGTTGGTGAGTATTTTAGGCAGGCAGCCCCATAACATAAAAATACAACTTGAAAGGAACGGCAATTAACGTTGACAACACGTAGTCCGAGTTCCTCTAGGAAAGATAACAAATGAAAGTAAAAATAAATTCGGTAAGGAAAACCGTCAGCCATTTGCATGTTACCTTTTCGACAGCTATTGGTACTGGAGCGGCTACCTGGAAAGACGGGATACCCGCAGCAGGAGAGGAATGGGAAGTCGAACTAGAGATTAAAGATGAGTTCGTGTATGGCGAAAATGCCAAAGACGCTAATGAATCTTATTCTTTATCAATGAAAAAGGAAGTGATCAACCTTAATGCTCAGCTGATTTCAATTGCCGAGGATGGAACAGCCATAATTGATATAAACGGAACAAAAGTTATGATTGATTTGATTGGCTGCCCTTCAAACCCACCCCGATTCATACATTTCAGTTTCAGAGGCTTGAACCTATATCCCGCCCACTTATGAAAATTTTGCCTAGCCCTCACTGCGAACCACTCGTAGGCTTGGAGCAACTTTAGTTACTGCCCTAACTATAGTTGCAAAGCCGACTTGGCAAGATATAAATACCGCTTAACTGTAAAAGTGCGCTTACCGGCACCAGCGCCAGATCAGTTAAATTGATTCCAGCTCACACACCGCCATCGCGAGCAAGCTCGCTCCCACAAGGGAGCACCTAAATCCAGATGCCTACTCCAAGCCGATCATCGCGTTCGACTGTGCAAAAACGGAACCCAATCCCAACGCGCCCCTCAATCCCAGAGAGACCACGTATCACTCGGAGCGCCCAGCCATGAACCACCCCACCCTGACCTTCGCCCAACTCCACCTCGGCGATCGCTTCACCCAACCCGCCGATCACCGCCTGTTCACCAAACTCACCGAAAACACCGCCCGTGAGCACAGCGTGCATTCGATCAATCTGAAAGAGGAAGGCTTCGGCTACACCGAAGACCCCATCGAAACGTTGTCCGGGGATGCCCCGGTCGAGTACGTCCCGGTCGGCGGGCCGCTGCGTGCTGGGGGCTAGCGCTTATAAAAAATCATAAACACCGTGCCATGAGCCATTGCTCTTTGCCCCAAGCCTCGAAGCGCTCCAGCACTTCCCAGCCCTGCCTGGCGTAATAGTCCCGTTGGCTGTGGGTGTGTAGGAACAAGGTGGTATAGCCTGCCTCTTTCGCATGGCTACAGATGCCGTCGATCAACTGCGCCGCAAGCCCTCTGCGGCGGGCATTCGGGCTGGTGAATACGCAAGCAAGCCAAGGGCCGAGATCGGGGCGCTCAGGTAGATCGTCTCCCGCCAGCGAGGCGCCGCCCAACAACTGGTCGTGTTCCAAGGCGATCAGGCATTTCCAGCGGCCATCGCGTTGCCCCGCTGCAAACTCTTCCTGCCAACTGGCGAGCGACTGCTGCGCAAATTCGTAGTTGAACTCTCGATAAAGCCACTCGGCCATCAGGTTGCATTTATCCATGTGGTTGATGAGCCAATCCACTCGCAGCATTTCAGCAGTCCTTTTGTAGTCGGTTTTCCAGCGCAAACACCCGCGCAGATGCCTACCCGCGCGCATTCCCAGTAAATACCCACCTGCAACGCCTCAACCTATCGTAATCTCGCATCTGCACAAGCCCTGCCCCGAATCCGGCCGAGATCCCATTTCAAATGCCTTCCATTTATCAACTCAAACCCGCCTTCCAGAATTTGCTTCGCCCCACCGTCCAACGTCTTTACAACAAGGGTGTCACCGCCAACCAGGTCACGCTCCTGGCGGGTGCTGTGTCGGTGTTGGTGGGGGCGGTGATTGCGTGGTTCGCCAGTCATCCGTGGGTTTTTATCCTCGTGCCGGTCTGGATGTTCTTGCGCATGGCCTTGAACGCGGTGGATGGCATGCTGGCGCGGGAGTTTGGCCAGCAATCGAATCTGGGCGCGTACCTCAATGAGCTATGCGATATCATCGCCGACGCTGCCTTGATCCTGCCTTTTGCCTTGTTTGCCGATACCAGCCTGCTGCTCGTGTTGTTGGTCACGCTGTTGGCGTTGTTCAGCGAATACGCCGGCGTGCTGGGGGCGATGGTCGGGGCTTCGCGGCGTTATGACGGGCCGATGGGCAAGAGTGATCGCGCCTTTGTGTTCGGCGTGCTCGCGACCGGTATTGCCTTGGGTTGGCTCGGGGCGCTGTGGGTTGGTGGTGTGATGGCGGTGGTTGCCGCCCTGCTGGTTTATACCTTGGTCAATCGGGTCCGTCATGGCCTGAGTCAGGTGTCGGAAAACGCTCCCTCAGCATAAGGAAGTTGCAATGCGCGAAGCCCAGGAACTGACGTTCACCACCCACGATGGCGTGGAGTTGTTCTACCGGCACTGGCCGGCTGTCGAGGCCGCGACGGGTGAACCCCGTCAGGCTGTGTTGTTGTTTCACCGCGGCCATGAACACTCCGGGCGCATCGCGCATCTGGTGGATGAGCTGGATCTGCCCGGGTTCGAGTTTTTCGCCTGGGACGCACGCGGCCACGGCCAGTCGCCTGGCGAACGCGGCGACAGCCCGAGTTTTGCCACCAGCGCGCGGGATGTGCAGACCTTTTGTGACCACATCGGCGCAACGCACCAGATCGACGAACAGAACATCGCCGTGGTGGCGCAAAGCGTCGGTGCGGTGATCGCATCCACCTGGGTCCACGATTACGCACCGCGCATTCGCTCGCTGGTGTTGGCGTCGCCGGCCTTCAAGGTCAAGCTCTACGTGCCGTTTGCCCGTCCGGGCCTGGCATTGATGCGCAAGTTCCGTGGCAACTTTTTCGTCAACAGCTACGTCAAGGCGAAGTTCCTCAGTCATGACCCGGAGCGGGTGGCGTCCTACGACAGCGATCCGCTGATCACCAAGGCCATTTCGGTGAATGTGCTACTGGGCCTGTACGAAGCCGCCGATCGGGTTGTCGCCGACGCGCAGGCAATCCAGGTGCCGACGCAGCTGTTGATCTCCGGTTCCGACTTTGTGGTGCATCGCAAACCCCAGGAGCAGTTCTTCGAGCGGCTGGGCAGCCTGCAAAAGGAAAAACACATCCTGCCGGGTTTCTTCCACGACACCCTCGGCGAGAAAAATCGCGCACCGGCGATTGCCAGTGCCCGACGCTTCATCCTGCAAAATTTTGCCCGACCGCTGGAGCGCCCTTCCCTGCTGGACGCCGATCGCCTGGGCGTGACCTGCGCCGAAGCCGAAACCCTGGCCACGCCGTTGCCCCACAACTCGTTGCGCGATCTTTACTGGCGCATGACCCGCGCCAGCATGCGTTTTGGCAGCAAGTTGTCCGCCGGGGTAAAGCTGGGCTTCGACACCGGATTCGACTCCGGCAGTACCCTGGATTACGTCTATCGCAACCGGCCCACCGGCACGTCTGCGCTGGGCAAGATGATCGACCAGAACTACCTGAACTCCATCGGCTGGCGTGGCATTCGCCAACGCAAGTTGCACGTCGAAGAATTGCTGCGCCTGGCGATGGGCAAATTGCGCAAGCAGGACCGCGAAGTGCGCATCGTCGACATCGCCGCCGGACACGGCCGTTACATTCTCGAGGCGCTGCAAGGCGTCAGCCCGTTGCCGGAGTCGATCCTGCTGCGCGACTACAGCGACATCAACGTGCGCGACGGCAGTGCGCTGATCGTTGAAAAAGGTTTGGGCGATATCGCTCGATTCGTCAAAGGCGATGCCTTCGACCGTCAGGATCTCGCAGCCCTGGAACCCAAGCCGACCCTCGCCGTGGTGTCGGGCCTGTATGAGTTGTTCGCCGATAACCAGATGGTCGCGAGCTCTCTGGCCGGCCTGGCCGAAGCGGTCGAGCCCGGTGGTTTCCTGGTCTACACCGGCCAGCCGTGGCACCCGCAGCTGGAATTGATCGCCCGCGCCCTGACCAGCCACCGCGCTGGCCAGGCCTGGGTGATGCGTCGGCGCACTCAAGCGGAAATGGACCAACTGGTTGAGGCGGCGGGTTTCCGCAAGATCACCCTGCGGGTCGATGAGTGGGGCATCTTCAGCGTTTCGCTGGCTCAGCGAGTCCAGTAATGAGCGCGGTCATTGCTCCGGTTCGCGAACCCGCGCTGCTGAAAGCGGCGGTGCTCTGGCTGCTGTTGCTGGCACCGCTGTTCTTCAGCACCTACGGCTTCGCCACCTGGGTCACGTCCCAGCGTGACGATGTCGGCACGCTGGTGTTCGCTTGGGAAAGCCACATGCCGTTCCTGGCCTGGACGATCGTGCCGTACTGGTCGATCGACTTGTTGTACGGCCTGTCCCTGCTGCTGCCCAACAGCCGCGACGAACTGAAGCGCCACGCCCTGCGCCTGCTCACGGCTCAGGTGATTGCCGTCAGTTGCTTCCTGCTCTGGCCGCTGACGTTCACCTTTCCCCGGCCGGAAATGGACGGGGTGTTCGGCTGGATGTTCGACGTGCTGGCCGGCTTCGACAAGCCGTTCAACCAGGCGCCGTCCCTGCACATCGCGCTGCTGGTGGTGCTCTGGGTCTGCTATCAACGTCATCTGCAAGGCTTCTGGCGCTGGTTGATGCACAGCTGGTTCGCCTTGATTGGCGTGTCGGTGCTGACCACTTACCAACACCATTTTGTCGACGTGCCCACCGGTGCGTTGGCCGGTTGGTTGTGCGTCTGGCTGTGGCCGCTGGACCGACCGAGTCCACTGCGAAGTGCACGCCTGACGCGCGACCCGGCGCGCCTGCGACTGGCCTTGCGTTATGGCGTGGGCGCCGCAGTGTTCTTCACGTTGGCGTTCGCCTTCGGCGGCGCGTGCCTCTGGCTGATCTGGCCGGCGGTCGCGGTGCTCATGGTGGCGTTGAATTACCTGGCGTTTGGCGCCAGTGGCTTCCAGAAGCGTGAAGATGGCCGGCTGAGCCCGGCGGTGCGCTGGTTGCTGGCGCCCTATCTGGCGGCGGCGTGGATCAACTCCCGCGTGTGGACGCGCAAACATCCGCAGCCGGATCAGGTGGAGGATGACGTCTGGCTCGGTCGGATTCCTACGTCGGCAGAACTGCGGGACCACTCGTTCAACGCCGTGCTCGACCTTTGCGCGGAACTGTCCATGGACAGCTCAGGCATCGCCTATCGCACCTTGCCGGTGCTCGACCTCAGCGCACCGACCGCCGAACAATGCCTGAGCGCCGCGCAAACCCTCGAACACCTGCGCCAGCACGGGCCGGTACTGGTCTGCTGCGCCTTGGGTTATTCACGTAGCGCCACCGTCGTGGCGGCGTGGTTGCTGCACAGCGGTCGGGCCGACAGTGTCGAGGCGGCCATCGCCCGGATCCGCCGCGCCCGCCCGGGTGTCGTATTGCACCCGGCGCATCGCCAGGCGCTGGAACAGATGTCCACAGGTTCAGGGAGTCGTCATGAGCAGTGACATGGAACTGCATACCGTGGCGAGCCTGCTGCGCCGCGGTCATTCGCTGGACCAGCTCTCCACCGGACTGACCTTGCTCGCGGCGCTGATCGGCCTGGGCCAATGGCTGGCGGGCAGCATCGATCCATGGCTGCTGTTGCTGAGCTTCGGCGTGTTCGTCCTCGGCCTGCAGGAAAAATATCTGGCGTTTCGCGTGGCCTTTGATGCCGATCTGTTTCAGATCGTCGCGGATGCTGGCAAGCCGCTTACCGAACGCACCCAGGCGCTGGACGCCGCCCTCGCCAACCTCGGCCTGCAACCGGTCGAGCGTGGCGGGCGGTCATGGCCCGAGCGCAGCCACGGTTCCATGCGCCTGCTTCGCCGCCAAGCCTGGCTGGTGGCGACGCAAGCGCTGTTGACGGTGAGCTTCGTATTGGCGAGCCCCTGGCTGGTTTACTCGGGTCTGGGTGTTTAAAAACAGCAGGTGAATGGCTTTTGTGGCGATGGTTTGTCAGCTATAGAAGTCGCATAAAACCAAAGCTTTCAGGACAAGGAATCCTCATGTTCGAACCCGTGGTCGCCAACCTCATCACCTCCGCCGCGCGGATGGTCACCGGTGCTCGCAGCCTGTGGCTCGGCTGCGCGCCCACGCCGGTGCAGCGGATCTATTTCGCCAACCACAGCAGCCACGGCGACTTCGTGCTGCTCTGGGCCTCGCTACCGCCGGCGCTGCGCAAACTGACTCGGCCCGTCGCTGGCGCCGACTATTGGCAAACCAGCCCGATGCGCCGCTACATCATCAACCGGGTGTTCAACGGCGTGCTGGTGGATCGCGAGCGCAAGGACCCTTCCTACAGCCCATTGCAGCCAATGCTCGATGCGCTGGAGAACGGCGACTCGCTGATCATCTTCCCCGAGGGCACGCGTAACCCGGATGAAGGCCTGCTGCCGTTCAAGAGCGGGATCTACCACCTGATGAAAAGCCACCCCGAGGTCGAGGTGATCCCGGTGTGGATCGCCAACCTCAACCGCGTCATGCCCAAGGGCCGCGTATTGCCCTTGCCGCTGCTGTGCACCACCAGTTTCGGCGCGCCGCTGTGCATCGAAGAAGGCGAAAGCAAAGAGCAATTCCTTGAACGCAGCCGCGCCGCACTGCTGGCGCTGGCCCCGGAGCACGTCTGACATGGATCGATATACCCTGATGTTGTTTGGCGGGATCGGCGCGATTCTGCTGCTGGCTTCGCTGGTCGGTTTTATTCTCAAGCTGCGGACCAAAGGCGCACCGAACTCGGTCATCGAGAACCTCAATGCGCGGATAAATGCCTGGTGGATCATGGTGCTGGTGATCGGCATCGCGTTCTGGCTGGGCAACGCGGCGGTGATCCTGTTGTTCTACGCCGTGTCGTTCTACGCGCTGCGGGAATTTCTCACACTGACGCCCACCCGGCGCAGCGATTACCCAGCCTTGGTGGCGGCGTTCTACCTGGCGCTGCCGCTGCAATACTTGCTGATCTATTACGACTGGTACGGGCTGTTTTCGATCTTCATTCCGGTGTACGTGTTCCTGCTGCTGCCGATCCTCGCGTCCCTTGGCGGCGACAGCACGCACTTCCTGGAACGCGCCTCCAAAGTCCAGTGGGGCTTGATGATCGCGGTGTTCTGCATCTCCTTTGTACCGGCGTTGCTGACCTTGGACATTGCCGGTTTCGAAGGGCGCAACCTGCTCTTGATCGCCTATCTGGTAATCGTGGTGCAATTGTCGGATGTGTTGCAGTACGTGTGCGGCAAGTTGTTCGGCAAGCACAAGATCGCACCGAACCTGTCACCGTCGAAAACCGTCGAGGGCTTTGTCGGTGGCATTTTCCTGGCCTCGCTGATTGGCGGCGCGTTGTGGTGGATCACCCCGTTCAACCCATGGCAGTCGTTCCTCATTGCCTTGCTGATCAACCTGCTGGGGTTTGCCGGCGGCATCGTCATGTCGGCGATCAAGCGCGACCGAGGCGTCAAGGATTGGGGGCACATGATCGAAGGCCACGGCGGCATGCTCGACCGCTTGGATTCGGTGTGCTTCGCCGCACCAATCTTCTTTCATCTGGTTCGGTACTGGTGGACTTGAGATAACTGACATACCGCACACCCCTGTGGGAGCTCGCTCCCATAGGGGGGCAACGCTTGGCCCAAAGCTAGGTAATCAGTCGAGGATCAGATGCGGCAGGAACCGGCTGGAATCCTTGGTGATCAGGCTGTTGTCTTCGCGCACGCCGATGCCGGCCGCCTGGTCGCCGATGACCCAGGAGCCGATTAGGGTGTAGCTGTCGCCAAAGCGTGGCAATGGCGCGAATTCCTGGAGGATGAACGGTGCGTCGGTATAAGGGCCATCTTCCTTGACGATCAAACCGTCAGCAGTCTGCAGCTCGATGTTGGCGCCTTCTCGGGAAAAGAACGGCTTGCGCACCCAGCCCTTGGGCACGGCTTTGCTCGTGTCGGTATCCAGGTGGGCCGCGAGCAGGTTCGGGTGGCCTTTGTTGAATTCCCACAGCAGCGGCAGAATGCCCTTGTTGGAGATGATCGACTTCCAGGCCGGCTCGAAAAACTGCGTATCGCATTGGGCGATCGCAGCGCCAAACGGCTCGTTGAAGATGAACTCCCAGGCGTGCAGCTTGAACAGGTGTGGAATCCAGCGCTCCTCCAGGTCGACGAAACGCCCGTCACTGTTGAGGCCGATGTCTTCGATATCGATGTGCCGCGATTCGATGCCGACTTTTTCCGCAATCAGGCGCAAGTAGTCCGTGGTGCCCTTGTCTTCCACCGAACCTTTCATCGAGGCGAAATAAAACGGTTCCTTGAGCTGCAACTGGGCAAAGGCCTGGTGCAGCTTGGTATCGATGCTGTTGAACTGGTCGGCATGGGCCGGCAGCACGCCGCGCTCGATGCATTGCTCCAGCCAGCCCCACTGGAACGCCGCCGCCTCGTAGAGGCTGGTCGGCGTGTCGTAATTGAGCTCCAACAGCTTGGCGGGGCCGCTGCCGTTGTAGGAGAAATCCATACGCCCGTACAGGTGCGGGTGGCCTTCAAGCCATGAAGTGCGAACCAGTTCGAAGAACGGCGCGGGAATGCTCAGGCGCTCCAGCAATTCTTCGCTCTGGACCACGCGGGCCACGAGGTCCATGCACATCTCATGGATCTCGGTCGTCGGGTCTTCCAGGTCATCCTCGATCTGCTTGAGGCTGAACTGGTAGTACGCGCTTTCGTCCCAATAGGGCTCGTCGTCGATGGTGTGGAACAGAAAGCCGAGCTGCTCGGCCGTCTGTTTCCAGTCAGGACGTTCTGCGCACTGGATCTTCTTCATGGTGCTGGTTCCTCAACCGCCGGAGCTGCTCGATCCGCCCCAACCGCTGCGGGCGCTGGAACTGCTGCCGAAACCACCGCGAGACGTGGAGGAAGCAACGGACATCGGCTTGCTGCTCTTGATGGTGTCGGTGTAGCTGCCGTACCGCGCCTGGTTGGACTTGGTAAAAGTCGAGCCCCTGGAGACACGCTGGCTGAGGGTCGAGGACCCGAAGCTGCCGCGATCATCGCGGTAACGGTAGACCGGCTCGGAGTAATAGCTGTTGCGGTTGCTGCTCAACATGTTGCCGATCAGCATGCCCGTCAGCAGGTTGCCGAAGCCTGAACCACCGACGTTCGCTTCCGAAGCGGGCAATTGGGCCCTGGCGGCGTCCACCTGGGATTGGGTGACTTCGCCATCGGCGCTCAGCTCGAAACCGCCCAGTTTGGGAATGAACTGGCCGGACGAGTCCTGCTGGCACCAATCGGGGACGAAGTCGGCATCGCAATCGGCCTGGCTGGCGTACGTCGGCGCGATGCGACGATGCTCGGCCATGGCGGTCATGTAGGCGTCGGCGCAAATGTCCACCGGCAGCTTTTCATCGACACATTGCTGGACGGACTGGAAGTTGTACTTCTTTTGCAACTTGTAGGTTTTTTCCGTTGGCCCGCAACCGGATATCGCCAGGGCGACCGACGCAGCCAGCGAAAGCTGGACGTACTTGCTTCGTTTCATCGGGATCTCCGTGGCGCAATCAGTTCGTGGAAGGCGTCATGCACGCGGCGTTCAGCATGCCGACGCTGATGGCCACGGCGGCGATGTAAATACCGGCGGCGATCTCACCATTCTTGATACGCGCGGAAGCGCCCTTGAGCACCAGGCTGGTCACCAGGAAGGCCAGCAACTGGACGGCTGCGGCGATCACCGCCCAGACGACGAAATCCAGCAGGCTGATCGAGTAGGCGATCACGTTGCTCGCCGGAATGGCGAAACCAACCAGGGCACCGCTCAGGGCGATCGCCGCGGCCACGTTGCCCGAGCGGATCAGCTCGAACTCTTTGTGCGGCGTGACATGGATGTAGATGAACTGAAACAGCGCGAACAGCACGGCCGCGCCGAGGATGTACAGGACGAAGCCGAACACGGCAGCCTTGTTCAGGGAAATGGAGAGCGCTTCAAGCATGGAATTCTTCCTTATTCAAAGAGTGTTCAGGTCAGTGGTGTACAGCGAAATACCCAGCGAAGTGCTCAGGCTGACGGTGCCTTCGGCGTCCTCTTCGACAGAGAACAGCAGGAATTCCCGGCGATCGGTCAGGCCGGTGTCGCGGGCGTACAGCATCGAGCGGTGCTCGACGCTGTAGGACTCTTGCGGATTGCTCACGCGCTCGCTCAACGCCACCAGTTCTGTCTGGCCAGCCTCGGAGCCCCATTCACGGGTGTATTCGACACCGTCGTGGGTGTAGGTCGGCAGGCCGATCAGGCTTTCCGGGCCAGCCAGCCGACGCAATTCCGCTTCGCTGTTGATCGTGACGTAGCTGAGGTAATTGAACAGGATCACCGACTCGACCTGCCCGGCGACGTCGCCGCTGGTGTGAACTTGCAGCCAGTAGTCTTCGTCGTTCATGTAGCAGCGCGACAGCCAGTTCGACTGCCCGAGGTCGACGATGCCCAGGCTCCAGATCTGTTGGGAGCCGGGGATGACCACGGTGCTGTTGCCGTCGAGCAACAACTTGAGCGTGGCATCGAACATGACCTGCTTGCCGGAGGCCAGGCCCAGCGGACCGCTGACGGGCGAGTCATGGCTGGCTGTCTTGTTCGCGTTCGGGGCCTCCAGCCCCATCAACTGTTTAAACCACCCCATGGGCAATTTCCTTGAGCCGCGCGGACGCGATGTAGAAGAGTTCGCCACCCGCGATGCGCGTGGTGCCGGGCGGATTGATCGATGGGTGTCGGGCACCCTTGGCGCGGTAGCCGATCAGCGTAGCGTTGTGCTGCTCTTTCATTCGGCCGTAGAGGTCGCCGAACGTCGCTTCAAACGCATCGGGCAGTTTCATCAGGTATTGGGTGGCGCCTTCGCCGACACAGAGCAACTCGTTGATGACCACTGACGAGCCCGGATCCTGGGAGGCACGCACGAGCATTTCGATGGCCATGCTGGAGGTGCATTCCAGGCTCGGCGCATAGGCGCTGGCGAGGGCGGCAATTTCGCTGTCATTGAAGTGGGCGACCACATGCCCGACGGGCCCCAGCCGATTGACCGCCAGCACCGTGGCCAGGGTCAGGTCGTCGGAATGGGTTCGCACCAGCACGCGCTCGGCGCCGGGTACGCCGGCGCGCTGCAACAGGGCGACCGAGGACAGGCTGTCGCCCTTGATGAACGAGGCCTTGCCGGGCATGGGGTTTTCTTCGAGATCGCAATCGCAGATGACGATCAGGTTGTCATTGGACGTTTCGTCCTGCAGCAATAATTCAATGACCCGCTCGCTGGAGGCGCCCTCCCACCCGATGAGAACCGTATGGCCGACCTGGCCAGTGAAATCGCCTTTGCCTTTCATGCCTTTTCTCCATACATCGATGACGCTGCTGGTGGTTTTGCCGATGGCTGCCGTCAGCAGCGCAATGCCCCCGAGCATCACCCAGGTAGCCACGAACACCCGTCCCGCCGCAGTCTGCGGCGCGAGATCGCCATAGCCGACGGTGAGCGTGGTGGTGAGATAGAAGTAGGTGAACGTGGCGGCGGCGACAAGGTGCTGCTCGCCCAGCAACACCAGGCCGATCCAGGCCGTGGACAGGTGCACGCCCAGCGCAATGGCCAGGCCGGCCCAGCCGAATCGATGGAAGAACGACGAAGCGTACGCGCGCAACAGAAGGAAAATCGACATTTCGTCCCTGACTCCGTGGGGCTTCGTTCCTGGCGGGATAATCGCTCGGGCAGTTGGGTGCTCGAGCGTAGTGGCCGGACAGCATTAAACCTGTTGTGCGGCCTGGATAGAAGTACCTTGGCGACAATAAATCCGATGAGCAGGCAGGCCGAGCACAGTCCTTGTGGCGAGGGAGCTTGCTCCCGCTGGGGCGCGAAGCGGCCCCCAAAGAATGGGACTGCTGCGCAGTCCAGCGGGAGCAAGCTCCCTCGCCACGGGTTCACTCAGGACAACGTGTACCGATCACTCAGCCGATTTTTTCTTCAGGCGTTCCAGGATCGCGTTGGCGCTGCCTTCGTTCGGCGTGATGCCGGCGTCACGTAGCTTGCGCTCCAGGTCGGAGCCGGTCGAAGCCTCGGTCAATTCGTCCTGGGCTTGCAGTTCAGCGGCCCGCTGCTGTTGCTTGGCTTGCAGGCGATTGAGTGTACCGACCGCTGTTTCCAGCTTGCCATTGGCGCCGCCGCTGGCAATCGAAGCACTGACCTGGGCCTTCTGCACGCTTTCCCGGGCCTTGGCCATGTCCACTTGCTGACGCAGGCTCTTGATGCGGCTTTCGGCCTTGGTGATGTCCTTGCGCATGTTTTCCGCGTAACCGCCGAATTCGGTTGCGTGCTTTTGCTCGGCGTCCAGTTCGTTGGTCAGGGTCGAAATGGCTTCGGCCACCTCCAATGCCAGATCCTCGCGGTTGGCCTGGATCGCGGCCAGGGCCTTGGCTTCCAGGTCCTTGATCTTGGCGTTGTATTCGCCGACGCGATCGGTCGCCAGCTTGTGCTTGGCCATGATCGTGACCAGCTCGCGCTTGGCGTTGGCCAGCGCGGTGTCGGCGTCGCGAATTTCCTGGTCGAGGATGCGCAGGGCCTGTTGATCGACGATCGATTCGCCGACTTCATTGGCACCGCCACGCAGCGCGGTGAACAACTTGCTCCAGATGGACTGAGTCATTGGATAGTTCCTGTTGGCGAATTAATTGAAGAAGCGGTCGAAGGCTTCGCTGGCGCGCTGCACATTGTCAACGAGGGTTTTGACCTCGGTGACGATGTTGGTCAGGCTGGAGTCGGAACTCAGCGCACCGAACATGTTGTAGACGACCTGGCCGTTGGGCATGGTCTCGATGCCGATGGACGACAGCGGAAACATTTCCCGGCTGCGCAACACGGCGTCGTTGAAGGCCGCTACGTCGTTGATCGACTCGACATCCACCAGGACGGTGTCGACGATGATCTGGTCGCCGACCACGGCGATGTAGATAGGCAAGCCGCCGAAGTCATTCATTTCCAGCTTGATGCTGGATTCGGAGCCTTGGACGAGGCTCAGGGTGATGTCGTTCGCGACCACTTCGTCCAGGGCCTGAAGGGCGCTGTAGAGACGGTCGATGTTCCAGTTATTACCTGCGCTCATGTAATTCTCCGACATGAATGAGCCAGCCAGAATCGGTTGGCGTAGCTGTTTCTCCATTTGCTTGAGCAGGCCTCGATTTTCGGGAAGCACCCAAGTCTCGTGTTTTACATAGCCTGCGGCACTCAGGCCCGCGCGCATCTGCTTCATGTAGAAGCTCGACGGTTTTTTCGCCGAGGGCTTGGCGCGATCTTCCGTGCGGCTCACTGACTCGGTCACAGAGCCGTCAGGTGGATCTGCTGGAGAGCTGGTTGGCATGGCATTGACCCCACTGTGAAAAACTCACGCGTGAGAAACACTACAGGTACTTTGCAAACCCCACAATAGCTCACGCGTGAGATTTTTATTTGTCACAAATACCTGATGCCACCTGTGGGAGCGAGCCTGCCCGCGAATCGGTGGGTCAGCTTGCATTGATGTTGAATGTGCCGCCGTCTTCGCGAGCAGGCTCGCTCCCACAGGATTTCCGAGCGTCCACAAATCAGGCGTCAACCCCAGGATCCCTTGTGGCGAGGGAGCTTGCTCCCGCTGGGCTGCGCAGCAGCCCCCCTCTTTGTCTCCTCACGGATAGCTGAAGCTCTTGATCAATGTCAGCTCCCCGACCGCCCGCATCGGCACCACGAACGTTTCCATCTTCTCGCTCGGAGTGCCCTCTTCAGTAATCACCGTCACCTGCGCCGTGGTCAGGGCCTGTTGCGCCTGCTCCACCTGCTCGCCGTCGCCCTCCTCATACTCGTCACTGCGGTAGCCGCCGCCGTAATAATTCACGTACACCAGGTACTGGCCTTTGATCGGCGCGGGCATGGCGAAGATTTCCGGGCCGTAGCCGGTGGTGACGTCGACGTCGAGCGCGGCGCCGTTGGCGACGGCGCGGTCGCCGTACCAGATGTGGGCGCCATCGGGCGTCACCAGGTGCAGGTCGAGGTCGGTGCCGTCGCTATCCCAAGTCAGCAGGACCCGCAGCTTGGCCGGGGTGGCGCCGCCGGTGGTGTTGAGGAACTGCGTGCGGTGGCGCTGCTGGCCATCGGCGCTACGCACTTCAACGCTGTTGCTGCCATTGGGGAATGAGAATGGTCGGTCGAAACGGCCTTCTTCATCTGTTTTCAGCGGCAGGCTTACGCCGTTGACGATCAATTGTCCTGGTGCGTTGCTGTCCTTGGGCGCGCCTTTGATCTGGCCGCTGATGCGTGCGGTGTCGGCCTGGCCCGGGGGCGTATTGACCGACGAGGCCGGGTAGTTGACGGTCTGGCTGAAGCTTTCGCCCTCGCCCCCCGGCGCACCGCTGCGCCAGCCGCCGACGGGTGTGTCGAGCTTGATGGGGTCGGCAGCCATGGCCGGTGGCAACGCGGTCAAGGCACAGAGCAACAACAAGACCTGTGGATAACGGAGTGTCATGGTCTATTCCAGCAAGAGGTGACGGGCGAGCCCTTCGATATAGGTTTCGTCCTGGCCGTTGGGGTGAGCCTCAAAGGCCAGGTGCAGGTATTCGTGTGTGAGGTCGAGGCGGTCTTGCAGCGACAGCACGCCACGTACGTAGATGCGCTGGCGCTCGCGGTCGACATACGGCCGGCCGAAGGCGACGCGGCAGACCGCGAAAGCGCTGATTTCGTTGTAGCCCACTTCGCTTTCCAGGCGCTGACGCCAGCCACGGCGCTGCTTCAGCAACCAGTCCTGGGCCGCGGGCAACGCTTCGCAGGACGCTACCGGGTTGTCCCAGCGGCTGAGGCTGGCACGCGGATACGCATGCAGCAGGATGGCGTCGTAGCGTTGGCCGCCGTTGGCTTGTTCAACGGCTTGGGCCCAGGACAATTTGTCCGGGCCCGGTTGATCGGAGTGGTAAGTGACGTCAGTGCCGGCCAGGACCAGATCAGTGGTCCACGCGGCGATCGCGCGGGTTTCAGGCGCCGCCGGACGCGGGGCGACGCGCTGGCGGTGACTGCTGTCATCGATGCTCAGGCAATCACCATTGCGCCCGGCGTTTTGCAGCAGGTAGGTGCGAATCGCCACGGCCAATGCCTTGGCTGCTTCGACCGGTTCGGCCTTGGCTTCGCGTTGCAGGACCCGGGCGACGTATTCTTCCCGATCCAGTCGCGCGACCAGCTTGCCAGGCAGCAGGAACAGCTCGCCGTCGCTGTGGATATCCAATTGGTTGCCATTGGTGAACTCGACACGGTAATCGCCGCGCAGCTGACCCGGCATGGCAGGACGGTCGCCAGCCATGACCCGCTGCAACGGATAACGGGCAAACAGGCCTACTTCCACGCAACGCCCGGTTTCCGCCGGCCAGCGCGACGGCAGTGCCGTGGCCAAGCCATCGCCATACTTCTTCAGCACCTGCTGGCTGGTACCGCGCCCACCGGCCCAGACGGGCGTGCCATCGGCCAGCCAACCGGCGAAACCGCCCTGGCGCGACGCTGGGCCCCGGTCACCCAGCCAGCTCCAGGTCTTGACCCGCAGGCGACCGCCCAATTGACCGACCAATCGCCCATCCGCAGCGCCGAGCACCACGTCGAGTAATACCCGCCGGGCCTGATCCTGGGCCGGCAACGTGGCCAGCGCCTTGAGCAGTTCTGCAACGGGTACCTGGGTTTGCGGCTGCAAGGTCGGCAAGTCCAGCAACCAGTTCGGCGCCCGGCGCGCTTGCCAGTAATCTCGCCAGTCCGGCGCCGAAAGCCCGAGCCGTTGCGGTTCGAAGTACAAGCCGCAGGACTTCACCAGCGCCTGATCACGGCCGATGCTCTGCCTGGCATTGCAGCAATAGACTTCTTCTTTCGATTCGCCGCGACACTCGTAGACCGGCTCGCGAGCATCGGTGTCCACCAGCCAGGCGTAGACGAAGAGCTTCCACAGGCTGCCCAACGGTGCCGTCAACGCGTCCGGCAACGGCTGGCGGTCCAGCACCTGGGTCTGGCTCACTCGCAACAGCTGACCGTCGAAAGCCAGGCGCAAGGGCTCCTCCTGCGCTGTCGCCAGCGCAGGAATCAAGCACAACAGCCACCAGCCCCAAGGCTTGCGCATGTCAGTTGACCGTCACCTGACCGAGCGCCGGTTTCTGTTCGCGAGCCTGGTTTTGCGGCGCATACACCTGGGTGAAACGCACCGGCGGCAGGGTGAACTGGCCCTTCTGGGAGAAACGCACCAGGTGCCGCAGGCGCAGTTCGCCACTAAGGGCATCCACCGGGACCGCGTAAGCCATCTGGCCCGGTTCGAAACGGGCCTTTTCCAGGGACGTCGGTTCGCTGTCGGCCTTGCCCAGCAACTGGATGCCCCACGTGGTGCGCTCCACATCAGCGCCCGGCGGCAGCGGCACTTCGAGCATGCCGTAGCGCAGCGGCGTTGAGGCCTTGCTGTTGATGATCACTTCATCCAGATAGAGGCTGTCGCTGGACAACGGCTTGTTGCCGACAGCTTCGAGCTTGAAAGTGAACGCTTCGTCGCCCGGCACGAGGCGCGACAGGCGGCGGGTGATGGACACGGCCATCGGCGCAATTGGCGCTTGCTGGCTCTGGAAACTCAATGACGCCTGCACCGGACGCGCCTGGGCACTGGTCAGGGTCAGCATCGTTGGTAGCTGCGCGCCCTGCCACTGCCAGTAGGTTTCACCGGTCGCGCCCTGCTTGGCTGCCCAGCCTTCGGCCGGTTCCAGGGTTGTGGCCGCCGGTGCCTGTTCGATACTGCGCTGCAACCAGGTCAGGGCCAGGGCACGTTCCAGCGTGGATTGCTGTGGCAACACGCGCTGCAGCAACGCGGCGGCGCGCGCCTGATCGAAGCTCTGCAACGACAACAGCAGGGCCTCGACGAACGGCTGGGAGCTGAGTTCCAACTGCTGTTGCGCGGCGTCTGCCTGGCGACTGAAGGCCGCCGGCATTGGCACTTTTACCTGCTTGGCCAGCGATGCCGTCAGGACGCGGGCGCTGGCCAGGCCGAGGGCTGAATCCGGCGCGTACATGACGAGGCTGTCCTCGCCACTGTCCAGCACGCTCTCGGTGCTGTCTTCGCTGGCCTTCGCCAGGTCGTCCATCAGACCGCTGACCAAGGTGTTCACCGGCAGCTGCATCTGTTTGGCGAACGACAGGATCAGGGCACGTTGCAGCAATGGCGTATCACCGGCCTGCTTGGCATAGACCTCCAGCACTCGCTGCCAGTGTTCCGGCGGCAGGTTCAGGTCCAGCGCCTTGCTGGCGTGCCAGTCGGCGTAATAGGCGTAGGCGGTGAGGAATGCATCCGGCTCGCCGTCCTGGCCCCACCAGGTGAAGCTCGCCGACGGGCCGGCCATCTGCACCAGGCGCAAGCGACTGTTCTGCATGATCAAGCGCAAGCGGTCACGGATCTGCGGGTTCGACGCCAGGGACGGGTAGGCAATACTCAACGGCAACAAGCGGCTGGCGGTCTGTTCGACGCCGCCGTACGGGTAGCTCAACAGGTCGTCCAGGGCCGAACGGAACAGCGCTTGCGGGCTGTCATCCAGGCGCAGGCGAATATCGCTGGCGTCGGCCGGCAGGTTCAGTGGCGTGGCGTCACTCATGACGTCGAGGCGCTGGCTCTGGGTGACTTGCCAACCGTTGCCGCTGGCATTGAGGTGCATGGCCAGGGCGTCCTGGGTTTCGCCATTGAGTTGCAACTGCACGGTCAAGTCGCCGTTGCTCAGCTCCATGGTCGGCAGCGCGACGTAGTTGATGCCATTTTTCAGGTCCGCGACCACACGCTGTTCGGCGCCGGCGTAGCGGATCAACAGTTCGGCCTTGAGCGGTTTTTCCGACTGGCTGAAGACGAACAGGCCCAGTTGCGGCTTGTCGCCCACGCGGAAGCGGGTCGGGCCGCTCCACTTCAGGTACAGCGGTTTTTCCGAGGCGATGAACTGCTTTTTCTGCCCCACCTGGCCGTCGTCAGCGATTGCCTTGGCGGTGATGCGCCAGCGGGTCAGGGAGTCCGGCATCTTGAAGGTAAAGCGGGCCTTGCCGTTGGCGTCGGTGACCAGCTCCGGTTGCCATGCGGCGGTGTCGACATCTTCGCGACGCGGCCGTTCCAGCACCTTGACGCCACGCTCGCTGCGGTTGGCCTTGCCCGGCGCGCCAGGGCTGCCCGGCAGCGCCACGTCGTAGCTGATGAACGACAGGCTGGCGCTGGTGCGCACGTTGTTGCGGCGTGGGTGATAGAAGAACTGGTCGATGGTGGGCGCCACTTCCGGTTGCAGGGCATAGACCATTTCATCGACGACGCTGACGGTCAGGTGCGCCGGGATCGCCTTGCCGGCGAACTGGGTGCCCAAGTCCACGGTTACGGTGTCGCCCGGGCGATACGTGGCTTTATCGGTGGTGATGGCCACGTCGATCTGCGGCGCAACCACCTTGATGCCGGCGTTCTGGAAGCTGTACTGGCCGCCCTTGGTGTACAGCACCGAGAAGGTCAGGTTCGGCGCAAAGTTGTCTTTCACGGCAATGCGCGCGCGGTATTGGGTGTCGCTGAGCTTTTCCATCTTCAGCCAGTCGGCGCCCTTGGTCAGCAGCGCGGTAGCCTCGACCTTGTCCCGCTCCAGGGACAGCAGCGCGTCGCTGACCGGTTCCGGGAAAGTGATCAAGGCCAGGGCTTCGTCACCGGTCTTGTATTCAGGCTTGTCGAAGACGATCTCGACCGTGCCCGGCACGGCCTTGATACCTTCACCGGTTACCGCATGCGCGACGGCGCCAATGACCCGGCCGTGGTCGTCCTTGAGCGTCAGGTTGTAGGTGCCAGGACGCTCGAAGGACAGGCTGAAACCCTTGTCCTTGGCCGCCAGCTTGCCTTCGCCGGTGCTCTGGTCTTCCAGGCGTACCCAGGCGTAGCTGCCCGGTGTCACGGCCTTGGCCTGCTCGTTGCCGCCTTCGTTGGCGTAGCTGAACGACACTTTCTGGCCGACGGCGCTGAACCGCTGGGGAGCGCTCAGGCGGAAATTCGCCGCGCCACGATCGATGAGGATTTCCTTGCTGGTCTTGACCCGATAGGCCGCGCCATCGCTGGCGAATACGGTAAGTGTGTAGCGGCTTGGCTTGTCGGCGGCCGGCAGGTCGAGGGCGGCGTTGCCCTTGGCGTCGGTGGTCACTTCGCTGCTGGTCAGCTCCACCGGGAATTGCCCCAGGTATTGCAGCTCGTTATCCACCATCGACAGTTGCTGGGCGCGCAGGCTCAGGCTGACCTTGGCGTCCGCCACGGGCTTGCCGTCCGGGTACAGCAACACCAGATTGCCCTTGACCGGCTCGCCGGTGCGGTAATCCTGCTTGGCGAGGTTCAGGGCGATTTCGAAATGCGGCTTGACGTATTCAGCCACGCGAAAGGCGCTGCTGTAGAGCTGATCCTTGTAGCTGAAGCGCAACTCATAACCACCGGCCACGGCATTTTCCGGCAATTGGAAACGGCCCTGGGTGCCGGCCTTGGAGTCGAGCTTCAGGGCCAGGGTTTGCAGCGCGGTGCCGGTCGCGTCCAGCACCGTGACGTTGACGTCGGCGGCGGTCGGTTGCACCGAGTCGCGGGCGTTCTTGAACTCCCGGCCAACGATCTTCAGTGACACCCAATCCCCCGGCCGGTACAGCGGCCGGTCAGTGAACGCGTAAAGCTTGGTGTCGTAGATTTCGCTGTCGTAGTAGAAGTTTTCCGAGACAAACACCCCGCCCTCTTCGTCCTCGCCAATGACGAACGAACGCTCCGGGCTGACGTGCTTGAGGCGCAGCAGGCCGTCCTCATCGGTGGCACCGCTGCTCATCACGCCCAGGCCGTCGGTCCACAGCACGTTGACCTTGGGCACCGAACGGCCCTCATGCTTGCGCGCGGCCCAGACCAGCAATTCGTCGCCGGCAATCTTGCTCACGGCCACGGTGTTGGAGACAAAGACCATCGTCGTCGCCCGGTACTTGCCGATCAGCGCTTCCACCAGGTACAGGCCCGGCTTCAACTGGCCCAGCGGGACGTAGACATTGCCCGGCGCGACGCTGACAAAGTCGCTGGACGAACCGGCCAGGTCGACGCCGGCCGGTGGCTGGATCGGTTTGGCCTGCCACAGCGGATAGCGGAACTGGCTGACCACCGGCAAGCCGGGGATCAAGGCGAATTGCGCTGGAGCGTCGTACGGGGTCGGCGCGATCAGGGCATTGCCGACCTTCAGCTCCGGCACTTCTTCAGTGACTTGCTGGCGGGACTCGTAGGAGAACGCCCGCTGCATCACCCGGCGGGACTTGCGATACCAGTTGTCCCACAGGTACGCGAGGGTATTGGACAAGCCTTCGCCCTTGAACTGGCCGTCGCTGACCACGCGATGCAGGTTCTTCTGGCGCTTGAGGAACTCCAGTGGCTTTTCGATGCGATAGACGCGGATATCGGCGCCGCCGTAGGGCTCCATGCGG
This sequence comes from Pseudomonas sp. Z2-11, assembly GCF_054161305.1. NCBI lineage: Bacteria > Pseudomonadati > Pseudomonadota > Gammaproteobacteria > Pseudomonadales > Pseudomonadaceae > Pseudomonas > Pseudomonas sp. Z2-11. The sequence goes on from NZ_CP096395.1 coordinate 5,462,527, forward strand.
AACCGGCGGTAGTCGCGACCCGGCGCTTCGAGACGGACCATCGCCTGCTCGTCGCTGGCGAAACTGCTGTCGGCCAGCAGGAAGAAGCTTTCACCGGACACCGGCGTGTAGCCGCTGGGCTCCACGGTGTCTTCGGCATTCACGAGAGGTGCCAGCAACAGGGCAAACAGCAGGGGCAGTTTCGAACACAAGCGCAGCATGCGGGCACCGGTCATTGGGTGAGAAAGTTGAGTCGATAGACGCCGATGAAGTTGGGGTTGGCTGCGTCGGGTATCCATCGGGTGTCCTTCCAGTTCATGAGTTGTTGCAGGCTTGCGGAACGCATGCCGTTGTCAGTAGGGGTGGTAGTGCCGGTGTGATAGGCGATGTAGCGGCCCATCCAGATCATCAGGTGCTGGTCGTCGCCCTGGTCGAAAAACATCAGGTCGCCGGGCCGGGCCTGGGTGACATCGCGGCCCACCAGACGGCTGTTGAACTGGATCAGCTTGATCGCGTTGACATAGGGCCCGACCTTGCCGCCGCCCTGTTGCCACTGCTGGGCCAGGCGCCGTTGCGCATCGCTCAGCGGCAGCTCCGGCGGCAGGTAGCGGTTGGACAGGCCATTGCTGCGCAACCATTTCTGGTCATGGACTTTCAGCGCTTCGTTGGCAGCGAAGCGCACCAGCCCGGCACAATCCTGCTGGTACCAACGCGGGCTCGGGCCTTTGCTCAGTTGCTCCTGGGCGATGCGCACGAACCAGGCCCGAAAGACCTGGGATTGTTGCGCATCCAGCGGCGGCGCCTCGTCGGCGAACGCCCGCGCGCCGAGCAGCAATACCAGCAGCAGCGCCAATCCGGGATTGCGGATCAGTCCTGTCACAGCGCTTTCCATTCCAGCGGCAACCATTGCCAATGGCCGTCCGGCTCGCTGCCTGCAGGCAAGGTCAGCGCGTATTTGCCGTAGCCGCCGAGGGTGCGCAGTTTCGGAATCAGGTAGGTTTGCGCGGCGTTATAGAACACCGGTTCCATGTCCTGGGGCAGGCTGTCGAGGGTTTCGCGCTGCATCAGTTGCGCCATGGAGTCGGGGCCAAAGTAGACCGGCATCAACTGGTCCTTGGGCACTACATCGGCCATGGGCGGGAAGCGTTTGTCGAGGGTGCCGAGGGCCTTGTCCACCAGTTTGTCGTCAAGGGAGAACAGCAGGGTCGAACCGTGGCGTGCCAGGCTGATACGCATGAACGCCTTGCCGGTGATCGATTCGGGCTGCTCAGCGTCCTTGGCCAGGTAGGGGCCGAAGTTGGAGCTGACCTGGCGTTGCCATTGGTGCATCGCGCCTTGCTGCTTCTCTACAACCGGGAACGCATGTTCGGCGACATTGTTTTCATAGGCGCCCACCATCGAACCGAACAGCTTGCCCAGGCCGGCGTCGAGCTTGCCGTCGTCTTCGTTCAGGCTTGCCACCAGCAGCGGGGTGTACAGGCGCGACTCGGCGTACCAGCACAGGCCCGCCGCACCAGCCACGTGATCAACCATGGCCTGGGCGGCTTTTTCGTCGGCGCCGAGTTTCACCAGCAGGGGCTTCTGCTGCTCGGCGGCCAGGGGCAAGGCTACGCAGGCGCTGGCGCCCATCGGCATGGCTTGCCAGATGGGCTTGAAATCGAAGTCCGGCTGGTTCTCCAATTCGTCCATGGCCAGGAAGCTGTGCCAGCCCTTGTCGTCCATGTCGAAACGCAAGCCGGCGAAGTTCGGAATGAAACGCTGGTAACCCATGGCGAGCACGCTGGCGTTGACCGAGATGCGCTGCTTGATCTGCGGCGCCTTGGGCGGCAGGCCGAAGGCTTCCGGGAAGAGTTTCTCACCGGCCAGCAACGCTTCGAGGGCCTGGGTCGAGATCATGCCCGGTTCGTCGGTAGGGCCACTGCCCTGGTCGTAGAGCTTGGTCGGGTTGGACAGCACCACCAGCTTGTCGCCATGGGACGCGAAAACCAGGGATTTGCTGGCGTTATAACTCAGTTGATAGAGCGCGACTTCATCGCTGCCCACCTTCAGGTCGCCGAGCTTGCTCAACTGGGTGTCGTCCAGGGCGACTTTCGCCAACGGCTCCAGCACCTTCGCCAATCCGCCACGGTCCATCACCAGCAGGAAATCCTTGAGTCGGCCGTCCGCACCGCGCCACAGCGCGACGTCGGCTGGCTGGTCGAAAAGCTGCTCGATCAGGCTGTCCTGAAGCTTGAGATCATGCTCGTAAATGATCCGGCGCAGGCTGCCAATCAGGCCGAGGCGGTCGGCGTGAGCTTCGTAATAGAAGACGAAATCCTCGGTGAGCGTGGCCTTGAGGAACGGCACGGCCAGCAGGTCCTTGGGCAATTGGCTCAAGGAGTGCGCCTCGAGCAGACCGTCGGGACGGCTCACGCCGAGCTTTTCCAACGCCAGCTCCGTGGGCGGCGCCTTGGGCTTGGTCATGAACCAGCCCAACCCGGCGGCCACGCCGGTCACCAGGCATAGCCCGATCAGTATCGCCGGCCAGCGGCGCACTGGTTTGGCGACAGGGGTCGGCGTGGTCGGGGAAGCAGTGTTGTCGCTCATATTCACAAGGGCCTGTTCATCCGTGGAGCGGATACTTAGTAGTTGAAAGTCTTGACCAGCAACAGATCGCCAATGGCGCGCAGGGGCACGACAAAGGTCTCGCGTTTTTCATCGACGGTGTTTTCGTTGAGCACCAGGTTGATCTGCGAGGTGATCACCTCGTTCTGGTTGCTCGTTTCATCGAAGTTGTAGCCGCCGCTGCCGTAGTTGCCCCAATAGTTCACGTAGACCAGGTAGGTACCGTGCATCGGCGCGGTCATGGTGAACATCTCGGGGCCGGGGCCATCGACGCCGTCCGGGTCAAGGCCGCCGCCATTGCTCAACGCCGGCTGGCCGAAGAATGCATGCTGGCCATCGGGTGTGACGATATGCAGGTCGAGTTCGGCCTTGGGGTCGTCCCAGCCCAGCACCACGCGAATTTGCGCCGGGGTGCGCAGGTTGTTGGCTTCATAAAATTGCACGCGCTTGAGGGACTGGCCTTCGGAGCTGCGCACCTCGACGCTGTTGGAGCCGGCGCCAAAGGCATACGGCCGGACAAAACGCCCCTCGTCGTCGGTATAGAGATTCAACGGGTTGCCGTTGACTGCCAGGCTGTGGGGCTGGCGCGCCGCGCCCATGTCCTTGATCCGACCTTCGATCATCGTGCGATTGCGCTGGATGCCTCGGTCAATGGGCGGTGTCGGATAGGCGACCTGAGGGTTTTCCGTGCGATCGAGCAAGCCGCTATAACGCCAGCCACCGACCGGCTCCGACAACTCGGCCGAAGGCCCGGCCCACGCCAAAGGCGCACCGAGCAGCACGATCGATAAAAAAAGAAAACGCACGAATGCCTCCTGCCATGCACAACGCAACCCGGCGCCCTTCCCCGGGCGCTGTTTGTCATTATTCGGATTACGTCTGAAGGCCCCGTTACAAGGGGCCGTAGATGGCGCGAAGAGTAGCCATTTGACGGATTTTTCACAATCGGGGAACGCGCGATTCTGTGTGCGAAATCACGGACTGAGAATAGCGTGAGCCGAATAGGGACTTTATTCGGCTCACCAAATGAGCCGAATAGCGCTATTATTCGGCTCACTCACTTTCGGACAGACTCATGGCAGCTCATTGGATCTGGCAGCAGGCCGAATGGCCCGACTTTCACTGGCAAGCTGAAGCATTGGCGCCGGCGCTAAGGGAATGCGTACAGGCGCAAGGTCGGTTGCTGGGCATGACGGGCGCGGTCACGGCGTCAATCAGCGTGCAGAACGAACTTGATGCCTTGTTGCAAAACATCGTGTCCTCTTCAGCTATCGAAGGAGAACAGTTGAATGTCGGCTCGGTGCGCTCGTCCCTGGCCCGCCGCCTGGGCCTGGAACACGCCGATGACACTTCGGTCACTCAGCGCAGCGAAGGCTTGGCGAAGCTGCTGTTGGATGCGACTCGGCATTTCAACCAGCCCTTGACTGTCGAACGCTTGCTGGAATGGCATGAGTGGTTATTTCCTGATCAAACCAGCGACCTTGCCCATCGACGGATCCGCGTAGGTGCACTGCGCGGTGACGAACCGATGCAAGTGCTTTCGGGAAGGCTGGAGCGGCCTACCGTGCATTTCGAAGCGCCGCCTCGAAAAGGACTTGAGCAACAATTGCAACAGTTCATCGACTGGTTCGAAGCCAGCCGTCATCAGTCCAGCATCGATCCGCTGCTACGTGCCGGCATCGCTCATTTCTGGTTTGTCACCCTGCACCCATTCGACGATGGCAATGGCCGCCTGACCCGCACCCTGACCGATCTTGCACTGGCCCAGGGCGAGGCCCAGGCGATCCGTTTCCACGCGATGTCGGTGAGCATTCTGGATGATCGCGTCGGTTATTACCGAATTCTGGAAAACAGCCAGAGGGCCACGCTGGATATCACCGACTGGTTGACCTGGTTCCTGCAAACGCTTTTGCGCAGCCTGCAGAAGGCAATGACCAATATCGAAAGTGTTCTGGGCAAGACGCGTTTCTGGCAAGTCCATCGCGACTCGGCGCTCTCACCGGAACAGATCAAATTGCTGAACCGATTGCTCGACGGTGATGAAAAGGGGTTCGAGCAGGGCATCAGCGCAGCTCAGTACCAAGCCGTGGCCAAGGTCTCCAAGGCAACGGCCACGCGACACCTGACGGAGCTGTTGGAGAAGGGCTGCCTGGAGCGGATGCCCGGCGGGGGACGCAGCACCCGTTATCGCATCAATTATCCAGCTGACTGAATACCCCGTGGCGAGGGAGCTTGCTCCCGCTCGACTGCGCAGCAGTCGCAATCTGGGTAAGCCTGCGCAGCGTTGGGCCTGCTTCGCAGCCCAGCGGGAGCAAGCTCCCTCGCCACAAAAGCGGTCCGTCTCAGCTCACCCGCTGCGCTGCGATAAACCCCACCCTGATTTGCCCCAACCCCCCATGTCTGCTAGTGTCGCGCCGGTTTAACAGTCAACCGGAATAGCCGCCATGGCCCGCAAGAAAGCTGCACTGGATTTCGAACAATCTCTGGCCGACCTGCAAGCGCTGGTCGAACGCCTGGAGAACGGCGAACTGTCGCTGGAAGACTCGCTGACCGCTTTCGAGCAGGGTATCGGCTTGACTCGCGACTGCCAGGCGGCGCTGGCCCAGGCCGAGCAGAAAGTGCAACTGCTGCTGGAACGCGACGGCGAGCTGACCGAAGAACCGTTCGACGCGGAACAGCCTGAATGATCGGCGCGTATCAGGCCAGCAGTCAGGCCCGGGTCAATGCCGCGCTGGACAGCTTGTTCGCCGCCCCGAGCCCTGAACTGGCGCGACTGTACGAAGCCATGCGCTACAGCGTGATGAACGGCGGCAAGCGCGTGCGTCCGTTGCTCGCCTATGCCGCGTGCGAAGCCCTTGGCGGCGCTGCCGAGCAGGCCAACGGCGCGGCCTGCGCGGTGGAGCTGATCCACGCCTATTCGCTGGTGCACGACGACTTGCCGGCCATGGACGATGACGACCTGCGTCGCGGCCAGCCGACCACGCACAAGAAATTCGACGAAGCCTGCGCGATCCTCGCAGGCGACGGTTTGCAAAGCCTGGCTTTCAGCGCCCTGCTGGACCCGGCCCTGAGCAATTGCCCGGCAGAGGTTCGCCTGGACATGATCAGCGCCCTGGCACAAGCGGCAGGCCCGGCTGGCATGGTCGGCGGCCAGGCCATCGACCTCGGTTCGGTGGGTTTGAAACTCGACCAGGACGCCCTGGAATACATGCATCGGCACAAGACCGGCGCGCTGATCGAAGCCAGCGTCCGGCTCGGCGCCCTGGCCAGCGGCCGGGCTACGCCTGAACAGCTGCAAGCCCTGCAAACCTACGCCCGGGCCATCGGCCTGGCCTTCCAGGTGCAGGACGATATCCTCGACGTCGAAAGCGATACCCAGACTCTCGGCAAACGCCAGGGCGCCGACATCGCCCGTGACAAGCCGACCTACCCGGCCCTGCTCGGACTCGAGGCCGCCAAGGCCTACGCGCTCGAGCTGCGCGACCAGGCCCTGGACGCGCTGCGACCCTTTGACGCGGCCGCCGAACCGTTGCGCGAGCTGGCGCGTTATATCGTCGAACGACGCAGCTGATACACGGTCAACCCAATTACAAGTGCGTATCGGCCAAGTTCCGGCCAACGCGTGGGCAGCTTGCGATGCATAAGGTAAACTGCCGCCTCTTTTATACCTATAACGATTCGCCTGATGCCCACGACGTTCCAAGAGATTCCCCGCACACGCCCGTCCACGCCCTTGCTGGACCGCGCCAACACGCCGGACGGCTTGCGTCGGCTGGGTGAAGCCGAGCTGGAAACCCTGGCCGATGAGTTGCGCCTGGAATTGCTCTACACGGTCGGCCAGACCGGTGGGCATTTCGGCGCTGGCCTGGGCGTCATCGAGCTGACCATCGCCTTGCATTACGTCTTCGACACTCCGGACGATCGCCTGGTGTGGGACGTTGGCCATCAGGCCTACCCGCATAAAATCCTCACCGGCCGCCGCGACCGCATGGGCACGCTGCGCCAGAAGAACGGCATCGCGGCTTTTCCGCGCCGTTCCGAGAGCGCGTACGACACCTTTGGCGTCGGTCATTCCAGCACCTCCATCAGCGCTGCCCTTGGCATGGCCATTGCCGCCCGCCTGCAGAACAGCGAACGCAAGGCGATCGCCGTGATCGGCGATGGTGCGTTGACGGCGGGCATGGCCTTCGAGGCGCTGAACCACGCCCCTGAAGTCGACGCCAACATGCTGGTGATCCTCAACGACAACGACATGTCGATCTCGCGCAATGTCGGCGGCTTGTCCAACTACCTGGCGAAGATCCTCTCCAGCCGCACCTATGCGAGCATGCGCGAAGGCAGCAAGAAGGTCTTGTCGCGCCTGCCCGGCGCCTGGGAAATCGCCCGCCGTACCGAAGAATATGCCAAGGGCATGCTGGTCCCCGGCACGCTGTTCGAAGAGCTGGGCTGGAACTACATCGGCCCCATCGACGGCCACGATCTGCCGACGCTGATCGCCACCCTGCGCAACATGCGCGATCTCAAGGGCCCGCAGTTCCTGCACGTGGTCACCAAGAAAGGCAAAGGCTTCGCTCCGGCGGAAGTCGACCCGATCGGCTATCACGCGATCACCAAGCTCGAACCCCTGGATGCCCCCGCCGCCGCGCCGAAAAAGGCCGGCGGACCGAAGTATTCCGGCGTGTTCGGCCAATGGCTGTGCGACATGGCCGACGCCGACCCGCGCCTGGTGGGCATTACCCCGGCGATGAAGGAAGGTTCGGACCTGGTGGCGTTCAGCGAACGTTACCCGCAGCGTTATTTCGACGTGGCAATTGCCGAACAGCATGCCGTTACGCTCGCCGCCGGCATGGCCTGCGAAGGCGCCAAACCGGTGGTGGCGATCTATTCGACGTTCCTGCAACGCGGCTATGACCAACTGGTGCATGACGTCGCCGTGCAGAACCTCGACGTGCTCTTCGCCATTGACCGGGCGGGCCTGGTGGGTGAAGACGGTCCGACCCATGCCGGCAGCTTCGACCTGTCCTACCTGCGCTGCATCCCCGGCATGCTGGTGATGACGCCGAGCGACGAGAACGAATTGCGCAAGATGCTCACCACCGGCCACCTGTTCAACGGTCCGGCGGCGGTGCGCTACCCGCGTGGCACCGGCCCGAATGCAACGATCGAAAGCGACCTGGAGCCGATCGAGATCGGCAAGGGCGTGATCCGCCGCCACGGCAAGCAAACCGCCCTGCTGGTGTTTGGTGTACAGCTGGCGGAAGCCTTGAAGGTCGCCGAAAAACTCGACGCCACCGTGGTGGACATGCGTTTCGTCAAACCGCTGGACGAAGCCCTGGTGCGCGAGATGGCCGGCAGCCACGAACTGCTGGTGACCATCGAGGAAAACGCCATCATGGGCGGCGCCGGCGCGGCGGTCAGCGAGTTCCTGGCCCGGGAAAACATCCTCAAGTCGGTGCTGCACCTGGGGTTGCCGGACATCTACGTCGAGCACGCCAAGCCGGCGCAGATGCTCGCCGAATGCGGGCTGGACGAGGTGGGGATCGAAGCGGCGGTGCGGCTGCGGTTGCAGTTGCTGGGCCTGTAACTCTCCAGACTTCATTGAGCCTTTGTGGGAGCGAGCCTGCTCGCGAAAGCGTTGGATCAGTCGACCGCTGTATTGACTGACCTGACGCTTTCGCGAGCAGGCTCGCTCCCACATTGGTTTTTGTGTGGACCCAAAAATCACGGAACATCAATGAAACGCCGCCTCACCCTAGCCCTCGCCCTGCTCCCGACCTTCAACCTGCTCGCCGAGACCTTCGAACGCGACCAGGCCCTCAAGCTGCCTGACATCCTGATCAGCGCCAATCGCCAGGTCGAGGCGCGCAATGACAGCAGCGCCGCCAACACAATCTTCACCCGCGACGACATCGAACGCCTGCAACCGGCCAGTGTCACCGACCTGCTCAGCCGCGTGCCCGGCGTACAGGTGGCGCCGTTGGGCGGGCGCGGCAGCTTGCCGGGGATCTACATTCGCGGCACCAAGTCGGCCCAGAGCCTGGTGCTGGTGGACGGCCAGCGCATCGGCAACGCGACCTCCGGCGACAGCAATCTGCAACGCTTGAATATCAACCAGATCGAACGGGTGGAAGTGCTGCGCGGTTCGCGCTCGGTGATCTACGGCGCCGATGCGGTGGGCGGGGTCATTCAGATTTTCACCCGTCGAGGCGCCCAACAAGGCCTGCAGCCACGCCTGCATATGGGCGTCGGCAATCATCAGACCTGGGAGCGCAGCCTCGGTCTGTCCGGTGGCGACGAGCAGACCCGTTTCAACCTGGGCGCCAGCCTCGACGAAAGCGAGGGGAGCAATCGGACCCATGAGTCCTACGCCAGCGACCGCGACGCCGATGCCAACCGCAACCAGTCCTTCAGTCTCAGCCTGAGCCATGCAGCCAGCGACGACCTGGAAGTTGGCCTGAACCTGCTGGATAACCGTGGCAAAAGCGAATACGACAACCCGTTCGGCCGCTTCGACCCCAACACCTTCGAATCGCTGCCCCAGCAGCCCTACAGTGAATTTGCGGTCAGCAGTTTCAGCGGTTATGTCGATGGGCGGATCAACGACGCGTGGAAATCCCGCCTCGAGCTGGGCCACAGCGAGAACCGGGAAAAAACGTTCGACAAGCTCAGCGATGTCCGGGAGGTGTTCAACACTTATCGCGACTCGCTGACCTGGCAGAACGACGTGACCCTGGACGAACGCAACAGCCTGATCCTCGGCGGCGACTGTTACCAGGACCGCGTCAACAGCACCACGCCGTTCGACGAAGACAGCCGCTGGAATCGTGCGGCATTCATCCAGCACCGATTCCAGGCCGAAACGTTCTCGACCGAGCTGGGCTTGCGCCGCGACCAGAACCAGCAGTTCGGCGGCCAGAACAGCTGGAGCGGCACCCTTACCCTGCCGGTCAACCCGACCAACGACGTGTTGCTGACCTACAGCGAAAGCTTCCGCGCGCCGACCTTCAACGATCTTTACTACCCGGACTTCAGCAACCCGGACCTGAAACCCGAGACGGCCAGAAGCTACGAATTGCAATGGCGCAGCCAACTGAGCGACAGCGCTCGCCTGGAAGCGTCCCTGTACCGCACGAACCTGGAAGACGCGATCATCTTCGGCAGCAATTCACGGCCGCAAAACGTCGCTTCGGCGCGGATCAACGGTTTCGAAATGGCCTACCGGCAGGAACTGTTCGGCTGGCAGGGCAACCTCGGCCTGGCGATCATCGACCCGCGCGACCGCGACAGCGGCCACACCCTGGCACGCCGCGCCCGCCGCACGTTGAGCCTGGACCTGGACCGGCAATTCGATCGCCTCGGCCTCGGCGCGAGCTGGCAAGCGGTGAGCAGCAGTTACGACGACGAAAACAACCGCAACGCCCTGGGCGGCTATGCGCTGCTCGGAGTGCGCGGCAGTTGGGCGTTGAGCCGGGAAGTGAAGCTTGAGATGAAGGTCGATAATCTGCTGGACCAGAGTTACAGCCGGGCGCTGTATAGCCATGACGGGGGACAGTATGGGTATCGGGAGGAAGGGCGGGCGTGGTTGTTTGGGGTGACCTGGACGCCTTCCCTCTGATCCGGAATCTTTAGGGATTAAATCGGCCTCTTCGCGAGCAGGCTCGCTCCCACAGTGGATTGCGGCGAATACGCCACGCCCCTGTGGGAGCGAGCCTGCTCGCGAAAGACGCACCGCGGTCTAACGGTCTGGCGCAATCAACTCACACAACCGCGCCGTCGCCTCGATCATCTGCCCGCTGGCCCGCTCCAGGCCTTTATCCTTGACCAGCAACAACCGCCCCTGCGCCACCGGCCAGGCTTTCCAGGCGTCAAGCTGCGCCTGCTCCGTAGCCAGGATCACCTGCGGTTGGCGCTGCAAAACCGACTCCACGCTCACCTGCGGCGCCGGCAGGTCCAGGTCTGCAAAGACGTTGCGCGCGCCGCACACTGACAGCGCATCACTGATGATCTGTCGGCCGCCCACGGTGTACAGCGGCCGATCCCAGACCTGATAGAACACCGGCAACGGCGTATCCCTTCGATAGCGCTGGCGTAATGCCTCAAGACGCTCACGCAATTGCGCCGCTCGTTGCACGCCCCGCTCCGGGCGGCCGAGCTGGGCGGCGACGTCTTCAATCTGGCGCAGGAGCTGGTCGAGGCTATGGGGCTCGGCGATATGGATCGGGATGCCCAGGCCCTTGAGCTGTTCGCGCTGGGCCGGGCCAACACTGCCAGGCCAAAGCAGGAGCAGGTCAGGCTTGAGGCTGAGCAAGCGCTCCATGTCCAGCTGGCCGTAACGCCCCACCGACGGCAGGTCCTTCAGGATCGGTGGGCGATCGCCACCGTCCAGCACACCCACCAGCAGGTCGGCGGAGTCTAGTTCAATGACAATTTCGGAGAGCGACGGCGCCAGGCTGACGACACGATTGGCCGCCGCCGTCGAAGCGCTGGCGGCCAGCAACAGAACCGCCAGCCAGAGACGCATCAGCCGAGCTGGCGTGGGATGCGATACAGATAGAACAGCACCGCCGTGGATAACGCCAGGAGCATCAGCGGTACCGCTTCCAACCCGACAAACACCGCCAGCGCGCCAATCCACGCCGGTAGGCCTGCCGCCAGAAACGCTGCGCGACGCCGAGCCGCGAGAGTGATCCAGGCTTGGGGTTCTTCCGGTGTATCGAGGGATTTCTGCGTGGCGACCAGGGCGTTTTTATAACCGCCGAAAAATCGCAAGCTGACAAACATCGACGCCACGCCGGCGATAAACAACGGCATCGCCAATACCGGCAGAATCGCTTCGCCCTGGCCGAACACCGCGTTGATCACGAACAGCGGCAGCAACGCCAGCGCCAGGTATTGCCACCAACTGACGGCCAGCCGCCGCCGAACCTGACCACGCGTCACGCCCGGTCGACCTCGCCCTGGTGCTCGTTGCCCATCATGTGGTCGAGCTTGCTGGCCTTGGTTGCCAGGTAAAGCTTGTTGTGCGGGTTGTGCCCGGTATGCAGCGGCACGCGCTCCGCCACCACTACGCCCATGTCGGTCAATGCCTTGACCTTGCGCGGGTTGTTGGTCATCAGTCGCAAGGATTTGATGCCCAGGTGTTCGAGCATCGGTTGGCAAATGCTGTAGTCACGCAAGTCGGCGGCAAACCCGAGGCGCTCGTTGGCTTCGACAGTATCGGCGCCGCCGTCTTGCAGCTCGTAGGCACGGATCTTGTTCAACAGGCCGATGCCGCGGCCTTCCTGGCGCAGGTACAGCAGTACGCCACGGCCCTCGCGAGCAATGGCCTGCAGGGCCGCTTCGAGTTGCGAGCCGCAGTCGCAGCGCTGGCTGAACAAGGCATCGCCCGTCAGGCATTCGGAGTGCAGGCGACCGAGTACCGGAGCGCCGTCGGCGAAATCACCCAGGCTGAGCACGACGTGCTCGCGGCCGGTGGCTTCATCGAGAAAACCATGCATGGTGAATTGCGCAAAGGGTGTTGGCAGCTTGGAAGCGGCAACAAAAACGACAGGCACCGGTGTGCTCCTGATCTAGTACTGGAGATTCGCAGAGGCGGGCATTGTAACAGCACGATCCGACAGACGCTTAGGCTGAATTATCAACCATTACCATCGAAAAGTTTGATCACGGCTTTGGTGGCTTGCCACTCTCGTCGAAGGGATAGGGCTGCTTCCAACGTTCGAAAATCGGCTTCAATTGGCCGTTTTTCACCAGCACGTCCATGCGCCGGTCGAACAGTGCACGCAAGGCACGTCCGTTTTCGGTGTCGGCAAAGCCCAGGTACAGCGGCAGGTTGATCAGCGCAGAGAGCTTGAACTGCTGGGGGTCGTCGGCCTTGGCGAGTACATCCTGGATTTCCATCAACGCATCGATATAAAAATCGGCACGGTCGTGGACCAGCATCGGCAGGATCCCCACGGAGCGGTGGATTTCATTGAAGCGCCGGATGTTCGGCAGGTAATTGTTGTATTCGTACCCGCGCATCCACACCAGCCGGTAATTACCCACCGTGGCCAACGTGGGAGAGGGCTTTGACGCCAGGCCCAACGCATAGATGTGATCGACGTCGTAGTGCCAATTGGGGTAGAGCACCCCCTCGGATTCGTCGCGATAGGCACCGACCTGCACGTCGACTTCGCCACGCTGCACCAGGCCGATCGAACGGGTGTAAGGCACGCTGCGGGTTTCCAGCTTGACGCCTTCGGGTTCGAACACCTCGCGCAGGATATCCCAGGCCATGCCCTGGCCATCCGCCTGGGTGTAGTCGGCCCACTCCTCGCTGGCCGCGCGGATCTTGCCGGGCAACGGCGCCGACTCGGCCACACGAACACCGAGCAACGCCCCGAGACATAACAACAGTAACAGTGTGCGGCTTACGCCCATGCCTGGTTCCCTCAGGTAAAACACCACACCAGCCCTTGCATTGCCAGCCAGGCGAACACGCCGGCCAATACGTCGTCGAGCATGATGCCTACCCCGCCGTGTACATGCCGATCGATCCAGCGGATCGGCCACGGCTTGAGGATATCGAAGAAGCGGAACACCAGGAAACCCGTCAACAACCAATACCAGCCTTCCGGTACCAGCCACAGGGTAATCCACATGCCGACCATCTCGTCCCAGACGATGCCTTCATGGTCGTGCACCCGCAAATCATCCGCCACTTTGCCGCACAGCCAGAAGCCGAACAGCATGGTGATGCCGAGCATCAGCCAGTAGCCCCAATCCGGCAACATCTGCCACAACGGTATGAAGGGTAGCGCAACCAGCGAGCCCCATGTGCCTGGCGCTTTGGGCAACGTGCCCGAACCGAAGCCAAACGCCATGAAATGCCAGGGATTGCGCCAGACCGAGGGCGGAACGAATTCTGCCGGAACCTGGTTGGGATGATCTGTCACGGTGTCTCCCGAAAATGTTGATAGCCCCGGATTGGCGGGGTGATGTCCTGTCCAAGACTGTCGACCAGCATGACGCCCTGCCCCGCCGTGACACTGCCGACCACATGAATCGGCCAGCCTTCGGCGAGAAGTGCCGACAATCGGACCGGCGGCAGGGTGAACAGCAACACATAGTCGTCGCCGCCACTCAGGGCGGCATGTTGTGCCTGCGGCAGGCCAAACGCCAACAGAGCGTTGGACAACGGCAACCGGTCCCGTTCAACCCGTAACGCCACGCCGGATGCCAGCGCGATATGCCCGCAGTCCGCCAACAACCCATCGGAAATGTCCATTGCCGCGCTGGCCTTGCCCCGTAGAGCCAGGCCAAGGCCGATCTGCGGTTGTGGCGACCAGTAGTGAGCCAGCAGCGGCTCGGCGATAGCAGGCTCGGCACTGCGCTCGCCGAGAACCAGCGGCAACGCGCCAGCCGCATTGCCCAGGTCACCACCGACGCAAAGCAGATCGCCGGGTTGCGCGCCGCTGCGGGTCAGCGCCTGGCCGCACGGCACGCGGCCGAACACGGTCATGGTCAGGCTCAACGGCCCGCGGGTGGTATCGCCCCCCACCAGTGCTACACCACAAGCCTGGGCCATCTGGTTCAGGCCACGGGCATACGCCTGCAGCCAATCGGCGGCCACCGTCGGCAAGGTCAGGGCGAGGGTAAAGGCGAGAGGACTGGCGCCCATGGCGGCCAGGTCGCTGACCGCCACGGCCAGCGAGCGCTGGCCGAGCAGGAACGGGTCGCAAGGGTCTGGAAAATGCACACCGGCCACGAGCGTGTCGGTGGATACCGCCAGCTGTTCCCCGGGAGGAACGGCCAGCAGGGCGCAATCGTCGCCGATTCCGAGCGCAACGCCCTCGCCGCCCTGCGCACACGCAGCGGCAGCGAAGTACTTACGGATCAGCTCGAACTCACCCATGGGATTTCAAGCGCCAATCAGCGCTTGAACGCCTTCACTTCGGCTTCACGCAGACGCGGGGCGAGCTTGTCGAGTACGCCGTTGACGAACTTGTGACCATCGGTGGAACCGAAGACTTTCGCCAGCTCGATCCCTTCGTTGATCACCACGCGGTACGGTACGTCGACGCGCTGCATCAGTTCCCAGGTGGACAGGCGCAACACGGCCAGCTCAACCGGGTCCAGTTCATCGATCGTCAGGTCCAGGCAAGGAGCCAGGGCCGTATCGATTTCGGTCTTGTGGGCCGGGACGCCATGCAGGATCTCGCGGAAATACGCGCCATCGACATCGCTGAAATCGTTATCGACGCGAAACTGCGCTTCGATCTCGTTCAGCGACTGCTTGGCCATGTGCCATTGGTACAGGGCCTGGGTCGCGAGCTGACGGGCTTCGCGGCGCTTGACGCTCTTCGAAGGCTTGCCGGCGTCGGCCGGTTTCGGCTCGCGCGGATTGAAACGATCGCTTTCGTCGCTAATCACTTGGCCTCCAACTGCGCCAGCAGGCTGACCATTTCCAGGGCGGACAGGGCAGCTTCGGCACCTTTGTTACCGGCCTTGGTGCCGGAACGTTCGATGGCTTGTTCGATGGAATCAACGGTCAGCACGCCGAAGGCAACCGGTACGCCGAATTCCATGGACACCTGGGCCAGGCCCTTGGTGCATTCGCCGGCCACGTATTCGAAGTGTGGAGTACCGCCACGAATGACCGCGCCGAGGGCGATGATCGCCGCAAATTCGCCCTTTTGAGCGACTTTCTGCGCAACCAGCGGAATTTCGAAGGCGCCAGGGGCACGGATGATGGTGATGTCGCCTTCGCTCACGCCATGGCGAACCAGGGCATCCACCGCACCGTCCACCAGGCTCTCAACCACAAAGCTGTTGAAACGGCCGACTACCAGCGCGTAGCGGCCCTTGGGGGCGATGAAGGTACCTTCGATGGTCTTCAGGGTCATTCGTCAGTTCTCTTAAAGAGCCGGAGCACGTTCTGTACGTGCTCCTCAGTGATATTAGTCTCGAATACAGCGCCGCAGATCCATCATCTCGTTCACTTGCACGTCTTCTGTGGCGAGGGAGCTTGCTCCCGCTTGGGTGCGCAGCGCCCATAACGGGGCCGCTGCGCAGCACCCCCAAGAAGGGCCGCTACGCAGCCCAGCGGGAGCAAGCTCCCTCGCCACAGATGAATCTAACAAGCCTTGAGTGAACAATAATGCCGGAATCCGCAGGCCATTATTCGGAGGGCACGTATTCTACAACTTCCAGATCGAAACCGGATATCGCATTAAATTTCATCGGTGCGCTCATCAGGCGCATTTTGCGTACGCCCAGGTCGCGCAGGATCTGCGAACCGGCCCCGACGATGCTGTAGGTGGTCGGTTTTTTCACCGGTTGATGTTCGGTGGTTTCGCGAATGTGCGCCAGCAGCACATCGCCATCGAGCGGGTGCCCGAGCAACAGCACCACGCCGCTGCCGGCCTCGGCTACCGCGGCCATGGCCGCGCGCAGGCTCCAGCGGCCCGGCTGCTTGACCATCAGCAGGTCACGCAGTGGGTCCATGTTGTGCACGCGAACCAGAGTCGGTTCTTCGGCGCACACGGTTCCCAGGGTCAGCGCCATGTGCACGTCGCCTTCCACCGAATCGCGGTAGGTCACCAGGTTGAACTGGCCCAGTTCGCTGTCCAGCGGCTGCTCGGCAATCCGCTGAACGGTACGCTCGTGGATCATCCGGTAGTGGATCAGATCGGCAATGGTGCCGATCTTGATGTCGTGCTCGGCAGCGAAAGCCTCAAGCTCGGCGCGACGGGACATGGTGCCGTCGTCGTTCATCACCTCGCAGATGACGCCGGCGGGCTCGAAACCGGCCATACGCGCGAGGTCGCACGCCGCTTCGGTGTGGCCGGCGCGGGCCAGGGTGCCGCCGGCCTGGGCCATCAGCGGGAAGATGTGACCGGGGCTGACGATGTCTTCGGCCCTGGCGTCGGCGGCCGCAGCGGCCTGCACGGTACGCGCCCGGTCCGCGGCGGAGATACCGGTGGTCACGCCCTCGGCGGCCTCGATGGACACGGTGAACTTGGTGCCGAACCCGGAACCGTTGCGTGGCGCCATCAACGGCAGCTTCAGCAGCTCGCAGCGCTCGCGGGTCATCGGCATGCAGATCAGGCCACGGGCGTGCTTGGCCATGAAGTTGATGTGTTCGGCCTTGCAGCATTCGGCGGCCATGATCAGGTCGCCTTCGTTCTCGCGGTCTTCGTCATCCATGAGGATGACCATCTTGCCTTGGCGGATGTCTTCAACCAGTTCTTCGATGCTATTGAGCGCCACGCGGCACCCCCTTGGGTCAGGATTTGAGGTAGCCGTTGGCGGCCAGAAAGCTTTCAGTGATGTTACCGGCCGCAGGTTCGGCAGCCTTGTCGCCCAGCAGCAGGCGCTCCAGGTAACGGGCCAGCAGGTCGACCTCCAGGTTGACCCGGCGACCAGGCCGGTACGAGGCCATGATGGTTTCGCTCAGCGTGTGCGGGATGATCGTCAGCAGAAATTCGGCGCCATCCACCGCGTTGACGGTCAGGCTGGTGCCGTCGACCGTGATCGAGCCCTTGTGGGCGATGTACTTGGCGAGTTCTTTCGGAGCGCGGATACGAAACTCCACGGCCCGGGCGTTATCGGTACGCGACACCACTTCACCGACGCCATCGACATGACCGCTGACCAGGTGCCCACCCAGGCGGGTAGTCGGGGTCAGGGCTTTTTCCAGGTTGACCGGGCTGCCGCTCTTGAGGTCGTTCATCGCGGTGCAGTCGAGGGTTTCCCGGCTGACGTCCGCCAGGAAACCATTGCCCGGCAGTTCCACGGCGGTCAGGCAGACGCCATTCACGGCGATGCTGTCGCCCAGCTTGACGTCGCTCAGGTCGAGCTTGCCGGTTTCGACGTGGACCCGTACATCGCCGCCCTTGGGAGTGAGTGCACGGATGCTGCCGATGGATTCGATGATGCCGGTAAACATGGAGTCCTCCTCGAGAACGGACCGTCGCTTGCGCGAAAGCCGGGAATTATACGCTGGCCTGCGGAGCGGGGACGGCGATGACTCGCCAGTCATCGCCCACGGCGCGAATGTCGGTGATTTGAAGCTGCGGCGCGTCTTGCATCTGCGCCAGCGGCCAATCGAGCAATGGCCGCGCCGTGGATCCGAGGAACTTGCCGGCGATGAAAATCTGGAATTCGTCGACCAACCCCTGCCGGGCGAAAGCACCCGCCAGGCGCGGGCCGGCTTCCACCAGCACTTCATTGACGCCACGGGCCGCCAGCTCCAGCAGCAGGCGATGCAGATCGACCTGGCCATCTTCCCCGGCGACGATCATGCATTCAGGGCCGTTGGCGTACTGTTCCTCAACCGCCATGCAGGTAGCGACAAGCGCCGGGCCAGCTCTGAAGAACGGCGCATCCAGCGGCACCCGCAGACGACCGTCCACCAGCACCCGCAGCGCCGGACGGCTCATGGCCAACGCGGTCTGCTCGGCGTCCAGCCCAAGCTCATCGGCACGCACGGTCAGCCGGGCGTTGTCCGCCAGCACCGTATCGGCGCCGGTCAGCACCACGCTGGCCTGGGCGCGCAGGCGTTGCACCGCCGAGCGAGCGGCGGGGCCGGTGATCCATTGGCTCTCGCCGCTTTCCATGGCGGTACGGCCATCCAGGCTCATGGCAAGCTTGACCCGCACGAACGGCAGGCCGTGCTCCATGCGCTTGAGAAAACCTTCGTTGAGCTTGCGCGCTTCGCCTTCGAGCACGCCGCTTTGTGTGGCGATGCCGGCCTGGGCGAGACGCTGCAGGCCGCGCCCGGCGACTTCCGGATTGGGGTCCTGCATTGCCGCGACCACCCGCGCCACGCCGGCATTGACCAGCGCATCGGCGCAGGGTGGCGTGCGCCCATGATGGCTGCAAGGTTCGAGGGTCACGTAGGCCGTCGCGCCCCGGGCTTTGTCAGCGGCGGCGCGCAGGGCATGGACTTCGGCATGCGGTTCACCGGCGCGGATGTGCCAGCCTTCGCCGACCACCAGCCCGTCGCGCACGATCACGCAACCGACCCGGGGGTTGGGGTGGGTGCTGTAGTGACCGCGCCGCGCCAGTTCCAGGGCGCGGGCCATGTAGTGGGCGTCGAGGACGGCCTGCTGCGCCGCGCCGCTCATTCTTTCACCGGTTCGCGGGCCAGGCGGTCGATTTCCTCGCGGAACTCGTTGAGGTCCTGGAAACGCCGGTACACCGAGGCGAAGCGGATATAGGCCACTTCGTCGAGTTTTTGCAGCTCGGCCATGACCAGTTCGCCGACAACGAGGGACTTGACCTCACGCTCGCCGGTCGCGCGCAGCTTATGCTTGATGTGCACCAGCGCCGCTTCCAGACGCTCGACGCTCACCGGGCGTTTTTCCAGGGCGCGCTGCATGCCGGCGCGCAGTTTTTCTTCGTCGAACGGCTGGCGGCTGCCGTCGGTCTTGATCAGGCGCGGCAACACCAGTTCAGCGGTCTCGAACGTCGTGAAACGCTCGCCGCAGGCCAGGCATTCGCGGCGGCGGCGGACCTGTTCGCCCTCGGCGACCAGTCGCGAGTCGATGACTTTGGTGTCGTTGGCACCGCAGAAGGGACAGTGCATGGTGGCAGGCAACAAAAAAAGGGAGGGCCATGGTAGCGCATCCCACTGGCAAGACAAGCCATAGGGTTTACGGTATACAGACGGGCCTATTGTAAGACCCACGGAATTCACCTTGCTGGAGCCACCCATGCCGCTACGATCGCTCGTTTTGCTCAGTCTCTTCAGCCTGCTGATGGCGTGCAGCAGCGACGCCCCCAAGCCCGCTGCCCCCACCCCGGCCCCGGCCCCAGCGCCGAAACAGGCCCAGGAAAAGGCCCGGCAGGCCACCGAGCTTGGCCCGCTGCCGGCCCATCAGCGCGAATTGAGCGGCACCCTGCAAGGCGTACCGGCCGGCGCCGAAGTCGAACTGGCGCTACTGGTGATCGATGACAAGGACCGCCCGCAACAACTGCTCGCCAGCTCCAGCCTGATCGGCACCAACCAGGCGCTGCCCTTTCGCCTGCGCTTCAATCCGGAAGCGTTCCCGGTCGGCGCCCGTGTCGAGTTGCGCGGCCGCGCCAGCCAGTCCGGCCAACTGATCCTGCATCTGCCGGAACAACGCATCACGCAACCGACCACCCAGGCGCTGGGCGTCCTGCAATTCGTCAAAGCTCCATGAAGGCACCGCAGCACCTGCAAAATGCCTTGGTCGAGCTGCTGGGCGATGCGCGCCTGGTGTCCTGTGCGCTACCCGGCACCGACCTGGCGTTGTGGCTGATCGACGGCGAGAACATGGACCGCGCCTTCAGCCCGGAGGAAACCCGCCGCATCCTCCACGAACCGCCTTACTGGAGTTTCTGCTGGGCCAGCGGCCTGGCGCTGGCCCGCTACCTGGCCGAACACCCGCAGTGGGTCGAGGGCAAGCGGGTACTGGATTTCGGCGCCGGCTCCGGCGTGGCGGGTATCGCGGCGATCAAGGCCGGGGCGCGCGAAGTGGTGGCCTGCGACCTGGATCCATTGGCGCTTGCCGCGTCACGGGCCAACGCCGCGCTTAACGGCGTAGAACTGAATTATTCAGCGGACTTTTTCGCCGAAGCCGATTGCTTCGACCTGATCCTGGTCGCCGATGTGCTTTATGACCGGGCCAACCTGCCGTTGCTCGACCAGTTCCTCAGCCGTGGCCGCGAGGCGCTGGTGGCGGACTCCCGGGTGCGCGATTTCCAGCATCCGCTGTATCGCCATATTGAAATGCTCGAAGCCATGACTCTGCCGGACCTGGCCGAGCCGGAGGAGTTTCGGCATGTGAGCCTGTACCACGCGCGGCGCGACTGAAAGCTTCGCGAGCAGGCTCGCTCCCACAAGGGATTTTGTTCAGTTAACAGAAGTTGCCGGCACCACAAAACACTGTGGGAGCGAGCCTGCTCGCGAAAGCGGTGCATCAGGCGCCGCAAGTCCCGACTTTCAGCCATCCCCCACCAAGCCGTATAGTTGCCCCATTCAAGCGTTCTACGAGACTTCCCATGACCCAGGACACGCCGTACATCTTCGACGCCACCACTGCCGATTTCGACCAGTCGGTAATCGCCAACTCCTTCCACAAACCGGTGCTGGTGGATTTCTGGGCCGAGTGGTGTGCGCCGTGCAAGGCGCTGATGCCGATGCTGCAAGGCATCGCCGAGAGCTACCAGGGTGAACTGCTGCTGGCCAAGGTCAACTGCGACATCGAGCAGGACATCGTCGCCCGCTTCGGCATTCGCAGCCTGCCCACCGTTGTGTTGTTCAAGGACGGCCAGCCGGTCGACGGCTTTGCCGGTGCCCAGCCGGAATCGGCGGTGCGGGCAATGCTCGAACCCCATGTGCAGATGCCGCCGCCAGCCACCGCCGATCCGCTGGAACAAGCCCAGGCGCTGTTCGACGACGGTCGTTTCGCCGACGCCGAAGCCCTGCTCAAGGCACTGCTGGTGGAAGACAACAGCAACGCCAAGGCGCTGATCCTCTATGCCCGCTGCCTGACCGAGCGCGGCGAGCTGGACGAAGCGCAGACAGTTCTGGATGCCGTGAAAAGTGACGAGCACAAGGCCGCACTGGCCGCTGCCAAGGCGCAGATCCAGTTCCTCGGCCTGGCCAAGGACCTGCCGGACGCCGCCGACCTGAAGGCGCGCCTGGCGAAAGACCCACAGGATGATGAAGCGGTGTATCAACTGGCGATCCAGCAACTGGCGCGCCAGCAGTACGAACCCGCCCTCGATGCGCTGCTCAAGCTGTTCATCCGCAATCGCAGCTACAGCGAAGGCCTGCCGCACAAGACCTTGCTCCAAGTGTTCGAGCTGCTGGGCAATGATCACCCGCTGGTGACGACCTATCGCCGCAAGCTGTTCGCCGCGCTTTACTGACCGACCCAGCTGTAGAGCGGCGTATCCCCGCCGCTCAGCACCTTGACCTCGGCGCTGTGGCGCAGGCGCACCAACAGCCGCTTGCCGGACGAAGCGCTGCCGGTCAGGCCTTCCAGCTGCTCCAGCAAGTCCGGGCCGGTCAATTGCCCGGCCTTGCGCAGCAGCTCCTTGGCGATCTGCCATTGGGCATCGTCCTGACTCGCCGGCCTGGCCGACGGTGTCGTCGCAACCTCGGACTTGGCCACCTGCAACTGTGCGCCGAGCTGCGCCCAGTCGCCTTCATCCATCTCTATCGTCAAGTCCACCGGCCACTCGCCGACGGTTCCGCGTATCCGCAACATCACCGTGCTCCTGAAGATTTCATCTACGCATGCTCCCATGGGCCTTGCGCGACGCCAAGCAGACGGTCAAACTCTGCGCACTTTCGTTATAAGATTACATAACCTTTCCGGAGACTCGTCATGCGTCGTCTGCTTCTCGCTTTGCCGTTCGCCCTGCTGCCGTTGGCTGTCGCTCACGCGGCCGTCGAGCATGATCACGACCATGACCATGAGCACGGCAGCCTCGGCGCCCATGAACACGGCGTCGCTCGGCTGAACGCCGCGCTGGACCGCCAGACCCTGGAACTGGAGCTGGAGAGCCCGGCGATGAACCTGGTCGGCTTCGAACACGCCGCCACCAGCGATGCCGACAAGGCCAAGGTCGCCGCCGTGCGGGCGCAGCTGGAAAAACCCCTGGCGCTGTTCAACCTGCCAGCCGCGGCCAATTGCACCGTGGCCCAGCAGGAGCTGGAGAGCCCGCTTTTCGGCGATGAGCCGGACCATGAAGACCACGATGAAGACGGCGACGAGCATCACGACGAGCACAGCGAGATCCATGCCCACTACCAGTTCACCTGCGAGGTTCCGGGCACCTTGAAGAACCTGGACCTGGCGACCCTGTTCAAAACCTTCCCGGCCACCCAGAAAATTCAGGTACAACTGATCAGCCCGAGCGGTCAGCAAGGTGTTGAAGTAACGGCAAAGGCGCCGGCACTGAAATTCTAAGCACACCGAAAACCTATTGTGGGAGCGAGCTTGCTCGCGATGAGGCCAGCACATCCAACAAAGATGTTGCCTGACATATCGCTATCGCGAGCAAGCTCGCTCCCACAGGTGCCTCCATAACCCTTGAAATCGGCGACATGACCCAAGCACTCATCGAACTGTCCGACCTGGGCTTCAGCTGGCCCGGGCATCCGCTCTTGCTGGATATCCCGGCGTTTCGCCTGGAGGCCGGTGAAACCCTGTTCCTCAAGGGCCCCAGCGGCAGCGGCAAGACCACGTTGCTGGGGCTGCTGGGCGGTGTGCAGACACCGGATCGCGGCAGCATACGCCTGCTCGGCCAGGAACTCAGCGAACTGGGCGCCGGCCGCCGCGACCGCTTTCGCGTGGACCATACCGGCTACATTTTCCAGCAGTTCAACCTGCTGCCATTTCTCTCGGTGCGCGAAAACGTCGAGCTGCCCTGCCATTTCTCGACATTGCGCGCGCAACGGGCGAAGCAACGCCATGGCAGCGTCGATCAAGCCGCCGCCACGCTGCTGGCTCATCTCGGGCTGAGCGATTCGAGCCTGCTGGATCGCCGCGCCGACTCATTGTCCATCGGCCAGCAACAACGGGTCGCCGCCGCCCGCGCGCTGATCGGCCAACCGGAACTGGTGATTGCCGACGAGCCGACCTCGGCGCTGGATTACGACGCCCGGGAAAACTTCCTGCGGCTGCTCTTCGCCGAATGCCGCGAAGCCGGTTCGAGCCTGCTGTTTGTCAGCCACGACCAGAGCCTGGCGCCGTTGTTCGATCGCCACCTCTCGCTGGCCGATCTCAATCGCGCCGCCACGCCACTCGAGGTCTGAGATGTATTTGTTCCGTCTAGCCATGGCCAGCCTGGCGAACCGCCGCTTCACGGCGATCCTCACCGCTTTTGCCATTGCCCTCTCCGTCTGCCTGCTGCTGGCCGTGGAGCGCGTGCGTACCGAGGCGCGGGCCAGTTTCGCCAGCACCATCAGCGGCACCGACCTGATTGTCGGCGCTCGCTCCGGTTCGGTGAACCTGCTGCTGTACTCGGTGTTTCGCATCGGCAACGCCACCAATAACATTCGCTGGGACAGCTTCGAGCAGTTCGCCAACAACCCGAAAGTGAAATGGGCGATCCCCATGTCCCTTGGCGATTCCCATCGCGGTTATCGAGTGATGGGCACCACCGACGCCTACTTCGAGCATTACCAGTACGGTCGCCGGCAGCATCTGGAACTGGCGGACGGCCGGGCATTCGCCAGCGATCCGTTCGAAGTGGTGCTCGGAGCTGAAGTGGCCGAGGCGCTGCATTACAAACTCGGCGAAAAACTGGTGCTGGCCCACGGCGTGGCGGCCATCAGCCTGGTCAAGCATGATGACAAACCATTCACCGTGGTCGGGATTCTCAAGCGCACCGGCACCCCGGTGGACCGTACGCTGCACATTAGCCTCGGCGGCATGGAGGCGATCCATGTCGACTGGAAAAATGGCGTACCGGCCCAGGGCAACGGCCGTATCAGCGCCGACCAGGCCCGCAACATGGACCTTACGCCCAAGGCCATTACCGCGTTCATGCTTGGCCTCAACAGCAAGATTTCCACGTTTGCGCTGCAACGGGAAATCAACGAATTCCGTGGCGAGCCGCTGCTGGCGATCCTGCCCGGTGTGGCGCTGCAAGAGTTGTGGAGCCTGATGGGCACGGCGGAAAAAGCCTTGTTCGTGATTTCACTGTTCGTGGTGCTGACCGGCTTGATCGGCATGCTCACGGCAATCCTCACCAGCCTCAACGAGCGCCGCCGGGAAATGGCAATCCTGCGCTCGGTGGGCGCGCGGCCGTGGCACATCGCAACGCTGCTGGTGCTCGAAGCCTTTGCGCTGGCCTTGGCCGGAGTCACCGCCGGGCTGGCCTTGCTGTACATCGGCATCGCCGTCGCCCAGGGTTACGTGCAGTCGGCCTACGGCCTGTATCTGCCCCTGGGCTGGCCGAGCGAGTATGAATGGACGCTGCTGGCTGGCATTCTGGTCGCCGCCCTGCTGATGGGCAGCGTGCCGGCCTGGCGCGCCTATCGCCAATCGCTGGCCGATGGCCTGTCGATCCGTTTATGAGGACGTTGAAAATGCCCCGCGCCCTGCTTGCGCTGTTGATGCTGGTCAGCCTGCCATTGTGGGCGGCCGAGCCGAGAGACCTGGCCTGGTCGGAAATGATCCCGCCGGACGCGCCGCCGGAAGTGCCGAACATGACGCCCCTGCATGACCTGTCGAAAATGAGCGACGCCCTGGCCGCCGAGTCCGCGCCGGCGGCCCGGCAGGACATGCCCAACGCCCCGGTGGTCAAGGCCCTGGACGGCCAGCAGATTCGCTTGCCGGGTTATATCGTGCCGCTGGAAGTCAGCGAGGAAGGCCGCACGACCGACTTCCTGCTGGTGCCGTATTTCGGCGCCTGCATCCACGTGCCGCCTCCGCCGTCGAACCAGATCGTGCACGTGAAAAGCGAAGTCGGGGTCAAGCTCGACGAGCTTTATCAACCGTACTGGGTGGAAGGACCGATGCAGGTCAAGCCATCCACCAGTGAACTGGCCGATGCCGGGTATCAGATGGAGGCGCAGAAGATTTATGTGTATGAGCTGCCGGAGTGAATCTGGTAGCCGATGGTTGCCAGTGAAATAGCATTCGCGAGCAGGCTCGCTCCCACAGGGTTCAGCGTCGGACACAAGATTTGTGTTCACAGCCGATCCACTGTGGGAGCGAGCCTGCTCGCGAAGCCTCAAGACCCACTCATCACACATTCATTGAGCTGAGTCAAAAGACCGCTCCAGACGGCTTCGTAACATGGGACATCCTTTTTGAATGTTCTCCGGAGCCCCCATGCAAAAGTCTCTGCTCAGCGCTTCCCTCGTCGCCCTCGCGCTCGGGGCACCACTCGCCCAGGCCCATACCGCCGGCGATATCATCGTTCGCGCCGGCGCCATCACCGTCAATCCGGATGCCGACAGTTCCAGCGTCAAGGTCGACCGTGGCCCGCTGGCCGGTGCCGACCTGGGCGGCAAGGCGACCATGAGCAGCGACACTCAGTTGGGCCTGAACTTCGCCTACATGCTCACCGACAATTGGGGGATCGAGCTGCTGGCGGCCTCGCCATTCGAGCACGACGTGAAAATCAAAGGCACCGCCCTGGGCGCGGCCAACGGCAAGCTCGGCACACTCAAGCACTTGCCGCCGACCCTGAGCCTGGTCTACTACCCGCTCGACGCCAAGTCGGCCTTCCAGCCTTACGTCGGCGCCGGCATCAACTACACCTGGATCTATGACGAACACGTCGGCAGCGACGCCAGCGCCAACGGTTTCAGCAACTTCCGGGCGAGCAACAGCTGGGGCATGGCGTGGCAAGTCGGCGCCGACTACATGCTGACGGACAACATCATGATCAACGGCCAGGTCCGCTACATCGACATCGACACCACCGCCTATGTCGACAACAACGCGGTGGCCGGCGGAACGCGGGCCAAGGTTGACGTGGACGTGGATCCGTTCGTCTACATGGTGGGGTTGGGTTACAAGTTCTGAGCCGAACCTGAAGGAACGAAAGCCCCTGTGGGAGCGAGCTCGCTCGCGATGACGGTGGATCAGTCGGCAATAATGTTGACTGACCCACCGCTATCGCGAGCAAGCTCGCTCCCACAGTTTTTTGGCTGGTGAAACTCAGCGCCCGAGCAACCGCGCCAGGCCCACGCTCATCGGCGTTTGCGCCGGCAAGTCGAAACGCTCCAACAACCGTCGGTTATCAGCCCGCGAATGGCGAATGTCGCCGGAGCGCGCCGGGCCGTAGCTGATCGCGGGCAAATCCCCGACCACGTCGGCCAGGGCCTGGAGCATCTGCTTGAGCGTGGTGGCCTGGTTCCAGCCGACATTCACCGCGCCCGCTTGCACTTCAGGTTTCTCGATGGCCTGCACCAGCACCTGTACCAGGTCTTCCACGTAGACGAAATCCCGGGTCTGCTCGCCGTCGCCGAACACGCTGATCGGCAAGCCTTTCTGGGCCCGCTCGCTGAAAATGCTGATGACCCCCGAGTATGGCGAGGACGGATCCTGGCGTGGACCGTAGATGTTGAAGAAGCGGAACACCACCGGCTCGAGATCGTGCTGGCGCCGGTAGAAGTCGAGGTAGAACTCGCTCGCCAGCTTGTCCGAAGCGTAGGGCGTAAGCGGAGCCTTGGAGGTGTCTTCGTCGATGGACTGGCCTTCGCCATTGTTGCCATAGACTGCGGCGCTGGAGGCGAACAGCACCCGTTTCACGCCCGCCTGGCGCATGGCCTCGCAGACATTCAGGGTGCCGATGAAATTGCTCTGGTGGGTGCGTACCGGGTCGTCAACCGAGGCTTGCACCGAGGCCACCGCCGCCAGGTGCGCCACCGCGCTGCACCCGGCCATGGCCCGGGCGACCAGCGCCGCATCGGCGACGTCGCCTTCGATCAGTTCGACTGCCGGGTTGTCCAGCGGCAGGTTGCTGCGCTTGCCGGTGGACAAGTCATCAAGAATGCGCACCGAATGGCCGTTGGCGAGCAACGCGTCGGTCAAGTGCGAACCGATGAAACCGGCGCCGCCGGTGATTAAAACAGGGCCTTTAGCCATGGCGATAAAACCTATCCAGTAAGCCCGGGAGTGCGGCGCGCCAGGCGCGTGGCTTGATCCCGAAAGTGTGCAGAATTTTCTTGCAGGCCAGCACCGCGTGCTGCGGTTCTTCGGCGGCGTCCGGCCGCGCGGCGTGGGCCTGGGGCGTGGGTGACTCGATGGCCAGCGGGTGCAGGGCGCGGGCTTCGGTAAGAATTGCCTGGCCCAGCGCCAGCGGCGTCGTCGCCTCGTGTCCGGCGTAATGGTACGTGCCCCACAGCGGCGCCGCGCAATCGAGTTGCTTGAGCACCGAAATGATCACCCGCGCCGCATCGTCAACCGGTGTCGGATTACCCCGGCGGTCGTCGGCCAGCAGCAGCTCTTCGGGCTGCTCGGCCCGGGCCAGGAACCGTCCGAGGATGCCATCGGCGCTGTCGTCCAGCAGCCAGCCAAAACGCAGCAGCACATGCTGCGGACAGGTGGCGCGCACGCTTTGCTCGATGCGCCACAGTGCCTGGCCACGCAAGCCCAGGGGCACCGGCTCGTCTTTTTCGCTGTAGGCGGTGGCGCGCGAGCCGTCGAATACACGGTAACTCGAGGGTTGCACCAGGACGATGTTGTGATGCTGGCACAGTTCGGCCAGGCGCTCGACCGCCCGCTCCTGGCTCGCCAGGCGCTGCTCGCTGACGGTCTCGGCCTGGAACCAGTCGAAGTAGTACGCCAGGTTGATCAAGGCGTCCGGCCGGGTGTCGTCGAGCAACTGCGTCAGGCTCGCGGCATCCCAGCCATCTTCGGGCGGGCGGGGGGCAAGAAAACCGATGTCTTCTTCTGCACCGAGGCGAATCAGCGCCTGCCCAAGGGCATTTCCGCCGCCCAGTAACATAAGGCGCATTCGCATAAAGTCAGCAGGCCCAGTCTGTTGGCACAAGAATTTTGGTCGACAACGCCCGTGGGCGTGGTCGGAATCGTTGCATTTTGCGGGTTTAGTGCGCAACCGTCATCCGTAATGTGCAGATAGTGGGTCTGGTGGACTTCAAGGGCCCTTCGCGAGCAGGCTCGCTCCCACAGGGGATCTCAAGTGCGCACGCAATCCTTGTGGGAGCGAGCCTGCTCGCGAAGGGGCCTGAACAGGCAATAGAGATCCCGGACGGTACTTGCATCCTACCCACCCCACCCGCCTAAACTGCCCCTCATGAATCTGCCCCTTCCAGCCGACCACGCCATGGCAGGCTTTCACCCCGCCGTTCGCGCCTGGTTCAGCCAGACATTCCCGGCGGTCACCGCCGCCCAAGCCCGGGCGTGGCCGTTGATCAGCCAACGGCGTTCGGTGCTGGTCGCGGCGCCCACCGGCTCGGGCAAGACCCTGACGGCGTTTCTCGCGGTGCTCGATGACCTGGTGCATCGCGGCCTGGAGCAAGGCGGTCTACCGGACCAGACCCTGGTGGTCTACGTCTCGCCGCTCAAGGCGTTGAGCAACGATATCCGCATCAATCTGCAAAATCCCCTGGCCGGCATCACCGAGCAGTTGCAACGAATGGGCTTGCCGACGTTGCCCATCACCACGGCGGTGCGCACCGGCGACACACCGCAAAAAGATCGCACGGCGATGCGCAAGACCGCGCCGCACATCCTGGTGACCACGCCCGAATCTCTCTACGTGCTGCTCGGTTCCGATTCCGGCCGGCAGATGCTCGCCAGCACGCGCACGGTGATCATTGATGAAATCCACGCCATCGCCGCGAGCAAACGCGGCAGCCACCTGGCCTTGAGCCTGGAGCGACTGCAAGCGCTGTGCGCCGAACCGCTGGTGCGCATCGGACTGTCCGCCACGCAAAAACCCATCGAAGCGGTGTCGCGCTTTCTCGTCGGCCAGGGACGCACCTGTGAAATCGTCGACATCGGCCACGCCCGCCCACGGGACCTGGACATCGAAGTACCGCCCGTGCCGCTTTCGGCGGTGATGGCCAACGATGTCTGGGAACTGGTCTACAACCGGCTCGCCGAACTGGCCCGGCAACATCGGACCACGCTGGTGTTCGTCAATACCCGGCGCCTGGCCGAGCGCCTGAGCCGGCATTTGAGCGAGCGCCTGGGCAAGGAGGCGGTGGCGGCCCATCACGGCAGCCTGGCCAAGGAGTTTCGCCTCGACGCCGAACAACGCCTCAAGCGCGGCGAACTGCAGGTATTGATCGCCACCGCGTCCCTGGAGCTGGGCATCGATATCGGCGATGTCGATCTGGTCTGCCAGATCGCCTCGCCCCGTTCGATTTCGGCGTTCCTGCAAAGGGTCGGACGCTCCGGCCACCAGGTCGGCGGCACGCCAAAGGGGCGTCTGTTCGCCACCACTCGCGACGACCTGATCGAGTGCGTCGCCCTGCTCGACTGCGTGCGCCGTGGCGAGCTGGACATCCTGCACATCCCCGAGGCGCCGCTGGATGTGCTGGCGCAGCAGATCGTCGCCGAGGTCAGTTGCCAGGAATGGCACGAACAGGCATTGCTGGAGATGTTCCGCCGTGCCTCGCCCTACGCCGAACTCGACGAAGGCCATTACCAGGCGCTGTTGCAGATGCTCGCCGAGGGCGTCAATGGCCGCCAGGGTGTGCGCAGCGCGTACCTGCATCGCGACGCGGTCAGCCGGACCTTGCGCGGGCGCCGAGGCAGCAAGCTCACCGCCGTGACCAGCGGCGGCACGATTCCGGACAATGCCGACTACAGCGTGCTGCTCGAACCCCAGGGCCTGAATATCGGCAGCGTCAACGAAGACTTCGCGGTCGAGAGCATTGCCGGCGACGTGTTCCAGCTGGGCAATACCTCGTACCGGATCATCCGCGTCGAAAGTGGCCGCGTGCGGGTCGAGGACGCCCAGGGCCAACCGCCGACCATCCCGTTCTGGCTCGGCGAAGCCCCGGGGCGCAGCGCCGAGTTGTCCCAGGCCGTGGCCCGCCTGCAAGCCCGCCTGGATGAATTGCTCGGCGCCACACCGGGCAATCTGCAACCGGCCCTCGACTGGCTGACCGGGACCCTGCAACTGAACCTCGCCAGCGCCGAGCAACTGCTCGATTACCTCGCCCCGGCGCGCCTGGCCTTCGGCGCCCTGCCGTCCCAGGACACGCTGCTGATGGAGCGCTTTTTCGACGAATCCGGCGGTACGCAACTGATCATCCACACGCCGTTCGGCAGCCGCATCAACCGCGCCTGGGGCCTGGCCCTGCGCAAGCGTTTCTGCCGCACGTTCAATTTCGAATTGCAGGCCGCCGCCAGCGAAGACGCCATCGTGCTCTCGTTATCCACCAGCCACAGCTTCGAGCTGGACGAGGTCTGGCGTTACCTCAACAGCCACAGCGCCGAACAGATCCTGATCCAGGCGGTGCTGGATGCGCCGTTGTTCGGGGTGCGCTGGCGCTGGAACGCCGGCGTGGCCCTGGCGTTGCCGCGTTACGCCGGTGGGCGCAAGGTCGCGCCGCAGATCCAGCGCATGAAGAGCGAGGACTTGATCGCCAGCGTATTCCCCGATCAGATCGCCTGTCTGGAGAACCTCGCCGGCGAGCGAGAGATTCCCGACCACCCGCTGGTGGAACAGACTCTCGACGATTGCCTGCACGAAGCCATGGACAGCGAAGGCTGGCTGGCCCTGTTGCGACGCATGGAAGCGGGCGAGATCCGCCTGGTCAGCCGCGACCTGCCGGCGCCCTCGCCCCTGGCGGCGGAAATTCTCAGTGCCCGGCCCTACACCTTTCTCGACGACGCGCCCCTGGAAGAACGCCGCACCCAAGCGGTGATCAATCGCCGCTGGAGCGATCCGCAATCCACCGATGACCTCGGCGCGCTGGACGCCGAAGCGATTCAGGCGGTGCGGGAAGAGGCCTGGCCAACGCCGAGCAATATCGATGAAATCCATGAAGCGCTGATGAGCCTGGCGTGCATCGCCGACAGCGAAGCCGACGCCGAGCCGTCGTGGCTGGAGGGCTTGCGGACCCTGGCCGAGCGCGGTCGCGCCAGCCATGTGCGGATCAGCGAGGAGCGTGGTTTGTGGGTACCGCTGGAACGGCTGACGTGCCTGCAAGCAATTTATCCACAGGCCCGATGGCAGCCGCCGCTGACGCCACTTTCGGGGTTTGATGAGCAGTGGGACAGCGACGACGCCGTGGTCGAGGTGCTGCGGGCGCGACTCAGCGCCTTCGGCCCGCAGCCGCTGACGGCGATCGCCTATCCGCTGGGGTTGTCACCCGCGCAAGCGACCCAGGCCCTGGCCCAACTGGAGCAGCAGGGGTATGTGCTGCGCGGTCGGTTTACGCCGGGCACCGGGCAGGAAGAATGGTGCGAGCGGCACCTGCTGGCGCGGATCCACCGCTACACGGTCAAGCGCCTGCGCCGGGAAATCGAGCCGGTGACGCTGCAGGATTTCATGCGATTCCTCTTCGACTGGCAGCACCTGTCGCCGTCCACCCAAGGCCGGGGCAGCGCCGTGCTGCCGTCGATCGTCAGCCAGTTCGAAGGTTACCCGGCCGCCGCCTCGGCCTGGGACAGCGACCTGCTGCCGGCGCGGATCAAGGATTATTCAGCGAGCTGGCTCGACGAACTGTGTCGCAGCGGCAAGTTTGTCTGGACGCGCCTGAGCGCCCGCCAGAAGCTGTCCGCCAGCGCCTTGCGCAGCACGCCGATCGTCTTGCTGCCGCGCCGCCAGGTCGGGCTTTGGAGCAGCCTGGCCGAGCAGACGCCGCTCGACGAGTTGTCGCCGAGGACGCAAAAAGTCCACCAGGCCCTCAGCGAGCACGGCGCATTGTTTTTCGATGAGTTGCTGCACGAAGCCCATCTGCTGCGCAGCGAACTGGAAAGCGCCTTGCAGGAACTGGTGGGCGCCGGGCTGGTGAACGCCGACAGCTTCGCCGGGCTGCGAGCCTTGATCACTCCCGCCAGCAAGCGCCAGGCCCGCAGCAGCCGGCGCGGGCGTGGAGCGTTTGTCGGCGGCATGGACGACGCCGGGCGCTGGGCCTTGTTGCGCCGCAGTTCGCCTGCTGCGCAACCGGGTAAGCGGCCAGCGCCGACTGCACCCGAGACCTTGGAACACATCGCCATGACCCTGCTGCGCCGTTACGGCGTGGTGTTCTGGCGGCTGCTGGAGCGCGAGGCCGATTGGCTGCCGAGCTGGCGCGAGTTGCTGCGCACCTTCCATCGCCTGGAGGCACGCGGCGAGATTCGCGGCGGGCGGTTTGTCAGCGGGCTGGCCGGCGAGCAATTTGCCTTGCCCGAAGCCATTCCCCTGCTGCGCGAAACGCGGCGCCGCCCCAGCGATGGCAGCCTGATCGCGGTGTGTGGGGTGGATCCGCTGAACCTCGCCGGGACCTTGCTGCCGGGGGCGAAAATGCCGGCGCTGGCGAGTAATCGACTGGTGTATCGCGATGGGTTGCCGGTGGCGGCGCTGATTGCCGGCAAGCCGCAGTTCTGGGTGGAGGTGGATGCTCAAGGGATGGCTGAGATTCGCACCCAGTTGATTCAACGCCGTTAGCCAGACACACAAGGCCCGTGGCGAGGGAGCTTGCTCCCGCTGGGCTGTGCAACAGCCCCCGGCTCATCGATCGTCTGAAAAAGCGACGACTGCTGCGCAGCCGAGCGGGAGCAAGCTCCCTCGCCACGGGTTATTGCGCAGGCTGGTCGGACGGCTTCGATGGAGGCTGCGACGATGGCTCTGAATGCTCCGCTGGTGCATCCAACCGCTTCGGCATCACCACCTGCTGTGGATAAGTCTGCGCAAAATGCACCGACGGTTCGTTATCCACAAGCTTCTTGAGCCGCTGGTTGAACGCCCGGCTCACCGCATATTGACCACCCGACACAGTGCGGAACTGGGCAGTGAGCACCAGCCCGTTGAGGTCCATCTTGTCCACGCCGAACACATCTAGCGGCCCTTGCAGGTTGAACTTGAGGAACGGGTCTTCGGAAATCGAATCGCCGGCCTCGCGGATCAGTTCGATGGCACGGTCCACATCGGTGTCGTAGGTAAACTGCACCGAGAAAAACGCAAAGGCGAATTGCCGGGACTGGTTGGTCACGGCCTTGATCTGCCCGAACGGCACCGAATGCACGAACCCCTTGCCGTCGCGCAGGCGCAGGGTGCGGATGGTCAGGCCTTCGACGGTGCCGGCGTGGCCGGAGCTGAGTACCACCCAGTCACCGATGGACAGCGTGTCTTCGATGATGATGAACAACCCGGTGATCACGTCCTGTACCAGTTGCTGCGAACCAAAACCGATCGCCAGCCCCACCACCCCGGCGCCGGCCAGCAACGGTGCGACGTTGATGCCCAGGTTGGCCATGGTGGTGATCGCGCAGATCACCACCAGGATGATCTTGGCGGCGTTGCGCAGCAGCGGCAGGATGGTCTTGACTCGCGTGCTGGGTTGGCGGGCGCCGCGCTTGTTGAGCGGCGGCTTGAGAGCCTCCTGGATCGCCGTGTCGAGCACCACCCAGGTCAGCCAGGTCATCAGGAAGATCAGGCCGATGCGGCTCAAGGAATCACTGATCGCCCGACCCACGGCGTTGCGCGAAGCGAATTCGAACAGGGAAATCCCCCAGATCCGCCCGAGGATTTCAATGAATGCCACCGCCATGACGATGCGCAACAACGCATGCAACAGACTCAACAATCGTCCCTTGTAGGCGCTGTTGCGCTGGATGGCTTCGGCCTTGGGCGACTTGAAGACGTGTTGGAATATGGTGCTGAGGAACACCATCGCGATCAACAGGATGGTGGTGAACAGGGCGCAACGCAGGGCTTTCTGGTTGTCTTCGCCGACGCCGATCAGGCTCACCGCCGACACCAGCACCATCAGCAGGATCGGCCAGTACCAGAGACCGGAAAAAATCCGCAAGGACTCCTGCAACGCCGGCTGTTTCAAGCGCTGGGCCAACGGTCGGTTGCGGATCAGGTGGGCCACCGGCCGGCGCATATGGATCACCAGCCAGCCAAAGATCATCGACGCCGACAGCCCGGTGAACACCGCAACGCTGCTGGTGATATTGCCGCCCAGTTGCCGGGCGATCTGCGGGCTGGTCAGTGCATCGCTGAGGGCGGCCAGGAAGCCGATCAGGAACAACGGCCGCGGGGTGAAACGACGAAGCATCGCCACCGCTCGCCGTTTGTGCCCGGCGTTGAACATCACGATCACGCAAAGCAGCACCGACGTGGAAAAAATACCGCTGCTGGTGGCGTAGGCGAAACACAGCGCCAGGGCGCGACCGACCGAGACTTGCAGGAAGTGGCTGACGTAGAGGGTCAGCGGCAGGCAGGCCACGGCAGGCAAGGTGTAGGGCAGCACATAGCCGAGCACGTCCAGCACCCGCTGGCGGGTGCGTAGCCAGCGACGCCGGCGCAAGCGGCGCACCAGCAATCGCGCACCGGTCCATATCAGCGCAAACGTCCCCAGCCATACGCCCGAGAGCAGCAGGAAATCCCCCGCCACGCGCCATGTGGAACGGGACGTCTGGTCCACCAGGCGATCGACCTCGTCCGCCGCCCGGTCCGCCCGCAGGCGCCAGGCATCCACCAGGCTCTGGTTGAGATCGAGCTTGTCCTGGACGTCGTCGATGCTCGAACTGATCGCGCCCAGCAAACCGCCCTGCACCAGCGGTTCGGGTTCGGCGGGGGCTTCACTGGGATTCGAGACGCCAGGGACAGCAGCGGTCCCGTAGGCGCTGGTGCCGGTCAGCGTCAGCAGGACCAACAGCAATACGGTGCTCAATCGAGACAAAACGCGGGGCTCCTTTGCACGGGACAAGTAAGGAACTGATCAAGAATCAGCCGGCAAGTTCGCCAGAAAGGTCAATGCATGCCCTTGTGGTGAGGGGATTTATCCCCGCTGGGTTGCGCAGCAGTGCCCAAAAAAAACAGGGCCGCTGCGCGCCCCAGCGGGAGCAAGCTCCCTCGCCACGGGTCCACTTCTTCCCCGCCGCCGGGCACTCCACCGAAACTTTCCAGCCCGCGCGGCGGTCATCAAAAGACACAGGCGGTACGAGGTCATTGGCACGGGAGGGATACATGACGGCGATCCACATTGGCATTTCCGGTTGGCGCTACACGCCTTGGCGGGGGGATTTCTACCCCAAGGGGCTGGCTCAGAAGCGGGAACTGCAATTCGCCTCTCGCGCGGTCAACAGCATCGAAATCAATGGATCGTTCTACGCCCTGCAACGTCCCGAACGGTATGCCCAGTGGTACGCCGAGACGCCGGACGACTTTGTCTTCAGCGTCAAGGCGCCAAGGTTCATCACCCACATCAAGCGCCTGCGGGACATCCACAAGCCGCTGGCGAACTTCTTCGCTTCCGGGGTGCTGGAGCTCAAGGAAAAACTCGGGGCCATCCTCTGGCAGTTTCCTCCGAGCTTCAAATTCGACCCCGAGCTGTTCGAAGACTTCCTCAAGCAACTGCCCCACGACACCGAAGCCGCCGCCGCGCTGGCGCGGGAGCACGAACCGCGCCTGGACGGCCACGCCAGCACAACGACCGACAAGAAGCGTGCGCTGCGCCATGCCGTCGAAATCCGTCATGAGAGCTTTATCGATCCACGCTTCGTCGCCCTGCTCAAACGTTACGACGTCGCCCTGGTGGTGGCGGATACCGCTGGAAAATGGCCGTATCGCGAGGACGTCACCAGCGATTTCGTCTATCTGCGCCTGCACGGCGCCGAAGAGTTGTACGCCAGCGGCTATACCGACGAGGCGCTGAAGCGCTGGGGCGACCGGATCGAAGCCTGGAGCCACGGCACTCAGCCGAGTGACGCCCACCTGATCGATCCGAAAAAGAAACCCCGGGCGCGCAAGAGCCGGGAAGTGTTCTGCTATTTCGACAACGACATCAAAGTCCGCGCGCCGTATGACGCGCGCCACCTGCTGGAGCGCTTCGACCTGGACAAGCATCTCGCCACCGCTCCCGGCGTGCGCCCGGCCGAAGGGGTATTGCCATGACTACGCCAGAATCCAGCGAAGCCACCCGTGACCCGACCCAGCAATCGTTGCGGGATTTCGAACGGGTCAGCCGCTTCACCGTCCTGACGGTCAATACACACAAGGGGTTCACCGCCCTGAACCGGCGTTTCATCCTGCCGGAACTGCGCGAAGCCGTGCGCAGCGTTTCCGCCGACGTAGTGTTCCTGCAAGAAGTGCATGGCACCCACGAGCACCACCCCCAGCGCTACAGCAACTGGCCAAGCATCCCGCAATACGAGTTCCTCGCCGATACCCTCTGGCCGCAGTTCGCCTACGGGCGCAACGCGGTGTACCCGGCGGGGGACCATGGCAACGCGTTGCTGTCGAAATTCCAGATCATTCGCCACGAGAACCTCGACGTCTCCATCAGCGGCCATGAAAGCCGCGGCATGCTCCACAGCGTGCTGCGTCTGCCGGGTGGCGAAGGCCAGGACGTGCATGCGATCTGTGTGCACCTGGGGTTGCGCGAAGGTCATCGCGTCGAGCAACTGAAACTGCTTTGCCAGCGCCTGAGCGAGCTGCCGCCTGAAGCGCCCGTGATTGTTGCCGGTGACTTCAACGATTGGCGCGGCAAGGCCAATGACCTGCTCGCCCCCTGCGGCCTGCGGGAGGTATTCGCCGAACAATGGGGCAAGCCGGCCCGCAGCTTTCCGGCACGCCTGCCGATCCTGCGCCTGGACCGCATCTACGTGCGCAACCTCAAGGCCCATCACGCCAAAGTATTGAATGTACGTCCCTGGTCGCACCTTTCCGACCACGCACCGCTGTCGGTGGAGATCGAATTATGAGCGCGACGATGAACAAGGCAACGGTGGAAAAGATCGAGGTCCCGCCGACCGAGAGCAACCCGGCGCTGAACGATATCGAATACGGCTGGCACGGCAACAACCGTGTCACGCTACTGGAAAATGGCGAGGAATATTTCCCACGGGTTTTCGAGGCAATTCGCCGTGCCCAGGAAGAAATTCTCTTGGAGACTTTCATTCTGTTCGAGGACAAGGTCGGCTTTGAACTGCGCGACCTGCTGGTGGATGCGGCCAAGCGTGGAGTGCGTATTACCGTCAATCTCGACGGTTTCGGTTGTGGCGAACTGACCACCGGGTTTCTCGCGTCGTTGAGCGAGGCCGGGGTGCGCCTGCAGATGTTCGACCCGGCTCCGAGGCACCTGGGCATCCGCACCAACTGGTTCCGCCGCCTGCACCGCAAGATCGTGGTGGTGGACGGTGTGATCGCGTTTATAGGCGGGATCAATTTCTCCGCCGACCATCTGGGCGACTTCGGTCCCGAGGCCAAGCAGGATTACTCCGTGGAGATCAAGGGCCCGGCGGTGGTGGATATCCATCATTTTGCGCTGCTCCAGACCGGCCGGCCGGGCCGGGCCAAATACTGGTGGCAACGCCGCCGCAGTCGTCGCACCGAATTGGCGTTCAATGATCATGACGGCCAGGTGCGCCTGGTCTATCGCGACAACCATGAGCACCAGACCGACATCGAGGAGGTCTACCTGCAAGTGCTGCGCAGCGCCCAGCGGCGGGTAGTGATCGCCAATGCCTATTTCTTCCCCGGCTACCGGTTGCTGCGCGAAATCCGCAACGCCGCCCGGCGTGGCGTGGAGGTGCGGCTGATCCTGCAGGGGCAACCGGACATGATGATCGCCAAGCTTGCCGCGCGGATGCTCTACGACTATCTGCTCAAGGCCGGCGTGACGATCTATGAATATTGCGAGCGGCCGCTGCACGGCAAGGTCGCCCTGGTGGATGAGGACTGGAGTACCGTCGGCTCGAGCAACCTCGACCCGTTGAGCCTGTCCCTGAACCTGGAAGCCAACGTGCTGATCCGCGACCGTGCATTCAACCGCGAGCTGTTCGAGCGCCTCGATCACTTGAGCCGCACCCATTGCACCATCATGCCCGAGAACCACGCCCCGCGCGGGCTGCTCTGGCGCATGACCATCGGTTTCATGGTGTTCCACTTCCTGCGTCACTTCCCGGCCTGGGCCGGATGGCTGCCGGCCCATAAACCGCGTCTGAAACCTTTTTCACCGCCGACGGCGGTCCGGAGCGAACCCCATGAACCACTCTGAAGCGCACACCGCGCCGAGAGACGCCCAGGCGCCGGAACAGGCCAAGCCGAAGTCGCGCTGGAGCCGCTGGAAACGCCCGCTGACGCTGGCTTTTTTCCTGCTGCTGATTGTGCTGTTCACCGCGTTGGCGCGCCGCATCGACTGGTCCGAAGTATTCGCCACCCTGGCGGATTTCAAGCTGCGCACGCTGCTGATCGCCGCCGCGCTGACGATCACCAGTTTCATCACCTACGCCTGCTTCGACTTGATCGGTCGCACCTACATCCGGCAGAAGCTCGGCTGGCGGCAGATTCTGCCGGTGGGGGTGATCAGTTATGCCTTCAACCTGAATCTCAGTGCCTGGGTCGGCGGCATCGCCATGCGCTATCGGCTGTATTCGCGGCTCGGCGTCAGCACTGGCAACATCGCCAAGATTCTCGGCCTGAGCCTGGCCACCAACTGGTTCGGCTACATGACCCTGGCCGGCGTAGTGTTCAGCAGCGGCCTGGTGACCATGCCACCGGGCTGGAAGCTGAGCAGTAATGCGCTGCAAGGCGTCGGCGTGCTGCTGTTGCTGGCCAGTGCCGGTTACCTGGCGGCCTGCCGTTTCTCCAGGCGCCGTGCCTGGACGATTCGCGGCATGGAAATCAATCTGCCGTCCCTGCGCATGGCCGTCCTGCAATTGGCACTGGGCGCGCTGAACTGGTCGCTGATGGCGGCGGTGATCTTTACCTTGCTGCCGAGCAAACTGGACTATCCCGTGGTGCTGGGGGTGTTGTTGATCAGCAGCATCGCCGGGGTGATTACCCATATCCCCGCCGGGCTCGGAGTGCTGGAAGCGGTGTTCGTCGCGCTGCTGCAGCATGAAGTGTCGCGAGGCAGCCTGATCGCGGGACTGATTGCCTACCGGGCGATCTACTTCATCCTGCCATTGCTGATTACCGTGGTGATGTATCTGGTGATCGAGGCGAAGGCCAAGGCGTTGCGGGTCAAGCCTGGGCTCAAGTGATGCGGCGCCTGGCATGGCGCCTTCGTCGGAACGCCGCCCGGAGCAGGCTCGCTCCCACAAGAGACCTGTGTGAACCCGGGCTCAGACTTTCTGCGAGTCCTTGTGGGAGCGAGCCTGCTCGCGAAGAGGCCCGCCAGGACACCAGCTGTCTACCGCTCCTGAATGATGCTCAACCGCTCGCCCACCACCATCTCCGTGATCCAGCTCACCAGGATCGAGGTGTAGGCCTGCTGTGACACGGGGTCACTCAGGGAATGGTCGGCGCCATCGATGATCCGATGAGTCAACGAGTGAGTCTGCTGGCAGGCGGCCCGGTAGCTCATGATCGTGGCGTGGGGCACATGATCGTCCGTCTCCGACTCCACCAGCAGCACATCCCCGGTGAATTGCGCGCAGGCGTGCAAGGCCCGGTTGGTATCGGCGTGCACCAGGGTGCTGCGGTAATCGAGCAGGTCAGCCTTGTCGAGGTCGCGCTTGGGCGTGTGCCATTGCTCGTCGCGGTACAGCGCCGGCACCCGCAGGGCCAGCCAGCGCACCGGTCGCAATGAGGTAAGGATCGAGGCCAGGTAACCACCGTAGCTGGTACCGACCACCGCGATCGCCGAGGTGTCCAGGGCCGGATGGGCGAGCAACCGGTCGTAGGCCGCCAGCAAGTCCCGCAGGTTGTCCTCGCGCGTGACCCGCGACAGCGGAATCCCGGCCCCACCGGTGTGGCCGCGCAAGTCAAAGGTCAGGCACACGCAGCCCAGGCCGGCGATGCCTTTGGCCCGCTCTAGATCTCGCTCCTGGCTGCCGCCCCAACCGTGTACGAACAACACACCGGGAACCTTCGACTTGGGGCTGAGGAAGGTTCCATTCATGTGTTCATCATCAATCGCAATCTGGATGGTTTCGCTTCTAGCCGTCATAGGATTGAACCGTTACGTATTTGAGTAGGAAATCACCATTTTCCGCAGCGCCGCGATAAACCTCCGTGGCGCCGGGCGGCAGCGGTTGGTCGGTGTAGGTTTCGACTGAGGACACCCGAACCGCGCGGATCGATGGGTCCTCGATGAACACCTGCAAGGCAGCCAGTTCCGCGCTGCTGGCGCCGCCCATTCGCCAGGATTGCTCCAGCACGCCACCGCGAGGCTGGCCCCCGGTATCCGTCCCTTGGGCAATGTCGTAGTTGCGCCGCGAAGCAAAGAACGTGGGGAAAGCCTGGTTGGCGGCGTCATCGAATACCTGCGCCAGCCGGACCGCTTCGCGCACATCGTCCGGCAATTCCAGGCCGAGAAGCTCGATGTAGCCCCCTTGCGCCACCAGCAGGTCGGAGCCGCCGTAGACCTCTTCCCCTTCGTTGTCGTGGGTCAGGTGCTGCACGCCGCAGTAGCTCAAGACCTTGCCGTTGATGAAGCTTTGGCCGACGCTCTGGGTCTTGACCTCACTGAGATTCTGTTCCAGCACGATTCCCTCGCTGAACAATGCCTGGGCGTCTGGAGCCGCGACGATTTCATCGAATTGCCCGATGCTCCGGATGACTCGCTGGCCACGTCCGGCGCAAGCATGGATTGGCTTGAAGCGAATCGGCCCGGCGTAGAGCAAGTGCTCGGCAGCCTGGCGCGCATCCTTGAGCGAAAACACGCTGATGCCGTCGAGCACAACGCCCCGGGTCAGCTTGGCGAACAGCGGTGACCAGCCCTTCGGCGCGACCGCATCCTTATTCAACAGACCATGGGCAATCGCCTTGGTGCAGATGAAATCGTGGTCGACGTAACCGCCCCAAAGATCGTCCGGTCCCTTGACGCCCAGGCGCAACGCAGCCTCGGGACCGATCAGGGTTTGCGTAGGCAACAGGTACAGATCCCGCCCGGCGTGTTGCTGGCTGTCGTAACTGCCGCCGAACTCCAGGCCAAGGATATTCGCCAGCCAGCGCGCCAGCGCCCGATTGGTCTCGACTTCATGCAGGGGTGCCTGGGGATTGACCGAGTGGGCCACTACACATTTGTCACGATGAATCTGGGTCATGCGTTGTCCTTTCAACTGCGCTAAATAGCCGTAGCTATAAGGATTGCAGAGATCAGGCCAACGGCACGGCGGGGGACGAACGGTCAAGGAATCGGGGGGATGAACGGATAATGTGGCACCGGGCCTGTTTCATTCTGCACGACGGGAAGCGGATGTCCGGCAATTTGCATGACAACTCAAGCCAGCATTTTCCCGTGGCGAGGGAGCTTGCTCCCGCTGGGCTGCGCAGCAGCCCCAACTTTAAACTGACAAACCGCGGTGCACATTATTCGGGGGCTTCACCCCCAGCGGGAGCAAGCTCCCTCGCCACAGAGGCTCCGTGTCAGCCTTTGGCAGCACTCGGGTTCACCCCGAACCTTGCCCGGTAATCACTCGGCGCCAGCCCGGTGATTTTCTTGAACGTCGCTCGAAAGGCGCCCGGATCCTGATAACCGACGGTCCAGGCAATGTGGTCGATGGTACCGTTGGTGTACTCCAGCATTTCCCGGGCCTTGCCGACCCGCAGATGCTGACAGTATTCGGTGGGTTTGAGGCCGGTAGCCGCGCGAAACCGGCGCAGGAACGTGCGTTCCTCCAGCCCGGCCTGTTCGGCCATCGCGCCAAGGGAAACATCCACCGCGCCGCTGCGTTGCAACCAGTGCTGGACCTTCAGGATCGCTGCGTCGCCGTGACCCAGGATCGGCGCGAAATTGCTGCCGCACTGGCTCGCGCTGTCGCTGTGCTCGATCACCAGAAACTGCGCGGTGCGTGTGGCGATGCCGGGGCCGAGCAAGCGGTCCACCAGCCGCAGCCCGAGCTCCGACCAGGCCATGAGCCCGGCGGTGGTGATCAGGTCGCCGTCGTCGACAATGGGTTTATCGGCGTTGAGCTTGATCTTCGGATAACGTGCCGCAAAGGTCTTGGCCGAGGTCCAGTGGGTCGTGGCACTACGCCCATCCAGCAAACCGCTTTCGGCCAGCAGGATCGAGCCGACGCAAACCCCGCCCAGTACCGTGCCGCTAGCGTGTTGCGCCCGGAGCCAATCCATCAGCGTCTGTGTTGCGACAGCTTCATTGAAGCCGGCAATGGACGGTGGGATCAACAAGGCGACCAGTGGCGCGTGCGGACCGGTATCACTGGCAAACACCCGCGACGGCATTTCTCCGCCCGCCGTTTGCCAGTGGCTCACGCGTAGCCGCGGCAGCTGCACACTGGCATGCTCCGCCGCAATGCCATCCGCCACGGCAAACAGATCGGTCAAACCATGCACCGCGGCCATTTGCGCGCCGGGGTAGATCAGCACGCCGAGTTCGACGAATGCCTGTTCCTGCGCCATTGTCAGTTTTCCCTCGCCTATTGTCGTTACGGCCAATTCCCGCATCACCGTTCAGGACCAATACTGACTTTCCCCCTGTTGATAACCGAGGAAGTACCATGTCCAAGCAAGCGCTCATCGTAGTTGATATCCAGAACGACTACTTCCCCGAAGGCAAATGGCCTTTGGTCGGCGCCGAAG
This sequence comes from Pseudomonas sp. Z2-11, assembly GCF_054161305.1. Classification (NCBI taxonomy): domain Bacteria; kingdom Pseudomonadati; phylum Pseudomonadota; class Gammaproteobacteria; order Pseudomonadales; family Pseudomonadaceae; genus Pseudomonas; species Pseudomonas sp. Z2-11. The sequence continues at coordinate 5,505,214 of NZ_CP096395.1, forward strand.
CCGCTGCCGACAATGCCGTCAGATTGATCGAGGCGTTTCGCCAGGCCGGAAACCAGGTGGTGCACATCCGTCACGAATTCACCTCCGACGAAGCGCCATTTTTTACGCCCGGCTCTGAAGGTGCGCAGTTGCATCCCAAGGTACTCAACCGCGCCGATGAACCGGTCGTGCTCAAGCACTTCGTCAATTCGTTTCGCGAAACCGAACTGCAAGCGATCCTCGAACAGCACGGCATCGAACGGTTGGTCGTGGTCGGCAGCATGAGCCACATGTGCATCGACGGCATTACCCGCGCTGCCGCTGACATGGGCTATGAGGTCACGGTGGTGCATGATGCCTGTGCCAGCCGCTACCTGGAATTCAACGGCCTCGTCGTCCCTGCGGCCCATGTCCACGCTGCGTTCATGTCGGCGCTGGGGTTTGCCTATGCGAATGTGGTGAGTACCGAGCAATTCCTGAGCGGCGGCCAGGCCTAGGCGTAGCCAAAAACAGCAAGCGGAAATGACTAGGCGTGTGTGGGCGGTTACGACGAGAATGGCCGGATATCTTTCCGAAGAGCCAGCCGCATGAAACGCAGACGCCCGCCGCGCCTGGTCGAATCGCCCTTCCCGACCGCTACATCAGCGCCACGGCACCCGCCCACGTGGGATTGCGCAAGCGACGTATCCAGGCCGGGATTCCTCGGAACCATGATCTACGTCGCGGCAATCTTGCTGGCCCTGCCTGCCTACTGGCTGGCAGTGTTCACCCTGATGTTGTTCAAGGTCGAAGGCCTGTCGCCGATTCACCAGCAGATCATTATGGAACCGCTGATTATCGCGCTCATGTTCATCAGTGCGTTCGCGGCCGTCTGTACGATCAACTGGCTCGTCTCCGGGCCCAAGGTGCTTGGCTTCTGTTTTGACGAACGCCAGCAACGCCTCACCTTCACCCAGCGCCGTCCTGCCCGGGAAACCACCGAGAAATGCGTGCCCTATAGCGACATCCATTACATCAAGCCCTACACCTTGAGCACTTTCGCCAATGTGAACCACTTTGATGTCGGCTACACCGGAGCCGATGGCAAGCCGATTTCGCTTCGGTTTCGGGTGGACATCACGGTGGCGGAAATGGAGTTCCATGCCACATGGTTGACGCAGTCGATTGGGGAGAGGATGCAGGAGTTATTGAATCTGGACTTGTGAGCCGGTGGACTTGCCCTCCTGGACCGGGAGGGCAAGACCTGCCAGCGAATCAATGAAGTTGTCCATGCTCCGGAATATCCGCCAACTTCAAAGCGCACCCACTACGGCCATTGATTCTCAAGGCTCGCGCATCCGTAATCTTCAAGGACACCTCAAGCTGCTCCCACGCCGGACAAAAGTCCCCTGTTTTAGCGATCGTCAAATCAATGAAGTCCAGGCCATATTCAAGGGTCCATTTGATGACAACGCAGTTGCCGTTTTTCCAGTCATGACTGATGCCGTCATCTTCAAACAGCACGCCGCTGGAGGCACCTGAAGGCGCAGGAAAAATCACCAGCTCGCGACGCCGATCAAGAGAGGGATCGTTAAGCTTGTGGCATTCACCGATCGGTATCGCAGCGCCCCCTCGCACCAACAAGGGCAAACGTTCCAAAGGCGCATCCAGAACAACGGATTGACCGCCTTCGTACCAGTCACCGGTATGCCAGTCGCACCATCCCGTCGCATTCAGGGGTAACCACACCTCGCGCTCGCGGGCGCCTTCCTCTACCACGCTGGCGACGAGGACATCTCGGCCAAGAAGGAACTCGTCGTTTTCCTCGAACGTTTCAAGGTCATGCTCGTGGTCAAGAAACGTAGGTCGCAAGATGGGCTCATCTTCGTTACTGGCTTGCCACAGCAAGGTATAGAAGTAAGGCATCAATCTGTATCGGAGCCCGATGGCGTCACGGACCGCATCGGTGACCGTTGGGTGCATCCATGGCTCATTGACGGTGCCATCGTCGTTCCAGGAGTGAATGGTGAAGCGCGGATGCATCACGCCATTCTGGACCCAACGGACAAACAACTCCGGATCCGGCTTGTTACCCGAGAACCCACCTACATCGTGCCCGACGTTGTACAACCCCGACAGGCTCATGCCCAGGCCCATGCGGGTGTTGTAGCGGAGGGTTTTCCAGTTGGTTCGGTTATCACCGCTCCAAGTCTGAACGTAGCGCTGCATGCCGGCGCAACCTGAGCGTGAGATGAGATAGGGCCGTTCCGATGGCGAAAACCGCTGTTGTGCCTCTAAAGACGCTCTCATCATCAGCAATGCCATGACAGGCCGGATATGTTTGATTGCTATTTCGCGCCCGAAGCCGTGGCAGCGTGCCTCACCGTCCCACACCTCGAACTCATTGTTATCGTTCCACGTGCATTCAATACCCAGCTCCAACAGCTGTGTTGTGACATTCGACTGCCACCAGCTGACAGCGTCCGGGTTGGTGAAGTCCAGATGAGAGCCCTCATCGTCCCAGAAGACAGAGCGCTCTGGCATGTCGTGTTCAGAGTCGCCGATGAACATCTTTCGCCTGGCTACCTCGGCGTAGCGCGGATGGTCCTGCAAGAGACAAGGCTTGATGTTGGCAACCAGCCTGACGCCGGCATCACGGTAGGCCTGGGCAAGCGCCTTGGGGTCTGGGACCTTTTCACGGTTCCAGTTGAAAACATAACGTTTTTCGCCAATGGACGTGTACCCGGATGACAGTTGAAAAGAGTCACAAGGGATATCGTGCCGACGGCACAGATCAAGAAAATCCAGCAATTGTTCCTGGGCATTTTCGGCATCGGTGTAGTGCATCGTCGAGCCGCTGTAGCCCAGGCTCCATTTAGGCAGAAACAGAGTGCGTCCGGTCAGACGAACAAAAGCCTTCGTCACATCCAGTATGCGCGGGCCTGCAAGTACCCAGTAATCGAGGTCACCGGCATCCGCTTTGTACCGACGGTAGGGCCGGTGATAATTATCCAGCTCGTTCCCCAGATCAAAGAGGCTGGTGTTCAGGTTGTCATAGAACATCCCGAAGCTGGCGTGCTCCTGGTGCGTGATGACAAAGGGGATATGTTTGTACAGCGGGTCAGTGCTCGCAGCGTCATATCCCATTGCATCCAGGTTACGCATTTCAAAGCGTTTGCCGGCGCGATTCAAATCGCCGGTCTTTTCGCCGAGCCCGTAATAGCGATGTTCCGGCGCGCGAAGCTGGTAATGCTCCAGGCCTTCACCATGAGCATCAAGCGAATAGGCACCGGTGGGCCGATCCGAAACCAACGGCCTCCAGTCCTGGCCATCGTGGTATTCCCATTGCAACCACAGCGGACGATTTACCGTGATGCGGAGTTTTCTGGTCGTGAGTACCAACCGGTCCTGAAATTCTTCGACCCGGTACGCGGGCAAAGAAAAATCCGCCAACGACTCGCGGGCCCGGCCCTCCCAGGCGACATCCTCCCGGGGCGCGATGCTCCAGGTCCGATCCAGTGCCAACGCGCCTGCACGCATGAGCAGGACACGCGCCAAACCGTCTTCGAGGATATGAATCCTGAAGAGATGTCGGCCCTCGACCAGAAGCTCGATGTAGCCTTTTTCCTGGGCCTGTAATTCCCAGACTTTAAGTGACTTCATTGGGCACGCACCGCTTCAGGTTTGGACGCTCTGTCGGCGATAAACAAAATCATGAAAAACGCACCTATAAAATCAAAGAGCCCCATCGCAATGAACAATGGGTTGAATCCTATCTTGTCCACGCTGACACCGATGATCAGCGAAAAAATGAAGCTGGCAATCCAGGCACATGAGCCTCGCATTCCGTTCACAGTCGCCAGCTCATCCCGATCAAACGTTTCGACGACCAGTGCACTTAACATGCAGGAGATAATCTGGTGGCCAAAACCGCCGACTGAAATAAGCGCAATCGCTACATAGGGGTCTTCCACCTGGGTCATCACGGCTAACGAAAACATCAGGAACGCGCCAGTGATTGAACTGGCGACAATCGAGTTCACACGGGTGCATTTGAAAAATCGATGGTAAGCGCGTGACAGGTAACCGCTGGCGACACTGCCCAGATCCGCCGCCAGAAACGGAACCCAGGCAAACAGTACGATTTGCTTGAGGTCCATTCCTCTTTCGTTGGCCAGATACAGCGGCACCCAGAAACTCATGACTGCCCATGCCGGCTCTGCCATGAAGGCGGGAAGCGCGATACCGTAAAATCGCTTGTCCCGACCAATCTTTTTCAACGCTTTGAAAAAAGGCATTTGCTGGCCGATTTTTTCGCCGTCTTGTTGGATATGCTTCAACTCATCGGGCGATAAGCGCGGATGAATAGTGGGAGCGTGGTAGAGCCATCCCCAGACGGCGGCCCATATCAGGCCGATCCCGCCGGAAATCAGGAATGCGCCCTGCCAGCCCAGGCTTACATGAGCCAGATAGATGATGGGAGGGGCGAGCATCGCCCCCAGAGAAAAACCAACCCCCGCCCATCCCGCAGCGATAGGGCGTTCTTTTTTGGGAAACCAGTCCCCTATCGCCTTGGCATTGGCGGGTGTAGCCGCTGCCTCCGAAGCGCCCATGAAAAAACGCAGAATCGCCAGATGTACCCAACTCGCTGCCCCGGCATGAAGAAGGCACATCACTGACCATACGACAGCGCATATGACGAAGCCGAGCTTGAGCCCGATCGCATCGATCAGCCAGCCGCAGACGGGTTGGAAAACTGTGTAGGCAAGTTGAAACGAGGCGACGACCCACGAGTACTGTTCCGTCGACATGCTGAACGTGGTTTTCAGTTCCGGCGCCAAGATACCCAGTGAATTGCGGGTTATATAGTTGACGGTGACGCCGAGCAAAAACAGGGAAAGCATCCACCATCGCAGATGCGGGATGAATTTTAGCTTGGCCGAAAGTCGAGCATTGCGTTCGATATCGATAGTCATCAATTCTTCGCCTGTCGCCGTATTTTCCGGCGTTTTGTTTTTATTTGAGGCTTGAACGCTATGGCAACTGCTCATGATCCGTACAGAAGCAGGCGTGTATAGATTTACATCCACCGCCGACGCAACTCGACAGAAACCCAAGCACGCTAGGATTGATGGCCCTTTTCTGCTATGAAAGCTTTTACATAAATTGTCTCAATGGATAAGCCACGGTGGGAAAGTTACGCATTGCTGAAATTGCGGCACAGACGGGCCTGTCCATCGCGACGGTGTCGCGGGTGCTTGCTGGCAAATCCAACACCCGCCCCGCCACGAGAGAAAAAGTGCTGGCGGCGGCTCGTCAGCAGGGCGTGATGGAAGGCCTCGCCAATGGTCGCTTCCTGCTCAACGGGCTTACCATCTTCGCGCCCTCGCGGGCCTTCAACGTACGCTCGGATATCTTCTACTACAAAGTTATCCAGGGCATCACACAGGCGGTCGCGCAACATGATGTTCGAGTTCGCTACTGCGAGCTTGAAGAGGTTGATAGCGACGCATTGCTGTTTTTACAGAAGATGAATCAGAAGGACACCGGTGCGGCGATCCTGATTGGTATTGATGATCCGCACATACACCAACTCGCGGCGGACCTCAGCAAGCCGACGGTACTGATCAACTGCATTGATCGCAGCATGCGCTTGCCCTCGATATCGCCCGACCACTTCTTGATCGGTCATTATTCGATAAATTATCTGTTTCAGATGGGGCACCGAAATGTACTGACCCTCCAGTGTCTCAGGCGGTACACGATGGATCTGCGGATACGTGGAATTCGTGATGCATGGAAGGAGCAAAATCTCGAATTCATCGAAACAAAACACCTGATGGTTGCCGAGGGTTTCGGCAGTGCTGAATCTGAAGCGCGGGTAGCGGCCTTCCTGGAAAACTGCGCACCCGACGACCGACCGACTGCCATCCTGGCCGGGGGCGACTTCATGGCAGCCGGCGCGGTTAAAGCGCTGCAGAATGCCGGCTTGAGGGTTCCTCAGGATGTTTCAGTGATGAGCATGGACGGGTTCAACCTGGCGGACATCAACGATATACCGCTCACCACGCTTCACGTGCCCCGCGATGAACTGGGCGCGGAAGCGATAAGGGTCTTGAGACAGCAGCTTTTCGAACCGCGATCGCCTTGTGGCAATCTTCTTCTCGGTGGACACCTGATAACCGGCAGTTCGGTGCGGCGCATCAAGCACAGCGCCAAGCAAACGCCGGTCTATCAAAAGATTATTTATGACTGATCCATTCGCGGCATAACCCGTCAATCCGTGCTCATCTCACTTGATTGATCCTTGGGACACCTTGGCTTACGCAAAGCGAAAAAAACCCTCCAGGCTTTGCAGCGAAGAGGGCTTTATCGAGCTTTCAGGTTTCATTCGATGAGGAGACTCATCGAATGAAACCACTGCGGATCAGAACGGAATATCGTCATCAAAGCTGTCGAAATCCGGAGCCGGTTGCGGTGCGGCCTGTTGCGGAGCTGGGCGCTCGCGCTGTGGCTGTGGCGCCGATTGCGGACGAGGGGCTTGCTGGCGTGGAGCCGACTGCTGGTAGTTGTTGCCGCCCTGCTGCTGGTCGCCTTGCGGACGGCCACCGAGCAACTGCATGGTGCCTTGCATGTCGACCACGATTTCGGTGGTGTAACGCTTGATGCCGTCTTTTTCCCACTCGCGGGTCTGCAGCTTGCCTTCGATGTAGACCTGCGAACCCTTGCGCAGGTATTCGCCGGCAATCTCAGCCACTTTGCCGAACATCGACACGCGGTGCCATTCGGTCTTCTCGACCTTCTGGCCGGTCTGCTTGTCGGTCCATTGTTCGCTGGTCGCCAGGCTCAGGTTGGTCACGGCGTTGCCGTTAGGCAGGTAACGAACTTCTGGATCCTGGCCGCAAGTACCGACCAATATGACTTTGTTAACCCCACGGGCCATAACGTTCTCCTAGGCTTCGCACGCTGCCGGGGCCGGGTTGTTCACCAGGCGCTCAAGCGTCGCACGATCCAATAATTCGGTGTCCAGTTTGATATAAACGGCCGCCTCGTCGGCGACCACCACTGCATCGGTTACTCCAACGACGGCCCTGAGGCGCTCGGCCAGGCCTGCTTCGCGGATGGCTTCGGGCGACAACGGCAAGCGCAGGCTCGTCACATACGGAGGTTCGCGCATGGTAACAGCAAAAACCAGCCAAAGTGCAGCCAGCGCGGCACATCCCAGGAACACAACCGACAAACCGCCATGCTGGAACAGCCAGCCGCCGAGGATCCCGCCCAATGCCGAACCGAGGAACTGGCTGGTGGAATAAACCCCCATCGCCGTGCCCTTGCCGCCCGCCGGTGACACCTTGCTGATCAGCGACGGCAACGATGCTTCCAGCAGATTGAACGCGGTGAAGAACACCACCGTGCCAATCACCAGGGCGCGCAGGCTGTCGCCGAACTGCCAGAAGAATAGCTCAGTGAGCATGAGCGTCACGACGGCGCCGAGCAAAACTCGTTTCATTTTGCGTCGCTTCTCGCCATAGATAATGAACGGAATCATGGCGAAGAACGAAATGACCAGTGCCGTCAGATAGACCCACCAGTGCTGCTCCTTGGGCAGGCCGGCCTTTTCCACCAGCGCCAGCGGCAAGGCCACGAAGCTGGACATCAACATGGCATGCAGCACGAAGATGCCCAGGTCCAGGCGCAGCAGGTCAGGATGCTTGAGCGTCGGCACCAGCGCCTGGCGGGCCACCCCGGATTCACGGTGCTGCAACGGCCCGGTGGAGCGCGGCACGATCAACGCGACGATGAGGATGCCCACCAGTGCCATGGCACCGGTCGCCAGGAACAACCCCGACAACCCAAAGGCACGGGTCAACAACGGTCCTACAACCATGGCAACGGCGAACGACAGACCAATCGTCATGCCGATCATCGCCATGGCTTTCGTGCGATGTTGCTCGCGGGTCAGGTCCGACAGCAACGCCATGACGGCAGCGGAAATGGCGCCCGCTCCTTGTAGGATCCGTCCGGCGATCACGCCCCAGATCGAATCGGCATTCGCCGCCAGCACGCTGCCGAGGGCGAACACGATGAGCCCCAGGTAAATCACCGGGCGCCGGCCGATCCGGTCGGAAATGATCCCGAAGGGAATCTGGAAAATCGCCTGGGTCAGGCCGTAGGCGCCGATTGCGAGCCCGATGAGGGCCGGGGTCGCGCCCGCCAGGTCCATGCCATAGGTCGCCAGTACCGGCAACACCATGAACATGCCGAGCATGCGGAAGGCGAACACCAGGGCCAGACCGCCTGCCGCGCGGGTCTCGCCGCTACTCATGCGTTCGCTGTGGGGATCTTGCATGGAAAAACCTCGTGTGAACCGGCGGGGATTCTACCAGTCCCATCGATTGAGGGGGTATATGGCGACCGTTTGCCGCGCAGTCTTCATGTATGGCTTGCAATAGTGTGCATCCATCCAGTATTTGCCCGTATACTCCTACGTTTTCGACGCCCGCCGAGCGAGGCCACTTTGGACAAGATCCTGATTCGTGGGGCCCGTACCCACAACCTGAAGAACATCGACCTGACCCTGCCTCGGGACAAGCTGATCGTCATCACCGGCCTGTCCGGATCCGGCAAATCATCCCTGGCCTTCGACACCTTGTACGCCGAAGGCCAGCGCCGCTATGTCGAATCGCTGTCGGCCTACGCCCGGCAGTTCCTGTCGATGATGGAAAAACCCGACGTCGATACCATCGAAGGCCTGTCGCCAGCGATCTCCATCGAACAGAAGTCGACGTCCCATAACCCGCGGTCGACGGTCGGCACCATTACCGAGATCTACGACTACCTGCGCTTGCTGTATGCGCGAGTCGGTATCCCCCGCTGCCCTGATCACGACACCCCGTTGGAAGCCCAGACCGTCAGCCAGATGGTCGACCTGGTGCTCGCCCAGCCGGAAGGCAGCAAGCTGATGCTGCTCGCACCGGTGATTCGCGAGCGCAAGGGCGAACACTTGATGGTCTTCGAAGAATTGCGCGCCCAGGGCTTCGTACGCGCCCGGGTCAACGGCAAGCTTTGCGAGCTCGACGAGCTGCCGAAGCTGGATAAACAGAAGAAGCACTCGATCGATGTGGTGGTAGACCGCTTCAAGGTCCGCGCCGACCTGCAGCAGCGCCTGGCCGAATCCTTCGAGACCGCGCTGAAGCTGGCCGACGGCATCGCCCTGGTGGCGCCGATGGACAACGAACCCGGTGAAGAGATTATCTTCTCGGCACGCTTCGCCTGCCCGATCTGCGGCCACGCCATCAGCGAACTGGAACCCAAGCTGTTTTCCTTCAACAACCCGGCCGGCGCCTGCCCGACCTGCGACGGCCTGGGGGTCAAGCAGTTCTTCGACACCAAGCGGCTGGTCAACGGCGAGCTGACCCTGGCCGAAGGCGCGATTCGTGGCTGGGACAGGCGCAACGTCTATTACTTCCAGATGCTCGGGTCGCTGGCGGCCCATTACAAGTTCAGCCTGGACAAACCATTCAACGAGCTGCCCGCGGACCAGCAGAAATTCATCCTGCACGGCAGCGGCACGCAGAACGTCGATTTCAAATACCTGAACGACCGTGGTGATATCGTCAAGCGCTCCCACCCGTTCGAAGGCATCGTGCCCAACCTGGAACGGCGCTACCGCGAGACCGAATCGGCCAGCGTGCGCGAAGAACTCGCCAAGTTCCTCAGCACCCAGCCCTGCCCGGACTGCCGCGGCACCCGTTTGCGCCGGGAGGCGCGGCACGTGTGGGTGGGTGAGAAAACCCTGCCGGCGGTGACCAGCCTGCCGATCGGCGATGCCACTGACTATTTCGGCGGCTTGAAGCTCACCGGCCGTCGTGGCGAAATCGCCGACAAGATCCTCAAGGAGATCCGCGAACGCTTGCAGTTCCTAGTGAACGTCGGCCTGGACTACCTGACTCTCGACCGCAGCGCGGATACCCTGTCCGGCGGTGAGGCCCAGCGTATCCGTCTGGCCAGCCAGATCGGTGCCGGGCTCGTGGGTGTCATGTACATCCTCGACGAACCGTCCATTGGCTTGCACCAGCGGGACAACGACCGGTTGCTCGGCACGCTGAAACACCTGCGCGACATCGGCAATACGGTGATCGTGGTCGAACACGATGAAGACGCGATTCGCCTCGCCGATTACGTCGTGGATATCGGCCCGGGCGCGGGGGTGCACGGCGGACACATCGTCGCCCAGGGCACCGCCGCCGAAGTCATGGCGCACCCCGACTCGCTGACCGGCAAATACCTGTCGGGCCGGGTGAAGATCAAGGTGCCGGCCAAGCGTACCCCACGCAATAAAAAGCTGTCGTTGACCCTCAAGGGCGCACGCGGCAACAACCTGCGCAACGTCGATCTGGAAATCCCGATCGGCCTGCTGACCTGCGTTACCGGTGTTTCCGGCTCCGGCAAGTCGACGCTGATCAACAACACGCTGTTTCCCCTCAGTGCCACCGCGCTGAACGGTGCCACCACCCTGGAAGCCGCCGCGCACGACAGCATCAAGGGCCTGGAGCATCTGGATAAAGTTGTCGACATCGACCAGAGCCCGATCGGCCGGACGCCGCGCTCCAACCCGGCGACCTATACCGGGTTGTTCACGCCAATCCGCGAACTGTTCGCCGGCGTACCGGAATCACGCTCGCGGGGCTACGGCCCGGGCCGCTTCTCGTTCAACGTCAAGGGCGGGCGCTGCGAGGCCTGCCAGGGCGATGGTCTGATCAAGGTGGAGATGCATTTCCTGCCCGACATCTATGTGCCGTGCGATGTGTGCAAGAGCAAGCGCTATAACCGTGAAACGCTGGAGATCAAGTACAAGGGCAAGAACATCCACGAAACCCTCGAAATGACAATCGAGGAGGCCCGAGCGTTCTTCGACGCAGTACCGGCATTGGCGCGCAAGCTCCAGACATTGATGGATGTAGGGCTTTCGTACATCAAGCTCGGGCAGTCGGCGACGACCTTGTCCGGCGGCGAGGCGCAGCGGGTCAAGCTGTCCCGTGAATTGTCCAAGCGCGATACCGGCAAGACCCTGTATATCCTCGACGAGCCGACCACAGGCCTGCACTTCGCCGATATCCAGCAATTGCTCGATGTATTGCATCGCCTTCGCGACCACGGCAACACCGTTGTGGTCATCGAGCACAACCTGGATGTGATCAAGACGGCTGACTGGCTGGTAGACCTCGGGCCGGAAGGCGGCTCCAAGGGCGGCCAGATCATCGCCGTAGGTACGCCGGAGCAAGTGGCGGAAATGAAGCAGTCTCACACCGGCTATTACCTCAAGCCGTTGCTGGAGCGTGACCGGGACTGAAACACCGGCCATGAAAAAGCCCCTGTCATCTCCTCGATGCAGGGGCTTTTTTTGATCGTTCCCACGCTCCGCGTGGGAATGCATCTTGGGACGCTCTGCGTTCCATTCCGCAGCAATCAGAACTGCGATTGCAGGTAATTCTCCAGCCCGATCAACTTGATCAGACCCAACTGCTTTTCAAGCCAGTAAGTGTGGTCTTCTTCAGTATCGTTGAGCTGCACCCGCAGGATCTCGCGAGTGACGTAGTCGTTGTGCTGTTCGCACAGCTCGATGCCTTTGCACAGCGCCGCGCGGACTTTGTATTCCAGACGCAGGTCGGCGGCGAGCATGTCAGGTACGGTAGTACCGATGTCAAGGTCGTCCGGGCGCATGCGTGGCGTGCCTTCGAGCATCAGGATGCGGCGCATCAACGCATCGGCGTGCTGCGCTTCTTCTTCCATCTCATGGTTGATACGTTCGTAGAGCTCGGTAAAACCCCAATCCTCGTACATCCGCGAGTGGATGAAATATTGATCACGGGCTGCCAGTTCGCCTGTCAGCAACGTGTTGAGGTAATCGATTACGTCTGGGTGACCTTGCATCGCCCTACATCTCCACAAGCTTTGAAAGGCCCTAGTTTGAACCAAGCTGACTGCAAGGTCACTCGCCTATCGCAATAAAAGTGAAGAAAATCCGAGAAAAGCAGGGTAAATAACGCAAAAACCGCCCAAATGAGGGCGGTTCTGCTTCTCGTTTAGACTTAGTTAAGCTGTACGCCCAAGGCTTTTGCGATACCTTCTCCATAAGCAGCGTCTGCCTTGAAGAAATGCTGCAGCTGGCGATCGACAACATCCGCCGAGACCCCCGCCATCGCACCGGCGATATTGCTGATCAACAGCGCTTTCTGCTCATCGTTCATCAAGCGGAACAGCGCACCGGCATGGCTGTAGTAGTCGGTATCTTCGCGATGATCATACCGATCCGCCGCACCGCTGAGGGCCAGCGCCGGCTCCGCATAACGCGGCGCCTGCTTCGGCGCCTCCACGAAGCTGTTGGGTTCATAGTTCGGAGCTGCGCCGCCATTGCTGCCGAACGCCATGGCGCCGTCGCGCTGGTAGGTATTGACCGGGCTGCGCGGCGCGTTCACCGGCAACTGCTGATGGTTGGTACCTACGCGGTAGCGGTGTGCATCGGCATAGGCAAACACACGACCCTGCAGCATGCGATCAGGCGAGAGACCCACACCCGGCACCATGTTGCTAGGCCCGAATGCCGCTTGCTCCACTTCGGCGAAGTAGTTCAGCGGGTTGCGGTTGAGCTCCAGCTCGCCGACTTCGATCAGCGGAAACTCTTTCTGCGACCAGGTCTTGGTCACATCGAACGGGTTTTCGTAATGGGCCGCGGCCTGTGCCTCGGTCATGATCTGGATGCAGACACTCCATTTCGGGAAGTCACCACGCTCGATCGCGTTGAACAGGTCGCGCTGGGCATAATCCGGATCGGTGCCCGCCAGGCGTGCAGCTTCGGCCGGCGCGAGGTTCTTGATGCCTTGCTTGGTCTTGTAGTGCCATTTCACCCAGTGACGCTCATCCAGGGCATTGATCAGGCTGTAGGTGTGGCTGCCGAAACCGTGCATGTGACGGTAGCCGTCAGGAATACCGCGGTCAGAGAACAGAATGGTGACCTGATGCAACGCTTCGGGCGAGTGCGACCAGAAGTCCCACATCATCTGGGCACTTTTGAGGTTGCTTTGTGGCAGGCGCTTCTGGGTGTGAATGAAGTCTGGAAACTTCAGTGGGTCGCGGATGAAAAACACCGGTGTGTTGTTGCCGACGATGTCCCAGTTACCTTCTTCGGTGTAGAACTTCAGGGCGAAACCGCGTGGATCGCGCTCGGTATCGGCGGAGCCGCGCTCGCCACCCACGGTAGAGAAGCGCAGGAAAGTCGGCGTCTGCTTGCCGACCGACTCGAACAACTTGGCGCTGGTGTATTGAGTGATGTCGCGAGTTACGGTGAAGGTGCCGTAGGCGCCCGAGCCCTTGGCGTGCACACGACGCTCTGGAATGTTTTCGCGATTGAAATGAGCAAGCTTCTCGATCAGGTGGAAATCGTCGAGCAGCAGCGGGCCACGTGGGCCGGCGGAGCGAGAGTTCTGGTTATCGGCGACAGGAGCGCCACTGGCGGTCGTAAGCGTTTTGGTCTGGCTCATGCTCAAATCTTCCTAGGTCGGTTCGGACTGCCGGCTAATCGGCTGGTGAGGAGTATTGATCATGTTAGTGACAGTATCCAAATTCATTAAATCATGGGCTTCGATAGTCATTATCTAATAAGCAAGATTGCCAATAGCCAGGCCAGGCGAAACGGCTAAAGCACTTTTCTATCGAGCACAAAAAACCGGGCACTAGGCCCGGTTCTTCGTTGCAGACTGTCGTCTTACTCGGCGCTTACAGCTTCGCCGGCAGTAGCACGATCAACCAACTCGACGTACGCCATAGGCGCGTTGTCGCCAGCGCGGAAACCGCACTTGAGGATGCGCAGGTAGCCACCCTCACGGGTAGCGTAACGCTTGCCCAGGTCGTTGAAGAGCTTACCAACGATAGCTTTCGAACGAGTACGGTCGAAAGCCAGACGGCGGTTAGCCAGGCTGTCTGTCTTGGCCAGAGTGATCAGCGGCTCGGCAACGCGGCGCAGTTCTTTGGCTTTCGGCAGTGTAGTTTTGATCAGCTCGTGCTCGAACAGCGACACCGCCATGTTTTGGAACATGGCCTTGCGGTGCGAGCTGGTGCGGCTCAGGTGACGACCACTTTTACGATGACGCATGGTTCATTCCTTACCAAACACAACGTTCGGTGATTACGACGATCAGGCAGTCGCCTTGTCGTCCTTCTTAAGACTTGCAGGCGGCCAGTTGTCGAGGCGCATGCCGAGGGACAGACCGCGGGAGGCCAGAACGTCCTTGATTTCAGTCAAGGATTTCTTGCCAAGGTTCGGAGTCTTCAACAGCTCTACTTCGGTACGCTGAATCAGGTCACCGATGTAGTAGATGTTTTCCGCCTTAAGGCAGTTAGCCGAACGTACAGTCAGTTCCAGATCGTCAACCGGGCGAAGCAGGATCGGATCGATCTCGTCTTCCTGCTCGATAACCACTGGCTCACTGTCACCCTTGAGGTCGACGAACGCAGCCAACTGCTGTTGCAGGATGGTTGCAGCGCGGCGGATAGCCTCTTCAGGATCCAGGGTACCGTTGGTTTCCAGATCAATAACCAGCTTGTCCAGGTTGGTACGCTGTTCGACACGGGCGTTTTCCACCACGTATGCGATACGGCGAACCGGGCTGAACGAAGAATCAAGCTGCAAGCGACCGATGCTGCGGCTTTCGTCTTCATCGCTCTGACGCGAGTCTGCCGGTTCATAACCACGACCACGAGCTACGGTGAGCTTCATGTTCAGGGCGCCGTTAGACGCCAGGTTAGCGATTACGTGATCGGGGTTAACGATCTCGACATCATGATCCAGCTGAATATCGGCAGCGGTAACCACCCCCGAACCCTTCTTCGACAAGGTCAGCGTAACTTCGTCACGACCGTGCAGCTTGATAGCCAGACCTTTAAGGTTCAACAGGATTTCAATTACGTCTTCCTGTACACCTTCGATGGCGCTGTACTCGTGGAGCACACCGTCAATCTCGGCCTCGACTACTGCACAGCCGGGCATTGAGGACAACAGGATGCGGCGCAGCGCGTTGCCCAGGGTGTGGCCGAAACCACGCTCGAGAGGCTCGAGTGTGATCTTGGCGCGGGTTGGACTGACAACCTGCACATCAATATGGCGGGGTGTCAGGAACTCATTTACCGAAATCTGCATGGATGCACCTATTTTCTAGCCCTTACTTGGAGTAGAGCTCGACAATCAGGCTTTCGTTGATGTCGGCGGACAGATCACTGCGAGCAGGAACGTTCTTGAAAACGCCCGACTTCTTCTCAGTGTCTACTTCTACCCATTCTACGCGGCCACGTTGGGCACACAGATCGAGAGCTTGGACAATGCGAAGTTGGTTTTTTGCTTTCTCGCGAACAGCAACCACGTCACCAGCACGAACCTGGTAGGACGGAACGTTCACGGTCTGGCCGTTAACGCTGATCGACTTGTGCGATACCAGCTGACGGGATTCGGCACGAGTAGAACCGAAACCCATACGGTATACAACGTTGTCCAGACGGCATTCGAGCAGCTGCAACAGGTTTTCGCCGGTTGCGCCTTTCTTGCCAGCAGCTTCTTTGTAGTAGCCGCTGAATTGACGCTCGAGAACGCCGTAGATACGACGGACCTTCTGCTTTTCACGCAGTTGGGTGCCGTAATCGGACTGGCGACCGCGGCGTTGGCCGTGGATACCAGGTGCTGCTTCAATGTTGCACTTCGATTCGATCGCGCGCACGCCGCTCTTCAGGAAGAGATCGGTGCCTTCGCGACGAGCGAGTTTGCATTTTGGACCAATGTAACGAGCCATTCTTTACAATCTCCTGGATTACACGCGGCGCTTCTTCGGCGGACGGCACCCGTTGTGCGGGATTGGCGTCACGTCGGTGATGCTGGCGATCTTGTAGCCACAGCCGTTCAAAGCGCGGACTGCGGATTCACGACCTGGACCTGGACCTTTGACGTTGACGTCGAGGTTTTTCAGGCCGTATTCCAGCGCAGCTTGACCAGCACGCTCAGCAGCTACTTGAGCAGCGAACGGGGTGGACTTGCGGGAACCGCGGAAACCCGAACCACCGGAGGTAGCCCAGGAAAGAGCGTTACCTTGACGGTCGGTAATGGTCACGATGGTGTTGTTAAAAGATGCATGGATGTGGGCGATGCCATCAACCACTGTCTTTTTAACTTTTTTACGAGGACGAGCAGCAGGTTTTGCCATGATTAAATTCCTGTCGATTCGCTGGGGCGATTACTTGCGGATCGGCTTACGCGGACCTTTACGGGTACGCGCGTTGGTCTTGGTACGCTGACCGCGTACTGGCAGACCACGACGATGACGCAGACCGCGATAGCAACCGAGGTCCATCAAGCGCTTGATTTTCATGTTGATTTCGCGACGCAGGTCACCTTCAGTGGTGAACTTCGCCACTTCGCCACGCAGCTGTTCAATTTGCTCGTCGCTCAGATCCTTGATCTTTGCTGCTGGGTTGACCCCAGTCTCTGCACAAATTTTCTGTGCAGTAGTGCGACCAACACCATAGATGTAGGTCAGCGAGATAACAGTATGCTTGTTATCTGGAATGTTGACGCCTGCAATACGGGCCATTCAGTGGGACTCCAATTGACAGCTACCTACGCCCCGGAAGCCAAGAAATAGGGCGCGAGATAATATCGCTGTAATAACAAATAATCAACCCGGCAGCGCACTAGCTGCCGGGCTTAAAGCACAATCACACTCAGCCTTGGCGCTGTTTGTGACGCGGTTCCGCGCTGCAAATTACCCGAACAACACCTTCGCGGCGAATAATCTTGCAGTTACGGCACAGCTTTTTCACCGATGCACGAACTTTCATCACCAACTCCTCGAACCTTATGGACGCTACTCAGCGCAACATGCCGCTGCCGTAGCCCTTCAGGTTGGCTTTCTTCATCAGGGATTCGTACTGGTGCGAAACGAGGTGCGATTGTACTTGGGACATGAAGTCCATCACAACCACGACCACGATCAGCAACGAGGTCCCGCCAAGGTAGAACGGAACGTTTGCCGCAACCACCAGGAACTGGGGAAGCAAGCACACGGCCGTCATGTAAAGAGCACCGAACAAGGTCAAACGCGTCAGAACGCCATCAATGTAGCGCGCCGACTGCTCGCCCGGACGGATACCCGGAATAAAGGCACCGGACTTCTTCAGGTTTTCCGCTACGTCTTTCGGATTGAACATCAACGCCGTATAGAAGAAGCAGAAGAAAATAATCCCTGCACTAAACAGCAGAATATTCAACGGCTGACCAGGAGCGATCGACTGCGAGATGTCCTGCAACCAGCCCATACCTTCAGACTGGCCGAACCAGGCACCCAACGAAGCCGGGAACAGCAAGATGCTGCTCGCGAAAATGGCCGGGATAACGCCGGCCATGTTCACCTTCAACGGCAAGTGGCTGGTCTGCGCAGCAAAAACCTTGCGGCCCTGCTGACGCTTGGCGTAGTGAACAGCGATACGACGCTGGCCACGCTCAATGAACACCACGAAACCGATAATCGCTACTGCCAGCAAACCGATGGCAACCAGGGCGAAGATGTTGATATCACCCTGACGCGCAGACTCGAAAGACTGCCCGATCGCTCTCGGAAGACCGGCGACGATACCTGCGAAGATCAACATCGAGATACCGTTGCCAACACCACGCTCAGTAATCTGCTCACCCAGCCACATCATGAACATCGCACCCGCCACAAAAGTGGTTACCGCGACGAAATGGAAGCCAAAGTCACCAGTGAACGCTACGCCCTGCCCCGCTAGACCGATGGACATGCCAACAGCCTGGACGAGAGCGAGGACGACAGTGAGGTAGCGGGTGTACTGGCTGATCTTGCGACGGCCAGCTTCACCTTCCTTCTTCAACTGCTCCAGCTGCGGGCTGACAGCGGACATCAGCTGCATGATGATCGATGCCGAAATATACGGCATGATCCCCAGTGCAAAGATGCTCATCCGCTCCAGCGCGCCGCCGGAAAACATGTTGAACAAGCTAAGAATGGTCCCCTCATTCTGTCGAAACAGGTCCGCGAGTCGGTCCGGGTTGATACCTGGAACCGGGATGTGTGCGCCTATTCGGTAGACGATAATCGCCAGGAACAGAAAACGCAGACGAGCCCAGAGTTCAGACATACCGCCTTTGCCGAGCGCAGAGAGAGCACCTTGCTTAGCCATTTATTCCTCGAACTTGCCGCCAGCTGCTTCGATAGCCGCACGCGCACCTTTGGTGGCGCCGATTCCCTTTCCGATGGTGACAGCACGAGCAACTTCGCCCGACAGCATGATTTTCACACGCTGTACGTTCTGGTTGATCACGTTGGCATCCTTCAGGGACTGCACGGTGACGATGTCGCCATCCACCTTGGCCAGCTCGGACAGACGCACTTCTGCGCGGTCCATGGCTTTCAGGGAAACGAAACCGAACTTCGGCAGGCGACGATGCAGCGGCTGTTGACCGCCTTCAAAGCCTGGAGCAATAGTGCCACCGGAGCGGGAGGTCTGACCCTTGTGGCCACGGCCACCGGTCTTGCCCAAACCACTACCGATACCACGGCCCGGACGATGCTTTTCGCGACGGGAACCCGGCGCTGGACTCAGATCATTGAGTTTCATCGATTAACCCTCGACACGCAGCATGTAGTAAGCCTTGTTGATCATCCCGCGATTCTCGGGAGTATCCTGGACTTCTACAGTGTGACCGATGCGACGCAGACCCAGACCCTTAACGCACAGTTTGTGGTTAGGGATGCGGCCGGTCATGCTTTTGATCAGCGTAACTTTTACGGTAGCCATGATCAGAAGATCTCCTTGACGCTTTTGCCACGCTTGGCGGCAATGGATTCAGGAGACTGCATTGCTTTCAAACCCTTGAAGGTGGCGTGAACCACGTTTACCGGGTTAGTCGAGCCGTAGCACTTGGCCAGAACGTTCTGAACGCCAGCAACTTCGAGGACAGCACGCATAGCGCCGCCAGCGATGATACCGGTACCTTCAGAAGCAGGCTGCATGTACACCTTCGAAGCGCCATGGGCAGACTTCATTGCGTACTGCAGGGTGGTGCCGTTCAGATCAACCTGGATCATGTTGCGGCGAGCAGCTTCCATTGCCTTCTGGATCGCAGCAGGCACTTCACGCGACTTGCCACGGCCGAAGCCAACACGCCCTTTACCATCACCTACCACGGTCAACGCGGTGAAAGTGAAGATACGGCCGCCTTTAACGGTTTTGGCTACGCGGTTAACTTGAACCAGCTTCTCGATGTAGCCTTCGTCGCGCTTTTGGTCGTTATTTGACATAACTTAGAACTCCAGCCCAGCTTCACGAGCAGCATCAGCCAGCGCCTTGACGCGGCCGTGGTACTTGAAGCCAGAGCGGTCGAAAGCCACCTGCGAGACGCCAGCGGCTTTAGCACGCGTAGCGACCAGCTGGCCAACCTTAGTGGCCGCGTCGATGTTGCCAGTGGCGCCATCACGCAGTTCTTTATCCAAAGTCGAGGCACTTGCCAGGACTTTGTTGCCGTCGGCCGAAATGACCTGGGCGTAGATGTGCTGCGACGAGCGGAACACGCAGAGACGCACGACTTCGAGTTCGTGCATTTTCAGGCGTGCTTTGCGAGCGCGACGCAGTCGAGTAACTTTTTTGTCGGTCATTTGCTATGCCCTACTTCTTCTTGGCTTCTTTACGACGGACGACTTCGTCCGCGTAGCGCACACCTTTGCCTTTGTACGGCTCTGGTGGACGGAAGTCGCGGATCTCGGCGGCCACTTGACCTACCAGCTGCTTGTCGATGCCCTTGATCAGGATATCGGTCTGGCTAGGAGTCTCAGCGGTGATGCCTTCCGGCAGTTCATAATCCACTGGGTGCGAGAAGCCAAGAGCCAGGTTCAGCACTGTGCCTTTTGCTTGCGCTTTGTAACCAACACCGACCAGCTGGAGCTTGCGCTCGAAGCCTTGGCTTACGCCTTGGACCATGTTGTTTACCAACGCACGAGTGGTACCAGCCATTGCGCGAGTCTGCTGATCGCCATTGCGAGCAGCGAAACGCAGCTCACCAGCTTCTTCAACGATCTCAACGGACGAATGGATGTTCAGTTGCAGAGTGCCCTTGGCACCCTTCACCGAAAGCTGTTGGCCTGCGAATTTGACTTCGACACCGGCTGGCAGCTTAACGGGGTTCTTAGCGACGCGTGACATGCTTATCCCCCCTTAGAACACAGTGCAAAGAACTTCGCCGCCGACACCGGCAGCGCGCGCAGCACGATCCGTCATCACACCTTTGTTGGTGGAGACGATAGACACACCGAGACCGCCACGAACTTTTGGCAGATCATCGACGGACTTGTACTGACGCAGGCCTGGACGGCTAACGCGCTTCACTTCCTCGATGACCGGACGGCCTTCGAAGTACTTAAGCTCGATGGACAGCAGAGGCTTGATTTCGCTGCTGATCTGATAACCCGCAATGTAACCTTCGTCCTTCAGGACTTTGGCAACAGCTACCTTCAACGTAGAAGATGGCATGCTTACGACGGACTTTTCAGCCATCTGGGCATTACGGATACGAGTTAGCATGTCCGCTAACGGGTCCTGCATACTCATGGGCTAGACGCTCCTAATACACAAAAAATTAGCCTTTCGGCTAGTACGTGTCGCCGAGCGCATCCGTGCAATAAAAACACGGGCTCAGGCGAGCCGGGTATTCTAGACACACCCCACAAATGAATCAAGCCCCAAAAGGGGCTTGATTCAAGTTCAAGGTCACCGGTGGTCAGGATCTTGCGATACCGACCGCCGCGACTTTGACAGTGCTTACCAGCTGGCCTTGACCAGACCTGGAACGTCACCACGCATTGCAGCTTGACGCAGCATGTTACGGCCGAGGCCGAACTTGCGGTACACGCCGTGCGGACGACCAGTCAGGCGGCAGCGGTTACGCATGCGCGAAGCGCTGGCGTCACGTGGCTGCTTCTGCAGTGCTACGGTAGCTTCCCAACGCGCTTCTGGACTTGCGTTCAGATCAACGATGATAGCTTTCAGCGCTGCACGCTTGGTGGCGTACTTGGCAACGGTGAGCTGACGCTTCAGCTCACGGTTCTTCATGCTCTTCTTGGCCATTGTCCTACTCCAATCAGTTGCGGAACGGGAATTTGAAAGCACGCAGCAGTGCGCGACCTTCTTCATCCGTCCGAGCAGTGGTGGTCAGGGTAATGTCCAGACCGCGGAGAGCGTCGATCTTGTCGTAATCGATTTCCGGGAAGATGATCTGCTCTTTCACGCCCATGCTGTAGTTGCCACGACCATCGAAGGACTTGGCATTCAGGCCGCGGAAGTCGCGAACCCGAGGCAGGGAGATCGACAGCAGACGATCCAGGAACTCGTACATACGCTCACGGCGCAGGGTCACTTTGACGCCGATCGGCCAACCTTCACGGACTTTGAAGCCAGCGATGGATTTCCGAGCGTAAGTCACAACGACTTTCTGACCGGTGATCTTTTCCAGGTCGGCTACAGCGTGCTCGATGACTTTTTTGTCGCCGATCGCTTCGCCCAGACCCATGTTCAGGGTGATTTTGGTAACGCGCGGAACTTCCATCACGTTCGAAAGCTTAAGTTCTTCCTTAAGCTTCGGTGCGATTTCCTTCCGGTAAATCTCTTTTAGTCGTGCCATGGTCTCATCTACCTAGCAGTGTTCAAGCATCAACCGCTTTTTGGGTCGACTTGAAGACACGAATTTTCTTGCCGTCTTCTACTTTGAAACCAACGCGGTCAGCCTTGTTGGTTTCGCCGTTGAAAATGGCGACGTTAGAAGCATCCAGTGGAGCTTCTTTTTCGACGATACCGCCCTGCACGCCCGACATCGGGTTAGGCTTGGTATGACGCTTGACCAGGTTCAGACCGCCAATAACCAAACGGTTGTTAGCGAGAACCTTAAGCACCTTACCGCGCTTACCTTTGTCTTTGCCGGCGATCACGATGATCTCGTCGTCACGACGAATCTTTTGCATGTCGGATCTCCTTACAGCACTTCTGGGGCGAGCGAGACGATCTTCATGAACTTCTCAGTACGAAGTTCACGGGTCACTGGCCCAAAGATACGGGTGCCGATTGGCTCTTGCTTGTTGTTCAGCAGAACAGCAGCGTTGCCATCAAAGCGGATGATGGAGCCGTCAGCACGACGAACACCATGGCGAGTGCGGACTACAACAGCAGTCATCACTTGACCTTTCTTCACCTTACCGCGAGGAATTGCTTCCTTGACGGTAACTTTGATGATGTCACCGATACCAGCGTAACGACGATGGGAGCCACCCAGCACCTTGATGCACATAACACGGCGAGCGCCGCTGTTATCGGCCACATCGAGCATGGATTGAGTCTGAATCATATAATTTCTCCGACCCCTAGCCCTTAGACTTCCACAGCGCGTTCGAGAACATCAACCAGCGCCCAAGACTTGGTCTTGGCCATCGGACGAGTTTCACGAATAGTGACTTTGTCGCCGATGTGGCACTGATTGGTTTCGTCGTGCGCGTGCAGCTTAGTCGAACGCTTAACGTATTTACCGTAGATCGGGTGCTTAACGCGACGCTCGATCAGAACGGTGATGGTTTTGTCCATCTTGTCGCTGACAACACGGCCAGTCAGCGTACGGACAGTTTTTTCGGCTTCAGCCATGATTACTTACCTGCCTGCTGGTTGAGCACAGTTTTCACGCGAGCGATGTCACGCTTAACTTGCGAGAGCAGATGAGACTGCCCCAACTGGCCAGTTGCTTTCTGCATACGCAGATTGAACTGGTCGCGCAGCAGGCCGAGCAGTTGCTCGTTCAGCTGCTGTGCTGATTTTTCACGAAGTTCATTCGCTTTCATCACATCACCGTCCGTTTAACAAAGGAGGTGGCGAGCGGCAGCTTTGCAGCAGCCAGGGCGAAAGCCTCACGCGCCAGCTCTTCAGAAACACCCTCGATTTCATACAGGACTTTGCCTGGCTGAATCTGGGCAACCCAGTACTCCACGTTACCCTTACCTTTACCCATCCGAACTTCGAGTGGCTTCTTGGTGACAGGCTTGTCCGGGAATACACGGATCCAGATCTTGCCGCCACGTTTTACGTGACGGGTCAGAGCACGACGCGCTGACTCGATCTGACGAGCGGTGAGACGACCACGAGCAACAGACTTCAGCGCGAACTCGCCGAAGCTGACTTTGCTACCGCGCAATGCCAGGCCACGGTTGTGACCGGTCATCTGCTTGCGGAACTTCGTACGCTTTGGTTGCAACATTTGGCGTACCCCTTACTTAGCAGCTTTTTTACGAGGCGCTGGTGCTTGTGGTTTCAGTTCTTCTTGGCGACCACCAATTACTTCGCCTTTGAAGATCCAAACCTTTACACCGATCACACCGTAGGTGGTGTGAGCTTCGTAGTTGGCATAGTCGATGTCGGCACGCAGGGTGTGCAGTGGCACACGACCTTCGCGATACCATTCAGTACGTGCGATTTCAGCACCGCCGAGACGACCGCTCACTTGGATTTTGATGCCTTTGGCACCAATGCGCATGGCGTTCTGTACAGCGCGCTTCATAGCGCGACGGAACATTACGCGACGCTCCAGCTGCTGAGCTACGCTCTGCGCAACCAGCATACCGTCGAGCTCCGGCTTGCGGATCTCTTCGATATTGATGTGCACAGGCACACCCATTTGCTTGGTCAGGTCCTGACGCAGTTTCTCAACATCTTCACCTTTCTTCCCGATAACGATACCTGGACGAGCGGTGTGGATGGTGATACGTGCAGTCTGAGCCGGACGATGGATATCGATACGGCTGACGGACGCGCTTTTTAGTTTGTCTTGGAGATACTCACGCACCTTCAGATCAGCGAACAAGTAGTCCGCATAAGTCCGACCGTCTGCGTACCAGACGGAGGTGTGCTCCTTGACGATTCCCAGGCGAATGCCAATGGGATGTACTTTCTGACCCATCTCTTCGACTCCGTTACTTGTCAGCAACCTTGACAGTGATATGGCAAGACCGCTTGACGATGCGATCAGCACGGCCTTTGGCACGTGGCATGATGCGCTTCAGCGAACGCCCTTCGTTGACGAAAACGGTGCTGACCTTCAGGTCATCAACGTCTGCGCCTTCGTTATGCTCGGCGTTGGCTACGGCCGACTCCAGCACTTTTTTCATGATCTCGGCGGCTTTCTTACTGCTGAAAGCCAACAGGTTGAGCGCTTCGCCCACCTTCTTCCCGCGGATCTGGTCGGCGACCAAGCGGGCTTTCTGGGCGGAGATTCGAGCGCCCGACAACTTAGCGGCTACTTCCATTTCCTTACCCCTTAACGCTTGGCTTTCTTGTCAGCCACGTGCCCACGATATGTGCGGGTACCGGCAAACTCGCCCAGTTTGTGGCCGACCATGTCTTCGTTCACGAGAACTGGGACGTGCTGGCGACCGTTGTGTACAGCGATGGTCAGACCGACCATCTGTGGCAGGATCATCGAACGACGCGACCAGGTCTTAACTGGTTTGCGATCGTTCTTTTCCGCCGCCACTTCGATCTTCTTCAGTAGGTGAAGATCAATAAAAGGACCTTTTTTCAGAGAACGTGGCACTGTCGTATCCCTCTATTTACTTGCGACGACGGACGATCATTTTGTCGGTACGCTTATTACCACGAGTCTTCGCGCCCTTAGTCGGGAAGCCCCATGGCGATACCGGATGACGACCACCAGAGGTACGACCTTCACCACCACCATGTGGGTGGTCAACCGGGTTCATGGCAACACCACGAACGGTTGGGCGAACGCCACGCCAGCGCTTGGCACCAGCTTTACCCAACGAACGCAGGCTGTGCTCGGAGTTCGAGACTTCGCCCAGGGTCGCACGGCATTCAGCCAGGACTTTACGCATCTCACCAGAACGCAGACGCAGGGTCACGTAGACACCTTCACGAGCGATCAGCTGAGCCGAAGCACCAGCGGAACGAGCGATTTGCGCGCCTTTACCTGGCTTCAATTCGATGCCGTGTACGGTGCTACCAACTGGAATGTTGCGCAGTTGCAGAGCGTTGCCCGGCTTGATCGGTGCCAGGGCACCTGCGATCAGCTGGTCGCCAGCGCTCACGCCTTTAGGGGCGATGATGTAGCGACGCTCGCCATCTGCGTACAGCAGCAGAGCGATGTGAGCAGTACGGTTTGGATCGTATTCGATACGCTCGACGGTGGCAGCGATGCCATCCTTGTCGTTGCGACGGAAGTCGACCAGACGATAATGCTGCTTATGACCACCACCAATGTGACGAGTGGTAATACGGCCATTGTTGTTACGACCACCAGACTTCGATTTTTTCTCGAGCAGCGGTGCGTGAGGAGCGCCTTTATGCAGCTCCTGGTTGACCACCTTGACCACAAAACGGCGGCCAGGGGAAGTCGGTTTGCATTTAACGATTGCCATGATGCACCCCTTCCTTACTCAGCACTGCTGCTGAAATCGAGATCTTGGCCTGGCTGAAGGGAGATAACTGCCTTCTTCCAGTCATTACGCTTGCCCAGACCGCGAGCAGTGCGCTTGCTCTTACCCAGAACGTTCAGGGTAGTAACGCGCTCTACTTTCACGCTGAACAGGCTTTCGACGGCCTTCTTGATTTCCAGCTTGGTTGCATCGGTTGCAACCTTGAAAACGAACTGGCCTTTCTTGTCTGCCAGAACCGTAGCCTTCTCGGAAACGTGCGGGCCAAGCAGAACTTTAAATACGCGTTCCTGGTTCATCCCAGCAGCTCCTCGAATTTCTTCACGGCCGACACGGTGATCAACACCTTGTCGTATGCGATCAGACTGACCGGATCGGAACCCTGCACGTCACGGACATCGACGTGTGGCAGGTTGCGAGCAGCCAGGTACAGGTTCTGATCAACAGCGTCAGACACGATCAGGACGTCAGTCAGGCCCATGCCATTCAGCTTGTTCAGCAGATCTTTGGTTTTCGGTGCTTCAACAGCGAAGTCCTGAACCACGACCAGACGATCAGTACGCACCAGCTCAGCAAGGATGGAACGCATTGCTGCGCGATACATCTTCTTGTTCAGCTTCTGGGAGTGATCCTGAGGACGAGCTGCGAAAGTGGTACCGCCGCCACGCCAGATTGGGCTACGGATAGTACCGGCACGAGCACGGCCAGTACCTTTCTGACGCCATGGGCGCTTACCGCCACCAGAAACGTCGGAACGGGTCTTTTGCTGCTTGCTACCTTGACGGCCGCCGGCCATGTAGGCCACGACTGCTTGGTGAACCAGCGTCTCGTTGAATTCGCCGCCAAATGTCAGTTCGGAAACTTCGATCGCTTGAGCGTCATTTACATTTAATTGCATGTCAGCTTCCCCTTAACCGCGAGCCTTGGCTGCTGGACGTACAACCAAGTTGCCGCCAGTAGCGCCAGGAACAGCGCCCTTGACCAACAACAGATTGCGTTCAGCGTCCACGCGCACTACTTCGAGGGACTGCACGGTCACGCGCTCGGCGCCCATATGACCGGACATTTTTTTGCCCTTGAATACACGACCAGGAGTCTGGCACTGGCCGATAGAGCCTGGAACGCGGTGGGATACGGAGTTACCGTGGGTGTTATCTTGCCCGCGGAAGTTCCAACGCTTGATCGTACCCTGGAAGCCTTTACCCTTGGACTGACCGGTTACATCAACCAGTTGACCAGCAGCGAAGATTTCAGCGTTGATCAGATCGCCGGCCTGGTACTCGCCTTCTTCAAGGCGGAATTCCATTACGGTACGACCAGCGGCAACGTTCGCCTTGGCGAAGTGGCCAGCTTGAGCAGCTGTTACACGCGAAGCACGACGCTCGCCGACAGTGACTTGCACTGCACGATAGCCATCGGTCTCTTCAGTTTTGAACTGGGTGACGCGATTCGGCTCGATCTCAATGACCGTGACCGGAATGGAGACACCTTCTTCGGTGAAAATACGGGTCATACCGCATTTACGACCGACTACACCAATAGTCATGTTGTAAACCTCATGAGTGTACGGGGCTTTCACCCGCTATGGCCGCCCATTTCAGAGCGTTACACGACTAAGACCGAGTCTTAGCCGAGGCTGATCTGCACTTCCACACCGGCCGCAAGATCGAGCTTCATAAGAGCATCAACGGTTTTATCCGTTGGCTGGACGATGTCCAGAACACGCTTATGAGTACGGATCTCGTACTGGTCACGCGCGTCTTTGTTGACGTGCGGGGAGACCAGAACGGTGAACCGCTCTTTACGGGTAGGCAGTGGAATTGGACCACGCACTTGAGCACCAGTACGTTTCGCGGTTTCCACGATTTCCTGGGTGGATTGGTCGATCAGGCGATGGTCGAAAGCCTTCAACCTGATACGGATTTGCTGATTTTGCATTGGATTTCAGACTCCGGCTGCTATTCCCACCGGGCGCAATACGCCCGTTAAAAGGAGGCGCAATTCTATAGACGCCCCCGATAGGTGTCAACCCAATAAAAAAGCCCCCGCTAAGCGGGGGCTTTTCAACTCACCGAGTCAACTCTACAAGAGAGTCTTACTCGATGATTTTGGCTACGACGCCAGCGCCGACGGTACGACCGCCTTCACGGATAGCGAAACGCAGACCGTCTTCCATTGCGATGGTCTTGATCAGGGTGACAACCATTTTGATGTTGTCGCCTGGCATTACCATTTCAACGCCTTCCGGCAGCTCGCAGTTACCGGTCACGTCAGTGGTCCGGAAGTAGAACTGTGGACGGTAGCCTTTGAAGAACGGAGTGTGACGACCGCCTTCTTCTTTGCTCAGAACGTACACTTCAGCTTCGAACTTGGTGTGCGGCTTGACCGAACCCGGCTTAACCAGAACCTGGCCACGCTCAACGTCGTCACGCTTGGTACCACGCAACAGAACGCCGCAGTTCTCGCCAGCACGACCTTCGTCGAGCAGCTTACGGAACATTTCAACACCGGTGCAGGTGGTGACGGTGGTGTCACGCAGACCTACGATTTCCAGCGGATCCTGAACCTTGACGATACCGCGCTCGATACGACCAGTCACAACAGTACCGCGACCGGAGATCGAGAATACGTCTTCGATAGGCATCAGGAACGGCTTGTCGATAACACGAACTGGCTCTGGGATGTAGCTGTCCAGAGTTTCTACCAGACGCTTCACAGCGGTGGTACCCATTTCGTTGTCGTCCTGGCCGTTCAGAGCCATCAGAGCCGAACCGATGATGATTGGGGTGTCATCACCTGGGAAGTCGTAAGTGCTCAGCAGATCGCGCACTTCCATCTCAACCAGCTCCAGCAGCTCAGCGTCGTCAACCATGTCAGCCTTGTTCAGGAAGACAACGATGTACGGAACGCCTACCTGACGGGACAGCAGGATGTGCTCACGGGTTTGTGGCATCGGACCATCGGCGGCCGAGCAAACCAGGATCGCGCCGTCCATCTGGGCAGCACCGGTGATCATGTTCTTCACATAGTCAGCGTGACCTGGGCAGTCAACGTGAGCGTAGTGACGAATCGAAGAGTTGTACTCAACGTGCGCGGTGTTGATGGTGATACCACGAGCCTTTTCTTCCGGAGCGCTGTCGATTTTGTCGAAAGCAACAACGGCCGAACCGAAAACTTCGGAGCAGACGCGAGTCAGAGCAGCGGTCAGAGTGGTTTTACCGTGGTCAACGTGACCAATGGTGCCAACGTTGACGTGCGGTAGGGAACGATCAAATTTTTCTTTAGCCACGACAATTAACTCCTTGCCTAAAGGGCTGAATCAGCCTTGCTTTTTAGTAACAGTCTCGACGATATGCGACGGAGCTGTATTGTATTTTTTGAATTCCATAGAGTAGCTTGCGCGACCCTGAGACATGGAACGAACGTCGGTCGCGTAACCGAACATTTCACCCAACGGAACCTCGGCGCGGATAACCTTGCCGGAAACCGTATCTTCCATACCCAGAATCATGCCACGACGACGGTTAAGGTCGCCCATGACATCACCCATGTAGTCTTCAGGCGTAACGACTTCTACTGCCATGATCGGCTCGAGCAACTCACCACCGCCCTTCTGGGCCAGTTGCTTGGTTGCCATGGAAGCAGCCACCTTGAACGCCATCTCGTTGGAGTCGACGTCGTGGTAAGAACCATCAAACACTGTTGCCTTCAGGCCGATCAGCGGATAGCCGGCAACAACGCCGTTCTTCATCTGCTCTTCGATACCCTTCTGGATCGCCGGGATGTATTCCTTAGGAACAACACCACCTACGACTTCGTTCACGAATTGCAGACCTTCCTGACCTTCGTCAGCCGGTGCAAAACGGATCCAGCAGTGACCGAACTGGCCACGACCGCCGGATTGGCGAACGAACTTGCCTTCGATTTCACAGTTCTTCGTGATGCGCTCACGATAGGAAACCTGAGGCTTGCCGATGTTGGCTTCGACGTTGAACTCACGGCGCATCCGGTCAACCAGGATGTCCAGGTGCAGCTCGCCCATGCCGGAGATGATCGTCTGACCAGTCTCTTCATCAGTCTTGACGCGGAAAGACGGGTCTTCCTGAGCAAGTTTGCCCAGAGCGATACCCATTTTTTCCTGGTCATCCTTGGTCTTGGGCTCAACGGCAACCGAAATAACCGGCTCCGGGAAGTCCATGCGAACCAGGATGATTGGCTTGTCAGCGTTGCACAAGGTTTCGCCAGTGGTGACGTCCTTCATGCCGATCAAGGCAGCGATGTCACCAGCGCGTACTTCCTTGATTTCTTCACGGGCGTTTGCGTGCATCTGCACCATACGACCCACACGCTCTTTCTTGCCTTTGACCGAGTTGATCACGCCGTCGCCGGAGGCCAACACGCCCGAGTAAACCCGAACAAAGGTCAAGGTACCCACGAATGGGTCGGTAGCGATCTTGAATGCCAAAGCCGCGAACGGCTCGTCGTCACTTGCATGACGCTCCATTTCCTCTTCCTCGTTATCCGGGTTGGAACCCTTGATAGCGGGAATGTCGGTTGGAGCAGGCAGGAAGTCGATAACGGCGTCGAGAACCAGGGGAACACCCTTGTTCTTGAAGGAAGAACCGCAAACAGCCAGAACGATCTCACCAGCGATAGTACGCTGACGCAGAGCGGCCTTGATTTCCTCGTTGGTGAGTTCTTCACCCTCAAGGTACTTGTTCATCAGCTCTTCGTTGGCTTCGGCCGCAGCCTCGACCATGTTGCCGCGCCACTTCTCGGCTTCTTCCAGCAATTCAGCAGGAATGTCCTTGCGAACAGGAACCATGCCCTTGTCGGAATCGTTCCAGTAGACAGCTTGCATGTTGATCAGATCGATCTGACCCTGGAAGTTGTCTTCGGAACCGATAGCCAACTGGATCGGCACCGGAGTGTGACCCAGACGCTGCTTGATCTGAGCGATCACGCGCAGGAAGTTGGCACCAGCACGGTCCATCTTGTTTACGTAAACAAGACGTGGAACGCCGTATTTGTTGGCCTGACGCCATACGGTTTCCGACTGAGGCTCAACACCCGAAGTACCGCAGAACACAACGACCGCGCCGTCGAGTACACGCAGGGAACGTTCAACTTCAATGGTGAAGTCTACGTGGCCCGGGGTATCGATTACGTTGAAGCGATGCTCGTGCGGGTACTGCTTCTCGGAACCTTTCCAGAAGGCGGTGATAGCAGCAGAAGTAATGGTAATACCACGCTCCTGCTCCTGCACCATCCAGTCTGTGGTCGCGGCGCCGTCATGCACCTCGCCCATTTTGTGACTTTTGCCGGTGTAAAAAAGGACGCGCTCGGTGGTGGTGGTCTTACCAGCATCCACGTGAGCAACGATACCGATGTTACGGTAGCGATTAATCGGTGTAGTACGAGCCATAAAGCCCTCGCAAATTGAGTGACGCTAAAATTAGAAGCGGTAGTGCGAGAAAGCCTTGTTGGCTTCAGCCATACGGTGCACGTCTTCACGCTTCTTAACTGCAGCACCTTTACCTTCAGCAGCGTCCAACAGTTCACCAGCCAAACGCAGAGCCATGGACTTCTCGCCGCGCTTGCGGGCGAAGTCTACCAGCCAGCGCATTGCCAGGGCGTTACGACGGGAAGGACGAACTTCGACCGGAACCTGGTAAGTAGCACCGCCTACACGGCGCGACTTCACTTCGACCAGCGGAGCGATGGCGTCGAGAGCTTTCTCGAAGATTTCCAGGGGATCGCTGTTCTTGCGTTCCTTAACTTTGTCCAGTGCGCCATAAACAATACGCTCGGCAACGGCTTTCTTGCCGCTCTCCATAACGTGGTTCATGAACTTGGCGAGGATCTGGCTTCCGTATTTCGGATCGTCCAGAATCTCACGTTTGGCTGCTACGCGACGTCTTGGCATGATAAGCCCTCAAGCGGTCTTCAGGTTAGCCCGGGACAGCTCACGCTTGCCCGACCTTACTCTTATCGACTCAATAAAAATGAAAAACTGCAAAACGACCGATTACTTCGGACGCTTGGTACCGTACTTCGAACGACCCTGGTTACGACCTTTGACGCCGGAAGTATCCAAAGAACCGCGGACGGTGTGGTAACGAACACCTGGCAAGTCTTTTACACGACCGCCGCGGATCAGTACCACGCTGTGCTCTTGCAGGTTGTGGCCTTCACCGCCGATGTACGAGGAAACCTCGAAACCGTTGGTCAGACGCACACGGCATACTTTACGCAGTGCCGAGTTAGGTTTTTTCGGCGTGGTGGTATACACACGGGTGCATACGCCACGACGTTGCGGGCAGTTCTGCAGCGCAGGCACGTCGGATTTCTCGACGATACGCTTACGCGGCTGACGTACCAGCTGGTTGATAGTTGCCATCTACTAGCTCCACTGTTGTCTTGCGACGCTATTGTCTTACAAGAAAAGCAAAATGGCAGGAACGAATTCCCGCCAAATTTAGGGGATCAAGAGTCTAAAGAGGATCTTGTCCCCAGTCAAGGCAAGGCCCCAACCTCCCCACCCGCCGGATCTCGACAATTTGTCTCGATCCGCCGAATGGAGCGACCAGGGCCAGGCACTCAATCAGCGCAGAACTCAGTTACCACTCGAGTTCAGTGCCTCGGTCAGTGCAGCTTCCACTTCACTGGCGCTTACGCGCAACGGCTTGTCTGCTTCACGGCGGCGCTTGCGCTCGCTGTGGTAGGCCAAACCGGTACCGGCCGGGATCAGACGACCCACGACCACGTTTTCTTTCAGGCCGCGCAGGTAGTCGCGCTTGCCGGTTACCGCCGCTTCGGTCAGTACGCGGGTGGTTTCCTGGAAGGAAGCCGCCGAGATGAACGATTCGGTGGACAACGACGCCTTGGTGATACCCAGCAGCACACGAGTGAACTTGGACACGAACTTGTCGTCCGCACCCAGGCGCTCGTTTTCCACCAGTACGTGAGTCAGTTCCATCTGGTCGCCCTTGATGAAACTGGAATCGCCGGATTCAGCGATTTCAACTTTACGCAGCATCTGACGCAGGATGGTCTCGATGTGCTTATCGTTGATCTTCACGCCTTGCAGGCGGTAAACGTCCTGGATCTCGTTCACGATGTACTTGGCCAGCGCACTCACACCCAGCAGACGCAGGATGTCGTGTGGATCGCTCGGGCCGTCGGAGATAACTTCGCCGCGGTTTACCTGTTCGCCTTCGAAGACGTTCAGGTGACGCCACTTCGGAATCAGCTCTTCGTACGGATCGGTACCGTCGTTCGGGGTAATGACCAGACGGCGCTTGCCCTTGGTTTCTTTACCGAACGCGATGGTGCCGCTGACTTCAGCCAGAATCGAGGCCTCTTTCGGACGACGAGCTTCGAACAAGTCGGCAACACGCGGCAGACCACCGGTGATGTCACGGGTCTTCGAAGTTTCTTGCGGGATACGCGCGATAACATCACCGATCGCGATCTTCGCACCATCCGCTACACCGACCAGGGCGTTGGCTGGCAGGAAGTACTGAGCGATTACGTCAGTGCCTGGCAGCAACAGATCCTTGCCGTTGTCATCGACCATCTTCACAGCAGGACGGATGTCCTTGCCGGCAGCTGGACGATCTTTCGCGTCGAGTACTTCAATGTTGGTCATACCGGTCAATTCGTCAGTCTGACGCTTGATCGTGATGCCTTCTTCCATGCCCACGTAGGTCACGGTACCTTTCATCTCGGTGACGATTGGGTGAGTGTGCGGATCCCACTTGGCCACGATGGCACCAGCGTCAACCTTGTCACCTTCCTTCACCGAAATCACAGCACCGTACGGCAGCTTGTAGCGCTCGCGCTCGCGACCGAAGTCGTCGGCAATCGCCAGCTCACCGGAACGGGACACAGCCACCAGGTGACCGTCGACACGCTCAACGTGCTTCAGGTTGTGCAGACGGACGGTACCGCCATTCTTCACCTGAACGCTGTCTGCCGCGGAGGTCCGGCTTGCCGCACCACCGATGTGGAACGTACGCATGGTCAGCTGGGTACCCGGCTCACCGATGGACTGGGCAGCGATAACGCCGACCGCTTCACCGATGTTCACCTGGTGACCACGAGCCAGATCGCGGCCGTAGCACTTGGCGCAGATGCCGTAGCGGGTTTCGCAGCTGATCGGCGAACGCACGATCACTTCGTCGATGCTGTTGAGCTCGATGAACTCGACCCACTTCTCGTCAACCAGGGTGCCAGCAGGAACGATGACGTCCTCGGTACCCGGCTTGAATACGTCACGGGCAATGACACGACCCAATACGCGCTCACCCAGCGGCTCGACAACGTCACCGCCTTCAATGTGCGGTGTCATGACCAGACCGTGTTCGGTGCCGCAATCGATCTCGGTCACAACCAGATCCTGCGCCACGTCTACCAGACGACGGGTCAGGTAACCGGAGTTCGCGGTTTTCAACGCGGTATCCGCAAGACCCTTACGAGCACCGTGAGTGGAGATGAAGTACTGAAGTACGCTCAAACCTTCACGGAAGTTCGCGGTAATCGGCGTCTCGATGATGGAGCCGTCCGGCTTGGCCATCAGGCCACGCATACCGGCGAGCTGACGGATCTGCGCAGCAGAACCCCGCGCACCCGAGTCGGCCATCATGTACATCGAGTTGAACGATTCCTGGTCGACTTCGTTGCCGTGGCGATCGATGACTTTCTCTTTCGAGAGGTTGGCCATCATTGCCTTGGATACTTCGTCGTTCGCCTTCGACCAGAGGTCGATCACCTTGTTGTACTTCTCGCCCTGGGTTACCAGGCCGGACGCGTACTGGCTCTCGATCTCTTTCACTTCCTCGGTGGCAGCACCGATGATGCGGGCTTTTTCATCAGGGATAACGAAGTCGTTAACACCGATGGAAACGCCGGAGATGGTCGAATAGGCAAAACCGGTGTACATCAGCTGGTCGGCGAAGATCACGGTCTCTTTCAAACCAACCACGCGGTAGCACTGGTTGATCAGCTTGGAGATCGCCTTTTTCTTCATCGGCAGGTTGACGACGTCAAACGACAAGCCAGGTGGAACAACCTGGAACAACAGCGCACGACCAACAGTGGTGTCGACGATGCGAGTGTTCTTGACGCTGCCACCATCACGATCGTTAACGGTTTCGTTGATCCGCACCTTGACCTTGGCGTGCAGTGCGGCTTCGCCGGCACGGAACACCCGGTCAACTTCCTGCAGGTCCGCGAACACACGACCTTCGCCCTTGGCGTTGATCGCTTCACGAGTCATGTAGTACAGACCCAATACAACGTCCTGCGACGGAACGATGATTGGCTCACCGTTGGCTGGCGACAGGATGTTGTTGGTCGACATCATCAACGCACGCGCTTCGAGCTGGGCTTCCAGCGTCAGCGGTACGTGTACGGCCATCTGGTCGCCGTCGAAGTCGGCGTTGTACGCAGCACAGACCAGAGGGTGCAGCTGGATAGCCTTGCCTTCGATCAGTACCGGTTCAAACGCCTGGATACCCAGACGGTGAAGGGTCGGTGCACGGTTGAGCAGCACCGGGTGTTCGCGAATCACTTCGGCAAGAACGTCCCAGACCTCTGGCAGCTCGCGCTCGACCATTTTCTTGGCAGCTTTGATGGTGGTAGCGAGACCACGCATTTCCAGCTTGCCGAAAATGAACGGCTTGAACAGTTCCAGTGCCATCTTCTTAGGCAGACCGCACTGGTGCAGACGCAGGGTCGGACCTACGGTAATTACCGAACGACCCGAGTAGTCAACACGCTTACCGAGCAAGTTCTGACGGAAACGACCTTGCTTACCCTTGATCATGTCAGCCAGGGATTTCAGAGGACGCTTGTTCGAACCAGTGATAGCGCGACCACGACGACCGTTGTCGAGCAGTGCGTCGACCGCTTCCTGCAACATACGCTTTTCGTTGCGCACGATGATGTCCGGAGCGGACAGATCGAGCAGGCGCTTCAAGCGGTTGTTACGGTTGATCACTCGACGATACAGATCGTTGAGGTCGGAAGTCGCGAAACGACCGCCATCCAGCGGGACCAGTGGACGCAGATCTGGCGGCAGAACCGGCAGAACGGTCAGCACCATCCACTCTGGCAGGTTGCCGGAACCCTGGAAGGCTTCCATCAACTTCAGACGCTTGGACAGCTTCTTGATCTTGGTTTCGGAGTTGGTTTGCGGAATCTCTTCGCGCAGGCGACCAATCTCGTGCTCCAGGTCGATAGCGTGCAGCAGCTCGCGGACAGCTTCGGCACCCATGCGGGCATCGAAATCGTCGCCAAACTCTTCCAGCGCTTCGAAGTATTGCTCGTCGTTGAGCAACTGACCTTTTTCAAGGGTGGTCATGCCTGGATCGATAACGACATAGCTCTCGAAGTAGAGAACGCGCTCGATATCACGCAGGGTCATGTCCATCAGCAAGCCGATACGGGACGGCAGCGATTTCAGGAACCAGATGTGGGCAACCGGCGAAGCCAGCTCGATGTGCGCCATGCGCTCACGACGAACTTTTGCCAGCGCAACTTCAACGCCGCACTTCTC
Source organism: Pseudomonas sp. Z2-11 (assembly GCF_054161305.1). Classification (NCBI taxonomy): domain Bacteria; kingdom Pseudomonadati; phylum Pseudomonadota; class Gammaproteobacteria; order Pseudomonadales; family Pseudomonadaceae; genus Pseudomonas; species Pseudomonas sp. Z2-11. Next base: position 5,541,268 of record NZ_CP096395.1, read on the forward strand.
GCAGATCACGCCGCGATGCTTCAAGCGCTTGTACTTACCGCACAGGCACTCGTAATCCTTTACCGGGCCAAAGATCTTGGCGCAGAACAGGCCGTCACGCTCGGGTTTGAACGTACGGTAGTTGATGGTTTCCGGCTTTTTAACTTCACCGAACGACCACGAACGGATCATCTCAGGCGAGGCCAATCCAATACGGATGGCGTCGAACTCTTCGACTTGACCCTGGTTTTTCAGCAAATTCAGTAGGTCTTTCAAGGCCTTTCCTCCTGGCGGAGCAGAGAGCGGGCAAGACAGCCCCGCTCTCGATTCGCGTCACGTGTTATTCGGTTTCCAGATCGATATCGATGCCGAGGGAACGAATTTCCTTGATCAACACGTTGAAGGACTCGGGCATGCCCGGCTCCATACGGTGATCGCCGTCCACGATGTTCTTGTACATCTTGGTCCGGCCGTTCACATCGTCCGACTTCACTGTGAGCATTTCTTGCAGAGTGTAAGCAGCACCGTACGCTTCCAGTGCCCAGACCTCCATCTCCCCGAAACGCTGACCACCGAACTGCGCCTTACCACCCAGCGGCTGCTGGGTAACCAGGCTGTAAGAACCGGTAGAACGAGCGTGCATCTTGTCGTCTACCAAGTGGTTCAGCTTCAGCATGTACATGTAGCCAACGGTAACCGGACGCTCGAACTTGTTGCCGGTACGGCCGTCGAAAAGCTGCATCTGGCCGCTTTCCGGCAGGTCTGCCAGTTTCAGCATGGCCTTGATTTCGCTTTCCTTGGCACCGTCGAACACCGGGGTAGCCATTGGAACGCCGCCGCGCAGGTTCTTCGCCAGGTCCAGGATTTCCTGGTCGGAGAAGGTATCCAGCTCTTCGTTGCGCCCGCCGATCTCGTTGTAGATCTCGTGCAGGAACTTACGCAGGTCGGCGACCTTGCGCTGCTCTTCGATCATGCGGTTGATCTTCTCGCCCAGACCTTTGGCCGCGAGGCCCAGATGGGTTTCGAGGATCTGACCAACGTTCATACGCGAAGGTACGCCCAGCGGGTTGAGGACCACATCGACCGGGGTGCCATTGGCATCGTGCGGCATGTCTTCAACCGGCATGATCACGGAGACCACACCTTTGTTACCGTGACGACCGGCCATCTTGTCGCCCGGCTGGATGCGACGACGGATTGCCAGGTAAACCTTGACGATCTTCAGCACGCCTGGAGCCAGGTCATCGCCCTGCTGCAGTTTGCGCTTCTTGTCTTCGAACTTGTCGTCCAGCAGACGGCGGCGATCAACGATGTAGGCCTGGGCCTTCTCGAGCTGCTCGTTCAGAGCGTCTTCAGCCATGCGCAGTTTGAACCACTGACCATGCTCAAGACCGTCGAGAACTTCGTCGGTGATTTCCTGACCTTTCTTCAGGCCTGCGCCGCCTTCGGCCTTGTGGCCTACCAGAGCGGAACGCAGACGTTCGAAAGTTGCGCCTTCAACGATACGGAACTCTTCGTTCAGATCCTTGCGGATCTCGTCGAGCTGAGTCTTCTCGATGGACAATGCACGAGCATCACGCTCGACACCGTCACGGGTGAAGACCTGTACGTCGATGACGGTACCCTTGGTGCCGGTAGGCACACGCAGGGAGGTGTCTTTCACGTCGCTGGCTTTTTCACCGAAGATGGCACGCAGCAGTTTCTCTTCCGGAGTCAGTTGGGTCTCGCCTTTCGGAGTGACCTTGCCGACCAGGATGTCGCCTGCGCCTACTTCGGCACCTACGTAAACGATACCGGCTTCGTCCAGCTTGTTCAGTGCAGCCTCACCCACGTTCGGGATGTCCGCAGTGATTTCTTCCGGGCCAAGCTTGGTGTCACGGGCCACACAGGTCAGTTCCTGAATGTGGATCGTGGTGAAGCGGTCTTCCTGAACCACACGCTCGGACAGGCAGATGGAGTCTTCGAAGTTGAAGCCGTTCCATGCCATGAACGCGATGCGCATGTTCTGACCCAGTGCCAGTTCACCCATGTCGGTGGACGGGCCGTCGGCCATGATGTCGCTGCGCTGAACCCGATCACCCTTGCTCACCAGCGGACGCTGGTTTATGCAGGTGTTCTGGTTGGAGCGGGTGTACTTGGTCAGGTTGTAGATGTCGACACCGGCTTCGCCAGTTTCAACTTCGTCATCGGCAACACGAACCACGATACGGCTGGCATCGACGGAGTCGATCACGCCACCACGACGAGCCACGACGCAAACGCCGGAGTCGCGGGCAACGTTACGCTCCATGCCGGTACCTACCAGCGGCTTGTCGGCACGCAGGGTCGGTACAGCTTGACGCTGCATGTTCGAACCCATCAACGCACGGTTGGCGTCGTCGTGCTCGAGGAACGGGATCAGCGACGCAGCAACCGAAACTACCTGCTTGGGCGATACGTCCATCAGGGTGACGTCTTCCGGCGCCTTGACGGTGAACTCGTTCAAGTGACGAACAGCTACCAGCTCGTCGGTCAGGACTTTCTTGTCGTTCATCGTGGCCGAAGCCTGGGCGATCACGTGATCAGCTTCTTCGATGGCGGACAGGAATACGATCTCGTCGGTAACCAGGGCGTCTTTCACCACACGGTACGGGCTCTCAAGGAAACCGTACTGGTTGGTGCGCGCATAGGCAGCCAGGGAGTTGATCAGACCGATGTTCGGACCTTCCGGCGTTTCGATCGGGCATACGCGACCGTAGTGAGTCGGGTGTACGTCACGAACCTCGAAGCCCGCACGCTCACGAGTCAGACCGCCTGGGCCGAGTGCGGAGACACGACGCTTGTGGGTGATCTCGGACAGCGGGTTGTTCTGGTCCATGAACTGCGACAGCTGGCTCGAACCGAAGAACTCCTTCACCGCCGCAGCCACTGGCTTGGCGTTGATCAGGTCTTGCGGCATCAGGCCTTCGCTTTCAGCCATCGACAGACGTTCCTTGACCGCGCGCTCGACACGCACCAGGCCAACACGGAACTGGTTCTCGGCCATCTCGCCTACGCAGCGGACACGACGGTTACCCAGGTGGTCGATGTCATCGACTATGCCTTTGCCGTTACGGATGTCGACCAGGGTCTTGAGCACCGCAACGATGTCGTCCTTGTTCAGCACGCCCGAACCTTCGATCTCGGTACGACCGATACGACGGTTGAACTTCATCCGGCCGACCGCAGACAGGTCATAGCGCTCAGGGCTGAAGAACAGGTTGTTGAACAGGGTCTCGGCGGCATCCTTGGTTGGCGGCTCGCCAGGACGCATCATGCGATAGATCTCGACCAGGGCTTCCAGTTGGTTGCCGGTGGAGTCGATCTTCAGCGTATCGGAGATGAACGGACCGCAGTCGATATCGTTGGTGTACAGAGTCTCGATGCGAACAACCTGAGCCTTGGCGATTTTCGCCAGGATCTCGGTGGTCAGCTCGGTGTTGCACTCGGCAATGATCTCGCCAGTGGCCGGATGCACGATGACCTTGGCGGTGGTGCGACCCAGGACGTAGTCCATCGGCACCTGCAGCTCTTTGATCCCGGCTTTTTCCAGCTGGTTGATGTGGCGAGCGGTGATACGACGACCTTGCTCGACAATAACCTTGCCCTTGTCATCCTGGATATCCAGGACGGCGATTTCACCGCGCAGGCGCTGAGGCACCAACTCCAGGCTCAGGTTTTCACCCTGCACATGGAAGACATTGGTTGTGTAGAACGCGTCCAGCACTTCCTCGGTGGTATAGCCGAGCGCGCGCAGCAATACCGATGCAGGCAGCTTGCGACGACGGTCGATACGCACGAATACGCAGTCTTTCGGGTCGAACTCGAAGTCCAGCCACGAACCGCGGTAAGGAATGATGCGCGCGGAGTAGAGCAGTTTGCCGGAGCTGTGCGTCTTGCCACGGTCGTGGTCGAAGAACACGCCCGGAGAACGGTGCAGCTGGGAAACAATTACACGCTCGGTACCGTTGATTACGAAGGTACCGTTTTCAGTCATCAGGGGGATTTCACCCATGTAGACTTCTTGCTCTTTGATGTCCTTGATCGCTTTGTTCGACGATTCTTTGTCGAAAATGATCAGGCGCACTTTTACCCGCAAAGGTACGGCGTAAGTCACACCGCGCAATACGCATTCTTTGACATCAAATGCCGGTTCGCCCAGGCGATAACCGACGTACTCCAGCGCAGCATTGCCGGAGTAGCTGATGATCGGGAAAACGGATTTGAAGGCCGCATGCAGGCCCACGTCGCGGAACTGATCTTTAGTCGCTCCCGCTTGCAAGAATTCACGATACGAATCCAGCTGGATGGCCAGGAGGTACGGCACATCCATGACGTCCGGCAACTTGCTAAAGTCCTTGCGGATACGTTTTTTCTCAGTATATGAGTAAGCCATCAGCGTTCCCCAGCTTGGTCACCTGCTTGTTTGGCCCCTCCCGACGGGAGCAGCCAGAAAATCGTGCAAACCCCTTGGTTTGCGCCACCACATCGGGTGGTTACAGCGCGTGATCAGCACCGACCCAGTCGGCTGCCAATAACGGAAAAAGGCCGGTGGCAAGAGCCACCAGCCATCAGCCTGTCGCTTAACGCTCGGGCTGGAGACGCAAAGTCGATGCTTACTTCAGCTCGACTTTAGCGCCTGCTTCTTCCAGTACTGCTTTGGCTTTGTCAGCTGCGTCTTTGGCAACAGCTTCCAGAACCATGGCAGGAGCGCCGTCAACTACAGCCTTGGCTTCTTTCAGGCCCAGACCGGTCAGTTCACGTACTGCCTTGATCACGTTAACTTTCTTCTCGCCAGCTTCGGTCAGCATGACGTTGAATTCGGTTTGCTCTTCAACAACAGCGGCAGCAGCAGCTGGACCAGCGGAAGCAGCAGCAGCGGAAACGCCGAATTTTTCTTCGAAAGCCTTGATCAGCTCAACAACCTGCAGAACCGACATTTCAGCTACGGCGTTGAGGATATCGTCTTGGGAGATAGACATTACTGTATTTCCTGAATTGGGGGACGGCCTACGCGGCCATCGAAATAAACAAAAAAGCGCGAGAGAAAGTGCTCAGCCTTAGGCCGCGGCAGCTTCTTTTTGCTCGCGAACTGCAGCCAGAGTACGAGCCAGCTTGCTGGTGGCGCCTTGAATCACGCTCATCAGCTGCGAAATGGCTTCGTCGCGGGTCGGCAGTGTTGCCAGTACATCGATCTGATTAGCTGCGAGGAACTTGCCCTCGAACGCAGCTGCCTTGATCTCGAACTTGTCCTGACCCTTGGCGAATTCCTTGAACAAACGGGCAGCAGCGCCTGGATGATCTTTGGAGAACGCGATCAGGGTCGGGCCGGTGAACACGTCGTTGAGAACACTGTATTCAGTGTCAGCAACAGCGCGCTTGAGCAGGGTGTTACGTACGACACGTACATAAACGCCAGCTTCACGGGCCTCTTTACGGAGTCCGGTCATTGCGCCTACTGTTACGCCACGGGCATCAGCCACGACAGCGGACAGAGCGACTTTGGCAGCCTCGTTGACTTCAGCGACGATGGCCTTCTTGTCTTCGAGATTAATTGCCACGGGTTTAACTCCTGCTTGTTACCGTTTCATCCGATCGAAACCGAATGTCGTTTTGGTGTCTGATTCGGTAAGGAACCGGGAGCACCATCTGCGTAGGCTTGTGGTTTAAGACTTGCGTCGCCTACGGTCTTGGACAGCCCCCGCCAGGCAGGGACCCCAATATGTGATTGGCGCAATCGCTTGCGCCAACCTGAGTCTTACGCGTCGAGCGAGCTCTGATCGATGATCAGACCTGGGCCCATAGTGGTGCTCAGGGTAACGCGCTTGACGTAGATACCTTTCGAAGAAGCTGGCTTGATACGCTTCAGATCAGCGATCAGGGCTTCAACGTTTTCCTTCAGCTTGACGGCGTCGAAGCCGATCTTGCCAACGGAAGTGTGGATGATGCCGTTTTTGTCGGTGCGATAACGAACCTGACCAGCCTTGGCGTTTTTAACCGCGGTGGCTACGTCTGGAGTCACGGTACCAACCTTAGGGTTAGGCATCAGGCCACGTGGACCGAGGATCTGACCCAACTGACCTACAACACGCATGGCATCCGGGGATGCGATCACGACGTCATAGTTCAGGTCGCCGCCTTTCATTTCGGCAGCCAGGTCGTCCATGCCTACGCGATCAGCGCCAGCAGCCAGAGCAGCTTCAGCTGCAGGGCCCTGGGTGAACACGGCAACACGTACGGTCTTGCCAGTGCCGTGTGGCAGCACGGTAGCGCTACGAACGACCTGGTCGGATTTACGTGGGTCAACGCCCAGGTTTACAGCAACGTCGAACGACTCGCTGAACTTGACAGTCGACAGCTCGGCCAGCAGAGCGGCGGCGTCTACAAAGTTGTAGGCCTTGCCTGCTTCGATTTTGCCGGCGATAGCCTTTTGACGCTTGGTCAGCTTAGCCATTACACACCCTCCACGTTAAGGCCCATGCTACGAGCAGAACCGGCGATAGTACGCACGGCTGCATCCATATCAGCTGCAGTCAGATCCGCGTTTTTGGTTTTCGCGATTTCTTCCAGCTGAGCACGGGTAACGGTGCCAACCTTAACGGTGTTTGGACGAGCGGAACCGCTGGTCAAACCTGCAGCCTTCTTCAGCAGAACCGAAGCAGGGGTGCTTTTTGTTTCGAAAGTGAAGCTACGGTCGCTGTAGACAGTGATGATCACTGGAGTCGGCAGACCTGGCTCAAGACCCTGGGTACGGGCGTTGAAAGCCTTGCAGAATTCCATGATGTTCACGCCGTGCTGACCCAGTGCAGGACCAACGGGTGGGCTTGGGTTAGCCTGAGCGGCCTTCACTTGCAGCTTGATGTAAGCGGTAATCTTCTTGGCCATGAGGCACTCCAATTACGGGTTCGAACGCCTCGAAAGGCTCCCCGGTTGCTTGCGCGTTTATCCCAGTGACGACAAAACCCCACAGCCTTGGGCTGCGGGGTTGGGATGCCTGCTCAATCAGACCTTTTCGACCTGACTGAACTCCAACTCTACCGGAGTAGAGCGACCGAAAATGAGCACTGCCACTTGGATCCGGCTCTTTTCGTAGTTAACTTCTTCGACCGTACCATTGAAGTCGGCGAATGGACCATCAGTGACCCGTACAACTTCACCTGGTTCAAACAACGTCTTCGGCTTCGGTTTGTCGCTACCATCAGCGACGCGACGCAGAATTGCTTCTGCCTCTTTGTCAGTGATCGGCGCAGGCTTGTCGGCGGTTCCGCCGATGAAGCCCATCACCCGAGGGGTATCCTTGACCAAGTGCCAAGTCCCTTCGTTCATATCCATCTGTACCAGCACATAGCCTGGAAAGAACTTGCGTTCACTTTTGCGCTTCTGGCCGTTACGCATCTCCACCACTTCTTCAGTGGGGACCAGAATCTCGCCAAAGCCATCTTCCATGCCAGCCAGCTTTACGCGCTCTATCAGCGAGCGCATGACATGCTTCTCGTAACCCGAGTAAGCATGCACAACGTACCAACGCTTAGCCACGGGACACCCTTAGCCAACAATCAAGGAAACAAGCCAGCCGAGCAGGGAATCAAGCCCCCACAACAGCAACGCCATTACCAGAACAACAGCCACAACGATCAACGTGGTCTGCGTGGTTTCTTGGCGAGTCGGCCATACGACTTTACGAATCTCGGTGCGAGCTTCCTTAGCGAGTACAAAGAAAGACTTGCCCTTGGCTGTTTGCAGGCCTACAAAGGCAGCAACAGCAGCAATAGCGAGTAATGCAAGTACGCGGTACAGGATCGGCGAAGCAGAAAAATACTGATTGCCGACAACGCCAACAACCACCAAAGCGACTACCACTAGCCACTTGAGCAGATCGAAGCGAGAGCCTTGAGCTTCAGCTTTAGGAGTCATCTATGAAGATCCTGTGAAAAGAAAGCCAGACACACCAAGTGAATCTGGCAGGTCAGGAGGGAATCGAACCCCCAACCTACGGTTTTGGAGACCGTCGCTCTGCCAATTGAGCTACTGACCTAAAACAAAATCAGGCCGACCATTATGCCGGCCCGAAAAAGACATTACAACTGTTTACTCGATGACTTTGGCTACGACGCCGGCGCCGACGGTACGACCGCCTTCACGGATAGCGAAACGCAGACCGTCTTCCATCGCGATGGTCTTGATCAGAGTGACAGTCATCTGGATGTTGTCACCTGGCATTACCATTTCAACGCCTTCTGGCAGCTCGCAGTTACCAGTCACGTCAGTTGTACGGAAGTAGAACTGTGGACGGTAACCTTTGAAGAACGGAGTATGACGGCCGCCCTCTTCCTTGCTCAGAACGTAAACTTCTGCGGTGAACTTGGTGTGCGGCTTGACGGTACCTGGCTTGACCAGAACCTGACCACGCTCAACGTCGTCACGCTTGGTGCCGCGCAGCAGCACGCCGCAGTTCTCGCCAGCACGACCTTCGTCGAGCAGCTTGCGGAACATTTCAACGCCGGTGCAGGTAGTTTTCTGAGTGTCGCGCAGACCGACGATCTCAACTTCTTCCTGGATACGGACGATGCCACGCTCAACACGACCAGTCACAACAGTACCGCGACCAGAGATCGAGAATACGTCTTCGATTGGCATCAGGAACGGCTTGTCGATAGCACGCTCAGGCTCTGGGATGTAGCTGTCCAGAGTCTCAACCAGCTTCTTCACCGCAGTGGTGCCCATTTCGTTGTCGTCTTGGCCGTTCAGAGCCATCAGAGCCGAACCGATGATAATTGGAGTGTCATCACCTGGGAAGTCGTAAGTGCTCAACAGGTCGCGCACTTCCATCTCAACCAGTTCCAGCAGCTCAGCGTCGTCAACCATGTCAGCCTTGTTCAGGAAGACAACGATGTACGGAACGCCTACCTGACGGGACAGCAGGATGTGCTCACGGGTTTGCGGCATCGGACCATCTGCGGCCGAGCAAACCAGGATCGCGCCGTCCATCTGGGCAGCACCGGTGATCATGTTTTTTACGTAGTCGGCGTGACCTGGGCAGTCAACGTGTGCGTAGTGACGCACGGCCGAATCGTATTCAACGTGAGCGGTGTTGATGGTGATACCGCGAGCTTTTTCTTCCGGGGCGCTGTCGATCTTGTCGAAGTCAACCTTGGCCGAACCGAAAACTTCGGAGCAGACACGGGTCAGAGCAGCGGTCAGCGTGGTTTTACCGTGGTCGACGTGACCGATGGTACCAACGTTGACGTGCGGCTTATTACGTTCGAACTTTTCCTTAGCCATCGAAATCACCCCTAGGAGAAGAATTTAGCGAGTCACACGAGCCATTAAAACAAAGGCAGATATTTTCATATCTGCCTTGTAATATGGAGCTCTTGAGCGGATTTGAACCGCTGACCTCACCCTTACCAAGGGTGTGCTCTACCAACTGAGCTACAAGAGCAAAACACTTTGCACAACCTGCAAACTTGGAGCGGGTAGCGGGAATCGAACCCGCATCATCAGCTTGGAAGGCTGAGGTTCTACCACTAAACTATACCCGCGGAGCTTGCAGCTCACGCTAAAACTGGTGGAGGGGGAAGGATTCGAACCTTCGAAGTCGTAGACGTCAGATTTACAGTCTGATCCCTTTGGCCGCTCGGGAACCCCTCCTAAGCGAGCCGGCATTCTATATCATGCCAGCCTTCTGTCAAGCATTTTCTCATAAAAAACCTGAGGTTAGCTGCGTTGACGCCGCTTCGTACCGATGACCGTTAAAGGTCTTCACTGCGAAGCGGGCGCCATTCTATGCAAACTACCCAGCAGGCGCAACCCCTTCGCAAGGCATTATTTTATGTTTTAACTCATTGAATTCTTTGGAAAGGTTTTGAAGCAGCACCTCATTCATCTTCGCCGCGCTATCCGGTGGAACCTGGACCCAGAATCCACCAGACTCTGGAGACGCTGGCGAGCTAAACGTAACGGTACGGCCCGCAACCCCCGAAGAAGCCAGTCGCTGTTCCAATTGCCTGGCCAGCTCCGGGCGAACGAAGCCACCCAGGTAATTGCAGTTCTTTTGCCCTTCACTCGATTTACCCGGCTCACGCCTGACCAGCGCATCCGCCGTTTCGCTCAAGAGATGAATGTCTTGCTGCGAACCCCGATACAGGCTCAGCGGAGTGACATCCTTGGCGCGAAGCGGGACCTCCTGCTGATGCCAGATGTAATAGAAGCCATTTAAAACCAGCAACAACAAAAACAGCCACCGCATAAAAAACCTCAAGACAAAGGACAAGCCATCGCCAAACCAACAAAAACCAGGTCAGGCACCACCTTGGCATCTGGAACAACCCCGGAAACCAGATCGGCATCCCCTCCCGTTAGAAACACCTCGAAATCCTCTCCCCAATATTGCCGTGCCAATTCGAGCTGAGTCAGCACGAAGCCTCTCAACATCAGCATACAACCACGCTCCACCGCCTCGACCGTTGCCCTGCCAGGAGCAAGACTCTCGTGAGCCCGTTCTGCAGCAGTATCGTCATAGCGAATTCGCCGGGTATGGGTACGTAACTGGTTACGCATCAGAGGCATACCAGGGCAGATGAACCCTCCCAAGTGCTGCCCGTCAGGCGCTACGAAATCTGCCGTGATTGCCGTACCAAAATCCAGAATCAGGCATGCGCCCGAAGCCAGGTGGTACCCACCGAGCAAAGCCAGCCATCGATCAAGCCCCAAGCGCTCATAGTCTTCATAACCGTTTGTAACGCCCGCCATCTCTTGGGTAGGTGTTGCGCGAGCCACGGAGACGCCAAATGTCTCTACCAGGGAGGCGACCAACGAATCGGTCTCCTCAGAAGTCCTGACGCTGACAAGACGGCATTTCTTCAGCTGAAATTTATCTGAGCCTGTCAGGCTCGCAAGCAAATCGCTATCCGAGCCGACTACCCCACCGCCGACAGGGGTGACGCCATCTGCACGAACAACACGCCACTTGATAAAACTATTGCCGCAATCAAGCTCAAGAATCATCACGCAACCTCAAGCTGAGCTCGCCACCACTGAATATCTTTTCCACACCATCCACCTTCAAACGCAGCGCACCTTGGCGATCAATGCCCATCACCACGCCGTCAATCCGATTGATACCGGCAATCAGCGACACAGCCCGCCCCTGCCACAAATGGTATTGCTCCCACTCCGACTGGATCACTGCAAATCCCGACGCATGATGCAGCTTCAGATACCCCTGAAGCTTTCCACTCATTCGCGCCACCAGCTCGTTCCGGTCAAAATCACGACCCGCCTCAAGGCTCATGGACGTCCACTGCTGATCAACCTCATCAGTCGATTGCATATTCACGTTTACCCCGACACCCAGGACAACGTGACAAACGTCCGCAGGGTCCCCTACCAGCTCAAGCAGTATGCCGGCGATTTTCTTTTCACCTACCAACACATCGTTAGGCCACTTCAGCCCTGCCTCAACGACTCCCATGTCACGCAACGAATGCATGACGGCGAGCCCAACGACAAGACTGAGCCCCTCAATCTGCCGCATGCCACCGTCAATGCGCAGCACCAGGCTGTAATAGAGGTTCTCGGCGAATGGACTGACCCATTTGCGGCCGCGACGTCCCCGACCGGCTATTTGCCGCTCGGCCAGAACAAGGAATGGCGCTTCCACGCCACGCCCGATGGACCGCAGCGCTCCGGCATTAGTGGAGTCAATGGAATCAAACAGGTGAACAGGCCACTCACAGCCTTCCGCCGCGCGGATTTCGGCCGCATCCAAAAGCAACAGCGGCTTCGCCAGGCGATACCCCTTGCCCCGAACCTTATGCACAGACAAGCCTAATTCCGCCTCCAGGTGCTGCAATTGTTTCCATACCGCACTACGACTGATACCTAACCCAGCACCCAGCGCCTGGCCCGAATGGAAACGGCCGTCCTTCAGAAGTTTTAGCAACGTGAGCATACGAACTGCGCCTGATAACGAGGCCCGCATGATAGCCATGCACAAGACGGTTGCATAGAAACACCCAAGCGCTTTCCTGCGGGCAAAACAAAACCCCTACCTGCGTCAGCAGATAGGGGTTTCGGAATTTAATCTTGACGATGACCTACTCTCACATGGGGAAACCCCACACTACCATCGGCGATGCATCGTTTCACTTCTGAGTTCGGGATGGGATCAGGTGGTTCCAATGCTCTATGGTCGTCAAGAAATTCGGTAGCCAGCGCGTGCCTTGCGGTCACGTTCCAGCGAATGGGTATGCGATAGTTTGTGGGTTTTGACTCGAACTTTCGGTTCATTTCGTCTTCACACACCGCAATCTGGCCTCTTTCGAGTCTACAGATTGCTTGGGTGTTATATGGTCAAGCCTCACGGGCAATTAGTACAGGTTAGCTCAACGCCTCACAGCGCTTACACACCCTGCCTATCAACGTCGTAGTCTTCGACGGCCCTTCAGGGGACTCAAGGTCCCAGTGAGATCTCATCTTGAGGCAAGTTTCCCGCTTAGATGCTTTCAGCGGTTATCTTTTCCGAACATAGCTACCCGGCAATGCCACTGGCGTGACAACCGGAACACCAGAGGTTCGTCCACTCCGGTCCTCTCGTACTAGGAGCAGCCCCTCTCAAATCTCAAACGTCCACGGCAGATAGGGACCGAACTGTCTCACGACGTTCTAAACCCAGCTCGCGTACCACTTTAAATGGCGAACAGCCATACCCTTGGGACCGGCTTCAGCCCCAGGATGTGATGAGCCGACATCGAGGTGCCAAACACCGCCGTCGATATGAACTCTTGGGCGGTATCAGCCTGTTATCCCCGGAGTACCTTTTATCCGTTGAGCGATGGCCCTTCCATACAGAACCACCGGATCACTAAGACCTACTTTCGTACCTGCTCGACGTGTCTGTCTCGCAGTCAAGCGCGCTTTTGCCTTTATACTCTACGACCGATTTCCGACCGGTCTGAGCGCACCTTCGTACTCCTCCGTTACTCTTTAGGAGGAGACCGCCCCAGTCAAACTACCCACCATACACTGTCCTCGATCCGGATAACGGACCTGAGTTAGAACCTCAAAGTTGCCAGGGTGGTATTTCAAGGATGGCTCCACGCAGACTGGCGTCCACGCTTCAAAGCCTCCCACCTATCCTACACAAGCAAATTCAAAGTCCAGTGCAAAGCTATAGTAAAGGTTCACGGGGTCTTTCCGTCTAGCCGCGGATACACTGCATCTTCACAGCGATTTCAATTTCACTGAGTCTCGGGTGGAGACAGCGCCGCCATCGTTACGCCATTCGTGCAGGTCGGAACTTACCCGACAAGGAATTTCGCTACCTTAGGACCGTTATAGTTACGGCCGCCGTTTACCGGGGCTTCGATCAAGAGCTTCGCGTTAGCTAACCCCATCAATTAACCTTCCGGCACCGGGCAGGCGTCACACCCTATACGTCCACTTTCGTGTTTGCAGAGTGCTGTGTTTTTAATAAACAGTCGCAGCGGCCTGGTATCTTCGACCGGCGTGGGCTTACGCAGCAAGTGCTTCACCCTCACCGGCGCACCTTCTCCCGAAGTTACGGTGCCATTTTGCCTAGTTCCTTCACCCGAGTTCTCTCAAGCGCCTTGGTATTCTCTACCCAACCACCTGTGTCGGTTTGGGGTACGGTTCCTGGTTACCTGAAGCTTAGAAGCTTTTCTTGGAAGCATGGCATCAACCACTTCGTCACCCAAAGGGTAACTCGTCATCAG
>NZ_CP096395.1:5560000-6225918 GCF_054161305.1 Pseudomonas sp. Z2-11
GCGTTGTCGAGAACCTGCTCACGAGTCAGCGGAGGACGCGTGGCACTTTTGCCGCTCGGATCACCGATCATGCCGGTGAAGTCGCCTATAAGGAAGATAACCTGATGCCCCAGGTCCTGGAACTGACGCAGCTTATTAATAAGCACGGTATGCCCCAGGTGCAGATCGGGCGCCGTCGGATCGAAACCGGCCTTGATACGCAGCGGCTGCCCGCGCTTGAGCTTTTCGATCAGCTCGGACTCGACCAACAGTTCTTCCGCACCACGTTTGATCAGCGCTAGCTGCTCTTCAACCGACTTCATAACAGACCCGCAAGGCTCAGATTCAAAGGGCCCCAACCATACAAGATCACGCACCAAATACAAGGTTTGCCAGGTGCACGAACGCCAATCCCATAGACAGAGCGTCCGCGGGCTTGCTTCGCAGGGGTTTTGGTTATATTTTATACAGTTATTTCATCTTCATCATGTCATTCATCTTTTCCAATTCATCTTTTCAAAAGTCAAATTACCTATGACCACCGAACCGTCTAAAGCGCCGCCGCTTTACCCAAAGACCCACCTGCTCGCCGCAAGTGGTATCGCCGCCCTCCTTAGCCTGGCGCTCCTGGTATTTCCTTCCAGCGATGTCGAAGCCAAAAAGACGACTCTGAGTCTTGAACTGGAAAGTCCCGCTGAACAACTGACACAAGAACAAGACGCCGCCGAAGCCGTTCAAGCCACAAACGAACCGGCCGCCTCGCCTTTTGCGCAGATTGAAGAAAGCGCGAAAGACACTGCAAACGCCACTGCACAGGTAGAAGCTCCTGTTGCAGAAGAGAAGAAAGGACCGGATCACCGTGAAGTGATTGTTGCCAAGGGCGACACACTCTCCACCCTCTTCGAAAAGGTGGGCCTGCCCTCAACCTCAGTCCATGAAATCCTGGCCAGCGACAAGCAAGCCAAACAGTTCACTCAACTGCAACGTGGCCAGAAACTCGAATTCGAACTCAATCCAGACGGGCAGTTGACCAACCTGCACACCAAGCTGAGCGATCTGGAAAGCATCACCCTGACCAAAAACGAAAAGGGTTATGTATTCAACCGCGTCACCACCAAACCTACCGTGCGCTCCGCCTATGTTCACGGCGTCATCAATAGTTCGCTGTCCCAGTCGGCCGCCCGCGCCGGCCTTTCCCACAGCCTGACCATGGACATGGCCAGCGTGTTTGGTTATGACATCGACTTCGCGCAGGATATTCGCCAGGGCGACGAGTTCGACGTCATCTACGAACAGAAAGTGGTCAATGGGAAAAGCGTCGGCAACGGACCGATCCTTTCCGCGCGCTTCACCAACCGCGGCAAGACCTATACGGCGGTGCGCTACACCAACAAGCAGGGCAACAGCAGCTACTACACCGCTGACGGCAACAGCATGCGCAAGGCGTTTATCCGTACTCCAGTCGACTTCGCCCGCATCAGCTCCAGGTTTTCCGCAGGCCGCAAGCATCCTATCCTGAACAAGATCCGCGCCCACAAAGGCGTCGACTACGCAGCTCCGCGCGGCACGCCCATCAAGGCTGCCGGCGATGGCAAGGTACTGCTGGCCGGCCGTCGTGGCGGTTATGGCAATACCGTGATCATCCAGCACGGCAACACCTACCGCACGCTGTACGGCCACATGCAAGGTTTCGCCAAGGGCGTGAAGACCGGCGGCTCCGTCAAGCAAGGCCAGGTTATTGGCTACATCGGCACGACTGGCCTGTCCACCGGCCCGCACTTGCACTATGAATTCCAGGTCAACGGCGTTCACGTCGATCCGCTCGGCCAGAAGCTGCCGATGGCCGATCCGATTGCGAAATCCGAGCGCACCCGTTTCCTGGCTCAGAGCCAGCCTCTGATGGCTCGCATGGATCAAGAGAAAGCCACCCTGCTGGCTTCGAGCAAGCGCTAAGCCATGGCGCTCTATATCGGTGTGATGTCCGGGACCAGCCTGGATGGCCTGGATATCGCGCTGATCGAACTTGCCCCGGCGATCAAATTGATCGCCACGCATTACATACCCATGCCCACGCCCCTGCGCACCGAGTTGCTTGCACTGTGCAGCAGTGGGCCCGATGAGATCGCCCGCTCCGCCATCGCCCAGCAGAACTGGGTAAAGCTGGCCGCGCAGGGTATCCATACCTTACTCGACGAACAAAAGCTCAAGCCTGAAGACGTCACCGCGGTTGGCAGCCACGGCCAAACCATTCGCCATGAACCGGCCCGCGGATTTACCGTGCAGATCGGTAACCCGGCACTCTTGAGCGAATTGACCGGCATCACCGTTGTCAGCGATTTCCGCAGCCGTGATGTCGCCGCCGGAGGACAGGGGGCGCCTCTGGTTCCGGCATTTCACGAAGCACTGTTCGAAGAACGAGTCGGTCCTCGTGCAGTGCTGAATGTCGGCGGCTTCAGCAATCTCAGCCTGATAGAGCTGGCAAAACCCGTATCAGGTTTCGATTGTGGCCCAGGCAACGTATTGCTCGATGCATGGATACACCAGGAGCGAGGCGAGCCTTTTGATCGTGACGGCCAATGGGCAGCCAGCGGAAAAGTAGAGCCGACTTTGCTCAAGACGTTGCTTGGAGACCCCTTCTTTGTAACCAAGGGCCCGAAAAGTACCGGACGAGAAGTATTCAACCTGTCCTGGCTGACCCGTCATCTATCGCAATTGCCAGCCTTCACCCCTGAAGATGTGCAGGCGACACTACTTGAACTGACTGCCCTGACCATCGTCGAATCACTCCAGCATGCCCAGCCGAACACGCAGGAGTTGCTGGTCTGCGGCGGTGGCGCACACAACCAGACACTGATGAAGCGCCTGGCTGACTTGCTACCAGCTACCAAAGTCAGCAGTACGGCAGCGTACGGCGTGGACCCGGATTGGGTTGAAGCAATGGCCTTTGCCTGGCTCGCCCATTGCTGTCTTGAGGGTATTCCAGGCAACCGTCCAAGTGTCACTGGGGCCCGTGGCCCGCGCGTACTCGGCGCCATTTATCCGGCCTGAGATCAATAATCGCGGACAAAAAAACGCCGCAGGGCCGTAAGGCTCTGCGGCGTTTTTATTGAAGCGATCAGATCGAAAACGAAGAACCGCACCCACAAGTTGTGGTGGCGTTAGGATTCTTGATCACGAAGCGCGATCCTTCCAGGCCTTCCTGATAATCCACTTCGGCACCCGCCAGGTACTGGAAGCTCATCGGATCGACCACCAGGCTGACGCCTTCGCGCTCGACGATGGTGTCATCCTCGGCCACTTCCTCATCGAAAGTGAAGCCGTACTGAAAACCTGAACAACCGCCGCCCGTCACGAACACGCGCAGCTTCAAACGATCATTGCCCTCTTCATCGACCAGGCTCTTCACCTTGTGCGCGGCACCGTGGGTGAATTGCAAAGCCGTGGGGGTGAAGGTTTCGACGCTCATGCTGAATATCTCCCGGCGCTTACGCCGCCATAATGCGTGATGGCGGGCATTATCCGCTTCTCCGACAAAATTGGTCAACTATTTGCGCAGCAGCTGTAAGCCGCAAGCTATAAGCCACGGGCTCGTAGCTTACAGCCTGCATCTCTTAATCAAGGCAGCATCCCAGCGTGGGACAGGCCCAGCCGCTCATCGAGCCCGAAGAGGATGTTGAGGTTCTGTACTGCTTGGCCGGAAGCGCCCTTGACCAGGTTGTCGATTACCGACAAGACCACGACCAGGTCGCCATCCTGCGGGCGATGCACAGCGATCCGGCATACGTTCGCGCCGCGGACACTGCGGGTTTCCGGATGGCTGCCAGCCGGCATCACGTCGACAAACGGCTCATCGGCATAACGCTTCTCGAACAGCGCCTGCAGATCCACGGAGCGATCGGTCACGGTGGCGTAGAGGGTGGAATGGATACCACGGATCATGGGCGTCAGGTGCGGCACGAAAGTCAGGCCGACGTCCTTGCCTGCCGCGCGACGCAACCCTTGGCGAATCTCCGGCAAATGACGATGCCCCTTGACCGCGTAGGCCTTCATGCTCTCCGATGTTTCGGAGTACAACGAGCCAACGCTGGCACCTCGACCGGCGCCGCTGACGCCCGACTTGCAGTCGGCGATCAAGCGCGACGCATCGGCGAGACCGGCCTCCAGCAAAGGCAGGAATCCCAACTGCGTCGCGGTCGGATAGCAACCCGGCACCGCGATCAGCCGTGCCTGCCTGATTTTTTCACGATTGACTTCCGGCAAGCCGTAGACCGCCTCGTCCAGCAGTTCCGGTGCGCCGTGAGGCTGACCGTACCACTTGGCCCATTCGTCTGCGTCCTGCAGACGGAAGTCTGCCGACAGGTCAATGACCTTGGTTCCCGCGGCCAGCAGCTCACCCGCCAGAGCGTGGGCGACACCATGGGGGGTGGCGAAAAATACTACGTCGCAGGCCCCGAGGGTCTTGACGTCAGGGACGCTGAACGCCAGGCCGTCGTAATGGCCACGCAAGTTCGGATACATGTCGGCGACGGCCAGGCCGGCCTCGGATCGGGAGGTAATGACCACCACCTCAGCTTGCGGATGCTGTGCCAACAGACGCAGCAGTTCGACACCGGTGTAACCCGTGCCGCCGACGATACCGACCTTGACCATGAACCTGCCCTCAACGAACCACTGGAAAGCCGTCGATGATAGGGCGCCCGCAGCGCTGCGACAACCGCCAAGGTGACGTGTGGCCGCGCTAACCTCTACTATCGAAGCTACCGTGAACCTGGGAATAATCAAAAATGCTCTATCTATGGCTCAAAGCGCTTCACATTGTCAGCATGGTCTGCTGGTTTGCCGGCCTGTTCTACCTGCCTAGACTGTTCGTCTACCACGCTCAAAGCGAAGACAGCGTCAGCAAGGAACGCTTCTCCATCATGGAACGCAAGTTGTATCGCGGCATCATGGGCCCGGCGATGATCGCCACGCTGGTGTTCGGCATCGGCTTGCTCAGCCTCAATGCCAGCGCCTACTTCACCCAAGGCGGCTGGATGCACGCAAAGCTGACTCTGGTCGTCCTGCTGATCGGCTATCACCATATGTGCGGTGCCCAGGTTAAGCGCTTCGCCCGTGGCGAAAACACCCGCAGTCATGTCTTTTATCGCTGGTTCAATGAAGTGCCGGTCGTGATATTGCTGGCTATTGTAATTCTGGTCGTGGTCCGGCCGTTCTAATTCCAACCGCATCCATTGATGAGAGGGACCTCCAATGTCGCTGCCCGCTCTGCTTGAACAACGTCTGCGGCTGCCTGTCGTGGTCGCACCGATGTTCCTCATTTCCAATCCGCAGCTGGTACTGGCCTGCTGCCGCAACGGTGTCGTCGGGAGTTTCCCGGCGTTGAACCAACGTGAAAGCAGGGGCTTCAAGGCGTGGCTGGAGGAAATCGAAGCGGGCTTGGCGACTCTGGAAAAGCCGGCGCCCTACGCAGTCAATCTGATCGTCCATCACAGCAACCCGCGACTCCAGGCCGACCTGGCAATCTGTATCGAGCACAAGGTGCCGATCGTCATCACCAGCCTGGGGGCGGTGAAGGAATTGGTGGACGCGGTTCATGGCTATGGCGGCCTGGTATTTCACGACGTGACCACTCGCCGCCATGCCGAAAAAGCCGCCGAAGCGGGCGTCGACGGTTTGATTGCCGTTGCGGCCGGTGCGGGTGGGCACGCAGGAACCTGGAGCCCATTCGCACTGATTGCTGAAATCCGGCAGTTCTTCGATAAAACCCTGTTGCTTGCAGGATGCCTTAACCACGGCCATCAGATTCTGGCTGCGCAACTGCTTGGCGCGGATCTGGCCTACTTCGGAACGCGTTTTATCGGCACGACGGAAAGTCACGCGTCCGACGCTTATAAAGAGATGTTGCTCACATCCAGAGCCGCGGACATCGTGCATACTCCCGCAGTGTCCGGGGTGCCGGCCAGTTTCATGCGTCAGAGCCTGGAAAGTGCCGGCTTCGACCTGGCTGCTCTGCAAGGCAAGGGCGTGGCGGATGCGGGGGCGAAACTCAAACCGCTCAATGATGAAGCCAAGGCCTGGAAGACCGTATGGTCCGCCGGCCAGGGTGTAGGTGACATCAATGATTTGCCCGGTGTCGATCAATTGATCGCGCGCCTGGATGAAGAATACCGGCAGGCGCAAGCCCTAGCGACACAACTTGGCGGCCATTGGCCGCGCTGAACCCACAATAAACCAACCAGAAAGACAAGGATGCCAGGCATGAGCGAAAACCGTTTCAACATTGTATTCGACGGGGCCCTGCTGCCAGGCGTAGATACCACTACCGCCAAGCTCAACCTCGCCGAACTGTTCAAAAGTGATGTGAGCGCCATTGAACGACTGTTCAGCGGTCGCAAGGTGTCCCTCAAGAACAACCTGTCCCAGAATGAAGCGCAACAGTACCTGGACGCGCTTCATAAAAGCGGCATCGATGCACGAATCGAAGCCGAACCGTCCATCCAGCTCAATCTCGGCGAAATCCAAGAGCAGCCGGGCGGCCGCCAGCCGGACTCTGTGATCGATCCTGTTTCTCCTTATGCGCCTCCACGGGCAGCAGTGGGTGAAACGTTCGCCGAGTACGGCACGCTCAAACCCTTCAGCTTCGAGGGACGTATCGGACGCCTGCGTTACCTGGCCTGGACCATGGTCCTGACCCTGGCCATGCTGCCGTTGGTAGGCCTGGGCTTCTGGGTCGCCACGAACTGGCTGCTCGCTTCCGACTCGATAGCAGGGTTGGTCGTCGGTGGTCTGATCGCTGTAGTCGTCGTGCTTGCCTTCGCGTTCGTGAGCATCCAGTTCAACGTCCAGCGTCTGCATGACCTCGGCTGGTCGGGGTGGTTGTGGCTGATCAACCTCGTGCCATTCGTAGGCAGCATCTTCCCGTTCATTCTCATCATCGCCCCAGGCAATACCGGCGCCAACCAGTACGGCCCACCACCGCCGCGCAATACCACGGCGGTCAAGCTGCTGGCGTCGCTGTGGCTGGTGATGATCGTCCTGATTTTCGTGGCCACCTTCGCCGGCATCTTCGGTGCTCTCCAAGAGGACTTCGATAGCGGTGCCTCGAGCAGCTACGAAAGCAGCGAATACAGTGACCAGACCAGCGAAGAACCAGCCGCTGATGCAGCCGAGCCCGCCTCGCCTTCTGTAGACTACGAAGAAGAAGAGGAACAATAGGCCCGCTTCATGCCAGTGACAGCCCAGTCCACTGGCGACGGGCTGTTGCGATGGAGAACTGCATGACCCGTTACGCCCTGATCACTGGCGCTTCCAGCGGAATCGGCCTGGCCCTGGCTGAAGCACTGGCCCGGCGCGGGCGCAACCTGATACTCGTGGCGCGACAGCGTGATCGACTGGAAAGTATTGCGATCGAACTGACCCAGCGATTTGGCGTGGAAGTATTGTTCCGGGCTTGCGACCTGAGCGAGCCCTTGCGGCTTTCAGGTTTCCTGCTGGAACTGGAAGAAGGCGAACGCCAGATCGACCTGCTGGTCAACTGCGCCGGCATCGGCACCTTCGGCCCGTTCCTGGGCCAGGACTGGATGACCGAGCAGGACCTCATCGAAGTGAATATCCTGGCCCTGACCCGCCTCTGTCACGCCGTGGGCAACAGCATGGCGCTGCATGGAGGCGGCCAGATCCTGAACGTCGCGTCGACTGCCGCATTCCAGCCGGGCCCCTGGATGAGCACCTACCACGCCAGCAAAGCGTACGTATTGCACTTTTCCGAAGCCCTGCGAATCGAGCTGAAGAAATGTGCGATCAAAGTCTCGGTACTTTGCCCTGGCCCGACCCGCACCGGTTTTTTTGCCGAGTGGCAACGGGACGAGAAGCCCAGCGACGATAAGAAGCTGATGAGCCCTGAAGAGGTTGCGCTGTACGCTGTCCGCGCGCTGGACAGGGACCGGGCCATTATCATTCCCGGACGCCGCAATCGCTGGATCGCCGCCCTGCCCCGACTCGGGCCGCGCTGGCTGGTGCGAATTCTTAGCGGCATGTCCAATAAAGCCTACTGTCCACGCTAGATTTGCGGATGGTTAACCCGGGCTTGCCAACCGAGCCTTCAATACACTCGACCTCAAACAACCCAACGGAGCAGCAGCCGTGGACACTCTGTTTACCAAGATCATCAACCGGGAAATTCCGGCCAGGATCATTTATGAAGACGATCAGGTTCTGGCTTTTCACGACATCGCCCCCCAGGCTCCAGTGCATTTCCTGGTGATTCCGAAAAAACCGATCCGCACCCTCAATGACCTGACCGAGGAAGACAAAGGGTTGGCCGGACATATCCTGTTTACCGCCCAGCGCCTGGCGCTTGAGCTGGGCTGTGAGGAAGGCTTCCGCGCGGTGATGAACTGCAATGAACTTGGCGGGCAGACCGTCTATCACATTCATATGCACGTGCTGGGGCAGCGCCAGATGAACTGGCCACCGGGTTGATACCGCTGACCCAGCGCAAATCTTCAGCGGCCGATTGGGTTAAACTGGCTGCCGTGATTTTTTCCGGAGGTAAGCATGACTACCCAACGTCACTACTCGCCCATTGACCGCCTGCTGCTGCAAGCCGATACCGCGATGCGCACGCTACTGCCCTTCAGTGGCCAGCCGTACCGTCCGTCGCCGGCAATCGTGCAGCCGGACGTACAGATGAGTGACGAAGAGACTCGCCATGTCGCGGGCCTGATGCGCATCAACCATACCGGTGAGGTTTGCGCCCAGGCTATGTACCAGGGCCAGGCGCTGACGGCGAGATTGCCGCAGGTACGCGAGGCGATGGAGCATGCCGCCGAAGAAGAAGTCGACCATCTGGTCTGGTGCGAGCAGCGCATTCGCCAGTTGGGTAGCCATACCAGCGTCCTGAATCCGTTGTTCTACGGGATGTCATTCGGCATCGGCGCGGTGGCCGGACTGATCAGCGACAAGGTCAGCCTGGGTTTCGTCGCGGCAACCGAACATCAAGTGTGCAAGCATCTGAATGAGCACCTGGAGCAGCTGCCGGCCGAAGATGAAAAGTCCCGGGCGATTCTTGAGCAGATGCGCAAGGATGAACAACAGCATGCCGAAAGCGCTCTCGATGCGGGGGGTTTTCGTTTCCCGGCTCCGGTGAAATTCGGCATGAGCCTGTTGGCGAAGGTCATGACCAAGAGCACCTATCGGATCTGACCGCGATACGGAGCCTGTCCCACAGACATATCGGGTTTCCCAGAACTGAAAAAGGCGACTACCGCACAGGTAGTCGCCTTTTTTTGTAGCCTTGATCTTCAGCGCGGCATGTTGCGCGCGTAGAAAATCTCCAGCATCTCGTGCTTCACACGCTCTTCCACCTGGCCACGCTGCTCAACGGACAGGTTGCTGGTGGCATCACCGAACAGGTAGTTGTCCAGTTCGAAGTCCTTGAGCAGCATCTTGGTGTGGAACAGGTTTTCCTGGTACACGTTCACGTCGGTCATCTGATACGCGTCGCGAGTGTCTTCGGAGAGATAGTTCTGGATCGAATTGATCTCGTGATCAATGAAGTGCTTGTGGCCCTCCACGTCCCGTGTGAAGCCACGCACACGGTAATCCACGGTCACGATGTCGGAATCGAATTGGTGAATCAGGAAGTTGAGTGCCTTGAGCGGTGAAATGACGCCACAGGTCGACACATCGATGTCCACTCGGAACGTTGCAATACCGTCCACCGGATGGATCTCCGGATAGGTATGTACCGTGATGTGGCTCTTGTCGAGGTGGGCCAGGATAATTTCAGGCAACGGGCCCGGGGACTCTTCGATCTGGCTTTCGGTCGGTGTCACCGGCTCTTCCGAGATCAGAATGGTCACGCTGGCGCCTTGGGGTTCATAGTCCTGACTGGCGATGTTCAGGATGTTGGCACCAATGATATCGACAACTTCCGTGAGGATCTGCGTGAGGCGCTTGGCGTTGTACTCTTTATTGATGTACTCGACGTAGGCCTGCTGGTCTTGCGGGGTTTCCGCATAGCAGATGTCATAGATGTTGAAGCTCAAGGTCTTTGTCAGGTTATTGAACCCATGGAGCTTGAGTTTGCTTTTCACCGTTTGAAAACTCTCTGTGTATTGCGGCCCGGCCGCGTGATCAAGCATGCCCGTCAGATGCGAACGACGCACCTGCGTAGGACGGTTAACACCTCTTCGCGATGGCGATTTTGGTTGTCTGTCCAGGCAATGGATCAGCCCGCGAGCCGATCATTGCCCTGAAAAAAGTGGCGCATTATGCAGATGTCGGCTTCTGACCGCCAGAGCTTGCACTGCATTTGTGATGGTTGGATGTCGATTCAACCCAACTCGATGATTTCATAATCGTGAGTGATTTCAACACCGGCAGCACCGAGCATGATCGAGGCCGAGCAGTATTTCTCGGCGGACAGCTCAATGGCGCGCTTGACCTGGGCTTCCTTCAGTCCACGGCCTTTGACCACGAAGTGCATGTGGATCTTGGTAAACACTTTCGGATCCTCTGTCGCGCGCTCGGCTTCAAGGAACGCTTCGCAACTTTCGACGGCCTGGCGTGACTTCTTGAGAATGCTGACCACATCGAAGTTGCTGCAGCCGCCGACACCGAGCAAGAGCATTTCCATTGGCCGGACACCCAGGTTCCGACCGCCGGCATCCGGTGGGCCGTCCATGACGACCACATGACCACTGCCTGATTCACCGAGGAACATGGCTTCGCCAGCCCATTGGATGCGTGCCTTCATCGCCAAGACTCCACTGTTCAAAAAAAGGGGGCGCCAGCTTAGCACAGCGCCCGTTGATGGCAGCGGGATGCCTGATGCCTCTTACGCCAGCGCCTGTAGGTAAATTCTCGAATCTATTACGAATGCCTCTGTTAAGCTGCGCCATCTCGCTGGCGTATGGCCAGCTTTTGGCGATAACCATTCGCCCTCACCCAAAAAACCAAACCACCACACCGCGCAGTCTTTCGGGATACAACCATGGTTGCCATTACTCCCACGTCCAAGATCAAGAACCTCGACAAACTCTTGATGCATTGCCAGCGTCGCCGCTACCCCGCCAAGCACAACATCATTTGCGCAGGCGACCGCTCCGATACGCTGTTTTTCATCATCAAGGGCTCCGTCACTATCCTGATCGAGGACGATGACGGCCGGGAAATGATCATCGCCTACCTCAACTCCGGGGATTTTTTCGGCGAACTGGGGTTGTTCGAGCAGGCGGGCAAGGAGCAGGAGCGCAGTGCCTGGGTGCGAGCCAAGGTCGAATGTGAAGTGGCGGAAATCAGCTATGGCAAATTCCGAGAGCTGTCGCAGCAGGATCCGGACATTCTTTACGCCCTCAGCGGACAAATCGCGCAGCGTCTGCGCAATACCACCCGCAAAGTCGGTGACCTGGCGTTCTTCGACGTGACCGGTCGCGTCGCCCGCTGCCTGCTGGAACTGTGCAAGCAGCCCGACGCCATGACCCATCCGGATGGTATGCAGATCAAAGTGACCCGTCAGGAAATCGGCCGCATCGTTGGCTGCTCCCGAGAGATGGTCGGACGCGTGCTCAAGGACCTGGAAGAGCGCGATCTGGTCAGCGTCAAAGGCAAGACCATGGTCGTGTTCGGGACGCGCTAAAAGCTGCTCAACAGTTCCCGGTAGAGCGCCTCGAGCCGTTCCAGCGCATGAGGCGCCGGGAATTTCTCATGCAGGGCAATGTGGCTCTCGGCACGCACACGCTGCTCCAGGCCACACGTCTCGTTGAACCGATTGACCGCCGCAACCATGGGATCGCGCTCGTCATCCAGCAATAGGGCGCCATGCACCAGACCCACCGGCCTCTGGCCACCCTTGCTTTGCCGCCAGCGCTGGGCGGTACCGACCATTTTTCGGCCGTCCAGATTGACGTTGAAGCGCCCATCACAAAACGCGCCCTCCACTTCGCCAAGGGAAGCCACCCCGCCCAGCTCATCGAGCAACTGGCAGATCGGATCGCACAGACGCCGATAAGCAGTCTCGATCCGGCCATGGTCACCTTCACTTCGCGGTGGCGCATAGACCAGCGCGATATTGACCGTAGCGCCCGATTGAGGCACTGGCTCGCCACCGGTTTCACGCAGCAGCACCGGCCAGCCGCTTGCGGCCGATACCTCACAGGCAAGTTCAAAACCTGGCAGGCGACTCAAGCGACGCGGCATGACCAGGGCACGATCGCTGGGTTGCCAGAACAGCAAGCCGGATTCAGCGTCACCGGCGCAAACGCTGGCCAGCAGATCCTGTTCGGCCTGCAGGCCGCTTTCAACCGTGAAGGCAATGGCTGAAGGCATCGATTCAGTCCAGCGTCGAGCCGGTTACCGGAACGCCGCGCTCGGGGAAAAACAAGCGCTGCAGTTCTGTACCCGGGCTTTCGGCCCGCATGAAAGCCTCGCCAACCAGGAATGAATACACATCGCTGACTTCCATCAACTCGACATCGGCTCGGTTGAGAATGCCGCTCTCGGTGATGACCAGGCGATCACGTGGAATTCGCGGCAACAGGTCAAGAGTGGTTTCCAGGCTGACTTCAAACGTATGCAGGTTGCGGTTATTCACGCCGACCAGCTTGGTATCCAGAGTTTTCAGGGCGCGCTCCAGCTCGTCGCCGTCGTGGACTTCCACCAACACATCCAGGCCCACCTCTTTAGCGACTGCTGCCAGCTCGGCCATTTTCACGTCATCCAGGGCGGAAACGATCAACAGCACGCAATCGGCACCCAAGGCCCGCGCCTCGACGATCTGGTACGGATCGATCATGAAATCCTTGCGGATCACCGGCAGCTTGCACGCCGCCCGCGCCTGTTTTAGATAGTCATCGGCGCCTTGGAAAAAATCGACGTCGGTGAGCACCGAAAGGCAGGTCGCACCGCCCTTCTCGTAGCTCCTGGCGATGTCGGCGGGGACGAAGTCCTCACGGATCACACCTTTGCTGGGGGACGCCTTCTTGATTTCGGCGATGACTGCAGGCTGCTTTTTCTTCGCCTGATCGATCAGCGCCTGGGCAAAGCCGCGAGGCGCGTCTGCTGAACGTGCAAGACTTTCCAACTCGGCGAGGCTGACCCGGGCCCGGCGCTCGGCCACTTCTTCAGCCTTGCGAGCCAGAATGTTTTCCAGAACCGTTGGCACGCTCATCCTTCATTCTCCACTTTGAATACGGCGGTAAACGCGCCCAATTCTTCCAGTTTTTCCCGGGCCAGGCCGGTGTGCAACGCATCATGCGCGAGCTCGACACCTTGCTTGAGGCTGCTGGCGTGATCGGCGGCATACAACGCGGCGCCCGCGTTGAGCATGATCATTTCCGCAGCCTTCTGGCCATTCTCGGTTTTACGCCGCCCCAAGGCATCGCGGATCAACTCAAGTGACTGGGCTGGCCCATCCACCGCCAGTCCATGCAGGCTCTGGCTCTTCATGCCGAGATCTTCAGGTTCGACCCAATATTCGGTGATCTGATCATTTTTTAGCTCGGCCACGAAAGTAGGCGCCGCCAGGCTGAATTCATCCAGGCCGTCTTTTGAATGGACGACCAGCACGTGCTTGCTACCTAAACGTTGCAGGACCTCTGCCAATGGCCGGCACAGCGCCTGGCTGAACACGCCGACCACTTGATGCTTCACACCGGCCGGATTCGTAAGCGGGCCGAGCATGTTGAACAGCGTACGCAAGCCCAGCTCGCGACGCGGCGCCGCGGCATATTTCATGGCGCTGTGGTGGGTCTGGGCAAACATGAAGCCGATGCCGACGCTATCGATGCAACGAGCCACCTGGACCGACGTCAGGTTGAGGTAGATACCGGCGGCTTCGAGCAGATCGGCGCTGCCGCTCTTGCCCGACACCGCACGATTGCCATGCTTGGCGACCGTGCAGCCGGCCGCCGCAACGACAAATGCCGAGGCGGTGGAAACGTTGAAGATATTGGCACCATCACCACCGGTCCCGACGACATCCACTACACCGTCGAGGGTCTTGAGTTCGACCTTGTCCGCCAACTCGCGCATGGTCGTGACCGCACCGACTATCTCGTCGATGCTCTCGCTCTTCATGCGCATGGCCATCATGAACGCGCCAATCTGCGCGTCCGTGCACTGGCCAGTCATGATCTCCCGCATCACGTCGCGCATCTCGTCGGTGCTCAGGTCGAGCTGGCCGACGATACGGTTCAGGGCTGTCTTGATGTCCATGGAGAGTCCTTAGCGCGTGCCGCCGGTTTGTTTGAGGAAGTTGGCGAACAGTTCGTGGCCCTGCTCGGTGAGGATAGACTCGGGGTGAAATTGCACACCCTCGATGTTTAACGTCTTGTGACGCAGACCCATGATTTCGTCCACCGAGCCGTCTTCGAGCTGGGTCCAGGCGGTCAGCTCAAGGCAGTCGGGCAGGGTTTCGCGCTTGACGATCAACGAGTGGTAGCGGGTGACGGTAAGCGGGCGATTCAAGCCTTCGAACACGCCCTTGTCTTCATGGAATACCGGGCTGGTCTTGCCGTGCATCACCTGGCGGGCCCGCACGACATCGCCACCGAACGCCTGGCCGATCGACTGGTGCCCCAGGCAGACGCCGAGAATCGGCAGCTTGCCGGCAAAATATTTGATGGCTTCGATGGAGATGCCCGCTTCGGTCGGCGTGCAAGGGCCGGGCGAGACGACGATGCGTTCGGGCTTGAGGGCCTCGATTTCGGCAATGGTCAGCTCATCGTTGCGCACGACCTTGACCTCGGAGCCCAGCTCGCCGAGGTACTGCACAACGTTGTAAGTAAAAGAGTCGTAGTTATCGATCATCAGCAACATGGCGTAAACAACCTATTGAATACACTGACTTGGAATACAGCCTTCGAAGAGTGACCCGCACGGTGCTGCGCTGGACAGGCGAATGATGCGCCTGCGAAGCGGTTTCCAAACGGGTAAAGAAGGCAAATCGGTACAGGTCCGGCGAGGCCGGCATGGAGCGTTCAGGCGCGCCAACGCCAACGGGCGTGAGCCTTGATCAATTGATTCAGAAGTTTGCTGACAATCGACACGGGGGAAGTCTCGTTCATACGTTCCGGCACAGTAACTTAGCTGGGCGGAGCACGCAATAAGACGGACCCGAAGGGCCCGCAAACAATCTCTACGCTCCGGGATTGGGTGGCAGACCGCCGGAAGCTTTTGGTACTGTCGTTTCGTTTCTTCCGATAAAAAACAAGATTGAAAAGGACCTTCTCATGATCAAGCCGACGTTGTTCATCCCCATCGCCAGCTGCCTGCTGACCATGGCCTGCGCTCAGGCGATTGCCGCCCCCAATCCCTACTCCAATTTCATCGTGTTCGGCGACAGTCTAAGCGACGCCGGTCAGTTCACCGATCCCGACGGCCCGCCCGGCTCAACCTTGCGTTTTACCAACCGCACCGGCCCGGTCTACCTGGATGGCAGCGGCGAAGCCTATTCTGCAAACGCGACCCAACTGCTCGGTGGGCGGTTGGGCTTTTCCGCCGATGAAACCGCCGCGTCCACTTCGGCAGTGCGTGCCCGCGAAGGGCTGGCGGACGGCAACAACTGGGCTGTAGGCGGTTATCGTACCGATCAGATACTGGAATCGATCACCAATATTTCCGCCACTGGCGAGCGCAGCCGGGCCGGTTATCTGCCCGCCAATGGCCTGCGTGCCGACCCGAATGCGCTGTATTACTTCTCCGGTGGCGGCAATGATTTTCTTCAAGGCAGAGTGTTGAGCATCGCCCAGGCGGATGCCGCCGCGGACCGCCTGGCTGACAGCGTGCAAGTGCTGCAAACCGCCGGAGCCCGCTATGCGATGGTCTGGTTGCTGCCGGACCTGGGCCTGACGCCGGCCCTCAATAGCACCCCCTTGCAGGGAACGGTCTCGCTGCTCAGCAATCGGTTCAACCAGCAACTGGTCACACGGCTGCAGGGCATCGATGCCGAAATCATTCCGCTGAACGTTCCGCTATTGCTGCAGGAAACCTTTGCCGATCCTGGACGATTCGGCCTTGCCACCGGCGAGAACCTT
Source organism: Pseudomonas sp. Z2-11 (assembly GCF_054161305.1). NCBI lineage: Bacteria > Pseudomonadati > Pseudomonadota > Gammaproteobacteria > Pseudomonadales > Pseudomonadaceae > Pseudomonas > Pseudomonas sp. Z2-11. Next base: position 5,576,017 of record NZ_CP096395.1, read on the forward strand.
ACTGCCACTTGCTTCAGCGGCAACAGCTGTACGGAAAACCCTACCTACGGCATCAACAGCGCCACGCCTGATCCGAGCAAGCTGATCTACAACGATGCGGTTCACCCCACCGAAACCGGGCAGAAGCTGATTGCCGACTATGCCTATTCCCTGCTCGCAGCGCCGTGGGAACTGACCTTGCTGCCGGAAATGGCCCACTCGACCTTGCGCGCCCACCAAGATGAATTGCGCAGCCAATGGCAATCGGACTGGGAGGATTGGCAGGCGGTAGGTCAATGGCGGGCGATTGTTGCCGGCGGCGGCCAGCATCTGGACATTGATAGCCAAGGCAGCGGTGCAAGCGCCGACGGCAGTGGCTACAACCTGAACATCGGCGGCAGTTACCGCCTCAACGAAGCCTGGCGCATCGGCGTGGCCGCCGGTCTGTACCGCCAGGACATGGACGCAGGCCGCAACGATTCGAACTACAAGCTCAACAGCTACCTCGCCACCGCGTTCGCCCAGTTCCAGCAGAACCGCTGGTGGGCCGATGCCGCGCTGACCGGCGGCAAGCTCGACTACGACAACCTGGAGCGCAAATTCGACCTGGGCGTCAGCCAGGCGCAGGAAAAAGGCGATACCGACGGCCATCTCTGGGCATTCAGCACGCGCGTAGGCTACGACATTGCCCAGCCGGGCAGCCAATGGCACCTGTCACCGTTTGTCAGCGCCGATTATGCGAAGGTCGAGGTCGATGGTTACTCGGAACAGGGCAGCCGCTCCACGGCGCTGACTTTCGACGACCAGACCCGCGATTCAAAACGTCTGGGCATCGGCTTGCAGGGCAAATACAACTTTACCCGCCAGACCCAGGTGTATGGGGAGTATGCCCACGAGCGCGAGTATGAGGACGATACGCAAAAGGTGAACATCGCCCTCAACAGCTTGCCGGTCAATGACTTCACGCTGGAGGGCTACACCCCACAAAGCCACCTCAATCGCCTGAGCCTGGGGATCAGCCACAAGTTGACCAGCGATCTGGCGTTGCGGGGCGGTTATACGTTGCGCAAGGATGATGATTTCACCCAGCAAGGGGTGAGCCTGGGGGTCAGCCTGGACTTTTGACGCGGCCTCTGTGGGAGCGAGCTTGCTCGCGATGGCGGACTGTCAGTCAACCTATTGGTTGAGCCTTAGGGCCTCATCGCGAGCAAGCTCGCTCCCACATGGACCAAGTTGCCCTCGCCACAGTTGTTCGGCAAAAGCCTTCAGTCGTTCGAGGTCTGCTCGGCCAGGGCTACGGCACGGAACATTGCCCGACGCTTGTTCAGGGTTTCCTCCCATTCCAGCGCGGGCACCGAGTCGGCGACGATGCCGCCGCCAGCCTGCACGTGCAGTTCACCGTTCTTGATCACGGCGGTGCGGATGGCGATGGCCGTGTCCATGTTGCCGTTCCAGGCGAAGTAGCCGACGGCTCCGCCGTACACACCGCGCTTGACCGGCTCCAGCTCGTCGATGATTTCCATGGCGCGGATCTTCGGCGCGCCAGACAAAGTGCCCGCCGGCAGGATCGCTCGCAAGGCGTCCATCGCCGTCAACCCGGCCTTCAATTGCCCGGTGACGTTGGACACGATGTGCATCACGTTGGAGTAGCGCTCGATGACCATTTTCTCGGTGAGCTTTACCGAGCCCACTTCGGAAACCCGGCCAGTGTCGTTGCGCCCCAGATCGATCAGCATCAGGTGCTCGGCGATTTCCTTGGCATCTGACAACAGGTCCTCTTCCAGCGCCCGGTCCGCTTCCTCCGTGGCGCCGCGTGGCCGTGTGCCGGCGATCGGCCGCACGGTGATCAGGTTTTCCTCGACCCTCACCAGCACCTCGGGCGAACTGCCCACGACATGGAAGTCACCGAAGTTGAAGAAATACATGTAAGGCGTCGGGTTGAAACAGCGCAGCGCCCGGTACAGATCGATCGGCGCAGCCTTGAAGTCGATCGACATCCGTTGCGACGGCACGACCTGCATGCAATCGCCGGCCAGGATGTATTCCTTGATGGTGTCGACGGCTTTTTCGTAGTCACCCTGGGTGAAACTGGAACGGAACACCGGGTCGGCAGCCGACTGCTTGCTGAAGTCCAGGCCGGGACGCGGGGTGATCGGCTGGCGGAGTTTTTCCAGCAACGTCTGAAGGCTTTGTTGACCTTGCTCGTAGGCATCTTCACGGGACGGATCGGCCAGGACGATGGCGTGCATCTTGCCGGCGAGATTGTCGAAGACCACCACCGCATCGGAGACCATCAGCAGAATGTCCGGCACACCCAGCGGATCGGGGTTCGGACAGGTGCCCAGGCGTTTTTCCACATAGCGCACGCAGTCGTAGCCGAAATAACCCACCAGGCCGCCGTTGAAACGTGGCAGGCCGGGGATGGTCGGGACGTTGTAGCGGGCCTTGAAGGATTCAACGAACGCGAGCGGATCCTCGACTTCGTGGCTTTCGATTTCGACGCCATCGTAGGTCACGCTGATGCGATGGTCATGGACTCGCAGCACGGTGCGGCACGGCAGGCCGATCATGGAATAGCGACCCCATTTTTCCCCACCTTGCACCGATTCGAGCAAGTAGGAATTGGGTTGGTCGGCCAACTTGAGGTAGATCGACAGCGGCGTGTCGAAGTCGGCCAGGGTTTCGCAGGCAAGCGGGATGCGGTTGTAGCCGGCAGCGGCTAGACGCAGAAATTCTTCGCGGATCATGGGGTGCCTCGTGGCAAGAGGAGCTGACAGTCAGGTATGCAAACGCGCCGGATAACCGGCCAGGATCACGTCAGGCGCGCCAACGCCAGCGGGCCAGGGCCTTCATGACTTTCATCCAGAGTTTGCGAGTGACCACCACGATGGCGTTTCCAGAAGAGGATTGAACAGCGTCGGGCAACGTTATCTCAGCGGCCGGGTCCAGGCAACCGGGAATTAGCAGGCGCAGATCATCAATCACCAATGTCGGAAATTCCTCGGCTATCGGTCGGCCATGATTGTAGCCGTAGCTCAGGGCAACACATTTGACCCCCGCGGCTTTCGCCGCCAGCACGTCGCTGCGCGAGTCGCCGACAAACAACGATTGGGACGCCGGGACGTTGGCCATTTTCATGACAAAGAACAGCGCGGCCGGGTCGGGCTTTTTCTGTGGCAAGGTGTCGCCGCCGATGATCCAGCGGAAATAACGGCCGATCTTCATCTGATCCAGCAGCGGCGCGACAAAACGCTCCGGCTTGTTGGTGATCAGCGCCATTTCCACGCCCTGCTTGTGCAACCATTTGAGGGTGGAGCGCACGCCCGGATAAACCACGGTCAGTTCGTGGTTGCCTTCATAGGCTTCGTTGAACAGCTCCAGTGCCCGCTCGGCCTCGACCTCATCAACGCCCTGGGCATCAATGTGATTGGCCAGGGCCCGGCGCACCAGCATCGGCGCGCCGTTGCCGACCCACTGGCGCACAGCGTCGATGCCCGCAGGCGGACGCCCGAGTTGGAGCAGCATATTGTCCACGGCGGCCGCCAGGTCCGGGACCGAGTCGACGAGCGTGCCGTCGAGATCGAACATCACCAGACGCGGCAGGCTGCCGGGAAACAGCTGCTCGAAGCCGCTCATGGACGTGCCAGGGCCAGTTCGGCGCGCATCTTTTCGATCACTGCCTGGTAGTCCGGTGCGTTGAAGATCGCCGAACCGGCGACAAAGGTGTCGGCACCGGCCGCGGCGATTTCGCGGATGTTGTTCACGTTCACGCCGCCGTCGATTTCCAGGCGGATATCCCGGCCCGAGGCATCGATCAGGGCGCGGGCTTCGCGCAGCTTGTCGAGCGTGCCCGGAATGAACTTCTGCCCGCCGAAACCCGGGTTGACGCTCATCAGCAGAACCATGTCGACCTTGTCCATCACGTACTTGAGTACGTCCAGGGGCGTGGCCGGGTTGAACACCAGGCCGGCCTTGCAGCCGCCTTCGCGGATCAATTGCAGGGAGCGGTCGACGTGCAGCGTGGCTTCCGGGTGGAAAGTGATGTAGGTGGCACCGGCCTCGATGAAATCACCGACGATGCGATCCACCGGACTGACCATCAGGTGCGCATCGATTGGCGCGGTGACGCCGTATTTGCGCAACGCCGCGCAAACCATCGGGCCGATGGTCAGGTTGGGTACGTAGTGGTTGTCCATGACATCGAAGTGGACGATGTCGGCCCCGGCGGCCAGAACGTTATCCACTTCCTCGCCCAGGCGGGCGAAGTCGGCGGAGAGAATCGACGGAGCAATAGCGAAGGGCTGCATGACGCACCTGTTTTGAGCGAAATCACGATGGCGCGCATTGTATACCTCAAGATTTGGCGCGCCCACCGTGACGCGCGATCAATACGCCGCTCGGTAGATCTTCTCGATATCGCCGGCGCTCAGCTTGCGCGGGTTGTTGCGCATCAGCCGCTCTATACCCGCCGCCTCCGCCGCCATGGACGGAATCACCTCCTCGGTGACGCCTAGGCCACTCAGGCCCTTGGGAATTTCAACCGCGGCACACAACGCGGCCATGGCCTCCACGGCCTCGTCCGCGGCTTCGATATCACTCAAATGAGCCGTCTTGATGCCCATGGCTTCGGCAATATCGCGCATGCGCTCGACGCAGGCCATCTTGTTCCAGTGCATGACATACGGCAGCAACAAGGCATTGGCGACGCCATGAGAGACATGGAAACGCCCGCCCAGCGGATAGGCCAGTGCATGCACGGCGCCGACCCCGGCATTGCCGAACGCCATACCGGCCATCAGGCTGGCGGTGGCCATGTCTTCACGGGCCTGCAAGTGGGACGGGTTGGCGTAGGCCTTGGGCAAGGCGCGGGTGATCAGCTTGATCGCGCCGATGGCCAGGGCATCGGTGATCGGCGAGGCGTTGAGTGACAGGTACGACTCGATGGCGTGCACCAACGCATCAACGCCGCTGGCGGCGGTCACGCTGCGCGGACACGTCAGGGTCATCTGCGGGCTGACCAGCGCCACGTCCGGCAGCAGGAAATCACTGACGATGCCCTTTTTCAGCTGTGCGGCCTTGTCAGAGAGGATCGCCACGTTGGTGACTTCCGAACCGGTACCGGCGGTGGTGGGAATGGCAATCATGGGCGGACCTTTGCGCGGCACCTGATCGACACCGAACATATCCTGCAACTCACCGTGGTAACCGGCATAGACGCCCACACACTTGGCAATGTCGATGGCGCTGCCGCCACCCAGGCCGATGAGGCCGTCATGCCCGCCGTCGCGGTAGGCTTGCATGCAATCTTCGACGATGGCGATTTCCGGGTCGGGCATGACCCGGTCGAAAATCTCGTAGTCGCGCCCGCCCAAATGCTGCAGCGCCAACTCCACGGTGCCCGACTTGACCAGCGCCGCGTCCGTGACGATCAACGGGTTATCGACATCCAGCCGTGTCAGCTCCGCCGCCAGTTGCTCGATGGCAGCGGCGCCGGTGATCAGTTTGTGGGCGATCTTGAATGAGGAAAGACTCATGTGCGCGGCCTCTTGTTCGAGTGGGGGCTGGCACAAGGATAGCTCGGTATTGGGGGGTGGTCTGTCATTCAGCTTATGAATGCACCGAGGAGCGGATGTGGGAGCGAGCCTGCTCGCGAAAGCGGACCGTCAGTCAACAATTATGTCGACTGGTACACCGCATTCGCGAGCAGGCTCGCTCCCACACTGGTTTTGCAGGGGGCCTCAGACTTGGGTCGTACGCAGCTTCTCGCTACGCCCACGCAGCCATTCCAGCGTCAGCAGCAGGATCACCGAGAAGGCGATCAACAACGTAGCCGCGGCGGCGATGGTCGGGCTCAGGTTCTCGCGAATACCGCTGAACATCTGCCGTGGCAGGGTCGCTTGCTCCGGGCCGGCCAGGAACAGGGTCACCACCACTTCATCAAACGAAGTCGCGAAGGCGAACAACGCACCAGAGATGACGCCCGGCGCGATCAACGGCAAGGTCACGCGACGGAACGCGGTCAATGGCGAAGCCCCGAGGCTGGCAGCAGCGCGAACCAGGTTGTGGTTGAACCCTTGCAAGGTCGCCGAGACGGTGATAATGACGAACGGTACGCCGAGCACCGCATGGACGATGATCAGCGAGAAGAAGCTGTTGCCCATCCCCAATGGCGCGAAAAACAGGTAGCTCGCGACACCGATAATCACCACCGGCACCACCATGGGCGAAATCACCAGGGCCATCACCAGCGCCTTGCCCGGGAAATCACCACGAGTCAGGCCGATCGCCGCCAGCGTACCGAAGATCATCGCCAGCAGCGTTGCCGCCGGGGCCACGATGATGCTGTTCTTCAACGCCCGCATCCACTCGGCCGAAGCGAAGAAATCGTGGTACCACTGCAACGAAAAGCCCTGCAGCGGATAGACCAGGAAGCTGCCCGAGTTGAACGACAACGGAATGATCACCAGCACCGGCAGGATCAGGAACAACAGGATCAGCCCGCAGAGTATGCGCAAGCTGTAGAACCAAACCCGCTCGACGGGGGACATGTAAGGACTCAGCATTTCGATCTCCCCTTAGCTCAGGCGCAGGCGACTGGCGCCCACCAGCCAGCTGTAAATCAGATAAAGCACGATGGTCGCCAGCAACAGCAATCCGCCGAGCGCCGTGGCCATGCCCCAGTTGATACTGGTGTTGGTGTAGAACGCGACGAAGTAGCTGACCATCTGGTCGTTCGGGCTGCCCAGCAGTGCCGGGGTGATGTAGTAGCCGATGGCGAGGATGAACACCAACAGGCACCCGGCACCTACGCCGGCGTAGGTCTGCGGGAAATACACCCGCCAGAAACTGGCGAACGGGTGGCAGCCCAGGGAGATCGCCGCCCGCATGTAGGTGGGCGAGATGCCCTTCATCACGCTGTAGATCGGCAGGATCATGAACGGCAGAAGGATGTGGACCATGGAGATGTACACGCCGGTGCGGTTGAACACCAGCTCCAGCGGTTTATCGATGACGCCCATGGCCATCAGCGCGCTGTTGATCAATCCGCCCGATTGCAGCAGCACGATCCACGCCGCCACCCGCACCAGGATCGAGGTCCAGAACGGCAGCAGCACGAGGATCATCAACAGGTTGCTCTGGCGTGACGGCAGGTTCGCCAGCAGATAGGCCAGCGGATAGGCCAGCACCAGACAGATGGCGGTAATCACCAGGCCCATCCAGAAAGTACGGGTGAAAATATCCAGGTAGATCGCCTGGTCGGGGGTGGCCGGGGCCAGTTCACCTAGATCGTCGATGCGGTGATCGACGGCCGCCAGCAGGTAGTAAGGCGTGACATTGCTGGTGTTGCGCCGGATCACCTGCCAGTACGCGGGGTCACCCCAGCGTTCGTCGAGGCTCTCCAGTGCTTCTTTATAAGAGACCGGCTCGGTGGCGAACGGCAGCGCGCGAGCAGTCTTGGTCAGCAGGCTGCGGTAGCCGGCCAGTTCCATGTTCAGGCGCTTGGACAAATCGCCCAGGGTCTGATTCTTGCGGGCTTCGGCCAGATCTTCACTGGCAGCCTTGTACACCGGTTCGCTTGGCAAACCGCGTCCGTCCCATGCTGCGACGGCAGCGACAGTACGTGGCATGGCGCCCACCACTTCCGGGTTGCTGACGCTTTTGAACAGCAGCGCCACGATCGGCACCAGAAACACCAGCAACAGAAACAGCACCAGCGGCGCGATCAGGGCCTGGGCCTTCCAGCGGTTGAGCCGCTCGGCGCGCTTGAGTCGCTGCTTGAGGGTGGGGCTGGTGGTGCCCGCGTTCAGTGGAACGGCGATGGCCATGGCGAACTCCGCAAATCTCTTTGATCGTTACAGGGGCGGCGAGCCGCCTCTGTTCTTTTGAAACCGCAACCTGTGGTACGTGTGGTCGTGGCGAGGGAGCTTGCTCCCGCTGGGCCGTGAAGCGGCCCCAAAATTCTGTCGGCAATGCCAATTTTGTGAGTGCTGCGCACTCAAGCGGGAGCAAGCTCCCTCGCCACAAAAGCTCACCGCCACAGGAAGGCGCGGGTTACTTCGCCGCCCAGGAGTTGAAGCGCTGCTCCAGTTGCTCGCCGTTGTCGGCCCAGAAGCTGACGTCGATCTGCACCTGGTTGGCGATGTTTTCCGGGGTGGTCGGCATGTCTTTCAGCACATCCTTGGCCAGCAACGGCACGGCCTGGGTATTCGCCGGGCCGTAGGCGATGTTTTCCGAGTAGGTCTTCTGCTGCTGTGGCGCCACCGAGAAGGCGATGAATTTTTTCGCAGCTTCGGCGCGAGTCTTGTCCAGCCCACGCGGGATGGCCCAGGCGTCGAAGTCGTAAATGCCGCCGTTCCACACCACTTTCAGGTTGCTCTCTTTCTGTACCGCGGCGATCCGGCCGTTGTATGCAGAGCTCATGACCACGTCACCGGAAGCAAGGTATTGCGGTGGCTGGGCACCGGCTTCCCACCACTGGATGTTCGGCTTGAGCTCATCGAGCTTCTTGAACGCACGGTCCTGGCCGTCTTTGCCGGCCAGCACCTTGTAGACGTCCTTCGGCGCTACGCCGTCGGCCATCAAGGCGAATTCCAAGGTGTACTTGGCGCCCTTGCGCAGGCCGCGCTTGCCCGGGAATTGCTTGGTGTCCCAGAAGTCCGCCCAACTGGTCGGCGCGGTCTTCAGTTTGTCGGCGTTGTAGGCCAGCACGGTCGACCACACAAAGAAGCCCACGCCGCAAGGCTGAATGGCACCCTTGACGTAGTCTTCGGCCTTGCCGAACAGGGCCGGATCGAGTTGCTCGAACATGTCTTCGTCGCAACCACGGGACAATTCCGGCGACTCGACTTCAACCAGGTCCCACGAGACGCTCTTGGTGTCGACCATGGCCTTGACCTTGGCCATTTCACCGTTGTACTCGCCAGCCACGATCTTGCCGTTGCCGGCCGCTTCCCACGGTGCGTAGAAGGCTTTGACCTGAGCCGCCTTGTTCGCCCCGCCGAAAGACACCACGGTCAGGTCCGGGCCCGCCGCCATCGCGCTTGCCGCACCCATCATGCCCAGTGTCAGGGCTGTGAACTTCAGGGATCTCAACATTTATTGTTCTCTCCACGTGCAGGGTTGGTGTTGGTACAGCAGGGGGGCGATCAATTCGCCTCTAGAAGCGGATCGAGCGCACGTACGTGCTCGACCTGCCAGCCAAGCGGAACCACGTCCCCGACAGCAAGCCCGGGGTCGAGCTCGGCAATCGGTTGTTTCACGAAGAAGTCGTTCTTGCCGCAGACTTCGAGGCGAACCCGGACGTGGTCGCCCAGATAGATGAATTCCGCCACCCTCCCTGAGAAGCGGTTGATACATTGTTCGCTGGCGCCGTTGAGGCTCACCCGCTCCGGGCGGATCGACAAGGTCACGGGTTCGCCGGGCTTGCCGACATTGACCGCCAGGGCCTCGACCTTTTCGCCACGCCCCAGCTCCACCACGCAACGGTCACCGGTGTGACTGTGCAGACGGCCATTGAGGCGGTTGTTCTCGCCGATGAAGTTGGCGACGAAGGTGTTCTTCGGCTCCTCATAGAGCGTGCGCGGCGGGGCGATCTGCTGGATCTCGCCCTGGTGGAACACCGCCACGCGGTCGGACATGGTCAGGGCTTCCCCTTGGTCGTGCGTCACGTAGACCACGGTCACGCCCAGGCGCTGGTGCAGGTGTTTGATTTCCATCTGCATGTGTTCGCGCAATTGCTTGTCCAGTGCGCCGAGAGGTTCGTCCATCAGCACCAGTTGCGGCTCGAATACCAGCGCCCGGGCCAGGGCCACGCGCTGTTGCTGGCCGCCGGACAACTGTGCCGGATAACGCTGGGCGAAGGTGTCCAGTTGGACCATGCTCAAGACACGCTTGACCCGATCGCCGACGTCGCTTTTGTTCAGGCCACGGACGGTCAGCGGGAATGCCAGGTTTTCGGCGACGGTCATGTGCGGGAACAAGGCGTAGTTCTGGAACACCATGCCGATATCGCGCTTGTGCGGCGGCACATTGTTGATGGAGCGCCCGGCCAGCTGGATCTCGCCGGCGGTCGGGGTCTCGAAGCCTGCGAGCATCATCAGGCTGGTGGTCTTGCCGGAGCCGGAAGGCCCGAGCAGGGTCAGGAATTCGCCTTTGCGAATGTCCAGGTTGAGGTCCTTGACGATCAGGTTCTCGCCGTCGTAGCTCTTTTGCACACCACGAAAGCTGACCAGCACATCACTGGCCCCCGCGCTTGAATCCACCTGGCTCATACCCGCACCTTTTGTATTGATGACTGCTTGTGAGTCAAGCCTAGTGGAGCCCGACACCCACGCAAATCGGGCCGCAGGAGAGAATCGCCTCAGCCGGATGGAAGCGTCGGGGTAGGGATTGCCCTACAAGGATGGCGGGATTGGATAAGTGCGGCGGTGAGTTTCAAGCGGCGAGCTGCAAGCAGGGGCAAAGGCACTGTTGGGGTGTGTCGCAAACAGGTATGCCAACAGTTCACTCATGTGGGAGCGGGCTTGCTCGCGAAAGCGGTCTGACAGCCAAGCATTCGTCGACTGATACACCGCCTTCGCGAGCAAGCCCGCTCCCACACAGGCTCGCTCCCACCGGGAATGGCGGGAGGCTTAGAGCAACTTGTGCTCCATCGCGTATTTCACCAGCTCGGCCAACGAGGTGATGTTGAGCTTCTGCATCAGCCGCGCCTTGTGGGTGCTGATGGTCTTGCTGCTCAGGGCGAGTTGCTGGGCGATGTCGTTGACGTTGGCGCCTTGGGCCAGGCGTTCGAAAACCGAGAATTCACGCTCCGACAGCAGGGAGTGCAGCGGCCGTGTGTCGGTCAGGCCCACTTCGAAGACCATGCGGTCGGCAAGGTCCGGGTCAATGTAGCGTCCGCCCGCCGCGACCTTGCGGATCGCCATGAGCAGCAAAGCAGGATCGCTGTCTTTGGTGGCGTAGCCAGCGGCGCCGACTTTCAAGGCCCGGGCGGCCATTTGCGCCTCGTCATGCATCGACAACACCAGGATGGCCGGCGGATTGTTCAGCGCACGGATCCGTGGGATTGCCTCAAGGCCGTTGACGCCCGGCATGGAAATATCCAGCAGCACCACTTCGCAAGGCACGTGGCGCAGGGTCTCGAGCAGCTGTTCGCCATTGCTCGCCTCCCCTACCACCACCAGATCCTTGGCCAGACCGATCAATTGCTTGATGCCTTCGCGGACGATGGTGTGGTCTTCAGCTACCAGTACACGGATCACGGCTCTTCTCCAGATTCAGAATCTCATCGCGAGCAGGCTCGCTCCCACATTGATTGAGGCGTACACAAACCTTGTGGGAGCGAGCCTGCTCGCGATGGCGTCAGCCCAGGCAACAGAAAACCATCAGGCCTCACCCAAAGGCACCCGCACCGACAAGGTCGTCCCCTCCCCCGGCTCACTGTCCAGGGTCAATTGCCCGCCCATGATCAGCACCCGCTCACGCATGCCGACCAGGCCAAAGGACGTTGGCCGGCCCGTATCGGCAATAAATCCTACACCGTCGTCGCTGACCGTCAGACATAAATCAGCGCCTTGTTGAGCCAACGTCAACTCCACAGTATGCGCCTGGGCATGGCGCATCACATTGGTCAGTGCTTCCTGGAGAACCCTGAACAGGCCGATGGCCTTGGCGTCGCTCAACGCCGGCAGGTTGTCTGGCACCTGCACCAGGCACGGAATCTGTGTGCGCGCCTCGAAGCGGCGGGCCTGCCATTCGATGGCCGAGGCAATACCGGCATCGAGGATCGGCGGGCGCAACGCCGTCGCCACGTCCCGCACCAATTGGAACAACTGGGCAATCAGGCGCTTCATGCTGTTGAGCCGTTCTTGCAGGCCCGGGTCAAGTTGCGCGTAGGCCAGTTCGCACATCGACGTCTCCAGCTTCAACACCGTGAGCATTTGCCCCAGTTCGTCGTGGACTTCCCGCGCAATGCGCGCCTTCTCTTCTTCCCGTACGCTTTCCAGGTGCGCCGACAGTTCACGCAACTGCTCCCGGGAACTGGCCAATTCCAGCTCGACACGTTTGCTTTCGGTGATATCCCAGACAATGCCGTCCCAGACATAGGCGCCATCTTCGAGCCGACGCGTGATCGCCTTGATCTCGGCCCAGCGCTCCTGGCCTTCGCGAGTCAGGATGCGGCCTTGCCAGGACCAATCGCTGTCACTGTCCAGCGCCTGGTCCTGGGTGCGGTGATAATCGGCCTTGTCCTGCGGGTGCACCAGGCTGCGCAGCCCGGTATCGCTGCGGGCCAGTACCGCCGGGGCGTAGCCCACCAGGCTTTCGCTGCCTTCGCTGATATAGGCAAAGTCGATCTGGCCGGTCACCGGTGCCCGCTCCAGGCGAAAGACCAGGCCCGGCACATTGGCGGCGATGCCCTGCAGCCGCGCTTCGCTTTCACGCAGGGCTGCCAGCGCGCGGCGGCGCTCGGTTACATCATTGAGGTAGACCACCAGGTATTCCGCGTCACGAAAACGCAGGAAACTCAGGGAAACGTCCGCCGGCAGGATACTGCCATCGGCCCGCACGCATTCGGTTTCGAAACTCTGCGGTCCATCTTCGCTGGCACGGGCGCGCTTCCACAGGTTGAGCCAACGGTCCATGTGCAGGCCCGGTTCGAAGTCGATCAGCGGCCGATCGATGATCGCGCCTGGCGCATAACCCAGCATGGTTTCGGCGGCGCGATTGGCGTAGCGCACATGGCTGTCCCAATTCACCCAGAGGATCCCGACCGTGCTTTGATCGATGGAAAATTGCGTCAGGCGCAAGGCTTCTTCACTGGCGGCGCGCTGGGCGATGTCCTCGCGCGCCGAGCGCAGGCGACGTTCCAGCCCGCGTTGCTGGCGGCGCTGCCAGAACACGATGGAGACACTGCACAGCAACAAGGCGAGCATCAGCAGGGTCAGGTTCTGCCAGAAGCCAGGCGTCTCGGTCAGGCGTGGGTATTTGGGCTTGATCCAGCGGTTGTGCAGTTGCTCCAGCTCCTTGGCGGGAATCGCCTGCAAGCCCTTGTCGACGATTTCGGCCAACTGCGGCCAGTCCCGGCGCGTGGCGACCCTGAGCAGTTGCGGCAGGCCGATGTCTCCCACCACCACCAATCCGGAAAACTCCGGCTCGACCATCAGGCGCCCCAGCTGCGCCTCGTCGATCACGGCGTAGCGTGCCTGCTGGCTCAATAGAAGCTGCAGGGCCTGGCGCTCCATCGGCACGCCTTGCAGATTCAGCATCGGGTAGTTGCTGCGCAAGTAATCGGCCGTGACGCTGGGCATGCGCACGACAACCCGGGCCTGGGGGTCGAGCTTCTCCAACTCCACGCCTTCGGCGCCCTTCTGCTCGCCCACGATCAACTGCGGCACACGCATGTAAGGGTCGGAAAACTGCCAGAGCCGCAGGCCGGCCGGGGTCTGGGTCAAGCCCGGCGCGACATCCACTTCGCCGTTGCGCACCGCGGCTTCGAGTTGCGCGACATCCTGGAAGTTGCGCCAGGTCAGCTCGACGTTCAATGCCTTGGCCAGCCATTGCATCAGTTCGACGTGGGTGCCGGACAGACGCTGCAAGCGCCGGTCGTATTGTGCGTAGGGCGCCTGCAACACCAGGCCGACGCGCAACTGCGGATGCTCCGCCAACCATTGGCGCTGGTCCGCGCTCAACTGCACCGCCTGCGCCTGTGGCGCGGGTGCAGCCCACGCCATCAAGGGAAGCCATAGACAGCCGATAACCCACAGGCAAACACGCATCATCGAAATCTCACGCACTGACAAATACTGACCAACCCATTAGGCTGCCGGAAATACTTCTGGTCATGGAATATCCGATGTCCTTTGTTAACCGCCTGACACTGCCTGCATTGTGCCTGTCGCTGATCCTGCCGAGTGCATTTTCTGTACAGGCCGGTGAAACGACCCCCGCCGCGGCAGATCAACCCGCCGAGGCGAAACCGGCCGAGCGCCAGCCTTTGCTCGAGCGCAGCCAGGAAGAAGCGGCGGCGCTCGCGCGAAAAGTCCCAGCCCAGGAACAGCAACAGCTGCAAACCGGCAGCGATGCGTTCCTTGCCCTCTGGAAGCCGGCCAACACCAGCGAGCCCAAGGGCGTGGTCGTCATCGTCCCTGGCGCTGGCGAAACGGCTGACTGGCCTCAGGTCATCAGCCCGCTGCGCAAAAAACTGCCGGATGCCGAATGGAGCAGCCTGAGTATTACGCTGCCGGACATGCAGAGCGACGTTATCGCACCCCGCGCGGCGGAAACACCGCCGGAGACCAAGCCGGCCGACATCGCTGCCGCGGCCCCCGATTCAACCACCGCGGCGCCGATCGAGCAGGTCGCGGGCGGCGAGGCCGACGCGGCTGAGCCGGCCTCCGCCGAAACCGGCGAAGACTCCGACAAGGCCGACGCCGAACGGATTTTCGCCCGTATCGACGCGGCATTGGCCTACGCCGAGCAACAGAGCGCCCGCAGTATCGTCCTGCTGGGCCACGGCACCGGCGCCTATTGGGCAGCGCGCTATCTTGGCGAAAGACAACCCACGCAAATCCAGCGCTTCGTGATGGTCGCGGCCCAGACACCCGTCACCGCCAAGCCCGGCCTCGCCGAGCTGACACCGAACCTGAAGCTGGCAACGGCAGACATCTTTTATATGGACAAACCGACGGACCGCAACGCGGCCCTGGAGCGCCTGCAAGCCAGCAAACGACTGAAAGGGTCGAGCTTCAGCCAGGTTTCCCTCAAGGCACTGCCCAACGCAACGGCGCAGCAGGAACAGCTGTTTCGACGGGTTCGGGGGTGGTTGAGTCCGCAAAGTCCGGAGCAGTGAAACCCTGCAGCCTGCTTCTGTGGCGAGGGAGCTTGCTCCCGCTCGGCTGCGCAGCAGTCGTAATCCGCTTAGCATGATTATCTGGGAAGTGCGGCGCCTGGTTTGGGTCCGCTTCGCGGACCAGCGAGAGCAAGCTCCCTCGCCACGGGTGTACTAGCGAAAATCCCTGCGCTCGCGAATCACTCGATAGGCGTTGTGCAGCTCGCGGGTCTTGTCGGTTGCTTCGCGTACCTGCAAGGCTGTCGCCCCGCTGCCAGCGATCTTGTCCGGGTGATGACGACTGATCAGGCGGCGATAAGCGCGCTTGATTTGCGACGGTTCGCTGCTGGCCGAAACCCCTAACAGCCGCAACGCCTCCTGATACGTCAAGCCACTGCTGGGCAGCCCCGGTTTCTGCGGCTCGTAGTCCATCGCCAGGGCCTGGACCTGCTGCGGCGTCCAACCCAGCCACTTGCCCCACTGGGCGAGCAACTCACGTTCGGCTACACCGGCACGGCCGTCGGCCCAGACCATCCGCCAGCAGGCCCGAAGCACGCCTTCAGCCGCATGCGGCTGGGCACTCAGGCGACGCAGATAACCACGCAGCCGATCGTTTCCCGATTTGCCCCGATTAAAGGCCGCGATAGCCCGACGTTGCGCCGGTTCGCTCAAGTCCAGCGCGCGCATTTCCAGACGCGCCTGCTGGATGTGACCATCGACGACGCGCCCGTCGATCTTCGCCAGGCGACCGAGCAACACGAATAACAGTTCATCGTTGCGCAACGCCGGGCGCCCGCCCAGGCGTTCGCGCACCTGGGCCCAGCCGTGCAGATTCAGACGCCGGTCCAGCGCCTGCCCCAACAATGCGCCGAGCATGGCCCCCGGGATGCTGGCAATGGCAAAGCCCGCCCCCGCTCCAATCAGAGTCCCTGGCCACCACATATCAACAGCTCGCTTCTATCAGTTTTTCGACTTGCGATAAACGTTCGTGAGTACCCACATCGACCCAGCGTCCTTCCAGGCGCGAACCGCTGACCTGCCCTGCGGCCATGGCGCGGCGAAACAGCGGGGCCAGCTTGAATGCGCCATCGGCGCAGCCGGCAAACAGCTGTGGATCCAGCACGGCGATGCCGCTGTATGTCAGCTTATCGGCACCAGGTTCGCCGTCATTAACCTGGCCGCCAGCCAGAATGAAATCGCCCTCGGGGTGATGCTCCGGATTGTCCACCAGCACCAGGTGCGCCAACCCCTGGATCGGCCGACGCAGGGCGCTGAAATCGTAATCGGTCCAGATGTCGCCGTTGACCACCAGGAACGCCTCGTTACCCAGCAGCGGCAGCGCGCGGAAAATTCCGCCGCCGGTTTCCAGCGGCTCACCCTCCGGCGAATAGCGGATCTGCACGCCAAACCGCGAACCGTCGCCGAGGTGATCTTCGATCTGCTGGCCGAGCCAGGCATTGTTGATCACGATTTCGGTGAACCCGGCCGCGGCCAATGCCCGCAGGTGGTACTCGATCAACGGGATGCCGCCGACGCGAATCAACGGTTTGGGGGTAGTGAGGGTCAGGGGCCGCATGCGCTCACCCTTGCCCGCCGCCAGGATCATCGCCTTCATGCGCTCGCTCCATCCGCTTGGCGCAGGCTGCGGAGCAACTCGTCCAACGGTGCCAGTTCCGGACGACGGGCAATGACCGCTTCTATATAGGCAAAGAAACGCGGCACGTCAGCCAGGTAACGCGGCTTGCCATCGCGGTGGCAAATACGCGCGAAGATGCCGATTACCTTGAGATGGCGTTGCACGCCCATCAGGTCGCTGGCACGCAGGAAATCCTCGAAATCCGGCTGGACCGGAATGCCGAGCGTGCCGGCCTGCCGCCAATAATCTTCCAGCCAGCCGCGCACGCGCTCTTCCGGCCAACTGAGGAAGGCGTCCTTGAACAGGCACGTCACGTCGTAGGTCACCGGGCCATAGACCGCGTCCTGGAAATCCAGTACGCCTGGGTTGGGTTCGCTGAGCATCAGGTTGCGCGGCATGTAGTCGCGGTGCACCAGTACTTTCGGCTGGGCCAGGGCACTGTTGATCAGCAGGTCGGATGCCTGCTGCCACAGTTGCTGCTGGGCCGTATCGAACTCGATTCCCAGCTCACGCTTGACGTACCACTCGGGGAACAACTCCAACTCGCGACGCAATAACGCGACGTCGTAGCTGGGCAGCGGCGCGACCATCGGCAGTTGCTGAAAAGCCAACAAGGCTTGCAGGGCATCGCCGAACAGATCGTCGGCATTTTCGCCGTTGATCACGTCCAGATAGGTCTGGTTGCCCAGGTCATTGAGCAAAAGAAACCCGCGTTCGAGGTCTTCGGCATAAATTTTCGGCACGTTGATCCCGGATTTCGCCAGCAAAAAAGCAATATCCACGAACGGTTTGCAGTTTTCCTGGGGCGGTGGCGCGTCCATCACGATCAGGCTGCGGCCCTCACCCTGCCAGCGGAAGTACCGCCGGAAACTCGCGTCACTGCTGGCCGCGGTCAACGTGGCCGGGGGTACGGCGCCCCAGCCTTGTTGGGTGAAGAGGATTGGTAGCTGCTCATCGAGCCAAACTTTCAGGTGTTGCAAGCGTACATCTTGGTCAGGCATTGCAAGGGTCTCCGACGGCGCTAGCCGTCAAGCGGGTCATGCTTTATTATCCAGCATCTTTTTCAGACCATCGAGAGGCGTGCGGCCCACACCGCGGGCAGATGGCACGCAGGAAGCCCGGACTAATAAGATGGCATTGAAATCCCCCGCGTTTCGTAAAAAATTTCCGTTGCTGGTCACCGGCAGTCTGCTGGCTCTGCAACCCCTGGCCTCTTCATTCGTCGTCGCGGCGCAGCAGTATGACTGTTCCGTCTCCGCTTCGGGTGCCTGGGACTGTTCACCCAAAGCGCCGGCCGCTGCATTGCCGCCGCGCCCGGTGCATGAAGGCAGTGCGGTTGCCGACAGCGGCAGCGCTCCGGCCGACAGCGATTCGGGCGAGGTAGCCGGCGATAAGCCGATGCTCGTTACCGAATCCAAGGGCCGCGGCCTGAAGTCGCGCAGTGCAGACTACAGTCACCTGGACTGGGTTCCGCGCGAGAACCTCACGCCCGCGCAACTGGCTGAAACCGGCCCGTACTGCGCGGGCGCGTACATCGAGCCGTCTCGCCCAGGCATGAACGACAAGACCGCCAAGAGTGACGCTCCGACGTTCCTCGGCGCCAAGGCTTCGCGATACGAGCAGGAGCAGCAAGTGGCGACCCTGGCCGGTGACGTGGTCATGCGTCAGGGCAGCATGCAGGTCGAGGCCGACGAGGCCAGCCTGTACCAGGCCGAGAACCGCGGCGAGCTGAGCGGCAACGTGCGAGTCCGCGACAACGGTGCGCTGATTGTCGGCGACCACGCCGATGTGCAGCTGGACACCGGTGAAGCCAAGGTCGACAACGCCGAATACGTGATGCACAAGTCGCGCATCCGCGGTAACGCGCTGTACGCCAAGCGCGCCGAGAACGCGATCATCCGCCTCAAGGACGGTACGTACACCACGTGCGAGCCGGGCAGCAACGCCTGGACCCTCAAGGGCAACAACATCACCCTGAACCCGGCCACCGGCTTCGGCACCGCTACCAACGTGACGCTGCGGGTCAAGGACTTCCCGGTCCTGTATACGCCTTACATCTACTTCCCGATCGACGACCGTCGCCAGTCCGGCTTCCTGCCGCCGACCATCGGCAGCGGCAGCGACACCGGCTTCCTGCTGGTCACCCCGTACTACTTCAACCTGGCGCCGAACTACGACGCCACGTTGTACCCACGCTACATGAGCAAGCGCGGCCTGTTGATGGAAGGCGAATTCCGCTACCTGACCAAGTCCAGCGAAGGCCAGTTCGGCGCGGCGTACCTCAACGACGAAGAAGACGAGCGCGCCAAGCAGACCGACTACAGCAAGACCCGCTACATGTACAACTGGCAGCACAAGGGTGGGCTGGACTCGCGTGTACTGACAGAAGTCGACTACACCAAGATCAGCGATCCGTATTACTTCCAGGATCTGCAGACCGATCAGATCGGTGTTGAGTCCAGGGAGTACGTGAACCAGCAAGGTGCGGTCAGCTATCGCGGTGATACCTATACCGCACGGTTGAATGCTCAGGCAT
The DNA here is from genome assembly GCF_054161305.1 of Pseudomonas sp. Z2-11. Taxonomy (NCBI): domain Bacteria; kingdom Pseudomonadati; phylum Pseudomonadota; class Gammaproteobacteria; order Pseudomonadales; family Pseudomonadaceae; genus Pseudomonas; species Pseudomonas sp. Z2-11. Next base: position 5,594,995 of record NZ_CP096395.1, read on the forward strand.
TCCAGATGGCCACGATTTCGGACATCACGCCTTACGACCGTTTGCCGCAAATTACCTTCAACGGTTTTCTGCCGCAGCATCCGTATGGACTGGATTTCGCCTATAACACCGAGTTCGTGCGGTTTGACAGGGACTTGAGGAACGGCAACTACACGGATGAAAACGGTAACACCGAGCTGTTTCTGGATGAGAACGTTCGCGGCCTGGCCCGCGCTACTGGCGACCGGATAAATCTGGCCCCGGTTGTCAGCCTGCCAATGACTGCAAGCTATGGCTTCATCAAGCCCTCGCTCAAGTACCAGTACACCCAATACGATCTTGACCTGGATAGCCAGGGCAAACAGGACATCGCCGCCCAGACCGCTGAAGGTGATCGCCTGAACGGTACCTACAGTGGCAGCCAGAACCGCGGCGTGCCAATTGCCAGCATCGACAGCGGCCTGTACTTCGACCGTGATACCCAGTGGTTCGGCAAGAATTATCGCCAGACACTGGAGCCGCGCCTGTTCTATCTCTACGTGCCGGAGAAAGATCAGAGTGACATTCCAGTCTTCGACACCAGCGAAAGCACCTTCAACTACGCCTCGCTGTTCCGGGACAACCGTTTCACCGGCTCTGACCGCGTCGGCGACGAGAACAAGCTGTCGCTGGGCGTAACCAACCGCTGGATCCAGGAAGACGGGTTCGAGCGCCAGCGCATCAGCGTCGGCCAAGCCTTCTATTTCAAGGACCGCGAAGTTCAACTGCCAGGTATCGACGCCAGGACTCGTGAAGACGCGCATTCAAGCGTTTCGCCTTACGCACTGGAATACGAATACCGCTGGAACCGCGACTGGCGCACCACGGCCGACTACAACTGGGACCCGGACACTCATAGCCCGCGCTCGGGGAGTGCCATGTTCCACTACCAGCCAGAGGACAACCCGAACAAGGTTATCAACGCCGGTTATCGTTATCGCAACGACCTGGTGCGTTATGACCAGACTACCGGTCAATGGCAAGTGGGCGGCGGCGACTACGGCACCCCGGGCCAACCTGGCTACGTGAAGGACTACTACAAGATCAAACAGCACGACTTCTCGGTCATCTGGCCGATCGTGCCGCAGTGGAACGCAATCAGCCGCTGGCAGTATGACTACAACCGCAACCGTACCCTGGAAGCCTTCGGTGGTTTCGAATACGACAACTGCTGCTGGAAACTGCGCCTGATCAACCGTTACTGGGTCGACTATGAAGAATTCAGTCAAGCCGCCCCGGAAAACGAAAAAGGCGACCACGGCGTCTTCCTCCAAATTGTTCTGAAGGGACTCGGCGGCCTCACCGGCGCCAAGGTAGAGAGCTTCCTCGACAAAGGCATTCAAGGTTATCGTGAACGTGAAGACCAAGCTTTCTGATTGTCTGCGCCCGCTGATGCTGGGCGCGCTGTTCCTGGGTACCGCGGCGAACGCCGCGGTACAGTCCATCGACAAGGTCGTGGCCATCGTCGATAACGACGTGGTCATGCAGAGCCAGTTGGACCAGCGGGTCCATGAAGTTCAGCAAACCATCGCCAAGCGTGGCGGTGGCTTGCCACCACCGGGTGTGCTGGACCAACAGGTGCTCGAGCGCCTGATCGTCGAAAACCTGCAGTTGCAGATTGGCGAGCGTTCCGGCATCCGCATCACCGATGAAGAACTGAACCAGGCCGTCGGCACCATTGCCCAGCGCAATAACATGACTGTCGACCAGTTCCGCGCTGCCCTGGCGCGCGATGGCCTGTCGTTTGACGACGCCCGCGACCAGATCCGTCGCGAGATGGTCATCAGCCGTGTGCGTCAGCGCCGCGTCGCCGAACGCATCCAGGTTTCCGAGCAGGAAGTGAAGAACTTCCTCGCGTCCGACTTGGGCAAGATGCAGCTTTCGGAAGAATTGCACCTGGCAAACATCCTGATTCCTACGCCGGAAAGCGCCAATTCGGAAGCGATCCAGAGCGCTTATCGCCAGGCAATGGACATTTACCAGCAGCTCAAGCAAGGCGCCGACTTCAGCCAGATGGCGGTAGCCCGTTCGGCCAGTGAAAACGCTCTGGAAGGCGGCGACATGGGCTGGCGCAAGGCCGCCCAACTGCCGCCTCCGTTCGATCGCGAGTTGAGCACCATGGCCGTGGGCGACATCACCCAACCAGCCCGCACGCCTGGCGGCTTCATCATCCTGAAGCTACTGGAAAAACGCGGTGGCGGTACCCAGGTGCGTGACGAAGTACATGTTCGTCATATCCTGATCAAGCCAAGCGAGATCCGCAGCGAAGCCGAGACCAAGCGCCTGGCCGAGAAACTGTACGAACGCATCACCTCCGGCGAAGACTTCGCCGAGCTGGCGAAGAGCTTCTCGGAAGACCCGGGCTCGGCCCTGAACGGCGGCGACCTGAACTGGGTCGACCCGAACGCGCTGGTTCCCGAGTTCCGCCAGGTCATGGCCGAAACACCACAAGGCCAGCTGTCGAAGCCGTTCAAGAGCCCTTATGGCTGGCATGTCCTGGAAGTCCTTGGCCGTCGCGCCACCGACAGCACCACCCAGGCGCGCGAACAACAGGCGCTGACGGTATTGCGTAACCGCAAGTACGACGAAGAGCTACAAACCTGGCTGCGCCAGATTCGCGACGAAGCCTACGTCGAGATCAAACTCCCTGGTGCAGACCAGGCAGCGCAGTGAAACCCAAGCGTTTCGCGCTGACTCCCGGCGAGCCTGCCGGCATCGGTCCCGACCTGTGCCTGCTGCTCGCCTCGCAAGTCCAACCACACCCCCTGATTGCGATCACCAGCCGCGACCTGCTCCTTGAGCGGGCCGCGCAGTTGGGGGTGGCCGTCGACCTGTTGCCGGTGACGCCGGACGCCTGGCCGGATGCCCCCGCTCCCGCCGGTAGCCTGTACGTATGGGATACACCGCTGGGCGCACCTGTCACCGCAGGCCAGCTGGACAAGGCCAACGCAGCATTTGTGCTGCAGACCCTGACCCGCGCCGGCCAAGGCTGCCTGGATGGGGCTTTCGCCGGCATGATCACGGCGCCGGTACACAAGGGCGTGATCAATGAATCCGGCATTCATTTTTCCGGACACACCGAATTCCTGGCCGACCTGACCCATACCGCGCAAGTGGTGATGATGCTCGCCACCCGTGGCCTTCGCGTGGCTCTGGTCACCACTCACCTGCCCCTGCGAGACATCGCCGACGCCATTACCCCGGAACGCCTCGAACGCGTTACGCGGATATTGCACGCCGACCTCCAGGAAAAATTCGGCATCGCCCGGCCCCGCATCCTGGTGTGCGGGCTGAATCCGCATGCCGGCGAAGGCGGGCATCTGGGCCATGAAGAAATCGACATCATCGAACCCACACTGGAGCGCTTGCGCAGCGAGGGCATGGACCTGCGTGGCCCGCTGCCTGCCGACACTCTGTTTACCCCCAAATATCTGGAGCACTGCGATGCAGTGCTGGCGATGTACCACGACCAGGGCCTGCCCGTGCTGAAATACAAAGGTTTCGGTGCGGCGGTCAACGTGACCCTGGGCCTGCCGATCATCCGCACCTCCGTGGATCACGGCACTGCCCTGGATTTGGCCGGCAGCGGCAGGATCGACACCGGGAGCCTGCAAGTCGCGCTGGAAACCGCCTACCAGATGGCCGAGACCCATTTATGACCGAGCAATACCAACACCGCGCGCGCAAGCGCTTCGGCCAGAACTTCCTGCATGACGCCGGCGTTATCGACCGTATCCTGCGCTCCATCAATGCCAAGCCCGATGACCGTATGCTCGAGATCGGGCCGGGCCAGGGCGCACTGACCGAAGGATTGCTTGGCAGCGGCGCGCAACTGGACGTGGTGGAGCTGGACAAGGACCTGGTACCGATTCTCAACCAGCAGTTCGCCGGCAAGAGCAATTTCAACCTGCATCAGGGCGATGCGCTGAAATTCGACTTCAACAGCCTGAATGCCGCGCCGGGCAGCCTTCGAGTCGTGGGCAACCTGCCGTACAACATCTCGACGCCGCTGATTTTCCACCTGCTGAACAATGCCGGCCTGATCCGCGACATGCACTTCATGCTGCAGAAAGAAGTGGTCGAGCGTCTCGCCGCCGGGCCTGGCGGAGGTGACTGGGGTCGTTTGTCGATCATGGTCCAGTATCATTGCCGGGTTGATCACCTGTTCAACGTAGGCCCCGGTGCGTTCAACCCGCCGCCGAAAGTCGACTCCGCCATCGTCCGGCTTGTGCCTCATGCGGTCCTGCCGCATCCCGCCAAGGACCATCGCCTGCTGGAGCGTCTGGTACGCGAAGCGTTCAACCAGCGCCGTAAAACCCTGCGCAACACCCTGAAACTGTTGCTCAGCAGTGCCGAAATCGAAGCCGCCGGCGTCGATGGCAGCCTGCGTCCGGAGCAACTGGACCTCGCAGCCTTCGTCCGCCTGGCCGACAAGCTCAGCGAACAGGTCGCGCCAGATACCGACGCCATCTGACGTTCAATGGTCGCTATCGGGCAGTACGCCAGTCTGGTCTACTACCCGATACTTGGCCTAGACTGATTCCCTCAGTTACGCCCGCGTCCCGCTTCCAAGGCCCTTTTGCATGTCCGATCCCCGTTATCAGGTCGACGTCAGCGTCGCCACCCGCTTTCTCGCTGAACAGTCGCAACCCGAGCACAACCGCTTCGCCTTTGCCTACACCATCACTGTGCGCAACAACGGCTCGTTGCCAGCCCGACTGCTGTCACGGCACTGGATCATCACCGACGGCGACGGGCACGTCGAAGAAGTCCGTGGCGAGGGCGTGGTCGGTCAGCAACCGTTGATCGACGCAGGCCAAAGCCACAGCTACAGCAGCGGCACCGTGATGACGACCAAGGTCGGCACCATGCAGGGCACCTACCAGATGCTGGCCGAGGACGGCAAACGCTTCGACGCGGTCATCAAGCCCTTTCGCCTGGCGGTGCCAGGAGCGTTGCACTGATGGCCACGTACGCGGTCGGCGACCTGCAAGGCTGCCTCGACCCGCTCAAGTGCCTGCTGGAGCGGGTCGCCTTCGACCCACGTGAAGACACCCTGTGGCTCGTGGGCGACCTGGTCAACCGGGGGCCGCAATCGCTTGAAACCTTGCGCTTCCTCTACGGCATCCGCGATTCGCTGGTTTGCGTGCTGGGTAACCATGACCTGCACCTGCTGGCAGCCTGGCAGAACATCGAGCGCTTGAAGAAGTCCGATACCCTGAAGGAAATCCTCGACGCGCCTGATTGCGTCGAGCTGCTCGAATGGCTGCGCCAGCAGAAGCTCATGCACTACGACGAGGCGCGCAACCTGGCGCTGGTCCATGCCGGCATTCCGCCCCAATGGTCGTTGCGCAAGGCGCTCAAGTGCGCAGGCGAAGTGGAGCAGGCGTTGCGCGATGACAACCTGTTCGGCCCCTACCTGGATGGCATGTACGGCAACGAACCGGTGAAGTGGGACAACGACCTCACCGGCGCCGCCCGACTCAGGGTCATTACCAACTATTTCACCCGGATGCGCTTCTGCACCCGTGATGGCAAGCTTGATCTCAAGGGCAAGGAAGGCATCGAAACCGCTCCGCCCGGCTATGCGCCCTGGTTCAAGCACAAGGAGCGCAAGACCCGTAACCTGAAGATCATCTTTGGCCATTGGGCCGCGCTTGAAGGCCAAAGCGACGAGCCAGGGGTCTTTGCCCTCGATACCGGCTGTGTCTGGGGCAGCGCGCTGACACTGATGAACGTCGACAGCGGCGAGTTGCTGCGCTGCGATTGCGACGAGAAGGGGCATGCCAAACCCCATCAACCGACCACCGTATCATTGCCGGCCGGCACTGCCATTTGATCGGCTTTGCCCTCAAGGCCACAGGAGTCCCGTATGACCGAATTCAAACGCATCTCTCCCGAACAAGCCCAGGCCCTGCGTAAACAGGGTGCCGTCGTCGTCGATGTGCGCGACCCAGCCACCTTTGCGGCTTTGCATATCAGCGGCTCCAAGCATCTGGACAACCATTCGCTGGCCGACTTCATCCGTGCCGCCGACCTCGATGCACCTACCGTTGTGGTCTGCTACCACGGCAACTCCAGCCAGAGCGCAGCGGGTTACCTGGTCAGCCAGGGCTTCAGCAATGTCTACAGCCTGGACGGCGGCTTTGAGCTGTGGCGCACGGCTTATCCTGACGAAACAGCGCAAAGCACTCACGAATAATTTTTTATGACAGCCAAGCCCACGAGAACCGCGGGCTTGGGCGATGGCAGACGAACGGTCTGCCATAACTAATTACGTATTCCACCTTTACCTCTCGGATTCCGAACTATCCTTAGCCTCAGGCCATCCAAAACAGGGGAGAGCCGGTACACCGGCGCGCGGGTCATCGGGAGTCAGCTTTCAGGAGCCAGCGTTCTTGAAAGCATTCTGGGGGGTAAACGGCAACTGGGTTCCCAGCGGCTGTCCAGCATCGACTGATTGATCCGACACCGGCTCCACGTATCGAGCGAGGTGACGTCATGAGTATTTTTAGCCACTTCCAGCAACGTTTCGAGTCCACGCGGCAGGAGGAGTACTCGCTGCAGGAATACCTCGAACTCTGCAAGCAGGACCGCAGTGCCTACGCATCGGCCGCGGAGCGTCTGTTGCTGGCAATCGGAGAACCGGAACTGCTGGATACCTCGACCAACTCGAGGCTCTCGCGGATCTTTTCCAACAAGGTGATTCGCCGCTATCCGGCCTTTGCGGACTTCCACGGGATGGAAGAATGCATCGAACAGATCGTTTCCTATTTCCGCCATGCCGCCCAAGGCCTGGAGGAGAAAAAACAAATCCTCTATCTGCTCGGCCCTGTCGGTGGCGGTAAATCGTCCCTGGCCGAGAAGCTCAAGCAACTGATCGAAAAAGTGCCCTTCTATGCCATCAAGGGTTCGCCGGTGTTCGAGTCCCCACTGGGGCTGTTCAACGCTACCGAAGACGGCGCGATTCTCGAGGAAGACTTTGGCATTCCCCGGCGCTATCTCAATACCATCATGTCGCCATGGGCTACCAAGCGCCTGGCCGAGTTCGGCGGCGATATCAGCCAGTTCCGGGTGGTCAAGCTCTACCCCTCGATCCTTAACCAGATCGCAGTGGCCAAGACCGAGCCCGGGGATGAAAACAACCAGGATATCTCTGCCCTGGTGGGTAAGGTCGATATTCGCAAACTGGAGGAATTCCCTCAGAACGACGCCGACGCCTATAGCTATTCGGGCGCACTGTGCCGGGCCAACCAGGGCCTGATGGAATTCGTCGAGATGTTCAAGGCGCCCATCAAGGTGCTGCACCCCCTCCTGACTGCTACCCAGGAAGGCAACTACAACAGTACCGAAGGGCTGGGAGCGATCCCGTTCAGCGGCATCCTGCTGGCCCACTCCAACGAGTCGGAATGGCATACCTTCCGCAACAACAAGAACAACGAAGCCTTCATCGACCGGATCTACATCGTCAAGGTGCCGTACTGCCTGCGGGTGACCGATGAGATAAAAATCTACGACAAGCTGTTGTTCAACAGTTCGCTGTCCAAGGCCCATTGCGCCCCCGATACGCTGAAGATGCTGGCCCAGTTCACCGTGCTGTCGCGTCTCAAGGAGCCGGAAAACTCCAACATCTATTCGAAAATGCGCGTCTATGACGGTGAAAACCTCAAGGACACCGATCCGAAGGCCAAGTCGATCCAGGAATACCGCGACAACGCGGGCGTGGACGAAGGCATGAATGGTCTTTCCACGCGTTTCGCATTCAAGATCCTGTCCAAGGTCTTCAACTTCGATCCTCACGAAATTGCCGCCAACCCGGTCCATCTGCTTTATGTACTTGAACAGCAGATCGAGCAGGAGCAGTTCCAGGCTGAAACCCGTGAGCGGTACCTGCGCTTCCTCAAGGAATACCTGGCTCCACGTTATATCGAGTTCATCGGCAAGGAGATCCAGACGGCCTACCTGGAGTCCTACAGCGAGTACGGCCAGAACATCTTCGATCGTTATGTGCTTTACGCGGATTTCTGGATCCAGGATCAGGAATACCGCGACCCGGAAACCGGCGAAATCCTCAACCGCGTGGCACTGAACGAGGAACTGGAAAAAATCGAAAAACCGGCGGGCATCAGCAATCCGAAGGATTTCCGCAACGAAATCGTCAACTTCGTGCTGCGCGCCCGGGCCAACAACAACGGCAAGAACCCGACCTGGCTCAGCTACGAGAAGCTGCGGGTGGTTATCGAGAAAAAAATGTTCTCCAACACCGAAGACCTGCTGCCAGTCATCAGCTTCAATGCCAAGGCCAGCAAGGAGGACCAGCAAAAACACAACGACTTCGTTACACGCATGGTCGAACGTGGCTACACCGACAAACAGGTACGCCTGCTTTCCGAGTGGTACCTGCGGGTCCGTAAATCACAGTAGCGCAGCCACAAGCCACAAGCGACGAGCTGCAAGCCAGAATCGCCTGAACTCCAGGTTCCGAGCGACCCCTTCTACTTGCAGCTCGTAGCTCACCACTTGAAGCTGCCCAGAGGGTCACCTATGAGCTATGTGATCGACCGACGCCTGAATGGCAAGAACAAGAGCACGGTGAACCGCCAGCGTTTCTTGCGGCGTTACCGTGACCACATCAAGAAAGCCGTCGAAGAGGCGGTCAGCCGTCGTTCCATTACGGACATGGAGCATGGCGAGCAGATCAGCATCCCTGGCCGCGACATCGACGAGCCGGTGCTTCACCACGGCCGTGGTGGCAAGCAGACCGTCGTGCACCCGGGAAACAAGGAATTCACCACTGGCGAGCACATCCCGCGTCCGCAGGGGGGAGGCGGCGGCAAGGGGCCCGGCAAGGCCGGCAATTCCGGCGAAGGCATGGACGAGTTCGTATTCCAGATCACCCAGGAGGAATTCCTCGAATTCATGTTCGAGGACCTGGAACTGCCGAACCTGGTCAAGCGCAACCTGACCGGTACCGACACCTTCAAGACCGTGCGCGCCGGCATCAGCAACGAGGGTAATCCGTCACGCATCAATATCATTCGCACCCTGCGTTCGGCCCATGCCCGACGCATCGCGCTCTCAGGCAGCAGCCGGGCGAAACTGCGCGAAGCCAAGGAAGAGCTGGCTCGCCTGAAACGTGAAGAACCCGACAATTTTGGCGATATTCAGGACTTGGAAGCGGAAATCGAGAAGCTCAGCGCGCGTATCCATCGTGTGCCGTTCCTCGACACGTTCGACCTCAAATACAATCTCCTGGTGAAACAACCGAATCCCAGTTCGAAGGCCGTGATGTTCTGCCTGATGGACGTTTCCGGCTCCATGACCCAAGCCACCAAGGACATCGCCAAGCGCTTCTTTATCCTGCTATACCTGTTCCTGAAGAGGAACTACGACAAGATCGATGTGGTGTTCATCCGTCACCACACCAGCGCCAGGGAAGTCGACGAGGAAGAGTTTTTCTATTCCAGGGAAACCGGCGGCACGATCGTGTCCAGCGCGCTGAAACTGATGCAGGAGATCATGGCCGAACGTTACCCCGCCAATGAATGGAACATCTATGCGGCCCAGGCGTCCGACGGCGATAACTGGAACGATGACTCGCCAATCTGCCGTGACATCCTGATCAACCAGATCATGCCGTTCGTCCAGTACTACACCTATGTGGAAATTACTCCACGCGAACACCAGGCCCTGTGGTACGAATACGAACGCATCGCCGAAGCCTTCTCCGACACATTTGCCCAACAGCAACTGGTCTCGGCCGGGGATATCTACCCGGTCTTCCGTGAACTCTTCCAGCGCAGGTTAGTGACATGACCGCCAAAAAAGAGCAGAAGCGCCAGCCCATTTCCACCGGCTCCGAATGGACATTCGAGCTGATCCAGGCCTATGACCGCGAAATCAGCCGTATCGCGGACCGTTACGCCCTGGACACGTACCCCAACCAGATCGAAGTGATCACCGCCGAGCAGATGATGGACGCGTATGCATCCGTAGGGATGCCCCTGGGCTACCACCATTGGTCCTACGGCAAGCATTTCCTCAGTACGGAGAAATCCTACAGCCGCGGCCAGATGGGGCTGGCCTATGAGATCGTGATCAACTCCGATCCCTGCATCGCCTACCTGATGGAAGAAAACACCATCTGCATGCAGGCGCTGGTGGTGGCGCATGCCTGCTATGGCCACAACAGCTTCTTCAAGGGCAACTATCTGTTCCGCACCTGGACCGACGCCAGCTCGATCATCGATTACCTGGTGTTCGCCAAGCAGTACATCATGCAGTGCGAGGAACGCCACGGCATTGATGCGGTGGAGGACCTGCTGGACTCCTGCCACGCCCTGATGAACTATGGTGTGGACCGCTACAAGCGGCCGTATCCGATTTCCGCCGAGGAAGAGCGCCGACGCCAGAAGGACCGTGAAGAACACCTGCAGAAGCAGATCAACGATCTTTGGCGGACCATTCCCAAAGGCGCGGACAAGTACAGCGAGAAAGACAACGCGCGGTTCCCTGCCGAACCCCAGGAGAACATCCTTTATTTCATCGAGAAACACGCGCCGCTGCTGGAACCCTGGCAGCGCGAGATCGTACGCATCGTGCGCAAGATCGCCCAGTATTTCTACCCTCAGCGCCAGACCCAGGTGATGAACGAGGGCTGGGCAACATTCTGGCACTACACGTTGATGAACGACCTGTACGACGAGGGCCTGGTCACCGATGGCTTCATGATGGAGTTCCTGACCTCCCATACCAGCGTGGTATTCCAGCCAGGCTTCGATAGTCCCTACTACAGCGGCATCAACCCTTATGCCCTGGGCTTTGCCATGTACCGCGACATTCGCCGCATGTGTGAAGACCCTACCGAAGAGGATCGCCGCTGGTTTCCGGAAATCGCCGGCTCGGACTGGCTTTCCACGATCAAATTCGCCATGAGCAGCTTCAAGGACGAGAGTTTCATCCTGCAGTACCTTTCGCCCAAGGTGATCCGCGACCTCAAGCTGTTCAGCATCATGGACGATGATCAGAAGGATGACCTGCTGGTGCCGGCCATCCACGACGAGAGCGGTTACCGGATCATCCGTGAAACCCTGGCAGCGCAATACAATCTCGGTAATCGCGAGCCCAACGTGCAGATCTACAGCATCGACCGTCGTGGTGATCGTTCCCTGACCCTGCGTCACCAACAGCACAACCGCAAACCGCTGGGCGATTCCACCGACGAGGTCCTCAAGCACCTGCATCGGCTTTGGGGGTTCGACATCCACCTGGAAACCCTGCAGGGCGACCAGGTGATGAAAACCCACCATGTGCCGCCGCGCGGCGAACAAGGCGAAGGGGATTACGGACGCCTGGACCTGGCCGTCATTCATCTTTGATAGCGTTTTCGCCTCCGAAGGTCCGGCTTAAAGGTTTATCCTGTCGGCCCAACGGAGGTTTTTTATGCAGATCTACAAAGTCGGCGGCGCTGTTCGTGATCGCCTGCTCGGCATCCCCGTCACCGACATCGACCGGGTAGTCGTGGGTGCCACCGCCGAGGAAATGCTGGCCAAGGGATTCCGTCCCGTGGGGGCTGATTTTCCGGTCTTCCTTGACCCGAAGACTGGCGAGGAATACGCCCTCGCCCGCACCGAACGCAAGAGCGGCAGGGGTTACGGTGGCTTCGTGTTCCATGCCAGCCCCGAGGTGACGCTCGAAGAAGACCTCATCCGCAGGGACCTGACAATCAACGCCATGGCCGAAGACGACCATGGCAACCTCACCGATCCCTACCACGGCCAGCGCGATCTCGAAGATCGCCTGCTGCGGCACGTTTCCCCGGCGTTTGCCGAGGATCCACTGCGGGTTCTGCGAGTTGCCCGCTTTGCCGCACGTTATGCCCCGCTGGGTTTCAAGGTGGCGGACGAAACCCTCGCGTTGATGCGCAAGCTCAGTGAATCTGGCGAGCTGGAAGCTTTGACTGCCGAACGCAGCTGGAAAGAGATCTCCCGCGCCCTGATGGAGGATCAGCCACAAGTGTTTATCCAGGTACTGCGCGACTGCGATGCCCTCAAGGTATTGATGCCCGAAGTCAATGCGCTGTTCGGGGTCCCGCAGCCTGAGGCTCATCACCCGGAAATCGACAGCGGCGTCCATACCTTGAGCGTGCTGGAACAGTCGGCGCTGCACAAACAGCCACTGACGGTCCGCTGGGCTTGCCTGTTGCATGACCTCGGCAAAGGTTTGACACCCGAGCACGAATGGCCAAGGCACATCGCCCATGAGCACAAGGGCCTGAAGCTGATCAAAGCAGTCAACGAACGCTTCAAGGCGCCCCGTGACTGCCAGGAACTGGCGCTGCTGGTAGGTCAATACCACACCCATGGACACCGCGCGCTGGAGCTCAGGGCAACCACTTTGCTTGAGCTGCTGCAGAGCTTTGATGTGTACCGGCGCCCCCAGCGTTTCGAGGAGTTCATTGCCGCATGCGAGATGGATGCGCGAGGGCGCAAGGGGCTTGAGGAACGAAGTTACCCACAGGCTGATTACCTGCGGGGCGCTGCGTCAGCGGCCCGCGGCGTGGCGGTGCAGCCGTTGCTGGAGAAGGGTTTCAAGGGGCCGGAACTGGGTGAAGCGATCAAGCGAGAGCGCCTCAGGGCGCTGAAAGCCTACAAGGAGGCGGCGAGCTGACGGAAATGATCTCCGTTGAATCTTCGCTGAATATCCTGCCGTCTTCGCGAGCAGGCTCGCTCCCACATTGGCGCTCGGCTGGGCCACAATCATGTGTCCACTGAATTCTAAGGAGCGAGCTCGCGATGACGGCAGGCGCGTCACAGCAGCTCTGATGGCGTAAGCGGCTGACCTCGCCACTCGAAAGCCACCGGCGCCAGCACCTGATCAATCTGTGCTTCTTTCCACAACGTGGAAAAGCTCTTGCCCACGCCTGGATGAATCCGGTCCGGCGCAATCAATGACAAAGGCCACAAGACAAAAGCATTCTTGAGAATTTCCGCGCGCGGCAGGATCAACCCATCGAAGTTGCCGACCTGCTCGCCATACAGCAGCACGTCGATATCCAGCGGCAAACCCTTGCGGTCCGGCGCGTAGCGGCCATTATCGGCCTCGATGAACTTGAGGCGGCGGTCCAGTTCCATCAGTGGAAGATCGGTGAACGCCGACACGACGAAATTGAAGAACGGCCCGCTCTTGATACCCACCGGCTGACTTTCGAACACGGCCGAACAGCGCATATCCACCAGGAAAACGGCCAGAGCCTCAAGCCCCGCGCACAAATGGATTTCACGCTCGATATTGCTGCCGAGCCCGAGAAAAACCTGAGTCAGCGACATCCGCGCTCGATCTCCACGCCAACGCCGGTAGCGGCCGGCACGGCCCCTGGCTTGGTCACTTTCAGGCGCAGCCAGGTGATCCTGAACTCATCCATGAGCTCTTGGGCCAGTCGCTCGGCAAAGGTCTCGACCAATTGGAACTGCGCCTGCTCGGCAAATGCCTGGATGCGGGCCGATACGCTGGCGTAGTCGAGGGCCAGGCTCAGGTCGTCGCCCGCAGCCGCCGGACGATTATCCCAGGCAAAACTCAGATCAAGCCGCAGGCACTGTCGGATGCCTCGCTCCCAGTCGTAGGCACCAATCACCGTGTCGACTTCCAGGCCTTCGATAAACACTCTGTCCAAGCTCTCTTCTCCGCAGCACGACAAGGGCGCGTTGCGCCGTTAGAATCAGGGGCTTCCTCGCCCGGAATAGCTAGCATGTTTTGGTCATTGGCGATCCTCGCCTACCTGCTCGGCTCACTGTCCTTTGCCATTTTGCTCAGCCGCCTGACCGGTCGCCCGGATCCGCGAATGAGTGGCTCAGGCAATGCCGGCGCCACCAACATGCTGCGCCTGGCCGGACGCAAGCTTGCCGTCCTGACCCTGCTTGGCGACCTCTGCAAAGGCCTCGTGCCGGTTCTGCTCGCCAGCCTCGCAGGGCTTTCGTTGCAGCAACAGGCCTGGGTCGGCGTCTGCGCGGTCATCGGCCATCTGTTCCCGCTGTACTTCCGCTTTCGCGGCGGCAAGGGTGTCGCCACCGCCGCCGGCATGCTGCTGGGCCTGTATCCGCCTGCCGCCCTGCTTGCCGTGTGCGCCTGGCTGCTGACCTTCTACCTGACCCGCACCAGCTCCCTGGCCGCATTGATCGCCACGCCACTGACCCTGCCTTTGCTGGCCTGGCAGGAACCGGCGGCGTTGCTGCCGATGACGACACTCGTTGCGCTGATCGTCTGGCGCCACCGGGGCAATCTACGCGACCTGTTCGCCGGGCGCGAACGGCATTTCTGATAACGCCTCACAGCGGTGAAAGTTGCTCCATGGGCCAGCGCGCCTGCACGCTGATCGCCAGGCTTTCCTGCTGCCCCGCCTGCAGGCGCTGGCAACCGGCAAAAGCAATCATCGCGCCGTTATCTGTGCAGAACTCCGGCCGAGCGTAGTAAACGTCGCCCTTCATATCGCCGAGCATTTTCTCCAGGGATACCCGCAAGGCCTTGTTCGCGCTCACCCCGCCGGCAATCACCAGGCGCTTGAGCCCAGCCTGTTTCAGCGCGCGCTTGCACTTGATCGTCAAAGTCTCCACCACGGCCTGCTGGAACGCCAGGGAGATGTCGCAACGGGCTTGCTCACTGTCGTCCCCGGCATTGACGCATTGTTGCCAGGTATTCAGCGCGAAGGTTTTCAGGCCACTGAAGCTGAAATCCAGTCCAGGCCGGTCGCACATCGGACGCGGGAATACGAAACGCCCTTCAATGCCTTGAGCGGCAAGTCGTGCGATTTCCGGTCCGCCAGGATAATTGAGCCCCATCATCTTGGCGGTTTTATCAAAAGCCTCGCCCGCGGCGTCGTCGAGCGACTCACCCATGAGCTGGTATTGGCCGATTCCATCGACCCGCACGAGCTGCGTATGGCCCCCGGATACCAACAAAGCGACGAACGGAAACTCCGGCGGCTGCGGCTCCAGCATCGGCGCCAGCAGGTGGCCCTCCATGTGGTGCACGCCCAAGGCCGGAATGCCCCAGGCAAAGGCCAGCGCCTGGGCACAGGAAGCACCGACCAACAGGGCGCCCACCAGACCCGGCCCGGCCGTGTAGGCGATGGCGTCGATCTCGGTCGGCACGCAGCCGCCTTCGGCCAGGACCTGGCGGATCAAGGGCAGCATGCGCTTGACGTGATCGCGTGACGCAAGCTCCGGCACCACGCCGCCGTACGCGCGGTGCAGGTCGATCTGGCTGAACAGCGCGTCGGCCAGCAGGCCACGTTCACTGTCGTAGAGGGCGACGCCGGTTTCGTCGCAGGACGTTTCTAATCCCAGTACTAGCATGGGTTGCGCCTTGTAGAGGCTGAATTCGAAGGCGCGCATAATAGTCGTCGCGTTGTGCCCCGACCAGCGGTTTTCGATCAGAGGCTTTGCATTCCGAGCGTTGAGGGGTTAACATCCGCAACCCTTAAAAACCGACGTCTTCAAGTGCTCTTTTGCCGCGAGGATGTTGACCCCGGTAATGAATGAAGGTAGCTCTGGATGCCAGCCGTCAAAGTAAAAGAGAACGAACCCTTCGACGTAGCTCTGCGTCGTTTCAAGCGCTCCTGCGAAAAAGCCGGTGTTCTGGCTGAAGTTCGTAGCCGCGAATTCTACGAGAAGCCGACTTCCGAGCGTAAGCGCAAAGCAGCAGCCGCTGTTAAGCGTCACGCCAAGAAAGTTCAGCGCGAACAGCGCCGCGCCGTACGTCTGTACTAATACACAGACGCCCGTCGCAAGCTTCTTGCCAAGCCCGGCCTCCAAGCCGGGCTTATGGCATTTGCGGAACAACGCTTGATGCTTCACCGTCAAAGTCGCAGACGCGACCAAGACGACCTGCTTTATCGCGTCAGACCTGGCTCTTTTGCCAGCGGTGCACGTCTCTTCTGACGAGCCTTCCAAGGCTACTGACGAGCACACCCTGATTCCTCTAACGACGATCAGCCCAAGGCACCGCTGCGTGCCCGCTTCATGAGCTATCCGAGGCCTGACCGGCCGTTACCGGACTCAGCGCAACACATTTCGTACAGTCGAATACTGATAGCCATTAACGTCAGTGGATAATCGGCAGATACACTTCCCGACAGCAATGATGCAGACGACCCGGTCGAGCCACCATTTTCCGTGCCTCAGGACCAGGAACCGACTCCGCGGCTGATTTTGGGCCCTATTTCGCGCAGTGATGATGAGAACGCCATGGCCGGGCTAATTCCCCAGAGCTTTATTGACGACCTCCTGAACCGCACCGACATCGTCGACGTGGTCAGCTCTCGCCTGCAAATGAAGAAAGCGGGCAAGAACTACACAGCCTGCTGCCCGTTTCACAAAGAAAAAACCCCCTCCTTCAGCGTCAGCCCCGACAAGCAGTTCTATTATTGCTTCGGCTGCGGCGCTGGCGGCAATGCCCTCGGCTTCATCATGGACCACGACAACCTGGATTTCCCCCAGGCTGTCGAGGAACTGGCCAAAGCCGCCGGCATGGAAATTCCTCGCGAGGAAAGCGGACGACAACACAAGCCTCGCCAACCCACCGATTCGCCGCTGTACCCGCTGCTCACGGCAGCAGCCGACTTTTATCGCCAGGCACTTAAAAGCCATCCGGCCCGCAAGGCGGCGGTGGATTATCTCAAGGGCCGCGGCCTGACCGGTGAGATTGCTCGCGACTTCGGCCTCGGCTTCGCCCCGCCGGGCTGGGACAACCTGTACAAACATTTGAGCAGCGATACGCTGCAGCAACGCGCCATGATCGACGCCGGCCTGCTGATCGAGAACGCCGAGACGGGCAAGCGCTACGACCGCTTCCGTGACCGGGTGATGTTCCCGATCCGCGATACCCGCGGGCGGATCATCGCCTTCGGCGGCCGGGTGCTGGGGGACGACAAGCCCAAGTACCTGAACTCCCCGGAAACCCCGGTTTTCCATAAGGGCCAGGAACTCTACGGCCTGTACGAGGCGCGCAAGAACAATCGCAACCTCGATGAAATCATCGTTGTCGAAGGCTACATGGATGTCATCGCCCTGGCCCAGCAAGGCTTGCGCAACGCCGTTGCGACCCTGGGCACGGCCACCAGCGAAGAACACATGAAGCGCCTGTTTCGCGTCGTGCCGAGCGTGCTGTTCTGCTTCGACGGCGACCAGGCCGGACGCAACGCCGCCTGGCGCGCGCTTGAAGCGACGCTGCCATGCCTGCAGGACGGGCGGCGCGCACGTTTTCTGTTCCTGCCCGAGGGCGAGGACCCGGACACCCTGGTGCGCTCCGAGGGCACCGATGCGTTCCGTGCGCGGATCAACCAGCACGCACAGCCGCTGGCCGACTATTTTTTCCAGCAACTGACCGAAGAAGCCGATCCTCGCTCCCTCGAAGGCAAAGCCCATATGGCCACGCTCGCGGCACCGCTGATCGACAAGGTGCCCGGCGCCAACCTGCGGACCTTGATGCGTCAACGCCTGACGGAAATTACCGGGCTGAACAGCGAAGCGGTCAGCCAGCTGGCCCACAGTGCCCCCCAGGAGGCACCGCCGGCTTATGACCCGGGCATCGACTACGACGCGATACCCGACTTCGCCGACTATCATCAAACCCAGCAGGACTACGCGCCGCAGCAGGAATGGACACCGAAGAAACCCGGTGCCGGCGGCAAGAAATGGGACAAGAAACCCTGGGACAAGAACGGCAAGCGCGGCGATCGCGACCAGCCACGTGCCCCGCGCGTGCCGGCCGCCGTCGAACCACCAACACTGGCTGCCCTGCGCACCCTGCTGCACCACCCGCAGTTGGCTGAAAAGGTAGAAGATGCCGGGCACTTCGCCGCCGAGGACCACAGCAATACACAATTGCTGGTCGCGCTCCTTGAAGCTGTGCAGAAGAATCCCAAGCTAAACTCATTCCAGTTGATCGCGCGGTGGCACGGCACCGAGCAGGGGCGCCTTTTGAAGGCATTGGCCGAGAAGGAATGGCTGATAGAGGGAGATAACCTTGAACAACAGTTTTTCGACACCATTACTAGCTTGTCCGCCCGCCAACGCGAGCGAAACCTGGAACAACTTCTGCGCAAAGCTCGCCAGAGCGAGTTGACCAGCGAAGAGAAAAACCAATTGCGCGACTTACTCAGCCGCAATGTTTGCGCATCAAACCCGACCTCAACTGGCGCGTGAGGTCACAGCTCAGGTATAATCCTCGGCTTGTTTTTTGCCCGCCAAGACCTTCAGTGGATAGGGTGTTATGTCCGGAAAAGCGCAACAGCAGTCTCGTATCAAAGAGTTGATCCTTTTGGGTCGTGAGCAGGGCTACCTGACTTACGCGGAGGTCAACGACCACCTGCCGGAGGATATTTCAGATCCGGAACAGGTGGAAGACATCATCCGCATGATCAACGACATGGGGATCAACGTATTCGAGGTTGCTCCAGATAAGGATGCCCTTATGCTGGCCGACGCCGATACCGACGAGGCGGCCGCTGAAGAAGCGGCCGCAGCGTTGGCAGCGGTCGAGACCGACATTGGTCGCACCACCGACCCCGTGCGCATGTACATGCGTGAGATGGGTACGGTAGAGCTCCTCACGCGTGAAGGCGAAATTGAAATCGCCAAGCGTATTGAAGAAGGCATCCGTGAAGTGATGGGCGCAATTGCGCACTTCCCTGGCACGGTCGACCATATTCTCTCCGAATACACCCGCGTCACCACCGAAGGTGGGCGCCTGTCTGACGTCCTGAGCGGTTACATCGACCCGGACGACGGCATCGCGCCGCCTGCCGCCGAAGTGCCGCCGCTGGTCGACCCGAAAGCCGTCAAGGCCGACGATGAGACCGACGATGACGACGCCGAAGCCAGCGACGACGAAGAAGAAGCCGAAAGCGGTCCGGACCCGGTCATCGCCGCCCAGCGTTTTGGCGCCGTGGCCGACCAGATGGAGATCACCCGCAAGGCGCTGAAAAAGCACGGTCGCAACAACAAGCAGGCAATTGCCGAACTGTTGGCGCTGGCTGAGCTGTTCATGCCGATCAAGCTGGTGCCCAAGCAGTTCGAAGGCCTGGTCGAGCGTGTTCGCAGTGCCCTGGATCGTCTGCGTCAGCAAGAGCGCGCGATCATGCAACTGTGTGTGCGTGACGCCCGCATGCCGCGTGCAGATTTCCTGCGCCAGTTCCCTGGCCATGAAGTCGACGAAAGCTGGACCGATGCACTGGCCAAAGGCAAGAGCAAATACGCCGAAGCAATTGGCCGCCTGCAACCGGACATCATTCGTTGCCAGCAGAAGCTGAGCGCGCTGGAGGCCGAGACTGGCCTGAGCATCGCTGAAATCAAGGACATCAACCGTCGCATGTCTATCGGCGAGGCCAAGGCCCGTCGCGCGAAGAAAGAGATGGTCGAAGCGAACTTGCGTCTGGTGATCTCGATTGCCAAGAAGTACACCAACCGTGGCCTGCAATTCCTCGATCTGATCCAGGAAGGCAACATCGGCCTGATGAAGGCGGTGGACAAGTTCGAATACCGTCGCGGCTACAAATTCTCGACTTATGCCACCTGGTGGATTCGTCAGGCGATCACTCGCTCGATCGCCGACCAGGCCCGCACCATTCGTATCCCGGTGCACATGATCGAGACGATCAACAAGCTCAACCGTATTTCCCGGCAGATGTTGCAGGAAATGGGTCGCGAACCGACGCCGGAAGAGCTGGGCGAACGCATGGAAATGCCTGAGGACAAGATCCGCAAGGTATTGAAGATCGCCAAAGAGCCGATCTCCATGGAAACCCCGATCGGTGATGACGAAGACTCCCATCTGGGTGACTTCATCGAAGACTCCACCATGCAGTCGCCGATTGATGTCGCCACCGTTGAGAGCCTCAAGGAAGCGACTCGCGAAGTACTTTCCGGCCTCACTGCCCGTGAAGCCAAGGTACTGCGGATGCGCTTCGGCATCGACATGAACACCGACCACACCCTCGAGGAAGTCGGTAAACAGTTCGATGTGACCCGTGAGCGGATTCGTCAGATCGAAGCCAAGGCGTTGCGCAAACTGCGCCACCCGACGCGAAGCGAGCATCTGCGTTCGTTCCTCGACGAGTAACCTTCAAACCCCCGGCCCTGCCGGGGGTTTTGTTATGTGCAGATAACTCTTCCTTCTTGCTCCCCCGCCCTGTTGTCCGTCTACACTCGAATCATCCTTTCCCAGCCATGACGAGACCGTGATGCCCAGACTGACGGCCGTGCTTTTGCTGTCACTGATGACCTGGACCGCAACGGCCGGCGCGTTGACGCTTACGGAGGAAGAACGCCGCTGGCTCAAGGACCACCCCGACCTGCGCCTGGGCGTCGATGCGTCATGGCCGCCGTTCGAATTTCGCGACGACAACGGCCGCTACCAAGGCCTGGCCGCCGACTATGTCGACATCATCCGCGAGAAACTGGCCGTCACGCTCACACCCATCGAACCCGTCAGTTGGACGGAGGTGCTGGAACAGGTCGTGCAGGGCAAGATCGACCTTCTACCGGGCATCATGTCCACCCCCGAACGCCAGAACTACCTGTCGTTCACCCGCCCCTACCTCGATTTTCCAATTGTGATCCTGGCCCATAAAGGCGGTCCCCGACCCCATAAGCTCGAAGACCTTTACGGGCTGAAAATCGCCGTGGTGGAGAACTATGCCCCCCACGAACTGCTGCGCAACCACCACCCCGACCTGAACCTGGTCGCGCTGCCCAACGTCAGTTCGGCGCTGCAGGCCTTGGCGACCGATGAAGTCGATGCGGTGGTGGGCGATCTTGCTTCCAGCGTGTGGAGCTTGCGCCAGCTCAAGCTTGACGGGCTCTACGTCAGCGGAGAAACGCCCTACCGCTACCAGTTGGCGATGGCCGTCCCACGGGAAAACAAGATATTGGTGGGCATCCTCGACAAGGTCCTGGCGGACATGACGCCGATGGAGATCAGCGAAATCCAGGAAAAATGGGTTGGCAACGTGCGGGACCATCGCCAGCTCTGGTCAGACCTGCTGCTTTACGGCCTGCCCGGGCTGCTGCTGTTGATCGCCATCCTGGCGGTGGTGATTCGCATCAACCGTCGCCTGAGTTCGGAAATAGCCCGACGCGTCGACCTGGAACAGGAGTTGCGCAGCAGCGAGTACCATTATCGCGGGCTGGTAGAGAGCCTTTCGGCGATAGCCTGGGAAGCCAGGGTCAGCGACTTCACCTACAGCTATGTATCGCCTCACGCCGAAGAATTGCTTGGCTATCCCCTCGCCCATTGGCTCATCCCCGGGTTCTGGCGCAACATCATTCACCCGGCGGACCTGATCCGCGCGCAGACATATTGCGATCACGAAGTCCTTGCCGGCCGCGACCATTGCATCGATTACCGGGTGATCACCGCCGACGGTCGCTGCCTGTGGGTGCGGGACATCGTCAGCCTGATCCAGCATGGCCATGAACCGTTGATGCGCGGACTGATGATCGACATCAGTGAAGCCAAACACACCGAGGAAGCGCTGCGCCTTTCCGAACAGAAGTTCGGCTCGGTATTTCGCCAGTGCCCGGACATCCTGGTGATTGCGCGCCTGCTGGACGGTTGCCTGCTGGAGGTCAATAAAGCCTTCGAAGAGCAGATTGGCCTCAGCGCCGCAGAGGTGGTCGGCAAAAGCGCTACCGACCTGGATATCTGGGGCATACAGGGCGTCGGCCCGAGTTTGCTCCAGCGGTTGCAGGCCGGGAGCATTCGCAATCTGGAAATGCCTTTTCAACGCAGCAACGGCGAAGTGTTCACCGGGCTGATATCTGCCGAACCCTTTGATCTGGACACCACCCCTGCCCTGGTCGTGGTGGTGCGCGACATCAGCCAGCTCAAGGAGACCCAGCAGCAATTGCAGACC
Organism: Pseudomonas sp. Z2-11; assembly: GCF_054161305.1. Classification (NCBI taxonomy): domain Bacteria; kingdom Pseudomonadati; phylum Pseudomonadota; class Gammaproteobacteria; order Pseudomonadales; family Pseudomonadaceae; genus Pseudomonas; species Pseudomonas sp. Z2-11. The sequence goes on from NZ_CP096395.1 coordinate 5,616,923, forward strand.
TCCGAAGAAAAATTCGCCAAGGCTTTTCACGCCTCGCCCGACGGCTTGCTGCTGTCCAGGCAGAGCGATGGTCTGCTGATTGAAGTCAACGACGGTTTCAGCCGCATTACCGGTTTCAACAGCGCCCTGTCGGTTGATCGTTCGACCCTGGACCTGGGAATCTGGGTCAATCTCAACGAGCGCAAGCAGATGCTCGACCTGCTGCAGCGGGACGGTTTCGTAAAGGATTTCAGCTGCCATATCCGCCGTAACGACGGGCAGATACGGCTCTGCGAGGTGTCCAGCCGTCCGCTGCCCATCGGCAACGAGGACTGCATGCTGACTATCGCCCGGGACATCACCGAACGCCACTTCATGCAGGAGAAACTGCAGCAGGCCGCCACCGTATTCGAAAGCACCGCCGAAGGCGTACTGATCACCGATACACAACAGCACATCAGCGCCGTGAACCGAGCCTTTACCGAAATCACCGGCTATAGCGAAACCGAAGCCCTGGGCCATACGCCTCGGCTGCTGGCTTCCGGGCTGCACGACAGCGCGTTTTATGCCGCGATGTGGCATCAGTTGACGGCGGAGGGCCACTGGCAGGGTGAAATCTCCAATCGACGCAAAAATGGCGAGCTGTATCCCAGCTGGCTGACCATCAGCGCCGTGCGCAACCAGGAACAACAGACCACCCATTTCGTCGCGGTTTTTGCCGACATTTCAAGCCTCAAGCACGCCCAGGCCCGACTCGACTACCAGGCGCATCACGACCCGCTCACGGGCCTGCCGAATCGCACCCTGTTCGAAAGCCGTTTGCTCTCGGCGCTCAATAGTCAGCAAGAAAATGGCGGCCAAGGCGCGGTGTTGTTCCTGGACCTGGACCGTTTCAAACACATCAACGACAGCCTCGGGCACCCGGTCGGCGATCTGCTGCTCAAGGGCATTGCCGTGCGCCTGCGCGAGCAACTGCGTGATATCGACACCGTGGCGCGCCTGGGCGGTGACGAATTCATCATCCTGCTGCCCGGCCTGCAGCAGCCCAGCGATGCCGAGCACATTGCGCAGAAGCTGTTGAACTGTTTCTGCGCGCCGTTCCAGGCCGGCGAGCATGAGTTTTTCATCAGCGCCAGCATCGGCACCAGCCTCTATCCGCAGGATGGCTGCGATGTCGCCACGCTGGTCAAAAACGCCGACGCGGCGATGTACCGCTCCAAGGCCAAGGGTCGCAACCGGGTGGAAAGCTACACTCGCGACCTCACGGCCCAGGCCAGCGAGCGCGTGGCACTGGAACACGAGCTGCGTCGGGCGATCGAGCGCAACGAACTGTCGTTGTCGTTTCAGCCGAAAATCAGCCTCATCGACAACCGGCTGGTGGGCGCCGAGGCATTGATTCGCTGGACCCATCCGACCTTTGGCGACGTACCCCCGGAGCATTTCATCCCCCTGGCCGAAGAAAACGGCATGATCCTGCAAATCGGCGATTGGGTACTGGAAAACGCCTGCCGGCAACTGCACGCATGGAACAGCTGTCACGAAAGCCTCGGGCCACTGTCAGTAAACCTGGCCGGCGCCCAACTGCGTCAGCCCAACCTGCTGAATCGGATCGAACAATTGCTGCGGGAAAACCACCTTGAGCCTGGTTTGTTGCAACTGGAGATTACCGAAAACTTCATCATGAGCCAGGCCGAAGAGGCCCTGACGGTACTGTATCAACTGAAAAAACTCGGCGTGCAACTGGCCATCGACGACTTCGGCACCGGCTATTCCTCGCTGAGCTACCTCAAGCGCCTGCCGCTGGACATCCTGAAAATCGACCAGTCTTTCGTCCGCGGCCTGCCCGACGACCCCCACGATGTGGCCATCGTGCGGGCAATCATCGCCTTGGGCCGGAGCATGCAATTCAGCATCATCGCCGAGGGCGTCGAAACCCTCGCCCAACAGCAATTTCTCGCCGAGGAAGGCTGCGAGCAGATCCAGGGTTACATCGTCAGCCTGCCCCTGTGCGCCGCGGAATTTGCCGCGACGTTTCTGCATGTGACCGTATCGGATTTTTCGGATAGCACAGCCGAGAAACCGTCGCTATAATCCGCGGCCTACTGAGGGCCTATAGCTCAGTTGGTTAGAGCAGAGGACTCATAATCCTTTGGTCCACGGTTCGAGTCCGTGTGGGCCCACCAAATTGAAAGCCGCGCATTGCGCGGCTTTTGTGTTTCTTGGCGCAAGCGCTGCGCCTATCCAAAGGTTCTCAAGAACGGCTCCGCACACTGCTTGATCGCCGCGACCACATGCGGGGCCTGCTCACCAAGCTCGGTTGAGCGAGCCACTACTCGTTCCAGCGCTTGCAGTTGCAAGCGGATTACCTCTTCTGGCTGAGCAACATCACACACCTGAGCAAAGTCCAGCAGACCCTGTCGAGAAGCGAATAGCGATTTGTTGCCGGCGAGATCAAGGGCCAGCACGTCTTCCGGGATGTAAGCGGTGGTATTAACGATGTCGTACGCCGGAGCCAGCCGGGCGTCGCGCTGGGTAGGGTTCGTGTAGAGCAATCCGAAGTTCTTGAGATGGGCGTCACCGTTACCTACGATGCAGCTTAAAGCCACCACGGCAAACAGTTGAGCCAGGGAATCCTTGACTTGCTCGGGGGAACAGTAAAGTCGAATCGCCTTGGCGATTGCCGAGTAGCTTTTGCTGTATTTCTGCTGCGCGGCGAGCCCCATCAGCGCAGCCATGTCCTCAAAACCGATGGGATTGAGTTGGCTGTCCCGGTCGAAACGACGCATGACGAACAGTTTGGCGTTTTTGGAAAGAAAGAACTCCGGTACCGCAATCCCGGCCTCCCTGGCAACGGACATACAGAGAAACTCATTGATTGCGAGTCCCGGAAGCTCCTCCCGACCGCTCTTGATAATCAGATCGGAGGTTTTTGAAGTGAATCGCTGAGGTGCAGAAGCCTCCTGTTCGGGCACAAGAACCTTAGGCTGCACGCCCGAAATCCCCGCCCGCAGGATATAGCGATCGACGAGGCCGGTAAAAATATCCTCGGCACCGTCCCACGCCAGGATTTCTTCCAGCTTTTCTCTTGGAAATTGTTGACGCTGCAATAACGCATCGACTTCAGGGGAACTCACTACTACCCGCCCGATGGGCGAACTGCTGCCCGACAACGCAAGGAGCAGCATGGGATCGACATCAGCTACCTTGGCCAGGCGGTTGCGCAGCTGCTCTAAAACGTACCCTTCGGGCAGATTCATTTGAAAGATCGGGTGCAGCTCCCTATGACGATACTCATCCAGGCGCACAGGCATGAGCAGGCTTATTGCAGCCTGGGCCTTCGCCTCGTCGTGATAACGGAACCGGTAATCCCCGGCACCGCCAACGATCCTTCCGCTGGTACCTTCAGGAGTTGCCACCTGCAACACAGCTGCCATCAGTCGAATACCCCTTCAATTTCATCCAGTGTCGGCATCGCGGCTGGTATCACGGCCAACTCGCAATCCAGTGCTCCCAGGACTCGCGCATAAGCGGCCATGCTTACCGACATGTCACCCTTCTCGATGGCAATCACCTTCTGCCGGGGGATGCCGGCCAAGGCGGCCAGATTAGCTTGGGTCAGCCCGCGATTTGAACGGCGTTGCCTGATCTGTACGCCGAGGCGGGTAGTAATGAGGGAGTAGTCCATGTTTCGTATACGCGACAAAATGATTGAGATGTAACGTATACCCAACACGCCAAATAATCAAAAGAACGAGCAGCGGGACGTTGTCTTTTTAAACGTCCGCTCACTTACAATCAGATTTCCAATACCCCGCCGAGACGCCCATCATCGCCAGCCCCAGCCTTCCCCGCCTGTTCCTCGAACTCTTCTGGCAACTCGGCATCCTGGTGGTGCCAGCCTTTTTCATCACGATACTGCCGCCGCCGCTGGCCTTGCTGGGGGTGGTGTTGCTCGGTTTGCTGATGGGCCTTGCCGCGCGGCTGGGCTTTTTGGCGGCGGGTCGGGGCATTGCCCGGCTGACTGTCGGCGCGGTGTTTGGCCTGGGTTTCAGTCTGGGACGAGCATTGCCTGAGTGGTGGGGAATTCTGGTGGCGATCGTCGCCATCGTTGGCGGGCTCGCCTGCGTGAGCAAGTGGGAGCGCCGCCTTGGGTTGGCGCCGGTCTCCTCTGCGGGCCAAGGACCGAGTGCCTGGGGCACAAACGAGCCGCTGCTGACGCCCGAGGGCGAGCCGATCCGGGTGTTCAACCACAGCGAAATTGCCATGGGCGGCCCCGTTCATTGCGATTATCTGTTTCCTGATGGCGTGCTCTTGCAAGGCCTTGGCTCCTCGGCGGTGTTCTCCAGCGACGGTCGCTATTTCGCCGCGCCGGTACCGTCACGCCAGGAATGGGGACTGGTCGTGCTCGACCGGGAGCAACGCAAGCTGTACCGCTGTGCCGAAAGTGAGTTCTGGGAGCTGGATGCCCTGGACCTGGATCAACTGAGCGGCCGCCATAGCCCCTTGGTTGACAACAGCGTTCGTCAGGCCCGACTGGATGAACTGTTGCAGGCTGCCGAAGTAGCCGAGCTGATCCCGTTTGCGGACCTTTGGCTGGAGCCTGGCTGGAATCCGGACAGTGTTGCGCGCAGCTTCGAACGGGCTTCCAATGATGGCGGGCAAATCCTGCAGGGCGACATCTTGTTGCCCAAGACCTTTCGCGATCTGGCCCAGCCATTGGAGCCACTGTATTCGCCGCGCTACGCCATCAGCCTCAATGGGCAACCATCGGGCCTGGTCATGGCAGCCGATGCGCCACTGGTCTGGAGCGGCGATAACCGCGCCCTGGTCTGTCTGGCCCGGGAGCAGGCCAACGAGGCGGATGGCAATCAGTACTGGTTGTGGCAAGCGGATCATGGCTGGCGCGCCCTGCCCTCGCCGTGGGTGAAGAGCGACGCGGAGCCGTCTTTTTATTGGCATGAATTATTGAGCCTTGATGCGAGCCATGTCCGTATCGGCTCGTATCTCGATTATCCGCGACCAGGCGCCGGCCGTTATGGCTACCGCCTGGAGAGTATCCACGGCGATACCGAGACCCAGACCGGTCATGACGCTCAAGGTCGCGTGCAGGTCGGTGAGTTCAAGCTGACCCGCATGGCGATCATGCTGCCGCTGGACAGCACGGGGCGGCGAGGCGACTCGTGCGTCGAGACGCAACCGTTGCAAGGCGATGTGCGCGCTGTCCTGACCTGGCTCGGTGACAATCCCCAAGGCCTGGGTGGCTATCGCTGCCGGATCGGCGACTGGTCGTTGCCGGGGGCTTGGCTGCTGGACCATCGGGTTTCCGATTGCGGACGCTATCTGGCGCTGCTGCCCTTTGAAAACTCAACGACAGTCACCAGCCATGCGCTGGTGGCGGATGTGCAGGAGCAACGTCTGCTGGAAGGGCCGCCCATGTGGGTGGAACGGATACTGGATTTCCGCGATGGCCGATTGAACCTGGCAGTGATCCAGGGCCGTCTTGATCAAGACAGGGAAAGCAGCCCGTTGCAACGTTTCAACATCGCCGCGCCAGAGGTTGGCGGCGACGCGTCGTTCTTCCGTCCCAACGAGCAATCCCGGCTGTTCTACAACACTGTGCAGTTGCAGCCGACAGACTCGCAGCTCAAAGCCGTCCCGCCTTGGCGTCTGGTGGCTGGCCCGCAAGCGGCCACTGCCGAGGGAGATTTCATCCAGCCCGCGCCGAATGATCAGGATGCCGCCTGGCTGTTCGGCAGTGAGACGGAATACGCCGACAGTTGGGTGCGTACCGGTACGCCCCGTCTCGGCGGGCATTTGCTGACCGCCTCAGGCTGCGCGTTGGTTGATTTGGCGCCCTCGATGATCTGGTCGGCGGACAGCCGCTACCTGGCCCTGACCTGCATGGCGACCGATGTCACGGAACTGTGTGGCAGTTACCGCGGTTGGCAACTGCTGCTTCTTGATGTTGAGGCGCGCACGCTGCGTATATATCCACAGTGGCTGGGCAATCGGCCGCTATTTGAAAGCTTCGAAGAAGAGCAACTACGCCTACGAAGCTTCCAGCGCGACTGGGAGACCGAAGCCGACGAGGACCAGGGTTCGGTGCAGTCGTTCTCACCGGACGCTCTGCTGCAGTTGCCCACTGAGCAACTGATCTGCCAGGAAGGCGTCTGGCTCAGGTCTTCCCAGGCTCACCTGGCAGCCGCCTGGCGGGCGCTGGCTTTACCTGCCACTGGCTATTTCGAGCGAGGGAACCTGTAACATGCCCGCCATTGATGCCCGCGCCGGAGCCAACCTTGACTGAGATCCGCCCTCCCGTCCTCGACGAAATCGACCGCCAGTTGATCGCGGCCCTGCAAATCAACGCGCGGGAAAGCGTCGCCATGCTCGCCCGGCAATTGGGAATTGCCCGCACCACCGTGACTTCGCGCCTGGCTCGATTGGAGAAAGCCAAGGTGATTACCGGGTACGGCGTGCGTCTTGGCCAGCGGGTGATCGATGGCGGTCTACAGGCCTATGTCGGCATCAAGGTGCAGCCACGCTCCGGTAAAGAGGTACTGCGACGCTTGAGCGCCATGGCCCAGGTCCAGCAGTTGTGCGCAGTCAGCGGCGAATTTGATTATGTGGCGTGGCTGCGCACCGATTCGCCGGAGCAGCTGGATCAGTTGCTCGACCAGATCGGCAGCGTGGACGGGGTGGAGAAAACGACTACGTCGATCATTCTCAGCAGCAAGATCGATCGGGGCCAGCCGGTCTGAAGCCTTGCACCTTATCCTGTGGGAGCGAGCCTGCTCGCGAAGCGGTTGTCAGAACGAACTGTTCCCACTGGCCCACCGCATTCGCGAGCAGGCTCGCTCCCACAGGATAAGGTTTCGTCATTACGCTTCCCAGACACGACAAAATGATTTGCAACCACGCAAAACGACGACACATTGCGTCTTATTAACGTGTTTCACCCTCTCTAGAATGGCTGGCATCTTTCCTATACTCAGACGCGAACGCCGCGTCGAGTCGCCCATCAAGGTCAGCCATGAACAAGCACAATCGCCACCCAGCAGACGGCAAGAAGCCCATCACCATTTTCGGGCCGGACTTTCCTTTCGCCTTTGACGACTGGATCGAGCACCCGGCCGGCCTGGGGGTCATTCCCGAGCACAACCACGGGGCTGAAGTGGCGATCGTCGGCGCGGGGATCGCCGGTCTCGTAGCCGCTTACGAATTGATGAAGCTGGGCCTCAAACCGGTGGTCTACGAGGCGTCGAAGATGGGCGGACGTCTGCGCTCCCAAGCGTTCAACGGCGCCGAAGGCATCGTTGCCGAACTCGGTGGCATGCGTTTTCCGGTGTCGTCCACGGCGTTCTACCACTACGTCGACAAACTCGGCCTGGAGACCAAACCGTTCCCCAACCCACTGACCTCGGCCTCGGGCAGCACCGTCATCGACCTGGAAGGGCAGACTTACTACGCCGAAAAAATGGCCGACCTCCCTGCGCTGTTCCAGGAAGTCGCTGACGCCTGGGCCGATGCCCTGGAGGATGGCTCGCGTTTCAGCGAGATCCAGCAGGCGATCCGCGAGCGCGACGTGCCGCGTCTCAAAGAGCTGTGGAACACCCTGGTACCGCTGTGGGATGACCGCACATTCTACGATTTCGTCGCCACCTCCAAGGCGTTCGCCAAGCTGTCTTTCCAGCACCGCGAAGTGTTCGGCCAGGTCGGCTTCGGCACGGGCGGCTGGGACTCGGACTTCCCCAACTCGATGCTGGAAATCTTTCGCGTGGTGATGACCAATTGCGACGACCATCAGCACCTGGTGGTTGGCGGCGTGGAACAGGTGCCGCAGGGAATCTGGAGACATGTGCCGGAGCGTTGTGTGCATTGGCCGGAGGGCACCAGCCTGAATTCGTTGCACCTGGGCGCGCCACGCAGCGGGGTGAAGCGTATCGCTCGCGCCGACGACGGCCGATTCAGCGTGACCGACGTCTGGGGCGACACGCGCGAATACGCCGCCGTGCTGGTCACCTGCCAGACCTGGCTGCTGACCACCCAGATCGAGTGTGAAGAAGCGCTGTTTTCGCAAAAAATGTGGATGGCCCTGGATCGCACCCGCTACATGCAATCGTCAAAGACCTTCGTGATGGTCGACCGGCCGTTCTGGAAGGACAAGGACCCGGAAACCGGCCGCGACCTGATGAGCATGACCCTCACCGATCGCCTGACCCGTGGCACCTACCTGTTCGACAATGGCGACAACAAGCCGGGGGTCATTTGCCTGTCGTATTCCTGGATGAGCGATGCACTGAAAATGCTCCCGTACCCGGTGGAAAAACGCGTCAAGCTGGCCCTGGATGCCCTGAAGAAAATCTACCCGAAGGTGGACATCGCCGCGCGGATCATTGGCGAACCGATCACCGTGTCCTGGGAAGCCGACCCGTATTTCCTCGGCGCCTTCAAGGGCGCGCTACCCGGCCACTATCGTTACAATCAGCGCATGTACGCGCATTTCATGCAGGACGACATGCCGGCCGAACAAAAAGGGATCTTTATCGCCGGCGACGACGTCTCATGGACACCCGCCTGGGTTGAAGGCGCGGTCCAGACCTCGCTCAATGCCGTGTGGGGAATCATGAAACACTTCGGCGGTGAAACCCATGCCGAGAATCCGGGTCCAGGGGATGTGTTCGACGAAATCGGTCCGATCGCCCTGCCCGAATAAAAGGAGTTGTCGATGCGCGTAGCCCTCTACCAATGTCCACCGCTGCCAATGGATCCGGCCGGCAACCTGCAGCGTCTGCACCAAGTCGCGCTGGAGGCCCGAGGCGCTGACATATTGGTGCTGCCGGAGATGTTCCTGACCGGCTATAACATCGGCGTCGATGCGGTGCATGTACTGGCCGAGGTCTACAACGGCGAATGGGCCCAGCAGATTGGCCGCATCGCCAAGGCGGCCGGCCTGGCGATTCTTTATGGCTACCCCGAACGCAGCGAAGACGGACAGATCTACAACGCCGTGCAACTGATCGATGCCCAAGGCGAACGCCTCGCCAACTATCGCAAGAGCCACCTGTTCGGCGACCTCGACCATACGATGTTCAGCGCCGGGAATGCGATGCTGCCCATTGTCGAGCTCAACGGCTGGAAGCTCGGCTTCCTGATCTGCTATGACCTGGAATTCCCGGAGAACGCCCGCCGGCTGGCCTTGGCCGGTGCCGAGCTGATCCTGGTGCCGACCGCCAACATGCAGCCCTACGAGTTCATCGCCGACGTCACCGTGCGGGCACGGGCCATTGAAAACCAGTGTTTCGTGGCCTACGCCAACTACTGCGGCCACGAAGGTGAATTGCGCTATTGCGGCCAGAGCAGCATCGCCGCCCCGGACGGCAGCCGCCCGGCCTTGGCGGGGCTGGACGAGGCGTTGATCGTCGGCGAGCTGGATCGACAGTTGATGAATGACTCGCGCGCGGCCTACAACTACCTGCACGACCGTCGCCCGGCGCTATACAGCGACTTGCATAAACACTGATCCGGGCTAATCCGCTAGCATGAGCACATCCTTGTCCTGGAAGCGCTCATGCCGGCCCCCGATTCCCTCCGCCCCCATACCGAAACCCTGGCCAACGGCCTGCAAGTGACGTTGCGCCATGCACCCGACCTCAAGCGCAGCGCTGCGGTATTGCGCGTGGCGGCCGGCAGCCATGATGCGCCCGAGGCCTGGCCGGGCCTCGCGCACTTTCTCGAACATCTTTTTTTTCTCGGGACAGAACGCTTTCCAACGGGGCAGAACCTGATGGCTTACGTGCGGGACCACGGTGGGCAAGTCAACGCGCGTACCAGCGAGCGCACCACGGATTTTTTCATCGAGCTGCCGCCTGCCGCCCTGGCCGACGGGTTGGAGCGCCTGGCAGACATGCTCGCTCATCCCCGATTGGATGAAGCCGACCAGTTACGCGAGCGGGAAGTGCTGCACGCCGAATTCATCGCCTGGTCCCGGGACGCCGTCGCCCAGCGCCAGGTTGCCCTGTATGACGGATTGTCGGCGGCTCATCCGCTGCGAGGTTTTCACGCCGGCAATCGCGACAGCCTCGGCGTATCACAGCCTGAATTTCAAACGGCGCTGCGCGGTTTCCATCAGCGTTTCTACCAGAGCGGTCAGATGACCTTGAGCCTCGCCGGCCCGCAAAGCCTCGAAACAATGAAGGCGCTGGCCGATCAATTCGCTACAAGCATGCCCATCGGAAAAGCGGCGACCAGACAATCGCCGCCGAGGCTAATGAGGTCCCCAGGCATCGCTTATCAACAGGTCCGGGAAGGCTGCCTCGACTTGCTCTTCGCCCTCGAACACTTGCCTGGCGCCTCGCCTCAAGCATTGGCCTTCCTGTGTCACTGGCTGAACTCCAGCAAACCGGGCGGCTTGCTTGCGACGTTGCGCCAACGCGGTCTCGCCGACAGCCTCAAGGCTTCGCCGCTGTATGAATTTGCCGGTCAGGCACTGCTGCACATCGAGCTCAAGCTCGACAGCGGCCAGGTACCGTCGGCTATCGAGCCGTTGCTGCGCGACTGGCTGGGGTTCTTTGCCGCCCATGACGACTGGGCCCCCTTGCGCCAGGAATTCAACGCCCTGCTGCAGCGCCGTCAGGAAACGGCAACCGCCCTGCAACTGGCGCGTTGGGAAGGCGAAGGATGTGCCGGGGCTCTAGCGGAAAACGACTTGATGCGGATTCGAGAAATCCTCAAACAACTGCACCCTGCGAATCCGGTCACCGAACAATGGCAACTGCCCTCGCCCAACCCGTTCCTGCAAGCGCCAAGCGAGCCGCCCCGCGCCGGTTTGATACGCGGCCAGACCAGCGCCCACCGTGGTCTGCGTACCTTCGCACAAGACCGCAGCCGGGGCCGGCGGGAACGCTCGCCCATGCAGTTCAGCCAGGCATTGCCGGACTCCCGGGAAAGTGCGGTGTATGTGCGCTGGCAACTGGAGACCCGGGTACCGCTCGATTTTCAACCCAGACTCGATCGGCACCTGGCGGATGTGTGCGAGGACGCCCGGCAGGCAGGCGTGGACATCACTTTCGAAACCTGTAGTGATCGATGGCTGCTGAAGCTGGTCGGTTTGCAAGCACCGATGCCGTTGGTGCTTGAGCACCTGCTGACGAAGCTGGAGGAGCCGCTGCCACCCGTTCAGGCCAGGAACGAAACGCCCCTGATGCCGATTCGACATTTGCTGCGGGAATTGCCGGATCACTATCAGCAGAACCTGCAGCATGCAGAGCTGCCACCGCCCGGCAGTGAACAAGACGTCTGGGCAAGCGCCCGCTGGGACGGCCTGGCCATCGGTCTGTCGGCTGCTTCCCAAGCGGCTGTGGGCCCATTGTTGGCCCGAATTCCTGGCGTGGCCCGTGAGGCGACGGCGCCAGCAGTGACGCCTTCACCAGGGCGGATCTGGCATACCCTCGAGACCCATGGCGACGAACAGGCCGTGTTGCTGTTTTGCCCCTCGCCCACGTTGGACTTGCCCGACGAAGCTGCCTGGCGATTGCTGGCTCATTTGTGCCAGACCCCGTATTACCAGCGCTTGAGGGTCGAGCTGCAGTTAGGTTATGCGGTGTTCAGTGGCTTGAAGCAAATCGATGGGTGGACCGGCTTGTTGCTGGGTGCGCAATCGCCCAAGACGTCAGCCGCACAGTTGGTCAGCCATATGGAGCAGTTTCTGAACGAGCTCCCTGCAATGGTCGAGAAAACCGACGATGCAACCCTGGCCAGCCAACAACAAGCCCTGGCCCGCCAGATCCGGATTGCAGCGTTGCCCTGCGCCCAGGCGGCCGAGCTACTCTGGCAAGGAAAACTGGCCGGCCACCCGGCGGACTTCCCCGAGCGACTGGCCGACGCCATCCTGGGCATGCAGCGCATAGACCTGGTGGATGCCGCCCGCCGCTTGATCGATGCGCAGGGAGGACGTTACTGCCTCAGCAACGCGCCGAGCCCGGGCGCCCCTTGGCGAGCGACCGAATGATCATTACAGGCGCTGCAATGAGCTTTCTCAGAGAATCGCAGCGAACCAAATTGTCAGATTTAGTAACATAGTCACCTGAGCATCTGAACATCTCCGAACGGAGGTGGACTATATGTATAGCTTTAAACCGATCCACCCCAACCAAAGGAGTATTCCCATGTCCTGGTCCAAACCCGCATATATCGACCTGCGTATCGGCTTCGAAGTCACCATGTACTTCGCCAGCCGTTGATGATTGCAGGCAGTTAGTACGCGACACAACGCCTCGGTCATCCGGGGCGTTTTTATTTCGGTTTGCAGATGGAGCGAGCATGTTCGTCCAGATTCTAGGTTCCGCCGCCGGCGGGGGCTTTCCCCAGTGGAACTGCAACTGCGCCAATTGCGCAGGTTTTCGCGACGGCAGCCTCCGAGCGCAGGCGCGCACCCAGTCGTCCATTGCAATTTCCGATGATGGCGTGAGCTGGGTCCTGTGCAACGCCTCGCCGGACATCCGCGCGCAACTCCAGGGTTTCGCCCCGATGCAGCCTGGCCGGGCGCTACGGGACACCGGCATCGGCGCGATCATCCTGATGGACAGCCAGATCGATCACACCACCGGCCTGCTCAGCCTGCGCGAAGGCTGCCCGCATCAGGTCTGGTGCACCGACATGGTCCATGAAGACCTGAGCACCGGTTTCCCGCTGTTCAACATGCTGACCCACTGGAACGGCGGCCTGAGCTGGAACCGCATCGAGCTGGACCAGAGCTTCACCGTCCCGGCCTGCCCGAACCTGCGCTTCACCCCGCTGCCGCTGCGCAGCGCCGCGCCGCCCTATTCACCGCACCGCTTCGATCCGCATCCGGGTGACAACATCGGGCTGATCGTTGAAGACCTGCGCAGCGGCGGCAAACTGTTTTATGCGCCGGGCCTGGGCAAGGTCGACGAACCGTTGCTGCAGATCATGGCCGACAGCGACTGCCTGCTGGTGGACGGCACGATGTGGGACGACGACGAAATGCAACGCCGTGGCGTCGGCACTCGCACCGGTCGGGAGATGGGTCATTTGGCGCAGAACGGTCCCGGAGGGATGCTGGAGGTGCTGGAGCAATTGCCCGAGCAGCGCAAGGTGCTCATCCATATCAACAACACCAACCCGATACTGGACGAAGATTCGCCCGAGCGGGCCGAGCTGGTGCGACGCAGGATTGAAGTGGCCTATGACGGGATGAGTATTGAGTTGTAGGAATGGGCAGACGAATGTGTGAGCAGCTTTGCGGTGTGCCATATCTGGCCTCTTCGCGAGCAGGCTCGCTCCCACAGTAGTCCCGAGTCGTACCGGATATCTGCTTTAGCACCACCCAATGTGGGAGCGAGCCTGCTCGCGAAGAGGCCGCCCAGGCAACCCATCCGCCAGCGGTTATCCAAGGAGAACCGAAATGACTGACACCCCCCTGTCCATCGCCGAGTTCGAGGCGGCCCTGCGTGCCAAAGGCGCGTACTACCACATTTATCATCCCTATCACGTGGCGATGTATGAAGGCCGTGCCACGCGCGAGCAGATCCAGGGCTGGGTCGCGAACCGCTTCTACTACCAAGTGAATATTCCGCTCAAGGACGCCGCGATCCTGGCCAACTGCCCGGACCGGGAAATCCGTCGCGAGTGGATCCAGCGCCTGCTCGACCATGACGGCGCCCCCGGCGAAGACGGCGGCATCGAAGCCTGGCTGCGACTGGGCCAGGCAGTGGGCCTGGACCCCGATCAGCTGCGCTCCCAAGAGTTGGTGCTACCCGGCGTACGCTTCGCCGTGGATGCCTACGTCAACTTCGCCCGCCGGGCCTCCTGGCAGGAAGCCGCCAGCAGCTCATTGACCGAACTGTTCGCCCCGCAGATCCACCAATCGCGCCTGGACAGCTGGCCGCAGCACTACCCCTGGATCGACCCGGCCGGCTATGAATATTTCCGCACCCGCCTGGGCCAGGCTCGGCGTGATGTGGAGCATGGTCTCGCGATCACCCTGCAGCACTACACCACCCGGGCAGGCCAGGAGCGCATGCTGGAAATTCTCCAGTTCAAATTGGACATTCTCTGGAGCATGCTCGACGCCATGAGCATGGCTTACGAATTAAAACGCCCGCCCTATCACAGCGTGACCGATCAACGGGTGTGGCATAAAGGGATTACCTTATGAGCTTCGACCGCAGCAAAACCCCTCAGTGGCGTCCCGGCTATCGCTTCCAATACGAACCGGCCCAGAAAGGCCATGTGCTGCTTTATCCTGAAGGCATGATCAAGCTCAACGACAGCGCTTCGCTGATCGGCGGCCTGATCGATGGTGAACGGAATGTCGCGGCGATTATCGGCGAGCTGGAGAAGCAATTCCCGGACGTGCCGGAACTCGGTGACGACATCGAGCAATTCATGGAGGTCGCCCGTGCACAGCACTGGATCACCCTTGCCTGAGAAGCCCGCCGTCGGCTTGCCGTTGTGGCTGCTGGCCGAGCTGACCTATCGCTGCCCGTTGCAATGCCCGTACTGCTCCAACCCGCTGGACTTTGCCGAGCAAGGCAAGGAGCTGAGCACCGAGCAGTGGTTCAAGGTCTTTCGCGAGGCCCGGGAAATGGGCGCCGCGCAACTGGGCTTTTCCGGTGGAGAGCCGTTGGTGCGCCAGGACCTCGCCGAGCTGATCGGCGAGGCGCGCAAGCTAGGCTTCTACACCAATCTGATCACCTCCGGCATCGGCTTGACCGAACAGAAAATCAGCGATTTCAAGAAGGCCGGCCTCGACCATATCCAGATCAGTTTTCAGGCCAGCGACGAGCAGGTGAACAATCTGCTGGCCGGTTCGAAAAAAGCTTTCGCGCAAAAACTGGAGATGGCCCGAGCGGTGAAAGCCCATGGTTATCCGATGGTGCTGAACTTCGTCACCCATCGGCACAACATCGACAAGATCGACCGCATCATCGAGCTGTGCATCGCCCTGGAAGCCGACTTTGTCGAACTCGCCACCTGTCAGTTCTATGGCTGGGCACACCTCAACCGCGTCGGCCTGCTGCCCACGCGGGAACAACTGGTGCGTGCCGAGCGCATCACCAATGAATACCGGGCCAGGCTCGAGGCCGAAGGTAACCCGTGCAAGTTGATCTTCGTGACCCCGGATTACTACGAAGAGCGTCCCAAGGCCTGCATGAACGGCTGGGGCAGCATCTTCCTGACCGTTACCCCGGATGGCACGGCATTGCCTTGCCATGGCGCCCGGCAGATGCCGGTGCAATTCCCGAATGTGCGTGACCACAGCATGCAACACATCTGGTACGACTCGTTCGGCTTCAACCGTTTCCGGGGTTATGACTGGATGCCCGAGCCCTGCCGCTCGTGCGATGAAAAAGAAAAGGACTTTGGCGGCTGTCGTTGCCAGGCGTTCATGCTCACCGGTGACGCCAGCAATGCCGATCCGGTGTGCAGCAAATCCGCGCACCACGGGATGATTCTCCAGGCTCGCGAAGACGCCGAGCATGCCACGCAAACCATTGAACAACTGGCCTTTCGCAATGAACGAAACTCGCGCCTCATCGTTAAAGGCTGAACCTTTCAGCGCCGCCCAGGCCGTCGCGGCAGGCGTCGACTTTGCCGAACTGCAACTCGGCCCCCAGGGTCTTTTCTGGAACGAATACCGCCCCGAAGATGGCGCTTGCCGGATCTGGCATTGGCGAGACGGCAAGGCGCGTTGCCTGACCCCGGACGGTTTCAGTGTGCGCAGCCGGGTGTACGAATACGGCGGCGGGTCGTTCTGTCTGAGCGACGACGGCGTGCTGTTCGTCAACGAAAGCGACCAACAGTTGTATCACCAATCGCTGGGCGACCAGTGTCCGGTAGCGCTGACCGCGGGCGATTGTCGATACGGCGATCTGCACTTCGCCACAGGGCACGTGCTGGCCGTGGAGGAACAGGCCGACCAGCATCGATTGGTATCGATCGGACTGGCGGATCACCAGCGGCGCGTATTGGCCGAAGGCGCGGACTTCTATGCCGCGCCGATCTTGAGCCCCGACGGAAAACGTCTCGCCTGGATTGAATGGAGTCGCCCCCACCAGCCATGGACAGCGACGCGGCTGATGCTCGCCGAACGCAACGATTCAACCTGGGCAGCGCCACGCTGCGTGGCGGGCGATGATGGCGAAGAATCCATCCAGCAACCTCGCTTCGATGCTTGCAGTCGCCTTTATTGCCTGACCGACAGAGACGGTTACTGGCAGCCCTGGAGTGAACGCGCCGGCGTCCTGAAGCCAATGGACGCCGCCGAAGCCGATCACGCCCCGGCGCCTTGGCAACTGGGCGGGTGTACATGGTTGCCGGTGGATGAAAGCACTTACCTGGCAAGCTGGACCGAGGCCGGCTTCGGGCGGTTGGGGCTGCGCTGCGGCGGCGTGCCGGAAGATTTCACCGGCACTTACAGCCGCTTCCGCAGCCTCGCGCTGGATGAGCAATTCGTCTATGCCATTGCCGCCTCGCCAGCCAGCCCCTCGGCGGTCATTGCGATCGAGCGGCGCAGTCATGAAGCGCTGGTGCTGGCCGGAGGCATCGCGCCGTTGCCTCCCGAGCAAATCAGCCGCCCCAGGACGCTGCGTTATCCCAGCGCTTCAAGCGAGGCCCACGGTTTCTTTTACCCAGCCATGGACGCCAACGCGAAACCGCCGCTGGTGGTGTTCGTCCACGGCGGGCCCACTTCGGCTTGCTACCCGATGTTCGACCCGCGCATCCAGTATTGGACCCAGCGCGGCTTCGCCGTCGCCGACCTCAACTACCGTGGCAGCAGCGGTTATGGCCGCGCCTATCGGCAAGCGCTGCATTTGAGTTGGGGCGTGGTGGATGTCGAGGATGCCTGCGCCGTGGTTGCTTATCTGGATGAGCAAGGCTTGGTCGATGGCCGCTGCGCCTTCATCCGTGGCGGCAGCGCAGGTGGCTATACCAGCCTCTGCGCCCTGGCGTTCCGGGACGTGTTCCGCGCTGGCGCCAGCCTCTACGGCGTCAGCGATCCCGTTGCCCTGGCCCGCGCTACGCACAAATTCGAAGGTGACTATCTGGACTGGCTGATCGGCGACCCGCAACTGGACGCCGAACGCTACCGGGCCCGCACGCCGTTACTGCACGCCGAGAGGATTCGCGCGCCGGTGATTTTTTTCCAAGGCGAGCTGGACGCTGTGGTCGTGCCGCAGCAGACCCGCGACATGGTCAAGGCGCTGGAGGACAACGGTGTTGCGGTCGAGGCTCATTACTACCCGGATGAGCGCCATGGCTTTCGCAAGGCCGCGAACCAGGCACATGCGCTGGAGCATGAGTGGTTGTTCTATCGCAGGGTGATGGATGCTCGCCTCTAGAAGCGGCAAGTACTTGTGGCGAGGGAGCTTGCTCCCGCTGGGTCGCGGAGCGGCCCCAGGCTTTTGCGATTGCTGCACAATCGAGCGGGAGCAAGCTCCCTCGCCACAGAGGTCGTAGTCATTACATTAACTTCAACGCTTGGCGATGATGTACACCGCATGCACGATGCCGGGGATATAACCCAACAGCGTCAGCAGAATGTTCAACCAGAAAGCCCCGCCGAACCCGACTTGCAGGAACACACCCAGCGGTGGCAACAGAATGGCGATGATGATTCGAATGATATCCATGGACAGCTCCTGATGGTCGATGGCCACATTGCCATATAGCTCATGGACAGCTGACCGCTCGTCAGGGTTCAGTGCGCGTCCAAAGAGGCGGGCCGCAGGGAGAAGATACGCAGGCAAAAAAACGCGGGCAAAAGAAAACCCCGCCGAAGCGGGGCTTTGCAGACTGTTTCCCTGACATCCATTTCACTCCGCCTTCCTGGCAGAATCCTACGTGTCCGTGTTGTAACTTTGCGCGTCCTGCGCTACGTCCATGGAAGCTAGATTAGCCGTGGATCCAATCGGCCGATAGAGGGAAATCGCCAGCACGTCATGTAAGCTTTTTCCTACATAACGTCTTCTTTTAGAACTGACCGGGTTCCAGCAGGAACAGCGACTCGCTACCCGCCCTTACCGAAGCGCTCAAGGAATGGATTCGTGGCAACAGGCGGGCGAAATAGAAACGTGCCGTGCCCAGTTTGCTCGCGTAGAAATCGTCCTGCTTTTCCTTGCCCAGGGCCGCCCGGGCCATGAGCGCCCACATGTAGGCATACGCGGTGTAGCCGAACGCCTGCAGGTACTCCACCGAAGCCGCACCGATTTCATGGGGATTGTTTTTCGCCCGGTCCAGCAGCCAATCGGTCAGCTCGTCCAGCGTGCCGACCGCATCGTTCAACGGCTGGGTGAACTCCGTCAGATCGCTGCCAGCGGTAGCGGTGAAATGACGAATCTCGTCGGCGAACAGTTTGTAGAACGCCCCGCCGTTGCCGACGATCTTGCGCCCCACCAGGTCCAGTGCCTGGATGCCGTTGGTGCCTTCGTAGATCTGGGTGATGCGCACGTCGCGCACCAACTGCTCCTGACCCCATTCTCGAATGTAGCCGTGGCCGCCGAAAATCTGCTGGCCGTGAATGGTGGTTTCCAGGCCCAGGTCGGTCAGGAATGCCTTGGCAACCGGCGTCAGCAAGGCCACCAGATCTTCGGCGCGCTTGCGAGTCGTCGGGTCTTCGCTGAACTTGGCGGTGTCCAGTTGCATCGCCACGTAGGTGGAGAATGCCCGGCCACCTTCGTTCGACGCTTTCATGGTCAGCAACATCCGGCGCACATCCGGGTGGACGATGATCGGGTCGGCGATCTTGTCCTTGTTCTGCGCGCCGCTTGGCGAACGGCTTTGCAGGCGATCACGGGCGTACTCGACAGCGTTCTGGTACGAACGCTCGCCGGAGGCCAGGCCCTGGATCCCCACGCCCAGGCGTTCGTAATTCATCATGGTGAACATCGCCGCCAGGCCTTTGTTCGGCTCGCCGACCAGGTAACCCACTGCTTCGTCGAAGTTCATCACGCAGGTGGCGGACGCCTGGATGCCCATCTTGTGCTCAATCGAACCGCAGTTGGCCGCGTTGCGTGCACCCAGGCTGCCGTCGGCGTTGACCATGAATTTCGGCACCAGGAACAGCGAAATGCCTTTCGGGCCCGCCGGTGCGTCGGGGAGCTTCGCCAGCACCAGGTGAATGATATTTTCGGTGAGGTCGTGTTCGCCACCGGTAATGAAAATCTTCGTGCCGCTGACTTTGTAGGTGCCGTCAGCCTGGGGCTCAGCCTTGGTCCGGATAATCCCCAGGTCGGTGCCGGCGTGGGGTTCGGTCAGGCACATGGAGCCGGCCCAGACGCCGGCGTACATGTTTGGCAGGTACGCGGCTTTCAATTCCTCACTGGCGTGGGCGTTGATCGACAGGCAGGCTCCTGCAGTAAGCATCGGGTACAGACCGAAGGACAGGCTGGCGGAGTTGACCATTTCCTCGACCTGGGCCGAAACCGCCTTGGGCATGCCCATGCCACCGTACGTTGGATCACCGCCGACGCCGACCCAACCGCCTTCAGCGAAGGTGCTGTAGGCCTCAGGGAAACCCGCCGGTGTGGTCACGGCGCCGTCAGCCCAGTGGCAGCCCTCTTCGTCAGCTGCACGGCTGAGGGGCGCGATGCTTTTACCGGTGACTTTGCCCGCCTCTTCGAGGATCGCTTCGACGGTTTCAGCGTCTACGGTTTCGGCCAACGCCGGCAGTTGAGCCCAGAGTTTCGCGACCTCGAACACTTCATTGAGGACGAAGCGCATATCGCGCAGGGGCGCTTTGTAGTCAGCCATGGCAAACCTCGCAGGATCTAAACAATTGGTTCGTAGGAAAGCGGTTCTCGCAATGGCCCAGAGTGTACCTCAACAACTTTTGAGACACATAGGGTCAACCTGTGACTGTCTTGTTATTTTTAGTCAACCCCGAAGCTCTGTTTTTCCGTGGCGAGGGAGCTTGCTCCCGCTTGAGTGCGCAGCGCTCACTAGAAGGGCTGCTGCGCACCCCAGCGGGAGCGAGCTCCCTCGCCACTGAGAAAATGTTTCAGCCTGTCAAAGCGCAAACAACTCCGCCGGCAACCTCATCAGGCAATCGCTCCCTGCCTCTATTGCAGCCCGATGGGCGGCCGTACGCGGCAGCAGGCGCTTGAAGTAAAACTCGCACGTCGCCAGCTTGGCCCGGCAGAAATCGCTTTCTCCAGTGCCGCTGTCGAGTTGCGCCTGGGCCACCAACGCCATGCGCAACCACAGGTAGGCCAGAATGATATAGCCGCTGTACATCAGGTAATCCACCGAAGCGGCGCCCACCTCATCCGGATTTTTCATGGCGGCCATGCCGACCTGCGTCGTCAGTTCGCCCCATTGCTGGTTGAGCCCGTCCAGTTGCGCAATGAAAGCCTGAAGCTGCGGATGCCCGGCATTGGCAGCGCAGAATTTGTGAACGATCCTGGTGAAACCGCGCAACAACTTGCCCTGGCTACCCAGCACTTTGCGCCCCAGCAGGTCCAGGGCCTGGATGCCGTTGGTGCCTTCATAGATCGGCGCGATCCGGCAATCACGCACCAGCTGCTCCATCCCCCACTCACGAATGAAGCCATGACCGCCAAAGACCTGCATGCCGTGGTTGGTAACTTCCAAACCCGTGTCGGTCATGAAGGCCTTGCAGATCGGGGTGAGGAAGGCCAGC
This sequence comes from Pseudomonas sp. Z2-11, assembly GCF_054161305.1. Taxonomy (NCBI): domain Bacteria; kingdom Pseudomonadati; phylum Pseudomonadota; class Gammaproteobacteria; order Pseudomonadales; family Pseudomonadaceae; genus Pseudomonas; species Pseudomonas sp. Z2-11. The sequence continues at coordinate 5,637,564 of NZ_CP096395.1, forward strand.
AGGTCTTCCGCCTCCTGGCGGGCGCTTTCGTCGCGGCTCAAATGCGCGGTATCGAGCAGTTGCGCGGTGAAATAGGTCAGCGCCCGGTTGCCTTCGTTGAAGGCTTTCATGGTCAGCAGCATCCGACGTACGTCGGGATGGACGATGATCGGGTCGGCGACTTTTTCTGGCGCCTTGGGGCCGGTCAAAGAGCGCATCTGCAGGCGATCGTTGGCGTATTTGATCGCACCCTGGAAGCTCGCTTCGCCGAGGCAGAGGCCCTGCATGCCGGTGCCGAGGCGGGCATGGTTCATCATGGTGAACATGCAGTTGAGGCCCTTGTTCGGTTCGCCGATCAGGAAACCCTTGGCCCCATCGAAGTTCAGCACGCACGTGGCCGACGCCTTGATGCCCATCTTGTGCTCGATCGAACCGCAGGAAACACCATTGCGCTCACCGGCCTCGCCCGCTGCATCGGGCAGGAACTTGGGCACGATGAACAACGAGATGCCTTTGGTCCCGGCGGGAGCATCCGGCAATTTGGCGAGCACCAGGTGAATGATGTTGTCGCTCATGTCGTGCTCGCCGGCGCTGATGAAGATCTTGCTGCCGGTCACCGCGTAACTTCCATCCGCCTGAGGCACGGCGCGGGTCTTGATGATGCCCAGGTCCGTGCCGCAGTGGGCTTCGGTCAGGCACATGGTGCCGGTCCACTGGCCGGCGGTGAGCTTGTTGAGGTAGGTCTGTTTCTGCTGTTCGGTGCCGTGAGCGTGGATGGCCGACATGGCGCCGTGGGTCAGGCCGGGGTACATGCCCCAGGAGGTGTTGCTCGACCCGATCATCTCGCTGATCACCAGCCCCAGCGAGCTGGGCAGGCCTTGGCCGCCGTAAGCCGGATCCGCTGCCAGGCCGTGCCAGCCGCCCTCTACATACTGTGCGAAAGCTTGCTTGAAGCCTGTAGGTGTAGTGACCACGCCGTTATCGAAATGGCAGCCTTCTTCGTCACCCGGACGATTGAGCGGAGCCAGCACGTTCTCACAGAATCGGGCACCTTCTTCGAGGATGGCGCTGACCATGTCCGGACTGGCGTCGCTGGCCCCCAACTCGGCATAGCGGCCATGGAAATCAAAGACGTTGTCGATCAGGAAACGCATGTCGCGCAGCGGGGCTTTGTACTCGGGCATGGTGGTTTTCTCCGGTAGCAGATCATCCCAACCTACTGCCGGCCGCCAAGGCCCACAATCAATCTCCAGACGCTGAATGCGCCGTCATCACTCAACCCGCGGCGGCCTCCATGCGCACTGCGCCGCGACGATTCTGGCCGAAGGCAATTACACAATTGCGCCCCGCCCCCTTGGCGTTGTAGAGCGCCTGGTCGGCGGACTTGAGCACTTCCTCGGGCGTGCGCTGGTCCACGCGTTCGGCCACGCCGATGCTGACGGTCACCGATACGCTGGTGGCGCCGCTGCCGGAGCGACGCTGGCGACCTTGCTGATCGTCCTGGGGGCGATTGTCGGGATTACGCAGTTGAATGGCGTACGTCTCGATGGACTGGCGGATGACTTCCAGATGAGGCATGCATTCATCAATGGTCTTGCCGGCAAACACCAGCGCAAACTCCTCGCCGCCGTAACGATAAGCCCTGCCGCCGCCACCGATTTTCGACAGCTTGCTGGCCACCAGGCGCAGCACCTGATCGCCAACATCGTGACCGTGGGTGTCGTTGAATTTCTTGAAGTGATCCACGTCGCTCATCGCCAGCACGTAGTTTCGACCCAGGCGCTGCATGCGTTCATTCAGCGCCCGGCGCCCCGGCAGGCCGGTGAGCTCATCGCGGAAGGCCATCTGGTAGGCCTCGTGAGCAACCGCGGCGGCGATCATCAGCATCACCTGGCTGCACATGATGTTCAGGGTGAACGGCAAGATGAACGTCTTCGGCAGCATCCAGAACAGCCCAACCAACCCCACCAGCTGCGCCGCATGCAAGGGTCGTGGGTTACGCCAGTATTGCCAGGCCAGCAGCACGAACGCAGCGGCAAACACCGGGTATGACAATTGGATCAGGCTCATCCAGGCGCCATGCAGCGCCGGCCAGCGTATTTCCGAAAGCCACAGCAGCAGGGCCTGGGGAAAGCTTTGCTCCAGGGCCAGGGCCACGCCACCAAAGGCCAGCAGCACCGCGAAACGCGCCACCATGTCCTGGAACAGATGCGTACGCTCCTGCCACGCCGCGAACAGCCCGAACAACAGCGGCAGCAGCAGGCAGACCAGATGGAACACCACCGCCGCGTCTTCGCGCACCTTGCCGTTATCGCGATAGAAGTCGGTCTGGGTATCCAGCAAAAAATAAGCGATGTACACCGTGACCATCAGAAACAGTTCGCGCTGACGTCGGTAAACGGAGCAGTACGCCCCGCCCAACAACAACACCAGCGTAGGAAGCACGTTGAACAATGAGGTGAAGAAGACGTTCAGGTCCTTGACGTAGGCAGCCGCGAGCCCCGCCAGTAAAAGCACTGTCGACGGTAGGAAATGGCTGAAGCGCATTACGGAAAGACGCGGCAAGGGTAAAGCTCCGACCCGGCTGATCAAAGATGGCATTGTGCCTGCAACTGGAGCAGTAAGGCACGCGAGAGGTGACAGATGTCACACTGCCATCGCTGTAACGGCAGGGCAGGAAGTTTTCTTAGGGTCCGGTTGGATGAATATTGTTTCAGGATCGCCATGGTTCCCCTGTGGCGAGGGAGCTTGCTCCCGCTCGGCTGCGAAGCAGTCGTAAGCCGGCGGGCGCGGTGTGTCTGATGCTGCGTATTGGCAGGTTTTGGGCCGCTTCGCAGCCCAGCGGGAGCAAGCTCCCTCGCCACGGGTTTGTCGATGGCCTGACTGGGGTTATAACAAACATGAAAAAGCCGCTGCTCCCGAAGAAGCAGCGGCTTTTTGAAGAAATGCTTAAGGCTTAGTAGCCCAGCGCGAAGTCTTCTTCTTTCATGTCCATCAGGTTGTTGGCGCCCGACAACATGGTCGCCACGTGGGTGCGGGTGCGCGGCAGGATGCGCTGGAAGTAGAAGCGCGCGGTCTGCAGCTTGGCGGTGTAGAACGCTTCTTCGCTGGTGCCGGCGGCGAGTTTTTCCGCCGCCAGGCGCGCCATGTCGGCCCAGAAGTAAGCCAGGCAGGCGTAACCGGAGTACATCAGGTAGTCCACCGAGGCCGCGCCGACTTCTTCGCGATCCTTCATGGCGGCCATGCCGACCTTCATGGTCAGTTCGCCCCATTCCTTGTTCAGTGCGGCCAACGGCTCGACGAATTCCTTGACGGCTTCGTTGCCTTCGTTGCCCTGGCAGAACTTGTGGACAATCTTGGTGAAGCCCTTGAGCGCCTCGCCCTGGGTCATCAGCACTTTACGGCCCAGCAGGTCGAGCGCCTGGATGCCGGTGGTGCCTTCGTACAGCATCGAGATGCGGCTGTCGCGCACGTTCTGCTCCATGCCCCACTCGGCGATGAAGCCGTGGCCGCCGTAGATCTGCACGCCGTGGTTGGCCGATTCGAAGCCGACTTCGGTCATGAACGCCTTGGCGATCGGGGTCATGAACGCCAGCAGGGCGTCAGCCTTCTTCTTCTCTTCTTCATCCACGCCGTATTTGACGATGTCGACCTGCTTGGCGGTGAAGTACACCATCGCCCGGTTGCCCTCGGCGAAGGCTTTCATGGTCAGCAACATGCGACGCACGTCAGGGTGCACGATGATCGGGTCGGCGGCCTTGTCCGGTGCTTTCGGGCCGGTCAGGGAACGCATCTGCAGGCGGTCGCGAGCGTACTTCAGGCCACCCTGGAAACCGATTTCGGCGTGGGCCAGGCCTTGCAGCGCGGTACCCAGGCGAGCGGTGTTCATGAAGGTGAACATGCAGTTCAGGCCTTTGTTCGCCGGGCCGATCAGGAAACCGGTGGCCGCGTCGAAGTTCATCACGCAGGTGGCGTTGCCGTGGATGCCCATCTTGTGTTCCAGGGAGCCACAGCTGACCGCGTTGCGCTGGCCGATGGAGCCGTCCGCCTCAGGCAGGAATTTCGGAACGATGAACAGCGAGATACCTTTGGTGCCAGCCGGTGCGTCCGGCAGGCGCGCCAGCACGATGTGGACGATGTTGCCGGCCATGTCGTGTTCGCCGGCCGAGATGAAGATCTTGGTGCCGGTCACTTTGTAGGAGCCGTCGGCCTGAGGTTCGGCCTTGGTGCGCAACATGCCCAGGTCGGTGCCGCAGTGCGGTTCGGTCAGGCACATGGTGCCGGTCCATTCGCCGGATACCAGCTTGGTCAGGTACGCCTCTTGCTGCTCGGGGGTACCGTGCTCGGAAATGGTGTTCATCGCGCCATGGGACAGGCCCGGGTACATGCCCCACGACCAGTTGGCTTCGCCGACCATCTCGCTGACTGCCAGGCCCAGGGATTCCGGCAGGCCCTGGCCACCGTGCGCCACGTCATGGGCCAGGCTCGGCCAGCCGCCTTCGACAAATTGCTTGTAGGCTTCCTTGAAGCCGGTCGGGGTCTTCACGCCGGACTCGCTCCAGGTGCAACCTTCGAGATCACCCACGCGGTTCAGCGGCGCCAGCACCTGCTCACAGAACTTGGCGCCTTCTTCGAGGATGGCGTCAACCATGTCCGGAGTTGCCTCCTGGCACGCTGGAAGGCTCTGATAATGCGCTTCGTAGCCGAGCAGTTCGTCACGAACGAAGCGAATATCACGCAAGGGGGCCTTGTAGTCAGGCATAGCGATAAACCTCTGCTGATGTAACCGGGAATGAACGACCGCGTGGATTTGTTATGGCGATCAAACAGCTGTTTGAAACATACGTTTACGCTCAAACCTTGTCAAGCGGCGATCTTTTGCCGTTCGTCATCGTCCTGCAGGAATTCAGCCGTGAAAAATCCAACGCCATGCAGAGGCACGGCGCGCGCAGAGAAAGATTAGTTGAGGGAGAAGGAGTTAGAGACGAAAACGCCGCGAATGAATCGCGGCGTTTTCACTACATCTGAACGGCAGAGTCAGGCGAACGTATCGATCAACGTTCCGAGCATTTCGTCGGAAGCCTTGGCAACGTTCACCCCCAGTTGCACCTGGAACTTGCCTTGGGCCATTTCGACCATGTTGCTGGTCAGGTCCGATTGCTGACTGCGATCCACCGAACGCAGGCGATCCACCTGAACGTCGGAGGACTGGCTGGTGACCGAGCGCTCGATCGTGTTGTTGGCAATCTGGCTGGAGGCCTGATCAACGCGGTGCTGCCCTGTCTGAATCGTGCTCAGACCGGCATAGAACGCGGTGTTTCCTGAGATTTCCATGGCAGGGAGGGTCTTCTTGAAGGGTCGACACGGGCATTGAACCAGATGCTCGGGGAAAAGGCTCGACAAAAACACTAATGGCACAGTGCCGCGTCATAGCCAAAACCTTGGTTCGAGGTCAGTCCAGCAGATCCAGTTGCAGATGTTCGGCCACCGCTTCGGCCGTCACGTCCTTGATTCGCGCGACTCGGCCCAGGCAGGGCGCCGGCAAGCGTTCGGCGAGGGTCGCGAGGTTTTCTTCCATGCGCGACGTGGCCGGATCAATGATGTTTGCTACCCAGCCGGCCAACGGCAAGCCGTCCCGGGCGATGGCCTCGGCGGTCAGCAGCGCGTGGCTGATGCAGCCCAGGCGTACTCCTACCACCAGGATCACCGGCAGGCCCAACGCTATCGCAAGGTCGGAAAGATTGTCTTGCCCGGCCAGCGGCACACGCCAGCCGCCCGCGCCTTCGATCAAGGTGAAATCCGCATCCAGAGCCAGCACCTCGCGCATCGGCCCGAGCAAGGATTGCACGGTCAATGCCACGCCAGCTTCCCGGGCGGCCAGGTGAGGTGCGATCGCCGGTTCGAATGCCACCGGATTGACCTGTGCATAAGTCAATGGCACCGAACATTCGGCCAACAGGGCCAAGGCATCGGCGTTGCGCAGGCCCTTGGGCGTCACTGCGCAACCAGAAGCTACGGGCTTGCCCGCGGCGGTGCTCATGCCGGCCCGCCTGGCCGCGTGCAGCAGCCCCGCCGCAACAGTGGTCTTGCCCACGTCGGTGTCGGTGCCGGTGATGAAATAAGCCTGGCTCATAGCGGTTTCTCCAGCACGGCGTAGACCACCTGGTAAGTGGCCGGCAGGCCCTGGGCCTGGCGATACTTTTCATAGGCCTGGACCAGCGCGAAAATTCTCGCCCTGCCCGTCAACCCACCGGGACGACCAGGATTCAGATTGTGCGCACCCAATGCTTTCAATTCGTGGGTCAGGGCACGTACATCGGGATAATGCAGAACATGCGGGCGATTCTCCAGGCTGACGACGCGCAACCCGCTGGCGTCGGCCAGCTGTCGATAGGTATCGAATGCGCGGAAACGGTTGACGTGTACCAGGCCATCCACTTCACGCCAGCTGTCGCGCAACTCGTATAACGTGCCGACACACAGGCTGGTGGAGGCAAACATCCCACCGGGTTTCAGAACACGATAGGCCTCGCTCAATACCGAGGCAAAATCGCCACACCATTGCACAGCGAGGCTGGAATACACCAGGTCACAGCTGGCCGACTGCAACGGCAGCCGCTCGGCATCACCGGCGATGAAATGCGCGGCGCCGCCTTGAGGACGGGCGTGGTTGAGCATGCCTTCGGCGATATCCAGCGCAACACCCGCCCTCTCACCGAACCGCGCACCAAGGGCGCGGGTGAAATAACCGGTGCCACAACCCATGTCCAACCAGCGTCCCGGCATAAACGAGACGGGCAGCCGCGACAGTAATTGCTGTCCGACGTCGCGCTGCAGTTCAGCGACGCTGTCATAGCTGGCTGCCGCCCGGGAGAACGAGGCCGCGACCTGACGTTTGTCGGGCAAGGCGCCCGGCAACTTCACAACAGATAAATCAGTCATCACCGGACTCATGCAGAAAAGCCTGGATCGCCCCCGCCACGCCGTGGGGGTCCTCCAGTGGGAATCCGTGGCCGGCCTGTTCAATCAGACCGATTTCGACATCTGGCAGCATCGCCAGCAGTTCTCCCGCAGCCTCGGCAGGCACCAGCGCGTCGAGCCCGGCAAACAGATGTAATTGCGGGCCTCGAAAACCCTGCAAGGCAACCCCCGTGTCCAGTCGCGCCAGCAGCTCGAGCCCGGCCATCAATACCTCAGGCGAGGTGTTCGGCGCGCCGGCCAGCAGCAATCGCGACAATCCGCGCGGGTCGCCACAGCCTTGCGCACACAGCAAGCTGAAGCGTTTGAGGGTCTGCCGCGGATCGGCGGCGCATCCGGCGAGAAATCCATCGAAAGTGTCAGCGGGCATCGCGCTCGGCCAATGCTGGTGGGCTACAAAAGACACGTTGCTCGCCAGGGTCAGCAGGCCACAGCAACGCTCGCCCCGACGTGCCGCCAGTTCCGCGGCCAGCATCCCGCCCAGGGACCAGCCGCCCAGCCAGGCATCCTGGGGCAACGTGGCATCCAGCTCATCGAGCCATTCACCGAGGTCGCTCGACACCAGTGCAGGCAATGGCTCGATTTCCACTTGCAAGTGCTCATCGAGCCCTTGCAGGGCCGCCGCCAGCGGTTCGAGGGGCGAAACGCCCAAGCCCCAGCCGGGCAGCAATATCAGTCGATCACGCATGGCTTGGCTCCGCTCCCAGTTGCGCAAAACAGTCGGCCAGTGCATTCAACAATAGTTGTACCTGGGCTTCGCTGTGGGCAGCGGTCAACGTCACACGCAGCCGAGCGCTGCCGGCCGGCACGGTGGGTGGGCGGATCGCGGTGACCATCAGCCCGCGCTCGCGCAGCATCTTCGACAGCCGCATCGCCCGTCCCGCGTCGCCGATCAGGATGGGCTGGATCGGCGTGAAGCTGTCCATCAATTGCAAGCCGATCTGCTCGGCACCGTGGCGGAACTGGCGGATCAGCAATTGCAGATGCTCACGCCGCCAATGCTCGCTGCGCAGCAACTCAAGGCTCTTGAGCGTGGCGCAGGCCAACGCCGGTGGCTGGCTGGTGGTGTAGATGTAGGGGCGCGCGAACTGGATCAGGCTTTCGATCAATTCTTCGCTGCCGGCAACAAAAGCCCCGGCGGTGCCGAACGCCTTGCCCAGCGTCCCTACCAGGACCGGTACGTCTTCCTGGCTCAGGCCGAAATGCTCGACGACACCGCCGCCGGTGGTACCCAGCGTGCCGAAGCCATGGGCATCGTCGACCATCAGCCAGGCGCCCTTGGCCCGTGCTGCGCGGGCAAGAGCCGGCAGGTCGGCGATGTCGCCGTCCATGCTGAACACGCCGTCAGTGACCACCAGGGTATTGCCGATGGCTTTTTCCAGGCGGGTCGCCAGGCTTTGGGCATCGTTGTGCAAGTAACGGCTGAAACGGGCACCGGACAACAGCCCGGCGTCGAGCAACGAGGCGTGGTTGAGCCGGTCCTGCAACACCGTGTCGCCCTGTCCGACCAGCGCCGTGACGGCACCAAGGTTGGCCATGTAGCCGGTGGTGAATAACAGTGCCCGGGGCCGGCCGGTCAAGTCGGCCAGCGCTTCTTCCACGGCGTGATGAGGGCCGCTGTGGCCGATCACCAGATGCGACGCACCGCCACCGACGCCCCAACGCGACGCGCCGGCACGCCAGGCCTCGATCACCTGCGGGTGATTGGCCAGGCCCAGGTAGTCGTTGTTGCAGAACGCCAGCAACGGCTGGCCGTCCACCACCACTTCCGGGCCTTGGGGGCTTTCAAGCAGCGGACGCTGGCGATAGAGGTTTTCGGCACGACGGGCAGCCAGGCGTGCGGCAAGATCGAAGGGCATGCAGGCCTCAACTGTTAAAGACTGGCCAAAGATCCTTGTAGGAGCGAGCCTGCTCGCGATAGCGGTGAGCCAGTCGACATGAATGTTGAATGTTCCATTGCCATCGCGAGCAAGCTCGCTCCCACAGCGTCTTGCATTCCAGTCAGGGAATCGGTGAGCAATCAAACAGCGGCGTTATAGAACTGCTCGCTGCTCTTCTGCTCCACCAGCGCCTGCTCGATGGCCGCCTGATGCACTTCATCGGCATGCTCTTCGCGAGCTTCCGGCTGGATGCCCAAGCGCGCAAATAGTTGCATGTCCTTGTCGGCCTGCGGGTTGGCGGTGGTCAGCAGTTTGTCGCCGTAGAAAATCGAGTTGGCACCAGCGAAGAACGCCAGGGCCTGCATCTGCTCGTTCATGGCTTCGCGGCCAGCAGACAAGCGCACATGGGATTTCGGCATGAGGATGCGCGCCACGGCGAGCATGCGGATGAAATCGAACGGGTCGACGTCCTCGGCATTTTCCAGCGGCGTGCCGGCGACTTTCACCAGCATGTTGATCGGCACCGACTCTGGATGCTCCGGCAGGTTGGCCAGCTGGATCAGCAGGTTGGCGCGGTCGTCCAGGGACTCGCCCATGCCCAGGATCCCGCCGGAACAGATCTTCATCCCCGAATCACGTACATACGCCAGGGTTTGCAGGCGCTCGCTGTAGGTGCGGGTGGTGATGATGCTGCCGTAGAACTCCGGCGAGGTGTCGAGGTTGTGGTTGTAATAATCCAGGCCGGCCTGGGCCAGCGCTTCGGTCTGCTCCTGGTCGAGACGCCCCAGGGTCATGCAGGTCTCCAGGCCCATGGCCTTGACCCCCTTGACCATCTCCAGCACGTAGGGCATGTCCTTGGCCGACGGATGTTTCCACGCCGCGCCCATGCAGAAACGGGTCGAACCGATGGCCTTGGCGCGCGCGGCCTCTTCAAGGACCTTCTGCACCTCGAGCAACTTCTCTTTTTCCAGCCCGGTGTTGTAGTGGCCGGACTGCGGACAATATTTGCAATCTTCCGGGCAGGCGCCGGTCTTGATCGACAGCAGGGTCGAAACCTGGACGCGGTTGGCATCGAAGTGCGCGCGGTGCACGGTCTGCGCCTGGAAGAGCAGGTCATTGAATGGCTGGACAAAGAGTGCTTTGACTTCGGCCAAAGACCAGTCATGACGCAGGTTGGCAGTGGTGCTGGCGCTCATGGGCATTTCCTTGATTATGCTTGGCAAGCGCCTGGGGAACGGAATAACCACAGGCGCGACACGGATGTTCGGCATATTTAAGGAAGAGCCATGCGCTGTCAACCACGATACAAAGGTCCGGTTTACATCTGGTTAAAAAACAAACAGATCTGTCTGTTGTGCGGCGAATCCACCGACACCTTGCAACCCATCTGCACCCCTTGCGAAAGCGAACTGCCCTGGCTCGGCGAGCATTGCGCCGTTTGCGCCCTGCCGCTGCCCATGGCCGGGCTCCGTTGCGGCCAATGCGCCGCGCGGCCTCCGGCCTTCGAGCGGGTCCTGGCGCCATGGGCCTACGACTTTCCGGTGGACAGCCTGATTACGCGCTTCAAGCACCAGGCAAAATGGCCCCTCGGTCGACTGCTTGGCGAGTTGCTGGCGCAATCGCTGCAGCATCATTTCGACGAAGGCCTGGAGCGGCCCGATGCGCTGGTGCCAGTGCCGCTGGCGGCGCGCCGCTTGCGCCAGCGCGGCTTCAACCAGGCGACATTGCTGGCCCGCTGGCTCAGCGCAGCGCTACGGATCCCTTGCGAAGACAACCTGCTGTTGCGCGTCCAGGACACCCCGGCCCAACAGGTCCTGGACGCCCGGGCCCGGCGCCGGAACCTGCGCCAGGCCTTTGCCTTAGCGCCCGGTGCGGTGTTGAACAACCGTCACCTGGCGCTGGTCGATGATGTACTCACCACCGGCGCCACGGCCCAGGCACTGGCCCGGTTGCTGCTCGATGCCGGTGCAGCGCGGGTCGATGTGTATTGCCTGGCGCGCACGCCGAAACCCGGTGATCCGGCTTGACGCGCAGTGGCCGAGGCGCCAACGTCCTGCATCCGTCCCGTACAGGGTTTGCACCCATGTCATTGCCTACGCTGTTGAGCCAACATATCGTCCGCCGCCCACAACGCATCGCCCTGTTGCAGCACATCGCCGAACAGGGTTCCATCACGCGTGCCGCCAAAAGCGCCGGGCTGAGCTACAAGGCGGCCTGGGATGCGATCGATGAGTTGAACAACCTGGCGGACCGGCCGTTGGTCGAGCGCAGCGTTGGCGGCAAGGGTGGCGGTGGCGCGAAACTGTCGGAAGAAGGCCTGCGCGTGCTGCGTCTGTATCAGCGCTTGCAGGTATTGCAGGCGCAGTTGCTGGAAGCGAGCGAGGACGCCGGTGACCTGGGCCTGCTCAGCCGCCTGATGTTGCGCACCAGCGCGCGCAACCAACTGCATGGCAAGGTCGTCGGCATCCAGGCCCAGGGCCACAACGACCGGATACACCTGGAACTGGCGCGCGGCTTGCTCATCGACGCGCAGATCACCCACGACAGCACGCTGCGCCTGGAGCTGGGCCTCGGTACCGAAGTGGTGGCCCTGATCAAGGCCGGCTGGCTGGCGTTGTATCCACTCGACCAGCCGGACGATTGCTCGGCCAACAGTCTGCAAGGCGTGATCGAGCACATCGCGGTCGCTGCGGATGGCCCCAATGAAGTGCGCATCGGCTTGCCCAACGGCCAGACGTTGTGTGCCCTTGCAGACCCGCTTGAGCTGGTTGAACGAAACCTCGACGCCGGCTCACCGGTGCAAGTACGTTTTTCCCCTGCAAATGTGCTGCTCGGCACACCGTTGTAGCGCGCTGAAACATAAACTTCATCGACCCGCTTTAAGGTGACTGCCAAAACCAGCAGGGAGCCTGATGATGAGCCTATTAGAAGAAAACCAATCCACCGACCTGGAAAAGATCGTCGGCCTGAGCCGTCGCCGCTTCATCGGCGCAGGCGCTCTGTGCGGCGCGGCGATGTTCCTGGGCGGCAACCTGCTGAGCCGCAGCGTCATGGCCGCCGCCGTGAGCGAAGGCAACAAAAGGTTGCTGGGCTTTGACAGCATTGCCGCCGCCACGATCGACACCATTACCTTGCCGCCAGGCTACAAAGCCTCGGTGCTGATCAGTTGGGGCCAGCCACTGCAAAAAAATGCCCCGGCATTCGACCCCAGCGGCAATGGCACCGCCCGCGCACAGGAAATGCAGTTCGGTGACAATAACGACGGCATGAGCCTGTTCCCGTTTCCCGGCGAGGACAACCGGGCGCTGATGGCGATCAACAACGAATACACCAACTACCGCTACCTCTTCCCCCATGGCGGCCAGCCGCAGTCCGCCGAAGACGTGCACAAGGCCCAGGCCAGCGAAGGCGTGTCGGTCATCGAGATCCAGCGGCGCCGGGGCCAGTGGCAGTTCGTCCAGGATTCACGCTACAACCGCAGGATCCATGGCAACACGCCGATTCGCCTGGGCGGCCCGGCTGCCGGTCACGATCTGATGAAAACCAGCGCCGACAAGAGCGGCAAAAAAGCGCTGGGGACGTTCCAGAACTGCGCCAACGGCATGACGCCGTGGGGCACCTACCTGACCTGTGAAGAAAACTTCACCGACTGCTTCGGCAGCAGCAACGCTGATCTGACGTTCGATGAGGCGCAAAAGCGCTACGGCGCTACCGTCACCAGCCGCGAAATCAACTGGCACCTGTTCGATCCGCGTTTCGACCTGGCGAAAAACCCCAACGAGCTCAATCGTCACGGCTGGGTGGTTGAAATCGACCCGTTCGATCCGAAGTCCACGCCGGTGAAACGCACCGCCCTGGGCCGCTTCAAACACGAAAACGCCGCGCTGGCGAAAACCCGTGACGGGCGCGCCGTTGTGTACATGGGCGATGACGAGCGTGGCGAGTTCATCTACAAGTTCGTCAGCCGCGATCGCATCGACCGCCGCAATCCCAAGGCCAACCGCGACCTGCTGGACCACGGCACGTTGTACGTGGCGCGCTTCGACGCCGGCGACGGCAACCCGGACCATCCGAAAGGCAAGGGCCAGTGGATCGAACTGACCCATGGCAAGAATGGCCTCGACGCCGGCAAGGGCTTCAACGACCAGGCTGAAGTGTTGATCCATGCGCGCCTGGCCGCCACCGCCGTTGGCGCCACCCGCATGGACCGCCCGGAGTGGATCGTGGTGAGCCCGAAGGATGGCCAGGTCTATTGCACCCTGACCAACAACTCCAAGCGCGGCGAAGAAGGCCAACCGGTGGACGGGCCCAACCCTCGGGCCAAAAACGTCTACGGGCAGATTCTGCGCTGGCGCACCGACCGCGACGATCACGCCTCCAAGACCTTCGAGTGGGATCTGTTTGTGGTCGCCGGTAACCCGACGGTGCATGCCGGCACGCCCAAGGCCGGATCGTCCAACGTCAATGCGCAGAATATGTTCAACAGCCCCGACGGCCTGGGCTTCGACAAAGCCGGCCGGCTGTGGATCCAGACCGATGGCGACTCAAGCAATGCCGGGGATTTCGCCGGCATGGGCAACAACCAGATGCTCTGCGCCGACCCCAACAGCGGTGAGATCCGCCGCTTCATGGTCGGACCGGTGGGTTGTGAAGTCACCGGGATCAGCTTCGCGCCGGACTACAAGACCTTGTTCGTGGGCATCCAGCACCCTGGGGAAAACGGCGGTTCGACTTTCCCCGAGCACCTGCCCAATGGCAAGCCACGGTCGTCAGTGATGGTGATTACGCGCGAGGATGGCGGGATCATCGGCGGCTGACGCTGAGCGTTCCCACGCTCTGCGTGGGAACGCAGCCGTCTTTGTGGCGAGGGAGCTTGCTCCCGCCGGGTTGCGCAGCGACCCCATTTTTTTGTGGGCGCTGCGCACCCAAACGGGAGCAAGCTCCCTCGCCACGAAGAGCGACGCAACTCCCACCGACCCAATCATGACTGCTTTGCGCTACCATGCCGGGTCGGACGCGGCAGCCCTGCCGCTGCGCAGGAGTCAGCATGTCCCATCCGTTTGAAACCCTTACGCCCGACCTGGTACTCGATGCCGTTGAAAGCATCGGCTTTCTCAGCGACGCCCGCGTGCTGGCGCTCAACAGCTACGAAAACCGTGTCTATCAGGTCGGCATCGAAGACGCCGAGCCGCTGATCGCCAAGTTCTATCGCCCCCAGCGCTGGACCAACGAAGCGATCCTGGAAGAACACCGCTTTACCTTCGAGCTGGCCGACTGCGAAGTGCCGGTGGTGGCGCCGCTGATCCATAACGGCGCCAGCCTGCATGAGCACGCCGGGTTTCGTTTCACCCTGTTCCCCCGTCGCGGCGGGCGGGCGCCGGAGCCGGGCAATCTCGACCAGCTCTATCGTCTGGGCCAGTTGCTCGGAAGGCTTCACGCGATCGGCGCGACCCGGCCATTCGAGCATCGCGAAGCGCTGGGCGTGAAGAACTTCGGCCATGACTCGCTGGAGACCGTGCTGCAAAGCGGCTTTGTCCCCCGCAGCCTGCTGCCGGCCTACGAATCAGTGGCCAGGGATCTGCTCAAGCGTGTCGAAGATGCCTACGCCGCCACGCCCCACCAGAACATCCGCATGCACGGCGATTGCCATCCCGGCAACATGATGTGCCGCGACGAGGTGTTCCATATCGTCGACCTCGACGATTGCCGCATGGGCCCGGCCGTGCAGGATCTATGGATGATGCTCGCCGGGGATCGGCAGGAATGCCTCGGACAGCTATCGGAATTGATGGACGGCTACCAGGAGTTCCATGATTTCGACCCGCGCGAATTGGCCCTGATCGAACCGCTGCGCGCCCTGCGCCTGATGCACTACAGCGCCTGGCTGGCGCGCCGCTGGGATGACCCGGCGTTTCCGCGAAGCTTCCCCTGGTTCGGCAGCGAACGTTACTGGGGCGATCAGGTGTTGGCGCTGCGCGAGCAACTGGCGGCGCTTCAGGAAGAGCCGTTGAAGCTTTTTTGATTGGGCGGGGCACCAACGGCCACCTGAAACTCCTGTGGGAGCGAGCCTGCTGTCGAAAGCGATACGTCAGTCATATAAATGGCGACTGTTTCACCGCCTTCGCGAGCAGGCTCGCTCCCATAGCCGACTTTTGCTCGGATCAGTGCCTTGCAAGGTTTACAGCACAATCAGACAAATCTACTTACAATCACTTCTTTGTTAGCTGCCTAAGCAAGGATTCTGCATGCAAGCCGCCAACCCGCGTCGCGGGTATATCCTGGGCCTGAGCGCCTACATCATCTGGGGCCTGTTCCCCATCTATTTCAAAGCCATCGCCAACGTTCCATCGGTGGAAATCATCATCCACCGGGTACTCTGGTCGGCGCTGTTCGGCGCGGCCCTGCTGATGGTCTGGAAACATCCGGGCTGGTGGCGCGAGCTGCGGGACAATCCGCGGCGCCTGGCGATCCTGGCCCTGAGCGGCACGCTGATCGCCGTCAACTGGCTGACCTACGTCTGGGCGGTGAATAACGGTCGCATGCTCGAAGCCAGCCTGGGCTATTACATCAATCCGCTGGTCAACGTGTTGCTGGGCATGTTGATCCTCGGCGAGCGGCTGCGACGCATGCAATGGGTCGCGGTGGCGTTGGCAGCCATTGGCGTGGCGCAACAGGTCTGGCAGGTGGGCAGCCTGCCGTGGGTGTCGCTGATGCTGGCGCTGACGTTTGGCTTCTACGGGTTGATCCGCAAGCAGGCGCCGGTCAAGGCCTTGCCAGGGCTGGTGGTGGAAACCTGGATGCTGGTACCGATTGCTATCGCATGGCTGCTGTTCAACCCGGCCGCCACCAGCGCCCAGGCGGCTTTCTGGACGACTTCCGAAGCCTGGTGGCTGGTGGCGGCCGGTCCCGTGACGCTGGTGCCTCTGGTCTGCTTCAACGCGGCGGCGCGGCATCTGCCCTACACCACGCTGGGCTTCTTGCAGTACATCGCGCCGACGCTCGTGCTGCTGCTCGCGGTGCTTCTGTTTGACGAACATTTATCGTCCAGCACGCTGGTGGCGTTCCTGTTCATCTGGGCCGGTCTGGCGGTGTACAGCATCGACGCGGTGGTCAGCATGCGCCGGCGCTCCTGATCAAAAAACCAACACATCTCTACAGGCCACGTCCGGCGTGGCCTGCGCTTATCCTTCCCAAGGTTATCCACAACGTGATCCCCGGCGTTTGTGCACAAGCCTTTGAAAACTGGTGATTTTTTGACCATCACTGGCTGAGGCACGGCGGGCCTGGGCTGGCGCCGGGTCTCTACAGGTTATCCACAGGCAGGCGCAGCTTTTCCTTGGATAACCTGCGTCAGCTTTCGTCGCTGAGTTTCAGCTCGACCATCAATTCATCAGCCAGGGTTTCCAGGCGCTCCTGCAGGGTGTCCAGCGACAAGGTCAGGGGCACTCCGAGAATCGCCTCGGCATGGAATAACAATTCGCTGCTCATCGGCGCGGGTCGAACATGGGTAACCAGCCGCTCGACGTTCACCCCCTGCTCGCTCAACAGGCGCGTGATGTCGCGCACGATGCCGGGACGGTCATTGCCCACCAGTTCCATGGCGATGGGTTTCCAGGTGCAGGATTCTTCGATCGCATTCTCGGCAATCAGCACACGAATGCCATGGGCCGCGAGCCCATGCAAAGCCTCGATCAGTTCTTCATGAGATTCAGCCGGGGCGCTGAGGCGCAGGATCCCGGCGAATTGCCCGGCGAGGTGCGACATACGGCTTTCCAGCCAGTTGCCGCCGTGCTCGGCAATACACTCAGCAATGCGCTCGACCTGCCCGGGTTTGTCCGGGGCGAAAACGGTGATGACGAGATGGTCCATGGCGCAGCCCTTCTGTTGATGGAACGGACAGTATAGGCAAGGCGGGAAATCCACACGGTCGCGCTTTTGGGTTGAGGAGCTTGCTCGCCTTGGACTGCGTAATGATCGTAAATCGCTGGATCAGTGCTGCGCACTGAAGCGGGAGCAAGCTCCCTCGCCACGGGGAAATGTGTACGAATCCTAGATTTATCTGGAACAATCTATCTGTTTTTTGAGAACATCCGATTCCGCGCCGTGACTGTAGTGCTTTAGTCGGTCGCGGAACGACGCAATTAGTCTGATTTTCACAACCGTAACTGATCATGTAGTATGCCGCAGCGGGCACTACATAACCGCAATGCCTAATGTTGCACCGATGTCTGCCCAGGCCAGTCGCATCCCTGAAAGCCCCGTCAGCAAGGCTTAACCCAGCCGCCAGCAATGGCATGTACTGGTCCAGGGGTTTGTGGTTTAAATGTCCCGAGGCTTCATTGTCCAAATCGAAGAGCTGAAAAGCGCAATAGCTGAGCAGAGTGAGGCAAGCAATGACTGAACACGTTCAAGTCGGTGGCCTGCAGGTCGCCAAAGTCCTGTTCGACTTCGTGAATAACGAAGCCATTCCCGGAACCGGCCTCACCGCCGACGCATTCTGGGCCGGCGCCGACAAGGTCATCCACGACCTGGCGCCGAAGAACAAAGCCCTACTCGCCAAACGCGACGATTTCCAGGCGCAGATCGATGCCTGGCACCAGGCTCGTGCCGGCCAGGCCCACGACGCCGTGGCTTACAAAGCCTTCCTGCAAGACATTGGTTACTTGCTGCCAGAAGCGGCGGATTTCCAGGCCACGACCCAGAATGTCGATGAAGAAATCGCCCGCATGGCCGGCCCGCAGCTGGTGGTGCCGGTGATGAATGCCCGTTTCGCCCTCAACGCCTCGAACGCCCGCTGGGGTTCGCTGTACGACGCGCTGTACGGCACCGATGCCATCAGCGAAGCCGATGGCGCGGAGAAAGGCAAAGGCTACAACAAGGTTCGCGGCGACAAGGTCATCGCCTTCGCCCGCGCCTTTCTCGACGAAGCAGCCCCGTTGGCGGCCGGCTCTCATGTCGATTCCATTGCCTACAAGATCGTCGACGGCAAGCTCGTCGTGACTCTCAAGGGCGGCAGCAACAGCGGTCTGCGCGACGATGCCCAACTGATCGGTTTCCAGGGCGATACGTCGGCGCCGAGCGCAGTGCTGCTCAAGCACAACGGCCTGCACTTCGAAATCCAGATCGATGCCAGCACTCCGGTCGGGCAGACCGACGCCGCCGGCGTCAAAGACATCCTGATGGAAGCCGCGCTGACCACCATCATGGATTGCGAAGACTCGGTCGCCGCCGTCGATGCCGATGACAAGGTGGTGATCTACCGTAACTGGCTCGGCTTGATGAAAGGCGATCTGTCGGAAGAAGTCGCCAAGGGCGGCCAGACGTTTACCCGGACCATGAACCCTGACCGCGTCTACACCGCCGCGGACGGGTCGAGCGTGACGCTGCACGGCCGTTCGCTTTTGTTCGTGCGCAACGTCGGTCACCTGATGACCATTGACGCGATCCTGGACAAGGACGGCAATGAAGTGCCGGAAGGCATTCTCGACGGGCTGATCACCAGCCTGGCCGCGATCCACAGCCTCAACGGCAACACCTCGCGCCGCAACAGCCGCACCGGCTCGGTCTATATCGTCAAGCCGAAGATGCATGGCCCGGAAGAAGCGGCGTTCACCAACGAGCTGTTCGGCCGCGTCGAAGACGTGCTGAACCTGCCGCGCAACACGCTGAAAGTCGGAATCATGGATGAGGAGCGCCGTACCACGGTCAACCTAAAGGCGTGTATCAAGGCGGCCAGCGAGCGCGTGGTGTTCATCAATACCGGTTTCCTCGACCGCACCGGCGACGAAATCCACACGTCCATGGAAGCCGGCCCGATGGTCCGCAAGGCCGACATGAAGGCCGAGAAGTGGATCGCCGCGTACGAAAACTGGAACGTCGACATCGGTTTGAGCACCGGTCTGCAAGGCCGCGCGCAAATCGGCAAGGGCATGTGGGCCATGCCGGACCTGATGGCCGCGATGCTCGAGCAGAAAATCGCCCACCCGATGGCGGGCGCCAACACGGCATGGGTCCCATCGCCGACCGCTGCCGCCCTGCACGCGTTGCACTATCACAAGGTCGATGTATTCGCCCGCCAGGCCGAGCTGGCCAAGCGTGCCCGCGCTTCGGTGGACGACATCCTGACCATCCCGCTGGCGGTCAACCCTAACTGGACGCCCGAGCAGATCAAGCATGAACTGGACAACAATGCCCAGGGCATCCTTGGCTACGTGGTGCGCTGGATCGACCAGGGCGTCGGTTGCTCCAAGGTGCCGGACATCAACGACATCGGCCTGATGGAGGACCGTGCAACGCTGCGGATCTCCAGCCAGCACATCGCCAACTGGCTGCGCCATGGCATCGTCACCCGGGACCAGGTGATGGAGAGCCTCAAGCGCATGGCACCGGTGGTCGACCGCCAGAACGCCAGCGACCCGCTGTATCGCCCGCTGGCGCCAGACTTCGACAGCAACATCGCCTTCCAGGCGGCGGTCGAGTTGGTGATCGAAGGCACCAACCAACCGAACGGCTATACCGAGCCAGTGCTGCACCGTCGTCGTCGCGAGTTCAAGGCAGCCAATGGGTTGTGATTGAGCGGTAATCGCGGCAAATAAAAAGCCCTGATCTTGCGATCAGGGCTTTTTCATTTGCATTATCCAACTGCTTTTTGTGGCGAGGGAGCTTGCTCCCGCTCGGTTGCGCAGCGACCGCAATACAGTCAATTAGATTCCGAGTTCTGGAAAAAGGGTCTGCGTCGCAGCCCAGCGGGAGCAAGCTCCCTCGCCACAAAAGCTATCTCCCACAGACGATCTTAAAGATCCATCCCCAACTCATGCTTGACCAGCCCCAGCAGCTTGTCGGTGTCGATCGGCTTTAACAGGAAATCCACCACACTCAGATGCATCGCCTCGATGGCGTCCTTCACGTCGGCATCGCCCGACACAATGATGATCGGCAGCGCCGCCCGCTCCGACTCGCGTACCAGGCGCACCAGCTCCAGGCCATCGACATTGCCCATGCGCAGGTCGGTGATCAGCAGGCCGATGGCGGGCTTGGTTTCCAGCATCCTGAGTGCGGTTTCACCACTGGCGGCGGTCATGCAGCGTATGCCATCCAATGCCAGGATTTCCGACAGCAGCTCACGGGCGTCCTTGTCGTCATCGACAATCAGGACTCGCTGCGGCGGCAGGTCGGGTTCCAGCATGACGGCACTCAGCGCCTCGCGCTCGGCGTCACTCAAAATATCGTGGTCGGACATGATGCTCTCTACGTTCTCGAATCGATCCCCTGGCACAGTGGTCAGACATCGTTCTGCGGCGCTTCAATGTGCACTTCGTCGGATTTTTTTCCAAGTGCATTCCAAGAAGAATTTTTCGACGCAAGGCGTGGGAGTTTTCCTTGGATTCGCTCCCATTGCCGCGACCTAGACTTACGTCCAATGGGCACCCTGCGCTCAGGGGCCGACCATGGGGAACAGATCCGACCACAACAATTCGAAAAAGACTGCGTAATGGTTATGAAAAAAGCGGACGCCTTCATCCAGGCAGGGAAAACCGCGGTGTTGCAGAACATCCAGGGTACGTTGCAGTTTCTTCAGCGTTTCCCCCCGTTCAACCAGATGGAAAATGCCCACCTGGCCTACCTGGTCGAACAATGCCTGCTGCGTTTTTATGCCCCGGGCGAAACCATCATCAAGCCGGCCGACGGTCCGGTTGAGCACTTCTACATCGTCAAGCAAGGCCGGGTAGTGGGCGAGCGACCGCACTCGGCCAAGGGCGGCACCGAGACCACCTTCGAGATCACCACCGGCGAGTGCTTCCCCCTCGCGGCCCTGTTGGGTGAGCGAGCGACCCGCACCGAGCACCGGGCCGGCGAGGACACTTTCTGCCTGCAGTTGAACAAACTGGCCTTCATCAAGCTGTTCGCCCTGTCCGGCCCGTTTCGCGATTTCGCCTTGCGCGGGGTCAGCAGCCTGCTCGATCAGGTCAACCAGCAAGTGCAGCAGAAATCCGCGCAGACCCTGGGCACGCAATATTCCCTCAATACCCGTCTGGGCGAGCTGGCAATGCGTCACCCGGTCAGTTGCAGCCCCGAAACGCCGTTGCGCGAAGCCGTCAAGCTGATGCATGAGCAGCAAGTCGGCAGCATCGTGGTGGTGGACGAACACAAGGCGCCGGTCGGGATCTTCACCCTGCGCGATCTGCGTCAGGTCGTGGCCGACGGTACCGGGGATTTTTCCGGGGCGATCACCATGCACATGACCCAGGCACCGTTTTTCCTGTCGCCTGACCACAGCGCCTTCGATGCGGCCATCGCCATGACCGAGCGCCACATTGCCCACGTCTGCCTGGTCAAGGACCAGCGCTTGTGTGGCGTGGTCTCGGAGCGGGACCTGTTTTCCCTGCAGCGCGTCGACCTGGTGCACCTGGCCCGGACGATCCGCAACGCCCCCAGGATCGAGAACCTGGTGACCTTGCGCGGCGAAATCGGTCAACTGGTGGAGCGCATGCTGGCCCATGGCGCGTCATCGACCCAGATCACCCACATCATCACCCTGCTCAACGACCACACCGTATGCCGGGTTATCGAGCTGACCCTCGCCGAGAAGGGCGACCCGGGCGTTGCGTTCAGCTGGCTGTGCTTTGGCAGCGAAGGCCGCCGCGAGCAGACCCTGCACACCGACCAGGACAACGGTATCCTGTTCGAAGCCCGGGACGCTGCCCATGCGGCGCAGATTCGTGGTCTGCTGCTGCCCATCGCCCAGCAGATCAACCAGAGCCTGGCCTTGTGCGGCTTCACCTTGTGCAAGGGCAATATCATGGCCGGCAACCCCGAGTTGTGCCTGTCCCGCGCCGAATGGGCACGCCGCTTCGCGGCCTTCGTCCGTGAGGCGACGCCCGAGAACCTGCTGGGTTCGAGCATCTATTTCGATTTGCGGGTGGTGTGGGGCGACGAGCAAGGCTGCGAGCAATTGCGCCGGCAGATCCTCGATCAGGTGGCCGACAATCGTCTGTTCCAACGCATGCTGGCCGAGAACGCGCTTCGCCATCGCCCGCCCGTCGGCCGCTTCAGGGATTTTGTGTTGAGCCGCAAGAACGGCGAGAAGGCGACGCTCGACCTCAAAGTACAAGGCCTGACCCCCTTCGTCGACGGCGCCCGCCTGCTGGCGCTCGCCAACGGCATCGAGGCCAACAATACTCTGGAGCGCTTGCGGCAACTGGTCGTCAAGGAGGTGATCGAGCCGCTGGACGGCGCGGCTTATGAAGAGGCCTATCACTTCATTCAGCAGACGCGCATGCAACAGCATCAGCTGCAAACGCGGGAGAACCAGCCCTACTCCAACCGCGTCGACCCGGACAGCCTCAACCACTTGGACCGGCGCATCCTGCGTGAATCCCTGCGCCAGGCCCAACGCCTGCAAAGCAGCCTGACCGTGAGGTACCAGCTGTGAGTCTGTTTTCCTGGTTGCGCCCGGTCCAGCCGATGCTCTCGGACGCATTGCAGCAGCGCCTGAACAATCTGCCCGCCGCCGCGCCGTTGACGGAGCGCAGCCTGCGGGAACAACGGTGGGTGGTGGTTGACCTGGAAACCACCGGCCTCAACCTGAACAAGGATCAGGTGCTGTCCATCGGTGCGGTCGTCATTGAAGACAGCGCCATCGACTTCAGCCAGCAGTTCGAGCGGACCTTGCAATGCGACAAGCAGAAGCTTGGGCCAAGCGTACTGATCCATGGGCTGGCACCCAGTGCCATCGCTGCCGGCAGCGACCCGGCCGAAGCGCTGGTGGCGTTCATGGAGTTCGTCGGCGACAGCCCGTTGCTGGCGTTCCATGCGCCGTTCGATTCGCACATGCTCGGACGCGCCATGAAAGACTATCTGGGCTGCCGACTGCTGCATCCGTTCCTGGACGTGGCTGACCTGGCCCCGATGCTTTGCCCGCAAGCCAATCTGCGCAAGTCAGGCCTGGACGAGTGGATCGACTGGTTCAAGCTGCAAGTCTTCGAGCGCCACAACGCCAGCGCCGACGCCCTCGCCACTGCGGAACTGGCGCTGATCCTGTTCAGCCGCGCCCGCCAGCAGGACATCCACAGCGCTCTCGACCTGCAACAGCGCGTGGGGCAGTGGAAACGGCGGCAGCAGGCGCCTTCGCTTTAATTAAAGCAACAAGGCTTTTGTGGGAGCGAGCCTGCTCGCGAAGGCGGTTTGTCAGCCGGCACCAACGTATTGGATGGACCGCTTTCGCGAGCAGGCTCGCTCCCACAGGAGTGCACAGTTTTATCCCGACCAGCGCCAATTGCTTTCCAGCCCCCGCCTCTGCCACAATCGCGAACAATTCTCGTTACTTAATGCGTCGGTGATGCTCCGTGTCGTCAGTTCCTACTCCTAACGGTGATCTGGTTGGTGCGTTGTACCGCGACCATCGCGGCTGGCTATTGGCATGGCTACAGCGCAACGTGGCATGTCCACAGCGGGCGGAAGACCTGAGCCAGGACACTTTCGTGCGGCTGCTGGGGCGTGACGGGTTGCATCCACCGCGCGAGCCCCGGGCGTTTCTGCTGGCGATCGCCAAAGGCCTGCTGTTTGATTATTTCCGCAGGGCCGCGCTGGAGCAGGCTTACCTGACCGAGCTGATGCTGATTCCCGAGGCTGAGCAACCTTCGGTAGAGGAGCAGCAGATGATCCTCGAAGACCTCAGGAACATCGACCGTCTGCTTGGCAAACTGTCGAGCAAGGCGCGCGCGGCCTTCCTCTATAACCGCCTCGACGGCCTCGGCCACGCTGAAATCGCCGAGCGCCTGGGAGTTTCGGTGCCGCGGGTGCGCCAATACCTGGCCCAAGGCGTGCGGCAGTGCTACATCGCCCTTTACGGTGAGCCGACATGACCCTGGCCTCTTCCAAGCCAGTCTCGGCGCGGGTGTTGGACGCGGCCATCGCCTGGCAATTGTCCCTGGACTCAGGCAATGGCAGCCCTCAGGAGCGTGAAGCCTTCGCTCAATGGCACGCCGCCGATGAGGAGCATGCACGCGCCTGGCAGCAACTGGGCATGCTCGACCAGCGTTTCAGCGTCGCCAGCGGCCCGGCGCGTGCGGCGCTGCTGCAATCGCGGGTCAGCATCCGGCGGCGGGTACGCAAGGTCGGCAGCGGCCTGGCCAGCGTCGTCGCGGTCATCGGCCTGGCGCTGTTCGCTGGCGAGCGTTACCTGCCGCTGGATTATTGGCTGGCCGACCAGCGCACCGCCACCGGTGAACAGCGCACGTTGCGCCTGGCCGACGGCACGCTGATCAACCTCAACACTCACAGCGCGTTGGATGTGCGTTTCGACGACAAGCAGCGGCGCGTCATCCTGCAGGAAGGCGAGATCCTGGTGGAAACCGGCCACAACGATCCGCGCCCGTTCATCGTCGAGACTCGCGAGGGCAGCATGCGCGCCCTGGGCACGCGCTTTCTGGTCAGGCTCGAAGACCAAGGTACACGCCTGAGCGTGTTGAAATCCGCGGTGGCCGCGCATCCGCAAGCGATCGCTGAAGAGCAGATTCTGCGCGAAGGCCAGCAGGTACTGATGCGCCGCGACGGCCTCGGTCCAACCTTGGCCCTGAGCCCCGGCGCCGATGCCTGGACTCGCGGCATGCTGGTGGTGGACAACGCGCGACTCGAAGACCTGGTCCGTGAGTTGGCGCGCTATCGGCGCGGCTACCTGGGCGTCGAGCCCAAGGTGGCGGACCTGCGCATTACCGGCAGTTTCCCGCTGCATGACACCAACCTGGCGTTGACCGCTTTGCTGCCGACCTTGCCGGTGCAGGTCGAGCATCACACGCGTTGGTGGGTGGTGGTGGCGCCGCGGGTCGAGGCCAAGCGCTAGAGAATGTTGCGTCTCTGAGGACGCCTTCGCGAGCAGGCTCGCTCCCACCAGGTAATGCGTACCCCTGTGGGAGCGAGCCTGCTCGCGAAGAGGCCAGTTGCATCACCACCCAACCGCTCGCAATCTGAATCTAAATTATTTTCATCCACCCCTATCACTTTTCGGTTTTCATCCGGCACACAGGCAATTGAGAAATATTTCCATTCAGGAGCCGCCGTATGTCCCGCCCGCTAGACACCCTGTTGCGCCCCAGCCTGTTGGCCGTTGCCATCGCCTTCGCCACCCCGCTGGCCAGCGGTCCGTTGCTGGCCGCCGAGCAGGCGTCCAGCGTGCGCGCCTACAACCTCCCCGCCGCGCCATTGGCCAGCACCCTGAACCAGATCGCCAGCCAGGCCGGCCTGGCCCTGAGCCTTAACCCGGCGCTGGCTTCGGGTAAAACCTCGGCACCGGTCCAAGGCCAGTTCGACGCCACCGGTGCGCTGCGTGAAGCCTTGCGCGGCACCGGCCTGCAACTGGAACAAAGCAGCGCCGGCACCTACAGCCTGGTGGCCGTGCCAGAGGGCGTCATGGTGCTGCCGGAAACCAGCGTGATCGGCGCCGGCGTCAGCGAAACCGCCTGGGGCCCGACCGAAGGCTATGCGGTCACCCGCACCGCCGCCGGCACCAAGACCGACACGCCGATCGTCGAACTGCCGCGCTCGGTCTCGGTGGTCACGCGCCAGCAGATGGACGACCGCTCCGTGCTCAACCTCAACGATGCCCTGCGCTACACCGCCGGCGTGCAGAGCAGCGGCTACGGTTCGGACTCGCGCAATGACTGGCTGCTGGTGCGCGGCTTCGTGCCGACCCAGTTCCTCGATGGCCTGCCGCTGCCCAAGGGCAACTACATCACCCCGAAGATCGAGCCGTGGAACCTTGAGCGCATCGCCGTGCTTCGAGGCCCGGCGTCGTCGGTCTACGGCCAGACGCCACCCGGCGGCATGCTCGACATGGTCAGTCGTCGCCCGCAAGCCGAGAGCAGCAATGAAGTGGAGTTGCAGGCCGGCAGCCACGAGCACAAGCAGATCAACTTCGACAGCACCGGCAAGGTCGACGACGAAGGCCAGTTCCTCTACCGGCTCAGCGGTACCGTGCGCGACAGTAACTCCCAGATCGATCACATCCCGGACAAGCGCTACAACATCGCCCCGAGCCTGACCTGGAACATCAACGACGACACCCGCCTGACATTCCTGTCGCAATACACCCGCGATGACACCGGCATCACCGGGCAATTCCTGCCCCTGCAAGGCACCAAGCTGTCGTCGCCGGCGGGCAAGATCTCCCATCACAAGAACCTCGGTGACCCGGATTGGGAATTCTACGACCGCACCTACTACGCGCTCGGTTATGCCTTTGAACACCGCCTGAACGACACCTGGCAGTTCCGCCAGAACCTGCGCTACACCAAGAGCGATCTGGAAACCCAGGGCATCTCCGCCGGCGGTCAGTTCTCGCCGGATGGCCCGGACCAATCGGTGGACGCCGACGGCAACGTCAAGCGCAGCGCCAGCGTGATCGACGAAGACATCAGCCAGTTCGCCGTGGACAACAACTTCCAGGCTGACTTCCAGACGGGTGATCTGAGCCACACCTTGTTGCTGGGCCTGGATCACCAGCGCTCGAACAGCAATTCGCGTTGGGATTGGGGTTCGACTGGCGTGCCGACCAGCAATATCAACAACCCGACCTACGGACAGGATTTTTCCAACGTCCAGTACTTCACGATGTATGACTACAACCAGAAGACCAACCAGACCGGCCTGTACTTCCAGGACCAGATTGCCCTGGACAAGTGGCGCCTGACCCTTGGTGGTCGTGAAGACTGGATCCACACCGGCACCGTGTTCCACAACCAGAACAATGTCACCAACACCCAGCGCGACAAGAAATTCAGCGGCAACGCGGCGTTGAGCTACGTCTTCGATAACGGTGTGACGCCCTACGTTTCCTTCGCCCAGTCGTTCCAGGCGGCGGCGGGCTCAACCGTCAACAGCACCGAAGCGTTCAAGCCGACGGAAGGCGAACAGTACGAGGCGGGTATCAAGTACCAGCCACCCGGCACCAAGACCTTGTTGACGGCTGCGGTGTTCGACCTGACCCAGAAAAACAACTCCGTCACCGAAAACAACGTCACCCGCCAGGTCGGTGAGGTCCAGGTGCGCGGTCTTGAGCTGGAAGCCTCGGGCGACGTTACCGACAACCTGAAGCTGGTCGGTTCCTACACCTACAACGACAGCGAAATCACCAAGGGCACCGCGGCCGAAGAAGGCAAGCGCATGGCCCAGGTTCCGCGTAACCAGGCCACCGCATGGGCTGACTACACCTGGCACAACGGCTCGCTGGACGGGTTCGGCGTGGGTGCCGGCGTGCGTTATGTCGGCGACACCTACGGCAACACCACCAACACCGATTGGGGGCATGTCGGCTCCTATACGGTGTATGACGCCTCGGCCCATTACGACCTGGGCCGTTTGAACAAGACTCTCAAGGGCGTCACCGTGGCGGTGGACGCGAAAAACATCTTCAACAAGGAATACCTGTCCACCTGTGACGGCTTCTATTGCTACTACGGAGACCAACGCAACGTCGTCGCCAGCGTGAATTACAAATGGTAAACGGTTAGCATTTGCAAAATCTTTTAGGCCGCGCTGTCGGGCAATGCTGTTCGTATAAGGAAAACCGTGGCGAGGGAGCTTGCTCCCGCTGGACTGCGCAGCGGTCCTAAGCTTTTGGGGCTGCTACGCAACCCAGCGGGAGCAAGCTCCCTCGCCACGATGGATACTCAATCCAAAATGAACAGAGTTGTTGCTGCAGGTGCCCTTTTGCATTCGGATCGATCATGAAAAGCAAAACCATTCGCCGCTGGTCCTTTGTCCACACCTGGAGCAGCCTGATCTGTACGGTGTTCCTGCTGATGCTGGCAATCACCGGGCTGCCGCTGATTTTCCATCATGAAATCGAGCATCTGTTGGGCGATGCCCCGGAGCTGCGGGAAATGCCGGCCGGCACGCCGCCGTTGGATCTTCAACAACTGGTGGAAAAAGCCAAGGCTCATCGTCCGGGTGAAGTGGTCCAGTATTTCGGCTGGGACGAAGACGACCCCAACGGCGTGATCACCATCATGGCGCCGACACCGGGTACCGAACCCAATTCGTCCCATACCTTCATGCTCGACGCGCGCACCGGCGAAGCCCTGGAAATGCCTTCGGCCAACGGCGGTTTCATGATGATCATGCTGCGCCTGCACGTGGACATGTTCGCCGGGCTGCCGGGCAAGTTGCTGCTGGCGTTCATGGGGTTTCTGTTCGTGATTGCCATCGTCTCCGGCGTGGTGCTGTACTTGCCGTTCATGCGGCGCTTGAACTTCGGCACGGTGCGCCAGGACAAATCCACCCGCCTGCGCTGGCTCGACCTGCACAACCTGATCGGCGCCGTCACCCTGGTCTGGGCGCTGACCGTGGGCGTGACCGGCGTGATTGCCGCCTGCGCCGACCTGATCATCGCCGCGTGGCGCAACGACAGCCTCAGCGCGATGGTCGAGCCGTACCGCAACGCCCCGCCATTGACACAACTGGCGCCGGCGACCCGCCTGCTCGACATTGCCAAGGAAGTCGCGCCGGGCATGGAGCCCAGCTTCATCGCCTTCCCCGGCACGCTGTTTTCCAGCGAGCATCACTACAGTGTGTTCATGAAGGGCGACACCCACCTGACCTCGCACCTGCTCACTCCGGTATTGATCGACGCCAGCACCTTGGACGTCACCGCCGTGGCCGAGCGGCCGTGGTACATGGACGTGATGAGC
Source organism: Pseudomonas sp. Z2-11 (assembly GCF_054161305.1). NCBI lineage: Bacteria > Pseudomonadati > Pseudomonadota > Gammaproteobacteria > Pseudomonadales > Pseudomonadaceae > Pseudomonas > Pseudomonas sp. Z2-11. Next base: position 5,666,086 of record NZ_CP096395.1, read on the forward strand.
CTGTCCCTGCCTCTGCACTTCGGCGACTACGGTGGCCGGCCAATGCAGATTTTCTGGGCAACCCTGGATGTGCTGACCATCATCGTCCTGGGCAGTGGCGTTTATCTGTGGGTGGTGCGACGTAAAGCCGCCAAGCGCGCGACCGTCGGCGCGGAGGTAACCTCGTGAGGCCTCGGCAGTCGAATTTCTGGAAGGTGTTTGGCATTCCCGTGGTGATCGGCGCATTGAGCGCGGCGGGGCTGTTCAGCGCATTGCTCGGTGACGGCGCCTGGGATGCGCTGAGCTGGGTTGGATTGGGAATCCCGACCCTGCTTGGGACCTGGGGCTTGATCAAACGCGGATAACCCCAGCCAGGCGCAGCCCCTGTGGGAGCGAGCTTGCTCGCGATAGCGGAAGTTCAGTTGCATTGATGTTGACTGACACGCCGCCATCGCGAGCAAGCTCGCTCCCACAGTGGAATACACCTATCGATTCGTTACTCGCCAGCAGACCCGCAACTGTCTAGGCTAAGCCCAGCCCGCCCAATCGAGGATGTTCTGCATGTCCACCCCCAGCATGACCCTGTTCCACAACCCCGCTTCGCCCTTCGTCCGCAAGGTCCTGGTGCTGCTCCACGAAACCGGCCAGCAGGATCGCGTCGCCTTGCAGCTCAGCCAACTCACGCCGGTCAAGCCGGACCAAGCACTGATCCATGACAATCCGTTGAGCAAGATCCCGGCCCTGCGCCTGGCCAACGGGACGGTGATCCACGACAGCCGCGTCATCCTCGACTACCTCGACCACCAACACGTCGGCAACCCGCTGATCCCGCGCGATGGCGCCGCGCGCTGGCGGCGCCTGACCCTGGCCTCCATGGCCGACGGGATCATGGACGCGGCGGTGATGATCCGCTACGAGACAGCCCTGCGTCCTGTGGAAAAACACTGGGACGAATGGCTCGATGCGCAGCGGGACAAGATTCGTCGCGCCCTCGCCACGCTCGAATCCGAGGCGATTGCCGAACTGGCCAGCCATTTCGACGTCGCGTCCATCAGCGTGGCCTGCGCCCTGGGTTACCTGGACCTGCGCCATGCCGACCTGGAATGGCGCGAGAACAATCCGCAGCTGGCGGCGTGGTTTTCCGAGGTCAGTTTGCGGCCTTCGATGGCCGAGACGGTGCCCCGGGTCTAAAACTGTCTTGGCTCACCGGCCTCTTCGTCGGAACGCCGCCCGGAGCAGGCTCGCTCCCACATTTGATTGTGTTGCGCTCTTGTGGGAGCGAGCCTGCTCGCGAAGGCCGCGCACCGGATCCAAAGGAAACAACCCGACAATTCGCATCACCAGCATATCCCCCACCCGCTGGTCCTCCCGCAACCCCAACGACCGGCTCATTTCACCTCTCCCAGATCAAAACTCATCGCAGCCGCCGGCTTCGCGCCCACCCCGTACCAATCCAGCTTGCGGGTCAGCACCATGAACACGCCCAGCAGGCCGAACAGCAGCAACGAACCCATCAACAGCGCGTAGTCTTCGGCGCTCAACAGGCCGTAAAGCAGTCCATACAACCCCGCCAACCCCGCTGAAAATCCCAGGCCGTGGCTCACGCTGCGCAGCACATGGCAGACGTAGAAGCCGATCAGCACCACGCAGGCACTGGCCGATACCAGGTACGCCAGGGTGAAGCCGATGTGCTCCGACAGCGACAACAGCAGCAGGTAGAAGAACGCCAGCGCCACGCCGACCAATGCGTACTGGACCGGGTGCACCGCGAGGCTCTTGAGCACTTCGAAGAGGAAGAACCCGGCGAAGGTCAGCGCGATGAACAGCAGCGCATATTTGATCGCCCGATCGCTCTTCAGGTACTGGTCCACCGGATCGACGAAACTCACCCCGAACGCGCGGCTGCGGAACGCTTCGCAACCATCGCTGGGATCGCAGGCTTGCAGCGTTTCCAAAAGGTTGGTGGAGAAAAACGAGGTCTGCCAGTCGGCATTGAAGCCCTGTTCATTGATCTCGCGATTGACCGGCAGGTAGTTGCCGATGAAGCTCGGGTGCGGCCAATCGGCGGACAGATGCACTTTGGTGGACTTGCCCACCGGCAGGATCTGCAGCTCGCCGGTGCCTTGCAGGCGCAGGTCGAAACCGAAGGTCAGTTCGGGGCTGCCCTGGGCGGTGATCATCGGCAACGGCACGTGTACGCCCTGCCCCAGCCAGCCAAGCCGCGAACCGGGAAGGAAGTCGACCGTCTGCTGGTTCAGCGTCAGGGTCAACGCGTTCTCGATGCCGCGAATGTCGCTGATTCCGACGCTCAGGTACGGCTCGTCAAAGCGGTAATCGGCGAAATCCTTCGAGGCGACGCCATAACGTTCCGGCACTTTGAAGCGGCCATCGATCCGGTTGTCGGCATGAAACAAGCGCGCTTCGTAGATGCCCCGGGCACGTGTTTCGGTGCGGATCTGGCCGTCGAGCTCAAATTGCTCCGGGAGAAAATACAACTCGCCCGTTTGCTCGACGGTTTCGAGGAAACGCACGCCGGTCTTCTCGTTGGTATTCCAGACCTTCACGTCCTTGCGAAACGGCACCACGATCATCGGGCCGATCAACTGCTGGCTGTGGCTGGAACTGCGGGCGATGTCCTGCAACACCCCATCGCGCAGCTCCTGGCGCTCATCGATAAGGCCGTTGATCATCAACAGCGGGATCATCAGCAAGAGAATCAACAGGGCAATCATGCCCAGTTTTATAGCGAGGCTGCGGTTCATGTGGGGCTCTCCCTGTTCGAATGGGGAAGAGTCTGGCGCGGCTGTGTGGGCGGTTTATGAGGGGAATGTGGAGATTGTGTGGAAACAGGCCCGACGGCAACTCAACTGTGGGAGCGAGCCTGCTCGCGATAGCGGACTGTCTGGGCGATGATGTTGGATGTGCCACTGTCTTCGCGAGCAAGCTCGCTCCCACAAGTGCCTGCTTTTTCAGATGGACTTTGAGGTGTCAGGGCAACCGCAGCACCACTTCCACCCCACCCTCGACATTGCCAATGCAAAATTCCCCCCCATGCAACTGCACCACTTCCTCGACAAAGTTGAGCCCCAGCCCTGTGCTCTTGCGCCCGGTGCCAGGGCGCGGCAAGGAATAAAACCGCTCGCTCAGGCGCGGTAGTGCGTAGTCGGGAATCGGCTCGGCCTGGTTGAAAAGACGGATCTCGACGCGGCTGCCCAGGCGCTCGGCGTTGATGCGCAACAGGCCTTCGACAGGGGTGAAGTCCAAGGCATTTTCCAGCAAGTTGCCCAACGCCTGGCGCAACAGGAAGGCCTCCCCGGTCAGCGTCAGATCAGCGGCGATGTATCGCTCCACGCGCAATTGACGACTTTCGATCCAGCCGCCGCGAGCTTCCAGCAATTCATCGACCAACGCCGCCAACGGCACCGCGACAATATCCTCCAACCCCTGGCGCTGCTCGACCTGGGCCAGGTTGAGCAGGCGCTCGATCAATTGCTGCATGCGCACGCTTTCGCTGTCGATGTTGCTGACAAAGCGCTGGTGCTGGGCGGCGGGCATGTCGCTCTGCAGGAGCTCGGCGGCGCCGCGAATCGCGGCCAGCGGGCTCTTCAGTTCATGAGTCAAGGTGTGCACATAACGCTCGACGTAGGCCTTGCCTTCGAGCTGGGTGCGCATGTGTTCGACGGCGCCCGCCAGTTGCTCGAATTCGCCGCCGCGATAATGCGGCACTTCCACCCGCCGCCCCTGGCTCACCGCCTGGGCATAACGAGTCAACCGACGCAAAGCCGCGCTGAGCCACCAGGACAGCAAGGCGCCCAGCAACAGGCCCAGGCCGATCAACCCGGCACCGTACGCCAGCAGGCGCCGCTCCGTGCGGTCGATGTAAGGTTGCAACGAGCTGTTGGGCTTGGCCACCGTGACCACGCCGATGATTCTTCCGTTGTCGCGGATCGGTGCCCCGACATGCATCACCGACGACGCCGGATCGTCCGGATCGTTGCGGGTCGAACGAGCGCCGTAATGGCCGCGCAGGGTCAGGTAGACGTCATTCCACCGCGAATAATCCTGGCCCACCGCCACGCCACTGGAATCGAGCACGACGATGCCATTGGCATCCGTGACGTAGATGCGATGGTTGACCTGGTTTTTTGGCAATCCCCAGATCGTCGCCGCCGGCTGGCGCTCGCCATAGGACCTGAGCAATTGCGGCCAGCGGTTCTGGCTGAGTGTCCCGGCCTTGAAATCGTCCCGCAGGATCTCGGCCATCAGGTTGGCCGTGTCTACCAGGGTTTCCTCGGTGGACTGGCGCACACCGGGACGGATCTCCTCCATCACCGTGTTGAGCACGAAATACCCGGCCAGGCCGATGAACAGCACGTAGGCCAGGAAAATACGGATACCCAGCGACATCAGCTGTGGCCCGGGCTGTAGCTGTAGCCAAGGCCCCGGTGGGTCTGGATCGGTTCGGCCTCGGCCCTGACCAGGCGCAACTTGGCGCGCAGGCTCTTGATGTGGCTGTCGATGCTGCGCTCGTAGCCGGCATCGCTGGCCACGCCCAGGGCGTCGAGCAATTGCTCGCGACTGAAGACCCGCTCAGGCTGCTCCAGCAGGCAGTTCAACAGGCGAAACTCATGACGAGTGAGGTTCAACGGCTTGCCGCGATAGCTGATCTGCACGCGCTCGCTGTCCACCTGGAACAACGCCGAAACCGCTTCCGCGAAAGGCCGCGGCGCCACGCGCTTGAGAATCGCGCGAACCCTGGCGGCAACCTCGCGAGGGCTGAAGGGCTTGACCACGTAATCATCAGCGCCAATCTCCAGGCCCACCACCCGGTCGATCTCGCCATCCCGAGCCGTAAGAAAAATTACCGGAACGTCGCTGAAACGTCTGAGATTCTTGCACGTCTCGAAACCGCTGATATCCGGCAGGCCGACGTCGAGAATAATCAGGTCCGCCGGAGTCTTTTGCTGATGCTCCAGGGCCGCGGCTCCCAGGCTCAACCAGGTGGTGTCAAAGCCCTCGCCCTGCAGCGCAAACACCAGCGTATCAGCGATGGCGGCTTCGTCTTCGACAATCAGAATATGAGGCATGGCGACCGGGCCCGACAGTAAAGTTGCCGGAACGGTGCCCCAAGCCTCGGGGCACGTCAATCGGTAGTCGAGCTGCTCGTTGCCAGGCTGTTCGGACTGACAGTTCTGATAGTGGGCAAGTAGTTGTAAACGGCGGATGCTCGAGGTCAGTGTTTTCGACTCCAAAGGGAGCTAGGTCGATGTCCGCGTCTTCCCGCGAAACTGTATTGTGCCGCTACCACTACGACCCGCTGGACCGCCTGGTCGATCGTGCGCCTTATGAACAGGCCGGCATCCAGCGCTTTTACTGCAAAAGCCGCTTGGCTACCGAGATACAAGGCGTAGTGCAGCGCAGCGTCTTCCAGCACGACGAACGGCTGTTGGCGCAACGGCGTCACGAAAATGCAAGGGTCAACACCGCCCTGCTGGCGACCGATCAACAGCACTCGTTGTTGAACGTGCTTGATGCAACCGGCCCCCATCCCTTCGCCTATACACCTTACGGCCATCGCCCAGCGGAAAATGGTTTGCTCAGCTTGCTGGGTTTTAACGGTGAGTCGCCGGATCCGGTGACAGGGCATTACTCATTGGGTAGCGGATACAGAGTGTTTAATCCGTTGCTGATGCGCTTCAACAGTCCGGACAGTCTGAGTCCGTTTGGGGAAGGTGGATTGAATGCATATGGGTATTGCGCAGGGGACCCGATTAACTGGACGGATCCCACGGGGCATATACCCATTAAGCCCGTTATGGATGCATTTCTTAAAAACCTGGCGAAGCAAGGATTACGCAAAATCCCAATGAAAAAATTAGCAGCGGCCCGCAGCTATCGGCAATCAATGAAACGCAAGGCCAATCTGATAGATCAAAATGAAAAGCTACTGAAAAATCAAAGCAGCTATAGCGTAAGCGATAATTTAACTGATCTAAAGACCAGCTTAGAAGGCTACAACAAAGCAAAACAAGGCTATCACTTTGATAGATATCCAGATCCGAACGTTAAATACGAATTCGAATATGGCGGACAAACTCTGCTCGATACAACCCCCTTTGATATAACCATTTCTCATTTTAAAAATCTTTATAACCGCTCGAAAACAAACAATTACAACAAACTCAACCCGGCCACACCCCTTAAACGGGCGCCGAACCATTACCTCCAGCAGGCAAAAATACATCGAGCAGAATATATAAAAAATTTCACCAATATCGACCTACTCAAGGAAATCCGCCAATAACCGACTGCCGCTAAATCAGCAAAATTCATTGCCGGCACTACACAACATCAACGCCGACCCAGCCCCGAAAACATCGACCATCTCCGGGGCCTCGTCCGCATCCTGAACAGCACCCTCAACAGTCCGGTTTATCCGCCGTAAACCGCCGAGCCGGGTTCACCGCCGCGTCGAACTCACGCAAGGCCTTGGCACCGATCAGCAGCGGGTAGTTGAAACTGCTGCGGTCGGTCAGGTTGACCTCGACAGTGCGCTTGACGTTACCCAGGCACATTTCCAGTTCCACCACCGGACGCTTGCTGGGGGCGACCTTTTCGTCGTCGTCCTCGTCCTCTTCGGAACGGGTCTTGATCTTGCTGATGCGGGCGATCTTGTGTTCGTAGATCTTGTTGCTCGCATCCTTGGTCGCCAGGCGGAAACGTACCCAGTCATCGCCGTCACGGGTAAACGTCTCGATGTCCTTGGCCGACAGCGAGGCGGTCAATGCGCCGGTGTCCATCTTGGCCTTGAGCACTTCGCCACCGATTTCCGGCAGCGCGATGTATTCGTAGCGCCCATAGAGGGTCGGTTCGGCGGCGAGCACGGGGAGGGCCACCAGGGAAAGCAGGGCTAAAACGGATTTCATGTAAGGGGCTTCCGTTGTGGGAGTGGGATTTTAGACAGTGGCCGATGAATTCGTTCGGTAAAGCGTACCGTGGCTCCCTCGCCACAAAAGCAGGTTCAGCCTATACAAGCCCAAGTGAAACTTTCGTCCAGGCCGATTTGGCCTGCCGCGCGAAGCTGCTTATCATGGCCCGCCCACCCCGTTTACAAGAGTCATCTATGCGCCGCCTGCTCACCGGCTGTTTCGTCACCCTGCTGCTACTGCTCAATACCCTGGTGCTGTTCGGGCCGCTGATGGTATTCGCATTGCTCAAACTGGTCCTGCCCGGGCGCCTTCGCGATTACGCCTCGTGGGCGGTGATGTGGATTGCCGAGACCTGGGCCGAGATCGACAAGTTGATCTTTGCCTGGTGCATCCCCACCCGATGGGACATTCGCGGCGGTGGGGGCCTGCGTAGCGACACTTCATACTTGGTGATCAGCAATCACCAGTCATGGGTGGATATCCCCGCCTTGGTCCAGACCCTCAACCGACGCACGCCGTTCTTCAAGTTCTTCCTCAAGAAAGAGCTGATCTGGGTGCCGTTCCTAGGGCTCGCGTGGTGGGCATTGGATTACCCTTTCATGAAGCGTTACACCAAGGCGTTCCTGGCGAAGAACCCGGAGCTGGCCGGCAAGGATCTGGAAATCACCAAGGCCGCCTGCGAGCTGTTCAAGCGCCAACCGGTCACCGTGGTGAATTATCTCGAAGGTACGCGCTACACCTCCGCCAAAAGCCAACAACAGCAGTCGCCGTTCAGCCATCTGCTCAAGCCCAAGGCCGGCGGCGTGGCGTTTGTGCTGGCGGCGATGGGCGAGCAACTGGATGCGATCCTCGACGTGACGGTGGTCTATCCTCAGCAGCGCATCCCGGGGTTCTGGGACTTGATCAGCGGCGCGGTGCCCAGGGTCATCGTCGACATCCAGACCCGCGAGCTGGACCCGGCGCTGTGGCAAGGCGATTACGAAAACGACCCGGTGTTTCGCCAGCATGTGCAGGACTGGGTCAACCAGCTCTGGCATGAAAAGGACCAGCGCATTGCTCATCTGCGCAACCAGAGCGCCTGATCAGATACCGGCGCCAGCGCCCCAGATACCGCCCAGGTTCTGCAACAGCGAACTGGCGACGCCCTGTTGGCCGAGGTACTGCAAGATGATCGGGGCAAACTGGCCGATCATGCCGCTGTCCATGCCCAGCGCGCTGAAGGCATTGTTCAGGTCACCGGTGTCCTTGACGTTGCCGAGCAAGCCGTCGAGCAAAGCGTTTTTGTCCGACCCGCCGCCCAGCAAGCCACCCAAGCCGTTAAGGCCACCGATGGCGTTGTTCCCGGCGATCTGATCGAGCCCCGGCACACTTTTGCTCAGCTCGGAGAACTGCGCCTCGCCGAGCTGGTTCCTGGCCAGCCCGAGCATCGCCCCGGCACCGCCCACGGCTTGCTCCGGCGTAATCTGGAGTTCCGAGCCGAGGGTATTGAGCAACCCGGCGGCTTTCGGCGCAGCCGCCACCGCCCCCTCCTGCTGGTTGCCCTGAATGGCCGAGATCACGCTTGTCGCATCAGCGAGGCTGAACTGTGCGAAGGCCGGGCCAGCTGCCAACGAGAGCAGGCAAGACAGTGCAAAACCGCGTGAAACCTTCATCGGGACATCCTCTGGAACATGAAAAAGCCGCCCGGAAAGGGGCGGCGCAAAGTCGAGCGTTGGACTGGGATAGCCGGGGTTTGTTCAACACCGCGCTTGCCGCGTGCAGCAATACCTGCCATCGAATACAGTGCAGGCTTCTTTCAGCAGAGTAACGCCATGAACGTACAAATCGGTGGGGGCGCCCTCGCGGTCATTCTGACGGGCATGCTCATCGCCTTCGGCGTCAGCGAGTGCCAGCGCGGCCCGTTGAACCCGGAACTTGCCGACGACGTCAGCGACGCGCAAAAGACCTGGCTGACCATCGAGCACCGCATCAAGCGTTATGATCCAGCCCTGACGCAGGTCACACGAGACCAGCAGGGCCTGACCGTTTTCTACCGCCCCGCCACGCCCATCGAGGCGGGTGACGATTGGGCGCCGGACATGCTGCGCATCGTCGGCCACGGCCTGGCGGCGCTGAATGGCGCGCCAGGAGGAAAGGCGTATACCCAAGTGACCGTGAAAGCGCGAATGCTTGCCGATGATGACGTCGAACTGATGTATGACATGCCGGGGTTCGATGCCATCAAGACCCAACAGGACGGCTACTTCGACTTCGCCAGCATGCCGCGCAGCCTGTCCTTCAGTCCGGCCGCCCTGGCGCAGATCAAGGACGATTGCCGTGGCATGAACGCCCAGGCGTTCTATCCGCAATTCTGCCAGCGGGTCGGCGAAGCCATAACGAGCCAACCCTGAACGCGGCCATGCCGCATGCTCCGGTTTTTTTTGACGCAGTACTGTCAACTCTGACAGTAGGCAGCAGTTCAACCCGGTCCTAAGCTCGGATCGTCGAAGGTAAAAACCTTGGCAGATACCGTTCCTTTGCGCTGAAAACAGCCCGGACGTCGTGTTCGAAATAAAGGAATTTTCTCTAGAAAAAGGAATTTACAATGAAATATTCCAGCCTAGCCCTGAGCTGCATTCTTCTGTCCGGCATCGGTCTGATCAGTTGTACTGATGTCAAAACCCCGTCCAAGAGCCCGGAGATAAAACACGGTACCTCGCAGATGCCGCCGTCTCGCCAGTACTATTGCTGGGATCAGCAGGACTTCAACAATGGCAGCGCAAACATCAAGAACGCTGCGTGCCGGGAAGCCTTTACAGCGGCAGGCGACGCCGATTGGGAACGCGCCCGTCTGTTCAACGATTGGAACGCCTACTCGCAAAACATCCCCGAAGGCACAAAGCCGGAAGATGTCGCTCCCGATGGGAAACTGTGTTCCGCCGGGCAGGATCGCTTCGACAGCATCAATATCAAAAGCGCTGCCTGGCACACCACCAACCTGGACGTGAAGGATGGCCGCGTGCAGCTCACTTACGTGGCGAGCCAGATGCATGACCCCAGCGAATTCAAGGTTTACCTGACCGACCCGGACAATCTCAACTGGGCCGCGCTGAAGCAATCCCCTGACGTCAAGGTGAGGCTCGCTCCGGACACCAAGGGACCGGGTACTTATTACCTGGACGTTCAATTACCTGCAGGCTACGCCACGGACAGCCGGTCAGTGATCTTCATCATGTGGCAACGCCATGAAGACCCTGCCCGTGAAACATTCTTCAGTTGCAGCGATGTGGTGCTGGCAAATGGGAAAAGCTGACGACTGATCCTTATCGTTAATTTCACTAATGGTCGACTCCATGCCGAAGAACCAGCGAACCCTACTCTGCCACTATTATTACGATCCACTGGATCGCTTGGCCGACTTCGCAGGAGCGGACCAGACCAGCACCCGGCGCTTCTACCTGAAAGAGCGCCTGACCAGCGAAATCCTGGGCTCGGTCCAACGATCGATTTTCCAGCAGGACGACCAACTCCTGGCGCAACAACAGCGCCAGGACGGCGTCGTCGAAACCACCTTGCTCGCCACCGACCTTCAGCGCTCGATATCGCACGCGCTCGATGCCACGCAGCCTCATTCCCTCGCCTACACACCCTACGGACATCGCGCCCCGCAAAATGGCTTACTCAGCCTGCTTGGCTTCAACGGCGAACGAGCGGATCCGGTGACCGGGCATTATCTGTTGGGTAATGGCTATCGGGCGTTCAATCCGGTGTTGATGCGATTTAACAGCCCGGACAGACGCAGCCCATTCGATAAGGGTGGAATAAACGCTTATGCCTATGCCTTGGGAAATCCTGTTAATCACACGGACCCGACAGGCGAGTTCGCCCTGGCGATATTGGCTCCGATACAACGCAGTTTAACCATTGCGCTGCACACCATAGTGCCTGCGGGCATGATCTTAGGACCCAAAGTGAGTGGCGCTGCGCTGTGGGCCACCCGTGTCAGCCTGTCAGGCTCCGCAGGTACTGCAGCGGGGGCAGTCATGCAACTTGCCGGCAACCCGATTGGTCCCTATGTTTCGGCCGTGGGCACGGCAGCGTTAATCGGAGGAGCCGCTACCCGCGGCGTCCTCGCGCTACGCACCGCGCAAAAAGCCGGCCCGCTATGGAACAAGATAAAAGGTAACGTTAGACAAATTTTCGGATTTTCGAAGAAAGAAAAACTGCCCGTCAAAATACCGGAGGCAGGTACGCCGAATCTCTCCTCTTCCTCCCCTTCAATTGCTATTTCCGTACCTGACGATCTCAACCAAACAGCCGAGTCGATAAGGGTATCAAGCGATTCTCACATTTGATTGTGTATAGGTTGAAGGTCGGAAAACGTGAGCAGCCAAACTAACACTTCCGCTAGCTAGACAACCATTCGCATCTGCCTGAGCCTTATACCTGCGTCCGAGGTTTTCTTTTATTCAGAGCGAAGCCCATGCCTTCTATCGACGAAACGCTTCTTTGCCGCTATCACTACGATCCTCTTGATCGCCTGGCCAATTGCATAGCAGCGGCCCAGGCCAGCACCCAGCGCTTCTACTTGAAGAATCGGCTGACCTCAGAAATCCAAGGCTCGGTGCGACGATCGATTTTCCAGCACCACGACCGGTTGTTGGCCCAGCAGCAATGGAAAGATGAGACCAGCGAGACTGTATTGCTCGTCACCGATCAGCAGCGTTCTGTTTTGCAGATGCTTGACGCAGCACAACCCCATCCCCTTGCCTACACGGCCTACGGTCACCGCCCTCAGGAAAACGGCTTGCTAAGCCTGCTTGGCTTCAACGGAGAACGACCCGATCCGGTGACCGGGCACTATTTACTGGGTAATGGATATCGCGCATTCAACCCGGTGCTGATGCGCTTCAACAGTCCGGACAGTTTGAGTCCGTTTGGCAAAGGTGGGTTGAATCCATATGCCTATTGCTTAGGGGACCCGGTAAATTATGAGGATCTCACAGGACATATACCGCTCAGGGGGTTATTCAGAAGCTTGAGACAACTTTTTACGCCAACAAGAAAAACACAAAGCTCAACAAAAAATGCCAAGCAGTCTTTATCGCCACCCGTTTCGCCAGCGGCGAAAACATCTACGGATAGAAGAAGAGACTTCATTGGTTTCCACGGCACGAGCCGCGAAAATGCAGAGCAAATCATAAAAAAAGGCATTCGAAGCAAGAGCAAAGGAGACTCCTTTTTTGTCACCAACACTTTTGACAGCGCAAACAACTATTCCAGTCTTCAAAAGAACGGTGCCGTCCTCGAGATCTACAGCAACGACATTGACCAGGTTCGGTCGCTTTCAACACGTAGCATGGTCAAGCAATCGAATATCCCACAATTGAAGATCCCCGAGGCAGCGCATAGATCCTTGAGTTTCAAGATTGTCTCCTCCACCGATAGAAGCTCTAACTTCAACAGATTCATGACTGAGCAAGAAAGTGCCGCTTATTGGATTGGCGTATTTCGAAAACAGCTGTAAATAAAAACGGGCTTTTACGGAGCAATTTTATGTTGACAGAGAGAACAGATACGCTTTGCCGCTATCACTATGACCCGCTCGATCGCTTGGTCGACTGCACCCCAGCGGCCCAGGCCCGCACTCAGCGCTTTTACCTGAAGGAGCGCTTGGCCAGTGAAATCGAGGGGCCGGTGCAACGATCGATTTTCCAGCACAACGACCAATTGCTGGCACAGCAGCAACGGGAAAATGCGATTAGCAAAACCACGGTGCTCGCCATCGATCAGCAGCGTTCTGTTTTACAGATGCTCGACGCAACGCAACCTTACGCCTTCGCTTACACGGCCTACGGTCACCACCCTCATGTAAACGGCTTGCTCGGCCTGCTTGCCTTCAATGGAGAACGACCCGACCCGATGACCGGCCATTATTTATTGGGTAATGGATATCGCGCATTCAATCCTGTGCTGATGCGGTTCAACAGTTCGGACAGTTTGAGTCCGTTTGGCAAGGGTGGGTTGAATGCTTATGCGTACTGCATTGGAGATCCGGTTAACAAGTCCGATCCCTCTGGGCATTTCCCTAACGTATGGAAAGGTCTTCTAAACCTTATCCGGCTCAGGACACCTCAACGCTACAAAGCACCACTTGGAGCGTTTGAAAAGATCAAGGGAGCGCCACATATCCTTAAGGAAATCGTCAGCTATTTACCTGCACCGGACATGGTCTCGCTTGCTTCGACATCACGGGCCATGAAACAAGAAGTCTATTCGATTGCCAAGTCACCTGCCCGCCTCTTCAAACCGGAACTAGGAGAAGCCTCAATAGATAGTGTCAAATCCGCAGCACGGGGTCACATGAACGGAATAGTTCCTGCTCACGCGATCGAAATGATAAATGCTTATCAACAAAAAAAACGCGCATTGAATACTCTTCTTATCCGTAGGGCTGTGGCGAGGGAGGATGCCTACCACGCCGAATTTGGGCGGTATGATAGTTTAGGAAGAGAACGTGGAGTTTATTTACCTGACTGATTCTGCCCGCCTCGAAAACGCCGTGAGCACATAAAAGGGGCGGCATCTCACTGCCGCCCTTTCATTACTGCAGACCCAACCTCACGCCGCACTAAACAACTTATGCGGATCAATCACAAACTTCTTCGGCACACCCGCATCGAACTCGCCATAGCCCTTCGGCGCGTCATCCAGGCTGATGACCTGCACGCCGACGATTTCAGCAATGTTGATGCGGTCCCACATGATCGCCTGCATCAGCTGGCGGTTGTACTTCATCACCGGGGTCTGGCCGGTGTGGAAGCTGTGGGATTTGGCCCAGCCCAGGCCGAAGCGGATGCTCAGGCTGCCCATTTTTGCGGCTGCATCGACTGCGCCCGGGTCTTCGGTGACGTAGAGGCCGGGAATGCCGATCTTGCCGGCCACGCGGACCACGCCCATCAATGAGTTGAGTACGGTGGCCGGGGCTTCGTGCTTGACGCCGTCATGGCCGTGGCCGCGGGCTTCGAAGCCCACGCAATCGACGGCGCAGTCCACCTCCGGTTCGCCCAGCAGCGCGGCGATTTGCTCGTGCAGTGGGGTGTCTGTGGACAGGTCGACGATTTCAAAGCCTTGGGCCTTGGCGTGAGCCAGGCGGATGGAGTTGACGTCGCCGATGATCACTACCGCAGCACCCAGCAGGCGGGCGGAAGCGGCAGCCGCGAGGCCAACCGGGCCGGCGCCAGCGATGTAGACGGTGCTGCCAGGGCCGACGCCGGCGGTGACGGCGCCGTGGTAGCCGGTCGGCAGGATGTCGGACAGGCAGGTCAGGTCGCGGATTTTCTCCATGGCCTTGTCGCGGTCCGGCAGTTTCAGCAGGTTGAAGTCGGCGTACGGCACCAGCACGTATTCGGCTTGGCCGCCGGTCCAGTCGCCCATATCGACGTAACCGTAGGCACCGCCGGCACGGGCCGGGTTGACGGTCAGGCAGACACCGGTGTGTTGCTCCTTGCAGGAACGGCAGCGCCCGCACGCAACGTTGAATGGCACCGAGACCAGATCACCGATTTTCAGGTTTTCGACGTCGCTGCCCTTTTCGATCACTTCACCGGTGATCTCGTGACCCAGGACCAGGCCGGTCTGGGCAGTGGTACGGCCGCGCACCATGTGTTGGTCGGAGCCGCAGATGTTGGTGGAGACTACGCGCAGGATGACGCCGTGCTCGATCTTCCTGCCGCGCGGGTCCTGCATTTTGGGATAGTCGATTTTCTGTACTTCGACCTTGCCGTTGCCGAGATACACGACACCACGATTACCAGACATGCTTTCACCTCGCTGTTGTTTTTGTGGAACTGCGTTGCCCAGGCAGGCAGCGCGTTGATTGCTCGGGTTGATGCCTGAGCTTCAAGCGGCAAGCACAAGCCGCAAGAAGCACGCATACCGCCTTTTCTTGCGGCTTGAAGCTTGTGGCTAAAGCACCACGGTACGATTGGCGTTCAGAAATACTCGTCGCTCGATGTGGTACCCCACCGCGCGGGCCAAGGTGAGCCCTTCGATATCGCGTCCCTTGGCGATCAGGTCTTCGGGATAGTGGCTGTGATCCACCACTTCCACGCCCTGGGCGATGATCGGGCCTTCGTCCAGGTCGTTGTTGATGTAATGCGCCGTGGCGCCTACCAGTTTCACGCCTTTGTTGTAGGCCTGGTGATACGGCTTGGCGCCCTTGAAGCCCGGCAGCAATGAGTGATGGATGTTGATGGCCTTGCCGTCGAGCTTGCGGCACAGTTCCGGCGACAGCACTTGCATGTAACGGGCAAGAATCACCAGCTCGGCGCCGGTCTCCTCGATCACCTGCCACACCTGCCGCTCCTGGGCCGGCTTGTCGTTCGGGTCCAGGGGGAAATGGTAGTAGGGAATCTGGTGCCAGTCGGCCAGCGGCTGGAGGTCCGGGTGATTGGAGACCACCGCCACCACGTCCATCGACAACTGGCCGATGCGTTGGCGGTAGAGCAAGTCGTTGAGGCAGTGATCGGCCTTGGAGACCATGATCACTACTTTCGGCCGGTAGTTGGGCGGCGTCAGTTCGAAGACCATGCCGAAGGCTTGCGCCCGCTCGGCCAGGCCGGCGCGGAAGCTCTGCTCGTCGAAACCGTCAGGTTGGCGAAACTCCACGCGAATGAAGAAGCGCGCCGAGAGCCGGTCGTCGAAGGAATGGTGCTCGGTGACGTAGCAGCCCTGCTCGAACAAAAAGCGGGTCACCGCATCCACCGTGCCGAGCACGCTGGGGCAGTCGGCGGTCAAGATCCATGTGTCTGGGGCGCGGCTCATTGCGGTGACTCCTGTTCCAAATTAACGAAGCGACACAGAACTCCGTGGCGAGGGAGCTTGCTCCCGCTGGGCTGCGAAGCAGGCCCAGGATCTTGCGGTCGCTGCGCAACCGAGCGGGAGCAAGCTCCCTCGCCACGACAGCATTCCAAGGCCAAGAATCAGGCCTGCACGCTCAACCCATACTCAGCCGCCGCATCCTGCAACCACAGCCACCAGTAATCGGAAAAGCTGCGGCGGATCACCAGTTCCCAGGTGTCTTCAGCCGTGTGGCGGATCACCAGTTGCGACTTGGCGAACACCGTGCCCACGGCCTTGCCCACCGGGAAGTTGCTTGGGTGTACATCGTAGCTGGTGGATTTCATCAGCACGTCGCGCACGTTCGGGCCCGACAGTTCAAGGATCTGCTGGCCGCCGCTGACGTTGACGATCTGGATGTGCAGGTCGCCCAGGGCTTCGCGCAGGTTCTTTTCGGCGACGAACTCTTCGCCAGAAGGCACCATCAGCAGCCATTCATCCGGACCCAGCCATTGCAGGCTGGTTTCGCCCTTGACGATGACAGCCAGCGCACCCGGCAACTCCAGGCCCAGGGCCTTGTGCACGCCCGCGGCGAACGCCGGATCGTGGCCATCGCCACGAATGGTCAGGTGGCCGAGGAGTTTTTTCTCGCGCACGGTCACGCCGGCGTTCTTGCGGCCCTTGCCCACCAGGCTGGCGAGGTCGGCATGGTGCAGCGACGACTCGGCCTTGGCCCCGGTGGTGGGGCGTTGTTGGTACACGTTGACTGCGGTCATATGGAGCACCTGTCTTGAATTCTTAATTCGGCCCTTGTGGAGCTGTTCTGCCGCCTTCGCGAGCAGGCTCGCTCCCACAAGGGTTATGCGGTCTCCTGTGGGAGCGAGCCTGCTCGCGATGCAGACGACGCAGAACAACTGCTCCCACCAGGACCTCAAGTCATTAAACGTTCTGCCGATCCCCCTTCGGATCGAAGAACACCGAAGAAACGATCTCTGCCTCGATCACCCGGCCATCCGCCAGCGGGGCGAAGACTCGCTCGCCGAGGCGCTTCAAGCCGCCCTTGACCACGCCCATCGCAAACGAATAACCCAGGGAGTTATGCGCATAGCTGGAGGTCACGTGGCCGACCATCGACATCGGGATCGCCTGCTTGGGGTTAAACACCAGCTGCGCGCCTTCCGGCAGCCAGACATTCGGGTCGATCGGCTTGAGGCCCACCAGTTGCTTGCGCTCTTCACGCACGCAATCTTCGCGATTCATCCCACGCCAGCCGATCCACGAGAACGGCTTGGTCCGGCCGACACACCAGCCCATGTTCAGGTCGTCCGGGGTCATCGAGCCGTCGGTGTCCTGGCCGACGATGATGAAGCCCTTCTCGGCCCGCAACACGTGCATGGTCTCGGTGCCATACGGGGTCAGGTTGTACTTCTTGCCGGCCTCGACGATCTGTTCGAGCACGCCCATGGCGTAGTCGGCCTGCACGTTGATTTCGTACGACAGCTCACCGGTGAACGAGATGCGGAACACCCGCGCCGGCACGCCGCCTACCAGGCCTTCCTTCCAGGTCATGAACGGGAAGCCGTCCTTGTCCAGGTCGATGTCGGTGACTTCGCTCAGCAGCTTGCGGCTGTTGGGCCCCGACAGGGTCATGGTTGCCCAGTGGTCGGTAACCGAGGTGAAATACACCTTCAGGTCCGGCCATTCGGTCTGCTGGTAGATCTCCAGCCATTGCAGTACACGGGCCGCACCGCCAGTGGTGGTGGTCATCAGGAAGTGGTTGTCGGCCAGACAGGCGGTCACGCCGTCGTCGAAGACCATGCCGTCTTCCTTGCACATCAGGCCGTAGCGGGCCTTGCCCACGTCGAGCTTGGTCCAGGCGTTGGTGTAGATGCGGTTGAGGAACTCACGGGCATCCGGGCCCTGGATGTCGATCTTGCCCAGGGTCGAGGCGTCCAGCAGGCCGACGCTGTCGCGCACGGCCTTGCATTCGCGCTTGACCGCGGCATGCAGGTCTTCGCCGTTCTTCGGGAAGTACCAAGGCCGTTTCCACTGGCCGACGTCTTCGAACTCGGCGCCGTTTTTCACATGCCAGGCATGCAACGCGGTAAAGCGCACCGGTTCGAAGATGTGCCCGCAGTGCCGACCGGCCACCGCGCCGAAGGTCACCGGCGTGTAGTTCGGACGGAACATGGTGGTGCCCATCTGCGGGATGCTCACGTTCAGCGAGCGGGCCGCGATGGCCAGGCCGTTGACGTTGCCCAGCTTGCCCTGGTCGGTGCCGAAGCCCAGTGCGGTGTAGCGCTTGACGTGTTCCACCGACTCGAAGCCCTCGCGGGTGGCAAGTTCGATGGCGGCGGCGGTGACGTCGTTCTGCAGGTCGACGAATTGCTTCGGCGCCCGTGCGGTGGTTTTTTCATGCGGCACCTGGAACAACGCCAGGGTCGGTTCTTCATGACGGCTCAGCGCCTTGGGCAACACGCCCTCCACAGCCTTGAAGCCGGCTTCGCTGGCCGCGCGCACGCCGCCTTCAAAACCGTCGGCCAAGGAGTCGCCGAGACCGTAGACGCCATTCACACCACCGACGCACACGCGTTTCTGCGGCGCTTCGCCCGGCACGAAACCGAGGATGTCTTCACGCCAGATCGGCTTGCCGCCCAGGTGCGAAGCCAGGTGGACCACCGGGCTGTAGCCGCCGGAACTGGCCACCAGGTCGCAGTCCAGCCATTCGCCAGGGCTGGTGACCTTGTGGGCGCGGACGTCGATCGCGGCAACACGAGCCCCGGTGACGCGCTTGCTGCCACGGGCCTCGATCACGGCGCTTCCGGTGAGGATGCGGATGCCCTTGGCGCGGGCTTCTTCCACCAGCGCGCCACGTGGATTGCTGCGCGCATCGGCGACGGCCACCACTTGCAGGCCGGCGTCGAACCAGTCCAGGGCGACGCGATAGGCGTGGTCGTTGTTGGTGCTCAGCAGCAGTTTCTTGCCCGGTGCCACGCCGTAGCGGCGGATGTAGGTAGAAACCGCACCCGCCAGCATGTTGCCCGGCACATCGTTGTTGCCGTAGACCAGCGGGCGCTCGCAAGCACCAGTCGCCAGCACCACGCGCTTGGCGCGAACCCGGTTGATGCGCTGGCGCACCTGGCCGATCGGTGCGCGGTCACCAAGGTGATCGGTGAGGCGCTCGTGGATGGTCAGGAAGTTGTGGTCGTGGTAACCGTTCACCGTGGCGCGAGGCAGCAGCACCACCTCGGGCATCGAGCGCAGTTCAGCCACCGCCGCCGCGACCCACTCGGTCGCCGGCTTGCCGTCCAGGCTCTCGCGGGAATCGAGCAGGCTGCCGCCGAACTCTTCCTGCTCATCGGCCAGGATCACTCGCGCACCGCTGCGGGCCGCGGCCAATGCAGCGGCCAGGCCAGCAGGGCCAGCGCCGACGATCAGCACGTCGCAGTGACGGTTCATGTAGTCGTAGGTGTCCGGATCGTTCTCGGTCGGCGAGCGACCCAACCCTGCGGCTTTGCGGATGTACTTCTCGTAAGTCATCCAGAACGATTGCGGGTACATGAAGGTTTTGTAGTAGAAGCCCGGCGGCATCAGCTTACCGCCGACCTTGCCGAGAATCCCCATCATGTCGTTGTTGACGTTCGGCCAACCGTTGGTGCTGGTGGCGACCAGGCCCTGGTACAGCGCCTGTTGCGTGGCGCGCACGTTCGGTATCTGCGTGGCTTCGGTGGCGCCAATCTGCAACACCGCGTTCGGCTCTTCCGCACCGGCGGCAAAGATGCCGCGCGGACGAGAATACTTGAAGCTGCGACCAATGATGTCGACGCCGTTGGCCAGCAGCGCAGCGGCCAGGGAATCGCCTTCGAAGCCTTTGTAGCTCTGGCCGTTGAAGGTGAATGTCAGCACTTTGTTGCGGTCGATCCGTCCGCCGTTGGACAGGCGATTGATCTGGCTCATACCTTCTCTCCCAGAGCCTGCGCGGCCGCTTTCGGACTGTCAGCCTTGTCGGTGAATTGCGGCTTTTGACCGATCTTGTAGGTTTCGAGAATCTCGTAGGTCACGGTGTCACGGGTCGCGTTGAAATACTGGCGGCAACCGGCGGCGTGAATCCACAACTCATGGTGCAGGCCGCGAGGGTTGTCGCGAAAGAACATGTAGTCGCCCCACTCCTCGTCGGTGCAGGCGTTCGGATCCAGCGGACGCGGGATGTGCGCCTGGCCGGATGCGTGGAATTCCTCTTCGGAGCGCAGTTCGCCGCAGTGAGGACAGAAGATGTGCAACATGGGGATTTCTCCTGTTAGTGGGCAACCGCAGCAGCGCCGTGTTCATCGATCAACGCACCGTTGTGGAAACGGTCGATGGAGAAAGGGGCGGCCAATGGGTGCATTTCGCCCTTGGCCAAACTCGCGGCAAACACGTTGCCCGAGCCAGGTGTCGCTTTAAAGCCGCCGGTGCCCCAACCGCAGTTGAAGAACATGTTCGGCACTGGCGTCTTGGAGATGATCGGGCAGGCGTCCGGCGTGGTGTCGACGATGCCGCCCCACTGGCGGTTCATGCGCACCCGCGAGAGCACCGGGAACATCTCGACGATGGCCTGGATGGTGTGCTCGATCACCGGGTACGAGCCACGCTGGCCGTAGCCGTTGTAGCCGTCGATACCGGCGCCGATCACCAGGTCGCCTTTGTCGGACTGGCTGATGTAGCCGTGCACGGCGTTGGACATGATCACGCTGTCGATAATCGGCTTGATCGGCTCGGACACCAGCGCTTGCAGCGGATGGGATTCGACCGGCAGGCGGAAACCGGCAAGCTTGGCCATGTGCCCGGAGTTACCTGCGGTCACCACGCCGACGCGCTTGGCGCCGATGAAGCCCTTGTTGGTCTCCACGCCGATGCACACGCCGTTTTCCTTGCGGAAACCGATCACTTCGGTCTGCTGGATCAGGTCCACGCCCAAGGCGTCCGCCGCCCGGGCAAAACCCCAGGCCACGGCATCGTGACGGGCCACGCCGCCGCGACGCTGGACGGTGGCGCCCATCACCGGATAACGGGTGTTCTTCGAGCAATCCAGGTACGGAATCTCGTCAGCCACTTGCTTGGCATCGAGCAGTTCGCCGTCCACGCCGTTGAGGCGGTTGGCGCTGACGCGGCGCTCGGAATCACGGATGTCCTGCAAGGTGTGGCACAGGTTGTAGACGCCACGCTGGGAGAACATCACGTTGTAGTTCAGGTCCTGGGACAGGCCTTCCCAGAGTTTCATCGCGTGTTCGTACAGGTGGGCCGATTCGTCCCACAGGTAGTTGGAGCGCACGATGGTGGTGTTGCGCGCGGTGTTACCGCCGCCCAGCCAGCCCTTCTCGACCACGGCCACGTTGGTGATGCCGTGCTCCTTGGCCAGGTAGTAGGCGGTCGCCAGACCATGCCCGCCGCCGCCGACTATGACCACGTCGTAGACCTTTTTCGGGGTCGGCGTGCGCCACATCCGCTGCCAGTTTTCATGATGGCTGAGTGAGTGTTTGAAGAGGCCGAAGCCCGAATAGCGTTGCATAGTCATTACTCCAAAACCGACTCAGCGATAAACCGGGAAGTCCGCGCACAAGGCCGCCACTTGCTGCGCGACATTGGCCTCGACATCGGCATCGCCGAGGTTGTCGAGGATGTCGCAGATCCAGCCGGCCAGCGTGACGCACTGGGTCACCTTGAAGCCGCGGGTGGTCACTGCCGGCGTACCGATGCGCAGGCCCGAGGTCACGAACGGCGATTGCGGGTCGTTCGGCACGGCGTTCTTGTTCACGGTGATGTGGGCGCGGCCCAGGGCGGCGTCCGCGTCCTTGCCGGTCAGGCCCTGGCGGATCAGGCTGACCAGGAACAGGTGGTTGTCGGTGCCGCCGGACACTACATCGTAGCCGCGCTTGATGAACACGCCCGCCATGGCCTGGGCGTTGTCGATCACTTGCTGCTGGTAAGCCTTGAAGCCCGGCTCCGCCGCTTCCTTGAAGCACACCGCCTTGCCAGCGATGACGTGCATCAGCGGACCGCCCTGGGCCCCAGGGAATACGGCGGCGTTGAGCTTTTTCTCGATCTCTTCGTTGGCCTTGGCCAGGATCAGGCCGCCGCGTGGGCCGCGCAGGGTCTTGTGGGTAGTGGTGGTGACCACGTCGGCGTACGGCAGCGGGTTCGGGTACAGGCCGGCGGCAACCAGGCCGGCGACGTGAGCCATGTCGACGAACAGCAGCGCACCGACCTTGTCGGCGATCTGGCGAAAGCGGGGGAAATCCAGGGTCTTGGAATAGGCAGAAAAACCGGCCACGATCATCTTCGGCTTGCACTCGACCGCCAGGCGCTCGACTTCGTCGTAGTCGATCAGGCCCGTGGTGGTGTCGATGCCGTATTGCACCGCGTTGTACAGCTTGCCCGAGGACGACACCTTGGCGCCGTGGGTCAGGTGACCGCCGTGGGCCAGGCTCATGCCCAGGATGGTGTCACCGGCTTGCAGCAAGGCCAGGTACACGGCGCTGTTGGCCGACGAACCGGAATGCGGCTGGACGTTGGCGTAATCGGCGCCGAACAGTTGTTTGGCGCGCTCGATGGCCAGGGCTTCGACCTTGTCGACGTGCTCGCAGCCACCGTAGTAGCGCTTGCCCGGGTAACCTTCGGCGTACTTGTTGGTCAGGCCGCTGCCCTGGGCCTGCATCACGCGCTTGCTGGTGTAGTTCTCCGACGCGATCAGTTCGATGTGATCTTCCTGGCGTTGCTCCTCGGCATTCATCGCCGCCAGCAGTGCATCGTCGTAACCCTGGATCTGGTCTTGCTTGCTGAACATCGCGTCTCTCCCAGCGGCGGCAGTGCGCCTTTCGTCTCGGTGAGGCACGGACCGTTTCGGTCGTGCCCTTTGGATGCGATGGTATGGCCGGCGCAGGCAGGTCAAATGCCTATGGACGCCACGCAAAGGTGCGTTTACGACATGGGATCAAATGGAATCGAAGACGGCCCTTGTGGCGAGGGAGCTTGCTCCCGCTGGGCTACGAAGTAGCCCTAAGACCAGACGCCTCGGCACATCAGGTAAATCCGGGGAGGCCTTTTGGGAGGGCTTCGCCCTCCAGCGGGAGCAAGCTCCCTCGCCACGAAGGGTTATGCAATGACCTGGCGGACCGCGAGCAATATAAGGAAATGCCCGGGATACAGCGCATACGCCCAGCGCCGCATGGGCACTGGACGAAAACGCCCCGCCTGTCGCAAAAGCGCCAGCCCAAGCCATGGCGCGATCAGGCAAGCCACCAGACCCCAGAGCGCCACCGTGTCGCCCAGCCATGCCGCGCCATACAACACCCGCCATTGATTGGCGGCCACGCAGACCATTCCCGGTAGCAACGCGAAATACCAAGGCCGGCGATGCACCAGCAACATCGCCAACGGCAGCAGCACGCCGTAGAACCCGAACATCAACTGTGACGAGCACAGCGCCGCCAGCAGCAGCGTCGCCACCGCCAGGCATCGCGCCTGCAAGGTGGGGGTTTGCCAACAGCGCGCCAGCAACAATCCCAGCACCAGCGTCGGCATCACGTTCAACGTAGTGGGGTTGGGAACGAACAAGCGGTAGGGGATTTCACTGATGGCGCTGAACAGCAACAGCCAGCCCAGGTAACGCCACGGAAGCGAGCTGGCGCCGTTGCGTGCGAGGTTGGCCGCCATCGCCAGGCAGAACCAGGGAAATGCCAAGCGTCCCGGCACATAAAGCCAATCGGCGGAAAAACCGACATATCGCAGATGATCGAGGACCATCGCCAACAGTGCCAGCCACTTGAGCAGGTCCAGCGCAGCATCGCGCTGACTCATGCGTACTGCGGCCCGCTGATTTTGTGATTTTCTGACCTAAACATCCCGTGTGCTCCCTCGCTAATCTTGGGTAAAGTGCGCACCACTATCGACCACGGCGCTGTGGACCCAAACACGCCGAACCATGGAACCCCTCACCCGGGAATTCCACCAGGGATCTCTTACCCAGGACTCTCTATTCAAGGAGCAAGGCCATGACCGACAAGAGCCAACAATTCGCCAGCGACAACTATTCCGGCATTTGCCCCGAAGCCTGGGCGGCCATGGAAGAAGCCAACCAGGGCCACCAGCGCGCCTATGGCGACGATGAATGGACCCACCGCGCGGCGGATGATTTCCGTGCCTTGTTCGAAACCGACTGCGAAGTGTTCTTCGCGTTCAACGGCACTGCGGCCAACTCCCTTGCCCTGTCGTCGCTGTGCCAGAGTTACCACAGCGTGATCTGCTCGGAAACCGCCCACGTCGAAACCGACGAATGCGGCGCGCCGGAGTTCTTCTCCAACGGCTCCAAGCTCTTGGTGGCGCGCACCGAAAACGGCAAGCTGACCCCCGAGTCGATCCGCGAGATCGCCCTCAAGCGCCAGGACATCCATTATCCCAAGCCGCGCGTGGTGACCCTGACCCAGGCTACGGAAGTCGGCAGCGTTTATACACCGCAAGAGATCCGCGCCATCAGCGTTACCTGCAAGGAACTGGGTTTGAACCTGCACATGGACGGCGCGCGCTTCTCCAACGCCTGCGCCTTCCTCGGCTGCACCCCGGCCGACCTGACCTGGAAGGCCGGCGTCGACGTGCTGTGCTTCGGCGGCACGAAAAACGGCATGGCGGTGGGCGAAGCGATCCTCTTCTTCAACCACGACCTGGCGGAAGATTTCGACTATCGCTGCAAACAGGCCGGCCAGTTGGCCTCGAAGATGCGCTTCCTCTCCGCCCCCTGGGTCGGCCTGCTGCAGAACGACGCCTGGCTCAAGCATGCCCGCCACGCCAACCGTTGCGCGCAATTGCTGGCGCAACTGGTCAGTGACATTCCCGGCGTCGAGCTGATGTTCCCGGTCCAGGCCAACGGCGTGTTCCTGCAACTCTCGGAACCGGCCATCGCCGCGCTGACCGCCCGGGGCTGGCGCTTCTACACCTTCATCGGCAAAGGCGGCGCACGGTTCATGTGCTCGTGGGATACCGAAGAAGCGCGAGTGCGGGAGTTGGCGGCGGATATTCGGGAAGTGATGAGCGCCTGAGGCAACCACCGATGCATCAAGGCCGTTTGCCCTTTAAAGCTTCAGGGCTTTCGTGGCGAGGGAGCTTGCTCCCGCTCGGCTGCGCAGCAGTCGCCTCCGGTAAGCACGAGCTATCTGATGGATCGCATGGGGCTGCTGCGCAGCCCAGCGGGAGCAAGCTCCCTCGCCACAGGGGGCTCGCTGCGGGTTAAAACTCGATCCGCACATCCCCCTTCGGCACGCTGCAGCACGACAGGATGTAACCCTCGGCCTCGTCGTCCTCGGTGATGCCGCCGTTGTGTTCCATCTCCACTTCGCCGCCCAGCTTCATGACTTTGCAAGTGCCGCAGATGCCCATGCCGCACGCCTTGGGAATCATCAGGCCGAGCTTGGCTGCTGCCGCGTGGACGGTTTCGCCCGGTGCTACGCCGATGCTCTTGCCCGACGCGACGAATTCCACCTGATGCAGGTCCGCCTGGTCGACTTCAGGCGCATCCGCCGCCTGTTCGGCCTGCTCCACCGCATCGGCGCGAGCTTCCGGTGGCGTGGCGCCGAAGGATTCCTCGTGGTAGCGCTTCATGTCGTAGCCGGCCGCTTCCAGCAGACGCTTGACCGCGCTCATGTACGGCGTCGGGCCGCAGCAGAACACTTCGCGCTCAAGGAAATCCGGCACCATCAGTTCCAGCATCTTGTGGTTCAGGTAGCCACGATACCCGGCCCACGGCTCGCCCAAACCATGCTTTTCGCAGATCAGGTGCAAGCTGAAGTTATCGATCCGCGACGCCATGTGCTCCAGCTCGCGGTGGTAGATGATGTCCTTGGGCGAGCGGGCGCTGTGGACGAAGGTCATGTCGACGTTGGCGTTGGTGTCGTAGAACCAGCGGGCCATGGACATGCATGGCGTGATTCCGACGCCACCGCTGAGGTACAGGACCTTCGGGCTCGGGAAATCCATGGCATTGAACAACCCCACCGGCCCGTGCACCGCCAGTTCCTGGCCTTCGTGCAGCGTGTCGTGCAGCCAGTTGGAAACCTTGCCCCCCGGCACGCGCTTGATGGTCACCGAGAAGCTGTAGGGCACCGACGGCGAACTGGAGATCGTGTAGGAGCGCATGATCGGCTGGCCTTCGATTTCCAACTCCAGGGTGACGAACTGCCCGGGCTTGAAAAAGAACATGATCGGCTGGTCGGCCATGAAGCAAAAGGTGCGCACATCCCAGGTTTCCTGGATGACTTTGACGCAACGAACGATATGTCGGCCATTGGCCCAGGTCTGGGTGGTGACCGGGTTCAGGAAATTGTTGGACATGCTGATCTCCACGGCCGACTGTCGGCCTTCATGATGGCGATTGTGCGCAGGCGCCTGCACCGCCATTTACCTATCTGCGACATTCACATACTTATCGCGACCAGCCCCCAACTACCGGGGCTCGCGCGTCGGGAACAGATTGGGCCATGTCGCCCATGGATAAGGTTGCGCCCCTGCGCGGCCCCACACTCGCCCCAACGGATAAACAATATTTCTGCCTTGCGTAGCACCCTTGATTAGCCACTTTCGCCGGCCACAGAGATGGCCATGAGGATAAAACGATGGACGTCACCACTACCCTGAGCCTGGGCGATCCGCTGGAACCCGCACGCAAGGCCACCGCGCAAATGCTGCAAGAGCGCGAGCGGACCTTTTCGCTGCCGCAGCCGTTCTACTCCGATGAGCGCCTGTTTGATATCGACATGCAGGAAATCTTTCAGAAAGAATGGTTGATCGCCGGCATGACCTGCGAAATCCCGGCCAAGGGCAACTACCTGACGCTGCAGGTCGGCAAGAACCCGATCATCGTGATTCGCGGCGCCGAAGGCGTGGTGCATGCGTTCCATAACGTCTGCCGCCACCGTGGCTCGCGGTTGTGCACCAGCGACAAGGGCAAGGTCGCCAAGCTGGTCTGCCATTACCACCAATGGACCTACGAACTGGACGGTCGCCTGCTGTTCGCCGGCACCGAGATGGGCGCCGACTTCGACATGAAGCAGTACGGCCTCAAGCCGGTAAACGTGAAGACCGCCGGCGGCTACATCTTCATCAGCCTGGCCGAGAACCCGCCGGCCATCGATGATTTCCTGTCGACCCTGAACCACTACATGGAACCCTACGACATGGAAAACACCAAGGTGGCGGTGCAAACCACCTTGATGGAAAAGGCCAACTGGAAACTGGTGCTGGAAAACAACCGCGAGTGCTACCACTGCAACGCCTCGCACCCCGAACTGCTCAAGACCCTGCTGGAATGGGACGACGTCACCGATCCGCGGGCCGACCAGGCGTTCAAGGACCACGTGGCCGCTTCCGCCGCCGCCTGGGATGCCGAGAAGATCCCTTACGCCCACGCCAGCTTCGGCCTGCGCAACCGCATCGTGCGCATGCCGCTGCTCAAGGGCACCGTGTCGATGACGATGGACGGCAAGCAGGGCTGCGCCAAACTGATGGGCCGCATCAAGAACCCGGACCTGGGCTCGATGCGCATCCTTCATCTGCCGCACTCATGGAACCACTGCATGGGCGACCACATCATCGTCTTCACGGTGTGGCCGATCAGCGCCCAGGAAACCATGGTCACCACCAAATGGCTGGTGCACAAGGACGCGGTCGAAGGCGTGGACTATGACGTAGAGCGCATGCGCCAGGTCTGGGACGCCACCAACGACCAGGACCGTCGCCTGGCCGAAGAAAACCAGCGCGGCATCAACTCCACCGCCTACCAGCCGGGCCCGTACTCGAAGACTTACGAATTCGGCGTGGTGAATTTCGTCGACTGGTACAGCGAGCGCATGCTGAACAACCTCGGGGCCGAGCCGGCGCCGTACCTCAAGGGTGTTCCGGTCCAGGGCTAAAAACTAAAAGCTTCGCGAGCAAGCCCGCTCCCACAGTTGACCGAGTTTCTTCAGAAGGAATGCGGTCGAATGTGGGAGCGGGCTTGCTCGCGAAGGCGGTCTAACAGCCAACGACTAATGTGAAGACCACCGCACACTGCCATCCTCCCCATAAAACGTCTCGACAATCTCCTCCCCCGCCAGCTGCACCTTCACATACCCGTTCAACACCCGCTCCGGATACGCCTCGTCCCCCGCCAATTGTGTTTCCGACCACAACACCCGAGGATGCCCGTTCAACTCGCTGGTGGTGCCGTAGGGAATCGCTCCATGCCCGACGCAACGTGCCTGCAGCCCGCCTTGCGGCGCATAGCAGATGCCGTTGTGCAGATGGCCCCAATACCAGTAATCCGGCTCACGCCCCAAGGCGTCGCACACCGGTTGGTAGAGCGCGGTCTTGTGGTGTCCGGAAATATCAAAACCCTGGTGATGACTGAGCACCATCAGTTTCTTGCGCTTGGGCAGGCTTTTCATCCACTCGATCTGCTGGGTGTTGAGGGTGCCGTCCATGTACAGGTTCATCGCGTCCGAAGCGTAGGCGCTGTCCAGGCCAACCACCAGCCAGTCATCGTTGTACAGGGCGAAGTAGCTGGTGCCTTGCTGCACCGGAAAGCGCTTGGCCAACTCCCGGAAATAACCGTGGGCGCCGCTGTACATCTCGTGATTGGAATTGAGCGTGAAAGAGCCGTGCCTGCCCTGGGGCCAGCCGGCCATGTCGACGTCTTCCTGGGAGTGGGTGCCGGCGTAATAGACGTCCCCCAGGTGAATGGTGAAATCGGCCTGGGCCAGTTGCATCTGGTTGGCGACAGCCACAGCGGGTGCGTGACTGTCGAACGGGCCGGTGCCCCAGTCGCCGGCAATGGCCAGCACCACGTCATTATCCATTTTCACCAGCGCCGGGGTGGTAGCGAACGGTGCGTGGTGACGCAGGTTCTCGATCCACTTGAGCAGCGCCTCGCTCCACAACAGGTCCAGCAGCTCCCATTTACGGCAACCGAGCAAGGTGCCGTCCTTGAGCACTCGGGTTGGCAGTTCCTCTTCCTTTTGCGGCAAAGGCGTGGCGTTGCCGATTTTCAGAATCGACAGGCCGTGGGCCAGTTCCCACGGCACGGCCGGTTCATCGTCGGGCAAATCACCATGATCAATGACATGCCGGGCTTGAGCGTGGCCACGCTCGAGCAGCTTGACGATGGCCTGGAACTCCTCGGGCTCCAGGTCGTTGACGAGTTTTTTCCAGGACATTTCCAGCCGCGTGACCAACCCGTGCAAGCGGACCTTGACCTTGTCGAACTCATGTTCCCAATGGTGCAGTAATGACATGTGAACGCTCCTTCGTTTTGCCCCGGACTACAGGGTCTTCATGAATTCGATCAAAGCCCGCTTGTCGACGTCCGACAGCTGCGTGCCGTACAGGTGGCCGCCGTTGTGGTTGCCTTCGAGCCACGTGTCGTATTTGAAATCCGCCGACGCCTTCATCTGCGCGCCGCTGGTGATGAAACCAACCTTCTGCGGGTCGTAGATGTCGGAGCCGGTGTAGAACACTTGCGGGCGCTGCTCGGGTGTTTGCAGCAGATCCCACAGGGTCGGCACCGAACCGTTATGCAGGTACGGCGCGCGCAGCCAGATGCCGTCGGTGGGCGTGTTGCTGTAGCTCTGGGTCTTGCGGTAGGCGCCAAAGTCGAACGGCGGTTTCTTGAAACCATGGAACGCCGCCACCAGCCCGGTGGTGAAGGAATTCAGCCGATGGGGATCGG
The DNA here is from genome assembly GCF_054161305.1 of Pseudomonas sp. Z2-11. Taxonomy (NCBI): domain Bacteria; kingdom Pseudomonadati; phylum Pseudomonadota; class Gammaproteobacteria; order Pseudomonadales; family Pseudomonadaceae; genus Pseudomonas; species Pseudomonas sp. Z2-11. The sequence continues at coordinate 5,695,543 of NZ_CP096395.1, forward strand.
TGCCCAACTGGTCGATGTTGGTGGTGACCTGGCCGGTGTCGCTGCGGCCGAAGTCGTGGCAACCGGCACAGTTCTGCTCCCAGATCGGTTTGCCCTGGGCGACTTTCGCCTGATCCAGGGCGAACGGCCAGGCCGGTGGTTTGTGGCCCAGCAACCAGTTGGTCACCCGGTTGAAGCTCGGCGGCAGCACCGATTCCGGCGTCGCGCCCACGGCCATGGCTGCGGCGTAGTTGCGTTCGTGGATCTTGTTGTTATTGCCGTCCCAGTGCAGGTACATGGACTCGCGGGGTTTCTGGTTCCACACCTGCGGCAAGTCCACGGTGCCGATGGTGGAGTCATCCGGGAAGCCGAAGACCACCATCTTGGTCGGGTTGAACGTGTCGGTCCGCCCCGGCCCCTGGGCCGGACGCAGCTTCTGCCAGGCGTACGCCTGTTTCTGCTTGAGCAGCGCACTCTTGGCCATCGGAATGATCAGGTAGCGGTTATAGAGCTTTTCGAAGAACCCCAACTGGAACTTGCCGTTGATCGCCGCCATCACCGCGTCCGGGGTGAATTTCGGATCGCTGGCACACTCGTAGGCGAACCACTGGAAGGCTTGCAATTGCAGGGTATTGGCCGGCGCGGCGGCGACCGGCACCGCTACGTCAGTGGCATTGGCCCGGTAGGAACCGGTGTGGCACAGCGCGCAGTTGGGCTCCACCGTGGGGTAACCGAGCTGCCGCTTGGCCATGCCGATGGGCAAGTCGTTGCCGTTTTCATAGAGGAAGCCGAACACCTCATAACCGCCTGGCTTGGGCAGTTTTTCCGGGCACATCTGTGGCAGCACGGCGAACAGGTAGTAGGGAATCCGCGCTTCGATGCCCAGGCCGATGGCGGCGTATTTGTAATGATCTTCGTCGGAGGCGAAGTCCGGCTGCGGCACCTCGCGGATCATCTGATACCAGGTCTGGTAGCCGATGAAGCCAAGCACCAGCAGCACAATCAGCGCGCCTACCTTGAAGCCATGGCTTTGCCAGCGATGTGCCCAGCCTTGACGCCATTCGCGCCAGCCGGCCCGGAGCAAGGCCAGCGGACGATTGGCCGCCGGGCTGCCCAGATACAACAGCACGCCCAGAATCAGGAACATGCTCAGGTCGCCCATCAACATTGGCACGAACAGTTGGCCCTGGTTGTTGGTGTTGATCAGGTAGATCCAGAACACCACCGCCACCAGACGCGACAGCACGCATAACCACGAATGCACCACGAAACGCGGCGCGTTGAACCCCGAGGGCATGTAGAACAGGCTGATCCCCACCAGCAACATGCCGGCGTTTTCCAGCCATGGATCGGACAGCACCGGCGGCAGGCCAAGCATGGACGTCAGCAACGCCGGCGCGAACAGCGCCGGGATCGCGAAGACCATGTTCATGACGATTCCGATCCAGATGATGCGTTGGAACCAGCGGATACAAGTGTTCATGGCATCCTTTTCCTTATTCCTGACTCACCACAAAACCCATGTGGCGAGGGAGCTTGCTCCCGCTGGGCCGCGTAGCGGCCCCCAAGACTTCAAAAGCGACGACTGCTTCGCAGCCGAGCGGGAGCAAGCTCCCTCGCCACGGGATAGTCATACTTCAACCGTGCGCCGTCTTCTCCAGGTGCCCGAGGATGATCGGATACACATCCACCACCGCGTCCTTGCCGAACATGCAGTCGATGTGGCCGTAGCCGGGGACCTCATGACGGCTGAACAGCTGCGGACCGTGCATCTCGCATAACCGTTCGTAGGTCTTGAGGGTGCTCTGCGGCAAGTAGCACTGGTTGTCGGCGCCGCTGATGAAGCAGATCGGCAACTTCAACCGATCGAAATGCGGCATGTAGACGTCGTTGCCCTTGAAGTCCACCAGGTGCCCCTTGCGCACGATCAGCGCCAGGTGCTCGAAGGTCTGGATGTTCGACTCGCCGAACAATTCATGCAGATTGTCGTGCAGGGTTTCATTGAGGGTGTCGTGGCGGTACAGCGACGCATACATGAACGTGATGCGGTGGCAGACCGGATTGGTGCAGTAACCCTGGGCCTCGATCCGCGCGTAACCGTTGAGGGCCTTGTCGTAGAGTTTGTTGAACCAGCTTTCCTTGGTGTCGGCATAGGCCGTCATGGACTTGATGCCGATGGCATCGAGCATCCCCGGCAAATGCAAACCGGCCTTCAACCCGGTGGCGGTGGCGACCACCGTGTCGGCGGCGATCTGCGAGCAGACCACCGAGCGCACGCCCTGCAAGCCCGCCAGCATCGACATGAAGAACGTCGTCGCGCCGTAGCAATGCACCACGCATTGCACGTCACGAGCCGAGGTCGCCTGCTGGATCTGCCCGATAGCGGCCTTGAAGTCGTATTGGGCCACCTGATCGCCGTTCCATTCGTTTTTGCTCGCTGGGAGCAGGATACTCACCCGCAAATCCAGCAGCCAGACGTCGTACTCGTGCTTGCACAGGTACTCCAGCAGGTTGGTGTGGATGGTGTCGGTGGAAAAGATATTCGAGCCCACGCCCAGGCCATGGACCAGCATCACCGGGCCCTTGCTGCCTGCCTGGTAGCGCGTCAGGCGCAGCTCGACGTGGTCTTCGGTCTGGAAGAAATGCACCACCGGGGCCGGTGCATCCAGCGGCCGTTTCAAGCGCGGCGGCGCGTCCGGATTGAAATAGACGTCGCCGGCGAATACCCCGCCGTAGCTCTCCCACAGGATGCCCGCGAAGAACTTGCCGAATCGCGCAAGCGCCTCCACCCGCTCACGCTCGTTGCGAGCGTTGAGCACTTTCATGGTGGTCATCTGCTTGGCAAAATCCGCCGGCAGGATGTGCATCACCCCCGAGCCGAGCACCGCGCCAGTCTTGTCCGGCCCGCGATAGAGCGTGACGTAGAGGGTGCTGGTGTCGTGCCAGATGTTCAGCACGCCGTTGTCCTCCGGCACAGTCTTGAACGCACTGAAGAAATAGTCGCTGCCGTCTTCGGCGGTCAGTTTCATGTCGTAGTTCATGTGCCGCACGCCGACCTGATCCTGATACTGCTCGAACAGGTTGAACACGCCGTTGCTGGCGACCAACGGCTTCGCCGACAGCAGGGGGGCATCGAGGGTACCCACCAGGGTCGCAGCGTGCTCCGGCTCCTTGATCAAACGATCAAGGTCGGCAGCAGTGATGGTCAGCGTAAATTCGATGGGCGAGTTGTCAGTCTTGCCGCGCTTGGCAGCTTCCTCGTAAAGCGGCAGGTCGGTGCCCTGGGGCTGGGTAAAGGCGCTGGAAAAATAGCCCTTCATGGTTTCGGTGAATTGCACACCGAGGGTCGGCGCCGCCACTGGTTTGCGCGGGGCCGACGGCAGCGTGTAGTCGATCAGCCAACCGCGATCGGCCGCCAGCAGGCCCATGTTGCGTTCACTCACCGCTGAAATGGTCAGCAGCGGATTGACCGCCAGGGACGTCGGGATCACCGAGCCGTCCGTCACGTAAAGACCGGAATAGACGTCGGTGCCGCTGGCGCCACTGAATACCTGCCCCTTGTGATTGACCACGCCTTGGGCGGCGTCCTCGCCCATCACGCAACCGCCCAGTGGATGGACCGAGACAATGCTGTGCTTGAGCAGCTTGGTCCAGATCGGGTTTTCGACCCAGATCCCGCCCAAGGCCTTGGTGCTCTGGTGCAGACGCTCGTTGCCGAGGGTAACGTTTTCCTGCTCGCCGACACCGGACCAGTCGATGCGCAGCTGGTCCTTGTTATCGAGGACCATGCGGCCCTTGCCGTTGTCATGGCTCATGATCAGGTAGGTCTGCATGTTATGCAGCGCGCCGTAGTACGGCCCGCGCAGGAAGCTTTCGGCTTCGCGCCCCTTGTACCTGAGGGCGGCACCAAAACCGGTGTCGGTGGGCACGCCGATCATCTCGGCGAACGCCGCCATGCTCGGCACCATGGCCCGGCCGAGGGCGCCGGGGATCGAACCTTCTTCAATGACCATGCGGCTGCGCCAGTCGCCTTCGGTGCGCATGTCGATCACCGAGGTGATGCACGGCCCCACCGGCTCCAGCTCCTTGGCCGAATGAGCGCCAAAACCGATGCCGTTGATGACCTGGTCGCAGTTGTGGCCGAAGCCGAGGATGTCACCGTTGCCGCTCATGTTCTCGCCCAACTGGGCAGACATCGACAGGCCCTTGTCCCGCGAGCGCAACATGATCTCGGTGGAGCCCAGGGTACCGGCGGACACCACCACGATATCGGCGCGCACGAACAGCGTTGGCGCCGAGAACATTTCACGACCACTGTCCAGGTACTGGAAATGCACGATCCAGCCGTCGCCATCGCGCTCCAGGTGCCGCACCTCAGCCTGGCAGAAAATCTCCGTGCCATGGTTCCAGGCGTCCGGCAGATAATTCATCAGCGTGGTGTTCTTGGCCTTGTTGTTACAGCCCGAGACGCAGTCGCCACAGCCATTGCACGGCAACTGCTCGACGCCGACGTGGTTGAGGTTGTTCGGCAACTTGTCGAAAGTTACGTTGATCGGCGGCTTGTAGAAATGCGCGCCCTGCTTGAGGTAATCGGCGGACTTCTTATGGGCGTCGAGCTTGGACAGGTTCGGCGAGGACGCAGGATAAGGATTGGGCTTGAGCATTTCCCGAGCCCGCGCGTAGCCCTCCTGGAGCAGCGTGTCGCTGTGCTCACGCATCGCCAGCGGCCAGCGCGGATCCTCGAACACGCCGGGCTCTGCTTCCAGGGCGACGTTGGCGTTGATCAGTGACGTGCCGCCCAGGCCACACCCGACCACCACGTTCTGCTGGGCGTTGACGTGCAGGTCGAACAGCCCGGTGCGCGAACCGATGTGGCCGTCGGGGTCGTGCACCTGCAACTCCTCGGTGGCAGCGAGCAATGTATTGGGGTATTCGCCCGGCTGGATTTCCCGGCCACGTTCCAGCAGGCAGACCTTGCGCCCGGCCCGGGACAGGCGCGACGCAGCAATGCCGCCGCCGTAGCCGGAACCGATGACGATCACGTCGTAGTGTTCCTTGATTTCACTGATGGGGGTCGATATCCGTGTCATGTTCAAGTCCTCTCAGGCAGAAGGGGCAACTCTGCGGTTGCCTGTAGTTTCAAGGCGCGCGAACGCCTGGCCGCTATCCCGTATGGGTTGGAGCGGCAGTCAACGGTGATGATGGGAGGGAAACTCAGGCGCTATAGGCGTGCACGCTGATTGGCGGCACGCCGACCGTTGCGCCGGGGTAACGAGGTCATAGGGGTGGGCATGCACGTCGGGGTTGAAGCGGGATACGAATTGGGGGGCTTGCTATCCATCATGCGTTCTCCCTGAACCGGCATGGATAAAGTCGCGCTGTCCTTGTGCCATGAGTGAAGACAGGCGACACCCATACGTCAAGGCGGTTCCTTAGAACTGTATGAAATTTGATCTATCACGTTCCGCGCTAAGCCTGCCGTGACCTGTAGCGTTCGACGAACAAGTTATCCACATGACAACCCACAGCTAATGGGGACAAGTGATGAGGTGATCTGGATTTTGTGAGGGCTAATGTGAATAAAATCCGTGACTTATTCGCAAACAGTCGTTTCATGGCTGATTGACCAGTTTTTGATCAATACGCCGTAAGCCCCACACAGCGTGGCCTGGAGGACAGAGCGAACATGTTATCCACAGAAGCGCCAACAGCGTTTGGGGGTAATTTGACGATTTTGTGGAAAACAGGCTGAGCAGCCACCAACCCGGTGTTATTGCGGTGGTTTTTATACCTGAAGTCGATGATTGATCATTAATCGATCAACTCACTGGAAGCCCCGTACTGCATGGGTTGCAGCGTTGAGCGAACATCTTATCCACAGAAGCGCCAACAGAGATTGGGGGCAAGTCTGACTTGGCATGCTGCGTTGCTCGCAGACAAAAGCTAATGAAAACCGCCAGTTAGACTGGTTGTTATTTGAGCGAAGGTCTACAGAGAGCAATTTACATGGGTTGCAGCGAGGGGCAAACAGGTTATCCACAGCTGGACACACAGGGTTTGTGGGTAACCCTCCCACAACACCGGGCTAGGCAGGAGATAGCGGGGCTCCACCAATCCCCTGTAGGAGCGAGCCTGCTCGCGAATGCGGTGGAACTGCCATGCAACGGTGACTGACGAAATGCATTCGCGAGCAGGCTCGCTCCCACAGGGTTTTCGGTGGTTCTGGATCTAGCGAACCACCCCTTCCTCCACCAGCAGCTTCAGAATCGCCTCGGCCCCCGCCTCCGGGGTGACACCCTTGAGCACCTGCCCACCTCCACCGCTGGCCTTGGCCGTGGCGGCTTTCATGCGGTCGGCGCCGCTCTTGGCCTTGATGACCTTCAGGCGCTTGGGCCGTGGCTTGGCCGGTTGCAGGGTTGCCACCGCCAGCAGGCTGTCGTCGACAACTTCGACTTCTTCCCCCTGCAACGCCCCACGCCGCGCCGGGCCATAAGCGCTCTGCCGTGGTTTCGGCGCGGCGTTATCCACAGTGGCCAGAAACGGCAGACGCACCTTGAGCCGACGGCGCTGACCGCGGGGCAAGGCTTGCAGCACCAGGGCCACGCCGTTGTCGATGGATTCCACCTGGGCCAACCCCACCACCAACGGCCAACCGAGGTTTTCCGCCAACAGAAACGGCAGCATGCCCGAGCCTTCACCGGTTTCCGCCTGGCTGCCGGTGAGCACCACTTGGGCGCCAGCGTCTCGCAGATATTCGGTCAACGCCGGCAACGCATCGGCGCCCTCCGGATTATCCAACACGTGAAGCTCATCCAGGCCCATGCCCAGGTAGGCGCGCAGTGCCGGTTCGGCCACGTCGCCGGCATGCAGCACTTGCAGTTCATTGCCGGCCAGTTGCAGGCCCAGCTCCACGGCGCGGGCGTCCTGTTCGGCGCGCCGGGGCCGACCAGAGGTCGGGTGGGCGCCGATGGAGACGAGGCTGATCACTTGGGTACTCATGAACATTTCCTTAGCTTAAGCCGCATCGCGCCTGGCTTCGTTGCGGTAAGCCTCTACCGCCGCGATCAGGGCCTGGAGAATCGCCGCGCTGTCGCCGATCACCGACAAGTCCGCGCGCTTGATCATGTCGCAGCCAGGATCAAGGTTGATCGCCACCACCTTGTCGCAGGCACCGATGCCCTGCAGGTGCTGGATCGCCCCGGAAATCCCCACGGCCACGTAGACCCGTGCGGTGACCCAGGTGCCGCTGGCGCCCACCTGGCGATCGCGGGCCATGAAACCGTCGTCCACCGCCACCCGCGAGGCGCCTTCGGTCGCGCCCAAGGCCGCCGCGGTTCTGTGGAAAAGGTCCCAATCCTTGACGCCGTTGCCGCCGGAGAAAATGAATTCGGCCTCGGCCATCGGGATCGCGCCCGGATCCACCGCCACCGCACCAAGATCCTCGATCCGCGACAAGCTGCGCGCCACGCTTGTGGATAACTCCACCGGCAAGGCCTCGTGGCGGGTCTCGCTAACCGGCTCGGCGCATTCGGCCGCTGCCAGGATCAGTCGCGCCAACGGCCGAGCCAAGTCTTGCAGACCCGCACCGGCACGGCCGATGCACTCTTCGCCCTTGACCTGCCAGACACGAGTGGCCGGGCGTTCGCCCAAAGCCGCGGCGAAGCGCCGACCCAGTTCACCGCCTCCGCTGCGGCTGTCAGGCAACAGCCAATGGCGAGGGTTGAACTGGTTATCCACAGCCCGCAGGCCTTGGACCCGTTGTTCCGGTGCATAACCGCTGAATTCCTCGCCCTCAAGCACCAGCAAGCGGTCGACGCCCGCCGTGGCGAAGGCATTCTCTTTATGCTCGCCGAACACCACCGCCAGGACCGCGCCGTCCGCGCCCGCCAATTGATGGGCGAGGCCCAACAGGTCGCGGTCGTGACTGCTGAGACGGCCACCGACCATGTCCGGGACCACGCTGATGTAAAACGCCGGTTGCGGCACCTGATGCAGCGGTAGTTGCACTTCAGTGGTCGCAGTGCGCTTGGTCGCGCCGCCCTGCTGGGCGCCGCTGCGGTCGATGCGCTTGATGCCGTTGGGGCCGATGAAGCCGACCCCGTGGACGTTCTTGCGAATGACGCCGTTAGGGCCCATCCAGCTGTGCTGCACCGGTTGCATGGCCGCGTGCAGCGGGTGGAGCCGGTTACGGGCGATCCACTCGGCGCGAGGGTCGCGGCGGATGATGTCGCTCATCAATGCACCTCCGCAGGTTCACGTTTGGCCGGAGCCACCGGCTTGCTCGGGGTCGTATCCTCGAGCAGCGCATCGGCCACCAGTTCGGCAATGTCCTTGATCATTGGTCGTGGTTCGACCACGCCTTCCAGCATCGCGGTGCACTGTGGACAACCCACGGCCACCAGTTCGGCGCCGGTTTCGCGGATGTCTTCCATGCGCATGTCAGGAATACGCTGCTTGCCCGGGATGTCGGTGATCGGCGCACCGCCACCGCCGCCGCAGCAACGGGAACGGAAACCGGAGCGCTGCATCTCCTTGACCTCGATGCCCAGCGCACGCAGCACCTGGCGCGGAGCCTCGTATTCGCCGTTGTAGCGGCCCAAGTAGCAGGGGTCGTGATAAGTCACGCTGTCGCCCTTGTGCTGGCCGAGGTTCAGCGCGCCGGCGTCGATGATTTCCGCCAGATAGGTGCTGTGGTGCTGCACCAGGTAGTTGCCATCGAAGGCGCCGTACTCGTTTTTCAGCACGTGGAAGCTGTGGGGGTCGCAGGTGACGATGCGGTTGAAGCGGTATTTGGCCAGGGTCTGGATGTTGCGCTTGGCCAACAGCTGGAACGTCGCTTCATCACCGAGGCGCCGGGCCACGTCGCCGCTGTCGCGCTCTTCGAGGCCGAGCACGGCGAAGTCGATCTTCGCCGCCTTGAGGACTTTGACGAAGGCGCGCAAGGTGCGCTGGTTGCGCATGTCGAAGGCACCGTCGCCGACCCAGAACAGCACGTCGGTGGATTTCTTCTCGCTGAGCAGATTAAGGTTCAGGTCCGCCGCCCAGTTCATCCGCCCGCCCGGGGCGAAGCCGCCAGGGTTGTCGGTGGCGATGAGGTTTTCCAGCACCTCGGCGCCCTTGTTCGGCGTGGCGCCCTTTTCCAGGGTCAGGTGCCGGCGCATGTCGACGATGGCGTCGACGTGCTCGATCATCATCGGGCACTCCTCGACACACGCCCGGCAAGTGGTGCAGGACCACAGGGTCTCGGCGTCCACCAGACCGTTGACGATCGGCTGATGTGGATTACCAGCGTGCTCGCCAACGGGTTTGCCTGGGTAAGGACTGCCGGCGAACTTCGCATCGGTGCCGCCGGCCAGGCCGACGACCATGTCCTGGATGAGCTTTTTCGGGTTCAGCGGCTGGCCGGCGGCGAACGCCGGGCAGGCCGCTTCGCACTTGCCGCACTGTACGCAGGCGTCGAAGCCGAGCAACTGGTTCCAGGTGAAATCCTTGGGTTTCTCCACACCCAGCGGTGCGGCGGGGTCGTTCAGGTCCAGCGGTTTGAGGCCGGTGGAACGGCCGCCACCAAAACGTTCTGCACGGCGGTGCCAGGCCAGGTGCAGGGCACCGGCGAAGGCGTGCTTCATCGGCCCGCCCCAGGTCATGCCGAAAAACATCTCCGAGACGCCCCAGAGCACGCCCAGCCCCAACAGCGCCACCAGCAACCAGCCACCGAAGTCCGCCGGCAGAATCCCGGCCACCGGCAAGGTGACCAGGAAGAAGCTGATGGAAAACGCGAACAGGCTTTTCGGCAGGCGCATCCAAGGGCCCTTGGATAGCCGCGAGGGCGGGTTGCGACGGCGCAGGGCGATGAAGATCGCGCCGCTGAACATCAGCAACGTGGCGAACAGCAAGGCATAGCCGAGGATACGGTTCTGCAGGCCGAAACCGTGCACCAGGATTGCCAGCACCGCCGCCAGGACAAACCCACCCGCCGTCGCGACGTGGGTATTGGCGATGTATTTGTCCCGCGCCACCACGTGGTGCAAATCCACCATGTAGCGCTTGGGCATGGCGAAGAGGCCACCGATCAGGTCGACTTTCGACGGTCGGCCCCGGCGCCACATGTTCACCCGCCGCAAGGCACCCAGGGCCGCGAGGCCGAGGGCTGCGAACAGCAGGATTGGAAGAAGGGTGTTCAACATAGGTGTTGCTCCCAAAGGCCTCAGGGTCTTGCAGGCCAAACTGCGTGGATGCCTTGCCCGATTCCTGTGGGAGCGAGCCTGCTCGCGAAAGCGCTGGATCAGTCAATCCAACAGTGACTGACAAAATGCATTCGCGAGCAGGCTCGCTCCCACAGGGTTATCCACAAGCCGTTAGAAATCCTTGCACAGCCGCAGGGCGTCGTAGATGGCCGCGTGGGTATTACGCTGGGCCACGCAGTCGCCGATGCGGAACAGCAGGTAGCCATCGCCACTCTGCTCAAGGCACGGCTGCGGCTTGATCGCGAACAGGGCTTCGACGTCGATCTGGCCCTTGTTGCGCGAACCCTCCTTCAGCGCGTAGTAGATTTCTTCGTCCGGCCGCACGCCGTTCTCCACCACCACCTGGTCCACCACGCGCTCTTCCTTGGCGCCGGTATATTCGTTCTCCAGCACCGCTACCAGCTTGTCGCCTTCGCGGTAGACCTTCTCCAGCATCATGTCCCCGGTCATGATCACTTCCTTGGGGTACATGCTGCGGTAATAGGTCGGGAACGACGTCCCGCCAATGGCCACGCCCGGCTTGATGTCGTCGGTGACGATTTCGACCTGGCTGCCCTTGTCGGCGAGGAAGTCGGCCACCGACATGCCGGTGAACTCGCAGATGGTGTCGTAGACCAGCACGTTCTTGCCCGGTGCAACCTTGCCGTCGAGTACGTCCCAGCTGCTGACCACCAACCCTTCGGCGGCGCCCCAGTGCTCGTTCTGCTCGACGTTCGGGTGGCCGCCGACGGCCAGCACCACCACGTCCGGACGCAAGTCCATGATGGTTGGCGCATCCGCCGCCACGCCCAGGCGCAGATCGACTTTCAGCCGCGCCAGCTCCAGCTGGAACCAGCGGGTGATACCGGCGATCTGGTCCCGTTGCGGGGCTTTCGAGGCGGTGGTGATCTGTCCGCCGATGAACTCTTTCTTCTCGAACAGCGTCACGTCGTGCCCACGCTCGGCGGCCACGCGCGCCGCTTCCATCCCGGCCGGGCCGGCACCGACCACCACGACTTTGCGTTTCGGCCCGGTGGATTTCTCGATGATGTGCGGCACGCCCATGTATTCACGGGAGGTCGCGGCGTTCTGGATACACAGCACGTCCAGGCCCTGATACTGGCGGTCGATGCAGTAGTTGGCGCCGACGCACTGCTTGATCTGGTCGATCTGGCCCATCTTGATCTTGGCGATCAGGTGCGGATCGGCGATGTGGGCGCGGGTCATGCCGACCATGTCGACGTAGCCGCCCTCGAGGATCCGCGTGGCCTGGTTCGGGTCCTTGATGTTCTGCGCATGCAGCACCGGAACCTTGACCACTTCCTTGATACCGGCGGCCAGGTGCAGGAACGGTTCCGGTGGATAACTCATGTTCGGAATGACGTTGGCCAAGGTGTTGTGGGTGTCGCAACCCGAGCCCACCACACCGATGAAATCCAGCATGCCGGTGTCGTCGTAGTACTTGGCGATCTGCTTCATGTCCTCGTGGGACAAGCCGTCCGGGTGGAACTCGTCACCGCACAGGCGCATGCCCACGCAGAAATCGTCACCCACTTCGGCGCGCACGGCCTTCAACACTTCCAGGCCGAACTTCATGCGGCCTTCGAAACTGCCGCCCCACTCGTCGGTGCGCTTGTTGACCCGCGGACTCCAGAACTGGTCGATCATGTGCTGGTGCACGGCGGACAACTCGACACCGTCCAGGCCACCGGCCTTGGCCCGGCGCGCGGCCTGGGCGTAGTTGCCGATCACCCGCCAGATTTCTTCCGGCTCGATGGTCTTGCAGGTCGCACGGTGCACCGGCTCACGCACACCGGACGGCGACATCAGGGTCGGCCAGTTGAAACCGTCCCAGCGCGAGCGACGGCCCATGTGGGTAATCTGGATCATGATCTTGGCGCCATGCTTGTGCATGGCGTCGGCCAGGTTCTGGAAGTGCGGGATGATGCGGTCGGTGGACAGGTTCACCGAACTCCACCATTCCTGCGGGCTGTCGATGGCAACCACGGACGAGCCGCCGCAGATTGCCAGGCCGATGCCGCCCTTGGCCTTCTCTTCGTAATATTTCACATAGCGGTCGGTGGTCATGCCGCCGTCGGTGGCGTAGACCTCGGCGTGCGCGGTGCTGAGCACGCGGTTGCGGATGGTCAGTTTGCCGATCTGGATCGGCTGGAACATTGCTTCAAAAGCCATGGCGCGATCCTCGACTTACAACGGCTTGACGATGAACAGGCCGTCGTCGTGGCCTTCTTCGGAACCGCCGTAGACCTGCTCAGCCACGGTGCGGATCTGGCTGCCGCGAGCGGCGAGAATCTGATCCATGGCGCCGGCGAACCAGCCGGTGAACATGTAGTCGACCTTGCGCCCGACCTTGCCGTACACGTAGACGAACGCCGAATGTTCGAGCTTGACGCTGGCAGTGCCTTTATCCAGGTCGATGTCCTGGATCTTGAACAGGCCCCAGCCACGCTGGGACAAGCGCTTCATGTAATGCTCGAACACCGCGACGCCTTCCAGGCCGTGACATTCGGCTTCTTTTTCACACCAGTGCCAGGCGGATTTGTAGCCGGCCTTGTAGAGGATTTCGGCGTAGGCATCGGCGCCCAGCACTTCCTCGATGCCCATGTGGTTGTTGACGAAGAAGTGCCGCGGCACGTACAGCATCGGCAGGGCGTCGGAGGTCCAGACACCGGTTTCGCTGTCGACTTCGATTGGCAGTTGCGGGGCGATCTTGGCCATGAAAACGTGACTCCGGAAATTCGTGATGTGCCTGCGGCGCGAGTGGCCGCAGGTAAAGGATTCGGTGACGCGGCGGGGTTTATTCGCCCCAGACATCTTTCAAAACGTTCACCCAGTTCTCGCCCATGATCTTGCGTACCACACGCTCAGGATGGCCGCGCTTGAGCAAGGTCTCGGTCAGGTTCGGGAACTCGCCCACGGTGCGGATGCCCAGGGGGTTGATGATCTTGCCGAAGCTGGTCAGACGACGGGCATAGCCCTTGTCGTGGGTCAGCATCTCGAAGAAATCCTGGCCATGGCCCTGGGTGAAGTCAGTACCGATGCCGATGGCGTCTTCACCGACGATGTTCATGGTGTATTCGATGGCTTCGGCGTAGTCGTCGATGGTCGAATCGATGCCCTTGGCCAGGAACGGCGCGAACATGGTCACGCCGACGAAACCGCCGTGGTCGGCAATGAACTTCAATTCCTCGTCGGACTTGTTGCGTGGGTGCTCTTTCAGACCGGACGGCAGGCAGTGGGAGTAGCAGACCGGCTTCTTCGATTCGAGAATGACTTCTTCGGAAGTCTTGGAGCCAACGTGGGACAGGTCGCACATGATGCCGACGCGGTTCATCTCGGCGACGATTTCACGACCGAAGCCCGACAGGCCGCCGTCGCGCTCGTAGCAGCCGGTGCCCACCAGGTTCTGGGTGTTGTAGCACATCTGCACCACGCCGACGCCCAGCTGCTTGAAGATCTCGACATAGCCGAGCTGGTCCTCGAAGGCATGGGCGTTCTGGAAGCCGAAGATGATGCCGGTCTTGCCCTGCTCCTTGGCGCGACGGATGTCGGCGGTGGTCTTCACCGGGATCACCAGGTCGCTGTTTTCGCGGATCAGTTTCTGGCTGGCGACGATGTTGTTGATGGTGGCCTGGAAACCTTCCCACACCGACACGGTGCAGTTGGCTGCGGTCAGGCCGCCCTTGCGCATGTCTTCGAACAGGTCACGGTTCCACTTGGCAATGATCAGCCCGTCGATAACGATGCTGTCGGCGTGCAATTCGGCTGGGCTCATCAGGCAGTCCCCTTGTTGGCGATTCATGCGCCGAATCGTGTGCCGGCGCTTTGGGGCCAGCATATGCCTGAGGGCCGTCGCGACCGGGTGCAAAAACGACAGGGGAATTGCCGAAAGCGTCAATCCGCGACAATGGGCTGCGACAGGCCCACCCTGCCCATCTGTTCTTTACCCGGCGCTTGCGCCAGAATCCGCTGCACCACTGGATTCAACCGGACTCGAGCGACAACCGATGAAATCGATTTTCTTCGCCCTGGCACTGATCAGCACCGTCGCCCACGCGACCGAAGACACCGAACCCAACCCCTGCGACGAAGTTGAAAACGACGTCCAGACCCTGGCCTGTTCGGCCTACGGCAAAGCCGCCGCCGAACAACTGCTCAACGAAAACCTGCAAAGCCTCAACGAACGCCTGCAAACCCGCTACGCCAGCGACAAGGCCCAGCTCAACGACATCACCGCCAAGATCAAGGCCGCCCAGCAACTGTGGCAAAAGCAGCGCGAAGCCGACTGCGCGATCGCCGCCTTCCCGGCCAAACCTGGCAGCGACGCCTACAAAATCGCCGAAAACGACTGCATGGCCCAGGTGAGCGATGACCGGTCGGAGTTTTTGGAGTCGATTGGGCAGGAGTGATGCATTAAGAAGCCGTTCAGCACGGTAAGCTGTGTGCATCTTCGGTAAAGGGATTCACATGAAAACTTGCGGCATCGAAATCAAAGGCAGCGAAGCGATCATCGCCGTTGCCTCGCTGGACCATCAGGCGTTAAGCCACGTCGCGCTCAGCACCAAGAAGATCGCCCTCGACGACGATGACGAAGCCGCCAACGTCAAGGCCTTTGCCGCGCAGGTTCGGGCGTTCGTGACGGACAACGGCATCGAACGCATCGCCATCAAGAAGCGCAGCAAGAAAGGTGAATTCGCCGGTGGGCCGACCACCTTCAAGATCGAGGGCATTTTCCAGTTGCTGGAAGGTTGCGAGGTGATGCTGCTGTCGCCGCAGACCATCAACGCGCAGAGCAAGAAACACGACTTCGCCCTGCCGGCGACGCTGAACAAGTATCAGCATGAGGCGTACAAGGCAGCCTGCTCGGCACTGATGAAGAAATAGACCTTCCCAGCCGAACACAGCACCCCGTGGCGAGGGAGCTTGCTCCCGCTGGGCTGCGCAGCGGCCCCGAAACCCGGCACCCTGGTGTGTCAGGTTGATTGAGTCGATGACATTGGGGCTGCTCCGCAGCCCAGCGGGAGCAAGCTCCCTCGCCACGGTGTACTTCCAGACTAATAAAACCTGTCAAACCACCTCCCGCTCATCCCCCTGCCGTCGCCGATCCTCCCGTGGACACCGGGCAAAGCGTGCCCGATAGCTGCGGGTGAAATACGACGGCGACTCGAACCCGCAGGCGATGCTCACCTCCAGCACGCTCATGTCGGTCTGACGCAGCAGTTGCCGGGCCTTTTCCAGGCGCAGGCGCAGGTAGAAGTTGCTCGGGGTGTCGTTCAGGTGCAGGCGGAACAAGCGCTCCAGCTGACGCCGCGTCACGTTGATCGACTCGGCCAGGGCCAAGGTGCTCAAGGGCGGTTCGCTATGGGTCTCCATCTCGCCAATGACCTGCACCAGCTTCTTGTTGCGGATGCCATAGCGCGTGGCGATTTCCATGCGCTGGTGATCCTTGCGCGGACGAATGCGACCGAGCACGAATTGCTCGCTGACCTGGATCGCCAGCTC
The DNA here is from genome assembly GCF_054161305.1 of Pseudomonas sp. Z2-11. Taxonomy (NCBI): domain Bacteria; kingdom Pseudomonadati; phylum Pseudomonadota; class Gammaproteobacteria; order Pseudomonadales; family Pseudomonadaceae; genus Pseudomonas; species Pseudomonas sp. Z2-11. Next base: position 5,711,268 of record NZ_CP096395.1, read on the forward strand.
CGGGCCGTGGGCCTGGCCGATCAGGTCGAGCATCAGGTCGATGGAGGCGGTGCCGCCGGCGCAAGTGATGCGACGGCGGTCAATCTCGAACAGTTCCTGGGTCACGCCGAGCTGTGGATAAGATTCCTTGAACGCCTCGATCGCCTCCCAGTGCAGCGTCACCCGGTGTCCATCAAGTAGCCCCGCCTCGGCCAGGACCACGCTGCCGGTGTCGATACCGCCGAGGATCACACCTTCATTGTCCAGTCGATGCAACCAGCGCTCCAACGCCGGGCTGGCAAATTTCAACGGTTCGAAACCCGCCACGACCCACAGCGTCGCACCCTTCTTCAGCGGCTCCAGCGCGGCGTCGGCGTTGACCGACATGCCGTTGCTCGCCAGCACCGCACCGCCATCGGCGCTCAGTACATGCCAGCGGTACAGCTCGCCGCGAAAACGGTTGGCGACCCGCAAGGGCTCGATGGCCGAGATGAAACCGATGGCCGAGAAACCCGGCATCAACAAGAAATAGAAATCCTGGGACATGGAGCGCACTCGGTTGACGGGCAGCGTGCGGACCTTGATACGCCACTTGCAAGCGTCCTTCAAGCGCACAGGTCGCTGCAGTGCAAGAGCAGGTCGCCGCTGTGCGTTTTGCGCGGGGCCCGGCTGCGTACTTTGGCATCACCGGCGCGCAGATGCCGGAACCCATAACAACAAGCTGCCGAGGAACCTGACAATGAAACACCTGATCAGTTACTGCGTTCTTGCAATCAGCGCCACGTCTCTCCTGAACCAGGCTGCCCTCGCAGCCGAACCCGCTGCCTGCCAGAACGTGCGCCTGGGCGTGGTCAACTGGACCGACGTCATTGCCACGAGCGCCTTGACCCAAGTGATGCTCGATGGCCTCGGCTACAAGACCAAGCAAACCAGCGCCTCCCAGCAGATCATTTTCGCCGGCATCCGCGACCAGCGCCTGGACCTGTTCCTGGGCTACTGGAACCCGCTGATGACCCAGACCATCACCCCGTTCGTCGAGGCGAAGCAGGTCAAGGTGCTGGAGCAGCCGAGCCTGAAGGACGCCCGCGCCACCCTGGCCGTACCCACTTACCTGGCCGACAAGGGCCTGAAGACCTTCGCTGATATCGCCAAATTCGAAAAAGAGCTGGGCGGCAAGATCTACGGCATCGAGCCCGGTTCCGGTGCCAACACTCAGATCAAAGCGATGATCGCCAAGAACCAGTTTGGCCTGGGCAAGTTCCAGCTGGTGGAGTCCAGCGAGGCCGGCATGCTCGCAGCGGTGGACCGCGCCGTGCGGCGCAAGGAAGCCGTGGTGTTCTTCGGCTGGGCGCCGCACCCGATGAACGTCAATGTGCAGATGACCTATCTCACCGGCAGCGAAGACGCCCTCGGCCCGAACGAAGGCATGGCCAGCGTCTGGACCGTCACCGCGCCGAACTACGCCGAGCAATGCCCGAACGTCAGCCGCCTGCTGAGCAACCTGACCTTCAGCGCTGAAGACGAGAGCCGGATGATGCAGCCGCTGCTCGACCACAAGGACCCACTGGAATCCGCCCGGCAATGGCTGAAGGACCACCCGCAAGACAAGCAGCGCTGGCTCGAAGGGGTGACCACTTTCGACGGCAAGCCGGCCATAGACAACCTGAAACTGACCAGCAATTGATCAACCGTTATCCCTCTGCGCAGCTCCAAAGGGCTGCGCGGTGACTCACCACGCCTGAAGGAATCCGCACCATGAACCACGACGTCATCATCACCTGCGCACTCACCGGTGCTGGCGACACGACCGCCAAGAGCCCGCACGTGCCGGTCACCCCGAAACAGATCGCCGCGGCGGCCGTCGAGGCGGCCAAGGCCGGCGCCACCGTGGTCCACTGCCATGTGCGCGACCCACAGACCGGCAAGTTCAGCCGCGACGTGGCGCTGTACCGCGAAGTGATGGAGCGCATCCGCGAGGCCGACGTCGACATCATCGTCAACCTCACCGCCGGCATGGGCGGCGACCTGGAAATCGGTGCGGGGGAAAATCCAATGGAATTTGGCCCCAACACCGACCTGGTGGGTCCGCTGACCCGCCTGGCCCATGTCGAGGAGCTGCTGCCGGAAATCTGCACGCTGGATTGCGGCACCCTGAACTTCGGCGACGGCGACACCATTTACGTCTCCACCCCGGCGCAACTGCGGGCCGGCGCCAAGCGCATCACCGAATTGGGGGTCAAGGCCGAGCTGGAGATCTTCGACACCGGGCACCTGTGGTTCGCCAAGCAGATGATCAAGGAAGGCCTGTTGGACAACCCATTGTTCCAGCTCTGCCTGGGTATCCCGTGGGGCGCGCCGGCGGATACCACCACCATGAAGGCCATGGTGGACAACCTGCCCGCCGACGCGGTGTGGGCCGGCTTCGGTATCGGCCGCATGCAAATGCCGATGGCGGCACAGGCCGTTTTGCTGGGCGGCAACGTGCGGGTCGGGCTGGAAGACAACCTCTGGCTGGACAAAGGCGTGCTCGCCACCAATGGACAACTGGTGGAGCGTGCCGGCGAAATCCTCAGCCGCCTCGGGGCGCGTGTGCTTACGCCGGCTGAAGGCCGCAAGAAAATGGGCCTGACCCAACGCGGCTGAGCCGAACCTACTTATCCCCCTTTGTGGGAGCGAGCCTGCTCGCGAAAGCTGTGGAACAGGCCACACATGCATCGACTGACACTCCGTCATCGCGAGCAGGCTCGCTCCCACACAGGCTCGTTCCACATTTTGGATCATCGAATCATTAGGGAAACCACCATGAGCTTCATCACCAACATCAAAACCTTCGCCGCCCTGGGCAGCGGCGTCATCGGCAGCGGTTGGATCAGCCGCGCCCTGGCCCACGGCCTGGACGTGGTCGCCTGGGACCCGGCGCCGGGTGCCGAAGCGGCCTTGCGCAAACGCGTCGCCAACGCCTGGGGTGCCTTGGAAAAACACGGCCTGGCCCCCGGCGCATCGCAGGATCGCTTGCGCTTTGTTGCGACCGTCGAGGAATGCGTGCGCGATGCCGATTTCATTCAGGAAAGCGCTCCCGAGCGGCTGGAGCTCAAGCTTGAGCTGCACGCCCAGATCAGCGCCGCCGCCAAGCCGGATGCGCTGATCGGCTCGAGCACCTCGGGGCTTTTGCCGAGCGAGTTCTATGCAAACTCCACTCATCCGGAGCGCTGCGTGGTCGGGCATCCATTCAACCCGGTCTACCTGCTGCCCCTGGTGGAAGTGGTCGGTGGCAAACACACCGCGCCTGAAGCCGTGCAAGCGGCAATGCAGGTCTACGAATCCCTTGGCATGCGCCCGCTGCACGTGCGCAAGGAAGTCCCCGGTTTCATCGCCGATCGCCTGCTCGAGGCGCTGTGGCGCGAGGCCCTGCACCTGGTCAACGACGGCGTGGCGACCACCGGCGAAATCGACGATGCCATTCGTTTTGGCGCCGGCCTGCGCTGGTCGTTCATGGGCACTTTCCTGACCTACACCCTGGCCGGCGGTGATGCCGGGATGCGTCATTTCATGGCCCAGTTCGGCCCGGCGCTGCAACTGCCGTGGACCTACCTGCCGGCGCCGGAGCTGACCGAAAAGCTGATCGACGATGTGGTGGAAGGGACGAGCGAGCAACTGGGGCGCCACAGCATTTCGGCGCTGGAGCGCTATCGTGATGATTGCCTGATGGCGGTGCTGGAGGCGGTGAAGGCCACCAAGGAAAAGCATGGAATGACCTTCAGCGAATAACACTGGTTCAGGGTCAGCAAGTCTGGCCCCTTCGCGAGCAGGCTCGCTCCCACAGGTTGCATGAACGAGACAGAACTAATGTGGGAGCGAGCCTGCTCGCGAAAGCGCCAGCCCAGTCACCCTGCCCGCCGGAACCATAATCATGCCCACCCTCACCACCTACCAAACCCCCATCCTCCCGGAATGGGTCGACTACAACGGTCACTTGCGCGATGCGTTCTACCTGCTGATCTTCAGCTACGCGACCGACGCGCTGATGGACCAGCTCGACCTGGACAGCCAGAACCGCGAAGCCAGCGGCCATTCGCTGTTCACCCTCGAACTGCACCTGAACTACCTCCACGAAGTGAAGCTCGGGGCCGAGGTAGAGGTGCACACACAAATCATCGGCCACGACACTAAACGCCTGCACCTCTACCACAGCCTGCACCTGGTGGGCGGGGATAAAGAGCTGGCCGGCAATGAACAGATGCTGCTGCACGTCGACTTGACGGGCCCGCGCTCAGCGCCTTTCACCGAGCAGACCCTGGGCCGACTCAAAGCCCTGATCGACGAACAATCCGACCTACCGGCTCCGAACTACATAGGCCGTGTCATCGCCCTGCCGCCCGCCCGATAAGTCTCGAACAGGAGACCGCCATGAACATCGCCGCCGCTATTGCCGACTTCCGACGCTACCCTCTTGTCCAGGCATTGAGCGCTGTAACACCCTTGGCCGACCGGGTTCACGTCACGTGGGCCGACGGTCGGATCAGCCCGTTTCACCATGATTGGCTGCGGGACAACTGCCCCTGCGCGCAGTGTGTCTACAGCGTCACCCGCGAGCAGGTCCTGGAGATCGTCGACGTTCCGGAAGACCTGACGCCCGGCGAAATCGACATCGACGGCGCGGGCTGCCTACACGTGGTTTGGCAGGACGGCCATCAGAGCCTTTTCGACCCGGGTTGGTTGCGCGCCCATGCCTATGACGATCAATCCAGGGCCGAGCGACTGGCGGGCAAACCACAACGCCAACTATGGCAGCACGATCTGTCACTGCCAGTGTTCGAATACCAGGCCCTGATGGAGGACGCCGACACCTTGCTGAAATGGCTACTGGCAGTACGCGACATCGGCCTGACCCAGGTACGGGGCGTCCCCACCGAACCCGGCTCGCTGAAACTGATTGCCCAGCGCATTTCCTTTATCCGCGAAAGCAATTTCGGCGTGCTGTTCAACGTGCAGTCCAAGGCCGATGCCGACAGCAACGCCTATACCGCCTTCAATCTGCCGCTGCACAGCGACCTGCCAACACGGGAACTGCAGCCGGGTTTGCAGTTCCTGCATTGCCTGGTGAACGACGCCGACGGTGGCGAGAGCATCTTCGTCGACGGTTTCGCCATCGCCCAGGCGCTGCGCCGGGAAGACGCCGAAGCCTTCGACGCGCTGTGCCAGATCCCGGTGGAATTTCGCAACAAGGATCGCCACAGCGACTACCGCTGCCTGGCGCCGATCATCGCCCTGGATACGCTGGGGCAGGTCTCGGAGATCCGCATGGCGAATTTCTTGCGCGGACCGTTCGATACGTCGGTGGAGCAGATGCCCAGGCTCTATCAAGCCTATCGCCGCTTCATTGCCCTGACCCGCGAGCCTCGGTTTCGCCTGGTACAAAGGCTTGAACCCGGCCAGCTCTGGTGCTTCGACAACCGTCGCACCCTCCACGCGCGCAATGCGTTCGACCCAGCCTCCGGGGCGCGGCACTTCCAGGGGTGTTATGTCGATCGGGATGAGTTGCTGTCGCGGATTCTGGTGTTGCAACGTTAGACCGCGTCATCGTTCTTCGCGAGCAGGCTCGCTCCCATAGGGGTTCTGTGTCGATCACAAAATCTAATGTGGGAGCGAGCCTGCTCGCGAAAGCACCCGATCAAACAACTCATTTCCCGCTGATTCACACAGACAAAAAAATCCCCGATCAAGCCGTGACAGGATCGGGGCAGGAGCGTTACTGGAGGAGCCGTTGCGCGAGGGTGACCAAACCATCGTGATTCAGCTTGGGGCCAGTGTGCCCACTCCCGAGGCGGGCGAGTTAGCCGAAAACGACCCGCTCATAGTCATTCAGGCCAGATCGACGATTTGCCCTTGCCGCCGCTTCGGACGGCTACCAGAATCCAGTCACGACCCCAATCCCTGAACAAGGAAAAGCGTCATGATGTACGCCGATTTGATCGACCAGGAAGACCTGCTGGGCCACCTCAAGGCCCTGGGGCTGCAGATACCCAGCGGTGCGACCGCCGAGCAGGCCTGTGAATGCGCGGTGCGCGGCCTGGACCGGGCGCGCGCCAATGAACTGCGGCGCATGGTCAAGGACATGTACACCAGCAGCGCGACCATCCTGCCGGCGGTGCGCCAGGCGATCGACAAGCAACTGCTGCCAGCGCTGACCGAATACCAGCAGAACCATAGCGGCTGACCTTGTGGCGAGGGAGCTTGCTCCCGCTGGGCTGCGTAGCAGCCCCAAAAAGCTTGGGACCGCTGCGCGCTGGAGCGCCAGCCCGGTCCAGCGGGAGCAAGCTCCCTCGCCACAAAAGCCCTCGGTCTTAAAGCCTCACACTGGCAAACGTCGACTCATTGCGCGCCTGGCTCAAGGCCGACAGCGGGCCGGACAATGGCGACAGCACCAGGGCCTGCGGCAACGGCATCATCGCTACCTGCTGCGTAGTGTTGGAACCGACGCGCTCGTCGCGCGGTGGAATGCCGAAGTATTCGCGGTAGCACTTGGAGAAGTGCGGGGTGGAGACGAAGCCGCACACCGAGGCCACTTCGATGATCGACATCGGCGTCTGCTTGAGCAGCTGCCGCGCGCGGATCAGCCGCAGCTTGAGGTAGTAGCGCGACGGCGAACAGTGCAGGTACTTCTGGAACAGCCGCTCAAGCTGACGTCGGGACACGGCGACATACACCGCCAGCTCGTCCAGGTCGATCGGCTCTTCGAGGTTGGCCTCCATCAGTGCGACGATTTCCTGCAACTTCGGCTGATTGGTGCCGAGCATATGCTTGAGCGGCACGCGCTGGTGATCCTGCTCGTTGCGGATGCGCTCATAGACAAACATTTCCGAGATCGCTGCCGACAGTTCGCGACCGTGATCGCGGCTGATCAAGTGCAGCATCATGTCCAGCGGCGCGGTGCCGCCGGAACTGGTGAAGCGATTGCGGTCGAGGGTGAACAGGCGCGTGCTCATCGACACCCGCGGGAAGGCTTCCTGCATGGCCGCCAGGCATTCCCAGTGCACGCTGCAATCGAAACCGTCCAGCAGGCCGGCACAGGCCAGGGCCCAACTGCCGGTGCAGACCGCGCCGAGGCGACGGGACTGCCGGGCCTGGCTTTGCAGCCAGGAGACATGCTCACGAGTAACGGTGCGCTGGATGCCGATGCCGCCGCAGACGATGACGGTGTCGAGGGCCGGCGCTTTGTGCATGGAGGCGTCAGGCGTGATCTGCAGACCGTCACTGGCCCAGACCTGCCCGCCATCGACGGTCAGGGTGGTCCAGCGATACAACTCGCGACCGGACAGCTGGTTGGCCATGCGTAGCGGTTCCACCGCGGACGCCAGGGAAATCAGCGTGAAATTGTCCAGCAGCAAAAAGCCGATGGATTGAGGCGCACGGTTCTGGGGTTGAGCCCCAGAGTTGGACGTCGTCATCGCGGTATCTCCTCACACAAAGCGGGTGATGGCCTCAGGCGGAGGCTCTTGTTATTGCCCATCATTCTCTTGCGTGAGACGGGGCTTTATTAGGACAGAGCAATTGCCATGCCTAAATTTGAATGCGCGTTCAATAAATCCTGAAAACGACATGCCGAGCTGTCTATTCAAGGGGCCTGTCAGGGCTGGTTTGAAAGTGCCATCAACCGCCCCAGGCACCCGCCACAGTGGGCTGTGAGCAGATCGGTAGCACTTGTGGTAACTGGGCTGCGCCGCTTGCACGGCGGATGTCACCGCAAGCGCGGGGACGGACGGTAGCGCGGCGGACAATGGCGTGACCGATAAGTCAGGTCTTGTCTGTTTGCGACGCGCCAAAACGTGGCGTGTTTTTGCAGCGGTGTTCATTTTACGAGCGGTTTTTCTCGATACCTGTGGCGAGGGAGCTTGCTCCCGCTGGGCTGCGGAGCGGCCCTGAGTCGGGCACCTCGGCGTGTCAGAAAACCGCAAAGGGGACGCTTCGCGCCCCAGCGGGAGCAAGCTCCCTCGCCACGGAATTATCTTGTGAATCCTGAATCAGCACTCCACCGCACTCACCGCCAACCCGCCCCGCGATGTCTCTTTATATTTGTCATGCATGTCGGCGCCGGTGTCGCGCATGGTGCGGATCACCCGGTCGAGGGAGATGAAGTGTTGACCGTCGCCGCGCAGGGCCATTTGCGCGGCGTTGATGGCTTTCACCGCGGCAATCGCGTTGCGCTCGATGCAGGGCACCTGGACCAGGCCGCCGACCGGGTCGCACGTCAGGCCAAGGTTGTGCTCCAGGCCGATTTCCGCGGCGTTGCACAATTGCTCCGGCGTGGCCCCGAGGATTTCCGCCAGGCCCGCCGCCGCCATGGCGCAGGCCGAGCCGACTTCGCCCTGGCAGCCGACTTCGGCGCCGGAGATCGAAGCGTTCTTCTTGCACAAAATCCCCACCGCCGCTGCGCTGAGGAAATAGTCCACCACGTTGGCGTCGGTCACCGCTTCGCTGAATTTCATGAAGTAGTGCAGCACCGCCGGAATGATCCCCGCCGCGCCATTGGTCGGCGCCGTGACCATGCGCCCGCCCGCGGCATTTTCCTCGTTGACCGCCAGGGCGAACAGGTTGACCCATTCCATGGCACTCAAGGTCGAGCCGATCACGTTCGGTTTGTTCAGTTCCTGCAGGCTGCGATGCAACTTGGCCGCCCGCCGCCGCACGTTCAGGCCGCCGGGCAGGATGCCTTCGTGCTTGAGGCCTTGCTCAACACAATCCTGCATGGCCCGCCAGAGTTTCATCAGGCCGCTGCGGATCTCTTCCTCGGAGCGCCAGACCTTTTCATTCGCCATCATCAACTCGGCCACCCGCAGGTTGTTCGTGCGGCACAGTGCCAGGAGTTCTTCGGCGCTGGAAAAATCGTACGGCAGTTCGGTACTGTCCAGGTCCACCACGCCGCTGGAAGCCTGGGCCTGGTCAACAACAAAACCTCCGCCGATGGAATAGTACGTGTCGCGGTGCAATTCGCCGCTGGCGCCTTCAGCAATCAAGGTCATCGCGTTAGGGTGGAACGGCAGGTTCTCGTCGATCAGGCGCATGTCGCGCGACCAGACAAAAGGCACCGGCAGACGCCCATCCAGCAATAAGGTCCCGGTTTCGCGCAGCAGTTCGATGCGCGTGCCGATCTGCGACGGGTCGATCGCGTCAGGCCATTCGCCCATCAGGCCCATGATCGTAGCGTTGTCGCTGCCATGGCCGATGCCGGTCGCCGACAGCGAACCGTACAACTGCACCTCGACCCGGCGCACATCGTGCAGCAACGCCTTCGCCCGCAGCGCTTCAACGAACAGCGCCGCGGCGCGCATGGGGCCCACGGTATGGGAACTGGACGGGCCGATACCGATCTTGAACAGGTCGAACACGCTGATTGCCATGCCTTGGATCTCCAGAACGGTCACATCCGGGCGCAGGAGCGCCCGGTGGCGGAGCTGCTACGCTCAACGCCGGGATGGCCGCATCATCCGGCTTTTGAATCGGTTTTCGACGTCTGACACCGACGCAATCATGCCCAGCAGCGCCGCGCCCGTATCGCCCAGGTTTTACGACGTTTTTTCGCGTGGCAGAAGCCAGCCGGGGGCGGAAAAAATCTGTAAACGACGTCACCAACACTGGATGCGACCCTCCCTGTACTGGATACGACGCACCCTGTAGGCGTCGGATTTGCACTGGTACATGATCGGTTACGGCTCGTTTGCAAGGCCGCGTGTCACCCAGGGTGCCCACGCGCCACCAACCGCAACATTAAAAAAGCAAAAAAGCGCGGTTGTCCCCGACCGGACACTGCCGATAAAACACCAGGAGTCCACCCATGAAAGGTTCCAAGCCGTTGTTGTTGGCCGCCATGCTGAGTCTTCCGATGCTGGCCAACGCTGCAGAGCCCGCTCAGTGCAGCACCGTCAACTTCTCCGATGTCGGCTGGACCGACATCACCGTTACCACTGCTACCACCAGCGTCGTGCTCGACGCCCTCGGCTACAAGACCAAGACCACCATGATCTCCGTACCAGTGACCTACAAATCCCTGGCCGACGGCAAGAACATGGACGTTTTCCTTGGCAACTGGATGCCGACCATGGAAAACGACATCAAGGCCTACCGCGAAGCCGGCACCGTGGAAACCCTGCGCGCCAACCTGGAGAACGCCAAGTACACCCTGGCCGTCCCCGAAGAGCTGTATGAAAAGGGTCTGAAGGATTTCGCCGACATCGCCAAGTTCAAGAAGGAACTGGACGGCAAGATCTACGGCATCGAACCGGGCAACGACGGCAACCGCTTGATCCAGAGCATGATCGACAAGAACGCCTTCGGTCTCAAGGACGCTGGCTTCAAGGTCGTCGAATCCAGCGAAGCCGGCATGCTGTCGCAGGTCGATCGCGCCCAGCGCCGTAACACCGCCGTGGTGTTCCTGGGCTGGGAACCGCACCCGATGAACACCCGCTTCAAGATGAAATACCTCACCGGTGGTGATGAATTCTTCGGTCCGAACTTCGGCCAGGCGACCATCTACACCAACACGCGCAAGGGCTACGCCCAGGAATGCGGCAACGTCGGCCAACTGCTGAAAAACCTGGTCTTCACCCTCGACATGGAAAGCACGCTGATGGGCAACGTGCTGGACGACAAGATGAAGCCTGAAGCCGCCGCCAAGGCCTGGCTGAAGAAAAACCCACAGGTGCTCGACACCTGGCTCGCCGGCGTCACCACCATCGACGGTAAACCTGGCCTGGAGGCCGTGAAAGCCAAGCTCGCGCAGTAAAAGCTTATGCCGGGCGAGTTCACTCGCCCGGGCTGTTTATTCCTTGCATGCGGAAGTTCACTACCATGCTTATTGATCAGAAAATACCCTTGGGCCAGTACATCGCGGGCTTTGTCGAATGGTTGACGCAAAACGGCGCCAACACTTTCGATGCCATCGCGATGTTTCTGGAAACGATGATTCACGGCGTGACGTTTGCGCTGACCTGGTTCAATCCCCTGGCCCTGATCGGCCTCATTGCCCTGCTGGCGCATTTCATCCAGCGCAAATGGGGCCTGACCGTTTTTGTCATCGCCTCGTTCCTGCTGATCCTCAACCTGGGTTACTGGCAGGAAACCATGGAAACCCTCGCCCAGGTGCTGTTCGCGACCCTGGTCTGCGTGCTGATCGGCGTGCCGCTGGGCATTGTTGCCGCGCACAAGCCGATGTTCTACACCATGATGCGTCCGGTGCTCGATCTGATGCAGACCGTACCGACCTTCGTCTACCTCATTCCTACCCTGACCCTCTTCGGTCTGGGGGTGGTCCCGGGCCTGATCTCCACGGTGGTGTTCGCGATTGCCGCGCCCATCCGCCTCACCTACCTGGGCATCCGCGACGTTCCGGACGAACTGATGGACGCCGGCAAAGCCTTCGGCTGCTCCCGTCGCCAACTCCTCTCTCGCATTGAATTGCCCCATGCCATGCCGAGCATCGCCGCCGGCATCACCCAATGCATCATGCTGTCGCTGTCGATGGTGGTCATCGCGGCGCTGGTCGGTGCCGACGGCCTGGGCAAACCCGTGGTCAACGCACTGAACACCGCCGATATCGCCCTGGGCTTCGAAGCCGGCCTGGCGATCGTATTGCTGGCGATCATGCTCGACCGAATCTGCAAACAACCCGACGCCAAAGTAGGGGGTGACGCATGAGCATAATCCGCTTCGAAGAGGTCGACGTGATCTTCTCCAAAGATCCACGCGAAGCCCTCAAGCTGCTCGACAAGGGCATGACCCGCAACGAAATCCTCAAGCAGACCGGGCAGATCGTCGGCGTGGAAAAGGCCAGCCTGGATGTCGAAAAAGGCGAGATCTGCGTATTGATGGGCCTCTCCGGCTCCGGCAAGTCGAGCCTGCTGCGCTGCATCAACGGCTTGAACACAGTGAGTCGGGGCAAATTGTTCGTTGAACACGAAGGCCGCCAGATCGACATCGCCTCCTGCACCCCCGCCGAGTTGAAGATGATGCGCACCAAGCGCATCGCCATGGTCTTCCAGAAATTTGCCCTGATGCCCTGGCTGACAGTGCGCGAGAACATCAGCTTCGGCCTGGAAATGCAGGGCCGCCCGGAGAAGGAACGCAAGAAGCTGGTGGATGAAAAGCTGGAGCTGGTGGGCCTGACCCAGTGGCGCAACAAGAAGCCCGACGAGCTGTCCGGCGGCATGCAACAACGGGTCGGCCTGGCCCGTGCCCTGGCGATGGACGCCGATATCCTGCTCATGGACGAACCCTTCTCGGCCCTCGACCCGCTGATCCGCCAAGGCCTGCAGGACGAACTGCTGGAGCTGCAGCGCAAGCTGAGCAAGACCATAGTATTCGTCAGCCATGACCTCGACGAGGCCCTGAAACTGGGCAGCCGCATCGCGATCATGAAAGACGGCCGCATCATCCAGTACAGCAAGCCGGAACAGATCGTGCTGAACCCGGCGGATGACTATGTGCGCACCTTTGTCGCCCATACCAACCCGCTCAACGTGCTCTGCGGCCGCAGCCTGATGCGCACCCTGGACAACTGCAAACGCATCAACGGCTCGGTCTGCCTGGACCCGGGCGGCGATTCCTGGCTCGACCTGGCCGAAGGCAACACCATCAAGGGCGCCCGCCAGAACGGCGCCGCGCTGGACTTGCAAAACTGGGCACCGGGCCAGGCCGTCGAGGGCCTCGGCCGCCGTCCGACCCTGGTGGACTCCAGCATCGGCATGCGCGACGCCTTGCAGATCCGCTACCAGACCGGCAACAAGCTGGTGCTCCACGATAACCAGAAGGTCGTCGGGATCCTCGGCGACAGCGAGCTGTACCACGCGCTGCTCGGCAAGAACCTGGGCTGAGCCCGGGCACACAAAAACGCCGCGAGATGACCGCGGCGTTTTTGTTTGGACAAGATTTGGAATGCTATCCCGTGGCGAGGGAGCTTGCTCCCGCTCGACTGCGCAGCAGTCGCAATCCAGGTGACACTAACCTTCAGGTTCACCGTGTTGGCCGGTTTGGGGTCGCTTCGCAACCCAGCGGGAGCAAGCTCCCTCGCCACAAAAGCCCCTCTGCCACAAGCGCTGGGCCAGACAGAGGGTCAGCTAAAAACCCTACCCAACCCCGCCAACCCCGCCCGCTCCTGCTCAACCCGCACATCCTCGCGCATGGCCTTGTGCAACCCGAACATGAAGAACACCAGCACCACCGAGAACGGCAGTCCGGCCAGCACGACCATGGTTTGCATGGCTTCGAAGTTACCGGCAAACAGCAGGCCGATGGTCACCAGCGTGATCACTACCGACCAGAAGATCCGCAACCAGTGGGGGGCATCTTCATCGACGTTGCCGCCCGTGCACGAGAGATTGGCCATCATCACCGCGCCGGAGTCCGCCGGAGTCAGGAACAGCACAAAACCGACAAAGATCGACACGCCGATCACCACTTTCGACGCCGGGTAATATTCCAACAGCTGATAGATCGACATCGACGGCTGCGTCAGTGCGGTCTTGCCCAGCTCCACCGCACCGTGGTTCATCACCAGATCCAGCGCCGAATTACCGAAAATCGACAGCCAGGCCAAGGTAAAGCCCAGGGGAATCAGCAGCACACCGGCCACCAGCTCGCGCACGGTGCGGCCGCGGGAAATCCGCGCGATGAACATGCCGACAAATGGCGCCCAGGAAATCCACCAGGCCCAGTAGAACAGCGTCCACAGGCCCATCCAGCGGCCCGACTTGGCATTGTCATCTGCATACACGTACAAGTCGAACGTCTTGAGCACAACGCCATTGAGGTAGTCGCCAATGTTCTGCACGAAGCCATTGAGCAAGTGCAGCGTGGGCCCGCACAGCAAGACGAAGATCAGCAAACCGCTGAACAGCACGATGTTCAGGTTGGATAGTCGGCGGATGCCGTTCTCCACGCCGGATACGGCGGCGATGGTCGCCACGCTGCTCATCACGATGATCACGATCAGCAGGTTGGTGTTGCTGTGCTCCATGCCGAACAGGTTTTCCAGCCCAGAGGCGACTTGCAGCGATCCGATCCCCAGGTTGGTCACCAGCCCCAGCAACGTCACGAACATGCCGAAGCCGTCCACCGCGTGACCAGCCGCGCCCTTGACCCAGCGTTCGCCCATCAGTGGGTAAAGGGCCGAACGCAGCGCCAGCGGCTGGTTGTGCCGGTAGGCGAAATAGGCCACGGCCAGGCCCACGAGGGCGTAGATCGCCCAGCCGTGCAGACCCCAATGCAAAAACGTCAGCTGCACCGCCTGGCGCGCAGCCTGATTGCTGCCAGCGACGCCTTCGGGCGGGTTGAAAAAATGGTCCAGTGGCTCGGATGCGCCAAAGTACAACAGCGAAATGCCGATGCCCGAGGAAAACAGCATCCCGGCCCAGGCGCCATAACTGAAATCCGGCGTGTCGTCCTTGCTGCCCAGCTTGAGCTTGCCATAGGAGGAAAACGCCAGGCCGACCACAAACACCAGGTAAGCGGCGATGACCACCATGTAGTACCAGCCGAAGCTGCGCGATAGCCACGCCTGGGCAATGCCGAGCAACCGGCCGGCCTCCTGCGGGGCGATGATCAGAATGGCCGTCAACAACAGAATCAGCGCGGTGGAGGTGTAGAACACCCAACCGTTGACCGTCACCTTCTGCGGCGGGGTCTTTATTAGCAAGGCAGAACTCATTGCACGGATGCTCCAGGCAGTGCGAGAGAAGGACTAGGCAACGCAATACCCGCCCGATCGATGAGTTGGCAGCCGACCGGCGGGTGTTATAAAGACACCCTGGAAGCCCTTGCCCCCGCGATGCGTGGGTGTGAGGGCCCTTGATGTCCGTTTATTTACGCCGTTTACGCGTAGGAAATTTCGTAAATCGCGACGATTTGTCGCAGAGCTTATTCTTTGTTGATTGAACGTTCAATCAAAACAAAATAGACTGGCCCTCATGAAGGCAGGCGAAGACTCGTCCGCCCGATGGCCTAAGGAGATGTGCAGATGCCCAAGGTCGGTATGCAACCCATCCGCCGCCAGCAGTTGATCGAAGCCACTTTGCAGGCTGTCGACCAGGTCGGAATGGGGGACGCCAGCATTGCGCTGATCGCCCGTTTGGCCGGCGTTTCGAACGGCATCATCAGTCACTACTTTCAGGACAAGAATGGCCTGATCGCGGCCACGGCCCAGTACCTGATGAGTGTCTTGAGCGAGAACGTCACCGCGCGGCGTCAAGCGCTGACGGATCCAAGCCCGCGAGCTCACCTGAAGGTGATCATCGAAGGCAATTTCGACGCCAGCCAGGTCAACGGGCCGGCAATGAAAACCTGGCTGGCCTTCTGGGCCACCAGCATGCATCACCCGTCATTGCACAGGTTGCAGCGGATCAACGATCACCGTCTGTATTCGAACCTGTGTTGCCAGTTCCGCCGCGTCTTGCCCGTTGACCAGGCACGCAGCGCGGCACGGGGCCTGGCCGCCCTGATTGACGGTTTGTGGCTGCGCGGGGCGCTGTCGGGAGACGCGTTCGATACCGCCCAGGCACACCAGATCGCTTACGAATACATGGATTTCCAACTGGCCAAGGCAGGAGCGCCAGAGCACACAGAACCGCTCGACTCCTGAACCGTCACCGCAGCGCGTAGTCAGCTATAAACGACACGCTCGGTGGCCAGCCAACCACTCATGCACTTGCGAGGACTTTATGGCCCGTTTCGAACTGCAAAAACTCTACATCGATGGCGCGTACAGCGATGCCAGCGGCGACGCCACTTTCGAAGCCATCAACCCGGCCAACGGTGAAGTTCTCGCCCTGGTGCAGCGCGCGACGTTCGAGGACGTCGAGCGCGCCGTGGTCAGCGCCGAAAAGGGCCAGAAAATCTGGGCCGCGATGACCGCCATGCAGCGCTCGCGCATCCTGCGCCGCGCCGTCGACATCCTGCGCGAACGCAACGATGAACTGGCCGCCCTGGAAACCCTGGACACCGGCAAATCCTTCTCCGAAACCAAATATGTCGACATCGTCACTGGTGCCGACGTGCTGGAATATTACGCAGGCCTGGTGCCCGCCATCGAAGGCGAGCAGGTTCCGCTGCGCAGCACTTCGTTCATCTATACCCGTCGCGAGCCCCTGGGCGTGGTCGCTGGTATCGGCGCGTGGAACTACCCGATCCAGATTGCCTTGTGGAAGTCCGCCCCGGCCCTGGCAGCCGGCAACGCGATGATCTTCAAGCCCAGCGAAGTGACCTCGCTGACCACCCTGAAACTGGCCGAGATCTACACCGAGGCCGGTGTTCCAGCGGGCGTGTTCAACGTGCTGACCGGCAGTGGCCGTGAAGTCGGCACCTGGCTGACCGAGCACCCGCGCATCGAGAAAATCTCCTTCACCGGCGGCACCGACACCGGCAAGAAAGTCATGGCCAGCGCTTCGAGTTCTTCGCTCAAGGACGTGACCATGGAGCTGGGCGGTAAGTCGCCGCTGATCATCTTCGACGACGCCGACCTGGATCGCGCCGCCGACACCGCGATGATGGCCAACTTCTACAGCTCCGGCCAGGTGTGCACCAACGGCACCCGCGTGTTCGTGCCGAGCCATCTGAAGGCAGCGTTCGAAGCCAAGATCGCCGAACGCGTAGCGCGCATCCGCATCGGCAACCCGGAAGACGAAAACACCAATTTCGGCCCGTTGGTGAGCTTCGCCCACATGGAAAGCGTGCTGGGCTACATCGAGAAGGGCAAGGCCGAGGGCGCGCGCCTGTTGTGTGGCGGCGGTCGCCTGACCGAGGGCGATCTGGCCAAGGGCGCATTCGTCGCACCGACCGTATTCACCGATTGCACCGATGACATGACCATCGTGCGTGAAGAAATCTTCGGCCCGGTGATGAGCATCCTCACCTACGACACCGAAGAAGAAGTGATCCGCCGCGCCAACGATACTGACTTCGGCCTGGCCGCCGGCGTCGTGACCCGCGACCTGAACCGCGCCCACCGCGTGATCCATCAGCTCGAAGCAGGCATCTGCTGGATCAACGCCTGGGGCGAGTCCGCGGCGGAAATGCCGGTCGGTGGCTACAAGCAATCGGGCGTGGGTCGGGAGAATGGCATCAGTTCGCTGACCAACTACACGCGCATCAAATCGGTACAGGTCGAAATGGGCGATTACGCCTCGGTGTTCTGATCTGACACGAACCTGAGGTGGGGCTTTTGTGGCGAGGGAGCTCGCTCCCGCTGGGCCGCGAAGCGGCCCCACTTCAGCCCCCAAGGTCATCCAGACAGAACACGGTCGCCCTGTTTGCGACTGCTGCGCAGCCGAGCGGGAGCAAGCTCCCTCGCCACGCAAGATAGGGCATCTCGGCAGCCGCGACCTGAACCCAATTCAAAAGAGGGTGCATTTCATGTCCCAAGAATTCGATTACATCATCATCGGTGCCGGCTCGGCCGGTAACACCCTGGCCACCCGCCTGACCGAAGACGAAGGCGTCACCGTCCTGCTGCTCGAAGCCGGCGGCCCGGACTATCGCCTGGACTTCCGCACGCAAATGCCCGCCGCCCTGGCGTTCCCGCTGCAAGGCCGGCGCTACAACTGGGCCTACGAGACCGACCCGGAGCCGCACATGAACGGCCGCCGCATGGAATGCGGTCGCGGCAAGGGCCTGGGCGGTTCTTCGCTGATTAACGGCATGTGCTACATCCGCGGCAACGCCCTGGACTATGACAACTGGGCCAAGCTGCCAGGCCTGGAAGACTGGACCTACCTGGACTGCCTGCCGTATTTCCGTAAAGCCGAAACCCGCGACATCGGCCCGAACGACTACCACGGCAGCGACGGTCCGGTCAGCGTGACCACGCCCAAGCCCGGCAACAACCCGCTGTTCCACGCCATGGTCGAAGCCGGCGTGCAAGCCGGTTATCCACGTACCGAAGACCTCAACGGCTACCAGCAGGAAGGCTTCGGTCCGATGGATCGCACCGTGACGCCCAATGGCCGTCGCGCCAGTACCGCGCGCGGTTACCTGGACATCGCCAAGAAGCGCTCCACCCTGACCACCGTCACCCACGCGCTGACCGACAAGATCCTGTTCGAAGGCAAGCGTGCGGTCGGCGTGCGTTACCTGGTGGGCGCCGCTGAAGAGCGCGTCGAAGCGCGGGCCCGCAAGGAAGTGCTGCTGTGCTCCGGCGCCATCGCTTCGCCGCAGATCCTGCAACGCTCCGGCGTCGGTCCGGCAAAACTGCTCGAAAACCTCGACATTCCGGTGGTCCACGACCTGCCGGGCGTTGGTGAAAACCTCCAGGACCACCTGGAGCTGTACCTGCAATACGCTTGCACCCAGCCGGTTTCGCTGTACCCGTCGCTGCTCTGGTACAACCAGCCGGCCATCGGTGCCGAGTGGCTATTCAACGGCACCGGCATCGGCGCCAGCAACCAGTTCGAGGCCGGCGGTTTCATCCGCACCCGCCCGGACTTCGAGTGGCCGAACATCCAGTACCACTTCCTGCCGGTGGCGATCAATTACAACGGCAGTAATGGCGTGAAGGAGCACGGCTTCCAGGCGCACATGGGCTCCATGCGTTCGCCGAGCCGTGGCCGTATCCAGGCCAAGTCCAAGGACCCGCGCCAGCACCCGAGCATCCTCTTCAACTACATGGCCACCGAACAGGACTGGCAGGAATTTCGCGATGGCATCCGCCTGACCCGCGAGATCATGCAACAGCCGGCGCTCGACCCGTTCCGCGGCCGCGAGATCAGCCCGGGCATCGAAGTGCAAACCGACGAGCAACTGGACCAGTTCATCCGCGAGCACGCCGAAACCGCGTTCCACCCGTCCTGCTCGTGCAAGATGGGCACCGACGACATGGCGGTGGTCGATGGCGAAGGCCGTGTGCATGGCATGCAAGGCCTGCGGGTAGTCGATGCCTCGATCATGCCGATCATCACCACCGGCAACCTGAACGCGCCGACGATCATGATGGCCGAGAAAATCGCCGACAGGATCCGCGGCCGCAAACCGCTGCCTCGAAGTGCCGCGCCGTACTACGTGGCCGGCGATGCGCCGGTGCGCGGCAAGCCTCTGCGTGAAGTGGCGACTGCCGCCCAGTAAGGTTCAAGACCCAGGCGCGGCCTTCGTCGGATCGCCGCCCGGAGCGAGCTCGCTCCCACAAAGCTTGATTGTGGGCATAGATTTTGTGACCACCAACAATCCCAATTGTGGGAGCGAGCCTGCTCGCGAAAGCGGTGGGTCTGTTTGCATCAATGTTGGATGTGCCGCCGTCTTCGCGAGCAAGCTCGCTCCCACACTGGATCTGTGATGGCTCAAAATCCGTTCCATCGCAGGTCGCCTGTGGGAGCGAGCTTGCTCCGGGCGGCGATCCGACGATGGCGTCCGACCTGCCAACGCAAATATCCATCTGCCTTGATCCCTCCCCCACCCCAGGCCTACTCTAGAGCCGCCCGCGTCAACGCGCCGCACCTCGCTGCACCGCCGCTCCAGACAAGGAGGTTTCATGTTCGATTTCCACCCCCAGCTCAAGCAGCGGTTTGCTGCATTGCGCACGGGCGCTGAATTCTTTTCCCTGCGTTACGTCCGAGAGTCCGGTCAGCACCTGTCGGTGCGCAAGAATGTCGCCGAGCCGCCCAGCCTGAGCCGCGACGAAGGTGCGATGCTCACCGTGCGGGTCAATGGCGTCGAAGCCTATGCGGCCACCAACGATTTGTCCCAGGCCGGCCTGCAAGCGGCGCTCGAACGCGCCGAGCAACAGGCCCGCCGGCTCAAGCCCCACGCTTTGCTCGACTTGCGCGAGCAGCCGGTCTCCAGCGACCGCGCCGATTATTTCTCACCGCATTTCGACCAGGCGTTCCCTCCACTGAGCGATTGCTACCAACTGCTCGGCGACGAATCGGCAGCGGTGCCGACGGACGAGCGCCTGGTGAACTGGCAGGCCAGTATCGGCCTGACCCAGGTCGAGCAGATCTACCTCAACAGCGCCGGCGCCGAACTGCGCCAGGCCCAGCGCTTCATCTACCCGGCCCTGGACGTCACCGCCTTCGACGGGCACGACAGCCAGACGCGCACCCTGGGCCGCGAGAACTTCGGTCAGCAGGGCGGCTTCGATGTGATCAACCGCTGCGGCCTGATCGGTGCCGGGCCGAAGATCGCCGACCAGGCCCTGCAATTGCTGATGGCGCCAAACACCCCGCAAGGCCCACGCGACCTGTTGCTGATGCCCGACCAGATGATGCTGCAGATCCACGAATCCATCGGTCACCCGCTGGAACTGGACCGCATCCTCGGCGACGAGCGCAATTACGCCGGCACCAGTTTCGTCAAGACCAGCGATTTCGGACACCTGCAATACGGCTCCAACCTGCTGAACGTGACGTTCGACCCGGACATCCCGGAAGAACTGGCCAGCTACAGCCATGACGACGACGGCAGCGCTGCCAGCAAACAGTTCCTGATCCGCGAAGGCTTGCTGTTGCGCCCCCTGGGCGGTGCGCTGTCGCAGTTCCGCGCCGGCCTCGACGGGGTCGCCAACAGCCGCGCCTGCAGTTGGAATCGTCCGCCCATCGACCGCATGGCGAACCTGAACATCGAGCCCGGCGACCAATCCCTGGAGCAACTGATCCAAGGCATCGAGCACGGCGTGCTGATGCGCACCAACCGCTCCTGGTCCATCGATGACGCCCGTAACAAATTCCAGTTTGGCTGCGAATGGGGCCAGTTGATCGAAGACGGCGAGCTCAAGGGCGTGGTGAAAAATCCGAACTACCGGGGCATTTCCGCGCAGTTCTGGAAAAGCTTGAGGGCCGTGGGCGACGCCAGCACTTCCCAGGTCCTCGGCACGCCGAACTGTGGCAAGGGTGAACCGAACCAGGTCATCCGCGTCGGCCATGCTTCGCCGGCCTGCGTGTTCAGCAACGTTGACGTATTTGGGGGAGATGCCTGATGAGCACCGTCACAAATGAGGCCGGGGCGTTCAAGGCGTTGGTCGATTGGCTGCGCAATGCGTTGCGCGAACCCGAACAGTTCACCCTCGGCTATGCCGCCGAGTCTTCGGCTTTCGTGCGCTTCAACCACGGCAAGGTTCGCCAGGCCGGGCAGGTCCAACAGGCCAATATCAACCTCAAGCTGATCAACGACGGCCGCCATGCCGACTTGCAGATCACCTTGTCCGGCGACACCGAGACCGATCTGCGACGCCTGGGCGAAGGCCTGCAACAGTTGCGCGAGACGTTGCCGTTGTTGCCCGCCGATCCCTACCTGCTGCTCAACCACAACCACTGGCAGAGCAACAATGTGCAGGATCACCCATTGCCCGAGACGGCGCAGGCGGTCGGCGAAATCACCCGCGCCGCAGAAGGCCTGGACCTGGTGGGGTTCTATGCGGCCGGGCCGATCAGCCGGGGCTTCGCCAGTTCCTCGGGTGCCTTCGGCTGGCATCAGGCCAACAGTTTCAATTTCGACTTCAGCTTGTTCCATGAGAACGGCCAGGCCGTTAAGGCCAGCTATGCAGGCCACGCCTGGAGCAGCGAAGGGTTCGCCCAACGTTTCGAACAGGCACGCGACCAGCTGCAATTCCTCGGCCGACCACTGCGCACGCTGCCGCCCGGTGAATACCGCGCCTACCTGGCGCCAGCCGCGCTGGAAGAAATCATGGGCATGCTCAGTTGGGGCGGGTTCTCGGCCCGTGCAATCGCCAGCAAGCAAAGCCCGCTGCAGAAGTTCTACGCCGGCGAAGCCCACTTCAGCCCCAACGTCTGGTTGACGGAGCAGGTCAGCGGCTCCCTGAGCCCGGCATTTTCCGACGAAGGTTATCCTCGCGATGACCTCGGGCTGATCGCCAAGGGCACGGCCAACGCACGGCTGGTCAATTCCCGCAGCGCCGCCGAATACGGTCTTACCGCCAACGGCGCCAGCAGCTATGAATACCCTACCGCGCTGGAAATGAAAGAGGGTCATCTGGCGCTAAGGCACGTTCTCGAAGAACTCGGCACCGGCTTGTACATCAGCAACCTCTGGTACCTGAACTACTCGGACCAACCGGCGGCGCGCCTGACCGGCATGACCCGTTTCGCCACGTTCTGGGTCGAGGATGGCCAGATCCAGGCACCGGTGAGCACCATGCGTTTCGACGACAGCGTCTACAGCCTGCTCGGCTCGCAACTCGAAGGCCTGACCCGGGAGCGGGAACTTCTGCTTTCGGCCAGTACCTACAGCCAGCGGGCCACGGCTTCGATGCTGCTGCCGGGGGCGTTGGTGAAGAGGCTTACGCTGACGCTATAACTCGCAGTTCCCGTGGCGAGGGAGCTTGCTCCCGCTCGGCTGCGAAGCAGTCGCAACCCAGGCGGCGCGATATTTCAGGCACACCGTGTTCACGGGCTTGGGGGTGCTCCGCACCCCAGCGGGAGCAAGCTCCCTCGCCACAAAAGCGTTTTCGCCACAGGAAATTGTTCACTTTTCACACAAGAGGTCCCATGCCCAACCGCGCCCCGCTCGACGCCGTCACCGCCCGCTGGCTTCCGTGGGTCGTGGCAATCGCTTTCTTCATGCAGTCCCTGGACGGGACCATCCTCAACACTGCCCTGCCTGCCATGGCCAGCGACCTGGCGGAGAACCCGCTGCGCATGCAAGGCGTGATCATCGCCTACATGCTCACGGTGGCCCTGCTGATCCCGGCCTCGGGCTGGATCGCCGACCGCTTTGGCACCAAGAAGATTTTCTTCGGCGCGATCCTGCTGTTCAGCTTCGGCTCGTTGCTGTGCGCCTTGTCCAATTCGTTGAGCATGCTGATCGGCGCCCGGGTCGTCCAGGGCCTGGGTGGCGCGCTGATGCTGCCGGTGGGCAGGCTGGTAGTTCTACGGGCGTACCCGCGTTCGGAGCTGGTGCGGATCATGGGTTTCATCACCATCCCCGGCCTGCTCGGCCCGCTGATCGGCCCGACCATGGGTGGCTGGATGGTCGAGTACCTGACGTGGCACTGGATTTTCATCATCAACCTGCCGGTGGGGGTAATCGGCTGCTATGCCGTCTGGAAATTCATTCCGGACCTGCGCGGCAGCGAGCGCACGCGGTTCGATGGGCTGGGGTTCCTGCTGTTTGGCGCCGCTATGGTGTTGATCACCATCGCCATGGAAGGCCTGGGTGAACTGCATCTTCCGCACCTGCGCGTGATGTTGCTGCTGTTCGGCGGCATGGCCTGCCTCGCGGCCTATTGGTTGCGGGCCGGACACGTGGAAAATGCGCTGTTCCCGCCGTCGCTGTTCAAGACCCGGACCTTTGCCGTGGGCATCCTCGGCAACCTGTTCGCGCGCCTGGGCAGCGGCGCGTTGCCGTTCCTGGTGCCGTTGCTGTTGCAAGTGGCGCTGGGCTATTCGCCGTCCCAGGCGGGCATGAGCATGCTGCCCCTGGCGGCGGCGGCGATGGTCGCCAAATCGGTCGCCCGGCCGTTGATCGAACGCTTCGGCTATCGCATCGTCCTCACCGCCAATACCCTGGCCCTGGGCGTGATGCTGGCGAGCATGGGCCTGGTCAGCGAGCAGACGCCGTACTGGCTGCTGCTGGCGCATCTGGCGGTGCTGGGGGCGATAAATTCGCTGCAATTCACCGCGATGAACACCGTGACCCTGATCGACCTGGACGACGCCAGCGCCAGCAGCGGCAACAGCTTGCTGTCGGTGGTGGCGCAACTGTCCCTGAGCCTCGGCGTGGCCTGCGCCGGCGCGCTCCTCGGCGGCTTTACCGCCCAGGTCGGCAATGATGGCGTGGACACGGTGCTGGGCGCGTTCCAGTTGACCTTCGTGACCGTGGGCATCATGGCGATGCTGGCGGCGACGATTTTTTCCCAGCTGTCCAAGCAGGACGGACGGCGGGTGAAGCGGCCGGATGAGCATATCGAGCACTAATGTGGCGATAGGGCTGTTGTGGCGAGGAAGCTTGCTCCCGCTCGGCTGCGCAGCAGACGCAATCCAGACGACGCGATACTTCAGGCGCACCGTGTTGGCCGGGTTTGGGGCGCTTCGCACCCCAGCGGGAGCAAGCTCCCTCGCCACAGGGGAATCTTCCCGCTTCTGAGCTGCGCCACAGCTCGTCCAGAACTTTCGAAGAAAGTGGCACGAGGCTGCTACACTGCGCGACATTTTGTTTTGCAGGCCAGTCCCGTGACCACCATTGCCACCGCTTTTAATACTTTGCCGCTGTCCGCCGCCATGCTGGCTAACCTCGAATCACTCGGTTATGCCCAGATGACGCCGATCCAGGCGCAAAGCTTGCCGGTGATCCTCAAGGGTATGGACCTGATCGCACAGGCCAAGACCGGCAGCGGCAAGACCGCGGCCTTTGGCATCGGCCTGCTGAACCCGATCAACCCGCGCTTCTTTGGCTGTCAGGCCTTGGTGATGTGCCCGACCCGTGAGTTGGCCGACCAAGTCGCCAAGGAAATCCGCCGCCTCGCCCGCGCCGAAGACAACATCAAGGTCCTGACCCTGTGCGGCGGCGTGTCCTTCGGCCCGCAGATCGCCTCCCTCGAACACGGCGCCCACATCATCGTCGGCACGCCGGGGCGCATCCAGCAGCACCTGCGCAAGGGTTCGCTGGTCCTCGACGGCCTCAATACGCTGATCCTCGACGAAGCCGACCGCATGCTCGACATGGGCTTCTACGACGCCATCGAAGACATCATCCAGCAGACCCCTGAACGCCGCCAGACACTGCTGTTCTCGGCCACCTACCCGGTGGGCATCAAGCAACTGTCGTCCAAGTTCATGCGTAACCCGCAGCAGGTCAAGGCCGAGGCGCTGCACTCCGACGCCCAGATCGAGCAGCGCTTCTACGAGATCTCTCCCGAGGAGCGCATGGACGCGGTGGTCAAGGTGCTGGCGCATTTCCGCCCGGCCTCCTGCGTGGCGTTCTGCTTCACCAAGCAGCAGGTCCAGGAAACCGTCGATCACCTGACGTCCAAGGGCATCTCCGCCGTCGGCCTGCACGGTGACCTGGAGCAGCGCGACCGCGACCAGGTCCTGGCGATGTTCGCCAACCGCAGCACCTCGGTATTGGTCGCCACCGACGTGGCGGCCCGTGGCCTGGATATCGATGCGCTGGACATGGTGATCAACGTCGAGCTGGCCCGGGACTCGGAGATTCATATCCACCGCGTCGGCCGCACCGGGCGCGCCGGGGAGAAAGGCATCGCTATCAGCCTGGTGGCGCCGTCCGAAGCCCACCGCGCCCAGGCCATCGAGCAACTGCAGAAGTCGCCGTTGAGCTGGGACCAGTTGGACAACCTCAAGCCCCAGGGCGGCGCTCCGCTGCTGCCGGCCATGAGCACCCTGTGCATCGGTGCCGGACGCAAGGACAAGGTGCGCCCCGGCGACATCCTCGGCGCCCTTACCGGCGAGGCCGGCATCCCTGGCGCCCAGGTGGGCAAGATCGCGATTTTCGATTTCCAGGCCTATGTGGCAGTGGAGCGCGGTATCGCCAAACAGGCCTTGCAGCGCCTGAACGATGGCAAGATCAAGGGACGCTCGTTGCGGGTGCGGATCCTCTGATTGCCGTTGATTCACCCTGTGGCGAGGGAGCTTGCTCCCGCTCGGCTGCGCAGCAGTCGTAATCCAGGCGATGCGATCTTCCAGATGCACCGTATCGTCTGTTCAGGGCTGCTCGCAGCCCAGCGGGAGCAAGCTCCCTCGCCACAAAAGCTCCATACTCATCTGAATGTGAGGACACCGTTTTGCGCTCTACCGAAGTCGTGATCATTGGCGCTGGCGCCGCGGGGTTGATGTGCGCGCTGACCGCCGCCGGGCGCGGGCGGCAGGTAATGTTGCTGGACCACGCCAACAAGGCCGGCAAGAAAATCCTCATGTCGGGCGGTGGACGCTGCAACTTCACCAACATGTACACCGAACCGGGCAACTTCCTCTCGCAGAACCCGCACTTCTGCAAGTCGGCCCTGGCCCGCTATACCCAATGGGATTTCATCGCGTTGGTGGCCAAGCACGGCGTGCCCTATCACGAGAAAAAACTCGGCCAGTTGTTCTGCGATAACAAATCCAGCGACATCCTCGGCCTGCTGCTGGACGAGTGTGACCAGGCCGGCGTCGACCTGCACCTGGACACCTCGATCGAGCAGATCGAGAAGACCGCCGACGGCTACCTGCTGCAAACCACCCTCGGGCCCATTGCCTGCCAATCCATGGTGATCGCCACGGGCGGGCTGTCGATCCCGACCCTGGGCGCGACTGGCTTCGGCTATCAGGTGGCCAGGCAATTCGGCCACCAGCTGCTGCCGACCCGGGCTGGACTGGTGCCGTTCACCATCACCGATCAGCTCAAGACGCTCTGCACCGAACTGTCGGGCACGTCGGTGGACTGTCTGGTGAGCTGCAACGAGCAGAGTTTTCGCGAGAACATCCTGTTCACCCATCGCGGTTTGAGCGGTCCGGCGATCTTGCAGATCTCGTCGTTCTGGGAGCCGGGCGACACGGTGCAGATCAACCTGCTGCCCGACCACGACGTGCCGCAGTGGCTGCAACAGCAACAGGCCGAACGCCCGAACAGCGAACTCAAGACCCTGCTGGGCGAGTTGTTCACCAAGAAAATGGCCAACCTGCTGGCCGACACCTGGTTCGTCTCCAAGCCGATGAAGCAATACACTCACGCGGAACTCGCCGACATCGCCGAGAAGCTGGCGAGCTGGAACGTCGTCCCCGCCGGCACCGAAGGCTACCGCACCGCCGAAGTGACCCTGGGCGGCGTCGACACCCGGGAAGTTTCTTCCAAGACCATGGAGTCGCTGAAGAGCCCGGGGCTGTATTTCATTGGCGAAGTGCTCGACGTCACCGGTCACCTGGGCGGTTTCAACTTCCAATGGGCCTGGGCTTCGGGGTATGCGGCGGCGCAGTACGTCTGATCCCCCCTGGGTCGAGCCCGCTTTTGTGGCGAGGGAGCTTGCTCCCGCTCGACTGCGCAGCAGTCGCAAAACAGCCATCGCACTCGGTCTGAATTAATGCGACGCATGGGGAAGGGGCCGCTTCGCAGCCCAGCGGGAGCAAGCTCCCTCGCCACAGGGGGTGTTCTTTGCATGCCGGAACACTTTTTGCTGCCGGATGTGATCGTCGCCATTGCATCGGCGTCATTACTGCCTCAATTTAGCGTCATTGCCCGTCAGGCCCGTGCACTTCATGTCATCGACCTCGTTCAGCCAGTCTCTGCGTCGCCTTTGGGCGTTGGATAAATTCAGCTATAGCGTGCGGGTGTTCATCGCCCTGACCGGCAGCATGGTGCTGTGTTGGTACCTGGATAAGATGGCGCTGCTGATTCCGCTGTTCCTCGGCATCATCGCCAGCGCATTGGCCGAGACCGACGACAGCTGGCAAGGCCGTCTCAACGCGCTGGCCGTGACGCTGGTGTGCTTCAGCATCGCCGCGCTGTCGGTGGAGTTGCTGTTTCCCTATCCCGTCCTGTTCATCGTCGCCCTGGCCCTGGCGGCCTTCGGCCTGACCATGCTCGGCGCCCTGGGCGAGCGCTATGGCGCGATTGCCTCGGCTACCCTGATTCTTTCGGTCTACACCATGATCGGCGTGGACCAGCGCGGCGGTGCGATCACGGACTTCTGGCATGAGCCGGTGTTGCTGGTGGCCGGCGCCGCCTGGTATGGCCTGCTCTCGGTGTTGTGGCACGCGCTGTTTTCCAACCAGCCGGTGCAGCAGAGCCTGGCGCGCCTGTTCCGCGAACTGGGGCGCTACCTGAAACTCAAGTCATCGCTGCTGGAGCCGATCCGTCAGCTGGATATCGAGGCCCGACGCCTGGAGCTGGCCCAGCAGAATGGCCGGGTGGTGGCCGCGCTCAACAGCGCGAAGGAAATCATCCTGCACCGCGTCGGCAATGGCCGGCCGGGCTCGAAAGTCAGCCGCTACCTGAAGCTGTACTTCCTTGCCCAGGACATCCATGAACGCGCCAGCTCCTCGCACTATCCCTATAACGCCCTGGCCGAGGCGTTCTTCCACAGCGACGTACTGTTCCGCTGCCAGCGCCTGCTGCGCCAGCAAGGCAAGGCTTGCCTGGCACTGGCCGAGTCCATCCAGTTGCGCCAGCCGTTCGTCTACGACGACAGCTTCGCCGAAGCCCTGAACGATTTGCATGCTTCCCTGGAGCACCTGCGCATCCAGAGCAACCCGGCCTGGCGCGGCCTGTTGCGCTCGCTGCGGGCGTTGTCGGTCAACCTCGGCACGATGGACCGCCTGCTCAGCGACGCGAGCAACCCCGACGCCCTCGCCGACGCCACTGACAGCAGCCTGCTGGACCGCTCGCCACGCAACCTCAAGGACGTCTGGGTCCGCCTGCGCACGCAGCTCACGCCGACGTCGCTGCTGTTCCGTCATGCCCTGCGCCTGCCCCTGGCGCTGAGCGTGGGCTACGCGATGGTGCACCTGATCCACCCTTCCCAGGGCTACTGGATCATCCTCACCACACTGTTCGTCTGCCAGCCCAACTACGGCGCCACGCGGCGCAAGCTCGGCCAGCGGATCATCGGCACCGCCATCGGCCTGACGGTAGCCTGGGCGCTGTTCGACCTGTTTCCCAATCCGCTGGTGCAGTCGTGCTTCGCCATTGCCGCCGGGGTGGTGTTCTTTACCAACCGCACCACCCGCTACACCCTGGCGACTGCCGCGATCACCGTCATGGTGCTGTTCTGCTTCAATCAGGTCGGCGACGGCTACGGGCTGCTGCTGCCACGGCTGTTCGATACCTTGCTCGGCAGCCTGATCGCCGGGCTGGCGGTGTTCCTGTTCCTGCCAGACTGGCAGGGCCGGCGCCTGAACAAGGTGCTGGCCAACACGCTGACCTGCAACAGCATCTACCTGCGCCAGATCATGCAGCAATACGCCGCGGGCAAAAGCGACGACCTGGCCTATCGCCTGGCCCGGCGCAACGCCCATAACGCCGACGCGGCGCTGTCCACGACGCTGGCGAACATGCTGATGGAGCCGGGCCATTTCCGTAAGGAGGCCGACGTAGGGTTCCGCTTCCTGGTGCTGTCCCACACCCTGCTCAGTTACTTGTCGGGGCTCGGGGCCCACCGGGGCACCCAACTGCCGACTGAGGTACGCGAGCAGCTGATCGACGGCGCCGGAGCAAGGCTGGCGACCAGCATCGATGAAATTGCCCAGGGCCTGGCGAGCAAACAGCCGATCGCGATCCAGAGCGACGACGAAGAAGCCCTCGCCAGCGAGCTTGAGCTGATGCCCGATGAAATCGACGAAGGCCAGCGGCTGGTGCAGACGCAACTGGCTTTGATCTGCCGGCAACTGGGGCCGTTGCGCACGCTGGCGGCGCACCTGATCAAGGACACCAGTGAGGCTTGAGTGCTGTGGTGACCATGCCATCGTCTTCGCGAGCAGGCTCGCTCCCACAGGGGCAGGCATTTTCAGTGTGGGAGCGAGCCTGCTCGCGAAGGGGCCATCAGCCGCACAGCAGATTCACATCCCATGCGCCTTCAATAACTTCTGATAACTCCCATCCGCCTTCATCGCCGCAATCTCCCGATCAAACCCGGCGACGATCTGCTCATGCTCGGGATTCTTCAGGCTGACCAGGATATGCAGGCTGTTTTCACTCAACGGCTTGGGTAGAAATTCCACGGCATTGCGCACCTTGGCGGATTCGCGGGCCAGGTAATAACGGGCGACGTATTCGTCTTCCAGCGTCAGCTTCACCCGGTCGGCGGCGAGCATGCGCACGGCCATAGCAAAATTATGCACAGGGATTTTCTGCATCTTCTCGTCCTCATCGAACGCCTTGGAATAGGCGTAGCCACGAACCACGGCGATGGGATAGGCATACAACTGCTGCAGGTTGTCGAAGTCGATGGGCGAGTCCTTGCGCTTGATAAACCGCACGCGGTTGAGCAGGTACTCGGCCGAGAACTGGCCCACATGGGTGCGTTCCTCGGCGTACCAGGCATTGATCAGCACGTCATACCGCCCTTCGCTGATCCCCAGCATCGCCCGGGCCCAGGGCACCTGCTCGAAATCACTGGCATAACCGGCGCGCGCCAGGGCGGTGGTGACGATATCGGTCGCAAGGCCGCCATTGACCAGCGTCGAGTCGGTAAAGGGTGGCCAGGCATCGGCGACCAGACGCAGTTTCTGCGCACAGGCGTTGTGGCTCAGCAACAGCAACCCGACCAAAGCAAGAGCTCGATGCAATCGCGGCATGCCTGACTTCCTTGACGGGTTCAAAGCCCGGTTTGTTTTTAGCCGAAACCCAAGGGACTCCCCAAGGCATCCGGGTCCTGACGTTAGCTCATCGAAACCGCTGCGCAGCGCTGGATTGAAGATTACATAAAGAAGGCAGTACCGCGACAAATCGATGATGGCATTTTGGTCTTTATCACAGATTTTTCGACCGATTGAAAAGAGACTTCCGACGCAAGGACGCCTAATATCGGCAGCAGGTTCTCTGGGAAATTCAAAAAATGGATATCGACTGGGTCTGCAAACATCACACTGACCTGAGCAAGGAACAGCTATACGCCATCCTGAAACTGCGCGCCGAAGTCTTCGTCGTCGAACAGAACTGTGCCTACCCGGACGTCGACGGACTGGACCTTGAAGGCGACACCTGCCATCTGATGGCTTGGCAGGACAACCACCTGGTCGCTTACCTTCGTTTGCTCGATCCGCATTCGCGAAACAGCGATGTGGTGATCGGCCGCGTGGTCATCGCCCCCGAGGCGCGAGGGCAAGGGCTGGGGCATACACTGATGGAACAAGCTTTGAAGCAGGCCGAAAAGCACTGGCCCGGCGTGTCGATCTCATTGTCGGCCCAGGCGCATCTGCAGGGGTATTACGGGCGGTACGGGTTTGAAGTGGTGGGCGTGGAATATCTTGAGGATGGGATTCCGCACATCGGGATGCATCGGCCCTGAGGTCCTCTTCGCGAGCAGGCTCGCTCCCACAGAGGCCTGTTGTGGACATAAGATTTGTGTACCACCCAGGCCCCCTGTGGGAGCGAGCCTGCTCGCGAAGGCGTCAGTCCAGTCGCGGACGCTTCAGGGATAACCGAGCACCGCCTTAATCCCCTGCAGATTCTGCTCGATCCACTTGCAATCAATCGCCCCCCAATCGCGAATCCGATACCGCCCGGCATGGTTGCGCGCGCCCTCCTGCTGCTCGAATTCACAGAGAATGTCCAGGTCCGCCAGCGCCACGACGGTATCCTGGGCGGTGCGCCGAGGCATGCCGGTAGCTTCGGTGAGCGCGGGAATGTTGCTGGCCAGGCCGCTGTCGATCAGGTAAGCCACGTACAGTCGACGATAGAAGCTGCTCTTGGTCTTGCTGACGTCCATTCGCTCATCCCTTGTCTTGTTGCAGGTCCCGCCAGGTCAGGTACACCCGCAGGTCGAATTCCAGCTGGTGATAGCCCGGCAGCATGTGCTCGCACAGCTGGTAGAAAGCCTTGTTGTGGTCCGACTCCTTGAAGTGGGCCAACTCGTGCACCACGATCATTTCCAGAAACTGGGGCGCTGCGTCCTTGAACAAAGAAGCAATGCGGATCTCTTTCTTGGCCTTGAGCTTGCCGCCCTGTACCCGCGACACCGCCGTATGCAGCCCAAGCGCGCGATGAGTCAGGTCGAGGCGGTTGTCGAACCGCACTTTGTCTATGGCTGGCGCGTTACGCAGGTAGCGCTGCTTGAGATCCAGCGCATAGCCGTACAACGCCTTGTCGCTCTGGATCGGATGGCGGCCGGGATAGCGTTGTTGGAGGTAATCGCCCAGTCGATCCTCGGCAATTAGTTGCTGCACCTGGGCTTGCAGCGCGGCGGGGTACGCCTGGAGGTATTTGAGCACGGTCATCGGACGGCAACACAGTCACTGGAGGCCGCCAGTGTAGCGAATTCAGGCCGGCACCGCGCTCCAGTCGAATGGTCGCGCGAAAGCGTCTGTGTCCTCGGCCATCAAGGGCCGCGCCACGAGGAAGCCTTGCACATATTCACAGCCATGGGCCTTGAGCCAGTGATACTGCTGCGGCGTCTCGACCCCCTCGGCGATCACCCGCAAGCCCAATTGCTTGCACAGGTCGATCACCGAGGCGGCCAGCGCAGCGTCCCTGGGCGAGTCCGGCAAGCGGGCGATCAAGTGCCGATCAAGCTTGAGCGTATCGAGTTCGAGATCACGCAGATGCGCCAGCGAGCAAGGCCCCGAACCGAAGTCGTCCAACGCCACTCGCACGCCCAAGTGGCGCAGTAGGCGCAATTGCTTATGGGTTTCGTCGGGGTTGCGCATCAGCGCGTCTTCGGTGATCTCGACCTCCAGCTGCCGCGGCTTCAACGCATGGCGATCCAGGACCTGGCGCAACTCGGTCACCAGGTTGGGCATGCCGAACTGGGTACTGCTCAGGCTCACGCCCAACACCAGATCGTCGGGAAACATCCGCTCCCAAACTTTGCGCTGGGACGCACTGCGATGGTAAATCCAGCTGCCCAGCCGACTGATCAACCGAGCCTCCTCCAGCAACGGCAGGAACAAGCCCGGCGGTACGTCCCCGACGCTGGGGTGCTGCCAGCGCAGCAGCGCCTCGAACCCTCGGGTCCGTCCGTCGAGGATGCTGACCTGTGGTTGATAGACCATATTGAAGTCGCGGTTTTCGATGGCCGAACGTACGCTTTCCTCAAGCATCAGCCGTGAACGGGCTCGGCCGTTCATTTCGTGATCGTAGAAACGATACTGCTGGCGGCCGGCGCGCTTGGCCTCGTACATGGCGATGTCGGACGCGCGAAGCAACCCGTCGAGGTTGGAGCCGCAGTCCGGGTACGTGGCGATGCCGATACTGGCGCCCAGCGCCACGTCCATGCCTTCGATCTGCTGGCAGACCGAGACGCGCTCGATGAGTTTCTCGGCAATCTTTGCCGCCTGCTCGGGCACCTCAAGATCCAGCAGCGCCGTGAACTCATCGCCGCCGAGCCGCGCGAGGATGTCGAACGGGCGCAGGCAGGCCTTCAACTGTTCCGACACCCAGCGCAACACCCGGTCGCCGGCATCGTGGCCCAGCGAGTCATTGACCCGTTTGAAGCCATCGAGGTCCAGGTACAACAGCACCCAGTTGCTTTCCAGCCGTTCGCTGCGCATCAGCAGGTTTTCGGCGGTCTGATAGAACCCCCTGCGGTTGAGCAAACCGGTCAGGGGATCAGTGACGGCCTGGAACTCCAGCTGCTGGTGCAGATGACGAACCACCGACATGTCCTGAAGCGTCACCACCATGGCCTTTTGTTCAGAAGGCAGGGGGGCACAGGACAAGGCCACCGACACTTGCTGGCCGGGCGCGGTGCGCAGCACGGCGTCGTGCAAACGCCAGGTTTCGCCACGTCGATAGGCGGCATGGATATCCGAATCGATCCACTCGGGAATATGGGGTTTCTGCAGGAAATCCAGGAAGGGCATCCCTTGCAATCGGTCCGCAGTGGCGTTGAGCAAGCGGCACGTCGAAGGGTTGGCAAAACGGATGAAACCGCCTTCATCCACCACCAGGATGCCTTCGGCGGCGTTATCCAGCACCGAGGCATTAAAGGCCCTGGCTGCCTCCAGGTCCAGGCTCAAACGCTGCAAGGCCCGGCGATTGCGCTGGTGCTCGAGTAACGCGTGGACCTTGGGCTTGAGAATCTGCGGGTCGAATGGCTTGAACAGGTAATCCACCGCGCCGCTGGCGTAACCCTTGATCACCGCGTCCTGGGACTGCTCGTTGGCGGTCAGGAAGATGATCGGCGTGAGCCGCGTGCGCTGGCTGCCACGCATCAGACGCGCCACTTCGAAGCCGTCCATGTCCGGCATCTGCACATCCAGCAGCACCAGGTCAATGTCATGTTCGAGTAGCAGGTTGAGGGCCTCGACACCCGAGGACGCGGTCATGACCTGCCAATCCTGACGCTGCAACAACGCTCGCATGCTGAGCAGGTTTTCAGGGTAGTCATCAACAATCAAAAGGACGGAGCTGTCTTCGCCAAACGGGGGTTGCGCGCATTCCATGCTGCTTCTCTTATCGGGACGCCATGTCCGTCCTACGTGGGAAAACGGACAACATACAGTGATCTCACTCTAGACCGGGATTTTGAAAAGCAGTAGGTGTCATGACGCCATCATCCAGACAAAGCCCGAAATAGCCGACTAACGGTCACCCTGCTCAGGCACAGAAACTGCAATGACCCCTTCGACGAACAATTGACGTCAAACATTCGCCGAGCGGTCAACAACAAAAGCCCCACCCAGCGTTTCGAGACGCTCAAAAGGGCGGCTCAAAGCCTCCCGACACGGCGTACACCCTTTTACATCCCGATACGCAGGACACACGACATGATCGATCTCGCAACCTGGAACCTGAGCATTCCTGAAGGCGCACCACCGGCGACCATCCAGACTTCGCAGCTGGTACAAGGCTTCAAGAACCAGTATTTCAACTCGGAAACCGGCACCGTGTTTTTCTGGGTCCCCGTCACGGGCGCCACGACGGCCAACGCCATTTACCCTCGCAGCGAGCTGCGCGAAACCAACAGCGACGGCACGTTGCGCAATTGGTTGTACCCGGCTGCGGATAACAAGCTGGCCGCCACGTTGACCGTCGGCCAGGTGCCTAGCACCGGCAAGCTGGTGATTGGCCAGATCCACACCAAGGACAGCACCAGCCCCATGGTGAAGCTGGAATACCAGTACAAGACCTACAGCTCCACCGGCAACATCGTCGCCAAGGTGCGCATGCGTCCCGACGACGCTACGGGCCAGGTCATCACCATCGCCACCGGCATCAAGCTCAACCAGCCGTTCTCGTACCTGATCCACCTCAACCGTGCAGGCCTCTTGACCATCAACGGCGCCGGCTATCAGTGGAGTGCCACCGTCAGCAACATCTGGAGCACCAAACCGTTGTACTTCAAGGCTGGCGTCTACGTGCAGGACAACGCTGGCTACGCCACCGAAGGCGCAAAAGCCACGTTCAGCCTGCTGGATATCGATCACAACCTCTAAGGTTTCCCCCCGAGCAGCAGCATGGATCGCTGCCTGCCCGCCGCCGACTCGCTCCCCTTCGATCAACGTGGCAATGGCACCGCCAAAAAGCCATCGTTCAATAAAATTTTGACGCTATCGACCAACGGTCAATTATCTGCGGCACAAAATCGCTAATCCCTACTCTGACGGACTGCTGACGCCAAACCTCCGCCGTACGAACGTGCCAGATGTTCGTCCGCATTCCTGCCGGCGTCCGCAGAAAGCGCGTCTTAGAGCCTCCGGCTGTGGCGTAAATCATTTCTTCTTCTCAGAAAGGATCCGAACATGGTCGATCTAGCAACCTGGAACCTGAGCATCCCCGAAGGCAGCCCGCCGAAAACCATCGAAACCCCTCGACTGGTGGATGGATTCAGGGACAAGTACTTCAATTCCGAAGGCAGCACGGTGTATTTCTGGTCGCCGGTGACCGGCACCAAGACCGAAAACGCGATCTACCCACGCAGCGAACTACGTGAGACCTACCGAGACGGCACCCTGCGCAACTGGCTTTACCCAGAGGCCGACAATCAATTGCGCGCAACGCTGGTGGTCAATCAGGTTCCCAGCAGCGGCAAAATCGTGATTGGTCAGATCCATGCCAAGGACAGCAACAAACCGATGGTGAAGCTGGAATACCAATTCAAGGACGCCACCAACACCGGCAACATCGTCGCCAAGGTGCGCATGCGCCCCGATGACAGCAAAAGCCGGGTCATCACGGTAGCGACAGGCGTGAAGCTTGACCGGGCCTTTTCTTATCGGATCCACCTGGATCGCACCGGCGACCTGGGCATCACCGCCGCCGGTAATAGCTGGTACACCACGGTCGGCGCCGCCTGGCGGGTCAAGCCGTTGTACTTCAAGGCTGGGGTGTATGTGCAGGACAACAGTGGCTATACCAGCGAAGGTGGCAAGGTAACGTTCAGCAAGTTGGACATCGATCACAACACTTGAAATTTCGCTTCCTAAAATCTCGTAGGAAACATCCCCTTGTGGTGAGGGGATTTGTTCCCGCTGGGCTGTGAAGCGGCCCCATCTTTTGTCAGACCTCGCGCATACGCCGGTTTGCGGCGGCTGCGCCCCCGAGCGGGAGCAAGCTCCCTCACCACGGGGGGCCGGTGCGTCCTACAGGCCGATTTTGGCCTGGAAAATCTACTCTATAGTTTGGTTGGTCTGCTGGCCTTGGTCAGCAGGCGAGGGTTTCGCAGCCCACTGATCAATACAGAGACTTTGCACCGTCAAATGTAAATTCAGGCACACTCGCCTGCGTTCGTTTTATGGCGGTTGCGCGTGGGAGACCTTCGGGTCTGCCGGGTTTGGTCTCTTCCTTGGTCTGCGAACCCGCGCGCAACTGCCACCCATTTGTTTCGCAGCAAAAAGGTGGCAATTAATTTTCCCAACTTAATAGAGCCAAACCTTATGACCACGCATCAAACACCTACCCGCTTCACCCCGCTCACCCCGATCGCTACCACTCAACCCATCCTGTTCATCGACAGCACCGCGCCCCTAACCGAGCTTCATGCGTGCGCCAGCGAACGTCTGCATGCCACTCTTGATTACCTGACGCTTATGGCCTGCACCACCCTGCGCGATTCGGCTGCCGGGGATCTCAACACTCTCACTAATGTTGCCCGGATTCTGGTTCAGGATGTGGCCGATGTGTTCGGTGTAATCGAACAGCGTGGACTCGAAGAGCAATAAAACCTGCGTGCAGGAGATCCCCTGTGGAAGCGAGCTTGCTCGCGATGGCGTTGGGTCTGTAGCGGAAATGTTGGCTGACTCGGCGCTATCAGGATCGATGTGTATATCCGTTTTTTTGTAACGGCTACTTAATGGTTCCGCTCTTACAGCGGGTCACTTTTGGAAAGAGCGCCAAAAGTAACCAAAAACGCTCTGCCCCACCACTCGGTGCCTCGCTAAGGCTCGGCATGCCCTCACTCCGGCATTGCTCCGTGGGCCGCCGCGAAGGGCCATCCATGGCCCAGCGCGGCTACCTCGGCATCCATGCCGAGGTACCCACTCCACAATACCTGCGTTCGGCCATCGTGCTTAACGGGGCGCCCGAGATCAACGTCCACCGCGAGGCGGCCTGGTAGCCGACCTGGTTCTGGATGAGGTTCGCGTTGCCCCTGTGGGAGCGGGCTTGCTCGCGAAGGCGGGGTGTCAGTCGATGAAGATGTCGGATGTGCCAGCCTCTTCGCGGGCAAGCCCTCCCACAATGGGCTCCAGGTTCGACCATGGCTTTGTAAGCGACACAAAACACCTGTGGGAGCGAGCCTGCTCGCGAAGTCGGTGTCACAGTCGA
The DNA here is from genome assembly GCF_054161305.1 of Pseudomonas sp. Z2-11. Taxonomy (NCBI): domain Bacteria; kingdom Pseudomonadati; phylum Pseudomonadota; class Gammaproteobacteria; order Pseudomonadales; family Pseudomonadaceae; genus Pseudomonas; species Pseudomonas sp. Z2-11. The sequence continues at coordinate 5,748,588 of NZ_CP096395.1, forward strand.
TGAAAGGACTGAATTTCCTGCCGCCACCGTAAGCTGGCTTGCAATAGCGGTGGTTCAATCAGATGGCGTTGGGCTTACTGGCCTCTTCGCGAGCAGGCTCGCTCCCACAGGAGGAGCGCGGACCCCATCCAGAACCAGGTCGGCTTCAGGCCGCCTCGCGGTGGACGTTGATTTCGGCGCCCCGTTAACCACGCTGGCCGAACGCAGGCATTGCGCAGTGGGCAACCCAGCATGGATGCCGGGTTAGCCGCGCTGGGCCATGGATGGCCCTTCGCGGCAGCCCACGGAGCAATGCCGGAGTGAGGGCATGCCGAGCCTTAGCGAGGCACCGAGTGGTGGGGCAGAGCGTTTTGCTTACTTTTGACTGGGCCGGCTTCCGGGCTTCTCAAAAGTGAGACGCTGTAAGAGCGTAACCATAAGCAGCCACCACCCAAAAAACGGATATACACCCAAATCCCAAGCATTAAAAAACCCGCATCGCTGCGGGTTCTTTAATAATGAATAACGCGAAAAGCTTAGTTGACCTTAGCGTTCAACTCGCCTTTCAAATACCGCTGATACATGGCTTCCAGCGAGATCGGCTTGATCTTCGACGCATTACCCGCCGTGCCAAACGCCTCATAACGCGCGATACACACATCACGCATCGCCGTCACGGTCGCACCGAAGAATTTACGCGGATCAAACTCGCTAGGATTGGTCGCCATCAGACGACGCATGGCACCGGTGGAAGCCAGGCGCAGGTCAGTGTCGATGTTGACCTTGCGCACGCCGTACTTGATGCCTTCGACGATTTCCTCGACCGGCACGCCATAGGTTTCCTTGATGTCGCCACCGTACTGGTTGATGATCGCCAGCCACTCCTGCGGTACCGAGGAAGAACCGTGCATCACCAGGTGAGTGTTGGGGATGCGCTTGTGGATTTCCTTGATGCGGTCGATGGCCAGCACGTCGCCGGTAGGCGGCTTGGTGAACTTGTAGGCGCCGTGGCTGGTGCCAATGGCGATCGCCAGGGCGTCGACCTGGGTTTTCTTGACGAAGTCGGCGGCTTCTTCCGGGTCGGTCAGCATCTGGCTGTGATCCAGCACGCCTTCGGCGCCGATGCCATCTTCTTCACCGGCCATGCCGGTTTCCAGCGAGCCCAGGCAACCCAGCTCACCTTCCACCGAGACGCCGCAGGCGTGGGCCATGGCGACGGTTTGCTGGGTGACACGGACGTTGTATTCGTAGTCGGTCGGGGTCTTGCCATCTTCGCCCAGGGAGCCGTCCATCATTACCGAGCTGAAGCCCAGTTGGATGGAGCGCTGGCAGACGTCAGGGCTGGTGCCGTGGTCCTGGTGCATGCACACCGGGATGTGCGGGAATTCTTCGATTGCCGCCAGGATCAGGTGACGCAGGAACGGCGCGCCGGCGTATTTGCGAGCGCCGGCCGAAGCCTGGACGATCACCGGGGAGTCAGTCTTGTCAGCGGCTTCCATGATGGCGCGCATCTGCTCAAGGTTGTTGACGTTAAAGGCTGGGACGCCATAGCCGAACTCGGCTGCGTGGTCCAGCATCTGGCGCATGCTGATAAGTGCCATTAGTGTGTCTCTCCCGGTCGAGGGTCGTTAATCGTGCCAGCCTGCCGGAGCGGCGGCGGCTATTCAAGTCATTGCGGGTCGGGGCTGGCCCGAGCCTGCGTGTTAGATGAAGCAAAATCTCGATACCAACGAGAAACCCTGTGGGAGCGAGCCTGCTCGCGATGAGGGCTTTACAGCCAACATCTCTGTTGCCTGAAACATCGCTTTCGCGAGCAGGCTCGCTCCCACATTGGATTTCCCTGAATCAATCGGCCTTGCAGCCCCGCCCAATCAGATCATTGGTGGCGACCCAATACGCCAGGCCTTCCTCGCCCTTGATGTGCAACGCCAGCATGTCATCGCTGTACAGCGAACCTTCGGCGCCGGGCTCGAGCTTGAGGCGATAAACCTTGTCAGCGCCGCCCAGCCGGACATCGACTTCCTTGCGCGCTGCATCGGCATAACGCCAGAGCACCTTGGCCTCGCTGTCACATGTCCAACTCGTCCAGCCCTCTGCAGCAGGCTCGGACGACTGCAAAAAACCCAGTTGCGAGCAACCGGCCAACAATGCCAACGCCACGACGGCGATAAAGCCTTTCATCCGTGTTCCTCGACGGGCGGCCCGTGCCGCTCGCCATGAGTTAAGAGTCTGACCCGTCAAGGGCAACCATGTTCCTTGACCGGCGCCTGCGTCTCGTATTTATCCAGGCCGTCCGGCCCGGAACGCTTGTTCAGTACCGGGTTGGTCTCGGCCTGCCAGTCAGCCTGATAACAGCCTTGCTCAGGCACTGGCGCCGCCGTATCCGGCGCGGTGGCTTGCGGGCTGCTCGAGCAAGCCACCAACAGCGTCGCGGCCATCAGCGACATGAACGTCTTGACCATCGGAACACTCCTTTGCCTGGTCAACGTCGCCTCAGGCCTTGGCCCGGCTTTCCAGGACTTCCACGGCAGGCAGCACTTTGCCCTCGACGAATTCGAGGAACGCGCCACCACCGGTAGAAATGTAGGAGATCTGCTCGGCTACGCCATATTTATCGATGGCGGCCAGGGTGTCGCCACCGCCCGCGATGGAAAACGCAGTGCTCTCGGCGATCGCCTGGGCCAGCACTTTGGTACCGTTGCCGAACTGGTCGAACTCGAACACACCGACCGGACCGTTCCACAGGATGGTCTGGGAGGATTTCAGCAGTTCGGCGAAGTTCGCCGCGGTTTGCGGACCAATGTCGAGGATCATGTCGTCCTCGGCCACGTCGTCGATCAGCTTGACGGTGGCGGTTGCACTTTCGGCGAATTCCTTGGCGACCACCACATCCACGGGCAACGGTACGCTGACCTTGGCGGCGATTTCACGGGCGGTGTCCAGCAGATCCGGCTCGTACAAGGATTTGCCTACCGGGTGACCGGCGGCGGCGAGGAAGGTGTTGGCGATGCCGCCACCGACGATCAACTGGTTGCAGACCTGGCTCAGGCTGTTGAGCACGTCCAGTTTGGTCGAAACCTTGGAGCCGGCAACGATGGCGGCCATCGGCTGGGCTGGCGAGCCCAGGGCCTTGCCCAGCGCGTCCAGCTCGGCCGCCAGCAACGGACCTGCGGCGGCGACTTTGGCGAACTTGGCCACGCCGTGGGTCGAGCCCTCGGCGCGGTGCGCGGTGCCGAAGGCGTCCATCACGAACACGTCGCACAGGGCGGCGTATTGCTGGGCCAGCTCATCGGCGTTCTTTTTCTCGCCCTTGTTGAAGCGCACGTTTTCGAACAGCACGACATCGCCAGCCTTGACGTCGACGCCGCCCAGGTAATCGGCCACCAACGGCACGTCGCGGCCCAGGGCCTTGCTCAGGTAATCCGCCACCGGCTTGAGGCTGTTCTCGGCCGAGAATTCACCTTCGGTCGGACGGCCCAGGTGCGAGCAGACCATCACCGCCGCGCCTTTTTCCAGGGCCAGCTTGATGGTCGGCAGCGAGGCCAGGATGCGCGCGTCGCTGGTGACAACACCGTCCTTGAGGGGGACGTTGAGGTCTTCGCGAATCAGTACGCGCTTACCTTGCAGATCGAGGTCGGACATCTTCAACACGGTCATGGGTCGCAATTCCTGGGTAACTGTTTAGAGAGCAGGTTTATTGGAAGCGGTTTGCAGGTAATGCTCGGCAACGTCCAGCATACGATTGGCAAAACCCCATTCGTTGTCGAACCAGGCCAGGATGTTTACAAGCCTGGGCCCGGAAACACGGGTCTGGCTGGCATCGACGATGGCCGAATGTGGGTCGTGGTTGAAATCACAACTGGCGTGAGGCAACTCGGTGTAGGCCAGGAGGCCTTTGAGCGGGCCGCTGGTGGCGGCTTCGCGCAGGATCCGGTTGACCTCGATGGCGTCGGTATCGCTCACGGTCTGCATCGTGATGTCGAGGCAAGACACGTTGACCGTCGGCACCCGCACGGCTTTGGCCTGAATTCGCCCGGCAAGTTCCGGCAACAGCCGTTCAATGCCGCGCGCCAGACCAGTGGACACCGGAATTACCGATTGGAAGGCCGAACGGGTACGGCGCAAATCCTCGTGGTGATAGGCGTCGATCACCGGCTGATCATTCATCGCCGAGTGGATGGTGGTGATCGACACGTATTCCAGGCCGATAGCCTGGTCCAGCAGGCGCAACAGCGGCACGCCGCAGTTGGTGGTGCAGGACGCGTTGGACACCAGCAGCTCCTCGCCGGTCAGGCAGTCCTGGTTCACACCGTAGACGATGGTGGCGTCAACGTCGGCCTCGCTGGCCATCGGCTGGGAGAACAGTACCCGTGGCGCGCCGGCAGCGATGAACCGCTGGCCATCGTCACGGGTGTTATAGGCGCCGGAGCACTCAAGCACCAGATCGACGTTCAGGGACGCCCAATCGATGCCTTCGGGCGTGGCGCTGCGCAGGACCTTCACGCAGTCGCCATTAATGTGCAGACAATCGCCCTCGACCCGCACTTCGCCGGGAAACCGGCCGTGGGTGGAGTCAAAGCGTGTCAGGTATTCGATGCTGGCCATGTCGGCCAGATCGTTGATGGCCACAATCTCGAACCCGGCCTTTGCCCCTCGCTCGAACAACGCACGCAAGACGCAACGACCAATGCGGCCGTAGCCGTTGAGTGCAACTTTGTAGGGACGCGGTTGGGGCATGGGGTTCTCGATTACCGTGGTGAATCCTTCAGCTCAGTATTGCCCGAGCCACCGCTTTCGCGAGCAAGCCCGCTCCCACATTGAAATGCAATCTCATGTGGGAGCGGGCTTGCTCGCGAAGGCGGCAGTCCAGGCGACACAATTAGCGGATCAGTCTTCCAGCAGCTCTTCAGCCTGCCCCAGAATGTTCTCCAGGGTGAAGCCGAACTCCTCGAACAGCGCCGACGCAGGCGCCGACTCACCGTAGGTGGTCATGCCGATCACGCGGCCTTCCAGGCCCACGTACTTGTACCAGTAATCGGCGTGAGCGGCTTCGATGGCAATGCGCGCGCTGACCTGCAACGGCAACACCGCTTGCTTGTAGCCGGCATCCTGGGCGTCGAACACGCTGGTGCAAGGCATGGAGACCACGCGCACGTTGCGGCCCTGCCCGGTCAGCTTGTCGAAGGCCTGGACGGCCAGGCCGACTTCCGAACCGGTGGCGATCAGGATCAGCTCAGGCTCGCCGATGCAGTCCTTGAGCACGTAGCCGCCACGGCTGATGTCGCCGATCTGGCCGGCATCGCGCTCCTGGTGCTGCAGGTTCTGGCGCGAGAAGATCAACGCCGATGGGCCGTCGTTGCGCTCGATAGCGTGTTTCCAGGCCACAGCGGACTCCACGGCGTCGCATGGGCGCCAGGTGTCCAGGTTCGGCGTGCAGCGCAGGCTCGCCAGTTGCTCGATCGGCTGGTGAGTCGGGCCGTCTTCGCCCAGGCCGATGGAGTCGTGGGTGAATACGTACAGGATGCGTTTTTTCATCAGCGCCGACATGCGCACAGCGTTGCGGGCGTATTCCATGAACATCAGGAAGGTCGCGCCGTAAGGCACCAGGCCGCCGTGCAGGGCAACGCCGTTCATGATCGCGCTCATGCCGAACTCACGAACGCCGTAGTACATGTAGTTGCCGCTGGCGTCTTCGGCGGTTACACCCTTGCAGCCTTTCCACAGGGTCAGGTTGGAGCCTGCCAGGTCGGCCGAACCGCCCAGCAGTTCCGGCAGCAGCGGGCCGAAGGCATTCAGGGTGTTCTGGCTGGCCTTGCGGCTGGCGATGGTTTCGCCCTTGGCCGCGACTTCGGCGATGTAGGCAGAAGCTTTCTCGGCGAAGTCGGCCGGCAGCTCGCCGCTGAAGCGACGGACCAGTTCGTTGGCCAGCTCAGGGAATTCGGCGGAGTAGGCTGCAAAACGTTGGTCCCACTCGGCTTCGGCCGCGCGGCCTTTTTCCTTGGCGTCCCATTCGGCATAAATGTCGGCCGGGATTTCGAACGGGCCGTGTTCCCACTTCAGCGCGGCGCGGGTCAGGGCGATTTCCTCGGCGCCCAGTGGCGCGCCGTGGCAGTCTTCCTTGCCCTGCTTGTTCGGCGAGCCGAAACCGATGGTGGTCTTGCAGCAGATCAGTGTCGGCTGGGCGCTCTTGCGCGCAGTCTCGATGGCGATCTTGATTTCTTCCGGGTCGTGACCGTCGACGTTGCGGATCACCAGCCAGTTGTAGGCTTCGAAGCGCTTGGGGGTGTCGTCGGTGAACCAGCCTTCGACCTCGCCGTCGATGGAAATGCCGTTGTCATCGTAGAAGGCGATCAGCTTGTCCAGGCCCAGGGTACCGGCCAGGGAAGCGACTTCGTGGGAAATGCCTTCCATCATGCAGCCATCACCCAGGAACACGTAGGTGTGGTGATCGACGATGTCGTGGCCCGGACGGTTGAACTGCGCCGCCAGGACTTTTTCCGCCAAAGCGAAGCCCACGGCGTTGGCCAGGCCCTGGCCCAACGGACCGGTGGTGGTTTCAACGCCCGGGGTGTAGCCGTATTCCGGGTGGCCCGGGGTGCGGCTGTGCAGCTGGCGGAAGTTCTTCAGGTCATCGATCGACAGGTCATAGCCGGTCAGGTGCAGCAGCGAGTAGATCAACATCGAGCCGTGGCCGTTGGACAGCACGAAGCGGTCGCGGTCGGCAAACGATGGGTTGCTCGGGTTGTGCTTGAGGTAGTCGCGCCAAAGCACCTCGGCGATATCCGCCATACCCATGGGGGCACCGGGATGGCCGCTGTTGGCTTTCTGCACGGCATCCATGCTGAGGGCACGAATGGCATTGGCACGCTCACGACGGCTGGGCATCGCTGATCTCCTGGGTTTTGAATAACGAAACTGAAAAAGGCGAGCATTTTCCCTCACCCACCCGCCTCGGGGCAATCAGATACTCGTCCAAAGGCGATATTTGCGCCGGATAAAGCCGCATCGGTCAGGTGAAACCTTTCCGCTGTTGCTGGGTAGAGTCAAGCTGCTGCTGGGAAGTGCCATTTATCGAGCAATATCAAAACTTTTTGATATTGACCTTGCGATGCGCCAGACCCGTCACTAGACTGCCGCCCATGAATTTACGCGTGCCTTCCATTCGCCATGACGATTGCGATGAGCTGGCGGCCCTTTGCAAGGCCGGCGGCGATCCGCTGCGGCTCAATGTATTGCGCGCCCTGGCCAACGACTCGTTCGGCGTTCTGGAACTGGCGCAGATCTTCGGCATCGGCCAGTCCGGCATGAGCCACCATTTGAAGGTGCTGGCCCAGGCCGACCTGGTGGCGACGCGCCGTGAAGGCAACGCCATCTTTTACCGCCGTGCCCTGCCCCACACCGAACTGCTGGGCGGCAAGCTGCACGCAGCGCTGCTTGAAGAGGTGGACGAACTGGACTTGCCGCTGGACGTGCAAGCTCGCATCGCCCAGGTACACGGGCAACGAGCCGCCGCCAGCCAGGACTTTTTCGCCCGGGTGGCGGAAAAATTTCGCGCCCAGCAGGACCTGATCGCAGGACTGCCGCAATACCGTGACAGCGTCGTGGCGCTGCTGGACAAGCTCAGCTTCGAGCCCACCGCCACAGCGATGGAAGTCGGCCCCGGTGACGGTGCATTCCTGCCGGAACTGGCGCGGCGCTTCAGCCAGGTGACCGCGCTGGACAACAGCCCGGCGATGCTCGAACTGGCCCGCCAGGTGTGCGAACGTGAGTCCCTGGCTAATGTCCGCCTGCAACTGGCCGATGCCCTCAACGGTGTGAGCCTGCAGGCCGACTGTGTTGTATTGAACATGGTGCTTCACCATTTTGCCGCGCCGGCCGATGCACTCAAGCACATGGCCAACCTGCTGCAACCGGGCGGTAGCCTGTTGGTGACAGAGTTATGCAGCCACAACCAGAGTTGGGCCAAGGAGGCCTGCGGTGATCTCTGGCTGGGGTTTGAACAGGACGATCTGGCCCGTTGGGCCACCGCTGCGGGCCTCGTGCCCGGGGAAAGCCTCTATGTAGGCTTACGTAATGGTTTCCAGATCCAGGTTCGCCATTTTCAGCGACCGGCTGGCGACACTCACCATCGGTAACTTGTAGGAAAACATCGAGATGAGCGAATACTCCCTTTTCACCTCCGAGTCCGTGTCTGAAGGGCATCCGGACAAAATCGCCGACCAGATTTCTGATGCGGTGCTGGACGCCATCATTGCTGAAGACAAGTTCGCCCGCGTGGCGTGCGAGACTCTGGTGAAAACGGGCGTGGCGATCATCGCCGGCGAAGTCACCACCTCGGCCTGGGTCGACCTGGAGCAGATCGTTCGCGACGTGATCCTGGGCATCGGCTACAACAGCTCCGACGTCGGCTTCGATGGCGCGACCTGCGGCGTGATGAACATCATCGGCAAGCAGTCCCCGGACATCAACCAGGGCGTTGACCGCGCCAAGCCGGAAGATCAGGGCGCTGGCGACCAGGGCCTGATGTTCGGCTACGCCAGCAACGAAACCGACGTACTGATGCCGGCACCGATCACCTTTTCGCACCAGCTGGTCCAGCGCCAGGCTGAAGCGCGCAAATCCGGCCTGCTGCCTTGGCTGCGCCCGGACGCCAAGTCCCAGGTGACCTGCCGTTACGAAGGTGGCAAGGTGGTTGGCATCGACGCCGTCGTGCTGTCGACCCAGCACAACCCGGAAGTGTCCTACAAAGACCTGCGCGAAGGCGTGATGGAGCTGATCGTCAAGCACGTGCTGCCTGCCGAACTGCTGTCCAAGGACACCCAGTTCCACATCAACCCGACCGGCCAGTTCATCATCGGCGGCCCAGTGGGCGACTGCGGCCTGACCGGTCGCAAGATCATCGTCGACAGCTACGGCGGCATGGCCCGTCATGGCGGCGGCGCGTTCTCCGGCAAGGACCCGTCCAAGGTTGACCGTTCGGCCGCCTACGCCGGTCGTTATGTGGCCAAGAACATCGTTGCCGCCGGCCTGGCCGAGCGCTGCGAGATCCAGGTGTCCTACGCCATCGGCGTCGCCCAGCCTACGTCGATTTCGCTGAACACCTTCGGCACCGGCAAGATTGGCGATGACAAGATCATCCAATTGGTCCGTGAAGTGTTCGACCTGCGTCCGTACGCGATCACCACCATGCTTGATCTGCTGCACCCGATGTACCAGGACACCGCAGCCTACGGCCACTTCGGCCGCACGCCGCAGACCAAGACGGTGGGTGACGATACCTTCACCACCTTCACCTGGGAAAAAACCGACCGCGCCGACGCACTGCGCGCCGCTGCCGGCCTGTAATACCCCACGGCTGTGAAAAGCCCCTGGCGACTCGGTCGCCAGGGGCTTTTTTACGCCTTCGTGGCGAGGGAGCTTGCTCCCGCTGGGGTGCGAAGCGCCCCCCCCTTCAAACCTCAGGGTGTATCAAGCTGTTCAAGTCCGCCGCGCCACCAACAAAAACGAAGCCGCGCTCGCCAGTAACCCCGCGCACATTCGGTTGAACAACCGCTTGCCACTCGGCCGGGCGAACAGCCGCCGGGCATAAATACCCATGTAGCAATACAAGCCAATGGCAACGCATTCCAATGCCAGGAACAGCCCGCCCAGCACCGCGAACTGCTGGGTGACGGTGCCCGCGCGGTCAACGAACTGTGGCAGGAAAGCGGTAAAAAGCAGGATTGCCTTCGGATTGCCGATCGCCACGAGGAATTCCTGGCGCGCCAGGCTGGCCATGCTCATCGAACTGGCCTCTGCCTCGCCGGCGGCTTCAGGTTGCGCACGCCACAACTGCACAGCGAGATAAAAAAGATAACCGGCACCGACGAGCTTGATGCCCAGGAACAACAGCTCCGAGGTGTGCAGCACCGCCGTCAGCCCCACCGCCGCCAGGGCAATCATGATCGCAAACGCCAGCAGGCGGCCGATGCCACCGCTGCAGGCGCGAACGAAACCATAGCGCGAGGCGTTGCTGATCGATAGCAGGTTGTTCGGGCCCGGCGCCATGTTCAGCGCAAAGCAGGCCGGGATAAAGACCGCGAGCGTGGTCAGGTCCATCGGTTGCACTCCTGGCAGAGCGGATCGAGCGTCCATTCTGCACCGCTCAGTGACGCGTTCAAGGCACAGTTGCCCGGGCAAATCGCTCCCGACTGTACCGCCACAGCTTCGCCATCGCGCTTGGCAAAACCCGGTAACGCACCGGACCTCGCGCCTTTTGCAACACTGACTAGCCTTCCAGTACTTCACCTGGCAAGGATGCTTCGATGCTGTCGTTACTGCGTGCACTTGTAGGCTTTTTACTGACCATGCCCGTCCTCGCGGCCCCCTGCCCGAGTGGTCCAACCGAAGGTGTCCAGGCACAGGTCGACGTCCTCCAGCAACAGATCGATGACTGGGACGATGCCTATCACCGCCTCGGCCACTCCTTGGTGGCCGATGAGCTTTACGATCAGTCCCGAGCGCAACTGGAATATTGGCGCAACTGCCTTGGCCTCGGGTCGCCAGGCACGCCCTTGCGCTCCGCTGGCGGGAAAGTCCCCCACCCGATCGCTCATACCGGCCTGGATAAACTCAAGGACGCCGATGCCGTGCGCAGCTGGTTGGACAGTCGCGACGACGTCTGGGCCCAGCCGAAAGTCGATGGCGTAGCGGTTACCCTGGCTTATCGCGGTGGACACCTGCACCAGGCGATCAGCCGCGGCGATGGCATCCAGGGACATGACTGGACCAACACTGCACGAAAGATCCGCGACATCCCCCAGCGGTTGCGCGAACCTGCGGACCTGCTCGTCCAGGGCGAGCTCTACTGGCGGCTCGACGATCACGTACAGGCCGTCAGCGGCAGCCTTAACGCCCGATCAATCGTGGCGGGATTGATGGCCCGCAAGGACCTGAGCGCGGAACAGGCGTCTGGCATCGGCCTGTTCGTGTGGGAGTGGCCGGAAGGGCCGGCGACCCTGCCTGAACGGATTGCCGAGCTGAAAGAGCTGGGTTTCGCCGATGCGACCGTTTATAGCCAGCCCATCCAGGCATTGGCCGATGCGCAACACTGGCGCAACCACTGGTACCGCACGCCGCTGCCGTTCGCCAGCGACGGGGTCGTCTTGCGCCAGAGTCGTCGCCCGTCCGCCGATCGCTGGCGAGCCCGGGCGCCCTCCTGGAGCGTGGCATGGAAATACCCACACGCCCAGGCGCTGGCCGAGGTGCGCGATGTGCGTTTCAAGATCGGCCGCACCGGGCGTATTACGCCGGTGCTGGAGCTTGCGCCGGTGATGCTCGACGACCGACAGATTCGCCGGGTAAGCGTCAGCTCACTCAAGCGCTGGGAAGGCATGGATATCCGCCCCGGCGACCAGGTCGCCATCAGCCTGGCCGGGTTGACCATTCCGCGGCTCGACAGTGTCGTGCTGCGCAGTGTCGAGCGCCGGAGCCTCAACATCCCCGCCGCTGCCGATCATCACTTCTTGAGCTGCTGGCAACCGACGCCTGGCTGTGAAAGCCAGTTCCTCGCGCGCCTGAACTGGCTCAGCGGCAAGCACGGGCTCGCCCTGCCCCATGTTGGCCCCGGCACCTGGGAGCAACTGCTGGCCGCCGGCCAGCTGGACGGATTGCTGGATTGGTTGACCCTTGATGCCGCCGAGCTTGCTAACATTGCCGGTTTCGGCGAACGCAACAGCGCACGTCTGCTCGCCAGCCTGGACAGCGCCCGGCAGCGCCCCTTCCGTCAATGGCTCAAGGCGCTTGGCGTACCGCCCACCGGAGGGGCAAGGCTCGAGGAGCGCTGGGAGGTCCTGGCTGAACGCGACACTGAACAATGGCAAGCCGAAACGGGTATCGGGCCGGGACGCGCCGCGCAACTGAGCGCTTTTTTTCGCGACCCGCAGGTACTGGCCTTGAGTGAAACATTACGCACCGCAGGGGTCGATGGCTTCTAGTCCGGCCCGTGCGGTTGAACCCAAGAGACGGGAGGCGCTCCAACTGCGCATCTGTCCCGACCGCTCGTGAGTTTTTATACGGAGTTGCTATGAATTTCCTGTACCCCGTTGCCCTGCTGGCCTTATGCGGTGCCATGGCCACCCCCTTGATGGCGGATGAACAGAGCCCGGAACTGACCGGTTGTGCAGCCAAGCGCCAAGGCATCATCAACCAGATCGAACTGGCCAAGTCCCGAGGCAATCAGGACCAGCAGGCCGGGCTGGAAACAGCCCTGGCCGAAGTCACCACCCACTGCACCGATGCTTCCCTGCGTAAGGAGCGTGAAAACAAGGTGCTGGAGGCCAAGCATGAAGTCAGTCGCCGTCAGGCCGATTTGGAAAAGGCCATGAAAAAAGGCGATGCGGAGAAAATCAACAAGCGCAAGGACAAGCTGGCGGCGTCCCGCAAGGAGCTGCAGGAAGCGGTGGACGAGTTGGATAAATAAGCACCGGGCTGGATTTCAATAGTCCCGGAATTCCTTATGACAGGCACTGCACGCATCCTCGACCTTCTGCACCGCCGGCCCCAGGTTACTGGCCCGGTAGGGCTGGACCCGACTGGCGGTCACCAACTCGGCGGTGGCCGCTTCGAGACTGCGGGCCAGTTCCTGGAAACGCGCCTGCTTCTGCCAGACTTCGTCCCGGGCACTGGTGTGATCCTGCTCAGGCACCTGCGGAAAATGTTTCCACGGCTCATGGGAAAGTTGATCCAGTTGCACCGCGCCTTCGGCGAAACGCGGGCCATCGAACGGAACACGACCACGCAACATGCCACCCAACTCTTCGTTGGTCTTGAGCATCTGCTTGAAAATCGTCTTGCGCTGGCCCAGTGGTGAGTTGGGATCGACACCACCACAGGCGGACAGCATCAGGCAGGCCAGCACCGCCATGGAAAATCGTCTTACAAACATTTTGGCCTCTGGACAGAAAACGACCGCTAGTATCCCCGGGTCGTCGGAAAACACCAATGGCCCCATCAATAATACGGGTGCCAGGCGCATGACAGCGCCTGGACGACCGCAAAGGAAATATCATGAACAGCCGCTTCAAGTCCTGGCGCACGGGCCTGGCGTTGACCTTACCGCTGATTGCACTGCTGGCCGGCTGCAACCGCGGCGAAAAGGTCGAGGAGCCTCAGACTCATGCCCTCGCCACCTACTTCAGCGCGCCCTGGGAGGCACTTCCGTCGGTAGCCGATGAAGACCTGCTTGCCGGCTTCGGCGCCTGGCGCAGCGCCTGCACTCGCCTCAAGGCCGATGCGGCCTGGGGGCCGACCTGCGCGGCGGCGGCCAATGTGCCGCAAACCGCCTCGGCGGTACGCAATTTCCTGAAACAGAACCTCGACGTCTATGGCCTGCGCTCGGGCGACAACAGCCCCAACGGCCTGATTACCGGCTACTACGAGCCGGTCTATCCTGGCAGCCTCACGCAGACCGCCACGGCGAATATCCCGGTCTACGGTGTGCCTGAAGACATGATCGTCGTGGCGCTGGACAGCCTCTACCCGGAGCTCAAGGGCAAGCGCCTGCGCGGGCGTCTCGAAGGCCGCGTGCTGAAACCCTACGACGACGCCAGCACCATCGAGACCAACGGCGTGAAGGCGCCGGTCATCGCCTGGCTCACCGACCCGATGAACCTGCAATTCCTGCAGATCCAGGGTTCGGGACGCATCCGGCTCGATGACGGCCGCCAGTTGCGCATCGGTTATGCCGACCAGAATGGCCACCCCTACCGGCCCATCGGCCGCTGGCTGGTGGAACAGGGCGAGCTGAAAAAAGAAGACGTGACCATGGGCACCATCAGTGCCTGGGCCAAGGCCCATCCGGAGCGGATCCCCGAGTTGCTGGGCAGCAACCCCAGCTATGTATTTTTCAACCGCAACCCCGACAGCAACGAAGGCCCGCGAGGCTCGTTGAATGTACCGCTTACCGCCGGCTACAGCGTGGCGGTGGATCGCAAGGTGATTCCGTTGGGCAGCCTGCTGTGGCTGTCGACGACTCGCCCCGATGGTAGCGCCCTGAACCGTCCCGTCGCCGCCCAGGACACAGGGGGCGCGATCTCTGGCGAAGTCCGAGCGGATCTGTTCTGGGGCACCGGGGACGCGGCCGGGCAACTGGCCGGGGACATGAAACAGCAAGGTCAGATCTGGATGTTGTGGCCCAAGGGCATGGCGCTGCCGCAAGTGCCACAGGTAGCGAATGCGGTCAGCGCCAATCCTTGAAGATGAGCTGATAGTGCGGGCCTGCTCGCGAAGAGGCCCGCATAAATATCAAATATTCAACAAACAGCCTCAGACCGAAACAAAGAAGAAACTCAGTACCAACCCTACCCCCACGAACCACACCAGCGAACGCAGGATCGCCCAGTCCGCCAGGTAGCAAATGATGTAGAGCAGGCGGCTGGTGATGAACAGCACCGCCAGCACATTGATGGTGACCAGCTCGGCATTGCCGGCCAGATGCGCGACGATCACGGCGGCGGCAAAAAACGGGGCGATTTCAAAGCTGTTCAATTGCGCGGCGTAGGCACGGCGGGGAGCGCCTTCGAGCGAGTCGAGAAAATCCCGGGGGTCGTGGTTATCTTGCAATCTGTATCTGCCGCCGGCCTTGGCGATGCCGATACACAGGTAAGGCAGGATAAAAGCAATCAAAACGCACCACAGGGCTACCGTCATACCGCATTTCCTTATTGAGTTTTATCGAGAATCGAGCGTCAAGCACCGCTAGAGCTTCATCACAGCATGCCAGCCCGCAGGCTAAGAGTCGCGGCCGGCCGAAAGGTTCTTTCAGCTAGCGCATGCCGAAAAGCACCACCACCGTTATACTGCACCCGACCACGCCGCACTCAGTTGCGCATAGATCAATTCCAATAATTCTGCTGCTGCCCGTTCATTCGAACCAAGGCATCGGCATGCGTATGCCTGATCAGAGCGTCAAGACTACAGACAGAGACCTTGCGCATGCCACTCGCCTTGCTTGCTTTGGCCGTCGCCGCTTTCGGCATCGGCACGACTGAATTCGTCATCATGGGGCTGTTGCCCGATGTCGCCCGTGACCTGGCCGTGAGCATTCCCCACGCCGGGCTGCTGATTACCGGCTATGCGCTGGGGGTGGTATTCGGCGCACCGATCCTGGCGATCGGCACCGCGAACATGCCGCGCAAGGCCACGCTGCTGGGCATGACGCTTATGTTCATTCTCGGCAACGTGCTCTGCGCCCTCGCGCCGAACTACGTCACGCTGATGGCTGCCCGAGTCATCACCGCGCTCTGTCACGGGGCATTTTTTGGCATCGGGTCGGTGGTGGCCGCCGGGCTGGTAGCACCGAACAAACGGGCCCAGGCGATTGCAATGATGTTCACCGGCCTGACCCTGGCGAATGTGCTGGGCGTGCCGCTGGGCACGGCCTTGGGTCAATACGCCGGCTGGCGATCGACGTTCTGGGCGGTAGCGGTCATCGGCGTGATTGCAGCCATCGCCCAATGGGTGTGGCTGCCCAAGGAAATTCCCATGGACAAGGCCAACCTCGCCAGTGAGTTCAAGGTGCTGGGCAAGGCCAATGTGCTGCTGGCGCTGGGCATGAGTGTGCTGGCTTCGACCAGCCTGTTCAGCGTGTTCACTTACATCGCACCGATCCTGCAGGACATCACTGGCGTGAGTCCCCACGGCATCACCGTCATGCTGTTGTTATTCGGCGTGGGCCTGACGGCGGGGAGTTTCTTGGGCGGACGCCTGGCTGACCGGCGCTTGCTGCCATCCCTTGTGGGCATGGCGCTGGCCGTGGTGCTGGTGCTCGCCGCGTTCAGCCAGACCAGCCAATCGGTGATTCCGGCGGCGATCACCCTGGTGTTGTGGGGCGTCTTTGCGTTCGCCCTGTGCCCGATCCTGCAATTGCTGATCATCGATCAGGCCCACGAAGCCCCCAACCTGGGCTCGACCCTGAACCAGAGCGCCTTCAACCTGGGCAACGCGGCCGGCGCCTGGATCGGCGGCCTGGTGGTCGCCAGCGGCGCCGACCTCGCCGATTTGCCGTGGACCGGCGCCCTGGTCGGCGGACTCACCGTACTGACCGCGCTTTACTTCATTTATCGGCAACGTCACGTCGGCGCGGCGGCAGGCCCTGCCGACTGAGGGGCGTATTGGTTTCGCTACGCACCTGGGCGTGGCTGATCAGCGCAAAGATGAAGCTGCCGCCGATGATGTTTCCCGCCAGGGTCGGCGCGGCGAACACCATCCAGAAGTCCTCCCACGACAGCTGCCCGGCAAACACCAGGTAAGACACCTCGGCCGATCCCACGACGATGTGGGTGAAATCCCCAAGCGCCATGAGGTAGGTGATGAGGACAATGATCCACATCTTGGCGTTCTCCATGGAGGGGATCATCCACACCATGGTTGCGATCATCCAGCCGGAAATGATGCCTTTGGCGAACATCTGGCCGGTGTCGTTCTCCATCACCTTGCGGCCAATCTCCAGAAAGGCCAGGTCGGTGCGCCGGTCAAAGATCGGCAGGTGCAGCATCACATAGGCCACCAGCAAGGTGCCGCACAGGTTGCCCACCAGCACCACGCCCCATAACCGGAACAACCGGCCGAAATTGCCCAACGTGGGTTTGCTCATGATCGGCAGCACCGCCGTCAGGGTGTTTTCGGTGAACAATTGCTGTCGCGCGAGGATCACGGCCAGGAAGCCGGCGCAGTAGCCAAAACTGGCGATGACCTTGAAGCCTTCATGGTCCGGCAACCGGGAGTTGAGCAGCCCCATCGCCATCAGCGACAAGCCCATCGTCAAACCGGCCGCCAGGGCCGACCACCACAGGGCGGCGACACTGCGCTCCAGCTCCTGATCACCCTGGGTGCGAATGATTTCATGCAATACCGCCGCCCGTGGCGGCTGGTTGCGGTCGACCTCGTGCTGCTCCTCTGCCGAGAGGTCAGGGGTCTTGCCGTCTTTATGAGTGTCCATACAGCTCCTGAACCGGTGGCGTGATGTACCTACGACACGCGGCGCTCGGAGCTGTTCAGTGGTGCCAGGAAATGACCGGCGCCGGTAATCCCGCCTTCGCGAGCAGGCTCGCTCCCACAGAGGATCCGGCGGTGGGGACTAATCCAATGTGGGAGCGAGCCTGCTCGCGAAGAACACTACGCCGACCCTATTCGACGGTATCGTCCTTGAACTGATCCTTGACGTACTTGATCTCGGTCCGGCCATGGGGCGCGGGCAAGCCGTCTTCACCGAGGTTGACGAAAACCATCTTTTCCACCGTCAGGATGCTCTTGCGAGTGATCTTGTTGCGCACTTCGCAGGTCAGGGTGATGGACGTGCGGCCGAACTCGGTGGCGGTGATACCCAGTTCGATGATGTCGCCCTGGCGCGAGGCGCTGACAAAGTTGATTTCGGAGATGTATTTGGTGACCACACGCTGGTTACCGAGCTGGACGATGGCATAGATCGCCGCTTCTTCGTCGATCCAGCGCAGCAGGCTGCCACCGAACAGCGTGCCGTTGGGGTTGAGGTCTTCGGGCTTGACCCATTTGCGGGTGTGGAAATTCATGTTCACTCCTGAGCGTCTGGCCGATGAATGCCGGCATCATGGCAGACCCGGAGGGCAGGCTCTACGTCGCCGCCCCTATGACGATCATCGGCATTTTTGATTTGCCGACAGAAACCCTTTGGAAGATCCGCTTAGCCCGTTATAATCGCCCCCGTTTCATCGGCCCACGCTTTGGGTCGTTCCCGCCACCTGTCCGAGGGGCGCTGCAGCAGGCTCGACCTGTCAGGCTCGGATGGGGCGTTGCTGATACGGGGTTCCCCGCACTGGCACTAAACGCACAACGGCGCCCATTCGCATACATTACGAATGGAGGCTCTTCATGAGCGCTGTTATCACGCCTGCAGCTTTTACCGACTACAAAGTCGCCGACATGTCCCTGGCTGCCTGGGGCCGTCGCGAAATCATCATCGCCGAATCCGAAATGCCTGCCCTGATGGGCCTGCGCCGCAAATACTCTGGCGAACAGCCATTGAAGGGCGCAAAAATCCTCGGCTGCATCCACATGACCATCCAGACCGCCGTGCTGATCGAAACCCTGGTTGCCCTGGGTGCCGAAGTGCGCTGGTCGTCCTGCAACATTTTCTCGACCCAGGATCAGGCCGCTGCCGCGATCGCCGCTGCCGGCATCCCGGTTTTTGCCTGGAAAGGCGAGACCGAGCAAGAGTACGAGTGGTGCCTGGAGCAGACCATCCTCAAGGATGGCCAGCCATGGGACACCAACATGATTCTTGACGACGGCGGCGACCTGACCGAGCTGCTGCACAAGAAATACCCGGCCGTGCTGGACAAGGTCCACGGCGTGACCGAAGAAACCACCACCGGCGTCCACCGCCTGCTGGACATGCTGGCCAAGGGCGAGCTGAAGATCCCGGCCATCAACGTCAACGACTCGGTGACCAAGAGCAAGAACGACAACAAGTACGGCTGCCGTCACAGCCTCAACGACGCCATCAAGCGCGGCACCGACCACTTGCTGTCCGGCAAGCAGGCGCTGGTGATCGGCTACGGTGACGTGGGCAAGGGTTCGGCCCAGTCCCTGCGTCAGGAAGGCATGATCGTCAAGGTGTCCGAAGTCGATCCGATCTGCGCCATGCAAGCCTGCATGGACGGTTTCGAACTGGTTTCGCCGTTCATCGACGGCAACAACGACGGCACCGAAGCCAGCGTCGACAAGGCACTGCTGGGCAAGATCGACCTGATCGTGACCACCACCGGCAACGTCAACGTCTGCGACGCCAACATGCTCAAGGCCCTGAAGAAGCGCGCCGTGGTCTGCAACATCGGTCACTTCGACAATGAAATCGACACCGCTTTCATGCGCAAGAACTGGGCATGGGAAGAAGTGAAGCCACAGGTGCACAAAGTTCACCGCACCGGTACCGGCAGCTTCGACCCGCAGAACGATGACTACCTGATCCTGCTGGCTGAAGGCCGCCTGGTGAACCTGGGCAACGCCACCGGTCACCCAAGCCGCATCATGGACGGTTCGTTCGCCAACCAGGTCCTGGCGCAGATCTTCCTGTTCGGCCAGAAATACGCCGACCTGCCACCGGCGCAGAAAGCCGAGCGCCTGACCGTTGAAGTATTGCCGAAGAAACTCGACGAAGAAGTGGCCCTGGAAATGGTCCGCGGTTTCGGCGGCGTGGTCACCAAGCTGACCAAGCAACAGGCTGATTACATCGGCGTGACCGTCGAAGGCCCGTTCAAGCCGCACGCCTACCGCTACTGATCGGCGCGGCTCCCCCTGCGGGAGCCGGCTCCTTTGTGGGAGCGAGCCTGCTCGCGATGCAGACACCTCGGTCCAGCTGCCGGACCGAGGCGATGCCAATCGCGAGCGAGCTCGCTCCCACAAAGAGCCCGAGCGCCTCACCGGCCTACGAGTTTCCAAGGATATGACCATGTCCCAAGAACGTCGCTACAGCTTCGAGTTCTTCCCGACGAAGACCGATGCTGGGCATGAAAAACTGATTGCCACTGCCCGACAGCTGGCAGGCTACAACCCCGATTTTTTCTCTTGCACCTATGGCGCCGGCGGTTCGACCCGTGACCGCACGATGAATACCGTGCTGCAGCTTGAAAGCGAAGTCAAAGTCCCGGCCGCTCCGCACTTGTCCTGCGTGGGCGACAGCAAGGATGACCTGCGCAGCCTGCTGACCCAATACCAGGCCGCCGGCATCAAGCGTATCGTCGCCCTGCGCGGTGACCTGCCTTCGGGCATGGGCATGGCCAGCGGTGAACTGCGCCACGCCAACGAGCTCGTCGAGTTCATCCGTCAGGAGACCGGCGAGCACTTTCATATTGAAATCGCCGCGTATCCGGAGATGCATCCGCAAGCACGCAATTTCGAAGACGACCTGAGCAATTTCGTGCGCAAGGCCAACGCCGGCGCCAACAGCGCGATTACCCAGTATTTCTTCAACGCCGACAGCTACTTCTACTTTGTCGAGCGTGTGCGCAAGCTGGGTGTCGAAATTCCGGTGGTACCGGGCATCATGCCGATCACCAACTACAGCAAACTGGCGCGTTTTTCCGACGCTTGCGGCGCGGAAATCCCGCGCTGGATCCGCAAGCAACTGGAAGCCTACGGCGACGACACGGCCAGCATCCAGCGCTTCGGCGAGGAGGTCATCACGCACATGTGTGAACGACTGTTGCAAGGTGGCGCGCCGGGCCTGCACTTCTACACGTTGAACCAGGCCGAGCCGAGCCTCGCGGTGTGGAACAACCTCAAGCTGCCGCGCTAGGCACTGAAGTGCCGGTACGCAAAGGCCCTGGTGAATACCCGGGCCTTTTTCATGCGCCTTGCAGGCAAAGGGCAACCAACCCGCGAGCCAGAGCGCTCTAGCTATTTGATGAGCTCTCATCGTAACCTCAGGCAATGCCCGTCTTTGCCCAACTCCTGACTGTCCTGTTACTCCTATGCCTGAGCGTTTGCGCCCGGGCCGAGAAGCTGCGCATCGTCACCGAACCCTGGGCGCCCTACGTCTATGAGGAGAACGGCAAGGCCCTGGGCCTGGACTATGAAACCACCGCCATCGTGTTCAAGCGTCTGGGCGTTGATGTCGAATGGCAGTTCCTGCCATGGAAGCGTTGCCTGGCGATGCTGGAACAGGGGCTGGCAGACGGTGCACTGGATATCTTTCGCAGCGAGGAGCGCGACTCCCTGCTGCTCTACCCGAGCGAACCGCTGTCGGACGTCGAGTTCGTGATGTTCTACGCCAATGCCCGGCCCCATCCGTTTCGCACGCTCGATGAGCTCGAAGGACTGACCGTCGGCACGTCTCCGGGTTATCTGTACAGCCAGGCGTTCAGGGAATCGACCCGGTTCAAGCGGGAAACCGCACCCACCCATGAAGCCAATTTCGGCAAGTTGCAGCTGGGCCGGATCGACCTGCTCATCACCGACCGCCGAGTGGGCCGGCATGTGCTCAAGGCGCTGCAACTGGGTGACCAGATCAGCGAAAATCCCACGGTCGTGAGCCGTCAAAGCCAATACCTGGCGGTACGGCGCAGCGCCGGCATGGATTTGCTGGTGCAGCGCTTCGGTGCTGAACTCAAGCGTTTCAAGCGCGAACCGGCCTATGCCGAGCTGAGCGCCCGCTATGGTGCCGACCCGGCCGGCAAGGCGGCACCGCAAGACCCGATACCCCACTGAAATACACCGTTGAGCAGCAGGAAAGCGGCGCGCGGCGATTGCTCTGTTATACTCGGGCCTTCCCGCCAGGCTCACGCCCGGACGCCCGGTCTTGCAAAAGGCATCCCGACACCGCTACAGCGCAGCTTCCAGCCCGCGCGAGCCCTGTCCGGACCCGTCTTCCAGACCCGGCAGGACCGGACGGGATGACGTCTTCCAATGACCGTCATTTGCGCCAGGCAAGACTATCCCATTGGGCCAGGCCCTCACTAAAAACAGGATTACTCATGTCCTTTGCTTCCCTCGGTCTCTCCGAGGCTTTAGTCGGCGCCATCGAAGCCGCCGGCTACACCCAGCCTACCCCGGTGCAACAGCGGGCCATCCCCGCCGTGTTGCAAGGTCGCGACCTGATGGTCGCCGCACAGACAGGTACTGGTAAAACCGGCGGTTTCGCCCTTCCGATCCTGGAGCGGCTGTTCCCCAACGGTCATCCGGACAAATCCCAGCGTCACGGCCCGCGCCAACCCCGCGTGCTGGTCCTGACCCCAACCCGCGAACTGGCGGCCCAGGTCCACGAGAGCTTCAAGGTCTACGCGCGTGACTTGAAGTTCGTCAGCGCCTGCATCTTCGGCGGCGTCGGCATGAACCCGCAAGTCCAGGCCATGGCCCGTGGCGTCGATGTCCTGGTGGCTTGCCCCGGCCGCCTGCTGGATCTAGCTGGCCAGGGCAGCGTCGACTTGTCCCACGTGGAAATCCTCGTGCTGGACGAAGCCGACCGCATGCTCGACATGGGTTTTGTCCATGACGTGAAGAAAGTGCTGGCCCGCCTGCCGGCCAAGCGCCAGAACCTGCTGTTCTCGGCGACGTTCTCCAAGGACATCACTGACCTTGCCGGCAAGCTGCTGCACAACCCGGAACGCATCGAAGTCACGCCGCCGAACACCACGGTCGAGCGCATCGAGCAGCGCGTGTTCCGCCTGCCGGCCAGCCACAAGCGTGCCCTGCTGGCCCACCTGATCACCACGGGCGCCTGGGAACAGGTCCTGGTCTTCACCCGCACCAAGCACGGCGCCAATCGCCTGGCCGAATACCTGGACAAGCACGGCCTGCCAGCTGTGGCGATCCACGGCAACAAGAGCCAGAACGCCCGTACCAAGGCCCTGGCCGATTTCAAGGCCGGCGAAGTGCGCATCCTTGTAGCCACCGACATCGCCGCCCGTGGCCTCGATATCGACCAGTTGCCTCACGTGGTCAACTTCGAGCTGCCGAACGTCGATGAAGATTACGTCCACCGTATCGGCCGTACCGGCCGGGCCGGTCGTTCGGGCGAGGCGATTTCCCTGGTCGCGCCGGATGAAGAGAAGTTGCTCAAAAGCATTGAGCGCATGACCAAGCAGAAAATCCCTGACGGCGACCTGATGGGCTTTGATGCCAGCACCATCGAGGCCGAGAAGCCTGAAGTGCGTGAGCGTCCGGATGTGCGCAACCCGCGCAATCCTCGTGGCCCGCGCGGCGACGGTCCGAATGGCGGCGGCGGTGGCGGCGGTCGTAAGGACAAAGGCAAGGACAAGGGCAAGGAAAAATCGGCCAGCAACAGCAACGGTCGCGGCGAACGCCCAGCCCGCGAGCAGAAGCCCCGCGAAGGCACTCCGGCCCGTGAGCAGCAACGCCCTGCCCCGCGCGCCGCGGCCGCCGACCGCGCCCCGGACGAATTCCTCGACGACGATGTCGATAACTTCGGTAACCGCGTGGACTACGTGCCGCAGCAGAAACCGGCCCAGGGTCGCGGTCGCCGTCCGGGCGCCCCGGCACCAGGCGCAGGTGCCGGCGCCCCCCGCGGTGGCCAGCCACAGGGTCGCCAGAACGGACCGCGCAACAGCAACGGCTCGTCCACCGGCACTCCGCCAGGCAAGCGCAGCGGTCCGCGTAATGGCGCCCCACGTGACGGCCAGGCCCGCCGCGAAGAGTCCCGTCCACGCCGCCCGGCACGTGATGATGACCAGCCTCGTCAGGAACCTGCCGTGCAGAACCCGCGTGGCAACCAGCCGAAAATCATGCACAAGGAATCGAAAGTCGATCGTTTCCCGACGCCTGAGCAGCTGGACCAATTGCCAAGCCGTCCACGTGGCGAAAAGCCGGCCTTGCTGACGCGCAATCGCTGAGTTTTCCAAGCCATGAAAAATGCCCCGGTTCTTGCGAGCCGGGGCATTTTTTATTAAGAGCTGGCCCCCTGTGGGAGCGAGCCTGCTCGCGAAAGCGGTGTCACAGCTGACTAGGATGCTGAATGTCACGGCCTCTTCGCGAGCAGGCTCGCTCCCACAGTGGCTTGGTGGTGTTCACAAATCTTGTGGAGACAAGCTCTCAAGAATGCTCTGTAATACCAAAATCTGCACAATAAAAAACGCCCCAGGCCGCAAGACCAGGGGCGTTTTTTTGTCAGGCGCGAACGTTACTTCGCCTGAACACCTTCAAACGTCACGTACAGCTCGACCACGTCGGATTTCGGACCCAGGTCTTTCTGCTTGCCGAAGTCGGAACGCTTGATGGTGGTAGTGCCTTCGAAGCCGGCACGGTAGCCACCCCATGGGTCCTTGCCTTCGCCCAGGAAGGTTGCCTTGACCACGACCGGCTTGGTCACGCCCAGCAGGGTCAGGTCACCGGTCACATCGGCGGTGTTTGCGCCGGTGGACTTGACGCTGGTGGACACGAAGGTGGCCTTGCCGAATTTGCTGGCGTTCAGGAAGTCAGCGCTGGCGATGTGCTTGTCACGTTCGGCGTGGTTGGTGAACACGCTGGCGGTGTTGACGTTGAATTCGATCTTGCTGGCTTCAGGCTTGGCGGCGTCGAAGCTGAACTTGCCGTCGATGTCCTTGAAGGTACCGGTGATGTAGCTGTAGCCCAGGTGGCTGATCTTGAAGTCGACGAAGGCGTGCTGGCCTTCCTTGTCAACCACGTAGTCTGCGGCCATGGCCTGGCCGGCGGACAGCAGGGCAGAACCGATTGCCAGGGCGGCGAGCGTCTTTTTCAACATGCTTTCTATTCCTTTGGAGTCGAGGTTGAACATCAGGCTTGGCGCCCCAGCATGCGCTTGAGGGTCGCGTCACGGTCGATAAAGTGGTGCTTCAATGCTGCCAACGCATGGAGGCCGGAAAAAATTACCAGCGCCCATGCCAGGTAGAAGTGGATCTGCCCGGCGACGTCTGCCTGATCGGGCAGTCCGGACACCAGCGCGGGTACTTCAAACAAACCAAACACCGAGATCCCGACACCGTCTGCGGTGGAAATCAGGTAACCGGCGATCATCACGGCGAACAGCCCGAGATACAGTGCACTATGGCCAATCCTGGCGCCGACGCGTGTAAGGCGGCCATAGGTCTCCAGGGTCGGTGGCGGCGGGCTGACAAAACGCCAGATCACTCGCAGCACCATCACCGCCAACAGCACCAGGCCGATGCTCTTGTGGATGTCCGGCGCGTCTTTGCGCCAGGTGCTGTAATAATCCAGCCCGACCATCCACAGGCCCAGCGCGAACAGCCCATACACCGCCAAGGCAACGGCCCAGTGCGAAACGATGCTGACCCAGCCATAGCGAGAAGAAGAGTTGCGTAGCTGCATTGCTCATATCCTGTAAAAACTGTGACCAAGACTAGCGAGTTATCTATCGAATTAAAGCGGAAAATTTCGCTTTGAAATATCGAGAAATACGATCATCAGTCTGGACCGAGTGCGTTAAGGAAAGATTAAAGCGGATGCGCTGCGCGATGGCGGGGGAGCCAGGACATCAGCTTGGCCGAAGGGCCTCGTCGCGAGCAGGCTCGCTCCCAACAGAACCACGGTTTTTATCAGCCAAAGCCTGTGATTATCAATTCACTGAGCATTTGGGGTGGTATGGGTCGAAGGTGCATTTGTACGCCAACTGAGGGTCCCGTTCCGGAACCATCGGGATCATCAGGGGATCCCGACATTCACCATACACACACCCGTACAGCGAAACCGATACGACCATTGCCATCAGTATTTTCATACGCACTCCTGTTTTTCAAGGAGCCTGAACGCATGGCCCGGCGAGCTCTATCGCCTGCTTCCGGTTAAAGGGTGGGAAGTTTCCGATATATCGTCGAGACATGCAGGACGTCGACGTAATGATCGACCCGTGGCGAGGGAGCTTGCTCCCGCTCGGCTGCGAAGCAGTCGTAAACCGGCGGGTGCGGTGTGTCTGATGCTCCGCATTGGGAGGGTTTGGGGCCGCTTCGCGGCCCAGCGGGAGCAAGCTCCCTCGCCACGGGTTATTGATTGCCTTAAGTGAACGGTAGCGTTCTTTCCACTTGACGTTACTGAGCCTTCGTCTCAGTAGTTGCCGCCGGTTTGGCGGCGGGTTTCTTCACTGGCTCAGCCTTTTTCACTGGTGCCTTGGCCGGGGCCTTTTTAGCCGGGGCCTTGGCCGCCGGCTTCTTCGTCGCTGGCTTGGCCGTGGCTTTCTTGGCTGGCTCGGTCTTCGCTGGCGCCGGCGCGGGTGGTTCCACCGGCGCAGGGGCTGGGACGGGGGCCGGTGCCGGCGCTGGAGGCGGCGCTACCGGCTCGGGAGCCTTGGCCGGCTCCGGCTTCTTGTCGTCATCCGAGCCGCCGAACAAGTTGCTGAAGAAATTGCCTTTCTTCGCCGCCACCGCTCCGGCGGCAGCTGATGCGGCCGGGGCGACTTTTGGTGGTTCGAACGACTTGCCCGCCGCCAGGTCTTCAACCTGGCTGGCGGCGCGCTGGCCGCTGCGCAGTGCGCCTTCCAGGGTGCCTGGGTACAGCGCGTCGGTGTGTTCGCCGGCAAAGGCGACGCGCTGCAATGGCTTTTCCCACAGGCGCCAGTATTTGCTGATCTGGCCCGGACCAAACGCCAGGTACGCGCCGCCCATGGAAGGGTCGGTGCTGTAGCGGCGGATTTCATAACCGGTGAAGGCACCGCGCGCCTGTGGATAAAACGCGTGGAGACGGATCAACACCTGGTCGACCATCTGCTTGTCGCCGAAGGCCTGCATCACCCGTGCGTTGTCGCCGGACAGGTTGATGACAACGTTGGCGCCACCCTTCATGGCTGGCTCGATCCACATCATGCCCAGGCCGGCGTTGCTGTAGATCTCGCCCGACATGCGTGCCTTGCTGTCCCAGACCGGGGTCTTGAACTTGAGCATGATCTGGTCACGCCAGCCGTAGTTGGTGCCTTTGATCGCACCCAGGTGCTGAGCATCCAGGGCCGGGGTCAGTTGGATCTTGTTCAATGCTCGCAAGGGCACGGCCAATACAACATAGTCGGCCTGGTAACCGACGCTGCCGACCTTGACGGTGACGCCGTCCTTGTCCTGGGAAATGGCCGACACCGGCGAGCTCGTCTTGATGGTTTTCAGTTGCTTGACGAACGCCTGGGCCAATACCGGGCTGCCACCGAGCAGGCGCGAGGCGCGCAGGTCACGGTCGGACACGCCGCGATAGACGCGGTTCTGCTGGGCGAAATACAGCAATGACAGGCGCGACGGCTCGTCATAGCGCGTGCGGATTTCCTGGTTGACCAACTGTCGGGCAGTGGCCGGCAGTTGCAAACGGTCCAGCCAGTTGGACACGGTGATCTGGTCGAGCGCGTGTAACGTACTGGTAGCCGTCGGGTTCAGTGGGTCGTCGATGGAACGGGCCAGATCATCCAGAGTGGTTTCGTAGCGCTTGAGCGCCTCGGCCGTGGCTGGCTGCTTGGTCGCCAGGTCGGTGGCAGTAAAATAGGTGCCGTCGATCAGATAGCTGGGGGTGCGCACGAATTCCGGCGCCGGCGTGGTGCTCAGCTTGAAGGTCGAAACGTACTTGTTCAGTACCGGCTGGACCTTATCGTTGCCGATCCACTCGCTGGTGGCCATGCCCGAACGGCCGCCCAGGCTCGGTTTGGCTTCCAGCAGGGTCACGGCCCAACCCTTGTTCTGTAACTCGTAGGCCGCCGTGAGCCCGGCCAGCCCGCCGCCGATGACGATGGCCGTCGGTTGTTTGTCCTTGGCCAGCGCCGAAACGCTGAACAGCCCTATCATCACCAGCGCACAGGCGCGCAGCCAACCAGCAGACATTCAGCGAACTCCGGAATTACGTAAGAATTTTCGGTTTTTCGAGCCAGTCGGCTCCGGGAACGGCGAAGAATACGTCAGCCATCAAAACGCCGCCAGCGACGTCTATCACCTCACTGAAACGGGTGGGGACGACACAATGGGTTGTTCCCCGGCCCGCCATTGCATAGGCTTGCGCGATTGTTTTGCCCGCGCCCGCCGCGAGCCGCCTCGAGGAGACTGTACATGGGCCTGAATAACCAGTGGATGCAGCGCGATCTTGCCGTGTTGTGGCACCCCTGCACCCAGATGAAAGATCACGAACAGCTGCCGCTGATTCCTATCCGGCGCGGCGAAGGCGTGTGGCTTGAGGACTTCGAAGGCAAGCGCTACCTCGATGCGGTGAGTTCCTGGTGGGTCAATGTGTTCGGCCACGCCAACCCGCGCATCAACCAGCGCATCAAGGATCAGGTCGATCAGCTTGAGCATGTGATCCTCGCCGGTTTCAGCCACCAGCCGGTGATCGAGCTGTCCGAACGCCTGGTGAAGATGACGCCTGAAGGCCTGACCCGGTGCTTCTATGCCGATAACGGCTCGTCCTGCATCGAAGTGGCGATGAAGATGAGCTTTCATTACTGGATCAATCGCGGCCGGCCCGACAAGAAACGCTTCGTTACCCTGAGCAACAGCTACCACGGCGAAACCATCGCGGCGATGTCGGTGGGCGATGTACCGCTGTTCACCGAAACCTACAAGGCGTTGTTGCTGGACACGCTCAAGGTGCCGAGCCCCGACTGCTACCACCGCCCCGAAGGCATGGGCTGGGAAGAACATTCGCGAAACATGTTCGCGGCCATGGAGCAAACCCTGGCCGAGCACCACGACACGGTGGCGGCGGTGATCGTCGAACCGCTGATCCAGGGCGCCGGCGGCATGCGCATGTACCACCCGGTGTACCTGAAGCTGTTGCGTGAAGCCTGCGACCGCTATGGCGTGCACCTGATCCACGACGAAATCGCGGTCGGCTTCGGCCGCACCGGGACGATGTTTGCCTGCGAACAGGCTGGTATCACGCCAGACTTCCTTTGCCTGTCCAAGGCCCTGACCGGCGGCTACCTGCCGCTGGCGGCGTGCGTGACAACCGATGAGGTCTACAGCGCGTTCTACGACGACTACCCGACCCTGCGCGCCTTCCTGCATTCCCACAGCTACACGGGCAATCCGCTGGCTTGCGCGGCGGCGCTGGCGACCCTGGATATCTTCGAAGACGACAACGTCATCGAAACCAACAAGGCCCTGGCCCAGCGCATGGCCAGCGCCACCGCCCACCTGGTCGACCACCCGAACGTGGCCGAAGTGCGCCAGACCGGCATGGTCCTGGCCATCGAGATGGTCAAGGACAAGGCGAGCAAAACCGCGTACCCATGGCAGGAGCGGCGCGGCCTGACGGTCTTCCAGCATGCCCTGGAGCGCGGCGCCCTGCTGCGGCCGCTGGGCAGCGTGGTGTATTTCCTGCCGCCGTATGTCATTACGCCGGAGCAGATCGATTTTCTGGCGGAAGTTGCCAGCGAAGGGATCGATATCGCCACCCGGGACAAGGTCAGCGTGGCGGTGCCGAAGGATTTCCACCCGGGGTATCGCGATCCGGGCTGATACGTCTGTGAACAAATTTCTCCGTGGCGAGGGAGCTTGCTCCCGCTCGATTGCGCAGCAATCGCAGGAATGGGGCCGCTTCGCAGCCCAGCGGGAGCAAGCTCCCTCGCCACAAAAGCTTGCTCACCGCAAAGCCCCCGACCACGCAGCAATGCGCAATCCGATTGTGTAGAGACCAAACATGAGACTCTCCCGCTTTTTCATCGACACTCCCCTGAGCCTCGGCGATCACGAGCTGCCCGACGCCCAGGCCCACTACATCGGCCGGGTGCTGCGCATGGCCGAGGGCGACGCGGTGCAAGTATTCGACGGCTCCGGACAGGAGTTTCGCGGCACCCTGGCCGAGGTCGGCAAAAAGCGCGTGCGCGTGCAGCTCGACGAGCAATTTGCCGGACAGGCCGAGTCGCCCTTGCGCATTCATCTCGGTCAGGGCCTGTCCCGGGGCGAGCGCATGGACTGGGCGATCCAGAAGGCCACGGAACTGGGCGTCAGCGAGATCACCCCGATATTCACCGAGCGCTGTGAAGTGCGCCTCAAGGACGAACGCGCCGACAAGCGTCTGCTGCACTGGCGCCAGGTGGCGATCAGCGCTTGCGAGCAATGCGGGCGTTCCAGCGTGCCGGTGATCCACCCTCCGCTGTTGCTGGCCGACTGGTTGAAACAGACCGATGCCGAGCTGAAACTGGTCCTGCACCCGGTCGCCGAACCGCTGGTCAGTCATGCCAGGCCGTCGACCCTGGCGTTCCTGATCGGCCCCGAGGGCGGGTTGTCGGATGCAGAAGTCGAACAGGCTAGGACCGCCGACTACCACGCCGCCCGCCTCGGTCCCCGCGTGCTGCGTACCGAAACCGCGCCAGTGGTGGCGCTGGCGGTGGCGCAGCAGTTGTGGGGGGATTTCTAAGGCTCCGCGACCACTGAAGATCACCTGTGGGAGCGAGCCTGCTCGCGAAGGCGATTCAACATTCAGCATCAATGCAAGCTGATCCACCGCATTCGCGAGCAGGCTCTCCCACAGGTCTCCCAAAGGCTACTGCACCGGCTCGCTGGTCGGCCTGGCAATGATCGCCTTCAACTCGCTGGTCATCGGAAATTCCAGATTCAGGCCCTTGGGCGGGATCGGCTTCTGGAACCAGCGATCGTAGATGGCATTGATTTCCCCTGACTTGTACAAGTCCGCCAGGGTCATGTTGACCAGCGCCAGGAATTGCGGATCGTCCTTGCGCACCATGCAGCTGTAGATTTCCCGCGACTGCTCTTCTCCGACCACCACCCATTTATGCGGATCGCGCGCCTTGGCCCGTTCGCCGTAGAGCAGCGCGTCATCCATGTAGAACGCCGCCGCCCGGCCGGTCTCGAGCATCTGGAAGGCTTCGCCGTGGTCCTTGGCACTGATGACGAACATGTCGATTTTGTTGTCCTGGTTGTAGCTCTTCAGGAACCGCTCGTTGGTCGTGCCGGCGGTGGTCACCACATTCTTGCCACGAAGGTCGGCGAAGCTGTGGATGCCGCTGTCCCTGGCCGTCAGCAACTGGCCCTTCACGTAAATGAAACCGTAGGAAAACGCCACCTGCTTCTGCCGCTCGGCGGTCACGCCAGTGGAGCCGCATTCCAGATCCACGGTGCCGTTCTGCACCAGCGGGATTCGTGTCTGGGAAGTCACCAGGTTGTACTTCACGCTCAGTTGCGGCAGCGCCAGTTGCTGCTTGATGCGCTCGACGATCTTGCCCGCCAGCTCCACCGAATACCCCATCGGTTTGCCGCTGTTGTCCCCGACATAGGAAAACGGCACCGAGGCGTCACGATAGCCCAGCGTGATGCTTTTGTTGCTGGCGATCTTTTCCAGCGCGCCGGCCGGAGGCGCTTCATTGGCAAAAGCCTGGACGCCGAGCAGCAGGCTCAAGGTACAGCCGATCAACGTGATTTTTTGCATTGTTGTTCTCCGTTGCGGGTGGGTCAGGCGGCGCGGGGCGTGAGGCCCTGCAGGTCGATGGAAGGTGTGCGTTGGCGGATCATTTCACTGAGCAAGCGACCGCTGCCGCAGGCCAGGGTAAAACCCAAGGCACCATGGCCGAGGTTGAGCCACAGGTTGCGGTAAGCGCTGGCGCCGATCAGTGGCACGCCGCTAGGCGTCGCCGGGCGCATGCCCGCCCATTCCACAGCGCGATCGTAATCACCGGCCATGGGAAATGTTTCCATGGCCTGGCGCCGAATCAGGGCCAGGCGTCTGGGGTCCGGCGCCGGGTCGAAGCCGACGATGTCGACCATGGCCGCCACCCGCAGCTGCTCACCGATGCGCGCGTAGACGACCTTGCGGTCGTAGTCGGTGATGCTCAGTTCCGGCGCCCGATGCCGGGCGTCGATCGGCACCGTCAGGCTGTAGCCCTTGAGCGGATACAGCGGCATCCGCACGCCTGGCAATGCCAGCGCAACGCTGCGGTGGCCGGCGGCGATTACCAGGTGCTCGACCTCCACACGCTGCTCGCCCAGGTTGATGGCGTGCACCGCGCCGTCGGCATGCTCGATAGCGGTCACCGCGCGCCCCAAGAGGAATTCGCAGCGCCCCGAAGCGCGCAGCCGCGCCGCGAGTTGCAGGCAGAAGCCATGGCAATCGGCGACTTCCTCATCAGGTGTGTAGATGCCGCCCACGAACGGCACGCCGACCAGCGCAGGTTCCAGCGTCGTGCATTCGTTCGGGCCCAGTACCTGCTGATGAACAGCGTCGGCCACACGTTGCCGGGCATGCGCAAAATGGCTGGCACTGCGAAACGTCACCAGCTTGCCGTTGCGCCGCCACTCGAAGCCGTCGAGCTGATCCTCTTCGCGCCAGGTCCGCAGCGTCGTCTGGCTCAACAGCGCCAGGCGCAACAGATGGGCGCCGTTGCGCCGGTTGACCGAAGTCCGGCATGCGGCGATGAACGCTGCCATCCAGCGCCACTGGGCCGGGTCCAGGCGCGGACGCAGCTTGAGCGGCGAATCGCCGCGCAACATCCAGCCCAAGGCCTGCCACGGCACCCCGGCGTCGGCCAGGGGCGTGACGTAGCGATAGGACAACTGGCCGCCGTTGGCGAAGCTGGTCTCGCTGCCCAATGCATCGCGCGCCTCCACCAGCGTGACGTCGATCCCATCGCGGACCAGCGCGTAAGCCGTCGCCAGGCCGACCACGCCGCCGCCAATGATGCATACCCGCTGAGCCATGTCCGCCTCACATCCGTTTCGAATGACCCGAGGTTAGGGCCAGGTGACAGCGTTCGAACAATGAATAAAGATGAGCTTCCTATAAACAAAGGTTATGGGCACGCCATGCGCCTTCGTCATATCGAGATTTTCCAGGCGATTCGCCAGACCGGCTCCATCAGCGGCGCCGCCCAGTTGCTGCACGTTTCCCAGCCGGCGGTGACCAAGGTGCTGCAGCATGCCGAGCAGCAATTGGGGTTTGCGTTGTTCCTGCGGGTGCGCGGCAAGTTGCAGGCCACGCCCGAAGCGCTGGAGCTGGAACGCGAGGTCGACAAGGTCAGCGAAAGCCTGCAAGGCGTGCGGCGCCTGGCCCAAAGCCTGCGCCGCGAGCCGGGGCACAGCTTGCGAATTGGCGCCACACCGGCCTTGGCCCTGTCGCTGCTGCCCACGGCTATCCACCAATGGACCCGACGCTACCCGGACATCGTCTGCGAGTTGTCCAGCGCCCACAGCCGCGAACTGACGCAAAACCTGCTGATGCGCGAGATCGATGTAGCCCTCAGCCTGCAATTGCCCGATCACCCAGGCCTCAAGGCCGAGCCCCTCGCCAGCGGCGTATTGGTAGCCCTGGCACCGAGCGGTCACTGGCCCGAAGCGGTAATCGGCACGCCTATGCCGTTGCAGGAGCTGGCCGGCGCGCCGTTGATCGGCTTGTCCAGCACCGACCCGCTGTCCGCCAGGCTGGATGGCTACCTCAAGTCAGTGGAACCGCCGCCCCGAGTGAGCATTGCCGTGCAGACGTATTCACTGGCCCGGGCCATGGTCGAATCCGGCGCCGGGCTGGCGGTCATCGACCCGTTTACCGCCTTGGGGGCTTCACGCGCCCGTACGGCTATCCGGCCATTGTCGCCGCCGTTGCCCATTGCCTTGTACGCCGTAACCCGCGCCAATGAAGCCCCGCCCCACACCGTGGGGGCCTTGCTGGAAATTGTCGCCAGCCAGGCCCAGGCGCAACTTGATCGCCTGTTTGCGACCGCTCAAAGCACGTAGAACAGAATCGCCACGAAATGCAAAAGGCTGCCGGCGATGACGAAAAGGTGCCAGATGCCATGGGCGTGGCGCAGGCGGTGGTCGAGCGCGAAGAAGATGATGCCGACGGTATACAACACGCCTCCCGAGGCCAGCCAGGCAAACCCGGCGCTGCCCAGCGCCGCCAGCAGCGGTTTGACTGCCACCAGTACGATCCAGCCCATCACCGCATAGATGACGATCGAGAGGATCCGCGCTTCGGAACGCGGCTTGATTTCCTGCAGGATACCGATCACCGCCAGCCCCCAGACGATCCCGAATAACGTCCAGCCCCACGGCCCGCGCAGCGTTACCAGGCAGAACGGCGTGTAGCTGCCGGCAATCAGCAGATAGATCGAAAAGTGATCGATCTTCTGCATGATCTCTTTCTTGCGCCCGCGCACGCTGTGATAAACCGTCGATGCGCTGTAGAGCACCAGCAAGGTGAACCCGTAGATCGCCACGCTGACGATCTTCCACGGATCGCCGGCCATCCCGGCAATCACCAGCAGCCACACCGCACCGATAAACGCGGCGACCGCGCCCACCAGGTGCGTCCAGGCGTTGAGTCGTTCCCCGTGATACATCCAGATCCACCCCCCCTATTACGAATTTGGCGCCAAGGCTCAGGCCTGGCGCCTGAAAGTGCAATGTTTTGCTTTCAGCATCGAACACAACCCCCGTGGCGAGGGAGCTTGCTCCCGCTGGGTGGCGCAGCCGCCCCAAAGACTTTGTGAGCGCTACGCACTGGAGAGCCAGCCCGATCAAGCGGGAGCAAGCTCCCTCGCCACAAAAGCTCTCCAGCCACATAAATCGCGTCGCCAGGAAGACATGGGGCACAATCAGCCCATACGAACAAGAGTCCGCCCCATGCTCATCGACGAAGAATTGACCCTGAAGAAACTCGAGGTGTTCCTGGCGTTCATGCGCACCGGCAACCTGGCGCGGGCGGCGGTCGAGTTGCAGACCAGCAATGTCAGCGTGCATCGGGCCATTCACTCGCTTGAGAGCGCGTTGCGCTGTCCGTTGTTCAAGCACGAAGGCCGCAACCTCACACCGCTGGAAAGCGCCTATGTGCTGGAGGAGCGCGCGCAGAAGCTGATTCAGGACGTGGTCGAAAGCGTACGCCTGACCCGTGAGGCGGCCGGCTTTTCCGCCGAGCGTTTCAAGCTGGGATCCTTGTATTCACTGACCGTCAAGACCGTGCCGCAACTGATCATGGGCCTGAAGATCCGGCGCAGCGAGCTCAATATCGATCTGATCATGGGCTCCAACATCGACCTGTTGTACAAACTCAAGAACATGGAGGTCGATGCGATCCTGGTGTCGCTGGACGACAGCGTCAACGACCCGGATTGCGAGCAGATCGCGCTGTTTTCCGATGATATTTTCCTCGCCACGCCCGCCGACTCGCCCTTCGCCCAACGCAGCGAAGTCGACTTGGCCGAGGTCCGCGACGAGACCTTCATCACCCTGACCCAGGGCTTCGCCACGCACCAGGACGGTATCCGGGTGTTCAGGCAGGCGGGGTTCGAGCCGAAAGTGGCGATGCAGGTCAACGACATCTTCACCCTGCTGAGCATGGTCAGCTCCGGGGTGGGTTATGCCCTGCTCCCCGGCCGGATCGCGGCGGTGTATGAGAACCGGGTGAAACTGATCCCGTTGCAGGAAAAGTACCGGTTGCAGCAGCACATCGGTGTGGTGTTCCTCAAGGCCAAGGAGCGCGACCCGAACCTGCTGGCGTTGTTGGCGGAATGCCGGATGTACGCCAATCGCCAGGCTTGAGACCGAGTCGCGCGTTTCGCGAGCAGGCTCGCTCCCACAAGGGTGAACCCAATCAATGTGGGAGCGAGCCTGCTCGCGAAGGCGCCAGCGCGGTAAGCGAAAAGCCGAAGTCCTACCCCATCAGTCCCCGCATGATCAGGAACAACAGCGAAGGCCCGAGCAAGCAGCCAAGCGCGGTATAGAACGCCGCCGTCAGGCAACCATACGGAACGAGCTTGGGATCCGTCGCCGCCAGGCCGCCGGCAACGCCGCTGGAGGTGCCCATCAGCCCACCAAAGATCACCGCGCTACGAGGGTTGTTGAGACCGATGAACGGCGCCACGAACGGCGTCGCCACCATGACCAGGATCGCCTTGATCAACCCGGCGGCAATCGATAACGCCATCACCTCGGAACTGGCCCCGATGGCCGCCCCGGTCACCGGCCCGACGATATAGGTGACCGCTCCGGCACCGATCGTGGTCAGGCTCACCACATCGGTATAACCGAAGGCCATCGCCACGCCGACGCCGGCAATGAACGAGGTGCCGACTCCGACGAACAAAGCCAGCACCCCAACGAAACCGGCGCGCTTGAGCTCCTCGACACTCACGCCGAACGCCGTGGCGACAATGGCGAAATCCCGCAGCATGGCGCCGCCCAGCAAACCAATCCCGGAAAGCAGCGGAATGTCCACCACACCTTTTTGCCCCCCGGTCATTGCACCGCCGATATACGAGAGCACCAGCCCCAGCAGGATCGCGATGGCCGAACCATGCAGGCGGCCTTTGGTGAAGGTATTGCTGATCCAGTAGGACACCCACATGGTGATGCCGACAATGGCAAACCCGCTGATCAGACCGTAGCCGGTGATGACTTTCATCATGGATTCGTACATGGCAATCACCCGACCGTCTTGACGGAAACATCGGCCTGAGGGTCCTTGTTGCCGATGCGTACCAGCACCGACACCAACGCAAAGGCAATCACCACCGCCAGGGTCCCGGCCAGGATCGCCATCGGCCCGCCTTTCAGTGCGCCATAGACGTTTTGCTGGGCCGCCATCGCCACCACGATCGGAATGTAGATGGCGCTCCAGAACTCCACGCCAGCTTCGGACTTGCCCTTGAACAAGCCGCGCTTGTTCAGGTAGCTGCCCAGGCCGATCAGCAACAGCATTGCAATGCCGACGCCGCCAACGTTGGCCGGTACGCCAATCAGTTTGCCCAGCAGCTCACCGATAAAAATGCCCACCAGGGTACAAAAAGCCAGAAACGCCACACCATAGATAATCATTGTTGTAGTCCTCAAAGTGCATCGTCGAAGTTGTTGTTTTTGTGCTTCGCCAGCTTGAGTCGGTGTCTAGGGTCGGCGGCTTCCCTCCTCTTGCAACAGCGCTTGCAGGGTGTCGAGCCGCGCGCCGTCATAAGCCATGACGGTGCCCTGCTCGAACACCCGGCGCGCCAGCCCGGTCAACACCGCGCCGGGCGGCAACTCGATCTGCAGACGCACGCCACGCTCGTAGGCGCTTTGCACTGTGCCGCGCCAGTCGACGACGCGGCACATGTTGAAGGCCAGGTCGTCGCGCAGCGCGTCGGCCTTTATCACCGGTCGGGCGCGACTGCCGCTGAGATAGCCCAGCGCCGGAGTTTTCAAGGGTACTTCGGCAAAGGCCTGGGCCAACGTCCGCGCCGGAGCCTCCAGCAGCGGGCAGTGGGACGGTACGCTGACCGCCAACCGGCAGGCCTTGCCGGCACCTTGGTTGCGAGCCCGTTCGGCGACGCAGCCCATGGCTTCATCACTGCCGGCGATGACCACCTGGTTATCGGCGTTGATGTTGGCCAGGTACACCGGCGTTGTTGCGCTGTGCACCTGGGCGAGCAAGGTTTCCACGGCCGCGAGGTCCAGGCCGATGATTGCCGTCATGCCGTAGCCTTGCGGATACGCCTGCTGCATCAGTTCGCCGCGCAGGCTGACCAGCCGCAACGCGTCCTCGAACCCCAGCGCCTCGGCCACGACCGCCGCCGGGTACGCGCCGATGGACAGTCCCGCCACGTAATCCGGCGCGGGGGCCTGTTCCAGCAATCGACGGGAAGCGGCCACGCCGGCGATCAACAGGCACAGTTGCACGGCGCGAGTCGACCGCAGCGCCTGGGCCGTGTCGAGCTGCAAGACATCCTCCCCGAGCACGTCACTCGCCTCGTCCAGAATCTGCGGCGCCAAGCCATGGAGCATGCCCACGCGCTGTGCACCCTGGCCGGGGAAAACCAGGAGGCTGCTCACGCGACCTGCTCCCACGATGGCTGCCATGGATCGCTGACCAATCGTGCCTGGATATCATCCTTGAGCAAGACCCGACGCGACGAACCCGCCCACTCGCGCAGGGCGACGGCGCCACAGGGCGTCTGCAACTGCATGTCCACGCTGCAGACCGAGGCGTCCAGCTGCGCCAGCAGGTTCCTGGCCTGGAGGCGATCCAGGTGGTGCGGCGTCCTCAAGATCAAGTCCAGGTCGCTGCGCTCATGCAGCGCCTCGATGCCCGTGGCAAGCTCAAACCCGGCACTGCCGCTGACGCCCCAGGTCCAGCCACTGGCGTCGAGCAACGGGCGCAACTCGGCCAGCGCTTGCAAGGCCGGCAGGTCGCGCGGGGATTGGACATGGCAGAGGTCTTCCGGGCGCACCCGGCGCTGGATCGTCGCCACCGGCATTGATGCGGCGTAGCGCTGTTCGCGAGAGCGACCGCGCAAGCCTACGGCGATGTGTCCAGGCGAGGACAGCGCCCGGCGCACCACGACCGGTTGCCCGAGGTCGAGCGACTCGACAGCCCAGCCCGGCGCATCCGCAGGCAACTGCAAAGCAGTCATCCCCCAGAGCAGGTCATGGGCCAGGAGCGTGCTCACCATTGCGCCCTCAACAATTGCCGAACGTGGCTGGACGCTGCCCGGTGAACAGCGCCCAGGCGACCGCTGAGATCCCGAGGCATGCCCGCCACGTCGTTGATCGCCTGGAGCAAGCAGTCGCTCACCCGCGCCAGATCTGCCGCCGTCGGCTGCTCGATCTGTTCTACCGACAAGGTCTCCCAGAGCAGTCCCAGGCTGGCGAAGCTGTCAATGTCGTAGGCCATCGGCGGCACGCTGGCGGCCAGGGCTTCGAGTTCCTCGACGCTGCGCAGGGTGACCCGCGCTGCCGAAGCCTTGCCCATCGCATGGACCATCACGCCCGGGTCGCGCAAGGCGATCAACCGGTTGGCCTGGTAGCCGTGGGCGAGGAACGCACCGGACATCGCCTTGCCCACCAGCAAGCCGATCACTGGATGCCCGGCCAGTCGGGCCCGGGCATAACTGTCCGCCGCGCCGGCCAAAGCCTGATGAATGCCCAGCGCTTCTTCACGCCGACCGTAGGCCTGGCTCGGCACATCGACGATGGCGATCAGCACACGTTTGCTGGCCGCGTTGCGATCGGCCGCGATGGCGTCGTCCACGGCTTTGGCCAGGCCCCAGCCTTCGAGCAAACCGACTTCGCCATTGCGCGCCCGAGGGAAACGGTTGGCGGGATCGGCCACGACAGCCAACAGACGCGCGGTTTGTTCGCCGAGTTGGACATCGGCCACTTTCAGCGAAGCGGGCAAGCCTTCCAACGGTTTGACGCCACCGCTCAAGGCCTCGAACCAGCGCAGGCCCCTCAATGAATACGTATTCATGGACGTTCTCCCTGAAACAACTGGCGAACCGCTGCCGGTTCGATTTGCACCTCGGTGTCCAGGCGCGACAGGCGCTGGAGGAACAGTCTGGCTTGGCCACTGCGATGTTCAGTGGGCACACCCAGATGCAACAGTTCGCTGACGTGACGACGAATCTGCGCCACGTCATCGGCGACGTAGCGGTCCACCAGCCCGGTCGCGAAACGTTGTTCGCCACCGGTCAGGCTCCAGATGAACGGACGGTCGCGGGAGTCGTACTCATCGATGCCGGCTTCCTGCTCGATCACCTGCGGACCGTTCAGCCCCAGCCGCGCTTCCTGCGTCACCAGCAGATAACTGCACAGCCCGGCGGCGATGGACATGCCGCCGAAACAGCCGACGCTGCCAGCGACTACGCCAACCACCGGCTGGTATTGGCGCAGGTCGATAATCGCCGAATGGATCTCGGCAATTGCCGCGAGCCCGAGGTTGGCTTCCTGTAAACGCACGCCGCCGGTCTCCAGCAGCAACACGGCCCGGGTCGGGATGCCTTTGCGATTGTCCTCGGCCGCCAGCTCCAGGGCACCGGCGATCTTTGCCCCGCCGACTTCACCGAGGCTGCCACCCTGGAAGGCGCCTTCGATAGCGGCGATCACCACCGGCAGGCCATCGAGCTCGCCCTTGGCGATCACTACGCCATCGTCGCTTTGCGGGACCACGCCCTGACGCAGCAA
This sequence comes from Pseudomonas sp. Z2-11, assembly GCF_054161305.1. NCBI lineage: Bacteria > Pseudomonadati > Pseudomonadota > Gammaproteobacteria > Pseudomonadales > Pseudomonadaceae > Pseudomonas > Pseudomonas sp. Z2-11. Next base: position 5,787,908 of record NZ_CP096395.1, read on the forward strand.
CCACGGCGACATGATTCGCTGGAAGGGGTCGAGCAGTTCGCGGAACGTACCGTCATCGAGCAAGGCCTTGGCCCGTTGCCGGGCACCGAGCTCGACGAAACTGTGCTTGTTGAGCAACGCAGCGCTGTCAGTCATGGCCGATCTCCTCGAAGCCTTGTTCAAGGCGCAGACGCACCACGCCGGGGGTGGCGCCGAAATCGTGGATTTCAATGGCCATCGCGGGAGGCGTCTGGCCGTCGAACATGCGCGCGAACAAGTGCTGCCAGCGTTGCTCGCTGCCATTGACCGAGGTCTGCACCTGGATGGTCAGCTTGCCCGCCAGCCCGGGTTCGATCAGTACTTCGAGATCGCCCGAGCCGACGCAGCCGACCAGCGCCCGGCCCCGTGGCGGCTGCCCGGCGGTGAATTCAAAGGATAAGGTTTGCATCAGCACACTCCTAGAAAGAGGCCATCACTGCGCTCGATACGGTCGAGAAACAGGCAGGCGGCGAGCAGGTCGGCGGCGCCGCCGGGCGAGGCGTTCAAGGCAATCAGTTGTTGGTCCAGCGCGTGCAATTGGCGGCGACCACCCAGGCTCGCACTACCGCCGGCTTCGAGCACCGCTCTGGCGCCCTGTTGCATCGCCTGCAAACCCGCTTCGCCGGCGCGATAGAGCACGCAGGTGTCGGCCAGGCGGGTCATGATTGCCAGCAAGGCGTCAAGGCGGGCGTTCTGTTCGCCGACGCCGGCCGCGCGGCTGCGCTTGAGTTGCGGCAGGCCCAGGGTTGTCACCGCCGGAAATGCCAGTTGCGCTTCCTCCCGGGCACCGCGGGCGCCGTAGCGCCGGGCCACTTGGGCGCCGTGGCTCAAGGGTTGAGGCGCATGACGGTCGTTGAGCAAGGCCAGGCGGGCGGCACGCAACGTGACGGCGCCAGCGCCACTGGATTCAGGTTCCAGCGCCGCCGCAGCGACCAACAGGCCCAAGGCCCAGATCGCGCCCCGGTGAGTATTCACACCGCCCGTGGTGGTGAGCATCGCGGCTTCACCTTCCCGGCCGATGCGCCCCACGGCTTCACGCAGTGGCAAGCCGATCTCGCCGCAGTCGAGCGCGGTCTCGGCCATTTCCTTGAACGCCGGCCACAGCGACAACGCCGAAGCGTGCATCAGGCCCAGGTGCAGATCGGTGTGGGCGCCGCTGCCGCGACGGTCCACCAAGGCCGGTTTGGGCGAGAGGTCGGCTTCGTCGATCAACGCGTCCACCGCGAGGTCGGCCAAACGTTCAGCCAGGGATAAGGTCTTCGGTTGCAGATTCAGGGCGCGCATTTACCAACTCCTGAACTTGGCGGGCGGGTTGTAGAGTCCTCCGGACCATTCCACCAGATCGGCCACGCTCTTGGCCGCGAGCAACTCGCGGGTGGCGTCGGTGCGGCGGATTCCGAGGTCTTCGGGCAAGGCGATCAGCCCTTCGCGACGCATGCGCGCTGTGTCTTTCGGGTCATGGCGCAGGCCGATGGCAGTGACCCCGGCCACGGCGGCGATCATCGCCTGGCGTTCTTCCAGGGAGCGGGCCTTGTACAGGTAGGCGATGCCTTCTTCGGTCAGCAGATGGGTAACGTCGTCGCCGTAGATCATGATCGGCGCCAGGGGCATGCCGGCTTTTTTCGCCACGTCCACCGCGTCGAGGGTGTCGACGAAGGTCGGTTTGCCGCCCTCCTGGAACGTTTCGACCATCTGCACCACCAGTTTCTTGCCGCGTTCGAGCAGCGGCGCCTCGCCGTCGCCGTGGCGCATGTCGAGCCAGGCCGGCGTCCCGTGACGGCGACCGCGCGGGTCGTGGCCCATGTTCGGCGCGCCGCCAAAACCGGCCAGTCGGCCACGGGTCACGGTGGAGGAATGGCCGTCGCCGTCCACCTGCAATGTGGCGCCAATGAACAGGTCCACCGCGTACTGCCCGGCCAGTTGGCAAACCATTCGATTGGAACGCAGCGAACCGTCGTGCCCGGTAAAAAACACATCAGGCCGGGCGGCGATGTAGTTTTCCATGCCCAGTTCGGTGCCGAAGCAATGCACGCTCTCGACCCAGCCGCTTTCGATGGCGGGGATCAGCGTCGGGTGCGGATTGAGCGTCCAGTTGCGGCAGATTTTGCCCTTCAGTCCGAGTGCTTCGCCGTAGGTCGGCAGGATCAATTCGATGGCGGCGGTGTTGAAACCGATGCCGTGGTTGAGCGACTGGACGTTGTGTTTTTCGTAGATCCCGCGAATCGCCATCATTGCCATCAAGACATGCACGGGCTTGATGTGGCGCGGGTCGCGGGTAAACAGCGGCTCGATGTAGAACGGCTTGTCGGCCACCACCACGAAGTCGACCCAGGATGCTGGAATGTCTACGCGGGGCAGGTCGCTGACGTCGTCCACCAACTGATTGACCTGAACAATGACGATACCGTCGCTGAACGCCGCCGGTTCGATCAGCGCCGGGGTGTCTTCGGTGCTGGGGCCGGTATAGATATTACCCGCGCGGTCGGCCATGAAACCGGCCGAAAGCACCACGTTGGGAATCAAGTCGACCACCAGCCGGGCGTAGAGCTCGATGTAGGTGTGGATCGCGCCGATTTCCAGCAGGCCGTCTTCCAGCAACTGGCTGATGCGCAGGCTCTGGGTGCCGGCAAAGGAGAAATCGAGCTTGCGGGCGATGCCGCGTTCGAACAGGTCCAAGTGCTCGGAACGACCGACGCTCGGCATGATCATGTGCAGGTCATGCAGCTTCGAAGGGTCGACTTTCGCCAGAGAGCGGGACAGGAAATCCGCCTGCTTCTGGTTATTGCCCTCCAGCACCACGCGGTCGCCAGGCAGGATCAACGCCTCCAGCGCCGCGACGATCTTGTCGGTGGGCAGCACCACACCGTCGGCAAGCCCCTTCACCAACGCCAGGCGCCGCTGCTTTTCGCTGCGCCGCCGCGTCCATCGCGAGTCGGGGGATATTGTTGTTGTCATGACCACTCCACGGGTTCGCTGTCGTGGAGCTCACCTTAGGAGTGTTTTGGCGTGGGCATCAATCAAGCTCGGCGGCGGATCGTTACGGTGGGAGTAATGGTCAGCCCGGATTGATGCGAGCCTTTGTGGGAGCGGGCTTGCTCGCGATGGCTGCGCAACAGCCAAAATCGATGTCGCCTGACCCACCGCTATCGCGAGCAGGCTCGCTCCTACATTAGTCAGTTGGCTGACTCAACTCTTACCAACCCCGCCGCAACCACCAGCTCTTCCAACGCCAGCAGATCCGGCACTTTCGCCACATGCTCGCCCACTTGCACGGCCGCCTGTTCCAATCCGCATAGCGGCACGTCGACGTAGCTCAACTGGGTGTCGAGCTTGCAGGAGCGCGGGATGCCCTGGACCAGCAGCGCGATGAAACGCAGTTCCGGGCGGCCGCCCAGGGCGTTGAGCACGACGATGCGGGCGCGCTCGCCGATCACGGTCTTCTGGCCGCAGGCTGACTCGAAGCTCAGCAGCGGGATCTGCCGTTCGCGCCAGCTTACCCAGCCCAGGAACCAGGGCGGGGTGTCCAGATCGAACACGCTGCTCTGGTAGTCGATCAACTCGGCCACGGCCACGTTCGGCAGGATCAGGTGCCGGTCGGCCAGCGGCAGCAACAAACCTGTGAGATGGCTGGTGCGGTGCTCATGCATGGGTCTTGCTCCAGTGGGCGATGCTGTCGAGCAGCACCGACTCCTGGTACGGCTTGCCCAGGTAGTCGTTGACGCCGACGGCCATGGCGCGGTCGCGGTGTTTCTGGCCGGTGCGGGAGGTGATCATGATGATCGGCAGATGCGCCAGGCGCGGGTCATTGCGCACTTGCGTCGCCACTTCGAAACCATCCATGCGGGGCATCTCGATGTCCAGCAGCATCAGGTCCGGCGAATGTTCGGCCAGCAATGCCATGGCGTCCACGCCGTCCTTGGCGGTGAGCACATGCATGCCGTGGCGTTCCAGCAGGCGACTGGTGACCTTGCGCACTGTTACCGAATCGTCCACCACCAGCACCAGCAAAGGCCGCTGCTGCTCGCCCTCGCCTTGCACCACGGCCGGACGGCGCGCCGCCTGGTTGGGCAAGGCGCGGATCGGCGCGAGCAGGTCGAGAATCAGCACCACCCGGCCGTCCCCCAGGATCGTTGCCCCGGACAAGCCCCGGACCGCCGAGAATTGCGGGCCGAGGCTCTTGACCACGATTTCCCGGGTGCCGGCGGTGGCGTCTACCTGCACGGCGACGTGTCGTTCGTTGCATTGCACCAGCAGCACCGGTAATGGCTGGCTCTGGCCGAGCAATTTCGGGCGGGCGCCGGTTTTCAGCAACTCGCCCAGGTAGCACAACTCATAACGTTGCCCGGCGTAGGTGTAGGTCGGCGGATCGAGCTGGTAGTAGCCATCCAGTTCGGCGGGCAATACCCGGACGATGCTCTCGATGGTGTTGAGCGGGATGGCGTATTGATCTTCGTGACACTGCACCATCAGCGCCCGGTTGACCGCCACGGTGAATGGCAGCCGGATACGAAAATGCACGCCCTTGCCCGGCGTCGAATCGATGACCATGCTGCCGCCCAGCTGTCGCACTTCTTCGTGGACCACGTCCATGCCGACGCCGCGCCCGGAGATCTGGGTGATTTTTTCCGCCGTGGAAAAACCTGGCTGCAGGATGAACTGCAGCACGTCGCGGTCGCTGATATCGCTGTCGGGCGCCAGCAGCCCACGCTTTATCGCCTTGCGCCGCACCGCGTCCAATGGCACCCCGGCGCCGTCGTCACGGATGTCGAAAATAATGTCGCCGCCTTCGCGGGACAGATCCAGGCTGATGCGTCCCCGCGCCGGTTTGCCGGCTGCGATGCGTACATCGGCGGGCTCCAGGCCATGATCAACGGCATTGCGCAACATATGTTCCAGAGGCGCCGCCATGCGTTCGAGCACGTTGCGGTCCATCTCGCCTTCGGCATTGTCGACCACGAACTCGACGTCCTTGCCCAGCTCCTGCGCCACCTGCCGGACGATGCGCTTGAGGCGCGGCAGCATGCGCTCGAACGGCACCATGCGCGTACGCATCAGGCCCTCCTGGAGCTCGGTGTTGATGCGCCCCTGCTGTTGCAGCAGGTTTTCGGCGTCGTGGTTGCTGCGGTCTAGCGTTTCCTTGAGGTCAAGCAGGTCCGAGGCAGACTCGAACAGCGCCCGTGACAGTTGCTGCAGCTGGGAATGGCGATCCATTTCCAGTGGGTCGAATTCTTCGTAGCCCAGTCGTTCTGCGTCCACCTGCTGGCGGCTGAGAATCCGCCCCTGGGTTTCGGTATCCAGGCGTCGCAGTTGATCGCGCATGCGCTCGATGGTGGTTTCCATCTCGTTCAGGGCGATGCGCGCGTCGTTGACCTGTTGCTCGATGCGCCCACGGAAAATCGAAGTTTCCCCGGCCAGGTTGACCAGATCGTCGAGCAGTTCGGCGGAGACCTTGACCATGTCCGCGCCATCGCCCGGCGCGGCGGGCTCGGCTCGCATCGGCGGCGCGGCCTGGGCCGGTGCCGGCTCGACCGGCGTAACGATCTGGGGCGCCTCGTTGTGCTGCGGATGATTGACCGCCTGGATCTGCGCGATCAGCCGGTCGGCCGGCGGGCACGGCTGCCCGGCACGGACGGCGTCGAGCATGTGGGCCAGCCGGTCATGGCTGCCTTGCAGCAAGGCAAAAAGCGCCGGGCTCGGTTGTAACAGGCCCGCCGACAGCCCTTCGTAAAGGTTCTCCAGTTCATGGGCAAGGTCGCCGATGGGCCCGATCTCCACCATCCGCGCGCCACCCTTGAGGGTGTGCAGATCGCGCAGCAGGGTTTCCACCGCCTGACGGTTCGACGGCTCTTCCTGCCAGCGTTGCAACGCCGCCCCGGAACTGTCGAGGATATCGAAACCTTCCTCGAGAAAGATTTCCAGCAACTCCGGATCATGGCCCGCCGTGTCATTTTGCCGATGCCCCGCCACCTCGATGGCGTTCGGCTTGTCCTGGCGGAAACGATGAATGGCGTCAATCAACGCCACGGGATCGCCTAGCGGTTGGCCTTGCTGCAGTTGCCCGAGCAACAGATCGAGGCGTTCGTGACTGCTGTTGAGCAGTTGCGCCAGTTCCTCGCTGTAACTGTAGCGGCGATCCACCAGCCCTTCGTATAGGGTTTCAAGCTCCCCGGCCAGGTCGCTCACCGGCCGCACATCCGCCATGCGCGCGCCGCCCTTGAGAGTGTGCAAGTCACGCTGCAGCGAGGACAGCGGCGCGCCGTTCTCCGGGTCGGCGAGCCAGCGCCGCAAGGCCTGTGCGGCGCTTTCAAGAATATCCTGGGCCTCTTCGAGAAAGATCGCGGCGATATCGTCGTCCACCGAAACAGCCGCCGGCGAACTGCGCTCCATCTCAGCCGTCGCATGACCCAGCTCGCGGATGCTCAACGTGCGGCTGCCGTCACTGCGGATCAGTCCCGTGGCCGTCGGGTCGAGGCCTTCCTGGAGCAGGCTGCGCAGGGCCTGCACCCGGGCAGGTTGCGCACGCACGTGCTGGCCGGCAGCCAATTCGTCGAGCATGTCGATCAACGCTTCGTGAGCAAGCTGCGCCTCATGGAAAAACCTGTCGCTGACCGCCAGGCTGCTTTCCTCGACGGCGCCATACAGGTCCAGCAAGGCTTCGCAGAGCTCGTCCACCGGGTGCAGGTCGGCCAGATGCGCGCCTTCGCCAAGGGTGGTCAACTCATCGAGCAGCGCGCTCAGCTCCTGGCCCTCGCCGGGGTGTTGCTGCCAGCGCCGCAGCAGGTTCTCCGCGTCCAGCAGGATATCCATGCCCTGGGCGAGAAAATTGTTGATCAATTGCGGGTCGCGCTTGGTTCGCACGCCCTGGTCCGGCGTGTTGAGAGCCGTTTGCAGGCGTTCGACGGACAGTGCCTGGGTTCGCTGGATCAGGTCCGCGGCGCCGGGAATCGCTGCCAGCGGCTCGTTATGCAGCTGGCGCAGACCGCGGCGCAGCAACCCTTCCGCCTCCAGCAGCAACTCGATCTCATCCAGGTCGAAAGCGATCAGGTGCGCCTTGTATTCCCGGGCCATCTCGTCCATCGCCCCGGCCAGTTCGGCGATCGGCAGCACACCGGCCATCGATGCACTGCCCTTGAGCGTGTGCAAGGCCCTTTGCAGCTCGTCGCTGGCCTGCAATGGCAGATGTTCGGCGGCCTGGTCGAGGAATCGATCAAGCGCGGCCAGATGCCCCTGGGCTTCGTTGTCGAAGATTTTCAGCAGCAAGGGGTCGAGAGCGGCCACGTCCTGCTGGTCGTCATCTTCCTCATCGCCCCCCTTGGCCAGGGCATGGGCGCGAGCGGCCAGACGGTCGACGTCGTCGCGCTGGCATTGGCGCTGGGCAGCGAATTCAGCGACCAGTTCCGGCAGCAATCGCACCGCGTCCTCAAGCAATTGCCGAACCGAAGCGCCCGGCTCGACGCTGCGCTCCAGCACGCGGTTGAGCAGGTTTTCCACCGCCCAGGCCAACTCACCCAGCACCAGCGCCCGAACCATCCGGCCGCTACCCTTGAGGGTATGGAAGGCCCGGCGCAGCTCAGTGAGCGCGCCTTGGTCGTCGGGCTGCGCAGCCCAGCGCGGCAGGTATTCGCGCAGGACATCGAGCACCTCGTCGGTTTCCTCGAGGAAGACCTCCCGCAGCTCGTCGTCCACCGGATGCTCATCCACGGGCGGCGGTAGCAGGCTACCGGGCATGCCTTTGGCCGGCGGGTTGACCGCCGAGACCGGGCTGGCCAGAACATCAGCGAGCGATTGCACAGTCTGTGGGTCGTCCAGTTCCTGCAAATCCTGCATGACCTGGGCCTCGTTCGGGCTCAGCCGGTCATCGAGCAAGGGCACGCGGGCTTCGTCGGGAAAGTAGCCGAGGGCGCCAAGGCTCCGCTCGACGCCGTCGAGCAGATTCTCGGCGGGCATCAACGGGTCTTCGCTCAAACGCTCCAGGTAATATTCCAGGCCGGTAATCACATCAGCTAGGTGATCGAGTGCTTCCCACCCCGGCTGGGCTGGGTCGAGCAGCAGGTGCTCACGGATGAAATCGTTGCAAGCCTCCACCAGGCGGGCCGCGCGGCTCAGGGGAATCATCGCCAGCGCCCCGCGAACCTGGGTCAGCAGCGCCGGCAATGGCTCAAGCTGCGCGCTGTTCCAGTGTGCGTCGATGTAGTCGACGATCATGTCCTTGGCCTGTTGCAGGCAGGTATGGGCTTCCTTGATGACGATCTGATGGATCTGGGTCAGGTCGGTCGTCGGCAGGCGATTGTCTTCGCGGCTTTCAGGCTCGACGGTGCCGACCATTCCGGCCAGGGTTGCCTCGACGTACAGCAAGGCTCCGGCAACGTCCATGAGCGTCGCGTCATCAGGCTCGCGCTGGCCCTGGGCGAGGCTCAGTACGACGGCCAGTTGATCGATGATGACCTTGCGCGGCTGGCCGAAACCCAGCACCGCCAGGGTGTCGGCAATCTGCCGCAGGGGCGCCAGCAGGCTGTCCAGCTCCGAGGCATGCTGACGGTCGCTGCGCACGAACAGGTCCAGGCGCTCCTTGACCCGTACCAGCTCCTCGCAGAGCGCTGCCAGCACCGAGCGCATGGCATCGCGGTCGGGCCCGGCCAAGCGCGCGCGTTCTTCATCGACCATAGCGCTGTCGGGCAGCGCGTCGTCCAGTGAGTAGCGTTCTTTCATGATCTGCATCTGCCCGCTGGGATGTTCGGCCTTGGCAATATAGAACAACAGACTCTTGAGCAGGTGTGGTGGGGCCGCTTGGTTGATGCCGGGCATGCCTTGCTCCAGCAAGCGTTTGAGTTCCTTGTCAGCATCCTTGAACAGGCTGCGCAGCGCCGGGCTGTTGGCGATACGCCCCTCGCGCATGCCTTCGACCAACGCCGAAGCGACCTGCCACAACGCGTTGAGCGGCGCTGCGGCGCAAAGCGCTTCAAGGCGTTGAAAGACTTTGGCCAGGTAACCGAGGTGAGTCGCGTCGTCCTGCTCGCGCAACAGGCCCACCAGGGCCACCTGCAGGGTCTGGCGCAATTTGCGCAAGGTGCCCGGCAGGTCCGCCGGCGCGAGCCGCTTCAAGGCGTCCTCGCCCAGCGGCGCAATATCGGGCAGTTCCGGGCTGAACAGGCTGGTCTCCGACAACAGGCTCTCGCCCCGCGCACTGCGCAGATCGTTGAGCAAGGGCAGCACCGCCAGCGGCAGGTCGCGACGAGCACCCTGCACCCGTTCTAGGTAGACCGGCAACTGGCCCAGGGCCTGGCGCAACAGGCTGATCGCTTCCTCGCGGTGGGCGATGCGGTTGTCCTGCAGCGCGCTGCACAGTTGCTCCATTTCCTCAGCCAGCAACGCCGCGCCGTAGAATTCGATCATCTGCAGGCCACCATGGACCTGGTGAATGCAGGCCAGGCATTGGGCAAGCGCATCCGACGCCTGGGGGTCGTCCACCAGGCGATTGAGGGCCAGGTGGGCCTGCTTCAGCGTTTCGGCAATCTCGCCCTTGACCCATTCCAGGGCCACGTAGTCGTGCCGATCACCCATAACCACTCCAAATCAACAGGCGTATGCCTGTGGTACGGCCGAGGACTCCGTGGCGAGGGAGCTTGCTCCCGCTTGAGTGCGCAGCGCTCACAAAATCTTTGGGGCGGCTACGCCACCCAGCGGGAGCAAGCTCCCTCGCCACAAAAGCGCCCTTGCCACAGGGACATATCCTCCCAGCAGCCCAGTCACACCTTATCCTCATCCGCCACAGGTGCCGCGGGCAAGGTGAACCCGGACACCGAGCGGCGCAGCTGGCTGGCCATTTTCGCCAGGTTGCCGATGCTCTCGGCCGTGGCGGTTGAGCCGGACGAGGTCTGGCTGGTGATCTGCTGGATCACGTTCATGGTCAGCGAAATCTGTCCCGCCGAGGTGGTCTGTTGCTGCGCCGCGTTGGAGATGCTCTGGATCAGCGCCGCCAGGGTCTTGGAAACGCCCTCGATTTCTTCCAGGGCGACGCCGGCATCCTGGGCCAGTCGGGCACCGCGCACCACCTCGGTAGTGGTCTGCTCCATGGAGATCACCGCTTCGTTGGTGTCGGCCTGGATCGCCCGCACCAGCGTCTCGATCTGCCGGGTGGCCGCCGAGGAGCGCTCGGCCAAGCGCTGCACTTCGTCGGCCACCACCGCAAAACCCCGACCGGCATCGCCCGCCATGGACGCCTGGATCGCCGCGTTGAGCGCAAGGATGTTGGTCTGGTCGGCGATGTCATCGATCAGGCTGACAATGTCGCCGATTTCCTGTGACGACTCACCGAGGCGCTTGATGCGCTTGGCAGTGTCCTGGATCTGCTCGCGAATGTTGTCCATGCCATGAATGGTGTTGTGCACCACCTCGTTGCCCTTGTTGGCGATTTCCACGGAGCGCTCGGCCACCGCCGACGACTCGGCCGCGTTGGCCGATACCTGGTCGATGGACTGGGCCATTTCATTGATTGAAGTCGAAGCTTCGGAAATTTGCTGGGCCTGGTGTTCCGACGCCTGGGCCAGGTGCATCGCCGTGGCCTGGGTTTCCTGCACGGCGGCGGCCACCTGGCCGGCCGTGAGGTTGATGGTTGCCACCAGATCGCGCAATTGGTCCACCGAATAGTTGATGGAATCGGCGATGGTCCCGGTGAAATCCTCGGTGACCGAGGCGGTAACGGTCAGGTCGCCATCGGCCAGGTCTTCGATTTCATCCAGCAGGCGCATGATCGCGTTCTGGTTGCGCTCGTTCTTTTCCGCGGTTTCGCGCAATTGGCGGTTGGTTTCACGCACCATCACCAGGCCGATGAGGATGATCGACATCAGTGCCAGCAGGCCAAGCACATACCCGCCGATGCTGTTGACGGAACGGCCGCCGGCCAGGTTCTCGAAAGCGGTGGCCAGGTGAGAGGCTTCGTCGAGCAGGGTCTGCGACAGGTTGAAGATGTTGCCCGCCGACTCGCGGACCTTGAACAGCTCCGGTGAGGTCTCGAGGATTTCGTCCACCGAGCCCGAGACGAATTCGAACAACTCGCTGATTTCCGTCAGGCGCGCCCGGGCGTCACGATCCTGGACCTGGGGAATCTTCAAGGTCGGGTCGCCTTGCAGCATGCCATTGAGCACCTGGCCAAAACGCGCGGCGTCACGACCGAAGGTGTCGGCAGCCTGGCTGGCGTTCTCGTCGCCGGCCAATACGGTATTCACCGCGCCGAGAATACGCTCGGCAAGCAGTGACTGGCGCTGGGCCATGGCCACCTGTGAGGCCGGGGCGCCCCGCTGCAAGAGGATTTCGACAACTTTTTCGTATTCGACCTGCAGTTGCGGCACGGTTTCGGCGAGGGTCGCGGCAACCTGGTGCAGTGACAGGACGGTCTGCTCGCTGGAGAGAATGGCATCGGTATTCTTCAGCAGGCGCTCCCAGTCCAGCTGTACCGCGCGCATCTGCGGGCGCAGGGTGGCGGGCGCCGGAGGCAGGCCGGTCACCGGGTCGCCTTGCTTCAGGTATCCCCAGCGCTGGGCAAAATCGTTGCGCGCATCACTCAGCAACTTGAACGCGGCGGCCTTGCCGGCCGCGGCTTCAGTGGCGTTCTTGGCAATACGCTGGGACAGCACCCGCAGCTCACCGGCGTGGCCGATGTACTGTTTGTCATAGGTGGACTGGGTGTTGAGGTACGCGAAGTTGGCGAACAACAGCATGATGAAGACAATCAGCGCGACGAACAGCACGATGATCTGCGACCGACTGCGCGACGCTTCCAGAGGCTTGCCTGTTTTTGCTTTGATCATCGGTACTCGCCTGTCCTGCTCAATCCGGCCTCTCACCACAGCCCTCCTGTGGGAGCGAGCCTGCTCGCGAATAGCGATGGTACAGCCAGCATCGATGCAGCTGATCCATCGCCTTCGCGAGCAGGCTCGCTCCCACAGGGACAGCGCTGCATTCTGTCAAACCGCCACATTCATGAACCCTGGCGAACGCGTCACGGCAAACGGGCTGAACACCTGCCACTGCCGATCGCCAGGAAAACGGCCCTGGACGAAGGCCGATTCCGGGCCATCGAGGTAGCCAGGCAAACCCGGTTCCAGGCTGCCCTGGGCGAAATGCTGCAGCCCGAGAACTTCGTCCACCAGCAAGCCGGCGAAGACTTCTTCGTTATCGACCACCAGCACCCGCCGCTGCTTGCGCACACTGGACAGCTCGTGACCGAAAAAACCGCACAGGTCCATCAGCGGCAATAAACGCCCGCGCAGGTTAGCCACTCCGCGAACCCATGGCTTGACCCCGGGCAACGACGTGTAGCGCGGCTCGTGCAGCACTTCGCTGACCTCGCCCATGGGCGCTACATACCAATGCTCGCCGAGGCGAAAACCGATCCCGCTCCAGCTGTCGCGATGGGTCGGCTGGGACGGCAGGTCCGCGCCCAGCAGCCGACAGCGCCGATCGATCTGAAGCAACAGTTCGAATGCGGTCAGGGAGTGGCTCATGGCCGCGCGTTCAACCCGCCAGTACTTTGTTCAAGGTCGCGATCAGGGTTTCTTCGTCCACCGGTTTGGTCAGGTAGTCCTTCGCCCCTTGCCGGGTCCCCCAGACCTTGTCGGTTTCCTGGTCCTTGGTGGTGATGATGATGACCGGGATATGCCCCGTGTCCGGGTCCTTGGTCAGCTGGCGCGTGGCCTGGAACCCGTTGAGGCCGGGCATGACGATGTCCATCAGCACCGCGTCGGGCTTTTCCTGGCGGGCCAGGGCCACGCCGTCGGCGCCATTCTCGGCTTTCAAGACCTGATGGCCGTGCTTTTCCAGCATGCCGGTCAATTTGTACATTTCAGTCGGCGAATCATCGACGATCAGAACTCGTGCCATGGTGTTCCCCATTTCTTCTGTAGACCCCAGGCCGAAGGCCGAGCGTCATTAATGTGCCTGGTGCGGCTGGACAGCGGCAAACCCCGGGACATGGGCCTGTATCGCGCCCAGCAATTCTTCCTTGCTGAAAGGCTTGGTCAGAAACTGATCGGAGCCGACGATGCGCCCCTTGGCCTTGTCGAACAGACCGTCGCGGGACGACAGCATGATCACCGGCGTCGCCTTGAAGGCGCTGTTGTTCTTGATCAGGGCACAGGTCTGGTAACCGTCCAGGCGCGGCATCATGATGTCGACAAAGATGATGCCCGGATGGTGGTCGACGATCTTGGCCATGGCGTCGAAGCCGTCGACCGCCGTGATGACCTCGCAGCCAACGTTGCGCAGCAAGGTCTCGGCGGTGCGGCGGATGGTCTTCGAGTCGTCGATGACCATGACCTTCAAGGCGCTGGGTTGCTGCTGCGTGAGATGCTCTGCCATTGCCACTGCAAACCGGTTTTTAACGCGTAAGTGTGATCGACAGCGCAAACCCTTGATGTTCAAGGCCCGCACGTCACATGGCAGCCTTTTTAGCACAGTCTCCATCGCCGATCTATCAGCCGCTCGGCACGGCGGTTTTTCCTTGACCGCCAAACTTCGGGGCGCCACTCTGACGCCACTTTTTCAAGCCATTCGTGCCCACCCCATTTTCGAGGAACCAAGCCATGAGCGTACGCGTCGGCATTGTCATGGACCCAATCGCCAGCATTTCCTATAAGAAGGATAGCTCGCTGGCCATGCTGCTGGCCGCTCAGAAGCGCGGCTGGGAGCTGTTCTACATGGAACAGCGCGACCTTTACCAGGCCGAGGGCCAGGCGCGCGCGCGAATGAAGCCGCTGAAGGTCTTCGCCAACCCTGAGAAGTGGTTCGAACTGGGCGCGGAAAGCGACGCGCTGCTGAGCGACCTGGACGTGATCCTGATGCGCAAGGATCCGCCGTTCGACATGGAGTTCGTCTACTCCACCTACCTGCTGGAGCAGGCCGAAAGCGCCGGTGTGCTGGTGGTCAACAAGCCCCAGAGCCTGCGCGACTGCAACGAGAAGCTGTTCGCCACGCTGTTCCCGCAATGCACGCCGCCGACCATCGTCAGCCGTCGCCCGGACGTGCTGCGCGAATTCGCCGATCACCACGGCGATGTGATCCTCAAGCCGCTGGACGGCATGGGCGGTTCGTCGATCTTCCGTCACACCGCCGGCCATCCGAACCTGTCGGTAATCCTCGAAACCCTGACTTTGCATGGCAAGCAGCAGATCATGATCCAGGGTTACCTGCCGGCCATCGTCGACGGCGACAAGCGCATCCTGATGATCGACGGCGAGCCGGTGGACTATTGCCTGGCCCGCATCCCGGCGGCCGGTGAAACCCGTGGCAACCTGGCGGCTGGCGGCCGTGGCGAAGCCCGCCCGCTGACCGACAAGGACCGCTGGATCGCCGCCCAGGTCGGCCCGACGCTACGCGAGAAAGGCCTGCTGTTCGTCGGCCTGGACGTGATCGGCGAGCACCTGACGGAAATCAACGTCACCAGCCCGACCTGCATCCGCGAGATCGACAACGCCTTTGGCACCGACATCGGCGGGATGCTGATGGATGCCATCGATCAGAAGCTCAAGGCGCGTTGATCCAGATCCTGATGAAGGAAACCCACATTGCGTTATCATGCCCGGCCTGAAAAAACGTGATGCTGGTTTCCTTGTCATGACACTCCCGTCCGATCTGCCCCAAGAGCTCGCCCATCGTGGCGTGCGCCCGGCTGATCGCCTCGGTTTTACGCTGTTCCTGGCGGCACTGATCCACCTGGCGGTGCTGCTGGGCGTCGGGTTTGCCACGGTCGAACCCAAGCAGATCAGCCAGACCCTGGAGATCACCCTGGCGACCTTCAAGAGCGAAACCAAGCCTCAGAAGGCCGATTTCCTTGCTCAGGAAAACCAGCAGGGCAGCGGCACCCTGGAAAAGAAAGCGATTCCCAAGACGACCGAAATCGCGCCGTTCCAGGACAACAAGGTCCAGAAGATCACCCCACCGCCGGCCGCCAAGCCGGAAGTTCAGGAAACCGCGCCCAAGGCCGCCGTGACCACTACCGCGCCGAAGCCGAAAAAGGCCCCGGTCAAGGAAGAGGTCAAGCCCGATCCCAAGCCCAAGGCACCGGAACCGACCTTCGACAGCTCCCAGCTGTCCAGCGACATCGCCAGCCTGGAGGCCGAACTGGCCCAGGAACAGCAGTTGTACGCCAAGCGCCCGCGCATCCACCGCCTGAGCGCCGCGTCGACCATGCGCGACAAGGGCGCCTGGTACAAGGACGAATGGCGCAAGAAGGTCGAGCGTATCGGCAACCTGAACTACCCCGAGGAAGCCCGGCGCAAACAGATCTACGGCAATTTGCGGCTGATGGTTTCGATCAATCGTGACGGCTCGCTGTATGAAGTGCTGGTGCTTGAGTCCTCCGGCCAGCCGCTGCTGGACCAGGCCGCCCAGCGGATCGTGCGCCTGGCCGCGCCGTTCGCGCCGTTCACCGGGGACCTGTCGGACATCGACCGCCTGGAAATCATCCGCACCTGGAAATTTGCCCGGGGTGATCGGCTGTCCAGTAACTGATCTTCAGACAGTAACAATATCCTGTGGGAGCGAGCCTGCTCGCGAAAGCCATTGGTCACTCGGCATGGATGACGACCGGTACACCGCATCGCGAGCAGGCTCGCTCCCACAAGGGAATTTGCGTGCGCCGGACCATTTGCAGCACATCCCCGGCTTGTCAGTTCGGCCATGCGCCGCCACACTAGCGCCTATGAAAAACGTCAGCCCCACCTACCTCAAGCATCACTTCCTGATTGCCATGCCGCACATGGCCGATCCGAACTTTGCCCATACCTTGACCTACATCGTCGAGCACACGGCCAATGGGGCCATGGGATTGGTGGTAAACCGCCCGCAGGAGCTGAACCTGGCGGATATCCTTGAGCAGCTGCGTCCCGAGGTCGAGCCGCCACTCCTGTGCCAGCACGTACCGATTTTCATCGGCGGCCCGGTGCAGACCGATCGCGGTTTCGTGCTCCATCCGTCGGGTCCCAAATTCCAGGCCACCGTTGATCTGAACGGCGTGTCGCTGTCCACTTCCCAGGACGTACTGTTTGCCATCGCCGACGGCGTCGGTCCGGAAAAAAGCCTGATCGCCCTGGGCTATGCCGGTTGGGAACCCGGACAGCTGGAAGCCGAGCTGGCCGACAACGCCTGGCTGACGTGCCCGTTCGATGCCGACATCCTGTTCAACACCAGCAGCGAGTTGCGCCTGGAAGCGGCGGCCAGCCGATTGGGCGTGAACCTGGGCCTGCTTACCAGCCAGGCGGGCCACGCCTGATGGCCCTGCGCCTGCTGCTGGGCTTTGATTACGGCACCAAACAGATCGGCGTCGCGGTCGGCCAGGTCATTACCGGCCAGGCCCGCGAGCTGTGCACATTAAAAGCGCAGAACGGCGTTCCGGACTGGAACCAGGTCGAAGCGCTGATCAAGGAATGGAAACCCGACGCCGTGGTGGTCGGCCTGCCATTGAACATGGACGGCACGCCCAGCGACATGTGCCTGCGTGCGGAAAAATTCGCTCGCCGGCTCAATGGCCGCTTCAATCTGCCCTTCTATACCCATGACGAGCGCCTGACCACCTTCGAGGCCAAGGGCGAGCGGCTGATGCGCGGCGGGCAGAAAGGCAGTTACCGCGACAATCCGGTGGACGCCATCGCCGCCGCCCTGCTGCTGCAAGGCTGGCTTGATGCCAACGCCGCCCTGTTCGAAACCTGATTTTTGAAAGCGCCGCCAAGGCGCTTTCTTCTAGCGACAAGCCGAGTCATGAGCACCGACCCGCAAACCTGAAGGAGCCAGCATGAGCCTGCCCAATCCTGCCGAACTGATCAGCCAGATGGCGATCCGTCTCACGGCGCACCTGGAACAACGTGGCATCAGCGAACCGCGCTACATCGGCATTCGCACCGGCGGCGTCTGGGTTGCCCAGGCCTTGCTCGATGAACTGGGCAGCGACTCGCCGCTGGGCACCCTGGACGTGTCCTTCTACCGCGACGACTTCAGCCAGAACGGCCTGCACCCGCAAGTACGCCCTTCGGCGCTGCCGTTCGAGATCGAAGGCCAGCACCTGGTGCTGATCGACGACGTGCTGATGAGCGGGCGGACCATCCGCGCCGCCATGAATGAGTTGTTCGACTACGGTCGCCCGGCCAGCGTTATGCTGGTCTGCCTGCTCGACCTGGACGCCGCCGAACTGCCGATCCGCCCTAACGTGGTCGGCGCGACGCTGGCGCTGGCGGCCCATGAACGGGTCAAGCTTTCCGGCCCGGCGCCGCTGCAACTCGAACTGCAAGACCTCGCCCTTTAACTGCCCTTGCCAGAGTCCATCGCGATGACGCCTCTCGAAACCAAGCGCCCGCTGCAGCTCAACGATCAGGGCCAGCTGCGGCACTTCCTGTCCCTCGACGGCCTGCGCCGCGAGCTGCTGACAGAAATCCTCGACACCGCCGACTCTTTCCTCGAAGTCGGCGCCCGGGCGGTGAAAAAAGTCCCGTTGCTGCGCGGCAAGACCGTGTGCAACGTGTTCTTCGAAAACTCCACCCGCACCCGCACCACCTTCGAACTGGCGGCCCAGCGGCTGTCGGCGGACGTGATCACCCTGAACGTGTCGACATCCTCGGCGAGCAAGGGCGAAACCCTGCTAGACACGCTGCGCAACCTCGAAGCCATGGCCGCCGACATGTTCGTCGTGCGCCACGGCGACTCCGGCGCGGCGCATTTCATTGCCGAGCACGTGTGCCCGCAAGTGGCGATCATCAACGGTGGCGACGGCCGTCACGCTCATCCGACCCAGGGCATGCTGGACATGCTGACCATCCGTCGGCACAAGGGCAGCTTCGAGAACCTGTCGGTGGCCATCGTCGGCGACATCCTGCACTCGCGGGTAGCCCGCTCGAACATGCTCGCGCTCAAGACCCTCGGCTGTCCGGACATCCGCGTGATCGCGCCGAAAACCTTGCTGCCCATCGGCGTCGAGCAATACGGCGTGAAGGTCTACACCGACATGACCGAAGGCCTGAAGGATGTGGACGTGGTGATCATGCTGCGCCTGCAACGCGAACGCATGACCGGCGGCCTTTTGCCCAGCGAAGGCGAGTTCTACCGCCTGTTCGGCCTGACCACCGCGCGCCTGGCCGGGGCCAAGCCGGACGCCATCGTCATGCACCCGGGGCCGATCAATCGCGGCGTGGAGATCGAGTCGGCGGTGGCCGATGGGCCGCACTCGGTGATCCTCAACCAGGTGACCTACGGCATCGCCATCCGCATGGCCGTGCTGTCCATGGCCATGAGCGGGCAAACGGCCCAGCGCCAATTCGACCAGGAGAACGCCCAGTGAAGCTCAGCATTCTCGGCGCACGCGTGATCGATCCGGCCAGCGGCCTGGATCAAGTGACTGACATTCATATCGATGCGTGCAAGATCGTCGCCCTCGGCGCCGCACCGACAGGCTTCGTGGCGGCCGAGGTCCTCGACGCCCAAGGCCTGGTGGCCGCGCCCGGCCTGGTGGACCTGAACGTTGCCCTGCGCGAGCCGGGCTACAGCCGCAAAGGCAGCATCGTCAGCGAAACCCGCGCCGCCGCCGCTGGTGGCGTGACCAGCCTGTGCTGCCCGCCGCAGACCAAGCCGGTGCTGGACACCTCGGCCGTGGCCGAGCTGATCCTCGACCGGGCCCGCGAGGCCGGCAATACCAAGGTCTTCCCGATTGGCGCACTGAGCAAAGGCCTGGAAGGCGAACAACTGGCCGAACTCATCGCCCTGCGTGACGCCGGTTGCGTGGCGTTCGGCAACGGCCTCAACAGTTTCCGCAATACCCGGACCCTGTGCCGCGCTCTCGAATACGCGGCGACTTTCGGCCTGACGGTGATCTTCAACTCCCAGGACCACGACCTGGCCGAAGGTGGCCTGGCCCATGAAGGCCCGACCGCCAGCTTCCTCGGCTTGCCGGGCATCCCGGAGACCGCGGAGACCGTGGCCCTGGCCCGGGACCTGCTGTTGGTTGAGCAGAGCGGCGTCCGCGCGCACTTCAGCCAGCTGACCAGTGCCCGTGGCGCCGCGCTGATCGCCCAGGCCCAGGCCCGAGGCTTGCCGGTGACCGCCGATGTGGCGCTGTATCAGCTGATCCTGACCGACGAAGCGCTGATCGATTTCAACAGCGTCTATCACGTCCAGCCGCCGCTGCGCACCCGCGCCGACCGCGACGGCTTGCGCGAGGCGGTGCAGTCCGGGGTGATTTCGGCCATTTCCAGCCATCACCAACCCCACGAGCGCGATGCCAAGCTGGCACCGTTCGGCGCCACCGAGCCGGGCATCAGCAGCGTTGAACTGCTGCTGCCGCTGGCCTTGACGCTGGTGGAAGACGGTTTGCTGGACCTGCCGACTCTGCTCGCACGCCTGAGCGCCGGCCCGGCCCAGGCGCTGCAGCTGCCAGCCGGGAAACTGGCGGTGGGCGCGCCGGCGGACCTGGTGCTATTCGACCCGGCCGCCTCCACCGTGGCCGGCGAAGCCTGGCGTTCCAAGGGTGACAACTGCCCATTCCTCGGCCACAGCCTGCCGGGCGTGGTGCGCTACACCTTAATGGATGGGCGGATTACCCACCAGGCCTGACAAACCGCGTCGCCCTTTTCGCGAGCAGGCTCGCTCCCACAGGGATCTTCAGTGAACACATGACCTGTGGACACCTCGATCCAATGTGGGAGCGAGCCTGCTCGCGAATGCAGGCACCTCGACCTGACTGTCTTACTGGAAAGCCCCACGCTTCTGCGCATTACGAATCGAGACCTGATCGTTCAGCGTCCAGAAGTCATACAGCACCCCAAGGAAAAACACCCCGCCAGTCAGCAGGTAGATAATCCCGCTGAGCCACTTCCCTTGGTACATGCGATGCACGCCAAGCACCCCGAGAAACGTCAGCAGAATCCACGCGACGCTGTACTCGATGGGTCCCGGGGTAAAGCGCAGGTCGGCTTCGCGGTCCATGGCCGGGATCAGGAACAGGTCGATCAACCAACCGATGCCCAGCAGCCCGAAGGTGAAGAACCAGATCGTGCCGGTGACCGGCTTGCCGTAATAGAAACGGTGAGCGCCGGTAAAACCGAGGATCCACAACAGATACCCGATGACTTTGCTGTGGGTATCGCGGATTGCGCCCTGTTGATAGCTGTTCATGAATGGTCTCTTTTGCCTCGATAGAAAAATTTGTTCGGATCTTTTATGACTTTTACATGTCCCGCCGACAAGCGGTCATGAGCGACTCGCGTCGGGGAAACGCCCGGATTACGGGGACCCTGTCGGACAATCGGGTCAAATTGTCGCAATTATGCGGCGTTCACGCTGGGTTCCGGATCGACAAACGGCCTCGGAAAGGCGAAAAAAGCTGTTATAAAGTTGCGCGCTAACCTTTATGAGCCCTGCCTAATGCGTCCATTTTTCAAGACATGGCTGACCATTTGCCTATTATTGCCATTGGCCGCCCACGCCACCAATCGTGAGCAACGTCTTCCGAACATCAACGGCTATACGCCCAAATCCCACGTTTCTGCTCCATCGAGCAAAAACAGGCAAAACGTCCAGCGTGTGAGTAACGCTCACAGCCGGCTGGTGCCACCCATGGCGACCAAGACCACCAGCAATGTGCTGAGCCGCGCCGTGAATGTACTGGGCACACCTTACCGTTGGGGCGGCAGCAGCCCAAGTAAAGGTTTCGATTGCAGTGGTCTGGTGAAATACGCGTTCAATGACGCCACGTTCGACCTGCCGCGTACCTCCAATGCGATGGCTGCCGGCCATGGCGAGAAAGTCGAGCGCAAGGACCTCAAGCCCGGCGACCTGATTTTCTTCAAGCTCAAGAGCCGCCGGGTCAACCACGTGGCCATCTACCTGGGCAACGACCGCTTCATCCACGCCCCGCGCCGAGGCAAGTCGGTGACCATCGACACCCTGAACAAGCCGTACTGGAACACCCATTACGTGGTTGCCAAGCGCGTGCTGCCGAAAGAGCCGGGGGCGATGCGGGTCGTTCAGCGTTGATCACCGACCTTTGTGGCGAGGGAGCTTGCTCCCGCTGGGTGGCGCAGCCGCCCCAAACAGACCGATGATTTGTGTGGGGTCCAATCATTTTGGGTCCGCTTCGCGGCCCAGCGGGAGCAAGCTCCCTCGCCACAGAAGCGGCACATCCCTGTTTAGAAATTATCCGGCGTACGCGCCCGCTCTCGCGCGTGCTCGCGGCTGATCAGGCCCTTGCTCACCAGATCCTTCAGGCACATATCCAGCGTCTGCATCCCCAGCGAGCCGCCGGTCTGGATCGATGAATACATCTGCGCGATCTTGTCTTCGCGGATCAGGTTGCGGATCGCCGAAGTGCCCAGCATGATTTCGTGCGCCGCGATGCGGCCGCCGCCAATCTTCTTGACCAGCGTCTGGGAAATCACCGCCTGAAGCGACTCCGAGAGCATCGAGCGGACCATCGACTTCTCGTCGCCAGGAAACACGTCCACTACCCGGTCAATGGTCTTGGCCGCCGACGTGGTGTGCAGGGTGCCAAACACCAAGTGCCCGGTTTCGGCGGCGGTCAGCGCCAGCCGGATGGTCTCCAGGTCGCGCATCTCCCCCACCAGGATCACGTCCGGGTCCTCCCGCAGGGCCGAACGCAGCGCCGTGGAGAAACCCTGGGTATCGCGATGCACCTCACGCTGGTTGATCAGACACTTGCGCGGTTCATGCACGAATTCGATGGGGTCTTCGATGGTGAGGATGTGATGGTGCTTGTGGCTGTTCAGATAGTCGATCATGGCCGCCAGGGTGGTGGACTTGCCCGAGCCGGTCGGCCCGGTTACCAACACCAGCCCGCGAGGAACCTCGGTGATCTTGCGAAACACCTCGCCCATCCCCAGATCTTCCATGGTCAGGACTTTTGAGGGAATAGTCCGGAACACTGCTCCCGCGCCCCGATTCTGGTTGAAGGCATTGACCCGAAATCGCGCCACGCCGGGTACATCGAAGGAAAAATCGGTTTCCAGAAACTTCTCGTAATCCACTCGTTGGCGGTCGTTCATGATGTCGTAGATCAGTTCATGAACCTGCTTGTGGTCCAGCGCCGGCAGGTTGATCCGCCGTACATCGCCGTCCACGCGGATCATCGGCGGCAGCCCGGCGGACAGGTGCAGGTCCGACGCCCCCTGTTTGGCGCTGAACGCCAGCAATTCAGTGATATCCATAGCGCTCCTCAATTCCAGTAGAATGCCGCGAACCTCAGACCGCTGGCCTCTCTTTATGACCACCATAGCAGACAACATTGCTCAGGTTAGATCGCGCATCCATGCCGCGGAGCAGGCCGCCCAGCGCCCAGGACACAGCGTCCAGCTGCTGGCGGTGAGCAAGACCAAGCCGGCCCAGGCCCTGCGCGATGCCCATGCCGCAGGCCTGCGGGATTTCGGCGAGAACTACCTGCAGGAAGCGCTGGGCAAGCAGGCCGAACTGACCGACCTGCCCTTGATCTGGCACTTCATCGGCCCCATTCAATCGAACAAGACGCGCGCTATCGCCGAACATTTCGACTGGGTGCACTCCGTGGATCGCCTGAAAATTGCCCAACGCCTGTCCGAGCAGCGCCCGGCCGACCTCCCGCCGCTGAACATCTGCATCCAGGTCAACGTCAGCGGTGAAGCCAGCAAGTCCGGCTGCACGCCAGCGGACCTGCCCGCCCTCGCCAATGCCATCAGCACGCTGCCTCATCTCAAGTTGCGTGGGTTGATGGCGATTCCCGAACCAACCGACGATCGCGCCGAACAGGATGCAGCTTTCGCCAAGATTCAACAGCTGCAAGCCAGCCTGGACCTGCCGCTGGACACGTTGTCCATGGGCATGAGCCATGACCTTGAATCCGCCATTGCCCAAGGCGCCACCTGGGTGCGCATCGGCACAGCGCTGTTTGGGGCGCGTGACTACGGCCAAGCGCCCAGCTGACTCACTTATCTCTTTATAAGGACCTGTCATGAGCAACACGCGTATTGCCTTCATCGGCGCCGGCAACATGGCCGCCAGCCTGATCGGCGGCCTGCTGGCCAAGGGCCTGGACGCATCCATGATCCGCGCCAGCGATCCGGGTGAAGAGACCCGCAAGCGGGTGAGCGCCGAGCACGGCGTCGAAACCTTCGCCGACAACGCCCAGGCCATCGAGGGTGTGGACGTCATCGTGCTGGCCGTCAAGCCGCAAGCAATGAAGTCCGTGTGCGAGGCACTTCGGCCGCACCTCAAGCCTCATCAATTGGTGGTGTCGATCGCCGCCGGCATTACCTGCGCCAGCATGAATAACTGGCTCGGCGCCCAGCCGATCGTGCGCTGCATGCCCAACACCCCGGCACTGCTGCGCCAGGGCGTCAGCGGCCTGTTCGCCACCGCACAGGTGAGCGCCGAACAACGGCAGCAGGCTGAACAGCTGCTGTCAGCCGTGGGCCTGGCGCTGTGGCTGGACACCGAGCTGCAACTGGACGCGGTCACCGCTGTCTCCGGCTCGGGCCCGGCGTATTTTTTCCTGCTGATCGAAGCCATGACCGCCGCCGGAGAAAAACTCGGTCTGAGCCGCGAGATCGCTGCCCAACTGACCTTGCAGACTGCTCTCGGCGCCGCTCACATGGCGGTGTCCAGCGATGTCGATGCAGCGGAATTGCGTCGCCGCGTGACCTCGCCGGCCGGCACCACCGAAGCGGCCATCAAATCATTCCAGGCCGGGGGCTTCGAAGCCCTGGTGGAAAAAGCACTCGGCGCCGCCGCGCACCGCTCGGCCGAAATGGCCGAACAACTGGGCCAATAAGGAGCCATTCATGATTGGATTGAACACTGCAGCGGTCTACGTCCTGCAAACCCTCGGCAGCCTGTACCTGCTGATCGTACTGATGCGCTTCGTGCTGCAACTGGTGCGCGCCAACTTCTACAACCCGCTGTGCCAGTTCATCGTCAAGGCGACCCAACCGCTGCTCAAGCCCCTGCGCCGGATCATCCCGAGCCTGTTCGGCCTGGACATGTCATCGCTGGTGCTGGCGATCCTCGTGCAACTGGCGCTGATGGCCCTGACTCTGCTGCTGACCTACGGCACCACCGGCAACCCGCTGCAACTGCTGATCTGGTCGCTCATTGGCGTCGCCGCGCTGTTTTTGAACATCTTCTTCTTTGCCATGATCATCAGTGTGATCCTGTCCTGGGTCGCGCCGGGCAGCCACAACCCGGGCGCCGAGCTGGTGAACCAGATCTGCGAGCCGGCCCTGGCGCCGTTCCGCCGCATCGTGCCGAACCTCGGCGGCCTGGATATCTCGCCGATTTTGGCGTTCATGGTGATCAAGCTGATCGACATGCTGGTGATCAACAACCTGGCGGCGATGACCATGATGCCGGAGATCTTGCGGGTGCTGATCTGACTGGCACCGCAACCGTGGCGAGGGAGCTTGCTCCCTCGCCACGGGATTAATCGGCGGTAATCTACCCCGCCCTTTGCTTGCCGCTGACCCCAGCGGTCTTTAGACTTACGCCTCATTTCAACGAGAGCAGGGTCGATGCCAGCTGCCTTTCCCCCCGATTCCGTTGGTCTGGTGACGCCGCAAATGGCGCATTTCAGCGAGCCCCTGGCCCTGGCCTGCGGTCGTTCGTTGCCAGCCTATGACCTGATCTACGAAACCTACGGCACCCTCAATGCCACGGCGAGCAATGCCGTGCTGATCTGCCACGCCCTGTCGGGGCATCACCACGCCGCCGGCTACCACAGCGTCGACGACCGCAAGCCCGGCTGGTGGGACAGCTGCATCGGACCGGGCAAGCCCATCGACACCAACCGGTTCTTCGTGGTCAGCCTCAATAACCTTGGCGGCTGCAACGGCTCCACCGGTCCCAGCAGTATCAACCCGGACACCGGCAAGCCGTTCGGCGCCGATTTCCCGGTGCTGACCGTGGAAGACTGGGTCCACAGCCAGGCGCGCCTGGCCGACCGCCTCGGTATCGCGCAATGGGCGGCGGTGATCGGCGGCAGCCTCGGCGGCATGCAGGCGCTGCAATGGACCATCACTTACCCGGACCGCGTGCGCCACTGCCTGGCGATCGCCTCGGCGCCCAAGCTGTCGGCGCAGAACATCGCATTCAACGAAGTGGCGCGCCAGGCGATCCTCACCGACCCCGAATTCCATGGCGGTTCGTTCCAGGAGCACGGCGTGATTCCCAAGCGCGGGCTGATGCTGGCGCGGATGGTCGGACACATCACCTACCTGTCCGATGATTCCATGGGCGAGAAATTCGGCCGCGGGCTCAAGAGCGAGAAGCTCAACTACGACTTCCACAGCGTCGAGTTCCAGGTGGAAAGCTACCTGCGTTACCAGGGCGAGGAATTCTCCGGGCGCTTCGACGCCAACACTTATCTGCTGATGACCAAGGCGCTGGACTACTTCGATCCGGCGGCGAACTTCGACGATAACCTGGCGAAAACCTTTGCCAACGCCACCGCCAGGTTCTGCGTGATGTCGTTCACCACCGACTGGCGTTTCTCCCCGGCCCGCTCCCGGGAACTGGTGGACGCGCTGATGGCCGCGCGCAAGGACGTCTGCTACCTGGAAATCGACGCGCCCCAGGGCCACGACGCCTTTCTGATTCCGATCCCGCGCTATCTGCAGGCGTTCGGCAACTACATGAACCGTATTACGCTGTGAGGACGCCATGAGAGCCGATCTGGACATCATCCAGGAATGGATCCCCGCCGGCAGCCGCGTGCTCGACCTGGGCTGCGGCAACGGCGAACTGCTGACCTGGCTGCGCGACAACAAGCAAGTCACCGGCTACGGCCTGGAAAACGACCCGGACAACATCGCCGAGTGCGTGGCCAAGGGCATCAACGTCATCGAGCAGGACCTGGACAAGGGCCTGGGCAACTTCGCCAGCAACAGCTTCGACATCGTGGTCATGACCCAGGCCCTGCAAGCCGTGCATTACCCGGACAAGATCCTCGACGAAATGCTCCGTGTCGGCCGCCAGTGCATCATCACCTTCCCCAATTTCGGCCACTGGCGCTGCCGCTGGTACCTGGCGAGCAAGGGGCGGATGCCGGTCTCGGAATTCCTGCCCTACACCTGGTACAACACTCCGAACATCCATTTCTGCACCTTCGAGGACTTCGAAGAACTGTGTCGCGAACGCAAGGCCAAGGTCATCGATCGCCTGGCGGTGGACCAGCAGCACCGCCACGGGTGGGCCAGCAAGCTATGGCCTAATCTGTTAGGTGAGATAGGCATCTATCGGGTCAGCAGCCCAGGGCTCGCCGACCATCAGGTCGCGGTGTGAGCCCCGGCCTTTTCAGGAGCACGACATGAAACGTCTAGCGTTGTTCTTAATCACCACCTGCCTGAGCGTGGGCGTCATGGCCGCCGACGTCATCAAGGCCGAGCGCAAGGAAGTGTTCGGTGACGTGACCGTGCACTACAACACGTTCAATTCCACCTTCCTGACACCCGACATCGCCAAGGCCGCCGAACTGATCCGCAGCAAGAACCAGGGCGTGATCAATGTATCGGTACTCAAGGGCGGCAAGCCGTTGATCGCCCAGGTCAGCGGCACGGTGAAGGACCTGACCAGCAAGACAGTCACCCTCACCTTTCGCCAGGTCACTGAACCAGGCGCGATCTATTACATCGCCCAGTACCCGGTGGACCAGCAGGAAACCCGGACCTTCGAGATCAAGGTGCAGACCGGCGACAAGATCAACACCATCAACTTCAACCAGGAACTGTTCCCGGGCCAATGATGAACCTCACCCAACTCGTGCTGGCCAGCCACAACGCCGGCAAACTCAAGGAACTCCAGGCCATGCTCGGCGGATCGGTGCAGCTGCGCTCGATCGGGGAATTCAGCCAGGTCGAGCCGGAAGAAACCGGCCTGTCGTTCGTCGAAAACGCCATCCTCAAGGCGCGCAATGCCGCGCGTATTTCCGGCCTGCCGGCGCTGGCCGATGACTCCGGTCTGGCGGTTGATTTCCTCGGCGGCGCGCCGGGCATCTACTCGGCCCGTTACGCCGATGGCAAAGGTGATGCGGCAAACAACGCCAAGCTGCTTGAAGCCCTCAAGGATGTGCCCGAGGCCGAACGCGGCGCACAGTTCGTCTGTGTGCTGGCCCTGGTGCGCCACGCCGACGACCCGTTGCCGATCCTCTGCGAAGGCTTGTGGCACGGGCGCATCCTTACCGAGGCCAGCGGCGAGCACGGCTTTGGCTATGACCCATTGTTCTGGGTACCCGAACGCAACTGTTCCAGCGCCGAGCTGGGGCCGGTGGAGAAAAATCAACTGAGCCACCGCGCCCGCGCCATGGCCCTGCTGCGTCAACGCCTGGGCCTGCAATGATCGACGACGCTCCCGCACCGCTGATTCATGGCGGTGTACAAACGCCCCGGGCCCCGCTACCGGAGCTGCCGCCCCTGGCGCTGTATATCCACATCCCGTGGTGCGTGCGCAAATGCCCGTATTGCGATTTCAACTCCCACACCGCAAGCCCGCAGTTGCCGGAAGAGGAGTATGTCGACGCTCTGCTGGCCGACCTCGACCAGGATCTGCACGCGGTTCATGGCCGGCCGTTGAGCTCGATCTTTTTTGGTGGCGGTACCCCGAGCTTGTTCAGCGCCCGGGCCCTGGGCCGATTGCTCAAGGGTGTCGAGGCGCGGATAGCGTTCGCCCACGACATTGAAATCACCCTGGAAGCCAACCCCGGCACGTTCGAGCAGGAAAAATTCGTCGCCTACCGGGCGTTGGGCATCAATCGCCTGTCCATCGGTATCCAGAGCTTCCAACAGGCCAAGCTTGAGGCCCTGGGGCGGATCCATAACGGTGACGAGGCGGTGCGCGCCGCCGGTATGGCTCGCCAGGCCGGCTTCGACAACTTCAACCTGGACCTGATGCATGGCCTACCCGACCAGTCTCTCGACGACGCTTTGAGCGACCTGCGCCAGGCCATCGCCTTGAAGCCAACCCACCTGTCCTGGTACCAACTGACGCTGGAGCCGAACACGGTGTTCTGGAACCAGCCGCCGACCTTGCCGGAAGACGATACGCTGTGGGACATCCAGGAAGCCGGGCAAGCGCTGCTCGCCGAGCATGGCTACGCCCAGTACGAAGTCTCGGCCTATGCCCAGCCCGGACGGGCGGCGCGACATAATCTCAACTATTGGAGCTTCGGCGACTTCATCGGTATCGGTGCCGGTGCCCACGGCAAGCTCAGCCATCCGGACGGGCGCATCGTACGCACCTGGAAGACCCGTTTGCCGAAGGATTATCTCAACCCGGCCAAGCGCTTCCTGGCCGGGGAAAAGAGCCTCGCCAACGAAGAGCTGCCTTTCGAGTTCCTGATGAACGCGCTGCGCCTCACTGAAGGCGTGCCGTCGCGGCTGTATCCGCAGCGCACCGGGCTGACCCTGGAAAGCCTGGCCGAAGGCCGGCGCGAAGCCGAACAAAGCGGGTTGTTACAGGTCGAACCGTCACGTCTGGCGGCGACCGAGCGCGGACAGCTGTTTCTCAACGACCTGCTGCAAAAATTTCTGAGCTGATCAAAACAAGGAAATCGAATGGATCTGGTACTCGACCTGCTCGCCACCGTGTCCCGCTGGAGCCGCAGCAACCTGTCGGAAATCTCCCTGGCACTGGTAGGCTGCCTGCTGGTGTTGTTTGGCGCTGACATCAAGGGCTGGGTCGAACAACGCCTGGGCAGCATCGCCGGCGCCTTGCGCGTCCCGCTGATCGCCCTGCTGTGCATGATCGGCAGCGGCGCCGCGCTGATCTACGCCACGCCGTGGATCGTCCGGGGCTTGAGCCAGTTCAACAACTACAGCCTCGCGCCGGTGTTGCTGGTGGTTTTGGTGCTGATCGGCGTCGTGGCGGATCGGCGCTGAGCCGACAGACACCACGAAACACATGTGGGAGCGGGCTTGCTCGCGAATGCGGCAGAACATTCAACATCCATGTCGACTGCTACACCGCTTTCGCGAGCAAGCCCGCTCCCACAGGGGATCCCATTTCAGCAGGGATTTCTGATGTTTAGGCCAACTTCTCGAACTTCAAATCCCAGACCCCATGCCCGAGCCGTTCGCCACGGCGTTCGAACTTGGTAATCGGCCGTTCCGCCTGACGCGGGACGTAGCGGCCATCTTCGGCCAGGTTGCGGTAGCCCGGCGCGACGTTCATCACTTCCAGCATGTATTCGGCGTACGGCTCCCAGTCGGTGGCCATGTGCAGCACACCGCCGACCTTCAACTTGCTGCGCACCAGTTCAGCGAACGATGCCTGGACGATCCGGCGCTTGTGGTGGCGACTCTTGTGCCACGGGTCCGGGAAAAACAGCATCAGCCGGTCGAGACTGTTGTCGGCCACGCAGCGGTTGAGCACTTCGATGGCGTCGCAATCGTAGACCCGCAGGTTGGTCAGGCCTTGAGTCAGTACGCCGTTGAGCAACGCACCGACACCCGGACGGTGCACTTCCACGCCGATGAAATCCTGGTCCGGCGCGGCCGCGGCCATTTCCAGCAGCGAATGGCCCATGCCGAAGCCGATTTCCAGCGAGCGTGGCGCCGAGCGGCCGAACACCTGGTCGAAGTCCACCGGCGCGTCGGCCAGCGGCAGGACATACAACGGCGCACCCTGCTCCAGGCCGCGTTGCTGGCCTTCAGTCATGCGCCCGGCGCGCATCACGAAACTCTTGATGCGGCGGTGCTGGCGCTCTTCGCCTTCTTCCGGGAGGACCGGCGTGTCGTTCGATTCAGTCATCAATGGCTCTTACTTGATCAGACCATCCAGCGGCGAGGATGCGCTGGCATAGAGTTTTTTCGGCATGCGCCCGGCCAGGTAGGCCAGGCGACCGGCAACGATGGCGTGTTTCATGGCTTCGGCCATCAGCACCGGCTGCTGGGCGTGGGCGATGGCGGAGTTCATCAGCACCGCTTCACAACCCAGTTCCATGGCGATGGTGGCATCGGAGGCGGTGCCGACACCGGCATCCACCAGCACCGGGATCTTCGCTTCTTCAAGGATGATCTGCAGGTTGTACGGGTTGCAGATCCCCAGGCCCGTGCCGATCAGCCCGGCCAGCGGCATGACCGCGATGCAGCCGATTTCCGCCAGCTGACGAGCGATGATCGGGTCATCGCTGGTGTAGACCATCACGTCGAAACCTTCCTTGACCAGGGTTTCTGCGGCCTTGAGGGTTTCGATCACGTTGGGGAACAGGGTTTTCTGGTCCGCTAGCACTTCCAGCTTCACCAGGTTGTGACCGTCGAGCAGCTCACGGGCCAGGCGGCAGGTGCGCACAGCCTCGATGGCGTCGAAGCAACCGGCGGTGTTCGGCAGGATGGTGTAGCGATCCGGCGGCAGGATATCCAGCAGGTTCGGTTCGCCCGGATTCTGGCCAATGTTGGTCCGACGCACGGCGACGGTTACAATCTCGGCACCCGAAGCTTCAATGGCCTGGCGGGTCTCTTCCATGTCGCGGTACTTGCCGGTGCCTACCAGCAGACGCGACTGGTAAGTACGACCGGCCAGGACGAAGGGCTTGTCGCTACGAACGATGCTCATGGGAAATCCTCTGTTGGGGTGAGGTTCTTGCGAATGCTGCGAAATCGCGGCGACTAACCGCCGCCGATGGCGTGGACCACTTCGACGTTGTCGCCATCATTCAACGTGGTGTCGGCGTGCTGGCTGCGCGGGACGATATCCAGGTTGAGCTCCACCGCGACGCGGCGTCCGGTGAGTTCCAGACGGGTCAGCAGGGCCGCGACGGTTTCGCCGTCGGGCAGTTCAAGGGGTTCGCCGTTCAACTGAATGCGCATGCCGGATGCCGCCATCATTTTTAGGGGCTGGCATTCTAGCCCGATCAGTCTGGACGACCCAAGCCATTCGTCATGAAATGGACCAGCCGGTCAGCCCGGCCGCCAGGCGGGGTCCGTGCGAAGAGCCGTGGGCGTTTGAAGCCTCGGACTGATTCCGCAACAAATGCGCCGCCCAGGCAGCGCTGTCCGGTCTATATTTTCGGTCCCGCATGGACGCATCTATCAAGCACAAGGAGGACCTGTGCCCAGCGTCCATACAATGCCAAACATCCCCGCTATCGATGGCCTGCGCGCCGTCGCTGTCCTGAGCGTGATCATTTTCCATGCCGATTTCCTGAAACTGCCCGGAGGTTTCACCGGGGTCGACATGTTCTTCGTCATCTCGGGCTACGTCATCAGCCAATCGTTATACACCCGCTCCGACATCAGCTTTTCGGCTTACCTGGCGGACTTCTACCGGCGACGCTTCCTGCGCATCGTCCCGGCCCTGCTGGTGGTTCTGGTGGCGTGCGCCCTGGTCTCGGCGATGTTCGTACCCCAGGCCTGGCTCAGTGCGCAGAATGATCAAACCGGACTGGCGGCCTACTTCGGCCTGAGCAACTTCACGCTGGCGTGGAACACCGACACCTACTTCTCGCCGGCCGCCCAGCTCAATCCCTATACCCACACCTGGACGCTGGCCGTCGAAGAGCAGTTCTACCTGGTTTTTCCCCTGGTCTACTTCGTCTGGCTGCGTTTTCGCCAACGACACAGTCTCGCCTGGGCCTTGCTGCCCTTGCTCGCGCTGGCCTCGCTGGCATTCAGCGTGGTGCAGACAGAGCAAAGCCCTCTCGAAGCGTTTTACCTGTTACCCAGCCGATTCTGGGAACTGGCATCCGGGGCGGTCCTCTTTCAACTGGTGGCCACAGGACGCTTGCAACTGACCTCTGCGGCGACGCCTGCCGTGCTGTTCGCTGGGCTCGCCCTGGTGTCAGGCGGGTTGATTTTCGCCGACGCGAAACACTTTCCGTTTCCTTGGGCCGTGCTGACCGTCGCTGGCACCCTGCTGGCCCTGGCGGCCGTAGTACAGAAAACCAATACCCCCTCGCTGCTGCGTCTTTTGCAATCGAAACCCGCGACCTATGTCGGTCGGTTGTCCTACTCGCTTTACCTTTGGCATTGGCCGGTGCTGGTGTTCCTGCGCTGGACCATTGGCCTGGAGCAACTCGCCATACAGCTGGCCTATCCAGTGATCGTCGCGGCACTCGCCGGCGCCTCCTATCACTGGGTCGAGACACCGCTGCGCACCGGCCGGTCGCTTTTTCAACGCCGCGCCTGGATCACAATTGCCTCATGCCTGGCGGCGCTCGGCCTGTCCTGGTCAGGTGCTCGCTGGATGAGTGAAAATCCTGAGGTACTGTCGCTGAGCCAGACCAGCGACACCTATACCTGGTTCTCCAGGAAATTACCGCAAGGACCGGCCAGCGAGCCGATCAGCGACCCATCGCTGCAAGGCCGCCAACTGTTCGTGTTTGGCGATTCGCACGCGGCGGCATACCGCACCCTGCTGAGCCTCGTCTCGCGACAGCTGGGTATCAGCGTTGTGGAATACGAGCGCGGCGGCTGCGCGGTGGTCAGCCTCATGGCACCCGACCCACAAGGCGCCTGCACCCGAGCCAGGAATGAAGCCCTGCGTGACATCGAAGCGCGGGCAAAACCCGGTGATATCGTTTTCCTCGCCTCCCTGCGGATGCCGGAACTGGCAGGGCGCGACTGGGTACGTGGCGATGAAAGCGTGCTAAGCGAGGCCCTCGCCGAACTGTCCCCAGAGCAGGTCGACGGAGCCCGCCGCAGCGCAGAAGCAACGCTGAAGCGGCTGATGAATGCCGAGGTGCGGGTACTGATCGATGCCCCCATGCCGCTGTTCAAGGCGCCAGCCTACCGCTGCTCGGACTGGTTCAATCGGATGAATCCGATCTGCGCGCCTGGTTTCACCGTCGAGCGGGATCAGATCGAGCAGCTGCGAGCGCCACAAATGGCCTTGCTGAAGCATTTAACCCTTGAGTATCCGCTGCTTCGCGTCTGGGATCCGCTGCCGCTGCTGTGCCCGGGCTCCACTTGCTCGGCTTACGACGACGGTCAACCACTTTTCCGCGACGGCGATCACCTTAGCGGATACGGTAACCGCCTCCTCGCGCCATCGTTCATCCAGGTCCTGCTCAATGGCTGGAGGCGCGCGACGTGACCGTCAGGCCAGACGCCAGGCGGCAAGACCGAGGAAAAGCCAACCCAGCAGAAACGCCACACCACCGAACGGCGTGATGATGCCCAGCTTGCTGATGCCAGTGAGCGTCAACAGATACAGGCTGCCAGAGAACAACAGGATACCGATGACAAAGGAAATACCGGCCCAGGTGACGATACGCCCGGGGATGTGCGTGGCCAGCAATGCGACGCCGAACAGCGCCAGGGTGTGCACCAGTTGGTAGGTGACGCCAGTGTGGAAAATCGCCAGGTAATCGGCGCTCAGACGGCTTTTCAGACCATGGGCGGCGAATGCTCCCAGCGCTACGCCGGTGAAACCGAAAAAAGCCGCCAGCATCAGAAAGCTACGCAACATGGGAACTCCAGTCAGACTCGGGGGACAGGGTCTGTATAATGGCCCGCTCGACGGGTTCGGCCAAGCCATCTCTATGCTGCGTACATTGTTTCGACGATTCGTTAAAGCCCTGCTCTGGTTCGCCGTCGGCAGCGTTGCGCTGGTGCTGCTGTTTCGCGTGGTACCGCCACCGTTCACCGCGCTGATGATCGAGCGCAAGGTCGAATCCTGGTTCGGCGGCGAGCCGATCGACCTGCAGCGCGACTGGCAGCCCTGGGACCAGATCTCCAATAACCTCAAGATCGCGGTGATTGCCGGCGAGGATCAGAAGTTTCCCGAGCACTGGGGCTTTGACATCGGCGCGATCCAGGCGGCGTTTGCCCATAACGGGCGCGGCGGCTCGATTCGAGGCGCCAGTACCCTCAGCCAGCAAGTCTCCAAGAACCTGTTCCTGTGGTCGGGCCGCAGCTGGCTGCGCAAAGGGCTGGAGGCGTGGTTCACCGCGCTGATCGAAGTGTTCTGGCCCAAGCAACGGATTCTCGAGGTGTACCTCAACAGTGTCGAGTGGGACGACGGCGTGTTCGGGGCTGAAGCGGCCGCGCGGCATCATTTTCGTGTAGGCGCCGGGGCCTTGTCCCGGCAACAGGCCAGCCTGCTGGCGGCGGTACTGCCCAACCCGCGAGTGTGGAGTGCCAACCGGCCGAGCCCTTACATACTGCGACGCGCCAGCTGGATCCGGCAGCAGATGAGCCAGTTGGGCGGTGATGGTTATCTGCTGGAGCTTGACCGCGCGCGCCGCGCGCCGTGGGCTAAGTAGTCAAGAACGCTGAAGATCCATTGTGGGAGCGAGCCTGCTCGCGAATGCTGGGTATCAGAACATAAATGTGGGCTGACACACCGCATTCGCGAGCAGGCTCGCTCCCACAATAGGGCGCATCGAGTCCAGCATCACACAAACAAAAACGCCCCGATCATCACTGGTCGGGGCGTTTTTCATGCCGGTAACGCGAGTCAAGCCGCGATCGACACCTTGAGCTTGTTCATCGCACTTTTCTCAAGCTGGCGAATTCGCTCGGCCGACACGTTGTACTTCTGCGCCAGGTCGTGCAGCGTGGCTTTCTCTTCAGCCAGCCAGCGCTGATAAAGAATGTCACGGCTGCGCGCGTCCAGCACTTCCAGCGCTTCGTGCAGGTTGGTGTTGGAGTTGTCGCTCCAGTCGGCGTCTTCCAGTTGACGCGCCGGGTCGTACCGGTGGTCTTCCAGGTAGTTGGCCGGCGATTGGAAAGCGCTGTCGTCGTCGGCCTCGGCGGCCGGGTCGAAGGCCATGTCATGGCCGGTCAGGCGGCTTTCCATCTCGCGCACTTCCCGGGGCTCTACGCCCAGGCTTTCAGCCACGCGATTGACTTCTTCGTTGTTCAGCCAGGCCAGACGTTTCTTCTGGCTGCGCAGGTTGAAGAACAGCTTGCGCTGGGCCTTGGTGGTCGCGACTTTCACAATGCGCCAGTTGCGCAGGATGAACTCGTGGATTTCCGCCTTGATCCAGTGCACGGCGAACGACACCAGCCGCACGCCCATTTCAGGGTTGAACCGCTTGACCGCCTTCATCAGGCCGACGTTGCCTTCCTGGATCAGGTCGGCCTGGGCCAGCCCGTAGCCGGAATAGCTGCGGGCGATATGTACGACAAAACGCAGGTGGGCGAGCACCATCTGCCGAGCCGCCTCAAGATCCTGCTCATAATAGAGACTCTCGGCCAGTTCACGCTCCTGCTCGGGCGTCAGCAATGGAATGCTGTTCACCGTGTGCACATAGGCCTCAAGGTTCGCACCCGGGACTAGAGCATAAGCAGGTTGCAAAGAAGTGGTCATACGAAAAAACCTCCGACTCACATAACTCGTGCAGTTCAGCACTGCGAAAATTGACCGGGAACCGTAGGACAAGTTCCCACAAAAACTGAAAGGTCAATACGCGCAAAAAATACTATTTTGGAGCAAGCTCACGCAGGTGGCGTGCTACCGCAATCCATGCACCGATATAACCCAACAGCACCGCGCCAAGCAAGAGCGACACGCCGTCGGCGACTGGCACACCGGCCAGTGAAAAATCACTGCCGTACAAACCGGCCAATCCCACTACCGCATCGTTCAGCCAATCCAGGCCGAACGCCAATACCCCCCAGGACAGGATCCCGGCACCGAAGCCATACAGTGCCCCCATGTAGAGGAAGGGCCTGCGAACATAACTGTCCGTACCGCCGACGAGTTTAATCACTTCTATCTCTGTGCGGCGGTTTTCAATATGAAGACGAATGGTATTGCCTATCACCAAAAGTAATGCAGAAACCAGAAGCACCGTCAGACCAAAGACAAACCGGTCGCCGAGCTTGAGTATCGCCGCAAGACGCTCGACCCAGACTAGATCAAGTTGGGCCTGTTGTACCTTGGGCAGTTCCGAAAGTCTTTGTCTTAATGCTTCAAGGGTGGGCTTGTCGACCTCGTTCGGGGTCACCAGCACCACGCCCGGCAGCGGGTTTTCCGGGAGTTCCTTGAGGGCCTCGCCCAGGCCGGATTGCTGCTGAAACTCTTCGAGCGCCTGCTCGCGCCCGACGTATTCGGCGTCGGCTACGCCCGGCATGGCCTTGATCTGCTCACGCAACGCCTGCCCTTCGCCTGGTGTCGCGTCCAGTTGCAGATAGAGGGAGATCTGCGCCGCGCGCTGCCAGGAGCCGCCCAGGCGCTCGACATTATTAAGCAGTAATGACAGGCCCATGGGCAGGCTCAGGGCCACGGCCATCACCATGCAGGTAAAGAAGCTGCCGATGGGCTGCTTGCCCAGGCGCCGCAGGCTGTCGACCAGGCTGGCGCGATGGCTTTCGATCCAGGCGTGCAGCAGCGTGGCGAAATCCGGGCCGTCGTCATCGTCGCGTTTCTTTTTCTGCGGCTGCGGGTCGGAGGCCTTGGGAGCCACGCGCTCGGCCACTTTCGGGCTACGGGTTGCGCTCATACACCCGCCTCCCCGTCGCCGATCAGTCGACCGCGCTGCAAGGTGAGCATGCGATGACGCATCCGTGCGATCAGCGCCAGGTCGTGACTGGCGATCAGCACGCTGGTGCCCAAACGGTTGATATCTTCGAATACGCCCATGATTTCCGCCGCCAGTCGCGGGTCGAGGTTACCGGTGGGTTCATCCGCCAGCAGCAAGGCCGGGCGGTGGACGATCGCGCGGGCGATACCGACGCGCTGTTGCTGGCCGGTGGACAGGTCGCCAGGATACAGGTCGGTCTTGTCCGACAGCGCTACACGCTCCAGTGCCGAGTCCACGCGCTTGTTGATCTCGGCCTTGGACAGCCCGAGGATCTGCAACGGCAGCGCCACGTTGTTGAACACTGTGCGATCGAACAGCAATTGGTGGTTCTGGAACACCACACCGATCTGCCGTCGCAGATAGGGAATCTGGGCATTGCTGATGGTGCTCAGGTCCTGGCCGGCCAGCAGCAGCTTGCCGGTGGTGGGCCGTTCCATCGCCAGCAGCAGGCGCAGCAAGGTACTTTTACCGGCGCCGGAATGGCCGGTGACAAACAGAAACTCGCCCCGACGGACCCGAAAGCTCAGCTCATGCAGGCCGACGTGACCGTTCGGATAGCGTTTACCGACCTGTTCGAAACGAATCATGAATGCTCCCGCTCGGCAAACAGTGCCTGGACAAAAGGCTCGGCTTCAAAGGTGCGCAAGTCGTCGATGCCTTCGCCCACGCCGATGTAACGAATCGGCAAGCCGAATTGCTTGGCCAGGGCGAAGATCACCCCGCCCTTGGCGGTGCCGTCCAGCTTGGTCAGGGCCAGCCCGGTCAGTTCGACGGTCTGGTTGAACTGTTTGGCCTGGTTGATGGCGTTCTGGCCGGTGCCAGCATCCAGCACC
This sequence comes from Pseudomonas sp. Z2-11, assembly GCF_054161305.1. NCBI lineage: Bacteria > Pseudomonadati > Pseudomonadota > Gammaproteobacteria > Pseudomonadales > Pseudomonadaceae > Pseudomonas > Pseudomonas sp. Z2-11. The sequence goes on from NZ_CP096395.1 coordinate 5,825,237, forward strand.
AGCAGCACCTCGTGAGGCGCCTCGGCGTCGAGCTTGCCGATGACCCGGCGGACCTTCTTCAATTCTTCCATCAGGTTGTCTTTGGTGTGCAGGCGACCGGCCGTGTCGGCGATCAACACGTCGATGCCACGGGCCTTGGCGGCCTGCACGGCGTCGAAAATCACCGAGGCGGAGTCCGCACCCGTGTGCTGGGCAATGACCGGGATCTTGTTGCGCTCACCCCACACCTGCAACTGTTCTACCGCGGCGGCGCGGAAGGTGTCGCCAGCGGCGAGCATGACTTTTTTGCCTTCGAGCTGAAGCTTCTTCGCCAGTTTGCCGATGGTGGTGGTCTTGCCGGCGCCGTTGACGCCGACGACCAGGATCACGAACGGCTTGTTCTGCGAAGCAATCACCAGCGGCTTTTCCACCGGTTTGAGCAGGCTGGTCAGTTCGCCTTGCAGGGATTTGTACAACGCGTCGGCATCGGTGAGCTGCTTGCGGGCGACCTTCTGGGTCAGGCTCTGGATGATGACGGAAGTGGCCTCGACGCCGACATCGGCGGTCAGCAGGCGGGTCTCGATGTCTTCCAGCAACTCGTCATCGATGACCTTCTTGCCGAGGAACAGGCTGGCCATGCCTTCGCCAATGCTGGCGCTGGTCTTGGACAGGCCCTGCTTGAGGCGGGCGAAGAAGCCGACTTTGTTTTCTTCGGCGCTGCGCGGCGGCTCGACCAGAGCCGGAACCTCAGCCGTTACAGCCTCTGGCTCAGGGGCGGGCTCAGGAGTGGCAGGCGCAACGACAACCGGAGTCTCGGCAATGGGCGCCTCGACCGGTTGCGTCGAGGCCGGAATCGGTGGGGTGACATGCGCAGCCTGCTCATCGTCGACCAGCCCGACCGGTTCTTCGGCCACGGGCAAGGTCAGCCAGGGCGTTTGCCCGGCGGGCGGGGTCAGTGGCTGCTCGGCAACCGGCTCGGCGGTAACCTCAGGCTCGACCGGCTGCAGCACCGGTTCGGCAATCGGCAGGACGATCGGCGCAGTCTCTTCCACTGCGGTCTCGGCCACAGTCTCGGCGGCCGGCTCTGGCGGCAGTTGCGGCTGCTCGACGACGGTTTCCTGCGGCTTCTTGCGCAGCCATCCGAACAGGCCTTTTTTCTCGCCAGCCGCAGCTGGGGTCTTCTTGTCGTCGTTGGAACCAAACATGGAGGACGGCTATCTCACGGTAGCGACGCGCCAGGCAGGCGCCTCGGTGATAAATATTCGATGCTGAACAGACTGCGTTTCATCCAGCTTGTTCACGCGCAACATTTTGTAGAGTTGTCTCGCGGACAACTCAAGTCGCTTTTTTCGAAGGACTGGTGGGACATTTTCGGCGAAAACATCGGGAACAGCAGGTAAACCCGAGGCTTCTTCCGCAAATCCAAACAGCCACGAGCCGATAAAAGGCCCGATAGGCGTGGCCGCCAGTAAAACGGATCAGTATCCTAGCACCTCCTCGCCCGCCGAGGCTAAGGCCAAGCGGGCAGTCCAACAGGTTTAAACACGAATGAATGCTCTTGCCCGCCGCGCCGCTGGCCTGCTGCTCAGCACAGTTTGTCTGCCCTTTTCCGCCCTTGCTGCCGACCCGCAACCTACCCATGAATTTACCCTCGACAACGGTTTGAAGGTCGTAGTGCGCGAGGATCACCGGGCTCCGGTGGTCGTGTCCCAGGTCTGGTACAAGGTGGGCTCCAGCTATGAAACGCCGGGCCAGACCGGCCTGTCCCACGCCCTGGAACACATGATGTTCAAGGGCAGCGAAAAAGTCGGTCCCGGCGAAGCGTCGTTGATCCTGCGCGACCTTGGCGCCGAGGAGAACGCGTTCACCAGCGATGACTTCACCGCCTATTACCAGGTACTGGCCCGGGATCGCCTGGGCGTGGCCTTCGAGCTTGAGGCCGATCGCATGGCCAGCCTGCGCTTGCCGCCGGAGGAGTTCAGCCGCGAGATCGAGGTCATCAAGGAAGAGCGCCGCATGCGCACCGATGACAAGCCCATGTCCAAGGCCTACGAGCGATTCAAGGCCATGGCGTACCCGGCCAGCGGCTACCACACGCCGACCATCGGCTGGATGGCCGACCTGGACCGGATGAAGGTCGAGGAGCTGCGCCACTGGTACGAATCCTGGTATGCACCGAACAATGCGACCCTGGTAGTGGTTGGCGACGTGACACCAGACGAGGTCAAGACCCTGGCCCAGCGCTATTTCGGCCCGATTGCCCGGCGCGCCGTGCCGGCGGCGAAAATCCCGCTGGAGCTGGCCGAACCCGGTGAGCGCAAGATTACCCTGCATGTACAGACCCAACTGCCGAGCGTCATGCTGGCATTCAACGTGCCGAGCATCGCCACGGCCACCGATAAAGTCCCGGTCAACGCCTTGCGGCTGATTTCCGCGCTGCTGGACGGCGGTTACAGCGGCCGGATCCCGGCCCAGCTGGAGCGCGGCGAAGAATTGGTGTCCGGCGGCTCGTCGAACTACGACGCCTACACCCGTGGCGATACCCTGTTCACCCTGTCGGCGACACCCAACACGCAGAAAAACAAGACCCTCGCCGAGGCCGAAGCCGGCCTGTGGCGCTTGCTCGAACAACTGAAGACAACCGCCCCCACCGCCGAGGAACTGGAGCGCGTCCGCGCCCAGGTGATCGCCGGCCTGGTGTATGAGCGCGACTCCATTACCAGCCAGGCCACCGCCATCGGCCAGCTGGAAACGGTCGGCCTGTCCTGGAAGCTGATGGACACCGAGCTGGCCGAACTGCAAAGCGTGACCCCGCAGGATATCCAGAAGGCAGCCCAGTTGTATTTCACCCGCTCGCGCCTGAGCGTCGCGCACATCCTGCCCGAGGAGAAAGCTCATGAGTGAGCGCAAATCACCGCGCCTGGTGCTGATCGGCCTGGTATTGATCGCCGTGGTCGGCGCGCTGGCCTTTTACCTGTCGCCATCGACCAGCTCCAACGCCAGCCAGGCACTGGACAAGGCCAAGTCCGGCAACAAGCTGCAATCGCTGGCTGAACTGGACGGCAAGGCGCCCAGCCATCGCCAGCTCGACGTGCAGACCTGGAAAACCGCCGACGGCGCCAAGGTGCTGTTCGTCGAAGCTCGCGAATTGCCGATGTTCGACCTGCGCCTGACCTTCGCCGCCGGCAGCAGCCAGGACGGCGACGCACCGGGTCTGGCGCAGTTGACCAACGCGATGCTCAATGAAGGCGTGGCCGGCAAGGACGTCAGTGCCATTGCCGAAGGCTTTGAAAGCCTCGGCGCCGATTTTGGCAACGGCGCCTTCCGGGACATGGCCGTGGCTTCGCTGCGCAGTCTCAGCGCTGCCGACAAGCGCGAGCCGGCGCTGAAGCTGTTTGCCGAAGTTGTCGGCCAGCCGACCTTCCCCGCCGACTCCTTCGCGCGCATCAAGAACCAGATGCTCGCCGGTTTCGAGTACCAGAAGCAGAACCCCGGCAAACTGGCGGGCCTGGAACTGATGAAGCGCCTGTACGGCGACCATCCGTATGCGCACTCCAGCGACGGCACGGCACAGAGCATCCCGCCGATTACCCTGGCCCAGGCCCGGGCCTTTCATGCCAAGGCCTATGCCGCCGGCAACGCGGTGATCGCCCTGGTGGGGGACCTGTCCCGTGCCGAGGCCGAAGCCATTGCCAACCAGATATCCGCCGCACTGCCCAAGGGCCAGGCCCTGGCGAAAACGCCGCCACCGGTGGAGCCGAAAGCGAGCGTCCACCATATCGAGTTCCCGTCCAAGCAGACCAACCTGATGCTCGCGCAACTGGGCGTCGACCGCGACGATCCGGACTATGCCGCCGTGTCCATGGGCAACCAGATCCTCGGCGGCGGTGGCTTCGGCACGCGGCTGATGACCGAGGTCCGGGAAAAACGCGGCCTGACCTATGGCGTCTATTCCGGCTTCACGGCGATGCAGGCTCGCGGCCCGTTCATGATCAGTCTGCAGACCCGTGCCGAGATGAGCGAAGGCACGTTGAAGCTGGTACAGGATGTGTTCGCCGATTATCTCAAGAACGGCCCGACCCAGAAGGAGCTCGACGACGCCAAGCGCGAGCTGGCCGGCAGCTTCCCGCTGTCGACCGCGAGTAACGCCGACATCGTCGGTCAGCTCGGCGCCATGGGCTTTTATGACTTGCCGCTGAGCTACCTGGAGGATTTCATGCGCCAGTCCCAGGCGCTGACGGTCGAGCAGGTCAGGACCGCGCTGAACAAACACCTGAGCACGGACAAGATGGTCATCGTCACCGCTGGCCCGACCGTGCCGCAAAAGCCGTTGCCGGCCCCCACTGACAAACCTGCCGAGCAGCCGCTCGGGGTTCCGGAGCATTAATGGCCCGTCCATCCAATTCCAGCAAGAAACCCGCGCACAACGGGGTTAACCAGTTGCGCATCATCGGCGGTGAGTGGCGCAGCCGGCGCTTGAGCTTCCCCGATGCCCCGGGCCTGCGGCCGACGCCGGACCGGGTGCGCGAAACCCTGTTCAACTGGCTCGCGCCGTATGTGGCGGGTGCCCGGGTGCTCGACCCGTTCGCCGGCAGTGGCGCGCTGTTTCTCGAGGCCTTGTCCCGTGGCGCCGCCATGGGCCAGGCGCTGGACGCCAGCAGCCTGGCGGTCTCGAGCCTGAAAGAACACCTGGGCACGCTGCGTTGCACCGTCGGCCAGGTGCAGACGGCGGATGCGCTGCGCTATCTCGACAGCCAGCCCGCGACACCTTTCGACCTGGTCTTCCTCGACCCGCCGTTCAACCAGAACCTGTTGCCGGCCGTCTGCGCGTTGCTCGAGGAACGGCAATGGCTGGCCGACGATGCCTGGGTCTACACTGAAAGCGAGACCGCCCCTTCGACCCTGGGCTTGCCGGCCAATTGGCGCCTGCATCGCGAGCAGAAATCCGGGCGGGTGTATTACGCATTGTGGCAACGTACGGCAGAGGCCGTTGGCTGAACCGCTGACCGTGCACCGAGAATGATCGTGTCCTGCGCACCTGAACGCTTCATACCCGCCCCAGGCCTTGGCAATCCGCACCTGCAGACATTGTGGGGCCCATTGTGGCGTAAAACCGTTCACATCGATCGCGAACGTGAGCGCCTCTGGCTGGACGATGGTGATTTCCTCGACCTCGACTGGCATGGCCCGCATAGCGCCGAAGCACCGCTGGTGCTGGTGCTTCATGGGCTGACCGGTTCCTCCAACTCACCCTACGTTGCCGGCCTGCAACGCGCGCTCAATGCTCAAGGCTGGGCCAGCGTCGCCCTGAACTGGCGTGGTTGCTCGGGCGAGCCGAACCTGCTGGCTCGCAGTTATCATTCCGGCGCCAGCGAAGATCTCGCCGCGGCTATCGCCCATCTGCGGGCCCGACGCCCCTTGGCGCCGCTGTTTGCGGTGGGCTATTCGCTGGGCGGAAATGTGCTGCTCAAGCATTTGGGGGAAGCCGGCAATGACAGCCAGTTGCAGGGCGCAGTGGCGGTCTCGGTACCGTTTCGCCTGGACCAGTGCGCCGACCGCATCGGACAGGGCTTTTCCAGGTTCTACCAGGCGCACTTCATGCGGGAAATGGTCGCCTACGTGCGCAACAAGCAACGCCAGTTCCAGCATGACGGACGCGACGAAGGGCTCGCGACCCTGGCAGCTCTGGGCTCGCTGGACAACATGCGCACCTTCTGGGATTTTGACGGCCGGGTGACAGCGCCGCTGCACGGCTTTTCCGACGCAGCGGATTACTACCGGCGCGCGTCCAGCCGCTATTTCATGGCGGGAATCAGTACACCGACGCTGGTCATCCAGGCCGCCGACGACCCTTTTGTATTCCCCCACAGCCTGCCCGAACCCGGCGAGTTGTCGGCCTCGACCCACCTGGAACTGCACCTGCGGGGCGGGCATGTGGGATTTGTCGACGGAACCCTGCGGCGCCCGGGGTATTACCTGGAACGGCGGATTCCCGGTTGGCTGGCTAGCCTGGCACAAGGCTGAGCGTAGCAATGGTGGAAAGAGAGTCTGCAGGACTACACGAATCCCCTTGTGGGAGCGGGCTTGCTCGCGAAGGCGGTGGTTCAGCCAGTACTCATGTTGGATGTGCCGACGCCTTCGCGAGCAAGCCCGCTCCCACAAAGCTCGCTCCCACATTGATTTCGGGTGTCTCGTTATTCGCTATTCGCTATTCGCCCTTCGCCACGCCCCGCTGGGGATCGTTGATCCACTCGCTCCACGAGCCGGCATACAACCGTCCCAGCGGATAGCCCGCCAGGCACAAGGCAAACAGGTTATGGCACGCCGTCACGCCGGAGCCGCAGTAAGCCACCAGCTCGGTGGGCGGGCGCTCGCCCAGTTTTTCAGCGAAACGCAGCTTGAGTTGATCGGCCGGCAAGAAGCGTCCATCGGTCCCCAGGTTGTCGGTGAATGCTGCGCATGACGCGCCCGGGATATGCCCCGCCACCGGGTCGATCGGCTCGACTTCGCCCTTGAAACGCGGCAGCGCCCTGGCATCCAACAGGGTCATGTCCGCATCACCGAGGCGTTGCTGCAACGCCTGCGCACTGAGCAGCAAGTTCGCGTCCGGCGCGCCGCTGAAAGTCCCGCGAGCAGTCTGCGGCGGATCCAGGCTCAGGGGCAGGCCGGCCGCATGCCAGGCCTTGAGCCCGCCGTCGAGAATATGCACGCCATCGCGTTTGCCCAACCAGGCCAGCAGCCACCAGGCCCGGGCGGCATAGGCGCCGGGGCCGTCGTCATACAGCACGACCTCGTTGTCATTGTTGATCCCCCAGGCCCGGAGACGCTCAACCAGCGCCTCGGGCTCCGGCAGCGGATGACGTCCGGTGACGCCCTTGATGACCGGCCCGCTCAGATCCCGCTCAAGGTCGACGAACGACGCGCCGGCGATATGGCCCTCGGCGTAACTGCGCTGGCCATAGTCCGGGTCCTCCAGGGCAAAACGACAATCGAGGATCACCAGCCCGGGCTGTGATCTCCGCTGTTCCAGGGCCTGAGGGCTGATGAGTTGCGCGATGGGCATGGTGAGCTCCTGTGGCTGAATCGAGGGGTCCGATCTACTGCCCTTCCTCCAGGGTCTGGGCCAGCGGGACATAAAATTCTTTGAACAGCGCATCTACCGCTTCGCGGGCCTGCTCGGTCACAAACCCCGCCTCGAGCACCAGCACCTGATACACGCCGCGCTTGATCGCCTGTTCGCTCAGGTGGTTGGAGTTTTCGCGCGTGGTGCAGAGGAACCGGACCCAGGACGTGAGGACAATCCAGGCATTGAGGGTCAGGGACTCGATCTGGACGCGGTCCATCGCCAGGATACCGGCGTCGACGAAGCCTTCGTAGATAGCCGTGCCATGGATCAGGCAGCGTTGGGAAAAGCGTCGGTAGCGAGCCGCCAGTTCCGGGTCGCTGTCGAGCAGGTGCTCCAGGTCCCGGTGCAGGAACCGGTAGCGCCACATCGCCGAAAGCAGTTCCTGCAGGTAGAAACGCTTGTCGTCCACCGTGGCCGCCCGCCCCTGGGGTGGCCGCAGGAAGCTGTCCACCAGGTTTTCGTATTCGCTGAACAGCACGGCGATGATCGCCTGCTTGTTGGGGAAGTGGTAATAAAGATTGCCCGGGGACATGTCCATATGGGCGGCAATGTGATTGGTGCTGACACTGCGCTCACCCTGCCGGTTGAACAACTCCAGGCTGTTCTGCACGATGCGCTCGCTGGTTTTTATTCGTGGGGCCATGGCTTGGGCTTAATTCGAAAAATCATGTGATGGGCATCTTACGACCTATCGGTCACGGGAGAAAACCCACGCCATCGCGGAGGCGGCATTTGACTTTTTAGAGCACAAGCTCTAGAAATCCACCATTCCAACAATAATCCGGTGCCGACATGCCAGCCGACGTTGCTTACCTGCACCAGTCTCAACAGCAGCTGGATGAAATTCGGACGATCTTCGAGGCCCAGCGCCGTGCTTTCGCCGCTCATCCCATGCCAACGGCCGAGCAGCGCCGGCAGTGGCTCAAGGCATTGCGCGAATTGTTGAGCAACGAACGGCAAGCCCTGATCGATGCGATCAGCCAGGACTTCAGTCACCGCAGCGCCGACGAAACCCTGCTGGCCGAGCTGATGCCGAGCCTGCACGGCATCCATTACGCCAGCCGCAACCTCAAGGGCTGGATGAAACCTTCCCGGCGCAAGGTCGGCGTGGCCTTCCAACCGGCATCGGCCAAGGTGATCTACCAGCCATTGGGCGTAGTCGGGGTCATCGTGCCGTGGAATTACCCGCTCTTCCTGGCCGTGGGCCCATTGGTCGGCGCCTTGTCAGCGGGCAACCGGGTCATGCTCAAGCTCAGCGAGGCGACCCCGGCCACCGGGCTGCTGCTCAAGCGACTGTTTGCCCGTATCTTTCCCCAGGACCTGGTGTCGGTGGTGCTGGGCGAGGCTGACGTCGGCATTGCATTCTCCAGGTTGCCGTTCGATCACCTGTTGTTCACCGGCGCCACCAGCATCGGCAAACATGTGATGCGTGCCGCCGCGGAAAACCTCACCCCCATCACCCTCGAGCTGGGTGGCAAATCACCCGCCATCGTGTCCGACGACGTACCGCTCAAGGACGCCGCCGAACGCATAGCCTTCGGCAAGACCCTGAATGCCGGGCAGACCTGCGTCGCGCCGGATTACGTGCTGGTACCGCAGAGCCGCGTCGGAGCGTTCGTCGAGGCGTATCGCGAAGCGGTCCGCGGGTTTTATCCGACGCTGGCGGACAACCCGGACTACACCGCCATCATCAACGTTCGCCAACTGGCGCGGCTCAACGGCTACATCGGCGACGCCACTAGCAAAGGCGCGCTGCTGATCGAGCTGTTCGACCAGGGCCAGGGACGCCGCATGGCCCACAGCCTGTTGCTCAATGTCACGGATGACATGACGGTGATGCAGGATGAGATCTTCGGCCCACTGCTGCCCATCGTGCCGTATGAAGGCCTGGACCAGGCTTTTGCCTACATCAATCGGCGGCCTCGTCCGCTGGCGCTCTACTACTTCGGCTACAACAAGGCCGAACAGCAGCGAGTACTCAATGAAACCCATTCCGGCGGCGTCTGCCTGAACGACACGCTGCTGCATGTGGCCCAGGACGACATGCCGTTCGGCGGCATTGGCGCCTCGGGGATGGGCCACTATCACGGTCACGAGGGATTCCTGACCTTCAGCAAGGCCAAGGGCGTCCTGATCAAGCAGCGCTTCAACGCCGCCAGACTGATTTATCCGCCCTATGGCAAGCCTTTGCAGAAGCTGATCCAGAAGCTGTTCATCCGCTAACAAGCGTCTCTCGGGTAATAACAATAATGAGCCCAAACCTGACCGATACGCCCGCCCTGTCACGGCGTGGTTTGCTGCAACTGAGCCTTGGCGCCAGCGTTTTCCTCGCCACCGTCGGCCTGGGCGCCAGCCTCAGCGGCTGTTCGTCCAGCCAACCGGCGGACGGCCTGAAGGCCCTGCGCGACAGCGACCTGGCATTTCTACGCGCCGTCATTCCGGTGATGCTCGACGGCGCAGTGACGGCAGGAACGATCCAGGCCGCCACCGACGCCACGCTGCAAAGCCTGGATCGCGGCCTGGCGCACTTGTCTGCGGCGATGCTCAAGCTCACGCATCAACTGTTCGACGTGCTCACGTTGGGTGTGACCCGCGGGCCGCTGACCGGAATCTGGGGCGGGTGGGAAAACGCCAGCGCCGATGACATTCAACAATTCCTGACGCGCTGGGAAAACAGCTCGCTGAGCTTGTTGCGCCAAGGCCACAGCTCTCTGCTGCAAATGGTGATGATGGCCTGGTACAGCCGGCCCGAGGCCTGGGCACACTGCGGGTATCCGGGCCCGCCAACCGTCTGAAAGCCAGCCCCAATTCCTGTGGGAGCGGGCTTGTGTGGGAGCGGGCTTGCTCGCGAAGGCGGTGTATCAGCCGACATTAGTGTTGCCTGAATTACCGTTTTCGCGAGCAAGCCCGCTCCCACAAGGGCTCAGTCAGCTCACGACAACAAGGGAGTCTCAAGCATGCCCGTACCCGATCCGTTCCGCGAAGGCCTGGCCCGTGGCTGGACCACCTACAACGGCGCGCAACTGACCCAGGACCTCACGCTGGAAGCCGACGTGGCGATCATCGGCAGCGGCGCCGGCGGTGGCACCACGGCGGAAATTCTCAGTGCCGCCGGCTACAAGGTATTGCTCATCGAAGAAGGCCCGCTCAAGACCAGCCAGGACTTCAAGCTGCTGGAGGATCAGGCTTACACCAGCCTGTATCAGGAAGGTCTCGGGCGAATGAGCAAGGACGGCGCCATCACCATTCTCCAGGGCCGGGCCGTGGGGGGCACCACGTTGATCAACTGGACATCGAGCTTTCGTACGCCTGACCAGACTCTCGGACACTGGGCGACCGAGCATGCCGTCCGGGGCCACGGCCCCGCCGAGATGGCGCCCTGGTTCGAACGAATGGAGCAGCGCCTGGGGGTGGCGCCATGGCTGATTCCGCCCAATGCCAACAACGACGTCATTCGTAAGGGCTGCGAGCAATTGGGCTACAGCTGGCATGTGATCCCGCGCAACGTGCGTGGCTGCTGGAACCTGGGCTATTGCGGGATGGGCTGCCCGACCAATGCCAAGCAATCGATGCTGGTCACCACCATACCCGCCACGCTGGACCAGGGCGGCGCCCTGCTCTATCTGGCGCGGGCCGAACGCCTGATCATTAGCAACGATGCGGTAGTGGAATTGCAATGCCAGGCCATGGACGAACGCTGCGTGGCGCCGACCGGACGGCGCATAAGGGTCAAGGCGCGGCATTACGTGCTGGCCGGTGGCGGCATCAACAGCCCCGCCCTGCTGCTGCGCTCCGACGCGCCGGATCCGCATCGATGCCTGGGCAAGCGCACCTTCCTGCACTTGGTGAACATGTCAGCCGGACTGTTCGATGAAGTCATCAACCCTTTTTATGGAGCTCCACAGTCGATTTATTCAGATCATTTCCAATGGCAGGATGGCGTCACCGGCAAAATGTCCTACAAGCTGGAAGTCCCGCCTTTGCACCCTGCCCTCGCCGCCACGCTGTTGGGCGGCTTTGGTGCGCAGAACGCAGCGCACATGGCAAAGTTGCCCCACACCCACGCCATGCTGGCGTTACTGCGCGACGGCTTTCACCCGGACAGCCCCGGCGGTACCGTGGAATTGCGCAGCGACGGCACGCCCGTGCTCGACTATCAGGTCTCCCCCTACACTTGGGACGGTTTGCGCCGGGCATTCCACAGCATGGCCGAGATCCAGTTCGCCGCAGGGGCCAGGTCGGTCATGCCGATGCACAGCGATGCCCGGCACGTGAAAACCCTGGCCGAGGCCCGGGCGCTGATCGACGGGCTGGACCTGGCCCTTTTCCGTACCCGCCTGGGCAGCGCTCATGTCATGGGGGGTTGCGCCATGGGCGAAGAGCCGAAACACGCGGTGGCCGACAGCCTCGGCCGCCACCACCAACTGCGTAATCTTTCCATCCACGACGGCTCGCTGTTCCCCACCAGCATCGGCGCCAACCCGCAATTGTCGGTGTACGGCCTGACCGCCAAACTGGCGACCCTGCTGGCCGAACGTCTGAAAAACACATGAAAAAACCGACTATTCGCAGCGCCTATAGTGCGTTCTTATCCCATCGCCGACTTGGCCGACCGAGTCGGCTGCGATACCATCCGACTCCCCAACGGACTCCCGCCAGGACGACGCGATGAACCGAGTGTTGTACCCAGGTACCTTCGACCCCATTACCAAGGGCCATGGCGATCTGGTCGAACGCGCCTCGCGCCTGTTCGACCATGTGATCATTGCCGTCGCCGCCAGCCCGAAGAAAAACCCGCTGTTCCCGCTGGAGCAACGTGTGGAGCTGGCCCGTGAGGTCACCAAGCACCTGCCGAACGTGGAAGTGGTGGGCTTCTCGACGCTGCTGGCGCATTTCGCCAAGGAAAAGAACGCCAACGTGTTCCTGCGCGGCCTGCGTGCGGTCTCGGATTTCGAATACGAGTTCCAGCTGGCCAACATGAACCGCCAGTTGGCCCCGGACGTCGAGAGTCTCTTCCTGACGCCATCGGAGCGTTACTCTTTCATCTCGTCGACCCTGGTGCGGGAAATTGCGGCCTTGGGCGGCGATATCACCAAGTTCGTCCACCCGGCCGTGGCCGACGCGCTGACCCTGCGCTTCAAGAAGTAACCCGCCGACGCTGCGACTCGCTCGCAGCACAGCGCAGTCCATCGCCCCCGCGTGCACTGCGCTCGCCAATGCGGCACAATTGCGCCCATACGTTTTCAAATGCCCGGGCTCAACGCCCCGGCCGGAGCTTGCATGTCCCTGATCATCACCGACGACTGCATCAATTGCGACGTCTGCGAACCCGAGTGCCCGAACGCCGCCATTTCCCAGGGCGAAGAGATCTATGTCATTGACCCGAACCTGTGCACCCAGTGCGTCGGGCACTATGACGAGCCTCAATGCCAGCAGGTCTGCCCGGTGGATTGCATCCCGCTGGACGAGGCTCATCCGGAGACTGAGGAACAGTTGATGGCGAAATATCGCAAAATTACCGGCAAGGAGTGAGTCCGACAATTTTTGCAGGGTCTTTGCCGGCCTCTTCGCGAGCAGGCTCGCTCCCACAGGACTGTTGTGTTCAGGTAATTTGGGGGTCTAAGCGAATCCCATGTGGGAGCGAGCCTGCTCGCGAAGAGGCCAACAGCCACATCACAAATCCGACAGTCACTCCTGCCGCTCAAACCCCTCCCCAACACACCCCAGGCACCGCACAAACGTCGCTTTCGCCGGGTCGACCACCAACGCCTTCCCCGCATCGCCAACCCCGCCACCCAGCGCCGTAAAGGGCAACGACACGACAAACGCCCCGGCACCGATCACGGTGGCGGCGAGCAGCAACGGACGAGCAATCAGCAAGTCGCCGAGCATGGCGTACGCGGGTGGATTCTGGATGGTGTAGCGCGGGTCACCGCTTTCGGTGTTCGCCAAGGCAGGCAAGCCGACACTCAGCGAGAGTGCCAGGAGGAAAGTTCGAAGCAGAGTCATGGGGCGATCCTTCGGCTGAAACAGTATGACTACTGACTATAGACCGTAAGACGAATCACCTCTGGCAGCGCGGACACCAGACGCTGGCGCGCTGCCCCAGGCGGATTTCCCGCAGCCCCGTGCCACAGACCTTGCACAACTCCCCACCCCGACCGTACACGAACAGCTCCTGCTGGAAATAACCGGGCTGGCCATCGCCGCCGATGAAGTCTCGCAGGGTGGTTCCACCGCGTTCGATGGCATGGGCAAGGATGCGCTTGATCTCGATCGCCAGTTTCAGATAACGCGCCCGAGAAATGCTTCCGGCGGCGCGCCGTGGGTCGATTCCGGCGGCGAACAGCGCTTCGGTCGCATAGATATTGCCCACGCCCACCACGACCGCGTTGTCCATGATGAACGGCTTGACCGCCATCGAGCGCCCACGGGAAAGCTGGAATAGCCGTTCGCCATCGAACAAGTCAGTCAGCGGTTCAGGCCCGAGGCGAATCAGCAACTCGTGATTGAGCGGGTCGAGGCTCCAGAGCATCGCCCCGAAGCGACGCGGATCGGTGTAGCGCAAGGCCAGGCCGGACTCCAGTTCGATGTCGACATGTTCATGCTTGAGGGCGGGCATGCCGATCTCGACCAGCCGCAGGTTGCCGGACATGCCCAGGTGGCTGATCAGCGTGCCAACCTCGGCATTGATCAACAGGTACTTGGCCCGCCGTTCCACCTGCACGATGCGCTGCCCCGAAAGACGCACATCGAGGTCTTCGGGAATCGGCCAGCGCAAGCGGCGGTCACGTACGACGACGCGGCTGACCCGTTGCCCTTCGAGGTGTGGCGCAATCCCGCGGCGGGTGGTTTCGACTTCCGGCAGTTCTGGCATAGGGCTCTCGAATCAAGCGAAAGCTGGCACTCAACGAGAGGCCAGGTCGCGGATTTCCTGTTTCTGGGTCTCGAAGTCGTACTCCGGCAGACCGATGTAATCGAGCACCAGTGGCCCGACGCAATTCCACTCGTGGTCCTCAGCCTGGTTGCCCAGCACGCGATGGGAAGCACAGATGTTCTCGGACATCTTCAGGATCGCCAACAGGTTTTTCAACTGACTGTTATTGCGCGAAGATTCGTCGCTGAAAATCGCCAGGGCGTTGTGGTGATTGGCGATGGCCTGGCTGACGTGGTCCGGCAGGCGCCAGGACTTGGAGGTGTAGTAACCGACCACCGCATGGTTGGTGTTGAACACGCGGTTTTCGGTGTCCACCACCCGGATCTCGGCGCTGGCATTGGCATAGGCCTCCTCCAGCACGCCCATGTAGGTGGGGAACTGCTTGAGCATCAGCGGCACGCCGCAGTCATGGAACAAACCCAGGGCATAGGCTTCGTCGCCGTTCTGCAGGCCGACGCGCTTGGCCAGGGTCAGGCAGGTCATGGCCACGTCCTGGGCGGTGTCCCAGAAGCGGTTCAAGGTGACGATGGCATCGTCGTGCAATTCTCCCTTGATCGACTGCGCGTTGATCAGGTTGATAATCGACCGGCTGCCCAGCAGGTTCACTGCGCGCTGGATCGAAGTGATCTTGTTGCTCAAGCCGTAGTACGGCGAATTGACGATCTTGAGCAAGGCACCCGAAAGGCCCGGATCCTGGGAAATCAGCTTGGCAATGGTTTCCAGGTCCGGGTCGGGCATGTACTGCTCCATCTGCAAATCCACCATGATTTGCGGCTGGGGCGGCACACTTATGCCTTGCAGGGACTGTTGGATCTGTTCGGCGGAAAGTTCTTTGGACATGGGTACACACTCTGGGTAAGGCCGGGAGTCTAACCCCTAAATCTGGATCCGACACACCACCGGTAAATTGGCGGAACTTTCGTACAAGCCTGAGCTTCGGAATCTGTAGGACCAATGCCCAAGTCTTGTAATAAGGCTTAGGTCGGCAGCCAACCCATTCAGCTTTAGGAGATTTTCATGCCCGCTAATCTGAACAACAAGCGTGTCGCCATTCTGGTCACCGACGGTTTTGAACAGGCCGAACTGACCGGTCCCAAAGAGGCGCTGGAACAGGCCGGGGCCAAGGTCGACATCATTTCCGCCAGCGACGGCCAAGTCAAAGGCTGGAACCATGACAAGCCGGCCGACGACTTCAAGGTGGACCTGACTTTCAAGGCGGCGAATGTCGATCAGTACGAAGCGGTGGTGCTGCCCGGCGGCGTGCAGAATTCCGACACCATCCGCATCGACCCCGACGCGCAGAACCTGGTCAAGGGCTTCGAGGCGGCTGGCAAACCTATCGCGGTAATTTGCCATGGCGGCTGGTTGCTGGTGTCCAGTGGCCTGGTCAAGGGCAAGACCATGACCAGCTACAAGACGCTCAAGGATGACCTGGTCAATGCCGGCGCGAACTGGGTCGACCAGGAAGTCGTCCGGGACGGCACCTGGATCAGCAGCCGCCAGCCGGATGATATTCCCGCGTTCAACCGTGAACTGATCAACTCGCTGTCGGCCTGAAGCCCTTGTGACGAGGCGAGCAGCGCAGGCTCCCTCGCCGCATGTCCACCGCCGGCCCCGCAAGGGTTGCAACACGGTATACTCCCGCTCTTTTTTCCGGAGCGACGTCATGTCCCTGCCCAGCCTGCGCCTCAAAGCCAACGCCGACCGTCGCCTGCGCGCCGGCCACCTGTGGGTCTACAGTAACGAAATCGATGTGGCCGCCACCCCGCTGCACGGCTTCAAGGCCGGCGACCAGGCGGTCCTCGAAGCCGCCGGCGGCAAGCCGCTGGGCATCGTTGCGATGAGCCCGAACAACCTGATCTGCGCACGCCTGCTGTCCCGCGACGCGAAGCTGGCGCTGGACAAATCCCTGTTGGTGCATCGCCTCAACGTGGCGTTGTCCCTGCGCGAGCGGCTGTTCGACAAGCCGTTCTATCGCCTGGTCTACGGTGATTCCGACCTGCTGCCGGGCCTGGTGGTCGACCGTTTCGGCGACATCCTGGTGGTGCAGATCGCCTCCGCCACCATGGAAGCCCACAAGGACGACGTGATCGCCGCCCTCACCCAGGTGCTCAAGCCTAGCGGCATCCTGTTCAAGAATGATTCCGCGGCCCGCGACGCCGAAGGCCTGGAGCGCTACGTCGAGACCGTCTTCGGTCTCGTCCCGGAGTGGGTCGCCTTGGAAGAGAACGGCGTGAAATTCGAAGCGCCGGTCATGCAAGGCCAGAAAACCGGCTGGTTCTACGACCACCGCATCAACCGTGCGCGCCTGGCACCCTACGCCAAGGGCAAGCGCGTTCTGGACCTGTTCAGCTACATCGGCGGCTGGGGCGTGCAAGCCGCGGCGTTCGGTGCCAGTGAAGTATTCTGCGTCGACGCCTCGGCCTTCGCCCTCGACGGCGTCGAGCGCAACGCCGCGCTGAACGGCGTCGCCGAGAAGCTGACCTGCATTGAAGGTGACGTATTCGAAGCCTTGAAGGAACTCAAGGCCAGCGAAGAGCGTTTCGACGTGATCGTTGCCGACCCGCCGGCCTTCATCAAGCGCAAGAAAGACCTGAAGAACGGCGAAGGCGCCTACCGCCGCCTCAACGAACAGGCCATGCGCCTGCTCAGCAAGGACGGCATCCTGGTCAGTGCGTCATGCTCGATGCACCTGCCCGAAGACGATCTGCAGAACATCCTGCTGACCAGCGCCCGTCACCTGGACCGCAACATCCAACTGCTCGAACGCGGCGGCCAGGGCCCCGATCACCCGGTACACCCGGCGATCGCCGAGACGCGCTACATCAAGAGCATCACCTGCCGATTGCTGCCTAATAGCTGAGGCCGGACGGGGCGGGGCTACGGCCCTGTCCCGCTGATCGATAACGAGCATTTCCCCAGCCGATGCCGTTCGGCTTACCTTGCGGCTGAACGCTGCCAGTCGTCATTCCAGGCGCGAGAATGGTCTCGATCGGCGCTTTGCGTCATTTCATCCTGACGCCAGCGGTGTAGAATCGCGACATTCATCGCCATTCATCCCCGGCGGGTTTATGAGCTCATGCTGAGGCGCGCAGCGATCCTGCAAAGTCATCAGCCACGTCCGGACTCACGGCCAAACCCGAGTGTTCCAGACGTCGACAGAAGCTCACTTCCCCATTGATACCTGATAAGTACCTGATTAGCCGCCCGGAGTGCTCCATGCCTGATTACCGTTCGAAAACATCCACCCATGGCCGCAACATGGCCGGCGCCCGTGCCCTGTGGCGCGCCACGGGGATGAAGGATGACGACTTCAAGAAGCCGATCATCGCCATTGCCAACTCCTTCACGCAATTCGTTCCAGGCCATGTTCACCTCAAGGACCTGGGCCAACTGGTTGCACGGGAAATCGAACGCGCCGGCGGGGTTGCCAAGGAATTCAACACCATCGCCGTGGACGACGGCATCGCCATGGGTCACGACGGCATGCTGTATTCGCTGCCCAGCCGCGAGATCATCGCCGACTCGGTCGAATACATGGTCAATGCCCACTGCGCCGACGCCATCGTGTGCATTTCCAACTGCGACAAGATCACCCCCGGCATGCTCATGGCTGCCCTGCGCCTGAATATCCCGGTGATCTTCGTGTCCGGTGGCCCGATGGAGGCCGGCAAGACCAAGCTCGCCAGCCATGGCCTGGACCTGGTGGACGCCATGGTGATCGCCGCCGACTCCAGCGCATCCGACGAGAAAGTCGCCGAGTACGAGCGCAGCGCCTGCCCGACCTGCGGTTCTTGCTCCGGCATGTTCACCGCCAATTCGATGAACTGCCTGACCGAGGCCCTGGGCCTGGCGTTGCCTGGCAACGGTTCGACCCTGGCCACCCACAGCGACCGCGAACAGCTGTTCCTGCAGGCCGGCCGGACCATCGTCGAGCTGTGCAAGCGCTACTACGGCGAAAACGACGAGTCGGTGTTGCCGCGCAACGTCGCCAACTTCAAGGCGTTCGAGAACGCCATGACCCTCGACATCGCCATGGGCGGCTCGACCAACACCATCCTGCACCTGCTGGCCGCGGCCCAGGAAGCCGAGATCGATTTCGACCTGCGCGACATCGACCGCCTCTCCCGCCACGTGCCGCAACTGTGCAAGGTCGCGCCGAACATCCAGAAGTACCACATGGAAGACGTGCACCGCGCCGGGGGGATCTTCAGCATCCTCGGTTCGCTGGCCCGCGGCGGCTTGCTGCACACCGACCTGCCAACCGTACACAGCAAGACCATGGCCGAGGCCATCGCCAAGTGGGACATTACCCAGACCAGCGACGAAGCCGTGCATCACTTCTTCAAGGCCGGCCCGGCGGGCATCCCGACACAAACCGCGTTCAGCCAGTCGACCCGTTGGGAAACCCTGGACGACGACCGTGAGAACGGCTGCATCCGCAGCGTCGAGCACGCCTACTCCAAGGAAGGCGGCCTGGCCGTGCTGTACGGCAACATCGCCCTGGACGGCTGCGTGGTGAAGACCGCCGGCGTCGACGAGTCGATCCATGTGTTCGAAGGCAACGCGAAGATTTTCGAAAGCCAGGACAGCGCCGTGCGCGGGATTCTCGCCGACGAGGTGAAAGCCGGCGACATCGTGATCATTCGTTACGAAGGTCCGAAGGGCGGCCCGGGTATGCAGGAAATGCTCTACCCGACTTCCTACCTGAAATCCAAGGGCCTGGGCAAAGCCTGTGCGCTGCTGACTGACGGCCGTTTCTCCGGCGGCACGTCGGGCCTGTCCATCGGCCACGCTTCGCCGGAAGCAGCGGCTGGCGGTGCCATCGGCCTGGTGCGCGATGGCGACAAGGTGCTGATCGACATTCCGAACCGTTCGATCAATCTGTTGATCAGCGATGAGGAACTGGCTGCACGCCGCGTCGAACAGGACAGCAAAGGCTGGAAGCCGGTGGAAGTGCGTCCGCGCAAAGTCACCACCGCCCTCAAGGCCTACGCCCTGCTTGCCACCAGTGCCGACAAGGGTGCGGTGCGCGACAAGGCGATGCTGGACGGGTTGTAAGCGCCCCGAGCCACATAAAAATGCCCCGCCAAGTGCGGGGCATTTTTATTGGACCAGAGATATCCCCTGTGGCGAGGGAGCTTGCTCCCGCTGGGCCGCGAAGCGGCCCCAAAATCCGCCAAATGCGGAGCATCAGAAACACCGCACCCGCCGCTTCACGACTGCTTCGCAGCCGAGCGGGAGCAAGCTCCCTCGTCACGGAAGCCGTAACTGATCCGGTTTACTGGATATCTTCCGGCTTGACGATCACCCAGTTCTTGTCCGCTGTCACGGGCAGTCCTTCCTTGGCCTGGGCGGCTGCGTGCTTGGCCATCATGCCGTTTATCTGCGTCATGTATTTATCCTTGCGATTGACCCACAAGTGGATGCCGCCCTTGGCCACGTCTACGTCATGGAACAGCATGTAGCCGTCGCTGCTCGGCGTGTCACCAGCCACCAGCACCGGTTTTTTCCATTCGTCGATGTAGGTCAGGATCGCCGCGTGCTTGCCGGCCATCCAGGTCGCCGGCGTCCACAGGTACGGTGTGTACTCCAGGCCAAGATTGGCCTTTTCGTCATATTTACCGTTGGTGATTTGCTTGCGGGCGGTGGTCAGTTCGCCGGTCTTGCGGTCCTTGAGCAGCGTGGTTACGCCAATGACGTTCTGCGGCTTGAGGTTGTAGCCATACTTCGGGTCCGAGGCAACCATGCGCACCAGCTCTTCGGAAGCGGCGGTCATGACATAGACCTCGATGCCGTTCTCCATCAGCTTGTTGTACAGCTCGGCCTGCCCGGTGAATATCTTCGGTGGGTTGACGTTGTACTGGACCACTTTGTCGCCATCGTAATACGTGGTCGGTACCGGTTTGCCGGAAGCCATCAGCTCATCGACGTAGCCCTTCAGCTCCTTGAGGGTGTAGCCGGAAAACACCTGGGCCACCCACGGGTAGCAGACCATGTCGTCTACTTCGCAGAGTCGATAGTAATAACTGAACAGGCTTTCCTTGTGGTCGGCGGTGTCCTTGAATGGCATCAGCTTCAAGGACGGGTCCAGGCTTTCCCGGGTGATAAGCCCCTTGTTCTCCATGAACGGCAGCAGCGACTCTTCGAGGTCGTAGCGGTAGCTGGTGTTGTCCATGTCGAACACCGCGTAGTTACCTTTGTTGGCGTTGGCCGCGATCATCGCTTCCAGCGCCTTGGCCTGTTCCGCGGGCCAATGCTTGAGGTCAGTGGCGAGCGCCTGGCCGGCGAGGCCCAGGCCTATAGCGACAGCGAGCAAGCGAGGTACGAGCTTCATCGACATTTACTCCCAGGTTGTAGGAGCTCGACGCTAACAAATGCCTGTGACAGATCCCGCCTGTGCGCGACCGCTTGCGTCTCGATAACGCCAGCGGCATACCCCTGGGCGCCAACGCCTTATTCCAAAAGCGACAGTAAACATTCTTTTTAAGTATTAATTCTTTAGATATCAGACTGTTAGGCTTTCCGGCTCACAGTCGCGTCGCTTGGCGGCTGGCAAAGTCTTTCCGGAGTTTTTCATGAATCTTCCTCTGATCCTCAATCTGTTGGTGTTCGTCGCCTTGCTGTACGGCTTGGCGCAAACCCGTCACAGCACTTGGAGCCTGGCCAAAAAGGTGCTGCTGGCGCTGGTCCTGGGCGTGGTGTTCGGTATCGCCCTGCACACGATCTACGGCGCAGGCGACCCGGTGCTCAAAGCCTCGATCGGCTGGTTCGACCTGGTGGGCAACGGCTACGTGCAGTTGCTGCAGATGATCGTGATCCCGCTGGTCTTTGCTTCGATCCTCAGCGCCGTGGCCCGCCTGCACAACGCCTCGTCCCTGGGCAAGATCAGCTTCCTGACCATCGGCACGCTGCTGTTCACTACCGCCATCGCCGCCCTGATCGGTATCGGCCTGACCAACCTGTTCGGCCTCACTGCCGAAGGCCTGGTAGCCGGAACCCAGGAGCAGGCACGGCTGCAAGTGATCCAGAGCGATTACGCCGGCAAGGTCGCCAACCTGAATATCCCGCAACTGCTGCTTTCGTTCATCCCGCAGAACCCCTTCGCCGACCTGGCCAGGGCCAAGCCGACGTCGATCATCAGCGTGGTGATCTTCGCGGCGTTCCTCGGTGTCGCGGCGTTGCAATTGCTCAAGGATGACGCAGAGAAAGGCCAGAAAGTGATTAACGCCATCGACACCCTGCAAAGCTGGGTGACGCGCCTGGTGCGCCTGGTGATGAAGCTGACCCCGTATGGCGTACTGGCGCTGATGACAAAAGTGGTGGCTGGCTCCAACCTGCAGGACATCATCAAGCTCGGCAGCTTCGTGGTGGTGTCGTACCTGGGGCTGGGGCTGATGTTCGTGGTCCACGGCCTGCTGGTGTCCGCTGCCGGGATCAATCCGTTGCGCTTCTTCCGCAAGATCTGGCCGGTGCTGACCTTCGCTTTCACCAGCCGCTCCAGCGCGGCGACCATTCCCCTGAGTATCGAAGCCCAGACCAGCCGCCTCGGCATTCCCCGGGCGATTGCCAGCTTCAGCGCATCGTTTGGCGCCACCATCGGCCAGAACGGTTGCGCCGGGCTCTATCCGGCGATGCTGGCGGTCATGGTCGCGCCTACGGTGGGGATCAATCCGCTGGACCCGGTGTGGATCGCGACGCTGGTAGCCATTGTGACGTTGAGTTCAGCGGGCGTGGCCGGTGTCGGCGGTGGCGCAACGTTCGCCGCGTTGATCGTGCTGCCGGCCATGGGCTTGCCGGTCTCGCTGGTGGCGCTGCTGATTTCGGTCGAGCCGTTGATCGACATGGGCCGTACCGCGTTGAACGTCAGTGGCTCGATCACCGCCGGGGCGATTACCAGCCAGGTGATGCAGCAGACGGACAAGGCCTTGCTCGATGCCGAGGAGCATGGGGAGTTGGTGCACGCTTGATTGATGGCGCCAAGTAGGTCGCCTTCGCGAGCAGGCTCGCTCTCACAGTTGACCGATTTCCTGACCCAACTCGGTTACCTGTGGGAGCGAGCCTGCTCGCGAAGCCTTGGCTTCTAAAGCTTCTCCCACACCTCAAAACTGTACGCCGGCTTGTCCCCTTCAGCCGGGTTCAGCTGGTTCGACACCAGTTTCCACTGGCTCGAAGCAAACTCCGGAAACCACGCATCCCCTTCCGGGCTCAGCGCCACGCGGGTCAGGTACAACCGATCCGCCTGCTCCAGTGCCTGCGCGTAGAGCTGGGCGCCACCGATCAGCATCAGCTCGTCAACGCCCTGTTCCAACGCCCAGGATTCGGCCCGTTCCACTGCGGCCTCCAGCGAAGAAAAGACTTCCGCGCCTTCCAGCACCAGGCCCGGCTGGCGGCTGACGACAATGTTCAAGCGTCCCGGCAGCGGCCGACCGAGGGAGTCCCAGGTCTTGCGCCCCATGATGATCGGCTTGCCCAGGGTGGTGGCCTTGAAGTATTTGAAGTCCCCCGGCAAGTGCCAGGGCATGCTGTTGTCGATGCCGATCACACGGTTTTCACCGAGGGCTGCGATCAGGCTTAAGGGAAGAGTTTTTTTCATGACGGCGAGGATACCAGAGGCCCGGACCGGTGCCACAGCGGTTATGCTGATTGCTCATTCGAGCAACGGAAGCCCTCGTGACTGAACTGCAAAACCTCTGGTTGACCGAGACGATACGCCTGCGTGAAGAACATGCCGGCCCGCTCGAAGACCAGGAAGCCAATCGCCTGGCCCGCGCGGCCGGCGGCGACCTGTCCACGCGCATCCGTCATCGCGCCCACTGGCTGGCCGAGCGCGATGGCCTCGTCCAGGCCCTGCGCCACTGGCTGCAAGGCGCACGGCTGGCACTGGTCGCATTGGCCGTGCTCGCCGTGGCCAGCGGCGCCGGCCTGGGCTTTGCCGCCCTCGGCGATGGACGCGCGCCGGTCAACGTATTCTGGGCCCTCGGCAGCCTGTTGGGGCTGAACCTGATCCTGCTGGTCGGCTGGGCCCTGGGCCTGCTGTTCGCCGGTGAGCAAGGCGCCACGCTCGGCCGCCTGTGGCTGTGGCTCAGCGAAAAACTCGCCCGCGACGCCAAGGCCGCGCAACTCGCGCCGGCGCTGCTGCTGTTGCTGCAACGGCACAAGCTCAACCGCTGGGCCCTCGGCGTGCTGGTCAATGGCTTGTGGTTGCTGGCGATGCTCAGCGCGCTGGTCATCGTTTTGTTGCTGATGGCGACCCGGCGCTATGGCTTCGTATGGGAAACCACCATTCTCGGTGGCGAGACCTTCGTCGCCATGACTCAGGCCCTCGGTGCGTTGCCCGCCCTGCTGGGCTTCAGCGTGCCGAGCGTCGAGATGATCCGCGCCAGCGGCGACGCCGCGCTGGACATCGAAAGTGCCCGCCAGGCCTGGGCCGCCTGGTTGGTGGGCGTGCTGCTGATCTACGGCGTGCTGCCGCGCCTGGGCCTGGCGCTGTTGTGCCTGTGGCGTTGGCGCCGTGGCCGCGCCAGCCTGCGCCTGGACTTGAACCTGCCCGGCTACGCTCAGTTGCGTGAGCGATTGATGCCAAGCAGCGAACGCCTGGGCGTCAATGACGCCGCGCCCGCACAATTGCATCAAGTCGAAAGCGCCGTGGGCGCCATGGAAAGCGACGGCGCGCTGCTGGTGGCGATCGAGCTGGATGAACGTCCCTGGCCGCCGAAGCTGCCGGGCACCGTGAAAAGTGCGGGCGTCCTCGACAGCCGCGAATCGCGCCACAAATTGCTTGAACAACTTTCGCGCTTCCCGCCCGCGCGCCTGGCGATTGCCTGCGATCCCCGGCGCTCGCCAGACCGTGGCAGCCTGGCATTGATCGCCGAACTGGCTCGCAGCGCCAGCGCCACCCGCGTCTGGCTGTTGCAGGCACCGCCCGGCGAAGCACTGGATGCCGAGCGCCTGGGTGACTGGCACAGCGCGTTGCAGCAGCTGCAATTGCCGTTCGCCGACTGCGCGCCGTTGAACTGGCTGGAGACGGGCCATGACTGAATCCATCAAGCCATTGAAGCTCGCCGTGGTCGGGCACACCAACGTCGGCAAGACCTCCCTGCTGCGTACCCTGACCCGGGATGTCGGCTTCGGCGAAGTCTCCCACCGCCCGAGCACCACCCGTCACGTCGAAGGCGCGCGCCTGTCGGTGGACGGCGAGGCGCTGCTGGAGTTGTACGACACGCCTGGGCTGGAAGATGCCATCGCCCTGCTCGATTATTTCGAACGCCTCGAGCGTCCCGGTGAACGCCTGGATGGCCCGGCACGCCTGGCCCGTTTCCTCGAAGGCAGCGAGGCGCGACAACGCTTCGAGCAGGAAGCCAAGGTGCTGCGGCAGTTGCTCGCCAGCGACGCCGGGCTTTATGTGATCGATGCCCGCGAACCGGTGTTGGCCAAGTACCGCGATGAACTGGAAGTCCTCGCCAGTTGCGGAAAACCGCTGCTGCCGGTGCTCAATTTCGTCAGCAGCGCCCAGCACCGTGAAGCCGACTGGCGCGAAGCCCTGGCGCGGCTGGGCCTGCATGCACTGGTCCGTTTCGACAGCGTCGCCCCGCCCGAGGACGGCGAGCGACGTCTGTATGAAAGCCTGGCGTTGCTGCTGGAAAGCGCTCGCGGGCAATTGGAGCGGCTGATCGCGGACCAACAGGCCCAGCGTCTGGCACGCCAGCAGAGCGCCAGACGGCTGATTGCCGAATTGCTGATCGATTGCACCGCTTGCCGGCGCAGCGTCGTCAGCGATGCCGAACTGGAACGCCAGGCCATCAGCGAACTGCGCAACGCGGTGCGTCAGCGCGAACAGCGTTGTGTCGAGGCCCTGCTCAAGCTCTACGCTTTCCGCCCTCAGGATGCAGCGGCCAGCGATCTTCCCTTGCTGGATGGCCGTTGGGGTGATGACCTGTTCAACCCCGACACACTCAAGCAATTGGGCGTACGGGTCGGTGGCGGCATTGCGGCCGGGGCGGCGGCCGGAGCCGGAGTCGACCTGCTGGTGGGTGGCCTGACCCTGGGCGCCGCCGCCCTCGCCGGGGCGATTGCCGGCGGCGCGCTGCAAACGGCCCGCAACTATGGCGACCGGTTGATCGGCAAGCTCAAGGGCCAACGTGAACTGAGCGTCGATGACAACGTGCTGCGCCTGTTGGCCCTGCGCCAACGGCAACTGCTGCAAGCCATCGACCAGCGCGGCCATGCGGCGATGGAGAGCATCCATATCGCCACGCCCCAGGACAAGACCTGGCGCGAAGGCAAGCTGCCTGAAGCACTGGGCAAGGCCAGGGCGTACCCGCAGTGGTCGTCGTTGAATCCCCAGCCACGACTGAGCCAGGCCGAACGACAGGAACAGATCGAGCTGTTGGCTGAACAGCTCTAGACACCACAACTCCCGTGGCAAGCATCCCCTCGTGGCGAGGGAGCTTGCTCCCGCTGGGCTGCGCAGCAGCCCCAAAACCAGACACTGCGGTAGGTCAGGCTAAATCAATGGGGCCACTGCGTGGCCCAGCGGGAGCAAGCTCCCTCGCCACAAGAGCGACCGCGCACGCGTCTACAGTTCGCTCAGCGCTTCAAGGGCCAACGCCGCTTCAGCCAGCTCCAGCTCGCTGAACACCCGAACCCCATTGCGCTTGAGCAATGCCGCCGTCACGCCTTCGCCACTTACCTTCACCCCGCTGAACGTGCCGTCATACGTCAGCAGGTTGCCACACGAGGGGCTGTTGGCCTTGAGCACGGCGATGCGGATGCCGTGCTCGCGCGCCAACGCCAGCGCTTGATACGCACCAGATAGAAACTGCGCGCTCACATCCTCGCCCTCGGTGGTGATCACCGCCGCGTTGCCATCGAGCACTCGCGCGCCCTGGCCGCCTGGAATCTCCGCCGCCGGCCGGGGCGTGGGCAGGCCGCCGGCGACTTCCGGGCACAGCGGTACGAGCCGACCTTCGTCGAGCCAATGCTGGAGCAGGTCGAACGGCCCGCTGGCGCCACCGTCGTAGCGCACGCGATGGCCGAGCAGGCAGCGGCTGACAAGGATCTTTTGCATGTTCAGAACAACTCGTTGCCACGGCGCCGGAACCAACCGGTCAAGGACAGCCGATCACGCGTGGCCGGCAGGACCTCATGCGGTATATCCCCCGACAGAAACACCACCAGGCAGCCGCCCGTGGGCACCACGTCATGCTCCACGCCTTCATCCAGGTACATGCGCAACTGGCCGCCGTGCTCCGGCAGCCAGGCGTCATTGAGGTAGAGCACCGCCGAGACCATGCGCCGGTCATCATCGCGGAAACGGTCGACGTGCTTGAGGTAGAACGCACCCGGCGGGTACAAGGCGAAATGACTTTCAAAATCCTCCAGGCCCAGGAACAACCCCAGGTTCAAGGCCTCGCGCAGGCTGTCCATCAGCCCCAGGTAACGATCACAGGCCTCGACCTGGCCGGGCTCGATCCACTGGATGCGATCGCCACGAACCCCTTCGCGAATTTCCGAAAACGGCCCACGCCCCACCGCGGCTGGAGCCAGTTCGCCTTCGGCGGCGCGCTGGCGACATTCGGCCGCCAGCGCGCGGGTGAGCGCATCCGGCAAGAAGATGTTCTGCTGCGACCACCCGCGCTCGGCCAGGTCGTCGACGATACGTAACAGCAACGGATGATCAGAAGGTATTCGCATGGCGCGCATAGTATTCCTGTGCCTGCAAAACCGACAGCGCCGCGCAGCGGGTTGGCTGCGCCTGTCAGCACCGTCGTACGAACTTGATACGAATTCTCGACAAGACCCCGCCCCCCACGGAGAATAGTCGGCTGCTGACAGGAGTCCCTATGCGCCGTTTGCTTTTCTCACTGTTGATGTTCTGCGTATTGCCCGCCTGGGCAGACAGCTATGACCAGTTGTACAAGGTCGCCGGCTGGCCGGAACAGCGGGCGCATTTCAATGACGCCTTGAGCGCCGCGCAGCAGCGCTACCAGAACAGCTTGCCGCCGGCGGTCTTCCAGGCGCTGGTGAACAACAGCAACCAGCGTTTCGCGCCCCAGGCCATGGACCAGCGGGCCGAGGCGCAACTGCGCAGCAATCTTGCCGACCCGAACCCGGCTCTGGTTTTTTTCCAGTCGCCACTGGGCCGCAAAGTCGTCGCCGCCGAACTGCTCGCCACCCGCCGCGACCAACTGGCGAAGAACGCCAAGGGCCTGCCGAAGATGCAAGCCAGCGACAATCGCCTGCTGATCATCGGCCACCTGGCCCAGGCCCTGCCTGCCCGCGAAGCCGGCGCCGAAGTCAGCCTGGCGATTGCCGGCGTGGCAGCCGACAGCTTGAGCTCGATGATTCCCGGCCTGCTCGGCGGCGGCCAGGCCCAGGGCATGCTGAACGGCCAGCGCCAGCGCCTGATGGATCAGATCGGCGCGGACCTGAACAACACGTTGCTGTACGTCTACCGCGACCTGACGGATACCGAACTGGAAGAATTCGCCACGTTTGCCGAGTCGGCCGAGGGCCAGGCTTATTATCAGGCGGCATTGGCGGCGATCCGGGCGGGGTTGGCGGTGGGGCAGAATCTGGGGCAGTAATCTTCAGCGCCTGTTGCATCGTCTTCGCGAGCAGGCTCGCTCCCACAGGGGCTGGTTAGGCCGGCGCTTGTAAACACCCCCCGATCCAATGTGGGAGCGAGCCTGCTCGCGAAGGCCATAGCCCGATTACCGCCGAATCCGACCCATCCGCTTGCTCAAAAACCCAAACATCTCCTGCCGTATCGCCAAGGTCTCGTTCGCCAGGTGATGCCGCCCCTCGGGCAACATCAAGACCTGCGGCCGATCGAACTTGCCGCGCAACACTTGCAGGTTATGCCGCCAGTCCACGGTCATGTCCGCCTGCCCCTGCACGATCAGAGGTTGGCGCGGGCTGCTCGGCGCCGCCTCGATACGCCGGATCCACTGCGCCAGCGCCCCGACCCACGCAGTGGGCAGGCGCAGCGGTTGCAGCGGATCGGCCTGCAGGAACGGCAGGAAATCTGGATCGCTGGAGTTCTCGCTGAAGCGCCGGGCGATGCCGCTCACAAAAGGTTTGAGCAAGTAATAACTGAGGCGCGACCAGCCCCAGGCCCGTGGCCGAACCAAGGGCGACAACAGGATGACCTGGCCCTGGGCCGGGCTGTCCGCGCCGTGGTGCAGCACATGGTCCACCACGATCGCGCCGCCGGTACTCTGGCCGCACAGGTGCCAGGGTTGCGGCAGATCCAGCGTCTCGGCTTCGGCCAGCAAGCCGCGCAAGGTCGCCTGGTATTCGGCGAAATCGCCGATGCTGGCGCGTTCACCACTGGACAGGCCGTGGCCCGGCAAGTCGCAGCTGATCACCACCCATTGCTGATCCAGCGCCCACTCGACCAAATGCCGGTACAGCCCCATATGGTCGTAATAGCCGTGAAAGAGGAACAGCGTCCCCACGGCTTTTTCCGGCCACCAGACCTGGCCGACCAGTTCATACCCGGCAATGTCGAAACGTCCCAGGCCCCTGCGCAAGGTGCGCGCCGGAAAGTCCAGCCCATAGAATTGCTGGTAGGCCTGCGTTTGCGCAGACAGCGGTTGCCACTGCGCCAGGGGTTGCAGGCTGGCGCGCAGGTGATCGGGGTCGAAGGAGGCGGGCATCAATATTCCAGGCAAATGCGCATCGCGCGAAAACAGGCGTTATACGCCTGCGATATTCATCTGTCGCGCCAGCCATGGCAAGCTACGCGGCTTCAGAGGATCGACTCCATGCGCCCGTCCCACCGCACGACCTTGCTTGCCAGCCTCCTCGCCCTGACGTGCGCCGTCATCCTGTGGTTCGCCTACGACTGGTTCCAGGGGCGTTTCCTCCGGGCGTTCAGTCAACACACGGCGGTGTTTTCCGGCGACCCGCTGCGCCTGCCCGCCGACCTCGCCGGTCCGGGCGCAATCCGCCTGGTGCACTTCTGGGATCCGGCCTGCCCATGCAACGTCGGCAATCAGCAGCACCTCTCCGAGCTGATCGACAAATATGCGCCGCAAGGCGTCGAGTTCTACGCCGTACAAAAGACCGGCAGCCAGGGCCACTTGCCCAGCACTTTGAACAATCTCAAACCCCTGACGGCGTTACCAGGCTCGGCACAGATTCCCGCCAGCCCCGCCGTGGCGATCTGGGACCGCAGCGGCAAGCTGGCGTACTTCGGGCCTTACAGCGAAGGCTTGACTTGCAACTCGAGCAACAGCTTTATCGAGCCAATACTTGAAGCACTCAATATTGACCGGGAAGTTAATGCGACTCACACGTTGGCGGTCGGCTGTTATTGTCCGTGGTCGAACTCAAACTAATCCAACCCAACTACGATACGTATTGTTTAAACGTCTGTAGGCGCCTTACAAAATCAGAGCTATTGCTCTTTTCTAGAGTACTTGCTCAAACAGCGAGCTGGCGCTGAACCGTTTGTCGGATCCAATTTTTCGAAAAGCCTCCGAGATCCCCCGATTTTCGCTCCAGACGCCAACCAGGCCGGTCGCGCAGGGGTTTTCGGGGCGTTCTGGCTGCCGAGCTGAATCGTTTAACAACCGTCGGCGCTACGTGAACTTTTCTTTAATCGCTTCTCTAACCCTCGTACAGAAGATGTTGATTTTCCCTGCGATTGCGCGGCGGCGCTATATATCGAGGAAGTTGGATACGCCTTTTCATCGTTTTACTTGTCGACCCTCCTAAACCAAACAAAAAATGGAATCGTCAGTGATGCAAAAGTTGTTATGCGCTGCACTTTCCACTCCCACGAAAGAGGATGCTCTCAATCTTGAGGCGTTTGCCCAGTGCGTCGCCCCGCTAGGGGTCGATGTGCTGTTGCGCGGCGAGACCGGCACTGGCAAGGACACGCTGGCGGAAAAAATCCACCGCATGTCCGGCCGCTCCGGCAAGTTCGTCGCCATCAATTGCGCCGCCATTCCCGAGTCCCTTGCGGAGAGCCAACTCTTCGGAGCCAATACCGGCGCGTTTACCGGTGCCAGCCAGAATCGCGCGGGCTTCGTCGAAGCCGCGCACAACGGCACGCTGTATCTGGATGAGATCGACAGCATGCCGTTAGGGCTGCAAGCCAAGCTGCTGCGTGTCCTGGAGTCCAGGACTGTACAGCGGCTGGGCTCGACCCAGAACATCCAGGTGGACATGCGGGTGATCGCCTCGGCCCAAAGCCCGTTGGCGGAAATGGTCGAGCGTGGCGAGTTTCGTCGGGATCTCTATTTCCGCTTGAACATCATCAGCCTCAAGCTGCCACCGTTGCGCAGCCGCAAGGAACGCATCGTGCCGCTGTTCCAGTCCCTGGTACGCCGGGAAGCCCAGGCACTCGACCAACCCTACGTCGCGCCTTCGCCAGCGCTGTTGCGCCAGTTGCTCGGCTACGCCTGGCCTGGGAACATCCGCGAGTTGCAATCGGCTGCCAAGCGCTACGTGCTCGGCTTGCCGGCACTGCCCCGCGCCGAGCAGCTGGAGCACAACAGCTCGACCCTCAAGCTCAAAGAGCACCTGCAGCAGTTCGAAAAGATCCTCATCGAGGACTGCATGCGTCGCCACCATCACTGCATCGATAAAGTCATCGCCGAGTTGGGCATCGCCCGCCGCACGCTCTATTACCGGATGAAATGCCTGCAAATATCGACGAGCTGAGTGGATCGGTGGAACCGTTTTCGCAGCGGTCGCCACTTATTCGTCGAGACGTTCACGATCGTCTCGCCATTCCACAATCCGGAGATACGACTATGAGTTTTGGTGGAGCTTCTCTCGCCGCCTCCACGGCAGCCATGCAACAGATGGACGCCACGTCGGCGGCGATGACGACCATGAAATCCCAATTCGACCAGAAAAAACTGGTTGCCGACACCATGAACGCAATCGCGGCAGGGTCGATGGACACCGCGACCAAGGCCATCACCGCCATGGGGGAGGCATCCAAGAACATACGCTTCTGACCCTCTCGCTCCAGCCCCGCTCCGGCGGGGAATCCCATGCGCGTCGAGGGAGAAACCCGATGCAGATCCATTCGCCAGACAACCTTCGTAGCACCAGAGATTTGCTCGGTGACGACCCGACACTGCGCCAGGCCTCGCCTGCGAACGGCCTGGCGGATCGGGTCGTCGAGCACCTGGCGCTGCACGGTGCGAGCGATCGGCTGCGCGAGTCGCTCGTCCAATGGAGCAGCGAACACGGCTCGACTGGCGGGCAGCCCCGGTCAGGTTTATCCACCCCGCAGGACAGACTGGCCGCCGAGACCCAGGCCCCTCTGCATCTGGTGCTCGAAGATATTCTCGAGGAGATCAACGGAGGTACCGGATCCACCCTCGATGTCGACAGCGACGATGCCTATTCCAACGAAGATCTGTTCAACGACCTGGCGCAGATGCTCGCCCACCGCCGGCAGCCTATCGGCGATAACGACGTCGACAGCCAGAGCGATTTCGGCAACGCCAACAACCCGTTCTGCGGTGCGCTGTTCGGCGCCTGGGAGCTGGAAGGCGACCGCGCCACGCGGCGCGACCGCTACGACACCAGCCTGTCGTTGTTGCTCAAGATCATCGCGGTGCTGGGCCGAAGGAAACTGCTGACCCTGCTGGACATCGACGAAGAACAAGGCCAGGCGCGTTATGAACAGGACGACCTGGACCTGCTGTTCGAGGTCGCGGCATTCATGGACCAGCACCCGTCGCGATACCCGCCACCGGCGAGCTTCGACGGGCAAAACTGGACATGGACCGAACGGATTGCCTGTGGCGCATGGCTGGAGGCTCAAGAAACACGGCTGTTCCAGCTCGCCCTGGAGGAACTGGACCTCGCTCTCGCCCGCCTGGCCGGCCAGCAGCCGTCCATGCAACGGCGCGGTCGACGCAGCCGGGAAGAAATCGAGTTTCATCTGAGCGTGACGGGTAGCGCTCGCAACGTCTTGAGGCTGATGTACGCCTGAAGGCCCACCTTGTAATCGGAGATATGCCATGACCGTACAAGCCATCGACACCACCAGCGTGGTTTCCACCGCAACCAAACCTGGCGCCAGTGCGCGGGCGGGTGCCGAGACCAGCGATGTCAGCTGGTTCAACGCGCAAATGCGCGAAAAAGCCCCCGCCCCCGACAGTGAAAACAACGTCGCGGCGAGGATCATCGGTTCGTTGTCCAGCCGCTCCGGCGAATTGCAACGGCTGGACGATCGCGCCAACCGGGACATGCTCAAGGCCATCCGCACCGCCGATCCCCAGGACATGTTGCAGTCCAACCGGTCGCTGTCTTCCTTTCACCTGGAAAGCCTGATGACCGCAAAGATTGTCAGCAAGGGCTCCCAGGCGATAGAGAAGCTCACCAATCTCCAGTAAGGGAAAGCCGGTCATGTTCATGCGCGCATTCTCACCCCTAGTGCTGTGCCTGCTGCTCGCCGGATGCGACGAGAGGACGGCGCTGCACAGCCATCTTTCCGAGCAGGATGCCAATGAAGTGATCGCGGAACTGGCGGACAAGAACGTCGAGGCCAGCAAGCAGGTCGATAAGGACGGGCTGACCGTGCTGGTCGAGCCAGCAGACATGAACAGCGCGGTACAGGTTCTCGAAGCCGCTGGGCTGCCGCGTCGATCGCGCTCCAGCCTGGGGGAAATCTTCCGCAAGGAAGGCGTGATTTCCACACCGATGGAAGAGCGTGCCCGCTACCTCTACGCGCTGTCTCAGGAGCTCGAATCGACACTGTCGCAAATCGATGGCGTGGTGCTCGCCCGGGTCCATGTGGTGCTGCCGGAACGGGTCGCTCCCGGCGAGCCGGTCCAGCCCGCGTCGGCCTCGGTGTTTATCAAGCACACCAGTGCGCTGGATCCTGACAGCATCACGCCGAGAGTGCGCAACCTGGTCGCCAGCGGGATTCCCGGCATGGCTGACGCGGCCCAGAACCCGGCCAAGCTGTCAGTGGTCTTCGTCCCTGCGGCGGCTTATCAGGAACGGCGCAAGATGGCGTATTTCGGGCCGTTCCTCATGCAGGCCGACGACATCGGCTATTGGCGGGGAGTAACCCTGGCGGCCGGCCTCACCTTGCTCGCCCTCCTGCTGGGCGCCTCGTACGGCCTCTACCGGTTGTGGCGCAACGGCGTACTGGTGCTGCCGCGATTTTTCGAGCGCAAGAGCGCAACGCCGGCGGGCGCGCAAAACGGCACGGCGCCACCACTGTTCGCGGTGAAGAACCCGGGCGCCAAGCCTGACAGCAAGGGGACCGCTGCATGAACGCGGCGCTTGAATGGGCTCGCTGGTGGTGCCTGGCGTGGCGCCAAGCAGACCGTGATTGGTATCCACCCGCGCTCGGCCTGCTGACCGGGCCACAAATTGACGCCTTGGCCCGCGGGCATCACGCCGCATTGGCCCGCGGTTTCGGCATGACGCCGTGCACACCGCCACAGCCCGACCCGACGGTGTTGTCACTCTGTTGCGGCACGCCCCGAACCTTGGCCCTGGCCTGCCAATTAGTGGCGAACACATGCTCGCCGTTGACGACGATGGACATGCTTTCGCCGCAGGACCGGGCGTGGTGCGAGCGCACCGCCAAGGCGTTGCGCCCCGGACATTGGCTCGAACCAGGCCACGACCCGCTTGCACTGCTGCGCGCCTGGCTGGGGGAGCGGACCTGGGAGCGTACGCGCCTGGCCTTCCCGCGCAGCAGGATCATTGCCCTCGAATCACAGCCCACCCCACGCCCGCCTGCCGCCAAGCTCAACACGCTCTGGCAGTCCGCGTGCTGGAAAGCCGAGCAAAGCCTGGCGCCAGCGCCCCCCCAAACGGAGATGCACGATGCTCGCTCGGCGCTCGCTTGACCTACGTCCCGGTGGCCAGGGCCTGTTGCAGCCCTGTATCCCTCGCGAAACCCTCGTGGATTGTGGCCGAGCACAGGCCGTTCTCGAACAGGCCCAGGCCCACGCCACGCAGCTGATCCAGGGTGCCGCCGAAGAGGCGGGCGCCGCAGTGCTCCAGGCACAGGCGCAGTTCTGGAAAACAGCCGAAACCGTGCTCGCCACCTGGGAAGCCGAGCGCCAGGCCATGTGGGAACGGATCGAGACCAGCGCCGCGCAGTTGGTCAACGAGGCCTTGGGAACGCTGTTGAGCGAAGTCCCGGATCAGGCCCGCATCGATGCACTCGTTCGTCAGCTTGCCTCACGCCAGCATGATTCGGTCAGTGCGACTCTTCGCTGTCATCCCGACGACTTGGCGAAGCTGAGCCAAAGTCTGGGCTCATCTGGCGAACGTCCCTGGACGCCGGTGGCGGATCCCGGTATGGAGGCGCATCAGCTGAAGCTGGAAACACCAGGCGGCACGTTCCTGCTCGATTGGGCCACGGCTGTTGAAGCGTTGCGCCTGCCAGAACCGCAGCGGTAGCCCAAACGACCCGAAACCCGTGGCGAGGGAGCTTGCTCCCGCTGGCCTGCGCAGCAGGGCTCAACTTTATTCAGGCAGACCGCATCAGCCGGTTTTGCGACTGCTGCGCAGCCGAGCGGGAGCAAGCTCCCTCGCCACGGGGATTCGGATGTTTGACAAATCCAGCCTCGCCCCTCCTGATCTTTTGCTCACTTTTCGCGGAACCGTCAGCGGCGTAATCACCACTCATCCGGTGAATACGCTTACCTCGGAGTAACCGCCATGTCTTCTACCGATGCCATCCAGCGCCGTCTCGATACTTATTTCCAACGCGCCAGCGACAACGTCAACAACGCTGCAATGAACGCCGCCGAGAGTCAGTCACTCGACGACATGCACTCGTTCGTGACCAGCATGAACGGCATGTCGGTCGCGGTGAACGCGGCCACTCAACAGACCACCGCCCACCACAACCTCGCCAAGGCGATCATCGATGCAATGCCATGAGCTGCGCACACAGCTCGCCCGCTGGAACGCCGACGTCGACGGCGCGGAACATTTCGCCATTGTCATCGATGATGGCGAAGCGATCTTCAAGAAGCTGGATGACGGCCTGCTGGTATCGGTCGAGTTGAATTTCCCGCCGGGCAACGAAGGGTCCCTGGAAGACCTTCTGCGGCTGGCGCAGCCAAGCCTCTCGCGCTTCCCCGGTGCGTTGGCCCTTTCGCCCCAGGACGAGCGTCTATGGCTACTGGCGCAACTGGCGACAGACGCGCACATCGACGACCTGATCGAAGTGCTCGAAGCGCTGCTCAACCAGCGGGACACCTGGCAATCGATTCTCCATAAAGAACAACGTGCCGTGGCGCGACGCCCCTCGCACTTTCACTCGCTCGGAACAGGAATCCGCCATGCCTAACAGGTGGCTTGCACCGTACCGCTCGATGGCCGCCGGCCAGGTACACTTTCGCCGGTCCATCGTCCGTCGCTGGACCAAGGCATCGCTGCTTGCACTGGCATTGGCCGGCGCGCTGGGCGCGGGCATGCCGGTCGAAGCGGCGGTACCGACCGACTGGAAAAACACGCCCTACGCCTACGATGCCCAGAACACGCCCCTGCCCAAGGTACTTGGCGACTTTGCCAATACTTTCGGGGTGCAACTGGTGCTCGATGGCACCGTGAAAGGCAGCGTCGATGGCCGGATGCGCGCCGAAAGCCCCCAGGCATTCCTCGACCGGCTCGGTCTGGAAAATCGTTTCCAGTGGTTCATGTACGGCAACACCCTGTACGTCAGCCCTTTGCAAAACCAGGATTCCACGCGCCTGGAAGTGTCCGCCGATGCCGCGCCGGACATCAAGCAAGCCTTGACCGACATCGGCCTGCTGGACCCGCGTTTCGGTTGGGGTGAGTTACCCGACGAAGGCGTGGTGCTGGTCTCCGGCCCGGAACGCTACGTGCGCCTGGTGGCGCAGTTTGCCGAGGCGCGCAAGACACCCGAAGAGAAGCAGGAGGTGATCAGCTTCCCGCTGCGCTATGCCACCGCCGCCGACCGGAGCATCAAGTACCGCGGCGATACGC
This sequence comes from Pseudomonas sp. Z2-11, assembly GCF_054161305.1. NCBI lineage: Bacteria > Pseudomonadati > Pseudomonadota > Gammaproteobacteria > Pseudomonadales > Pseudomonadaceae > Pseudomonas > Pseudomonas sp. Z2-11. The sequence continues at coordinate 5,861,239 of NZ_CP096395.1, forward strand.
TGGTGATTCCCGGGGTTGCCAGCATCCTCAAAGGCCTGCTGGAAAGCCGCAGTGCAGTGTCCGGCGCAATGCAGGCGACCTCGCCCCAGGCCTCGTTCCAGAACATGCAGGCCCAGCAGTCCATGACGATGGGCAATATCGAGCAGCTGGCATTGAGCGGCATGGGCCGCCCGAACACCAACCGCGTGCAAGGCCCGGAAAGCGCTGGCAAGGGCGGCCGCGGTCGGATCCGCGTCGAAGCCGACGTGCGCAACAACGCAGTGCTCATCTACGACTCGCCCAAGCGTCGGGAGATCTACACGCCGCTGATCCGTGACGTGGACGTGCCACGCAAACTGGTAGAAATCGATGCGATCATTCTCGACATCGACCGCACCCAACTGGCCGAGCTGGCGTCGAACTGGAACGTCGAGAGCGGCGATCTGATCGGCGGCGCCTCGATGATTCGCCCAGGCGCCAGCTCGACGGTATTCATCCAGGACTACGGCGACTTTTCCGCGCAACTGCGAGCACTGGAAGGTCGCGGCCTGGCCTCGGTCGTGGCGAATCCATCCGTACTGACCCTGGAAAACCAGCCAGCGGTCATCGACTTCAGCCGGACCGAGTACATCTCCGCCATTGGCGAACGGGTGGCCACCGTCGAGCCCATCACGGCCGGCACCAGCCTGCAGGTCGTGCCCCACACCATCGAGACCGGCGGCCGCAACCAGATCCAGATGTTCCTGGACATCGAAGACGGCAAGATCGAGCCCTCGGAGGTCGGCCAGCAGACGCCCAGCGTTCGGCGAGGAGTGGTCAGTACGCAGGCGGTGATGGGGGAAAGCCGGTCACTGGTGGTGGGTGGTTTTCATACCGAGGAAACCGGCGACAACCTCGAACGTGTGCCGTGGCTCGGACGCATCCCGCTGATCGGACCGCTGCTGTTTTCCTCGACCACCCGCGAGACCAGCCGCCGTGAACGCGTATTCATCCTGACGCCCCGTCTGATTGGCGACCAGGTCGACCCGGCCCGCTACATCTCCGAGCTCGATCGTGAACAGGTGGACAGCGCAATGGCACGCCTGGAAGAGCGGCGCAACGGCACTCGCCCCATCGGTCGCATCGAGATCAGCGACGTGCTCGCCCAATTGGCCGATGGCAACATTCCGCCGACGTTCAAGCAAGCCGCCTCGATTCCTTACTCGGCCGACACGCTGTGCGCGTTGCAACCGGGGCTATCGCTGGACGCCGCGCGCGCCCAGTGGTTTGCCGGGCCGGACTACGGCATCGCCGTGGGCGTGGTGCGCAACGATGGCGACCGACGGTTGCGCTTCGACGAGGCCAGCTGCAGCACCCGCTGGACCATGGCCACCTCCGCCTGGCCGAAGGTGTGGCTCGAGCCCGGTGAGGAAACCGAAGTGTTCGTCGTCATGAGACAACCCAAGCGCACACCAGGTGGCGGGCGCTCTTCCCTCTTGCAAACCAGTGCGAGGATCACGCCATGAGTCGCACCCCGAAGCTGCTCGTCTTGTTGCTGTGCCTGCCGGTTTTCGCCGGCTGCGCAAACCGTTGGGGCTGCCAGGGCGATGCCTGTAGCCGCGCCGAACCCGACAACGGCCGTCTGGTGATCTGGTGGTCGCCGGGTATGCGCGGCGGCCTGGGCTCCCCCGAACATCCGCTCGACCACTCGGTCGTTCCACTGGAGAACTGAAACGGTATGTCTTTTTCGGTACACAGCGTAAGCACCCGCCAGGCCTTTCAGAAAAACATCATCGCCGGCATCGCGACGTATTGGGAAATAGCCCCAGGCATCGAGTTCTGCCTGCGACGCGAGCCCCACAGCTTGGGGCTCGCGTTACAGATACAAAGCCAGGCGCTAGGCGTGAGCCAGGTGCGACGGGCGCTCGAACGACGCTTTGCCCACCCGAGTGACTACGCGCAACTGTTCCTGTTTCTCGATCCGCAGCGCGCGCTGGTGGTCTGGCAGGCGCTGCCCGAATCACCGATCTCGTCGCAGATGCTCGACGAGATCCAGTCCCGGCAATTGTCGTTGCTGGGCCTGGAAGACCTTGACGATTATTCGGTTACTTACTGAAGGCCCGTGGCCGAGGGAGGCTTTGCATGACCACCACACCGCTCGCCCAGCGCTTGATCTCGGCCCTCGCGGAACACCTGCATGCGCAGCTGCAACTGGAGGGCGGCGTCTGCGCGCTGTATGACGCAAGCAACCGGGAAGCGGTGATCATCGAGCTGCCCGATCACGGCGATGTGGCCATCCTCCATTGCGCGATCGATGTGCCAGCCCATGCACCTGGCCTGCACAAGCGCCTGTTGGAGCTCAACTTTCGACTGGATCTGCTCGGCGGCAGTTGGCTGGCCCTGGACGAAAAGGGCAGCGTTCGCCTGTGTGCCCATTGCCCGTTGTCGATGCTCGACGAGGCGCGGTTCTGCCATTGGATCGTCGGTTTCATCGGCCAGGTCGGCGAAGTGCGCGCACGCTTGATGCCGTCCGCTACGTCAGCGGCCTCACGTCCAACCTCGCTCAATGCGAGCCGTACCCGACTGGTCTAGACAGCAAAAAACCGTGGCGAGGGAGCTTGCTCCCGCTTGAGGGCGAAGCCCTCACAAAAGGTCTGCTGCGCAGCCCATCGGGAGCAAGCTCCCTCGCCACGGGTACAGCGTTTTTCCAAGTCATTGCGAGCCTTACCGAAGCTTCATCGCCTCACCTCCCTCCTGCATGACTCTCCTCGCAGTGTCCATGAAGCCCTTGGTGACTTCCGTCACCGTGTCGCTCATTAACTTGGCCATGTCGGCCGAGCTCTTGACGATCATCATTTCGCTCTGACGCTCCTCCATTCGCATCTGCATATCGAACTGCTTTTCCATCAACTGTTTTTGACGGGTTTCCATCTCGCTCATGAACGAGTCGGGCGTGCGAGGCGGCGCGGTGGAACCGGGGCTTTGCGTGTCATCCAGCGGTCGATCGTCAGACGGCGTAGCCGTGCGCTCGGCACCCCGTGTCCGGGTCCGGCCGCGCTGGTGAACCGCAGGGGGCGACGAAGACGAGCGCCCCCGCCCATGCAGGCTTTGAGTGCCGGTACGCTGCTGGGCGTCGCGAGGCTGCTGGCTCAACGAGGGCGAGCGCGACGAGTGCAAGCCGTCGACGCCATGCAGGGCACCCGTGCCCCTTATGGAATTGGCCAGTGAATTGGGTTCAGGCATAGGGGAATCTCCACGAGTCGGTGTGTGCGGTGGGACTGCCGGCAAGTCGGCATCGCCCGGGCGATCCCGGGCTCACTACCTGAGTGGCATCCCGGTGCGCACCGGTTCCATCGACCTCAGCGCAGGTTCAGTTCCGGGATTTCGATCACCTCGCCCTTGGCCTCGTCATCCAACTCGCGCAAGACCCGATAAATGTGCGCAACCGCCTGAAGCGTTTCCCGCGGGATATATCCGCCTACGTCTTCCTTGTAGATCGTTCGCGCCAGCCAGATGCATTGAATGACCGGGATATGCGCCGCCTTGGCTCGCTCGATCAGGGCACGCGCATCCGCATCGACGCCCTTGGTAATGAGCTGCGGCAACGGCGTTTCCTCCGGTCGATAGAGCAGCGCGACGGCGAAGTGCGTCGGGTTGACCACCAACACATCAGCCTCTTCCACCGGCTTGGTTTCCTTGCTGGCAGGTTGGTCGACCAACTGCCGGGCCAGGCTGCGTCGATGCATCTTGACGTGGGGATCGCCCTCCATTTCCTTGAATTCCTTACGCACCTCTTCTTCGCTCATACGCAGGCGCTTGGCGAAGAAATATTTTTGCAGGCCAAAATCGAGAATCGCCAGCACCAGCAACACGCCCAGACAGATGTGCATGATGTGCCGGAACAGGCTGGCGAGCCCGCGCCAATAGCCATGCAGGTCACCGTTGACCAGGCTGATCAACGACCCGAGGGCAGGCATCGTCACCAGGTAAAGCACGCTGGCGATGAACACTGCCTTGACCAGCCCCATGAACAGCTGGATCAGCGCCTGGGCGGAAAACATCTGCTGGGCCTGGTTCAACGGGTTCAAACGGTTCGGATCGGGGTGAAGGGCTTCGGGCGCGAACAGGAAGCCGAACTGTACCCAACCGGCGATCAGGCGCGTGGCGATTGCCAACCCGACGGTCATCAAGGTGAAACTGAGCAACACGCCACCGGCATGGGCCAGGGTTTCCTCGAAGGCGCGCACGAAGTCGCCGTCCAGCCGGTGCAACGGGAACAAAACCATTTCACCCAACGCCTGCATGCTGTTGTCAGCCTGGGTCAATGCCACTTCGGTGACTGCCGTGAGTACCAACAGGCTGCTCAGGTCCTGGCTCTGGCCGACCTGGCCTTTTTTGCGGGCGTCACGGATTTTTTTCGGTGTCGCGCGCTTGGTCTTTTCCCCGCTGTCTTCACTCATGAACGAGCCCTTCCTTCAAGGCCCCTGCAACAGCAGGTGGAGCAGGTTGCGGATTTCCCCGTAACGGCCGAGACGGCCGGTCATCGCGTCCCATAACGTGGGCAAATAGAACAGCAGGAAGCCCAGCCCGACCAGGCTTTTCGCCGGCATGGCGAGAACAAAGACCTGCAATTGCGGGCTATACAGGCTGAGCAAGGCCAAGGCGAACTCCACCAGCAACAGCAAGCCGATGAAGGGCGCCGCATAAAGCATCATGTGCATGAACATTTCGGCAAGCAGCCCGAGGAACACCCCGAAACCATCCGCGCCAGGTAACGGAAACCAGACCGTGGGCGACCAGACCAGGTAACTGTCCCAGATCACCTGGGTCAGCGTGCCGATGCCCAGGGTGGCGACCAGTAACAGGATCGTCATCTCCTTGAACAGGTGGCCCAACGGCGTCGTATCCGTGCCGAGTGCCGGGTTCAACTGGCCGCCGATGAGCGCACCGCGCTGGTTATCGAGCAAGGCCCCCACCGATTCGTACAGCCAGAATGGCATGGCCAGCAGCACCCCGAGCAGCAGGCCCAGCACCACCTCCTTGAACATCAACCCAGCCAGAGTCAGCCAACTGACCTGGGCATCAATCAGGGCCTGGCGGATGCCCGGCGCCGGCAACATGCCCAGGGCGAACACCACGGCATGGCGCGGCAGGCCTCGCAAATGCTGGAAGCAGAACACCGGGACCAGGTAAGCCACCGGATAGATACGCGCCATGCCAAGGGCGATCGACAGCAGCAGGTCGAAATAGGGAAGGAAGGCCTGGGTCGTCATCAGGTGTTGGCCATCAGTTCAAAAGCCCGACGCAACAGGCCCAGCAGCTCGGCGCCAATCCAGCGACCGGTGACCAGCAAGGTCAGCCCGACGGCCACCAGCTTGATGCCGAAGGGCAAGGTCTGGTCCTGAATCTGCATCAAGGCCTGCACCAGAGAAGTCAGCACGCCGACGATCACCGCGACGATCAGGGGCGGCGCGGACAGCAGGACCACCAGCAACATGCCTTCCTTGAACAACGTCATCGCGTCCATCGCATGCCCTCAGAGATAGGAGTAGAACAGGCTGTCGAGCAATTGCGTCCAGCCTTGCACGAGGACGAACACCAGCAGCTTGAGCGGCAACGAAATGGTCATCGGCGCGACCATCTGCATACCGAGCGCCAGCAGCAGGTTGGACACGATCAGGTCGATGACAATGAACGGGATGTAAATCAGGAAGCCCATCTGGAAGCCCGCCTCGAGCTCCGACAACATGAAGGCCGGGATCAGCAGCATCAGGTCGTCGCGACTGGCTTGCTCGGCGCGCTCCTTGGGCCACATGCGCTGGGTGTTTTCCAGCAGGTGGGTGAGGATGTCCGGGTTGGTATTGCGCGACATGAAGGCTTGCAGCGGTTTTACCGCGTTCAAGGCAGAACCCTGCAACGCCTCGGTATTGCTGAAATCCAGTGGCCGCTCCTTCAGCTCCTCGGCGATGTCGTGGCCGACCGGCGCCATGATGAACAACGTCGCCGCCAGCGCAATGGCATACAGCGCCATGTTCGGCGGCACCTGCTGCACGCCGATCGCGTTGCGGGTAATCGTCAACACGATGGCGATCTTCAGGAAGGCGCTGCAAATGATCAGCAACAAGGGAACCAATGAGATCCCGCCGATGAACAGCGCCAGCAGAAAGGGGTCGACCCCCTGAAAGCTCATCCAGCCACATCCACGCGAGTGATCTGCAGACCGAGCCGGCCATCCACTTCTACCAGTTCGCCGTGGGCCAAGGCCCGTTCGCCATGGAACAACGCCGCCGCGCCCGGCGCCACGCCCTGGACCTGGAGCACCGAGCCGGGTGCGAGGTCGCGCAACTCGCCCAGGGTCAGGCTCAAGTGGCCGCAACGTATCGTCAGCGCCAATGGCAGGTCGTCGAAACGCTCGCGGATGGCGGCAGGATCTGCAACCGGCGCCTGCGTGGCATCGGAGTCGACGGGGTAAGGCGCTGGTTGCTCGTCGACTCCAGGTGCCTGAACGTCGGGTTCGTAGCGAGTGGTGTCGTCCCAGTCGGGCGTCAGGATGTCGGTGTCGGCGGTGGTGCTCATAGCGGTTTCCTCCAGAGCGAGCAAGGTCAGGCGCAACGGCGCGGCGCGGTCGTACACCCGCACCCGCGCACATTGCCGGCCCAGGCGAATGATTCCCTGGCCGGATGGATCGAACAGGGCGGACTCCGGAACCAGCACGTCACCGGGGCGCAGCGCGGCCACGTGCCTGGCGGCCAACGTCAGGTGCCCCAATGGCAGCGGAACATCCAGCGCAAGGTCGTCGCCCCAGGGCACACTCCGACGCTGCCAGGGCGCTGCGCCAAGCACCCCCAGCAGCGTCGTCCCGGCGATTTGCAGATGGCTCGTGGCACGGGCCGCGCCTGTTTTCACCTCGATCCGGCAGGCGATGCCCTCGACGACGTGACCGGCCAGCGGTCTCAGAAACCCGAATGCCTGCCGCAAGGACTCGCTCAGGGTTTGCTGGAACAGCGCCCAGAACCAGGCGTCATCCGCGCAAGGCTCGGCGGGCAGGACCACTGGGCACTCGCCGAACAGGCTGAGTACCGGGCCGGGCTCGTCGAGGGCCAAGGCACCTTGCGCACACTCCAGCACAAACGGCGTCGCTCTCGCCGCGCCGCTGGCCGGGGTCAGTTCCACCACGCCCGCTTCGCCCGCCACCTCGAACGGCAGACTGACGCCAGCCCCCAAGCGCTGCCGGGCGGCGGCGTCATCGCTGCACATCGATCGCAGCGCCAAGGCACGTACGCTCATGTCGCACTCGCCTCCTCTGCGGATGCCACGCGCACCGTCACCGGCTGGCCCAGGCTCTGACCCAACGCCTCTTCCAGGCGCCCGGACCGACTCGATAACCGCGCACGTACTTCTTCGGTTTCGCCACTCAGGCCAATGTCCCAGCCAGAGGTCCCGGCCAGACGCTGCGCAGAGACCCTGATCCGTCCCAGGTGGGGAAGGTGCAGCAGCAGGTCCAACTGCTGGTCGAGCGTGGCCCGCAGACGTGGCGAAAGCTGATCGACAAAGGCGTCCACTTCGCCGCTCTCCAGGCCCACCCACCCTGACAGGGAGCCGGCGCTGGCGGTGTCATCCTCGCCATTGCCCCGAGGTGCGTCGACCCACTGGCGAAACCAGTAGCCGTCACTGCGCCCGGCAATCACTTCGGGGTCGCGTTCGGAAGCGGGCGCAGGCTCGCGGGCCGCCGGACGGGTGGCCCGACTCACCTGGGCAGGCGCGTACTCATGCGCACGCGGCGCGTGCCGGGCGGATGCAGACGGCGGTCCACCGCGTACCGTGCGTTCATTCATCATCGGGGACCTCCATCAGGTATTCCATCATGGCGCCGAGCTTTTCCAGGTCACGCCTGCGCCCTTGCAATCGCTGCTGCGCGGCTTCGGTATGGCGTGCCTGCTGCGCCTGTTCCTCGTCCAGCGCCTGCAAGGCCCGCGCTTGCTCCGCCAACTCGCCGATCAAGCGCCGCTCCTCGGTGCTCCAGGCATTGAGTTCGAAAATGCTCAGCGCACGGCCACGGTGCTCGCCGTAGAGAGCCTCGCGCTGAGCCGCCTGCTGCTCACAGGCTGCCTGCCAGCGCGCCCGCGCGGCGGCGAACGCGGCCTGGCGCTCGCGCAAAAGCTCGCGCTGCTGGCGCCAGGCCCGTTCGGCTTGCGCCTCGCGATGCCGGCGCACCGGCGCCAGGGCGTCCAGATCAGCCCGGGACATAGGCGGTCAATTGCTGGAGGTGGGCCAATGTCGACGTGAACGTCTCCGGCTCACGCAAGTCCTGGCGCAGGAATGCGTCCAGGGCGCTGCGGGACTCCACCGCCAGGTCGGTCAAGGGGTCGGCGCCGGCCTGATATTCCCCCAGGCGCAGCATCAGTTCGATCTGCTCGTAGGCCGACAGCAACCGCCGCAGATTGATGCCCGCACGAAGGTGCTCGGCCTCGGCGACATTCGCCAGGGTGCGCGAAAGGCTGGCCAACACGTCGATCGCCGGGTAATGACCGCGCTCAGCGAGTTTGCGCGACAGCACGATGTGACCATCAAGCAGCGAACGCACTTCATCCGCCACCGGATCGTTCATCGAATCCTGTTCGATGAGCACCGTATAAAGCGCGGTGATCGCCCCCTCATTGCTCAACCCGGCCCGCTCGACCAGACGCGGCAGCAGGCTGTAGACCGAAGGAGGCAAGCCGCCGCGCCCCAGCGGTTCGCCGGCGGCGAGGCCGATTTCCCGTTGGGCCCGGGCGAACCGGGTCAGCGAGTCGATGAGCAGCAGGACGCGCTGGCCGCGGGCGCGAAAACCCTCGGCCAAGGCCGTGGCGGTGAATGCCGCACGGGCCCGTTCCATGCTGGACCGGTCGGAGGTGGCACACACCAGGACTGCACGAGCGCGCAATTCATCGTCCAGTTCGTGGTCGAGAAATTCGCGCAACTCGCGCCCGCGCTCACCGATCAAGCCGAAGACAATGACATCGCAGTCAACGTTGCGGGCGATCTCCGCCAACAATGTGGTCTTGCCGCAGCCGGCGCCCGCGAACAACCCGACACGCTGGCCCTCGCCAAGTGTCAGCGGGCCATCGATGGCGCGTACACCGGTCATCAAGGGCTGTTGAATGCGCGGTCGCGCGGTCGGCGCAGGCGCTTCGCCAATCACTTGCGAGGCCTGCAGCACCTGCGCCCCGGCGAATGCGCCCACGCCACCGTCCAGCAGGGACCGACCGAAGCCGTCCAACACTTGCCCAAGCAATTGCGGGCCGACAGTCACCCGGTGGGGCATGCCCAGTGGTTCCACGACAGCGCCGACCCGCACGCCCTCCAGGCCACCCAAGGCGCTGAGCAAGGCATCGTGGCGGTCGAAGCCGACGATTTCGGCGAGCAACGGCTCGCGCGCGTCACGTTCGACCTGGCAGAGGTCACCGATCTGCGCTCCCGGCAGCCGGCATTGCAACAAGATGCCGCTGACCCGCTGTACCTGTCCGCGCACCATGACCGGCGAGAACCGGCGCAGATGCGCCCGTTGGCCGGCCTCCCAGCTCTCCAGCCGTGCAATGGCCGCCTGCGTCATCACCAGGTGACCTCGTAGCGTTGCTCACCTTCAAAGGTGACCTTGCCGGCATCGATCGCGGTCAGGCGCAGCCCATCGATCTGGTCGCCCAGAAACAGCCGGCGGCCGTCGGACGTGACGACGTGGCCATGTTTGCCGCCGACGATCTGGGCAATCTGAAACGGCAGTTGACTCAGCCGCTCCCTGACGTTGGTCGTGATCGCGACCGACGTATCGTAGCGGGCATGGAAACGCTCGATCAGCCGTTCGACCATCGCCAGGCGTTGACGCGGCAATTCACCCACCAGGGCCAGTCGGCCGTCCTGGACCTCGGTCTGCACATGGGCATCCAGGTCACGCTCCTGAAGCATGCGATCGAGCTCCAGGCGGACCGCCTCGACGGTGTCCAGGGCCACCTTGGCCGGCTTGGGCTGTTGCACCGCGCCGGGCGCCACGGTCGGTGCCGGCTGGCTGGTGAAGGCCAAGGCGCTGGAGGCAACGGTGATCACCGCGGCAGCGATGCCCAGGCGCTTGGGCCAGGAAGGCCGCGCCGCAGCCCTTTGCGGTTCGCGCTCTGCCGCCAGGTGCGCGGCGTCATCCAGGGCTGCTCCTTCAGGCCAGGGCTGATCCGCCGGGGCCAGGCACAACCAGACGCCAGCGATAGAGAACGGCGCATTGCTTTGCAACGCCCCGGCGGGAATCCAGGGCTGGCCTTGTGCATCACAGACCTTCCCCTCCAGTGAGTCCAGCAACCATTGGCCCTGAACCTGCCTGAGGGCCACGTGATGTGCGCAGATACCTGGATCGTATAACGCCAGGTCGGCGTCTTCCGCCGCTCCCACTACCCATTGCTCGCCCACCAGCGGCAACGCCGCACCTCGGTGCAGACCACTCAATACACGCAGCTCGAACATGGCCAACTCCTCAAGGCGCGACGGGTGTGCGCCCACAATCAGGTTGAACGACGGGGCACAGGTAGCCCTCGTCCACTGTCACAGCCAGGCCATCGAACGCGCCTGGATTTACATCGTTACCCGTGGCAGCACTGCCCGCGCGCCGAGGGGAAAAAACCGTCATGCGGCGTCCTCGATCCGCAGTTGTTCCTGCTCGAGATCGAAGCGCCCCAGCACGGTGACCTGGGCATTGCTGTGCAACTCGCTGAAGGCAAGCACGGGCACGTGATTGAACTCGTCACGCAGCAAGTCACGCAGCGGCGCGCGCAAGTCCTGGGCGACCAACAGCACCGCCACGCGTTTGGCCCGCAACGGGAAGCCTTCGCGCAGCTGCAAGACCAAAGCGCGGGTATGTACGCTTTCCAAGGCAAAAAAGGTTTCCGTCTGGGTCTGGCGCAACGCGTCGCGCAGCAGCCCTTCGGTTTCCGGCGTGAGTAGCCAGACGTGCAAGCCGTCTTCATCGCGGTACTGGTGATAGATCTGCGATTTCAGGGCGATGCGGGCATAGTCGGTGAGCGCACCGACATCGCGCTCGTGCTGCCCATGCTCGATCAACGACTCGGCGATCAATCGCACCGCCCGCAGCGGCACGCCTTCGCCTGCCAAGCGTTGCAGCACGGCGGCGAAACGGGCCAAGGGCATGGTCCGCTGCAGCTCTTGCACCAGCTCTGGCTGTCCGGCTTCGAGCCAGCTGAGGATCGACTTGCTTTCCTGCAGCCCGAGGAACTGCGGGCCGGTGGCAAACATGGCCCGGCTCATGCGTTCCACCAGCAGCTCCCCCGCCGGCACCGCTTCCACGCGCTCGTCCGCCAGCAGCGGGTCGTCGGGGGCCAGCCAAAGCCATTGATGCTCGTCACGCACTTCGCTGCCGGCCCGGGCATCCTGCGGCTCGAATGGAAGCGGCCCGCGCGCCACTGCTACGCGGTCACCGAAGGTCGCCCGCAACATCGGCACTTCGTGCACGCAGAACCGGAACTCGTCGTCTTCCAGCTGCGTGCTGTATTCGATCTCGAAGGGCGGCAAGGTCAGGCCAAAACCTGCAACCAGCGCGTTGCGCTTTTTGCGGATCGACTGGATGACCTCCTCGGCGGCCGGGTTGCCTTCCATCGTCTTGGAAAATTGCAAGAGATAGGCCCGGGTCGGATCGAAGCTGCGCAGGTCCTCGGCGCCATTGTGTTCCGGCGTGACGACCGTTTCAGACTGCTCCGCCTGGCGGGCCTGTTTTGCCCGGCCATGCAATTGGATGATCCCCGCCGTGCCGGTGATCAAGGCAATCACGATGAACACCAGCGTCGGCATGCCGGGCAACGCGGCGAAGCCGAGCATCCCCACCGAAGCGATGACCCAGGCCTTGGGCTCGGCGGTCAACTGCTTGGCGATTTCCTTGCCTACGCTGCTTCCGGCTGGCTGTCCTTCCGGCGAGACGCGGGTAATGATCATGCCGGCGGTCAGGGAAATCAGCAGGGCCGGAATTTGCGCGATCAGGCCGTCGCCAATGGTCAACACGGCATACAAGTGCATCGAGTCGGACGCGCTCATGTCATGCTGGACCATGCCGACCGAGAAGCCACCGATGAGGTTGATCACCACGATCACCAGGCCAGCGATGGCGTCGCCCTTGACGAATTTCATCGCCCCGTCCATTGCCCCGAACAGTTGGCTTTCCTTGTTCAGTTCCTCGCGGCGGCGGCGGGCCTCGCTGACATCGATGAGGTTCGCCCGCAAGTCGCTGTCGATGGACATCTGTTTGCCAGGCAGCGCGTCCAGCGTGAACCGCGCCGCCACTTCGGCGACCCGCTCGGAGCCCTTGGTGATCACCAGGAAGTTGACCACCGTCAGGATGAGAAAGATGACCAGCCCGACCGCAAGGTTGCCCCCCACCACGAAATTACCGAACGCCTGGACGATATGACCCGCGTCGCCCTGGAGGAGAATCAAGCGCGTGGTCGCCACCGACAGCGCCAGCCGGAACAAAGTGGTCAGCAACAGCACCGCCGGGAACGAGGAAAACGCCAACGGACGCGGCAAGTACAGCGAGAGCACGATCAGCAGGCAAGAGATGCAGATGTTGATGGCGATCAGCGCATCGACCACCGCAGTCGGCAACGGCAGGATCAGCATGAACACGATGCCGAGCACCACGAACGCGCCGGCCACCTCGATACGTTGCACCGCCGCCTGGGCGACTTTGTTCAGCATGGCGATCATGGGCGCGCTCCAATAACCGGTTCGGCGGTCTGTCCACGGGTCTCGCCACGGGAACGCTCATCGAGCAGCACCAGCAGATTCTTCAGCGCGCTCTGGCGACTTTTCGCATCGCGCCAGAGCGCCAGCGGCAAACGCTTGAGCAAGGGGTACAAGCCGTTCAAGGAGACCAGTTGGTCGCGCTCCTGATCGCCGCCCAATTCCCGGCCGATGCGACGTACTTCCGCCGAAGACAGGCCGCTGCTGACAAACCCCAGCATGCGCTGGAGCAACAGCACAGCCGTGAGCTGGCTGGCCGGGCAACTGTAGGCCAGTTGCTCCAGCAAACGGCGACAGCTTTGCAGCACGCTGCTCAGTTGCGTCGAGGCAGCGAGGCCGATCAGCAACGTACGCAACAGAGCGGTAGGCCGCGAAGGCGCATGGGCGGCGATGTCGTCAGCCAGCGCGCGGCGCATCATGTCGAGCCCCGAGACGAATGCCGCTTCGCCGAACAGACCAAGCAACGCCTGCATCATGGTCGGCAAGGATTGCTTGAGCACCACGGTGTCGTAATAGAGGCGCCGTACCGCCTGGCGCAGTTCCGGATCGCCACCGGAGGCCCGCAGGGCCTCGGCGATGTTCATGCCGGCCTGGATCTGCGCGCCATAACGCTCGCGCAACAGTTGCAGATAGTCGCGGGCACGCTTGGCTTCGACGAGACGACCCTGCGTCTCGGCGTCCAGCAGTGCCTGCTTAAGGATCAGGTCGGTGCGGGCCGGATCTCCGCCAGTCGATTGCACCAGTTCTTCAAGTACCGGCTGGCCACCGAGCAACACGCCGGCCTGGGCAGCCATGGCCCCCAGGCTCTGCTTGCCGGGGTGGCCGAGTTGGTCGTACCACTCCTCCAGTTGTTCACGGGTCTCGACCCGCACCTGGCCCACCTCGCTGCGGGCATTACGGATGCGGCGCTGGTTCAGCGCCTTGGTATTGCGTTCCACATGATGGCTGAAGGTCATGCCGACCTCCTCCATCGAACTGGACTGCGTGGCCTGCGACGACTCGACAGGCCTGCCAACGCCCGCGACAGCCGAAACGGCCTGGGCGAGATTGGCGGCAATGTGCGCATTTGTCGGGGCTTCTACTTTCATGATGACCGGGAGCGTGGTTTCGGACGCTCAGTGGGTGGCGGTGATCCACCATTCGGTTCCATCGCCGTCACGGGCTTTTCTAAAGCGAACGACCGAGTCGTCCGCGGGCCGTTTCCCCGAAGAGCCGGTCGGTGCAATTTCATGCAGTGGACGTCTGGAAAGTCGTGCACGGCCTTGCACAAATAGAGCACTTGCACTAATAACAAAACCTTAAATTTCAGATAGATAAGCGCTAAATCCGGCTTGGCACAGGTCCTGCTGAAGGGGAAAAGTCGACACACCCGTCGACACCAGGGAACCCATTCAGAGGGATTTATTGATGAACAGCCTGAACCTCATGCTTCCCCCGCAAACCTCACCGACACGTCCGAGTGCGCCCGGTGTCAGCTTCGGCGAGGAGCGTAAGCTGCGTCTGTTTGTGCAAAAGCGTGTACTCAATCAAGACGACGCCGACGACATCATCCAACTCACGTATCTGGAAGCCTGGCGCAACCAGGAAAAATTCAAGGGGTTGGCCAAGCCGGACACCTGGCTATGCGGCATCGCCTTGAACCTGATACGCAATCACTTCCGCCGTTTCTATGCGCAACCACCACTGAGCACGTTCGACGAAAGCGATTTTCACGAATCCAGCGACGACATCGACCTGAGTGAGCTGTGCGACAACCGGCGGCTGCTGGACCGCACGCTGCTGGCGATGGACGCCCTGCCCAAGGACATGCGCGACACCTTGTGGACCGCCGTGGACACCGAGAGCAGCTACCGCGATGCCGCCGAACGGCTGGGCGTGCCCATCGGCACCGTGCGCTCACGATTGTTTCGGGCCCGTGAACAACTCAAGAAAAGCGTCTATGGAGAAACCCGGCCATGACCAGTAATCGTTTGAACAGCCGAGCCGACCTGCCACGTGGCGTACGTCGCTACACGCCCGATGACCTGCCAGTGATGACGGATATCTTCAACGAAAGCGCTCTGGGGGGAACCAGTTCCCCCGTACTCAGAGCGTTTTCCCTGAAGGAAATGACGTTCTTCGTCGATTGTTTCGTCAAGGAAGGTGACCCGATCTACGTGCTCGAGCGCGGCGGCGAGGTGGTCGCCTGGTTGATCGTCAACCGCTTCTGTTGGGGTGCCCAGGCCTGCCGGTTGACCGGCGAAGTATCGATCTACGTGCGCAACGACCACATTGGCAGCGGCGTCGGCATTCGCCTCGGCCAAGCCGCCGTGGTGTTGGCCAGACGTTATGGTTTCGAGACGCTGGTGGCCTGGATCATCGAGCACAACGAGGCGAGCAAGCGGGGCGTGCAAGGATTGGGAGCAACGCTATGGGGACGTTTCCCGGGTATCGCCCGATTCGCTGACAAACGTGCGGATGTGGTGCTCTATGGATTGGACCTGATACCTATCGACACCACACCCGTCAGCGCTTCAGTGCCTGCGCAGACAAGGGAGGCCAGCCTGGCTTGAAACAACGGCTCGTCCGGCAAGAGGCCGGGCGAGCCGTTGCCATTTTTTGCACTGGCAACCGCTGATTTCTTGGCGATGATTCACCCGCAAACCCATTTGGCCACCCGGATCAATCCACCGACCAACGCACCGGCAACGCATCCGGCCCCCTGAAATTGGGTACATAGCGCCAGCGTACGGCGCTGGGCTCCACCGCCAGTTGCAGCCCGGGACAACGCCGCAGCAAGGTCGCCAAGGCTATCTCCAGTTCCTGCCTCGCCAGCGAAGCCCCTAGGCAGTAATGAGTACCTTTGCCAAAAGACATGTGCGGGCAGGCCGGGCGAGTGATATCCAGTGTGTCCGGATCGGCGCACATCGCCTCGTCACGATTGGCCGCCCCCACCACCGCCACCAGCAGTTGCCCCCGCTGCAAACGCTGTCCGGCCAGTTCCGTGTCCTGGGTGACGAAACGAACCATGGCCCGTTCCACCGCCGAGTCATAACGCAAGAACTCTTCCACCGCGTCGGGCATCAATGTCGGCTCATCCCGCAATTGGATCAATGCCTCGGGATGCTGCACGAGCGTGTGCACGGCGTTGCCAATCATCGATGCCGAAGTTTCGTGCCCGGCGATGATCAGCAACGCGATCATGCTGCACAGCTCACTCCGGCTGAGCATACTGCCCTCTTCCTCGACCTGGGCCAGGGCCGACACCAGATCATCGGCCGGTTGGGCCCGGCGCTGCTCGATCAAGGCGAGCATGTAGCTGGCAAACTCTTCGTAGCAGCGCTGCAGTTCGCTCAGGTCATGGCCCACCTGCCGGACAATCATGTGGGACCAGCGCCGGAAATCGTCGCGATCCTGAGCCGGGACGCCCAACAGTTCGGCGATGACGGTAATCGACAGAGGAAAGGCATATTGGCTCACGACGTCCATCTGTCCGCTCGACTGCACTGCGTCCAGCAACGTCTCGGCGATTTGTTCAATGCGCGGTCGCATGGCGTTCACTGCCTTCAAGGTGAAGGCCTTGTTGACCAGGCGACGCAGGCGGCGATGGCTCTCCCCGTCGCGGTTGAGCATGTGCTCATTGAGAAATGCGATGGACTGCTCGCCGCCGAGCATCGCCGCGAACCGCGGATCGATGCGCGACGGATCACGGGCGAAGCGATCATTGTCCAGCAGGACCTCTTCGACTTCCCGGGCACCGGTGACGTACCACATCGGCAACTGCCCGTCGGGCTGGCTGAGGAACACCGGAGACGACTGGCGCAGCGCCGCATAGTGCCGATAAGCCTCGCCGCGAAACGCGTCGCTATTCAAATCAAGGGTCCGCTCGTACGCCATGAACACTCTCCAGAGGAAGGAATCGTTGCCCATGAGTGGCTGGACTGGCGTAAAAAGATCCCTGCCAGAGCAAGCTCGCCCACCAGCCCCCTATCGCCTGTCACCGGATGAACCGTTTGCCCGGCCAGCGTCACTCAAGGGGAAACCCAACCCCGCGTGGAGCTGACATGACGCATGCACTTGCCATCCATGGCCACTGTGACCCTCGCTTCGAGCCGGTCAGAGAGGCTTTTATCCAACTGATGAAAAGCCCTTTCGAACGCGGCGCCGCCCTGTCCATCCAGATCGACGGCGAAACGGTGATCGATCTGTGGGCCGGAATTGCCGGGCCGGAACCGGACGTCCAATGGCAGCGCGACACCCTGCTCAACCTGTTCTCTTGCACCAAGCCGTTCACCGCAGTGGCGATAATGCAACTGGTGGGCGAAGGACGCCTGGACCTCGACACGCCGGTCTGCCGCTACTGGCCCGAATTCGCCAACGCCGGCAAAGCGTCCATCACCGTGCGCCAGGTACTGTGCCATCGCGCCGGGCTACCGGCGTTGCGCACTCCCCTGGCGCCGGAAACGCTTTACGACTGGGACACCATGATCGACCTGATCGCCGAGGAACGGCCCTGGGCCGACGCCGGCAAACAGCAGACCTATTCGCCGCTGCTGTTCGGCTGGATTCTCGGTGAATTGCTGCGCCGGGTGGATGGCATGGCCCCGGCGCAAAGCATCCACCAGCGGGTGGCGCTGCCACTCGGGCTGGATTTCCACATGGGCCTGGACGACGCGGACATCGCTCGATGCGCCTACATGGCGCGCACCAAGGACGACGTCGATGACGAGGCCTTTGGTCGAGTGCTGCAGTTCGTGCTCAACGAGCCGACGGCCATGAGTTCATTGGCCTTCGCCAATCCGCCGATGGTGCTGGGGCGCAGTAACGAAACCGGCTGGAAGCGCATGACCCAGCCGGCGGCCAACGGCCACGGCAACGCCCGCAGCCTGGCGGCGTTCTACGCCGGCCTGCTGGACGGACGCCTGCTGGAATCACCGCTGCTCAACGAAATGCTGTGCGAGCACAGCGCCGAATACGACCCGACGATCCAGACAGCCACCCGTTTCGGCCTGGGCATCATGCTCGACCAGCCGGACGTGGCGAACGGCAGCTACGGCATGGGAACGAGCGCGTTCGGCCACATGGGCGCCGGTGGCACCATCGGCTTTGCCGACCCGGAGCACGGCGTGGCGTTCGGCTTCGCCTGCAACACCATCGGCTCCTACGTCCTGATGGACCCTCGCGCACGCGGCCTGGCGAATGTCGTGATGGATTGTTTGTAAAATCCGGAATCGGCGATGGTCAATCCGTGGCGAGGGAGCTTGCTCCCGCTGGATTGCGCAGCGATCCCGTTTGTTTGATGGGCGCTACGCACCCAAGCGGGAGCAAGCTCCCTCGCCACGGGTTAGATATCAACAAGCGAATCGTATTGCTCCAGCGCTCTCACACCCCAGGTGGCACTGCCGCCTCGGCCACCTGCGGCTCGACCGTATCTGGCGAAGCGACCACTTGCTCTTCGCCATCGCCGACCCGGGGCAACGCAGCCTTGGCGATCATGTCCGGTTGCGCCAGCAACTTGCGCGATGCTTCCACCGGCATCAGCAAACGCCCCCTTACGCGGCCACGGCCGGCCGGGTTGAGCATGCGCAACTCCCGCTCATGCACCCCCGATAACTGCGCCAGCTGCGCCAGGTCCACCGGCTGCTCCAAGGCGACCATCTGGAAGTACGGCTGGTCGGCAATGGGGGCCAGGCTCACGCCGTAGTCCGCGGGAGTGTTGATCAGTTGCGATAAAGCCAGCAGCCGCGGCACGTAATTCTGGGTCTCGCCGGGCAACGACAGGTTCCAGTAACTGGTCGCCAGGCCACGGGCGCGGTTACGCGTGATGGCGTCGCGAACCCGCCCTTCCCCGGCGTTGTAGGCAGCCAGCGCCAGCAGCCAGTCGCCGTCGAAGTAATCGTGCAAGTAAGACAGGTAATCCAGGGCAGCCCGGGTGGAGGATGGAATATCCCGGCGCTCATCGTAGTCACCGTGCTGCTGCAATTGGTAACGGCGTCCGGTGGCTGGAATGAACTGCCAGAGCCCCAACGCCTGCGCAGGCGAACGTGCATTGGGATTGAACCCGCTTTCGATTGCCGGCAGCAAAGCCAGCTCCAGGGGCATGTTGCGCTTGTTCAGCTCGCCCACGATGAAGTGCAGGTAACGGCTACCGGCACGGCCGGTCTGGGTAAGAAAAGCCGGGCGCTCCATCAACCAGCGACGCTGCTCGTCGATGCGGGCCACGCCCTGGGTCCGGGTCTGCAAGGAAAATCCCTGGCGCATGCGCGCCCACAGGCTGCCGCCGCTTTGCGGGGATGACTCGCCAATCTCGATGATCGTGTCCGTGGGCGCCGGCTCAAGCCAGCGTAGCTGCGCGCGGTAAGGCTCGTTGGCGAAACGGTCGCCAATGGTCAACTGCGGTTCGAGATGCTGGCATCCGTACAGCAAGGTCCCCATGGCCAGCATGGACAAACCTTTGGGGATGGATCGCAGAGCTGGCGAAGATGCAAGTGATCGGGACATGGGCGGTCAACCTTGAATGAGGTGGCGCCATTGGGTGGCAGATCACCGGCCAGCGGTTCCACACCAGTCAGTGGAACCGAAATGCCCCGGCTGTCACTCATCAGGGGCAGCAGGCGCTCGTCGGTGCCTGGATGACAATGCGAGGTCCATCATGGCGTCACCCACCTATTGCAAGCTGATCGATCAGTTGTGCGAACTCACGATGATTCCCAGCCCGTCAGCGTTCTACGAAGAGGCAAACCTGTCGGTCAAGGATGTGGACTTTTCCTTGAAGCACACGCCTGGCGTGGGCGAGGGAGACGTTTTTATCTACTGCGGCTTCGGCCCCCTGCCCGTGGCGAATCGTGAAGCGGTCCTGCAACGGCTACTGGAAACCAACCTGTATCTGCTCAGCGGCGCGTTCTGCCCATCGCTGTCGTACAACCGCGACAGCAAACAGGTGGTCCTGATCGGCCACGTCCCGCTGGAGGGCCTTACAGCCGAGCGCCTGCTCGGGCTGATGGGCGGTGCCGCCGACATGGCGCTGATCTGGCGCGATGGCTATTTCTTCGACGGTGCCAGCCCAGACGACGCCGCCAAGACCGCCCAGCCCAAACCCACCCCGCGTAGCGCAGGGCTCAACAACGCCCTGTCGATCTAGGAAGGAGAACACGACATGCCAGCAGTATCAGTAGGCGGAACCTCAAGTTCGGCGCCATTGCACCCGCAGCAGGACGATCGGATCCTGCCGGTGAGAACCAGCCTTTCCGAGCAGGTTCGCCCGTCCACGACCCCCCTTGTGCCGTATCACTTCGAAGGAAAGGCGTCCGACAAGACTCAGGAAACGCTCAGGGTCAAACAGGAGCGCTTGCAAGGAATGATCGGCAGGCTCGGTAAAAAAGATCCTGAGGGGGACCCCATCGGCTTTGCCCGTGAGCATATGAAACTGGAAGCAAAGGTATTGAGCTATGCGCCAGGGACAAGCTATCAAGACGTGCAAAAGCACCTCGCCGAACTCGGCGGCACACCCCACCCGATGCTGTCAGGCCAGGACGAAACCGAAGCATTCGCCAAGGATTTCAACGAGTACCTGGCCAAGAACGAGGACGACAGGGAGGAGAGCGGAGGTTTCAAAGCGGTCTGGGACAAGCACTGCGAACGCGTTGGTAATACCCTCGGCGCCTATCATTCGCTGTGTCAGGAAGTGATCGATCAAACCCCGGGAGAAGGCGATCTCAAGCTGCTGCGCAGCAGTCATGAAGCTTTTCGCGGTTATGCCAAAGGCGTCACGCAAGCCATGACGCAGGACATGCCCCAGCGGCTGAACACGTTCATGGAAAGCCGGATCGAGCACGCGCAACTAGCGGCGGACAACGAGAGCCTTCCCCAGGCTGACCGAGACAAGGCGAGGGATGAGTTAGGCCAGTTGCGTGAGGTCAACAAAGAGCTTGGCGGGTTGTTGAAGAAGGAGGACGACAAACCTAGCAAGCTGGCAGCGGCGACGAAAAAAAAACGAGGTGCTGGACACCGCGCTGAAGAACGTCGCACGCCAGGACTACGTGGCCGAACTCAAGACCCATAGCGGCTTCGTGACAGGCCTGGCTGTATTTGCCGACGCAGGAATCCCCCAAGGCCTCGCGTCTGCCGGACATTTCGGCGCTGCCACCGCGGCGATCGACGAGGCGATGGCGGACCAGTCCTTCGGGAAACATGTGGCGGCGACGTCAACCGTCCTGGGTACCGCCCACAAGGTAATCAGCGATGGCCTGCGCCCGTTTGTCCAGGTCGTCGTCGACAAGACGATCGGCCGGGGGCTGGAAAAGGTCGACCCGCTGGCGGTATACCCCAAGGCCCTGCAAGACATCACCGTGAACGGACGCCGGGTTGCCAACGCCCAACGTGAGACCATCGACGCGACACAGAGCGAAAAGCGCGCCGATTTCAAACTCAAACAGAACGCCAACAATTTTGGCACCATGAGCGGCGACTTCACCGGTTACCTCGCCTTCGGCGCGGCTCATGCGGTGAGGGACACGATAGATCAGTTCACGTCCGTCAACGCCTCCGGTATCGCAGCTCGCAGTGTCGCCTCTGCGGTAGGCGGCACCTTCATGGCGGGCGGGCAGGCGGTTGCCAAATATGCCCAGACCCATGGCGATGAGCAAATCCCCACCTACCGCGTCACGAAGGAAAACCGCGAGTGGAAAGAACTCCTGCCCAAGGCGTTTGCCGAGGCGACTGGCAAGCTCAACCCGATCAGCATGGCCAATGTCAGTGACTTGGCCAACCGGATCGTGGGGGTGGGCCCAGGGATCGCCATGCGCACCGGAGTTGGGGATGCCGCCGCGGTGGGTGAAGACCCTGAAGTCAAAGAAAAAATGGAGCAGATCGTCACTACCTTCTTCTCGTCCGGCCTGACGCTGCTCCCATTCTTTGCCAACAGCGTGGCGGCACCGCTCGAGAACAAGGCACTGAGCGACGGCACTGACGACCTTGCCAAGCGGGCGCAGGTACCGTGGCAGAACGTAACCAACCCTAACCGGGACAGCCTGCCACACACCCAGACCGAAGGCTTGACCCGCAATCTGGAGAACGTCTATCACGTCACCCGCGGGCTGACCCAGATTGTTCCGCAGGGCAGCCTCTCCGCGCTCAACATCACCTCCGACTTTGCCAAGGGGTTGGTAACGAATCGGAAAAAAGCGCCCGCTGGCGACAACATGGAGCTGGCAGAACGCGGCGAAGCCCCGCCACAGAGCGGACCGTCCAACGAACCAACACCCACCCCTCGACCTAACTGAGAAAGCCGCCGGACCATCGCTCGGTGGCCCGGCATCCCTCCTTCCACGCTGGCCGCAGGAACTTCCCTGCGCCAGCCCTCGCGACACACTCCGACCGCCCCCCCGTGGCGAGGGAGCTTGCTCCCGCTCGGCTGCGAAGCAGTCGTAAACCGGCCAATGCGGTATGACTGAATTACCATGATGCCTGGCTTCTGGGGCTGCTGCGCAGCCCAGCGGGAGCAAGCTCCCTCGCCACGGGGATTCGCTCGGGTTGGGAAAAATCCTTCCGAGGAACGATGCGTCGGGAAGCGCTCGCGTGTTAAACAGGGGATCAACGGGACCGCTGCCACTCGCATAAGGAATGACCATGAAACGCCTGCTCGTCGCTTTCCTGTCACTGGTTGTCACCGCCATCATCGTCGCGGGCGGCTACCTCTACAGCAAGCAGCCCACGCGCCAGGGCACCGTGCAGCTGCAGGGGCTGCAAGGCTCGGTGACGGTGCGCTACGACGAACGTGGCGTGCCGCATATCCGCGCCGAGAACGAAACCGACCTGTACCGCGCCCTGGGTTATGTCCACGCCCAGGATCGACTGTTCCAGATGGAATTGATGCGCCGCCTCGCCCGTGGCGAGCTGGCCGAGATCCTCGGGCCGAAGCTGCTCGACACCGACAAGCTGATGCGCAGCCTGCGTATCCGCGAGCGCGCCGCCAGCCATGTCGCCGAGCAGGATCGCCAATCGCCGGCGTGGATCGCGACGCAGGCTTACCTGGACGGTATCAATACCTACCAGCAAACCCATACGCGGCCGCTGGAGTTCGATGTGCTGGGCATTCCCAAGCGGCCATTCACCGCGGAAGACACCGCCAGCATCATCGGCTACATGGCGTACAGCTTCGCCGCCGCCTTTCGCACCGAACCGCTGTTGACTTACGTGCGTGACAAACTCGGTGCCGAGTACCTGAATATCTTCGACCTCGATTGGCAGCCTCAGGGCGTCCTTCAAAAAGATCCCGCAAGCGGTCCGTCCCTGACCAGCAATGACTGGAAAGACCTCAACGCCCTGGCGCGCCTGAGCGAACAGGCCCTGGCCGAAAATGGCCTGCCGCAGTTCGAAGGCAGCAACGCCTGGGCGGTTTCCGGCAGCCGCACGCACAGCGGCAAGCCCTTGCTGGCGGGTGACCCGCATATCCGTTTTTCCGCGCCGTCGGTGTGGTACGAGGCGCATTTGTCGGCGCCGGGTTTCGAGCTCTACGGCCAATACCAGGCGCTGGTGCCCTTTGCGACGCTGGGCATGAACAAGGATTTCGGCTGGAGCATCACCATGTTCCAGAACGACGACCTGGACCTGATCGCCGAAAAGACCAACCCGGACAACCCCGAACAGGTCTGGTACCGCGACCAATGGGTGGACATGACCCGCAGCGAACAGCAGATCGCCGTCAAAGGCCAGGCACCCGTGACCCTGGTGCTGCGCCAGTCGCCCCATGGCCCGATCGTCAACGATGCCCTCGGTGCCAATGCCGGCAAGACGCCGATCGCCATGTGGTGGGGGTTCCTGGAAACCCGCAACCCGATCCTCGAAGCCTTCTACCAGCTCAACCGCGCCGACACCCTCGCCAAGGCTCGCAGCGCGTCGGCCAGGATTCACGCGCCGGGCCTGAATGTGGTCTGGGCCAACGCCAAGGGCGATATCGGCTGGTGGGCCGCGGCGCAACTGCCCAAGCGTGCAGAGGGTGTGAAGCCCGGTTTCATTCTCGATGGCGGTAGCGCTGAAGCGGAAAAACCGGGCTTCCAGCCTTTCACCAGCAATCCCCAGGAAGAGAACCCGGCCAGGGGTTACGTTCTCTCGGCAAATTTCCAGCCGGTGCCGGCCAGCGGAATCGAGATTCCCGGTTACTACAACCTTGCCGACCGGGGCCAGGAGCTGGATCGGCAGTTGAGCGAGAAACAGGCCAAATGGGATATCCAGACCACCCAGAAGCTGCAACTGGGCACCACCACCGCCTATGGCCCGCGCCTGCTTGCGCCGCTGTTGCCGATACTGCGCGAAGCGGTCAGCGACCCGCAGGAGCGCAAGTGGCTTGAACAACTGGCTGAATGGAAGGGCGACTACCCGCTGGACTCCATCAGCGCCACGCTGTTCAACCAGTTCCTGTTCGAGCTGGCCGACGCCGCCCTGGGCGATGAACTGGGCGACGGCTTTTTCGAAACGGCATTGTCGACCCGGGTGATCGATGCCGCGCTGCCACGCCTGGCCGCCGCAAAAGACTCGCCATGGTGGGACGACCGCTCGACATTAGGCACCGAAACCCGTACCGATACGGTGATCAAGGCCTGGAACAAAAGCCTGGTGCACCTGAAAGCCACCTTGGGCGAGGACGCCAGCCAATGGCAATGGGGCAAGGCCCACACCCTGACCCACGGGCATCCCTTGGGCCAGCAGAAACCGCTGGACCGGGTCTTCAACGTCGGCCCGTTCGCCGCCCCCGGTACCCATGAAGTACCCAACAACCTCTCGGCCAGGATCGGCCCGGCGCCCTGGCCAGTCACCTACGGCCCCTCCACTCGACGCATCATCGACTTCGCCGACCCGACCCACAGCGTCACCATCAATCCGGTCGGCCAGAGCGGCGTGCCGTTCGACAAGCATTATGAAGACCAGGCCGAAGCCTACATCGAAGGGCTGTATCACCAGGCGCACCTGGCGGAGGAGGAAGTCACGGCCAACACCCGCGGCACCTTGAAACTGTTGCCCGCCAGGGCGCAGCCCTGAATCCTTTCTTGACCGTCGGCAGGCTCGATCGCCATTGATGGTCAAGACTACAGGGGCCCAAACCCCGTTTACCTCAATGGAGTCATGCAATGTTCAATAACTGGTCCGAGCTGCTGCCCACCATCAAGAGCGCCTTTGGCGCCCTGGGAAAAAGCAATCCGAAAATGGTCAAGGCCTACATGGCCTTGGATGAAGCGGCGGCCGAGAACAACGTGCTCGATGCCAAGACCCGCGAACTGATTTCCATCGCCGTGGCGATCACCACTCGCTGTGACGGTTGCATCGGCGTGCACACCGATGCCGCCATCAAGGCCGGCGCCACTCGCGAGGAAATCGCCGCGACCCTGGCGACGGCGGTCTCGCTGAACGCCGGCGCGGCTTACATTTATTCGCTGCGGGCGCTGGAGGCCCATGACGCGCTGAAGAAGTGAACTCAAACCAGCGCGGCAAAATTCAGCCTGAACTGCTGCGGCGTTACGCCCAGCCTGCGATTGAATACGCTGCGCATGTGCTGGGCATCGCGAAAGCCGCATTGATACGCCACGGTCTTGAGCGGTGCCCGGGTGCTTTCCAACATCACTCGCGCCGCGTCCACCCGGGCCTGCTCGACGAATTCCGCTGGCGTGACCTTCGCTTCCCGGGTGAACACCCGGGAGAAGTTGCGTTGGCTCATGTTCGCGGCGTTGGCGAGGTCGGCGATGCCCAGGTCACCGTTGAGGTTGGCCATCACGTATGACTGAACCTGAGCCACCGCGGAGGCAGGCTCGGCGTGCGGTACGAGGAACGGACTGAACTGCGACTGCCCGCCCGAACGCTGGGTGAACACCACCAGCCGCTTGGCGACATTCAGCGCCACGTCCGGCCCATGGTCCTGCGCTAGCAGGAACAGCGACAGATCAATCCCCGCCGTGACACCCGCCGAGGTGTAGAGCGCGCCGTCCTGCACGTACAGCCGATCGGCTTCGACCCGGGTCGAGGGACACATCCGCGTCAATGCCGATGCATCGCCCCAATGGGTCGTGACAGTCCGCCCTTCGAGCAAGCCGGCCCGAGCCAGCATGAACGCGCCGTTGCAAATCGAACCGAAGCGTCGCGCACGGGCGCAGGCGTCGCGCAACCAGGCATTGAACGCCGGGCCAAAGTCCATGAATGGCAACTGCGGGCCGCCCGCGACCAGCAACAGGTCACACGCACCTGACGCTTCGCTGAAATGTCGGTGCGGGTTGAGGGACATTCCGTTGGAGCAGGACATTGCGCCGGGCTCGATACCGATCACTTCCAAGCGATAGTGATCATGCGGGGCGAGAAAGCGATTGGCTTCGCAGAAGACATCCATGGGGCCGCTGATGTCCAGAGACTGGGCGCCTGTGAATACCACGATGGCGACGGTTTTTTCCATGGTCTGCGCTTACCTGTCCGGGTTGTCCAGCGAACCCTAGCCAATCCGGCGTGCAGAAGCCAGATGGCATGAAACCCAAGTTCATTGGCCGTAATCGCAGCCATGGCGCGATTGCCGCGTCTTACCCCGGCGAACAGACTGAAACTCTCAGCGCCGCCACGGCGCATCGTCAAGAGGAGAGCAGCATGAACAGCATCGCCGGCATCCGGATTCCCGACAGCGCCCTCGCCCGGGCCACCACCGAATATATCCGCGACATCGAATCAGACCTGCTTTATCACCATTCCCGCCGGGTGTTCCTGTTCGGCGCCTTGAGTGGCGAGCGCCGCCAATTGGCCTACGATCCGCAGTTGCTGTACGTCGGCGCGATGTTCCACGACCTCGGCCTGGTGGAAGGCTATCGCAGTGATGACGAGCGTTTCGAGGTGGACGGGGCAAACGCTGCCGCAGCATTTCTCAAACCCTACGGGCTGAGCGATGACGACATCGAACAGGTGTGGCTGTCGATTGCCCTGCACACCACCCCAGGCGTGCCGAAACACCTGCGCCCGACCGTCGCCCTGGTGACCGCCGGGGTGGAAATGGACGTGCTCGGCATGGACTATGCCGCGTTCCCCGCCGCGCAGCGCGAGGCCGTGGTGCATGCGCACCCGCGTGGAGAAGGTTTCAAGGAGTGCATCATCTGCGCCTTCGCCGACGGCTTGCGGCATCGTCCGCAGACCACTTTTGGCAACGTGAAGACCGATGTGCTGGTGGATCAGGAACCGGGGTTCAAGCCGATGAGTTTCGTCGAGGTGATTCGTACTTCGCCCTGGAATTCGTAGCCGGCAGGTGCTATCGCCTTCGCGAGCAGGCTCGCTCCCACAGGTTTTTGTGGTGCTATCAACTCGCGACCCGGCTCGGATCCCCTGTGGGAGCGAGCCTGCTCGCGAACGCGGCCTGACAGTCACCCTTAAATCGACTGTCAAAGCGCTTTCGCGAGCAAGCCCGCTCCTGCATCAGGCCGAAGTGGTCTCGGGCCGGCGCACCTGCGGTTGTTTCCAGGAATCGGCGGCGCTTTCCTCGATGGCTTGCTGGATCGCTCGCTTGCGGTTTTCTTCGGCGCGGCGGCTGAAGTACCAGACCAGGAAGGTCACCAGCGACACCGCCAGCAGGATCAGGCTCGCCACCGCGTTGATTTCCGGCTTGACCCCCAGGCGTACCGCCGAGAAGACTTCCATCGGCAACGTCGTCGAGCCAGGACCGGAGACGAAGCTTGCCAGCACCAGGTCGTCGAGGGACAACGCGAACGACATCATCGCGCCCGCCGCCAGCGATGGCGCGATCATCGGGATGGTGATCAAAAAGAACACCTTCCACGGCCGCGCACCGAGGTCCATGGCTGCCTCTTCGATGGACAGGTCCAGCTCACGCAAGCGCGCCGAGACCACCACCGCCACATAGGCCGCGCAGAACGTCGTATGGGCGATCCAGATCGTGACGATGCCACGCTCCTGTGGCCAGCCGATCATCTGCGCCATCGCCACGAACAGCAGCAACAGCGACAGGCCGGTGATCACTTCCGGCATCACCAACGGCGCGGTGACCAGGCCGCCGAACAACGTGCGGCCCTTGAAGTGGGTGATGCGGGTCAACACGAAGGCCGCCAGCGTACCCAGCGCCACCGCGGCGATCGCGGTGTAGCAGGCGATCTCCAGCGAACGCACCACCGAGCCCATCAGTTGGGAGTTGTCCAGCAGGCCGACGTACCACTTGACCGACCAACCGCCCCACACCGTTACCAGTTTCGAGGCGTTGAACGAAAAGATCACCAGGATCAGCATCGGCGCATAGATGAACAACAGACCCAGCACCAGCATCAGGCTTGAAAAACTGAAGCGCTTCATTCCTTGCCCTCCATTTCCTTGGCCTGACTGCGGTTGAACAGGATGATGGGCACGATCAGGATCGCCAGCATCACTACCGCCAGGGCGGATGCCACCGGCCAGTCACGGTTATTGAAGAACTCCTGCCACAGCACCTTGCCGATCATCAAGGTTTCCGGACCGCCCAGCAGTTCCGGGATCACGAACTCACCCACTACCGGGATGAACACCAGCATGCAGCCTGCGACGATGCCGTTCTTGGACAGCGGCACGGTGATTTTCCAGAAGCTGTTGAACGTGCTCGAACCCAGGTCGGACGCGGCTTCCAACAGGCTCGGGTCGTGTTTGACCAGGTTGGCGTACAGCGGCAGGATCATGAACGGCAGGTAGGAATAAACCACGCCGATATAGACCGCCAGGTTGGTGTTGAGGATCTGCAAGGGCTCGCTGATCCAGCCCATGCTCATCAGGAAGCCATTGAGCAGGCCGTTGTTGCTGAGGATGCCCATCCACGCGTAGACGCGGATCAGGATCGCGGTCCAGGTCGGCATCATGATCAGCAATACCAGCACCGTCTGCATCTCTTTGCGGGCGTTGGCGATGCCGTAGGCCATCGGGTAGCCGATCAGCAGGCACAGCACCGTGCTGATCAGGGCCATCTTCAGCGAGCCGAGATAGGCGGCGATGTACAGTTCGTCCTCGCTGAGCATCGCGTAGTTGGCGAGGTTGAGCAGCACTTGCAGCTTCTGGTCAACGTAGCTGTAGATCTCGGTGTACGGCGGGATGGCCACGTCGGCTTCGGCGAAGCTGATCTTCAGGACGATGAAGAACGGCAGCATGAAGAACAGGAACAGCCAGATGAAGGGCACCCCGATGACCAGCTGACGGCCACCGGGCGTTATTCGAGCGAGTCGGCGTTTGAGCTTGCGCATGTTCATGAGCGAAGCACCACGCCGCTGTCGTCTTCCCACCAGACGAACACTTGGTCGCCCCAGGTCGGGCGCTGGCCGCGGCGCTCGGCGTTGGCGACGAACGACTGCACCAGCTTGCCGCTTGGCAATTCGACGTAGAACACCGAGTGGCCGCCCAGGTAGGCAATGTCATGGACCTTGCCGCTGGACCAGTTGTGCTCGCAGGTTGGCTGCTCGGAGGTAACCAGCAACTTCTCCGGGCGAATGGCGTAGGTCACGGACTTGTCCTGCACCGAGGTGCTGATGCCGTGGCCGACGTAGATATTGCGATCAAGGTCCTTGCAGGTCAGCACCGCGTGGCCCTCGGCGTCGTCCACCACTTCGGTCTCGAAGATGTTGACGTTGCCGATGAATTCGCAGACCAGGCGGCTGGTCGGGGTTTCGTAGATATCGATCGGGCTGCCGATCTGGGCAATCCAGCCCAGGTGCATGATCGCGATGCGCTCGGCCATGGTCATGGCCTCTTCCTGGTCATGGGTCACCATTACACAGGTCACGCCGACCCGTTCGATGATCTCCACCAGCTCAAGCTGCATCTGCGAGCGCAGCTTCTTGTCCAGGGCGCCCATCGGCTCGTCGAGCAGCAGCAGCTTCGGCCGCTTGGCCAGGGAACGGGCCAGGGCGACGCGCTGGCGCTGGCCGCCGGAGAGCTGGTGCGGCTTGCGCTTGGCGTACTGGCTCATCTGCACGAGCTTGAGCATCTCGGCCACGCGGGCATCGACCTCGGCTTTCGGGATCTTGTCCTGTTGCAGGCCGAAGGCGATGTTCTGCGCCACCGTCATGTGGGGGAACAAGGCGTAGGACTGGAACATCATGTTGATCGGCCGCTCGTAGGGCGGCATGTCGGTGATGTCCACGCCATCGAGGAAGATCCGCCCCTCCGTGGGCCGCTCGAAACCTGCCAGCATGCGCAGCAAGGTGGATTTGCCTGATCCCGAACCGCCGAGCAAGGCGAAGATCTCGCCTTTCTTGATTTCCAGGGACACATCGTCCACGGCAATCGTCTCGTCGAACTTCTTCGTGACCCGGTCGATCTTGACCAGCACCTGCTTGGGTGTCTGGTCGCCCTCGAGGGCTTTCTTATAGGCGCCGGAGGCAACTGCCATTTACGAAACTCCCACAAAATTTGCAGCTCGCCCCAGGTGGGCGAACCTTGGAAAAGTTAGAGCGCTTGACGCTATTTACCCGACTTGACCTTGGTCCAGCTGCGGGTCATGAGTCGTTGGATCTTGGGCGGCAACTCGGAGTTGACATAGAGCTTGTCGACGACCGCTTGCGGTGGGTAGACCGCTTCGTCGGTGCGTACGTCCTGGCTCATCAGTTCGCCAGCCTTCGGGTTCGGGTTGGCATAACCGACGACGTCGCTCACCTGGGCGATGACCTCAGGCTTGAGCAGGTAGTTGATGAACGCATGGGCCTGCTTGGCGTTGCTGGCGTCGCGCGGGATCGCCAGCATGTCGAACCAGAGATTGCCGCCTTCCTTGGGAATCACGTAGGCGATGTCGACGCCCTTGCCGGCCTCGCTGGCACGTTCGCGGGCCTGGAAAATGTCCCCGGAGAAACCGGCGGCCACGCAGATCTCGCCGTTGGCCAGATCGGAGATGTACTTGGAGGAATTGAAGTAGGTGACGTAAGGCCGGATCTTGAGGAGCTGGGCCTCGGCCTTCTTGTAGTCTTCAGGGTTCTGGCTGTTGGGGTCCAGGCCCAGGTAGTTGAGCATGGCCGGAATCATTTCGTCGCCCGAGTCGAGGAACGAAACGCCGCAGCTGGAGAGCTTCTTGATATTTTCCGGTTCGAACAGCATGGCCCACGAGTCGATTTTCTCGACGCCCAATACCGCCTTGACCTTCTCGACGTTGTAGCCGATGCCGTTGGTGCCCCACAGGTAAGGCACGGCATATTGGTTGCCCGGGTCGTTTTTCTCCAGGCGCTTGAGCAGCACGGGGTCGAGGTTGGAGTAGTTGGGCAATTGCGCCTTGTCGAGTTTCTGGAACGCACCAGCCTTGATCTGCTTGCCCAGGAAGTGGTTGGACGGCACAACCACGTCGTAACCGGTACGACCGGCCAGCAACTTGCCTTCCAGGGTTTCGTTGGAATCGAACACGTCGTAGACCGGCTTGATCCCGGTGGCTTTCTCGAAGTCCGCCAGGGTGGTCTCGCCGATGTAGTCCGACCAGTTATAAATATGCACGGTGGAGGCGGCCTGGACACCGACGGCGAGCGTCAGGCCGGCACCGACCAGCAAAGCGTTGCGTAACAAAGAAAAGACAGGCACGTGGAGGTCCTCTTAAATAGTTGGGCCCAAGTTGCCCCCGTTACCGGGCAACGAAATGCCCTGCAACAAAACCGGCGCGCAACTTACCCTCGATAAACCGATCCAGCAAAACTTTTAGTTATTTAATTGCTCCTGTTGTCGCCGCCGGACGACGTCGACAACAGGAAATTGCTTCAAGCCGGCTTATTTACCGGATTTGATCTTGGTCCAGCTGCGGGTCAGGATCCGCTGGGTCGCGGCCGGCTGGTCGGCAATCGCGTAGAGCTTGGCCTTAACTTCGTCCGATGGATAAATGCTCGGGTCACCGGAAATTTCCTTGTCCACCAGTGGGGTGGCGGCCTTGTTGCCGTTAGGGAAGCGCACGTTGTCGGTGATCTCCGCCATGATTTCCGGCTGCATGATGAAGTTCATCCACTTGTAGGCGCCTTCGACGTTTTTGGCATCCTTGGGAATGGCGACCATGTCGTAGAACGAACCGGCACCTTCCTTCGGAATGGTGTAGGCCACTTTCACCTTGCCGCCAGCCTCGGCAGCACGGCTCTTGGATTGCTCGATATCACCCGAGTAACCCACGGCCACGCAGATGTTGCCGTTGGCCAGGTCCGAGATGTACTTGGAGGAGTGGAAGTAGCCGATCGATGGACGCAGCTTGAGGAACAACGCTTCGGCCTCGGCCAGTTGCTTCTTGTCCTGGCTGTCGGTCGGGTAGCCGAGGTAATGCAGGGCCACCGGAATCATTTCGGTCGGCGAATCGAGGAAGCTCACGCCGCAGCTCTTGAGCTTGGCGATGTTCTCCGGCTTGAGCATGGTATCCCAGGAATCGATCTTGTCGACGCCCAATGCGGCCTTGACCTTCTCCGGGTTGTAACCGATGCCGATGGTGCCCCACATGTACGGGAAGGCGTGTTTGTTGCCCTGGTCGCTGGCATCACCAACGGCCTTGAGCAGGTCGGTATCGAGGTTTTTCCAGTTCGGCAGCTTGGACTTGTCCAGCTCCTGATAGACATCGGCCTTGATCTGCTTGGCGAGGAAATTGTTCGACGGCACCACGATGTCATAGCCGGATTTGCCCGCCAGCAGCTTGGCCTCCAGGGTCTCGTTGCTGTCGAAGACGTCGTAGACGACCTTGATCCCTGTCTCCTTCTCGAACTTGGCGACCGTGTCCGGCGCAATGTAGTCCGACCAGTTGTAGACGTGCAGCACTTTGTCGTCCGCCTGGACGGCGCCCGCCATCACACCCGCCAGGGACATGGCGAGGAGGGTCTTGCCAGCTATCTTCATACCTAATGTCTTCATGCCTATTGCCTTCATGAAAAAGTGCTCCAGTTATTCTTCTTGGCCACGGTTCAGTAGCCGGCTCTCTGGCAACTTGAACAGCAGGGGTAGTCTGGCAAGTTACAGGGCAGGCTTTCAACACAAGCCCAGCCTTTATTCACACCGGGCGAGGCCCATGTCGGCACCTCGCACAGAGCCTAGCACTCAGCCTTGCAGCGCACCGAGCGTCAGGTCCAGGCATTGCCGCGCCTTGGCCACCAATTCGTCGATCTCAGCCTTGCTGATCACCAGCGGCGGCGCAATGATCATGGTGTCGCCCACTGCGCGCATGATCAGCCCGTTATCGAAGCAGAACTGCCGGCAGATCATGCCCACGCCCTTGCCTTCGTAGCGTTTGCGCGTGGCCTTGTCCTGGACCAGTTCGATCGCCCCCAGCAAACCGACGCCGCGCACTTCACCCACCAGCGGATGGTCGTTCAGTTCCCGCAGGCGCTGCTGCAAATACGGTGCCGTTTCGCTGTGGACGCGCTCGATGATCTTTTCTTCGCGCAGGATACGGATATTTTCCAGGGCCACCGCAGCGGCCACCGGGTGACCGGAGTAGGTGAAGCCGTGGTTGAAATCACCGCCTTCGTTGAGCACCGCGACCACATCGTCGCGCACGATCAGGCCGCCCATGGGGATGTAACCCGAGGTAAGGCCCTTGGCGATAGTCATCATGTGCGGTTTCAACCCGTAATGATCGGTACCGAACCACTCACCCGTGCGGCCAAAACCGCAGATGACCTCGTCGGCCACGAACAGGATGTCGTATTTGGCGAGGATTTCCTTCATGCGCGGCCAGTAGCTGTCCGGCGGCACGATCACGCCGCCGGCGCCCTGGATCGGCTCGGCAATGAACGCACCGACGTTGTCGACGCCGATCTCGAGGATCTTTTCTTCCAGCTGATTGGCGGCCCAGATGCCGAACTCTTCGGGGCTCATGTCGCCGCCTTCGCCAAACCAGTAGGGTTGGGCGATGTGGACAATACCCGGGATCGGCAGGTCGCCCTGCTCATGCATGTAGGTCATGCCACCCAGGCTCGCGCCGGCCACGGTCGAACCGTGATAACCGTTCTTGCGACTGATGATGACTTTCTTGTTCGGCTGCCCTTTGATCGCCCAGTAGTGGCGGACCATACGCAGCATGGTGTCGTTGCCTTCGGAACCGGAGCCGGTGAAGAACACGTGGTTCATGCCTTCCGGGGCGATGTCGGCGATGGCTTTTGACAGTTCCAGCACCGGCGGGTGGGCGGTCTGGAAGAACAGGTTGTAGTACGGCAGCTCGCGCATCTGTTGGCTGGCGGCGTCCGCCAGCTCATCGCGGCCGTAGCCGACCGCCACGCACCAGAGGCCGGCCATGCCGTCGAGGATCTTGTTGCCTTCACTGTCCCAGAGGTACACGCCCTTGGCGTGGGTGATGATGCGCGGGCCTTTCTCTTTGAGTTGTTTGAAGTCGCTGAACGGTGCCAGATGATGATCGCTGCTCAGGGCCTGCCATTCACGGGTTTGCGGGTTGTTGCGGGTCATGCGGATTCTCCTTTTATTCCATTGGGGGCGGGGCTTTCGGCGGCCCCGCCCGGCGCATCAGACGGCAAAGAGCAGGAATTCCCGCTCCCACGAACTGATGACGCGCTTGAAGTTTTCATGCTCGGCCCGCTTGACCGCGACGTAGCCCGTGATGAATTTCTTGCCCAGGTACTTCTCGATGGTGGAGCTGTTTTCCATGCGCTCCAGGGCATCTTCGATAGTCAGCGGCAAACGCAGGTTCCGGCGCTCATAACCACGACCGACTACCGGCGCGCTCGGATCGATGCCCTCGACCATGCCGATGTAGCCGCACAGCAGGCTGGCGGCAATCGCCAGGTACGGGTTGGCATCGGCGCCCGGCAAGCGATTTTCCACACGACGGTTCTGCGGCCCCGCGTCCGGAACCCGCAAGCCCACGGTGCGGTTTTCTTCGCCCCATTCGACGTTCACCGGCGCCGAGGTGTCGGGCAGGAAGCGGCGGAACGAATTGACGTTGGGGGCGAACAGCGGCAGCAGCTCGGGGATGAATCTCTGCAGGCCACCGATGTGGTGCAGGAACAGCTCACTCATGGTCCCGTCTTCGTTGGAGAAGACGTTCTTGCCGGTTTCCTTGTCGATGATGCTCTGGTGCAAGTGCATCGCACTGCCCGGCTCACCGGTCATCGGTTTGGCCATGAAGGTGGCGGCCACATCGTGCTTGAGCGCCGCCTCGCGCATGGTGCGCTTGAACACCAGGATCTGGTCGGCCAGCGACAGCGCATCGCCATGACGGAAGTTGATTTCCATCTGCGCGGTGCCGTCTTCGTGAATCAGGGTATCGAGGTCCAGTTCCTGCAATTCGCACCAGTCATAGACGTCCTCGAACAACGGGTCGAATTCGTTCGCCGCTTCGATCGAGAAAGACTGGCGACCGGTTTCCGGGCGACCGGAACGGCCGATAGGCGGTTGCAGTGGAAAGTCCGGGTCGTCGCTGCGCTTGGTCAGGTAGAACTCCATCTCCGGCGCGACAATCGGCTGCCAGCCCTTGTCGGCGTACAGCTTGAGCACCTTCTTGAGTACGTTGCGCGGTGACAGCTCGATGGGGTTGCCTTGCTTGTCGTAGGAATCGTGGATCACCTGGGCGGTGGGCTCGATGGCCCAGGGCACCAGGAAGACTGCGTTTTCGTCCGGGCGGCAGATCATGTCGATGTCGGCGGGGTCGAGCAGTTCGTAATAGATGTCGTCTTCGACATAGTCGCCCGTTACGGTCTGGAGCAGAACGCTCTCGGGCAGGCGCATGCCTTTTTCGGCGATGAACTTGTTGGTCGGCGAGATCTTGCCCCGGGTAATGCCGGTCAGGTCGCCAATCATGCATTCGACTTCTGTGATCTTGTGGTCTTTCAACCAATCGGTGAGCTGGTCGAGGTTGTTACTCATAAATGCCTCTAGGCGTGAGTTTCCTGACTGCTATTAGTCGTCAGGCGTTGTTTGACGCATCGGCGTCGCGTTGTGTTGCCCTTGCTCGGCAGGCATCGCCAAATGCCTGGAAAATCGCAAGGTAGTGCGGGTTGGAGCCTACCGCCCATTCAGGGTGCCATTGCACTCCTAAAGCAAAAGCCTTGCCTTGTACCACCGAGACGGCTTCGATCAAGCCATCCGGCGCCAGCGCTTCGGCCCGCAGCCCCGAGGCCAGGCGCTCGATGCCCTGGCTGTGGATCGAGTTGACCTCGACCTGCGGCGGCAGCCCCAAAGACGCGAGGATACCGCCAGGCTGGACATGCACGGCATGGGCAGGACCATATTGGACCTCTACCGGCTGGGTGTCGTCTTCACGATGATCGATGAAGGTTCCGACTTCATGAACTTTCTGATGCAGGCTACCGCCAAAGGCAACGTTCATTTCCTGGAAACCGCGACAGATGCCCAACACCGGAACGCCCGCGTCGACCGCTGCGCGGATCAGCGGCAGGGTAATGGCGTCCCGTGCAGGATCATGAGCGGTGCCTGGCGCGCTGGCCGGGCCCTGGTAGTGAAAAGGTTCTACATTGGAAGGGGAGCCGGTAAAAAGAATACCGTCCAGGGCGTCCAGAATATCGGACGGGGAGAACAGATCCGCCAGGGACGGGATCAGCACCGGCAAGCCCTTGGCGGCCGTTGCGACAGCGCGCGCATATTTGTCGCCAGTGGTGTGATATGCATGCAGACCGATCTGCCTGGAGCAGGTGGTGATGCCGATTAACGGCAGGCGAGACATGAAGCACCCCGGTATTATTGCTGTTATGGGTTTGAATCGAGCTTAGCCTTGTTCATTTTTTTACACAACACCCCCGTAAAAAATACAACACGGCCCGCTCAAGCCTGCGGGAGACAAGCCCTTCAAAGGGAAAAAAAACGCCCCAAATTGCCTCAAAAAAGCCCTGCAGGTGCTTTTTTAGGGCAAAAAAGGCCCTGCTTGACTTCGGCATGCCGTTCGGGTTGACTGGCTTTCGAAGAGATCAATGATTGATATTTTTAACAACAAAGGTGTTGCATCATGTCGGTACCCCCGCGTGCCGTTCAGCTTAACGAAGCGAACGCGTTCCTTAAGGAACATCCTGAGGTTCTGTACGTTGACCTTCTGATTGCGGATATGAATGGTGTGGTGCGCGGCAAGCGCATCGAACGCACCAGCCTCCACAAGGTTTACGAGAAAGGCATCAACCTGCCGGCCTCTCTATTTGCCCTGGATATCAATGGCTCGACGGTGGAAAGCACCGGCCTGGGCCTGGACATCGGCGATGCCGACCGCATCTGCTATCCAATCCCCGGCACTCTGAGCAACGAACCCTGGCAGAAGCGCCCCACCGCGCAACTGCTGATGACCATGCACGAGCTTGAAGGCGATCCGTTCTTCGCCGACCCTCGCGAAGTCCTGCGCCAGGTCGTGACCAAGTTCGATGAACTGGGCCTGACCATCTGCGCGGCATTCGAGCTGGAGTTCTACCTGATCGACCAGGAGAACGTGAATGGCCGTCCACAACCGCCCCGCTCGCCAATCTCCGGCAAACGCCCGCACTCGACACAGGTCTACCTGATCGATGACCTCGACGAATACGTCGACTGTCTCCAGGACATCCTGGAAGGGGCCAAGGAGCAAGGCATTCCCGCCGACGCCATCGTCAAGGAAAGTGCCCCGGCGCAGTTCGAAGTGAACCTGCACCACGTGGCCGACCCGATCAAGGCTTGCGACTACGCGGTACTGCTCAAGCGGCTGATCAAGAACATCGCCTACGACCATGAAATGGACACCACCTTCATGGCCAAGCCGTATCCAGGCCAGGCGGGCAACGGTCTGCACGTCCATATCTCGATCCTGGACAAAGAAGGCAAGAATATCTTTGCCAGCGAGGATCCCGAGCAGAACGCCGCGCTGCGTCACGCGATCGGCGGTGTGCTCGAGACCCTGCCCGCGCAGATGGCGTTCCTCTGCCCGAACGTCAACTCCTACCGTCGTTTCGGCGCACAGTTCTACGTGCCGAACTCGCCGACCTGGGGCCTGGACAACCGCACCGTGGCCTTGCGCGTACCGACCGGCTCCGCCGATGCCGTACGCCTGGAACACCGTGTCGCCGGCGCCGATGCCAACCCGTACCTGTTGATGGCGGCGGTCCTGGCGGGCGTGCACCATGGCCTGACCAACAAGATCGAGCCCGGCGCGCCGGTCGAAGGCAACAGCTACGAGCAGAACGAGCAAAGCCTGCCGAACAACTTGCGCGATGCCCTGCGCGAACTGGACGACAGCGAAGTCATGGCCAAGTACATCGATCCCAAGTACATCGATATCTTCGTGGCCTGCAAGGAAAGCGAGCTGGAAGAGTTTGAACACTCCATCTCCGACCTTGAGTACAACTGGTACCTGCATACCGTTTAAGCGGTTGTAGTAGAAAGGAACGCCGCAGGCCTTCAGGGCTGCGGCGTTTTTGTTTTCGTCGTTCCCGTGGCGAGGGAGCTTGCTCCCGCTGGGCTGCGTAGCGGCCCCAAGATACTTAAGCGGTAAACCTACATCATTGCAGTGGCTGATTTGAGGGCTGCTCCGCACCCCAGCGGGAGCAAGCTCCCTCGCCACAAAAGCTCGTCACCTCACGAGTGCAGGTATGGACCAGCCTCCCGGTCTGCGTACAATGCCCGGCAGCCCCGCAGGAGAGCTTCATGACACGCACCGCCACCCCTCGCAAACCCCGCGCCCGCAGCCAGGCCCGGATCGACTCGATCCTCGATGCCGCCCGCACGCTGCTCGCCGCCGAAGGCGTGGCCAGCCTGTCGATCTACAGCGTCGCCGAGCGCGCCGGGATCCCGCCCTCCTCCGTCTATCACTTCTTCGCCAGCGTCCCGGCCCTGCTCGAAGCCCTGACCGCCGACGTCCATGCAGCCTTTCGTGCCTGCCTTCAAACACCGATCGATCATGCAGCGCTGAACCATTGGCACGATCTGTCGCGGCTGGTGGAGCAACGGATGCTGGTGATCTACAGCGAGGACGCCGCCGCTCGCCAACTGATCCTGGCCCAGCATGGCCTGACTGAAGTCACCCAGGCCGACCGTCAGCATGACCTGGAACTGAGCGAGCTGATGCACACCGTCTTCGCCCGGCATTTCCAACTGCCGCCCCTGCCTGCCGATGTCGACGTGTTCGCCCTGGCCATGGAACTCGGCGACCGCGTCTACGCCCGCTCGGTACACCAGCACGGCCAGATTACCCCGCGCATGGCCGAGGAAGGCATGCGCGTGTTCGATGCGTACCTGGGGCTCTATCTCCCTCCGTTTCTGCCCAAGCGCTCTGATTGAATCGTTGCCACGCAGAGCGTGGGAACGAAAACGCCCCGAAGGGCTCAAGCCATCCGGGGCTGCAGGTCAAGCATCGTTCACAACTTGGCGATAGACACCTCGGTGGATTTGACGAAGGCAATCACTTCACTGCCAATCGCCAGTTCCAGCTCCTTGACCGAGCGGGTGGTGATGACCGAGGTGACGATGCCCGAGGCGGTCTGCACGTCGATTTCCGACAGCACGTCGCCTTCGACGATTTCCTTGATGGTGCCTTTGAACTGGTTGCGTACGTTGATGGCTTTGATAGTCATGATGTCGTTCCTGTCTGGATGAAGTTATTGCGCCCAACGCAGTTGCGTGGGCAAGGGTGAAACGGGTTCGGGTTCCGGCGGTTGGCCGGGCAAGGACAGCACGCGGTTGAGGACTTCGGTTTCCAGGCTCGCCAGGCGATGCGAGCCGCGGGCACGCGGGCGCGGCAAGTCGATGGCCAGGTCGAGGCCGATCTGGCCGTCTTCGATCAGGATCACCCGGTCGGCGATCGCCACCGCTTCGCTGACGTCGTGGGTCACCAACAGCACGGTGAAGCCGTGTTGCTGCCAGAGACGCTCGATCAGTTGCTGCATTTCGATCCGGGTCAGCGCATCGAGCGCGCCCAAAGGTTCGTCCAGCAACAGCAGGCGCGGTTGATGAATCAGCGCCCGGGCCAGGGCCACCCGCTGCTTCTGTCCGCCGGACAACGCTGCCGGCCACTCTTGTGCACGATCGGCCAAGCCCACGGCATCCAGCGCCTGCAACGCTTGTGGTCGCCAGTCGCCCTTGAGTCCGAGGCCGACGTTGTCGATGACCTTTTTCCAGGGCAGCAAACGCGCCTCCTGAAACATCAGGCGCGTGTCTTCCCGCGCAGCGCTCAACGATGCCGAACCGGCCAGCAACTCACCGCCCGAAGGCTGATCGAGGCCGGCCAGCAAGCGCAGCAAGGTACTTTTGCCGCAGCCGCTGCGACCGACCACCGCGACGAACTGCCCGGCCGGGATATGCAAGTCGATGTCACGCAACACCTGGCGCGAACCAAAGGTCTTCTGCAGATTGCGCACCGCCAGCGGGATACCTCGCAGCAGGCGCGGCGGTTGTTGGGCGGTCATGCGACACCTCCCTTGTTCACCTGATAGGCCGGATGCCAGCGCAGCCAGACGCGTTCAAGCCCGCGAGCAGCAAGGTCGGCCAGTTTGCCGAGCACGGCGTACAGCAGAATCGCCAGCACCACCACGTCGGTCTGCAGGAATTCCCGGGCATTCATCGCCAGATAACCGATACCGGAGCTGGCCGAGATGGTTTCCGCGACGATCAGCGTCAACCACATGAAACCCAGGGCAAAACGCACGCCCACCAGGATCGAAGGCAAGGCGCCCGGCAGGATCACCTGGCGAAACAGGCTGAAGCCGGATAAACCGTAGCTGCGGGACATCTCCACCAGCGCCGGGTCGACATTGCGAATTCCGTGGTAGGTGTTGAGGTAGATCGGAAACAGCGTGCCCAGCGCCACCAGGAAAATCTTCGCCGACTCGTCGATACCGAACCAGAGGATCACCAGTGGAATCAGCGCCAGGTGAGGCACGTTACGCACCATCTGCACGGAGCTGTCCAACAGCCGTTCGCCCCACTTCGACAGGCCGGTGATAAAGCCCAGGGCCAGGCCGATGCCGCCGCCAATCAGGAAGCCGACCGCCGCGCGCCAACCGCTGATAGCCAGGTGCGTCCAGATCTCACCGCTGAGCACCAGGTTCACCCCGGCCTCGATCACCGCCACCGGCGCCGGCAGGATCCGCGTGGATAACCAGCCGGCCGATACCGACAATTGCCACACCGCCAGCAACAGCAGCGGCACCGCCCACGGCGCGAGGTT
Source organism: Pseudomonas sp. Z2-11 (assembly GCF_054161305.1). Classification (NCBI taxonomy): domain Bacteria; kingdom Pseudomonadati; phylum Pseudomonadota; class Gammaproteobacteria; order Pseudomonadales; family Pseudomonadaceae; genus Pseudomonas; species Pseudomonas sp. Z2-11. The sequence continues at coordinate 5,902,019 of NZ_CP096395.1, forward strand.
GTGGATAAGTTTTTTCATGGCCGCCTCAGCTCTGCGAAGCAGCTTTGGGCAGGATATCGTTGGCGACCATTTCACCGAACGGGCTCACATAACCCTGGCTTTTCGGCAGTTCCGGGCGCTCCACATCGAGGTGCGGGAACAACAGTTCCGCCACCCGATAGGATTCTTCCAGGTGTGGATAACCCGAGAAAATGAACGTGTCGATACCCAGGTCGGCGTATTCCTTGACCCGCTCAGCCACGGTCGGGCCATCGCCCACCAGCGCCGTTCCGGCACCGCCGCGCACCAGGCCGACACCGGCCCAGAGGTTGGGGCTGACTTCCAGCTTGTCGCGCCGACCGCCGTGCAACGCGGCCATGCGTTGTTGGCCCACCGAGTCGAAACGCGCAAGGGACGCTTGGGCGCGAGCGATGGTTTCGTCGTCCAGGTGGGAGATCAAGCGGTCGGCCGCTTGCCAGGCTTCGGCGTTGGTTTCCCGCACGATCACATGCAGGCGAATGCCGAAACGCACGGTGCGCCCAAGCTTCTCGGCCTTGGCTCGCACCTGGGCGATTTTTTCCGCGACGGCGGCGGGCGGTTCGCCCCAGGTCAGGACCATTTCCACCTGCTCGGCGGCGAGATCCTGGGCGGCTTCCGACGAGCCGCCGAAATACAGCGGCGGACGCGGTTGCTGGATCGGCGGATAGAGCAGCTTGGCGCCCTTCACACTGATGTGTTCACCGTCGTAATCGACCGTCTCGCCCTCCAGCACCCGACGCCAGATCCGGGTGAATTCCACCGATGCCTGGTAGCGTTGCTCGTGGTCCAGGAACAGCCCGTCACCGGCCAGCTCGTCCGGATCGCCACCCGTCACCAGGTTGAACAGCGCCCGCCCGCCGGACAGCCGATCCAGCGTCGCGGCCTGACGCGCCGCCACCGTCGGGGAAATGATCCCGGGGCGCAGGGCAACCAGGAACTTCAGGCGCTGGGTCACCGGAATCAACGAAGCGGCTACCAGCCAGGAGTCTTCGCAGGAACGCCCGGTAGGAATCAACACCCCGCCGAAACCCAGCCGATCGGCAGCCTGGGCAATCTGTTGCAGGTAACCATGATCGACGGCGCGGGCGCCTTCAGCGGTGCCAAGGTAATGGCCATCGCCGTGGGTGGGCAGGAACCAGAAAATATTGAGGCTCATGGAGTGGTCTCCTAAGGGATCGAATTACTGCGCGTTCGCAACGGCCGCCGGCGGCGTCCAGATCACGTCCTTGATGCTCAAGGGCTTGGGAATCAATTTGAGCTGATAGAAGCTGTCGGCGATTTTCTGCTGCGCCGCGACCACCTCCGGCGTCAGGAACAGAGCCCCATAGCCTTGGCGTTTCACCGACGTCAGGGTGATGTCCGCCGGCAGGCCGAGCAGCGGCGAGACCTGCCGGGTCACGTCTTCAGGGTTGGCCTTGGACCACTCCCCTACCGCACGCACCTCTTCCACCAGCGTCGTGATGACCTGGGGATTTTTTTGCGCGTAAGGTTTGGTCGCCAGATAGAACTGGTGGTTGTCGACGATGCCCTTGCCGTCACGCAGGGTGCGTGCCTGCAACTGTTGTTCGGCGGCTGCCTGGTACGGGTCCCAGATTACCCAGGCGTCCACGCTGCCGCGTTCGAACGCGGCACGGGCATCCGCCGGCGGCAGGAAAACCGTCAGGATGTCGGAATATTCGAGGCCGGCATCTTCCAGCGCGCGTACCAGCAGGTAGTGGACGTTCGAGCCTTTGTTCAGCGCGACTTTCTTGCCCTTGAGCTCCTGCACCGACTGGATCGGCGAGCCCTTGGGCACCAGGATTGCCTCGCTGTTCGGCGCCGGTGGCTCGTAGGCGACATAAAGCAAATCCGCGCCTGCCGCCTGGGCAAACACCGGCGGGGTTTCGCCAGTCACGCCAAAATCGATCGAGCCGACGTTCAGGCCTTCCAGCAGCTGCGGGCCGCCGGGAAATTCGGTCCATTGCACGTCGACGCCTTGGGCGGCGAGGCGTTTTTCCAAGGTGCCCTTGGCCTTGAGCAGCACCAGCGTGCCGTACTTCTGATAGCCGATCCGCAAGGTTTCGGCCTGAGCCTGGGTGATGGCGCCGAAGGACACAGCCGCAGCAAACAGAGCGACCAGCCCGCGACGCAAAATGACAGTGCGCATGGCGCCTCTCCTTTTTGCTGTGGGGTTTTGGCTGCACCTGCTTGGCCGGTGGCGGCTGAGTAAGGTGGAGTTGAATCAGGGATGTAGCGAGTCAGATGCTCCAGCGAGCACTCAACAGACGTTCGTTCAATACGCTGGGATCCAGCGGCTTGGGCCGCCGGGCCATGGCGCTGTAGAACTGTTCAAGCGCCTCGTCCAGACGCTGCTGCAGGGCCGGCGCCAATTGCGCCTGGGCGCTGCCTTCGCCGTAAGCGATCTGGTTGTCCTCGGCGAAAATCCCATGCAGCATTTCCTGGGCCTTGAGTGCCGACAACACCGGCTTCAGGGCGTAGTCCACCGCCAGCATGTGGGCGATGCTGCCGCCTGTCGCCATGGGCAACACTACCTTATGGGCCAGCGCGCGTTCGGGCAGCAGGTCCAGTACCGTTTTCAACGCGCCGGAGAAAGACGCCTTGTAGACAGGCGTAGCGATCACCAGGCCGTCGGCGTTTTCGATCTGGGCCAGCAGGTCCAGTACCTTGGGGCTATCGAAGCGGGCATGGAGCAGATCCTCGGCGGGAAAATCACGCACCTGATAGCTCACCACTTCCACACCTTGCTGCTGCAACCAACGTTGCGAGCGCTCCAGCAGCACTCCTGATCGGGAGCGCTGGCTGGGACTGCCGCCGAGCGAGACAACCAACATGCCAACCATTCCTTGAATTCACGTGCGATTCGCGGTGGGCGATCTCGCTGTATGGAGCAAACCATAACAGGGCATTCATATATCTTTAAATCATATTTATTCATTTGGTTATGCATTTAAGAGATATATGGTCAGCTTTCCTTGAGGCAATAAAAAAGGCCGTCGAAACGGCCAAAACCCTTGGTGCACAGAAGATCAGCTGCGGGAGCGAGCCTGCTCGCGATAGCGGTGTGTCAGTCGAACCTCAATACTGGCTGATCGGTCGCCTTCGCGAGCAGGCTCGCTCCCACAGGTTCTGGTTCTGGTTCTGGTTTTGCCTCAGCGATTAGGCTGCGGCGTCAGGCGCAGGTATGGTTTGACGGCGCGATAGCCTTTGGGAAAGCGCTGCTTGAGTTCCTCCTCATCCTTGAGCGACGGCACGATCACCACTTCATCGCCATCCTGCCAGTTCGCCGGCGTGGCGACCTTGTAGTTGTCGGTCAGCTGCAAGGAATCGATTACCCGCAGGATCTCATTGAAGTTGCGCCCGGTGCTCGCCGGGTAGGTGATGGTCAGGCGGATCTTCTTGTTCGGGTCAATCACGAACAAGGAACGCACGGTCAACGTGTCGCTGGCGTTGGGGTGGATCAGGTCGTAGAGGTCGGACACCTTGCGGTCGGCGTCGGCCAGGATCGGAAAATTGACCACGGCATTCTGGGTTTCGTTGATGTCCTCGATCCACTTGTGATGTGAGTCCACCGGGTCTACCGAAAGGGCAATGGCCTTGACGCCGCGCTTGGCGAATTCATCCTTGAGCTTGGCGGTAAGGCCCAGTTCGGTGGTGCACACCGGGGTGAAATCCGCTGGATGGGAGAACAACACACCCCAGCTATCACCGAGCCATTCATGGAAGCGAATCTTGCCGGCGCTGGAATCCTGTTCGAAATCGGGGGCGATGTCGCCAAGTCTGAGGCTCATGGTGCAGCTCCTGGTTGAGTAGTTGTGGCCCAACTGTGCACCGCTTTTCATTGCTTGAAAAAGAATGAATACCCATTTGTTTAGATCTTGATTGAATATAAAAAACTGTTCACTGGCGCTCTCGTGCATAGCGGACCAAGATCATCGCCGAGGTTTCGAGAAGGCCTCGAGTTGCTGAAAAGAGGAGAAGGTTCGGGGAAGGCTACAGGGGTGGGCCGGACCCGAAACGCAAAAGCCCCGCCCGGCGTGCTGCCGGGCGGGGCTTTTTTTTTGTTCTGCATTTGCACTCCGCAAATTATTGCGTCGATTTCAGAATGAGCGGCTAGGATAGGCAGCATGAACACTCAAGCCTTGTTGTCTTATCTGCATCACCATCTCCCTGGGCTGCTGGCGGTTTACCTGTTCGGTAGCCATGCACAGGGCACCGCGGGACCTGATAGCGACGTCGATCTGGCGGTGCTCTTGTCCGGCGAGGTCGACCCTGTTTCGCTGTGGCAGCTCTCAGGAGATTTGGCCGATATCGCTGGCAGTCCCGTCGATCTGATCGATCTACGCGCGGCAACGACCGTCATGCAATACCAGATCGTGACCCGAGGCCAGCGGCTCTGGGCCAGAGACGTACAGGCGGGTTTGTATGAATGTTTCATTCTCAGCGAAAAAACCGCTCTGGATGAGGCTCGGGCAGGCTTGCTCAAGGATATTCAGGAAGAAGGCAGCGTGTATGGCCGATGATGTTTTGATCAACAAGGCAGCAAGTATCGAGCGTTGCGTCGCCAGGGTGCGGGAAGAATACGAGAAAGATCCCGCTACGTTTGCCACCGATTTCACTCGCCAGGACTCGGCAGTCCTGAACATCCAACGGGCGTGTGAAGCAGCACTGGACATGGGACAGCACTTGATTCGACGTGAGCGGCTGGGTGTTCCGCAAAGTGCTCGCGATACATTCGAGCTGCTTTTGCAAGGTGGCTGGCTGGAGGAAGGCCTGGTGAAAAACCTGAAGAACATGGTGGGCTTCAGGAACATCGCCGTGCATGACTATCAAGCCCTGCAACTGCCGATCATGATCGCGATCATTACCGGGCACTTGGACGATTTCCTCGGGTTCAGCGCGTACATCTTGCGCAAGGACGCGGCGCAGTCCAAGGGATAAAGACTCTATCCGGCTCGCTGAGCCAAAAACGCAAAAGCCCCGCCCGGCGTGCTGCCGGGCGGGGCTTTTTTACTTCGCTACGACTTACATGAAGTTGTAAGTGTAGTTGAAGATCAGACGGGTCTGATCCTGGTCGGCGATACCGGTGCTGCTGCCACGGTAGGAGCCATGACGCAGGGTAGTGCCGAAGCCCTTGAGCGGGCCTTGCTGGACAACGTAGTCCAGGCGCATGTCGCGTTCCCACTCGGAAGTTTCGCTTCCGCCGGTAGCAGACTTGATGTCGTCACCGTGCAGGTAGGCAATCGCTGCCTTCAGGCCAGGAACGCCCAGGCCGGTGAAGTCGTACGAGTATTGACCGAAGGTGGTGTTCTCACCCGCACGAACGAACTGATGGATCATGCTATCGGTGAACAGGTAGAAGCTCGAGCCACCGGCGCCTTCGTTGCGGCCGCTGTCATTGAGCAGGCTGCCCTGGTTCAGGTAGACGAAGCCACCGTCATCGCCGACTTGCTGGTGACCCAACAGGAACGCGCTGCCACCCAGGGTGTAGGTGAACATGGCGCTCCAGGTCTTGTTATCGACCTCGCCCGGAGTCTTGGCGTAACCACCGTTGTTGTTGAAGCGATAGCCTGGGTCGCCGTTACGGCCATCCGAGCTGCTGTCGAAGTAACGCAGGTCAGTCTTGAACGACTGGCCTTCGGTGATCGGGAAAACATGCACAGCGCCCAGGAAGTGCTGCTTGTAGTAATCCTGCAGGTTGGCGTAGTAGTACTGCAGGGTCAGGTCCTTGGTGACCTTCCAGTCAGCACCGGCGTAACGGAACTGGTTGCTGTCCTCGGTACCGCCGTTCACTGCCAGGCCGGTGCTGTTGGTACCGGCACGGCCTACGGCGCGCTCCAGTTGGCCGGCGTTGAACGTCACGTTGTCCAGGTCCTTGGAGGTGATAGTGCCACCTTCGAAGGTTTGCGGCAGCAGACGGCCATCGTTGGCGACCAGGATCGGCAGGTTAGGCTGCAGTGCACCACCCAGGTGGGCCTCGGTCTTGGAGAAAAGCGCCTTCACGTTGGCCGACCCACGGCTCCAGCTGTGCTCCGCGGACCCGTCGGAGTCACTTGGCGAGAAGGAGTTATTGGCGTCTGGACGCTGACCTTTACCACCATCAAGGTGAAGACCAACCATCGCCTGGGCGTCGATACCAAAACCAACGACACCTTGAGTGAAGCCGGACTTGTAGTCGAACTTCAGGCCGGTCGCCGCCTCGCGCTGGTCCTCATCGCCTTCACGGTTGTCGTTGTCAAAGTACATGGTGCGAGAACTGACCGACGCCTTGCTGTCCTCGATAAAACCGGCGGCGCCTGCCTGCTGCGCCATTACCCCAACGGCCACAGCCAGGGCCAAGGTGGACTTCTTCATGTATCGCTCCTCTCGTTTTCTAATTCTTGTGTGTCTTTGGTTCCGGTTCGAACGCCCGGAATCCGCGGATGCGCGATTAGCGCCAGACCGTGACTGGCAAGTCAACCGTAACCCTTTCGGACTACGACCATGGTCTAACCCCGCGACACCGGCCGGAAGAATAATGGATTCTTTATAAATCCAAAAAGAATTGTTTCATCAGTTTTCAGCTCGTTTCGACATATGCTTGCCATCAAAGCGTCATCAAGCCCTGAATCGGCTTATCGGCGCCGCCGAGGATTCCTGAATGGTGTTTCGTCGGTGCTCTCGCGCGACATGCCAATGCGTGCGCATGCCGCGATCTTGAGGCTTTCCAGACTAGTCGCTGATGGTCTGAAATCAAGAAAGTCGCGGCAGCGTGATTGGACAGGCGGGTTGTTTACAGTGACTTTTCGAAGATCTTCGAATTACGCTGATAGTTGTACAACGAAGCCCGCGCCGCCGGCAGGCGGTCGACACTGCTGGGCTCGAAGCCGCGCTCGCGGAACCAGTGGGCGGTCCGGGTCGTCAGCACGAACAGGGTCTTGAGGCCCTGGGCGCGGGCCCGGGTTTCGATCCGCTCCAGCAGCTCATCGCCCCGGCCACCGTGGCGGTATTCCGGATTCACGGCCAGGCAGGCGAGTTCCCCGGCATCCGAATCGGCGATCTGGTACAGCGCCGCGCACGCGATGATCATGCCTTCGCGCTCGACCACGCTGAATTGCTCGATCTCGCGCTCCAGCACCTCGCGGGAACGCCGTACCAGAATGCCCTGTTCCTCCAAAGGACTGATCAGGTCCAGCAAGCCGCCGACATCCTCGATGGCGGCTTCGCGCACCACCTCGAATTGTTCCTGGGCCACGAGCGTGCCGCTGCCATCGCGGGTGAACAGTTCGGCCAGCAGCGCACCGTCCTCGGCATAGCTGACGATGTGGCTACGCGCGACGCCGCCCCGGCAGGCCTGCGCCGCCGCATCCAGCAGCTCGGCCTGATAATCGCTGCCCAGACGTTGCATGTGGGCCGGGACCTGTTGCGGTCGCAGTTCGCGAACCAGCCGCCCATCCTCGCCGATCAGGCCCTGCTCGGCGCCGAACAGCAGGAGTTTGTCGGCGGCCAGATCGATGGCCGCCCGGGTCGCGACGTCTTCACACGCCAGGTTGAAAATCTCCCCGGTCGGTGAATAGCCCAACGGCGACAGCAGAACGATCGAGCGCTCATCCAACAGTCGGTTGATGCCCTTGCGGTCAACCCGACGCACTTCCCCTGTGTGGTGATAGTCCACGCCTTCGAGCACGCCGATCGGCCGCGCGGTAACCAGGTTGCCGCTGGCCACGCGCAACCGCGAGCCTTGCATCGGCGAAGAAGCCATGTCCATCGACAGGCGCGCCTCGATGGCAATGCGCAACTGGCCGACCGCGTCGATCACGCACTCCAGGGTCGCGGCATCGGTGATGCGCATGCCATGGTGGTAATGCGGCGTCAGGCCGCGGGCAGCGAGGCGGTTCTCGATTTGCGGACGCGAACCGTGCACCAGCACCAGCCTCACGCCGAGGCTGTGCAGCAACACCAGGTCATGGACGATGTTGCCGAAGTTGGGGTGCTCCACCCCGTCGCCAGGCAGCATGACGATGAAGGTGCAATCGCGGTGGGCGTTGATATAGGGCGAAGCGTGACGAAGCCAATTGACGTATTCGGGCATGAACCTGGGCCTGTAATAAATAACAGCCTAAAAAAGACGAAGCGGAACGCACAGCGGGCTGGTGGTTATCGTCGGAACAGGCTTGGCGACACGCGCGCTCTCCTCATGAATACGGGTCCGCAAGCGGACAATTTAACCGGCGCTGGCCGGTGTCAGGCAGTAATGGCCGATCAACTGTCGCAACAGCTGCACGGTAGGCTGCAAACGTGACATTTCAAGGTACTCGCCAGGCTGGTGGGCGCAGGCGATATCGCCAGGCCCCAATACCAGGGTTTCGCAACCGAGGCGCTGAAGATAAGGCGCTTCGGTGCCGAACGCCACTGCTTCGGCACGATGCCCGGTGAGCCGTTCGGCCACCCGCACCAGCTCGGCGTCCTCGGCCTGCTCGAACGGGGGCGCTTCGGGGAATAGCGGTGCGTAGTCGATCTTCACCTGATGGCGTTCGGCGATGGGGTCGAGCTTCTGCCGGATCGCCGCCCGCAGCACCTCTGGATCCATGCCCGGCAGTGGGCGCAGGTCGAACTCCATGGAGCATTGGCCGCAGATCCGGTTGGGATTGTCGCCGCCATGAATGCAGCCGAAATTCAGGGTCGGCTGCGGCACGGTGAACTGTGGATTGCGGAACTCACGCTGCCATTGCAGGCGCAGGCCACGCAGCTCGCCCATGGCGTCGTGCATCGCTTCGAGCGCGCTGCGGCCCAGGCTCGGGTCGGATGAATGGCCGCTGCGCCCAAGGATGTCGATACGCTCCATCATCACGCCCTTGTGCATGCGGATCGGCTTCAGCCCCGTCGGTTCGCCTATCACCGCCGCGCGTCCGAGCGGCCGCCCTGCCTCGGCCAGGGCACGGGCGCCCGCCATGGAGCTTTCTTCATCGCAGGTGGCGAGGATCAGCAACGGCTGCCTGAACGGCTGGTCCAGCAACGGCCGCACCGCTTCGATGGCCAGGGCGAAAAAACCTTTCATGTCACAACTGCCCAGGCCCACCCAGCGCCCGTCGACTTCGGTGAGTTTGAGCGGGTCGGTCTGCCACAACGCGCCATCGAACGGCACCGTGTCGCTGTGCCCGGCCAGCACCAGCCCGCCGGGCCCCGTGCCGAAGCTGGCGAGAAGGTTGAACTTGCCGGGGCTGACCTGCTGGATATCACAGGAGAATCCCAGTTCCGACAGCCAGCCTGCCAGCAGCTCGATCACGGCGCTGTTGGACTGGTCCAGCTTGGGCTGGGTACAACTGACCGAAGGCGCGGCGATCAGGGCAGCGAACTGATCTTTCATGGACGGCAAAGGCATCGCTGGCTCCCGGGCTTACAAATTGGGGGTCCATCATAGAACCATCGAGAGCAAGGATGGAACCGTTCGGCGCGGAGGACCGACGAGTCCTGTACACTGCACGACCCTGGCAGCCACATCTCCCCCCGGCTGCGCACCCGATTCCTGGATTTTCCGGCCATGCAGAAAGAAACCGAAATCAAACTCCGCGTCAGCCGCGAGACCCTGGCAGCCTTGCGCGAGCATCCGCTGTTGAAAAAACGCAACAAGAGTGGCTGGGAACGCCACGAATTGATGAACCAGTACTTCGACACGCCGGAACGTGACCTCGCCCGGGCCAAGGTTGCCCTGCGCCTGCGCCGCGATGGCGAAGAAGTCATCCAGACCATCAAGACCCGTGGCCAGAGCGTTGCAGGCCTGTCCGAGCGCAACGAATACGACTGGCACCTGCCCAAGGCCAAGCTCGACCTGAAGAAGCTCGACGGCGAATGCTGGCCCGAGGCACTGGCGGAACTGGACAAAAAAACCCTCAAGGCAATCTTCACCACCGATTTCGTCCGCGAGCGCGCCGAAATTGCCTGGGGCCGTGGCAAAAGCAAGGTGGTCATCGAGGCCGCCCTGGACTTGGGCCACGTGGTGGTCGGCAAGCAGAAGGAAGAAATCTGCGAGCTGGAACTGGAACTGCGCGAAGGCGAACCCGCCGCCCTTCTGGAACTGGCCGCCGAACTGGCCGCGACCCTGCCCTTGATGCCTTGCGACATCAGCAAGGCTGAACGTGGCTATCGCCTGCATGATGCGAGCAGTTACGCCCTGAGCCTGCCGGCTCCGCAACTGACGGCCGAAACGCCGCTGGACGATGCTTTTGGCGCTTTGAGCTGGCATCTGCTGGGCAGCAGCCAGCGCCTGGCCGAGCAATATCGTTTCAACGGCCACTGGCGCCTGTTGCAGGACTGGGTGGAAAACCTCGCCGAACTGCGCGCATTGCTCAGCAGCCTCGGCCAGGCCGCGCCGCGCCAATCGACCCATGATCTGCGCGTCGCCCTGGATGCGCTGCTGGAAGACTGGCGTCCGCTGGTCCAGGCCGGCCTCGACGACGAAGACGTGCGCAAGGCGGCGCCGGAGCAATTCCTCGAAGAGCTGCAGGACCCGCGCTGGGGCCTCTTCTCCCTTGAAGCTTCGCGTTGGTTGCTCGCCCGCAGCTGGACCGCCGACCGCAACACCCGCGGCAATCGCCAGGGCGCGGCGCAACTGGGCAGCTGGCTGCCGCGCCTGCTCAGCGAAGAAGCTTCGTCGCTGCAACTGCAACGCTACCAGCAACAGCCGGAAGACCTGGCCGAGCAACTGCCGCGCATCGAACGTATCCAGGCCTGGCTGCATCATGCCCGCCAGGTGCTGGAAATTCCTGAGATGGACCGGCTCTACGGCGAATTGAACAAGCTGGCGCAATTGGCCAACGAATCGATCACCGACGAACTCCTGGATGCGCGCAAGCAGCAGGCGATTGCGGTTTACCAGAATCGGGCCTGGAAGACTTTGCTGCGCCTGTGATACCGCCTTCGCGAGCAGGCTCGCTCCCACACTGGATCATGTCGAGATCCCGATGTGGGAGCGAGCCTGCTCGCGAAGGGGCCGGCACATACACCTCGGATCCAACTAGCGCACCACCGGCAAACTCGTCGTCGACTTGATCTCCGACAGCGCCACGATCGAGTTCACCTCCTGAATCCCCGGCACCATCGACAGCTTTTCGAAAAAGAATCGCTCATACGCCTCGATGTCCGCCGTGACGATGCGCAGCAGAAAATCCACCGACCCCATCAGCACGTAGCACTCCAGCACCTCGGGAAACCCGCGGATCGCCTCGGTGAACTCGGTGAAATTCGAGCGACCGTGGGCGTTGAGCTTGATTTCGGCGAAGATCTGCGTGTTCAGGCCGATTTTCTTGCGGTCCAGCAGCGTCACCTGTCCCCGAATGATCCCCTCTTCCTTCATCCGCTGAATCCGGCGCCAACAGGGCGACTGGGACAAGCCAACCTGCTCGGCGATCTGCGCGCTGGACAGCGAAGCATCCTCTTGCAGCAACGCCAGTATTCTGCGGTCGTAGCTATCCAGCTCACTTTGCATAAATAAACCCTTAATATTCCGATAAGCGAATCAGCTTATTCACCATAGGCCCTAAATAGCTCATCTTAGGTAAGAAATACCCTTCTATGCATGTAAATATTTCTTCCGACCTCCAGGAGACCGAACATGCATTCACTCGCAACCGTATCCACCGCCCCGACCCGCGCCGACGCCTGGCACGCCGCCAACGCCCATTGCCGCGTGCATTATCAGATGCAGGCCGAAGCCGAACCGGACGTGCTGTGTCGAGCGTTGAATCTGTTCGCCTTGCAGGGCCTGACGCCACAGCAGGTCCACGTCGAGCGTCAAGACGATCTGCTGACGCTGGACATTGTCCTGGATGGGCTGAGCTGGCACCGTGCCCAGGTCATTGCTGAAAAATTACGTAACCTGATCAGCATGTGCTCGGTGGACCTGCAGGACGCCGATATCACGCGGGCCGGACGGGTCCTGGCGGCCGGTTGAGGGGTGCGCAGGCAAGAATTGGAAACGCATTGGTCGGGTAGTGGCCCAACGGTCCATAAGGTCGGGACTATTCTTTTGCACAACAAGCCGGGACGCCGAAGCGTCTGCATCGCGGCTTTGCTGCAACTGTCCAATAGGAACCCGAACGCCCATGTCCACCAAACACGCCACTCAGGACCGCTGGCTGGACCTTAACGATCTGCTCCGCCAACTGGTCGCCCAGGGCCTCATCAGCCAGGATTCAGCCGAAACCGCGCTCAACGCCCGGCGCCGGCATAACGCCAACAGCCAGTTGCACCCGCTGGAGTTCATCGCCAACCAACACCTGGACGACCTCAGCCGACCCGGCAAGCGCCTGGACCTTGAGAACCTGACGCTGTGGCTGGCCCAGCAGGCCGACCAGCCCTACATGCGCATCGACCCGTTGAAGATCAACGTGGCGGCCGTTACGCCGCTGATGTCCTATGCCTTTGCGCAACGTCACAAGATTCTCGCAGTGGCGGTTGACCGTGACGCCGTCACCGTCGCCAGTGCCCAGCCTTACGTCAGCAGTTGGGAAGCCGACCTGACCCACGTGCTCAAGCTGCCGGTCAGGCGGGTGGTCGCCAACCCGGTGGATATCCAGCGCCTGAGCGTGGAATTCTATCGCCTGGCCAAATCCGTCAGCGGCGCTACCACCGTCGATCAGCAACCGAGCAACCTGACCAACTTCGAACAACTGCTCAACCTCGGCGCCAGCGACCAGGAGCCGGACGCCAACGACGCCCATATCGTCAACATCGTCGATTGGCTGTTCCAGTACGCCTTCCAGCAGCGGGCCAGCGATATCCACATCGAACCGCGCCGGGAGCAGGGCACCGTACGCTTTCGCATCGACGGGGTGCTGCACACCGTCTATCAGTTCCCGCCGCAGGTGACGATGGCGATCATCAGTCGCCTGAAAAGCCTGGGGCGCATGAACGTCGCGGAAAAGCGCAAGCCCCAGGATGGTCGCGTCAAAACCAAGACTCCCGACGGCAACGAAGTGGAGTTGCGCTTGTCGACCTTGCCGACCGCGTTCGGCGAAAAAATGGTGATGCGGATCTTCGATCCGGAAGTATTGCTCAAGGATTTCGACCAGCTGGGCTTCTCCGCCGACGACCTGCGTCGCTGGCAGGACATGACCCGCCAGCCCAACGGCATCATTCTGGTCACGGGCCCCACCGGGTCCGGCAAGACCACGACGCTCTACACGACGTTGAAAAAACTGGCGACGCCGGAAGTGAACCTCTGCACCATCGAGGATCCGATCGAGATGGTCGAGGCCTCGTTCAACCAGATGCAGGTCCAGCACAACATCGAGCTGTCTTTCGCGGCGGGCGTACGTGCGTTGATGCGGCAGGACCCGGACATCATCATGATCGGCGAGATCCGTGACCTGGAAACCGCCGAAATGGCAATCCAGGCAGCACTCACCGGACACCTCGTCCTCTCGACCCTGCACACCAACGACGCGCCGAGCGCCATCAGCCGCCTGCTGGAGCTCGGCGTGCCGCATTACCTGATCAAGGCTACAGTGCTCGGAGTCATGGCCCAGCGCCTGGTGCGTACGTTGTGTCCACATTGCAAGGCGCCCATCACCCTGGATGAAGACGACTGGCAAACCCTGACGAGGCCCTGGCAGGCCCCGCTGCCGACCAACGCCCAGCAGGCTGTCGGCTGCTCGGAATGCCGCGATACCGGCTATCGGGGGCGGGCCGGGGTGTACGAGATCATGCAGTTGAGCGACAGCGTCAAAGGCCTGATCCACCCAGACACCGACCTGCTCGCCGTGCGCCGCCAGGCCTTCAAGGAAGGCATGCGCAGCCTGCGGCTCTCGGGCGCACAAAAGGTAGCGGCGGGCCTGACCACGGTCGAAGAAGTGCTGCGGGTGACGCCACAGAGTGAACAGAAGTAGCGTGTGGCGAGGGCTGACTGACGGGTCATGGAACTGAATCAAGGCTGCGGCAATCCAAAGTCATAGTTAACCCTGTGGAGTCACCTATCATGCGTCTCAAACTTGCTGTCGCGACCCTGGCCTTGCTTTCTCTTCCTGTTGGCTCGGCAATGGCCGACACGTTTTGGCGTAACGTCATCTCATCCGGTGCGACCACCGGTTCTACCTACCTGACCTTCAAGGACAACAAGCTGATCGTCGCCGCCCAGGACGACGCCGGCAGCTTCGTCGCCAGTGACGGCGGCATCCGTGGCCCCTACCTGGAAGCCGCGATGCAGAAAGTCCGTGCCGACAACCCAGGCCTGCAAGCCACCGACATGGAACTGGCCAACGCGATCCTGGCGAAAAACGCCGTCGCCCAGGAATGATGTCCGGCCGATAAAAAATGCCGCTCGATTGAGCGGCATTTTTTTGCCCGACGGATATCTCACAAACCAACGTGGGAGCGAGCCTGCTCGCGAAAGCGGTGTGTCAGCCAACCTCGATGTTGCTGATTGATCGCCTTCACGAGCAGGCTCGCTCCCACAGGTATCAAGTGTTACTCGCCGATAGCAGCCTTGTAGCCGGCAGCATCGAGCAACCTGTCCAACTCGGCCTTGTCGCTTGGCTTGAGCTTGAAGATCCAGGCGCCGTACGGATCGGAGTTCAGCAACTCCGGCGAGCCGTCCAACTCTTCATTGATCGCAATCACTTCGCCGGCAATGGGGGCGTAGATGTCGGAAGCGGCCTTGACCGACTCCACCACTCCAGCCTGATCACCAGCAGCAAAAACCTTACCGACCTCGGTCAGCTCGACAAACACCACATCGCCCAAAGCTTCCTGCGCATGGTCGCTGATGCCCACGGTGACGGTACCGTCGGCTTCCAGGCGCACCCACTCGTGGCTTTCGGCAAAACGCAGTTCGGCGGGGATATCACTCATATTCTGTGTCCTCAAGAGAAAGTGTCAGCGGCCGGCGGCCCGCCGCAAAAGGTTAGATCAGGGTTTTGCCATGGCGGACGAAGGTCGGCTTGACCACCCGTACCGGGTACCACTTGCCACGAATTTCCACCTCGGCACGGTCGGCGGTGGCCATCGGAACACGTGCCAGGGCGATTGACTTGCTAAGCGTAGGAGAAAAACTACCACTGGTGATCTCTCCTTCGCCAACATTGGCGATGCGGACCACCTGATGAGCGCGCAGAACACCGCGCTCCTCAAGTACCAGCCCGACCAGTTTGTGCTGCACGCCAGCCGCCAGTTCGGCTTCCAGCGCCGAGCGGCCGATGAACTGGCGACTCGCAGGTTCCCAGGCGATGCTCCAGGCCATGTTGGAGGCCAGCGGCGAAACATCCTGGTGAATGTCCTGGCCATAGAGGTTCATGCCCGCTTCCAGGCGCAAGGTATCGCGAGCCCCAAGGCCGATGGGAGGAATGCCAGCGCCCACCAGATCGTTGAAAAAGCTCGGGGCTTCATGGGCCGGCAGGACGATTTCCAAGCCATCTTCACCGGTGTAGCCGGTACGGGCAATGAACCAGTTACCGTCGGCACGACCTTCGAAGGGCTTGAGCTGCTGGATCAATTGGCCGCGTGATTGCGTGACCAGTTCGGCAATCTTGTGCCGGGCCTGCGGCCCCTGGATGGCCAGCATCGCCAGTTCGGGACGCTCGTGCAGTTGCACCGCGTATTCACCGAGTTGAGCCTGCATCCAGGCCAGGTCCTGATCGCGGGTCGAGGCATTGAACACAAGCCGGTAGCCGTCCTCGACCCGGTAGATGATCATGTCATCGACAATGCCGCCGCGCTCATTGAGCATCGTGCTGTACAGCGCCCGGCCGGTGTCCTGCAAGCGATCGACGTCATTGGCCAGCAAGCGCTGCAGCCAGGCCTTGGCCTGGGGGCCGGCAACGTCGATCACGGTCATGTGGGACACATCGAACACACCACAATCGCGGCGCACCTGATGGTGTTCCTCGACCTGCGAGCCGTAGTGCAAAGGCATATCCCAACCGCCAAAATCGACCATCTTCGCGCCAAGGGCGAGATGCAGGTCATACAGAGGCGTACGCTGTCCCATGGGTTTCTCCTTCCGGGCGTGGCGAAGGTGCGGACGGGTACTGCACAGCACGAACGCCTGAAAAAAAGCGCCCTCAGCTACCCGGTCCGACGGACGGACCGCACCGAATGCCGCGCATTGTATCCGCATGCCATGGCACTGGCACCTGGAGCCGCTCTCAATTAATTCAGAACGCGTCGATGAGCCGAGCGCCGTATCAATCCGATGACCGGCAACAGCCCGACCAGCACCAGGGTCAGCGCCGGCAATGCAGCCCGTGCCCACTCCCCCTCGCTGGTCATCTCAAAGACCCGCACTGCCAGCGTGTCCCAGCCGAACGGGCGCATCAGCAGGGTGGCGGGCATTTCCTTGAGCACATCCACAAACACCAGCAACGCCGCGCTCAACGTGCCAGGGAGTAGCAACGGCAGATACACTTTGAAAAACAGTCGTGGCCCACTGACGCCAAGGCTTCGTGCGGCCTCGGGCAATGACGGACGAATCCGCGCCAGGCTGCTTTCCAGCGGACCGTAGGCCACGGCCAGGAAACGTATCAGGTAGGCCAGCAGCAACGCCGACAAACTGCCCAACAGTAACGGCTTGCCCGCCCCGCCGAGCAGGGTCGATAGCGGAATGACCAACTCACGGTCCAGATAGCTGAACGCAAGCATGATCGACACCGCCAGCACTGAACCCGGCAAGGCATAACCCAGGTTCGCCAGGCCGACACCGGCGCGGATCGGGCGGGTCGGCGCCAAGCGACGGGCGAACGCCAGCAGCAAGGCCACGCAGACGGTGACCAGGGCCGCCAGGCCGCCCAGATAGAGGGTATGGATGATCAACCCGGCATAACGCTCGTCCAGGTCGAACCGACCGCGCTGCCAGAACCACACCACCAGTTGCAGCACCGGAATGACGAACGCGCACGCGAAAACCAACAGGCACCAGCTGCTGGCCGCCGCCGCCTTGAAACCGCGCAAATGGTAAAGCGCCTTGACCCGGGGCCGTTCGTTGCTGGCCCGCTGTGCTCCCCGGGCACGGCGTTCACCGTAGAGCACCACCATCACCGCCAGCAGCAACAGACTGGCCAGTTGGGCGGCGCTGGAAAGACTGAAGAAGCCGTACCAGGTTTTATAGATGGCGGTGGTAAAGGTGTCGAAGTTGAACACCGACACCGCGCCGAAATCCGCCAGGGTTTCCATCAGCGCCAGCGCCACGCCCGCGCCAATGGCCGGTCGGGCCATCGGCAGTGCCACCCGCCAGAACGCCTGCCAGGGCGATTGGCCGAGGACCCGGGCCGCTTCCATCAGACCCTTGCCTTGAGCCAGGAAGGCGCTACGCGCGAGCAGATAGACATACGGATAGAACACCAGCACCAACACCAGGATAACCCCACCGGTCGACCGCACCCGGGGCAGGCGCAAGCCGCTGCCGAACCATTCGCGCATCAGGGTCTGCACCGGGCCGGCAAAATCCAGCAGGCCGACGAAAACAAACGCCAGCACATAGGCGGGAATCGCGAACGGCAACATCAACGCCCAATCGAGCCAGCGCCGACCGGGGAATTCGCAAAGGCTGGTAAGCCACGCCAGACTGACCCCCAACAACGTCACGCCGACACCCACACCCAGGATCAGCGTCAGGGTATTACCCAGCAGGCGCGGCATCTGGGTCTCCCACAAGTGGGACCAGATCTGCGCGTCGATGCTCTGCCAGGACAGCAACAGCACGCTCAACGGCAACAGGACCAGCGCAGCGACGGCGAAGACCAGGGGATACCAGCGGCGTTGGGCGGGGTGGGTCAAGGAAAACTCTCGTAAGACAAACGGTCATGTGGCGAGGGAGCTTGCTCCCGCTGGAGGGCGAAGCCCTCCCGGGATATCTGCCAGGACCTATATGCCGGGGCATGATCTGGGGCTTTGGGGCTACTGCGTAGCCCAGCGGGAGCAAGCTCCCTCGCCACGGGTCGTCAATGAGCTGAAAGGGATCGTCTCAGTTCCAGCCGGCACGATCCATCAGGCGAATGGCTTCGGCCTGGCGTTTGCCCGCGACTTCCACCGGCAGAGTATCGGCCTTGAACTGGCCCCAGGCGGCGACTTCCTTGGACGGCTGGACTTTCGGGTTGGCCGGGAATTCCTGGTTCACGTCGGCGAAGATGCTTTGCGCTTCAGGCGTGGTCATCCATTCCACCAGTTTTTTCGCGGCGTCCGGGTGCGGCGCGTGCTTGGTCAGGCCGATACCCGAGAGGTTGATGTGCACGCCACGGTCCGCCTGGTTCGGCCAGAACAGCTTGACCTTCAAGTCTGGCTTCTGCTGGTGCAGGCGACCGTAGTAATAGGTGTTGACGATGCCAACGTCGCACTGGCCGGCATTGATCGCCTCAAGCAGCGCGGTGTCGTCGGAGAATACGTCGGTGGACAGGTTCCTGACCCAGCCTTTGAGGATCTCCTCGGTTTTTTCAGCACCATGGGTTTCGATCAGGGTCGCGGTCAGCGACTGGTTGTAGACCTTTTTCGAGGTCCGCAGGCACAAGCGGCCTTCCCATTCCTTGCCGGCCAGCGCTTCGTAAGTAGTCAGCTCACCCGGCTTGACCCGGTCAGTCGAGTAGGCAATGGTCCGCGCACGCAGGCTCAGGCCGGTCCAGGCGTGGGACGACGCCCGATACTGAGGGGGAATGTTGGCATCGATTACCGGCGAGGTGAACGGCTGCAGAATGCCCATCTGCTCGGCTTGCCAGAGGTTGCCGGCGTCGACGGTCAGCAGCAGGTCGGCGGTGGCATTTTTGTCTTCGGCCTTGATCCGCTGCATCAGGGGCGCTTCCTTGTCGGTGATGAACTTCACCGCGACGCCGGTCTTCTTGGTGTAGGCATCGAAAACCGGTTTGATCAGCTCATCGATGCGCGACGAATAGACCACCACCTCATCGGCAGCCTGGGCGACGGAAGTGCCGATCAGGGTCAGTGCGAGGGCGGACAGCAGGCGTTTGGTGGCCGACATGGTAGCGGTCTCTCGATTGTGAACAGAGCGCAAATGATAAGGACTCACATTTAGCACCACAATCGAACAGTGGGTAGACACGTTTCCAAATGTTGCACAGGTGGAAGAGGTGGCTGTTCCGGCCCCATCGCGAGCAAGCTCGCTCCCACAGGACAGCACTGGACAAATGTGGGAGCGAGCTTGCTCGCGATGAGGCCATAAGCTCCAAAACAACTTTCAGATCTTGGCCAGATCCGGCAGATCCCCGGTCAGCCCCAACGCCTCGCGTACGAACAGCGCCTTGGCTTCCGGCATGCGGTCTACCAGCTTCAGACCGGTATTACGCAACCAGCGCACCGGCAATGGATCGGCCTGGAACAGCCGCTCGAAGCCTTCCATCGCCGCCATCAGCGCCAGGTTATGGGGCATGCGCCGCCGCTCATAGCGGCTCAACACCTTGAGGTCGGCCAACCGCTCGCCACGCCCTGAGGACTGCAACAGCACCTCGGCCAACACCGCGGCATCCAGGAAACCCAGGTTGACGCCCTGCCCGGCCAGGGGATGGATGGTGTGCGCCGCATCGCCGATCAGCGCCAGCCCTTCGGCCACGTAACGCTTGGCGTGGCGTTGGCGCAGCGGTACGCAGACGCGAGGATCGGCGCCGAGCACCGCGCCTAGCCGGCCCTCGAAAGCCCGCTCCAGTTCTGCGCAGAAAGCGCCGTCATCCAGTGTCATCAAGCGCTGCGCTTCGCCAGGCGTGGTCGACCAGACGATCGAGCACCAGTCCTGCTGGCCGTCGCGCGCCAGAGGCAGGAAGGCCAGCGGACCATTGTCGGTGAAGCGTTGCCATGCGGTCTGGCGATGAGGTCCGGCGCAGCGCACGCTGGTGACGATCGCGTGATGCAGGTAGTCCCACTCGCGAGTGGCGACCCCCGTCAGGCGGCGCACGGCGGAGTTCGCCCCGTCGGCGGCAATCACCAGTGGCGCGCGCAAGGTGCGCCCGTCAGCCAGGGTCAGCAGCCAGTCGTCGCCGGAGCGGCGCATCTGCTCCAGGCGCGCATTGGCCAGCAGGCCCAGGTCGCAGTCATGCAACCGGTCCAGAAGGGCATCCTGAACGACGCGGTTCTCGACGATGTGGCCAAGCACTTCGGCATGCAGGCTGGCGGCGGAAAAATGAATCTGCCCCGTGCCGCTACCGTCCCAGACGTGCATGTCGGTGTAGGGACTGGTGCGTCGGGCGACGATACCGTCCCAGACGCCCAGACGATCGAGAATCCGCTGGCTGGCCGCCGACAGGGCGCTGACCCGGGGTTCGAACGCTGCCAGGGAATCAAAGGGCTTGACGCTCAGCGGGCTGCCGTCGAGCAACAACACCTGCAAGCCGCTGCCCTGCAACGCAAGCGCCAGGGCGCTGCCGACCATACCGGCACCGACAATCAGCAGATCTGCGCGCAATTCCATGCTTTAAGCCTGTGCTGCTGGCGACATGAGCCGCCCGTGAAAGGAATGAGCCGTATCAAGCATCGGGGCGAGTCCCCAAGCCCATGGCCTGGCGAGCGAACCAGCGCTTGGCCGGGGGCAGCAGGTCAAGGCCCAGCAGGCCGAGATTGCGGCCCACGGATACCAGCGGCAGATCGCTGCTGAACAGCCGCGTGACCTGGTCGGAGAAGCCGACGGTCAGGGCCTGGTCCATCCGCTGGCGCTCGCGATAGGCTTGCAATACAGAGAAGTCGCCGGGCGTGCTGTCGCTCCCGAGCAATGCATCGGCCAGTGCCTGCGCGTCACGCAAGGACAGGTTGAAGCCCTGGCCCGCTATCGGATGCAGGCTATGGGCAGCATTGCCGAGGATCGCCAGGTGCGGACGTACCTGCTCTTCGGCTTCCACCAGCGCCAGCGGATAAAGGTGTCGCGCACCCACCTGTTTCAACGTGCCCAGGCGATAGCCGAACACACTCTGCAGCTCACTGAGAAAACTACGCTCGTCGAGGGCTGCCAGCCGTTGCGCATCCATGCCCTGGCGAGTCCAGACCAACGCACAACGATTTTCCGGCAGCGGCAACAAGGCCATCGGGCCGTCGTCGGTAAAGCGTTCGAAAGCCACGCCGTTGTGGGCTTCGCTGGGTGTGAGGTTGGCAATCAACGCGCTCTGGTCGTAAGGGCGATTGCGCACACCGACGCCCAACTGCTCACGCAGTCCGGAGCGTCCACCGTCGGCCAGTACGGCGAGGTCGCATTCCAGCGTGGTTTCGTCATCCAGCGTCAAACGATAACCACCGACTAGCGGCTCCATCCGGGTGACTTGCGCCGGGCAGCGCCAGCTGACCACATCCTTGTCCAGCCCTTGCCACAGGCATTGGCCGAGCCAGGCATTTTCCACCACGTAGCCGAGGGCCGGCACGCCCTCCTCCATGGCGGACAACCGTGCGGTGGAAAACCGTCCGCGGTCGGAAACATGAATCTGTTTGATCGGTTCTGCGCGGCGGGAAATTTCCTGCCAGAGGCCCAGGCGCTGATAAATCTGTCGAGCACCGAAGGAGAGCGCCGATGAGCGCGCGTCATAGCTCGGCTGCCAGGTGTCGCCGGGGGCGAACGGCTCGATCAGCATGATCTTCCACCCCCTGGCCTTGGCGCCTGCCTGCAAGGCGAGCGCCAGGCTCGCGCCGACCAGGCCACCACCAATGATCGCCACGTTGACCCGGCTCATGCCGCTTGAGTCCGTGCGGCGGCCATCAGGGCCTCGATCTCGGCGACCGTTTTCGGCACGCCGCGGGTCAGGATTTCACAACCGGTCTTGGTCACCACCACGTCATCCTCGATGCGCACGCCAATGCCGCGCCATCTCTTCGCTACGCTGCGATTGTCCGGAGCAATATAGATGCCCGGCTCCACGGTCAAGGCCATGCCAACCTCCAGCACGCGCCATTCGCCACCGACCCGATACTCACCGACGTCGTGCACGTCCATGCCCAGCCAGTGACCGGCACGGTGCATGTAGAACGCCCGGTAGGCTTCGCTGGCGATCAACTGGTCCACCGCGCCGTCCAGCAGCCCGAGACGCACCAGCCCCTCGGTAATGACCCGGACCGTAGCTTCATGGGCCTGGTTCCAATGCTTGTCCGGGCCAATTTCAGCGAACGCCGCTTCCTGGGCCGCCAGCACGACCTCATAGATCGCCTTCTGCTCGGGCGAAAACTTGCCGCTGACCGGCCAGGTACGGGTGATATCGCTGGCGTAGCAGTCGATTTCGCAACCGGCGTCGATAAGCACCAGGTCGCCATCCTTGAGCGGCGCGTCGTTCTGCTGGTAATGCAGGATGCAACTGTTACGCCCCGCCGCGACGATGGAGCCGTAGGCCGGCATCTTTGCGCCGCCCTTGCGAAATTCGTAGTCGAGCTCGGCTTCCAGGCTGTATTCGTAAAGCCCGGGACGTGCCGCTTGCATGGCGCGGATGTGCGCCTGGGCGGAAATCCGCGCCGCTTCGCGCATCACTTTCACTTCCGCCGCCGATTTATACAGGCGCATATCGTGCAGCAGATGATCCAGGGCAACAAATTCGTTCGGCGGCTGGGCACCAAGGTGGGCCTTGGAGCGAATCACGTTGATCCACTCCATCAGGTGCCGGTCGAATTCGGGGTTGCTGCCCATGGCCGAATAGACCCGGTCGCGACCTTCGATCAGGCCCGGCAGGATGTCGTCGATGTCGGTGATGGGAAACGCGTCGTCGGCGCCGTAGTCCCGGATCGCCCCTTCCTGGCCGGCGCGCAAGCCATCCCACAGTTCACGTTCGGCATTGCGCTCGCGGCAAAAGAGGACGTATTCGCCGTGGGCGCGACCGGGCATCAGCACGATCACCGCTTGCGGCTCGGGGAAGCCGCTGAGGTACTGGAAGTCGCTGTCCTGGCGATAGACGTGCTCGACGTCGCGATTGCGGATCGCAACGGCGGCGGCGGGCAGGATTGCGATGCTGTTGGGTTCCATCTGCGCCATCAAGGCCTTGCGGCGACGGCTGTATTCCGACTTCGGGATATGAATCATGGGCAGACGGTGTTCCCTCTAAAAATTAATGCAAGGACGGTTTTGCGGCCGCTGCATCGGTTTTTTTGGTCTCGGTGAACAGCAGCAATGGCGCGACCCGCAGATACTCCATCACTTCCATGTAGTCGCTCTCGCCGTCGTCGGATTCCTCCAGGGCGTCCTGCACCTGGGAGATGGCCGCCAAGTCTTGCAACACTTCCTTGGCTTCATCGCTCAAGGCGTATTCGCGGCGGGTCAGGCCGAAGCCTGCGAGGAAACCCTGGCACCACTGACCCAGCGCAGCGGCGCGCTCAGCCAGCGGCGCGTCATCGGTGGGCAGCAGCAGGACGACGGTCATGTCGTCGCTGGTCAACTCGCCCTTGACCATTTCCTGCAGGCCGATGAGCGCGTTGCGCACGTTGTCCGCCGGCTCGCCTTCAAGCAGTTCGGCGGCGTCGGCCAACCAGCCGTCGGCATCGAAACCGGCGCCGGCACAGCTGCGGCCGAGCAGCAGGCCATGCAGTTCGGCGGGCGAGACAGGGTGGCCGCTGGTGCTCAGCAGGGTGGCAAAGGCTTGGTACGGAGAATTCTGAATGGGCATGGGCAGCTAGGCGCCAGACGGCGCTATGTCTAGAATGGAGGCCTTGTATCCTACATCGACAGACTCGCCAAGACCATTAAAGGCTGTGCGACCCAATCCCTCCATCAGACACATTCTTCAGTGGACACAATGGAAGACACCGACCTGCAAGCGCTGATGGCCAGACTCGAGCTGCTAATTGACCGGGTCGAGCAACTTAAGAGCCAAAACGGACTCCTATTAGCTCAGGAAAAAACCTGGCGCGAGGAACGCGCGCACCTCATTGAAAAAAACGAAATCGCCCGGCGTAAGGTCGAATCGATGATTTCGCGCCTCAAGGCCCTGGAGCAAGACTCATGAGTTCAAGCAATAGCGTTACCGTGCAGATCCTCGATAAAGAGTATTCGATCATCTGTCCCCAGGAAGAGCGCAGCAACCTGGTGAGCGCCGCCCGTTACCTGGACGGCAAGATGCGCGAGATCCGCAGCAGCGGCAAAGTCATCGGCGCCGATCGCATCGCCGTGATGGCCGCCTTGAACATCACCCACGACCTGCTGCACCGCCAGGATATGCCGGACGTACAGGCCAGCGGCTCGACCCGCGAACAGGTCCGCGACCTGCTCGATCGGGTGGACCTGGTACTCGCCACAGATCCGGACGTCAGCAAGGGCTGATTCGCGAGGCTGCCTGGGGTATACTTGCGTCACTCCCTGGGGTGCTTGCCAGTTGGTGATGTCCCTGAGCCGATACGCACAACCACGGGAGTTGCACGTTGGGGCCGGTGTGCATGTCCGCTTGACGGAAAGCCTTAACGCCTCCTGCAACTTCCACCTTGAACTTTCGGGTTCAAGGGCTAAGCCGACAGCGGTTCATCCGGGGAGCCTGATTCTTGAAACAATGCCAGTCATCATGACTGGCATTGTCGTTTCTGGCGTTTGGCGTTTTCCGGTCCCGCCGTTTGCGGTTACGCTGTGCCGATGTCACCGTCTCGCGAAGCATCGATATGACCGAACCTGCGTTGCCGACCCGCCCACAACTTCGCCGCCTGCTACGCCAGGCCCGTCGTGCCCTGACCCCGGCCCAGCAACGGCAAGCCGCCCACGGGCTTTATCGGCAACTGGCACAGCATCCGCTGTTTCGCCGCGCAAGACACATCGCCCTATACCTGCCCAACGACGGTGAGATCGACCCACGCCTGCTGCTGCGCGCCGCTCAACGTCGGGGCAAGGCGACTTATCTGCCAGTACTCAGTCCCTGGCCGCAGACCAGGATGGTGTTCCAGCGGATCCATCCCGGCGAAAAAATGCGCCCTAATCGTTTCCGCATCCCGGAACCACGCAAGAATATCGCCCGGCAGCGCAAAGTCTGGACATTGGACCTGGTATTGCTGCCGTTGGTGGGGTTTGACGATGCCGGCGGACGCCTGGGCATGGGCGGCGGCTTCTATGACCGCAGCCTGGCGTATCTGTCGCGACGCAAACAATGGCGCAAGCCGACGTTGCTGGGCCTGGCCCATGAGTGTCAGAAGGTCGAACGATTGGCGCAGGCAAGCTGGGATGTACCGTTACAGGGAACGGTCAGTGACAGGCGTTGGTATCTGGCGAGCTAGACGCCGCGAAACAGCGGCGTCCAGAAGACGGCTCAGCGCTTGAGTGCGGGCGCGGGCTGGGTGATTTCCATCGGTGCATCATTTTTGTTGGCCCATAAGCTCTGGGCATAACCCGTGGTAACGACACCCAGGCCGAACAGAATGACCAGGACCCACAACAAATCCGGTTTGCGTTTCATCGATTGCCCCCCTCAAGGCATATCACACACGATGACAGCAGCGGTTTTCTTATCTGGCCGTGCAGCAGCGTCAAGCTTGGAAGGCCGGCATTTTGCGGCAACGTGAACCGACACGCAAATGCTGGCGTCAACCGACTGTCGGTTTGTCATAAAATCGCTGAACCTTTTTATCGCCACCACCCAGGAGTAGAAATCATGGCCTACTGGCTGATGAAATCCGAGCCCGACGAATTGTCCATCCAGGGCCTGGAAAAGCTCGGCCAAGCGCGCTGGGACGGGGTTCGCAACTACCAGGCGCGCAATTTCCTGCGAGCCATGGCGGTAGGCGACTCATTTTTCTTCTATCACTCCAGTTGCCCGGAGCCAGGCATTGCCGGAATTGGCAAAATCATCAAGGCCGCCTATCCCGACCCAACGGCCCTGGAACCTGACAGTCATTACTTCGACGCCAAGGCCAGCCCGGAGAAAAACCCCTGGACCGCCCTCGACGTCGCCCATGTCGAGACATTCCCACGGGTGCTGAAGCTCGACTACCTCAAACAGCAGGCCGCCCTGGCCGAAATGCCGCTGGTGCAAAAAGGCTCGCGACTGTCGGTGATGCCGGTGACAGCTGAGCAGTGGGCGGCGGTCATTGCGTTGAAATCCTGACCAATGCAGTGCCCTGTCGGCCGCTTTCGCGAGCAGGCTCGCTCCCACAGGGGACTGGTGTTACCCACAAAACTCCTGTGGGAGCGAGCCTGCTCGCGAAGGGGCCCGCCCGGACAAACCTACTGAATGATCAGGTTGTTGAACAACAGATCATCCACCATCGGCTTGCCCGTCTCGTCGTTCATCACCTGCTGGGTCTGCTTCAACGCTTCCTGCCGCAGCTTTTCCTTGGCTTCAAGGTTGTTCATGGTTTCGGTCGTCTGCTGGGCGAACAGCGCCACCAACTGATTGCGAATCAACGGCTCGTTAGCCTTCACCGCCGCAGCGGCGGCGTCACCGGTCACGCGCAGGGCAACGTCGGCCTTGTAGACCTTCAGCTTGGTCGTTCCGTCCAGGCCATAGTTGCCCACGAATGGCGGGCTGAGCGTGATGTAACTGACCTTCGGCGCCTCGCCTTCTTTGGCTTCCTTGGCTTCTTCGGCCATCGCCGCCACAGGCAACGACAGGGCCAGCATCAACATGATCCACGCTTTCACATTCGACTCCTCATCCGATTTGCGGCCCAGCATACCGCCCCCTCGTCCCAGCACAAGCTTATGGCCGGCTATCAGGGCGGGGCATGCTCGTTGACCCCTTCACTCTCACACCTACACTTATCGGCCATCACTCCCAAAGGAATAGCCCTGATGAAAGCCGTGCTGTGCAAAGAATTCGGCCCCGCCGAATCGCTGGTGCTGGAAGACGTCGCCAGCCCCGTCGTGAAGAAGAACGAAGTGCTGCTGGACGTGCACGCCGCCGGGGTGAATTTTCCTGATACGTTGATCATCGAAGGCAAATATCAATTCAAACCGCCCTTCCCGTTTTCCCCCGGCGGCGAAGCAGCGGGCGTCGTCCGTGAGGTGGGAGAAAAGGTCAGTCACCTGAAAGTCGGTGACCGGGTCATGGCGCTGACCGGCTGGGGCAGTTTCGCCGAACAGGTGGCAGTCCCGGGCTACAACGTGCTGCCCATTCCCGCCGCCATGGAATTCAACACCGCCGCCGCTTTCAGCATGACCTACGGCACCTCGATGCATGCCCTCAAGCAACGTGCCAACCTGCAACCGGGTGAAACCCTGCTGGTGCTCGGCGCCTCCGGCGGCGTCGGCCTGGCGGCGGTGGAAATCGGCAAGGCCATGGGCGCCCGGGTGATCGCCGCCGCCAGCAGCGCGGAAAAACTCGCGGTAGCCAAGGCCGCCGGCGCCGACGAACTGATCAACTACACCGAGACCAGCCTCAAGGATGAAATCAAGCGCCTCACCGACGGCCAGGGCGCCGACGTGATCTACGACCCGGTGGGCGGCGACCTGTTCGACCAGGCGGTCCGGGCCATCGCCTGGAACGGCCGGCTGCTGGTGGTCGGCTTCGCCAGCGGGCGCATCCCCGAGCTGCCGGTGAACCTGGCCTTGCTCAAGGGCGCTGCCGTGGTAGGCGTGTTCTGGGGCTCCTTCGCCCAACGCCAGCCGCAGGACAACGCCGCCAACTTCCAACAACTGTTTGGCTGGTTCGCCGAAGGCAAGTTAAAACCGTTGGTATCGCAGGTCTATCCGTTGAGCAACGCCGCCCAGGCGATCAATGACCTGGGACAGCGCAAGGCGGTGGGCAAGGTGGTTGTGCAGGTTCGCTGATTGCCCAAGCTGTTTACCTGAACCGGGTCGCAGCGCTACGGCCCGGTTCCGCCATCCCCATACCGCCCTCCATTTATACCTGAGCGACATGTTCGTAAAAGAACATGAGATCTCCCACATTTCCGCTGTTTGGCCGATGCGAACCGGTGCTATTTTCGGTAATGAAACTGTAACATTCGCATCCGCAGTCAAAACAAGAAATCTGGAGCCCTTGAATGTTTGCTTTCTTTCGTCCCGCCGCACATCAGGCTCCATTGCCTGAAGAAAAAATAGACAGCACCTATCGGCGCCTTCGCTGGCAGATCTTCGCCGGCATTTTTATTGGTTATGCCGGTTACTACCTGCTGCGCAAAAATTTTACCCTGGCGTTTCCGGATCTGATCGCCCAAGGCTATACAAAGGGCCAGCTGGGGGTGGCGATATCGGCAATCGCGATCGCCTACGGTCTTTCCAAGTTCCTGATGGGCATCGTGTCCGACCGCTCCAACCCGCGTTATTTCCTGCCTTTTGGCCTGATAGTGTCAGCCGGAGTGATGTTCATTTTCGGTTTCGCACCGTGGGCAACCTCAAGCGTGACCATGATGTTCATCCTGTTGTTCATCAACGGCTGGGCGCAAGGCATGGGCTGGCCACCAAGCGGACGCACCATGGTGCACTGGTGGTCGCAGAAAGAACGCGGCGGTGTGGTTTCGGTATGGAACACCGCCCATAACGTCGGCGGCGGCTTGATCGGCCCGCTGGCAATACTTGGCATGGGCTGGTTCAACGACTGGCACAGCAAGTTCTACGTACCGGCAGCGGTGGCTTTGCTGGTCGCTGTATTTGCCTTCATCGTCATGCGCGATACGCCGCAATCGACAGGCTTGCCGCCCATCGAGAAATACAAAAACGATTACCCGGAAGGCTACGATGCCAGCCACGAAGAAGAATTCAGCGCCAGGGACATCTTCGTCAAATACGTGCTGCGCAACAAGATGCTCTGGTTCATCGCGCTGGCCAACGTTTTCGTCTACCTGTTGCGCTATGGCATTCTGGACTGGGCACCGACCTATCTCAAAGAGGTCAAGCACTTCGATTTCGACAAGACGTCCTGGGCTTACTTCCTGTACGAGTGGGCCGGCATTCCCGGCACGCTGCTATGCGGGTGGATGTCGGACAAGGTCTTCCGGGGCAACCGCGGCCTGACGGGCATGGTATTCATGGCATTGGTGACCGTCGCAACAATCATCTACTGGCTGAATCCGCCGGGTAACCCGATGGTCGACATGATCTCGCTGTTCGCGATTGGCTTCCTGATCTATGGCCCGGTCATGCTGGTAGGTCTGCAGGCCTTGGAACTGGTGCCCAAGAAAGCAGCAGGTACGGCTGCCGGCTTCACCGGTCTGTTTGGTTATCTGGGTGGCTCAGTCGCGGCCAGCGCCATGATGGGCTACACGGTGGACTATTTCGGCTGGGATGGCGGCTTCATCCTGCTGGTCGGTGCCTGCCTGCTGGCCATGGCATTCCTCGCGCCAACCCTGCGGCACAAGCAGATCGCCAGTCAGAGCCGCGACGCGATCGCCTGATCCAGCGCTGATTTGCAGCGCTTGAGCCGCGCCTCCAGATTACGGTCTGGCATGGCGTGGCTGCGCAGGGCGTGGATGGTCTGCTCGACATAATCGCGAGTCGTGCCATAACGCCCGCAGGCGCTTTCGAACACCTGGCTCAGCACATGATCCGGCAGATTGCCGGCATAGCTGGGCAGGTGTCGCTCCAAGACAAAACCCAAGGCCTGAACCCGATTGCCATCTTCCAGCCGACAGCTGAGCCAGTGCGGCCGATAGGACGGCACGGGCATCTCGCGCTGCCACAGGGCCAACAGCGAATCCTGCAGGTTTTCTTCCGGCAACCGGTAGGCGAAACCGCTGCACGAGCCGCCGCGATCCAGCCCGAACACCAGCCCTGGCAATTCCGGGGTGCCACGGTGTTCATGGGACCACAGATACAACCCGCGATGATAACCGTGCACTCGCCCGCGCATACGCTCCACCGCCGTGCATTCGGGCCGCCAGATCAACGAGCCGTAGGCGAACAGCCAGACTGGGCCGCCCTGGTGCAGGCTCATCGTCGAGTGCATCGATGCAAGCAGTTGTTCCCGGGTCAGCTGTGGCCCCAACTCGAGTCTTGGCGGATACAGCGCGCAGGTGATGGCGGATTCGATAGCGGTCATGGCCGGTAGCGGATGGCTCCTCGCTGATTGTGAATGGCTTGGCAACGCCAAGGTACTGGCGTTTGAAGGAACGAAGGCAAGTTGGATGCCATCGGGCTTCCATATACGTTATCGGTATCTAGCTCTCAGAACTAAATACCGAAACGAAATATGGGCCGTTATATCGATCGGCGTTCGTTCTTGTGGCGAGGCAGCTTGCTCCCGCTGGACTGCGCAGCAGTCCCAGATGAGGCGGTCGCTGCGCAACCGAGCGGGAGCAAGCTCCCTCGCCACGAAGAACTCACCGAGCCTAGGTTGGACGAACGCGGTTCAAGCCCGCGGCGCGTACGCAAACACATCGGCACGCATCTGATGAGCATCCATCCCGGCCTCCACCAGCGCATCAAGCGTGGCGTAGATCATCGCTGGTGAGCCGCTGGCGTAGACGTGGACGCTGGAAAGATCGCTGATGTCCTCGCACACGGCTTCATGGAGCATCCCGCAGCGCCCTTCCCAGCCGCACAAGTCGCTGACGACTTTGTGCAGGAACAGGTTCGGCAGTTTTTTCCACTCCTCCCAATGCTCGATTTCATAGAAATCCTCCGGCCGCCGCACGCCCCAATACAAATGCACCGGGTATTTGAAACCGGCGGCCCGGCAGTGCTCGATCAGGCTGTGCATCTGCGCCATGCCGGTTCCAGCGGCGATCAGCACCAGCGGGCCATCCGGCAACTCGGACAAGTGGGTATCACCGAACGGCATTTCGATGCGCACGGTAGGATTGCGCCGCAGTTGCTCCAGCAGCGCCAGCGCACTGCTTTCGCGCGCCAGTACATGTAGCTGCAGGTCCCGCCCCGAATGCGGCGCCGAGGCCAGGGAGAACGCCGATTTTTCGCCGTTCTCGCGCTCGATCATCAAGTATTGCCCAGCGTGATAGCGCGGCGGCTTGCCCGCCGGCGCCCGCAGGCGCACCCGCCAGACATCGCCGCCGACGTCACTGCATTCGGTGACCTGGCACGCCAGGTTGCGCACCGGCAGTTCACCCGGCGCCAGCACGCCATCCCAGAGCACCACGCAATCCTCCAGCGGCTCGGCAATGCAGGTGAAGATCTCGCCGTGATCACGCACCTCACCGGCCTGCGTCACGCGACCTTCCACCAGCAGCGCGCCACAGACATGGCAATTGCCATTGCGGCAGCTCTGCGGACATTCGTAGCCCAGGCGCCGGGCGCCATCGAGAATCCGCTCCGCCGGCTGTATCTCCAGCACCGCGCCGGAAGGCTGCAAGGTTACACGCATCAATCTATTCCTAACTGATTCCAGATGGCATCGATCCGTTGGGTAACGGCTTCATCCTTGACGATAACCCGGCCCCATTCACGGGTGGTTTCACCGGGCCATTTATGCGTGGCATCGAGCCCCATCTTCGACCCCAGGCCAGACACCGGCGAGGCGAAGTCGAGGTAGTCGATCGGCGTATTCTCGATCATCACCGTGTCGCGCTTGGGGTCCATGCGCGTAGTGATGGCCCAGATCACGTCGTTCCAGTCCCGTGCGTTGATATCGTCATCAGTGACAATAACGAACTTGGTGTACATGAATTGTCGTAAAAACGACCAGACGCCCAACATCACCCGCTTGGCATGCCCCGGATACGACTTCTTCATGGTCACCACGGCCATGCGGTACGAGCAGCCTTCAGGTGGCAGGTAGAAGTCAGTGATCTCGGGGAACTGCTTCTGCAGGATCGGCACGAACACTTCGTTCAGCGCCACGCCGAGGATAGCCGGCTCATCGGGCGGACGTCCGGTGTAGGTGCTGTGGTAGATCGGCTTGATCCGATGGGTGATGCGCTCGACGGTGAACACCGGGAAGCTGTCCACCTCGTTGTAATAACCGGTGTGGTCGCCGTAAGGACCTTCATCGGCCATTTCGCCGGGGTGGATCACGCCTTCGAGAATGATCTCGGCGGTGGCCGGCACTTGCAGGTCGTTGCCACGGCATTTCACCAGCTCGGTGCGGTTGCCCCGCAGCAGGCCGGCGAAGGCATATTCGGAAAGGCTGTCCGGCACGGGCGTGACGGCGCCAAGGATAGTCGCCGGATCCGCGCCCAGGGCCACCGAAACCGGGAACGGCTGGCCAGGGTGTTTTTCGCACCACTCACGATAATCCAGCGCGCCACCCCGATGGCTCAGCCAGCGCATGATGACCTTGTTGCGGCCAATCACCTGCTGGCGGTAGATACCGAGGTTCTGGCGATCCTTGTTCGGCCCTTTGGTGACGGTCAGGCCCCAGGTGATCAGCGGCCCCACGTCGCCCGGCCAGCAGGTCTGCACCGGCAGCATGGCGAGGTCGACAGCGTCGCCCTCGATCACCACTTCCTGGCAGATCGCGTCCTTGACGACTTTCGGCGCCATGGAAATGATCTTGCGGAAAATCGGCAGCTTCGACCAGGCGTCCTTCAGGCCCTTCGGCGGCTCCGGCTCCTTGAGGAACGCCAGCAGCTTGCCGATCTCGCGCAGTTCGCTGACAGCTTCGGCCCCCATGCCCAGGGCTACACGCTCCGGTGTGCCGAACAGATTGCCCAGCACCGGGATGTCATAGCCGGTCGGATTTTCGAACAGCAGTGCCGGGCCCTTTGCCCGCAGGGTGCGGTCGCAGACCTCGGTTATCTCCAGCACTGGGGACACCGGCACCTGGATGCGCTTGAGTTCGCCGCGCTGTTCCAGACCGCTGATAAAGTCGCGCAAGTCGCGATACTGCATGCAAAGCCTCATGGTGACCGTGGCGTTCGGGGGCCCGAGTTTAACGCCGCCCGTTCGCAATAGTGAATGCACAGACAGCAAAAAGCCGGGTTTCCCCGGCTCTTGCTGGCCTGCTCGACTTACTTGCGCTTCATCGACAGGAAGAACTCATCGTTGGTCTTGGTCGTTTTCAGCTTGTCGACCAGGAACTCGATGGCCGCCACTTCATCCATCGGATGCAGCAGCTTGCGCAGGATCCACATGCGCTGCAACTCGTCATCGGCCGTCAGCAATTCTTCGCGACGGGTACCGGAACGGTTGATGTTGATGGCCGGGAACACGCGTTTTTCAGCAATGCGACGGTCCAGGGGCAGTTCCATGTTGCCGGTACCCTTGAACTCCTCGTAGATCACTTCGTCCATCTTCGAGCCGGTTTCAACCAGCGCGGTGGCGATGATGGTCAGCGAGCCGCCTTCTTCGATGTTCCGTGCGGCACCGAAGAAACGCTTCGGTTTCTCCAGGGCGTGGGCATCGACACCACCGGTCAATACCTTGCCGGAGCTCGGGATCACGGTGTTGTAGGCACGGGCCAGACGGGTGATGGAATCGAGCAGGATCACCACGTCCTTCTTGTGTTCGACCAGGCGCTTGGCCTTCTCGATCACCATTTCGGCAACCTGCACGTGACGGGTCGGCGGCTCGTCGAACGTCGAGGCGACCACCTCGCCGCGCACGGTGCGCTGCATCTCGGTCACTTCTTCCGGACGCTCGTCGATCAGCAGCACGATCAGATGAACTTCAGGATTGTTACGGGCGATGTTGGCCGCGATGTTCTGCAGCATGATCGTCTTGCCCGCTTTCGGCGGCGCCACGATCAGACCGCGCTGGCCTTTGCCGATAGGTGCGCACAGGTCGATGACACGACCGGTGAGGTCTTCGGTGGAACCGTTGCCGGCTTCCATCTTCATGCGCACGGTCGGGAACAGCGGGGTCAGGTTCTCGAAGAGAATCTTGTTCTTCGCGTTTTCCGGACGGTCAAAGTTGATCGTATCGACCTTGAGCAGCGCGAAGTAACGCTCGCCTTCCTTTGGAGGGCGGATCTTGCCAACGATGGTGTCACCGGTGCGCAAGTTGAAGCGACGGATCTGGCTCGGCGAGACGTAGATATCGTCCGGGCCGGCGAGGTAGGAAGCGTCCGCGGAGCGGAGGAAGCCGAAGCCGTCCTGGAGAATCTCCAGCACGCCATCACCGGAGATTTCCTCGCCGCTTTTTGCGTGCTTCTTGAGCAGGGAGAAAATCACGTCCTGCTTGCGCGAACGGGCCATATTTTCTATGCCCATCTGTTCGGCCAATTCGAGCAGTTCGGTAATCGGCTTTTGCTTGAGTTCAGTCAGATTCATATAGGAATGACGTAATCATTTATGGAGGGGGGAAATTAAGCTTTTGGCTTAATGAGGCCGCGCCGCGGAGAAGGCGACAGGATCGCGTACTTGTTCGAAAGGAGAGCGTCGGCGACGGCTTGCAGGGGGCAATGGAGAAACCATTGCGGGGCCGAATGTAACACCTCGATTTACGAGCGTCTAGCCCTGGATAACGAAAAAGCCCCGCGATTTGCGGGGCTTTTGGCAGAACATCCGACGCTTAGATATTGGCGTCGAGGAAAGCCGCCAGTTGCGACTTCGACAGCGCGCCGACCTTGGTGGCCTCGACGTTGCCGTTCTTGAACAGCATCAGGGTCGGGATACCACGCACGCCGTGCTTGGCCGGGGTTTCCTGGTTTTCGTCGATGTTCAGCTTGGCGACGGTCAGTTTGCCCTTGTAGGTCTCGGCAATTTCGTCCAGGACCGGAGCGATCATTTTGCAAGGACCGCACCACTCAGCCCAATAGTCGACCAGCACTGCGCCTTCGGCCTTGAGTACGTCAGCTTCGAAGCTAGCGTCGCTAACGTGTTTGATCAGATCGCTGCTCATGGAAATCTCCGGGGTAATCAGCAAAAAAACGTGGCCCATCATAGCTGCCCTTCCCGGGTTCAGGAAGCCGCAGTTGATTGAGTCTCGCTATGGAGATTGATGGCTTTGGGTATGGCCCGCTTCACGAAGCGGCCGGTGCGATGAATGATATACCCGTACGCAACGCAGCATTACGTACATGTTCCTGCATGTTTTTTTGCGCCGAAACCGATGCCCGGCGGGCCAGGGCGCGAAGGATCTTGCGATGTTCCTGCCATGTCTCCATTGCCCGCTCCGCCCTGATGAACGGTAGCTTCTGGCTTTCCAGGAAGATATCGGCGCTGGCGGTGAGAATGCCCAGCATCGCCTGGTTGCCGCTGGCCAGCAGGATCCTCCGGTGGAACTCGAAATCCAGCCGCGCCGCCGCGTCGAAATCCCCAGCCTTCAACTCCCGGCGCATGGCCTCGACGTTGTCATCCAGCGCATCGAGCTCATCGGCGCTCAACGTGACGGCCGCCAACCCGGCCGCGAAACCCTCAAGGGCATAACGCAACTGAAAGATATCCACTGGCGAGGCCTGTGCGGCGAAGGGCCAACCCGGCGCCGATTCGCTGCGCGGGGCCTCCACCGGCGACTGCACGAACACACCTCTGCCCGGCTGCACGCTGATCATGCCCAAGGCGCTGAGCGATGAAAGTGCCTCGCGCAGCGATGCCCGGCTCACACCCAGCTGCAAGGCCAGGTCCCGTTGCGACGGCAGCGCATCCCCCGGGCCGAAGCCCTCGTCGGCGATCAGCTTGCGGATGCCTTGCAGCGCTACTTCCGGAACGGCGCGAGAAATGGAATTCATGGTTTTTCAGTTAAACCGAGTCAATGAGCGGCTAGTTGTAAAGCTATTCGAAGCCCTCGGCAAGTCGTGCCCCAGCAGGGTTCGGCGGCTTGCATCAACGCTCGATAAAGGTGCGAAACGCGACGCAACTGTTCAGACCAGTCAGACCGATGCCCACCAGCAAAATCGCGGCTTTGGTGGATCAGCAAGGCCTTTGGCATGGCCTGTGCTCTGTCCGATCAGAGAAATCACATCATCGACTGCGGAGATTCACCATGATCCAGCGTTGCAGCGTCCTGCTCACTGCCCTGTTTGCCAGCCTGATGCTTTGCCAATTGCCCGCCCACGCTGATGGCCTGGAAGACGTGGTCAAGCGCGGTACGCTCAAGGTTGCGGTGCCTCAGGATTTTCCACCGTTCGGCTCCGTGGGTCCGGACATGAAGCCACGCGGCCTGGACATCGATACGGCGAAACTGCTGGCCGACCAGCTCAAGGTCAAGCTTGAACTGACGCCCGTCAACAGCACCAACCGCATTCCATTCCTGACCACTGGCAAGGTCGACCTGGTGATTTCCAGCCTGGGCAAGAACCCCGAGCGTGAAAAAGTCATCGACTTCTCCAGCGCCTACGCGCCGTTCTACCTGGCCGTATTCGGCCCGCCTGACGCCGCCATCAACGGCCTGGACGACCTCAAGGGCAAGACCATCAGCGTCACCCGTGGCGCCATCGAAGACATCGAGCTGAGCAAGGTCGCCCCCGAAGGCACCACCATCAAGCGCTTCGAAGACAACAACTCGACCATCGCCGCCTACCTGGCCGGCCAGGTGGACCTGATCGCCAGCGGCAACGTGGTGATGGTCGCCATCAGCGAGCGCAACCCCAAGCGCGTTCCGGCGTTGAAAGTGAAACTCAAGGACTCGCCGGTATACGTGGGCGTGAACAAGAACGAGCCGGCGCTGCTGGACAAGGTCAACCAGATCCTCGCTACGGCCAAGACCGACGGCAGCCTGGAGAAAAACGCCCAGACCTGGCTCAAGCAGCCACTGCCGGCCGACCTCTGACCGTCGCTTGAGAGGCTGAGCATGGCTTATCAGTTCGATTTCCTGCCGGTGGTGCAAAACACCGAGCTGCTGTTGCGCGGCGCGCTGTTCACCCTTGAACTGACGGCCATCGGCGCGTTGCTCGGGGTCGGCCTGGGCATCGTCGGGGCGGTGGTTCGGGCGTGGAATATCCGTCCGTTCGCGGCGATATTCGGCGTGTACGTGGAACTGATCCGCAACACGCCGTTCCTGGTCCAGCTGTTTTTCATCTTCTTCGGCTTGCCGTCCCTGGGCCTGCAGATTTCCGAGTGGCAGGCGGCGGTGCTGGCGATGGTGATCAACCTCGGCGCGTATTCCACCGAGATCATCCGGGCCGGCATCCAGGCTATCCCGCGGGGGCAACTGGAAGCCGCCGCGGCACTCGCGATGAGCCGCTTCGAAGCGTTCCGCCACGTGGTCTTGCTGCCGGCACTGGGCAAGGTCTGGCCGGCGCTGAGCAGCCAGATCATCATCGTGATGCTCGGCTCCGCCGTCTGTTCGCAGATCGCCACCGAAGAGCTGAGCTTCGCCGCCAATTTCATCCAGTCGCGCAACTTCCGCGCGTTCGAAACCTACGCGCTGACGACGCTGATCTACCTGTGCATGGCGCTGTTGATCCGCCAGTTTCTCAACTGGATCGGGCGTCGCTACATTGCCAGGAGCAGCCAATGAGCGATTTCACTTTCTGGGACGTGGTGCGCAACCTGCTCACCGGCCTGCAATGGACCCTGGCGCTGTCGCTGGTGGCGTTTATCGGCGGCGGTGTGATCGGCTTGCTGGTGATGGTGCTGCGCATCTCCAAACGCGCCCTGCCGCGTAATGTCGCCCGGACCTATATCGAGCTGTTCCAGGGCACGCCACTGTTGATGCAATTGTTCCTGGTGTTCTTTGGCGTGGCCCTGGCCGGGGTGGAGATTTCCCCCTGGATGGCGGCGGCGATCGCCCTGACGCTGTTTACCAGCGCCTACCTGGCGGAGATCTGGCGCGGTTGCGTCGAGTCGATTTCCAACGGCCAATGGGAAGCGTCCGCGAGCCTGGCGCTCAACCCGCTGGAACAGTTGCGCTACGTGATCCTGCCCCAGGCGCTGCGGATTGCCGTGGCGCCGACCGTGGGCTTCTCCGTGCAGGTGGTCAAGGGCACGGCCGTGACGTCGATCATCGGCTTTACCGAACTGACCAAGACCGGCGGCATGCTCGCCAATGCCACGTTCGAGCCGTTCATGGTCTACGGGCTGGTGGCCCTCGGTTATTTCCTCCTTTGTTACCCCTTGTCCCTCAGCGCGCGCTATCTGGAAAGGAGACTGCATGCCTCTGCTTAGAATTTCCGCCCTGCATAAGTACTACGGCGATCACCACGTGCTCAAAGGCATCGACCTGAGCGTCGAGGAAGGCCAGGTGGTGGCGATCATCGGCCGCAGCGGTTCGGGGAAATCCACCTTGCTGCGCACCCTGAACGGTCTCGAATCGATTAACGACGGCGTGATCGAAGTCGACGGCGAGTACCTCGACGCGGCACGCGCCGACTTGCGCAGCCTGCGCCAGAAAGTCGGGATGGTTTTCCAGCAATTCAACCTGTTCCCGCACCTGACGGTCGGCGAGAACGTGATGCTCGCGCCGCAAGTCGTGCAAAAAGTGCCCAAGGCCAAGGCGGCCGAGCTGGCGCGGCAGATGCTGGAGCGGGTCGGGCTCGGCGAGAAATTCGATGCCTTCCCGGACCGTTTGTCCGGCGGCCAACAGCAACGGGTAGCGATTGCCCGAGCCCTGGCGATGTCGCCGAAGGTGCTGCTGTGCGATGAAATCACCTCGGCCCTGGACCCGGAGCTGGTCAATGAAGTGCTCAGTGTGGTGCGGCAATTGGCGAAAGAAGGCATGACGCTGATCATGGTCACCCATGAAATGCGCTTTGCCCGGGAGGTAGGGGACAAGCTAGTGTTCATGCACCAGGGCAAAGTGCATGAAGTGGGGGACCCGAAGGTGCTGTTCGCCGATCCGCAGACGGCCGAGCTGGCGAACTTCATCGGGACGGTGGAGCCTGCCTGAACTTTGCTGGCAAGACCTTCTGTGGCGAGGGAGCTTGCTCCCGCTCGACTGCGCAGCAGTCGCAGGCCCTGCCAGCCGGTTTATTCCTGATGTATCGGGTTGATTCATTTGGGGCAGCTGCGCAGCCCAGCGGGAGCAAGCTCCCTCGCCACAGAAGCCAAGCCAAGCTGCTCCGGGTCAAGGGTTTGGATCAGGCGCGTTGGCGTAAGCGGTCGATCGTGGCAGGATGGCAAGGTTATCGACCGAGACTTTTTGACCATGCCGCTATCCCAAGCCAAGAATCTGTCCCTGATCGCTGCCATAGACCTGGGCTCCAACAGCTTTCACATGGTCGTCGCCAAGGCCCAGAACGGGGAAATCCGCATTCTTGAGCGACTCGGCGAGAAGGTCCAGCTGGCCGCCGGTATCGACGAAGAACGTCAACTGAGCGAAGAATCCATCCAGCGCGGCCTCGACTGCCTCAAACGGTTTGCCCAACTGATCAACGGCATGCCCCT
The DNA here is from genome assembly GCF_054161305.1 of Pseudomonas sp. Z2-11. Lineage (NCBI taxonomy): Bacteria > Pseudomonadati > Pseudomonadota > Gammaproteobacteria > Pseudomonadales > Pseudomonadaceae > Pseudomonas > Pseudomonas sp. Z2-11. The sequence continues at coordinate 5,940,971 of NZ_CP096395.1, forward strand.
GGGCGCGGTGCGCATCGTCGGCACCAATGCCCTGCGCGAGGCGCGCAACCGCGGCGAATTCATCCGGCGCGCCGAAGAGATCCTCGGCCATCCGGTGGAAGTCATCTCCGGCCGTGAAGAGGCCCGCCTGATCTACCTGGGTGTTTCCCACACCCTGGCGGACACCCCGGGCAAGCGCCTGGTGGCGGACATCGGCGGCGGTAGTACCGAATTCATCATCGGCCAGCGCTTCGAACCACTGTTGCGCGAAAGCCTGCAGATGGGTTGCGTCAGCTTCACTCAGCGCTACTTCCGCGACGGCAAGATCACCCCGGCCCGCTACGCCCAGGCCTACACGGCGGCGCGCCTGGAAATCATGAGCATCGAGCACGCGCTGCACCGCCTGACCTGGGATGAAGCCATCGGTTCCTCGGGCACCATTCGCGCCATCGGCCTGGCGCTCAAGGCTGGCGGCCATGGCAGCGGCGAGGTCAACGCCGAAGGCCTGGCCTGGCTCAAGCGCAAAGTGTTCAAGCTGGGCGAATCGGACAAGATCGACTTCGAAGGTATCAAGCCTGATCGCCGGGCGATTTTCCCGGCGGGCCTGGCGATTCTCGAGGCGATTTTTGACGCCCTCGAACTGCAACGCATGGACCACTGCGAAGGTGCCCTGCGTGAGGGCGTGCTCTACGACCTGCTGGGGCGCCATCATCACGAAGACGTCCGCGAGCGCACCCTCGGCTCGCTCATGGAGCGTTACCACGTCGATCAGGAACAGGCGGCGCGGGTCGAGCGCAAGGCCCTCCACGCGTTCGACCAGGTGGCCGACGACTGGGACCTGAACGACGGTGTATGGCGCGAACTGCTGGGCTGGGCCGCCAAAGTGCACGAAGTCGGCCTGGACATCGCCCACTACCATTACCACAAGCACGGCGCCTACCTGATCGAGCATTCGGACCTGGCGGGTTTCTCTCGCGAGGACCAGCAGATGCTTGCGCTACTGGTGCGTGGTCACCGGCGCAATATTCCCAAGGATAAATTCGCCGAGTTCGGCGATGACGGCATCAAGCTGATCCGCTTGTGCGTGCTGTTGCGCTTCGCGATCCTCTTCCACCACATCCGCGGCACCCAGGAAATGCCCCAGGTAACCCTGCATGCCAATGGTGATCAACTGGATGTGATATTCCCGGACGGCTGGCTGGAAGAAAACCAACTGACCCAGGCCGACTTCGCCCAGGAAGCGGAATGGCTGACCCGGGTCGGGATTGTGCTGAATATCCACTGATCGGCACCACGGCACGCTCCCCCGTGGCGAGGGAGCTTGCTCCCGCTCGACTGCGCAACAGTCGCAGGATCTGCCTGAAATGGAAGTTTTCCTGATACACCGAGCTGAATGGCTTCAGGGCTGCTGCGCCCGAAGCGTCGGACCGACCCAGCGGGAGCAAGCTCCCTCGCCACGAAAAGCCGATCCCGCCTCCAGGCTTTAACGAACCGCCAACACCGGGCTGCTAAGCCGATCCAGCAAGGTCGCCTGGGCACTGCGCGGGTTCTGGTTGCCGGTCGGCGTGTTGCGGATGTAACGGCCGTCCGACTGCAGGCTCCAACTGTGGGTGTTGTCGGTGAGGTAGCTTTCCAGCTCTTTCTTGACCCGCAGGATCAGCTTCTTGCCCTCCACCGGGAAGCAGGTCTCGACACGCTTGTCGAGGTTGCGCTCCATCCAGTCGGCACTGGAGAGGAACATTTGCTCCTCGCCGCCATTGAGGAAATAGAACACCCGCGTGTGCTCCAGGAAGCGCCCGATGATCGAGCGCACATGGATGTTGTGGGACACCCCCGGAATGCCAGGCCGCAGGCAGCACATGCCGCGTACCACCAGGTCGATGCGCACGCCCGACTGGCTGGCCTTGTAGAGCGCGCGAATGATCTTCGGATCAGTCAGCGAGTTGAATTTGGCGATGATGTGCGCGGGCTTGCCGTCCAGGGCGAACTGGGTTTCCCGGGCGATCATGTCGAGCATGCCCTTTTTCAGGGTGAACGGCGCATGCAGCAATTTTTTCATGCGCAGCGTTTTGCCCATGCCGATCAGTTGGCTGAACAGCTTGCCGACGTCCTCGCACAGCGCATCATCCGAGGTCAGCAGGCTGTAGTCGGTATACAGCCGAGCGTTGGCGGCGTGATAGTTGCCGGTGCCCAAGTGCGCGTAGCGCACAATCTCGCCGGCCTCGCGCCGCAGGATGAGCATCATCTTGGCGTGGGTCTTGTAGCCAACCACGCCGTAGATCACCACCGCGCCGGCCGCTTGCAGGCGGCTGGCCAGTTGCAGGTTGGATTCTTCATCGAAACGCGCGCGCAATTCGATCACCGCGGTGACTTCCTTGCCGTTTCGCGCCGCGTCCACCAGGGCGTCGACGATCTCCGAGTTGGCGCCGCTGCGGTACAACGTCTGGCGCACCGCCAATACGTGGGGGTCCTTGGCGGCCTGGCGCAGCAAATCGACCACCGGCGTGAACGACTCGAAGGGGTGCAGCAGGAGGATGTCCTGTTTGCTGACCACACTGAAAATGTTCTCGCTGTTTTGCAGCAGTTTCGGAATCTGCGGCGTAAACGGCGAGTATTGCAGCTCCGGATGGCTGTCCAGGCCGGTGATACTGAACAGCCGCGTCAGGTTCACCGGACCATTGACCTGATACAGCTCGGTCTCGTGCAGGTTGAACTGCTTGAGCAGGTAGTCGGACAGATGTTTCGGGCAGGTGTCGGCCACTTCCAGGCGCACCGCATCGCCGTAACGGCGGGAGAACAGCTCGCCGCGCAGGGCGCGGGCCAGGTCTTCGACATCCTCGGTGTCCACCGACAGGTCGGCGTTACGGGTCAGGCGGAACTGGTAGCAGCCCTTGACCTTCATGCCCTGGAACAGGTCATCGGCATGGGCGTGGATCATTGACGACAGGAACACATAGTTGTCGCCAGGCCCACCGACATCTTCCGGCACGCGAATGATGCGCGGCAGCAGGCGCGGCGCCGGAATGATCGCCAGGCCGGAATCGCGGCCAAAGGCGTCGATGCCTTCCAGCTCGACGATGAAGTTCAGGCTCTTGTTTACCAGCAATGGAAACGGGTGCGTCGGGTCGAGGCCGATCGGGGTAATGATCGGGGCGATCTCGTCGCGGAAGTAACGGCGCACCCAGGTCTTGAGCTTGGTCGTCCAGTAGCGGCGACGGATGAAGCGGACCTGATGTTTTTCCAGCTCCGGCAGCAGGATGTCGTTGAGGATCGCGTACTGGCGGTCAACGTGACCGTGTACCAGCTCGCTGATGCGCGCCAGGGCCTGGTGCGGTTGCAAACCATCGGCACCGGCCTGCTCGCGGGCGAAGGTGATCTGTTTTTTCAGGCCGGCGACGCGAATCTCGAAGAACTCGTCCAGGTTGCTGGAAAAGATCAGCAAAAACTTCAGCCGCTCCAGCAGTGGATAGGACTCATCCAGTGCCTGCTCCAGCACGCGGATGTTGAATTGCAGTTGCGACAGCTCGCGATGGATGTACAGGCTGCTGTCATCCAGGTTGGTGATCGCGATCGCCGGAGCAGGGGCCGGCTCGGGCACGGCCGCTGGAGCCGACTCCAGCTCCGGCGGCGTTTCGGCGGCTTGCTCGACCACGGGCTGAGCGTCTTTTACGGCAACTTCTGTGAGTCCTTCGGTATTCATCGCAAGTTCCTGGGAGGCTATTTCTGCTCTCGTAACAATTGGGCGGCGCGCACGGCAAAGTAGGTCAGGATGCCATCAGCACCCGCACGTTTGAAAGCGGTCAGGGACTCGAGAATCACCCCTTCGCTCAACCAGCCGTTCTGGATCGCGGCCATGTGCATCGCATACTCGCCGCTGACCTGATAAACAAAGGTCGGTACTTTGAATTCTTCCTTTACCCGGCAAAGAATGTCGAGATAAGGCATCCCCGGCTTGACCATGACCATGTCTGCGCCTTCTGACAAGTCGGCAGCCACTTCGTGCAAGGCTTCGTGGGTGTTGGCCGGGTCCATCTGATAGGAGGCCTTGTTGGCCTTGCCCAGGTTCAGGGCCGAGCCGACCGCGTCGCGGAACGGACCGTAGTAGGCGCTGGCGTACTTGGCCGAGTAGGCCATGATGCGCACGTTGACATGGCCGGCCACTTCCAGGGCTTCGCGGATCGCCTGGATGCGACCGTCCATCATGTCGGATGGCGCCACGACCTGGGCCCCCGCTTCGGCGTGGGACAACGCTTGCCTGACCAGCGCATCGACGGTGACGTCGTTCTGCACGTAGCCTTCTTCGTCGAGAATGCCGTCCTGACCGTGCGTGGTAAACGGGTCCAGCGCTACGTCGGTGATCACGCCGAGCTCCGGGAAGCGCGCGCGCAGGGCACGGGTCGCGCGCTGGGCAATACCCTCGGGGTTCCAGGCTTCGGCGGCGTCCAGCGATTTGAGCGCTGGCGGGGTGACCGGGAACAGCGCCAGCGCCGGGATACCCAGTTCCACCCACTCGGCCGCCGCTTCGAGCAGCAAGTCGATGGTCAGGCGCTCCACGCCAGGCATCGACGCCACCGCTTCACGACGGTTCTCCCCGTCCAGTACGAACACCGGCAGGATCAGGTCATTGGTGGTCAGCACATTTTCACGCACCAGCCGACGGGAGAACTCATCACGGCGGTTGCGGCGCAGACGGGTGGCGGGGAACAGACGATTGGCGGGGGTAAAGCTCACGGCAGACTCCTGAGCCCGCAGACGGGCGAGCGTGACAGTTATAAGCGGTCATTATGACGAACACATGACAGTTGTGCTGAAGCGCGACCACTAGTCGCAGTGATTGTCTTCTGTAGGAAATGTTCACGTCGAGACACATTTCGATACTTTCCTGAATGTGCCTGAAGGGTTAGGCTGCGCGTTCATTTCGCCAGCACCCAGACAATGCTCCAACAATTTCTGCATGACTTCGGCTACTTGGCCCTGTTTATCGGCACGTTCTTCGAAGGCGAAACCATCCTCGTGCTCGCAGGCTTCCTGGCGTTCCGTGGCTACATGGACATCAACCTGGTGGTGGTCGTGGCATTTTGCGGCAGCTACGCGGGCGATCAGCTGTGGTACTTCCTGGGCCGCAAACATGGCCGCAAGCTCCTGGCGCGCAAACCGCGCTGGCAGTTGATGGGGGATCGCGCGCTGGAACACATCCGCCGCCATCCGGATATCTGGGTACTGAGCTTTCGCTTCGTCTACGGTTTGCGCACGGTGATGCCGGTGGCGATCGGCCTCTCTGGCTATCCACCGGGTCGCTACCTGCTGCTCAACGGTATCGGCGCGGCGATCTGGGCAACGGCCCTGGCGGCTGCCGCGTACCACTTTGGCGCGGTGCTCGAAGGCATGCTGGGCAGCATCAAGAAATACGAACTGTGGGTACTTGGCGCCCTGCTGGTGCTGGGCTTGGGCCTATGGCTGCGTCGACGCATCAAGAACGCTCGGCTGGCCAGGCAAGTCCTTGCGGCAGAACGTCTCGAACAAGCCAAGTCCGCCGAGACTACGACGCCAGGCGAGTAAGACGGTTGCGGCAATAGTACAAGCCGATGCCACTGATCAGGCTGTAGCTGAGCAAGCCAACCCAGGCCACCGGGCTGGCCGGCCATAACCCGGCCAGCGGCGCCAGCCACACCAGCGGCAGGTTCGCAGCCAGGCGCAAAAGCTCAAGCCTCAGCGCCCACGGGCGATTCTCCAGAGCCGCGCCCAACACGAACAGACCCAACGCTACCGCTCCCCACCCCAACACCAGGGCAGTGGCCGGCAGGCTGTTTTCCAGGTTCATCAAATAACTGCCCAGGGCGATGTAGAGACAAAACTGCAGCGCCACGTACCACTGTTGTCGCGCGTCCAGGGATACTTCGAATTTGCGGAACCGGCTCAGGTCCGGCTTGTTCAGCGGGTACCTGGCGGCCACATCGGCTGGCCGCCAACCGGTGGGCATGAACCAGATCCGCAGCTTGTCCCACCAGCGCTCGGCGCGCCGGGCATCGGCCCACAGTTGCGCATAGAACTGCAGATTGGCCCACAACGGATTCCAGCTCGCCAGTGGCGTGGTCACGCCGAAAATGACCGGCTCGTTGTCGTCCTCTTCCTGGAAGGTGCCAAACAGACGGTCCCAAATAATGAACACGCCGCCGTAGTTGCGATCCATGTAGAGAGGGTTCTGTGCATGGTGGGCACGATGATTGGATGGCGTGACGAAGCACCACTCCAGCCAGCCGAGCTTGGGGATGTGCTGGGTATGCACCCAGAACTGATACAGCAGGTTCAACGCCGCGACACTGACGAACACCAGCAGCGGCACGCCCAGCACCGCCAGCGGCAGGTAGAAAATCCAGCTCAGCAGGAAACCGCTGCTGGTCTGGCGCAACGCCGTGGAGAGGTTGTAGTCCTCGCTCTGGTGGTGCACCGAATGGGCGGCCCAGAGGATGTTGCGCTCGTGGCCCAAGCGGTGCAGCCAGTAGTAGCAGAAGTCATAGAACACGAATGCGAATACCCAGGTCCAGGCCTGGTCGGTCGGCCATTGAAAGACCGCCAGATGCTCCAGGGCAAAGGCATAGGTCACCAGGCCCACGCCCTTGGTCAACAACCCCGTCGTGGTCGACAGCACACCGGTGCTCAGGCTGTTGATCGCGTCCGCCAGGCGATAGTGGCTCACGCCACGCCAGCGATCGGCCAGCAACTCGACGGCAATCAACACGAAGAAAAACGGCACGGCATACAGGATGAAATTCATGACGCGACCCGGGCATGCAAGGCAGGAAGGAGCTGGCAGATTAGGTTTAGCTGCCGGATCCCCCTATGGCAACGAGTGACAAATTAGTAGACATTTAACGCCATGAATCTGGAGAAAAGCCCATGAGCAAAAAAGTTGCAGTGATCCTTTCCGGCTGTGGCGTGTACGACGGCGCAGAGATCCACGAAAGCGTGATCACTTTGCTGCGTCTCGACCAGCGCGGCGCGCAGGTCCAGTGTTTCGCCCCCAACATCGCCCAATTGCATGTCATCAATCACCTGACCGGTGAGGAAATGCCCGAGAGCCGCAACGTGTTGGTGGAGTCGGCGCGCATCGCCCGGGGAAATGTGAAAGACCTGCGCGAAGCCAGGGCCGAGGACTTTGATGCGCTGATCGTGCCCGGCGGCTTCGGCTCGGCGAAAAACCTCTCCAACTTTGCCGTCGAAGGCGCCGGTTGCAGCGTCCAGCCGCAAGTCCTGGCGTTGACCGAAGCCTTCGCCGAGGCCGGCAAGCCGGTTGGGCTGATCTGCATCTCACCGGCCCTGGCGGCGAAAATCTACGGCCCTGGGGTGACCTGCACCATCGGCACGGACGCCGACACCGCTGCTGCCGTGACCAAGATGGGCGGGACTCATGAAGAGTGCCTGGTCACCGATATCGTCGAAGACACCGCGCGCAAGCTGGTCAGCACCCCCGCCTACATGCTGGCGCAGAACATCAGCGAAGCGGCTTCGGGGATCAACAAGCTGGTGGACCGGGTGCTGGAACTGACGCACGAGAATGATGAGTGACCTCCTGTCTCTTTTCTGTGGGAGCGAGCCTGCTCGCGAAAACGCCGGTACAAGCAACCTGTCCATAGGCTGATAGGCCGCCTTCGCGAGCAGGCTCGCTCCCACAGGGATCCAGGCAAGGTTCAAGACAAGCGAGACAACCGCGTCAATATCCGATCCAGCGCATTGGCAAACCCCTGCTTGTCCCGCTCGCTGTACGCCGCCGGGCCACCGCCCATGTGGCCCTGTTCCCGCAAGTCGGTGAACAGGTTGCGCACCGCCAGTCGATTGCCCATGTTCTGCGCGTCGAACTCCTTGCCCCTCGGGTCAAGGGCTGCGACGCCTTTCTTTACCAGGCGGTCGGCCAGCGGCACGTCGCTGCAGATCACCAGTTCACCCGGGACGGCATGCTCCACCAGATAATCGTCCGCCGCATCAGGCCCGCTGGGCACCACGATCAGCTTCACCAGAGCCAGGCCCGGCTTGATCTGCGGCTGCCCGGCCACCAGTACTACTTCAAACTGGCGCTTCAAGGCGAACTTGACCACCAGTTCCTTAGCGGCCTTGGGGCAGGCGTCGGCGTCGATCCATACACGCATCGGGTTATTCCTCATCAAAAAGCTTCGCGAGCGGGCTCGCTCCCACAATGGATAGCCTACCTCCTGTGGGAGCGAGCCGGCTCGCGAAATGACTTCAGGAAACCTGCACCCGACGTTTCTCCGCCACCCAACTGCGCCCGTACAGCACAACGATCGCGATGATCGCTACCGCCTGGGCCGCCAGGGAATAAGCATCGGCATGGATGCCCAGCCAGTCGAACTCGAAGAACGCCACCGGCCGCGTGCCGAAGATCCCGGCTTCCTGCAAGGCCTTCACGCCATGACCGGCAAATACCACCGACAACGCACACAGCAAACCGGCGTTGATGCTGAAGAACAGCGCCAGCGGCAATTTCGCCGAGCCGCGCAAGATCACCCAGGCCAGTCCCACCAGCAGCACCAGCGCCGTCGCGCCGCCGGCCAACACCGCGTCATGCCCGGCCGGGCCGGCCTGCAGCCACAGGGTTTCGTAGAACAGGATCACCTCGAACAGCTCTCGATAGACCGAGAAAAATGCCAGGATCGCGAAACCGAAACGGCCTCCGCCGCCGACCAGGCTGCTCTTGATGTAATCCTGCCAGGCCGCCGCGTGGCGCCGGTCGTGCATCCACACACCCAACCACAGCACCATCACGCTGGCGAACAACGCCGTCGCGCCTTCGAGCAATTCGCGCTGCGCGCCACTGACATCGATTACGTATGCGGCGAGCGCCCAGGTCGCCAGGCCGGCCAGCAGCGCCAGGCCCCAGCCAACGTTGACGCTGCGCACCGCCGACTGCTGGCCAGTGTTGCGCAAGAACGCCAGGATCGCCGCCAGGACCAGGATCGCCTCCAGGCCTTCGCGCAGCAGGATCAGCAAGCCCGAAATGTAGCTCAGCGACCAGCTCAAGCCATCGCCACCGAGCAGGCCGGCGGACTCTTTCAACTTGGCCTTGGCCGCGTCCAGGCGTTGCTCGGCCTGCTCGACCGGCAAACCGTCCTGCAAGGACTGACGGTAGGCCATCAAGGCCTTCTCGGTATCTTTACGGACGTTGGCGTCGACATTGTCCAGTGAGCTCTCCACCAGCTCGAAGCCTTCCAGGTACGCCGCCACCGACAAGTCGTAGGCCTGGTCGTGGTCACCTGTGCGATACGCCGCGATGCTCTTGTCCAGGGTAGCGGCGGTGTAGTCAAGCAACTGCGCCGGGCCGCGCTGCACCTGCGGTGGCTGGGCGCGCTGGGCGCGGAACGTCGCCGCTGCCGCGGGCCCCTGGGCGGCGATGACTTCGGCCGGGGTCTGGCGGGCCAGGTCGGCGAGGTTGAAGGTCTGCTCGCCCTTGGCCGCAGCCGGGTCGGCGCTGAAGCTGGCGATGTAGGTCGCCAGGTCCCAGCGCTGACGGTCGTCGAGCTGATCGGCGAAGGCCGGCATATCGGTGCCTTCGACGCCCATGCCCAGGGTGTTGTAGATCGCGTAGAGGCTCAGGCGATCCAGGCGCTGCCCGTCGCGCAGGTTCGAGGGCGGCGGCTCCAGGCCGACACCCGCCGGACCGTCGCCGGCACCGCTGTCACCATGGCACACCGAGCAGTTCTGGGCATACAACGGCGCCCCGCGCGTCGGGTCCGGGGTGATCACCGGCGCCTGGCTGATCTCATAGGCTACGGCCAGCCTGGCCCCCAGCTGCCGCGCCAGACGGGCCACGTCAGCGCCGTCCCGGCGCTGGCTGATCGCACTGCGCAACGTACCGATGCCTTGCGTCAGCTCAGCTTTCTCCGGCTTGCCTGGCAGCGCGGCGACCAGCCCTTCCAGCACTTGAGTGAATTCCAGTTGCTCGCGATATTCGGCATCGTCGATGACCTTCCCCGCGTCGACGGTCGCCGGGTAATCCGCCCCGATGTAATCCAGCAAGTGCAGCGCCTGTGGCGCGCCTTCAACAGTGTCAGCCAGCAGATCGGCACTGCAAAGCGCAAGCATCGGCAGCGCAATCCAGGCCAGAAAACGAAACGGGGCAGTCATGAATGACTCTCGATTGGAAATAAGAAGTAACACATTGTTCACTTCCAATGCGCTTGGCTCAAGCACCGATGTGTTCCGGCCAAGCATTTTCATCGGATCTTCATGCTTTGAAGATGACATCACAAAAACATCATTTAGAAACTAAAAAGCCACTACACAAGCAAATCCACTGCTTATAATGCGCCGCCTACTTATTAGAAGAAGGCATAAAAGCTCCTCTGGACTTGAGGAACCGACGGCGCAAAAGCGCCTGTCCGTGGATCGCCCCAGCCCGACCCGCACCCCCCGGCTGATACTCAGGGAAGAAGTGTTCATGGCATCCCGTGCTCTTTTCTCGGTCGCCCTCGGCGCGATCACCTTGCTGTCCGGCTGCTCGGCGTTTCGCAACTACGACAGCGAACTGGCCCAGACCAATCAGCAACTGGCCTCGGGCAACGTCGACGCGGCATTGACCCTGCTGGAAAAAAACAACACCAGCAAAGACAAAGACCTGCTCTATTTCTTCGAAAAGGGTGAGCTGCTGCGTGCCAAGGGCGACCTCTCCGGCAGCCAGACCGCCTGGACCAGCGCCGACCAGCAAGTCGGGCAGTGGGAAGACGCCGTAAAGCTCGATACCGCCAAGTACGTCGCGCAGTTCGGCAGTTTCCTGGTCAATGACAAAGTCCGGCGCTATGAGGGTTATGACTATGAAAAGGTCATGCTCACCACTCAGATGGCGTTGAACCTGCTGGCGGTGAATGACTTCGACGGCGCACGGATGCAGATCAAGAAGACCCACGAGCGCGAAGCCGTGATCGCCGACCTGCGCGACAAGGAATACCTCAAGCGCGAGGAAGACGCCGAGAAACAGGGGGTCAAGACCGAATACAAGGACCTCAAGGGTTATCCGGTCGCCAGCCTTGACGCCCCTGAAGTGGTCAGCCTGAAAAACAGTTACCAGAGCGCGTTCAGCCATTACCTGGCAGGTTTCGTCTACGAAGCCCTGGGCGAGAAAGATCTGGCCGCGCCGGGTTATCGCAAGGCCGCCGAACTGCGTCCCAACACCCCGCTGCTGGAACAGGCGCTGCTCAACCTCGACAAGCCTGCCGCGAAGGACGACGACAGTGACGTCCTGATTGTGGTGCAGAGCGGCCTGGCGCCATCCCGTGACTCGATGCGAATCCCGCTGCCCTTGCCGATCAGCGGCAATGTAGTCATCACGCCACTGTCCTTCCCGCTGATCAAGCCGGACACCTCCACCGCGACCTTCGCCCAGATCGGCGTCGACGGCCGCCAGTTGGACCTGACCCAGCTCAACAGCACCACCGCCATGTCGCGCCGGGCCCTGCGCGACGACATGCCGGGGATCATCCTGCGCACGACCGTGCGGGCCATCACCCGTGGCGTCGCACAGAAACAGATCAACGAAACCAACCCGCTGGCCGGCCTGGCCGTGGGCATCACCTCGGCCGTGCTCGAAGGCGCCGACACCCGGACCTGGCGCACCTTGCCGGACTACACCCAAGTGGTGCGCCTGCGCCTGAAGAAGGGCGAACACCAGGTCACCCTGCCAAGCGCGGTAGGCGGCTCGGTGGTCAAGGTCAAGGTTGATCAGCGCTACCAGGTCATCAGCCTGCGGGCGGTGGGCAGCCAGGTCTTCGCCGGCGGCCTCGCGGCCCAGGTGATCCCGAGCGCCAACCCGACCGCCATCGCCCTCAAGCAACCTTAAGAACGGAGTCTTGTTCACATGCGTTTAAAACTGATCGCCGTCGGCGCCCTGGCCTTGCTGGCCGGTTGCGCCACCCCACCACCACCGGAGCAGGGCACTGCCGCCAGCAAGGTCGTGGCGATGGGCAAGACAAAAAACATCGTGGTCGGCGCCATGCGCGTCGCCCGCGAAAACGGCTACATGACCGTCAACGTGCAGTTGAGCAACACCAGTTTTAATAACAAGACGATGTATTACCGCTTCGCCTGGCTGGGACCGGAAGGCTTCCCGATCGCCGAAGAGGAAAGCTGGAAAACCCTGACGCTGTATGGCGAACAGACCCGCTTCCTGCCGGCCATCGCACCGACGCCCAAGGCCGTGGACTTTCGTTTGGAAATCAATACCCCTTGAGCCCTGTTCCGGTCGATCAGGTCAGCACCAGCCCCGTGGCACGGCCTGCCCTGGTTGGCACTGCGACTAATTCATTTATTCCTTTAGAGAGCACCTAAATGTTCCTACGCATCTCCTCCCTCGCCCTCGCCGCCCTGCTGGTCAGCGGCTGCGCCAACAACTCGCCGGTCCTGGGCAACAAGAACATCAGCTATGGCGACACCAAGGCCGTGGAAACCGTCACCAACGAGTTCGGCTCCACCGACCTGCAGATGATCGCCGAGTCCATGACCCGCTCCCTCGCTCAGTCCGGCATCCTGCAGGGTCGTCCGGTGGTGCAGGTCTACGACGTGAAGAACAAGACCAGCGAGTACATCGATACTCGCGAGATCACTACCAGCATCAAGACCCAACTGATGAAAACCGGCGCGGCACGCTTTGCCAGTGACAACAATGCCATGGACAGCCAGGTCGACCAGCTCAAGCTGCAGAACCAGAGCGGCCTGTACAAAAAAAGCACAGTGGCCAAGACCGGCAACATGATCGCCGCCAAGTACCGCATCGAGGGTTCCATCAGCTCGATCGTCAAGCGCAGCGAAGACTACAAGGACGTCTTCTACAAATTCAGCCTGCAACTGATCGATGTCGAAAGCGGTCTGGCCGAATGGATGGACGAGAAAGAAATCCGCAAGACCACGGAGCGTTAAGCCATGCGTACATGGATCGGAATCATGGCCCTGGCCTGCGCATTCAGTGCGCAGGCGGCCCCAAGAGTCGCAGTGACTGACCTGGCGTACCAGCAACGCGTGGAAGAATACATCCACACCGTTTCGGCCCAGAGCAACTTCCAGGCGAACCCGTACAGCGCCAGCGCGTCGTCGAGCTACGAAGAGATGGAAGCGACCAGCAGCTACATCGAGCAAGGCGAACTGCGCAAGTTCACTGGCGACATCAAGGGCGAGATCCTGCGCAGCGGTATGTTCCAGCTGGTGCAGGGCACGCCGCACACCGCATCGTCCACGGGCGATGTCTATGACGTGATCAAGCGAATCAAGGCCGGGCATTTCAAGGGCGCCGACTATGTGCTGTTCGGCACCGTGTCGGACATCGATTTCACTCGGGACATCAACGAGCTGGGCACTGCCGACAGCTACTCGGCGGTGCTCGCACTGTCGCTGGTGGCGGATTTCAGCCTGATCAACACCAAGACCTATGAAATCACCTCGGCCTTCACCGCCATGGGCGAGGGCCAGGACACCAAGCTGTTGAACCACCGGGACGTGCGTATCAGCCTCAATCGCCCACGGGTCGTGCGCGAAGTGTCCAAGGCGTTGGGTGAAGACGTGGCGCGGCAGTTGAGCGAGCAGCTCGGTGGCCCGAGCCATGAACAGCCTGGCGAGCCGGCGCAGCGCAATAACCTGCCGAGGGATACCGCGCCGGTAATCCTGCGCTGAAGCGCATTGCCAGGTAAGTGCTTTCGTGGCGAGGGAGCTTGCTCCCGCTCGGTTGCGTAGCGACCGCCTCTTTTGGGGCTGCTACGCAGCCCAGCGGGAGCAAGCTCCCTCGCCACAAGAGCTCGCCTTCGCCACGGTAACTACACCGCAGCCCTGCGAATCGTCGCCAGCAGACCTGCCGCGCCGATGAACAGCCCGGCGAAGGTCCGGTTCATCCGCCGTTGCTGTTTCGGGGTACGCAACAGGCGCAAGACCTTGGATGCCAGCCCGGTGTACCCGGCCATGACAATGAGGTCGACGCAGATCATGGTCACGCCCAGGATCAGGTATTGCTTGACCAACGGGGCATGAGGATCGATGAACTGCGGCAGCACCGCGAGCATGAATACCAGCGCCTTGGGGTTGCTGACATTCACCAGGAAACCGCGAAACACCAAGGCCAGGGGTTTGCCGATGGGGCGCACCGCCGCGTCGTCGCTAAGGTCTGCGGGAATGGCCCGCCATTGCTTGACGCCCAGATAGACCAGGTACGCCACGCCGAACCACTTGATTGCGTAGAAGGCGGTAGCTGACGCGGTGAGAATCGCGCCAACACCGGCGGCGACAATCACGATCTGCAACGCCAGGCCCAATTGCAGGCCCAGGGCGTTCCAGTAGCCACGCCAGAAACCGTATTGCAGACCGCTGGACATCGATGCAATGGCACCGGCGCCCGGCGAAAGGCTGATGACCCAGCAGGCGGCGAAGAACGCCAGCCACGTTTCCAGCAACATCGCACACCTCGGCTCAGTTCCGTCGAAACGAATAAACTAATGCGCCGCCGTGCGGATAACCACCGTTTTTTTCAGAACCCGCCCAGGGATCGGACTATTCGACGAAACCGCCGACCGGAAACGCTTCGCTGCCGCGCCAGCGCCGGACCGAACGCTGGAAGAACAGGCTGTTGGGCACCTGCACCATGGAGCTGCCGGTACCGAGTTCCTCGGGTTCGATCAAGGTGGTGTAGAGCAGGTTGATCGCCACCACCCGCCCCTTGATGCCAGGCTTGTCGGTGGCCTCGACCAGCTCGACCACGTCACCCAGGCGGAACGGGCCGACGGTGTAGATCAGAATGGCGCAGAGCAGGTTCGAGAGCACGCTCCAGATGGCGAAGAACGCCACCGCCGCAACGGCAACGAACCCCGACAGCGCGGTCCACAGCACCGTGGCCGAGACGCCGAGGCGTTCGAGCGCCACCAGTACCGCGCTGCCCATGATCAGCCAGCGCAGCACACCGCGCAGGATGATCACCAACTGGGACGGCAGTGGATAGCGCTCGCCGAGCCCGGTGAGGAAGCGCGCGACGACACGCTGGGCAACATAACCGACCAACAGAATCAGCAGGATTTGCACACCGAGCCAGATCGGCTCGATCCACATGACGGGTATAGGCAGGGACAACGCTTCCATCAGGACAACGCCTCCAGCTCCGCTTGCAGGTTTTCCAGCAACTCCAGGGCTTGCATCCACGCCTCCTCAAGTTCCGCTTCTCGAACTTTCAGCCTGGCCTGTTCAGCCAGCAGATCACGCAGCTCGTCCTTGCGCGCTGCCTCGTAGAGACCGCTGTCGCCAAGGCTGGTTTCGATTTTCTGCAGCTTTTCATGCAGTTTGCCCAACTCGGCTTCGAGCTTGTCGGCCTCGCGCTTGTGCGGCGCCAACTGCTGACGCAACGCTGCCGCGGCCTGGCGCTGGGCCTTCTTGTCGGTTTTGTCCGGGTTCACCGGGGTGCCGCTGACCGGTGCGTTGCGCTGGCGATATTCCACCAGCCAGCGCGCATAGTCTTCGAGATCGCCATCGAACTCCTCGACCTTGCCGTCGGCCACCAGGAAGAAGTTGTCCGTGGTGCTCTTGAGCAAATGCCGGTCGTGGGAGACCACCAGCACCGCGCCGCTGAACTCTTGCAAGGCCATGGTCAGGGCCAGGCGCATCTCCAGGTCCAGGTGGTTGGTCGGCTCGTCGAGCAGCAGCAGGTTCGGCCGGTCCCAGGCGATCAACGCCAGCGCCAGGCGCGCCTTCTCGCCACCGGAGAAATTCAGCACCGGCTCGTCGATACGCGCGCCGCGAAAGTCGAAACCACCGAGGAAATCGCGCAGAGTCTGTTCACGTTCGGTCGGCGCCAGGCGTTGCAGATGCAACAGCGGGCTGGCCTTGGCATCGAGCGAATCCAACTGATGCTGGGCGAAGTAGCCGACCACCGTGTTTTCGCCGCGCGTCAGGCGTCCGGCCAAAGGCTGGAGCTCGCCAGAGAGGTTCTTGATCAGGGTCGACTTACCGGCACCGTTGGGCCCCAGCAGACCGATCCGCGCGCCGGGGGTCAGTTGCAGCTTGACCTTCTCCAGCACGGTTTTGTCGCCGTAGCCCAGGCGCGCGTCGGACAGGTCGATCAGCGGACTGGAGATCTTGCTCGATTCGCGGAAGACAAAATCGAATGGTGAGTCGACGTGGGCCGCCGACAGTTCTTCCATCCGCTCCAGCGCCTTGATCCGGCTCTGGGCCTGGCGGGCCTTGGTAGCCTGGGCCTTGAAGCGGGCAATGTAGCTTTCCATGTGCGCACGTTGCGCCTGTTGCTTCTCGTAGGCCTGCTGTTGCTGGGCCAGACGTTCGGCACGGGCACGCTCGAAGGCACTGTAGCCGCCGCGGTACAAGGTGAGCTTGCGCTGGTCGACATGGGCTACGTGATCCACCACGGCGTCGAGGAAGTCGCGGTCGTGGGAAATCAGCAGCAGTGTACCGGGGTAACTCTTGAGCCACTCTTCGAGCCAGATGATCGCGTCCAGATCCAGGTGGTTGGTCGGCTCGTCGAGCAGCAACAGGTCCGACGGACACATCAGGGCCTGCGCCAGGTTCAGGCGCATCCGCCAGCCACCGGAGAAGTCGCCGACCTGGCGATCCATCTGTTCGTTGGTAAAGCCCAGGCCGGCCAACAATTTACGTGCCCGGGCGTCCGCGGTGTAGCCGTCGGCACTGTCGAGCTCCGAGTGCAGGCGCGCCTGGGCGGCACCGTCATGGGCGGCTTCGGCCGCGGCGAGATCGCGTTGCACCTCACGCAGACGCAGATCGCCATCGAGCACATAATCCACGGCCAGGCGTTCGAGCGTATCGACCTCCTGACGCATGTGGGCGATGCGCCAATCCGCCGGCAGGAAGCAATCGCCGGAGTCCGGGTGCAACTCGCCGCGCAGCAAAGCGAACAGGCTCGATTTGCCGGCGCCGTTGGCACCGATGAGGCCAGCTTTGTGGCCGGCGTGCAGGGTCAGCTCGGCGTCTTCTAGCAGACGTTGCGGGCCACGCTGTAAAGTCAGGTTCTGAAGTCGAATCATAATGGCGGCGGAGTCTACCAGCTTCGCTCGCAACTGGCGCGAGTAGCACGATGTCCTCTGATCTGTGGAGCTTTTCGATCAACCTTTATGCCAGGCCTGGCGTGGAAGCGGCGTGCCTGGCGTTGCAGGCAGAAGGCGCGAACGTCTGCCTGGTGCTTTGCGGGCTGTGGCTGGAACAACGCGGGGTAACCTATGATGAGCAGAGGTTGCAGCAGCTTAGGCACGTAGCCGGCCCCTGGGACGCAGCCGTCGTCCAGCCATTGCGGACGTTGCGCACACAATGGAAAGACCTCGCCCGCCAGGACGCCGGGCTGGGTAGCCTGCGCGAACAGATCAAGAAACTGGAGCTGGAAGCCGAACGACAATTGCTGGAGCGGCTGGAAACCACGGCAGGGGACTGGCCCAAGGGCCAGGATGAAGCGACAGCGCAGTGGCTGCAGAGGCTGGTGGCGAATGCCGGCCAAACCAACCGCGACGCGCTGCATCGGCTGCGCGTCGCGGCAGTCACCCCTTAGGAAGCGCGGGGCGGAGTAGTACTCGGCGCGGTGGTTACGCTTGGGTTCACCGCTGGCGCCGGCGTGCTGGTCGTTGGCGCAGGCGTCACTGTGGCCGCTGGTGCTGGCGCGGCAGGCTTGGCAACCGGAGCCGTCACCGGTTTTGCAGCAGCAGGCTTTTTCACGGCAGGCTTCGCAGCGGGTTTGGCTGCAGGTTTTGCAGCGGCCGGCTTGGCCGTTGCCGGCTTGGCGGCTGGTTTGGCTGCTGCGGGTTTTGCCACGGCCTTTACAGGGGCTTTGACGGGAGCCTTGGCAGCAGCAACCGGCTTGGCCGCCGATTTGACAGCAGGCTTGGCGGCAGCGGGTTTGGCAGCGGCAGCCTTGGCGGCCGGCTTCGCGGCAGCAGGTTTGGCCGCCGCTTTCGCAGCAGGCTTGGCAGCGGCGGTCTTCGTCGCAGCGGGTTTGGCAGCAGCGGTTTTAGCGGCAGGCTTGGCGGCAATTTTTGCGGCTGGTTTGGCGGCAACAGGCTTGGCAGCAGGAGCTTTGACGGCAGGCTTGGCAGCTGCTTTCACGGCTGGTTTTTTCGCCGCAGGTTTTGCAGCGCTGGCAGCGACTGGTTTCACGGCAGGTTTGGCAGCAGGCTTGCTGGCAACTTTGGCGACTGGCTTGACGGGCGCCTTGGCCGCAGTTTTTGCCGCGACAGGTTTAGCCGCTGGCTTCTTGGCCGATACAGCGGCAGGCTTGGCCGCGCGAAGGCTCAGCGCCTTGCTGGCGGCTTCTTGAACGCGACCGACACCTTGGGCCAGCTTCAGGCTTTCCTGGGCATCACGCTTGAGTTGCAGGATGTAGGCGCGGGTTTCGGATTGACGATCCTTCAAGGCATCGAGCAGGTCTTCGAGTTCCTTCACGGCATCCTTGGCCTTGGTTTGTGCCTTGGCCTTGCCGGCGGTTGCCGCGTCTTGCAGCTTGGTTCGCGATTTGTGCAGTTTTTCCTGCGCCTTGCCGCGTTGTTTTTCCAGCTTGGCGAGCAGTTTTTCAGCATCAGCCAGAGCTTGGGAGCAGGCATTTTCCAGATGCTCGAGCAAGCTGCCCGACAATTGTTGGAGCAAGTGCAACGGAGTGTTTACAGGCTTCTTGGTGGCCGACATGGTTTACCTCCTGACTGACGTGAGTGCGGCTCATACTAGACCTCTGCTGCAACCGCCGCTAGGGCATGTTGACACTACACAAGGCGTTGCGTTGCACGAGGCAAAAAATAGTCTGCAGCACTGCCAGGACAAATCGCTTGGAGCGTTATCGACACTGGCATAATCCCTCGAATCGAGGGCGGAGAACGTACACATGTCGCGTCACCTTTTTTTATTTCTTTGCATGGTTTGCTCCCTGGCTCAGGCCGCTGAAAAATCCGACGCCAACGACGGTCGCGACCTGGCCTACAGCCTCGGCGCCAGCCTGGGCGAGCGCCTGCGTCAGGACGTGCCGGACCTGCAGATCCAGGCGCTGGTCGAAGGCTTGCAGCAGGCCTATCTGGGTAAACCGTTGGCCCTGGCAGATGAACGCATCGAACGGATCCTGGCCGAACATCAGGCGCAACTCCTGGCGCAGTCGTCCACGCCGCAAACGCAAATGGCGCTGAAGAGCG
This sequence comes from Pseudomonas sp. Z2-11, assembly GCF_054161305.1. Lineage (NCBI taxonomy): Bacteria > Pseudomonadati > Pseudomonadota > Gammaproteobacteria > Pseudomonadales > Pseudomonadaceae > Pseudomonas > Pseudomonas sp. Z2-11. The sequence continues at coordinate 5,960,113 of NZ_CP096395.1, forward strand.
AGCGGAAATTTCTCGATGAGGAAAAAGGCCGGCCGGGCGTCCAGCAATTGTCGGACGGCATCCTGCTGACCGAACTCAAGCCGGGCAGCGGCGCGAAGGCCGGCCCCCACGGCAAGGTCCAGGTGCGGTATGTCGGTCAATTGCCGGACGGCACCGTTTTCGATTCAAACCATCAGGCGCAGTGGTTCAATCTTGACAGCGTGATTGATGGGTGGCGCAGCGCACTGCCGCAGATGCCGGTGGGCGCGAAGTGGCGATTGGTGATTCCTTCGGCCTTGGCCTATGGCGCCGAAGGTGCCGGGGACGTGATTCCACCCTTCACGCCGCTGGTGTTCGAAATTGAATTGCTGGGCGCAACGACCTAAAGCCGTTAAACGAAAAACGGCGCGCAAAGCGCACCGTTTCCTGTCACCGCCAAGCCCTCAAGCCTGGGCGGTAGCCTCTTCCTTGTGGGCGTTGTGCAGCACCTCGATCAGGCAATCCTCCAGCTCGAAACGCTCATGCAACAAACCGCCCAGTTCCTTGAATTTTTCCGCTACGCATTTACCTTCATCACAGAGGTCATTGAAGGCCAACAGCTTCTCGGTGATGACATCGATGCGCGGATAAATCGTATCGGCCAGTTCCAGGCCGCGTTTGTCATTGAAGGCCTTGGCCTCGCCCGTCAGTTGCTCGTAGATCTCGAAATGACCGGCCGACACATAGTCCACCAGCACACCGCAAAATTCCTGCAAAGGCTTGCGACTTTCACTCAGTGCTTCAGGCTTGTCGCCAAGAGCATCATAGGCTCGAACCAGTTCATGACGCTCCTGCAACCAGCGGTCGATCAGCAGATGCACCCCACCCCAGCGTTCCTGAGCATTCTGACAACTTTCGAGCATGGTGATTTCTTCCCTTCTGAGTCACACCCCTCGCAGTCTGGAGCACACCTGGATGACCAGGAACGAGCCAGACACAACCAGATCGAGTGGCATGATTCCAATGATACGTGCCGGCCAGATTATGCCCGCACGACAACTGCTTCAAGGTACGCAGGCTATAAAGTTCATACAAGTGTTTGATCCAGCCTTCGGACCAACTGCGACGTCTCGTCGCCGAGCGGTGGCACCAGGGCATTCCAGGCCAGGCGCAGCAGCAGATAAGTCATCGAGATGAAGAGCGCGATAAAAAACAGCAGGCTCCATTCAGGGATGCTCAGACGAAACAGCGTCCAGGAGACGCTCGTGCAATCGATCGCTCCGTCAAGCGCGCGATGCATGGCGTGCCACCACAGATCGGCGCCCCTGAGCTTGGCGAGGCAGTCGGGCAACAGCTCGATCGAATCGCTCTGCGCAAGGACGTGATACCACGCCAGCGCCAGCCCTCCCGAGACGAAGGCCACTCCCACCGCCGCATACACAACGCTACCTCTCAGAGCCGGGCCATGCACGCAAGCGGCAAGACAGGTCATCAGGAACAGCGTCAGGCATAACCGCTGCAAAATGCACAGGCTGCACGGGGTCAGACCGACCGCATATTCCAGGTAAAACGTGATCCCCAAAACCAGAGCCGCGGCGATGGAAGCCAGGAGAAACAGAGAGCGAGAGCTGGCCAAAGACATGGCGGTTCCGTAACAGAAAAGACAAGCGGTTACGGTAGAGGAAAGCCCTCGGACCTTTCAAGACGAGGCGTTGCGGAGACTTCGTCAAAGATGTAAGGAATACCCGACAAGCACCACGAGACTTGGCGCAGCAGGCTGTAGGATTTTACTGAAGAGAGCTTCAGCGGCCGCATAACGGACCCAATTCACCCTCGACGGGATGGAAATGCGGCAAGGAAGCAAGCTTCCTCGCCACGATGATTCATTAGCAATTCAAGTGCTCGGAACCGGCAAGGGGGCCGCCAGCAAGCGCTCGTCCAGCAGCCCCAGCCCCTCTTGGAATAACTGGTTGCTGCGCTCCGCATCGCCCAGTTGCGCCAGCAAGCGGGCCAGTTCGGCACAAGCCTCAGGGTTGCGCTGGATGCGCAGGCTGCTTTCGAGATAATCCCGCGCCTTGCCCCACAAGCTGTTTTGCAAGCACAGACGCCCCAGCGTCAGGAGCAGGCTCGGATCATTCGGATGCTCCTTGAGCCAGCCCTCGGCCGCTTGCAACTGGCGGCTCGGGTCAGCGCCGCGAACCAGTCCGTACAAACGCGCCAGGTGGCTGTCGTAGTGACGCTTGAGCGCAACCCGCAATACCTCCTCAGCCTGCGCCTGGGCGCCCAGCTGACGAAGTTGCTCGGCATAGGCGAGCACCATTGCCGGTTCCTGGCGCTGGGCTGAGGTGAGCTGTTGCCAGGCCCGATCGAGCGATTGCAAGCCGACGCTTCCGTCAGCTTCGCGATGGGCAGCCAAGGTGAGGTTTTCACCCCAGGCCCGCCGTTCCAGCTCAGCCAGTTCGGCGGGCGGCAGTACCTTGTCCTTGCGCAGCTCCGGCAACAGCCGGATCACCGCCGACCAGTCACCGCGCTGCTGGTGCAAGCGCTGCAACTGACGCAGGGTCTGGGCATTGTGAGGATGGCGTTCATGCATGGCTTGCAGCGTGCTCAACGCACCGTCGGTGTCACCCCGGTCCGTCTGCAATTGGGCGTGAGTCAGCGCGATGGCCAGCTCGGCCTGGGGCTGCCGCTCCAGGGCGCGCTCAAGCAGACTGTCGCTTTGCTCATACAGGCCTTGTTCATTGGCCGCGCGGGCGGCGCCGAGGTAATACAACAAGGGCTGGCGCTCGGCTTCGGCGGCGCGGTGAAGATGCCGCTGGGCGCTGGCCCAACGGCCTTCGGCCAGGTCTAGCTGGCCATGTTCGATTGCAACTTGTACGCGACGACTGCGGTTGCGTCGCGACCACGGGTTGACCACGCCAGTGGACGTGGTTACCAGCCCGACCAGAGCAAACACTGCGCGCCACAACAACCAGATCACCGCGATCAGTGCGAGGGTGACCCACAGGCCGGCTTCGTAGCGGAAGCTCTTGTACGCCACCAGCACGTAACCCGAATGCTCGGAAATCGCCACGCCCAGCAAGGCTGCGGCCGCGATGACCACGAACAGAATCACGTAGAGACGTTTCATGGCGCGGTCTCCTGCCCGCCCGCCTTGGGCAGCGGCTTGACCGAGTCTTCAGCATTCAGGTTGCGGCGCTCGAGGTAGGCCTGGACGGCGCTCAGAGTGCCGGTCAGGTCCGGCGTGACCACTGTCACCGGCAACTTGCTCAACTCGCCAACCCGCTCGAGCATGATCTTGCTTTGCGGGTTGTCCTGGTTGAAGTTGTTCCTGAGCACGTCACGCGCCTCGGCCAGCGCCTGGGTGTACACCGCCGCCTGCCCATTGAGCGCGGCCCATTGCGCCTGCTCCAGCGCCAGGCTCAAGGCCAGGCGCACCTGGACCAGGCTCTGTCCGGCCAGGAGTGGACGGACGTTTTCATCGGCATTGAAATCGATGCGGATATAACGCGAGATCCGGTCCCACCACTGCGCCCAGCGACTAGCACCATCGCCGTCGCTCGTCAGCCCCAGCAGCGACTCGCCACGATCCTTGTATTCGGGCGCAAGCTCGGTCAGCTGCAGCACCTGGTCACGCAAGGCACCCAGTTGCAGGAACAGCCCGGTGCGATCCGGCTGCTCGGTGCTGCGCAGCGCAGCGAGGGTCTTGGCCAATTGTTCGCGGGCAGCGAATGAGCCCGGGTCGTTCTGCTCGCGCAGGATTTCATCGGCGCCCTGTACCAGCGCCTGGGCACTGCTGATGTCCTGCAGGGCGGAAAGACGCAGGCTGGCCAGGCGCAACAAATGCTCGGCTTCGGCCAGGCGCCAGTCCTTGCGGCTGGCACCCAGCACGGTTTCCAGGCGCTGGTTGAGACGCTGCTGGTCGCCTTGCAACTGGGCAACCTGGCGGCGGCGCTCCTCCAGTTCTTCGGCCGGAGGCAATTGCTCCAGGCGCGCGCTCAGGCGTTGCTCATTGAGCTTGAGGCCCTGGGCCTGGTCATTGAGCGACTGGACCTGCGCGGATTGCTGCTGGGTGTTGGCTTGCAGATGACGCACTTGCCATACACCCCAGCCACCCACGGCGACGCCGGCAGCCCCCAACAACAACGCGACAATCGCCAGCCCGTTGCCGCGACGCGGTGCTATCGGCGGGGCCGTTTCAAGCGGCGCATCGAGCGCTGGCTGGTCCTGATCTTTTGGCAAGGCTGTTTCGCTCACGTATCCATCCTTTGCATTGGAAAACGGCACGGATTGTTCCCGTAATGCCGCCAGCAAAGCCGCGGCGCTGGCGCCACGGCAATCAATAACTGTCCGGGCCCCGGCGGCACGCGCCATGTCGGCGACCCTGGGGCTTGGAACGAACAACGGCAGCCGCGCCAGGGCGGGCCACGCTTCACCGGCGAGCCGGCGCAGATGCTCGAAGCTCTGCCCACTGCTGACCACCAGCGCGTTCAAGCGTTCCGCTTCGACCCTGGCCGGCAGTTCGCCCTCGGCGTATTGCGGCAGGCCGCGCCGGTACAGCTCAAGATAGTCGACACTAGCACCTTGCTCGCGCAAACGCTCTGCCAGCAATCCGCGCCCACCCTCACCACGGACGATCAAGACACGGGGATCGGGCCGGTCGAGTACCTGGCGCAACACCCCCAGCTCAAGCAAGGCTTCGCTGTCGTCGCCGTTATCGGGATAAAACACGCTGAGGCCGGCATCGGCAAGAATCTGTCCGGTAGCGGCGCCCACGCTGAACCATGGCAAATCCGGAGGTTGCGGCCAATACTGACGCAACAGCTCCACGCACAAGCGCGCGGCGGGCTTGCTGACCACGATCACGGCGCAATAGTGATTCAATTCACGGAGGATCGCCTGCCCGGATTCGGTCACCGGGACCGGCTCGATATTCAGCAGCGGCAGGCTGCTGCTGTAGATCCCCGCATCCGCCAGCACAGCCGCCAGGGCCGCCGATTCGTCCGTCGGCCGGGTCAGCAGCAGCCGCCAGCCCGTCACGCGTGGCCAGCCTCGCCGTAGACTTTCTTGAGGATGTCATCGGCGCCCTGGCTCAGCAGGTCTTCGGCCACCCGCACGCCCAGCGCCTCGGCATCGCCGCGCGGTGCTCGGGCCTGGGCGCTGAGCAGTTGGCCGCCGCTGGGATCGCCCACCAGGCCACGCAGCCAGACCTGCTCGCCTTCGAGCACGGCGTAGCAGGCAATCGGCACTTGGCATCCGCCGTTCAGATGCTTGTTCAGGGCGCGCTCGGCGAAGACCCGCGTGGCGGTGTCGTCGTGGTGTAGCGGCGCCAGCAGCGCATGGATTTCGCTGTCGGCGCTACGGCATTCGATGCCCACCGCGCCCTGCCCACCGGCCGGCAGGCTGTCATCGACGCTGATGGCCGAGGTGATGCGATCTTCAAACCCGAGCCGGATCAGGCCGGCGGCGGCGAGGATGATCGCGTCGTATTCGCCAGCATCGAGCTTGGCCAGGCGCGTGTTGACGTTGCCGCGCAGGAAGCGGATCTGCAGGTCCGGACGCCGCGCCAGCAACTGCGCCTGGCGACGCAGGCTGGAAGTGCCGACCACACTTCCCGGGGGCAATGCTTCGAGACTGGAAAAGCTGTTGGAGACAAACGCATCACGCGGGTCTTCCCGCTCGCAGATGCAAAAAAGGCCCAGGCCTTCGGGGAAGTCCATGGGCACATCTTTCATCGAATGCACGGCGATGTCGGCTTCGTTGTCCAGCAGGGCGGTTTCCAGCTCCTTGACGAACAGGCCCTTGCCACCAATCTTCGACAGTGGCGAATCGAGCAGTTTGTCACCGCGACTGACCATCGGCACCAGCGATACGATCAGGCCAGGGTGGGCCGCTTCCAGGCGGGTTTTGACGTACTCGGCCTGCCAGAGAGCCAAGGCGCTTTTACGGGTGGCGATGCGGATCTCGCGAGGGGACATGGATCAATCCGTACTTAAAAGATACGGCAGATAATAACAGCTCAGCCAAATCCGCTTTGACTTGAATCACGACGCAAAGGCCTCCCTGGCCGCCAATCCTGGAGATGGAACGCTGCGGAACACGCTAAAGCTGTTGCATCATCTTGCGCACGCCCGCCACATGCCGCCGGCTGACGATCAACGCGTCGCCATTGAGCCCCTTGAGGTAAAGCTGGAAGTGCCCGAGGGGGGTGCGTTGCAAACGCTCGATACGCTCGCGAGCCACCAAGGCGTTGCGGTGGATGCGTACGAACCGTTCGCCGAACTCGTCCTCCAGCGCCTTGAGCGGCTCGTCCAGCAGCACTTCTCCGCTTTCGTGGCGCAAGGTCACGTATTTGTGGTCGGCAATGAAGTAGACCACCTGGTTCAACGGAATCAGCTCGATACCTTTTCGGGTCCGTGCGCTGATGTGGCTGCGCGGGCCGCTGCCGCTCTCGGCGGCCGGGCGGGTAAGCGCCGCCAGTTGCACGCGGTTCGGTCGCTCAGCCTTGCGCAACGCTTCTTCCAGCGCCTCGACGGAAACCGGCTTGATCAGATAGCCCACGGCACCGGCCTGCAACACCTCCGGAGGAAAATCGTCCCGGGTGGTACAGAACACCACCGCGGGAGGCGACTCGCGCTCGCACAGCTTGGCCGCGACCTGCAGCCCGTCCAGGCCAGGCATGCGGATGTCGAGCAGCACGATATCCGGCTTGTGGCTGTCGATAAGGGCCAACGCCTCTTCGCCATTGGTGGCGCTCGGCTCCAGGACACTGTAACCCTCGAGTTCGCCAAGCATTCGGCTCAGGCGCTCGCGGACCAGTGGTTCGTCGTCAACGATCAGGACATTCATATTGCGCTGGATTCCTGCGTGAGTCTCGCACAAGGATAGCGTAGACAGGGGAAGTGACATCCGTCACCGCGATCCACGCTAAGACTCGTCCGAGGGCCAAAAAGTGCCGCGAGGTGGTTGCCTATCTTTACCAGCGCTTGCCTACCGGAGCTCGAGGCCTGTTGTCGCACAACGTCGCCACAGGGACTGTTAACACTCGATCTGATCAATATGAGCACCCCCCATTTTTTTGGTGCGTCCGATGCGTCCAAGATGAAAAAGCAAAGCCCTACGTCCACTGTAGACGGTTGCCACGACGATATTGCTCAATCGAAAAATATCGTTGTGCAAAAACCCGGCAAATGCGTGGCTTTTCCGGGTAAAAAACCTGCCGACCATTGCCAGCGCCAGCCCCGGCAACCCTGCTATCATCCGCCGCAGCCTTAACCGCTACTTTTTCTTCAGCCGATCACGAGCGAATTCATGAGCACTGACAAGACCAATCAGTCCTGGGGCGGCCGCTTCAGTGAACCCGTCGACGCCTTCGTCGCCCGCTTCACCGCCTCCGTCAACTTTGACCAGCGCCTGTATCGCCACGACATCATGGGCTCGATCGCCCACGCCACCATGCTGGCCAAGGTCGGCGTGCTGACCGATGCCGAGCGCGACAGCATCATCGATGGCCTGAAGACCATCCAGGGCGAGATCGAGGCCGGCCAGTTCGACTGGCGCGTGGACCTTGAAGACGTGCACATGAACATCGAAGCGCGCCTGACCGACCGCATCGGCGTGACCGGCAAGAAGCTGCACACCGGTCGCAGCCGCAACGACCAGGTCGCCACTGACATCCGCTTATGGCTGCGCGATGAAATCGACCTGATCCTGGCAGAAATCACCCGCCTGCAAAAAGGCCTGCTGGAACAGGCCGAGCGCGAGGCGGAGAGCATCATGCCGGGCTTCACGCACTTGCAAACCGCGCAACCTGTAACGTTTGGGCATCACATGCTCGCCTGGTTCGAGATGCTCAGCCGCGACTACGAGCGCCTGGTCGACTGCCGCAAACGCACCAATCGCATGCCCCTGGGCAGCGCCGCGCTGGCCGGCACGACCTATCCGATCGACCGTGAATACACCGCGCAACTGCTGGGCTTCGATGCGGTGGGCGGCAACTCGCTGGATAACGTTTCGGACCGCGACTTCGCCATCGAATTCTGCTCCGCCGCGAGCATCGCGATGATGCACCTGTCGCGCTTCTCCGAAGAGCTGGTGCTGTGGACCAGCGCGCAATTCCAGTTCATCGATCTGCCCGACCGCTTCTGCACCGGCAGCTCGATCATGCCGCAAAAGAAAAACCCCGACGTGCCGGAGCTGGTACGGGGCAAGAGCGGCCGGGTATTCGGCGCGCTGATGGGCCTGCTGACCCTGATGAAAGGCCAGCCACTGGCCTACAACAAGGACAACCAGGAAGACAAGGAGCCGCTGTTCGACGCCGCCGATACCTTGCGCGACTCGCTGCGCGCGTTCGCCGACATGATCCCGGCCATCAAGCCCAAGCATGCGGTCATGCGCGAAGCGGCCCTGCGCGGCTTCTCCACCGCTACCGACCTGGCCGATTACCTGGTCCGCCGTGGCCTGCCGTTCCGTGATTGCCATGAGATTGTCGGCCATGCCGTGAAGTACGGCGTCGACAACGGCAAGGACCTGGCGGAAATGAGCCTGGACGAACTGCGCCAGTTCAGCGACCAGATCGAGCAGGACGTGTTCGCGGTGTTGACACTGGAAGGCTCGGTCAATGCCCGTGATCATGTTGGCGGTACGGCGCCAGCGCAGGTAAAAGCAGCGGTCGTTCGTGGCCAGGCGCTACTCGCAAGCCGATAAGCCAAAAGCCAAAACTTCGCGAGCAGGCTCGCTCCCACACTGGTTCTCCATGTTCACAAGACTTTGTGTTCACTGAAGATCCGCTGTGGGAGCGAGCCTGCTCGCGAAGGCGTCCTCAAAGCGCCAGAACCTTATTTCCTGGCAGCAATCTTCGCCAGGAACGCCGGCATTTCCGCCTCTCGATCCGCCGCAATCCGCTGCACGTGCGGATTCTGCCCGAGCAACTCCATCAAGGCCCTGGCCTTCGGCATCTCTGCCAGCAAGTCGATATCGAAAACCTTCTTGCCCACCGGCAAGGCCAGCGAAAGGCTGTAGTAGAAATACAGGTCGGCAATGCTCAGGCTGTCGCCCGCCACATAAGGCGAGAATTTTCCGTGCCGGCCAAGCGAGGCAAACCCGAGCAATAACTCGCCCTTGGCCTTGTCCTTGATCGCCTCGGGTACCGCCATGCCAAAAAACGCTTCGGGATAGCAGGCACGTCCCGGCAGCTCGATGTACAACTCGATTTCCCGGCACAAGGCCAGCACCTGGGCGCGCTCGAACGGGTCGTTGGGCAGCAGGGCCTTGCCCGGCTGGGTTTGCTCGATATATTCCAGAATGACGCTGGTCTCGTTGATAAAACCCTGCTCGGTCTTCAATACCGGCACCTTGCCGCGCGGGCTGATAGCCAGGGCTTCCGGGGTCTGGGCGCCAAAGAACTGGACCTCTTCGAAGGGCAGCCCCTTCTCCAGCAGCGCCAGCTTGACCATGTTGTAATAATTGCTGACAGAAAAACCATAAAGCTTGAGCATTCCATAGCCTCCAGGCCGTGCGGGGTTGGCAGCCTTCGGTTATAGACCGGCGGGACATTTCGCGCCAGGCGCATCACGCTGCTGAATGCAGGTAAACTGGCGGCCTTTTCTACAGGAGGCTGCCATGAGCGAGCCAAGCGATATCGAACATGACGAAGAAGAGTTCGTCGAATCCACGCTGATCCAGGCCATCGAGAACCAGATCGAAAGCGACAACCCGCCAGCGGCCAAGGCCACCTTCAACAAGTTGACCCTGGTCGGTTATGAGCGTGACGAAATCCTCAATCTGATGGCCCACGTGCTGGCGGTTGAAATCGACGCGATCCTGGAAGAAGACCGCCCGTTCAATACCGAGTGGTACGAAGCCGCCTTACGCGCCTTGCCCGAGCTGCCACCGGAGAAGAAATGACCCGACGGGCAACGCCGCTCTTGTGGTGAGGGAGCTGCTCCCGCTCGGCCGTCCGACGCTTCGGGCGCAGCAGTCGCAAATTTTCGGGGTCGCTTCGCAACCCAGCGGGAGCAAGCTCCCTCGCCACAAAAAAATCGCTTTAAACAAAAAAGCACCACACTGACACTAGACAGCTCGGCCGAGTGCGCTCACCTTAGTGACGCTGTCGACCAAATTCCTAGAAAGTCTGGAGTCCTTATGTCGCTTACCCCTGAGCTGGTTGCCGAACTGGAAATCCTTGCACTCTTCAACCTGGACAGTTCCCAGGAAGGCCTGAAAATTCATCAGACCGCAGCCCCGAAAGCCATCGCCGCTGCCAAGCGCCTGTTTGAAAAAGACCTGATAGACCAACCCGATGGCGGTTATCTGACCAGCCTGGGGCGTGATGCCGCGCAAAATGTGCAAACTGTCCTGACGATACTCCGCGCCGAAGAAACCGCCTGATCCTCCTCCTCGCCCACGGAAATCCCTTTGCCTCGGGGTTTCCGCAGGCGCGCAGGCTTCTTTCGTAAGAATCCTGACGTCAAAATCATTTTCAGCTCAAGAATTCCACGATTCGGGCGCTAACCTGCCATCACTTGTGCTTCCCCACGTGCGACGCCGCGAGCCGGTTTGAGCTGACATGACCCGCAATCACGAAATACGCCCCGATCTGGACCAGGGAATCGACCGCAAGGTCCTGAGCCAGTTGCGCGCGCGTTTCCTCAAGCTCAATTCCGGCCGCATGGAGCGCGCCCTCGAAGGGTTGTCGACCCGCCAGCAGGGCGTATTGACGCTGCTTCCGCTGTTCTTTCACGTCAACCATCCACTGCTGCCCGGCTACGTCTCCGGCAGCACGCCCGCCGGGTTGTCGAATTACGAGCCCGACGCCAATGTCCTCGCCGAGGCCCAGCGGCTGACCCGCTCGTTTTCGTATAAGCCGCGCCATGGCAGCAACCCTCCGCGGCCAATCCTCGGCCTGTTCCTGATGGGCAGCCTCGGCACGCTCGCCCAGGCCGACCAGAGCGACATGGACGTATGGGTGTGCCACGGCCCGGACTTGAGCGAGGATGAACTCGCCGAGCTACGCAAGAAATGCCAGCTGCTGGAAATCTGGGCCGCCACCCAAGGCGCCGAGGCTCACTTTTTCCTCATCGACCCGGCGCGATTCGTCCGGGGCGAACGGGACAACCAGCTCAGCTCCGATGACTGCGGCACCACCCAGCATTATCTGTTGCTGGACGAGTTCTACCGCACCGCCATCTGGCTGGCCGGGCGCACGCCGATCTGGTGGCTGGTGCCGGTCTATGAAGAAGAGAATTATCAGCAATACACCCACACGCTGATTTCCAAGCGCTTCATCCGCGCTGACGAAACCCTCGACCTGGGGCATCTGGCCTACATCCCGCCGGGGGAATTCATCGGCGCCGGGCTCTGGCAGCTGTTCAAGGGCATCGAGTCGCCCTACAAATCCGTGCTCAAACTGTTGCTGACCGAGGTCTACGCCAGCGAACACCCGGACGTGCGCTGCCTGAGCCTGCGCTTCAAGCAGGCGGTGTTCGCCAATCGCCTGGACCTGGACGAGCTGGACCCGTACATGGTGGTTTACCGCCGTCTCGAGGAATACCTCAACGCCCGTGGCGAACCGGAACGCCTGGAGCTGATCCGCCGCGCGCTGTACCTGAAGGTCAATCGCAAGCTCACCGGCCACGCCCGCAGCAGCGGCTGGCAACGCAACCTGCTTGAACGCCTGGCGCGGGACTGGGGCTGGGATCAACGCCAACTCGCGTTGCTCGACAGCCGCAGCCAATGGAAGGTCCGTCAGGTCAGCAATGAGCGGCGCGCATTGGTCAACGAGCTGACCTACAGCTATCGTTTCCTGACCCAGTTCGCCCGCACCGAAAAGACCGTCAGCCTGATCAACAAGCGCGACCTCAACGTCCTTGGCCGACGGCTGTATGCGGCCTTCGAGCGCAAGGCCGACAAGGTCGAGTTCATCAATCCCGGGATCGCCCCGGACCTGGCCGAAGACACCCTGACCCTGGTCCAGTCGCCGAACAAGAAAGAGCCTGGGCAGAACCAGTGGGGTTTGTACAACGGCAGCCTGAATGCCTTGGAATGGGAGAATTTCGCGCCGATCAAGCGCAGCCGCGAATTGCTCGAATTGCTCACCTGGTGCCACCGCAACGGCGTGATCGACAGTAGCACGCGCCTGGCGCTACACCCCGGCGACAGCGACCTGAGCGAGTTCGAGCTGTTCAACTTGCTAGGCAGCCTGCAACAGTCCATCGCCCTGCCCCTGGCCACGGTTGACGAAGAACAGCTGCTGCATGCCAGCGTACCCGGCGAAGTGCTGATCCTGGTGAACGTCGGCGTCGACCCGCTCAAGCATCACCGCGACTTGAACATCCTGATGACCACCGAGCGCACCGACTCTTTGAGCTACGCCGGTGTCCGCGAAAACCTGGTCTTGACCCTTGACCAGGTCACCCTCAACAGCTGGAATGAAGTGCTGGTCAACCGGTTCGACGGCGAGCACGCCTTGCTCGATTGCCTGCGCGACTACCTCAACGACTTGCCCCTCAGGCAGCGCCAGCCACGCTTACAGGTGCGCTGTTTCTGCCACAATCGTGCGCAGTTCATCGCGCGACGGGTTGAGGAAGTCATCGAGACCGCCCAGACCTTGCTCCTGAGCAAACTCAACTACCGCTACCTGCTTCAGGTCCAGCAGCATTATCACGTGCTGGAGCTGGTGCCCGGCCAGGTCAACCATGTGGCGTTGAGCAGCCTGCCGGCGTTGATGGACTACCTGGGCGAAGAGTTGACGGCGTACAGCCCACTGCATCTGGACGCGATGGCCATGGAAGAACACGACGCGGCCCTGATCCTGCCCATGGGCCAGCCCGAGTGCATCCAGGTGTTCTACCGGGTCTACGAGGACGAAGCAGAGCTGTATGTGCTCGATGAATTCAACGCGTTGTGGCAGCAGCGCCTGCCCTATCACGATGACCAAAGCCTGTTGGTGCCGCTGCAGCGCTTCCTGCAGTCGGTGCTGTATCGCCGCGACGCCTTGCTGCCGATGGACGCCACCCAGCCGTTGACCCTGGAAGTCCTTTATTACCAGCTCCTGCCTTCGGGTAACGGGCGGGCCCGGCGGGTCGAATCACGGCAGGCGCCGCAGACGCCGGTCAACAAGCCCTTCTACGACGTACAGGCGATCATCGGCAAAGCGGCGCACGGGCAAGTGCACGTCACCCTCTATTGCGACCAACGGGAGTTTTCGGAGCTGGAGCATGGCGACCAGCTGTTTCACGTGGTCGCCAGGGAAATCGTCGGGCAGCGCCGCGACGCCGAACGCTATCGCTGCTATATCACCGACCTGGACCTCTCCGGCCTGGTCGGTGACGGTGCCTGCCCAAGCATTTTGTTCCTGCGCTACAAGGCCGACCTGGAGCGCGCACTGAACGAAGCATTGAATCAGGTCTGACGGGGTTCAGGACGGGAAATCACCGCCATTGGCCGGCTGGGACTCGACTTCCAGCAACGTCAGCTTCAAGGTCTTGCCACCCGGCGCCGGCCAGTCGATGTGCTGCCCCACCTTCAAGCCCAGCAAGGCACTGCCCACCGGCGCCAGGATCGAAATCCGGCCCTCGTCGGCGTTGGCGTCCTTCGGGTAGACCAGCGTCAGATGGTAATCCTTGCCGCTGCTTTCCTCGCGGCAGTGCACGCGCGAATTCATGGTCACGACATCGGCGGGCACTTCATCGTGGCCGACCAGTGTCTCGGCGCGATCCAGTTCGGTTTGCAACGCGATCACACCGGGAAGCGTGTCATCCAGGCTGTCGATCAAGCGCTCCAGACGTTGTACGTCCAAGCGAGTCAGGGTGATGGAAGGTGCGGTCATGATCCAGGCAGACTCCTTTCTTCTGCACGAAAAAAGCAAAACCCCGCCACATAAGACGGGGTTTTCACGCGCCTCGATGAGTTGAGGCGTTGCTGGACACTACCACAGCTCAATAAATATACAACCCGGATGGTTCTTGCCCATCAGGTGGAAGGCTTTTGTGGCGAGGGAGCTTGCTCCCGCTGGGTTGCGAAGCGACCCCAAGAATCTTGCGACTGCTTCGCAGCCGAGCGGGAGCAAGCTCCCTCGCCACGGGCATCATGACAAAGACTTGCGTTTGGCGGCCTCGGCGCAGATCACCCGCCGGCGCTCATCATCCGCCGAGCGCCATTCGCGGATATCTTCCACGTGCCGGAAACAGCCGAGGCAGACCCTCTGCTCATCCAGCTTGCACACGCTGGTGCATGGCGACGGAACGGCGGGGCTGACGTTGCTGTAGAGCGGCTTGGGTGGCCGCGCCGGGGCTGGCTGGCTCACGCGGTCACAGTCCTTCGAATTCGAGCTCAGCGCCCGCCTGCTGCTTGACGATGCGTTCGAGCATCTCGCCCAACTGCTCTTCGCTCTTGTCGCACATCCAGCGCTCGCTTTCCTCGTCATAGTCGAAGTGAAAACCACCGGACACCGCCGCCAGCCACAACTGCCGCAACGGTTCCTGGCGGCTGAAGATCAGCTGGGTACCGTTTTCGAACTTGACGGTGAGTACACCAGCGGAAATTTCCAGATCGATATCCAGGCCACTGTCATCGAACACATCCTCCAGCGTTTGCTGGGTCGCATCGACCAGGTCGTGGAAACGGGCTTCAGTCAAACTCATTGCGGCAACCTCGAAAATGTCTGCTCATGCTCAAGCGCCGCAAGATACGGACGCTTCCCGGCGATTGCAAAGGATATACCGGTTGAGACCACCAGCGCCGCCGGACGGGCGCCCCGTTGCATAGGCAAGCTGACGGGTGGCCGGTATACTCCGGCGCAATTAACGCATTTTCAAGGATTTCGCCATGAAGCGCCTGATCTCTTCCCTTGCTGCGCTCGTCGCGGTTGCCTGCCTTGTGACAGCCTGTGGTCAAAAAGGTCCGCTGTACCTGCCTGATGACAGCAAGTCTCCCGAAGAACAAGCAGAGCAGGCCAAGTCGTCGCAATCCAAGTCACACGCGCACGACACCCACACCACTTACTAAGGGACCGCCATGGACGCTTTTAACTACCGTGGCGGGGAGCTGTTCGCGGAAGGGGTTGCCCTGTCCGCGATAGCCGAACGTTTCGGCACGCCGACCTACGTCTATTCCCGTGCCCATATCGAAGCCCAGTACCGCACCTTCGCCGATGCCCTCGAAGGCATGCCGCACCTGGTGTGCTTCGCGGTAAAAGCCAACTCGAACCTGGGCGTGCTCAACGTCCTGGCGCGCCTTGGCGCCGGCTTCGACATCGTCTCCGGAGGCGAGCTGGAGCGTGTGCTGGCCGCGGGTGGCAGCGCCGACAAGATCGTTTTCTCTGGTGTCGGCAAGACCCGCGAAGACATGCGCCGCGCGCTGCAAGTCGGAGTGCATTGCTTCAACATCGAATCCACCGACGAGCTGGAGCGGTTGCAGGTCGTCGCCGCCGAGCTGGGCGTGCGCGCACCGGTTTCCTTGCGCGTGAACCCGGACGTCGATGCTGGTACCCACCCGTACATTTCCACTGGCCTCAAGGAAAACAAGTTCGGCATCGCCATTGCCGACGCCGAGGACGTGTATGTACGTGCAGCCCAGCTGCCAAACCTGGAAGTGCTCGGCGTCGATTGCCATATCGGCTCGCAACTGACCACCCTCGAACCGTTCATCGATGCCCTCGACCGCCTGCTGGCGCTGGTCGATCGCCTCGGCGACTGCGGCATCTACCTGCGTCACATCGACCTGGGCGGCGGTGTCGGCGTGCGTTATCGCGACGAAGAACCGCCATTGGTGGCCGACTACATCAAGACCGTGCGCGAGCGCCTCGAAGGCCGCGACCTGGCATTGATGTTCGAGCCCGGTCGCTACATCGTCGCCAATGCCGGCGTGCTGCTGACCCAGGTCGAGTACCTCAAGCACACCGAGCACAAGGATTTCGCCATCGTCGACGCGGCCATGAATGACCTGATCCGTCCGGCGCTGTACCAGGCCTGGATGGATGTCACCGCGGTGCGCCCACGCGATACCGCGGCCCGCGCCTACGACATCGTCGGGCCGATCTGCGAAACCGGCGACTTCCTGGCCAAGGGTCGGGAGCTGGCGCTGGAAGAAGGCGATCTGCTGGCCGTGCATTCGGCGGGTGCCTACGGGTTTGTCATGAGTTCCAACTACAACACCCGCGGCCGTTGCGCCGAGGTGCTGGTGGACGGTGATCAGGCATTCGAAGTGCGCCGCCGCGAGACGGTAGCCGAGCTGTTTGCCGGCGAAAGCCTGTTGCCGGAGTAATACCATGCTGCTGCGTTTTACCAAGATGCACGGCCTGGGCAATGACTTCATGGTCCTCGACCTGGTCAGCCAGCACGCGCACATCCTGCCCAAGCATGCCAAGCAATGGGGCGACCGCCACACCGGCATCGGCTTCGACCAGTTGCTGATCGTCGAGGCGCCGAACAACCCGGACGTGGATTTCCGCTACCGGATCTTCAATGCCGACGGTTCCGAAGTGGAGCAGTGCGGCAACGGTGCGCGCTGCTTCGCCCGCTTCGTGCTGGACAAGCGCCTGACTGCCAAACGGCAGATTCGCGTCGAGACCAAAAGCGGCATCATCGAACTGGATGTCCGCAGCGACGGCCAGATCGGCGTCAACATGGGCGCCCCACGCCTGGTTCCGGCGGACATTCCGTTCCAGGCACCGGCCCAGGCCCTGAGCTATACCGTCGACGTCGACGGTACGCCGGTGGAACTGGCGGCGGTGTCCATGGGCAACCCCCATGCCGTGCTGCGGGTGGATGATATAAACAGTGCGCCCGTGCACGAACTGGGGCCGAAGATCGAGCATCATCCGCGCTTCCCGGCGCGGGTGAACGTCGGCTTCCTGCAGATCATCGATCGGCATCGCGCGCAACTGCGTGTCTGGGAACGCGGCGCCGGGGAAACCCAGGCGTGCGGCACCGGCGCCTGCGCTGCCGCCGTCGCCGCGATCAGCCAGGGGTGGATGGATTCGCCATTGCTGATCGACCTGCCCGGCGGGCGCCTGTCCATCGAATGGGCAGGCCCTGGCCAACCGGTGATGATGACCGGCCCGGCCGTACGCGTATACGAAGGACAAGTTCGTCTTTGAGTGAGCCAAACCATGACCGATAAGCCTCAGGTTCCAGCCCCGCAGCCCGACGAATCCCCGAGCCAGAACCCGGAAGCCGCAGCCGTGGCCGCTTACCTGGAGGCCCATCCGGACTTTTTCGTCGAGCATGAAGACCTGCTTTCGACGATGCGCATTCCCCACCGGCGCGGCGATACCGTGTCGCTGGTGGAGCACCAGATGAAGATCCTGCGCGAACGCAACATCGAAATGCGCCACCGTCTTTCGCACCTCATGGACGTGGCGCGTGACAACGACCGGCTCTTCGACAAGACCCGTCGCCTGATCCTCGCGTTGATGGACGCCAGCACACTGGAAGACCTGGTGATGAGCGTCGAAGACAGCCTGCGCCAGGATTTCCAGGTGCCTTTTGTCAGCCTCATACTGTTTGGCGACAACGCCATGCCGGTTGGGCGCTGGGTGACTCACGCCGAAGCGCAGACCGCCATCGGCGGCCTGCTCACGGAAAACAAAAGCGTCAGCGGCAGCCTGCGCGAACATGAGCTGGATTTCCTGTTCGGCGAAGAACAACGCAAGCAGATCGGCTCTACGGCCGTCGTCGCCATTGCCCACCAGGGCGTGCACGGCGTGCTGGCCATCGCCAGCCGCGATCCGCAGCACTACAAGAGCTCGGTCGGCACATTGTTCCTGAGTTATATCGCCGAAGTCACCGGCCGCGTGCTGCCACGGGTTGCCGGTTCGCTGCGCTCGGTACGCTGACGATGGAACGGCAACTGGACGCCTACTGCGAGCACCTGCGCAGTGAGCGCCAGGTGTCGCCCCACACCTTGTCGGCGTATCGCCGCGACCTCGAAAAGGTGCTGGGCTGGTGCCAGAAACAGAATATCGGCAGCTGGTCGGCGCTGGATATCCAGCGCCTGCGCAGCCTGATTGCCCGCCTGCATCAACAAGGGCAATCCTCCCGCAGCCTGGCGCGACTGTTGTCGGCGGTGCGCGGCTTGTACCAGTACCTCAATCGTGAAGGCCTTTGCGACCACGACCCGGCCACCGGCCTGGCACCGCCCAAGGGCGAGCGTCGGCTGCCCAAGACCCTCGACACCGACCGCGCCTTGCAATTGCTGGAGGGCGCCGTCGAGGATGACTTTCTCGCGCGACGAGACCAGGCAATCCTGGAGCTGTTCTATTCCTCGGGCCTACGGCTTTCGGAACTGACCGGGCTGAACCTGGAACAACTGGACCTGGCCGACGGCATGGTTCAGGTGCACGGCAAGGGCAGCAAGACCCGGCTGCTGCCTATCGGTCGCAAGGCCCGCGAAGCCTTGGACCTGTGGCTGCCGCTCCGGGCAATGGCCAACCCGGCCGATGATGCGGTCTTCGTCAGCCAGCAAGGCCGGCGCCTCGGGCCGCGAGCGATACAATTGCGGGTCAAGGCTGCCGGTGAGCGCGAACTTGGGCAGAACCTGCATCCACACATGCTGCGACATTCGTTCGCCAGTCACCTGCTCGAATCGTCCCAGGACCTGCGCGCCGTCCAGGAGCTGCTCGGCCATTCGGACATCAAGACCACCCAGATCTATACCCATCTGGACTTCCAGCACCTGGCGACGGTCTATGACAGTGCCCACCCCAGGGCCAAACGCATCAAGGGCGACGAATCATGACCATCGAACTCATCACTTTCGACCTGGACGACACCCTGTGGGACACCGCCCCGGTGATCGCCAGCGCCGAAGCCGTATTACGTCAGTGGCTGACCGATAACGCACCGGACCTGGGCGACTTTCCGGTGGAGCGCTTGTGGGCAATCCGCACGCAAGTGCTCAGCGAAGAGCCGGACCTCAAGCACCGCATCAGTGCCTTGCGCCGACGCGTGCTGTTCCGGGCGCTGCAAGACGCCGGCTATGACCAATGGCGGGCTTCGGAGCTGGCAGACCAAGGATTCGAGGCCTTCCTGCACGCCCGCCATCAACTGGAGGTCTTTCCCGAGGTGCAGCCGACCCTGGAATTGCTCGCCAATGATTACGCCCTGGGCGTCGTCACCAATGGCAACGCCGATGTCCGGCGCCTGGGGCTGGCGGATTACTTCAAGTTCGCCCTGTGCGCCGAGGACATCGGCATCGCCAAGCCCGACGCCCGGTTGTTCCACGAAGCCCTGCAACGCGGTGGCGCGACCGCGCAGACTGCCGTGCACATCGGCGATCACCCGGGCGACGACATCGCCGGCGCCCAACAGGCCGGCCTGCGCGCAGTGTGGTTCAACCCGACAGGCAAGGCGTGGGACGCCGACCATGCGCCGGATGCGGAGATCCGCAGCCTGACCGAACTGCCGGAGTTATTGGCAGGATGGCATAACCCGCGCTGAGCCCCCAACGCCGCCTGTGTGGGAGCGAGCCCGCTCGCGAAGACGGCGGTACATTCAGCACTGATGTATCAGGTAAACAGCTATCGCGAGCAGGCTGACTCCCACAAGGGCCCGCCTTGGACACCTGATCCGCACCCATGAAAAAGCCCGCAGCGACGGCGGGCTTTTTCAGCAAGCAAGGGCAGATACTCAGATCGGGCGGCTGCCGTACTTGTTGTCAGGCTTCTTGGGCGGATCGGCGACCACATTGGCCTCCACTTCCTGCACCTTGCCACCCCGGGCCAGGAATTCCTCCATGGCCTTGGCGAGCGCATCACGCTCCTTGTTCTTGGCCTCTACGCTCGGCAACTCGTCGACCGATACCGCCGCCTTGGCCTTGCCTTTGGCGGTCGGGACCGGAACATCGGCACCGTCATCGTCAGCGACGTCTTCAGCCGCCGCTTCCAGGCCTTCTTCGGCCTCGTCTTCATCACCTACTTCGAGGTCGTCGTTTTCCAGATCATCGTCGCTCATGTTCTACCTCATGACTTGCGAAAAGCAGATTAGTTATAGCCCAGCTTCGCCATCTGTCGAAGGCTGCCAGAAAAAATTCAACATCCGCCAACCATCAGCGGTCATGCCCCTTCACCGTACAAGGTGGCGAGGACTTTACGAGTACCGCCATGATCACGGTGCTCGCCCAGATAAACACCTTGCCAGGTGCCCAACGCCAACCGTCCCGCCGTTACCGGAAGACTGAGCTGACATCCCAGCACGCTGGCCTTGAAGTGCGCCGGGAGGTCGTCCAGGCCTTCGTCGTTATGCTCATAGTCGGCGGTTCCTTGTGGGATCAGCCGATTGAAAAATCGTTCGAAGTCTCGACGTACCGCCGGATCGGCGTTCTCGTTGATGGTCAGCGAGGCCGAGGTGTGCTGCAGCCACAGATGCAACAGACCGACACGACATGCCTTGAGTTCAGGCAGGCCGGCGAGCAACTCGTCCGTTACCAGATGAAAGCCCCGGGGCCTTGCCCGCAGGGTTATCAGCGTCTGTTGCCACATACAGTTCTCCGCACGTTCGGCGCGCATTCTAGCGCGCTCTGGGAAAAAACAAAGGGCCTAATATTCCTGCTTTCCTGTAAGTCTTTGGCGGTAGCAAAACCCGTGTCGCATACACAACAAAAGGCGTCGGAAAAACCAGCACGCCCTGTGAGCAATGACAAATTCCAGACAAAAAAATGCCCGGCGAACCGGGCATTTTTTATTGGAGCGCGATTACAGGTTGTAACCACGTTCGTTGTGCTGCGCCAGGTCCAGGCCCACGGCCTCTTCTTCCTCGGAAACCCGCAGACCCATGACGGCGTCGAGGACCTTGAGGATGATGAAGGTGACAACCGCCGTGTAGATCACGGTGAAGCCTACGCCCTTGAACTGAATCCACACTTGCGCACCGATATCGGTCACGGTGCCGAAGCCGCCCAGCGCTGGCGCTGCGAACACACCGGTCAGGATGGCGCCGAGGATACCGCCGATGCCATGCACGCCAAAGGCGTCCAGGGAGTCGTCATAGCCGAGCTTGCGCTTGAGGGTGGTGGCGCAGAAGAAGCACACCACGCCCGCCGCCAGGCCAATAACGAGGGCGCCCATCGGGCCCACGGTGCCGGCCGCCGGGGTGATTGCAACCAGGCCGGCCACGACGCCCGAGGCGATGCCCAGTGCGCTTGGCTTACCGTGGGTGATCCACTCGGCGAACATCCAGCCCAGCGCGGCGGCTGCGGTGGCGATCTGGGTGACCAGCATCGCCATGCCGGCGGTGCCGTTGGCCGCGACGGCGGAACCGGCGTTGAAACCGAACCAGCCCACCCACAACATGGCCGCGCCCATCAGGGTGTAACCCAGGTTGTGCGGCGCCATCGGCGTGGTCGGGAAGCCTTTGCGCTTGCCCAGCACCAGGCACGCCACCAGGCCTGCGATACCGGCGTTGATGTGCACCACGGTGCCACCGGCGAAGTCCAGTACACCCCAGTCCCACATCAGGCCGCCGTTGCCGGACCAGACCATGTGCGCAATCGGCGCATACACCAGGGTGAACCACACGCCCATGAAGATCAGCATGGCGGAGAACTTCATCCGCTCGGCGAACGCGCCGACGATCAGGGCCGGGGTGATGATCGCGAAGGTCATCTGGAAGGTAATGAAGACTGCTTCAGGGAACAACGCCGCCGGGCCGGTGATGCTGGCCGGGGTGACGCCCGCCAGGAACGCTTTGCCCAGGCCACCGACGAAGGAGTTGAAGTTGACGACGCCCTGCTCCATGCCGGTAGTGTCGAACGCGATGCTGTAGCCATAGATGACCCACAACACGCTGATCAGACCAGTAATGGCGAAGCACTGCATCATCACGGAAAGAATGTTTTTCGACCGAACCATGCCGCCGTAGAACAGCGCAAGGCCGGGAATGGTCATGAACAGAACAAGAATCGTGGCCGTCAGCATCCAGGCGGTGTCGCCGGAATTGAGGACTGGGGCTGCCGCTTCTTCTGCCATGGCCAGGCCAGGCATTACGAAGGACAACAGGGCTCCTAGCCCTGCGAATTTACGCAGAGTCATATTGTTTTCTCCTGGGGCGTTGGGGTTTGGCGGCTTAGATAGCGTCGGTATCGGTTTCGCCGGTACGGATGCGGATAGCCTGTTCCAGATTGACCACAAAGATCTTTCCGTCACCAATCTTGCCGGTGTTGGCGGCCTTGGTAATCGCCTCGATGACCCGATCAAGATCCTTGTCGTCGATGGCAACGTCGATCTTCACCTTGGGCAGGAAATCGACCACGTATTCCGCGCCGCGGTACAGCTCGGTGTGGCCTTTCTGCCGACCGAAGCCTTTGACTTCAGTGACGGTAATGCCCTGCACGCCGATTTCGGACAGCGACTCGCGCACGTCGTCCAACTTGAACGGCTTGATGATGGCAGTGACTAGCTTCATGAAACTCTCTCCCGAATTGGTGGACTTGCCCCAGGAAAACAAACCCGACTCAAGTCTAAGCGCAGTGCCTGGCTTTGTAACGCGTCGTCGGCCGAAGTTGCCCGACTGGCGCCAGCTGACTACTCCTGACGAAACTCCCCGCTCCGCCTGCTGCACTGCATTCGTCACAGCGACTGCATCAGTGCATGGGTCATCAGCCACTAAGCAGAAAGCTTGCCATCTGTGCCCAACCCCCCGGATTTCAACCCCCTTGACCACCGCGCCCGCCCGGCACGCGCCACGAACCGGAGCGATACGCACAACAACGGTGCGGTGACGCCCGGCACAGTGCGCGAAAAGCGTGCATCCGCGCCTGGCAAATTGACTATAGACCCTGCGTGATACACTGCCCGCCATCGTTTCCAGGACACCTGCCATGCTTGCCCCCAAAGATCTCCTCGACGCCCTGAGCGGCCACGCCTCCCGCCTGTTGAGCGGCGACACCCCCCTGCCCAAAGGCGAAATCGAAAGCCAGTTCAAGGCTTTATTGCAAAGCGGGTTCAGCAAGCTGGACCTGGTCAGCCGGGAAGAATTCGACAGCCAGATGGTGGTGCTGGCCCGAACTCGGGCGCGGCTGGAAAGCCTGGAGGCGAAGGTGACGGAGTTGGAGGCGCGGCTGAATCCACCTGCGGAATAACGCGCACTTCTGAAGGCATTACCCAAGGCCGCGATTTTTGGTTTTTTACTTGCGGCCATCCCGATAGCGGGAAACTTTCTCTCGCCCTTTCTCTTCCGGATGAGTTCGGCGCATCAGCCGCGACGGCCATCTTCGCGAAAAATCCTACAAAAGCCTCCTAAATTCGTCGAATACGCTAACTTTATCCAAAATCCCGTTAAAGCTTCCCTGGCATTCGCCGCTAAATCTTCGTAATGGAATGCGCCAACGAGCTGGACTTTGCGCAAGTCGGACTTTCAACGAATGGGGTCGACGCGAAGTAACCGGAATGGACGTGCAGCCAGCATCAAGGCTGCAAACCGGGCAAGGCGGACGGCTGTCCGTCGTGCGACATACGTACATGTCAAACAGGTAAAACGGCATGCAATTGAAAAAACGCAGCGTCGCGGCTTTGGCCGTCTGCTCCCTGCTCGTCGCTGGTGCGGCGCAAGCAGGTCCATTGATCCGGGTAACCGTCAAGAACCTCGGCAATGTAGAGGCCAAGTACTCGGTCATCGGCAATAACGAAGCCCTCACCAACGCCAATGCACAACCCAAGCCCGAGGATACGATCAAACCGCAGCAGTCCAGCTCCTTTGAGGTGCGAGATCAACGCAACCCTGCCATTGCCACCGCGGTCATCCGCTATAGCGTCGACGGCAAAACTTGCGTGTTCAGTACCTTTTACAGCAACCCCAAGATACCTAAATGGACGAAAGATGCGCAGAGCAGCAACGGAGCTCGCTGCACGGCGGCAATTACTTCGGTAAGCGCGTCCGACCATTCGTGGACCACCGAATTCACGATCAGGTAAACCCCGCCAGGTGTGTCCAGGGCGGCCATACGAGGCGGCCCTGGCCTTATCAAACGCAGCGCACAAACCGCACTGCAGTTGAGCTACGGAGATAAAACAATGGATGGTATCAACCGCGCACGTACGCCCTACGCAACAACCTTGAAAACCACCTCAAGCCTCATGAAACCTACCGACCACAAAGCCGGCCCCGGTCCGACGACCGAGGTGCAACCCAGCGCCCTGAAAGACAATACCGATACCGCCCAACTCTCGCCGCTGGCGCAGATGCTCAGCGACGCGGCAGCACGTGCAGCAGAACGGGACGCCAGCAATGACCGTACTGGCTTGGCGTACATTGCCAAGCGAGTCACGCAAGACATTTACAGCCCTGTCTTCCAAAGAAACAAGCAAGTTAACGACGCCGAGGTGCCGGCGTCGGACGATCCGCAGCGGCTGGAACAGGCTCAACAGGCGACGAACCACCTCAACAACAAGGGCGCCAACCCTTTTCAGGATCTGTCCCTCGAGCAACTGACGTTGATCGTCTACGACGACAGTGGTGACTTTACCGTCAATGAACGCAGGGCCGCTTGGAGCGCGGCCCATGATTTGGAATCCGCATGGGCCAAGTCAGTGTTTTATAAGAGCATCGGGGAGCAAGAGCGCAATGGGTATGTGTCCCCGCAGCACTTCCAGGACACTCTCAATCATTACAAGAACCTGCCGCCCATCATGGAGGCACAAGTCTTCGGCGACTACGAAGCCGATTACAACCAAATGATCAAGAGCGCCGAACTTGCCAAGGCGCGGAAGATAAGCGGCAGCGACGACGGAATGCCCCCATGGCAATCGTTGCTTGAGCTGATGCTGGCGCAGCAGCAGAAAGACAAACCCGAAACGCCCGCGACAGAAGCTTGAGCAGGCATCAACCGTCCCCCTTCCACGAAAGGGGGCTCGCTCAGGATGGAAAAGGAATGCCTGAACACCTCCCTCCGGAGCGTTTGTGTCAGTGCCATGGATATGGCTCATGCTGGATTTCCTATACAGGCAGGAAAAATCCTACAAAAACCGCCTAAATGTATCGATCAGGCGCAAATTATCCAGAAACCGATTAAAGCTTCCTTGCCGCTCGCCGCTAAATCTTCGTAATGGAATGCGCTAACGAGCTGGACTTTGCGCAAGTCGGGCCCTTTCAACCAAAGGGGTCGATGCGAAGTAACCGGAATGGACATGCAGCCAGCATCAAGGCTGTAAACCGGGCAAGGCGGACGGCTGTCCGTCGTGCGACATACGAACATGTCAAACAGGTAAAACGGCATGCAATTGAAAAAACGCAGCGTCGCGGCTTTGGCCGTCTGCTCCCTGCTCGTCGCTGGTGCGGCGCAAGCAGGTCCAACGATACGGGTTACCGTCAAGAATCTTGGCAGCGCGACGGTCAAGTATTCGTTCCAGGGCAACAACGAAGCCCTCACCCACGCGAATGCGACACCCAAGCCTGCGGATACGATCAATCCGCAGCAAGCCATCACTTTCGAAGTGCGAGACCAGCGCAACCCTGCGATTGCCACTGCGGTCGTCCGCTATGGCGCCGACGGCAAAACTTGCGTGTTCAGCACCTTCTACATCAACCCCAAGCTGCCTAAATGGACCAAGGACGCGCAGGCTACCGGCCGAGTCCGCTGCAATGCGACGATTACCGCAATAAACGCGTCCGATCACTCGTGGAACATTGAGTTCACGATCCAGTAAAAGCCGGCCAGGTTTGCCTTGGAGGGTAAATCCGAGGCAGTCCTGGCCTGATCGAATGCGGTGCACTTACAGCGCACCGCAGCTTAGAGATGGAGGCAAAACAATGGATGGTATCAACGGCGCACGCCTGCACTACGCAACGAACCTGAAAGCCACCGCAAGCCCGCTAGAGCCGACCGACAAGGTCGGCGCCAGCCCGAGGAGCGAGGTGCAACCCGGCGCCTTGAGCGGCAATACCACCACCCGACTCTCGCCGATGGCACAGCTGCTCAGCGACGCAGCAGCACGCGCTGCGGAGCGGGACGCCAGCAATGATCGTGCAGGCTTGGCGGACATTGCCCGGCGAGCCACGCAAGATTTCTTCATCCCCTATGTCGCGAAAAACAAGGAAATCCGCGACGCCGAAGTGCCGCCCTCGGACGATCCGCAGCGCCTGGATCAGGCACAGCAGGCAACGAACTTCCTCAACAAGAAAGGCGGCAACCCGTTCGCGAACCTTTCCATCGAGCAACTGACGCTGATCATCTATGACGACAGCGGTGACTTTACTCACAATGAACGCAGAGTGGCATGGGAAACCTATAGCGACGCGCACGGCGCCTGGACCTTCACAGTCACCAATAAGCTGATGGATGAGGATAAAACCCCGGAAACCATCAGGGATGTTCTCAATTACTACAAAAGCCTGCCCCCCATTCAGGAAGCTCAGATGCTCGGCGATTACGAAGCCGACTTTACTCAACAGATCAAGAGTGCCGAATTGGCCAAAGCGCGGAGGTTAAGCGGCAGCGACGACGGAATGCCCCCATGGCAATCGTTGCTTGAGCTGATGCTGGCGCAGCAGCAGAAAGACAAACCCGAAACGCCCGCGACAGACGCCTGAGCAGGCTTCGACCCTAAACCCCTTTCCATGAAAGGGGCTCGCTCAGGACGGAAAACGAATGCCTGAAAATCTCCCTCCCGAACTGATCCGCGTACAAAGCATGAGCCATATCCATGGCATCGACGCGACCGCACGCGCCACCCTGCGCGATGTGTCGCTGACCATCAATGCAGGACAGAGCTGCGCCATTATCGGCGCCTCGGGATCCGGCAAAAGTACCCTGCTCGGCTTGATCGGCCTGCTTGACCAACCTTCGACCGGGCAGGTCTACCTGGCTGGCCGCGACATGACCCAGGCAAGCGCTGACGCTCGCGCGATGATGCGCAACCGACACATCGGCTTCGTCTTTCAGAGCTTCAACCTGCTGCCACGCCTGGACGCCCTGGACAATGTCGCGCTGGCGCTGCTCTACCGCGGCATATCTCGCCAGGCTGCCCAGGCAGCCGCGCGGCGCCAGCTATTGCAGCTCGGTCTGGGCGAACGCCTGCATCATCGCCCGGCACAGTTGTCCGGAGGCCAACGCCAGCGCGTGGCCATCGCGCGAGCGCTGGTGGGAGAACCGGCCTTGCTGCTGGCCGACGAACCCACCGGCAATCTCGACAGCCAGACCGCCAGCGAGGTCATCGAACTGCTGCTGGCGCTCAATCGGGAGCGGGGCGTCACCCTGATAGTCGTCACCCACGACCCGGACATCGCCAAGCGCATGCAGCGCTGCCTGCGGATCAGCGAGGGCCGCCTGTGGGAAATGCCTCATGACTGAGTCGACTCGCTACGGACCGTTGCCCTGGCAACTGCTGACCGAGGCCCTCGACAGCCTGCGCCGCCTGGGACGACGAGCCTTGCTGGCATTGCTGGGTATCGCGGTTGGCTGCGCGGCGGTAGTTGCGCTGCTGAACATTGGCCACAACGCCCAAGCCCGGAGCATGGAGGTATTCCAGGCGATGGGCAGCGACCTGCTGGTCGCCGACGTGAAGCCGGCCTCGAACAAGGGAGTGTCGGGGCATGCCCCGACCAATCTCGATAACCAGGCCCTTCGCGAGGCGTTACCTGAGGTGCTGGCGGTCAGCGCTCTGAACCTGGCCTCAGTGCACGCAAGCATGCATGGGCGACCGCTCAATACCCTGCTGGCCGGGGTCGACCCGGAAATAGCCTCGGTGCTTGGCCTGCAGCCGGAGCAAGGACGATTCCTCAGCCGCTACGATGCCCAGAGCACCCATGCAGTGCTCGGCGCAACCTTGGCCGCCCAGCACGCCCCCGTCGCGCCGGGTGATACGTTGCAACTGGCCGGCTATCTGTTCCAGGTGATCGGCATACTCCACAGCCATGGTCAAAATCCCCTGCTGCCGTTGCCCATCGATGACAGCATCCTGGTGCCGATCGAGGGCATGCGCCGCCTCGTTTCCGCACCGCAAATCGGCACTGTGCTGGTGCGCAGCAACGAAGGCGCGGACTCACAAACCCTAGCCCAGAAACTGCATGACTACCTGCTGACATCCTTGCCCGGTCGGGAGATCGACGTGCAGGTCCCGCAGCGGTTACTCGACGGTCTCGCCCAACAATCGCAGTTGTTCTCCTGGTTGTTGGCAGGGTTGGGGGGAATTTCGCTCTTGGTCGGTGGCGTCGGCGTGATGAACATCATGTTGATGAACGTCGCCGAACGCCGCGGCGAAATCGGTGTCCGCATGGCACTGGGTGCTCGCCCGCGGGACATCGCCTGGCTGTTTCTGCTGGAGGCCATGGTGCTGACAGTCGCCGGAGCGTCCACCGGTGCTCTGCTCGGAGTGGCAACCGGCTGGTTGTTCGTCTTGCTGTCAGGCTGGATGGATTTCACGCTCTCGCCCCTTTCACTGCCGCTGGGCATGGGCGGTGCGCTGCTCACGGGGTTGCTCTTTGGCCTGAGCCCGGCGCTGTCCGCCGCGCGCCTGCAGCCGGTGCAGGCGCTGCGTGATGATTAAAGCCTGGGCGGTTGCCTTGCTGCTGACGCCGCCCAGTGGGGCGGTGCTGGCAGATACAGCGCTGTCACCGTCACAGGCGACTCGGCCGGGCACTCCCTCCGCGGCTGTCGCCAGCGCCTCGCTCAATGCCTACGGCATCGAGCTGACCCTCAGCGATGCGATCTACCTGGGACTGCGCGACAACCGCGCCATTCGCAGCGCTTACCTGGAACGGATCGGCCAGAAATTCGCTTTGCGCGTGGCCGAGGACCGCTTCAGCCCCAAGCTGTTCGTGCGCGGCAGTTACCTGTCCAGCCATAACCAGCTCGATCGCTATCGGCAAGGTGAAATCGCACCGGTTTCAACGCTGCTCACCCCTTACGGCACGCGCGTCGGCCTGGGCTGGACCTGGCGCCAGACCGATGCCGACAGGGCGGGACTGACACGCAATGACGGCGCCAATATCACGATCATCCAGCCGCTGCTGCGCGGCGCCGGCCGCGATGTCGCCACCGCCCCAGTACAACTGGCGCGCCTGAGCGAGCAGGTCAACCGCCTGGCGCTGAAAGACCGGGTGGCGCAGACGATCACCCAAATCATTACCGCCTACCGCACGCTCCTGCAGGCTCAGGAGCAGCTGAACATCTCCAGCAACGCTTTGGCGCGGGCGCGCCAACTGCTCGGCGTCAACCAGGCAATGATCGACGCCGGGCGCATGGCCGCGTTTGAGATCGTCCAGACCGAGGCCGAAGTCGCCAACCAGGAGCTGAGCCACGAAGACGCCCGCAACCAACTGGAAAACGCTCGCCTGGCATTGTTGCAACTGCTTGCGCTGGACCTCGACACTCCAATCATTGCCAGCGAGGCCATGCAAGCCGCGCCCCTCGACATCGACACTGCACAGGCCGTGCGCCAGGCCGAAGCATTGCAACCGACCTACCTCATCCAACTGATCGCCGGCCAGCAGGCCCGGATAAACAGGGTCGTGGCACGCAACGAGCGCCTATGGGACGTATCGCTGGTCGGCGGCGGCGGTCAGGTCCGTGATCGCAACAATCTCCACGGCAGCACCCGAAGCTGGGAGAACTACGTGGGCGTGCAGGTGGAGATTCCGATCGGCGACCTGAGCGCCCGCCAGGCTGAAGTCCAGGCCCGGGTCGACGTGGAGAACCAGCAGGTCCGCACGCAAGAGGCTCATCAGGAACTGCAGCGTGGCGTGACCAACGCAGTACGCGACATCGGCGCGCGCTGGCGACAGTATCAAATCGCCCGGCGCGCCGAGGAGCTGTCCCAGCGAAAGCTGGACATCGAGCAAGAAAAACTCACCGTGGGGCGTTCGAGCAACTTTCAGGTTCTCAGCTTCGAAAATGACCTGCGCATGGCGCAGAGTGCCCGATTGGCCGCACTCATCAGTTACCTCAACGCCCAGGCGGAACTGGATCAGACCTTGGGCACCACCCTGCAAAGCTGGGACATCGCTTTGAATGACTAACCCCATCACACTCAAGCCTGCATTGCTCTTTTTCGGATTGAGCGCGTTGATCATTATCGCGTTACGCTGGCCGCCGGCGCCCTCCGATACCCGCGCAACGGCAAGCACGGCGCCTGATTGGGTGCATATCGAACCGCGATTGCTGGAAAGCCGGCTGGGGCTGATCGGACGTATCCAGGCCGTCAACCAGGTTACCTTGACCGCCCCGTTTGATGGCTTGCTTGCCGAGGTGCGGGTACACGAAGGACAACGGGTCGAGAAAGGCCAGGTGCTGCTGACGCTGGACCCCGCGCAATTGCAGATCCAGCTGCGCCAGGCCCAGGCGCAACTGCTCAAGGCACAGCGCGAGGCCCGCCGCTTGCAGCATTGGAGCAAAGGCTCCGAGGTCAGCAATGCCCGACGGGCTCTGAACAATGCCAGGCAGAGCCTGGCCGCCAGCGAAAGTAACCGGCGTGACACGCAAGCGTTGTTCGAACGTGGCATCGTCGCGAGGATGGAACTCGAAACGCTGGAGCAGCAGGTGCGCAGCGACCAGCAACAGCTCAGCGCGGCAACCGAGGAACTGGCCACGACATTGGCGTACGGCCAGGGCGAGGAACGCCATATCGCCGAGATGGAGCTGGCTAATGCGCAGGCGCATCACCAGGCCGTCGAAACGCTGCATGCCCGCCGAGAAGTGACGGCGCCGGTGAGCGGTTATGTCGTGCGACCTGTCATGCCGGGTGACGGCCAACCGGTAGCGGTGCAACCTGGCGTGGCCGTGAGCCGGGGCACGCCGTTGCTTGGCGTCATTGGCCTGGACCGTTTCCAAGCCCTTGCTCGCGTGGATGAAACCGACCTGTACCTGTTACGTGAGGGCATGCCAGTGCAAATCACTGGTGATGGATTCGCCGGTGAACTGAGCGGCCGCATACTGGCCATCGGAATCCAGAACGAGGCGGCCGACCAGCAGGACACAGGCGCGCGCTATAAGGTCCAGGTGTCAATTGATACGGCCGTCGCCGATTTCGACCCCCCGCTGCGGACCGGTATGAGCGCGCGTCTGGCAGTGATTCTGTACCGCGACGAACAGGGTATCGCCGTACCACCGCACGCCCTTCGCCGCGATGAGTCCGGTGCCACCTACGTGCTGTACCGGGCGACAGCACAAGCCCGCCCCGAGCGCGTAATGGTCAGCGCACGTACAACAGTCGCGGAAGGCGTGGTCGTGCAGGGGCTTACGCCCGGGTTTGTCGAGGTGCCGGGTTCATAAAACCGCGGTGGAACCGGGCACGAGCGGCGCTGATTCAACTCTGGCGCAACATTTTGCCAACCTTTTGTCATCGATCGCCATAACCAAACGCTCCCTCACAACTAACCTTCAAGAACCGCAGGATGCGGTTCTCTCTACCACTCAAGGAACGATTCATGTCACTCGCCATCGTTCACAGCCGCGCCCAGGTCGGCGTCGAAGCGCCCGCTGTCACCGTCGAAGTCCATCTGGCCAATGGCTTGCCGTCGCTGACCATGGTCGGCCTGCCGGAGGCGGCGCTTTATGAGCGCTATAATAGACACATATGGTTCTGTTTAGAGTAGCGAAAAATGACTGTACATATATACAGCTATAAGCGCATATCTTCACGTACACAGCGTGAAGGCACAGGCATTGATAGACAAGAAGCGCTGATTCAAGAGCACTTGGCACGTCATAAGCTTGAACTGACAAGAGAGTTTGTAGATTTAGGCATATCGGGGTTTCGTGGCAAGAACGCACGTATAGGAGCTTTGAAAGAGTTTTTAGATTTAATTTCGCAAGGCGTGATTAAAGCAAATGACATTCTATTGGTTGAGAATTTCGACCGTCTAACAAGAATGAACGGCATTGACGCAACAAAACTTGTCGTTGATATTCTTTCTTCAAAAATCATAATCATTACTCTGGGAGATAATCAAGTATATGATTATCGACAAGAAGACCATTCGAGTATTTTATTTAAAATAAACTTTGTATTAAGTCGAGCGAATGAAGAGAGTAGAATTAAAAAAAATAGGTCGCTGGGAGCGTGGAAAAAGAAGCACAACGAAGCAAAATCTTCAAATAAAGTAATGACAAAAAAACTTCCATACTGGGTGTCTTATGACGAAGAAAGTGAAAAACTTAATCTAATTAAGAATAGAGCAAATGAAGTTAAGCGAATTTTCGAACTGTTAGAGCTATTCGGGTGTGCAAGAACAGCCATAGAAATTAATAAAACTGAAACTGATAAAAAATGGACATTAATAGCAATTCGCCATTTGTCTCGCGCAAAATCCGTTTATGGGTGTCTAGAAATTTACAAAACAAAGACAGAAAATGGTGAAAGTGCGGATTATGAAGAGCTGGAAAATTACTATCCTGCGGTGATTTCAAAAGAAAAATTTTTTAATATCCAAACGAAACTAAACATCAGAGCAGAGACTCACGAAAAGAAAGGTCGAGAAGCGAAAGGGTTTAGGAATGTTTTTAAAGGTGTGATTTTTTGCGAGCATTGCGACACTGCTCTTCATCAGCACTTTACAAAGCGAAAAAACAAAGAGTATATGTATCTACTTTGCGCGAAAAGTTTGGTAAATGCATGCCCTGCGGCTCGTAAAATATTCATACCATATAACTATATTTATGAACCGTTTATGCTTTATTACAAGAATTTTGGTTTGGAGAAAATCATTAGAAAATCTGGCGACGCTCAAAGCCTTATCGAAAGTCGCAACGCATGTAATGCTGAACTTGAAGACAAGCAAAAAACTATTGAGAAAATATTAGAAAGTATTGAGTTGAGTGGCGGTGATATTCCAAAGGTTCTTTTGAGTAGAATTAGGAAAATTGAGACTGATATTAACGGACTGACGAGCAGGGTAGATAACATTGATTTAGAAATTTCAAGGATGAATTTATACGTTGAAGCTGAACAAGCGATTAGCCGTTCTGATATTGATTCGCTACTAGATAATGAAGAGGGAAGAATCAGATTTAATCTGCTTTTGAAAGAGAGTCAAGTACAAATCAGAGTGTTGAAGCGCTTTGAGGACAGTGAGCCCTTTGATGGTCAGGACTTTAAAGACGAACATAAAATGAGCGAGGTTGTAATTAACAATAAATCAAAAGGTTTCGGCGTGAGTTATTACTTTGATAGAAAACACGCTATGCTCGCAGGTGGTACTTACTACTTCTATACCAAAAAGTTGGTTGGAGGATGGAAGACGGATTTTGTACTTCCATTAGGTTCAAGAGCAGATTTTAATTAAGAAGACTCGCCCGAAACGCCGCATAGGCGCGGGCGCTATCTGGACGTGGGTAATTCACCTTGACCCAAAGGGTCAATGTTATGAATGAATCATTAAGAGAGAATAGCCAAATCGCTTTTAATGCTTTTCTGCTTTATTGCTTTCACAAAAAACAAAGTAAATAACGGCAGTTTATGCCGTGTATTTTTTAATTCTTTCTTACGGGTCTTATTAAACCTTAAAAGCCTTACCTCATTACCATCTTAAGCAACCCTCAAAGCCACGTTATACGTGGCTTACAGCCCTTCGATATTGACTAAAAAATCAATGTCCATGTACTTTTTCATCAATGCTCATATACTTTATCATCAATAGTCATTGATTTTTTAATCAATGCTTATGACTTTTTTATCAATACACTTTTACTTTTTAGTCAAGCTCGTTGACTTTTTCGTCAATGACTATTTCGACAATACAATTAACTTCATAATCAATAAATAAACCTCTTGTACTCATTCCAATAAAATAAAATTGCTCATATAGAAATTTTAATTTCAAAAAAGCTAATTATTTTGTCGTTTAAGTCTTTATTTCTAAAATCTAAATGCTACGCTATGGTTATAACTAGCAAAATGAGGAAATAAATGAATGAGTTTATAGATGTTAATAGTGCAAATACTGAACAAGATGATAATTTTAGACCGGCAAATTCTGACAATGCAAAATCTATTGCTGAGCAAGTTAATAGCGCTGTTGAATTAGCAATGTCTGTATTACATAGCAGATATGTAAATGACAAGAAAAACGCAAATGACGATGATAAACAAATCAATGCAAAAGTAACGACTAAAATAGAATTAGATAAAGAAAATTCGTTAAAGAAGGATGTTAAATATTTTTATGGCTTTTCAGAAAATTTATTAAAGCTAGAATTAACACCAACCGAATTTAAGATAATCGTGCACATTTTAGATACGTTAAAATGGGGCAATGTTGTGTCAATGACACAAGCGTCAATTGCAGCAAAAACAAAAATCAGTGCTTCTGTTATAAACAGAAATTGGAAAACACTCATAACTAAAAAAGTATTAATTATTGACGAAAACAATAGCATTTATCTCAATACGAATTTCTTTTTTATCGGACTTTATCAGAAAATGGATAAAGAGCGTCGAGCAGATTTTGAAAAAGCATCGGTTTTTGATGATGTTCAAATTAAGCATATGCATAATTCGAAAGGCATTAAACATGAATGATTTTTTTAAATTCTCGTTTGTGCTGCTTGCATTGTGTATCGCTGTAAATGCGGGATATTTTGAAACGACAAGCAATGTTCCTGCTGGGACTGTAATTGAAAACAAAGTTCCATCAAAGGACAGAATGACAGATAAAGAACGACAAGAGTCTGTAAGAGCTTATCAAGCGGCTGCTCGTGATTGTAAAAACAAAGACACTATTAATGAGCGAGGAAGTACGGCGCTGGAAATAAGCCACAGTTTTAACTTTAAAACAGGAAGTTGTGAAGAGTCAAAAACACTCTGGACAATGCAGGATGGAGATTTTTGGAGAAATCCCGAATATTTAAGTAAAGCCGTTGTTATTAAGACTTATACTTTGCCGACAAATCCATATTACTAAAGTTTTCTATGCCGCAGGTACTGCGGTATTTACTCCCTCCCCCCTTCCCCCCGCTGGGGGGTTAATAATTGTATAATGATAGAAAATACAATTATTATGAATGAGATGGAAATTAGAAAAAAAGCAGAAAATCTTGTTAGTTTGATAAGAGACTTGAAAGTCATCAGTGCATTTCAGATATTATTGAGTAATGC
The DNA here is from genome assembly GCF_054161305.1 of Pseudomonas sp. Z2-11. Lineage (NCBI taxonomy): Bacteria > Pseudomonadati > Pseudomonadota > Gammaproteobacteria > Pseudomonadales > Pseudomonadaceae > Pseudomonas > Pseudomonas sp. Z2-11. The sequence goes on from NZ_CP096395.1 coordinate 5,995,094, forward strand.
GAATAACATTCAGCAATTACTTTTGTTGATTGAACTTGTCGAGTTGTATCAATCAAGTTCAAAAAATAAAGAGCGAGAAATAATTAATAAAGTGATTTTTCTGGGGCAAGAACGTAGCAATATGACAGAACGTCTTGCGTTGATTTTTATTGTGAACGACCTTGTGCGTCTATTTTTTAAATCTCGTAAAGTGTGTCCAAAATCGACTGTTGATAAACAGCAGATTTTGAACACACGCAGAAATAAATCTTTTAGACGATTTTGATTCTTTGCCTTTGCCTTTGCTTTTGCTTTTGATGTTGGGTTCGAAGGGGTATCCCCTCGCAAATAGGAAGGCGAAGCCGTCAACTCGCAGAGTTGTCCTATCTTGAACACAACCTTTTCGGATGAACAACTATGAAATTTCGTTGTTACGATATGCTACTATAAAAGCATAACAACTTTAAATGCAATGAATAATTTATATTTACTATGCACGAACTGCAAGAAGAAAACACAACATGGTTTGCTTTGGCATACAAACACAGAGTTTGATTTACCAAGATTTTCAATAGTTTGTAAGACCTGTCGAACAAAGTTCGAGGGTTCGATATGAGCATAAAAAATTGGACTGTAACAACAGAGCGTGTCAAAAATAAAGATGTTGGGTTGTCTGAATATGTAAGTTATTTAGTAAGTGAAAAGCACAAAAATCATAAAAACACGACTATCTATACTCTGTTTAACTCTGATGCAAATACGTTTCTTAATAGTACTATTCAAGAAACGATTTCATTTGACGCAAAAAATAAAAAAGGGGGAAGAAAAGTTGAGTCTTTTGCTCAATCTTTTAACTTCATACTACCCCCGCCACATAAACCAACACCTGACGAGTGGAAAAAAATAGCAAGGGATTTGGTCAATACAGTTCACAAAGAGCTAGAGATAGAATCGGACATTAATCAATTTGGCCGGGCGTGTTTTCTGAACATACACGACCAAGCAAATCCGCATTTAAACCTTCTTGTTCCTAGGATTTTTTCAGGGCAGAGATTGGCTGATTTGGATAGAAAGAACGTTCTATCGAAATTGAAATTACAGTTCAATCAATCAGTGTTAAAGCACTGCAATATCGATCATACACATCACAAGCCGTTAAGAACAAACGTGGGCAGGCGCAAGACTGCACAGCGTTACGAGTATGACAAAGCAAAAGAAGAAGCTCAAAACGCTTCAGAACTCATTTTAGAAGCGCAGAACGTAACGACTGTGGCGGTTCTTGCACAGAAAGAAGCAGAGACAAAGCTGAAAGAATTAGAGGTTAAAGAAATTGAGTTAGACAATAAAAAGTCTGAAATAATGCTTGAAAGAGAGAAACTAAGCTTCATCGTAAAAGCATTTAATGATTTTAAGTCGAGTTTGATTCGCTGGGTGAACAGCATAAGAAACGATTCGACGCTTGATGCTTTGATTAACAGGCAAGACGTTGAAGCGAAAGCGAATGAAATTATTGAGAATGATAAGTTCGATGATGATGATGCAAGTCTTGTTGAAAATATGATTAAAGAACAATCAGACAAGTTAGAAAAAGATGAGTATGAGTTTTCTCGACCAACAATTTCATCGAGAAAACCCGAACTGAAAATGTAAGTCCTTTTGCTTGCTTGATTTTCAATCAAGCGAGAAAAAGGGCTCCATAAAGCTTTGTTTGTTAAACCGCTAGTAAAGCGCAGTGAAGGAAAGCAAGGATCGGGTGCGCAGTGCGATCATCAACTCGGGGCTCAGCTTTCCGGCGCGGCGCATCACCCTGAACCTGGCGCCGGCGGACCTGCCCAAGGACGGCGGGCGGTTCGACCTGGCGATTGCCCTTGGCATCCTGTCGGCCAGCGTGCAGGTGCCGACGCTGATGCTGGACGACGTCGAATGCCTCGGCGAGCTGGCGTTGTCCGGGGCGGTACGACCGGTACGCGGGGTGTTGCCCGCGGCGCTGGCGGCACGCAAGGCTGGACGCATGCTCGTGGTGCCTTGGGCGAATGCCGAGGAGGCCTGCCTGGCGTCGGGACTGAAAGTGATCGCGGTGAATCACCTGCTCGAAGCGGTGGCGCATTTCAATGGCCATACCCCGGTCGAACCCTTTGTTTCCAACGGGCTGCTTTCGGCCAGCAAGCCCTACCCCGATCTCAGTGAGGTCCAGGGCCAGGCCGGGGCCAAGCGTGCTTTGCTGATCGCGGCAGCAGGAGCCCATAACCTGTTGTTCAGCGGCCCGCCCGGTACCGGCAAGACGCTGCTGGCGAGCCGTTTGCCAGGGTTATTGCCACCCTTGGCCGAAAGCGAGGCCCTGGAAGTCGCGGCGATCCAGTCGGTCGCCAGTTGCGTGCCGTTGAGCCATTGGCCGCAGCGTCCGTTCCGTCAGCCGCATCATTCGGCGTCCGGCCCAGCGCTGGTGGGCGGTGGGTCCAAGCCGCAACCGGGAGAAATCACCCTTGCTCATCACGGCGTGCTGTTTCTGGATGAGTTGCCGGAGTTCGACCGCAAGGTGCTGGAAGTGCTGAGAGAACCGTTGGAGTCGGGGCACATCGTGATATCCCGCGCCCGGGACCGGGTGCGCTTTCCGGCGCGCTTCCAACTGGTGGCGGCGATGAATCCCTGCCCGTGTGGCTATCTCGGCGAGCCCAGCGGTCGTTGCTCCTGCACGCCGGACATGGTGCAGCGTTACCGCAACAAACTGTCCGGCCCGCTGCTCGACCGGATCGACCTGCACCTGACCGTGGCCCGGGAAGCCACCGCACTGAACCCCAAGAGCGAACCGGGGGACGACACCGCCACCGCCGCCGAACGGGTGGCTGATGCCCGTGAACGCCAGCAAGTACGCCAAGGCTGTGCCAATGCGTTCCTGGATCTGCCGGGCCTGCGCCGGCACTGCAAACTGTCCACGACCGACGAAGCCTGGCTGGAAACCGCTTGCGAACGGCTGACCCTGTCGCTGCGAGCCGCCCATCGCTTGCTCAAGGTCGCCCGGACATTGGCCGACCTTGAGCAAGCGGAGCGAATCAGCCGCGAACATCTGGCCGAAGCCCTGCAGTATCGCCCCGCCACGGTTTGAACCGCTTACGGCTTGCTCAGGTCCACCAGCGGGGCATCGCGCACCTCGGTTTTCCGATCGCCCTGGATGTCATCAATGCGCTTGAGCGCCTTGTCAACGGCAGCCTTGTCCGCCAACAGGCTGTAATGGATCTGGAACTGCTTGCGCTCTTTCGGCGCAATGGTTGGCACCAGGCCCAGTGGTCGCTGATAGCGACGGTTGTAGGAGAAACTGGTGCCCGGCTCCAGGCCGGTCACGTAGCCCTGGCCTTGGGTATCGGTGTTTTTCCACAGGGAAAATACCGGAAGCGTCCCGGTGTTGAAGCCCACCGATACGCCGAGGCTACCGGCCTTGTTGTGCAATACGGTCAGCGTATCGCCCTTGGCGTCGGCATAAGGCACGACGTTGTAGACGGTTTCGTCGTAGTCCTTGGTTGGAGCACGGTAGGTTTGCCAGTCTTTCAGGTCGCCCTTGGCCTTGTCGTTGAACGGCGACACCTGTTTGACCGGTGCTGCGAAGCGCGCATCCTGCTCCAGGAATGGCGTACTGAAGTTGCTGTGATAGAGCGCCTGGTATTCCTTCGGATAGTCGCCGTTGTTGGTCAGCGTGTCGCTGAGCGCGAAGGTCACGCTGCCGGGTTCGGTGACCAGTTCGGTCTGCACCGAAAAGTCGACTTTCTTGAACGCCTGCTCCTTCAACTCGCCTCGCAGGGTAATCGCGTAGGGCGGTTTTTCATCGATGTGCAGGGTGACTTTGTTCGCCGGGATATTGGCCGCGCGGCCATGCAAGGTCAGCAGCTCGCCATTGTCCATGCCCGGATGACCGACCCATTCGTAGCCGCAGCGGGTGACCAGCTCGTTGAATCCTTCCAGCCAACCCAAGCCGCCCCGGCCATTGAGCTCGATGAATGCCGGATTGACCACTTCCTTGACCGGCGAATCCCACCCCATACGGACATCGCCGACCGAGGCCTGCAGCACATTCATGCCGCGGGTCGGGACGACCGAGAGTTTCATCTTGCCGTTGTCGATATCGACGATGCTGACGCCTTCCTGGCGACCGCCGTGCAGGGTGCGCACCGTCACGGAAAACGGTTTGTCGGTCTTCACACCGAGCTGCTGACTGGTGATTTGCCAAGGCTGTGCGGCCTTGTCGGTATCGAGCAGGACATAATCCCAGGCCATGGCGTGGGAGGCAGCACCGAGGGCGCTGAGGGCAACGAGGAGTTTGAGCGGAGTCATGGAAACGACCTTTTATTGGAGTTGTGCGGTTTTTATAGACTTGAAGAAACGTTTCAGCAAGCCGAAAAACAGCAATCAACCGCAAAAATGAAGGCGACTACAGGATTAGGGAGATTTTTGTGGGAGCGAGCTTGCTCGCGAAAGCGGTGGGTCAGTAGATAGAGATGTGGCAGGAAGGCCGCCTTCGCGAGCAGGCTCGCTCCCACATTGGTTTCGGGTAAGGCGTGAGAAATGGGGCCGCCACAGTTCTCCTGTGGGAGCGAGCCTGCTCGCGAAAGCGGTGGGTCAGTTGATAGAGATGTGGCTGGTCAGCCGTCATCGCGAGCAAGCTCGCTCCCACATTGGTTTTGGATAGGGCGTGAGAAATGGGGCCGCCACAGTTCTCCTGTGGGAGCGAGCCTGCTCGCGAAAGCGGTGGGTCAGTTGATAGAGATGTGGCTGGTCAGCGTCATCGCGAGCAAGCTCGCTCCCACAGTAGTGCTGGGTGAGCTTGCTCGCGATGGTGACGCAGGAAGCCTCAGCGGAACCGATCAACCTCTTTGCGCAGGTCCTGCGCCAGTTTTTCCAGTTCCTTGGCGGTGATTGCCAGGTTCGAGACTACTTCGCGTTGTTCGCTGTTGGCCATCGCGATGCTTTGCAGGTTACTGCTGAGCAAGGTCGCGGTGCTGCTCTGCTCCTGGGTGGCCGTGGTGATCGCTGCAAACTGCTGGCCGGCCGAGCGGCTTTGCTCGTCGATGCGCGCCAGGGCCGAGGCGACATTGGCGTTGCGCGACAAGCCTTCCTGCATGAGCAGGTTGCCCTTCTCCATCGTACTGATGGCATTGCCGGTTTCCTGCTGGATGCTGTTGATCATGCCAGAGATTTCGTCAGTGGCCTGGCGGGTACGCGACGCCAGGCTACGGACCTCGTCGGCCACCACGGCAAAACCACGGCCCTGTTCACCCGCGCGCGCGGCTTCGATGGCAGCGTTCAAGGCCAGCAGGTTGGTTTGCTCGGCAATCGAGGTGATCACACCGACGATGCCGCCAATTTCCTGGGAGCGCTGACCCAAGGTGTTGATGACCGTGGCCGTGCTGTTCAACGCGCCAGCGATCTGTTCCAGCGATGACGAAGCTTCGTCCATCGAGGTACGGCCGATGCGGGTCTGCTGGGCGTTGTCCTGGGCCAGACGCTCGGTATTGCCCATGTTATCGGCGATGTTCAACGAGGTGGCGCTGAACTCTTCCACTGCGCCCGCCATGCTGGTGATTTCGCCGGACTGCTGCTCCATCCCTTCATACGCACCGCTGGACAATCCGGACAACGCCTGGGCACGACTGTTGACCTCCTGCGAGGCCTTGCGGATATGCTCGACCATGGTCGACAAGGCTTGGCTCATCTGGTTGAAGGCACGGGCCAGTTGGCCAATTTCATCGTGGCTGGATACGTTCAGACGCACGCTCAGGTCGCCGGCGCCCAGCGCTTCGGCCTGACGCACGAGGTCGCCCAGGGGCGCCAGTTTGCTACGCAACAGCCACACTGCAGCACCGACCGCCAGCAACATTGCCAGCAGGCTGCCAATGGCCAGTTGCGTACCGACGTTCCAGGTTACTGCGTTGATTTCGGTTTTCGGCATGCTCGCCACCACCGCCCACGGCCCGCCCTCGAACGGCACGGCGACGCTGTAGAACTCTTCTGCGGTGTCTTCCCAGAACGCACCCTTGCCTGGCTTCTTGATCAGACCGGTGATAGCCGCGGTGGCGTTGTCCAGCGCCTGCACACCCGCTGGCGGTACCAACCATTTGTTCTGTTCGTCCAACAGCGCCAGGGAACCGGTCTGGCCGATGCGGAAGCGCTTGAGGTTGTCGAATTGCGCATTCTGCGCATCGGTGTAATCGAATCCTACGTACAACACGGCAATGATCTTGCCGCTGCCGTCGCGAACGGGCGTGTATTGCGACATGTAGAAACGACCGAAGAGCAAGGCCCGGCCGATGTAGCTCTGCCCGCTGATCACCGGGCCGTACGCCGGGCCGGCGCGGTCGAGTACGGTGCCGATGGCCCGCGTACCGTCCTGCTTGCTCACCGAAGTACTGACGCGGATGAAGTCGTCGCCGCTACGCACGAATATAGTCGCTACGCCGGCGGTCATCGCTTTGAACTCGTCCACTTCCTTGAAGTTGTTGTTCAACACTTCGCTGCCCAGGCTCAAGCCTGGCGTCTGCACGCCCGCCACCGTCACCGGCTGGTCCGGATGCACGCTCAGCCCCGCGCTGAAGCGCTTTTCGAACAGTCCCGCCAACCGCTGGGTGCTCTCGCGCAAGGTGCTATGGAAGGTATTGAGCTGGTCGGCCATCAGGCGCGCTTCGCTGGCCAGGTGCTCTTCACGAGTAGAAAGGTTGGCGGCGTCCAGTGAACGCAAGGCGAAGACGGTACTGCCGGAAATCACGACGGCTAGTATCACGGCAAGGGCAAGGCCTAGCTGTGAGGCGATCCGGGCGCGGGGTTGAGACATGACGGCTCCTGGCCGAGAGACTGGATCATCCTGATCACGTCGCACGCTCGGCATTCAATTTTTGAGATGTGGGCCCTTTCTGTACGAAGGTTCTATGTTCACGGATTCGGCACCAAAACCGAATACTTGAGCGCCCTGGAAGGAATAATACCAAGTAGCCACTACCGCACCTTCAAGCTTTCAGGCCAGTCGCTTCACCTCGGGTAGCTGCATGGCGCTGACCTCGCCTTGGAGAAAATCGCTGAGCCTGCGCAAACGTTCACCTCCAGGGCGGGTCTTCGGCCAGACGAGGTAATAGTGCTCGCCGCTGGCAACAGCCGTAGGCCACGGCAGACTCAACCGTCCCTGGGCAACGTCCTCGGCGACCATCAACAAATCGCCCATGGACACACCATAGCCCCGCGCCGCAGCGATCATGCCCAGTTCCAGCGTATCGAATACCTGGCCGCCCTTGAGCGAGACCTTGTCCGCCAGCCCCATGCGCTGCAACCAGTTGCGCCAGTCCCGGCGATCCGGCGTGGGGTGCAGCAGCTCCGCGCTGGCCAGCCGCGCCACGTCCCAGGGTTGGTCGTTGAGCAGAGTCGGTGCGCCGACCGGAATCAGCTCCTCGGGGAACAGCAGACTGGCCTCCCAGTCCGCCGGAAAGTGCCCGTTGCCCAGCAGAACCGCGCAGTCGAACGGCTCGGTGTTGAAGTCCACCGAGTCGACGTCCATCCAGGCGCTGGTCAATTGCACTTCGTTGCCGGGTTGCAGATGCCGAAAGCGGCTCAGGCGCGCCAGCAACCAACGCATGGTCAGGGTCGACGGAGCCTTCATGCGCAAAATTCCGTCCTCGCCGTGCAAGGTATGGCAAGCACGCTCCAGCGCCATGAAACCCTCCCGCACGCCCGGCAGCAGCAGGCGTGCCGCCTCGGTCAGTTGCAGGTTGCGGCCGCTGCGCTGAAACAGCCGACAGGCGAAGTGTTCCTCAAGCGTGCGAATGTGCCGGCTGACCGCGCTCTGGGTAATCGACAGTTCTTCAGCGGCCCGGGTAAACGAGCTGTATCGCGCCGCCGCTTCGAATGCGCGCAACGCATAAAGAGGAGGAAGGCGACGAGACATCGGAAAGACTCCTGTAGCTTTTTTCGAACCCTATCAGAAGATTCGCCCAGCATGAGTTTTAATCATGCCAGCAATCGGATTTATCCTTTTGTGCAAACCACCGCAAGCGCCGAGAATCGACGTCTTACTGCCTTGTTTGAACATGGAGCGTGATGATCATGCGGCATCCGGTGCGTATCGAACTCTGGGCCATCCTGCGGCTGGCGGGGCCGTTGATTGCTTCGCAGTTGGCGCACATGCTGATGGTGCTGACCGACACCCTGATGATGGCGCGCCTGAGCCCTGAAGCCTTGGCCGGTGGCGGTCTGGGGGCGGCGAGTTACTCGTTTGTGTCGATTTTCTGCATCGGCGTGATCGCTGCCGTCGGTACGCTGGTTGCGATCCGCCAGGGCGCTGGCGATATTGAAGGCGCCACCCGGCTGACCCAGGCCGGGTTATGGCTGGCCTGGTTGATGGCGCTGGTGGCCGGGTTGCTGTTGTGGAACCTCAAGCCGGTGCTGCTGTTGTTCGGCCAGACTGAAACCAACGTCCTCGCCGCCGGCCAGTTCCTGCTGGTGCTGCCGTTCGCCCTGCCCGGCTACCTGAGTTTCATGGCCCTGCGTGGATTTACCAGCGCGATCGGCCGGGCCACTCCGGTCATGGTGATCAGCCTCGGCGGCACGGTGGCCAACTTCCTGCTCAACTACGCGCTCATCACCGGTATGTTCGGCTTGCCGAAGCTCGGCCTGATGGGGATCGGCCTGGTGACGGCGATTGTTGCCAACTGCATGGCCCTGGTGCTTGCCTGGCACATCCACCGGCACCCGGCCTACCGCGCCTATCCATTGCTTGAAGGCCTGTCGCGGCCCAATCGCCAATACCTCAAGGAACTATGGCGCCTGGGCCTGCCGATTGGTGGTACCTACGCCGTGGAAGTCGGGCTGTTCGCGTTCGCCGCGCTGTGCATGGGCACCATGGGCAGCACGCCGTTGGCTGCGCACCAGATCGCTCTGCAAATCGTCTCGGTGGCATTCATGGTTCCGGCGGGTATGTCGTACGCGATCACCATGCGCATCGGCCAGCATTACGGCGCCGGGCAATTACTCATGGCGCGCCTGGCCGGACGGGTCGGGATCAGCTTTGGCGCAGCGGCGATGCTGGCCTTCGCCATGGTGTTCTGGCTGCTGCCCAATCAACTGATCGGTTTGTTCCTGGATCACAATGACCCGGCGTTCCGCCCGGTGATCGACCTGGCTGTGAGCCTGCTGGCCGTGGCGGCATGGTTCGAGCTGTTCGACGGTACGCAAACCATTGCCATGGGCTGTATCCGTGGCCTGAAGGACGCCAAGACCACCTTCCTGGTAGGCCTGGGTTGCTACTGGCTGATTGGCGCGCCCGCTGCGTGGTGGATGGCCTTTCATTTGAACTGGGGGCCGACTGGTGTCTGGTGGGGCCTGGCCCTGGGGCTGGCGTGCGCAGCGGTGAGCCTGACGTGGGCATTCGAGTGGAAGATGAAGCGGATGATTCGCAGCGAGCCGGAGCAGCGGAATTTCGAAGCGATCCAGGCGAAGTGAAAATACATCCCCTGTGGGAGCGAGCCTGCTCGCGAAGGCGGTGTGTCAGTTGGTGGATGTCCGGCTGACACCCCGCTTTCGCGAGCAGGCTCGCTCCCACAGGGTTTGTGTCAACTCACGATCTCCTGCGTCGCCTGGCCACCCTCAAACGTCAGGTATTCAACCAACTCCACCAACGGCAGCGGCTTGCTGATCAGGAAGCCCTGCACCTGATCGCAACCGAAACCCCGCAGCAGATCCATCTGTTCACGGGTCTCGACGCCTTCGGCCACGACTTCAAGATTGAGGTTATGGGCCAGGTTGATCATCGCGTGCACCAGCTTGCGGTTCTCTTCACGCTGCTCCATGCCGCCAACGAAACTCTTGTCGATCTTGAGCAGGGCGATGGGCAGGCTGTTGAGGTGCACGAAGGAGGAAAAACCGGTACCGAAATCGTCCAGGGAGAACCGCACGCCCAGGCGGCCCAAGGCATCCATGGTCTGCTTGACCATTTCGCTGCGACGCATGACCGCGGTTTCGGTGAGTTCGAACTCCAGCCACTGGGCCTCGACACCCCGTTCGCTGATCAACCGACTCAAGGTCGGCAGCAGCTGACTGTCCTGGAATTGCCGGAACGACAGGTTGATCGCCATATGCAGCGGCGCGAGCCCGCGCTCGCGCAAGGCCTGCATGTCCCGTAGCGCCCGGGAAATTACCCAGTAGCCCAACGGTACGATCAGGCCGCTCTGCTCGGCCAGTGGCACGAATTCGCTCGGCGGCAACAGCCCGCGCTCGCCGTGACGCCAGCGCACCAGGGCTTCGAGGCCGACGATGGTGCCATCGGCAAGGTTCAGCCGCGGCTGGTAATGCAATTCCAGTTCGTCGCGACGCAGCGCCCGGCGCAGTTCGCTTTCCAGGTCGGCGAGACTGCGGGCGTTGCGATTGATGCGCTCATTGAAGATATGAAAAGTGCAGCCTTGCGTGCTCTTGGCCTGCTGCATGGCGATATGCGCGTGCCACATCAGCGGGTCGGCACCGGCCTGGGCGCGAGCATGGGCGATCCCCAGGCTGCAGCCGATCAGCAGGCTTTCGCCATCGACCCAGTAGGGTTCGGCCATGGCTTCGGTGATGCGCTCAGCCATCCACTCGGCCCGCTGGGGCGCGCGGCGGGTATCGATCAGCAGGGCAAATTCGTCGCTGCCCAGCCGCGCCAGTTGATCACCGACTTCCAACGCGCCCTTGAGGCGCGAGACCACCTGCAGGATCAGACGGTCGCCGGCCTGATGACCGAGCGCGTCGTTGGCGTGACGAAAGTTATCCAGATCCAGATGGCCGAGCGCCAGGCCACGGCCTTCGTTTTCAGCCAGGCGTGCCGCCAGCAGGGTCTGGAAGCCTTGGCGGTTGGCGATGCCGGTCAACGGGTCCTGCTCGGCGAGCCGTTGCAGAGTGTTTTCCAACACCCCGCGCTCGCGCACATGACGAAGGCAACGACGCAGCGTCGCCTCATCGAGTACGTCACGCACCAGCCAGTCGCTGACGCCGTCCGGGGGAGTCGCCGGCTCGTGCTCAAGCAACAGCACCGTTGGCAGGCGGCAACGACCGGGCGCTGGTTGCAAAGCAGCGACAGTCAACAGGACCGCATTGCGGTTGTCTTCGAACAGGCTGCTGACCGACTCCCAGCTCGGGGCGCTGATCAACACGACCGAGGGGCCCATGGGCGCCAGGCACTCGCGCAATATCGCTGACCACTCAGGCGTTTCGGCCAATAAGAGCAAACGCAAGGGTTCGACAGGCGTAGACAAGCTGACTCCCTAGACTCTGCAAGGTGGTAGGCGCGGGGCATTATGACTCGCCGACGGGCAATCACCAATGCCAATGGTTCTCAAACACTCGGTTTTGACGGTTTTTCACCTTAAAAACGAACGTTAGACCCAAATCCCGTCCGCATCCTGAGGGAAAGTAACAAAAGCGGCAATTGAAGATGATGTGCAGCGTCACAAGTCGGACAGAGCAGCACAAATCTCAGAGCCTGTTAAAATGCCGGCCCATTTCGCAAACGACTCCCTGAAACCTGTCATGTCCCGACTCAATCCCCGGCAGCAAGAAGCCGTGAACTATGTCGGCGGCCCTCTTTTGGTGCTCGCCGGTGCAGGCTCCGGCAAGACCAGCGTGATCACCCGCAAGATCGCGCACCTGATCCAGAATTGCGGCATCCGCGCCCAGTACATCGTCGCGATGACTTTCACCAACAAGGCCGCGCGGGAAATGAAGGAACGGGTCGGCGGTCTGTTGCGCGCCGGCGAAGGCCGTGGCCTGACGGTCTGTACGTTCCACAACCTGGGCCTGAACATCATTCGCAAGGAACACGCGCGACTGGGCTACAAGCCGGGCTTCTCGATTTTCGACGAGACCGACGTCAAGGCCTTGATGACCGACATCATGCAGAAGGAATACTCGGGCGACGACGGCGTCGACGAGATCAAGAACATGATCGGCGCCTGGAAAAACGACCTGATCCTGCCGCCCGAAGCCCTGGAGAACGCCCGCAACCCCAAGGAACAGACCGCCGCCATCGTCTACGCCCACTACCAGCGCACCCTCAAGGCCTTCAACGCGGTGGACTTCGACGACCTGATCCTGCTGCCGGTCAAGCTGTTCCAGGACCACGCCGACATCCTTGAAAAATGGCAGAACAAAGTCCGTTACCTGTTGGTGGACGAATACCAGGACACCAACGCCAGCCAGTATCTGCTGGTGAAACTGCTGATCGGCAAACGCAACCAGTTCACCGTGGTCGGCGACGATGACCAGTCGATCTACGCCTGGCGCGGCGCGCGGCCGGAAAACCTGATGTTGCTCAAGGAAGACTACCCATCGCTCAAGGTGGTGATGCTGGAGCAGAACTATCGCTCCACCAGCCGCATCCTGCGCTGCGCCAACGTGCTGATCTCCAACAACCCCCACGAATTCGAAAAGCAGCTGTGGAGCGAAATGGGTCACGGCGACGAGATCCGTGTGATCCGTTGCCGCAACGAAGACGCCGAAGCCGAGCGCGTGGCCATGGAAATTCTCAGCCTGCACCTGCGCACCGACCGGCCCTACAGCGATTTTGCGATCCTCTATCGCGGCAACTACCAGGCCAAGCTGATCGAGCTGAAGTTGCAGCATCACCAGATCCCCTATCGTCTGTCGGGGGGCAACAGCTTCTTCGGACGCCAGGAAGTGAAGGACCTGATGGCCTACTTCCGCCTGATCGTGAACCCGGACGACGATAACGCCTTCTTGCGGGTGATCAACGTGCCACGCCGGGAAATCGGTTCGACCACCCTGGAAAAACTCGGCAACTACGCCACCGAGCGCAAGATCTCGATGTACGCCGCCACCGATGAAATCGGCTTGGGCGAGCACCTGGACAGCCGCTTCACCGATCGCCTGGCGCGCTTCAAACGCTTCATGGACAAGGTCCGCGAGCAGTGTGCCGGCGAAGACCCGATCGCGGCGCTACGCAGCATGGTCATGGACATCGACTATGAAAACTGGCTGCGCACCAACAGTTCCAGCGACAAGGCCGCCGACTACCGCATGGGCAATGTCTGGTTCCTGATCGAAGCGCTGAAAAACACCTTGGAAAAGGACGAAGACGGCGACATGACCGTCGAGGACGCCATCGGCAAGCTCGTTTTGCGGGATATGCTCGAGCGGCAGCAGGAAGAGGAAGAAGGCGCCGAAGGCGTGCAGATGATGACGCTGCACGCCTCCAAGGGCCTGGAATTTCCCTACGTGTTCATCATGGGCATGGAAGAGGAAATCCTCCCGCACCGCTCCAGCATCGAAGCCGACACCATTGAAGAAGAACGGCGCCTGGCCTACGTCGGGATTACCCGGGCGCGCCAGACGCTGGCCTTCACCTTCGCCGCCAAGCGCAAGCAGTACGGCGAAGTGATCGACTGCGCCCCGAGCCGTTTTCTCGATGAACTGCCGCCGGACGACTTGGCCTGGGAGGGCAATGACGACACGCCGACGGAAGTCAAAGCCGTTCGCGGCAACAGCGCCCTGGCGGATATACGCGCGATGTTGAAGCGCTAGAATCGATTATTTTTCACTGACTTCAGGCGCCGACGCGTCATCAGAGGAGGCTTCATGGAAGCCCTGCACCAGAAAATTCGTGAACAAGGCATCGTGCTTTCCGATCAGGTCCTGAAGGTTGATGCGTTCCTCAACCACCAGATCGACCCGCAGTTAATGAAGCTGATCGGCGACGAATTCGCCGCGCTGTTCAAGGATTCGGGCATCACCAAGATCGTCACCATCGAGGCCTCGGGCATCGCCCCGGCGATCATGACCGGGCTGAACCTTGGCGTGCCGGTGATCTTCGCGCGCAAACAGCAGTCGCTGACCCTGACGGAGAACCTGTTGTCCGCCACCGTGTATTCGTTCACCAAGAAGACCGAAAGCACCGTCGCCATCAGCCCGCGCCACCTGACCAGCAGCGACCGAGTGCTGATCATCGATGACTTCCTGGCCAACGGCAAAGCCTCCCAGGCGCTGATTTCCATCATCAAGCAGGCCGGCGCTACCGTGGCCGGGCTGGGCATCGTGATCGAGAAATCCTTCCAGGGTGGCCGCGCTGAGCTGGATGCCCAGGGCTACCGCGTCGAGTCGTTGGCGCGGGTGAAATCGCTGGCGGGCGGGGTTGTGACCTTCATCGACTGATCTCCCACAGGGGTCAGGTTGCTGTTTGTTGCACGGTCGCCTTCAGCCCGGCCAGCAACAACCGCTGGGCCAACTCTTCCTTCAGCCCCTCCGGGCTCGTCAGCTGCATCCGTTCCAGATGCCCGGCAAACTCCCAGGGCTCCGGTGCATCCAGCGCGGCCTTGCCCAACTCCAGGATCTCGGTGAGCTTGAACTTGCTCTTGAGCCAGTTCAGCGCTCGCAGCAGATCCCGCTCCAGCCCATCGAAATCGCAGCCCAACGGATACTCCGGGAACAGATTGGGATGCCGCGCCTGGATCGCCTGCAAACGCTCCGACGTGTTGTCGGCGAAACGTGGGTCGAGACGGAAATCCTTCGGCAATTTGCCGGCGCTCTGGGCCTGCTCGATCAGCCCCGGCTGGAAGCGTGAATCGCTGATGTTGAGCAATGCCTCGATCACCGCCGCGTCGGTCTTGCCGCGCAGGTCGGCAATGCCGTACTCGGTCACGACGATGTCCCGCAGGTGCCGGGGAATCGTGCAATGACCGTATTCCCAGACGATATTGGAGCTGACCACGCCGCCTGACTCGCGCCAACTGCGCAGCAGCAGGATCGAGCGCGCCCCTTCCAGCGCATGCCCCTGGGCAACAAAGTTGTATTGCCCACCCACACCGCTGAGCACCCGCCCGTCTTCCAACTGGTCAGCCACCCCGGCGCCGAGCAACGTCATGGTGAACACCGTGTTGATGAACCGCGCATCAAGCCGCTGCAGGCGCTTGAGTTGTTCCTGGCCGTACAGCTCGTTGATGTAGCTGATGCGCGTCATGTTGAATTCGAAGCGCCGGATCTGCGGCAATTCGCGCAGGCGCTCGTAGAAGCTGCCCGGGCCGAGGAAGAACCCGCCATGAATGCAAATGCCGTCGGGTTGCGCCGCCTCGTCGAGTGTCCCGGCGTTCGCCTGCTCCTGGGTCGGCTCATCGGGATAGACCTTGCGCCGGATAATCCCGGCCTCCGCAAGCACCAGCAAACCGTTGACGAACATTTCGCTGCAACCGTACAGCCCTTTGGCAAACGGCTCGGTCCCGCCTTCACGCTCGACCAACTGCGCCCACTGGCTGAGATTCAGGTCCGCCAGCAACGCTTGGTAACCGGCGTTATCGGCCTGGCGCGCCAACAGCGCCGCCGTCAACGCATCGCCCATGGAGCCGATGCCGATCTGCAATGTACCGCCGTCACGCACCAGGGTACTGGCATGCAGGCCGATCAAGTGGTCCTGGAACCCCACCGGCATGTTCGGCGTGGAGAACAGCGTGTGGCTGTCCTTCTCGTCGATCAGCAGGTCGAAAGCGTCAATGCCGATTTCCGCATCACCGGGCATGTAGGGCAATTCGCTGTGGACCTGCCCGACCATGAGGATGGTCTCCCCCGCCTCGCGTCGCCTGGCAATCATCGGCAACAGGTCCAGGGTGATGTCCGGGTTGCAACTCAGGCTCAGGCGATCCGGATATTCCGGGTCGCTCGCCACCAATTGCGCGATCAGGTTCAGGCCGGCCGCGTTGATGTCCCGCGCCGCGTGGCTGTAGTTGCTGCTGACGTAGTCCTGCTGCGCCGCTGCACTGTGCAGCAGGCTGCCGGGCTGCATGAAGAACTGCTGCACGCGGATGTTTGCCGGCAGGCTGTCGCGCTGCAGATCGGCAAGGTAATCGAGTTCGGGATAGTCGCCGAAGACCCGTTCGACGAAGGGCTCGAGGAAACGCTTCTGCAAACCGTCGCCCAGGCTCGGTCGACCCAGGCTCAACGCCGTGTAGATAGTCAGCTGCCGCTCGGGCAGTTGGGCGATGCGCCGGTACAGCGCGTTGGCGAACAGGTTGGGCTTGCCCAGCCCCAATGGCATGCCCAAGTGGATATGCGCGGGCAAGCGCTCGAGCACGTCATCCACTGCCTGTTCGATTGAACACAACTGCACCATCCGACCCTCCGGGACATTCCTTGAATGTGGGTTGGACCGAGCTTGCCGGGTCTTGGTTGCGATGAACAGCCCTGGAAAAAACTCCAGGCGCAAAAAAGCCGCTCGAAAGCGGCTTTTTCGTGAAAGATGCTGGCGAATTACAGGCCGGACATCTCTTTGATAGCGCCCTTGAGCTCATCATCGGAGCAGTCGGCGCAAGTGCCTTTGGGCGGCATGGCGTTTACGCCAGTAATAGCCTTGGCCAGGATGCCGTCGAGGCCGCCCTGGTGATCGGCACGCTCTTTCCAGGCCGCCTTGTCACCGATTTTCGGAGCGCCCAGCAAGCCGGTGCCGTGGCAGGCGTTGCAATGCTTGGCAATGACGTCTTTGGGTGCCTTGGCACCGCCTGCGCCGCCGGCTGCAGTGGCCACTTCCATGCCTTTGCATTCCTTGCCCTGAACACAAACCTGGCCAACGGGTTCAAGGCGCTTGGCGATTTCGTCGTTCGGCGCCGCTTGGGCGCTCGCAGCCCATAGGGCCAATACGGTTGCTGGTGCAGCCAGCATTTTCATAATTAGGTTCACGCGTACACCCTCAATGGTGGCTAGTCACGCCTGCGGCCACGGTTTGCAGGCGGGCGCAAGTATAGCGGTAAGCCTGTCACTCTGAAACAACCCCAAAGTCACAAGGGTCTTGTTTGTCATGACAGCCCAACATGCGGGCGCCTGTGGCGTGCGGGCCTGGCGCCTCTTGGTCTAGAAATTCGCCGGAGTGGCTGCGCTGATCAGTCGCGCCGGCACGTCGAACGGATTGCGGAAACGATGTGGCTTGGTACTTTCAAAATAGTAGCTGTCGCCGGCCTCGAGCACGAAGGTTTCTGCGCCCACCACCAGTTCCAGTCGCCCTTCCACCAGGATCCCGGTTTCCTCGCCCTCGTGGGTGAGCATTTCGTCACCGGTGTCGGCGCCAGGCGGATAGATTTCGTTCAGGAAGGCGATCGCCCGACTCGGATGCGCCCGGCCCACCAGTTTCATGGTCACGGCGCCGTCGGAGATGTCGATCAGTTCGTTGGCTTTATAGACGATCTGGGTCGGCTTCTCCTGGAGGATCTCTTCGGAGAAAAACTCGACCATGGACATGGGAATCCCGCCAAGGACCTTGCGCAGCGAGCTGATCGAGGGGCTCACGCTGTTTTTCTCGATCATCGAAATAGTGCTGTTGGTGACGCCCGCGCGCTTGGCGAGTTCACGCTGGGAAAGGCCTTTGAGTTTACGAATGGATTGCAGTCGTTCACCGACGTCCAATGCTGGAGCCTCCAGGGAATCAGGTTGTGTGGAAAGTGAGCGTTATCATGGCGACAGCGTTCAGTATTTACAACACTTTGACCCGAATCCTGTGCGGTGAAGCGACTTCCGGTAGGCGGCGCCTGGTCTCAGGTCCCGGAATAGAGCCGTGGGACACGTCGCAGGTTGCAAAAGATCTGGTAAGGAATCATGTCGGCGGCCTGCGCCACATCGCTGGCGAGAATGTTCTTGCCCCAGAGTTCGACGGTCGAGCCGAGCCCGGCCTGGGGAATATGGCTCAGGTCGACACACAGCATGTCCATCGAGACCCGCCCGACCAGCTGGCTGCGCTGACCATCCACCAGCACTGGCGTACCGTTGGGCGCCTGGCGCGGGTAACCGTCGGCATACCCCATGGCAACCACGCCGACCCGGGTCGGCTGGGCGGTAACGAAACGAGCGCCGTAGCCCACCGGTTCGCCGGCGGGAAGCTCGCGCACGCTGACGATCTTCGACTCCAACGTCATCACCGGTTGCAGGCGCGAAGCCACGGCATTGGCCTCGTCGAACGGTGTCGCGCCGTACAACATGATGCCCGGCCGCACCCAATCGCTCGGTATCTGCGGCCAACCCAGCACCGCCGGCGAGTTGCGCAAACTGACCTCGGCCATCAGGCCTTGGCGGGCCTGATCGAACACCGCCAATTGTTGCAGACTGCTCGGGTCGTGCAATTCGTCGGCGCGGGCGAAGTGGCTCATCAAGACGATTTTTGCCACCTTGCCACTGGCCAGCAGGCGACGGTAAGCCGACTGGTAGTCGGCCGGATGCAAACCGACCCGATGCATGCCCGAGTCGAGCTTGAGCCAGACCGTGATCGGCTTGCCCAGCGTCGCGCGCTCTATCGCTTCTAGCTGCCACAACGCATGCACGACACACCAGAAGTCGTGCTCGACGATCAATGCCAGCTCATCGGCCTCGAAGAACCCTTCCAGCAACAGGATCGGCACACGTATACCACCGGCCCGCAGTTCCAGGGCTTCTTCAATGCAGGCCACGGCGAACCCATCCGCCGTCTCCTGCAAAGCCTCGGCGCAGCGCACCGCGCCATGCCCGTAGGCGTCGGCCTTGATTACTGCAAGGGCCTTGGCCCCAGTAACTTCACGGGCCAGTTGGTAGTTGTGACGCAGGGCTTGGAGATCGATCAGGGCACGGGCAGGACGCATGGCGGCAGGCTTCTAGGCGGTCATGGGTAAGAAAACCGGCGCAGGCTGATGGCATCAGCCATCAACGGCGCCGGGAGAGGGAGCTTTTCGACAGTTGTCAGGGCAGCGCGGCCACCACGGACAGCTCGACCAGGATCTGCGGTTCGCACAACTTGGCCTCGACAGTCGCGCGGGCCGGGGCGACGCCCTTGGGCAGCCATTTGTCCCACACCGCATTCATGCCTTGAAAATGGGCGTCGATGTCCTTCAGGTAGATCGTCACCGACAGCAGGCGGCTCTTGTCGGTCCCGGCCAGGTCCAGCAGACGCTCGATATTGGCCAAGGTCTCGCGGGTCTGCTGCTCGATGCCGGCGCTCATGTCGTCGCCGACCTGCCCGGCCAGATAAACGGTGCCGTTGTGCACAACGACCTGACTCATGCGGTCATTGGTGAGCTGGCGCTGGATTGCCATGTTTAGCGGACTCCTGAGGTTTGCTGCCATAACGGGAAATATCGAGGCCTTCGGCGCTGATCTGCGGCTTTTTCTTCGCCATCAGGTCCGCCAGAAGGCGACCGGAACCACAGGCCATGGTCCACCCGAGGGTGCCGTGGCCGGTATTGAGGAACAGATTCTTGAACGGCGTGGCGCCAACGATCGGCGTGCCGTCCGGGGTGGTCGGGCGCAGGCCGGTCCAGAAACTGGCCTGGGCCAGGTCGCCGCCCTGAGGATAAAGGTCGTTGACGATCATCTCCAGGGTTTCACGCCGACGCGGGTTGAGCGAGAGGTCAAAACCGGCGATTTCCGCCATGCCGCCGACGCGAATCCGGTTGTCGAACCGGGTGATCGCAACCTTGTAGGTTTCGTCGAGAATGGTCGAGGTCGGTGCCATTGCCGCATTGGTGATCGGCACGGTCAAGGAATAGCCCTTGAGTGGATACACCGGCGCGCGGATACCCAGCGGCTTGAGCAATTGCGGCGAATAGCTGCCCAGGGCCAGGACATAACGGTCGGCGGTTTCCAGCTTGCCGTCGATCCAGACACCATTGATGCGATCCCCGGCAAAATCCAGGCGCTCGATGCTCTGGTCGAAGCGAAATTGCACGCCGAGCTTCACGGCCATTTCCGCGAGGCGCGTGGTAAACATCTGGCAATCGCCGGTCTGGTCATTAGGCAGGCGCAAGGCACCGGCCAGAATGTCGGTGACATTGGCCAGGGCCGGTTCGACCCGGGCGATGCCTTCGCGATCGAGCACTTCAAACGGCACGCCCGACTCCTTGAGCACGGCGATGTCCTTGGCCGCACCATCGAGCTGGGCCTGGGTGCGGAACAATTGGGTAGTCCCCAGGCTGCGACCTTCGTAGGCGATGCCGGTTTCGGCGCGCAATTCGTCGAGGCAGTCACGGCTGTACTCGGACAGGCGGACCATGCGCTCCTTGTTGATCGCATAGCGGCTGGCGGTGCAGTTGCGCAGCATCTGCGCCATCCACAGGTACTGGTCGATGTCGGCGGTGGCCTTGATTGCCAGCGGCGCGTGACGCTGCAGCAGCCACTTGATGGCCTTGAGTGGCACACCCGGCGCAGCCCACGGCGAGGCGTAGCCCGGCGATACCTGGCCAGCGTTGGCGAAGCTGGTTTCCATGGCTGGCGCCGGCTGACGGTCGACCACCACCACTTCAAACCCGGCACGTGCCAGATAGTAAGCACTGACGGTACCGATGACGCCGCTACCCAAGACCAGAACGCGCATGTTGAAACCCTCATCGCGGTTAACCGCTGACGTTTGTTATACAAAGCTTAGATGCGCGCAGTGTAAAAAAGATCAGCCAGTGCTTTTCACTATATAAATGCCTATATTTGGCGAGAATTCTCGGCAAAAACCCTTTTCACGGAGGCGCATCACCTGTGCGTACCAATACCCAGACCAAACGCGAGCTGGACAAGATCGACCGCAACATCCTGCGCATCCTCCAGGCCGACGGGCGAATTTCTTTCACCGAGCTGGGGGAAAAGGTCGGGCTTTCCACCACGCCTTGCACCGAGCGGGTGCGACGGCTGGAGCGCGAGGGGATCATCATGGGCTACAACGCCCGGCTCAATCCGCAGCACTTGAAGGGCAGCCTGCTGGTGTTCGTCGAAATCAGCCTCGACTATAAATCCGGCGACACGTTCGAAGAGTTCCGACGTGCCGTGCTGAAGTTGCCTCACGTACTGGAATGCCACCTGGTGTCGGGGGATTTCGACTATCTGGTGAAGGCGCGAATTTCCGAGATGGCCTCGTACCGCAAGCTGCTGGGCGACATCCTGCTCAAGCTGCCCCACGTTCGTGAGTCCAAGAGCTACATCGTGATGGAGGAAGTGAAGGAGAGCCTGAACCTGCCGATTCCGGATTGATGGCTGGCTTCAGGCCGCCTTCGCGAGCAGGCTCGCTCCCACGCAGGTAGGTGGCGAGCTTGTGGGAGCGAGCCTGCTCGCGAAAGCCGCGACCCGGTTTCCCTCGGCGGCTAGACCAACACCTGCCGAGTGCTGGCCATGTATGCATGAATCTGCTTCTCGACCCGCGGATGAATCAGCTCAACCGGCCGCCGCCCATTAGGGCATGGCAAGGTCGCGGTGGTGCCGAATAACCGGCAGATCAGCGGCCTTTCATCGTAGACCGTGCAACCGTTCGGCCCCAGGTGCACGCAATCGAGCGCCTCCAGGGCCGCGTCCTGTTCGGCGCGGCTCTTGCGTGGCAAACGCGCCATTTCTTCGGGCGAGGTGGTCACCGGACCACAGCAGTCATGACAGCCCGGTACGCACTCGAACGTAGGAATCTGCTGACGTAGCGTGCGGATTTTTTGACTGTTGCAGCTCATCGAGGCCATTACCGAATCGGGACAGCTGAGGATTCTGCCTTAAAAGCCCCATGCCAGACAGCGTCCGCCGACCAGTGTTGCCGACTGAGGAAAGCCCGGCTTATGCTCCGTAAAATTTCTCAAACACAACAATCAGGATTACGCACATGAACGCCCGTGTTCAGCAACCTGTCCCGAGCCACGCGCACGCCGCCTCCTACTACGCCGCCAGCAGCCTGCCGCAGCCGGACCATCCGGTGCTGCAAGGCGAGTTGGTGGCGGACGTCTGCGTGGTGGGCGGCGGGTTCTCCGGGCTGAACACAGCCATCGAGCTGGCCGAGCGCGGCCTGAGTGTGGTGCTGCTTGAGGCCCATAAGATCGGTTGGGGCGCCAGCGGGCGGAACGGCGGCCAACTGATTCGCGGCGTGGGCCATGGTCTCGATCAGTTTGCGCCAATCGTGGGCACCGACGGCGTGCGTCAGATGAAATTGATGGGGCTCGAAGCGGTGGAAATCGTCCGCCAGCGGGTCGAACGTTTTCAGATTTCTTGCGACCTCACCTGGGGCTACTGCGACCTCGCCAACAAACCCGCCGATCTCCAGGGTTTCGCCGAGGATGCCGAAGAACTCCGCAGCCTGGGCTATCGCTACGAGACGCGACTGCTGCAAGCCGATGAAATGCACAGCGTGGTGGGCTCGGATCGCTATGCCGGTGGCCTGATCGACATGGGCTCGGGCCACCTGCATCCGCTCAACCTGGCGTTGGGAGAGGCGGCCGCAGCGCAGCAACTGGGGGTCCGGCTGTTCGAACGATCGGCGGTGATACGCATCGACTACGGGCCACAGGTAAAAGTACACACCCAACAAGGCTCGGTCCGCGCCACGACACTGGTGCTGGGCTGCAATGCCTACCTCAACGGCCTGAACCAGGAGCTGAGCGGCAAAGTGCTGCCCGCTGGCAGCTATATCATTGCCACCGAACCGCTGAGCGAAGCGCAGGCAAACGCGCTGTTGCCACAGAACATGGCGGTCTGTGACCAGCGGGTGGCGCTGGATTACTACCGGCTTTCGGCGGATCGACGTTTGTTGTTTGGCGGGGCTTGTCACTATTCGGGCCGAGACCCGCAAGACATCGGTGCGTACATGCGGCCGAAAATGCTCAAGGTCTTCCCGCAACTGGCAGACGTGAAGATCGATTATCAATGGGGCGGGATGATCGGCATCGGCGCCAACCGCCTGCCGCAGCTCGGCCGGCTCAAGGATCAGCCCAACGTGTATTACGCCCAGGCCTATTCCGGTCATGGGGTGAATGCCACGCACCTGGCCGGCAAGTTGTTGGCCGAGGCTATCAGCGGCCAGCACGGCGGTGGGTTCGACCTGTTTGCCAAGGTACCGCACATGACATTCCCGGGCGGCAAGCATTTGCGCTCGCCGCTGTTGGCGCTGGGTATGCTGTGGCACCGGTTGAAGGAGCTGGTTTAGTGAAGAGCTGCCTTGATTGAAGAGCCTGTTTAACCGTGGCGAGGGAGCTTGCTCCCGCTGGGTTGCGTAGCAGCCCTGAGATCCTGCGGTCGCTGCGCAACCGAGCGGGAGCAAGCTCCCTCGCCACAGGTTTGTGTGATAACGCTTCAAAGCCGCCAGAACGGCTTCAACCCTTCCGCCCGGGCCTGCTCCCGGCTCAGGCCGATATCGCGCAACTGTTCGGTTGTCAGCTCCAACAAGGCCTTGCGTGTATGCAGACGATGCCAGAACAGGCCCCAGCGGCTCAAGCCGGACGGGGCATTGCGCAGCATGGCATCACGCAGCCCCTTTTCCTGCCCCGCCGCCAGTTCCTGACTGTGTAACGTCAGCCGTACATCGCTCAAGCCGTTCATTTTGATCGCTCCTGTTTACTTGGGTAGCCAGAGCTTTCATGATGCGCGGGCGGCCAGATTCAATACAGATTCAACCAATACCTTTTATAGCCATACAGATTGAGCGTTTCGGGCACTGAATTATAATTTTGCGGCTCATCTGTATCGGTTGGCGTTTTCATCTCATCGGGATGCACCATGACTCTTTACGTGTACCTCGCCGAATTGCTCGGCACCCGCATCGAACAGGGCTTCTACCGCCCCGGCGACCGGCTGCCGTCGGTGCGTGCCTTGAGCACCGAACACGGGGTCAGCCTGAGTACCGTGCAGCAGGCCTATCGCGTCCTGGAAGACAGCGGACTGGCGATGCCGAAACCCAAGTCCGGTTATTTCGTCCCGGTCAGCCGCGAGCTGCCGGACCTGCCAGCGGTTGGCCGCCCGGCCCAGCGCCCGGTGGACATCTCCCAATGGGACCAGGTGCTGGAGCTGATACGCGCGGTGCCGCGCAAGGATGTCGTACAGTTGGGCCGCGGCATGCCGGATATCCATTCACCGACCATGAAACCGTTGTTGCGCAGCCTGGCGCAGATCAGCCGGCGCCAAGACATGCCCGGCCTGTACTACGACAATATCTACGGCAACCTCGAACTGCGTGAGCAGATTGCCCGGCTGTCCCTGGACTCGGGCTGCCAACTCGGCGCCAGCGACCTGATCGTCACCACCGGTTGCCACGAGGCGTTGTCGGTCAGCATCCGCGCCACCTGCGAGCAGGGCGACATCGTTGCGGTGGACTCCCCCAGCTTCCACGGTGCCATGCAGACGCTGAAGGGCCTGGGCATGAAGGCTTTGGAAATACCCACCGATCCACTCACCGGCATCAGCCTGGAAGCGCTGGAACTGGCACTGGAGCAATGGCCGATCAAGGCCATACAGTTGACTCCCAGCTGCAACAACCCGCTGGGCTACATCATGCCGGAAGCCAACAAGCGCGCTTTGCTGACCCTGGCGCAGCGCTTCGATGTGGCGATTATCGAAGACGATGTGTATGGGGAACTGGCCTACACCTATCCGCGTCCCCGCACCATCAAGTCCTTCGACGACGATGGTCGCGTCCTGCTCTGCAGTTCTTTTTCCAAGACCCTTGCCCCTGGCCTTCGGGTCGGCTGGGTAGCGCCGGGGCGCTATCTGGAACGGGTGCTGCACATGAAATACATCAGCACCGGCTCGACCGCGCCGCAACCCCAGATAGCCATCGCGGAGTTTCTCAAAGGCGGGCATTTCGAACCACATTTGCGGCGGATGCGCAGCCAATACCAGCGCAATCGTGACGTGATGATTGATTGGGTCAGCCGTTATTTCCCGGTAGGTACCCGCGCCAGCCGTCCCCGCGGCAGCTTCATGCTGTGGGTCGAATTGCCCGAGGGCTTTGACACATTGAAGCTCAACCGGATGCTGCACGACCAAGGCGTGCAGATCGCCGTCGGCAGTATCTTTTCGGCCTCGGGCAAATATCGCAATTGCCTGCGCATGAACTACGCTGCCAAGCCAACGGCACAGATTGAGGATGCAGTGCGCAAGGTTGGTGCCGTGGCTATAGCGTTGTTGAACGAAACCCAGCGAGACACCGTCTGACCGTGTAGGCAGGGAAGCAGCACCCAACAGCCGACCCACGCTAACAATCGGAACGAGCCTACGTGAGATCCAGACCGATCCTGCACGCGCTAATGCTAGTCGCCTCGCTGTTGAGCGGCTGCGCCAGTCTTGATGTCACCCGCGAACCCTCCCAGGCGTTGCCGGCCTCCGACTCAGCGTTCGGCCGCTCGGTGGCGCAACAGGCCGCCCCGCACGAGGGCCGCTCAGGCTTTCGCCTGCTGTCCGACAGTACCGAAGCCTTCACCGCCCGGGCCGAGCTGATTCGCAACGCTCAAAGCAGCCTGGATTTGCAGTACTACATCGTTCATGACGGCATCAGCACGCGCATGCTGGTCGACGAACTGCTGAAGGCAGCGGACCGTGGGGTGCGCGTGCGGATCCTGCTTGACGACACCACCAGCGACGGCCAGGAGCAAGTCATCGCGACCCTGGCCGCGCACCCGAACATCCAGATTCGCCTGTTCAACCCGTTGCATCTTGGCCGCGCCACCGGCGTGACCCGCAGCCTGGGGCGCTTGTTCAATCTGTCGCTGCAACATCGTCGGATGCACAACAAGCTCTGGCTGGCGGACAACAGCATGGCCATCGTCGGCGGCCGCAATCTCGGCGACGAATATTTCGATGCCGAACCCAACCTTAACTTCACCGACATCGACCTGCTCAGCGTCGGCCCGGTGGCCGAGCAATTGGGACACAGCTTCGACCAATACTGGAACAGCGCGCTGAGCAAACCGATCGAACAATTCCTTTCCCATCGACCGACCCCCAAGGACCTGGAGAACAGCCGCTTGCGCCTGCAAGCTTCGCTTGAGCAGACGCACAAGGAAAACCAGACGCTCTACCAGCAACTGACCGCCTACAAGACCCAGCCGCGCCTGGACATCTGGCGCGGACAGTTGATCTGGGCCTGGAACCAGGCGCTGTGGGATGCGCCTAGCAAGGTACTGGCCAAGGATGAGCCAGACCCTCGATTGCTGCTGACGACACAACTGGGGCCGGAGCTGACCGGCGTCAGCAAGGAACTGATCATGATCTCCGCCTACTTCGTGCCCGGACAGCCAGGGCTGGTGTACCTGACCAGCCGTGCCGATGCCGGTGTCTCCGTGAGCCTCTTGACCAATTCGCTGGAAGCCACCGATGTGCCGGCGGTGCACGGCGGCTACGCGCCGTATCGCAAGGCCTTGCTGCAGCATGGCGTACGGCTGTTCGAGTTGCGCCGCCAACCCGGCGACAGCGGCGGCAGCCCGCATCTGTTCTACAGCAAGTCTTATGGCGAATCGGACTCCAGCCTGCACAGCAAGGCGATCATCTTCGATCAACAGAAGTCGTTCATTGGCTCGTTCAATTTCGATCCTCGCTCAGTGCTTTGGAACACCGAGGTCGGCGTACTGGTGGACAGCCCGGAACTCGCCGGCCAGGTTCGGGAGCTGGCTTTGCAGGGCATGGCCCCGACCCTGAGTTATCAGGCCCGCCTGGAAGATGAAAGACTGGTCTGGACCACCGAAGACAATGGCAAGCTGCACGACCTGGATCGCGAACCGGGCAGCTGGTGGCGCCGCTTCAATGCCTGGTTCGCCACGACGATCGGGTTGGAGCGGATGCTTTAGAATCTGGACACTCTGGAGCCGCTTTTGTGGCGAGGGAGCTTGCTCCCGCTCGGTTGCGCAGCGACCGCTGGAATGCCGGGCCTGCTTCGCAGTCCAGCGGGAGCAAGCTCCCTCGCCACCGGGTATCTGGTTGTGTTCAAGCGGTTTGTGTCGCGCCGAACGCCCCTTGGCGCAACAACAGAATGACCAGGCCGAACGCCCCCGCCGCCATGAACAACGGCAGCGCATGGCCGCTGACCCA
Source organism: Pseudomonas sp. Z2-11 (assembly GCF_054161305.1). NCBI lineage: Bacteria > Pseudomonadati > Pseudomonadota > Gammaproteobacteria > Pseudomonadales > Pseudomonadaceae > Pseudomonas > Pseudomonas sp. Z2-11. Next base: position 6,021,836 of record NZ_CP096395.1, read on the forward strand.
CTGGCTGCCCGCCCCCGCCACCAGCGGCCCGACCAGGCAACCGATCCCCCACAGCTGCGCAACATGGGCGTTGGCCCGTACCAGCGCATCATCGCGGTAGCGCTCGCCGATCAGGATCAGCGACAAGGTAAACAGCCCACCCGCGCTGGCGCCAAACAGCACCCACAGCGGCCAGATCAACAAGGTATCGATCAGCAGCGGCACCGCGAGGCTGGACAACATCAATGCCACCGCGCAGCCGGTGAACAGCGACCGGCGCGACAGGCGATCGGCCAGGGCGCCAATGGGTAGCTGCAACAGGGCGTCGCCGACCACCACCGTGCTGACCATCGCCAGCGCAATATCGGCACTGAAGCCCTGGCGCAGGCAATAGACCGGGAGCAGCGTCAGGATCATCGCCTCGAATGCGGCGAACAACGACACCGCCCAACCGATTGCCGGCAGGCCCCGGCAAAATTCCCACAAATCGCCGAAGGTAACGCTGCCCGCCTCACTGGCAGGCGCACCGCTGCGGCCAAGCAACAACAACGGGGCGATCAATAGCAGCCCGACACCCACCCAGAACCCGTAGTCATGATCGGTCCCCAGCGCACCGAGCAGCAGCGGGCCGGACAATTGGCTCAAGGCATAGCTGGCCCCGTACAGCGCCACCAACCGCCCGCGCCATTGCTCGATGACCAGCTGGTTGATCCAGCTCTCGCCGAGAATGAACACCAATGTCAGGACGACTCCGATCAACAGCCGCAAGAGCAGCCAGACCGGATAGCTGGGCAACAGCGCCAACAACCCGATGGACACAGCCCCGCCCCACAGGCACAGGCGCACCAGCGCCGCCGTACCGAAATGCGCCGCCAGCCGGCTCGAAACCTTGGCCCCGACCAGTACGCCAACGGCTGGCATCGCCGCCATGACGCCAATGGCGAACGAGCCATAACCCCAGCCCTCCAGGCGCAGCGACACCAGGGGCATGCTTACGCCGAGGGCAAGGCCGACGCTCAGGACAGAGGCCAACACGGCGAAATAGGTCGCCCAACGCATTTCCACGCTCCTGTGGCTAACTATCGACTCCAGGCATCACCACAAAACAATGTGGGAGCGAGCCTGCTCGCGATGACGGCGCAACATTCAACAAAAATCGTCGACTGTCATACCGCTTTCGCGAGCAGGCTCGCTCCCACAGGGGATGTGTGTCGACCGCCAGCTCCGCTCGTACAGAAGGATCAGAGCTTGATCCAGGTCGCCTTCAGTTCGGTGTACTTGTCGAACGCATGCAGCGACTTGTCACGGCCGTTGCCCGACTGCTTGAAGCCACCGAACGGTGCGGTCATGTCGCCACCGTCATATTGGTTGACCCATACGCTGCCGGCGCGCAAGGCCTTGGCGGTCAGGTGAGCCTTGGAGATGTCCTTGGTCCACACTGCCGCAGCCAAGCCGTACGGGGTGTCGTTGGCAATCTGGACAGCCTCTTCGGCACTGTCGAAGGCGATGACCGACAACACCGGCCCGAAGATTTCTTCCTGGGCGATTTTCATCGCGTTGCTCACGCCATCAAAAATCGTCGGCTCGACGTAGGTGCCGCCGGTTTCCTGGAGAATCCGCTTGCCACCCGCGACCAGCTTGGCGCCGTCGCTGTGACCGGCTTCGATGTAGGACAGCACGGTATTCATCTGCTGGGTATCGACCAGGGCACCGACATTGGTCGCTGGATCCAGTGGATTGCCAGGTTTCCAGCCCTTGAGAGCCTCGATCACCAGCGGCAGGAACGTGTCCTTGATCGAACGCTCCACCAGCAGGCGCGAGCCCGCCGTGCAGACTTCGCCCTGGTTGAAGGCGATGGCACTGGCGGCAGCTTCGGCGGCGGCCTGCAGGTCCGGAGCATCGGCAAATACGATGTTCGGGCTCTTGCCACCCGCCTCCAGCCAGACGCGCTTCATGTTCGACTCGCCGGAATAGATCATCAGTTGCTTGGCGATCTTGGTGGAACCGGTGAACACCAGCGTATCGACATCCATGTGCAAGGCCAGGGCCTTGCCGACCGTGTGGCCATAGCCTGGCAGCACGTTCAACACGCCTTTGGGGATGCCGGCCTCGATGGCCAGCGCGGCGATACGAATGGCGGTCAGCGGGGATTTTTCCGAAGGCTTGAGCACTACCGAGTTGCCGGTGGACAACGCCGGGCCGAGCTTCCAGCAGGCCATCATCAACGGGAAGTTCCACGGAACGATGGCACCGACCACGCCGACCGGTTCCCGGGTGACCAGGCCCAGCTGGTCATGCGGGGTGGCGGCCACTTCATCGTAGAGCTTGTCGATGGCTTCACCGCTCCAGCTCAGCGCCTGCGCCGCGCCTGGAACGTCAATATTCAGGGAGTCGCTGATCGGCTTGCCCATGTCCAGGGTTTCCAGCAAGGCCAGCTCTTCGGCGTGCTGCTTGAGCAGACCGGCAAAACGAATCATGGTGGCTTTGCGCTTGCTCGGCGCCAGGCGCGACCAGGCGCCAGAATTGAAAGTCGCGCGGGCGTTTTCGACGGCGCGCTGGGCGTCGGCCACGTCGCAACTGGCGATCTTGCCCAACAGGCGGCCGTCGACCGGGCTGAGGCAATCGAAGGTCTCGCCGGACACTGCATCGGTGTATTCGCCATTGATGAAGGCGCGGCCTTCGATCTTCAGGTCGCGGGCGCGCTGTTCCCAGTCGGCACGAGTCAGGGTGGTCATGCGAGTGTCCTCCTCTTGTTTGGGTACGAACGCCACGCTATGCGTAGCGTTCAAGAATTCTGCCCTGCCGATGTGTATTCGGCACAAGGCACCCGCCACCCTAAACCAGCGACCGGGGATGTTTCAATATATTTGACAGAAAACCAGCAAACGGCCTTGCGATGTTCGTTTTAATAAACATAGACTTTTGCTCTCCCAGCCATCCGCGCCGCAAGCACCGAGGGTAACCGCATGAGCATCCAGGACATCGTCGATTTCAGCCAGGCCAATACCACCGCCGACCGCTATCGACCGGACCCGGTCAAGGTACTTAAAGGTGATCCCGAGCAAGCGGTGTTCAATCATTACAGCAGTCCTTGCGGACAGATGAATGCAGGGGTGTGGGAAGGCGCGGTGGGCCAGTGGACGGTCAACTATACGGAGCACGAATACTGCGAAATCGTCCAAGGTGTTTCGGTGCTGCGGGACAATGAAGGCAATGCCAAGACACTTCGAGCGGGCGATCGTTTTGTAATTCCGGCCGGATTCCAAGGAACTTGGGAAGTGCTGGAAGCGTGCCGCAAGATTTATGTAGTGTTTGAGAAACAGGAATGAATCAAACGCTTACACAGTACGATATACATGGCCGCCACCCTCCTGTAATTATATCCGGGCGCCTCAATGAGGAGGCGCTGATTATAAATTATGCCAGGAGGCAACATGGCCAAAAAAAAAGCTACTACACCGCGGATCGCAGCACTGGCTGCCCTGCTGACACTAAACATTGGAGCGTTTGAAGCAATTGCCAACGAGATCCACCCTTCAGGCGTATGCACGGCTAATTTTGCTTTCAACTCCCTGCTGCCGATGAAGGTAGACGCGCAATTTCTGCACGACATGCAAGCCTATTCGGGAGCAAAGATCGTACGCCATATACGCTCAGGCGAAGCCTACACCATGGACTATCGAGATGATCGGCTCTACGTCTTCAGCGACAAGGAAAACTTTTATACCGGTCACAAGTGTGGCTGATTAATTATCAGGCAACGTTGTAAACGGTCAGGATTTCAGCCCTGAAAGAAAAAGGCCCGTATCTCGCGATACGGGCCTTTTTCGTTAGAAGAGAAAATCAATTACTTGATTTTGCCTTCCTTGTAGATCACGTGCTTGCGAACAACCGGATCATATTTCTTGATCTCGATTTTGTCCGGGGTAGTACGCTTGTTCTTGTCGGTAGTGTAGAAGTGACCAGTACCGGCGCTCGAGATCAAACGAATCAATTCACGCATGATTAGCTCCCTTAAACCTTGCCATCGCGACGAAGTTCGGCCAGCACGACACTGATGCCACGCTTGTCGATGATGCGCATGCCTTTGGCAGATACGCGCAGACGCACAAAACGTTTCTCTTCTTCAACCCAGAAGCGGTGATGCTGCAGGTTCGGCAGGAAACGACGACGGGTTTTGTTGTTTGCGTGGGAAATGTTATTCCCAGTCACCGGACCCTTACCGGTAACTTGACAGACTCTCGACATGCCTCAGCCCTCTAAAACCACATGCCCAACCCGGCATGGGTTGGCCGCTTAATCTCTCAGTCATTTGGCGCCAGGCGCCGCGTTTCTTTAAGGGTCTTACCGGCTACACCTACAGTGAAGGAACCGGGCCCCTAGAAAAGAGCGCTGCTTTATACCAGAAAGACCCAGGCACAACAACAGCCGGTGTGATTTGTCTTTACTGGAAACCCTCGATCAACAGCCTCAGGCGGCTGCGACAAGGGCCCGCGATGCCCTGACCGCTCGTCGCGGCGCGCAGGTTTTTTTCATTCATTGGCGAGCTCGCGCTCTGAGCACGTCCCGCGAAGCGCTGCAAAGAGTGCCGGAAAATGCAAAAAGGGGATAGTCATTTGCAGGCGAGCCCACTAGGGTAGACCTTTTCCAGACTGCACTCGCAGATGGGCCTCCGACCTGCACAGGAAATCAATCATGCGCCTCGCTGCCCTACCGCTGTTGCTCGCCCCTCTGCTACTCACTCCGCTGGCCCAGGCCGCCGCCCTGAGCGTGTGTACCGAGGCCAGCCCGGAAGGATTCGATGTCGTCCAGTACAACTCCCTGACCACTACCAACGCTTCGGCCGACGTGCTGATGAACCGCCTGGTCGATTTCGACACCGCCAGCGGCAAGGTGGTGGCCAGCTTGGCCGAGAGCTGGGAAGTTTCGCCCGATGGCCTGAGTTATGTCTTCAAGTTGCGCCCCAAGGTCAGGTTTCACCACACCGACTACTTCACACCGCGTCGCGACCTGACGGCCGAAGACGTCAAGTTCAGCTTCGAGCGCATGCTGGACCCGGCCAATCCTTGGCACAAGGTTGCGCAGAGCGGCTTCCCCCACGCCCAATCCATGCAACTGCCGGCGCTGATTACAAAAATCGATGCCCTGGACCCGTTGACGGTGCGCTTCACCCTCGACCATGCCGACTCGACCTTCCTGGCAACGTTGAGCATGGGTTTCGCGTCGATCTATTCGGCTGAATATGCCGACCAGTTGATGAAGGCCGGCAAGCCGGAACAACTCAACAGCCAGCCCATCGGCACCGGCCCGTTCATTTTCAACCGATTCCAGAAAGATGCCTCGATTCGCTACAAGGCCAACGGGGACTATTTCGGCGGCAAGCCCCAGGTGGACCCGCTGATCTTTGCCATCACGCCAGACGCCAACGTGCGCCTGCAGAAGTTGCGCCGAAATGAATGCCAGATCGCCCTGTCGCCCAAGCCGCTGGACGTGCAGGCCGCCCGGCAGGAGCCGACATTGAAGGTGGCGCAGACTGACGCGTTCATGACCGCTTTCCTGGCGATCAACAGTCAGCATCCGCCGCTGGACAAGCCTGAAGTCCGTCAGGCCATCAACCTGGCTTTTGACAAGGCCAGCTACCTCAAGACCGTTTTTGAAGGCACGGCCGAAGCGGCCAACGGCCCTTATCCGCCCAACACCTGGAGCTACGCGAAAAACCTGCCCGGTTATGCCCATGACCCGGCCAAGGCTCGGGAATTGCTGGCCAAGGCCGGTTTGAAGGAAGGCTTCAAGACTACTATCTGGACTCGCCCCTCCGGCAGCCTGCTCAATCCCAATCCGAGCCTCGGCGCGCAGTTGCTGCAATCGGACCTGGCGGAAATCGGCATCCAGGCGGAAATCCGCGTGATCGAATGGGGCGAGCTGATCCGCCGCGCCAAGGCCGGCGAGCACGACCTGCTGTTCATGGGCTGGGCCGGCGACAACGGTGACCCGGACAACTTCCTCACGCCGCAGTTTTCCTGCGCGGCGGTCAAGTCCGGGACCAATTTCGCTCGTTACTGCAACCCGGACCTGGACAAACTGATCAGCGCCGGCAAGACCACTAGCGAACAGGGCGTGCGCACCAAGCTCTACGAACAGGCCCAGGCGCAGATCCAGCAGCAGGCCCTCTGGCTGCCCCTGGCGCACCCGACGGCATTCGCGCTGACCCGCAAGGATGTGCAGGGTTATACGGTCAGCCCGTTTGGGCGGCAGGATTATTCGAAGATCAGCTTCAAGCCATAAGCGGCAAGCGGCAAGTCAAAAGCAGATCGCACACAGCTTTTACTTGCCGCTTGAAGCTTCAAGCTTGAAGCTTCTTCACATCCACCCCCGCTCCGCCATCGACAACGGCTCCCCATCGCCGACGATAAAATGGTCGAGCACCCGCACGTCGATCAGCTCCAGAGCGTCCTGGAGCCGCTCGGTGAGCATTCGGTCGGCCTGGCTGGGCTCGGTGCTGCCGGAGGGGTGGTTGTGGCACAGGATCACGGCAGCGGCGTTGTGGGCCAGGGCGCGCTTGACCACTTGCCGGGGGTGAACACTGGTGCAGGCGATGGAGCCACGAAAAAGCGCTTCGAACGCCAGCACCTGATGTCGTGAGTTGAGAAACAGGCAGCCAAAAACCTCGTGAGGTTCGTGGCGCAGCATTGACTTGAGATAGTCACGAACGGCCTGCGGGTCTTCCAGCATTGAATTCTGCCGAGTCCGCGCCGCCAAGTGTCGCCGGCCCATTTCGAGCACCGCGCGCAATTGAGCGAATTTCGCCGGACCCAGTCCCATATGACTGCTGAACGTAAGCTGATCAGCCTCAAGCAGCGCCCGCAGGCAGCCAAATTGGGACAACAGATGTCGAGCCAGATCCACCGCACTTTTACCCGACACACCCGTGCGTAAAAATATCGCCAGCAGCTCGGCGTCTGAAAGACTCTCCGCCCCCGACACCAACAATCTCTCCCGTGGCCGCTCGGCCACCGGCCAGTCCCGAATACTCATGGCATCTCCCTGATAATGGGCGCCGCTGTTCCGTAGCGGACGCTGTGATATCTTAGCCCATCTTTTTTGCAGGCGATTTGCACCCAGGCAGGCTGCTGCCGAGGGTTCGCCCTGCACTGACCATTAAAATCGAAAGGCAGGCCTATGCAGCGGCTGTATCGGAAACGCATCGTTCTGGGCGTCGGCGGCGGCATTGCTGCCTACAAGAGCGCCGAGCTGGTTCGCAGGCTTATCGACCAGGGCGCCGAAGTACGGGTCGTCATGACCCGCGGCGGCAGTGAGTTCATCACCCCGCTGACCATGCAGGCCTTGTCCGGGCACCCGGTCCACCTGGATCTGCTCGACCCGGCGGCCGAGGCCGCCATGGGTCATATCGAGCTGGCCAAATGGGCTGACCTGGTGCTGATCGCCCCGGCCACGGCCGACCTGATCGCCCGCCTGGCCCAGGGCATCGCCAACGACCTGCTGACCACCCTCGTACTCGCTACCGACGCCGTAGTCGCCGTGGCGCCGGCCATGAACCAGGCCATGTGGCGCGACCCCGCCACCCAGGCCAACCTGCAACTGCTCGAAAGCCGCGATCTGAAAGTCTTCGGCCCGGCCTCCGGCAGCCAGGCCTGCGGCGATGTCGGCATGGGCCGCATGCTCGAAGCCAACGACCTGGTTCAGTGCGCCGCCGACTGCTTCCAGCGCCAGGCGCTGACCGGCAAGCATGTGCTGATTACCGCCGGCCCGACCCAGGAAAACATCGACCCGGTGCGTTACATCACCAACCACAGCTCGGGAAAAATGGGCTTCGCCCTGGCCGAAGCCGCCGTCGAAGCGGGCGCGCGGGTGACGCTGATCACCGGGCCGGTGCACCTGCCGACCCCGGATCGAGTGACCCGCATCGACGTCGTCAGCGCCCGGGACATGCTTGCGGCCTGTGAGGCCTCGATCCCGTGCGACCTGTTCATCGCCTCGGCGGCGGTGGCGGACTACCGCCCCGAAGTCGTTGCCCCGCAAAAATTGAAGAAAGACCCTACGAGCGGCGACGGCCTGCTCCTGCAAATGGTGCGTAACCCGGACATCCTGGCCACCATCGCCACCCGCCCCGACCGTCCCTTCAGCGTCGGTTTTGCCGCCGAAACCGAACACCTCCTCGATTACGCCGCGCGCAAGCTCAAGGACAAGAATCTGGACCTGATCGTCGCCAACGACGTCGCCAACCCGAGCATCGGCTTCAACAGCGAAGAGAACGCCTGCAGCGTGATCGACCGCCAGTTGCACGCCACGCTTTTCGCCCAGACCAGCAAGGGCAAGATTGCCCGCCAACTGATCACTTTCATCGCCGAACGGCTGAACCAGGTTTAATTTCAATGCACGCTCTACAAGCCAAGATCCTCGACCCTCGCATCGGCAGTGAATTCCCGCTGCCGCAGTACGCCACGCCGGGCTCAGCCGGCCTCGATCTGCGGGCGATGCTCAAGCAGGACACGATCCTGGAACCGGGCCAGGCCCTGCTGATTCCCACCGGCCTGTCGGTCTACATCGGCGATCCGGGCCTGGCCGCGCTGATTCTGCCGCGCTCGGGCCTGGGCCATAAGCACGGCATCGTGCTGGGCAACCTGGTGGGCCTGATCGACTCCGATTACCAGGGCGAACTGATGGTGTCCTGCTGGAATCGCGGCCAGACCGCTTTCAACATCGCCGTGGGCGAACGCATTGCCCAACTGGTGCTGGTGCCGGTGGTCCAGGCCCATTTCGAATTGGTCGAGGAATTCGACGAGAGCCAGCGCGGCGCCGGCGGTTTCGGTCACTCCGGTAGCCACTGATCCGGCTGCTCGGGCCGGGCAGCAGGCCCGGCCGCTTTATTAAGCTTCTGTTTCAGGACGAAAAATGCGTAACGGCTCGAGGCGACGTTTCCCATCCGGAATCAACGTTTTAGACCGTTCGCGCTGGGGTAACGCTGTCTCATGGCACTTTCCCACCGCGAACTCTCTGTCGAAAACGCCGTCATACCCTTCAGCTTGAGCCTGCCGACGCCCGTCGTCGGCCTGTCCAGTCACTTTCCTGATAGAGCACCCCGCCCATGAACACCCCAGCCGCAATCGCCCCGATCTTCCCTGACAGCATCTTCCGCGCCTACGACATCCGTGGCGTCGTGCCGGAAACCCTGACGGCTGAAACCGCCTACTGGATCGGCCGCGCCATCGGCTCCCAGAGCCTGGCCCAGGGCGAACCGAACGTGAATGTTGGCCGCGACGGTCGCTTGTCCGGCCCGGAGCTGGTCGAGCAGTTGATCAAAGGCGTTGCCGACAGCGGTTGCCACGTCAGCGACGTCGGCCTGGTGCCGACCCCGGCGCTTTATTACGCCGCCAATGTCCTGGCCGGCAAATCCGGCGTGATGCTCACCGGCAGCCACAACCCGTCGAACTACAACGGCTTCAAGATCGTCATCGCCGGCGACACCCTCGCCAACGAGCAGATCCAGGCCCTGCACACCCGCCTCAAGACCAATGACCTGAGCAGCGGCCAGGGCAGCGTGACCAAGGTCGACATCCTCCCGCGCTACAACGACGAAATCGTCAAGGACGTGAAACTGGCCCGTCGCCTGAAAGTAGTGGTCGATTGCGGCAACGGCGCGGCCGGCGTCATCGCCCCGCAACTGATCGAAGCGCTGAACTGCGAAGTCATCCCGTTGTTCTGCGACGTCGATGGCAACTTCCCCAACCATCATCCGGATCCGGGCAAACTGGAAAACCTTGAGGACCTGATCGCCAAGGTCAAGGAAACCAACGCCGACCTGGGCCTGGCCTTCGACGGCGACGGTGACCGCGTGGGTGTGGTGACCAATACTGGCAGCGTGGTGTTTCCGGACCGCCTGCTGATGCTATTCGCCAAGGACGTGGTGGCACGCAACCCCGACGCCGAGATCATCTTCGACGTGAAGTGCACCCGTCGCCTGGTGCCGCTGATCAAGGAATATGGCGGTCGCCCACTCATGTGGAAAACCGGCCACTCGCTGATCAAGAAAAAAATGAAACAGAGCGGCGCCCTGCTGGCCGGCGAAATGAGCGGCCATATCTTCTTTAAGGAGCGCTGGTTCGGTTTTGATGACGGCATCTACAGCGCGGCACGCCTGCTGGAAATCCTCAGCAAGGAGAAATCCACCGCCGAAGAGCTGTTCGCGACCTTCCCGAACGATATTTCTACGCCGGAAATCAATATCCATGTGACCGAAGAGAGCAAATTCAGCATCATTGATGCACTGCACGACGCCCAGTGGGGCGAAGGCGCCGAACTGACCACCATCGATGGTGTGCGGGTCGACTACCCACAAGGCTGGGGCCTGGTTCGCGCCTCCAACACCACACCGGTGCTGGTGCTGCGTTTCGAGGCCGACAACGAGGCTGAACTGCAACGCATCAAGGATGTGTTCCACGCCCAACTCAAACGTGTTGCACCTGATCTCCAACTACCGTTCTGATTTGAATCACCACCGGAGCCCTGAATGACCCTCGAACGCGAAGCCGCCGCCAACACCGCCAAGGTCCTGTCCGAAGCGTTGCCTTACATCCGACGCTACGTCGGCAAGACCCTGGTGATCAAGTACGGCGGCAACGCAATGGAAAGCGAGGAGCTCAAGACCGGCTTCGCCCGCGACATCGTGCTGATGAAGGCGGTGGGCATCAACCCGGTGGTGGTTCACGGCGGTGGTCCGCAAATCGGCGACCTGCTCAAGCGCCTGTCGATCGAAAGCCACTTCATCGACGGCATGCGCGTGACCGATGCGCAGACCATGGATGTGGTGGAGATGGTCCTCGGCGGCCAGGTCAACAAGGACATCGTCAATCTGATCAACCGCCACGGCGGCAGCGCCATCGGCCTGACCGGCAAGGACGCCGAACTGATCCGGGCGAAGAAGCTCACCGTTACCCGCCAGACGCCGGAGATGACCCAGCCGGAAATCATCGACATCGGCCAGGTGGGCGAAGTGGTCGGCATCAACACCGATCTGCTGAACCTGCTGGTCAAGGGCGACTTCATTCCGGTCATCGCGCCGATCGGCGTGGGCGCCAATGGCGAGTCGTACAACATCAACGCCGACCTGGTGGCCGGCAAGGTTGCCGAAGCGCTGAAAGCCGAGAAGCTGATGCTACTGACCAACATCGCCGGCCTGATGGACAAGACCGGCAAGGTCCTGACCGGGTTGTCGACCCAGCAAGTCGACGACTTGATCGCCGATGGCACCATCTACGGCGGCATGCTGCCGAAGATCCGTTGCGCGCTGGAAGCGGTCCAGGGCGGCGTTGGCAGCTCGCTGATCATCGACGGTCGCGTGCCGAATGCGATCCTCCTGGAGATCTTCACCGATACCGGCGTGGGTACGCTGATCAGCAATCGCAAGCGTCATTAAGCGACACCTGCCAAAAAAAGACCCCGCTCAACCTGGTTGAGCGGGGTCTTTTTTCATCACTTCTTCAGAAGATGCTTGTGTGGCGAGGGAGCTTGCTCCCGCTGGGCTGCGCAGCGGCCCCAACATTTTGCGGTCGCTGCGCGACCGAGCGGGAGCAAGCTCCCTCGCCACAAGATCAAAACCAGCGGGGCTTTTTAGACGCCGAACTGGGCGCGATAGGCCTCAACCGCCGGCAAATGCTGCTTGAGCTGCGGATCATCGGCCAAGAACTCCAGCACCTGGTTCAGCGACACAATGCTGATCACCGGGATACCGAAGTCGCGCTCCACTTCCTGGATCGCCGACAGCTCACCATTGCCGCGCTCCTGGCGGTTCAGGGCGATCAGCACGCCGGCAGCCTTGGCGCCTTCCTGGGAAGCGATGATCTGCATCACCTCGCGAATGGCGGTACCGGCGGTGATGACGTCATCGATGATCAGCACTTCGCCGGTCAACGGCGCGCCGACCAGGCTTCCGCCTTCACCGTGAGCCTTGGCTTCCTTGCGGTTGAAGCACCAGGGCAGGTCACGGCCATGGTGCTCGGCCAGGGCGACGGCGGTGGTGGCGGCCAATGGAATGCCCTTGTAGGCCGGGCCGAACAGCACGTCGAACGGAATGCCGCTTTCAACGATGGCGGCGGCATAGAACCGGCCCAACTGCGCCAAGGCGGTTCCGCTGTTGAACAGGCCGGCGTTGAAGAAGTACGGGCTGGTGCGCCCGGACTTGAGGGTGAATTCACCGAAGCGCAAAACGCCGCGATCGATGGCAAAGCGAATGAAATCGCGCTGATACGCCTGCATGAAAAAAGCCTCAAATACCGCGGATTTAGCTAAATAGGTAGACGGCGTGTATCATACACGCACGTGATTTTTGGGGCCATTTATGCGGATCATCAGTGTGAACGTCAATGGTATTCAGGCTGCAGTGGAGCGTGGTTTGCTCAGTTGGCTGCAAGCACAGAATGCCGACGTCATCTGCCTGCAGGACACCCGCGCCTCCGCCTTTGAACTGGACGATGCAGCCTTCCAACTGGACGGTTACTTCCTTTACGCCTGCGATGCCGAAGTTCCCGCCCAAGGTGGCGTGGCTTTGTACTCGCGGCTGCAACCGAAGGCTGTCATCAACGGTCTCGGTTTCGAGACGGCGGACCGCTACGGGCGCTACCTGCAAGCCGATTTCGACAAGGTCAGCATCGCGACCTTGCTGCTCCCTTCGGGGCAGAACGGCGATGAAGATTTGAATCAGAAATTCAAGTTGATGGACGACTTCGCCCGTTACCTTGATAAACAGCGGCGCAAACGTCGCGAGTACATTTATTGTGGCTCGCTGTACGTGGCGCAACAGAAGCTGGATATCAAGAACTGGCGCGACAGCCAGCAGTCGCCTGGCTTCCTGGCGCCGGAACGGGCCTGGATGGACGAGATCATCGGCAACATGGGTTATGTCGATGCCCTGCGCGAAGTCAGCCGCGAAGGCGACCAGTACAGCTGGTGGCCGGATAACGAGCAGGCCGAGATGCTCAACCTCGGCTGGCGCTTCGACTACCAGCTGCTGACGCCCGGGCTGCGCCGCTTCGTCCGCAGCGCCCGCCTGCCACGCCAGCCGCGGTTCTCGCAGCATGCGCCGCTGATCGTGGATTACGACTGGACACTGACCATCTAGGTCATTTTCGTACCCATAAAAAAACCGACAGCAATGTCGGTTTTTTTATGAGCGCCGAAAACAACTGTGGGAGCGAGCCTGCTCGCGATAGCGGTGGGTCAGCCGACATCAATGCTGACTGATAGATTGCCATCGCGAGCAGGCTCGCTCCCACAGGGGATATATGTGCTGCTCGTTATTTGACCAGGCGCCAGGTAAATGGATACCGATACGGCTGCCCTTCATTGGCCTTCACCCCAGCAATGATGGTCAGCACCAGCGCACCGATGGCCACCAGGCCAAACAGGAAGAAACCAATCACCACGATCATCAGCAGCAGGCTGATCGCCGCGGCGATCGCCACAGTGATCTGGAAGTTCAGCGCTTCCTTGCCCTGGGCATCGATGAACGGGTCGGATTCACGCTTGAGCTGCCAGATCACCAGCGGCCCGATCAGCGAACCGAACGGAATGAAAATGCCCAATAGTGCAGACAGGTGACAAAACATTGCCCACTGCCGCGCTTCTCTGCTCGGCTGGGGCAACAGGACTTGCTCATCACTCATGACACTCTCCTTGTCTGAAGCGCAAAAAAATCAGTCGGCCAACGCGGCCTTTTGCAATTCGAAGATTTCGCCCATGCCTTTCTTCGCCAGCTCCAGCATAGCGGTCAATTCTTCCGGCTGGAACGGCGCGCCCTCGGCGGTGCCCTGGACTTCGATGAAACCGCCGGCACTGGTCATGACCACGTTCAGGTCGGTCTCGGCAGCGGAGTCCTCCAGGTAATCCAGGTCCAGCACCGGCTCGCCCTGGTACATGCCCACCGACACCGCGGCGATCATTTGCTTGAGCGGATCGCCGCCCTTGAGGCCGCCACGCTTCTTGATCACTTTCAAGGCATCGGCCAGCGCAACCATGGCACCGGTGATGGAGGCGGTGCGGGTGCCGCCGTCAGCCTGGATCACGTCGCAATCAACATACAGCGTCACATCGCCGAGCTTGGACATGTCCAGCGCGGCGCGCAGCGAACGACCGATCAGGCGCTGGATTTCCAGGGTCCGTCCGCCCTGCTTGCCACGACTGGCCTCGCGCTGGTTCCGCTCGCCGGTAGCCCGCGGCAGCATGCCGTATTCGGCAGTCAACCAACCCTGGCCCTGGCCCTTGAGGAAACGAGGCACGCCGTTTTCGACGCTGACGGTGCAGATGACCTTGGTATCACCGAACTCCACCAGTACAGATCCCTCGGCGTGTTTGGTGTAGTTGCGGGTAATGCGGATCGAGCGAAGCTGATCGGCAGCGCGACCACTTGGACGTTTCATAGGGAACACCTGTACAGAGGACGGAAAACTGCCGGCATTATAGAGCCGCGGACCGCGAGAGGGCAGTTTAAAAAAGCCGACGCGACCGGCGAGCGCGCCGAAAGCCCCGCCCGACGGGCTGCAGCGCTTTGTAACCGGAGCTGTTTGGGCGCTTGCGTCCCACTGCGCTACAATCCTGCGCCTTTGCTGCCCTTCGGCATCCACCCACAGATCCCAGGCCCCACAATCAACGGTTGTGGCGAGCCTGCATTGCGAGGAACCCCCATGGTGCACAGCATGACCGCCTTCGCCCGCGTCGAAAAGGCCGGCGCCCAAGGCACGCTGAGCTGGGAGCTGCGCTCGGTCAACAGCCGTTACCTGGAGCCGCACCTGCGCTTGCCCGAGTCCTTCCGCGACCTCGAAGGCGGCGTGCGTGAAGCGCTGCGCCAGGGCCTGTCCCGGGGCAAACTGGAATGCACCCTGCTGTTTACCGAAGAGAGCAGCGGCAAAACCTTGCAAGTGGACCGCGAGCGCGCCGCGCAATTGATCGCCGCCGCCGAAACCGTCGCCAGCCTGATCAACAATCCCGCCGCCCTGAATCCATTGGAAGTCCTGGCCTGGCCGGGCGTGCTGGTGGGTGACGCGAGCGACCCGCAGGCGCTGAACGCCGAGGCCCTGGCATTGTTCAATCAAGGGCTGAACGAGCTCAAGGCCGGCCGCGAGCGCGAAGGCGCGGAACTGGCCCGACTGATCAACGAGCGCCTGACCTCCATCGAAGAGGACGTCGCCACCCTGCGCGAACTCGTTCCGCAGATGCTCGCCACCCAGCGCCAGAAAGTCCTCGACCGCTTCGCCGACATGAAGGCGGAGCTGGACCCGCAGCGCCTGGAACAGGAAATGGTCATGCTCGCCCAGAAGAGCGACGTGGCCGAAGAACTGGATCGCCTGAGCACCCACATCATTGAAGTCCGCCGGGTGCTCAAGTCCGGTGGCGCGGCCGGCCGCCGCCTCGACTTCCTGATGCAGGAGCTCAACCGCGAAGCCAATACACTGGGCTCCAAAGCCTTCGACCCGCGCAGCACCCAGGCGGCGGTCAACCTCAAGGTGTTGATCGAACAAATGCGCGAACAAGTGCAGAACATTGAGTAAGGCTAACCCGACATGACCCACAGCACTGGCACCCTCTACATCATTTCCGCGCCCTCCGGCGCCGGCAAGACCAGCCTGGTCAAGGCGTTGATCGACGCCGAGCCGCAAATCCGCGTCTCGGTCTCCCACACCACCCGCGCCATGCGTCCTGGTGAAGTGAACGGCGTGAACTATCACTTCGTCGACCGCGAAGAGTTCGTGCGGATGGCCGAGCACGGCGACTTCCTGGAGCGCGCCGAAGTCTTTGGCAATCTCTACGGCACCTCGCAAAGCGTCCTTCAGCAGACCTTAGACGAAGGCCACGACCTGATCCTGGAAATCGACTGGCAAGGCGCCGAGCAGGTGCGCAAATTGATGCCCCAGGCCCGCTCGATCTTCATCCTGCCGCCGAGCCAGCAGGCCTTGCGCCAGCGCCTGACCAACCGTGGCCAGGACAGCGACGAGATCATCGAAGGGCGGATGCGTGAAGCGGTCAGCGAAATGAGTCACTACGTTGACTACGATTACCTGATCATCAACGACGATTTCTCCCACGCGCTGGACGATCTGAAGGCAATTTTCCGCGCCAGCCAGCTCCAGCAGAAACGCCAGCAGCAACGTTTCGGTAAATTACTGGCCGAACTGCTGGGCTGAACAGCCCTTCCCAAAACCGCTGCGACGGCTTTACATTGGTAGTCGCAGCGCGCCGAGGGGTTTGCTCAAAAAATCAGCGCTTCCCTAAACGCTGGTGTTTTTTTAAACTGTCGAGTCCGCTCGCCCAACCGGGCAGCGCGCATATTGCATTCGCTCCGAGGAATACCATGGCCCGCGTAACCGTTGAAGACTGCCTAGAACACGTGGAAAACCGCTTTGAGCTGGTCATGCTCTCTACCAAGCGTGCCCGTCAACTCGCCACCGGTGGCAAAGAGCCGTTGGTCCAGTGGGAAAACGACAAGCCTACCGTGGTAGCGCTGCGTGAAATCGCCGAAGGCCTGATGAGCTACGAGTTCATCGCCAACGCTGAAATCGTTGAAGACGAACCGCTGTTCGCAGCGTTCGAGGACGAGTCCAACGAGGCGGTCTAAGCCTATGCCTGGTCGACGTAGCACGGCGCGGGGTCACAGCAGACGGCAGGAGTCATCATCATGCCGAGCATAGACGCCCTCGCCGATCGCTTATCGGCCTACCTCGGCACGGACCAGGTCAACCTGGTCCGCCGAGCCTATTTCTACGCCGAACAAGCCCACGACGGCCAGCGCCGCCGCAGCGGCGAGGCGTACGTCACGCACCCGCTTGCGGTGGCGAATATTCTTGCCGACATGCACATGGACCATCAGAGCCTGATGGCGGCGATGCTGCATGACGTGATTGAAGACACCGGCATTGCCAAGGAAGCGCTGCAAGCGCAGTTCGGCGAAACCGTGGCCGAGCTGGTCGACGGGGTCAGCAAGCTGACCCAGATGAACTTCGAGACCAAGGCCGAGGCCCAGGCCGAGAACTTCCAGAAAATGGCCATGGCCATGGCGCGCGACATCCGGGTGATCCTGGTCAAGCTCGCCGACCGCTTGCACAACATGCGCACCCTGGAAGTGCTGTCCGGCGAAAAACGCCGGCGCATCGCCAAGGAAACCCTGGAAATCTATGCACCCATCGCCAACCGACTGGGTATGCACGCGATCCGCATCGAGTTCGAGGACCTGGGTTTCAAGGCCATGCACCCGATGCGTTCGGCGCGGATCAACCAGGCCGTCAAGCGCGCCAGGGGCAATCGCAAGGAAATCGTCAACAAGATCGAAGAGTCGCTGAGCCACTGCCTGGCGATCGACGGCATCGAAGGCGAAGTCAGCGGGCGGCAGAAACACCTCTACGGCATCTACAAGAAAATGCGCGGCAAGCGCCGAGCCTTCAACGAGATCATGGACGTCTATGCGTTCCGGATCATCGTCGACAAGGTCGATACCTGCTACCGCGTGCTCGGTGCTGTGCATAATCTGTACAAACCATTGCCGGGGCGCTTCAAGGACTACATCGCGATCCCCAAGGCCAACGGCTACCAGTCGCTGCATACCACGCTGTTCGGCATGCATGGCGTACCGATCGAAATCCAGATCCGCACCCGTGAAATGGAAGAGATGGCCAACAACGGCATCGCCGCCCACTGGCTGTACAAATCCAGCGGCGATGAACAGCCCAAGAGCACTCACGCCCGCGCCCGTCAGTGGGTCAAGGGCGTGCTGGAAATGCAGCAGCGCGCCGGCAACTCCCTGGAATTCATCGAGAGCGTCAAGATCGACCTGTTCCCGGACGAGGTCTACGTCTTCACGCCCAAGGGCCGGATCATGGAGCTGCCCAAAGGCTCCACCGCGGTGGATTTCGCCTACGCCGTGCACACCGACGTCGGCAACAGCTGCATCGCCTGTCGCATCAATCGCCGCCTGGCCCCGTTGTCCGAACCGCTGCAAAGCGGCTCCACCGTGGAGATCGTCAGCGCCCCCGGTGCGCGGCCGAACCCGGCGTGGCTCAATTTCGTGGTCACCGGCAAGGCCCGCACGCACATCCGTCACGCGCTGAAGCTGCAACGTCGCTCCGAATCCATCAGCCTTGGCGAGCGCCTGCTGAACAAAGTGCTGAACGGTTTCGACAGCTCGCTGGACAAGATCCCGGCCGAGCGTGTGCAGGTCATGCTCAACGAGTACCGCCTCGAATTGATCGAGGACCTGCTCGAAGACATCGGCCTGGGCAATCGCATGGCCTATGTCGTTGCCCGCCGCCTGCTCGGCGAAGGCGAACAGCTGCCAAGCCCAGAGGGCCCGCTGGCGATTCGCGGTACCGAGGGCCTGGTGCTCAGCTACGCCAAGTGCTGCACGCCGATACCGGGCGACCCGATTGTCGGCCACCTGTCCGCCGGCAAGGGGATGGTGGTGCACCTGGACAACTGCCGCAACATCAGCGAAATCCGCCACAACCCGGAAAAATGCATCCAGCTTTCGTGGGCCAAGGATGTCACCGGCGAATTCAACGTCGAGCTGCGCGTCGAACTCGAACACCAGCGCGGCCTGATCGCCTTGCTGGCGAGCAGCGTCAACGCCGCCGACGGCAACATCGAGAAAATCAGCATGGACGAACGCGACGGCCGCATCAGCGTCGTCCAACTGGTGGTCAGCGTGCACGACCGTGTGCACCTGGCCCGCGTGATCAAGAAACTGCGCGCCCTGACCGGGGTCATTCGCATCACCCGCATGCGCGCATAGCTCCCAATAGCCGCCCTCATTACAAGGAGTCATGAATGACCAAGACCGTTATTTCCAGCGACAAGGCCCCGGCCGCCATCGGTACTTATTCCCAGGCGATCAAGGCGGGCAACACGGTGTACATGTCGGGCCAGATCCCGCTGGACCCGAAAACCATGGAGCTGGTCGAGGGCTTCGAAGCCCAGACCGTGCAGGTCTTCGAGAACCTGAAGGCCGTGGCCGAAGCTGCCGGCGGTTCGTTCAAGGACATCGTCAAGCTCAACATCTTCCTCACCGACCTGAGCCACTTCGCCAAGGTCAACGAGATCATGGGCAAGTATTTCGACCAGCCTTACCCTGCCCGCGCCGCCATTGGCGTGGCCGCCCTGCCAAAGGGTGCCCAGGTCGAGATGGACGCCATCCTGGTCATCGAGTAATAAACCCGGCGCAGCTTCCCCCGCTGCGCCGTTTTCGTTCTGAAAGGATTCCTCCATGCGCAACGCGCTTGCTTTCTCGCTGCTCGCCCTGATTCTCGGCGGTTGCGCCAGCGACCCTGCCGACCGTGACATCAGCGGCACCTGGATCAACCAGGCCGCCATCGACGCTGCCGCCAAGGGCGGCCCGCTGCGCGAAGCGCTGCAAGGCTACGGCCCGAACCTGGAATGGGACGTCAACACCCGGGCCGGTCAGGCGCGCTACACCAACGGTTTTGAAAACGTCGAAGGCAAGCTGCTCGGCGAAGAAGACGGTGCCTGGAAAGTCGATTTTTATGGCAGCTCGGCCAGCGAACTGAAGCGCGACGGCGACCAACTGAGCCAGGCTTCCACCGAAAACGAACCGCAGCAGGTATTCGAGCGCGCCAAGGTACAGGTCCCGGACGGCGCGCCCATCGGCGCCAGCTTCGAGCGGGCGCTGTATGGCGCCTACCTGGGCGGCACCTGGAACATCGCCGAAGGCCCCGGACAGGGCGCCACGGTGCAATTCCAGCCCGATGGCCAGGTCAGCGGCCTGCCAGGGGCTGATCGCTACGCCTTGTGTCTCGCCGGCGACTGCGCCTCGATGAGCGGCGGCAACGACAACATCTGGCTGCAGCAGAACGGCCAGGGCAACACCTGGATTTTCGCGCGTAATGGCAAGAAGCTGGAGATCTTCCAGACCGTGAATGCGGCGCTGGCCGATGAGATGCCTTCGTTCACGCCAGGTGACCGGCGCTGGGTACTGGAGAAACAGTAATCCCCTGTGGGAGCGAGCCTGCTCGCGATAGCGGTGTGACAGTCAACGCTGCCGTTGAATGTCATGACCTCTTCGCGAGCAGGCTCGCTCCCACAGTTGCTTTTGGTGTGCCGGGAAAATCAGCAACGCCCTTCCAGGATCGCCGCATACCCCTCGCGAAAACTCGGATAACGCGGTGTCCAGCCCAGGGCCTTCGCCCGCGCATTGCTGCAGCGCTTGCTGCCGGCGCGGCGCACGCTGGCGTCCTCGGCCCACTCGGTGATGCCCATGTACTCGCGCAACCAGCCCACCACATCTGCCAACGGCGCGGGAGCGTCGTCAACGCCGATGTAGCAATCCTTCAACGCCTGGCCTTGATTGTCGGCCTTGAGCAGGAACACCAGCAGGCCGGCGGCATCGTCCGCGTGGATGCGATTGCCGTACAGCGGCGGGTCGGTCACCACCCGATAACCCTGGCGCACCTGGCTGAGCAGCCACTCCCGGCCCGGCCCGTAGATGCCGGTCAGGCGTACACGACTGGCCGGGATGCCACTGCCCAGCGCCACTTGCTCGGCTTCGAGCATGACCCGCCCGGAATAACCACCCGCCTCGGTAGGCGAGCTTTCATCCACCCACTCGCCGTTCTGCTGTCCATAGACGCTGCTGCTGGACACAAAAAGCAAGCGCTTGGGCTGCTGGCCATGTTGCTTCAACCAGCCCAACACATGTTGCAACCCTTCGACGTATGCCATGCGGTAGCCCGCTTCGTCATGGTCGGTGGCGGCAGCACTGTAGACCAGGTAGTCCAATGGCCCGCTGGGCCAATCGGTGGGGCATCGCTCGTTGAACAAGTCGCCCGTGACACCGATGACCCCGGCCGGCAGGTTCGAAACCGTGCGCCGCAAGCCGTGCACCCGCCAATGTTCGGTCACCAGTTGGCTGGCCAAACGGCCGCCGATATCACCACAGCCGGCAATTAGAACAGAAGGCGCGGACATCAGAATCTCCTATGGCAAAGCCGCAGACTAGCTGCCAGAGAGGACGAGCGGCTAGCATTCTACGAAAAAAAGATACTGTATTACTTTTGTTAACAAGAATTACTTGCAATAATGCTCGCCACTTTTGTTCTCGGCCTCACGAGGCCTGGAAGAACATCAACCTTCTTTTTTCTCTCAGGTCCGGCCAGCATGACACGCTCTCTCTCCTCCGCTTCGCCAACCAATCGACCTCGCGCCTGGAGCGCTGTGGCAGCGTTGCTGTTCAGCCTGCTGCTGGCGCCTGCCGCCGCATTCGCCGATGCCCAGACGCCGGCCAGCACGTCCACCACGGCACCCGCTGCCACCCAGGCGCCGGCCGACACGACAGCACCTGTAGCCGCTCCCGCAGCCAGCGACCCGGCCCAGGCCGTCGAAGCCAGCGCAGCCGACGCGCCTCAAGTGCTTGAAGCCGACAACACCCTGGGCATGGCCCACGACCTGTCGCCCTGGGGCATGTACAAGAATGCCGACGTCGTCGTCAAAGCCGTGATGATCGGCCTGGCCATCGCCTCGATCATCACCTGGACCATCTGGATCGCCAAAGGCTTCGAGCTGCTGGGTGCCAAGCGCCGCTTGCGTGGCGAGATCGCCGCCCTGAAAAAAGCCGCCACCCTCAAGGAAGCCAGCACCACCGCCGGCAAGGAAGGCACCCTCGCCAACCTGCTAGTGCACGATGCGCTCGAAGAGATGCGCCTGTCGGCCAACAGCCGCGAGAAGGAAGGCATCAAGGAACGCGTGAGCTTCCGTCTCGAGCGCCTGGTCGCGGCCTGCGGTCGCAACATGAGCAGCGGCACCGGCGTGCTCGCCACCATCGGTTCCACCGCGCCCTTCGTCGGCCTGTTCGGCACCGTGTGGGGGATCATGAACAGCTTCATCGGCATCGCCAAGACCCAGACCACCAACCTCGCCGTCGTTGCTCCCGGCATCGCCGAAGCCTTGCTGGCGACGGCTTTGGGCCTGGTCGCAGCGATCCCGGCCGTGGTCATCTATAACGTCTTCGCCCGCTCCATCGCCGGCTACAAGGCCCAGGTCTCCGACGCTTCGGCCGAAGTCCTGCTGCTGGTCAGTCGCGACCTCGACCACCTGCCGCCCGAGCGCAGCTCGCAACCGCACATGGTGAAAGTGGGGTAATCGGCCATGGGCCTGCATTTGAAAGAAGGCGCAGACGACGATCTGGCCGAGAACCACGAAATCAACGTCACGCCATTCATTGACGTGATGCTGGTGCTGTTGATCATCTTCATGGTGGCCGCCCCGCTCGCCACCGTGGACATCAAGGTTGACCTCCCCGCATCGACGGCCAAGCCGTCGCCACGCCCGGAGAAACCGGTGTTCCTGAGCGTCAAGGCCGACCAGCGCCTGTTCCTCGGTGAAGAGGAAATCAAGGTCGACAGCCTCGGCGCGACCCTGGACGCCAAGACCCAGGGCAAGAAAGACACGACGATCTTCTTCCAGGCCGACAAAGGCGTGGACTACGGCGACCTGATGAGCGTGATGGACGCCCTTCGTGGCGCCGGCTACCTGAAGGTCGGTCTGGTCGGACTCGAGACGGCGCCGAAGAAATGATCACGACGCGCCAAAAGCTGACGCGTTACAGCGGTAGCCTGGCCGTGGTGCTGGGCGTGCATGCGCTTGCCATCGCACTGGCGCTGAACTGGACGACGCGTGCGCCCATCGAATTGCCTCCCCAGGCGATGATGGTCGAACTGGCGCCGGTTCCAGCACCGCCACCGCCTGCACCGCCAAAAGTCGTCACGCCGCCGCAACCGCCCGAGCCTGTCGAAGAGCTGCCGCTGCCTAAACTGGCCGAGGCACCGAAGGCGGAAATCGCCGTGCCCAAACCGGTCAAGCCCAAGCCAAAGCCACAGCCGCCCAAGCCAAAGCCGGTGGAGAAAAAGCCGGAGCCGCCGAAGGAAACGCCGTCGGAGCAAAAGCCCGCCGACACTCAGCCGACCCAGGCACCGACGGAGAAGTCCGCGCAACCGGCCCCTGGCCCATCGCCCGCGCAGATGGCCGCCAAGGCCAGTTGGCAAGGTACGTTGCTGGCGCACCTGGGCAAGTACAAGAAGTACCCGGCCAGCGCCCAGGCACGTGGCAAGGAAGGCATGAACCGCTTGCGGTTCGTGGTGGATGCCGAAGGCAACGTGGTGTCGTTCGAACTGGTGGGCAAGTCAGGCAACGCCGATCTGGACCGGGCCACCCTGGAAATGATCCGCCGCGCCCAACCGCTGCCCAAGCCACCGGCCGACCTGCTGAGCAACGGCACGGTCGAACTGACGGCACCG
Organism: Pseudomonas sp. Z2-11; assembly: GCF_054161305.1. Taxonomy (NCBI): domain Bacteria; kingdom Pseudomonadati; phylum Pseudomonadota; class Gammaproteobacteria; order Pseudomonadales; family Pseudomonadaceae; genus Pseudomonas; species Pseudomonas sp. Z2-11. Next base: position 6,045,118 of record NZ_CP096395.1, read on the forward strand.
TTCCTGTACTCCATCGACAAGCGCCGGCGCTGACCCAAATACCCAATGGCAGGGTGATGACCTTGTGGCGAGGGAGCTTGCTCCCGCTGGGCCGCGCAGCGGCCCCAAACCGGTGAATGCAATACGTCAGACTGATCACCTCCACCGAACCGGGGCCTGCTGGGCAGGCCAGCGGGAGCAAGCTCCCTCGCCACCGTGAAACAAAGGCATCGAAAGATGCCTTTTTCATATCCGGCAACGACCACACAGGCATTCGCCAGTGTCGCACCGCGCCTCCAGTCTGATAACGTGCGTCTATCGATTGCAGCCGGTATGCTTGGCTCGCAACTTCACGGACGCTCGCCATGACCCTCACAGAATTACGCTACATCGTGACCCTCGCCCAAGAGCAGCACTTCGGCCATGCGGCCGAGCGTTGCCATGTCAGCCAGCCGACGCTGTCGGTGGGCGTGAAAAAGCTTGAAGACGAACTCGGTGTGCTTATTTTCGAGCGCAGCAAAAGCGCGGTGCGCCTGACGCCGGTCGGTGAAGGCATCGTCGCCCAGGCGCAAAAAGTCCTGGAACAGGCCCAGGGCATCCGCGAGCTGGCCCAGGCCGGCAAGAACCAGCTGACCGCCCCGCTGAAAGTCGGCGCGATCTACACCGTCGGCCCGTACCTGTTCCCGCACCTGATCCCGCAACTGCACCGGGTCGCCCCGCAGATGCCGTTGTACATCGAAGAAAACTTCACCCATGTGCTGCGCGACAAGCTGCGCAACGGTGAGCTGGACGCGATCATCATCGCCCTGCCGTTCAACGAAGCCGATGTCCTGACCCTGCCGCTCTACGACGAGCCGTTCTACGTCCTGATGCCGGCCCAGCACCCGTGGACCCAGAAAAAAACCATCGACGCCGCCCTGCTCAATGACAAGAGCCTGCTGTTGCTCGGCGAAGGCCACTGCTTCCGCGACCAGGTGCTCGAAGCCTGCCCGACCCTGACCAAGGGCAGCGAAGGCGCCAAGCACACCACGGTGGAATCCAGCTCCCTGGAAACCATTCGCCACATGGTCGCCTCCGGCCTGGGCATTTCGATCCTGCCGCTGTCGGCGGTGGACAGCCATCATTACTCACCCGGCGTGATCGAAGTCCGTCCATTGACCGCGCCGGTGCCGTTCCGCACCGTTGCCATCGCCTGGCGCGCCAGCTTCCCGCGACCCAAGGCCATCGAGATCCTCGCCGATTCGATCCGCCTGTGTTCCGTGGCCAAGCCGCCCGCCGCCAAGTAAGCCGCTGCCATGACTGAGCTGTCGAAAGTGCCGGTCACGGCACTCAAGGGTGTCGGTGAAGCCATGGCCGAGAAACTCGCCAAGGTCGGCCTGGAAACCCTCCAGGACGTGCTGTTCCACCTGCCGCTGCGTTACCAGGATCGCACCCGCGTGGTGCCCATCGGCCATTTGCGACCCGGGCAGGATGCAGTGGTGGAAGGCACGGTCAGCGGCGCCGACGTGGTCATGGGCCGGCGGCGCAGCCTGGTGGTGCGCCTGCAGGACGGCACGGGTGGGCTCAGCCTGCGCTTCTACCATTTCAGCAACGCGCAAAAGGAAGGCCTCAAGCGGGGCACCCGCGTGCGCTGCTACGGCGAGGCGCGGCCCGGCGCGTCCGGGCTGGAAATCTACCACCCGGAATACCGCGCCATCACCGGCGATGAACCGCCGCCAGTGGCTGAAACCCTGACGCCGGTCTACCCCCTCACCGAAGGCCTGACCCAGCAGCGCTTGCGCCAGCTCTGCCAGCAGACCCTGACGATGCTCGGCCCCACCAGCCTGCCGGACTGGCTGCCCAAGGAACTGGCGCGGGACTATCAATTGGCGCCGTTGGCCGACGCGATTCGTTATCTGCACCACCCGCCCGCCGATGCCGACGTCGAAGAGCTCGCCCTTGGACATCACTGGGCCCAGCATCGCCTGGCGTTCGAAGAGCTCCTGACCCATCAACTGTCCCAGCAACGCCTGCGCGAAAGCCTGCGCTCGCTGCGCGCCCCGGCCATGCCCAAGGCGACAAAACTGCCGGCCCGCTACCTGGCCAATCTGGGTTTCACCCCCACCGGGGCCCAGCAACGGGTCGGCAATGAAATTGCCTACGACCTGAGCCAGCCCGAGCCGATGCTGCGGTTGATCCAGGGCGACGTCGGCGCCGGCAAGACCGTGGTCGCCGCTCTCGCCGCGCTGCAAGCGCTGGAGGCGGGTTATCAGGTGGCGTTGATGGCGCCGACCGAGATTCTCGCCGAACAGCACTTCATCACTTTCCAGCGCTGGCTCGAACCGCTGGGCATTGAAGTCGCCTGGCTGGCCGGCAAGCTCAAGGGCAAGAACCGCGTCGCCGCCCTGGCGCAGATCGCCGAGGGCGCGCCGATGGTGGTCGGCACGCACGCCCTGTTCCAGAACGAAGTGCAGTTCAAGAACCTGGCCTTGGTGATCATCGACGAACAACACCGCTTCGGCGTCCAGCAGCGCCTGGCCCTGAGGCAGAAAGGTGTCGGTGGCCGAATGTGCCCGCACCAGTTGATCATGACTGCCACACCGATTCCGCGGACCCTGGCGATGAGCGCCTACGCCGACCTCGACACCTCGATCCTCGACGAACTGCCGCCCGGCCGCACGCCGGTCAACACCGTGCTGGTCACCGACACCCGGCGGGTCGAAGTGATCGAGCGCGTGCGCAGCGCCTGCGCCGAAGGCCGGCAAGCCTATTGGGTGTGCACCTTGATCGAGGAATCGGAAGAGCTGACCTGCCAGGCGGCTGAAACCACCTTCGAGGACCTCACCGCCGCCCTTGGCGAACTGAAGGTCGGGCTGATCCACGGTCGCATGAAGCCTGCCGAGAAAGCCGCGGTCATGGCCGAATTCAAGGCCGGCGCCTTGCAATTGCTGGTTGCGACCACGGTGATCGAGGTCGGCGTCGACGTGCCCAACGCCAGCCTGATGATCATCGAGAACCCCGAGCGCCTGGGCCTGGCGCAGTTGCACCAGTTGCGTGGCCGGGTCGGCCGGGGCAGCGCGGCCAGCCATTGCGTGTTGCTGTACCACCCGCCGCTGTCACAGATCGGCCGCCAGCGGCTGGGCATCATGCGTGAAACCAATGACGGTTTCGTCATCGCCGAAAAAGACCTCGAACTGCGCGGCCCGGGTGAAATGCTCGGCACGCGCCAGACCGGTCTGCTTCAATTCAAGGTAGCCGACCTGATGCGCGACGCCGACCTGCTCCCTGCTGTCCGCGACGCCGCCCAGGCGTTGCTGGAGCGCTGGCCGGACCACGTCAGCCCGCTGTTGGATCGCTGGTTGCGCCACGGGCAGCAATACGGCCAAGTGTGAGCACGCGCTCAGTTTTCTGGACGCGCCTGCCCGACAAGCTGGTTATACTGACCAACTTGTAGGAAAACGGATACAGACCATGACCGAAGCTGCCCTCGTCCCCGAAACCCCGCACGCTCCGTCTGTTATTCGGCAGTTGCTCGAGAAATTGGGCATCGCCTTTGACGAAGTCATCGAGCGACCGGGCTTGAACCCCGCTCGTAAAGTGCAGGCCGTGCTGTTGCACGACGCTGTCGGCGCGCTCATGGTCCTGTTTCCGCAAAACCAGTTGCTGGACCTCAACCGGCTGGCCGAGCTCACCGGTCGTAAACTCACGGCTGTGCCGACCGAGCGCCTGGAACGCATGCTCGGCAAGCACAACCTGAGCCTGCTGCCCGGCCTGCCAGCGCTGACCAGCTCGCCGTGCCTGTATGAAGAAGGCCTGCTGCGCGAGCCGAAACTGTTGATCAATTCCGGCGAGCCGGGGCTGCTGCTGGAAGTCACCAGCGAAGCCTTCAAGACCATGCTCACCAAGGCCAGCGCCGCGACGTTCGGCGAGCCTTTGAGCAATATCACGCCAAACCTGGACCGCCCGGACGACGACCGCAAGGAAATCACCATGGCCGTGCAGGCCTTCACCGCGCGGCGTATCCAGCAACGCCTGGAAGAAACCATCGAGATTCCGCCGCTGGCCGAAACCGCGCAGAAGATCATCAAGTTGCGGGTCGATCCCGACGCGACCATTGATGACATCACCGGCGTGGTGGAAACCGACCCGGCCCTGGCTGCGCAAGTGGTGAGCTGGGCCGCGTCGCCGTACTACGCCTCGCCAGGCAAGATTCGCTCGGTGGAAGACGCCATTGTCCGGGTGCTGGGCTTCGACCTGGTGATCAACCTGGCGCTGGGCCTGGCCCTGGGCAAGACCCTGAGCCTGCCCAAGGACCATCCGCAACACACCACGCCTTACTGGCAGCAGTCGATCTACACCGCCGCTGTCATCGAAGGCCTGACCCGCGCCATGCCGCGCGCCCAGCGCCCCGAAGGCGGCCTGACCTACCTGTCGGGGCTGCTGCACAACTTCGGCTATCTGCTGCTTGCCCACGTGTTCCCGCCGCATTTCTCACTGATCTGCCGGCACTTGGAGGTCAACCCGCACCTGTGCCACAGCTACGTGGAACAGCACTTGCTGGGCATCAGTCGCGAGCAGATTGGCGCCTGGCTGATGCGCTACTGGGACATGCCCGACGAACTGGCCACCGCCCTGCGCTTCCAGCACGACCCGCACTATGACGGCGAATACGCCGCCTACCCGAACCTGGTGTGCCTGGCCGTTCGCCTGCTGCGCTCGCGCAGCATCGGCTCGGGCCCGGACGAGGACATCCCGGACTCGCTGCTCGAACGCGTGGGGCTGACCCGGGAAAAGGCCAACGACGTGGTCAGCAAAGTGCTCGAAGCCGAAGTGTTGCTGCGGGAACTGGCTTCGCAGTTCAGCCATTGATTGCCGACGCAGGCAGCTGAGCTTTTGTGGCGAGGGAGCTTGCTCCCGCTCGGCTGCGCAGCAGTCGCGAAACCAGCCGACGCGATCCGCCTGAAGGATCGCGCCAGCCCACCTTGGGGCCGCTGCGCAGCCCAGCGGGAGCAAGCTCCCTCGCCACGGGTGTTAACCATGACCCCGGACCAAACAGGGATCTTGGCTAAACCTTCTTCGGTTTCTTCGGCTTCAGATACTTCATCAACCCCTGAAACCAGATCACCAGCGCCGGGTTGCCTTTGATCTGGATCGACTTGTCCTGGATCCCGGTCATGAATGCCAACTGCTTGTTCTTCGCCTGCATCGTGGCGAAGCCATAGGCTGCATCTTTGAAGGCGATGGCGAAGGCCGGTGTCGGGTAGACACCGGAGTGGCTGGTGATGCGCTGGTTCTTCACGGTGTAATGCCTGGCGACCTTGCCGTCCAGGGTTTGCAACTGGAACACCAGCTCCCGGTCGGCCAACTGTTGCTGGAACGCCGGATTGTTACGACTGGCCTTGCCCATCAACAACCCGAGCATCCACAGCAGCAAACGAAATTTCATGGGCACAGCCTCGTGAGAAAATGAACGGCCGGCGCAGTTTAGCGATTCTGTGCCGGAACGCCATCATCGAATCCGTTTTGCGGAAGATAGACCTTGAATCCTGCATGATGACTGCCAAGTCACGTTTTTACATGATGCCAACTGAAAGGACGCTTTCGCGAGCAGGCTCGCTCCCACAGGGGATTTGGGTTTGATGCGGATCTTTCAGCCACACACAAAACAACTGTGGGAGCTAGCCTGCTCGCGAAAGCTATGCCTCAGTCGACATCAATGCCAACTGAACGGACGCCATCGCGAGCAAGCTCGCTCCCACAGGGGATTTGGGTTTGATGCGGATCTTCAGCCACACAAAAAACATTTGTGGGAGCGAGCCTGCTCGCGAAAGCGGTGCCTCAGTCGACATCAATGCCACCTGAACGGACGCTATCGCGAGCAAGCTCGCTCCCACAGGGGATCTGGGTTTGTTGCGGATCTTTCAGCCACACACAAAAAACTGTGGGAGCGAGCCTGCTCGCGAAAGCGGTGCCTCAGTCGACATCAATGCCAACTGAACGGACGCTATCGCGAGCAAGCTCGCTCCCACGGGTTTTACGCGGTGATCACTACCCCTGAGGGAGTGACCAACCGTCATCAATCAATCAGACATTCGGGCAAGGCACCGGTGCCCAATCGCCCAGGTCCGGGTTTTTGCACATGCTGTTGACCTGGGTGGTGCCGGCGCTGGCGACCTGCTTGCCTTCATCCTGCTTGGCCTTGGCGGTCTGCAGGGTCTTCTCGGTGGCGACCGCTTCTTTCGGCACGGTTGGCAGCTCTTTCTTCTTCGCCGGCGTCACTTTCTTCTTATTCTTGGTGCTGGTCTGTGCCGCCACAACTTGCGTGGTATCAGCAGTGGCCACGGTCACCACGTCGGTACGCTGCACACCCACTTGCTGCAGGTCTTTTTCATAGGCCTGGGTGTAGTTGTTCAGGTCTTCGGCGGCTTTGCCGTTCACGGCGACGATCAGGTCGTTGGACTCTTTCAGGCCGGCGACGATTTCCGCCAGGCGCTTGCGGCCTTCGGTGTCGTTGACGGTCTTGGCCTTGCGGTCGGCGACCAGTTTGCTGAACGCGTTCTGGTAGCACTGTTGCGAAGCCTTGGCGTACGCGGTGCTGCGGTCGATGTCCGAAGCGCTTTTGCTGACATCGGCGGCGTAGGAGGCGATGCGCATGTTGTCATCGGCGATCTGCTTCTGGCGCTCGGTGTAGTAACCGGCTGCGCCACCGGCCAGGGCGCCGCCCGCGGCACCGATGGCGGCGTTGCGGCCACGGTCTTCCTTGTCAGCGGTCAGCGCGCCCAGCAAGGCACCGCCGACGGCGCCGACGGCTGCGCCGGTGACCACGGACTTGGTCATGTTGCCTTCAGTAGAGCGCAGGTGCTGCACCGGCTCGTAGCAGTTCGGGTAGTACTCGACCTTGGTGCTCGAAGCGACCTTGGAGGTCGGCGACGTGGCGCAGCCGGTCAGCACGGTGCTGAAGCCAACAGCGACCATCAGCAAATGACGCTTGGAAACCGAAGCAAAAGGTTTACGGGAGAAAAGCATAGTTGTGTTCTCGTTTAAGTTTTGACCAGCTCAGCACAGCCCTATCGCCGCCTGAGTCCCTTCCAAGCTCGCTGGCAACGAACACTCAAGACCGCTGAGCGCTCGATGCGAGCAATTCCTTCAATATCGCCGCCGGGTCGGCTCGTTTCTGCTGACGATAATCCCCGACATGACGAACGAATAACGTTGCACGCGCCACCAGGCTCTTGCCCAGTACCGGTTTGCGCTCCAGCTCTTCCTTGATGCGCTGGAACTGCGCCTGGATCACGGCATCGGTGTAGCGCGTGCCGGTTGCCAGGTTGTCGATGTAGATCGCCACCGCGCCATCCAGCGCGCTGCGGCCGTTGTCGATGGCCGTGGCGAACAGCGTGGCACTGGCCTCGTCCTTGGCGTCCAGGGCCGCCTGCCGGCTGTTTTGCAGGTTGGTCAGGCGAATGTTGTAGTTGTTGATGGTCTCCGCCACCAGGGCCGAAGACTGGATCAGGTTGCCCGCCGCTTCCTCGCGCTGCTGGGCGATGAGCGAGACGTTGCGCTTGAGCTCTTCGTTGACCAGCCCGAGCTCGGCTTGCAGGCGCGGGTCGGCGCTGGCGGCGATGATGCTGTCCAGGCGCTTGGTCGGGTCTTCGGCATCGTCGATGGCATCGGTGAGGGACGCGAGCCGGCCTTCCTTCTGCCATTGGGCGAACAATTCCTTGTAGCGCGAGCGCGGCGCCGACAACGCCCCGACGGCCACGCGAAAGCCGGTGGTTTCGTTGCTCTGTTCGGTGCCGTCGGCGGCGAACAACGGGTACTCGCGGCGCATGCCGGTAAACAACGTGCCCTCGCCTTCCAGGTAGTTGCCACCCTTGACCACAAAACCGCCATAGGCGCCCTGACGGCGGCCGGCGTGCACAAGCTGGAAGGATTCCTGGACCATCTCGGCGGCGTTGCCCACCACATCGAACAACCCGATCGGGTTCGCCAGCTTGGTGCCGATGGGCATCAGTCGCGCCGCCTGGCCGGTGCCACCGGCGACCTGGTTGAACACCGCCCACTCGGCCAACGGCCCGTCGCTTTCGCTGCCTTCCAGGCGTCGGGGAAACAATCGTCCTTCCAGGTCCTGGCGGCTCACGGCATGCCCACCACGGGCGGCGAATTCCCATTCGACCTCGGTGGGCAGGCGCACGAAACCCAGCCCGCCGTCTTCAGCGGAGGTACCGCGGCCGCTCACCGGCAACAGGTCCTTGTGGTATTTCATCAGCCAGGCGCTGTATACCGCCGAGAAGCGCTCGGCCTCGAACTTCGACAGCTTCACCTTGGGCAAGCGCCCGGCCATGCCCTGGGGCAACTCGGCCAGCAGCGCCTCGCAGGCCGGTGCCGGCTCGCCGCTGGCCAGCGATTGCGCCTGCGCCATGACCTGGGCGTACTGGCGGGCGGTCACTTCGTATTTGCCGATGAAGTACAACATCGGCTTGAGCGGCGTCTTGGCGTCAGTCTTGGGCATCAACGGCGTGATGGTCTTGTTCCAGTCCTTGGGCAAGTCCTTGAGGGTGAACTGGCCGTTGATGAAATCGCGCCGGTAGCCGGAAATGAACGACTGTTGATAGCCCGCCTCGCCTTCACTGAACGGGTAGCCGAGGCTGATCTCTCGGTCGTCCAGGGTGCCCTGGGCGAGGATGTAGACGTAGCGGAACACCATCTGCCCCTCGCACGGCAGCGGCAGGCTGACGTCGTCGGGCAATGGCTTGGGGTTGTCCAGTTTATCCGTGCCTTCATCAGCCCAGACCAGACCGGCCAGGCTCAGCGCCACGGCGGCGCCCAATAACTTATACATCGCGAATTCCTTCACACGCCTGGATGCGCGCCACCCGCCAGCCGCCACAGGCCGCCGCGACGGCACTGACGCCGAGCACGGCCACCAGGGCCAAGGTGTAATGGCGCACCAGCAGATGGCTGGCGTATTCGCCGGGCATCTGCGCAAATAAATGATTCAGGCCCGACTGCGCCAGGCCATACAGGCCAACACTCAGCAGGGCCGCAAACGTGGCGCTGTAGAGCGCCTGCAAGACCACGAACAACAACAGCGCCGCGGTGGACACACCCAACAGGCGCAACACCGACAGCTCCCGGCGCTTGCGCTCGACGGCCGCCAGGGCACCGGCAAAAATCGCCGCGAATGCACCGGCCAGCGCCAATCCGGCGATGATCCAGAACACGATCGACAGGTTGCGGCTCAACGATTGCACTTGTGCGATGGTCTGGGCCTGGGTCGACACCAGCAGGTTCTGTCCGGCGAAGTACTGACGCAGCGGCTCGACATCGCCGAGGCTGCGGGCATACAAACGAAACGCCGGATAAACCCGCTGCCCAGCGTCGCCCACCGTATCGCCAGGCCAGCCGAACGCGGGCACGGCGCGGCCGTCGCGATAATCCTCCGCCGCCTCCAGCAATGCCAGCGGCGCGAACAAACCGTCCCGGGCGAAGGCTTCCAGCGGCAGCACCTGCAGCACCTGCACCCGTGTGCGCTGCGCCTCGCTGCGACCGGCCACCTGCCGGCCGAAACTGGCCTGCAACCAATCGCCAGCCCTGGCGCCGAGTTTTTCCGCGGCGGTCTGGCTGAGCACCACTTGCTCCAGGCCTTGCGGCACCGGCAGTTGGTCGAACAGCGGATCGCCCAGCGCCGTGGGAATCATTTCGACCGTGACCGCCGAAGCCTCGTTGCTCAGGTCCGCCGTGGCCGCGATCTGCCGGGTGCGCGGCAAGGCGAAAGCCACGTCGTTGCGCTGCCCCAGTTGTTCGACGAATCCGGCGCTGAAACGGCCGCCGCCCAAGGGGATAATTTCCCGGGTCGCGGGGTCACGTTCCAGGCGCTCGGTCAGACTGCTGACCAGACCGAACTTCAGGCCGAACAACACCAGCAATGGCGCCACCACCGCGACCAGCGCCAGCACCGAACAGGCCGACAGCCAGGCGTCGTTGCGATAATCCTGCCAGGCCAGGGAAGCCACCAGCGCGCCGCGCATCAGCAAGCCTCCCCAAGGGTGGCGGTGACGCCGCCGTCCGTGTCGCGACGGCAACTGATGCGCCGCACCTGCAAGCCGCTGGCGCGGGCCAGCGCCTCGTCATGGGTGGCAACGACGCAGCACACGCCCTGCTCCCGGGCCTGGGTCACCAGCAACTGCATGACGCGCTCGGCGTTCAACGGGTCCAGCGCGGCGGTCGGCTCATCGGCCAATAGCAGGCGCGGGCCATGGGCCAAAGCGCGGGCGCAACTGACCCGCTGGCGCTGACCCACGGACAGGTCCGTCGGTTTCTTGTCCAGTTGATCGGCGATGTCCAGTTGTCCAGCCAGGCGCGTCACGCTGCCGTCATCCTTCAAGCCCAGCAATTTGCGCGACAACGCGATGTTGCCGCGCACGTCCAGGAAACCCAGCAGGCCTCCGGTTTGCAGAACATAGCCCAGGTGACGGCTGCGCAGCTCGGCCAAGGTGTCCTGTTGCGACGCACGCCACAGTTTGGCGATGTCCAGCGGTGTATTGGCGGGCGTGAAGTCGAATTGCCCGGCCTGATCCGGCGCCAGCGCCAGCGCGAGCAAGTCCAGCAGGGTGCTCTTGCCGCAGCCGCTGGGGCCGACCACCGCCAGCTGTTCACCGCCACGCAGTTGCAGCCGTGGAATCACCAGGCTGTAGCGCTGGCTGCCGGTGCCCCGGCTTTTGTGCACGGCGTTCAGGTTCAGCATCACGGCAGCGTCGACAACGGAACGCGGTACAAGGCATCGCCCGGCTCGGCATCGCCGAAACGCACCCAGTTGGCGAGATCGTTGTGGAAGGTTTCGTAGAGACGGATCTTCGACTCCAGCTCGTCGATGAAATCTTCCTGCTCGGCCACGCTCAAGGACAGCCACAGGTCCTGGGTCATGTTCAACGATTTGCTGCGGTACGGCAGCCCTTCCAGGTACTCGCCGAGGATGCCGCCGGTGGCGAGATTGCCGCCCTTGCGCAGGGCCGACGGGTCGCGGCTCATGTAGGCGCTGGCACTGGCGATTTCCTGGAAGAAATCCTTGGGCGAACTTTGGGTCTTGCGGGCCGCGTCGACGATCAGCTTCAGCGATTGCTGCAGGTCGTTGAGCTGCAGCTTGGTCAGCATCACGCAGACCTGGAACGCCGGCAGCGCCGGGTTGGTCAGGTCGCGGTCGGCGGTCCAGGCGCTGACCAGTTGCGGCGCCTGGCTGGCGGTTTTGCGGCCGAGGAAATCCATGTGCATGGCGTAACCGACTGCCGCCGATTTGTTGGCCAGGCTTGGCGCGGCGCTGAGCAGCGGCACGCTTTGCGGCTTGTTGCTGCGCACCTGGTGCACGAGATCGGCAAACACCGAACCGATCTCGTCGACCCGCTCGCCGAACTTGCGCACGTCGGCGCCCGGCACCGGGATGTACAGGTCGCCGATCTGTGGATTGGCGTCGGCCGTCAGGGTGCGGTACTGGGTCTGGGCGCCGGCGTGGGTTTTCTTGCCGGCGTCGCTGAGCAGGTGCAGGGCGTAGATCTTGATCTGCTTGCCCAACGCGGCCTGGCGCACTTCGGCCTCGTTCATCTGCGTCGCGGCAAACGGGTCGTTCTTGCGCAGGGCACCGGCATCGGTCACCAGCAGGATCAGGCGCCCGCCGTAACCGGACCAGTCCATGCCTTCCACGGCTTCCATGACCCCGGCAAACGCATCCTCGTTGAACGAATGGCTCGACACGGTAGACGCCTTGACCTGCCGCGCCATCTCCAGGAAGCGTTGCGGGTCGCGACCCTGCTCCAGCGTGATCAGAGTCTTGGCGGTGTACTCCAGGCCCGGGGTCTTCTTGATGCTGCTGCGGAAACCGACCATGCCGAAGCTGACACTGTCCAACTCGCCACGTTCGCCGATGCGGGTCTGCAACTGATGCACCACGTCGCGGACCTGATCGATATAGGGCTGCATGGATACGGTGGTGTCCACCACCAGCACCACGGCGGTACGGAACGCGTCGGCATTGGCGGTGGTGATCGGCGTGTTGGTCGCGGCCTTTTGCGTGTTGCCGGGGTCGATGGAGGCAACGTTCAGCAACTGCACCGGCTGGCCGTTGTCGTCGAAGCTTTCACGCGAATCGAAGATCGGCAACAGGTAGAACTGGTTTTGCGGTACGGCGCTGGCGGCCGGTTCCAGGGCCAGCACTTGCTGGTTGTCCTGGGGGCTTTGCTGGGCCTTGAGCAACGCATTTTTCGCGGCCGAAGGGTTCGCCAGGAGCTTTTCCACTTCGCCGGGCTGGCGCAGGAACATCACCGGCGCACGGCCAGAGCGTTCGGTGAACTTGAGCACCAGGCTCTGTTTCCAATCGCTGACCTGGGCGGCGGGCAGCCAGCCGTCGCTGCGCCCGTCGGTGGCCGCGCCGACCCGCACCCAGGCGCTGCCCTCCACGTCTTTGCGCTGATACACATACAACACCGAGAACGCCGGCAGCGACTTGCCCGCTGCGGCGCCCGGCGCGTCGGCGAGTTTCGCCCCCGGCTTGCTGAGCACACGCTGGAACAGAGTTTTCTTGCCGGCCATCAGCAAGGGTCGCTGGCCGCCATCGGCCTCGGTCGCCACGGGCGGGTTTATTGGCGGCGTCACGGGTGGCTTGGCCGGTGGCGCTTCAGGTTGTTTCTGCGGAGTCTTGTTGACCGGCGGCGTGGACACCACCGGCGGCTTCGCGGCTTTGCCATCATCCCCGGACAGCCACCAATAACCTGCGCCGCCCAAGGCCAGCGCCACGGCGACCGCAACGGCGGCCAGGGCGAACACCGGCCGCTTGCGCTGCTCCGGCACCGTCGACTGAGGCGTCGGTTTTACCGGCGGCGGGACCGGCCTGGGCTGCGGTTGTGCGTAAGCCGGGCCACTGGGAATGTCGATGGACATAGGCGTCAGGCCGGCCAAGTCATCCACCGGAGGCGGCGCGGCAGGCAGTTCAAACGACAACGGCCGGATCAGCGTCGCTTCCGACGATTCCTCTGGCAGGTTATCCAACGCGCGCAGCAACGCAGTCGCATCCGGGAAACGCTCCGCCGGATCCTTTGCCAGCAGTTTGCGCAGCACTTCCTGGTAACGACCGTGGTGCACCGGCAACTCCGGCAGCGGTTCGGTCAGGTGGGCCAGGGCCGTGGACAGCGCGTCGTTGCCGATATACGGCAGCTTGCCGACGAGGATCTCGTAGAGCACCACGCCCAGGGCGTACAGGTCGGCTCGGCCGTCGATGTCTTGCCCACGGGCTTGCTCAGGGCTCATGTAGCTGGGCGTGCCGACGGCAAACCCGGCCTGGGTGAATTGGGTGCGATCGTCCAGGGACTTGGCGATGCCGAAGTCCGACAGTACCGCCGTGCCATCGGCGCGAAACAGGATGTTGGCCGGCTTGACGTCACGGTGCACCAGGCCCAGCCCATGGGCGTAACCCAGGGCCGAAGCGATCTGGCGGATGTAGGTCAGGCCCTGCTCCGGCGTCAGGCCCGCGGCGATGCGTTCCTTGAGCGTGCCGTTGGGCAGGTATTCCATCGCCATGTAATACAGCTCACCGACATTGCCGATGTCATGGATGGTGACGGTATGCGGGTGCGACAGGCGCGCCAGGGTCTTGCCCTCGCGCAAGAAGCGCTCGCAGAAAGTCGGGTCGGCCGCCAGCGCCGCGGCCATGACTTTCAACGCGACCTTGCGCTCAAGCGAACGCTGGGTCGCCAGGTACACGCTGGCCATCGCGCCTTCGCCGATCTCGCCATCGATGTCGTAGCCGGGGATGACAATATTCAGGGGCAAGCTCATGACGGCACCTTCACAACGACCACGGTAATGTTGTCCGGCGCGCCGCGCATCAGACCCAGGGACACCAGGCTGCTGGCGATTTCGCCGGGCTCGTCGTGGCTCAATACTTCTCGGATTTCTTCGTCCTCGACGGTCTTGGTCAAGCCGTCGCTGCACAGCAGGTAGCTGTCGCCGGGCACCAGCAGCAGCTCGGTCATCGCCAGGTTCAGTTGCGCCTCGACGCCGATGGCGCGGGTGACAATGTTGGCCCGCGGATGCACGCGGGCTTCGGCCTCGCTGAGCAGGCCGCTGTCCTGCAGATCCTGGACGTAGCTGTGGTCGCGCGAGATGCCTTCCAGCACGCCGTCGCGCAAGCGGTACAAGCGGCTGTCACCGGCCCACAGGCACATGCCGCGCAGGTCGCGCGTGGCCAGCACCACCACGGTGCTGCCCATCATGGTCACGCCACGGTTGGCGGTTTCTTCGCGCACGGCGGCGTTGACCCGCAGCAGGTCGCTTTGCAGCGCCGCGATGTATTCGTCCAGCGAGCGGCCCACCGCAATGCTACGCAGGCTGTCGACAATCAGGCTGCTGACGTAGTCGCCCGCCGCGTGCCCGCCCATGCCGTCGGCGACCACCCACAAACCGTTTTCCGGCAGGTCCAGACAGGCGTCCTCGTTGACCTGGCGGACCATGCCGACATGGCTTTTGCTTGCAGACTTGAAGGCTTTTCCAGCACTTGGACGCATCTACACAACACCTTCTTGGCCGAGCAAAAATTGCGCAAAATCAGCGGCGGCCGGCAGTCCCTGGCACCGCATCAAACCGGGCGCGATGCGCTCCGAACCCTGGCCCCACCACAGGCTGACGCCTTCGCAAGCCGACTCGGCGAGGGCGCTCATTCGCCGCTGCGAATCGGTGGCATCGAAGCGATGCAGGCTGGCGAAGCGACTGCTCGGGGTGCGCGGCAGGTACATCGGGCCATCCAGGGTTTCCAGCTCCGCGTTGAAGGCTTCGAAACTGGCCTCCACGTTCAGTGTGCTCAACAGCAGGTTCTCGACCCGCTCGAACCAGTCGTCCGCGCCGCCGACCACCGAGGCCGGGTCGGCATCCGGGTCGAGCAACGCTGCAACGGTCAGCGGGAAATACCGCCCGACCCGGTCAATGCTAGGCATCACCACGCCAACCGCAGCGTCCGGCCCGCACACGCCGGGCGCGACCATGAAGCGCCACAGCGGGCTGACCAGATAGGCATCCAGCCAGCGCTCGCCGAGGCTGGCCTGGCTGGCGAGCAAACCCGCCGCCAGCCATGAGTCCCAAGGGCCGATAAAACTCTGCGGCAAGCCACGGCTGACGAAGTCTCCACGGCTGGCCAACTTTCCATAGAAACCCGCTGTACTGCTCATAGGCGCTCCGGCAGGCTGAAGCCACTGAGTACCCGGCTCTTGAACGGGTTGAAGGCGCTGTTGGCCCGCAACTCGTAAGAGGCGCTGGCGCCATCGACCCGCAGCCGCAGGTTGAAGCGATCCGGCGAGTTGCCAGCGGTCAGGTCCGACTGCTCCAGCAATCGGAACCAGGCCCATGGCCCATCCAAGGTGATGCCGGAACGACCGCTGGACGACGGCGGCATGATCGAGATGCGCACCACACCGATGCTGCCCGGGTTCGGCCATTGCATGGCGGTCGGCCGGCTCGGGCCGTGGTCGTAGCTCAACTGCTGGCCGTCGAGGTCGAGCAGGAATTGGGTGATGGTCGAATCCATCGCCACCGGCTTGAGCTCGAAGCGCACCATCGGCTGCGTGCCGCCGGAACGGAAGAACGCATCGCGAATGGTCGCCGCGCGCTGGAAGGTTTGCAGCACACCCGGAGCGATGCCGAGCTTCTGCGCTGCGCCCGGCTGCCAACGCCAGGTCGGGGCCGAGGTATCGACGTAGGGTTGCAGGTACTTGCGGAAGTAGTTGTCCATCACCCCGCCGACGCCGAAGAACTGGCCGAAGTCATCGAGGGTCGCGTCCCGTGCGCTGCCCGGGGACATCGGATAACGCCCGGCCAGGGATTGGCGGTAGATATTCACCACTTCGCTGGTCCAGGCAGCATTCAACTGATTGCGTACGCCGCCCATCATGGTGTTGGTGGTGGAGTTGACCACCGACTTGACCAGACCCTGCACCAGCGGCGGCTGGCGTTCGGCGTTGAGGCTGACGCGGGTGGCGGCGGCCGACGCCTGGTTCTTCGCTTCGCCGAGCAAGGCGTCGCCGCTGGCGCCGACCATGGCGCTGACCTGCACATACAGGGCGTTCATGTCGGACAGCAGGCCGTCGATGGCCGCCGGTTCGCCTTCGCTCTTGCTGACGATGCTGTTGAGCTCGGCGAAGTGCGCGGTGATCGGGTCATCGCTGGTTTGCGGCGCGTTTGGCGTTGCCTGCTCCTGGCCGAGCAGACTGCCGAGGCGCTCCTTGAGCTTGTCCACGCCGTCGCCCGCCGGTACGCCTTGGGCGGCGAGCAGGCGTTCGTCCTGTTGCAGGTCGGTCTCCTTCGCCACCGCCACCAGCAGCTTTTTCAGCGGCGAGGTCGGGCCGGAAAGCACCCGCAGCACATCGGCGGCCTGAGCCACGCTGGTGATTGGCACGAAGTCGATGTCGGCCAGCAAGGCGTCCCACTGGCGCTGGTAATCCTGGAAGTACAGGCGCCGCACATCGGCGGCGAGGCTGGCGACGTTCTGCTGATCGGCCTGCTCAAAGCCCAGCACCCATTGCTCTTCAGCCAGGGTGCCGGTCTGGCTCAGGCTGGAGAGCAAAAAGCCCTGACGGTAACCCTTGACCGTGAAGAAGCCGCTCAGCGGCTCGCCCAACGGCTTGCCGCTCTTGCGGCTGAACACCAGCGCGGCGTCACGCCCGGCGGCTTCGTTGATGCGGAAGTCGGGGATGCCGTCGGGCAGCTTCTGCCGTTTGATGCGGTCGTAGACGCGCTGGGCCACCGGCAGTTGTTGCAGCTGGCGGCGCAGGTCCTCGATCAGGCGTGGGTCCAGGCGCGCGGTCGGCGGACGCCGCTCGAACAGCGCCTGCAAGTGCCCGGTCAAAGCCTGACGCTGTTCGGCCGGCAGGTCGCGCGGCAGGCTGCGGTCCCAATCGAGGGCGATCCAGGCCTTGATGAAATCGGCGTCGTAATGCTCGTTATCGGCGAGCATCAGGTAGGCCTTCAGCCCCTCGTAGAGGAAGTCCGAGTTGCCGCCGCCGTGCAATTGCTCTTCGATGCGCGTCAACAGGCGGGGCGCGAACACCGCGATCAACAGCTTGCGGTAGACGCTGCCGGACTCGGCTTCGAGCATGTCGCCCTGATACAGGCCCAGGCCTTCGGCCCAGTCCGGAGCATCGTCGGCGAGATGCTTCACGGCATTGAGCAGCGGCAATACCGCGAGTACGTCGCGCTGGGCTGGGCTGAGGTTCTGCACGGTCTGGCCCAGCGGCGCGACTTTCTGGTCGACGTGGGCGATATAGGCCTGGTTGGCGCGGTAGCTGACCCACCACAACGTGCCGACCACCAACACCACCAGCACAGTAGACGCCAGCACGCCGCGGGCGATCCACTTGCGCCGGCGCTCGACTTTCGGGTCCACCCCCACCAGCCCGCGCTCGGCGAAGGCCACGGCGCTGAAGAGTTTTTCGATGAAGTAACTGCGCCCGGTACCGGTCTGTCGCGCCAGGTGCTGGCGGTCCAGGTTCATGCTTTGTGCCATGGAGCCGATCAGGCGATCGATCGGGCTGCCTTCCTGCGTGCCGCTGGTGAAATACACGCCACGCAGCAACACACGCTCTTCGAACGCATTGGGTTTGAACACCCCGTCGAGGAAACTTTGCAGGCAGTCCTTCAACGCCCCGAACTGCTGCGGGAAGCCGTAGATCAGGTCGCGCCGCGCCGGGTCGCGTTCCTGTTGCAGGCGCTCTACCAGGCGATCATTGAGGCGCTGCTCGAGCAGGGCGAATTCGCTTTGCAGGTGCGCCAGCGGGCTGTCGTTGCTCTTGCCATCGTCCAGGGTGAAAGTCATGCCCCAGACCTGGGCACGCTCTTCCTTGCTCAGGTTGTCGAAGTACTCCATGAACCCCGGCACCAGGTCGAGCTTGGTGAGCATCAGGTAAACCGGGAAACGCACGCCCAGCTGCGTGTACAACTCCTGGATCCGCAGGCGGATGGCCGCCGCGTGGGCGGCACGTTCGGCGTCGCTGCCCAACAGCAGGTCCGAAAGGCTGATGGCGATGAACGCGCCATCGATCGGGCGTCGCGCCCGCTGTTTTTTCAGCAGGCCGAGGAAGCCCAGCCACGCGGCCTTATCGACGGTCGCATCGCTGTCCTGGGTGGTGTAGCGACCGGCGGTGTCGAGCAACACCGCCTCGTCGGTAAACCACCAGTCGCAGTTGCGCGTGCCACCGACACCGCGCACCGCGCCGGCGCCCAATTGCGCCGCCAGCGGGAAATGCAGCCCTGAGTTGACCAGTGCGGTGGTCTTGCCCGAGCCCGGTGGGCCGATGATCACGTACCACGGCAACTCGTAGAGGTTACGGCGCTCGTCACCGCCCAGCTTGGCTTTCTTGAGCAAGGCCAGGGCCTCGTCCATGCGCTGGCGCAAGGTTTCGAGCTCTTCGGCGGTGGCGATGCTGGTCGGGTCCGGCGGGGTCTGCGCGGCCAGGCTACGCATGACTTCGGCGGCCTGCCGGCGGGCCTGGATGATGCGGAACAGGCGATAGGCGATCCATACCGCAAACACCAGGATAATCAGCGCCCAACGGCGCCCTTCAGGCACCAGCCAATCGAGCAGCGGGCCGACGAACCAGATGATCAGGCTCAGGGCGATCAGCCCCAGCAACGGGATGACCCAACGGGTCATGAAACTGAAAAACGCCTTCACTCGACCCCCTCCGCCAATACTGTGATTTCAACCCGACGATTGCGCGCCCGCCCCTCGGTCGTGGCGTTGGACGCCAACGGCTCGGTGTCGCTGCGGCCTTCGGCGCTGAAGCGCTCGGGCTGGCCGGTCTTGGTCGAAAGAATGTCCAGCACCGACCGGGCCCGTGCTTCGGACAAGGCCCAGTTGGACGGAAACCGCAAGGTCGCGATCGGACGATTGTCGCTGTGGCCGGTCACCAGCACCTGGCCCTTGACCTTGCGCACAGCATCGGCGATGCGCAGCATCAACGGCTGGAAATCATCCTTGATGCTGGCGCTGCCGGAGGCGAACAGTTCATCGCCACGGATGGTCACTACCGAGCGGTCGACGGCGTCTTCCACAGCAATCCGGCCGGCCCTGATTTCATCGGCGAGGAACCCGGCCAGGCGCGGACGTTCGATCACTTTCGGCTGGACCACCGGACGGTCGATCGTCTGCACCGGGATTTCGCCGAGGAAATGAATGTTCTTGAACACTGGCTCGGCATCGGCGGCCAGCTTCATGCGCAGGCCGAACAGCAACGCCAGCAACAGGGCAATGCCAATGGCCACGGCGATCCATGGCGGCATGAACTGCGCCAGGCGATCGCGGGCCACGGTGACCCCACGCCAGTGCGGCGACAGCTCGCGTTCGTAGTCGCCACGGGCGCTGCGGATGACCGCTGCGGTGCGTTCGCGCAGCGCTTCCAGTTGGCTGCGGCCGTCGTTCATGACCCGGTAGCGCCCTTCGAAACCCAGGCACATGCACAGGTACAAAAGCTCCAGCAGGTACAGACGCTCGCGCGGGCTTTGCAGGCAGTGCTCCAGCAGCTGGAAGACTTTTTCGCCGCCCCAGGCTTCGTTGTGCACGGTGATCAACAGGCTCTGTTTGCCCCAGTCGCTGGTACCGCCCCAAGGCGTGCTCAGCACCGCCTCATCCAGCGCGGTGCACAAGGCGTAGCGGGCCAGCAAGACGTCGTTGCGCGCCACGCCGGCGGCTTCGGCGCGCTCTTCGAACTGGCGCAGGTAGGCCAGCAATTGGGCGCGCAAGCTGGCCGGTGCCGGGTGGGCGATGGTGCTGCGCAGGCGCGTCAGCAGGGCCAGCAGCGGGCCGGCGGCGCTCTCCAGCGGGTTGAGGCCCTGGGCCTTGCCGGTCAACAGCGGCGCGGCCGGCATCGACAGCGGCGCCGTCGCGGGTGCCGGTTGCGGCCGCCCCGGGTCCGGGCGGAAAGGGTCCGCGCCACGGCCACCGGGGGTCGGCATGAACTGGGTACGATCGTCGTTGCTCATCGCGGTTTATCCTCGGATCGCCCAGAAAGCCAGGTTCAGCCCCGGGAACTGGCCGGCGATGTGGAACGCAAAGCCGCCGGAGTTGCTCAGCTGTTGCCAGTGATCGCTGCCCCGGTCCAGCTCGTAATAGGTGGATCCGGCGTGGTACGGAAGCTGGCGTGGCGCCACCGGCAACGGCAGCAGGCCGATGCCCGGCAGTTGCAGGTTGACCAGGTCGCGAATGTGCTCCACCGAGCCGACTTTGCTCTGCTGGCCGAAGCGGCCGCGCAGGGTTTCGGCGGGAACGTCGGCGCGCACCACGAGAATGAAACTGGCGCTGTCGAGCAAGGTCTTGTCGGCCAGCATCGCCACATGGATGCCGTAGGCTTTCTCGACAATCGGAATCGGCGTGGCCTTGCTGTCGATGAGCATCGACAGCGCCTCGCGCAGGGCCTGCATCACCGGTGTGAAACTCAGCACCAGATCATCGTGCTGGTACTGCGGATATTCCTGCGGGCGACGGCCGGATGCGGTAAAGGTCGAGAACTCCCCGGCCAGGCTCACCAGCTCGCTGTAAAAACGCTCGGGGTGCAGCGGGCTCAGCTGACTCAGGTGCTGGATCAGCGGCTGGGCGCGGTTGACCAGTTGCAGCAGCATGAAATCGGCAATCTCCGAGGCCCCACCCGCGCCGGAGGCCACAACCCGTCCGGCCAGGGCTTCGCCGCGCTGGTGCAGCAGGCCCAGCAGCTCACTGCGAAACGCTGCCAGTGACTTCGAAGCCGCTACGTCCAGCAGCGGCGGGATGTAATTTTCATCCAGCACCAGGGCTCGGTCGGCGCGTTTTTCCTTGATGCGCACCACGCCAATCGCGGCATAGTCGCCAATGCCATCCTGGGCGGTCAACAAACGCAGCGCCCGGGAACCCACGGCCACCGGTGCGCGGTTTTCGAACGGCGCATTGTCATCACGCACTTCGCAGACCTGGCTCACGTAGCGCGCGGCGCCCAAGGGCTCACCTTCGTCCACGGTGTCGCGGGCGCCGGCGCGCTTGAGCGGCAGGGCCAGGTATACGAGGCCGTCTCGCAGGTTGTCGTCAATGTTCAGCGGCGTCGGCGCAACGTCGTCCTGGGGAATATTGAACGGCGTGCCGTCGGGCAGCAGGCCCTTGGCCGAGATGATCGCCAGCTTGCCCTGGGCCAGCAGGCCCTGATCGATCAGCAATTCGGAAAAACCCCAGGCGCCAGCCGACAGTGGACGGCTGCGGGAGTCGATAAGGTTTTCCAAGTAACGGTCATGCTGCTGGAAGTGCTGCGTTCCAATGAACATGCCTTCCGACCAGACCACGCGATTGTTCCAGGACATGGGGGCTCCGATTGCTTATTGGGCAGGGCTGGATGGGGGGACGACGACGGCGCTGCGCACGGCACGCACATCGAGGCTGATCTGGTATTCGGTGTATTGGCGCGCCGGGACATTCATCACCGTGCGCCACAGCGACTGGTCCAGCTCGCGATAGCCCACCAGGATTCCGATATGCCGGGTGGCCGGGTCGAGATCGCGTTGCAGGCTCAGTTGCTGGTCCGGCTGGATCAGCACTTCGTCCTGGTCGATCAGGTCAGCCCCCAATGTCGCCTGCGCCCGTTCGGCCAGGGCGAAATAGTCGGCGCGGGCAAAAGTGGCGGCGTTCTTCAACTCGAAAATGCGCACCCGCACCGGCGCCGGCTGGCCACTGGCGCCGGGGTTGAGCCCGGCGATGGCGTGGAAGTGCAACTCGACGGCGGCGGTGTCGGCTTCAGCCTCTTCGGGCTGGGGAGCGGCCGCATCCTTGGCGCACGCCGTCAGCAGAAGTGCTGTGGCGACTGCGAGTAAAAACCTGGGAATCATCCTGCGTCCTCAATGACGTTTGAGCTATCCGTTGTGTGCTTGAAAAGTGTTGTCTGGCCCGGTGCCGCTCAACGACGTCGCTGTCGCGTGCTGTGTTCTTCGTAGGCGCGGCTGAACTCCCGACCGAACAGGTCCTGGAAGTCTTCCTGGGCCTCCCGGGAAATGTTGCTGTAGAGCTCGGTGAATTGCTGCCAGTACTGGGCCTGGCGCGACCCGCTGAAAATCCCCGACAACCCGCCGGGCTTGCCCATGCGCTCTTCCAGCTGGGCCGGCTCGAAACGCGCCAGCAGATGCTTGATGGCCGCTTCCACACCGGCCATCACCGCCAGTTGATGGGCGCGCAAATCATCAAAGCTGTCGCGCACCGCCACGTCCGGCGCCATGAAGGCCTGGTTGCCGTGGCGCAACAGCAACAGCAGGGCTTCGTCGACGTTCGGGGCAAATTTGAGCGGGTTGTTTTCCACCGGCTGGATCATTGTCTGCTGGATGCGGAATTCACCCTTGAGGCTGCTGCGGGCGCGCAGCACATCGATCAGGCCCTCGACCATCAATCGATAGCTGCGCCCGATGCTTTCCATCTGCGCCTCAGCCTGGGCTTTGTCCAGGCGCAACTGATCCAGCCCGGCGCCGCGCAGGAACGCTTGCAGCAGGTCAGGGCCAGAGGTGTCGGTTGGGGTAGCCGTCGGCTCGACGCGGCTGACCGGCGCTTCGCGCGGTGGCGCGGGCTCAATCGGCGCAACGACTTGCGGGATCGGCGGCGCGGGAACGGGCTCGATCACCGGCAATGGCGGCACGGAAACCGGCTCCGGCAGCGGCGCGACGGGAATCGGCGCAACCGGCGCAGGCGTGTCGCTGAACAGGTCCCAATCATCCGGGATAACCGGAGCAGGCGTCATCGGCAGCGGTTGGACCACTGGCGGCGGACTCGGGCGCGGAATCGGCGTGGGCGGGCGGAAATCATGTTGCTCGGCCGGAACGTGATCGGGCTGGGTGGCTGGAGGGACGCTGCTCGGAGCGAGGAAGTCGAAGAGGTCCGGCAGCGTGTCCATGGACGACACGCCCTGGAAATGCGCAGGCGTGGCCACGGGTATCGGCGCCGGCGTATTCACGGCGGCACCCTGGCGCCCCATCAAGGCTTCGAAGCTGCTCGGCGCTTCGGCGAACGGATTGCTGTCGGTGACCGGCAGGCTGAAATCCACGCGCGCCTGGATCTCGTAATCACCGATGCGGATGACTTCGCCATCCTGCAGCGGCTCGCTGTTGCCTTTGCGCAGGCGAATGCCGGCCTTGACCAACTCCACGCCATTGGTGCTGTTATCGGTCAGATAATAGCGCCCGTCCTTGTACTGGATAACGCAATGTTGCCCAGAAACCAGGCGCTCCGGGTCGGGCAATACCCAGTCATTATCGGAATTACGGCCAATTGCCATCACCCCTTGGTTCAGGGTCTTTTCAGAACACTGTCCAGGGGTAATCTTGTGATAACTAGTGATAGTCAAACACAGCGGCATCTTGCCTCCTTGCTGATTACTTCTTTTTGCCGACGGAACAATGGACCTGAGCCCCCCGGCTGCGCGCTAAAAACCTTGCAAACAACCCGGAACGGCGTTTTGCCAGCATGATTGCTGATCTTAACCGGCCTGCGTGACAAAAAAACCTGCATCGGTGCCTGCTTCGACCTACCAGTCGCGCGGGTTGTTAAGCACCTCACAACTGTCACATCGGCGAAATAGCTTACCTTGACAAGGGATAAGTACTACACCAAAAATGCACAACTTCTTGAATATACATGATGGCACTTTAAGATCATCTCGCACTTATAGCGCCATTACGGTCAAGGAACATGTGAAGTTTCATCCGAAACTTTCATGTGCACTGCCCGACTTCTTCAGCGGGTGATAGGGAGATCGATCCAAGTGGATGTGCCTTTGCTGCTCGCCGCCGTTTCCGCGAATTCGCCTTGCGGTGAAGACCTGGAATATGACGCGGATTTCTTGCGCCTGGAACGCGATTCCCGAGGCCAGCCCGAGCGCAGCATGGGCGACTCGATCCTGCCTGCAGAACCCCCTGAATGGCGCAGCATCCAGCAGCAAAGCCTGGACCTGCTCGCGCGCAGCAAAGACCTGCGCATCACCCATTTCCTGCTGCAAAGCTCCCTGGCCCTGGAAGGCATTCCCGGCCTGGCCCGTGTATTGACGCTGATCAACGAGCTGCTCAAGCAATACTGGGCCGACCTGCACCCGCGCCTGGATGCCGATGATGACAACGACCCCACCGTGCGCATCAATGCCCTCGCCGGCCTGACGTCGGACGTCACCATCCGCCTGCTGCGCGAAAGCATCCTGGCTCGCTCGCGCACGTTCGGCAACGTCAGCCTGCGCGCCGCCGCCAACGCCAGCGGCTTGCAAAGTTTCCCTGATGAAAGCCTCGGCGCCGAACAACTCGCCGGCGCCCTTCTCGACAGCGATCCCGAGCAGCTGGAAGTCATTCGTGCCGCCCTGCTGGAAGCCCGCAGCGCCGCCGAATCCATCGAACAGCAAGTCAGCGACCAGGTCGGTTCCGCCCAGGGCGTGGACCTCGGCCCGCTGAAACAACCGCTGAAGATGGCCCTGCAGATTCTCGGTCAGTTCGCCCCGCAGAGCGGCGAAGGTGCCCTTGTCGATCCCGTCGAAACCGACAACGCCGCGCCGGTTGAATACGCCAGCGCACCCAGCGCGCCGCGCAGTACCGTCGCCGGAGAAATCAACAACCGCGACGATGTCCTTCGCAGCCTGGACCGGATCCTGGCGTACTACACCCGTCATGAGCCCTCCAGCCCGCTGCCGGTGCTGTTGAACCGGGCGAAGAATCTGGTGCACGCCGATTTCGCGGCGATCGTACGCAACCTGATTCCCGACGGCATGAGTCAATTTGAAAACCTGCGCGGCCCGGAAAGCGAATAAAAAGCGAGCGGATCACGCAGTCACGTCATAGGTACCCCCGATGACGCCAACACCGTCGCTCAAGCGACCAGGAGCAGCAACGTGGCGAAGCAAAGTTCTCAGAAATTCATCGCGCGCAACCGCGCGCCTCGAGTGCAGATCGAGTACGACGTCGAGCTCTACGGCGCCGAGAAAAAGGTCCAGTTGCCCTTCGTCATGGGGGTAATGGCGGACCTGGCCGGCAAGCCCGCGGAGCCTCTGGCGCCGGTGGCCGATCGCAAGTTCCTCGAGATCGACGTCGACAACTTCGACTCGCGTCTCAAGGCCATGCAGCCTCGCGTGGCGTTCCATGTGCCTAACGAACTGACCGGCGAAGGCAACCTGAGCCTGGACCTGACGTTCGAAAGCATGGACGACTTCAGCCCTGCGGCCGTGGCCCGCAAGATCGATTCGCTGAACAAGCTGCTCGAAGCGCGCACTCAACTGGCCAACCTGCTGACCTACATGGACGGCAAGACCGGCGCCGAGGAAATCATCATGAAGGCGATCAAGGACCCAGCGCTGCTGCAGGCCCTTGCCAGCGCGCCAAAGCCCGCCGATGCAGAGCCCAAGGCTTAAGGACAAACGATCATGAACGATTTGGTACGCGACAATCAGCCCCAGAACCTGGGCGCCACCGAAGAAACCAGCGAGTTCGCCTCGCTGCTGCTGCAAGAGTTCAAGCCCAAGACCGAACGCGCCCGCGAAGCCGTCGAGACCGCCGTGCGTACGCTGGCCGAACAGGCCCTGGCGCAGACCGACCTGGTGTCCAACGACGCCATCAAGTCGATCGAGTCGATCATCGCCGCGATCGACGCCAAGCTCACCGCCCAGGTCAATCAGGTCATCCACCACCCGGACTTCCAGCAACTGGAAAGCGCCTGGCGTGGCCTGCATTACCTGGTCAACAACACCGAGACCGATGAGCAGCTCAAGATCCGCGTGCTCAACATCTCCAAGACCGACCTGCACAAGACCCTGAAGAAATTCAAGGGCACCGCGTGGGACCAGAGCCCGCTCTTCAAGAAGATGTATGAAGAAGAATACGGCCAGTTCGGCGGCGAGCCTTACGGCTGCCTGGTCGGCGACTACTACTTCGACCAGTCGCCACCGGACGTGGAACTGCTGGGCGAACTGTCGAAAGTCTGCGCCGCCATGCATGCGCCGTTCATTGCCGCCGCCTCGCCAACCGTCATGGGCATGGGCTCGTGGCAGGAACTGTCGAACCCGCGCGACCTGACCAAGATCTTCACCACTCCGGAATACGCCGGCTGGCGTTCGCTGCGTGAATCGGAAGACTCGCGCTACATCGGCCTGACCATGCCGCGCTTCCTGGCGCGCCTGCCGTATGGCGCCAAGACCGATCCGGTGGAAGCCTTCGCCTTCGAAGAAAGCACCGACGGCGCCGACAGCTCCAAGTACACCTGGGCCAACGCCGCCTATGCGATGGCCGTGAACATCAACCGCTCGTTCAAACACTTCGGCTGGTGCTCGCGCATCCGTGGCGTGGAATCGGGCGGTGAAGTGGAAAACCTGCCGGCTCATACGTTCCCTACCGATGACGGTGGCGTGGACATGAAGTGCCCGACTGAAATCGCCATTTCGGACCGCCGTGAAGCGGAACTGGCGAAGAACGGTTTCATGCCGCTGCTGCACAAGAAAAACACCGACTTTGCCGCCTTCATCGGCGCCCAGTCGTTGCAGAAACCGGCCGAATACGACGACCCGGACGCCACCGCCAACGCCAACCTGGCCGCGCGCCTGCCGTACCTGTTCGCCACCTGCCGTTTCGCCCATTACCTGAAGTGCATCGTGCGCGACAAGATCGGCTCCTTCAAAGAGAAGGACGAGATGCAGCGCTGGTTGCAGGACTGGATCCTCAACTACGTCGATGGCGATCCGGCGCACTCCACCGAGACCACCAAGGCCCAGCATCCACTGGCTGCCGCCGAAGTGATCGTCGAAGAAGTCGAAGGCAACCCGGGGTACTACAACTCCAAGTTCTACCTGCGCCCGCACTATCAGCTCGAAGGGCTGACCGTGTCGTTGCGCCTGGTATCGAAACTGCCGTCGGCCAAGGGCGCGTAAGGATTTACTGAACAGTACAGGGCAAATGTGGGAGCGAGCTTGCTCGCGATGGCGGTGGATCAGTGTCATGTCTGCATCTGACACTCCGCTATCGCGAGCAAGCTCGCTCCCACAGGGGATTTTCAGTGGGTTGGAGATCGCCTTCGTAGCGTTCAATAGCAGTAATTTCGCAAGGTCAGCGTCAACCAAACAATGTGGTAAAGACCACACAGGGAGAAAACATGGCTGTTGATATTTTCATCAAGATCGGCGACATCAAGGGCGAGTCCATGGACAAGGTCCACAAGGATGAGATCGACGTCCTGAACTGGAGCTGGGGCATGTCCCAGACCGGTAACATGCACGTCGGCAGTGGCGGTGGCGCGGGCAAGGTGAGCATCCAGGACCTGTCGCTGACCAAGTACGTCGACAAGGCTTCGCCGAACCTGATGATGCACTGCGCCAGCGGCAAGCACGTCGACAAGGTCAAGCTGACCGTGCGCAAGGCCGGCGGCGAAAGCCAGGTCGAGTACATGATCATCAACCTGGAAGAAGTGCTGATCACTTCCCTGAGCACCGGCGGCTCGGGCGGCGATGATCGCCTGACCGAAAACGTCACCCTGAACTTCGCCAAGGTGCTGGTGGACTACCAGCCACAGAAAGCCGACGGCACCAAGGAAGGCGGTCCGGTCAAGTTCGGCTGGAACATCCGTCAGAACGTCAAGGTGTAATCGAACACGCCCCCGGCGCCACGCGCCGGGGGTGTTTGGTGCTTGCTCGCAACCCATCCTTTCCCTTCCGGTGTCTGAGTCATGGCCAAGCCTGCGTTTATCAATTTGTGGAAAGCCTACTCCGATTTGCTGGTCACCCATCCCGACGCGAAACCTTGCGACGGCCCTTGGGCAAACCAGTGCGCGATTCGCATGAGCCTGACGCTCAATGCGGAGAAGACCATCAAGGTCAACAAGTCCACCTACACCGAACCCAAGTGTGCCCATGAACACGCCAGGGGCGCAGAATCGCTGGCGAACTGGTTGTGGAAGCACCATCTGGGGCGTCCTACCATCCTCAGCAATAGCGCCGCCGACCGGCAAAAATTGATGAGTAAGACCGGATTGATTTTCTTCAAGGATTGTTTCCAACAGTCAGGAGAGACCCCGGAAGGTCGTAGCGGCGACCATATCGATTTATGGAATCGTGGCCTGACCCAAACCAGCGACCTGTTCTACCGTTCCAAGAAGGTCTGGTTCTGGGAGCTCATCTGATGAAGAAGCCCGCGCTCGCCCTATGCCTGGCGACAAGCCTGATCAGCCTGAGCGCATGCGCCGAGCATGCCGATACGCTGACCACGCAAGCCGATTTCGTTGGTCAGCAGCTCAAGCTAGTCGACGAGCAAGGCCAGTGCACACTGGTAAAACCTGACCAGAGTCGCATGAAACTGGACATGGAATGGCCTTGCGGCTTTAGTCTGGATAAACAGCAGAAACTGCGCGTGGAAATGTTCAACAACATCCCTATATTCGCGGTTTGGCGCAGCGAACACATGCCAGCCCCCAGCCGCGACTGCCTGAGCAAAATGCAGGCTATTCGTCAGACAGCAAAAGGTTTTGAGGCGGGAATGGTCAGCCTTTATGCGTCTTGCGGCTCCGGCGGAGACCAAAAAATGTATGTGGCACCCTTTACGTGGTAACCGAAATCGCCACCCGCGATCGTCTGCAACCGTCCCTGCTGGACCGGCTGACCGACGACGATCCGAGCAACCCGAAGGAAAGCGCCGACAAGCGCGTGCTGTCCCTTACCCAATTAAAAGCCTCGGTGCTGCGTGACCTGGCGTGGCTGCTCAACACCACGTCATTGCTCGACGCCGATGCCACGCTGCACACCCCGGCGGGCACCTCGGTGGTGAATTTCGGGCTGCCGGCGCTGGCCGGCAACAGTGCCTCGAACATCGATGTGCCCGCGCTGGAAACCTTGATCCACCAGGCCATCGCCACCTTCGAGCCGCGTATCTTGCGCCACACCCTGCGTGTGCGCGCCCGGGCAACCGCCGAGATGAACCATAACGCCCTGAGCTTCGAGATCGAAGGCGATCTCTGGGCCCAGCCGGTGCCGCTGCGCCTGATGCTGCAAACCGACCTGGATCTGGAGACCGGCCACGTGCGCGTAGTCAACGCCGACCAGCGGAGACGCCCATGAACCCGCGCCTGCTGGAGCTGTACAACCAGGAGCTGCACCACGTGCGCGAAAGCGCGGCGGAGTTCGCCCAGGAATACCCGAAGATTGCCAGCCGGTTGTCGCTGGCCGGCATGGACTGCGCCGACCCTTACGTCGAGCGCCTGCTGGAAGGCTTCGCTTATCTGACCGCACGGGTGCAGCTCAAGCTCGACGCCGAATACCCGACGTTCACCCACAACCTGTTGGAAATCGCCTATCCGCATTACCTGGCACCGACGCCGTCGATGACCGTGGTGCAGATGCAGGCCGACCCGGACGAAGGTTCATTGAGCAGCGGTTTCCCGCTGCCCCGTGACACCGTCCTGCGCGCCGCCCTGGGTCGTGAATCCCAGACCTGCTGCGAGTACCGTACCGCCCACGCGGTGACGTTGTGGCCGTTGCAGGTCAGCCAGGCCGAGTACTTCGGCAACCCGTCCGCGGTACTCGGGCGCCTGGCCGCCAGCGAACCGAAAGCCAAGGCCGGCCTGCGCCTGACCCTGCGCACCGGCGCCGAACTACCGTTCAACAGCCTGGCCCTGGACAATCTGCCGCTGTACTTGAGCGGCGCCGACGAACAGCCCTTCCGCCTCTACGAACAACTGCTGGGCAATGCCTGCGCGGTGTTCGCCCGCCAGCCCGGCGGCAACTGGGTCGAACGGTTGCCGCAGGATGCGTTGCGCGCGCAAGGCTTCGATGACGCCGAGGCCGCGCTGCCGGTGGTGTCGCGGGCGTTCCAGGGTTATCGCCTGTTGCAGGAATATTTCGCCCTGCCGCACCGCTTCCTGTTCGTCGATTTCACCCAGCTCGGCCGCGCGGTCAAGCGTTGCGACGGCCAGGAGCTTGAGCTGATCGTGCTGTTCGACCGCCACGATCCGAGCCTGGAAGGCAGCGTCGGCGCTGCGCAGTTCCTGCCGTTCTGCACACCGGCGATCAATCTGTTCCCCAAGCGCCTGGACCGCATTCACTTGTCGGACCGGGTCAACGAACATCATGTGATTGCCGACCGCACCCGGCCGATGGATTTCGAAGTGCATTCGCTGGCCGGGCTGGCCGGCCACGGCACCGGCCCGGAGCAGCCGTTCCTGCCCTTCTACGCCGTGCGTGATCCGTCCCGCTATGGCCGCGACAAGGCCTATTACACGGTGCGCCGCGAACCGCGCGTGCTGTCCAGCGATCAACGCCGCAACGGCCCGCGCTCGACCTATATCGGCAGCGAGACCTTCGTCAGCCTGGTGGACAGCCAGCAAACGCCTTATCGCCACGACCTGCGTCAATTGGGCGTGACCGCGCTGTGCACCAACCGCGACCTGCCGCTGTTCATGAGCGTGGGCAACGGCAAGACCGACTTCACCCTGGCCGACAGCGCGCCGGTTGGCGCGGTGCGCTGCGTCGCCGGACCGAGTCGTCCGAGGGCCAGCCATGCCCACGATGCCAAGGCCTGGCGGCTGATCAGCCAGCTGTCGTTGAACTACCTGTCCTTGAGCGAACAAGGCCAGGGCGCGGCCGCCCTGCGCGAACTGCTGCGCCTGTATGGCGACAGCAACGATGCGGCGCTGCAATTGCAGATCGAAGGCTTGCGCGAAGTCAGCAGCAAGGCCTGCACCCGGCGCCTGCCGATGCCCGGCCCGATCGTGTTTGGTCGCGGCCTGGAGATCACCCTGGAATTCGATGAAAACGCGTTTCGCGGCACCGGGGTGTTCCTGCTCGGCGCGGTGTTCGAACGCTTCCTGGCACGCTACGTGTCGATCAACAGTTTTACCGAGACGGTGATCCGTACCACCGAACGCGGCGAGATCATGCGATGGAAAGCCAAGCCCGGACGTCGTCCGACCCTGTGAGTACCCTGGAAGCGATGCATCAGGAACCCTGGGAATACGACTTCTTCCAGGCGTTGCGGCGCATCGAGTGCGAATCCCCCGAACTGCCGCGCCTGGGCCATTCCCTGCGCCTGGCCGATGATCCGCTGCGCCTCGGGCAACAGGCCGAGTGCACATTCGCGCCGGCGACCCTGGCCTCGGTGCAACCGGGCGTCGACGGTGCGCCGGCGCGCCTGGAGCAGTTCTTCTTCGGCCTCGGCGGCCCCAACGGCCCGATGCCGTTGCACATCACCGAATACGTGCGCGAACGCCAGCGCAACAATGGCGACAGCACCAGCAAACGCTTTCTCGACGTCTTCCATCATCGCCTGCTCAGCCTGTTCTACCGGGCCTGGGCCGAAGCACGGCCGACGGTCAGCCACGATCGCCCGGACGATGATTACTGGTCGGCGCGCCTGGCGGCACTCAGCGGCCGGGGCATGCCGAGCCTGCTCAACCAGGGGCTGATTCCCGATACGGCGAAGCTGCACTACAGCGGTCACCTGTCGGCGCAAACCCGCTACCCGGACGGTTTGAAAGCGATCCTCAGCGAGTACTTCGGCCTGCCGGTGGAAATCGAAGAATACGTCGGCCAATGGCTGGAACTGCCGGAGCGCAGCCGCGTTGGTGTCAGCGCCCATCAACTGGGCGTGGACTTCTGCCTGGGCCGCTACGTTTGGGATCGCCAGCACAAATTCCGCATTCGCCTGGGGCCGCTCAAGCTCGTCGACTACATGGGCATGCTGCCCGGCAGCCAACCGTTCAATGAGCTGGTGGCCTGGGTCGCCGAATACCTGGGGCACGAACTGGACTGGGACTTGAACCTGGTCCTGGAGCAGCCCGAAGTGCCCGCACTACAACTCAATGGTCGTTTCCGCCTGGGTTTCAACACCTGGCTGGGACGTCCTGAAAAAGATGCCAACGATCTAATACTGGCCCGGCATTACGCCGAACAGGCCAACACCTCACAGACCTCAAGGAGCCATGAGCATGGGTGAAATCAGTCGCGCCGCGTTGTTCGGCAAACTCAACAGCGTGGCCTACAAAGCCATCGAAGCCGCCACTGTGTTCTGCAAGTTGCGCGGTAACCCTTATGTGGAACTGGCCCACTGGTTTCATCAATTGCTGCAACTGCAGGACTCGGACCTGCACCGCATCATCCGCCAGTTCAACATCGAGCCGGCACGCCTGGCCCGCGACCTGACCGAGGCGCTGGATCGCCTGCCACGGGGATCGACCTCCATCACCGACCTGTCTTCCCACGTGGAAGAAGCCGTGGAACGCGGCTGGGTCTACGGCAGCCTGATGTTCGGCGAAAGCCAGGTGCGCACCGGTTACCTGGTGCTGGGCATCCTCAAGACGCCGAGCCTGCGTCATGCGCTGCTGGGCCTGTCGTCGGAGTTCGACAAGGTCAAGGTCGAAGCCCTGAGCGAACGGTTTGACGAATACGTCGGCGACTCGCCGGAAAACGCCCTGACCGCCAGCGACGGCTTCAACGCCGGCGCCGTGCCCGGCGAAGCCAGCGGCGCGATGGCCCCCAGCGCCATGGGCAAGCAGGAAGCGCTCAAGCGCTTCACCGTCGACCTCACCGAACAGGCCCGCAGCGGCAAGCTCGACCCGATCGTCGGCCGTGACGAAGAGATCCGCCAACTGGTGGATATTCTCATGCGCCGTCGGCAGAACAACCCGATCCTCACCGGTGAAGCCGGCGTCGGCAAGACCGCCGTGGTCGAAGGTTTTGCCCTGCGCATCGTCGCCGGTGACGTGCCGCCTTCGCTCAAGGATGTGGAGCTGCGCAGCCTCGACGTTGGCCTGTTGCAGGCCGGCGCGAGCATGAAAGGTGAATTCGAGCAGCGCCTGCGTCAGGTCATCGAAGACGTCCAGGCCTCGCCGAAACCGATCATCCTGTTCATCGACGAAGCCCACACCCTGGTGGGTGCAGGTGGCGCCGCCGGTACCGGCGACGCGGCCAACCTGCTGAAGCCGGCCCTGGCGCGCGGCACCTTGCGCACCGTCGCCGCCACGACCTGGGCCGAGTACAAGAAGCACATCGAAAAGGACCCGGCCCTGACCCGGCGTTTCCAAGTGGTGCAAGTCGCCGAGCCGTCGGAAGACAAGGCTTTGCTGATGATGCGCGGCGTGGCCTCGACCATGGAAAAACACCATCAGGTGCAAATCCTCGACGAGGCCCTGGAGGCCTCGGTCAAGCTGTCTCACCGCTACATTCCCGCGCGCCAGTTGCCGGACAAGTCCGTGAGCCTGCTGGACACCGCCTGCGCCCGCGTTGCCATCAGCCTGCATGCCGTGCCGGCCGAAGTGGACGACAGCCGCCGGCGCATCGAAGCGCTGGAAACCGAGCTGCAGATCATCGCCCGTGAACATGCGATCGGCATCGCCATCGGCACCCGCCAGACCCAGACCGAAAGCCTGCTCGCCGCCGAGCGCGAACGCCTGGCCGAATTGGAAAGCCGTTGGGCCGAAGAGAAAACCCTGGTCGACGAATTGCTGGAAACTCGCGCTACCCTGCGCGAGCGCGTCGGCGTGGTGGACAGCGAGAGCGGCAGCGAAGCTTCCGACAACGACAGCCATGCCCTGCGCGAGAAACTGGTGGACCTGCAGCAACGCCTGACCGCCCTGCAAGGCGAGACCCCGCTGATCCTGCCTACCGTGGATTACCAGGCCGTGGCCTCGGTGGTCGCCGACTGGACCGGAATCCCGGTGGGCCGCATGGCCCGCAACGAACTGGAGACCGTGCTCAACCTCGACCAGCACCTGAAAAAACGCATCATCGGCCAGGACCACGCCTTGCAGATGATCGCCAAGCGTATCCAGACCTCGCGCGCCGGCCTCGACAATCCGAGCAAGCCGATCGGCGTGTTCATGCTCGCCGGCACCTCCGGCGTGGGCAAGACCGAAACCGCCCTGGCCCTGGCCGAAGCCATGTACGGCGGCGAACAGAACGTCATCACCATCAACATGAGCGAGTTCCAGGAAGCCCACACCGTGTCCACCCTCAAGGGTGCGCCACCGGGCTACATCGGTTATGGCGAAGGCGGCGTGCTGACCGAAGCCGTGCGGCGCAAACCGTACAGCGTGGTGTTGCTGGACGAGGTGGAAAAAGCCCACCCGGACGTGCACGAGATTTTCTTCCAGGTGTTCGACAAAGGCGTGATGGAGGACGGTGAAGGCCGGGTGATCGATTTCAAGAACACCTTGATCCTGCTAACCACCAACGCCGGCACCGAGCTGATCGCCCAGGTCTGCAAGGACCCGCAGAACGTGCCCGAGCCGGAAGAAATCGCCAAGGCCCTGCGCCAGCCGCTGCTGGAAATCTTCCCGCCGGCGCTGCTCGGCCGCCTGGTGACGATCCCCTACTATCCGCTCAGCGACGAGATGCTCAAGGCCATCACCCGCCTGCAACTCAACCGCATCAAGAAGCGCGTGGAGAGCACTCACAAAGTGGCCTTCGATTACGACGACGCGGTGATCGACCTGATCGTCTCGCGCTGCACCGAAACCGAAAGCGGCGGGCGCATGATCGACACCATCCTGACCAACAGCCTGCTGCCGGACATGAGCCGCGAGTTCCTGACTCGCATGCTCGAAGGCAAGGCCATGGCCGGCGTGCGGATCAGCGCCGTGGATAACGAACTGAAGTACGATTTCAGCGACGCGGGCTGACCTCAGGAAACACCGCATAACCCCTGTGGGAGCGGGCTTGCCCGCGAATGCAATCTGTCAGTGCCATTGATGTTGGCTGACACAACGCCTTCGCGAGCAAGCCCGCTCCCACATTAGATTGTGTTCCTTCAGCTACTAACCTGCACGAGACCCCCAATGCTATTCAACCAAGCCTCCCGCCTGGCGAAAATCACCAGCCCCTTGGGACCCGAGGTGCTGCTGCTCAAGGACATGGGCGGCGGCGAAGAGCTGGGGCGGCTGTTCAACTATGAGTTGCAGCTGCACTCGCTGGACAATGCCATCGACCTCAACCAGGTGCTGGGTAAACCCATGTGCGTCAGCCTGCAGTTGGACGGTGGCGGCGAGCGCTATTTCCACGGCATCGTCGCGCGCTTCAGCCAGAACATCGACCAGGGCCAGTTTGCCAGTTACCAGGCCACGCTAAGGCCCTGGCTGTGGCTGCTGACGCGCACCTCCGACTGCCGGATTTTCCAGAACCTGACGGTTCCGCAGATCATCAAGCAGGTGTTTCGCGACCTGGGTTTCTCCGACTTCGAAGACGCCCTCAGCCGCCCGTATCGCGAGTGGGAGTACTGCGTCCAGTACCGTGAGACCAGCTTCGATTTCGTCAGCCGGCTGATGGAACAGGAAGGCATCTACTATTTCTTCCGTCATGAACAGGGTCGCCATGTGCTGGTGCTGGCCGACGCCTACGGCGCCCATACCCAAGCACCCGGCTACGCCTCGGTGCCGTACTATCCGAAGAACGAGCAGCAGCGTGAACGCGATCATATTCATGATTGGCACTTGGCTCAGGAAGTCCAGCCGGGGTCGCTTGAGCTCAACGACTACGACTTCCAGCGCCCGAGTGCACACATTGACGTGCGCGCAGCCATGCCGCGCCCGCACACCGCTGGCGACTATCCTCTGTATGACTATCCCGGCACCTACGTGCAGAGCGAGGACGGCGAGCACTACGCCCGCACCCGCATCGAAGCCTTGCAGACCCTGCACGAGCAGGTCGAGCTGGCCGGCAATGCCCGAGGCTTGGGCTCGGGGCATTTGTTCAGCCTGAGCGGCTTCAGCCGCCAGGACCAGAACCGCGAATACCTGATCGTTGGCGCGCGTTATTACGTTTCTCAGGAAAGCGGCGAGAGCGGCGTCGGCGCGCCTTCGGCACAGTTCGAAAGCAGCCTGACCTGCATCGACGCCCAGCAAAGCTTCCGTCCGATGGCAATCACCCACCGCCCCATCGTCAAGGGGCCGCAGACGGCTTTGGTGGTCGGGCCCAAGGGCGAGGAAATCTGGACCGACCAGTTCGGCCGGGTGAAGGTGCACTTCTATTGGGATCGCCACGATCAATCCAACGAAAACAGTTCGTGCTGGATTCGCGTGTCGCAGGCTTGGGCCGGCAAAAATTGGGGATCGGTGCAGATCCCGCGTATCGGCCAGGAAGTCATCGTCAGTTTCCTTGAAGGGGATCCTGACAGGCCCATCGTCACCGGTCGTGTGTATAACGCCGAACAGACCGTCCCCTATGCGTTGCCCGCCAATGCCACCCAGAGCGGTACCAAGAGTCGTTCGAGCAAGGGCGGCACGCCGGCGAATTTCAACGAAATCCGCATGGAAGATAAAAAGGGCGCCGAGCAACTTTACATCCACGCCGAGCGCAACCAGGACATCGCCGTGGAAGTGGATGAAAGCCACTGGGTGGGTCGCGATCGTCGCAAGAATATCGACCGCAACGAAACCGTACGCATTGGCGAAGACCGGCTGCGGGCCGTACAGCGCAACGACACGTTGCTCGTCGGCGGGGCCAAGAGCGACAGCATCGCGACCCAATACCTCATCGAGGCGGGTTCGCAGATTCGGCTGGTGTGTGGCAAAAGCGTGCTGGAGTTCAACGCCAGTGGCGAGATCAATATCTCCGGCACCGCGTTCAACCTCTACGCCAGTGGCAACGGCAACATCGACACCGGCGGCCGCCTTGACCTCAACTCCGGTGGCGCCAGCGCCGTGGACCCCAAGGGCAAGGGCATCAAGGGCGTGATCGAGGCGGCGGTGAAAGCTTTGTTTCCGGCGAAGGCCAAGCAGTGAGGTTCACCGCAGAACAACCCCAGCCTGACTCACTCAAGAAAAACGCTGATCCCGTGGCGAGGGAGCTTGCTCCCGCTTGAGTGCGAAGCGCTCACAAAAGGGGCTGCTACGCAGCCCAGCGGGAGCAAGCTCCCTCGCCACGGGGTATCTACGGACCTAGTGAAAACTGCGACCCACCGGCCCTTTCGGCGGTCAGATGGCTGTG
Source organism: Pseudomonas sp. Z2-11 (assembly GCF_054161305.1). Classification (NCBI taxonomy): domain Bacteria; kingdom Pseudomonadati; phylum Pseudomonadota; class Gammaproteobacteria; order Pseudomonadales; family Pseudomonadaceae; genus Pseudomonas; species Pseudomonas sp. Z2-11. The sequence goes on from NZ_CP096395.1 coordinate 6,082,029, forward strand.
CCGCGCTTCGTTCCCGGTTGAATGATCAACAGCTCGTCCAACTCACGTTTTCTGCAACGCGACACAAAAGGAAGCGCAGCTTCCGGGTCACGCTTGAATAGCTCAAAGGTCGCCTGATTAATTTCGTAGTACTCCTCGTAGTCAGCCATGCCATTGCTGACCGGTATGGAGACATAGAATCGACCCGAATCCTGCTCTATGCCCACGGAGAACATATGTTCGCGACTGACTAGAACATCTTGAAACTTCATGGTTTGACTACCTCTACGGTCATAATGCCGTCCAACTGAAATCTTTGGGTGAGATGCCCCCGGCGTCGATGACCGCCTCGCTGGCACCGGTCGGCAGCTTGCCGCCTGGAATCCAGAATTCGTTAGCGCCGGCCTCATTGCCCGACGGAATCCGCAGGTTCATGTCTTTAGGTGCGGGAATATCGACCCGGACAAGGGTACTACTTTCCAAGGTATTTTCTGGAAGCCCAAGCGCCTTCTCCAATGCCCTCTTATCGCCCTTGGCATTGGCAACCAATTGATCGGCTTCAGCTTTGGGCATGAGGAACGTCGTGCCGTCGCGCTGGGCGATGCCGTACTTGTCCAGGTTGTTCTTCGTGGTGAAGCGCGAGGCACCGTTCTCGAACTGGGCCAGATGTTCTTTCACATACTGCGGTGACAAATACTTGTGGGCTTCGGGTCGAGACCCCTTCGGCATGGCCAGGATATCGGCCTCGGTCACGCCAGGCTTGTACTTGGGCGGCGGCAGTTCGGCAGGCTTGGCCGCCTTCGCCATTTTCGGGCTCAGCCCCAGCATCGCCATTCCGGCGACGCCTTGCAGCAGGTCACGATAGCCTGGCCCCAGACGGTCGCCTAAATCGCCGAGAAGCTCCATGCTTCCCACGATCAGGCCGCCCACCACGACGAATTCGACGAGAACGGCAATACCCGCCATTGCGGCCATCACCAATGCGGCGCCCGCCGCCAGCAACCCCAACACTTCCAACCCGGAATGCATCCAGCCTTCAAGGTCCAGCACAAACGCCACCGACACCGTCGGCCCACCGATAAAAGTATTCGGGCTGCCGCTCTTGATATGAGCGCCGCAGACCATCTTGCTGTGCAGGCGCGCGGCTGGTTTGCCGTTGATGAACACCGTGGCGCTGCCTTCGGCGATCAGCACCGGAAAGGGCCAGATCGGATGATTCATCGGCAGGCCGGTGCAGGAAGAGGCGATGTCTTCGCCCGCCCGCATGGCATTGCGGTCATTGATATAAACGTTGAAGCTGCCCATGATCAACGCCCCCGTCGTGGGCTCGGGCAGGTTGAAGATGGTGGAAAGGCCCTTGACGATCTGGAACATCGACAAGCCGCCAGCCGCGATCGAGCCGGCCATGATCGCCAGCGCCACACCGCCCGTGGCAACCGTCGCGGCGACGACCGCAGCGCCGATCAAGGCGCCGGCCACGGCTCCGGCGACCATCGCGGCCAACCCGAACCCGTGGGCTATTTCGTCACCCAGACGGGCTGCTGCCTGTGCATCCATCGCGGGAATCTACCTCACTGTTTGGTCTGACTGCGCAATGGCACGTATCTAATCTCAGGCAATCGGAGGCTGTGGCTTGAGCGAATGCATCGCCAGCTTCCAGGCCGGCTCGTGATAGGCGAAGTCGTTGGGTGTGGTGGTCAAGGTGGTGATCAGCACGGACGGCTTACGCTCGATGAACACCTGGCGCAGCATCAGGTCGCGTCCTTCGCGCTGCCAGGTGTAATCCAGCAAGGTGGTGGTGTGTCCATGCAGCACCGTGTCCCAGCGCTGAACCAGCTTGAAGCCCGGCAATTGCTGCTCCGCGCTTTTGAGTTGGCGGTCCACGTACTCGGCAAAGGGAGCGTCACCCTGGGTGGCATCGCGGCTGATGACGAAACTGGCCTCTTTGGCGGGTCCCACTGCCGGCAGCTTGAAAATGTTGATGCTCTGGTCCTGCCAGGTATCGGGGATTTCGAGATCGGCTTCTTGAATGCGGTATGAGGTCACGGTAATCGCTTTCCATGGACATGAGGTGACGCGTGGAGGAGCAGATATTCGGGTAATGCCTGGCAACAATCAAGAACCGGGTTCCTCTCCTCCAGGTAACCCTCTACATTATGCGATCAGCGTCACCACTCTGGCGATTCACGCCTCTGCAGAAGCCGTCGAAGGGCATATTCTGTTGATTTTTTGAATCAGACGATTGCAGTCTTCGCCAGCATAAGGGACTGCGGCAGCGATAAGGACAACCGATGCTATTCAACCAAGCCTCCCGCCTGGCGAAAATCACCAGCCCCTTGGGACCCGAGGTGCTGCTGCTCAAGGACATGGGCGGCGGCGAAGAGTTGGGGCGGCTGTTCAACTATGAGTTGCAGCTGCACTCGCTGGACAACGCCATCGACCTCAACCAGGTGCTGGGCAAACCCATGTGCGTGAGCGTTCAGCTGGATGGCGGTGGCGAGCGGCACTTCCACGGCATCGTCGCGCGCTTCAGCCAGAACATCGACCAGGGCCAGTTTGCCAGCTACCAGGCCACCTTGCGGCCCTGGCTGTGGCTGCTGACCCGCACCTCCGATTGCCGGATTTTCCAGAACCTGACGGTTCCGCAGATCATCAAGCAGGTGTTCCGCGACCTGGGTTTCTCCGACTTCGAAGACGCCCTCAGCCGGCCGTACCGCGAGTGGGAGTACTGCGTCCAGTACCGTGAGACCAGCTTCGATTTCGTCAGCCGGCTGATGGAGCAGGAAGGCATCTACTACTTCTTCCGCCATGAACAGGGTCGCCATGTGCTGGTGCTGGCCGACGCCTACGGCGCCCATGCTCAAGCGCCCGGCTACGGCTCGGTGCCGTATTACCCGAAGAACGAGCAGCAGCGTGAACGCGATCATATCCACGATTGGCACCTGGCTCAGGAAGTCCAACCGGGGTCGCTTGAGCTCAACGACTACGACTTCCAGCGTCCCAGCGCGCGCATCGATGTACGTTCGGCCATGCCGCGCCCGCACACCGCTGGCGACTATCCTCTGTATGACTATCCCGGTACCTACGTGCAGAGCGAGGACGGCGAGCACTACGCCCGCACCCGCATCGAAGCCTTGCAGACCCTGCACGAACAGGTCGAGCTGGCGGGCAACGCCCGAGGCCTGGGCTCGGGGCATTTGTTCAGCCTGACCGGCTTCAGCCGCCAGGACCAGAACCGCGAATATCTGATCGTCGGCGCGCGTTATTACCTCTCCCAGGAAAGCGGCGAGAGCGGCGTCGGCGCGCCCTCGGCACAGTTCGAAAGCAGCCTGACCTGCATCGACGCCCAGCAAAGCTTCCGCCCGATGGCAATCACCCACCGCCCCATCGTCAAGGGGCCGCAGACAGCTTTGGTGGTCGGACCCAAGGGCGAGGAAATCTGGACCGACCAGTTCGGCCGGGTGAAGGTGCATTTTTATTGGGATCGCCACGATCAGTCCAACGAAAACAGCTCGTGCTGGATTCGCGTGTCGCAAAGCTGGGCCGGGAAAAACTGGGGCTCGATGCAGATTCCGCGTATCGGCCAGGAAGTCATCGTCAGCTTCCTCGAAGGCGACCCGGATCGACCGATCATCACCGGCCGTGTCTACAACGCCGAGCAGACCGTGCCTTACGACCTGCCTGAGAATGCCACCCAGAGCGGCATGAAAAGCCGTTCGAGCAAGGGTGGCACGCCGGCAAATTTCAATGAAATCCGCATGGAAGACAAGAAAGGCGCCGAGCAGCTTTACATCCATGCCGAGCGCAACCAGGACGTCGTGGTCGAGGTGGATGAGAGCCATTCGGTCGGCCACGACCGCACCAAGAGCATCGGCCACGACGAAACGGTGATCATCGGCAACAACCGCCTGCGCATCGTCAAGCAGGAAGACATCCTGTCGGTGGGCCAGCGCAAGACCGACAGCATCAGCCAGAGCTACGTCATTGAAGTGGGCGAGAACCTGCGCCTGGTATGCGGCGAGAGCATCCTGGAGCTCAACGCCAGCGGTCAGATCAACCTGACCGGCGTGCAGATCAGCTTCTACGCCAGCGGCGATGCCGAGTTCAACACCGGCGGTGTGCTGCACCTGAACAACGGCGGCGGCCCCGGTGCCACGCCGGACGGCCAGGGCGTCAAGGCCAGCATCGATGCCAACGTCGCTGCCGCCTTTCCCAAAGGCTAACCCAAAGGCTAACTTCGAGACCTGATGCGCCATGACTTACCGTTTGAATGAATTTCAGCTCCAGCTGCCGCCCAGCGAGTTGCTCGACGCCTCGATCAACATCCTCAAGTTCCCCGAACTAGGCACCTCGCTGATCGTCAGCCGCAGCCTGCTCGCCGAAGGAGAAACCCTGCAACGCAACCTCGACGACCAGCTCAAGCGCCTGGAAAAGCAGGTCCAGGACCTGCGCTGCCAACCCGGCGCCACGTTGCGCGTGGGGGCTCGGCAGGAAGTCGAAGCCATCGAGCTACGCAGCCAGTTCAACAAGGGCAACGAAAAGGTCTTTCAGTATCAGCTCGCCCTGGTACTGCCGGGCACGCGCAAAATGCTCGCCCTGAGCTACGTCAAGGCCGAGAAGCTGGGCGACGCCGAAGCGGCGCATTGGGCGACGATCAAGGGGTCGCTGGTGTTTGACGCGCCGGCGTGATCAACGCCGGGCTCGCGTGGCGAGGGAGCTTGCTCCCGCTGGGGCGTGGCGCGGCCCCAAAATCCGCCGGGCGTGGGGCGTCAGGCACACCTTATCCGCTGGTTTTACGACTGCTTCGCAGCCGAGCGGGAGCAAGCTCCCTCGCCACAGGGGTCCACCATGTCCCGGATTTATTTTTTCATTTCACCGTCGCGTCCCTGACCGGCAGAGTCCTTTGTGCCACCGGGCGACGCTCGCGGCGCTCCACCAGCATTTCATCGGCGACTTCGGCCGCGCTCTCCGCAATCAACTCGGGACGGCGGCCCGGTAACTGCTGCATCACCTGCGGCAAGGCGCTGACAAAATACATATCCCAAATCACCTGCTCCGTTTGCGACAGCTGAATCATGCTGTTCTCCTTGCTCGATGGATAAAACTGTCTGCAGAGAACCTATGCCCGGTGGCAGGTGCTGAAAATCAGACAATTCTTTAGAGCATGTCGGACGTTTCCGATAGTTGTGTCTTCAGCCCCGCAAAAATGCCTGGTGCAGCTCCCCCAGCGTCTGGAAATGATGTACCGGGTTCTGCGCACTCAACTCCTCGAAACTGCCGAATCCGTACCCCACCGCCGCCGCGTCCAGACCATTGCTGCGCGCGCCGATCAAGTCATGTTCGCGGTCGCCGATCATCAGAGTGCTGGCCGGGTCGAGGCTTTCTTCGGCCATCAGGTGGGCGATGAGCTCGACCTTGTTGGTACGGGTACCGTCCAGTTCGCTGCCGTAGATCACCTTGAAGTGCCGGGCGAAATCGAAATGACGGGCGATTTCCCGGGCGAAAAGCCAGGGCTTGGACGTGGCGATATAAAGCTGTCGGCCTTGGCCACCGAGCGTTTCCAGCAGCGGCACGACACCGTCGAAAACACGGTTTTCGTAGAGGCCGGTGACCTTGAAGCGCTCGCGATAGAAATTCACCGCGTCCCAGGCTTTCGCTTCATCGAAGGCATAGAACTGCATGAAGGCTTGCAATAGCGGTGGGCCGATGAAATGTTCGAGACGGGTCAGGTCGGGTTCGTCGATGCCCAGTTTGCCCAGGGCGAACTGGATCGAACGGGTGATGCCCTCGCGCGGGTCGGTAAGCGTGCCGTCGAGGTCAAAGAGTATGGTCTGGTAGTGCATGGCTGGTCCTGAGGAAGTAAGTGGGGCTGCTACGCAGCCCAGCGGGAGCAAGCTCCCTCGCCACGAGAATAAGGGCCTGGCAAACCGCTCAAGGCTGGTCGTAGCCTTCGGCCAGATGCAAATCCTTGAGCTTCACGTAATTCGCCGCGCTGTAGGTGAAAAACGCCCGCTCCTTGTCGGTCAGCGGCCGGACCTGCTTCACCGGGCTGCCCACATACAAAAAGCCGCTCTCCAGGCGCTTGCCCGGCGGTACGAGGCTCCCGGCGCCGATGATCACGTCGTCTTCGACCACCGCGCCATCCATTACAATGCTGCCCATGCCGATCAGGATCCGACTGCCCACCGAGCAGCCATGGAGCATGACTTTATGGGCGATGGTCACGTCGTCGCCGATCAGCAACGGGAAACCATCGGGGTTGAACGGCCCGGCGTGGGTGATGTGCAGCACGCAGCCGTCCTGGACGCTGGTGCGGGCGCCGATGCGGATGCGGTGCATGTCGCCGCGAATGACTGTCAGCGGCCAGACGGAGCTGTCCTCGCCGATTTCGACGTCGCCGATCACCACCGCGGTGCTGTCGACAAAAGCCCCCCGGGCAAGCCGCGGGCTGTGGTTCTGGTACGCTCGAAGGGTCACGATAGGCTCTCTCTTGTCCGATGATAGGCGCTGCTAGCTGCGGTGAACGTCGATTGTAATTAAGATGGGCCCATGTTTCTTCCAGCCAAGGTGCCAACCGTGAGCGTGAACAACCCTCTTTTGCAGCCCTACGACCTGCCGCCATTCTCGGCGATCCGTGCCGAGCACGTGCAACCGGCCATCGAGCAGATCCTGGCTGACAACCGCGCCGCCATCGCCGAGATCCTCAAGACGCAAGTCGAACAGCCCACCTGGGCCGGCCTGGTATTGGCGATGGACGAGCTCAATGATCGCCTGGGCGCAGCCTGGAGCCCGGTCAGCCATCTGAACGCGGTGCGCAACAGCCCCGAGCTGCGCGAAGCCTACGAGGCTTGCCTGCCGGCGCTGAGTGCCTATTCCACCGAGCTGGGCCAGAACCGCGAACTGTTCCAGGCGTTCGAAGCCCTGGCGAACAGCCCCGAGGCCGCCGGTTTCGACGTGGCGCAGAAAACCATCCTGGAACATTCGCTGCGCGACTTCCGCCTGTCGGGCATCGATCTGCCGCCCGAGCAGCAAAAGCGCTACGCCGAAGTGCAAAGCAAGCTGTCCGAACTGGGTAGCCGCTTTTCCAACCAGTTGCTCGACGCGACCCAGGCCTGGACCAAGCATGTCACCTCTGAGGCCGCCCTCGCCGGCCTGACCGACTCGGCCAAGGCGCAGATGGCCGCCGCGGCCCAGGCCAAAGGCCTCGACGGTTGGCTGATCAACCTGGAGTTTCCGAGCTACTACGCGGTGATGACCTACGCCGAAGACCGCGCCCTGCGCGAAGAAGTCTACGCCGCCTACTGCACCCGCGCCTCGGACCAAGGCCCGAACGCCGGTCAGAACGATAACGGCCCGGTGATGGAGCAGATCCTCGACCTGCGCCAGGAACTGGCCCAGTTGCTGGGTTTCGCCAACTTCGCCGAATTGAGCCTGGCAACCAAGATGGCTGAATCCAGCGATCAGGTGCTCAGCTTCCTGCGCGACCTGGCCAAGCGCAGCAAACCGTTCGCCGCCCAGGACCTGGAACAATTGAAAGCCTTCGCCGCCGAACAGGGCTGCCCCGACCTGCAAAGCTGGGACAGCGGCTTTTATGGCGAAAAACTCCGCCAGCAACGTTACAGCGTCGCCCAGGAAGCCCTGCGCGCCTACTTCCCGATCGACAAGGTACTGAGCGGCCTGTTCGCCATCGTGCAACGCCTCTATGGCATCGAGATCGCTGAACTGAAGGGTTTCGACGCCTGGCATCCGGACGTGCGCCTGTTCGAGATCAAGGAACACGGCCAGCACGTCGGGCGCTTCTTCTTCGATCTGTACGCCCGCCCCAACAAGCGTGGCGGCGCCTGGATGGATGGCGCCCGCGATCGTCGCCGCACCCTTGATGGCGCGCTGCAAAGCCCGGTCGCCAACCTGGTGTGCAACTTCACCCCGGCCGACAGTGGCAAGCCGGCGTTGCTGACCCATGATGAAGTGACCACGCTGTTCCACGAGTTCGGCCACGGCCTGCATCACCTGCTGACCCGCGTCGACCATGCCGGCGTGTCGGGCATCAACGGCGTGGCCTGGGACGCCGTGGAGCTGCCGAGCCAGTTCATGGAGAACTGGTGCTGGGAGCCTGAAGGCCTGGCGCTGATTTCCGGTCACTACGAAACCGGTGAGCCATTGCCCCAGGACCTGCTGGAAAAAATGCTCGCGGCAAAGAACTTCCAGTCCGGCCTGATGATGGTCCGCCAGTTGGAGTTCTCGCTGTTCGATTTCGAACTGCACGCCACCCACGGCGATGGCCGCAGCGTGCTGCAAGTGCTCGAAGGCGTACGCGACGAGGTGTCGGTGATGCGTCCGCCTGCCTACAACCGCTTCCCCAACAGCTTTGCGCATATCTTCGCCGGCGGTTACGCGGCGGGTTACTACAGCTACAAATGGGCGGAAGTGCTGTCGGCCGATGCGTTCTCCAGATTCGAAGAAGACGGCGTGCTCAACGCCGACACCGGTCGCGCCTTCCGCGAGGCGATCCTGGCGCGTGGCGGCTCCCAGGAGCCGATGGTGCTGTTCGTCGACTTCCGTGGCCGCGAGCCTTCGATTGACGCACTCTTGCGCCATAGCGGCCTGAGCGAGGACGCGGCAGCATGAGTGAGGGGCCTGTGATTACCAAACGACGCTTCATCGCCGGGGCAGTCTGCCCGGCGTGCAGTGAACCGGACAAGTTGATGATGTGGAACGAAGACGGCGTGCCCCATCGCGAGTGCGTGGCTTGTGGTTATTCCGACACGCTCAACGAACAAGGCCTGTCGGTGCCCAAGGAATTGGGCACCCGGGTCAATACGTCCGCCTTGAAAGCACCGGACGCCAAGGTCCAGGCAGTGCAGTTTTTCCCCAACCCCAAGTTGAAGAAAAAAACCGACTGAAATCTCCGGCATCACCTTCCGGGCCGCCCGGCCCGGAAGCGATATATATATACCGCAAGTCGCCCTGCCTTCCTCTTCAGACTGGTCCGACACGTCCAGACTGAAAGGAAGCTTCCATGCCAAACGCTGATAACCCGCTACTGCAGGACTACGACCTGCCGCCCTTTTCGCGCGTCCAGGCCGAACACTTTTCCCCGGCCCTCGACCAGATAATCGCCGAAAGCCGCATCAAAGTTGCCGCGATCATTGCCAGCCAGACACCCTTCCCAACCTGGGACGACCTCGTCTTGGCAATGGATGAAATTCACACGCGGCTTGAGGGTTTCGGCTACTTGCTAAACCGCCTGACCTCGACCCGGACAGGTGACGCCTGGAAGCAGGCCTCGCTCGATTGCGATGCACGGCTGCACGAATTTAAGGTCGGACTGGAACAAAACACCGAACTGTTCCAGCTCTACGAGCGCCTGGCGAACAGCGAAATAGCCGCGAATTTCGAACCGGCACGCAAGAGGGTCCTGGAAAAAAACCTGCGACAGTTTCGTGAAAACATGCCGATGACCACGGCGAGCGACCTGAGCCTGGTGCAATTCCGTATTCGAAACGCCGAAGGTCTGTTTCTGGACCAGCTGGAGTCGGCCAACAAAGCCTGGGACATCCTCATTGACGATGAGGCCCTGCTCAGCGGCTTGCCGGTGGCGTTCAAACAGCACATGGCCCACTTGGCCCGCAAGGTCGACCGCACGGGATGGCTGCTGACCCTTAATGAAGAGTCGCATCGCATCGTCACCCACTATGCCGACAATCGCTCGTTACGCCAGCAGATCCACGTTGCGTATAACACCCGTGCGTCCGATCAAGGCCCGCAAGCCGGGCAATTCGACAATGGCAACGTCCTCAAGCAACTGCTGGACGACCGGCACGAGTATGCCAAGTTACTGGGCTACACGGATTACGCTCAATACGCGATCGCGTCGGAGCAGGCCGAGTCCACCGCAGAGGTCCTGGCTTTTCTGGATAATCAACTCCAGTCGCAGCAAAGCACCTTCCGCCTGGAGACCGATGAGCTCAAGGCCTTCGCCAGTGAACGAGGCCTCAGCGAGCCCGAACCTTGGGATTACTGGTACCTGGCGGAAAAATATTCGCCAGCGAGAGGCGTGCATCTCACAGCAGGCATTGAGTGCCTGGTTTCCATTGGAAGCGGTTTTTTCCAAGCTGCTGGTGTTCGCGTCGAATCTATTCGCCGTGAACTTCATCGAACGCAAGGATGTGGCTAGCTGGGATCCTGACGTACGTCTTTTTGAGGTCACGGAGAGCGGAGCGAGCATTGGTTATATCTATTTCGATCCGTTTAAATCTGATGATCGAGAAGGTTTCTCCTACACCACGACCATTCGCGACCGTCAGATTACCGCCGAAGGCGTGCTCCGACGCCCGATCGCCGCACTGCATGGCTGGCTGCCACGGGGCACAGCGGCGAACCCGACCTTGCTCGACCATCTGCAGCTACGCGTCCTTGTCCATGAATTCGGCCATTGCCTGCATCAGGTCCTGAGCCAGGCAGCCTATCGCGACCTATCGGCGATCAATAAGTCATCCCGCGATACGGTCGAATTCGCCGGATGTCTGCTGGAAAAATGGTGCTTCGCCAAGGACTTTCTGATCCGCGTATCGGCGCATCATCAAACCGGAGCAACACTGCCTGTCGAGAGGGCCGATCAGCTCATGAGGCTCATCAGCACTCAGGCCAGTTGGGAAACTGCCGACGGGTTGCGCAAGGCGCTGCTGGATTTCGAGTTGCATCGCACCCACGCCGATGGACGCAGCGTCCAGCAAGTCTTCCAGCAGGTCAGCGAAAAGACCCGCCACTTGCCGGTAATTGCAAACGCACGCCTGGCCAACGGGCTGGACCATATGGTGACGGGCTACGGCGCAAGAGTGTACGCCTACTCGTGGTCCAAGGTCCTGGCCGAGTCGGTTTTCCAGAGGTTCCAGCGCGACGGAATCTTTAAAGCGACGACCGGCAGGGCGCTTCGCGAACATATATTCGGGCCGGGCAACTCGCGGCCGTTGTCCGAATCCATAAGCGCCTTCCTCAGCGCGACCAATCAGCGTGAAGGAGCCAATGACTGAGGATCGAGGTGACGCGCCGTGGTCGTTGAATTGACCCAACCTTTCAACGAGCACAGCGCAAACACGCTGGTACTGCAATCGCCGTCTCTCAAGGCAACACGGAGCTTCTCGACATCGGCTTGCATCATGTAGCGCACCCCGTCCTTGAAGTGATGGCTGTCGCCGAAACCGCCTTCGGTCATTTCCTCCAGGGCGTCTTCCTTGCTCCAGCCCTGCACAACCACCCGGTACATGGCGGCCATCAAGCCGGTACGGTCCGAGCCGTGCTTGCAATGCATGAGCACCGGCCCCTTGGCTTGCCCGTCCTGGATGGCGCGCAGGGCCTTGAGAACGTCGCTGTCGTCGACGTGATTGGTGCGATAGGGCAACTGCACTTGCTTGATGTCAGGCGCGGACAACCAGTTCGCGTCCGAATCAGGCAGAAAATTGATGACTGTGCCGATATCGAGTTTCGCCAGCAGGGGCAAGGCACCGCCGTCCGGCAAGGAACTGCGATAGAGCGTAGGCGACATCTGGTAGAGGTCGTAGCGTTTTTCTACGGGCTGGGCCCATTCGCCGGGCCTGGCCTCGGCGCTGGTCGCGGCCTGGGCGGCGGAGTCGACCAGCGCGACGAGCAACGCCAGGCAAAGCAGGGAACGCAAACAGAGCTTGAGCATGAGGAGCAACCGCCGACCAAGGATTTGGAAGTCGTCAGTTTCGGTTCGCCTCGGTTAAAAGCCTGTGAGCAAGACGTCAAAGCGCCGTGAACCAGGGCCTGCTTTTCCTCAACCGCCAAACGGCACTGGCTTGAATCGACGGCAGCGAATACTGTATGCGCATACAGCTTTCGGAGTATTCCCATGTCCGTCTCACTTCCGCCCCGTGGCCGCGGCACCGCCACCAACCCGCACAACCGCTTCGCGCCGAGCCGTTCGGTGGCCGAGGACGATGGCTGGTATCAGGAAGTGCCGCCGACCCAGGGCACCGAGGTGCGCATCGAAACGGCCAAGACCATCATCACTCGAAACACCTCCACGGATATCCCTTTCGATCGTTCGATCAATCCTTATCGAGGCTGCGAACACGGCTGCATCTACTGCTATGCGCGCCCCAGCCATGCCTACTGGGACATGTCGCCCGGGCTGGATTTCGAAACCAGGCTGATCGCCAAGACCAACGCCGCCGATGTGCTGGAAGAGCAACTGTCGCGGCGCGGCTATCAATGCGCGCCGATTGCCCTGGGTTCCAATACCGATCCCTACCAGCCGATCGAACGCGAACAGCGCATCACCCGGCGGATTCTCGAAGTGCTGCTGCGCTATCGGCACCCGGTGACAATCGTCACCAAGGGTTCATTGATCCTGCGCGACCTCGACCTGCTGACCGAACTGGCAGAGCAACGCCTGGTACATGTGATGATCAGCCTCACCACGCTGGACGACGAACTCAAGCGCATCCTCGAACCCCGCGCGGCGGCGCCGAAGGCCCGGTTGCGGGCGATAAAGGTCATGCGCGAGGCGGGCATCAACGTCGGCGTGCTGTGCGCGCCGATGATCCCGATGATCAACGACAGCGAGATTGAAAGCCTGCTGACCGAAGCCCACGCTGCCGGTGCGCAGAATGCCGCCTACGTCATGTTGCGCCTGCCGCTGGAAGTGGCGCCGCTGTTCGAGGAGTGGTTGCAGGCGCACTACCCGCAGCGCGCCGCCCATGTGCTGAGCCTGGTGCGCCAGAGTCGCGGCGGCGAACTGTATGACAGCCGGTTTGGCGTGCGGATGCGCGGCGAAGGCCCGTTCGCCGACCTGCTGGCCCAGCGCTTCGCCAAGACGCTCAAGCGTTTGGGCCTGAACCGACGAGATGGTTACAATCTTGACTGCGATGCCTTCTGTCCGCCCGGCCGACAGATGTCGTTGATTTGATTAAAGTTGACCTTGGAACGGGCACTGGACATGAACTGCGCCAGTGTTTCGCCACCCCTGGAATCGTTGTCCTAGAGCCTTCGATTCAGTTTGAGTTAAGTTTCGGCCGCTACCTTGTTCAGCGAGTGACTGACGGGTCGAGCTTCGATCCGGATGTTTTTTAACCAGCCACTGACGTCGTAACCGTCAAGAGGATGAATCATGAGTGACAAGGATAAACAGCCGTTGGCTGCGTCGGCTTCAGCCCAACCCGAGGCGGAAACCGCCGATGCAGCGCTGCAGCACATTGTTGACGGCTTTTTGCATTTCCATCACGAGATCTTTCCCCAACAGGAAGAACTCTTCAAGAAACTCGCCACCGCCCAGAAACCCCGGGCGATGTTCATCACCTGCGCCGATTCGCGCATCGTGCCCGAGCTGATCACCCATAGCTCCCCAGGCGACCTGTTCGTGACCCGTAACGTCGGCAACGTCGTTCCACCTTACGGACAAATGAACGGCGGCGTTTCCACCGCCATTGAATACGCCGTGCTGGCCCTGGGTGTGCAACACATTATCGTTTGCGGCCATTCCGATTGCGGCGCCATGCGTGCGGTGCTCAACCCCGACACCCTGGAAAAAATGCCGACAGTCAAGGCCTGGCTGCGCCACGCCGAAGTCGCCAAGACCATGGTCCACGACAACTGCCCGTGCGGTGACGAAAAGCAGACCATGCCCATCCTCACCGAAGAGAACGTGATCGCCCAGTTGCAGCATTTGCGAACGCACCCTTCGGTGGCCTCTCGCATGGCCAGCGGCCAGTTGTTCATCCATGGCTGGGTGTACAACATCGAGACCAGCGAGATCAAAGCCTTTGATGCGGACCAGGGTTGTTTCCTGCCGCTCGATGGCAGCCATCCGATACCGGTGGCGACGCCCAAAGCGCGCTTCTAACCGCTCCTAAACATCCTTGTGTGGTCGAGCCTCCCGCCATTTGCGCGGGCGGGCCTCGCCATGCCTGAAGAAAATTTCGGGAGAGTCGCCATGCGTGCTGCTCAATTAAAAGCTGTTCTGCCACGGGAGCTCCTGGCTTCGGTGGTTGTATTCCTGGTGGCGCTGCCCTTGTGCATGGGCATTGCCATTGCATCGGGCCTGCCACCGGCGAAGGGGCTGATCACTGGTATCGTCGGTGGTCTGATCGTGGGCTTCCTGGCTGGCTCCCAGCTGCAAGTCAGCGGCCCGGCGGCCGGTTTGGCGGTGCTGGTCTTCGAACTGGTGCGCCAGCATGGCGTGGCAATGCTCGGGCCGATCCTTTTGCTGGCCGGGCTGCTGCAACTGCTGGCCGGGCGTTTTCGCCTCGGTTGCTGGTTCAGGGTCACCGCGCCTGCCGTGGTGTACGGCATGCTGGCCGGTATCGGTGTGCTGATCATCTTGTCCCAGGTCCATGTGATGCTTGACGCGGCGCCCAAGCCTTCCGGGCTGGATAACCTGGCGGCGTTCCCGGCGGCAGTGGCCCAGGCTTTACCTTCGTTCGGCTGGCAGGCCGGTTTGCTCGGCCTGTCGACGATCGCAGTGATGTGGCTGTGGGAAAAGTTTCGCCCCCATAGCCTGCGCTTCGTTCCTGGCGCCCTGCTCGGCGTGGGCCTGGCAACGGTTGCCAGCCTGCTGCTGGCGTTGCAGGTCAAGCGCGTGGAGGTTCCGGAAAACATGGCCGAAGCCATCGACTGGCTGCGCCCGGCGGATTTGCTGAACCTGGCCGACCCCTCCGTGTTGATCGCCGCGTTCGCGGTCGCTTTCATCGCCAGTGCGGAAACCTTGCTCTCGGCGGCTGCCGTCGATCGCATGCACAGCGGCGAGCGGGCGGATTTCGATCGGGAACTGTCCGCCCAAGGTGTCGGTAACATGCTTTGTGGCCTGCTCGGCGCCTTGCCAATGACCGGCGTGATCGTACGCAGTTCGGCCAACGTCCAGGCCGGGGCGACCACACGAATGTCAACGATCTTCCACGGCCTGTGGTTGTTGCTCTTCGTGCTGCTGCTGTCCAGCGTGCTGCAAAGCATCCCGGTGGCGAGCCTGGCGGGTGTGCTGGTCTACACCGGTTTCAAACTGGTGGATATCAAGGCGTTCCGTGGCCTGGGCCGTTATGGCCGGATGCCGATGTTCACCTACGCCGCGACGGCGCTGGCGATCATCTTCACCGACCTGCTAACCGGCGTGCTGATCGGTTTTGGCCTGACCTTGGTCAAGCTGGCGTGGAAAGCCTCGCGCCTGAAGATCAGCCTGATCGACCTGCCCCAGGACGGCGAGATGGAACTGCGCTTGGTGGGTGCGGCGACCTTCCTCAAGGTTCCAGCCCTGACCCAGGTGCTGAACACCATTCCCGAAGGCGCAACGGTGCATGTGCCGCTCAACAACCTGAGCTATATCGACCATTCCTGCCTGGAATTGCTCGAAGAATGGAGCCGGGCGAATGCCAGCAAGGGTTCGAAGTTGTTGATCGAATCGCGCGGGCTCAAGCGCCGGTTGGAAGGACGCTTGCGCACGACCGTGGGGGTTGGCGCAACAGCTGGCTGACCCCGCTTCGCCAGCGCTCATGATGAGCAACACAGACCCCATGTGGGAGCGAGCCTGCTCGCGAAAGCGGTGTTTCAGTCGACATGATGTTGAATGATCAACCGCTTCGCGAGCAGGCTCGCTCCCACAAGGGTTTTGGGTTTTTCCTGAAGGATCAAGCAGCCGGCTGATCCAGCTCCAGGCCCACGCCCAAGCGGCGGGACATGCAGGGCCAGCGCTTCCAGGCCGCGCCGGTTTCCGGGCTGCTGAGCTTCTCGCGGTAGGTTTCCACCGACTCCAGTGCAAACGTCTCGTCGTTGAGCATCTCGTCGAACGCGTGGTGCACCACCTCATCGAGCTGGTTGGCAAATTCCTCACCGATCAACTGATGGGCAATCAGATTGGCAACCGTCATGTCCAGGGGGATCAGCGGCTGGCCGAAATGCTTGATGTACAGGTCGTTGACCTCCTCGACAAACCGGTGCGCCAGATAGGCTTCGTCGAGCAGGCTGTTGAGCCCGACATGCCCGGCCATGATCGTCGGCGGCTGGAGAAAATACTGCTCGGCAATTTTCAGTACGGGCTTGATCTGCGACTCGATACCCGCCTCCCTGGCGACGTCATTGGCTGCATCCAGCAGGTCAGGCACTTCGTTGATATAGGCTGCGACAAACCGCGCCAGAACGTCGTTGGCGTTCGCGTCCGGGAGCTGAATGGCGGGGTGCAGCGTCGGTAACTGGGCCGTCAGCTGACGACTCAGCAGACCGGTCTCGGCCTCGTGCTGTTGGGCTTTTTGGATCTGCTCGCGCAATGCGGCGGTGTTCATGACAACTCCAGGAAACAACAGGCAATGAAATAGGAATGACATAACTTAGCTGGCGCATAAAAACTCCTAAGACCTATTTTTCATAACTGCCTCATCCTTGATACGTCGCCGTTATATCGGTTTGCCATCACTCTGCTGCGCATCCTTCTCCATTCGTGGGCTCTGGCGCAAGTCCCAGCTGTTTCAAACGATTTACGCCGTCGCGTTGCGAGGTTGCGGGTGCTGTCTATACTCGGTTTGGAATGGAGTTAGCCGATGACACCCGATTGCATGTGCAGCAAGGCGCGGCGAGTCAAGTAAGCAGTCTGGAATGCCGATCCCTTGCCGCAGGCGTTACGCCTACGGGATAACAAGAACGATAAGGGGAACCCGCAATGACGCGACATCCACACGTATGGATGGGCCTCCTGTTGTGGTCGATTTTCAGCCAGGCGCAAGCGGCCTGGACTGTGAATATGGCGCCTGGAGCGACACAGATCAGCAACGCAGTGTTCGACCTGCACATGACCATCTTCTGGATCTGTGTGGTCATTGGCATCATCGTCTTCGGCGCCATGTTCTGGTCGATGATGATGCACCGCCGCTCAACCGGGCAGAACGCCGCCCACTTCCACGAAAACACCCGCGTGGAAATCCTCTGGACCATCGTGCCCTTCCTGATCCTGGTGGCCATGGCGGTTCCCGCCACCGCCACGCTGATCAAGATGTACGATTCCAGCGAGTCGGAGATCGACGTCCAGGTCACCGGCTACCAATGGAAGTGGCACTACAAATACCTGGGCCAGGACGTCGAGTTCTTCAGCAACCTGGCCACGCCTGCCGAACAGATCCACAACCAGAGCACCAAGGGCGAGCACTACCTGCTTGAAGTCGACAAGCCGCTGGTGCTGCCGGTCGACGCCAAGGTGCGCTTCCTGGTGACCTCCGCCGACGTGATCCACTCGTGGTGGGTGCCGGCCTTCGCCGTCAAACGCGACGCCATTCCGGGGTTCGTCAACGAAGCCTGGACCCGCGTCGACAAGCCCGGCATTTATCGCGGCCAGTGCGCCGAGCTGTGCGGCAAGGACCATGGTTTCATGCCGATCGTGGTCGAGGTCAAGAGCAAGCCCGACTACGAAAAATGGCTGGGCGAACGCAAGGCCGAAGCCGCGCAGCTCAAAGAGCTGACCAGCAAGGAATGGACCCTGGAAGAACTCAAGGAACGCGGCGACAAGGTCTACCACACCACTTGCGTGGCCTGTCACCAGGCCGAAGGCCAGGGCCTGCCGCCGATGTTCCCGGCGCTCAAGGGTTCGAAAATCGCCACCGGGCCGATCAAGGATCACTTGAACATCGTCTTCCACGGCAAGTCCGGCACCTCCATGGCCGCGTTCGGCAAACAGCTGTCGGAAGTGGATATCGCCGCGGTCGTGACTTATGAGCGTAACGCCTGGGGCAACAACAAGGGCGACATGGTCACCCCTAAAGAAGTGCTGGAACTCAAACAGGCAGAAAGCCAATGAGCCGCCCTGACGTCTGTTCCCGCAACCGGTCGGGGCTCGTTGCCCCGCGCCGACCAGCCCATTCGTTCGAAGGAGACAGGACATGAGTGCTGTGATCGATGACCACGGTCATGCCGGCGCCGACCACGCCCACGGCCCCGCCAAGGGGCTGATGCGCTGGGTACTGACCACCAACCACAAGGACATCGGCACGCTGTACCTGTGGTTCGCGTTCTCCATGTTCCTGCTGGGCGGCTCGTTCGCCATGGTGATCCGCGCCGAGCTGTTCCAGCCCGGCCTGCAGATCGTGCAGCCGGAATTCTTCAACCAGATGACCACCATGCATGGCCTGGTGATGGTCTTCGGCGCGGTGATGCCGGCCTTCGTCGGCCTCGCCAACTGGATGGTCCCGCTGATGATCGGCGCGCCGGACATGGCCCTGCCGCGGATGAACAACTTCAGTTTCTGGCTGTTGCCGGCGGCGTTCCTGATGCTGGTCTCCACCCTGTTCACACCGGGCGGCGGGCCGAACTTCGGCTGGACCTTCTACGCGCCGCTGTCCACCACCTATGCGCCGGAAAGCGTGACGTTCTTCATCTTTGCCATCCACCTGATGGGCATCAGCTCGATCATGGGCGCGATCAACGTGGTCGCCACCATCCTCAACCTGCGCGCCCCCGGCATGACGCTGATGAAGATGCCGCTGTTCGTCTGGACCTGGCTGATCACCGCTTTCCTGCTGATTGCGGTGATGCCGGTGCTGGCCGGCTGCGTGACGATGATGCTGATGGACATCCACTTCGGCACCAGCTTCTTCAACGCCGCCGGTGGCGGTGACCCGGTGCTGTTCCAGCATGTGTTCTGGTTCTTCGGCCACCCCGAGGTGTACATCATGATCCTGCCGGCCTTCGGTGCCGTCAGCTCGATCATCCCGGCATTCTCGCGCAAGCCGCTGTTCGGCTACACCTCGATGGTCTACGCCACGGCGGCCATTGCCTTCCTCTCGTTCATCGTCTGGGCGCACCACATGTTCGTGGTCGGCATCCCGCTGGTGGGCGAACTGTTCTTCATGTACGCCACCCTGCTGATCGCCGTGCCCACCGGGGTGAAGGTGTTCAACTGGGCGAGCACCATGTGGCAAGGCTCGCTGACCTTCGAGACACCGATGCTGTTTGCCGTGGCGTTCGTGATCCTGTTTTCCATCGGCGGTTTCTCCGGGCTGATGCTGGCCATCGCGCCGGCGGACTTCCAGTATCAGGACACCTACTTCGTGGTCGCGCATTTCCACTACGTGCTGGTGCCTGGTGCGATCTTCGGGATTTTCGCCTCGGCCTACTACTGGCTGCCGAAATGGACCGGCCACATGTACGACGAAACCCTCGGCAAGCTGCACTTCTGGCTCTCGTTCATCGGCATGAACATGGCGTTCTTCCCGATGCACTTCGTTGGCCTGGCGGGCATGCCCCGGCGAATTCCCGACTACAACCTGCAGTTCGCCGATTTCAACATGGTCTCGTCCATCGGCGCGTTCATGTTCGGCACCACGCAGATCTTCTTCCTGTTCATCGTGATCAAGACCATCCGTGGCGGTGAACCGGCGCCGGCCAAGCCGTGGGATGGCGCCGAAGGGCTGGAATGGAGCGTGCCGTCGCCAGCGCCATATCACACCTTCACCACGCCGCCGGAAGTGAAATGAACACGCCAGCTTCGGTGGGAGCGAGCCTGCTCGCGAAAGCGGTATGCCTGGCACACCGCGTCGCGTCTTTCGCGAGCAGGCTCGCTCCCACAGGGTTCTCGGTGAGGAGCGCAGACCATGGCTGACTCGATCTCGCTGAAAAAACTGGTCACCCGCCTGTTGCTGGTGGTGGTGGCCATGTTTGCCTTCGGGTTTGCCCTGGTGCCGATCTACGACGTGATGTGCAAGGCGTTCGGCATCAACGGCAAAACCGGCGGGCAGTACACGGGCGAGCAAACCGTTGATGAATCGCGGCAGGTCCGGGTGCAGTTCTTGTCCACGAATTCGGTGGACATGGTCTGGGACTTCTACCCAAGGGGCGACCAGTTGGTGGTCAAGCCGGGCGCGGTCAACGAGATGGTATTCATCGCCCATAACCCCACCGATCGGCCGATGAGCGCCCAAGCGGTGCCGAGCATTTCGCCGAGCAACGCCGCTGCATATTTCCACAAGACCGAATGTTTCTGTTTTACCCAGCAAGTGCTGCAACCCGGCGAACGCATCGAAATGCCCATGCGCTTCATCGTCGACCGGGACATGCCCAAGGAAGTGAAGCACCTGACGCTGTCCTACACGCTGTTCGATATCACCGCTCGTCATCCACCGGTGGCTGTAAACACTGACCGATAGCGTGCCCGATAAGGAGAACAATAAATGGCAACTCATGAGCACTATTACGTTCCGGCCCAGAGCAAATGGCCGATCATCGCCACGGTCGGGATGTTTGTCACGGTGTATGGCCTGGCGACCTGGTTCAACGACCTGAAAGCGGCGCGTCCGGACTCCCACGGCCCGCTGATCTTTTTCGTCGGCGGCCTGTTGGTGGCCTACATGCTGTTCGGCTGGTTTGGCGCGGTCATCAAGGAAAGCCGCGCCGGGCTGTACAGCGCACAGCTTGATCGCTCATTCCGCTGGGGCATGAGCTGGTTCATTTTTTCCGAAGTGATGTTCTTCGTCGCCTTCTTCGGCGCGTTGTTCTACGTGCGCGTGGTGTCGGCGCCCGGCCTGGCCGGCGAAGGCAGCAAGGGCCTGTCGGAAATGCTCTGGCCGAATTTCGAATACGTCTGGCCGTTGCTGAACAACCCCGATCCGAAACTCTTTCCGGCGCCCAAGGACGTCATCAGCCCGTGGGGCTTGCCGCTGCTCAATACCATCCTGCTGGTCAGCTCCAGCGTCACCGTCACCATCGCCCACCATGCCCTGAAGAAAGGTCATCGCGGCGCGCTGAAAATCTGGCTGGCGATCACCGTGCTGCTGGGTTGCGCCTTCCTGGGTTTCCAGGCCGAGGAATACATCCACGCCTACAAGGAACTGGGCCTGACCCTGGGTTCGGGGATCTACGGCGCGACGTTCTTCATGCTCACCGGCTTCCACGGCGCCCACGTCACCATCGGCACGATCATCCTGTTCGTGATGCTGATGCGCATCATGCGCGGGCATTTCGACAACGAGCATCAGTTCGGCTTCGAGGCCGCGAGCTGGTATTGGCACTTCGTCGATGTGGTGTGGATCGGCTTGTTCTTCTTCGTCTACATCCTCTGAGGCAACCGTTACCAGGGCGGCTCTTTACCAAGGAGCATGGGACACCAACTGGCCGCTGAAAAAGCCCCAGGCGATCAAGCCGACGGTGACGACGGCCAGGCTGACACGAATCGCCAGGGCGATGACCAGACGATTGGAATTGCTCTCGTCCTTGACCAGAAAAAACAAGCCGCTGAACAGGCTGGCAATCGTGGCGATCAGCATCAGGACGATGGCTGCTTTTAGCATCAGGAACACTCCGGGGGAACGCGATGCACGTGAGTATAGCTATCCCGTTCTACAGCTTTCGGCCGGCGCCATGAAAGGCTTCCGGCCGGGCCTCGTGCCGTCGCTGGTGGTGGCCGTGCTGGTGCCGGTGATGGTGTGCCTGGGGTTCTGGCAATTGAGCCGGGGCGAGCAGAAACGCCTGCTCATGGACACCTACGCCGAGCGGCGCGTGGCCAAGCCGATGGACAGCGTGGAGCTTTCTCAAACAACGGATCCGGCCTTTCGTCTCGTCAGCCTGCACGGCCAGTTCGACGCCGAACACAGCCTGCTGCTGGATAACCGCCAGCACGACGGCAAGGTCGGCGTCGAACTGCTGCAACCGTTCCTCGACCACGCCAGCGGGCTGTGGTTGCTGGTCAATCGCGGCTGGCTGCCCTGGCCTGATCGCCGTACGCCGCCAGTCTTCAGCACGCCGGAGCAACCCATCGACCTGCAAGCCTGGGTCTACGTCGCGCCCGGCGCCACGTTCCAACTGCACGCCGACCCGGCCAGCGCCCCGTGGCCGCGGCTGGTCACCGCTATCGAACCGCAGAAGCTCTGGGCCGAACTGGGCCGCGGCGGCTTCGCCTACGAATTGAGGCAACAAAGCGGCCCTGGCGCCTACCGGACCGATTGGCCGGTGGTTGCCATGGGCCCGGAAAAACACCTTGGTTATGCCGTGCAGTGGTTCGCCATGGCGGCGGCGCTGTTCGGCCTTTTCCTTTATCTCGGATGGCACAACGCAGGGAGACACCATGGGAAGCACCATGAATCCAACCAACATGTCTGACGCGCCCGACGCACGCCGCCGGCGCAAGGGGCGCGTGCAATTGCTGTTGATTGTGCTGGGCGTGGTCGGCCCGATGATCCTCGCCACCGGCATGTACAAGTTCCAGTTCTGGGTCCCGGACAGTCGCAGCTATCACGGCGAGTTGATCGGCAACGGCCAGTCCCGCGCGGACATCGGCGTGCAGGCCGACGAGCAGCGCTGGCAGATCCTGGTAACAGCGCCGCAGGAGTGCTCGGTGGATTGCCGGCAACTGGTGTACCTGGCCCGGCAGGTGCAGATCGGCCTGGGCCGTGAGGCCGGCCGCGCCAGCCATGCCCTGGCGATAGCGCAACCGCTGGAGGCGGAATACGACGCCCAACTGCAGCGCGAATATCCGCAACTACAACGTTATCCGCTGGACCTGCCGGCCTATCAGAAAGGCGCCCAGGGCTCCGGCGGCGCCCAGTTGTGGATCATCGACCCCCACAGCAACCTGGTGCTGCGCTACGACGCCCGGGTCAAGGGCAAAGACCTGCTCAACGACCTGCGCCACCTGCTGAAATTGTCCAACATCGGATAAGGGCATCGACATGGCCAAGCCTGGATTTCGCCTCGCGCTGTTTGCCACGTTGCTGGCATTGATTGTCGTACTGTTGGGCGCCTACACCCGCCTGACTCACGCCGGCCTCGGTTGCCCCGATTGGCCCGGTTGCTACGGTTTCATCAGCGTGCCCAAGGGCGAAGCCCAACTGGCCCATGCCGAGTTGCATTTTCCCGACACTCCGGTGGAAGCCCATAAAGGCTGGAACGAAATGGTCCATCGCTATTTCGCCGGTGCGTTGGCACTGATGATTGCCGCGCTGGCCGCCCGCGCCTGGACGAACCGCCGGCACCCCGGCCTGCCATTAAAACTGCCGCTGTTCCTGCTGGCGGTGGTGTTCGCCCAGGCGGCGTTCGGCATGTGGACCGTCACGCTTAAGCTCTGGCCGCAGGTGGTCACCGGGCATTTGCTGGGCGGGTTCGCGACGTTGAGCCTGCTGTTTTTGCTCACGCTGAGATTGTCCGGCGTGTTGCCGGCGCTGACCGTGCCCAAGCGCCTGCAACACTGGGCCACGGCTGGGCTGTTGCTGGTGATCGGCCAGATCGCCTTGGGCGGTTGGGTCAGCTCCAATTACGCCGCGGTGGCCTGTATCGACTTTCCTACCTGCCACGGCCAATGGATGCCGCCCGCCGATTTCGCCAATGGCTTCCACCTGACCCAGCACATCGGCCCGAATTACCTCGGTGGGCAACTGGACAGCGACGCCCGCACCGCCATCCACGTGACCCACCGCATCGGCGCGTTGCTGGTGACGGTGGTACTGCTGGGGCTGGCCTGGCAGCTCAAGACTGTGGGCATGACCCGACTGGCGGGACTGGTCCTCGCCGCACTCGCAGCGCAAATTACCCTGGGTATAAGCAACGTCGTGTTTCATCTGCCGCTGCCGGTGGCGGTGGCCCATAACGCTGGGGGCGCCGCGCTGTTGCTGAGCCTGGTGCTGGTCAACTATCACGCCCGGACCAGCCTGGTCCGGGTACGGCATCAGGTCCCGCTGCGCTGGCGCTTCAATCCGCCTGAACACGGCGTCGGCCCCATCACGATCAAAGGAGAGATGCCATGGCAACCCTGACCGGTACACGCCACAGCCAGGCGATCTGGCGCGATTACCTGGAGCTGACCAAACCCAAGGTGGTGGTATTGATGCTGATCACCTCGCTGGTCGGCATGTTCCTCGCGACCCGCGCGGGAGTGCCCTGGACGGTGCTGGTGTTCGGCAATCTGGGGATTGCGCTGTGCGCCGGTGGCGCGGCGGCGGTCAACCATGTGGTGGATCGGCGTATCGACGCGGTGATGGCGCGCACTCACAAGCGGCCATTGGCCGAGGGCCGGGTCTCGCCGGCCGCCGCGCTGACGTTCGCCCTGGCACTGGCGCTGGCCGGCCAGGCGATGCTGCTGGTGTTCACCAATCCGCTGACCGCCTGGCTGACCCTGGCCTCGCTGCTCGGCTACGCGGTGATCTACACCGGGTTTCTCAAGCGCGCGACGCCACAGAACATCGTCATCGGCGGCCTCGCCGGCGCGGCGCCACCGTTGCTGGGCTGGGTCGCGGCCACCGGTCACGTCAGCGCCGAACCGTTGCTGCTGGTGTTGATCATCTTCGCCTGGACGCCACCACATTTCTGGGCCCTGGCGATCCATCGCAAGGAGGAATACGCCAAGGCTGATATCCCGATGCTGCCGGTGACCCACGGCGAGCACTACACCAAGATCCATATCCTGCTGTACACCCTGGTGCTGCTGGCGGTCAGCCTGATGCCGTTCGTGATCCAGATGAGCGGATTGCTGTACCTGGCGTGCGCGCTGGTACTGGGCGCCAAGTTCCTGCAATGGGCCGTGGTGCTGTACCGTGGCAGTCGGCCGCACGCGGCGATCAACACGTTCAAGTACTCTATCTGGTACTTGTTCCTGCTGTTCATCGCCCTGCTTGTAGATCACTACTTACTGTTGAGCCTATGACCCGAACCCAGAAAACCGTCTTCATCCTCGTGGCCGTGATCGCACTGATTCTCGGCCTGACCATCAATAAGGTGCTGTCCGGCAAAGGCCAGGGCGACCCGACCGCACTGATTGACGCTGGCATCATCCTACTGCCGCAAAGCCGCAACCTGCCGGACGTGAAAATGACCGACCAGGACGGCCAACCAGTGACGATGAACGAGCTGAAAGACAAATGGAGCCTGCTGTTCTTCGGCTACACCTTCTGCCCGGACATCTGCCCGACTACCCTCGCCCAGCTGCGCCAGATCAAGAGCGAGCTGCCGCCCGAGGCGGTGGCCAAGTTGCAGATCGTGCTGGTGAGCGTCGACCCGAACCGCGACACGCCCAAGCAACTCAAGCAGTACCTGGGTTACTTCGACCCGCAGTTCATCGGCCTGACCGCCGCCTCGGTGCAAGACCTGCAAAAACTCGCCAACGCGGTAAGCATCCCGTTCATCCCGGCGGACACCAGCAAGCCCAACTACACCGTCGACCACAGCGGCAACCTCGCCGTCATCGGCCCGGACGGCACCCAACGCGGGTTTATCCGTGCGCCGTTGAATAATCAGAAGTTGGTGGCGCAGTTGCCGGAGATGCTGAAACACAAATAAACGATGCAAGACCTGTGGCGAGGGAGCTTGCTCCCGCTCGGTTGCGCAGCAGCCGCAAGACCGGACGATACGGTTTGCCTGAAGAAATGCAGGGGCCTGCTGCGCAGGCCAGCGGGAGCAAGCTCCCTCGCCACAAAAGCTGCTCTGCGCCAGGTCGCTTTACAGACCCTGACTCTGTTCTTGATGGTGGCTTTGAGATCGACGCAATGTGTAGCGAGGATCATAAAGGCTGTTCACAGACGGTTGGAAAAGAGGATGCGTAGATCATCACCAGCAAGCACGTCAGTCGGCTTGACCCCCAGTAGCTTGCGGCAACTTTTGCTGAAGTGGGCTGAGTCGCTGAACCCCGCCATCTGCGCGGCTTCGGTGAGCGATAGCCCCTGGCTGACAAAACTGACCAGCGCGCGCAGACGCAGCCACACCCGGTAGCGCCTCAGCGGCAGCCCCATGGCCTGGTTGAACAGTGCAGAAAGGCGGCTTGGCGACAGACAAACGAGGGCCGACAGTTCCTGGGTGGTGAAATTGCGCTGGGGCTGCGCCTGCATCGCATCCAGCACCTTGAGTACCCGTGGGTCTGCGTGGTTCGACTCGCCCGTATCGGGCAGCAAGCGCATGGCGATTTGCCCGAGAAGGGCTTCGCCTTCCCGCACATCGCGGCCCGTCAACCCTTTGAGTTCCGTCAGCCAGTTGCCAGCGCTCGGCCCGGGATCGCTCAAGTGCTCGGTAGATAGGTTGTAACGCAGCAGCAACTGCTGGTAGAGGCGGCTCTGTTTCTCAAAGAACAACACCGCCACAGGTTGCCCGGCAAACGCCAAAGCATGCGCGACACCTGCTGGCACGAATAACTGATCGTAACGCTGCCATGGGCTTGCGTCGGTGCCCCGTGCCTGAATCGGCGCCTGTAACCCCAGGCATAGAGCGCTGGCGCTATGTCGATGGAGGCTGATGTCGGGTAGCGGCCCGACATACAGGGTGAGCTGATTGCCCAGGATCAAAAAATTCTGCACGGCGTCCTCAAGTCAGTTGGTTCTTACAAGTCGCTCGCCCTGGCTGCCACTACATTGGCCGGAACTCCACAGCACTTGAGGCAGCACAATGAATGCATACGCCAGCGGCTTTCTTGCCGCGCCGCATCAATTCATCAGTATCGAAGGGCTGCGTTTTGGTTATCGCGACTATGGAACAGGTCCGGTACTGCTGATGCTGCACGGCTGGCCACTTAATGGCGATACCTTTGCGCCGTTGGTCGATGCGCTTGCCTCAGGCTTTCGTTGCATTGTGCCGGATCTCCCTGGCGCAGGCATGACAGCCTGGTCAACAGAACATGATCTGAGCCCCGCCGGCCAGGCGCGTCTGCTCCAGGGTTTACTTGCGGCCTTGGGCATTGCGCAGGGCTATAGCCTGTTGGGTAATGACAGCGGCGGTATCGCCGCCCGCTACCTTGCACTTTGGGACGCCAGCCGCGTGGCCAAGTTGATTCTGCTCAATAGCGAAATACCTGGGCATCGCGCACCCAACCAGCGTCTGTACAAACAACTGGCGCGTTGGTTACCGGGATACGGCGCGCTTGCTCGCATCCAGCTAAGAAGTGCTGCCTATCTGTGTTCGAAGCGGGGGTTTGGCGGAACGCTCTACGATCACCAGCACTTGCTCGGCAGCTTTCATCGGCGCTTTATCGCGCCGCTGATCCAGTCCGCGCAGAGCATGGAGCAAGCCCGGTGCGCCTTTATCGCAGTGCTCGATTGGCCGCAGCTCGATGCCTTGAGCCGTCTTCATGGCCAGATCGAGGCGCAGACCTTGCTGATCTGGGGGCGGCAGGACGATACCTTCCCTGAGCCGTATGCCATTGAGATGAGCCGAAGCTTTGCCAACCTTGGCGGCTTTATCAGCATCGACAAGGCCAAGTTGTATGTTCATGAAGACCAACCAGAGCAGGTGATTCAACACCTCAAGGTCTTTCTGCTGGCAAAGCAGGAGTAGGGTGGAGTGATACCGGAGCTGGGCTCCTGGTTCGCCGGCTTTGGCTTAAGCACACCCAGAGTGAAGCGCAGAGCGGTGACTGCCGGTCAGTTAAGCCACAAACCTGTGGGAGCAAAGCTTGCTCGCGATGACGCCAGCCCAGACACCGCCCGTGGCGAGGGAGCTTGCTCCCGCTCGGCTGCGCAGCAGTCGCAAAACCGGGCGATGCGGTTTGCCTGGAGGAATGCAGGGGCCTGCTGCGCAGGCCAGCGGGAGCAAGCTCCCTCGCCACAGGGGGGTTGTGTCGAACCGAATACCGAGCCCAAGGCTGCACACTGTGCGCCGCCATGGTGAGTGACCTGACATTTGGTCTGGATGGATCGAGGCGTCATGTGGCGCAGGGTACTAGCCGCTGATTGAGCTGAGGTCGTGGAACCGCGGCAATAGTATTTATGCCCCAACGAAAAAACCCGGCCACCTGTGCCGGGTTTTTGGTTCTTCTCGAAGACAAACGGATGAGGCTTTTAGGTCAGTCGCCCCACTTTACGCGGTCATCCTTTGGAACTGGCCTGCGCCGCTTCAACAATCAGCTCCGCAACTTTCCCCGGATTCGACGTCATCACCACATGGGACGCACCTTGAACGGTGACGGTCTTTTTCGAGCCCGCGCGTTCGGCCATGAACTTCAAGGCGGCCTCGGGGATGTTCTTGTCCGCCGAGCCGTAGATGAACCAGGACGGCAATTTTTTCCAGGCCGGTTCGCCAGACGCTTCCTTCAATGCAGCCTCGCTGATGGGGCGTTGTGTCGCGGCCATCAGCGCGGAGTCAGCCGCTGCGACGTCGGCGGCAAACTGTTGGCCAAATTTGTCTTGCTGGATGTAGAGATCCTTATTGCCGTCGTCCAACTGCACCGGAGCAGCCAAGGTCGGGCCAAGGGTGCCGCCAGGGTAGCGACCGGACAGCTCGATGGCGGTTTCGCCCTTGTCCGGCGCGAAGGCCGCGACGTAGACAAGTGCCTTGACCTTGGGATTGTCGTGCACGGCGTTAGTGATCACGGCGCCGCCGTAGGAATGACCCACCAGAATCACCGGGCCGGCGGTTTGCTCGACGATGTCCGCGACGTAATCGGCGTCCTGCTTCACGCCGCGCAGCGGGTTGGCCGCGGCAACGACCGGATAACCCTGGGTCAGCAACTGGGCGGCAACGCCATTCCAGCTGGACGACTCGGCGAATGCGCCATGCACCAGCACGATGGTGGGCTTGGCGGCATCGGGTTGCGCGGCGGTTGCGCTTTGGACGGATGTGAGTGCCAGCGCAGCGGTGATGGTGACGGCCAACAGCGATTTGATAGTGAGCATGATCATTCCTTTTTTCATTGATTAGAGGGGTGACGCCGCAGCGATGGGTTCACTTGGCCAGGAAGTCCAAGAGATCCTGGTTTAGGCGGTCCTTGTGGGTGTCGGTCAGGCCGTGCGGCGCACCCGGATAGACGATCAACTCGGCGTTCTGCACCAGCTCGGCGGCGGCATGGGCGGAGGCGTCAATCGGGACGATCTGGTCATCGTCGCCATGCACGATGAGTGTCGGCACATCGAACCTGGCCAAGTCGGCGCGGAAGTCCGTCGCCGAGAACGCCGCGATGCAGTCATAGGTATTTTTGTGGCCCGCTTGCATGCCCTGCACCCAGAACGAATCGATCAGCCCTTGGGAGACTTTCGCCCCGTCGCGGTTGAAGCCGAAGAACGGCCCAGACGCAATGTCGCGATACAGCTGTGAGCGGTTGTCCAGCGAGGCCTTGCGCAGGCCGTCGAACACCTCGATCGGCAAGCCGCCTGGGTAGTCTTCGGTCTGGAGCATCATCGGCGGAACGGCGCTGATCAGGGCGGCCTTCTTCACCCGGTCGGTGCCGTGGCGGCCGATGTAGCGGGTGATTTCGCCACCACCGGTCGAGAAACCCACCAGGGTCACGTCGTTAAGGTCCAGGGCGTTGATCACAGCGGCCAGGTCATCGGCATAGTGATCCATGTCGTTGCCTTCCCACGACTGGCTGGAACGGCCATGGCCGCGGCGGTCGTGGGCGATTATCCGATAGCCTTGGTCCGCCAGGAACAGCATCTGCGATTCCCAGCTATCCGAATTCAGCGGCCAGCCATGGCTGAAGGTGACGACTGGCCCATCTTTCGGACCCCAGTCCTTGTAATACAGCTGTACGCCGTCCTGGGTGGTGATATAGCTGCCGGCCTGGGCTGGGTTGGCTGCTTGAGCGCGTTGGGACTGGGTATTCATCGCAAGATCTCCTTAGGTCAGGGCTCGCCATTCGGGGGATCCGATGGCGAGTTGATGGGGAGAATTCTTGCAGCGGCATGTATACCGGAAATGTTCGACACCCGGCCGTTATGCGTTTTTTTGCGTATGTAGATGCGCTGGATACAGTGGCTTACAAATGCATGCCGATGATCCGGCAGTAGCGGCTGCACGTGACGTGCAGCCAGCTCGGCCTACTGATCGACGCCGAAGTCGAGGGTCACGCAAAGACCGCCGCCGTCGCGGTTGCGCAGGCTCAGTGAGCCACCAATCGCGACGGTCAACTGTTGAGCGATGGCAAGCCCCAGGCCGGTGCCGCCAGAGCTGCGGTTGCGTGAGCTTTCCACCCGGTAGAACGGCTTGACCACCTCTGCCAGGATTTCCTCGGGAATGCCCGGCCCTCGGTCGAGCACACTGATGGAAACGCCCGTGCTCGCATCGCCGTGGATTTCCACCTCGGCGGTGCCGGCGTACTTCAGCGCGTTATCCACCAGATTCACCAGAACACGCCGCAGGGCATGGGGCCTTGTCTCGATGATCGCGCCGTTCTGGCCGCGCAGGCTGACCTCGCGGCCGGTGTCCTGATAGTCACACACCAGGCTGTCGAGGAAAGAATCCAGACTGATGCGGCAACTGGTCTCCGTCGCACCATGGACACTGCGCGCATAAGCGACACCCTCGCGCACCAGGTGCTCGATTTCGTTCAGGTCGTTGCCCAGTTTGTCTTTCTCTATCGAGTCGTCCATGAACTCGGCGCGCAGCTTCATGCGCGTGATGGGCGTCTGCAAGTCGTGGGAAATGGCCGCCAACAACTGCATGCGCTCTTTCAGGTAAGCGGCAATGCGCGCCTGCATGCTGTTGAAGGCCCGGGCGGCGTAGGCCACTTCCCGTGGACCGGTTTCGTCCAACGGCACGGGATGGGCGTTCGGGTCGAGGTTCTCGACCGCCTCGGCCAGTCGACTGAGCGGGCGTATCGCGATCCGCACGGCAAGCCAGGTGCAGCCGATCATCAACAGCAACTGACCGACCAGGGCAAAGGGCAACCAGGGCGACAACGGCCTGACCGAGGGACGCACATCGATGGTCACCGGGCTGCCGTCAGCCAATCGCACCTGAGCTTGGAAATGCTGGCGTGGACCAGGGATCTCGACAATGGTCAGGTCATAGTTGCGGCCCAGCGAGACTTGAAGGGATTGCGCCGCCGTCGCCGCGAGATCGTTCGAAGTGAGCGGAATGCCGGGGTCGTGCTCCCGCAGCAAATAGTCATAGTTGCGACGCTGCAGACGTTTGGTCCATTCCAGGCGTTCGGCGGCCGGCAGACGGTCGAGGATGGCGATGGAGGTCGCCGTGTCGTGCTCGAAATTGCCCAACATGGCCGTCTTGGTGCTTTCGTAACGTTCGTAGTACTGGGCTGCGAATGTCAGGGCCTGGGCCAGTATCAAGCCGACAAGGAACACCAGCCACAGCCGCGAGGCCAGCGTGCGGGGCCATTGCAACGCGAGTTTCATGCCTGCTCCTCAAGCATTTCCACCGCAAAGGTAAAGACGTACCCTTCGTTGCGCACCGTCTTCAAGTAGAGCGGTTCGCGTGCGTCATCCAACAAGCGCTGGCGCACGCGGCTGACCAGCAGGTCAATGGAACGGTCGAATATGTCCGCGTCACGGCCCTGCGTCAGGTTGAGCAACTGGTCGCGGCTCAGTACCCGCTGAGGATGATCGAGAAAGACCCGCAGCAACCGGTACTCGGCGCCGCTCAGCGAGACCAGCGTGTCGTCTTCATCGAGCAGATGGCGGGCGGTGGTGTCGAGGCGCCAGCGGCCGAACTTCAGCATGCGGCCGCTTTCGCTGACGACAAAATTCGGTGGCAGCATGCGGGTGCGCCGCAGCACCGCGTTGATGCGCGCAAGCAGTTCCCGGGCCGCGAAGGGTTTGGCCAGATAGTCATCGGCGCCCATTTCCAGGCCAATGATCCGGTCGGTCTCGTCGCTGCGAGCCGTCAGCATCAGCACCGGTGTCGCCTTATGCTTGCCGGCGCGCAATTCGCGGCACAGCAACAGCCCGTCGTCCCCCGGCATCATGATGTCGAGCACGATCAGGTCGACCTGGTTGGCTTCGAGAAAGGCCCGCATCTGGCGACCATCCGCGACCACGGTGGTGCGCAGGCCATTCTTCACCAGGTAGTTGCCGACCAGCTCCCTGATTTCCCGATCATCATCCACGATCAATACGTGATCGACATGTTCCATGCCCTGCTCTCCGAAATGCGCGCATCGATTGCGCAGTGTGACGATGCCGTGTTGCCGGTTGGCTACGCACCGTGCGTTCAGCTTATCCAGCCCTGGATCAAGCCAGAGCCAAGCAAAAACAGTGGCGATTGTATCGATCTGTATCGCAATTCACCTCAGATACGTAACGCATCCAACCACGGCGTTTTTCGACACAGCCGAGATACCGCACGGGCTTTTAATGAGCGCCATCGAGACAACAAGCATCGCCTCGATGAAGCCATCGAACTCATTGAAGGGAAACGACCATGAACCTGAAAACCATCGCTACTGCTTGCCTGATCACTGCCCTGAGCGCCGGCGCGTTACCCGCCTTGGCCCAGGACAAAGCGGCCGGCGAAAGCTATTCCTACGGTACTCACCTGGACGTCGACAAAGTGATCTCGCTGACAGAAGACAGTAGCCAGAATTGCGGGTTGGTGAATGCACAAATCACCTACCTTGATTCGATGGGTGAGCAGAAAGCGCTGACATATCTCAAGCATGCGGCCAGCTGTAACAATGAAGGGAGTTGAGGGGTGGTGGTGTGGGCGCTTGCAAAACGCCCTCTCAGCCAACCTCCTCAAACCGCCGCCGCTTCATGAACAACCCCATCCCTATCGCCACGGCAAAAGCCGACAGCAACCCCAGATCAAACCCCAACAAGCGGTTCTGACCTGCCAAAAAGCAGCCAACCGCACCCGCCGCCACCAACGCCACGCCTAGCCACTTGCGTAGCAGATAGGGTTTGAGGAATCGATCAAGCAGAAAGGACACCACTAAGGCAATGACCAATTGAGTAATTTCGGACATGTACGTCTCCGGTCAGGTCTTGATGATCAATGTCGAGAGGGTGCGTTGCGGGCCGATACCGCCGTTGACCTGCGCCTCAATGCTGACCAGGACATCTCCAGCATGGTAGGTGGGCAGGATTTCATTGGCATACATGCGCACACCGGCCCCTACAGATGCCGCCACGTAATAGGGGGCCCCGGCCTTGGCGGCGGCAGTGGAGGCCGTGGTTGCAAGGTTGGCGATCGTGGTGCGCTGGGCGTTGAGGGCATCGCCCTGTTGTCGAGTCAGCGGCTTGGAGATGCCGATCATCATCACGCAAGGCAGGCCCCTGGCCTGCATCTTGTCGTATACCTCGACGACCTTGCTGTTGACTTCATAGTGGGCTTTTTTTGCCTCGCCAAAATGCAGCTCGCGCAGGCGCCCACGTTCGCTGTCGGTGAGGGTGATCTGGGATACGTTGAAAACGATCCCGTGATTGCCCATGTATTGGAAAGTCCCTTCAAATTTCATCGCTCGTTTCCTTTTCGAGGTAAAAGGTGGCGATTCTCTATAACGGGCGTGTTGGATTCAAATCATTTCGTCTTGCTGGATGGAGTAGTTGTGGAGTCGGTCAGTGAACAGCCAATCAGGTCGTGTCGGCTGTTCGGCGGGCTGGTATTGAAGCCCGTTCCTTTTCGGTTCTATACAGCCTGGGCCAGAAGCGGTCACCGAGAAGCGTAGCCAAAGACTTGAAGTGGCCCGTGATAACGAGAAAAAAACGGTCAAAATGAAAGGCTTTAAACATGAAGCCTGCCGCCTTTCTGATAGCATCGGCCTCCCATTCAGTTGGTCAATGCCGACACATGTTTTTGGACACATGGAGAGTGACAGTGAAACTCCTAAATATCCTACTAGCCGGAAGCTGCGCCGCGCTGATCGCTGCCTGCAGCACTGCAGTTCCCTATGAATCATCTGAAGATTTAGCCCGCATAAAACAAGATCTTCACTTGGAGCATTTACCGTCAGTAATGCTCCCTCTGAAATGGTCTTATTTTGAGTATGGCGTTCAAAAGGAAGGTGTGGATACGGTAGATACACTAGCGCTGGTCCAACCCGGCTTACTCACGCTTGTCGGGTATGAGAAAGGCCATTACGTTCGCCAGGCTGAATTCACCAGCGCCTCAACTGACTGCATGTACATTTTCAAGGGTGATATAAGCGCGCAGCCGGTGTGGTTATTGAAAGCCGATCGCCCCGTATTTCTTACTACCGGCAACAACAGAGGGCTTATTGACGTCCCCCTACGAAAAAAGCTGATCGATGAGATGACAGCCGCCGGCTTCCGTCCTCACATCGATGCCCAAGGAAAGCCCTATCAGCCAACCGGGATCACTGAACGCAAGCTCGCTATGATGACTGGGTATGGGCAGCGCGTTGAATTAATGGACCAAAATCAGGTTTACAACGTCTGCAAAAACTAAAGTTAGACGTTGAGCTTCCGCTAAGAGATTGGCCCGTCTGCTGCCCTGGCAATGAGGGGGCGGATTTATTTCCGATGTTAAATCCGCCCGCCAGGAGAAATGCAGAGGTCTGTTGCGCAGGCTAGCGGGGGTTGGACGTCCCCTCTTTAGTCTCAATATTCCAAGCCTTCCTCAGATGAATACTCAGAAATCAACAGTCCCCGAAAACTTCACCAACCGCGGATCACCCTGCGAGAGGTAGCCGCCGTTTGCCGAGGCCCAGTAGTTCTTATCGGTAATGTTTTCCACGTTGACGCGCAACGTCAGGTCTTTCTCCGCGAACTTCATTTTATAACGTGCGCCAGCGTCGAAACGGTTCCAGGTGGGCAAGCTCAGGTTGTTGGCCTGATCCGCGTATTGCCCGCCGGTGCGCAACATCCTTGCGCTCAGAGCGGCGCCTTCGATACCCGGGACATCCCAATCCACGCTGGCATTGAGCTGGAACGTCGGCACGCCAATGGCGTGATTGCCATCGTTGCGGCCGCCCGCGGTTTTCTTGAGTTCGGACGTCATGCGGGTGCCGCCGGCCATCAAGCGGAGGCCTTCGATGGGCTCGCCGAAAACGCTGATCTCCAGTCCCTTGTTGACCTGCTCACCATCGCGCACATAGAGCCTCTGCGCGTTGTCGACGTAACCATCGGAAGGTTTCTCGATGCGGAAAACACCCACGTTGGCGCCGAAGGTTTGCATGTCCAGCTTGATGCCCGCTTCCAACTGTTTTGTGCGGCCAGGGGGAAAGGCTTCGCCCAGGTTGGTGATGCCTGTACCGGACGCCACCGGCCCTTTTGCAAGGCCTTCGATTCGGTTGGCGTAGAGCGACACGCTTTCCACAGGCTTGTAGACGATGCCGTAGACAGGCGTGGTAACGGCTTCTTCGTAGAGCGAGCTACGGCTGCCATCGTTTGCTGCGTTGGCGGCACCGTTTGAGGTGCTGCCATCGTACTTGTAGTTTTCGACACGCAACTGCTGACGACGTACACCATAAGTGACCAGCAATTTGTCATCGAACAAGCCCAACGTGTCGGAAATCGCCAGGCTACGGTTGCGGGTTTTGCCGGTGACGCCGGGATCGCCCATTTCACCGCCAGTGCTGGACACCGCTGTCGGTTTGGGAAGCTTCGGGGTGTCGTAGAGATTGCTGTTGCCGGTAACGGGACGATAGAACGTGTAGGCGTTTTCCTGCTCGGTCCAGATCGTTGAGCCGCCAATAGCCACCTGATGGGAAACAGGGCCCGTGTCAAAGCGCCCGTTCAACCCGCCACTGAACGAGGTATTGTCTTCGTTGTGCGGAATTTCCGAGCCACCGATCGTCGCTACGCCGTTATTGCCTACCAATGTCGGTGTGGCGTAGACCCCGGTTTCTCGGGTGTGCTTCACACCGCCAGCCAGGTAGGCGGTCCAGTTTTCGTTCAGATCCCAATCGCCACGAACCATGCCGAAAGTGTCTTCGGTTTCCGAGTAAGTCCAGTCTTGTCCATAATTGTGGCTAGCGTGCGGAGCCGTGGGTATGCGGGTGGCGTTGCCGATGTTCACCGAATTGCGCAGTCCATTGATACGCTGTTTCTGATACCCGAAGTCGGTGGAAACGCGGAAGTCATCACCCCGATAGTCCAAGCCCGCAACGAACAACTTGGTGCGCTGATCCTGGTCGTCGATCGCTGTTTCACCTTCGCGCTGGCTCAGGTTCAACCTGGCGCCAAAGCGGTTATCCTCGCCGAATCGCTGCCCGATATCCAAATGCTCGCCAACGCGGCCATCGGTGCTGATGTCCTGCGTATAACGACGAGTCGGGACATCCTCCGCGCGTTTGGGCTGCAAGTTGACGCCACCGCCAAGACCCGAACCCGTCGGACTGACACCGTTGATAAACGCGTTGGGGCCCTTGAACACCTCGACACGCTCGATGGCATCCGTCGACAGAATCTGGCGCGGTAAAACGCCATACAGCCCGTTGTAGGAAATGTCGTCGCCGCTAAGCGGCAAGCCGCGAATCACGAACACTTGGGACTGGTTACCAAACCCATAGGACTGACGCACCGACGGATCATTGAGCAGCACATCACCCACGTCTTCGGCTTGTTGATCTTCAATCAGCTGCGAGGTGTAACTCGTCATCACGAAGGGGACATCCATGTTGTCCTGATTTCCCAACACCCCCATCCGGCCTCCCCTCGCCACCTGACCGCCCGCAAAGGGCGCTGGCAGCGTGTTGGAATTGGCTTTGATCCCATCGGCAGTAACGTCGGTCACTCCCAATTCAATAGGTTCTGCGGCCTGGATAAGAAAACTGACTGAGCAGCACGCGGCAAGCAACGTAAGGCGGGATGGAAATGGCATGGAGCGAGCACCTGCGGGAAAACCGGAATTCGATGTCACTAATGCTAATGATTCGCAGATGGATTATCTATAAGCAACGGCCACGTTGCCATAAAGATAGGGAAAGCGGTTTGATCAGCCCCCCGTGGCGAGGGAGCTTGCTCCCGCTCGACTGCGCAGCAGTCGCAAAACCCGCCAATGCGGTTTGCCTGAAGAAATGCAGGGGCCCTGCTGCGCAGACCAGCGGGAGCAAGCTCCTCACCACAAGAGATTGTGTCAAACCGAATACCCAGCCCAACGCAGCTCCCTGTGGGAGCGAGCCTGCTCGCGAAGAAAACACCACGGTTCCCGAGCAAAACAAGCCGCCCGCATCACAAGTAGTCTCGCGCCTACAGACCCTGACCGCCGCCCCTCCGGCAACCCACGCATCCTTGCGCCTTTGCCTACAACTACGCCAGAATCCGCCGGCTTGTGCGCCTAGTTCCTGGGTTCTATTGTCGTCCTGCCACTGCCCATCAGTGGTCGGGTTTAGTAGCCCGGTTAAGGATACGGTCGCATGAGTCTCATCAGTCGGGCATTGCCCTCACTCGATGGTGGCTGTGCGCATGGCGCCTTCGGGCGCGCCGGGTTTTCCGTTTTCCTACCGGTCTACTAACTTGCGCACAGTTGCCTCCCTTTCGTTTAGTAGCGAGACGGTAGCGGCTACTAACAAAGGAAACGTGAACATGTTCAAAGAAACTCCGAACCAGCCAGAGGCAGGTTCCACCTCTACCTCCGCAAAATCCAAAGCCAAGCAGCAAGACGAAACCACCGAACCGAAACCGGAAAAATCCCAAGACGACCTCAAACCGGGGCAGCTATACACCGTCGTGGAAGGCCTCGATAACGAATGCCTGCTCGCCAACCTCAGCGAAACCCTGGCTTCGGCTGATGCGATGGTGAGTGATCTGGCGTTTGATCTGGATGGGTCGAGGCGTCATGTGGCGCTGGGGATTCAGCAGTTGATTGAGCTGAGTTCGTTGTTGGCGGATAGGGTATTGGATAATGTTGAGCCGCGGCGGTAGGTAAGGGTTTGCCGATGAAAAAACCCGGCGTTTTGCGCCGGGTTTCTGTTTGCCTCTGCCCTTCGAGAATGACCGTAAACGGCCAGAAGTGGACGCTAAGAGCAGGAGAAAAATCTATATCGCTTCTTTCTCGAGGTGTTTCAGTGGGAGGCGGATACGTGCGTTTCCATATATTTTAAAGGGTTGTGAAATTTCGCGCTCTAACTCAGCTTCCTAGGGTAGGATTGAATTAGGGCGATCCTCGCTAAGCCAGGACGTCTTAGGGGGGTGACTCCTCTGACTGCGACCCCGTCAGGCCGCTTAAGGTGATTGTGTACGAGCCCGTTCCCGGCGGTGCCGATCGGATACCTCAGACACTGGAGCCGATGCTTGCGGCCATTCGCGGTAAGCCAAAAGCAAGCGCCCGGCAAGGCGCTTTATAAATAACCAACCCTTAAAAGTTGGCAGCGCTGTCAGCACTTCGCAGGGCTTTTGCCATGTTCAAGTTGCAGACAAAAGCGGTACAGGTGGAAGTCAGTCTTTGGGCGCTAGCATTTATTGCTAACGGTCTTTTAGACAGATTTGTTTCCTAGGCTGATGGGGGGAGGGATACCTCCCCCCTGATCCTGGCCATCCACTTCGGTCACGCGTTCAATAGCCAATCCAAGTTGGTTTGGCAAATTGGACTCATCATTTTGCACCGTATCCCCCATTCCGGGTTCTCCGTAACTTTACCCTCCTCTAGGGTGATATTGATGTTGGACGTAAGCTATCAGGTTGACTCTGCTTGTCGTAATTGACCACTTATGACCAAGAGTGTAAAAAACGCTTCGTTAAAATTGAAGTTTGCGCGTCTATGCGAATTCTGAAAATTATCGGCTGCTCAGCCGATCTGGATTTTGCGTAGAAATGCGATTTTCAGTCCAGCACTGGGCTCCAATCGCGCTGAAAACCGTTTTTACACAGCCTCGGCCGGTAGCAGCCGTTCATGACTGAGTGCTTTCGAGGTTTGGAAGCACCGAAGCGAAAGAATCTCTCAGCCGATGATATTCGCCTTCCGGCAACAGGATATTTGAGAAAAACTAGCTAAGGTAAAGGTTGGAGACACAGGCGCCGTGAACCGATAAGTCATCCTGCTCTCCTTTGACGCATTCTTCAGACCGATAAAACTAAAAATTTGGTGATGTGATGGCCGAAAAATCCACAGGAGGCAGAAGCCGAAATCGGCGAAAACTTGATCAGGGCTCGCCCGCCGAAGTGGAGGTCTCCTCTTTAACTCCCAAGAAAGACCCCGAACTGGTCTTTGGGTTAGTAGGGCCGATTGGCGTAAACCTTGACCCCGTTATCGCGGTATTGAAAAGCCAGCTTAATGGCCTCGAGTACACTCCTCATGTCGTGAGGCTCAGCGAACAAATAGAAAGCTTTTTTGATATTTTTCACAACTCGAAGCCTGAAGCTGAACGCATAACTGCGCTCATGGACGCGGGAACGAGACTCAGGGTTGAGGGTAACGAGGGCGCCGCAGTAGCGATGCTGGGATTAGCAGCAATCCGCCAACTTCGAGATGACCACAGCGGTGGAAAGCCCTCAAGACACGCGTTTATTTTGAGGTCATTGAAGCATCCTAAAGAAGTTGAAATGCTCCGGGCCGTGTATGGAAAAGGATTTTTTCTTATTTCGGTCTACTCACCTCGGGATGTCCGCGTAACCGCCTTATCTGAAAAAATAAGCAGATCCCAGTTTGGAGTGGGAACTAACCCACGTGCCATTGCCGAGGCGTTAGTTCAAAAGGATGAACAGGAAGAAAGCGTCCCTCTCGGCCAAGATGTAAAAGATGCTTTTCCCTTAGCTGACCTTTTTGTTGACGGGAGGAACAAATCAACCATAGATTTTCAAATAGGTCGTTTTCTACAACTTATATTTGGGAATTCCTTCCTCACACCCTCACGCGACGAGCATGGCATATATCACGCTAGATCTGCCGCGCTGCGGTCAGCAGATCTAAACCGACAAGTCGGTGCTGCTATCTTGAAACCAGAGGGAGATATTATCGCAGTAGGATGCAACGACGTCCCTAAGTCCGGAGGCGATTTGTATTGGCCGGGGGATAAAGATGACGCTCGTGATTTCCAAAAAGGTGTCGACTCAATGGCAGACGAGCGGGTACAGGTTTTGGGAGAAATGCTCGAGCGCCTAAATACAAATGGCTTGCTTTCCGCCAAGGCAATAGAAAAAGATATTAGCTCACTGGTACAAAATTTGATTTCCGGGACAGACAAAAAAATACTTAAAAATAGTAGGATAATGAATATTCTAGAGTTCGGCAGGAGCGTTCACGCTGAAATGGCTGCGCTGATGTCAGCCGCACGCTTAGGGGTGTCCGTCGCTGGGGCGACGTTGTACTGCACGACATTTCCCTGCCATATGTGTGCTCGGCATATTGTGGCGAGTGGTATCAAGCGTGTCGTTTATATCGAGCCGTATCCGAAGAGCAAAGCCAAGCAGTTACATCAGGACTCGATTAGCATTGATGCCCCGACCGCATCGAGAACCCAAGTGAATTTTGAGCCGTTCCAAGGCATTGCCCCACGTCAGTATCAAGAAATTTTTGAGCCGAGTCGGCCGCGTAAAGATGACGATGGGAGGGCCGTAGACTGGCGGGAAATGGGTCATCAGCCCCGTATCGTTCGGTATATCGACACCTACCTTCAGCTTGAGCAACTGATAGTCGGTCGTGAAATTCCAAACCTTCTTGCGAAACTAGATGTTAAACTCTCAGCAGACTGAATACGGAGCGGGGAACATGAAAAAGTCAAGTGTATTGGCGCAGCAGGTCATCAAAGCTCAACAAGCCATGCAAGAATGGCCCGAGTCAATTAGATCTGGGCTGAGACTTGAAAGTTCCGTCAGTTTTATTGTTCGTGACTCTAATGAGAAACAAGAGCCTGCATCAGGCACGAAAAGTCGTAACACCCGGTGATCCCCTTAAATATTTAAGCATCTCGGGTTAATACAACGGTCGCTGTTTTTATTGCTAGCGATATTTTGTTAACTTGCCACACTTAGATAGTGATTAAATAGGTAGCGTGTTAGATATTGAGGTGAAGTAATTTCAATGTCTATACATCCAATGCAGGGGAAAAGGGGACAGATTTATTTCCAGCAAAATAAATCTTTCCCTTTTTGATCATAGGCTGCAAACGGCCATCGGCCACGTCCGCAAGCAACAGCTTCCTACCCAGGCCGTGTGAAACGCGGCCGAGCAGTTCAGGATCTGCGGTTTAAAACAGCATAAGTCGATAATGCCTGGTCTCACTCATAAAACTTACCAGCTAGCAAAATGGCCGCACAGCGTTGCCATACGTTTGAGCTACTAGCACTTGCAGGGGAACTCCGTGAGCTGGCCGTCGCCCATGCTGCGGCAGCATCAAGAAAGGTATCAATAGAGCCGTTTTCCCATCCCAACGCCCCCGGCCCATAGGGAGACGATGGAGAGGTCTTCTCCAGCAAACGCTCCTCGGCGAAATCCATACCTAGAGCCTCAATGAAGCCGATGAATGATTGTTCGTCGTCTACGGTTTTCAGTAGCTCATCAAGATTTATGGACATGGTGACCTTGGGAATATGTGATAACGAAGTGCGAAAACGGGACACGGAAACGGCGGCAGACGTTATCAGACAGTCCGATTACAGGTGAGCCCGTATCCAACTAGCAGGTTGATAATCTCGAACAGAACTTCGGTGCAGTCCAATCCTATCGGCCGTTCTCGCCAGTTAGTCGACTACTACCTAAATTTGAAAGCTCGGGAGATCAAGGCTGTAGCTTTTTTACCATCAGCCTCATAGAGGTCGGTCAGCAATGTCTGATCCGCAAGCTTATGGAGGTTGAAAAAGTTGTAGAAAGCCTGACCGAGCCTCTGTTGCGGGAAGGCGTCTTGATTCCACTGAACCAGAAACTCATCGTAAGCAGCCATCTCGATTTCCAATGCTGCATCGCTTTCCATATGCACCTCCAATGGCCCCTTAGCGCTGATCAGAGCGTACGTAGCCCGTTTGGCTGGCGCAAGGAATGGTCGCTGGCCGCTCTCTGCCGGTGACGACATTCAAAAATCGGCCACAGCAGGCGCCTAGAAATCAATCTCACACCTGGCTTCCTCCGCCTGAATCCGTAATGTCAGCCCGGACGCAAAACACACAACTACGTGCTGATCTGCCGGAATGTTATCCGACAGGTAAAAACTTTCCGTCTCGGCATCAGGCTCCACGGTGCCAATTGCATGAAGTACACAATCGTCCTCGACCAAATCCGGATCGCGCCCTTCGGCACGAAAATAGCTCACCTCATGGAACGTCACGGTGATCTGTCTAGCTTCCTCTGGTGGTACCCAGTCCTCGGTGTGCCGAGTAAACCTGAGCGTAAGTATCCGCTCTAGCGCTACATAGTTAATGGCGCTGACCGCATAGAAGTTATGTAGGTCATGGGCACGTCCTTCGACCTCGACCTCAATGTGGCCGAACGTAAAACCTCGAAATTGCATTAAGCGCTCCTCATCGCGACGAGTGGCATAAGAAAGAGTGCTAGGCATTAGAGCTTGTTAAAGCTGCTGCATCTACTTCATAAAGTGGCTGAAACGGCCCTGGATGCTGATATCTCGGTACATCAGACAGACTGCGTTGACTATTTGTGGCCGCTGCGCAGCCCAGCGGGGTCCCCTCACCACAGGTTTTTGTGTGTTGGCTGTTTGGCGGGCTGGTGGTGAGAACGTGGTGGTTTTTTTGTGAGTGCTTCGCACTCAAGCGGGAGCAAGCTCCCTCGCCACGAAAGCGGTGAAGTCAGGAATGGCGACCCAGTTTCTTGAGGAACACAGTCATTTCCTTCTCCGCCTGCTTGTCACCATGAGCCCGGGCGGCTTCAAGGCCTTGTTCCCAGGCTTGGCGGGCCGCCGCTACATCGCCTTGGCCTTGATGAGCCTTGCCCAATAGTTTCCAGGCCGCCGAATACTTGGGGTCGAATTCGACGCAGCGTTGGAGGTGTTCGGCGGCGCGGGGGAATTCGCCTAGGTCGAGGTAGCCTTTGCCGAGGCCGAAGCGGAGAAGGGAGTTGTCCACGCCCTTGGCGAGCATTTTTTCGAGGGAGTCGAGCATGGGGGCGTCCTTATCGGTTGGGTCAGGGGTTGAGCGGTTGGCTGCTGGATAGCTTCCGCGAGCAGGCTCGCTCCCACAGAGGATCTCCAGCGTTCACAGACGTTGTGAACAACACGGCCCTTGGTGGGAGCGAGCCTGCTCGCGATGAGGCCAGTAGCCTCACCCCAAACGCTGGCTCAGAAAAAGCTCAACCCCACATGGAACAGCTTCTCGACATCACGAATGTGCTTCTTGTCCACGAGGAACAGGATCACATGGTCGCCGGTCTGGATGGTGGTGACGTCGTGGGCGATCAGCACCTGTTCGTCGCGGATGATTGCGCCGATGGTGGTGCCGGGCGGCAGGCCGATGTCGCGGATGGCTTTGCCGATCACTTTGCTCGACTTGGCATCGCCATGGGCGATCGCTTCGATGGCCTCGGCCGCGCCGCGGCGCAGGGAGTGGACGCTGACGATGTCGCCGCGGCGCACGTGGGCGAGCAAGGTGCCGATGGTTGCCAGTTGCGGGCTGATGGCGATGTCGATGTCGCCGCCCTGGATCAGGTCGACGTAGGCCGGGTTGTTGATGATGGTCATGACCTTCTTCGCACCCAGGCGTTTGGCGAGCAGCGAGGACATGATGTTGGCTTCGT
This sequence comes from Pseudomonas sp. Z2-11, assembly GCF_054161305.1. Lineage (NCBI taxonomy): Bacteria > Pseudomonadati > Pseudomonadota > Gammaproteobacteria > Pseudomonadales > Pseudomonadaceae > Pseudomonas > Pseudomonas sp. Z2-11. The sequence continues at coordinate 6,125,214 of NZ_CP096395.1, forward strand.
CGTCGTTGGTCAGGGCGAGGAAGATGTCGGCATCGGCGATGTTTTCTTCCAGCAGCAGGTCGCGGTCCGAGGCACTGCCTTGCAGCACCACGGTGCTGTCGAGCGTGTCCGAGAGGTAGCGGCAGCGCGCCGGGTTCATCTCGATGATCTTGACCTGGTAACGGCTTTCGATGGCTTCGGCCAGGCGCTCGCCGATCTGCCCGCCGCCGGCGATGACGATGCGCTTGTAGTTCTCGTCGAGACGGCGCATTTCGCTCATGACTGCGCGAATATTCGCCTTGGCGGCGATGAAAAAGACTTCGTCGTCCGCTTCAATCACTGTGTCGCCCTGGGGCAGGATCGGTCGGTCACGGCGGAAAATCGCCGCGACCCGGGTTTCCACATTCGGCATGTGTTCGCGCAACTGACGCAGTTGCTGGCCTACCAGCGGCCCGCCGTAGTAAGCCTTGACCGCCACCAGTTGGGCCTTGCCCTCGGCGAAGTCGATTACCTGCAACGCGCCGGGATGCTCGATCAGGCGCTTGATGTAGTTGGTCACCACCTGCTCGGGGCTGATCAGCACGTCCACCGGAATCGCTTCGTTGTCGAACAGGTCGGCGCGGGTCAGGTAGGCTGCTTCACGCACCCGGGCGATTTTGGTCGGGGTGTGGAAAAGCGTGTGGGCGACCTGGCAGGCGACCATGTTGGTTTCGTCGCTGTTGGTCACGGCCACCAGCATGTCGGCGTCGTCGGCACCCGCCTGGCGCAGCACCGTCGGCAAGGAGCCACGCCCTTGCACGGTGCGGATGTCGAGACGGTCGCCGAGGTCGCGCAGGCGCTCGCCGTCGGTGTCGACCACGGTGATGTCGTTGGCCTCGCTGGCCAGATGTTCCGCCAGCGAACCGCCGACTTGCCCTGCACCGAGGATGATGATTTTCATCCAGCCACTCCTATCGAATCGGTTTAACCGCGTGCGGCGGCAATCTTGATCAACTTGGCGTAATAGAACCCGTCATGCCCGCCCTCCTGGGCCAGCAACTGGCGGCCATGGGGCTGCTTGATGCCGGCCTGGGTGGCGATGTCCAACTCCCGTGCACCCGGCGTGCGGGCGAGGAATGCTTCGATCACGTCGGTGTTCTCGGTCGGCAAGGTCGAGCATGTGGCGTACAGCAGCATGCCGCCGACTTCGAGAGTGAGCCACAGGGCGTCGAGCAGTTCCCCTTGCAGTTGCGCCAATGGGGCGATGTCGTCCGCCTGACGGGTGAGCTTGATGTCCGGATGGCGACGGATGACGCCAGTGGCCGAGCAAGGCGCGTCCAGCAGGATGCGCTGGAATGGCTTGCCGTCCCACCAGGCGGCGGTGTCGCGGCCATCGGCGGCGAACAGCTCGGCATCCAGGCCCAGGCGCGCGAGGTTTTCCTTCACCCGCACCAGGCGCTTGGCTTCCAGGTCCACCGCCACCACACCGGCCAGTTTCGGCTCGGCTTCAAGGATGTGGCAGGTCTTGCCGCCCGGGGCGCAACAGGCGTCCAGCACCCGTTGGCCCGGCGCCAGTTCCAGCAGGTCGGCGGCCAGCTGCGCGGCTTCGTCCTGGACGCTGATCCAGCCGTCGGCGAAACCTGGCAGGGCACGGACGTCGCCCGGGGTTTCCAGGATGATGCCGTCGCGGCTGTATTGGCACGGGACGGCCGGGATGCCGGCTTCGCCCAGCAATGCCAGGTAGGCATCGCGAGTGTGATGGCGGCGATTGACCCGCAGGATCATCGGCGGATGGGCATTGTTGGCCGCGCAGATGGCTTCCCACTGATCAGGCCAGAAGGCTTTCAGGGATTTCTGCAGCCAGCGCGGATGAGCAGTGCGCACCACCGGGTCATGCTCCAGTTCCGCCAGCAGGGTTTCGCTTTCCCGTTGCGCGCGGCGCAGCACGGCATTGAGCAGCGCCTTGGCCCACGGTTTTTTCAGTTTGTCGGCGCAGCCCACGGTTTCTCCGATGGCGGCGTGGGCCGGAACGCGGGTGTAGAGCAACTGGTAGAGCCCCACCAGCAGCAACGCCTCGACGTCGGCATCGGCCGCCTTGAACGGCTTCTGCAGCAGCTTGGCCGCCAGGGCCGACAACCGTGGTTGCCAGCGGGCGGTGCCGAACGCCAGGTCCTGGGTGAAACCGCGATCACGGTCTTCGACCTTGTCCAGTTGGGTCGGCAGGGAACTGTTGAGCGAAGCCTTGCCGCCGAGGACGGCGGCCAGTGCCTTGGCGGCGGCCAGACGCGGATTCATGAAGCGTCCGCCGCTTGGCCGAGGACGGTGCCGAGGGCAAATTTCTCACGGCGGCTGTTGAACAGATCGCTGAAGCCCAGTGCCTTGCCGCCGGGCAATTGCAGGCGCGTCAGGCACAGCGCCCGATCGCCACAGGCGACGATGAGGCCGTCCTTGCTGGCGCCGAGGATTTCTCCCGGCGCGCCCTTCCCCTCGGCGCAGCTGGCGGCCAGGACTTTCACGGCTTCGCCGTTCAACGTGCTGTGGCAGACCGGCCAAGGGTTGAAGGCGCGCACCAGGCGTTCCAGTTCAACGGCCGGGCGGTTCCAGTCGATGCGGGCTTCGTCCTTGTTCAATTTGTGCGCGTAGGTGGCGAGGCTGTCATCCTGCACTTCGCCTTGCAGCGTGCCGGCAGCCAGGCCCGCGATGGCCTCGACCACGGCCGGCGGGCCAATCAGCGCGAGGCGATCATGCAGGCTGCCACCCGTGTCTTCAGCGCCGATAGGCGTGCTCACCTTGAGCAGCATCGGCCCCGTGTCCAGGCCGGCCTCCATGCGCATCACGGTCACGCCGCTCTCGGCATCGCCGGCCTGCACGGCGCGCTGGATCGGCGCCGCACCGCGCCAGCGCGGCAACAGCGAAGCGTGGCTGTTGATGCAGCCCAGGCGCGGGATATCCAGCACCACTTGCGGCAGGATCAAGCCGTAGGCGACCACCACCATCAAGTCCGGCTTCAGCGCGGCCAGTTCGGCCTGGGCTTTCGCATCGCGCAGCGTCGGGGGCTGCAACACTTGCAGGCCATTCTCCAGAGCCAGTTGCTTGACCGGGCTGGGCATCAGTTTCTGTCCACGACCGGCAGGGCGATCCGGCTGGGTATAGACCGCGACGATTTCATGAGGGCTGGCCAGCAGGGCCTTGAGGTGTTCAGCGGCAAATTCGGGGGTGCCGGCAAAGACGATGCGCAGTGGCTCAGTCATGGGAAGCTCTCAATTACAAAGCAATCGCAAAAAGAAAAAGGCTTGCCGCGGCAAGCCTTTGAAGAAGGGCATCAAGCGTTCTGGCGATGAATCTTTTCCAGTTTTTTCTTGATCCGGTCACGCTTGAGATTAGACAGGTAATCGACGAACAGCTTGCCGTTGAGGTGGTCGCATTCGTGCTGGATACACACCGCCAGCAGGCCTTCGGCGATCAGCTCGTAAGGTTGGCCGTCACGGTCCAGGGCCTTGATCCTGACCTTCTGCGGACGGTCGACGTTTTCGTAGAAGCCCGGCACCGAAAGGCAGCCTTCCTGGTACTGCTCCATCTCGTCGGTCAGGGTTTCGAACTCGGGGTTGATGAACACCCGCGGCTCGCTGCGGTCTTCGGAGAGGTCCATTACAACGATGCGCTTGTGCACGTTGACCTGGGTCGCGGCGAGGCCGATGCCGGGCGCCTCATACATTGTTTCAAACATGTCATCGACCAACTGGCGCACTTCGTCGTCCACTACGGCCACCGGTTTGGCGATGGTGCGCAGGCGCGGGTCCGGAAATTCGAGAATGTTCAAAATGGCCATAAGCTTGATAAATGCACGTGTGAAGTAAGGTCGGGTGGCTGGCCTGGCGTGTCTTGGAATGCAGGCTACCGTTGTAAAACGTTGCTCCTTGAATCGGAGCGAGCCACGGGGGCTCTGGCGTTTTACGCGAACGCACATAATAAAGGGATTCACCGCATGAGGAAATCACTACTCGCCCTGCTGCTCCTGGCCTCGGCCGGTATCGCGCACGGGCAAGTGCAACTTCGGGAAGGTTTTCCGCAGCAATACACGGTGGTTCCAGGGGATACGCTGTGGGACATTTCCGGTAAATACCTGCGCGAACCCTGGAAATGGCCCGAGCTGTGGCAGGCCAACCCGCAGATTGAAAACCCGCACCTGATCTACCCCGGCGACACCCTGTCGCTGGTCTACGTCAACGGCCAGCCGCGGCTGACCCTCAATCGCGGGGCCTCGCGCGGCACCATCAAGCTGTCGCCGCGAATCCGCAGCTCGCCGGTGGCAGACGCCATTCCGAGCATCCCGCTCCAGGCCATCAACAGCTTCCTGCTGAGCAACCGCATCGTCGACACGGCGGAGGATTTCAACAAGGCGCCCTACGTCGTCGCAGGCGATGCCGAACGAGTGCTCAGCGGCACCGGCGACCGGATCTTCGCCCGCGGCACCTTCGATGCGAGCCAGTCGGCCTACGGCATCTTCCGCCAGGGCAAAGTCTACACCGACCCCGAAACCAAGGAATTTCTCGGGATCAATGCCGACGACATCGGCAGCGGCGAGATCGTCGCCACCGAAGGCGACGTCACCACCCTGGCCCTGCAGCGCACCACGCAGGAGGTGCGCCTCGGCGATCGGCTGTTCAGCGGCGAAGAACGCTCGATCAACTCGACCTTCATGCCCAGCGCGCCAAAATCGGACATCAACGGGTTGATCCTCGATGTGCCCCGGGGCGTGACCCAGATCGGCGCGATGGACGTGGTCACCCTGAACAAGGGGCGCCGTGACGGATTGGCCGAAGGCAACGTTCTGGCGGTCATGAAGACCGGTGAAACAGTGCGCGACCGCATCACTGGCGCCCCTGTGAAGATCCCCGACGAACGTGCCGGCCTGCTGATGGTGTTCCGCACCTACGACAAGCTCAGTTATGGCCTGGTGCTGTACGCCTCGCGCTCGCTGGCAATCCTCGACAAGGTGCGCAATCCGTAACGGGTCTCACAAGTTACCAACAGAGTTATCCACAACTTGTTCCCGTTTGTACGGGGCTTATGACGATCAAGGATTGATCACATGCCATTGCCTGAATCCGCTTCGGTTCCGCCCGCGGAACTGGAGGCCCGTCTGCGCTTGCATCGCTTGCCGGAACTGGGACCCAAACGTTTCATGACCCTCATGGAAGCCTTCGGCTCGGCCTCCAAAGCCATCAGCGCCCCGCCCAGCGCATGGCGAGCGCTGGGGTTGCCCGCGCAGTGCGCCGAGGCCCGACGCGCGCCGGAAATTCGTGACGGCGCGGCCCGCGCGCTGGCCTGGCTAGAGGGTTCGGCCCACTATCTATTGATGTGGGACCAGCCCGACTACCCGGCGTTGCTGGCGCAGATCTGCGACGCGCCGCCGCTTCTGTTCGTTGCCGGCGACACCTCGATTCTGGAAAAGCCGCAACTGGCGATGGTCGGCAGTCGTCGCGCCTCGCGTCCCGGCATGGACACCGCGGCGGCATTTTCCCGGAGCCTGGCCGGAGCTGGATTTGTCATCACCAGCGGTCTGGCCTTGGGTATCGACGCGGCCGCGCATCAGGCTGCGCTGGATGTCGGCGGGCAGACAATCGGTGTGCTGGGCACGGGCCTGGAAAATTTTTATCCACAGCGCAATCGTCGGCTGGCAGAAGCGATGATCGCCCAAGGCAGCGCGGTACTGTCGGAGTTCCCCCTGGACGCGCCACCCCACGCCAGCAACTTCCCGCGCCGCAATCGGATTATCAGCGGGTTGTCCCTTGGCGTGCTGGTGGTCGAGGCCAGCGTCGCCAGTGGCTCGCTGATCACCGCGCGCCTGGCGGCGGAACAGGGTCGTGAGGTGTATGCCATTCCGGGGTCGATTCACCATCCCGGCGCCCGGGGCTGCCATCAACTGATCCGTGACGGCGCGGCGCTGGTGGAAACCGTGGAGCACATCCTCGAAGCGCTACGCGGTTGGCAACGCTTACCCTTCGCCGCCGAACCTGTCCCCGTGACGCATCCGCTGTTGCGCCTGCTGCACGCCGCGCCGCAGACCAGCGAAGCCCTGGCCGACGCCAGCGGCTGGGGCTTGTCCAAGGTCCTGGCGGCACTGACCGACCTGGAAATGGACGGAAGGGCTGCGTGCGAGCATGGACGCTGGTTTGCTCGCTAGGTTTTATGAGGAAGATCGGTAAACTGCGCACAGCCTTATTTGCGTTGCGGAGAATCTTTCATGGTCAACAGTTGGCGTGTGCAACAAGCCGCGCGAGAAATTCGCGCCGGGGCGGTGATTGCCTATCCAACCGAAGCGGTCTGGGGCCTGGGTTGCGACCCGTGGAACGAAGATGCGGTGGAGCGTCTGTTGGCGATCAAGTCCCGACTGCCCGACAAGGGACTGATACTGGTGGCCGATAACATCCACCAGTTCGATTTCCTGTTCGAGGATTTCCCCGAGACCTGGATGGATCGCATGGCCAGCACCTGGCCTGGGCCGAACACCTGGCTGGTCCCGCACCAGAACCTGTTGCCGGAATGGATCACCGGCGTGCACGACACCGTCGCGCTACGGGTCAGCGATCATCCGATCGTGCGCGACCTGTGTTCGTTGGTCGGCCCGCTTGTCTCCACCTCGGCCAACCCTCAGGGGCGCCCGGCGGCACGCACGCGGATCCGCGTGGAGCAGTATTTCCGCGGGCAGATCGACCTGGTGCTGGGCGGCAACCTGGGCGGGCGCCGGAACCCGAGCGTGATCCGTGACCTGGCGACCGGCAAGGTGGTGCGGCCGGACTGATTTTTTATCAGCGCACAATCAACTGTGGGAGCGAGCCTGCTCGCGAAGGCGTCAAGTCAGCCAGCATCAATGTTGGCTGATAGACCGCTTTCGCGAGCAGGCTCGCTCCCACAGGTTCTTTTAGCGACCTCTCGATCAAGGCAGGAGGATGGTCGACCCCGTCGTGCGCCGCGCCGATAACTCGGTATGGGCCTTGGCCGCTTCCGCCAGCGGATAACGCTGGTTGATATCCACGGTAAGCTTGCCGCTGGCGATCATGGCGAATAGCTCATCGGCCATGTGCTGGAGGTTTTCCGCGTTATTGGCGTAGGTCGCCAGTGTCGGGCGGGTGACGTACAGCGAGCCCTTGGCCGAGAGGATCCCCAGGTTCACGCCCTCCACCGCGCCGGAGGCATTGCCGAAGCTCACCACCAGGCCACGGGGAGCCGTGCAATCCAGGGAGGTCAGCCAGGTGTCCTTACCGACGCCGTCGTACACCACCGGGACCTTCTTGCCGTCAGTCAATTCCAGTACACGCTGTACGACGTTTTCCTTGCTGTAGTCGATCACTTCCCAGGCGCCGTGGGATTTTGCGATAGCGGCTTTTTCCGCCGAGCTGACGGTGCCGATCAGCTTCACGCCCAGGGCCTTCGCCCATTGGCAGGCCAGCGAGCCCACGCCACCGGCGGCGGCATGGAACAGGATGGTTTCGCCGCCCTTGAGCTCGTAGGTCTGGCGCAGCAGGTATTGCACGGTCAGGCCCTTGAGCATCACCCCGGCGGCCTGTTCGAAACTGATGGATTCGGGCAAGTGGACCAGATTGGCCTCGGGCAACACATGCACATCGCTGTAGGCCCCCAGCGGACCGCTGCCATAGGCCACGCGGTCACCGACCTTGAAGCGCGTGACGTCCGCGCCGACGGCCTCGACCACGCCGGCACCCTCGGCACCGAGTCCCGATGGCAGCGCCGGTGGCGGGTAAAGCCCGCTGCGATAATAGGTGTCGATGAAGTTCAGGCCGATCGCCTTGTTGCTGATGCGAACCTGCTGCGGACCGGGCTCGGCCGGCTGGTATTCGACGTACTCAAGCACGTCCGGGCCGCCGTGGGCGCTGAACTGGATACGTTTGGCCATCTTCGCTCTCTCCTTATCGTGACTTTACCAAGCCTGCTATCGGACTCCTAAGCTTGATCTCCGTCAACTGTGGCGTGGGCGGATGCGGTGTTATCCTGTGCGCCCATTTGCCGGCGGCCCTTGTACGCCGCGCAGCGTAGCCCTGATCAAGGTGATGTCATGACTACTCGCACCGAGGCCGTGAAAGCCTATCTGCTCGACCTGCAAGACCGCATCTGCGCCGCCCTGGAAACCGAGGACGGTGGCACTCGCTTCGTCGAGGACGCCTGGACCCGACCTGCCGGCGGTGGCGGGCGCACCCGAGTGATTGAAAACGGTACGGTCATCGAGAAGGGCGGCGTCAACTTTTCCCACGTCTTTGGCAGCGGTCTCCCACCCTCGGCCAGCGCCCACCGGCCGGAGCTGGCCGGGCGCGGCTTCGAGGCCCTGGGTGTGTCGCTGGTGATCCACCCGCACAATCCCCACGTGCCTACGTCCCACGCCAACGTACGCTTTTTCATCGCCGAAAAAGAAGGTGAAGAGCCGGTCTGGTGGTTTGGCGGCGGTTTCGACCTGACCCCTTACTACGGCGTGGAAGAAGATTGCGTGCATTGGCACCGCGTCGCCCAGCAAGCCTGCGAGCCGTTCGGCCCGGAGGTCTATTCGCGCTACAAGGCCTGGTGCGACAGCTATTTCCACATCAAGCATCGCAACGAACCGCGCGGCATCGGCGGTCTGTTTTTTGATGACCTGAACGAGTGGGACTTCGATACCAGCTTCGCCTTCATGCGCGCCATCGGCGACGCCTACATCGATGCCTACCTGCCTATCGTGCGGCGGCGCAAGCACGACCCGTTCACCGCCGCGCAACGACAATTCCAGGAGTTCCGCCGTGGGCGCTACGTGGAATTCAACCTGGTCTATGACCGTGGCACCCTGTTCGGCCTGCAATCGGGCGGGCGTACCGAGTCGATCCTGATGTCGCTGCCACCGCAGGTCCGCTGGAGCTACGACTGGAAAGCCGAGCCGGGCAGCGAAGAGGCGCGGCTGACCGATTATTTCCTGCAGGATCGCGATTGGCTGGCTACGGCCTGAACGGGGAAAGGTCCATGGATCGCTACGTTGTAATGGGTAACCCGATCGGCCACAGCAAGTCGCCGTTGATCCATCGCCTGTTTGCCGAGCAGACCGGGCAAGCGTTGGACTACACCACGCTGCTGGCGCCGCTGGAGGAGTTCGCCGCTTGCGCCCGGGAATTTTTCCGTGAGGGGCGTGGGGCAAATGTCACCGTGCCGTTCAAGGAGGACGCCTTTCGCCTGGCTGACAGCCTGACCGAACGGGCGCAACGGGCCGGGGCGGTCAACACCTTGAGCAAACAGGCCGACGGCCGCCTGCTGGGTGACAACACCGACGGCGCCGGGCTCGTTCGGGACCTGACCGTCAACGCCGGGTTCAGCCTCAAGGGCAAGCGCATCCTGCTGCTGGGCGCCGGCGGCGCGGTACGGGGCGCCTTGGAACCCTTGTTGGCTGAGGCGCCGTCATCGCTGATCATTGCCAATCGCACGGTGGAAAAAGCTGAATTGCTGGCTGAGCTGTTCGCCGACCTGGGTCCGGTCTCGGCCAGCGGTTTCGATTGGTTGCGCGAGCCAGTGGACCTGATCATCAATGCCACATCCGCCAGCCTGTCAGGCGATGTACCACCGATTGCCGGAAGTCTGATCGAGCCAGGCAAGACGTTCTGCTACGACATGATGTATGGCAAGGAGCCGACGTCGTTCTGCCGCTGGGCCGAAGAACACGGCGCGGCGGTGGTGATGGATGGCCTGGGCATGCTCGCCGAACAGGCGGGCGAAGCGTTTTTCCTGTGGCGTGGCGTACGTCCGGGCACCGCCCCGGTGCTGGCGGAGTTGCGCCGTCAGCTCGCTGCGGTCAATCCCTGAAGAGGATCGGGCATTTCTCCGGTCCTTCCAGCTTCAACAACTCCTCCACCACCGGTGGCCTTGCCCCGCGCAAGGTCAGGCTACGCCCTTGGCCGCGCAAGCGCCGGGCTTCCTGGTGGAGCATTTCGACGCCGGAATAATCGATGAAGTTGATCTGCTGGGCGTCGATGATCACCTGCTGGGCGGGCATGCGTTGCAGGCGCACTTGCAAATAATGGCTGGCGCCGAAAAAGATCGAGCCGCCCACCCGCAAGACGTCCGCCTCACCTTCCCGGAAATGCTGCACCCGCGGTTGCGAAGTGCGCTTGAGATAGAAAAACAGCGAAGCCAACACGCCAGCGTAGATAGCCGTTTGCAGTTCAAGCAGCAGCGTGGCCAGGCAGGTGAGCCCCATCACCAGGAATTCGGAACGACTCACACGGTACAGCGCCCGGATACCCCGATGGTCCACCAGGCCCCAGGCGATCAGCAGAATACTGCCGGCCATGGCGGGAATGGGAATGTGCGCGATCAGTGTCGCGCCGGCAACCGCGAACAGCGCCACCCACAACGCCGAAAACACTCCGGCCAGGGGCGAACAGGCACCCGCTTCATAGCTGAGACCGGAACGGGTAAAGGAGCCGGCTGACAGCGATCCGGCGAAAAATCCTCCGACGATATTGGAAAGCCCCTGCGCCCTGACTTCCTGATTCGCATCGAGCAGTTGCCCGGAGCGCACCGATAGCGAGCGGGCAATGGACAGGCTGGTCACCAGCCCGAGCATGCCCACCGCAACGGCACCGGGCAGCAGCCTTAGGATCAACTCAAGGTCCAGCGACAGCGGCGTGAACGGCGGCAGGCGTCCGACAAAGGCGCTGACCAACGCCACATGCCCGAACATCGCGGGCCACGCCCAGACCAACAGGCTGCCAAGGGCCAGCGTAATCAATAAGGTTGGCCAGCGCGGCAGCAATCGTTTGAGGACGATCCCCACCGCCAGCGTCCCCAAACCCAGCAGCAGCGAAGGCTTATCCACAGCCCCGATATGGCTGGCAAGCATAAGCAAACTCTTCAATGCCGTGGCTTCGTTGGGCAGATCCAGGCCCAGCAGGTTCGGCAATTGCCCGAGGGCAATAACCACCGCTGCGCCCAAGGTGAAACCCAGCACCACCGAGTGGGAGACGAAATTGACCAGCGCACCGAAACGCAACAGCCCGAGCAGCCACTGGAAAATACCTGCCAGCACCGTCAGCAAGAGGATGAGCGTGATGTAGTCCTGAGTCGCCGGCACGGCCAGAGAACTGACAGTGGCGTAGAGGACGATGGAGATTGCCGCCGTAGGACCGCAGATCAAATGCCAGGACGATCCCCATAGGCAGGCGATCAGCACCGGCACGATTGCCGCGTACAAGCCGTATTCCGGCGGCAGGCCGGCAATCAGTGCGTAGGCAATGGACTGCGGTAACGCGAGAATCGCGCCGCTGAGGCCGACGATCAGGTCACGGCCGACGCTGGCGCGGGTCTGCCGGGGCAGCCAACTGAGGAACGGAAACAGCGAATGGCGCGTGGGGATTGCCATGGAGCCTCAAAGATGGGGTTTGGCACAAGAATATCAGGTGAACCAACGTGGCGAGGGAGCTTGCTCCCGCTGGGTTGCGAAGCAGCCCCGAAACCTGAAAGCGCAGTGTCAGATAGATCTGCGTGACCGGTTTTGGGAGAGCTGCGCGCTCCAGCGGGAGCAAGCTCCCTCGCCACAGGAGCCCGGCGCTGCTGTCAGAGCTTGGCCTTGACCGCCGCCAGCGCGTCCTTGCCATCCACCGTCTTCACGCCGTCCAGCCATTTGTCCAGCACCGCCGGGTTGGCCTTGATCCAGGCCTTGGCCGCTTCGGCGTTGCTGACCTTCTTGTTCACCACTTCGGCCATGATGCTGTTTTCCATTTCCTGGGTGAAACTAAGGTTGGTCAGCAGCTTCCCGACGTTCGGGCAGGCCTGTGCATAACCCTTGCGCGTCAGCGTATAAACGCTGCCAGTATCGCCAAAGTACTTCTCGCCGCCCTTGAGGTAATGCATTTTCAGTTGCACGTTCATCGGGTGTGGGGTCCAGCCGAGGAACGTCACGAATTTCTGCTTCTTCACGGCCCGGGAGACTTCCGCCAGCATTGCCTGCTCGCTGGACTCCACCAGTTTCCATTCGCCCATGCCGAAATCGTTGGTCTTGATGATTTCTTTCAGCGAAAGGTTGGCCGGGGCGCCGGAACCGATGCCGTAGATCTTCTTGTCGAACTTGTCGGCGAATTTGTTCAGGTCGGCGAAGTTATGCACACCGGCGTCCCAGACGTAGTCCGGCACCGCCAGGGTAAACTCGGTGCCGTCCAGGTTCTTCGCCAACTGTGTGACATCGCCATTGGCGACGAACTTGTCATAGAACCCCTGCTGCGCCGGCATCCAGTTACCCAGGAAAACATCAACCTGGCCATCCTTCAGGCCACCGAACGTGATCGGTACCGCCAAGGTGTCGATCTTGGCCTTGTAGCCCATGCCCTCAAGCAGGAAACCGGTGATGGCGTTGGTCGCGGCGATGTCGCTCCAGCCCGGGTCGGCCATCTTCACGGTCTCGCAACTCTGCTCGGCCCACGCCGAAACACTGCTCAACGCCAACAGCCCGGCGGTCAGTACTGTGGATAACTTTTGCATGCGCTTCCCCTTACGTTATTGGTCTATTGGCAGGGTTGTGGATAACGGGCCTTGCGCTCCAGATCGTCGAGGTCGATGTGGTTGCGCATGTATTGCTGGCTGGCATCGACCAGCGGCTGGTGATCCCAGCTCTTGAGTTTGCCCAGGGTCAACGCCTGGGCAACGAAACGACGGCGTCGCTGGCTAGCGAGCACCTGTTGGTGAATGGCTGGAATATCCCATTTGGCCCGCGCTTCGGCGAGAAAATCGTTGAACAGCGCCTGATGCTCAGGCGACTGGCTGAGATCCGCCACCTCCTGAGGATCATTACGCAGGTCGAACAACAGGCACGGGTCATCTTCGCTGTAGATGAATTTCCACGGGCCGCGACGGATCATCATCAACGGGCTGACGGTGCCTTCGGCCATGTATTCACCGAAGACTTCATCGTGCCCGCCCTGCCCTTGCAGATGCGGAACCAGCGAACGTCCATCCAGCGGCAAGCCTGGTTCCAGCGTGCCACCGGCCAGTTCGACCAGGGTCGGCAGCAGGTCGGCGGTAGACACCGCCGCGCTGACGCGGCCGCTGGCAAACTGGCCTGGGGCGCTGATCAGCAGCGGCACGCGGGCGGCCATTTCAAACCAGTGCATTTTGTACCAGAGGCCTTTTTCGCCAAGCATGTCTCCATGATCGCCAGAGAACACGATGATGGTGTCGTCGAGCAACCCGGTGCCTTCCAACGTCTGCAGCAACTTGCCGACATTGCTGTCGATGTAGCTGCACGCGCCGAAGTAGGCGCGGCGAGCATCACGGATCTTATCCACAGGCAGCGGCTTGCCCCACAGATCATAGACTTTCAACAGGCGTTGGGAATGTGGATCAAGCTCTGTCTGGTCCGGGGTGTAGGGCAGCGGGATGTCCTTGTCGTCATACAGATCCCAGAATGCCTTGGGAATCGTGTACGGATCGTGTGGGTGTGTCATGGATACGGTGAGGCAAAACGGCTGGTCGCGGTCCTCGCGGATGTGGTCGAACAGGTACTGCTGGGCCTTGAACACCACCTCTTCATCAAAATCCAGCTGATTGGTGCGCACGCACGGTCCGGCCTGCAGCACCGACGACATGTTGTGATACCAGCTCGGCCGCACATCCGGCTCGTCCCAGTTCACGGCCCAGCCGTAGTCCGCTGGATAAATGTCGCTGGTCAGGCGCTCTTCGTAACCGTGCAATTGGTCCGGCCCGCAAAAATGCATCTTGCCGGACAACGCCGTGCGATAGCCGAGACGGCGCAGGTAATGGGCATAAGTCGGAACGTCCGCCGGAAAATCCGCCGCGTTGTCATAGGCGCCGATCTTGCTCGGCAACTGACCGCTCACCAGCGTAAAGCGTGACGGCGCACAGAGCGGGCTGTTGCAGTACGCGGCATCGAATACAACGCCCTGGTCGGCCAGGCGTGACAGGTTGGGCAGCTTGATGGGCGACGGACCGTAGATCGGCAACATTGGCGCGGCCATCTGATCGGCCATGATGAAAAGAATGTTCTTGCGCTTCATGTATTCGCGGCATTCCATAGTGAACGGTTATGCGATATTGCTGCGAACGAGCATGTAGCCCATGCTGGTTGGGGTAAAGCCCATGCAAGATAATGACTAGGATAAGCTGAGCTTATGTATGACGCCTTGGGTGACCTGTCCCTGGATCTGTTCCGCGCCTTCGAATCAGCGGCTCGCCAGCAAAGCTTTACTGCGGCAGCGATCGAACTGGGCACGACCCAACCCGCCATCAGCCAACAGATCAAACGGCTGGAAGAGCAGCTCGGTACGCGCCTGTTTGATCGCATCTATCGCGGCATCGAACTGACCGAGGCCGGCGCGATACTGTTCGAGCAGGTCCAGGCCGGCTTGCAGAGCATCGATGCGGGGCTCAACGCGATCACGGCCCAGCACCAGCATGAAGTGCTGCAGGTCGCGACGGATTTCGCTTTCGCCGCCTATTGGCTGATGCCGCGACTGCATCGGTTCCACGCGGCAAATCCGCAGGTAGATGTGAGCCTGGTAACCAGCGAGCGCAACCACAACATGCTGCGCACTGATATCGATGTTGCGGTGCTCTTCGGCGACGGTCGCTTCAAACAGGGCGAAAGTCGTTGGCTTTTCAGCGAAGAAGTCTTTCCTGTATGCAGCCCTCTCCTGCTCAAGGACCGCCCCCAACCCCTGCCCGCTCACGCCCTCGCGGAATTCCCGCTACTGCATTTGCGCGGCGGCAACAGCAGCGCCTGGTTCGACTGGAGCGGCGTATTTCGCGAGCTGGGCATCACCTCGCCACCGGCGCCGGGCCAACTGCGCTTCGACAACTACACCCTGCTTATCCAGGCGGCGATTGGCGGCCAAGGCGTCGCTATCGGTTGGCGGCACCTTGTGGATAACTTGCTCGCGCAAGGACTGTTGTGCCGACCGATCGCTGAGACGGTACTGTCCCGGTTGGGGTATTACGTGGTCTTGCCCCAACGCAAGCGCCGGGGTGTGCTGATCAAACTGTTCGTGGATTGGCTGATGGAAGAACAGGCCAATAGTGCGGAGTCGCTTACAGGGTTGCCGTTGCCTTCGATTGCGGTTTGAGGCTCGTGCTCCATCAACCGGGCAATTCCGGGGACCGCTACGCGGCCCAGCGGGAGCAAGCTCCCTCGCCACGGGATGAGCACGCCTTTAGAGGGCGGGCACGAAACTCACATGCTCGCCCACATGCAGGTTCAAGCGCAGTTCATCGACAATGCCCACCGCCACCCGATTGAGGCGCTCCAGGGACTCGGCCATTCCGGACTCCAGGCTGGTGCTGACCTGGCTGAAATGCTCGATGCTCAAGCCCGGCGCGGCGTAGGGCGCGTTGACCAGGGTCCACTGCAAGGCGCTGTTTTTCAGGGCGTCGAGGATTTCCTCGGCGGCATGGCGCTGCAAGTCATCTTCGGCTTCCTGCTCATCGAGGGCAGCGAAATCGCCCACCAGGAACAGCCGGGGGATATTGACCGCCTGCATGCCTGCAATCAGCGCATCCACGGCCAGGACCTGCTCCACCGGGCCGGGAATGAGCGTGCGCTCCACTTGCTCGCTGTTCATTGGTAGCCCCGGCGCGTTCAACAGGCACACCACGGCAGTGGCGCCGGCAACGCTCTGCTTCACCCGTTCGGGGTCGAAGAGGTCGCCGGTCTTGGTCCGCAGGCCCGGGCGTGGCGCCAAGGCCGTAAGATCATCGAGGATGGCGATGACTTCGTGCTGGCGTCGCAACAGCTCAGCCATCAACGCACTTCCGAGGCTGCTCATGGCACCATAGAGCACCACTTTGATGACCGGGGTTTCGGCGTTTCTCATGGCTGGTATTCCTTTTTTCCCGCGTGTAAAGGCTCTGACCCGTGGTTAACCGCGAGGGTTCGGCTGGTCTTTCGAGGAGTGACAGATGCAACGGATCAAGGGCTATCACGCCCATGTTTATTTCGACGCCGGATCCATCGATCAGGCGCGGGCGTTGTGTGAGCAAGCGGCGCAGCTGTTCCCGCTGAAGATGGGCCGGGTTCACCAACGGCCGGTCGGCCCGCACCCGGACTGGAGCTGCCAGCTGGCATTCGATCCGCAATACATCGGCGTGGTCCTGCCGTGGCTGGCGCTCAATCGCAACGGGCTGGTGATATTTCTTCACCCGGACACTGGTGATGATCTGGCCGATCACACCGATCATGCGATCTGGATGGGCGCGGTACGGCCGTTGAATCTTTCGGCGTTCGAAGCCAAACACTGATCGCTCTTGTGGCGAGGGAGCTTGCTCCCGCTGGGCCGGTCCGACGCTTCGGGCGCAGCGGCCCCCAGGATTTTGCGGCCGCTGCGCGACCGAGCGGGAGCAAGCTCCCTCGCCACAAAAGCAGGCTGGTCATCAGCAATTACTGCAGCGAAAGCAGGCTGGTCATCAGCCATTGCTACAGCGAAAGGCTGCTGAAAGCTTGCGCGATTAGGATCGCCTCACCTACCGGCAAAAAACCGGTGGCCAGAAACGAGCTTTCGAATGCTCGTGCGGCCTTTTTAACAACAACAATGGTGATTCTGATGTCCGCTGCTACCCGTCCCGTTGCACCCCCTCCATCCGTCCGTCCCGAGCCCCGCATCCTGCGCTGACCGTTCCGGTTCGCCTTTGCCCGCCGCGCCACGCCTGGAGTATTTCCCATGCTGACTTTCCTTGGCTTCGCCATGGTCATCACGTTCATGTTCCTGATCATGACCAAGCGCCTGTCTGCGCTGATCGCCCTGATCATTATTCCGATCCTGTTCGCGCTGTTCGGTGGCTTTGCGCCGAAGATCGGCCCGATGATGCTCGAAGGCATCACCAAGCTTGCCCCGACCGGGGTGATGCTGATGTTTGCGATTCTCTATTTCGCCCTGATGATCGACTCCGGCCTGTTCGACCCGGCCGTGCGCAAGATCCTCAAGATGGTCAAGGGCGACCCCCTGAAAGTTTCGGTCGGCACCGCCGTTCTGGCGCTCGTCGTTTCCCTCGATGGTGACGGCGCGACCACTTATATGATCTGCGTAGCCGCCATGCTGCCGCTCTACAGCCGTATCGGCATGAGCCCGCAGATCATGGCGGGCCTGATCATCCTCGCCGGCGGCGTGATGAACATGACCCCTTGGGGCGGGCCAACCGCTCGGGCGGCCAGTGCGCTGCATGTGGATCCGTCGGACATCTTCGTCCCGATGATCCCGGCGATGCTGGCCGGCGTCGTGGCGATCCTGGCGATTGCCTACATGTACGGCAAACGCGAGCGTGCGCGCCTGGGTGAGCTGCACCTCGCCGGTGACGACATGGACCACAGCGAAATCAGCGTCTCGCAATTTCCGGACGCCCGCCGTCCGAAGCTGATCTGGTTCAACGGCGCGCTGACCCTGGCCCTGATGTGCACGCTGATTGCCGGCCTGTTGCCGTTGCCGGTGCTGTTCATGGTGGCGTTCAGTATCGCGATGATCGTCAACTATCCATGCCTGCAACAGCAGAAAGACCGCGTCGCGGCTCACGCCGGCAGCGTGCTGGCGGTGGTCGGACTGATCTTCGCGGCGGGTATCTTCACTGGCATCCTGTCGGGCACCGGCATGGTCGATGCCATGTCCAAGAGCCTGCTGGCAGTGATCCCGGACTTCCTCGGTCCTTACCTCGCGGTCATCACTGCACTGGTGAGCATGCCGTTCACTTTCTTCATGTCGAACGATGCATTTTATTACGGGGTGTTACCAGTTTTGGCCGAAGCAGCCAGCCATTACGGCATCACTGGCGTCGAAATGGCCCGTGCCTCGATCGTCGGCCAGCCCGTTCACCTGCTGAGCCCGCTGGTTCCGTCGACTTATCTGCTGGTGGCCCTGGCCGGGATCGAATTCGGCGATCACCAACGCTTCACCTTGAAGTGGGCAGTACTGGTTTGCCTGTGCATAATGTTCGCCGCCTTGCTGATGGGGATTTTTCCGCTGTTCAGCACTCTATAAAAGCAACGCCCGCCGCGTCGCCCCTGTCGGTTAACCGAAGGCGCGGCGCGGCCTAACACTCGCTCAAAGGAACTCACATGGAATGGCTGACCAACCCGGAAATATGGGTTGCCTTCTTTACCCTGACCGCCCTGGAAATCGTCCTGGGTATCGATAACATCATCATGATCTCGATCCTGGTCAGCCGCATGCCCAAGCACATGCAGGCACGCACCCGGATCTTCGGCCTGGCGCTGGCGATGATCACGCGGATCCTGTTGTTGCTGTCCATCACCTGGGTGATGCGCCTGACCGCCGATCTGTTCGAAGTATTCGGCCAGGGCATCTCCGGCCGCGACCTGATCCTGTTCTTCGGCGGCCTGTTCCTGCTGTGGAAAAGCTCTCAGGAGATGTACCACGCGCTGGAAGGCGAAGAGGAAAACAGCGACGAGCCTTCGGTCAAGGGCGGCAACTTCATCTACACCATCATCCAGATCGCGATCATCGACATCGTGTTCTCCCTGGACTCGGTCATTACCGCGGTCGGCATGGTCTCCCATGTACCGGTCATGGTTGCCGCGATCATCGTCGCCGTACTGGTGATGATGCTGGCTTCGGGCACCATCAGCACGTTCATCGACAAGCACCCGTCGCTGAAAATGCTGGCGCTGTCGTTCCTGCTGGTGGTCGGTACCGTACTGATCGCCGAATCGTTCGATGTGCATGTGCCTAAAGGCTATGTCTACTTCGCCATGGCGTTCTCGCTGGCGGTGGAAGCGATCAATATCAAGATGCGTACCGCGATGGCACGCAAGCGCAAGCAGCAGGATCCGGTGAAACTGCGCAAGGATGTTCCGGGTCAGTAAAGATGCAGGGCAATGAACGAAGGGGCTCTTGGGAGCCCCTTTTTTCATGTCTGCAGAAACTCAACTGTGGGAGCGAGCCTGCTCGCGAAAGCGGTCTGCCTGCAGCAGCGATATTGGATGGGCTGCCGCCTTCGCGAGCAGGCTCGCTCCCACAGGGGTTCGGGGTGTTCAGATGAAGCAGTTTTTATGACAGTTTTGTTTCAAAGCGATCTTCAGCTATGCAATGCTGGCGTCCGAACCATTCGCCAACTACAGCTTAAGTACCAGTAGAACGATGTGGCATCGTCAATTTGTTCCTTTGGGACGCTAACAGGGGGCTTCTCATGCTGACCCTGCTGAATCTGCTCTCCGCCGTGGCCTTGCTGATCTGGGGCACGCACATCGTCCGTACCGGCATTCTGCGGGTCTATGGCTCGAACCTGCGTCACGTCATCAGCCAGAACATGTCCCGGCGCTGGTTGGCTTTCATCGCCGGGATCATGGTCACCGCCATGGTCCAGAGCAGCAACGCCACGGCCATGCTCGTCACCTCTTTTGTCGGCCAGGGCCTGATGTCGCTGACGCCCGCCCTGGCGACCATGCTTGGTGCCGACGTCGGCACCGCGCTGATGGCACGGGTGCTGACCCTCGACCTGTCGTGGCTGTCACCGTTGCTGATATTTCTCGGGGTGATTTTTTTCCTGTCGCGCAAACAGACGCGCGTCGGGCAGATGGGCCGGGTCGCCATCGGCCTGGGCCTGATCATCCTGGCCCTGCAACTGATCGTCGAAGCCGCTGCGCCCATCACCCAGGCCCAGGGCGTGAAGGTGATTTTCGCCTCACTGACCGGCGATATCCTGCTCGATGCGCTGGTCGGTGCGCTGTTCGCCATGATTTCCTATTCCAGCCTCGCCGCCGTGCTGCTGACCGCGACACTGGCCGGCGCGGCGGTGATCAGTTTGCCAGTGGCTATCGGCCTGGTGATCGGCGCCAACATTGGCAGCGGCATCCTGGCGTTTCTCAGCACCAGCATGCAGAACGCCGCCGGACGCCAAGTGGCACTCGGCAGCCTGCTGTACAAGCTGATTGGCCTGTTGCTGATCATTCCGGTACTCGATCCGCTGGTGGGCTGGCTGGACAGCCTGGATTTCAGCCACCAGGAAACCGTTATCGGCTTTCACCTGCTCTACAACACCGTGCGTTGCCTGGTATTGCTGCCCAGCGTCGGGCCGATGGGCCGGCTCTGCGCCTGGCTGCTGCCGGAGCGCCCGGATACCAACGGCACGGCCAAGCCCCGGCACCTCGACCCCACCGCCCTGGCGACCCCGAGCCTGGCCCTGGCGAACGCGGCCCGGGAAACCTTGCGCATCGGCGACCTGATCGAAAACATGCTCGAAGCCATGCTCGGCGTACTGCGCGGCGAGCAGACGGCGATCACCCAGCAAGTGCGCGCCATGAGCGACGATGTCGAAGCACTGTGCAGCGCCATCAAGCTGTATATGGCGCAAATGCCCCGCGAGGACCTCAGCGAACAGGACAGCCGCCGCTGGGCGGAAATCATCGAGCTGGCGATCAATCTCAAGCTGGCCAGCGATCTCATCGAACGCATGCTGCGCAAGGTCCAGCAGCAGAAGACCTCGCAACGCCGGTCGTTTTCCGATGTGGGCCTGGAAGAACTGGCGGGGCTGCACAGTCATCTGCTGGCCAACCTGCGGCTGGGGTTGACGGTGTTTCTGAGTGCCGATCGGGAAAGCGCACGGCAGTTGCTACGTGAGAAACGTCGCTTTCGCGCGCAGGAACGGCGGATGGCCCATGCCCATGTCAGCCGTCTGCAACGCAAGGTCGTGCAGAGCCTGGAGACCAGTTCCCTGCATCTTGAGCTGATCGCTGACATGCGGCGCCTGAATTCGCTGTTCTGCGGCAGCGCCTATGTGGTGCTGGAAACCTCGGAGATCGGCGCCCTGGCCGTCGATGAAATTTCCGACATCACCCATTCGCCGTGAACGACTGGCGTCCTGGTCAGTCATTAAAAGGGGCCGGGGCTCAAGCCCATCGCCAGCCAGACAACTCCGCGAAGTGGGAGCGAGCCTGCTCGCGATGAAGGCTGACCCGGCACCATGGATCTTCACTCAGCCGCCAGGAAGCCCGTTATGCGTTGTCTGCTGCTCGCCTTGCTTTTGTTCGGCTCACTCCCCGCCATTGCCCAGGATCGCTTTCAGGTCGAAGGCTATACGTTGCCCAACGGCCTGCAATTGTTGCTCAAACCCGGCACCGAACGCGGGCACGTGGCGATTCGGCTGGTGGTCGGCGTGGGGCTCGACGATTTCAGCTGCGCCGACAAGGAGCTGCCGCATCTGCTCGAACATCTTCTGTTCAGTGGGGTAGACGACAGCGGCGAAGGTGGCCTGGAGGAACGCATGCAGGCCCTGGGCGGCGAGTGGAACGCCTTTACCAGCAATGCCGATACAACGTTTGTCATCGAGGCACCGGCGCGCAATCAGCGCAAGGTCCTCGACCTGTTGCTGGCGCTGCTGACCCGCACCCGCATCGACGAAAAAGCCCTGGACGCGGCCAAACGGGTGGTCGAGCGCGAGGACGGCGGTCACTACACCCATCTGCAACGCTGGCTCGACCGACAGGACCTGGGCCATAAAGCCAGCAATCAATTGGCCGTGGAACTGGGCTTGCGGTGCGCGGAACGGGCCGAGGTTGGTCACCTTACCCTGGCCCGGGTCGAGCAGGTGCGCAAGGCCTGGTATGCCTCCAACAATATGACGCTGATCGTCGTCGGCGATCTCGACCGGTTATTGCCGGCCTACCTGGAACGCAGTTTCGGCGAGCTCGAACCGGTCGAGCCCAGCGTCCACGAGCCACTGCCGCAGATCCGCTACAGCGCGGTCACCAAACGCAACCTGATTCGCGGCCTGGCCGGCGATGGCGCCAAGCTTCATTGGCTGTTCCCGGAGCCGGTGCTGGAACAGCAGCATGACGAAACCTTCGACCTGCTCAAGGATTATCTGGACTGGGCGCTTTATCGCCAGTTGCGCCTGGCCAGCGGCCTGTCCTACGGCCCCTGGGTGGAGCGGGAAGTCTTTGGGGGTGTCGGTTTTCTCAGCCTGAACGCCGACCTGGCGCGCGAAGACCTGCCGAAAGCCGAGCAGGTGCTGGAGCAGTTGCGCGGTACGCTGCTCAAGGACGGCCTGGACCCCGAGAGCTTCGTGCGGATCAAACGCGCCGCTATCGCCCATCAGTCCTGGGCGGTGCAAGGCAACAGCGCGCTGGCCGATTATTACTGGGGCGCCCTGGGCGATTATGAGGATGGCCGCTTCGCCAACCCGGCCGCCCGCTTGCAGGCTGTCAGCCTGGAGCAGGCCAACCAAGCCCTGCGCGAACTTCTCAAGGACCCGGGTTACCTGCGGATCGAGAAGCCGTTGCTTGGTGATGACGAACTCGTTTGGGTGTTGGCTGGGTTGGTGGTGTTGCTGCTGGTGGGTATTGGCTGGCGATGGAGGCGCAAGGCGCGACCGCAGCCAGACTGATATGCCTCGTGTGAGCAAGCTTGCCCGCGATGAGACAACACAAATCCCGTGGCGAGGGAGCTTGCTCCCGCTCGGCCGGTCCGACGTCTCGGGCGCAGCAGCCGCAAACCGGGCGATGCGGTTTACCAGAGGAAAATGCCGGGCCCGCTGCGCAGGCCAGCGGGAGCAAGCTCCCTCGCCACGAAAGATCACCGCGGCAGGCGTCGCGATCCTCGCCATGTCACCGTCCTGGCGATACTCTGTCAGGGATATTTCCCAAGACTTACTGTGAAACCGCCGATGCCGAACCTGACTCATTTAATCCAGCGCATCCTCGAACTGATGAAGCGCTATCCGGGGGTCATCGCGCTCGGCGGTTTCATTTCCGGGGTCGGCAGTTTCATGCTGGTGGATCGCCAGCAGGGTCTGGCGACCTGGATCGCCATCATGATGCTGGTGAGCTGGCTCTGGCTGATGTTGGAGAACAGCCTGACGCGGCTGTTCACGCGGATTTTCAAACGGGAAATACCCCAGCCGCTGCTGCGTTACGCCACGCAGATGATCCACCAGGAAAGCCTGTTCTTCGTCTTGCCGTTTTTTTTCATCACGACAACGTGGAACAGCAGCCAGCTGCTCTTTACCGGCTTGCTGGCGGCGTCGGCGCTGGTCTCGATCATCGATCCGCTGTACTACAAATGGCTGGCGCCCCGGCGTTGGGCGTTCCTGGCGTTGCACACGCTGACGCTGTTCGCCGCCCTGCTCACCGCGCTGCCGGTGATCCTGCACCTGACCACTGACCAGAGCTTCAAGCTGGCACTGGGCACCGCCATGCTGTTGTCGTTCCCGAGCCTGGCCTCGATCTTCCCGATCCGCACCGTGCGCAACGCCCTGGCGATTCTGTGCATCACCCTGGGCATCGGCGCCGCCGGCTGGGTGCTGCGCTCCTGGGTGCCACCCGCCACGCTCTGGATGACCGAAGTGGCAATCAGTACCCAGCTGGAAGACCGCACGCCTGGCGCCAGTCTCAAGGAAGTCAGCGCGGCCCAGATCCGTGGTAACGGCCTGTACGCCTACACCGCCATCAACGCACCGCGCGGGCTCGATGAGCGGATCTACCACGTCTGGCAGTTCAACGGCAAAGAGGTGGATCGCATCGCTCTGGACATCCATGGCGGACGCAAGGAAGGCTATCGCGCCTGGACCCACAAGCAGAACTTCCCGGACAACCCGACGGGAAAATGGCAAGTGCGGATACTCACCGAAAATGGCCAGATGATTGGCGTGTTGAGGTTCGAGGTGAAGGACTGAAGGGCCTGCGGACCTTATCGCGAGCAGGCTCGCTCCTACAGATCAGCCAAAGAACCAGTAGCAGACTCCGATGGCCGCTATCACCCCGGCCAGCTCGGCCAGCAGGGCGCAACCCACCGCGTGGCGGGCTCGCTGGATGCCCACGGCGCCGAAATACACCGCCAGCACGTAGAACGTGGTTTCGGTGCTGCCCTGGATGGTCGCCGCCACCAGGGCCGGGAAGCTGTCCACCCCCGACGTCTTCATGGTTTCAATCAGCATCGCCCGGGCGGCGCTGCCGGAGAACGGCTTGACCATGGCGGTGGGCAAGGCATCGACGAAACGCGTGTCCAGGCCGGCCCACTGCACCAGATGGCGGATACCGTCCAGGCCGAAATCCAGCGCCCCCGAAGCCCGCAGCACACCGACAGCGCAAAGCATCGCCACCAGATACGGCAGCAGCGTCTTGGCGACGTCGAATCCCTCTTTGGCGCCTTCGACAAAGGCCTCATACACTTTGACCTTGCGCAGCGCACCCACCACCAGGAACAGGATGATCAGGCTAAACAGCGTCAAGTTGCCCAGAATCGATGAGAGCCCCGCCAGCGCCGTGGCCGAGAGCGTCGCCAGCAACGCCATGAAACCACCAAGCACCAGCGCACCCGGGATCAGATAGGCCAGTACCACCGGATCCCACAAGCGCAGCCGTTGCATGAACGCCACGGACAACAGCCCCACCAGGGTCGAGGCGCTGGTGGCGAGCAGAATCGGCAGGAACACCAGGGTCGGGTCCGGCGCGCCTTGCTGGGCGCGGTACATGAAAATCGTTACCGGCAGCAGTGTCAGTGACGATGCGTTGAGCACAAGGAACAGGATCTGCGCGTTGCTGGCGATGGTCGGGCTCGGGTTGAGGTCTTGCAGGGCGCGCATGGCCTTCAAGCCGATCGGGGTGGCCGCGTTGTCCAGCCCCAGGCCGTTGGCCGCGAAGTTGAGGGTGATCAGGCCGATGGCCGGATGGCCAGCCGGGACTTCCGGCATCAAGCGCAGGAACAGCGGGCCGAGGGCCTTGGCCAGCCAATCGACAATGCCGGCTTTTTCCGCGATGCGCAGGAAGCCCAGCCACAGCGTCAAAGTGCCGAACAGCAGGACCATCACCTCCACCGACAGCTTGGCCATGGCAAAAATGCTTTCCACCATCGCCGCGAAAATGCCGGCGTTGCCGCCGACCAGCCACTGCACCAGCGCCGACACGGCTGCCACGATAAAGAAGCCAAGCCACAGGCCATTGAGCATCGGTAAGTCCCCCGGAAGATGCGGCGAATGATAGCGGGGCCGGCAGAAACGACAAACCCCGGATTTCTCCGGGGTCTGGTTGGCATCATCAAGTACCGCGATCTTCGCGAGCAGGCTCGCTCCCACATTGGACCTGTGCTGGCTGAGATACTGCAACAACCCCAACCACCTGTGGGAGCGAGCCTGCTCGCGAAGGCGTTTTCAACGGCTGGAAGTTTCCCCCGCCGGCAGCGGCTCCTTGCTGCGCCAGTGCGGCAGGGAGTTCCAGTAGCGCTGGCCCTTGGCATCGTCATACATGCCTTCCCAGCGGGAAATGACCAGCACGGCCAAGGCGTTGCCGATGACGTTCAGCGCGGTACGGGCCATGTCCATGATGCGGTCGACACCGGCAATGAACGCCAGGCCTTCCAGCGGAATACCCACGCTGCCGAGTGTCGCCAGCAGAACCACGAAGGAGACGCCCGGCACGCCGGCGATGCCTTTGGAGGTGACCATCAGGGTCAGCACCAGCAGCAACTGCTGGCTGATCGACAGGTCGATGCCATACAACTGCGCGATGAAAATCGCCGCGATGCTCTGGTACAGCGTCGAGCCATCGAGGTTGAACGAGTAACCGGTAGGAACCACGAAGCTGCAGATAGCTTTCGGCGCGCCGTACGCTTCCATCTTCTCGATCACGCGCGGCAGCACGGTTTCGGAACTGGCGGTGGAATAAGCCAGCACCAGCTCATCCTTGAAGATGCGCATCAGCTTGATCACCGAAAAGCCGAACAAGCGCGCGATCAGGCCCAGCACCACAAAAGCGAAGAAGGCGATGGCGACATAAACCAGGATCACCAGTTTCGCCAATGGCAGCAGGGAGGCGAAACCGAAGTTGGCGACAGTCACCGCGATCAGCGCGAACACGCCGATCGGGGCGTAATTCATGATCATGTGAGTGACCTTGAACATGCTCTCCGACACGCCCTGGAACATCTTCACCAGCGGGTCGCGCAGATCCGCTTGCAAGCTCGACAAACCGAGGCCGAACAGGACGGAGAAGAAAATGATCGGCAGCATCTCGCCGCGGGCAACCGCCGCGAAGATGTTCGACGGAATCAGGTTGAGGATGGTCTCGATGAACGCATGTTCATGCTGGACTTCGGCGGCGGTGGCCTGGTACTTGGAAATATCCACCGTGCCCAGGGTGCTCATGTCGATGCCACTGCCCGGCTGGAAGAAGTTGGCCAGCAACAGGCCAACGACGATGGCAATGGTAGTAACGATTTCGAAGTAGACAATCGTCTTGAAACCGATGCGCCCCAGTTTCTTGGCGTCACCCACGCCAGCAATACCGACGATCAGCGAAGAGATCACGATCGGTATCACGATCATCTTGATCAGACGGATAAAGATATCGCCCGCCGGTTGCAGCACATTGCTGATCCACCAGGCCTTCTCGGCACTGAAGTGGTTGAGCAGCGCACCGATTGCAATCCCGAGCACCAGACCGATGAGGATCTGCCAGGCGAGGCTTAGTCGTGCCTTCTTCATATCATTACCCTTACTTCAGTTTGACTCGGGCAGTGACATGAACCGATCAGCGTAGACGATCGCAATTCGTGTCCTCTGCCCCCGTATAAGGTTGCCCCGAGCGGCCACGGCGGCTCACTGGCAGGCGAAAAAAGGCGCAACTATTGCGATGCAAGGGGGGATCGTCTAATGCCGTAAACGCCTACCCTATGCCGAATCGGCATGAGATTACGCGAATGAAACGCGCGTCCCAGCCGGTTCGAAGACGCCATTTATGCGGGTATAACTGCCGTGGACCGGCCATTTCAGCGTAGCCGGACTCAACCTGGCTTGCGCGGAAGGCGATGAAAGGACAGCGCATCGAGCCTGCGTTGATCATGAAAATGCCACGGGCGCTCTCCGATATACGGTCAGGTATCAGTGGAGGAAGGAATTTGGCGAGGCAATACGCCGCAACACATGCGACGACTCTAGCGGGAAGGGAGCAACCGCTCTAGCACAACGGTTAGCAGCTCAAGCTCTCCGCAAGTTCGCTAAAGCCAAGGTGGCTTTGCGAACTTGCGTCGCAGCTTTTTACCTGACCCGGCCCTTTCGCAGGCACCCCTTGTGCCCGTAGGTCACTCCGACCTTCAATGGTCAGAACGTCCCAGCCCCCTGGTCATGCGACGGCCCTCCTCGGGCCTCGCAGAAAGAAAGACATGGCTGTCTTCCTTGTTTTCAAGTCAGTACCAATTCGGATCTTTCTTGAGCTGTTCCATCAACATTTCCTGCATACCTTCGTCGGGGTTGCCGAGAAAGCGATAGTCCGCATGGCGGGTTGGCGACTTGTCGGCCGGCAGTCCAGCGGGGACCTCTACCAACAATGCGTAGGCCTCGTCCTTGTCGAAGCTGAAAGCAACGAACAGGCGCTTACTGCGGCAGGTATCCTGGGTTTCGCACAAGGGGCCGACCAGATATTTGTCGCCGTCCTCCTCGACCGCGTTCATCTGCTCGGAAACACCGGTCAGGTTCATGACCCACTCCGGCAGACGTTCCTCCTTTTTGACCACTTGCTGCCAGGTCTCACGGTACTGCGGATCCGCCTGAAGCACTTGGTTGACCCGCATCTGTCCATCATTGGCAGCCATTGCCATGGCGCTGCCGCCCAGAAGCAGGGCGGCGGCCAGTCCTTTTAATGACCGATTCATGGTCAGCCTCGGCCGCGACGGCCAAAGAAGAACGAAGCGATGAACATGACCAGGAACACGACAAAGAGAATCTTGGCGATGCCCGTGGCGGTGCCCGCGATACCACCGAAGCCCAGTACGGCAGCAATGATGGCAATGATCAGGAAGGTAATTGCCCAGCTCAACATGATGATTCTCCTTACACTTTTCTATTTAGTTAGGGTCTGGCGGTAATGGTTCCGACACAACGGACAGCCGGTTCGGCGGGTCAGAAGACCCAGCGTTCTTCACGGGGCATGTCGTTGGCGGTCTGCGCCTGGTCAACTTCCATCATGCGCATCGAAGCGGCTGCATCGGCGAGGTTGCTGACGGAAGTGAAATGGGTCTGGGGAGCTCGTTGAACCGATACCAGCGGCGCTTCCGGCTGTTGGCTTTCGTGCCAGAGCATTAATTGCTGACCGGCCACGAGAGTAATCAACAGGGCGACGACAGCCCACAGGCCCTGCTGGATATGCAGGGGGCTGATGCGAAATTGGGCGGCACATTGACGATTCATCCTGGAATTCCTCCCCACCCTAGCGGTGATCTGGTTGAGGCGCTCAAACGCCACGTTGACTAGGACATTGCAGCCGCCGTGCCAGAAATAAAGTGCGCATTAAAGCGTTTAAAATCAACATGTTATTAACAGAATAAAAACTAGCCGGGGCGCATCCTGCACGATGGCCCAGCCAAGTGTCGTGCGTTCTGCACGACTCCCCACAGAAGAGGCGTAAGATTCTTTTTGAATTGAAAGTCGGAAATGGATGTCGGAATGAGCGAGCCGAAACGTATGAAGCCCGGAGGCGGGGAAAAACCGGTTTAAAATCAGTTTGTTGTGAACCGATGGTCCACACACGTACGCTCGATGGGTAATATTCAGTCAGAATCGACCATGCAACTTGCCCGATTTTTCTGACACTAATCATCATCATTCTTTAAGGAGCGTAGGAAAAATGGAATCCGCCACTGAGCATCAAGGCCGCATTCTGCTGGTAGACGATGAGTCCGCCATCCTGCGTACCTTCCGTTATTGCCTGGAAGACGAAGGCTATACCGTCGCTACCGCCAACAGCGCAGCCCAGGCCGAAGCCCTGCTGCAGCGCCAGGTGTTCGACCTGTGTTTTCTGGATCTGCGCCTGGGTGAGGACAATGGCCTCGATGTGTTGGCGCAGATGCGCATCCAGGCGCCATGGATGCGCGTCGTCATCGTTACCGCGCATTCCGCGGTGGACACCGCCGTCGACGCGATTCAGGCCGGTGCCGCTGATTATCTGGTCAAGCCGTGCAGCCCTGACCAACTGCGCCTGGCAACGGCCAAGCAGTTGGAAGTGCGCCAGCTGTCCGCCCGACTCGAAGCCCTCGAAGGCGAGGTGCGCAAGCCCAAGGACGGACTCGACTCCCATAGCCCGGCGATGAAAGTGGTGCTGGAAACCGCCCGCCAGGTCGCCAGCACTGACGCCAACATTCTTATTCTTGGCGAGTCCGGCACTGGTAAAGGCGAGTTGGCGCGAGCCATTCATGGCTGGAGCAAACGCGCGAAGAAATCCTGCGTCACCATCAACTGCCCATCGCTGACCACCGAGCTGATGGAGAGCGAACTGTTCGGCCACAGCCGTGGCGCATTTACCGGCGCCAGCGAAAGTACCCTGGGGCGCGTCAACCAGGCCGATGGCGGGACGCTGTTTCTCGACGAGATCGGCGACTTTCCCCTCGCACTGCAGCCCAAGTTGTTGCGCTTCATTCAGGACAAGGAATACGAGCGAGTGGGTGACCCGGTCACTCGCCGTGCCGATGTGCGGATTCTCGCGGCGACCAACCTCAACCTCGAGGACATGGTGCGCGACGGGCGTTTTCGCGAGGACCTGCTGTATCGCCTGAACGTGATTACCCTGCACCTGCCGCCATTGCGCGAGCGGGCCGAAGATATCCTGACCCTTGCCGATCGCTTCCTGGCGCGCTTCGTCAAGGAATACGCACGCCCGGCCCGGGGTTTCAGCGATGAGGCCCGCGAAGCGCTGCTGGGCTATCGCTGGCCCGGCAACATCCGCGAACTGCGCAACGTGGTCGAGCGCGCCAGCATCATCTGCCCACAGGAAAAAGTCGAGATCAGCCATTTGGGCATGGCCGAACAACCGGTCAACAACGCCCCGCGGATCGGCGCGGCGCTGAGCCTCGACGAGTTGGAGAAAGCCCACATAGGCGCAGTGCTGGCCACCGCCGACACGCTGGACCAGGCGGCAAAGACCCTGGGTATCGACGCCTCCACGTTGTATCGCAAACGCAAGCAATACAACTTATGAGCGCCATCTTATGAAACTGGCGATGAAGCTGCGCACACGGCTGTTTCTCAGTATATCGGCACTGATTACCGTGGCGTTGCTGGGGCTGCTGCTCGGCCTGGTCAGCGTCATGCAGATGGCCAATACCCAGGAACAATCGGTGCGTGACAACTTCTTCTTGCTGGACCTGGGCCTCAAGCTGCGCCAGACACTCGGTGATCAATTAATGATCATGCTGGAGGAAAAGCCCGACCTGACAGTGCTGGAACAATCCAAACGGCAGTATTTCGAGTTGTTGGATGAAGGCATTGCCCATGAGGAGCAATTGGCTGAATCGACCACCAGCTTCAGTCGCGCGAAAGCCGACTACCTCAGTTTCCTCGAGGCCTTCGAGGCCTCTCGTCGGCAACCGACACAACTGACTGGCATCCAGGACCTGACGCAAAAATTCAACGTGCTGCGCGGAGGGTTGATCGAAGGCTACCGTCATGCCCTGAACAAGATCAGCGAAACCCAGGACCGCGCCCGCGCCCGGGCGTTGCTGATTTCCGGTCTGCTGGGGTTGGTGGGATTGGCTGTGCTGATCATCGGTTTCATTACCGCCCACGGCATCGCCCGACGTTTCGGTGCGCCGATCGAAGCCCTGGCCGCGGCGGCGGATGATATCGGCCAAGGCAATTTCGAAGTGACCTTGCCGGTTTCCTCGGCGGCTGAACTGAACCTGCTGACGCGTCGCTTCGGCATCATGGCCCAGGCATTACGGGAACATCAGGCCACCAATGTGGACGAATTGCTTGCCGGCCAGCAGCGCCTGCAAGCGGTCCTCGACAGCATCGACGACGGCTTGCTGATGATCGACCGCCAGGGCCGCCTGGAACACCTCAACCCGGTGGCCCAGCGTCAACTGGGCTGGGACGAGGAGCGCCTGGGCCAGGGTTTGGGCGAGGCCCTGGGACGCGTCGAGCTGGATGAAGAGCTGCAACTGGTACTGCGCGGTGGCACCCAGGAGCGCGCACCGGACGACTTGAGCATCGAAGTGGATGGAGAGTCCCGGGTGCTGACTTACAGCCTCACGCCCGTCATCCATACCCAGGGCCAGATTCTCGGCGCGGTGATGATCCTGCACGATGTCACTGAACAACGCGCCTTCGAACGGGTACGCAGCGAGTTTGTCTTGCGTGCGTCCCACGAGTTGCGCACACCGGTGACAGGCATGCACATGGCGTTCGGGCTACTGCAGGAACGCATGCACTTTCCCGAAGATTCACGCGAGGCGGACCTGCTCAACACCGTCAACGAAGAAATGCAGCGGCTGATGCAGCTGATCAACGACCTGCTGAATTTTTCTCGCTACCAGAATGGCCTGCAAAAGCTCACCCTGGCGCCTTGCTCCATCGAAGACCTGCTGGAAACGGCCAGGATGCGCTTTGCCAAGCAGGCGCAAGAGAAGGGCATCGAGCTGCTCGTGGAGATCCAGGGCCCCTTGCCGCGCCTGCACGCCGATGCCGCGCAACTGGACCGGGTCCTGGACAATCTGATCGACAACGCGATGCGCCACACCAACGGCGACGGCCAGATCCGCCTGCAGGCCCGGCGCCACGGCGAGCGGGTGATCATCAGCGTCGAAGATAATGGCGAGGGCATTGCCTACGGCCAGCAAGGACGCATCTTCGAACCCTTCGTCCAGGTCGGGCGCAAAAAGGGCGGCGCCGGCCTCGGTCTGGCGCTATGCAAGGAAATCGTCCAGCTCCATGGCGGACGCATGGGCGTTTATTCCAGGCCAGGGCAGGGCACTCAGTTCTACATGGCCCTGACCGTCTGAGGAGCCATCAGGCTTCGTCGTCCAGGCGCCGTCCAAGCAGGCGCCGCCCGCGTGTAATCAATTCGATAAGCTGCACCGCGCTGAGCGCATGGGCGAACAACCAGCCCTGGCCGAACTTCACGCCTTCACTGCTCAGGTAGGACGCCTGGGCCTCATGCTCGATGCCTTCGGCGATCACCTTGAGTTCCAGGGCGTGGGCCATGCGGATGATGTGCGGGGCCACGCCACTGCTGGCGGCGTCATGACCCAGCGCATCGATGAAGGCCTTGTCGATTTTCAGGCAATCAACCGGCAGCGTTTGCAGATAGGCGAGGCTGCAATAGCCGGTGCCGAAGTCATCGATCAGCACCTGATGCCCGACATCGCGCAGCGACTGCAAATTATCCCTCGCAACCAGCACATCAACCAGCCCGCGCTCGGTCACTTCAAAGGCTATCTGGCGCGCCGACACCCGATGCAGCGCCAGCAAGCGGGCAATCACCTCGCCGATGCGCGGCACCATCACGTCACACGCCGCCAGGTTCACCGAGATATACAGGTGCGGGTTGGCCCGTAACAGCTGGCCCAACTGGTCGAACAGCCGCTGCAAGACGAAATCGGTGATCTGGCGTATCTGCCCGGTATTTTCCGCCATCGGGATGAACAGGTCCGGACTGGTCAGCGTGCCGTCCGGCCGCCGCCAGCGCAGCAGCGCTTCGGCACCGACGCAGTTGCGGCTGTGCAGATCGAAGATTGGCTGGTACAAGACCTGCAACTCACCCCGCCGGATAGCCCCGTGCAACTCGGCATCCATGGACTGGCGCTGGCGCACCAGCAGGAAGACCTGGAAGCCGATCCCCAGCCCCAGCATCAGGCTGATGGGCAACATCCACCAGGCATTGGCCGGAATGCGCAGACCGTTGCGCGGTGCAATGAGCACCAATTGGTACTCCGGATTGTCGGTCGGCATCCGATAGATCAGCCGGGTCTGGGTCACTTGCAGAGACTGTTGGCTTTTCAGTGGCCAAGGCTCTGTCGGAGGCCAACGCTGCGCGCTGCCCAGCACCGGAATCGCCCGCTCGCCATGGTCCAGGACCACCAGCAGGCTGCTGCCGGGCGGCAGGTCGACGACATCGGTCAGGTGCCCGCGGGACGTAGCGACGCGAAAATTGCCGCGCCCCAACATCAACGCCGCGCGATTTTCGTCGGGCTCGGTGGTGGTGTTGAGCCAGTAGCTGTAGGCCGGGCCGCGCAAATCGGGCGGACGCACCAACGACATACCGCTCTGGCGCGGACGATTCGAGCAGACACCGTTGGCATCGAGATAAGCCGCCTCATAGACAAAGCGGTAGTTGAAGCTCACCTGCTGCAACGTGGCGATCATGTCGTCGTTGCAGCCGCGCAGCGGTTGCGCCTGCAAATCGTCGAGACTCTCGCGCAACTGCCCGAAAAGCTGTTCCAGCCGCTGCAGGAAACGCTCGCCCTGGGCATTCATCTGCTCGCTTTCACGCTGCTGGATTTGCTGCATCACTACAAACAGGCTCCCGGCCAACAGCAGCACCGTACTCAGGGCAGCCGCCATCATCGCCAGAAAAATAGGGCGATGGAGCCAACTCTGCAGGGTTTCGCGTGCAGCCGTCATCATCGGTAATCCGAAAGTTACCAATGAGTTATAGCTGCTGTTTTGGATTCGGCCCGATCAGTCGGACGAGCGTCATTATTTTGTCTGGTTAAGCACCTGCAAAATCGCCGCACTTTGGGCGTCCGGCGCGCCGTCGAAACGGCCTGGCCGGTAGCGCATCTGGAAGGCGGCCAATACCTGATGCGTGGCGACGTCCCACTCGCCGGTCCGTGGCGTCGGGTAGCCAAGGCGGGCCAGTTCAGCCTGGAACCAGCTGGCGCTGGGCAGTTGTCCCGCATAAGCCGTCTGTTGACGCGCGACGGCCCCTTCGTCCGGCCAGACACCCAGGCCCGCTTGTGCCAGGCGTTTCCAGGGAAACAGCGGCCCGGGATCCAGCTTACGCATGGGGGCAATGTCGCTGTGGCCAATGATATTGACCGGGTTGATCCCGTTACGGCGGGTGATGTCCTTGAGCAGGACAATCAACGATTGCACCTGGGCTTCGCTGTAGGGGTACCAACGCCGTCCTTCAGGCGTGTCGACATAGCCCTGATTGACGATTTCGATACCGATGGAGCTGGAGTTGAGCCAGGTTCGGCCCTGCCATTCGCTTTCCCCGGCATGCCAGGCGCGCCGGCTTTCATCCACCAGTTGGTAGATGGTAGCGTCCTTATCGTCGCCGATCAGGTAATGGGCGCTGACTTCGCCATGGGTCAGCAGGGCCAGGGAGCGCTCCAGGGAGGCGGAAGTGTAATGAACCACCACAAACTGGATGCGGCTGTCGTGGTTGACGGAAGGATGGCTGGTATCGAGCCGAGGGCCGCTGGCGCATCCGGCCAGGGCAATCAACGAAAGAATGATCGGGAAAAATTTCATGGCGAGGACATGCCCGAAGAAAATAATGCAACAGTGTAACGTATCGCCCAGTGTTGATCCGACCGGTAATTGGATATTACAAAAAGGAAGTTGCGCCTTAGCCCAACTCCACCCGGTTGCGTCCAGCGCTTTTAGCTCGATATAGCGCCTGATCGGCTCTTTTCAGCACCAGATCACTGTGTTCGCCTGGCTTAAACGCCGTCATGCCCATGGATACCGTGACCGTGACCGGCTCGCCCTTGAAGTGGAACGGACAGGCTTCGATGGCGGCGCGCAAGGCCTCGGCCAGCTTGGCGCCTGCCGCAAGCGACGTGTCTGGCACCAGCAGGACAAACTCCTCACCGCCGAAACGGGCAATGAAATCACTGCCGCGCACGCGCTTGCGCAGTACCGAGGCAATCAGCTTGAGCACTCGGTCACCGGCCAGATGACCGTAGTTGTCGTTGATCCGCTTGAAATGATCGAGGTCGAGCATGGCGATCAACAGACTGTTGCCGTGCCGCTGCCACTGCTCGACCTCATGTTCGAGACGCTCGGTCCAGGCGGCACGGTTGGGCAGCCCGGTGAGCGGATCGATGAGCGCTTTTTGCCGTTGCTCTTCCAGGTTCTCCCGGACAATCAGGGCGTCCTGTTCCATCAGTGCAACGCGCTCGGCGAGGCTCTTCAGACGGGCTGAAACTTCCTTCTCACGCTGGTCACGCTGCTTCTGATGCTGATCCATCGTGCCGATCAGGCCTTCGAGATGATTCTCCAGTACCTGCTTGAGGCCTTCCAGGTCGTCGGCTTGCTGCACGCTGCTCTGCAAGCCATCCACCTGCTCGCGAATCTGGTTGTTCATTTCCCTGGAGGCGGACAGGTTATCGGCGTGGTCCTCGCTGGCGGCCTGCAACGTGCTCTGGAATGATTCCAGCCGATCGTTGAGTCGCTGCAGATACGCTTCGAATTCATGCTGGCCGCTGTCGGTGATCGCCAGCATGAGGACCGCCAGATCGTCGAGGATCGGCAGCAATTCGTACCAGTTCAAGCCGTTTCGCAGGCGCTCGCGCATGGCCTCGGCTTGCGGGCGGTGGCGCTCGGGCAGCGTCAGGTCGCCCAGCAGGCCCAGCAAGGTATCTTCGATATGCCTGGCGACCGAACTGTAGGAGGGTTCCGGGGAGTCGGGCAGGGCGTAGTGGGTCTCATCGGGATCAGCGGATGCCTCAGGCGCCACAGGTTCGGCGGGTTCCGCAGGGGCGATCGGTGCCTCGTCTAGCGGCGGTTCACCCGGCGTCAGTTCGTCGGGATTGTCGAGCGCCGGTACCGGCTCGGCGGGCTCAGGGTCGATCGGTGCCGGCTCGGCGGTCGGCTGGGCAACAGAGGCAACCGATGTTGGCGCGGACGCCGGGGCAGGCTCGTCGACCGGAGCATGGGACTCAACCGGCGCTGGCGGCGCATCTGGTGTGGGGGCGTGCTCGACCAGCGGTTCAGGTTCAGGTTCAGGTTCAGGTTGAAGTTCAGGTGCAGGCGCAGGTTCAGGTGCGGCGGAGGGCGCTTCGGCTGTCGGCTCGGCAGGAGCCGAAATAACCGCCTTCGGCTCAGGCGTAGCGCCGGGTTGGGCAGGCTCGGGCGACGGTAGCGGCTCTTCATGGCCATGGCCGCCGAACAATCGTTGCAGCAGGCCCGGACGGCTCGGCTCGTCGGGCGCGTCCAGCGCACCCAGCGCCTTGCCCTGCAGGCTGCTCAGCTCGCTGAGCAGCAACGGGATTTCCCGGGCCTGGCCAACCCGGGTCTCCAGTTGCTTGGAAAATTTCTTCAGGGGCCGGCTGACGTCCTTCGGCAGCGGCAGCTTTTGCAACTGGGCGACCAGGGCGGTCAGCGCGGCGCTCATCTGTTCTACCCGGGTCTCGCGGCGCTGCTCGGAATCGAGTACGGCTTTTTCCAGGCGCGGCAGCAGGGCGGCGAGGGCGGCGTCCATGTCATCGGTGCGCACCACTTCGCGCATCTCTTTCATGCACTGGTCTACCGCGCGATCGGTGCCTTCGGCGGCCAGGGTGCTGCGCACCAGGCCACGACGCAGCAGGTCGAGCCGGGCGTCCCAGCGACGCTCGAGCTTTTCCTGTTGCTCGATGCTCTTGAGGTATTTCTCTCTCCAGCGTTCGGCGTCGTCGCTCATTCATCGGATCCGCGAGGGGCAGGACTCAGCGCGGGAAATGCATCAGCCGTGAGCGAACCCGGCAAACGTATTTCGACCGCAACCGGCAGGTGATCGGAAATGGGCTGGGCCAACACTTCGAACCGTTCGAGGGCCAAGGTAGGGCTCAGCAGGATATGGTCCAGGCAGCGCTGGGGGCGCCAGCTGGGAAACGTGGCCTCCAGTTGCGGGGCGAGCAGGCCAAGGTCGCGCAGCGGTGAGGTCTGCAACAGGTCATTGGCATGGGTATTCATGTCGCCCATCAGGATCTGGTGCTTGTAGCCGCCAATCAACTCACGAATGTAGGCCAGTTGCATGGTTCGGGTCCGAGCCCCGAGAGCCAGGTGCATCATCACCACTACCAGCGCCTCCGGACCTTCGCCGAAACGCGCCAGGATCGCTCCGCGCCCCTTGGGGCCCGGCAACGGGTGATCCTCGATCGCCCAGGGCCGCATACGACTCAGCACGCCATTGCTGTGCTGGCCGAGACGACCGAGGTTGCGATTGAGTTGCTGGTACCAATAAGGAAACGCGCCCAGTTGGGCGAGGTGTTCGACCTGATTGACGTAGCCGGAGCGCAGGCTGCCGCCGTCGGCTTCCTGCAAAGCGACCAGGTCGAAATCCTTCAGCAGGTCGCCGATCTTTTGCAGGTTGCCGGCTCGCCCGGTGTGCGGCAGCAGGTGTTGCCAGCCCCGGGTCAGGTAGTGCCGGTAGCGCTCGGTGCTGATGCCCACCTGGATGTTGAAGCTGAGCAACCGCAGGCGATTATCGGCGGGCAGGCCCGTGGACGTGACGTGATGCTCATTGACCCGCGGTTCATGCAGGCCAACGATGCGTTCGGTACTCCAGCGGGCCATGGGCGAGGGCCGCGCTTAGTTGGCGGCAGCCTTGGTGGCCGCTCGCTCTTTGGCGATCAGCTGGTCGGCCAGTTGCAGCGCTTCGTTCGCGCCGCCAGCGGAGCCGATGTCAAAGCGGTATTTGCCGTTGACGACCATGGTCGGTACGCCGGTGATTTCGTATTTCTTTGCCAACTCGCGGGCCTTGGTGATCTGGCCCTTGATGGCGAAGGAATTGAAGGTTGCCAGGAACTTGTCCTTGTCGACGCCTTGGGTGGCGAGGAACTCGGCCATTTCCTCAGGATCGGTCAGGCGCTTCTTTTCTTTCTGGATGGCATTAAACACCGCTGCGTGAACCTGATGCTCGACGCCCATGGCTTCAAGAGTCAGGAACATCTGGCCGTGGGCGTCCCATGGGCCACCGAACATGGCTGGGATGCGCACGAAATTCACGTCCGAAGGAAGCTTATCAACCCATGGGTTGATGACCGGCTCAAAGGCATAGCAATGCGGGCAACCGTACCAGAACAGCTCCACGACCTCGATCTTGCCAGGCACCGCCACCGGAACGGGGTTGGTCAATTCGACATAGGGGGCAGCGGGCTTTTCAGCCGCTTGGGCAGTCACGCCGAACAGGCTGGCGGCGACGAGCGCGGCGCTGATGATCAGATTACGCATGCTTTACTCCTGGACAATGAGGTGGCCTCGCGGGGCGTGTTTTTCAGACAGGCCGCCACGGGTTCAGTTTCGCTAGTGTAACGGCAGCGGCCACAAAAAAGGGCGGCCAAAGCCACCCTTTTGATGTTTGCACCGACGGATTAATCGGGCGTTAACGTTGCAAGAGGTTTCCCCCTTGCAGCCGCCTCAATGCAGGCCCTGGATGTAGCTTGAGACTGCCGCGATATCTTCGTCGCTCAGCTTGCGGGCGATGGTGCGCATGGTCATCGCGTCGCCGTCGTTGGCACGACCGCCTTCTTCCTTGCGGAAATCGGTCAACTGCTTGGTGATGTACTGGGCGTGCTGGCCACCCAGATGCGGGAAGCCGGCGGCGGCGTTGCCCTTGCCGTCAGGCGAATGGCAGCCCGTGCAGGCTGGCAGGCCCTTGGCCAGGTTGCCGCCACGGAACAGCGCCTCACCCCGTGCCACGAGTTTTGGATCAGCGGCGCCGACGCTGCCTTTCTGGCTGGCGAAGTAGGCCGCGATGTCCGCCAGGTCTTGATCGCTCAGGTTGTTCAGCAGGCCGGTCATTTCCAGCACGACACGCTTGCCGTCCTTGATTTCCTTCAACTGCTTGACCAGGTAACGCTCACCCTGGCCGGCCAGTTTCGGAAAGTTGGG
This sequence comes from Pseudomonas sp. Z2-11, assembly GCF_054161305.1. NCBI lineage: Bacteria > Pseudomonadati > Pseudomonadota > Gammaproteobacteria > Pseudomonadales > Pseudomonadaceae > Pseudomonas > Pseudomonas sp. Z2-11. Next base: position 6,163,737 of record NZ_CP096395.1, read on the forward strand.
CGCCATGCTGTTGCCATCCGGACCGTGGCAGGCTCCGCACACGGCGGCTTTCGCCTGCCCTACGGCAGCATCGCCTGCGGCGTGGGCTACACCGGATATCCCCAAGGTCAACAGCAGACTCACGATCAGTTTGTTCATCAGCTAATCCAACTACGGCTAAGGGTTAAGAGTTATGGACCGGGCTTACTCGCTCATCCACTGGATGATGGCTTGGTAATCCTCGGCACTGCAGTCCATGCACAAACCACGCGGCGGCATCGCCTTGAAACCCTGGGTCACGTGTTGCACCAGCGTCCCCATGCCTTTCGCCAACCTCGGCGTCCAGGCTTCGCGGTCACCCTTGCGGGGCGCCGTGGGTAGTTGGCCGGAATGACAGGCACCACAAACACGGTTGTACACAGCTTCCGGATCCTGTGTAGCCTGAGCGCTGTAAAGCGGCATCAAGACACCGGCAGCTAGCAGCCATTTCGTCATAAAACGACCTTTTCAGGGTTGAGAGCGAGCTGCGTTCTAGTGCGCAATTTCGGTCGGTCGCTCCCGTGAACTTCATCCTACGCTGGGACAAAGCGCACACAAAATCTGCGGCATTATATACTGGCGTCACTGAAACGGAAACGACACAGCTTGCCGCGTCCATTCCCGACGCCGCCCACATCGGAAATCCCATGCAACTGAAAAACCCCATCCTCGGCCTGTGCCAACAGTCCACCTTCATGCTCAGCGCCGCCAAAGTCGATCAATGCCCTGACGACGAAGGCTTCGAAGTGGCCTTTGCCGGGCGTTCCAATGCCGGTAAATCCAGCGCGCTGAACACCCTGACCCATGCGAGCCTTGCACGCACCTCGAAAACCCCGGGCCGCACGCAACTCTTGAACTTCTTCAAGCTAGACGATGAACGCCGTTTGGTCGACCTGCCCGGTTATGGCTACGCCAAAGTGCCGATCCCGCTCAAGCAACATTGGCAGCGTCACCTGGAAGCCTACCTGGGCAGCCGCGAGAGTTTGAAAGGTCTGATCCTGATGATGGACATCCGCCATCCAATGACCGACTTCGACCTGCTGATGCTCGATTGGGCCGTTGCCAGCGGCATGCCGATGCACATCCTCTTGACCAAGGCCGACAAGCTCACCTACGGCGCAGCGAAAAACACCCTGCTCAAAGTGCAGTCGGAAATTCGCAAGGGCTGGGGCGACACGATCACCATCCAGCTGTTCTCCGCGCCCAAGCGCATGGGCTTGGAAGAGGCCTACACGGTGCTGGCGGACTGGATGGAATTGGCGGACAAGGGCAGCGAAGCGGCCGAATAAGCCAAATCGCAGGCAAAAAAAACCCCGGACTTCGTATGGGGAGGGGGAAGTTCGGGGTCCAAGTTCCGGACCGCTAGGGCGGGGTCCAGATATCTGCCAACACTTAACACAACATAGGAGCATTGAAGGGCTTCACCAGCCATTCAGAATCTCTGAGTAGCAATTCACGGGTTTAGTTCAGATTATTTTTGGTAATAATCGTAGGAATTTTCAGAGCTAACCATGCCGTACCTGGAGTTTCGCTCATTCAATGTGGAATGGGTTGGCTGGGCTGACACCGACTCCCCGTGGCGAGGGAGCTTGCTCCCGCTGGCCTGCGCAGCAGGCCCCTGCATTGCTTCGGGCAGACCGAATCGGCCGGTTTGCGGCTGCTGCGCAGCCGAGCGGGAGCAAGCTCCCTCGCCACGAGAGCCCTAGCCTCAGGACGTGGGAATCAGTGCGCCTCGTCCCAGTTATTGCCCACGCCCACCTCCACCAGCAGCGGCACGTCCAACGTGGCGGCGGCGCTCATGTGCTGGCGGATTTCCGCGCTCACCTGGTCGACCAGGTCCTCACGAACCTCCAGCACCAATTCGTCGTGAACCTGCAGGATGACTTTCGCATCGAGCCCTGACGTCGCCAGCCAGCCATCGACGGCCACCATGGCTTTCTTGATGATGTCGGCGGCCGTACCCTGCATCGGCGCGTTGATCGCGGTGCGCTCGGCGCCTTTGCGCAGGGCAGGGTTTTTCGCATTGATGTCCGGCAGGTACAACCGGCGCCCGAAGATGGTCTCGACGAAGCCTTGCTCGGCGGCCTGGGCGCGGGTGCGCTCCATGTATTCCAGTACCCCTGGGTAACGCGCGAAGTAGCGGTCGATGTAAGCCTGGGACTGCTTGCGATCGACGCCGATCTGCTTGGCGAGGCCGAACGCGCTCATGCCATAGATCAAGCCGAAGTTGATCGCCTTGGCGCTACGGCGCTGGTCATGGCTGACGGCGTCCAGCTCGACCCCGAAGACCTCCGCTGCGGTAGCGCGGTGCACGTCCAGGTCGTTGCGAAACGCATGAAGCAGCCCTGCGTCCTTGGCCAGGTGGGCCATGATCCGCAATTCGATCTGCGAGTAGTCCGCGGCCAGCAGCTTGTAGCCTTTCGGCGCGACGAATGCCTGGCGAATCCGCCGCCCTTCGGCGGTGCGGATCGGGATGTTCTGCAGGTTCGGGTCAATGGATGAAAGACGTCCGGTGGCGGCCACAGCCTGTTGATAAGACGTATGAATGCGCCCGGTGCGGCTGTTGATCTGCTCCGGCAGGCGATCGGTGTAAGTGCTCTTGAGCTTGCTCAGCGAGCGGTACTGCATCAGCACCTTGGGCAGCGGATAATCCTGCTCGGCCAGTTCGGCGAGCACCGCTTCGGCAGTCGATGCCTGGCCCTTGGCGGTTTTGCTGAGCACCGGCAAACCGAGTTTTTCGTAAAGGATCACGCCCAATTGCTTCGGTGAGCCGAGGTTGAATTCCTCACCGGCGATGGCAAATGCCTCACGCTCCAGTGCCACCAGCTTCTCGCCCAGCTCGACACTCTGGACGCCCAGCAGGTTGGCATCGACCAACGCCCCTTGGCGCTCGATACGCGCCAGGACCGGCATCAACGGCATTTCGATCTCGTTGAGCACCTTGCCCAGGCTTGGCGTGACGGCGAGTTTTTCCTGCAAGGCCTGGTGCAGGCGGAAGGTCACGTCAGCATCCTCAGCGGCGTATGGGCCGGCAAGTTCGAGGGAGATCTGATCGAAACTCAGCTGTTTGACGCCTTTGCCGGCAATATCCTGGATATCGGTCTTGCTTTGCCCAAGGTATTTAAGCGCCAGGCTGTCCATGTCGTGACGAGTCGCCGTGGAATCGAGCACATAGGATTCAAGCATGGTGTCGAAAGCGATGCCCTGCACCAGGATGCCGTTGTTCTGATCACCATCGATAGCGCAATTGGCCAGGATGTTGATTTCAAATTTGGCATGCTGGCCGACCTTGAGCTTGTCCGGGTTTTCCAGCAATGGCTTGAGCGCCTTGAGCACGGTGTCGCGGTCCAGTTGCTCCGGCACGCCCATGTAGGAATGCGTCAGCGGCAGGTAAGCCGCTTCAAACGGCGCAACCGCGAATGACAACCCCACCAGTTGCGAGTGCTGGGCGTCGCCACCGTTGGTTTGCGTGACCAGGGAAAACAGCGGCGCCTTTTCAAGCTTGGCCAGCCAGGCGTCGAAGCTCGCCTGGTCGAGGATAAGGTCATACCGCTTCTCGACGCCCGCCGCCGGCTCATCAGCGATTTCAACGATTTCCTGCCCGGCACGTTTGGCGTCGCGCTGGTTTTCTTCGAACCAGCTCTTGAATTCCAGCAGGGTGTACAGCTCGGCGAGCTTCTCATGATCCGGCTCGCCCATCTGCAGGTCGTCAAGACCGATATCCAGGGGCACGTCGGTCTTGATGGTCGCCAGCTCGTAGGAAAGAAACGCCATTTCCTTGTGCTCTTCCAGCTTGGCGGCCAAGGTCTTGGCACCGCGAATCGGCAGCGTGGCAACGATGTCCAGTTGCGCATACAGCTCGGTCAGGCCACCGTTGACGCCCACCAGCAGGCCGGATGCGGTCTTCGGCCCGATGCCCGGAACGCCCGGGATGTTGTCGGACGAATCGCCCATCAATGCCAGATAATCGATGATCTGCTCCGGAGCGACGCCAAACTTCTCCTTCACGCCAGCCACGTCCAGCGAGCTACCGGTCATCGTGTTGACCAAGGTAATGTGCCCGTCGACCAGTTGCGCCATGTCCTTGTCGCCGGTGGAAATCACCACCGGGCGGTCGGCTGCGGCACTGCTGCGGGCCAGGGTGCCGATCACATCGTCGGCTTCGACGTTGTCCACGCACAACAAGGGGAAGCCCAGGGCCTTGACGCTGGCGTGCAGCGGCTCGATCTGCACGCGCATGTCGTCGGGCATGCTCGGGCGATTGGCCTTGTATTCGGCGTACAACGCATCGCGAAACGTCCCGCCCTTGGCGTCGAAGACCACCGCGAACGGGCTGTCCGGATACTGCTTGCGCAGGCTCTTGAGCATGTTCAGCACGCCCTTGACCGCACCGGTCGGCAGGCCTTTGGACGTGGTCAGCGGTGGCAGCGCATGAAAGGCGCGGTACAGATAAGAAGAACCGTCCACCAGGACGAGGGGGGCTTGGCTCATGAGCAGGATCAACCTTTTCGGCGGGTCCGGGGCTAGAATAGCGGGACCGTTGACGACAAAGGGACAAGGTTATCATGCGTACACTAAATCGCCTGTTACTGGCTGGCTTGTTTGCATTCACACCGTTGGCCGTCATGGCGGCGGATGACGCTCCTTCGGCGGACCCGGATGTCACCATCCGCACCGAAGGCGACAGAACCATTCAGGAATATCGGCAAAACGGCTTTTTGTATGCGATCAAGGTCACGCCCAAGAACGGCAAGCCTTATTTCCTGGTACGCGCCGACGGCACTGATGCAAATTTCATTCGTTCGGACCAGCCGGATATGCTGATCCCTTCGTGGAAAATTTTTGAGTGGTGATACCGCTCGCGACTTCAACCGGCGCCCGCTGAAGGGCGCCCGTACTGGCAGTTCTAACCATGTCTGTGTTCACGCCCCTGGCTCGGCCCGAGCTGGAAACCTTCCTCGCCCCTTACGGGCTCGGCCGCCTGCTTGATTTCCAGGGGATTGCCGCCGGCAGCGAAAACACCAATTTTTTCATCAGCCTGGAACAGGGCGAGTTCGTCCTGACGCTGGTCGAGCGCGGCCCGGTGCAGGAGATGCCGTTCTTCATCGAACTGCTGGACGTGCTGCACGGCGCCAATCTTCCGGTGCCTTACGCCTTGCGCACCACCGAGGGGGTCGCACTGAGGGAACTGGCCGGCAAACCGGCGCTGCTGCAACCGCGCCTGGCCGGCAAGCACGTCAAGCAGGCCAACGCCCAGCATTGCGCCCAGGTCGGTGGGTTGCTTGCGCACCTGCACCTGGCGACCCGCGACAACATGATCAAGCGCAAGACCGACCGTGGCCTGGACTGGATGCAGGAGGAGGGCGCCACGCTGTTGTCACACCTCGACGCCGATGCCCGTCAGTTGCTGGAGGCGGCACTGGACGAAATCACCGTGCAGAAAATCGGCATCCTCGCGCTGCCCCGCGCCAACATCCATGCCGACCTGTTCCGCGACAACGCGATGTTCGAAGACACCCACCTGACCGGGTTGATCGACTTCTACAACGCCTGTTCCGGGCCGATGCTGTATGACGTCGCCATTGCACTGAATGACTGGTGTTCGGATGACGAAGGCAAGCTCGATGGCCCGCGGGCGCGGGCGTTGCTTGGCGCTTATGCGGCGCTGCGGCCGTTCACATCCGCCGAGGCGCAACTATGGCCGACCATGCTGCGCGTGGCATGCGTGCGGTTCTGGCTGTCGCGGCTGATTGCCGCCGAATCGTTCGCCGGGCAGGATGTGTTGATTCATGATCCGAAGGAGTTTCAGCGGCGGTTGGCGCAGCGGCAGAAGGTCAGCACGCTGTTGCCGTTCGCCCTCTAACAACCAGCGGACCTGAATGCCTTTGTGGCGAGGGAGCAGGGTGTTACAACGACTCCAGGCACCCCGCCAGATCATTCCCCAACTTTTCCAGCAATTGCTCATACCCTTGCGCCGTCGCCGGGGTGTAGCCGCCCAGCGCATCCAGTTCGGCCAGCTTCACCGGCAGCCCGGCCACCAGCGTCTCGGCCAGGCGCGGACGCAGCGGCGGTTCGCTGAAGACGCAGGTCTTGCCCACCGCCTGCAAGCGCGTGCGCATCGCCGCCACGTGCTGGGCACCCGGCTGGACCTCGGCGGCCACGGCGAAAACCCCGGCATGCTTGAGGCCGTAGTTGTCCTCGAAATAGTCGAACGCTTCGTGGAACACAAAATACGGCTTGCCTGCGACCCCGGCCAGACGCGCCTTGAGGCGTACGTCCAATGCATCGAGGCGCTGGTTGAAAGCCTTGAGGTTGCTTTCATAGCGGGCCGCGTTCGCCGGATCCGCCGCGCTCAGGTCGGCAGCCATTTTGGCGGCGATCACCCGGGCGTTCAGCGGCGACAGCCACAAGTGGGCATCCACGGTGCCGGGACGATGGTCGTGGTCGTGTTCGTCGGCATGCTCCTCGTCCTCGTGGGACGCGCTGTCCTGGGCGAAATGACGCAACTTGAGCCCCGGCAGATCCTGCACGGCGACGGAAGGCTGCGTACGACCATTCAATACACGTGGCAGGAAACCTTCCATGTCTGGGCCGATCCAGTAAAGCAGGTCCACCGACTGCACCTTCCGTACGTCGGATGGCCGCAACGCATAGTGGTGAGGCGAGGCACCAGGGGGCAACAGCACTTCCGGAACGGCCACGCCGTCCTGCACCGCGGCGGCAATCAGTTGCAGCGGCTTGATGCTGGTTAGTACCTTGACGTCGGCCCGGGCCGGGCCAATCAGCAGAAATGTTGCGACAAAAGCGACAAAGAGCGAAAAAATTCGGGACACGATGACCACTCGAAGAGGCGAGAACGGGTAACATAATAACGTCTCTCACTAAACTCGTCGCTGCCCATGCCCATTATCCCCCTTGCCAGTCGTCCCCATGATCACTCCCATTGCGTGCACAGCGCGCTGTCCGAGGCCGATGCCATTTGCGCGCGCCAGGGCCTGCGGCTGACGGCCTTGCGTCGGCGAGTGCTGGAGCTGGTCTGGCAAAGCCACAAGCCGCTGGGTGCCTACGACATCCTCGCGGTACTCAGCGAGCAGGACGGCCGCCGTGCCGCGCCGCCGACAGTCTACCGGGCGCTGGATTTCCTGCTGGAAAACGGCTTGGTACATCGCATTTCTTCGCTGAACGCCTTCGTTGGCTGCAACCATCCGGAGCACGCCCACCAAGGCCAGTTCCTGATCTGCCGCGAATGTCATGCGGCCATCGAGCTGGAACAGAAGTCCATCAGCGACGCGATCGTCGCCAGCGCCAAGGACGTCGGCTTCGTGGTCGACACCCAGACCGTCGAAGTGGTCGGCCTGTGCTCCGGTTGTCAGGGGGCCTGATGAGCAACGCGTTGATCCGCCTCGAACAGGTGGCCGTGACGTTCGCCGGGCAGAGCGTGCTGGACAACATTCACCTGAGCGTCGAACCGGGGCAGATCGTCACCTTGATCGGCCCCAACGGCGCCGGCAAGACCACCCTGGTGCGCGCCGTGCTGGGCCTGCTCAAGCCGGACAGCGGCAGCGTCTGGCGCAAGCCCCGGCTGCGTGTCGGCTACATGCCGCAGAAACTCCACGTCGATCCGACCTTGCCGCTGTCCGTGCTGCGCTTTCTGCGCCTGGTGCCGGGCGTCGACCGCGAGCGAGCCTTGGCGGCGCTGAAGGAAGTCGGCGCCGAGCAAGTGATCGACAGCCCGGTGCAGAGTGTGTCCGGCGGCGAGATGCAGCGTGTATTGCTCGCTCGCGCCCTCTTGCGCGAGCCCGAGCTGCTGGTGCTCGACGAGCCCGTGCAAGGCGTGGATGTGGCGGGACAGGCCGAGCTTTACAGCTTGATCACCCGCCTGCGCGACCGCCACGGCTGCGGGGTATTGATGGTGTCGCACGACCTTCACCTGGTGATGAGCACCACCGACCAGGTGGTCTGTCTCAACCGTCACGTCTGCTGCTCCGGGCATCCCGAGCAAGTCAGTGGCGATCCGGCCTTTGTCGAGTTGTTCGGAAAAAACGCACAAAGCCTGGCGATTTATCACCACCATCATGACCATTCCCATGACCTGCACGGTTCGGTGGTCAGCGCTCCTTCTGCTTCCAATCATGTTCATGGAGACGGCTGCAAGCATGGCTGATTTTCTGTTGTACGCCCTGCTTGCAGGTTTGGCGCTAGCGCTGGTGGCCGGCCCCTTGGGCTCGTTCGTGGTCTGGCGGCGCATGGCCTATTTCGGCGACACCTTGTCCCACGCGGCGCTGCTCGGCGTGGCCATGGGGTTTCTGCTGGACGTCAGCCCCGCCATCGCGGTGACCGTGGGTTGCCTGCTGCTCGCAGTGGTGCTGGTGACCTTGCAACAGCGCCAGCCGCTGGCGTCCGACACCCTGCTGGGCATCCTGGCTCCCAGCACGCTATCCCTAGGGCTGGTGGTGCTCAGCTTCATGCGCGACGTGCGGATCGACCTGATGGCCTATCTGTTCGGCGATCTGCTGGCGATCAGTCCGATGGACCTGGCCTGGATCCTCGGCGGCAGCGCGGCGGTATTGCTGTTGCTCGTGGCGCTGTGGCGTCCGTTGCTGGCGGTTACCGTCCATGAGGAACTGGCGCGGGTCGAGGGCCTGCCCGTGGTGGGCCTGCGATTGGCACTGATGCTGTTGATCGCGGTGGTGATTGCCGTGGCGATGAAAATCGTCGGTGTATTGCTGATTACTTCATTGCTGATCATTCCGGCGGCTGCGGCACAGCGTCACGCCCGCTCACCGGAGCAGATGGCCTTGGGCGCAAGCCTGCTGGGCATGCTCGCGGTGTGTGGCGGGCTGGCGTTGTCGTGGTTCAAGGACACTCCGGCCGGACCGTCGATCGTGGTCAGCGCGGCGGCGTTGTTTCTGCTGAGTTTTGTCCTGCCCCGTCGAGGGGTGTAGACTTGCTCGCTTTTTGCGCAATTAGAGAGTCGCAGGAATGAAGCCGTTCGCCTCCCGTTATCTGCTCCTTGTCGCGTTTTCCCTGCTGCTGGGCGCCTGCCAGAGCACGCCGCCGACCGTCGAAACCCCGGACACCCGGGGCCCGGCCATCGCGCAGCTCGAACAGAGCCTGGCCAGCAATGAACTGGCCACCGCAGAAGGTCAGTTGGCCGCGTTGCAAGCCCAGACGCCTGAAGATCCGTCGCTGGAGCCTTACCAGCGGCAACTGGCCGAGGCGTACTTGCGCCGCAGCCAGATCGACCTGCAAAAGGGCGATGTAAACGCGGCCGCCACCGCCCTGAGCCGGGCTCGTGCGCTGATGCCAAAAGCGCCGGCACTTACCGGCGAAGTGAACAGTGCGATCGCCCAGGCCCGCAAGGCCGAGCTGGAAAAAGCCGAAGCCGCCCTCCAGGCCGCCGAAGCCAAGCCAGTTGCAAAGGTGATCGACCCGAGTGCGCAGAGCACCACGGTTGCGCTGAATATCGGCGATATCCAGAAAATGCGTCATCAATTGGACGCCATCGCCGCCGATGTGGTGAATTATCAGTGCGACGTAAGCATCCAGGCCCCGCGCACCGATGATTACCCGTGGTTGGCGACATTGCTGACCAAGCGGGTCAAGAAACTCGATCCCGGGTTTGATCTGAAACTGCAGAAGCAGATCTTGCGCAGCGTGCCGGCGCAGGTGGTTCTGACTCCGCGTAAGCACTGAAAGCTTCGCGAGCAGGCTCGCTCCCACATGGGTGTTGTGATCGACACATATCCCTGTGGGAGCGAGCCTGCTCGCGAAGGCGTCCTACCAGCAACTAATCCCTTTTCAGACACCCATCAAGCCGGAACTGCCTTGGCCTTAGGCTCCCGCGCCCAAACCCGATGCTGGGCAATCGCGTCAAAAAACGCCTGGAACTTGCCCGCATCAGCGTCGGGAATCAGCCCCGCATCCGCCTCCAGCTTCAACAACACCAGCAATTGCCGCGCTTCGCCATGCAGCGCGATGGCCTTCAGGTGCTTGTAGGCTTCCAACAGGTAATGCAACGCCACGCCATCGGCGCTCAGCGCCTTGATCGACTCCACCCCGCCCGGCACGAACACCGCGTCAAAGGCAATCGACGGCAAGCCTTCCATGGATGCATCCACCGGCAGCGTTTGCCCGCCAGCGGTGGTCACCGGCGCGGAGGTCGGACCGAGGATTTTCGCGTGGGCCCCTTCGGCTTCCAGTGCTTGCTTGAGCGCATCGATGATTGTCCCCTCGACGCCATTGGCCACCAACACCGCGACCTTGCGGGTCTTGATGTCGCCGGACAGCAGATTGGCCTGGCTCAACGCCGGGGACTGCTCCAGGGAAGGCGTCGGAACATCGACCGTACCGGCAGTGGGAGGCGGCAAGCCGAGGTTCTTCGCAACTCGCCCGGCCAGTTCCAGATCGATGTTGGCGAGGATCTCGTTCACCTGCCGCGCTCTGATGAACTCGCGTTCGACTTTGCCCAGTTCGAAGCTGTACGCGGCGACGATGTGCTCTTGCTCGTGGGCGCTCATGCTCTTGTAGAACAACCGCGCCTGGGAGAAATGATCGCCGAACGAATCGCTGCGCTGGCGGATCTTGTGGGCGTCGATGCGCTCCGGATAACTTTCGAAACCACCATCCTGCGGACCAGGCGGGGTTTCCTTCGGCCAGCCGCCATCGATGGAGTTCGGCTCGTAGGACGCGCGCCCCTTGTCGATAGTAGTGCGGTGCATGGCATCACGCTGGCCGTTGTGCACCGGGGTGATGGCGCGGTTGATCGGCAACTCGTGAAAATTCGGCCCACCAAGTCGGCTGATCTGCGTATCGGTGTAGGAAAACAGCCGGCCTTGCAGCAATGGGTCGTTACTGAAATCAATGCCCGGCACGATATGTCCGGGGCAGAACGCAACCTGCTCGACTTCGGCAAAGAAGTTGTCCGGGTTGCGGTTCAGCACCATCTTGCCCAGCGGCGTAATGGGTACCAGCTCTTCGGGGATGATCTTGGTCGGGTCGAGCAGGTCGAAGTCGAACTTGTGCTCGTCTTCCTCGGCGACGATCTGTACGCCAAATTCCCACTCGGGGTAGTCGCCCATCTCGATCGACTCCCAGAGATCGCGACGGTGGTAATCAGTGTCCTTGCCCGCGAGCTTCTGGGCTTCGTCCCATACCAGGGAACAGGTCCCGGCTTTGGGCCGCCAGTGGAACTTGACGAAGCTGCTGCGGCCTTCAGCGTTGATCATGCGAAAGGTGTGCACGCCGAAACCCTGCATGGAACGCAGGCTTTTCGGGATTGCCCGGTCGGACATCGCCCAGATCACCATATGAGCCGACTCCGGTACCAGCGAGACAAAGTCCCAGAAGGTGTCGTGGGCCGATCCGCCGGTGGGGATTTCGTTATGGGGCTCGGGTTTCACCGCATGGACGAAATCAGGAAACTTCACCGCATCCTGGATGAAGAACACCGGCATGTTGTTGCCCACCAGATCGAAGTTGCCTTCGTCGGTGAAGAATTTCACTGCAAAGCCGCGCACGTCCCGCACCGTGTCACCGGAACCCCGTGGGCCCTGCACGGTGGAAAAACGTACAAACACTGGCGTCTTTTTACCTGGGTCTTGCAGGAAACCGGCCTTGGTCAAGGCCGCATGCGATTCGTAGGCCTGAAAGTAGCCATGGGCACCGGTCCCTCGGGCGTGAACGATGCGCTCGGGAATACGTTCATGGTCAAAATGCGTGATTTTCTCACGCATGATGAAGTCTTCCAGCAACGACGGCCCACGCGGCCCGACGCGGAGGGTGTTCTGGTTATCGGCGATCTTCACGCCCTGGTTGGTGCGCAAGGCCTGTTCGGTGGCATCGGAGCGAAACTGCTCGAGGCTCTCCAGCTTGGCGTTGGTATTGCTGCGATCCAGCGTGTCGGTCCCGGCCATCTGGCTGGGGGCGGCAGGTTTTTTAGTGCTCATCAGGCATGACTCCTCGTTGCGATCCCCGCCGTGGCCAGGACCCGTGAGTTCGATGCGCCAGGCACGGTACCTGGGCATATGTGGAGGTGCCTAATGAGTGACCGATACCGTTTCGCTGTGTTCCTTTTTTATGCCCTTTGATCGCCTTATTGCCAAATCGCTGGTTCAATCTCAAATAAATGCTAAGAACCTCTATACGGACAGGCTAAAATGCGCGCCCGGCTTACCGCTGATCCTTTTCCACCGCGCCCCACAAGGTTCGCTACGTGATCGAGTTTCAAAACGTCCATAAAACCTACCGGGTTGCCGGTAGGGATATCCCCGCGCTGCACCCGACCAGTCTGACCATCCAGAACGGTCAGGTCTTCGGCCTGATCGGCCATTCCGGTGCGGGAAAAAGTACCCTGCTGCGCCTGATCAATCGCCTGGAAGATTCCAGCGGCGGCAAAATCATCGTCGACGGCGAAGAAGTCACCGCCCTGGACGCCAACGGCCTGCGCCGCTTTCGCCAGCAGGTCGGGATGATTTTCCAGCACTTCAATCTGCTCGCGTCCAAGACCGTGGCCGACAACGTGGCCATGCCGCTGACGCTGGCGGGCGAACTGTCCCGCAGCGACATCGACCGTCGCGTTGCCGAATTGCTGGCGCGGGTAGGGCTGTCCGACCACGCCCGCAAATACCCGGCGCAGTTGTCCGGCGGCCAGAAGCAGCGCGTCGGCATCGCCCGCGCCCTGGCAACCAAGCCGAAGATCCTGTTGTGCGACGAAGCCACCAGCGCGCTCGACCCACAGACCACCGCCTCGGTGCTGCAACTGCTGGCGGAGATCAACCGTGAGCTGAAGCTGACCATCGTGCTGATCACCCATGAGATGGACGTGATCCGGCGTGTCTGCGATGAGGTTGCGGTGATGGACGCCGGCGTGATCGTCGAGCAAGGCCCGGTGGCCGAGGTGTTCCTGCACCCCAAGCATCCGACCACCAAGCGTTTCGTCCAGGAAGACGAGCAGATCGACGAAAGCGAACAGCGCGACGACTTTGCTCACGTCCCGGGGCGCATCGTGCGTCTGACATTCCAGGGCGAAGCGACCTACGCGCCGTTGCTTGGAACCGTCGCCCGCGAAACCGGTGTGGACTACAGCATCCTGGCCGGTCGTATCGACCGCATCAAAGACACCCCCTACGGGCAACTGACCCTCGCCATCACCGGCGGTGACATGGAAGCGGCCTTCGCCCGCTTCACCGCGGCCGATGTCCACATGGAGGTGCTGCGCTGATGGAATTTTTTGCAAACATCGACTGGCTGGAAATCTGGCTGGCAACCGGCGACACCTTCCTGATGCTGTTCGGTTCGCTGCTGTTCACCGTACTGCTCGGCCTGCCGCTGGGCGTGTTGCTGTTTCTCTGCAGCCCGCGCCAATTGCTTGAAGCCCGGGGACTTTACGCGCTGCTGTCGCTGATGGTGAACATCCTGCGTTCGCTGCCATTCATCATCCTGTTGATCGTGATGATCCCGTTCACGGTGTTGATCACCGGCACGTCGTTGGGCGTGGCCGGCGCGATCCCGCCACTGGTGGTCGGCGCAACGCCATTCTTCGCCCGCCTGGTGGAAACCGCCCTGCGCGAAGTCGATCGCGGCATCATCGAAGCGACCCAGGCCATGGGCGCTACCACGCGACAGATCATCGTCAACGCATTGCTGCCGGAAGCCCGTCCGGGCATTTTCGCAGCGATTACGGTGACAGCGATTACTCTGGTGTCCTACACGGCCATGGCCGGTGTGGTCGGCGCTGGTGGCCTGGGCGACCTGGCGATCCGCTTCGGCTACCAGCGTTTCCAGACCGACGTGATGGTGGTCACGGTGGTGTTGCTGCTGGTGCTGGTCCAGGTCCTGCAAACCGTGGGCGACAAACTGGTTGTGCATTTCTCTAGAAAATAAGGCCTCGCGCCAATAAACCATGAGCCGGCCATTCGCTGGCAGGCGCCAAGAGCAGGCGCCTCAAAAGGAGTTAGCTGAATGAAAAAACTACTGGTTGCCTTCGCTGCCGCCGCAGCGTTCTCCGCCCACGCCGCCGACACCCTGACCGTCGCGGCCACGCCGGTTCCTCACGCGGAAATTCTCGAGTTCGTCAAACCGGCATTGGCGAAGGAAGGCGTGGACCTCAAGGTCAAAGTCTTCACCGACTACGTCCAGCCCAACGTACAAGTCGCCGAAAAGCGCCTGGACGCCAACTTCTTCCAGCACCAGCCGTACCTGGATGAGTTCAACAAGGCCAAGGGCACGAATCTGGTGAGCGTAGCCGGTGTGCACCTGGAACCCCTGGGCGCGTACTCCAGCAAGTACAAGGCACTTACAGAACTGCCAGGCGGCGCCAATGTCGTGATCCCGAACGATGCTACCAATGGTGGCCGTGCGCTGTTGTTGCTGGCCAAAGCCGGGTTGATCAAGCTCAAGGATTCGAACAACATCCTGTCGACTACCAAAGACATCACCGAGAATTCGAAGGATCTGAAGTTCCGTGAGCTGGAAGCGGCAACCATTCCGCGCGTGCTGACTCAAGTGGATCTGGCATTGATCAATACCAACTATGCGTTGGAGGCCAAGCTTGACCCTTCCAAGGATGCGCTGGTGATCGAAGGCAACGACTCGCCTTATGTGAATATTCTGGTAGCCCGTCCGGACGACAAGGACAGCGAGGCCATGAAGAAGCTGGTTGCAGCGCTGCATACTCCGGAAGTGAAGGCGTTTATTCTCGAGAAGTACAAAGGCGCGGTCTTACCGGCGTTTTGAGCTTATCGGGTGTGAAAGACGGGACTGCGTGAAAGCAAGGTCCCGTTTTTTATCTGACGGCATTGCGCGCAACCTGTCACAGACATATGGACAATCCCATTCGGCCAATAAGGAACACCAATAAAAAGAGAAACAAGATACGAATTAATCCACTCCCATAGCGCAAAGCCAAAAAAGTGCCTGCCAGCGCACCCGCCATATTACACACCGCGACCAGTCCACCAATTACCCACAGCACATGACCTGAAGGTATGAAAAATAGCAGCGCAGCGCTAAACGTTCCCAGGTTAACCAGTTTTGCTGAAGCGGATGCATTCAGAAAATCGTAGCCAAAATATTTAACGAAAACAAATAACAAAAAACTACCACTGCCGGGTCCAAAAACTCCGTCATAAAATCCAATTATGCCGCCAAAAAAAACCCCAAGGAGGACCTCTTTGGATCCGCATTGAGCGTCCGAGTGAACAAGCCCTAGATCCTTTTTTGCAAATGTATAAACAGCCATGACCACCAATACAAAAAACACAAAATATTCCATGATCGCCTTCGGAACGAGCGAGACGGAAAAAGCACCCAAAAACGAAAATAAGAAAGCCGAGAGCATGGTTGGAAGCATCAGCTTCCAGACAATCTTTATTCTTTTAACGTAACTAAATATAGAAGAAACATTTCCTGCAAGAACAGCCAGCTTATTAGTTCCAAAAACTGTGCTCAGCGAGTGCTGAGGCAATGCATGAAGTAGAGCGGGTACCTGAACCAAACCTCCGCCCCCTACAGCAGCATCGATCATCCCCCCGCAAAAAGCAAAAAATCCCAACGCGACCATGGCGTATTCAATTTGCATAAAAATCTTCCACTTTAGCCCTCGTGATTTGGTCCGAGTAAAGGTTTAAAAATTCCAACTTTCAGGCCAATGTAAGCGTAGACGAACAATAGAAGCCATAGACGAGGCTTACAAGTCGGCGGATTCCGACGTAGTTGTAGGCCAAAGAGCAGAGATGTGTAGCTTGACGGAAGGATTATGCCAGTGGAATAAACAGGGCTTGGTTTCGGCCCATAAAATGAGCCCAGACGGGTTTGCGGTTGGGGCTTGGAATGGGTGATACGGTTTTGTCTGTAGGAACTTTAAGGGGCTGGGTGGGGCTGCTTTGCAGCCCAGCGGGAGCAAGCTCCCTCGCCACGAAGTTTTGACCGGTTTGGGAGTTTTTGTGGATGCTGCGCAACCCGCGCCGGTTTTACTCAGGGCAGTCGCATCGCCGAGGGCGGGAACGACGCTGGCTTTTTCAGCAATCACATGCTCCCGGACCTCTATCCGCATCTGTCCACTGTTCGGGCAGAGTGAAACCTAGGATCCGCTTCATTGTTCTACGACCCTCATGATAAATTCCCCGCCGCTACCTCTAATCAATAGAGGGCATTCAGGGAGAGAAGTGAGTGATCAAGTCTTTGTTGGTTGGGGCATTGCTGGCAATGGCATCAGCATCGGCGTCTGCGATGAGTTGCGATAACCCTAGAAACGCCTATGACAGAACCTATTGCGCGTCGCTGAAAATGGTTCAGTCGGACCAGGAAATCAACGAGCAATACAAGAAGACGATGAGTGCCCTGAACCCGGATCAAAAGAAGAAGGTGAAAGCCGCTCAGATCCAGTGGATCAAGATTCGTGACAACGCCTGTTCCAACGATGGCCTGCTCTATCTGGACTGTGCCAATGAGAAGACCGAAGCGCGTATCGTCATACTCAAGGCTGTCGAGCGCGAGTGCCGCGCTGCCGGTTGCGACGACGCCAAACTGTCGCAAGTCGAGTAACCCGCACACAAAAACCCGACGTAAAGCGTCGGGTTTTTCTTTGGCGGGGTTCGCTCGCTATCGCGGCTCAGCGTTATCCAATGGGCTGCTTCGCAGCCCAGCGGGAGCAAGCTCCCTCGCCACGGGGGTTGCAGTGTGACTGCCTATCTTGGATCAACGTTGTCCAGAACTCGGTTCGCCAGTAATGAGCTCAGCTCGATCAGTTGCTGGACGCCGAGGGCGATGTGGCGGTGGGAGCCTTCCAGATCGAACGCGAGGTTGCTGACCATGGCGTCGGCTGAAGCCAGGGTTTCGCTGAGGTTGGCGAGCAGGCATTCGTTGTCGGTGTCTTGTACGACGGTGAAGAGTTGAGCCGATTGGAGAGCATCTTTCGGTTCTGGTGGCGAGGAGGTGCGATCCGCCTCAGGCGGATTTGTTGTAGATTTCGACATGAGCTGATACTCCAAGGTTAAGCCACAACCTCTTCCCTACTAAAAGAAGGGTGGCAGCTGTACGCAGGTTAGTAGACCGGGGAGATCAGCATTGCCGGCGCGCCGAAGCGCCCTGCGCACAGCTACCATCAAGTGCAAGGTAGGAATCTACCTTGATGGAGAACTCATGCATCTTACTGACACAACCTCGAGCTACTAAACCCGACCACTGATGGGCAGTGGCAGGACGACAATAGAACCCGAGGGCAAGGCGCACAAGCCGGCGGATTCTGGCGTAGTTGTAGGTAATGGCGCAAGGATGTGTAGCTTGGTGGAAAGATGGCAGAGCGGGAATAAACAGCGCTTCGTTTTCAGCTCCGATCCCTGTGGCGAGGGAGCTTGCTCCCGCTCGGCCGCGCAGCGGTCGCAACCGATCATGCGGGTTGTCTGTAGGAATGCGTCGGCTTGTTTTGGGGCTGCTTTGCAGCCCAGCGGGAGCAAGCTCCCTCGCCACGGGGACGGTTTTAGTCTGGGAAATGGTGGCTTGCTGCGCAACCCCGCGGGGATGAATTCCCTTGCCACGATGCAAAGCTCGTGGGTGCAGGTGTAATTCGGTTGTTTGCGTTGCTGGCAGGGTGCCACAATCGCGTTTTCTAGCGGCTTCACGATCAGGTGGATCACATGGATGGCCCAAGATCTCGCAATGGCATGGACTTTTGCATAGCCGGACAAGTGCGCACTGACCGACTGCAGCAACTGTTTCGCCAATCCGTTTCCGCGGTGTTTGGTAGTTACCTCGCGGCCATCATGTTGTGTTGGCTGTGTTGGGATCGCTTTGAGCACAGCACGGTTGTTTGGTGGCTGGCCATATTAAGCGGATCGACGCTGCTGCGGATCGCGATGTTCGTTGCCTATTTTCGCAGCGACGAGGTTCAGCGCACGCCTCAACGCTGGGAGCGCAGATACTGGGTCTCGCTGGTGTTGTCCGCGAGCATCTGGGGCGGTGGCGCGCTTGTTTTGATGCCGCAAGATGATCTCCTCTCGCAAGCTCTCGTCATGCTTTTTACCGTGGGGATGACTGTCAGCGCGGTCTCCTGTTACTCCGCCTACCGGGACATGACACTGGTCTCCATTGGCCTGGTGCTGTTTCCGTGCACGGTCTGGCTGCTGTTCCAACCGTCGCCGATTCAAGTCGGCATGGCGCTTTCGATCCTAGTGTTCGCGGCATCTGCTGCCCGCGCCACGCACAAAATGTCCCAGGCACTGGAAACCGCTTTTCGACTCACCCGCGAGATGGAACAGGCGAACAGCATTTCAACCCGCGCCGCACAAACCGATGAACTGACCGGCCTGAAAAGTCGACGGGCTTTTTTCGAGCATGCCCAGCAGCTTTACGACGAATGCAGAACCAACCGGTTGGGGTTGTGCGCGGTCATGTTGGACATGGATCACTTCAAACACATCAATGACACCTACGGCCATCAGGTTGGGGATCAGGTCCTACGCCAGATGGGCGTGGTCATCAGCTCGTCGTTTCGGGCCACGGATATCCACGGTCGGCTCGGCGGCGAAGAGTTCGCCATTCTGCTTCCAGACACTTCCATCGAAGTCGCCACTCAGATTGCAAAACAGCTCATCGATACGATCGCTGGCTTGATGATTGAGCCTGTTCACTGCATATCAGCCAGTCTCGGCGTCGCATCGACGGGGGCTTGCAATAAGGATCTGCACAGCCTGATGAACGATGCGGATAAAGCCCTGTATCGAGCGAAGGCGCTGGGGCGTAATCAAGTGGCCGTTGCTTAGCCGGGTTGGCTTTGCCCAGAGAAAAAAACCGCCAATCAGGCGGTCTTTTTTATCAATACCAGCAGAAATCAGATTCTGGCGCCGGCCATTCGGCCGACCGGTTCATGCTCCCTACCCTTGGCGAGGCTAGCCGACAAGAATTGGCGCTCAATACTGGTCGCGTAGCCAGCCAGACGGCGAGCTTCCGCTTGGTATTGAGCTGCAAGCAATGGTTTTGGAGTTCGCTTGGAAGCCTTCATGGAAAACTCACAATAAATTTGGGTTCATGTTATGCCTGGTTCACCGCTATAACAAGGCGCCGCTGGTCGTCGAAATCGAAGCCTAGGTACAGATACCATGGGACGGCTCCAGGGTCGGGCTCAAAAATCTCTATCTCGCGGAGCTTCAGCATTCGCGCGTATCGGCTGATCGCAATCAAGACCAAACCGGCAACTTCACCTTTTAAAGGGTGATTGGCGTCCGGCTTGCCCTCCAAGAGGACAACCTTGATCGACAAGGTGCTTGATTTGGGCGTGGCAAAACAAAGCCCACATAACTCCTGGTCATACCATAGAGAAAGGTCAAACGCCTTCCCGTCGCGAATTTTCCAGCCAGGAATATCCTCCCATGGATAAAGTTGGGCCTCAGGGCCCCATAGATAGCATTGGTCAAGTGCCTCTCGGGTAATCGGCTCGTATCTTATCCGCTCAACGTCGATACCTTTCTCCGCTAGCGCCCCAGGATCATCCCCCAAAAACTCTTTAGCGAGTTGCATTGCGGTAGAGCGGAATATCTGATGTTTGAAGTTGCTGATGCAGGGTCGTTTCATGGGGTGAACACGATGACGGGCAGAGCAAAAAGACGATAGAGCCCAGGAGCAAGGCATACAAGCAGGCTGGTTCCGATGTGGTTGTAGGCAAAGGCTCATATATATGTGGTCCGGTAAGGGAGCATTTGGTCGGCGGGTCCTTCCCACGCTCAGCGTCAGAAGCGGAACGCGGAGCTTCCCCTGGCAGCATTCCCACGTGGGGCGTGGATACGATCAAGAAACAATCGTTGTGCTTGTGAATTCCATCTCTCCGAAGGCTGCCATTGCGCTGGCTCTGCCAGCCCTCGCCACTTCCTTTCCTCTGGCTCCCTCCGCTCATGCGGATTGGCACCGTTAATTCTAAAAAATAAATTTCTTTTGAAATCAATAAATTAAATAAAAACGGGAATATTCTTGAAAATTTATCTTGCGCACTAAGTATTTGGGCGTTAACTTTAGCGCCACTGATTAGCGCACAAACATTTAGCGCAAGCCAAACTCAATCAGACCCATCAGGAAAAAAGGAAACCCCACATGAACGTTCTCTACACCGCAGTCGCAACCTCCACCGGTGGCCGTGATGGCCGTGCTGTTTCCAGCGACAAGATCCTCGACGTGAAACTGGCCACGCCAAAAGCCTTGGGCGGTGCCGGTGGTGAAGCCACCAACCCTGAGCAGTTGTTCGCAGCCGGCTACTCCGCCTGCTTCATCGGCGCATTGAAATTTGTCGCCAGCCAAAGCAAACGCAGCATTCCGGCTGACGCCTCGATCACGGCACACGTCGGCATCGGCCAGATCCCTGGCGGTTTCGGTCTGGACATCGACCTGCACATCAGCCTGCCAGGTCTGGATCAAGCCGATGCTCAAGCGCTGGTCGACGCGGCTCACCAGGTTTGCCCGTACTCCAACGCGACCCGCGGCAACGTCGACGTCCGTTTGCACGTCGCCGTCTAACTCACTCATCTACGACTAATAAGGATCAGGACATGAACACTTTCAGCAAAACACTCGTTGGCTCGCTTCTGGCACTGTCGCTCGGCAATGCGTTCGCGACTTCTTTTGTTCAACCTACATTCGCTGAGGGCGGTTCGGATCGCCTGATCGAAAAACGAATAGCCGAAGGTGGCTCCGATCGGCTGATCGAGAAACGCATAGCCGAAGGCGGCTCGGATCGCCTGATCGAAAACCGGGTAGCAGAAGGCGGCTCCGATCGTCTTATCGAGAAACGCGTAGCCGAAGGTGGTTCCGATCGTCTGATCGAGTTACGGGTAGCCGAAGTTGGCTCGGATCGCCTGGGCGAGAACGGCTAGCTGAAGGGGCTCGGATCGCCTGCAAAGAGGGCGGGCTGAACAATCCTTTCAACGCTACGAAAGTTGGTCAAATCAACCAATGTTGCTTCCAAAAGAAAAAACGCCGCTTCTCTCGGATGAGGAAGCGGCGTTTTTTTGCATGACGTCATGGGAACCGGAGCAAGGACACTTGCCATGCTCTTGGCAACGCAGCTAAACGATGCTGTCCACCACACCGCCGTCAACTCGCAGCGCCGCTCCGGTGGTGGCCGAGGCCTGTTCCGAGCTGGCATAGATAATCATGTTGGCGACTTCCTCTACCCGTGCCGCGCGCTGGATGATCGAGGTGCTGCGGTGCTCGTTGACGAAATCTGCCGCGACCTTCTCCAGGCTTTCCCCGCTGCGCTCGACGTCCGCCTGGAGCATCTTGGCAACTCCTTCGGACAGTGTCGGTCCAGGCAATACCGAGTTCACCGTCACGCCCGTGCCCGCTAGGCGTTTGGCCAGGCCACGAGCGATTGAAAGCTGGGCGGTCTTGGTGAAGCCATAGTGGATCATGTCGGCCGGAATGTTCACGCCCGACTCCGACGAGACAAACACTATCCGCCCCCAACCACGCTCGACCATGCCCTGCGCGTAGGCCCTGGAAACACGCACGCCCGACATCACGTTGGTTTCGAAGAAACGCTGCCATTCGCTGTCCGGCGTCTCGAAGAAGTCTTCCTGCTTGAAAATGCCCAGGTTGTTGATGACGATATCGAAACTTGGATGCTTGGCGATCAACGCCTGGCAGCCAGGTTCGTTGCTGAGATCGCCAACAAAGCCTGTCGCCCTGGAAGCCAGATTGCCCAGGCGCTGCAACGCGTCCTCCACGCTGCTCTCGCTGCGCCCGTTGATGACGACCTGGGCACCGGCTTCCAGAAAACCTTTGGCGGTCGCAAAACCGATGCCGCTGGTGGAACCGGTGACCAATACGTTACGTCCGGTGAAGTCGATGTTCATGAGCGTGACTCCTTTAATTGATGGATCAAAGGGACAAGGCGATATTTTTGGCCGGGCAATACGCCGGCCCCCCGGATATCGCAGGTACTCATCATGGACACGATTGATGATTTGCGCCTGTCCTCAGCTAATGATTGAGAGCGGCGCCGATGAGTTGGAGTTCGTTCGCGATGGTGATGTATGGGTGAATATCTTTTCGCGAGCAGGCTCGCTCCCACCGGTTGATGTTGTGCATATCGATGAAGGGCCGCTGCGCAGCCCAGCGGGAGCAAGCTCCCTCGCCACGGGGAGGGTGGGGACAGTCAGTCATGTGGCGACTGTCAGGGCGCTATCGCGAGCAAGCTCGCTCCCACAGGGTTCGCGGTGCGCCATCCAGAACAGGTTTTCAGTACCACCGCGCCTCGCCCGGCGGGCGTTTCTTGAAGCGTTTCATGCTCCACATGTACTGGCTCGGGTAGGCCCGTACATAACGCTCGACCACTTTGCTCATGGCGGCGCAGGCGGTTTCGGTGTCGGTGCTGTACATCTCGTCCGGGGCGGCTTCGAGGATGACTTTGTAGCCGGAGCCGTCCGGCAGGCGCAGGGCGTGGAGGAAGACGCCCACCGCCTTGCCGCCGGCGAGCATGTTCGGCACGAACTTGCTGGTCAGGGCCTGGGTGGCGAAGAAGGGCACGAAGATGCCGGCGGATTCGGACGGCTCCGGATCGGCGGGGATCCCCACCTGGCCGCCCTTGCGCACTTCCTTGATGACGCTGAGGATGCCTTCCTTGGTGGACGCCGCGACCTTGTTGCCCAATTGCACGCGTTGCTTCTGCAGCAATTCATCCACCGCCTTGAGCTTGGGCGGGCGGTAGAAAATGATCGGTTTGCACTGGCTGCAATAGAAGTGGTTGAGCACTTCCCAGTTACCCAGGTGGCTGGTGATGCCGACCACGCCTTTGCCCGAGGCCAGCGCTTCTTTCAACACCTCCAGGCCTTCGACTTCGCGCACCAGTTCGATGGAGCGCTGGGCCGGCCAGATCCAGGCACAGGCACTTTCGGTCAGGGATTTGCCGATGTCCTTGAGACTCTGGCCCACCAGGCGCTCGCGCTCGGCCGGGTCCATCTCGGGAAAACACTTGGCGAGGTTGATCCGCACCACGTCGCGGGAGCGGTTGGGTAATTTCCACATGAGCCAGCCAATGGCCGAGCCCACCGCCTGCACCGCTCGCCAAGGGAGCAGCGCAAACAACCGCAGAGCGCCGACCAGCAAGGCGCCTTTCAACTTATCCACAGGTCACTCCTGAATTCATGGGCCGTGTTGCGAGCCGGCTATTCTAACCACCGTTTACCAACTCGGCGTAGCGGTCGCAGTCCTGGGTGTGGTCCATGACCATGCCCGAGGCCTGCATCAAGGCGTAGCAGATGGTCGGGCCGACGAAGGTGAACCCGGCTTTTTTCAGGCCTTTGCTCATCGCCAGTGCCTCGGGGGTGATGGCCGGCACTTCGGTGCGGTCCTTGAAATGGTTGATGATCGGTTGGTTGCCTACGAACGACCAGAGGAATGCCACCGGGTCTTCCAGCGCCAGCCAGGCCTGGGCATTGCGCCGGGCTGCCTTGAGCTTGAGGCGGTTGCGGATAATGCCGGGGTCGAGCATCAGTTCATCGATTTCGGCGTCGCTCATCTGCGCCACCCGTTGTACATCGAAGCCGTAGAGCACTTCCCGATAACGTTCGCGTTTGCGCAAAACGGTGATCCAGGACAGACCGGCCTGGAACCCTTCGAGCAGAAGCAACTCGAACAAACCCTGCGCATCGCGCAGCGGCGTCCCCCACTCCTGATCGTGATAAGCCATGTACAACGGATCTTCGGAACACCAAAAGCAGCGTGGCATAAGGCTCCAGGGGGCGTGCGCACGAACGAATCGGGTATACTCCCGCTCTTTAAATCGCAGCCCAAGAAACAGGTGAATTTCGTGAGCCAGCCTACGCCAGCCGTGCGTACCTTCCAAGACTTGATCCTCGCCCTCCAGCAATACTGGGCCGAGCAAGGTTGCGTGGTACTTCAGCCCTACGATATGGAAGTAGGCGCCGGCACTTTCCACACTGCCACGTTTCTGCGTGCCATCGGCCCGGAAACCTGGAACGCCGCTTATGTGCAACCAAGCCGCCGCCCGACTGACGGCCGCTACGGCGAAAACCCGAACCGCCTGCAGCATTACTATCAATTTCAGGTCGTGCTGAAGCCGAACCCGGAAAACTTCCAGGAGCTGTACCTGGGTTCCCTCAAACACGTGGGCCTCGACCCGCTGGTGCACGACATTCGTTTCGTCGAAGACAACTGGGAATCGCCAACCCTGGGCGCCTGGGGCCTGGGCTGGGAAGTCTGGCTCAACGGCATGGAAGTGACCCAATTCACCTACTTCCAGCAAGCGGGCGGCATCGAATGCTACCCGGTGACCGGTGAGATCACCTACGGCCTGGAACGCCTGGCCATGTACCTGCAAGGCGTGGATTCGGTCTACGACCTGGTATGGGCCGACGGTCCGTTCGGCAAAGTGACGTATGGCGACGTGTTCCATCAGAACGAAGTGGAGCAATCGACCTACAACTTCGAACACGCCAACGTCGACAAGCTGTTCGAGTTGTTCGATTTCTATGAAAGCGAAGCCAAGCGCCTGATCGAACTGGACCAGCCGCTGCCGCTGCCGAGTTATGAAATGGTCTTGAAGGCATCTCATACCTTCAATCTGCTGGATGCACGCCGGGCGATTTCCGTGACCGCGCGCCAGCAATACATCCTGCGTGTGCGCACCCTGGCGCGTTCCGTCGCGCAAGCCTACCTGCTGGCCCGTGCCAAGCTGGGCTTCCCGATGGCGACCCCGGACCTGCGTGATGAAGTGTTGGCTAAGCTGGAGGCTGCACAATGAGTGCTCAAGATTTTCTGGTTGAACTGGGCACCGAAGAACTGCCACCCAAAGCCCTGAACACCCTGGCCGATGCATTCCTGGCCGGCATCGAGAAAGGCCTGCAAGCCGCTGGCCTGAACTTCGAAACCAAGCATGTCTACGCCGCGCCGCGCCGCCTGGCCGTGCTGATCACCGCCCTGGCGACGCAACAGCCGGACCGCAGCATCAACCTCGACGGCCCGCCCGTGCAAGCCGCGTTCGATGCCGACGGTAACCCGACCCAGGCCGCCCTGGGCTTCGCCAAGAAGTGCGGCGTCGATCTGAGCGAAATCGACCAGAGCGGCCCGAAGCTGCGCTACAGCCAGAGCATCAAGGGCAAGCCGACCGCCAGCCTGTTGCCGTCCATCGTCGAAGACTCCCTCAATGACTTGCCGATTCCCAAGCGCATGCGCTGGGCTGCGCGCAAGGAAGAGTTCGTGCGTCCGACCCAATGGCTGGTGATGCTGCTCGGTGACCAGGTCATCGATTGCACGATCCTCGCCCAGAAGGCCGGTCGTGATTCTCGCGGTCACCGTTTCCATCATCCGCAGAGCGTGCGTATCACGTCGCCGGCCAATTACCTGGCCGACCTGCGCGCTGCCTATGTATTGGCCGATTCCAACGAGCGCCGCGAGCTGATCAGCAAACGCACCGAAGAACTGGCGACCGCCCAGGAAGGTACGGCTATCGTGCCGGCCAACCTGCTGGACGAAGTGACCGCGCTGGTGGAATGGCCGGTGCCACTGGTGTGCTCGTTCGAGGAACGCTTCCTTGAAGTGCCCCAGGAAGCGCTGATCACCACCATGCAGGACAATCAGAAATACTTCTGCCTGCTGGACGCCGAAGGCAAGTTGCTGCCGCGCTTCATCACGGTGGCCAACATCGAAAGCAAGGACCCGCAGCAGATCATCGCTGGTAACGAAAAAGTCGTGCGCCCGCGTTTGACCGATGCCGAGTTCTTCTTCAAGCAAGACAAGAAGCAGCCCCTGGAAAGCTTCAACGAGCGCCTGCGCAACGTGGTGTTCCAGGAAAAACTCGGCAGCGTCTACGACAAGGCCGAGCGCGTATCGAAACTGGCAGCCTTCATCGCTCCACGCATCGGCGGCGATGCCCAGCGCGCGGCACGTGCCGGCATCCTGTCCAAGTGCGACCTGTCCACCGAGATGGTCGGTGAGTTCCCGGAGATGCAAGGTATCGCCGGTTACTACTACGCCCTCAACGACGGCGAGCCGCAGGATGTTGCCCTGGCGCTGAACGAACAGTACATGCCGCGTGGCGCCGGCGCTGAATTGCCGACCACCCTGACCGGTGCGGCCGTGGCGATCGCCGACAAGCTCGACACCCTGGTCGGCATCTTCGGTATCGGCATGCTGCCCACCGGCAGCAAGGACCCGTACGCACTGCGTCGCGCAGCGCTGGGCGTGCTGCGTATCCTCATCGACAAGCAGCTGGACCTGGACCTGAACGACGCCGTGGCCTTCGCCGTGAATGCGTTCGGCAGCAAGGTCAAGGCTGCCGGCCTGGCCGACGCGGTGCTGGAATTCATTTTCGACCGCCTGCGTGCGCGTTATGAAGACGAAGGTGTCGACGTCGCGACCTACCTGTCGGTGCGAGCCCTGAAACCGGGCTCTGCCCTGGACTTCGACCAACGCGTACAGGCAGTGCAGGCGTTCCGCAAACTGCCGGAAGCGGCAGCGCTGGCGGCGGTGAACAAGCGCGTGTCGAACCTGCTGAGCAAGGCCGAAGGCAACATTGCGGCCGTCGTTGAAGCCAAGTACTTCGACAACGCCAATGAGTTCTCCCTGTACTCGGCGATCCAGCAGGCGGACCAGGCAGTCCAGCCGATGGCAGCGGCGCGTCAGTACAGCGAAACCCTGGCGCGCCTGGCGGCATTGCGTGAACCGGTGGATGCGTTTTTCGAAGCAGTGATGGTCAATGCCGAAGACGCCAATGTGCGAGCCAACCGCTATGCGCTGCTGGCGCGTCTGCGTGGGTTGTTCCTCGGTGTTGCCGATATTTCGCTGTTGGGGTAAGTCTTGAAACTGCTGATTCTCGATCGGGACGGAGTGATCAATCACGACTCCGACGCTTACATCAAGTCGGTGGAGGAGTGGTTGCCGATCCCCGGTTCCATCGAGGCCATCGCGCAGTTGAGCAAGGCCGGCTGGACGGTGGCGGTCGCCACCAACCAGTCGGGCATTGCGCGCGGTTACTACGAACTCGCCGTCCTCGACGCCATGCATGAACGCTTGCGTGAGCTGGTGGCCGGGCAGGGCGGTGACATCGGGCTGATCGTTTATTGCCCACATAGGCCGGACGAAGGCTGCGATTGCCGCAAGCCCAAGCCCGGCATGCTGAAAACCATCGCCGCTCACTATGACGTTGCGCTGTCGGGCGTGTGGTTTGTCGGCGACAGCCTCGGTGACCTGGAGGCGGCGAAGGCCGTCGATTGTCAGCCAGTTTTGGTCAAGACCGGAAAAGGCGAAAAGACTCTGGGCAAGACCCTACCGGTGGGCACCTTGATTTTTGACGACCTGGCGGCGGTTGCCGCTGAACTTATCCACAATTAGAGCTCCCAAGACATCCTGATCAAGGATTGTTCGGGAAGCGCTTGAACAGGCGGGCATTGCCCGCAATGGTAAACGCCGCTATGTCGATATTGCAGGCCATCAGAAGCTTCCTCTTTTACCTGCTGCTGGGCACCAGTTCCTTGTTGTGGTGCACGTTGAGTTTTTTTGTCGCGCCGTTCATGTCGTTCAGGACGCGCTACCGCTTCATCAATGTTTACTGGTGCCGTTGCGCACTCTGGCTGAGCAAGGTGTTTCTGGGCATCCGCTACGAAGTGAAAGGTGCCGAGAATGTGCCTGAGCGCCCTTGCGTCATCCAGTCCAACCACCAGAGCACCTGGGAGACCTTCTTTCTCTCGGCTTATTTCGAACCGTTGAGCCAGGTGCTCAAGCGCGAGCTGCTGTTCGTACCGTTCTTCGGCTGGGCCATGGCGATGCTGCGCCCGATTGCCATCGACCGTGACAACCCGAAGGTTGCCCTCAAGCAGGTAGCGCAAAAAGGCGATGTGCTGCTCAAGGACAACGTTTGGGTACTGATCTTTCCCGAGGGCACTCGCGTACCTTACGGGACCATCGGCAAGTTTTCCCGCAGTGGCTCCGCACTGGCGGTAAACGCCGGCCTGCCGGTGCTGCCGATTGCACACAATGCGGGCAAATTCTGGCCCAAGGCCGGCTGGGTCAGAACACCAGGCGTTATCACGGTGGTCATCGGCGCCCCCATGTATGCAGAGGGCAGTGGGCCGCGCGCGATTGCCGAGCTGAACGACCGTGTACAGGCTTGGAATGAACAGACGCAACGGGAATTGGGCTCGCTTCCTCCGGCCCCTGCTGCGCCGGCCGCGGCGGACAAGTTAGCTGTATGAGAATTGTGGATAACCTGTGTACCGTTTTTTCGGATTTCGTCAGTTTTAACGTTTAACTCATTGTTTTTAATACATATTTCTTAAAAACCTAAAACCTTGTACGAGGTGCATAAGTTTTTATAGCGCACTGAAAAAGGTCGCTGCCTTACCAAGGCCGCGATCTTTTTTATTCCTCCAACAACGGAAAGCGCAGGCTGAACGTAGTGCCTTCGTTTACCACGCTACGGCAATCGATTTGCCCACCATGACGGTCCACGACCGCCTTGACCATCGACAGCCCCAAACCGATGCCATCCACGCCATGGGCCGAGGAAAACCGTCGGTACTGGACGAACAGCTCCGGCAGTTCCTGCGCGCCGATGCCCTTGCCCTGATCAACGACGTCACACGTCAACCAGCCCTGAGCACAACGGACCTGCAACGCTACACACGTATCAGGCGCACTGTACTTGATAGCGTTCTCCAACAAGTTGAACAGGGCGCGGGTCAGCAGGGATTGGTCAGCGCTGATCAGCGCTTCTTCATCGTCGAGTTGGTGTTCCAACCGAATACTCCTGGCCTGGGCAACAGGCAATGCCTGGTCGATCACGTCCAGGACCAGCATAGCGAACAGGCTCGGTTGGAACTGGTAGGCCTCGGACTCGGCCTTGGCCAACTGCACAAACCCATCGGTCAGCTCCAAGGCGCGGCGCACCTGGCGCTCGATCTGGTCAAATAGCGGCTTGTCGGCACCGGCCTGATGCCGCTGCACATCGAGCAGCGCCAGGATCGCCGAATGGGGCGCGCGCAAATCGTGGGAGAGAAAACGAAGCATGACGCTGCGCTGCTCTTCGGCTTCCCGTTCAGCACTCAGATCAGTCAGGCTGAGCAGCCAGCCAATGGGCACATCACCGTCCACCGGCAACAGCGCGGCACGTTCCAGTCGCAAGCTGCGCTCGCGGGTATCGCGAAATTCAACCAGTGGTAACGTGGACAACCGGTGGGCAGGGGAGTGGACCAATGCCGGATAACCCAACCGCGCCAATTCCTCCAGCACATCACTGCCCGCCAAAGCGTGACCGAACAACTCGCGAGCCTTGCGATTACCCAGCAACAGGTTGCCCTGTGGATCACTGATCATCGTTGCTACCGGCAGGTACTCCAGGCCGTCGGCGATAAATCGGCGCGTGTCCCGGGTTCGGCTCATGGCTTGTTCCAAGGCCATGATCTGGCCCTGCAAGCGATCACTGCCGGTGTAGGAAGCGCGCCGGCGCTCCGGGAAGACCTTGGGTTCCGCATCCAGGCGCGCCAGCTCCCAGCCGAAATAAGCCAACACCACGCTCAGGCGCCGCCAGTTCCAGACCAGATAACCCAGCAGCATGCCCAACAGGCTGGCCACCGGCGACCACGCCCAACCCTGCGCACCCAGCAATGCGCTGAGTAGCAGGGCCAGGCCCATTCCGCCCAACGTCGCGCTCAATGCGAAGTGCGGGCGCAACAGCAGCAAACCCAATACACAGCCAACCAGACACACCGACAGCAATGCTGCGCCCGGCCCGTTGCGTGCCGACTGCAGGCTGAACGAAACCAGCGCGGTCATTGGTAGCAACAACAGACTTATCCACAATCCTTCACGCATCAATTGTCGGAACAATCGCTGCACCTGGGTCGGTTCACGGCTTTCACGGCGACGCGGGGGGTTCATAAATACCTTGGCGGAAGATCGGACGGTTTATACATGCGGGCAGCCTCCAGCTCACAGCTGCGGCCAAGACTATAACGGACTTGATGATGGCAATGCGGCTGCCTTTCACTTCGCATCGCGAGCCGGTATTGTCGCAGCCAGTGACAGCTCAACGACGACGAACCAGCCACCGGCTGCTTTTGATTGCCAACTGAGAATGTCCGTTATTCTTGAAACCAAGGAATCGCATTCCATGCGTGTCGCCATACTGGACGATGAACCGGCCGAGTTGCGCCGGGTGGAGCAGACACTGCAGCAAATTCCCGGCAGGGGAGAGCCCGCCTGGACACTGCACAGTTTCGAACGGGGTGAAGACCTGCTGCGACAACTGCGCAGGGAAACGTTTGACCTGTTGATCCTGGATTGGCAATTACCAGACATCACTGGCTTGTCCTTGCTGCGCTGGACGCGCGAGCACATGGATTCGCCACCAGCGGCCATCATGCTCACCAGCCGCGACGGCGAGCATGACATCGTCCAGGCCCTCAACGCCGGTGCCGATGACTACGTCAGTAAACCTTTCCGTCCCAACGAACTCAAGGCCCGGGTCACCGCGGTGCTAAGGCGTCACAACCTGCAACGCACCCCGACCACTGAAGTGCTGGTGTTCAATGACCTCGAATTCGACGATGCCGAATTGACCGTTACCCGCGCCGGTATCCCCATCAGCCTGACTGAACGGGAGTACCGCCTGGCCCGCTGCCTGTTCGCCAACCTGGGCCGGCCGCTGTCACGGGAATATTTTTATGAGCGCTTCTGGACCCATGAAGAAATGACGTCGTCGCGCCCGCTCGACACCCACATCTATCGCCTGCGCAACAAGCTCGGGCTAACCGCTGATCGCGGCTGGCAGTTGTTGACGATCTACGGTTACGGATATCGGTTGGAGAGTGTGGCGGCAGGCAGTGAGGCTTCGGTAGCCAGTTAGCATAAAAAAAGGCCAACGCATGAGCGTTGGCCTTTTTCGTTGGGGCAGGGCAAGCCGGATCAGAAATCCAGGTTGGACACCGCCAACGCGTTGCTCTCGATGAAGTCACGACGGGGCTCGACCGCATCACCCATCAGGGTGTTGAAGATCTGGTCCGCGCCAATGGCGTCTTCGATGGTCACTTTCAGCATGCGGCGCGAGCCCGGGTCCATGGTGGTTTCCCACAGCTGATCCGGGTTCATCTCACCCAACCCTTTGTATCGCTGGATGGTATGGCGCTTGGTGCTTTCGGCCATCAGCCATTCAAGGGCTTCCTTGAACTCGGTCACGGCTTTCTTGCGCTCACCACGTTGGATGTATGCACCTTCGTCCAGCAGCGTGCTCAGTTGCGCGCCGAGGGATACGACGGTCTTGTAGTCGTTGCTGCCGAAGAAATCGCGGTTGAAGGTGACGTAGTTCGACAGACCGTGGGAGATCAGTTCAACCTCCGGCAGCCAGACGTTACGCTCACGGTCTTCACGCAGGCTGGCTTTGTAGACCAGGCCGGATTTTTCCACGGTACGCAGGCGTACTTCGTACTGGGCCAGCCAGTCCTGCATCGCTGCGTGGTCGGACAGCTGCTCGAGGCTGACGGCCGGCAGGTAAATGAAGTGCTCGGTCAGTTCCTGCGGGTACAGGCGTGACAGGCGCTTGAGGGTCTTCATCACCAGGCGGAAGTCATTCACCAGGCGCTCAAGGGCTTCACCGGAAATGCCTGGGGCATCTTCGTTCAGGTGCAGGCTCGCGTCTTCCAGGGCCGACTGCGTCATGTACTCTTCCATGGCGTCGTCGTCTTTGATGTATTGCTCTTGCTTGCCTTTCTTGACCTTGTACAAAGGCGGCTGGGCGATATAGATGTAGCCGCGCTCGATCAGCTCCGGCAACTGACGGAAGAAGAACGTCAGCAGCAAGGTGCGGATGTGCGAACCGTCGACGTCGGCGTCGGTCATGATGATGATGTTGTGATAGCGCAGCTTGTCGATGTTGTACTCTTCGCGGCCGATGCCACAGCCCAGCGCGGTGATCAGCGTACCGACCTCCTGGGAAGAGATCATCTTGTCGAAGCGCGCCTTCTCGACGTTGAGGATCTTGCCCTTGAGCGGCAGGATCGCCTGGGTACGACGGTTGCGGCCCTGCTTGGCGGAACCGCCAGCAGAGTCACCTTCCACCAGGTACAGCTCGGACAGGGCAGGGTCCTTCTCCTGGCAGTCGGCCAGTTTGCCCGGCAGGCCGGCGATGTCCAGCGCGCCTTTGCGACGAGTCATCTCGCGGGCCTTGCGCGCCGCTTCACGGGCACGGGCGGCGTCGATCATCTTGCCGACCACCAGCTTGGCTTCGTTCGGGTTCTCGAGCAGGAAGTCGGAGAAGTACTTGCCCATCTCCTGTTCGACGGCGGTCTTCACTTCGGAAGACACCAGCTTGTCCTTGGTCTGGGAACTGAACTTCGGATCCGGCACCTTCACCGAGATGATCGCGGTCAGACCTTCACGGGCGTCGTCACCGGTGGTGGCGACTTTGTGCTTCTTCGCCAGCCCTTCCTGTTCGATGTAGTTGTTCAGGTTACGCGTCAGCGCTGAACGGAAGCCCACCAGGTGAGTACCACCATCGCGCTGCGGAATGTTGTTGGTAAAGCACAACAGGTTCTCGTTGAAGCTGTCGTTCCACTGCAGGGCGATTTCCACGCCGATTCCGTCTTCACGCTGGACGTTGAAGTGGAACACCTGGTTGACCGGGGTCTTGTTGGTGTTCAGGTACTCGACGAATGCCCGCAGGCCGCCTTCGTACTTGAACAGCTCTTCCTTGCCGCTGCGCTCGTCCTTGAGGACGATGCCGACACCGGAGTTCAGGAAGGACAGCTCACGAATCCGCTTGGCCAGGATATCCCAGCTGAAGTGGATGTTCTTGAAGGTTTCGCTGGAGGCCTTGAAGTGAATCTGGGTCCCCGTGGACTCACTGTCGCCAACGATTGCCATCGGCGCCTGAGGCACGCCGTGGACGTAGGTCTGTTCCCAGATCTTGCCGCTGCGGCGAACAGTGAGAACAAGCTTCTCGGACAGCGCGTTTACAACCGACACACCTACACCGTGCAGACCGCCAGAGACTTTGTAGGAGTTGTCGTCGAACTTACCGCCGGCGTGCAATACGGTCATGATGACCTCAGCCGCGGAAACGCCTTCTTCTTTGTGTACGTCTACCGGGATGCCACGGCCGTTGTCGCGAACGGTGATGGACTCATCCGGGTGGATAATGATGCTGATGTCGTCGCAATGACCGGCAAGGGCTTCGTCGATGGAGTTGTCGACCACCTCGAACACCATGTGGTGCAGACCGCTGCCATCGTCGGTGTCACCAATGTACATACCGGGACGTTTGCGTACGGCATCCAGGCCTTTAAGCACTTTAATGCTCGTTGAGTCGTACGTGTTTTCTTCGCTCAATGCCTTCACTCCCGATGGTCGTGGGTCTGGGTGATACGGCCCTGTTCCACGTGGAACAGAGCGACTGGCGTTTCCGTCTGCCAGCCTTCCCTCAATAATTCGTGGTCTACACAGGTGATGAATACCTGGCAGCGTAAGTCTTCCAGCAAGCGGCAAAGCGCACGGCGGTGGGTCTCGTCCAGTTCGGACGGCAAGTCGTCCACCAGATAAATACACTGACCGCGACGGGCCTGGCTGACCAAGTGCCCTTGGGCGATACGCAAGGCGCACACCACTAACTTCTGCTGACCGCGGGACAATATGTCCGCGGCATTGTGTGCGCCCAGTCTGAGACGCAAGTCAGCACGTTGTGGTCCGGCCTGGGTATGTCCCATCTGCTGATCACGCTGCAGTGACCCAGCCAGCACGGCGCTCAACTCCCGGTCCTTGTCCCAGCCTCGGTAATAGCTGAGCGTCAGTCCCTCAAGCTCAACCAGTTCGCTCAAGGTCTGTTCGAAGACCGGTTTCAAGGCTTTTATATAAGCGCGGCGGTATTCATCGATTTCGGCGCTGGCTTGGCACAGCTCTCTGTCCCAAACCGCCTGCGAAACGGCGTCAAGTGTACCATGTCGCAGCCAAGAGTTTCGCTGGCGCAGCGCCTTCTGCAAGCGCTGCCACGTGGCCATGAAACGTGGTTCCACGTGGAACACACCCCAGTCGAGAAACTGCCGGCGAATCTTCGGCGCCCCTTCCAACAACCGAAAACTGTCCGGATTGATCAGCTGCAACGGGAGAATTTCCGCCAGTTGTGCTGCGCTACGGGCGTTTTGCCCATCGATGCGAATCTGGAACTCGCCCTGCCGGTCCCTGGAAATCCCCAATGCGCTGTGGCCACCTTCAGCCAGTTCAACCTGGCCAAACACCGTACATGCCAGTTGGTCGTACTGAATGACCGGCAATAGGCGGGTGCTGCGAAACGAACGGGCAAGCCCAAGCAGATGCACGGCTTCGAGGACGCTGGTCTTGCCGCTGCCGTTGGCGCCGTAAAGGATATTGATGCGGGGGGAGGGGGAGAAGGTCACCGGGTGCAGATTGCGCACCGCGGTGACCGAGACGCGACTTAAGGACATCTAGCTGATTCTGATTACAGACGCATCGGCATGACAACGTAAGCCGAATCGTCGTTGTCGGATTCCTGCACCAGTGCACTGCTGTTGGAGTCGGACAGGATCAGACGTACCTGCTCGGTGGTCATCACGCCCAATACGTCCAGCAGATAGCTGACGTTGAAGCCGATTTCCAGGGAGCCACCGTTGTACTCCACGCCTACTTCTTCTTCCGCTTCTTCCTGCTCCGGGTTGTTCGCCTGGATCTTCAGCTGACCGTTGGCCAGTTGCAGACGAATGCCGCGGTACTTCTCGTTGGACAGGATCGCGGTGCGGCTGAAGGCTTCGCGCAGCGCCTGACGATCGCCAAGTACCAGCTTGTCGCCACCTTTGGGCAGGACGCGCTCGTAGTCAGGGAACTTGCCGTCCACCAGTTTCGAAGTGAAGGTGAACTCGCCGGTGGTCGCGCGAATGTGATGCTGGCCCAGGACGATGCTGACGTTGCCATCCGGCTCGGTCAGCAGGCGCGCCAGTTCCAGGATGCCTTTGCGCGGCACGATGACCTGGTGACGATCCGGCTGGCCGATATCGGCTTGCATGGAGCACATCGCCAGGCGGTGACCGTCGGTGGCCACGGCGCGGATGATGCCGGCCGAGACCTCCAGCAGCATGCCGTTGAGGTAATAACGCACGTCCTGCTGGGCCATGGCGAAACTGGTCCGCTCGATCAGGCGACGCAGCTTGCTTTGTTCCAGGCTGCAGGTCAGCGAGCCCGGGCCTTCTTCCACCGTCGGGAAATCGTTGGCTGGCAGGGTCGACAAGGTGAAGCGGCTACGACCGGCCTTGACCACGAGCTTCTGCTCATCGACCTTGATGTCGATCAGCGCGTCGTTTGGCAAGCTCTTGCAGATGTCCATCAGCTTGCGCGCCGGCACGGTGATGGAACCCGGATCGGCCGGCTCTTCAAGTTGGACACGACCGACCAGCTCGACTTCCAGGTCGGTACCGGTCAGCGACAATTGCTGGCCTTCGACAACCAGCAGCACGTTGGAAAGTACCGGCAAGGTCTGGCGGCGTTCGACGACGCCCGCGACCAGTTGCAGGGGTTTCAACAGGGCTTCGCGTTGAATGGTGAAATGCATGGTCTAGTCCCTTGCCTTAATAAGCTGCGCTGGTGGTCATCAAGTGGTCAGTGTACGCAGCAGGTTCTTGTAGTCCTCGCGGATGTCCGCGTCGGATTCCTTAAGTTCGTTGATCTTGCGGCAGGCGTGCAACACGGTGGTGTGGTCGCGTCCGCCAAACACATCGCCGATTTCCGGCAGGCTGTGGTTGGTCAGCTCCTTGGACAAGGCCATGGCCACCTGACGCGGTCGTGCCACCGAACGCGAACGGCGTTTGGAAAGCAGATCGGAAATCTTGATTTTGTAGTATTCAGCAACGGTACGCTGAATGTTATCCACAGAGACAAGCTTGTCCTGCAGCGCCAGCAAGTCCTTCAAGGACTCGCGGATCAGCTCGATGGTGATATCGCGACCCATGAAGTGAGAGTGGGCAATCACCCGCTTCAGTGCACCTTCCAGCTCACGCACGTTCGAGCGAATACGCTGGGCAATGAAGAACGCTGCATCGTGAGGCAGCTCGACCTTGGCCTGGTCGGCCTTCTTCATCAGGATCGCGACGCGGGTTTCCAGTTCCGGCGGCTCTACGGCCACCGTCAGGCCCCAACCGAAACGTGACTTGAGGCGTTCTTCGAGGCCTTCGATCTCTTTCGGGTAGCGGTCGCTGGTAAGAATGACCTGCTGCCCACCTTCAAGCAATGCGTTGAAGGTGTGGAAAAACTCTTCCTGAGACCGTTCCTTGCGAGCGAAAAATTGGATGTCGTCGATCAGCAAGGCGTCCACCGAACGGTAGAAACGCTTGAACTCGTTGATGGCGTTCAGTTGCAACGCCTTGACCATGTCAGCCACGAAACGCTCGGAATGCAGGTAGACGACCTTGGCATTCGGATTCTTCTTTAATAGATGGTTGCCCACCGCGTGCATCAGGTGGGTCTTACCCAGTCCGACGCCGCCATAAAGGAAGAGCGGGTTGTAGCCGTGCTTGGGATTGTCCGCCACCTGCCAGGCTGCAGCCCGGGCCAGTTGGTTGGACTTGCCTTCGACGAAGTTCTCGAAGGTAAAGGTCCGGTTCAGGTAGCTGGTGTGCTTGAGCGCACCTTCGACCTGGACCGTCCGTTGTTCAGCGCGCACCGGTGCTTGCTGGGAGCTCGCACCGGCCATTGGGTCGAAGCTGTCCCGGGAGGGCTCCTCGCTGACTTCGGCGACCTTCTGAGCGTTGCGTTTGCCCGGGGCAGGCGCGGGCGTCGGTGCGGCATGGTTGTTGGTCGGTGGCGTAGTGGCCTGTTGCGCCTGTGACGCAGCAGCGGCCAGCGGCGCATTGGGTGCCGCGCGCGGTGCCGAGCTGCGCTTGCTGCCTATTAACAAGGACAGCGCAGGCGCCATGCCATTGCCATGCTCATCGAGCAGTTCCATGACCCGGCCAAGGTACTTTTCGTTGACCCAGTCGAGAACGAAACGGTTCGGCGCATAGACGCGCAACTCGTCGCCTTCGGCTTCGACCTGTAGTGGACGGATCCAAGTGTTGAATTGTTGGGCAGGCAACTCATCGCGCAAAAGCTCAACGCACTGCTGCCAAAGTTCCACTGACACGGATATCCCCTGAGTTGAAAGCCGGTGAGGCAAAAACAAGCGGCCATTGTAGCGATCAGCCGCTCACTTATCCACATGCAGGTTGCGCATCGCCCATGATTTATCAATGCCTTAACGGAACGAAAGACGACGGACGGTCGGTGGATAAGCCCTGTGGATAACCAACCCTGAGCTCGTTGTACAACTGGGGGGCAAACTCAGTGGATAACCTGTCTGTGGATAACTACCCGTTCCACCCACAGCTTATCCGACAGCGCAGCACAGGGTTGTCACCGCTTTCCACTGTAGTTGTCATTCTCTGTACACAGCGGTTTGTAAGGCCTTGATATGGTTATCCACAGGCAGGTGGCTTGCTAGCTTTTATAAGCTTTACAGAAAAGCTTTAAATAATTCCCTTCTTTATTTCTATATCTAGCGGTCTGCGTCGAATCCGCAAAGGAGGGCTGGATATCTATTTAAAGGAAACGCTGGTTGGAAATTGACCTAGAGGCTTGCTTTCTCTAGAATCCCCGGTCTCTTAAAACGGGGGCCATTCCGGCCCGTTGTGGACGAACCAGGTAACACGACATGAAACGTACTTTCCAACCAAGCACTATCAAACGCGCTCGTACCCACGGTTTCCGTGCTCGCATGGCTACCAAGAACGGTCGTGCCGTCCTGTCGCGTCGTCGCGCCAAAGGTCGTGCGCGTCTGGCAGTTTGATAATCCGGCACTGGAGGTGAGTCAGGACTTCAGTCGGGAAAAGCGTCTGCTTACACCCCGGCATTTCAAGGCAGTCTTTGACTCCCCTACCGGCAAGGTTCCGGGGAAAAATCTCCTGCTCCTTGCGCGCAGCAACGATCTCGATCACCCCCGCCTTGGGCTGGTTATCGGGAAAAAGAGCGTCAAGCTCTCTGTTCAGCGCAATCGCCTCAAACGTCTGATGCGCGAATCGTTTCGCCTGAACCAGGATTCACTGGTCGGCTGGGACATTGTTATCGTCGCGCGCAAAGGTTTGGGTGACGTAGAAAACCCCGAATTGATTCAGCATTTCGGCAAGCTCTGGAAACGCCTGGCTCGTAACAAGCCAGCACCGGTAGCCAACACCGAGACTGTAGGGGTAGACAGCACCGATGCGTAAACTGGCACTCGTTCCGATCCAGTTTTATCGCTATGCCATTAGTCCCCTGATGGCCAGCCACTGTCGTTTCTACCCCAGTTGTTCCTGCTACGCGTATGAAGCCATAGAAAATCATGGTCTTCTGCGCGGTGGCTGGCTGACCTTTCGTCGTTTAGGTCGCTGTCATCCGTGGAATCCCGGCGGTTATGACCCGGTTCCGCCTATCCCTACCTCCCGTTCTTCTTCGATGGCCGAGTAATCATGGATATCAAACGCACGATCCTGATCGTCGCCCTGGCAATCGTGTCCTATGTCATGGTCCTTAAATGGAACCAGGACTATGGCCAGGCTGCCCTGCCGACTCAGAATGTTGCAGCCAGCAATACCGCACCGAGTCTGCCGGATACAACAACTGGCAATAACACCGCCAGCAATGACGATGTCCCGCGCGCGGCAAGCGACACCAGCGCCCCAGCCGAAGCCCCTGTGGCGGCCAGCAAGGACCTGATTCAGATCAAGACGGATGTGCTCGAGCTGGCAATCGATCCACAAGGTGGTGATGTCGCTCAATTGAAGCTGCCGCTGTATCCGCGTCGCCAGGATCACCCGGAAATCCCGTTCCAGTTGTTCGACAACGGTAACGAGCGGACCTATCTGGCTCAAAGTGGCCTGATTGGTGCCAATGGCCCGGATGCCAATCCGGCCGGTCGTCCGGTTTATTCCGCCGAGAAGAAGGTCTATCAGCTGGCTGACGGCCAGGACCAACTGGTCGTCGACCTGAAGTTCAGCAAGGACGGCGTCAATTACATCAAGCGTTTCACCTTGAAACGCGGCCTGTATGACGTGACTGTTTCCTATCTGGTAGACAACCAGAGCGCTCAGCCCTGGTCGGGTGCGATGTTCGCGCAGTTGAAGCGCGACGCCAGTGATGATCCTTCGTCCAGCACCGCCACCGGTACCGCGACTTACCTGGGCGCTGCCCTGTGGACAAGTTCGGAGCCGTACAAAAAAGTGTCCATGAAGGACATGGATAAGGCTCAGCTGAAAGAAACCGTTCAGGGTGGCTGGGTTGCCTGGTTGCAACACTACTTCGTAACGGCATGGATTCCGCAGAAGGGCGAAAACAATGTCGTCCAGACGCGCAAGGACAGTAAAGGCAACTACATCGTCGGCTATACCGGCCCTGCATTGACTGCAGCGCCAGGTGCAAAAGTCGAGACCAGCGCCATTTTGTATGCCGGTCCGAAAAGCCAAGCCGTGCTGAAGCAGTTGTCCCCTGGCCTGGAATTGACCGTCGACTACGGTTTCCTGTGGTTCATTGCCCAGCCAATCTTCTGGTTGCTGCAACATATCCACAGCATCGTCGGCAACTGGGGCTGGTCGATCATCTTCCTCACCATGCTGATCAAGGGTATTTTCTTCCCGTTGTCGGCGGCCAGCTACAAATCGATGGCGCGCATGCGTGCAGTGGCACCGAAACTGGCTGCCCTGAAAGAACAGCATGGCGATGACCGGCAGAAAATGTCCCAAGCCATGATGGAGCTGTACAAGAAAGAGAAGATCAACCCGCTGGGTGGTTGCTTGCCGATTCTTGTACAGATGCCGGTGTTCCTCGCGCTTTACTGGGTTCTGCTGGAAAGCGTGGAGATGCGCCAGGCACCGTTCATGCTGTGGATCACTGACCTGTCGATCAAGGATCCGTTCTTCATCCTGCCGATCATCATGGGCGCCACCATGTTCATCCAGCAGCAGCTGAACCCGACACCTCCGGACCCGATGCAGGCGAAGGTCATGAAAATGATGCCGATCATCTTCACCTTCTTCTTCCTGTGGTTCCCGGCCGGTCTTGTGCTGTACTGGGTTGTGAACAACGTGTTGTCCATCACTCAGCAGTGGTACATCACGCGTAAGATCGAAGCGGCCACGAAAAAAGCCGAGGCGTAACTTGCCCTGTGGATAACCACACAAAACGCCCCCTAGTGGGGCGTTTTGCTATCTGCCATTTTTGTCTGGATATCGGTTTATGAGCGCACCGCGTGAAACCATCGCCGCCGTCGCCACCGCCCAAGGTCGCGGCGGGGTCGGCATCGTCCGTATTTCGGGGCCTTTGGCTGGCGTTGCGGCCAAGGCTATCAGCGGCCGCGACCTGAAACCGCGCTTCGCTCACTACGGACCTTTTCTAGACGCTGACAAACATGTCCTCGATGAAGGCCTGGCCTTGTATTTCCCTGGGCCGAACTCATTCACCGGCGAGGATGTGCTGGAACTGCAGGGGCATGGCGGCCCCATCGTCCTGGACATGCTGCTCCAGCGTTGCCTCGAGTTGGGTTGCCGCCTGGCCCGGCCGGGTGAGTTCAGCGAGCGGGCCTTTCTCAATGACAAACTCGACCTGGCCCAGGCCGAGGCGATCGCCGATCTGATCGAAGCCAGTTCTGCGCAGGCTGCACGCAATGCGTTACGGTCATTACAGGGAGCGTTTTCACAGCGTGTGCATAACCTTACCGAGCAACTGATCGGTCTGCGGATCTACGTCGAGGCGGCCATCGATTTCCCCGAGGAGGAAATCGATTTTCTCGCCGACGGCCACGTGTTGAGCATGCTCGACAAGGTGCGCGATGAATTATCCACAGTCTTGAGGGAAGCCGGGCAGGGGGCTTTGTTGCGCGACGGTATGACTGTGGTCATTGCCGGCCGCCCCAACGCCGGTAAGTCCAGTCTCTTGAACGCCCTGGCCGGGCGCGAGGCTGCCATCGTCACCGAGATTGCCGGCACCACCCGGGACATCCTGCGTGAACATATCCACATTGACGGCATGCCGCTGCACGTCGTGGACACCGCTGGCTTGCGCGATACCGACGACCAGGTCGAGAAAATCGGCGTGGAGCGGGCCCTCAAGGCTATTGGCGAGGCTGATCGCATATTGTTGGTGGTGGATGCCACTGCGCCGGAAGCAGGCGATCCTTTCGCTCTGTGGCCTGAATTCCTGGAGGTTCGTCCGGATCCGGCAAAAGTCACCTTGATTCGCAACAAGGCAGACCTGACGGGCGAAGCGATAGCCCTCGAAGTGAGCGACGATGGCCACGTCACTATCAGCCTGAGCGCGAAGGCGGCCGGTGAAGGCCTGGAATTACTGCGCGATCATCTCAAGGCCTGCATGGGCTATGAGCAGACATCGGAAAGCAGCTTCAGCGCTCGCCGCCGGCATCTTGAAGCGTTGCGTCACGCCAGCGCTGCCCTGGAGCACGGTCGTGCGCAGCTGACCCTGGCAGGCGCCGGTGAGTTGCTGGCCGAAGATCTGCGCCAAGCGCAGCATTCCCTGGGTGAAATCACCGGAGCCTTCAGTTCCGATGACTTGCTGGGGCGGATCTTCTCCAGCTTCTGCATCGGCAAATAACGCCAATCCCGTCCAACCGGGCTGCTGCTGACAGCCAATCAAGCCCGGTTCCCCCTCTTCCTTCTCAATACGATTGCCCCTGCGGCGGCTTGGCCGTGGGCTATCGCCTGTGGTTTAAGCCCTGTGAATAACTGCCAATGAGGTCGGTTGATAAGCAGCCCTGAAAACTGGATATAACCGCCCCTGTGGATAACCATCCTATTCATCCACAGGCTTACACCGGTTATCCAACGGCCTCATGGCCAGATGGGCACAGGGTTTTGATTCTCTGTACAGCTTGAATATAAAGGCTTACAAGACTTTATCCACAGAACTGGTGCTCAGTAAGAATAAACATAAAAACAAAGATTCTATAAATTTCTTTCTTTTTTATTTTTTTTACCGCGAGTTCTCCACAGCTGGTTAAATTTTGTGCAAAGGGTTCTTTAGAAAGGACGAAGTCCCTATACTTGCCGACCTGGCTCGAAAAACGCCCAGGGCCAGACTCAAAACCTATTTCCGAATTACCTGAATTAAGCAGGCACGAGGTGCGTGGTGGATTTCCCTTCCCGTTTTGAAGTGATCGTCATCGGCGGCGGTCATGCCGGTACCGAGGCAGCACTTGCTTCAGCACGCATGGGGGCAAAAACCCTGTTGCTGACGCATAACGTGGAAACCCTCGGCGCCATGAGCTGCAACCCGGCCATTGGTGGCATCGGCAAAAGCCACCTGGTCAAGGAAATCGATGCCCTCGGCGGCGCGATGGCCATGGCCACTGACAAAGGTGGTATCCAGTTTCGCGTGTTGAACAGCCGCAAAGGTCCAGCGGTGCGTGCCACTCGCGCCCAGGCAGACCGAATCCTGTACAAGGCTGCTGTCCGTGAAATCCTGGAAAACCAGCCGAACCTGTGGATATTTCAGCAAGCGGCTGACGATCTGATTGTCGAGCAGGACCAGGTGCGCGGTGTCGTCACGCAAATGGGCCTGCGGTTCTTTGCCGATTCCGTGGTACTGACCACCGGGACCTTCCTCGGCGGACTTATCCACATCGGTTTGCAGAACTTTTCCGGCGGTCGCGCTGGTGACCCGCCCTCAATCGCCCTGGCTCAACGCCTGCGTGAATTGCCGCTGCGCGTTGGTCGGCTGAAAACCGGTACGCCACCGCGTATCGACGGCAAGTCCGTGGACTTCTCGGTCATGACCGAGCAGCCTGGCGATACGCCGATCCCGGTGATGTCGTTCATGGGCAGCAAGGAACAGCATCCACGACAAGTCAGTTGCTGGATTACCCACACCAATGCCCGCACCCACGAAATCATTGCAGCGAACCTCGATCGTTCGCCGATGTATTCCGCTGCCGGTGAAATCGAAGGTGTCGGCCCGCGCTATTGCCCGTCCATCGAAGACAAGATCCATCGCTTTGCCGACAAGGAAAGCCATCAGGTCTTCATCGAGCCCGAAGGCCTGACG
Organism: Pseudomonas sp. Z2-11; assembly: GCF_054161305.1. NCBI lineage: Bacteria > Pseudomonadati > Pseudomonadota > Gammaproteobacteria > Pseudomonadales > Pseudomonadaceae > Pseudomonas > Pseudomonas sp. Z2-11. Next base: position 6,206,814 of record NZ_CP096395.1, read on the forward strand.
ACCCATGAGCTGTACCCGAACGGGATCTCCACCTCGCTGCCGTTCGATGTGCAGTTGCAGATCGTCCAATCGATCCGTGGCATGGAGAACGCTCACATCGTGCGTCCGGGTTATGCGATCGAGTACGACTACTTCGATCCGCGCGATCTGAAGTACAGCCTGGAAACCAAGGTTATCGGCGGTCTGTTCTTCGCTGGGCAGATCAACGGCACCACCGGTTACGAAGAGGCGGGTGCCCAAGGATTGTTGGCCGGAGCCAACGCGGCATTGCGCGCCCAGGGCAAAGACAGCTGGTGCCCGCGTCGCGATGAGGCGTATATCGGTGTGCTGGTGGACGACCTGATTACGCTGGGTACCCAGGAACCGTATCGGATGTTCACGTCCCGCGCCGAATATCGCCTGATCCTGCGTGAGGACAACGCCGACCTGCGCCTGACCGAGAAAGGTCGCGAGCTGGGGCTGGTGGATGACGTGCGTTGGGCTGCGTTCTGCAAGAAACGCGAGAGTATCGAGCTGGAAGAGCAGCGCCTGAAGAGCACCTGGGTTCGTCCCGGTACCGAGCAGGGCGATGCCATCGCGGCGAAATTCGGCACTCCGCTGACGCACGAATACAACTTGCTCAACCTGTTGAGCCGGCCGGAAATCGATTACGTCGGGCTGGTGGAAGTCACTGGCCAGGGCGCGGAAGACCCACAGGTGGCCGAACAGGTCGAGATCAAGACCAAATACGCCGGTTACATCGACCGTCAACAGGACGAAATTGCCCGTCTACGCGCCAGTGAAGACACCAGGCTGCCTGTGGATATCGACTACACGAACATTTCAGGGCTGTCGAAAGAAATCCAGAGCAAGCTCGGTGCAACGCGTCCCGAGACCCTCGGCCAGGCATCGCGCATCCCCGGCGTTACCCCGGCGGCGATTTCGCTGTTGATGATTCATTTGAAAAAACGCGGCGCGGGCCGCCAGTTGGAGCAAAGCGCTTGAGTTCGATGGTCACCTCGCAACACGCTGAAGAATTATCCACAGGTGCCCGTCAGCTCGGCGTCAGCCTCACCGAAGCCCAGCACGCGCAGTTGCTGGGTTACCTGGCGTTGTTGATCAAATGGAACAAGGCCTACAACCTGACCGCCGTGCGCGATCCGGATGAAATGGTCTCGCGACACTTGCTCGATAGTCTCAGCGTGATGTCTTTCATCGAAGACGGTCGCTGGCTCGACGTCGGTAGCGGCGGTGGTATGCCTGGTATTCCGCTGGCGATCCTGTTTCCCGGTTCGCAAGTGACCTGTCTGGACAGCAACGGCAAGAAAACCCGCTTCCTGACCCAGGTCAAACTCGAACTGAAACTGGATAACTTGCAAGTTATCCACAGCCGCGTCGAAGCGTTTCAGCCTGCAGAGCCTTTCAACGGAATCATCTCCCGGGCCTTCAGCAGTATGGAGAACTTCAGCAACTGGACGCGCCACCTGGGCGACGCCGATACACGCTGGCTGGCAATGAAGGGCGTTCATCCGGCCGATGAGCTGGTAGCATTGCCGGCAGACTTCCACCTCGATAGCGAACACGCCTTGGCCGTACCCGGTTGCCAAGGCCAACGCCATCTGCTGATACTGCGCCGCACGGCATGATTGGGAACACAAGCAAGAATGGCTAAGGTATTCGCGATAGCGAACCAGAAAGGTGGTGTGGGCAAGACCACCACCTGCATCAACCTCGCAGCATCCCTGGTCGCGACCAAGCGCCGGGTGCTGTTGATCGATCTCGATCCACAGGGCAACGCCACCATGGGCAGCGGTGTGGATAAACATGGCCTGGAAAACTCCATCTACGATGTACTCATCGGTGAGTGCGACTTGGGCCAGGCCATGCATTTCTCCGAGCATGGCGGTTACCAGCTGCTGCCGGCCAACCGTGACCTGACGGCGGCAGAAGTGGTGCTGCTGGAAATGCAGATGAAGGAGAGCCGCCTGCGCAGCGCGTTGGCGCCGGTTCGTGAAAATTACGACTACATCCTGATCGACTGCCCACCGTCACTGTCGATGCTGACCCTCAATGCGTTGGTTGCCGCCGATGGGGTGATTATCCCCATGCAGTGTGAATACTTCGCCCTCGAGGGGTTGAGCGACCTTGTGGATAACATCAAGCGTATCGCTGAGCTGCTGAATCCAGAGCTGAAAGTCGAAGGCCTGTTGCGCACGATGTACGACCCGCGCCTGAGCCTGATGAACGACGTGTCGGCCCAGCTCAAGGAGCATTTCGGCGAGCAGCTCTACGACACGGTCATTCCGCGAAACATCCGCCTGGCCGAAGCGCCGAGCTATGGCATGCCGGCCCTGGCCTATGACAAACAATCGCGTGGCGCGCTGGCCTACCTGGCCCTGGCGGGCGAGATGGTTCGCCGTCAACGCCGCCAGCCACGCATCGCTGCAGCCCAGCCAACTTAAGGAAACCCCATGGCCGTCAAGAAACGAGGTCTCGGACGTGGACTGGATGCGCTGCTCAGCGGTCCGACTGTCAGTTCGCTTGAAGAACAGGCAGTCCAGGTCGATCAGCGCGAATTGCAGCATTTGCCGCTGGACCTGATCCAGCGTGGCAAATACCAGCCGCGTCGGGACATGGACCCGCAAGCGCTGGAAGAACTGGCCCAGTCGATCAAGACCCAAGGCGTGATGCAGCCTATCGTGGTCCGCCCGATCGCCAATGGGCGGTTCGAGATCATCGCCGGCGAACGCCGCTGGCGCGCGAGCCAGCAAGCCGGCCAGGAAACCATCCCGGCGATGGTCCGCGACGTACCGGATGAAACCGCGATCGCCATGGCGCTGATCGAGAACATCCAGCGCGAGGACCTCAATCCGATCGAAGAAGCGGTGGCCTTGCAGCGCTTGCAGCAGGAGTTCCAACTGACCCAGCAACAGGTCGCCGAAGCGGTGGGCAAGTCTCGGGTGACCGTGGCCAACCTGCTGCGATTGATCGCCTTGCCGGAGGTCATCAAGACCATGCTGTCCCACGGCGACCTGGAGATGGGCCATGCCCGGGCTTTGCTCGGTTTGCCGGAAAATCAACAAGTTGAAGGGGCGCGACATGTTGTCGCACGCGGCCTGACCGTGCGCCAAACCGAGGCACTGGTTCGTCAATGGCTGAGCGGCAAACCCGCCCCTGTCGAAGCACCAAAACCCGATCCGGACATCGCTCGCCTGGAGCAGCGCCTGGCCGAGCGCCTGGGCTCTGCGGTGCAGATTCGCCACGGGAAGAAGGGCAAAGGGCAACTGGTGATCGGTTATAACTCCCTCGATGAGCTGCAAGGTGTTCTTGCGCACATTCGCTGAAACAATTGCCCTTGTAGCGCGCAGTCGGAAATCACTACCTTGAGGTTGAATAGGGGCAGAACCGCCCCTATACTCTGCGCGCATTTTGTCGGCACAAATTATGCCAAGTTATTGAATTCCGGCAGCCGACCATTGGAGAGCAAAAGCGATGGAAACACGCACGCCAAACCGCTTGCCGTTCCATCGTCTGGCTGTTTTCCCGGTGTTATTGACCCAGTTCGTCGTTGTACTGATCGCCGCGTTGGCGCTCTGGCAATGGAAAGGAGTCGTCGCCGGATACTCGGGTCTTTGCGGAGGCCTGATAGCCTTGCTTCCCAATATTTACTTCGCTCACAGGGCATTTCGGTTTTCCGGCGCCCGAGCAGCCCAAGCCATCGTCCGGTCTTTTTATGCCGGCGAGGCGGGGAAACTGATTTTGACGGCAGTGCTGTTTGCACTGACGTTCGCAGGTGTGAAGCCATTGGCGCCGCTAGCTGTATTCGGCGTGTTCCTGCTGACCCAGATGGTCAGCTGGTTCGCTCCCCTGCTAATGAGAACAAGACTTTCGAGACCTTAGGGCGTTTGAGGCAACCATGGCAGAGACAACCGCTTCGGGCTATATCCAGCACCACTTGCAGAACCTGACCTTCGGTCAGCTACCCAATGGCAGCTGGGGCTTTGCTCACACTGCAGCAGAAGCTAAAGAAATGGGCTTCTGGGCCTTCCACGTCGATACCCTCGGCTGGTCGGTCGCGTTGGGTCTGATCTTCGTTCTTCTTTTCCGCATGGCGGCAAAGAAAGCGACTTCCGGTCAGCCTGGTGCACTGCAGAACTTCGTTGAAGTACTGGTCGAATTCGTCGATGGCAGCGTGAAAGACAGCTTCCATGGCCGTAGCCCGGTGATCGCACCGCTGGCACTGACCATCTTCGTCTGGGTGTTCCTGATGAACGCCATCGACCTGGTACCGGTCGACTGGATTCCTCAACTGGCCATCCTGATCTCCGGCGATGCCCATATCCCGTTCCGCGCCGTGTCGACCACCGACCCGAATGCGACCCTGGGCATGGCGTTCTCTGTATTCGCACTGATCATTTTCTACAGCATCAAGGTCAAGGGCATCGGCGGTTTCATCGGCGAACTGACCCTGCACCCGTTCGGCAGCAAGAACATCCTTGTTCAGGCACTGCTGATCCCGGTGAACTTCCTTCTGGAATTCGTGACCCTGATCGCCAAGCCAATCTCTCTGGCCCTGCGTCTGTTCGGCAACATGTATGCCGGCGAGCTGGTGTTCATCCTGATCGCTGTGATGTTCGGCAGCGGCCTGCTCTGGCTCAGCGGCCTGGGCGTGGTGCTGCAATGGGCGTGGGCAGTGTTCCACATCCTGATCATCACCTTGCAGGCGTTCATCTTCATGATGCTGACCATCGTCTACCTGTCGATGGCGCACGAAGAAAACCATTAAGGCCAGTCTCGACTAGTCTGATGTCCTTCCCGGTCAAACGGGAAGGGGCCCGAACGGGCTTGATGAAACGATTTGTTTTACCGCTTTAATCTAAAAAACCTAAACCATACGACGTAAAAGTCGGGAGGAAAGATGGAAACTGTAGTTGGTCTAACCGCTATCGCTGTTGCACTGTTGATCGGCCTGGGCGCACTGGGTACCGCAATTGGTTTCGGCCTGCTGGGCGGCAAATTCCTGGAAGGCGCTGCGCGTCAACCGGAAATGGTTCCAATGCTGCAAGTGAAGATGTTCATCGTTGCCGGTCTGCTCGACGCCGTAACCATGATCGGTGTTGGTATCGCTCTGTTCTTCACCTTTGCGAACCCGTTCGTTGGTCAGATCGCTGGCTGATTATTCGGATCTTCCGAGTAATCTGGTGTGATGGACAACGTAACTGCGAGGTGTTGGCGTGAACATTAATGCGACCCTGATTGGCCAGTCCGTTGCGTTCCTGATTTTTGTACTGTTCTGCATGAAGTTCGTATGGCCTCCGGTCATTGCGGCATTGCACGAACGTCAAAAGAAGATCGCTGATGGTCTGGACGCTGCCAGCCGAGCAGCTCGCGACCTGGAGTTGGCCCATGAGAAAGTGGGTCAGCAACTGCGCGAAGCGAAAGCTCAGGCAGCTGAAATCATCGAGCAAGCCAAGAAACGCGGTACGCAGATTGTCGACGAAGCCCGTGAACAGGCTCGCGTCGAAGCTGACCGTGTGAAGGCTCAGGCTCAAGCCGAGATCGAACAGGAACTCAACAGTGTCAAAGACGCGCTGCGTGCCCAAGTGGGTGCCCTGGCCGTTGGCGGTGCTTCGAAGATCCTGGGTGCCACAATCGATCAAAACGCGCACGCAGAGCTGGTAAACAAACTGGCTGCTGAAATCTAAGCGAGGGCGATCATGGCAGAACTGACCACGTTGGCCCGACCTTACGCTAAGGCGGCCTTCGAGCACGCTCAGGCCCACCAGCAACTGGCCAATTGGTCAGCCATGCTCGGCCTGGCAGCAGCGGTGTCGCAAGACGACACCATGCAGCGTGTGCTCAAGGCCCCGCGACTGACGAGCGCAGAAAAGGCCGCCACGTTCATTGACGTGTGCGGCGACAAGTTCGATGCCAAGGCACAGAATTTCATCCACGTTGTAGCCGAAAACGACCGTCTCCCGCTTCTGCCGGAGATCGCCGCTCTTTTCGACCTGTACAAGGCCGAGCAAGAGAAATCGGTAGACGTGGAAGTGACCAGTGCTTTTGCATTGAACCAAGAACAGCAAGACAAACTCGCCAAGGTTCTCAGTGCACGACTCAACCGGGAAGTGCGCCTGCAAGTCGAGGAAGACAAATCCCTGATAGGGGGCGTTGTCATCCGCGCCGGCGACCTGGTTATCGATGGCTCGATTCGCGGCAAAATCGCGAAACTTGCCGAAGCATTGAAATCTTGAGTTTGAAGGGGCAGCAGAGCAATGCAGCAACTCAATCCTTCCGAAATAAGTGAAATTATCAAGGGCCGCATCGACAAGCTCGATGTGACCTCCCAAGCCCGTAACGAAGGCACTGTCGTCAGCGTATCTGACGGCATCGTGCGGATTCACGGTCTGGCCGACGTCATGTACGGCGAGATGATCGAGTTTCCGGGCGGCGTCTACGGTATGGCCCTCAACCTGGAGCAAGACTCTGTAGGTGCCGTGGTATTGGGCGCTTACACGACGCTGGCTGAAGGCATGAGCGCCAAGTGCACCGGCCGCATCCTCGAGGTTCCAGTCGGTAAGGAACTGCTGGGTCGCGTAGTCGACGCACTGGGTAATCCTGTTGACGGCAAAGGTCCGCTGAACAACACCGAGACCGATGCGGTCGAGAAAGTTGCTCCAGGCGTGATCTGGCGTAAGTCGGTAGACCAGCCTGTACAGACTGGCTACAAGGCTGTCGATGCCATGATCCCTGTCGGCCGTGGCCAGCGTGAGCTGATCATCGGTGACCGTCAGATCGGTAAAACCGCTCTGGCGATCGACGCGATCATCAACCAGAAGAACAGCGGCATTTTCTGCGTCTACGTCGCCATCGGTCAGAAGCAATCGACCATTGCCAACGTGGTTCGCAAGCTGGAAGAAAACGGCGCCCTGGCCAACACGATCATCGTGGCGGCCAGTGCTTCGGAATCTCCTGCGCTGCAGTTCCTGGCTCCGTACTCCGGTTGCACCATGGGCGAGTACTTCCGCGACCGCGGTGAAGACGCGCTAATCGTTTATGACGATCTGTCCAAGCAAGCAGTGGCTTACCGCCAGATTTCCCTGCTGCTGCGCCGTCCACCAGGCCGTGAAGCCTACCCAGGCGACGTGTTCTATCTCCACTCCCGTCTGTTGGAGCGCGCATCCCGCGTCTCGGAAGACTACGTAGAGAAGTTCACCAACGGCGCAGTGACTGGCAAGACCGGTTCCCTGACCGCACTGCCGATCATCGAAACCCAGGCTGGCGACGTTTCCGCGTTCGTTCCGACCAACGTGATCTCCATCACCGACGGTCAGATCTTCCTGGAATCGGCCATGTTCAACTCGGGCATCCGTCCTGCTGTGAACGCCGGTGTTTCGGTATCCCGTGTGGGTGGTGCCGCTCAGACCAAGATTATCAAGAAGCTCTCCGGTGGTATCCGTACCGCTCTGGCTCAGTACCGTGAACTGGCAGCATTCGCCCAGTTCGCTTCTGACCTGGACGAAGCGACCCGTAAGCAACTTGAGCATGGTCAGCGCGTTACCGAGCTGATGAAGCAGAAGCAATACGCTCCTATGTCGATCGCTGACATGGCGTTGTCGCTGTATGCCGCTGAACGTGGGTTCCTGACTGACGTCGAAATCGCCAAGGTCGGCAGCTTTGAACAAGCGCTGATTGCTTACTTCAACCGAGATCACGCCGATTTGATGGCGAAGATCAACGTGAAGGGTGACTTCAATGACGAAATCGACGCTGGCATGAAAGCCGGTATCGAGAAGTTCAAGGCCACCCAAACCTGGTAAGCCGCAGCGGGAGTCGCAAGGCTCCCGCTTGCTAACCTGATAGGTGTTACATGGCAGGCGCAAAAGAGATTCGCAGTAAGATTGCGAGCATCAAAAGCACGCAAAAGATTACCAGCGCCATGGAAAAAGTGGCGGTCAGTAAAATGCGCAAGGCACAAATGCGCATGGCTGCTAGCCGTCCTTACGCGGAGCGCATCCGCCAGGTGATTGGTCATCTGGCCAACGCCAACCCGGAATATCGCCACCCGTTCATGATCGACCGCGCCGTCAAGCGCGTCGGTTACGTTGTGGTGAGCAGTGACCGTGGTCTGTGCGGTGGCTTGAACACCAACCTGTTCAAGGCCCTGGTCAAGGACATGGCGGTAAACCGCGAACAAGGCGTCGAGATCGATCTGTGCGTGATTGGTAGCAAGGGTGCGGCATTCTTCCGCAACTTCGGCGGTAACGTCGTCGCCGCTATCAGCCACCTGGGTGAAGAGCCGTCGATCAATGACCTGATCGGCAGCGTCAAGGTGATGCTGGATGCTTACCTGGAAGGCCGGATTGACCGCCTGTCCGTGGTATCCAACAAGTTCATCAATACCATGACGCAACAGCCAACCGTGGAGCAATTGATCCCACTGGTGGCGACCCCGGAACAGGAACTCAAGCACCACTGGGACTACCTCTACGAACCCGATGCCAAGGAGCTGCTTGACGGCTTGATGGTCCGCTACGTGGAGTCGCAGGTGTACCAGGCGGTGGTCGAGAACAACGCAGCTGAACAAGCGGCGCGGATGATCGCGATGAAAAACGCTACCGACAACGCCGGTGATTTGATCAGCGATTTGCAGCTGATCTACAACAAGGCGCGTCAGGCTGCGATCACCCAAGAGATCTCGGAAATCGTCGGCGGCGCTGCCGCGGTTTAACGGTTCAAATATTCAGAGGATCCAGCTATGAGTAGCGGACGTATCGTTCAAATCATCGGCGCCGTTATCGACGTGGAATTCCCACGCGACAGCGTACCGAGCATCTACAACGCGCTGAAAGTACAAGGCGCGGAAACCACCCTGGAAGTTCAGCAGCAGCTGGGCGACGGCGTGGTTCGTACCATTGCGATGGGTTCCACCGAAGGCTTGAAGCGCGGTCTGGACGTTATCGACTCTGGCGCTGCCATCTCCGTACCGGTCGGTAAAGCGACCCTGGGCCGGATCATGGACGTACTGGGCAACCCGATCGACGAAGCTGGCCCGATCGATACCGACGAGCGCTGGGGCATTCACCGTCCTGCGCCATCCTTCGCTGAACAGGCAGGCGGCAACGACCTGCTGGAAACCGGCATCAAGGTTATCGACCTGGTTTGCCCGTTCGCCAAGGGCGGTAAAGTCGGTCTGTTCGGTGGTGCCGGTGTAGGCAAGACCGTAAACATGATGGAACTGATCCGTAACATCGCCATCGAGCACAGCGGTTATTCCGTGTTCGCCGGTGTGGGTGAGCGTACTCGTGAGGGTAACGACTTCTACCACGAGATGAAGGATTCCAACGTTCTGGACAAAGTGGCACTGGTCTACGGTCAGATGAACGAGCCGCCGGGAAACCGTCTGCGCGTAGCCTTGACCGGCCTGACCATGGCCGAGAAGTTCCGTGACGAAGGTAACGACGTTCTGCTGTTCGTCGACAACATCTACCGTTACACCCTGGCCGGTACTGAAGTATCCGCACTGCTGGGCCGTATGCCTTCGGCAGTAGGTTACCAGCCGACCCTGGCTGAAGAGATGGGCGTTCTGCAAGAACGTATCACTTCGACCAAGGAAGGTTCGATCACTTCGATCCAAGCGGTATACGTACCTGCGGATGACTTGACCGACCCGTCGCCAGCGACCACCTTCGCCCACTTGGACGCCACCGTCGTACTGTCCCGTGACATCGCTTCCCTGGGTATCTACCCAGCGGTCGATCCACTCGACTCGACTTCGCGCCAGCTGGACCCGAACGTGATCGGCCAAGAGCACTACGACACCGCTCGCGGCGTCCAGTACGTGCTGCAGCGCTACAAAGAGCTGAAGGACATCATTGCGATCCTGGGTATGGACGAACTGTCGGAAACCGACAAGCAGTTGGTATCCCGCGCTCGTAAGATCCAGCGCTTCTTGTCGCAGCCGTTCTTCGTGGCTGAAGTCTTCACCGGTGCCTCGGGTAAATACGTTTCCCTGAAGGACACCATTGCTGGCTTCAAAGGCATCCTCAACGGTGACTACGACCACCTGCCAGAACAAGCGTTCTACATGGTCGGCGGCATCGAAGAAGCGATCGAGAAAGCCAAGAAACTGTAATCCCGGCGCCCGGCAACGGGCGCTAATTTAGGTTGAGGCAATCAGATGGCTATGACAGTCCATTGCGATATCGTCAGTGCGGAAGGGGAAATCTTCTCCGGTCTGGTCGAGTTTGTGGTTGCGCACGGTGATCTGGGTGATCTTGGTATCACCATGGGCCACGCACCGCTGATCACCAGCTTGAAGCCAGGTCCGATTACTCTGACCAAGCAGGGCGGGGACAAGGAGGTGTTCTACATCTCCGGTGGTTTCCTCGAGGTTCAGCCGAACATGGTCAAGGTCCTTGCCGATACCGTGCAACGTGCTGCCGACCTGGACGAAGCCTCCGCTCAGGAAGCCGTCAAGGCTGCCGAGAAGGCCCTGAACGAAAAAGGCGCAGACTTCGATTACGGTTCTGCTGCTGCACGTCTGGCCGAGGCCGCAGCTCAGCTGCGCACCGTCCAGCAGATCCGCAAGAAGTTCGGCGGCTAAGCCGTCCGCTTCGTGTGCGATTGATTAAAAAGGGTAGCCTCGGCTACCCTTTTTTCTTTTCCCGACACTCATCATCTGGTCGCAGCCGCTGACCACCCAGGATTGGTAGCCAGTCATGTCTCTCGAAATCGTTATTCTCGCGGCCGGTCAAGGCACTCGCATGCGCTCGGCGCTGCCCAAGGTGCTGCACCCGGTAGCCGGCAACTCCATGCTCGGCCATGTTATCCACAGCGCGCGGCAACTTGATCCACAGCGCATCCATGTGGTGATCGGCCACGGTGCCGATGCGGTACGTGAGCGCCTGGCGGCGGATGACCTGAATTTCGTGCTGCAGGACAAGCAACTCGGTACAGGTCACGCAGTGGCCCAGGCCGTGCCATTCATCACCGCCGATACCGTGTTGATTCTCTACGGCGATGTGCCGCTGATCGAAGTCGATACGCTACAACGCCTGCTCAAGCACGTCGCGCCGCGTCAATTGGGCCTGCTCACCGTCGAGTTGGATGACCCGACCGGCTACGGCCGCATCGTACGCAATGCCGACGGCCAGGTGACTGCCATCGTCGAGCAGAAAGACGCCAATGACGCCCAGCGCGCCATCACCGAAGGCAACACCGGGATTCTTGCCGTTCCCGCCGAGCGCCTGGGGGACTGGATGAGCCGCTTGTCCAACAACAACGCCCAAGGCGAGTACTACCTCACCGACGTGATCGCCATGGCTGTTGCCGATGGACTGGCGGTCGCCACCGAGCAGCCCCTGGACGCGATGGAAGTGCAGGGCGCCAACGATCGCCGGCAACTGGCTGAACTCGAACGCCATTACCAGCAGCGCACCGCCCGGCGCTTGATGGCCCAAGGCGTGACCCTGCGCGACCCTGCCCGTTTTGACGTCCGTGGTGAAGTCAGCGTCGGCCGCGACGTGGTCATCGACATTAACGTTATCCTCGAAGGCAAAGTCGTCATCGAAGACGACGTGGTCATTGGCCCGAACTGCGTGATCAAGGACAGTACCCTGCGCAAAGGCGTGGTAATCAAGGCCAACAGTCATCTCGAAGGCGCCGTGATGGGCGAGGGTAGCGACGCCGGCCCGTTTGCTCGCCTGCGCCCGGGCACGGTGCTGGAAGCCCGCGCTCATGTGGGTAACTTCGTGGAACTTAAAAACGCTCATATGGGCGAAGGTGCCAAGGCCGGGCACCTGACTTATCTGGGCGACGCTGAAATCGGCGCACGTACCAACATCGGTGCGGGGACCATCACCTGCAACTACGACGGCGTGAACAAGCACCGGACAACCATTGGCGAGGACGTCTTTATCGGTTCCAACAACTCACTGGTCGCCCCGGTGATGATTGACGATGGTTCGAACACGGCGGCAGGTTCGACTATCAATCAGAATGTGGATAAGTCTCAACTGGCCGTAGCCCGCGCACGTCAGCGCAACATCGATGGCTGGAAGCGTCCGGAAAAGATCAAGAAGCCTTAAAGTTATCCACACCCTCTCCTGTGGGAGCGAGCCTGCTCGCGAAGCGGTATCAGACAGCGCTGCTCTGACTGACCTACCGCATTCGCGAGCAGGCTCGCTCCCACAGTTGTCCGCTGATTTCTGAATTTTTCTCTTGGCGCCTTGACGACATCGCCTCAATAGGTTTTGATTGCTTACGTTATCTTTCGAATCGAAACTTAAGCAGCCATGTCCAAGCGCAATACACCACAACGCCGCCATAACATTCTCGCTTTGCTCCAGGAGCAGGGCGAGGTGAGCGTGGATGAGCTGGCCAAGCGCTTCGAAACCTCGGAAGTTACGATTCGCAAGGATCTCGCCGCGTTGGAGACCAATGGCCTGTTGTTGCGCCGCTACGGTGGCGCGGTGCCGATGCCGCAGGAACTGGTCGCCGACAGTGGACAAAGCGTTTCCAAATACAAACAGGCCATCGCCCGGGCCGCCGTCAAGCGGATCCGCGAGCATGCGCGCATCATCATCGACAGCGGCAGCACCACGGCGGCGATGATTCCCGAGCTTGGCCAGCAACCGGGGCTGGTGGTCATGACCAATTCCCTGCACGTGGCCAATGCGCTGAGCGAGCTGGAACATGAGCCCGTGCTGCTGATGACCGGTGGCACCTGGGATCCTCATTCCGAGTCGTTCCAGGGCCAGGTCGCCGAGCAGGTGCTTCGTTCCTATGACTTTGACCAGCTGTTCATCGGCGCCGACGGCATCGATCTGGTTCGAGGTACCACCACCTTCAACGAACTGTTGGGCCTGAGCCGTGTGATGGCCGAGGTTGCCCGCGAAGTGATCGTGATGGTGGAGGCCGACAAGATCGGCCGCAAGATCCCCAATCTGGAACTGCCGTGGAGCAGCGTCCATACCCTCATTACCGATGATCGCCTGCCCGTGGAGGCACGCGACCAGATTCAGGCCCGCGGCATCAATTTGATCTGCGCACCTGTCAGCCAGGAGAAATAACATGTGTGGAATTGTCGGCGCCGTTGCTGAGCGCAACATCACGGCCATCTTGCTTGAAGGCCTCAAGCGTCTTGAATATCGCGGCTACGACAGCGCCGGCGTGGCGGTCTTCACCAACGACGAGAAGCTTGAGCGCATGCGGCGTCCAGGCAAGGTCAGTGAACTGGAACGGGCCTTGGATGCCGAGCCGCTGATCGGTCGCCTGGGCATCGCCCATACCCGTTGGGCCACCCATGGTGCGCCGTGCGAGCGTAACGCCCATCCGCACTTCTCCGGCGACCTGGCCGTGGTACACAACGGCATCATCGAAAACTATGAGGCGTTGCGCGAACAGCTGAAGGCGCTTGGTTATGTCTTTACTTCGGACACCGACACCGAAGTCATTGCCCATTTGCTCACCCACAAGCTCAAGGACCTGGCTGACCTGACCGTGGCGCTCAAAGCCACGGTCAAGGAACTGCATGGCGCCTATGGCCTGGCGGTCATCAGCGCCAAACAACCGGATCGGCTGGTGGCGGCCCGCAGTGGCAGCCCGCTGGTGATCGGCCTGGGCCTGGGGGAAAACTTCCTGGCTTCCGACCAGTTGGCGCTGCGTCAGGTGACTGATCGCTTCATGTATCTGGAAGAGGGCGATATCGCCGAGATTTGCCGTGACAGCGTGCAGATCTGGAACCTTGAGGGTAAGGAAGTCGAGCGCGAGGTGGTCCAGTACCGCGACGGTGCCGAAGCCGCCGACAAAGGTGAGTTCCGCCATTACATGCTCAAGGAAATCCACGAGCAACCCGCCGTCGTGCAGCGCACGCTTGAAGGTCGCTTGAGTCAGGAGCAGGTGCTGGTCCAGGCCTTTGGTCCGCAGGCAGCCGAGTTGTTCGCCAAGGTGCGCAATGTGCAGATCGTGGCGTGCGGCACCAGCTATCACGCCGGCATGGTTGCGCGTTACTGGCTCGAAGAGTTGGCGGGTATCCCGTGCCAGGTCGAAGTCGCCAGCGAGTTCCGCTATCGCAAGGTAGTCGTGCAGCCAGACACTCTGTTCGTGACTATTTCCCAGTCCGGCGAAACCGCCGACACCCTGGCAGCGCTGCGTAACGCCAAGGAATTGGGCTTTCTCGCCAGCCTGGCGATCTGCAACGTCGGCATCAGCTCGCTCGTGCGCGAATCCGACCTGACCCTGCTGACCCAGGCCGGTCGCGAGATCGGCGTGGCGTCGACCAAAGCGTTCACTACGCAACTGGTCGGCCTGCTGCTGCTGACCCTGTCCCTGGGGCAGGTACGCGGTACGCTCCAAGAGGGCGTCGAGGCCCGGCTGGTGGAAGAGCTGCGTCGCCTGCCGGCCCGCCTGGGCGAAGCCTTGGCCATGGACAGCACCGTGGAAAAAATCGCCGAACTGTTCGCCGAGAAGAACCACACCTTGTTCCTTGGCCGTGGTGCGCAATTCCCGGTGGCGATGGAGGGTGCTCTGAAGCTCAAGGAGATTTCCTACATCCACGCCGAAGCCTACCCGGCCGGGGAGCTCAAGCACGGTCCGTTGGCCCTGGTGGACAACGACATGCCGGTGGTCACCGTGGCGCCGAACAACGAGCTGCTGGAAAAGCTCAAGTCCAACCTGCAGGAAGTGCGCGCCCGTGGCGGCCAGTTGGTTGTCTTCGCCGATGAGAAGGCTGGCATGACCAACGGCGAGGGCACCCATGTGGTGCACATGCCGCACATCCACGACATCCTTTCGCCGATCCTTTACACGATTCCGCTGCAACTGCTGTCGTACTACGTCGCCGTGCTCAAGGGCACCGACGTGGACCAGCCGCGTAACCTGGCGAAATCGGTCACGGTCGAGTAAGGCTGGAGCACGGGTAACGGAGTCGGCCGGTCGGCTCTGATCCGAAGCGCAAAAAACAACCCCCTGAATTCAGGGGGTTTTTTATTGGGGGCAACTAAATTTCAGTCCGCATCTGTACAAGGACGGCGATTCGATCTCCTCGGGGCCACCCGCCCTGTTCGTCGTATTCACGGTAAGCCCCTGAACAACTGCGTTGACAACGTGGAGCATAGGTGATGATATCCAGTCATACGACAACGTATGACGTCAAAATAATAAAAACGAAAGGCGCAGCCATGTTTTCTCCATTTGCCGCCCAGCGCACATGTAGTCCCTCGGTCCCACGCGTTATCGCCGTGCGCCAGCTACCTTCCCGAAAAGCTCTTTTCGCGCTCGCCAGTGCAATCGAATTCCCCGATCTCAACGTCCAAGCAGTCTTGCCTTCCCGCCAGGCATCAGCGCTGGGCGTGTCCGTTTCTCGCTCAACCTCAATCCCACAATGAATGGCAGCACCCGGAGAACAATAATGAAGAAAACACTCTGCGCCTCTTTGATCGCCTCGTTTCTGAGCTTGGCCGCTGGCACAGCGATGGCTGCCGATGCCAGCGATTGGCCAAGCCGTCCGGTACAGGTCGTGGTGATTGCCAACGCCGGTGGTGACACCGATTTCAACGCACGGATGATGGCCAAGTACTTCACCAAGGTCACCGGCAAGACCATGGTTGTCACCAACATGGCCGGTGGGGGCGGCACCATCGCCGCCGATGCGGTCAAGAGCGCAGCGCCGGATGGCAATACCATCCTCTTCACCCACACCGGCCAGTTGATCGTCAACGAAGTCGCGGGGCTGTCGGAGGACCGCTTTGATGCGTTCGATATTTCCTGCATCGCTGGCGTCGACAAAGGGGCGGTGTTCGTCTCGGCGAAAAGCTCGGGCATCGACAGCCTCGATCAACTGATTGAAAAAGCCAAGGCCAAGCCCGGCACCATCACTTACGGCACCGAGATGGGCAACTTCTCGCACCTGCAAGGCTTGATGTTCGAGAAGCTCGCCGGGGTGAAACTGAAAATGGTCGACAGCGGCACCGTATCGGAAAAAATCGTTGCCTTGCTGGGCAAACGTATCGACCTCGGCGCCATCAGCTATGGCTCGGTCCAGGATTACATTTCCAGCGGCAAGATGACTGCCCTGGGCCAGCCCAATGCTGAGCGCAACGCGCTGCTGGGCGACGTCAAGACCTTCAAGGAACAAGGCGTGGACCTGGTCTTGGACAAGCCTTATGTCGTCGCCTTCCCGAAAGGCACGGACCCGGCCATCGTCAAGAAAATGGCCGACACCATGAAGAAAATCACCGAAGAGCCGGAATATGCCGAGGAGCTGAAGAAGTCCTTCAAGCAGCCGGTCAGCTTCCAGGGCCCCGAAGAAGCCGTCGCCACGTTGAATAAAACCCGGGACAGCTTCATGCAGTTCAAGGACGAGATGCGTAAAGCAAAATAATTTTGCGTAACGGCTCGGGTGTGAACCGCGTTGGCCAACGCCCGAGAACCAGTCCTTCCCAGCAAGAGGAGCCTGTATGGATTCCTATAAAAGAAACGAGCTGATCGCCGGCCTGGCGATGCTCGGCGCCGGCGTCGCTTACCTGATACTGACCATGAACCTGCCGCGTCGCGGGACGGTCGATGCCGCGTTTGTCCCTTGGGTACTCGCCGTCGCGCTGTGTCTGTTGGGCGCATTGCAATTGTGGGCGTGGCGCAAGCTGCCGGACAAAAGTGCCGAACCCTCGGAAAAGCCAGAGGCGATCGATTACCCAACGGTCATCAAATCCGTGGCCTTGGTGCTGCTTTACACAGCGCTGATGCAGCCGGTGGGTTTTCTGATCACGACTGCGCTCTATCTCTATGCCCAGTTCATCGTATTGACCCCGGCGGATGAAAAGGTCAAGCACCTGCGTTACACGCTGATCGCGGTGGTTTCGGCTGTGCTGATTTTTTACATCTTTCGTCATGGCTTCGACTTGCTCCTGCCTGTCGGTTTATTGGATTTCTAGGGGACGGCCATGATTGAGCTCATGCAAACAGGCTTCGCAGCCGTACTGACACCCTACGTCTTTCTGCTGATCACCCTCGGCGTTGCGGTGGGGATCGTTTTTGGAGCGGTGCCTGGTCTTTCGGCCACCATGGCGATCGCTTTGTGCTTGCCGCTGACTTATTCGATGGGACCCGGTCCTGGCCTGGCGCTGCTGGTGGCGCTTTTCGTTGGCGCCACCTCGGGAGGGCTGATATCGGCGATATTGCTCAACATACCGGGAACGCCGGCCTCCATCGCGACGACGTTCGATGGCTGGCCGCTGATGAAACAGGGCCATGGCGTGAAGGCCCTTGGGATTGGCGTGGTGTTCTCGTTTCTCGGCACGATCTTCAGTATCGCCGCGCTGATGTTCATCGCTCCGATCCTGGCGGAACTGGCCCTGAGCTTTGGTCCGCACGAATACTTCTCCATCGCGATCTTTTCGCTGACGCTGATTGCCACGCTGTCCACCGGCTCGCTGGTCAAAGGCTTGTTTGCCGGTGCCCTGGGCTTTGCCTTTTCCACCGTGGGGATCGCCCCGGTCGAGGCTATTCGCCGCTTTACCTTTGACTTGCCGAGCCTCAATGGCGGCTTCGCCATGCTCACCGTCATGATCGGTATGTTTGCGGTCTCCGAGGTGCTGAAGTTCGCTGAAAGCGCGCGCCTGAGTCACCGGGCCAAACCCCAGCACGTCAGCATGAAAGGCGTTAGAGGTTTTGGTTTTTCGATGAAGGAATTTGTCGGCCAATTGCCCAACGCCACTCGATCATCCCTGATCGGCCTGGGTATCGGCATCTTGCCCGGCATCGGTGCCGGTACGTCGAATATCGTCTCCTACATCGTGGCGAAGAAGCGCTCGAAGACACCGGAGGAGTTCGGCAAAGGCAAGATTGACGGCGTGGTCGCCAGCGAGACGGCAAACAACGCCGGCATCGGCGGCGCGATGATTCCTCTGCTGACGCTCGGCATTCCCGGCGACACCACTACGGCAGTGATGCTCGGTGGTTTCATGATCCACGGCATCCAGCCCGGACCGTTGCTGTTCATCAGCCAGGCGCCGTTGGTCTATACGATCTTCGCTGCGCTGATCCTCGCTTCCGTGCTGATGCTGGTGCTGGAATTCTATGGCCTGCGCATGTTCATCAAGTTGTTGGCGGTGCCCAAGCACATTCTGCTGCCGATCATCCTGGTGCTTTGCGTCGTCGGCGCCTTTGGCTTGAACAGCCGGATCTTCGACGTCTGGGCGGTGCTGCTGTTTGGCTTGCTGGGGTATGGGTTCGTCAAGGCCGGTTTGCCGATTGCACCGTTCATCATCGGTTTCATCCTCGGTCCGATGGCTGAAACCAACTTGCGTCGCGGCTTGATGCTGTCCGATGGCAATTTCGGCGGCTTCCTGACCAATCCCATCTCGGCGGGCTTCCTCATCCTGGCCGCCGCGTCCATCTCCTGGCACCTGGTGACGGTCATTCGCAACCGCAAAAGTGCGGCCATTGAATTGATGCGCAGCTAGCCCATTGCCTTCGCTGCTGTAACACGACGCCGTGTTGCGGCAGCCGAACCCGAACGTTCGGAGCATAGCCATGCAAGACACGCCTCAACTGCCTTCCGCCGATGACGACCGCATTGCCTGGGTGCGCGTGGCCTCGGTATTCCTGCCATTGGCCAACCCGATCAGCGACGCCAAGGTACTGACCGGTCGGCAGAAGCCAATGACCGAAATCGCCATGCTGTTTGTTGAAATCGAAACCAGGGACGGCCACCGTGGCCTGGGTTTCAGCTATTCGAAGCGCGCCGGCGGCCCCGGGCAATTTGCCCATGCCAGGGAAATCGCTCCTGGCCTCATCGGCGAAAACCCCAGCGACATTTCCAAATTGTGGGACAAGCTCTGCTGGGCGGGTGCCTCGGTGGGGCGCAGCGGCCTGGCGACCCAGGCGATCGGTGCATTCGATGTCGCCCTGTGGGACTTGAAAGCCAAACGGGCCAACCTTTCCCTGGCGCGTTTGCTCGGCGCTCATCGCGATTCCGTCCAGTGCTACAACACGTCGGGGGGATTCCTGCACACGCCGCTTGATCAATTGATGATCAATACTGACATCTCCCGGGAAAAGGGTATCGGCGGGATCAAGCTCAAAGTCGGCCAGCCTGACCAGGCGCTGGATCTGCACCGGGTCA